>JALHQT010000001.1 GCA_022841825.1 Anaerolineae bacterium
AGATGCTCTTCAAGACAATTTATGTGCAGGATGGACGTATAAAAGCAGCAGAACCCACAGCGCTGCTATGGGTTCTGCTGGATCACAACGTGGTGATCGGAAAGGCGGGGAGGACAGGATTCGAACCTGCGATTGGCCCTTACGAACCAATAACCGCTTAGCAGGCGGCCCCATTCGACCACTCTGGCACCTCCCCAATGATGAGATTGTAAGCGGAGGGAGTGGGATTCGAACCCACGAAGGTGTAACCCTTGGTGGTTTTCAAGACCACTGCCATAAACCGCTAGGCGATCCCTCCAACTGCGTTACCGCAATTGCGCGCAAAGTGTAGCACGATGCGAAACGGCGGTCAATCCTAAACCGCACATCACGGTAGCATCCACCTGGCTTTTGTTGTAGAGTAGGGTCGAATTGTGTTGTGCTTAGGAAAGAGGCGAGATTGGCACAGTTGCCGGTCTTTGATCCTGAAGATGTTATTCAGGTGGAGCAGATTGAGCCTACGCCACCTGCAAATGAGCGCAGCCTGGCGCGCCGCGTTGCGGTGCAGGTGTTGTATGAAGTTGAATCGGCGCAGCACCCTGCTGACCCGGTGTTGACGCGACATATTGTCGAGCGTGAACCGCCTCGCCAGGTGGTTCGCTATCTGCGCAAACTGATCGAAGGTATTGTCGAGCATCGCACCGTAATCGAAAGCGCTATCGTCCGTTTCGCACCGGAATTCCCACTGGAACAGATTGCGTTTGTCGATCGTGCGATTCTGTCTATCGCGATCTACGAGTTTGCCGTCAGCGGGCGCGTACCTGTCAGCGTGGCGATCAACGAAGCGGTCGAACTGGCGAAGCACTTCGGCGCGGACGGGAGCGCGGCGTTTGTGAACGGCGTACTCGGAGCGGTTGCAGACGATGCTTCGGTGTTGGAACAGCTTCATCACCCCGACGGCGACGATGAGGAAGATGACACATGAATATCTTTGGGATAGGTGGAGCGGAACTCGTCCTCATTCTGATTATCATGCTGGTCGTTGCTGGTCCCAAGCGTATGATCCAGTGGGCATACATGCTCGGTAAGTATGTTGCCGTTTTGCAGCGAATGTGGTCGCAGGCGGCTGCCACGCTGCAGCGCGAGTTTGACGAGGCGGGAGTCGACGTGAAGGTGCCGAAGGAACTCCCGACCAAAGGCGACTTGCAGCGCTCGATCACCGACGCCATTCAAAAGAACGTACCGATTAAGGACGTTACGGACGAACTGAACCAGGACATTACCAACGTTAAGAAGGCAACCCAGTTCACGACCGCGCCCGCCATCGCGACAAAGCCACCTGCTGTCAAGCCACGTACGCCTACGACCAATGGCAAGAAGGTCAGTGTGCCGGAAGCAGACGCCACGCCAGCACCAGGCGAGTCAGCCTTTGGGACTTGGTCGCAGGCACCTGATGGACAACCTGAGGAGTAGACATGACGACGAAGTCACCCGTGACTCCGCCGAAAAAGGCAGTTGTTCCTAAGCCCGTTGGCAAGCTGCCCAAGCCAGCGCCGGTCGACGATGGCGATGAACTCCGTATGGGGTTATTTGAACATCTCGATGAGCTGCGCAAACGAATTACGGGCGCGATGATCGCGCTGGTGATTGGCGTGGTGATTGCCATTCCTTTAACCACACCGGCTCTGGAACTGCTCAATCAACCGTATGGTCGCCCGTTCCAGACGATTGGACCGACCGATTCGGTCGTCAACTTCTTCCGCGTTGCGCTGACGATTGGTGCCATTATCGCCATTCCAGTCATCACCTATCAGGTGCTGATGTTCATCATCCCCGGTCTGACGCGCAAAGAAAAGCGCACGCTTTTCCTTGCGCTGCCCGCCACCACACTCCTCTTCGTGATTGGCGCGGCGTTCGCGTGGTTCATGCTTGTCCCGCCTGCTCTGGGGTTCCTGGAAGGGTTTCAGCCGACGATCTTTCGCCCGGATTGGACGGCGGATCTGTACCTGAGTTTTGTGACCGCGCTGATCTTCTGGATGGGCGTGGCGTTCCAGACTCCACTGATATTCTTTGTGCTGGCGATTCTTGGCTTTGTGACGTCGGGCGGATTGCTGCGCCAGTGGCGCGTTGCAGTCGTCGGCGCGGCAGTCGCGTCGGCGCTCATTACGCCGACGATTGACCCGGTCAACATGAGTCTCGTCATGGGTCCGCTGCTGGTACTTTACCTTCTAAGCATCGTTCTGGTATTCATCGGACGGCGTTTCAGCCGGGTTGACGAATCGACGGTGTCAGCATGACCCCAACGACGACTGTGCACATCCTGGGTGTTCCGATGGATCTGGGGCAGCAGCGGCGCGGCGTCGACATGGGTCCCAGCGCCGTTCGCTACGCAGGCTTGGCGGATGAACTACGCAGGTTGGGCTGCACAGTCGTCGATGGTGGCAATATAGGCGTGCCCATCGCCGAGCAGATCGACCATGATCCATCCGATGGAACGGCGCACAATGCCACTGCAATCGGGCAGGTTTGCGGTGAGGTCTATAGGGCGATGTGTGATGCCCTGGGGCAGGGGCATCGCGCCATCACCTTGGGCGGCGATCATTCGACGGCGCTCGGCACGGTCGCGGCAGCGCTTGAGCAGCCTGGTCGCCTGGGTGTGTTATGGATCGACGCACACGCCGATTTCAACACGCCAGAGACGACGCTCACCGGAAACGTGCACGGTATGGTGGTCGCGGCTTTGATGGGGCAGTGCCCGCCGTCGTTGACGATTGGCGACGCACGCCTTCAGTCCCACCAGATTGTCATGCTGGCTCTGCGCGATCTGGACCCTGCGGAACGCTCGCGCCTACGCGAGTTCGGCGTCGCAACCCTGACGATGAGCGACATTGACAAGATGGGCATGAAAGAAGCGGCGGAGAGCGCGCTGCGTCTGTTGACAGGCGCGACCCATCTGCACGTAAGCCTGGATCTCGATTCACTTGATCCGAGTCTTGCGCCCGGCGTCGGCACGCCTGTCCCAGGGGGGTTAAGTTACCGCGAGGCACACCTGCTGATGGAAATGCTAGCGGACGACGGGCGCGTTCGTTCGGTTGATGTGGTTGAGGTCAATCCAATCCTGGATGACAAGAACAAGACTGGCAAGATCGCGGTCGAACTGGTCGCCAGCCTGCTGGGAAAACGCATACTCTAGGGAAAGCTGATGCTGCGACCACTTGCGCAATTGATTATCAGGTTGATGGGGTGGCGTGTGGTGGGCGAAAAACCGCCGCCGCCGCGCAGTGTGATTCTCGGCGCACCGCATACATCAAACTTCGACGGCGTGCTGTTGATCCTTGCTGCCATCATCCTGCGCACCCACTTACGCTGGTTGGTCAAGGATAGTCTCTACAATACACCTCTCAGACCGATCCTTAAGTTGAGCGGGGCGGTTCCTATCGATCGTTCCGGCGGGCAGAACGTCGTGGAGCAGGCGGCGCAAATTCTGCGGTCAAGCGAGGATATACACCTGGCACTCGCCCCGGAAGGTACACGCAAGCGCACGGATGGCTGGAAGAGCGGCTTTTACTACATCGCGCTGCGTGCCAAAGCGCCGATTTACTTTGGGTTCGTCGACTACAAACTGCGCGAGTGCGGTATTGGCGGATACATGGAGCCGACAGGCGACATCGAGGCGGACATGCAGGTGATCAAGTCATTTTACGAGACGAAGACGCCTAAGTTTCCGGAGAACTACGGCGAAATCAAGCTTGCTCCGCGGCGTTCTCAGCAGCCACAGCCAGAGAGACAGCCCGAATAATCTATGCGGCTATTTGCGAAGCGGGCAAGGAAGGCAGTCGTCCTGGGGCTGGACTGCGCGGCTCCAGAGCTTATCTTCGACCAGTTTCATCACGATCTGCCGACCTTCGCCGAGCTGATGCGAAATGGCACCTGGGGCGAGCTGGAGTCGGCGATCCCGTGTATCACAGTGCCGGCATGGACGAGCATGTTGAGCAGCCGCGATCCCGGCGTCATCGGTGTGTATGGCTTTCGTAACCGGAGCGACTACAGCTACAGCGCAATGACGACTGCCGACAACCGAGCGGTCAAAGTGCCCCGCATCTGGGATGCATTGGGTGATGCTGGAAAGCGCTCGGTCGTCCTTGGCGTGCCGCAGACTTTTCCGGTACGACCGTTGCACGGCGAGATGGTGAGCTGTTTTCTGACGCCGAATACGGAGAGCGCCTTTGCCTACCCGGCAATGCTCAAGCAAGAAGTTCTGACAGCCGCACCAGGCTATCTGTTCGATACCCGCGACTTCCGAACGGATGACAAGGCACAGCTTCTGCAAAGCCTGAATGACATGACCGAGATGCAGTTTCGAGTGGTTGAGCGGCTGCTGACCGATCACGACTGGGACTTCTTCATCCATGTCAATATTGGCGTTGACCGGGTGCATCACGGCTTCTGGCGCTATCACGATCCGCAGCATCGACTCTACGAAGCAGGAAATCCCTATCAGCACGTCATTCGCGACTATTACAGGCAGATGGACGCTCGGCTCAAGCGCATCCTCGAACGGATTGACGACGACACGATTGTGCTCGTCGTGAGCGACCATGGCGCGAAGCGGATGGACGGCGGCATCTGCATCAACGAATGGCTTTGGCGAAACGGCTGGCTGGTTTTGAAGACGCCGCCGCGCGAGGGTGAAATCCTGCCGCTCGAAAAAGCCGATGTCGATTGGAGCCGGACGAAAGCATGGGCGAGCGGTGGCTATTACGCGCGCATCTTCCTGAATGTGGCAGGGCGTGAGCCGTTGGGTGTTGTTCCCCAAAGCGAATACGAGGCGACCCGCGACACGTTGTCCGCCGCGCTGCGCGCAATTCCTGGGGCACGGGGTGAAGCCCTGCAAACGACCGCCTACAAGCCAGGAGAGATCTATGCGCAGGTCAACGGCATCGCGCCGGATCTGATGGTCTACTTCGGCGATCTGAACTGGCGCGCCGTCGGAGGGGTTGGTTACGGAACCCATTACACCCTCGAAAATGACACTGGTCCCGACGACGCCAACCACGCTCAAAATGGCATGTTTATTCTCTCTGATCCGAATGCGCGTGGGCGTGGCAAGGTTATCGGGCATCAGCTCATGGATATCGCGCCGACGCTGCTGTCGCGTATGGGATTGAAGACCCCCGCAGAAATGCAGGGACGTTTGATTGGTTAGGGCAGGTCGTCGAGCATCGCCAGAACGGCAGTGGTTGCCGCAACTGCCTGCGACTGCTGATCCTCTCGGCTGATGGTCGCGGGGCGGTCACCTGCCTGATCGCCATAGTCGCCGAATTGCGCGTGATTACCGCCCGTGATCTCGACGAACGCTGCGCTGGATGGCAGCGTCGCCCGGCTGCGTGCGATGTCATCTGATGTTGCCAGTCCGTCGAGGGAACCGTACAGGCTGGCGGCGGCGATATCGCTCCCCGCCAAACTGTAGGAGTCCTCAGCAAACGATGCCCACAGCACCAAACCGCTGATCGTTTCCGCGTGATCATGTGCGTAGCGCGCCGCCATTGCGCCGCCGAGAGAGTGCCCACCAATCGCCCAAAACTCGATCTGGTTGCCATACTGTTCGACAACCGCGTCGGCATTGTTCTGCCCGAAGAACGCCAGGTTGAGCGGCATCGGCACCGCAATCACCAGGAAACCCATTTCTGCAATCGCGCGCAGAGCTGGCGCGTAAGAGCGCACATCGACACGCCCACCGGGGTAGAAGATGAAGCCTGTCGTAGGCAGCGCATCATGGGGCATAAACGTGATCCAGCGGTCGCTTTCGACGGTCACAACCTCGTCCGATTGCAGCGCCTGGAGGGCGGCTGGCATCGGCGCGGGCGGGGTATTCGCCCAGACGACGAAAGCACCGACCGCCAGCAGCAGGAGGATGAAAAGGGCGACCAGGAGTCTGCGGACAATACGCATGATTTGTCGGATGCTCTCTATTCTGTTTCGGTGGTCGACGGAATACGCGGTGGCTTACTCATGACATCGGACTTGAGCTGTCCGCACCCTGCGGCGATGTCAATGCCGCGCCGGATACGAATGGTCGCCGTAATGCCATAATCCTCCAGAATTTCGATGAAATCGCCAATCCGCAGCATAGCAGACGGATCGCCTGCGTAGCCGACGGTCGGATTGAGCGGGATGATGTTGACATGGCACTTCAACCCCCGCAGCAGCTTACCAAGCGCGTGTGCCTGCTCCGGCGTGTCGTTCTGACCGCTGATCGCCGTCCATTCAAACGTCATGCGCCTGCCTGCTTTTTGCACATACTCATGGCAGGCACCGATCAGTTCGACGAGCGGGTAGCGCTTATTGACTGGCAGCAGAGCAGCACGTTCCGCATCGGTCGCGGCATGAAGGCTGACCGCCAGCTTGACCTGTAAGCCCTCGTCGGCAAACTTGCGGATTTGCGGCACCAATCCGACGGTGCTGACCGTGATGTGCCGCGCGCCAATGCCGAGCCGCTGCATCAGCATGTGGATGGCGGCAAGCGATGCATCGTAATTGTGGAAGGGTTCGCCCATGCCCATCAGCACGACATTGCTGAGGCGTTCTCCGCGCGCTTCCAGATCGCCTGCGAACAGGGCTGCTTGCCCGAAGATTTCGGCAGCGGTCAGATGACGCGCGAAGCCCATTTGCCCGGTCGCGCAGAATACGCAGCCCATCGCGCAGCCTGCCTGAGTTGAGATGCAGGCGGTGCGGCGGTCGTCGTCGTACTCCATCAATACGGTCTCGATAAGCTGTCCATCGTCGAGGCGATAGAGGCGCTTGACCGTTCCGTCGCGGGATGTCTGTTCGGCGGCGAGGGTCATCGCGCCAATGCGTGTCTCCGTCGCAAGGCGTTCGCGCAGCGTAGATGGCAGGTTGCGCATGGTGTCAAACGTGGTGACACGCTTGTCGTACACCCAGTCCCATACCTGTTTGGCGCGGAACCTGGGTTCCCCCCATGTGCCGAGAAGATCGGTCAGCTCGTCAAGCGATAGACTATAAAGATCGATCATCGGCGTCCAACTCTCGCGAACAGAATAATCAGCACGGTGAGGATGATGCCAATGATGGCGATAATGCTGGTTTGTGCAGTCGAGTTCAGCAACGGGGTCGATGGTGCTGCTACCGCAGGTGTAGGGGTCGCCAGGCTGCCTGGCGGGCGTGGCGTCACGGTTGAGGTAGGGGTGGCGGTTGGACGCGGCGATGGGGTCAGCGTGATGGTTGCCGTAAGCGTGGCACTGGGCTGTGGGCGCGGTGTGCGTGTTGGAGGGAATGGCGTTCGGGTCGCGGAGGGTGCAAGCGTGGAGGTTGCCTCCGCATATATCGAAACGCGGAATGCCGCATCGGCGCGCGCCGTGAAGAGCCAGTCCCGCATGGACGGGACGAGTGCACTCAGTGGCTGCGCAGCGACTGCCTGATACTGTTCCACGAATGGCGCGCTTCCCAGCGCCCGCGCCAAGCGGAAGAGTTCGGGGAAGCCGATTCGATCCACCGTGTAAAGCACCATCGCCAGGCTTTGCGCCTGCCAATCACGCTGCGCGGCAGGGTCGTTCGGGAGGGTCGCCATCTCGGAAAGGCTGAAGAGGCGATTGCCGCGGGCAGCGTTCTGCGCGACGACGAGAAGATCGCTTTGGTTGGTCGGCGCGACAATCTGCGTCAGACCATAGGCGAACCACTCTGGTACAGCTTGTGACTCCCAGAGGGGGCGGTAGTAACGATCAAACAGGGTTACATTTAAGGCATCCTGCATGTCCGCTTGCGTGTAGCTGCGCACTCGCAGCACTTCCATGCCGCTGGCATCGAAGATCCGTTCGGCGAGGCTGCGATCCAGGCAGCGAATGGCGAAGCCCGATGTGGTAAAGGCGTAAGGGACATCGTCTTCTCCCACTACACAGCCCAAGGGGTCAAGAGCCTGTTCGTAGACAATGAACCTGAACGCCTGGGGAATGCCTGTATTTGCCTCCAGCGTGTCGCCCACCTGACCCATGACATCGACCAATCGCTCAACGCCCTGATCGAGTGGCATGACGAGCGATAGGTTGCCATTCTGAGTAGCGGCGGTCTCCCAGATCAGTCGTTGATCTGTGAACTGAAACTGACCGCGCGCCGTGTTGACCTCGCCCGTAGTGCGCACCGTCCAGCGAAAGTTAATCGGCTCGAAGAATGCCGGATATGCCTCAGGTGTCATTTCCCAGACGTACGACAAATCTGTGAATTCGCCCGCGGGCAGCGCCGCGACCGACAAATCGAGGTCAGTGGTTTGCGGCGGCTGACCAAGGCGCTCCAGCGTCAGACTGGCGGCTGTCACAGCCTCGGCAGGGGCGATAACACGAATCTGGAAGCGCACGCCTGCCGGGAAAGCGACTTCGACCTGCGGTGCGAACAACAAACGATCGGTGGTAACGTCCAATGTGGCGGCAGCAGTCGGGGACGCTGTCGCGGGAAGGGCGGTCGGGGTAGCGGTCAGTGTCGGGATGACAGGCAGCGGGACCGGCTCTCCCTCCTGGGCGGAAACAAGCGCCGCAAGAAAGAGCACGAGCGCAAGAACGAACATGATCCGGCGAATCATTGCGCGGCTCCGTTGACGAGGCTGCTGGCAGCGACCGCGAGGGCAAGCTGAATGAAGTTGTAGAGGAAGTGCGCAATGATGGCGCTGGAGGTGTTGTAGCGCTGGCGCAGCCAGCCCATGAGCAGCGACACCAGGAAGATGATGGCAGTCGCGGGCGTGAGCGAATACTGTGTGTGGATGACGGCGAAGAAAATGCTGGTCAGTAGATTGCCGAAGACCGGTTGCAGCGCGCCGCGAAAGAAGATCTCTTCCCCGACCGCGACGATGCCTGCAATACCCAGCGCGAGTGGCAGCGACCCAATCGCCGCCGAGATTTGTTGGCTGGCGGCGGTCTGCTCAGAGAACTGCTCAGGGGAGGATGCACTGAACCAGAGCGCGCCGACCGCGATTGCGATCAGATAGGCGGCTGCCGCTACCAGCACGCCCGCGCCGGTTTCGCGCAGCGTGGGGATGCGCAGCCCCAACCGCTCGAACACGGCGGGAGAAGAGCGGCGAGTGAATAACCCGACGCCAAGAAACGCGGCGATGATCCATAAGACCTGCTGAAAGAGCACTTCGCCAAACGCAATGCCGCCTTCGGCGATGCTGTCCGCCATGCCCTGGATGCCGCCGAGGAGCAGAAAGCTGATCAGATTGGATGAGATGAGGAGCAGGATCAGGATGAGTGCGGTTGTGTGGAGCGCCGAGTCGGGATCGTATGCCGCGTGGCTGCCCAGCGTGCTCCCCAGTTGCGTGCGAAATCGCGGGCTGCGGATACTGAGCGCGCCGATTACAGTAACCCCTAGGGCGAGCAGGAAACTGATCATCCCTGACGAGATGGGTATCGCAGGCGCATCCATTGTATTCGGCAGTCCACCCGTCGCATCGACGATCGCATTCATCAGCGCCAATGTGCCGAGCGCGAAGTTGATGGCGAGCAGCGCCCACAACATCCCCTGGATGCCGCCGCCACTGGTAAAGTGCGGGTTGCGGTTTGCGATGATGATGATGTAGATGACAAACGCGAGCGCAAGCCCAACACTCAAGAGGCTGAAGGGATCCATGAGCGCACCAATGGTGAAACAGTTGCCGCGCATTATAGCAGAGCCTGAATGGTGCGGGCAGCGTCAGTACGACCTGGTGTTGATTACGCCGGGCGCGTCGAGCCGCTCACGGTCGTCAGGACTTCCATGAACGTGGTTGCGGCAGGAAGGTAGCGATACTGCTTTCGGCTGGCGACCAGATAGGTTCGTTGGTCATCACCATCACGCAAACGAATGCCTATCAGGGTCTTTTGCTGCTGCTCCCGGTCAATCGCGATTTGCTGGATTAACGCCACCCCCAAACCCAGTTCGACGCTGCGTTTGATCGCTTCAGTTTCGCCCAGCAGAATGGTCTCATCACGGTTGAGCATCTCTTGCCCCACGATCTGGGCGACGCTGGCATATAAAGCAGAGCCAGGCTCTCGCGTCAGAAAGACCCTTTCTCTCAGCTCCGACACGGCGATGCTTTGCCTGTTTGCCCACGGGTCGTGTGGGCTGACGATGACCACGAGCCGATCATGCATGAACGGCGCGACCTCCAGATCCGCGTGGACGGCTGGCGAGCCGACCAGCGCAAGGTCGATTTCGCCACTTGCGGTCTTATTGAGCAATGTTGCGGTATTGCCAACCGTGAGGCGCACCTTGAATTGTGGATGCTGCTGGCGATACTCGCTCAGAACACGCGGCAGGAGGTAGGTCGCCAGCGTGTGCCCGACCCCGAGTTTGAGGGTCTCTTTCATGACCCCCGCCTGTACCTGCACCGCATTGTGCGCTTCTGTCGCCAGCAGCGACAGGCGTTCAGCATAGTAGAGCAGCGTTTGACCGGCTTCAGTCAAGTGGAACTGCCGCGTGGTGCGGTCGATGAGTTGCACGCCCAGCATGTTCTCCAGCAGGCTGATCTGCTGACTTACGCTGGGCTGCGCCATGTGCAGCGCTTCCGCTGCGCGTGTGAAGTGTTGGTGCTGTGCGACCGCGAGAAAGATATGCACCTTATGCAAGTCCAGGATCATTCATAGGCTCTTTCTATCGATTCGATAGAGATCATGTGTTTGAATGATAGATCAAAACGAGTTATCATGCTTGTGATGGCGAACTTGCGCTGTCGTTTCACTGCGAGAGCGCACAACTTAAGGAACAATCCTATGAGTAAACGACTTGACTTGTTTGGTGCACGCAGCGCCTTCGATACAGGCAGCGGGCAAGCTGTCATGTATCGCCTGAGCGCATTGACGGAGCGCGGCATCGGGCATGTGGATCGACTTCCGTTCAGCATCAAGATCCTGCTGGAAAACGCATTACGCAACCTGGACAATTACGAAGTCAACGAAGACGCCGTAACAGCGATTGCCAACTGGAACGCGGCAGATCCGGGTCAGATCGAAATTCCGTTCAAGCCCGCGCGCGTCGTCTTGCAGGACTTCACCGGGGTGCCCGTCGCTGCCGACCTCGCGGCGCTGCGCAGCGCGATGAGCCGCCTGGGCAAGGACGCCAAGCGGATTAACCCGATTGTGCCTGTCGACCTGGTCATCGACCATTCGGTTCAGGTGGACCGCTTCGGCAGTTCTGAAGCGATCCTGTTCAACGCGGACATCGAATTCCAGCGCAACCGTGAGCGTTATGAGTTTCTGCACTGGGCGCAGAAGGCGTTTGACAACTTCCGGGTCGTGCCGCCTGCGACCGGCATCGTCCATCAGGTCAATCTGGAGTATCTGGCGAAGGTTGTCCAGACTTTCACCATCGATGGCGAAGCGGCGGTCATGCCGGATACGCTCGTCGGCACAGACAGCCACACGACGATGATCAACGGATTGGGCGTGCTGGGCTGGGGGGTTGGCGGCATTGAGGCGGAAGCGGCGATGCTCAATCAGCCGATCTACATGCTGATGCCACAGGTCATCGGCTTTAGGCTGACGGGTAAACTGCGCGAAGGCACGACGGCGACCGATCTCGTGCTGACTGTGACGCAGATGCTGCGCAAGAAAGGCGTGGTTGATAAGTTCGTCGAATTCTACGGCACAGGCTTGTCGAATCTGCCGTTGGCAGACCGCGCGACGATTGCCAACATGGCACCGGAGTATGGCGCGACGATGGGCTTCTTCCCGGTCGATGCCGAGACTCTGGCGTACATGCGGCGTACCGGGCGCGACGAAGCGCTGGTCGATCTGGTCGAACGCTACTGCGTGGCGCAGGGCATGTTCCGTACTGATGCGACGCCCGACCCGATCTTCACCGATATGCTGGAACTCGACCTGAGCACCGTCGAGGCGAGCATGGCGGGACCGAAGCGCCCGCAGGATCGTGTGCTGCTGCGCGATATGAAATCGACCTTCGAGAAGGCGTTGACGACGCCGGTCGATCAGCGCGGCTTTGCGGTCAACGAGGAGAAAGTCGCTAAGCGCGCGGTCGTGCGTGATAACGGACACAGCGCCGAAGTCGGGCACGGCGTGGTCGTCATCGCCGCGATCACAAGCTGCACCAACACCAGCAACCCCTATGTCATGGTCGGCGCAGGGCTGTTGGCGAAGAAGGCGGTTGAGCGTGGCTTGGATGTCCAACCGTATGTCAAGACGAGCCTCGCGCCGGGGTCACGCGTGGTCACCGAATACCTGAACGCATCGGGCTTGACGCCCTACCTGGAAGCACTCGGTTTCCATACCGTAGGTTACGGCTGTACAACCTGTATTGGCAACAGCGGTCCGCTGCCGCAGCGCGTTGCGGAGGCTGTGCAGGAAGGCGACCTGGTCGCCGCTGCAGTGTTGAGCGGCAACCGCAACTTTGAGGGGCGCATCAGCCCGCTTGTCAAGGCGAACTATCTGGCGTCGCCGCCGCTCGTCGTGGCATATGCCATCGCCGGCACGGTCGATATTGACCTTGTGAATGACCCCATCGGCAAAGATCGCGGCGGCAACCCCGTCTATCTGCGCGAAATCTGGCCCAGCCAGGAAGAAGTCAGCAACACGGTCTCGTCTGTGCTGACCGCCGAGATGTTCCGCAGTCAGTACGGGAATGTCTACGATGGCAATCCGATGTGGAACGCCATTCCCGTCAGCGGTGGCGATGTTTATGCCTGGGACAACAGCAGCACCTACATCCAGGAACCGCCATTCTTCGGCGGCTTCAGGACTGAGGTCGGCACGATCCAGCCGATCAGCGGGGCGCGTGCGCTGGCGCTGCTGGGAGACTCGATCACGACCGACCACATCTCACCCGCAGGCGATATTGCGGCGAAGAGTCCGGCTGGCGCGTATCTGATGGATCGCGGCATTGAGAAGGTCGATTTCAACAGCTATGGCGCTCGGCGCGGCAGTCATGACGTGATGATTCGCGGCACATTCGCCAATGTTCGCCTGCGCAACCTGCTGGCTCCCGGCACAGAAGGCGGTGTGACCATCTACCTGCCGACGGGCGAGCAGATGAGCATCTACGATGCCTCGATGAAATATCAGGCGGCGGGGACACCGCTGGTGGTGCTGGCGGGCATCGAATACGGCACGGGCAGCAGCCGCGACTGGGCGGCGAAGGGCACGGCGCTGCTGGGTGTGCGCGCGGTCATTGCGCGCTCGTTCGAGCGCATCCATCGCAGCAATCTCGTCATGATGGGTGTGCTGCCGCTGCAATTCAAGGACGGCGAGACCATCCAGTCGCACGGCTTGACAGGGGAGGAGACGTTCGAAATTGTCGGATTGACGAACGACCTGAAGCCTAAGCAGTTGCTGACCGTGAAGGCGACTGCGCTGGATGGCAGCGTGAAAACGTTCGAGGCAGTGGCGCGCATCGACACCCCTGTGGAGGTCGATTACTACCGCAACGGCGGTATCCTCCAGACCGTGCTGCGCAAGTTCCTGAACTGAGAATCTGAGAACCGCGAAGACGCGAAGGACACGAAGAAGACTTCTCTGGTCTTCGCGTCCTTCGCGTCTTCGCGGTTATATTTTCTGTATGTGGAGGCGGACTTGAGCGAAGAACGACCCAAGGTGACCATCTACACCGACGGCGGCTGCAAACCCAATCCGGGGCGGGGCGGTTGGGCGGCGCTGCTGATCTTTGGCGACGTGACCAAAGAGCTGTACGGTCATGACATGGCGACGACGAACAACCGTATGGAGCTGACGGCGGCGGTCTCTGCTCTGGAGGCGCTTACTCGTCCATGCGATGTCACATTTCATATCGACTCGCAGTATGTCAGGAATGGCATCACAAGCTGGATCAAGAACTGGATGAAGAACGGCTGGAAGACGGCGGCGAAGAAGCCTGTCGAAAACCAGGCGTTATGGATGCGGCTGCATGAGGCGACCCTGACGCACACCATTCATTGGAAGTGGGTGCGTGGTCATGCCGGGAATTTGTATAATGAGCGGGTAGACCAGCTCGCCACCGCCGCGCGCGAGGGGCGGTTGTCCTCATCCTGATCCGCGCATTCGTTATTGGAGCCGTTTCATGCCTGCAATCGCCAGCCGCGTCGCCGCCCTGGGAACGACGATTTTCACCGAAATCAATGAACTCGCGCTTAAGCATCAGGCGATCAACCTGGGGCAGGGGCGTCCGGATTTCGATGGTCCCGCCGATGTGATCGCGGCGGAGATCGCTGCCCTTCAGGATGGCAAGCATAATCAGTATCCGCCAGGGTTGGGTACGCTGACGATGCGCCAGGCAATCGCCGCTCATGCCGGGCGTTTCTACAACCTGGATGTCGATCCGGCGTCGGGTGTGCTGGTGACGGCGGGTGCGACGGAAGGGGTTTTCTCGTCGATCCTCGGTTTGATCGACGAGGGCGACGAGGTCATCCTGATCGAACCTTACTTCGATAGCTACGTCCCGAATCTCGATTGGGTGAAGGCGAAGCCGGTCTACGTGCCGCTGCATCCGCCAACATGGACGCTCGACCCGGCGGAACTGCGCGCCGCGTTCTCGCCACGTACCAAAGCGATCCTGCTCAATACGCCGCAGAACCCGACCGGGCGCGTGTTCACGTACGACGAAATGAAGATGATCGCCGACCTGTGCATCGAGTTTGATGCGCTCTGCATCTCGGACGAGGTGTATGAGCATCTGGTTTTTGGCGACGCGCGCCACATCCCGATGGCGGCGATGCCGGGCATGTTTGAGCGCACCGTGACGGTCAGCAGCCTGGGCAAGACCTACAGCGTGACGGGCTGGAAGATTGGATGGGTCTACGGACATCCGACGCTGGTCAATGGCGTCGCCCGCGCGCACCAGTACGTGACGTTCGCCGCGCATCATCCGGCGCAGACGGCGGCTGCCTACGCGCTCTCGCTGGCTGGCACGTACTACGAAGAATTTCTGGAGATGTACACCACCAAGCGCGACCTGATGATGAGCGCGCTGGCGGGCGCAGGGATGAAGGCGAATGCCCCGCAGGGGACTTACTTCGTGATGGCGGATTTCAGCGATGTTTTCGAAGGCGACGATCTGGCATTCGCCCGCTACCTGACGAGTGAGATCGGCGTCGCCTGTATCCCGCCGGGCTTGTTCTACAGTCCGGAACATGCGCACATCGGGAGGAAGTATGCGCGCTTCGCTTTCTGCAAAGGCGATGACACGCTCAAAGCAGCGGGAGAGCGGCTGGCGAAGCTGAAGCGGTGAGTTGGGAAGGGGCGACATTATGCCTATCCATGCACGTAAGAATTTTTACCAAGGCGTGAATGCACATCTACACAGCTACTTTCAGCAGGAGGGTGGGTGGGAGAGCTTTCACGCGGCGCATATCGTGCATTTGCTGGAGGCGATCCAGGAACTGCTTCCCGACGGCTATCGCGCATTCGCCGAAAAGTCCTTGCAACTCAGTTTCTTCGATCCCGATACTGGCGAGATTGACAAGGCGCACATCAAGCCCGATGTCTCTATTTGGACAGAGCGGCTCTCGCCCGTATTCGCCGTCCCGCATGGGCTAGGACTGAGTTCTCCACTTGAAGTTATGACATTAGACGAGACACTGGTCGAGCCGCAGTACCTGCGATCTGTGGTCATCGTGCATGGCGACGGCTTCGGGCGCTACAAGCCCGTAACGCGGATAGAGCTGCTAGCGCCTGCCAATAAGCCTCCCGGCACCCACGCCAGTCAGTATCGTGTATCCCGTGCAGAGACTTTGCTGAGTGGCATCAATCTGGTCGAAATCGATTATCTCCATGAGCGCCGTTTTCCGGTGGAGCGTGTCCCCAGTTACCCCGATCATGCACTTGGCTCTCTTCCGTACAACTTCCTCGTCAGCCTTGGCGAGCTTGGAGATCGTCAGGGGCAAGTGTTGCGTTATGGCTGCGCAGTCTACGAAAGACTGCCTGCGATTCCGGTTCCCCTCATCACTGGCACACTTAATCTGGGTCTGGATGACGTCTACAAGCGCACGTTTGGGTCAAATCCCGCTTATGGTGAAGACATCGTGGATTACGCAGAACCGCCATTGGGCATCGAAACATATTCGGACGCGGATCAGGCGCGCATTCGAGCCTGCATGGCTCTTGCGGCGCAGCAGTCTTCTGTGTAATGAATTTGTTTTGCGCCTTCGACCTGGCGCTTACAGATCGATGAGTGTTCGGCAGGATTGCCATCCGATTTGTACCCTCTGCTGCTATGATGAAGCGACACACTTCCAGCATGGGGAGAGCGCAATATGGCGATGAATCAACCGCAAGTCACTCACACGGCGATGGGCGACATGCCGACTGAACCACAGATTTACGAGAATGTCCTCGGTGCGATGGGCAACACGCCGCTGGTGCGCCTGCATCGCGTGTCCAGCAGCGTTCGCGCACAGATGGTCGCGAAGGTCGAGTACTTCAATCCGGGTGGCTCGGTCAAAGACCGCATTGGCATCACGATCATCGAGGATGCCGAGCGGCGTGGGCTGCTCAAGCCTGGCGGTACGATTGTCGAAGCGACTTCCGGCAACACAGGCGTCGGGCTCGCAATCGCGGCGGCGCTCAAAGGCTACAAGTGCGTCTTTGTGCTGGCGGATAAGCAGTCGGAAGAAAAACGGCAGACGCTGCGGGCGTACGGCGCGCGTGTCCTTGTCACGCCGACGAATGTCGAGCCGGAAGACCCGCGCTCGTACTACAGTGTCGCCAAGCGCATCGTCGCCGAGACGCCTAACTGCATTCTCGCCAATCAGTATCACAACCCTGTCAACCCGCAGACGCATTACGAGACAACGGGTCCCGAACTCTGGCGGCAGACCGCAGGCAAGATCGATGTCTTCGTCGCTGGGCTGGGGACGGGCGGCACGATCAGCGGGGTGGGGAAGTATCTGAAGGAGCAGAACCCAGACATCCAGATCGTCGGCGTCGATCCAATTGGCTCGATCCTCTACGACTACTTCTACACCGGGCAGATGAGCGAAGCGCACAGCTACAAAGTCGAAGGCGTTGGCGAAGACTTCGTGCCGTCAATCTACGACTTCAGCGTCATCGACGACATGGTCAAAGTGACGGACAAAGAGTCGTTCCTGATGACTCGCCGGTTGACGCGCGAGGAAGGCTTGTTCGTCGGCGGGTCATGCGGCTTCGCGATGGCAGGCGCGCTTAAGTATGTCGCTGAGCGTGACCTGGGTCCCAACAAGCTGGTCGTCGTACTGCTGCCTGATGGCGGCGCACGCTACCTGGGGAAGATCTTCAACGATACCTGGATGCGAGAGAACCAGTATCTCGACAGTGAGCTGGTCGATGTTCGCGTAGACAGCGTCGTCAACCGCAAGGCGCGCCAGGACATGGTGCTTGCACACTGCGATCAGACAGTTGGCGACGTGATCGCCATGATGAAATCGAACGATATTTCACAGCTCCCCGTCACCGGGGAGCAGGGTAACCTGTTGGGTCTGGTTTCGGAAGTCGGCTTGCTGACGTATCTGCTCGGCGGGGGTACCTCCAGCAGCATTCTCCGCGATGTGCCTGTGATCGACGAGACGGTGCCGACGATCCAGATGGACACGCCGATTGAATCGGTCATGGCGATGTTTGGCAAGGAATCGCAGGTCGCTCTGATTACGGAGCCGCTCCATAACACCGATCACAAGCGCGTCACAGGCATTCTGACCAAAATCGACGTACTGGACTTCCTCGCCAGCCGATAGATGGATCGCGCCATCCTGCGCCAATGAATATCTGATGTGAAGACATGACTGGCGTCGTGGCAGTTGAATGAAATCGACCGCCATGACGCCGCGGACGCCAAAAGAGGCACCCGTGACCCTGCGGCTGTTCTGCGGCGTTACGCGAGCGCCCGTCGCAGGTCGTCGATGAGGTCATCGACGTGCTCAATCCCGACGCTCAGGCGCACAAGTGTGTTTGGCACGGCGATGGTGCTGTCGCTGGTGCTCATGTGCGTCATCGTGCCCGGCTGCTCGATGAGGCTTTCGACGCCACCCAGGCTTTCCGCAAGCGCGAAGATCTGCGTGCGCATCGTCATGCGACGAGCGGCTTCCGAGCTTTCCAGCTCCAGGCTGATCATGCCACCGGGCAGGCGCATCTGGCGTTGTGCCAGCGCGTACTGCGGATGACTTTCCAGACCGGGATAGCGGACGCGCCGGACGGCAGGGTGGTCTTCCAGGAACTGCGCGATCCTGAGTGCGTTGCTGCTGTGGCGTTCCATGCGGATCGCCAGCGTTTTGATGCCGCGCAGCGTCAGGAAGCAGTCCATCGGTCCTGGCACACCGCCGACCGCGTTTTGCAGGAACCTGAGGGTGTTATGCATGTCGTCATCATTCAGCGCCAGCAGACCGCCGACGACATCGCTGTGACCGCCGAGATACTTGGTACTGCTGTGCATGACGATATGTGCGCCGAACGCCAGCGGCTGCTGGATGGCAGGGCTGGCGAAGGTGTTATCCACGGCGACGATGACGCCCGCTGGCACGCCCGCCGCAAGCGCCGACATGTCCGCCAGCGACATGAGTGGGTTGGTCGGTGTCTCCAACCAGAGCAGGCGGGTGTTCGGCTGCAATGCCGCCTTCAGCGCTTCGGGACTCGTGAGGTCAGCCCAGGTGAACTCCAAACCGTAGCGTTTATGGACGCGCTCGAACAGGCGGAATGTGCCGCCGTAAACATCATTGCCGACGATGACATGATCGCCAGGATTGAGCAGGCGCATGATAGTGTCAATGGCTGCCAAGCCGCTGGAAAAGGCAAGCCCATACTTCGCGCCTTCAAGCTCGGCGATGCACTGTTCGAGCGCCGTGCGTGTCGGGTTGCCGCTGCGACTATAGTCGTAGCCCTTGTGCTCACCGGGTGCTGCCTGGACGAAGGTTGAGGTCTGGTAAATAGGCGTCATGATCGCGCCGGTCGTGGGGTCTGGGGTGACGCCCGCGTGGACGGTGCGCGTCGCAAGATGATGTTTCTGAGTCAAGGTATAATTCCTGTAACTTCGGGCTTGGCAAACCTACGTGGGGACAGTATAACACGCCTGCGAATAGTCCTGGCTAGTCCCCAGGCGTGGGTGTGAGAGGGATTCTCGGTGGCAGACAACAAATTTTTCATTGCGATTGCGGGAAATATCGGTGCGGGCAAGTCCACTTTGACTGAATTGCTTTCAGAACGTTTCTGTTGGGAGCCTTTTTATGAGGCAAATGCAGAGAATCCGTATCTGGCGGACTTCTATGGGGATATGAAGCGCTGGAGCTTTCATTCCCAGGTCTTTTTTCTGGGCAAGCGCCTCGAAGCCCATCGCCTGCTGGTTGATCACCCCACGAGCGTGGTGCAGGATCGCACCGTCTACGAAGACGCTGAGATATTCGCGCGCAACCTCTACGAACAGGGTGCCATGACCACCCGCGATTATGACGCCTACTGGGCACTCTATCGCGCGGTCAGCAGTTTTCTGCCGCCGCCAGACCTGCTGATCTACCTGCAAAGCAGCGTCGATACACTCATCGCTCACATTGCGCGGCGTGGGCGCGATTACGAGCGGGCGATAGAGCGCGACTACCTGGAACGACTCAATCATCTCTATGACCAGCTCATCGATGGCTGGACGCAATGTCCCGTGCTGCGCGTATCGATGGATGAACACGATTTTACGTCGCGTCACTCAGACCTGGATGCCATCGTCGAGCGCGTGCGTGTGCAGTTGATGCAGCCTCAGGTTTAACCGTCGTAGCTCACATCATATGTGAAGCCATCGGACACAAGATGGATCGTCCCGCTCTCATCGGTGCGATAGAGGCGAGTGTCACCCAGCTTCAGGAGGGTGTCCTCATTCGGGTCGCCCAGGCGGTTTGCGGCGTCTGCTTGGAGGAAGATGACTTCCGGCGCGATGGCTGCGAGGAAGTCATCATTTAGGCTGGCGACAGTGCCGTGTTGCGGGAGAACGAGCACATCCGACTGCAATAGCACGCCGCTTGAGACGACTTCCGCCTGCGCTGCCTGACTGGCGTCTCCTGGGATGACCACCGAGAAATCACGATAACTGAGACGCAAGACGAGGCTGCTGTCGTTCAGGCGCGCGACTGGCTGCGGCACGCGCAGCGGATGCAGGATTTCTAGCCGCATTTCGTTGTCAAGTTGGATGCTGTAGCCAGCCGTGAGTGTCGTGACGGGTGTGCTGCCCCACGCGGCTTGCAGTGCAGTGTAAGCGCGCCCTGGGTTTTCGTGATCGTTTGTGATGATGACCTGGGGAGCGTAGCGTCCGAACACATCGGGCAATGCGGAATAGTCGAACTCGTCTGGCTGAGTGATGATCACCGTTTCCAGCGTGCGGTCGTTGAACGGCAGGCGGTCGCCGAGTGCAAGGAGCAGTCGTGAGGGAAATCGCCCGCCATCAATCAGCGTGTGCGTGCCCGAAGGCGATTGAATGAGGACGGCATGGCTGTGCCCCATGTCGAGCAGCCAGAGATGCAGGCGACCATCCGGACGGCTGAGGATGATCGCCACAAGGAAGACCAGCACCGCGCAGCCAACCGCACAGGTTCCGACGAAGACCGGACGACGACGTATGTGGTCGATGGCGCGCATCAGCCATTCGGGTTGAGTGGCGTGCAGCATGGCTCCTCCCACGATGAGAGCGAAAAATATGGACGCCGCATTAGGCGGAATACGGACAGCCACGTCGGCGAAAGGGAGCACGGCAGCACTTCTGACGACGCTCGTCGTCCAGGCAAGCGGCAGCAGACTCCCTAAGAACAGGGGCTGGGCGAGCGCGGAAGACAGGAAGGAAACGAGAACTGCTGCTCCGCCAACGATCAGGACAAACGGCTGTACTGGCGCGATCAACAGGTTGACAGGCAGTGACACCAATGACAGGCGCTCGAAGTACAAGGCGATCAGCGGCAGCGTGAGCGCTTGCGCCGCGATACTGACGAAGAGTGCCGCCTCCAGCCAGGTGGCGACAATCTCTGCGCGATTGGCTGGCAGCCATCGCGCAAGTTCTTGCTGCGCCCAGCGTGTCATCGGGCGCGTGAAGAGGACGATTCCCAGGGTGGCAAACAAGCTGAGTTGAAAACCAACATCCCACAGCACATAGGGGTTTTGCATGGACATGATGAGCACGGCGAATGCGAGCGACGCCGGCACAAATGTCCTGCGTCGGACGATCCGTTCGCCGACGATCATCAGCCCACTCATTACCGCCGCGCGCACCACCGCCGCTGACGCGCCGACAAAGACCGTATACAAGGCGATGATGCCCAGCACGATCCACGCCTGCGCGGATCGAGGGAGGCGGGTCTTGCCGAGCAGGGCGAGGAGCACGCCGCTGATGACGACCATGTTGTAACCGCTGATGGCAACGACGTGTGCTGCGCCGGTCGCAGCATAGGAGTCTTCGATTTCTGGCGCGATGCCGCTTTCGTCGCCGAGCAGCGTGCCATTGAGAAGACCCGCGTAGGGTTCTGGCAGCACCTGGTTGATATTCTGCGATGCTTGATCTCGTAGGTCGATCAGCCGTTGAGTCAGTGGATTGCCCTCATCCGGCGCATCGATGTGTTCGATTGCGGCGTGTGGCATCTGGCTGAAGACGCCGGATCTCGCCAGGAAATCTGCATATGAGAAGGTGTCGAATGAGGGAGGGGTAAAAAGCTCGCCTGTAGCGGTGATTTGATCCCCGTAGCGAGCACTGAAACCAAATGGTGTATCCACCAGGATTAGTCCACTCGTCGCGTGGGTTTGCCCGGCGCGCGTCACCGAGGAGGCGTCGAGAAGGAAGCGCAGCCCGCTGCCGCGTTCAACCGGATCGTTTGCGACGGTGCCGGTGATGCTCAAGCCGCCAACGCTGTTGTAAGCGGCAATCGCGGCTGTAGGTGGGGTGAGCGCAAAGCGCAGCCCGCCGAACGCGGCGACCAGCGCAAGCAGAATAATCAGCCTGGGACGCCATCGCCTGCGAAACAGAAACAACGCTCCAATAAAGAGCAGCGCTGTTATGAGCCATGAGAGTGGCGTATTGCCCTCGTTACGCGGAGCAAGCAGGATACCAGTGCACCATGCCAGGGCGACGTAGATGAGGCGCACAGGCGATATGGGCTATCGTTTGTCGGCGGCGCTCTTCGGTGCCCCGGCTTCAACCTGCTCACGTGCGACAGCCGTCGGTGGGACGAACTGCTGTGGCGGTTGCGACCCTTCTGCTGCGCCTGAGTCATAGACATGCTGGATGCCTGCGCGGACTTCGACCAGCACCTTGTTGAGCCGATCTTCCAGGGTCGTCAGGTTATCCAGAACATACTGATCGGCATCAGTCGTGATGCCTTCTGCTTCCTGGCGTGCCTGCTCAATGATGTTGGCGGCACGGCTCTGAGCAGCCTGGACCAGTGCTTCACGGTCGATGATCTGCTCGGTCCGTTCGCGCGCCTGCTGGATGACGCGGGCGGCTTCTTCGTTTGCCTGCGCCAGGATGCGATCACGCTGAGTAAGGATGCGCGATGCTTTCTCGATCTCCTCAGGAATGGAGATGCGCATCTGGTCGATAATCTCTAAGGCGCGTTCTTCATCGATCATCGTGAATTTACTGAAGGGCATGTGCCGCCCTTCGTCGATCAAGTCCTCCAGGCGGTCGATGAGATGTTGAATGTCCATACTTCCCCTCCGTTGTACGGCAACCCTGGTCGTTTACCCGGCTGCATTGCGCTGGTTGCGCAGGAATGCATAACGTGTTGTGAGTGCGTCTGCAACGAACGCTGGTACCATTTCCGACACATCGCCACCCAGTTCCGCAATTTCTTTGACGGTGCTGGAACTGATGTAGATATGCTGGAGATCGCTCATAATGGCGACCGTCTCGATCTGGGGGGCAAGTTTCTTATTCGCCAGCCCCATCCGATATTCGACTTCAAAATCGGAAAACAGGCGCAGCCCACGCACCAGCACACTTGCGCCCACTTTCTTGGCATAGTCTACAGTAAATCCTGAAAATGATGCAACACGAATATTTTTACTGTCTTTATACGCCTGTTCCGCCAGCGCGACCCGCTCTTCTACCGTGAAGAGCAGGTTCTTTCGTGGAAGGTCATATACGGCGACGATGACCTCGTCAAAGATGCGTGCGGCACGATGGGCAATGTCAATATGCCCAAAGTGCGTGGGGTCGAATGAACCGGGATAGAGTGCGCGTGTCATGAACGTCTCCGGTCTGGTGGTCGCGGCTCTGTTAGCTGATGTCGCTGCGGTCGTCCGTTAGAAGACCGACCCGATGAGCGATCAGTCGGTGCTGATCCTGGGATAAACTGGCATCTTCTTCAAACACGGTTCGCGCCTCCCGCTGCGCCAGATCGACCAGATCGGGGGACATATCTTCGAGCAGTTGCAGGGTCGATTGACCGCTCTGCCGTGTGCCGATCAAATCGCCAGCGCCGCGCAGCTTCCAATCAATCTCCGCAAGTTTGAAACCATCGCTGTACATTTCGAGCGCTGTCAGACGCTCGCGCGCTTCTTTGAGGTCGCTATCGCAGACCAGGAGGCAGTACGACGCGTGCCCGCCGCGCCCGACACGCCCTCGGAACTGGTGCAACTGGGCAAGACCGAAGCGGTTCGCGCCATCGATCATGATGATGCTGGCGTTCGGGATGTCTACGCCGACCTCCGCGACTGATGTCGTGACCATGACATCGAACTTGTGCTCGCTGAAGTCCGCCATAATGGAGTCTTTATCGGCGGATTTCATCTTGCCGTGCAGCAGACCCACCTTGTGCCTGAAGAAGACCTTCTGAAGCTCAACGAATGCCTCAGTGGCTGCTTGCGCCTCGATAGTCTCGGATGCATCCACCAACGGATAGACGATGAATGCCTGTCGCCCCAGATTGAGCTGGTCTTCGATCAACTCATAAGCGCGTTCGCGCTGATTGGGGTCAATGACTCGCGTCTTGATCGGGATGCGACCCGGCGGCATCTCGTCCATGACCGAGAGATCGAGGTCGGCGTGGACGGTCAGCGCCAGCGTGCGTGGGATGGGGGTCGCCGTCATGACCAGCAGGTGGGGGTTGTGTCCTTTGGACCGCAGGGCTTTGCGCTGTTCGACGCCGAAACGATGCTGTTCGTCGATGATCGCCAGCGCCAGGTCATGGAACTCAACACCTTCCTGAATGACGGCGTGCGTCCCGATGACGACGCTGATGCTGCCATCGGCGATGCCCGCGTGGGTGCGTTCGCGTTCCGCGCTGGAGAGTGACCCTGTGAGCAATGCCACCGATGGCTTACGCTCGTCCGGCATCTTATCGAGCATCTTCGAGATGCTGCGAAAGTGTTGTTCTGCCAGGATGCTGGTTGGAGCCATCAGTGTGGATTGTTTTCCCGCCCTGAATGCCATTGCCAGAGCGGTTGTCGCGACCGCGGTCTTGCCGGAGCCGACATCGCCCTGGAGAAGTCGATTCATCGGAATGGGCTTGCGGATGTCGCTTCGGATGTCGTCAATCGAGCGGCGCTGTGCTCCGGTCATCGCGTAGGGGAAGACCGACGCGAGAAAGCCCGCCAGCCACTCATCGCTGACTTCCAGGGGTTCCGACGGCGTCGATTGCCAGGCGCGGCGGTTGCCCAGGACGGCGAGTTGCAGCAGAAGCAGTTCGTCGAAGACGAAGCGCCGCTTGGCATGATGCAGATGATCCCAGCTTTCAGGCAGGTGCAGGTTGCGGAGTGTCCAGCCCAGGTCTGCCAGTTCGCTGCGTTCAAGTGTCGCTTCCGGGATGTAGTCTGGGATTCGGTCTGCCCACTGGTCGAGTGCCTGCTTGATCCAACCGCGCAGTTTCCTGGGGGTAAGCCCCTCGGTGAGGGGATAGACTGGGACGATCTTGGCGAGGTGCAGGTCTTCAGGGTCGAGGACTTCCCAATCGGGGTTGGTCAGTTGAAGCTGGTTGCGGAAGATTGAGGTCACACCGCGCAGCACAAGCTGCATGTGCGGGCGGATCTGGGTTTGCAGCCAGTACTGCCCGAAGAAGGTAACGACAATCGTGCTGGTCCCGTCATCAACGACGACCTGGAAGTCTTTGCGCGAACGCTGTCCAACGCGAATCTGGGCGCTCCGGACGTTGCCGATGACTGTGACCGCCGTATTGGGTTGCAGACGCGCGATGGGCAGCAGCGCCGTGTAATCATCATAGCGGCGCGGAAGATAGGTGAGGAGATCGTTGATCGTGCGAACGCCGACCTTTGCGAGCAGCCCTGCCGCCGACGGTCCGAGATTGTGCAGTTTTTCGACAGAGGCGTTCAATCCTCGCAGGCGCTCCGCCGCTTCACTGAGTTCCATCGGCGGGCGCGTGCGGCGGGGCGGGCGCGCAAGCCGCGCGGGAGTCGGCAGGTCGCGCTTGCCAGGTGTGCGGGCTTCGCCGATGTAGTCATAATCCAGATGGCTGGCATCATCTCCAGCAGAGTCAATAGGGCTGTCATCGCCACGTCGCTGCTGTGGGCGCGTTTGGCGGCGGTTGTCCGATGGTCCCTGCGCCTTGTTCTTTTCCTTCTTGGGCTTGCGTCCGACTGTTTGATCAGAATGTCCTTTTTTCTGTTCGGCGTTACGCCCCGGCTTGCGCGCTGTGTTCTCTTCGCTGCGCCTGTCCTCGGTTGCTTGCGAGGTGTCAGGTACGTAGGCGGCAGCAGCACCCTCCGCTTTCGGTGGGGAAATCCGCCCGGTAATCCGGTCGAGGACGTACATGACGGTACTGTGCCGCTCGTTCGAATTGGTCAGGGAATCGTATATGCTCAGGCGATCGGTGATTTCGTCCACCATGCGATGATGTTCAGCCTTGCGGGCTTGCTCATGAGCATCGTCTCGCCAGGCGGTGGAGTAGGCAGAGAGACCTCCTTGCACCGCCTTATTCTTGTAGCCCTGTTCGCGTTCCAGCTTCAGGATTTTGACCAATGTTTCGAGCGCCGAAGGCATAATCGACTTAGTTTCTCCAGGACTTGCTCACACTCGCAAAGCCAAGACCACCCGGTCCGATGTGTGTACCGATGGTAGGTGTGATGTTGACGATGAGTGTGTCTGACGGTGCAATGTCTTTGAGGGCATCTTTGAGTTCTTGGGCACCCTTGGCGTTGTCTGCGTGCATGACTGCAAGGCGATCCAGGGGTGCTTGCTCGTGGGCGAGCTTAACCAGTTCTTCAAAGGCGCGCTTGAACGTCCGTACGCGTGAATGTGATTTCACTTCGCCTTCGCGCACATCGAGGATTGGCTTGATCTGGAGAAGCGACCCAAGGCTCGCGCTTGCCCAGCCGACGCGCCCGCTGTGGCGAAGGTATTCCAGTGTGTCCAGTGCGGCGTAAAGACGTTGATTGTTGCGCACGCGTTGGACAGCGTCCTTGACTGCGGCGACATCGCCTGTTGCTTCGGCGGTTTCTGCCGCAATAATGACCTGCCAACCCAGCCCCATCGCCACCTGCCCACTGTCGATCAGCGTGATTTTCTCCTGGGGAAAATTGCTTGAACCCAGGCGGAATGCGTTATAGACCCCGCTCAGTTTGGCGGGTACGGAGAGGATGACGACATGGTCGGCTTCTTTAAGCGCTTCTTCGACGACGGGTTCGACGAGCCCCGGCGGGAATGCCGACGTCTTGGGTACTGGGCGGATGTGGGGAAGCTGACGATAGTATTCTTCGCGTTTGAGCTGGACGCCGTCGTCAGCAAAGCTGTTTCCATCGTAGTTGACGAAGCATGGCACAACTCGGATATGATGTTTTGACAGAAGATCTGAGGGAATGTCACAGGTGCTGTCACAAATCACACGTATTTTCTGAGCCATCTTGCATTCCTATTCCGTTACATTCTCTAGTATGGCGACGACTATCGCGCCTTTGCCGACGAGCGTTGCTAACGAAGGATTATAAACGAAGATGTCGAAATGTCCCTCTAATTCACTGATCATGCGTTCATGCATCCGATGTGCAGTGTCTGCTGATAGATGATCGTGCTGGATGACAATGTGCGCGTGCTGCCCGAATTCCGCCGCGAACTCGAACAGCCGCTCAATTGCCTGAGCGCGGGTTCTCGCCTTTTCGACCGCGAGCAGACGACCTCCTTCGACCGCCACCAGCGGCTTGACGCCGAGCATCGCGCTAAAGAAAGTGTGCTGCGGACTGAGGATGCCCGCGCGAGACAACTGCTCGACATTTTCCACGTACAGCATTGTGTAGCTATGCGTGAGCAGACTGCGCAGCGAGTTTTCCAGGATGTCGAGGGTGGTTGGCTGTTGGATCAGGGCATGTGCGCGCAAGGTCAGGAGCGCTTGAGCGGCTGAAAAGGTCTGGGAATCGAAAACGCGGATTGGGCAGGCTCCCGCCGCCAGGCGCGCGCCCGCCTGCGCCTGTTCCCAATGCCCGGAGATGTGACATGACGGCGTGATACAGAGGATGCCACTATGATCGCGCGATGCTTCGAGAAATGTCTGCGCGTAGTCCTCTGGTCGCGGCGGCAGTATCGACGCACTTCGTTCTGCTAGCCCCGCTTCGGGCGGACTGCTGTTCCGGGCACGGCTATCACTTTGGACGACCGTCACCGACAGTTCCGGGTTGGCGAGGAGCGTGCCAGCTGCCGCACTGCTGTCGGTGACAATGTGCAGACGTGGCATCACTCGATGGCGATCATGTATGGATAGAGCGGTTGCCCGCCAAAGACGATTTCAAAGTCGAGCGCGTCATACTCTTCCGCTAGCGCTTCGGCAAGGTTGCGCGCGTCGCGCTCGGTCGAGGTATCACCATAATAAATGGTGATACGTTCGTGGCGATCTGCATCTGCTTTGTGCAGAAGCTCGCGCGCAACTTCGGTGATGTCATCGCCGGCAACGGCGAGGACATCGTTGATCAATCCGATGAACTGCCCCTGCTTCACCTTAAGGTCGTCGATTTCGACATCTCGCGTGGCGCGCGTGATTTCGGCAGTGACCATGTGACTGAGCATTTCCATCATCGATTTGACGGTCTCGTCCAGGCTGGCTGGAGGGTCACCGCTGATGGAATTCTGGTACTCAAACATGGCGGCGATTCCCTGCGGGATCGTGGTGCTTGCGACGACGCGGATCTGTTTGCCGCCAGGTGCCTGTTCCGCCGCATGTTTCGCAGACAATACGACATTCTTGTTATTCGGGAGGAGGATGATCTCCGTATTGGGCAGCGCGTCGATGGCGCTGAGAAAGTCGCCCGTGCTGGGGTTCATCGTCTGCCCACCCGTGATGACATACGCTGCACCCATCTCCTCGGTGAAGATGCGCTGGATTCCTTTGCCGCTGGCGACGGTGATCACCGCGACACCCTCAACGGGGGCACCCATCACGCTGCCGGGGCTGCTGCCGCCTTCGCGCTCGGCGCGCGCCTGCACATACTGCTGGTACTGGCGGTGCATGTTTTCGACCACGATGTCGTCAATATCTGCACCGCTCTCAATAGCGTAATTGAGCGGTATGCCGGGGTTATGGACATGGACATGGACTTTGATCAGGTTGCTATCGCCGACCACGAGCGTTGACCAGCCCATTGCCTGGATGTCTTCGCGGACTTTGTCGATGTTCATGTTTTCGCCATACATCAGGAACTGCACGTCGTAGCCATAGCCCTCATCATCTTCTGGGACGAGCGCGTCTTCCCACGCCTCACCTTCCTGAATAACCGCTGCTGCGGGTGTGTTGACGACGATTGGCGTCACAGGCGCACTGACATCCTTGCCGCACAACGCGCGCAGCATGCCCTCGAAGATAAAGACCAGCCCCTGCCCGCCCGAGTCTACGACACCGGCTTTCTTGAGCAGCGGCAGTTTTTCGGGAGTCCGGCGCAGGGAGGTGCGACCAGCATAGAGCATGGTTTTGAGCATGGCGACCAGGTCTTTTTCGTGCTCGGCGCGCGTCAGAACGGCGTCTTTGATCTCGCGCGCAACCGTCAGGATTGTGCCTTCGACCGGCTTTTCGACCGCGCGATACGCCATCTCGACTGCCGCGATGCAGGCTTGTGCGAGCAGTGGTGCCGTCAGCGTTTCGTGTCCTTCCAGCGCCTTCGCCGCCCCTGCCCAAATCTGGGAGAGGATAACGCCGCTGTTGCCACGCGCATTGCGCAGCGCGCCATCCGCGAAGACGCGCGCCAATTTGCCGACATGCTGCTCTTCAACGTTGGCTATCTGGCTCCAGGCACCGCGCATCGTCAGGAGCATGTTGGTGCCTGTATCGCCATCCGGAACCGGGAAGACGTTCAGTTGATTGACTCTGTCCTTGTTGCGTTCCAACCATAGCACGCCGCCGACCGCCAGGCGTTTGAGCAGGTATCCATCACAAACGGTATTGCCGCTTTCGCGGAACATCGCGCGTGTAATTGTCATTGCAAAAGACCTCGACTCTTGTACTTCCTGAACACTATCTATTTCCCTAAAGCGGCGTTTCTAAGCCGCGCAATACCTTCCTGGACACTGTACTGGCTGTTGTAAACCGCCGAGCCACCCACGAGCATATTCGCACCAGCTTCGACAGCGGCGGCTGCGGTCGACTCGTTGATCCCGCCATCAACCATCAGGTCTGTAGGAAGCTGCATTCTGCGAAGCAGCGCGCGCGTCTGGCGTATCTTATCCAGCGTTTGGGGGATGAGGGACTGCCCGCCGAAACCCGGATTGACCGTCATGATGAGGATAACATCGACCAGTGAGAGGATTTCCGTAAGGACGCCGACAGGAGTGTGGGGATTTATGGCTATTCCTGCGCGGCAGCCAAGCGCTTTGATCTGTGTGAGGGTGCGGTGGATGTGGAAGCCCGTTTCCCAATGAATATGGATCGTGGCGGCACCCGCTTTGGCGAACGCCGAAAGCATGTTCTCTGGTTCAACCATCATTAGGTGAACGTCCAGCGGCAGGGTTGTGGCGCGCCGCGCCGCTTCAACCACCAGGGGTCCCATCGAAATGTTCGGCACGAAGCGCCCATCCATCACATCGATATGAATGTAATCAGCTCCGCCTGCTTCTGCGTCGGAAAGCTGCTGCCCCAGTCGAGTGAAATCCGCTGACAGGATTGATGGACCAATGTGGATGGTTTCCGACAACGCGCGTACACCTTATGCCAGGATGCTGACAATTACCAGTCGGGCGGTATTGTATTGTCTCTTCAGACAATTGTCGAACATCAGAATAGTGCCGCCCGCGAGATAAACACTCTTCTACAATTTAGAACAGAGTTGGCGCGGCAGAGTTGCGCAGGGGGGCGAGTTTCTGAAATGGGAGTACCACGAGTATACTTCGCGTGAGAATAGCTTTGAAGTGATGAGGGATTTATTGTGGAAGTTGATCTTGAACTCTATCGTGAAGAACTTACAGTCGAAGAAGACCCGCCTGTTCGCCTGAGCTATATCGAGGTCGTGCCGGAAATCCCAATCGGTACGATGGTCTTTGTCCATGGTTACGGCGGTTATGCAAAACAGTGGCAGTACCAGCTCAAAGCCTTCTCAGACCATTATCGCGTGATCGCCTACGATTTGCGCGGTCATGGGCGCTCCGATGCTCCATACAGCCGTTATACGATGGACGAGATGCAGGCGGATTTGGATACTCTGCTTGCGAAGCTCGAAGTTAAGCTGCCGATCATCCTGCTGGGGCATTCATTCGGCGGGGCAGTCGTGACCGAGTTCGCGCATCGTCGCCCGGACGCAGTGTCACGGCTGGTACTGGTGGCGACCACCGGGGAATACTCCCTGTTTCCGGCAGCGGCGGCGGCGCTGCGACTGCCGCTGGCGGTGCTGCGTCCTATAAGGCGTATGGTGCGTAAGCAGCTCGCCGCAGAGGCGCACGCGCTGAAATTTCTTTATCGCAACACGATGCGGAAGTGGAACGGCTGGGACAAGTTTCCCGAACTCAAGATGCCCGTGCTGGTGATTCGTGGCGAGCGCGACCAGGTTTATCCGACGGCGGCATTCGAGCAGGTCGCGCGCGTCATACCGGATGCAGAGGATGTCAATATCGGCGTTTCCAGTCATCTCGTACCGTTGGAACGGGCGGACGCGGTCAATCGTGCTGTTGAGCGCTTTGTTGGGACTATTGAGGGCGAGGCATCGTGGCGTAACCAGCGTGGACGCCTGGCACTGGCGTTCGACCGTCCCTGGCTGAAGCACTATGACCAGGGCGTTCCGACGACGCTGGGTCTGCCGAACCGTGCCTTGCATCGCCTGCTGCACAGTGCTGTGCGCAATTACGGGGCGCGTCCTGCGATCACGTTTTACGGCAATACGATGTCCTATCGCGATCTGGATGACGAGGTGAATCGCCTGTCCAACGCGCTGCGCTCGCTCGGCGTAGAACGGGGTCGGCGTGTGATGATCCTGCTGCCGAACAGCCCGCAGTTCATTGTCGCTTACTACGCAGTGTTGAAGGCGGGTGGGGTGGTTGTCTCAACCAGTCCGGTGAACACGCGCGACGAACTCCTGCGCCAGGTGACGGATAGCGACGCGGATGTCCTGATCACGCTGACGCTCTACAGCGCCACCGCGCGTGAGATCAAGCAGCGTTCCCAGCTTCGCGCCGTCATTTTTGCCAACATCAAGGACTATATGGGGCGCGCGGCGAAAGCCGCCTTCACGGTGACTCGCGAGGTGCGTGAGGGACATTTGCTCGCCGACGGCGTGGGTCAGGGGGAATACCTGTGGACACAACTGTTATACGCGCACCCGTCTTCGCGCCCGCAGATCGAAGTGAGCGCGGATATGCTGGCGATCATCCAGTATACAGGGGGCACGACGGATAAGCCGAAGGGCGTGATGTTGAGTCATCGTGCAGTGCTGGCAAACGCATTGCAAACGCTGCACTGGATTGGATCACTAAGAGAAGGGCGCGAAGTTGTGCTGGGTGTACTGCCGTTCTCGCACTCCTATGGTATGACGGCGGCGATGAATGTGTCGATTGCCTTGGGCGCGCGCCTGGTTGTCCTGCCAACATTCCGCACTGAAGAGGTCTTGCAGACCATCCAAAAAGAGAAACCGACCTTGTTCCCCGGCGTGCCAACCATGTACATGGCGATCAATCAGTTTCCGAATGTGCGCAAGTACGGTATTCGCAGCATCAAAGCGTGTATCAGCGGGGCGGCACCGCTGCCTGTCGAGGTGGCGGAGGCGTTCGAGAAGTTGACGAAAGGACGCCTGGTCGAAGGCTATGGGCAGACGGAAGCGGCGCCCGTGACGCACGCAAATCCGATGGATGGGACCCGCAAGGTGGGCAGCATCGGCATTCCGCTGCCCAATACGGATGCCAGAATCGTCGATCTGGTGACGGGAGAGACGCTGCCACCGGGGCAGATCGGCGAGCTTGCGGTGCGGGGTCCCCAGGTGATGGATGGGTACTGGCGAAATCCTGAGGCAACTGAGCAGGCGTTAGGCGCCGACGGTTGGCTGATGACGGGAGACATCGCGCGTATGGACGAGGATGGCTACTTCCAGATCATCAGCCGTAAGAAAGAGATGATCCTGGCGGGAAAATACCAGGTTTACCCTCGTGATGTCGAGGAAGTGCTGTATGAGCATCCTGGTGTGAAAGAAGTCGCGGTTGTCGGGCTGGCGCAGGCGGGCACGGAGGGGCAGCGAATCAAGGCATATATCGTGCCGCGTTCGGGAACCCGCTTGAGCAAAGATGAGCTGTTGGCGCTCTGCAAGCGCCGCCTGAAGGAATACGCGGTGCCCTGGGAGATCGAGTTTCGTGAGGAACTGCCGAAGAGCTTCGTCGGGAAGGTGCTACGACGACTACTTATGGAGGAGCCGGAGGAACGTTGAGGAGTGCTCACGCAGAACACTCCTCAGTTTCTGTTCGTTACGCGAAGCTCTTCATGACTTCGGCGAGCGTTTGCGCGGACGGGCGCAGCGCCTCGTCGCCAAGATGCGCCAGCGGCGTCTCGACCAGCTCCATCGTCTCGCCAAGCGTCGGACGCGGCTCTTCGTAGTAGATGAGTCCGGTCAGGAAGAGCGACTCGCGCTGTCCTTTCTCAAGGAGATTGATCGCCTGCTCGCGGCTGCGCGGGTCGTGATTGTTATCAATCGCCTTCAGCTTGATGTAAGAACCATCATGCATCTTGACGCTGATCGTGCCTTCATAGTCGCCTTCGACGGTGATTTCGTCTTTGGCGGGAACGTAGCCCTTCGGCATGTATTCGATGCTGTGCAGCGGGATTTCGTTTTCCTTGCCGTAGTCGTAGCCCTTGGTTGAATCCGGGGCGTTGTTGAATGTCACGCACGGGCTGATGATGTCGAGGACGGCGGTGCCGCGATGGGCGACTGCTGCCTTGATCAGTGTTTGCACCTGTTTGGCATCACCACTGAAACTGCGCGCGACGAACGTGCAGCCGCCGACGATGGCTTCCAGGCACAGATCAATCGGCGGAAGATCATTGATGCCGTAGTACTTCAGCTTTGCGCCTTCGTCACTTGTTGCGCTGAACTGACCCTTGGTCAAGCCGTACACACCATTGTTTTCGATGATGTAGACAATCGGAACATTGCGGCGGATCAGGTGCTTATACTGCCCGAAGCCGATGCTGCCGGTGTCGCCGTCGCCGCTGACGCCGATGGCAGTCAGATTGCTGTTGGCGAGTGTCGCGCCAGTTGCCACGGACGGCATACGACCATGAACCGCGTTGAAGCCATGCGAGCCGCGCAGGAAGTAGGCGGGCGTCTTGCTGGAGCAGCCAATCCCGCTGAACTTGATGACTTGCGTCATGTTGAGGTTCAGATCATACGCTGCGCTGATGATCTGGTTTGAGATCGAGTCGTGACCGCATCCGGGGCAGAGGGTGCTTTGCGCACCCTTGTAGTCGGCGCGTTCCAAACCAATTGCGTTTGCCATGATTAGTGGGTCTCCCGCTTCGTAATTTCGCTAACGATCCAGTGTGCTGTCATGGGAAGGGTGTCGCCCAGGGCGAGGCTGGTCATGTGCTGCGTGCTCTTGTCGGTTTCCATACGGACGAGCTGCGCAAGCTGTCCATCGAAGTTGTTCTCCAGGACATAGACGCGGTTGTGAGTCTGGATGAATTCATGGACTGAGTCCGCCAGCGGCAGCGCGCGTACACGCATGTAGTTGGTCTGGATACCCTGCGCTGCGAGGATATTGCGCGCTTCAACAATCGCCGGGTCGTTCGAGCCAAAGCTGAGGATGCCGATGGTTTTGTCCTTGTCCCAGTCCGTGACGGGCTGGGGCAGTTGGTTGCGGGTGCTGTTGATCTTGTCCGTGATTCGCCCAAGACCCTTCATCCAGTCGTCGCCGCGTTCGCTGTACGTGCCCATGTCGGTATGACCCGTGCCGCGCGTGAAGTACGCCGCACGCGTGTGATCGACACCGGGGATCGTGCGGTAGGTGATGCCATCGCCGTCGTAGTCACGGTAGCGATACCATTCGCCACCATGAGATTCCATGAAGGCTTCCAGTTTTTCTTTGTTCGTCAGCACTTTACCGCGATTGAGCGGCTGATCGGGATAGCTGAACTGGTCGCTCATCCAGATATTCATGCCCAGGTCGAGGTCACTCATGACAAAGACTGGGGTCTGGAATTGCTCGGCGATGTCGAAACCGCGCCAACCGAACTCGAAGCACTCTTCGACGCTGCCGGGCAGCAGTACGATTTGACGGGTATCGCCGTGTCCGAGGATATGGATGAACAGCAGGTCGCCCTGGCTGGTGCGGGTTGGCAGCCCCGTGCTGGGACCCATGCGTGTGATGTCCCAGATGACACATGGGATTTCCGCATAGTAGGCAAGCCCAGTGAATTCCGCCATCAGGCTGATGCCGGGACCGCTGGTTGAAGTCAGGGCACGCGCGCCTGCCCATCCTGCGCCGATAATCATGCCGATTGCCGACAGCTCATCTTCTGCCTGGACGATGGCGACCGTGTCTTTGCCGGTCACAGGGTCCTTGCGGATATGCTTGTGGTCGAGGATGCCGTCGATCATGCTCGTGGATGGGGTGATCGGGTACCACGCAGCAATCGTGATGCCGCCGAAGAGCGCACCGAGCGCGGCTGCCTCATTGCCTGTGATGAGGATTTTGCCTTCGGTCAGGTTGAGCGTCTCAAAGCGGAAGGGATCAGCCTTGGTCACGTTGGCGCTTGCCCAGTCGTAGGCGTTCTGAATGACGCCGAAGTTCATCGCGGTGGGCTTCTCTTTGCCATTGAAGGTGTCGAGCAGCGCTTTGCGCACGATGTCGAGTGGCATGTTGAACAGATACGCGCACACGCCTACGTAGACCATGTTCGAGATGCGGTCGCGGAATTCCGACGGGATTTCGGACTTGGCGACAGTCTCTTTCACGGGAATTTCGTAATAGGTGATGTCCGGGCGGCTTTGCCCCCACTTCCAGTCGGCGGGGATGATGCAGACGCCGCCGCTGGGCAGGTTCGCGATGTCTTCGGCGGCGGTGTCCTGGTTCATCACAACGCCGATCTCGGTGGTTTCGCGCCGGGCGATGTAGCTGTCTTTGCTGGCGCGGATGGTGTACCACGTCGGCAAGCCCTTGATGTTGGATGGGAACAGGTTCTTGGCGCTGACCGGTATGCCCATGCGGAACAGCGAACGAATGAGGACTTCGTTCGAGGTCTGGCTGCCTGAACCATTCTTCGTGGCAACCATCAGTGCAAAGTCGTTCACGACTGCTTGCATAGATTGTTGGGTTTGGAGTTCAGGTTGTATGTTCAATGCGCACATTCGGGATTTCTCCAGCTTTCCATTTCTCTTTAAGCCGACACTTCGTGTCGGAAGGTACCGATAGGGAATGAGCGAACGTCAGATAACAACGAAGCGGAAAGTCTCCTTTCACAATGGGATCTGTTTTTTTAAGGTGTAGGCGTCAGATTCGGGTGATAGCGCAGGCGTGTGTGCTCCAGAAACAACTGCTGACTGCGCTCATATTCCCCAGCGCAAATCGCATCCAGAATCCGTTCATGAAAGTCCCAAACCAGCGTATGATAATCGTAATCGGCGTACCGATTGATCTCGACGGCTTCATAGGCATCCCAATACGCTTCCAGGACGCCCAGGACAAACGGATTTTCTAATCGCCTGAAGACCGTCAGATGAAACGCGCGATGTTCGTCGTTTGGGATTTGAATGTGGATGTTGTTCACGTTGAGTTTGGCGCGTGCGCCTTCGATGCAGCGCTGCATGTCGGCTTTGTCGTCGTTTGTGAGCCGGGCACATGCTTCGTTCCAGAATGCCATTTCCAGATGATTGCGCATTTCTGAAAATGCCTCAAACCAATCCGGATGTATGGAAAGGGCATAGAACAAGCTCAACCGGATAGCGGGCGTGAACGAGTACTCGCGGAGTTTCATCCCCGTCTTGCTGCGCACTTCGACGACGCCAAGCGCCCGCGCGACTTCCAACTGCTCTCGAACCTTGCTGATACTGATGCCTAAATGATCATCAGCCTGGAGTTCGCTAATGGTCGGCAAGCGATCTCCAGGTTGAAAGTGTTTCTTGACAATGTAGTCGAGTAGATCCGAGTCTAAGTCCAGACGCGCCATACTTCATTCATTCTATTCATCTGATTAATCAGTGAAATCAGATTATTGGCAGTATAGCACAGTTTTTCCCGGCTTTCATTAGAGACTTGCGACTAAGCCGGGATGTGCGGGCGGCGATCTTACGGTTCAGGCATTACGCTGGACGATGAACCAAAAGAGGAAGAAGTAGATGCCTCCGAAGATGCCTGTCAGAATGCCCAGCGGGATGACGGGATTACTGCGCTTTCGCGTTCGTGTCATGCCCGCAACCAGGAACGGGAATAGGAACGGAATGACATTGATGACCAACATGCCGAACTGCGCAGGGCGAAAACCCTGAATGAGGGCACCGCCTGTGATCAGTTTCGCTATGACTGCTGCCATCAGAACGCCGGCGGTCAGGAGAGTGGAGACGAGATTTTTGTCTGGCATGACGAACAATGTGATGAGCGCCAGGACAAAAATGATGTAGATTAGAAGGCTGAACAGGATGGCGGGCTGAATCGACGTTCCAACAGGCGAAAGCGATAGGTAATTCAGGATCTCTTGGGTATTGATTTGCATTCGCAGTACTCCATCACATACAGATATTCATGAGAGAAGCGCTCTATGATGAATGATGAGATGGTAGCACAGAACTCGAAATGGCAGGATGTAGGACTCAGTGAGTAAGGTCATTCGGACGCTGCGCGAATGGGTGGTTCCACTGGAGCGTCGGTGGGATCGTCTCCCGCCAATGACGCGCGCGCTGCCTTTGTATCTTGGCACGGCGGGCGTGCGCTTTGTGCGCTACGGCACGCGCAATGCCGCCGCCCTCGCATACTACGCGGTCTTTTCGATCTTCCCGCTGGCGCTGCTCCTGGCTGTGGGGATCAGTCGCCTGCTTGGACCGGTCGTCGCCCAGCAGCAGATCCAGACGGGCTTAAGCATCTTCCTGCCGCCGAGCGTTGCGCCAGCGCTGGAACTCGTCCAGATGAACGTCGCCGAGGCGCTTGCTCAGAGCCAATCGACGGGCATTATCGCACTCCTCGGTCTGGGCTGGGCGGCGTCCGGGTTGTTCGCCAACATCACCAACTCGCTCGATATGATTTTTCGCGTCCCTGCTGCGCGCAGTCTGTGGCGGCAGCGCCTGATCGCCATCTTCATGACGCTGATGCTGATCGGTTTGGTGGCTGCATCGTTTGTGACATCTGCGGTGCTGCGGCTGATCTCTGCGCTGCTCTTGGAACGCCCAAACCTGTGGTTGAACGCGGGTGTGTTCTTTCTTCCACTCAGTCTGAACCTTGTGATTTTTGTCCTTTTGTTTCGTTATGTTCCGGCGCGCACCGTTCATTGGGATGCGGTCTGGCCCGCCGCGATCATCGGGGCGATTGGCTGGGAATTGGCGAAGGTTGGCTTCGGCTGGTTTCTAGCGAATACAGCGAACTTCCAATTCGTCTACGGCAGTATCGCCGCCGTGATCGCGCTGCTCTTCTGGGCATATTTGATCGCGGCGGTCTTTCTCTTCAGCGCGGAACTGTGCGCGCAGTTGAACGAGTGGTTGCTGGCGCACGAAGAGGAGGGTGACGGCTAACTTAGCAGTTTTGCTCCCAGGCGATGCGATAGATGCTCATGTTGTAAACATCGCTGACTTCGGCATTCATCCCACGCGCGCGAAAGATCGGGCAGAGGCGTGGGTCATTCGGGTTAGCACCTGGGAGCTGATCGACGAAACCCATGACATAGCGCACATCCCGCTCGCGCAGCAGCGTCCAGACCGCTTCTCCATTTTGCTCGACCGGGATGAGCGGAAGGAGTTCCGGACTGACGAGACCCGCCAGGTCGATGATTGGTCGTGAGGCGAAGTAACCGACCGCGCCAATATCGTGGATCGCCATGAGCGCGTCAACGGGTATGTTGTCGCGGATGTAATGCGCGGCAGGCACCATCTCGCCGTCGATGATGCTGACATCTTTTGTGTATGCCTGGAGTCCTAGCACCAGCGCGGTGATCCCGTAGGTGATCAACAAGGTGATTGCCAACGCGCGTGTGAGGATGCGCCCGATCATGCTGCGTGGTTTTCTCCGCAGGTGCGTGAGGGTTCCTGCCATACCGCAGACGATGAAGGCGGGCAGGGCGGGGATGACGTAGCGACCATGCTGAAAGAACGCTGGCAGATACGCGGCGTAGAGCAGAATAAGCCCGATGCTCCATGCCAGCGGGACGAGCAGCAGCCAACTGTTTTTGTCGCTGCGCAGCTTGCGCAACTGCGTCGCCGCGAACACCAGCGCACCGGGAACCAGCAGGAGCTGCGCACCTGCCGTCAGTGGGATGAGCAGGTCGATCACGCGCTGGAGATAGGGTCGCTCGAACAACACGACGAGATCGGCACGTTTAGAAGCTGCGGTGTTGGGCAGTAAGCCGCCTGTGACCTGGAGATTGAAGCTCAGGTACGGCAGCAGGACGATGATGAAGGCGAAAGCCGCCGCTGCGCCATAGACGAACAGATCGCGCCAGCGCATAGTCGGTCGCGCGAGAACGAGCGCCAGACCGGTCAGACCGACCAGCATTGCGCCTTCCGGGCGCGTCAGGGTCATCAACCCACAGGCGACCCCGAACAGGATGCCGCGAACGATTCGTGGGGTGAGCGCCGAGGGAGGACTGGCAGACCGCATCTCGTTCCAGGCAAGCCATAGGATGACGAGCGTCCACATGCTGAAGAGCATGGTCTCCATGCCCGCACCCGCTGACCAGACCAGGTGCCATGCCCCGACCAGCGCCAGCCCCGTGTAAAGACCTGCGCCTCGGACGCTGGACGCCAGATGATCTGCCATTCGTGCGCCGACCAGCCCCGTGACAACCAGCGCCACAATGCCCATCCCGTGTGTCCAAATCAGAAACGGTACGCCCAGGGCGTAGCCCAACGCGAGCAATACGGTATAGAGTGGGGAGGTGGACGCCGTGCTGGGGATACCGGGCGTGAATGCCCACTCACCATACTGGGCGAGGTTGCGCCCGTAGGTCTGGTGAATCCAACTGTCGTCGAGCGGGAAACCACCCCCACCCATCGCGACATACAGCACGCCGAGAGCGATGGCAGCAGCAGCGATGATGAGGTCGCGGCGGGCGGCGCTAACGTTGGATTGCATACAGCCTCATGTTCGGTGTATCCGGTAACGCGACAGGTGTCAGGAAATCGGGCGGCGAAGTGAGCAGCGAATCGAGCGGGAGTGGAATTCCTGGGACCTGCGTTCCATCGCTGAGGGTCTGATATTCGATGAGCAGATAGTCAATCTGGTAACGGCGCGCGATGTCCAGGATGACCTCCGGCGCTTCGTTTGGCAGCACAACGCCGCCTCGCCCGGTGTAGTAGTAGATGGCGGAGGGATCGTTCGCCATGATGCGGGCATTGGGAGCCAGCGCGGCGTCAAGCGCGTCGTAGGGCGTGGGGTCAGGGATGCTCGCATTGCGCCCCGCAGCAATGATGCTTAACGCCAGCGCCAGCGTGGAGATGCCGAACGAGAAGAAGACCTTCGCCTGAGCTGCGTTCCAGCGCCGCCGTCGTTTGACGATCCAGTCGATTGCTGCGTCTAGACCCACTACACCGAGCGCCATCCAGAAGGGTACAAGCGCGGCGGCGGAGTGAAACAAGCCGCCGCGATAGCCGGGGAAGGGAAATGCGAACGTCATGGCGAGGTGCAGACCGAGGGCGTAGATCCAAAAGGGGCGAAGCAGCGCTTCTCGCCGTTTGACCCATAACCCCAGCAGCATGAGCGGCGTCAGGATGACGAGTCCTTCGACGACGACAAACGTGCCGATGTTGTTGGTCAACGCCTCCCAGCGCGAGCCGAGAAACGTCCCTAATCCGTCCGCGAATAGCGTAGCAGGGGACGCATCCGGTGGGTAGCTAAACAGATCGTCGTAGCTCGCAAACCAGATTGCCTGCGTTCCGCCGAGCGGTAGCGGCGAGCCAGTGATGGCGAGATTACGAGCGAACCACGGTGACATGACCAGGAGATAGGCGGCGCACAAGACTACGAGGCGCAGCAAGCGTTTGCCGACGGGCACGCGATCCCACAGCCAGCCGCACAATGCAATTCCGACCAGGAGGAGCAGCAGCCCGTCCGCGCGTGCAAGGTGTGAGAACCCTGCGAATGCGCCTGCCAGCGCCCATCCCCGGAGGTGACCTCGTTCCACCGCCAGACCCAGCGCCAGCAGACACAGCGATCCAGTGAATGCGTAAGGCGTGAAGGTGTCGATAGCGCCCCAGAACGACACGAAGAACCCGCTGAAAAGCGTCAGCAGCCCAGCAAGCCAGGCGTGCCGCAGCCCACCTCCCAGCCGCCTGCCGAGCCAGAAGCCCACGCACGCGCTTGTCGCTAGCATCGGGATGAAGAGGATTTGTGCTGCCGCGTGGTTACCCGGAGCGTTGAGCAGCAGCATCCCGGCGGCGGCGGTCAGTGAGGTGAGCGGCATCCAGTAGAGATGAGAGGGTTGTGGCAGGCTGTCCTGGGCACCGATGTAGTTCCACAGATAAGGGTCGGTCAGTCCCTCGCCCCCAGCCAGTCGTGCAGCCGCGTTGAAGTGATAGTAGGCGTCGGTGAAGGTGGGGGCGGACGTGACCCGCACCAGCAGAAACGCGATGACGAGCGCGACCAGGGCGAAGCGCGGCGAGACGGGCATTGACTTCATGCGGCATCCGGAATGGGCTGCTGGCGCAGCTTGCGATAGAGCGCGAAGCAGAAAGTGACGAGCAGCGCTGTGCGTGCCAGTACCAGCGCAACAAATGGGGGCAGCAGTCCTCCCGTGATGACGCCGTCCGTATCACCCGTGCGAATAAACAAGAATGGGTACTCGGCAAATGACACCGCCGAGAGCAGGACAAGCGCCAGCACTGTATCGCGCGTGGGCAGCGCCAGCAGCATGAGCGGGATGATCTGTGCCAGCCACTGGGTGCTCCAGCCCTGCGCTTGCAGGAAGAAAATCAGCAGCGTAATGGCGACAAAGGCGGTCAACCCCTGAGGATCGGTACGCCGGACGCGCAGGAAGATGAAAAAGCCGATCCCGGCCGCAACTGCCAGGCGTAAGATGCCTGGAATAACAGGCGGGTTCCCAATGAGATCGCCCGAACGCGCCGGGTCGAGCCGGTCAGCAATCGGTCCAAAATTGCCCGTGCGGTAATTGCCGTCGATCAGCGCCCAGACGGTCTGATAGGATGCTTTCCCAAACTGGGCGCTGAGTGATGGCGCGGTCATGGCGGCATTCTGAGCGAACAGAAGCAGGTAGACCATGCCGAAAATCGCCGCGACGATGACGCTGTAGCGCAGTGCTGCGTTTCGCGCGCGGAAGCGCCAGACGGCACCGATGAGCAGCGCGGGCGTAAATTTGACAAGCGCGCCGACACCTGCGGCAGCCGCCGACAGCGTATCTTTGCGGTCGATCAGCCAGTGCAGGCTCAGGAGAAGGCAGAAGGCGACCAGCGGCTCGAAATTCCACCAGATCAGGATTGCAGGCGCGACCATCAACGCATAGACCCACGCCAATGCCATGCCCGTCGTCGCGCCATGAATGCGCGTCCCGATGCGCCTTACCAGCAGCAGATTGCCCGCTTCGCAGATCAGCATGAGCATTCCAAACAGCAGGGCGAAGTTGGGATAGGCGGGCTGCGCGCCGAGCATTCCATAGGTGAGTGTGATCAGGAAGGCTGGGATAGGCGGGAACTCGCTCCACCAATCGCGGAACGGGAGCAGACCATTCCCCGTCAGCGCGCCGAGCTGGAAATAGGTGGCGAAGTCGCCGCCCGCAGACACGCCTCGTTCGACCTCGCTGATAAGCAGCGGCTGATAGACCAGCAGCATCAGCAGTCGAAATGCGATGAACAGCATGAGCAGCAGACGAAAGTCGCCGAGCAGCCCTATCGGCGTCAGCGTGGATGCCCGCCTGTTCATGACTGTCCTCGCTCGAAGATCACCGCCAGTTCGTCTTCGTAAACGCTGCGCCAGGCGTCTTCTTCTCGCAGCTTGCTCGCAAGCCCGCTGTTTGGCTCGATGATGACGGTGCTGACGCCAAATTCATCGATCACCTCTTCCCAGCCGTCGCCGCCGGTTGCCGCCAGGAGATAGCGACTGAGCATTGTATCGCCATAGAGGTCTGTGCGACCATCGACAAAAACGGGGATTTCGGGCGCGGCGTACATCAGGTATCCCCCCCAGTTGTAGCTGTTGAACAGCGCCCCGGCAGGTGGATGCTCGGTCAGATAGGCGGTCGCCGCTAGGGGGAGCGCCTCGGCTTTTGCTTCGGCGACCTGCACAGGTGCCAGCGTCCACAATACTTTGCCCAGCCCGCCCATCAGGACGATGCCGATCAGTATCGCGTTCAGCAGTCCCATGACTGGGGAGACGCTCTTAAGCGACCGGATGACCCAACTGCGCTCGCTCAGGATGGCGTCGAGATGCCGGGTCAGCACCGGCGTGGCGACAACCGCGAACACGGCGATATTGCGTCCTGCCAGCAGCGCCATGAACGCAGTCCCCGCGCAAAGCACGAAGTCTGTCCAGTTCAGGCGGCGCGGACTTGCGCCCGCTGCCCCCAGTGTGAGCAGCAGCAGGGCGACGAAGGGCCATGTCTCTCGCATTTGAAAGTTGGGCGACTGCCATTCCTGGATGTAGCTGCTCAACGCGCCGATGCTGAGCGTCTGAAAAGGCACAAGCAGCATTTGAACGCCATACGGATTGAGCAGCAGCGCGCCGACCGAAACCACACTGACGAGTATGAGCTTGCGAATGCCGCGCCAGGCGACCAGATCGCTGCTGCCGCGCGCGAAGAGGTTGCCGATGACCTCGCCTGCGATGCTTCCGCCCAACAGGATGAAGCCAATCGAAAACCCGGCGTGGAAGTTTCCCCACAGCGCCATCAGCGGGGGGATGAGCCACAGGTGGTCAGACTTCTGATATTTGTAGCGGTAAAGGAGGTACAGCAGTACGGTGCTTAGGAAGAACGAAATCATTTGTGGACGCGGAGACCAGAAGACGGCTGCCGCCGATGCGCCGAGGATAAGCGCGAACGCCCGAATGTAAATATTGCCGGAGGACATGCGGTAAACCATCCACATGCCTGCTGTCGCCAGCAGGGCTGTGTAGATTGCCAGACCGCTGTCACCTGCCAGCTTCCATGCACCGAGCAGGACAATCTGGGACAGCCAACTGTGATTTGTCCAGGGCTGCCCGTTCATCGTGTGCGAGAAGGGGTCGGCATAGATCATGCCGTTGGTCAGCGTATGCTCCGCACTGCGCAGATGCCACCAGGTATCTGTGTCGAGCGGGATGCGCGTTGCGAGTGCGAAGAGCAGGATGAAGAGAATGACCTGGGTTGTGCGCTCAATCGTCAGCCGCCGCAGCATGTGCTTTACGTCCTTTAGGTGTCCCTCATCCATTATCGTGGGGATTGCGCACCACAACCCATAAGGCGCGCCCTAAGTCGTGTTCCGTCGGGCGTCCTGAATTCTGAACAGGATGAGCAGCGCGAAGAGTGATAAGCCGCTGATGACTGCGCCTGGGACGACCCATCCCGGCTCATACACCATGCGCACGCTGTGATCGCCAGCTTCGAGTTGCAGAGCGCGAAATGCGAGATTGGCGCGCTGGATGGTGGTGGGTGCGCCGTTCACCTCCGCTCGCCAGCCGGGATAGTAGGTGTCGGCGACGACCAGCCAGGCGTCTTGCTCGGCACTCACACGCAACTCGACTTCATTCGGGTGGTATTCGATGCTGGTGACGACGCCGAGTGAGCGGGCAGCATCTCCCTGCGCACATGTCCCTTCACCACTCAACTGCACCTGCAACTGCCGATCCCAGCCTGCACCCAGCAGCGCGGCGCTGACCTCAAAGTCGCGGTTGTGCCAGCAAGCCGTTTCCACCAACCACGCGCGCTCACTGACTGCCGCGAGCGGCTGCGCCACGCCGTCATCGTCGAAGATTGCATCGACATGCGCGGCGTTCAGCAGGGCGGGGGCTTCAGCAGGATTGTCCTCGATGAGTGCTGCGTACTGTACGGCGTAGCCAGGTCGAAGTGGGTCGAAGTTGTTGAGGAGCGGTCGCCCATCAAGCAGATTGAGGTTGGGAAGCTGGCTCTGGCGTGCCTCTGCCCAGCGTTCCACCGCGACGCGGTAGTCATCAAACAGGAAGTATTCCTCGAATTGAACACGATCCTGCACATCGGGCGACCAGTAGGCGCGCGGCGCGGAGGCATCTCCGGCTTGCGCGTCAATCGCCGCGCGGGTGGTCACGTTTAAGCCCTGCGCCGCCCAACCCAAATCGACTGCCAGAAGGACGAGTACGGCTAGCCCCCATCGCCCGTACCCCGGCGTGCCCGGCGTGGGCATCCGTAACGCGAGTAGACCCGCGACGGTTCCGATGATGCTGGTGAAAAGGACACCTCTGAGCATCACACGAACAGGCTCACCCGACTCACCTGCAAAGAACGATTGTCCAAGCGCGCCGATCAGCAGCCCCGCGATGCAGACGACCGTCAGACGACCCGCCCAGGCGCGGTCTTTTCGGGTGTTCGCCCAGGTGCTGACGCCCGCGCCTGCCAGAAGGCACAAGCCAGTCACTGTCCACAGATGCCAGCGGACGGGTGCCTGAAAGAGGTCAAACGTGGGGATATTGTTGTAGAGAAACGGAAACAGGGGCGTGTTACGCCCCAGCGCGAAGGCGAAGGCGATGACGACGATCACCATCCAGAAGCTGACGTCACTCATGAATGCGGGGCGCTCGCTGCTGCGCCGGGTGCGCAGCCATTGGAGCACGGCGGCGATTGCACCCACCAGGGGGATTAAACCAATGTAGACGGCATCCTCAAAGAACGCGCCTGTGCCCAGAATGCTGGCGTCGCCGGGGTTGCCAAAGATATTTGGCGAAATCAGATTGAGCGTGCGTAAGGGCACATAGCTGAAGTTCATGGCGAAGTCGAAATCCACGCCCGATGCGCGCTGCGAGAGCAGGAGGAGTTCTCCTGTTGCCATCAACTGAAGCGCGGCGATCCCCGCGCCGAGCAGTACTCCGCTCAGGAGCATCGCCGGGATCAGCCAGTTGAGCGGTCGAATGCGCAGCCATGACCAGAGGGCAAACAGTCCAGTGAGCAGAAGCGCATACCACGCGGTCTGGGCGTGCCCGGCGAGCAGGAGAAGCGCGCTGAAGAATGCCAATCGTCCCACATCGCGCGCGCGCGCGAAGCGGACGATGCTCAGTGCTGCCCACAGCAGCCAGGGCAGCCAGACCGCTGCGCTGATCATGGGAAATGTGCCCAGACGCGCGACGAGATAGCTCGTCATGGCAAAGGCGAGCGTACTGACGCCGCGTCCGAGAGCGCTGTAGCCGAGTAAGCGTGTTAGCGTCCACATTCCCCATCCGCCCAGGAAGAGGTGGAGGACGGCGGTGATGCTCATGGTCTGCGCGAGAGGCAGGGCAAAGCTGAACCAACTGGGCGGGTAGAGCAGCGCGGATTGGTAGTTGGCGAAAAGCGGCGCGCCCGCCCCATTGTAAGGATTCCAGAGGGGGAGGTTTCCAGTTGCCAGCGTATCGAGCGCGAAGGCACGCCAGGGGTAAAACTGGAGTGGGGGCAGCCCCCATATGAAGACCTCGCCCAACAAGAGGCGGTGGTAGACGGCGATCATAAGTAAAACGAGAATGATGAGTACAGCACCCGACCGTAGGTCATGGCGAACGTTCATGTCGATAGTGTCCTCTGGCGACGAGAAATGTAGAATGCCGCGACGAGCGTCATTACCAGCAGCGCTGAGGCTCCCCACTGTGCGCGTGTCGTCCACTGAATGTTTGTCAGGACGGTCTCTGGATTAGGCAGATCATCGGCATTCGCCCAGCGTGGTACCTGCCCGCGTGGGATGGTCAGCGCATAGTCGAGGTTGCGGTAGAGGTATAGGTCGTCGATAAGAGTGTTTAACGCAAGCCTTGGATGTTCGATGGGGTAGGGAGCGACGACATGGCTGACCTGCCATGCGGCGAGCGCCGCCGTGTCAGGCACTGCGCCGCGATTGACGGTGGTGAGATCTTCTCCCTCACCACTGATCAGCGGTGGTTGAATAACTGTGTAACCGTGATGCCCCACACCGCTTGCGCTCTCGACAGCGCCCGCAATGCCACGTAGCTGGAAAGGATCGACGCCGCCGAAGAGATGCAGATCATATTCCGCTGCCACCTGCTGCGGCACGCTGTAGGCGGGCGAATAGATGCGGTCGGCATTCTCGCGCTGGAGCGCTTCTGCGAGTGGGACATAAGGTGTAATCCAGTCCTCATGCCCGCGCCACTCCAACCACGTACGGCTATTCCACCCAAGATCGAGCAGAACGATCAAAAAGATAAGCGCGGGGGCAAGGCGCGGCAGGCTTTTGCTGCGCACAATCCAGAACAGGGTTGCAGCCATCGCGCTGCCGACGAGCAGCAGGCGTAAGCCGCCTTGCGCGAGCTGCGGGATGGACACGAGCGCAGAAACTCCGCAGATGCCCGCCAGCAGCCCGATACTCAGCGGCAGCAGCAGTGCCTTGTGACGCCCGAAAGATGGCGTTCTGTCCATCAGGTGCTGCACCCCGTACCCCGCCAGCAGCGGCATAATGAGCGCGACGATGAACCAGGCTCGCGCGGGGACCCGGAACCAGCGCAGCGGGGGCAGGATCTCAACCAGGAGCGCCCACAGAAATCCGTTGCTGCCGAGCGCATAAAGCGCGGCAAGGATCATCAGAACAATCCAGTGTAGATGTCTGCGCGGCGCGTACAGGATGCTTATTCCGGCGAGCAGCAGGACGCCGACGCCGACAGACGCCTGTGTTTCGATATTGGTGGCAGGCGGCGGAAGCAGCATCCCGACCATCATCCCCGGCTCCAGCGAGAATGTCCCAGCTTCGGCACTGGTGAGGGCAGCCCGGCTGAGGTGGGGCTGCCACAGCGCCAGCGGCAGCGTGACCGAGATCGTCAGGGCGCCGACCCACACCCCAATGCCGAGCAGGATGAGAAGCCGGCGCCATGTTCGATGCTGTGCGGCAAGGACGACGGCATAGACTGCGGCTGCCGCAATCGCGAAGAGACTGAGCCGCACATCCGCGAGGACAAGCATGGCGGCAGCCAGCGCAAGCCAGAAGATATGTCTTAGGGAGGGGCTTGTCATCACCGCGTGGAGTCCTGCCATGAGGAAGGGAAACCACGCCATCGCATAGACGAGATCGAGATGACCAGCGGCTGTGTGCCCTATCAGGCGCGGGGACAATGTATAGGCGAGCGCGGCGACTGCCGCTGCTGGTTCAGAGAACCTGAGCGCGCGTGCCCAAAACCACATGCCCGCCGCCGCCAGTCCCAGGTGCAGCACGAATAAGATGTTCATGGAGAGCGGCGGCGCAATCCAGGCTGCCAGAAGCTGCGGGGGATATGCGGTCTTGTTGAGTGGGTTTGCCGAAAACGGCTGCCCCGCCATGTTGAGTTCAGACCATTCGGGGGCGAAGCCGTGACGGTAGACGTGGAGCGCCGCTGGATAGTGCGCGATAGCAGCGTCGGAAAACTGGGCGGATGGCATGAAGGGCAGACCATCCGGGTGAAAGCCAGTGACCAGAACGCAGGCGATGATGGCGAGCGCGAGCGCCAGACTAGGGCGCATAGATAGCGACTTGCCCAATCTGTGCTAACAACTCTCGTCCTTCCAAGCAGACGGGGGCATCCGACAGCTTACGTTCTTCTGGTCCGAATAGGATATAGGCAACTTCAAAGAATTGAAGTGTCGCTGCGCACTGGTCAGGTTCTGTAGTTTGATACCAGGTGTTCAGCGCCTCTCGGTTACGATCGGCATTGAGCGTTTCGAATTTGTGCGCGTATACAACGCGATCTCCGGTGTATCCCGGAATCCAGATGCCGACCTCGGTTGCTGCGAGGATCACATCATCCTGTTCGGAATTCTCGCGCAGCCATTGAAATGAGGCGATGTAGCTGCGATCCAGCATGATCCCGGCAATGTTCTGCGGATTCGCACCAAAAAGCGCTACGGGCGCAAGCAGCACGAATAACTGACTGATGGGAAGAATCGCCATAACAAGTGTGAATACGGCAGTGCGTCGTCGTCGGCTGACATAGTTGAGCCAGACGTCTTCGATGGCGCGCGTAGCGAAGTAGGCGATAGGGATGATCATCCCGGCGGCAAAGCGACGCTGGATATTGGTTGGCATGAAGATCAGGATCAGCATCGCCAGCAGCCAGAACAGCATCAAGCGATCCCCGTCGAGTTCCAGGCGTCGCAGCGCGCGCCAGATGCCCGGCAGTGCCAGCAGCAGAGGCAAGCCAAAGCCCGCAAGCACGATCAGTAATCCCCCTGGGAGCGGGGGCGCGAGTGTGACGTTCTGGCGATTCCACTCCGCCATCGCCGGGTTGTACATCACCAGGAACACATAGTAGACAAACAATGGAAACGCAGGCACGCCGATAGCGAGCATCCATCGCATCAGACGAATTGGGAACTTTTTCGCTTTCACCCAGGTGACCAGTAAATGGAAAGCAAGGGCAGCGCCAACCGGTACAAGCGTCTGGGGGAAAAGGAGCGCAAGACCGAGACTCAGTCCTGATACAAGCGGCACTGCTCGCTCTGCCTGTGTATCTTGTTCGGCACCAGGACGCAGCACATTGATGAGGATGGTCAGCAGCATGGCAAGCAGCGCCAGCGTCAGCGGAAAGTGCACATTCATGATGCTGCTATAAAACGGGAAGGCTTCCGGGAGTGTCAGATCTGGGAAGTCGGTGCTGCCTGTGAATAGGGAAAACAGCCATCCGAACCCGCTGCCGATTGCTGCGATGGCAAAGAAGACTTTTCGAGCGCGCACTTTTGTCCAGATAGCCGCGCCAAGCTGGTAAAGCGCGAAGTACATCAGGAGCGAAGCACCCAGCCGTGCGACATGAAAAATGACCAGGGTCGGGACGCCGGAGAGACGGGAAAGATGCCCAAGCAATAAGTAGATAACCTGGATGAATCCCCCCTGGTGTTGCTCTGGCGTATGTTCGAACGTGACGAACCAACGACCTTCGACGCCGAGCTGCATCTTGCTTAAGTATGTGCCGCCATCGAGATAGTTGTGTGTCATCCCCATGAATTGGACATCATCCGTTCCCTGGGCAGAGAACAAAATGAGGGGGGCAAATGCCAGTAGGACGAGCGCGCAGGAGATATAGATGACCCACTGCCACTCAGCCTGGGAGATATGGGTTCCGGATGCCGTGCGCATGCGCTGCTGCGCCTGGTCAGGTGTTATCGATTCTGAAGGGTTATGAACCATCCGGGAAATCCTGTCTGGGATGTACATTCCCTTCGTATTGTACACAGTGTGTGAGGCGCAGAGTCTTGATTTTGCAGATTAACCACCAGTATCCGTCTGAACGTTAAGTCCCAGGTGCGCGCCAATATCGTAAAATAGAGCATTGAACGGTGGGCATTCGTTGAGGGGCACCGGCTATGGGCTTCGATCTTCAGAATTTCGGCATTGGACTATTGACCGGGTGGGCGAGCGCCTACGGTGTCTATCGGTATCGCCATATCGTTAAGGGGATCGTCGATTCTGCTCGTAGCCAGGCAACGACCGCGCGCAACGCGGCAACGCGCACTGCCGACTCCCGCCTGATGGGGGACTTGGTGCGCCGCTGTGAACACTCGCATCTGGCAGGATCATTTGTCAAGCTTACGGACATACTCGTGGAGCCGCGTTTTCTTGCGCCTGCGAAACTGGCGGCACCCCCCGATGATGAGGTGCTGGAAGATGTGTTCCATGTCGTACCTCGCATTCATGATCTGCCGTATCTCCATGCTCCCTTCAACATCCCATCCCTGACGATTAACGACTTAAGTGAAGGCGGTCGTTCACTGGCTCTGCTCGGCTTGCCGGGCAGCGGGCGGACAACGGCGCTTCATGCCATCGCGCTCTTCAGCCTGAATCGCGTTCGTTTCCAGACGCCCACTGACTCCGTCAATGCGATGATCCTGGAAGAAGAGGCGAAATTGCCAGAAAAGGAACGCGCGAAGCGCGTACAGGAGCGCCTCAAGATAGAAGCACAGGCGCGCGAAAAACTGGCGGAAGAACGGGGCATTACCTTTGAGACGCGCGATGAAAGCGCCAAAGAAACCGTTCCACTGTTTAATCGCCTCATGCCCCTTTATGTTTCTTTCGAGTATTTCGACTTCGATACGGTTCGGCGGGGTGATGTGGACCCTGCCGAGATTTTGGTACGAGCTGTGCAAGCGAGCGTGGATCGGGTCACTGCGATGACGATGCCGAGCAATGTGTATGAGCGGCTCAACGCGGGACAGGTGCTGCTGCTCCTTGACGGCTACGATGAGTTGACTGAAGCGCACCAATCCGCTGCGCAGACGTGGTTGAAAGTCTTTCTGGCACACTACGACAAGAATTACGTTATTGTCACAGGACCTGTGCGCGGGCATGGCGTGTTCACACGGTTGGGGCTGACGGCGCTCTACATGCGCCCCTGGCAGGATTATGACGTCAAGCAGGCGATCAAGCGGTGGGCAGAAGCGCTTCCACGCTTCAAGGACAAGAAGATGAGCGGCGCGCGCAAAGCGACTGACGACGCTTGTGCTGCTGCCCTGACCGATATTCGCGCGCTCACACCCCTTGACCTGACCGCGAAAATCTGGGCAACTTTGACGGCTGATGAAGCCACGGTCGAAATGAGTGACTGGTATCGGATGTGCGTCTCGCGCTTAATTTCGAGTAAGCAGCAGCCCGCCAATCTTGAGTCGATCCTGATTCAATTGGCACACCTGCAACTTGAGGAAGGCGCTATTCGCCGATCCCGCATGGTCGAACTGGGGATCGCGGCACCGGAAACCCCGCAGCCCGCAGAACTCTCTGAGGCAATCAGGAATGATTTGGAACCGGGGAGTAAGCGAGCGGCGAAAGCTGCTCAGGAGACCGTCAAAAAGTTGGCGAACCCGCAGGCGAAACTCCTTGCCGGGTTGTGCCGATCTGGCTTGCTGGTACGTTGTGGCATAGACACATACCGGTTCCGCCATGCGCAACTTGCCGCCTATTTTGCCAGTCAAGGGCTTCAGAATCTTGAACTGGATGCGCTGGTTGAGAGGTCGCACCATCTCTCCTGGCAATCGACATTCGCTTTCGGTGCGATGCACTCTGTGGTCGATCAGGTGATCCAGGCACGACTGGGTGCATCCGACGACATCCTGATGACAGCCCTGGTGGACGCTGCTCGCTGGCTGCGGTATGCCCCGACCAATACAAGCTGGCGGGGGACCGTTCTCAAGCAGCTTGCCAACGTCATGGTGCTGCCCAATCAGTACCCCCTGGTGCGCGAGCGCGCGGCAGCGGCACTAGTAGGATCGGGAGATCGCAGTATCCAGTTCATCCTGCGCAGGGCGGCGCGAAACCAAAGCGCTTCGATCCGCCGCCTGGCATGCCTGGCGATGGGAGCCATTGGAGATCCCACCTCCATCCCGGACTTGCGCTCGCTGGTTCAGGATTCTGAAGCCGAAGTGCAGCTTGCAGCAGCCATGTCGTTGGGCGCAATCGCTAACGAAGCGGCACTGGAGGCTATGGTGGTCGCTTTCACGAGCGATGCCGAACCCGTTCGCAAGGCAATCGCCGAAGCATTCGCGGCGCTGCCGGAAGAAGGACACCCCATCCTGTTTGATGCCAACCGGGATGAAGACATGATTTTGCGGCGTGTTTCAATTGCGGGAATCCGTCGCATCCGTTCGGGGTGGGCGTTGGCAGCGATCTATCGGACGTTTCTACAGGACACCGAATGGTATGTGAAGTCGGCTGCTGAAGCCGCCTTTGCCGAGCTGGACAGCGATTCGGTCGGGAAACTGAACAGCTATCCGCCGATTGAACAGGTTGACTGGCTGAATGATTGGCTTAAGAAGCGGGGTGAGACCATGCCTGAAGGCGAAGGCATTGATGTGCTGCGCGCTGCATTAGGCGACAAAAATCCTCATGTCCGCGCCCTGGCAGCCGAGACTTTAGGGCAGTTGGGTGTGCTGGGGAGCATGACCCTGCTTTATGACGGACTCTTGGATGCGGCGGACGAAGTTCGCACGGCGATGCATCGCGCTCTGGGGCAGATGCAGCTTCATCTCGGTTACCGTCTGCCAGCGCCCAGTGCGTAATGTCTCAGCCGTCGGTTTCCAACGCCGTGTCGCAAGAGATCACTCTGTCAAAGTCGGTATGAAAGCGATAGGTCTCGTCCGCGGCGCGCAGCTCTATACGATAGCCATCCACTTCGATTGGCGTGTAGGTCTGATCCGCCTGGGGACAGCCCAGGCTGCTGTCGTCCCAACGAACAGCCTCAACGCTGACCAAACGCACGCGGCGCACGCTGATCCCCAACAGATCAGCGACCTGCTGCTGGGCGATCAAAACAAGTTCCGCAGCAATCGGATCTTCCGGCAGTACTGTGCTGGTGCCTGCTGCAGGAAGTGTTGGCGCGCGGGCTGTGAGGAGGCTTTCGGGAGAGGTCAGTTCCGGGTCATCAGTCGCACGCGCTGGTGCGGACGTAGGGACGATGGTTTCAGTTGGCGGAACCAGAGTCAAGGTTGGCAAGGCGGATGGGGAGATTGGCTGACCGCACCCCGCCAGCATCGTCACGACAACCAGAATGAACCATCTCCCCTTGCTCATGAGCTTGTCAGGTTAGCCCCAGTCGCGACTCAACCTCGTCCGTCGTCAAGCCCTCGACGCTCAGGATTTTTTCGCGCGCGGACGCACCGGCGACGATCTCGATCTTATTGGGTGGAATGCCGAGAACATCCGACATGATGGCGATCAGTTCAGCATTGGCTGCAGGGTCGCCAGCAGGGGATGCCACCAAGCGCACCTTCAACACACCGTCCTCTTGCACGCCAGCCAGCCCACCCGTTTCGGATTGGGTGACGACACGGACTGGTAAGGCGGTTCCGCCGCGGGCATCCGTGATTCTGAAGTTACGTTTCTCCATCACCGTCATTCCTTTGCTACTTCCCTAAGGCTGTAAACGCGACGATCTTAACATGGCGGTGTACTAAATCCCATTGAGACCACGCTCACACACCCAGGACGATACGCAGTACCTGAATGATCAGGATAACGATGATTGGGCTGAAATCGAGCATGGCAGTTTGGGGGAGTGCGCTGCGAATGGGTGCCAGAATAGGCTCGGTGATGTCAAAGACCAACCGAATAATCGGATTGTTGCGGTCGATGTTCGGAAACCAGCTCAGCAAAACTCTCGCAAGCAGGATGAGTTCAAAGAATGTGAGCAGGTACGAAATGATGATCATGATGGTCGTTATCCTTGTCCTTGTGCTATGCGTTCACCAAAAATCGCGCGTCCTACACGTACAGAGGTTGCACCTTCTTCGACGGCAATCGGAAAATCATCAGTCATGCCCATGCTGAGTTCCGGCAGTGCAAATCCCAGTTCGGACTGAAGCGCCACGCGCAGGGCTGCCAGACTCGCGAAAATCGGGCGGGTTTCCTCCATTTGCGCGACGATCGGTGCCATCGTCATCAGCCCTGTCAGGTGCAGACCGGGTAGGCTTGCGATCTGTCGTACAGAATCGAAAAGCGTACGTCTTATGTCGGGGTTTTCCTGCCAGTTGTGTGCCACAAAGCCATACTTGTTGGTCTCGCCAGAAACGTTGACCTCCATCAGGACATCTATTGTACGCCCCGTTTCGCCAGCCAGGCGAGAGAGTCTCTCACCCAATTTTAGGGTGTCTAGTGACTCTATGACGTCGAAGACAAGCAGCGTGTCCTTCGCTTTGCGACCTTGCAGGTGTCCAATCATGTGCCAGGTGAGTGGGTGAGATGAACGTTGATTGACGATTGGAATCTTTATCTCCGCCTCTTCAACTCGATTTTCACCGAAGTGAACGATGCCTGCCGCGGCAGCGGCGATCAATGCGTCTGGGGGCTGAGTCTTGCTGACGGCGATCAGAGTGACAGTCTTCGGATCGCGCCCGGTTCGCAAACAGGCTTCTTCGATCATGGTGCGAACGCTGCTGAGGTTGGAAGCGATGTCTACAGGCATATGACAGCTCCGAAGCGACCGGTGTGCCCGTGCTCTGCGCGGTGTGAAAAGAACAGATCGGTGCGTTCCGCAGTGCAGAGTTCGGCGCTCTCGATTTGTTCAACACCTGCCCGCCGCAGATCCAGCGCATTGGCTGCCCACAGGTCGAGATACGCGCTGCCGTCGCGGGCATCTCGATGGATGAGGTTTTCGGTCGTGCCGAATGCCGCCTGTGTCGCAGCCACGACTTCTTCTCCAACCTGATAGCGGTCAGGTCCGATGCTTGGACCAATCAGTGCCTGGATGTCCTCCGGTTTGCAGCCGTAGCTGCGTACCATTGTATGGATGGTACGTCCCCCAACGCCCAGGACAGTGCCGCGCCATCCCGCATGGGCGATTGCGATGACATTTTGCTTTGGATCGACAAAGAGCAGCGGGGTGCAATCGGCAAACCGCATACTGAGCGGTACACCCAAACGGTCGGTCACCATCGCGTCTGCCTGGGTCAGCCAGCGCCGACCTTTCACTGGTGCATTTGCGATCACGACATCATTGCTATGGACCTGCCAGACGCTGCAAGCACGGGCGTCATTCACTCCCAGCGCAGCATACATGATCTCATGGTTGCTGCGTACGGACTGCGGGTCATCGCCTACATTGCCCCCGAGATTGAGCGATTCGAACGGTGCTCGGCTGGTGCCGCCTCGCCGCGAGAAAACGCCGTGCGTCACTGCTGACCACCGTTCAGAACGAAAATAAAGGACATCGTCGTGGGTTACCGATTGCAACGGACACCTTGCTAGGAGAGGATTGGCGATTGTACCTGCGAATTATAGGTGCAAATCGGCGCATCGTGAACAGCCAGCGTGTCTATTTGCGACGCGAATTGCTTTGGTTGTATACTGCCGCAAGGGGCTATAACGGAAAGGAGATGCGGCGGACTTCTGGAGACTCAGTATGCCGCACGATGAGATGATGGAACTTGCGAGTCGCCGCAGTGCCCAAACCATAGACGTTCTTATTGTGGATGATCATCCGCTTTTTCGTGATGGACTGAAACGTGCCCTGGAATTCGAGGATGACATCCGCGTTGTAGGGCAGTGCCAGGATGGTCCAGAGGCGCTTGCAGCGGCGCGTCTACTGCACCCTGATGTTATATTGTTGGATGTGAACCTGCCGGAAATGAACGGATTGCAGGTTGCGCGCCAGATTCGTGCTGAGAACCAACGGATTAGTGTCATTGTACTGACCGCCTACCATGACTCGCAGCAGGTTATGCACGCGATGCGTGCAGGGGCGGCGGCGTATTGCGCGAAAGATGTCATGCCCGATGATTTAGTTCGGACTATCCGAACGGTTGCAGACGGCAATTACGTCGTCGATGATCGGGTCATGAGTTATGATGAACTCCAGCAGTGGATGAGTGTGAGTCTGGGTTCGATGCCTTCTTACATTGTTGATGGCGAAGAACACTTTGTCCCTCTCAGTCCGCGCGAGTTGGAAATTCTCGACTTTGTGACGAATGGGATGAGTAACAAAGAGATCGCAGTACGATTGCGGATTAGCCAGCAGACAGTCAAGAATCACATGACCTCCATCCTGAAGAAACTCAACGTTCAAGACCGTACCCAGGCAGCAGTGACTGCCTTAAGGCACGGTTGGGTGCGTATCCGCGACAATAGTGGGGACAACAGACGTTAGAGGCTTGCAACAAGGCGGTAAGAATTATGGACAGAGAAGCCCGTTCTGACGCGCGAGCGCGTGAAGAATTGATTGAACTGCTTCAGACGGAAATGAAGCGTATCCGAGAGAAGCTCATCGAAATCAAGATCCAAATCGAGCAGACCCAGCTTGTCGTCGATCGCGAACAGGCACGCAATAGTGATATTGCGACCGAACTGCGGCGAGTGCAGGATAATATCGATACGGCACCACGTCAGGACATCCGTGCGATCTATGACGAGGCATTGGAAGCGCGATTTCGCCTGACCACGATGCGTGGTCAGCTCGAAAAGTTCCAGAATAGCCGTGAGCTCCTCGAAAAAGAACAGCAGGTACTCGGTCAAATCGCCACAAAACTCCAGGGGGGCATCGAGACACTGCCTGCTGAGTCTGGCTCGGCGAGTGGTCCTGTCAATTCTCCCAGTATGGGGATTGTCCGTGTTGTTCAGGCACAGGAAGATGAACGCCAACGCCTGGCGCGCCAGATGCATGATGGTCCCGCGCAGTCGCTGACCAATTTCATCCTGCAAACCGAGATTTGTCAGCGTTTGTTTGACCGCAATCCGGCGCGCGCAGCAGAGGAACTCCTTACGCTCAAAACGGTGGCGAGCACGACCTTCCAGAAGGTGCGCGATTTCATTTTCGATCTCCGCCCAATGATGCTTGATGACCTGGGTGTGGTTCCGACGGTTCGACGCTACGTGGATTCGTTTCGGGAAAAGAACGATATTGAGGTCAAACTCGATATTCTGGGTGAGGAGCGCCGCCTTCAATCGCACCGCGAGGTGATGATCTTCCGTGCCATCCAGGAACTGATGGTCAATGCGCGCGATTATGCGAGCGCGAGTGAAATCGTCATCCGGCTTGACCTGACCAGCAATCGGATCAAGGTCGTGGTCGAAGATAACGGACGCGGCTTTGATGCTGAGGCGGCGCTGATCGGCGATGAGAGCTACCAGCAAGACCCGCGCGCCCAGAGCCTGATCACACTCAAGCAGAAGTTTGAACTGGTGGGTGGTGCGGTGTCGGTCTTCAGCGGCGAGGAACAGAGTACAAGCGTACGACTCGAGCTGCCTGCCAGTGATGACTAGCGTGTAATCAATTGCAGAAATTGGGGGAGCCGAACAGGACGTTAGTTCGGTTTCCCATTTCTTGAGGGTTGACTACACTACAAACACATATACTTGTAAAGAAAGTGTTGAAATTCCTGACAGAATTTCAACTGCTGCCTGTCCTCACCCGCGACGCACCCTACGGAGGGAATACATGGGACGCCTTCGCACTATATTGATCATCCTCATTCTGCTGCTGGTTATCGGAGCAGTAGTCATATTCCTGTTGCCGACGCTGACGCCTACAGCACCCGCGACGACGACGAGTGGTACACCTGCACCGCAAATCGTGTCTAACAACACAGTGCCAACGCCGACGCCGCAGCAGTACGTCGATCTGGTGATCGCAGTACAGGAACTTCCCCGCGGGATCGTGGTTCCGCCGAACGCTGTCGAACTCCGACCTTGGCCTCTGGAGTCGGCTCCGTTCAACGGCATTACCAATCTTGAGGATGTTGTGGGGCGCATCGCACGTACCGACATTTTCCGCGAGCAGCCGATTTTGCAGAACATGGTGGTCGATAACCTGACCAACCTGGCTCGCGTCGGTTCTGATGCGGCGGCGCTGCTTCCCAGTGGGTTGGTCGCGATTGCCGTTCCGATGGATCGCCTGACTTCGGTTGCGTACGGTATCCAGGACGGTGACCGGGTAGACATCATCGTTTCGCTTCTGTTCGTCGATGTTGACGAGGAATTCCAGTCGCTCCTTCCGAATCGCGTGACGCTGATCTCCGAAGATCCTGAGAGCGGACAACTGGTGTTGACCACCGCCATTGAAGGGCGTGTTGATCCACTCGGCTTTGCGAACGCGGTGGTCGGTCCATCCGAGCGCCAGCGCCCGCGTCTGGTGACGCAGCGCACCATTCAGGATGCCTTTGTGCTGCATGTGGGCGAGTTTCCGCCTGATGGACGTATCGTAGGGGTTCCGCCCACGCCGACCCCGAACCCGGAAGCCCAGCAGGCTGACGCTGGCGATGGGCAGGCGACGCCGATCCCAACTCCCACCGAGTCGCGTCCCGATATTGTCACGCTGGGTGTCACTCCGCAGGATGCGGTGGTGCTGACGCACTTCATTGAGGCGCGGCTTCCCATCACGTTTGCACTGCGTGCCGCGAGCGACACATCGCGCGTTCCGACCGACCCTGTCACGCTGGACTACATCATGACGGAGTTCAATATCCAGCTTCCGGGACGGCGTCCTTACAGTATTGAGCCTGCGATCCGCAGTATTCGGCAGCTTGTAATCGAGAATCAGGTTGAGCTGGCGACTGAAGAATCTGGTGGCGGTGGGGGTTAGCCCCCACCCCTTTCGCTCGATGTCGCGGGTTAAGGCTTGACGATCAAATAGAGAGAAACGTATGTTCAACCGAAGTAACGCTAGTGGTGAAAACAAAGAGCCGATCAAGGTTGTCGTCGTCGATGACATTGCCGATACCCGCGAGAACATCAAGAAGCTGCTCGCATTCGAGGATCAGGAGTTTCGGGTTGTCGGGACGGCTGGGACGGGCATTGAAGCCGTTCGCGTAGTGCAGGAGACACAACCTGACATCGTCCTGATGGACATCAACATGCCGGATATGGACGGCATCCAGGCGACAGAGCGGATTTCCAAAGTCTATCCGGGTGCCGCCGTGATCATCATGTCTGTCCAGGCGGACAGCGACTACTTTCGCAAGGCGATGCTGGCAGGGGCGCGAAATTACCTGACCAAGCCCGTTCAGCTCGATGAGCTGTATAACACGATTCGTGCTGTGTATAAGCAGCATGAGTTTGCCCGAATGCAGCAGGCGGTGTTGACCAACGCGCCAGTTGACATGCGTTCGGCGACCAACGCGATGGTGAACGACGCTGGTGCGCTGCGAGCCGGGCACATCATTGTGGTTTATAGCCCGCAGGGCGGTACCGGTGCGACCACGATGGCGACCAACCTTGCAACAGGCATGATGAAGAAGAACACGAAAGTGCTGCTGGTTGACGCGAATCTCCAGTTTGGTGATGTCGGCGTCTTCCTCAAGTTGCAGTCACAGTCCACCCTTCACGACCTGGTCGGCAAGATTGATGACCTGGACACGGATTTCTTCGACAGCATCGTGACCACCCATGAAAGCGGTCTCAAGGTGCTGCTGAGTCCGCCAAAGCTGGAACTGGCGCTGGAGGTCGAACAGACCCCGAATGCCATCGCGCGTATCCTGGAAAAAGTCGCAAATACCTATGACTTCGTCATCGTGGACTGCGGCAACTACCTCAACGAATCGCAGCTTTCGCTGTTCGACATGGCGACCAAAATCGTCCTGATGGCGACGCCGACGCTCGCGTCGATCAAGAATGCCCGTTTCATGCTTGACCTGTTTGATCGGTTGAACTACGTGCCTACCAAGACGATGTTCGTCTTGAATCAGGTCGAAGATGAGCGCCAGCAGCGTGCGGGACGGGTTACCATCCCCACCGAAACCATTGAAAAGCATCTCAAGCGGCAAGTCGAAGCGAAAATCCCATACGATCAGCGCACGATTCTGAGCGCAGTGAATAAGGGGGTGCCGGTCATAACGTACCAACGCGACCGCACCAAGTCTCCGATCAAGGAGTTAGTGGACTTTTCTGAACATGTCTACAATTCGCTCGTGGGTGACCATGCAGTCGACGATGACCTGGATATTGAAAAGACCGCGATCAAGAAGAAGAACCCGTTACTGCGCCTGGGGCGTTAGCGGTGGATCGCCCGATTAGTTCAGTGGAGGTAGAGCCATGTCGCTATTGAATCGCATCCAGAAGGGTGGCACGGGTGGCAGTACGGGCGGGGCGGGTGGTTCAAACACCCCGCCGCCACAGGAACCGGGCGGGGGCGACGACTCGCGCTTGTCGGGCATGCGCAATCGCAACCAGCCTTTGGTGCAATCACGTCAGCAGCCGCAGCAGGATCGCGCTTACGGCGATCTGAAACAACGCGTACAAACGCGGTTGATGAATGAACTGGATCAGTCAATCGATCCGACCCGTAAGAATGAGATACGTGCGCATATCGAGGAACTGTTCAGCAACATCCTGGCTGAAGAAAGCATGGTCCTGGCGCGCGCAGAGCGACAGCGCCTGTTCGAGTCGATTGTTGCCGACATCCTGGGATTTGGACCGCTTGAGCCACTTCTGGGCGACGAGACGATCACCGAAATCATGGTCAACGGACCGCGCAATGTCTTTGTCGAACGCGCAGGCAACATCCAGCGGGCGAACGTCTCGTTTGACGATGACGATCATGTGATGCGCATCCTGGATCGAATCGTCGCGCCACTCGGTCGCCGTGTGGACGAAAGTTCGCCGCTGGTTGATGCGCGTCTGCCCGATGGGTCGCGTGTGAACGCGGTCATCCGACCGATTGCGCTGGTGGGACCGACGATCACCATCCGTAAGTTCTTCAAGCGCCCATTGACGGTTGACGACCTGATCAGTAAGGGGTCCATCACCAAAGAGACGACGGAATTCCTGCGCTCGTGCATCGTCTCGCGCCTGAACATGATTGTTTCTGGCGGTACTGGCTCTGGGAAGACGACTCTACTGAACATTCTGTCAGGCTTCATCCCGGATGGCGAGCGCATCGTCACGATTGAGAACGCCGCTGAATTGCAGCTTCGGCAGGAACATGTCGTTACCCTTGAGTCTCGCCCACCGAATATCGAAGGAAAAGGGGCGATCAGTATTCAGGATCTGGTCGTTAACTCGCTTCGTATGCGCCCTGACCGGATCGTCGTCGGAGAATGTCGTGGTGGCGAGGCGCTGGATATGCTCCAGGCAATGAACACGGGTCACGATGGCTCGCTGACCACCTGTCACTCTAACAGCCCGCGCGACACCATTTCCCGTCTCGAAGTCATGTGCCTGATGGCGGGCATGGAACTGCCGATCCGTGCGATCCGTGAGCAGATCGCCAGCGCGGTGGACGCCGTCTGTCATCAGGAGCGCCTGCGTGACGGTTCGCGTAAAGTGGTGAAAGTCACTGAAGTACAGGGCATGGAAGGCGACATGATCGTCATGTCGGACATCTTCGAGTTTGAGCAAACGGGCGTTGAGGGTGGCAAGGTCATCGGACGTATCCGCCCGACAGGCATCCGCCCGAAGTTCATCGACCGCATCGAGGCGGCAGGCATCTATCTGCCACCGTCGGTCTTTGGTATCGGTCAACGGTACTAATTTTCTAACAATTGCCAAATTCAGGGGGGCGGAACAACGGTCTTGCTTGACTCGTGTTTCGCCCTTTCCATACAATTTAGTGGAAGCTCGCAACAGAACAGGGTGAGTTGGAGACAGCGCAATGGAAGGTATGCAAATCATCGTCATCGCCGTCGCGGCAATCGTCGCGGGCGGCGTGCTTGTCTGGGGCATCCGCAGTGTGCGCGCAGACAAAGATGTTATCGAGCAGCGCCTCGAAAACATTGGCGCGACATGGGAGCCAACCGTTGATGACTCTAGCGTCAATGAAGAAGAAACTCGCCGAGAACGCAAAGGCTCCACAGCTCTCCAGGATCAGATGGACAAACTGCTGGAGGAGCGGAGTTTTGGCAAGCAGTGGCGGCTTCAGCTCATGCGGGCGAACGTCAAGCTTACGGTCGCGGAGTTCGCAGCGGTACATGTCTTTGCATTGGTGGCGGGGTTCGCGCTCGGCTACTTTGTGCTGTTCAGCCAATCGCTTGTCCTCGGCATCGTTTCGGCGTTCGTCGGCTTTTTTGTCCCACGCATCTACGTTTCTTTCCTGGTTGGGAAGCGCCTCAAGCAGTTCGAGAGTCAACTGCCGGATACAATCAGTCTGTGGGTGAACGCGCTTCGCTCCGGCTACAGCGTTCCACAGGCGATGGAGGCGATTGGGCGTGACGCCCCAGAACCTACCGCGACAGAGTTCAAACGTGTGGTGCAAGAAATGCAGATTGGCATTCCAATGCCGGCAGCGCTGGGGCACATGTTGGATCGTATCGAAAGCGAAGACTTTGACCTGATCGCGACGGCAGTCAACATTCAACGTGAGGTCGGTGGTAACCTGGCAGAAATCCTCGACGTGATCGGTCACACGGTTCGTGAGCGCATCAAACTCAAGGGCGAGATCAGTGTTCTCACAGCTCAGGGGCGTATCACGGGTTATCTGATCAGCTTTCTTCCGATTGTGCTCGCGCTGTTTCTCTATACCATCAACCGCGACTACATGTCCAACCTGTTTGAGAATCGGTCGTGTGGCTGGCCCCTTCTGGGTGTAGGTCTGACGTTGATCGGGATCGGTTCAGCTCTCATCAATAAAATCGTTGACATCGATATCTAGGCGGGAAGGTCGGAGAGAACTATGGATCCCATACTTGTGCTGATCCTGGTCGTCGTTGGCGGCGTGATTATTGCCGGGCTGGTTTATGCAGGTCTGAAAGAAGACCCGAATCGCGACCCGTTGCAGGAACGCCTGGGGACATTCGAAGATCGGGATATACCCCAGTCGCTGGCGGACATCGAAATGTCGCTTTCATTCCAGGATCGCGTGATCCTGCCCGCTTTGCGCTGGTTGTCGAAGACGACGACCAAGATGACTCCGCAGAAGCAGCTTGAAGACGCTCGTCATAAGCTGGAAATGGCAGGGATGAACATGGAACCCTCCATGTTCTTTGCGATGCGTATTGCCTTGATGATCGCTTTCGTCTTCCTCGCCTTTCTGGTGTTCTTCGTCTTTTCCGCCTCGACCCCAGGACCGCAGGGACTGCTGTACCTGCTGGGTGGCGCAGGGCTGGGCTTCCTGCTGCCTGAACTGCTGATTCGCAGTAAGATCTCCCGTCGGCAGCAGTCGATCCAACGAGCGCTGCCAGATGCACTCGATCTTCTGGTCATTTGCGTCGAAGCCGGGCTTGGGTTTGATATGGCAATGGGTAAGGTCTACGAGAAGTGGGATAACGATCTTGCCGTCGCTTTTGGGCGTATCCTTCGGGAAATTCAGTTGGGCAAACTGCGCCGCGATGCCTTGCGTGACATGGCAACCCGTATGGATGTTCCGGATGTCACGGCGTTCACTGCCGCCATCATTCAGGCAGATCAACTGGGCGTCAGCATGGGGCGTATCCTGCGCGTACAGAGCGATCAGATGCGTGTCAAACGCCGTCAGCGCGCCCAGGAGAAAGCACATCAGGCACCTGTCAAGATGATGATACCGATGGTTCTGCTGATTTTCCCCTCGATTTGGATCGTACTTCTGGGACCTTCGGCGATCATTCTCCTGAACACCAGCACGCCGTTGTTCTAGATCATGGACCGCGGCGACGACCCTTCGGGTGAAGGCGAGCCTGCCCGGCGCGCGAGGATTTCCTATGCGTACTGGATGCAAACGGCTGCCGATTATGCGCTTGACCTGATCTTTCCACCGTCCTGCGTAGGATGTGGAAGGGTCGGTCAGTCATGGTGTGGTCGTTGTCAGCGGGCGACCGAGTCACTTGAGCCGATCTTTCACCTGGCGCACGGTGCTGCACTCACCGCCGCAGCGGCGACAGCGCCGCATGAGGGACGGCTGCGCGAAGCCGTGCAGGCGCTGAAATACGAGAATGTGCGCACACTCGCGCTGTTCATGGCAGAACGTATGGCTCGCTGTCTGCGTCAGTTAGAGTGGACGTATGACATGGTGCTGCCCGTGCCTATCAGCAGTGCTCGCCTGCGCGAACGGCGGTATAATCAAGCTGGATTGATCGCCGCAGCACTCGCTCAGGAGGTCGGCGTGGCGGTTCAACCAAACTTCATCTGGCGAACCCGCGAGACCCGTTCTCAGGTTGGGCTGACTGCCGAGGAACGGCAGCAGAACGTTGCGGATGCCTTTGCCGCTCATCCCGACTTGCTTCGCCAGCATTCCATCCTGTTGATCGACGATGTGTACACGACCGGTGCCACGCTCCAAGCGTGTGCAGAAGCTCTGCGTGCAGTGAGTGCGCAGGAAGTTTTCGCGTTGACAGTCACTGCCGCACATCATCAATAATGCCATCATTGTATGAGTGAGAGGTGTTTTATGGACGTGCAGATTAACGGACGCAACCTGCGGATATCTGAGAAACTGGAGGAGTATGCCCAGCGCAAGCTCAACCGTCTCGACCGCTACCTTCCCAACATCTCGGATGTGCGCCTGGAGTTAACACGCCAGAACACGCGCCAGGGTAAGGATGTGGTGGTTGTGCAATTGACTGTACGTCACCAGCGCGGCGCGATTCTCCGCACGGAGGAACGTGCGACTGAACCGGAACTCGCGACCGCATTGACCAATGTCATCGACAACATGTATCGGCGCATTGAACGCTTCAAAGGAAAGCAGTCTCGCAAAGGGCTGGAGCGATTCAGTGAGGTATACGCCGCGACCGACGAAGAACTGGAGGCTGCGGAAGAAATCCCGGCGGAAGAGATGTCGGAAGCGGCATCGTCCGAGGAATTGGTCATGACGCCCGAGGTGGCGCGCCGCAAGACGATTAAGATGCAGCCGATGACTGAACACGAAGCAATCGAACAGATGGAGCTGCTTGGGCACGGATTTTTCGTCTTCCACAATCAGGCGACCGGCGGTGTAGAGGTACTGTATCGACGTGCGGATGGCGACTACGGCATCTTAGTCCCCGATGCACGAAGTTGACAAGTCGGGGTCTCTCTACGCGGTTCACGGAGGCGGACTGACAAGGTCCGCCCCTACTTCTTCCGGGTCTGCATGGCAGCCAGCAATCGATACTTCCGGTAGGTGTAACGCGCCATCAGAAGGCTGAGATGCAGCCCGTGCAAGCCGTCCTGATAGCCCTTGAGGGTCACGAATCGCCACCAGAAATGGCGCAGGGGCTGCGTGATGTAATGATGTGGCTTGACCAACACACCTTGTTCAAGGAGCGTCTTTGCATCATGCGCAGCGTAGCGTCGTTGTTTTTCTGCAAACTGCGCAACATCCTGATAATTGTAGTGGATGAACGGGTTTTCCAGGGTGCCGAGGTCGCCATCGAGGAGTGCGACCTCGTGCACAGGACGCGCGGGGTCAAAGCGGGCTTTGCCGACGCGCAGCAGGCGCGTCTGATAATCGGGATACCAGCCTGCGCCTTTGGTGAGTTTGCCAAAGATAAAGTTATGCCTGGGTATGCGAAAGCCCACGACATTGCCCGCTTTTTCAATGACCTTTCTGACTTCGTTTGCCAGCGCCTCGGTTACGCGCTCGTCCGCATCCACAAACAGCACCCAATCCGCGACATCCTTGACTGCTTCCAGGGCTGCATTGCGCTGTAAGGCATAGTTCTCAAAGGGATGCTGGACAAGCTGTACCCCTGCCCATAGTGCGTGACTCATCGTGTCATCGGTGCTGAACGAATCGAACACGACGATCTGATCGCAGAAGCGCAGCGCTTCGATGCAGTCGGTGATGTGCCGGCTTTCGTTGTAGGTGAGGATGATCCCAACAAGTGTCGTCATGATTGGCGCGCCAGGTTGTCAATCTGTCGATATGCATCCGCGACCTCTGCCGAGATGCCTGGAGTATGCAGTTTGCGCTGCATCCCGATGCTGATCATGCGTTTGGCGAGCATAAATTTCCAGGGCGGATAGTGCTTGCGAAAGAGCAGCAGGCGGCTCGTCCACAGGTTGAGGAGCGCGCGAGGGCGTACCTGCGCGCTGCTCTGCCCGCTCAGATGGGTAACGCGGGCACTCGGAACGCAGCGTGCACCCCAGCCTGCTTTATGGATACGCCAAGCCCAATCGATCTCCTCACAGTACATGAAGAACGCTTCGTCGAAGATGCCCGTCTGTTCGATGACCTCGCGACGCAGCATCAGCGCCGCACCCAGGACAAAATCGACCGGGAAGGGCGATTGTGACTGGTACGCCTCAGGCGGATAACGCCCGTTGAACCCGCTTTCGACCAGTCTGCCCGGCGTCGGGAAAAGCTCAACCCAAAGCTGGCGCAGCCCCGGAAAGGCAAATGCGCCGTGCTGAAAGCTGCCATCCCCATAGGCAAGCTGCGCACCGACAATGCCGACTTTCGGGTCATTTAGCAGCGCGTTGTAGAGCGTGCGCGTCGCACCGGGTTGGGTAATGGTGTCCGGGTTGAGCAGATAGACCGCATTGGGGAGGTTTGCACCTGAAGATCCGAAGCCAATTTGCCTGAGGGCGACGTTGTTGGCGCGCGCAAAGCCGAGATTCTCCGGGCTGGCGGTGACATGCACCTGTGGGAACGCCCGCGTGATGGCGTCGGCGGTACCATCGGAGGAGGCGCTGTCCACCACGTAAACCTCAGTGGAGGGTCCGTGCGCCTCGACATCACGCAGGAGGCTGCCGACCGCGTCCAGAGCCAACTCACGCACATTCCAGGTGACGACGACAACCGCAAGCTCTGTCATTCAGCGACCGATCTGCGCCAGATCCAGGTTTGCATCACGAAGCGCATCGCGCAGCGAGTCCATATCATCACGCTCGATTGCGCGGACGCTGTCCGCCATCACGACTGCAACCTGTTCTACGTCCCCGATGATTGAGGTCATGGCATTGTCAATCGCAGTTCGTAGGTTAAGCGATACCTGTTGTGGATAGAGCAGCGCGCCGTACGCCACGTCCAGCGAAGGCGTGAGCACATTCAGGTCGTCCCGCACCGCCTCGTCCAACTCTGCCAGCGACTGAGCCGAGATGCCTGCACCATCGCAAGCGCCGTCGGCAACCGCTGCTGCCATCTCGCCTACGGTCTCGAATTCGTTTATCTCGTCGATGCTGCGTGCCACATCAACCCCGTTTGCTTTGAGCAGGATACTGGGGTAGAGCCAGGTCTCAAAATCACTTGCGCTGATGCGGCACATGCTGCCATCTGTCAGGGCGGCGAAGTCCCCAACGCGGCGTCGTGTGATAATCTGGAATGTCCGCGCTGCCTGCGCACCCTGGTCGCTGTTGCGCTCCAGCACGAGTGTCATGGTTCCGCAGCCTTGTGCCTCGGCAGCCAGAGCGGTCAAGCCATCGAGCCATGCGATGCTGACGGTGCTCTCGGCTGAGGCACATAACGCCGCAAGCGCGTCGGCTGGGCGTTCCGTCAGGAGGACATTGATCGTGAGACCCGTCAGATCCGTGAGTGCTGCTTGCAGATTGGTGACATCCGCATCCATGCTGACGACATTGCTCTCGGTAATGTACATCTGGAGGGGATTTTCCGTGCTGCCCAACGGAACGGAAGTCGGTAATGCGGGCAGCGCAGTGGATCGTGGGGTGGGCGAAAGAGTCGGCAGGGGAGTCGGTCCGACGTCGAGTCGTCGGCAGCCCGCCATCAGGAGGCAAAGGACGAGCACGATGCTCAGGTTGCGGAAGTTAATGGCGCACCCCCGGTCGTTGGTAAGTTCAATACAGTCTCAGAAGATCGTACAGACGATTCACCCCTCATACAATTCAGGTTCATTCGCCCACTTCAACCAATTCGACGGAACGCGCGCCCACATTCTGGTTGATCAGGGCAATACCGACATCTTCGTGAATCAGCCCTGCCCAACAGTTCTGCGGATTGCGCGCTTCGATCTCAGTCAACCGCACGGCTCCCCAGACTATCGTCGTCACGCCGGGTGGAAGGTAGCGATAAATGCGCCCATCCACAGGATCGACCTCCTCAATCAGTTGGTCGTCGCTGCCGATTGCCCAGCGCCAGGGGTAATCGCTGGCTGCGGTTGTGCAGTCGATGCCCACCCGCCACGCACCTGATTCATCGAACAAGCCAAAGGTCGCTGCGCGTTGGTTCCAGGCGTAGACAAAACCAGGAGCAGGTCCGGTCGTTCGCAGTGGCACACGCCCGACATTCTCGATCGTGAGTTTGAAGACCAGCAGGTCGCCGACAGGCATGGTGATCGTGTTGAGGCTGAGTGCCTGCGGGTCGCCAGGGACGCCGATGAGCGCGCCAGAAGTGTCGGGCGTGTTGGTGAAGCGTTCTTCCCAGGCTTGGCTGGCGAAGACGACCGTCGCCCCGTTGGGCTGCGGCACAATCTGCCCGTAAGGTTTGCCACCGAGGGCGATGGTGAGCGCGCTGCGCCGTTCGACAACCTGCCCGATGGCATCCTGCGCGCGCGCAACGACGACGTATTCACCGTCGGCGGGGGGATCGGCATTTCGATCTACGCCGCCTTCATAGTCATAGACATGCATTCCGGATTCGCCGGGGCGGCTTTCTTCGACGCGCGGCGGCACGAAGATCTGCTGCGCATCTGGCGTCAGCAGGTAGACCGAAAGCGCGCTTGGCTCCGTGACGAACACGTTGATCTGCGTGCGGTCACTGATGCCATCCTGGTTGGGGGTGAATATCGACGGCGCGACATCGAGCGCTGTGATGTCGGGCAGGTTGGCGCTGCCATCGGTAAGCGTCAGACTGCCACTGACTTCGGAGGTTTCGCCGTCTTCGGCGACCGCGCGCAGCGTCCAGGTATAGACCCCGTTTGGCATGAGGCGGCGCAAAACTGTCGCGGTACTGGTCTCATTATCGTTGAGGTAGCCATCGACCACGCCGCTGAACAACACCTGATAGTCATCGGCAATCCGGCGCTCGCTCTGGCGAAAGTCGAAGGTATTTCCGTTGCCATCATCGAGCGTAATGCTGATCGTGGCAGCGCGCGACAGTCCGTACCGAAATTCTGCCACGTCGTCGTTTCCGTCCGCGTTCGGACTGATGACGTTCGGCTGAAAGCCTGCGTTCAGGATGAGCGGGCGGGGTGGGGCGATGATCGCGATGCCAAGCACGATCATGACAGCCAGTGTCACCAGCGCAGCCAAGAGGGTAAGCCAGGTGTACTTGCGCATAAATCTCCTGCCGGGACGGAATTTACAGTACAGGAGTCTAGACGATGCGCGGTTGGCTTTCCAGCGTCGGTTGCCCTGCGCTTTACCCATAGGGTGGCGTGCGTTACAATGCCAGTTTGCTTTCCCCATCATGACGCGATCCCAATCGCGTGAGGGTACCGCGATCTTGGCAGATGCAACGCTCCCGACCGAAGCCTCGCTCGTTTCGCTTGCTGTTCCGGAGGCGGATGGTACTTTCGCGCGTGCAGTCATCCTGCTGGGCAGCGCGGTCGTCTTTCCCGGAGTCATGACCACCGTTTCCCTTTCGACTTCGGAGGCACGCGCGGCAGCCCAGACGGCGATGCGCCTTGGCGAAACCGTGCTGCTTTTGCCACACCTGCCGATGACAGATCCTGCGGATGGGTCGCCACCTACCGGTATTGCGACGGAAGTGGCATTTGGTCGCCTGATGCGGGTGCCGGATGATGGTTACGTCGGGTTGGTGCAGGGGCGGCGGCGCGTAGAAGTGATCGACTACGTCCAGCGCGAGCCTTACCTGGTTGCGCGCGCGCGGGTCGCTCAACCGCCCGCTGGCGCTTCAGTCGCGGAGACTGCTGCGGTCATCCAGACGATGACGACGCTGTTCAAGCGTGTTTCAGAAATCACGGACACTATCCCCGACGATGTGCTGTTTCATGTTCTGAATTCCGATGATCCGGGTACTTTGTCCGATCTTGTCGCTTCGACGTTAAGTCTCTCGTTTGAGGAGCGACTGCGCCTCATCCAGATGGTAGATCCTGAAAAGCGGGTGCACCATCTTGCGCTGCTGCTTTCGCAGGAACTCAGCATGTTGGAGCTGAAGGATGAGATCGCCCAGCAGATCCAACAGGAGATGGATCGCGAACAGCGCGAAGTGTATCTGCGTGAGCAGATGCGGGTCATTCAAAGCGAGCTGGGGGAGCAGGACTTCTTTCAGCAGGAGTTGAATGACGTTCGAGAGCAGATCGTCACGGCACAGCTTCCGAGCGAGGTGCAGGAACGCGCGATGAAGGAGCTGTCTCGGCTCTCCATCATGTCGCCGCTGGCACCGGAAGTTGGCATGGTGCGTACGTACATCGACTGGCTGACGGGTGTTCCCTGGCACGCGGCGACAGAGGATCTGCTGGATCTCAAACATGCGCAGAAAGTGCTTGACGACGAGCACTACGGGCTGCCAAAGGTCAAGGATCGCGTGCTTGAGTACATCGCCGTCCGGCAGCTTGTCAAGGACAATCGCAGCAGTCCAATTCTGTGTTTCGTGGGACCGCCGGGTGTTGGCAAGACTTCATTGGGCAAGAGCATCGCCAATGCGTTGGGGCGCAATTTCGTGCGCGTGAGCCTTGGCGGAGTGCGCGATGAGGCGGAGATTCGTGGGCATCGTCGGACGTACATCGGCGCGCTTCCGGGGCGTATTCTGCAAACGCTGCGGCGTTCCGGGACGACCAATCCTGTGTTCATGCTGGATGAAATTGACAAGCTCGGCGCAGACTTCCGAGGCGATCCGGCAGCAGCGCTGCTGGAGGTGCTCGATCCGGAACAAAACCACGCATTTGTCGATCACTATCTCGACGTGCCCTACGATCTCTCCAAAGTGCTGTTCATCACGACCGCCAATGATCTGGACCCGCTGCAATCCGCCCTGCTTGATCGCCTGGAGGTGATCGAGTTCAATGGCTACACGGAAGAAGAAAAAATCGCCATTGCGCGGCGCTTCCTGATCCCGCGACAGTTGGAGGCACATGGGCTGGCTGGGGTGGGGCTGCGTTTCGATACCGCCGTCTTGCAGCTTCTCATCCGCGAGTACACCTATGAAGCAGGTGTGCGAAATCTGGAACGTGAAATCGCCAATGTGAGCCGCAAGATTGCCCGGATGATCGCGGAGAAACGGCGGCATCCTAAGCGCATCACACCCGCTCTCGTTCGCCGATTTCTCGGTCCCGCGCCATTCGACGACCTGGGCGCGAACGACCAGGATGAGATTGGGGTGGCGACCGGGCTGGCATGGACTCCCGTCGGCGGTGACCTGCTGCTGATTGAAGCGGTTGTCGTCCCCGGAAAAGGTAACCTGACGATGACCGGATCTCTGGGTGATGTGATGCAGGAGTCTGCGCAGACTGCCTTGAGCTATTTACGGACACGCGCCGAGGATTTCGGGGTTCCGTTTGATGATTTTGAAGGCTTTGACATTCATCTTCATCTGCCGGAGGGTGCCGTCCCAAAGGAAGGTCCATCGGCGGGCATCACGCTCGCCGTTGCCATCATCTCCGCTTTCACCGAGCGCAAAGTGCGCAGCAGTATCGCCATGACAGGTGAAATCACACTGCGTGGGAAGATACTGCCGGTCGGTGGCGTGAAGGAGAAAGTCCTTGCCGCACGACGTGGGCGCATACGGCATGTTCTGCTTCCCAAGCAGAACGAGAAAGATCTCGTCGATATCCCCAAAGATGCGCTAGCCGACATGAAAATCACCCTGGTCAGCGACATGGACGATGTGCTGGATCTGGTACTGCTTGAGGGCCCTCCTCCAGGTGAACGCCGACTGGATCGCCTCCGTGACGAAAAAGAGAAAGCACAGGAGGAGAGTGATGGAGATGACGAGTCGTGAATGGCGGGACGGATGACATACTCAGCCTGATTCGTAATGGGCGACACGAGCGTCTCGATTGGCTAGGCGAAGGCGCGGCGCTGGAGAGCATGGCGACGACCCTGACTGCGCTGGCAAACTGCCAGGGCGGATGGCTGGTCGTTGGGATCGTCGGCAATCAACCTTCGTTGAACGGCGTTCGTGATGCGGAGATGGTGATTGACCGAGTCCTGCAAGCTGCGCTGTTGATCGACCCGGCGCTGATTATTCCGCTGCCGCGCGTGATCCGCGCCCAGGAGCGCGCGTTCGTTGTGGTGCAAATTCCGGCTGGGATGCCGCATGTCTATGCCTATGATGGGCGCTACCTGACACGCGTGGGCGCTGACAATACAGCGTTGAAGCCGCGCGACCTGCGCCGCCTGATGATGGAACGGGGCGAGGCGAGCTTTGAAATGGAAGTCGTGCGCGGTGCCAGCGGCGATGATATTGATTGGGACAAGGCACGCGCCTATGTTGCCAGCCTGCCGAGCATCGTCGAGACGAACCCGGAGAAGGCGCTGCTGCGCCGAGGCTGCCTTGTCCTCAACGATGGGCGTGTGCGCCCCACGCACGCGGGCATTCTGCTGTTTGGCAAAGATCCACAGCGCTTTGTTCGCGGGGCAGAAGTTCTGGCGGCGCGTTTCAGCGGCGACATGATGAGCGACAGTTTTGAGCGGCAGGACATCGCCGGCTCACTGCCTGACCAGCTCCGCCGCGTTGAGACGTTCTTACACGAGCGACTGCGTCGTGTCGCACATCTGGGGCGTTCGATGGCGAGGGACGAGCAGTATGAATATCCGTTTGAAGCGGCGCGCGAATTGGTCGTCAATGCCGTCGCGCATCGCGATTACAGCGTCGGCGGCGATTCGGTTCGACTGTTGATGTTCAGCGACCGCATGGAGGTTCACAGCCCTGGTGGGCTGGCAGGACCCGTGACCATCGACAATATCAAGGACGAACGATTTTCACGCAATCCCGTGATCGTGCAGGTACTGTCTGACATGGGGTTTATCGAACGCCTCGGTTATGGAGTTGATCGCGTCATCGACCTGATGACGCAGCGCGACCTGCGGTCGCCAGAATTCGTCGAGACTGCGGGTGGATTCCGCGTGACTCTCTATAACCAGATGCAGACCCCGGTCGATACGAAGGTGATGCCGGAAGCCGCACCGCTGTCGTTTCACGGAGAGTTTCGGGAGACGGCGATCAATCCGCGTCAGGAGGCGGCGCTGGTCTATCTGCATTCCGGCTCTACGCGCATCACAAACAGCGACTTACAGCAGCTTTTTCCCGACGTGCATCCGGAAACGATCCGGCGCGATCTTTCGGATCTGGTCACAAAGAATATCCTGCGTAAGCTGGGGGAAAAGCGCGGTTCTTATTACGTGTTGCTGGAGAAAGCTTAACGCGATTCTGGCATCGCGCCGCGATCCTCTGTAAGCTATGGGGCGCTTTGCCGCCCTCAGGAAGTATGCTGGATGCTGATTCGTCGTACTCTACTCGCTCTTCTCACTGCCTGTCTTTTCGCAGCCTCGGGTTGCGAAAGTTTTGCGCCAGCGCCCACAGCGACGTTGACGCCGTCTGTGACCCCGACGCTGACCCCGACGTTTACGGCGACCGCTTCGCCATCGCCGACCATGACGCCGACGGATTTGCCAACGCTGACCCCGACGCCGACGGATACGCCGACAATCACCCCCAGTCCCACGATTGCACCAACACCATCCAATACTCCTGCTCCGGTTGCCGCCTTTATTTATGACGAATGGGAAAACATCCCCTTTCCAGAGGAGACAGTAGCTGCTTTGGGGCGTTTGCCATTCATCGCATTCGTTAACCAGAACAACCGCGACAATGTCGGCGATTTACGTACCCCGCAGCCGGGTCGGGCGGTTCAGACGCTGTACTACATGTCGCCGGGCGTGACGGGCTTGATCCCGGTGCTGGAAATGGATGCGGCGACAGGAGATCAGATCTACATTGCGCCATCGGGAGACGTATTCGCCTATTTCCGCCAGGACTCGCCGAGCACTGCCGGCTTGTATATCGTCGATCTGTCGATTCGCTTCAGTGGGCGCGTCCTGCCCATCGAAAGCCTGGTACAACGCGGCTTCCGCAGTGAGCCAAGCTGGTCACCGGATGGTGCTCGGATGGCGATTGCGCTCGCAACGGGGTACGACATGGATATCTACGCAGTGGGGCGAGACGGCACCAATCCGACGCCGATTACGCGCAGCGGCGCATACGACTTCTTTCCCGCCTGGTCGCCGAACGGGCAGTACATTGCCTTCCTTTCTGACCGCGTGACGTGCCCAAGCTGGATTCCTGGCGAGACTGGGACCTGTGACGGTACAGGCGCACTGCCGCCACGCGGCGGGCAGTTGTTCATCATCGAGGTGGCGACGGGGACGGTCACACAGTTAAGTGACGTCTTCATCACGGAGCCGCCTCGCTGGATTAATGAGCGGCAGATCGCTTTTTCGAGCGGTCAGCCTGCCCTGGGCGATCCTGGTCGCAGCCTCTGGATCGTCGATGTCTTCGAGCGCGCCCCGCGCGAGTTCCGTTTGACGGACGGCAGCGACACGCCGATCAAGCTGTCTGAGGCTTGGTCGCCAGGCGGCAGTCAGGTGCTTTTCCAGGCTGCGGATGGCGAGACAGAAATCGTACTGGCGAATGGCGATGGCAGCGTGGTAGGGCGCTTACCTGAATTGCAGTTCTCGCGTTTTGGTATGGCTGCGTCGTGGTCTCCGGATGGCACGCGCCTGGCAATCGGCGGAGTCGGCGGGCAGTGCCCGTTTGGGGTCGTTGTTCTCAGCAACACGGCAGAGGTGGTTGCCCAGGCAAATCCGCCGCCGAGCATGTGTGAGCCGGTCTACTCTCCGGACGGGCGTTTCATCGCCTTCGTCGGGGTCAATCCTCGTCTGGATGGTCGGTTGGATGTCTATTTCGCCAATAACAATGGCTTTGGTGCCCAAAACGTGACGGCGAGCCTGCGCGGGCAAATGGCGCTGATCGGTTGGGTTGGCGTGGCAGGCGGCGGTTAGCGCCGTTACGCTTTCAGGGATGCATTTATCCGAAAGGAATGGTTTCGATGGTGCAATTTGCCGAAAAAATAGCGGTGGTCACCGGTGCGTCGCGTGGGATTGGGCGGGCAATCGCACTTGAATTGGCGCAGGGTGGCGCGACTGTCATCGTCAACTATCAGAAGAACGCGGCGGCGGCTGAGGAGGTTGTCCAGCAGATCATCGCTGCGGGCGGCAGCGCTAGCTCGTTTGGCGCAGATGTTGGGCTGGAAGAGGGTGCCAACGGTCTCATCAAGTATGCGACTGATACCTACGGCAAGATCGATATTCTGGTCAACAATGCGGGCACGACGCGCGATAATGTCATCATGCTGATGAGCGCCGACGACTTTGACAGCGTCATGCAGACGAACCTGCGGAGCACATGGCTGTGTTCCAAAGCGGCGGTGCGCGCGATGATGCGTAAACGGTATGGGCGCATTGTCAATATCACAAGTATCAGCGGGATCATGGGCAACGGCGGGCAGACCAACTACAGCGCCAGTAAAGCGGGGATCATTGGCTTGACGAAAGCATTGGCACGCGAAGTATCAGCGCGCAACATTACGGTCAACGCGGTCGCGCCTGGGTTCGTCATGACGGATCTGACCTCCAGCCTCCCCGAAGATATGCTCAAGAAGCTGAACGAGAACATTCCGCTGGGGCGGTGGGGATCTGTCGAAGATGTCGCGCACGCGACCACGTTTCTTGCCTCGGATGCGGCGTCGTATATTACCGGGCACATCCTCGTCGTGGACGGCGGCTTGGCGATGTAGAAAGGGTCTGATGTGACGTCGATTTTTTCACGGATTATTGCCAGGGAGATTCCGGCAGAGATTGTCTATCAGGATGATCTGGTGACGGCGTTTAAGGATATTCACCCCCAGGCACCTTATCATGTCCTGATCGTGCCAAACAAAGAAATCCCGACGGTTGACGACGTGACGGCTGATGACGAGTTGATGCTGGGTCGAATGTTCAGCGCAGCGCGGTCAATAGCGCGCGACCTGGGAATTGGCGACAAAGGTTACCGCCTGATTGTGAACTGCAAGGATGATGGCGGGCAAGAAGTCTACCATCTCCATATGCACCTGGTGGGTGGATACGCTCTGGGGCGAATGCTGCCCAAGCGCGATTAACCGGACGTGGGGCAGGTTGAATCGCCTGCCCCATGTGATAGCGATCAGCCGCCGGGGGTTGCGGTTGAGACGTTTGTCGGATCGGCTGTTGGCTCGGCTGTCGGTTCTTCTGTCACGTCCTCGGCGGTGGGCTGCGGCGTCGATTCCGGTGTGCTCTCAGCGGTTGCCTCAGGTGTTACGTCCTCAGTTGCCTCGGCTTCAGGTTCGGGTGCGCGCTGCGAATCGGCTATCGCGGCGTCGATGCGTTCGAGGATCGCCGTCACGTCGGTGAGCGGGAGGTTTTCATCGGTCAGCGGGACCGCTCCGTTGATCGTGACCGTCGGCATCCCGGCGAAGTTCAGCAGTCCCTCGGCGTCTGTTTCTGCCGTGTTCAGCGCGTCCCCAGGGCGCGAGCTGCTGAGACATGCGGTATAAGCACTCTGATCCATTTGTAAGGCGTCCAGCCCCGCCACAATGCGGTTGTTGGTGAATGCCTGATTGACGTAGAGACCTTGCCAACTAAAGAACGCATCGGCAAGCTGCCAGAAGCGTCCTTGTTCAATGGCACAGAGTGCCGCGCGGGCAGTTCCGACACCATTTGCGATCTGTGAACCATCGACGTTGCCGAGTGTCATCGGGATGTAGATCAATTGGGCTGAACCTGCGCGAACGCGCTCCACCAGTGCGTCAATCGCGCTGGTGTGCAATGCCCCTGCACTGGTGCTGGCGAAGCTTGTGTACACAGATACGTTCACGGGTGCTGCGGGATCGCCCAGGCGCGCAAACCCATCTTCAGTACGGCTTTGTTCAATGTCGGCGTAGCGGGCTGTGCTCGCTTCCACCAGGGGTGCTTCGGCGGGCTGTCGGACAAGAAAGACCAGAACGGCGATAACGACGACCGCCAGGACAATGCCGATTACAGTCCATCGACGCTGCTGTGCGCGTTTCTCAGTTTCGCGTTGTTCTCGACGCTCCACTGCTCTAGAACGTGCCATGAGACTCCTCGTTTCATTGCGGTGTGACTTCATACGACGCATGAGTCTACTGCTTAGAGGGCAAAAGGCAACCTCAGCCTCATCGTTAATCATCGGCAATTGTGAAAATCGTATTATCATGAAAGAAGTCTCGGTTTACGATTATCGCCTGTTCAATGCAAGCCCACTAAATCATGGACTCTCGCAAGATACTCGTCGCTTCGGGCGACTTCGATCTCATTTATCATGCTCGCCAATCCCTTACGGACCTGGGGTTCAGTTTTCAGGGGGCATTCTCGCATCGTGATGCGCTCCACGCCCTGCGCGTGGGGAACTTTGATGCCGTCCTGGTGCATGGTCACATGCGCGACCGCATGAGTGGTCAATCGACGGCTGTCGCATTAGGTGTCGAGAACCACCATGTTCCCCTCGTGATGTACCTCCCTGCTGAACGACAGGTTCCTCTGGAGCTTCGGAGTCCGCAGTACAGTTTTACTGGGTTGGATGACTCGGTTATCCGCAACTCTGTACTGGGCGCGCTCCATCATTTCACCGCGCCTCTGCGTAACACGCAGAGTCTAAAGGGGCGTGATGACGCGGAGTATTGGGATGTTGACGAGGTTCAGACTCTCCTTGCGCTGACGCGGTCGCTGACCGAGGTGTTGGATCTGAGCGAGGTACTTAACCGTGTCGTTGAGGCGGCGCGTGAGCTTACGGGGGCAGAGGAGGGGCTGATCCTGCTGCCCGAAGGGGAGTCCTCCGATTTGTTCCTGCGAGCGCGCGTCGGCATGGATATTCAGACCGCGCGTAACTTTCGCGTCAGAACGACGGATGGTATTCCCGGACAGGTGTATCGCACCGGGATGCCCGTCATGGTGGGCAAACAAGGTCCGACAAAGGTTAAGACCGAGTATTTCGTCAATTCAGCCTTATACGTCCCCATTCTGTTCAAGGGGCAGCCCATTGGCGTTCTTGGCGTGAACAATCGCAGTGGACAGCAGGGCTTCAGCAGTCACCATGAGGCGATGCTGCTCAATCTGGCGGCGTATGCAGCAATCGCGATTGAAAATGCGCGGATTCATGGACAGAGCGTCCGCAGGGCGCGCGAGATGCGGGCGCTGGTTGACGCCAGCCAAGCTATCAATGCTTCGCTTTCTCTCACGCATACGCTGCCGACAATTTGCGAGCAGGTCGCTCATGCTTTGGGTGTCAACCAGGTCGAGATCCTGGAGTGGGATCGGGAGCAGACGATCCTTCGTCCGATTGCGCGCTATTACAAGTCGATGTGGCGTCCTGGGCATGAGCCTACACTCTTGTTCAACGATTTTCCCGGCGTCCACACTGCTGTGAGTGAGCGCCGCCCTCTGCTGCTGCGTGCGGATCGCGGTGAACAACGAGGAGAAGCTGCATTGTTGCGGCGGATCGGCGTTGAAGCATTGCTGGTCATCCCAATTGCTACCCCAGAGGAGACTTTCGGCGCATACTTCGCCTGTTATGCCAAGCCCCCGGAACAGCTTCCGTCACTGGACGTATGCCAGAAAATCCAGGGGCAAGCCCTAACCACGCTGGTGAATCACATCGACAAAGGAAACTCGCTTTCGACCCAGACACTGGCGGATGGGCAATCTACCAACGAGTTGTGCCATGCAGATTGGGGGGAATACTGGCTCCTGACGCCGAAGCGCGATGGCATGACGCTGCACCTGGCGCTGGGGCAGGTGGCATGGATCGATGGGAATGCACCCGCGACAGATGTCTCTGCATTGAGCGATCTGGTCGAAATTCTGGAAACGCAGACGCTCGTTAATCAGCACATAGATGGCGACATGCTGCAACCCGGAGTGCACGCGCTCCTGCAAATGGTGCGTGGTCGGTCGCTCCTGGGTCTTCCATTGGTCATTCGCGGGCAGTCGCATGGGATTGTCCTGTGTGTCGATACCGAAGGCAGTCGTGTGTTTGCCTCGCGTGATGTCGACATGGCGCGCGCAGTGGTAGCGCAGGCAGCAACAGCCTTTGAGAATGCGCGTCTTGTTCACGATCTTGAAGCAAGTCTCACGGAACTGCGCCGAACTCAGGCGCGCTTAATCGAAGCGGAACGCTTGTCTGCAATGGGAGAACTGGCTGCGGCGGTGGCTCATCAAATCAACAACCCATTGACGACTATTCTGGTCGATACCGAACTTATGCTGCTTAGAGAACCGCCCGATAGTGAGGATTATGGGACTCTGGAGGCGATTCATCGCGCGGGGAAACGGGCGGGTTCGGTTGTGCGACGGCTGCTGGCTTCGGTACATCGCCATCCCGTGAACTCGCCGCCTGCGCCCGTCAATGTCATCACAACGATTGAGGAAACACTATCTCTAGTAAAATCTCATATAGAACGCGACGGCATTCGGTTGGTCTGGCATCAGCCGGAACGTTCACTGCCTATGGTCATGGCGATTCCAGGTGAACTTGAAGACGTGTGGCTGAATCTTGTTCTGAACGCGCATGATGCCCTGATCGGACGCCCGAAACCTGTCATCACAGTTACGGCGGGATTGGACGCTGAGGAGCGAATGATACAGGTGCATGTGATGGACAATGGTCCTGGTATACCTGAAGCGGTGCGCGGAGAGATCTTCAATGCCTTTTTTACCACCAAGCCAGTGGGGGAAGGCACCGGGCTTGGGCTTCACATCTGCCGTCAGGTCATCCAACGTACCGGCGGGAGTATTTATGTCGAGAGCGTCGTCGATCAATGGACGCGCTTCACTGTTCAGATTCCTGTTCAGAAAGGTTACTAGACGATGACACATATTTTGGCGGTAGATGACGATAACGAAGTTCTGCAAACATTAGGTCGCGTTATGCGCCATGAGTCATACGATGTCCAACTGGCAAGCTCTGCCCATGAAGCGGCGCAACTCCTGGATCGTCGCATTCCTGATGTGATGATCCTGGACATCATCATGCCGGAAGTGGATGGCATTACGTTTTGCCGCCAGCTTCGGCGCGATCCGCGTTATGTCGCGCTTCCAATCCTGTTTCTGACCGCGAAAGGCGGGACAGATGACATCGTGAATGGATTGGATGCGGGTGCCGATGACTATGTCGTGAAGCCATTTGAGTTGAATGAACTGCGCGCGCGGGTTGCGGCGCTGCTGCGTCGTGGAACGCGGGAAAAGACGGGCAGCGTGATGCTGCAACTGAGCGACCTGAAGCTGGATTCGGACACGTACCAGGTCGTGATCCGTGATGAACCTGTCCAGCTTACGTCCACCGAGCATCGCCTGCTGCGTTATCTCATGGAACACGCAAACCAGGCGCTCTCGCCAGGGCATCTGCTTCAGATGGTGTGGGAGTACCCCCAGGGTACGGGCGATCCTGATTTAGTACGTGCCCATGTCCGAAACCTTCGTGCGAAGATCGAACGCAACAATGGGCGCAAGTACATTCGCACGATCCATGGGGTCGGCTACATGATCTCGTCGTGATGCTGGTGTGCGCAACGGATTTCACGAAAGTTTCATAGGATTTCGATCCATGAAGAGCTTAATGGTCGCTATACTGATCCTAAATCATCCGTTCGCACATGGACACAAGCATTATGCACGACATACTCATTGTTGACGACGACGCCCAGATGTTGGATATGGTTGAACTGGTCTTGCGGCGGGAGGGCTTCAATGTGAACCGCGCATTCTCGGCACAGGATGCGATGTCACTCCTCGAACATGAAACGCCAGACCTGCTCCTGATTGATTCGTTGCTGCCGGATATTGATGGCATTGCGCTTTGCCGCAAACTGCGGGCGCAAACTGCCACCGCCAACACGCCGATAATTTTCCTCACGGGTTTTGACGCGCCCTTCAGCGTCGTTGATGCACTGGGTGCTGGGGGTGATGACTTCATCCGCAAGCCGTTCGTGCCGCGCGAACTCGCCGCACGCGTTCGTGCACACATCCGCCGCGCTGCGTTCTACATCGATGCGCAAATGCCGGTGATCCGTATCCTGCCGGACAGCTATCAGCTTTTCATCAATGATCGTGAGGTCACGTTGACTCGCGTCGAGTTCGACCTCCTCCTCTACTTGTGCAGGCAGCCCCATAAGCTGCATTCGACCGAGGACTTGCTGGTCAACGTCTGGCATTATCCGAACGGGGTCGGCGACGCGGCTTTGGTGCGCAACCATGTTCACAATCTTCGTCAGAAGCTGGAGCTTGATCCAGATCGTCCGACAATCATTCAGTCGCGCCACGGTCGTGGATACGTCGTAAAGGCACACATCCAGCTCGAACCTCGTACCGCATGAGCGGCGACTTCTAGACAAAATCCTATCAAAGCCTTTACACAAGCCGCACGCTGGTAAGGCAAGCCTTATGGTAAGATCCAATCGTTGGAAAAGGCTTGTCAGCGCTGCGGCTTTTCAGTTATAGCGAGTGTGCGATGCGAAGGTTAATGCACAAGATCATTCAACTCCTCGATGGTACGCCCGCCGTCTATGGCAAGCGCCAGGCAGGGCAAAGCCTGGTGGAAATGGCGCTCATCACCCCCATTCTGATCATCATGCTGATGGGTATGGTCGAGATTGGCTGGTTCGCCAACAATTATCTGACATTGCTTGATGTGGCACGCGCGGGTGCCCGCCGCGCTGCGGTGCTCCAGGAGCAATTTTCGCCTCTGGAGTGGAACAACGCTGCAAGCTATGTTCCCGTGACGACTGTTGACGCGAACGACTACACGGAGCAGGGACTGGTACCGTCTGCAACATACAAGCTGACGATGCCCGTAACCTATGCTGTTGACCCGAATAATCCTGGCGCGCTGACGGATACCGGCGGTGCGCGCAATAACCAACGACTGTGCGATCCGCTCGTGCCTGATCCGCGTTTTTACCGCGAGTTGGTGTGCGTGATGCTGGCATCGCTCAATCCACTCGCCATCGACAGCGCCAACAACGTCGATGACATTGTGATATCCGGTTTTTCACTGGCACGCATCACCAGCCCTCAGATTACCGACCCGCCGGGGGCGTCAAACGATGTCCTGGGTGCGGATGTGCGTCCGGGTGGGGCAGGCGCGACAACACATGTGGTCGTGACTGGGCGTTATCCCACGAACGCGAATGAATGCGATGTCATGGTGACGAACCCGGACACCACCCCATCGTTTGCGGTGGTATCGGCGGGTGATCCGCTGCGTGCAAATGCCAATGGCATGTTCGAGAATCGCGATCCATTTGACTTCAATCAGAACAACCAGCGCGATGTGCGCGCCATTGATAACAATGGCACGGCTCTGGGCAATACGCTGTTTACCGAAGCGGCAGGTTACGACCCGATCGTCACAACGCTGGAAACCGCCGAAAAAGCGGTGGGGTTCTCATTCACAGGTCAGCGCTGGATTCCAGACACCGGCTGCTTAGGCTCGAACTTTACGGTTCGCCGCGTCGAGCAGTTGGTCAACCTGCCTAACTTCCAGATGACGGACGAGGAACGGCGCTTAAGGCTGCCGCATCAGGGCATTGTCCTGGTCGAGATTTTCTGGGAGCACAGTATGCTGCTCCAGTTTCCGGTCTTCAATCCGGTGATCGATGCATTCGCTGGCGATGTTACGCCAACCATCAGCGTGTGGGCGATCTTCCCGCTGCCCCAGGCTGAACCGTCGAATGCAACGCTGGGTCTGCCCAATAACTAACGTGCATCATGGGTTCACAGTGGTCATGGTGAACTGAAGGATTAGGATATGCGACTGTTTTCATCCCGCTACTTCAGACGAATTCGCCGCAAAGGGCAGACAGGTCAATCGCTCGTCATCCTGGCGATTGGCTTTCTGGCGCTGATCGGTTTCGTTGGCATTGTTACGGATGTATCGCTGTTGTTCGTGCGTTACAGCACGCTGCGGCGCGCCGTCGACGCTGGCGCGGTTGCTGCGGCTGGGCAGATGCGCCGTGTCGAAATCCCCGATAGCGATCCTGTCTTACAGGCGAAATGGTTGGGCGTGACCGATCCTGTGCAGCGCGAACTCATTCGCGAGGGCGAATCCCAGGCGCGGAGTTTCGCCAATATGAATCTGGCTGCGCGCCAGTTTATCGAGTTCTATGGGTTGAATCCCAGTGAGGTGATTGTCGAGTACTGTCGTGTGGAGGCAGTCGACACCACTGGCACCACCGTCGTCATTCCTGCGGCTGTGGCTGCACAGCAGCCGCTGTGTACGCTTGACCAGCGTAAGCTGGTGCGCGTCACCGCGCAGATTGACTCGCCAACTGCATTCTTCAACTTGTTCAATATCCGGACGATTCGCCTTCAGGCGTCATCGGTGTCCGAGACCGCCGTGCTTGACCTCGTGTTCATCATGGACGTGTCCGAGTCGATGCTGCTGGAGACGACGCCGACGACCTGGGCAGAAGCCGGGTACAACCGGATGTACGTGCCGCCCGTTCTGGCGTATCCGAATGGCGCCACGCAGAACAGTTCATGGACAACGATCCTGGCAATGACCAACAGCCAGGTGCGTAACGATATCATGCCGAACGGATCGTCCAACGGTTCTGGTGGCACCTATACTGGGGGAGCAGGTGCCTATTTTGCCAACCTGCTTGTTCCTTCTGAGTTGAACGTGCGCACGCACAGTTTGCCGCTGCCATCAGGCGTGAGCCAGGTCAATGGCGGCGTGCCGCGTCAGGAGTGCCAGGTGCGCTTCCATCCCGGCTCTATTCTGGATGGACGTTTTCGCAGCCGCGAGGCGTTTGATGATGTTCTCGAATCATTCGGGAATTCAACGGTCGCAATGGCACAGTGGTTCAAGATGCCCACAAGCTGGACGGCTGACGAACTGTTTGCCGGTCAAGCCGGGGCTGAACCTGCGCGTTGGTTCGGTCTGGTGCCGATGTACAACTTCTATGGCTGCTGCAACGATCCGAATGGTGACTGGGACTTCTCAGACGCGATCTGTGAGCCATTTATCCAGGCGCGTAATGCCAGTACGGACTTCATGCAGCGCCTCGACTTCGTGCGCGGCGACCGCGTGGCCATTGTGACGTTCGACCGCGCGGCGACACTGCTCGACCCAACGCCGGGGGACAACGACACGCGCGATGCATTCTTCACCAATCAGCAGCAAGCGCAGGAAGCGATGCGGCAGCGGGTGGGTGTGCGTGCCGAGAATACCTACTACAGCAACAATGATGCCGATACACTCTGGGATGGCTTCCGCACCTCATTTGTTGATGGGTCAGGCAATCCAATCGTCCGCGGTTGGGGGGGTGTCGAAAGCGAACAGATCGGTGCAATGCGCGATCATCCTGCGTTTGGTGCCTGCCCCTTTGATGACGCCATTCTGCCGTATCCGATGAGCGGCTTGCTGCAACTGAATCCGGACAGTCCGCCCATTCCCCCGGATGGTCCCGCCGTTCCGCGAAATGTCTTCCTGCCGGGACGCCAGGTGGCATTGGACGAGATTGACAGTCTGCCAGCCTGGCTCGAGACCGCCTGGCAGACCGACCGCGTGCGCAGCAGCTACCTGAATTTCTACTATGGCGACTATTCGGGTGTTGTGAGCTTTTTCGACCGGATGCGCCAGACCTACGAATGGCAGGCGTCCTGTCGCGGAACCAACATTGGCGAAGGCTTGGCGATGGCGAGTCAAACGCTTGGGCGCATTGGTCGCCGCGAAGGTGCCGTCTGGATTATGGTGCTTCTGAGCGATGGGGCTGCGGGCGCGACCAGCCCGGCGACCAACAATGCGGCGCTGGCCGCGGGTCCGAATGTTGGTCTCTCGCAGGCGCAGCCCTTCCAGATTAATGGTGCGACGGGCGCGACTGTGCCGATTGCTGGGCAGTATGGTGCTTATGGCGTATGCCCCTACGGCGAAAACCCGAACGGGTTGACAACCGACCCGCGTCAGGCGAGCTACTACACGGCACCAAATCGCCCGTATGCAGGTGAACTGGTGCATGATCGCCAGTTCCCAGCCTGCGGCGACATTGATCCTGCAACACGCAACTGGTGTCCGGACAGTGCGGTGCCGACGAATCCGGCAGACCGTAACAGCGTTGGTCCTGTGCGCATCAATCTGGACGACAACGGCTCCTGTGTCGCTTACTACGATGCGGACGATTTCGCGCGTGACTGGGCGGATTTCATCACGCTGCGTGAACTGAATGTCTTCAATCAGGGCATCCCTAATCCGCCGCTGCGCAACACATCGGATACGCTGCTGCCGACCATCTTCACGATTGGATTCGGTCTCAATTTTGAGAAGCAGAACTGCGGTGTGGACTATTTTGGTGCAGCGGATACTAACCAGCGATGGGCATGCAACCTGGAAGATTATCTGGGCGAAGAGCTGCTGCGCTACATTGCCGATGCGGGTGACAACTTCCGCATGGACAGTGACTACTGGCAATTCCAATTGGGGTATCGCATTCCCAACCGTGTCACCAATCTGACAGGTGGGGCAGCACCGGAATGGGGACCGCCGGGTCCGTGTGAAAGGACGACAGGCTCACAGGGTTCCTGGCGACCGTTGGCACCTCAGACTGACTGCGGCAACTACTGGTCGGTGAGCGACCAGAACCGCCGCGAACTGGATCAGGTGTTCGCAGAAATCGCAGCTCGAATGTTTACGAGATTGTCCGGGTAGGCGCTGCGCCTACCCCTTCTCCCGTTGTCCGCCGCAGAGCAGTACTGGAGGAATCATGGAAGTGGATGAGCGGCAAACGACCATAACAAGAAGACGGCGGCATGGGCAGACGCTGGTTGAGTTCGCTTTAACTCTGCCTATTCTCCTCGTCTTGTTGTTTGGCATTATCGAATTTGGGCGTATTTTTCAGGCATGGGTGACGCTGCAAAATGCAGCGCGCGCCGCCGCACGATACGCCACCACCGGACAGTACAACGTGAGCTTGTACACAATACGCACCGATGGCAGCGATGATCCGAATTCGCCCGTGCCCTGTATGCGCTCTGCCAGCGGCTTTGAGCGTGGCGTGCGCGGCTTCCTCAATCCCAATGGCAATGCCGCAATGGGCATTGAATTGTACGAACAGGGCGGCGAAAGTCTGTACGCCAGTTGGTACAGCGGCGATGATTGCGATACCGAGCAAGAGGAAGACCAGAACCGCCGCAAGGACATGGTGCGCCTGCTTTCGATCATCGAAGAAGCGCGGCGCGGGGCAGCAGGGTTGTCGGTTGGGGCAATCCCGTATCTGACGACGCCACTGCCTGCGGATGCCAATGCTTACACCAGCTTCCGTACCGATGGGACTGGCTTAACCTTCCGGCAAGTGCCCTGGTTCCACATTTGGGATCGCCCGCTTGCCAACGGCGGTATTTCAAACACTCGTTTGGCAGGTTCCGACCAGCCAAGCTTCTTTGACGTCATGATTTGCAGCAACCGTGCCAAGATTGACCCCAACAACGGAAGTGCCTATTACACAACCCAGTTTGGGGCAGCAGCCGAGACGCAGCGTTTCATCACAGTCCTGGACGCCAATACTGACGGCGTTGCGCCGGGGAGCTATGAAGCGTCCATTGCGCCCGCCTGCCTCTTGAACGAAACTGCCAGCCCCAGCAATGTTCTGGTGGGTTGGAACAATGCCCCCCGCCGTCCCTGGCTGGACGCAGGTGGACCCGGTGATGTCATCAATATCGTGATCACCTTCAATCATCCGCTCATCACGCCGCTGGGGCTTGCTCAGTATCTGCCCCTTCAGGCACGCCGCAGCGCGGTCAACGAGTCGTTCCGTACGTCGCGTGCTGCGAATCTCGGTCAGTCGATCCCACAGAATGATGGGCAAATTCTGGAAGAGGGGACTCCACCGCCACCTCCGGACGTGCCGACGAATACGCCGACCAACACGAATACACCGTCCGTCGTTGGCACGAACACGTCGACTCCGACAAATTCGCCGACCCCTGTCCAGGAATTTGACTGCGCACGTCTCTCGCTCGCGTTCGGGTCGATTGGCGCAAACAATGCGAGTTTTGTCATCACCAATGGCAATGCCCAGCAGACGGTGCTGGTCGGCGCAAACTTGCAGTGGCGCGTACTCGGTCCGCCTGCCAGCGTCTCGGCAGTGCAAACGGCTCGTGTGGACGGCGGCGCGATTTGGACTGGCTTCGATACAGGTCCGTCAACCAGCATTGGCGCAGGCGGAACGGATGGCCCAATTTCTGGGTCGGCGATCATCAAGAACAATACGGGCGGCAGCACGGTTGTGAGTTTCGACTTTAGCACGGTAGCAAGTCTCGCGTCCGTGTACCAGTCGAACTTCTTCAACGGTACGACGTTCACGATTGACGATCCCGTGAACACGACGAACTGTACATTAACCTACAATGATACTTCGCCAACCGTCACGCCAACCGCAACGATACCGGGTACGGCAACCAATACGCCGATCCCGGACTGCCGACCAGGCTTGGTTTTCATCAGCTTCGGCGGTTTCCTGAATGTCGGTGGCGTTGTGCAGTGGAACATTGTCAATGGTCGCAGCGTCCCCGCGACTCTGGTCGGTTTCGGGCTCGCCTGGAACAACTCGCGCGCGACGGGATATTCGGTTGCGGGCGTCTATGCCGGCGCGCCGCCGCTTGCTGCTGGCAGCATCCAGGTCTGGGGGTCTGGTGCCGCTGGGCAGGACAACACACCGCCCACCAACGGTCGGGCAGGGACGGCTCCTGCTGTTGTTCCCGCTGGTGAAGGCAGTTGGACGAACACGATCAGCATCCCGGCAGGGGAAACCCTCCAGCTCTATGTCGATTTCGAGGGAGCAGGCGGTTCACTCGCAGGTTCGTCATTGGGCACAGACGCACAGTTGCGCGCTGATTTCGCCCCAAGCCGCTTCTACTTCACGAGTGCGAACTGCGCCGACACGGGTGGCCCTGGTACGCCAGGGTATGAAGATGTGCCGGTGACCGTGCCGACTCCGCCGCCGACGGCGACGCGGACTCCAACACGTACGCCGACGAATACCGTGCCGCCGACGACGCCACCCGCACCGACGGCGACCAGGACTCCAGGTCCAACGGCGACGGCAACGAATACGCGCCCACCGTCTACGCCAACCAACACGCGGGCACCAACGAACACTCCCGCTCCACCCACCGCTACGCCATTCGGCGGTCCGGGATCGGGTGGCGGCGGTCAGTAAAGTGAAAGCAGAACCCCTGGGTGACCAGGGGTTCGTTTTTTGTGGGGGATAGTTGCTCTAAACGCGGATGCCTGCGCGCATCAGCTTGTCATACAGAACGTCGCGCGTTTCGCGGAATGATGCATCCAGGTACGGGAAGGCAAGCCAGGCGTTCATGAAACCGAAAAGTGCGCCTGTCAATACTCGAAATTCCGGAGATGTCTCGCGGACGGGCCAGAGCATGAAGGGCGGGTAACTGAGGAGCTGACTCATGCCGTCCATGCCGATCGGCGCGATACCCAGCAGCAGGTAAAGCCAGATGGGGACTGGGCGAATTCTGCGGCGGACGACTGGGAGGCTGTAGATGACGCCGCCGATAAAGAGTGCTGTGTATATGGCGACATCACGCGCGCATACCGCAGTTTTGTAGCCCATCTGCTCATTGCCGATGAACGCCCGTGCTGCGAACAACATGTTTGCGAATCCCTGTGGGTTTTCACTGGCGTACACGTCAATGGTCTCGAATTCCGGCAGCGCATCCGCATAGACCTCGAAGGGCGTCATTTCCGTGCCGCTGACCGCTCGGGGGTAAAACGGCTGATCTCCAAACAGGAATGCCGACCGAAAGGCGAGTTGGTGACAAAAGGGGCTGTAGAGACTGTAGAGGACGCTGGCGGGTCCCGTCCAGCCCGCGCGCATCATAATGGGCGTAATGTACATGAAGGCGACATACAGCCCGACAATGGAAAGCGCGATCTGCAACCAGTTGCGTGCCATGCGATAAAGCCCAATGTTGAGCGCGCGAGCGAATGGGCGGTTTCGTTGAGTCGGCTGCATATGAGGGTATTCCTCCTCGACTTTGGCTATTTGAGTAAGGGCTGGACTGCTCTGTTCAGCGTGTCGAAATCGACTGCGCCAAAGAAAATATCCCGGACAACACCGTATCGATCTATCACAAACGTCTGGGGCTGCCCACGAACGGCAAAAGCAGTCATGATTTGGAAATCTGGGTCAAGTGCTATTTCAAGCGACAATTGTAACTGCGCCGCCCAGGGTGCGATAGTCTCGATGGGTTCCCCTGTGTTGATGGCGATGATACGAAGCTCATCCGAGGGGTATCGTTCGTGAAGGCGTTGCAGATGGGGCAATTCGATGGCGCATGGCTGGCACCAGGTTGCCCAGAAGTTAAGAATGACCGGCGTCCCGCGTAATTCCGCAAGTGAAAGCGTTCCGCTGTCGCTCATTGTGGCGCGGAACTGTGGCGCGAGGGCACCCAATTCCGGCGCAGTGAGCACGCCGCCGATCTCCAAACCGGTGAATGTGGCGCGCTCTGGCAGCCCCGCCTGAAGGATGAGCAGAGCGGCGGCGACGAAACATGTCGCTGCGCCCAACCCGGCGGCGGCACGAGCGGCTTTCATAGGAACTTACCGGGCGGCAGCGGCAGGTTGGGCGATGTCGCCGTTCATGCAGCTCCCAAAGTCTCCCAAGTTCACCGCGCCCTCAATAACTCCGAGTGCGCAGTGTTCCAGATTGTAGGAGAAATCGGCAAACTGCTGCGCATAATCGCGGCTGAGTTCCTGAAGGCGTCCGCTGGCGACGGCAATGCCGATGATCAGCAGCAGGCTACCACTGATGAGCTTGATGGTGCGCATGTGGCGCTGGAGTCGTCGCAGAACGGTCTGCGCGCCATCGAGCATGATTGCCGCGAACAGGAAGGGTGCCCCCAAGCCGAGCGAGTAACTGAGGAGCTGGGCGCTGGCAAGCCCCACGTTGCCCGTGGTCGCCGCCAGGGTGAGGATGCCCCCGTAGATGGGACCGATGCAGGGTGTCCATCCGGCAGAGAAGACCACACCCATGAAGAACGAGCCGCCCAAGCCGTGCTGCGCGCTGCCGTCAATCTGGCGGCGCGTATCGGCATAGAAGAGCGACTGCAATGTGTCGTGCGTGCGCTGCCAGAATGTAGCTGGCGAATCCAGGGCATTCCAGAGGAAAAACCACAACAGGAGGAGTGCGATCAGCGGCAGTGCCAGCAGGATATCAATCGTCATCCACAGGATGATACGAGCGGCTATCAGCCCGAAAATGATCAGCGAGATTGGGCTGCGCATGATGGCAAGCGGCTGAAGCGAGCCACTCAGGAAGAGCCAGGCGGCGAATATCCAAAAGACGATATAGACGCTCCACCAGTGGGTCAGCCATTCCGGCACGAGGGTGCGCAGCATGTCGAGGTTCGCTGCTCCCACGTCACCGAGCAGCGCCAGGGCGACGACGACGATGAGCAGCAGCCCAAGCTGCTTTGCGGGCAACGACCGTTTGGCGATGATGCGCGCGAAGTCGATGATTTGCAGGCTGAGGAAGATCAGGAACACACCGCCGACGCGACCTAGTACGTCCGTGACGAGGCGGATGTTCTGCCCGCCAATTGCCTGCACGAAGATGGTTGTTGCCAAGCCCAGCGCGACGAAGACGGTCGTAAACCCGGCGACAAATGCCAGCCCATGCAGGGCAGTGCTCAGTCGATCCAGGAGTGACGTGCTTGTGGTGATCACGCCCGCACCTGCAGATTGCGCCGCGACCGTCTGAGTGACGCGCCCACCCAGGTAACCGATGTACGCGGGTACCAATGGCAGCACACAGGGAGAAAGGAATGAAAGCAGTCCGCCAAGGAATGCCAGTCCGAGCGAGATATCCATGTCTTAATCCGTCACATCACTTTTTCTTGAGAAGCGCTTTCCGACGGTGATCTTACCTGCTCTTCAGCAGAAATCGACGATTGCTCCATCGAAGAAGTGTTGGTAAAGCCATTTCGCCAGAAACGGGTGAATTTCGATTTGGGGTAAGTGACCTGGCAAGCCGAAATCGTTGTGCCAATCCACGCCACCGATGCGGACACCATTCGCCAGTTCGACAGCCCAGGTGAGCGGGCTGTCGGGGCTGCCAGACCGTACCCTGCGTCGGACGACATACGTCTGTGATGGAAAGTCTGCTGCGCCGCTGCGCATTTGCCATTCTGCAACGATGGAGTCGTCTTTGATGAGCGACATCGTCTGGCTGCGATGATTGATCCGCGAGCGCTGCGCGGCTTCCGGGGATGACTCCGCACTCGGCACGGCTGCCCAGCAGGTCTCCTGTGACCAGCCGATCAGTGCGCCGTCGTCATCGGCAAGCGCGAACCAGCCCGGCGATCCTGCGGAGGATGGAAGAAGATAGTCCACTGCCCAGGCTCCACTGCCGTACCCCATCCGCGCGACGACTTCTGATTGCACGTCGCAGCAGCGATAGAGGGGGGCGGTTGGCGTGCATACTTCTGTCAGGAATGGGAAGCTCGTCGGAATTGGCGCTGGTCGATTGCGCGGCAGATAACCGGGCATCGCCTGGATGTCTGAGCTTCTGAGCCAGGGGAAGTCGTGCACACCACGCTGACCCAAGCTCACGACGCTGTCCTGGAGCAACTGCTGCCTGCCGTCCGGGCTAGCGACGGGATGCAGGACTCTTGCGTACCGCGTTTCGCGCGCCATGCCGCGCGCGACATCCGGCAGACCAGAGGCTGTGACAGCGATGAGGGTCGTCCACTTCAGAAACGTTCGTCGGGAGAGAGTCATTGTCAGGCTGTTTCAACTCTAATCTTGCAGAATGTTTCGCCGGCAGATTCCGCTGCCCATGCTCGGATACGGATGATGGAGTCCCCTGCGCTGGGGGGAGACCATCGACAGCTCCAGCGCGACCATACCCCAGGTTCACCCTGGGTGACTGCGATGGGCTGCCACGCGCTTCCGTTGATGCTGATGTCTACCCGGTCGATACGTTCCAGGGCGGCGTACGCATAGCCCCCCAGCAGAACTGGCGTATGGGCAATCAGCCGACCGGATGTAGGTAGAATTGTGACATATACGGGTGGTTGAACAGGGTGATTGTGAAGTCCAGCGTCGTCTATCACTTCGATTCGCCGCACCCAACCGGGCATCATGCCTGCGTCCCCACCTGGGACGATTAACCGCAGCGGCGCCCCTTGTTCAGGCGGAAGTGGCTGCCCACCCATCTGGTACGCCAGAAACGCCGTCGCGGCAAGCGCAGCGGAGAGATGGGTTACTTTGCCATGAGCGGACATCACGCGCAGAGCCGGCATTGTACCTGGGAAGACTTGCGAGAGATGCACTCCGCGCCAGCGTGCGGTTGCAAGTTGCAGGTCGCCTGTAGGGGCGGGTGCATTGGAGATTGTGGCGTCACGCTCAATATAGGGAAGCGCGAGCAGGTCTGTCAAAGAGATGGTTTCGCGTTTTGCATCTGCACGGATAATCGTCAGTCGCCAGCGCTGGGCATCGATGACCGGATAGGTTGTCATCAGCGGGCGGAGAAACTGGTTCGCAGGGGTATGGAGGGGCGGAAAATCAGTTTGTAGAGGTGTTCTCAATGGAGCACCCAACAACTCGCGCCGAGAGAGCATGTGTGAGGCAGTCACTAAGATGCTTGGTTCCGCGCTACAGTGAAGCCGCAGCTTCGACGCACTTGGCACCGCCGTTACCTATCGTCACCGCGTGGTGGATACCCGCGGGGATGTCAATGCGGTCACCCGCGCGCATTCGCACACTCTGGCGCGTGTCCGGGAAGCTGACTTCCAGTGAGCCTTCGACAACAAACATAACTTTGCTGAAGCCATGGCTGCGAACCGGGTAGCGGTAATTTGGACTGTTTTCCCAGAGATACGGGCGCAGACCCTCTTTTTGCATGAGGCGTGTGATGCTGGACATCGTGGGATTCTGACCACCGTTCCAACGAGTCAGGTGGATTTCTGTCTGTCGAGTTGCCATGCGCGAAGATTTGCCTTGGATCACACTACACAATCATTACATTGTATAACAGATTTTTAGATTCTATCGCACTCTCAAGTTTTTTTCTAGCAGCCAACACGGATCGTGTACATATTGCACGATATTTCTATGATCAGTGTAACTCCAGTCGCCGGGATCTTCGCCGAATACGCGATAGCCGAGGCGCTCGTACAGGTTTCGAGCTTTGGCGTTGGTCTTCGCCGCTGCAATCGTCACCCAGGTATAGCCCATTGCCGCCAGGATAGATTCCGCTTCATAGACGAGTCGCGAGCCGATTCCCAAGCCTCGGAACATTTCCATCACGCGGAGCGAATAAAGATAGGCGCGCCGCCCATCCTGGGCGATATGTTGTTCCTGACTCCGAAGCTGGATGAAGACCTGTCCAATCGGGTAATCCTGGCAGTCGGCGACCAGCATCAGCCGATTACCACTCTGCATCTCATGAAATGTGCGCCTGTAGACGGCACGGAAATGCGCGTACTGCCCGTACCACTCCAGCTTAGGGAGATCGCTGCGTTTAGCCAGGCGCAGGACGACATCCACCGACAGTGCCAGACGACGTTCATGAAACGTTGTCATCGCAGATTCCTTCTGCCAGCCACTGATGAACCTGATCGATTTCCTGGTCGTGCGAAAACTCGTCATCCAATATGCCAGCGCGCAGTCGCGTAAGGATTCGCTGGAAGCAAGGTCCCGGCTTTATGCCGAGGGCGATGAGTGTGTGCCCGTTGGTCCGCGGCACGATATGCTGCCATTGATTGATGTACCTGGCGATGAACTCTCTGAAGATTGGATTGTTCGACACAGAGAACACCGCGCGCAGCACCCGCTCGTCATGGTCTTTGAGGAGGTTGACGATTTCGCTGGGCTTCATGAACTCCCGCACGCCTGCTTCTCGCTGGCGAAGCAGGGCAGCGGCGGTCATCATGGTTTGCAGGCTGCCCGTAATCAGGAGGCGTTCACAGATTTGTGACACCGCCGTCGGCGACAGCGTGGCTGCGAGAACGATCCAGCTATCCTGGGGCATTTGTGGCATCAGGTTGTCTGGCGTGCCGGCTGCCCTGGTGGTGCGAAGGACATCGATTGTTTCCGGGGTGAGCGCCAATGCTGGATGAATCGCGTTCAGTGCGCCGATCTGCAACAACCGGGACAAGCCCGCTTCTGGCGCGTCTTCTTTGAAGAGAAGCTCAAGCTCACTCCGGATGCGTTCGCCGGTGATGCGCCCCAACATCGGCAGTGCGGACTCGATGAGTGCGGCGGTTCGGGCTTCGATGGCGAACCCGAGACGCTGTTCAAAGCGCACCGCGCGCAGGATGCGAGTGGGGTCGTCGATGAAGCTGAGGCTGTGCAGCACCCGTATCAGCCGGCTCTGCAAATCCTGGAGACCGCCGTAAAAGTCGATCACGCGACCGTACTGCGGCGCGATTTGGATTGCCAGCGTGTTGATTGTGAAGTCGCGGCGAAGCAGATCGAGTTTGATTGACCCGTTGTAGACAGTCGGCAGGGCAGTGGGGTGTTCATAAAATTCGTTCCGCGCGCTGGCGAAGTCGATGTGATCGGGAAGCTGCGCAACGTCCAGTGTGTCGATTGTGCCCTGGTCAGGCCACCACTTTGCAGTCCCAAAGGGCGGGAAGCTGCTGATATGACCGCCGAGGGTTTTTGCGAGCGCTTTTGCAAAGGCTATCGCGTCTCCCTCAACCACGAAGTCCAGGTCGAGGTTCTTGCGCTGCAGCAAGAGATCGCGCACACAGCCGCCGACCATGTAGAGGGTTGCATTCTGGTCGGCTGCGATGTCCGCGATTGTTCGTATCAGGACTGCCGTATCTTTGCCGAGTGTCTCTTCGATGCGGGTTGGCGAAACTTGGACGTCTGCTCGTGCGACGTGGGGATGTGAGTGCGCCCAGTGTTTGATCAGGTCTGTTCTCGTGACAATACCGAGCAGCTTGTCGTCCCTGCCGACGACGGGGATTTGCCCCCAGCCGCTCTCGACAATCAACGTTTCGAGCATCTCCACCGAGTCATCGGGCGTGACTTGAGTCGAGCCACTTTCCATGATCTCACGGACTTGCAATCGCCCAAGCCCGTGCTCAACCGCACGATCTGCGTCCCGGCGCGTCAGCAGCCCGACGACGCGCCCATTGTCGAGCACGGGATACCCCTCGTGACCGATGCGGCGGATCTTGCCGATGATGTCGCCCACCGCGTCCTGTGCGTGGACGGTATGAACCCCTTGAGACATCAGTTGGGCGATGCGCACGGCTGGGCGGGTTGTCTGCGCGATGTGCGACCACAGGTCAGCGACCAGTGCTTCCAGGCTGGGATGGGAAAGTGTGGCGGCAGCCGCGCGCGGATGTCCACCGCCGCCAAAGGCACGGGCAACCGCCGCGACATCGATATCATCTGTGATTGAACGGCAGATCAGGTGCGTGCCTGATGGCGTTTGCACGAGAGTCACAAGCGCCGCCAGATCGAGCATCTCGCCGAGGCGATGTGCAACACGGCTGACTTCGGCGATGGAGTTTTCGACGCGCGCGCTGGCAATCGCAACGGCATAGCCCTGGATGCTGCGATGTTCCACTCGTGTCACGAGCTGCTCCAGCAGCGATTGCTGCTCGTCGTTGAGCGGCATGCTGAGGAAGCGGCGCACGGTGTCGAGGACGGCTCCCGAACGAAGCAGCCAGGTCGCAGCTTGGAGATCGCGGTCGGTCGTCCGCCCATAGGTGAAGGAACCCGTATCTTCGTAAATCCCCAGCGCCAGAAGCGTCGCCTCGAGGGAATTGACCGCGATGTTGGCGTCGATCATCTGCTCGATCAGGAGGGTGGTCGTCGCCCCAACATTCTCGCATAGCCGAGTGTCCTGAGGTCTGAGCGGCGCGGTCGGCGTATGGTGATCGATGTAGTCAACAGGCGTTTCTTTTCCGATGCCGCGCAGCAGTTGTACCTTCTGCGTATCGACGAGAGTCAGGCGTTCAACCTTTTGCCGTCGCCAGTTCTGGCGCGGCATGAAAGGCAGCGCACTGGAGTAGAGCGCGATGAAGGCGGCGGCATTGCTGTTGATGTGGCTGGGCAGCACGGCAACGGCTTCGGGATGCAGTTTGACCACCCCCAGGAGGGACGCGATGGCATCGAAGTCCGCATTCTCGTGCGTCAGGACGATATGCATGGGCTGCACGCTGTCTAGCCCGCGTCCGGGCTTATCCAGGGACCGACCAGACCCCGCGACCACATGCTGAAGGATGTGCTGGCGTTGAAGAAACTCAGTATGGCGAAGGCGATGGCGGCAGAGCGGTCGTCGCGCCCACGCAGCAGGGTGAACAAGCCGGGCATGATGACGACCAGCCATGCCATGTAGAGAAAGTAAATCGTGACACGGGCGATGCGCAGCCCACTGAGCGCCATGATGATGCCGACGAGCAGTGTGAGTGCTGCGAGCACGGTGATGGTAGCGACAGCGCCCCAGAAATTGCCTGATATGGATTGATTTCTCGTCGCCATCCCGACCGACCAGACGCCGAGGATGAGCGAAAAGAGGATATGGGCGTTAAAGAGCACCCCATGAATGTCATTCAGAGCCGTCACACGAGACCCTTCAACTCTTGCGCGATACACCAGAATACCCGGAAGATTATCGCGCAAGGGCGCGCATTTAGCGAATGAAGAGCTGCGAAACCACGACTTGCACGAGCCAGACTGCGATGATGATATTGAGGTTGAGGAGGAATTGTCCCTGCACTTTGCCACTCATGTCCAGAGCGGCTGTGCCGCGCATATCGGTCTTGCCAGAATAGAAATAGAGGCTGACCGGAACACTGACCAGGACGACCAGCCCCAGCCATAACGGGAAAACGCCCCGGAAAATCGCAGCCAGGATGCAGATCCCTGCCAACGCCAGCGAAAAGTACATCAGGCGCTTGGTGTTGTTTTCACCCAGGATGATGGCGGTATTGAACAATCCCGCCGCCTTATCCATATCGTAGTCTCGGAGCTGGTTGTAGAGCTGCCCGTAGACGGATACGAGTGTCACGCCCGCCGCGACAAACCAGACGATGCCCGGTGCCATGTCGTAGACGAAGTAGCCCGCCAACAGCAGCAACCCACTCAGCATCAGCGAGTGTGAGACGATGTCCGTCACGGGCCATGCCTTCAACCGCACGGGACGCCACGAATAGAGGTGGGAAAGCAGCAGGGTGATGCCGCCGATCAGGAGTGCGGAAGTGCCGCCGAGCGCATATAAGATGAGTGTAGCGGCGGCGACCAGACGGCAAGCGGCATACCCTACGCGCACGCCGATTTCGCCCATCGTGATGGGATTACGCGCTGCGCGGTCTGGGTCACGAGCATCATCCGGCGCATCTTCAATGTCATTAATCATGAATGCATAGGCAACTGCAAGAATATTGGCAAGGGTTACGGCTGCCAGTCGCCAATCGAGCGCGACGTTACGCGGTTGGGCAGCGAGAAGCGCGCCGAGGAGCGTAAGCGGAACCACAAATGGGATGTATTCCTTCCAGCGCGTGAGCTTTACTAAGCCCATGAGTTGGGCTTTTAGAGTCGGTGTCTTCACAATACCTCCGTCGTTCTGGGCGCTCCTGAAATGAGCGCACGATAAGGATAACACACATCAACTCTGTACGTTGCAGCCCGTCACTGAGTTGTATGGCGCATTTGGACGCGCTATAGTGCAGTGCATGTTCAGAATCCTTCTCATCACACTCATCATGTGTTCCAGCGCCTGCGCGCCGCGCGTCGAGGTTGCCGTTTCACTCCCGACTGCCACCGCGCTGCGGGTGCTACAGGCGACATCGGTGCCGACATTTGACCGCAGGATGCAGACGGTGGATACGCCGACCGCGACGACCCCCGTCTGCGAGCCGACTTCGCTTAAACGTCCCTCGCATGACATCTCTGCGCAGGTGGATTATGCTGCGCGGGTGGTTGACGTGACTCAGGTGACTCGGTTTCCGAACCTGACCGAGTCAGTCCTGGATGCGATGGTGTTTGATGTCGAACCGAATCGGTTTCCTGGGGCTTTTACTCTGCAAGAACTGCTTGTGGATGGTACAGCGCCCGCGTCCTATGAGCTACTGGATCGACGACTGACGATTGGCTTGGATGCGCGGGCGCTTCGTGTAGGCTGCGCCGCCACGATCCAGATGCGCTTTCAACTTGCGCTGCCGCGTATTGCCGATGGATGGGCGGGGCGTACAGGTTATTTTGGCTATACAGAACGCCAGGTCAACCTGGGGCGCTGGCTGCCAGTGGTGGCGCATCGCCAGGGTGCCGACTGGATCGTCCATCAGACCACGCCGATTGGGGAGCAGTCGGTTGCTGGGGTCGCTGACTGGCAGGTGACGGTTTCCGTCGTCAATGCGCCGGAGGATACGTTGATCGCTGCTCCCGGTCGTTCCTCGCGCACGACGGTCGATAACGAGCGCTTTACGCTGTTGTCCGCGCGCGACTTCGCTCTCAGCATCAGCCCCCAGTTTGCCAAGCAGGCGATCGTGACCCGGAGCGGGGTCACGGTCGAGCTGTTTACCTTGGGCGATACTCAGGTTCAGACCGATCGCGGGCTTGCCGATGGCGCGGAACATGCGCTGGAAGTCGCTGCTCGAAGCCTGGAAATGTTCGGCGAAGTCTTCGGAAGCTATCTTTATCAGAGCCTGGTGGTGGTCGAAGGCGATTTCGCCGATGGGATGGAGTTCAGCGGGCTGATTTTTGTGGGTGGTGCATGGTTTCGTACTTGGAATGGGACACCGCAGTCTTATCTCACGCTGATCACAGTGCACGAAGTCGCGCATCAGTGGTGGTACGCAAGCGTCGGCAGCGACCAGGCGATGTCCCCTTGGCTGGACGAGGCGTTGGCGACCTACAGCGAATACGTCTTTTTTCAGGAGGCGTATCCCCAACTTGATGACTGGTGGTGGCAGTTCCGCGTCTACAGCTATGTGCCAGCGGGTTTCACGGGGCTGGAGCCTGTCAACAGCACCGTGTATCAATTTGTGGATGTGCGCGCGTACATTAATGCGGTCTACCTGCGCGGCGCGCAGATGCTGGAGCAACTGCGGCGTGATATGGGGACAGAGGCGTTCTTCGACTGGCTCGCGGCATATGCGATGGCAGGACGCGAAACGGTCGTGTCGCCGGATTTGCTCTGGCAGCTTCTGACGCCTCAGCAGCAGCTTCTCACAGACGCAACGCGCCTGGCGTACTTCGGTTCGTAGCGTTGTGTTCATCAGAGCCTGAGGCGCTAGGCATCCGAATTGACAGGGGCATCCGTCAGCAAGAATCGCGGGTTTGCGATGGCGAGCTGTTCGCGGGCAGTCGCCACGAGATGCGCGAGGAGCAGCGCGCGCGGCGCGGGTTCATCATAGCCTCCGTCGCGAATGGACTCTGCCAGGAGCTGGTTGCGCTGACTTAGCCCACTCCTAAGCTCCTCAAGCGGTGTTGGCGCTGGGATGTCAACGCCTTCTAAGCCGTTGAGCCGATCCCACTCGGCGCGCATGGTTGCCGTACCAAGCTCGACCTCGCGTTCGACAATCTTCAGCAGGTTGACCGCGATGAGTGTGCGATAGTTGAGTACGCTGTCGTTCCTGGCGATGGGAGCAATCTCTTTTTCCAGGAATCCCTGCACTGCCTGAAGCAGCTCCTGGAGCGAAGGGCGATTCACCATCAAATCATCTCCAAGCCTCGATCAACCGAAGCATCTCCAGCTGCATTTCAGCGGAACGCCGCCCCAGACTTGCCAACTCGATATTGAATTCCTTGCCGCTCAGGTGGCGGTTCGCTTGTGCCAGACTGGTGATACCCCAGCGAACATTGCCCAGGATCTCCCAGAACTGAACCGCCTGGCGATCCACCGTCACTTCTGCATAGTGTTCATATGCCCGTAAGAACGGTTCGAGATCCGCGACGCCACCCACACGCCGATCAATACTGCCGAAGCGCCAGTCGCGCAGACAGATGTAGCCCAGTTCCTCACATGGGTCCCCCATGTGCGCAAACTCCCAATCCGCAACAGCTTGCAAACCCTGCGTATCGACGATCAGGTTGCCCACTCGGAAGTCTCCATGCAGGAAGGTCAAACGCGACTGCCTGGGAGCATACTGTTCTGCCCAGCGCAGCGCGAACTCGAACGCAGGATGGTCAATTTCAAGCTGCTGCAACTGCTCGTGGCACTGGTCAATCGCTTCCTGAGCGGGCGTATTTCCAGCTCTGGGGACGGGGAGAAACGACAGATGATGCTGGATGGTATTGACGCGATGGATTTTTGCCAGCTCTGCCGCAAGCTGGTCGGCGAGGTGTTCGCGCGCTGGAGCAAGATCTGGTGAGCTGACCACTTTGCGACCGATGGCGACTCCTGGCACGAAGTCCATCAGGAAAAATGGCGCACCCAGGACTGCCGCATCGTCACATATCCAGCGCGGCTGCGCGATCCTGATACCGCTCTTGAACGCCGCCATCATCACTTCGTATTCTTGCTTGCGAGTAAGCGCCCCCTCGAACATGATCGTTGGCAGGTCTCGACGAAGGACGAGGATCTGCTGTGTATCCCCTATGGCGACATCCACACGCCACATATCGCGTGACGCTCCCCCCGCTATCCGCGCGAGCGCTGTGATTGTGGCGGTGCTGCCCGTCACTTCGGTAAGATAAGCACCAAGATTGCGGGAAAAGTCGGGAAGTGTGCTGCTAAACATGTCGTTCATTCACATGTGGGAACGACAGTGGATTTGACCATGTTTATTGTTTAACCGCAAAGGGAATGGCAGCAATGGACTTTTCTACCCCTGCTCATGTTCGGGAACTCGTTACTCGCGTGGAGCATTTTGTCAGGCATGAGGTGATCCCGGTCGAGACGTTGTCCGGCGCGACCGAGGATGGTTTACCCGCTGATGTATTCCATACCCTGCGGGCAAAAGCGCAGGCGGCTCGTCTCTGGGCACCACAGCTCCCGCCAGAACTGGGTGGCTTGGGGTTATCCCTCAGCGAGCTGGTGCCCGTGTTCGAGGCGGCGGGTCGCAGTCTGTGGGGTCCTGTCGCTTTGAACTGTGCCGCGCCTGATGAAGGCAACATGCACTTGCTTCACCTCTACGCGACTGAGGAGCAGAAGGCGCAATACCTGCTGCCGCTGGCGGCGGGGAGGGTGCGGTCGGCATTTGCGATGACAGAGCCGCCGCCAGGAGTCGGCAGCGACCCGTCGATGCTCCGCACGACCGCACGGCGGGACGGGGATCACTGGGTCATTGATGGGCATAAGTGGTGGACGACGGGGGCAGATGGCGCGGCTTTTCTGCTGATCATGGCGCGGACAGACGCGAACACAGCGGGACAGTCTGGCGCGACGATCTTCATCGCCCCAAGCGAGACCCCCGGCATTGAGATTGTGCGGCGAATTCCCCACATGGGCGGCAGCACGCCAGGCGGTCACTGCGAGGTCAGGCTTCACGAAGTGCGCCTGCCTGCCAGCAGTGTGTTAGGGCAGGTGGGCGCGGGGTTTTCATTGGTGCAGGCGCGGTTGGGTCCGGCGCGTTTGACGCATTGTATGCGCTGGACAGGCATTGCCCAGCGTGCGCTGGAGATTGCGACTCAGTACGCGGCGGAGCGCAGCGCTTTTGGCAAACACTTGAGTGAACATCAGGCGGTCGCATGGATGCTGGCGGACAGCGCTACAGAACTCCATGCGGGGCGACTGATGGTGTCCCATGCGGCGTGGTTGTTGGAACGCGGCGAAAAAGCGCGACGAGAAACGTCGATGACGAAGGTGTTTGTCGCGGAAGCGGTCAACCGCACCCTGGATCGGGCGATCCAGATTTGTGGGGGAACGGGCATCTCGCGTGATCTGCCGCTGAGTGAGTGGTATGAAGCGGCGCGGGCATTTCGCATCTATGATGGTGCGTCGGAAGTGCATCGGATGGTCATCGCACGAGACATCATCAAGCAGTACGGCGAATGAGGGACAATCCATTGGATATCGCTGCAAAGATCGCAAAGGAACTTGGCATCGGCGCTGCCCAGGCGAACGCTGCCATCGAACTGCTCGACGCGGGAAATACGCTGCCGTTTATCGCCCGCTATCGCAAGGAAGCAACACGCGGGTTGGATGAAGATCAACTACGCCGCCTGACTGAGTCGCTGGAGCGGCTGCGTGCACTCGACGAACGGCGCGCGACAGTGCTGGCGTCTATCGAGGAACAGGGCAAGCTGACCGATGCACTCCGTGCGCAGATCGATGGCGCGCAGACGATGACGGTGCTTGAAGACTTGTATCTGCCTTATAAGCCGAAGCGCCGCACGCGGGCGATGATCGCGCGTGAACGCGGCTTGGACGAACTGGCGCAGCAGATTCTCGCACAGCCGAAGACGGCAAAGACTCTTGCTCAGGTTGTACAGCCCTACCTGAACGAACAGGTATCGACCGAGGAAGAAGCGTTGGCGGGCGCACGCGATATCGTCGCAGAGACCATCAGCGATCACGCTGGCGTGCGTGGAGCGCTGCGCGAGAAGGCGCTGCGTTGGGGGCTGCTGCGTTCTGCGAAGATTGCTGACGCGGTGGACGAAAAGCGTACCTTCGAGCTGTACTATGCCTATGAGGTTGCCCTGCCCAGGCTGAAGCCGTATCAGATACTGGCGATCAATCGCGGCGAAGGAGAGAAGGTGCTGCGCGTCCATGTTGATGTCGCCGAACGAGACTGGCGTGCGGCAGTCGAGCAGCATTTCCACGCGGATCGCCGGTCGTTGATGGCAGAACAATTGGAGATGGCGATTGTGGATGCAGCAAATCGGCTTCTGCTGCCCGCGATTGAACGCGATGTTCGGCGTACGCTGACCGAGACGGCTGAGTCACATGCCATCGAGGTGTTCGCCAACAATCTGCGGGGGCTGCTCCTGCAACCACCGCTGCAAGGGCGTGTCGTGCTTGGGATTGACCCTGGTTATCGCACTGGCTGCAAGATTGCTGTCGTGGACGCGCGTGGTGGCGTACTGACAACCACGACGATTTACCCCCACGCGCCCCAGAATCAGTGGGCGAGCGCGCTTGAGACGCTGCATAAACTCGTCAAGGCGCATGGGGTCTCGCTGATCACGATTGGCAATGGCACTGCCTCGCGCGAGACAGAGCGGTTGGCTGCGGAGCTGACGCGCGATCAGGACGAACTCTACTATATGATTGTGAGCGAAGCAGGCGCGAGTGTGTACAGTGCCAGCACGCTCGCCCGCGCCGAGCTACCCGATCTCGATGTTTCCCTGCGCGGCGCGGTCTCGATTGCGCGACGTGCTCAAGATCCATTGGCGGAGTTGGTCAAGATCGATGCGAAGGCAATTGGTATCGGCATGTACCAGCACGATGTTGACCAGAAGGCGCTGGCGCGCTCGCTCGATGGGGTGGTTGAGTTTGTCGTCAATCGTGTCGGTGTTGATGTCAATACGGCGTCGCCCGCGCTGTTGACCTACGTGGCGGGCATCGGAGAGAAGCTGGCGCAGAACATCGTCGCGTACCGGCAGACGAGTGGGGGAATCGGCTCGCGGGCGGAACTGCGCAAGGTGACGGGGCTGGGCGCACGCGCTTTTGAGCAGGCAGCGGGCTTTCTGCGCGTGATCGGCGGCGTTCAACCGCTGGATGCAACGGCGATCCATCCCGAAAGCTACCCACTGGCGGCGGAAGTCCTCAAGCGTGCATCGCTCAAGCCTGATGCGCCCAGGCAGGAGCGAGAAGACGCCATCGCGGGGCTGCTGGAAGCGCAGCCCGTGAGTGCGCTGGCGGAGGTGTTGGGCGCTGGCGAATTGACCCTTGCCGATGTCCTGGAGCAGCTCGCGCGTCCGGGGCGCGACCCGCGCGCCGACCTGCCGCCGCCGATCTTGCGCAGCGATGTGCTATCGATGGAGGATTTGCAGCCAGGGATGCGCCTGAGCGGGACGGTGCGGAATGTGGTCGATTTCGGCGCGTTTATCGACATCGGCGTGAAGCAGGATGGGCTGCTGCATCGCTCGCAGATGACGCCCGGGATGGCGCTGACAGTCGGGACTGTCCTGGAAGTCGCCATCCTGGGTATCGAGATCGAACGCGGACGGATTCAGTTGGGGCTGCCTTAACCTAGGCGAGCGCCTTGTCCGCGTCCATCGCTTCGAGCGCGTCCATGACCGCGTGGAACTGCTCAAAGTAAAGCTGCTGTTTGGCATCACTCATGGCGACGGGCGGGTTGGGATGGACTTCGACCATCATGCCATCTGCGCCGCTTGCCTTCGCCACGCGCGCCATCGGGATGGCGATATCGCGGCGACCCGCCGAGTGTGAGATGTCGATGACGACCGGCAGGTGGCTTTCCAACTTGAGCACCATCGCGCCGCCAATGTCGAGCATATTGCGCGTCGATTTTTCGTAGGTGCGAATGCCGCGCTCGATTAGGATGACATTCGGATTGCCGCCGCTGACGATGTACTCGGCGGCGTACATGAATTCTTCCAGGGTCGCGGCAAGACCGCGCTTGAGGATGACGGGCTTGCTCTGCTTGCCGATGGCGCGCAGCAAGAAGCTGTTCTGCATGTTACGCGCGCCGATCCAGAAGATGTCCACATAGTCGGACATCATCGGAATTTGGCTGGCGTCCATGATTTCGCTGACGATGTACATGCCGTACTTATCGGCGACCTGGCGCGCGATCTGCAAGCCGGGTTCGCCCATGCCCTGGAATTCATAAGGCGAGGTGCGCGGCTTGTACGCCATCCCGCGCAGGAACTTGACGCCGCGTTTGGCGAGTTCGGCGGCGGTGGAATCCATCTGCTCGAAGCTTTCGACGGCGCACGGACCGGCGATGATCTGGAAGTGGCTGTTTCCCAGCTCCGTGCCATCAGGCATGGTGATGATGGTCTTCTGGTCGGGGCTGGTGCGCTGTACCTTGATCTTTGCCTTCGCCTGCTGTTCCTCCAGCGCCATTGATGCGCGGAAGATTTCGCGGAAGAGCGCTTTGATCGTTTCGTTGGGGAAGGGACCCTGGTTCGCCATCTCTAGCGTGGTCAGCATCTCTGCTTCGCGCTGGGGATCGTAGTGCTCGACGCCGAGTTGGGTATGGATCTTGCCGATTTCCGAGACGACGCGCGCGCGCTGACTGAGCAGCTCCAAAAGCTGCATGTTGATCGTGTCGATTTGACCACGAAGTTCCTGCACACGTTCCTTAGACATGGAAAAACTTTGCCCCTGATGCCGACTTATGGTGAAAGGACAACATTATACGCAGATGGGCGGTCTTTACCACTCGATTTCACGGATTGTGAAATGCCAACATGCCCTCGGTATTGCTGGCGAGGTAAAGGACGCCCTCGATGAGCACCGGTGATGAGGAACGCCAATCGCCCTGCGCACCTGTCACATAGCGCCACAGTTCGCTGCCTGTCACCGCGTCAAATGCATACAGCAGTCCGCCTGCCTCAGTGACCACATAGACCACGCCATCGGCGTAGCTGGGCGAGGAGTAGGCGGGTCCGCCGATATTGACGTCCCACACAAGCGACAATTCGCTCTCTTCGTACGAGAATTCAAAACGCGCCAGTGTCCCGTCCATGGCGATCAGATAGATACCGTCCGGGGTCACCGCGGCGGACGCCTCGACTCCACCGCTGCCGAACTCGGCGGTTGCCAGAATGTCACCCGTTTGCAGGTCAATCGCCGACAGGCGGTTTGCGCCGCCGCCGACAAAGACGACCCCGCCATGGATGGCGGGCGTGGCGCGGGTGGAGCCAACGTCTGCTGTCCATGTCGTACTGCCATCGTCGGTATCGAAGGCATACAGCAATCCATCGGTGCCGCCGATCACGACGAGACCTTCTGCCACCGCTGGCGAAGACCACAGCTCGCCGCCCGCCTCCGTCTGCCAGAGCAGTTCGCCCGTCACTGAAAGGGCGTAAGCGTTACGGTCGCGGCTGCCGAAGTAGAGCACATCGTCGTTGAGCGCAGGCGAGGAATACACCTGCCCTGCTGTCTCGAACTGCCAGACCGGGTCGCCAGTCGCTGCATCCAGTGCATAGAAGTTGTTATCGAGGCTGCCGAAATACAGCCGATCATCCTGAACGGCGGGCGTCGAGACGACGGACCCACCCGCATCGAAACGCCAGCGCGGCTCGCCTGTGTCGGCGTCGAGCGCGTACAGTCGCCCGTCTTCGCCGCCGATATAGACGACCCCTTCCGCGATTGCCGGGGTCATGCGCACCGGTCGCGGCATCTCGAACTGCCAGAGGAGCATCGGATCATCGCGTAGGGCAGGGGAGTCGAATGCGCCCGTGCGGAGGGTGCTGCCTCGGAATTGGGAACTCGCATCCGGCGGTTCTACTGTGACTTGAGCAAAAACAGGCGTATTTACCAACCAGGGTATCCACACCAGAAGTAGTGCCAACTTGTAGCCCGTTCTAAACATAAGAACCTCGTTTTCCGCGATCACCATCAACACTTTACGCGAGCATTGTGAGCTTATGCTACACATAAGCAAAGTCCTTGTTGAGCAACCTTGGGGGGAATGCTTATGGAACCAAATTGGGTCAAAGAACCTATGGAACTGCCGCCTGTTGAAAAAGAGCGTGGTGGTTGCCTCAGTATCTACCTTGTAGTGGGTCTGGGTGCAGCAGTGGTTGCGCTGTTTCTATTCTTGGGACTTGCATCCGACTCACGCGCGCGCTTTTTGCCACCCTCGTATTTGATAGTGACTCTCGCCGTGACTGTGGCGTATATCGTGTTTACGTATCAAACGTGGAACTGGAAGCGTTGGGGACTGTATGGACTTTACGCGACCATGATCATCAGCAATGTCTATGACCTTGTTGTTGGGATTAGCGATCCTGGGCGGAATATTCTGCAGTTATTCGTGCAGCCGCTCATCCTGTATCTGCTTACGTATAAGAAGATGGAATACTTCGAGTGATGACCCAATGCGGCTCAGAATGTTCTTATCTCTGAGCCGCACGTTGAAATGTGAACTAGACTCGATCAGGCGATTGCGTTGATGCCCGTCAGCGAACGCCCGACAAGCAGCATGTTGATCTCGTTGGTGCCTTCGTAGGTGTAGATCACCTCTGCGTCCGTCATCAGGCGGGCGACATGGTTTTCGACCAGCAGCCCGACGCCGCCCATTGTCTCGCGCGCAAGCTGGGTGACGTAGCGCGCTTTGCGGGCGTTGTTGTACTTCGCCATCGACAGAATGCCCTCGTTGAGCGCGCCCTTCGCCATCAGGTCAGCCATCTGGAAGCACAACCCGTGCATGAGCGTGACCTCGGTCGCCATCTCAACCAGCTTTTGCTGGATGAGCTGATAGCTGGCGATGGGCTTGCCGAACTGCTCGCGCTGCTTTGCGTACTCAAGCGCATACTCAAAGGCGGCGGCGGCGACACCAGCAGCTTCCCAGGCAACTCCATAGCGCCCCATGCCGAGCACCATCGCCGTGTCCTTAAAGGAGTTGACATAAGCAAGGCGATTCTCAGCCGGGACTCGCACGTCATCGAGGAAGATGTTGGCGTTCAGGATCGCGCGTTTACCAATCTTGCCGCCCATATTCTCGAAGCGGATGCCTTCGACCTGCTGCGGGTCTTCAATGACGAATCCACAGAACTTGCCATCCTCATCGCGCGCCCAGATGATGAGGATGTCCGCGATCTCGGCATTGCCGATCCAGCGCTTTGCGCCATTCAGCACATAGTGCGCACCATCGCGGCGGGCGCGGGTCTGCACGTCCACAGCCGCGCTGCCGCGCTCCGGTTCCGTCAGCCCGAAGGCACCAATTTTCTCCAGTCGTGACATGGCGGGCAGCCAGCGTGCTTTCTGGTCTTCTGAAGCGAGCAGCCCAATGGTCCCCATCGCCAAGCCAGAATGGACGCCGAAGAAGGTGGCGATACTGCCATCGCCTTTCGCCAGTTCGTAACAGACGATGCCCATGCTTAACGCATCCAAACCCGGTCCACCATATTCGGGCGGCAGCATTCCACCGACGATGCCAAGATCGCTGATGCGCAGGGCAAGCTCGCGCGGGAACTCTGCCTTGTCCCAATAGGCGTTGATCTTTGGCAGGACGACCGAGTGATTCCACTGGCGAATGTCTGCCTGAAGCGCGCGTTGATTGGGATTCAGTTTGTCTTCAAAGAAGCGATAGAAGTCAATCTCAGTCGGAGTCGTGGCAGTCGCTAGAGACTCGGCAATCATCATGTCCCTCTGTTTGTAATTAAACGAACGTTCGTTTAATTAAGTGTATCACAACCAGCGACTGAATCCATAAATTGTCCATGAGTCTCTACAGAATCCGAATGTCATGCCTTGAGCATGATGAAGATCATCTGATCTGACAGCCCTGTAAGGCTGCGTTGGTGCCGAGCATCTGAACAGCAATTGAAGTTTGCATTGAGGAAACAATCATCATGGCACAGGTCAATATCACCTGGGTTGAAAACAAGACCTTTATTGGCGTTGACAGCACGAAGCATTCCGTAGTCATCTCCAGCGCGGATGATGGGGTGGGGTGCAAGCCGTCGGAATTGATGTTGATGGCGCTGGGAAGCTGCAGTGCCTACGATGTTGTCGGCATTTTGACGAAGAAGCGTTACGTGCTGGACGATCTGCGCGTACAACTCACTGGTGAGCAGGACGCCGATCCGCCATGGCAGTTCCGCCGCATCCACATTCATTACGTCGTGAAAGGCGCTAACCTGCGCGAGGACGATGTTCGGCGCGCCATTGAACTTTCCGAGGAGAAGTACTGCTCGGTGGCGGCGACGCTGCGACACGGTGCAGAGCTGACATTCGACTTTGAGATCGTCGCATCGACCGCGTTATTGGTTGGCTGATCTACGAGAAGGAGGCAGCGCGCGCTCGATACTGCACCGCCTCGGCAACATGCTGCGCCAGGATGACCTCGCTGTCGCCAAGATCGGCAATGGTGCGGCTGAGTTTGAGCACGCGATGGTAGGCGCGGGCGCTCAACTGCATCCGCTTGACGGATAGATCGAGCAGTTGACGGGCGTCCGCCGCCAGACTACAGAAGGTCGTCACTTCTCCTGGACCCATATCCGCATTGGCGTAGAGTCCCGGTCGCTCTCGAAAGCGGTCTGCCTGTCTTGCGCGTGCAGCCATGACGCGGGAGCGCACAGCCGCACTCGATTCGGCGCGTTCGTCGCCGAGTAGCTTGTCGTACTCGACGCGCGGTACTTCAACATGCAAATCGATGCGGTCAAGCAGCGGTCCGCTGATGCGCGATTGATACCGGATGATCATGCTGGGCGAGCAGGTGCAGGCACGCAGCGTGTCTCCGTGATAGCCGCACTGGCAGGGCTACTCACAATCGGTGTGATTTCCCCCTTATTGCCAAACTGAAACGCTCCACTCAAGACGCCCTGCATGATAAAGGTCCGGTTTGTGGCGTCAAGAACGATAGTATCAACAACGGTACGCACAATTTGCCGTTTGATGGCAAACGGTGCATCCTGCACAATCCCGGTCTTGATGGCTCTCTCAGACAACGCGAGCAAGACCTTAGTATGGGCTTCAAATTGCTCGCGGGTCATTGTCTTGCCCTTGAGGCGGGAAAGCTCCTCAGTAAGCATTCCCTCGCGTTCTTTGAGTAGTCGCCTCCTTGCAGAGAACTCATGCTCATCAAACGCTCCCGCTTGGTAGGCACGGTACAGCCGTTCGTCCTCAAGTTCTTTGCCTGCCAATTCCTGCTCGATATAGCGAATTTGCGATTGCAATTGATCGCTTTCTTCGCCAAAGTACTGGCGTTCCAACGCCTCAATCAGAATGTGAGGCTTCAGAAGAACCGAACAGACCGCTGCCCATACCGCTGGCTCTAAAATTCGGTCAGAGACTTGGCTATTTGTGCAGGCGATTTCCTCTCTGATAACCGGCATTCTGGTGCTCATAGAACTGCATTTGTATGCTGCCATCACATACGTTTTGCCTTTTCGCCTTGTCGTCTTTTGACTGGCACAGTAGTTATGTCCACATACCACACAGCGGACAAGCCCTGTGAGGAGATAGTCTCGCTTTGAGTTACGCCGACTGGTTTGACGGTTCTTATCCAAGGCGTTGTTTGCCAACTCCCACAGTTCAGGAGAGACAATGGCAGGCACAGGAACCCGTATCCATTCGCTCTCCGGTCGTTCTACCTTGTGCGTTACCATCCGTGTACCAAGTCCATCTTTCGTAGGCTTAGGAACTTTCACTTCCATATGCCGATGAGCAATAAATTCGCCCTTATAGAGGGGTTTTCTAATCATGAGGGAGAGAAGTCGAGGCTCCCAATTCTTCATCTGCTTGGGAGGTGGGTACCGCCCTTCAAGAGTGCGTGCAACCTGACGGACGGGTAATCCATGAATGGCGATCTGCTCGTAAATGTAACGAACGACATGAGCTTCATCGTCGCGGATGGCGTAATACGTCATCCGGCGCGACCGGCTGCTTTCTTGCCCCTTATCATCGACAATCTTGTACCCATAGGCAGGTGTCCGCGCAGTTATCCGTCCATCACGCGCCTTGTGAAGTACTCCCTCCCGATAGCGAGCCTTGGTTAGCTCCATGCCGTCCTGAGCAACTGCCCCCAAAACAGCTCGCTCAATACGAGATGAGAACGACTTCCAAAAGACTGTAACCAGTCCGAACTTTTGCATCTCATCGAGAAGATACCCTTGATGCCAGTCAGCATTGCGACTCAAGCGGTCAAGATGTTCTATGACCACCGCTGACGCCCGCTTGTGGCTTGATTTGTATTCACGGCGCAGGCGAGACAATTCGCGGCGGCGTTCAAACTCAAATCCCGTTGCATCATCGGCAAAGACCAGCTCCCAAGGAACTCGGTAGCCATCCCGCGAGGCTGCTTCATGTACATTCTGAATTTGCCGGGGCAACCCCGATCTTCCCTCATCAGCCTGATCGCTATCTGAAACGCGAATATAGGCATAGGCGGGCTTACCGTTCGGATCGCCGATAAACCCTCCGACTGCAATCTGGTCGAACGTCTGCTTGAAACCTTTTGAATCTGCCATGAGCTTTGCACCTTCTCTAATCCTTTGACGGTGACGTCTCGTTTGACGCACTACCTTTGCTAAGGTGCAATTCCTGATCCGATGAAGACACTAAACTTCGCTTTTGAGAATCCGCCCACTCTGAAATCCAGTTCAGCATAAGATTGGCAGCCATCAGAATTGCAAGTCGATGCGACTTGCGCTCGTCGCTCTCAATCCCAGTATCTTGGGGTCCCGGCTTAGTCACGATGATGTCCTCCAGCCGCTATGGGCGGCTTAGAATGTCATGCATTCCGACGGCGCGTAACCGGATACCGTTTTCAAGACGCTCAAAGGTAAACCGATAATGGTAATCAACTCGTCCTTCCCAGACGTTCGTATCTCCGAACATTTTCTTGAGTCGCAATCCGGGAGAGGGGGATTTCGCAGCCAGTTGTTGAAGCTGCTTATCTACTTTTCGTTGTATATGAGGGGGAAGAGTGTTATACGCTGTAACGAAGCGATTGCTGTATTTCACATTGGGAAGTGAGACCACGATCAACTCTCCTTACGCTGTGACTGTTTCCACAAGCGTACGAAAAGTCAGGTCTCACTCTTGAGACAACGGGTGTGCGCTCACTATGGGGGTACGTCTATGCCCGATGAGGTAAGAAGTATCTGACTAGCGATGATATGGCTACAGGTGTCATGCTCCGCGTAAAATGGGCAGGTGCAATGCCAGACACCGTTTTCCAACGAGACGACACGTTCACCATGTTCTGAGGTCATCACGATCTCAATGCTGTTGAACCTGAACCGACCAGGCTCATTAGCATACGTTTGTGCTTTGCGGCGTTTGTCTTCAATGGCACTGCTCATGACAAGTCCTATTTGGACGGAAGACAGTCATTGATACTGTCACGAAGCTCACGAGCCGCTCGCGCACTTGCATCAGTAAAGGTTTCACGAGAAAGAGGACTTGCAAACATAATGCCACGCGATGAAGGAACAAAGAACCCCGCTCCGTGCCGATCAACAACATGTGAAACCGTTGATCGCAGGTCACCACCCTGTGCTCCTACTCCAGCTAACAGTACAGGAGCATCGCCGATTTGCGCTCTGACGTTGAAGACATCAGCGGGCGAATTGGCACTAAGCACCAAGCCGATGTTTCCGTTTTCGTTCCACACCTCAAGAGACAACCGCATGATCTCCCGCCACAGGACGTTACCGTTAGCAAGCGGCAGATCAAGAATATCCACGGAACTGGGGTTCGATGTTTTGCAAAGGACAAAGACGCCCTTCTCTTGGCGCTCGATAAACGGACGCACCGTGTCTGAACCCATCAGCGGATTGACCAATACCGCATGAGCACCGAGGTCATCGAATACTTTCTGCACGTACTGCATCACGGTATTGGTAATGTCCGAGATTTTGCCGTCCATGATGACTGGGATTTGCGGATAGGACGTATGAAGGAAGGACATGACGGCTTTCAGTGCGCGTTCGCCGTCAGCGCCAAAACGCGAAAAGAACGCTGGCTGTACTTTGTAGGCGCAAACATATTCCGCTGTTGCAGCGATGATTTCTTTGCAAAACGCTTCAACAATAATTCCTTTGTCCTCGGTACGAAATCGCTTGAGAAACGCCTCAGGAATTAACGAGAAGTCAGGATCAAGACCTGCTGCTGCCAGCGAGCCAACAGCAAGCGACCGCTGGCGCAATCGTTCGGGGAAGGTAGGGCTAACGGACATGCAATCTCCCTTCAAACTAAAGCGAAAAGACCTGACAGACTACGCTGGATAAGCTGTCTCGATTTTCCTGGTTGACAACCATGAGATTGAGACGTGACAACTGCTTAACCTCGTCTGCAAATGGAACCGACCGTTGGACAATTGCTCCCAAGATCGCCTGCCGATTGTCGTTCACTAGTTCTGATACAACCGCACAAAATGTATCTGAGGCTATTGACATCGGCGCAATCTCGTCAATGACGATGAGTTGGTCTTGCGAAGTATGGCGCTCCAAAGACGGAACAATAACATCAGCAATCGTGTCCAAATTGATCCGGTAATGTCCAAACAGGGTCTCACGCGGGAAGCACGGGGTAGCGGATTTGAGCGCAAGAATGCCGCGCTTCCCATCGAGCGTAATGCTCTCAAATCCAACTCGTTCGCCAGAGCGACGAATTTCCTGGGTATAGAAACCTGACAAGGGACGGCGAATGCAAGAAAGTGCCTGCTTAATGGTTGTACTCTTGCCAATACCGGGTACGCCAGTCAGCAAAACGAGCGGCTGTTCAGTGAGCATGAGAGGGTAGCACTCCTACCTTTACTACGTGTGCTTAAGATGACTGGGGTTCGTCAAGATACGCCCAATAAGTAGTGACAAGGTCTCCCTGACCTTGGTCACGTAATCTCTGAGCATAGTCGCGCAAGTCGCTGCAACTCTTATGAAACTTTTGAAGTAATTCAGGATCGTCGCGGTACTCCACAGGTTTGCCGTATGCTTCAATAAACTCTTCAAGTGGCTTCTGGGTGTTGAACCTACCCATGTGAGGTCCCATTTCCCGCTTAAATTTGTTCTCAAACCAATGCTTGTATGCATAATATTCGCTAGACAGGAGATTGCTATCTGGTTGTGCCCGCGCCCAATTGCGCCACGCTTCGCGTTCTTTACGCTCACGCCATTGCAAAGGACGACCAGGATGATTGTCGCTTGAAAACACTGGGTATGGCGGCTCTCCGTCACGATGAGTATGGTGACCAAGGGGAACTTCAGTGATGTCATAATAGAGTGGCAAGAAATCTAACCAACGCCTTCCCAATATTTCCCATTCGCCCTGATGATAGAGGCGATCAACCTGCTGATACATCGCATATTCCCATTCAGCCACTTGTTCTATCGGTACTTTACCGCGACGCTGTCTCCATGTTGCCGACATGGTCATCTCCATGAGAAGGAGGGCTGCATCCGGTTGTTGGATTGCCCATCGATACCATTCTCCATCTGCTTGCACAACCTCCGCCTTGTTGGTTGGTGACGCCGGCTCACCAGGGATGCTCAGGGAATCGTGAAAGCTAAAGGGAAATGAAAAACTGATATCGCCTTTCGCCATTTGCTCTCGCAATGGATCGCGTGGTGGTTCTTCTAAATTTTCAAACACACAATCAGCAACAACCACCAAACGACACGGCTTGTCGATTATTGGTTCATTACTGCCTCAGCAGCCGTATGCAATTGATACCGCAAATAGGGGTTATCGATACGGGCTACTTTTCCTTCTATCACACTTAAAGCATGGTTTGCAACCGTGCGTTCACCTCTCCGGGCAGTGACTTCTGCATAGTGCATCTGCGCCTGCGCTTCAACATCCAGCGCTTTCGCCTCGTGAGCAAGTTGTCCGGCAGCAACAAAACTTGATTGTGCTTCAGGGAGTAAGCCATTGGCTAAAAGATTGCGCCCCTGGCTTACCAGTAAGAGTGCCTGAACCCGTTTGTTCCCTGTTTCAGCTAGTTCTTCGTTCCAGCTCTCAAGCGAGTAGGCAAGCTTCACATCACGGACAGGGGTGATAATGGACTGAGACGAGAGCAGCATTTGCCAATGCGGATCAAACCAGTGATGAAGCGTCAAATACGCTTGCGGATTGCGATGGACATTGATTTGCTGATAAGCTTCAAACGCTTGATCGTAAGCGCCGATGCCAATGAGGATGTCCATCTTGGTTTCCAAGAAATGATCCTCTTGGCGCGAATACCCAAGCCCGCCTTGAGATTTCGAACCTGCATCCAAGAACAGTTCATATTGGGCATATTGTTTGCGAGGTAACCCATAGGCGTGCAATTCGGCAAGTTCGACATACTCGCGTGCCATCTCTGTTTCCCCAAGAGCAACTGCACAGCGTGCCAGATACTCATACACATAAGGAATACGTTGATGAAAGTGACACGCCTTTAACTCCTCGATAATTGCTTCACCTTTGGCAATACTGCCCCGTGTCACAGCATGTGCCCAGCCATCAATCCACAAAGTTCTCAGCTTGCTATGAACTGCCAAACGGCTTCCCAGCCATGACAAAGCTTTATCCTGCTTCTTGTTGCCTTCTGCCTGAATTTTGAGCGCCACATCATGGGTTTCCTCAGACATCCGGCGTGCCTCATCGAGCCGTCCTGTCATCCAGAGGAGATTACTGACATATAGTTGCAAATAGGCTGCGAGATATGGCTCTTTGGCATATTGCGCATATTGATATGCCCGCTCGTAGATGGCAAGCGCTCTGGACATGTTTCCATCGTCAAAATACTGTTCTCTCGCGCTAATTGCTAGTTTTAGACATTCGGAAACAGCAGGTGTAGTTGCGCGCTCAAAATCACGGATGAGCGGATAAAGACGAAGGTCATCCATACTGAGGCGAGCCTGACCTTGTGGAACTGTGTGCACGTCAATACCGAGTCTCTGGAAGATAGACGCTGGTGTGCATCGATCTACTTCCGCCAGAGATGCAACGATTGCGTACGGCACTTTCGTGACCAATCCACTGTCATTAAGCCAGCGAAAGACCGTTGCGCGACTGAACCCAAAGCGTGCGCAAAACGTATCAACAGATACTTCATTTCGCACCAAAATCTCATGCATCAATTCGCCCAATGAGACGTGGTACAAGTTAATCTCCATCGCGTCCGTCTCCCGTGCTTTCTTCCCTACTTCCCAGTATAGAGACTTTGTGTCTCATTAGTGAGACAACTTGATCACGCTCAAGATACCTGAACCAACATGGACTGAAAGTTATCCCTTGCCCTCACCGTATCACTTTTGAGACAGCAGATAGCGTATGGTGGGCACAACGTTCGACATAACCCACCGCAGAAGGTGAGAGGTCAACATGGGAGACTACAAACATCCGGTACGGTTTTGGCACCAGAATCACAGCCATCCGGAATACCCCTCGGGACTGATTGACGGAGATCTGGTGGTGAATGACACGGGCCTCATCTTCTACCCCTACAAGAAGCGCCTTTCCCCACTGGTCATTCACAATGACAACATTATCAGCACCTACACAGAGGTAACGCGTCCAGAGGCAGCAGGAACCATGATTTATGACATGGCAGAGTTTCTGAGCATAGTAGGGACGTTTGGCATCGTTCAGCCTCGGTGGTCTCACCTATCGATCAAGTTCAAGCTCGTTGACTATGACAAGCTGTGTGTCGTTGGCTTTGTCGTTCCCTTGGTCACCTTCATTGGACGTGACTGGGCAGAAAAAGTCGAAACGATGATCTGGACAAGCAAACGCAACACACGTAACACGCGCATGGGCTAGCATCAGGAGTTTCGCATGGCTTCAAACACGTACCATGTCTCCCTGTGGAACAAAAACCACAGTCACCCGGAATACCCGGAGGGCATCTTCGGCGGGACGCTGACCTTGAATGAGAATGGTCTACTGTTTCAGCCTGAACGCTCGTCGTTGCCGCCACTGGTTGTTCATTGGGATAACCTGACTAGCACCTACCCCGATGCACAATTGCATCCTTCGCCACTGCTGCACCTTGTCTGGTTTTTCTCTGGCTATCCCGGTCTCGTCACTGTTTTCACCTTTGGGATTATCTATCTCTACTTGGGTTCGCTCTCCATCAAGTTCAAGGATGCGCGATACGACAAGATTTGTGTTGTTGAGTTCACCAAGTTCTCCATCATGTGGGCGTTTGGGAAGAACTGGGCAAACAACCTCGAACAAGAAATGTGGGAACTCAAGCGTAGTCTTCGCACCGAACGCAGAAACTAGCAGCTGCTCGTGAAGGGAAAATCTCATGTCTCAAATCAGTTACGCAGTTACCCTCCGCAACAGTAACCACAGTCATCCGTCGTATCCCGTTGGCATGATCATGGGGACGTTAAGCCTTGACGCTAACGGCATGGTGTTTCACCCGCAAAGCGACAAGCTCCAGCCGCTGGTCATTCACTGGCACAACCTCACCAGCACCTATACTCAGCTCATCCTCTACCCGATGGAGTGGGTTATCTGGGCATGGTGGTTGTTGGCGTTACCCATCCTTTTGACGTTTGTCACCTTCGGTGTGATAGCTCCCAAGCTGGCGATTGTCTCGGTCAAGTTCAAGGACGCTGACTTCGACAAGATTTGTGTCGTTGAATTTTGCACTGATTCGGTGATTTCCTTCCTCGGACAATCCTGGGCAACCAACCTGGAACAAGAAATGTGGGAACTCAAGCGTGCCTACCGCAGGGCAAAGGGATAACCATGAGCAACTTAATCCTCCTGCGTGGCAATTTCCTTGCCCCAAAAGGGGCAATTGCAACCGCCGTTGTCCAATCGTTACCCGGCGTCTTTGAGTACGAAGGGCAAGTGGTGATTGCGGTGACGGATAATGCCTTTTGGATGGTTGCGCCCAATGAGGAACATCTGATGATCCCATATCGCAACATTCGTTCAGTGCGCCCTGACCAGTTCCCCGGCATCGTCTACCGTGAATATGTTGATGGCGTGGAAACCCTGGTTGCTCCCAACGATACCGCCGGGGTGACGGTGGAATTTAAGGAGTACGCGGAATTTTACCGTCGCCTCTCCTTCCTCACCTTCTATCCCAACAAAGCCCACGAATGGGCGCGAACGATTGAAAACGCTGTCTCGAATTTCAATCGTCGTAAGTTTGAGGAGAAGGGGTAGAACCATGCCAGTTCTCGGAAAACACCTGAACCGCTTGTCCGATGGAACATTTGAGGAAACAGACGAGTGGATTGAACTCACGCCAGAAGCTCGTCGGCAAGGGGTTTATGTGCCTGGGACAACGGGGGTAGGCAAAACCACCCTCCTTGAGTCCATCATCTACCAAGACATGGTAGCAGGTGACGGCTTGTGCTTTATCGACCCGCATGGCGATGCCGTCAATAACCTCTTGGAAATCGTTCCAGAACATCGAAAAGAGGATGTTATTCTCTTTGCTCCTGGTGACGATGACCAACTGGAACGCCCGTTAGGGATAAACCTCTTGGCATGCAATCGTGATGATGCTCGCCAAGTCCGCCGAGTGACCTCAACTGTCATTGATACCCTGCACAAGCTTTTCTTCTATAGTTGGGGACCCAGGATGGAAGACCTCTTGAGAAACTCCATCCTGACCCTGATGCAGACACCCATGACGACGTTTCTTGACTTGTGGTTGCTTCTTGCCAGTCCGCTGCATCGGCACTGGTATACCGACCAAGTTGAAGACAAGTACCTTCAGCAGTTCTGGGAAGTCCAGTTTGCCGGATACACCAAAAGCCCTCGTGACCTGATTGAGCTGATTGGGTCTTCCCTCAATAAGATTGGTCGCTTTCTTGCTGATCCGTCGATGCGTAGGGTGGTTGCTCAACCGCAGAACAGTTTTTCGCTCCGTGAGATTATGGACAAGCGAAAAATCCTCCTGGTCAATCTCTCCAAAGGGGACTTGGGTGAAGACAATAGTGCGCTTCTGGGTGCTGTCTTGGTCAACCTCATTCTGATTGCGGCACTCACCCGGCGTGATACTCCGCCAAGGCTTCGTGTTCCGTTTCATCTCATCGTTGATGAATTCCAAAACTTTGCCACCTCCGACACGTTTTCCGTACTTCAGAGTGAGGCACGTAAGTATGCCATTGACACGATTGTTGCTCATCAGTACCGGGATCAACTGGATGACCTCAACAAAGGCTCAACCTTAAACGTTGCCAACTTCATCGTCTTTCGCGTCACCGGGATTGATGCCCAAGAACTAGCAGTTCAATTTGACAATACGCCGCCACCGCCTGAGATGACCTTTCAGCACGTCCATGAGCAGGATGCCAATATCTCCTGGCTCTATCACCAGCAACCGGAAATGATGCAGGTTCCCCTGCCTCGACGCCTCTACAGTGATGTTGCTTCAGAACGCGCCAACCGCTTTGCCTTGGAAGATAACTTCCAGGCAACAACTCGGCTGGTAGTTGATGGGAAACTTTCAGAAGATCCGGTACGAATTGTCCCCTACCATGCGCTGCCGCTGCCTGACATTACGCCCCGGTCGCCTGAGAGGGCTGCCGCCATCCGTATCGCCTCGCTTGAGCTTGGGCAACCCAAAGAAGTCGTTGACGACTTCATCAAAGAACGGATCGGCAACGGGATTACCTTTGACGGTTTCCCTGATGTGGCGCACCGAAATTACGACGAAACAGACGAATAAACGGGTGTGCTATAGTGCCAGTATGGATACTGCCACGCTCACGTTTACTCAACCAACCGTTATTCGCTTTCCTGAAGTTGAGAGGGCGGACAAATCCATGACCGATAAAGCCGACCGGCTCCCCTACTACACCCGTACCGAGAACCCGCCTTCTATCGCCATTACACCGCGCGACAAGGGCATTTTAGAAGCCTTCTATGACCACAACGGCGTTCTCGCCGATTACCAACTTGCCAACCTCTTTTTCGGCAGTATGCGGCGGATGAAGGAACGGATGACCCTTCTCTACCAAAACCGCTATGTCAACCGCTTCAACCGCAAAGAACGAAACAGCCATGACTACATGGCGTACTTTCTCGATGAATTGGGCGTTGCCTATATCAAACAGCAGTTTGGAGACACTGCCCGTATTCGCCTCAAAGGTGATCGGGATAGTCGCATTCACCATGATGTCGTCGTCAATGACATCCGGATTGCCATGAGGAAGTCGCTCTCCGCTCTGGGCGCAACGATTGTTGAAAGTTTCAACTCTCTGGATTTTGACAGTGACCATGATGTCGTCATGGTTCCTGAAGGTGGTCGGAAACCCCAACGACGGGCAGTTGTGCCGGATGACTTTCTCCATCTCCTCATGCCAAACGGGAAACATCGCAGGTATTTTGTTGAGGCAGAACTTTCACGGAAAGACAATCCCCGGCTGCTTGAGGAGAAGTTTCGCCCTCAAGCCTACTACGTTCTGGAAAGTCCAGAGTACAAAGCACGGTTCGGAGAAAAAGCGGGCGGAACCTTCCTCTACTTCGTCCACGATGAGCCAACCGTTGAACGGATGAAACGAACGGCAGAAAAGCTTGGTGAGGTTGCCCGGATCTTCTACTTCACCACCTATGAAAGGGTCGCACAAGCTGCCTCGTTCTATACCGATCCCCTCTTTTGGCATGGAACCAAAGAAGTTGAAACCTCACTCATCCAAACTACCTGAAAAATACCCCATATTAGCCCCTGTAGCGGCGTTTAACGGCGATTATGTGCCTTTGCTGACTAAGTGCCCATCCCGGTTCCTTTTCGTCGTTTTACGGGCTTTCCATCAATATGATACGATGAATGTCCGTTGAGGATCGAGGCGGGTGGAAGTAACTGCTCATGACCCGGTGAACCCATACTCCACGTTCTGTCCTGTGGAGCAACACGCACGGATTGTGCCTGCACCAATGCAGGCGGAGTGGACAGTCCGGTAAAACCGTATTGCGTTGTTGGCACAAAACCCTGTCCTCTGTTGTGCCTCCCCTCATGCGGGCTAGGACTGCTACATGAGATTGTCACGCTTGAGGCTGACATATTCCGTCTCGGCAACTATAACGTGGTCAGTAACCTCGATCCGGAGAATTCTCCCCGCCTGTTGAAGCTCCCGCGTAAGTGCAATATCCTCTGGTGTCGGTGTCGGGTCATTGCTCGGATGATTGTGCGCAATGATGATTGACGCGGCGCTACATAAGATTGCCCGGACGAATACTTCACGTGGGTGAATAACTGCGGACACAAGTCCACCCACACACACTAAATCAAATTTGATAAGCCGATGTCTGGTATTGAGAAGTAGTACCCAGAAGTGTTCTTTTGTCTGGTCAATCGCATCTTCACGCTTAAGAGCCGTCAAAAGTATCTGGTAAACCGTCTCAGGAGTGGTAACGAGTGGGTACCGTTCTTCAGTCTGAATAATCATGATGGCTCAAAAGGTGAGACATGTGAGAAACACGTTCATTTCCCCTTTTGCCTCGTATCCTTCGCCTGGAATAGGTGGCTAGCCCGTAGCCACTGCACCAAACCAAGGCGCAGCAAAGGAAAGCCCTGATACCACATCATTGTGTCAAGGGTGTCAAAGTGAGCCGTGCGAACGTCCCTTGACACAATCCCGATGGAGCCATAATGAGAAGGCAGTGGCTACGGCGAAGCCCTCTCCCCTCGTCTTTGCCTTCCTTGTCCCATTTTTGAGACATGACAGACTGTACGCTTAAGTTGGAGCGCGTGCCTTCTTGCCGTCTTTAGGACGTGAAACAAGACCCTTGTTGGTCAATGCATACGCGAGGAGGTGATTGCTATGGCTCGATGGGCTGAGATGACTATCGGGGAACAAGTGAAGTTACTTGAGAACCGATTGGAGCAAATCAAAACCTGTCAACGGCTATTGTCTGACTTTGAGCGCATGACAGCCTACAAGCTGGAAGGCTTGAAGAAAGAAATGGAAGAGAACGAACAGTGACCTTCCGAAACGATACCCGACTCGCCAGATGACACACCCATGCAAGTAGCAGCAAGGCACATCGCGTCCACGCTCTGAAAGATGAGAGATACTTGCAGTGATGTTGTGTCACTGTCCCTGGCGGGTCACTGAAGGGAGGTGAGACACCATGCTACCAACCATTGAAGCATTGCTTCGTACCCCAGAGGGTCTTCTAGGTGCAGTTCTCGGAATAGGCATTGTCCTGGAACGATTGACTGCTCCGAAAAAGAAAAAAGCTTACCGACGTAACCGCCGATAAGCCCTAAACACCCTTTGTAGCACGAGTGGCGAACCTGACAAATTCACACCCTGCTAGCTGTCTGAAATTTCTCATCTTTCAGCAGCGGTACTGTATCATACTGGATACGGATATGAGAAGTACCCAAAAATCGTTGCAGCTCTCCCCTATTGGCTCGGCTTTCTTCTTCTCTCGCCTTAGCTCTTCTCTGCTCTTTTCTCCGCTGTGCGATCCACGTTCCCGTCGTGCGTAAGCGCGACCGCCCAGCCCAAGCGTGGTACAGACTATAAGACTGTAACCGCGTCCTCCTCCGCCAAAGAAACATGCTTGCTTGTTTATTGTTTTAGCTCTGGCGGAGGAGGTGGGATGGGCGGTCGCGCTTTTTGCGGCGTCCTCGAAGAGGCGACCAAAAGCGCGACGGGAACGTGGTTTGACGAATGGGAGGGTGAGTACATTTGCAGCGTAACACGAGGGATTTATCCCGTAGAGTAAGCCAAATGTGCGAGACCCTCCTTGAGGAAAACCACATCGTACTGAGCGATTCTTTTCGGCTGCTTTCGGCTTCTCTACTTCCGCACTCTAATTGCTGACCTTTCTGCTGAACCAACTGTTGAAAAATCTATTGAACAAAAAGTACTCGTTCAATTTTTATCCACAAAATTTTTAACCCGGTTTGCTACTGCGTCTATTTTTGGGGTCTTCTTTTACTGTGTCTATTGTATATAGGACGCATCATCAGTGACGTGTCCGGCACGTCATCCATGTCGTATCGGAGACGACACCCATGTCGTCTCAAGCTCACATTATGCCACTTTATCAACAGTTTTCTTCCTTTTGAGCTTGAATGGCTTATTGCGTTCCAGAATGATATAGGTGTTGTTATATCTCCTATCTTTTCGTTCGATTTCGACATACTTTGTATCCCTCAACTCATACAGATACCTCTGTAATTGCCGTTCACTTACGCCTAAATCCTTGGCAAGCGTCTGCTGCCCCGGAAAACAGCTACCCTCCTGCCACGCATACATGAGGAGAAAGGCATAAGTCATCTTCGCCCCAAGAGAAAGAGCTTTATCACGCATAACGAGGTACGGAAAAGCGGCAAATCCGGAGCGCAAAATTTCATTCTGAATGACTACCCGGTCAAACCGGGACTGTAAGAGTGATTGTGACAAAAGCTCCATAGAGTTAGCGTTCTGGGGCTTCTACTTTGCCCAGAAACACGCCGATGATATAGGTGAGGAGTTCATACTTCCCCACCTTGAGCCGAAATGCTAAATCGTCAAGGTCTTCTTTCCACTCGTGAGGTATGTTGGCGTTGACTTTGCCCTGGGGTGTTTTCCTCAGCGTGAATGCCAATTCTTCAATAGCATCCTGAGAGAGAAGTTTGCGCAATTCCTTGCTCAAAGGCTTGCTCGCGGTTTTGCTTATTTGCTCAACTTTCTGAGCGGGTTTTTGAGCATCTTTTTGGGATGAGCTTTCTTGCTGCCAGTTGCTTGAAACACCATCTCGCAACACCTGCTCCTGACTGGCTTTTGCTTCCTGTAACTGTTTGAAAAGATCTGCCATAGCGTTAGTCAACAAACCGCTTGCTTGCTGCCTCCTGAATAATTGATGGGGTAATGAATGTGTTCCGCGCTGCGGCTGCCTCAAGAGCAAGAACAGCAATCCCGCAAGCCGTGCGTGGATGCCCCTTGGTCAAACGATACAGTTCTTGAAGTGCCTGCGGTTCAAATGGAAACACTTTCCCTCCTGCTTGAATAAAACGCCATTCAAGCATTTTGGTTAGGTTCGCCTCGTTCATTCGGTCTAGCTCGGTGCGTACCAAACGGTTACGCAAACTCGGAACGTAAGCAAGTTTTCTCACAATATTGGGCATAGCAAACAGGATGATTTGAAGAACTTTCTCCGTTGCCGTTTCAAAATTGAGATAGCCTCGCAAGCTCTCAAGTGCCTGCGCTTCCAATTGTTGCGCTTCGTCGATCAGCAGTACAGGCGTGATACTCCGTCTATAGTCCTCAAGTAAGATGGTTTTGAGTTGATCATAGCGCCCCTTACGGTTATTCGAGCGACACTCACCGCCAAACCCTTCAATGACCTCCTGCACGAGTTGAAAGGGGGTGGGGCAATGTTCACCTGCGGCAATGGTGGCAACATGAAACCGATCAGGTAGATTAGACATTTCAGTCACCAACCGACGCATGATCGTTGTCTTGCCTGTGCCTTTTTCACCATAGATGAGGGCAGCGCCTTCGTGTTCCGTAATGACGCGGGCTGCCATTGCCAACGCCTCTTGATGATTGTCTGTCAGGAAGAGAAACCGTTCATCAGGGTTAGTAGAGTACGGCGGTTCTTTCAAACCGAATTTGTCTAAGTATGCAGGTCTGGTGAATGGCGAGGCAGTCATGGGATGTGAAAGTCTTGAGACTTTCTCGACCTTGAGGGGGTCTATCACATAATAGGCATACTCGATAGAGAGATGTCAAGAGAAAGAACGGGGTAGAGGGAATATCAAGTAACAAGTAAAACCCCTGTTAAACGCCTCTACAGGGTCTCAGAGCAGCATTTTTGCAAGCTCCGTAATCGTCGGAACAAAACCACCATCCAGTCCAAAGCGTTCTCGGCGATACTTCTGCCAGAAGTGAATGACGGAGCCGCCATGAGGCTTCTCGCCACACTGCGCAAAGCAGCTCCAGAAGTTTTCCTGCCTGTTCACCCCAAAGCTCTCTTTGTGATCATCATGAAACGGGCACAGTCCACGCCCTCGACCATCAAGGTCAACGAAGTGTGAGACAAACTCCTCAACCGATACGGCATGTTTGATGCGTTCGGAAACCTGCCCGACATCGCCCGCAAGAAGTGCCTTCATCTCCTTAGGTTTCGGTGGAAGTGGCTCTTTGGGAAGTTGTGCGACAACCGTGAGAATGTGCTTGTGGGATGCTCGTTCAAGATCGACAAAAAGTCCAAGTTGCGCTCGGATTGAGGCAGCAAGAGGTGTTCCCTCAATCGTGACAAAGCCGTAGCGTTTCTTGTCCTTCTGGTGAATACCAAGAGGCAGCCGGACAAGTGAACCGGGACCCGTCTGCAATTCGTCCTGGCGAGGATAAATTTCTCGGATTGAGGTGATGCTGTTTTCTTCCAGCAGGTGACGGGCGTACCGTCTGACTGCTCTACCTGGTAGGGGAGAGTCAAGAAACAACCACAGATGACCGCCTCGGCGTGACTGCTCCAGATAAGCGGGAATCCCTTGGGTTGCCAAACTCAGGGTAAGGGTTTTCAAGTCCTGAAAGCTCGGTTCGTCGTCGCCATCAAAGCAGAGCCATTTCGCGCGATTTTGCCCATCAAGTGCATATACGCCGATTGTCCGTTGTCCGCGTAAATGCTGCTCAATCGTCGCCTCGGTTAACGGGTACTTACGCGCAACATATGTGCCATCGGTAAGCTGCTCGGCAAAGTGTTCCCGTGTGTTGAAAAATGCTTCGGCGTATATATGGGTGAGGTCGGGATCGAGGGCTTCTTTGTGACGTTGCTCTGGTGGGGGCATAGAGCCACTATAGCAAACTGAGTATCCCAATGTTGAGACTGACTGCGCGTCCTGCCTACTTGACACAATAGGGGAGAGCGATACTATGCCTTCATGACCGCTGCACCCGAAAAGTTATACTGTTATGTTGATGAAACAGGTCTGGATGTTCGCAGTACCACATTTTGTGTCTCGGTGATTGTCGCCCAAGCCGACCGTGAGCAAATGGACCAAGAATTGCTTGCTATAGAGAAGGCTTCCGGGAAAAAAGAGAGAAAATGGCTGGATAGTAACGACGAACGTAGAGTGAGATACATGACCGACGTTCTCACCACACCTCTCTTTCACGGCAAGCTGTACTTTGCTCTGTATCCACCAACCAAAAACTATCTACCCAAGACGATACTGACGATTGCCCGTGCAATTCTGCGACACGCTCACACTGAAAACTACAAAGCCACGGTCTTTGTTGACGGCTTGCCCAAGAGCCGAATAGGATATGTCGGCACGGCGTTACGACGCCTCCGGGTTAAAACCGACAAGGTGCGAGGGATACGTAGTGAGACTGAAAGTGCTCTCATCCGTTTAGCTGACGCGCTCTGTGGCTTTGTCCGTGCAGCGAAAGAGGGGAGAGACGACCTCGGTGAACTTCTTGAGGTTGCTTTGGAACACAAGGTGATTGTGGAGTTGTAGAAACGCGAAGAGGCAACCGTGATAGTTGCCCCTTGTGTAACCAACGTTTGAAGTTGGAGCAGCCTATTCTTTTTTCAAAGACACCCGCCATAAGTGGCAGTTTTCAGCTGATATTTACTTGGAATGTAGCACACTGAAAGAGTACCTGTCAAATGTATTCACTTCACGGGCAGGGCAAACGCATTAAAAGTGAGCTTGCGACCAAAAGGGTTCAGAACGTGTCGTATAAACGTGAATTCTCGCGTCCGAGACGGTAGGTCCACTAAGCCTTTATGTCCTCTCATTGACATGACGGAATTCTGATGCGTTTGCCCTGGCGGATCTCCGAATGGAATAGCATATAAACGAACTCTACGCTAGAATCGACCGACATTGATCGGCTCCTTCAAATTGACCAATTTAATGTGAAGATGTCGAGGAGAAATCGCGGTGGTAGTAGTGCCAAAGCAAGATTTCGGATTGAGTGATCGCGATTGGCGTACTCTCTTGGACCGAATAGACAATGGGACTTGTACCCCTTTTATTGGTGCAGGAGCATGCGTGCCCAAATTACCCGGCGGTAGCAGCATTGCCAAAAAATGGGCAGACGATAATAACTACCCATTTAAGAAAGACTACGAGCGTGAGAACCTAATACAGGTAGCCCAGTATCTTGCCATTGTGCATGGTGGTGAGAATGTGCGCCCTAAAGAGATACTTCTTCAAGACAACTTTAGAAAGCTGGATTATCCTGACTTTACAACCCCTAGCGAGGCGCATGGTATCTTTGCGGCTTTGCCAATCTCAGTGTATATCACAACGAACTATGATGACTTTATGACAAAAGCCCTTTTGGCAGCAGGTAAAGTGCCCGAATCGGTGTTATGTCAATGGAATGCCAGTCTACGAGGAAAAAAAACCATCTTCGATAGGGATGATTTTGAACCAGACCCTCAAAAACCCGTGGTATTCCATCTGCATGGACATAAAGATAACGTCCAGTCGCTGGTGCTGACCGAGGAAGATTACATAGATTTCTTAGTTCAATTGTCTAAGGGCAGCAGCTTGATCCCGCCCTTTATTCAACAATGCCTAGTAGAAAATACGATTCTCTTTATTGGCTATAGCTTGAAAGACATTAATTTTCGCGTGCTCTTTCGAAGCGTGCTCAATACTGTTGACAAAGGTCAACGGCGGTTTAGTTTCACACTTCAATTCCCAGAGTCCGATTACGATGCTGACGTCAAAGAGTATCTCGGTAAGTATTTCAAGGATCTGAAAATCAACGTCGCCTGGGGATCAGCAGAGGACTTCTCCTTAGAGCTTTACAGGCGTTGGAAGGACTACATGCATGGTAAGCCGTGAGAATCCTTATCCGGGTCCGCGCCCGTTTAGGAATACTCCAGATGATATTCGTCGTTTCTTTGGGCGGCGCAGAGAACAGCGCGACATTCAATCCCTTGTCATTGCTCAACGAAATGTATTGCTTTACGGGAAATCAGGCACAGGCAAAACATCTCTGCTAAATGCTGGGTTGATTCCTGCATTACAGCAGCGTGGGTTACAGGTACTATCCGTTGCTCGAGTTCAAGGGGTGATACCAGAAGCAAACAAGCTCCCCAATGGAACAAACATCTACATCCAGAATGTTCTGAGTGGTTGGAAGGAAAACACCGAGCATAAAACCCTCGTTGATTATCTTGCCGAAATGGAACACCATACCGATGCCGACGGATATAGACTTCGACGTGTCGTCATCTTTGATCAGTTTGAAGAGCTATTTACAAACTATCCGCTTTACTGGAAACATCGACTCGGGTTCTTCGAGCAGGTTCGAGCAGCGCTAGAGGCGGACGATGCTTTGCGAATCTTGTTCATCATGCGCGAGGACTACATTGCAGAGCTCGACAATCAGTACGCAGATTTGATGCCAAATCGGATGAGTGTGAGGTTTCGCCTCGAACGGTTGGGACGTGACCAAGCGCTTCAAGCCATCATTCAACCTCTCAACAACACAGGTCGACAGTTCGTCAACCAGGCGGAAGAAGCTCTCGTTGATAAATTGTTAGCGGTTCAACCCACTGGTGAGGTGATAAGTTCGGAAGCGGGTCTAGAGCAGTTTGTCGAACCTGTGGTACTTCAAGTTGTTTGTCAAAATCTATGGGATGAGTTAGAGAATGCAGGTTTAGGCAATATTGGGCTCGATGAAGTTGAGACATATGCACAAGTTAACGATGCATTGCTGCGGTTTTACGATGATTGCATCCGAGAAACTGTCGAGGCTACCGGCGTTAATGAGCAGCGAATTCGTGATTGGTTCGAGGAACATCTGATAACACCTGCGGGAACCCGAAAATTCATCCATTGGAGTGAAATTATTCAGAGTGGAATCACTGAGATGGTGGCGAGAAAATTGCAGGATCGACATATCATACGAGGTGAGCGCCGAGAAAATGACCTGTGGCTAGAATTAGTTCATGATCGCTTTATCGAGCCGATCCGGGAGTCAAACAAGCTCTTTCTCGAACGAAGCTTAAAGAAGAATATTGAACAGGTATCAGTTGTTAGACTTCAAAGTGAACAGATTCAACAACGATATGAGGACCAGCTTTCACTTGAAAGCCGGTTGTGGGAAGCTGCTGATGTTCTTCGGGCAAACAGCAGGTTGCGTGCTTCAGAATATTCAACTCCGGTTTTGGGGCTAATTTTCCTGCGTTTTGCTGACCACAAATTTGCTCGTGTCGAACGAGAAGTGAAAGCCCAAAAGGGGAAACGCCGGACAATTGATAAATCAGAATACCTCTCTATCCCTGGCGTAGTCTACGTTTCTGAGGATGCTCGATATCAACGCCTTTTGGAACTTCCAGAAGGCGAGAATATTGGGCGCGCAGTTAATCGCGCCATGGAGGTAATTGCCGAAGATAACGAGAAGCTGCGGGAGGCACTACCAAGAACATACAACCGCTTTGATAATGACACCTTGGTTGAACTGCTGAAGATATTCAACCGCATTCCCCCTGACATCGAAGGTGATGCTTTCGGCAGGATCTACGAGTATTTTCTGGGAAATTTCGCTCGTAGCGAAGGTCAGAAGGGGGGCGAATTCTTCACCCCTATTTCCTTGGTCAAGCTGATCGTCGAAATAATCGAGCCATTTGGGGGACGTATCTTCGATCCAGCTTGTGGCAGCGGTGGAATGTTCGTCCAAAGTGCCAGATTTGTTGAGGAACATCAAGGTAATCCCACTGACAGAATCAGCATATTTGGTCAAGATCGGGTCAATGAAACGATACGCTTAGCTCAGATGAATCTTGCTGTCCATGGATTAGAAGGTGAAATTCGGTCAAGAAACTCATACTACCAGAAGCACCCCTTACATGGGCATTTCGATTATGTGATGGCAAATCCACCCTTCAACGTGGATAAAATCGATAAAGACAAACTCAAAGATGATACTACTCGCTTTCCCTTTGGGATGCCGGCAGTAAACAATGGCAATTACATTTGGATTCAACTCTTCTATTCGGCGCTAAACGAACACGGACGTGCAGGCTTTGTTATGCCGAACTCCGCTGCGGATGCTCGCGCTTCAGAGGCGCAAATACGACAGAAGCTAATTGAGACAGGTACAGTCGATGTTATGGTAACGACCAGTCCCAATTTGTTCTATACGGTACCTCTTTCTAGTACATTGTGGTTTCTGGACAAAGCAAAACCATATACAGCTCAGCGCAATACTGTTCTTTTCATTGATGCTCGCGATATTTTCGTACAGGTTGATCGTTCCCATCGTGCCTATACACCCTCACAGATTGAGTTCGTTTCGAATATTGTTCGCCTGTACCGAGGTGAGATGCCAGAAACAACTGATGGCAGCAGCGAAATGATGAGCCGATTCTTCCCAAACGGTACCTATGAGAACATCCCGGGGCGGTGTCATGTTGCAACATTAGATGAGATAAAATCCCAAGGTTGGAGCTTGAATCCGGGACGTTACGTAGGTGTTGCTCCACGCCCAGTGGAAGAGTTTGTTTTTCGCGAAAGACTCGAGGAGTTAAGAGAACAGCTAACGTTACTCAACGCCGAAGCCCATGAGCTAGAAACTAAAATCGATCTCAATCTTCAGCAGCTTCTCGGGTTGGATTGACTGATGTCCAAGATACAGTGGAAGAAACATCGCTTTGGGGATAAGGTTCGGCTTCTGTCTGGAGGCACACCATCTAAACGCATTTCCGAGTACTGGAATGGTGATATTCCTTGGGTAAGCCCTAAAGATATGAAGGTCGGGCGACTATATGACACAGAAGACCATATATCAGAGTTAGGTGCGGCAAACGGGACTCGTCTGGTGCCAGCGGGCACGATATTTATCGTGGTACGTGGAATGATTCTTGCCAACGATTTTCCCGTTTCAATGGCGATGCGCACACTTGCGTTCAACCAGGATATTAAAGCTTTAGAGCTTGCGGACGACGTAGATAGCCATTTTATGTACTACTGGCTACTTGAAAATAGCTATGAACTACGTGGACTTGCGGACGAAGCAGCCCATGGTACAAAGAGAATTCAAAGTGATCGTTTGGAAAGCTTCCCACTTCGCTTACCTCCGTATGAAATTCAACTGAAGATCGCTGATATTCTCTCTAACTATGATGATTTAATTGAAATTAACAAGCGTCGCATACAAGTACTTGAACAAGCGTCAACTGATTTGTATCAGGAATGGTTTGTTCATTTTCGTTTTCCGGGATATGAAGGGAAGTCTGAAGAAAGTAACCTCTCTACTAGAACACCCGATCAATGGGAAACGAAGAGCTTTTCTCAGATCGCTGAATTTATTAATGGTTTCGCATTTAAGCCTTGGCACTGGGGAGACTCAGGGAAACCAATTGTAAAGATTGCGGAACTAAAGGGAGGGATTACTGTAAAGACACCATTTAATGATGGCGACAAAGTGCCGTCAAGATACCATATAACGAGTGGTGATCTCTTGTTTTCTTGGTCAGCCCATCTTGATGCTTACATATGGCTCCACGGCGACGCACTTCTAAATCAGCACATATTTCTTGTTGTACCATTCGCTGAAAACGATAAATATTTCGTGTATTTTTCTCTAAAGAAGGAAATGGATTATTTCCGGCAGATGAGTCTTGGCACGACTATGAAGCATATAAAACGCTCCGCTTTGGACTATGTAAAAACACTTGTACCTCCATACGAATATCGTGTGATGTTTTCCGAAAAGGTCACGCCAATGTTCGATCAAATCATTACTTTGTCGGAAAGAAATAGACAGCTTAGACACACCCGAGACTTGTTGCTGCCCGGAGTCATCACAGGCAACATCGACATTTCAAATTTGACTCTTGATACAGAAGAAGTGCTTGAAATATGAACCGGCACCAAGATTCTGAAAATGCGTTGGAAGATGCAGTAATTGCTCTTTTTGAGAGCGAGCTTTCATTCGAAGCTATTTACGCTGAGCATGAAATTCTTGGTGATAAGGGAACTTTGGGGCGTGAAACCTTAGATGAAGTTGTTCTCGTTAAGTGGTTACGTCCGGCACTCTATAGTATCAATCCACAACTTTCTTCTGAAGCGGTGGAAAGTGCTGTTGAAGAACTGCGGCGTGTCCGTAGTGCTATGGATATGGCTGAAGCTAATCGGGAAATCCATGTATTTCTGAGAGATGGCATCAAGGTTCACTTGCGCCACGATGATGGCAGCGTGGATGAAGAGCGTGTTCGGATCATTGATTGGAATACGCCAAGCAATAACGAGTTTCTGTTGGTTCAGCAATTCTGGGTACTTAGTCTCAACGGATTGTATAAGCGCCGTGCCGATTTGGTCGTTTTCATCAACGGATTGCCTCTTGTCTTTATCGAATTGAAAGCATCACACCGCCGTGTGCAAAACGCTTTTCAGGGCAATTTACGCGACTATCGAGACACAATCTCTCATATCTTCTGGTACAACGCCTTCATTATTCTATCCAATGGACGACACAGCCAAATCGGTACAGTCACAGCTGAGTGGGAACAGTTCGGAGACTGGAAGAAGCTTGACAGTGAGCGTGAGGAAGACAGTATCAGCCTCGAAACAATGATTCGGGGGACCTGCGAAAAATCACGCCTGCTGGATTTGATTGAAAACTTCCTCCTATTCAAAGAAGCACCAAGTGGGCTGCAAAAGCTGCTTGCCAAGAATCACCAGTATCTTGGCGTGAATAATGCGGTCGATGCTGTTGAGCGGCTGGGGGATAATCGCGGGAAATTGGGTGTGTTTTGGCATACTCAAGGCAGCGGTAAGTCTCTATCAATGATTTTCTTTGCGCAGAAAGTGTTACGTCGTATTCCAGGTAACTGGACATTCTTGATTGTGACGGATCGGCTGGAGCTTGATGAGCAGATATATAAGAATTTCGCCGATGTTGGTGTAGTTCCGCGCCTAAAAGGGCGCGAGAATGATCTCCAAGCACAAACAGGTGATGATCTGAAGCGTATGTTGCGCGGAGATCAACGTTACATCTTCACACTCATTCAAAAGTTTCACACTCGTGATGGTGAGTGGCTGTACCCCGTACTGTCATATCGTGATGACATTATCGTCATAACGGATGAAGCGCATCGCAGTCAATACGCTCAGTTTGCGGCAAACATGCGCCGAGCATTACCTAATGCAGCCTTTATTGGTTTCACTGGTACACCGCTGATCGCCCGTGAGCAGGAAAAGACGAGAGAAATTTTCGGCGATTATGTCAGTGTCTATAATTTCCGACAGTCTATTCAGGACGGAGCCACCGTTCCTCTCTACTATGAGAATCGGATTCCCCAGTTACAACTGACAAATGAAGCTCTAAACGAAGAACTTGATCTTCTGCTTGATGATATGATGCTTGAGTTAGAGCAGGAGGACAAAGTTGAGCGTGAGTTCGCACGAGAATACCATCTCATCACGAGGGACGATCGTCTAGAGACTATTGCAGCAGATATTGCTGCACACTATGCCGATCGTGGTTTCGCCGGACAGGACTACAGAAGCAAAGCGATGGTGGTCTGCATTGACAAACTGACCACTGTTCGACTGTATAACAAAGTTCAAAAGTACTGGAGGCAGTTGACGGAACAGCTTGAGATTGAATTAGTTACAGCTAGTGATGTTGAGCGTAGAACAACTTTGTTGAAAAAACTTGATTTCATGCGCGAAACAGATATGGCAGTGGTCTTATCTCAGGCTCAAAATGAGATCGCCGACTTCAAATCGCGTGGCATTGATATCACCCCTCATAGGCAGCGTATCGTACAAGATGACCTCGCTACAGACTTCAAGAATCCCGAGAATCCTTTTCGAGTAGTTTTTGTATGTGCGATGTGGATGACTGGCTTTGATGCTCCATCTTGTTCCACAATCTATCTCGACAAGCCAATGCGCAATCATACATTGATGCAAACAATTGCACGGGCAAACCGTGTTTTTAAGGAAAAGCAAGATGGATTGATTGTGGACTACATAGGTGTTTTCCGTGATTTGGAGAAAGCGCTTGCAATATACGGTTCAGCTTCCGGTGGTGGAATTGAAGAGGGTGATGTCCCTGTTCAGTCCAAAGAACATCGTACTGGAGAGTTGCAGAGAGCTATCAACATCGCTGTCGAATTCTGTACGCGGCTTGGTATCGATCTTGCATCCATAGATGCGGCAAGAGGTTTTGAAAGAGAAAAGCTCAAATACCAAGCTGTCGACGCTGTTCTAGTGAATGATGAAACTAAGCTCCACTTCTTTGATCTGACCAGAGAACTTGACCGTCTTTATCGGTCTATCCTCCCCGATTCTCACGCAATTGAATTTGCATCAACAGTCAGGTTAATGAATATTGTCGCTAAAGCCATTATTGCTGAAATCCCCGACGCTGATATTTCCCTCGTACAAGATACGGTAGAGCAGCTACTTGATCGCTCAATCACTGCGGAGCGCTATATAATTTCAACCGCTAACCAAAACCAAGAGCAAAGAGTTGATCTGAGCCAGATAGACTTCGATGCACTTCAGGCTAAATTTGAGCAAGGCTATAAGCGTACTGCAGCAGAGAAACTGCGTACCGCTATAAATGGGAAATTACGGCGAATGATTAGGCAAAACAGGACCCGATTGGATTATCAAACGACGTTTCAACACCTAATTGATGATTACAATAGCGGAGCCGTCAATGTCGATCACTATTTTGACAACCTAATTATTTTTGCAGATCGATTGGAAAAAGAAGCTGCGCGGGGTGGACAAGAGCACCTTGATGAAGAGGAGTTGGCTTTATTCGATCTTCTCATGCGGCATAATCTAGCTCTCTCTCAGCAAGAAATTGAAGTCGTCAAACAAATTGCCCGAGAAATTTTGGTAACCTTGAAACGCGATAAGTTAGTACTTGATTGGCGAAGACGACAGCAAACACGTGAGGCAGTGCGCGTAAGCATCAAAATTGCCCTTGATCAATTGCCGGATAAATATGACAAAAGCCTTTATGATGAAAAATGCAAAGATGTTTATCAACATATCTACGAATCGTATTTCGGCGTGGGTCTCAGCATTTATGATATAGCTGCATAAGTCTTATATCTTGTTGCCTCAACTGCTTCGAGAGTCGCTATCGTTCTCGGTCCTCCAAATGTGTTATCCCCATTTCCGCTATTTCGACATCACATCGCACAACAATTCAGCGTGTTGAAAAAGTCGTCAGGTGACTGAGCTGTTTCATCAAAGTGGACAAAATGCCTGCTCAAAAGCAGACCGCAGAGCGGCGCTTCCGGCGGGTTTAAGCGGTTTTCTCCACGTTCTTTCCTTCAATAACCGCTTAATGTTCTGTCCAGCCGCCCTGAATAGTCCTTCCATATTCACTTTCTCTATGCCTCTGAGCCGAAACCGTCTCATGCCGTGCCATTGTTTCCCTTCGCCAAACAACGGTTCAACCCACACTTGACGTTTACGGAGTGCTTTTTTGTAGTCTTCAGTTTCTCGGTAGTGGGCGGCTCGGTCAAGCACGTCTTGGAAATACGACCGAAAAATATGCCGCCCACTTTTGCTGTCGGTACAGGCCGACTTCACTGGACAGGCATTGCACATCGCGGTGTCCCCAATATAGAGCAGCACCTGTTCGCTCTTACGACGAACCTTGAGGGGGAGTTCTTGTCCTTGAGGGCAGATATAGAGATCGCGTTCGGCATCATACGCAAACCGTTCCGCCGGATAGAACGGGGTGCGTTGGTTGAAGTCGGTGGTCGGGAGATAGGCACGAATGCCATCCTGTTCGAGCGTCACAATATTGGCCACCGTCCCGTACTTCGCATCGCCAACCGCAATTTTCGGCAGGAGTGACCAGCGAAAGCGCACCCAACGTTCCAGATCGAGCATCGGCGTGTTATCCATCACCGAAGCGGGAGTGACTAACGCCGCCAAGATAATTCGAGCCTTACCACCATCCACCACGTAGTGCGTGTGGTAACCGAGCGACGCATTCTCAGCGTTGTAAGACTTCATGGGCGTCGCATCGGGGTCGGTACGACTGACTTGGCGGTCGCTCGTTCGGTGATACCAGTATTTGGAGGTGCGTGACAGGCGACGTGTTCGAGCGTATTTCTCGACAAACGTGCGTGGTGAAACGGACGGCAGGTCAGCAGCAGTCGAGGGGAATAAGGCTTCGACGTGTTTGCTGACCAATACTAAGCGAGCTTCAAGACTGTCTACATCCGCATTGGCGCGCACTTTGGTGCCGTCAAAATACAGTTCTTTGCCCCAGACTAAGCCCGCTTGCTGGCACAAGTCCACAATCTGTTCAAAGAAGCGCTGGAAAACGTCCAGACCGTAGCGGTCACGGATTTTACTCAGCGAACTGTGGTCAGGAACAGGCTCATCCAGGTCATAGCCGATGTACCAGCGGTGTGCCAGGTGGAGGTTGACCGTTTCCATAAGCTGCCGCTCAGAGCGAATACCCTCGAAGAACATGATGAGGTGCAGCTTGAAAAACGTCACCGGGTCAATGGACGGGCGTCCCACGCCAGCAGCATAACAATCCAGCACCAGTTCCCGAACGAAACTCAGGTCGAGCTTGGCTTCGAGTTGGCGGTAAAAGTTAGCTTGGGGAACTAACTGTTCAAGGGAAATGGCGGTGTGCTGCTTAAAACACTTTGCTTTGTAGCCGAGCATAAGCATCTTCTCTGACTTAACTGAAAACGTTCGTTTTTTGTACTGCTTTTCTTAACTGAAAACCACTGATATTATGATAATAATCGTTATACTCAACAGGGTTTTCAGTTAATTTATGCAAAAGCCAAAAACTATCGCCTATTTACGGGTCTCTACTGACGAGCAAGACATCGAGAAAAACAAGTTCGACATTTTACACCTTGCCAATGAAAAAGGCTTGGGTAAAGTCGAGTGGGTAGAGGAGACGGTTTCAGGACGGGTATCGTGGAAAAAACGTCAAATTGCCCACATTGTAGAGGAACTTCAACAAGGCGATCACCTCATTGTTAGTGAACTCTCACGTTTAGGGCGCTCGATGCTTGAGTGCATGGAAATTCTGTCCATTGCTTCGCAAAAGGGCATCCACCTCTACGCCGTCAAAGGCAACTGGCAACTGGATAACTCCATCCAGTCCAAGATTATTGCAATGGCGTTTTCAATGGCAGCCGAGATTGAGCGGGACTTGATTAGCCAGCGAACCAAAGAGGCACTAGCAGCTAAGAAAAAGGCTGGTGTGAAATTAGGCAGACCAACAGGGGTAGGCAAAAGCAGGTTAGATCAACACCGTCCAGAAATTGAAGCCCTACTGACTAACGGTTCTACCCAAAAATTTATTGCTCAACGCTACGATACGACGGAAGCGAACTTAAGCCGCTGGATGAAGAACCACAGCTTGAGACAGCCATAAACCTAACTTTTCAACAAACTGTTTGCCTCTGCGATGTCTGGCAACTGCATCAATTAAGAGGTGTTGGCCGCACCACTTTAACTTTTTCCTCTGCTGGTTTTATAACGTTTTCCTCAAGTGATGCAATGAGTTCTTCTGGTGTTTGATACTTGTAGATAGGTAGCACATGTGGAAGTCGCCGCAGGTGTTCATACATCGGATATGGGTTTGGATGCTCTTTCACAGGGGAGAAGATGCCTTGTACTGGTACAGAAAGCAATTTGTCAGCAAAGGTCATAAGTTCATGTGGAATGCTGTTGGGGTCTGATAGGTCGGCAATGACAAAACGTGATAGGCTGGCGAGGGTCATGACCGTTTCAGTCAAATCGCGGTTGGCTGGCTTTTCAAAGTCAAACAGGATAGGGATGTAGTTTCTGTTGCGCAATTCATCACGGATAGCATCTAAAACCGCTTTCCGCTCCGGAGTGAACCGCCCCAAGATCAGAACGGCTTTCGTAGTAATGGTATCAAGCACACTACGGATTTTTTTATTGTTCAGCAACAGATACATGAATTGAGCAATCTCAAGATCATCCACTGTGATAACAGGTTCATCTGCATCGGTGACGATAAGGTCTGACTGATCGGTTTCTTCCAAGTTGAGTTTCCAAGCAGATAGACCAAAGACACGACAGCCTGACAAATTTGCCCGCGTAAGATTTGTCGCAATCAGTTGCGCCCCGGCCAGATTTGCTCCCATCAACTTTGCGTTACTGAGGTTCGCCTCGCGCAGGTTTGCCTCACCCAAGTCAGCGTCACGTAAGTCTGCCCCGCTTAGGTCTGCGTCTGACAGGTTTGCTCTACCCAGGATTGAATTGCGCAAGTCTGCCTTAACCAGACGCGCACCGCGTAGATATGCATCAACGAAGTTTGCTTCATTCATGCGTGCCTCGCTTAGGTTTGCACGAAACAAGTATGCGTCACGACCGTTTAGCTCCCGTAGGTCTGCCCCTTGCAGGTTTGCGCCCTCCACCAGTGCCCTAGATATGTGTGCGCCAAATAGGTTAGCCCCCTGGAGGTTTGCCTTAGTGAGGTTTGCCTCACCAAGAGCTGTGTAACTCAGATTTGCATTACTCAGATTTGCCTGACGTAGGTTTGCACCATGTAGGTCTATGGCTTCTAGGTCTGCCGCGCTCAAATCTGGTGTGATAGTAGAATAATGCTCCCTCCATTCGTTCCATGCTTCGACACCCTCGTTCAGGATCGTGAGATGCTCTTGGTTAACCATATTCCCTCGCATGAATTATGGAAAGTATTAACAAAATAGAACCAAAAATCTGCCAAATAAGGATAGTATTTACAACGTAGTTTCTAAGTTACAAGGCTCAATCAACATTTACAGTATACCTTGAAACTATGACTGACACATCGCACGAGTTCGCAGCCAGGTGAAAAACTCCCGGATATAGAGTTCTGAACCTGTTTTCTGTGCTCAGACTGTTCGTATCTAAGCTCGAAATGAGGTAAATGGGTGTGATCTGATCTGCTTTACAGTTCACTTTCCGACTTTTTCAACAGGCTGAATTCTTCTGCGTCGTCTGTTTGAGGCTAGAGAACCTTATCCGGCGTTTATAACTATTAGGGTGAGGCTGGCTGTTAAAGCATCCTACCCTATAGCATCTCTAGGCAGGCTTCAACGAGATGAGATTAGGTCTTATTTCTTGACGCCGATGGTTCGGGAACTTGGTCTTCCTGTAATGGTTTTTCCCCGTTCTCTTTCTGGTTAATCTTGTCCAATTGTCTGAAACGAGAATCATTCATTTGATTGGCAATGTACGCTTCGTAAAGTGAGCTGTAGAACCAATTCTTGAATTCAACGCTTCTGTTACGGGCAAGCAAACATCCCAAGCCTGCCGCTGCCGTCAGTGCCAGCATTATAGAATCAAAATCTGATAAGAGCATTCCGACTAGTAAAATTAAGAACATCAACAGGAAACCCAAACTGATGTTCTTCAACATGTAATTAGTTGCATTAAAGCGATCAGGGATAACCTCTTCATTATTGTTGTGATTGCGGAGATAGGCGAGAAGTATTGGCCAGTCGCTTGCTTTTGGCGGTTGAGTGCTAGACGAATACTCTTTTAGCCGAACTTGATACTCCTTAAACTGCCTCTCCGATGGTTTGATGCGCTCAAATATGAGAAACCAAGCTTCTGCAACTGGATCAAGCAACTGTCCTAGCATGTAGGCAAGCCCCGTGAGACCCAGAAACATGAAAGTCAGAAGTGTTCCTGAAATCTGGTTGATAAACTGGAAATCGAACTGGACTATGCCTAGAAGCAACAGAATTATCAGGACATCCGTTAAATACAAGAAACCAGGTATCGTATAAGCGTAAAAGTCATAGAGGCTAATTCTGACAGTCATATTTCCTCCCAGTCGGGCACGCCGGATGAGCGGATCAAGGAATTATCATTGATTTAGATTGTGGGATGATAACTCCAACAATCATCACTATCAATAACTTCAAAAAAGTACAATAAGAGTTGGTGAAAAACTGCATTCCATGACCTACCATCAACAAGCGGTGTTCACTTGAAATGGGCTTATGTTATGCAATCTGAGGCGCTACAGTCTAACTGAGTCTGATTGTAAGTTATCATATAGAGAACCTTAAAATCGATCACTCTTTGGCTTCAAAGCATGCTAACTTACAGCAGTCGGCAAAACACCCTCCTTTGTTAGCCTCTCCCCATTCTTGGGAGTCCCAGCAATTTTGATGTGTGTTAAGTTTATGAGAGATTAGAGGGAGATACAGGAATGGATGGGGCAGAAGAACGTTGGCAGGAAATTAGGGAGATTTGGCAGAAGAATCAATACCTTTATGCAGTTGTTGGATTCCTTTTAGGGATGTTAGTCAGTCCGTTTCTAATGCGGATCAACACACACGGAGCAGAGTTTCTAGGTAATCTTGTACCAGAAGCTATCGGTATAGGCTTTACAGTGCTATTTATCGACCGCCTAAATAAGAAGCGAGAAAGAGAGCGTGAGGCACGTGAGTTGAAAGCCCGGCTGATGAGGGAGATGAGAAGCAATGTAAACGATATTGCTAGACGTGCAGTAGAGGAGTTACGAGAACAGGGATGGTTAAGTGATGGTTCTTTGAACAAAGCGCATTTGGAAGGTGCTAGCCTTCAAGGAGCGGACTTAACCGATGCACGCCTGGAATCGGCGAATCTGAGAGGTGCAAACCTGCAAAGAGCATACTTAGGTGGCGCTAAATTATCAGGTGCGCATCTCGAAGGTGCTAATCTAGAAGCTGCGTACTTGGTAGCGGTTGACCTCCGGGGGAGTGACTTAAGCAATGTCAAGTTGTCGGGTGCGCAGATGGAGGAGGGAAAGCTACAGCAGGCTAATCTACAGCGCGCTGATTTGCATAATGCAGATTTATGGGGAACCAATTTGAGTGAGGCATATCTATGGGAAACTAATCTTCAGGGCGCTAATCTAGGGTTCGCTAACCTCAAAAAGTCTAACATGCCCGCAGCCAATATGGAAAGTACAAATTTAGCGGGAGCTGATCTATTGGAAGCACACATGGCAGGGGTTAATCTGAAAGATGCTCATCTGTGGCAAGCAAATCTACAGGGGGTGCACATATGGGATTATCAAATAAACGAGAACACAACGCTACCAGACGGAACGAAGTGGACGCAAAACAGCGACTTTAGCCGATTCACCAATGCAAGTCACGTTAACTTCTGGCGTTCAGATGATTGGGATTCGGCGGCTTATAGACACAAAACATAGCAGTTGGAACCAGATCGTTTATTTACCAGTCCACACTTTAACTGTACGCGAATTACTTGTATTCGTATTGAGGCTTTGATTTAGTGTAAGCAATTATAAGACTCAGACGACTCATTGATTTTTTGTTTCGCGCTTAAGGATAGGCGTAATGCAGGACTTTGTAGCTTGTTGCCGGGTTTCCGCTGACAGGATTGAGGAACAGAATTTCGGTATCGATAGCTCGACGCCCCAAGTTAGGGTAGCCCTGTTGTGGACGCTGGGTCTTGTAGTAGACGAGCCAGGTGTCGAGGTCGGTTTACAGCGCATCGACTGTTTCATAGAAGGTGGTGCGCAGGGTCTCAACGAAGAGCTCATCCAGCACGATGCGCTGGAAGCGTTTCGTGTACTAGTAAAACATTGTCCGGGTCACCCCGCGCTGACGACACGCATCGCTCATGCTCCCCAGCGCCTCCGCCAATAGCAGTACACTCAACCGTTGTCGGGCGACCTTCTCTTCTGCACTCATCGCTTCTCTCCTTAGCACAATTGTAAACGCAGTCGTCAATAAAGAAACCTAACTATACGGGTTACGAAACCTTTGTTTGGAAAAGCAAGTCCCGAATACTTTATTGCACCCCTGACACGCTCTCGGCTCTCTTTCACCGCGTTGTCGGGCAATCCAACATTGGTGAAGTTAGGAGGCTGAGACCGAGGATTAAAGTCTGTTTCGACTTTTACCAAATGACCATCAATACCAACCAGGGCACAGGCTAAGTGCCTACAAATTGCCCGAATTCAAGTATAGTTTACACGGGTGTGGTGCTCCTAAATTGTTGATGCACGAACATTGAAAATGAGACCCTACGGAGACGAATAGGGGGTACTGCTTCACACCAATAAATTATGGGACATTGACTTCTCCAACAGCATTGTTGATGATGAATATTCTATGGTTTTACTGGAACTGAGAACCGTTATGGCAGAGACCATCTATCCTGCTGTAAAAGATGGTCGTATATCCTCCCCGCAATCTCTTGAAACGGTCGTTCCCAACCTTCCATATTCGCTACAAGTCTTACAAGACTTTGTGCAAACTGAGATAGACCAGATTTACGAAAGCACCCTGGAGGAAGAACGCTGGCAATACGAGGCACGCCTTGCCTTTCTGTATGAAACCTATGAACTCTTGAACTCAAACCAAGGGTGATCAATGACAATTCTTTGCTATGGGGAGTGTCGAATTACGGGTAGCTCCATTTGACCCATCGCGTCAACAATCTTCCTCGCCTGAAAAAACGCTTCGGGTTTCCTCTTCCGAGCAATCGGCAATACTTCCAGATGATCTTGAGAAAACAGTTTCTAAGCCGTTCGATGTGGTCATCGAACGGCTTAGAAAGATGCGACAATCGCTTGCTTCGCCCAACTCGGCGCATATAGGGGTTGATGAGGTGCATTCCTCTCCTCCATCACCACAAGACCAAGACACCACTCCCACACCGACATTTGAAGAAGCTTTTGCACCCTTTACCCGCCTGTTTGAAATCGTCTTTTATCGTCGTTATCCGGAACACGTCCGCGACGACGCCAAACAAGAGGCGTTACTTGCTCTCTACAAGAAATGGAAAACAAATCCTGAACTTTTTGACGAGAGAGCGTCCTATGTCGTTACAGCGGCGATTTTTGGTATCTCCAACTGGCGTAAAGAAGAAACCATACGTCGAGTTCCAGAACTTCGCCTGCGGGTCGATGACCATGATAAAGTGATTGGTGCGTCACGCGCCCAACGCGAGACGTTGCGTTGGGTAGAAAGAGCGGACACTCGGATTGATGTTGATAGGGCAGTTGAAGCTGCTCTTGCGCCCTTTCCGATAAACCCAGAGCGTTCTTGGGCGCAAGAGGAAGTCCTGTACTTGAAGCTCGGAAAGGCTCGGACGAAGCTACCAGTTAGTCGTCCGGAAAAACGTCGTATCCGATACTGTCGCGAGGTTGTCCAAACAACGCTCAAGACCGAGCTTGTACTCTATCAGCATGACGAAAGAGGGTTATCGTATCGGGAACATCGTAGAGAGGCTCTTGCACAAAATGGGGCGATATACGAAGCACCACCAGCTCGTCCGGACACGCAAGATGAACCATCACCGAATACTGCAAATTGTGAGTATCCGTGTTGACAGGGGTTCATCGCGCCGACCAGCAGAAAATTGGCGGGGAAGGTCAATGTGCCACTGGCACGGCTTATGGTCACGACGCGGTCTTCCAGCGGTTGGCGCAGCACCTCAAGCGCTTTGGGTCCGAATTCGGGAAGCTCATCCAGCAATCAACTTCAAAAGTGATATGTCCGAGAGAATTCTGCCCTTTAATCTCGTGGCTCTGGTAGAGAAAATCCGTGTACCGCTGTATCAGAGCGAGATGGACGTGATACCTATGAGTCGAATGCTTTAATTTGAGGTTACACAAGATGAAGAGGTAATTGTCGCATAGATATGTTGGGATAAATCGAGAAAGTATTGCAAGTGTAGAACGTCAACTAAGCCAAGGATTTGTTTGTAGGAAAACCGTATACCAGTACACACAATTTCGATATAGTCAAGTGTTTGAAGTATAAAACCCTAAAAATTGGGGGTTGCCATAAAATATAGGATGTCCCATTATCATCTTGGATTACTAATAGCAGATCACTGTAATACAGATCTAAGGGTTTCAGTTATTGAGATCTCATTTACAGGGATTGTCTCGCGCTCATCGCTGACTTCATTTTCTGGGAGAAATCATATATGTTTCGTGACCCGTTCAATGATAAGTGGTGGTTATTCATCCTTGAACGATTCTTTGGTGTTCGGCAAAACGACCAAGACAGAAAACTAGACTATTTGACCGAGATCATAAGTGATGCAAGCGAATCAGTGTTATCCGCTGTAGGAAATATTGACAGTGCGGAGTTGTGGTCTAACGAGAAAGTCATTGATGCATTTGACAAGACTCTAGATGACCGGGCTGGTGATGGTGGCGTAGTCATAGAGTTCATAGTAGACAAGAATTCGCTACCCTCGAATGAGCGACTGCGTCGACTATATGAAGAAGGGAAAATTAAGATATCGCTATATCCCAGTACACTTCCAGCCCATTTCACTGTTGTCGATGGAAAGCATGTAAGGCTGGAAGACAAGCATGAAGCGAATCAACCAAACCATGCCTGGATACGAAAGAATACAATGATGTTGGGTCGAAGGCTAACTATGGACTTTGCAGAGCTTAAAAGGAATACTGTGCCTGTAGAAGTTACTGAGATTGAAGATGAAGCCTGAGGCTAAACATGGATTCAGGAAATCTTGCGTTTGCATTTCTAAGTGTTATTTTCCCTTTTTTGATAGCAGGTAGTGCAGCATTACCATATGTCAGTCCTGTCGCACCAAGGTTTATACTTATCTCAACTCGATTCCTGATGTTCGGACTCGGAGTGATAAATCTACTTGTCACCGTTTTTATTGCAGTCATTTCTAGACCTCCCATTTCAGGAGAAGTTGCTAGGGCTCTAGATGCTGCGTTGATAACTTTGGTCGTTGTTACAATCGCAATCATACTTTGGTTAACAGTGAGTTTCGCTTCGTTTCTTATTGAAGATGCACTATACAATCGTAGCCGTTAGCCATAGGTCCGGTTTTGTGCACAAAAAAGGGATATGTAATGGTTACATATCCCTTTCATGCGTGTACAGTGTCAGGTTGTACTTATGGCTTCGGTGGTGGAATATGAGGACAATTCACATTGTCATCAGGCTTTGTGGCTCTTGAATCAGGCTTACCTGCATACCAGTCCAAGATTGCGTTACTCAATGAATCCATGACCCTGCGATTGAAAGCGAACAAATCCCTTAGCACGCTTCGGTTGTGAAGGTGATTGGTTTCTTCGCTATCCTTCTGATCAAGCTCTAATCTCTCCTTCATACTACGACCTTTCTCCGTATTGAAAAGCGATCAGGTCGCCTCCTTAGTGATTAGTCACCGTGGCGTCGTTCCTTTGGGTCAATACGGGTCATGAAGAATTATAGTATATATTAAAGGTGCGCTACAAGGGTGGACGATGCCCGTCACTTGAATCTTACACCTTTCGTGAGTAAGCGCAAATCCACCATATCTCCCAAAATCAGTTGCTTTATATACCTACTAAAAAATTACACCTTGAGGTGTATGAATAGCACAAGACAGTTGTGAATTTTGTGTGAACATCCGCCGGGAGGATGTGATAGAAGTGGATTAACTGGGAGACTGAGCGGAGGTCTTACGTTGACTGTGGGCCTCGCGGCGACGTAGGTAAAGCAAGTGAAAGTAGGTTGCCCAGGTTTGACGGGAGAAGGTTGGGACAGGCTGTACTCGCCTCTTACGAGACAGTCCAGACCTGCTTGCAATAGGTTGATTACATGCAATTGTCATGTTCACTTTTATAACACACCCGCAGACCTGTCCCAATCAAGACACATGACCAGAAATTTACACATATACACGATTCAACTCTGGAGTTGTCGGTATGTCCTCTCTATCTTGCCTAAAGTCGTTCCAGTTTTGAGCATCCAGAACCGTATCCCCATCACAGTCTGAATAGGCGCATAGCTGTAGGTCGTCTACGACACGACAATCTTTCAGTTGGTATGTCCGCTCACAGTGTCTGCAATACAGCCAAGTTTCAGGAGTTTCGTCTGATTTGAACGCCATAAGTCGGTCAAATTCCACGATGTTGTCCTCACTATGTATCAGTTAGAAATTCGTCTTTATCCCCCGCATAAATCCTCACAGGGAATACCATCACTATCAGCGTCACGTTCTCTACAACCGCATTGAGTGAGTTGGAACCGAGCTTCTTCACACGTTGTCATCTGCCCGCAGGTTCGCGAACAATTACATGTAAAGCCAACGTTGGGTACCGGTGTAGACACATTCTCCGTCGTGTTTTGGAAACCCTGAATAGGTGCATTGGTTGGTGGTGGAGCCACCACTATTGATGGTTGTGTGACTGAGAGGAGAGAGCTATGAATATATCCCCGTTGACCATTAATGGTGACAGCGCGCCAGACGTCACTACCACTGACGGTACTCCCTTGTTCCCATCCGGTGACTACTACTTGGTCGCCTCTATTGACACTAGCAACGCGGGCACAGGTTGTGTCCGGGCACTCACGAACGTTGATGTTGTTACCTGTTGCGTAGTAGATTTCGGAGGCTACCTGCGGTCGCGGGGTATTGGTTGGTTCAGGGTTATTGACGACCTCATTAGCAAAACAACCCAGACGCATTACTCTGGCAGTCTGCTCACGTTCTTCGAGTTGTTCCTGATAACGGGTGTCAGGAGGATAGGCGCGTGCTTCTGCGTACCCCTCCGTTACCAGTTGTTCATTGACGAAAATTGACCCCACCATGACATAGCGGAGGAGTCGGTCAAAACGGTCAGTGTTGCTCACATCCCGTTCCATCATGACCGTTCGCCCAAGTACCAAGCGTTCGTTGGCTTCTTTGGCTTCTTCGTAGCAGGGATTACCCACTTCTGGGCTGTCTATGCCGATGTACCGAACCCGGTACTCTTGACCCGCAATTTCAACAACGATAGTGTCCCCATCAATGACGTTTGAGACTACACCAGTATCCAATCCGTCCACATCACTAGGTTGGGTTGGTTGCACTGTCGACTGTGCCATTGCTACCACTTGTGGCTGCTGAGAGGGTGTGATGCTGGGGCGCTGCGTCGCGGCTACGGTTGGAGTTCTGGTTGGTATGGGAGTAAGTGTGGCAGTTGGCGGCAGCGGTGTAACAGACACGTCACGAGTTGCACCAGCAAAGCGTACCGTTGGTTGTGAGGTGGGTTGATTCACCAATTGGGTAGCTCGGCTATTACTTGAAGGCGGTGTCCGAGGATTGGTCTGTAGACTGTATGCCCAGATGCAAAAGAGGATAACCAGTAACCCTAAGCAGCCATCCCGACGTTTTTTCTGTTTTGAAGGGGCTTCTTTAGAGACTTTTTTTGATTTCTTTTTCCCAAACATGAGGAGATAAACCTACGACCTAGTTTCAGTGACCGGGTTATGGAGCGAGCAAGTGTCGAAGACTTAACAAAGGCTGCACGCTTCTTAATCTAAGTGTATGGCAGTTTGTACAATGCGCTACAAAGAAGTTCATCCTTCGTTTCCTAGATGAATGTCACGTTTGTGAGTAGACGCTCTTAACATCTACTCTCGTAAGGAAGAAAGTACTACATTCGTAAATTGATTCATCAATTAATCTGATGGCGGTATGTATGCTATCTGAAGTCTTGGTGGAGATTTGCTATGTTCAGAATTCCGAATTGGTTGAAGTGCTTTGTGGCAACTGTCACAGCTTTTCTGCTTGCCTGGGTGTCGTTTTGGGCATTTACCCAGCCTTCACCGCTTCCCGTGTTACAACCACTTGCGTTAGTTGGTTTTTTTATCAACATCGGTGTGGGCTTACTGGGAATACTGGCGACGGTTGGGGTGTTTGTACTCGAAACATGAATACTCTCTTTGACCCACGCCGGAACTGACATGACCCAAAGAGAAGGGGCAACCAAGGTGTATGAACACCAAACTGTCGTTACGACAGCGGTTGCCCCATGGTGGGCTACAGGACACCCTGGAGGGTATGCAAGTAGCCCGAACGAACTAGTATCGAAAAGTAAAGTACACCAACCCAGTCATCTCGGAGACGTCGAGTTTGACCTCGACCTTGGGGTAGCGCTTTTGCAGTTTTTCAACTGCACTAGCGCCGATTTTGGCGCTCTTTACCAGCGCCATCTCCAGAAGTCCAATGCCGTTGCCGCCCAATTGGACGACAAAGAATCCTTGTTCTTGATGGAAGATTTCCCCGTTTTCGATTTTGTTTACGATGTTATTGGCGATGAGTTGTGCAAACATGATATTCCCCCTCCTGCCCTCGGCAGGAAAATAGGTAAGCGATAGACAAGGCACGAAAAGATGCAGTGACTATCGCCTACCAGGAGAACTCATGATGAAGATGTCGTAGGTTGTTGAGGGTTTCTAGCTCGTTTTTTTAAGGTGCTGATAAATCTGGTTGGACGCATTGTCCAGAGATTTATCATGTATTAATAATATACTATAGGATAGTAATTGTCAAGTTTGATACAGTTTATGAGCCTTGTAAAATGCTTGTGTGTCAGAGAGACGACGGATTGTTGAACTAGAACCAAGTGTTGTAGAAGCGTATGCAAAAACGTTTGTCTCCCGGTGGGATTGCTACCATAAACAGCTTGAAACCGGAAAGTACGCCCTCGTTAGGCGACCGCTAACCATAAATCACATTGCCAATCATTTGTATGGGTTGGCGAATATGACGCTTGGTGTGTATGCCCTCTCCCCAGAGAGTACCGCCAAGTGGGTGTGCATTGATGCGGATGATGAGAACCAATACCAAGGACTAAAGGACTTGACCCTCTACCTTGCTCATCAAGGCCAAGGGTCATACCTTGAGAAATCACACCGAGGCGGACATTTGTGGATGTTCTTCTCTTCTCCCCTCTCAGGCTATGATGCACGGCGATTTGGACTCTACCTTGCCTCTCAAGTTCATCTTGATGAAACAATCGAGATTAATCCCAAACAAGACCACCTAGCTCCAGGAGGGGTGGGTTCATTTGTCAGAATGCCCCTTGGCATACATCGAAAGACCAATATTCGCTATCACTTTGTCACCCTTGATGACAAACCCATAGCCCAAACCGTCAGAGACCAGATACGGTTATTGTCCGAGCCAGATTGCATCAGCCCCGATTACCTCAACCACATCCTTTCAAAAGCACCTGCCTGGGAGTCACCGCCACCGACTAAGCCATTTGAGAAAGTTGAAATACCCGCGAATGTCCCTCTGTCTGAAGCTATAAAGGGAGCGGTATCGGTCAGAGCGTTTGTCAGCAACTACGTCAGCCTCAATGACAAGGGTATCGGCTTATGCCCTTTCCATGATGACCACGAATCGAGTTTTGGGGTTGATGATGAGGGAAACTATTGGAGCTGTTTCAAAGGCTGTGGTGGGGGTTCCATCATCGACTTTTGGATGATGTGGCGTAGAAAGAACGGTCAAGATGGGAGTTTTACCCCATCCCTACTTGAACTAAGACAACTGCTGATTGCACCAAAGCCACGCACTGGTAGACGCCGAAAAACACCTCGTTCTAAGTGAGGTCACGATAACTAAGTGCCATTGCTTCTGGTCAGAATTGAACTTCTGATTCTGATGAATTTGTTTTCAGCATCTGAATTTCTGAACTATTGAACTTCTGAACCCGTTGCTATATAACCAACCTATCTATATGGTGATTTCAATCGCAAATCAAAAAGGCGGAGTGGCAAAAACGACTACCGCCATTAACCTCGCCGCAGGTCTGGCGCAGGTTGGCAAGAAAGTTCTACTTATCGATGCCGACCCGCAGAGCAATACTACGCAGGTCTTTATCACTCCCAAAGTAGAAGTAGACCTATCGCGGTCACTCTATCAAGTCCTGCTCAAGTTCGCTCCCCTACCATCGGTTATCACTGAAACCCGCTATCCAGGATTGTCATTTGCCCCAAGTCACATTCGTTTGTCAGGGGCTGACTTGGAGTTGGCACAAGCCTTTGATAATCGGAGTGAACGCCTCAAGCGAGCAGTTGATGAGATACGCGACCAGTATGATTACATCATCATCGACAATCCCCCATCGCTCGGGTTGGTAGCTATCAACTCATTTGTCGCCAGTGACCGATTGCTCATTCCCGTCTCTACCGCTTACTTTGCCTTGACTGGACTTGACCAACTGCAAGAAACCATCGAGATGGTCAAGCAGACCAGGATGAATCTCGGCTTATCGATTTTAGGTGTCCTGTGTACCTTTACGGAAAACACTAACGTGTCCAGGGATGTAGAGGCGCAGTTACGCTCATTCTTCACAGAGCTTGTATTCAGTGTGACTATCCCAAAGAATGTCACTCTTGAAGAGGCGCATTCTCGCCACACCCATATCTTTGAACACGCCCCCAAAAGCAGCGGGGCGCTCGCCTATCAGCAGTTAGTTCAAGAGGTGCTGGCACGATGAAAAAATCTGGATTAGCCGATAGCCCATTCTTTGTTCCGACTGCTCCCGAAGCGGGTCAGACCACTGAACCAGCGACTCCCCAACCACCAATTTCAGCGGTGCCAATATACGAACTTACCCCCAATTCTGAACTTCTGAATTTCCGAACTTCTGAACAAGTGAACGGAAGTTCAGAAGTTCAAGAGTTCACAAGTTCAAATCCTGTTGAACAAGAACGGGCAGTGGTACGACGAACATACAACGTCTATTTAGACCAAGCGATAGACATGGAACGCATCGGTAGTGTCATGTCCCAGAAGCGACGCAGCTTTATTTCTAAAGGAATGGTGATACAAATGGCGCTGGACATTGGCATTGAGAAGCTCAAGAAACGCTATCCCATCGACACACCCCAAAGTAAGAAATGATAGAAAAAGTGTTCAGAAGTTCAAAAGAGCGAAAGTTCAGAAGTTCAATAGTTCAAATATTCCAAAGTTCAGAAGTTCAATAGTTCAGATGTTCAGATCTCGTGCCTGTTGACAGTTACGTATCCCCTTGTCTATAACTGACACAATACAAAAATAAACCCGCCTTTCTTTTGCGAGTAAGCGGGTTTACCAAAAATCAGATATGGCTATTTACTCACTTCACCAGGGTACTTGTCAAGCACAACAGTGTGCTCATCCTCTATCGCTCCAACCTTTCAAGATGTCGGTTTCCCATCAGTGTCGTAAACGCGCTCTAACCGCGTTTACCGCCTCGTTTAGCGAAAGTGGGGGAGTTGTCCCCCTCGTCGCTATTCATCCCAATTTGCCCGTTTTAATCACGGATACAACCACTTCTCAAAGTGGATGTTGGACTTCAAATCTCCGCCATCGGCGGAGTGGGAGTAACCTTGCTGGTGGGGTGAAACACCAGCCCGACCGACACGACCGACCGACCGATAGGTAACTGTTGTCTGGGTATTCCAAGTATTCAGACTAAGCACCCCGTGAGGGGTTGCCGAAGACACCTCAGGCGCAATAGCTGCAAACCAGGAAATATCCGGCGCGCAGCGCCGCACTAGGATACCAGGAGGGAAGAGAGGAAGAGGAGGGAGGTACATATAGTGTCTGCACCCGCCGAAGGCGCAAACACTACAATAAACGCGGAGCGCTGAACAAAAACTCTGTGCGTCTTTTTGTGCTTTATAAACCCTATAATTGACGGGTTTTTACTATCCGAGATGTATCCGCCAATGGAGCAGGGGAGATTGCGCAAGCTCCTTACTCTATGGTTTGTCTCGGACGGGGGCGGTTCATAAATCCCTCATATGCTTACCGCATTGAGGTATTTATGTGCCCACGCCCCGCCACTCATCAAACCATCCCACGTCGCCCGCTTCACGGGCGACTGCCTCCAACCCAACCCACACAAAAACACCCAGAACGTTACACCTCGAAATAGACCTATAGAGAGTGAGAGAAATCCTAGGGGGTGTTTTTGTGTTCCCTCGGTCATCTCGTGTCTGAGCCTATCGGCTCACCACTCGATTAACCGTCGGTGGGTTTCCCTTGCCCGCCACAAGTGGCGGTCTGCGGTGTGTTGAAGGCAGTCGCCCGGCTTCGCCGGGTCAACGTGGGTTTGGCGAATTATTGACTTCTGTTCCTAATGTAGCTGGTAGTGAAACTGGTAACGGTAAAACCAAAGACGTTACCAAACTTATGGAACATGTTCTGCTTATAAAGGGTTCTAATGGTGCAAGAGGGGTCAAAATTTGTTGCCCTTTGCTCAGGCGATAATGCTATAGCGAGTGGGCGAGCGAAGGCTCACGGACGTTACCTGTTTGCAGTAGGTGGTGTCGATGGATATTATTAGCGAAGTGTCAATGGAGCCGAGGCTGTGGAGGCTTTCCTATGAACGAGGGAAAGTGGTCAAAGTTTGATGCGTTTGACATTGTAGTTTCAATTTTCGCAGTGATTTTCATTCTTAACTTTCCTATACCGTTTCAAGGATTATTCCGTTTCCTGGGTTTTTTGCTTGGCGCTACTTTACTCCTGGTTGTTATCTGGAGAAGAAATGTCCTACAGGCAAAACTAGGGGAATACCTACCACCTGAGAGTATCGAAAAGATTGACCAAGTAGTTACCAAGTTTCACGAAAGGTCTATAACCATGTGGCGTAGTCTAAAGGGAAAGATTGACGAGTGGAACACACAACAAGAAGAAGAGAAACGACGCAAACAAAACGAACGTGCCAAAGCTGAAGAAGAGCGTAAAGCCAGAGAAGCACAAGCAGAGCGCGACAAGAAAGCCAGAGAAGCAGCAGAGGCAGAAGCAAACCAACTTTACAGAAGGTTGTACAGGATAATCCCCCCCCGTGACGCACAGCTAAACCCCGCGACCGCTACCACTCTCATTAGGGCATTAGGAGCAAGATTTGGAACGCAAAAATGCAACTACGTCCTCGAGATAGATGGAAACGGGTATGACATCAAATGGATTGTTCAACAGATAGCCCGAAAAAGCGACTTAATGGAATTGTCAGAATTTGAACAAATCATCACCACCTACTACCCAGGAGCGGAAGTAGTCTCTCACGTGGCAGGAGCCTATAGTGATGCAGAGTTTCCCACGTATCTCACAAGTATAGGCATACTTGCCTCGCCACTATATGAAGACCACTTGCAATTGCTTAGAGTTGAACAGTTAAGAAACGATGACCCAATGCTTCGTATCGCGCAGTTGATGGGGCAGCTTAAGCATGATGAACGAATACGCATTGTATGGGATTGTTTCGAGGTGGCGAAAATTCCTAATGTCGATGTTTTCATAAAAGAGCGATTAATCGACAGAGTAGGACCAGTAACGTATAGGAATACAGGTGATTTCGCTAGAGATGCAACAAATACAGTTATTGAAAATCAGAGGTTAGCCAGAACATTGGTTGACCGCTATTCGCCATCTGAAACCGCACGGTACATGGACAAATTAAAACAACCCGTACACATAGGTTGTTTGACTTTGTATATGTATGCGCCGTCTCTTGATAGGTTGCAAATTCTGTCAGAAGTGGCACGTATATATGGTCTGTACTCAACTCACGAGCGAATGCTTGAACAGTTTTATCAGTCACCTCCTATCAAGGTTCATAATGATGAAGAATGGTTACAAGACCCGGTAACTGTATATAGGAGAACCTTGCCGGGAGAATTAGACGATAAACACCCAACGAAGATACTTTCGTTTTCCCCCGTATTTCGACTTATGCCAGAAGAAGTGGCGGCATTGTGGCATTTACCCTGTGTTGCCAAAAACGACGACCGCGATTACAAGATTTCTTGGGCTAACAACATCCCTCAATCTTTGTTGGCACTCGTTGTTGCCGATGGTGTGAGCTTAGCATCAACGATGCTTAATGGTGAAAACCATCAGATTGTTATCCGTAATCTTGACCGGGCTAAACACTTGTTTATTTCTGGTCGCTCAGGAATGGGCAAATCAACCGCTATGCTTAACATGGCATTTGATGACGCCACGTATGGTCGTGGGTTTTTGGTACTAGACCCCCACGGAAAACTGGTCAAGGACATCCTTAATCATGCTATCCCACCTGAGAGGTTAAAAGACGTAGTGTTAATTGAGTGCGCGGACAAGTCCTATCCTGTACCTCTGAATCCTTTCCGGTTTAGTGAAGGGACAAGTAGCGAGGAAGTTCTAACCACTCTCATGTGGATTTTGAAGACTATCTACAAAAATCAGTGGTCAGAAGGGCAGATGCAGACCCTTATCAAGTACACACTTCAACTCTTGTTACACACCAAAGACCCCACCCCCCGCGACATTCGCCGTTTACTCCTTGATGACACCTATCGTCAATCAGTCATCGACGAGGCATTAAAAGATGATGATGTCTCTACTTCGCTAGAGGATTTTTGGAAACTTGAGTACAACAGTGAAAGTGCCTCAACTCAAAAAACCATGCGAAAGCCCGTACTAAATCGCTTAGGTGAGTTTTTGGGTAGCGCTCACATGGAGTTGATGACCTGTCACCCCAACGGTATAGACTACCGGAAGTTAGTCAGTGAAAAAGCGATTATCTTGGTTGACTTATCAGGAACAGAAATACGGGGAGAGCTTTCAACACTAGGCACTATGCTTTTGGCGCAATTCTATCTTGCATGTGTCTCCCTTGGCGCATTGCCAAATGGCACAGAACCGCGCCTCTATGCTTACATTGACGAGACACATAGCCTAATGAACGCCATCATTCCCACACTGTTTTCTGAAGCCAGAAAGTACGGGTTATCCCTTACCTTGTCTGACCAGTGGTTAGGGCAGCTTGAAAGCGAAATAGCAGAGGCAATCACTAATAACAAAGGCACATCTATAGCTTTTGGTACTCAGAATCCGAGCGAAGCGCAAGCAACCGCCCGACTATTTGAGCCGGAAATTACCGATAAGGACTTACTCAAATTTGGTGAGGGAAAAGCAGCTATTGCTACGAGTGTTAACGGCTCACCCGTGCCGCCATTTCAACTTTCCCTCTACGCTCCAGTAGATAACAACTACGGACACGATATAGAGCAGGTAAGGAAACAGACCCGCGAAAGGCTAGGGTACTTGCCCGCCTCTCAAGTTCGGGCGTTCATCCGAAATCAAACTAAAGACACCAAAGACAAAACCGAGACACTAGGTGATGTGGAAGAGAAGACCGGAGGAGAATAGGTGTCCGGGTTTCGGCTTACGTCGCGTGATGGCTTGATACTCAAGGCAGTCAACGACTACCAAGCCTTGAGTATTGAACTACTTCAGAGGTTATTCTGGAACTCATCTAATCCTGCCTACACGACCGTCCGCCGCCTAGTGAAACATGGCTATCTCGTTGAGAGCTATATCACCCAAGTGCGAGCAGCGCCGGGCGCAAGTCCCCGCGTGTTTACTATCTCCCCACTTGGTGCTGCCGTTCTCTGCGACACCTACGGCTACACCAAAAGTGAGATTAATTATCTATCCCGTGAAGTCAACAACTGGCAGACTTTGCAGCCTATCCTTGCGACCAATGCCATACGAGCAGCCATAGACCGAGCATGCCGAGATAGTGGGCAATTTACCCTCTCCTCATGGATACTTGAAAAAGAGTTTCGCCGTGAGGTTGATACGGTGCTACTGGACGGCAAACCAACACCTCTCTATCCTGACGGCTTCTTCACTATCGAGACCGACCGAATAAAGAGCAACATTTTTCTGGAAGTGGATAACGGTACGGAAGGATTAGCCCAGTTCAAAAGCCAGATGAGCATATATCAGGCATATATTTTGTCGGGTCGCTATGAGCGACGGTTTCAGGCGAAATCACTTCGTATTGCCGTTGTCACCAAGTCAAAAAGACGACTGGAAGCCCTACGGACTGCTACAAAGTCAGCGGGAGGTAGTGAAAGGTATTGGTTCACAACCGCAGATGAAGTAACGGCGCAGACAGCGCTTACATCGCCTATTTGGAAGCGCACAATTGGTGATGAGCTGCTTCCGCTGTTTAATTCATAGGGTGATTGACTACTACTGAGGGGTGATATAATACTAATCAATCATTACTGGTGAGGCTACCGCACCCAGCTATCGCTTAGTAGAGCGACGCTTAGTGAACCAAGGCTTGCCGAACAACCGATACAACTTTGACCAGAGTTGTGGGCTGTTGATGAGGAGTACGCATAGTAGCATACCTGCTACTCCCCACTCACTGCCTTGACCTTGGGTAAAGGGCATGGGTGTTCTCACCTCCTTTCACCAGCATCCACCATATAATCGGATGCTGAGAAGGTAGCCCCACCAGACGCAGCAAATGCTACCGCTGCTTACTTCTCATCGTATGGAAATTTCCTCAAGACGCAAGCGTATTTGGTTGATATGCCTAGCTTAATGATGCTATATACCCAGTATGGCGTTGATACAGCAATGGATAGAGAAACCACCTCTCAAAAAGCCCACTAAAACAACTTACTCACCAAACAAACATTTGCCCCTATTGGTTGGGCTATATAGAGCGGGAGGAATGCTCTCGGTTTTGCAGATTGAACGGCTTTTTTATCACACGCTAAACACCACCCGCACAAGTGAGAGCAGCAAGCGCCTAGCCCGCGAGGATTGGCGCAATCTTTGGTTGTGGCGTTATGTTGCCCGTACCATCAATGTAGGTGGTGTGCGGGTCTATTGGTTGACAACAAAGGGCGCAACAGAAGTTGCACGTTACTTAGGAAGACCGCTAAAAGGGGTGGGGAGGCTTGAATGGGTGCGCCGCCCCATATGGGGTTTCTTGACCCATGACCTGTCGAGTTTAGATGTCATGTTGGATTTGGTGGAGAGTGTCAAAGAGAGACCTGATTTCAACTTCTTAAGACTAACCCCAGAGCTACATTTGCGCTCGAAGCATACCCGAGTGTCCTACATTGACCTAAACGGTAAATGGCGCGAGCGCTCATACATTCCTGATGGGATTTTAGAGTTTGGCAACCAGAGCAAAAATACCTTTGTCTACTCATTCGAGTACGACCGAAAGACCGAGAACCCGTTACGAGTAGCCTCTGAGAAGTTTTTGCCGTTTATAAAGTTCATAAAGTCCCCGGAGTACAAAGTTACCTATGGTGTTGATATGGGGCGAATGTTGGTGGTTACGACCGATACCCATCACCTGTTCAGCTTGAAAAGAGCAGCCGAGAAAGCGTTGGGCAGTCAGGCACGATGGATACTACTAACCACCCGGGATAGCCTGTCACATAAATCAGGCATGATGTCGCCGATTTGGTATCAAGGGAAACAGTCAGACAATAAGCAAGTTGCAGCACTTGGGTAAAAGGTTGGGGTTGGGTACTCCCCTCAGAGAAAGAAAACAAAAAGAGACGCAATGTCTCTCATGGTTTCGTCTCCTACTAGGAGTACCCTGGCACTTTTCAGGCGATTTTGTTGGTTACTTACTAGGCTTGATGTCGCTGTGTCGTTGGGACTGTGTGGTGTATTTGGTCGGGATACGGTCTCGCGCTTCGACAAAGGCGAGATAATCATTCGTGTGTATTCGTTGCCGTATTGCATCGTTTGCGACACGGTAGCGCCAGCTTGTAAGTTGGCGTGTGGTGTGGTCATCGATGCGTTGTGCTAAGTTTAGGAATTTGCATCCTATGACGAAGCAAAACGCCCAAGCGAACGAAAGGATGAACTTCTTGACCTTATACATGATTAACCTCCAGATAGATACGGACGTTAATCGCCTGATTTCAATGTGCCATAACCCTATAGTATTATACCATATGATATTATTACTTAATAATACCTCTGGTGAGCCATTGCCGATTTGCTTAATGTGTATGGGATGTGCTTAACTGCTTTTAATTGTCGCTATGGCAGGAGGTCTTTTACTTTCTACCAACGGTAGGAAGCTCGAAGGCAGTCGCACAACCGCTAACGGCGCGAATAGTCTTCATGTGTGCGCATGAGTATTCGTGAGAAGGACTGACATTAACCCCTGGATACTGTCTCAGGGGTTAATTTTGGGTGACTGCCCAACGTGATAGCATGTATCATGCCAGTCTATTTAGAAAGACAAGCAAAATTTCTAGACCGCTCAGAAGAGTCAGTTTTCGTGTCCCTTTCTGACTTTTTCCACGACGCTCCAAGCGTCGGCGGGTCTCCATACCCGCCGCTTATACATTCAGTTTTGTGGGTATTTGATGCGTAGCCATTCCTTATGCTAGGATGCGGCATGTCCCACGAGACAGCAAAACAAGTGGATATGTTTACGGGCGAGTCGGTTGATACACGCACGCCTAGACAGAAGAAACTCGATAAACGTGCCACTCTGCCTACTCAAACCCCTATGTTCCCAGGTCGAGGAGACCTTATTGAGCTTGATGGAACAGCACATCCCAAGATGGAGTGGGAGGGTGACACGACGGTTGAGGCGTTACGTCTTCAACTGGAGGACACTCGAACCGACGAGGAAATCGAACGAGAGCGCATCCGCGCCGAGCAATCGCTGATTATGCCTATGTTCCCAGAAGAGACGGGTACGCCAGACAATGAGCCGACCGATAGGGAAGGGGACGACGACGAGACCGCAACAGAACCCTTGTCTCTTGAGGAGAGAATCACAGCAGCCACAGAAGAACTCTATGCTATTTGTCTGGATATGTCGCAGACGGTAGCCGCCACACCGGATGTGCTCAAGTCTCAAGCAGTCTGTTTGGCGATAGCCACTCTTCACGCACAGAGCGCAGGTGTTGACCAGACGACCATCACGAAGTTCCTGACGATGGCAGGGCAGTCACAGCCGCAGAGCATCAACACCCCACGCCAGACATCAACCACTGCCGGAGCGCGGCGACGGCGCGCTACCACCAATCATGCCAGTCACTACCCAACCTCACGAATGCATCTGAGAAATCGACTTGAGCGTTTACGAGGTAATCAATAATCATTTGGCGAATATATGGGTATTCCAGAACGAGAGCGGCTTGAATTAGAGGCAGAAACAATACGCTGGGCGATTGAGCGAGCAGACGCCAATGAGAACCCGATTGAACGGCTGGCACAGCTTGACCAACTCTATCAGGCGCTAGGGTACATCGAAGAAGATTTGAGCAGCCTCACCGAACAAGGGCAGGATGAGTGAGCGGGAGGGTTACAACGGCTTTCGTAACTTCGCAACATGGCAGGTGAGTGTGTGGCTGGACAACTCACAAGAACTCCTGTGGCGATTTGAACAGATTGGTACAGCCCTTGAAAACCCCGATGACTTACCGGAGTGGCTTGAAGCCTACTTTGAGGCGCTCAATCCAGTAGAGAGGAGTGGGGACTTGTATAGCGACCTGATGCAAAACATGCTTTCTCAGGTCGATTGGGAGCGGCTGGCAAAGCGGATACTTGACCGGGAATGAAAGGGAAAACCCGTCGCTCGCCGCGAGGGCAGTTCGGTTGAAACAAGTTTTCAACCGATAGGTGGATGGGAAATTGTGAGGCGGTTCGGGAGAGGAAAAGAGACCGCTATTGTGAACTATGGGGATAGTTTCAGAAAACATGACCCCAAGGACATGAAGTTATACAAAAACATCTTTGGCTTCACATCTGGACGAGAATGTCGCGTTCTGCTGATTGTGCGACGCTTCAGACTCCAGTATTACTCAAATAAGCATCTTTGAAACCCACAAAGGCAGGTGTGCTGGAAAAGCGCTTCCATTCTTTCAGCCTATTTTCATAGTTCTCGAGTGCAATTAGTAAGCTATTAAGGTTACCGTCAAATACTTGTTGCAAGAAAGTCCATTTTTCAGCTTGCTTTCCACCATCTTGCCAGAACCTCATGATACGTTGTGACGTAGAATCCGCTCGATTGACGCCCCATATCAAGTCATGTATTACAATCCGTGCATTGGAAGATACATACATTGAAACTATGGCTAACAATAGCTCGAAGTGTTGAAACGATGCTAGAAATTCTTTTTCAAGAGGGAAGTAGCTTGTGAAAAGTGGATAAAGCTGCTTCCTAATCAATTTTGAGATTGGGTCATTATTTGAGGTTCTGTCGTATATTTCGTAATCGAAGATAGTACTCTTGGAAATCATTTCAATTAGCGGATACTCGAGATATGGGTCGTACTGCTTACCATAGATTGGCTCTACTACTGCTGACTTGAAATACTTCCAATTCTCTCTTTTTGTTGCTGCAATTCCGCAAACATAAATTATCAGGAGTATCGGTAGAAGGCGGGAAATCCACCGCTCGGACTGCGGTTCTGTCACATATGCCCATCGACTGAGTAAGTCAGTGATAAGTTCACTATGCCGTCCATTTCCGTACCAACATAACGCAAGGAGTATGTGTAACATTGGTTCTAAATTGACGCATGTGCTTTCAAGTTGCGCAAGATAGTATTCGTGCCATTCCTCATATGTTGCAGGATGTTCCTTGGAAATAGCAGGTGCCTTCTTTATTCTTTCAAAGGCTTTATCTGCTTCCATCTTGATATAATCCTCAAGCTCAATCTGCATGGTTTCTTGAGGAATAAGCCGTTTGATATAGGCAACCGCCGCCTCGACAGTAAGGGGATGAACACGGTCAAATTGCGCCAAACTGAAAACTTTGCCCTCAAGTCCTGAGAAAAATTGGTTTGCCGATGCCGCAATGATTTTTCCACCACGTAGGTTTACAATATCTTGGGCGAAGGAACTTAGTTCGTTCGGCTCAACCCAATAGGTTGTATACCATTTACACGGGTTTCTCTGAATGGCACCTCGTAAAGCTGTATCATATCGTGCCGACCAGCCACATATAATCAACCCATATTCAGAAAAAACGTCTTGAAGCAGTGCATTTTTCTCTACACTATATTCACCAAGTTCTTCAGGCGTATTGAGTGAGCGCACATCCTTATAGTCCCCATGCAGTTGTATGACTACAGCGTTGCTGTGGCGAATAGGCAGAGAACCAGCCAACATATCATCGGAGCGAATAACGGTTGGTACCATACCCTCCTGTTCCAATGCTTGCTCCATAAGGCGGTCAAAGTTCGTGGTAATTATGACCTTTATATAACCAGCCTTTACGAGCCGGGCAATGGATTGATGCGCTTTCGATGGTACTTTAAGACCTTGCTCTCTCTCAGTCTCCGTCGGCTCAAAATACTTTTGCAGAATAGTGTTTCGCTCTGTTTGAGTAGAACCTAATTCCTTTAGAAGCTCATCATACCCAATATTTTCACCTAAGCCGGTGTTGGGGTTTACAGAACGTACTTTGTTGAGAAGGTCTTGAACTATTTCATATCCTGTTAGGATGCCCACGTCACGAGACACACCAGCGCCCAATAGAACCACATATGCGCCGCGATTTTCTTTTATTGCGAACGCTAGTGAAAGCGTAGTATCCAATATAAACGCCTTTACAGTGACCTAGTGAACTCTTCGCACTTTGAAAGTATACTTGCAATCGAAAGTTCTAACCATCTGGGAACGTGCTGATTGGCTCCGGTAAATCGCTTTGACAGAGTCACCACAATATGCAGAGAGCCTGATACTAGCTCGTTGACACCCTCGATGCCACGTCCTTGATTATTCGTATTCTTGACCGTCGAAATGAATTGAACAACCTCACCAATTGTGCGGCATGAATTCCTGCTGCACACACCGTACTTTATTGTTGTACGGTCGTTTTAGTATGATAAACTACGGTTAATATGAATAACTTACAGCCAGTAAAAACTACACTCACCTTTAATCCTTTGTTTCATCAACGGCTCAAGTCGCTTGCACAAGCAAGCAATGCCTCAATGTCCCAAGTAGTACAAGATGAATTGACCCCTATTATTCAACAACGCCGCCAAGAGCAAGCAGAACGGCTTTTCAAGGCATTTGAGGCTATAAAGGGCATGGTGAAAGATGATGCTACCGACGCCTCGGCTACTATTGACGACGTTTTGTATGGTAAGCCAGGGGAAGGGCTAGTTTCGGAGGAACGTGCAGCTTGAGACCATCCTGTTTGATAGTGATGCGTTTGTCGGATACACCGTCGGAACTGATGACCATCATTCGTTCATGGTTGAGTACGTCAAAAAAATGGTAAACCCGGATGTTTTGGCATTGACCACTAGTGGGGTGGTGTTTGAAACCGCTTCTCTTCTGAGTAGACGATTTCATCACTCGTACGCCCGTGAGTTTCTAAAATTTCTTGAAGCTTCACAGATGCATATAGTAGAGCTAACTAGAGATGACAGGCTGGCAGCCCAACAGCTTTTCACAGAGCAATTGACCGCACACGAAAGCCTTATTGATTGTGTGAATGTGATAGTGGCGAGGAAACTTGGCATTAAAGAGATGGCATCTTTCGATACATTTTATGGACGATTTGAACTTAAATACCTTAGACACTAACGAGCCTGATAAAGGTGTTCTTCTCAGTTTCTAGAGGTGTTTGTGTCTGTACTAGATGTAATGGATACCAGAGAAACAGCCTCTGCTATCTGGATGATGGTCTTTTTGCTGTGGGTTTTTGTTTATCCTAAGTCAAGAAGGGCAGCGTACCAAGTAGTTAGGGCATTTTTGGCATGGAAAGTGAGTTTAGTCTTTTCTATAGCCGTTATCTATATCTGTTTGGTTGCTGTGTTGCTGCACAGACTTGACTACTGGAGACCTGACTTACTCCCTGAGACGATTGTTTGGTTCTTTAGTACAGGATTTGTGCTCTTATTGAACATTGGTAAAACGATTCAAAGCTATGAGCACTTTACCAAGATTTTGCGGAGCATATTGACCCTCACCTTACTTCTTGAGTTCTTTTTCAACCTATACACCTTTTCTCTTGCTGTAGAACTACTTATTGTGCCATTTCTTTTCGTTTTAGTTGGGGTAGGCGTAGTTGCGGGAACAAAAGCGGAGTATTTCAAAGTCAAGAAACTAGTGGACGTCATCTTAACGGCTCTGTCGGTTTATTACATCGTATATATCTTGAGCAACGTATTCAATAATGTTGGGTCTGTGGCAACTTCTGACAATCTCCGAAGTTTTGCGCTAACGCCATTACTCAGCACTGCATTTCTGCCGATGCTCTACCTCGTAGCCCTAGTATTTACCTATGAGGATTTCTTTATTTCTCTAGATTTTCGATTGAAGTCTGACACAGAACTTTCCAAGTATGCAAAGCATAAAGTGCTGGAGTATTGCCATCTAGACTTACGAAAACTCATTCAGGTGAGGAAGTCCATGTTTGAAGCCCGGATAAGAGCCAACAATGCGACAGATGTAGTAAGTTTTGTTCATGAGCTAGAGAGAGGAAAGACTGTGAAGTGGCAATTTGTCAGCCGATGGGTACTCCGACTAATCGGCATATTGATTGTAAGCGGGACGTTTCTATTCATCGCTTATGCGGTAGTCCGAGGAGTGTTGGATATAGAAATTGCTCTGTCGCTTGTTGGATTGCTTGGCGGATGGGTAGTAGCAATAGTTACTCTAGTAGTTGTTAGTATGGGTTTAAGAACCTTCAGGCATCGAGAATTGAATGTCTTACCCTATCACCAGATAACCGATTGGGTTCGGCGCGCCGATACCGCCGCATTTGACTGCTATCAAAAAGCGGATGGGATTGAGTTATATTGGGACGACGCTACCTCCTCGTGGGAGACAACCAAAGCAGAGTTCAATTGGGTAATGGGACTAGCGAGAAGTCTAGACAATCCATTGCCTCTCTATAACTATTTGGAGCGGCATTTTGAGCTATTGCTAGCTTACGAATTACTTGCACAAGAGAAACACAATAAGCGGGACAATGGTGCGAAATATAAAGACTTGCAGCTCAAATTGCACACGTCATCCGGTGAAATATATCGAGAAGTAAGAATGCGACAGTGACATAACAGGCGCTGAATACAGCCCACTTGACTCTAGTGAAGGCCGTTTGATAGACTCATAACATTATGCATAGAGTCTATTTTTCTCTCGTTGACACCGCCAATGCCACCCCGGTAATCATCCGCGTTCTCAACCGCCGAGACGACTTAAACAACCTCATCACATGGGCGGGGAAAAAGCATTTTAGCGATGTTCAGTCAGCCTACATTAATCGCCTAGAAGATGAAGAACGGCGGTACTTACGGGCAACACTCCACTATCCCCGATTGACACGAATTCTGACCGTTTTACACGCTTTGTGGTGCATTCTAGCGCCAGCGCAACGCTACCATCGCAAAGGCAGCGGCAGCGCGTATCGAAGCCGTAACTTGACCCAGACCTATAATCTGACATATAGTCTTTAACAAATCACATAAACAAAACGCCCGCGCCCGGTGCTAGTAACACCGAGAACGGGCTAACCAACCACGCTGATTGTGGCAGCATGGGGGCTAATGGTGGACTCTAACGTTTGCCGATTAAGCCGTCAATTGCTGTTTTTGCAGCCGTTGGCGGCTTTTTTATTTCTACTCAGGCACCCTGTGCCTAGAAAGGACATATGAGTGATGACAACACAGCCGAAACATCACCAAGAGAAGGTATCGACTACGACCGAGCCTATCAGTTGCTCATCGAAGGTTATCTGAAAATCCAGCAAGTCAGCGAGGGAAAACCCCTCGCTATAAAGACGGATGATATGCGAGAGGCAGGTGTCAAATGAGCAGACGACGTTATCAGCAGACCGTAACGGAACTTGTTAATTGGGATGGCACAACCAGTCTTCCCACAGACCGAGATATTGCCGTGTACTATCGTCAGTCTACTCATGCCCAGGTTGGCAATGTGTCAACCTCAATGCAAGTGATTGACATGCCCAACTACCTGATGAGCCGGGGTTGGAAGGAGGAGAACATCATCCTCATTGACACCGATGAAGGGGTGAGTGGCACCAAGAAAATTGATGAGCGCTCAGGCATGAAGGAACTGTTTTCCCTGATTACCGAAGGGCGGATAGGGGCGGTCGCCTGCCAGGATGAAGACCGCCTATTCCGAGACATCACCCAAATCCAGGTCAATATCTTTATCGAAGCCTGTCGGACTAACCGAGTACTGGTGATAGTACCGAGTATGGTCTATGACTTCTCCCATCCCCAGATGGGGACGTTCCATATGCGTCAATTTCGGTTCAAATCCGAGATGGCAGCCGAACATATCGTTTCCTACATCAAAGGCAGGTTACACCCAGCCAAAAAGCGGTTGATGTTGGAGGGGCGGTGGGCAGGGGGAACAGCACCACTCGGGTTCATGATTGATGAGCGAAAGTTTTTATCCGACGGCAGAGCTAACCCCAACTGGCGACGATACACACCCTATGAACCCCATGCCGAGATTGTCAGAGAGTACTTTCGGTTGTTTGTCTCGTTTTCTGGGAATTTACGAGCCACCGCCCGGCACATCGCCCATAACGGGCCATTTTTTGCCGCTCCTAAAACCTGGGTTGCACCGGATGGGTTTCGGTTTAGTCCGTCAATGACCGCACGTACCTATGGCTATGGGTACTGCCCTGGTAGACCGGGACTACAAACACTGCTGACCAATGCCGCGTATATCGGGCATTTCGTCGTCAATGATATGGTGGCAGTCTATGATAATCACCCCGCTATTGTTGACCGTGACAGTTTCTATGCCGCTTTTAACTACCTCTCAGAACTTCAGCTTGATGGGCAAGCTAACCTACAGTTTCGCGGCGTGTCGTATGCCAGTCGCCCGGTACTAGAGGAGGGGCGCGAGAGCGAGCGCCCATTGTGTGCCGGACTCGTTGGCTCATACCTTGATGGCAAGTGGTACAAGGCGGGCACCCGGTGGGTAGGCACGTACAAGCATTACGGGTATTCCGTCAACAAACTCTCCCCCAAGGACGGTGAACTTCTCTGGCATCGGAAAGCTGAGTACATTGACCAGGAAGTAGCCCGTCTCACCCGCAGCAAACTATCCGAGACCTTTAGCCAAGAGAAGTGGAATAACCACCTATCTGAAGCCGCCCACGCGGTTGATAAGGAGCGGATAGTCAAAGAGAGGCAGCGGGAAGCGCTGGAAGAGACAATGAAGAATCTGATTGCCAGTCTTGACCAGTTGACCATTCCCGCCATGATACGCCGAGTTGAAGAACGCTACAGCGCATCGGAAGCCGAACATCAACGGTTGACGGCGGAACTCTCCGGTATGCAATCTGACGTTGCCCGACTTACGACACTGCAAAAGCTCAAGGACACCATTGTGCCGGTATTAGAGAGGTGGGATGAACTGCCGACCGAGCAGAAGCGGGGCATATTGCACACCCTAATTGACCGGGTAGTCGTCACTCCACTGGAGGCGCAAGCGTTAACACTTACCATCAATTGGTTAGATGGCACCACTGACACCGTAGATGTTGCCCGCAAAGGGGTCACTTACAAGGGGTGGCTGGTTACTGAGGTTGACCGACTGGAGACCATGTATCGCCAGGGAGCGACCAAAGAGGCAATCAGTGCCACGTTTCCACAGAGAACATGGAGTAGTATCTACTCGAAACTGGTGACCCTTACCGATACACCCCCCATATTCGCCCATCCGTGTGACATCAAAGGCGATGAGACGTATATCGAGTACTGCAAGCGTACCGATACGACACTACCTAGAAAAGCCCGCAATGGCTTGCGCTGGAGTAGGAGTGAGGATGAGAAGCTAGTCAGCTTGATGGCATCCGAGGCAACACAGCTTGAGTTGGCAGAGACGTTTAGAAACAGGACATGGAAGGCTATCTATACCCGTGTCAAACAGTTGTGTGGTGACAGCATGACAATCCCCGGTCAGGGGGGAAAGGGAAAAGCTGGTAGCCTCAAACGGTATGAGACCTATGAGACTTACATCTTGCGCCAAAAAGGGGCAGAAGAAGCGGGTCAGAAGTCTCTGACACAATTGACAACTGAAACTCATCCAGGAATAACACTCCTCGATGCGCCAACGAGATTTCGCCCGGCTTGGGCGCGGTGCCACCGCCGACCAGCCCCGCTTGTGAGATGGTATGATGCGGGGCGCGGAAGGGGCGCGTTTGCAGGAGCGGCTGCCCGCTGTTCAGCATATCCGCCACACTGTAAATGCGTGAGACTTCCATAGCTTCCGGGAGCGAAAGCGGCGGCAGAATCGTCGGCATGGCGCGCGCCAGCAGGGTCTTGCCGACACCGGGCGGTCCCTGCATCAGAATATTGTGATTGCCACCCGCCGCGATCTCTAGCGCACGCTTCACATGCTGCTGCCCCCTCACGTCGCTGAAATCGACCAGTCCGGTAGTGGTCGCTGTCGCGGCAAAGCTCCCATCATTGACGAAAGGCTCTATCGGATTCATCCCGTAAAGATGCTCGACCAACTGTCCGAGTGTTTCGACGGGAAAGACGCGAATGTCATCCACCAATGCCGCCTGTGGCGCATCAGCGGCGGCGACATAAATGGCATCGTATCCCGCTTGCTGTGCCGCGTACGCCATTGGCATGACACCGTTGGTATGGCGGATGCTGCCATCCAGTGAAAGCTCGCCCACAAAGATGCTGGTCTCCAGAACATGCATCGGGATCTGGTCAGTGGCAGCGAGCACGCTGACGGCGATGGCGAGGTCATAGGCGGGACCATGTTTGGGCAGATTCGCGGGACTGAGATTGGTCACATAGACTTTATTTGGAAATTGGAGATAAACTCCATATGATTGATCGCCGTCCAAACTTTGACCTAACGACATGGTTAGTTCAGAGCCACCAGATGAGCGAGCTTTTCCGCTCCGGCGCGTTCCAGTATTCTTGATTGCCGAACGCACACGCTCACGGCTTTCACGAACAGCAGCGTCCGGGAGACCCACGATATTCCAACTAGGAAGTTGACCTCGTGGGTTGAAGTCCGTCTGGACTTCAATGATGAACCCATCTAATCCTACAAGAGCACAAGCGTGGGCTGTGGCGAGCATAAATGGCACCTGTGTAAATCCATGCCTTGATCTTACGCCACAGGAGTCTTGGTTGGCATAAAACTTGATAAAGCCCTGAGGGGTATGTACTTTACTACCCTAGCCGAGTAGCCTTTAGCCATCCATTTCTTGCACAACTCCATAAGACGTTTCAGGTTTTGCTTTCTTGTCCCCCTTTATTGCAGTACCATACGATGTGTCAGGTTTTGGTTTCTGCGCGGGTTCGGGTTTGTTTGTTGACTGAGTGGAAGGCTGACTACTTGACTGTGACCCTTGCTTTTTGTCGCTGTCATTTGTCATTGTGTATCTCCAGAGAGCTATCATGCCGGACGAACTCACGTTTCAACAGAAGAACGCACTAGAGTTGATGCAAGCTCACACTGCATCGATTAGAGAGGCTATCAACACCCTTGAAGACAAGGCGCAACAGAACATTAGTATCAGTAGCATTATAATTGCAATTATAGGATCGTTCAATGCACTCGGAACGAATGTTCAAGGAGGGATGCTTTTTACCCAGACCGAGATAGTGCTTATATTCTTGGCTTACGCAGTATTGTTTGTTGCTTTCTTCATAGCAAGGCGTCCTGCACTGGTGGCAACGCATCCAATGCGTCCGACATGGGAAGAGTTACAGAAGTGGCTTGGGCTTAACGAGGAAGAATTTTACGATAAGCTTGTAGCCTCGTATTCAGATATAGTTCGAGACAACGAACTTGTGATGAAGCGCAAAGCACGGGCAGTCAATGTGGGAGTATTCTTTCTTGGAATTGACATATTGGTTATTGCTCTCTCTGCTGCTACAAACATCGGTTAGTCCTCTCCCAAATGCTCTTGTGAGAAATTGTCGGGTCGCCAACTTGACAAATATTATCTTATAGTATAATATAATGTTATAAGAGAATTAAGACTGAATAGCTGAACGACCGCCTCGCACATTCAACAAAGCAATCTTTCTCCCTCAAATAGACACTCCACAAGGCATTTTCTAGGTGCCTTTTGATGTGTCTATATGAGCAACGCGCCCAGTGGCGCAGGAGAATACAAATGTTTCTGGACAACACAAAGTATGTCAAAGAAATTGTGGCTCGCATCGAGGCTGAAATGGAAGCGGGCAAGGTGATCACCCTGGCGAACGGCGACATCGTCGTTTCGTTGGGATCGCCCATCGAGACCGACGTCAGCGTTTATGCCGCGATGCCAGCGATCCAGGATGAGACTGTGAAAGTCTTGGGGAAGAAATACCCCAAATTCACGGTCGCGTTCGAGTATTCCGGTTTCACTGGCGTTTGGTACGCGCATTTCACCAAACGCTGATATTATGGGCGAAAGCCCATAATTGGGGGCAACCTTTTGCCGGGTTGCCCCTCTTTTATGTCTTGAAAACCGCCATTTATAAGTACAAATTCCGACCGTCCGGTCGAACGGTCGCTTTTCAACTGTACACTATTTCCCTACTTGACAGCTTTCCTTTCTGTGCGCTTATACTGAAGGCACGTTGGGACATCCCCACGACTTACCCACAACATGGATAACAACAGAATAACCGAAGTGTCAATCAAGGTCTGGATGCCCAAAGACCTGCACAACGAGCTTAAGTCCGTCGCACATAGGCGACGAATTTCACTTTCAGCTTTAATTCGTCTTGCTCTGTCCCGATATACAGAACTCAACGAATAGAATTCATGGTTATCTCAGTCGTCAACCAAAAAGGAGGGGTGGCAAAAACAACAACTGCCATCAATCTTGCCGCAGGGCTTACCCTTGAGGGTCGCCGCGTACTTCTGATTGATGCAGACCCGCAAACAAACGCCACACAGGTATTTATCCACCCTGAGATTGAAATCAGCCCAGAAAACTCTATCTACAACGTCATCATAAAGTTCGCGCCACTTACAAGTGTTGTTCGCGCCACGCGCTTCCCAAACCTTGATATTGCCCCATCGCACATTCGCCTATCGGGTGCTGACCTTGAGTTAGCTCAGGTCTATGACAACCGCAGCGAACGCCTCAAGCGTGCCATTGATGAAGTTCGCAACAAATACGATTACATCATCATCGACAATCCCCCGGCGTTAGGTCTTATCACCATCAATTCCTTCGTTGCCAGCGAACGGCTTATAGTGCCCGTTTCCACTGCTTTCTTTGCTCTGTCAGGATTGGTGCAGCTTCAGGAGACCATTCAAATGGTTAGGCAGCAGCTCAACCCCGAGCTTGAAATCATGGGGTTAGTCTGTACCTTCTACGAAAAGACCAACGTCTCACGAGACGTAATCCGGCAGCTTAAAGTCTACTTTCCTGAAAAGGTTTTTCAGACATACATCCCCAAAAACGTCAGCCTTGAAGAAGCCCACTCCAATCACACGCACGTTTTCGATTACTCACGAAACAGCAGTGGCGCACGAGCCTATAGATCGCTTATCAAAGAAATCCTTGCCCGAAGCAAATGACAAGAAAATCTGGTTTAGCCGACAGCCCATTCTTTAAGCAACCACTATCCCCTGCTCCTCCGGTGGGGCAATCGACAGTGTTTGAAAGAAGTAAAATCCAGACTCCGGTAGTTCCAGACATACAGAGTTCCAGACAACCAGAGATACAGACAACGGTTCCAGAGTTACAGAGTTCCGACAAACCAGACTTCCAGACATACAGAGTTCCAGCCTTCAACAAGATGCCACGAATTGAAGCGCGAATAACCCGTGAGCAAAACCGCTATCTTGACGACCTTGAGTGGGAAATTTCTCGAAGTAGAGAAGAGGCTGATCGGAGCCAAAGCCAGTTCAAACGAATCACAAAAAATTCCATCATCCGTTGCCTGATTGAGATGCTTCGTCAGTTTGACGTTAAGGTGGAAGCTAGGAATTTCCAGAGCGAACAAGATTTGCTTGATGCTCTTGTCAAAGAGCTACACATCCACATCAGCAAATACCAGAGTTCCAGACTTCCAGAGTAACGGAGTCTGTAAGTCTGTGAGTCCGTTTGACATACTCCAAATCGCGTTGCAATCTGGACTCATCTACCGTTTTGGTAGCCGGAACGCCACTGTTGCGGCGAATGAGCAACAGCCTATACCCAACGAGTAAATAGCCAGGGACGAGACCAACTGTTGATAGGGGAGACCCTATCTAAGCTGCTAGGGATAGCAGCCTAAGACACCTCGTGCGCAATGTGCTTCACACGAAGTAAATCCGAAACTTCGCGCGAAGCGCGCACAGGGAGATGTGAGTAGGAAGAGTGGTGACAGTACAGGGGAAGGGGGATGGGCGAAGCCCTTAAGTGGGTTTAGTTACTGTGTTCAGAAATTCGGTTTCGTGTCCAGTTTAGGCAAACTGGATTTGTTGTGTGGCTTTTCATGAACACATTTTGTGTCTCTCCTCATGGAGATGTGTCGCAACCGCGCGTTATCCCGCTCATTCTGAGCCGATAACGCCCTTTCTGCGCCAAACTCCAATCGTCGAGCCACCCGACGTGCCGGGGCTTGGTTAAGCGGTCTACGCCCTTAACCAAACCCCGGCTGCCCATCCACCGCCGCCCGCTTTCGCCAATACTTTCTATCCACAGGTTGTACTCATTGCGAAAGCGGGCGGTTCCCTTGCTTCACTACGCCGCTGACGCGGCGCGTGAAGCTGCGGCGGTCGTGGGCACTGAACTCGCTATGCTCGTCCAGTGCCACACTTGGATGGGCAGCCGGGGCTTGCGCCCAGCACGTCGGGGGGGGATATGGATGCGCCTTCGGCGCTTTGTTTAATGTCGCGGACAAGCCGCGACTTTCAATACCCTTCATGCCGAACAACTCCTGTATTCATCCACGTCTCAAAATGCCCCCAGACCCTCTAAAACGCCATTTCCGACGCCTTATGGTATTCACACAGCTATTTTCTCATCCGCAAGTTTCACGCCTCTCAGAAACGCTTATACGCGCTCTGCCGATGTGCCAGTGGCAGTGCCTTAACCTGTGGGGGAGAGGACAGGGCGCTGGGAGAATGTGGGCTTTGCAGGCTGGCTTTGCAAAGTCTTGAGAACGAGTTTTATTCGTTTCTCTTGTCTGAGGTTTGTTGAAACGGCTAGAAGGCGAACTAGAAGGGCAACAAAGCCAATAAGTGGGAAGAAGAAGATTGGCACTAAAAATGCCAAATTTAATGCGAAGTTTAATCCAGAGGTCAGCTCTTTTGCGGTTGGATGTTTTGGCAAAAACAGCCCTACTTCGGATACTGGAAACTCATAACCGAGCTTCTCAAATTCCACCTTATGAGACATCAGCCGAATGGTGATCAAACTGTCTAGGGCATGACCGAAAATAGCCATCAGCACTCCCATCACTGATGTAGTCATGCCTTGTGGAAGGGGATAGAGAAAATGAAGCGCAACGGAGGCGTTTGCGATGGCTATAGCCGTTATCATCATGCCACGCCTTGTTTCGTACCAGCGCGCCTTGACTACATGATCGGCGATGTGGTGATATAAATCTTCGGATGACTGATGGGGGAGGGGCGTCACAGAAATTTTGTTAGGTGGTTCAGTTTATCACGTCCCCACCTAACAGCTTGGATGACAAACAGTCCTTCAGAGGTCTCCAAGCCTGTAGAGAGTGCGGTTAGTAGTCGATCCGCTTTCCGCATTCTCTACATCTGTCGCACCATGAGCAAATTCGCTCATGTGGGCAGCCGCTTTTGCGTAACCTCTTTGGCACAAAGTGCATAACAACCGCTAGGGCTGAAATCACTAAGTTTGCCATGAAGAACGCGCCAGCCTGCTCCAGGGTGAATTCGTTATTCACGTCTCATCACCCCCCTTCCTACAGTTTCCCGCAGGAAGAGCCAACCACGACAGATTGGCTGGGAGACGAACTGAATGTCTCCTCATGGCAAGAAGGCTACACCCGAATTATTTGACTTGCATTAAAGTTGTGAAATTTGCACAAGACGGATTTGAATCAACGAAAACTCTCGTTGACAGAAATTTGAATATCCGTATATTGGGAAGTTGGCGTCGGTTTCAAAAAGGAGTTTATCTAATGTAAAAAACCAACCTACTTGGCTGGCGACGACTTAAACAAAAGAATGCAACGAAAGAGAGATAAATACAGAAAGTAACCTCAAACCTCAAGTTCGTTATAACTCCACACTATATGGAAATTGCCCTATAGTGTCAACCAGGTAAGCGTGTCTCTCATCAAATATTAAACTAAGGGGGTTTTTCGCCTATGTAGCTGTCGAGTCGTTAATAGAAATAAGAGAAGAGATTGAAAGTCTTTTGTGAAAGGCGACGGTGGGAACTGTTCGAGCAGCCCCACCGCCTAAGCAAAAGATGAACGGGCTTGACCCAACCTGACGGATGCACGAGCCTAACGAGCAACAGCATTCGGCAGACACTCCTCTTTGCTATGCCAGTATGGTAGCGCCTAGAAGTGGTTGGGTCAAGCAGAGCCAAAGTACCCCTAGTGTTTTTGGTTTTGTAAAAAGGAAACCCAATCATGACTCCAAATGAAATTGCCCATATCACGAGCAAGCTATACATCTGCGACCATTTACCACCAAAAGCTGATTTGGGCATCTGGCATGGTTCATCTTATGTTGAAGGAGTTGCCGTCCTGGGCAATCTCTATAACGAGGGCAAGGTTAGTTACATCCTCGTTACGGGTGGCAATAATCCCAACCTTGGCGACATCGAGGCTATTCGCGCGCGAGCCATCTTGCTAGAAATGGGTGTACCTTGCGAACGAATTATCCATGAGTGCAATTCAAGCAATACACGCGAAAACATCGACTTCTCGATGCGAATACTCAAGGTTCGTCTAGGGCTTAAGAGCCTGACATCCATCATTGTTTGCACAATCTGGTGGCACATGCGCCGAGCGATAATGACCAATGCCCTCCCCCTTCTACCGTCAACTCGCTTCTGCCCCCTCAATGTATTCTCGCCAAAGTCTTCTCTGGAAAACTGGCATATCAACCCCGATGTGCGAGGAAAGGTTGTCGCAGAGATTGACAAGATCGAAAAGTACATGGCGAAGGGAGATCTTGCGCCTGTGGTGCGCTACCCATCTGGTTACTTCATGAGAGATGTAGACTCAGCAATTTCGGCTTAAGCATTTCTGGGTGGGCGGAAACGGGGCTTATTCTGCCCACCACAAGTCTGACCACTAGCGTCTGGAAAGGTGTTGCGATGCACATCCCAATGGTTTCCGTTGACATCGGCGACTTCGAGGAAAGAGCGCAGGCTCTGTTTGTTGTGGGAGATATGGAAGGGCTGAGAAAGCTGTATTCCACCACAGCAGCACGAGCGCGAACATTTCAAGGCGATGTTGCAGGTCAAGAGGTCGAAGCAGCACTGCTTCGTGTACTTACCTCGATCAATCGCCGTCTTCAGCACGACGTTTTCAGTGATATCCAATAACCCACATAAGGAGAAATCGAAATGGACATCAACACGATATTCTTAGTCGGTGGCATAGCAGCAATCGGCTTCATTTTGGTCATCTTTCTCATGGTCAATTCGGGTAAGGAGGGAGAACTCGTAGCAGCACTTAAGACGAAGATAGCTGAACGTGATACTGAAAACCGAGAGCTTCGTTCCCAGATTACTACCTTGAGGTCACGGAATGCGCTTCTTGAGGATGGGAACTCTCTCAAGAAGGTGTTTGGGACAGAACTATCATATGTCGTGGCTATCCATGACATACTCGACCCCCTTCTGCCCCCAATGCAGTCAATGGAGCATCTCATTGCATCGTTAACTCCTGAAATGCAAAAGACTCTCAATATCCCTCTTATGCAGGAGACGCAGTTGGCGGTTGCTGGACTTACAAAGCAGGAGCTTGAGGCGATGCACAAACTTCGTCACCTCCTTCTTCGTCTAACTATCGTCACCCGTGACGAGACGATGAAGATGATTGTCAATACTCGACTTACGAGTGCGCACCTTCTAGCACTCAAGGAGCTTTTCACCCGCGCCGGAGATCTATTGCCGCATTTGGTCGAGAATCCAGTGATGTTTGAAGAGGCAATCCGACAACTCACGCTTGACATCCAGCGTCAACGCGACATCACAAATCCAAAAGGGCTGAATCTGGATAAAACGCTGTATGAGCAGGTGCGCCAATCTTACGCGCCCATCATGGAGGCAGCGGTTAGGAAGCAGAAGTCCCTTGAGGACACCCAGCCAAACCCCAGGACACTGGTAGCGGATGAACAGGTGATACCGAATGCTCATAACCGCGAACGCTTTCGGTTTCACAACCCCAACCAGGACAGGGAGAAATAGCAATGTCATTTTTTGACGAAATGCTTGACCGTGTAGGTAACTACGCAGTGACTGGCGTAGTGCTTCTTGGGGCAGTCGGCGTGTTTCTGGCGGGCACTGCCATCTACCTTCTTGTCGGACTTATGATTGCAGGCATCATCTCTGAAATGCGCTATGAGATGTATCTTGCACAGGAAGAAGAGCGATTTGACAGGATAGTTGAGGCAAAAGGTGGCAACGTCAAAACGACCGACATCCTAAACTCAGTGTTTCCAGGCTACGAAGAAGCCGAGTCGCCTTACTCATCAACGTATGAATATGTGTCAGGCAGTGTGTTTGGAGTGGGGAGGAGTGACGAACCATGAGGCGACTGACCCAAGCAGACTTTCTGCCTGAGAAATGGCGAAAGCTTGTTCTGGGAGAAGAAGTGAGCGCGCCGCGTGGCGCGCTCCTTACTCTCTCCGATGAGGACAAATCAAGACACGCCTTGATTGTCGGCTCAATTGGCTCAGGCAAGTCGAAACTTCTGGAAGAGCTGGCTCTAACCGACATTGCCTTTCGTGTATCGGGTGAAAAGTCTCACGGGCTGGTGTTTATCGACACGCATGGAGATAGCGCCACAAATATCATCCACACTCTTGCTCTCTTGGCGAAGACGTACCCTGAAGTTTACGACAATGTAGTAATTATTGACCCAACAATCTCCGCCTACCACGTAGGGTTTAATCCACTTAAGCCCTTTGCAGGCGAGTCAGCCTACAGCCGTGCTTCCGCATTGACCGATGCGATGCTTAACCTATACAACGACGATGCATCTATCGTAGTCAGGCTCCAGCAGGTTCTACTCCATAGCTTCTGGGCGCTTTGCTTGGATGGAAAGACCAAGACCGATTTTGATAGGCTGGTATTTGACCCAGGCTTTCGAGAAGGAGTTCTTTCCAGGGTCAAAGTTCCTGCACTGTCAAACTACTTTCGTTTTCAATTTCCAGGTACGCGAGAGGGCAAGCAGTCGTTTGATCGTCAATTGGTTGATTGGGTAGGAAGCTCGCTTAATCGTTTGGGTCGGCTTATCGAAAACCCCATGTTCACCCCAATCCTAAGTCCCAAAGCATCCACCATCAATTTTCGAACTCTGATGGACGAGGGCAAGATTGTCATCGTTCGTGTACCAAAGGGAGCGGTCAAGGAGCAGGAGACGTACCTGTTTTGTGCCCTGATTGTTGTAGCCATCCAGGAGGCAAGCTTAACGCGCCAAAACATCCCCAAGCGAAGTCGAACTCCAATGACTGTTTATGCCGACGAGTTTCTCAACTACGCCAACGTAAGCCTTATCCGGTTTCTCGGTGAAAACCGCAAATTCAACACCAGACTTGTCCTCGCGACTCAGCGAATAAGTGGAGTGGGCTATCAGGAAGAGCTTTTGAAGGCTGCGCTTGATATTTGCCAGACCTTGATTGCTGCGCGCGTGAGCGTGCGCGATGCAGACCTCTTGGTGCGTGATTTCTTCTCCCCCGACCTAAAGACCGTCAAAGATACTCGAACCAGAATTCAGCACTTTGGCAGGCTTCCTATTGTGAGCCACGACCACACTTACTATTCGCTTGATGAACTGTGGGAAATGGCACGGCGTCAACTCACGGGTTTGCCAGACCGCCATATGTGGGTTAAGCGAAAGCAGCGAGAAGGCGTTGAGCTTGTAACCACTCGATTTGTCCCAGACGCTGCCGACCGGGTAACCGACCAGCAGTTGCAGGCTGTTCTCTCGCGGCTGCACGAGGAGGTTGCTAGGCGCTACGCATGGGACTTTGATGTGCCTGTTGAGCCTGACGATCCGAAGCCGTATAGTGAGCCAAGTGGGAACAGGAAAGGACTCCCTGCCCCAAAGCGGAGCATAAACGATGAATTCGGCGAAAACACCTAACTACCGACCTGAGAACTTTGAAGGGCGAAGCAGTGAGGAGCGTCGGAAACTTCTTCGTAAAGCCAAAACACGCAAAGTCAACAAACGCCTTTCAAAGCCACCAAGGTTTCACCCCCGACCACGCCACTATCAGATACTTGAGTGGCTTTTGCAGTACCGCCTGTTGACTGCCCGGCATTTTGAGTTGCTTCTTGGGCGTCATCGCGGCTCAGTTCAGCCAGTTCTTCGCACACTCTACGATCATGGTTGGCTAGACCGGATTATGCGCCCCATCATCCCCGGAGTAGGGGATACTCCCCACATCATCTATCGGCTTGGAAAGCAGGGGATGGTTGAGCTTCAAAGACGCGGGTTTTCTGACTTTTCATCTGTTCCAGACAAGCGTCTATCACTTCTATTTCTGGAGCATTCCCTTGACATAAACACCTTCGCCATCAATTTCTTCAAAGCGTGTGAGCGGCACAGCTATCGAGTTTCTAGCTGGCTTGATGAGCGCATGTTGAAGACTCCTGGAAACTATGACCGTGTGTTTGTAGATGAGCTTGGTGCGCAGGCAGCGGTAATTGCTGACAGCTACTATCGCATCACCTCACCAGCCGGGCTTACCTTTCGCTTCTTTCTGGAACTGGACGAGGGGAGTGAGAGCTTAACTCGAATTAAGCGCAAAGTGGCTGCATGGCGCAGCTACTATCAAAGCGGTGGCATGAAGGAGCGATTTGGCAGTCACGGGCGAGTGCTGTTTGTGACCCCACATAGAAGACGGCTTGAAAATCTAATCCGTGCTGCCGAGACCGTCTCCGGCATTGGCAGGCGTTTCTGGTTTGCACATCTTGATGAGATTTCGCCTGAGCGGATGTTCTTTGACCCGGTGTGGCAAGTGGCAAACAAGGAGGACAGCGAGGGGGAGCGGCGCGCATCTTTGTTTGAACCGTAAGCCCCCAAAAGTCCGCTAGGGATAACCAGCGGACTCTGGTATGCCAAGACGTGTGCTGCACTGCTGTATCAATGCGAGACAGTCCACCTTGCGGGACAGAAACAAGGTCAAAGGCATTATCTTGTTTTGTAAAAACCAGCCTGGGAATATCCGCAACAACAGGAGATGCACTGCCCATACAGCGCCTGTGCCTGAACCTGCCTTAAATACAGTGGCAAGCCACGTAAGCCTTCGTGTCATCAAGACCTGCGTAGACATTCACTCAGGCGCAATATCCATTTTAACAGATGCTTTCCACCCAATTTGTTCGCTCGCCGCGAGGGCAGTTCGGTTGAAACAAGGGTTTCAACCGAAGACATTCAAGCGTGCGCTGTCGCCCCGCTCCGTCAAGGGTGCCTGTCGGCAGTTTCGTTTCGGCTTGGGCTTGTGCCGCTTCACTCATGCCTCAACGAAACCAAGCCCTTGACCTTGCTCCTTGTGCTACAAGAGACCGAAAGACCTTTCCAGCAATCGTAAGTAACCGTAATTGACACATCTTTGATGATGGAAGATATAGAAAGTGTGTTCTCTTTTCCACTCCGCTCTATTCAATGCGCATGCACTTCATGCCCTCATACGACGTTTAGTCACGTTATAGAACACAATATCTGAATCTTCCAACAATTCCCTGACAAACTTCTATCTAGAACAAACGGTCGGATGCGCGTAAGATGTGCATATCGACCGTTTATATTTTGTTACATAGGCAAAGGGCTTTGTAATGTCGGACTTGACACTCTCAAATTTGAGCAGGCGTTCGCTTCACGTCATGATCTTTATTCGCCGTTACTTTAGCGCACATGGCTATCCGCCGTCGGTGCAAGAAATCTGCGAACACCTCAAGATGCAGCGACACAGCGTTGAACGACACCTGGCGCTATTGGATCAAGAGCGCTTTATGCGCTGGACACCCACAAAAGAGCGTGGAATACACCTCATCGATTGACTCCTACATTTGCTCATGAGTTCGGTACAGATACACAGGAGGATGCAGTGGATCCAGAAACTTTGAATCAGGTTAGCCGTTTCATCAAAGCGTATTTGAACGAAAACGATCAGCGCTCCCCAACCATTCGCGAGATAGCCAAAGGCTGTTACATAAGCGTCGGTCAGACACATCTCTGCCTCGAGATACTCGAGGTACGTGGCGTCATTTCTCGTGTTCAGCGTTCAGCCCGCTCTATCCGCATTATTGCGCCTGAGCAGAGATGAGCGAAGGAAAGATTTTTGAACAAATGATCGAACGCATGTTCAACTAGAAGCGAAAGTTTGGTCTATTATGTTCGTGTACTTAAGCGAATTCTTGAGTACTTAGAATTCTTCCGTCGTTCCGTCTGTTGGAGGCTGCGTGGGGAAACGGGGCACAGGTCGCCAAAACGGGTTTGCGCACGATGCCACCCACACTACACATGCGGTTTGCATTGCGACCGGGGTGCCGCGCGACCCACAACGCTTCTGGCAGACGGACGACAGTTGAAAGCATAGGCGAGGAGGAAAGCAGCGAGAGACGAAAACATAACTCACGAACGCGATTTTGAAGATTTGAAGGATTTGTAAGGAGTAAAGAATGCCTTGGACAACGCCCAAGACCTGGGCAACCAATGATCTGGTCACTGCGGCGGATTTGAATCTCCACCTGCGTGACAACCTGGCTGTCTTGAAAAGCCCACCTGGGCAAATCATCGAACTCACCACCAACTTCACCTTGACTGGCGGCTGGATTGATGTGCCAGGTGCAACCGTGACGTTTACGCCATCGGGCGGAGATGTCTATGTCTCGTTCACCGCTACCTATCGCCGCGTCAACACCTATGACGGCACCATCACTCTCGACATTAACATCAACGGGACACGCTTTGGTGGCGGGCAGACTGGACTGGTCTGGAATGCATTGGATCTGACCGAACGTGCGATCCTGCTTTCGTGCTGGGTACCAAGTTCGCGATTGAACACGGGAGTCGCCAATACTATCAAGCTGGTCTATGGCAATGGCTACAGCGGTGCGCAGCGTTATGCCGAGTTCATGTGCTCAACCCACAAAGTGCAATTTGCCGTCCGGGAGGTGTCGTAATGCTGAATCTGGTTTTGCCCATCAAGGTAATTAACGCAGTGTCGTTGGATGAACAGTTCCGACGTATTGCGGGCAGTGCCCTTCTCGGTATGGCATCGGACGCGCGCAATCTCACATTGTACTTTGACAGCCCAATTGATGCGGCGACAGCACAGCGCATCACTGACGCCTACGCATCGCATGATCCGTCGCAATTGACCACCGAGCAGATCGCTGAAAAGCAGCGCATCGAACGCTTGGCGCAGCTTCGTCAGGCGGATGCGACGCTGGACGCGGACGGGCTGGCGCTCAACCAGGCGGATGTGCGGCGGCTGGCGCGCAAGGTGCTGCGCCTGGAAGCCGAGATCGAAGCACTGAGGAAAGGCGAATAGGATGAGCGAGCGAGAGCTGACCGCCCGCACCATCGGCGAGCGGCTGCTCCGGGTCGTGACCTCACGCCGCGTGTTGACGGCGTTTGTCACCCTAATCGTAGGCTGGCTAACGCTCAACATCCCGGAATTGCAGCCGCTGCACAACGAACTGCTGGTGCTGTTGGTATCGGCGGCGCTGGTGCTCATCACGGGGATGAGCGCGCATGAGGCGGCGCGCATCGGGCGGGAACAGGCGTCCATCGCCGATACCGAACTGCGCGAGCGGGTCAAGGCGCTGCTCGACGAACTCGTCGATGAGCTGATGGAAAAGGACGAAAGGAGCAGAGATGGATCGTGATTATCGCGATTTTAAGAAGCGCAAGTTGAGCGCGAGCGCGGACGGGCGCGGCATCGTCGTCGCGGCGACGGCGACGCCCGGCACGCTGGTGCATCAGGCGACGGCAAGCACGGCGGCGAATGAGTGGGACGAGGTGTTCATTCGCGGCGTCAACACCAGCGCGTCGGCGGTCAAACTGACGATTGAATGGGGTGGCACGACCGCGAATGACCAGGTGGAGATCACCATTCCTGCGGAAGCGGGCTTCAGCGAGGTCATCCCCGGGCATGTCTTGCAGAACAACCGCGAAGTGCGGGCGTTCGCGGCGAGCGCCAACGTCATCGTCCTGCACGGCTATGTCAACCGCTTCGAGCGGACGCCGTAAGGAGGCATGACGATGGCATTGGCAGGAGATCATGTCCAGGTGTATGTCGGCGGCTTCGACCTGACGGGCGATATGAACCGCATCGGCATGGGCGACCGCTACGGCACGCATGATGTGACGGCGTTTGGCGACGCGGTGCATAACTTCATCGCCGGGCAGCGCCAGGTGAGCCTGGAACACGCGGGTTATCTGAACGCGCAGGCGGCGAGTTCGCATCCGGTCTTGCGGTCGGGGGAGGTGCAGGGGAGCGTCTCGATCATGTTGGGGCAGAACAGCGCCCCGGTCGTCGGCGACCCGACCTACAGCCTGCGCCTGATCCAGGGGCGCTATGGGACGATGCCGGAAGTGGCGCGAGTGGTGCCGTTCATGGCACAGCTTGCGGGCACGGGGGGCGATGGCGGCTGGGGGCGTGCGCTGGCGGTCAACACCAGCTTCACCAACAGCATCAGCGGTACGGCGCTGGATGATGGCGCGGCAACGGTGCGCGGCGGGGCGGCATTCTTGCATATCCTGCAGGCGGCGGCTGCGGACACTTACAGCATCATCGTCGAAGGCGCGACCAACGTCGGCTTTTCGACGGGTGTGGTCACGCTGGGGACGTTCGCGCTCAACGCCTCGGCGCTGGGGTCGGAGCGGCTGGCGATTGCGGGGAACATCCCGCAGTTCGTCCGCTTCCGCGCCACCCGCACCGGAGCAGCGGGCAACACGGTGCGCATCGCGGCGAGTCTGGTGCGCTTCTAGCGCATTAGCTGGATAGCAAATTAGCAGATTAGCTTTGGGAGTTGGATGGCTAGATGCGTTGTATAACGCGAGGCTATTGAGCTAATTTGCTAATCCGCTAATTCGCTCGCCTTGAACGAAACAACATTTACAGACGAATAGATCGAAATAGAGGAGAAACCAACAATGGCTTTGGCAGGAGATCATGTGGTGGTGCGCCTGGACGATACGGCAGGCACGCTGCGCACCTTTGCAAACGGCGACATCATCAGTGTCGATATTCCGCTGGCGTTCGACCAGCACGACGTGACGGGCTTCGGCGATGCGACGCACAACTTCATCAACGGGCAGCTCAACGCCCCGGTGACGCTGCGCGGCTACCTGACCACGACCGCGACAACCGGGACGCACACCGTCATTCGCGATGCGTACCAGCAGGGCAAGACGGTCAGCTTGCAGGTGGACGTGGGGCAGAACGCCGCCCCGGTGACGGGCGACCCGCGCTTCAGCGGCGAGTACCTGATCGAGAGCTACCAGCCGGTGATCGAGACGGGCAAGGCGGTCATGTTCACCGCGCGGCTCAAGCCCGCCATCGGCACCGCGCCTGCGTGGGGCGTCATCTAGACGATACCGTGCGGCGGGAGCTTCCGAACGGGCGCTCCCGCCCACCCTAAAGTGACCTTTTTCGAAAAGAGTTACAGGAGGAAAGCATGACATGGCTGATCCCAGGGTGGCGACCCCCTGGTAGCGGCGGGGGAACCCCGCGCATCCCCCCGGCAGCACAGAACGCCTTTCGCGGCATCCTACGCATCGTGACCCCCGCCGTCAATCTGGTCAATCGCCTGGTGCAGGGTGTGACGGGCGGACGCGGCGGGATTGCGCAGTTGGCACGCGGGCTGACCGGGCTGGTCAACCAGGCGTACCAGCGCGCGACCGGGCAGGCATGGGGCGCGCAGGGCGGCACGGGCGGAGGGACGAGCGGCGCAGGAGCGGGCGATGGCACAGGCGAGGAAGGCACGCTGCCGCTGCCATCAGCTTCGTTGCTCGATGTTGCCGAGAGCAGTGACCGCCTGCGCCTGCTGAACGAGGAGGAAGAGGAAACACGCCCGTTCAACTGGCAAGAGTTCTTCGGCGACGACTTCACGCTGGAAGACATCGGCGATTCGGTACGGGAGAGTGCCGAATGGTTCTTGCGCTTCGTGCGGGGCGAAGTCGATGAGGAGCTGCCGCTGCTGACGCAGATTCGCACGCTGTTCGACGAAGCGCGCGGTAGGCTAGAGGGCGAAGTAGAGCCGTCGCCTGTCGATGAGAACTGGACATCGCTTACTTCGGAAACGCTAGACGCTCATTTTGGCGAGGGATGGATTGAGTATATCGCTGGCGATGAAAACGAAGCGCAAGCCTTAATCACATTGATCGATTACGACGCACAAGACATGTTCGGCATAGATCTTGCTTCCGATCTGCAAGGCTTAACCGCGCAAGAAGCTGTTGATATGTATATCGAGCATCTCGGAAGCCTCCCAGAAGACCCATTTGCGGTTCGTGAGCGAGCCTTCTGGGAAACTATACGAAACACCTTTGGCGTGTCTCAGGATGTAACAAGAGACTTGAGCGAGTTTGCCATCTACGAACTAGGTCTGCCGCAAACGAGCAATCCTACCGACGCAGATGCAGCGGTGAATGATCTCGTTCAGGATTACGTCGAGTCGGGGCTGATCGATTCCGAAGCCGTGCAAGGCATGACGCGCGAGCAGATAGCCTATGCGTACTATCAAGCAACACTGGCTGAAATAGAGGCTCGTCGGGCGGCTACTGATGAGCAAGTCATTGAGCTTACAGGCACTCTATCTTTGATGCCGCGCACGGCTGGACTCGGAGGAAGTATATGGCTTGAGGGAGCAGTTCAAGACAGCAGATCACCGTATCAAGCTGAACTCGACAGCATAACGCAAGAACTGGCGAACCTTAGAGATCAAGCGAACGAGGCGGGCAATCTTGTACTTGCGTTCAACCGTATGTACGAACCTCCTCAGTCGCCTTACACGGGGTTGCTTTTGTTTGCAATAGGATTTGTACCGATTATCGGCGGCGCGATGGCTGTTGGGGACTTCGTTGGATCTGTTGTATCTGGAAATATCCCCGGCGCGATTCTGTCATTGGTAGACATTCTTGGACCTGGGAACATCGGTGACATGGTGGGAGGTGCCGCCAGGAGGATCGATAACGCGATAGACGATCTAGTGAATTCGTTGAGTGGTCCGCGCCTTGCAACTGCAGACGGTGTTTCTACTTCAAGAGGAAACATAAGCCAATTTGCAGACAATACCAATAGCAACTTGCCAAATAGTGGCGGTCTTTTCAATTTTGACTTTCAGACACTTGGTAGGTCGCGAGATAGGCTTATGGAGGGAGCTGCAAGGCGGGCGACTAACGCGACGACATCCGAAGAAGGCATGACAATCTTTGCTGAGAGTGTGTACATCACAAGGATTGACAATTCTGACTTTGCTGAATTCGATGTTGTATTGCTTGGTGATCGCCTGATCATTGAAAATAAGTCTGCTTGGGAACTGCGGGATCCCTCACGAAATTCAGATGAAGACGCACTAGCTTGGGCTCAAAGGCAAATTTACAACGATACTGCCGAAACAATTGAACATATAGGAGAAGATACGTTCGGAGGTACACGTATAGATGGGATGAACACAAGTGAAATAATCACATTGGAGCAATTGCTGACCATAAGAAACATACACTTCAAGGTTGACAACAGTAGCCCTCAGGTCATTGACGCCGTAGAGTTGCAGCTTAGGCAACTTCAACGTGACTTTCCAGACTGGACATTTTCTGTAACTTTTGGACGATGATATTGATGCACATAAGGGCAAGAACATGGCTATACGTTTACGGATATACCTCACGGATGGAAGCCCGAATCAACTCGTTCCCATCTCTTCACAAAAGACATTTGAGGAGGTATGGGTACCAATTGCTCAACGAACTGGGCTTCAGCTGATCCCAAAGATGCGCACAGGATACCCTGCACTGGTTATCGACCAAACAACAATGGGGGATCTCATTGCCGAAGCAAACGCGCTTATCAGAACAGCGGAACTTGATGCCACCGTCACCCCACATATTCTTGGGAAAATGCGAGAACTACGCGACAAATTGGTGTGGTGCCAGCAAAACTGGTCTCTAGTTAGTGAAGTTAGTGTGTAAGGATTATCCATGCCTACAATATTCACCATCGCGATCGATTGGGATCGCAACAACAACTTTTCTGGCGCTCAGGATGATGTGACGGCGCGGGTGCAGGGAGTCAATTGGTTTCTGGGGATGCAGAAGCCCTGGCAGGACAAGGCGGACAATTCGATGCTGGCGCTGACACTGCGTAACAACGACCGCCTGTACTCGCCGGACAACGCCGGGTCGCTGCTGGCGGGCAAGCTCGTGCCACAGCGCCCGGTGCGCATTCAGAGCTTTGATGGCACGATGACGCGCACGCATTGGGTCGGCTGGATTGAGGCGATCAAGCCGACGGTCGGGCGCTTTGGCGAGCGCATGGTGCAAATCCTCGCCAGCGGCGCGGCGCAGTTCTACAGCAATACCGAGACGAAGCTGACGCTGCAAGAGAACAAGAAGACCAGCGACATCATCGCCGAGCTGATCAAGGAGGTCGTCATGCCGCCCGCGCTGTCGCAGGCGTGGGTCTTGGGGCGCGTCGGCAACAGCGAAGTTGGCGCAAGCACGTATCTGGCGGACACGACCGCTTACAGCACGCTCGACACGGGCACGCTGACGCTGGCGCTGGCGGCGGACAACTGGGTCATCGACGGCGGCGGCAGCGATGCCAAGAAGAAGTCGTTCGACGTCTACCGCGCCATCGGCGATGTGACGGCGGCGGAGCGCGGGCGCTTCTTCTTCGACCGCGAGGGCAAGGCGGTCTTCTGGAACCGCCACAAGCTGCTCCAGGGCGGGACGCCCGCCGCCACCTTCGACGACACGATGACCGAGATGGTCTACGCTTACGCGGGCATGGATCATCTCAAGAATGAGGTGATCGTCGTCTGCCATCCGCGCCGCCAGGGCGCGAGCACGACCGACGTGCTGTGGGAACTGGGCGAGTCGGTCATCAACGTCGGGGCGGGCAAGACGCGCAAGCTGTACGTGCAGTACGAGGATAGCAGCGGCAAGCGCATCGGCGCGCGCAATGTGGCGGTCGATCTGCCGACGCTGGCGTTCGCGCAGGGGACGGCGACGGTGACGGTCGAGGCGAAGGCGAACGGTGCGGAGCTGGTCTTGGTCAACAGCGGGACGGTCGATGCGGTCGTGACGGCGCTGAAGGTCGTCGGACGCAAGATCTTCGACGACGGTGAGATCGAGGCGAGCGCGCTGGACAGCGGCAGCATCATCGACTACGGGCGGCGTACGCTCAAGCTGAACCTGCCGAGCATCGACAACGAGACGCAGGCGCAGTACATCGCCGATTTCGAGCGCAACCGCCGCAAGACGCCGAAGGGCATGGTCAACGCGGTGACGGTCAAGAGTCACGGCAAGAACGGCGGGACGCATCATGCGCAGCAGTTGGCGCTGACGATTGGCAGTCTGGTGCGCGTGAAGGAGACGCAGAGCGGGCACGATGCGCAGTACTACGTGGTCGGCGAGGCGCACGAGCTGACGCACGGCGCGACGCTGTGGAAGACGACGTGGTATCTGGAACCCGCGCCGACCGCCGCCGAGCTGCCGTGGAAGCTGGACACCGTGACGCGCAGCGAGTTGGGCACGAATACGCGGCTGGCGTACTGAGCGCAGCGGACGAACAATCGAATAGACTTCTTGCGAGGACGAGCGGGCGAGTTGCCCGCTCGTTTTTGCGTTAATGCAACCCTTTATAGCTTCAGTGAAAACCGGAGTCGCTGTTAAGGCTGTGGATTCGAACATTGTTTGCTTACTCCGAGTGTTTTTGAAGAAGATTGAAGCCATGTGCTATCATGCACCATGAGCCAGACAATCACTCAAACCGAATACCGCGATGTTCTTTCTCGCATGGATCAGGTCGTCGCCAAAGTGGACGAGCTGGCTACTCTCATGCGTGAGTATTTTGTAGCTGCAAATGCAAATTCCTTGCCAGATGGGATAAAGCCAATCACCAAAGACGATGAATGGTTTTGGTCAGAGGAATGGCAGAAAAAAGAGCGGGAGGCAGATGAGGCAGAAGCTCGTGGAGACTTCGTTGAATTTGATAATCCAAAAGATGCAATTGCCTATCTTCAAAGCTAGGCATGAAGGTTCGGTTTCTAGCACCATTTGCCAGAGACTACAACAGGCTTGAAGCGCAGCTTAGAAAACGAGTTAACCAGAAAATCGACCTTCTAATGACTGATCCCACATACCCAAGTCTTCGGGTGAAAAAGATGGCAAATCACTCTGAAATTTATGAGGCTCGCATAGATATTCACAACCGCATGACCTTTGAAATACGCGGCGACTATATACTCATGCGCCGCGTTGGAACCCATGAAATCTACAGAAACCCATAAACTCCAAGACCTTGCTTGATACCCCATGAGACAATGAAATAGGGAAGTCTCGCACCTTTCATTCCAACCTAAATCCTTCCAACCACTGCCGCCAGGATGCATGAATGCATCCTGTTTTGTTTTCCGCCTTGAGCATAAACAGAAGGAGGCTTGTATGGCTTGGTTTCCAAAGTCCGCCGAAACTGTCTTTGATAGCGCAGCTATCGAAGGATTGAACTTTCTGGACGGCGATCTTTTGGCTTTGGTATTTGGCAGACCCTGGTCGGTGGGGCAGAAGTGTCCTTTTGTGACTTTTCCATCCAAAGATGGATACCAGATATGGGAAGGAGGGGAGTCTCCCATAATTCACCTGTTTGGTGAGATGGACTTGCCTTACTCATCCGATGTAACCACTGCATTTGAGAGGGCAGATTACATTGCCCAGGAGGTTGGGTATTTGGCGCGCAGGGTAGGGGAGAACCAGCTTGAGGTCATTGGTCGGGACAAGGATGAACACCTTATCATCACCTATGACAACCAGGAAAAGCGGATGATTGATGTTGTGCAGGTTGTGCCAAGCTCTGCACCCTTTGTTCCGTCGCTTCTGGATAGCGAAAGCAGAAGCCGATTGCCACCGCTTCGTGAAGCAGAGGAGAAAGGGGATGAGGCAATAGCGCAGGTGAAGTTTTTCACCCCAGACAGTAGCTGGACATGGTATGCATCAGGCTTTGATGGGAAGGACATCTTCTTCGGTCTGGTGATCGGGCATGAGATTGAGTATGGCTACTTCTCACTGACCGAGCTTATGGAAACTCGTGGAGTCTTGGGACTGCCTATTGAGCGCGACAGGTACTTTGAACCTGAGTTGCTGGCAGAGCTTGAGAAGAAGCATCGGAAGGATGTGTTGGGTTAGTTAACTCGCACAAGCACGAGAGGCTGGCACGATCGTTTGCCTTGTTATGCGATAATGGATTGTCTGCTTCATAACAGTAGTTCTTTGAAAAAATGCAGACAATCTAGCTCGAAAGCCGCGAGTGAGCGGCTTTTTGATTCTCTAGAAGGGAAGGAGAATTGTATGTCAAGCACTGGTTTTGCGTGGGGCATCTATTTTGATGACCTGCACATCATCACCGTCAACCCGACACGGGATGAAGTTCGATTGCACGAGAACGGCGGGTCAGGCACGGGGTACGTGCTATTTAAGCAGGATGATTCCGTAGCGAAAGTGGCGTTGTCAGACCCCTTGCAACTGATGAACATGGCGTTTCATTTCGTGGTCAGCTATGAGTTGCTGGCACAGGTCGCGGGCAAGGAGGCGCTTGCATACTTTGAGCGCATCGGCGCGAAGGATTTCTTGAATCGTTTGGCGGCAGCCACACCAGAGCAGGAACGGCGACACCGCTTGAACGGTTTAACAGGGAAGTTCAATACGTTTTCTAAGCCGCAGCCCACAGAGCGGCGAGGGCGACCACCATCGCGTGCGAAGGAAAACGGCGAACAAGTTTCGACCACCTAAATCGACGCAGGTGTGGATGAATTGAAGAGGATGTTCTTTAGTTTGTAGGACATCCTCTTCTGGACGAATCCCTTCAAAAGGTTTCTACTGATGGCAGCATTAGCTTGCTGTCATCGGTTAGTTTCTCTGATTTGGCTGCATGTCTGCACACTATGTAGTGTGCATCACCGCTAACTAGAGTGGTAGTATGTGATTACAGACTATGTATAGGTTCACATGTAACAAACTCTATCTTTATATCGGGTTAACCATAGTTTGTACGGTTATCCTTGTCTGGATTGTGTTTCCGTATCTGCCCAAAACCATGGACCAGATCGATTTGTTTGCCACATACTCATTTGTGTTGTTGGAAGCTCTAAGTGTACTGTTGTTCGTAGGTGTCTGCACGATAGCATGGAGTCTGAGACTAACTTCCATTCCTCGCTGGCTGACCTTTACCGTGTTAGTGTCTCTCTACCTGATAGTTGGCCTTTTAGTCGTCACTAGAGCATCTGTAAACAAATCAAAAGTTTATCCACTATTCCTGACCAATCGTGGATTTCAACTGCTTTTGCTCAGGTGGCCATTGACGTTTTAGGCTGACTGAGAGAATAAGCGAAATGAGCTTTGCCCCCCAGTCAGATGATTGTCAATTATTCTTGCGTGATTATGCAGCGAGCGTGCTAGCTAACACATCCTGATGCACCCAACCACTTTCTCATGAATTGAGGTCCCACAAAAGCTGATCCACCCCTAAAGATTACGATGTTCTCCCATACTGGGTCCGAACGCTTTTGGTCAAGAGTCAACCCCTCCCATGTGTATCCAATCCCACTAAGCGTTACACCTTGGTTAATGCTGGCTCTAAAGGTTGGACTTGATGATGTGCAAAAGTAAAGCTCGTCGATAAGCTGTGCACGCAAGGCAGGATCAAAGAAGACTTCACCTGTTTCACCAATATTCCAGATGTTAATTGACAATGTTAAGCCTTGCCACGCGTCACCCAGATTCCGTGTACGAGCAACAATTCCCACTAGTTCCTGTCCGGTTTCCCGCGCAAGTATGCGCAGTTGCTCACGCCATAATGGGGAGGCTACAATTTCTGATTGTTGGCTTGTATTGACTTCTTGTTCGACTTCTCTGGGCAGGCGTGTGCAACCAGCAACCAACCGCTCTGCTTCACTGTCGTTTGGAGGCAATCTATAGACCTTCTCGTATCCATTAGGTCCATAAATATTCATTTGAATTTGACAAGCTGCAAAGCCCAATGACCGGATGTGAACCGAATATCCATTGCAGCCCGATATTGTCTGAATCAGACCTGCTAAATACAAGTTAGTATTAACCAGAACACTCCGTGCAGTACTCCCGATCAGACACCCATTCGGAAGATAGTATTCAATATCGCCATTTGCTTGCCGTGTAATCACAACTCCATCATCAAACAACCGCACTATCCCTGCTTCAAGTTCTCGCGCAATTGCAGGGTCGTTATTTGGGTTGCTTCCCGACAAGAGAGAAATAGTTACAGTTTGTTGTCCGGTGTTGTCTGCGGCAAATAGACCTGGCGTGTCATTTATCGATAACTCAATCGATCCACTTGCTGGCGCAACAATTGTGTTGGCTGTGCCAACGAAGAATGGATTACTATCCCCAACCCGCCCAATCAATGCACCAACAGTTGAACTTGGAAGAAGTGCCGTTGAATCGAACTTGGTCTGATAGCCATCGGCATCGTAAGGGTTCTGACCTGTACCTGCTCCTTCAAATCCGTGACTCCACAAGCCTGTCGCAGAAAACCGAACCAGTTGTCCAGCGGCGACTTGGATGCCAGTGCCTTGCCAGGGGGTGTTTGCAACAACGGATACCGAAAAGTTTGATTGAGCGTTTATCACACGGGCGGATTGGAGGACAACTGAAAGAAGTAGGACGAACAATGACAAAAGACCCGGATGCGAGAAATGTTTTGAAGACACGATAACCTCCCAAAGCTAACAAATCTTCTGTTTCGTTGAAACACTTGGGGTTCGGTGTGGGCAGCAACAACAACTGGTGAAGTATGGGCTAGATGCGGTTGGAGAAACCAACCGCATCTGATGAGAATGTCCGCTATTCGCCTCGGTCGTAGGCGCGCCAATCGTCTTTTACGTCGGCTGGCTCATCCCAACGCTCTTCAAGGCTTCGGTCATATGCGAAAGCTTCGCGCGCGGTTTTCTCCCACACCTCAGCTTCATCGCCTGACCCCGTTTGTGCTTCCTGCGCTTCCAATTCTCGGTCGCTCATGTTCCCTCCTAGCCATGGACAGTCTCAGAAGACTTCACAGACTGGCTGCAATAGTCTTCTGTATCACCCGTGACGAGGCGATTCATATTATCTTATAATATGCAGGCTTCTGTCAACTATTTTGGGCAACAGAGCAGGTTGAACAGGCTTTCGCTAGCTTTTTGGACTAGCGCTTTATGTTGCCGTCGAACTCAGTCCTCAAAGAACGTGGAGATAACCCGCCTTCCATCGGGTGAGACCACCACCGTAAGGTCAATAAGCTTTCGAATCTCTTCGTTGTCTATCTCAAACCCAAGCGCATTTCGGATGAACTTTGCCGGGTTAGAGACCTGGAAGATTTCCTCGTCGCCGGATAGCTCACAGCGGTAGGATAACTTCCAGCCACCAAGCGCCACGACGATGTTGACCAACGGTTCACTTATTAGTCTGCGCTGCATTTGCTTGCGCGCATGAAGCGTCAGTTCCAAAGGCTGAAACGTGGACAAATCTACGCGGGTAATGAGTGGGTTTGACAATTTTGAAGTCCTTTCAGCAAATCTCTCTTTCTGGTGAGTTCAACCTGCTCTGTTGTTAATATCAGTTTAAGCAAATTTCGCATCTTGGCAATAACTTTCTTTCCTTTCCCCAAACGAGGTTTGGCTTGCGAAAAACCAGTGAGGCGTCTACTTGATTATACTGGACTTATGACCGCAGAATTCAACCCCCGCCCTGAAAGCTTCGGTCTAACCGAGCATGAAACGCTATGGTATCGGGTGTCAGATGAGCGGTTTCGGCACATACTCCATGACCCACAAAGTAGTGTCAAGAGGGTAGAGTTATCGACAAACAGCTACGGGGAATTCCTGTTCATCACAGTTGATAGATCAACTGAGCAAACTGCAACCTCGATAATCTTCTATGGACTTGGACTGCATGAGATGCGTGATAGGTGGATAGCAGAGGAGTGGTTCTGGTATCAATCGAACCCAAGCCTCACTTCACAACTTCCAACCATTCCACTTGAGGACGCTTTGGAAGCAATAGAAGCCAGAAGACATGGCATCGCACCCTATGTCGCACAACAGAACCAGAGTGGGGAAGGGAGATTTTTCGAGACAATTGCAGACCTAACCGACGATGACTCAGCAACTACAGAGATTGAGGACTTGGGCGGCGTAACGGACTTGATTGACGACTGATAATTCGGCTCCAAAAGTATCACTTTTCCCAAAACTACAGGTCTCCCTAGATTTTGTCTTGAGGCTAGAAATCTTGTTATGGCTCTCTAGGGGAGAAGGTAGGCTCAAATTGTTGGCGCAAAATAAATCTTGTGCGACAAAGAACTTCACCAAGTGTTCAGGCAATCGCGACGGTTAAGATTAGTTAATGAGCCGTTTCCAACATTGATTTGGTCAAATCAATAGCGATGTATAGGGAGCCTATTCCTACAAGAACACTAAATATCCCCACGAGGATTGCCACGCCGCCTCTTGATTCCACTGATGTGAGATGAATCCTTTGGGTATAAATAGCCCAAATGCCAGAAGGAATACAGTAAATACCAGCAAGCCAAAAGGCAATAATTGCTGCCACAGGTGGCATTTCAGGCACACTTGGGATATTCATTTTGATTTGTAATAGTGTATCAATTAGTAATTGCAAACAGAAAGACATTGATGTCGGCAAAGGCGGGCTTACTGAAAAGATCAACCAGCACTGGAGTGCTAGTTGCAGCCATTGAGGCAATTTCAAACCCAAATTCTCCATTTCTGACTTGATCCGCTGTAGCCTTAACTCCCTGTTGTCGAAGGTACTCTATGACAAGCTCAGGATGATCAAAAAGAAAATCGGCAATGTTTTCTCTAATATAGGTTTCATCGGTGTTTACAGCTACTTGGAATAACAGTGCCACAGCATTAAATATGGTGCGGCGAGTACGCATCAAGACAACATCTATAAGACGATCTAGATACCATACCGTATCGCGCTGAAGGTTTATTCCTTCTGGAAACGTATCTACACCCCCCATAGAAGCCCAAATAATGGCAGCCTGAAGCAATCTCATCTGCCCATCGTCCCAGATTGAAAAACCGAATTTACCCAGTCGAATAGTAAGTTCGCTTTCTGGGAAGAATCGAACTGTTCCTAAGTCTTGGGAGGCGTGGGGCATCAAAACAATAAGCCCTTGGGTAGGGTCAACTAGGTAGTCTATCGCCCCTCCCATAACTTCGCCCATTGTGATTTGGAAATCCACCGCATATGCTATTGAGGTCTCGTTGCTTAATGTGATTTCTGCCTCAACACTTCCATCTGCATTTCTTCTGGTTTGCCCAATCTCAACGTAAGCAACTCCCGGAGCCGAATTGTGCCTTAGTTCGAAGACTGTTTCTGGGATTGGAGTTGGCTCTACAATAACATCTGTACCGTTTGTCAAATCTATCTGGTATATCCTTGCCCCACCGCCGCCAAATCCAATCGCAGCAAATTGCCCATCGGGACTGATGGCAAGATCAGAGACTTGGTTGTTTCCAGTGTTGATTGTCGCCGCTTCTTGCTCATTGTCTATATCCCATATACGTATTTTGCCGTCTGTATAGGTAGCTATGATGTGTCTACCATCTGGGGTAAATGCAAGCGCGTTTCCCGACATATAGTCAGGAAATTGCCTAAGATCGGTGCTACCAATCGAAAAGATCCGAAGACTGGATGGTAGATCTCTTCCTACATCCTCTATCATGCCATTCATAGCCAAGAACTGGTTGTTACTACTCAAAGCAAACTTGCCAGTGAGACGCTCGGAAAACCTTACTTGCCCGGTTCCAACGTCCCAAATGACCAATCCCCCATCGCCTTGCACATCAGCAAGAATTAGTGAGCCATCCGAACTGAAGGTCATATTCCGCACTAACTGAAATGCGCTTGTGATGAACTCGGAAACATCAATTACTGATATGTGTTGTCCGGTTTGGAGATCAAAGATGAGAATCCCTTCGTCATCTGGATGCATGGCAGCCGCAGACGGAGATGTCTCAGCACCCCTTACCTCAGTTCGGTCTACAAGACTTACTACAACTGCCCCTCGATTAGTTGCTGGACTAAATGCCCAAGTCTGGCACCAACTAAAGCTAGTGCATACGGGCAGCGTATTTACAAGCGTTCCTGTAGCAATATCCCAAACCTGCAAGTCGGTAATCAGTTGCGCTGCGTCATCAGAGGGAGGGGCAACATACAGAAGATTGTTATCTGTGCTAACGCCAAATACGGGGTCAAAATACCCTGGGGCTGAAGTCTGAACTGACCCCATGTCATTTAGAGTAGGAACACTTAATATTTGTAGCCTACCATCTGAGTAAACAAACAGTCTGTCTCCACTGGTGCTAAACTCAACGTTTGTCAGGGCTGAGGAGTTTTGGCTTGCTTCAATTGAAGCAATTTCGGTAAGACTGCCCGATGGCGCTTCACCATCAATTAGGCTAACTTCGACTTCTGTATCCGAATATCCTGATTCATCAATCTCTGTGACAAAGTACCAAGATATGGGCTCAAGAAAGTAAGTGCTGTTGTCTGCCTCAGCGAGCCATCCACGCTCACCCGTAAACCTCGTCTGTATTTCCCACCAGCGATAACCATCAGCACAAACAACGCCGCCAAGAAGCATCATCGGAGTCGCTACGCCAAGGTTGGCAATTACATTTTCGCTTGCATTAGTTGGCTCAGAGCGGAGCCTGAGTTCTGCTCCAAAGTTTGCAACCTGCGCAAAGAAGCCCGGAACAAGTCTGTTTGGCAACACCCCATCGCAGTTGACAATATCCGCATCGCTAAACTGATGCTCACGATAGTAGGTTCCTTCAAGATAGCCGCTTAGTGTTAAATCCAGTGTTTCTCTATTCAACTGGAAACTTACAACTTGCTCTATACGTCGAGATTCGTCAGCATATCTCATGACAAGATTAAGCGCGATAGTGTTGTCTGCCCCAACGGAGTAGGTGCCTCGAATGTCACCTTCAATCGCACTTGTTACAAAGTCGCCATTTGGGTAGAAACTTAATGCAATAAAGAACGCACCATCTAATGCTCGCTCATTTATCCAAATACCCTCGATCTCAGTTGAACCCTCATCTTGAGAAGTGTCTACCACATCACCATCGCCTATTGCATCAAGTGCAGCCGCAGGTTCAATGATTGGATCGCCCTCTGACCCAATTTCTGCCACCCAACCTCTTGTGCCATCATCTAGCTCTACTTGCCACCAAACGTATGTACCGCACTCAGGTCCCTCAATTAGAGTAAATTCAGTCTGAAATGGCATTTCCATTATTGGAGTGCTTTCCGTACCCCAATCGGAACGAAGGTTTGCCCTAATTACTGAAACATATGCCCTATCCCCAATTGAAAGAGCGGATGCGAGAAGTCCTGAGCATACTTGATTTTGTGCAAAGAGGTTCGTTTTGGAAACAACAAAGAGGATAAGCAAAAAGATCAGGAACTTTGAAGAAATGCTTCTCACCCAACACCTCCGATACCACTGTGTCGAGCTATTTCTGACCTATATTACCACATGTGAGGCTTGGCTGGGCGGTATTAGTCCACATGAGGTTGAGATAACGGGAAAAAGTGCCTTGCATAGAACTTGTTTTCCAATAAGATTGCCTTATCTGGAGCCGTGACATATTCGGGAGTAGCTATGGCTAGACGCGAGAAATACTTGATAGACACGAACATTATTAGCTTTGCTGCTCGTTCGAACTGGTCGAAACGCGAAGATCATCACCACTGGCTCAGTCGTCGTCTTCGCCTCAGTGTCGACAAATGTTTCCTTCCCAGTATTGCTCTTCAGGAACTACACAAGGGACTACAATCACAGGATATGCCTGAGAAGCAAAAGCGCAGGACGAATAGGTGGATCAAGAAGTTTAAGATTTTACCCTTTGACAGTAAGTGTGCTCAGATTGCGGGCAGGATTGAGCATCAGCTTAAGCAAAAAGGTACGCCCCTTGAGACTGCTGACATCCAAATTGCAGCAACTGCAATCGCGAATAACCTTACACTCCTCACAGACAACACGAAGCACTTTTCGCGTATTTCAGGATTAAAGATTGAAAACTGGAAGGGTAAGCCCATTTCGCGCCCAGACTACGCCCACGATGCAGGCTTGAAGGTCGCAACCTGGTTATGGCAATTTGCTTCAGCGCCTTTCGTTTTCATGATTGCACTCAGTTCTATGTTTGCCACACAACCATTCAGACTTCAGGATTGGTTGCCGACTTTTGCTCTTTCGACTCTTCTATTCACCATCTTTGGAGCGGTGTTATTAGCATTGATGACTAAAGGGGCTGTAGTGTGCTTGCTCGCATTCGAGCATTGTTTCCGGCGTTTCGTAAGGCTTGGATGATTTAAGCACGGCACTTGAGGCATCATATAGCCATGAAAGCAGACTCAGTAATCTTCAAAGCTCTCAATCGAGTTACAGCTCGTGATGTCGCTACGGCAAAAGCAACAGTTCAAGATGGCGTCGGTTCCCGCGATTTCTTTATGAGTCTCATGACTCCCAAGCTAGAAGATGACGTTCAGCTCGATAAGGAAGTTACAGATGATGAACTTTATGTTGAGATTCGCGCGTGGATGGAGCAACACGACTTTTCAGTTCCAGATAGAGACAGCCCTAAATCCCTCGATGATCTGATGCGCTTATTTCTTGATTTTGGTAAGCAACAGCACCTGCCGATACTTGCCACTCCCATTCCTATTCCTCAACCATACTTAACACGCGACGATTTTTTCCCAAAAACTCACGATCTTCGCGAGTTTGCAATGGCAATTCAGTCTGCAATAGACATCACAAACAAACCCGAAACGCAAGCGTATTTCATGTCGTCGCAAGACATGTATCGAAGACTGGCTGAGTCTATTATTGACATAGTGCCAAAGTATACGGATATGATGCGCCAGTCCCAATTACCGATTGATGCTTATAAGCCCCAGTTGCTTTTCTTCATGCAGGAGATGGAGCGATCTGCTCAATATATAGGGAAGATGTTTGCCGACTCAATAATGAAAATGAGTGAGCTTCAGCTTAGACCTCTTGTTCCAATAGAGCCGCTTGCAAGACAGATGGATGTATTGGCGACATTCGGAAGGGCACTAAACACGAATGCTGACATCCAATCAAGACTGTTTAGTGTGCATCCAGAACACTTGGGAAGGTTTTCGGTCTTAAGTAGCACCGATTGGACATTGTTTGGCACACAGCTGAAAGAATTGGCGTCTAGCTACTCTGACCACATTACATCACTTGACCCGCAGACAATTGATGCTCCCTCCACAGATCTCTCAATCTTGGTGGAGTCTCCAATTCAAGAGATGATGGCTATCGCCGACTACGCTGAGGTTATCTCGCTTGACCCAACTCACATCGAGTATGTTGTTGAACGCCAAGCGCGACGTGCCGAGTTTTCACTTGAGAACGAAGACACGTTGCGAGGCTTGTTAAATAGACTTGACCCAAGCCTTACTCGTATGTATGACGGAGCAAGACAAGCATTGGCTTCGGACAACATCGACCGTGTTCGCCACTTTGCGGTTTCGTTTAGAGAGCTATTGACTCAGGTGATACATATTCTTGCCCCAGATACGGTTGTAAAATCTTGGAGTACTGACGCAAGTCACTTCAATGCGGGCAGAGCTACTCGAAGGGCACGCCTTCTTTACATATGTCGAAACATCAATCATCCTCCGTTTGACGCCTTCGTGAGTAAGGACATTGAGGCGCTATTGGCACTTATGGACTTGTATCAGGCGGGAACTCATTCAGTAGAGCCACCTTTTAGTTCCGACGAAGCATTGGCTCTGAAAATCAGACTAGAGCATTCCTTGTCTTTTGTGCTCCATATCAGCAGTCGAAATCAATCGTAAATCACAATCCCTTGTTTACTTGCAAAGCCCTGAATGGTCACGAAATGGGAGTATAAATTGCCGACTATCTGGAACAGCTTCATTTCAAGAGAGTGCTTGTTCCAATAGTACTCGACACCACCGCTCGCAAGTAAGCGTACTTCTGGCATGGGAACAAAATATCGCCCTCCATCAAGCGATATGAAGAAGACTTCTTTCACCGATTGCCCAGCAATCATAAGGTGCACCCGATACCGTGAACAATGCGGGTCTGGAAATCCTTTTGTCCAAGGTTCGCTGTATTCCTGATGCTTTTCGTTCCACGCGGGTACGATTCGAAATCCCGAATCAGAAGCACATATCCAAAGTTGATTGTCGTCAATGTGTTCCTCATTCCACAATGAAGGGTCGTCCAATAGTACTTCAAAGCGCTCCAGGCTGTTTGGCTGTGGGGGAAGTCTGAGTAATTGTGCCTGGGCTACAAGCTCCTCAAGCAGAATAATTGCGGGTGGCTGATACTTGCATTCCAAATTAGTCGAAAGCGACCGCAAAAAAACCTCGATTTCATGGGCGCTGTTTATACATTTCCCTTGTAGGCTAGCTAGAGGCATTGGTAGCGGCGCTGTTGGGTGATATAGAGCATAGATGTTCTTCCCTCCATGTTTGTGCCAGAAGTAGCCTACTTCAAACATCACAAAAGGGCTTTCCAGAGATGTCGGCGTAATGATTACGACGAGTCCTTTTGCTTCATCCAGCTTCGAAAAAACTGTTGATAGCCACTCCTCTGAGCTTGGGATGTCTTCAGGTTTTGAGGATGCGAATACTCGTATGAAATTGTTGGTTGTGGACTCTATAATGTTTGCTAGAACATGCACAAAATGCTTATCTGCGGACGCATGGCTGAGGAAAACCAGTTTTGTTTCTGACATATCCACTAGCCTTATCTCATAACTTGCTTGAGAAAACAACACCCACGCAGCTTAAATCCTTTCAAGAGGGGCACCTTCTGATCTGGTTGTTTTGACGGTTATGTTCCAAGTGTTTCATCGTCTGGTGGAACGGCAAGTATACGTTCAAAATCATCGAAGAATTCGGAGACAGAAACACCAAGCCCTGCACAAATCTTGAGGATTGTGGGCAGTGTTACGTTATTCACTCCCCTCTCTACCCTGCTTATCACCGCACGATCTACCCCTATCAAATCAGCAAAATGTTCCTGACTAAGGGTTGTCCTCTCTCCCCTTAGTTTTCTAAGCCTTGCTCCGAAGGCTTTTGCTGATTTATCTGCTGATGGTTTTGGTTTAGGCATGTTGCTTTCTTGACATTGGCAGACGCCAATGATAATCTAGGTTATGGTACATAAAAGTCCACTGCATAAGAATCATATCGAGGGTCTAGTTCTTGAGAGTCAAGACCATTCAAAAGCAATAATACCCCCAGTCGCAGGCAATAGCCATCAGGCATCCTCGAAGCACTCCCCACCGCCGCCAATTCCTGTCAGGGGTATTGATTACAAGCTGGCATATTCCATTCTCCTCAAAGCTTATCTTGCCAGACCAATTCCGAAGGAAGTGATAGAGAAACTGAAACAGGAGAAAACCCCATGAGCAGAAGACGCTTTCAACCTCAGGCAAAAGCCGAGACAACCGGAGCAGCCCCAAGCCCGCTTCCCACCGACAAGCCCATTGCCGTCTACTATCGCCAATCAACTACTGCCCAGGTGGGAAACATCAGTACCGCCATTCAGAAGATTGACATGGTTGAGCATGTAGGAAAACTTGGATGGAGCGAGGAAAACATTTGGCTGATTGACACTGACGAAGGGGTAAGCGGTCAGCGAGGCATTGATGAACGTGAGGGAATGAAGACCCTCTATAACTTCATTGTGAAGGGTGAGGTTGGGGCAGTTGCTTGTCAGGATGAAGACCGACTATTTCGAGACATGACCCAAATTCATGTCAACGTGTTTATCGCCGCCTGCCGAACATCTGCCGTCCAACTTATCACACCTTTCTTCACATACGATTTTGCCCACTCCCTCTACGGCGAATATCACGCTCGCCAATTTCGCTTCAAATGCGAAATGGCAGCCGAGTACATCAAAAGCTATATCCTGGGGCGTCTTGTTCCTGCCAAAAAGCGCATCGCTCACGAGGGGAAATGGTTCGGTCAGGGCATTCCCGTTGGCTTTATGGTGGATATGCGAAAGGAGCTTCCAGGAGGCGGAGAAAACCCCGCTTATCGAAAGTTTGTCCCCTTTGAGCCATATGCTGAGATTGTCCGTGCGTATTTTCAAGCTTTTCTTGACGCAGGTGGAGCAGTTCGTACCGCCATGCGTACCATCTTTGACCGAGGATTATCGTTTCCCGATTGTCCCCCACCGACAGGCTTTAAGGTCAATTACAAGTTCAGACGCCGCGCACATGGGGCGTTTCCAAATCGCGCCAATATCCTCAACATGCTGACAAACCCTGCCTATATCGGGCATTGGATGCATAAAGGCGAGGTACTTATCTGGAACAACCACACTCCCCTGATTGACGTTGCAACTTTCACCCGTGCATTCAACTACTTGTCTCGCGTAACCATGACTGGTGAGGAAAATCCTCACTACAACCCGGCGTTTAAGTACCAGCGTCACCCAAAACACGATGAGGGCAATCACGAAATTCCCCTTTTGATCGGTATTTTGGGTTCTTACATTGATGGTGTGTGGACACGAGCCTCGCATCGCTATGACCCTCGGTGTCAAACATACCTTTATACAGTGCATGGACACAACCACTTTGGCTGCCACGCCCTATGGGCACGCCGTGTTCCCTGGATTGACCAAGCAATCATTAGCCGCTTCAGAAGAATGGTTTCTGACACCTACGAGTCTGACATTTGGACTGATACGGTCGAGCAGATTGATGAGCGGTACGAGCGTGAGCGACAGTTAAAACTTACCATCATTGCCGCCATTGAGGATGACCAGAGAAAGACCGTTTCCGCAGTGTCAGCCGCAACCCTGCCCAACTTCGTACTTGAGCTTGAGAAGCGGTATCAGGAGCTAGAGAACGAAAAGAAGCGCCTTAGAAGCGAGCTTTTACAACTGGAGGCAGGCAGCCGCGAGAGATTATCAGCAAGCGACGCCAAAGCCATTTTCAAAGCCACACATCTTAATTGGGACGCATTATCCCTTGCCGACCAGAAGACGCTTCTAGGCGCGTTTATAGAGCGTGTAGTGGCATCTGATTTCACCCGCGCAGGTGCAATGCGAATTGAAATCCACTGGCGCGACGGTGCAACCGAGTCTTTTGAACTTGGCAGAAAGCCGCATGAGTTTTTCGGGGCACTTTTTACGGTTCAAGAGGAGGTTAAACTCCTCTCCATGTTTGACGCCGGATGCGGTCAGCTTGAAATTGCCCGTGAGTTTCCAAACCACAAGTGGTATCAGATATTTACGAGGATCAAGAAACATCGTGGAGTGCCTCACTTCACGCTCTCGTACCTGTCAAAAGATGAAACATACAACGAGCTTATAGCGAAGGGCGGTGGACGCGGCAGGTCAACCCCTTCAAAATGGTTGCCCGCTGAGGAGGAGACAATACGGCAGCTTGTAATTGCGGGAGCATGTCAAGAGGAACTTATGAAAGCTCTCCCCTACCGCAAATGGATACGAATTCAAAGCCATATCTCAATGATTTTTGGGAAGGGCACGAGAGTTAAGCTATCTGGCATATCCCAGAAGTTAAGCTATAACGAGTACGTGGGGCGAGAGATTGACTGCAATTTTGAGTCCTGTTCGGAAATTGTAAAGCGCTGTTGCGAATAGCACTTCTCACACGCTCACGACTTTCACGAACGGCGCTGTCTGGCAGTCCGACAATCGTGAACATCGGTTGTATCGCGCGCGGGTTGAAGTCGGTCTGTACCTCGACAATGTAGCCATCAAGACCGACAAGGGCGCAGGTATGGGCGATTGCGAGCATGAAAGTCATGTCCTGGAATGTGTTGAATGTTCTTTGAGTTCGAGTATAAATCGTATGCCGTCTTCACACTTTGCTGAAGTGTGAACATCTAGCGCAAGAAATGAGCTTTCCATGTCTACGCCATCCACTACCTCACGACCCCTGGCAGATCTGATCCGCCCAAATACGCTTGCCGAATACATCGGGCAGAAGCACCTGGTCGCTCCAGGCAAGCCGATCTATCAGGCGGTCGCCAGCAAGCGCCTATCGTCAATGATTTTATGGGGACCCCCGGGTGTTGGAAAAACCACGCTGGCACGGATAATCGCCCACGAGACTGGGCGCGGCTTTTTTGAGTTGTCGGCAGTGTCTGCTGGCAAGGACGAGGTGCGCAAGATTGTCGAGCAGGCGCGCCGTGAGCGGGCGGGCGCGCCGCGCGACCTCTTCAATATGCATGAGCCGGTCGAGAATGCACCGTCGCCGATCCTTTTCCTCGACGAAATCCATCGTTTCAATAAGGCACAGCAGGACTTCCTGCTGCCCTACGTCGAGGACGGCACGGTTATTCTCATCGGAGCAACGACGGAAAATCCGAGTTTCGAGGTGATTTCGGCGCTGCTTTCGCGGTCGCGTGTCTTCACGCTCGAACCGCTGTCCGCAGGCGAGGTGCGCGAGGTAATCGAGCGGGGGTTGCAGGCGCTCAATGCGCGGATCGACAGCGATGCCATCGAGTTCCTGGTCAACTACGCTTCCGGCGACGCACGGCAGGCGCTCAACCTGCTGGAGGGTGCGGTCGGGTTGTATGGTGCAGAACTCACCGCCGAAACCCTCCGCGAAACCCTGCAAAACAAGCACCTGCGTTATGACAAGGGCGCGGAAGAACACTACAACACGATCAGCGCGTTCATCAAGAGTATGCGCGCCAGCAACGTTGACGCAGCCCTCTACTATCTGGCGCGGATGGTGGATGGTGGTGAAGACCCGCGCTTTATCGCGCGGCGGATGGTGATTTTCGCCAGCGAGGACATAGGCGTGGCAGATGCCCAGGCGCTGGTCGTCGCAAACGCCGTGTTCCAGGCAGTCGATGTCATCGGCTACCCCGAATGTACGCTCAATCTCGCGCAAGGGGTTGTCTATCTCGCTCAGGCACCCAAGTCGCGTGATTGCAATGATGCGATAGGACGGGCGCTGGAAGATGTGCGGGCACACGGCGCGCTGCCCATTCCGCTCAAGCTGCGCAATTCCCCGACCAAGCTGATGAAGGAACTCGGTTACGGCAAAGGCTACGAAATGTACGACGAGGGCAACCTGCTTCCAGATGCCTTGCAGGGCAAACGCTACTACCTTGGCGACAACCATTGACCCGCCTGTGGCGCGCCACTATAATGGCTTGAGTTGATGTCAATCCCGCGCCGCCGCAGCGGCGCTTCAGTTATGAGGAGTCCATTGTGGGTCCGTTACCTAAGCAACGTCACTCGCGCAGCCGCAGCGCCAAGCGTCAGTCGCAGGATTTCATCGCGCTCAAGCATCTTCTCCAATGCAAGACGTGTGGCGCGTATCATGTCGCCCACCACGTTTGCGCCAAATGCGGGACGTATAACGGCAAGACCGTTGTTGAAGTCAAAGACGAATAACGTCACCTCATCCGGCAGGCATCAAGACCTCACGTTTCAGTGGGGTCTTTTTGTTTCTCGCGGTCGCTGCGCTATATTTTGGACAGTGTCCAATCATTGAGCACGATGAAGATTCTTCCATGAGCAACGGTATGATGACCGCATTTGTTTTTCCTGGGCAAGCATCGCAGGTTGTTGGCATGGGCAAGGATATTGCCGAAGCGCACCCCGCCGCCCGCGCGGTGTTTGAGGAAGCGGACGCTGTTCTCGGCTATTCGATCACGCGCATGTGCTTTGAGGGTCCGGAGTCCGACCTGAATGACACGTATTACACGCAGCCCGCGTTGTACACCTGCTCGATGGCAACACTGCGGGCGCTTCAGTCACTCCGCTCAGCGTTCAGCCCTGCTGCGGTGGCAGGGCACAGCCTGGGCGAATTGACGGCTTTTGCGGCATCCGGTGCCTACAGCTTCGCCGACGGGCTGCGCCTCGTGCAGCGGCGTGGTCAGTTGATGCGGGAAGCGGGTGAGCGTACACCCGGGGCGATGGCGGCAGTGATTGGGCTGGATATGGCGGGCGTCGCCGCGCTGTGTGCGCGTGCCGCGTCAGAGACCGCGAGTACATTGGTTCCCGCCAACGACAACAGCCCCGGGCAGATTGTGATTTCTGGCGATGTCGTCGCGGTTGATAAAGCGGTCGAGATCGGTAAGTCGATGGGGGCGCGGTTGCTGCGCAAGCTGCCGGTCAGCATCGCTTCGCATTCACCGCTCATGCGCGAGGCGGGCGAGGCGTTTGCGACGGCGCTGGAAACCGTCCAATTCGAAACGCCTCAGTATCCCGTCTATGCGAACATTTCCGCCGCGCCCGTGATGACGCCTGAGACGATCAGGCAGGAATTGGCGCTTCAGCTCACAAGCCCGGTTCGTTGGACAGAGACCATTTCTGCCATGATAGGGGCTGGAGTGACGCGCTTTGTCGAAGTTGGACCGAAAGATGTCCTCAGCGGTTTAATCAAGCGAATTGATGAGACCGCATCAATCGTCAATCTGAACAACGCCGCTCGCCTCTCCGAGTTTTGCGACACGCTTGTATAAGTCGCAACAAGACCGCTCTTTGGAGGAGACGATGACCCGACAGGCGCGCCTTTTGTGGGTAGCCGCAGTGATAATCTTCGCCGCCGCGTTTTCTGCCTGCGGTCAGCAGCCACAGATTGTGCCGACGATTCGCCCGACGATCACGCCGACAGGCATCCCGACCGCCACTCCGGAAGCATCTGCGGAAGCCACAGCCTCTGCTCGGCTGGTCGGGCGCACATTGCTGCGTCAGGCATCGGTTGTGTCGCAGGGTGGCGAAGTGGTGATTGGCTTGTCTGCGGCGTTGAGCGGTGAGGGGTTTGCGCCGTTGGGGATCGACATCCAGCGAGGGGCACAACTGGCGTTGGCGGCACGCCCAACGGTCAGGGTGGGCGGTGCTGAGTTCGTCGTTTCGCTCGATTCGCAGGATGATCAGTGTTCAGCCGACGGAGGGCAGGCGGTCGCTACCCGTTTCGCGGCTGACGAGCGGGTGGTGGGTATCGTGGGTCCCATGTGTTCCAGTGCCTGTCGCGCCGCCGCGCCGATCTTTGATGCTTCGGATTACACGACGATCAGCCCGAGCTGCACGGCTGCGGACCTCAGTATGAGCGGGTTCACCAGCTTCAATCGGGCGGTCGTCAGTGATGCATTTCAAGGCGTGATCGCGGCTGAATTCATCTTTCGCCCGGCAGACCAGGGCGGTTTGGGCGTGACGAGGGTGGCGACGATCCATGACGGCAGCCCGTATGGCGACGGTCTCGTGCGCGTGATGAGTGAACGTTTCACAGCGCTTGGTGGTCAGATCGTGGCGTCGGATGCGATCACAGTGGGAGACACTGATTTTCGTGGGCTGCTTGAAGATATTGCGCAGGAAGAACCAGAACTGATCTATTTTGCTGGTTTTCCAGCAGATGCGGCACGAATCGCCGACCAGCGCGGAGATGCGGGACTTGAGGACGCCTTATTCATGGGGGCGGACGGTATCCGCACGCAGGAATTCATCGATCTGGCGGGAGATTCTGCGGTTGGTGCTTATGCATCAACGTCGATTGCTGCCGACAGCAATGCCTTGAGCGCGTTTCTGTCGCTTTATCTCGGTGCCTATGGCGAGGAGCCGCCTGCGCCATTCCATGCCAATGCTTACGACGCGACCAATATTCTGCTTGACGCGATTGAAGCTACCGCCAGCCTCGATCTGGACGGCAGCCTTGTTGTCGACCGTGATGCTCTACGAATGTATGTACGCAACGTCACAGATTATCCCGGTCTCACTGGGGTGTTGAATGCCAATGGCTCAGGTGAGCTGTCCGTCGCAGACATTGGCATTTCTCAAGTACGTGACAATGCGTTTGTCGAGATTGCGATTGGCTCTGTCGTGGATGGCAGCGTTGTTCTACTCTTGAACGAAGAATAGGGAGGGCGAAGCGCAGCAGCAGGATCGCTGCCTTCTCTACAGGAGTTTGCATGACACCCATCCAGACCCAGGAAATGCGCGCGCGCAGGCAGCCGGCAAGCGCACTCAGCCGCCTGATACGTAATCCCGTCCAATTAATATCCGCCATCATTCTGCTTGGATTGTTCCTGGTTGCCCTGCGGAACGTGCTGCCTCTCAATGGGGCAGCCGAATATCAGCCCGATCAGTTTGCGCGCCAATTGATCTTCGGATTGGCACAGGGCAGCATTTATGCCCTGATCGCGCTCGGCTATACACTGGTCTATGGCATCCTCTCGATGATTAACTTCGCGCACGGCGAAATCTTCATGGCAGGCGCGTACATGGGATTTTTTGCGATCACGGCTGCTCAGGAAACAGGGTTGCTTGCAAGCGATCCTGTGCTCGCGTTGTTCATTACCCTGCTGATCGGGATGCTGTCATCCGCCGTGGTCGCCGTCCTTGTGGAGCGCATCGCCTATCGACCGCTGCGCAATGCGCCGCGCCTGGTTCCGCTGATCACCGCGATTGGGGCATCGATTGCCCTACAGCAGATCTTCCTGCGTCTGTTCGGTGCCAGCACACGCCGATATCCTGACGTCGGCTGGTTTGTCCTGCCCAACGCATGCCCGGCGCTTGGTACACAGGGACTCGACGACACAGGGCTTTGCCGAGGCATCGACCTCATCGGCGGGCGCTACGATGTTACGGTCATCGGGCTTGAACTGCGCATACTCCCGATCCACTTTCTTGTTTTCGCGCTCTCGCTTGCCCTGATGATCGCACTTTGGCTGTACGTCCACCGCACAAAGTCCGGCAAGGCGATGCGCGCGGTGGCAGAGGATAGAAATACCGCTGCTCTGATGGGCGTGAATGTCGATCGCGTGATTGTGACGACGTTCATCCTGGGAGGGCTGTTAGCCGGGGCGGGTGGGGTCCTGTACGCGCTCTATAATCAGCAGGTTTCGCCCTTCATTGGCTTCCTCCCTGGCATCAAGGCATTCACCGCAGCGGTTCTTGGCGGCATTGGCAATATCCCCGGTGCCATGTTCGGCGGGCTTTTTCTGGGCGTGGTTGAAACCGTCGCGCCATCTATGCTGGGCTTATCCTCCCAACTGAAGGATGTCATCGCATTTGGCTTGCTGGTGATGGTGCTGATCTTCCGCCCCCAGGGGATATTCGGCGAAGTGCTGTCGAGTAAGCGAGGGTGACGTGATACGCGCCGTTCGACCCGCGCTCTACATCAGCGCTGCTGCGCTGCTGCTGGTGCTCTCTGGCGTACTGGTTTCATTTCAGGAGCGGCAGGTCGTCGCAGGCGCCGTCAGCCTCAATGCCGCGCTGATTGCTGGACTGGTGCTTGCTGCGGGGATGTTGACGGCGGGCAGACTGCGTGTCAGAAGCGGAATGGCAGTGCTTCAGGGCATGATCGCAGGCGTAATCGTGGGACTGCCGCTGGTCTTATTGGTTCTCCTGGAACGACTTATCGATCTGCGCTTTGTCTTCGCTAACCTGACCCAGCCTGTGGGCGCTACCCTGCTCTTTTCATTGGAACTTGTGCCGGGGCTGCTCGTCTTCTTTTCATCCTGTTTGCTGGTGGGTGCCTTAGGCGGTTTCCTCTCCAGCGTGTCCCGTCGAACGATGCGGATTACGGTGTTCAGCCTGGCGGCAACGGTCGTGGTCGGGTTGGTCGCCGACCAGCTCGACAGCGTCATCGCTCCCGTCGATGGACTGTTCATCGGGCTGGCGCTGGTGTTTGGCTATGTCGGCAGCGACATCTTTGGGCGTGATAGTTTCTGGATGCGCCTGCTGCTCGGTCTGTTCAACGGGGCGGCGATAGGCTTCGTCGCGGGCTTATTGGCGGCAAGCGGCGGATTGGTTGAAGGGGGGGGGCTGCGCCTCGGTCATGTCCCGCCAGCGATTATGATTCTCGTGCCCGGCTATTCGCTGATCATCCTGCCGCTCATCTTTGGCATCCTCGGCGCGTTAGGCGCACTGATGCGCACGACGCCGAGGATGATCTCGACATTTGTCCACTACGGTGGTGTGCTGGTCGTTATCCTGACGCTCCTGGCATTGCGCCGCGGGTTCGATACTTTCGACGCGGTTATGGTACTGGCGATCTCCGCATGGGCATTCAACACCTTTCCCTGGCGTATTGAGGAGTCCGTGCGGCAGTTTAATGGTTTGACGGTTGTTCAGCGCAGAGTGGTCAGGGTGGCGGTATATTGCGCAACGCTGCTGATTCTGGTGTTTGCCCCTGCGTTTCTGGGGCAGTACATGACCAATGTTCTCAATCTGGTCGGCTTATACATCATCATGGGGATCGGGCTTAATATTGTTGTCGGCAATGCGGGGCTGCTGGATCTTGGCTACGTGGCATTTTTCGCAATAGGAGCCTATACCATTGGCTTGCTGACGACCCCGAGTATCCTGACATGCGGCGGTGTCCCGCCTGAGGCGCTTTCCGGTGAACTCGTCCTGACGACTTGTACGGGTATTATGAATTTCTGGCAGGCATGGATCGTTGCCATTCTCGCCAGTGGGGTAGGCGGCTTACTGCTGGGCACACCCGTTCTTCGCCTACGCGGCGACTATCTGGCGATTGTGACGCTCGGTTTTGGCGAGATCATTCGCATCATGCTGCGCTATGATGACTTCAGTCCTGTGTTTGGCGCGGCGCAAGGGATTGCCAACATCCCCAGACCTATCCTCGATCTGACGACGCTCAATCCTGCCTGGTACTTCGTGTTTGACAGCGAAGCGAGCATGTATTACCTCATCCTTGCCAGTATTCTGGTGGCGATTTTTGTCGCGTCACATCTGGGGAACTCGCGTATCGGGCGGGCGTGGCGTGCGATGCGTGCGGACGAGGATGTCGCGCAGGCAATGGGAATTCGCCTGGCGCGGGCGAAACTGCTGGCATTCACCATCGGTGCTGCCTTCGCGGGGCTGGGGGGCGCGCTTTCTGCAACACGGCTGTTTGGTGCCTATCCTGACAGCTTCAGCCTACTGGTTTCGATCAACGTCCTCAGCCTGGTCATCATCGGCGGCATGGGGTCGATCCCAGGTGTTGTTCTCGGCGCATTTATCCTGATCGGACTCCCTGAAGTCCTGAGAGAACTATCGGACTACCGACTGCTCGCTTTTGGGGTACTGCTGGTTTACACGATGCTGGTGCGCCCACAGGGGCTGTACCCAGTGCGATATTGGCAGGCGAGTGCGCAGGCTTTATCCCGATGACACAGCTACTACTCGATGTTCAGGGGTTGATGAAGCGTTTTGATGGCTTGACCGCGCTGCGTTGGGTGGATCTACAGGTGCACGAACATGCTATTGCCAGCCTGATTGGTCCAAATGGCGCGGGTAAGACGACCTTCTTCAACTGCGTGACAGGGTTCCATGCCTCCGACGACGGCGAAATCCTGTTCCGGGGCGAGTCGTTGTGGGGGAAAACCGCCGACCGCGTTGTTCTTGCGGGGATTGCCCGCACGTTTCAGAGCACGCGGCTGTTTGGCAACATGAGCGTGATCGAACACGTCTTAGTGGGTATGCATTCGCGGCTCAAGACGGGCGTCCTGGATGCTATTCTGCGCACGCCTTTTGCCCGCCGCGAAGAAAGCGAGGCGGCGCAGCGCGCGCGGGCGCTGCTGGAATTCGTGGGCTTAACCGCTTACGAACAGCAGCTTGCCGAGCGGCTGCCCTATGGACTGATGCGTCGCGTCGAGATCGCACGGGCGCTGGCATCCGAACCTTCGCTGCTCTTGCTTGATGAGCCGACTGCCGGGATGAATCCGCAGGAGACAGAGGATCTGATGCGTTTCATTCGCAGGCTGCGCGACGAGCGCGGGATCACGATTCTGCTGATTGAGCATGACATGCGGCTGGTCATGACGATCTCGGAATACATCACGGTGCTCGATTACGGCAAGAAGATCGCGGAGGGGACGCCTGCGGAAATCCAGCGGGACTCGCGCGTAATCGAAGCGTACCTGGGTGTGATGCCGGACGAGGGCGGGGAGTTCGGACGACCATGAGCCTGCTTGAAGTCGAGCATCTTCACGCCACCTATGAGACGATAGTCGCGCTGAGGGACATCAGCTTTGTCGTGGGTCAGGGCGAGATCGTCACGCTGATTGGCAGCAATGGGGCGGGCAAGACGACGACGCTGAATACGCTGTGCGGATTGACGCCCGCGCGCTCCGGCAGCATTCGACTGGCAGGAGAGCGGATTGAAGCACTGCCACCGCATGAAATCGCCCGGCGAGGGGTCATCCAGTCACCTGAGGGGCGAAAGATCTTCGCGCGTTTGTCTGTCCTCGAAAATCTGGAGATGGGCGCATTCAGCCGTCGGGATAACCGCGCAGTGAAGCGCGACCTGGAGGATGTCCTGGGGCGCTTTCCTCGCTTGCGTGAGCGCTTGCATCAGCCAGGGGGCACGCTGTCTGGGGGTGAGCAGCAGATGCTTGCCATCGGGCGCGCGTTGATGGCAAAGCCGCGCTTGCTGCTGCTCGACGAGCCGTCCATGGGGTTGGCACCGATCTTTGTGCGCGATGTATTTGAGTCACTGGTGGCGCTCAATAAGCAGGGGACGACCATCCTGCTGGTCGAACAGAATGCTCATATGGCGCTGATGATTGCACACCGCGCTTATGTCATGCAGACGGGGCTGATCACCCACAGTGGTGATGCAAAAGTGCTGCGCAAGGACCCTGCCATCATCCGCGCCTACCTCGGCGGGGCATAAAAAGGACAGGGCGCACTTTTCAGTACGCCCTGCCTTCAGGGGGAACACACAGGGGGAATGTGTGTGGAGGTTGTCGTGGTTAGTCGTTGCTGCCCATGAAACCGAAGATTTGGAGCAGGTAGACGAAGATCATGATGAAGTTCAGGTAGAGCTGGAAGGCGCTGAAGATGCCCATCTTCGTCGCCAGTTCTGCATTGGACTGGATCTCCGGGTGCATCGCCATGCGCTGGATGTTCTGCGTATCGTAGGCGGTTAGCGCCAGGAAGATGACCAGCCCGACGATGCTGATCAGGAAGCCCAGAAGGCTGCTGCCCAGGAAGATGTTGATGATTGAGACGATGATCACCGCGATCAAGCCGATCATCAGAATGTTGCCGAACCGACTGAGGTCAGTCTTGGTCGTAAATGCGAATACCGACATGACGGCGAACAAGGTGGCAGCCGACCCGAAGGCGAGCGTTATCGTGCCAATGTTGAAGGCGAGGAAGACAATCGAGAGGCTTAAGCCAGTGACGCCCGCGTAGACCATGTAAAGCAGCGCGGCGACACTCGCCGAGATTCGCTGGATGAGGAAGCCCATCGCCAGTGCGATGCCAATCTGGGCGACGAAAGCGGTGATTCCGAACGCCGGTGTCAACCTCGCCTGCATGAGACCTTCATTGGTCGAGGTCACGAACGCAACGACTGATGTCACAACCAGACCAAAGAACATCCATACGTACGTCCACTTGAGAAGCGACTGCGATTGTTCGTATGAACCCACGCGAACGGTCTGGTCTTTGCGTGAATTGAGAATATCGGATAGCGCCATTATGTCCCCTACCTTGTCTGCTTTTCGGAATGTTTATTTCACTCATGTATATCATCAAAATATAAGCTCCCGGTGAAAAACTTCAACCGGGAGCGTCCCCTAATTATTGGGGGAAGTGACGATCAGAGGGTGTTAGCCTTCGAGTGCTTGCAGCCCCTCGAAGAGACGCTGGACTGCGCCTGCGGTGGTTTCGGGCTTTAGCGCGTATGAGAAACGAATCCAGTCTGCGCCCGCATCGGAGAAGTAAACGCCGGGTACGACTGCCAGTCCGAAATTCTCACCGAGATGCATCAGGAGCGTTTCGCTATCCACGACGTCTTTGCCTGGGAGCGGCTTCAGCACGCCTGAATGGATGTAGCGCGCGCAGTCGATGAACGCATAGTAGCCGTCGCCCATGATGAAGGGGATGCCAAAGTTGGTAAGTGCCTCGCGCAGGATGTGGCGGCTCTGCTTGCAGGGTTCGATGATGCTGGCAGCAGCTTCCCCAAAGCCCATCTCGAAGGCAGCGATGGCGACTGCCTGGGCGAAGAAGCTGGGGATGACGCCATGTGAGGACTGACTGGTGATGTGATCGATGACGCCCTTGCCCGCGACCAGCCAGCCTGCCCGCACGTTTGAAGCGCCGAGGCTCTTGGTCAGCCCGTCGAGGAAGATCAGGCGCTCGCGTTCGTCTGGCGAGAAGGCGCGCAGGACTTCGTTAATGTCCGAGTGTCCTTCGTCGGTGACCCAGTGGTAGATCCAGTCGAACAGGACATAAGGAATGCCCGCATCGAGCGAGGTTTTGGCGAGCATTATCTGTTCGCTCAAGGGAATCGTGCGACCGGTCGGGTTATCCGGAGAGGTGATGACGATTCCCGCGATTCCGCGTCCCTCCTGCTGGGCAAGCGCGACACAGGCGCGGATGCCTTCTGGCGTGTATGCCCATCCGGACTCTGGCTGTCCCGGGGCGAGCAGTACGTTCAAGCCTACGGCGTACGGACCCCAGTTGTAGCTGATCCAGGGGACGCGAGAGACGATCAGGGCATCGCCGACCTGCTTGTTTCCTCTGGCGATCATGGCACTGTATGCCTTTTGCAGACCATCGCGCCCGCCCTGGACAAAGGCGATGTTCGCTTCGCCCCAGCCGGTCGCAGAGTCGAGCTGCCAGTACTTCTCGACCGCCGCTTTGCGGAAGCGGGGCGTGCCCCAGGGTTGATCATAGGCGGTGCCATGCTCAAGCTGGATTTCGAGGGCTCGTTGGAGCAGCTCGCGCGGAACCCCGGGTAGACTCGCGCCCCCGTCGCCCTGAGAAGCGTCGTAAGTCACGGCGTTCGCGCCCAACTTTTCTTTGTATGCCTTAAGCGCGTCGCGGATGAGGAACATGCGCGAGGGGGGGATCGGCATCATCGCAGCGGGATAGCCGTTCACGGGGATGCGATGTTGGGGAGTTGCGACGTACACTGGGTTTTCCAGACTCGTCTGCGAGGAATTGACTGTGACCAAAAGTGCCTCCAATACATAAAGTGCAGCTAGAATCAAAAGATATTATCCCGCCGCAGGCAATCCGCAACTCAGTGGAAAGGGACGCGCTCTCGTTTGTGCAGATTGCCCAGTTGCATGAAGAAGTGCAGAGCTGCGCGACGCTTGCGGCTGGTTTGTCCGGTATTTTCGTTCAGGGAGACCATCTTGTTCAAGACTGACATCGATTGGTATGAGCAGATCAAGCAGATGACGGAGCGCCTGATGGCGATTTCGACCATCAGCCCGGACATCGCGGGGGAGAATCGCTGCGCCGATCTGATCATCCAGCTTCTCACCGAAGCCGACCCCGGCGGCGAGACACTCTCTCTGATGCCGATGATTTGGGAGACGGCAGATGGTCGGCGGAACGTTGCCTGCCTGCTGCGCCCAGCCGTGCAAACTCCACGCACGCTGATCCTGATGGCACATTACGATGTGGTCGGTATCGACGAGTTTAAGCCGCTTGACCCGGCAGGAACGGGCGAGATCGCCTTTTTTTCGGATCGACTGCGGGAAGTTCTTGAGGCACAGCTTCGCCCAGGCAGCGCCGCTGACGCGCTGCGGGATCTTCATGACCGGGAGCGTCATAACGGCGTTGATCGCCCTGCGTGGATGTTTGGGCGCGGTTCGGTGGACATGAAAAGCGGGCTTGCCATCAACATTGCCATGCTGCGCGCTTACGCCAGTCACCCGGAACGGCTGCCGGGCAATCTGTTGCTGCTGGCGTCACCGGACGAGGAGAACGAGTCGGCGGGCATTCTCAGTGCACTGCCGCGACTCCTGGAACTGCGCCAACGCGAGCAGCTTGAGTACATTGGCGTCATCAATACGGATTACACCGCGCCGCGCACCAGTGACGAAAGCGAACGTTACATCTACACCGGGGTGGTTGGAAAGCTGCTGCCGTCATTCTATGTCCTGGGCGATCCGACGCATGTGGGTGAGCCATTTCGCGGGATCGACGCCAACCAGATCGCCGCCGAACTAGTTCGCCGCCTCAACCTGAACACGCGCCTGAGCGACAGTTATCCGAAGGGCAGCGATGAGCCGCTGGAAGTCGCTGTTCCGCCCGTGACGCTGAAACTGCGCGATTTGAAGCCGAGTTACAACGTCCAGACCTCTGCCGAAGCATTCATCTACATCAACTGGCTGACGTACACGATTTCGCCCCAGACGGCGCTCGAACTTCTGGAGGCGGAAGCGACCGAGGCGCTGCGAAATGTCTTTGCAGACCGCGATGCGCGCTTCCAGGACTTTCGAGGCGTTCAGCCGCGCCCTAAGCAGTATGTCCCGCTCGTCCTCAAGTTCAGCGATCTCTGTCAGCGGGTACGGCAGAAGAAGGGTTGGTATGGCGATTCGGGCGTGCAAGCGTTTGAGGGTTGGCTGGATGCTCTCATCCGCTCAGTTGCGCAGGAAGACGATGCCGGGCAGTTTCAGATCGCCTCGGCGACACATAAGGGCGATGCGCGGGAGATCAGCCAGCAGGTGGTCGCGCGGCTCGCCAACGAGGCGGAATTATCGGGTCCCGCGATTGTATTGTTCTATTCTCCGCCCTTCTATCCGCACAGCCAACCGAGCCAGGGCGAGTTATTCGACGCCATCAGCGAACTGCTCGCGGACGAAGACCTTAACGCCGACGGCGCGATACAGCTCCGGGGTTTCTATCCCTATATTGCCGACATCAGCTATCTGCGGCTCGATCCCACTGTGCAGGCGGATTTGCCCGCGCTGATCGAAAACATGCCGCTGTTTGGGCATGGCTACCAGCTCGATTTTGCTTCGATGTCTGCGCTCAATTGCCCGGTGGTCAACATCGGTCCCTGGGGCAAGGAGGCACATGGGCTGTACGAGCGCCTTCATATGCCGTATTCGTTCCGCGTCGTTCCGCAGTTCATCTACGAGACGATCCGGCTAGCGCTGGCGGGGAGCGCGAAACCCGCCGGTGCGCTGCCCGCGCCCAAAGCTGCGTCGCAGCCAATTCGCGTGGTCAATCCGATTGATCCGATACGACTGCGGGTGACGTCCGAGCATGGTATGCTGCAATCGGTGCTTGTGCATCGCCCCGGTGCCGAAATCGACCTGCTCGACCCTGCCAACAAAGACCGCCTTTTGTTTGAGGACATCCCATTCCTGCGCAAGATGCAGCTTGAACACGACGCATTTTGCACGCTGCTTCGCGATCAATCCATCGAGGTCGTTTACCTCGAAGCGCTTTTGAGCGACCTGCTTGCGGACGAAAGCGCGCGAACGCGGATTGTCGAGCAGGTCTGTTCAGCAGGGGGGCAGCAAAGTTTGGCGCGTGTGCTGCTGGATCACTTCAGCCCGACAGAGATGGCGACGCGCTTGTTCACGGGGCTGAAAGTGGGCGAGATTAGCTCCCGCGCAGGCGGCAGTATGATTGGAGACGGCGGAAGCGATTTCTTTGTGCTGGAGCCGATCCCGAACGCATACTTCACGCGCGATCCCGCCGCGGTCGTGGGCGATGGGTGGATTGCCTGCAAGGCACATTTCGAGACGCGCGTGCGCGAGACCGTGCTGATGCGGCTGGTCGCCGAACTGCATCCGCGTTTCGCCGGTACAGAAATTCTGTTTGGCGCCCGTGCCGAGGAAGATCGCCCGTTCACGATTGAAGGTGGGGACATCCACGTTCTCAGTCGGGACGCGGTGATGATCGGGGTCAGTCAGCGTACGCGCTCAGAGACGGTTGCGCTGCTCGCGCGGAAACTGTTCGCCGCGGGCAAGATCCAGCGGGTGTACGAGGTTGAAATCCCCAGCGACCGCCGCTACATGCATCTGGATACCGTATTCACGATCATTTCGCAGGGCGTGGTAGTGGTCTATCCAGACGTGATCGATCGTGTGGAGCATATCCGGCGTTACGAGCCGGTCCTGACAAGCGATGGTGAATTGCTCGCCAAGCCGATCCGCGAGTCGCGCAAGCTGCACACACTCCTGGGCGACGAGTTTGCGTCACCGCTGACCGTCGTCAATACCGGCGGGAACGATGTTCGGTACTCCGCTCGTGAGCAGGGCGCGGATGGGACGAATGTCTTTGCGATCGCGCCGGGGCGTGTCATCTCGTATGACCGCAACATGCACACGAATGCCGCGATGCGTTCTTTGGGGATCGAAGTGCTGGAGATCGAAGGCTCAGAGCTTGTGCGCGGACTCGGCGGTCCACGCTGCATGGCGCTGCCGCTGCGGAGATCGTGAGCGAGGCTAGAAGCTTCGGCTTCAGACGAACATCAGATGGTCTGTGGTCGCCTTGCTGAGGTCAGCGTATACCCCACGCAGCGCAGGATCGGGCAGGGTGGCGGCAAGCTGGTACATCGCTTCTTCGCTCATCGCGCTCAACGCTTCGCGCGGAACACGCGCGCCAGCCTCCGCTTGGAAGCGGAACGCGCGTCCAAACGTGACCGTGACAGGGGTGCGTCGCAGGCGCTTGATTCGGCTGCTGAAGTGCTGTGCGCCGCTCAGGGCGGTCGGGACGATGACGGCATTTGCTTTGGTGGCGACGTATGCCAGCCCATCTTTTGGCTGTACCAGTCCGTCCCTTTGCCGCGTGCCCTCCGGCGCGAGCAGGATGAGCTGCCCGCTTTGGATGAGCGCGATTGAGTTGAGAAGCGCCTTGCGATCCACCTCGTCGCGGTTGACCGTGTACGCGCCCCACCAGCCGATGAAGGGCGCGAGCAGGGGATTGCTCATGTTTTCGATTTTGGACATGGGCACTACGAAGCGCCGTGTCACTGCGCCCATGACCACGACGGGATCAATCAGCGAGATATGGTTCATCATCAGGATGGTCGGTCCGTCCGCCGGGATGTTTTCCTCACCATAAACCTTCACATTCGCCAGAATGTGAAAGCCGATGGTGCGGATGGCGAGCCGTATGATACGCCGTTTCCAGGCGTAGCTGGGCTGCCGGGCGACATACTCCTGGACGCTCTGCGAGATGCTCATCTGTCCGGTCTCCGCCGCGTTGAGGGACGGCGTGTACCGGGTCTTGATGATCCACCGCTAGGCTTGCCGCCCGAAGGACGGCGCGTTTGGCGGCTGACGCCTGGTCGCTGGGCACCAGGGCCCGGTCTGCGAGCGGGGCGGTCACTCGACGGTGCATCGTCGTCACGACCTGGGCGACGAGCAGGGCGGTCAGACGTGGGTGCCTGGTCGCGCGGGGCAAAGGGGCGGCGCGGACGGTCACTCGACGGCGCATCGTCGTCACGACGTGGGCGACGAGCAGGGCGGTCGGTCGAGGGTGCCTGGTCGCGGGCGGCATAGGGGCGACGTGGGCGGTCACTCGACGGCGCATCGTCGTTCCGAAGTGGACGACGAGCAGGGCGGTCAGACGTGGGTGCCTGGTCGCGGGCGGCATAGGAGCGGCGTGGGCGGTCACTCGACGGTGCAGCGCCTTCTCGCCGCGGACGATCTTCGTAGTCAGGACGTGCTTCTCGCGCGGTGCGCCGCTGGCGGTCGGAGCGGACATCGTCGTCTCGCCCAGCGCCGCGTGGGGCAATCTCTTCGCTGTCGTCCGTGCGAGTGGGGCGGCGTGCTGCTGGCGAGCGGCGCATGCGGATCGCCTTGAGTTCAGGCGCGGCTGTGGTAAGTTTCTCGATGTCTTCGGGTTCCAGGACGCGAAATTCGCCGGGTCTGAGCTTGCCGAGTTCCAGCTTGCCAATGGCGACGCGCGTCAACCGGATCACCGGATGACCCAAGATCGAGGCGACGCGGCGGATCTGGCGTTTTTTGCCTTCGGTCATCACGATGTGCAGGACAGTTTCTTTGGGGTCGCCTTTGCTGACGCGGACGAAACAGGGTGCCGTCTTGCCTTCTTCCAGGAATACACCGTTTTCCCATCGCTTGATGATGTCGGCATTGGGCAGCCCTTCGACGACCGCGCGATAGGTCTTGGTGTGTTTGTAGCGCGGATGACTGAGCTTCTGCGCCATCTCACCATCGTTGGTCAGCACGACCAGTCCATCGCTGTCCGCGTCGAGCCGACCAATGGAAAAGAGATGTCCTTTGTATGGGACGAAGTCGTACACCGTTTTGCGGTCATCGTCGTGGCGCTCGGTTTTGGAGGCGAGAACATTGCGCGGTTTGTAGATGGCGTAATAGATCCGCGCCTGCATCGCGCGGCTGTTGAGCTTGACGCCGTCAACTTCGACGACATCAACCGCCAGATCCGCACCATCCCCGAGGGTAGCGAGCTTGCCATTGACGCGGACGCGCCCGGCTTTGATCATGTCCTCAGCGCCTCGGCGGGAGCTGATGCCCGCCATCGACATGAGTTTTTGCAAACGTTCTTTCATGGCTTACTGGCTTTCTTTATTTGGCTCGACGAGCTTCATGCCCGCCATCGCCTCGTAAACGCCGATCACGGCGCTGTTGTCGAGTTCGCGCATGCCCATCTGAAGCATGGCAGTGAAAAGCTGCTGAACAATGGCGGTCATCGGCAGCGGAATACCATAGGTTTTGGCGGTATCGAGGACAATCCCCAGGTCTTTGTGCTGCATATATGCCTTGAAACCGGGGTTGCGATTGCCGGCGAAGAGGCGCGGCGGCTTCACATCGAGTGTCCACATCTGTGCTGCGCCGCCCTTGATTGCTTCGACGACCCGTGTCGGATCGACCCCCGCCTGCTGCGCGGTCGTCAATGCTTCCGCCAATGCCACCATCTGCGCCGCGCAGATGATCTGGTTACAGGCTTTGGCGATCTGTCCCGCGCCACTGTCGCCGACCAGGACGCTCTTTTTGCCCATCGCGCCAAACAGCGGCAGCACGCGATTGTAGGCGGCTTCGTCGCCCCCGACCATGATCGTCAGTGTGCCGTCCCGCGCCCCAATGTCGCCGCCGCTGACCGGGGCATCGAGCGCGGCAACGCCGACTCCTGCAAGCTTCGCGGCGATGATGCGCGCGAATTCGGGCTTGATGGTGCTGTTGTCGATGTAGACCAGCCCCGGGTGAGCACCCTCGATGACGCCATCTTTGCCCAGCACAACCGCTTCTACATCTGGCGTGTCCGGAAGATTGGTGAAGACGAATTCCACCTGCGCCGCGACCTCGCGCGGGCTGTTGGCGCGGGCAGCACCCGCATGAACGAACTCATCCACGATCGCCTGGCTGCGATTGTGGACGACCAGCTCGTGCCCTGCTTTCATGAGGTTGCGGGCGATGCTCGCCCCCATGATTCCTAAGCCAATGTAGCCGATCTTTGCCATGATGTTTGTCAGTCCTTTTTTGTCACGCGGAATTGCAGCGGCATCCCGACCATCAGGCGTGTCTGCGCCTGGAGCGTCGGGATTGCCACCATGAAGAGCGTCAGGATAGGGAGCAGGGGGAAGCTGAGGAGCGTCAGGACGGCTTCGCCCAGGGTCTGCCTGCTCGGACGGGGCGGTCTGGCGATGACATCCTGATACCAGAACACGACACCGAGAATCGACACGAGGAGGAAGGAGATTTGCAGCAGCGCAAAGGTTGGGTTGCCAAAACCTTCGCCGACCATTTGCCCCAGCAGCGGCGGGTGTGCGAGATACGGGAGCTGTGAGCCAACCGTCAGGATGATCCAACCCGCGCCTGCCAGCAGAATGTCGTGAGCAATGCGGAAGAGCAGTCGAAAGGCGGGGAGAAATTGCATCTCCGGATGTTCAAGCATTTTGGCGAGCATGTAGCCGACTTCTTTGCTACCCCAGGCATGGCGCAGGGTCTGCGAGTAGCGCGCTTTAACTGCCGCCCACAATGTCTTGCCGGTGGCTGCCTGCGCCAGGAACGGGAGAAACATCCGCTCCAGCTTCACTTTGCCATCGCGGGCGAAGTACGCTTTGATGAACATATGCCACTCGTCGGCGATGACATCTGAGTCCCAGTAACCCGCGTTGTCGAGCAGGCGCAAGCTCAACGCATACGAGGACATCGGCATGGGCGTCCACCAGCTCGCGGCGAGGTATGCCAGTTCAAAGGCACCGGAGTATGCGTTGACGAGGCGCAGGAGTGGATTGATCTGCCAGATGTTGCCGTGATAGCGGATCGGCGCTTGCCAGATGCGCAGGTGGCGGTTCGGGTTGGTGGCGAATAGACACGTCAGCGCATGGAAGTGGTTGGGATGCCAGAGTGTGTCCGCATCCATCGTCGTGACGAGGATGTGGTCAATATCGTAGCCACGCTCATCGACCAATCGACGCTTGACCCAGCGCGTTGCCCAAGCCTCGTTCGCCGATTTACACTGCATTTCTCCTGGCAAACCGCGCGGATGGATCGTGTAGTAGAAGTTCTCGAACTGGCGCGCGTATTCGTGCTGAAGCTGGTCAGCCTTCTCTGCGCCGCCGTCTTCCGCTGCCTCCATTGCCAGGACGATGGTCATATTCTTCCGCGCCTGGTGCTGCGCGGCGAGATTGCTGAGGGTACAGCGCAGGACATCGATTGGTTCTTTATAGGCAGGGATGATGACGACATGGCGAACGGACTCCCAGGGGAGGACATCGGCAGGGTCATGATCGAGGTAATGCGCGTCCCAGTCCGTGTTATTCCATTTGCGGATGTTGCGCAAGCCGATGACATTGGCGATGCCAGCGATCAGAAACCGGATTGCCGAATAGAAGCCAACAAGCGCCGCAATCACCAGCAGGGTTCGCGGCGCGACGAATGACAGGATGATACACCCCAACAGGGCGATCCAGGCGAGATAGCCGGGGATGCCATCGAGCACCCGTTCCGGAATGGCAGACGGCGGTGTGCCAGCCCAGATGGACTGCCCGACGCCGAGCTGCACGTTGTTACGACGACCTCCGCTGGATTGATACGGCACGACCCTATCCGTGAGTGCTAGCAGGACTGGGACAAGGATAGCACACACCGCCACTCATGGACGAGGTGGATCTAATCGCCGCCTTGGCGGCTTTTGCCTTTGGTACCTTTCAGCCCTCGCTGTGCGGTGAGCGCGACCAGGCTGGTCTTATAGTTGTACGAGCTGCGTCGCTTTTCCGCGTGCGCGTCCTGCGCCAGTGCGACCAGCTTCTGCACGACCTCGCGCGCGGGCATACCCATTTCCTGCCACAGGTAAAAGGCGAGAGACCCCGGAAGGGTGTTGATTTCGTTCAGGTAGATCTCATCGCCCTTGACGAGGAAATCGATCCTCGCGGTGCCGCGTCCATCGACTGCCTGGAATGCGCGGATGGCGATTTCCTGGATCTGCGCGGTGACCTGAGGCGGCAGTGGAGCAGGAATGAGTCGTTCAGCGCTCTTCATGCCGTCGCTGCCCCGGAGGTATTTCTCCTCGAAGCTCAAAAACTGCTCCCACGAGATCGGCTGTTCCAGGACGGAAGCTGTGATGTCCTGGGCATTGCCCATCAGCGCACAGTTGATTTCGATGCAATCCGTCAATGCCTGTTCGACCAGAATGCGCCGGTCGAAATTGGCGGCGATGTCGATGGCGAGTCGTAGGCTATCGGCGTCCTGCACGCGTGTGATTCCGATGCTTGATCCCAGAGTCGCTGGTTTGACGAAGACGGGATATTTGAGTACAGCCGTGATGTGCTCAATAACTTTGGTCGTTGACTGAGTCCATTCGGCTCTTGTGAAGGAGACTGCATCGAGGACGGGGATGCCATGCTGGCGAAGCAGGACTTTTGCCATCTCTTTGTCATTAGCAAGCGCGCTGGCGAGCACACCGCAGCCGACATAGGGGATGTCTGCCAGCTCAAGCAGCCCCTGAAGTGTGCCATCTTCGCCGTGCGTGCCATGCAGCGCAGGGAACACGACATCCAGACGCTTGATCCTGCTCTTGGCGAACAAACCGGATGCAAGCGGGTTGATGATGATGCCATGATGATTGGTATTGGGCGACAGAATGATTTCTTCGACGCCTTCGCGCACGCGCACGTCAGACTCGAAGCTCTTGATATCCAGGAGGGGCGCGCCGCTGAACCACTTGCCGTCGCGGTCAATGTAGATGGGGACAATTTCGTAACGTTCGGGATCAAGCGCGCGCATGATCTGCTGACCCGTGACAATCGACACATCATGTTCGACACTGCGTCCGCCGAAAATGACGCCGATGGTTGTCATTCGCTTTGATGACATCAGGAATAAGATCTCCTCGGTTAGCTGCTTTGCGCTGCCGCCCCGATGCCTTCCTCCATTCGCTTGACGAGCCGCGTGATGCGTGGGTCGGCATCTTTGCCAACCAGGTGCAGATAGCGGCGATAACTCGTCAGCGCGTCCTGAAGATGCCCAATATGCAGTGAAGTCGCCCCCAAGCCCGCATACGCTTCTGCATATTCAGGTTCCAGGACGATTGCCTGACGGTAATCGGCGAGCGCGCGCACATAGTCGCTGTGATAATAATAGTTGGTTGCGCGCTCGAAATAAATGGCAGGGTCGCCTGGCGCGAGGTTGATTGCATACGTCAGATCGGCGATGGCGCGCGGGTACTCACCAATCATGGAGTAAGTTTGCGCGCGATAGTAGTAGCTGAGGACATCGTGCAGGTCGAGGAGCAGCGCCTGGTCGAAGTCGTGGATCGCGAGTTCTACCGCGCTGTTCAGGGAGTGCGCTAACCCGCGCTGCTGGTAGTACTGCGCGAAGAGCGGGTTGAGCGCAATCGCGCGGTCATAGTCCATAACGGCGCGGTCGAAATCGGTCAGTGCCGTGTAACTTACACCGCGTCGGAAGAGCGCCCCGTCGTGCAGGGCGTCGAGCGCCAAAGCGCGGTCGTAATCTGCAATCGCCTCGATGTGCCGCGCAGCTGCAGCAAGCATACACCCCCGGCGGTAGTACGCTGGTGCGTCATCCGGGTAGAGTTCGAGCGCTGTAGTGTAGTCGGTGATTGCCTGGTCGATTTCACCCATATTGGCATATGCTGCCGCTCGCTGGACAAAATAGCCGGCTAAATCGACTTCAAATTGTGTAAACATTTCACTTACTTAAGTTGGTGATGGATTTGTCCGATCAATTCGACCTAGTGTGACGTACAGACCTTTCGCCCGACTAAAAGATGCGCTAATTGCGAGTCACAACGCTGATGACAAAGACCACGAAGAGCATGGCGCTGCTGATGAACCGTACCGCGTAACCGATGGCGAATAAGCGTGCCGCCTCCTTGCCCGCGATGACCGCCGTATCGACATTCTGTCGTTGGATGAAATCCACGACAAGCGCTCCTGCCACCGCTCCGAGGAGTGTCCCGATCAGCGGAATAGGGATGATGAACGTTCCAACCATCCCCCCGATGATCGATCCGATGGAGGCTGCACAGGTTAAGCCGCCAGCGCGAACGCCAAAGAAGGGTAGCCAGAAGTCGGAAAGCTGGCTGACCACCATGATGATGGTCATGACGACGAATGCCGGGGGTGTGATGCGTTGAAAGTTGTCTATCAAGCCCGCTGCCAACGCGATCAGCCAGACGACCAGTGACCCTGGCAGGACCGGGATGAGCGACAAGAAGACGCCAATGATCATCAGGATAAACGTAATCGGGACAAAGAGATCGACAGGAAGTGTCATCGGGTGCCTCGTCAGGACGAATAGGTATCTGGGAGGTCGTTAAGGAATAATACGACATCCCCTGGCTCCAGGTTGCGCTGATACCAGTCCATGCCTTCGCGCACCGTCTCGACGACCTGGATCTTTTCGGCTGGAAAGCTCGCGCTGCGCAGACCCTCCAGGATAGGCGCGGTCTTTGCAGCGCCGACCAGGATGACATTGGTGGCGTGCTGTGCGGCGATTTCGCCGAGTTTGCGGTTTTCCTGCGCTTCCAGGGGTCCTAGTTCGACCATGCCCGGGGTGATGAGGAGTCGGCGTTTGGCGGGATGCATTGATAAGACGCGCAGTGCATGGACTATGCCGACCGGATTGGCACTGTAGGCGTCGTTCAGAATGGTCACGCCGCGCGCGTCAGTGGTTCGGGCAAGACGGCTTTCTGCGGGTTGGAGTGTGCGGACGCGGCGCGCGATGTCGTTCAGCGGTATGCCTTCGTGAACGCCAATCGCGGTCGCCAGCAGGATATTGGTGACGTTGTGCAAACCCAGGAGCGGTGTCTCGAAGCGCGCAGCCTGACCCAACTCGATGTCGTGGACGGTGAAGCGAAGCCCATCCAACTGCTCGTCAATCTCCGAGGCAATGAAGCGCGGCGGGTTTGGCGGCAGATCCTGCGGGTCGAGCTGACGACTTACGGCGATGCGCGTCGCGGGGTAGCCGCGTTCAACCATCTCCCGTACATAGGGGTTATCCCAGTTGAAGATTCCGACCCCATCAGGTGGCAGCGCCTTGATGATTTCGTATTTGGCGATGGCGATGTTTTCGAGCGTGCCGAACCGTTCAAGGTGCTGTGGCCCCACTTCGACCACGATGCTGATCGTGGGGTGGGTGAGATCGCAGATCGCCTGAATTTCTCCAGGGATGTAAGCCCCCATTTCGCATACGAAGTAATCGACACTGTAGTCATTGACGAGGTCGTTGTTGATGGCGATGCAGACCCCCATCATGGTGTTGTAGCTCTTGGGCGTCGGATAAGCCTTGTAACGCCCATTGAGGATGTGGGCGAGGTACGACTTGGTACTGGTTTTCCCGTAACTGCCCGTGATGCCTATCACGACTGGGTTGACTTCTTGCAGCACTCGGCGCGCCCGCGCCACAAAGCGCGCACGGAGCGCGCCTTCGACCGGAACCATCAGGAGATTCCCCAGCGTGAGCAGCAGGGGAGACGCGATGAAGATCAGCAGACCCAGTAATGCCATCAGGATGAACGGCAGCTCAATGAATCCGCCAACTTCGATGCTGCCGACCAGGAAACCAGCAGCGAGGGTCAGCAGTGTAACGACTATGAAGGTGGTCGTAAGCAGGCGTCTTGCGCGTGCGGTCGGTCGGAACTGCTTCTTGATCTCGCCCTCGTTCGGCGGGTACACGGCGGAGATCGCTCCAATCGCGCCGACGATGAACGGAAAGATGCCATCGCTGGCTTCCGTAAGCAGCAGGGTGATCCCTGCCGAAATGAGGAAGGCGATCAGCGGGCGCCCTGGCACCCAGCGCTCGCGTCGGCTGGTGATCCATCGCAGATAGCGCAGGCTCATGTACTCTTCGATCTGGTAAAAGCGTGCCTGGCGGTAAATCCGCAGACATGCGCCCGCCCACCAGATGAGCGCGATGATGAGAAGAAATAAGTCGATCATCGTGGATTGTGTTTCCGGTCTATCCCGTCGTGGGGTGCTTGTAGAAATAGACGAGCGTGGCGACGACATCCGGCAGTCGATCGAGATAGCTGTAATGCCCGGCGTCATCATAGACGACAATACCGGCGTTTGGGATGGCTGCCAGCAGTTTTTGCCCTTGCCAGAGGGGTGTATCCTGGTCTTTTGCGCCCCAGATGAGCAGGGTCGGTGCAGTGACCTGCGCAGCAAGTGACAGCAGACTCTCGTTGACGATCTTGACGAACGACTCGCGGAGCACGCCCGCGTTCTTGTAGTCTGGCGAAGCGTAACGCGCAATGTACCATTCGCGGAGCGTGTTGGAGATCGTCGTCAACCCAACTGCCTTCAAGCCGTCACGCATCCCCTTGTAGAGGGTGGTGCGTAGCTGGACAACCGGGTCTATTCGTGGGGGCACGCCCGCGCTGTTCGCCAGGACGATGCTTGCGACGCGATCAGGATGCCTTGCGCCGAGGATTATCGCGAGTCTGCCGCCGAACGAATGCCCGAAAAGGTGCGCCTTCGGAATTTCGAGCGTGTCGAGCAAGCGAATGACATGATCCGCGTATTCGTGGACGGACCATGCTGTTGGCGGAGGCGTGCTTTCGCCGAAGCCAGGCAGATCCGGGGCGATGATGCGAAATCCGCTCGCTGCTAGTCGCTTACCGAGCGGCATCATCAGCTCCGCAGACGCACCCCAGCCATGCAGCGCAATCACGGGCGTTTGGGTGCTCCCCATGTCTCCGAACACGGCATAGGCACAGTCCAAGCCGCTCACGGTGTGATGAACCCGCGTCAAGGATTGTGTGGTCATAGGTAGGTGATTTGCGCGTTAATCTGCTGGAGCTTGCCCAGCGCGCCGACAAACCAGCGGTCAATTGCCTGCGCATTGTCGATCTCCGTGCGCCCCTCCGCGACCAGCGCTGCAGCCAGCAATCCGAGACCGGTGCGCACGTCCGGCGAGTCCATGTAGATCCCGCGTAGGGGGGTGGCACCGACGACGATTGCACGATGCGGGTCGCATAGGACGATTTGCGCACCCATCGCCTTGAGTTTGTCCACGAAGATCAGACGATTGTTGAAGAGTTTTTCGTGAATGAGGGACGTGCCACGTGCCTGTGTTGCGATGACTGTGGCGATACCGACCAGATCCGAGGGGAAGCCGGGCCAGGGTGCCGTTTCTATGGACGAATCGAGATCTTCTTCGCGGTTAGACACCACCAGTGCTTCATGGCGCGGTACGAAGATCGACTCCTGATCGAGATCGAGCACGATACCCAGGCGTTGATAAACCTTTTGAATCATGGCGACATCAGCGCTGCGTGTCGCGGCGATTTGCAGTCGCCCGCCCGTCATTGCCGCCACTGCTGCAACGCTCGCCGCTTCGATGTGGTCGCTTGGGACGCGTGTTTCGCAACCCTGGAGCACATCCGCTTTGTGAACGGTCAGAACATTCGACCCAGCGCCTTCGATGGTGGCACCCATCCTGACCAGGAAATGGGCAAGCGCCTGGATTTGTGGCTCACAGGCGGCATTTTGGATAATGGTCTTAGCACCGAGGCGCGTTGCGAGCATCATGACGAGCGCGGTTGCGGTCACGCTCGTCTGTGTCAGCAGAATACGTCGTTCGCCCCATTCCACCGCCTTGCACTCAATCGCGCCGTCGCTGCTCAGGACATCAAGACCCAGGTCGCGCAGGGCTTCGAGGTGGGTTCTGATGCGGTGAAGCGGAAAGTCAAACTCCATACGCGCATGACGGCGATGGACAAGAATTGGCGCAAGGAAGAGGATTGCGCCGACGGATGCCTGCGTGTCTTCGGTGGTCAGGATGCGGCGGGTGAGGGTCTGCGTCTGGATATGGAGCGTGTCGCCGTCCCACGATGATTGCGCTCCCAGCTTCTCTGCGAGGTCAGTCAGCGCTGTCAGAATGCTGGTGCGCGGCATGTTGTGCAGGGTGATCGGTTGCTCGCTCAACAACGTGGCAGCCAGCAGCGCCAGCGCAGTATTGACGCTGCCTGAGGGATGATAGATGCCGTTCAGCGGCCTGCCGCCTTCGATAGCGATACGCAAGTACGACTCCTTACACGCGGATTGGGATTATAACGAGTGGCACAGCAGGTCTGCTAATCGGTGTGCCGCGCGAGTGCGACACTGATCTCGCCTGCGACCCGCGCATTGTGGATCAGCAGTGCCAGGTTTGCCCGGCGCGACGAGCCTTCGGTGAGTTCTGCGACCCGTGCCAGGATAAACGGCGTCACCTTTGCGCCATGAATGCCCTGGGCATCCGCTTCCAGGGTCGCCTGGGCGATGGCGGCTTCCGCCTCCGCCTGCGGCAATTCATCGGCTGCTGGCACAGGCACGGTGACGAGCGCGCCGGATTGGATGCCGAGCGTGTGCTGTGCCTTCAGAATGCTGGCGGCTTGTTCTGGCGTATTGACCCATACAGAGAGCGGCAGCCCGCTGCTGCGTGTGTAGAATGCTGGGAGCGTATCCGTCCCATAGCCGATCACTGCGACACCCTGAGTCTCCAACACTTCCAGTGTCAGCGGAAGATCGAGGATCGACTTTGCGCCAGAACAGACGACGGCGACGGGTGTGCGTCCCAGCTCGGTCAGGTCTGCGGAGACATCAAAAGGGTGTCCGCGATGTACGCCGCCGATGCCACCCGTCGCAAAGACGCGGATACCTGCCATGTGCGCGACCACCATCGTCCCTGCGACGGTCGTCGCACCATCTTCCCCAAGCGCCATGCTGACTGCCAGGTCGCGCCGGCTGCATTTTCGAACGCTGTTGTCTTTGATGCTGCCGAGGCGCTCGATTTCACTGGAGGCTATTCCAACGGTGATTCTTCCTTTAAGGACAGCAATGGTCGCGGGAATTGCGCCGCTCTGGTTTATGGCTGTCTCCATCGCCAGCGCTGTCTCGACATTGGCAGGGTAGGGCAGCCCGTGCGTGATCACCGTAGACTCAAGCGCGACGACAGGGCGCATCTCGCGCAGTGCAGCGCGGATTTCGTCATTGATATGCAGATTGGCGTTCATAATAGGGTCTCGCTGTCAGACAAAGTCATACCATACAGTCTAAACGCCGATGTGCCTCTTGCGCTATACTCGTCTTGTGTTTGCGGGTAAGGATCGTCAAATGATGCTTGATGCAGAACGCAGCCTGAAAGAGTCACGCAATCGCCATCACCGAGACGTGTGGCTGAAGATCGCACTGCCGATTGCCGGGGGGCTGCTGCTCCTGGTGTTGCTGACCGCGCTGGTGAGCGTGATGCGCAGCGCCGCGCAGCTCGCGGTTTCGCGCGATGTGATCGTGACACTTCTCGTGTTGTGCCCGCTCGCCATATGTATGCTGCCATTCTCAATCGGGTTGATGACTCTGGCAGTCGTGAGCGGACGCTTGCATCCGCTCGCAAAGCGCCCACTGCGGCGGGGTGAGGCGTTGAGCCTGAAGATGCAGGATCGCGTTGGCGCATACGCGGATCGCATTGCGCGTTGGAGCATCGCGCTGAGTGCGCGCCTGGCTCCATTATTCCAGTGGACGGACAGACTGATTTCGGCGGATACCACAAGCGTGACATCACGAACAGATGGGAGGAATGATGACGACCAATCTCCAAAGCGGGACTGAAAACAAGGCGCAAACGTATGCACTCGGTGCTATGGTCGGTGCGCTGTTAGGCATGGTTGCCGCGTATCTCTATGCTCGTGCTGCCGAAGAGGAGCGGCTGGGGGGGGGTGATGTGCGACCCTTACAGGTCGGTCAGATCATCACCATCGGTCTCGCGGTGCTGGGAATTGTGCGCCAGATTACGGAGATGGGACGCCCTTCGGCAGGTAAGAAGCGCCGCTAGGCGGCACGAAGGGGCGACTTCTTCGCATAAAGCGAAGTAGGCTGATTGATCGCGGGAGTGAATGACGATGTGTGGACGTTTCGTGTTGGTGGCTGACCCCAACCAGATGGTGCTGGAGTTTGGTCTGAGTGGGGTTCCTGTTGTGCCCGCGAACTACAACGTTGCGCCAACACAGGTGCTTCCCGTCATCCTGAACGAAGCGCCGGATACCGTGAGCCAGGCGCGATGGGGGCTGATGCCGTCGTGGGCGAAAGACCTGTCGATGAGCGCTAAGATGATTAACGCGCGCTCGGAGACGGTCGATGAAAAGCCTGCTTTTCGCGCTGCCTTCAAGCGCCGCCGTTGCGTCATCCCCGCGTCCGGGTTCTACGAATGGCAGACCCGCGACGATGGCAAGAAGTATCCCATGTATATCCATCTGACGGATCGCGAAGTCTTTGGTTTTGCGGGGTTGTGGGAAGTCTGGCACAGCCCGGAGAGGGATGATCTGCGAACATGCACCATCCTGACCACTGCCGCCAACGCCTTCATGAAGCCGATCCATGAGCGGATGCCCGTCATTCTCTCGCGGGAAAACTATGGCGACTGGCTCGCTGCGGAGGATGTGCCAGCGCCCGTCCTCAAGCCGCTGCTGCGCGGCTACGATCCGGACAAGATGACCGCCCATGAGGTGTCCAGGAACGTGAATCGCGCCGGCTTCAGTTCGCCAGACATGATCGCCCCGCTGCCATCCCTGCCGCGCCTGCTGTAGCAGCGGCGGGTTGTGTGCCTATTTCTTGAGACGCTTCTCGATGATGTCCTTGAAGGGGTCACGCCCAGGGCGGATCAGGACTTCGCGGTTGCGCCCGCCACCTTTGACCTCGCCAACCACACCCAGTTCTTCTAACAAGTCCATGATGCGCGCCGCGCGCGGATAGCCGACGCCGAGACGGCGCTGGATAAGCGACGCCGACGCCTCGCCAGCCTCGATGACCAGGGAGATTGCCTGTTCGAGCATCGGATCGGTCTCGGAAAGGAATTCGCGCCGCGTCAAACCGCGTTCCCAGGGTCCGATCATGATGGGTTCGGCGCGCCCGGCGGCGACCTCTTTTTCCTGCCACTTACGCCAATGTTCGGTGACCGCGCGGACTTCTTCATCGCTGACGAAACAGCCCTGCAAGCGGCGTGGGAAAGGCGAATCGGCTGCCTGATAGAGCATGTCGCCGCGCCCCATCAGCGTCTCCGCGCCAACCGAGTCGAGGATCACGCGCGAGTCAATGCCCGACGCGACGGCGAAAGAGATGCGTGACGGAAAGTTCGCTTTGATCAAGCCTGTGATGACATCGACCGACGGGCGCTGGGTGGCGACCACCATGTGCATTCCGACCGCTCGCGCCATCTGCGCCAGGCGGGTGATCGTCTTTTCCGTTTCTTCGGGTTTGCTCAACATCAGGTCACCGATTTCATCGACGAGGATGACGATGTAGGGCAGATATTCGTCTTTGCGGCGGCGACCGAGCCGTGAATTGAAGATGTCGATGTTGCGCGCGGCGTTTTCTTCCAGCAGTTTGTAGCGGCGATCCATTTCGCGCGTGCACCAGCGAAGTACGCCGATGATGCGTTCCAGGTCGGTCTCGACGGGTCCCAGCAGATGCGGCAGACCGTTGAAACGGCTGAGTTCAACCATCTTCGGGTCGAGCATGATGATCTTCATGAGATCGGGTGTATTGTCCAGGACGAGCGCGGCTGCCATCGCCGCGATGCAGACGGATTTGCCCGACCCGGTTGTGCCTGCGATCAAGAGATGCGGCATCTGCGACAGGTCGATCCCGATTGGCGAGCCGGACACGTCGCGCCCTAGGGGTATGAAGAGCGGCGACTTTTTCTTCGCGGCTTGCTCCTGGTATGCCTTACTTTCGTAGACTGACCGCAGGGCGACCACGCTCGGCTTCTTATTGGGGACTTCTATACCGATGTAGCTGTGACCTGGTACGGGTGTTTCGAGACGTAAACGCTTGGCAGAAAGGGAGAGCGCGAGGTCGCTTTGGAGCGAAGCGATCTTGCTGATTCGTGTACGTCCGTAGGCGGTTTCACCCTCTTTGCCTTCTCGAAACGGCTGGACGGCGTACTGCGTGACGGTGGGTCCGACCTTGACATCGACGACATCGACATCGATATCGAATTCAAGGAGCGTGTTTTCAATCAAGACGACATTGTTGTTGATCTCGTTCTCGTCCGGCACGATCAGTTCAGCGTCGCGCAGAATTCCGAGCGCGGGAAGGGCAGGGTCTCGTTTGGCGACGACCTTCGGCTCTTTCATGCCCTCTACTGTGAAGAAGCGCTTGGTTCGCCCATCCGGGCGTTCCACAAGCACGGGTTGTCCCTTGATGCGTTTGCCCTTGATGTTACCGATCTGGTTGCTTAACGCTGGGCTGTCTTCTCGCCTACTGAAGAGCGGGTGATTGGTGTAATCTATTTCGGCTGTGTCGGTCGGCGTGGGCAGGAGCGACGGCGCACCGGGGCGGAGGCTGGGCGGCAGGTGTGCCGGGTCTGGGCGAATGCGCAGAATCGGTTGCGTCTGCGTGATGCGCGATGGGATAGGTGCGTCGGTTGGCTTCGGGATTGCGGCAGCGGCGGCGGCGGCGACTGCGATGGCTGCACGCTCGGCGCGCGCCCTCTGTACCTCGTCGATCTGCTTGAGTGTGCGGGTCGAAAAGCCCGTGAGTACGGTGTGCATCCACCGGAGTGCCGCGCCGACTTTTTCTCGGTCGACGCCAACGAACATGGCTATGCCAATGACCAGTACAGATGTAAAAAAGGCAACCGCAACTGTCGGACTGAGAAGTGTCGCAAGTGGGTTGCTTAACGCCCAACCAATCGCGCCGCCACCCTGCCCCGCGCGTGCGACCGCGCGCGGCTCCGTGCCGCCTGTGGCGAGGTGTATGAGGGCAAGCATTGCAAGGAAACTAATCTCCAGCGCAAGAACGCGGCTGAGGGAGAAGTGAACGTTCATGCCGAATTCGCGCAGCAGCACAATCAAACCCAAGGCGAAAATGCCGATGCTGACGACCAGTGCGCCATACCCGAACGCCGTTGTCAGTGCTGTCGACCAGGCGATGGAGACGCTGGCGTCGGCGGTGACATTCAGTACGGACAAGAGCGACAGCACGCCGAAAACGACGAGGATGAAGCCGACGACTTCGCCGAACCAGGGTGGAACGATGTCCAGTATGGAGTCCCAGAAATCGGACTTCAGGGTGTACTTCTGCACCTGGTCTTCTCGAACAGGTGCTGGATTGGTGGGCTTGGCTTTTTGGGTGCGTTCGCTTTTTGCACTGATGCCGCCGCTTTTCGGTTTTTCCCCCAGTTGTTGACCAGCCACGTCTTACACTGCCCCAGAACCCATTCACAAACGATCACACAGTTCGTATGGAAATATAGCACAGTTCTGCGCAGTTGGGCGCTGCTGAGGCAACGCGGAAGCCTTGTTCTGCCGCCAGCAGCGTCTGGATTACGTCGGGTTCTGCTGTCCGTAGATGTTCATCGCGCGCAGGCTGAGTCCCAATCGACGGTTGCGCCCGTCAATGCTCAGGATGCGCGCACGAACGGTTTGCCCTTCTCTGATGACATTGCGAGGGTGGAGAAAGTGCCCCTCCGCAAGCTCTGAGACATGGATCAGCCCTTCCAACCCATCTTCTACGCGAGCAAATGCGCCAAAATCAACCACGTTGGTGACAATGCCCTCGATGATTTCTCCAACCTGGTAACGCAGATGGACGCTTTCCCAGGGGTCTGGTTTAAGGCGTTTGAAGCTGAGGGCAATCCGCCCTGCCTGGGGGCTGACGTCCAGAACGAAGACCTCGACCTCGTCCCCACGACTCAGGATGTCGCCGGGATGCCCAACCCGCCCCCAGCTCAGCTCGCTGATGTGGATCAGACCCTCAACGCCGCCCAGATCGACGAACGCACCGAAGTCACACAGGTTTGTGACCATACCTTTGGCGATGCTTCCTCGCTTGAGGCGGGCAAGCAGCCCGGCGCGTTCGCCCGCTTCGACCTGAGCAGCGCGCTCGGACAGGATCAGACGGTTGTATTCCGCGTTTAACTCAATGACGCGCAGCAGGAGCCTTTTCCCCACCCGGTCGGTCAACGGGCTGCGCTGGGCAGGCGGAAGTGTGGAGTCGATCAGTTGGCTGGCAGGCACGAAGCCGCGCAGCGTGCGCCAATCGACCAGTAGCCCCCCGCGGTTTGTCCCTACGACAGGCAGTTCCAGCACCAGATCGGCATCCATGATTTGGCGCATCTCGCTCCAATCATCTCGACTCGGTTGGATGTCGGCTGCACTGGGCGGTTCGGCGACTTCTCGGTAGTCATGATCCGCAGGTGGATAATCGTACTGCACTGCGGTGGCGACTCCGGTATTTTCCCCCTCATGCAGGAGCGCTGCCCAGTAGCCTTCATCGAGTGGTTCCGGTTGAGAACCAGACTCACGACGTTGAATATGAGCGGACATACTCTGACCTTCCCTATTACACTTACGACTGTATTCTGGTTGGAACTTTTGTGCAAAGTATGAGCATTGGATTAATTCTGGACAGTATAGCAAAGAATCGGCGTTTCGCATCAAGGAATCGCTGCTACTCGGGTGCCGGTTCCCCGAATTTGATCGGAGGTTATGGTCCGTGCGGGTGTTGGCAGCCTGATTCCATGTCCCAGAGGACGTCTGCTACCTGGTCGATGGCGATTCGCTGCTTGCGAAAGAAGTCTGGCTCACTCATGGCAAGGCGGTTTGCGACTTCACGCACCTTCTGCCCCTTCAGAAAGCGAAATTCCAGGATGCTGTAGAGTGTCCATTCCGGGTCCATGATTTTACGTTCGCCTTGTGGTCTCAGGCGCTCGATTGCGGTGACGAGGACAGCCCTGAGCGCCTTTGCCGGATTATTGTCATTGGTCGCAACCGCTTCCTGGACGATACACAGTTCGAGCAGACGACTGTTTGTCAGACCGGGTCCGCCCCAGTATTGCTTGAGTGCGGCGCGAACCTGTTCATTGAACTGTTCGCGGTCTAGAAGCGATGCCGATTGCGCTGCGATACCGGCGCGCCCTGGGCGGAACTCGATGTCTTCCGTCGAGCGTCGTGTCAGATTAATCTGCGGCAGAAGCCCTTCGAGCGCAGCGAGTATTTCTCCCTGGAGGGTCATGTCTTCGAGCGCCTGACCTGCCCGCGTGGCGAATGTGCTGAGCATGGCGAGGTCATCTTCCTGCAAGCTGAGGTTCTTGCCCTGCGCATAGATTGCAAGGACTCCGATTCCTTCGCCCTCGCTGGCAGTTCGCTGACCCACCAGGGGGATGAACCAGAAGTTGTCGCGGAGCAGCGGTTTTTCCAGGGATGACTGTTCCGAGACCAGCGCGCGTCGCAGTGCGATCCCATGTTCGCCGACGGGCATGGTCGCCGGGGCGCTGGGACCCACCGCGCACACGATCTCTAAACTTTCGCCCTGAAAGGTGGCAACGTAAGCCGTATTCGCACGCAGGTAATCGCAGACCGACTCTAGAAGTGCTTCGAGGAGCTGTATCAGGTCGCTGCGCGTGAGCAGGCGATCACTCAGGTCCTGTATCTTGTCGAACTGGCGCTCTTCGTCGTCGTTGTAGACGAGACGTTTTTCCAACCAGGGGAGTCGAAGGGCAATCGACCACTGCCATAACAACGTGACGGCGACGATGGCAAAGGGCGTGAAGCGCTCGCCCTGCAACCCAAGAATGCGGCTGCTCGTGTTGGTGAAAAAGTACGTGCCAAGAGCGAGCAGGGCGGTTGCCGGACCGCGCAGGATGAAGCGCAGCAGCTCCTTCTTGACAACGCGGTCTGGGATATTCGAGCCAAAGAACGACAGAGGATATGCAAGGAAGAGCAGCATGAGGACGACGAAGAGATTCGCCAGATTGACGAGGATTAGCCCCGCAAATGTGAATTCTGTACCGGCTCCGATGATCAACGAGAAGGGAAAAATGCCGATTGCGGGGGTTAGCATCGCAAACTGGAGATACCCCATCCTGCGGCGGGTAGAGCGCGTAATGCAGCGCTGACGCGCACGCTGCACATTGATGAACGCAGCCGAGACGGCAACCAGGAAGAAAGCAACATAAACCGGGAATACGAAACCTGGTGTGACCGCGATGGCTCTGCCGGGGGAGAGTGTTGTGGCAACCCCTACTGGTATCACCAGAGCATTCGAAAAGACGGCGGCGAGAAGGAACATGAAGCTGATGCCATACATCAGGCGGACGACACGGCGGCGGCGTCCACGAGAGGACAAGCCCGTGGTAGCGAGGAGCGCGTCCGAGAGGTGGAATGAGGCGGCTGGCATGAACCCAATCCCCACCCATTGCAGGCGCAGCGCGCTGGCATACGTTGCTGCATCAGGTCCCAACGCGACAAATACGTCGATGAGGTAGGTGATGGTTACGCACCCCAGAAGGACTGCCGAGGTGCGTGCGACAGGATTGTTCAGATTGCGGGTGACGTTGTAGAGCAGTATTGAAGCAGCGAGGATGACTATCGTCGCTGCCAGAATTTCGTTGGCAATGTCGAGTATGAAGATTGGTAGTGGCACGTCTGCTTCTCAGCGGTCTTAGCGAAGAGTCTGCCCGAAGAAAACAGCGATCTCTTGCTGATCAAAGTAACGGTCATTGTAACCACAAAACGTCATTCCGGAAGCCTGGCAGAAGGCGATTGCGGGAAAGTTGCGCGTTTGTAACTCGACCATCAATCGTTCGTGTTTTGTTTCGCGCGCCCATCTCCGCGCAATGTTCAGGAGTTTGGAGCCGATGCGTTTGCGGCGGAACGCGCGGTCAACGACCAGGTCAGTGACGCTGGCGATCCGATGCGCTGTGCCGCTGAACATTGCCAGGTAGCCCAGAACATCGCCGCTTTCGCGTTCCGCAGCGACCAGGAAGCAGTGTTCCGCCTGCATGGCTAAACGCAGCCGCGCTTCGCTTTGCGGGCAAACGGCTTGTAGAACGCGGGGCAGTCGTTCTGAGCGAAAGGTCATTTGGCAGTAATGCGGGTCGTCTCGCTCGACCTGTACCTGCCAGACGAAATCGGTCTCGTACTGATGATCCATCTGCAAAGCTTTGACGATGTCTGTTTCGACACCATCGCGGAGGATGAAAGGTAGGCTGACTGACATCATTGGGATCAGGCGAGGTAAACGTCACCAAAAGTGGTGCTGACGTAGATTTCGACAGGTTGGAAGACCGATTCGACAGCACGCGCGTGGTATGAGCCATCTTCGGCGTGTTCATAGCGGTTTTCGTCGATATGCAGTCCTGTGAAGAGGGTTGGCTGTATGTGGATGACGGCGCGTGTGCCAGGCGGCGTATAGATGTGAATATCACCCAGCCTGGAACGTACCTGGAAGGGTTCAAACGCCTCTTTGGTCATGGTCAAACGAATGTCGCCGAATCCGGTGGCGATGTGCGCAGCTTCGACGACCACATCGCTCAGGTCTGCCTGAACAGCGCCGAGGTGGGTACTCATGAGTATTCGCCAGGGAAGGTCGCGGGCTACGCCGACTTCCCAGTCGGTCATTGAGAGCCAGGGGGTCGCTGTGCGATCCATGCGCAGATGGGCATGAGTCCCTTGGGCTTCGAGCGTAGGGCGGGAGTTGGCGGCGTATTGTCCCGCCGCCAATCGTCCCTCGCGTGGGCTGGCACGCAGATGCACGTCGATCTCGCCCGCGCTCACCTCAATCGTCGCGCTTTCGACTGTCCCTCGGGTGATGCCAAACGTACGTGTACTCGCCGGGTCGTTCAGATCGCCCTGGAGCAGGATGAGCACACCTGTGACGACCAGGAGAAGGGGCCAGAGGGACGTGATGTCGAAGCCGCTGATCAACAGGTAGTTGTTGAGCAGCAGCAGCACCCCGATCATGACTACGAACAGCGCGGCGACCCCTGCCCAACGCGATGTGCCCTTTTGCACAGCTATTCCTCGTAGAGATAATCTCTCAGGATCAAGTGAGCTGAAGACTGCCGCAGTCGATTGAGCGCCTGCGCTTCGAGCTGACGAACGCGCTCGCGCGTGACACCAATTGCCTGCCCAACTTCCTCAAGCGTATACACACGCCCGTCTTCCAAGCCGTAGCGCAGTTTGAGGATCTGAGCCTCGCGCGGCGGAAGGCGGTCAAGCGCTTTCTTGAGGTGCTCATGCAGCATGCTGGTGGCGACCTCTTCGGCGGGAGCTGGGCTGTTCACATCCTCGACGAAGTCTCCAAAGGTCGAGTCGCCTTCTTCATCAATCGGCGTCTCCAGACTGATGGGGCGGCGCGCGATTTCGAGCAGATTTTCGACCTTGTCCGGCGTGGTCTCCAGCCCGACGGCGAGTTCGTCAAGTGACGGCTCGCGCCCTAGTTCCTGCGTGAGCTGGAGCTGAACGCGGCGCATCCGGTTGAGCTGGTCGCCCATGTGAACAGGGACCCGGATCGTGCGTCCCTGGTCTGCCACCGCGCGGCTGACCGCCTGACGAATCCACCAGGTCGCGTAAGTGCTGAACTTGTGCCCGCGCTGGTATTCAAACTTATTGGTTGCGCGGATGAGTCCGATATTCCCTTCCTGGATCAGGTCGAGAAACGGCACTCCGCGCCCGATGTACTTCTTGGCGACGCTGATGACCAATCGTGCATTGGCGCGCACGAGGTGTTCCTGTGCCGCTTCGCCGTCCATCATCAGGTCCTGAATGGTGAAGACATCGTCGAGAGGCAGTTCATCGCCGCGCTCGTCGAGCAATGCTTTCGCCTTGACCGCCTTTTCCATGCGCTTTGCCAGCGAGACTTCTTCGTCCGCCGTCAGGAGCGGAACGCGCCCGGCTTCCTTGAGGTAAAGCCCGACGACATCGTCGCTGTCCAGCGCGTGCTGATACCCGGCATCCTCGATCAGTTCGTTTTCGCGCCATTCGAGATCAAGATCAAGATCGTCGTCGTCTGGATCTGGCAGATCGAGGTCGATGGTAGACCTGCGGGGTGGACGCGCGTTGGGAGCAGGCGTGAGGAAAGAGTCTTCCGGTTCTACACTCGGAATGACTTCGACACCGGCTTCCATCAATTCATCCATCAGATCGTCGAGCAGGGTTATATCCTGTTCTGCATCTGGATAGAGACTGAGGATTTCGTCGTAGGTAATGTTTCCCTTACGACGTGCCTTGTCGATAAGTTGCGTACGAAGTTCGTCCTTACTGACCATTTCTCTGAGCAGCATACCGTTACACCGATGACGCTTCTAACTGTAACCCAATATAAGGTTACAGGACTAAAACATACCCTACGTCTGAGCTTGCTTAATGGACGTTGAGAGCTGGATGACGGAAAGAGGTGATGAACACCGACAGCAATTGACCCCGAATGGGCATTGCGATTTGCTACAGTACTGCGATTTTAAGAGAATGTCAAGCAGTTGCGTCGCGCATTTGAACAAACAGGAAGTCAATAGCGCGTCTTTCGACCACGTAGACGTCTGGTTGTGCGTCCAGGATGACGTAATAAGTGTCTCCGCTGGGGGTTAGCCCGCCGACCGCTATAGCGTGTTGGGTGCCATTATTTAACACGACTTGAACGAGGAGCGTGCCCAACGGGGAAAAGCCATAGGTCGTGAGCGGTTCCTGCGCAGCCTGATCCAAGCGACGATAATAGGGGAGGAGCGTGATGGTTGCGGCAATCGACTCCGCTTGCGCAGGGTCAAACTCGCGTTCGTATCCCGGCGCAGTCCAAATGCCATCTGCTCCCCGTGCGACTGTGAATGACTGCTCGCTGTCAGGAAGCTGAATACGCACTGCCTGAATGTCGGTGCGCTGTAGTCCAGGAAACAGGGGATCACCAGGGACTTCCGCCAGCAGGCGCTGTGCGGTCTGGTCTTCCGCGAGGCGCTGCCAGACGACCAGCGCGACCAGCACAAGAAAGATGCCGCCGAGAACGAGAAGGGAACGATTTCGTTTCATGCCCGACTGCGCCTTGCCCAAATTGCGATGCCGATGATGAGAACGCTCAACGGGATAAGGACGACGACGGTGAAGGTCAGGATCTGCGCGCTGGCGTCGTCCATAGCGACCAGTGGTAGCCCGATACCCGTCGTCACAGGCGCGAACGTCACCTCGTCATCTATGCTCGTAAGCCAGGTGATGGCGTCGGTGATGAGGATGCCATTGCCGTTGGACAGGACAACCTGCCCATTGGAGGCGAAATCGCTGTCCCCGATGAGGACGATGCGGGCACCCGTTTCCAGGTCTTCCGCCCAGGCAGCGACGGTGATTGGACCTGGCGTATCGATACCGTCATCAAAGACATAGGTGTTGGTGCTGCCCAGTAATTCAAGATTGCGTTCAGCGAAGCCGAGTTCCGAGGTCATGATGAAACGCCCATTGGCAACGCTGGGGCGTGGGCTGCTGCTGCTCACTTCGAGTGCTCGCGCGAGGCTGAACACTGCCGGCGCTGTACTGGGGTCAAGGCGGGGCGTGACGGTATTCGAGACGACAGCGTAGCTGAGGATGTCGAGGGGCGTCTCTGTGCTCGCGCCGGGATCGACGACCGCTGCGTCAAGTGCGCGCAGACCGTAATTCGACCACAGGTAATTGTTAAGCACCCCAGTCTCGCGCAAGAATGCGTCCTGCGTGAAGACGACATCCGTCATGATGAACAATGCGCCGCCGCGTTGTAGATATCGATCCAGGACAGAGACTTCGCCCTCGGTGAAATCCACCAGGGGACGCGGCAGGATCACCGCACGCGCGTCGATTGGAATATCGCCACCCGTGTCGGCGATGGAGGTCACATTCAGCCCAGCGGTGACGAGACCACTTTCCTGCATCCCATTGTGGATGCCGGATAAGCCGACCTGCGTTCCGTCGAGCGCACCGCGTGTGCCATGACTCTCGTCAAAGTAGACGGTGACGCTGCCCGCAATGAGCAAGCGCATGATGGCTTCCGTCATATCGCGTTCCTGGCGACCGCTGCGGAAAACACGCGAGAGGGCGTTCGGGTCCGCTGTGCCGTCCTCGGAGAGATACGACACGAAAAGGTCACCATCCTGGATGACCCCGAACCGCTGCGCCAGCGCAGGGACTTCATCCGGGTCGAGGTAACGGCGGGTGATGAGATCGTTGGATGCGCTTTCGTATAGTCGGAAGAACTGATCGTCGATTTCGCGTGCCGCCAGCGAGCGCGAGGTGTAGAACCCGGTGATCTGAACTGGGCGGGCGAGGCGGCGGAGCACATCCAGCGTCTCACGGCTCAGGGTGAAAGCGCTGCTCTGCGTCATGTCAAAGGTGATGACTCGTTCGCGGACGTACAGGAATGCCATCGCCACGATGCCAATGAGGATAAGTGTCGAAAAGAATGCTGTGAGGCTCTGCCGCGCCTGCCTGCCCGTGATGAAGCCTGAGAAGTCCTTTGGCGCGAAGATTGCCCAGGCGGCGATGCCGACCGCCGCCAGCGCGATGCTGATGAGCGAGAGTGTGCTGATCCCCGTCCACAACAGGGCGAGTATGCCAACGAGAAGCGCGACGCCGCCGACGAAACTGCCGAACTTTCCTACACGACTGCGCGTGATGGTGATGGTGTCATTTGGCTTCATGGTTCAGCGCCACCGATTCGATTCGACCAGTCGGATGGTGATGAAGAGCATCACTGCGATGATGCCAGCGAAGAAAACGATGTCTTCGGCGCGCAGCAGCCCGACGGCAAAGGAACTGGCATAGTGACTTTGCAGGGTCAACTCGCGAATGAAACGCGCGACGTTGATATTGGGGATGACTTCGCCAACGCGATCCCCGATCCAGAGCAAGAAGAGTGCTGCCGAAGCAAGGAACGCCGCGACAATCTGATTGTCGGTCGCTGCGGAGAAAACCATCCCAACCGCGAGGCACGCGCCCCCATAGAGCCAGATTCCGATGTAAGCACACAAGGCGTGAGCGAGGTCGGTCTGCCCCTGCGAAATGTTGAGCAGGATGACTTGGTAGACGAATGTGATGGCAAGGATAATCGTGTAGTACGCCCATGCACCCGCGAATTTGCCGATCACGATGCTGCTGTCGCTGGTTGGCGACGTGAGGAGCAGCTCCAGTGTGCCTTCGCGGCGTTCTTCCGCCAGCAACCGCATAGTCAGCAGAGGCGCGAAGAAGATGAGCGCAAAGGCAAAAAAGTCCGGGATCGCCGCCGGATTTGGAGCAACCTGATCCTGACTACGTCCAATATTGTTGATAAACAGGATGCCTGTAATCAACAGGACTGCCGCCGCGATCAGGTATGCAAACAGCGATGTGAAGTAGCTGGCGATTTCTCGCCCGAAGATCGTCCGCACTCCGTTCAAGCTCGCTTGTCCTTGTTCACCATCTGGAGGAAGACGCTCTCCAGGTTTGCGGCATTCAGCTTCTTTCGGAGGTCACCAGGTTTGCCCTGGGCGACGATTTTGCCCTGGTTGATGATGATGACTCGGTCGCAGATTTGTTCAGCTTCGCTCAGGATGTGTGTGCTGATGAGGACTGTGTGCGACTGACGTAACGCCGCAATTGTCTCACGCACCTCAATGACCTGCTGGGGGTCAATGCCGATGGTCGGCTCGTCAAGGATGATGACTGGCGGATTGTGGACGAGCGCCTGAGCCAGCCCCAAGCGCTGGCGCATCCCTTTCGACAGGTTACGCACAAGGGTCTTGCTGCGGTCATCCAGGTGAAGACGTTCCAACACAGCGCGCGCCGCCTGGGCGGGCTGGCGTACACCGCGCAGTTTCGCCCAGAAGGTGACGTAGCCCTCGGTCGTCATGTCTGGGTAAAGCGGGACTCGTTCAGGCAGATAGCCGACACGACTGCGCGCCTCGAACGAGTCCTCGACCACATCGAATCCTCCAATGGCGGCGCTGCCGCTGGTCGGCGGCATGAAGCCGGTGAGCATTCGCATTGTCGTGGTCTTGCCTGCGCCATTCGGACCCAATAGTCCCACGATTTCGCCGGGCTGCGCCTTGAAGCTGATGGCATTGACCGCCAGACGGTCTCCGTATCGTTTGCTCAGGTCTTTGACTTCTATCATGACTTTACAAATTATTGGAGGAGCCTTGTGTACCCATCGTAATGCCAGGGGCGAAGTGACGTCAAGCCATGTTCTCAAGCTTGGCAGTCGTGAATGTGCGAATGTATTGACAAGAAGGGATGAAATACTTAAACTCCTTTCCAATCCATGAGAGTTTCTGGCAACGCGTGATGTCCGAGTTGAGATTGAATTTGATAATGAACCGTCGTCGCAGCCGTCGCCCGCATACCCCTGAGGTCATGTTGGGAGCTTTGCGTTAGCTGACGACGAGCAGCAGTGCGGCTACCGACCCCCTGACCTCATTTTGTGAGGCAGGGGGTTTTTGTTTGTCAGAAGGGGAGGATGAGTTGGCAGAGCAGACGAAAATTCGAGTCGGCGTATACGGCGCGTCGGGGTATGCCGGTCTCGACCTGGTGGAGATCCTGGCGAAACATGGGCATGTAGAACTTGTTTTTGCAGCGTCCAACACGTTCGCGGGGCAAACTGTTCCACATACTGACTTGCGATACGTGAAGATGGATGATGTGACGCTGGAGGGCGTGGATGCGGTGTTTTTGGCGCTACCACACGGCGTCTCTGCCGAGATGGCGGCGAAGGCACAGGTGGCAGGCTGCGCAGTCATCGATTTGTCGGCAGACCTGCGCATGGATACGCCGGAGTCTTATCGGGAGTGGTATTCCCATGCGCATCCGCACCCGGAGCTGCTGCCTGTCCCTTATGGTCTTCCCGAAATCAATCGCGCACACCTGGTCGGAAAGCGCATGATCGCTGCGCCGGGCTGTTACCCAACCACGACCTTGCTGGGATTGTATCCGCTTCTCAAAGCGCGATGGCTGCTCCCGGAGCGCCCAGTGATCGTGGATGCGAAATCTGGCGTGAGCGGGGCAGGGCGGGAGCCAAAGCCGACGACGCATTTTGTCGAGGTGTTTGGGAATCTTTCGCCCTATAATCCGGGGCGCAGTCATCGCCACGTCGGCGAAATCGAGCAGGAAATGCACAAGCTCGATCCGAATGTGGGAATGTTGGTCTTCACACCGCATCTGTTGCCGGTGGATCGCGGGCTGATGGCGAGCATTTATGTCGAGTTGAAGCCTGAATACGACTCGCGGGATGTGCGCGCGCTTTATGAGGCAGCTTACGATCAGGAGCCGCTGGTGCAGCTTCTGGCGGCATCCGAGCAGGCGACCCTCAAACATGTGGTGCGGACGAATGGCGCGGCGATCAGCCTGACGCTGGTCACACGGCATTTGCTGCACATCACCAGTGTGACGGACAACCTGCGAAAGGGCGCGAGCGGTCAGGCGGTGCAGTGCTTAAATCTGATGTTTGGCTTTCCAGAGACGACGGCGCTGCTGTAATCATGGATGGCTTTTCAGCAGTCTTCTATGGCTTGATGGCGTCACTGCTCTGGGGCAGCGGCGATTTCAGCGGCGGAGTCGCTTCAAAGCGGATGAACGCCATTGGAGTCGTCGCGCTGTCGCACGTCATCGGGTTGGTCTTCATGCTGATTGCCGCCATCGTCAGTCGAGAGAGTGTTCCGCCCACGAGTGACTGGCTATGGGGTGCTGCGGCTGGTCTGGCGGGCGCTGTCGGTCTGGCAGCGCTTTATCAGGCGCTTGCATCTGGGAAGGCGGGGGTCGCCGCGCCCATCACGTCGGTTGTCGCCGCCGCGCTTCCTGTGGGTTGGAGTCTTTTGTTCACAGGCATGCCGGGAAACCTCGTGATCATCGGGATCATTCTCGGATTGATCAGCGTTGTGCTGGTGAGCGGCGGTGACGTTCGCAGCGGGGATGTGCGCACGGCACAGCTTGCGGTGATTTCCGGGCTTGGCTTCGGCGGCTTTTATGTGCTCGTCGCTCAGTTTTCGCCGGGCGCTGTGTTCTTTCCGCTGGTTGCAGCGCGCGCGACTTCGGCACTGGCGACTGTCGTGTTAGTGCTCCTGCTGCGGCGGTCGCTGGTTCCACCCGATCGGTTGTCGTGGCTCGCGCTGGCGTTGGCGGGTATTTTAGATGTTGGTGCCAATGTCTGTTACGCGCTTTCGACCCAGGCTGGACGTCTTGACGAAGCGGTCATCGTTTCATCGCTCTATCCGGCGGTGACAATCCTGTTGGCGTTCGTCATCCGCCGCGAACGTATTACAGCGATACAGGGTGTTGGCATCCTGGCGGCTCTGCTGGCGGTGGCGTGCATTAGTGTGGGTTGAAACAGGGAGGCGTGGATGCAGCAGTGCGTTGTGGTGAAGGTGAGTGGGCATGAAATTGATGATCCTGCTTTCTTACATACGTTCGCGCGGGTGATCGCCACGCTTGAGACACCCGTGATCGTGATTCATGGCGGAGGGCGCGAGATTACCGAGCTGCAACAGCAGATGGGGATTGAGCCGCGTTATGTCAGCGGATTGCGCATCACCGACGCCCCGTCGCTGGCAATCGTCGAGATGGTCTTGTGCGGCACGGTCAACACGCGCCTGGTGCGAATCCTTGTAGGCGCGGGAGTGGAAGCGCTGGGCATGAGCGGCGTGGATCGCGGGATCGTGCGGGCGACCCAAATGAAGCACGGTAATGATGACATGCAGTACACGGGCAGTGTGGGCGCGGTACGAGGCGATGTGCTGCGGGACTTGCTGGCGGACGGCATTACTCCCGTCATCGCGCCCGTCTGTTTGGGCGAGGACACCGCCTACAATGTTAATGCTGACCATGTAGCCGGGGCGGTTGCCGCAGCGGTTGCCGCAGAGCGCGTGGTGTTTCTCACCAATGTGCCGGGGGTCATGGTGAATGGCGAAGTTATCGCAAGCCTGACGGCGGCGCGAACGGACGAGTTGATCGCCGAAGGGACGATATTTGGTGGCATGATTCCTAAAGTGAAGACCGCGATCAGTGCGTTGTCCAACGGCGCGCGCAGCGCCGTCATCACAGACCTGGAAGGACTGCGCATGGGGAGAGGGACGGTATTTACACGTTAGCCGTCAGAAATGGATGCGCGACATGGCACCGCTCACGGAAGAGTCTCTGTACGAGGAATTGACGACGCTGATTCGCCAGTTGTATCACAAAGGCGAAGCGGACGAGATTGTGGAGACGTTCCAGGCAACACTTGCCGCGAATCCGACGGCAGATGCGCGGTATGGTATTTTGACGCATTGGGTGGATTTCTATCGCCTGCGCAAGTACCGCCGCGACCGCCAGCGCCGCCGCCCGACCTATCGAGAGCGCACGACACCGTGCGTGGCGTGCGGCTACCCGGTATCTCATCGGCACCACGTTTATGACCTGGCGACTCACGGAGAGCATACACAGACGGTACAGCTCTGCGCGAACTGCCATGAACTCCAGCATCTGCTGTATAACGCGCTGATCAACGAGAGCGATTACAGCCAAAAGCTGGTCAACCACATGATGTATTCCGGGCGTGTTGCGCCCGCGACCTTTGATCAACTGCTGCTTTGGTGCCGCCAGACCATTGCCTACGAAGCCTCGAAGGGTTGGGTGAGCGCCGACAAGGCGGGTGATGAATGGGTTGAACTGCGACTGCATTGGTCGGAGTTCCGCCGACAATCGGGCGCCAAATCGTGACTGCTGATGCTAGTAGAGCTGATTATGAAGGGGTAAACATGGAGAAGGCATTGACGCAGGACATCATTCGGATCGAAAGCGAGCATCTGGTTCAGACCTACAAGCGTCCGCCGTTTGTGATCACACGCGGGAACGGAGTCATGCTCTATGACGCTGAGGGAAACGAATATCTCGACATGGTGGCGGGAATCGCGGTCAATGCGCTTGGTTATGCCGATCCAGGGATGATCCACGCGATCCAGGAGGCGGCGACGGGGCTGCTGCATACCAGCAGCCTGTACTACACCGAGCCACAGGCACGCCTGGCTGCGGAGCTGTGCGAAAAGTCGTTTGCGGATCGTGTGTTCTTCACCAACAGCGGCACTGAGGCGAATGAGGGTGCGCTCAAGTTCATCCGTAAGTTCCATTACGATGCAGGCGACAGAGAGCGCATAGAGATCGTCTGCTTTAGCGGAGCGTTTCACGGGCGCACCCTGGGCGCTCTGTCGCTGACGCCCAAGGAAAAGTATCAGAAGCCCTTCGCGCCGCTGATGCCAGGCGTGGTTGTGGCGCAGTACAATGACATTGCGAGCGCGGACGCGGCGATCACGGATAGGACGGCGGCGGTCATCGTTGAGCCGGTGCAGGGGGAGGGCGGGATCAATCCGGCGACGCCGGAATTCCTGCAAGCGCTGCGGCGGTTGTGTGACGAGCGAGGCGCGCTGCTGTGGTTCGACCAGGTTCAGTGCGGGATTGGACGCACAGGGACGTTATGGTCGAGCGATCCCAGCGGCGTTGCACCAGATGTGCAGACGCTGGCGAAGGCTCTTGGGGGTGGGATGCCGATTGGTGCAGTCCTGACGACCAATCGCGTCGCCGATCACATTCATCCTGGAGATCATGGCTCGACTTACGCGGGCAGCCCGTTCATCACGAGCGTCGCGGGCTATGTCTTCAACCGCATCAGCCAACCGTCGTTCCTGGAGCATGTGCGGGAGGTTGGCGGTTACCTGAAGGAACGCCTCCAGGAGATCAACAGCCCACTCATCAAGGAAGTGCGCGGGCGCGGCTTGATGGTCGGAATGGAGATGCATGTGGAGGTTGGCGACATTGTCGAGCAGGGCTATAAGAATGGCTTGATGCTGGTCAATGCCGGGACGCACGTGCTGCGCTTCGTGCCGCCGCTGATCCTTGAAAAGCCGCATGTGGATGTCATGATTGAGCGTCTGACTGGAATCCTCGCCAAGATGGGAGACAAAGGGTCATGACATCGAACAACCAGAGTGTACAGGGTGTCCCCGGCTTCAAGGTGGCGGGTGTCAGCGCGGGCTTGAAGGGGGATGGCAAGCTCGACTTTGCGCTGATAGTCAGCGATACACCGTGTGTTGCGGCAGGTGTTTTCACGATCAATCGGATGAAAGCCGCTCCGGTGATTGTCGACCAGGAGCGTTTGGCGAAAAAGCAGACGGGCTATCGCGCTGTCGCCATCAACACCAAGTGTGCCAACGCCTGCACGGGGGAACAGGGCATTGCGAACGCCGTGCAGATGGCGCGTTGGGTGGCAGAGCGCGTTGGGTGCGCCGAGGACGAGGTGCTGGTGATGTCCACCGGCGTGATTGGAACCCATCTGCCGATGGACAAGATCAAACATGGCATTTCTCTCGCCGCCGATGCCCTCAGTGACAGCGCCGATGCCTGGGCGAAAGCGGCAGAGGCGATCATGACGACGGATACTCGTCCTAAGTTCAAGGCGGCGCACGTCGCGCGAGCAGAAGGCGGCAGTATCGCGTTGAACGGCATCGCCAAGGGCGCAGGGATGATTGCGCCGAACATGGCGACGATGCTGGGTGTGTTGGCGACCAACGCGGCGCTGACTCCGTCGAGTGCTTCTGCGCTGCTGAAGGCGTCTGCGGATGTCAGCTTCAACCGCATCGTGGTAGACGGCGACATGAGCACAAATGACACGGTGCTTTTGCTCGCCAATGGCACCGGGGGTGATTCTGGCGATGACGCCTTGCTGCGCGATGCGCTAAACGCGACCAGCACAGAACTCGCAAAGATGATCGTGCGCGACGGCGAGGGCGCGACGAAATTCATCACCATCCAGGTCTTCGGTGCCCAGGACAACGAGCAGGCAAAGCAGATCGCCAACACAATTGCCACCTCGCCGCTCGTCAAGACGGCATTCTATGGCGGTGATGCCAACTGGGGGCGTATCATCGCGGCGGCGGGGCGCTCTGGCGTGGCGGTCGATCCCAAACTGATGAAGCTATGGGTTGCTGGCGGTGAGATTAATCGCACGGATCTTCTGCTGTTTGACAATGCAATGCCAACCACCTATGACGAGAAGCAGGCGACCGCGATCATGGCAGAGTCATCGATCCATGTAACCCTGGATTGTGGGCAAGGCAAGGGCAGCGCGATTGTCTGGACATGCGACTTGAGCCATGAGTACGTGTCGGTGAATGGGCATTATCGAAGTTAGAAGTGGGAAACTCACAACTGGGCTGTTTCTGCCCAACGATTTACTGAGAGGTGTAATCGGGTGAAGCAAGGCGTTCTGGCGTTAGAAGATGGACAGACGTTTTCGGGTGTTGGCTTTGGGGTCGAGGGTGTGCAGACGGGAGAACTCGTCTTCAATACTTCGATGACGGGCTATCAGGAAATCCTGACCGATCCGTCGTACCACAGGCAGATCGTGACGATGACTGTGCCGCATGTCGGCAACACGGGAATCAATCTCGAAGATCTGGAGTCGAGCAAGGTATGGGTCGCTGGTTTTGTCGTGCGGGCGATCAGCCCGAACGTCAGCAACTGGCGCAGCCATCTCGACCTGGACAGTTATCTCTGTGAGCAGGGGGTGATCGGGCTGAGTGGCGTGGCGACGCGCCAGCTCGTGCGGCATCTCCGTACACGCGGGGTGATGCGCGCGGCAATCGCGCATGGCGAGGCGGCGGCGGATGCTGAAGCGCTCGTCAAGGCGGCACAGTCGGCTGCGGATATGAGCGGCGCGAACCTGGTCGATGACGTGACGACCGAGGAGACTTACCACTGGACAGAGGTGAGCGACCCAGCGTGGTACAAGTCACACGCTTATGACGCCCGGGGTCCCCTGATTGTCGCCTATGACACCGGCATCAAGCGCAACATTCTGCGTATGCTGACGGATCGTGGCTTGCGCGTGGCGGTCGTCCCGGCACGAACGACGGCGAGTGAGGTGATGGCGCTTAACCCGGCGGGCATCTTCCTGAGCAATGGTCCCGGAGATCCGGCGGCGGTGACGTACATGATCGACAATGTGAAAGATCTGCTGGGCAAAATGCCGATCTTTGGCATCTGCCTCGGTCATCAGATACTGGCGCTGGCGCTGGGGGGCAAGACGGAGAAGATGCGATTTGGGCACCGCGGTGGCAACCAGCCGGTCAAGAATCTTTTATCGGGCGTGGTCGAGATCAGCGCGCACAATCATGGCTTCGCGGTGACGGCGGACAGCGACCTTCACGGGGCGGAAGTGACGCACGTCAACTTGAACGACAATACGATTGAAGGCTTACGGCATGAGGCGCTGGGTGCGTTCAGCGTGCAGTATCACCCGGAGGCGTCACCGGGTCCCCACGACTCGCTCTATCTGTTTGACGAGTTCGTGCAGCGGGTGAAGGGGGTGGGTAATGCCCAAACGAACTGACATCAAGACCATTCTCGTCGTCGGCTCCGGTCCCATTGTGATTGGACAGGGACCCGAATTCGATTACAGCGGCGTGCAGGCGTGCAAAGTACTCCGCGCCCAGGGCTACCGCGTCATCCTCGTCAACAGCAACCCTGCGACGATCATGACTGACCCCGAGTTTGCCGATGTGACCTATGTCGAACCGCTGACTCCGGAAATCGTCGAGCAGATCATTGCTGCCGAAAAGACGGACGCGCTGCTGCCGACCGTCGGCGGACAGACCGCGTTGAATCTGGCGAAGGCACTGACTGAGCGAGGCATTCTCGCAAAGCACGGCGTCGAGTTGATCGGCGCGGTGATGGAGAGTATCGATCTGGCGGAAGATCGCCAGCTCTTTAAGCAGGCGATGATCGAGATTGGCTTGGACTGTCCACCGAGCGAGATCGTCAGCACGGTGGATGAAGCGGTTGCTGCCGCCGAGAAAATCCGCTATCCGCTGCTCATCCGCCCGTCGTTCACGCTCGGCGGCAGCGGCGGCGGCGTCGCCTACAACGAGACTCAGCTTCGCGAGGTCGCAGATCGCGGGTTGAAGCTTTCGCCTGTTGGGCAAGTGCTGATCGAGATGAGCGTGCTCGGCTGGAAAGAGTACGAACTCGAAGTCATGCGCGATACCAGCGGTAACTTTGTGGTCGTCTGCACCATCGAAAACCTCGACCCGATGGGCGTCCATACGGGCGACAGCATCACCGTCGCGCCCGCGCAGACCCTGACGGACAAGGAGCTTCAGCGGCTGCGCAACATGGCGCGCATCGTGCTGGATCGCGTCGGTCTGGCGACGGGCGGGGCGAACGTTCAGTTCGCCGTCAATCCGCGCGATGGTCAGGTTTACGTGATCGAGATGAATCCGCGCGTCTCGCGGTCGTCGGCGCTGGCGAGTAAGGCGACGGGCTTCCCAATTGCCAAGATCGCCGCGCTGCTGGCGGTGGGCTATCGCCTGGACGAAATTCCGAACGACATCACGCGCGTCACGCCCGCCAGCTTTGAGCCGTCGCTCGACTATGTGGTCGTCAAGTTCCCACGTTGGGACTTCTCGAAGTTCCCAGGCGCGGATGCGAACCTGGGACCGCAGATGAAGGCGGTCGGCGAGGTGATGGCGATTGGGCGCACCTTCCCGGAGGCGCTGCAAAAAGCGATCCGCGCGCTGGACATCGGCATCCTCGGCTTTGGTTCCAAGCTTTTGGAGACGCCGGAGGGCGCGCTGCGCGTGCCGACAGCACAGCGGCTGTTCCAGGTGGCGGCGGCGCTCTATAACGGCATGGCGCCCGAAGAGGTCGAGCGTTCGACGGGTTTCGATGCCTGGTTCGTGCGTCAGATGGCAGACATCATTAAGATTCAGTCTACGATCATCAACAAGCGGCTGACACTGGATCGTCTCGACGAGCGCGACTTCCTCAAGCTGAAACACTATGGCTACGGTGATGCACAGGTCGCGCGCCTGATCGGCACAGACGAGATGGCGGTGCGCGAGCGGCGCAAGGGCTTTGGGGTCGTGCCATCGTACTACCGCGTCGATACCTGTGCGGCGGAATTCGAGGCACACACGCCCTATCTCTATTCCACCTACGAGCCGGGTGACGAGGCAGAGCCGACCGAGCGCAAGAAAGTGATGATCCTGGGTGGTGGTCCCAACCGTATTGGGCAGGGCATCGAATTCGATTACTGCTGCGTCCATGCCTGCTTCGCGCTCAAGGAGATGGGTTATGAGACGATCATGGTCAACTGCAACCCGGAGACGGTCAGTACGGATTACGATACCGCTGACCGCTTGTACTTTGAGCCTCTGACGGTCGAAGATGTCCTGAACATTGTGGATGAAGAGAAGCCCGATGGCTTATTGGTGCAGTTTGGCGGGCAGACGCCGCTCAATCTTGCGCGGGCGCTGGCGGACGCGGGCGCGCCGATCTGGGGGACTTCGGTTGACACAATCGATTTGGCAGAAGATCGCAAGCGCTTCAACGCGCTGATGAACCAGCTTGGCATCCCGCAACCGAAGGGCACGACGGCGATGAGCCGTGTCGAGGCGCTGAAGGTTGCGCAGGACATTGGCTATCCGGTGATCGTGCGCCCCAGCTATGTGCTGGGCGGTCGCAATATGGCAATCGTGTTTGACGAGGCAATGCTGATCGAGTGGTTGGATACGAAGATGACCTCGTGGCAGCATCCGGTGTTGATCGATTACTTCCTGGATGACGCCTTTGAACTGGATGTCGATGCACTGTGCGACGGCGAGCGCGTGACCATCGGCGGCATCATGGAGCATATCGAGGAAGCCGGTGTCCACAGCGGCGACTCCGCCTGCTCAATTCCGACGATCAAGATCAGCCATTATCATCTGGAGATCGTGCGCGATTACACGGAACGGATTGGGCTGGCGCTGGGCGTCAAGGGGTTGTTCAACATCCAGTTTGCCATCAAAGACGAAATCATCTATGTGCTGGAGGTCAACCCGCGCAGCAGTCGCACCGTGCCCTACGTGAGCAAGGCGACGGATGTGCCGCTGGCACGCTACGCGGCGATGATCGCGGCGGGTAAGACGCTGGAGGAACTCGGCTTTACCGAAGAACCGCCTGTTGATGGCTTCTTCGTCAAGGAAGCGGTGCTGCCCTTCCAGAAATTCCCCGGCGCGGACGCACGATTGGGTCCTGAGATGCGTTCGACGGGTGAAGTGATGGGGCACGCTGCGTCATTTGGGCACGCCTTTGCCAAGGCGCAGATTGCGGCAGGGACAAAATTCCCGCTGGAGGGTACGGCGTTCATCAGCGTCAACCCCAACGACCAGAGCGCCATCGTCATGATTGCGCGCGATCTGCACGGCTTCGGTTTCCGGCTGCTGGCGACGCGCGGGACTGCGGCGGCGTTGACGGCGGCGGGTATCCCGGTTGACGTGATGAACAAGGTCAGCGAAGGCTCGCCGCATGTAGTCGATGCCATCCGCGCGGGCGAGATTGACCTGATCGTCAACACGCCACGCGGCGGGGTGGCGCACGAGGATGGGATGCTGATTCGCGGCACGGCGGCGCTTTATGGCGTTCCACTCATCACGACGTTGAGCGCGGCGCTGGCGGTCGTCCAGGGCATCCGGGCGCTCAAGCGCAAGCCGTTCAGCGTGCGGAGCTTGCAGGAGCATCACGAAAGGCAAGCATAATGCCAGGGCGCGGCGAACTTACAGGTACCATCGTTGGGCAGTATGAGATTCAGGATCTGGTCGAAGATAACACGATCATCCAGACCTATCGTGCTGTCCAACGCAGCCTGGAACGGGAGGTGGCATTCCAGGTACTTAGCCCTTCCCATAGGACGGACCCGACCTGGGTGATGGCACTCAAATCGGGAGCACAGATAGCCGCGAGCTATCAGCATCCACACATCATCCCGATTATGGACATGGGCAGGAATGCTGACGTTGACTATGTCGTCACGCGACTTCTGTTGGGGCGCACCTTGCGCACACACATCGAGAAGACGGGCGCAAAACCTGTTCAGGAAGCCGTGACGCTGGTGCGTCAAATCGCTGATGCGCTTGATTTCATTCATTCACACGGCGGCTATCATGGCGATCCCGCACCCGTCAACATCATCTTTGATGAATGGGGCAGCGCCTATATCGCCGACTTCTACCTGCAAGGATACCTGCGGGCGACAACACCCAATCAGGTTGCGGGTGTCAGACGATTTGTTGCATCGGAACGGATGGCAGGGGAGCCACCGACAGCCATGAGCGACCAATTCGCATTGGCTGGCGTCGCCTATTTCGCCATCACGGGCAAATATCCCTGGGAGCGAGACGCACCCGTGCGGGTATTCGACAATCTTGTGCCGCCTCAGGAACATCGGCTCGACATACCGTTGTCCGTCAACGCTGTGTTGATGCGCGCCTTCGCGTTCAATCCCGCTGATCGTTATCCGACGACAGGGGAGTTTTCCCGTCAATTCGAACAGTCCTTAAGCAGTTCGCCGACGCATGTGTTCATTTCCTACAGCCGTCAGGACGTCGAGTACGTCACTGCGCTGCGCGCGTATCTTCAGGTCAACGGGTTGGAAATCTGGAGTGATCATCAGATTGAACACGGAGAACAGTGGTTCAATCAGATCAACAACGCCATCAAGACGTGTGCAGCATTTCTCGTTGTCATGTCCCCCGAAGCAGAACAAAGCGAATGGGTCCAAAAGGAAGTGCTGCTGGCAAAGCGCTACAAGAAGCCAATCTTCCCCCTGCTTCTTCGCGGCGAGGAGTTCCCACTGTTGATCGATGTGCAGTTTGCGTCGGCTGTGGGAGGGATGCTGCCCGATCCGGACTTTTGCCGCCGCATCAAACGCGCCGTCTACGGTCGGTGACGCGAGGGCTAGCCTTCGTGCTGCCCGTCACCCGTTCGCCTGCAAATCTGCCGGATGGTAATCATCCAGGATCGAGCCGCCGACGAATTCGCGCAGCAGCGACGTGTCCGGGATGAGATCGACCTGCTCGTCGCTCATCGGTGCGACCCAGCGCAGGAACGAGAGCATGCGATTCGCCTCGATATGCGCGGGCGTTCCAGGTTCAACTTGCAGGAGCAGCGGCTCTGCCAGTGGGCGCAGCGCTGCCAGCTCGTAGGCGAGCGCCGAATTGAACATGGCGTCCGCGTTTTCCTGGTAGGGGAAGATATTGCGCTTCTCACCCGCGCGCACACTCTCCCATCCATCGAGTGTGGTTGTGGCGCTGCGCCCGCGATGGGCGGCGTCTCGCACCATGCGGCGCAGCAGGCGCACGTCGGTCGTCGGTACGCGGTTGTGGCGGTCGATATTGAGCGCCGTGAGCGGCGAGATGTAAATGCGGAACAGTTGGCTCGGCGGCAGCGCATAGACGAGGCGCGGGTTCAGCCCATGAATACCCTCGATGATGACGATCTGATTGTTCATGAGCCGCGACTGTCTGCCAGGAAGACTTTTGCCCTTTACGAAATCGAATTTGGGTAATCGAACCTCTTCGCCTGCGATCAACGCTTTGATCTGCGTGTTGAACAATGCCAGATCAACCGCTTCCAGCGCCTCAAAGTCATAGCTGCCATCGGGATGGCGCGGCGTGCGCTCGCGGTCTACGAAATAATTGTCGAGTTCCAGCGTGAAGGGGCGTAAGCCGTGCGCCAGCAGCTGGATGGCGAGGCGCTTGGCGAACGTCGTCTTGCCGCTCGAACTCGGACCCGCGATCATGATGAGGCGCACGCCATCGCGCATGTGGCGTTCGGTGATTTCGGTCGCAATCGCGGCGATACGCTGTTCATGAAGCGCTTCCGCGACGAGGATCAATTCCTGCGTGTGCTCCGCGCGCACGATGCGGTTGAGCTGACCGATGTCCTCAACCCCCATCCTGCGCAACCATTCTTCCGCTTCCTGGAAAATCTGCTCCAGCTTGCCGCCGCTGATGAATTCACCCAGTGTGTCCAGTTGGTCACCCGTCGGATATTGCAGATAAAAGGCGTCCGGCGTGTGATGCAGCTTGAAGGTCCACAAGTAGCCTGCGGAGGGTACCATGTAACCGAAGTAATAATCGGAGTTTCCGCCGAGTGTGTAGAGTGTCAGGTTGTCGCGCAGGCGCGCCTCGAGCAGGCGCAGCTTGTCGGTGTCGCCGCGTTCGGCAAAGTAAGCGCGCGCTTCTTCCAGCGACACGATCTGCTTGGTGATAGGTCGGTTTTCCGCGACGATCTGGTGCATTCGGGTCTCCAGCTTCGCCAGTTCCTCGCGCGTCAGTGGCTGCCGATTGGTGAGCGAGCAGTAGAAACCGCCGCCAGAGACAACATATCCCACATCGATTTGTGTACCCGGGAATGTTTCCTCAAGCGCTGTCGTCAGCAGCAGCACGAGCGAGCGGCGATAGATACGCCTGCCATCGCTTTCGCTAAAGAGGACGGGTTGAAGCGTGCTGTCCTGGTTGATGGGATAGCTGAGTTCTCGTAGTTTTCCATTGAGGATGCCGCCCATCATCAGGCTTGGGAATGGCTGGATTGCTTCTTTCGCGCGCAGGAATTCCTCGATTGTCGTACCGATTCCGCCCTCCAGGATCACGTCATCCTGAAACGCTACGCGGACGGTGTCACGAGGTTCGGCTCGTGTGATGGGTATGGCGGAGTGGGTCATGAGGTTCTCCAGAAGCGCGGCAACTTCTAAACATTTTACAGGAGTTGCGACGAGTTATCTGTTGCCACGTTATAATTCGCTCCAATCCGCGTACAGCGAGGTGTGACATGACAGCCGCCTACGAACCCTATCTCCAGGAAATTCTGCTCGACGAACAGCAGCTCCAGCGACGTGTTGCCGAGCTGGGACGCCAGATCACCGCCGATTATCAGCAGGTCGATAAACTGCTTCTCATTTGCATCCTCAAGGGCGGCGTGATGTTTCTGACCGACTTGATGCGCCATATCGATGTGCCTCACGAAATAGACTTTCTTGCCGTCAGCGCGTATGGGCACGGCGTGCGCGATTCGACCGGAAATGTGCGAATTGTGATGGACCTGACGGAACAGGTGGAGGGCAAACATCTGTTGATTGTCGAGGACATCATCGATACAGGGCACACGCTGAAGTTCGTCATGAACATGCTGCGGGCACGTAACCCTGCCAGTGTGAAGCTCTGCACCATGCTGGATAAGCCTTCGCGCCGCGAAATCGAGATCGGCGTCGATTACGCGGGGTTCGAGATCGAGAATAAGTTCGTCTTCGGATATGGGCTTGATCTGGATGGGCGATTTCGTAATTTGCCTTTTATCGGCGTCGTCAAGCCGGGTGTGGTGCTGAATGAGTAATGCGACGTCCCACATACCGCAGCGCACGCTGGTCTGGTCGGACGACCTGCTTGACCTGTTTGATCGCCTGCGGACGTTGAAGACGGAGATGTATGTTGTCGGCGGTGCGGTGCGGGATGCGCTTTTGGGTCAGCAGGTCAAAGACCTGGATATCGCTACGTCCGGCAGCGGCACGCGCTTGGCGCGGCAGATCGCCGACATGCTGGGTGGGGCGTACTACCCGCTGGATGTCGAGCGCGATACGGGGCGCGTGATCCTCGAACAGGTGGATGGCAGGCTGATCGTCGATGTTGCTGGGTTTCGCGGTCCAGACCTGCTGGCTGACCTGCGTGACCGCGATTTCACGATCAACGCCATGGCAGTTGATCTCGCGGGTGAACCGGGGTGGATTATCGATCCCATGGATGGAGAGCGAGACGCTCGTGACCGTGTGTTGTCTCGCTGTCACCCGAATGCCGTACGCAATGACCCGGTACGTGTCCTGCGCGGCATACGCCAGAGTGTGCAGTTGGCGTTCCGGATACATCCATCCACTCTCGCGGACTTGCGCGCTCATGCGTCGCTGGTCAGCAGCGTGTCGCCGGAGCGTGTACGCGATGAGTGGTTTCGACTGTTGGCGCTGCCGAGAGCCACTGCTGCGCTGAAGGTTGCCGACGCGATTGGCGTGCTGCCTGTTGTGCTGCCTGAAGCAGCGCTGCTGCGCGAAGGCGGTCAGTGGCAAGAAGCGCTGGATACTATCGACCGCCTTGTCGAAATCATCATCACGCTGGGTCCTAAGCGTACCGACCAGACTGCCGCCAAGTTCAGCCTGGGGATGCTGGTGATGGGGCTGGATAAGTATCGTCAGCCATTACAAAGGCATACATTGGTGACGTGGGCGGATGACCGCAGTCATCAGGCGCTGCTGATACTCGCGCTGCTGCTTGGGTCTGCCGATTCTGAGGTTGCGGAAACGCGGGCGCGGCAGCTACCGTTGAGTAATCGGGAAATTGAGCGCTTGTCTGCGCTGCTGCGTCATCCCAATTCCTATACACTGCTGGACAATGATCGTTCGGCGCTCACGCTGCATCGCTATTGGCGTGCGTTCGGGGATGCGGGGGTTGACCTTGCACTGCTCTCGCTCGCGCGCTACCTGGCGCAGAGCGGGGTCAGCATCAGGCAGGATGATTGGATTCGTGAGATCGAAAAAGCGCGGGCGTTGTTTGAAGCGTATTTCGACCACTATTCCCAAATTGTTGCGCCGCCAGTATTGGTTGATGGCAACGTATTGATGAATGAGTTGGCGCTCAAGCCTGGGCGGCAGATCGGACGGCTTCTCGATGATATTCGTGAAGCACAGGTGGAGGGGCGGATTAGCAGTGCGGATGAGGCGCTTTCATTCGCCCGCAGTCGTCTCGGCGATGACGTAGAATAGCAGGAGCGTGCTGCCATACTGACGCTCGTCGTCTAATTTGAGGCGATCCAGCTTGACTTCCTGCCGCTCCGTTGGGTCGATTTGGACGATAATGCTGCTCTCCGGATGCCACCAGCCTGGTGCCTTATCCAGCAGTTCGAGTGTGCGTATCCAAAGCAATTGATACTGCGGTGGCGCAACATAGATCAGATCATAGGGCTGCGTTGGCGGATGGGTAAGCAGCACCAGCGCATCTTCGCGGCGCACGGTCGCTCTGTCTTCCAGTTTTGCGAGTTTGAGGTTTGCCTTGACGGTCTCGATGGCGCGCGCTTCGATGTCGATGAAGGTGGCATGTGCCGCACCCCGACTGAGTGCCTCGATGCCTACGCTGCCGGTACCGGCATAAAGGTCGCAAAATGCCGCACCAAAGATGTCACGACCGATGATGCTGAACAGCGACTCCTTGACGCGATCCATGATGGGACGGGTCGTGTCCCCGGGTACGAGTTTGAGCTGGCGCCCTTTGGCGCTGCCTGCGATCACTCGGATGCTCATGTTTATCAGCCTGCCTCTACTGCTTGTCGTACGGCGCGAAGATTGGAGAGCGGGGTGGTTGTGATGAGCGGGGAGCCGGTCGACAAGATTAGCCTGCGGTGATTGGCGCGTTGCAGCGCATCGCGCGCGGTGTCGCGGATGGTGTTAGGGGTGCCCAGGTAGACATCTCTTTCCGCCGACAGTCCACAGCAAATCGCACCCGTACAAAGGGATTTGCCAAAGGCGATGTCTGGCTCTGTATCGCGATCCCGCCATTGGATGATCTGCGCTGGCAGCCCAGTCATGAGCTTGATCATGGGTGGGTCGCCCTCCAATCGCAGCATGTTCAGCCACCACTTTGGGGAAAGAGATGTCATGACGGCACGATCGTACTGAAAGCCGAAGAGGCGATATTCTTCTTCTGAAAGCAAGCTGTAGCTGGCGTATCGGCTGACCAAACACACGCCGGCGAGAGGAAGCTTGCGCACTCCGTCCAGAAAGCGCAGGGTGTTTTCCGTCAGGACATTCAGCCCGCTCTTCAGGCGGTCGGGCTGGGTGCGCAGATGCCGCACCATCTGCTCTCGCCCACAGAGGTGCGCCGCTTGATCGAGCGCGCTGTAAACTGTGAAGATCACCGGGATATCGGGCAGCGCCTCGCACACGAGCCGGAGACACTCGATCTGCCGACCAAAACTGCCCTTATTGGGATCGAGCGCGCGGAGTTCCGTCCAATCAAGTGACCTCGTCACCTTGTGCTTGCTGATGACGCGGCTGCCATCACTGCTGCCATGCCATTGCTCGACAATACCGTAATCGAGAACGGGATATGTCGATGGCAGGTGCGCGACGACCATGTCCCAATCGAACTGGCGCTGGTACTCCACGATGGCGTTCGCATGGTCGGCAGCACGCAGGTCATCACCGGGGAAGTGTCGCCAGAGTGCAACAGGCGAGCGGTCAGTTACCTCGGCAGCGATGGTCTTCTCCAGCCGCTCGCGTTTTTCCATTGGGGTCAGCCTACGCCGAGTTCCTTCAAACGCTGCTGAATGATGCGCTCTAACATCATAAATCGGTCGTTGGTGGGTTCGGCTGTGCGTCCTGCGCGCGCCAGCGCCAGGCACTTCTCAAGATGGGTCTGCGCTGACGCAGATTGCCCGGATGCTTTGTGCGCCAGTGCCAGTCCAAACAGGGCGTCAAGATGGTCGGGCGCTGACTTGATAATCTGCTCGAAGGCATCGGCGGCTGATTTCGCGCTGCCCTGGCGAAGCTGCCCCCACGCCTGACCCAATTGCGCACCGTAGGCGTCCTGCTGCATGATTCATTGCCTTTCAGAGTCTCAGTCCCTAGTATTCACGAGATTATAACGTCTGCGGCGAGGAGTTACGATGCGATAGGTAAGGTCAGTGTTTGTCCAATTGCCAATCCCTGGGTATCAAAGAAGGTGATGCGGTTATCAGGGGTGCAGACCGTGCTGCAATCATACACTTCGACGCGCGCGGCAACGGGTGTTGTTTGTGCGCTTTCCGGCAGGATAAACCGATGGAAATCAGTCACGTAGCGCGTCGAAGCCCATCTGCGTGTGGGGAATCCGCCAGGATGTTGGATGGGACTCTGCGTAACAACCCTGCCCGTTGTGGGATCAACCAGCGTGATTTGTGATCGGAGGTTGCGGTCGAGTGCCGTTAGGGCGCGCCAGTAGAGCGTGATCTCGACGTTGGGACCGTTGCGTGCCTCACGGTATGCGATCACTTCGAGACCCGCATCGGTCGTGATGCGCAGCGGATTACTGTTTGCCAGCCCACTGCCGGGGACGGCACGCAGTTCTTGCAGCCCACCTGTGAGCGACACGAGTATGATCATTGCGAACACCGCCCAGACGGTTGTGATGCCGAGCGCGTCGCCACGGGTGATAAGCTCGAAGCTCGCCAGATCGTCGGTGGGATTTCGCCTGCGCCGCGTCGTGAGCAGGATGAGCATCGCCGCTGTGAGACCGCTGATCGCCCACCCAAGCGCGCGCGGCGGTGTGCTGCCGAGTGCAATCGTGATATCGCTGTTGACGCCATTTGGGAATGTCAGGTTCAGTAAGCCGCTGTCCGGTGCTCGTTCAAGCGTGATTTCGGCGGATGTTGCGTAAGCCACCCAGCCGGGAAAGGCTGCGGTCAGGATTGCGATGGTGTTGCTGAAGTCACTTTGGATCTGGAGCCGGTCGCCGTGACTCTCATGATCGAGAAATCCAATCTGAACGCCTGATGGGATGGACTGTGGGTCGATTTTTTCGATCTCGCCCGTGCTGTAACTTGCGATGAGCCAGGGGTTGAAAGCGGTTTCCGCCGCGAGTGTTGTCGGTAAGCGCCAGCCTGCGGGCAAACCGGCGATGCCGAATCCTTGTTGCTCATACTGAATCTGCGCCGCCCCTGATGAATCCATGCTGGTTTCTGTCGGGCGTGGTGTCAGCCAGATGGGGAGTGCTGATAACATGATGAGCGCTGCCAGGAGCCCAACGGCGAATGGGCGTAACCGGGGGCGTAAATACTCGACGACATGCGCGGATGCACCCGCACCGAGGCTCAGACAGAGCGCTGCGCTGCCAAGCAGCCAGCCTGCCCTCAGCACGAGGGCGAGAGTCAGGCAGACACTGCCGAGACACAGCCATAGGACTTCCTGTCGAAAGCCAGCGCGCCGCAATTGCGCGAAGATACTGATCGCGGTCAATACAGGAATCGCAGCCCCCATCGTGAACTGGGCGGTGAGAATGGCGTCGGCGGGGTCAAGCTGTGTCAGCGTTTGAAAGATCGACCTCAGCGCGATGTGGTTGGGGGGTGGATCCGTGAAAACACGCCACTGAACGGCGTCGTATTCAAGCAGCGCGGGCAGCCAGAAGAATGCTGCCAGGGCAATTCCCACACCGATGCATGTAACAGCGGGCAAGATGCCCGCGCTGCGTCCCCGGCGAAGATGCCAGACGAGGAGCGTGCTCAACAAGAGCACAGCAACCAGGAGATGGCGCAAGTCCGTGAGGATGAGCGCGGTGGTTGCGAGTGTCGCCAATGGAAGGTCGTATGGCGAGTTGATCGTCATGAGGCGGTCGAATGCCCAAAGCAGAAACGGCAGCAGCAGATGGCTGACGGCGGCAGGCAGATCGCCAAGCTGGACAGGGGTCACGAAGTTGATGTACGGTGAGCCAACATACAGCAGTGCCGCGATTAGCCCGGCGCGCGCGTTGCTGTGTCGTGCCGCGATTGCGTAAACCGGCAGTCCGGCGAACGCAATGGAGAGCAGATAGATGAGTCGCACGGCTTCAACGGATTGACCCGTGAAGACCGTTTCTAGCAGTCCCGCGCTGTAGGCAGGCAGCGGCGGATAGTAGTGAGGAATGGGAGCGCCATAGCCGCCGAGTGTATGAGGTGACCAGCGCGGGTACAATCTCCCTTCACCCAGGGCTTGCGCAACATTGGCGGTCTGGAAGACCCAGTGCTCGTTGTCGTTTGAGCGTGGAATGCCTGCAGTGAAGAGCATGGGGGCTATGATGAGAAGGCTGAATGCCAGTGTTAACAATGCGCCCCAATCCGTCGGGCGAAGCGTGCGGCGCATCCATACGGGTAGTCCGGCAGTTGGGGGAGTGAGCGTATCATTCATAGCTTGAGTGTACGCGGTTTTTGGCGAGGATATGCTTGATTCGTGTATCTCGCGGTGCTATTCTGAGCAGACGAAGGTGAACTTGTGCTGATGACTGAAGTGACATTGCGTCAGGCGCTTCCCGAAGATCTTCCTCGGATGAGTGCTTTGTGGTACGAACATGCCGCACTGCTTGCCCAGCAGGATTCGCGGTGGAAGCTGTTGGCGGATGCCCAAAGTGTTTGGGCGCGCGCCGCATTGACCTGGCTTACCAAGGCAGATATGTGTCTCCTCGTCTCGCAGGAGGCAGATTTCCTGACCGGCTTTATCATTGCCCAAATCGACACGTCTCCGGTTGGATTCTCTCCCGGCGTCGTTGGGGTGATTCGTTCTTTGGCGGTGGATGCTCATCATTACAGTGGTGGCGCAGGGCGACTGCTGGTCGAAGGCGTGCGCGAGTGGTGCCGCGATCAGGGGGTCAGCCAGATCGTGGTCGATCTCCCGAAGCGTGCCCCAATTGAGCAGGCATTCTGGAGGGCACAGGGTGGCGTGTCTTGGATGGAGCGATTGTGGATACCGTCTTAATTCGCGCTGCTGCGGCAGATGATGTCGAACAAATCGGCACCTTGTGGGAACAACTGGTCGATTACCATGTCCTGCTGGACGAACGTCTGCCAGACGCAGTCTCCAACGGCGGGCGGCGTTATGCTCGGCGACTGTATGACAAGGTGAGCGATGAGTATTCGCGTATTCTGGTCGCAGTTGACGGCGAAAAGGTCGTCGGATTCGTGATCGGGATGATCGTCGATTTGATGCCTGACTTGTTTCAGCAGGATGTGAGTGGCTTCCTCGCCGACATCTTTGTTCTGCCTGCGTATCGTCAGCGCGGTGTTGGGCGTCGCCTGGTCTCGGAATTGGTCAGTTGGTTTCGCCAGCACGGCGTGCAGCACTACGAGTGGCATGTGGCGGCAAATAACACCGATGCAATCGCATTCTGGCGTGAAATCGGGGGAGAACCGCTCATGATCCGGATGCGAGCTGTTGTGGACAGTGAATCATGATCCAGCGGTTTCTGATTTTTCTCGGTCCGGGACGCGCGCGCGCGCTCTTCATCCTGATCGCGGCGACAGGGCTTCTGAGTCTCATCCTGAATACGGTGGTGGATGAGGCGGACTGGGTGCGCCCGGTACAGACGATGCTGGCGATTGCAGCGGTGATCGGGGCAGTCGTCCTGATCATCGGGCGGCTGGAGGCGGGGGAGCGAGGGCGCTGGTTGGGCGTGCTGATCCCGGCGGGCGGCGCGATACTGCTGGGAATGACGCTGCTGCCGCAATTTCTCCCGCTCCTCATCGGGGGAGCTTTGGGGTGGGTGGTGGTGGGGTTGTTCGTCTTCCGCAGCCGCGCGCCGATGGGATTGCAGCGGGCAGTGAAACACTTTCGCAAGAGCAAATACGCTGAGGCGGTCAAGGAAATTGATCTCTTGATCAAGGATGAGCCGAATAACGCCAATCATTATCGTTTTCGCGCGGAAGTCCTGCGGGTATGGGGTAAGTTGGAGCGTGCAAGGCGCGATTATGTGAAGATGACCGAATTATCCCCGAACGCCCCGGATGCGTACAACGGCTTGGCGGAGGTGCTGCTCCAGGCGGGCGATCATCGTGCGGCATTGGATGCTGCGCGTCAGGCGGCTGCCCTTGCGTCGGAGGAGTGGGTTGCACTGTATAACCTGGGCATGATCGAGGATCGCCTGGGACAGTCGAGGGAAGTACTAGAACATCTCGACCAGGCGCTGGCGCTGCGGGTGAAGGATGCGCGGCATCGCGCGTTGATCCATTTCTATCGTACAAGGGCGTATGCCCGCCTGGGCGACGAGGGACGCGCGCGTGAAGCGCTTGACCTACTCAAGCGGCATCGTCTCGGTCTGGAGGAATGGGAGCGTATCGTGAGCAGCGACCAGGCAGCGACGCTGCGCTCAGTCCTGGGTGGCGATATTACGCTGGCGCAATCGCTTGCCAACGGGGAAATCGACGTGATGGAGTTGGCACGAGGCATGATGAAATGAGTGTTCGCTTTCGCGGTCTGCCGCTCCTGTTGACAATGGCGGTTGCGGTTGTGGGTCTGCTGCTCTTCGTTGGGGGCATCGCCCTTGAGTTCGTCGATACACGCAATCGCATCGTGATTGAGGTGGCTTCGCCCTACATTGGGTTGGCGCTGCTGGGGTTATGTATGGCAGCAAGCATGGCGCTGCTGTGGTTCGCGATTGTCGGTGTCGCGTTGGCTCGGCAGACGCGCGCTCAGGGATCGGGCTACGGCGATGCTTACCGCCTGATTGAAGCGTTTCGCTTTCGAGACGCCATTCCATTGTTGGTGCGCTCGATCGACGAGGGCAAGGAGACCGCCGAAGTCCTGATGCTTCTCACAAGCGCATATGCCTTCTCCGGACAGCTCGCAAAGGCGCAGGCGACGGCGGATCGTGCTGTCCAGCTTTTTCCGAACGACCCCGATGCCTATGTCACGCTGGCGAACGGCTACCGGATGCAGGCGCTTTATGAAGAGGCGGTCGCCGCATTACAGCAGGCGGCGTCGTTGGCACCAACGCAGCCGGTCATCCTGGCGGAGCTGGGGTTGATGCAGCACTTTTCGGGCGATTTACAGGCGGCGCAGCGTTCGTTAGAGATGGCGGCACAGCACGATCTGCCTGATCCCTACCGCGTTCGCGTGTATTACCATCTGGCGCAGACGTATCGACGCATGGGCGATGCTGTGAAGGCGGCGCGTGCGAACGCGCGCATGTTGAGTGCTCGTGGGGGGCTTGCCCCTTGGCGCAGTGGGCTGCGTGCTCTGGAAGGCACTGCCTATGGTCAGGCGCTGGCACACGAAATCGGCGCAATCGAGCTATCGATCAAAAATGCCGATGCGGATCACTCGCCTCAGGAGCGTTAATGCTTTTCATGATCCGGCGCATCTGGCGCGACTTTCCGGGTTGGGAACGCCCGGCTCAGATCAGTTTCCTATTGGCACTTCTGCTGCTGGTCACCGCATTCGTGATGGTGTTGATCGCGCCGCAGGAAGAGCGCGTGCGCTTTCTGATCGCCTTTGGCGCGCTGATGCTTGTTTCGCAGGGTATCGTCCTGTGGGCGAATCGAGGTATGGTCGCGCCCATCACCCAGGCGCAGCGAGCCTACATGCGCGGCGCGTTCGACGAAGTTCTCAAGGTGCTGGAGCCTCTGCGCCAATCGGGAAACGCCGATATTACCCACCTTACGCTGCTGGGCAATACCTATCGCCAGTTGGGCGATTTGCAGGCAAGCGAGTCTGTGTTGTCAGAAGCTGTTGACAAAGTACCGAATCATCATTATTCGCTCTACGGGTTCGGTCGTACACTAATCGTACAGGGTCGATACGAGATAGGTGCGGACTATGTGGCGCGTGCGCTGGCAGCAGGTGCCCCCCCGATTGTGCGTTTTGACCTTGGCGAGGCGTTGTATCGGTTGGGGCGATGGGATGATGCGCAGAAGTACCTGAGCGACATTCCACCCGACGAAGTGCACCGAGTGTTGATGGCGCATTACTGGCATTACGCCATGGGGATGGCGGAGTCGCCGTCTGAAGCGCTGATCGTGGCAGGGCTGCCCTACTGGGTTGCTCAGGTGGAACGGTTTTCCGCGACGCCGTATGGCGAGGCGGTTGCACAGGATGTGGCGCAGTTGCGTGCGCTGATCGATGGAAAGGACTAAACATGGAAACAAGACGCAGGAGCCGCCAGGGATTTCCGCTATTTCGGGTGATTCTGTTGGTCGCATTTGTGGGAGCCATTCTCATCGGTGGCGGTGTCGCGTCATTCTTTGCCGACCAGCAGTCGCGCCGACAGCCGCTGGAAATCGCGCTGTATCCAGGTGCGGAGCGATGGGGGGAATCTCCCGATCAAGGATCGACGCGGCGCAGCGTCTTCTACCGCATCGGCGGTACGACGGTCGAAACGGTTGCGAATTTCTACCAGGAAGCGCTGCTTCAACACAGCGGCGACAGCCTGGAGCGTTGTGTTCGCATACCCGCGGACGGCGAATTCCCGCCAGAAGAACTGGAACCCGGTTTCGTCCCGTATTACTTCAAATGCCTGTTTGATCGTTCCGGTCTGGGCACGACCCAGTATACGGAGGTCATCATCATGCCTGGGCTGCCGAATGAGAATCCTGAGTTCAACACCGACGGAATGACGGTCGTCCGATTTAACCAGGTATGGCAGCCGTAGCGTGCGACGATGACGGACGAGTACGTCGCTCCCGTACAATCGCTAAGTGGGATGCGCCAATGGGCATTGATTCTCGTCGCCATTGGCGCGCTTGCTTTCGCGCTCTTCGTGGGCACACCGGTCATCGGTGCTTTGATGGCTCTCGTGTCACCGCCCATGCCACCCCTGCCGCCGACCAGTTCGCAAATCACCCAGCAGATTGACACCTACGGGTACGAACGATGGGTGTTCGAAGCAAACTCATTTCCCGATTCTGTACTGGCGTTTTACGCAGAGAGCGGGGCTGACTGCGAGGTTGCGCCGTTTACGGACGCCCGCACGACCCAGCTCCGGAGTGAATTCACCGAAGCCAGCGTTTTGCAAGGGTACTGCACGGGCGAGCGCACTTTTGATCGCTTTGAGATGCGATGGGCTGCTCTGGTGAGTTCGTCAACGGGCGATACGCGCACGCGGCTGGATGTGGTCAGGCGAATCGATTGGTTTTCCAGTTCTCCGTAAGACTCCTCGCGCTTAACACTTCCTATATCCACTAAAGTTCGCAATAATTGCTCGGAATCTCCGAGGAGTGCTTTATGCCTTTTCAGCCTGTGAATCCGAAGGTCGATATCCAGAAAGTCGAGCGCGAACAACTCGACTACTGGCGTTTGCACAATGTCTTCAAGCGCACGATGAGCGAGCGCGAGGGACGACCCAGTTTCGTTTTCTACGAGGGTCCACCGACCGCCAACGGGAAACCGGGCAGTCATCATGTGCTCGCACGCGCGTTCAAAGACATGTTCCCGCGCTATAAGACCATGCGTAATTTCTACTCGCTGCGCAAAGGCGGGTGGGATACACACGGCTTGCCCGTCGAGATCGCGGTCGAGAAAGAGCTTGGCTTTACGCAGAAGCATCAGATCGAAGAATACGGGATCGCGGCATTTAACGAGAAGTGCCGGGCGAACGTCTTCCGCAACATCAAGGACTGGGAAGAGCAGACCGAGCGCATCGGCTTCTGGGTCGATCTCGACGATGCCTACGTGACCTTCACCAATGATTATGTCGAAAGCGTCTGGTGGGTCCTCAAGCAGCTCTGGCAAAAAGACCTGCTCTACAAGGGCTATAAGGTTGTGCCGTACTGCGCGCGCTGTGGCACTGCACTGAGCAGCCACGAGGTCAACTTAGGCTACAAAGATGTGAAAGACCCCAGCGTGTTCGTGCGCTTTCCGGTGCGCGACCAGTCTGGTGTGTATTTCCTGGTGTGGACGACGACGCCCTGGACACTGCCCGCGAATGTGGCGCTGGCGGTCGGCGCGGACGTGGACTACGTGCAGGTCGAGGGTGCCGCGCACGAAGGTGATGAGCCAGAGCAGTTAATCCTTGCGGAATCACTGATGCCAAAGGCATTGGTGCATCCGGAGAACTATCGTGTCGTCAAGCGGATGAAGGGCAAAGAACTGCTCGGACTCCATTATCACCCACTGTATACGTTCCTGCCGGTTGAGCAGGACTATGCCTATGTGGTGGAAGGCGACTTCGTGAGCACGGAGGATGGGTCGGGGATTGTTCACATGGCACCCGCGTTTGGCGCGGATGACATGGAAGTGGGACGCAAGTATAAGCTACCCGTTCTGCAAACCGTGACCGCCGAGGGACGCTTCATCGATGCGGTGACTGAGTTTCGCGGCATGTGGGTCAAGGACGCCGACCCGGAGATCTCGCGCGACCTGAAGAAGCGAGGACTGCTTTACAAGTCCGAGAAGTACGCGCACAGCTACCCGTTCTGCTGGCGCTGCGGCACACCGCTGCTGTATTACGCGCGGGACACGTGGTTCATCCGTTCCACCGAGTATCGTGACCGGATGGTCGCGCTCAATCAGACGATCAACTGGGTACCCAAGCATATCCGTGATGGGCGCTTTGGCAATTGGCTGGAAGACCTGAAGGATTGGGCGCTGGGGCGTGAACGCTACTGGGGGACGCCGCTGCCCGTGTGGGTGGACGACAAGACTGGAGAGATGGTGTGTGTCGGCAGCGTGGCTGAATTGAGCCAGCTTACAGGGCGCGACCTCAAGGATCTTGATCTGCATCGCCCGTATGTCGATGACATTGCCTTCCCGAATCCCAATGGCAGCGGCGGGACGATGCGCCGTGTCAAAGAAGTGATCGACGTGTGGTTCGACAGCGGCGCGATGCCATTTGCGCAGTGGGGCTATCCGCACCGCAACCGTGAGATCTTCGAGAAACAGTTCCCCGCCGACTACATCTGTGAAGCGGTCGATCAGACGCGCGGTTGGTTTTACAGCCTGCACGCCATCAGCACGATGTTGACCGAGCAGGTGTCGTACAAGAACGTGATCTGCCTAGGGCACATTCTGGACGGCGAGGGACAGAAGATGTCCAAGAGCAAGGGCAACATCGTCGATCCGGCTGAGGTGCTGGATACGCATGGTGCCGATGCATTCCGCTGGTATCTCTATACGTCTGGTCCCCCTGGGGAACCTCGCCGCTTCTCCAAGGACCTGGTGGGCGAGGTGGTCAGCAAGTTCTGGCTGACGCTGTGGAATACCTACAGTTTCTTCGTCACTTACGCCAATATCGATGGCTGGACACCGGACACGCCGCAGCCTGCGCCGCAAGAGCGCGACGACCTGGATCGGTACATCCTGGCGGAACTCCATGATCTGGTGAAGGGTGTGACCGAGGCATACGAAAACTACGATGTGACCAATGCCACGCGCCCGATTCAGGCGTTTGTCGAGGTGTTGAGCAATTGGTACGTTCGCTTGAGCCGCCGCCGCTTCTGGCAGAACGAAATGGACGACAGCAAGCGCAGCGCATACGCCACGCTTCATGAGTGCCTGGTGACGGTCAGTAAGCTGATCGCACCTGCGATGCCGTTTCTCAGCGACGCACTTTACCGAAATCTGGTCAAGGCGGTCGATGCAAGCGCGTCGGACAGCGTCCATCTTGCGATGTGGCCAGAAGCTGATGAGGCATTGATCGAGCGTGCTCGGATCGACGAGATGCGTCTTGTACAACGCCTCGTGAGCCTGGGTCGCGCCGCCCGTGAGACAGTCAAGATCGGGGTGCGCCAGCCGTTGAGCGATGCGCAGTTCGTGACGCGGGATGCCAAAGAACGGGCGACGGTCGAGCGTATGCGCGACCTGATCATGGCGGAACTGAACGTCAAGTCTCTCAGTCTGCTCGACGACCCGATGTATGTGCTCAATCCGCTGCCGCAGGCGCTGGGAAAGAAGTTCGGCAAGGACTTCCCGCGTGTGCAGAAGGTGCTGCGAGAAGGCGAGCGCGCGGACGTCCAGGCATGGGCGAAGACGCTGCTCGCCAAGCAGAACGTCAGCCTGACGATTGACGGGACGACGTTCGAGGTCACGCCGGAAGAATGCCAGGTGCTCATGAAAGCGCCGGAGGGCTTTGCCTTCGCGGAAGAATCGGGGTATATGGCGGTCATCAATACGACGCTGACGGAAGACCTGGTGCTGGAAGGACTGGCGCGCGAGGTTGTGCGCCGCGTCCAGAGTATGCGCAAGGACGCCGACTACAACATCGCTGACAGCATCGCGGTGCAATATACAGCGAGTGCGAAGCTTGCGAAGGCAATTGCGCAGTTTGGCAATTACATCAAGAGTGAGACACTCGCCGTGGCTCTGGAGGCTGCGGAGCCTGGCGCTGATTTCTTCCGACGTGACTTTACGGCGGACGATAAGAGCGACATCGATGGCGAGACACTGACGGTCGGCGTCAGGCAGATGAACGGCGCGGGATAGTCCGGCGGCACGCAGCGAAAGCGGTTACTCAGGATGGATGTCTTGGCGAAGGGCGCACACATGTGCGCCTTTTCGTTTGCTTTGACGAGAAGCGCTTGTACATAAGTGACAAGCGCGTGGCGAAGTTTGTTTCCCCGTATGGCGAAATCACTCGCATTAGCTGTGTAAAGTTGGTATCCTTGTACAAATCGAGTCACTATTGCTTGTCCATGTTGCTATAGCCTTGGGTGATTGTGTTTCGTTAGGATGGAGCGCTTGGATGCCCCTGCCTTTGGATAAAACCCCGATGATCGAATCGAATGCGGCGACCCTGCAATCGGTATTACAGTTTGCGCTTCCCCTTGGGACAAGCCTGATCGTCGGGTCACCCGAAGTCGAGATCACCTGGGCGGTGACAGTACGCGCCCAACCTCCGGCGTTCCCCGATATTTCTGGCGGCGAGCTGGCATTGGTTTCGATGGATGTGCTGCGCAGCTTTGACAGTAAAGCAACACTTGCGCATCTCATTGAAGTGTTGTCTAAAGAGGGTATTCATGCGGTTGCCTCACAGGAGGATTTGTCGCCCGCAGCGATTGCGGCGGCGACCCAGTTCAACGTCGCGCTGCTGGCACTGCCTGATGACACCAACCTTGCGCGCGTCGAGCGCGCGGTAACGACGCTGATTGTCAACCAGAAGGCGCAAATGACACAGCGCGCGAGCGAAATCCAGCGGCAGTTGGTGCGCTTGGCGGCGGAGAATCGCGACATCAACAGCCTGCTCCAGGTGATGGCGCGCGCGATGGCGAAGCCCGTCGCGGTTCATGATGACGCCGGGGTGACGACCGCCCAGGTCTACCCGAATGTCGCGCGCCGCCCGGCGACGCCAATTGCCGGAGGGCGGAGTGGGCTGCAATATGGCTCCTTTCAGAATTGGCTGGAGTCCAAAGATGCGCCGACGACCGAAGGTGTGATCCTCAGCAGCCCTCTCGGTTTCACAACCGTGCTCAAGGTCGAAAAGCGTATTGCAGGGTATCTGTCGTTGATCGACGCGCGCGAAACGCTTGACGAGTTTGATCGGCTGGTGCTTTCCTACGGCGCGGAGGTTTGCGCTATCGAAATCGCCAAGAACCGCGCGATCGCGCAGGCGGTCGAACAGACGCGCGGCGATTGGGTGCAGATGTGGTTGAGCGGTACGCCGACCGACGACGATCTGATGCTGACCCGTGCGCAGCAGGCAGGATTTGATGCATCGGCGACCTATGTGGTCAGTGTGTTTCGCGCGATGACCGACAGCGGCACGGCACTGCCGATGGAAAACCTGCTGGCATTGGTGCGCGACGATATGGGGCGGCGGCAGGTTGCTGGGGCTGTGGGGCAGTACGTAGATGCGGTGGTTGCGCTTTATCCGCTGGAGAATGCGGCGCAGCTCCCGCGTGTACGGCGGAGCATTGACGAGGTGCGCGGGCAGCTTGCGGCGCGGACGCCCAGCGGGTTGGTGTCGTGCGGCATCAGCCGTCCGGCGATGGGGTTGTCGGCGCTGCGCGAGGCGTACCGTGAGGCGAAAGATTCGTTAAGCATCGCGCATGAGCTGGGGGAACGCGAAGAAACGACTTTTTATGGCGACCTGAAGCTGTTCCAACTCCTGCTCGCGCTGAAAGAACGCAACCTCGACCAGATGCGTCGCTTCTACCGGGATACACTAGGGTCTCTGGTGGAGCATGACGACCGCAAACAGGGCGATTTGGTACGGACGCTGAACGGATTCTTTCATGCCAACGGCAACCTACAGAAAGCAGCCAGCGATTTGGATGTGCATCGCAATACGCTGGTTTACCGATTGGAGCGCATCCGCGAGCTGACGGGGTTCGACCTGGAGGACGCCGACAACCGCCTCATCCTGCATCTCGCGCTGAAGATACAGCGCGTGCTGGCGACGCTGCCGGAGATGTGAGAACGGTGACGAGTGATGAGTAATGAGGGTGTGTGTAAGGGGTAGGGGCGCAGCTGCGCCCCTACGTTGTGTTCTTTTGGCTAATTCTTCCGCGTCGGCGGGGCAATCGTGACGAAGTGCTCCTCCGGGCGGTCGAGCAGGCGGTAGAGGTGCGCGACCGTGTCTGCCTGATTGTTGTGCTCCAACGTCTTGATGTAGTAGCCGAGCAGTTCGCGCACTTCCGCCACGCCGTGCTCGTCCAGCGGCATGATCTCGACCGTCGCGCCTTTTGCGATGCGCCGCTTGAGCGCGTTCACATCCAGCCCCATGTCCGGCTGCACGCGCTGATAAATGACGCCGCCGCTCATCCCCGCACACATCCAGGGACCGGGGTCGCCCAGCACGAGCGCGCGCCCACTCGTCATGTACTCGAATGCGTAGCCCTTGAGCGTGGCGCGCGCCGCCAGACCACCGAGATGGTCACGCAGCGGCTGCTGGATTTCGCCACCGAAGACCACGTCGGCACCGCTGAAGCGGATACAGGCGCGCGTATCGGCGTAACCCTGGATGATGAACTTGCCGCCCTGCGCGCCGTAGGCAAAGCTCTTGCCCACAGAGCCATCAAGCCGCTGACCGTTGTGGTTCAAGCCCTTGAGGATATGAAGCTTGCCGCCGCGCGCGCACTTGCCCGCACCATCCTGCGCACCGCCTTCGACCAGAATATCGACCGGGGCGTCCAGGAACGCGCCTAAGCCGTTGCCGGGCAGCGCGCTGTTGCTGAAGTTGAGGTGAACTTTCACCTCGTCTGCGTGCGGGATTTCGCCGCGTTTGAACGCGCCGCAAAGGTGAGTGCCAAGCGCACGATCCATCGCCATAACGGATTCGTCGTCGTAGGTCATCTCATAGTCGCCGTGCTTGACGCGGTCGATGACGAGCGCGGTGATCTGCTTGGTCAGGGTGTTGCGCGGGCGCACCATGCGGCGTCCGACGCCTTCCAGCATTTCGTAATCGGTCGCCGGGGGCGCGGAGACAAACAGCGGCGCGAGGTCGATCTGGTCGAGCATGTTGATCTGCTCCAGTAGGTCGGCGCGACCGACGACATCCTGCGTGCGGGGGAAACCGAGGCGCGCTGTCCAGCGCTTGATGTCGTCACCGAGCAGCTCAAATACGCGCTGAATGCCGAGTACCGCTGCATCAGCATCACGCGGCTCAAAGTGCTTGATGCCCTTTTCCTTCGCCTCTTCGACGGTCTTGATGTGGGTGGTGATCCCGACGTGACAGGTGCCCTCGTGACACTTGCGGCAGATGGTGCAGCCGACGGCGACCATTGCCATGGTTCCGAAGCCGACGCGGTTCGCGCCCAGACACATCATCTTGAGTACGTCGCGTCCGCTCTTCATGCCGCCATCGCACCACAGTTCGACCTGTCCACGCAGCCCGCTTTCGCTCAGGGCATGATGCGCCATCCACACACCGATCTCGGCGGGCAGACCCACATGGCGGAGCGAGTGGGCGCGTGCAGCGCCTGTGCCGCCCTCGTAGCCCGTGATATTGATGATGTCCGCGCCCGCCTTGGCAATGCCGACGGCGATGATGCCAACGCCTGGCACGACCGGGATCTTGACGGAGACCTTGGCGCGAGGATTGGCGGTCTTCAGCTCTTCGATGAGCTGCGCCAGGTCTTCGATGGAGTAGAGGTCGTGGTTATTACTGGGCGAAATCAGGTCAACCCAGGGGTTGGTGCTGCGCGCCAGCGCGACCTGCGGCGTCACTTTGTAACCGGGGAGCTGACCGCCTTCGCCGGGCTTGGCACCCTGACCGATTTTGATCTCGATCACGGCGCACGAGTTGAGGAAACCGATATTGACGCCGAAGCGCGCCGACGCGACCTGCTGCCCGCGATTGCGCGGATAACGGTTCATCACGTCGGGCAGTTCGCCGCCTTCGCCGTTGATGCAGAGGATGTCGAGGCGGGCGGCGGCTTCCGCGTATGCTTTGTAGGCAAGCTCACCCTGCGATCCGAAGGACATGGCACCGATCAGAATCGGCATCGAGTGATCCTTGACGCTGATGTCTACTTCGTGCGGGTCAATGTCGCTGTCGATGCCCTCGGTCTTCAATCCGATAATGTGGCGCAGCGCGACGGGCATGTCGCGTTCAAGCTGCGTCATGATCTGCGTGTATTCGTCCAGCCCAAGCTCGCCGTGCGCGATGTCTTCGACTTTCTTCCACATCTTGGGGTAGATGCGGTCGGGGTTGTCCATCTTGTTGGATGCGCCGCCGCGCAGTTCTTCCGCGCGCTGCTGAGACTCAGCGGTCAGTTTGTCCCAGGTCAGCCCAACGAGTTCGCTGCCAAAGTAATTGGATGTCCCGAAGACCTGCGACACCGATGGCGCGATGCCGACCGAACTGAAGGACAGCCCGTAGCCACGCAGTTCGTGGCAGCCAATCGTTGATGTGATCTTCTGGATGCCCGCGATGATGCCGCCGAGAAGGTTGCTCATGCGCGCCTGGACGAAGGCGCTTTCCAGCGGCTGCTTGGGTGCGCGCGGGGCGATCTCCAGACCAACCGCATAAATGGCATACGGGACGAGCGCGTTTGCGCCCATGCCGAGCGCTAATGCCAGGTCGTGCAGGTCGCGCAGCGCGCCGGAGCGCAGAATGATGCCCACCTGACGGCGCAGATTGGGGGTGTCGGGCGCGCTGCGCAGCGCGCGGTCAATCGCTGCCGTGATCAGCAGCGGGTCGATCCAGGCACAGCTTCCGTCGTAGATGGCGTTGTCGTCGAGTACGATGACGCGAGCGCCAGAACGTGAAAGCTCGACTGCTGCATCACACAGCCGCGCGATCGCCTGATCCATCGTTTCATCCAGCGCTGCGGATGCGGACAGTACGTAAGCGGTGCTGCCGAAGCGCTCCATGATGTCTTCGAGGGTGAAGGTCTCGTGTTTCGCCGCAACTGCGCGCATGTCTTCGAGATCGCCCAGCAGGGGGTGCCCTCCCAGCAGCAGCGGCGTGCCGAGTGCCAGCAAATTGTCGCCTGGCGCTGCGCCGCCGACCGTTGGGCGGCTGCCCAGCAGGACCTGCGTCGAGAACTGCGCGCGTTCGCGCTCGCGATCTATGGCAGGATTCGTGACTACCGCGACGGTTTCCTTGAAGTAATCCGCGCAGTTGACGCGCGTCTGGCTAATTGCCGCCAGGGGTCCATCCCAGCCGAGCGAGCCGACCAGCTCCTTGGAGGATTCGGCAATCGCCTCCATTACGCTGAGGTGATAGCGCTCCCAGCCCAAAGCTGCCATTGTCGTCGTATTGAGTGCGACCGCCTGCTCACGCCAGGGCTGCGCAGAAGGTGCCATCACCGCGACAGGTTCGGCGACCGCGACGACCGCCGCTGCTGCGACCGCGACAGGTGACCCCTGGACTGGGCTGCTCCCACCATGTCCATTGCCATTGCCGTGACCATTACCGTTGGTGATGCCCATGCGCAGGGCATCCGGGGAATAGGGTGCTCCGTGGGTGGGCGCAGGGGGCGCACTTTCAATCGCACGATCGCGGCTGCGGTTCAGGACATGACGCTGAATAGCGGGGTAGTCGAGGACTTCGACCGGACGACCCGGCTTGATCAGCAGCGCGATCTTTTCGCCGGGTGCGAGCGGCTTTGGTTCAGTGGACATATTGTCGAGCGGGTAGACACCGCGCTCCGAGCTGGCGAAGAATTCCTTTTCTGTTTCGCCGAACCAGAGCGGGCGCAAGCCGAGCGCATCGACGCTGAAGACGCATTGGTCGCCCATTCGTGCGGCGACCGCAGCGGGACCCTGGGCAAAGGGTCCGAAGGACTGGCGAATACGGCGATATAGATCGCGGATTTCCGGGGCGTTTTCGATCAGGTCGTGCTCAAAAGGTGGGAAAATGTACTCCATCGCTTCGACGAGATCGAGACCGAAATCCATGCAGAGTGCGTCGATGGCGCGGTCGATGTCCTGCGAGTCGGAGTTCTTGGGGTCGAGGTCAATGCCGAGCATGGCGGCTTCCAGGCGAAAACGTGAAACCGTGTTGAACTCGCCGTTGTGACCGATAACGTTGAAGGGTTGAACGCGCTCGAAAATCGGGTTGGTGTTGGTGCTGTAGCGAGCGTGCCCGAGCGTGACCGTCGAAGCATATTCGGGGTCACGCAGCTCAGGGTAATAACGGCGTAGTATTTCGACGGTGCCCTGGACTTTGTAGACCACACTGCGTGATGAAAACGAGGGGAAGTGAACGCCCAGCTCACGTTCGATCTTTGCCTGAAGGCGGAACAGCGTCGTTTCCAGCCGCTCGGTCGAAACTGCCCCGTTCATCCCGGCAATCTGCCAGAAGAGAGGTTCAGTCTTGATGGCGGCACGTCCAAGGACGTAACTCTTGACGGTGCCTGCCTCGTCATGCAGGATGTGCAATCCAGCGTCTGAAAGCTGGTGGTTGATATTGTCTACGATGGCATTTGCTTCGCTGCGCAGGTGATGCGGGATCATCAGATGCGCGACCCAGAAGTTTGGATCGATAGCCAGGGACGAGCGCAGACCGTGCTGCGTGAGCTGGCGCGCCCAAATCTGCCGCGGGATGTCGGTCATGATGCCGACACCATCGCCCTCGCCGTCGACGATTCCGGTGCGGTGTCCCATGCGGGTCAGGGCTTCGATAGTGCGCTTGACGTTGCCATGTGTCGCTTGCCCACCTTTGCGCACGGCGCAGATCAGGGCACAGGCATCGCGTTCGCGGTCATCTACTGGGTGGTAGGGGAGTGGCGAAATACAGGAAGTTTCCTCGGACATACCGGCATCCTCGTCAGTGTATTGATAGTGTCGGCGTGTTGGTACACGTTTGGATGTAATTGCCAAAGTTTGGACAGATTGCATTATGACAAGCGACCAGTATACCCAGATTGGTTGTCCAGGTATCACTGTGAAAGCGCATGAAATTTGTGCATTAAGCACTTGTGCATAATGTACAAGCGGACTGATATTCTGCCGTTCGCACCCGCCTGGTGAGATTACTGGGGTGGCAGAAGGCGTCGAATTGCCAGCGCAAGGTGCAGCCCAAGGCGTATTTCCGGACGGTCGAGATCTATCTGGGCGATCTCGTTGATGCGGCTCATGCGATAGAGCAGGGTGTTGCGATGTACGATCAGCGCTTCTGCTGTCTGGCTGAGATTACCATGACATTCGAAAAAGGCTTCCAGAGTCTTGATCAAGTCGGCGTTCTGCTTGTGATCATAATCGAGCAGCGCGCCCAGCGTACGTTGACAGAAGTGCTGGAGTTTGTCGCGGTCGGTGAGGCTGATGATGAGCTGGTAGGCACCAAGGTCGCCGATGTAGAGGGGTTGTTCGCTGCCGAGGCGTGTTGCCAAGCCCAGTGCCTGTCGTCCTTCATCGTAGCTCCCCCTCCAGCCAGACACGTCCTGCGCAGGCTGCCCAACCCCGATTGAGATCTTCGCGCTGGGATACTGCTGATGCAGATCTGCGTTCACCATGCGCGCGAATTTCTTCGTTTGTTCCAGCGAGTCCTTTGAGTCTTTTGGCAGCCCCAAAAAGATGATCACTTCGCCTTCGCGTTCGTGCGTCCACACAAGGGTAGGCAGCGGGCTGCTTGCAACGAGCGCATTGATCGTGGTCTCCAGTCGCCTAAGCGAGGGCGTTTTTTCTCCGCGCCACGCAACAATGATGGCAACGTGAGGTTGCGTCATGTCATGTTCGAGGCGCTCACCCTGCTTCATCGCTTCCTGCGGCGTGACGTCACCGATCAGCACGCGGTCCAGAAACGTGCCTCGCAATCGCTTTTCGGTATCACTGATCGCCTTCGCTTTTGCCATCTCGATTGCGCAGGCAGCCGCGCCGTGTTCAGCGACGAGCTGGTCAATGTCATCCAGGTCGGTGTCACGTCCAATGATCGACAGATAGCCGCGTCCCATGTCCTTGCTGATAATCGGAGCGACAAACCGTGCCAGCCCCGGTGTTGGGAGCGATTGGATGATAACGGGGTTATCGATTTCGGCGACTTTTTGGCGATCCTGGAGTTCTACCGGGAGATTATCGAGTTTCTTGAGAAAAAGTTCGACATCCTCCCAATACGCAACGGACTGTGGCTGCAACTGCGTGCCGATCAGTTGCAGTCGCTTATCCTGGACGACGATGGCTTTGTTGGTCAGGCGTGCCATCGCATTAATGAGATCCTGGATGCCTTCATTGCGCAGGGATATTTGCGTGAGTTGGCGGTAGATTTGCGTTCCACGCCGCTCGATCTGCCCTTTTCGGTCGACCAGCAAACTGACAATCGCTTTTTCCACGACGCGGGCGCGCGTACTGGGCGGCAAAGCGAGCAGCGGCATGTTGAAGGCGGTTGCCTCGGCAATGATTGCGCTGTTTGGTGGTTCATTTAGTACCACTGCCGCAGCATCGAGATCGCATGCCCAGCGCAGCACATCGAGATCGCTGACCTGTCGCAGCCCGGTTTCCGGCGTTGCGATGATGATCATCTCGTTGGCTTGCAACGCCTTGGGCAGCGTACTGTTCTCCGGATAGATCACGGTCGCCCAGGTGACTGTCCGACTCAACAGCCCATTACCCGCGATGACTTTTGTTCCCAGCGGCAAGGCGAGCTTACGAACATCTTCAACAGTTACGTGGTCTGGTGCGTCCATGCGTCAGTCGCCTTCGGACAAATTGCACAAATTCATCCTTTGGAGATAACGCATTCATGGCACATTGTCAAGTTGCGCATCTGCTGACATGGCTTACACGGGGTATGTGGGGCGGGCATGGAAGCCCGCACATTGTTTATGTATCGCCCGTGATGATCCCAAAGAGGATGACAAAGAAGAAGACAATCAGCGATGCGCCGCCGAACTGCTGCGTAGGATCGACATACAGGCTGTAGGCGAGGAAGAGGACGAGGACGACTCCGCCGAGCCATGTGATTGGGCTGACACGGTAGCCGCGAGAATACTGGTAAAACCCCGAACCCAGCATGACGACTGCGCCGGTAAAGGGGATGAACCAGGTTGGCAGCGTGAGATTGATTTCTTGACCCAGGACACCCAGGGCGATGACGCCCACAAGGGATGCCCATGTCATCAATTCGATACGTCCTTCACGCTCGCTCTTGCCTCCGCGTGGTCGGTCATCGTAGTTCCGCCCACGCCGAGAGTTTCGTCTTCGCGCCACGCTCCGCCTCCTTATCTGACAGTCGAAAGTGGAACAATTGTATCAGAAATTGCCGCTCTGCCAAGAAAATGTCACGCTGTCCAGGTTTCCGACGCAGGGCGAGCAGACAAGCGCGACAGGGGGCGCTACAATTCTGGGTCACAGCCTGCGTACGAAGGGAAGAAGACCAGTGAAACGCATCGGGATACTGACGGGTGGTGGAGATGCGCCCGGATTAAATGCTGTCATACGCGCGGTGGTTCTCACTGCCATCAATCGCTACGGTTGGGAGGTCATCGGTATACGGCAGGGGTTTGATGGTCTTCTCTCCGGGCTGCCAACCGTGAAGCTTGATGAGTTGGCGGTTCGCGACCTTCTCTTGCGCGGCGGCACCATACTGGGGGCTGTGAATCGGGGCAATCCATTCATGCGCAAGCTGACGAAGCCAGACGGAACGTCGGAAATGGTGGATGTCGCCGACGAGGTGCTCCGCCGCATGGACGACCTGAAGCTCGATGCCCTGATTGCGGCGGGCGGAGATGGCACAATGGCGGCAGCGCTGCGCCTCGTCGAGATGGGTGCCAGGATCGTGGGCGTCCCAAAGACAATCGACAATGATCTTGCCAATACGGATGTAACATTCGGCTTTGATACTGCGCTGGTGACGGCGACGGAAGCGCTGGATAAGCTGCAAACCACCGCGGAGAGTCATGACCGCGTGATGGTGCTGGAGGTCATGGGGCGTAACGCAGGTTGGATCGCCTTGACAACCGGCGTCGCAGGCGGCGCAGATGCCATCCTGATTCCTGAGATCCCGTTCAGTGTTGAGGTGGTGTGCAACAAGATCAAGGAATTGTTCGCCAATGGGCAGCACTATGCTCTAGTGGTTGTCGCGGAGGGTGCGCACCCCATCAGTGGCGAACAACAGTATTTGATTAAGGGCGACGCGATTTACGAGGCACGGCTGGGCGGGGTGGGGTATCTCGTTGGTAATGCGCTGCAAGACTGCACAGGTGCCGAGGTTCGCGTAAGTGTGCTTGGACATGTTCAGCGGGGAGGACAACCCACTCCGCGTGACCGCTGGTTGGCGAGCAGGTTTGGCGTGGCATCCGTCCAATTTGTCGCCGAGTCCAAGTGGGGATACATGGTCGCACTGCATGGCACGAAGATCGCGGCAGCGCCGATGAAAGACGTCATCGACATCAAGCGGGTTGATCCCCAGGGAGAAATGGTTCAGACGGCGCGCAGCCTGGGGATCGTCTTTGGTTAGGCTTGAAGAATCACGGCTTCGATTTTTCTTCCAGCAGGCGGGCATGGCTGCCTTGCCAGAAGCTTTCTGAACGGGTGAACTTCGTGATCTTGATGTCTGCGAATTTCGGCAGCAGTTTGATCATCAGGGGCGGTAGTTGATCCCAGGTTTCGCCGAGGATGAGCGCGTTCAATTGGTCCGCCATTTGCCCAGCCCAACCCCAGCGCATACGGAGTTCGTCCGCCTTCATCCAGTAGTCGCGCTTTTCCCAGGCAATGGCGGACTGGTCGATACCCGCATCGATTTCGCGCAGGCAATAGACGATAGCCGCTGCCATGTCTTTGGCGTCGCCGTCCAGTTCTGATTTCTGGCTCAGGTGGCGCAGAAGCTCTGCGCCGGTGCGCATGAGTTGATTGCGCGTTTTTCCGGTGCTGTCCGGATTGATCACTCGTCCCATCGTGTCCCCTAATGGCACTAAGACTGATACGGTCGGATACCTTTATAGACGCGGGTGCCCCCTATGGTTTTGAGAATGGTGGCTGCTGGTCGCGCCGTGCGTTCTTCCAGTTCATGCGCGGAAAGGGGCTGGTTTCCGTTAGATAAGAACACGCGGAAGATGCTGTCGATCAGTGACGTTTGCTGATTGATGAAGTTTGGGTCACGCGCGGCGATCTGGACGGCAAGCCCAAGTTCATCGACCTCCATCACTTCGCCGGTCACCGGGTCAATAAAATCCAGGGTCACGGATTCTGTCGCCTGTGAGAGCTTCTCGCGCTGTTCCGGCAGTAGGTGGCTAAGGATATAGATGCGAAGATCTTCTTCGGTGTTCTTTTCCCACCAGGTGTAATCAATGTGGTACCTGGTGTCCAGCGTTGGTTTGACGAGTGCGCTGGGTTTACCTGAGGGTGGTTGCATTGGGCGCGTTCCTATTTCTCAGCCAGCTTCCAATAGAGATTGCCAACATACTCAAAGTCCGGGTTGCTAATCAGCGTTGCCAGAACCGGACCTGGTGGGCAGCGTCGGAGGACGTTGACCGTGCTGTATATCGTCCTGGCGTGGACGGTCGCCTGCGGGGAGAATCGCCCCATTTCAGTCAGGATGTTCCGGATGATCGCGGCGAGCGGTCGGCGCTGCGTGCGCGCCTGGTCGGCAAGCGCATCCACGCCACCAATATCGTCGGTGCCAAGGATCATGAGTGAATCGTATTCGGCGCCAATCGAGCGCTTCTGTTCCTCGAACGCCATCAGGTTGTTCTTGGGAGAGACGAGTTTGACATACTCGGTACGCGGACGGTAGGCGTTGAAGTCGATGATGATCCTGCCGGGGTCTTCATCCTGATGGACGGTGATATACGCGCCAATCGGCAGCTTGTGTTTGCGGTAGAAGCGCCCGACACCGAAGACATAACGATCTTCGCGCACAACCCATCCGACCGATTCTTCGCCATCCATGCCATCTACCAACGTCACATTGACGCGCGGGGCACGCAGCGCAGTTGGGAAGATGTGGCGCATCTTGGCATTAAGGGGGAATGTTGCCATGCGGCGGTGAGGATATAGCAGGGTAATCGTCGCCGACGTAATCTCTTCGTCTTCGTCAATCGTGATTGGGGAATGCTCATCGTCCAATTCTTCTTCGAGCGTAAGCATTTCCTGAGTCAGCAAGGATGGGTCATAGTCAATGGGCGTATATTGAAGGACCGCCGGAGTTGAGCGGACTTCTGGCGGTTCCATACGTGTCAGGAACCACAAGACCCGCCCGGTTGGACCCACTTCATCAAAGCGGTTGTCTTTGCTGAGGGCATGGTTCATGCTGAAAACCTGAAGCGATGGTGGCGCATCGCCCAACCCACCAACCTGCTCCAGGATTTCGTCGGTTGTCATGGGTCCGCCCTCATCAAGATCGAGGATGGCTTCTGCGAGATTGAGGTGTCCGATATTCACATCCAGTATCAGACTGCGCGGAAACCATTTGCCGGCAATTGGCACAATTTCCTGGTTGGCTTCTAAGCGCTTGCGCAGTTCGTCGAGAATGCGACCCTTATCGCTTGCCAGCGCCGCATTCGGGTCGATTTCGACCTGACCGGGCATCAATACCGTGCTCACGTCCAGTTCGCTTAAGGCATGGGGCGTCTTGAGTTCGGCGGCGAAACTGCGTTCCCGCTTTGGATCGTCAAACTGGACGGTGATCACGCGGAAGCTGCCATACTCCGGATTGTTGCCGTCGCGAATCCTGATCACGGGTGCAACATCATTGTTGCTGTTTGTGAACATCAACTGATCGCCGACGTTGTAGGCATCACAGGGACGGTACACACTTACTTTCGCATAGCGCTCGCGGATCTGGTCTGCATCTACGCGCAAGCGATTTTCGATCAGGGCGAGGGCGAGTTCCTTGAGGCTGAGAGGTGTTTCCCGTTCCAAGAGCAGATTGGTCAGGTAGTCCAAATCATCGTCCGTGATGCGTAATTTTCCTGCCCATATCTGGCTATGGCTCAATGTTTGGCTCCGTATGGTGAAGATTCGTTCCGTTGAATATCGATTGACAGTATAGCGGAGTGGACAGAAGCTTTGCAAGCGTCGGGTTGACCGCTGCTGTGACCGTCGTTTATACTTACCCTTTAGAGTCGTTGTACATGGTAAGGAACTCTACTTCATGTCTACCAAGCGTACCTATCAGCCCAAAATCCGCCGCCGTCAGCGCGTGCATGGCTTTCGTTCACGCATGTCGACGCGTACCGGGCGCAAGGTCTTGAAGCTGCGCCGTCAGCGTGGTCGTCACGAACTGACCGTGCAGATGCGTCACGTCAAGCGCATTAACTGGAAGTCGCACTAAGCGGCGTGCCGCGAGTGTGGGATGGCGCGGCTCTTCCGATTGCGTAGTCGTGTGGATTTTGCACGGCTGCGCGAACAAGGGCGTGTGCTGCGGCACGCGTGGGTAAGTATGAGCGTGGTGCGCAATGCACTTCCACAGAATCGCTACGGTTATATCACTGGCAGGGCGGTGGGGAATGCTGTGCGAAGAAATCGGGTGCGCCGCCTTCTGCGCGAAGCGGTTCGCCGTCAGCATCGGCAGTTGCAACCTGGTTTTGACATTCTGTTGATCGCCCGTCCTGCACTTGGTGATCGAACGCTGGATGAGATCGTCGTCGTATTGGCAGAGTTGGCTCGCCAAGCTGGGGTCTTAAAAGCAGAAGCATGAAAAGTCTGGCGCTGGCGCTCATTCGGTTCTACAAAAAATTCATCTCGCCCGCTCTCCCCTCTGCCTGTCGATTTGAACCCACCTGCTCGGTGTACACCTACCAGGCGATTGAGAAATATGGGGTGATCAAGGGGTCCTGGATGGGGATGAAACGTATCGCCCGCTGCCACCCATTTCATCCGGGTGGTTATGACCCCGTCCCCTAATGATTGAGGAGTTTTGTCTTGACCTCATCGCTACTGCCTGTGAAGCCTGGGCGCGTCATACTCTCGTTGGGCGCGCTTGCACTCCTGGTGTTGGTTGGTTGCGTGCCGCTGCCGATTGATCCGAGTTGGGCTTCCGTATCGATCCTGAATGAAGATCAGCATATTCTGTATGCATTTCACGACCGCGTGACATTGATCGATCCGCTGGATGGCTCGCCGGTCGAACTCCGCGATAGTGAAGGCAATGTGCGCGTGGACACGGCGTCGGGCAACCCGCTGCTGTGGGATGTGCGCTTGCAGGCACAGCCTGCGACACAATTCTATTCCGCGCCCGTCGTCGGCGATGAGTTCACGCTGCTGTTCCCGACCTATTCGCGGCGCATCTATGAGATCGATACCGCTGCGGCGCGCATCAACAATCCGGAGGGACGGCTGATCGAGGATGAGTCGACGACGAATCATATTGTCACCGACATTCTTGCGACCGAGGACAGCCTTTATGTTCCTTTGAGTGAAGGTGACATCAAGGCAGTCAATCGCAGCGATTGGTCTGTACGCTGGCGCTTTGATACGCCGTTCGGAGTCTGGGCACCGCCGCAGATCGTCGAAAATCTTCTGATTTTCAGCTCATTGGATCACTCGCTCTACGCTCTTGATCCGCAGAGTGGCGACGAAATCTGGCGCGTGGATCTGGGCGGGGCACTGACCAGCGCGCCTGCGTTCTCCGGCGGGTTTCTCTATGTCGGTTCCTTTGCAAATCGCCTGTTCAAGATTAGTCTTGAGGGTGACATTGTCGCGGAATTCACGACGCGAGATTGGGTCTGGGGTACACCTGCTGTTGCCGACGATGGAGCTACGCTCTACGTAGGCGATTCAAGCGGGTGGGTGTATGCCGTTGACATTAGCGGCAATGGCTTCAGCGAACTCTGGTCACGTCAGGTTGCACAACGCGCCGTGCGCGCGACACCGTTGGTTATCGGTGACACACTCATCATCGCCTCGCGCGATCGTCGTGCCTATTGGCTGACGCGCGAGGATGGTGTAGAGGTGTTCAACCGGGAAGTCGCGGGCGAAATTCTGGCAAACCCAGTCCTGGTTGCGCCAACTGAAGCGGTCTCCGAGCCGTTGGTGATTATCAGTACGATGGCGAACCAGGAAGCGCTCGTCGCCTTCACTGTCGATAATGGCGAGCGTCGCTGGGTGTATTCCCGTTAAGTCCCCTTGAGGAGACCCGTTAATGGATCTGATTCTCAATCCCTTCATCACACTGTTGACGCTGTTGTACTCGATCTTCGGCAACAACATGGTGATCGCTATCGCCATTTTCACAGTTCTGGTACGCCTTGCGACGTATCCTTTGACTGCGCAGCAGCTTCGCTCGTCGTTTGAGATGCAGAAGCTTCAGCCCAAGATGAAGGAACTTCAGGAGAAGTACAAGAATGACCGGGAGAAGCTCGCGCAGGAGCAGATGAAGCTCTATCGGGATCACAATATTAACCCGGTCGGTGGCTGCTTACCCCTCCTGATCCAATTCCCGATCTTGATCGCGCTGTATCAGGCAGTGATTCATGCCCTGGCGGGCGTGCCTACGCACCTGATCGATGTTTCTGGGCGCCTGTTGATCCCTGATCTCGGCAGCCTGCTACCACTGAACAATATGTTTCTTGGCATGAACCTCTCTCAGCCGCCGAATATGGGGAATGTGGTCGCCATCGCGGTCATCGGTCTGACGGTGATCACGACCTGGCTGCAAATGAGGCTGTCGATGCCGAAACCCCAGGCGCAGCCATCTGCTGATGGAAAGCCAGACCAGATGGCATCGGTCAATCAGTCCATGACCACGATCATGCCCATCATGTATGGCTTTTTCGCACTGAGCTTTTCGATAGGTCTCTCGATTTACTTCATCATCTCTAACTTGATAGGTATCGTTCAGGCATGGGTGATGAAGCGGCAGCGTGAGCAATTAGAGGCTGCTGCCGGTGGCGGTGGACCGTCGGTCATCGTAGGGACGCCGAAAACAGTGCTGCCGCAAAATGCGAAGAAAGCAGACGCTTCATCCGTCAACAAGCCGAAGTCCAAAGCGAAGGCTAAGTAATGTCATTGTTTGGCGCTGTCGCTCGACAGCGCTCTCGTCCGTGAAGGATAGCTGCATGGAACGTTCAATAGAGGTTACAGGCGACAGCATCGAGGATGCGATCGCGAAAGGGCTTTCACATCTGGGTGTAGGTCCTGCAGAAGTCATTGTTGAGGTTCTCGACGAACCCCAGCCGGCAATGTTTGGTATGGAGGCGCGCCCTGCCAAGGTGCGCCTTCAGCTTTTTGGTGCGCCGCGTTCGGAGACGCCGATTTCGACACCTGTGGCAGACATGCCATCGCTGACACGGATCAGCGATGCTCCACCCGCGCGTGAAGCACCCCGCGAACGCCGCCCTGCGCCGGAGAAGCAAGGCGAAGGTACCCAGGACGAACGTCGTGCGCCGCGTGCCGAACGCCCGGACCGTCGTGCTGCCGATGATCGAGGAGACCGGCGCGCTCCACGACGCGACCGCGATGATCGTGCGCCGCGTCCTCGTCGTTCATCCGAACAAGACCTGCTCGACTCGGTGGTTGATGAGATTGACGAATCGCTGCCACTGGTTGATGTTGCGGCAGAAATTCCGGAGAACCAGCTCGACGAAGAAGCTCAGGTGGCGAAGGTCGTGCTGAATGAGCTGCTCGAAAAGATGGACATCATCGGACGTATCGTCGTCCGCCGCTCTGCTCCGGATGATCAGTCCGGTGCGGCACCGCTCATTCTCGACATTATGAGCAGCGGCAATTCCGGACGACTGGTGGGACGGAGAGGCGAAACGCTCGCGGCGCTCCAATACATCACCCGCCTGATCACGAGCCGCGAGCTTCAGCGGCGGTCCGATGTCATTGTGGATGCCAACAGTTACAAAGCGCGGCGCGCACAAGCGCTGCACCAGATGGCGCAGCGTATGGCGGACGATGCTGTCTCTGGCGACAAGACCGTCACGCTTGAACCGATGCCTCCACATGAACGGCGCATTATCCATCTTGCGCTGCGTGACCGTCCGGATGTGACCACACGCAGTGTTGGCGAAGGTACTGCGCGCAAGGTCACGATTGTGCCGTCCAAGTCGGCGACGTGATGGCAGTCCCAGACTATGTTTTGATCGGCAACATCACTGCCGATATCGCTCCGGACAGCCGCCAGCTTGGCGGCACTGTTTCCTACAGCGCCCCCACTGCCGATGCTTTCGGACTGAGGGTAGGCTTGTTGACCGCAGCAGCGGCTGATGAAGTGCTGCTCGCTGATTTGCCGCCTGAGATCGAGCTTGTCCATAAGCCGGTCGCCGCGACGACGACGTTCGAGAACATCTATACGCCGCATGGGCGCGTTCAATATATTCGCGCGGTTGCAGATCCGCTGCTTCCCGAAGATGTGCCGCTGTCATGGCGGGACGCGCGGCGCGTACATCTTGGTCCCATCGCCGCCGAGAGCGATCCGACGCTGGGCGCATTGTTCCCTCATGCGAACGTCCTCCTGACCCTGCAAGGCTGCCTGCGTCAGTGGGGCGATGATGGGCGTGTTCACTTTCGCCGCTGGCTCGACCGTGAGGCGCTGCGGAACATTGATATTGTGGTGTTCAGCGAGGAAGACATTGCCGAAGCGCCGCAGCTTGAGGCGGAATATGCGTCAGCGGTGCGCCATTTGGTCGTGACACGGGCTGAACGCGGCGGATCGCTGTACATTGATGGCGTGCGCAGCGAGTACTCGACCCCACAGGTGACGCTCGTGCATCCGACCGGGGCAGGCGATGTTTTCGCCGCTGCACTCTTGTGCGCGTTGGATCGCCTGGAGGGTGATTACATGAAGGCGTGCACTGTTGCTGCCTATCTTGCCGCGCAATCTGTGACTCGGGTGGGTTTGGCTGGGGTTCCGAGCGCGTTGGAAGTTCAGGTGGCTTTAGCGGCTGTGCTCTAGACAAAGTTCTTCTGATTGCAGACGGAGAGGATGTATGAGTCGTTCGGGAATGCTGCTGCTTGGGAAGGAATTCACGGTTCGGGGCGAGATGCTCAAGATTGGGCAAGGCGCGCCGGACTTCGCGCTGACCGCCAATAACTGGCGCGGCAAAGCACTTGCCGATTTTGCGGGCAAGATCAAGATCATCAGCACGGTTCCTTCGTTGGATACTCGTGTGTGTTCTACCCAGACTCGACGCTTTAATCAGGAAGCGAGCAGTCTGAGCGCGGATGTGGTCGTTCTGACGATGAGTGCCGACCTCCCCTATGCGCAGGCGCGTTGGTGCGCGGCGGAAGGCATTGAGCGCGTCGAAACGCTTTCGGATCACAAGACTATGGCGTTTGCGGATGCCTATGGCGTGCTTGTGGTCGATATTCGCATTATGCAGCGCGCCGTCTTCGTCGTCGATGCTTACAATGTTGTGCGTCATGTCGAGTATGTCCACAATATTGATGATGAGCCGGATTACGGCGCGGTGATTTCGACTGCAAAGGGTCTTGTGTAGGGCATTATTAACAGGCGGAAAATGATGAGTGACTCCCGAATTGAAAAACTTGCAGATGTCCTGGTGAATTACTCGACGAGCGTCAAGCCCGGAGAGTGGGTGGGCATCCTGGGCGATGTCGCGGCGCTGCCGTATGTGCGGGCAGTGTATGCCGCCGTGGTGAAGGCGGGGGGTAACCCGTCGCTGATGTTGAGCGACGAGGCGATGGCGCGCACCTTTCTGCGCGATGCCAACGACGACCAGATCGCCTGGCTTGATCCCATGCAAACGTTGTACTACGACAATGCGGATGTGTACATTCGGATTGGCGCACAGACGAACACACGCGCGCTGACGAACATTGACGCCAAGCGTGTCCAGCAGGTGGCAGCGGCGCGACGCTCATGGCTGAGTACACGGATGCAGCGTGCCGCCGAAGGGAAAATGAAGTGGGTGGGCACGCTTGTGCCGACTGAGGCAGTGGCTCAGGACGCAGGCATGAGCATCGAGGAGTACGAGGACTTCTACTTTGGCGCAACCTTTGTCAGCACAGGCGATCCGGTTGCGGAATGGCGTAAGCTTGGCGAGATGCAGCAGAAAAAGATCGACTGGCTGAAGGGCAAGCGCCATGTCAGGCTTCAGGGTCCCAACATCGATCTTGAACTGTCGATTGATGGACGCATCTTCATCAACGCCAGCGGCGAGCGCAACATGCCGGACGGAGAAATCTTCACGGGACCCGTCGAGGACTCGGTGAAGGGTTGGGTGCGCTACAGCTATCCGTCGATTGTGCAGGGAAGGGCGGTGGAAGGGATCGAGCTGCGTTTTGAGCAGGGCAAGATCGTCCACGCGACCGCCGCGAAGAACGAGGAACTGCTGCATGCCCAGATCAACACCGACGCGGGCGCGAGCTACCTGGGTGAATTCGCCATCGGTACGAACTTTGGCATCGACAAATTCACCGGACAAATCCTCTTTGACGAGAAGATCGGCGGCACGATCCACACTGCAATCGGGCTGGGTTATCCGGATACGGGCAGCAAGAATGTCAGCGCCGTGCATTGGGACATGATCTGCGACATGCGCACCGACAGCACGATCCATGTCGATGGCGAGCTGTTCTACAAGGATGGCACGTTCGTGGTGTAGATGAGGGGATCATTTGTCTTAAAGGGTTTGTAAACAAGCCTTAAAGGAAATCGACGATAGTTTGGGGGCTTGCCTTTCGAGGTAAGCCCCCTTTGTTTTCCTTGAATGTTATCTCAGGAGCACGGTATGCGCGTCAGCAGTTCTCTGCTTATCTCCATCTTCTTGTTGACCCTGGTCCTCGCAGCGCCGGTGGCGGCGCAAGAGAGTGCACTTTCGCTCGATGTCCTCGGCACCTATGCAACGGGTGTGTTTGACGAGTCTGCTGCTGAGGAAGCCGCACACGATGTCGCTTCCCAGCGCTTGTTTGTCGTCAATGGGGCGGCGAACGCCATCGATGTCCTCGACATGAGTGATCCGACCAGCCTTACGCTGATCGCGCAGATCGAGTTGAGCGAGTATGGCGACAGCGTGACCAATGTCGCGGTGAGCAGCCAGAGCGTCATTGCAGCGACAGTGGCTGCCGAAGCTGTGGATGGCGCTGGTGGAGTTGTCTTCATGGATGCCGAAGGGACTGTCCTCGGCAGCGTTGAAGTCGGCGCGCTGCCAGATCATGTCACGTTTACGCCGGATGGCTCCAAGGCGATTACCGCTAACGAAGGTCAACCGAGCGATGACTACACAGTCGATCCGGAAGGCAGCATCAGCATCATTGACATCAGCAGCGGCGTGGAGAACGCGGTGGTGACGACGCTCGGTTTCACGGATTTCAACGTCGGTGGGGCACGCGCGGCTGAACTGCCCGCAGATGTTCGCATTTACGGACCTAACGCAACCGTTGCGCAGGATCTTGAGCCGGAATTCGTCGCCGTGACACCGGATGGCACGACCGCGCTGGTCACGCTTCAGGAAAACAACGCGCTTGCCGTCATCGATCTGGCGGTGCCGACGATTACGACGATTTATGCGCTGGGCTTCAAAGACCACAACGCCGAGGGCAACGGTCTCGATCTGAGCAATGAAGATGGCGCGATCAATATCGCCAACTGGCCCGTCTTTGGCATGTATCAGCCGGATGGCATCGCGACGTTCGTCGTCGACGGTGTGACGTATGCCATCACCGCCAACGAGGGCGACGCTCGTGACTATGACGGCTACAGCGAAGAAGGCGAAGTCAGCGAGATGACGCTTGACGCTGACGCCTTTGCCAATGCTGCCGATCTCCAAATCGAAGCGAACATGGGCAAGGCGGAAGTGACACTGGCACTGGGCGATAGCGACGGTGATGGCGACTACGAGGCTCTGTATCTGCCGGGCGCGCGCTCTTTCACGATCTGGGCGCTCGATGGCAGCATCGTGTTCGACAGCGGCGATCAGTTCGAGCAGATCACCGCAGAACTGCTGCCCGACGACTTTAATGCGACGAACGACGAAAACGGTTCGTTCGACGACCGCAGTGATAACAAGGGTGTCGAGCCAGAAGAAGTCGCTGTCGGCATGGTCGGCGACCGCCTGTACGCCTTTATTGGCTTTGAACGTCTTGGCGGCATCATCGTCTACGACATCAGCGACCCGGCGGCACCGACCTATGTGACCTATGTGAATAACCGTGACTTCGCTGGTGATCCGGAAGCTGGTACTGCTGGCGACCTCGGTCCGGAAGGCGTGAAGTTCATCCCCGCGGTGGACAGCCCGAATGGTATGCCGCTGCTGGTGGTTGCGAATGAAATCAGCGGAAGCACGACGGTATATCAGATTAACGCAGGTATGTAGGCGAACGTGTAGATAGGTGGTTCAAGTTCGGGGTACAGCAATGTACCCCGTTTTGTATTCAGATGAGAGCAAGGATGAGGTATGAGATGCTTATTGATCGCGTTGGTATTGGCAATCACTGCAGTGTCCGTCAGCGCGCAAGACGTACTGCCGGAGATTCCTGCGCTTGCGGAGACAGCCCCTACGCCGGATGATGGCTCCACTTCCGCGGCGATTTGGCTGCACCCGACTGATCTCGCGCAAAGTCTGATCCTCGGCACAGATGACAACCAGGGATTGGGAGTCTATGACCTGGCGGGTAATGAGCTTCAGTTCCTGGACGATGTGCCGATTGGCAGCGTTGATGTGCGTTACAACTTTCCATTCGAGGATGGACGCGGGGCAATCGTAGGCGGCAGTGTCAAGGATGAACCCCAGGTCGCTCTGTGGCGTGTTAATGCGGAAAGCCGCCAGCTTGAAACCATAGGCAGCATCACGATTGGCATCCCAGCCAACGGCTTGTGCATGTATCGCAGCGCCCGAACGGGCGAATTCTATGTCTTTGTCAACAGCGAAAATGGCGATGTCGAACAGTACAGCGTGCGCAGCGAAGGCGGCGAAATCACGACTCGTCTGGCGCGCACATTCAGCGTTGGCTCGGAGACGGAAGGCTGCGTTACGGATGATGAGTTGGCGGCACTCTATATTGGCGAGGAAGAGATTGCCTTGTGGCGTTATGGCGCAGAACCTGAGGCGGGCAACAGCCGACGGATCGTCGATTTGGTCGGGCGCGGCGGCAATATCTCCGAGCAGGTGGAGGGCTTGGCGCTCGTGTACGGTTCGAATGGGGCGGGCTATCTGATCGCGTCCAACGAGCAGAACGATTCATTCAACGTCTACGAACGCGGTGGAGCGAATGCGTTCATCGGCGGTTTCACGATTGGGGAAGGCGAACTGGGCGACCGCGTGACCGAACCGAACGGCATGGCGGTGATGGCGATGCCGCTGGATGCGCAGTTCCCAGACGGATTGTTCGTGACTGCCGATGAAACGAACAGCAATCCCAACGGCCGTAACAACTTTAAGCTGGCGTCATGGGGCGCGATTGCGACGGCGATGGGCTTGGAGTCTTACCTGGGACTTTACGATCCTCGGACTCCGCTTGTGGTCGCGGCAGCGCGCGGCGTGCCTGTGGTGACGGCGGCGCTTGAGACGGAACCTGTCGATGCGGGGATCGACGCGGCAGACGACCCGGCGATCTGGGTAAATCCGGCTGATCCCTCGCAGAGCCTCATCATCGGCACCGACAAAACTCCCCAGGGCGGGCTGGTCGTCTACAACCTCGATGGAAGCATTCGTCAGTTCGTGCCCATTGGGCGCGTCAACAATGTCGATTTGCGCTCCGGTTTCACGCTGGGCGGCGAGGAAACGACGCTCGTCGTTGCGACCAATCGTACAGGGCGCGCCATGGTCATTTATGCCCTTGTTCACGCGACGCTCGAACTGCGCGAGGCTGGCGACCCTGTTGTCTCGGATATGCGCGAGGTGTACGGCATCTGCATGTATCGCAGTGCGCAGGGCGGCAGCTTCTACGCCTTCGTCAACAGCGCCAATACGGGCGAGACCGAACAATATCTGCTCGAAGACGACGGTGCCGGACGGGTTTCTGCGACCCTGGTGCGCGAATTCGTGGTGGGCAGCCAGACGGAGGGCTGCGCAGCCGACGATGAGACGGGCGCGCTTTACATGGGCGAAGAGGCGGTCGGGCTTTGGCGCTACAGCGCAGAAGCTGATGCGGATGATTCGCGGACGCTCGTCGATGGCACGGGCGAGGACGGTGATCTCATCGCGGATGTCGAAGGCGTCGCGATCTACTATGCAGCCGATGGCGCGGGCTATCTCGTCGTCTCCAGTCAGGGCAGCAGCGAGTTTGTCGTCTATGAACGCGCGGGCGACAACGCCTATGTCGGGCGTTTCGTCATTATCGAGACGGATGCGGTCGATGCGGTATCGGGTTCCGATGGCTTGGACGTGGTTAATCTTGGCTTGAATGATGCATTCCCGGACGGGATGCTGGTGGTGCAGGATGACCTGAATCTGAACCCGGACGGGAACCAAAACTTCAAGCTGGTGTCGTGGACGGACATCGCGCTGGCGCTCGAACTGCTGACGGATAACAGCTATCAAGTCGGCGGCTAGGCTACATGCACATGCGGGTGAGATTCAGTCTCACCCGCACGGTTTCGTGCTTACAACTCCACTAAATCCAGGTCACCCATCGGGTCGCGCAGCGCCATCACGCCCTTGAGTTCGACCATCTGATCACGCAGCATCGCCGCTTTCTCAAACTCCAGCGTCTTTGCCGCGCGCTTCATCTCCGCCTCAAGCTCCTTGATCATCTTATGCAGCTCTTCCTTTGGCAGCGTGTTGAGATCGACTTCGCCCGTTGGCAGCTTTTGCTCTTCGCTGACCATCGACTTGACGCGGTCGGTGAGATCGCGCACCTGCTTGACGATAGTGGTCGGCGTGATTCCTCGCTCTTCATTGTGGGCATGTTGTATGGCACGACGGCGCTCGGTTTCCGCTATCGCGCGCTCCATTGACGGTGTCATTTTGTCGGCGTACAGGATGACCTTCCCCTCGATGTGACGCGCGGCGCGTCCAATCGTCTGAATGAGCGCCTGCTCGGAGCGCAGGAAGCCTTCTTTGTCCGCATCAAGAATGATCGCCAGCGAAACCTCCGGCAGGTCGATGCCTTCGCGCAGGAGATTGATCCCGACGATGACATCGTAGACACCGAGGCGCAGGTCGCGCAGAATCTCGACGCGCTCCAGCGTCTCGACTTCCGCGTGCAGATACTGCGCTTTGATGCCGATTTCGTTGATGTAGCCCGCCAGCTCTTCCGCCATGCGCTGCGTGAGCGTGGTGACGAGCGCGCGCTGCCCCTTCTGCACTCGCGCTGCGATTTCCTGGAGCAGATCGTCGATCTGACCCTTGGTGGGACGCACGAGGACTTCGGGGTCGAGGATACCTGTTGGGCGGATGACCTGTTGGACGGTGCGGTCGCTAATTTCGCGCTCGTACGGTCCCGGCGTTGCGGAGGTGTAGACGACCTGGTTCGTCCGCTCCTGGAATTCCTCGAACTTGAGCGGGCGGTTGTCCATCGCGCTTGGCAGGCGGAAGCCATAGTCCACCAACGTTTGCTTGCGCGTGCGATCACCGTTGTACATGCCACGCACCTGCGGGATGGTCATGTGGCTCTCGTCGATGATCAGCAGGTAGTCCTTCGGGAAGTAGTCGAGCAGCGACGACGGCGGGCTGCCCGCCGGGCGCTGGTCGAGATGACGCGAGTAGTTTTCAATGCCGCTGGTGAAGCCCATCTCGCGCAGCATCTCCAGATCATAGTGCGTTCGCTGCTCCAGACGCTGTGCTTCGACGAGTTTGCCTTCGGACTTGAAGAACCTCACCTGTTCTTCCAACTCCGCCTCGATGTCACGGATCGCCTTGTGCAGCTTGTCCTGATCTGCCATGAACTGCGCAGCCGGGAACACGACGACAACCTCCTGCTGTGACAGGAGTTCGCCCGTGAGTGGGTCGAACTGGGTAATCCGCTCGATCTCGTCTCCAAAGAGTGTGACACGGTAGGCGGCTTCCTCATAGGGCGGAAAGACTTCTAACACGTCACCCCGAGCGCGGAAGCTGCCTTTTCCTAGGTCCATGTCGCTGCGGGTGTACTGGATGCGAACCAGGTCACGTAGAACACTTTCGCGCTGAATGCTCGATCCTTTGCGAAACTCGACTGTCGAGCTTCCCCAGGTTTCCGGATCGCCCGTGCCGTAGATGCAGGAGACCGAGGCTACGATCAGCACATCACGGCGTGACAGGAGTGCTGCTTTAGCGGCGATGCGCAGACGCTCGATTTGCTCGTTGATGTCCGTCTGCTTCTCGATGAAGAGGTCGTAACGCGGTACGTAGGACTCTGGCTGATAGTAATCGTAGTAGCTGACGTAGTACTCGACGGCGTTGCGTGGGAAGAACTCCTTAAACTCGGCGTAGAGCTGCGCTGCCAGTGTCTTGTTGTGTGCCATGACGAGGGTAGGGCGCTGAACCTGTTCGACCACCCACGCCATGCTAGCGGTCTTGCCCGTGCCTGTTGCGCCGAGCAGCGTCTGATGCTTGAGACCTTTTTCGATCCCGTCTACCAACCCAAAGATGGCGGTGGGCTGGTCACCGGTGGGCTTGAACTCTGAGACTACTTCAAATCGTGGCATCGTACATCGCCTTTGATCAACCTGAGCAAGCAGTTGTTTGTGCCGCGCGCGGCTTATGTGGATATGGATGGTGAGATTGATTGTATAGTGTGTTTGAGAGATTACAGCGCTTTATGTCGTTACGAGCCGTGATTGTGATGAGAGAGGTGAGCTATGGAGACTTCTTTGACGAGGACTTTTGCTACGACGTCGCGTGGCTTACGCCGCACATCGCCGCCCATGCGGCTGTTCGAGAAAGCAAAGCAGTTTGGCATCTGGAATCCCAGTACGCTGGATCTGACTCAAGATCGCGCGGATTGGCTGCGGCTGACGGGTGCGGAGCGCGATGTTGTTCTGCGCCTGACCTCACTGTTCCAGGCGGGTGAAGAGGCAGTGACGCTAGATCTGCTGCCGTTGATTATGACCATTGCTCGTGAGGGGCGCATCGAAGAAGAGATGTTCCTGACGACCTTTTTATGGGAGGAAGCAAAGCATACGGACTTTTTTCGGCGCTTTCTGGATGAAGTTGCGCAGGTCGAAGGCGATCTAAGTCATTATCACACCGCGAATTACCGTACCATCGTTTACGAGGCACTGCCGAGCGCATTGGGTGCGCTGCTTACCGATTCGTCGCCATCCGCGCAAGTACGCGCGTCGGTGACCTACAATATGATTGTCGAGGGTGTGCTTGCCGAGACCGGTTATCATGCTTACCACACGATGCTGGAGCGGAATGGGCTGATGCCAGGTCAGTCGTTGGGCATCCGTAACCTCAAGCAGGATGAGTCACGACACATCGCTTATGGTATTTATCTGATATCTCGCCTGATTGCCGAGGATGAGCAGTTATGGGATGTTGCCGAGCAGTCGATGAATCAACTGCTCATCCCGGCGTTGGGCGTGATCGAGGATGTCTTTGCGCTCTACAATCCGGTGCCCTTTGGTCTCCAGGTCGAAGAATTCGTCGCCTATGCCACGCTGCAGTTCCAGAAGCGCTATCTCCGGTTGCAAGCCGCGCGCGGTGCCGCACAGTCTGACGTGGAGGCGCTGCACCAGGCTGCGATAGACCAGGATGATGGTTAGGCGGGAGATTTTCGCCAACTGACCGTTGACATGCGGAATGGGTGTGCTAACATGATCGGCATGATGCGGGGTAGAGCAGTGGCAGCTCGTCGGGCTCATAACCCGGAGGTCGTAGGTTCGAATCCTGCCCCCGCTAATCAATGTAAGACGTGTCACATCCCATACGGTGATGTAGCTCAACTGGTTAGAGCACGCGATTCATAACCGCGAGGTTGAAAGTTCAAGTCTTTCCATCACCATGCAGTCAAAGCTCCGAGCAATCGGGGCTTTTTTGTTGCCCGCAAGTGGCAGTTTGTAGAATTACTTTACAGAATGCACAAGGCTTACTTATGAAACGTGAACTGCGACTTCAAGCACGACAACTCCGTGCCGATGGCTTGTCGGTTAGAAAAATTGCTGAAGTCATGAACTTACCTACAAGTACGATCAGTTTGTGGGTTCGTGATGTTGCGCTGACGAGTACCCAAGTCGAAACTTTGAAGCTGCAGAATCGGCGGTATGGCGCACAAAACAAGGGTGCGCAAAGTAACAGACTCGCGGGACAGGCGTTGCGTAAGTCGTATCAGCAAGTCGGACGTGCAAAGGCTCAGGAAGGCAATCCTCTGCATCTTGCTGGATGTATGCTGTACTGGGCTGAGGGTGCAAAAGCTCGAAATAATCTGCAATTCGCAAATTCAGACTCGAACATGATGAAATTATTCATACGCTTTCTGCGAGAGCAGATGGGTGTTCCAGATACGAAGATGCGCATGTTTATCCACTGCCATACGGAAGAAAAAGATGCACAGCACCAGATTGAGGAATACTGGCTGACACTGCTTCGTTTGCCTCGATCTCAATTGCGCAAGACATTTTACAAACGAGGAAGCACAACAGTCCACAGAAACCTACCATATGGCATTTGTCGGTTAGCGGTTTACCAATCTGCTATCCTCCAGCACATCTACGGTGCGATTCAGGAGTATGGCGGCTTCGAGGAGCCAAGCTGGCTGGACTGAATGTTTGCCCGATCACGATTCGTGGGCGATCAGGTCATCCCAGGTTTCGCGCCGTCTCGCCACTCGCCAGGTCTGACCGTCGAGATCAACGACGACTTCAGGCGGGCGCGGACGGGCATTGTAGGTACTCGCCATCACAAAGCCGTATGCGCCCGCGGTAAGCAGCGCAACAAGATCGCCTGGCGAAAGCGCTGGCAGCAAGCGCGCGTGCGCTAAAGAATCGGTTGTTTCGCAGACAGGTCCGACGACATCTACTGTCTCGAATTCGCCAGCTCGCCGGGTCAGCGGGACGATCTCGTGGTGTGCGTCGTAGAGGGCAGGGCGCATGAGTTCGGTCATACCTGTGTCGAGCACGACGAACTTCTGCCCGCCGTGTTCTTTCGTGTACAGCACGCTGGCGACCACTAATCCCGCATCGGCGATAATGCTGCGCCCAGGCTCAATCAGAACATCGTAGCTGCCGAGGTACGGCATGAGCGCAGAGGCGAAGGCAGCCGGGTTGGGTAGTGCTTGTTCTGAGCGATACTGCGTTGGAATCCCGCCGCCGATGTCGATGGTGCGGATCTGGTGATAGGGCGCGATGAGGGTGAGCGTGCTGCGGACGGCTTCCAGCGTGGCGAGCGTGTCGCCGAGCTGGCTGCCAATGTGGATGTGGATGCCCTGGATCCGCAGGGTTGGGAACTCCGCTTGCCGCTCCAGTATGCTGCGAATGGCGTCCGCCGAAAGCCCGAACTTCGCACCGCTGTGCCCGGTCGCGATTTTGCTGATCGTGTTCGCGGAGACATCCGGGTTGTAACGGAGGGCGATCCTAGCAGTTTGCCCGCGCTCGCTGGCAAGGCGATTGATGACCTGGCATTCCGCTTCGTTCTCGATATTGATCCAGCCGATCCTGTGTTCAACTGCATAACGCAAGTCATCAGCGCTCTTGCCGACACCCGCAAATACGATCTGCTCAGGCGCACAGCCCGCCAGCAGCGCTTTGTAGATTTCCCCGCCGCTGACACAGTCGATACCAGCGCCCGCGCTCACCAGGGCGCGGAGCAATGAGAGATTGGCATTTGCCTTTGCGCTGTAGTGAACATGACCACCTAACCCTGCGAAGGCATCCCTGATCTGGTGATAATTCTCGATGGCGCGTCTGAGACTATAGAGGTAAAGCGGCGTGCCGACTTGTTCCACGATGGTCTGTACGGGGATGGCGTCGCAGTAGAGACGATCATCCTGGTAACGGATGCTGGAATTCAGCATTAGGTGGGTCGCTTCTGTATAAACAGGACATGCTGCACATGGTTCACCGAGTGCGAATGTAGTATAACAGGCTCAACCATCCTGCATAACAGGCGAAGGGGATTGGCTTTGGCTGCTGAGAATGTTGGCACAAAACTGGCAGTAGAGTACGAAACTCTGCGACGGCGGGAACACGAGCTGATCATGGGTCTGCTGGATGTTCTGCCGAAGATCGACAACTTGCCGGAAGAGCGTGTTGCCCAGGTGCGCGATGCGCTGTTTCATGCAGATAACCCGTTCCTGATCGTCTTCGTGGGTCCCTTCAGCAGCGGAAAATCCTCGCTGATCAATGCATTGCTGGGTGAAGAAATCCTGTCGGTAGGTCCTGTCCCGACCACCGATCGCATCACCATTCTGCGCTATGGCGAAAGCACGCAGAAGGTGCGCGGCGGGGATTTCGACACGCTGTTTCATTCGTCTCCACTGCTCAAGAAGGTAAGCTTCGTCGATACGCCTGGGTTAGAGTCAATCTTCCAGAAGCACGAGGAGGCTACGCGCAAATTCCTTCATCGCGCTGATGTGGTCTTGCTGGTGATGCTGGCGACGCAGGCGATTACCGCGAGCAATCTTGATTACATGAAGAGGCTTCAGGAGTATGGCAAAGCCGTTATCCTCCTGGTGAATCAGATTGACGTGTTGTCGCCGGAGGAAATCGAGTCCGTCAAGCAGTATGTTACCGATCAGGCATATGACGGATTGGGGTACAAGCCGGAAATCTGGCTGATGTCGTCCAAACAAGGGATGGCGGCGCGGCAGGAGGACGGAGTCATTGATTCCGTCTCTTGGGCTGCCAGTGGGCTGGCGCTGATTGAAGGTTACATCGACGAGCAGTTGGGCGATGCCGCCCGCCTGCGCCAGAAACTCCAAACCCCGCTGCAAATCGTGCAGAACGTCAATCAGGCGGCGCTGGAAGCGCTTCGCGCCAACCAGTCGGCGCTTGACCAATATCAGAATATTGGTCAGAACATTGAACAGCAGCTTGCCGCCCAGAAGCGTGACCAGGATCGCGCAGTGCGTGAGACGATAGAGCAGGTGAACAGTACGTTCGCCGAAGCAGGTCGCCGGGGCGGCGACGCCATCCGCGACATTTTCAAGTTTAGCGACGCGCTCATCTCATTCGTTCGCGGCGTGCTGGAGCTGTTTGGGTTGGGTGGTTTGGCACGGCGCGTACGCGGTGAATATGTCAAGATGGCGTTCGAACGCTTCAAGGTGTTCGAGCCGATTGGAGAGCTGTCGACAATCGTCGATAAGCTCGCGCCACGCCTAGAAGGGAAAGACATCCAGGACGTAGATGATCTGGTGAAGTACAGCCGCAGGGAAATTGCGGCGCTGCCAGAAGCCATCCGTGAAAAGGTCATCGGCGATGTGAAGGCTCCTACACAGTATGATCGTGCCGCGTTTCACAACATGCGAACGCCGCTGGATGACATCGAACGCGAAGCCCACAGCCTTGAGCCGGAACGCATCGAGAGCGACGTGCGAAATACCCTCCTGTACCTGGGCGCATACCAGGTTCTCATGATCGTACTGATCGCCTTCATCGCGCTGGGAAGTGGGTTATTCACCGCCGAACAGCAGGGACTGCGCCTGATCATTCTTGTCCTGCTGCTTGGGTTCGCGTTGTTGGGCTTTCTCGTCCTGCCGCTGCGTGGGCGCTGGCTGGCGAGCAAATACACCAGCCAAATCAACAAGCTGCAAGCACGGTACGTGGAGACGATCAGCAAAGCTGCCGATGCGCAGTTGAGCTATGGTATGCAGCTTCGCCGTGACGCGGTTGCGCCGCTGACGCGCCTGGTGGAAGCGCAGACGAGTGTGCAGACTGAGCAGCTTCGCAGCCTGCAAAATGCGCAGCAGGAAATCGTCAAGATCGAAGGTGAATTGACTTCAATGGGCAAGCCAAGCCTATTTGGATTGCGAGGGTAATGTGACGAATGCTGTCCTGATGGAAGGGGCAATTGCTGCCCTTCGCGAGTCCGAGATTCGCCTGCTGACCGACATCGCCACGTCGATTGGCGAGATGGGGGAAAGCGCGCAGTCGGATCGTCGGCGCTTGCTCGATGTTGCTGAAGACCTGCGCGACATGTTTTTCCTGGTCGCCATTATTGGTGAGTTCAACGCAGGGAAGTCGTCGTTGATCAACGCCCTGTTGGGTGATGAACTGCTGCCGACCGGAATTACGCCAACCACCGAAATGATCGAAGTCATTCGCTATGGTGAGATCGGTGACCGCCGCCCGCAGCAGCGTGACGACAGCACGCGCCTGTGGACGCATCCGAATACGGGTGCGCCGGGCATCGCGCTCGTGGATACGCCCGGGACGGGGTCGGTGTTCGCACGTCATGAACGTACAGCGAAGGATTTCCTGCACCGCAGTGATCTGGTCATCTTCGTCATCTCTGCAAAGCGCGCGCTTGCCGAGACCGAACGGCTGTATCTGAGCCTGGCGAAAGACTACGGCAAGAAGATCCTGTTGGTCGTGAACCAGGTCGATCTGCTTCAGCCGCATGAACAGCAGGAAGTTCGGCGTTTTGTCGAACGCCAGGTGCAGGAACTGCTGGAACTGCGCCCGTTGATCTTCATGGTGTCGTCGCGCGAAGCGTTGAACGCAGCGCGTAATGGCAGCCCGCCTGGGACGGATGCAGGCGGCGTTGCGGCATTGAAGTCGCACCTCAAGGGTGTGTTCACAGAAGCGCCACCTACACGGCAGAAACTGCTGGCACAACTCGATATGGGCAAGCGGCTCGTCGAGCGCTATCTGGACGTTTCGCAGTCGGGTGCGAATGTCGTCTCTACCGATACGCAAAAGGTGCGGGATGTCCAGCGCGAGCTTGAACAGCAGTCAGGGGGTCTCGAAACGCAGCTCAAAACCGCCCGTGTCGAGATACAGCAGGTGTTTGACGGACTGCGTGAACGTGGCATGACCTTCATCGATAACAACCTGTCTATCCGCCGTTTTGGGCGCGGCATCAACAAAGAGGTGCTGCAAGCGGAGTTTCGCGATGTCGTCATCGGACGCGCCCTCCGCGACATTAACGAGGCGAGCGGCGATTATGTGAATGCGCTGATCGACAACAGTCGGCTGTACTGGCGAGGTGTCATTGACCGCCTGAACCAGCTCAATGACCTGCTTGAGCAGGAACTGACGGGGTTGGATGCCGGAGTTTACAGCGAACAGCGCGAAGCATTGCAGGAAGCCGTTCGGATCGCTGAGACTGAGCTGAAGAGCTATTCCAGCGGCGAAGTTCTGGGACGGCTGGAGACAACCTTCGAGACGAATCTTGGCAGTTTTACGACCTGGGGTGCCACGGCGATAGTCGGTCTGATCGTCACTCTCCTGGCAATTGCGACTCCAGGTCCCCTGGTTGGTGTCGGGGCTGCGGCGCTGGCGCTGCCCGCGTTGGTGATCGGAGCGCCGGTTGCGGCAGTCGGGGGTTACCTGGCACTGCGCTACTATCGGCGCGTGACGGCAGACACCAAGCGCGAGCTGAAAGAGCGTATCGACCATCTGCAGAAGACCTACACTGAGTCGCTCGATAAGCTCACGCAGAAAGAGCGCAATCGGCTGACGCAGTATGGCAAGCAGGTCCTGACCCCTGTTTTCAGCCGCCTTGAAGTGCTCTCCCAGCGCTACGCGGTACAGCAAAGCAGGCTGCGTGAACACCTGGCGCAGATCGAAACGCTGCGCAAAGGGATTGAAGGCGTTTGAGACGGCTCGCGGGGCGGTGCGCCGCCCCTAAAGTGTGTGGAGCGCCCTGAGTTGTTTAATCACAGGGGCGATGTCTGGCGAGTCTGAGCGGGTCGGCATTCCCAGCGGGTCGGCGATGTTGGCATCGCCTAGGAGCAGGCGCGCAATGTTGGCGACGCCGTGACTCAGCGCATCCAGGTTGTAACCGCCTTCCATAACAAACACGATCCGCCCGCTGCATAACTCCTGCGCCAGTTGGATCAGGGTTTGTGTCAGCGCGGCGTAGCCTGTGAGCGACAGTCGAATGCCCGCCAGCGGGTCGAGCCAGTGCGCATCAAAACCCGCTGAGACGAGGATGAGCTGCGGTCTGAAGCGTTGGGCGGCAGGAATGACCACCTGCTCAAAGAGCGCGGCGTAGCTTGCATCACCGTGCCCGGGACTGAGCGGGATGTTGATAGTGCTGCCGATTCCCTTGCCTTTCCCGATATCCTGGATCATGCCCGTGCCGGGGTAAAAACGCCCACCGAAGCTGTTTTTGCCCTGGTGGAGCGAGATGAACAGGACGGAAGGATCGTCGTAAAACATCGCCTCCGTGCCGTTACCATGATGCACGTCGTAATCGAGGATCATGACTCGCTCGACGCCGTACGCCCGCTGGGCATGGCGTGCGGCAATCGCGATGTTCCCCAGCAAACAGAAGCCCATTGCCGTTCCCGGTTCGGCGTGATGACCGGGTGGGCGAACCGCCGCGAGGGCGTTATCCGCTCTGCCGCTGAGGACGGCATCCACGCAGCCGACCGCTGCCCCGGCGGCATAGCGGGCGACCTCTACGGAGGTTGGTGTGACGTAGGTATCCGAGTCGATGCGCGCGGTCGAGGTCAGGTGCTCAAGTCTCTTGAGGAGGGTCAGGTATTCTGGGGTATGTACCGACAGGATCTGCTCGTCGGTGACCTGTTCGACCGTGCCTGTTTGCATACGCTGCGTAAGTCCCGCCTGATCGAGCGCCTGCCACACTGCGCGGATTCTCCCGGCATGTTCGGGGTGGCTTGGAAGATCATGTTCGGGAAAGCGAGCATGGGTTGTGTAGGCAGTCGTCATGGCAAGTCCTCTGGTGCGCGTCTGATTTTGGACACGAATCGTGAACCTTGCAAGCGGTATTTCTTTCCTGCTGTTTGGCTCTATAATGACCTTTCATGCAGCGGCAGGAATGCGCCGTGGCTGGCTAGGGGGATATTCCCCTGGAGGCGCGTCGCTGCAGACGAATTCTTAGAGGATCACCATGATGATGTATGCGCGGCTTGTCCAGTGGGCGACTGAGGTGTGGAATCAGCGCTTTCCTGGGCAGGAATTCCTAACGATTTGGGCATCGGCAGAGTGCAGCAATATGCTCGCCCATGCGCAGGTGAAACCGGGACGCAAGCTCAAGCAGCATGTTCGTTACACGGGTTATGTTCGTCTTGACTGCCCGGCGATCACACCCATCAGCGATTACGGCAATCGCGGCAGCAAGATGGTGCTCACGGCGACGGCGGGTGCCTTCGCTTTCAATTTTGCGGTCGAAAATGGTTCTCCGTTCCAGGTTATTTATGCAAGCGCGTATTTTGACGAAGACGTGCAGGACTTGACCGCGATTGCGTTGGTGCCGAAGGACAGGCTTGAGGCGTGGGCGGCGTTCGAGATGTTGTGTTCGCGCGCTGTGCGTCCGCGTATTCGCCGCCGGCGCGATGTCTATATCATTGGCGGCACTGACGCATTCTTCGATCCGACGGTGGAGTGGTCGGATGTCATTCTGCCGGATGATCTCAAGTCGAAACTCCTTGACGATATGCAGGCGTTCTTTGGCAAGGGCGTGGGCATCTATCGCCAGTTGAAGCTGCCGCCGTTCCGCAAGCTCCTCCTGGCAGGCGTGCCGGGCACGGGCAAGACAATGCTGTGCGCTGCGATGGCAAAGATCGCTATTCAGAGTGGGCGGGTCGTGGTCTACGTCAGTGGCGCAGACCGCGATGGAGCATCATTCGAGAAAATCCAGCGCGCACTTCAGGCGGTGACGGCAGCACGTTATCCCGTGCTGCTGGTTGTCGAGGAACTGGACGCCTATCTCCAGGGCGACGACAAAGCGCGCGTGCTCAACGTCCTGGACGGCATCGAGTCGCCGAATAACCCGCAGGGTGCGCTGCTGCTGGCGACGACGAATTATCCCGAAGCGATTGACGAGCGTATCACCAAGCGCCCTGGGCGTGTGGATCGCATCTTCATCGTGCCGACGATCCAGGATGTCACGCATGCAGAGCAGATGCTGCGCCATTACATGGGCGACCAGTGGCGCGACGAGCATATGGAAGTGGTCGAGAAACTGCTGGAGCAGCCTGGCGCATTCGTGCGTGAGGTGGCGCTGCACGCGCGTATGCTGGCAGCGCACGAACACAAGACGGAAGTGACGACCGAGATGCTCGACCAATCGGTCAACAGTTTGCTGCGCCAGCTTCGCGCAGACTCGGATTTCCTGCGCGAGCGGCGACCGATCACGATGGTCAACGCCAAAAAGCAGAAGCAGAACAATCCGTTCGGCTTCCGCGACTAAGCTATCTTCAGCGCGGGCGCATGATGATGTAGGTGAAACCATTCATGCCTATTGTGGTTTCGGGTGCGTAGTGGGCGGCGATTGCCTGGAGCACATCGACCGGGTAAAGCTGCCCACGAAAGACGATCACGCCGAATTCCTGGCGTTCGATCATTCCGATCAGCTCCCGTGAGGCGAACAGCCCTGCCGACGCCAGATTGAGAAGCTGCGTGGGATTGCCGACGACATCGCGCCCGGCGCGGATGCTGAATCCGGCATCCTCGGTCATGGCGGAGCCTTGTGCCTCGCGCACAATGTGGGTGATCTGCCAGCCCGCGTCGATGTCCGCCTGCGTGGTCAGATGTCCGATGTCGGCATAGCCGCCTGCGATACGCCCTGCCGAGTCATAGAAGGCGAAGTTGGTATTGGGGCGAATGTTGAAGATGCGGGCGAGATCGTCAAAGAGGAAGCCCTCGGTCGGCATGTGGAAGGTTGCCACACCATAAGCCAGGTAGAGCAGGGGCACCAGTGTGGCTACGCCTGCCGCCGTGGCGTGCCTAAGCCCGGAGAGTGGGCGGGTGAGTCGTGTCAGATAGTTGGTGGGGAAACGCCAGCCCCCGCGCAGCGTGCGCCCTGCGAAAATGCCGCTGAGGATGCACATGGCGGCGACTGCCGTCGAAAAGTAGCTGTCGCCCGCGCCCCATTGACCGGACGCCGCGCCGACGCCTACGGCGAAGACGAACCAGATGCTGTAAATCGACAATCGATCAAAATAGAGTTCGTAGAGGACGAGCAGGGCAGCCGGGATAATCAGAGCGCCATGCAGCGACCACCACAGGCGATACAAGCCGATGGTCTGATCGAGATTGTATTGATTGATATTGGCGCGAATGACATGGTTCCACCATTCACCGTTGGTGATGAGGTTGAGCGCCAGGAAGATGCCGCCAGCGGCGATTGCGAAGCCGATGCCCCAGAAGAACGCGCGGCGCGGCTGGCGGATCAAGAGGAAGGCAAACGCGCCAACTGCCGTGAAGGCGGCGAGCTGCTTGGTGTAGCCCGCCGCCAGGAGCAGCAGGATGCCGAGCAGGAGGAGGCGACGGCGGCGCGGTTGGCTGGCGACTTCATTGACACCTGCCAGGACGACAATCGCCAGCGTCTCGAACATGACCATGAACATGTGCTGCCGAAAGAGCGGTCCGATGTGATAGACCGTGTTCGACGCCAGGAATGCCAGCCCGGACAGCAGGGCGATCCAGCGGTGCCCGGTATTGCGCTGCACCGCCCATGCGATGGCAGTCGCCGCGACGAGCGACGACAGAAAGCCGAGCAGTCGCCCGTACCAGTACTGTGCGCCGAAGAACCAGACGAAGGGTGCGGCGACGACATGGTAGAGCGGGGGGTAATTGCTGGCGTAGAACGGATAGACATTCGCGTCGAGGTAGGGCTGGCGACCCTGGCTGAAGAGGATGGTATCGACCAGCTCAAAGCCTTCGCCCTGGTCGTAATCGAACGGGAACTGCATCAGATTGACGGCGTAGGCGAGGTAGACGTAGAGCAGGAAGCCGAGCACGATGGTCGCGGCAATGAGCGCGGCGGTTTGGAAGCGGCTGAGTAGCGATGACGAAGATTTCATGCGGGTGTATCACCGAGCGGGATGAGCGTTAAGCCGAGCAGCGCCAGCGCCGCCATCGCGGCAAGGGCGATGCGCTGCGAGGGTCCGATGCCGCCCTCGCGCCCGACATCGAGGATGTCGATCATGAGGATGGCGGCGAAACCGCCGACGCCAACGACGAGCAGCAGGATGCCCAATGCCCGCTTGCTGAGTGTGTAAGTGTTTGAGAACATGGAGCACAGTATAGCGCCTGCAACTTTTGTCGCAAAGCTGCGTAAATGACGTTATCTTGCGATAGTATTCGCTGAGTATGCGATCGATGCTTTACGAAGGGTCATTCATGAGCGACGAACAACAACAGCAGCAGCCTCCTGTGGATGATGCTCGTTTTTCACGCCTGGCGCGGTCGAGCGAATTCGTGCCGCCGACGGAGTACACAGGCGAGTCTACCGCCGAGACGCAGGACGACGCGGTCGTGCGCGAGTATGAGGAGCGCTACAACCCGCACGTGGATGTCATCCGACCGAAGCGCAAGGAGATGCCGCGCTCGTACAGCACGTCGCGGGTGACACAGGACGAGCGCCTGTGGGCGACTGCCGCCCATGCCAGCGCGTGGCTGACGATCTTCGGTGGCATCATCACGATTGGGGCGATTCTGCCGATCAGCATCTTCGTGCCGCTGGTGATCTACTTCATGTTCCGCAAGCGGTCGGACTACGTGGCGTTTCATGCTTTGCAGGCGTTCGTCTTGCAGCTCCTGGGCACGGTTGGGGCATTCGCGCTGCTGACGATTGGCGGGACGGTGTGGGCGCTGGGGATGGTGGTGGCGGCGCTGCTGATCTTCCTGCTGGTCGGTTTTATCCTGGTGCCCTTGTGGGGGATTGTAGGGATTGCGCTGCTGCTGGCGGTGGTGCTGCTGCCGGTGGCGATGCTGTTCTACAGCGTGGTGGCGGCGTACACGACCTATCGCGGCGAGGACTATCGCTACCCGGTGATCGCGCGGTGGGTGGATCGCCAGCTTGCAGGCGGGCTGCTGAACGCGACATAATCCAGTTACCAAATGTTTCGGCGGGCAAGGTGTACCTTGCCCACAGATGCACATTGAATTTCCCTGGGGATGACGCAGTGTCGTCCCTTCACTTCACATTCCCAACTCCCCGTGCTATCCTTCGACTTCCATGCACAATCTTTCACCGCAATAGGAAGTACAGGGAAGCATCATGTTGAAGACGCATACGTGCGGCGAACTTCGTCCTGAACACGCCGGGCAATCGGTCACGCTGGCAGGCTGGGTCTTCCGCCGCCGCGACCAGGGTGGCGTGATTTTCATCGATCTGCGCGACCGCTGGGGTATCGTGCAGGTGGTGGTGAATCAGGAAAACGCGCCGGATGCGCACAAAGCTGCCGATGATGCGCGCTCTGAATACGTGCTGATGGTCAAGGGCGTGGTACGCCTGCGCCCGGAAGGCACTGTGAACGACGAACTGGAGACGGGCGCGGTCGAAGTCGGCGTCGAACACATCGAAATCCTCAATGAGTCGAAAGTGCCGCCGTTCTATCTCAACCAGGACGTGGAGATCGAGGAGCGCGTGCGCATGAAGTACCGCTATCTCGACCTGCGCCGCCCGAAGATGCAGCGCAATATGATCATGCGGCATAAGGTCGTCAAGTTCATCCGCGATTACCTGGACGAACGCGGCTTTCTCGAAATCGAGACGCCGATCCTCTTCAAGACGACGCCGGAAGGCGCGCGCGACTTCCTCGTGCCGAGCCGCCTCAACCCTGGCACTTTCTACGCGCTGCCGCAGAGTCCGCAGCAGCTCAAGCAGCTCCTGATGGTTGGCGGCTACGAACGCTACTTCCAGATCGCGCGCTGCTTCCGCGATGAAGACCTGCGCGGCGACCGCCAGCCAGAATTCACGCAGCTCGACATGGAGATGAGCTTCGTCCAGCGCGACGACGTGATGGCGCTTATCGAGGGGCTGATGATCGCGGTGACGGAGCAGGTGGCAGGCAAAACGCCCAAGTACAAGCCGTTCCCACGCATCACCTACACCGAGGCGCTGGAGAAGTACGGCAGCGATAAGCCCGACCTGCGCTACGACCTGGCGGCGGTCGATATTTCCGACATCGCCGCCAGGAGCAGCTTCATCGTCTTCCAGCAGAATGCCGAGGCAGGCAAGCCCATCAAGGTCATGCGCGCGCCTGGCTATGCCGCGAAAATGAGCGGCACCGAAATGCGCAAGGTGATGGGGGAGTTGGAGACGATGGCGCGCGGCGAAGGCGCGAAGGGTCTGGCGTATCTGGCGATTGGCGATACCTTGGAGTCCGAGGTCAAGGGTCCCGCTGCCAAGTATTTCAGCGTGGATCAGAAGGCGGAATTGTTCGAGCGCGTCGGGGCGGAGCCGGGCGACATCCTGCTGTTCGTCTCTGATGTGCGCGAAGTCGTCTACAACGTGGTCGATAAGCTGCGCCGCCATCTGGCAGGCGTGCTCAACCTCGCCGATCCGGAAGAAGTGGCGTTTGGCTGGGTCATCGATTTTCCGATGTTCTATTGGAACGAAGACGAGAAGCGCTGGGACCCGTCACAGCATATGTTCACCATGCCGCTGCCGGAAGATGTCGCGCTGCTGGATACCGATCCGGGCAAGGCGCGCGGCTCGCAGTACGACCTCGCCTGCAATGGCTACGAAGTGGCGGGCGGCAGCATCCGCATTCATGACCGCGCGCTCCAGGAGAAGATCTTCCCGCTGATCGGACAGACGCTGGAACATGCGCGCGACCAGTTCGGGCATATGCTGGAGGCGTTTGAGTATGGCGTGCCGCCGCATGGTGGGCTGGCGTCCGGCATCGACCGTCTGGTGATGGTCTTGCTCGCCGAGCCGAACATCCGCGAGGTGATCGCTTTCCCGAAGACGCAGACCGGCAGTGACATCATGGCGAACTGCCCAACGCCTGCCGAACCGAGGCAGCTTGAAGAGGCGCATATCCGCGTGGTGCCCGTACCGGAGAAATAGGGCTGACGCCGTTAACGAAGAGGGCAGGTCGCGTGACCTGCCCTCTTCGTTTTCTGCCCATGGACGAGGCTTTGTTACTTCTTGTCCGGCGTCAGATAGAAGGCACTCAGAGCGCCAGCCGCCAGACCACCGAGAATCTGCGCGATGACGTAGACCGGGATATAGCTCAGGTCGCCGCCGATGATCGCCGGACCGAGCGAACGCGCGGGGTTGAGCGAAGCGCCGCTGTAGACGCCGCCCGCCAGGATGCAGCCCGCCAGCGTCAAGCCGATGGCGATGGGGGCGAGGTTGCCCGCGCGACCGTGCGCCGCCGTCTGCCAGACGGTCGTCGCCAGAAGGAACGTGAAGAAGAATTCGAGGATGCCCGCGCCTGTCAGGTTGGTTGCTGTCAGTGTGCCAGTTGCCTGTCCCGCGCCAGCGCCGGGCAGAATGCCGTTTATCAGAATTGCGCCGAGCAGCGCGCCAATGACCTGAGCGACAATATAAATCGCCGCATCAACAACTTTAATTTTGTTCCCGATGAGCAGGCTGATGGTGATCGCCGGGTTGACATGTGCACCGGAGATCCCCCCGTAGACGAACGCGATTACGATCAGGATCAGTCCGTGCCCCAACGCGGGGATGATCAACCCCTGATCCGCTGCAACCGTGACTGCCAATCCGCCGATGAAAACCAGTGTGAACGTACCGAGTACTTCTGCCAGATATGCCTTGAGATTCACGCTTCCCCCTTATCGATATGAACACATAATAGTTTAACACTCTCAGCGACTCTCCGATACGGGGCGGTAGGGGTTTACAGAACCTTAACGGCGAATGTGAGACTTACCCTTCAAAGAGCGCAGAACGCATGGTATAAACAGATAAGCCTGCTGTGTTCGTGATGCTGCGCCAACCCGTTTAGAGCCAACACCCTAAAACCGGGGGTTGTCGTCTGGTAGCAAGGTGATAGGCTCGAGCCAAGACCCCATGACCAGGTGAATCCCCACCCTGCACATGCAGGTTCAAAACCCGCACACACGGCACGGCAGGTTTAATCGAAAACAAAAAGCGCCTCAGAAATGAGGCGCTTTTTGTTTATCGGTGAACCTTACTGCGAGTAGTTATCGCCAAAGACTTCGACCATCAATTGCCCCAGCATTGACCGATTGGGGATGAGCACCGACGCGCCCTCGGCTGTGACATACGGCATGATGTAGCGTCCGTCGATGACGCCCGTGCGAATGTTTTCTGGCGGGACATTGCGAACATACAGGGCAAGCTGAATCATTTGATCGAGCGATAGCCCGGTGTAGATGTTTTCCTGCAAATTGGTGAGCATTCCCGGCGCGTTGACGATCATCTGCGGCAGCATGTTCAGATTGAGCACCTTGTCGCGGATTGCAAAGATGACCTGCTGTTGGCGGCGTGCGCGCTCAAAATCGCTGTCGCCATGGCGCGTGCGAGCGTAGCGCAGGGCGGTATAGCCGTTCATGAGCTGCGGTCCCGCTTGCAGGATAAGGGGGTCATAGCCAAAATTGAGGTCTGGCATCTGGTAATCGGCGATGTTGTACGGTACATCGACTTCTATACCGCCAATGGCATCCACGACGGTGATCACAGTTCGGAAATCTACTGCCATGTACTCATTAACGCGCATTCCCAGGTTGTACTGCACGGTTTGCATGGCGAGGCGCGGTCCAAAGCCGGGCTGGTCAAGCTCTCCGTAGATCATCGCGCTGTTGACGCGCTGGAGGCTGGCGTAGCCCGGCATTTCGACGTACAGGTCGCGCGGGATACTCAGGACACCGATGCGATTGGTCACCGGGTCAATGCTGACCAGCATCATCGTGTCGGTGCGAAAGCTGAGACCTCTTTCACCCTGCCGACGATCAAGCCCCATTGCCAGCATCGTGAAACGCGAATTTCCATCCCAGGGCTGTAAGACAATCGTTCTTCCATCGTTCAGGGTTACACGGTTGCCGGTGTCCAGGCTGTTGGGTTCACTCACCACATTCGAGAAGTCGATGCGGGCGTCAACCGGGGTGGGGAGTATGCCCACATTCGTAGCCAGCGCAATGGTTTCGGTTTGGTTGGCTCGCACCAGCAGGGATACGCTCATGCTCATGACGATCACGACACTGAGCATGGCGACGGCGATGATCACCCACGCCCATTCGCCGCCGCGTGACCTGCTGCGCAGTTTTCGGCGGCGCAAACGATCGCGTGCAGCGGACTCGCGCACAAGGGATGGCGGCGGCGGGGCGAACTCGTCACTATAATGGGAGACTGACGGCGGGCGAGGAACCGGGATCGTCGGTGTCGCCGCCGGAATGCTGCGCTGCGCAGGCGTGGGTACGGTTCGTTCGTCGCTCGGCGGGAGGTTGATTGACATAGGCTTCGTGTAACAGGTCTACACCTGATCTTTTACGAAATTCTCACAATTTTGAGTATAGGGTGACTACGATCATGCGTCAATGGCGCTTGATAAACGATTACTCGACGGTTGGCGCGCACAACATGGCCGCGGATGAGGCGATCATGCGCAGCGTGGCGGCGGGTGCTGCGCTGCCCACACTTCGTCTGTATGGCTGGTATCCGCCCTGTCTGTCACTGGGTTACGGGCAGCACGCTGCGGACGTAGATTGGGATCGCTTGCGAGCACGCCGTTGGGACTGTGTACGGCGCACGACGGGCGGGCGGGCGATTTTGCACACCGATGAACTCACCTACAGCCTGGCGCTGCCGCTGACGCATGAACTGGCGCAGGGCGAGGTCGTGGAGAGCTACCGCGAAATCAGCCGTGCACTGCTTGCCGCGCTGCGGCTGCTGGGCGCGCAGCCAAGCGCGGAAAAACGTGCGCAGAGCGCCAAATCATTTGATCCGGTGTGTTTTGAAACGCCGTCGGATTATGAAATCACCGTCGCAGGTCGCAAGCTGGTCGGCAGTGCGCAGGCGCGGCGGGGGGGTGGGCTGCTTCAGCATGGCACGCTCCCCCTGACGGGCGATATCACGCGAATCTGTGATGTGCTTGTTTACGCCGATGACGCTGCGCGCGAACGGGCAATGGCGCACGTTGCTGTGCGAGCGACGACGCTGGAAGCTGCGTTAGGGCGCGTGGTGGGTTGGTCGGAAGCTGCGGAGGCGGTGTCTCAGGGTTTTCGCGAAACGTTCGATCTCACGCTGGAGAGCGGCGATTACACGGCGGCAGAGCGAGAAGAAACACTGCGGCTTGCGGAACAGATCTATGGGACGGATAGCTGGACAAATCGGCGATAGGCTATACTCTCGTCTTTCCCATAGTCAATAAGAGCTTCGGATATGGCACAACGACAGCTTCCACTTTTCCCCAATATGCCTGCCAAGCCGGAAGACATTTCGGTTCATACATCGCTCAAGCACACGCTCGCGGTGTTCCAAACGCATCTGCTGAACGAGGGCAAGACGCAGCATACGCTCAAGGCTTTTACATCAGATCTGCATTTGCTGGCGGAATTCTCTGGCGACGAACGCGCGATAGGCGAATACAGCACCGAAATGCTTGAGCAGTTTCTCAACTGGCTTGAACATGGTCGCGGCGTGCCTTGCAGCCGCAAGTCGTACGCGCGGCGTGTGACGACTCTCAAGGTCTATTTCAAGTGGCTGTTCACGATTAACGCGATTCCGCACGACCCGGCACTGCCCATCCTCCAGCGCTCCGGGCAGGCACCGCTTTCAGAAATCCTGGGCGATGAAGAACTGAGTGCGCTGCTTGCCTACACCTATACGCTGCGCCTCGGCGAAAAGCCGGACGCGCGCCCCGAAATGCTGCTGCGACTGATCAGCGAGACTGGGATCAAGAAGGCGGAGGCAGAGCGCCTGGTTCCTTCGGACATGGTACGTCTGGGCAAAGACACGGCAGTGATGGTCATCAAACATGCCAGCGCTAAAGACATCTACAAGGAACGGCGGATCGACCTCAGCGCGAAGTTTCTGGATGTCTATGATGAGTATCTTCAGCAGTACCGCCCGCAAACATCGCTGTTCACCTGCACACCGCGCAATCTCGAATACATCCTGGCGGACATCGCGGTAGGCGCAGGACTCGACAAGAAGCCGTCGTTCGAGATGCTTCGCTGGACGTGCGCGGTCCGGGATTATCTGAATGGCGTCGATCCGGACGCCATTCGTGAAAAACTCGGCTTGAGCAAGATTAGTTGGGTCGAGACCTTCGCCAAGATCAAACGGCTGGCGGGCGAAGGCGAGGACGACGAAACATAGCGCTCAAAGAACGCGCAGCAGCAGCCCCTTCAGGTAGCCGCCTTCCGGGAATGTTAATGCCACAGGATGGTCGGGCGCTTGTTCCAGGTGTTTGACGATCTGCGCCTGACGCCCGCTGTCTGCCAACGCCCCAAAGACGATCTTCTGGAAGAGGTCTGCGCTGACGGCACCGGAGCAGGAGAAGGTCATCATGTAGCCGCCCGGCTTGACAATCTTGAAGGCGTGCAGGTTGAGATCTTTGTATCCGCGCGCTGCTTTTTCGACCTGCCCGGCACTATGCGCGAATTTCGGTGGGTCGAGCACGACAAGATCGAACGATTCACCGCTTTTCGCATGATCGCGCAGCAGCTCAAAGGCATCTGCCATGACGCTGTCGGTTCGACTGATCCAATCCGGATTGTTCAGTCGAATGATCTCTTCACCCGTTTGCAGCGCTTCCCGGTAGGAATCGACATTGCAGACATAGCCTGCGCCAGAAGCCAGCGCATGAAGACCGAAACTGCCCGTATAGCTGAAGAGGTTGATGAAGCGAAAGTCATTTGGCAGCACAAGATGTTTCGGAGCCAGGAGGCTGCGCAGTTGCGCGCGGTTTTCGAGCTGATCGAGATAGTAACCGGTCTTGTGCCCCTTGCGGACATCCACCAGGATGCGCAGCCCGTACTCATCGATTTCAATGCGCGCAGGGGGGGCTTCGCCCCACAGGACGCCCTCCGCATGGGTCAAGCCCTCGCGTGAGCGGACATCAACGTCGCTGCGCTCGTAGATCCCCTGCGGTTTGACAATGTTCGCCAGGATGTCGGTCAGCAGTGCTCGGCGGGTTTCGATGCCCAGGGTAAGTGCCTGGAGTACCAGCCAATCGCCGTAGCGGTCTACCACCAATCCTGGAAGATAGTCGTTTTCCGCATTCACCAGACGCTGCGCGGTCAGGTTAGGGTGGTGGGCGCGTGCCGCAATGGCGGATTGAATGCGCGCGCGCCACCACGCATCGTCGATAGTCTCGTCATGCCAGGTGAGGATGCGCACCTGAATTTGCGAATTCGGGTTCCAATATCCGCGCGCCAGAAACTTATCTTCGGCAGAGACAACGGTGACGATGTCGCCCGGTGTTGGATTACCTTTGATGGAGTCGATAGCACCGGAAAAAATCCAGGGATGCTGCTGAATGATCGGTTTTTCACGACCCTTGCTGATGATGACACTGGCGCTCGTCATGAGATTTCGCTTTCGAGGTAGATTGCGAGCATTGTAGTCCTCATAAGGTAATCTGCAAGCATCGAACGCGATTTAGGTCAGCATCGCCCGAAGTTCGCCTTCCGAAATGATCTGGACTCCAAGGGTGCGCGCTTTGTCCGCTTTGCTGCCTGGCGAGTCGCCCATCAGGACGTAGCTCGTCTTTTTGCTGACGCTGCTGCTGATTTTTCCGCCGTGTGCCTCGATCAGGTCTTCTGCCTGCTCGCGCGAAAGCGTGGGAAGCGTCCCTGTGATGACGAAGGTCAGTCCAGCCAGTTGTTCGCCTGCCCTGAACCTCTCTTGTCCGAGCATGTTTACGCCAGCGGTGCGCAGCTTTTCGAGGACGTTGTGGTGATAGGCATCTGCGAACCATTTGCCGATATTCTCTGCAAGGACTTCTCCGATGCCTTCAACAGCGTCGATTTCCTCGACCGTCGCCTTTTCCAGCGCGTCGATGCTCCCAAAGCGGTCCGCGAGAGAGGTGGCGATCGTGCTGCCAACGCCGTCGATGCCGAGTGCGGTTAGTAGCTGCGCGAGCGGGCGCGACCGGGCAGCCTGTATCCCTGCCATGAAGTTGTCAACCTTCTTTTCGGCGAAGCCTTCTAACTCCATCAACTGATCGCGGTGGATGGTGAAGAGGTCGGCTTCGTCGCGGATCAGTCCTTTGTCGATAAGCATCCGGATGGTTTGCGCCCCAACGCCGTCTATATCCATTGCGCCACGCGAGACGAAGAACTCCGCCTGGCGATAAACTCGTTCCGGGCAATAGACGTTGGGGCAGTAGTAGTCCACTGCGCCCTCTGGCTGAACGATAGGGGTCGTGCAGAACGGACACTCGACGGGTGGAAGAATGGGTTGTTCCGTGCCGTCGCGCTGTTCCACCAGCGGACCGGAGACGTAGGGGATGACATCCCCTGAGCGCTTGACCAGGACTTTGTCGCCAAGGCGAATGTCGTTGTCGCGGACGAAGTCGAAGTTGTGCAGCGTCGCGTTGCTGACTGTCACACCGCCGACGAAGATCGGCTCAAGCGCGACGTTCGGGGTGACCCGACCCGTGCGACCGACCGTAAATGAGACACCCACCAGGCGGGTGGTCGCTTCCTGTGCAGCGAATTTATAGGCAGTCGCACCGCGTGGATCTTTGCCGACATAGCCCAGTTCCGCCGCTGCACGCAGGTCATTGACCTTAATGACGACGCCATCGATTTCGTATTCAAGTTGGTTTCTGTGGGATTCCCAGGTGGGAATCTGTTGGATAACGTCGGAAAGCGTTGGATAAAGTGCGGCATCCGGGGCAGTTCGGAAGCCCATTTCCAGCAAAAACTGCAAAATATCCCACTGATATGCCAGCGATAAGCCAACACTCTCGACAACTGCGTAGATGTATGCCGTCAGCGGGCGGCGCGCAGTGATGCGCGAATCCTTCTGCTTGACGGCACCAGAGGCGGCATTCCTCGCGTTGATGAACCTGGGTAAGCCCTGTTCAACCTGCTGCATGTTCAACGCCTCAAAGTCGCGCTTGAGGTACATGACTTCCCCTCGTACGACCAGTCGCTCCGGGGCGGTCTGATGGGCACGACCTGACGGAATGCGAAGTGGGATTGTCCGGATGGTGCGAATGTTGGCGGTGACATCGTCGCCAATCTCGCCATTGCCGCGGGTTGCTGCTTTGACGAGCACACCATGCTCATAGGTGAGCACAATGGTCAAGCCATCGAGCTTCGGTTCAAGGGTGTACGTGAGCTGCGTCCCGCCGGGCAGGAGTTTGAGGTTGCGTTCTTCCCAGGCGGTCAGGTCGTCGGCGTTGTAGGCATTCGACAGGCTCAGGATGGGCGCTGGATGTTGGACTTTGGCGAAGTCCTCAGAAAGGTCGCTGCCGGTGCGCTGGGTAGGGGAGTCCGGCGTGATGACCTCAGGGTGCTCCTGCTCAAGCGCGATGAGTTCGCGGTAAAGCTGGTCGAAGTCCGCGTCCGAGAGAGCGGGCTGGCTGAGGACATAATAGCGATAGCTGTACTCGTGAAGCAGTTTGCGGAGTTCTGCGGCGCGCTCAGCAGGGGATTGGCTCATGGTCTGCAACTCCTAAGGCGTGGCGACGGCGGCGATCAGGTTGGCAGCAATCCAGCCACTGCGCGTGGGATCATCGACATCCTCTACGCGCCACCAGACCAATCCGCTGCCCTGTTCCGGTCCTTCAGTCACGACGAACAATTCGTTTGCTTCGGTGAAGAACAATTCGACGTTGTCCAGATTGGGCGCGGGGCGCACGCGGACGGCTTCCCCCGTTGTCAGCACCTGCGAGCCTATCTGGATGGCAATCGGGGTGGGCGAAAGGACAATCGGAACTAACGTTGGACCCGATAACGCAAGCTGACCCGCTGATGACGGGTTGATCCCCGGCAGCGTTGCAAGCGGCAGCGTGGGCGCGAACTGCGGGATGGGCGGCGTTGACGATGGGACTGCTGTGATGATGACCACGACAGGCTCCCCCCCCGCTTCGAAGCGCCCACCGACCGCGAAGACAAGGAGCAGGATGGCGAAGGAGACGCCGACCACGAACAGCAGCATCAGTGCCAGCGACCAGGCGGGCAGATACCAACCGCTGCTGCGGCGATCTGTGCGGCGTGGCGCGCTGTTCTTGCGTCTTTCGCGTTTGATGGGCGTGCCGCGCGGCGGTGTTGGCGGCGAGGCAGCGGCACCGCGTTTGGAGTCTTCGTGCGGCGGGCGCGGCGGCAGGGCTGGGCGATTCTGTGGCATCGGCGCGGGGATGCCGATTGGCTTTCCGGGCTGTGTGCCGTCGAGATCGCGCGGGTCATGATCGGGAATATTGAGGTCGGGCATGGTCCTACTTGCCTCGTGGTGTAACCCAATTCAGAAAGGCGTCAAGTGCCCAGGTATTCACGACGGATCGCGCTTCAATCCAACCACGACGCGCCGTCATGATGCCAAAGCGCAGTAAATCCATGTCGGAGGCGCTATGTGCATCGGTGTCGATGCAAATTTTGACCCCGAGTTCGACGGCACGTCGCGCATAGCTCGCTTCCAGGTCGAGACGTTCCGGATTGCTGTTGATTTCCAGCGCTGTGTCGTGCTTTGCCGCCGCCGCGAACAAAGCTTCCATGTCGAGATCTGCCCCTTCGCGGTCGGGGATGAGCTGCCCGCGCGGGTGTCCCATCAGATCGACGTGTGGGTTAGAGATCGCATTTAGGGCGCGCTGGGTGACCTGTTCACGGGGCTGGCGCAGACCGACATGCAGCGACGCGACCACGAAATCGAGCTGCGCCAGGATGTCATCGGGATAATCCAGCGTGCCATCCGCCTTGATCTCAATCTCCGAACCGTGAAAGACGCGAAAGCCGTAGCGCTCACGCATCTCGGCATCGACCGCTCGTACTTCCTGCTGCTGGGTGAGCAGTCGCTCAATCGATAAGCCATTGGCGACCGCCGCACTGCGCGAGTGGTCGGTGATGACGATGAATTGGCGTCCACGCAGACGCGCCGCTTCCGCCATCTCTCGGATCGAGAGTTTGCCATCGCTCCAGGTTGTATGCATATGGAGATCCGACCGGATGTCGTCGATGGTGATGAGGTTGGGGAGCCTGCCTGCTTGTGCAGCCTCGACCTCGCCCCAGTCTTCACGGAGCTCCGGCGGAATCCAGGGCAGCCCCAGCGTCGCATAGACCTCTTCTTCGGTCGCACACAGGATTTCGCCATCGTCGCTTACGCGGCTGAAGGCGTGCTCATTGAGGCTCAAGCCCTGCTTGAGGGCGAGTTCGCGCAGTCGGATATTGTGCGCCTGACTCCCGCTGAAGTATTGCAGGGCTGTTCCCCAACGCGCAGGTGGAAGCACGCGCAGATCGACCTGCAACCCATTGGCGAGTTCGAGCGAACTCTTGCTTTCACCATTTCCCAGGACGCGAGCCACTTCTGGCATGTGGATGAACGCCTCCATCAGTGGCGCGGCGTCTTCGCTGGCGACGAGCAGGTCGAGATCGCCGATGGTCGGACGAGCGCGGCGGGTGCTGCCCGCGACTGTGCCTTTGAGGGCACCCGGAATTTCAAGCAGACGTGCCAGAATTGTTTCGGCATAGGGAAGCGCAATGCCGAGCGGCGTTCGCGTATCGGTGGAGCGGCGGCGGTATGCAGCGATGCCTTCCAGGATCTTTGCCTCACTCTTTACGCCCATGCCGGGCAGGTCGCGCAGTTTGCCGTCTTTGGCGGCGGCTTCCAGGCTGTCGAGCGTGGTGATGTCGGCGGTTTCCCAGAACATCTTGGCTTTCTTGGGTCCAACACCATTCACACGCAGCATTTCGACGACGCCTTCAGGGACTTCCGCCTTTAGGCGTTCGTAGAATTCAAGTCTCCCGGTATCAACCAGCTCCTGGATTTTTTCCGCAAGGACTTTGCCGACTCCAGGGATTTCATTCAGTTTGCCTTCTGCCACCAGGGCGCGCATCTCGCGCGGGTATTCGGCGATGGTTTCGGCAGTGCGGCGATACGACAGGACGCGGTGAATGATCTCGCCCTGAATTTCCAGCATGTCTGCGACAGCAACAAAGATATTGGCGATTTCGCGGTTGGTCATTCGTCTCCACCTGTAGAACAAATGGTCATGGCAAGTATAGCGAAAATTGATTGGAGTGGAATAGGGTTTTGCTGCGAAACACCGGGTAGAATGCTTGACAGCATTCGTGCTTCTCGCTATCCTGATGCCTAATCGCATACAAAAAACGACCGTGAACTGAACGAGTACATATCCAAGCGGGTTGACAGAGAGTCGCCAGTGCTGAGAAGGCGACAGCATCGCAGATATGGAATGGCTCAGGGAGTCGCGCAGGTGAACGCACCTCTACAACGAGGCGGATGTCTACTAGCCTGTGCCGGAGCAGCCACCGTTATCTTGGCAAAAGGTATTGGCTCTTGTGCCTTTATCTGATAAGAGTGCTTTCAGGTTGAGCCTGAAGGTAACAAGGTGGCACCACGGGAATCCCCTCTCGTCCTTGACTGGCGAGGGGGGATTTTGTTTGTGAGGAACACCGCATATGGTTTTTGCTCCTGTTCTGTCGTCGGAAGTCCTGCGCGCAAAGCCCAGCCGGGGCGAAGTGCGTCACTTGTTCGAGCAGGGCGATCTGGTCCCGGTCTATCGAACACTCCTCGGCGACCTTGAAACGCCGATGAGCGTATATCTGAAGCTTGCGCAAACAGGCACCTATTCTTTCCTGCTCGAAAGCGTCGAGGGTGGTGAGCAGGTAGGGCGCTACTCCTTCCTGGGTGTCAACCCCAAGGGGGTGATCATCGTCAAGAACGGCGAAGTCACGCGCATCTACAAGGGACGGCGCGAATCCCGACCGCTGGCGCACGGAGAAGATCCGCTGGCGGCAGTCAAGTCCGAGTTCATGCGGGTGACTCCCGTTCGGGTCGAAGGGCTGCCTCGGTTTGTGGGTGGGGCGGTTGGCTGTCTTGCGTACGATGCCGTGCGCTATTTCGAGCGTCTGCCGGACAGCGCGACGGATGAGCTGGGCGCACCGGATGCGGCGTTCATGCTCGTCGATACGCTCGTGATCTTTGATCATGCCAAGCATCAACTGACTGTGCTTGCCAATGCGCACAACACCGGGGACACAGATGCCGCTTATGATGATGCGCTGAACCGGATCGACACGATTGTGTCCGCGCTGCGGCAGCCGCTGCCCCCTATCGCTCAGGCGGGCACCCCGACAGGCGAAGCGATGCAGTCCACGCATTCGCAGGCGGATTACGAAGCAGGTGTGCTGAAGGCGAAAGAGTACATCGCTGCGGGCGACGCCTTTCAGATCGTGATTTCACAGCGCTTCAGCCGTCGGACGAGTGCTTCTCCTGTCGCGATTTATCGCGCACTGCGCGCGACCAACCCCTCGCCGTTCATGTTCTTGCTGCGTTTTGCCGACGATTTCACGTTGGTGGGTGCCTCGCCGGAGATGATGGTGCGTCTGGAGGATGGCGTCGCCACCAATCGCCCGATTGCAGGTTCGCGCCCGCGCGGGGCGAATGAAGCGGAAGATCAGGCTTTGGCGGATGAGCTGCTCGCCGACCCGAAAGAGCGTGCCGAACATGTGATGCTGGTCGATTTGGGACGCAATGACCTAGGGCGCGTGTGCGACTACGGCACCGTCAAAGTCACCCGCATGATGTACGTCGAGCGGTATTCAGCGGTCATGCACATCGTCAGTCAGGTGGAGGGGAAGCTGCGCGCGGGCATGGATGCCTTTGACTTGCTGCGTGCGACCTTTCCGGCAGGCACCCTGAGCGGCGCTCCGAAAGTCCGCGCGATGGAGATCATCGAGGAGATTGAAGAGACGCGGCGCGGGTTTTATGGCGGCGCGGTGGGTTACATCAGCTTTGATGGGTCGATGGACACCTGTATCACCATTCGCTCGGCGCTCGTGCAGGGGGATAAGGTGTCGATCCAGGCGGGCGCTGGCATCGTTGCCGACAGTGTACCCGCGTCGGAGTACCAGGAGACGATCAACAAAGCGCGCGCTGTCGCCAACGCGATCCAGCGTGCAGAGGAAGGATTGTTGTAGACGATGACAGTCAAACGGATTCTTTTCATTCGCCCCGGTGAGACCGATTGGAATCGCGCTGGCAAGCAGCAAGGAATCGCCGCCGCGCCGTTGAATCAGCTTGGCGTTCGTCAGGCGGAGAAACTTGGCGAATTCCTGCGCGTGATTGGCGTGAGTGGTCTTTACGTGAGCACCACGCGGCGAGCGGCGCAGACGGGCGAGATCATCGCGGCGAAACTCGGCGTCAGCCTGACGCCGGACGAGCGGCTGCGTGAACGCAATGTTGGGTACTGGCAGGGGCTGACGATTGCGGAAATCCGCGATTGGTATCCCGACCAGTATTCCGCGCTGCAAGAAGACCTGGATGGTTATCGCATTCCGGGGGGTGAGGCGCGCATGGAGGTGCTCAAGCGAATGCGAGAGGCGCTCGCCGATATACTGAGTCAGGCAGAAGGCGAGACAGTTGCCATCATCTCGCACACGACCGCGATCAAGATGGTCCTGCATGAACTGACGGGCAGCCGTGATGTCCAGATGGCGGACCTGACCAATACATCCGTGACTACAATCGCCCGCGATAGCGAGGGCGATCCGTGGCGCATTATCACGGTTGACGATGTGCTGCATCTGGAGGGCATGGAGACAAATTCGGTGATCGAGCCGGAGGACAAGCGATGATCCTCGTGATCGACAATTACGACAGCTTCACCTACAACATCGTACAGTATCTCGGTTTCCTGGGTGCGGAGCTGTGCGTCGTGCGCAACGATCAGATGTCGTGGCAGGACATTCACGGGATGCAGCCCACGCATATCGTCATCTCGCCGGGTCCCGGTGACCCGGATGACAGCGGCGTTTCGATGGATGTTCTCCGCGAGATGGGCGCGACGACACCGATCCTCGGCGTATGCCTGGGACATCAGTGTATCGGGCAGGTGTATGGGGGGGTGGTCAAACGGGCGCGCGTGCCGATGCACGGCAAAGTCAGCCTGATTCATCACAATGGCGATCTGATGTTCGACGGGCTTTCGAACCCGTTTGAAGCGACACGCTATCACAGCCTGATTGTCGAGCCAGAGAGCCTGCCTGACTGCCTGCTCGTGGCGGCGCGGACGGAAGACGATGAAATCATGGGGCTGCGCCATAAGGAGTATCCCGTGTATGGCGTGCAGTTCCATCCCGAAAGCATCCTGACGCCCGAAGGGATGCAGATTTTGCGCAACTTTATCGCAGTTCCTGTTTTGTCGAAGGTGTAAGGTTTCATGGTTCAAGAGCAAAGTGCGCTGGCTCAGACGCCTGCGCCGCCACGCAAGAAAATCGTCCTTTCCGGCGTACAGCCGACGGGTGTGCTGCATATAGGCAATTATGTGGGTGCGCTCAGTCTGTGGGCACAGCAGCAGGACGAATTCCATAACTACTTCATGATTGCGGACATGCACGCGCTGACCGTTCCGGAGAACGTGAAGGCGAAAGCGCTGCGTGCGAACTCACGCTCCGTTGCTGCACTGTACATCGCTTCGGGGATTGACCCAGAGAAGAATGTGATCTTTCGCCAGTCATCTGTGACGGCACACGCATATCTCGCCTGGATACTGACCTGCTGTACGCCGATGGGCTGGCTGGAGCGGATGACACAGTTTAAAGTGAAGGCGGAGCAGGTAGAGAGCATCGGGACGGGGTTGTTCACGTACCCTGCGCTCCAGGCGGCGGACATTCTGCTTTACAACGCTGATTATGTCCCGGTTGGCGAAGACCAGCGTCAGCATGTCGAATTAACGCGTGATATCGCGTCGCGGTTTAATCATCTCTTTGGAAAGTGTTTCCGCTTGCCGGAAGGCTTGTACCGTACGACTGGCGCGCGGGTGATGGGTTTTGACGACCCGACGGCGAAGATGAGCAAAAGTCTTGCGGAGACACAATCGGGCCATGCGGTCAATCTGCTCGATCCGCCCAACGTCGTCAAAAAGACGATCATGTCCGCAGTGACGGATACGAACAATGAGGCGCGGTTCGAGCATGCATCGCCGGGTGTGCGCAATCTACTCGAACTGTACGAGGTGCTGACCAAACAGGAACGCCCGCAGATCGAGGCACAGTTTCATGGTCAGGGTTATGGCAGCCTGAAGGCGGCGGTCGTGGAAGCCGTCAACGAGACGCTGCGCCCGATCCAGGAGACCTACAAACAGATTACTGAGGAACCAGGTTACCTGGATGGGCTGCTGGCGCGTGGCGCAGAGCGAGCGGGCGAAGTGGCGGAGCGCACATTGAAGCGCGCCCGCGAACTGACCGGTTTGTAAGGAGGCGGGGTATGGAAATTCAACGCGCAATCGACCTCTTGAGCCGCTTCGGTCATTTGCAGCCGACCGAAGCGGAAGCCGTCATGAACCAGATCATGAGTGGTACCGCGACTGACGCGCAGATTTCCGCGTATCTGATGGCGCTGCGCATGAAGGGTGAAACGCAGGATGAGATCACCGGCAGCGCGCGCGCAATGCGTGCCAACGCGCATCATGTGCCGACACAGGGCGATGCGGGCGAGCTGCTTGATACGTGTGGCACAGGTGGTGACCGCAGCGGCACGTTCAACATCAGCACGACGGTCGCGTTTGTGGCGGCAGGAGCCGGGCTTCGCGTCGCCAAGCACGGCAACCGCGCTGCAAGCAGCAAGTGTGGCAGTGCGGATGTCCTGGGTGCTCTGGGCGTCAGCCTGGATCTGACACCGGAACAGGTGGGTCTATGCGTAGACGAAATTGGGATCGGCTTTCTGTTCGCTGCCAAGCTGCACCCGGCGATGAAGTATGCCGTCGGTGTGCGGCGCGAGATTGGCGTGCGCACGATCTTTAACATCCTCGGTCCGCTCACCAACCCGGCGGGTGCGCGACGACAGCTCATGGGCGTGTTCGCTGCGGATCTGACAGACATGCTGGCGCATGTCCTGGGGCAGTTGGGATCAACCTCGGCAATGGTGGTGAGCGGTTACGGCGGGTTGGACGAGTTGACGACCACCGGTCCCAACAAGATCAGCCACTACTTCAATAACAATGTCAGCAGCTTTGAGCTGAACCCCGAAGACTACGGCTTCCGAGGCGCGCATATTTCGGAACTGCTGGGCGGCGATGCGCCGACCAATGCTGCTATCCTGCGCGGCGTGCTGGATGGCAGTATTCGCGACGCCAAACGGGATGTTGTGCTGCTCAATGCGGCGGCGGCGCTGGTCGTCGGCGGCAAGGCGAACAGCCTGCGTGCGGCGCTGCCAATGGCAGAGAGTGTCATCGACAGCGGCGCGGCGCTGAATAAGCTGGATGCGCTAGTCACTTACAGCCAGAAGCTGGCGAACGCTTCCTGAAGATAGGACGCTAAAGGAAAGAGACATGTTCGTCAGGACAGAGACGATCCTGGATAAGATTCTGACACGCAAGCTGGAAGAAATTGCCGAGGCAAAAGAGCGCAGTGCAGAAGCCGCCCTGCGCCAACAGGCGGAAGCGAGTTCACCGCCGTACGACTTTGTTGGTGCGCTGCATCGGACAAACGTTGCGCTGATTGCGGAGATCAAGAAGGCGTCCCCGAGCAAGGGCGTGCTGATCGAGGATTTCGATGCGGTGAGGCTTGCGGAGGTCTATTCCCGGAACGGCGCGGCGGCGCTTTCGGTGCTGACCGATGCTGATTTCTTCCAGGGGCATCTGGAGTATCTGACGCTGGCGCGGCAGGCAGCCCGCATCCCATCATTGCGTAAAGACTTCATCCTCGATGCTTATCAGGTGTATGAGTCACGCGCGGCGGGGGCTGATGCCGTCCTGTTGATCGCGATGGTGCTTGACGACGCGCAGCTTACCGATCTGCACGCGCTGATCGTATCCCTCGGCATGGCGGCGCTGGTCGAAGTCCATAATGAGGCGGAACTGGCGCGCGTACTGCGGTGTGGGTGCAGTCTCATCGGCATCAACAATCGTGATCTGCGGACCTTCCAGGAAGACCTGGGCATTTTTGAACGGCTGGCACGTCAGATACCGTCCGACGTGACACTTGTTGCTGAAAGCGCCATTCGCAGTGCGGCGGATGTACGGCGAATGGGAAGTTGGGGCGCACACGCGGTTCTGGTGGGTGAGGGTTTGGTCAGGTCTGGCGACATCGGTGCCCAGGTGTGTGCGTTCAGCGGGCAGCCCCGCGAGGTAAACCCATGACCAAAGTCAAGATTTGTGGCATCACGAATTACGAGGATGCGTTGGCAGCAGCCTCTGCCGGCGCGGACATGCTCGGCTTGAACTTCTACAAGAAAAGCCCGCGCTATGTGTCTCCCGAAGATGCGGCGGCACTGGCTCGGAGATTGCGCGCGGAAATGGGGTCACAGATTCCACTGCTGGTGGGGTTGTTCGTCAACGAGATTGTCGGGCGGGTCTCGATCACGATGGAACAGGTTGGCTTTTCCTCCGTGCAGTTGAGCGGCGATGAGTCGGTCGAACTGCTGAAGGAACTGCATGGCACGGCGTTCAAGGGAATCCGCCCACGCACGACGGCGGAAGCGCTCGACGATCTGGCTTACTTTGCACCGGGGGAGCCGAAGAATGAGCGGCTGCCGTCCATCCTGGTGGATGCCTATCACCCGTCGCTGTATGGCGGGTCTGGGCGGCAGGCGAGCACCGAAGTCGCGCTGGCGGTGAAGGGCAAGACGCCGCGTCTGATGCTGGCAGGCGGTTTGACGCCGGAGAATGTGGCTGAAATCGTTCAGGCGGTGCAGCCCTGGGCGGTTGATGTCGCCAGCGGTGTCGAGAGCGATGGGCAGCCAGGAAAGAAGGACGCGGGCAAGCTGCGCGCTTTCATTCAGGCGGCGAAACTGACGTTGTGGGCGACGTAGCGCTGACTGTTATCCCAAGCGCCGGGTACCGCTGGCAGCGGGCTGAAGGTCGCCCAAGATTTTCAATTCGATCTGCTTGACAAGCACGGGAACGCGCGTTACCCTTTACACATTACGGATTGAAAGCAATCGAAGCATCATGAACCGCGCAAACCTTGTCGTAAGCCTTAGCCTTATTCTTGTAGTCCTCCTTATTACGGGTGGATCGTAACTGCTTGGGCGGCGACTGAAACGCGGTACAACGTGTGAATGCAAAAGCCCCCCAAGCGGGGGCTTTTTCGTTGAAATGAGGAAGACGAATGGGCGCACAGCATACTCCAAGTACGACCAGTCAGCATACGCAGTCGATGGCGATGTTGTCTGCCTCTCCGTGCGCGCCTAAGCGTGGCACGGAGCAAACTGCTGTGCGCCCCATGCAAGCCCTTGCGCAGCATAACGCGCTTTCCCCAGCGAAGGTCGTCCCGGATACGACAGGCGTTGCGGAAAGCGCGTTTTATTTCTGCTACTGGTAACCCGGCATACAGGAGAGTGAGAGCGACTATGCAGCCGACGGAATTCATCTGGAAGAATGGCGAGTTTGTCAAATGGGCGGACGCGACGGTACATGTGACGGCGCATGTCTTGCATTACGGCAGCAGCGTTTTCGAGGGGGTGCGAACCTACGCGACCAAGACAGGTCCGGCAGTCTTCCGCTTGCAGCCCCACACCCGCCGCTTGTTTAACTCGGCGAAGCTGGCGCGGATGGAGATGCCTTTCACCGAAGATCAGATCAATAAGGCGGTCGTCGAGACCGTCAAGTGCAACAATCTGGGTGCCTGCTATATCCGCCCGCTTGCGTTCCGTGATGCGGGGCTGATGGGCGTGGAAGGTCGCAAGAACCCGACCAGCATCGTCATTTTCGCCTTTGAATGGGGCAAATACCTGGGCAAAGAGGCAATTGAGCAGGGGGTAGATGTGCAGGTGAGTTCCTGGCGTCGCCTTGCGCCGGGAACGTCGGCATCGACCGCCAAGATTGGTGGTCAATACGTCAACAGCCAGTTCATTACGATGGAAGCGCACGACAACGGTATGGCGGAGGGCATCGCGCTCGACATCCATAACAATGTGAGCGAAGGTGCAGGCGAAAACATCTTTGTCATCATGGGGAACACCGTCTATACCCCCGGTATGGCATCATCGATTTTACTGGGCATCACGCGTGACTCGGTCATCACGCTGCTGCGCGACCTCGGCTACGAAGTCCGGTTCGAGACCATCAGTCGTGACATGCTCTACCTGGCGGATGAAGTCTTCTTCACCGGGACGGCAGCAGAAGTGACGCCCATTCGCAGCATTGACCGCATCCAGATTGGTCAAGGTGCGCGGGGTCCAGTCACGGCGGCGGTACAGGAAGAATTCTTTGCGATCACGACTGGCGAAAAGCCCGACCGTCACGGTTGGCTGACCCCGGTTGAATAACGAACGTCAGGTTAGTCAGAGCAATAGGAGACGCACATGGCAAAGCGGTTACTAAGCGGATCAGAGATTCTCCTTGAATGTCTCGTGGAACAAGGTGTCCAGTACATCTGGGGGTATCCCGGCGGGGCAATCCTGCCGACTTACGATGCACTGCCGAAGTATCGTGATCGCATCCATCATATCCTGGTACGCCACGAACAGAGCGCGGCGCACATGGCGGATGGATATGCACGCGCGACTGGAAAAGTGGGTGTGTGCATGGCGACCAGCGGTCCTGGCGCGACGAACCTCGTGACAGGGATTGCGACGGCGATGATGGATAGTTCGCCCATCGTGTGCATCACCGGGCAGGTGCCGCGCCCCGTGATTGGTACCGACGCCTTCCAGGAGACCGACGTCACGGGGATTACGCTGCCCATTACCAAACACAATTATCTTGTCATGGACATTCATGACCTGGCGGATGCCATTCGCGAAGCATTTTATATTGCCGCAAGCGGGCGTCCGGGTCCTGTGCTGGTCGATATTCCGAAGGATATTCAGAATCAGAAGATCGAGTGGGAGTACCCCACGACACCGCTCAAGCTGCCAGGGTATCGACCGCCGAAGATGGCGACGCAGGAGCAGGTGACTGAAGCGCTGAAGCTGATCAATGAGGCGAAGAAGCCGCTGATCCTGGCAGGGCACGGCTTGATGATGAGCGGCTCGACCAATGAAGCGCGCGAACTCGCCGAAATTGCGCAGATCCCTGTGGCGCTGACGCTGCTGGGCAAGGGCGCGATGCCGGAAGATCATCCGCTCGTCATCGGCATGATGGGGATGCACGGTGCGGCAGCCAGCAATTACGCGATTCAGGATGCTGATCTGCTGATCGCGCTGGGGATGCGCTTCGACGACCGCGTGACGGGCAACCTGAAAACCTATTCCCCGAACAGCAAGAAGATCCATATCGATATTGATCCGTCCGAAATCAACAAGAACGTCAAGGTCGAGGTCGGGATTGCGGGTGACCTGAAGGCGGTGCTCACGCAGCTTCTGCCGGGGGTCGAGCAGAACAGTCACGCGGAGTGGATGGGCAAGATCCGCGACTGGATGGAAGACTCTGATGAGCGCGACATCATTCACCGCGATACGGGGAACATACTCCTGGGCGCGCAGGTGATCAACGACATCTGGAAACATACGGGCGGCGAAGCCATCACGACGACCGACGTAGGTCAGCATCAGATGCTCGAAGCGCAGTACTACCCGCACAAGCGCCCGCTGACCATGATCAGCAGCGGCGGTCTGGGGACGATGGGATTTGGTTTGCCCGCCGCCATTGGCGCAAAGTTTGGCAAGCCTGACGAAGAAGTGTGGGCGATTGTCGGCGATGGCGGCTTCCAGATGACCATGCCGGAACTTGCGACGGCGGTGCAAGAGGGTATCCACGTCACCATCGCCATCATCAACAATGGGTTCCTGGGGATGGTGCGCCAGTGGCAGGAACTGTTCCACGACAAGAACTACAGTGAGACGCCGATGTTCAGCCCGGATTTCGTCAAGATTGCCGAGGCATACGGCATCCCGGCGATGCGCATCACGAACCGATCCCAGATTGAAGGCGCGGTGGCATTTTCGCGCAGCTACAAAGACAGCCGCGTGCCGGTTCTTCTGGAGTTCGTGGTGGAAAAAGAAGAGATGGTCTATCCGATGGTGCCTGCGGGCGCGAACCTGCACGACATGGTGCGTCGCCCCAAAGTGAGCGAGGAATAGCACGATGCCAGACAGTCAACAGCAGAAGAAGCACACGATCGTGGCGCTGGTGCAGAATCAACCTGGCGTCCTGATGCGCGTGGCGAACATGTTCCGCCGCCGCAACTTCAACATCGACAGCCTGAGCGTTGGGCGTACCCACCGCGAGGATGTCTCGCGTATGACCATCGTCATCGATAACACGCGCGCCAATGCCTACAAGGTGATGTCGAATCTCCTCAAGCTCATCCCGATCATTGATGTGGCGGATGTCTCGGCAGATCTCCACGTCAGCCGCGACCTTGCGCTGGTGAAAGTGCGCTCGAATGATGCGGAATCGCGCAACGCGCTGACTCTGTTGTGCGAAAAGTTTCCTGCGCGAATCGTGGATATTGGTCCCGATGTGGTGATTGTCGAGATCACCGCGCAGGAAGAGATCGTCGAAGCATTCATTGCCGAGGCAGACCAGATCGGCATTGTCGAGATGGTACGCACGGGCGTGGTCGCGATGGGGCGTGGCGTGCGCATTCTTGACGTGCCCGACGAAGAGGAAGCGTTGGAAATGAGCGCTAATGGTCATCGCGTCTAGGATAATTACACAGTCATGTAGACGGGCGGGAGAAGTCTCGCCCCTACAAGGGAAGAAGTCGAGATGAGCGCAAACCAGATCGATCCGAATGTAGTCCGCATATTCGATACCACACTGCGTGACGGCGAACAAAGCCCTGGTGCGACACTGCGCAGCGCCGAGAAGATGGAAATCGCTCGCCAGCTTGCCAAACTTGGCGTGGACATCATCGAAGCGGGCTTTCCAGCGGCTTCGCCTGATGATCTTGCGGCTGTACAGCGTATCGCTCGCGAGGTTGGTACTGCGGATGGCCCCATCATCGCGGGACTGGCACGGGCGAAAGAGCATGATATTCGCACCTGCTGGGAGGGCGTGAAGTTTGCCGCCAAGCCGCGCATTCATACCTTCCTCGGCACTTCGGACATTCATCTCAAGTATCAGACGGGCTTAAGCCGTGCCGAGGCGCTGGAAGTCGTCCGAAACATGGTGACGCTGGCGCGCAGCCTGTGCGAGGATGTGGAATTCAGCCCGATGGATGCCGGGCGCACTGATCCGGGCTTCCTGGTCGAAGTGTGCGCGATGGCGATTGCCTGTGGCGCGACGACGATCAACGTGCCGGACACGGTGGGCTATACCATCCCCGCCGAGCACGGCGCGATGTTCGAGATGCTGATCGCCGAGACGCCGGGTGGCGGCGCTGACAGCGGCATCATCTGGTCAGCGCATTGTCACAACGATTTGGGCTTGGCAACGGCGAATACGCTGGCGGCGATCTCGGCGGGTGCGCGGCAGGTCGAAGTGACGATCAACGGGATTGGCGAGCGCGCAGGCAACACCAGCCTGGAAGAAGTGGTGATGGCAATTGAGACGCGCAAGCCCTACTACAACCTGCGCACTCACATCAACACCCGCGAGATCATGAAGACCAGCAAGATGGTCAGCAACTATACGGGGCTGGCGGTGCAGGTCAATAAGGCGGTCGTCGGCAAGAATGCCTTCGCGCATGAGGCGGGGATTCATCAGGATGGGATGCTCAAGCACGCCAGCACCTACGAGATCATGAAGCCGGAAGATGTGGGGTTGGATCGCAGTAAGCTGGTGCTGGGCAAGCACAGTGGTCGCCACGCGCTGAAGGCGCGCTTGCAGGAATTGGGCTTCGCGATCGAGGGCGATCTGCTCAATAAGGTCTTCGAGCGCTTCAAGGTGCTGGCGGACGCCAAGAAGAACATCACCGATGCTGATCTGGTCGCGCTGATGAGCGACGAAGGCGCGAAGCCTGTCGAATACTTTAAGCTGGTCGATATGCAGGTGGTCTGTGGCACGATGGGGATGCCGACCGCGACGATGAAAGTGCTCGACCAGGAGGGACACGAGATCATTCATGCGGCGGTCGGCGTAGGTCCGGTTGATGCGTGTTACCGTGCGGTCGATGGCATCGTCAAAGCGCCCTGCGTGCTGACCGAGTACGCGGTGCATGCCGTGACTGAAGGCATCGATGCGCTGGGCGAAGTCACGGTCAGCATTCAGGCACCCGACAGCGACCGGACATTCAGCGGCTCTGGTGCTGACCCGGATATTGTCGTGAGCAGTGTTCGCGCCTATTTGTCGGCGCTCAATCGCATGATTGCGGCAATGGGACACGGCGATGTACAGCCCGAAGGGGAAGCGGCAGCCGTGAGCGTAGGTGACTGACGAGATAAGGTACGGACGACGAGCATGATGCAGACCATCGAAGACGCGGTCACGGCGCAGTTCAACGCCGTCGCCGAGAATTACCGCACCAGCAGCGTCCATGCGCAGGGGGAAGACCTGGCACAGATGCTGTTGGCTGCCCAACCTGGTGGGCAGGAATATGTGCTGGATGCGGGCTGCGGCGCGGGTCATGCGACTGCTGCATTTGCGCCGCATGTTGCGCGGGTCATGGCATACGACTTGTCCTCGGCAATGCTCGAACAGGTGCAACTTCTGGCGCGCGAGCGCGGTTTGCTGAATGTCGAGACGCAGCAGGGCACGGTCGATGATCTGCCGTTTGCCAACGGCTTGTTCGATTTGGTGATTTCGCGCTACAGCGCGCACCATTGGGCGAAGCCGGACGCCGCGCTGCGTGAGTTTCATCGCGTGCTTAAGCCGGGTGGGCGCTTCATCCTCAGCGACATCATCGCACCCTTTGATCCGCTGCTGGATACCTGGTTGCAGGCGCTGGAACTGCTGCGTGATCCGTCACATGTGCGGGATCACAGCGCCGCGCAGTGGCTGGCAATGTTGGAGTCAAGTGGCTTCGAGGCGAGTGTGGTGTTTCGCTGGCAGCTCCCGCTGGAGTTTGGCGCATGGGTGCGCCGCATCAACACGCCTGCGCTCTATGTCGAAACGCTCGCAGCGTTGATGGCGGGCGCGCCTGCTGAGGTGCGCGCTGCGTATGCCATGCAGTTTGGCGAGGGGACGCAGGAGCGGCTGCTGCCAGTCCGGTTCAGCATTCCCGGTGCGCTGCTTGTGGGTATATGCCGAGAGGATGCGTGATGAAGACCATCGGCATGATTGGCGGCTTGAGCTGGGAAAGCTCGGCGGAGTACTACCGGATCGCCAATGAGATGGTCAAGGCGCGCTGCGGCGGACTGAACAGCGCACAGCTCCTGCTATGGTCATTCAACTTTGCCGAGATTGAGGAATTGCAGCACGCTGGTCGTTGGGATGAAGCGACCATGCGGATGATCGACGCCGCACGGCGCTTGGAGCGGGGCGGTGCAGACTTATTGCTGATCTGCTCGAATACTATGCATCGGATGGCGGACGAGGTGCAGGCGGCGCTTGGCGTGCCATTGCTGCACATCGCCGACCCGACGGCGGAGCAGATCAAGCGGGCGGGGCTGACGTGTGTCGGGTTGCTGGGAACGCGCTACACGATGGAGCAGGACTTCTATCGCGGTAGGCTAGAGAAGCTGCATGGGCTGCGCGTGATTGTCCCAGGGATGGATGATCGGTCGGTCATCAACCGCGTCATCTATGAGGAATTGGTGCTTGGCAGGGTCGAGGCTGCATCGAAGGCGGAATATCTGCGCATCATCGCGGACTTGATCGCACAGGGCGCAGAGGGCATCATACTTGGTTGTACCGAAATCATGTTGCTCATTCAGCAGGACGATTGCCCGGTTCCGGTGTTTGATACGACGACGCTGCATGTCGTCGCGGCGGTTGACGCTGCGTTAGGTGAGTGAGGTGCTGCTGTGGTGCTGCCCAATTTGCGAGAGACAAGTGTGGTCGCCACGGGCGTATCCTGATCGAAGTGCTTTCACCCGCAACCCAGGCTGTGGATCGTGGCGATAAATTCGACGAGTACGAGGGCGGTGGCGTACAGGAGTGCTGGAGTGCGCGCGATGTGGGAAGCTGAATAACGTGTTTAACGACTTGGCGTGGTGTATCCCCATGCCGAGACATTGTGATGATGGAGAAGAAGCATTCTGATGGTTCAAAACGGAACACCACGAACGTTGTTTGAGAAGGTATGGGATCAGCATGTGGTCGCGGCGGGCGCGGAAGATATGCCCGCAGTGCTCTACATCGACCTGCATCTCGTCCATGAGGTCACATCGCCGCAGGCATTTACGCTGCTGCGCGAACGCGGGCTGAAAGTGCGTCGCCCGGATCGCACGCTGGCGACGATGGATCACAGCACGCCGACGACGCCACGCGGACTGGATGGGTTGATCCCCGTCACCGATGTGCAGGCGCGCGCGCAGCTCGACTTCCTGATCAAGAACTGCGAAGATTTCGACGTGCCGCTCTACGCGCTTGGCACCGAAAACCAGGGCATTGTGCACGTGATCGGTCCCGAACAGGGTTTGACGCAGCCGGGCATGACCATCGTCTGCGGTGACAGTCATACCAGTACACATGGCGCATTTGGCGCGCTGGCGTTCGGCATCGGCACCAGCGAAGTCGGGCATGTGCTGGCGACGCAGACGCTGCTGCAATACAAGCCAAAGACGATGGCGGTGCGCGTTAACGGTCGTCTCAGCCCCGGCGTGACGGCGAAGGACATCATCCTCGCGGTGATCGCCAGGATCGGCGTCGGCGGCGGTACAGGCTACGTCTTCGAGTACATGGGTGAGGCGATCCGTGCGCTTTCGATGGAAGGGCGCATGACGATCTGCAACATGAGCATCGAGGGTGGTGCGCGCGCGGGCATGGTCGCGCCGGATGAGACGACCTTTGAGTACATCAAGGGGCGTCCACACGCGCCAAAGGGTGAAGATTGGGATCGCGCGGTTGAGCATTGGCGCAGGCTTCCTACGGATGATGGCGCGACCTTCGACAACGAGGTCATTCTCGACGCTAACACGCTGCCGCCGATGATCACGTATGGCACCAACCCTGGCATGGGAATGCAGATCACCGACCGCGTGCCCGATCCCGACAAGCTGGGTGATGTGAGCGCGAAGATGGCGCTCGACAAGGCGCTCACCTACATGGGGTTGCAGCCCAACGAGTCACTGCTCGGCAAGCCGGTCGATGTCGTCTTCATCGGGAGCTGCACCAACAGCCGCATCAGCGATCTGCGTGAAGCGGCGAAGATCATGAAAGGGCGCAAGGTCGCCGAGGGTCTGCGCGTGATGGTCGTGCCCGGCTCGCAGCGCGTGAAGGCGCAGGCGGAGGCGGAAGGGCTGGATCGCGTTTTCCGTGAAGCGGGCGCGGAATGGCGCGAGGCGGGCTGCTCGATGTGCATCGCCATGAACGGTGATCAGCTCGCGCCGGGGCAGTACGCGGTCAGCACGAGCAATCGCAATTTTGAAGGTCGCCAGGGCAAGGGCGGACGCACGTTCCTCGCCAGTCCGCTGACCGCCGCCGCCACCGCCATCCACGGCGTCGTCACCGACCCACGCACGGTCGTCGGCGAACGAGAATTAGCATAGAGGAAAATCATGGAACCGATACGCAGTGTAACCGGTCGCCTTGCGCCGCTGCCAATGAACGACATCGACACCGATCAGATTATCCCGGCGCGTTACTTGAAGGTGACGGACAAGCATGGCTTGGGTGCCGCCTGCTTCAGCGACTGGCGCTACGCAGCCGACGGATCCCCAAAGCCGGATTTCGTGCTCAACATGCCGCAGTATCAGGGTGCGCAAATCCTGATCGGCGGGCATAACTTCGGCTGCGGCTCCTCACGCGAACATGCGCCCTGGGCGCTGATGGGTGCGGGTTTCGGCGCGGTCGTCAGCACCTATTTCGCTGACATCTTCCGCAGCAATTCGCTCAAGAATGGGCTGCTGCCTGTGATCGTCGATGAAGAGACGCACAAGCAGTTGATCAGTCTGGCGCAGGAAGACCCGAATACCCAGGTCCACATCGACCTGGAAGCGCAGACACTGACGCTGCCGGATGGACGCGCGGTCACATTCCCGATAGACGGCTTCAGCAAGCACTGCCTGCTTAACGGGGTCGATCAGTTGGGGTATCTGCTCAGTCTGGACGATAAGGCGAGCGCCTATGAAGGGGCGAACAGCGCACGCATCAACACGCACGCCATGATGCAAGGTTAGAAATCTGACGAGACGGCGCACCACTGCGCTGTCTCGTTGTAGTATCGCAGGGGGCAGACCGACAATGCAGCACATTGCAATCTACGACACGACGCTTCGTGACGGCACGCAGCGCGAGGGTATCTCGCTTTCACTGGCGGATAAACTGAAGATTACCCGTCTGCTCGATGAATTCGGCGTCGCCTACATCGAGGGCGGTTGGCCCGGCAGCAATCCGAAAGATGCAGGCTACTTCGAGGCGGTGCGCGACGTGCCTTTGAAACACGCGAAGATCGCCGCCTTCGGCAGCACCTGCCGCAAGAACAGCGACCCGGCGGACGACCCCAACATCCGCGCGCTGGTCGATGCGCAGACTCCCGTCTGCACCGTCGTCGGCAAGACCTCGATGCTGCATGTGACGGATGTGCTGCAGACGACGCCTGAAGAGAACCTGCGGATCATCCGCGAAAGTGTCGCTTACCTCAAGTCGCTCGGCAAAGAGGTGATCTACGATGCCGAACACTTCTTCGACGGTCTGAAGCTCGACCTCGAATATGCCCTTGATACGATCAAGGCGGCGGTAGATGGCGGCGCGGATATGGTCGTGCTGTGCGATACGAACGGAGGATCGATGCCATGGGAGATCACCGAATATGTGACGCTCATCAAGCGAACATTTCCAGACGTGCCCGTTGGTATCCATACACACAATGACGGCGAATGCGCGGTCGCCAATTCGCTGGCGGCAGTGCTTGCCGGGGCTGTCCAGGTGCAGGGCTGCATCAACGGCTATGGCGAACGCTGTGGCAATGCCAACCTGATCAGCATCATCCCCGACCTGGAACTGAAGATGGGCTATCGCTGCCTGCCACACCCGGAAAACCTGCGCCATCTGACGTCGCTTTCTCGCACTGTGGCGGAGATCGCCAATCTCGCACCTGATGATCATCTGGCGTTTGTCGGCAAGAGCGCGTTTGCGCACAAGGGCGGCATCCATGTTGCGGCAATTCGCCGTAATGTCGATAGCTACCAGCACATTGACCCCACACTTGTAGGCAATGAGATGCGCGTACTGGTGAGCGACCTCAGCGGGCAAGGTAACGTCCTGAGCAAAGCCGAGGAGCTGGGTCTCGAAGTCAGCAGCGCAGAAGCGGTGCAGGTACTGGGCGAAATTAAGAAGCTTGAAAATGAGGGCTATGTCTTTGAGGGTGCAGAGGCATCGATTGCTGTGCGGTTGCATCGCGCCAAACCCGGTTATCAGCCAATCTTCACGCTGATCGACTTCATGGTCGTCGTCGAGGAGCGGCGCGGGCGCGGCACAACCGCTGAGGCGATGGTCAAGATCGAAGTCGATGGCGAAGTCGTGCATACGGCGGCTGAAGGCAACGGTCCCGTCAACGCGCTAGACATGGCGCTGCGCAAGGCGCTGATCGCGCGTTATCCGCAGATCACCGAGTTTCAGCTTGCCGACTACAAGGTGCGTATCCTCGATGGCGATAACGGCACGGCGGCAAACACGCGCGTCCTGATCGATACGAAAGGTGCGGGTAAGCGTTGGAGCACGGTGGGCGCGGGGCGCAATATCATTCAAGCGTCATGGCGTGCGCTGGTGGACAGCATCGAGTACGGTCTGTCGCTGGTCGGAAACGGACATGCCACACCTGAAAGCCAAGTATTGGCAGAAAGCACATGACCCTATGCTGACGAAAATCAATCTTGAAGAGAAGTTCGCGCTCTTCTCTGAGTTATGGAGCCAGAAGCTTGTCGGGCAAGTCAACGATATGCACGTCAAGCTGGTGAAGATTCAGGGCGAATATGTCTGGCATCATCATGACCACGAAGACGAACTTTTCATGGTCGTACAAGGGCGATTGCTGATGAAATTACGCGATGGCGACGTATGGGTTGAACCTGGCGAATTCCTGATTGTGCCGCATGGCGTGGAACACTGCCCAGTTGCCCCGGAAGAGACGCATATCTTACTGTTAGAGCCTGCTACGACGACACGAGGCGGCAATGTGGACAACGAACGTACCGCCGAGAATTTGCAGCCGATTTGACGGGACTCTTCCTGAACTGTCGTTATAATCGCGGCAGTTCACATCAGACTTCATTTTGCACAGGAAAGCGCACTTCAGCATGAAAGCCACGATTACGCTGCTGCCCGGTGACGGTATTGGACCGGAGGTGATCGAACAATCCGCGAAGCTGCTTCAGACGGTCGCCAGTCGGTTCGGGCACGACTTCACATTCAACGAAGCGATGATCGGCGGCATCGCCATCGACAAGACGGGCAATCCGCTGCCGGACGAAACGTTGCGCCTCGGTGAGCAGAGCGACGCCATCCTGATGGGGGCGGTTGGCTTGCCGAAGTATGACGCCGCGCCGATCCGCCCGGAACAGGGTTTGCTCAAGATTCGCAAGCACTTTGGACTTTTCGCCAACCTGCGCCCGGTCAAGGCTTACCCCGTCCTGGCGGACTTCGCGCCGCTCAAGGCGCATCTGCTCGAAGGGGTCGATATGCTGTTTGTGCGCGAGTTGACGGGCGGTATTTACTTTGGCGAGCGGCAGGAACAGGGCGATGGCAACAGCGCCTACGACACCGAGCTGTACACCGTGCCGGAAGTCGAGCGTGTCGCGCACGTTGCTTTCCGTGCGGCGGCGCTGCGGCGCAAGAAGGTGACCTCGGTCGACAAGGCGAATGTGCTGGCGGCGATGCGCCTGTGGCGCAAGACGGTCGTCAAGGTGCATGAAGACTACAATGACATCACGCTTGAGCATGTGCTGGTCGATAGCTGCGCCATGCATCTGCTGACGCGACCGGCATCATTCGACGTGCTGGTCGCCAGCAACATGTTCGGCGACATTCTCAGCGACGAAGCGTCAGTGCTGGCGGGTTCGTTGGGGATGCTGCCTTCTGCGTCGTTGGGCGACGGGCGTTTTGGCTTGTACGAGCCAGTACATGGCAGCGCGCCCGATATTGCCGGACAAGGTAAGGCGAATCCCATCGGCACGATCCTGAGCGCGGCGATGCTGCTGCGCTACAGCCTGGCGCTGGAAACAGAAGCGCAGGCGATTGAGAACGCGGTCGAAGCGGCATTGGCGACGGGTGCCCGGACGGCAGACATTGCAGGCGGTGGTCCTTGGTTGAGCACCAGTGAGTTTGCGCAGGAAGTGATCACGCGGCTGTAGCGCGTCATCATGGCAGCCACACACAACCCATTTTCGGCGCTCCAGTACCGCGACTTTCGTCTACTGATGGGCGGACGCCTCACCGCGCAAATCGGCGAGATGATGGTCAGTATCGCTATCGGTTGGGAGCTGTACGAGCGTACGAACGATGCGCTTGCGCTCGGTTTGGTCGGCTTGGTACAGGTCATTCCGGTCATCCTGCTCTCGCTGCCCGGCGGCTACGTCGCAGATCGCTACGACCGCAAGCGCGTTACGCTGTACAGCCAGCTCTTTCTCATGGCTATGTCGGGGGCGCTGCTGGTGCTCTCGGCAACCCAGGGGGCATTGCCTCTGATCTACATCGTACTGGCGTTGATCGGCGTCGGTCGCGCTTTCAACAACCCGGCGGAAGGCGCGATCACGCCCGAAACTGTACCGCCCCAGGCATATGAGAACGCCGCCACCTGGAGCGGCGCTGTCTGGCAAATTTCGTCCATCCTGGGACCTGCAGTCGGTGGCTTGCTGATCGGGCTAACGAACAGCGCGGCAGTGGTCTATGGGGTGAATGTGGCGGCGGGCGCGGTGCTTGTGGTGGCGATTCTGTTGTTGCGCAGCAAGCAGACAGACTTCGCTGCGGCAGAAGAGCCGCCTCTTCAGGCGCTCTACAATGGCTGGAAGTTCGTGCGCCACTCCCAGCTTATTCTAGGGTCGATCACGCTCGATATGTTCGCGGTGCTGCTTGGTGGGGCGATCTATCTGCTGCCGATCTATGCGCGCGACATCCTGCATGTCGATGCGACTGGGCTAGGGCTGCTGCGCGCTGCGCCGTCCGTCGGCGCGCTGACGACGGCGCTCATTCTGGCACGCAGTACGGGATTTCAGCGCGCGGGCGCGGCGCTGTTGTGGGCGGTCGCGGGGTTTGGGCTGGCGACGATCATCTTCGGCATTTCGACGAGCTTTTGGCTTTCGCTGCTGATGCTGGCGCTGACGGGGGCGCTGGACATGGTGAGCGTCATCATCCGACACACGCTGGTGATGCTCAAGACGCCTTCAGCGATGCGCGCTCGCGTCAACGCGGTTAACTCGATCTTTATCGGCGTCTCGAACGAGTTGGGCGGCTTCCGTGCTGGCGTAGCGTCGAGCTTCTTTGGCAGCATTCCGGCTTTGGCGGTGGCTGGGCTGCCCGCATTGGCAGTGGGTCCGACATGGGCAGTCGTCAGCGGGGGAGTCGGCACAATCCTGGTCGTGCTGCTCGTCGCGCGTTACGCGCCAGAGCTGCGCCGGCTGGGACGAATGCGCGATGGCTGATGCTGTCCTACGACGCGGGTGGCAGCCCACTGCCTGAGCGCCCGCTTGCGCTGGCGTCCGTCAGCCCGCCATCCGCTGTGAGACTGCTGTCCCCTGTTTGCCCCGGCTGCGGCGCAAGGCGTGCGCAGCAGTAAGCGGCGAGCAGGAACATCAACCGTCGGCTGCCGATGGGCATGGACTCCCAGTGCACGGCACGCAGCGCGCAGAAGGTCAACGCCGTCCAGTATTCCACCCAATCGTTCGGGTCAGCCAGTGTGATGACGACGATCTCGCGCAGCGCCTCAATCGGCGACAGGGCATCGTCGAGGATTGGGTCAGGTGTCGTCTCGAAGCCGCCGTCAAAGGCTGCTCGCCGGGTCAGGACACGTCTGGCATCCGCCCAACTCTGCCCCACGGTTTTCATGGCGAGGTCATTGAGCAGACTGATTTCCATGCATGCCCAGTCGAACAGGGTATGACCTGTGCGCGCCTGGGCGAAGTCGATCAGAAACGGGCTGTTGTTGGGTCCGAGCAGGATATTGCCCAGGTGAAGGTCGCCATGAATGCGGCTGACCGAGCCGTAGATGGTGGAGTCCAACAGGCTTTCAAAATGGAACAGCGGATTTGGCAGCCGCTCGAAGGGTGGTAGGCTGGGAATGGTTGCCCCGGTTGGGTCAAAATCCGGTTCCAGATTGCGGACCATGCTCAGTAGCAGCTCGCTGCGCGTCGCGTATACGCGCCCTGCAAGCTGCTCGATGACTTCGCCGAGATAGTGGGTGTCCTGTCGCAGATCAATCCCCCGCACCTCGACGCGGTACGCGCGACGCAGCCCTTCGATGCCGGTGCCCAGCGTGAGCTGGACGGCGCTGCGGGTGGGGTCGAGACGCGAAATCGAAAAGCCAGCCAGAACGACGGTATCACCGAGTTCCACCGACTTCAGGCGTTCGCGGCGAATGGGGTCTCGGAGCAGGAGCGCGCCTTCCGGAGCTTGCTCGCCGTGGGGCAGCAGGTCGAGGATGAACAGCGGGGGGAGTAGGAAGTCATATTCCTGCCAGGCGGGAAAACGATAGGGACGACGCTGTCCCCACCAGGCGCGCCCAAAGGTCGGGTAAAGCTCATGCCGCAGCCACGCCCCCAACTGCGCCAGCCCAATCCTCCAGGCAGCTTCGCGCATATCCTCGGCTTTGCCGATGCCGCTGATAAAGGTGTATTTGATGCCCGCGAGATCGCTGGTTTCGGGCGCAGTGGGGCGTTCCTCAATGCGTGCAGTCAGCGGTGGCAGCGTCGTTTTGACCTGTCGCTCGAAACGGCGCGCTTCTTCCAGGATGATGTTGGCATCGTCGATCTTGACGACGACCGTCGCATCTTCACTGCCGTCCTGCTGGATCGGCGTTGCTGCCAGCAAGAGCGCGCCGCTGTACCCACCCAGCAAACGCCGCTCCAAGCGTATCCTGGCATAGCCGTAGAACATTCGACGAAGGACGAACAACTGCTCCTCATCAATGATCGGGTCGCCCTCATAGCCCGCGGCAAACTCGATCTTCACGTAGGGCAGGGGGACGGCTGAGGTGGTCGAAAATGACAGGATGTCCTGTGTCAACAGGGGCAAGTCGATGCCGAGGCGGGCGAAGATGCGGATGGGGATACTGCCTCCCTCTTCGATCATGGCGCGAAGGAGGTCGCGTTCGCTGATGTCGGCGCGCCCGTCTTCAAGCGCTAGGTCGTTCGCAATCCCCAGGATGATCTCTGCGCGAGGAGAATTGGGCATGCCCGCCCACAACCGCTGATGGCTCCCTTTGCCAATATGGCGGCGCACAGCATCAATCACGTATTCAGGTTTGTAGCCGTAATTCTCGATAAGAGAAGCGATGATCCCACCGCGCAGCATCAGTGCGCCGATGAAGAGGTGCTCCGCTCCGATGAAGTGGTGGCGCATTCGGGCGGCTTCCTGGCGTGCGTTGATCTGAATGTCTCTCAGAAGCAGGTCTGGCACTTGGGTTACGCCTCGCCTATGCGATTTCGTCGCTGTAAAGCAGGATCAGGTATGCACCGAGAAGCGCCAGGAGAAGACGGGTACCGGGGTCCGCCGCGCCCAAGTCCAGGCGAATCCGTGTGGTGGCTTCATCGCCGGGGCACGTCAACTGGAGCAGCTTGACGCCGCTGTCGCGCACCCACGCCCACGCCAGCGGTGACGCGGCGATGCGCCGCCAATGGACGATCTCACCCTGCGGCAGTGTCAAACGCGCATCCTGGTGATGGAAGACATAGGATGGGGACGCTTGTCCATTATCGACCTTGCTGATTTCGAACCAGCGGCTGAGGATGCCCCTGTGCGCGATGCGGTAATGCCCGCCCGCTGCTTCGACCTCATCCACTTCGTTGATCAGACCCGCGCGCGTGACGCGGGCGACCACTTCATCCGCCACTGTTCGCAGTTCATAGCTGGGGGACATGACGTTTGGTTGAATCCAGCGCAGGTCTTCACCCTTCAGGTCGGCAAACGTCTGCATATCAATGCCCTTTATTTCTGAATGCGCAGCCAGGTGCGCCCAATCTTAAACAACTGTTCTTCGTGCAGCGCGACCGCTTCTTGCACGCGGATTTCTTCCCCGTCGAGTTCGACATAGGAACCGTTACGACTCTTGAGGTCTTCGAGCCACCAACGGTCGCCTCGCAGTGTCAGCCTGGCGTGTTCGCGCGAGATGAAACTGTCGCGTTGAAGCGGGATGTCTCGGTCGTCCTGACGACCGACTGTCAGCACCCATTCGCCGTCGCGAAGGGTACCGTCGCCCGACTCTGCCAGCAGGGTGAGCGATTTGCCATCTTCCACCCCAGACATGAACATAAGAGTGACCGCAGGTTTCATGCGTGGCGATTCCTATTCGTTCGCTCTTATTGAACCACAAGTTCAGCGTTCCGTCACGCGAGCGCCCAGGACTTCCGCCAGGGCTTCCAGCGTAGGGGCAGCGTCGCGGATCACGTTGGGGCAAACGGCACGGACATGCTCCAGACGGTCGGCGTGATAGTCGATGGTCGCGTCGGGATCTTTGAGGACATGCCCGGTCAGAACCCCGACGACGGATTCGTGCGGCTTGATCGTGCCTGAATTGACGAGCTTTCTGATGCCTGCGAGCGAGGCGGCGGAGGCGGGTTCGCAGCCGATGCCGATGCCATCGACAATCGCCTTGCTCTCCATGATCTCCTGGTCGCTGACCTGCTCAACCACGCCTTCCGTCCACTGGACGGCGCGCACCGCCTTGGGGTAGTTGACCGGGTTGCCGATTTTGATCGCGGTCGCCAGTGTATCGGCGTGCATCGGTTCGAGTCGGTCGAATCCGCGCGTATAGGCATTGTAGAGTGGGTTAGCGCCTTCCGCCTGGATGACGGCAATCGAGGGGATGCGGTCGATCAAGCCGAGCGTGTAGAGTTCCTTCAACCCCTTACCAAATGCCGATGAATTGCCGAGGTTGCCGCCCGGCACGACGATCCAATCGGGTGCCTGCCAGCGAAGCTGCTGAATCGTCTCGAACATAATCGATTTTTGCCCTTCCAGACGGAAGGGATTGACGGAGTTGAGAACGTAAATGCCGAGCTTTTTGCTGACCTCGCGCACAAGTTCGAGGTTCTTGTCGAAATCGGCGTCGATGCGGACGCAGATCGCGCCATAGGCGATGGACTGCGAGAGCTTGCCAAAGGCGATTTGCTTGTTCTGCATCAGTACGATGCCTTGCAGCCCGCCGAATGCCGCGTACGAGGCGAGTGAGGCGCTGGTGTTGCCCGTGCTGGCGCAGGCGACGCGCGTCATGCCAAGGCGTTTCGCCTGTGTCACGCCACCTGTCATGCCGCGATCTTTGAATGATCCGGTCGGGTTTTCGCCCTCGTGCTTGAGGTAGAGCCTGCCCACGCCCGCCCACTTGGCAAGTCGGGGCAGGTCATAAAGATTGGTGTTGCCTTCCGGGCGGCTGATGATTTCGTCATCCGCCGCATAGGGGGCGATCAGTTCTTTATAGCGCCAGACGCCACTCTTGTAGGGCATCTGCCATGTGCCCATGCGCGAGTCGAACAGCTCACGCGTTGCCACTGTGCGCAGCCAGTCCATGTCGTGCTGTACGTCGAGCAGACCGCCGCATGCTTCGCACTCGTAGATGACTGAATCAACGGGATATTGCCGCGCGCAGTTCATACATTGTAAGATACTAGGCATGTTTTCCTCAGCTTGTGCAGGACATTAAGGATACCATTCGACGTGGCATACACCAGAGCTGCCGCCTTTGCCCCTGCCACCGTTGCCAATCTGGGCGTCGGTTTCGATGTATTGGGCTTGGCACTGTGCGAACCAGGCGATGTCGTCATCGCCGAGCGGCGCGATACGCCTGGCGCTGCTGTCCGCTTGATCGAGAATGATGGCGGTATTTTGCCTTATGAAGCAAAGAAAAACACTGCCTGCGTCGCGGCGGAGAGCGCGCTCCGGCTGATCGGTGCGCCGAGCGGCGTCTGGCTGACGATTCAGAAGGGGCTGCCGAGCGCCAGCGGTTTGGGCAGCAGCGCGGCGAGCGCGGTCGCCGCCGCCGTCGCCGTCAATGCGCTGTTTGGCGAGCCAGTCGAACGGGCGGAGCTGTTGGGCGCATGTCTGGATGGGGAGGCGGTCGCCAGCGGTTACCATCCTGACAACGTCGCGCCTGCGCTTCTCGGCGGCATCACGCTGGCGACAGGGCTGACCCCCGCACAGGTGCATCGCATTCCGGTGCCGGATCGACTTCATTTGGCGTTGGTGACGCCGAACGTAGCGGTGCCGACGGCAGAAGCGAGGGCGGTGCTGCCTAAACTGGTCGCGCTCAAGGCGATGGTGACGCAGACCGCTGCCATCGCATATCTGCTGCATACGATCTATGAACAGGATATTGTGGCAATGGGCGCAGCGATGGAGCGCGACGGTATCATCGAGCCTGCGCGCGCGCACCTGATGCCCCGGCTGGATGAAGCGCGCCGCGCCGCGAAAGCCGCAGGTGCCTATGGGCTGGTGATCAGCGGGGCGGGTCCCTCGCTCGTGGCGATTTGCGATGATGCGCAGCAGGCGTCCACGGTGGCAGAGGCGCTGCGGCATGTTTACGACACCTCCGGCATCGGCTGTACGGCATTCGCGACGCGCGTCAGCGAGCAAGGCGCGCGGGTGATTTCGAGCGAATGAACCCCAGGAGGATGGCACGGTGCGCGCGTTTATCGCCATCGATTTGCCAGACGAACATAAGGATCGTCTGGCATCCCTGCGGCTGGACATCCCCGGCGCAAGCTGGACGCGGCGTGAAGGGTATCATTTGACGCTGCGCTTCCTCGGCGATGCTGTGCCTGAGTCGGACATCGCAAGGCTCGCTGAAGCCTTACACGCTATTGAACAGCCCTCGTTCACGCTCACGCTGGCGGGAGTGGGGCGCTTTCCGCCTGGCGCTCGCCCGGCGGCGCGCGTACTGTGGGCGGGGATCGAGTCGAGCAGCGCCCTCCATTCGCTCCATCAGAAGGTGCAGGCGGCGCTCGTACCCCTCGGCTTTCCGCCGGAGGAGCGGGCGTTCAGCCCCCATCTGACGCTGGCACGCCTCAAGTCGTCGAAGACGCAGCCGGACGTGGCGCGCTTTCTGCACAAATACGCGAACTTCCGCGCTGATCCCTTCCACGCTGAACGATTCCATCTGATCCAAAGTACGCTCACACCGCAGGGCGCAAGCTACGAGACGCTAGTCTCATTCCCGCTGCGATAAGTCCACCTGACTGCGGATTTGGGCAGCGCGGGCTATACTCCCGACACGATTTCCTGACCATTGAGGATTATTAATATGTCCACTATCCAGAATTACATCGCCGGTGAATGGCGCGCCGCGAGCAGTGGCGAAACCTTTGCCAGCCTGAACCCGGCGACTGAAGCGGTCATCGCCCATGCGGCGAAGAGCACGCGCGACGATGTCGAGGCGGCGGTTGCGGCTGCGAAGGCTGCCTTCAAGGGCTGGCGGCTGACGCCCGCACCACGACGTGGCGAAATCCTGTTTCGCGTCGCCGAAATTCTGCGCGACCGCAAGGAAGACCTCTCCCGCCTGATGACGATGGAGATGGGCAAAGTCCTCACCGAGGCGCGCGGCGATGTGCAGGAAGCCATCGACATGGCGTATTACATGGGCGGCGAGGGGCGTCGTCTGCTGGGCTACACCGCGCCTGTCGAGATGCCGAACAAGTTTGGCATGGCGCTACGCGAACCGTCAGGCGTTGTCGCGCTCGTCACCCCCTGGAACTTCCCGGTCGCTGTGCCGAGCTGGAAGATGCTGCCCGCGCTGGTCGCCGGGAACACAGTCATCTGGAAGCCGAGCGAAGAGACACCTGCGATGAGCGCGGCATTCGTGCAGGTCTTCATCGACGCTGGGCTGCCGCCGGGCGTGCTCAACCTCGTACTTGGTGCGGGCGACGTTGGCGGGGCGCTGATCACACATCCGGATGTGCGCGTTGTCTCGTTCACCGGCAGCACAGCGACAGGGCTGAGTGTCTATCAGCAGGCAGCGGGGCAGGGCAAGAAGGTTTCGCTGGAGATGGGCGGGAAGAACGCCATCATCGTCATGGACGACGCCAATCTTGAACTAGCGGTGCAGGCGATCACCTGGAGTGCTTTCGGCACGACCGGGCAGCGCTGCACGGCGACCAGCCGCCTGATTGTTCACCGGGACGTTCATAACCAGCTCGTCGAGGCGCTGGTCGAAAAAGGCAGGGCGCTGCGGGTCGGCGATGGTCTCGACCCGGATGTCGAGGTAGGACCGCTGGTCAATATGAAGGCGCTGACCAAGGTCGAGTCGTACATGGGTGTGGCGCAGGCGGAAGGCGTGCGGGCGGTGCTGGGTGGCGCGCGGTCAGCCATGCCGCATGGCTATTTCTTCCAGCCCACGCTGCTGGATCATGTGTCGCCGGAAATGCGCGTGGCGCGGGAAGAGATCTTCGGTCCAGTGCTGTCGATCATCGAAGTGGGGTCGCTCGACGAAGCAGTCGAGGTCAACAACAGCGTGATCTACGGCTTGTCGAGCAGCATATTCACCGAGAACGTCAATGCTGCGTTCCGTGCCATCCGCGATTTGGCTACCGGGATCGTGTATATCAATCACGGCACGACGGGCGCAGAGATCCAGTTCCCGTTCGGCGGCACGCGCGGCACGGGCAACGGGATGCGCGAGGCGGGGCAGACGGCGCTGGACGGCTTCACCGAGTGGAAGTCGGTCTATGTCGATTACAGTGGGCGTTTGCAGCGCGCCCAGATCGATACTGATGCTGTATTGAACGGATAATGTCCGGCGAACGTATAGGGTAAATCCCCGCCAAAAGCCGGATCAAAGGCGAGCCGGTCTGCGCGATACTCAGCCATGAATGCACTCACATCGGGGAATCATCATGGCTGAGACTGCGCTCTTTCGGAAACGCTGGTTCCTGGTGTTCGCGGGGATTATTGTGATCGTCGCCGTACTTGGCGGCGTCTACTGGGTTCTCATCCAGGCGGGGTATCTCCCTTCGCCGATTGTACGCGATCCGCTTCCGCCGCCGATACTTGCCACCACACGAGATGAACGGTGGGTGCAGGATGTGCGTTACCTGGCGGACAACCTCATCTATCTTCATCCGAACGCATTCGATGCCGTGCCGCAGGACACGTTCGACGCACAGGTCAATCGCCTGATCGCGGATGTGCCGACGCTGACCGCCGCGCAGATTTGGGTTGGCATCGCGGAGATCGCGGCGCTGCTCAATGACGGACACACCGAACCGTACCTCCATGTGCCGGGCTTTTTTCGCCTGTACCCGCTGCGCCTTGGGTGGTACGGCGATGATTTGGTGGTGACGGGCGCGCATCCCGATTATGTGGAGGCTGTCGGCGCACGGGTCACGCACATCGGTTCGACGGATGTGCAGAGCGCGTTCGAGGCGGTCGAACGTGTCATCTCGTACGACAACGCGCAAAGCTTGCGCTTCAGTTCGCAAACCTTCCTGCGCACGCCAGAGGTGCTGGCTGCGGTCGGCATTCTGGAGGACGCGGAGCGCGGTCAGTACACGTTAGAACGTCCCGATGGCGCGACGTTCGAGGTTGAAGTCGTGCCGGTCGCCACCGATGATCGTTCGTTCCAGTACGTGACGCTGTACGATGCGCTGGACATCGCGCCTCCGGTGCGGACGCTCAATCCTGACAGGGACTACTGGTACACCTATCTTGAAGACTCGCAGACGATCTACTTTCACTACTATCGCTGCAATGACAACCCGGATTATCCGTTTGCCGCATTCGTCACGGAGATGATGACGTTTATCGACAGCCACGAGGTCGCGCGTGTGGTGGTCGATCTGCGCTTCAACGGCGGGGGAAATTCAACCGTGATCGACCCCTTCATGGACGCGATTCGCGCGCGACCGTCGCTGATTGCGGAGGGCAAGCTGTTCGTGTTGATCGGGCACCAGACCTTTTCGTCGGCGATGCAGAACGCTATCGACTTTGACAACCAGACGAACGCGATCCTGATCGGCGAGCCGACCGGGGGCAAGCCGAACGCCTATGGCGAAACACGCACCTTCAATCTGCCGAATTCTGGCATAGAAGTGCAGTACTCTACGCGCTTCTTCCGCAATCTTGCGGACAGCGACCCGGAAGCAGTTATGCCGCAGATAGAAGTTTCCATCACCTGGGCGGATCTGCTGGCGGGTCATGACAGCGTGTTGGAAGCGGCGGCGAGTTTTTGAGTTTCTTCTGCGCTTGCGGTATCCTCGCTTCACATCATTCAGCATCAGCTAAACGCTCCATGAATCCTGTGTTCATGGAGTATTTTGCCGCTGCAAGAGAAGTTAACTTGTGCTAAAATGCACAATGAATACTGGTTAACGATTAGATGAACGGGCTGCACTGGGATGCCTCATACGCGCTTGTGCGCGCACTCATGGCAGCGCATCCTGATGTCGATCTCGAATCCGTCGGAATTGATCAGCTTTATCATTGGGTGATCGCGCTGCCAAACTTTGCGGACGATCCTGCCCTAGCTCATGAAGCACTGTTGGAACAATTGTTGCGCGAGTGGTATGAGGAGGCGAATGCCGAATGAGCCAGTTGGACTTACGTGAACTCCACAGCCCGGAGTTTCCCGTCCCCACCGACATGCAGGGGAATGTCGCCATCACGAGCCTGAGCAAAATCTACAATTGGAGCCGCCGCTCTTCGATGTGGCCCCTGCTGTTCGGGCTTGCGTGCTGCGCGATTGAGATGATCGCGACGGCGGCGTCGCGTTACGACCTCTCACGCTTTGGCATGGAAGTCATGCGCGCCAGCCCTCGTCAGAGCGATTTGATGATTGTGTCGGGAACCGTCACGAAGAAGATGGTCGTCCCGATTGTGCGCATCTACAACCAGATGCCCGAACCGAAGTATGTGATGGCAATGGGGGCGTGCGCCAGCGGCGGTGGTCCCTTCAAGGAAGGCTACAACGTCGTCAGCGGCATTGACCAATACATCCCAGTCGATGTGTATATCCCAGGCTGCCCGCCGACCCCACAGGCGCTGCTCTACGGGCTGATTTCGCTTCAGAAGAAAATCGACGGTCAGTCGCTGGCAAACATGGACGACGTGCCCTGGTATGGTGTCGGTCCGTCTGACCCTGTTCCAGTGCCAGTCCTGGGTCCCGACATTATTGACCCACGTCAGGCAGAACTGATTCGCCAGCAGGCAGTGCTTGCTGCTCAGGGCAAGCCGTTTGGTGTGCGTGAATTGTCCGGTGCTGCTTTGGGCGTGCGCGCGGCGGTCCCGGTTGTCGAGGCGAAGCCCGCTTTGGAAGCGGCGACGGCATCTACCGAGGCAGCAGCGGAGCTAGATCCAGAGAAAGCGGCACGTTTGGCGAAGCGAGAAGCCGCGTTGGCGCGTAAGCGTGCGGCACAGGGTGGAGAAAAGAGCGAGTAACTCATGACCGATATGCTTGCACCTGTCGCGCCGACCGAACTCGAAACGGGGTCGGCGCTCGAATACCTGAAGAACAAATTTCCCGACGCGGTCAAGGATGACACGCGCCAGGGATTCGGTGGTGTGGTGATCGACCGTTCAAAGCTGGTCGATGTTGCGCGCGCTGTGCGTGACGAGCTGGGCTACGACTATCTGTCGAGCGCTACTGCTGTCGATTATCACGGCATCAGCGATCATATGGAGATGGTCTATCACGCTTTCCGCACCTCTGGGGGTCCCGCGCTGGTGATGAAGGCGCAGACGCCGCGCGAGAATGCCGAAGTTCCGTCGCTCGTCGGCGTGTGGCCCGGTGCTGACTTCCAGGAACGCGAGGCATACGACCTCTACGGCATCCAGTTCCCCGGTCACCCCAACCAGAAACGCATTCTGCTCTGGGATGGCTTTGACGGACACCCGATGCGCAAGGACTGGAAAGAAGCGTATTACGAGGAAGATCACAAGCCTTTCGAGAGCCGCTGGCCCAAAGGTTACGTGCGCCGCGCTGAAGAGCTAAACATCTTCGGAAAGAACGTCCGGTATCCCGCCGACTTGGATCTGAGTCGCCTGACGGATACTTCCGAGCAGTCGATCTACAGCGGCATGGGCTTGGGCGTGGATGTGCAGGAACTGACAGCCGAACCAGGGCAGATGCGCACGGATCGACTGGTTGTCAACCTCGGTCCGCACCATCCCAGCACGCATGGTGTGTTCCGCATGGTCGTTACGCTGGATGGCGAGACGGTCGAGACGCTCGAACCGGTCATGGGCTATCTGCACCGCAATCATGAGAAGATCGGCGAACGCAACGCCTGGCTGATGAACATCCCGTTCACCGACCGCCTCGATTACATCAGCAGCATGGGCAACAACATGGGCTATGTGATGGCGGTTGAGCAGCTCCTGGCGAAGGGTGCGCGCTACACACCGCCAACCTATCGCGCGGAAGTCATCCGAGTGTTGATGGTCGAGCTGACGCGCATCGTAAACCACCTGTGGGCGATTGGCTTCCTGCTCAACGACCTGGGTGCGTTCTTCACACCCGCGCTGTACGCGATTGCCGAACGCGAGAAGATCCTCGATTTCTTCGAGGCGACGGCGGGCAGCCGCCTGATGTGCAACTACATGCGCTTCCAGGGTGTCTACAAGGACCTTCCGGAGCGGATGCGTGGAACATCCAACACGCTCAACGACAAGATTCGTGATTTCAATACGATGGATTACCTGGCAGAACTCATCAACGAGCGACTGCCGCGCTCCATCGACGAGCTGGATCACTTCCTGACGGACAGCGAAATCATCAAGACGCGCTGCGAAGGCGTGGGCATCCTGCCGCCAGAGATGGGTGTTGCTTACAGTGCGACGGGTCCGCTGCTGCGCGCCAGTGGCGTGCCTTACGACATCCGCCGCATGGACCCGTACAGCATCTATCCCGAACTCGATTTCGACATCTGCACGCGCCCGAATGGCGATGTCTACGACCGCTATCTCATCCGCCTGGACGAGATGCGCGAAAGCATCCGCATCCTCAAGCAGTGCCTTCCGCGACTGGAAGCGACGCAGGGCGAGGACATCTTCGCCGGTAACAAGGCGATCTACGCGCCGCGCGTGCCCGTCGGCGAGGCATATGGTCGTGTCGATAACCCCAAGGGTGAACTTGGCTTCTACGTCGTCTCCGAAGGCGATCCGAAGGGTCCACAGAATCCCTGGCGCTATCACGTTCGCGCCCCAAGTTTCATCAACCTGACGGCGTTGGGGCAGATGTGCAAGGGACATAAGGTCGCGGATATTGTGGTCATCCTCGGTAGTATCGACATCGTGTTGGGGGAGACGGATCGGTAATGAATGGGATGGGTATTCTGAAGGGCTTGGGCGTCACGCTTAAGCACTTCTTCCAGACATATGTAGATGACATCAAGTACGGCGGGCGCAAGTACATCGGCAACGAGAACTTCGAGACTCGCCAGGGCTTGAAGGCGCAGGGTGCCTACACCGTCCAGTACCCCGAAGAAAAGCTGGCGATGCCGGAGCGCTTCCGCTTCGTGCCGTTCCTGGTCGTCGAAGAACCCGATCACCCGGATCGGGCGGGGCATGACTGGTGTACGAGCTGCGGGATTTGCGCGAAGGTCTGCCCGCCGCAGTGCATCTGGATCGTACGCAGCGAAGATCCTGTGACCAAGCGCCCGGTGCCAGAACCGGAAGCGTTCTTTATCGACATCGACATCTGCATGAACTGCGGCTACTGTGCGGAGTTCTGCCCGTTCGACGCGATCAAGATGGATCACGATTACGAAATGGCGGATTACGACCGCACGGGCGTCGGGCTGCATATTCACGACAAGCCGCGCCTGAGCAAGCCGTTCAGCTACTACTATGACATCGCGCCGACGACGGCTGCGGAAGAAGCGGCGGGGCGCGGCGGATGGGAACACCCGGACGTCATCAAGGAAAAGAAGAAGTCTGGGCAGCCGGTCATGGATAAGCCCTGGCACATGCTGCGTGCGGAAGACCCGGAAGCGCGTGCTGCGGCGGCTGCCGCTGCGCAGGCGGCTGCGGCTTCTGCCAGCGCGTCAGCAGGACCGAAAGTCGATATGGCGGCGGAACGTGCCAAGCGTCGCCAGGAGGCGCTGGCACGCCATCGCGCCTGGAAGCAGTAGCCTCTACGGAAACGGCGACAATCGAGCACACAGCTTCAGAGGTTCTCCAGTGCGAGAACCTCTTGTTATTCCGGTCAACACACGGCAGTGGTAAAATAGCCCTGCGCAGCGCATGAGAATACATGGCATGATCCCTAATGATGATTTGTACCAGCGAACCCGCCGCTCATGGGAAGCGATTTGGGAGGAAGAGAGCAGCATCCGCGATGAGATCGAGGTGCTGAAGGAAGCTCGAACGAGCGACCAGTTTGATGTGTTCCCGCCCTTTCTTTCGAAAGAAGGCTACATTCTTGAAGCCGGGAGCGGTCTCGGCGCGACACTGCTGCTGCTCCGTGATCGTGGCTACAAGATGATCGGGTGCGATTATGCCGAGCGAGCGCTGCACCAGTTTTACAGCTATGATGCGACGATCCCCGTGAATGTCGCGGATGTTCACGCCCTGCCATACGCGACAGACTCATTACATGGTTACCTTTCGTTTGGCGTCTTCGAACACTTCGCACAGGGAATGTCCGCCGCGCTTCGAGAAGCGTGTCGCGTACTTGTACCGGGCGGCATCCTGGTGATGACGATCCCCTATCCCAACGTCGTAAACCGATATGTTCGCTGGCGGCGCAGGTCATCCGGCAAGAGCGTGCTGAATAATGACGACTTCTTCGAGAGCACCTACACGCGCCGGGACTTAGAGCGCGAACTGCGCGATGCAGGGTTCGACGTCTTGGTCGCCAAGCCGACCAGTCACAGCTTTACCTTTTGGGGGCTGGGTGGCGTGTTCCGCGCGCCCGGCTACTATCGCACGTCGACTCTTGCGGAATTCTGCGGCGCGCTGGCGCGCGAGACGCTGCCCTGGGCGTTCAATTACTCGACGATGATGATAGGTCGGAAGCGATAGTCGAGACTTACGCTCGCATTTTGATGATGAACATCTTTATAATGGATGTCGGTGTGCAAACTGGAAAAGGAACGATTGAGCATGACTGAACTTCGTGACCAGGTGATGGCAGCGCTCGGCACCGTCATCGAGCCAGAACTCGACCGCGATATTGTGTCGCTGGGCATGGTACGCGACCTCAGCATCGAGGGAAGTACCGCGCAATTCACCATTGTCCTGACGACGCCCGCGTGCCCGCTGAAAAACGTGTTCATCGAACGCTGTGATGCGGCTGTGATCGGCAAGATCCCTGGTATCTCGCGGCTTGACATCAAGTGGGACGCCCAGGTGCCGACGGACAAGAAGATGTTCGGGCGACTGGACGTGCCAATTCGCAGCATTGTCGCTGTGCACAGCGGCAAGGGTGGGGTGGGGAAGAGCACGGTTTCCACCAATCTCGCCTGTGCGCTGGCGGAGGCTGGCGCGCGTGTCGGGTTGATTGACGCAGACATCCTCAATCCGAATCTGCCGATGATGACAGGGTTGGGTTATGGGCGTCCGCGCGTGGTTGATAACAAGATGATGCCGATTGAAGCCTATGGCGTCAAAGTCATGAGTACAGGCTTTCTGAGTGATCCGGGTAAGCCGATGATCATGCGCGGTCCCATGCTGCACAGTGCGATTCGCCAGTTCTTCATGGATGTGAACTGGGGGCAGTTGGATTACATGATTGTCGATTTGCCGCCAGGAACGGGCGATGCGCCGCTTTCGCTGGCACAGTCGTTCCCGTTGACCGGCGCGGTCATCGTGACACAGCCTCAGGAAGTTGCGGTCAGCGATGCACTGCGCAGCGCCGCGATGTTTGAGACCCTGAATGTTCCCGTATTGGGGGTTGTCGAAAATATGGCAGGCGACTTCTTCGGCAGCGGGGGTGGAGAAACGCTGGCACATCAGCGCGGCGTGCCGTTCCTGGGACGTATTCCGATGGATGCAGAAGTGCGCAAAGGCGGGGACTACGGGCGTCCCGTCGTTATCCACCAGCCAGACAGCCCAGCAGGCAGGGCGTTCCATACGCTGGCACAGATGACTGCCGCGCGCATCAGTGTTGTCATGCTCCAGACGGCGGATGTCATTCCGCTCACCGTCATCGGCTGATCATCAGTCATCCAGACCCAGTACCTGGATGGTATCGTCCGCGCTTTTGACACGATTGTAGCGCCCGATCAGCAGCCAGAAGAGGAAGCTGGCGAGCGCCGCAATCGCAAAGGCAAGGACAGCTTCGCCCTGCACACCGCGAAACTGGATATAGTTCCAGGTGAAGATATAGACCGGGATCAGAGTCAACAAGACGATCCGGCGCTTCTTATAGTCAATCCGCTGGAACAGGATCATCAGAAAGAGAAACAGCCCCAGCAGCAGGAAAAACACACTCCATTCCACGACTTCTCACCTTTGAACGCCACTTTCATCTCAAGACATTGTACGTCATCCACATAAGGCGGAGATTATCGCCCCAGCGTTGGACTATTGAGATCGACCTGCTCATAGGTTGGCGCGAAATTCACGCATTCCTGGGCTGTTGGTGGGATATCCTGGCGCGGCGCAATCAGCGGATCGCCGGGATTGAAGTAGTTCCACGTTGCGCGCGAGATTCCCTCAATGAGCGGCCAGGCGCGGTCGAAGCTGAAAAAGTCCGTTGCTTCCCAGACAAACACCGCGATCACGTAATTGCGCCCATTCGGCGGAAAAACAATTCCCGCATCACCATGTACGTTAGAGAGCCAACCATTCTTGTGCGCGATAGTAGTCCCAGGAGGGATGCCCGCCTGGAGCAGGCGTTCCAGGTTGTTGTTACTCATGATGTTCAACATCTGGCGGCATTCGGTCTGGTTGTATTCTCCCTCTGGATAGGCGGTCATCAGCCCGCTGCCAGAGTACGCGCAGTCGTAGATCATCCCGAAGGCAGTTCCGAGATCCTCCGTCGTGACCTGATTGAATGGGTCGGGCGACGTGTTGAAGGTCGTATTCGGCTGTGTCGCGGGCGACGGGATCGAACCCGTCACGAACGAACTATCACCCAGGTCGAAGGGCGCTGTGATGTAGGTGTTACGCATTCCGAGGGTTTGGTTCGTCTGGACAATACTCTGCAAGCCGTTAAAGATAGGGTCAGCGCCGATCTGTGTATCGCCGCGCGCAATCGCGCTGTTGCCTGTCAACTGCATAAGCAGATTGGACGACGAGTTGTTGCTGCACAGCAGCGACTGGCTCATCAGGAAAGCTTCGTCGCGCGAGGGGGCACCGAGGAGATTGCGAAAGTAGTCCAGCAGGATCGATAGTTTCGCGGTGCTGGCGGCAGACATTGCGACATCGCTGTTGATATTCATTTCGTCGCCTGTTTCGAGGTCCATGACATAAACGGAGGCGACTGTGGACTGCCCGTCGAAGATGAAGCCCTGCGCGTCCAGATAACCGATGATCATTTGCTGTAACACATCCAGCCCAGGTCCACGACCGTCTGCGCCTTCGACCGGCAGGACTACGGTTCGATTGATGGGGTCACGGAGTGCCGCATCCAACAAGGGCACCGCCGCCGAGACATCCAGTCGATAGCCTGCCGCACCTGGGCGCAGGGTCAGCGTCTGTACGTCGAAACTTGCGCCGCCGGGCGGTCGGTCGTAGCGGGGGATGATTTCTGTTCGCAGCCATTGTTCCAATAGCTGCGGTTGGTAGTCGGCAGCCAGCGGGATGCTGATGCTGGTTCGTTGGGCAAGACGCCCACTCAGATAATTAAGGAACTGTACCCAGAATTGACCCTCAGTTATGCCTGAGCTGCGCGCAGCCGCCAACATGGTCGCGCGTTGGGTTGTAAATCCTACAGCGGCAGGGTCGAGCTGGATGGGCGCGTCGGCGTACCAGAGCGTGATAGGCGAACTGTAAGCACTTTCCCACGCCTGCATCGCTTCTGCCGGGGTTAGCCCGCCGACATCAATGCCTGCGACGTTCACGCCTAACGGAAGACGGTCACTCTGGGTGCTGAAGCGCACCAGTTCCCACACCAGCCACCCGACGGAGATGAGCAACATACCAAACGAAAGGATCGGGATGATCGGGATGCGCAGCGCAGGCTTTCGCCCGTTGGTTCGTTTGGGAGTGCGCATGGAGATGGTTGAGGACATCTGCTTATTCCTGTGATCTGCTGGGGGACAATGCGCGCCTGGCAAGCGCAATCTGAACGGCTTCGCGGATGAAGGGGTAGACATTTGGAAGGCTGTCCGGATCATGCCAGGCGAAGCCGATGAGTTCCGGAGAGAGGTGATTGACGTTGTGAGATGCGGCGTCGCACAAATAAGCGAATGTCATATGGCGCATGGCGGGTAGAAACTCGATGTGAATGAGTTCGCCGACCTGGACATGCAGCCCTACCTCTTCATTCATTTCCCGGGCGACGGCGCGTATCGGTGTTTCATTGGCGTCGACCCAACCCCCTGGCGGTCCCCAGGGATGGCGTGGGTGAAAGATGTGCTCTACCAGCAGTATCTGCCCCTGGTCGTTAAAGAGCAGCCCTACGGCACCTGCCGTGAACTTGGGTTGAAGTATGCGATAAAGCCGCTGAAGAAATGAAATTAGCCAGGGTATTCGTCTGAATATGTGCGCCGCTCGAACGCGCAGACGGGTGATAGGATGCTGCCAATTGCTCATAGTGCAGCCAGTGTAGCTATGGATTGCACATGAAGTCAACGGCGATCCTCGCAGGTGAGGAAGCTTTACCGTTATTTGCTATGAGTTGCGATTATGATGGAACTCAAAGGTTCTTTGCGGCTGGGACCACAATGGTGATTCGACTGAAGACATTGGCTGGAAATCTACTGCGCGCATCTCGGCTCGTATATCCGCGAGTGCGTGCGCGTGTGATCACGCCCTTTCTGCTGATTGTGATTGTGATGGCTGGGTTAGGCGTCTTCACCGTGACGCGCCTGGTCGCGGGCAGCCTTCAGGAGCGCTTCAGCAACCAGCTTGCCGCGAGCCTGGACGCGGCGAAGAATACAGCGGTATCGGTTGAACAGGGGCTGTTGGAACAGCTTCGCCTTCTGGTGTTTGTGCGCGATGCACCCTCGCTTATTCTATCCGGGGATTCTTCCTCGCTTGACGCTATCGTGCGCCCAATTGTGGCGAATGCATCCTTGGACGAGATTAATGTCGTGGGTCGTGAGGGCAATGGAGTACTGCGGCTGCGCCGCCTGGCAGGTGTCCCCACGCCGGAATATGAAGTCCTACAGCCACTCGGTGTCCAATCCTGGGAGGGCGCTGCGCGCGTCCTTGCTGGGGAACTGGACGTACTGGGAGACAAGTTTGCGGATATTGTCGAAACGAACATTGGCGATGTCCTGTTCATCACAGCCGCTGTATCGACGCCGGATGGCGTGACCGTTGGTGCGATCAGCGTAGGGATTCGAATGGATCGCCTCGCTATCCTGATGCGTGAACAATCGCTCTCGGCAGTTGCACTCTACGATCTTCGCGGACAGCTTCTGGCTCATACGTTTCAGGGTGTCAGTGACGTGGACATTGCGCTGGACACACCCACTGTCGAGTCCCTTCTGGCTGGTGTGACGACGCAAAGCCCACTGACAGAATTTCAGGTTGGTGGTGAACTGTATCAACTCCTGGTGTCGACACTGGAGGTTCGCAGCCGTGTAGTTGGGCTGCTGACCGTGGGTTTGCAGACGAATTTCATCGTTGATAGCGCTGGAACGAGCCGCGACTTGCTCGCACTCATCTTTGGCGGACTCGCCATGTCCGTTCTGGTCTTCGGGTTGGTAATTTCTCGCTCGATCACGAGTCCGATCAATCGATTGGTGCAGACTTCGCGCGCCATTACCCAGGGCGATCTGAGCCGGCGTGTCGAGCTGAAGACCCCGGATGAATTGGGTGAGCTAGGCATCACGTTTGACCGCATGACCGATGAGCTTGTGCAGCAGAAGCTGGAGATTGCAGAACTCTACCAACGCCAATTGCAGGAAACCGCGCGGCGCGAGGCGATGCTGAACAACATCGGTGACGCCGTGATCGTTCAGGATGCCTGGGGCAATATCCTGTTGCAGAATCCCGCTGCTGCTGCGCTGACAAATACGCTGACGAAGCAGCCCAAAGAAAACCAGCGTCTGAATGACTTACTTGCCGATCCGACTCTTCAGGAGGTCGAGCAGCGACTGGAACTTGCAGGCAGGAATCTGAGCGTACTCTCGGCAACATTGAAGATGCCGTCCGGGGAGGCATTTGGACGTGTGACGGTTCTGCGTGACTTTACGGCGATTGCGCAGGCGGAGCGGCTCAAAGATGAGTTGATCATGCAGATGTCTCATGAGCTGCGGACTCCGCTCGCGGTTGTCCGCGGCAACGCGGACTTGCTGCGCATCATGGAAAAGAAGAACCTCAGCGAAAAGGGCGATCACTTTCTGAGCCGACTAAGTGACAGTGTCTATACTTTGGAGCGATTGGTCAGCCAGGTGGTCGATGTCAGCACGATCACCGCAGGGCGCTTCAGTATCGAGCAGCACGCTGTCGATCTGAATGACCTGGTCGAAGAGCGCGCCCTGCGTTGGCAGCCGCTGATGGTTGCGCGCGGATTATTCTTTGAGTACGACGTGCCGGATATTCCGCTTGTGATCGATGGCGACCGTGCCCGTCTTGGCGAGCTTCTGGATCATGTCATACGTAATGCCCACGATTACACGCTTCCAGGTGGGCGGGTTGCAATCAGGATGGACTGCCGTGACCGCTGGGTGTTGATCGATGTTCTGGACACCGGGGTGGGCATCAAAGCGGATGAAATCAATAACGTGTTCGACAGCATGTTTCGAGGGAGCGCGGCGGAGGCAGGACCGACGGACAGTCGCGGTATGGGCGTTGGCTTGTACATCTCGAAGCATATCGTCGAGCGCCATCATGGGCGGGTGCGCATTGGCAGTGTGCCCGATCAGGGAACCCATCTTCGCCTTGAGTTTCCGCTTTCACGTCGGGTGATGACATGAACACCGAGCCGCTGAAGCCGATTGCGCCGCTGGAGATGCAGATTCATGCCATGCGGCGGCAGTCGCGGCGCTGGGCACTGCTGCTCTTTCCGCTGATGTTGGCGACGGCTTTGTGTGTCTGTGCGCAGATTGGGTTGTGGTTCGTGCGACCCGACCAACTGCCGATCCAGATTAGCGCTGATTCGACAGCGGACTACAGTCCCTGGGAACGCTTGATCGTGGCACAGTTTGACCCGCGCCTGCAAACTGCGATTGCGCTGGATGTGACGCGCGGGATCAACCCCACACAGGCGCTGACCCTCATTGCGGCTGCGGCGACCGCGACCGCCCAGGCACCGACTGCGACCGCCAGCCAGACGCCAACCCTGACCGTGACCGCAACACTGACTCAGACATCCATTCCGACGATCACGCTGACCACCGCACCGGAGGCAAGCCCAACCGCCATACCGAGCAGCACGTCCAGCCCGACGGCGCTGCCCAGCCTGACCTCTACCCCGGATGTAACGGTTACGCCGTCGGTCACCGCCTCGTGGACGGTTGCCCCGACGCGAACGCCAGTCGCTTCGACGTCAACCGCTACATCCACGTCTACACCCATCGCGGTCGCGCAGGTTCCGACGCCGACCCACACACCGCTGCCCCCGCAGGCAGACCTCTATGCAGATATTCGTCTGATCAATACGACGCCGGGGACGCAGCTCCAGTTCGGGGCGATCTGTGGAAATGCCAGCGGCATTGTCGTCACCGGGCTGGGAATGTCCTTGACGTTGAATGGTGTCAACACGCCTGTTGTACCGCCTTCAAGCCTGCTGGCGGGTGGGATAGTCGAGATTCCCTATATCTCGCCCAGTCCGGTGCAGAATATCACCGTTGACGTTACGGTTTTCTGCGCGGCAGCGCAGCCCGATCCAAACCCGACGAATAACGCGCGCGCGCTTCGGATCGTGATCGCGCCGCTCGCGCTTCCACCAACACCGACACCGATAATTGTCCCGACCGACACACCTGTCGTGCCGCCGACGCCGACGGATACACCTGTCGTGCCGCCGACGCCGACGGATACGCCTGTCGTGCCGCCAACGCCAACCGACACGCCTGTCGTGCCACCGACGCCAACCGACACGCCCGTCGTGCCGCCGACACCGACCGACACGCCCGCGGTGCCGCCGACACCGACCGATACGCCTGTTGTGCCGCCGACACCGACCGACACGCCCGCGGTGCCGCCGACGCCAACCGATACGCCCGTCGTGCCGCCGACGCCGACCGACACGCCTGTCGTGCCGCCGACACCGACCGATACGCCTGTTGTGCCGCCGACACCGACCGACACGCCCGTCGTGCCGCCGACACCGACCGAAACACCGACGGATACGCCCGTTGCACCAACCGCAACCGAGACTTCGACGAGCACCCCGACGGCAACGCCAATCGTGATGACCGGTGATATCATCCGTGAGGTCTGGCTTGGTCTCAATGGTGCCACCGCACTCGACATCAACGCGCTTCTTGCTGATCCTCGCTATCCGAACTCGCCGAATCTCTGCTTTGTCGAAACGGAATTTAATGCGCCTCAGGATCAGGCTGAAGACTATTCGCAGCGTATGCGGGCACTGTTGCTGCCACCGGCGACCGGCAGCTATGTCTTCTGGATCACGAGCGATAATGCCAGTCGCCTGAGTCTGAGTACCGACGAGAACCCAGCCAATGCAATCCCCATCGCAAGCAGCAGCCCATTCAATCTGCCCTTTTTCAACTTTGACGAATTCCCGTCACAGCAGTCCATTTCCGTGTTCCTGGTAGCGGGACAGCCGTACTACATTGAAGCAATGCACATGGAAAACATCGGGGAAGACTTCCTGCGCGTTGCGTGGCAGGGACCGACGATCCCGGTGCGCGAGACAATTTCCGGCACTTACCTGACGACAGACGGACTGAGCTGTAATGCGGTCGCCAATACACCGACGCCGACGCCGACCGAAACAGCGACGGCGACGCCGACCACGACTCCAGCGGGTAACCCGTCGATGTGTACTTCGACGACTTCTAGCGCAGTGAGCGGCACCTTGTACGACTCAGGCGGTGCCAGCAGTAACTACGGGGATGGCGAAAACTGCGCATTCCTGATCCAGCCGGCTGGCGGCGGCACGATAGAGATGAACTTCAGCCAGTTCAATACAGAGGCTAGCCACGACCTGCTGTATGTGTACGATGGCAGCAGCACCAGCGGGGTACTGCTGGGGGTCTACAGTGGAGGCGCGCTGCCGCCGACACTGTGGGCGGCATCTGGCAGCATGTACTTGGTGTTCACATCGGACGCCAGCGCCTTTGATGCCGGCTTCACCGCAACATGGACGACTGCACCCCAGGGCGATCAGTACGTGATGTGCAACTCACTGACGACATCGACGTTGACCAGTGGCACGCTGTATGACTCCGGCGGGGCGGCGTACGATTACGAAGACCAGGAGAATTGCAGCTTCCTGATCCAGCCGGTTGGCGGCGGCACGATAGAGATGAACTTCAGCCAGTTCAATACAGAGGCTAGCCACGACCTGCTGTATGTGTATGATGGTAGCAGCGCCAGCGGGGTGTTGCTGGGGGTCTACAGTGGAGGCGCGCTGCCGCCGACATTGTGGGCGGCATCTGGCAGCATGTACTTGGTGTTTGTATCGGACGCCAGCGCCTTTGATGCCGGATTCACCGCAACATGGACGACTGCACCCCAGGGCGATCAGTACGTGATGTGCAACTCACTGACGACATCGACGTTGACCAGTGGCACGCTGTATGACTCCGGCGGGGCGGCGTACGATTACGAAGACCAGGAGAATTGCAGCTTCCTGATCCAGCCGGTTGGCGGCGGCACGATAGAGATGAACTTCAGCCAGTTCAATACAGAGGCTAGCCACGACCTGCTGTATGTGTACGATGGTAGCAGCGCCAGCGGGGTGTTGCTGGGGGTCTATAGTGGAGGGGCGCTGCCGCCGACATTGTGGGCGGCATCTGGCAGCATGTACCTGGTGTTCACATCGGACGCCAGCGCCTTTGATGCCGGCTTTACCGCAACATGGACGACCGCGCCCCAGGGCGATCAGTACGTGATGTGCAACTCGTTGACGACATCAACGTTGACCAGTGGCACGCTGTATGACTCCGGCGGGGCGGCGTACGGTTACGAAGACCAGGAGAATTGCAGCTTCCTGATCCAACCGGCGGGCGGCGGCGTTGTTCAGCTCGATTTCACGGCGTTCGATACTGAGAACACATGGGATACGCTCACGATATACGACGGCGTTGATACAAGTGGCACGGTACTGGGGGTCTACAGTGGGGGGGCACTTCCGCCGACATTGTGGGCAGCATCCGGCAGTATGCACCTGGTGTTCCAGAGCGATGTTTCCATCATTCAGGCAGGATTTGCGGCGACCTGGTCGATTTTGACCCCTGTGCCCGGCTTCGTTCGTGCGATCAATTTCGGTGGTACTGCGCTGGTCGTCGACGGCAACAACTGGGAGGGCGAGGCTTCGTCGAACTATACACTTGGGGCTGGTGACATTACAGAATGCCCACCGGGAACAATTAACCCACCAACCGACATCAACCGCGAAACTATGCTTAGATGTATCGCATGGCAAGACGCTGATGCGCTAGAAATCACTATGATCAACTTGCCGAACGGTACTTATGATGTCTACTTCTGGCGCTGGGAGGATAACTTTGTCGAGACTGTTGACCATTTCCTGCAAGGGGTCTTGGTCGAAAATGATCTGACAATTCCGGTCACAGGGTGGCGGCGTATGGGTCCGTATTCTGTAGTTGTCACGAATGGGACTATTCTCTTTGAGTCAAGTGGTGGACATCAGAACATCAGCGGTATGGAAGTCTGGCAGGTTGGGACAGGCGGACCAGGAATCTAGTCCGGTTCATTCCCCTGACCAGGTGGAATGCGTTCGAAGCGGGTCATGCCGAGCAGGAGTGTCCGCAGAGAGTCTAGGATCACTTGCCGTCGTGCTTCCTGCGGTTCGATCATGGTGTTCAGCACATATGCTGCCTGGTCGCCACCCAGGTCAACGAAGAAAAGGTTGAGTGCGAGATCCGGGCTAACGTATTGTTCGACTGCACGACCGTCGTTACGGAGAAAGCTGCCAGTCACAGGGAGCTGTGCACCAGTGCCGAGCGCGGGAGCCATGATTGCCAGAAGGTCGCTGCGCCAATCGACGAAACTGCTGCCCTCAAGTTGAGCAATCCGGATCGTAGCGAGCGCTTCGGCGCGGTTGTGCGCAAGGGTGATCGTGTCTTCAATGATGGCGGAAGCGTTGTCTTCCTGGCTTGAAGCGGGCAACCAGGGGCTTGCCAGCGTGAGGGTGACATCAGTGGCAAAGACGATAGTGTTGGGCGGCATCTCGCTCAACGAGAGCGGGCGGTCTTCCAGCACAAGCTGGGGCAGTGGTGCTGTGACTTCCGCGCCGCCATTGAACCGTATGCTGGCGAGAATGGATACCCACTGCTGGGGCTGCTGAAGGAGCGCGGTGAGTTGTGTCTGGTTGTCGACGAGAATTTCGGCGACCACGATACGACCTTCTGCAAGTGCAAGGAGCGCGTACAGACCGCCTTCGCTTCCAGTGTCGAGCGTATAGGGCAGGACGATCAGCCTGCCATTTGGCAGGTCAAATTCGGGGAAGTCTTCAATCGGGGTGCCGACGAACGCCACCATCGAGAGCACTTCGTCGCGTACGGAATTCAAACTTGGCGTTGTAGCGTACTCCCAAATGTCCCAGACATCCTGAATCCGCAGATTGGCAAGGCGAGCATCTGGCTCAAGACTCGTGAGCATCACTGTGTTGGGTGAGTTAGGATCGACAGACACAAAGTACGATGCGGGAAACGTCACCTCCATCCCGCCAGGGGTTCTCACTAACTCTTGTGCCGCTGGTGCGCTGGAGGGGGTGGGTGTGGCGGCGACATCACCCCTGATGCTGAACATGAACGCCAGAAGCACGAATAGCATCGTGATGTGCCGGGTATCTGGACGTCTCGGATTGCTGTGCTGATGCTCTGCGCAATGGACGCCAGTGCTGACCTTGTGTCGTCCGAAGGTTCCCCAAAACCCAAATCTCAGAAGCGTTTTTCTGGTGGTATAATCCATATTACAATTCTTCAACCTTACGTACACACGGAAATCGACCAACGTGACCGAGCTTCCGAATGACTTCCTCAACCTGCTCGCGAAGACCCCTGGGGACATCTTCTACTTCTTGCTGGTGTTCATTCTACTTCAAGCTGCGTTTTTCATTGCGTTTGGCAGCCGCACGCGCCTGTCTGGGGTACGGGCGGCATCACGGTACACACTGGCGACACTCGTCGCCATCGTGTCGTGGGCAGTGATGATGCTGGGTCTGATCGTCTCTGCGTTGGCGAATCAGCCGGTGGACTTGATTCTGCCGCCGCTGGAACGGGCTGTGCAGGTCATGACGGTTGTGGTGTTGTCGTGGGCGTTTATCACAGCCGACCACGAGCGTTTCGGACGCTTCTCGAACCTGGTGCTGCTCGTTTCGGGCTGGGCAGTCGTCATTGGGTTTTTCCTGACCTTTCTGCCGTGGACAACGCCGGGTGTCAGCAGCGCTGGCTTCGCAAGCAGCATTTACAGCGTTTACTGGTCTTCCGCACTGGTAATCATCGCTAGCATCGGTTCTGTCCTAACCATTCTCTTCATTCGCTCCGTGCTGGATGCGCCGTTGAAGGTGATCTTCTTCGCGTTGATTGGCTTCGGAAGCCTTGTCACGCTGATGGGGGCTCTCCAGACTTCGCTTCCTGGCGATTATGTCGGTGTGCTGCGATTGACATATCTGGGCGCAATGCTCATCGTCCCGGCGATCATGTATCGAATGGTATTCATGCGGCTGGCATCTGTGGCGCCTGCCGACGTTCCTGCAATTGCTCCCAAACTCGATTCGATGCTCGTTGCCCCAGGCGCCGCTGCCGAGTCGTCTGAAGAGGATGCTCGCCCCGCGTCAACTGCTGTGTTCAGCGAGCGCGAGACCTCTTCGGTGATGAAGGCGTTGGGACTCATGCTGGAACGTCCTGATCCAGAAGCAATCCCATCGCAGATTGTGACCAGTGCGTGTAGTACGCTGAAGGCGGACCTCGGCGCGCTGTTGACGCTGCAAGATGCCAACTATGCCGATGTAATTTACAGCCACAACAAGCTCTTGTCTCGTCCCATCGAGACTTTTTCCGTCGGTCTCGCTTCTCAGCCTACGCTTGTGAATGCGGTTGAGCGAAAGATGCAGCGTGTGCTGCTGGTGGATCGGAATACGGACGAACTGCGCGATCTCTACACTCGTTTTGACGTGGAGCAGGCGGGACCGACCTACTTCCAACCGCTTTTGCGCGGCGGGGAAGTGATCGCCGTTTTGATGTTGGGGATGCCCTACAGCGGTCGTGAGCTGACCCAAGGCGAGCAGGAGACATTACGAACCATCGGCATCCTGGGCGCGAACCTGCTCGCCATCACAAATACCGCGAAGGATCAGCGTGTGAAGGCGGAGGGACGCATCATTCAGGCGATGGTGCGCGGCGTTTCTCCCGACGAGATTCCAGACTCAGATGTCGTCGCCTCGTGGGAGGAAATGCATCGTCAGTTAGACTCTGCGCGGGATCAGATCGTCCAACTCAGCCGTCAGGTGACGGCACTGAAGATTGAGCTGGATGACGAACGCAGCAGGGTGACAACGGCACTTTCTGACACCGAAGAGGGTCTGTCTGTGACCGGGCGTATGCTCGCCATGACAGAAGATCATGAACGCTTGATTCATGAGCGCGAACAGCTTTCTGCGCGCCTGCGTGACGCCGAAGCCAAGCTAGCCAGCGCCACCGCCAGCGGCGATGTTGGCTTGTTCCAGGCGATGATCGACGTATTGAACCGCGAAAAGGGCGATCTGCAAAAGCAGCGCGACGCGCTTACGCAGCAAATCACGGAGCTGCGCGCTGCGGGCGACGGGGCGGTGGTGCCCGACGCGATGCGTGAGATGCTCGAGCGCATGAGTGATGAAAAGTCACGCCTGGAGCTTGACCGGGAGCAGCTACGCCAGCGCGTGGGCGAAATCGAGGGGCAGTTGACCGCGCTTGGCATCGAAGGCGGCGCGAGCGGACTTGCGTCGCTCGTCACGAATCTTTATGAGCAGCAGGCGCAGATGCAGAGCAAGTATGATGCATTGAAGCGCGAAAGCGAAAGCGCTGGCGGGGCGGAAGTGGCGAAACTGCGCGTCGAGCTGGCAAATCTCGCCGCCGACCGCGAGGCACTGACCAAGCAGCGCGAGATGCTGCGCGCGGACTATGACGAGCTTGCACGGCGCGCGGAGGCGCTCAAGGATCAGCGATCCCGCGTGATGGCAGAGGCGGCTGCCTATCAGCAAGAGCTGACCGAAGCCCATGTGCAGCAGGCGCAGATTCGCGTGGGACTTCAGCGTTCGTTGGAAGAGAAGTCGGCTCTGGTCAGTGAGCGTGACATGCTGATCGCGGAGAAGCTGGCATTGGAGTCCGAGCGCGACGGATTGCTGGCGCGCGTTGAGGGTGACCGCGAGCGTCTGGCACAGCTTGGGCAGGATGGGGTCGGATCGCTGACTGGGATGATCGACGAGCTGACTCAGCGCCGTTCAGCACTGGAGCGCGATCTCCTTCAGGCGCAGCTTGAAGTCTCCGACCTGCAAAACCGCCTTGACGTTGCGCGCATCAAGACGATGGGGCAGCCCGCCACTGCTGAACCTGCCCTGGTGGATCAGTTCGCGGCGCTGGTGCACGGTTACCGCACCTCGCTTTCGCCGATCATCGAGTATGTCGATCTGATGTTGGGTGAGTCGGCGGGTATTCTGGGCGACATGCAGCGTAAGTTCTTGCTTCGTGTGGCGTCGAATGCACGACGCTTGTGGACGATGACCGAGGGCTTGCAATGGCTGGCAGCGCTGGATACAGGGCGCTATCAAACGAAGCGCACGCAGGTGGATATGATCGAAGTGATTGAAGACGCGATTACCCGCGCGGCTGTTCCTCTCCGCGAGAAAGATCTGACCATTCACCTCGACCTGGATGACGATCTGCCGAAGTTGAATGCGGACCCGGATGCGATGGTCCAGATGGTTGGGCAGCTCGTGACCAACGCCTATCTTGCCTGCGACCCCGGCGGCGCATTGTCCATCAGTGTGCGCCATCAGCGGCTGCGCCTCCCGCGTGGAGATGCAAACGCGGAACAGGTCGATGCCCTGGTGGGTGCGGTCGCCGACAGCGGGGTAGGGATAGCTGCGGAAGATCAGGCGTCTGTATTCTCGCGTCGATACCGCCTGGAAAACCCGCTTATTCCAGGCTTGGGAGATACAGGAGTAGGATTGGCAATTGCCAAACAACTGCTGGAAGCGCACGGTGGCGACATCTGGTTCGAGACAGGTGACCATGGGACGACCTTCTTCTTCGCAATTCCGTATTAGAGTGTGGGGTTAGTTTCATGCGGCGGGATTACGGTGGTGAGATTCTGGTAGCCATTGGGACGATCAGCGTTCTGGTCTTTGCGGTGGCGTTTGCGGTGATATTGATTGTCGCACAGCAGGGACGCCCTGAAGCTGTGGCAACTGCGAGTGCTATCGGGCAAGCGGGTGCCAATGCGCCTGAAGCCAGCGCGACATCCCAGTCTGTGATAGGGGCAGTGCCCAGCGCGACCCGCGCGGTCGAGACACCGACTGCCACCCTCGCCGCGACTGTGGTTGAGCCGACCGAAGCGCCCCCTACGGCAACGCGGGACGCAGGGAGTGAGACGACGACTGCCCAGCCTTCGGCAACACCGACAGACGTGCAGCCGAGCGCGACATTGCGCCCGCCTACCCGGACTCAGCCGCCTTTGACCGCTACTTCGACACGCGCAGCGCCGAGTGCCACCCCAACAGCACGCCCAACCTTGACATCAACCTCTACTCTACTCCCGGCGACTGCGACCCCAACAGCGACTCCTACGGCGACGCTGACCGCAACGTCGTCCGCCACGCCGACACTGACGGCGACTGCGACCCATACCATGACGCCTACGCACACGGCGACCGCATCGGCAACGCCGACGGCGACGGCGGTTCCCCCGACAAGTACCCCTGCATTGAGTGCGAGCGGCTGTCCTATTCCCCCCGGTTGGCTGCCGTATGCAGTCCAGTCCGGCGACACGTTGTTTTCATTGGCGCGGGGGAGCGGCAGCACCGTGAGTGCCCTTCAATCGGGCAACTGTCTTGCCGATGAAACCATTTTTGCAGCGCAGGAACTCTATCTGCCATCCCCGCAAGCAATAACGACTGCGGACACGATCGAGGGGTGCAGCGCCCCGGGTGTGTTCATCGATCCGGGTTTGTTCGGGCAAATGTTGAGCGGGGTTTTTGAGGTGCGTGGCACTGCACGCATCGAAGACTTCGCGTTTTATCGGCTGGAAATTGCGTCTGCGGGTTCAGAGGTGTTTGCGGAGATACGGCGCGGGGTGACGCCTGTGGTGGATGGCGTGCTTGCGCGCGTCAGCTCCGCACGGTTTGCGCCAGGCAGCTACCGCCTGCGCCTGGTCGTCGTCGATGCACGCGGCGGTTTTCCGCAACCCTGCGCCATACCGCTGATCATCCAATAGCCATTCCGCATTGGGCGTTCATCCGTTAGACTCTGACACTGCGATCGTTTCGTGATGTCAGGCAAGGGCACTTCATGAGTGAACACAAACGGCGCGGCGCATGGGCTGCCACGCTGCTATATCGAATTGTCATTGTGGCGCTGGTCGCCGCGATCCTGTTTTTCGGCTATCAACTCGCGGAGGAGATTCTGCGGCGCATTGGCGAGCAGACGGCGGCGAGCGCTGCCAGCGCGTCATATCCTGGCACTGCGTCCGCGATAGCGCCGACTGCGACATTAACGGCATCTCCTGAACTTACGGCGACAGTGACTCTGCCCTCCGTCACTCCGGAACCGACGGCGTCTGCCGGAGTGAGTCTGGGCAAACAAACGTTTGCCACCAACACGCCGCGCCCCCTCGATCCATCTGATGTGACGCTGCCCGCCATCAACACGCCGCAGATGATTTCGACACCGCCACCTTCGGCGACGGTCTTGCCGATGGAGACGCTGACTTTGCCACCCACGCTGGACGCTGGCATTTCACTGACGCCGCGCCCGTTGCCGACTCTTTTCGTCTATGGAGATGCGCCTGTTGATGCGCAGGCACCGACGGCAATCCCAACGGCGGTCGAGTATGTGGATCGTCGTGGCTACGACCTGATGAATATTGTCCTGCTCGGCAATGATGAGGAACTGACGAACGATAACTTCATTCGTACCGACACGATGATCATCGTCTCAATCAATCGCACGACGGGCACGGTTTCGATGCTGGGGCTGCCGCGCGACCTGTTTGTCTACATCCCCGGCTGGACGATGCAGCGTCTGAATCTCGCGTACATGCGCGGGCAATCGGTGGGGTGGACAGATGGCGGTTTTGGGCTTCTGCGTCAGACTATTCTGTACAACTTCGGCATTAACGTGCATTACTACGCGATGGTCAATCTCTCCGGGCTGACGGCGTTGATCGATGCAGTGGGCGGCGTCGAAGTGGCGGTAGACTGTGCCATCCTCAATCTGCCCCTGATTGGCGCGGAAGTGCCTGCCGCCGCGACACGCGCGACCGAAGAGGGTTCATATCTGCTTGATGTGGGCGTGTATGACATGAATGGCGGCGAGGCGCTGTGGTATGCGCGCGCGAGAGACAATGCCATTGAATTCGACCGTCAGCGCCGCCAGATGCAGCTCTTGCGCGCGATCTGGCGCAAAGCGCGCGATAACGGGTTGCTCACGAATGCACCCGCGCTCTGGAACGAAATTCAGCCCTATATCGAGACGAACCTGGCATTTGAAGACCTGATTGGACTGCTGCCGATTGCGCTCAATCTTGATCCGAGCGGGATCGAGAATTTCAACTTCCGCCGCCTTTACCACACCACGCCCTGGCAGCCGCCGGATGGTGTGAACGTCCAGCTTCCGATTTACGATACCATCCGCCCAATGCTCGAAGACTTCTACAGTCCGCCGACCGAGAGCCAGGTGCGGCTGGAAGGTGCGTCAATCCGCATTCGGAACGGGACGACCAATGCCGATTGGGATCGTGTCGCAGCGGATCGCCTGGGCTACAGCGGCTTCATAGCAATTGCGGCAGGCGCGGCGGATAACTCCGATTACGCCGATACGATCCTGATCGACTATACCGGGCAAAACAAGGGCAGCAGCTTGCAGGACATCGCACGGCTGTTGAACGTGCGACCGGAGAATATTCGTGTCGAGCCGAATCCTAATCGCGAGGTCGATTTCGAGGTCATCCTCGGTGAGAATTACGACTCCTGCACCGAGGAAGGCATCGTGACGACGGGGGGAATTGAGGGGTAGTAGGGGCGAACCCGTGGGTTCGCCCGACTGTCACCGATCTCTTCTACCAGCGGTGATGCACCAGCGCTCGGATGTGGGTGTCGTAGATGCGCTGACACGCTTCCATCTGCGCGTCGGTCAGGGCGGGTAGGTCGGCGGCGGCGCAGTTGTCTTCGACCTGCGAAGGGCGCTTGGCACCGGGGATCGTACAGGTGACCGCCGGGAACATCAGGCACCAGCGCAGCGCGAACTGCGCCAGCGTTGTGCCGGTCGGCACAAGCGCCTTCAGCTCGTCCACCGCTTGCAGCGCAACCGCATAATCGACGCCGGAGAACGTTTCGCCCATGTCGAAGGATTCGCCGTGGCGGTTAAACTGGCGATGATCGTCCGTGGAAAACGTCGTCTGCGCGGACATCTTGCCCGTCAGCATCCCGCTCGCCAGCGGAACGCGCGCCAGGATGCCGACCTTGCGCCTGGCAGCCTCAGCGAAAAAGAGTTCGGACGGGCGTAAGCGGAACAGGTTGAAGATGATCTGCACCGACTGGACGTTCGGATACTCAATCGCCTTCAACGCCTGCTCGACCTTCTCGACGCTGACGCCGTAATGCTTGATCTTGCCTGCCGCCATCAGGTCGTCGAGGATGCCGAAGATTTCCGGCGTGTAATAGACGTCGGTGGGCGGACAGTGAAGCTGCACGAGATCGAGGCAGTCGGTCTCCAGGTTGCGCAGGCTGCGCTCGACCCAACTGACGAGATTTTCGTGGGTGTACCCTTCGACGGTCTGGCGGGGGAGTCGTCTTCCGGCTTTGGTGATGACGTAGAATGACTCTTTGCGTTCGCGGCGTAGTCTCGCAATCAGGCGTTCGCTGTGCCCGTCGCCGTAGACATCGGCGGTGTCGATCAGATTGACGCCGAGATCGAGGGCGCGATGCAGCGCCGCCATCGACTCGCGGTCGTCCACGTTACCCCATGCAGAGCCGATTGCCCATGCGCCAAAACTGACTGTCGAAACGTTCCAACCTGTGCGACCGAATTCACGGTATTCCATGCTGCTGATTAGTCCTTGCTGGTGGGGTCGAAGGCGTCGCGCAAGCCGTCGCCAATGACATACAGGCAGAGTACAGTGGTGAAGATGAGCACGCCCGGCATGATCACCAGGTGGACGCCGCGCGTGAAGTACTCGCGCGCTGCTTGAAGCATGTTACCCCAGGTTGGTTCCGGCGGCTTGACGCCCAGACCGAGGAAGCTTAACGCCGCTTCGACCAGAATGAGACTCCCAATGTCGATCATGAGGCTGATGATGATGACGGAGAACAGATTGGGCAGGATATGGATGAACATGATGCGCGCCGCACCCGCGCCCATTGAACGCGCCGCCACGACATAATCGCGTTCCCGCAGCGACAGCGTTTCGCCACGGACCAACCGTGCGGTACCCGTCCAGCCCAGCAAACCGAGGACGAGGATGAGCGGGACGACACCGCTGCCGGTCGATGTTCGGATGAATAGCGCTGAGACGATGAGCAGCAGGAACAATGATGGGATTGATGTGAGCGTTGCGATGAACCAGTTGTTCAGATCATCGATGATGCCGCCGTAGTAGCCGGTGACCATACCGAGGGCGACGCCGATGACGAGAGACAACCCCGCAGCGAGCGCGGCAATGCTGAGAGAGACACGCGCACCGTAGAGCAAACGCGCGAAATGGTCGCGCCCCAGGTCGTCCGTACCGAGGATGTGTGGGAACGATCCATAAGGGAGAAACGTCTTATCGGTCTGTACATCCGTGTAGCTGATGTTCAACCAGGTTTCGAAGGCGGGTGCCAGGAGCGCGAACAGCACAAGAAGGGATAGTACCGCCAGCGCCACCAGAGTCAGTTTATCGCGGCGGAGGCGGCGCAGCGCCCGCGACGTCAAAGAATCAGGTTTGCGGTGCTCGTGCGCTTCATCCGGAACGCCGATCTTGGCGACGGATGTCGTGGTCACTCGGGTTGCCATACTCATTTCCCTCCGCGTCAATTAAAGCGAATGCGCGGATCGATCAGCGCATACAGAATGTCTGACAATAGGTAGCCCAGGATCGTCGCCAGTGAACCGATGATGACGAATGCCATCACGACCGGGAAATCCTGCTGAACGACCGACTCGAAGCCCAGGCGTCCCAGACCTGGCCAGGAGAAGATGGTCTCGGTCAGCACCGCGCCGCCGAGGACCCCGGTGATGGACGGGCCCAGGAAGGTCGCAATCGGGATGAGGGCATTGCGCGCGCCGTGCTTGAACCAGGTCGTTCGCCCGGACAAGCCTTTGGAATAGGCGGTGCGCATGTAGTCCTGCTGCATGACATCCAGCATCGAGGCGCGCATGTAGCGTGAGAAGACGGCGACGCCCTGTGAAGCCAGCACGAATACCGGAAGCACCAGATACACCAAACGCCCCTGAATGGGCGGACAGCCGCCGACCAGGACGGGTGGACACTGCCCGCCCATCATGAACGGGTTCGGCGACACATCCGGGAACAACACCCTGCCGAACAGCAGGATGAGGATAAGACCGAGCCAGAAGATTGGGATTGAGCTGAAGACGACAGCACCAATGCGTGTCACACTATCAAACCAGCTTCCGCGGCGGACGGCGGCGAGGATGCCAATTGGGACGCCCACCAGCACGCCAACCGCGAGGGAGATGAACCCCAGCTCAAAGGTCGCTGGGACACGCTCAAGAATCATATCGACGACGTTGCGCGGCTTTGTGAACGAGCGCCCAAAGTCACCTCGAATGATGCCTCGGCGGTCGCCGGGCTGCTCATTGACGCCGTCGCCGTCGGCATCACAGGCGAGGATGATGCACTGGTCGCTCAGACCGTCCCCGTCGGTATCGCGGCGCATCCAGTCGTCGCCCGTCAACCAGCGCAAATACTGAATGACTGCCGGGTCATTGACTCCCAGCTTTGCCGCCAGGGCATCGCGCTGTGCCTGAGTTGTGCTGGGTCCGAAGGTGAGGAGTGAGACGGGATCGCCCGGTGCAGCGAGCATCAGCATATAGGTCAGCAGGGTGATGCCAAAGAAGGTCGGGATCGCCTGCAAGAGACGGCGGAGGGTGTATTTGACCATGGTGGTTTGTTTAATACGTTCAAGGTTAACGACTGAAAAAAATCATAGCGCAATTTCGAGACAATAACAGTGCTTTTTGCAGTTGAAACCGGGTCACATGTCATGGCTTAAGTGCACGAGGGGCGCATCTGCCCCTCGTACACTCAGGTACTTTCGGAAACCTCACCCCCTTGATCCCCCTCTCCGCACGCGGAGAGGGGGTTGGGGGGTGAGGTTGGGGGTTATTAGGGCGTGTTGACTGCCCAGGTGTTGACGTTCCAGTACAACTGTGACGGATATGGGCTGAAGCCCGACACGTTCGACTGCGCGGCATACATGCCCGCGACCGTAAACAGAGGTACGTACGGGAGGTCTTCCTGGAAGATCTCCTGCATTTCGACGTAATAGGGGCGGCGACCTTCGACCGTGCAACCATCGGTTTCCGACGGCGTGTTGGCGAGGCGGTTCAGCTCGTCAAAGCGCTCGTTGTAGTACGACGCGTTGTTGCTGCCGCTGGCGATGACATCGCCAGCGCCGGTGAGGATCTGGGTGACATCCGGGTCATCCGGGTAGCCATTGCGCCAACCGAGGATGAAGGCGTCGAAGGTCTGGCTGTCCATGATGTCGAGCAGCACGTTGAAGTCGATGGTCTGGAAGTTGACCTGGAAGCCGATCTGCTGGAGCTGATCCTGGAAGATGGTGGCGATCGCTTCGCGACGGGCATTGCCTTCGTTGGTGAAGAGCGTGAAGCTGAGCGGCGTGCCGTCTTCAGCGTACATGGCACCCTGAGCGACGCGCGGGGTGGAGGGGTCATTGTCGTCATCGACCCAGCCCGCTTCTTCGAGCAGCGCAGCGCCGGCTTCGGCATCGAAGGGCAGCATCGGCAGATCGTTGGCGTATGCCCACGACGACGGAATGATGAAGGAGGACATGCGGTCGCCTTCGCCAAAGACTGCGGCACCAATGATCGATTCGACATCCACGGCGAGCGCGGCGGCGCGACGAACGCGCGGATCGCCGAAGATCGGGTGGTTGCCCTGGTCGATGCGGTTGCCATCGGCGTCAAAGGCGTTTTGCGGGTTGTTCGGGTCGGCAAAGTTCATGGCGAAATAATCCCACGAGTTGCCGGGGTACGAGTAGACGGTCGCATTGCCTTCATCAGCATAGGCGCGCAGGTCGGCGCGGCGGCTGACTGCCGGACCATTGATGACCGAGGTTTCACCCGCCAGGAACTGTTCGACCAGCACGGTGCTGTCCGGGACATTGCGCAGGATGTAACCTGCCGGGAGGACATCGCCATCCGGATAGGTTGTGTTGGCGATCAGACTTGTCTGTTCACCCGCACGCAGCTCGCCGAAGCCGAAGGGACCCCCGGTGACCGACGGAGCGAGGTTGAAAGTGCTGTCGTTCAGGCTTTCGACCGGACCCAACGCATGCGATGGTGCCAATGGTCCACCCAGGCTTGATGCATACGCGAGCGCCTGGCAATTCGCCTGCTTGTAATTGACGGTAAAGGTGAAGTCATCGACGATTTCCACGCTGTCGACGAATTCCGTGATGAAGACTGCTTGCACGTCGAGACCCAGCTCGGTGGCGCGGCTGATCGCTTCCCAGGCGTAGGCGACATCGGCGGTGGTCACCGGGACGCCATCGCTCCAGACGTAGTCTTCGCGCATGGTGAAGGTGATGCTGGTGCCGTCTTCGTTGACTTCCCAGCTATCGACCAGATAGCCACCCTGGAATTCTGGCGCGGCTTCCGAACGCTGGACAATCGATGCAGTCGAGGGGTCCGTCCCAAGCAAGCCGGGGAACATGAAGCCCGCGAGGTCGCGGTCGGTTGCGCCGCTGATGAGCAGGGGGTTGAGGCTGCCAGGGTCGCCACCGAAGCTGGCTTCGATGATGACACCGCCTGTGCCCTCTTCCTGCGCGATCGCAGGGATCGCCAGGAGCGCCGCAAGCGCGAGTACTGCGCCCACGAGCAAGAACTTCGTGATTCGATTCATGCGTACTTTCTCCTTCTAAGAACTTCACACGGCGTAAGTATCGTGGCTCTACGTCAGATTGCCAATGCCGCAAGCCGCGGAGCGTAGGTGGAGATGGCTGCGACCACAACGACATTTTGCGCAGAGTGATTGACCGTACGTGGTATTTTAACGGTCGTTTGAAAAAACAACAAAAAACGGACATCTGGTTCGATGTCCGTTTGTGTCGGGGTAGCGGGATTTGAACCCACGACCTCTTGCACCCCATGCAAGCGCGCTACCAATCTGCGCCATACCCCGTACTGAGGGTTAGTATACGCGGAGTGGGCGCGCGAGGCAAGGTGTAGGTTATGGTCATTAACCTCACCCCGCGAACGTGACTCTTTGCGCGGCGTGTTCACCCCTCTCCGTACACGGAGAGGGGACGGGGGTGAGGTTCTGAAAAAGGCATCTCCTCGCAGTCAATCAATCTCGATAATGCTTCAAACTGCGGGTTTCGTCTTGCCTTCGAGATACTCTCTGATTTCGGGATCGGTGTAGAAGAAGTAGGCGACGAAGGCGGCAAGCAGAAGCCAGAGGATGTTGCCGATACCATTGCCGCTGACCACACCGACAATCCCCGTCACGGCAGCAAGCCCCGCGACGATGACAGTCCCCATCCGCGACCAGCGCTGGCGTGTGAACAAGCCGACCCCGACGATGATCGAGAGCGGTCCCGTGATGACACTCAGGATGCCGAAGCAGATCAGCATGGCGCTGATGCCCGCCAGTCCGCCGATCTCCTGCGACGCCGCTTGCAGCTCGTTCAAGCCCGCCTGCATGGTTGCCTGCGCGCTGGCGAACTCGGACTCGGACATGGTGCCCTGGGTCGCGGCGGCTTCCAGCGCCGCCTGAGAAAGCTCGCCCAACCCTCCCGCCGAACCGCCGATGACCGCGCCCAATCCGGCGGCAGCCCCGCCGATGAAGAGCAGGGCACCGCCACAGATCCCCAGAATGCCCGTTATCACCAGGTATCCTGCGACTACTTTTGCGATCATCGCCCTGTCAACGCCGGGCAGCTTCAAGAACTCTGGCATATTTCCCCCTCAGTATGTAAGTAAGCCATCCCCACTATAGCATGATTCGCGGTCGTGCTTTACGGCGTCGTCGGCTTGGGATCGTCAAGCTCGATTTGAGCGACCACCTGCGCATGGTCCGACTGCCAGACAGGCGTCGGGTCGTTGATCTGCGTGTCGTCGATCAGGTGGTCGTTGAAGAGGCGAACGCCTTCGACGACGCCGATGCGCCCGCTGCGGTTCTCGGCGATCCATTCTTCGCTGACGAATATGTGGTCGAGCGAGTCGAAGTGTCCGTTGTAGATGTGCGTGTAATAGACATCCTGGTAGCTGCGTCGTGAGACGATGTCCTTGACGTTGTAGAGATAGACATCCCAGATGCGCTTCTTGTCCTCAAATCTGAGGTTGCGCCAGGGTTCGCTGCCAGAAATCACGTCGTTGGTGACGGCGCGCACATCGTCGTTCAGGTCGCCCAGCACGATGACTGGCGCACTGGTGTTGCGTGTGATGTCCAGGATCATGGTTCGCAGGGCGACCGCTTCCGCTGCGCGCCGGATGAGCGAGCGCGTCTTGCCCAGCGCTTCGACCAGCGGGTCTTTGGCGTCTTCGCCATCCTCGATCATCGGACGCTTCGACTTGAGATGGGCGACAAAGACGTGGGCGAGGTGCTCGTGGATTTGCACCCGTGCATAGAGGACAGGGCGTGAGAATTCTTCAATCGGTACCGTTTGCCCGCCGTAGGTGACCCTTGCACGAGGCGGAAACTGGCTGATCATGTGACTGCTGACGATTGGGAAGAGTGAGACCAGCGCATTGGCTGGCAGCGGAGAGCCGTCACCCGGATCGGTGCGGTCGGCGGCAACCACCTGCGCATCGGGGTAGATGCCGCTCGCGCCAAGCGCCTGTTGGAGCGCCTGAGCGTTGAAGCACTCCTGAAAGCCGATGATCGAACTGTTCATGCTGCGAAGCTGCCCGGCGATCCAGGCGATCTTGCGGTCAAACATCTTCTGGCTGAGTTTACGATTTCCGTAGTAGGTGGTGTTCGGCAGGATCAGGTTGTAGAGGTTGAATGTGCCGATGCGGAATACTCGTGGTAGTGCCATCGTCGTCCCCTTTTTGTGCGCGAAGGCGTTTGCAGATCTGCTGATGATAGCACCTCCATCGACTGCCCAAGGTTAAATCTGCTATACTGTCACCGCTGACCAGACAGGAGAATTGATGTTGACGCCCATCCGCCTGACGGCGTATGCGGCGTGCGCTGGTTGAGCTGGCAAGCTCGGACCGAGTGATTTGGCGCACGTGCTGCAGCCGCTAACTGGAATATTCAAACCTGAAGATTATCCTGACCTGCTGGTCGGGCTTTCTGAACCCGATGATGCGGCTGTCTGGCGCATGGGACCGGATCGTGCGATCGTGTCTACGGTGGACTTTTTCCCGCCCGTTGTCGATGATCCCTACCACTTTGGGGCGATTGCCGCTGCAAATGCGTTGAGTGATGTTTACGCGATGGGGGGTGAGCCGTTATTTGCCATCAATCTTGTCGCTTTTCCCGACGGACTGGGCTTGGATGTGCTCACGGAAATTCTGCGTGGGGGCGCGGACAAGGTGCGCGAGGCTGGGGCGGTCATTGCCGGCGGACATACGGTGACGGACAAAGAACCGAAGTATGGGTTGTCCGTGACTGGGGTCGTTGATCCCGCTCACATGATGACGAAAGGCGGCGCTCAAGCGGGCGACGTGCTGGTTCTGACGAAGCCTTTGGGCGTGGGCGTCATGACGACCGCCGGCAAGCAAGGTCTTGCGAGCGCGTCGGATATGCAGGCTGCAATCGCGAGCATGAGCCGCCTCAACCGCGCAGCGGCGCAGGCTGCCCGGTTGTTCCAGGTGCGCGCGGCGACGGACATCACGGGCTATTCGTTGCTCGGTCATGCGCATGAGATGGCGCACCTCGCCAACGCCGCATTTCGGCTGAATTTTAGTGCGTTGGAATGGCTGCCTGGTGCTAACGAGCACGCGCGCAACGGGGTTTTTCCGGGTGGTATGGGACGCAATCGGGATTTTTATGAGCGTTGGGTGCGCTTCGATGCCGATCTCCAAGACTACGAGCAGTCGCTGCTGTTTGACCCACAGACCTCCGGGGGACTTTTGCTCGCGGTAGCTGCCGATAAGGCGTTTGCCCTGCGCGATGCCCTGCGCGAGGCTGGCGAACCTGCCGTGATCATCGGCAGTGTGGTCGAAGGTTCCGGCGAAATCTACGTGGGCTGACGCTGCATAGAGAAACTGAAATACTCACGGTGATTTGTCTCTCTCATGTTACAGACTTTTCAGAATGTGGTTAAATCATCATATGAATGCAGCGGGAGGCGGCATGGACGAACGGCGCTCATATGGACTGGGATATAATCTATTTGTCGCGCCGAAAACCAGTACGCATTCGATTGTCATCGGCGGGATGGCAGAAGACACCTCGCGCTGGACGAGGGTTATCTCGCGGCGTGCCGCGCTCCTTTTATGGTTCTACCTGACGAAACACCTGTTTCCGGAAAAGGCGGTTCGCGTCACGGCTTTGGTGCAGACGATGCCAGCTCGGACGGTTGAGCTTCCGACGATTACGCATCACATTGAGGTCACCAGGCTGCCCAATGAGATGCTGGAAATTACCGGGCGCGTTGCACAGCAGACCTGGCTGCTGCGTCTGACGGCGAGTGAATCCCAGCGCCTGTGGGATGCCCTAGACGTTGCGCTAAATCCCAAGGGCTGGCAGTCGAGCATGCCTGCCGTCATGGCGGATGATTGAGGGGTGCCGACGCACCCCTCGCACTTTTGCCTAACCTGAGACCCCGTTCACTGCGCCATTCGGGTCTGTCGTAAGCCGGACTTGATCACTTGCTGATCCCCCAAGCTGCTGCGTAAGCAGGATTCCGAGCAGCGCCTCGACCATGCTGTTGCCATTCTGACCCCCGACCATCACATCCGGAATGATACGGACGCCACGTTCGCCAATGATCTGCATCAGTTGGACCGCCGTGAAGCTCTGTGCACCCATGGCAGAAGCACCCGCTTCGTATGCCGAGGCTTGTGCTTCGCCGCGCGCACGGATGGCGTCGGCTTCGCCCTGCGCACGCAGTTTCGTCGCCTCGGCTTCACCGTTTGCCTGCTTGATGTACGCCTGCGCCTGAAGTTCGGCGATGGTCACGCCCTGCTCGCTCTTGACGACTTCCTGCTGGATGTCCGCCAGCGCCGTTTCGCGCACGAGCTGCTGCCGCTGCTGCTGCGCCGCCTGCTGGACTTCATAGGTCTTCTGCTGTTCTTCGGCGATCTTACGGTCCGTCAGCGTGCTCATCAGCTCCGCAGGTGGGATAATGTCGCCGATCAGGGTGTCTATTCCTTCGACATCATAGGTGCGCAGCGCACGGTTGATGTGTTCCGAGGCTTCATGCTGACGTTCACTGCGGTCGCTGAGGAAATCCAGCACTGTGTAGCTTTGCCCCGCGTTGCGGAAGTAGTTGCCTACGATCGGCTGCAAGACGTGATCGACCAGGTTCTGAACAGAACCCACGCGCGAAATGACCTTTGACGCTTCGAGCGCGCTGATGTGAATGACCTGCGAGACATCCAGGCTGAAGGCGAACCCGTCACGCGAACGTACATTGATCGACGACAGTCGCGAGTCGTAGTTGTGTGCCTCGGTTCGGGTCGCCCAGTTGAGGACGATGTTGGTCGTAGGCACCAGTTCGATACGCATGACGCGCGTGTTGATAGGGTGCTTGCCGGGGTAGAGTGGGGTCGCCCAGACGCCCTTGTGCCCTTCATTAACGAGGTCGCCATGTTTGAACTCGCTGCCTGAAATATCGACATGCGCCTTGCCGATGAAACTGATCACGACGCCGACATGCCCAATGGGAATTTCGGTCATGGGAACCTGCTCGACCTGGACGAACCAGGGATTGAGATTCCAACTGCCTGAAAGGAGCACCTGTTCCTGAAGACCACGCTGCCCACCGGCGTCTATGAACGCCTGGGCATTCTGGTAATTGTCGTGCCCTGGCAGGAACAACCCAGCGATTTCGCCTTCTGGCATGGGTTTGCCGTCCATCGTGGTGATGATGCCGACCATATCCGGGTGAATGACGTGCACCCCCAGGGCTTCCGGAGACATGCCATGAACGGGCGAATTGTGTTTCGTGATGACAGTAAACAGTGCGGTGTTGATGCGATAGCTGCCCGCTGTCAGGATCATCAACTGGCGTCCCTGCTCGCCGCCGTTGGTCAGGAATTTGCGCGCGTTCTGGAAGTTGTCACAGTCGATCACTTTGCCCAGGATGCGGTCTGGCGGGACGGGCGACCCGCTGGCTGCCACCACCAGCCCGATTTCGCCTTGTGGTATGACGGTTACAGGTGCCTTGGTGACATTGTACATCCACGACCAATAGCCGAAGTGCCAGCCTGGTGCGAGCGTATCTGCCTGGTACCCAGGCTCGCCATTCAGGGCGACCAAGCGCCCGGCGGGAAGCGATCTGCCATTGAAGGCAAAGCGACGAACGACAATACCTACCTGCCTTTCGCCGATGATGACAAGCCCCAGGATGACTCCTGGCAGAATGACGATCCCGGCGAGCAAAAGCAGCACAATCGGAACCACGATAATCAGCATATCCAACATCGGAATCTCCCTCATTCGCTGCCACAAATGCAGCACACACAGGATTCAGCATACGGCTGTTCGCCCACTATATCCTCCCACTTTGTGGGGGGCATATTGCATAACATTTCTTGCTTTGCGCAGGAACTGTGAAGTGGCTGTGCGGCGCTTTCGTTTTTTAAACCAGCGGTATAATGGCTGCAAACCATTTACATACCCTGGAGTGCGCACATGAGCACCTTTCCTCCCCCGGTACCCAAACCTGCCAATGCAGGTGCTGCCAAGACAGCTCTTGCCATCACAACCGGGGCGTATGTCAACATCCGCAATGGTCCGGGCGTCAATTTTCGAGATATCGGCGATCTGCGCCGCAATTCGCTCGTCGCTTATTTTCCGGCTTCACGCCGCCCGGATGGTTGGATCTGGATCGAGCAATTCGGATTGGGCGGCTGGGTGCTGACGACTGTCGTGACCTTTGAGGATGTGAATGTTCCGCCGCCTGTGCCACCGGATCGCCAAACGCCGTTCGACGGCAAAGTCGGCATGTGGCACTGGAAGGGTGATGCGATCCAGGAAAACACGATTGACGACTTTGCGCGCAACCTGAAGGCGAACGCGCCCGGAGCAACGCAGGTCTGGGTCAAGACGAGTGATATCACGCAGAGCGCAGGCGCGCAGTGGCAGGGCTTCTGGGATACAAAGCGTGCGTTGGCAATCGACGGACCTGCGAGCATTGACCGCTGGGTACAGGGGTTGGCACGCCATGGGCTGGAATTCGTCGCCTGGTGCATCCCGCGCGGCATGAATGTTCAGACGGAAGCCGACCTGATTATCCAGGCGTGCCAGCGCCCCGGCGTGCGCGCAATGGTGCTGGATATCGAGCCGTATGAGGGCTTTTGGGTGGGTGGGCGCGAAGCGGTGCGTCCCTTGATGACGCGCGTGCGCCGTGCGCTGCCCGGTGCGTTTCACATTGGCTTGTGCATCGACCCGCGCCGCCAGTGGTTCGACAAAGTTCATCCTCAGGAGTGGCGACCGTTCGTCAACAGCGTTCATCCAATGGTGTATTGGGCAACCTTCCGCCGAACGCCTGAGGATTCGCTGCAAGAGACCTACGAAGTGTGGGGCAACTATGGTCTGCCGATCATCCCAATCTTGCAGGGCGATGCAGAAGTTGCCGACATGGGAGTCGCTTCGACACTTTCAGTTAATCGGCATGGCGCGCGAGGTGTGAGCTGGTGGCGGTTGGGCGTAATGAATTCTGCCCAGCTCCGCACTGCGGGGCGTGCACTCGGAAACAATCCGAATACGCCGCCCGATAAGCCGACGGTGGAATACGGGGCGACTCAGATCGTCCGCCCAACCGACCGAGGGTTTACCAGCTTCAGCTTTACGCCCACCCCTGATCTTCAGGAGTTCATGGGTACGTGGGGATGGAAAGTCTATTTCTCCAGTACGGAAACACAGCAAAGCAAGGTGACTGCTCAATGGCGCCCGACCAACATTGAGACTGCGAAGTACGAGATCTCGACGTTTGTCCCGGCGCGCCACGCCACGTCCCAGAACGCACGTTTCAAGATTCACGGCGTTCGCGGATCATCGAGCGAGGTGACTATCGCCGTCGATCAGGCGAAAGAGCGCAATGTGTGGGTGACGCTTGGGGTGTTTGACATCGATCGTAACGCGATCAATGCGGGGTCGGTCTTCCTCAACGACCTGACGGGCGAGTTGGGAAAGGAAATCGCTTTCGACGCGGTGCGCTGGCGGGTTGTGCTGGACAGACCGGTTGACGGCGGTGGTTCTACGACACCGTTCACTGGCGATGGTTATGACGCGCCGGTGGGTACTTCGGAGGAACGGCGTGGCAGTAAGGTGTGGCCAGGTCGCTGGCTGGATGCCAGCCCGTTTGGGCGACTGTATTTCGTCGGAACGCCGAGCGAGGCTTATCACACGGGTGCGGATCTTAACCTGCCACAGGATGCCGACCGAGGCGCTCCTGTCTACTCGACCGCGAGCGGAGTCGTGGTCTTTGCCAGTCGGCTGCCCACCTGGGGCAATGTGATCATCGTCAAGCAGGACCCGCTGCGCAGCACCGGGATCGTCATGTATGCCCGTTATGCGCATGTCGGTCCAATGCTGGTCAAGGTGGGCGACCGGGTGACGCGCGGGCAGCAGATCAGCACGGTCAGCAATGCATTTGGGCGCTGGGCATTCCATTTACACTTTGACCTTAGCCCGACGACCATTCTGGAGACCGACCCAGGGCACTGGCCCGGCAAAGACCGCAATGAGACGTTTACACACTATGTCGATCCGCGCGAGTTCATCATGTCGAACCGCCCACGCGCGTAGGAGATGACGATGAACCTGGTCGATTTCACGATTGCCGACGCTGCGCCCCTGCTGCATGAGCGGAAGATTTCGCCTGTCGAGCTGACGCGCGCCTACCTGGAACGCATCGAGCGCCTGAACCCGCTGCTGAACGCCTACATCACGGTGACAGCGGAGCAGGCGCTCGACGCCGCGCGGCAGGCGGAAGCCGAGATCATGCGCGGCGAGTATCGCGGGATGCTGCACGGTATCCCGATTGCGCTCAAGGACAACATCGAGACGGCGGGCATCCGCACGACGGTGGGGTCGTCTTACCTGCGCGACTACGTGCCGACGGAAGATGCCGAGGTCGTCAAGCAGCTTAAGTCGGCGGGCGCGATCATCCTCGGCAAGACGAACCTGCATGAGTGGGCGTTCGGCGTCATCAACAACAACCCCTGGTACGGCGACACGCGCAACCCCTGGGATACCTCGCGCATCACGGGCGGCTCGTCAGGGGGCAGCGCGTCGGCGGTGGCGGCGAAGCTGTGCATGGCGGCGTTGGGGACCGACACGCGCGGCTCGGTGCGCGTCCCAGCGGCATTGTGTGGGGTGGTGGGGTATAAGCCCGCGAAGTCTCGCATCAGCTTGCTTGGAGTGATACCCCTTAGCCATACGCTCGATCATGTTGGCGTTTTGGCACGTACCGCGGGCGATGCTGAGATGGTGGTTCAGATGTGCGTGGGCAATCGCTTCGGGGAAAGAGGCGATGTGCCCGAAGCAAATCGGGGCAAGTCCGGGCAGCGCGACTCGATCCGACGTATTGCCATGGCGCGCGATGTTTTCACAAGCGCGGTTTCCGAGGTTGTTGAGAGCCACATGAACCATCTGCACACCCGATTGATTGAACTCAGTTTCGAGGTCGAGTATGTAGATTTGAGCTTCCTTGAAGAGGCATGGAAGGCAAGTCGCATCATCAGTTCCGTGGAGGCGGCGGAATACCATGCGCAGCGGTTAGCAGAGAATGCGGATGGATTTGGCGCTGATGTTCGTCCTCGGCTTGAAGAGGGAATGGGCTACAGCGCTGTGCAATATGTTCGCGCGCTGCGGAGTATGGATCTATTGGAGCGCTCGCTTCAGGTTGTGGTTGACAAATATGACGCCATCCTGCTCCCAACCCTGCCGATGACCGCACCCCGCCACGACGACGCTGTCGCTGTGGCAGATGCGCGCAAACTCTGTTCTGCCTTCAACGCGCCTTTCAACATGGTGCGTTATCGCGCAATCAGTATTCCAACTGGAACAGATGATCAGGGTTTGCCCGTCGGCATTCAGCTCGTCACAAATGAAGCGCATGTCACTGACTTGGCTTTCATCGCGTTTGCGCGGCAGTTGCAGCGAGCGGCGGGGTGGGATGGGCGGCTGCCAGAGCTGTGAGCCGCCCCGATTTCCAGCGCGGCGTTAGGGATTTGTGCGCGCTTTTTCCAGAATGGTGCGCGCGGTTGCGACCGCTTCGTCGTAACTGCCGCAAAAGGCGAACTGAATGCCCATCGTGCGCATCAGCGCGGAGGCAAGCGCTTTGATCGTACTGGGAGCGGTGATGAAGACATAGCCTGCCGTCTTGAACTGATACATATTCGCGTTTGCCTGCTTGAGCGTCTCGATGGAGAGCGGATACTGCTTGCATTGGCTGGTATCCACGACGATCACGATCTGCGCATCGCCATGCTCCTCGACCAAGCCTCTGAGTGGTCCGACGTCGTTGAACTCTTCCGCCGTCAGTCTGCCGACCCAGGCGGACAGGTAAATGCCAGACTCTATGCGCGAAAGGTTGACAGGCATGGCGATCTCTCCACAAGCTATTGGATGATTAGAACAAGCCCCAATCGTCTGCTGCGCCTTCTTCCATCATCGTTGGGTCCCACATCTCCAAGCCCATTTCGATGGTCGTCGGCAAACCTGAATATTCCTGGGCAGCACGGCGCGTCTGCTCAAGGAGCTGCGGCGCATACGGGCAGAATGGGGTGGTCATGATCATCGTCAGGTGCGCGCGCTCGTCGTCCAGCTCGATCTTGCGGATCAAACCCAGCTCGATGATGTTCATGCCGATTTCCGGATCGACCACGACGCGCAGTGCTTCGCGCAGCCCTTCTTCCGTCTTCACGATCTCGCTCATGGGGGCATTCCTTCCCTCAAATTCGCTGATTTTACGCATCCTAACATGCAGTGATAGGGGAGTCAATTTGCTGGGCGCAGAGTCGTGGATTTTTGATGATAGAAATCTGAGAAATCGTTGACCCCCCCTTAACCTGCTGCTATACTGCCCATAATTGTTCTACACAGGGTATGTTTGAAAGTTAACCGCCCTTAATCCTCCTGAGGAGCCGCAAGGGAATGACCGCAGTCCTAGAAATCCGTAATCTGCATGTCTCTGTAGAAGATAAGCCCATCCTGCGCGGCGTCAACCTGGTCGTCAAGCAGGGGGAAGTTCACGCCATGATGGGACCCAACGGCAGCGGCAAGAGCACGCTCGCCAACGTCATGCTTGGCAACCCTGCCTACGTGGTCACCGAAGGCGACATCATCCTCGATGGCGAAAGCGTCCTGGAGATGGAGGCGAACGAACGCAGCCGCGCGGGCTTGTTCCTGGCATTCCAGTATCCGGTCGCCATTCCGGGCGTGACTCTGGCGAACTTCCTTCGCCTGGCGATCAACAGCCGCATGAAGGCAGAAGACCCGGATAGCAAGGGCATTTCGATCCCCGAATTCCGCCGTATGATGAAGCAGAAGATGGACTTCCTGGGTGTGGATCATTCTTTCGCGGGGCGTTACCTGAACGATGGTTTCAGCGGCGGCGAAAAGAAGCGCGCCGAAGTCCTGCAAATGGCAGTCCTGAACCCGAAGATCGCCATCCTTGACGAAACCGACAGCGGTCTCGACATTGATGCGCTGCGCATTGTCTCTGACGGCGTCAATAAACTGCAAGAAGCCGACCAGCTCGGCGTGCTGGTCATCACCCACTATCAGCGCATGCTCAACTACGTGAAGCCGGAATATGTGCATGTCATGTTCCAGGGACAGATCGTCGAAAGCGGCGGTGCTGACCTGGCGCTGAAGCTCGAAGAGCTGGGCTACGATTGGATTCGCGAGCGCAGCGCCGTCGGCTAGGCGACACCCGGAATGTTGATCGCGTCAGCAGAGCAAAACAGGGGACTTTAATCACATGGTCGATATGGTACTGGGCGACAAGCAGCTCACCGAAAACGAGGCAGCACTCAAGGACCTGAACGCTGCTTATACTGAGAAGTACGGTTTCCACGATCTCGAAAATTACGCATTCAAGAGCAGCAAAGGATTGGATGCTAAACTCGTTCGCCAGATCAGCGAGATGAAGAACGAGCCGGGCTGGATGACCGAGTTCCGACTGAAGGCATACGACGAGTTCCTGCGCCGTCCGATGCCGCAGTGGGGCAGTCAGCTTCTGAATGACATTGACTTCGACGACATATACTACTTCGTCCGCGCGATGGATGAGCAGGGGCGCAGTTGGGATGAAGTGCCGGAGGAGATCAAGCGGACGTTTGACCGCCTGGGCATCCCGGAAGCAGAGCAGAAGTTCCTCCAGGGCGTGACGGCGCAGTACGAGAGTGAAGTCGTCTACCACAGCATCCGCAAGGATCTGGAGGATAAGGGCGTCTACTTCACGGATATGGACAGTGGGCTGCGCGAGCATCCCGAACTCGTCAAGGAATACTTCGGCTCGATTATTCCTTATACCGACAATAAGTTCGCGGCGCTCAACAGCGCGGTCTGGTCGGGCGGCTCGTTCGTCTATGTGCCGAAGGGTGTCCATATCGAAATGCCCTTGCAGGCATACTTCCGTATCAATACCCAGAACATGGGGCAATTCGAGCGCACCCTGATCATCGTCGATGAAGGCGCATATGTTCACTATGTCGAGGGCTGCACCGCGCCGGTCTACAGCAGCGACAGCCTGCACAGCGCTGTGGTCGAAATCCTGGTCAAGGATGGTGGACGCTGCCGCTACACGACGATTCAGAATTGGTCGTCCAACGTGTACAACCTCGTCACCAAGCGCGCGGTCGCCAAGAAGCACGCGACGATGGAATGGGTGGATGCCAACCTCGGCTCGAAGTTGACGATGAAGTACCCGGCGGTCATCCTCGATGGCGAGGGTGCCCACGGCGAAGTCCTCAGCATCGCATTCGCGGGCGCTGGGCAGCACCAGGACGCGGGCGCGAAGATCACGCATCTGGCTCCGAATACGACCAGCCAGATCCTGAGCAAGTCGATCAGCAAGGACGGCGGACGCGCCAGCTATCGCGGGCTGCTCAAGATCGCCGAGGGTGCGGATAACGTCAAGAGCAACGTCGTGTGTGATGCGCTCCTGCTGGACGACCACAGTCGCTCGGACACCTATCCGACCATCGAATGCGACGCCAAGAACGTTACGATGGGGCATGAGGCGTCGGTGACGCGCGTTGGTGAAGACCAGCTCTTCTACGCGATGAGCCGAGGCATGACCGAGGACGAGGCGAACGCCATGATCGTCAACGGGTTCATCGAGCCGCTCGTCAAGGAGCTGCCGATGGAATACGCACTTGAAATGAACCGCCTGATCCAGATTCAGCTTGAGGGCAGCATCGGGTAGCGTAACGCCCGGAGGAGTAGAGGACTGTGGTTGTAGCACGTCAACGGCGCGACATGCCGAGCGCGCCGCTTTATACACGCGCGGATGTCGTCGCCCTGAGCGACGCCAGCGCCGACCCCCAGTGGCTGCGCGAGGCGCGCCTTGCGGCGTGGGATCTGTACGAACATCTGCCCATGCCCTCACGCCAGCAGGAAGAGTGGCGGCGCACCGATTACCGCCACATCCGCTGGGATGAAGTGAGCAAGTTGCCCAACGGCGTGACGCCGAGCATCGACCGCGTGCCGGAGCATATGCTCCAACCGCTGGTCGAAGGCGAGCAGGGCGGCATGATTGTGTTCGTCGATGGCAAACTGGTACGAAATCAATTCAGCGAGCGGCTGGCGGCGCAGGGCGTTATCTTCACCGACCTGCACACGGCTGCGCGCCAGCACGAAACGCTGCTGCGCACCCATCTCATGACCAAAGCGGTTAAGCCGACCGATGGCAAGTTCGCGGCGCTGCACGCGGCGTTGTGGACTCACGGCGTATTCGTGTATGTGCCGCGCGGCAAAATGATTGAAGAGCCGATGCATGTCGTCATGTACCAGTCTGCCGACGGTATGACGACGATGGGGCATGTGCTGGTGGTGCTGGACGAAGCGTCTCAGGCGACCGTCCTGGTCGATTACCAGGGCAAGGCGGGAGAGTCGCAGTCCAGCTATGTCGGCGTGACCGAACTGCTGGTCGGCGATGCCGCTAACCTGAAGTACGTCGGCTTGCAGGATTGGAGTCGTCAGACGTTCGAGTTCAGCCATCAGCGCGCGCGCGTCGGGCGCGATGGGCAGCTCGATTGGGTGATCGGTACGATGGGCGGCGAATTCGTCAAGGCGTTTGTCGAAGTCGAGCTGGATGGGCAGGGCGCGCACGGTCGCGTGAGCGGCATGTTCTTCGCGGATCAGGCGCAGCTCTTCGACCATGACACGCAGCAGAACCATAACGCGCCGCTGACCACCAGCGACTTGCTGTTTAAGGGCGCGGCAAAGGACGAAGCGCGCACCGTCTGGCAGGGCATGATCAAGAGTCTGCCGCAGATGCAGAAGATTGACGGCTTCCAGGCGAGTCGCAACCTGCTCCTCAGCCCGGACGCGAGGATGGATGGTATTCCCGGACTGGAAATCGAGGCGGATGATGTTCGCTGCACGCATGCCGCTACCTTTGGCACGCTCGAAGAGCAGCAGGTCTTCTATCTGATGAGTCGCGGCATTGACCGCGCGGATGCTGAGTTGATGGTGACCGAGGGCTTCTTTGACGAGCTGCTTGCACGCATTCCTTTTGAGCGCGTGAGAGCGCGGTTGCGGGCATCGCTGGACGAGAAGATCGTTGGGCACGACCTTGACCACCGCGATGTTCTTGAGGTCTGGGTGGCGTAAAACTCAGATTGGGTCTAAAACGGACGGGCGTCCATGTAGCAGTATGGATGCCCGTTTCGTTTAGATGAGGAGAGTTCGAGATGCATCGTGTCAGAATTGTGATGGTCGTCGTGTTGGTCGGGCTGCTCGCAGGAGCGGCGTTTGCGCAAGTCATGGAGTATGAGATCGTTGCTGAGGGTCTCAACAGCCCACGCCAGATCACGGTGTCCGACGATGGCAGCATCTTCATCGCCGAGGCGGGCGTCGGCGGCGAAGAGATCGGCGTAGACGAATTCGGCAGCGAAACGCCCATTGGTGCTTCCGCTCGTGTCACGGTCGTGTCGCCGGATGGCGAGCAGAGCGTTTACGTCGATGGCTTGTTCAGCCGAGGCTACTTTGGTGGCTACCTGGGCGCACATAAGCTCTTGCAGGCGGGTGGCTTGGATTGGCTGCTGCTGGGCGAGGGGCTGCCGGCGGAGAACATGCCCGCCGATGCGTCGCCTGTGAGCGCGCTGGTCACTGTCGCGGAGGGTGAATTCACTCTGGTCGCCGATGTTCTGGCGGCGGAGACTGCTGAAAACCCGGACGGCGAAGAAGTCGTCTCCAATCCTACTGATTTTGCCGTCGGCGTGGATGGCGAAATCTACATCATCGATTCGAGCGCGAATACGCTGTGGGTGTATACGGAAGCGGACGGCGTTGCGCCCGCAGCATCCTGGCCCGTCACGAATGATGTCAGCGCGGTGCCAACCTCCGTGGCGGTTGGGGCGGACGGCAGCATCTATGTGGCGTTCCTCGGCGGTTTCCCATTCCTGCCTGCTGACCAGGGGGGCACGTCGCGGATTGAACGCTGGGTGGATGGCGAGCTTGCCGAGACAATCACGGGGGTCAATCTGGTGACGGACTTCGTAGTCGCTGAAGATGGCACCATTTACGCCGTCCAGTTTGCCGACAGCTTCGGCGACGCAGGTTATACGCCGGACAGCGGCAGCGTCGTGGCAGTCACAGCCGATGGCGTGGAGGTTATTGCCGAAGGGCTGCCGTACCCGTATGGAATCGCAGTCGATGCCAATGGCGACCTGCTGGTCGGCATCAGCACGACATACGTTGCACCGGATGCGGGGCAGGTGGTGCGCATTCCGATGGGAATGTAGTGACCGGCTGCTAGCAAGGGTGCTGCGAACCTTTTAGAGAGCGTCAGCACGAACGCGGGATGTCTTTGGCGCGCACCGCGCCCGCCTTCAGGACATCTCGCGTTGGAAGAGATTGCCGCTGGTCGCTTCTGTCGTAGGTGAGAAACCCATCCGCAGCAGGTACTTCTGATGCGCCTCATTGCCAGGCACGCTGTAGAGCGTACGTACCCCTTTGGCGGGCAGCAGGCGGCTGAGTTCTTCGTACAGGAATTTGCCGGGTCCGAGGTCACGATAGCCCGCGATGACATAATCGAGATCGATGAGATAGCGCCCCGCCGCATCTTTTTCCGTGATGAACAACCCCACAGGCATCATGTCGCGCAGGATCAGGAATGTCAGGTCGTTGGCGTGAGGCTTGTGCTCGAAACTGGGAACAAAGCGCGCGATGTCCTTGCGATGAAATTCGATGAAGCTGCGCACATACGCAGAGTCTGGGCTGACTTCGAGCAGGCGGAAATAATGCTTTGTCGTCAGCATTTGGACGAGGAAATAGATGTTGATGGCGATGATGATGCCATTGGTGATAAATATCGGCGGAGCAGTGAGCATCCATCCATATATGAACCATGCAATCGATCCGATGAGGCTGACGAAGCGCAACCGGAGAACGGACGTCATCGTTAGGGAGATGATGACCAGTATTGATGCGATATAGCCGATAATCTCGATGGTCGTCATAACTACTTCCCAAAAAACTCAGCACCATGACGAGTATCATCCGCAGCGCCACGAATTTCAACCTGCGTACTCACTGACTTCTTAGACCAGTGTGCCGCCTGGGCAAGCATAATTTCGCTATCAACGGTAATGGAGGGATCACATGGCAGAACAAGCGCCGACGTTCGTGACGGTTTGCAGGATGGATGAACTCCCGCCTGGAAACCGGATGGTCGTCGAAATTGGACGGAAGTGGATTGTCATCTTCAACGTCAACGGCGAGTTTCACGCCATCGAAGACCTGTGCAGCCATGACGAAGTTGCGCTTTCCGAGGGAACTCTGATTGACGACTACACGATTGAATGCAGCGCGCATGGCGCATGCTTCGACATCCGCACCGGCGCTGTCAAAGCCCCGCCCGCGAATGTCCCAGTCCGGCGTTTCGGGACTCGTGTGGTGGACGGTGAAGTGCAGGTCACGGCGCGCCCCGTGTGATGTGAAGGGCGTGAATCTCTAGACACCTGCGCACAAAGTGGCGTTATCCTACACTTAGAGTTGTGGAAGTGTTGAGGATGTGCCATGAAGACGTTGTGCGTTATGGCTATCGTGATGCTCTCGGTGATGCCTGCATTTGCACAGGAAGCTCCGATATGTGAGCCTCTGGACGCGGCAGGTGTTTTTGCTGCCTGCGGCGACCTGGACTCCGGCGAAATCTGTATCTCCAAAGGCGCGCCTCAGGTGAGCCTGCGCGAAGATATCGCGCTCTCGGCGGTTGACGAGCGCGTCTCCGTCAATAGTTTTGACTCGGTCATCACGCAGCAGGGTGATACTCTTCGCGTTCGACTCCCGGCAAATCTGGATGATGAACAGGCGTTGGAGGGCGTGCTCTTTGGCGGCGCGACTCTCACCAATGTCGTGCCGAATGTTGGGACGTTGGATGCGGTCACCGCCGACAATGCGCGTGTGCGTTCGACGCCCGATACTTCAACTGACGCAAATATCCTCGACGTACTGCCTGCCGGCAGCGGCGTGACGGCTGTCGGTCGCGACGAGACGGGTGACTGGCTGCAAATCCGCTATGGCGATGGCTCAGTCGGCTGGACGGCGGACTTTCTGCTGCGGGTGAGCGGCGACATCATGACCCTGCCGATTGGGCAGGCAGAAGTGCCCGTATTCAGCCCCATGCAGTCATTCACGCTCGCCGCGCTTCCCGAAGCGACTGCCTGTGCAGAGAGCGTGCCGCCGGGAATGTTGCTTTATTCCGCCACGCCGAATACCCGCTTCACGGTCAACGGTGCCAATGTCACGTTCGACGGCGTGCTCTTCGCCATGCCGACGCAGCAGGTTGGGCGTCCAGCGGTGCGGCTGGAACTCTTCTCAGGGCGTGCGGTTGTCCAGACGGAACAGGGAGTTCAGTTCGTCGTGCCGGGCAGCGCGACGACGGTCGTCGTCAGCGCCGACCTGACGACGCCACTCGACGCACCACTGGAGGTTATCCCCGCGACATCCGGCTTGGCAGCCCTTCTGGCACCCCTGGTTGCCCAGCTTTCCAACAACGCCGTACAGACGCTCGCGGAACCTGCGCAGGGCGGTCAGATCGACGCGCAGATGTTGAGCCTGTTCGCGCCAGATGGTCTGCTGCCAGGGCAGTATCGCCTGACAAACCTGATCGTCGATGCGCCGACGCCGCTGCCAGATTTTGACTGCGCGCTCGGAAGCGCGGCTGTGTCCGAAGATTGGACGGAGATGGTCGTGCCGCAGATTGGCAGCCTGACGACGTTCTCTCCGGATATGGGCGCTGCGCTGCTGGAGACGTTTCAGGTGGATGTACTGCCCGGCGTGCAGATCATCGGCGCGTCGCTGAACGATCATAACAACCCGTTGTACCGCACGATTCCTGAGAGCAACGGCGAAAATGCGGCACGCACAATCGTCGTCAATTCGCTGACCTCGTTCACCTACATCGAATCGTGGGCAGTGCGTTCCGGTGACCTCGCCGCCGCCTGTTACAACCAGTTCACCTGGGAGTGGACAGCCCCGTAGCTGGTGCCAAAAATTGAGCTGCGACTGCAAGGCATGGCGCTCCAGCAATCGCTTGTATTCTGATGATCTCCGGGGTTCAATTCGCGCATGCGAAGACGAACCCCGGAGTTGATCTATGTCAAATCGCCCCCTCGTGATCGGACATCGCGGCGCGAGCGCCTACGCGCCCATGAACACTATCCCCGCTTTCGAGCTTGCCGCCGACCAAGGTGCGGACGGTATCGAGTTCGATGTCTGGTTGTCGAAAGATGGCGTTCCGGTCATTCTGCATGATTTCGAAGTTGATGCGACAACCAATGGGCACGGCAGGATCTGCGACATGACCCTGAGCGCGCTGAAGCAGTTGGACGCCGGGTCATGGAAGAGCAGCGCTTATGCCGACACGCGCATCCCAACGCTGGAAGAGGTCTTTAGCGCACTGGGAGAGCGCTTCAAGCTGATCAATGTCGAGATCAAATCGGATGACGCGATGATCGCGGGTGTGGAAGCGGCGGTGCTGAGCGTCATTCAGCGACACAGGATGCAAGAACGCATCATCGTCTCGTCGTTCGATCCGCGCGTGTTGCAGCGTTTTGCTGCCATCGCGCCAGACATTCAAATCGGCTTTCTGGAATGGGAGGGCACGCCGCCGGAAGCCTATGGGCTGGCGAAGCTGGTTCGGCACGAGGCGCTTCATCCGCATCATACGCAGGTCGATGAAGGGTATATGCGCCGCGCCAAAGATGTTGGACGCAAGGTGAATACCTGGACTGTGAACGACACAGCGGAGGCGCTGCGCTTGCAACGGTTAGGCGTGGATGCCATCATTACTGACATGCCAGACGTAATGCTGGCGCTATTCAGATAGGGGCTAGATGACCAACATATCGCTGAGGGACATCAACAAGCAGAACTGGCGGACTATCGCGCGCCTGTCTGATCAACTCTCCGAAGAACAGCGCAAGTTTGTCGCGCACAATGCGATTTCGATGCTTGATTACCACTATGACCAGGATACGCTCGGTCAAAAGGCAATCTACATCGATGATACGCCTGTCGGGTATGTGCTGTACGGGATTGATGAGCAGGATGCCACAACCTGGTGGATCATCCGCTTGATGATTGCGCCTGCGTACCAGGGGCGCGGGGTTGGGCGCAGCGCCATGCAGCAGATCATCGCGATGCTTCGGTTGATGCCAAACTGTCGAGCCATCGACATTAGTTTTGTACCCGCGAACAAAGGCGCAAAGCATTTGTACGAACAGCTTGGCTTCAAGGACACGGGGAAAGTCGAGGATGGTGAGATCGTGTTTCGTTTGGACATCACTTGAAAGTGCTTTGGGCTTCAGCTATACGCTTTGGCTTTCGGCTGCTCTATTACGAGATGGCGTGGACGTATGATGTGGTCAGCCGTCTCGTCTCGTTTGGGCAGTGGCGCGATTGGACACGCGCGGCGCTTGACCACATCCCGGCGCAGTCAGACGGTGTGGTGCTAGAAATCGCGCATGGTACGGGGAATTTGCAGCTCGACCTTCATGCGCGTGGCTTCCGTGCGGTCGGGTTGGACTTGTCGCCGGAGATGGGGAAGATCGCCTGGGGAAAACTCAGGCGCGCGGGATTCCGTCCTCAACTTGTGCGCGGCAGCGCGCTGGCGCTGCCCTTCGCGGACGCATCGATTCACAGCATCGTCTGTACGTTTCCGACACCGTTCATCCTGGAGAGCGCAACGTTGAGCGAGGCGCATCGAGTCTTGCAACCAGGCGGGCGTATGGTGATTGTGCCGAATGCGGTGCTGGTGGGCGCGGATGCAGGGACTGCGGCGCTGGAATGGCTGTACCGGGTCACAGGACAGCGCGGTGGCGAGAAATTTGATGTTACGGGCTACTTTGCGCGCTTCGGCTTTGAGGTACAAATCCACCTGCAAACCATGCGGCAAAGCGTCGTCACCGTGATTGTCGCGGAAAAAGCCTCCGCGGTCATGCGGCAAGACCCTTCTCAGTCGTGACATGTTGTGCTATATTCTGGTCATATGGTGGATGTAGCTCAATGGCGGAGCTCTTGATTGTGGATCAAGTGGTTGTGGGTTCGAGCCCCATCATCCACCCAAGGCGACTTCAGCAATGAAGTCGCTTTTTGTTTGGTGTATCGCTAGACGTGTGGGCGTAACTTGACCAGTCGCCTGCGCATCTGGGTGCGCAGCCCTCGGCTCATACCTCCAACGGCGGCAAAAGGCATGAATGCTACGGGATCTGGCTGCGGTTCAGGAGCGGGTGCTGCTGACGCTTTCTTACTGCGGGATGCCTTGGGCTTTTGGCTGACTTCCGTAGCTTCTGGCTTCGCTTCCTCGACGGCGACTTTTTGGTATTCGCCGGTCTCGCTAGGGCGGGCGACACCGAAAACCTCCCAGATGCTCATGTTGCTGGTATCCATGAGCCGCTGCGAATCGGTTGGCGCTGGCTCTGGAATGACAAACGCGGGCTGGAGAGCCGACGATTCCTCATCAAGCTCCCGGCGTACTGCATCGATGTCGATGGGCTGTGCATTCCCCAGCATATCGCGCACCGGTAGGGTGTCGTCCGTCACATTCGGCAGATCGGCAATGAAATCTGGCTCGTGGGTGGGCGCGGCGGTCGTAGAGGCGGGATAGGACGCGATCTGCTCGTCTGTGATCGCTGGGACGGCGCGTGTCGGACGTGTGTCATCCTGGTTAATCGGCGGCTCGAAAATTACGGGTCCGCCAGAGACAGGTGGGTTGACAGGGTGATCGCTCTCCAGCACTGCGCTGGGATGGCGCGGCTTGTACTGCGCGCGCGATTCTGCATCGGGCGCATCACGCATCAGTGCCTTGGTGTCGATGTTGGTATCCAAGGCACGGGCGCGGTCGGTTTTGAGCTGAAGATAGAGCTTCTTCAGGCTGCCCTGTATGGAAGAGTCGAGCTGGCGGCTGACAGTCAGCGCATTGCGGACGCCGCTCAGTACGCCGCCCATTTCATACTCGAACGTCCACTGGACGATCGTGCCTTCTGCAATTTCCTGAAGGCGAATTGTGCTGATCGCGCGCTTAAGGGGGGGGCGTTCGACGTAAACGTACTGATAGCCAAGTCCCTCGTACCACGCTCGTATTTCGGCGACGAATTCGCGCCCGTTTTCGTGGGTTTCGCGCCAGCGCGTGCCGACCCCTTCGCTCTTGCTGGTCAAGATCGAAACCCCTTTGAGGTCGAGTTGCCAGCGCGGCGTATTGGCGAGTTTGCGTATGTACTCCCATACCACGCCTTGGGGTACGGGAATGAGAATGCGATGATCTACTGTGGTCATAATGGGGGAATTATAAACAGGCAGGGCTGCTTATCCAAATTCAGTCCATGGTTGGGTGAAACTTATGCGCCGGTCAGGTACAATCTGTTCAATCGCCTGTAGAAGATTGTGAGTGCCTGTGCCCGCACCCGGCATTACCTTCGCTTTCATGATTGCTACCCTTGTGGGGGGCACCTTTCATCTGATCGTTGGCGGTGACTTTCGCCGCCTCGCTTTGTATCTTCTTTGCAGTTGGGCTGGATTTGCACTGGGGCACGTTTTGGGCATCCTTCTCGACATTAACACATTCAACATCGGGACACTGCGCATCTTCCCCGCTATAATGGGGAGCGTCATCGCGTTGATTGTGGCATTCAGTCTGAGTACGGGGCGTGCAAGACGGCGCACCACCAGACGTTAGGGGGGGTATGGCGGACGAAATCAAACAGGCTGCCGAAGAAACGGCTGAGAATGGAATGACCGTCACCCGCATTGCGATCATCGCCGTTGCGGTGCTGTTCCTGATCGTCGCGTTTATCGTGGTGATAGCGCTGCTTCTCTCTCAGGGTGATGTCGGCAATACTGCATCGGTGATCCAGATTGTGCGGGATGTCTTCCTGATATTCCTGTCACTGCAAGGCGTCATGATCATCCTCGCATTGACGATCCTCATCGCGCAGATTGCGCGGCTGATCAATTTGCTGCAAAACGAAGTTCAGCCCATCCTCAAGAATACGCAGGAGACCGTCAAGACGGCGAGCGGGACCATTCGCTTCGTCAGCGAGAATGTGACGTCACCGCTGGTGAAAGTGGGCGGGTTTCTGGCGGGGGTGGGTGTGGTCGTCAGTAATCTGGGGGGAATACGACGTGCTTTGCGGCACACGACTCCTCCCGCTGTAGCAGAGACTCGCAAAGATTGAGGACGATCGATGGGATCTTTTCTCTGCAGTGGGTTAATTGGGCTTTTGATCGGTTTGGCAGGCGCGCTCTGGTACCTGCCCAAGAGCGGCAGACGGCTGGGGGATAGCCTCGTGCGGATGGCACGTCAGACCACGCGCACGCTCCAAACGCAGGTCGAGGCTGCTGTCCCTTCAGACCCGGTTGCCGAGAGCATTGCGCAGGGCAAAGCTGCTGCTCGCCGCCGCCGTGATGAGCTTGGACTAGGGGGATAACCGCAGCCCAAGCTGTATTGAGTCCCGTCTTCAGTCGTACTGCAGCTTAGGAAGCGCCTTCCAGCGCCGCTAATGCTGCCTGGATGTGATCAACCACCTCACTTGCAATCACGCTGCGAGCCGTTCCGACGGCTGCCTCGGCAAGCGTTCCTGCGAAACCATGTAGATACGCAGCACATACCGCCGCATCAAAGGCTTTCATGCCCTGCCCCAGGAAGCCGCCACACATTCCTGCAAGAACATCGCCGGTTCCGGCTTTTGCAAGTGCGCTGGTCTTGAACGGAAGCAGTGCGATGCGCCCGTCAGGGGAGGCGATGACGGTATGGGCACCCTTGAGGAGTACGACGCACTTCCAGAGTTTTGCTTTTTCGCGCGCCAGGTCGACTCGATTGTTCTGCACGTCGCTTGTCTCAGTTCCGCACAGCCGCGCCATTTCGCCAGGGTGCGGCGTCAGTATCGTGGACTCCGGGAGCAGCGTGTACCATTTGTCTAGCTTCGCCAGGAGGTTCAGCGCGTCTGCATCGATCACGAGGGGAGGAAACTGCCGGGTCACTGCCTCCGCAGGTGGGGATGGCGGCAGCACTGGCTGGAAGCCGATTGTTCGTGGCACGCCGGGCTTTGCACTGTGCTGTTGGAGCAGCGTGGTCAAGAATTCGAACGTGGGCTGCTGGGTGCCCAAGCCTGGACCCAGCACGAGCGAAGCGACCCCTGCCATTTCGTCCGTGATCACGCGGGCGGCATCCTGGGCGATGACGCCGTCTTCACCCGGCAGTATGACCCAGGTCGCCTCGGTCAGTCTGCCTGCGTGTGCCACGCTTACGTCTGCGATGGAGGCGACTGTGACCAAGCCTGCCCCACTCCGATAGGCTGCGAGCGCAGCCAGCGCGGGCGCGCCGAGGTAGTTCATGCTGCCGCCAATGACCAGCGTCTTGCCGAAGCTGCCTTTATGGGAGTCGGCGGGGCGAGGTGGAAGCCGCGCGGACACATAATCGGCATCGACGAGAAATGTCTTGGTCTCTTTGAAGGGCTTCAGCGACGGCGGAATGCCCAGGGGTGCTACGGTGAGGCGTCCGACGGCAGCCGCGCCAGGAAACCTGAGCAGACCCGGTTTTGGCGCGATGAAAGTGACCGTCTCGTTGACATGGACTGTGTTCGCGTCGTGTTCGCCCGTGTCCGCGTTCATGCCGCTGGGGCAGTCGCAGGCGAGGATGAATGGGCGCGGCGTCGGCTGTGGGGCGTGCTCTGGCTCGATCACCCAGGTAGGGGGCGGTTCGGGTTTTTCTCGCAGCGCCTGTGCCGCCGCCCGGAGCAGCTTGCTGGCTTCTGGGCGGAGCGGGGGAGTCGTGCCGATCCCGTACAGCGCATCGATGACGAGGTCCGCACTGGCGACGAGCTGCGTGAGGACGCGGTAGCGCAGGTCGTCTTCCGCAACAACGACCAGATGCCCGGCATCCACGATGGGCTGCATCAGCGGATCATCATCGGGGCGCTTGCGGACGAGGTAAAAGCGGACGAGAGCATTGGTGTTTTCTGCCAGCACGCGCCCTGCTACAAGCCCATCGCCTCCATTCTTGCCGGGTCCAATCAGGCAGGTCACCCGTGCCTGTTCAATTGCAGCAGGTAAGGATCGCAGATACGCGGCGGCGCGGCGCGCCAGGGCGGTGCCAGCGCGCGTCATCATTTCGCTTTCCGGAATGCCTTCGTTGACGGCGAGCGCTTCGATCTCACGGATCGCGGCAGTGGTTAGTATCTGGAGCATTCGCTTATGCCACCTTTCAGATCGAAATGGTCTCGTACACCAGTGTAAACAAAAAAAGGACACCTGGGGTGTCCTTTGGGGCGGGAAGGGGGCTAATGTCTAGAGTTCGCGATCGATAGTGGACAGGGCAAGTGCAATCAGTTCGTCCTTGGCATCACTCTCAGGCAGTACATCAAGGTGCGTAATGGCAACATTGACCAGCGCCTGTGCCTGCGCTTTTGCCTGCTCAATCGTATCGCCTTCCAGCATCCTGCTCTTGACTGAGTCCATCAGGGCTTCCCCCTCACCGCCGTGGGCGACGCTGAAGCCACGACCCTGTTCAATATCGATATGAGCAGTCTTGCCCAGCTTCGCCTCATCACCGACTATGTCGAGAACATCGTCGATGATCTGGAAGGCAAGCCCAACGTTGAAGCCAAAGTGACGCAGGGCTTCAACCTGTTCATGGGTACCCTTGGCAAGCTGCGCGCCCATGTCGGCTGCCGAGCGGAACAGCGCTGCCGTCTTGCGGGCGATGATGTCGTAGTAGACGGCACGCGAGAAATTGCCGTCCTTGACGGCTGCTGCCTGGAGCGTTTCGCCTTCGACCAGGGCGACTGTCCCTTCAGCAAGGCTGACGTTCAGGTCACCGAATGGTGCCATGAGTTCGTAGACCTTGGTAAACAGAAAGTCACCCGTAAGCAGCGCAAACGTACGCCCCCAGATGCTGTTGACCGATGGACGACCGCGCCGCATGATACCATGATCGTTGATGTCATCATGGACAACGCTGGCGGTGTGTACCAATTCAACCGCCGCTGCGACATCAACCGTGGCAAGCTCGTCATCACCTCCGAGCGCGAGGTAGCTGAGGAAAACCAGGCGTGGGCGAATTCGTTTGCCGCCCGATGTGATGATATGCCGGCTTGCATCTCGCAGCACGGTGACGTCACTGTTGACTACTTCAACCATGCGCGCCTCGACCGCAGCCAGCGCTGCGTTGAGACGCTGCTGAGTGCCTAAGTGTGGCTCGTGGGCATGTGAAGCCTCCTGTAACGAGCGCACCGGGGTGATTTCGAGCATAGCGCATCCTGTCTACTGAACGAATATTGGCGCTTTTGAGAATTCAATGGGTCAGAATCTCATCTGATCGGCAACTGCCCCAACATTGATTGTGATATTCAGAACAATCTAAATCTTATAGTCGATTGTAACGAGAACTGGTTTGAGAGTCAACGTGGTACGGATGAAGAACCTATGAATGCGGGGGATCGAGAGGCACGATTCGCAGGGCAAAGGAAAAGCGCGCCCCACGACCCAGTTCGCTCTCGACAGTGATTTCGGCATGATGACGATCAAGGATAACTCTCACGATGGTTAGCCCGATCCCCATGCCATCGAAGCGCCGCGTGGAGGTGAGATCACCCTGAACGAACTCGCCAAAGATCGCCTCGTGCATATCGCGCGGAATACCAATCCCGCTATCTTGAACGCTCAACAACACCGTATTGTCGTTGCGTACCGCCCGGACAATGACCATGCCGTCGCTGAACTTCAATCCGTTTTCGATCAGATGGGTAAGCACGCTGCCTATTGCACGCTTGTCTGCCAGCACCGCGGGCAGGTTCGGTTCAATCTCCAGCGCGATACGGTGGATGTTCGTGCTGTTACGCCAGGAGTTGCGCAGGCTGCGGAGTGCCAATTCGACCGAGTCGTTGACGAACGCGGCGTCGAGTGAGATGTTGGTGCTCTGGGAAATCTGCAGCACGTTCTGAACGTTTTCTTCCAGACGCGCCGTTGCCTTCACCGCGAGATCGATCAGTGTTCGGTTGGATGGGTCCTGTGCAAGCATCGCCAGCGCCGCTTTCATTTGCAGGAGGGGAGTGCGGAGTTCGTGCCCCACATTGTTGAAGATATAACGTTTGAAAAGCTCAAGGTCGATATCGACGTGGGGTTTGGAACGTTTGCTGGGCTTCTTGCGCAGTCGCACATTCTCTTCGCGAAGCGCCATGATCTGGGCACGCATCCGAAGGAGCGGAAGGAGCTGCGCACTCCATGACGTGCTGTCTAGGGTGAGTACCGCGTCGGCGGGCGAAGTCTCGGACACAGGCGCATTCGGATAGGGGAGCAGCACGCGGAACGGCGCTTGCTCAGGTTTCTGCTCGATGCTGCGAAACAGCTTGGCGATACCGGGCGCGTTAGGAGCGAGGATGGCGTCTGGGCGATGGCGGGCTAGCGCATCAGCCGCCTTCTCTGGTGGAACGGCGAGGACAAGGTAGCTCTCTGATGGAAATGCTTTCGCCACTGTATCCACCGGGTATGGCGAGTCCGGCGTGCTGCACACCAGTAAGGTGAAACGCGCAGTGCCATGAGCAGATGCAGTGTGGGACAATGCCATCATGTATACCCGTCGGTCTTCCAGGGCAAGTTCTAACCTTACTATTATGACGGATCTTGATCGTTCGTAGGGTTAGAAGGTGGTTCGCTTTCTTCCAGTGCTTTCAAAAAAAGTTCTAACCCTGGCTTGCTGGCATTGCACCTGGGGCAGCCCACATGTGGATCGTCTATGGCGATTCGGTGCAGGGTACAGTAGGCGTTGACAGAGAGCGCACGCCCAAAGATGAAGAACTTGTTGCTAATCGTCAGTGTCAGTTCCATGTCCGGGCTGGCGTTGGCGCGCAGGATGCCGGGGACGGGGCAGTTGGCGCAGTCGCGTGGCTCCCAGGGAAGCGATTCCCGATTTGTTTTCTGCAGGCGACATTCCTGAAGGTTGCGCCCGCGATGAAAATCCTGATAGTAGTAGCGGCACTCGTGACCCGCAGGTGTTTTCATATCGTCTCGTGGTTTCTGACTCGTTGGCGTTTCGCCCGATCCTATTGTACGGTATCTCCGCTCGGTTCATTCAGCCAACTTGTGATCGAGTGCCCCATGCCCGCCAGATTGCCGCTGATGCGTGTGGTCACGGGCAGCGAATCCAGAAACGCCTGACCGTATTTCTTACCCGTTAGTCGCCCATCCAGCACCACGAACACGCCCCGGTCGCTTGATCGCCTGATCAATCGCCCGAAGCCCTGTCTGAACTTCAGAATTGCGTCGGGCAAGCTGTAATCATTGAATGAGTCGGTATAGCGGTCTCCGCGTGCGGCAAACACTGGGTCGGTCGGCACGCTGAAGGGCAGACGAACAATCACGACGCCACGAATGCTGTCGACGGGCAAGTCGATGCCTTCCCAGAAGCTGCGCGTGCCCATCAGCACCGCGCGCGGCGCGATCTTGAAGTTATCGAGCGCCGCGCCGCGCCCGCCGCCATCCAGTGAGTCGTAAACTGCGATGTCGCCCAGCGCGAGACGGGCTGAAATCGCCTGCGACGTTTGTCGAAGCTGCGCAAAGCTGGTGAACAAGACCAGGAGTTTGCCCTCTAGCGCCATTGCCAGGTCGATGATGGCGCGTTCGACGGTTGCCTGATAGCGACTGCGGTCGGAAGGATCGGGCAGGTCGCTGATCTGGTAATGCAGCACCGCGCGTTTCATATCGAACGGTGAAGGGATCGATACGCTGTCGACGTCCTGCGCGGATAGGCGGTCGCGGATGAAATCGAACGACGCGGCGGTTTGCAGGGTTGCGCCTGTCATGATGACGCTGCGTTTCGCGGACCAAAGCCGCTGATCCACCATTCTGCCAATGTGAGCAGGTGCGGTATTGAGGGTGACTCCCCGTTCGTCGTAACCTGTGCCCAGCCAGTAGATGCCATTGGGATCGGGTTGGACGAAGAACGCTTGTAGCTCACGGGTTGTGGTCGAAAAGAAGCGCGCGGCGGCTTCACACGCGCTGGCGAGGTCAAGGCGATTCGGGATTGGGTACTTACTCATGCGGCGCAGACCGTCTGCCAGCTCGGTCATCTTCTCACTCAGGGCGATCATGAAGTCCGCAAGGGTATGCCAGGCTGCCCGCGTCTGCTCGAACGCAGATTGACGACGAAGCTCGTCGGTGATGCGAAAGGTCTGGGTGTCCGGTCGCTGTTCCCGCCACTCCGCCAGCATACCTTCCAGGGCGTTGAAGAGCGCGGTTGCATGGGCGGACATTTCGCGGACGGCGTCGCGTACGACGCTGCCATATTCCTGGAAGCGCACGGCAATGTTCTCTGGCGCTGCGCTGCGCACTGCCTTGAGCAGCGCGTCCATGACGACGGCGCGTCCATCGCCACCCAGCTCGCGCAGGCGCGCGCGGAGTGCAGGGGCATCCAGGCTGAAGGTTTCGTGTTGGGTCGTTGCATCCTCAAGTTGATGCGCCTCATCGATGACGGCGATGTTGTAGTCGGGGAGGGCGCTTTGCGGCTGCGCGGAGTCCGCGACGAGCAAAGCGTGATTGACGACGACGATTTGCGCTGCTTGTGCAGCCTGACGTGCACGATAGAAGGGACAGTGACCGCCGATGCCTTGGCAAACGTCGTCTGTGCAGTTCTCTTCCTGAGCGCTCAGGCGCGCCCAGCCCTGGTTTTCCATCCCGCGCAGCGTTATATCCCCTCGGTCACCGCTGCCGGTTTCATGTTGCCAGATCAGCAGCTTGGCGAGAAGCTGCAACTCTTCCAGCGTTACGGGTCCCCTGGCGCGCAGCGCTGCCATGCGACGGGGGCAGAGGTAATTGACTCGCCCTTTCATCACGGCTGCCGGAATGTTTGTTCCCAGGGCTGCCTGGAGTGTTGGCAGATCTTTTTTGATAAGCTGGTCTTGCAAGGTGAGGGTGCTGGTCGAGATGAGCACGCGCTCACCCTGCTGTGCTCTTGCAAGCGCAGGCACGAGGTAGGCGTAGGTTTTGCCGATACCCGTCGCCGCTTCGATCAAGAGATGCCGACCGGCGTCCATCGCCTCCCCGACAATCGCCGCCATCTGGCGCTGACCGTCACGTGGCTCGAAGCCAGGTAGCGCCTGAGCTAATGCGCCGCCCGGCGCGAATGCGTCAATGGTGTCCAGTGCGACGGGTGCGTGGGAGGGAACGAATGGGGGATCGATTGCCTGAAGCGCGGCGGTCTGCGCCGCTGTGACGCGGTTCTGTGCCAGATCCAATGCCGCCGCGAAGACGGGTCGGGCATCCCAACGGAATGATGCCGACGCCGTGACGATTTCGTCAATCAGCTCACGCGGCAGTGCGCAGGTGCGCTCCCAGAGTTCCCAGTAGAGCAGAGCGGTCGCCCTCGCGTCGTCGAGCGCGCGGTGTGCCCGCACGAGATCGACGCCCACATAGGCTGCCAGCGCACCAAGGGTGTAGCGCGGCGCACGCGGGAGAAGCGTTGCGCCAAGCTCATAGGTGTCCAGGCGTAGGTTGTTTTGCAGCGCGCCGACCTTGTTCAGAAAGCCAGCATCGCTGCTGATGTTGTGCGCGATGATAGGCGCATCCCCGGCAAAGGCGATGAGCCGGGGAATTGCCTGGGCGATGCGCGGTGCGCCGACGACATCGTCGTCCGTCAGTCCGGTGATCTGTGTGACAATCGCTGGGATTGAACGAGCAGGATCGACCAGGGTCGAGAATTCTTCGATGATAGCGCCATCCTGAAACCGCACGGCGGCGATTTCGAGGATGGCATCCTGGTTAGGGTCTAAACCTGTCGTTTCCAGGTCGAGTGCAATCAGTTCACCGCGCATGGCGGACCTTTCGATTAGCCCGACGGCGTGGCGGTGAGGTCGGGTGTGGGTTCCGGCGTTGCAGCGGCTGCGACTGCCGCGTCAAACTCGGATTGGAGTCCTTCGCGGACGGCGGGAAGCTCGCTCAGCTCAATTCCGTGCAGGTCGTTCAGATCAAGGCGTGCAAAGTTCTCGTCGCTAAAGATGTACCAGAGGAAGGATTGGATCTCCTGGCGGTTGAGCGCGCGCTGGCTAACGACAAGTTGTACGTTGCGCGTGAGGGCATAACTGCCATCTTTGATGGTGTTGATGTCTGGCAGGATGCAGCCATTGCCATTATCAATGCGCACAAGCCGGATGCCGAACTGCTGGTTTTCCAGAACACGCAGGTATTCGCGCCAGCTCATGAAAGTCATCGCGCCGTCCACGACGGCGACAGAAGCCGCGCGGTAGAGTGGGTCGCCTTGTGTTTGCACATCAGCACGCAGCGCATCGCTGATACCCGTGCTGCTGCTCAGGACGAGGTCGGTGCTTTCACTAAAGGACGTGGGCACCAGAAGGGTGATCGGCAGATCCGGAAAACCCTCGCCAATCTCTGACCAGTTGGTGGGCAATCCGTCGGCACGCGCAGCCCAGACCTGCCCGACCTGTTCGGCACGAAGGCAGAAGAGCGGCTCGTTGACGTCATTCGCGCCCACCAGCAGCACCGCCGCCTGGGTTCCCAGGTTGTAGCTTATCGGGGTAACCCCGTTTGCCGTGCAGTTGGCAAGCTGTTCTTCTGTAAGCGGGCTGGTCAGGGTCAGTACTTCGATTTCGCCGTTGCAGAAGCGGCGTGCGCCCGCGACGCGACCCTCGAAGTCCGCAGTGGGTGTAACGCCCTGGTAGGTTTGCTGGAATGACGCGGTCATATCCTGCATGTAATTGAACCCTGCTGCATCGCCACCGATGGTAAACGCGCCGACGACGCCGGGGGGGATCGTGAAGACGACTGGCGGGATGCTGAAGGTACGACCGAGGGTCAGGTTTTCGATCACGCTTGCGTTCTGCGTTAGGAGATCCTCAGCCGGTGGCAGATAGCCTTGCGCTTCGATCACCGTCGAAGCGTCCGCGGTGCCAAGAAACGCAAGCACGGGTGCGAGGTCCTGGCGCGCGACAACATCATCGTTGACATAGGCGAAGAAGCGCTGGACAGCGGGGTATTGACCGCTTTCTACTGTCGAGGCAGACGGCGCGACACAAACGCCCTCCGCGCTAGTGAGGTCGAGGATTTTCACCTGTTCACCCGCCGCAAACGCCGCGCTCCAGTTTACAACGCCGAGTGCGCCGGGTGTAGTGGCGACCGCGTTGATGATCGCTGCGTTATCCGGCTGCGTGACGGCGTCCGCGCGAATTCCGTCGCCTTCGATCAGCGAGTCCATCAACGCATACACTGCCGAATCGTTTGGCGGTACAATAATGCTCAGGTTGAGGTCAGGATTGGCTGCGTTTAAGCCGCGCCAATTGGTGATTTGTCCCTGGGCGCTGGGTGCAAACCCCAGGGCAAGGTCGGACTGGGATAAACAGGTGGCGAAGTCGTCAGCGGGGTTGCCGATGACGGCGACTGCTTCATCACCGAGCAGGAGTTCAACATAGTCGACTGCGTTGGTGACACAGGCAGCGGCTTCTGCGTCGCTCATCCCGCGGTTGGTGAGCGCGATCTGTGCCTGGTTCTGGCAGAAACGTTCGATACCGATGCGTGAACCGGTAACTTCTGTCGCTAATTCTGGATTGGTGCCGCTTGCGCTGACGAGCGCATCGAACAACGGGGCTGCAAGCCCGGAGCCGACGACATTAAGTGGACTCTCCTGGGCGAAGAGCATCGTCGGGAAGCTGCTGAGAACAAGAAGCGCGATGAGACCGACGATACGCCGGAACAATTTCATGAAGACCTTCCTTAACCGCTGCGAGGTGATTTGTTTTCCAAAGCGGCGAAATTGTACCAGTGAATGCAGGATGACTAAAGGCTCATGATGAATAGCGATGCCGAGATGTCTGTATATGAGTTTGTCGGCGGGGCGGAGACTTTTCGCAAACTCGTCAATGAGTTCTATCGACGGGTAGAGGCGGATGACACGTTGCGCGCGATGTTCCCGGATGATCTTGCGGCGGGGAAAGAATTCCAGTTTCTATTTCTGTCGCAGTATTTTGGCGGACCCACGACCTATATTGAGCAGCGCGGTCACCCTCGCCTGCGAATGCGCCACATGCCTTTTGCCATCGATGAGGCGGCGCGTGACGCCTGGTTACGCCACATGCTGGCTGCGATTGATGTGGTACAGATCGAAGAGCCTGCCCGCTCTGCCATGCGTGAATACTTTGAACGCGCAAGCGAAGCTATGATCAATACATATCGCCCATCAGGGAGTGCATGAGCCAGTGGGACGTAAACCGAAAGCGCGCACCGTACAGGCAGTATCACCATCCGTTGATAAGCCGATCCCGATGGATATTCTCGCACAAACGCTGGCACTGGCGCGCTGGCAGCGGCTGGTGCTCACTGCGTGCTTTGCGATTGGGGCGACCCTGTTGGTGACGCCGGTCATCGATAATCTCTACGTTGCGTATTTCTTTCACATGGATACGCGAATGATACCGACGTTCATCTCGACCGGATTGGGTGTTTTGGTCTACGGATTGGGGCATTGGCTGCTGATTGGGCATGTCGGCGAGGCTCCGCCACCGCGACGGGCAGCGCTCTGGTACTTGCTTGCGGGTTGTTTCGTGCTGGCATTCGCCCTTGTGCTGGTCGTCATCGGTGTGTACACAAACGTACTGAGGGGATGAAGCGATGCGAGTTTGGCTGCTTATTGTGATCGTCGGCGCGATGACGGGCTGCGCGGGGCAGGAGGCGGCGACTAACACGCCCGCACCACCAGCGCAGGAGAACGCCACCTTAGTACCCACCGAGGGCGCAGCGACAGACGCCCCGACACTCGTGCGCCCAACCCTGCCACCTACGTGGACACCCGGCATTCAGCCCACGCCTACGCTCGCGCCGTTTGTGACGTTAACGCCGGATGGTACGCTGGACGCGCTCCGCGCGCTGCCCACTTTTCCTGCGTGCGGAAGTTTTGTTGTGGATTTGAGCCGCACGCCGCAGGTATTCGCACATCAGCAGCCGCTGACCGTCGTGTGGGGCGCGGCGGCGGGGGCGGATGTTTACCGCGTCTCGCTGTTTGATGTTTCCGGACAAACTGTCTTCGTCGATACAACCCGCGACACGAGCTACACGTTTCCGGGGAGTCTGTTCTTTTTTGGTGGTTACTATGGATGGGAAGTGCGCCCATTTGACAGCGTGGGCATACAGTTTTGTATGCCCATTGGCGATGACGTGACGGGGCAGTAGGTTGTGTGCAGGCTCACTCGCCTGCGTTCATGGCGAATTCTTCAAATGCCTCGGCTGTCCAGGGTAGGGCGGGCTTGAAGAATTCGCGGTAAATGGCTTCGGCGTAGACGCGGATTTCGTACTGGGCGTCGGATGCCATACGCAGGCGCAGAAAGTTCATCAGGTTCAGCGCATCGACTTTGACCACCCAGGTGTAGTAGACGCTGAAGCCTGGTAGAAAGAGTCGTGCCATTTCTTTGGCGACACCTTTTTCGAGCGCCTCTTCGTACAAGCGATAGCCTTCGTCATAAAAAGCGATCAGTTTCTCTGTCAGCTCCTGGCTCTCCGCGTCGGGGAGGTTCGCGCCACTTGCCTGCTTATTGCTCGTGTGCTGCTGTCGCCACGCTGCCGGAACGTAGAAATCATTCTCATCAAACTCGGTATACCGTCCGGACTGTGCGTTCGCCGACTGGTAGTGGAATGTTCGATGGCGCACCCACTGCCAGTAGGTGATCAGTGGCGCGCGCAGGCGAAACTTGAATTCGACCATCTCGAACGGCGAATTATGCTCATGGCGCATCAGGTAAAAGAGCAGCTTCTTGTCTTTTTCTTCGCCTTTGCTTTCGCCCATGAACGAGACCCGGGCTGCGGAGACGATGGCAAGGTCGCCACTGACCCCTGCGGCGGGGTGCGGCATGAGGTCGATGAGTTCGATCCACCCCTTGTCGAGAACGGGTACACGTTTGCCGATGAGTTCTTGCGTCATCAGATTGCTTCCTCGGATTACCGGGTGAAATAGGCGAGGGCGGCGCGCATCCGTTCCTCAAAGTCCGCCGGAGTATCCCGGGGGATCGATTGGATGGCGGCTGAGGCTTCCGCCTGGCTGTAGCCGAAGGTCAGCAGCGCTGCGGTCACGTCACTGTCAACATCTGCGCTATCGCCTGATGACGCGGCGGCAGCTCCGGTGCTGCCGCGCAGTTTGTCACGCAGTTCAAAGACGATCTTCTCGGCAAGTTTCTTGCCAATACCTGGCACGCGGGTCAGCAGTTCAGGCTGTTTATTCAGTACTGCCTGTCGAAGCCGCTCGAGGCTCATGTGGCTGAGGATGGCAAGACCGAGGCGGGGTCCGATGCCGCTCACCGTAGTGATGAGGTCGAACAGTTCGCGCTCTGCTAGCGTGGGGAAACCAAACAGCGTGAGCGCATCTTCGCGCACGATCAGCGTTGTATGCAATAGAAGGAAATCGCCTTCCGGGGTCGCCAACGCCGCGGGGGTTGTAAAGACGCGCAGCCCAACACCGCCAACGACCACAACCACGTAATCCGCGCCTGCCGCGCTGACGCGCCCCTCAACACTCGCAATCATGAATAGTCTTCGCTTTCAAGTGACGTGTAGCTTCCGATCTGGATTGCTGTGATGGCGATGGCAAGGGCGTCTGCTGCGTCATCCGGCTTTGGGATCTCTTCCAAGCCGAGCAAGAGCCGCACCATCTCCTGCATCTGAGGTTTCTTCGCGCTCCCGTAGCCGGAGACGGTCTGCTTGATAATGCTCGGCTCGTATTCGGCAATGGGGAGATTCGCTCGTGCCAGCGTGATCAGGATTGCGCCGCGACCCTGAGCGACCGTGATCGCCGTCGTCACATTCTTGCCAAAGAAGAGCTTCTCGACAGCGGCGATCTCCGGGTGATGCTGCTCGATCAGCGCCGTCAGCCGGTCATGGATGATGAGCAAGCGTTTTGGCATTGCTTCACTGGATGGCGTCGTGATCACGCCATAATCGACTAACTGGAGCGAACCGTCGCTGCGGGTAGACACCACGCCGTAGCCAACACTCGCCGTTCCGGGGTCAATGCCAAGTGCGAGCACGTCAGGCAGTCTCAAAGGCGGCGATAGCATCATCCGTGATGAGCATGTTGCTGCTGACCGACTGCACGTCGTCGAGTTCTTCGATGGTGTTCATCAGCCGCAGGTTCTGGAGAATCTTCTCGGCGTCAATTTCGGTCTCGTTCTTGGCAGACCACTTCAACATCGAGTCTTCAATTTCGTAACCGTTCGACGCCAGTGCATGCTCGACAGCACCGAGCTTTTCACGCGGGGTATAGACGACAATTGTGCCCTCGTCATTGACGACATCATCCGCGCCCGCTTCCGCAGCGGTCATGAAGATGGTGTCGAAATCGAGGTTTTCCCCCTTAAGCTCGATGAAGCCGACACGGTCGAACTGCCACAGCACCGATCCTGCGGAAGCCATGCTGCCGCCGCCTTTATTGAAAGCATTCTTGAGCGCTGCCAGGGTGCGGTTTTTGTTGTCGGTCAGAACGTCAATGACGATGCCGACGCCATCGATGCCGATGCCCTCGTAGGTGATCTCTTCGTAATCGATGCCGTCGAGCTTGCCTGTGCCGCGGGCAATGGCGCGCTCGATGTTGTCTTTGGGCATATTCACCGCTTTCGCCTTCAGGATGGCGATTCGCAGTTTGGGGTTCGCGTTTTCGTCGCCGCCGCTTTCACGAGCTGCCTGGGCGATGTCACGCGCAACACGCGTGAATATCTTGCCGCGTTTGGCGTCCTCTGCGCCCTTCTTGCGCTTAATCGTCGACCATTTGCTGTGACCGGACATACACGTCTCGCTTTCTGAACTCACCCCGACTTAACAAATGTGATTATAATGCGTGCGGTTCAATCTATCGAGGTCAGGCGTATGACCATAGTGACTGCCGAGCATCGTGTGGCAAACCCGGCTGCGGAACAAGTTGCCTGGGGCGTCATTTGGATGGCGTTTGCTGTATTCTGCGTCACGGTAGGGCTGCTCGCCGTTGGCGTCTATTACTTTCTCTACAATTCAGTGGTGCCGATGCCCTCTATTCTGCAAGTCAGTCGTGGGACGTTGGGGGTTATGACGACGGACCTGCTGGAGCTGGTCGTCCGTGACGACCGCGCGCTGCTGCCCGGTGAAGTCGTCTCGGTGCCCCCGGACACGCAGGGTGTTCTCGTGATTGGTGACGATTCTGACCAGGCTACGCCATATCTCATTGCCGTTACACTGCGTGGCGAAAGCGAGATTCGCTTTGTGAATGCGCTGCGTCCCCGGTTTGACTGGGGTGTCGAAGCCTATCGCATCACGCTGACGGGCATGAGTGGCGATTTTGACATCTGGGTTTCGCCCCAGGCGAAGCGAGAGGTACAGGTTGAACTCATCGCCAGCGGCGGAGATCTCGTCATTCTGGACAGGGCTGGCGATTACACAGTGAGCGTCCGGGGCGACCAGCTCCAGGTGGTCAGCTACGAGGGCGCAGCGCTGTTGGTCGCAGATGACCGCAGCGCAGCAGAGATCCCCGCCGGCAGCCGGGGCATCCTGACCATGAGCACAAATCTGATTTCATCCCTGCCTGGCTATGTCGATTTGCTCGGTGGGTTGACCTTCAACCCCGACACCCTGATCAGCGGAAGTTCAGAAACACCTACGGAAGTCCTTGCGTCGCCGCTGACCTGGATTTGCTTTAACCCCGCCGATACTCAGGAGCCTCGCGGTACCTATGGCGTAGAAACGATCGATGGACGACTCGCCGTGCATCTGATACGCGGGCAAAGCGCGACGACGCATGGTGAAACGCGCTGCACGCAGCGGTTTGGTCCTGGTTCGCTTGGCGTTGACATCAGCGGCTACAATCACCTGTCGCTGCGCCTCACCTTTCGTATAGTCAGTCAATCACTTGCAGTGTGTGGTGTCGCTGGGAGCGAATGCCCACTGATGCTGAATATGCAATTCATCCCTGCGATCTATGAGACAGAAGCACAGCAATCGCGCGATACGGACGTATTTGGCTCAATTTTCGATCCGCTACGACCCAGCCCTGCGCGTAATTGGCGTAAGGGCTTCTATGTCATGCCGCGTGGCGAGCTGGATTCCCCGCAGCGCTGCGACACCTGTTTTCAGGAACACTCTCTGGTACGTGCCAACGAGTGGTACACCTTCGACAGCGGCAATCTGCTCACACCATTCGCACCCGAAGATCGACCGCGCTACCTTCTGAATTTCAGCTTTTATGCATCGGGTCATCAGTTTGACGTGTATGTGAGTGAGATGATGCTGCTGGTTGGGAATGTTGAGTCGATCAGCGCGCCATGAGTCCAAGCTCTTTGAGCGAGCGCCAGCCATCTCGCCCCATGACGATGTGATCGATCAGGGGAATATCCAGCAAGAGACCTGCTGCCGCTACCGCCCGCGTGAGTTCGATGTCTTCCGGGGATGGCGTTGGGTCGCCGGATGGATGATTGTGGGCGAGGATGAGCGCCGAGGCGCTGCGCTGCACTGCCTCACGATAGACTTCCGCCACGCGCACAACGGCTGTGCTCACCGTACCCATGTAGAGTGTTGGCAGCGCGATGACCCTCTTTGCGCTGTCCAGCAGGATTACGCGGACCTGTTCTTGTGAAAGATGTGCCATATCCGCTACCAGTTGAGCCGCATCTTTTGCGCTTGCGATCGATGTGCGCTCTGGCGGTGGCAGTGCCGCAATGCGGCGAGCCAGTTCGGCAGCGGCGATCAACTGCGCGCGCTTGGAATCACCGATGCCTTTTAGCGCGTTCAGATCGCCGAGTGAAGCCCGCAAAAACCCCTCCAGACCACCCAGTCGCGTGAGGATGCGCTCGGAGAGCCGGAGTACATTTTCTCCACTCGTCCCGCTGCCCAGCAGGAGGGCGATCAGTTCCGTATTTGTGAGCACTGAAGGACCTAGCCTAAGGAGGCGCTCGCGAGGGCGCTCGCCGTTGGGCAGGTCCTGGAGCTTTGGCGTGGGAATCGTCACGACTGCTACCTCGTAGAGCGAGCTGTGTTATACTCGACGATTGTACCGGTTTGACACAAACCGCGCCTTTCGCGGAGGATATGCATGTTCGATTTCAGCGCGCAGGATGCCAATAACCTGGTCGTCGGCGCAGCCGTATACCTCGGCATGGTGGTCGTCGCATTCTGGCTGGCAATGATTGTCTGGGCTTACCGAGACATGCGCGCCCGTTCGCGTGATTCGCTGGCACAAATCCTGGTCGCGGTGTTGGTCGCGGTTCTGAATCTGCCCGGACTGCTCATCTATCTATTCCTTCGCCCGCGCGAGACGCTCTCTGAAGCCTACGAGCGGTCGCTGGAAGAGGAAGCACTGCTGCAAGAAATCGAAGAGAAGCCCGTTTGCCCCGGTTGTCGTCAGCGGGTACACAGTGAATGGCAGGCGTGCCCGTCATGCCATACCCGTCTCAAGAAGCCATGCGTGCGCTGTGGGCGGATGCTGGATCTGTCCTGGGATCTGTGCCCACACTGCGCAACAGGTCAGCCGCCCGGTGACTTGACTCGCGCCGGTTATGCGCCGCCTGCCACAAGCGCAGACGTAGATCTGCCACCACCCGGATATAGCCGCCGCGAACGGCGCGGGCGCGCAGAACGCGGCACAACGTCCGGCAGTGGTGAGACGATCCAGTTTGTCGACGGTGAGTAACTGCGCTTACTCTAATTCGCCGGATTCGCCCACGCTGTGGATCTTCATGAAGTTGGTCTGACCGGTCACGCCGAAGGGCACACCCGCGATGATGATGATACGGTCGCCCATCTTGACCAATCCCTTGTCTGCTGCGGCGCGTACGACCACGCGCAGCATCTCGTCAATCGTCGTGAATTCGCTGACGATCAATGGGATGACGCCCCAGACCAGCGCCATTCGCGTGTAGGTCAGCTCGCTGGGCGTGGCGCAGATGATCGGCGTCTTGGGACGTTCCCGTGCGACACGACGAGCGGTATATCCCGAAAGTGTGAGCGTGATGATTGCCTGGCATCCCAGTGCATCGGCGATTGCCGTTGTCGCCTGGCAGACGGCATCTGCGGTAACTTCCGGCGATTCGACTGTAGTCTCACTGTTATTGTCATCATCCAGGACAAACTTCGGCTTTTCGATGTGGCGTTCGGCAATGTTGGCGATGTTGACCATCGTCTCGACTGCGCGTGTCGGGTACTGACCGCTCGCCGTCTCATTGCTCAACATGACGGCGTCCGTGCCATCGATAATGGCATTGTAGACGTCGCTGGCTTCTGCCCGCGTGGGGCGTGGATTTTCGGTCATCGAGCTTAGCATCTGGGTGGCAGTGATAACCGGTTTACCCGCCTGATTACAGAGCGCGATGATGCGCTTCTGATGAAATGGAACTTCTTCGGCAGGGGTCTCGACACCCAGGTCGCCGCGCGCGACCATGATGCCATCCGAGGCATGAATGATCGAAGCGATGTTTTCCAGCGCTTCATGCTTCTCGATTTTGGCGATGATCGACGCATTGCCTCCCAGATGTCGGATCAGCCAGCGCATCTCGCGGATGTCACTTTCTGAGCGGACGAACGACATCGCGATGTATTCGGTGTTCTTGCTGAGAGCGAACTGCACATCCGCCCGGTCTTTGTCGGTGATGGCGGTCATCGTGTGCTTGGCAGTGGGCGCGCTCACCCCTTTGCGTGAGGTGAGATCACCACCGACAATGACGTCGCAGATTAAGGAACGTCCGGTTGTCGCCTTGACGATGAATTCGAGCTTGCCGTCGTCAATCAGCAGATTCATGCCCGTCTTGATATCTCGCATGAACTCCGGATGGGGGAGGGTGACAATACTGTTGCTGCCATCCGCCGCATCCAAAGTCAGGGTGATTGTGTCGCCCTCTGCCAGGACGAGCGGCTCCTGGGCGATCTTTCCGATGCGGATCTTCGGTCCCTGGATGTCACATAGGATGGAGACGACGATACCTTCGTCATGAGCGATGCGTCGCACATCATCAATCGTCTTGCTGTGGGTTTCATGTTCGCCATGCGAAAAGTTGATTCGCGCCACATCCACACCAGTGCGGATGATTTGGCGTAACGTCGCTTCGTCGCTTGAGGTAGGACCAATGGTCGCGACGATTTTTGTGCGTTTGCCGTCGATGCGGATGTGGGTCATGGCTAAATGTCCAAATTGAGGTTGGTAAATGCTTTCAAGCCGGCATACACGGCTGCGTCGCCCAGTTCTTCTTCGATCCGCAGCAGTTGATTGTACTTGGCGACGCGGTCGGTGCGCGCAGGAGCGCCGGTCTTGATTTGCCCCGCGTTCATGGCGACCGCCAGGTCGGCGATGGTGGTGTCTTCGCTTTCGCCGCTGCGGTGACTACTGACGACCGTCATATTGTGGCGCTGTGCAAGCTGTGCCGCCGCCAGCGCTTCGGTGAGCGAGCCAATCTGGTTCACTTTGAAAAGCAGCGAGTTCGCGGCACGTTCCTTGATTGCGCGCTTGACTTTCTCGACGTTGGTCACGAGAAGATCATCACCGACAATCTGAACGCGGTCGCCGACCTGAGCCATCAGCAGTTTCCAGCCTTCCCAGTCGTTCTCGCTTAAGCCATCTTCAATCGAGATGATGGGATACTTGTTGATCCAGTTGACCCAGAACTCGACCATCTGCTCGCTGCTGAGGACTTTTCCTTCGATGTCGAGGTGATACTTGCCGTCGCGGTAGATTTCGCTGGTCGCTGGGTCGAGCGCAATACGGATTTGGTCGCCTGCCTTGTAGCCTGCTTTGTGAATGGCTTCCATGATGACTTCCAGCGCGCCTTCGTTGCTGCCCAGGCTGGGTGCAAAGCCGCCTTCATCGCCGACGGTCGTGCTGAAGCCCTTGTCGTGCAGCACTTTCTTGAGCGCCTGGTAAATATCGACACCCCATTGGAGCGCTTCTGCGAATGTCGATGCGCCAACGGGCATGACCATGAACTCCTGGAAGTCGGTCGCGCCTACGGCGTGCTTGCCACCATTCATGATGTTCATCATGGGCACTGGAAGCAGATGCCCGTGAACACCGCCGAGGTAGGCATAAAGCGGCATGTCCAGGCTGTCAGCGGCAGCCCGCGCAACTGCCATCGAGACTGCGAGGATGGCATTTGCACCCAGATTCTTCTTTGTGGGGGTTCCATCCAGCTCGATCATGAGTTCGTCGATCTCTTTTTGATCGAGGGCACTCATGCCGCGCAGGGAGTCGCCAATGGTGAGATTGACGGACTGAACCGCTTTGAGGACGCCTTTTCCGCCATAGCGAGATTTGTCGCCATCACGCAGCTCCAGCGCTTCGTGTTCACCTGTCGATGCGCCACTGGGAACGATAGCGCGACCAAATGCGCCGTCCGACAGGATGACTTCGACCTCGACCGTCGGGTTGCCGCGCGAGTCGAGAACTTCGCGCGCGTGAATGTGTTCGATAATCGACATGGATTTGGATCTCCCTGATCTGATTTGAGCGCACAGGATGCGATGAGACCATAGATGCGTTGGATACCCACCGTATTCAACGCCTGGGCAATTATAGCGAGGGCGATGCGAGTGCGCAGCAAGTTTCTAAGAATAGCTGGGAATCGGGTTTCGTCGAATTCGACGTGTTGTCCCCAACGAACCAGTGGACTTTCTCCCGTAGTTTGGACTAGAATTACTTAGCGTGACAAAATAAGTGGGTGATGAGTGTTAGGAGGAGTTGTATGGGTGTTGCTGCCGTACCGTTGGGAAGCCGCGTTTCGAGTCAGGAGCGTGGTACGCTTTGGCTGCGGAGCCGCAATTGGGATCTGGCATTCATTACACTGAGTGTCATCCTGGTACCGATGCCCTATCTGTTCTATCTACTGGGTAAACAATTGGGGCTGGACGAAGATACCAGTCGCAATCTTGTAAATGGCTTTGTCGCCATCGCCATCGGCGGACCTCACATGATGTCCACTTTTCTGCGTACGGGGCTGGACAGCGATTTCCGCTCGCGCTATCCGATGTTGATCCGGTCGTCGATCATCATTCCGATTGTGGTGATCTCGCTTGCGATGCTCAATCTGACCCTGCTGCTCACGGTGTTTTTCTTCTGGGCGGCGACCCATGTGCTGCATCAGGTCACCTACATTGTCGAGCTCTACAGCCACAAGGAGCACAAGTTCGTTCGCCCCGGCAGCGCGGTGAGTCTTCCGGCGCGGCTGATTGACTACGCGGTGATTCTGACGTGTCTGTTCCCGGTCGCGTCATATAAGATCAGCATGGATAACTTCTGGATCGGTGCCAATGACCTGGGGCAGGTGATCCCAGAGTTCATCAAACATCCCTGGTTCTTCTATGTTGTGACAGCGGTGTTCGCAATCGCGTTGATCGCTTTTGTCGTCAAGTCCGTCCGCGAGTATCTCGGCGGATACCTGAACGTCCCGAAGACGGTCTTCATCGTCCTGACGATGGTCGTCTCATTCAGTGTTCCCGCGCTTCCCAACATGGACACTGCGTTCCAGGGCATGAATACCTGGCATTCCTTCCAGTACCTTGCGATCACGTTCTACATCATCAAGATACGCCAGACGTACGGTGATTTGAAAGGCGCGCCGCTGGTCGAACGGTTTGCGAAGTCTACCAAGGATAGCAAGGGCTTGTTCCTTCTCAGCACGATGATGCTGACAGGCTCGGTGATCGTCTTCATCCTCGTCAGCGTTCTCGTGCGGCTTGTCCGACCCGACCTGCCGCCTGAACAAGCGCACCAGTACTTTGACATTCCGTATTACACGGCGATTCTGTCCTTCCTGTGGATTCACTACTACCACGACCACTTCCTGTTCACCAACTTTGAAGCGCTTGACAAAGCCTACGGTGAAGTCGCCACAAAGAATGCGTAATTCTCCAGGGTGGGGCGATTGATTGCCGCCTCACCCTCGTCGACTCCTCTCAGCGTTCCAATCTCACGTCCGCAAACCCATTATTCTCCGCCAAAAGTCGTGCACAGGCTCGATCACTGGACCGATGTCGAAGTTTTCACGACGGCATATCATACGTAAAGTCATGAGGCTGTGTGATTTTTGTTCGTCTGAAAGGCAAAACGGCTGTAATCTAGCAACGCAGGGTTGCGTAACATGACGACTACCCAACGTGCATGATACTCGCATGCTGGAATCCGCGTATTGAGGGCTACAATCACGTCGCTGATGCGTGCGACTGAGGAGCAAAACACCACATGGCGAATCCTACTGCATCACTCCCAGGGTCGAGGACCATCATTCTGCCGCGTGAACCTCGTCGTGGTTTGTTTGGTCACTTCCTGGCAGTACTCCTTCAACCGGTGGCATTTTTTCGCCAAATGCCGACGACACGCCAGTGGGTTGGTGCCGCGATCATCATCCTCGTTTTGGTTGGTGCGGCGGAAGTACGGCGCACGTCACTTTCAGAGGACAGCGGCGGCGTCACTGATCTCCCATTCGATCCAACTGTTGGTGTGCCGACGTTGCCTGATGGCGTGCCTGGCGGTGGCATTCAATTGGAGCCTCCAATTCCGGTGGGCATCATTCCCGGTGAAACGAGCACCGGGAGTTCCATCACTGAAACGACAGTCACACTACTCGTGGCTGCCAGCGGGGTTGTGCTGGCGTGGATGCTTCAGTCAATAGTGCTGTCACCGGTTCCGATGTTTAATGCCGCACCTCCATCATTCGCTCGCAACATCCAGGTCGCGGTCTGGGCGAGTGTTCCGCTTGGGCTTCTTGCACTTATTCAACTGATCTATTACAGCCTGGGTGGGGAAGTCGGCAGTATTGGGGTCTCGATCCTGTTGGAGCGCTGGGAAGGTTACGAGAGCCTTTCGCCCTTTGCCCAAGCTCTGCTCCACAGCCTTGCGCTTCATATGACGCTCTTCTGGTTGTGGAGTCTCATTTTACTGTTCATTGGCGCGCGTCGTGCGCTTGGCGGGCGCTGGTGGGTTGCAGCACTCATCTTGGCGATTTGGGTCGCATTTGTGATCCTGCTCCCCGTGCTTACCGGGGCAATCCAACCGCTGGAGATGTCTTCAACGGGAGACGAATTTGGGACAGCCGGAGATGCCAGCCTGCTGACCGAGGAGTTTCCCGTTGAGAGACCCGGAAGCCCACAGGTGCCTGGGGGCAATGCGCCATGACGCAGGGCATCGAAGTCCGCAATGTGCACAAGCTCTTTCGCATCGGTGATGCGCAGCTCCATGTATTGAAGTCGGTCAGTCTGACGATTGGGGCAGGAGAGTTTGTGGGGATCATGGGTCCGAGCGGCAGCGGCAAGAGCACGCTGCTCTACCTGATCGGCGGACTGGATCGCCCCACTGACGGGCAAATCGCGGTTGGCGGCGCACGGCTGGACACGATGAGCAGTGATGATCTCGCTTATTTTCGCTCTCAGACGGTTGGATTTGTCTTTCAGAGTTTTCATCTCGTGCCGACACTGACCGCGCTTGAAAATGTGGCTTTGCCTGGAATTTTCGCCAAAGTTCCGCATGACGCGCGGATGGCGCATGCCACCGCGCTGCTTCACAAACTGAAGATGTCAGATCGCGCGGAGCATCGACCGTCACAGCTTTCGGGCGGACAGCAGCAGCGCGTGGCAATCGCGCGGGCGTTGTTCAACGACCCGCCCATCATCATGTGTGATGAGCCGACCGGTGCCCTGGACACCCAGACCGGGCGACTGGTGATGCGAATGCTGCGCGCACTGTGTACGCGCGCGGGCAAGACTGTTGTCGTCGTCACTCATGATCCTGGAATCGAAAACTACGCAGATCGCATGATCCTGCTGCGCGACGGGCGCGTCATCGACGATTACGCGACGCGACAGCGACCTGCCTTGGATGCGCTTGAAGAAAGTGTTCCGAACCCTTGACGGTTCGTGGGAGCGTATGATGTTGAACTGGAAAATACTGCTGCGACTACTTGTGACTGGTGCGTTTGTCGCAATGTTTGCGCTACGCGGCGCACCCGCGCATGCACAAGCGATTTCCGTGACGGGTGTCGAACCGACCCAACTGATCAGCGGAACTGGCGGGACTGTGTCGGTCTTTGGGCAGGGTTTCGCCAGCGGCGCAGCAGTGCGCGTTGTCGGCTTTGGTTTGCTTGCGACGACGGTGGTCAGCCCAACGGCGCTCACGGCGGTCGTTCCCGCAAGTATCGGTCCTGGTGTTTATGGCATCGAAGTTATTGATCCGATCAACGGCACGGTCGTCGCGCCATTCGCGCTGATAGTATCGGCACCGGTCGTTGTGACCACGCCGCCGCCGCCGCCGGAACCTGCGACAGCGACACCCCAGCCTACGGTTATTCCGGGGCAGCCGTCCCTCGTGGTGCGGAGTTTCGTCGCCAACCCAACTGTGATCCCGCAGGGTGGGACGACTACCTTTGAATTTGAACTCGTCAATCAGGGTAATCGCACTGCGCAGGGCATTTCGCTCACCCTCAATCCTGACTCGCGTTTTTCACCTGCGGGTGGGCAGGCAGGACTCACCGTCCCTGATCTGCTGCCGGGGGCGGTCGTTCGGCTGCGCCTCTCGGCGATTGCGCGCGAGGATGCACCGGCAGGACCCAACAGCGTGGGCATCACGATGAGTTACCGGGACTTTGAAGGGAAGACTTACACCTCCAGCGGTTCCCTCAGTGTTCAGGTTGAGGATGTCAACCTTGCCGCGCGTGTGGTGATCGCGCAGTACCGGGTCGAACCCTCGCCTGTGGTCCCCGGCGCGCGTGCCCGCGTGGTCCTTACCCTTCAAAATCAGGGGAACGCCCCCGCATCGGCGGTGCTGCTGCGCGTGGCTGGCGAGGGTGGGCTGCTCATCCCCGACTCAGGGGGCGACAGCTTCAGCTTCGGCGATTTGCAGCCCAGCGATGTTGTTGACCTCACATTCACAATGATCGTCCGCAGCGATGCGCGGCGGGGTCCACAGCCGCAGCCGGTGTCGATCAGCTACGTCGAAAACGGGGAGACGCAAACGGTCACCACTTCGATTGGGATCGATGTCGCGCCCGTGATCACGGAGTCACCTGTCATCCTGCTGGATTCGTTGGATACCGGGGACGGGCTGCTGGAACCTGGCAAGCGCTTTACCCTGACATTTACGCTGCGAAACGTAGGCGATGCAGATGCCCAGGGCATGCTGGTGACCTACGGTACCATGGACGTCTCGAACAACCCGCCCCCGCAATCGACACCCAGCGGGTCGCCACGGGAGCCTGGCAGCGGCAGCAGCACGACGAGTACGCCAAGCACCGTTTTTGCCCCGGTTGGCAGCGGCAACACCATCTTCGCAGGCGATCTGCCATTTGGGGAGGCGCTAACGCTGACGCAGGACTTTGTCGTGAACCTGAATGTGGAGAGTGGCATACAGACTCTGCCTATAACGGTGCGTTACAACACGTCCGAGGGCAGCAGCGGGCAAACCGTCTTACCTGCCAGCCTGGTTGTGATTGTTCCACCTCGGTTGCAGGTCGATGTTGCCGAGACACTGCCTGAAACGATCAATCAAAATGAACCCTTCGCTTTAGGACTACAGGTGACGAATCTGGGTCGGGGAAATGAGATCATTGACCGCGCGGAGGTGAGTGTCACGGGCGGCGAAGTTATCGAGGGTACGACGGCGACCGTAGGCATACTGCGCCCAGACGACGATGCCACGATAAATGCCCTGGTTGTACCGACTGAATTGGGGCGATTCAGTGTGACATTTACGCTGATCTATACCGACGATCTGGGCGCGGAGCGCGATCTGCAATACACCTACGGATTCGACGTTGTCGAGCCACCTCCACCGCCCCCTGAAGTGGAACAACTTCCCGACCTGGGTGTGTCGCTTACGCCGGAACCTGAGCCGGACGATCTGCTTGGACGCCTGTTGTTAGGGTTCCTTGGGTTAGGAGGCTGAGGCATGTTCTGGGAATTGGGACACCTTGCCACGCATAATCTGATGCGTGCCCGCGCGCGCCTGGCAATGACCTCTGGTGGAGTGCTGGTCGGCACCGCGGCAGTGGTGCTGCTCGTCGCTATGACCGTGGGGTTGCAGACCGCAGCGGAACAGGGCATCGGTCAAAGCGGTGCTCTCACCGAAGTGATGGTTGGTCCGAGCTACGAGTACAACCCCAACAGCGATGTTGAGCCGCCGCAGTTGACACCGGCGATGGTGGAGCGTCTGTGGCGCATTCCCGGCGTATCGGTCGTCGTGCCGTTGGTCAACTTCCAGAGCTGGGGCGAGCTTCTGGCAGATGATTACTCAGGCGGCGGGCAGATCATGGGCGTGGACGCACGACTGCTGCCGTATATGGGGATTGAAGTTGCAGAGGGGACGCTGACGCTCGAACGGGGTCAAGTCCTGGTCGGCTCCCAGATTCCGATAAACTTCTATGATCCGCAGGCGACAGAGTATCGCCCGATCCAGGTCGATGTTTTGAACACGCCGCTGGAGATGCGCACGTTCAGTCCGCGCGGCGAAGAGCGCCGATTGGATCTCTCGCCAGTAGGCATCCTCGCGCCCAACCCAAATTACGATTATGCCATCATCATGCCTGTTCAGCAGGTCATTAGTCTGAACGAGTGGTTGAACGGTGAGCGCGCCGACCCCCGTGACTTTAAGTATGACTTTGCACTGATCCGGGCGGAGTCTCGTGAACAGACGACCGCGATCAGCGATGCCATCAAGGAGATGGGATTTAGCGCAGGCGGGTTGGGCGACTTCATCAATCAATTGAACGGCTTCTTCACCACCATGCGGTTGGTGCTGGGAGGCGTGGGTGGCGTGGCGCTGCTCGTTGCCGCGTTTGGCGTGGCGAACACGATGACGATGGCGATCCTGGAACGCACGCGCGAGATCGGTTTGATGAAAGCCGTTGGCGCGACTGATCGTGATGTGCTGACCGTGTTCCTGATCGAGGCGGCGCTGGTCGGATTAGTGGGCGGTGCACTTGGCGTACTCATCTCGTACCTTGCGGGCGAAGGGATCAATCAGGGCATCGCAAATCTCGCGCAGCAGGCGGCACAAAGCGGGCAGGGGAGTGGTCCGATGTTTCTTCCCGTCGATATTTCGCAGCTTCAGGCTGGGTTGGTCATCATCCCGACAGAGCTGGCGCTGTTTGGTTTAGGTCTCGCGACAAGTGTGGGGATCATTGCGGGGCTGCTGCCAGCGCTGCGCGCCGCACGAATGACGACTGTCGTAGCGCTGAAGACAGAGTGATGGCGAAGACCCCGTCGCCGTGGGCGCGGGGTCTTGTGCTCAGTCACAATCAGGCGAGAAGCTCAGGGAACTGCTCTGGGTTGTCTGCAATTCGGACGCCTGCGGCGCGCAGTGCGTCGATCTTTTCTTCTGCGGTGCCTTCGCCACCCTCGACGATTGCCCCGGCGTGACCCATGCGTGTCCCTTGCGGGGCGGTGCGCCCTGCGATAAAGGCTGCAACCGGTTTTGTCATGTTTGCTTTGATGAATTCGGCGGCGTCAATTTCTGCACGTCCACCGATTTCGCCCATCAGACAGACTTTTTCGGTTTGTGGATCTTCCTCGAACATTTGCAGCACGTCGATGAAGTTGGTTCCGATGACGGGGTCGCCACCGATTCCGACGCAGGTACTTTGCCCAAGCCCACTCTGTGTCAGCGCGTAAACGACCTCGTAGGTGAGCGTTCCGCTCTTGCTGACGACGCCGATGCTGCCGGGCTTGGCGATATAGCCAGGCATGATACCGATTTTTGCCTGTCCAGGGGTGAGCAAGCCAGGGCAGTTCGGTCCAATGAGCCGGATGTTGCCGTCGCGCAGGTAGTCATAAACGCGCATCATATCGCTGACCGCGACGCCTTCAGTAATGCAGACGACTAGCTTGATGCCTGCGTCAACGGCTTCGAACATGGCGTCGGGCGCGTACGGTGCCGCGACGTAGATGATGCTGGCATCCGCACCGGTGGCTTCGACAGCGGATTTTACCGTATCGAACACCGGGACACCGTGTACCCACTCGCCGCCTTTACCCGGGGTAACACCGCCGACGACCTGTGTCCCATATTCGATCATCTTCTGCGTATGAAAGCTGCCTTCGCGCCCTGTGATGCCCTGGACAATCAGCTTCGTGTTCTTATCGGCGAGGATCGCCATGATTAGAGTTCTCCTTTGGCAGCCTGAACCGCGAGCTGGGCGGCTTGTGTTAAGGTGCTGGCGTAGCGAACGTTGGGCAGATTTGCTGCTTCGATTATCCTGCGACCCTCCTCGGCGTTTGTCCCGTTCAAGCGGACAATCAATGGGACGTTGGTCGGTACTTCGCCCAATGCCTGGAGGATACCACGCGCCACTTCGTCACCCCGTGTGATGCCGCCGAAGATGTTGAAGAGGACGGATTTGACTTGTGGGTCGTTGAGGATAATGCGCAGCGCCATCGCCACTTTGTCCGCCTGGGCACCGCCACCAATGTCGAGGAAATTGGCGGGACCGTAGCCTTCGCCGCCGTACAGCTTGGTCATGTCCATCGTCGTCATCGCCAGCCCAGCTCCATTGACCATACAGCCGATGTTGCCGTCGAGTTTGACATAACTTAAGCCTGCATCTCTGGCATGGATGACTTCAGGGGGATCATCGGACACATCTCGCTGCGCTTCGAGTGCCTGCTGGCGGAACAGCGCGTTATCGTCAATGATCATTTTGCCGTCGAGCGCGAGCAGTTCATTCGCATCGGTCACGACCAGCGGATTAATCTCTGCCAGCACTGCGTCAGAACCCACGAAACTTGCGTACAGATTCATCGCTATCTTGGCGAAGGCGCGCCAATGCTCGCGGGAGAGTCCCATCGCAGCAGCGACATTGCGCGCCTGGTATTCACGAAGACCGAGGAATGGATCGATGTGCTGTTTGATGATCGCGGTCGGATTGTCCCTGGCAACGATCTCGATCTCGACGCCACCCTCAGCAGATGCCATCAGCAGAGGTTTTCCGGCAGCGCGATCATTGGTGACGCTCAAATAGATCTCTTTGGCGATATTGGCAGCCGGTACGACGAGTACTTTGTGGACAATGTGCCCTTTGATTGACATGCCCAGGATCGCGCTGGCTTTTTCCCTCGCTTCTTCAGGTGTCTGCGCTAACTTGATGCCACCTGCTTTGCCACGCCCACCGACCAGCACCTGCGCCTTGACGACGACCGGAACAGCCATTTCGCGTGCGATGTTGTAGGCGGCTTCTGCGGTATTGGCGACTCTGCCGGTTTGCACCGGGACGCCATATTTGGCGAACTGTTCCTTCGCCTGATATTCGTGCAAATTCACGTATCTGCCTCGCTTCCGTTGGGTAATGCCACACGAATATAGCAAGTATACCCCTCTGCACGGCTGAAAGCAGAAGCAGGATCATTTAGAACTTGGTGAGGCGGGCTTTACGAGGCGTACCGTGGGCGCGAAGAAGGGGGCAAGGCGAGCACTGTGCTTGCAGCCTGGGCTGCGTGCTCACCATTCCGCAGGTGTGCGGGTCGTCAACCGCTCATAAGATCTCGATTTGCTGGTCGCTGATCTCACCGTCGTTCCAGTTCTGCTCTATCCAATTGATGATGTTATTGACCATGCTGTTGGCATGTGAAGCCGAGTTGCTGACGGTTGCAAATGCGACGACCGCGATTTCCAGCTCATCCTGATCGGCGATTTCGGCGACTGCAAGATTGTATTCGGCACGCATTTTGGTGAAAAGCGACTTCAAGATACTGCGTTTGAGTTTGATGGAATCGACGCCGCCGAGGTCGAGCGTCAGTGTGCATAGCCCAACGTTGACTTTCATGATGATAATTCTGTGGTGCCCTACGCCATGTCTCAAGGGGAAACGCGAGCAAGATCGTCTAGGATTAGGATACCTGAAGCAATCCACTTTTACTACTACTAGGAAAGCGTGAGGAACATGGCACGGGTTCTTTGCATTGAGGACGAAACCGAGATGTCCCAGCTCATGGAGATGATATTGAGCCGTCACGGGTATGAGGTGGATCTCGCAGCTACAGGGCGAGACGGGTTGTCAATGATTGAACGCCGTCGCCCGAACATTGTCCTGCTCGACCTGATGATGCCCGACATGGATGGATGGCAGGTTTACAACCAGCTCAAGGCGAATCCTGACACGTCATCTATCCCTGTCATCATCGTGACCGCGCGCGCGCAAGCTACTGAAAAGACGATTGCGATGAAGGTGGCGCAGGTCGATGACTATATCGTCAAGCCATTTAATCCAACGCAACTGGTTGAAACAGTTGCCGAAATTCTTGCACGATAACCGACAGCATTCGAGCGCAGCAGGGGAGCCGGGTTTGCCCCCGAATACGCGAACCGGAATACTTCGGTTGCCATGTAATTGAACGAATTTGTGTTATAGTTCCGATAGGTTTACCCAGTCATGGCTTAATCAATCGGAGTCTGTTTATGCGCAAACGACTTTTCCTCGCAACACTCTTGATTGTGGCTCTTTTTGTGATTGCGGTGCCCGCCGCGTTTGGGCAGAGCAATCTGCTTGTGAATCCCGGATTTGAGCCACCATTCACCGCAGTCGGTGGTAACCAGCTTGTCCAGGTTGCTGAGGGCTGGACACCCTGGAACGTGGCACAAGCTGCGGGCGACTCCTCGTCACAGAATGTGCAGCCGGAATACCTCCCCGCTTCCAATACCAGTGACAGCCTTGGTATCCCGCGCATCCAGGCTGGTTCTGACGCACAACAGTTTTCATCCTTCTTCGCAACATTCACGGGCGGCGTGTTCCAGCGCGTGTCCGGGCTGCCAAGCGGAACGGATGTCACATTCCGCGTTTCCGCGTATGTGTGGTCATCGGCATTTGATGACCCAGATCTTAGCGATGATGACGGCGGTGTCCTCGTCCAGGTCGGTATTGATCCGACGGGTGGCGAGGATGGTGAAAGTTCGAGCATTATTTGGTCACCTGCGGTACAGCAGTATGATGCTTTTGTCGAACACTCGGTGACCACGCGGACGACAGGCGCAAGTGCCAGCGTTTGGATCCGTGCTATCGTCAGCTTCCCAACCAAGAATAATGTCGTCTACGTGGACGAAGCCTCGCTGCAGGTCGCAGGCGGAACGGCACCGACGGCAACTCCTGTTGCGCCAACCGCGACCCCTGTTGCAGCGACCGCGACACCCGTACCGCCCACTGCGACACCGGTTGCGCCGACCGCGACTACAGCCGCAGGCGTTTCTACCAATACTCCAGCGCCCGCGACATCCACGTCTACGACCACCGCACCGACGGCAACGCCTGTGCCGCCGACAGCCACACCTGTGCCGCCGACGGCGACCACCGTGCCGCCGACCAATACGCCAATTCCGGCGACCAATACACCGCCACCCATTTCGTCCGATTTTCCAGGACGGATCATTCATACTGTACGCCCAGGCGACACCGTGTCGCGCCTTGCGACATTGTATGGCAGTACAACCCAGGCGATCATTTCGGCAAATGGACTTGACGAACAGGCGTTGATCTTCGTTGGGCAGGGGCTGGTGATTCCTGTTCGGTTGTCGGCACCTGCTACGGCGACCCCGACTGCTACGCCGCAGGTCATCGTCGTAACTGCAACGCCCGTTGTCCCCGCACCGACCGCAACCCCACAACCTGCACCCGGTGGGACGACCGTCTATGTGGTTCAACCCGGAGACACTCTGCGCCGCATCGCGCTGCGCTTTAACACGACAGTCTCAGCTCTGGCGCAGTTGAACGGTATCACCAACGTGAACTACATCCAGGTTGGGCAGCGCCTGACGGTGCCCGGTTCGGCACCCGCGCCAACGCCCGTACCGCCGACGTCGGCACCCGGACCCACCGCGACCCCAGCACAAGCCCGGACGTATCGCGTCCAACCCGGCGATACGCTTTATCGGATCGCGCTGCGTTTTGGCGTGTCGATGCGTGGGCTGCAACAGGCGAATGGCATCACCGATCCGAACCGCATTTTCTGGGGACAGGTGTTGACAATTCCATAGCCTTGACCTGCGTCGACATATGGTAGGGTAGCAAGGGGCGCGAATGCTCGCGTCCCTTGTGCATCCTTGATGTGGATTAAAGGTTGGGATCAATGGCGTCGTGGCGTATTCTGCAAAATGACAGTACTCAGCAGATTATCCTGAAGCGAGTTCAATTGTGTGAGAGTTTCTGGTGTCATTTTCGCGGATTGATGCTGATCAAACACTTGCCTGCGGACAATGGGTTGTTGTTTGTGACCGGGCGCGAGAGTAAGGCACAAACGACCATACACATGTTCTTCATGCGCTTTCCCATAGGCGTGGTCTGGCTCGACAGCGAGCGGCGGGTGGTGGATGCCCAGCTTGCAAAGCCCTGGCGTCCTGCTTACGCTCCCTGCGCTCCTGCGCAGTACTTTCTTGAAGCCAATGTCAGCATCCTCGACCGTGTAAAGGTGGGCGATGTCCTCCGCTTTGATGAGCCTTCTAACCCGTAAATCGGCGCGTACGCTTTGGTGGCGTGTGGTTCCAGCAGTGCTTGTGTGGTTTGTCCTGGCAGCATCACTCGCTGCGCAGGACAATCCGCCTGGTGTTGGCATTCATGTTGTCCAGCGCGGTGAAAACCTCTACCGAATTGCGCAGTCCTACGGGGTGCCGCTCGATACTCTTGTGCAGATGAACGGAATGGCTGACCCTGGTAGGCTTCAGGTCGGCGACCGCTTGCTGGTGCCTCTCGCAGTGGCAGGCGGGGAACCACAAATTTCCGCGCCTGTGATCGCCCTGAGTGATGAGGTGTACCATGTTGTGCTGCCCGGCGAGACGCTCTTTCGTATTGCGACTCAGTACGGTGCGAGCCTGAATGCGGTGGTCGAAGCCAACGCCATTACTGACTCCAGCCTGATTTACCCCGGACAGACGCTTCTCATTCCGGGAGTGCAGCCGCCTCAGCTTTCGGGAGATTTGCCGCCGATTGTCAGCGACATCAGCATCCAGCCGCAGGTCTTTGTCACAGGGCGCACTGGGATGATCAGGCTTGTTACGTCAGCACCTGCCGCCGTGAGCGGTTCGTTTCTGGGGAGGTCGCTTCGTGTTGCGTCCGATCCAACAGGGCTGATCCACTCGCTGATCTTTGGATTGCCAATGGACAGCGCCGCTGGGATCTCTCCTGTGACATTGTCTGTTGCCGACAGTGCGGGAGGGACATTCACGGTGAGTGCGGATGTTCAGGTTGTGGCGAACCAGTTTGCGACCGAATCCCTGACAATTCCGGATGATCGCCTGGTGTTGCTCGGCACAGAGGTCGATGCTGCAGAAGGTGAGACGATACGTGCGGCGATGAGTGGCTACACTAACGATCGGTTGTTTAATGGATTGATGGGGCTGCCCGCAGCGGCAGCCGTGACGTCGCCTTTTGGCTCGACTCGTTCCTACAACGGAGGTGTTCTGCAACGCCTGCATCTCGGCACTGACTTCGCTGGCGCGCCAGGGTCAGCTATCTTTGCCCCGGCAGATGGGATTGTGGTGTTTTCGGGTGCCCTGGATGTACGTGGTCTGGCAACAATAATCGATCATGGTTGGGGTGTCTACACAGGTTATTGGCATCAGACGGAAACCTACGTGGTTCCCAGCGATCGAGTCGTTGCAGGTCAAGTGATCGGCACGATTGGAATGAGCGGGCGGGCAACGGGACCTCATCTGCATTGGGAAATGTGGGTGAATGGTGTTCCGGTTGACGCGATGCAGTGGGTTCAACAGTCGTTTTCGCCATGATCAGTCGACTCTTTCGACGCGGGCTATCCCCTGGGCGTACGGAACCCCCCGCGCCACCGTCGCCCATTGTGCGCTATCGGAAGCGGGCGCGCTACGGTATTTTGTCACTTACGCCAGAAGAGGTCAGCACGCTTGCTGCCGAGGAGAAGGCTCACCGCCCGGCAGGTCGGGCGGCGCTGATCTCGCAGACAGGCACTGCGAGCGGGAACATCAAGCGCATAGCCCCTACGGAGCGAGGCGCTGAAATCCTCGGCGATGCAGGGAGAACCCGACTCGAATGGATCGCGGCAGACTGCCTTCGCATCTCGCGTTCAAGTGGCGATGCATTCGTGGTATCCGAGGCGACTGACGCACCGAGCGCACCCCTGAGCCTGGAATGGGCGGATGAGGCGGATGTTTTTCGGATGTCATCGGGGTCTGCTTCGTGCATGATCAGCAAACGCGATGGCTCTGTTTCGATGCGCCTCGGCGACGGTCCAATCGCGTACCAGGAAATACTCCCCCCGCACATGACTCCCGATGGGCGGATGCAGCATGCTGTTGCGCTGCCGCCTGGCGTGATGTGCAGCGGCTTTGGCGCTCATGTCAACCCGATCAACGTGCGCGGTATGCAACTTGATGTTTATTCGAGTGCGAGGAATGGATTCATTGCTCCCGTACCGTTCATGTTGCTGACAGCTCCCGACTTCAGTTGCGGCGTATTCTGGCGCACTTCAGCACCACTATCTGTGGATGCTGGCAGAAGACGTGACGGCGAGTTGACCGTCACGCTGGATGAGGAACAACTCGATTACACGATCATGGTGAGTTCGTCGCCGGTGGGCGTACTCGCGCGCTTCTCCTCCTTGCTGCCCTCGCTGGCGCTGCCCCCGTTATGGGCGTTGGGTCTTCATGTTGGGGGCGATGCATTTGATAGCGCGCATCACGTCAATCTCCTGATGCGTGAGCTGCGCGATCGTGGGCTGCCGGTCGCCGCGCTCCAGTTAGGTGGCATGGCGATGGATGATGGTCGCCCGCTGACTCTCAACGCGGAAAGATTCCTAGACCTTTCCGAGATGGTGGACAATCTGCACCAGGTTGGCATCCAGGTCATTCTCGAAGTTCATCCCGCAATTCGAGTGGATGAGACCTATCCCTTGTATGCGAGCGGCACGAGCCGAAGTGTCTTCGCTGCCTATGCCGATGGCACATCTGTTCGCGCTGCTGCTGCGATGGGGATCAGCGTCTTTCCGGACTTTATGCGAGAGGAGGTGCGCACCTGGTGGGCAGAGCAGATGCGCCCGCTCGTGCGCTCCGGCATCGATGGTATCGGTGTCTACTCCGCTGGTCCCGATGTTATTCGTGAGGGGGAATTCGATGACCTGCCGGAAGGGACACAACACCAGCTTAACGGCGCAGCCATCGCACATTCGTCCGTGCGGTCACGCTACAGTGGTCAGATGTCCAGCGCATGTTGTGCTGCCCTGGAGAAAGATCGGAGTGCGCTGCGCTCGTTCGTGCGTCAGGCGAGTGGTGGGACAGAGATTTCGCAGTATGGTGCCCTTTCGGTCGAGACCGCGGGCGACTGGGATGGCTTGAAGGCAGCAGTGCGGGGCGTTCTGAATGCAGGCGTGAGTGGCATACACCTCGCGGGCTTGGAGATTGACGTGCGTGATGGCGAGATGATGGTTCGCGCAATGCAGGCGGGAGCCTTGATGCCCAGTCTTCTCATGACGATGAGTCGAACTGCTGACGTGTCTCCCTGGCGTTTTGACGAGGAGATTGATCAGGCAATTCGCGAAACGCTGACTCTGCGCACGCGCCTGCTTTCATACCTCTATACGTGTGTTGCGTTGGCACGCGAGTATGGCGCTCCCATTATTCGTCCGCTTTGGATGTTTGACCCTGCCAATGCATCGCGCTACGACTCTGACGATGCGTTTATGATTGGTGACCATGTTTTGGCGGCACCCGTTCTTAGCGAAGGCACAAGGGCACGCTCGCTGTACCTCCCGCACGGCTTGTGGTACAACTATTGGACGAACGAGCCACTCGATGGTGGCACAGTTCATCAGCTTCAAGCACCGCTGAATCGGCTGCCGCTGCTGGTGAGGGCTGGTGCTGTGCTGCGTATTTCGCCGGACATGGATGAGGCAGGCGGAAGACTGCGCGTATACGCGGGCAGCAGCGACTCGACATCTTATGATGATGCTGGAGAGGGATACTCGTATCTGCATGGGGATTACCGTTGGGTGTACCATACCTGCCGATGGGAAACGAACCGGAATTTCGTAGTCACTCGTCGCCGTACCGGTGGGTTTTTTCCATCGGATAAGCGTCTGCGCATCGAGGTGGTCGGGTTGGGTGAGACCCCTGATGAGGTACGCCTGGATCGCTACGGTGCCCCGCTCTGGTACTTCGATCAGGGTGTCCTGGAAGTTGTCGCCGACGACGAGGTCGCCCGTGTGGAAGCCTGGTTAGCGGGCAGCCCGACATCACCGACCCGCAAAAGACGGGCGCTATAGAGCGTTGTCCGACGCGCCCAAGGCATACTTCTCTCCGTGCATGTTGTTTCTTGTAATAATGTTCATGACCTGTGGCAACACGCTCCCGGATTGCCCCTGACTTGACTGCATCGTCGAAGATCGCATGTGAACAGCGAATTATGGTTGAGGATGGCAGGATGTATATCGAGGCGAACAGCACGAATGTGCCCGATGCGCGGGGTTACTTTGGTGATTTTGGCGGGCGATTCGTGCCGGAAACGCTGATGCCCGCGCTGGACGAACTGACGACCGCGTACTATGAAGCGTTAGCCGATAGCGAATTTCAGGCGCGTCTGGCGAACATCCAGAGGACGTACACCGGTCGCCCGACGCCCTTGACTTACGCGGCACGCCTGAGCGAACAGCTAGGCGGTGCGCGTATCTACCTCAAGCGCGAAGACCTGGCACACACCGGCGCGCACAAAATCAACAACGCTCTGGGGCAGGCGCTCCTTGCGCAGCGGATGGGCAAGAAGCGCGTGGTGGCGGAGACGGGCGCGGGGCAGCATGGCGTCGCCAGCGCAACGGCGTCGGCACTGCTGGGGTTGGAATGCCATGTGTACATGGGTAGCGTGGATATTGCACGTCAGCGTCCGAATGTCTTTCGGATGAAACTGCTCGGCGCGAATGTCATCCCGGTGGAGAGCGGAAGCAAGACGCTCAAGGATGCCATCAACGAGGCGATCCGCGACTGGGTGACCAACGTCGAGACGACCTTTTACTCGCTGGGTTCGGCGCTGGGTCCCCATCCATATCCCATGATGGTGCGCGACTTTCAGAGCGTGATCGGAATTGAAGCGCGCGGGCAAATCCTGGAGCAGGCGGGGCAGCTCCCCGATGTGTGCATCGCCTGCGTCGGCGGCGGTAGCAACGCGATTGGGTTGTTTCATGCCTTTCGTCAGGATGAGGCAGTCGATCTTGTCGGCGTGGAAGCAGGCGGGCATGGCGTCGCAAGCGGCGAGCACGCCGCTCGTTTCGCCGATCCGGACATCGGTCGTCTGGGGGTGCTGCATGGGACAAAGTCGTTCGTGATGCAGGACTCAGACGGGCAGATCGTGAATACGCACAGCATTTCGGCGGGGCTGGATTACCCATCCGTCGGACCTGAACATGCCTTCCTGCGCCAAAGCGAGCGCGCATACTACACCTACGCGACGGACGACGAGGCATTGGATGCCTTGCAGACGCTCAGTAAGCTGGAAGGGATCATTCCCGCGCTCGAAAGCGCGCACGCTGTCGCCGAAGCGATCAAGCGCGCGCCGACTATGCCGAAGGATGCGGTCATGCTGGTGAATTTGTCCGGACGCGGCGACAAAGACCTCGATACGGTCATCTCGGCACTGGCGGGGCGAGAAGGATGAGAGAGGGTTTTCAGCTTACCGAACGGAATCGCGCGGTGGTAGGCATGATTCTTTACACCGACGATGGGCGAGTACTCTTGCAGCAGCGCGATGATAAGCCGGAGATTCCATATCCAGGGTTCTGGACGTTGTTTGGCGGGGCAGTCGAAGCGGGCGAAACACCCGACGAGGCAGTGCACCGCGAACTGATGGAGGAGCTTAGTATTTCACTGCCGATGGCGTTTTGGCACGACTATGTGTGCCCGGTGCGCAGCAAACCTGGCGGCGTCACGACGCGCAACTTTGTATACACGGCACGGTTGGTGCAGCCTGTCGAGTCTCTGACCCTGTACGAGGGGCAGGCGATGCGGCTTTTCTCGCCTTCAGAAGCGATGCGGCTTGAACTGGCGTATGCGCAGAGCGGGGTGCTGCGTGGGTGGTTTGATGTCGGCATCAATGGCGGCGGGTGCGGCACCGTATGAGCATCGCGCTTGCATCGACCTGGCAGCCGCGGGGAGAGCTTGCCCGCTTGCAGCGTTATCGCGCCCGACTGATGGAGATCTTCGAGAGTCTGACCATCGTGATGCCGCCATCGGCGGGGGATATCCTTGTGGCGACACTCGGCAGCATGTCAGGTGTACATCCTTTCGTCGCGCATGACTGGACCCGCGGGCGGCATATCGCGCTGGAACGTGCGCTTGGGCACTCAGCCTCGCACATCCTCTACTGTGACCTCGACCGCCTGATCCGCTGGGTGGAACTCTATCCTGACGAGTTAACCATGACGACGCGGCGCGCGCAGTCGGGCGACTGCCTGGTCGTGGGGCGTACGTCGTATGCGTGGGAGACGCACCCGCGCTCGCTGCGGCACACCGAGAAGATCATAAATGATGTCTTCGCGCACATGATGGGTTGTGAGATGGATATCTGCGTGGCGACACGCGGCTTTAGTCGTGCCGCTGCCGAGCGCGTACTTCGGGAGAGCAAGGCGGAGTCGTCGCTTGGCGTGGATGGCGAATGGCTGTACATCGTGCGTCGTGCGGGGATGGCGTTGGACTACGTTCAAGTCGATGGAATGGACTTTGAGACGGCAGACCAGGGATTGGACGCGGCGGCAGACGGCGAACGTCAGCGAACATATGGCGAGGCGTATGATGCCGAGGCGTCCAGTTGGGCGCAGCGCGTCTTTGTGGCAAATCAAATCATCGGCGCGCTTTTGAGTATTGCGAGGGACCAAAACTGATGAGTGATGCACGGACGCAGGGCGTGACCGCGCTTGAAACCATGTTTGCAGCGGCGAAGGCAGAAGGGCGGTCGGCATTCCTGCCCTATTTCCCCATCGGGTATCCGAATTACGAGGAATCGCTGGCGGTGATTGAGGCCCTGGCGAAGACGGGTGTCGATGGGTTTGAGATCGGCATTCCGTTCAGCGATCCGCTGGCGGATGGCACGGTCATTCAGGCGGCGACCCAGAAGGCGCTCGAAAACGGCACCACTCTTAGAGCATGCCTGGCGGCAGTCCGTGAGCTGCGCGTGCGCGGTGTCGAGCAGCCGATGATGCTGATGGGGTATATGAACCCTTTTATGCGTTATGGGTTAGAGCGCTTCACCCGTGACGCGAAAGCGGCAGGCGCGGATGGGTTGATCATCCCAGATTTGCCGCCAGAGGAAGGCGCTGTTTTCGCGGAGCTGTGTCGCAAAGAGGGCTTGGCGCTGGCATTCTTCCTGGCACCGACCAGCAGCAGCGAACGCATTGCTCTGGTGGCACAGCAGGCAAGCGGGTTCATCTATGTTGTTGCATTGACGGGGGTTACAGGCGCACGCACTGAGCTACCAGCGGATCTGACGAACTTTATCCAGCGCGTCCGCCAGCAAAGCGGCGATGTGCCGCTTGTCCTTGGATTTGGCATCAGCCAGCCAGAGCATGTGCAGGCAGTCCAGAAGCTGGTGGATGGGTATATCGTTGGCAGCGCCTTGGTGCGGGCGGGTGAGCATGGTGCCGAGGCGACACGCGCGCTTGCCGAACGCCTTATGCCGCGCGGCGCGCTATAATCACCCTTTCTTTGCAGTCCTCACGGACCTATCACCGTCATAGGAGTCTGGATCATGGTCATGGTGCGCGGTGTGCGCGGCGCGACGACCACACATGCCAACGACGCGGACTTGATTCGCGCAGCCACTGTAGAACTGCTGCAGGCGATGATTGCCGCCAATGGGATCGATGAGGAGCATGTCGCCAGCGCGTTGTTCACGACAACCCCCGATTTGAATGCGACATTCCCGGCGGCGGCGGCACGCGGTATTGGCTGGACGCAGGTTGCTTTGCTCGGCGCGCAGGAACTCGATTGCCCCAATGGCGTGCCGATGTGTATTCGCGTGTTGATTCACTGGAATACTGATAAGCCGTTGAATGCTATTCGGCATGTGTATATGCATGGGGCGCAGCGTTTGCGCCCTGACCTATACCCTGAGAACAAGATCGTTGTGGAAGACGAGGAGCAGCCGCCGATATGAGCGGGACGGGGTTTCATACGCGCCAACTGGCGGTCGTCGGTCTGGGATTGATGGGCGGGTCGCTGGCGATGGCGCTGAGGGGGCACGCCGATGTGATCGTGGGCGTCGATCAGGTGGCACGGTCGCGCGAAATCGCGCTGGAACGCGGCATCGTGGACGAAGCGACGGACGATCTTCGTGCGGCATGTCGAGAGGCAGATACCGTCGCACTGTGCGCGCCCGTGCGAATCATCCTCTCGATTGTACGGGGCCGGCTGGGGGCGTACCTGCGCTCCAACACGTTTGTCATCGATATTGGCAGCACGAAAGAAGACATCTGCGAGGCGATGGGGCAGCTTCCTATCGGCGTGCAGGCAATCGGTGGACATCCGATGACCGGAAAAGAGACAAGCGGCATTGAGTCCAGCGACGCATACCTCTACCGACAGCGCCCGTTTGTCTTGTGCAGCACGCGCCGCACAACCCCGGCTGCACGGCTGCGCGCGCTATCATTTGTCGAGGCGCTGGGTGGCGAAGGGATTGAGATGGACGCTCATCGTCATGACCGCACTGTCGCGGCGATCAGTCATCTGCCGTATCTCCTGAGTGCGGCGCTGGTTGCGACGGTCAAGAGTGAGGGCGACAAGGACAGCGCGGTCTGGGATCTCGCGGCGGGTGGCTTCCGGGATACCTCACGCCTTGCCGCGAGCAACCTGGACATGATGGGCGATATTCTCAGCACCAACACCCAGGCAGTCGCGGCGCTGCTGGCGCGCTTTCGAGCGCATCTCGCACTGTTGGAAGCGGCATTGATCGATGAAGATGGGGAAGAGATTACACAACTGCTGCGCCCCGTACGACAGGCGCGGATTGACTGGCAGAAACACTACGAGAGGAAGCGGTGAGATGATGCGCGATTACTTTGCAGTCCAACCGGGGAAAGCGCTAACAGGTGAGACGCGCGTCCCTGGTGATAAGTCAATATCCCACCGCGCCGTCATGTTCGGCGCGCTTGCCCAAGGGAGCACAACCGTGCGCGATTGGCTGCCTGCCGGCGATACCGAGGCATCGCTTGCTGCGATACGCGCACTCGGCGTCGAAATTGACCGCACCGGGCTGACGGAGATGACCATTCACGGCGGCGCGCTTCATGCGCCGAATGCACCGCTGAATCTCGTCAATGCGGGAACAGGGATACGGCTCCTGGCTGGGATCATGTGCGGACAGCCGTTCGCCAGCGTGCTGGATGGCAGTGAGCAGCTTCGCCGCCGTCCGATGACGCGCATCGTCAATCCACTGGCGATGATGGGCGCAGACATCACGGCGACGGATGGAAAAGCACCGCTTCATATTCAGCCTGTGGCGCTGCGCGGCATCCACTATCATTTGCCTGTCGCCAGCGCGCAGGTGAAGAGCGCGCTGCTGCTGGCGGGCTTGTTCGCGAGCGGCGAGACGGTTCTGACGGAGCCAGGTCCCGCGCGCGACCACACCGAGCGTATGCTGGACGCGATGGGCGTGGACATCGCGGTTGATCATGCGAACTCGGTGATTACGCTCAAACCCGGACGGACATTACAGCCGATGGACTTCACTGTGCCGGGCGATCTGTCCTCGGCGGCGTTCCTGATCGTCGCGGCGCTTCTGATACCTGGCAGCGACATTACGCTCACGAACATCAGTATCAACAGTACCCGTACCGGTATCCTGGATGTGCTGCGTGAGATGGGTGCCGACATCAGCGTGCAGAAGACTGGCTTGCAGGCAGGCGACCCGGTCGGTACCATCCGTGTGCGGCACAGCGTCCTGAAAGGCAGCGACATTGGCGGGGAAGTTGTCGTGCGCATGATCGACGAGTTTCCGATCTTCATGGTGGCGGCGTTGGCGGCGGAGGGCAAAACATCCGTGCGCGACGCGGGCGAGCTGCGCGTCAAGGAGACAGATCGCCTGAGCGTGATGACCGCCGAGCTGACCCGGATGGGCGCGCACATTGCGGAGTCCGAAGATGGATTCGTGATCGATGGTCCGCAGACACTGAAGGGTGCGCGCGTGCATGGGCATGATGATCACCGGATCTCGATGAGTCTGGTTGTGGCGGGTCTGGTGGCAGCGGGGACGACGACGGTTGATGACGCGCGCTGCGCGGGTGATTCCTTCCCAGGCTATGCCGAGACGCTGACCAGGCTGGGCGCAGATGTCTCTGTCGGGGTGTATTCGTGAATCGTGTTGGGGTGATTGGATTTCCCATCGAACACAGCTTGAGTCCGAGGATGCATCAAGCCGCTTATGAGTCGTTGGGCATGGGCGATTGGCAGTATGACAAGATTGCCATTCCGCCGGATGTCCTGGGACACAGCATCAAGGAACTCCGCAATCACGATTTCGTCGGCATCAATGTGACGGTGCCGCACAAGGAATCGATCATGAAGTTTGTGCGCGCCGACCCTGTGGCGCAGATGGTTGGGGCGATCAACACGGTCGATTTTCGTGAGAACATCGGCACTAACACGGATGTCGTCGGCTTCATGGATGACCTTGCGGCGAACGGGATCATCGTACGCGATCAGCGTGTGGTGGTGCTTGGCGCGGGCGGTGCGGCGCGCGCGGTGGTCTATGGGCTGGCAAAGGCGGGCGCGCAAGTTGCGATCGTCAATCGCTCTCAGGAGCGCGCGCAGGAACTGGCGCGAACCTTGCTTGTACCGATGACGCTCATGTCGCAGGAGGAGGCTTTCGAGTGGCAGCCTTCGTTGATCGTCAACTGCACGTCGGTTGGGATGCACCCTGAGGTGTGTGCCTGCCCCTGGAGGGATGTGACACCCATGCCGCGCGCAATCACCGTCTACGACACGATCTATCGTCCAGCGAAGACGCAGTTGATGCAAAGAGCCGAAGAAGCGAATGGGCGGGCGTTCAACGGCGTGGGGATGCTGGTGAGGCAGGGCGCGGCGGCGTTCAAGATTTGGACGGGTGTTGAACCGCCGATTGATGTGATGATTGACGCGGTGATGTCCGCGCTTCGTTCGTAATTTGGTGGAGAGAGTAAAGGTTCGCAGAATGCTTCGTTTCTTGACAGCAGGTGAATCGCATGGTCCCGAACTTACCGCGATCATAGACGGGCTGCCCGCAGGCTTGCCGCTTGATCTCGAAGCCATTAATCGCGAACTGGCGCGCCGCCAGGAAGGCTATGGCAGCGGCGGACGGATGCAGATCGAGACGGACACCGTACGCATCACGTCGGGCGTGGCGGCGGGCAAGACCACAGGCGCACCTATTGCGCTGACGGTCATCAATCGGGATTACAAGAACTGGCGCGAGAAAGACATCCCGCCGATGACAACGCCGCGACCCGGTCACGCTGATCTGACTGGCGCGATCAAGTATGGCTACCGCGAGCTTCGGATCGCACTCGAACGCGCCAGCGCACGAGAGACGACGATGCGGGTTGCCGCTGGCGCGATCTGCAAGCTGTTCCTTGGGGAATTTGGCATTGCGGTCGGCGGATATGTCGTGCAGATCGGTTCAGTGAAGACGCGGATACCGGATGACCTCGACTATGTCGAGCGCTTCAAACGTGCGGAAGCCAGTGACGTGCGCTGCCCCATGACTGAAGCTGCCGAACAGATGCATGAGGAAATCCGTCAGGCGAAGATTGCGAAAGATACGCTCGGCGGCGTGATGGAAATCGTCGCGCTGAACGTGCCGCCTGGGTTGGGGTCGCATGTTCAGTATGACCGCCGCCTGGATGGGCGTATCGTCGCGGCGATGGTCAGCGTGCACGCGATGAAGGGCGCGGAGATTGGCAGCGCGTTTGAGAATGCCGCCGAGCGGGGTTCGAACGTGCATGATGAGATTTTCGTCTCGGAAGAGGGGCAGCTCTACCGCCGCAGCAATCGCGCTGGGGGACTGGAGGGCGGCATCACGACCGGCGAACCCATCATCGTGCGTGTGGCAATGAAGCCGATCTCGACTGTCATGAAGTCACTCCATTCGGTTAATCTCGCAACAGGCGAGGCGGAGCAGACCACCTATGAGCGGAGCGATCACTGCGCAACGCCGCGCGCCGTACCGATCCTGGAGGCGATGATGGCGCTGGTGCTTGCGGATGCGCTGCTCGAAAAGCTTGGCGGCGACAGTATTGATGAAATGCGCCCCCGCTTTCAGGCGCTGCGGCAGGCGCGCCTGGCGGATTTGCCGATGGATAATGTGGAGTGGCGTTTTGGATACCCCGTCTGAGGCACTGCCTCGGCACAACATCGTTCTCGCGGGTTTCATGGGGACGGGAAAATCAACGGTCGCGCGGGTGCTGGCAGCACGCCTCGGATGGCGCATGATCGATAGCGACGCGCGTATCGTTGAGCAGGTACACATGAGTATTCCAGAGATCTTCGCCAGCCGAGGGGATGCCTATTTCCGTCAACTTGAGCGTGAGATAGCCCCTCAGCTCGCGGCGATACCTCATGTGGTGATCGCCACAGGCGGCGGGATGCTGACCCGCGCAGAAAATCTTGCGACATTCAATGCCCGGGGGATGGTGGTGTGCCTGAATGCGTCCCCGGAGTCAATCTGGGCGCGCATCGGACACGACCGGAATCGACCGCTCCTGCACGGGGATTGGCGGGCGCTGCTGGAAAGCCGCAAGGCTGCATATGCCGCTATTCCATTACAGGTGGATACGAGTGGTAAGTCGATTGAGCAGGTTGCAGACGAGGTGCTCGCGTTATGGAAGTCCGAATCGACGTAAGTAAGCCCGGCGGCGGAAGCTATCCGATCCTGATCGAACGCGGTGCTCTGAAAGCTCTCCATGCGCGCGCGGCGGAATATGGGCTGGACAAGCGCGTTGGAGTCATCACGAACACGACTGTCGCGCCCCTCTATGGCGAGGCACTGTCTTCCGCGCTGCCCAACGCTGCGCTCATCACGATGCCCGATGGCGAGCAGTTTAAGACGTTAGAGACGACTTCATCCTTGTACGCGCAAATGGTCAATGTCGGGTTAGATAGAGGCGGGACGGTGGTCGCGCTCGGCGGGGGAGTTGTCGGGGACACGGCGGGTTTTGCAGCGGCGACTTTCATGCGTGGCGTGCGCCTGGTGCAGATTCCGACGACCCTGCTCGCGATGGTCGATTCAAGCGTTGGCGCGAAGGTCGGCGTTGACCTGCCTCAGGGCAAGAACCTGGTGGGTGCCTTCAAACAGCCCGCGCTCGTGCTGATCGACCCTGATGTCCTTGCGACGCTTTCGTCCCGCGAGCGACGATGCGGTTTGGCAGAGGTCATCAAGCACGGGTTGATTGCAGATCCTGGGCTTCTGGATGATGTGGAGAGACAGGCTGATGATGCGAAACTCATCCAACGGGCTGTCCAGGTCAAAGTCAACATCGTGGAAGAAGATCCTTACGAGCAGAATATTCGCGCTTATCTCAACCTGGGTCATACGTTCGCGCACGCAATTGAGCAAGTCAGCAATTACGCATGGCTGCATGGTGAAGCAGTGGCTGTTGGCTTAATCGCGGCTGCTCGTTTGTCTCATCGCCTGCACCTCTGCGAAGCCGACCTCGTTGACACCGTCGAGCGGGCGGTCGCGAATGCCGGGCTGCCACAGTCCATTGAGGGGTTGGAGCCAGAGGCGCTGTGGGCAGCGATGGCGACCGATAAGAAGTGGCAGCAGGGCAGGTCGCGTTTCGTGCTCTTGCGCGGTTTGGGCAACCCGCAGATTGTCGAGGCGGTTCCGCGCGAGGACGTGATTACGGTGTTGGAGCATCTCCGCTAACTGCGTATCGCGGCATGTTCTGTGGTTTATCGCCGATTGATGTTATTCTGTCCCAAGTTGCATTGTGCGCTTGTGGTGGATGAGGTGCGCCTCGTCACTATGAATGGGGCAGCGGCTATGAAGCGAAAAATACTCCTTCTGCATGGTCCGAATCTCAATTTGCTGGGCACCCGTGAGCCGCACATTTACGGGAAATACACGCTGGAAGTCATCAACGAGGTTTGCGCGAAACATGCCGCGCAGCACAACACGGAGCTGCGCGCGGATCAGTCTAATCATGAGGGTGACCTGATCGATGTGCTTCAGTTGGCGCGGAACTGGGCGGATGGTGTGGTCTTCAATCCTGGCGGGTATACCCATACCTCTATTGCGCTACGCGATGCGATTTCCGGCATTTCGCTGCCTGTGATTGAGGTTCATCTCTCCAATATCCATGCGCGCGAAGAATTCCGACATCGTTCAATGTTGGCACCCGTGTGTGCCGGACAAATCAGCGGATTTGGTTGGCGCAGCTACCTGCTTGGCATTGACGCGCTGCTGGGAATTCTGGGAGCTTTCCGCGATCCGGAGGTTTAGCAGTACTGCGCAAAACGGGTGAGATGCAGGGTGTGGTTATCGGTTGTGATTTGTGATGGTGCTCCTGTTCTGAATATTCGTGTGTGAGGTGGGTCTTGGGCTATTTTCCGATGTTCTCCAAAGATGATGTGCTCCGCGTGATTGACGAACAGCAGGTCAAGTTTGTCGTCATGTGGTTCACCGACATCACCGGGATTGTCAAGAATGTGACGATCCCTAGCAGTCGTATAGAGCGGATCATCGACCATGGAATGTCGTTTGACGGTTCGTCCCTGGAAGGCTTTGCCCGAATCGCAGAGAGCGACATGGTGCTGCGTCCGGATTTGAACACGTTCACCGTGCTGCCCTGGGAGAGCCGCGAGTCGAGCACTGCGCGACTCATTTGCAGTGTGCATACGCCGTCGGGTGACCCATTCATCGGTGATCCTCGAAATGTTCTCAACCGCCAACTCAGACATGCAGCCGAACTTGGGTATGGCTTCAAAACCGGCGTTGAGCTGGAATTCTTCCTGTTTCGTGCTGATCAGGAGAAGCCGCAGTTTCCGCTGATAGCGCATGATGAAGCAAGCTATTTCGACATCTCGAACGATTTCGCGCATGGGATTCGCCGCAAGATGATCGACACGCTGACCGCGACCGGCATCGCGGTTGATTCAGCACACCACGAAATTGGCTTTGGACAGCATGAACTCATTCTGGATTACAGTCACGCGCTGGTGAGTGCGGATCAACTTCTGACCGCGCGCGTTGCGCTGCGAACGATTGCCCAGCGTAATGGGCTTTTCTGTACGTTCATGCCGCGCCCCTCCGGGCAGCTTCCTGGGTCAGGCATGCACACCCATCAAAGCCTGCATTCGCTGGACAGCGATGCGAATGTCTTCGCTGATCCGTCGGACGAATACGGGTTGTCGGAGACCGCGCGTTACTTCATGGCAGGGCAGTTGGCGCATGCTCGGGCGATGTGCGCGGTGCTGGCACCGCTGGTGAATTCGTATAAGCGCTTGGGTGTCAGCTTTGAAGCACCGATGTATGTGGCATGGGGGCATGTCAATCGAGGGGGTTCGGCGGTCATTCGTGTGCCGCACGTTCCGCCCGGACGAGAAGCGCATACACGGCTGGAGATTCGCTGCCCAGATCCGTCCGCAAATCCCTATCTTGCCTTTTCGGTCATGCTGGCGGCAGGGTTGGATGGAATCGAACAGCAGATGTCTCTGCCGGATGCGATGGAAGAAGCGTTTGTCAAAGAGGAACGGCGTCGCCAGCGCCAGATGCTGCCGTTTTCGTTGGGAGAAGCTCTGGATGCTTTGAGCCAGGACGATGTCATGCTCGGCGCGCTGGGTCCGTACATCAGCGACCGGTATCTCGCGGCAAAACGACAGGAAGTGGACGATTACAATCGCCAGGTCACCACGTGGGAGGTCGAGCGGTATATTTCGCGCTATTGAGCGGGACTGCTGTCCTCGATGATCAAGTCATGTAAACGCTGCAGCGCAATCTCCGCATCGCGCATTTCGACGATGACAGACATTCCACATCTGCTAGGGCTGTAGGCTGCGCCCAGGATACGAAGCCCGTCGAGCGCAAGGAGGATCTTTGCGCCCAGTTCGTGAGATCGCTCAAGCCCCGCGCCGACGACTGTGACAATCCCTACGGTGCGCGCCTGCCAATCCGCGAGTTCGGTGGTGTCTCGAATGCGGTCAGCCAACGCCAGATGGAGTTCATGGACTGCGTTCGGGCTTGCGGTTGTCGGGACTATGTAACAGGCGAGCGAGGTGTGCGGTCCCTGCGCCGCAATCACGATCTCTGCATGGCTGCCTGTCGTCGCGAAGAAGACCTCATCCACGAGCGCACTTACTGAAGCCAGCGAACCATTCTGGTTCCTGGTCAGGGCTATGCCTGAAATCAACGCGACCGCTTGCAGATGGCGTGCTGCCTGGGCTGACGGCAATTCACGGATGAGTGTGCCGCTCGACTGTGGCAGGTAGATGTTACAGACGCGAACCGGCACTCGGCGCTCGCGCAGGAGTCCGATCATTCTGGCGTGCAGAATTCGCGCGCCGAAGCAGGCAAGTTCAGCCGCCTCATCGTAGGACAGTTGGGGAATATTCCGCGCCTGCGGAATGTCAAGAGGATCGGCGGACATCATGCCGTCAACATCTGTCCAGATCCAGACTTCGTCCGCCTTCATGCATACACCGACGATTGATGCCGTGTAGTCGCTGCCGCCGCGCCCCAGGGTGGTGGGATTGCCGGATGATGTTGCGCCAATGAAGCCGGTCACAACCGGAAGAATACCGCGTTCGAGCATCGGCACGATCTGCGTCTCAATGTTGCGGCGCGTGAGTGCCATGTTGGGTGTCGCGTTGCCATACACATCATCGGTAATGATCAGGTCGGTCGTATCGATGGCGACGCTGCGCAGTCCGCTTTGCCGCAGGAGGGCGGCGATAATGCGCGCCGACAATCGCTCTCCAACGCCGATGATGGCATCCAGTGAGTCCTGCCTGGTCGAAAGCGGGTTATCAGACATCATCTGGCAAATATCAAGCATGTCATAGAGGAGGCTGTCAATCGAAGGCAGCAAGGAAGCGCGTTCTGCGGGTTTGATCAGATGCTCGATGAGTGCGAGGTGCCGTGCCCGGAGGGTAGCCGCGATGCGACGATAGCCACGTCGCTGCGAAAGCTGGGCGAATTGTGCCGCTTCGATAAGTTGGTCGGTGATGCCGTCGAGGGCAGAAACAACCAGCACCAGACGATCCCACCGCTCACGTTCGGTCAGGACGATACTTGCAAGCTGTGCCAGCGCAGCAGTCGTCCCGACGGTCGAACCTCCGAACTTCATGACCAATGTCCGCATAGAGTGCTTTGACCCCGGTGCCGATATTGCGTATGCCCCTCACTATTGTAACAGTTGAAACCGATTTCAGATGCTGCATTAGAATGGGGATTACGAAATGCGCCTGTGCGGACGCGCCAACACAGGTTATTATCTTCGTCATGTAGCCACCACTTCGCGTAGTGGCTGCAATCATGGAATGTTCAGCAAGTTATCCATTGGATGCAAAATGTCGGACGCACCTGTAATTGAAACGCAACAGCGTATGGTCGCGGGCGTGCGATTTAACAAGGTGGGAAAGCTCTACCACTTTGACTACTCTGAGTACCCGCAATTGCAACTGAATGACTTCGTCATCGTTGAAACCACACGGGGACGACAAATGGGGCAGGTGCTGGGCTTTGCACCTGCTGAGACGGATGGTCGTGATTACAAAGCGATTATGCGGCTTGCCACACCGCGCGATCTGACCCTCAAGCAGTATTGGGAGGGGAAGCAGGAAGAGGCGTTTGAGGTGTTGTTGCAGCGCGTGCAAGAACACGGTGGCTATTTTGGGGTCAAGTTCGTCGCAGCGCTTTACAATTACGATGGGTCGCTGCTGACGTTTCTCTACAGCACCGAAGAGAAGTTCAACCCCAACCGCTTGTGGAACGAGTTAAGCCGTGCGTTTGAAGCTCAGGTTGAACTTCGGCAAATCGGACCTCGCGATGTGGCAAAACTCCTGGGTGGTTTCGGGGCATGTGGCGAACTGCGCTGCTGCAGCACATTCCTGACGGACTTCAGCCCGATATCGATCAAAATGGCGAAAATGCAGGGCATATCGCTCAATCCATCCGAGATCACAGGCATGTGTGGGCGGCTTCGCTGCTGCCTTGTGTATGAATACGAGCAGTATGTCCAGGCGCGGGCGCAGCTTCCCAAACGCAATAAGCGTGTGGGCACACCACAGGGTGAGGGCAAGGTGCTCGATGTGTACCCTTTGCAGGATGCCGTGTTGGTGCAGTTGGAAGAAACGCGAATTGTCGTAAAGCGCGAAGAACTTGTGCCGTTGGAGGAACTGGAAGCCCTCGCCAGGAAGTCGAAGGAGCCATGCAATAAGCACGGCGATGGTCCTTGTGAGTGTGGTGCCAAGCCGGGCAAGAACGCACAATCGGACGAAGTCACTTCGGCTGATCGGGAGGACAATCCTGATCTGTCCGACCTGGATGGTTGACGGTTTCATGCCACGCGCAAACGTGTTTCGCTGGATAGAGGGGAATGGGTTGATCGCCCTCGCTCCGGGGCAGGGCAGCAGCGATCTCCGTGCTGAAGCATTGGGTCGTGCTGCTGCTGACGGTGCGTTGGTATGTGCGCTTGCCAATGGAATCGGAGCATCTGCCGACGCCTTACTGGATGACCTGGAGCAGCTCGGCGCACCCACTGGGTACGTCGTCGATCTTGTCACAGAAGATGATGACACTATCGAAGGTCAGCTAGGCGAGGCTGGAATCATTATTGTCGAAGCGAGCAAAGATATTCATGGGGCACGCTCGATTCTCCTTGGAGCGGCAGTGCGCGGAATTCGCGCCGCCTACGAGCGTGGCGCATTGGTCCTGGTTGAAGGTCCAAGCGCGCTGGTCTTTGGTGAATGGGTGATGAAAGAAGATCAGTCCGTCACCGAGGGTCTTAACTGGGTGGCTGAATCAATTATCGTGCCGATGGCAGCGGGGCTTTCCGCCCGTGTTAAGCCGCTTCTGCTGAAGCACCCTCATGCCTATGCAATAGGAATTGACCCGAATGCGGCGCTTGCATTGGGTCCCGGGGCGTCTGTATCCGTATGGGGGAGTGGGCAAGTTGGCATTGCCCTCGGTACGGAATATGGTCAGTCGCCGTAAGGACACTTATAATAGGCTGATCGTTCGAAAGCTGTGTCGTATCGGGGAGATTCGTGGCTTCAACCTCCTACCACTACGAGATGGAGCACCCAATAGATTTTGTCCCACGACGTGTGGTTTCGCTTGTCCCGTCTGTGACTGAGTCGTTGTTCGATCTGGGGTTGGGTGATCGCTTGGTGGGAATCACGGACTTCTGTGTCCGTCCGGCGGCGGGAGTGGCGGTTCTGCAACGTGTCGGTGGTACCAAAACGCCTCACCTGGAAAGCATCATTGCACTTCAGCCCGATCTCGTCATCATGAACCGCGAGGAAAACCGTCGCGAAGATGCCGAGGCGTTGCAGGGCGCTGGGATTGCTGTCTGGGTGACTTTTCCGACAAGCGTCCAGGACGCGATGAATCTGCTTTGGAGCATGATGGATGTGTTCGATGAGGCAAGCATGGTGCATCGCGTGCGATCCATCGAACAGACTGTCGATTTCATCAGCCGGATAGAACTGACGCGAACGCGCCCATGCCGTGTTTTTGCGCCCATCTGGTATGATCCGCTGATGACCTTCACGCGCGAGACTTTTGCTCATGACCTGCTGCGAGTCTGTGGCGGTAACAACATCTTTGCCGAGTTTAAGTCTGAGCATCGGTATCCTCGCGTGACGTTTGAGGACGTTGTCGATGCGCAGCCTGATGTCATTTTGCTGCCTAACGAGCCATACGCTTTCGACCAGGATGATATCGCTGAATTTGCAGCGCTTGATGTACCCGCTGCTCATAACGACAATATCCATCTCATCGATGGTTCCCTATTGAGTTGGCATGGAACGCGAATTGCACATGCGCTAACGGTTATCCCTGCTCTAATGTGTTCAACGGACGATACATAAGATGTCAGATTATCACGACTCCTGGCTGGAAAACATACGTATGGTGGCGCATGAACTTAAGACGCCGATTTTTGCGGCGCGCGGTTTCATCGATTTGGCGGAGAATCTTGGTCCGCTTAATGAAAAGCAGGAACAGTACCTGGGTCGTGCGATTGACTCGCTGGGACGAATGGAGCGCCTCGTCCTACTGATTCTCCAGGCTGCCCGCGTTGACTCTGGAAAAGCCGTGCGGTTCGAAGAATTGAATATCGCGAATGTAATCGAGCGGGATGTTCACCAACTGGAACCATTTGCAGATCAACACAACGTGAAGCTGCATGTTGAACTTGGCGCAGGCTTGGGGTTACTGCGCGGCAATATCGATTCCCTGAGTCAGGTCATCAGCAACCTGCTGACCAACGCCATTAAGTACTCGAAGCCCAATGATGGCGGAAGTGTATGGCTCAATGCCGATGGAGATGACCAGTGGGTCACCATTGTTGTTCGTGATGACGGTATCGGCATATCCTCAGAGCATTTAGCACGCATTTTCGACCGCTTCTACCGTGTTGAGAATGGTAAACAAAAGATAGAGGGCGTTGGTCTCGGACTTTACATTGTTCGCGCGCTGGTTGAGCAGCATGGCGGTGTTGTTTCGGTGGAGAGTGCTGTCGATCAGGGGACGACCTTCACTATCCGGCTTCCACGAATTGCTAAACCGCCAGAGTCGGTAGTGGATGAGGCAGCAAGTGCCTAATCGTACTCGTTCTGGGTGGCTCTTCGCGGCAGGTCGTTGAAACCTTTTGTGACAGCAAGTACAATGAACATCTGACGTGGGTTTAATCCTATTTGGAGCAGTGCGATGCGTCGTCTTGCCACTTTTGCAGTTCTCATGTTGTTGCTGGTGCTAGGCGGCGGTCTGACTGCGCTGCTGATTGATGCGTCTGCTGGGGGTACTGTACTGCCAGTGCTGACGCAGACGGTAAATCCAGACGCTTCGCCGAGCCTGGTCTTGCCCTGGAAGGCAGAACAGTTCTTTCTCCTGGTTGGGTTTGTGCTGTTCAATCTGATTGGAATTGCCGCGACCATTGCAGTGATCGTCTGGCTGATCGACCGGGGTGTGAAACGCAATGCCAAGACCACGGTTGCGTCAACAGCAAGCGGCACGAAACTGCCATCATCCTGAAAGGCGCGCATCATTCGCCAATCGCAATCTGCGTATCCCGTTCAACATCGTCATGACTTGAGTTGTACCGGAGTTCCCTCATGCAGGCAGTCCCTGCACGTCCCTCGCGTCTCTATTCGTATCTGGCGCTGACCACCTCCCTTCTCACTCTCGGTTTGATCGTGTTTGGCGCTGTCGTTCGTGTGACAGACAGCGGCTTAGGCTGTGGTGACGAGTGGCCGACCTGTCACGGGTCGCTCATTCCTCCACTCGATAATATTACGGCTGTCATTGAGTGGCTGCACCGCGCCTTCGCGGTGCTGATAGGTTTGTTTGGCATTGCGACGCTGGTGCTTGCCATCCGCGCCTACCACAAGCGTAATCGCCTGGTGCTGATGGCGACCGTCACCGCCGCGGTGCTCTTCGCGCTGCAAAGCGCTTTGGGGGCACTTGTCGTGGTGCTGGAACTGCCGCCAACCGCGGTGACGCTGCATTTGGGCACGGCGATGCTGCTGCTCGGCTCGCTGCTGGTGGGTGGGGTTGCCGCGCTTTACCAGCCTCAGGTGCGTTACGCTCGCGACCAGTTCACGACGTTTGCATTTCTTGCTGCCGCGCTGACCTTCATCATTATCCTGACCGGCGCGCTGGTACGCGGGGCGGGTGCTTCGCTTTCGTGTACGGATTGGCCGTTGTGCAATGGTGCGCTGGTGCCCATCGGACAGGGGCAGGGCGCGCTCATTCACTGGACGCATCGCGTTGCGGTGCTGGGCTTAGGCATCACGCTCGCGATGCTGGTTTGGCAAGCCTGGAGGGTGCGCCCTGCCGGATTGATCCGTATCGTCTCGGTGGCAGCGTTTTTTGCCTATCTGATGCAGGTAGGCGTGGGCGCTCTGTATGTGTTCAGTATGGCGTCGGATTGGGCGGGTGCCGCGCATGTAGGATTTGCCGCAATCACCTGGGCGCTCCTGATCTGCCTGTGTGTTGTGGAAGTGATGCAAACGAGTGTGGAACGTAATGGAGATACATGGAAACTTCAATCCGAAGCCACGATCAATTAGGGAATGAGATCCCTGGTTTCGGGCAGACTGTTCGAAGCTATCTGGAGCTTACGAAGGTTCGTATTGTCCTGCTGCTGATCTTTACGACCGTGACGGCGATGTTCATTGCCGCTGATGGCGTTCCTGCGATTGAGATTGTGCTGCCAGCGGTGGTGGGCGGGGCGCTTTCTGCAGCGGGCGCGAGTGTGATGAACCAATTTCTGGATCGCGACCTGGACGCGAAAATGACGCGTACGTCGCGTCGCCCAATTCCCGCTGGGCGGATTGCGCCGATTAATGCGCTGCTTTTCGGATTAACCCTGTTGGTGTGGTCTACGCTCATACTGGGTTATTTTGTGAACTGGCTAACTGCGCTGCTGGCACTGGGCGGCGCGATCTACTATGTCGTGATTTACACGATGATGCTGAAACGCAACACCGCGATCAATATTGTCATCGGTGGCGGAGCGGGTGCAATGCCGGTGTTGGTTGGGTGGGCGGCAGTGACAGGTACGCTGAATTTCGAGGCGTTCCTCTTGTTTTGCATAATCTTCTTCTGGACTCCTCCGCATAGCTGGGCGTTGGCGCTGCTGGTCAATACGGACTATGCGCGCGCCGGAGTACCGATGATGCCCGTTGCGCGCGGTGAAGCGACAACGCGGCGACAAATCGTGATGTATACGGTTGTCCTGCTCGGCGTCAGCATTATCCCGTTCTTTACGGACACGCTGGGTGCCGTCTACCTTCTCACGGCGTTGGCGCTGGGCGGCGGCTTGCTCTGGTGGGCGGTCGAGCTGTTGAAGCGTAAGGATGGCGCGACGGCAAAGCGAACCTATAAGTATTCAACGGCTTATCTCGCTTTTCTGTTCCTGGCGATGATCCTCGATCGCGTGATTCTATGAGGTGCTGCCAATGACGGACGCGGGAACGAAAAGGAATGCCGGACTGCCGGTTGCCATCTTCGTCACCGTTGTGCTTATCCTTCTGATCGGTGGCGTCTTTCTGCTGGAGGTTTTCAGCTTCAGCGAAGAGGCAGCTCTTTCGTCTGCACCGGATGAAGATATCGAAGCGCGCGCCGCTGCTTTGCTGGCTCAGGGGGATGCGACACGCGGCGCGGTGCTGATAGAGACCTACCAGTGCGCGGCGTGTCATGTCATCGGCGCAGAAAACAACATCGCTCCCCCCTTTGCTGGGTTAGCGGATCGGGCTGAGGCGCGCCATCCGTCGCTCTCGGCTGCCGCGTATGTCTATGAGTCGATAGTCAACCCTGCCGCGTTTATCGTTGAGGGGTTTCAGAATTCGATGGTGCAGAACTTCAAAGATCGCGTGACGGATCAGGATCTTGCTGACCTGATGGCATACTTGCTCACTCAGACAGGCAGTTAAGCCAGCTTCTTATGTACCTCGATGCCTATACGTTATCGGCAGTGACGGATGAATTCCTGGATACGCTTGTGGGCGGTCGAATTCAGGATGTGCTGGATGTCAACGAAACAGGTATTGGGCTGGAAATCTATGCCAATCACAAGCGCCATTATCTGTATTTGAGCGCCGACCCGAACGCGCCTCGTGTCCAGGTTTTTCCGGACCGGCTGCGACGCGGATTGCCGAAGCCAACGACCCTCGGCTTGCTGATGCGCAGGCATATCGAGGGGGGGCTTCTGAGCCATGTGTCTCAGCCCGCGTGGGAACGGCTTCTTCAGTTCGATGTTGAGACGCAAGCCGGGACCTTCCAGGTGATCATCGAACCTCTGGAGCGGCGAGCGAACCTGCTGCTGGTGCAGGATGGCATCATATTGGACTGCATCCGGCGTGTGAGACCCAACGAGCGGCGGGTGCGCGCAGCGCTGCCTGGGCATCCGTACTCGCTCCCTGCGCCGCAAACGGGGAAACATGATCCAACGCGAGTCACTGCGGAAGTCGTAAGGACGATCCTTTCTGCGGAGGGTGATTCCAAGCCCAAGGCACATCAGGTGCTGACCGCGCAACTGCTCGGCTTCAGCCCGCTGCTGGCAAAAGAAGTCGTGTTTCGCAGCGAGGGGACTGCCGATGCTTTAGCCGCGAAAGTGGATGCCGAACGAGTTTACGCTGTGCTTACGGAGATGATCGCTCCACTTTCTCGCCGTGAATGGCAGCCTGGTGTGGCGGAGGCGGACGGGCGCGTGACCGCTTACAGCGTGTACCCCGTAACCTGGCAGCCAGGTTGGCGGAGGACTGAAAGCATCACCGAAGCGCTTTTGCTGTTTTACGCAGCGCCAGTCGGCGAACATGCCTATGACCGCGCCAAAGACCCTGTCCGTGAGGTGCTGAAAGACGCTGAGGGGCGCGTAGCGGCGCGCCTAGCTTCGCTGCGCAATGCGATGACGGATGACACGGAACGCGAAGTCCTGAAACAAAGTGGCGAGTTGATTCTGGCATATCAGTACCTGCTTACACCCGGACAGGTCGAATTCAGGGCACAGTACGATGCCGAGCTGCCTGAGCTTCTGATCCAGCTCGACCCCACACTGAGCGCGCTTGAAAACGCCCAGCGCTATTTTGAACGGTATAACAAGGCGAAGCGTGCGCTCGATGATGTGCCGCGACTGATCGCAGAGACCGAAGCGACTCTTGCGCAGATACGACAGTTAAGCGTCGATCTCGACCTCGCGAGCAGCTTCCCTGATATTGACGAGGTACAGCAATCGATGCAGTCAGCGGGGCTTTGGCGAGGCGAAGCGCGACGGGTGCCGGGTGGTCAGAAGAGCGCGCCACTCAGGGTCTTCCTCGATGACTGGGTGATCTGGATCGGGCGGAACAGCCGTCAGAACGAGCAAGTGACCTTTGACAAAGGGAGCGCGAATGACCTCTGGTTGCATGTTCGGGATGTGCCAGGCGCTCATGTTATCATCAAGAGTGGGGGGCGTTCGGTGCCGGAGCCTATCATTGAGCAGGCGGCGGCTCTGGCGGCGTACTACAGCCCGCTGCGCGGTGAGACAAAGGCACCCGTCGATGTGACGCTCCGCTCGAATGTCCGCAAGATCAAGGCTGCGGCGGTTGGGATGGTGACCTATCGCCAAGAGCGAACGATTATGGTGACGCCGCGCAAATACGAAGCGTAGTGATGAATGGCGAGGTTTTTGTATGCCTGAACAACTGTTGATTCCGCCAGAGGGTGAAAAGATCCAACTTAAGGATTACGATCCGGACTACACGGAAGGGCTGGACAAGGACGAAGCGAAAACCCTGGAAGAAGGCTTCGAGAGGCGGCTTGCTGAACTTCAGGACATGTTATACGCGCAGTCTATGAAGTCGCTTCTGGTCGTCTTCCAGGCGATGGACGCGGGTGGCAAAGATGGTGCCATCAAGAAAGTGTTCGACAGCGTCAACCCACAGGGCGTGCGCGCTGCAAATTTCAAAGTGCCGACACCCATTGAACTTGGGCACGACTTTCTGTGGCGCATTCATCAACAGGTGCCGCAAAAGGGCTACATTGGTATCTTCAACCGAAGCCATTACGAAGATGTGCTGGTCGTCCGTGTTAACGAGATCGTGCCGCGTTCCGTCTGGGAGAAGCGGTTCGATATGATCAACGAGTTTGAACGGCTTCTTGCCGAAAACAACACCGCCATCCTTAAGTTCTATTTGCACATCAGCAAGGACGAACAGCGGGAACGGTTGCAGGCTCGGCTGGATGACCCCGAAAAGCGCTGGAAGTTTTCGGTCGGCGATCTGCCGGTGCGTGAGCGCTGGGACGATTACATGACGGCGTATGAGGATGTCTTCTCGCGCTGCAACACGCCATACGCGCCCTGGCATATCGTACCCGCGAACAAGAAGTGGTACCGCGATCTTGTCATCACGCGTGCTATCGTCGAAAAGATGGAAAGCATGGGATTGGCATACCCCGAACCGGACTTTGACTACGCTACAGTGGTGATACCGAAGTAGGTCGATCTAGAATCGATCTCTCTGAACGACTCGGCGTGCCGCTTCCAGTACCCGTTCAATGGTGATGTCCCGCACGCAGGGGTGATTTGCAGGGTCGTCGCTTCCCCAGTCGATGACCCGGCAGGGGCGACATCCGATATTGGACGTGACGATCACATGACGCTCTGGTGGACCCCAGGGTCCAAATTCCGTTGGATCAGCCGGACCAAAAAGCGTCACTGTGCCGGTGCCGACGGATGCTGCGAGATGGAGCGGTCCGCTATCGGGACCCAGGACAGCGACGCAGCGCTTGTAGAGTGCCGCGAGCTGCCCAATCGATGCATCGCCCACCATGAGCGTGGGCGTATGTTTCATCTGGGCGACGATCTGGCTGACCATCGGCAGCTCATGGTCGGCACCTGTGAAGATGATTTGCACACCCAGCTGCTCGTGAAGCGCGTCCGCGACCACTGCCCACCGGGATTCTTCCCAGCGTTTGACCCATGTGCCAGACCCAGGATGAATGGCGAGCAGGCGGTCACCAGCTTCCAGCGCCCATTCTTCCAGGTAGCCCTGTACCCAATAATCGTCTTCAGGGCGGACGTTAAACTCCAGTCCAACATTCTGATCCGTTTCTGAGCCGGTGAATGCGGCGACCAGGCGCATGCTTTGCAAGACCGCATGTTCATACTGGTAGGGTATTCGCTCGTTGATGAAGAGCCGTGTATCGTCGCGGTCGTATCCAATACGCTTCGGAATACCTGCCAGGCGTGTCAGCAGCGCACCCCACCAGTGATCGGGGCGCATGATGATGGCGGCGCTGTAACCGATGCGCCGCAACTGGCTGGCTGAACGGAAAACCTGTTCGTATGGGGATCGCCAGTTTGCCTGCGGGACTCGGCTGAAGCCGGGAAAGCTGAGTGTAATCACGACATCGAGCGCATCGAAGTTGGCAACGACTTCGGCTGCCCAGGGTCCGACGAGCGCGTGGATTTCAGCATTGGGGCAGGCGGTTCGCAGTGTTTGTATGGCTGGTGTGGAGAGGAGAACATCGCCGAGGTGATCGGGACGAATGAGAAGAATGCGCTCGGTTTCAGTTCGGCGCGGGATGAACGGCAAGTTCGCCAGCGCAACCAGCCCGGCGTGGCGGGCGCGATGCTTGAGCGGCGGCTGATGAAATGCTTCCGCCATCGCTCGGTTACGAAGTACCAGCGCCTCTCTGTCGGTCAAACTACATTCTCCGTATACACATCGGTTTATGTCAAACCGAGTTCTGCGTAAACGCTGCACAGGCGCGATACGATTGCTGACCAATCATAGTTGGCACGCACTGCTGCCTGCGCGCGCTCGCCGAACTCATTGCGCATCGTTTCATTAGCCAAAAAGCCGATGACCGCTTGCGCAAAATCAGCAGGTGAGTCTGCAATCCAGAGGGCGGCGCGCGCTGGTGCGTCAAGCCCTGCGGCGGCGATGTCTGTGGCGACGATGGCGCAGCCACATGCCATCGCTTCCAGCAGCTTGAGGCGTGTGCCGCTGCCCATACGTAATGGCGCGACATAGACAGACGCGCCTTTGAGATAGGGTGTTACCTTAGTAACCTGCCCTGTCACGGTAATGTTATCCATTGCGGCGAGATCGCGCACGGTTTGATTTGGCTGCTGCCCGACAATGTAGAAAGAGACGTCTGAGCGCACGACCTGGATGCGCGGCAGTATGTCGCGCGCGAACCAGCTCACGGCATCCACATTGGGGCGATAATCCATCTTTCCGGTGAAGACCAGTGCCTGAGGCTCAAGCGTCGCGCGTTCGCCATCCTGATAGTCATCGACAAAGATACCGCTCGGCACGATCGGGAGCGACGATGCTCCTCGGAGTGGCATCAGCAATTCTCTGTCTTCTGGTGAGACCACGATGAACCCATCCGCATGTTCACCGAGCCAGCGTTCGAGGGCGTAAATCCGCTGCGCCTGGATCGTGGAATAGAGGGCAGCGGGCAAACGCAGGAGTGACGAACGTTCGACCTGTGCTATGTTCCGCTGCAGGGCATATTCAGCGTTGAAGGAGTCGTAGACGAGTTTCGCGCGCGTTTGCGTGTTCGCGGCAACCGGCAGGTAGGTTGCCATTTCCAGCCCTTCAAACTGAATGATGTCAAAGTCCTGCCGGCAGCTCTCGACGAGCATTGCTGCCAGTTCGGGGCTGTACATGCGCTGGACGATATCGGGTTGTGATGTGAGCAGGAGGTGGCGTAAGCGATTGAGCGCCGTGCGTGATGGCGGAGGAACCGTGGTGATTGACTTACAGAGCGTTGGCAGCGGTGTACTTTCGAGCGCCGAAGGTGACTCTGCGAAACATAGCAAATGCATTTCGTGCCCGGCATTATGCAGACTGCGGAGGATGCCGTACGCGCGTAAGGCACCGCCTGATTGTGGCGGATATGGGGGATTGGGCGTCAGCAGCAGGATGCGCATCTAAAGCAGTCTTTCGTAGGCGGTTAGCGCTGCACGTGCCGTACGTTCCCAGGTGAATTCTCCCGCGCGGCGAACGCCTTTTTCTCGCTCATGAGTATGCCATGTGTCGTCCGTAAGCGCATGTTCGAGTGCGTGTGCGAGGTCATCTTCATCGTCCGGGTTGATTTGCAGCCCGACATCGCCAACGACCTCAGGTAAGGAAGAACGGTTGCTGACGATGGGCGGAGTGCCACACGCCATTGCCTCCAGTGCGGGCAGACCGAATCCCTCATAGAATGATGGAAGCACGAGGACGCGCGCTAATGCGTACAACGCCGGGAGCATCGCTTGCGGGATGTTTTCGCGCCAGAGAACGCGGTCACCCAGTTCGAGCCGCTGGATTTGTGCCATTGTCTCATCAAACAGCCAGCCGCGTGTTCCCGCCAGCACGAGCGGCGGTGCATCAGGCAAGCGGGCGATCAGCGTCCGATAGGCGTTGAGAAGCCCAAGGATGTTTTTGCGCGGCTCAAATGTGCCGAGGAACAGGATGTAGTTGTCGGGTAAGTGGAGCGCATCCTTAAACTGCGCCAGCACGGCAGCGGAGGGGCGGACGAATTCCTCGCCCACTCCAAGCATGTGCACCGTTATCTTATCGAGAGACACATTCAGGATTGCGTGCAGATCGTCTTTGGTCGCCTGGCTGTCCGCCAGGATGTGGTCGGCGTGACGCACTGCCGCATGGATATTGCCATTGTAGTAGCGGCGGGCATCGTCGGTGAGGTACTGCGGGTACCGAATGAACGTCAGATCGTGAACGGTGATGATGTGCCGACGGGCACCCCGCAATGGTGGGATGAAGTCGGGGCTGTGCAGCAAGTCCAGCCCAAAGCGCGCCAGTTCGATTGAGAGCGCCAATCGCTCAACACGATGATGCGGAGGCGTCCATAATGGGGCGTCTGCGAAGTTTGTCGCAACTGGGCTTTGCGCCTTTCGACTGCGGAAGATCGTGAAGCGATGCCTGGGTTCAAGCGCTTCCAGAGCGGCGACGAGCCGCCGAATGTAGGTGCTTATGCCACCTGTTCGATAGTGTGTGAGACGTGAGTCGATGCCGATGTGTGCCATGCGCTTCAGTATAACCAGCGACGAAGAAGCGCTGCCAATGTCCCATCGGCTTCCAGGCGGTCAAGGCTGCGGTCAAGCGCCTCCGCCAGAACGCCGAGGCGCGGGTTGACCGCGATCACAAACGGCTGATGTGTTACGGATGTCGTTGCTGGCATCCATGCGGGGTGATTTCGCCGGTAAAGCTGCATGTCAGTTGCGCTCACCAGGGCGGCATCGACGGCTCCAAGGCGCACTGCATCGAGCGCAATGGATGGTATTTCGTAGGGATGGGTATAAAAGGGCGAGATACGTCTCAGCCAGCGGTTCGCCTCCGAATGGGCAGCCGAACCGTAAGCATATGCCAGCTTTCGCCCGGCAAGGTTGGACATGTCCACCAACTCGGCATTCGCTGATACCAGGACGAGACCGGCATCGTAGTAAGGTCGGGAGTATAGCGCGTCGCTGCGGCGAAGCGGGTCGGGCGAAACTGCGGCGATGATCAAGTCTACGCGGTCGGCGCGTAGCGCATCATAAAGCCCGTCAAATCCAAGTGCAACCCACTGAATATCGAGGGCGATATCGGCTGCAAGGGTATATGCCAGGTCGATTTCGAAGCCGACCAGAGTCTCATTTTCATAGAAGGCGAATGGCGGCAGGCTGGGGTCAACGCCGATGCGGACGAACTCTGAAGGGAGTGCCGGACGCAGGGCACGCCACTGCCCAACCACCCAGGATAAGCCCGCCACGGCGCAGCCGATGAGGAGAATGGTTAGTTTGAGTCGGGCGGCGGCAGCCACAGCGTTTCCTCGTCTGCCCAACCGCGTGCGGCAGCTTGTAGGGCATGGTAGATGGGGCTGGTGACGAAGTCGGGTGTCACAAGCGTGAAATGATCCGGGTAGGTTCCGGTTGGCGATGGGAAGCGCATTACCCAGATGCACACGACTTCTGCCCAGTCCCATTGGTTTTCGCCGTAGTCCAAGGCAGCGAGGGTATAGGCAATTCGCCGGGACGGCGCGACTGCCATAGACCACCGCGGGCTGTCGTTCCATCCGGTTTCGGTGACATAAACCGGTGATGGGTCGTCATAGCGGAGCATGATGTCCCGGAGCAGTTCAGCCCGGCGATAGTTGAGCCGGTTGGCGGAGGGGACGACCTCAGGCGCTGAGGTAAATCCATAGGTGTGCATGGCAATACCATCGCTGACGTCGGCAAGCCCAGCCTCGTACATGTCCTCGAAGTACAGCAGGTCATTCAGTCCCGCAGCGCTGCCGACGGGTTCCAGGGTGGGTGCAAGCGGCGCACCCAGAACCATCGTATTCGGTACGGCAGCCTTGACAGCCGCGTAGACCTCACGCAGCATAGCTACGTACTCTTCGGCGCTGACCGGGCGAAACCCCCATTCAAATGAAAGATTTGGCTCGTTCCAGATCACCAGGTGGTCGATGGACCCCTGGTAGCGTTCGGCAAATCGCGCGACGAAATCCGCGAATTCGTCATAAGACTCTCGCGGCAGTTCGTTGAGCGTGGTTTGCCTTGTTTCCTCGTTCGGTCGTGCCCACTGCGGCACCAGACCCATTCGCGCAATGATGCGGATACCCTGGTTTTGCGCGTGGCGGACTATTCTATCTGCGGAAGCCCAATCGTAGCGGTCGCGTTCGGGTTGCAGATACGCCCAGGGAAAGAATTCGACAATAGTGGGCGCGCCCAACTCGCGCACAAGTTCCAGAGTGCGCTGGATTTTCCACTCATCCACTTCCTCCATCAAGCGCGTATGGACACAAAGATGGGGTAGTTCGGTTTGGACGTGCTGCTGTGCGGTCAGAGAGACGAGTGGGGGACTGGGCACGATGAGGGTGCAGAGGAAAATGATGACAATCGCGCGAAGTACGGTCGTTGCAAGGACTTCCCGGACGTTCGCTCGTGCGCTGGTAGAGCTATCCGCGTCATGCCGCAGATCTGGACGGGGTGGCAACTGCATCAGGATTTAGCGACGTTTAAGGACGGGTTTGTGAAGAGGCTGAATGCTCCCAGCAGGAATCGAACCTGCGCCTTCGCCTCCGGAGGGCGACGCTCTATCCGCTGAGCTATGGGAGCGACTTCGCCTAGTGTAGCAAGAATCTTCAGATCGGACAACCCCCGCGCGCTACTATGCTTGTCGTTGCCTGTAGTCGATTTGCGTTTTCGGGTGTGCCCGCTATTATTCCTCATGGAGATGAATCACAGATTGCAGGTGCGGAATTCTGTTGTCGCGATTGACTTGGATCATGGTGGGCGTAATACTCAGCGCGTGTGCTGTCTTGTCCGGCGATAGCATTGCCGTCACGCAGCAGGCAGAGATGACTGCTTTCCAGCAGGAGATGACAGGTATTGCGGATCGGATCGCTGCGGCAGGGACTCAGGCGGCTGCTACCGCTGTTGCCGTCGAGACTTATGTTGCCCAGGTGGATGGCGTAAATCGGCAGGTCGTTGCCACGTTGCGAGCGGGGATTCCACCAACACCTCAGATCGTTACGGCGCTAGATCCGGCACTCCCTATTGGCACGTTGGATGCCGGGTCCGCTGCGGCGGCAGGCGGCGCGGGCGGCACAATGTCCGACAGCAATATCGCGCAGTTTCTCCAGTTCACCCAGACCGCAAGTAGTGTGCGCAGCAGTGATGGATGTGCTGAGAATGTGACCAGCCAATTTTCCACGGGGACATCCCAGATCTATGCGACGGCGCGCGCGCTGAATGTTGCGGCGGGAACGGAAATGGGTGTCGAATGGTCGTTGGCTGGACAGATTGTCTATAGTTCCAGTTTTGTTGTCGAACAGAATAATCCGGACTTCTGTTTCTGGTTCTTCATCACGCCTGAAGATGTGCCATTTACGCCTGGTGAATGGTCAGTACGAATTCTGGTGAATGGTGCGCCCATCCAACCGTTCACTTTCATGATCACGGAATAGGGATAAGCACTCTTGCCTACTCATTTCCGACCTATGCGCCTGTTCTGGTTAGGACTTCTGGGATTCGTGGTCTGTGCGACGGTCCTGGTGCCTGCGGTTGCGCAACCGCTGCCTTCGGCGACACCCGCCGTGAGCCAGGTCACTGTGCGCGATCTGTTTCTACGCGCAGGACCTTCGGAGGCGTTCCTCCCGGTCTCCAGCGTAGTCCTTGGAACTGTCTTGACTCCGCTGGGACGGAATGACGACGCGAGTTGGATAGCGGTACGGGCACGCGGAGTGATTGGTTGGATGAGGGCGGATCTTGCGCGTTGGGCGGTCGATCTTCAATCACTGCCCATTGTTGCCCCCGAGGTGCTGACGCCCATACCCTCCGCGACGTTCATTCCGCCGACGCCAACGCCTACGGGTAACTGGGTGAGTGCCGGGGATGTTGGAGCGTTCGTACGGAGCGGTCCAGGGTTCACGTATGCGCCACTGGGAATTCTGAATACGGGTGACTTGGTTGAGCCGGTAGGGCGAACATCGGAACTAGACTGGATACTCATCCGATTTGGTTCGGGTTTCGGCTGGATAGCGCGCCCGCTGGTTCGGTGGACGGTAGAACTTCGCGAGTTGCCCATCCTGATTCGTGGAAATTTGACTCCAAGCCTAACATTTACATCCACGTATACCCCTTCGGTCACCGCGAGCGTCACGCCCAGCGCAACTGCCACAGATACGCCTTCGGCAACGGCGACGGTGACGCCGAGCGCAACGCTGACACACACGCCATCGGTGACCGCGAGCGTCACGCCCAGCGCGACCGCCACTGAGACGCCATCGGCAACAGCGACGATCACGCCGAGCGCAACGCTGACTCACACGCCAACGATGACGGCGACCCTCACGCCCAGCGCGACCGCCACAGAAACGCCTTCGGCAACTGCGACGGACACGCCCGGCGCAACGCTAACACATACGCCTTCCGTGACCGCTACTCTCACGCCCAGCGTGACCGCCACTGAGACGCCTTCGGTAACGGCGACGGACACGCCCAGCTCAACGCTGACACTCACGCCGTCGCTGACGGCGACCCTCACGCCCAGTGCAACGCTCACGCTAGTGGCGATCATCATGCCATCGCCCTCTATCACAGCAACACTGATGGTGGCAGCGGGCGCGCCGTCACCCACGATTGCCGCAGTCGTAGTGGAAGTAACGACACCCCCGACGGCGACGGCGTCCCCGTCTCCAAGCGCGACGAGAGCCGCTACCTCGACTTTGCCGCCGACTGCGACCGCTTCTTTGACTGCTGCGCCATCCCTCACGCAATTGGCAGCTTCAGCCACGACGCCAACGCCAGTCATGGCGGGGGTAGAGGTCAGCCCGACCGCCGCGACAACCATGCTGACGGTTACGCCGCAAGCGCCTCTGGTCGTGGCAGGCGACGAAGTCAGCAGCGATGGCGTGCCCGTTGAGCTGCTCGTCGGTGTTATCGCCATCACGGGCGTATTGGGCTATGCATTCCTCTACTGGCGTGGTTTGGCAGCGCTTGAGCGCTACAAGGATGGCTTTGTTATCCGCCAATGCCCCGTGTGTCAGCAGGGCAATCTCTATGTGGAAACGCGGCGCGTCAGAATTTTCGGGATACCCAGAGCGCGCCATGTGGTCGGCTGTACGTATTGTCGCTCAGTGCTGCGCGAGGCGGGCAGCAGACGCTGGCGTTATGCGGTGGACCGCATGGATAATCCGCAGTTGTATCTGAGCCTGAATGGTCGGACACTGAACGAAGATGAGCTGCGAAAGATCTCCTCACAGCCGACTGGTGACGTGCCTGTGCAACCGAAGATACCGCCAAAGCCGCCGAGCTTCGTTGATGACGACGAGTTGCGCTCGTGAGCCTGATCGAGTGTATTCCCAATTTCAGTGAAGGGCATTCACGAGAGGTTGTGGAGGCAATCGTGGATGCCATCCGCGCCCATTCGGTGCATGTGTTGGATTTCAGCATGGATAGCGATCACAATCGTTCAGTTGTGACGTTTGTGGGCGATGCGCAAGCGGTCGAGGATGCCGCGATTGCGGGGATCATCACTGCCGCAGAGCGCATTGATTTGCGCACTCACCGAGGTGTTCACCCACGCATCGGCGCGGCAGATGTCGTGCCTTTTGTTCCCTTGCATGATGCATCGATGGAAGAATGTGTGCAGATTGCGCATCGCGTGGGGAAGCGTGTGGGTGATTGGGGGCTGCCGGTATATCTCTATGAGGCAGCCGCACAGCGCCCGGAGCGTCGAAACCTGGCTGCCGTCCGCCGAGGCGGTTACGAAGCCCTGGTTGCTGAAATCGCTTTGCCGGAACGAGCGCCGGATTACGGTCCTGCTCAGATCGGACGGGCTGGCGCGGTCGCCATCGGCGCGCGTGCACCCCTCATTGCCTTTAACGTGTTTCTCGCCAGTCATGATGCTGAATTGGCGAAAGTAATCGCCGAAAAGATTCGCACGTCGAGCGGCGGTCTGCCCGAACTGAAGGCGATGGGCGTGATGGTTGGGGGAAGGGCACAGGTGTCCATGAATCTCACGGATTACCGAGTCACTTCTCTGCACACGGTGATGAGCGCAGTCCGCAAAGAGGCATCCGCACTTGGCGTCGCGGTGCTTGAAAGCGAGTTGATTGGGTTGATCCCGCAGGCAGCTCTGCTAGACTATGCTATGGAAAGTCTGGGTTTCCCGAAGACCCAGAAGTTGCGCGTTCTTGAGTACGCCGTTGGAGCCGCAACCGGAGATTATCGCCCGATCAATTTCGAGTAATGCTATGCGTCGATGCCTGCTCATCTGTGTCCTCTTGCTTGCTGGCTGTCAGTCGATGGTAGAACAGAGTTCGTTTGCCGCAACGGTCGTGCCATCGGCGACGGTTGTGACGATTTCTCAGCCTTCGACTCTTGTCCCAACCGCGAATCTCGCACCCAGCCGCACACCCACGCTGCCGCCATCTGCGACCTATACGCCATCGCCGACGCCAACGGCTACCCTGACGCCGACGATTACCGCCAGCCCGACCATCACCCTTTCGCCCACGACAGCGCCAAGTGTCACGCCGATTGCGTCGTCTACCCCGACCGATCCTTCAAGCGATCCGAATTACACCCCGCCGCCAACCTGGACACCGCCGCCCGCTAACCCAGCAGCTCAGATCGCCGACCACTATGTATTTGGACGCCCGATCTCAAATAATGGCGTGGACTGGATCGATAGAGTCTATCCGTACGGCGCAACCGCAGGGGGCACATTTGCGACCCATCACGGCGTTGAGTTTGTCAACCCGACCGGGACTCCGATCCTGGCGGTGGGTGACGGCGTTGTCCACTTTGCGGGCAGTGACCTCGCCACAACCTACGGTCCAAGCTCGGATTTCTACGGTAACCTGGTCGTCATTCAGCACAACGTGACAGATGTTGATGGGCAGGGCGTTTATACGCTTTACGGGCATATGAACACGGTGGATGTGCAGGTTGGACAGCCGGTGCGGCGGGGGGATCGGATCGGGACGGTCGGAGCGTCCGGAATTGCGCTGGGTCCGCATCTCCATTTTGAGGTGCGCGTCGGAAACCCGATGGATTATTTCGCAACGCGCAACCCGGAGCTATGGATACGCCCGTATCCGACCTACGGGACGTTGGCTGGAATCATCACCGATGCCGATGGCAACCGGCTTTACTCAGCTCCGCTGCGCGTCGAGTCGCTGGACATCACACGCTATACGTGGAGTTACAACGACGACTCTGTAGACCCCGACACAACATTCAACGAAAACTTTGCGTTGGGCGATTTGCCCGCCAATTACTACGAAGTCACCGTGAGCGAAAATGGGCGGGTGAGGTTTCGGCAGATCGTCTATGTCTATCCGAATCGGACGACGTGGTTGAATGTTGTTCTGAACCGTTAGCCGAGCTTCTGCATTCACAGTACTGTCTCTCAGGCGTAGAATGCAGGAAGAAGCGAATCGTCTCTTTGAATGACCCACCAAACCTTAGGAAGAATCATGACCGATGTGACGTATCTGACTCTGGAGGGAAAAGAAGCACTGAAGAGGGAGCTTGACTTGCTCGTCAATGTACAGCGCCCCGAACTGGCGGCGAAGCTGTCAGAGGCTGTCTCTCAGGGTGACCTCAAGGAAAACGCTGATTACCACGACGCCAAGGAGAAGCAGGCTTTTCTGGAAGGGCGTATTCAGCAGCTTGAGAAGATGCTTCGTTCGGCAGTCATCATCGAGAAGGACGCCAACAGCAGCTTTGTTGGGATGGGCAGCGTCGTCACCATCATCGAAGAGGGCTATGATGATGAAGAGACGTATACGATCGTGGGTGCCGCTGAGGCAAACCCAAGTTCCAACAAGATCTCGAACGAAAGCCCGGTTGGAAAGGCGCTGCTTGGTCGTGCGAAAGGCGACAAGGTGAAGGTCAAGACGCCAGTCGGCGAGACCGTCTTCAAGATCAAGTCGGTCAAGTAAGTTCTCATCACATGACCTGTAATGAAACGAGGTACAACATTTGTACCTCGTTTGAATTCAGCGCAGCTAGCGGATAGGCTTGAAGTCGCCAGTGCCCCCGAAGGGATCATCGTCAATCGGCGGTTGCAGTGGCGGTGGCGCGGGAGGCGGTGTAAACGGGCGCGGGGCAAAGCCACCACTGAACGGTGGCGGCGCAGGCGGCGGCGATAGCGGCATCGGGGCTGCCTGTGGCGATGGGTTCATGGGAGCTATTGGGGCGGGCGCGGGTGCTGGGTCGAAGCGGGGCAGGGGAGCCGGCGTCGTGGGGATTGAAGGCGCGGCTGGCTGCGACGGCTGCGCCGTGCTGCCTTCCTTGCGCCAGGCAGCAAGCTCGATAGTCAGCTTGTCGAAGTAGCTGCCAGGGGGCAGCGGTCCGCTCCCGTATTCCGATTCGAGTATGCGCGCTTGCAGCCTGAGCGATGCGGTTTCCAGGATGGTTGTCGCACCAGGCTTGACGAGGATGACCGGTCCCTTCGGGTCGAGCTTGCTGCGGATGCCTGGGTCATTGTAGGCATGTTCGGAGGCGAAAACGTGCGTGATTGTGCGGACGAAATCGTCCTTGTCGAACAGCCACACTTCCACCGCAGTGACGTTTTGTCCGCCGACGCCAATTTGCTCAGAGATTCCTGCGCCGCACTCGCCCAGGAATTTTCCCTGGTCATCTTCGATGCTGAATGAGTCATCAAACTGCCCGCGCCCAGGGATGTAGACGGACATCCGCTGCATAAGCGGTTTGCCGAAGTTTGTGATCGTGAAGTCGGTCTTGAGGGTACTCTCTGCCGCCTTTCGTACTTCATTTGCTTGGCGATTGAGCTGCACCCCTGCATCAGGCGTGCGATCGCGTCCACGCCCTTTGAGCATTGGCTCGACCAGGTTCGGATGAATGAAAAGGCTGTAAATCCACGTCAGAACGACGAACAGGATCGCAATCAGCAAAGGCGCGACGATGTAAGGAAGGATGTTCTGAATTAAGCTCGGCTGGGGAGCCACTGCTGCGGTCGGTTGCGCAGCATCCGCCAGCGGCAGGATGGCTTGCAGGCGCGCTGCATAATTTGGCTGTTCCACGATAATGCGGTTGATCGTGCCAACGGGGTCGTCCACCTCGCGCAGCAGCAGCGTAATCTCTTCCCGGACATCCGCATTGGCGGCAGCATTGCGCTCTGCAAGCAGTTTGACCCACTCATCCTGCCAGCTCTGATGGAGGCTGACCGGGTCGGCATCGTAGAAGACGACTGGTTGCAGCACATACGCCCAGAGCAAACCCAGCAGCACGCCGATGACCAGCGCTGCGACCATTTTGCGCTTGGGGGTAACGGGTTCCAGGAGAATCTTGTAGAGACCGTTGTAACTGTCCTGCAGCCACTTGATCATGCTGCCGCCTTTCGTGTGATGTTTCAGCGCCGTCTACGAATCAATAATCCAGGAAAGGCGCACATACATCTCGGATTGCGCCCAGGTTGAGATCTAATCATCATAGTATAGACGATTTTTGTCGCGGAACGCGAATAAAGGATGTGATGGCGACACCACTGAGCAGTGGTGCCTCCATTGAGAATATCTGCGGGATCAGGCGGTTTCTGTGGCTGGTTCGTGGAGTGGCTCAATCGATTGAACAGTGCCGCAAATCGTGCAAACGCCCGAATTGCGGTTTTGCTGTACAACCAAGCCGCCACACTTGATGCAGGGCTGTTGGAGCGGTTTTTTCCAACTGGTGAAATCGCAATTTGGAAAGCGGCTGCAACCATAGAAGACGCGCCCGCGTTTGGAGCGGCGAACGACGAGCTCGCCCGCGTGCGCTGTGCCGCAGGTCGGGCATGGGATGCCCATGCGCTCTAACCAGGGTTCTGTGTGCGTGCATTCCGGATAGGTCGAACAGCCGATGAACTTACCCATGCGCCCATAGCGTACGACCAGCGCGTTTCCGCAGACAGGGCAATCTCTGCCGACTGATTCGACCTTCTTTACGACCGGCATTTTTTCACGGGCATCGATGAGCATACGCTGGAACGGCGAATAGAAGTCACTGAGAACGGGTCGCCACTGGGCATGACCCTCAGCGATTTCGTCAAGCTGGTTTTCCATGCGCGCCGTGAACTGGTAATCCATGACTTCTGGGAAGTAGGCGACGAGCAGGTCGGTGACGGTCTTGCCGATCTCGGTGGGTTTCAGCCGCTTGTCCGTCTTGGTAACGTACTCTCGTTCCTGAATGACGCCCACCGTCGCGGCGTAGGTGCTTGGACGCCCGATGCCATACTCTTCCAGCGTGCGCACCAGGCTGGCTTCAGTGTAACGGGGTGGTGGCTGTGTGAAGTGCTGCTCTGGCAGCAGGTCCAGCAGATCAAGCTTTTCGCCGACGACTACATCGGGTAGGTAGCGGGCATCATCTTCTTCCAGCGTCAGATCTTCATCGCGCGTATCTTCATAGAGGACGAGGAAGCCCGTGAATTTGATCGTGCTGCCTGAAACACGGAAGAGATAGCCAGGGCTGCCTGCATCGCTTGCGCGTATATCGACACGCAGCGTGTTATAGACCGCATTCGCCATTTGACTGGCAACGAAGCGCTGCCAGATGAGCGTGTACAGCTTCTGCTGGTTGGCGTTCAGCGTTCCCTTGACGCTTTCCGGGGTTCTGGTGATGTCTGTCGGGCGAATTGCCTCGTGTGCTTCCTGGGCGTTCTTGGCGCGTGTGCGGTACTGTGGCGCTTTGTCTGGAAGGTAGCTCTTTCCGTAGCGTTCCTCGATGAACTGGCGTGCTTCGCCCTGCGCTTGCGGTGAGACATGCGTGCTGTCCGTGCGCATGTAGGTGATCAAGCCGCCGGTCGAACTTGATCGACCAACTTCGACGCCTTCATACAATTGCTGCGCGGTTGCCATGGTGCGCTGCGCATTGAAGCCAAGCCGCCGCGATGCCTCCTGCTGGAGGGTGCTGGTAGTAAAGGGCGCGGACGGCTTGCGCTGGCGTTCTCCGCGCTTGACGTCTTCGACAAGATAGTCACTGCGCCGGACTATCGGGAGATGGGGCGTGACATCGCCTTCAGCCTTCAGTTCGGCATCCTGATCCCCGATCTTGACAAGGTGCGCCAGGAATGGTCGATGGTCTTCGGCTTTGTGGGCAGCATGCTTGCGGAGTTTGGCGTCGAGCGTCCAGTACTCCTGCGGCACGAACGACTCAATCTCGTGCTCACGATCCACAATAATTCGTACGGCTACGCTCTGTACACGCCCTGCGGATAAGCCATTGCGGACTTTTTCCCAGAGCAGCTCGCTGACGGGGTAGCCGACCAGACGATCCAGGATTCTGCGCGCCTGCTGCGCATTGACGAGGTTCATGTCAATCTCGCGTGGATGCTGGAAAGCATCGCGCACTGCCTGGGGGGTGATTTCGTTGAAGGTAACGCGATGTGTCTTATTTGCGTCAGTTTCCGTCGCCGCTATCAGATGCCACGCGATGGCTTCGCCTTCGCGGTCGGGGTCGGTCGCCAGGAAGACCTCATCGGCAGATTGCACCGCGCTTCTGAGTTCCTTGACAATGGCACGCTTGTCGTTGAGTACTCGATAGCGTGGCTCGAAGTTGTTCTCGACATCGACGGAAAGCTGTGAGGCAAGCAAATCGCGCACATGCCCAATACTCGCCTTGACGGTATAACCTTTGCCGAGGTAGCTGCTGACACTGCGCGCTTTGGCAGGCGATTCGACAATGACGAGTTTGCCAATGCGGCTTGCGCCTGTCATTGGCTTGCTCGCTGCGCTTTTCTTCGTCGTTTTTGACTTGCCCGATGCCGTTGCCTTTGTTTTGCCGGGGGACTTTTTGGCGTTTTGCGAACGCTTCTTTGTCGTGGGTTCAATGACTGGCTTGGGCAGATTCGCATGGGCTTCAATGGCACCCATTCGGAACAGGTTTGTTCCACAGACAGGGCAGCTACCCTTTACGCCGGGCGTTCCCTTGCTCGTAAAGGTCGGCTGTGGATTGGTGATTTCACGTTTCGTCTTGCATTTTACGCAGTAGGCTTCAAATGCCATGAGGTCTCTCTATAGATATTCGGATTTGTGTTGCTTTTTGAGTTGTTCCACGACTGTCTTTACGTCCTGGGAACGGTCTTTATGGCAGACCAGCACCGCATCGTCTGTCTGGACGATGATGAGGTCATCGACGCCGATGGTGACGACCATCTTGTCGCTGAATACGAGTGTGTTGTGGGACGTGATGTCGATCCGGTGCGGAGCGCTGCCCTTTGTGATGTTGCCGTGTTCATCCTGATCGAGCACGTCAAAAAGGGCACTCCAACTGCCGACATCGCTCCAGCCGAAATCCACCGGAATGACCGCCATCTGCTCGGCTTTTTCCATAACCGCGTAGTCGATGGAGATCTTGTCGATCTTCTCCCAGTGTTCGGCAAGCACCTGAGGGTAGTCGGGCGTATCCACTGCCTTCTGGATTTGGCGAATGCTTGCCATCATAGCAGGCTGTTGACGCTCATACTCGCGGAATGCGGTGTCCGCCTTCCAGGCGAACATGCCCGAATTCCAACTGTATTCGCCAGACGCGATGAACTCTGCTGCGCGCGGCGCATCTGGTTTTTCTGAGAAGCCGAGCGATCTGTAACAATCCAGACCCTTGATCTGGGTGAGAAAGTCGCCACGGCGGATATATCCGAAACCCGTCGAAGGGTGATCTGGCTTAATGCCAAGCGTAACGATGGCTCCGGTCTGTGCCAGTTCGTAGGCGCTGGCAAGCGCATTACGAAAACCGGGCTTATCGGCAATGTGATGATCTGCCGTCAGGATGACGATAGTCGCCTCAGGATCGCGTTTGGCGATGACGGCGACTCCAAGCGCCGCTGCTGGCGCACTGTCTCGCGCAGACGGTTCAAGGACAAAGTTCCCCTCCGGGATTTCTGGCGCATCCGCACGCAGCGACTCGGCGTAGCGCGCGCCCGCAACCACATAAATGTGGTCTGGGGGGAAGAGGGGAGCGAGTCGTGTAACGCTGACGCGAAACATCGAGTCGTCCTCGACCAACGGCAAGAACTGCTTTGGCATGTTTCCTCGGCTGAGGGGCCATAAACGTGTTCCACCACCACCAGCCATGATCAGTGCGTAGTAGTGTTCCATCGATTCCTCAAACTATGAACGGATAAGAACTTCACCTGCTCAGGCAGTATTGCATGTGACCGATATTTTGCGCAAGCCCTTTTAGCTCAAGCATCGTCAACGCGCTGCTGACGGTTGCAATGGGAAACCCGCTCAACTGCACCAACTCATCGATGTGCGTTGGTGACTTGCTCAAGAGCCGCATGAGGGAAATTTCGACATCAGTCACCTCGTCGTCAGCCACCGGTTCGGCTGATAAGTCCGTGCTGACGGGGATTGTGGGCATGGGCATCATGACAGGTTCGGGCAGGATGTCGGCGAACTTGAGCGCGTTCAGCACATCGCTTCCGCGCATGACCAGCGTTGCGCCATCCTGAATCAGACGATGCGTGCCGGTGCTTGCGCTGCTGAAGATGCTGCCTGGGACTGCAAAGACATCGCGTCCCTGTTCCGCAGCCAAGCCGGCAGTGATTATGGCACCGCTCTGGTCGGGGGCTTCGATGACCAGGACACCGCGCGACATACCGCTGATGACCCGGTTGCGGCGCGGGAAGTTGCGACCTTCCGGCGGCGCGCCGAGCGGGAACTCGCTGACAATCGCGCCGCGCTGGAGGATGTGTGATGCCAGTTCGGTGTGTTCTGGCGGGTAGATGCGGTCAATACCGCAGCCCAGAACCGCGATGGTGCGCCCGCCTTCAAGCGCACCCTGGTGAGCGGCTGCGTCAATGCCCTGGGCAAGCCCGCTGATAATGGTGACGCCATGTGATGCCAGTTGCTTACAAAGCTGGTGAGCTGCGCTGCGCCCGTAGTGGGTCGCCTTGCGAGTGCCGACCGCCGCAATTGCATTCGCGTCCGTAGGAAGTAACGACCCTTTGACATAGAGCACGGGGGGCGCGTCCGCGAGGGGTTTGAGATGAGGAGGATAGTCGTCATCATCCAGCGTGATAAGACGGGCACCCAGACGATGGATGCGATCCATCTCACGCGCAAGATCAAGCTGCGAGCGAGCACGTAGGAGATTCTCCAGCGCTTTGCCGCCAAGCCCCGCGTTTCTTATGGCATGTTCTGACGCTGTCCAAGCCGCGCGAAGTTCATGGAAAACGGACTTGAGGAGGGCGATTCGGCGGGGTCCAATCTCCGGAACGAGACTGAAACCAAGCCAAAAGAAGCTTTCTTCCATGTCGCCCTCGCTATTTGGGATTGGGCAGAAGTCCGTCCATGATATGCACGGTGATTGTGCCACCGCTAATGTCTGTTTTCAGGATGATGCTGGGGATTGCAGGTAAGAGCACTTCACCGTAGCGTTCAGAATCGATGATATAGACATCGTTCGCACCCGTTTCCATCACCTCACGGACGGTGCCGAGTTCTTCGCCTTCGTCCGTGACGACCCGCACGCCGATCACCTGGTAGAGGTAGAACTCTCCCTCGTCAAGCGGCACGGCATCGTCCATCTCGACCAGGACCATCAATTCACGCATCAGGTCGGCAGAATCGCGATCGTCTATGCCTTCTAATTTGAGCAGAGCATAGTTCTGATGCAATCGCATGGAGTCCAGGCGAAGGGTGCGCGCATTCTTGCCGTCTGCGTCTTCCGCGAGGATGATGGTTTGCTTTTCAGCGATGCGTTCCGGGTACTCGGTGAAGATGCGCATGCGGAGTTCGCCGCGTACACCATGCGGGCGCAGGATTTCGCCCAGAATGAGATAGCGGGGCGATTCGGTAGGATTAGTTTGCGCCATGTGAATCAGATAATCTTGAGAAGGACGCGCTTGCCCTTGAGGTTCGCTTCTTCGACGCGGAGCAGCGAGCGGATGGCATTTGCCACCCGCCCGCTCTTGCCGATGATGCGCCCTGCGTCTTCCTGTGCCACCCGCAGCTCGATGACCACGGTGCCGCCCTGGTCGCGGCGGCGAACCTTGACCGCGGTTGGGTCATCGACCAGGCTCTTGGCGATATATTCGACGAGGGCTTCCATTGGACTTTAACCTTCACTCTTCTCTTTGGCAGCGGCAGCTTTCCACTTGGACTTGCCAGCTTCGGGCGCGGGATAGCGTGTCTTGGGGCTGACAGGGTTGGCGGCTGCGCGCGCAACGGCTTCGGCGACGAGCGTCTCGATGGGTTCGCCGCTGCGCAGGCGTGCGAGGCGGTCGAGCGTACCCGTGCGCTTGAGGATGCGCTCAACGGCGGGGCTGGGCTGTGCACCGACATTGAGCCAGTGGAGCGCGCGTTCTTCCTTGACGATGTCCGTCGCGGGTTCAGTACGCGGGTTATGTTGACCAATAATCTCGATGAAGCGTCCATCGCGTGGGCTGCGCTGGTCGGTGATGACGATACGATAGCTGGGCTGACCCTTCAGACCCATACGGCGGAGACGAATACGAACCATGTTTCTTTAACTCCCTTTCAGAGTTGGCGCTGCCTACAATTTCGCCCGATGCGAAACTGGCAGCCACTGGCACAAATGTGACTCAGTAGCGGTAGGGGGAGATACCCTAGCGCATAAAGCCCGGCGGTAAACCTGGCATGCCTTTCAGCTTGCCTTTGCGCGCCTGAGCCATGAGTGTCTGCATATCCTGAAACTGCTTGATGACCTGATTGACATCACTCACCTGGACACCACTGCCGGATGCAATGCGGCGGCGGCGACTGGCGTTCAAGACCTTTGGATTGCTGCGTTCATCTTTCGTCATCGAATTGATGATCGCTTCGACACGCTTGATCCGCTTATCGACATCCTGCTGGTCGATTTGGTCGGCGAAGCGGCTCATGCCTGGAATCATGCCCATCAACTGCGTGAGCGACCCCATCCGCTTGATCTTCTGAAGCTGGTCGAGGAAGTCCTGGAGGGTAAACTGATTCTCCATGAGCTTCTTTTGCAGCTTGAGCGCTTCTTTTTCATCGAACTGCGCCTGCGCCTTCTCGATCAGCGATAGGACATCACCCATGCCGAGGATGCGCGAGGCAAGACGATCCGGGTGGAAAGGCTCGAAACCATCGAGTTTTTCGCCTGTACCGAGGAACTTGATCGGTACGCCCGTCACGGCGCGCATTGAAAGTGCAGCACCTCCACGCGCATCGCCATCAATTTTCGTCAGGATCAATCCCGTGATGCCAATACGCTTGTTGAAGCCGTCGGCAATGTTGACCGCTTCCTGACCTGTCATGGCATCGGCGACGAGCAGAATTTCGGCAGGGGTTGCCAGCTTCTTAATCTGCTCAAGTTCTGTCATCAGGGTTTCATCGATTTGCAGGCGTCCTGCAGTATCGACGATGGCGACGGCGGCATTTGCCTCACGCGCTGCCTTTAGCCCTCGTTGAACAATGTCTGGCGGCGCGGCGCGGACACCTTCTTCGTAATAGGGCACGCTGATCTGCTTCGCCAGCGTGACCAACTGGTCAACGGCTGCCGGGCGGTAGGTGTCGGCGGCGATGAGGAAGGGCTGTCGCCCGTCACGCCGGAGTTGCAGCGCCAGTTTTGCACCGGTCGTCGTCTTGCCCGACCCCTGCAACCCTACCAGCATGATGACATGCGGCTTGAAGCTGCCTGAGAAGTTGAGTCGCCCCGGTTCGCCCAGGGTTTCAAGCAGCTCGTCGTGGACGATCTTGACGACCTGTTGGCTGGGTTTCAGGCTCTTGGCAACTTCTGCGCCGATGGCACGTTCTTTGACGCGCTTGACGAAATCCTTCACAATCGGCAGCGAGACATCCGCTTCGAGGAGCGCCATGCGGACTTCGCGCATTGCCTCATCGACATCGCGCTCGGTAAGCTTGCCGACGCGCCCAAGGCGGTCAAATGTCGTTTGCAGTCGATTGGTCAGTTGTTCAAACATGCGTCATCTGCAATTCCATGAACGTGTGAGGCTGCATTGTAGTAGAGGGGCAAACGCTGGTCAATGGTTGGGACGCAGGGCAGCGTCCCATGCATATCAAGGGGTTGCGGTCTCACGCTGCATGGTGCGGTAGGCACGGTCGAAATAGAGGAGTGGGGCGGTCGTCAGGGAGTCTTGTCCGGTCGCCAGGACTTCTCCGATGTAGATCCAGTGGGTGTTGCCATCATGCTTCACTGCGACTTTGCAATCGACCCAGGCGATGGCACCGCTGATGATCGGTGAACCTGTGGCTGCGACGTGAGTCGAGACCCCGGTGAAGCGATCTTCGTTTTCTGCGAACTGAACGCGCCCTGCAAACCGATCTGAGAGCATTTGCTGTTCGGAACTCAGGAATGAGACGGCGAAGACACCCGACTCGTCGAGGATTGGGATACTGTGTGAGTCTTTATGCAGGCAAATCAGCACCATGGGGGGCTGCAGCGACAGAGAATTGAAGGCACTTACGGTCAAACCGCTGCGCAGTTCACCGTGTGCTGTTGTGACGATTGAGACGCCGCTTGCCCACAAGCGCATCGTCTCGCGGAGCGCCTGGGGATCGACAGGAGTAGACATTCAAGCCTCGATTCAGTAGGACACATGCGTAAACTAATGATCAGTGTACGTCGTTAAGCTTAATCTTACGTTATTGCTGCCGGTGCATCGCGGTCTGTGGTCGTATCGAACAGGTAGCGCGCCATTTGCGGCACCAGGTCTGCCAATGAATGCAGGCTTGAGGCGAACGCCTCTTTTCCTTCACCAATGATTACCGTTGGGACCGTATTCTCCGTGTGCTTGGTATGCCGCAGATCTTCCATGTTGCCGTGATCGCTGGTGATGATCATCAGTCCGTCTTCGTCCTGCCATGATGCGAGGGCACCCGCCATGACGCCGTCGAAGATCTCCAGCATATGAGCGCCATCCGCGACGGTTCCGCGATGCCCGATGGTGTCTGTGACCCAGTGTGAGAAGAAAGAAAAGGCGTAGCGACGACCGAGATGTGCCATTTTGACCCCGGCTTCGATGGGAGTGTAGATGGGGTTATCGATATAGCCGAGTTCCTTACGCCAGCCGTCGCCTGTCCAATCGACGGTCAAGGCATCGCCACTGTAAATCTCTTTCTCAGTGAATAACGGAAGTCCGGCACTATGCGCGGCTTCCTGGTAGCTGGAACGAAGTCGCTTGCCGCGATTGACAGTGTCATGCCAGCGCGGCGGATATCCTTCGAGGAGGGCGGCGGGGAGATCATGCGCGACGACCTGTTTGAAGAAGTTGTCCTGATGAAGGATCGTGCGGATTGCCTCATTGGGACGCGGTCCGTAATGCTCACCGATGAGGTGGGGTACGTTGCGACCTGTGAGAATGGTCGCCTGCCCGGTGGCGCTCTGCGGCTTGCCGGGGACGCCCATCTGGGCGTCGGTCGGCACGAATACGGCTCGCTCGCTGTGCTGTATGCCTGTTCTGGCAAGCCAGCGATGCCCGTTCGCGAGCTTGATCAGCGTAGGGGTGTCGGCGACGGCGAACGGATTGGTCTCTGGATCGTCGTCGCCTAAGCCGATACCATCGAGAAAAATAAGCAGTATGTGTTTCATGGTTGGTAGTTGACTAGAAATGAATTGGTCTTGCGCTCGCGCCCCAGGGTGGTAGGTTTTCCATGTCCACTCAGGGCAATCACGTCGTCGCCCAGTGGGAGCAGGACATCGAAGATGCTGTGCATGAGGGTTTGATAGCTGCCACCGGGTAGATCGGTTCGACCAATGCCGCCGTTGAAGAGGCAGTCGCCGCAAAAGACCGTCTTCTGCGCAGCCATGAAGTAACTGACATGACCCGGTGCGTGACCCGGTGTGTAGAGGGTTTCGAGTGAAATGCTGCCGAGCGTAATGGTCTCGCGTGAATTTCCCAGGAGTTGATCGGGTTGCGCTGCATCGGGGAAGCGCGTGCCGAAGAAACGCAGCCCCTGTTCCGGCAAGGCGGCGAGCATTGGCGCGGCTTCCTGGTGGATTACGAACGCGGCACTGGTCTTCTCCTTCAGCGCTTTGCTGGCGATGATATGGTCGAAGTGGGCATGGGTCGCCAGGATAAGCCTGATCGACCAACCCGCGTCTTGCGCGGTTGTGTAGATGGTGTCTGCTTCGTCAACAGGGTCAATGACCAGCGCCTCGCCGGTTTCCGTGTCTGCGACGATGTAGCAGTTGGTGTCGACCATGCCAAGGGTCAGTGTGCGAATTTCGATCATGGTGTTGTTGCCTCCGGCTGTGGGCGGCGAAAGTGCAGCAGGCGCGCGAGCATGGCTTTAAGTTCACTCAGTCCCAATACCCAGGCTGCGCCGACGAAGACGAGCGCGCCCAGCAAAACCTGAAGTGTGACCTGGACGATGGTGATGAGGCGACCCTGCCCTCCGAGACCCAGCGCGTTCCACACAACGTCGAAGAGAACCATCGCCAGCGCCATGATCAGGCTGGCTGCGACGGTTTTGATCGTGGTGACTGCCAGCTCATTCTCCTGAATGCCATGCCAGCGGCGGCGCAAAATGAAGAGCAGTATGATGACTTCAAAGGTGACGCCGAGTGTATTGCCGAGTGTGATTGCCTCGACTCCTCGGGGGTCTGGTGTTCCGCCATTGATCAACCCGCTGAAAACCCAGGCGAAACCGAGGTTAATGACTGCGCCGCCGGATGTGATGAATAGCGGTGTCCAGGTGTCCTTATCGGCGAAGAAGCTGCGTGCCGCGACTTCAAGGATTGAATGGATGACGATGCCGAGCGCGAAACCCCGCAGTGCAACATAGACCAGGTTGGTCGCCTGCGCGTCGAATGCACCGCCTTCGAGCAGGCTCAGGGCGGGGCGACCGACCAGGAGTAAGCCAATTGCCGAAGGGATAGTTCCGATGAGGATGAACTTGAGCGCGCCAGCCATCGCCCCGCGCTTTCCATCCACGTCGTTGAGCGCGCTGAGGGCTGCGAGCGTTGGGAAGATGACGACTGCCATTGCCGAACCGATCAGTGTTTGCGGGATTTGCATGAGTCGCCAGCCCCAGCTAAAGGCGCTGACTGCGCCTTCGCCAAGGCGGGACGAAAAGTTGATCGCCATCGTAAAGGTGAAGGTGAAGACGCCGACATCGACGATTCTTGGCAGCATAAGCATGAATACGCGCCGAAGGGTGGGGTCACTCCAGCCCAAGTCGGGGGTCCAGCGCGCGCCGACGCGGATGAGGGCGGGTACCTGGATCGCAAAGTGGAGCGCTGCACCGATCAACGTGCCATAGGCGATCCCGTAGACGCCAAAGGGTCTGACGAGAAATCCCGCCCCAAAAAGGATGCCGATATCATACATGATGGGTGCCAGCGCAGGTGCGACAAATCGGTTGTGGCTTTGTAGCAAGCCCATCGTCGCGCCGCTGATGGAAAAGACTATCGTTGCAACAAGCAGCAAGCGCATCAGAGTCGCAGACTCTTGGATGCCTTCCTCGCTGAAGCCAGGGGCGACGACCGTCTGTATCAGCGTTGGCGCAAGGATGAAGGCGATCAGGCTGATGACACAGGACGCGAGGAAGACCGTGTTGAGGGCACGGCTGGCGAGTCGCCACGCCTGAACACGGTCACCCTGGGCAAGCATACCGCTGAAGAACGGCATCAACGCCGTCGTCAGAGTGACCCCGCCCAGAATGAGGACGATGGTCTCCGGGAGCTGATTGGCGGCGACAAAGCGATCCCACTCCGCCCCAATGCCGAAAATGTCGGTGATCAAGACTGTTTGCACAAGGCTGATCACGCGCGCAACCATGAAACCGAAGAACACAATGGCGGTGGAGCGGATGAGCGTGCGTTGGCTGGCGACGGCTTCTACTGCCATGATGGCATCTTTCTAGGCATTTGGCAGCTCGGCGAGCGCGGTCTGGGCGTCGGCAAACTGGTTGTTATGGGAAAGCGCGCGCTGGAACGCTGCGCGAGCGCCCGCGATATCGCCTTGCTGCTCCAGGACCCGACCCTGCCAATAGTGCGTTTCTTCGACGTAAATGCCGCCGTTATTCAGGTTGCTGTTGACGAGCGACATGACATCGGAATAGCGCCCCATGTTGAAAAACGCCTCGAAGTTATAGAACTGGTACCATGCCATGCGGAAAGGCAGACGATTGCGGGTGGCTTCGTCGAAGGCGAGTACGGCTTCGTCGTAACGCCCCAGGCGTGTCAGCGCTGTACCGATGTTGTACCAGGCAAAAGGGTCTTGCGGGTTGGCAAGTGCTTCCTCGCGGGCAGTTTCGAGCGCGAGTTCGTTGGCGCGGGTGACATCGGCGAGGTCGCCCAGGATACTCACCACCTGAGACTCGCGCTGGGGTTCATAGACGACGATGAAGATGCGATTGAACGGCTGCCAGGTCGCCTCCAGGTCGGTGTAGGGCACTGGAATCCCGTTGCCTTCACCATTGCCTAGCCAACTGTCGTAGACGAGGAAAACACCGCTTGCGTCATCGTAGCCGACCAGCGTGCGGTAATGCCCGATCCAGTCCTCGCCCTCGTAAATTGCGCCCCCAACTTCGACAACCACCGGGAAGCCACCCGCGATGAACGCCTTCAGCATGTCCAGCGTGCCGCCAATGCGCGTGAGCGCTCGTACGGCGCTCTGTGTGTTGACAAAGCGGACAAGTTCGCTGGGCGAGACATTCTTGTCTTCGCGATCAGGCTTGAGTAAGGCAGCGGCATCTTCCTGGTCACCCTGCCAGCCGTAATAGCTCAGCGCCTGGGCGATGTTCGCGGGACCGCAGTTGTTCCAGGTTTGACGGAAGTGACGAAACCCACCATTGAAGTGGGTCGCAGGCAGAGAGAATGCAGGTTGTGAGACGACCTCGTTCACCACAGTTTGCAGCGTGGGCACAACCGCGGCTTGCGTGGGCGGTAGGGTTGCTGTAGGGAGCGTCGTTGCTGTGGGTTCGCTCGTTTCTTGTGTGGCGAGTGGCGTAGAGGTTACCGGTGCTGTTGGGCTTGGCGGCATCACTGTCGCCGTTGCTTCTGCTGTTGGGCTGCCGCCGAGTCCAAGCAGGAGATCTTGCGCAGAGCGCCCACCGGCGGTAGCCACCACAGTCGGAAGCGTGCCACCAATCGGGGTAGGGGGCAGGAATGCACCGAGGAACGGCAGCGGTGTAATCAGTTCAGCCTGATAACGCGGGGGCAGGTTGTTTCTGTAGAACGAGATGCCCGCGAAAATGCCAATGCCCAGCAGTACGATGTAGCCGCCGACCAGCCAGAGACTCATGTGGCGCGGCAATTCCCGGCGAAAGCGGATTGACAGCAGCCACGTATACGCAGCTGCGATGGCGATGGTTATCAAGACGGGTTGTACGAGACTGACAAGGCGTCCTGAATCGCGGAAGATCAGAAAGCAGGCGATGGCAGCCAGGACGAAGAGGACAAACAGCCCAACTACCCACCAAAATAGGAATCTTGGCGGCGTTGATACTGCGCGAACTGCGCGCAGGTTGGGCTGGGTTGAGTCGCGTCGATCATTCATCGGTCGGGTATGTACTCCAAACCAGGTCACAGATACCGTCGGATAGCATTTGTTGACACTACAAAGTGATCATTTCAGCGTCAACCGCTGGCTTCCCGACGTTGCGCGATTATAGCATGTTTAGAATACAGGTTCTTGGAGGCAGAAGAAGCCTGTACAATGTTGTCGTTGATTCGCCGTAGATGGATGAGTGGGTGATGACTCAGATTGCTTCGCAGCCATCGTCGTTAGGGACCGTCGCGCTAGATCGGTTGCGCGTGGAGCTTCACAGCCATACGCATTGGTCAAAGGACTGCCTGACCACGCCTGCGACGATCCTACAATTGTGCGAAAAGCGGAGGGTGGACAAGATCGCCATCACCGATCACAACACTGCGGAGGGGGCGCTTGAACTGCATGCGCTCGCACCTGAGCGAGTCATCGTCGGAGAAGAGATCATGACTACGCAGGGTGAGCTGCTCGGCTACTTCATGACGGAAAGCATTCCCGCCGGACTGACCCCGCAGGAAACCATCCGTCGCTTGCGGCGGCAAGGGGCAGCCATCAGCGTCTCGCATCCCTTCGATCGGCTGCGCAAGGGCGCGTGGGAGGAGGCGGATTTGCTGCGAATCATCCATGACGTCGATGCGATTGAAATTTTCAACGCGCGGTGTGTGTTTCGAGAAGACAACCTGAAAGCGGCGAAGTTTGCCAGTGAGCGGAGAATCCTCGGCACTGTTGGCTCGGATGCACACTCATCTGTCGAATACGGGCGAGCGGTATCGCTGCTCCACCCATTTTCGAATGCGGCAGAGTTTCTGCAAGCCCTGGGGTCCGCCGAGGCGGAACGTCGCTACAGCTCGTGGTTGGTTCATGTCTCGAGCAAGACGGCAAAGTGGGCGAAGAAACTGAAATTGAAACCGCGCCTATGGGAGGGTGGCTGAGGGACTCGAAGCAGCGATGGCTGCCTGGAGCGCGCGGATGCCGATGTCGCGCGCGTCGGCTGGGTCGCGCGTGTCTTCGATGACGACCGCCACTGCAATCCCTTGACCCGTTGGCATCCTGGCGAAGCCCATGAACCAGACCAGCGCGCCTTCACCCGAATAGGCAAGCGCGGAGTGTGCGCCAACGAGGGCATCGGTGGTTTGGAAATTGCCTGCGAACTCGGTATCGGTCAATGCCATGATTTCCTGTAGGCGTGCTGCTGCCGCTGCTGTCATCACTGGGACAGAGGCGGAGCTATCCGTACTGGGTGCCCACTCGCCAGCGTCTGGGTAGCGGGTGGCGAGTAACGAGCGAGGCTGCGGCGCATTCCCTTCATTCAAGATCGAAGCGGCGAGCAGCGCAATATCTAATGGGCTGACGATTTGCTCTCCCTGCCCAAGAAGACTATTTCTCAGGTTATCCACGTTCTCGAAATTGGCAGGCTCGGCTGAGGGTTGGGTTGCCTGGTTGAGTTGCTGAAGCGCGCGGGCGACCAGCGACGGCTGCAAGGCTGCGCCTAGTTGCAAAAAGGGCGCCGGGCAGCCAAACCTATATGCTTCGACGAGCGTCAACGCTGCACGAGGCGGGGTGACCGCACAGGTCATCAAGATGTTCTCCAGCGTGACGGGTGCGGATGCTTGTGGGAATGGTGATATGAGCGCTATGCCGCTGATCTCGAATAACGCGAGGAGTGGCGTTTGCGTCATGCCGCCCGGTTGGTAACGACCTTGCAGCGCGCGATTAAAAAAGGGGTTTCCTGAATCTTCGAGGAGGACTGCCCAATTCTCATCGAGTGCATTGGGGTCGTAGGTGGGGTGGCTGAGGATTGCCAGGATGTCCCCTGACGGCACGCTCATGACGACGGCAGCGCCCTGATGATTCTCAAAGGCGTCGCGTAGGGTAATCTGCACTTGGCTATCCAATGTGATTTGTATGTCACTGCCCTCGACGGGCGCGGCGAAGAAGATTTGGTCGAGTGATCGTGGGCGGTCTGCTCCAGAGAGTATGCGATCATATTGGTTCTCGAAACCGCCAGTGCCGTAGGTCAGGCTGAAGTATCCCAGCGCGCCGTAGAAAGCGGGTGAGAGATAGTGACGGACGAGACGGCGCTGTGTGCCCTCGTCTACCTCGGACTGTTCCTCGGTGTGCACGAGCAGGTCGAGATCGCGGTCGTAAATCGCGCCGCGCCTGATGCTGGCGCGGGCTTCCAACAGGCGTGGATTGTCCTCGCGGGCAAGCAGGCGGTCGCGTTCGATCGACGCCCAGTATGCGCTTGCGGCTGCCACTACGGCAAAGGCAATGAGCAGGGCGCGCGTCAGGATACGCAGTTCTCGATTAAGCGACACGTTCGTCCTCATCGGTTGAGAGCTGAAGCAGCAAGCCAATGATGATGAAATTGACGAGCAGCGAACTGCCTCCATAGCTTAAAAACGGAAGCGTGACCCCGGTTAGCGGGATGAGTTTGAGGACTCCCGCCATAATCATCAGACTTTGTATGGCGATGAGCAGGCTCAAGCCTGCTGCCATGAGTGAAAGGTACGGGCGCGCGCTGTGGAGCGAGGCGCTGCGCAGACCGCGCGTAACGATGGTGCCGATGCCTGCAACCAAGCCGATGACGCCGATTAAGCCCCATTCTTCGGCAAGCGCCGCGAAAATGAAATCAGAGTGGACGACCGGGATTGACGTGGGCAGCCCCTGACCGATGCCGCGACCGAAGATACCCCCTTCTGCAAAGGCAAAAAGACTCTGAACGATCTGGAACGCGCGCCCGTCCGGGTCGAGCCAGGGGTTCAGCCAGATGTCGATGCGAAGCTGGACGACGGCGAAGACAAAGTAAGCGGTGATGCCCGCCAGGATGACAAGCCCTGCGCCGCCGACCAGAACCCAGATGAATCCTGTTGCGAGATAGAGCATCAGGAGGAATACAAGAAAGAAAAGGGTCGCAGTCCCAAGATCGCGCTGCCAGAGCAGGACGACAAAAGAGATGATGAACATGAAGACGACGGGTCCCATCACCGTTGGCGAGAGCGATGGAAACCGCCGCTTGCTGCGGTCACGGAGCATTTGCAGAGAGGGATACTGCTCTGCAAGATAGCTGGCAAGGAAGGTGACGAGGATGATTTTGAGCAGCTCGGAGGGCTGAAAGAATATGTCTCCGAAACCCAACCAGAGTCGTGGTGCGCCAATCTGCCCGGACGGATTGACGCCGAGCAGGATAGTGGCGACGAGCAGAACCAAACCTGTGATGAGGAGCGTGTAGCGATAGCGGCGCAGCCGCGCAAGCAGATTTGGGATGGCAACGACCACGCTCATCGTGAGTACACCGAGGACGAGCCAAACCGTCTGACGGTCAGCGAAGTTTGGCGCGAGCCGCTCGATCAATACCATCCCCCAACCGCTCAGGAGCATCACCAGGGGGAAAAGCAGCGGGTCACGGTCTGGAAGGCGGCGCTTAAGCCAAAGGTGCCCTGCAAGCGCGGCGATGACCCAGATCGCGTAGTGAATCCAGTCCTGCCCTCGCTGACTTACGAGGGTAAGTGCGAAGGTGTTGACGAACAGGAATAAGCCTGCAACAGACAAGAGCCTTTGTTCGACACGATCGGGCGGAATCGGACGGTTGACGCGGCGTACCGGCATGAGCGATAAGGTGGTCATCAGCAGTTATTCGAACTGCCGTCCAACAATCGGCTTGAGGCGTTCAAGTACATCGGAGGGTACGGCGTCTCGGTGGGTCATGATGGCGTTTTCTAGAGCGCTGTGGCAGCTGCATACATGATGTTCTGGTACGTTGGCAACTGCCGCTGCAAGTGCCTGTTGAGCGAGTTCAACATTCCGGTGCAGGGTTGCGATGACCATTTCAACGGTGACCGGCGCTTTGCTGAGGTGCCAGACATCGTAATCGGTGATGTGCGCCATGACCGTATAGGCGATCTCTGCCTCACGGGCGAGGAATGCTTCCGGGCAGGTCGTCATGCCGATGATGTCGCAGCCTAATCTGCGGTAGATGTTGCTTTCGCCGCGCGTGCTGAAGCGGGGTCCCTCGATGGTTACGAAGCATCCGCCCATGTGAACGGTGCCTCCACTCGACTGCACAGCTTCGAAGGCGATCCTGCTGAGTTCCGGGCAAAAGGGGTCAGCGACAGAGGTGTGGGCGACAATACCCGTCCCAAAGAAGGAATTCCCGCGATCATGCTTGGTCATGTCGTAGAGCTGGTCGGGGATAATGACATGTCCGGGCGCGAAATCCTCGCGCAGCGAGCCGCAGGCGTTGACCGCGAAGATGTGGCGGACGCCCATCATCTTGAGCGCGCAGATGTTTGCGCGATAAGGGACGGTTGAAGGTGTAAAGACATGACCGCTGCCGTGGCGGGGCAGGAACGCCACCCGTTTGCCCCGAAGCGTTCCTACGACGACTGGACTGCTTGGCTTACCAAAGGGCGTGTCAATGTCTATCATCGCCCGGTCGGTGATCTCCGGCATCATGTAAAGTCCTGACCCGCCAATCACGCCGATCGTCACCTGTTCCATAAAAAAGCTCCTCTTGATTGAACATTTCCAAAGCGGTTAACCTTGGCAGAAGGCTTACCCCTCAAGTTCAAGGCGAAAATGAGATTGCCCAATGCTGATGATGTCACCATCTGTGACGATGACTGCCTGATCGATCGGGACTCCATTCAGCAGGGTTCCGTTGGTGCTCCTGCGGTCTTCAAGCCACCAGCGATCATTTCTAAGCGCAACAAAGGCGTGGTCGTTTGAGGCGAAGGTGTCATTGATGGGGATGTTATTGGTGGCAGCACGACCGAAACTGGTCAGTGGCATGAGCGCATAACTCTCCTCCGACGCGGCATAACCGCTGGCGGTTTCCTGCACACGAACGATCCTGCCGTAGGTGCGGCGGGTGCTGCCCAGCTTGCTGACCCCATGAAAGTCGCGCCACATGACCCAAAAGAGCAGCGCCAGGAAGCCTAACAACACGGCTGCAGACGCAATGCGGAGGACGAATAGGATGAGTTCTGTCGTCACCAGTCCGCCTTATGATGTTTTAAGGATGCGATGGCGGATAAATGTCTGTTTGCCCGTAGTCGGCGTCCTGATTGTCCTCAATGTAGATCATGCGCGCATGACCCATGAGAATGACATCACCAGGTTGCAACCGATGTTCTTGAATACGGACCCCATTGACATAGGTCCCATGCTGGCTGTCGTTATCAAAGAGTGTATAAGCGCCAAAACGCAGCCTGACCTGGGCATGATGCCTGGAGACCGTTGGGTCGGCAAGCACGATGTCGTTATCCCGACTGCGACCAATGTTGGTAATCGATGCATCAAGCAATACGGTGCGTTCTGCATTGATGATCATCCGCCCGACAGTAGGGAGCGGTGGCGTGGTCGGAAGCTCTACGCGCTGAAGTGCGGCGGTTTCCTGCGATATGCGCACCTGATGCCCCGCTTCGACGATCACTTGTATGTGCGCCAGGTTGGAGTCGGGATTCAGGATGATGTTGGGAACCCGAAGCAATCGGTAGTCGTGGTTGGAGGCAAGTTCGCTGATGTGCTCCGTCAGGAGCGCGATGAGGTGCGGCTCTTCGCTGGTGAGATGAGCGACGATTTCTGGGTGCAGGTGTATCGTAAAGCGGTCAGGCGCTACGGTACGCTCATCTTCGCCCGCGATGGGTTCGCTCAGTTGGTCATCAAAGGCACGGGTGATATGCAGCAAAAGATCATGTGCCGTGATGCGCTGGCGAAAAATCTGCGTGAAGGTGCCCTCAATGAGGCGCTCCAGTTGCGCTTCGATGCGCGCGAGGTGATGATTGCTCATAGAGGGCATTATAGCCCGACTGCCCAGGGGCGGCAAAAGTGTACGGGGCAGACATGATCATCTGCCCCGCTTTGACTGCCTTTACTGGTCCGTCAGGAGCTGCAATGGAGGATCGGACGGGACGTTATCGACCCAGATGTCGAAGCGCTGGATGTTCGCGTCGCTGGTGGTGCGAAGGTCGTCGAGCCAGGTGGAGAATTCCTGCGCTTTTGCCTGCTCGAATTCCTCATCACTGAGCGCACGGTCTTCGCGGGCGCGCACCTGAATGATATGCCAGCCAAATTCTGTCTCGACGGGTCCAACGAAGGCGTTGACCTCCGCGTTGCGTGCCGCCTCGGCGAACGGGGCGACATAGTTGGAAAGGGGTGCCCAACCGAGTTCGCCGCCGTTGTTGGCATTTGATGTATCCTGCGAAACCGCTGCCGCCAGATCGCGGAAGGATTCTCCAGCCTGGAGCGCTGATAAGACATCCTGCGCCTCTTCTTCTGTTGCGGCGAGAATGTGGCGCACGTTCGCAAAAGGTGCAGTACGCGACTGTTCAGCCGTGATCTGATCCTGTAGTGCCTGGCGGAGCGCCAGCGTTCTGAACAGGCTTTGGAGATCATCCGGGCTTAGACGCGCGTTACTGCTGACAAAATTGTCGAAGTCCTGCCGATTCGTACTGTATTCCGCCTGACGTGTCGCCAGTTCCAGCGTCGGCTCAAGGGTCGCGGTGGGCGTCGCCGAGGGCTGGGCTGTCACGGTCGGAGTCACGGAGGGGTCGGGGGTGCCTGTCGCCGTGGGAAGCGGTGTTGCCGAGGGAATGGGTGATGCGGTCGCTGTGATGAGCGGCGTTGGGCTGGATGTTGGCGTCGTGGACGGAGTCGCCGTGAAGAGGATGGCATTCGGGTCGAAGCCGAAGAACTGACGTGCCTGCTCGTCGATCTGTTCCTGCGTGACGGTGATACCGCGTTCCGCCGCTTGCTGGCGCACAAGCGTATCGTCGATCATGTCGTTCAGCACGCGGTTACCAAGCTGGTCTGGAACTGTCATCTCATTGTAGTAGTCGCTCCAGGGCGGCGTTTGCAGAAGCTGCTGTTGCGCTTGCTGTGGGTCACCGGTGAAGCTTAGAATGCGTAGATAGCCAGTGGTGAGCCGCTGGTTATTGAGCACGCGCTCCAGGCGCACGCGGCGTTCGAATTGTGCAACGGTGATGGTTTCGCCATTGACCGAAGCGACCGCCTGATTCGGTCGGATGATCTGCTCGCTGATGAGCGCAACCGCGACCAGCAGTGCCGCAATCGCGCCGACCACAATGAGACCTATGTTGATGTAGCGTTGAATAGCGGCTTCGCGCTCATGGCGGGATTTGTATTCGCCAAGCAGGCGCGGTTGCCGTTTGTCATTTTGGGCTGCTGCGCCGGGTTTTTTCCCACCCGGCTTTGGCATCCCGGTCGTCTGCTCACTCTGTTTCGACATAAGTGCCCTCTCTTGAGCAATAAAAAGGACGCGGCGCATACGCCGCGCCCTGATGGGTCGTCGTCCGTCAGGTTTGCACCCGTTGGAGGATTATTCCGACAGGTTGACGAAAGGCAGGAGCGCTAGGTGCCGGGCGCGCTTGATTTCGCGGGCAAGTTCGCGCTGGCAGCGGGAGCAATTGCCAGTTTGACGGCGCGGCTTGATCTTGCCCGCTTCGGTGATGTAGCGGCGAAGGACATCAATGTCCTTGTAGTCGAAGCACTTGCCGTCCGGACAATAGATCTGATAGCGGCGCGGTCGTCCACCGCGTTCGCGGTCGCCACGCCGACGGTCGCCACCTTCGTCACCACCTTCAATGGTGTCCAGGCGTTCATTTTCGTTGGGCATATCGCTCACAGGGGTTTCTCCTGATGTAGTCCTATTTCTCGTTAAAAGGCATAATCGCCATTGTCGTCATCGCTGACGAAATCCATATCGTTGGAATGACCTTTGCGGTCTCCCAAAAGTATCATCTCTTGAGCGACCACTTCGGTGCGGAAGTGCTTCTTGCCCTGATCATCTTCCCAACCGCGTGTCTGCAACCGTCCTTCGACGTAAACCTGTTGGTTACGTGTGAGATGTGCTTTGCAGATTTCGGCAAGGTTACCCCAGGCGACGACATTGAACCATTCCGTCTCTTCACGTCGTTCACCTTCTGCCGAGACCCAGGTGCGTGTTGTTGCCACGCTGAAGCTGGTCACGGGGCGCCCGCTGGGGGTGTATCGCATTTCCGGATCACGACCAACGTTCCCAATGATGATGACTTTATTCAGCCCGCGCATGATAACAATAATCCCGAAATCTGCTGGCAACGGCTGCGCGAATGCGTCTATTCGTCGCCGCGCACGACCAGGTAACGGAGGATGTGGGGCGACAGATTCAGATTCCGCTCGATTTCCTTGATCGCGTGAGGTTCAATCTGGCTTTCGAGGAAGACGTAGAAGCCCTCGCGCTGCTTGTCAATTTCGTAGGCAAGCTTGCGACGACCCCATCGGTCAATCTTACGGACTTCTCCCAGGCTCTCGGCTTCGATCCAGCCTCGCACCTGCTCGACGGTATTGTTGACCTGCGTCTCATCGCCTTCCAGACGCACGACAACAGCAACCTCATAGGCTCGTTTCATGGTGTATCCTGTTCTCCTTCCCCCGGAGTTGCCCTGGTCACGCGCGAAGATGCGCCCGCGCAGAGCGGAAAGTACATTGCGTGTCGGAATGGGGGACTCCGACAATGGGATGTTACATGAAGCGCGGTGGGTTTTCAACGGTGCTTTCCCGCGCGATACGAGCGCTGGCGAGCGCAAGCGCAACGGTAATCCAGAACAATGTGATCGAAGCCTGGAAATCCAGACGGAAGAAGTAGAGGTCTGCAACGGCATTCACCAGTGCAGTCAACAGGGCGGCGTGATAGCCGAGAAATATGGCATTGAGGTCGGGATTACTGCGCACCCGCCGCCAGGTGCTGAGTCCGTAAACGAAGACGGCAATCATCGTCGTCACATACAGCAGCAACCCGACGAGCCCGATTTGATTCGCCATGATGAGGTACATGCTTGCGACATTGGTGTAGAGGTCGATGTCCGGCGTTCCGGTAAAGCCAACGCCGAAAATGGGGTAGCGGCTGATGAGCCGAAACGAGTCCGTGTACTCGCCAATGCGCATCTGTGTGGCTAAATCTGCCCCTGTGAAGGCGTCCACGAAGCGTTCAACCAGAGGCTGGGCAAATGGCAGTGCTAAGACAATGGCGACCACGATAACCAGAACTGCGAGAAACTTGCGATAGCGCAGCAGCCCAATGAATACTACACCGGCGGCAAAGGCGAGCATCGATGCACGGGAGAATGTCAGCAGAAGCGCTGCGCTGATGATGATCAGGATGAATGCCGCGACGCGGCGGCGGCGCAGAACGGGCTTTTCGGCGAAGACCTGGGGCGCGATGGTCGCGGCGGCGATGGCAAGCACCCCGCCCAGTGCGTTTGGATCGATCCACGTACCGATGGCGCGTTCACCCAGGGCGGGGGTGTCCTCGATGTAGCGTATGACGCCTCCGTCCGGATAGCCCAGACGAGCAAGGCGGACAAGAATTGATTCCGTGGTTACGTCAGGCAGAGCGTAGAGCACAATCGCAAAGAGCGCCTGTATCCCGGCGAAGAGCAGGATGATGACGACGAGGCGACGTAGCGCGGCGGCGTCGCGCAGAAAATCGACCAGCACAAAGGTCAAGGCGATGGCAAGGAGTGTTTCTGCAAAACCACGCAAAATCGTGCTGGTCGGCGGTGCCCAGCGCAGTCCGAGGACGAAGCAGAGAATCAGCCATGCCATGTAGACCAGGATGAGCAGGTGAACGGGCGTGGATGTGAAAGTGCGTCGTTTGCCTACCATCCACTGACAGAGATAGACCAGAATGAATGCGCCTAACGCGCCATCCATCAGACTGGGCGTGAAGCCGAGGCGGATGGGAAAGGTTCCAAACGGAATCAATGCCATAATCGCAATGATGCCGTAGAGCGCAACATTAACATTGCTGAGGATGTAAAGCGCAAGAAGTGTGCCGATCAGCACACCGCCCGCGATGATCGGCTCTGCGAGGGTGGTCAGCAGCCCGACACCACCGCCGAGGATGCCGATGGCAGATCCGATGAGCAGCGCGTAAGCCCGGCGGTCGAGGTTGGCGAACCATATCTGGGCAGTGTTGAGCGGTTGCTGCACTACTTGTTTCTCCTGCGCATGAGCAACGTCCGGGTGCCCAGTATAGCAATGCCAACCCAGGTTACGAGGCTGATCGCTCCCCCTATGCGGACTGAGAGGGGATCGTAGGTCAAGCGGATGACACTCTCGCCTTCTGTCACGACGACCGCCATCAGTCCGCCATAAGCGCGCAGGATTTCGACTGGATCCCCGTTCACGGTGGCGTGCCAGCCGGGGTAATCGACCAGGCTGATGGAGACAGCCGCAGGAACGTCGGCGTTGACCTCGACACGAATGCGCTCTGGAGTTTCCATCTGCGTTGATACGGTGCCCGAATTGCTTGACTGGCTGGGGATTCCGGGGTCTTTATCGAGAAGGAGCACTGCCCAGGGATCGAACCGTGCATCCCGCATTTGAGCGCGCGCGTCCGCATCATCGGCAACAATCTGGATGCGTTGAAAAGGGAGGGCGAACGGTCGTGGTTCGCTAAGGCGATGTAAATTGATTGCTCCGAATCGATCAGTACCCCGCCCGATGATCTCGCTGGGCACTGGGAGTTCGTTCCAATCGGTGAAGACGTAACGCACCGAAAATAGTCCCCAGATGGTGCGGGCTGGCAAGTCTCCTTCGATGATGGCGTAAGCACTGCCGAGCCAGAGCGGACTGATGCCGCGAATGTCTGCCAACCCATAGAGGCTGCCGAAGTTATCGCCCAAACCGCGAAAGCCATCGACGCGGAAGGGTGTGTTGTTGTCTTCGAGCGCCTGCTGAATAAGGGGTGGGGGAGTCAGACTGAGCTGCTCGGACGGGGGGACCGAATCATAGACGACGTCGGCATCCATGTTGACGGTGAACAGCTCGAAGACCACCCACGTGGCGAGCAGCAGCGCGAAGAGCGTGTGTCGTGAGCGGGTGAGACGGGGAAGGATGAGGGCGCAAGCGAGCGCGACGACAGCCGAGAGGACGAAGTAGGGCATGAGTGGGGCATAGGCATCGCTGCTGCCAAGCCAGGCGACAAAGACCACAGCGGCAAGACCCACGAGCGCGGCGGCAACACTCCACAGGAGCCGGCGCAGCAGGCGGCTGGTCGAGGCGGTTGGCAGCGCTCGCCACGCCATGAGCCTGAGTATGCCCAGTCCAGCCAGGATCGCGCCTGCGTTAGCGACGACAAACGCAGCGCGCTCCTGTCCACGAAAGAAGTACGCGCCGGGCAGGGTGTTGTAGAGGAGTGGGTAGAGAAGGCTATTTGCGCCAAAGCTCCAGACGAGCGCAATGAGCGCTGCTCCGCCCCAAAAGAGTGACTCCTTGCTGCGACGCCACAGCGCGATCAGCGCCAGGAGCAGCCCTGCGACGCCGAAGTAGAGCGGCGAGAAAAGGCTGACGACGTTTGGGACAAGGAACTGAAGCACATCCTGAATCGGGAAACCGTTGCCCTTGGCATCGAAACCGAAGCCGCTTCGCGTAGTCAAACGTAGATACTCAACGCCGGGGATCAACTGCACGGCTGCCAGTCCAAATGCGATCAAGCCGAAAATCGCCGAGCAGAGGACGAAGGATCGCGTAGACCAGCCTCGCTGGTAGATGCGAAAGGCTAGATACGCGAGGAGCAACCAAGTCATGAGGAAGCTGGTTTGCGGGTGACCCGCCATCCACGACATGCCGAGCGCGAAGCCGGAAAGAACCAGTGCTGAGGTCTGAGTGCTGAGTACTGAGGATTGGGATGGGGCTGATAAGTCAGTGGAACGGGCGTGAGAAGAATGGGTGGCGAGGTGAATGCCCAGAAGCGCAAGCGGAAGCCAGCTTCCAGCTTCAAGAATGGCGAGCTGAAGCGGGGCGTAGCCAGTCATAAAGCCGCCGTAGCCCACGATGATAGCACTGAGGAAACTGGCAATGTGCGTGCCACGCTGCTCACCCACTAGATGGCGCATGAAGAGATACATCAGGAGCGTGAGCAGCAGGATATGCGCAGTCATCTCCCATTCGAGCGCGCGATAGCTGAAGCCGCCGAATAGATTGGCGACGGCAAGGGTCAACAAGCGGGGTGGGTAGAAGACGGCAGCCTGAGTGTCGGCGATAAAGGGTAAGCCACCATTGTTATACGGGTTCCAAAGCGGAACCTGCCCCTGGCTGAAACGTTCGTACTGATAGGCTGCGAACGCGACGAACTGCCCGCTAAAATCGCCCTGCTTGAGCGACGCCTGATCTGCTTCGATGGGGGTGAATAAGCGCCAGAAGAATAGCAGCCACAAGAAAACAAGGGCGACGACTGCCAGGGCGTCCGGGTGACGCTGTGCCCAAGCTTTCATGGCGTGCCTCGCGGCAGCACGCGCACGCGCGAGAGTTCGGTATAGTCGAATGCTTCGCCGCCGTCAGCCGTGACAACGCGCAGGCGGTTGAAACTCCCATCTTCGCCGCGCGTGTACAGCCCAACGTAGATGTCGTAGATGCTTGGCGGCGTATCGGGATTGATGGTCAGGGCGTGGGCATCCTCGATGACTTCGCCTATGCTCCATGTGGTCGTCGGGCGCGTCCACACGGCGGGCTGCGCATCGGATGCGCCGTAGATAGTCGTGGTGGCGCGGTCGATGATCTGCGCGAAGACGCTGTAGTCGGTCGTCATTGGTTGTAGGGCGCGCCAGTAGAGTGTCAAGGTCATTTGGTCGCCCGCTTCGGGGCTGAGATCGCTCACGGAATAGCCGACGAGTTCGATCTGATTGCCGAAGTTGACGCTCATGGGGTTGGGCACGTCGAGATCACTTTCGCGGGGAAGCAGTTCGACTTGTCCAAGCGTGATCGTTTCGCTGCCATCGATCAGCCGCAATCGCTCGCCCGTTGGCAGGTGATACCAGCCGATGACGACATCGAGCGTCTGCGGCGCGTATGCGTTGGAGGGAACCCAGACGGCGATCTTGTTGTGCCATGATGTGCCCACTGCGATATCGGAAGTGGCAAGGGTTCCTCCCCCTGGATAAACGTCGCGCTGCCCAATGATAACGCCATCGGGCGTTACAAGATGTACGAACAGGCTCCAGTCGCGTGTCAAGCGTTCGCCAGGTATCAGCACAGGATTGATAATCAGGTAGCTCTCTGGCGTCAGCGTGGGCGGTATCGTTTCGCCGTCCGTAACAGTGGTGATGCTGATGCTGCCGCCATCATCCGCCGCAAACGACCCAGCATTCCCCGCCTGTGTATTCGCCGCGAGGAGTGGCGGCGTATAGGCAGGGGCGATGACTCCGCCTGGCACCGCTGCACTGACGACCAGCAGCGGCACGACAAATGCATACCCCCACTGACGAGGCAGCCACCACACCCAGCCGACGGCGACCCAAATGCTGATCGTGCTGAGTGCGCCGAACATCAGACGACCCTGGCTAGCCGGAGTTTCTGCTGTCCAGCGCAGGTATGAGGCGAAGGTGACGAGTATCCAGAGCAGGGTGACGATGTGAGCGATTGAAAGGGAAGGGGCAATGCCTGAAGACGCCGCGAGTTTATCCTTTGCGCCCGCCGCGGCTGCCCGGTTCGCGCTATGTGCCAAGGCGTGTTTAATGGCGAGAACGCAGTAAACGATGCCACCGATAACCGCGACGCCAGCGAGAATGTTGAAGATGATATAGACCCAGGTCGCCATTGGCACGTTGACGCCGCCGAAGAAGCCCCAGAATGCCCATAGGAAACTGTCACGTTCGCTCCAGAGCTGCGCGAGGTTTGCAGGGATGGCGCGCCTGCCAACGATGTCGAGAAAGATATTCAGCCCGGTCGGGTCGCCATAGATCTGCCAGTTGCGCAGATACCACCATCCTGCGATGCCAATCGTGAGCGCGCCGCTGACGATGCCGCCGATCACAAGCGGACGCCAATCGCGGCGGCGAACGCTGACGATGAGCAGCGCCAGCGCGATAACCGGAATAAAGAAGCCAAGATTCATTTTTGAAAGGATGCCTGCCCCGCAGGCAGCGCCCAGCAGGACGTAGTCGAGCAGGCGTGGGGGGCGGCTATCCTGAAGCAGTCGGACGACCAGCAGAGTCAATACGCCACCGAGCAGGGTGGAGAGATTGTCATTGTTGACCGAGCCACTGATGAAGAGGAACATCGGCAGAAAGGCATTGAATGCTGCGGCGACCAGGGCGATGTCGGGGCGCATGGGGAAGAGGGCGCGTCCGAGGGCATAAGTGACGACGATGGTGCCCGCGCCGAGCGCAATTGAGAAGAAGCGCGAGATCTGGAGAGCCAGCAGCGCGCCTGTGAAGCGGTTCTGACCCTCTTCTGGACGATGAACGATCATGTTGGCGTTGCCGTCAGGGCGGACGACGCCAATATCGGCGTGCGGGTTGATGCGCCGCCAGTAATCCATGTCCGATGTGTCAATCCAGCTCGTCAGGACGGCGGCGATCATATAGTAGAGTGGGGGCTGGCTGCCTTCCTGACGCCATGCGGTGCTGACTGCCGGGTCTTGAAGCGGAAGCTGCACGGCATTATCTGCCAGATATTTGACCATCGGATAGTGCCACAGTTCGTCCGATGCCTCAAAAGGGGGCGTGTTCCAGCTCATGCTAAGGGCAAGAAAGAGATACCCCAGGAGGACTATCAGCAGCCAACGGCGTGGACGAGTTATCGTCATCGTTTCATCTCGATCACGCGCAGGAAAAAGGTGAGATGCAGTTGGGCGATATGTTCCCAACGAAAGAAGTGGGCAGTTTCTGCTGCGCCGGCGCGAAGAGTACTGACGAGGACAGGTTCGCAGTGAAGACGCCGCAGGGCACCCGCTAGAGCAGCCGGATCTTCTGGTGGAACGAGGAGCATATTTTTGCCTGGAACAAGCCTCTCGTCGGCGTGACGGGGCGTTGTGGTGACGATGGCGCTCTTGTGCGCCAACGCCGCCATCAGGCTGCCGCGTCGCAGCGAAGCACCATCTGTGTAGGGCAGAGCAATCGCGTCGCAGGCGCTGAGTGCAAGCGCGACATCCCGATCAACCAGAAACCCCGTAAAGCCGACATGCTCTTGCAGCCCACGCGCCGCGATTTCCTGCTGAATTTCCAAAAGGAACGCACTGTTGGTTGGGTCGCTTGCACCCGTTGTGCCGCCCACAATCAGTAGTCGCGCGGGAACTGATTGCGCGCGAAGCTGTGCGAGCGCCTCGATCAGGGTGTGGACACCCTTGGTACGGTTGAGCAGACCAAAGTAGCTGATGACGAACTCACCTTTTTGCGCACGTCGTAACCGTTCTGCGTCAATTTCGTACCCGGAAAACTGGTATTCCGGGATGTTGCTGCCAATCGGGATGACCGTTTTGGTTGGGATTTCAGGAAGCGCAGCCGCGTCTTCGTCGTTGGTGGTGATGATGGCTGAGGAGTGGCGAGCGAGGCGGCGGACTATCCAGGTGCGAAGCTGACCTGCTTTCGGGAACAGATAAGGGTAGCGCAAGTCGTGGAATGTGGTCACGAATGGCTTTGGTCGCAGAATATTGGGTAGGAAATGCACCCAGGGCGACATCCCATAGGCGGCGGTCTGGTATTGCAGACTGATGACATCAGGTCGTTTTTCTCGCACCCAGGCGCGCGCCTGCAACCAGGCACGCCCATCCCAGCGCGTGACGACGCTGGCTACGTCAAGGTTCTCGCTCGCTCGCGCACGCATGTCCGTCAGGATGCTGACCTGCGCACCTTGCTCGATGAGGTGTTGGGAGAGCAGTCGAGTGTAATCGCCGATGCCGCCTTCCATCGGAGGATACTCGCCGGTGATGATGCCGATCCGCATTAAGTCACCTTCAACCCGGAGCGCAGCACCTCGCGGTAGGCGGCAGTCCTTAGCCTGCGCATGGTCGGTTGACTACCCAACAACGCCTTTGCGCTTTCGAGGGCGATCTGGAATTGGTAATTCGCAAGCAGAAATAGTCGTAAGTGATGCGCTGCGCTTCGCCCGTGAAACTTCCGAACATAGCGGAGCTTGCTTTCCTGAAAGTGGATGTGCTTGCGCGCAGTGACGTGCTCGCTGCTCTTGCCGCCATGATGGGTGACGTAGGCGCTGCCCAGGTAGACGATTCCCCAGCCCGCGTCTTTGGCTCGGTGGCACCAGTCGAGTTCTTCCGAGAACATGACGTAACCCTCGTCGAGTCCGCCAATTTCCTCGTAAACCTCGCGCCGGAACATGATTGCCGAACCCTGCACCCAGTCGATGTTCAAGGTCGCGTCATCGCGCGCCTCGCGCACGTAATAACGGTCGAGCAGCGCTCGTGGCGCATAAGGTTGAAGCCATGTGCTCTCGAAGTATGCTGTCGCCAGCGTGGGGAAGCGGCGGCGGGTTGATTGATGGCTGCCATCCGTATTCAGTGTATGAGGACCCACGACACCCACCTTGGGGTGTTCGTCGAGATACTCCATCATGCGGTGCAGGGCATCCCCGACAATCTCGGTATCCGGGTTCAGGAGCAGTATGTATTTTCCGCGGGCGGCGCGCAGACCGATGTTGTTGCCGCGCGTGAAGCCGACATTCTCGGTTTGTGCATGAAGGTGAATCTGGGGAAAGCGGGTGGTCAGCAATTCGACAGTCGTATCCTGGCTTGCGGAATCAACTACGATGATCTCGATACCCCGACGGATGCCACCTGCTTCATTGAGCGCGAGGTCAGCGGCAAGGATGCTTTCCAGACACAACGACAGATAGTCTGCGACATTCCAACTGACAATGATGATCGAGAGATCCAGCATAAAGCGCAAAGCCTGCCGTGAGTTTGCAACGATTTTACCAAAAGTTTGCACATCGTTGAATATCACACATTCCCGGATAACACCTATGTGCAATCATGACTTTAACGATGCAGAACATACAGGAGATATCAGATGAAGCGGATCATTGTAGTCGCTCTGGCGCTTACTGCGCTCTTGGTTGCTGTAACGAGCGCCGCGGCGCAGGATGCCCCAGAACGTGGTCGTGACGGCGCAATTCAGCAACTGATCGAAATCGCCAGCGAACAGACGGGGCTTTCTCCTCGTGAGATCGCGCAAGGCGTGGCGGAAGGACTCACGATCGCGGACATGGCGACGCAGAACGGCGGCGATCCACAGGCGATTATTGACGCTGCCTATGCAGCCACACTCAGACAGATCGAACGCGCGGAGTCAAACGGACGCCTCACGGCTGAACGTGCACAGGAGATGCGTGAGAACGCTCTGGCTCGTATCACGCAGGCGGTCAATGGAGATCTGCGCGCGATGGCGGTTGAGGCGCGTGCTCGCCTCGGTGCTGCGCGCCTTGTTATGGAGCTTGCAATTGAGCAAAGCGGGCTTAATCCGCACGAGCTGCGGTTATCGCTGCGGGAGGGCGCGACTCTGGGGGATCTCCTGACGCAAAATGGCGTATCACTCGATGCGTTTGTCGCAGTGGCGACGGAACGTGCCCAGGCACGGCTCAATGTATTCGTCGTCGATGGGCGGCTGACGCAAGAGCGGGCTGCCGAGCTTCTGAGCGAGTTCTCGGCAGCGCTGACGGAGCGCCTGAACAGTCCTGGAGGGCAGGCGGCAGGCGTCTAACGTTAATGGGACACCCGTGAACGGATCAGGAGGATGTTAGGGAGACATCCTCCTGTTTCGTTTGTGGCAGCCCGAACAGCCTTTCGGCATTTTGCGTTGTTGCGACTGTGATTGCTTCAAGGCTGGACTGCCTGATCGCCGCGAGGCGTTCAACGATCAGTGGGATGTACTGCGGCTCGTTGCGTTTGCCACGATGCGGCACGGGCGTCAGATAGGGCGCATCCGTTTCGACCAGCAGGCGATCCAATGGCGCTGCTGCGGCGATGCTTCTCGTCATCTCAGCTTTTTTATAGGTCAAAGGTCCGGTGAAACCCAGGTAGAACCCTGCTGCAAGCGCGCGCTCGGCGATGGCGGAGGAGCCTGAGAATGAATGCATGACACCGGGACGCAGTCGCATTTCCGAATCTAGCCCGGCTGCCCAGTCTTCCAGAATGCGCATCACATCTTCGTCGGCTTCGCGGTTGTGAATAATGACGGGCAATCTGAGCGCTGCTGCCAGCGCAAGCTGCTCCTCAAATGCGCGAATTTGGGTCGAGCGCGGACTGTATTCCCAGTGATAATCCAGCCCAATCTCGCCGATGGCAATGACTTTGTGACCTTGACTGTAATCTCTGACGGCTCCCAGGTGTTCCGGAGACCACGACGCTGTGCTGTTGGGGTGTACGCCGACAGCGGCGTAAACCTCAGTGAATTCATGCGCCAGGTCGATACTTGCCACACACGTTGCGAGATCCACCGCCGGGTTGATGATGCGATCAACGCCGGCAGCCGCAGCACGCGCGACAACTTCGCGCCTATCGGCACTGAAGTCGTCGAAATTGAGGTGGCAGTGTGTATCGATCAAGCTGCTCAGGCTTTCAACAGCTTGAGATCGGCATCCACCATCATGGCGATCAGATCCTGGAAACTTGTGCGAGGCTCCCAGCCAAGTTCGCGCTTCGCCTTGCCATAATCGCCACGCGCGGCGTTGATTTCAGTCGGGCGCATGAAGCGGTCGTCAGAAACGACATGGTCTTCCCAATTGAGACCGACGCAGCCAAAGGCGATCTTGCACAGGTCGCGCACCGTGTAGTCCGTGTTGGTGCCTATCACGTAATCGGACGGTGTATCGCTTTGAAGCATCAGATACATGGCTTCGACATATTCTTTTGCGTAGCCCCAATCGCGCACGGCGTCGAGATTGCCGATCCGCAGTTTGCCATCCCTGACGAGCGGCTCGCCGACTTCATTCAGCGGCGGGTTCTTCACGCCGAGGGCGATACATGCCGCTGCCATCGTAACTTTGCGGGTGACGAAGTGAAGGGAACGGCGCGGCGATTCGTGGTTGAAGAGGATGCCACCACAGGCGAACATGCCATAGGATTCGCGGTAATTGACCATCATCATGTGCGCGTAAAGTTTGGCGATGCCATAAGGATTGTTGCCATTAAACGGGGTGGATTCGTCGCAGGTGTACTGGGGCACACCGCCATAGATTTCGCGGCTGGTCGCCTGGTAGAAACGCGCGTCGGGCTTATGGCGGTAGACTGCCTCCAACATGCGAATGACGCCGACACCTGTGATCTCCGCCGTGACGATCGGCTGGCTCCAGCTATCGGCAGGGACGGACTGGGCAGCAATATTGTAGACCTCATCGGGCTGGTATTGCCTGACGAGTCCTGCCAGGCGGTCGCCATCCATCAGATCGCCATACTCAAGTGTGACCTTACCGATGAGGTGCTCAATGTTTGGATAGCGATAGTTGGTCGAACGGCGAACCATTCCGATGACCTCGTACCCTTTTTCGAGCAACAGGTCTGCCAGGTAGGAACCGTCCTGACCCGTAATTCCCGTGATGAGGGCGCGCTTCTTGGTGCTCATGTCATAACTCCTTCATGATGGATTTTACACGTCCCCGACAATCCTCCAGTACATCAAGGAGCGACTGTTGGAAAGCAATCTCTGGTCGCCACCCGGTCGCCTGGGCGAGTTTGCTGTAATCGCCCCACAACAGCGGGACGTTTGCTGGGCGCATCCGCGCCTCGTCCTGAGTGATGTGAATAGGGATGCGACTCTGCTGGCTGAGGAATTCAAGAACTTCCCGGATTCGGTGGGTTTGCCCCGATGCGATATTGTAGATCTGCCCTGATTCGCCGTGCATCATCGCCATTGCCTTTGCCCGCGCGACATCTCGAACATCCGTGAAGTCGCGCTGCGCATCGAGATTGCCGACCTTGATTTCTGGTGGTTGCAGCCCAGCTTCAATGCGGGCGACTTGCATCGCAAAATCCGGGGCGACGAAGCCTTCCCGCTGACCGGGACCCAACTGGTTGAAGGGGCGAACGATGATGACTGGAAAATTTCGGCTGATATGGTACTGAATACCAAGAAGTTCTTGTGATAGTTTGCTTACACTGTAAGGACTGGTCGGCTGTGGCGGAGTGGTTTCGTCGGCGGGGCAATCCGCCTTCGTGGCATTGGCGTAGAGTTCGCCCGTGCTGACGATCAGGGTGCGAGGTCTTCGATCCAGCCTGAGACACGCCTCAAAAATGTTCAACTCAGATCGGATATTGGTTTCGAGCGTTTCCCAGGGTTCATCAAAAGAACGCTTGACCGACGCCTGCGCCGCGAGGTGAAAGATCTGATCGGGCTTGACCGCCTCAATAAGCGCGTACACCGCATTCGGATCGCGTAAATCCACTGTGTGGAGTATGGCACCTGGGTCAAACGTGCTTTCGCCTGATGTTAACCGTGTGCCATGAAGCTGCGCGCCAGCGGAAATGCTGCGAAGATGGGCGACCAGATGCTTTCCCGCAAAGCCGGTCGCCCCAGTGATAAGGATGCGCAAGCGTGTTTGCTCTCCGTATGATCGATGGATTTGCCCGTCGATTATAGGGGATGTTGCCTCAGGAGCTAGGTTGAACCTCAACGGCAAGGACTGATACTTCGGCACTAAAGAGCGATTGTACGGCAATGATCTCGTAGAGCGTATTACCTTCCAATGGGGCTGCTCGGATAGTGAGGACCACTCTGCCCAGAAGGTCGTCGATCAGATACAGATCGTAGTTCCCTGCCAGAAGCTGCCCTGCCAGCGAAGTTTGTCCTGCCGCCGTGCGTCGTACCAGCGTTTGCGCGCCAAACGGCAAGTCTGTCGGTCCGCCTTCTGAAGCTTCGGCTTCAAATGCGCTGTTCATCGCATCCGATGACGAAGGGGAGAAGGCAAGTGTTAAGCTGCGTTCCGTGGAGAGGGGGGCAATGTAGGTAAGGCGCAGTCTCGCCATATCTTCGTTCAGTGTTGGCGACGTTTCATCCTCGACGAGGAGAAGGTATGGATCTTCAACCGTGCCAAAGGAGTAGATGCTTACGCGGTCAAAACCGGCAAACTCTGCGACTGTCGCCTGGCTTCTGCTTGCTCCAGATGCGACGCTCAGAAGGTAGCTTCCGGACGGCACCGCTGAGATTTGCTGCTGCCCGTATGCAAGATTTTCGACCTGAGCAGCGTCACCGAGTGTAAAGGTCACGGCTGCGCCGGGGATCGTATTGATCCATCGTACCGTCGCTGTTTCGAGAATAGTCGCCGGGGTGGTGTCTTCCAGCGGCACTGCACGCTCAAATACCAATACCGGAGCCTCTTCGCGCCCGGTCAGCACATAGAGGTAGCTTGTCCCCCCTGCAAAGTCGCGTGGGTCGAAGAATTCCGTTGTTGATCCCACAGGCTCGGGGCTTTCGCGCCAGTAAAATTGCTCATTGCCTGCCAGGGTATCAATCGTCACTGGTATGCCATAAGGTAATTCGATTCGCTGGTCAATGATCCCCTCACCGCTGTTGCGCATTTGGTCGGCATTGGGATATGCATTCAGAAACGTGATGGTACTCTGGTCAGCGGCAGCCGCTTGGCGAGCGTTCACTGCCGAGACCACACTCGCTGACGCGGCATCCCCGACGACGACAAAGGCGGCAAAGTCATTGCTATTGACGGCGATTGAGGACTCGACGAGCGCCCTCGCTTCTGGGGGTGATCCGGCTGGGACGACACGAAGTGTGGAAGTTTCTGCGGCAATGATTGCCTGGTCACTGGCAGCGCCAAACACGAGAGCGGACCCGACCTGATTGTCATCCAGATAGATGTCCACCGCGCCAAGACTGGGGTCCAAAGCATTCACGAAGTAGGCAAACGCTTGACCGGGGACACGATCCTCAAATTCGACCCACTGCGCCTGATCGCCCTGAAGGATCAGGGTATACGCGAAGCCATCCCGCATGTTCACCGTTGTCTCGATAGAAGGGGCGGCTTCCGGTCGTGCCTGGAGGGTTACTCTCCCTGTAGGCAGCGTTATGGAGGGCGATGACTCGGAAAAGGGCAAATCCGTGATGAGTGCGACTTCGCCTCTCAAACCAACGTCAACTGTGCCGAGCGTTGGGGCGGCATGGATGACGAGAAGGCGACTCTGCCCGGAGGGAAGCAGTGTGTCATCATCCGGTATGGCTGCGAGGCGTACCCTGTCATCCACATTTGTGAGAAGCATCGTGTAGCGGTTTCCCCCCTCCAGGGTAAGCGCTGCGCGAAGCAGCGGCTCACCATCCGTCGCGCTGCCACCGGGAAAAACGGACAGCACGTAGTCTCCGCCGACGATCTGTGCTCCAGCGCTGGAGGTGCCAAAGCGGAGACGGGACGCTAACGTCAGTTGTTCCGCATAGATGTCCAGCGTATCCAAGCCTGCCGCGGCATTAATGAAGCGCAGCGAGACCTGTTCCCGCGTGTCTACTGAGATGCTGGGCGGTACAAAAGCGCGAGTTGGGGTAGGTGCGGGGGTTGCTGTCGCAGTGGGAGCCATCACAGTGTCTGGTGTGGGCTGCGGTTGGGGGCTACAGCCGATGAGGAATGCCACCAGCCATAAGAGGATTGCGATTGTCTGCCGCTTTGGAAGCATGGCGTAAACCCTATCGTACATTCTTATTGCAACTTCCAGAATAGCATCATATCGCCTCCAATTGGCACAGAAAGTGGCGGGAGAAAATAGTACGGGGGCGTTGTGCCCCCGTACTTCTGTGCTGTGCCTGGTCGTTCTCGTCTTAACCAGGGGTTGCAGTGGGTGTTGCCAACCCTGTAAAGACCGTTACGGGAACTTCATTCAGTTCAAACGAAGCGCCGTTGAACGTCAGTACAGCATATTGGCTGGAGATCCACCCAGGCTGACCTTCAAACTCCACCTGCACCCAGTCTCCGATGTCCGTACGTCCCTGCACGAGAAGTTGTGTGCCAGATGGAATGAGCGCTAGCGACTCTGAATTCGGGTTGGGATTGCGACGCAGATGCAGGTTTGCCCCCGGATCAAGTGCAACCTCCGCGACAACGACGTCACGTAGCGGGTCGCGGGTCGGCGCAACTGGACCAGTCGTGCCCGCACCGACGTTACCTCGACGATCATCCGGGATGATTTCGGTGCGTTCGCGCTCCAGCAGCTCGTCGAGGGTTTGGGACTCGTTGCGGAAGCTGTACTGCAAGAAAATCGTGCTCGACCAACCCGTCACTTCACCACCTTCTGGCGGCGCGTAGCGTACGAATGCCCAATCGCGCGTTTCGTTTATGCCGATAAGCTCCAGGGTGCTTCCGTTGGAGACCAACGCCAATGACTCGCCTGCGGTGTTGGGTGTGCGGCGGATCTGGAGGTTCGCTGCCTGGTCAAGATTGAAGACCGTCGCAGTGACGAATTCACGCGCGATAGGGGGTGGGGTAACGGCGGTATCGCGTGCCACGCCGGGTTGGTTTTCCGGCACGGTTGGAAGATCTGCCAGGCGTTGGCGGTTGCCGCGCGTATCCCGGACATCCAGGAAGCCAGCATTCACCCATGCTTCGATCTGTCCGCCATCCGGCGTGATGTAGATGACATTGAGCCAGGTGTCTGCCGGAACGAGATCCTGGTCTTCAGCAAGGAGTGACGCCGGATCTGGCAGCGGCGTGACGAGTGGATCTGGGGTGGGCGATGGTACACCGGGAATGTTGAACTCAGCCTCACCCCGGCGTCCGTTGACCAGTAGAACTGATCCCGAAGGCGCTAAACCGAGCGAGAAGGCGTCGCGGTTGGGGTACTGGCGAAGCTGAAGATTTGCACCTGGGTCAAGGATGACTCGCGCGGTAGGTCCAGCGGGAAGGGGAGTCGCCTGAACAACCTGAGGGGCGGCGGTGACAACAACGACGTTGGGGTCTGCCGTTGGCGCGGCGACGACCTGGGCGGCTGCGGTCGGTTCAATCATTGGGATCACGGTTGCAGTCGGTGCTGCCGCAACAGCGGCAGTAAGCGGGCTGCCCGGCGCGCTGCCAACGCCCTGATTGACGCTTATAGAGGGGAGGGCGAGCGCCTCGATGGCATCATCGCTGAGATAGGCGAGCGCGCTGTAATACGTACCCCCGTAAGAAACAGGCTGGGCGATAGTGACTGAAAGGTCGGTGCTGCCAGCGGCGACGAGACCCGCAGCGTTTGGCTGGAATACGCCGACAGCAACATCGCCGTCTTCTGCGACCAGTGGCGCGCCAGCAGACTCTCCATCAAGGGTGGTGACCTCAAAAGACGCTTCGCTACCGGTGAAACCGTTGTAGAGTGCGACCGCGCTGGCAGCAGCATCCGCCAGCATTGGCTGATCGGCAAACGTATTGATGGCGATTTCGTCGCCTTCGGTCAGGGCGGCGGCAGTCAGATAGTCACCTGCGGCAATGTTCAGGCTTGCACTGGTAATGTCGTCCGACGACCCAGCAGCGCGGATGGTGGCAGTGTAGCTGCCGGCTGGAACCGCGATGAATTCGCTGGCGCTGCCGAAGGCGAGCGCGGGGACGGCGAGGGTTTCGTTGATGTAGATGTCCACCTCAGGGGCAGACGGCACGCCATGCACAGCTCGGACAAAGCCACCTGCGGCTTCCGGCTGTGTTGGCGCTCGCAGGACGAGTGCCTGCGGATTCGCTGGGGTGCCGTAAGCGATGATGACGTACGCTGTGCCTGTGTCGAGAGCGAAGGGCGTGACCGGGAGAATGGCATCCGCGATGGTGCCGCCCGTGGGTACTACGGCGAGCGGATAGACCAGTGCTGGAACATCGAGCGTTCCATACGGGGTGTTGTAATTCAATCCGGCGACGACCGCACGTCCGTCTTCCAGGACAACATCGACTGTGGGAGCGCCTGCGATGGCGTGGATGGCAGTGATGCGTGCGCGTCCGAGCGGGAGTGGACTGAGGTCATCGGCAAAGGGCACAAACTGAAGCGGATCAGCGGAAGAGACCACCATGGTGACAGCACTTCCAACCGTCGGGTTGTAATTCTGCTGCCATACAGCAGTGGTGGCTCCTGCCTGCGTTACGACCACAGCATTGTCGGCGGCGGGGAAACTGATGTAACCCGTCGCTTGCCCAAAGTCTAACCCGCGTGCAGTAGGAAGCCCGTTGACGTAGATGTCAACCGCGCCGGCACCGGGAAGCGCATGGACAAAACGGACCAAGCCCGTGCCCGATTGCGCGAACGTAAGCCCCGTGAGGGCAGTGACCAACAGCAACGCGAAAAATACGGTGAGGGTGGCTTTCGTGTTCAATCGCATGTCAATTCTCCTTCAAGAGGCAGATATGGGGCTGCCATAAAAACGCCGGCGAGAGAGCGCCGGCGTTGCACATACCGTGCAGGGAGCGGGATCAGGTTCCCTCTTCCCACTGGCTCAGATAGCGCTCTTGCTCAGGGGTCAAGAGATCGATCCTGACACCCATCGCCTCTAGCTTAATGCGAGCAATTTCTTTGTCAACCTCTTCGGGGATGCGGTAGACCTGGGGCTTCATCTCTTTCCCGTTACGGAGCATGAATTCTGCCCCAAGTGCCTGGTTTGCGAAGCTCATGTCCATCACACTGGCTGGGTGTCCTTCCGCCGCCGCAAGATTGATGAGACGACCTTCGCCGAGCACGAAGATTGACTTGCCGTTGACGGTATATTCTTCGACGAATGGGCGCACAAGACGCGGCTCCTGGCTGCTCATCTTGTGGAGACCCTTCAGGTTGATTTCGACGTCGAAGTGACCACTGTTGGCGACCATCGCGCCGTCTTTCATGTGGGCAAAATGGTGGGTGTCGAGGACGTTCATATCGCCCGTCACCGTAACGAAGATGTCGCCGACTTTGGCGGCTTCCTGCATCGGCATGACCTGGAACCCATCCATAACGGCTTCGAGGGCGCGCATGGGGTCGATCTCCGTGACCACGACAATGGCACCCATTCCACGCGCACGACTGGCAAGACCCTTACCGCACCAACCGTAGCCAGCGACGACGATAACCCGACCTGCGAGCAGGATATTGGTCGCACGCACAATGCCATCGAGGGTGCTTTGCCCTGTGCCGTAGCGGTTATCGAACATGTGCTTTGTGTCGCTGTCGTTGACGGCGAGCACCGGGAAGGCAAGTGCGCCGTCTTTCGCCATCGCGCGGAGACGAATGACACCTGTCGTCGTTTCTTCGGTACCGCCCACGATCGTTTCGATCAGTTCCCGACGCGACTTGTGGATGGTTCCCACCAAATCTGCGCCATCATCCATTGTGATGTGAGGGACGTGGTCGAGCGCTGCCTTGATGTGCTCGTAGTAGGTATTGTTGTCTTCGCCTTTGACCGCATAGACGGGAATTTCGTAGTGTGCGACGAGCGCAGCGGCAACGTCATCCTGCGTCGAAAGGGGATTGGATGCGCAAAGGACGACATCCGCCCCGCCGACCTGAAGCGTGTGCATCAGATTGGCGGTCTCGGTGGTGACGTGGAGGCACGCCGAGATGCGAATACCCTGGAGGGGCTTTTCTTTTGCGAAGCGATCCCGAATGGTGCGCAGTACCGGCATTTCTCGTTCTGCCCACTCTATGCGATAGCGACCACCCATCGCCAGATCGAGACTCTTCACATCATGTTCAACAGCCATTGAAACTCCTCATTCATGCTTTCGTGTAGTGAATGCGTATGATTTACTCTAACACAGCACGCCCAAAATAGCGCTTGCGCGCACCGGGGTTCTGCTGGTTGACTAGGGCAGCGTGCCCAGATAGGGCTTCTGGAGCAGGCGATCCAGCACTCCGTTATCGTCGAAGTGCAGGCGGTAACGGGAGATGAATTCCTCGATCGTGAATTTGTGGCTCTGCGTCCCGACGTTTTCGAGAACGTATGTAGCGGAGAGAGATCCCATCATCCCGGCGACATCGAGCGGTATGCCGTGCGCCAGACCGCACAGAAAACCTGCTCGATAAGCATCCCCGCCGCCCGTCGGGTCCTTTATCATGCGCGCCGGGAACGCAGGGATTTCGATGACGTCTCCGTTGGTGTAGATGTGCGAGCCTTGCTTGCCGCGCGTAATGATAAGAATCTCAATTTCCTTTCGGAGGTCAGCAAGGGTCAATCCTGTCTTCTCAAAGATGACCTCGGATTCGTACCCATTGACGACCATCGCGTAAGAGCCTTCAATCCCGCGTCGCAGGTCGGCACCGTCGAGTCGTGGAACCTGCTGACTGGGGTCGTAAATGAAGCGAATGCCCCGTGAACGGCATTCCTCCGCAAGATTGACCATTGCAAGCGGGTCGTTTGGCGAGATGACGACCAGATCGGGGGTGCCATCGAATACATGCTCGAGGCGGAAGTTGCGAGCGTAATTCATCGCGCCGCCGTAAAAAGAGGCGATCTGATTGTTGTCGAGATCGGTGTTGACGAAAAAGGATGCTGTAAAAACATCGGTCAGTTCACTCACGGTACTACAATCGACGCCGACGCCCTCCAGCCAGAGCCGATAATCGCCAAAATCGCGCCCGACAGTGCCCATGAGTTTGGGTTTCATGCCCAGCAGCGCCATCGTAAATGCGATGTTGGCGGCGACACCCCCCCAATGCTTAGTCATTTCGTCAACCAGGAAGCTCAGGCTGACCTGGTGTAGCTGGTCGGGAATCAGGTATTCTGTGAAGCGACCAGGAAAGCGCATTAAGTAGTCGTAAGCGATTGACCCCGAAATAACGATTTCGCGCATGGATAAGCCCTAAGAGCATACACTAACAGAACTGAAGAATACGGGGGGTGAGTATATCATAGGGATGTACTCTCATTGAAGGCACGAACGTTTCGCAAATGATCCTGCATGGCACCGCTATAATGAGGCATCACGAGCAGAGGTTAATTCCACATGACTATGCCTGACGACGTACAGCAAGAGATCCCAGAGCATCCGTTTCGCCGCAACGCCGATGCCGAGCGTGAACCCATCCTGGTAGCCGGACGTGCTGGCACACGAATGTACTCGCTTGCGGCTTTGGAAGAGCGCTGCGAGAGTGAATTTCTGGAGGAATATGGCGAGTCATCGCCGCCATTGCACGAGGCGGTGACGCCTGCGCAGCGGATAAAGCTGATTCTGGAAGTCGTCAACTATGTGTTGTCGATTGAGTCGGTGGTGGTGGAGCCGGAGATAAAGGCGGGCATGATCGAGCGGCTGCATGCCAATCTGTTTGGCTATGGTCCATTGGATTCGCTCCTGCTGAATCCTGCCGTGACGACGATTGACATTCACGGTGCTCGCCATATTTCCGCGCGCTATGGTCACGGAGAACTGACCGCGACCGGCGTGACGTTTGACGATGAAGAGCATTTGCGCCGTATTGTTCGACGGCTGTTAGCCGATGCTGACGCGGTGTTGCCGGAGGATGAACCCATCCTTGAGACCGGCTTGGTGGTCACTGGGAGATCAGTGTCCATCAGTGTTGTTACCCCACCGGTAACGCCGTACATTCATGCGGATATCCGCCTCCACCCAGTTGATTTGCCCTCGCTTGAGACGTTAGCGGAACAAGGCATGATGACGGAAGAAGTCATGCGAACCATTCAGAGGATTGCCCGGTCCAGATTCGGGTTTGCCATCGTGGGCGAAACGGAGAGTGGTAAGACCATTTTGTTGAACGCTGTCGTCCAGTTGCTTCGGGGCGAGGGCATGCAGTCGGTAGAGCGTGCAGGTGAACTGCGATTGCCGCCTGGCGCGGTGCGCAGGATGCCCCGGTGGGCAGCAAGCGAAGCGGAGTGTGTCTCGTTTGGACAGCAGATCGAGGCCGCTTTGGTTGAGTCGCCGGATGTGTTGGTCCTGGATGAGTTGCGTATTGACGAGCCGCTCATGGTGTATCCGCTGCTGACCAAGCCTGATTCGCCTCGCCAGATCTGGTCAGTGCGGGGTGTCTCGGATGCCAAGAAGCTGCAAAGCGGCATGGGAATGCTGGCGCGGCGTGCGGACATGGCACACAGTGAAGTGATGGTGTCGGCGTTGTATGACCGACTGCCCTTTGTGATTACGGTGCGCAACATCAAGAATCGTCTGCAAGTCTTCAGCGTGGCTGAGTGGCAGTCGCGCCCGGACAGCGACTATCCTGACTACGTCATGCTCATGCAGTATCAGGACGGCGCGGCGCGCTCAACTGGCGCGCAGTTCGCGCGTTGGCTGGACTGACCTGCGCAAAATGGCGACGCGCAGGTCAGCGAGTCAGGATTATCGACGCTCGCCCACAGCGGCTTTCAGGTTCTCCACAAACGGCGTGCGAATGATGCCGCATTCGGTGACGATGCCGCTCAAGTAGCGATTGGGCGTCACATCGAAGGCAGGATTACGCGCGTGGAAATGTGGCGGTACGAGCGCGTGACCATAGGGCGCAAGGACTTCTGCTTTGTCGCGTTCCTCGATGGGGATGTCCGCCCCGCTGTGCAGGTCTAGATCAACCGTTGAAGTTGGCGCGACGGTGTAGAACGGAATGCCGTGCTCCTTCGCCATGATCGCGACCTGATAAGTGCCGATTTTGTTGGCGAAATCGCCGTTGGAGCAAACGCGATCTGCCCCAACAAGGCAGAGCTTTATCTCACCCTTTTGCATGTAATACCCCGCCGCAGTATCGGGAAGGATGTCGTAGGGGATGCCGAGCTGCTCCATCTCCCAGGCACTCAGTCGTGCGCCCTGGAGTCGGGGGCGAGTCTCGTCGAGCAGGACATGGAACTTCTTGCCCTGTTCGAAGGCGGCACGAATGACGCCGAGTGCCGTGCCATAATCGACGGTTGCGAGCGCGCCCGTGTTGCAGTGGTGGAGGACGGTATCGCCATCGCTGATGAGTTCGGCACCGTAGGCACCCATACGTTTGTTAATGGCGACATCATCATCAGCGATGCGTTGGGCTTCTGCCAGGAGGAGGGCACGTATGTCATCCGCACTACTGGCTTGTTCGTTCTGCGCAATCGCCATCATGCGATCAACCGCCCACATCAAATTGACGGCAGTAGGGCGGGCGGCTCGGATGTAGGCGGCGGCGGGGCGGAGATTCTCGATTAACTCGGAAGCCGTCGTGCCTGGCGTTTGTTGTGCGGCGAGGGCAATGCCAAACGCTGCCGCTGCGCCGATGGCAGGTGCACCGCGCACGGTCATATCGGTGATGGCGTTTGCGACCGCTTGATAGCTGTCGAACTCGACCTGTTCGAGCGACCAGGGGATGAGCTTCTGGTCGATCATGCGGACTTTGCCGTTGTACCAATCCACAGTTCTCATGGTTTCACCTCATCTTATGGAAAGAATCGTTTTGTTTTGATTTCCAGTTGCGCATCCTTACGGAAGCGATAGAGCATTGCGGGGCGTCCACCTGTTTCTTTGTAACGTGGAACTGCCTCAAGGATATCCGCATCGCGCAGTTTCTTGCGAAAGTTCGCTTTGTCTAGCCGCTGATCGTTGAGAATTATCTCGTAGGCATGATGAAGCTCGCGCAAGGTGAATTCATCTGGCAATAGCGCAAAGGCAACCGCCGAGTATTCGATTTTGTAGCGTAACCGCGTAAGCGCATACTCGATGATTTCAGCATGATCAAGTGTCAGCGGGGGGAGTTGGTAGACACTGTGCCAGGAAATCGCGTAATTGCTGTTCGTGGCATAGCCGTGCGGGAGTATCTCCGCGCAAATGAGGGCGAAGTAGACGACGCTGATGGTTCGGAGCGTTGGGTCGCGCTGGGGATTCCCAAACGTGTAAAGCTGTTGAAGGAAGACGGCGCTGACGCCGGTGTTTTCTTCCAAGAGCCGGGTCGCGGCGTCTTCCAGGCTTTCGTCAATGCCGATGCTTCCCCCTGGCAAGCGCCAGCGATCATTATCGAGATTGATGAGACAGACCTTCAGTGCCTGGTCGCAGAGGGTGAAGACCACAATATCGACTGCAACATGTGGCAGTTGCATAGGGGTCTCCATCACTCTGCTCGCAGTCTTGTCTACGATGCGGGTTGTGCCGCATCCACAACCATGCGCAAAATCTCAAGTGGTACGGCACCGCGATCATACGTTTGACCTGCCCAGGTGATCAGCGTAGGCGCATTGTCCCCGTAGCGAATGCGAACGGCTGGGGTGCCGCTAATGCGAAGCTGCTCGCCCAATGCCACGCTCTCTTCGATGTAGGACGAGCTGCTTTGGCATTCCAGCAGGTTGGCGTAGTTCAAGCCAAGCTCTTGCGCGACAGTGCGCGGCGCATCGGCGTAGCGCCCCTGTTGCGCAAGGGTGTTGTAGCTGCTCAGTGCTGCCCAGAAGTGAGCCGGGTTTTCATTGCCCATGCAGGCAGCGATTTCTCCGGCGGCAACCGTCATCGCTCCACCCGCTGTCGGGAACATACGATACTCGAAAGCCGCTTTTCCTGTTCCGACGTATTCGCTGATGAACTGTGTGATGTTTGGGTAATACTGCTGGCACGCGGGGCAGGCAGGATCAGCGAATTCGATGATGGTCACCGGGGCGTTTGGATTGCCAAGCATGAATCCGCCATCGCTGGATTGGCTTGCGGTAAAGGCGGAGTAATCAAACGTTGCCCCGCTCTGCCCGGATACGGCGATCAGGACAATGAGGGCGAGCGCGGCAACGCCGACAACAGCGCCAATAATCAACGGGGTTTGGTTATTAGGCTTTGCGACGGACTTGGGCTTGGCAGTAGCGACACTCACGTTGTTTTTCCTTTGGTCACTGTGTTAAGCATCGTGTGATTGTACTTTAGGGAGATTGCGCTCTCAACTTCGATTGCGGTTTGTGGTCATGGATTACAGAGATTTTACATTTCCTGTTCGATGAATGGCAGTGCTGCATGGAATGCAGGGCAGATTCGTGTGATTTGACCCGATGGGGTTAAGGAACCACAAGTTCTCCATTCACGATCCTATAGAGTCTTTCCGGCGGATTGACCCAGGAGTGGGCGAGAAATCGGACACGCCCGTTGATGCCCGTGTAATCGATGCTGCTAATGTCGGAGGCGATTTCTGCGCGCGTCGTCTTTCCCTGAGCTGCCTGAAGCAGAATTCGCATTGCATCGTATGTGAGCGTTGCGAGCGGGGTCGGTTGGGGCGCAAATTGATCGCTCTCACGAATGCGACGCACAAGATCCGGATCGGGCGGTGCGGCAGTGGATCGGAATTCTGAGTTCTGGTAGTTGGGGAAGAGCACGCGGATGGCGGCGTACATGAAGGCGTCATCGGGAAGCCCCAACGTGCCCAGCGACATGAGAAATACCTGGTCTCCGACAGGTGCTGCTCCCCAGTCCCCGACCACAATCGTGGGGATGTCGCCAAGGGCGGCTTGCGCATCGCCGTCGACGGCGGCATATCCGACTGCGAGCGCTGCGAAGATCTGCGGGTCACCCACGAGTGCGGCGGCACGATCTGCGGCGGTCGCCGGACTGTCGCCATCTTCGACGGCGAGCAGCTCGATATTGGTCATGCCGCTTTCGCGAAGTGCGAGGCGTGCAGCATAGAGCGTGTCATAGCCCACATCGCGGTAGCGTCCCTCGAATGGGGCGATGAGGGCGATTTTCATCGGAACCATGTTGGTCTGTGGCGCACATCCGCCGATGGCTAGCACAAGGGCGAGCAGGACAAGCCAGGACTTAACAGGCATTGGCAAGGTGCTCCTCGAATGTTCGCGCGAAGTTGTGATAGCCGCTTCCATCGCAGCGCGCCCTGAAGTAGTAGTACTCGCTTTGATCGGGAAACACGGCGGCGCGGATTGCAGACAGTCCCGGACTGGCGATGGGTCCAGGTGGAAGCCCATTGTTTCGATAGGTGTTGTAAGGTGAAAGAACCGCCTGGTAATCGGCGACTGTAAGCTGGGGCCACCACATTCCGTTTCGGAGACCCATGCCATATTGAACTGTGGGATCTGCATCGAGTTTCATGCCTATGGCAAGCCGATTACGATAGACGCTGGAGATGGCGGGCATTTCGTCCACACGCACCGCCTCGCGCTGGATGATCGATGCCAGAGTCACGACCTGGTAGAGCGACAATCCCTGCTGCTGTGCTGCCTGTGGAATCTCTGTTCCGATGCGTGTGGTGAACTGCTCCGTCAGTATATCGCGCAGCATCACCGGGGTGACGGCAGCGGGAAGTTGATAGGTGTCCGGGAAGAGAAAACCTTCGAGTGACGCGCCAGAGGGAAGCCCGACAGTCTGTGCAAAGCCTGGATCGAGTGGTGCGCCCGGACCCACTGCTGCGTAGAATTCCGCGCCAGAGAACCCGAAAAAGCGGTTGGCGTCAATGCGGTTGAAGGCGATTTCCTCCAGACGCTCGCCTTCAATGATGCTGAATGTAAACTGGCTGCTTGCGGAGTCCGTCAACGCCTGCGCGATTTGGCGGGTGGATTCGGTCTTGTAGAGGAAGAATGTCCCAGCTTCCAACTGCACGTCCAGATCTTCGGCTCGCACGTAGTCTATGAAGAGGGCTTCGTCCACGATCAGCCCAAGCGTGACAAGGTTCTGTGCAATTGTGCGGGGGGAATCGCCGGATGCGACGACAAAGCGCACAGGCGTAGTATCTGTCCCAATGGGGCGGTCGAGCGCGTCCTGCTGTGTTGTCAGCCGCAACCGGGCAAGCTGCGTCAGAACGAAGTCGGTTGGGTTCCCATTAGAGGCAATCAAGACAACCGCAGCGCAAATCACTGCGGCAAGGAGGAGCATGGCGATGACTGCGGCGATCGCTTTGCCGAGGGTTCGTGCCGACATTGTGCCGTTATCCTGGAAATTCTGCCAGACCGTCACGCACCGCGTCCAGGTAGCTCTGGAGCATGAGGCGTGCGGCGAGGTCATCGATAGGTGCGGTTGACTTGCGCTTGAGCTGGCGCGCGAGCTGCGCCGCTTCGACGGTCGTGAGGGTTTCGTCCCACAGGACCATGGGCAGTGGAATCGCGGCGCGGAGATTTTCGACCCAGTTGCGCACTTTGTCCGCCTGGGAAAACAAGCCCTGCTCGGCGCGATCGACATCTATTGGGCAACCGATGATCAGCGCGATGACGCCCTGGCGCTGGATATGCGCCTGGATCGCGGCGAAGTCCTGTGCCTTTGAAGTTCGCTCGACGATGGCAAGTTCACGCGCAAGCGACCCGGTCGAGTCGCTTACCGCAAGCCCAATGCGCTTCAAGCCGTGGTCAATGCCCAGTAAACGCCCATGAATTCGCGCTGCCTCATTCATGGAAGCTGCTCCAATTGCACCGTGATGCGAAATGGCAAGAGGGGAAGATGCGGCATCCAGTCTGGCGAGCGCGCAATCTGGGGCACAATGCCGGGTTGGAGGTCGAAGTCGGTTTGGAGGTAAGTGAGCGCTTCTTCCGGAGCGCGGGCAATCAGTCGCTCACTGATGACCTGTGGGTCGATTTGTGCCGCGACAACACCGCTCGCCGCAATGAAGAATCCCACGCGCCCTTGAGCGTCGATGCTGTGGACAATGCCGGGTTGGTAAGCAAGGGTCTCTGGGAGGATGACCCGTCCGCGCGGGATCTGTGCGGCGAGGCGCGCGAAGGCGACCTGCTGACCGGCGATTTGATCTATGGCGGTCGCTTCGACCACAATTCGGATTTGCAGGGTGAGTTCATCGGCAATCTCGCCCACTTCCGCACTGAACCGGGTCAGGTCTGCTCTTTCCTCGATGATTCGCACTGTATCGCAGAGGACAATCTGCGACGAAGTAATGCGCGCCAGCATCTCGTCACATGCCTGCGCCTGCATTTGCTGCCGCAATGTGAAGAGCAGTCGCTCCTGGTCGTCGGCGGTAACGCTGCGCAAGGAGCGTGTTTCGCCACCCGCCGTTGGGGAAAGGTTCCTCACGGTGACTGAAGTGGCAAGGTCACCGTTGAGGATATTGATAAGCCCTGGTGCGACGTTGCCAATTTCGCCCGCATATTCGGGGAGCGCCTCAATGGGTGCTTCGACCTGCATTCCCGCCCCGGCGGGCAGCAGTGCGCCTTCTGTCGTCTGGAAGAGGATCGGCGTGCCCGCGCTTGTGCTGACGATGGTTGCGGGTGGGATATCAAGCGCCTGATCCGTCTGGTTTACGAAGACAATTGAGCCAACGGCGCGGAGGACTTGCGCGTCTTGCTGACCGGTGGTTTGGGTAGTGCCAGACTCTTCGATTGGAATCTGGACAAGTGTCGCTGGAATGGTGCCGTTGTCTACATCGACACGCTGAACAGCGGGGTCAGGATCTGCTGTGATTGCTGCGTCAATCGTAATGCGTTCCTGCGCGGGTGTGATGATGATGACCGCGCTGGGCAGGATGATGTAGGCGGCGGCGGCGATGGCGCCGATGATCATCAGCAACCCGCCGATCTGTACCGCAGGATTTACACGTTTCGTGGTGAATGCATCGCTGCGCACACGGCTTGCAACCGGCATGAGGTCGGTTGCATCTGGCTCCTCATCCGGCTTGAAAGCGCGTGATGCGAAGAGCTTCGCGCGTCCACGTTTCCAACGTTTTCGTTCGCTTTCGCCGACCGTCTCAAAGACGCTGATTCCCAGGTCTCGGGCGTTTTGTGTAACGAGCGGATCATGCGTCACAAATGCGACGCGAATGGCAAGGCGCGCTGCCTCGCGTTGGACCAATACGAGGTCGAGTTTGCGGTTGAGTGCCGTGCCTGTTTCGGGCCAGACAATCAGTACTCGCCTACCGCGCAGGAAAGTCAGACGATCACGCACGGCTGCTGCGTCATCGTCCGACTCAAGTTGTAGATAGTCAGGCTTGCTGGGCATGGGTTTCGTCTGCTATCTGGCTGTAATTGGGCATTATGGCTGCGCTCGTAGTCTGTCCATCCTACTGATGATTCCCAATCAGCGTTGCGGCGTGGGCAAGTGTGTCTCCCAGTTTGCTGGCGTCTTTCCCACCCGCGAGGGCAAGGTTCGGTCGTCCACCGCCGCCGCCGCCAACGATGGGCGCGAGCTGCTTGATGAGATTTCCGGCATGGAACTGTTTTGTCAGGTCATCTGTGACGGCTACGCAGAGCTGCGGCTTATCGTCAACGATGCTGCCAAGAACCAGGATGCCACTCGTAACGGCGTTACGAAACCAATCTGCCATCTCGCGAAGGGTGTCTGGAGAGGCGTCGCCGACATCACCAATCAGCGTCTTGACGCCGTTGACCTGTGTCACGCTGGCAAGCAGGCTTTCGAACTTTTGACGAGCGAGCTGACGCTGAAGTCTTTCGACGTTCTTACGTGCGGCGGCGAATTCAGCCTGGAGGACTTCGATGCGCTGCGTCAGCATTTCGGGGGTTGTACCGAATTGTGCTGCGATAGTGCTCAACATTGCGGCGTTGTGCTGCGCCTGCGCCGCCGCACCCGCGCCTGTCAATGCTTCGACGCGCCGCACCCCGGCGCTGACACTGCTTTCGGACACGATCTGAAACGAGCCAATGCGTCCGGTTTCCGGTACATGGACACCGCCGCATAATTCATAGCTGTAACGGCGTGCCCCATTGTGCCCAACGATGCTGATGGTGCGCACGCGGTCACCGTATTTCTCTCCAAAGAGCGCCATCGCGCCCTCGTCGCGCGCTTGCTGCTGCGTTTTTTCCTGAGCAACGACCTGATAGTTCGCCATGATGATGCCATTGATCTCGGTTTCAATGGCGCGCAGCGCGTTGTCATCGATCTTGCTGTCATGTGCAAAATCGAAACGCAGGCGATCGGGCGCGACCAAGGACCCGCGTTGTTGGACATGGTTCCCCAGGCGATTGCGCAGCGCTGCGTGCAGTAGGTGGGTTGCGGTGTGATTGCGTGTGATGTTCGCTCGCCGTTCGTCATCGACTTCCGCCGTTGCCGCCGCGTTGAGCTGTGGTGTGCCTTCGACGACTTCACCGACGTGGATGATCAAGCCGCTGACCGGCTTTTTCATATCTTCGACTTCGATAGCCCAACCATCGCCACGCAGTACACCCATGTCGCTGATTTGTCCGCCGGATTCTACGTAGAAACACGTCGAGCCAAGCACTACCTCTACTCTGTCACCAGCGATGGCGCTTTCTACACGTTGCCCATCTACCAGCAGCGCAAGGATACGGTCATCAACGACAGTGGTGCTGTACGGGTCATAGTAGACCCCTTCGCCACCAAGCTTGCCTTCTCGCTTCAGTTCATCCAGGATGGTGGCGTAGTGTTCAGCCGTTTCCATGACGCCCATGGGTTTGCTGCCACCGCTTGCGAGTGCGTGTTCGTTTTCCGCCGTCTGGAAAGCTGCCATATCGACATGGAAACCGCGTTCCTCTGCAATGTCCTTGGTGACCTGAATAGGCAGCCCCAGGGTTGCTTTGAGGTAGAAAGCATTTTCGCCGCCAAGCGTGTCCTTACCATGTGCAGCGAGTTGATCAAGCATGGCGTTGAGTTCAGTTACGCCGCGCTCCATCGTGCGGCGGAAGCGCTCTTCTTCGAGCGTGATGACTTGTTTGATGCGGTCGGCACGATCCAGAAGGTCGGCGTAATGACTGCCCATTGACTCGATAACGCTCGCCGCGACATCTGCAAGGAATGGCTTCTGAAAGCCCAGCTTTGAGCCGAAACGCGCCGCGCGCCGGATGACGAGACGGCAAACCGAATCGCGTCCTTTCGCGCCTGGCAGCACGCCATCAGCAATCAGAAATACGGCAGCTCGCATGTGGTCGGCTATCACCCGATAGGGCACGATGTTGGCGTCACGTTCTTCGTCCGAGTGACCGGTCAGTGCCTGAGTCGCGCGGATGATCGGCATAAAGAGGTCGGTTTCATAGTTGGCGGTCACGCCGTTGACGACACTGAGAATGCGCTCCAAGCCCATGCCCGTATCGACGCCTGGGGCGGGTAGGGGGACATCGAACTGACCGGTATGCGCCTCGTCGGGCTGCGTGCGGTTGTACTGCATGAAGACGAGGTTCCAGAGTTCGAGGAAGCGATCATCGTCCTCTTCAAGCGACTGAAGGATGCCATCCACGCCGCGTTCAGGATACTTATCCCAGTGAAGCTCGCTGGTGGGTCCACAGGGTCCGGTTTCTGCCATCTGCCAGAAGTTGGTCTTTTCCCCCAATCGAGCGACACGCCGAGGATCGACCCCCATGTCTTTGACCCATAGGTCATACGCTTCGTCGTCCTTGAAGTAGACGGTGAAGGCGAGTCGTTCGGGCGGTAGCCCATAGACTTCCGTGAGCAGGGTGTAGGCGAATTTTATGGCGTCGCGTTTGAAGTAGTCGCCAAAGCTGAAATTCCCCAACATTTCGAAGAATGTGTGATGGCGGGGCGAGGGACCGACATTTTCCAGGTCATTGTGTTTGCCGGACACACGCATACATTTCTGAGAAGTTGTCGCGCGCCGGTAGTCACGTTTGTCTAAGCCCAGGAAGACATCTTTGAACTGAACCATTCCCGCGTTGGTGAAAAGAAGTGTTGGGTCATTGGCGGGCACAAGCGAAGATGAGGCGACTTTCTTGTGTCCCATTTCCTCGAAGAAATCTAAAAATGCCTGCCTCGCCTGCGCACTGGTCATCGGGTTCATCGAGACGGTCTTTCCTTAGGTTGCGGCAATCGAACGAACATGGGTGATTATAGTCGTGTGAACCTGGAAATTGTAGAGGGGGCGGTCACGATAACGTCTGCTATACTTGCTCTCTGGTTTCGCTCATCCAAATTTCGGGATTAGCTTTCATGTCGACGATAGATGAACAAGTCGAGATCTTGATGTCCGGTGCTGAGTACGGCGATCCTCAAACCAAAGAGAATATGCGTAATGAACTGCGCGAACGCCTGATTGAGTGTGAGCGTTCTGGACGCCCTCTGCGCGTGTACTGTGGATACGATCCGCGCACATCAGACTTGCATCTGGGGCATACGATCACCATGCGTAAGCTGCGGCAGTTCCAGGAACTTGGGCATGATGTCACGTTTCTGGTTGGCACGTTCACGAGCCTGATCGGCGACCCCTCTGACAAGGACAAGGAACGCGAACAGCTCACTCGTGAACAGGTGGAAGAGAACGCACGCACGTATGCGCAGCAGGCGTTCAAGATCCTTGATGAAAAGCTGACGCGCGTTCGCCAAAACGACGAATGGCTCTCCACATTGGATTTTGCCGATATTATCCGATTGGCGAGCAACTTTACGGTCCAGCAGTTCCTGGTACGAGAGAATTTCGCGAAGCGGATTGATGCTGGCGTGCCGATCTTTTTGCATGAGTTCTTCTATGCGCTGATGCAGGCGTATGATGCTGTTGCTCAGGAAGCGGATGTGCAGGTTGGCGGGCAGGATCAGTTATTCAACATTGTGGTTGCGGGGCGTAAGCTCCAGCAGGCACTGGGGCAGCGCCCGCAGATCGCGGTGATCATGGGCGAGCTGCTCCCTGGGACGGATGGCGAGATCAAGATGAGCAAGAGCCTGGGCAATCACATCCCAATTCTTGCAACGCCGGACGATATGTTCGGAAAGGTCATGAGTATCCCTGATAAGGCGATGCGCATTTACCATAAGCTCATTCTGGGTTGGTCGCCCAGCCAGCTTGCTGAGTTTGACGCAGGGCTTGGCGATGGTTCGCTGCACCCCAATGATGTCAAGATGGGACTTGCAAGGGAAATCGTCGCTATCTTCCACGGTCGCGAGAGCGCCGATGCGGCACAGAGAACGTGGGATACAGTACATCGCAGCGGTGGACTGCCGACGGAGATGCCGGAAGAAAAGATGGTCGAGGCGGAAAAAGTTGCTGATGTGCTTCGTCGATTAGGAATGGTCTCCAGCGGCGCTGAGGCGAAGCGTCTGATGCAGCAAAACGGCGTGCGCTTGAACGATGTGGCGATCACTGATCCATTCGCAGTCGTCACGCCCGCGCAGCTTCCGGCTGTGCTTCAGGTAGGGAAACGTAAGTTCGTGCGCTTAGTGCCGTAGGCGCGAAACAAGCAAGGTACGCAAGAGGTCGGACTCCTTGAATCTGATGAATAGCAAGACGCTGATCATCGTGGGCTTTGTGGTGATCGCTGCTGTGACGATTTCTTCCGTTGGGTTGGCGGGGCTGCTGTTTACACCGACCAGTTACGGACAGAATTTTCTGCTGCAATTGATGGAACGGAATGAAGACGCGGCCTTGGAGTACCTGACTCCAGCGTTCAGAGATGTCGTTCGCAGTTCCTGCCCAAACGCGGCGGTAACGGATTGTTTCTGGGTGCCGATTGATGCGGCATGGGGCGATTTAGAGGGAATACAGTTCGTTCGGAGCGATGCAAGCGGCGTGCGTGAGCTGTTTCACTTGAAGTGGTCTGGGCTGCCCTCTCCTGTGTCTGTCGTGCTGTACACGCGCCAAATTGAAGGCAGCTATCTGGTTGACGGTTGGCGGGGCTTCATCATCCGGGCGGGCGCGGCAGTGGATGATGCGCTCTTGCTGGGGGAAAGCGACGATGGGGTGGTCCTTGTCCCTGGTGATGGGGACGAATAGGGGTTGTGTCAGGTCGACTCAACCCCCGGTTATTGTTCTTAATCCGCTAGCCGCCGCGTACTGCTGCGACGTCGCTGCTTGTGACGAGCAACTGGGTGTTGCCTGGCAAACCATATGCGGCAATGAAGTAAGCACGCCCACCGAAGAGTACAGTCCCCGGTGCATCGAACAGCACAGTGGACGGATCTACGGTCGAGGTCACTTGCAGGTCGATTGTTCCAGCAGCAGTCCCAAAAGAATCTAATCCGTCATTGTTCCCCTGGGTGCCTGGGAAAGCGAGATTCTGAATAAACGTGGCTCCGTTGACGACCGCGTTTACCGCTCCCAGGTTGGGGACAGCGTGAAAGACCGTGACACGCACGAGATTGGGGTCGGTGACGCCATAGTCCTCATTGAGAACACGGAGTTGAGCGCGTGAACCATCGGCGGTGCCGACGGCTGCAATGGTCGTCCAGGCGTCGCCGCGCAGATTGGTTGAAACGGTGTAGCTTTCGGCTCCGCCCGCAGGACCTACGCCGAAGCGTGTGACCCCCAACGGCAGGGCAACCCAGCCACTGATGTTCCCAACCGTGACGTTGGTGATTTCAGTGCGTTCACCGTTTACGAAAACATCGACTGCACCAACGCCTTGCGCGAGGTGTGCAACTCGGACGCGGGGGACGGCATCGACCGCGCGGAGGGTGGGACGTCCCGTGGAGCCTGCTTCCAGCGTGAGTGTGGTGTAGCTATTGGGCTGAAGGCGCTTTGTCACGCTGATGTCTGCGGATTCGCCAACTTCGCCGATTGAAAAGCGAAAGGCGGTATCGGCGCGCAGGGAATACCATTCACTGACGCTGCGGTAACCTGCGTTCTGGATCTCGGTACGATTGCCGTTGATCAGGAGGTAGACCTCGGACAGGTCTGGTGCGCTATGGGCGAACCGGAAGTAGGCAACAGGGGCGGACTCTTGTGCGAGCGCGGTGTACGACATCGCAATCGCTGCCAGAAGCACAAGCAGAAGGGGCAGTAAGCGGCGCATAGGGCTTATCCTCGGTTGAACTGAATCGAAGGGTCAGAGGAGGATAAGATTAAGCCGCGCGTTCAAAATTACGCTTAAGGATAATCGTGATATGTTTAAGTCAATGTAGGGTATTGCCTTAACTTAGCGGCGGAACGAAGATCAGCACGACCGCGCTAATGAACAACGCGGTGAGCATGATGATGTCGAATGTTCGGCGGTTGATGCGCTTGACAAGGTAGTGACCCACGATGACGCCCAACGGAATAAAGGGGACTGCCCACAAATTGCGCAGAAGATCGTTGGGGTCGAAGATGTTCGCCACGCCCAGGAACGGCAGCTTCAGCGCGTTGACGATGGCGAAGAACAATGTTGCAGTGCCATTGAACGCGAGCGGGGAGATCTCCGGCTGTAAGAGCATGTAAACGGTGTAGGGTGGTCCGCCGACATTTGCAATCATCGAACCTGCGCCTGAGATGCCGCCCGCGAGCCATGCGTGCCAATCGCGCGTTTGATAGTGGAGATGCTTGAGACGTGGCTCCAACAGCTTATATCCGATGAAGATGATGACGAATGCACCCATAAGCTGTCTGACTGCGGAATCGGGCAGGCTCGCCAGGACGTACGCGCCGAGCAGGATGCCGACGACTGCTGCGGGCAGCAGCAGCCAGATGTAGCGCATTTGCCACTTGTTCCAATATGAATAGAGGGCGAAGAGATCGCCAATCATCAGGAGCGGCAGGGTAAGACTGAGCGCCTGCCGCACTGGCATGACGCTTGCCAGGAGCGGTGCGCTCACGACCGCCAGTGCCGGGCTTAAACCGCCTTTTGATAATCCAATGATGATGCAAACCAACACGATGATGATGGGCGTGGAAGTCTCGACAGGCATCTTACGTTTACTCTCGCGGATACTGCGAATGCTCACCATTTGAAAACGAATTCTACTGATATACAAGTTGAAATCAGGCACGAACCGTAATGAGCCGTTGTGAACTTATCTTGTTCGTGCTAGTATGGTTGTGAATGAGCAAGTGAGGTGTGCAGTGAACAAGAAGAAGTATATGGGGCAGCCGCTATCTAGCGAACTTCGCGCGCAGCCTGTTCGCTACAGCGTGTGGGGGGAGCAGTTTATTGATGGCGAGGCGCGCGCACAGATGGAACGCGCGATGCGCCTGCCTGTGAGCGTGAGCGGCGCGCTGATGGCGGATGCCCACGTTGGCTATGGACTGCCTATTGGTGGCGTGCTGGCGACGGAAAACGCGATCATTCCGTTTGCAGTTGGCGTCGACATTGCGTGCCGAATGCGCATGACTGTATACCCGGTCTCGCCCATTTTATTGGCTCAGAAGTCTGGTCAATTTAAGGGGGCGCTGCTGGAACAAACGCGCTTTGGCGCTGGAGCCAAGTACCGCTCTCACGAGCAGATTGACCACCCAGTTCTTGATGACTCCGACTGGAACGCGACGGCGCTGCTACGCTCTTTGAAGACGACTGCTTACGGACAGTTGGGCACGAGCGGAACGGGCAATCACTTTGTGGAATGGGGGTCGCTAAAGCTGGATCAGGCAGACGCCGATCTCGGTCTGGAAAAGGGAAGCTATCTGGCGCTTCTATCTCACAGCGGTTCACGGGGGGTAGGCTTCAAGGTCGCAAATTTCTATTCCAAACTGGCACAGGAGATGCGCCCTGACCTCGACCCAAGCGTCAGGCAGCTTGCATGGTTTGACCTGGAAAGCCATTATGGGCAGGAATACTGGCTGTCGATGGAATTGGCAGGGCGGTTCGCAAGTGCCAACCACGAGGTCATTCATAATCGAATGAGCGCTGCGGTCGGACTCAAACCGGAGGCAGTTGTGGAGAATCACCACAATTTCGCCTGGAAAGAAACGATCCCCGCGCCCGCAGGATATGAGTCCGCTACACGAACGGTCATTGTTCACCGCAAAGGCGCGACGCCCGCCGGTCCTGGCGTCTATGGGGTGATTCCCGGTTCGATGGGGGATGCGGGCTATGTCGTTGCTGGGCGTGGCAATGTGGAGTCATTGAACTCGGCGTCGCATGGGGCGGGGCGCGCGATGAGCAGGAAGCAGGCAAAGGAGACGATCACGAAGACCGAGCGCGACAAGTACCTGCGTGCCAGAAATATTACACTGCTCGGCGGTGGCATCGATGAGTCGCCGCAAGCCTACAAGCAGATTGACGATGTGATGGGCGCGCAAGAAGACCTTGTGAAGGTCATCGGGAGATTTATGCCTCTTATGGTGCGTATGGCGGATGATGGTAAGGATGAGGGATGAACGACGACTACAGTGTCGATGAGCTTATGTGCGTATGCATTTCGCGCCAGGTCGTGAACGGGGAAGTGCTGGCACAAGGCATCAACACGCCTATGGTCATGGCGGGATTTATCCTGGCACAGATGACACATGCGCCAGAGGTGATGTTTGCGTCGGCGATTGGGCAGAGCCTGTGCCGTGAATGGGGTCAGCTCGGCGTCGCGCGAATCGAAGACTTCTGGTTAGGGCGCGGTCTCATGCATGTTGGCTTTGTGACTGCCGCGGCTGATTTGCTTCCGAAATATCACCTGAAGGAGTTCTTTCGCCCGGCGCAGATCGATTCGAATGGCAACTTCAACAACATCGCCATCGGGGATTATGCGCATCCTCGGATGCGCTTGCCAGGCAGCGGGGGGATACCGGATGTCACAGTCGTCTCAGACAACGTTCACCTGTATGTGCCTCGGCATTCCCCCGCGATCTTTGTTGACAAGATCGATTATGTGAGCGGTTTGGGCTACAGCCCGGCACGAACGCACGGCTCCGGACCCAAGTATCTCATCAGTGATCTTGGGGAGTTCGATTGGCAGGATGGACAGATGCGTCTCTTGCGGCGATTTCCAGGTGTCGAAGTGGCGCAAATTCAAAAGAAGACGGGATTTCCCCTGAAAGTCGCGGAACCATTGGAGATGACGCCAGCCCCTTCCCAGGAAGAATTGTCTTTGCTGCGGGAAGTGATCGATCCGCTGGGGGTTCGCAGGCTGGAGGTCTTGGGCGGTAGGGCAAGAAAGGATCTTCTGCGACGTATTCTCGCGGCAGAAGAAACTCTGCGCTGATCATCGCCGCCGCCAAAACGGTCGCCACGTTCGTTCCTGTAGGTAGGGTGGCAGATCAGGTTGCGTCCTCTGTTCTTCCTCCAGAATTCTGACCATTGCATAGAGCATGGCGGAATAGCACCAGAGGAACTGTACCGGGGTGCGCATGTTGAAGACTTCGTTGAGCATATGCGAAGAATGCCCCAGCAACGTCGTAAGTATCCCTAGACCGATCATCGAAAGCAATGGGTCGCGAAGTCGCCAAAGTCTGATCCCGCGCCAGAGGGTCAGGAGAAGGAATCCGAACCAGCCCACAAAGCCGATAATGCCAGTCTCTGAGAGCACCAAGAGATATTTATTGTGGACTGTGTAATGCCATTCACTTCCAAAGCGCGGTGGAATGTAGTTTGGTAGTTCGAGTGCGAAATTGTTCGCGCCGATGCCAGTGAGCGGCTGATCCTGGAATATTGCGACTGCAATTTCGTTGAGGGGTCCACGAGAGGCGGCTGCGCCCTGGTCGTCGGTTGTCAACCGCGCCACGATGACTGGTGAAGCAATTGCGAGTATGACGGCGGCAATCGTGATGACGCTGAAGAACACCGGTGAGCGAATCCAACGTCGCCACCAGCCAACGACGAGGAATAAGCTGAAGCCGATGGCAAAACCAACCCAGGCTCCACGCGATTGTGTCCAGACGAGGCAGATGAGTGCCCAGGCGAAAAGTGGCACCAGTGCAAACTTCACGAAACGTGGGGACGGTTTCACGAAAAACAGGCTCATGAGTGGGAGGAGCGCGATGCCAAGGAAACTGCCTGCGACGTTGGAGCTGCCAAATACGCCGCCCGGACGGAATGCGGTGTTACTTGCGAAATGGACAATCGCGGGATTGACATAGCCGATGCGCTGGAGCGTCATCACCAGACATTGGATGACGAGGGAAAGCGCGATGAAGGGCATGATGAAGAGCACATCTTCTCGTGTACGCAGACTTCCCGCCATGTAGATCATGAGTAGAAGACACTGAGTGAGCATAAATGCTTCGAAGTAGAGCATTTCGTGGCTCATTGCGTTGATGTTGGAAAGGGCAATGCCGACGAAGTAGATTGCGAGCGGACCCATTGCGCGAAGGAGTGGACGGCGGTAGGGTTTTTGTTTGGTTACGAGAAGTTCAACAGCCCACATTCCGTAGAGGACAGGGAGAATGAGGCTCGTGATCGAGATTACATAACCACTGATTGACCCCAGCCGCGCGGCCTCAGGGATAAAGCCCGGATAAGCATCGAGCATAATGGATGCGTCCAGGAATGTGAAGCCAATCAACCAGCGGCGGATATCGCCGATGACCAACCCGATTAACCCGCCGAGTATGACGCCAAAGTACCCAAGCACCAGGACGTATGGCAGCCTCCCCGACAGGAAGACTCCAACCGCCATTAGAAGCCCGATCAAGCCTGCAACTGCTAGTTGCAGCCCGACGCGAGAGCCGAGGTTCAGTTCGATCTGTGACTTTCGTCTCAGTGGTGCGGCATTCATGGGCGCAGCCAAGTCAAACTCCAGGTTCGGTTGGGGTGCGGAGTGATAGGTTGAATATAGTTTGAATTCCTTACGCGAACACAACGGACTATGTCCATGTTACGGATGTTGCCGCTGAAAAACAATGACTGTTGTCCAGCTCATCAATCTGTAACGCAGGGCGCAAAGTATAATGAGGGCATTATGCTGCGACTCTGGACCTTTTGGCACTGAAGCATTTAGCGAGGGACCTTATGCTATCCAAACCCCCTTGGGCTTTTCTCATTTTAGTGCTCATGACTGTGTTCGCGTTTGGCGCGGTGTTTGCGCAGGGAACAGGGCTGGTATCCGATGACTTCAACCGCTTTCGTTTCGGTGATGATCGGTGGACGATTGTCAACCCGTTGGAGACCGCTGCCGTCCGGTTGGTGGGTACCAATACGCCAGATGCATGGCTGGAAATCGATGTGCCGGGCGGTCCCAGTCAGGATGCCTGGTTCACCGGGCTGAACGCACCGCGCATCATGCAGGTCGCGCGGAACACAGACTTCGAGGTGGAGGTGCGCTTCGAGAGTAGTGTCACGCTGGAAGGGCAGTCACAAGGGATTCTGGTGGAACAGGATGAAGGGACCTATCTGAAGGTCTATTTTTCCGAGGCGGACGGGCAAACGGCTTTGCTTGCGGTGGGAGCGGCGAACTACCAGATCAATCAGGATGATCCTTTTGTTTCGGTTTCTGTCGCCCCGCTTGGCGCTGGACCGCTCTGGCTTCGTTTGATGCGTACCGAAAACGAATGGCGTGCCAGCTATTCGCTTGATGGCACGGTCTTTGTTGATACTGAGCCGTTTTCTCAACGAATTGCTGTCGCACGGGTCGGCTTGTATGCTGGTGTGTTCAGCTTTCTATCGGATGCCCCTCCATTCAGGCTGCTCGCCGACTACTTCATGAACACAGCGTCACCACTGTCCGATGAAGACGCAGCGCTTGTTGAAGATTTTTTCGCCCCGGTCATTCTTGAGCAGGACTGGCTGCCTTACGACAATCGTATCGTTTTGAACTGGCGCACCGACGAGCCGTCGTCGGCGGTCGTGGAATATGGTGCGACTCGCGAACTAGAGTCGAATTCTTTGACGACGAGTCGTATGACTTCAGCCCATCAGGTAGAACTCTCAAATCTCTCGCCTGATACCGAATACTATGTTCGCCTTCTGCTCGCCGACTCAAGCGGGAATGAGGTCTCTACAGACGTCATGTCGATCTCCACACTCGATGCCCCGCCGACCAGTCCGGTGATTGGATTGTGGTATGGTGATCTTCAGCAGTTTGGGAATCTGGGGCTTCCGCAGCGCTGGGTGAATGTGCTGGGCACGGTCGAAGACACTGACCCTGACGATATTGTTACCATGACCTACACGCTCAACGATGGTGAAAACGTGCCACTCAAGGTGGGCGCAGACCGACGCCGCCTCGCAGGTTCAGGAGATTTCAATATCGAGATTCCCATCGAGGCATTGGTGGATGGGGAGAATCTTCTCATTATTCAGGCAGTTGATCGCTACGGAAATCGCACCGGTGCGAGCGCAACCCTCTTCTACAGCGACTTCAACATCTGGTCACAGCCGTATGCAGTCGATTGGTCTCAGATTGAGAATGTTCAGGCAGCAGTGCAGGTGGTTGACGGCAAGTGGATGCTTACCCCCACGGGATTGCGTACTGCAGAACCCGGTTATCGGAGGATGATTACGCTCGGTGATATTTCGTGGACGGATTATGAACTCGTCACCGAGTTCACGGTCAATGCTTTGATGCCGCCGCCCAGCGAGGCAAGCGAAGTGCCGGACCCTGAGCCATTTATCGGGGCGATCATGCGCTGGACAGGTTATCATGTTTGGGATAGCTCGCAGCCGGCGCTAGGTCCGTTTCCCGTCGGGGCATTTGGGCGCTTCATCTGGCGAAGCGCCGCTCAATCTCCTGGTGGCGGTGTTGAGCTGTTCGATAGTTTTCTCAACCTCGCCGCGACTGACAGCTCGGCGTTTCAGGTCGCCGTTGGGCAATCTTACCGAATGCGAATGCGGAGTGTGACCACCATTGACGGCTCATCGGTTTACGCAATGCGAATCTGGCGAGCGGACGGCGAAGAGCCGTCATGGTGGAATGTTGCGACGGCTATCCCCGCAGGCGGCAACAGTGCCGGTTCGATTGCGCTCGTGGTCAATCGGGCAGATGTGACCTTTGGTGATATTGAGGTTAACTCACTGACACCCGAAGCGTATATTGTGCAAACTTATGACAATACGCCACCGGAGTGCCTGGTTACCGTCGCCGTAGCCGCCGGGGCGAACCTGCGTGCGAGTCCTGGTCCTGACTTTGGGCTGGTGCGTACGGTCTCCGGCGGCGACTCGCTGGTGGTAAATGCGCAAGCATCGGGTGCCGATGGAGAGGTTTGGTATCGGGTGGTTAATGATGGTGCCTGGCTGCGTGCAGACCTCGTGGCGGTGAACGAGGACTGCGATGCTTCCGAGCTGTTTTCGGTGGAGGCAATAGCCCCCTGAACGCCGTTTCAGTGCCCGATGCCGTTTGTGGGGCGTTATTCCTGTGTTAGGATGAGACTGTAATCTCGCTAGAAGCGTAACAACGCATCGTTGTCCGCGTTTTGTGATGGTGACGCGCGAGGCGGCACGCAAGGAGACGATCTGGAATGCAACTTGGTGAATTGCTAAACGTCTTGTGGCGACGCCGTTGGGTCATCCTGATGGTGCTGCTGACCTGCGTAGGCGTGGCGCTGGCGTTGACTATCCTCACACCAAAAGTCTATCTCACAGTTGCCACGATGCGCGTCCTCACGCCGGGCACCGGGCTGGCAGACAGTGGTACCTGGATCAACACTCAGTACTCTGATCGAATCAACGCGACGTATCTGGAGGTACTGACCAGTGCGCCCGTTCAAGAGGCATTGGCGGAACGAGTGGGCTTGACCCCGGAGACGCTCCCGGATCTCGAAGTCGAAGCATTATCGGGTACGGAACTGGTGTCAATAAAGGTCTATGATGATGACCCTGCGATTGCAAACACCTTCGCTCAAATGCTTCAGGAGAATCCATACTGGCTATTCGGCGATCGGCGCAGTGCAATCGAGGCGCTGCGTCAGAAGTTGCAGGTCAGCGATGCGACGCTTGCCGATCTCCGGCAGCAATACGAGGATGTTTTCGAGGACAGCAACCCAAATCGCAATACGATTGATGCGCTCCGTTCACAAATTGGGTTGGAAGAGCAGAACTATCGTGACCTGACTGGGCAGTATCAGGCGGCGAGCCTGCTGCAGGAGGTCCAGAATTCGTCCGTTTCATTGGTCTCTCCAGCGACGCCGCCGGACCAACCCTATCGCCCGTCGTATTTGCTCAACCTGCTTCTGGGCACTACTGCCGGGCTTTTGGGTGGTTTCGTCCTTGCCCTGGTATACGAAAACATTGACAACGCGCTCTATACGGTCAAGCAGATCGAGCGGGTCGCAGGCAATGTGATCATTGGGGTGATCCCGCGCGACAAACGCCAAAAAGGGGCGGTGATGCGTAGCCAGGATGCTTCCGTGGTTGAGGGGTATCGGTGGTTGCGCACAAACGTGCTTGCGGCGGGCAGCGATGTGCGATCCGCATTGATTACAAGCGCGGCGCAAGGCGAAGGCAAGACGTCTGTCGCGGGTCATCTGGCAGTTGCGATTGCTCAGACGAAGCGGAGAGTGCTCCTGATTGATGCTGACCTCCGTCACCCTTCAATTCACACGATGTTCGGTATTCCGAATGGGGTGGGGTTCAGCGATGTGCTGATGGGGTCAAAGTCGCTTGCTGATGCACTGCGACGTCATGGCGAAATCGACTTGTACATCCTCACTGCTGGCTCATCTGTCGAAGGGGCGACCGATCTGCTCGGTTCCGAGAAGCTGCGCGGACTGCTGCGCGCGGCTACCGAGAAGTTTGAGATTGTTCTCGTCGATAGTCCATCGGCTGGTGTATACGCCGACGCGATTTCGATGACTCCTATGGTTGATGGCGTGATTGTCGTTACGCAGCAGGCGCGCTCGACTGATGTTGAACTGCGCAACCTGCTGGAGGCGATTTCTTATGTGAATGGCACGCTCGCAGGCATTGTTGTGAACCAGGCTGCTCCGCAAATGCGTGCGTCGCTTTCGCCAGTGAGAAGTCGCTCTGGGGGGTTACAAGCAGCGGGTGCACGGAGCGTTGTCGCCGTCAGCGAATCGCCATAGTGGTGTGGCGGTTCAATTTGACGGAACAGGCAGCTCCGTGATGATAGTTCGAAAACGATCCGCTGGGTTACCCATGAAGCCTAGCTGGATGTCTGTGTAGCGCGTAGAGACGGCGTAGGTGAAGAGAGGATAATAGAGCGGTATTGCGATAGAGCGACTCGCAAACTCTTGTTGAAACTCGCGATAAAGCGTAATTCGGTTGATGCCACTTGGTTCACGTCGAGCGCGTTCGAGCAGCTCGCTGATTCGCCCATCATCTGCCGCCCCATAGTTAGATCCTTCTGGCGGTGTTTGCCCTTGATTCCAGAACGTATAGACATCGGGATCTGCACTACTACCGAGCGCGTATTCAACGAGCGCGACCACGAAGTCACCGGAGTTGAGGCGCTGTCTGTAAGCTTCCATATCGACGACATCTATCGTGACGGAGAGATTGAGCTGCGACCACTGTGTTGCGATCTCTGTGGCAAGGCTGATCAGGGATGGGGTGTCTGGCGTGAGGATCGACAGTCCGAAGAGTGTTTGCGCCTGGTCGGCGGGTGTTTCCTCAGGAGTAGGTGTCTGGTTCAACTGCAACCGCTCGCTTGCGATATTCAGTTGGGCAAGCGCCTGCGCCGGGTCAAATGGCTGCCATGGTAATTCCGCCAGATATGCGTAGGAGCCGGGGAAGAGCGGACTATTTGCGATCACCGCTACGTCGCTCAGATTTCGGTCAACGATAGCGCGACGATCCAGCCCCGCCTGCAATGCTACGCGAACGCGCTGTTCTCGCAGGAATGGCGCGTCTTCACGCGCCCAATTAAAGACGAGTACACCCAGGGTGGTCTGCGTTTGAGTATAGATCTGGTAGTTCTGGTCGGCTGATGCCGCCTGTAGTAGTTTGAGGCGCTGCTCAGAATTGCTGGTTGCCAGCGCGTCGATCCGACTCGCGCTAAGGGACGCCAATGCCTCGTCGAATGAGGAGTAAATGGAGAGTTCAATGCGCTCCGGAGCCGATCCCCGCTGGTCGCGGTATAACGGCGCTGCTCGTAGGGTCAGCAGTCGTATTGGCGTATCGGGCGCGCCGACGATGCTTTCAAGCTGATAAGCACCCGTGCCAATTGGGGCAAGGTTGATGGGATGAGCGGCAATCTGCCCCGCAGTTGTGCCCCTCAAGGCATGTTCAGGGACGATGCCAATCTGTACCTTATCGAGAAACGTGCCGAGTGGCTGAGTCAGGCGAAAACGGACGATATGGTCGCCAAGAACTTCTGTTTCGACTGTTCGCCAGAATCTGCCGATTTCGGGGTCACCGGGAAAAGCCGGGTCGCGGAGCAGGCTCATGGTGTATGCAACATCGGATGCCGTAAAAGGCATGCCGTCCTGCCAGAGGACATCGTCGCGCAGCGTAAACACGTACTCCAGCCCGTCGGACGACACGACCCAGCGTGACGCGAGCAGCGGCTGTGGTTCGCCGTACTGATTCGTGCGGGTCAAGCCCTCAAATATCAATGCCGCAATATCTCGATCCACACTGTTCATGGATACGAAAAGGGGATTGATGCGACCGAGATTGCCGACAAGTCCTTCGCGAAATGTGTCTGCGGAACCCTGGACGTCGGGTGGCGCGGTGGGTGATACCGCGACCTGAACATCGATTTGCGGCGCAGGAGTCAGCGTCGGCACCGAGTCGGTCGCGATAGGGGCGGGAGAGCTGATCGGGTTAGGTTGTGGCTGATTGCGAACAACAAGGCTGGCAATGAACAGAGCCACTGCCAGAGTCAGCGCAAGGAATTGCCAGCGAAATCCACGTAACATCAACGGCTGTAGGCAACCGCCAGGATGGACACCGCGACGAAGATGAACGCCAGGATAATGGTTGCCTGGAACAGTGTCTTCTCCAGACCACGGCGCGTACGGGCAATGCTGCTCATGCCTTCACCGCCGAGCAAACTCCCCAAACCGCTGCCCTTGACCTGAAGGAGAATGATAGCAATGAGGGCAATCGAAAGGATGATCGACGTAATCTGCAGAAGGACTTCCATGTCGTCCACTTTTCCGTTTCATACTGTTCAACAGGGCGTGGATTGTAGCACGCCCTTTTCGGATTGGCTATTGTGGTTGCGATGAGATGCGTTACGAGTTTGGAGAGGACTCTGCTGTGGTCGAGAGTTCACCCTGTAGGAATCGGATGGCTGCATCGAGCTGGATGTCGTTTTCGAACTCTTCAGCCGTGAGGGGGTTCCACTCGACGATGAGTTGTGGTGTGACACCGATGTCGTGAATCCAGTTGCCTTCCGGCGTCAGCCAGCGCGCAACGGTGAGCCGTATGCCGCCGCCATTGATGAGCGTGTGCCAGGTTTGAACCGTTCCTTTGCCAAAGGTCGTTTCGCCCATCACCGTGACGAGGTCGTAGTCCTGCCAGGCACCAGCAACCAGTTCGGAGGCGCTTGCGCTGGTCTCATCGACAAGCAGGACAATGGGTATGCCATAGTTGGCGGCGTTTCCGCGCGCTTCAAGCGTGATTTCGCGTGTGCCGAAGTCTTCGATGAGGACAGTGCCTTCAGGAATGAGCAGGCTTGCAACATCGATGGCGCTGTCGAGCAGCCCGCCTCCGTTACCGCGCAAATCAATGATCAACCCTTCAAGCTCTGAAGGATTGAGCTGCTCAATTGCCTGTTCCAGTTCCTGACGGGCGTTTGGCGTGAAGCTGTTCAAGCGAACATGCCCGATGTCTTCGGCGACGACTTCGGCTTCGATGTTTGGAACTTCAATCCGCGCTCGCTCAATGGTGTAGGAGACACGCTCGCCGCCGCGTTTGAAGACAATCTCAACGGTTGTGCCGACGGGACCGCGAACGAGCGTTGCAAGCTCGGTTTGATTGACGCCTGTCATGGTCTGTCCATTGACCTCAGCGAAGATGTCGCCGGGCTGCACACCTGCGCGCTGTGCGGGTGTGTTTTCGAGTATGCCCACAACCTCAATCTCATCGTCTTCGTTGGTGCGGATGACGACGCCTATGCCGCTGATTTCGCCCTCCAGATCCTGATTCAGCAGGGGGAAGACTTCGGGGTCCATGTAGCCGCTGAACTGGTCATCAAGCGCGTTCAAGAGACCGTCGATCGCGCCATCTACCAGTGTCTCAGTCGATACCTTGTCCAGGTAATCGGACTGGATGAGGTTGTATGCCTGCCAGAAAGCGCTAAAGAACTCCTCTGCCTCTGGTGGCGGCTGCGTATTGTCCTGCGCAAGGCTGAAGGTTGTCTGGTTTCCGGCGAGAAATCCAAAGACAAATGCCAGAACGACGATAGCTGATGTCGGAAGGTAACGCGCCAGAAGGCTGCGAGATGTGTTCATCCAGGAGACTCCGTGAATTCTCGTATTTGTGGTTATTATAGCGGTGAATAGGCAGTCGCAGATGAATAGGGTGTAGGTATGTCGCTAGAAAGTGCGCGCGCATTAGCCTACGGCATGGTGATAGGCGGATCTCTGGGTGCTTGGGTTGCGCGCCGAACCGAGCTTCAGGGGGTAGCGTCGCGCGCTCAAGGCGTCGTACCCACGTTTGAGGAGTTTGATATTCTGCTGCCTACTGAACCGCAACGCGCTTCTTGGAACAACAATTCGCTTGTGACTGGCTGGTTGTTTCACGGTGATCTGCCCAAGCTGCATAAAGCAGCAGCGAGCGCTCAGTTGTTTGTCGATGGCACTTCACGCGATATAGCCGCCAGTATCGCAGCGGCATATCTTGTTGCGCTGGCACTCAATGGCGTGCGCGATCATGAATATGCGCGGCACGTGGTGGAGTACACAGATGGTCTAAGTGCGAGTTTGGATGCAGCGTTCTATCGCCTGGGACATTCACTCGCATGGAGTGACGAAGCTGGCGCGATGGCGCATGTCTGGCGTGACGGCGGCGACGAGTGCCTGGTCGTCTTGGCGTGTTACTGTTTGATGCGATTTCCGACCGACTTCGTAGCTGCGGTGCACAGGGCAGTGAGTTTCGGTGGGCAGGGCGCCCGCCTGGGGTATCTTGTTGGCGGGATGATGGGAGCTAAACTTGGCTTGGCTGGACTCCCAAAGGCCTGGCGTGAACGATGTGACAACAGCGCCCATTTTGACGCGATAGTCCGGTCGATGGCTGGTATGAAAGGCTGACGGTTATGAGTCTTACATTGGATGCGTTGAAGGCACATTGCCTGAGCAAACAAGGGGCATTTGAAGACTTTCCGTTTGGGGAGGACCCCGTCTACAAGGTAGAAGGCAAGATGTTTGCTTTACTCGTAGAGGCGACACCAGCACGCATTGTGTTGAAGTGTGACCCGCGACTGGTGCCGGTACTGCGCGAGACATATCCCGCAGTAACCGCACCCGCATACTTTGACAAGAATCATTGGAATCAAGTCGTGGTCGATGGGAGCATTTCAGACCCCGAGGTGCTGGAAATGATTGACCAGTCCTATGCGTTGGTCGTGAAGGGTCTAACGAAAGCGGCCCGCGCACGTTTGACAGCCGCCGGGTAGCTGTCTATACTCTACGCATTCTGCGGAGGTATCCTGGTGTTTCATCAGTCACATCATCACGGTTGTTTTCCCAATCAGGTGTAGGTAACTGACTGAACACATGCCTCTTGTTGTCTTAAGTCCCCCCACCTGGCGGGGATTTTTTGTTTATGGAGCAGCCATGTTAGCAGTGATCGATTACGGCGCGGGGAACCTGAGAAGTGTCATGCATGCGCTCAATCATCTGGGCGTAGAAAGCATTCGTGTTGTTCGGACACCGCGCGATCTGGCAGGAGCGACAAAGATCATCCTTCCGGGGGTTGGGGCATTTGGCGCGGGGATGCAGAGGCTGCATGAGCAGAATCTTGTGCAGCCGATTCGGGATGCGGTGTTCGCCGGGGTACCCTATCTGGGGATCTGCCTTGGGATGCAGTTCCTGTTTGAGGTCAGCGACGAGATGGGGGAGCACCGCGGGTTAGGGCTGCTGCCCGGTCGTGTCACACGGTTTCCGGAATTGCCAGGCTATAAGGTGCCTCACATGGGCTGGAACCGGATTCGCCCGTCCCGCGAGTCGCCGCTGCTAAGGGGTATCCCGCACGAAGGATATGCCTATTTTGTCCATAGTTACTACTGTGTCCCGTTGCACGAAGCAGATGTGCTCGCCGTCGTGGACTATGGTGTGCGTTTCACCGCGGCTGTTGAGCATGAACGAATCTGGGGTGTGCAGTTTCATCCGGAAAAGAGTCAGGAAACTGGATTGCGATTGCTCGCCAACTTCCTGGAGATGGAATCATGATTGTTTATCCAGCGATTGACATGCGAAACGGTCAGGTTGTGCGATTGCGTGAAGGTGACCCGAACCGCCAGACTGTATTTGGGGATGATCCTGTGGCGGTCGCCGAGCGCTGGCTGAAGGCGGGCGCACAGTGGGTTCACATGGTCAATCTCGATGGGGCTTTTGCAGGCGCGCATGATAACGGGACGATACTGCCGCGTGTGGCTGCGGCAGGACTGAAGATCCAGTTTGGTGGTGGGCTGCGGTCGGAAGCTGATATCGCGCTTGCTTTCTCTCGTGGGGTGACGCGCGTTGTGATCGGTACTGCTGCGGTGACCAATCCAGAGCTTGTTCGTTGGGCGATTGCTCAATATGGTGTGGACGCAGTTTGTACTGCCCTGGATGCCCGTGACGGATACGTGACGACGCATGGGTGGCAGGAAAAGACCACGATCCATGTGCACGATCTGGGCATCCAGGTGGCGGATATGGGCGTTCGGCACTGCCTGTTTACCGATGTGGGGCTGGATGGCAGTCTGACGGGCGTCAACTTCGCAGGAACAGTCGCGTTGGCGCGGGCTAGCGGGCTGGCGGTGATTGCCTCCGGCGGCGTCCAATCCCTGGATGACATCAGTGCGCTTAAGGACAGCGGGGTGGTTGCGGGGGCTGTGATCGGCATGGCACTTTATGAAGAACGCATCGATCTTGCGGCGGCACTGGGTGTAGCAGGAGGCGCAGCATGTTAGCGAAACGAATCATCCCGTGCCTGGATGTGATGGACGGACGTGTTGTCAAAGGGGTCAACTTTGTCGACTTACGCGACGCGGGAGATCCGGTAGAGCAGGCGATTGTCTATGACCGCGAGGGCGCGGACGAGCTGGTATTCCTCGACATCACTGCTTCTCACGAGGCACGAAACACAACCCTGGATATGGTGCGGCGTGTGGCGGATTCGGTGTTTCTGCCATTTTGTGTCGGCGGTGGCATCCGCACAATTGACGATATTCGCGCGACGCTGCTGGCGGGCGCGGACAAGGTTTCGATCAACAGCTCGGCTGTCAAGACGCCTGAACTGATTAACCAGGGGGCATGGGCATTCGGCAGCCAGTGCATTGTGGTGGCGATTGACCCTAAATGGACAGGCAATCGTTGGGAGGTCTACATCAACGGCGGACGTGCCCCCACCGGGCTGGATGCCATTGAGTGGGCGCGCGAGGTCGAGCGCCGAGGTGCAGGTGAGATTCTGCTGACGAGCATGGATCGCGATGGGACAAGAGTGGGGTATAACATCGAATTGACTCGCGCGGTCAGCGAGAGTGTTTCGATTCCTGTCATCGCAAGTGGCGGGGCGGGGGCGCAGGAGCACTTTTTTGAGGCGCTCGCGGCAGGGAAGGCGGATGCGGCGCTGGCTGCATCGCTCTTTCACTACAATGAACTGCGGATTGGTGATCTGAAGCGATACCTGGATGGGCGCGGTCTTCCGATACGAATGAGCGGTTGGGAGCATCCATGAACTGGGATCTCATTCGGTGGGATCGCGATGGTCTGGTCGCGACTGTGGTACAGGATAGTCAGACGCTTCAAGTATTGACGGTTGCGTACATGACCCGAACGTCACTGGAGCGATCGCTGGAAATCGGCGAAACGGTGTTCTGGAGTCGGAGTCGCCAGGAATTGTGGCATAAAGGCGAGACCAGCGGGAATACGCAGCGCATTCGCGAGATTCGCGTCGATTGCGACGGCGATGCACTTCTCATTCTGGTGGAACCGCGCGGACCCGCGTGCCATACCGGTGCTGTCACCTGCTTTTATCGTACGCTGGAGGAAACTCATGAGTGATATGCTGCATTTCCTGGAGAACCTGATACGAGATCGCCAAGCCAGCCCGCAACCGGGCAGCTATACGAACCGCCTGTTTGACGCAGGGACGAACAAGATTGCCCAGAAGGTCGGCGAAGAAGCAGTAGAGGTTGTCGTGGCGGCATTAGGGCAAGGGCGTGAAGCGCAGATTGGCGAATTGTCTGACCTGTTCTACCACACCCTGGTGTTGATGGCGCAGCTTGGGCTGCGATTGGAAGATGTTTACGCGGAACTTGAGCGTCGCCACGCGCTGCGGACCGAGAATTGACATGAGTGCCGACAATCGTTTTGTCGCCGAGACGACGTTTCATGTTCGGTATGCCGAGACCGACGCGATGGGTATCGTCCATCATGCAAGCTATATCGTCTGGTTTGAGGAAGGACGCAGCGCGTACGCGCGGATGCGCGGGAGCGACTATGCGTCGTTTGAGCGCAACGGTTACTATCTGACAGTCGCGGAGGTGCATGCGCGCTACCTACACCCGATGCGCTATGGTGTTCAGGTGGTGGTGCGCTGCTGGGTTTCAGTCATGCAGTCGCGCGCTTTGACATTTGCCTATGAGGTTGTCAATGCGGACGCTGGTATTGTCTGTGTGACGGGGGAGTCGCGTCACATCTGCACCACTCATGATGGTCGCGTGTCACTCATTCCCGAACCGTGGAGGTCGTGGGGACGAGATTAGCCAGCTTTTGCGACCCATTGGGCAACCGACTATACTCTTGCCTGCAACATGGAATAGATGGCTGTTATTGTTGGAGTGTCACAACTATGGCTACATATGCTGAACGTCCGTGGACAGCGCGCTACGACGCCCATGTCCCAAAGACACTGGCTCCTTACCCCGATTACCCTTTGCACGAGACGCTGCGTCAGTCAGCGCGCGAAGTTCCCGATAGCCCGGCGTTGGTGACCAGTGCCCATCTTCCGGTACTGGGGCGTATCGGCAGCGCATTGACTTATGGTGAACTAGACGCAGCCTCAGATGCATTTGCAGCGGGGTTGGTGGAGATAGGACTGAAGAAGGGTGACCGGGTGGTCATCGTGATGCCGAACTGCACTCAGTTTGTCATCGCGTTTTATGGCATTCTGAAGGCGGGGGGCGTGGTTGCCGCAACGAACCCGACATATCCGGCTGAGAAGATGCAGTTTCAACTTAATGATTGCGCTGCTGAGTTCGTCGTGTGCATTACGATGTTCTACAAGTTGCTGAAAGAGATCCAGCCACGAACCAGCGTAAAGAAGATCGTCGTTGCTAACATTAAGGAATACCTTCCCGCTCCAGCAAAGATCCTCTTCACCCTTGCCCGCGAGAAAAAAGGCGGGCATTACCTGGAGTCACTTGCCTCCGGCGATCTGTGGTTCCAGGATATTCTGACGAAACATGCAGGCAGAAAGCCCAGCGTGACGGTTGCGCCCTCGGATCTGGCGATTTTTCAGTACACCGGTGGGACGACGGGGGTGTCGAAAGCTGCGATGGCGACTCATGCAGCGCTTGTCGCCAACACGCTGCAATGCAGCGCCTACTTCATGGGCACAGCCAAGAAACGCGCCCCTGAGGAGATATTCCTCGGCGCGATACCGCTGTTTCATGTTTTTGGCATGGTTGCCGTGTTGAGCTTTGCTGTTGGTATGGGGTCTCGCATCATACTCGTGCCAAACGCGCGTGAAATCCCGGATGTGCTGGGCGCAATTGCAACTTATAAACCGACCTTGTTTATGGGTGTGCCAGCGCTTTACAACGCGATCAACAACCATCCGGATGTTCAATCTGGCAAGGTGAGCCTTCGATCGATCAAATTCTGCCTGAGCGGATCTGCGCCGCTGCCGCCACCCACCAAGCGTGAGTTCGAGCGCTTGAGCGGCGGGAAGCTGATGGAAGGTTTCGGCATGAGCGAGTGTCCGACTGCTTCTCATTGCAACCCTGTGTATGGGGAAAACCGTACGGGCGCAATCGGGCTGCCGCTGCCGGATATGGACATGCGCATTGTCAGCCTGGACGACGGCGAGACGGATGTCCCGGTGGGCGAAGTTGGCGAACTGATCATGAGTGGACCACAGGTCATGAGTGGCTACCACAATATGCCTACCGAAACGCAGAACGTGTTGCGCCAGAAAGATGGCAAGACCTGGCTGTATACGGGTGACATCGCACGCATGGATGAAGATGGTTACTTCTACATCGTGGATCGCAAGAAGGACATGGCGCTCATCGGCGGCTTTAACGTGTATCCGAACAACGTCGAAAAGATCATTTCCGAACATCCAGCGGTGTTAGAAGTTGGTGTTGCAGCCGTCCCGCATCCGGAAAAAGAGGGGCAGGAGTCGCTCAAAGCGTGGGTGGTGGTGCGTCCTGGCATGAGCGTGACCGCCGATGACCTGGTGAAGCACGCCGAGAAGCACCTTGCTCGCTATGAGATTCCTACGCGCTTCACGTTTGTGGATGCGCTGCCGAAGACGGTAGTCGGTAAGACACTCCGTCGTGAGCTGGTGCAGATGGAAATGGCTGAACGCGAGAAAGCGCTCAATAACAAGGGGCGCTAACCCTTTGAACCGGGGTCGGCGGACGGGGTATCCAAGTAACGACCTCTGAAGAATGCCCGTGCGGGACCTCGGTTCAAGTACCAGACGATGTAGGCAGGAATGAGTAGTGTCATGCATAACTGCGCTAACCGGAGGGCGCGGGACACATCACTTGCCGAGTCGATGCCCGACAGCGGCGTCGGCGACGGAGCAGATAGCAGTGCCAGTACTTGCAGAAGATTCCCTGCCGTTAGCAACAAGACGATGCCGACAAAGACGAATCGGATGAACGGTGGTTTGCCACGCCATGCCAGCGCAGCGATCGTGAGAAATGCGGTCGCCACTATCGCCTGAATGATGAGCGGAGTTTGATTGATGTCGAGGATTTCGCTGCCGACAATCGTGGTGTCCCCTTGCCCACCGCTCTCAACTTCCATGAAATCCATGCCCGGTCTTGCGCTGAGTGAAAGAAGGATAATGGACTGCGTCAGAGGAAGGCAGGAGAATAGAAATACGCCAGCAATGATTGCCAGGGATATGCCGATTGTTCTTGGTGGCTTGGTCACAAGTGTCTCCCGTGTAATGGTCAAGTGCCTTTGGAAAATAGTTATTGACCTACAGAGTAGGAAATTGTAGTATTACAAAACTATACTCTAGCTCTTGCGGCAGGTTTGCAATGAACAATAGCGCCCTTCAAAGATGTTATGCAAGTTTCGTCGCCGCGCTCTCTCAGGCGAGTCTGATAGTTCTTCATCCTGAGAGCCAGTTACGGACCCCACTCATCGCAAGCCTGCTCGAGAGTTCCGAGTATCGTATTCTCTATTATGCATTGGGACATGATGACGTAAGTGTTGAGTCTCTGATCATGGGTCTGACGCACGAAATCTCATACCAGTACCCCCTGTTTGGTCGGCATCTGAATATGGTTGGAGTGGGGGCTGCGCACGATCAGTCAGCGCTGATTGATGCGGTGTATCAAGAAATGACCGCGATGGCGGATAAACCCGTGATTTTAATTCTCGACGAATATGATCGCTCCGACACGGCGGATGATGTGCAAGTCTTTGTCGAGAAGTTATCTGAGCGCCTACCCGACAACTGCCACATTGTCATCAACGGGCGTACCCTTCCGCGATTGCCGCTGGTATCGATGATGGCACATCGCCGCGCGCTGATCCTGCTGGACGAACAGATCGTCGAACGCGAATTCTATGGCAGCAGCGTCAGTGATGGGGCGGAGATTGAAGTGTATGCGTTGGGTCCAGGATTTGTCATTGTGAATGGAACGATGATCGAAGACTGGGAAGGGCATTTACCTCGGTTATTGTTCTTTTTTGCGCTTGATAAGCCAATCATCACTCGTTCGGAGATTTGCAGCTCGTTTTGGCCCGATCTTGACATCGAACAAGCGGTCAATGTCTTTCACGTCACCAAGCGCCGCCTTCACAAAGCGCTGGGAGTCGATTTTGATGTTCTCCTCCATGACGAGGGCTACTATCGACTGAATCCTGCCTTCAATATTGATTATGATGTCGTATCTTTCACGACCGCGCTGCTGGAGGCGCGTGCAGACACGTCTTCAACAGTCCATGAGAAGTGGCAGCGTGTAATCGATTTGTATCGCGGTCCCTATTTGCAGGGACACCATGAAGCGTGGATTGATGACCGCCGCCGGGACTTCCGTGCGGGTTATGTCGAAGCATTGAGCAGTCTGGCGAATATTCGCATTGCGGCGGATCGCCTTGATCACGGACTTGCGCTTCTGCTGCGAGCCGTTGGGGCAGATAACAATCGGGAAGATATCCATCGACAGGTCATCGAGATGTACCAGCGGCTGGAGCGCCGTAACGAGGGCATTGCGCATTACAAGCGACTGCTGGACGCTTACCGCAAAGAGGGGCGAAAGCCGTCTGAGGAGACGGAAGCGCTCTATAAACAACTGGCAAGTGGATGAAGCGAGCGGCGCTGGTTTCAGCGCCGTTTTTGTTGTGCCCCCGGAGAGACTCGAACTCCCGACATCAGGTTTAGAAGACCTGCGTTCTGTCCTGCTGAACTACGGGGGCATATGTTTGATTCTAGGGGGGCGGACGCTGTGTGTCAAGCGAGAGTGGGATACAGCACATAAGTTCTCGATTCCTCGTTGTATCGCCCGCAGAGATATGCTATACTAATGAAGCGTGCTAATCCCGTTTCAGCATGATTATTGGGTCTCTGAATCGGCGCAAGACGATGTTGGTTTTGTGCATTGGCGCGCGCTTTTGTTGCCTGCGTAATCGTATGAGGTGAATCGATGGCGAAAGATGTGACGGCACCAGCCTACGACGAGAGTAGTATTCAGCGCCTCAACCCACGAGAGCACATTCGATTGCGCCCTGGGATGTACGTGGGCGGCACAGATATTCGTGCGATGCATCATCTTGTGTACGAAATCGTTGACAATGCCGTCGATGAAGCATTGGCTGGGCGGTGTGATCAAATCCTTGTCACCTTACATGACGATCAACGTGTCTCGGTGTCTGATAACGGCGTCGGCATTCCAGTTGGAGTTCATCGTGAAACGGGCAAATCAGCACTTGAGATGGTGCTTACAGAAGTTGGTACTGGCGCGAAGTTCAGTAATTCCGCCTACAAGGTTAGCGGCGGCTTGCATGGTGTTGGCGCTGCCGCAGTGAACGCCCTGTCTGAGGAAATGGTCGCAACGGTTTATCGTGATGGCTACATCTGGCAGCAAACTTATAAGGCGGGGGAGCCGATTACGAAAGTCGAGAAGCTGCGCCCGTTAGCGGATGGCGAAGGAACAGGAACCGTCATCTCGTTCAAGCCTGACTTCACAGTCCTTGAACGAAATGACTTCAGCTATTCGACATTGGTTCAGCGCTTCCGGGAAATGTCGTTTGTCACGCGGCGAGTGACCATTACCGTGCGTGATGAACGAGAAAAACCGCTGCCTCGCGAATCAACTTTTTACTTTGAGGGCGGTCTGCGAGCATTTGTCCGCTTCCTCAACCGCAGTCGGACGACGCTGCACCCCGTGATACACGTTGAGCGAGACGTGCAGATGACGCCGGAGGGGAAGGCACCGTATTCCGTTGGTATCGAGGTGGCGTTTCAGTACAACGACTCGTCCAACGTCACGGAATTGGCATTCGCAAACACGATCAATACGCCAGATGGTGGTACACATCTCACCGGGCTTCGTTCGGCAGTCACGGGTGTCATCAATCGCTTTGCGCGCAAGGCGGGGTATCTTAAGGAAAAGGACAGCAACTTCTCTGGTACCGATACGATGGAGGGTCTGACGACGATTGTCAGCGTCAAGCACCCGCAGCCTGCTTTCGAGAGCCAGACCAAGGTGAAGCTAATCAACCCCGAAGTCCAGGGGGCGGTGTCTCAGGTGGTGACCGAGGCATTCAACGAATTCCTTGAGCTGAATCCTCGTGAAGCGCGCAAGATCATCGAGAAGTGCTCGATCAGTATGCGCGCGCGCGAGGCAGCGCGAAAGGCGCGTGACCTCGTGCGCAGCGGACCCAGCCTGCTGGAGAGCAGCACGCTGCCCGGCAAGCTGGCGGATTGCAGTTCGCACGGGGAGAACGCCGAAATTTACATCGTAGAAGGCGACAGCGCAGGTGGGTCTGCGAAGCAGGGGCGTGACCGCCATTTCCAGGCGATTCTGCCGCTGCGTGGCAAGATCCTCAACACGGAGCGCGCGCGCCTTGACAAGATGCTGGACAACAACGAGATCAAGTCGCTCATCAGCGCGTTGGGGACGGGCGTGAGTGAGGAGTTTGACGTCACGAATATCCGTTACGGGCGGGTGATCATCATGACAGACGCCGACGTGGACGGATCGCACATCCGTACGCTGCTCCTGACGTTTTTCTTCCGGCATATGCAACCGCTCATCACGAATGGGCATCTGTATATCGCGCAACCGCCCATCTTCCGCCTTCAGCATGGAAAAGATGTTCGGTACATTTATCCTCAGGCAGGCATGGGCGAGCGCGAGCTGCTTGCGCAGTCACTCAAACCATTTGCCGATCCTGAGAAGGTGAAGGTCAGCCGATACAAGGGTCTTGGCGAGATGAACCCTGATCAGCTTTGGGAGACGACGATGGACCCCGCTACGCGCACACTTCTCCAGGTGACGGTTGAAAATGCGGTTGAGGCGGATGAAGTCTTCAATACCTTGATGGGGGCTGAGGTGCCGCCGCGCCGAAAGTTCATCGTGACTCATGCGCGCAATGTGCGCAATCTCGACGTGTAGTACATTCACAAGGGGCTGAGGTCTGTGTCGGTGTTGGCAGACCTCACTCTCTTCTGCAAGTCCTCTGCAATAAACTCCTCAAATACTCCTGCGTTGCATGCATCTATGTAGTCCAGGAACGCTTCCCCAGCGATGGGGTAGTGGGGGTAGCAGCTTGTCGGATACGCGCCATTCGGTGCGAGAACGATACTGTGTATGCCTGGCGATGGAATCAGGACCCCCTCTGTCGTGCGTTCCAGCCTATCCACAATCGTCTCTACGGTCGCAATGACACGCTCGCTGATATAGATTAATTCCACGTCCACACCGAGGTTATTGTTGAGCAGGATGTTTCCCCAGCGATCAGCAGCCAGGGCATGGATGATGGCGGTATCGCAGGCAACGGCGGGGAATGCCGTCAATGTTTCACCTGTATAGGGATCCACGATGCTTTTCACGTCGGGGCGCAGGGTGAGCAGATCGGTACCCTGCCAGCCGTGCGAAGGCATAAAGCCGACGCCGCTCATACGCGCACGTATGCCCATCGCCAGGCTTTGCTCCGTCTCATCAATGACTTTGATGGTGCCGCGATTTGCGGCAGCAGTGAACATCGGTGCGAAACCGAACGCTTCCAGCCCAAAATAGACTGTTCTCACGGTGCTGACGCAGCCTCCCCCGATCAGAATGTCCCCTTCTATGCCGCCCGTAAATGCAAGCAGCGTTAGATCTTTGGGGCGGGGCGCTCTTTGGAGCAGCGCTCTGGCAAATGCGACGGGGCGACGGTAACTGGTCATGCCACCCAGCGCGATGGTCGAGCTGTCCTTGATGAGGTCAGCGGCGGCTGGAAGGGAGATGAAGTCGGGCATTGCGTCCTTTCGCCCCGTAGGTGAGAATGAAGTCCAGGGTCTCTCTGCTGATACGGCAAGGTGCGAGATGAATGACATTGTACTACTGACCGATTTCGGAATAGATGATCCCTATGTCGGCATCATGAAGGGTGTCATCAGCACGATTGCGCCAACCGCGAAAGTCATCGACTTGACGCACGCGATCTCTCCACAGCGCATCCGTTCAGGCGCATTCGCGCTCTTGAACAGCTATACCTACTTTCCAGCCGGAACAATCTTTGTCGTTGTCATCGATCCCGGAGTCGGCAGTACGCGGCGCCCAATCGTCGCAACTGCAGGAGAGTATACCTTTATCGCGCCCGATAATGGCGTTCTGAGCTACGTCTTACAGCGCGATCCGCAGGCGCGCGCGTACGAACTAATCAGCCATCAGCATCGCCTGAGCCGGGTCAGCAACACATTTCACGGTCGTGATGTATTCGCCCCTGCGGCTGCGTACCTGTCTGCTGGAACGCCGATTGATGTCCTGGGGCAGGTGCTCGCCGACTACGTAAAGCTGCCAATGCCACGGATGGAAATAACACCTGGGCGGGTGCGTGGGGAAGTTCTGAGTATTGACCACTTCGGCAATGTGATCACCAGCATTGGCAGGCTTGCCTGGAACCATGAAGATGAGTTGACATTGACCCATGCATTCGATCCGGAACAGGCTCCTGTGCGCCTAAGCGCGAGCGCGTGTGCAGCCGTCTATGAGGACAGGCGTATCGACCGTATTTCGGTGACTTATGCGGATGTTCCGCGTGGCTCGCTGCTCGCGCTTGTTGGGAGCAGTGGGTTTCTGGAAATCGCGATCAATCAGGGGAATGCCTGTGCGCAGCTCGGTGTTGATGTTGGATTCGAACTCGATCTGCTGATGGGATGACGCGATGCAACAATTCGTGATACAGGGCGGCAAGCCGCTTAATGGGACGATCACAGCCAGCGGGAACAAGAATGCGGCGCTCAAGATGCTCGCAGCCTGCCTGCTGACTGAAGAACCTGTCACGCTGCACAACGCCCCGAATATTGGCGATATGCGAATTGCCATTGAATTGATGCAGCGACTCGGCGTCGATGTTCGATGGGGCAATGATGGCGCACTTCACGTTCACGCGGCGGATCTCCGTACCGCCACGCTTGATCGCGAACGCGCGATGCGAATTCGCGCGAGCATCGTATTTGCAGGACCCATGCTTGCCCGACATGGAGAAATCCGGCTGCCAGTACCCGGCGGAGACTCTATTGGTGAGAGGCGTCTCGACAGCCATGTCTTTGCGCTGCGCAAGCTTGGTGCGGAAGTGCATTATGAGCGTGGTGTATTCATCATGACCGCGCCGAAGGGGCTGCATGGCGCTGAAATACTGCTGCCCGAGGCGAGTGTGACGGCAACCGAAAACGCACTGATGGCAGCAGTCATGGCGCGTGGACACACGACCATTCGTAATGCGGCGAGTGAACCTCATGTCCAGGATCTCTGTAAAATGTTGAATGCGATGGGTGCCCAGATCGAGGGAGTCGGGTCGAATCAACTGCTGGTGGAGGGCAGAGAGCGACTGCATGGGGCTGAGGCGCGGATCGGGGCTGACTTCATGGAAGTCGGGAGCTACATCGGGGCAGTTGTGATGACCGGCGGCACGGCGACCATTCAGGATGCTGACCCTCAGTATCTGGACATGATCGCCCTGGTGTTTGAACGCCTCGGCGTTCATTGGGACGTCAGCGGGAATGACATTGTGATCACGGCAAGGCAGCCGATGGCAGTGATCCCAGATTTGGGCGGACGTATCCCAATCATTAAGGCGCAACCATGGCCAGCGTTTCCACCTGACCTGATGAGTATAGCGCTCGTCGTGGCGACCCAGTGTATCGGTTCAGTTCTCTTCCATGACTGGATGTACGAGAGCCGGTTCTTTTTCACAGATCGCCTCGTCCAAATGGGCGCACGGATCACGCTTTGCGATCCGCACCGTGTCTTGGTGCAGGGACCATCGGCGCTTCACGGTGTCTCGAACATCAGCAGCCCTGATATTCGAGCAGGGATGGCGCTCGTGCTGGCAGCGCTGGCGGCAAAGGGTGAGACACGCATCTCAAATATTCAGCAGCTTGATCGTGGCTATGAGGACATCGAGCTTAAACTGCGCAGCCTGGGCGCGCAGATCGAACGAGTCGATGTGCAGGACAAACCGCCTGAAAACGAGCAAGTGTCACTTTAAGCCTTAGGACCCCGAACTCGCAGGTCGTTGATTCGTTTGGTGATACCCTGCGCATCGAGAGACTCAAGTATTGCCAGTGAGTATTTTCGTGATGTTGCAAATCGATCTCGGATTGTGGCGACGGTAATGCTTCCGTCTGCATCGATTATGCTGAGTGTCTCGCGGACAATGTGCTCAAACGTTACGGAATCAAAGATGACATCGCGCGAGACGCGAACGACTTCACCCAGCGTTATCAGCGCATCCAGAATATCCTGCCCGACAAGGGACACCGCATCCGTGTAGGAAGGCGGGGTAAATGGGCTGGCGGCGAACATTGCGTTGAGCGTTTGTACACGCCGCTGCTGCTCGTCATTGAACACGATCCTGTGAGTTTTTAGCGCCGCATAGCCTGAGTCAAGTACGATGTCGGATGTGTTCTGGACGAGCGCTTGCAGCGTTCCTGCTTTGACCCCAAGCCTTGCGCGCAGCATCTCCTGCGGAGCACCACGTTGCAGCGGAAACGCCTTGTGATAGGCGGTTAGTTCGGCAATGATTTGGGCGATGAATGCACTTGCCCGCTGCAAACTGACGAAGAGGTCGTCGCCCAGTTCGATAATGAGCTGTTCGTCCAGCGCCGCCTTGAGTGTAATCTCAAATTTGTTGGCATCGAACCCGGACGCAAGTCGAAGCGCTTCTCGCTTCATCGGGTTGACAGCACCGGCTAATTGGGCGAGCTGAGTTTGCGGACTGCCGCGACGACGGGTTTCGAGATCCTCAACGATTTCAGGCTTAAAGCGTCTATGTCGCCCGGATGGACTGGGGTTGACAACCTCACCCCCACCCATGGTGGAAGACGGCGAGGGCTGCCGGAGGACGAAGCGGTCGCCTTTGTTGGCAACTATCGGTTCATGGGTCTCCAACTGGAGCCAGCCTTCGGTTCCGGGCGGGATCTCTTCTGCGCCAAGCACACGTACCCGTGCCGCAACCTGCATCGTGCCAACGAACAGTTTGACTTCCGAGCTGTGTTTCAGCGGCATTGGGAAGTCGTCGAGCAAACTGACGAAAACATCCAACCGACTGGTGGGCGTGATTTGACCTGGTCGGGTGATGACCTGACCACGGTGCAGTGCGTCGCGGTGGATGCTGGGGATGTTGACTGCCGTGCGGTTTCCCGGTAACGCCGTTGACACACCCGCGTTGTGGGTTTGCAAAGTCCGGATGCGTGAGCGCAGCCCGCCGGGGTTGATTTCGATTTCGTCGCCAAGGTTGAGCGAACCATTTTTCAGCGTCCCAGTGACCACTGTGCCGAAACCGTGCATGGAGAATACGCGATCAATGGCGAGCTGGGGCAGTCCCACATCTGTCTGTGGTGGCATCTGCGTGACGCAATGTTCTATGGCGGCGATCAACTGCGATAGGTTCGTTCCTTCTCGCGCCGACACTCGGACAATCGGGCTGTTTGCCAAGGGGGTGTGTGCCAGCTCGGTGCGAATGTCACCCTCAATGAGATCGAACCAATCAGCATCCTCAATCATGTCGGTCTTTGTTAGAACGACGACCCCATATTGAATGTTGAGGAGATTGAGAATGGCGATATGCTCGCGCGTTTGTGGCATGATGCCTTCGTCTGCTGCGATGATGAGCAGCGCGGCATCAATGCTCGTTACGCCTGAAAGCATGTTTTCTATGAAGTCGCGGTGACCAGGAACGTCAACAATGCCGATGACCTGACCGTTTGAAAGCGGCAGCCAGGCAAAACCGAGGTCGATGGTCATCTGGCGCGTTTTCTCTTCGGCAAGGCGGTCAGGGTCAATCCCAGTGAGTGCGCGCACCAGCGTCGATTTGCCGTGATCGACGTGTCCGAGTGTCCCAAATGTGTACATGGGTCCGCTGTCGTCTGCTCAGGTGAGTCGTTGGCAACCTGCGATTGTGAGGTTATGCGCCATTGCCGTTTGCCGGATTGGAAGAAACGGGTCGGGCTGACGGAGCGTTGTCATATTCCAGCAAGAGCGCCTGGTAGCGTTCGCGGTAGAGCTGCGCTCGGTCGCGTTCGAGTGACCAGAGGCGGTTCAGGCTGTCTGCGAGCGGGGATATGCCTTCTTCGATTTCAGCGACGCGCTGTACGAAACGATCGAAGTCTTTGTCGTGCAGGCGCCAGACCTCGTCATTGGAAAGGGTAAACTGCTTCCAGCGTTTCTGATCGTTTTCTTCCCACTCTCCCCATTCATCGCGGAAGCGGTTTTCGCTGAGGCGCTGCATTTCGGCGACTTCATTGATGCGGCGCTCCAAACGGTCACCGATACGCTCGAAGTCGTCCACGATGCGCTTCATCTCACGATATGCCTCAGCCCAGGTCTCGAAGCGCTCGATATTCTTCTGCATGACGTTGTCCTGCTCGCCAAATCGCTTGACGAGATCAGAAATCTGCGTGTCGCGCTGTTGTAGCAGAAGGGTTTGCTGATCGATAAACTGCTGAATCTGTTCGCGCCGTTCGCGATCGCCGTTGACGACATCCTGCACTTTTCGCTCATTGCGAAGTGCCAGGTCTTCCAGCAAAGTGAGCTTTGGACGCATCTGGTCGATGCTTTTGCGAAGCTCAGGGTTTTCTGTCTCCAATTCCGAGATACGGCGATTGTCCTGGCGGCGCTGTTCTTCCAGGAATGCCAACCGACGTTCAGGCTCTTCCAGCCGCTTGGTCAGGTCTTCCGTACGTTGTTGTAAGCCGACCATGGCACCCTGGACGCGGTCACGCTCTGTCGCCATCGCGGGGAGTTCGGTGGCGGTACGTTCAAAGCGGGAGAGTTTGTCACCCAGTTCTCGGATCTGGCGAGCGAGTGGCTCACGCGCGATCTCGACGCGGCGCTCGATTTCGCGCTCGGCGGCGATTCGTTTTGACTCAATTGTTTCGATTGCCTGCTGAAGCTCGCGCCGGTAAAGCTCAAGCGTGTCGGATTCGCGCGGGCTTGCGGTTTGGGCGCGCGTGACCGTCTGGTCGCTTTCTACGCTGCCCAGCCGTCTAGTCAGGGTTTCGATTGTCTGCTGCTGCTGTTGAAGTCGCTCCTGAAGCGTCGCAATGGTTGTTTTGTCCCTGCGGCGCTCCTCGTCCAGCCACTCAATCATCTTGCTAATCTGGTTAATATCCATAGACAATCCCATCGTCCCAATATGGCTGATTATAGCACGTATGAGATGTAGATTGGGTTTTGCGCAAGCAGCAAGATTGCGCTTCAATTCTATGAGAGAGCGAAGGCGGTGAGCTATGTTGTTTGATCGAGCGCGGCTGGAGCATCTGGAGGAGCAATCTCTCGCACCCTACGCGATTGCGAGTGCTCACAGCCTGGGGCGAGAACATCGTGAGCAGGAATCTGCGAATCGAACGGCTTTTCAGCGCGATCGCGACCGCATCATTCACTCGGCTGCGTTTCGACGCCTGGAGTACAAGACCCAGGTCTTTGTCTTTGATGAGGGGGATTACTATCGCACGCGCCTCACGCACACGCTTGAGGTTGCCCAAATCGGGCGTACCATTGCGCGTGCCTTGCGGATCAATGAGGATCTGGTGGAGGCGATTTGCCTGGCGCATGATCTCGGTCATCCGCCGTTTGGTCATGCAGGCGAAGACACGCTGCATGACCTGATGCAGGACGATGGCGGATTTAATCACAATCAGCAGAGTTATCGCGTTGTAACCCTTCTGGAAGAGCGTTATGCGAATTGGGCGGGACTCAATCTGACACGAGAAACCCTGATGGGACTGGCGAAGCACGAGACCAGCATTAACCTCAGCGAAGCGCTGGGCGTTGACCCGCATATACGCGGCAGCCTGGAAGCGCAGGTCGCCGATTTGACCGATGAGCTTGCTTACACCGCGCATGATCTCGATGACGGACTCCTGGCAGGATTGATCCAACCGGAGGATTTGGACAACGTCGAAATCTGGCGACTGGTATGCAGCAATGTGCATTGGCAGGGTGGTCGGATGCAGGAGGTGCAGCGCCATGCGCTGATCAGAGAACTGGTTGGTGTACTGGTCAATGATGTCTTGGCGACGACCGAAGCCAACTTGTCTCGTGTGCAGCCAGCCAGCACGGCCGAGGTTCAGAAGCAGGGCAGCAATCTGGTGGCGTATAGTGTTACAATGAACGGAATGCGCCTGGCTCTGCGTCATTTTCTCTACGAGCGAATGTACAATCATTATCGGGTTGTGCGGATGCAGCAGCGCGCTCGGCGTTTCGTCAGCGAGATGTTTGCGACGTTGAAGCGAACCCCTGCACAGCTTCCCCCGGAATGGCAAGGGCGGATTGAGAGCAGGGGATTGGCACGAACTATTGCCGATTACATTGCCTGTATGACGGACCGAAGCGCACTCCTTGAGTACAGGCGGTTCTTTGATCCGTCTATGCGCCCCTAAGGGCTTGTCGGTATTTCGACAAAGTGAGAAGTTCATGTCGTCTGAAACCATTCTGAACAATCGATACCGCCTGGTTGCCCAACAGGGCTCTGGCGGCATGGCGGTCATTTACAAGGCAATCGATCAAGCACTCGGGCGGACGGTTGCGGTGAAGATCCTGCGACCCAGCCTGACGAGCGACAATACTTTTCTGGCACGCTTCCGCGCTGAGGCGCGCAATGTGGCGAATTTGCAGCACCCCAACATTGTCACCGTCCATGACGTTGGCAATGACGGCGCAACGCACTACATTGTGATGGAGTTTATTGAGGGACAGGATCTCAAAAAGATCATTAAGGCGATGGGTGCATTGCCCGTCGATCGAGCGCTGAATCTTGCGATCCAAATCTGTAATGGCATCGGTTTCGCACATCGCGCGGGGCTGGTTCATGCCGATGTGAAACCGCAGAACATCTTGGTGACACGCGATGACATGGTGAAGGTGACTGACTTTGGCATCGCGCAGGCATTAAGCGATTCGCAGCCCGGCGAGCGGCAGACGGTCGTTTGGGGCAGTCCGCATTACTTCGCACCGGAGCAGGCACGGGGGGAGAAACCAACCCCGGCTGCGGATGTCTACTCTATCGGCATTGTGATGTTCGAGATGCTGACCGGACGCCTGCCGTACCTGGGTGCAAATCAACAGGAACTTGCGCTGTCTCACATCCGCGACCGAATTCCGATGGTCTCTGAGACAAACCCGCAAGTGCCCGATAACATGGTGCAAATCGTCTATAAGGTGATGAGCAAGGAACCTGCCGCTCGATACCGTATGGCGGATCAGTTGGGTCGAATTCTGGAGACCTATCGGGATCGAGGTCGGCAGTATACAGTGCCAAATCAGGCGGCGGTCAGCGCCCCAATTCTGCCGCCTCCACCTTCGGCACCGACCGTCCAGAACTTACCGCCTGTGATACAGCCGCCGGTACCCCACAACCCAGGCTCCCACCCAAGCCAGCCATACGCACCGTCTGCGCCACTTCCCACACCTCTGCCTTATGGCGTCGAGCCGATGCCAACGCAGCGTGTAGATCTTGCACCGAATGCGCCACGCCCACCCGTCTACGAGCGTCAGCCAACGCCGCTGCCACCCCAATCAGCACCAACGCAGCAGGCGGGAGTGCCTGTAGGGCAGGGCGGATATGTTCCGGGCGCAGCGCTGCCACCATACGAACCACAGCTTCAATCCGATCGTGTGCGAGGGGGTCAGAGTGGTCCCTATTATCCGCCGTATGAGCAAGGCGGGACACTGCCGCCTACGCTCGATCTTGTGACGATTGCGCTTGCGCTTCTGGCATTCTTCGCGGTTGCCTGCCTGCTGCCACTGTACATCGCCGTGTACCAGGCGTATTTCTAGCCCATTCGCCCTGGCTCTGTCATTGCGGGAATCAGGGGATAAACCTCAAACAGATCGACCAGGACATCGGCGATCCCGCTGTCGGGGGCGGCGACGTAGATCCCAACGTCTCCCGCGCTGAATGTGGTCTCGGAAATGGGTTGGGTGATGGGTTGATTGTTGACGAACAACGTCAAGGCTTCGTCGGTGATGTTGATGCGCAGTCGGTTTTGTTCGCCTATCGGCATTACATGCTCGTTTTCCTCCCATCGTTCCGGGTTGTCATGCCGTTCAAGCTCTCGCCATTCGCCGTTCTGGCGAACCCAGATGCTGTAGCGCCCTAAGCCATCCACCGCAAAGACATTGTAGTTGTCTTCATCCTGATAGCGGAAGATGATGCCATAACCGGAGTCTGGGGCGCTGTCCGGCTCCAATGTCGCGATCATTGTAATGGTAACATTGGCATATGGCTGATCAGATCGCACAATTGATGTGACCGCACTAGGAAAGTTCGCATTCGTGATGCGGTACGCTTCGAGATCATCTACAAGGCGACGGGTGACGCCTCCCTGTTCATCATTGGTCGGAAATCTGTCACGGTCGGCGTCGGTAATGCTGAAGTTTGCGGTGAAGCCGCTCTGAAGCGTGTTGTCGGCAGCCTCCGCTAACGGGGGTTCTGCTGGATCGGTCTGCACGGGTGACTGTTGCGGTGGTAGGCGCTGCAAAGCGGCTAATCCAACCAGGATCAGTACGAGCATGACGCCAATGACGGCGAAACCTGCGCTAAATCGGCGGCGCAGAAACTGAGTTGTATCATGCGGTTGGGCGGGGGATGGCGGCGCCGGTTGAGAATCGCCAATTGCGGTTTGTCGCATTCTGAGCAGCGCAATAGCATTCTGGTCTGCGCGAGCGAAAGCCGCCGGCGATGGCGGCGCAAGTAGCGCAGTTGGTGCGTCTGCCGTGCCCGCGAAGGCTTCATCCAAGGCGCTGACAAACTCGGCGGCTGACTGGAAGCGGTCATTCGGGGCTTTTGCGAGGGCACGTTGCATAAAATTGTCCATCGCCGGTGCCGCCTCGCCGGTGATTTCCTGGAAGGTGGGGATTGGCGCATAGAGGTGTTTGACGATCAGGGCTGCGGGCGAGTCGTCTACAAAAGGCAACCTCCCCGCCCACATTTCAAAGAACATGACCGCAAGTGCGTAGAGGTCACTTCGTGCATCCCCTGGCTGACCATTGACTTGCTCTGGAGACATGTAGGCAGGAGTTCCAGTCGTGACGCTGTCTTGTGTGAGGCGCGTTGTTTCGGTCATACGGGCGATGCCGAAGTCCGTGAGAATGGGACGACCTGCGTCATCGACGATGATGTTGCCAGGCTTGATGTCTCGATGCGCCATGCTGCGCTCATGGGCATAGCCTAGCGCAGCGGAGATGTCACGGATGATAGATACGGTTCGCTCATGTGGAAGGCGAATGTTTTGGCGGGTGGTGCGGTCAAGTATGGCTCGCAGGGTTTCGCCAGAGATGAGCGGCATGACCATATAGAAGATCGGAATGCCGTCGCGCTCAAATGAGCTGTAGTCATATACCTGGACGATGTTAGGATGATTGAGGCTTGCCACGAGTTTCGCTTCACGCGTGAAGCGCTCGCTGAAGCTTGGTTCTTCGCTGAGGTGTTCATGAAGAACTTTGATCGCAACCCAGCGATCAAGATTGATGTCGCGCGCTTTGAAAACCCGCGCCATTCCGCCTGCGCCAATGCGCTCCTGAATGATGTAGCGATTGTTTAGCGTTGTATTGAGAAGGTCTGCCATTGGGCTACTCGTCGTCCGGGTCATCCATATTTGAATTTTAGATGCATTTGCTTACATAAGTCTATCAGTTGTCCTTAAATGAAGTTCGGAATATCATGACAACAGGCACACTACTGAGAAGGATTGACATGATTCGCCGCGTGTTGCGTCGCCTCGGAATACTCCTCGTGGTCTTAACTGTGACGTCGTTTGCTCGTGCGCAAGAGCGCAGTCTGGTGTGGGAGCGCTGGGATGTAAACATTACGGATGTTGATACGGCACAGAACCGTTTCACTGTTCGTGAACTTTATGATGTCCGCTTCATGGGCGCGTTCCGCTTTGGCAGCGCCGTTATTCCTGCCGAACGACTGGAAAGCATTACGAATCCTGTTGTTTCTGTGAACGGGCAGGGATTGAGTGGTTCTTGCTCTGAGCGTCCTGGAACTTTCTGCTTTGATCGTACGAATTCGGGCGAGTATTCAATCATCTACTACTTCCCAGACGTGGTCGTCGATGAGCGCGTTCGGATAGAGATTTCGTACGCAGTTCATGGGGCCCTGCGCGTCTACGATGGGGGCGATCAATTGTGGTGGGATGCCATCCCTGAGGACCACTTCGGCTTTCCCATCTTACAAAGCAGTGTCATTGTTACGTTGCCAGCAGGATTTGCACCGCGCGAGGGTATTGATCCGGTCGAGACCTACGGTGCTCGCGGAACAATCTCGGTAAACGGAAGCATGGTGACGGCGACAGCACCCGATGGGGTAGGGGGAGAGGAAGGTTTCAGCGTTCGCATCCAGTATCCGCATGACCCTCGTGCGACAGCGCCAGGATGGCAATCGGCATTTGATGAGCGGCGCGCCTTCGAGGAAAATGTGCAGCCGTTGTATGACCTGGGTTTTCCACTGGTGGGGTTGATTATTGCCCTGGGTGGGTCGATTTGGGTGGCTGCTCGATTTTCGACACGCGGACGCGACCCCACGGTCGGGAGCGTCGTACCTGAGTATCTGTCAGATCCGCCGTCCGAGATGTCCCCCGGTCTTGTTGGGTCGCTTTTGGATGAGCGTGTCGATGTGCGAGACATCATCGCGGTGATCATGGATTTGGCACGGCGGGGCTACCTTGTCATAGAGGAAGTCCACGAAAGTGGCTTTCTGGGGATCGTCAACGCAAAGTTTGTGTTCAAGCGAACGGATAAGGCGCTGGATGGGCTGCTTGCGTTTGAGCAGCTTGTGCTGCAGCGCGTATTTGCTGGGAAAGACGAACGTTCGCTGGAGTCGCTGCGCAACCGCTTTTACGTCAGCGTTCCGGAAATTCAGAAGGCGATGTATGCGGCTATCGTCGACGAAGGACTGTTTGAGCAATCGCCCGCGTCAGTACGAACGGGATGGGCGGGCGCTGGGACGACACTGCTGGTGCTCGCGTTTGGCACATTCTTTGTGGGAACGGGGCTGATTGAGTCCACTTCTCCAGCAATTCTTTGTCTTCCAATCAGTCTGGGCATCTTCGGGCTCGTCATGCTTGCCTTTGGGTCACATATGCCTGCTAAAACTGCGAAGGGCGCACTTGAGGCTGCGAAGTGGCGCGCGTTCCGTACCTACATGGGTAACCTTGAAGACTACGCTTCAATGCAGGAAGCCGCAGATCGTCTGGCACTATTTGTCCCCTATGCCATCGCATTTGGGATGAACCGTGAGTGGCTGGGTCGTTTTCGTGATACGCCTGTTGCGAGTATACCGCCATGGTATTTTCCGACGTATCTTGGGGGTCCGTACAGGCGTGGCTATGTGCCAGGATCCCCGTTGCAAACAGACACAAACATGGGGCGTGGACTACCGGGCGATTTGGCGCGGGCGGGGGATGGCGATTTGTCCATGGACAGTATGTCTCGCGGGCTTGCGGCGAGCATGAATTCAATGGCGTCCGGGCTGGAATCCATGATCAATTCGGCGGCACGGGTCATGACGAGCCAACCACAGGCTTCGAACAGCAGTGGTCGTTGGAGCAGCGGCGGCGGCAGTTTCAGCGGTGGAGGCTCACGCAGCGGCGGTGGGAGCGGTGGCGGCAGTCGCGGGTTTGGTTGATCTTCGCGTAGTCATTTGGGAGAAAAGAATGAGCGGCACACGGTTCTTGGGCATACTGCTCACGGTACTGGGCATCGGGATCGCCGCCATTGCGGGTTTATGGATCGCTTCAAATCTATCTGAGGGTACGCTGGAGGCGGGTGGGGCGCTCCTGAGCGCGTTCCTTGTCTTTATCCTGGTCGCGGGGCTGCTGATCACGGGGATTTACTTCTTCCTGCGCAGCAGGAACGAGGCACAGGCACAGTCAGCGATGGAAACGCAGCGTAAGCTTATCGACATCGTGAAGAGCAGAGGGGAGGTCGATGTCCATCAACTGGCTATAGAACTCAGTACTCCTGTGGATCGTGTCAAGTCGCTAACGCATCAGCTTGTCGGATTAGGCGTATTCAGTGGATATGTCAATTGGGATAGTGGAACGCTGTATTCTGCGGATGCCAGGGCGCTGCGAGAGTTGGAGAAGTGCAAGAACTGCGGCGGGGCACTGAAGCTTGTTGGCAAAGGCGTTATCACCTGTCCGTACTGCGGTACTGAGTATTTCTTGCCCTGATGCGCGCATGTTTGGGCGGTATTCACTCACAATTGGGGGAATCCCGCTTGGTGTTTCATCATAAGATAGACACTGATGTCTGTGTGAAGGAGCAGTTGCTGATGAGCGAACTTTTTGACCGTATCGTCGCAGAACGCGGTGGGCTTGAAAAGCTGCTGAGCCGTATTCCAGGATTCCCTGGCTACCTCGATCTTGCAGCGAGACGCGCCGCTGATCGCCAAATTCGAGATTATGTAGGCGGGATGATCGCAGATCGATTGGCGCGATTGACTAGTTTGCAGAAGCGAACTCTGGAACAACCCGGCGGCTTAGCACTGATGAGCGATATGGAAAGCGCACGATCTCAATGGCAGATGCATCATGATCGTGTGAAGACGGCTGCGCCAGGCTACTCTGGTTTCTTCGCACTGAACAAGGTTGATGCGGATGATCTGGAGAAGATCTACGCATTTGACGAGGCTCAGGGGCGTTATGCTGATCAGCTGTCCACTGCGCTGGATGCCTTGGAGCAGGCACTTGCCGAGGATGGCGATCTTGGCGCGGCGGTCTCGGCTCTCGATGCACTCGGTCGTGAGGCGAATGCTGCCTTCCAACTGCGCGACGACGTGTTAACCGGACTTGGCAAATAATTGCGTGTAGTCATGATCCACTGTTGTGCTGTACAACGAAAGGTTTCCAAACATGCCTCGGATAATTGATGTCATCGATCATGTGAATGTGATGGACGACGAGCTTGCTTATCGTGAGCCACAGGATGGCAGCGGTGACTGGCGGATGGGGTCTCAGGTGATTGTTGGCGAAAGCCAGGCTGCCGTGTTTGTGCGCGGCGGGGAAGCGTTGGATGTCTTGGGACCTGGTCGGCATACGCTCTCAACCATGAACCTGCCAATTCTCTCTGGGCTGATCGGTTTGGCGACGAGCGGGCGCACACCGTTCACGGCAGATCTCTATTTCATCAACCTGAAGGATATGCCGCAGGTAGGGTGGGGGACTAATCCGCCAATTGTGTTGGAGACACCCGGACGCGGTATGGGGGTCGTGCTGCTGATCACGCATGGTGTGATCGATATTGGTATTGATGAGCCGATGCGCTTTGTCAAGCAGTACGCGGTTGGCAAACCTGTGACGCGGCTGAAGGACATCAAGGATCGTATTCAAGCAATGCTGCTAGGGGAGATCAGTGAGATTCTGCTGAATTCTGGTGCCCAGAGTGTGCCGGACGCGAACAAGCTGATTGGAGATCTCGAGGGCGCGACACTGGCGAAGGTGAATGAGAAGTTCCAGGCGCTTGGGTTACGAATCAAAGCGTTTGAGGCGAATCCTTTCCAGGCGAAGCAGGACGTTTCGCTTGACGAACTGCGGAATTATGTCAGCCTGGATATCTGGGAGCGTGTCCAGCGCTTGAATATCGCTGAAAAGGCGGCAGAGAATCCTGGCGCGGGCGGCGCTTTGGTGGGTGCCGGCGTCGGATTGGGTGTTGGGCAACAACTTGGCGCTGCGCTCAACCCCGATCTGGCTGAAATGCAGCGGCAGTTGGCTCAACAGCAGATGATGATGCAGCAGATGATGATGAATAACATGCAGGCACAAACGCCAGCCCAGCCTGCAGCGACCGAGGCATCTGCGGCAGCACCCCAAACGCGCGGGGAAGTTCAGGCGCTGATCGATCAGTTGGATGCCAGATTTGCGCGTGGTGAGATCTCTGAGGCGGCATACAATCGACTTATCGAGAAGTGGCAGCAGCGGCTCGGAGAATTGTAGCCGGACGGCTTTGCAGATGTACGGAGAGAGGCGTGTCATTGCACACGCCTCTATTTTGGATTATAGCTTCGCATAGTCATTAGCGCGCAACATGTTCTCTGACATACGAAACAACAACCCAGCAACGCATACGGCTAAGGAGTAGTAGTTTTCTCCACGAAACGATCAACCTGCTCCTGAGATAGAGGAAACTTCTTGTCTTTCCCACTCTCATAGAGAAAGTCCTTGAGACTGAGAGGGTGCTTAGCAGCTACATGACACACCGGAACAACAGGATCATCCACAGACAGTGAGACCCTTGGATCGACAAACAGCACCAAAGGCTTTACTTCAACATCAATCCCAGCCGATGTCATCTGACTCTTGACATGCTCCGCTGCACGTAAGGCATCCGCTGTCGGATTGCCAATGCCATCAAAACGAAATATGCTCGCCAGTCGTCCCAACAACGAGCGTGACGTTCGCCAAACATCCCCCTGGCATGACTGACTACCATCCTGAAAGCGCGTCACAATCGCATAAACGCCGGCTGGACAAATCAGCACATGACGCGCTGGAAAGTGATAGTAGTTGAAGAGCGTTGTCTTAGGCGGAATACCTTTCAAGCTATCCTCAATTGCCTTCTCTGGGCGCGGCAATCGTGCCCAGAGGTTCGTCATGCGCACCGACACTATCGTCATGATGAAAGCAACAGGCAGAACAGCCGTAGGCAAGATTATGTCCAACAGAACATTCGCATCCTGACCTGGAGTCAATTGACGATTGGTCACGAAAAGACCCAAAATCAACAACCCAAAGCTGGCAAAAAAAAGATACTGTGCCCACTGCTTGTTCCGCTGTGCTAACTTGCTGTTCGTGATGATGCGCATGACTGACTATCCCTAATATGAAAATGCTAGAATGATGGTGTAGCCGTCGCTTGCCCGTTGGGTACCAGGTATCCGACGGTTCCCGCCCTACGGAGATCCGCGCAGATCAAGTCGCCAAAGCGCTGTGTAGGCTGAACGCGCCAAGTGCGCGGCGCGCCCCAGGCGACCCCTATCACTGCGGTGTTCAGGTCGGCTGGGTCAGGGCGGAGGCAGTAGGTAATGGGGTATTGGAGACGCCCAGCCAGAAGATTACTGGTATCGTCAAAGATAAAGACATCATAGGTCAATCCGCGGTTGTTGTAGCCCTGCGGCGCAGGCGGTACGTGAATAGGATTGCCTGGATTGCAATGCAGATTGATGCGATCACGCCAGGTAATGCGCTCGTCCGCACTATCGTACAGAAGCGTCTGACAGGTTGGAAACGCAACCATGACAGACAGGTCACCGCCGAACGGTCCGGCAGGTACGTTCGTCGGTACCACGACTGTGCCAGGAAGGGGAGTCAGAGCGGCACCTGCGGCTGAACTCGATACTTCAAAGCTGATACGCGCTTTGCCATTAAGCTGGATGTTCACTGGCGCACTTCCATCAGACGGACCGAAGACGGCAGCGCTCGCCAGGTTATTCAGGTCAAACGTACCCCCGGGGGTCCAAGCCCAGTACGTGAGCACCGAAGACCCGGAAGTATCTGCCACAAAGCGAAAATTGACGGGCAGATAGAAGCCGACCCACACCGCGCGCTGCGTAACTTGTACAGGCGTCGGAAAGACCGCGGTAAAGACACCTGACTGAGCAATGACAACCGACGTGCGTCCAACCAGGCGAGCATCAACCGGCGAACCGCCATTGGCATCTTCATAGATGACGACCTCGGTCGGCGAATCCGAAACCGGGGTATCGACGCCGATGCTCACTCGATCAATGAAGGCTGGATTGGCAACTCCAAAACTTGCCAGGTCAAAACCATTCATCACGAGCGACGCTTCGCCTGACACAAACCAAACAGCGTTACCATCGCCATTTATGCTAACTGTGCGTTCCCCCGCCTGTACAGTCAACGCAGCAAGCGTCAAGACCAGAATGAGCATCACTAGCATGACGCGGATTTTGCGCACCATCATAAGTCCTTTCATCTTTGCCATAAGAGAAGCTTTCTCTCTGACCTCATTTGGTATTGTATCCAGGCATGACTGGTTTACCAGTGATTCACTGCTGCTATAATTGCAACTCACTCGTGAACGTAGCTGAAACGCAGGATACATGGAACAGTCAATTCTGTTTGCATTGGTTCTCTTTCTGGCGTTAGGTGCATACTGGTCGCTGGTCATTTTCCCTCGACAGCGGGAGTTTGAGAAACGACAGAAATACGTGCAAACGCTGAACGCAGGCGACAAAATGGTCACTTTCGGGGGGATCATCGGCACGGTGGTCGAAGTCCTTCCCACTGAAGGGATAGCAAGGGTTGAAATCGCACCGGACATCATCATTACCGTACTGATGCAATCGCTGGTCGAACCATTCGATCCGGAAAAGATCGCATTGTCCGCACAAAAAGCGCAGGATGTTCGAACACGGGGTGAAGGTGTTGCAGAATGAGAGCAGGGGAGAGACAATGTGCTATCACAAGCTCACCCGATAAGCAGAGTTCTTAGCTGCTCGACCTTGTTACAGGAACCTACATGAGTCAACACATGCGTTGGCTTGCACTGATTGTGCTTGTCACTGCTTTTTCAATCTGGGTTGCATTGCCCGACAGCATCCTGACGACAGTCGCGGTAACTTGCTATTCAGAAGATCGCCCAGCTCCCACACAAGGCATCCACCTTGATTTTAATGGGGACTGTATCGAAGATGTCCAGATCAATGTACGCCAGAGCCTTGGACTTGACCTTGTAGGCGGGCTGCGAGTCCTGCTGCAAGCCGAGCTGCCCCCTGATGCGTTCACTGTGCAGGATTTGCGCGAGGCAGCCAACAACGTCGCTCGCCGAGTGAATGCCTTAGGTGTGGCTGAACCGCTCGTCCAGGTGCAGGGCAACAATCGAATCCTTGTGGAATTGCCAGGCATCAGCAATCCGAGAGAAGCAATCGACACAATTCGGCAGACGGCGCTGCTTGAGTTTGTGAACTTTAGCGGACTTCCCTCGAGCACAGTGGCGCAGCTAGAGGGCGAGCAAATTCTGACTACTGAACAGCTTGCCATACAGCAGGCAAGACAATCGGAAGATGCTCCAGAACAGGCACTGGGGACCGTAAGCCCAGCAACAGGCTTACCCTTTGAGACCGTCCTGACAGGTGCTGGGCTGCAATCTGCCGCAGCCGTGCTGGAGCAGGGGCGGTGGATCATCAGTTTTGAACTTACCCCTGAGGGTGCGGCAGTGTTTGGACCGTACACTGCCGCCAATCTCAATCAACCTATGGCGATTGTTCTCGATGGACGTGTGCTCTCTGCACCCTACATCCGAGCCAGACTGGACACGGGCGGCATTATTGAGGGTGACTTCACTGAAGAAGATGCGCGAACACTCGCCCTTCAACTCCGCTCAGGAGCACTTCCCATTCCCTTAACGGTGACACGAAGCGAGCGAGTCGGCGCGACACTAGGGCAAGAGTCTGTAAATCTGAGTGTGCGTGCAGGTCTAATCGGCGTAATGGTCGTGCTGACGTTTATGCTCGTCTACTATCGAGTGCCAGGCATCGCGGCTGATTTCGCGCTGCTCGTCTTCATCGTGCTCAACTTCGCCATATTCAAGCTGATCCCTGTCACCCTGACGCTGCCAGCGATTATTGGCTTCCTGATCTCGATTGGGACTGCCGTTGACGGCAACATTCTTATCTTTGAACGCATCAAGGAAGAACTCAGAGCCGGGCGCAAGATCGATGAAGCGGTTGATATTGGTTTTGGTCGCGCGTGGCAATCCATTCGAGACTCTAATCTATCCACGATCATTATCTGTACAATTCTGTTCCTGTTTGGGCAGACTCCTGGGGCGAGTATTGTAGCGGGATTCGCCGTCACGCTTGGGCTAGGCTTGATCATCAATCTTTTTACCGCTGTGATTGTGACGCGAACATTCCTCGGCATCACTGTCGCAGGAATGCGCTCCCAACTTGATCGGCGACAATGGCTTATGGGCATCTAGGGTAGGAGTGCTATGTTCAATCTGGTACAGAAACGGCAGTCCTATTTTCTGATCTCGTCAATCTTCATTGCCATTGGCGTGGTCATCATGATCTATTCTTGGATTACTACTGGTTCTCCGCTGCGATTGAGCATTGATTTCCAAGGTGGCAGCCTCTACGAGATTGAGTATCTTGCCAGCGGCGCCAGCGAGACCGGAATCCGAGAGGTCTTCAACCAGTTCGGCAGTGAGAACCCGCTGATTCAGCAGCTCGGTAGTCCTGATGAGAACCGATGGTCGGTGCGTGCTGACTTTGTACCCCAGGCGACCGTTGATGAGATCATTACTGCATTGGAACGACTTGCCCCGATCAACCGCGACAACATTCGTGTCGAGACGGTGTCGGCAACGATAGGGCAGGAGGCAACGCAGGCTGCATTGTTCGCAGTCATCGCGGCAGCAACCGTCGTCACCGGGTTTATCGTCATTGCATTTCGTTCTGTGCCAAAGGCATTTCGTTATGGCGTCTGCGCAATCGCAGCCATGATTCATGACGTTCTGGTCGTTGCGGGTGCAATGTCGTTGGCTGGGCTCGTCTTGGGCTGGGAAGTTGATGCCTTATTTCTATCCGCCGTGCTTACGGTAGTAGGTTTTTCAATCCAAGACACCATCGTGATGTTTGACCGCATTCGCGAGAACATTCCAAAGCACCTTGGGGAACCGTATGAAGCGATTGTGAATCGCAGCATCCTTGAGACCATACATAGGTCGTTGGCGACGCAGCTCAACGCCTTCTTCATCATGATTGCAATCATGGTGTTCGGCGGTGAAAGCATTCGACAGTTCATCGCGATTCTGTTTATCGGCTTGTTGACCGGGACATATTCTTCGATCTTTATCGCGGTACCTTTGCTCGTCGCCTGGGAGCGAGGAGAGTTTCCATTTCGAGCAGGCAATCAACGCGCGAAAGCCGATGCACTTGAAGTTTCATAGGGCTGCATTGTGCTGCAATGGGGCAGAGGGTTTACCCGACATCTCGCAGTGGTAATGTGAATGTGAAAACGGAACCTTGATCCAGTTCGCTTTCCAACCATATTTGCCCGCCGTGCGCCTCAACGATGTGTTTTGCGATGGCAAGTCCCAGCCCTGTACCCTGGGTTGATCCCGATGTCGAGGAGACACGATAGAACTTCTCGAACATGTTGCGCTGATCTTCTTTTGAAATGCCGTACCCTGTGTCTGAAACAGAAACCTCGACGAAAGGTGCTGTCTCCTGCTGGATAGGCACCGTCTTGACGCTAATGCTGCCCGCGACCCGGTTGTACTTTATGGCATTACTCAAGAGATTGAGGATGACCTGTTTCATCTTGCCGCGATCGGCAAGAACTACCAGGCGGCTCCCAACCCAATTGATGCTAATCCCTTTTTCGAGCGCGTGTGGGCGGACGACATCAAGGCACTCATTCATGAGCATGTCAAAAGCGACATCCGCGATGTTGAGTTGAGTACGACCGCTTTCAAGACGTGCAAGATCGAGGTATTCACTGGCAAGTTGACTGAGGCGTTGGATTTCGCTGTCTAAGGTCGAGATAATCTCACTGCGTTTATCCTCAGGAAAGCTGGGGTGCCTGAGCAGGGCGACGCTGGTTCTCATGCTCGCCAGCGGATTGCGAAGCTCGTGCATCGCTTCTGCGACAAAATCGCTCTGGAGGAACAAGCGCGCATTTTCAATCGCTATCGCAGCATGGAGTGAAAGCATCGTCAGAATCTTGACATCGTCCGCATCGAAACGATCGCCAAATCGCTTATTCAGCACCTCAAGACAGCCTATAACGTTGCCACGATGGGAACGGAGCGGAATTGCCAGCACATTGCGGGTCTTGAATTCCGTCTCTTGATCGACTTCACCAAAAAAGCGCGGCTCATTGCGTACATCATCGACAACCAGTGGCTCGCCGTTATTGACAACCCAACCGGCAAGGCTGTTGTCGATAGGGACGACAAAGCGCTCAAAGTCGTGTCTCTGCATATTTGACGCCATCTCAAACCGCAGCTCGCCACTTGCGGGATCGAGCAGGAGAATGGAGCCAGCTTCTGAGTCGGTTAGCTCGGCGGATGCCTGGACAATACGGCGCAAGAGCGTCTGTGTATTGAGCGTTGAGGTGAGCTGCTGGCTGATTTCAATGATGCGCTCGTAACGGAGCAGCAATTGAGCGCCACTGTTAGGATGGGATGGTTCGGTTGGCATCTAGTTCGTTTGCTCCACGCTGCGCAATAGATCGGGCAAGACCACGCTCGCATCACCCTGAATGACGATTTCCGCTTCTAGATCGAGAAGTGTTGGCTCCAGATTGATGATAACAGTTTTTGCTCCACCTCGTCGCGCAATCAAAGGGATTTCACTTGCTGGCGCCACTTCCAAAGACGAGCCAATCACCAACATCAAGTCTGCTCGCTTCGCCATCGCCTGCGCACTTCGCAGGGTCTCAATAGGGAGTTGTTCGCCAAAGAGAATGACATTTGGCTTCAGGACAGAGTTACAAGACTTACAGCGCGGAATCTGATGCGTAATCAGGAATTCCCGAAGCGCCACCTCGCCATCGTGGGTTCGAAAACAGTGAGTGCAGGTCGCTTCGCGGAAATGCCCATGTAGTTCGTGTACAATCTTGCTGCCTGCGCGATGGTGAAGCATATCTATGTTTTGCGTAACGATTCCTGCCAGATGACCCAACTGCTCAAATCTGGCGAGCGCGAGATGCGCCGCATTGGGTTTTGCTTGCATGATGGTCTCGGCGAGCGGGTGAACCCAATCGAAGAACGCTTGCGGATTCGCGCGGAATCCAAAAATGCTCGCTACAGTCATTGGGTCTGCGGTTGCCCATAGCCCACTGTTAGGGCTGCGGAAGTCAGGAATTCCAGATGGCGTGCTAATGCCAGCTCCAGTGAATGCTACAGCGCAGGTTGCGGTACGGAGCAGCGACGCCGCTTTGAGGATTGAATCGGCTGTGTCCATCACCAGGAAGCGCTCCGAGGGTACTTACGCTACGAAGGATCCGGACGGATCGCCTGCGTATGCTTAACCATAAGCTCGTCAGCCAGCTTGGATACCTGAGTCGCGTACATGGCGGCAGGTTGAAACATCACCGCGGGAACACTCGACTGATGCGCCTGGAGGATCAGGTCTACACCTGGTGAGAGCACAGCGCGAACAGCGTGACCAAGGTATCGCTCAACATCCTGCCAAACTTGACCAGGAACCGTTGAGCGGTTGATTGCGACCAGGTGAAGCCGTCCTGATTCGTGCCCAGACTCAATCTCTCGCATTAGCTCGCGCGCCATCGCTAAGGTTATGGGATTGGAATCAATGACGATGAGGAGTTGATCAAGCTCGGGCGCGAGGTTGCTGAAGTTAGCATTATACCCACTCCCTAAGTCGACAAAAATGGCACGCCCAAGATGTCGCAGTGTTCGCAGAACTGCAATCGCCATATCTGCGCCATAATGCATTTGTGCTTCGCGAGGGCGACAGGAAGACAGAAGTGCTCGTAAACCAGAGGCATGGGTTACAAGCTCATTTTCAACTATGCGTGGCTTAATCTCCGGTATGCTTTTCGAAAGCAGGTTCGCAATGCCGTTGTGCTGCGCTTGTCCGAGGGAAAGCCCTATCGTCCCTGCGCCGAGACGATAATCGGCAACAATTGCATTTTCACCAGCTAGGACACGCGCGGCTGCCAGGTTGAGTGCTAAGGTGGATGTTCCTAAACCTCCTTTAACACCCAGCACACCGACCGCTGCCCCGATGTTTGTGTCTGACTTCTTGACAGAATTGCGACTTAAAATTGCACGTACTCGTGATGCCAGCTCGGACGGGTGAGTTGGCTTTGTGAGGTAGTCATCTGCACCTGCTTCAAAGCCAGCGACCTTATCATCAATGAGCGTTTTTGCGGTGAACATGATGATCGGAATGGTCTTGGTTTCGACGTTCGTGCGCAGACGTCGACAGACCTCATATCCGTTCATATCCGGCATCATCACATCGAGAATGATAAGATCTGGGCGTTCAGCCAAAGCCTTTGCCAGTGCTTGCCCGCCCGTATTTGCCGCGGAGACTTCATAGCCTGAACGCTGGAGCATCAATCCAATCAGTTTCAGGCTGTCCAAATCATCATCAACGACTAAAATGCGTTCAACCATAGTTGCCCATTACTTGAATAGAGCTGAAACTGAGTTCAAGCGTGCCATGAATCAGTTTATCATGAAAGTAGTAGTGAGGCAATTGAGGTGGGAAGCTGAACCACACAGGGGTGATAATTCTTATGTCTTCGCAGTTGGACACCGAATTTCTTCATGGGGCAGCGTTCGATCTCTTTGAAAGCAGTTCGTCTCCAGTTCTGCTGTTCGATACGGATCATCATCTCGTAGCCGCCAATTCGCGGGGTAAAGCGGTATTCTCGATTCAGAGCGAGGACATTGCCTCGTCATCAGACCACTTCCAGCATTACGAGGCGGTTGAGTCCTGGCTTTCGCAAGGGGGAGTCCTTGATGATTGGTCGCCAGATGGACAAACGGTCTTCCAGCCCGTGACTCAAGGTACAAGCGATGGGAAGGGGATCATCCTGGTATTGCGTGATGTGAGTGAGATTCGCAAGCTTGCGCGCAATCAAAACGAGTTTATCCGCCTGCTGTCGCATGATCTGCGGACGCCGCTGACCTACATCCTTGGCTTTGCGTCGATGCTTGAACAACAGATCCCCAATACATTGACCGAAAAGCAGCAGCAGTTCGTTTCAAAGATCATGACCGGCATCGAGCAGATTACGCGCATCGTTGAGAACATCCAGGACGCCGGTCGCTTTGATCCTGAGACTGGCTTTTATGAAATGAATCGCGCTCCGGTCGATGTGGGCATCTTGACTCATCGCATATGCGAGCAGCTCGTTATTCCGACGACAAAAACTACGCTGCAGGTGCATACCGACATCGACGACATGCTGCCCGTAATTGCAGCAGACAGCAATATGCTTGAGAGAGCCATCACGAATCTGATTGATAACGCCATTAAGTATACCCCTGATGGCGGGCGCGTTCGCGTACGCGTGTATCGAGAGGCTGATGATGTGATTGTGCAAGTGAAAGATAGTGGATTGGGAATCCATGCTGATGACATTGGCAAATTGTTTCAGCGACATGTGCGCCTTCATCGCCCGGAGTTTCATAAGATCAAGGGTAGTGGGCTTGGGCTTTTCATTGTAAAGAGTGTTGCCCAGAGACATGGAGGGCGCGCATGGGTTGAAAGCACCTTAGGTGAGGGTAGTTCGTTTTTCTTATCTCTGCCGTTAAGCGCAAGATGAACAACCATGGTGATTCACGTTCTCTCTGATGAAGTCGTCGCCCAGATTGCTGCTGGCGAAGTTATCGAACGTCCATCCTCTGTCATTAAGGAGCTTGTCGAGAACTCGTTGGACGCGGGGGCGCGAAACATCCGTATCGACGTTCTTGGCGACGGTCGTCAGCGCCTGCAAATCGTCGATGATGGGCATGGCATAAATGCTGACGAAGTGAGTAAGGCATTTCTGCGCCACGCCACAAGCAAACTCCAAAGCCTGGACGATCTTAATCGACTTAGAACATTAGGTTTTCGGGGCGAGGCGCTGGCGAGCATTGCCGCCGTGAGCCGTGTGACGCTGACCACTCGCCACAAAGACGAGAGCATGGGTATCCGCGTGCGGATTGAAGGGGGCAAGACGTTGGCGCAGCAGCCCGTCGGCAGCCCATCCGGCACAACCATCCTCGTTGAGAATTTGTTCTTCAATACGCCTGCTCGACTGAAGTTTCTCAAGAGTGAGGGCACTGAACGACGTCAAATAGCGGCGGTCGTCACACGATACGCGATGGCGTATCCAGGGATCAGGTTCGCACTCATTCAGGATGGTCGGGAGATCTTTCGCACCCATGGCACAGGCGCACTGGGAGATGTCCTTGCCAGCGCCTTGGGCATCGACCATGGAAAACAGATGCTGGAAATAAACGGGGATAGCACATCATCTCAGTCAGGATCGCGCATACACGTCTATGGTTACACTTCTGCGCCAAGCTTCAATCGCGCCGACCGCTCACGCATTACACTTTTTATCAACGGACGATGGGTTCAGGATAGCAGCCTGACCTATGCCGTAATTCAGGCGTACCATACGCTTTTAATGAACGGGCGTTATCCGGTCGCAGTCTTGATGATTGAGGTTCCGCCGGAAGATGTCGATGTCAATGTGCATCCCACCAAGGCAGAAGTGAGATTTCGTGATGGCGATGCCGTGTTCTCTGCGATTCAGCGTGTCGTACGCAGGTCAGTGATTGAGCAGGCTTCGGTGCCAGGGATGATGACAGGAAAAGCGCCCGGTGGCAGCATTCAGGATGCCAGACCTGCCTGGAGCAGCAGCCCTTACGAAAACGCACAACTTGACCTCGAACTTGATCTGGATTCGCCTGGGCAATTTGCGCGCAAACAGTTCGCCGAGGGCGGCGAGACTGATGCGACCGCAATGCCCGATCCTGGCGCGGTACCAGCGCGCCCGCGCACGCTGCCAATGCTTCGAGTAATAGGTCAGGTCGCAGCGAGCTACATCGTGGCGGAAGGACCAGCAGGGTTGTATCTGGTGGATCAGCACGCAGCCCACGAACGCATTTTGTATGAACAGTTTATGGACGCTTATCAGCAGCAGGGCATCATCACGCAGCAGGTACTCGCCGGGTCAACCTTGCAGTTGGGGACGGATGAGGCGCATGTCCTGAGCGAGGGTGCGGGAATTCTGAGGGAACTTGGGTTCGAAGTTGAGCCTTTTGGTGCCAACACCGTCCGTGTGCGGGCTGTGCCAGCGCTCTTGAGCGACAGAGACCCGGAAGCAGTCATCCGGGGGATCGTTGAAGACCTCATTCAGGGAAATCGACCTGGGCAGGATACCATCGAGGCAAAGATCGTCAAGCGCGTCTGCAAAAACGCTGCGGTCAAAGCGGGGCAAATTCTCAGCCTCGAACAGATGCAGGGCTTAGTTCGCCAACTGGAGCGTGCGCATTCTCCGCTGACGTGCCCACATGGTCGCCCTACGCTTATTCATCTGAGCAGCGAGCGCCTTGAGCGGGAGTTTGGGCGCATTATCTAGCACGCCGCCAAGACTGTCCTGAAGTCTTGACATGGCAACTAAGCCCCTCGCTCTACCAGTCCTTCCCGCCTTGTCGGCGGACTAATTTGCGCCTGTGGTCCAGGTAAAGCTGCGCCACTCGCCCGTCGCCCCAATGATGTCATACAATCCATCGGGATTTTGTTGGGCGACCGAGACACGCCAGCGAATGTCGCGCGATTGTTCGTTTGCAGGCGCTAGGGTGGGCGGCACCCGATAGCTGTTAGCGCGCGTGACATCGTTGAACGTGACACCGTCTGCCACGCTTTCAAATTGTACGAGATAGACTTGACCAGGTAAAAGGACTCCAACGCTGACCCACTGGATCGAGAACGTTGCATTACCTTGTATGACGGCGGCTTGTGGTGGGAAACTGACCAAGGGTGCCGCGAACGTTGGTGTAGGTGTGGCTGTTTCGAGACCAGAAGGCGTAGGCGACAGTGTAGGAGTTGCCGTCGGAGCTGGTACAAATACGGGAGTACCGACTCCGATGAGCACGCTACAGGATTCGCCGCCACTGGGTATAGAAAAGTCGCAGTTGATGAAGATCAGTTCAGGATTGAGGTCGTTGAGAATGCGCAGTGTGGTGCGGTATTGCTCGGCAATGCCAAGGATTGTCTCCCCTTCGCGCACGGTGTGTGCCGTAATGTTGGTTGATACCGGAAGATTGACCTGTGGAATCACCGCTTGAGCCGTGGCTGTTAATGACGTGACCTCTGATGTCGCAGTCAGTGTCGGCAGCGGGATAAGAATGATCGTTCCAGGAGGTGGTAGACGGTCTGCATTTGGAATCGTTGGATTCAGGCGAAGTATCTCGCGAATGACATCAAAACTGCGGTAATTAAATGGCGGCTGCTGAATGATGAAACCGAGCGTGTCACCGGGTTGAATGATGTACTCGACTGGACCCTGGGTTGGAGAGGGTAGGGGAGTCTCAGTGGGTGGCAGCAGAGATGGGCTTGGCGATAGGGACGGAGTGATAACTGGCGCAGCCTGCGTCGCTGTAACGCTCGGTGTGGTGCTTGGCACAGGCGATGGAGGGACAAGTGCCTCTACAATGGCGGTTTGCGTCGCAATTGGAGAGGGGGGCGAGCAGGCAGCGAGTGCAAAGAGCACGATGGCTGCAAACGGATTGAGTTGTTGAAGCTTTTGGCGCACTCGGATTATCCCTCTCGGCGGCTTTCCCAGATGAATATGCGGGGTTGGGTCGAAAAGACTGGTATTGTCTCTTCTCTGGTACTCACGACGCTGACAACCCATTCATACTCGTGGCGGCGTAGATCGTCGCCTTGCCACTCTGTTGGAATGATAAAGAACAGTTCTCGTGTCTCCACAACGTATTCCTGCCCGGCTGTTAGATCGCGGACAGAAACTCGATAAATTGTATCGCTACTCAGCGTACCAGTGGTCACCCACCGCAGCGTGATGAGTTGATCTGTTTGAAACAGGGCACGATCTCCAGGGCTAAGTGCATTGGGGGCATTAAACGTCGGGGTTAAGGTTGGCGTAGGTGTCTCGCTGCCGCTCGCTGTCGGTGGAAGGGTGGGTGTTGCAGTCGGGGCTGGCACGCGGATTTGCTGCCCAATGCCTAACTGAACAATACAACGTGGACCACCTGAGTCGAATTCAAAGTCGCACTGGAGAAAAGGCACCTCAGGGTTGAGTTGTGAAAGTATCTCAGCGTTGGCTCCGTACTGTACGGCGATTGAAATCATCGTCTCATTTGGCTGCACTTCGTGCCACATCACGCCAGGTTGAAGCGTTGAAGTTGGCGTGACTCCCGGCGCGAAGGTTGACTCGGACGCTAACGCCGCTAATGCAATACCCTGTGGAAGACGCGAATCGACCGCCGGAGTCTCGGTAGATGGCTGTGAGGGGGCAGCACTCGCTGTCGGCGCTGGCACGACAATCTCTTGCCCAACAGTCAACGAATCTGGCGAGGATAGTCCGTTTTCCACAACGATGACATCAATGATGGAAGGTTCTCGATACCCACATGCAAGGGCAATCGCATAAAGGGTGTCTCCCGGCTGGACTGTTCGTACGCAAGGGGTAGGCGGAGGGTTAGGCGTTGCGGTAGGCGGAGCAGGAGTAACGGTCATGAAGGATGGGGTAGGGCGCTGGGTGTTGGTTGCCAGAACAATAGGAAGTGATGTTTCCTGAACTGCCGCCGTGATCGATGGAGGCAGGTTCTGGTTATTCGTAAGTGTGGCTTGCATCTGGTCTGGGGACAGACTTGAGAACAAAGGCACAAGCAGAAGCGCTGCGCTGCCACAAAGTGCCACAAGCAGTATGGCAGTGATTATCCTGAATATGCTTTGCCCGCGCTGGCGAAGCTCGCCTTCAAAGAGGTCGGTTTCGCCGTGTTGATTAGCATAGGCAAAGGGAGTTGTCGCCGCAGCACGCCCAGTGGCTGGATCTCGCGGCTGGATTTCGTTGAGTGTTGTCCCACAAGTGGGACAAACACTCGCATTATGATGGGCAGTAGTCCCGCAGATTGGACATACTTTGTGCGCAGGTGGCAAATCCATGTCCCCGCAGACGAGTGATACAGCGTAGTATAGGCTTGCTAGCGCAGCTTTTCCAGCGCAGCAATTCGTTCAGATAAGCGCGACACGGATGACTGGAGATCGGCGAGTTTGCCTCGTTCGCGCTCCACAACATCCTTACGCGCGCGCTCCACAAATTGTGCATTTCCCAACTGCGACTCCGTTTTACTGATCTGCGCGCGGACCTTTTCGATCTCAGCCTGGAGACGTGCTGTCTCGGATGCCACATCAATGAGGTCATTCAGCGGTAGGTAGGCGGTCATATCGCCAACCACAATCGATGCTGCATTCTCTGGGGCATGACCCGTGACAAACTGCAAGTCACTCGTGTTCGCCAGTCGCATGAACAGATGCGTGTGATGGGTGATGAGGTCTGCGTTCCCACCTGGTTGGATGATCAGGCTCGTCTTCTTGCCAGCTTCAACCCCATATTCCTCACGAGCCAGGCGTATGCCACGAATGAGATCCATAAGCATCGTCATTTTGCGTTCGGCATCAGGGTTCAGGTATTGATTGTCTGCGGTCGGCCAGGATGACATGATGAGTGGGCGATTTCGGTTCGGCAAGTAGCTCCAGAGTTCTTCTGTGACGAATGGCATATATGGATGCAACAGCCGCAGCGATGAATCCAAAACATGCGTCAGAACACCGAGCGTGTTGCGACGCGCATCGATATTGGTGCCATACAACGCTGCCTTGCTGATCTCAATGTACCAGTCAGCAAACTCTCCCCAAAGGAATTCATCAAGCTGCCGCCCCGCCTCGCCATACTGGTGGTTGTCAATCAGACGCTGCACCAATGCAATGAGCGTATTCAAGCGACTCACAATCCACGCAGAGGGAACATCGAGATCCTTCGAATGCGGGAGAGGTGGTATCTCGTCGTCACCCAGGTTGCTTAGCGTGAAGTTCGCGATCTGCCATATTTTGTTGACGAACTTCCAGTTTCTTTCGATGCGCGCCACGTCGAGATTGATGTCGTTGCCTGGCGTGCTGCCCGTGACGAGCGTATAGCGAAGTGGATCTGCCCCGTATTGGTCGATCATATCGAGTGGATCGATCACATTTCCAAGCGTTTTGCTCATTTTCCGACCGTCCTTGTCGCGCACCAGTCCATGAAGATAGACCTCGCGGAACGGGACTTCGTCGGTGAACCACAACCCCATCATGATCATGCGCGCGACCCAAAAGAAGAGGATGTCGTAGCCTGTTTCCAGCATTTGCGTGGGGTAGTAACGCTTGAGATCGGGCGTGTCGGCGGGCCAGCCGAGCGTGCTAAACGGCCATAGTCCGCTGCTGAACCAGGTATCCAGCACATCAAGTTCGGGCGTCCAGGTACGCCCATCCTGGGGTGCTGTGCGTCCCACAAAGATTTCGCCATCCGGTGAGTACCAAGCGGGGATGCGGTGACCCCACCAAAGTTGGCGACTAATGCACCAATCTTCAATGTTTTCCAACCAGTGGTAGTACACCTTCTCGAACCTCTCAGGCACAATCGTAATCCTGCCATCTCTGACGGCTTGGACTGCCTTCTCGGCAAGTGGCTTAATCTTCAGAAACCACTGGGTACTGAGCATGGGTTCAATCACCTCGCCTCCGCGCTGGCTGCGCGGGACAACGTACTGGTGATCACGGACTTCAATCGTCAGCCCAGCCAGTTCCATATCTGCCCACAGTCGTTGGCGGCATTCAAACCGGTCAAGCCCCTGATAGATGCCTGCCTGAGCGTTCATGGTCGCGTCAGGATTCATGACACTGACGAGCGCCAGCCCGTGCCGTTTATGCAATTCGTAATCATTGAAGTCATGTGCTGGCGTCACTTTTAGGGCACCTGTCCCGAACTCCCGATCCACATACTCATCGGCGATGATCGGGATGGGGCGATTCAGAATCGGCACCAATGCGTTCTTGCCGATCAGATGCTTGTATCTGGGGTCATCCGGGTGAACGCAAACGGCAGTGTCACCCAGGATGGTCTCTGGGCGTGTGGTTGCGACCGGAATATGGTCTCCATCTTCGGTAGGATAATTGAAGAAGTAGAGTTTTCCGCGCTCTTCCTCCCGATCGACCTCCAAATCGCTGACAGCGGTCTGAAGTCCTGGGCTCCAGTTCACGAGGCGGGGACCCCGGTAGATGAGACCTTGCTCCCACAATCGAACAAAGACCTCTTGCACCGCGCCCGAGAGACCATCGTCCAGTGTGAAGCGCTCGCGCTCCCAATCGCAGCTTGCTCCCAGGCGGCGCAGTTGACGAGTAATGGTGCCGCCGTACTGTGCTTTCCACTGCCACGTGCGTCGTAGAAACTCCTCGCGCCCAATCTCATGACGGTTTGTGCCTTCTTCACGCAGCAGCTTCTCGACCTGGAGCTGGGTGGCAATTCCCGCGTGATCTGTTCCTGGTACCCAGAGCGCCGCCTTGCCGCGCATGCGCGCATGACGAATCATCAGGTCTTCCAATGTGACAAACATTGCGTGTCCGGCGTGCAGCGCGCCCGTTACATTTGGCGGCGGCATGCTGATCACAAATGTCTCAGCATCCTCAGCGGTTGCCTCTGGTTTGAACCAGCCATTCTGTTCCCAATGGTTGTAGATGCGCTCCTCGGCTTCTGCATGATTGAAGTTCTTCGGCATCGTTCTCGCTGACATTGCATTCTCTCTTGTGGATAGTAACACTAGCGATCTGCGGAAAGGGGCTTACGGGCTACAATGACGCGCTCTGCACGGTCGGGTTGGTCGATGATGTCTTCGAACCCGGTTTCGAGAAGCACGACTTTTACTTCGTCGGTCGAAAGTGGGCGATACGAAACGGTACGTCGGATGACGCGATAGTCTTTTCCGCGACCAGTCACGATGAACAGACTCTGCGAGGCGATTATCGGGGGACCATCATACCATTCCCAGGTCTCAAAGGTGACGACATCCTCTCCAGGCTCGTCGTCATCAGGCTCATGTACAAAACCAGGGATCATCCTCGGTCGATCTTCCATGAAGACGCCAAAGTCACGCATTCCAACGACCAACGTCCCCCCAGGACGAAGCAGCGAATGGAAATTACGCAGCGTGAGGAGTATCTCGCTATCCAGCAGCAAGTGGGGTAGGGCGTTGCCTTTGGTAATCACGGCGTCAAATGGACCGTCGACTATCGATGGGAGGTTGACAAAATCTCCCTGTCGATAGGTAAGGCGGGGTAAGATGCCATAATTGGCGGCAAAGGTTTCCAGCTTACGGAGCATCCCAAAGCTGGGATCAACTGCTGTGACCTGATAACCGAGTTGCGCCAGCGGTATCGCCTGTGCGCCAGCGCCGCATGATGCATCGAGGACTGTCGTCACTCCGCGGTTGCGAAAGAGCGCGCGCAAACCCAGTCCCTCGCGTTGAAGCTGAGTTTCCCAGTCGCGATAGAAGTACGGGTAGTATTCCGCAATGGCATCATAGAAGCCGGTAGTGTCGTTGCTAATCTCACGCATCTTGTGACCAACGTATCTCACACGCCATCAGTGCTGAAATAAAAAAACGTCTCAGTCGCCGATCAAGGACGAAAGAGACGCTTTCGCGGTACCACCTTGTTTCGCTGACAATACGCCAGCGCACTCCATGTGCTATAACGGGCAATCCCGATGTGCCTTACGCATGAAGTTCAGGCACACAACTCACGGGAGACTATATAACGCTTTCTACCAGCAGGCTCTCAGCCTAAGACCTGCATTCTCTGCGGCAGAATTCGACGTTTTTGAACCCGGTCATCGTTTTTGATGTATTCGACTGAATTGAATTATATCGAAAGAAACCACAGTGTCAATTTGTATGCATTCGTCGGAACGAATCCAGGCTTTTGGAGTGTCAGCGACCACGCTCGCGGAGGAGGCTGATAATCCGATCCGACACCATATCTATTGCAACGGTATTGAATCCGCCTTCGGGGATGATGACATGGGCATAGCGTTTGCTCGGTTCGACAAATTCAAGATGCATGGGTCGCACCGTTGCCAGGTACTGCTTTATCACTGAGTCTGGTGTTCGTCCGCGCTCTACGATGTCTCGCTTCAATCGCCGGATGAAACGGAGATCCGCATCTGTGTCAACATAGATTTTGACGTCACAGAGGTTGCGCAGTTCAGGCTCGGATAAGATGAGGATGCCCTCCACCATAATCACGGGATGGGGTCCGACATACTGTGTGTGTGTCGTACGTTCATGCCTGGTAAAGTCGTAAACGGGGATATTGACCGCTTGTCCGGCTTGAAGCTGTTTAATGTGTTCAATCATAAGAGGGGTGTCCAGTGAGTCGGGATGATCGAAATTGATGGTCATCTTGACATCATGTGACACGTCACGGAGATCTTTGTAGTATGCATCGTGCGGCAAGTAGGCGATGTTGTCGCTTCCGACGCGTTCGAGAATGGCTTCTGAAACGGTCGTTTTACCGGAGCCCGAGCCACCAGCGACGGCAATTGTAACGGGACGAGGGGTGGAACCCATGATGTTTCCTATTGTCAAAAGAAATGCCCGTCTCTTCACAAGGAAGTACGGGCATTAGCCACGCGTGGGATTTGAACCCACAACCTAACGCTTACGAAGCGTTTGCTCTGCCGTTGAGCTAGCGTGGCGGATTGTAGAAAAGTCTAGCAGAGCGTCCGTTGGATCACAAGACCTAGTCTCTGAACGCTAGTGCCTGAAGTGGCGAATTCCGGTGAAGATCAGTGCAATACCTGATTGATCCGCCACTTCAATCACCTCGTTATCACGAATGGACCCGCCGGGCTGTATGATAGCTGTTATGCCCGCTTGTGCCGCAGCCTCCACACCATCTGCAAAGGGGAAAAACGCATCGGAAGCCAATACAGCGCCGTTCGCGCGTGTGCCGGCTTTTTCGACCGCGAGCCTCACAGCATCAACGCGACTGGGCAGCCCACCACCAATCCCAAGTGTTGCGTGTGTGTTGGCGATGACTATTGCATTAGATTTGACATGCTGAACGGCTTTCCAGGCGAAACGTAATGCCTGCATTTCGGTTGGTGAGGGAGAGCGTTTCGATACAGTCTTGAATTGAGCGTGTTCCGGATCACCTATATCGGCGCGTTGCGCCAGGAACCCACGGTGGACCGTTCGCATCTCAATTTCGCTGCCGTCGTACTTACTGGGAATGCGCAGTAATCGACAGTTGCGCCGCGTGGTACTCAAGCGAGACAAGGCGTCTTCAGAGAAAGCGGGTGCTGCGATGGCTTCGACAAACAAAGCACCCAACGCTTCTGCAAAGTCGACATCAACCAATCGATTGACTGCAACAACACCGCCGAACGCCGAAACGGGATCAGACGCAAGTGCCAGGGGAAAGGCACCCGCGAGCGTCTCGTTCGTGGCGATTCCGCATGGGGTAAGATGTTTGACGAGTACCACGGTTGGCGTCTCAAAAGTGGATACCGCACGCCATGCTGCGTCAAGATCAAGAATGTTATTGTACGAGAGTTGTTTTCCACTCAGCAAGGTGCCACCGAGGGGACCAGTCGCCGTTCCTCGGCTGTAATAAGCGGCACTTTGATGAGGGTTTTCCCCGTAACGCAGTGCCTCGACCTGTTGACCTCCAGTCGAGAGCTGAGGTGGGAGGGCGTCTGTCTCTAATGCGGGTGCCATCTCATGTGAGAGATAAGCGTGGATGGCGGTGTCATAATCGCGGGTATGGGCGAATGCCTTTACAGCCAATTGGCGCCGGATAGCCAAATCCAACGCTCCGTGTTCTTGGAGATCTGCTGCCACCCTAGGGTAATCACTCGGGCTACATACAACCGCAACATGAAGAAAATTCTTTGCCGCTGCTCGCAAGAGCGCGACACCACCTATGTCAATGTTCTCGACTGCGTCCTGCAACGTGGTTGCTGGATTGGCAACCGTCTCTTGAAAGGGATAAAGGTTGCAAACGACGATGTTTATGGGTTCATATCCTGCGGCGCGGAGTTCCTCTAAGTCGTCTGCTGTGTCGCGTGCAAGAATTGGTGCATGAATTGCCGGGTGGAGTGTCTTTACGCGCCCTCCAAGCATCTCGGAGGAGCCGGTGATCGATTCGATGGGCGTTACGGCGAGACCCGCCTCGCGAATGGCTCTTTGGGTACCTCCACTAGCGACCAGCTCGAAGCCTAGTTCATGTAATTGAGTGGCAAAGTCAATCAGACCTCTTTTATCATAGACGCTTAATAGGGCACGGGGCATACGGATAAACCTGATTTTGATTGTCGGAAACAGCGTGAGCAAGATTATAGCTTGGCGACAGCGAAATCAGTAGACATCACTCTTGTGAGTTTTCGGGAGATATCGTTACAATCGTGGTATTGCTTACCGATGGTATAGAGGATGAATTCGCGTATGGCGAGTCAAGCACAGGTTCGGCAGGAACGTGACAAGAAGGCGTTTCCGCATCTACAGCAGTACGCACCAGTGTGGATTGTAGAAGAAAAGTTCTTCGAATCTGAAGAGTCAATTCAATTTGACGTGGTATTTCAGCATAGTCTATACGGGTGGGTGATTCGGCGTTATCGCTATGACGGTTTCAATGGCGTGCTCTATCATAAGGGGCAAACGAGCCTATCCGAAAACGACGCCCTGGAGCTGATGCAAGCTGATCCGTACCTGGAGACACCCATCGCGGATATCCCCAATGCATACGGCGGCTAGTTTAGAGCCGATTCCGCGAACAACTGGCTCATTCAAGAGTCCCAAGCTGGTCGATCTGTCCTGATGGCGATACCAGGGCAATTAGAACCCACCCTTGCTCGTCCAGATAGGAAACACGAAGCCAATTTCCATCTGAGCTTCGTGCGTTTGCCTCGATCACGGTGTTGAATGGAATAGTGTTCAGGATTTCTGCATCAACTTGCGGTTCGGCGCGCAAATTGGCATTAAACCTCGTATTGACCGAGATGATCTCAGTCGATGCGCTTTGGGTGGTTTCGCTGTCAGAACTGCCGATTGGCAGTAGGTCAAGTTGTCCTTCCACTGACACAAGAAAATACGCGATCCATCCAGCGCCTGCGGGTGTTTCTACCTGTAACCAGTCATTGCTGGCGCTGCTCCTGGCACTCACTGGAAGCGTTTCACCACGCTGAACAATCAGCAGGATCGGCGCGTTGATGTCGGGAAGGGTTCGGATGTTGGCTCGCCGGAATGTCGTCGCTGTCACCATATCAGCATCGGACTGTGCGGGTTCTAACTGCGCTGATGACGCTTCGGGGCGGATTTCGCGGGTTTGGCTTTGCTCATCAGTGGTAATGACTGGCAGGCTTGATGGATCTCCGGTTACGGAGACGACGAAGTAGGCGATCCAGCCAGTGACTCCGTTGGTCTGAACAAGCAACCAGTCACTGTTTTCGTTGTTTCGCCCAACGATGATTGCTGACTCGCGAGGTGCCAACTGTCCGATGACAGCGTAAGCTGTACTTGGACCGCTTCGAATGTTGACAACACGAAAGGCTTCCGCGATTACTCCTGATTCCTGTGCAGCCACGTTTGCTGCCAGGGAGAAAAGGAGTACAAGGGTAACCCACACCGATTTCATACGTGTGCCTCACAATCGCGCTGTTTCTCGCCATGAGAACGGATGTTACCATAGCGCAGCGGTTTTTTCGCGGGTCAGCGAGAGCTTCACATGCCAAGACTATTGCCGGTCGAGTACGAAGCGGAAGTTGTTGTGGGTTTAGAGCAGCTTGCTCGCGATGAACTCCAGCAGTTTTCGGTCGACATTCGCGCTTTCGAGATGCGAAAAGGCGCTATCCGCTTCAGTTATGCCGGAGACCCTGGACGTCTTCGTGATCTGACACTGGTGCAGGCGGTGTATCGACAATTGCGTTTCGCTGTGCCGCGCCCAAAGGCATTGCTGGGTCATGCACATTTCCAGCGCTTGATAGATGCCTCGTTTGAAGTTCTGAGCGTGCCTGGCAATACATTCGAGACGGTGGGCATCGATGCGGCTGGCTCAGAGTCGTCGGTGATGCTTAGACTGAAGGCTGAACTGGCTGTTGCGCTGAAACTTCAGCCTAGCGAGGTGGATCGAGGCGATCTGTTGTTCCGAATCTTCCCTTCGTCGGATGCCGAAGGATGGGACTGCCTTATTCGTATTTCAGCACGACCACTAGCGACGCGAATGTGGCGCGTCCGAAATTTCGCTGCGGCACTGAACGCAACGGTTGCCCAGGCTATGGTGCGGTTGGTCACCCAGCATCCTGGGGATGTGTTTGTTAATCTCTGCTGCGGAAGTGGAAGCCTGCTTGCCGAGCGTGCAGACTATAGGCTCCCGGCAAGTGTACTGATAGGTATCGACAATGACGAAACGACCATTCAGCTCGCGCAAATGAACTTAGGTGTAGTGAGCGAACAAATACTGCTTTGGCTTGGAGATGCCCAGACCAGCCCGCTTTGCGCTGGTTCTGCGACTGCGCTTGTGGCAGACTTACCATTTGGGCAAAAAAGTGGATCACACCACGAAAATCTACAACTGTACCCAAGGATAATGACCGAAGCGGCGCGTATTGCAGCGCCGTCCGCATTATTCGCGGTATTGACCCACGAAATACGTCTCTTTGAGAGTCTTATTGCGGACTCTTCCGACTGGCAGTTAACTCAAGTCCTGCCCATCACGCTTCGGGGGCTGCATCCGCGACTCTATTTGTTGCGTCGGCTGGGATGAGCCACCGAATTTGCCACGGATCTACCCCTATTGCGCCATTGAATTGCTCACCTGTAAGCAGATCCTGCAAAATGTTGTCATTCGCGACCGGTACGTAAGCGCCGAGTTGGATGTTCTGGTTGCGATCCGAGAAATTCCCAACAACAATCAGCTTGTCCTTGCGGCTGAACACAAGCAAATGTGGGTTACCCACGTCGAAAATCGTTGTGTTTCCGCCAGAAAGCATAGGGAGCGTCTTGCGCAGTTGGATCATGTGGCGCAGTTGTTGATAAATTCGCCCCGTAATTGTGTCAGGCGTGTTTCTCTGCGCGGCAGCAATCCAATCAAAATTGGGTCGATGAATCCAGCGGCTGTCTTCTGCAAGGTGCGGATCCTTCCTGTAACTATAGTCATTCAGGGTTCCCACCTCATCCCCCAGGTAAATCAGGGGTATACCACCAACCGCAAGAACAATCGATTGGCATAGGATGATTCTGCGAATCGCGTGTTCGGTTAGTAAGTCATCCGCGCGTTCTATCGCTTCCTCGAGACCCATCAACGAAGCAGACGTCCCCGAAATACGCATGTCGCGGGTGATTGGGTTGTAATTGAATGGTACGCCACGAGCAAAGCTGCCAGGGAAACTGCCGGTGTAGAATTGATTGAGGAAATATCGGTGATCAGCTCCATTAATCCCCACCTCAGCAGCATCCTCATCAGCGAAACCCCAGCCAATGTCATCATGGGAGCGGATGTAATTGACCCAGGCGGTTGACTTCGGCAGCGCAAAGCGCTTGGTCAGGGTTTTCGTGAGAAGGCGAGCATCACGCGTCGCAACTGCATCCCACAAACAGACCATTAGGATAGGATTGTAGGATAACTGGCATTCTGCCGGGCTAATGTAGCTCTGAACATCACGTGGGTGGACAATTGCTTCGGACTTAAAGAGCAGAGCCGGGGCGCAAATACGGACAATCGCGTTGAATGCCTGGATGAGCAGGTGAGCTTCTGGCAGGTTTTCGCAGTTCGTTCCCAATTTCTTCCAGATGAACGGGACAGCATCGAGCCGAAGGACTTCGACACCCTGATTTGCTAGGAAGAGCATTTCTTCCAGCATGGCGGCGAATAGTTCGGGGTTTGCATAGTTCAGGTCCCATTGGAAGCTGAAAAAGGTGGACCAAACCCATTTGTTAATTTCCGGACGCCATGTAAAGCTGCCTGGGGCTTGTTCAGGGAAAATCTCGCGCAGGTTCTGCTCGTAGGCGTTGGGGATCTCACGGGTATCAAACATGTGATAGTAGGCTTGATAGCGAGTATCCCCACTGAGCGCACGCTGTGCCCAGTCATGCTCTTCTGATGTATGGTTAAACACGAAATCAAGGACGAGGCTGATGCCGCGCGCGCGCAGCGTATCGCTTAGAGCACTGAGTTCTTCCATGCTTCCAATGGCGGGGTTGACTCGGCGGAAACTGCTGACCGCATAGCCTCCATCATTTTTTTGCGGTGGACACTCAAACAATGGCATGAGATGTAGGTACGTGATCCCAAGCTCTTCAAGGTAGTCGAGCTTATCCTGTAGCCCGTGTAAAGTCCCCGAAAAACGATCGACGTAACATACTGCGCCCATCATGGAGTGGCTCTGGTACCAGTCGGGATTGGCTTCACGCACATCATCAAGATGTTTGAGCGTGGCAGGGCGATCTCGCAGGCACATTGCCGCTCTCGAGAGAATATTCTCCAGATGGAAAAGGAAATCGTACTGGTCGCCATATAACCGGTGCAGTAGTTCGAACAGGGTGGGGAAATGAACCGCAGTTCTGGCGCTAAACTTCTCGAAGTCTACGGAGTTGAGGAGGGGCTTGATCCTCGGCATCAGCCGAGCCCATGACTTTGCAGCCTGGGTGTAATACCAGTGTTTGTCCATGTTAGCTCGATTAGCTTAATGAGAAGGGTCCGACGGACGCATCTGGTGCAGTAGATGATGTCATGATACTCAGAAGCGTTACTTCTCTGCGATACAAGCCTCTTAGCGCCAAAGCGAGTTTCTCTGCATCGTTCTCGACCAGCAGGGACTGTTTCTCTAAGGCGGGAATACGCAATATGGACGCCGAGAGATATATGAGAGACAAAGGATCATCCGGAAGCTGCGGGACTGACTCGTTCGAGGAACTATCGATGGCTCGAAGCATATCGAGGTATCGCTCTACCAGGACGCGAAGCCGCTGAGATTGCACTCTGAGGTGCGATTCGGTGGGATGCTTGAGAAGAAGTATGGTCACATCTCCGGTCAGGTAGGGTTCATCGTGGTATTGATTCACGATTTCAAAGCGTTCATGCCCTACGGCGACTATGTTCTTGCGACCGTCACCCATCTCCTGGACTTGTGTGATGTGGGCGGTGCAGCCTATGGTGTGGGGTTCGGGACTCGGTCCAAGTTCCTCTACCTCGCTGCCGCTCTTGATCATCACGACGCCGAAGGGTGTCCGGCTTTCTAGACAACGGCTTATCATTAACTGATAGCGCTCCTCGAAGATGTGCAGATAGATGGGCATCCCTGGAAAGAGGACTGTGTTCAAAGGAAACAAAGGCAGACGTTCCATGGTGCTTTCACTTGATTTGATGAGTGGAACGTATTTTACCCATGAATCGGGAGTTTACCCAGGGGAGTAGGGGTTCGGGTTTTATTGACACCTTGTTTTCGCTGGCGCACAATTGGGCGAGGTTTTGTATCCATTGCTATTTGGAACTGGAATATGGGTGAAAAGAACATTGATGTGGTGGTGACAGGGCATTTATGTATCGACCTCTTGCCAGAAATGGCAAGTCTTCCACTTGCGGCACTGACGCAAGCTGGGAGGCTTTATGAAGTAGGGGCGTTGGATGTTTCGACTGGGGGTGCGGTATCCAATACGGGTTTGGCTTTGCACAGACTTGGAACACGAGTGAAACTCTTGTCTGGAGTAGGTGACGACATGATTGGTGGGATGATCGTCAGCTTCCTCAATAACCGAGATCCCGAATTGACCGAATACATTACGCCTGTACCTGGAGTCAGCAGCTCGTATTCGATTGTGCTTTCGCCGCAGCGGGTAGATCGGATATTCCTGCACAACCCTGGAACAAATTCAGTCTTTGGATCAGACACCATCGACTATTCCGTAGTTCGTGGGGCGAAGATTGTGCATCTGGGGTATCCACCCATCCTTCCTCGGTTGTACGCCAATGGTGGAACGGAGCTTACTGCAATATTCCGGAATCTCAAGGATTGCCAAGTGATTACGTCGCTTGATATGTCGCTGCCGGACGTGTCCTCAGCCGCGGGAGCAGTCGATTGGCGCCGAATCCTGGAGAATGTTTTGCCGCATGTCGACATTTTTATTCCCAGTGTGGAAGAAATCGTCTTTATGCTTAGGCGTGACGAGTTTCTTGCTGCACATGGGGATTTGAGTTCGTTGATTTCTCGCTCATACGTTAGTAGCATTGTTGATGAGCTTTTAAGCCTGGGTGTGGATGTGGCAGGGGTGAAGTGTGGTGTCGATGGCATCATGATGAAGACTGCCCATCAAGCACGCATGGACGAGCTGCGCGAGTCGCTGTCTTTGCACAGCGACTGGAATAACGCGGAGGTTGTTTGTCCATCCTATAATGTTCATGTGGTGGGAACTACGGGCGCGGGCGACAGTGCTTACGCAGGATTCTTGGCGGCGATGATACGTGGTGAGACGTTGGAAAATGCAGCGCGCTGGGCATGTGCAGTGGGCGCCTGCAATGTGGAGGCGGCAGATGCAACATCTGGTGTTCGCGATTGGGCAACGACTGCTCGACGAATGACGAATGATTGGCAGACAAACCTTTCGCGGCTGATCGACTGATGAAAAAGCCGCCGATTTTGCAAGGTGTGATTACTCATGATAATGCTTCTTATCACGGAGTAATAGCGATTCGAGAAATAGCACTCAGGGACTTCAGCAATAAAGTTAGGCTTCGTCAGAGCTTGGGGGGATGAGTTCGTGAATACTGTGTTTGACGGCGAATGCCGCCGCCTCAGCGCGGTTTGATACGCCAATCTTGCCAAGAATGCTGCTGACGTAGTTTCGTACCGTACCTTCGCCGAGGTACAGCTTGATGGCAATCTGTCGATTTGTTAGCCCGTGCGCAACAAACGCTAAGACGCTCAATTCCTGTGGCGTGAGCGCCGAGAATGCCGACCCTTGTTGAGCAATAGACTGCTTCCGCATTTCCGCGAAAATAGAATTGGTCATTGCTGGGTCCAACATGCTTTCGCCGCTACTCACTCGCTCAACCGCCTGGATGAGATCATTGTCGCCAACCCGCTTTAGGACATACCCTGAAGCCCCGGCTCGAATAGCGGCAAACAGTAGCTCATCCTCAGCATACGATGTAAGGATAAGAACGCGAATGTCCGCTGCCATCTCCGTAATCTTTCGACAAGCTTCGATCCCAGAAATGCCAGGCATCCGAACATCCATGACAACGATGTCGGGCTTCAAATCCAACGCCTTCTGAGCAGCTTCTTCACCCGTGCCTGCTTCGCCAATGACCTGAAAGCCAGCTCGCCTCTCCAAGAGCGCACGAAGACCCGCTCGTACAACTGAGTGATCATCTGCGATTAGGATTCGCACAGGTTTCGCCATGAGTACTCTCCGCCCGCTAAATGCGTTATAATTCCCGCAACATTACGTTAGCTTGACACACTGCAAGGATTTATTCTAGGCTGATTCTCCCAACTGAGAAAGTCTCAATATCATGGAACGATCATGACAGGTATCATCACTAGCCTTAGAAAGATTACGCTCGCCGTTATCGATGCGTCAAAAACTGGCAATGTTGAAGATGTACTTCAAGAGATTGCCCATACAGCCCGTGAATTGGTAGGTGCACGCTATGCGGCTTTGGGCATACCAGATGGACATGGGCAGCTTTCGCACTTCCTGATCAGTGGCCTAAACGAGGCAGAAGCCAATCGAATTCCTCATCATCCGGTTGGTAAGGGTCTCTTGGGTGCCATCATGAACGAGCGGGTCTCAATTCGCCTGGATGAGATTTCGCATGACCCCAGGAGCGCAGGGTTTCCGAAAAATCACCCGGACATGAAATCCTTTCTGGGCGTTCCTATTCAAATTGGCGCAAATCTTTTGGGTATGCTTTATCTTTCAGACAAAGTCAGCCAAGAACCCTTTATGGAAGATGATCAGGCGCTCGTCGAAGCTCTTGCTGGCTATGCAGCCCTGGCTTTGGGCGGTATTGAACTGAGCAACAGACAAACGCGACTCTCCCTCCTCGAAGAGCGAGAACGGATCGCGATGGAGCTTCACGATAGCGTGATCCAGCTTCTTTACGCAGTTGGTATGGAACTTCAGCTCCTGAAAACGGAAGTTGATCACCCTGAAGCGCTGGCTGCCCCGATTAAACACGTAGATGAGGTTATTGCCGAAATTCGGCGATACATCATGAATCTCAAGTCTACAGAAGCGCGTCGCTTTACAACCTATCAAGGTATTAAAGCCACATTGGATCGCTTGTATGCCCCTCCTACCCTAACCATCGGACTTGAAGCGCCGGATGAGTATCCACCATTCGACGGACCAACCTTCGACTCCATATGCCAAATTTGTTCCGAGCTTGCCAGCAACGCGATCCGACATTCTCAGGCGACGCGCCTGAACGTGAATGCCCGGAAGGAAGCGAGCGAGTTCATCTTAACGGTCGAAGACAACGGCGTCGGCTTCGATGTTCGGGATATTTCCCCTGGTTTGGGACTCTCCAATATTCGTAGACGCGCGCAGCTCTACAGCGGTATGGTTGAGCTTTATGCAAGTAAGGGCAACGGCACGAAGGTCAGGATCACTTTCCCAATTCGCTAAAGATCCGATCAAAACCTCAGCGGGTTGAAATCGGTGTCGGTGTCAAAGACATCAATGCCTTCGCGCTTCTTCAGCGCGTGGATGACGCGAATGGTCACGGGGGTGAAAAGAACCTCTATGCCAACCTTCAAAACATAATTCGTAACCATGAGTGACGGAACTAAATCCCAAGGGAATACCCCAATGGCTCCAGCAACCACAAAAAATACGATGGTGTCAACGCCCTGTCCTACAACTGTGCTTCCTATCGTGCGGAGCGGGAGCCACTTGCCCTGCGTCAACACTTTCATACGAGCAAGCACATAGCTATTGGAGAACTCGCCTGCCGCGTAGGCAACAAGGCTTGCAAGCGCCAGCCCGCTGACTCCCCCAAGGATAACGTTGTACGCCGATTGCCCCGCGTAACCCTCCCATGCCGGCTCGCCAGGCAGCACCCCAGCCAGCCACACAAACGCCGCCATCAAGGCAGTCCCCAGAAATCCAATCCAAATGACAGTTCGCGAGCGTCGATAACCGTAGACCTCTGTCAGAAGATCGCCGAAAATGTAAGAAATCGGGAATACCAGGGTCCCTGCATCAAAGACGAGCCGTAACCCTCCCACAGAGATGCCAACATCAACGATCTTTGCGCTGCTTAACAAATTGCTCAATAACAACACGCAGACAAAAAGCCCGACAAGCAGGTCAAAATAAGGACTATGCTTCATTGAATGCCTCTGGAACAAATCCTGAGCGTAAAAGTTGCTGCTACAATTGTATCCAGCGCCAACGCTCGAGGCTTCAATAATGTCGAATCTTGAACGCAAATATGCTCCTGACTTTCGTCGTGATGAAACTGCTTACGTGATGGAGCGCTGGCTTGCGACTCAGTCATGTGCTTTGGTCGGGATTGGCAGTGTCGGCAAATCAAACTTACTGCGGCATCTTGCAAGCGCCAAAACTCAAGCACATTACCTAGGGGATGCCCTCGGTACATCGTTCCGCGCGATTACAATCGACCCGAATATGTTGGGGTCACTACCCGACGCGGGCATAGCGAGCGATTCGACGCGTGCCTGGGCAGGTTATGAATTGATGATGCACCGGCTGTTTCTGGCGTTTTACCCTTTTGAACAGCTCTCTAAAGATGAAGCACATCGGTTTTATGAGGTATACGAGTCGATCCAGGATGGCACCAATCCACTCTATGCTTACATGTCGCTTCGTCACTTCGAGTTAGCACTGGATCTGCTGTTTCGGCAAGGCGCGCGCATCGTGTTCATGTTCGATGAATTTGAAGAAATGATGCGTATGATGCCTGTGAAGTTTTTCCAGAATCTAAGAGGATTGCGGGATTCTTATAAAAGCCAGATGGCATACCTGACTTTTACACGAGCGCCATTAGACACCGTGTCCGCCCAACTCGGCATACCCGATGCCGACATCGAATCGTTCAACGAGCTGTTTACCGACAATACCTACTTTGTGGGTCCGTACAATGAAGCCGACGCCGCGCGCATGTTGGCTGAACTGGCGATGCGCACAGGCAAGACTTTAGCGCACGATACAGCACAGACCCTGCTCGCGACCACCGGTGGGTACGCAGGACTTCTGCGATCTTCTTTTAGCCTGATCGAGCCTGGCGTTCTGCTCACTCCTACGCTCGATAACATTCATAAGACAGCAAGTTACCTGAGCTTGCGCCTTCCAATTCGTACAGAGTGCCGTACGATCTGGTTAAGCCTTACCCAAGCTGAACAGTATGTGTTGCGTGCCGTCGCCCGTTTGGCAGCCTACGACGTAAACGTCGATACGCAAGTTGCTGTAAACCAACTTATCCAAAAGCGCCTGCTTCGCCTTGACAAGGCTTCCAACCAACTCTTCATCCATCCGCCTGTGTTCAGCGTGTATGTAAGCGAACACCGAGACGAAGTTTAGCTCGAATGGCTGACTATCTTCGCCCTTCCGGATTATACAGAACCCAGATCGAAGTCTCGAAGTCGAAGTTCATCGCCACTGCGTATGTGGTTGATACTGTTCTGACAGTCAAACAAAGGCTGGCAGAAGTACAGAAAGAGATGATGACCGCGAATCATCACGTTTATGCTTTTATCGTTGGGCATGGCGCAAGTGTGATTGAAGGCTTGAGCGACGCCGGAGAGCCTGGTGGAACCGCTGGGCAGCCCGTCATGGCAGTCTTACGTGGAAGCGGGCTTGGGGACACGTTAATCGTCGTGAGTCGCTATTTTGGGGGTACGCTTCTCGGTACTGGCGGATTGGTACGGGCTTACACTGATGCTGCTAAGGCAGTCCTTGCCGGTGTGGTGGTAGAACGAAAAATAGATCGCACGCAGGTCTTGATCATTGTGCCCTACAGCGCCTATGAGCGCTCCATTCGGCTGATTAAAGAATATGACACTGTCATATTGGACGAGGAATTTGGGGGCGAAGTTACACTGCTGATCGAAGTCCCCGAAGGAGAACGGTACGCCCTGGAGGGGCGCATTAACGATCTTTGTGCCGGAAAAGCAACTTTCGCGGACTTGTGACACTACACAGGGGGAACAAAATCGTTCCCCCTGTACCTGAGCAGTGCGTTTACCCGACGACAGGAATGAGATTGGGGTCCCCTCGGACGACAACCTGGTTGGCAAGCACCCATCCGAAGCCGTTCGGCGAACTGACCTGTACCCATAATCCGTCCGCTGTGCGCGCAACAACGGGAAGCTCACCTGGCCCATTGACGAAACCTACCGCGCCGAAGTTTACGCCGGGGGCTGCGTAAAGTGTCAATGACGTGCTGAAAATGGCGACCGGTGTCTCGATGGTCGCCTGCTCTAGGGCGGCACCGGGATCAATGACAGGGATATTGTCGATGGCACCTCGGAACAGAACAAAATCTGTGTCAACCCAACCGGTGCCAAATGCGCCGCGCACGAGGAACCAGAAACCATCCCTGGAAATACCAAGCGCCTGTGCCTCATCACCGCCGCTAAGTGTGGCTACAACTGTGAATTCGCCCCCAGGACCGCTGCGCACATTCAGGAAGCTCGTATTGACGACCACATGTGGCATTGCAAGCGTCGGGAAGACAAATGAAGCCTGTCCGCCCCCCTGATCCGCAGCATCGGCAATTGTCTCGCGCGTATCGCCCTGCTCGCGCAGGATGTCTGAAGTGGTGTCTTCTCGGAAGCGCAAGACACTAAAGGGTATCCAACCCGTTCGACCGTCCGAAGTCTCGATCTGAGCAAATGTATCGCCAGAATTGCCAATCAGGAACACTTCTTCTCCGCTTCGCATGATCGGCAGCCCTTCACCGCTTCCACCTGCCGGACCGCTCGTCAAGCCGAATTCCGTCGCGTTGACAACCATTACCGTCGCGTAACGCGCAGAAAGGCGTGTGATGACCTTGGGGGCTTCCACCCATCCTACGCCAAAATTCGGGACGTCAATGGCAACCCATTCAACCCGCTGGCTGTCGACCGAACGCCCCACGATGGCGTAGTCCGTAAGCCGATCAGAGACGGGCGTAAGAATCGTAACCGCAGGCGCATTGTCGGCAGGTGACTGCCGCAAATTGACGAATTCTACATTGATTGCGGCGCGGAACCGCTCGACAGTTGCGCTTGATGTAAAGCTGCTGCCGCCACCTTGCCCAGGGTCTTGCAGCGCGATTGTCGGCGCTTCTGGTGCCGCGAGCAGCACAGCCCCTATAGTATTGACGTTGATCTCTGGAACGACGCCGAAATTACCACGCGGCAGCGTGAACTCAACATTTACCCATCCAATTCCAACCGGGGTTGAAACGAGATACCAAACCCCATCACTGCCCACACCCAACACAGGAAACTCGCTTCCGCCGACGACGGTTGCAAGGACAGTGTACTGGGCACCAGGACCCGTGCGTATATTCAGAAAACTTGTGTTGACAACGACAATGGGACTTTGAAACTGGGGTTGCTGACCAAACGCGGGCATCGTCCCCAGAACCATGAGGATGAGGGCTACAATCAATGTGACTGCAAAGCCTGTGCGCGAGTGTTGCTTCATGCGGTCCTCCTTGTGCGGCGGCGCAAGCAGAGAAATTTTGATATTGAAATCAGAACCAAGTATAAATCGCTTTACAGTATTGAGCAATTAATCTCGGTGTTCCCAACCACAAGTTCGTAGGGTGACCGCATGGAAGGGGTCAGCCGGGCGTTGTGGAGGCGCAATTCCCTTTGGTGCTATCCTTTGAACCATATCAACGTCACAAGATTTGGGGCAAAAGCCGCATGAACCACCGACTACTCTTACTCGCCGCGCTGTTTATGTTGCTGATCATGCCAACGCTTCTCCGGGCAGAAGATGATCTGATAGGGATGCCAGACGAGGTTATCGCCAACAATATCACGCCCAATGTGACGCGACTTCTGCCGAACGAACAAGCATTGTCTGATCGCGTCTATAAGCGTGTCAATGGCAGCGTCGCCATACTCGGCTCAGCCGGGGGCGAGCCGATAGGCAGCCTGGATAATGGCTTCAATTTCATCACCGCGCACGGGGTCGAAGGTGAATTCTCTCTGATAAATGACGCTCAATGGCTTCCCAACGCGGTATTGAGCGACGTTGCGGTTTCTCGATTCGCGGGTGTCCTGCTTCCAGAGAACGAACTCACACTTCCGTTTGCCTGGGTGCTGGTTCACACCCGTGCGTCAAGCAGCCCAGGTACCGAGCCACTCGAATCCGATCCGCTTTTCTATCGCTACCAACTTGTCAATATTTTCGACTCAGTCGAGATCGATGGTTGGCGCTGGTATCAGGTGGGTGTCGATCAATGGATCATGCAGACGCAGATTGCCAAATTTCTCCCCGTAGCGCGTCCACCAGAGATCGATACCGAGCGTTGGATTAGCGTCGATCTGTACGAGCAGGTCGTCGTCGCATATGAGGGTGTACAACCCGTTTTCACGACGTTGATTTCTTCTGGGCTTTCCCAATGGCCGACTAATGAGGGTCTATTCCATGTGTATGTTCGCTATCCGCGAACACTAATGAGCGGCTCCGAGGGCAACCCAGATTTCTACTATCTGGAAGAGGTGCCCTGGACCATGTACTTCGATGGCGACATCGGTCTTCACGGTGCCTACTGGCATGATGGTTTCGGCTATCGCCGCAGCCATGGCTGCGTCAATATGTCGATTACGGATGCGGCATGGCTGTACGAATGGGCATCGCCGGAATTCGACTTTACAGTGTCGAACGACGTCGGACCCGCCGTTTACGTGTACAGCAGCGGACTCTATCGCTAGTGCGCAATGTGAGTGCTGTTACGCACTCACATCTCTGCTATCATCGTGCCATTGAGTCGCTTGAGGTTACTTTGGCACGACGATGAAGACAATGGCATCCCAATACCCTCGCGCGGTGCAGACCGCGCTGGGAACATTACGCGGGCACATGGCGCGCTACGGCTATGTGCCTGCCGACGTTCCGATAATTCAACCTGCTGACACGTTTCTAACCAGGGCGGGAGATCAGATCCTCCATAAGCTGTTTACTTTTGAGCGGCATGGTGTCTCCTTGGCACTTCGACCTGAATTCACAACGCCCGCGCTTCGTCGATACATTGCAGATGATCCCCAGGGGTCATCGGTTGCACGGTGGCAGGTCGCGGGCATCATTTTCGAGGACGATCCGGCAGACGGCAGCATGTCTTTCGAACGGGCTAGCTCAGGGGCAGAATGCATTGGTCAGCCCGGCGCTGGGGCTGAAGCCGAGATCATTGCCATGGCTGCCTCCGGATGCGCGTTGCTAGGTCAGCCTGTTGCAACCATAAATCTGGGTGATGCTCAACTCCTGCGCGCGGTTCTTGCGTCACGTGACATCGACACTCGAACACAAAGATTCGTGCTTTCGCATATTTCCGTTCTCAAGGAGTTGCCGCGCGGAGTCGACTACATTCTTGATCGCTTCGATGCGCAAGTTGCCACTCCGGCATCCACTCCGGCGCTGGAAAGTGCGGCGATAGAGCAGGAATTCCGCGTCATACTGGAGACTAACGAACGCGGGCGCGCAATGGGTGGGCGCACGCAGGCGGATGTCGCGCGGCGACTTGTCCAACGGCAGCAGCGCGCTGCGCAGCGCGAGCAACTGCGCGAAGTATTGGAGATACTGGCGCAGCTTGCCCACATTCGCGGTCGTTTGCCGGAAGTGGCACAAGTGCTGACGGGCATTGCAGGAAGCGAGCTTTGGAGTTCAGCGCTCACGAACTGGGCAGATGTCATAAGGCTTCTGGATGTATACGGCTTCTCCGAGGACAAGGTTGTCGTAACCCCGATCCTGGCTCGCGACTGGGAATATTATTCCGGACTAACATTCGAGGTTTACACCGAAGATGGGCACCATGTTGCCGGTGGCGGACGCTACGATGAATTTGCCCGGCTGATTGGCGCACCTCGTGATATACCCGCAGTGGGATTCACATACTATCTGGATGCTCTTCTCACTGGACAGACTGCTCAACCCGCAGATACCCTGTTTCTCGACGTGTGCGCGCCCGCCAATAAGGAGCACGGCATCCGGTGGGCACAGTTGCTTCGAGAACGCGGCTTTCTGGTGAGATTAGCGGAGTCCGCCTGCGATGGTTTGATAACTGTCGTGATAAACCCTGATGCAAGCGCAGTATTCCTAGACAACCGCTACGAACTCTCCCAGTGTGACGATCTCATTGCAGCAATTACCAGGTGGCGATAACTCATGAACAACAGCGTGACTCTCGCGCTGCCCAGCAAGGGCGCTATTGCGGAACCTACGACGGCATTCCTGCGCGACTGTGGCTTGCGAGTCGACAAGCCCAACCCACGACAGTATACTGGCGCGCTTCCGGCTGTCCCCAATATGGCGGTTCTGTTTCAGCGCGTTACCGATATTGTCTATAAGGTGGCGGACGATACCGCGCAGTTCGGCATTACGGGTCTTGATGTGGTCCATGAATACCCGCATGAGAATGTCTTGATCGTTCATGATGATCTGGGTTATGGGGAATGCAGGCTGCTCGTTGCAGTTCCAGAGGCTTGGCTTGATGTTACGTCGATGTCGGATTTGGCGGACGTTGCGCTGGACTTCAGAGAGCTTTACCACCGCAACCTGCGTGTTGCCACGACATTTCCGTTCATGGCGCGCAAATTCATGCATCAGCACGGCATACATCACTTCACGATTGTCAACGCCGAAGGCGCAATCGAAGCCGCCCCGACTATCGGCTATGCCGACGTGATCGTCGATCTTGTTGCTACCGGAACGACGCTGCGCGAGAACCACCTTAAGCCTTTGACGGATGGGATTATCCTGGAATCTCAGGCATGCCTGATTGGGAGCAGAGACGCCCTCGTCAACAATGCAGATGTCCGCGAAGCCGCCCGCATTCTTCTTGAGCATATGGATGCATCATTGCAAGGGAAGATGTATTCGCAGGTGACCATCAATATGCGTGCGGCAGATCAACTCGATATCGCCCGCAGACTCGTTTCAAATCCATTGACAGCCGGGCTTCAGGGACCCACGATAGCCCCCATTTATGGTTCACACGAAGGTACATCCGATCAGTGGTTTACCGTGACGTTGATCCTGGCGAATAAAGCGCTCCTTAAGGGCGTCGATTTATTGCGCACACTCGGCGCGACGGATGTTATCGTGACGCCGGTTCGCTATCTGTTCATGGATCACGCACCCACTTATAAGCGACTGTGCGACACCCTCGCTACTGGAGTGACCGCTCTACCTCGTCAAGCGTTTTATCGATAAGACTGCGCTCTCCGTGACTTTCTGCACACATTTCAACCGCTTGGGATAACCCAAGTAGTGTGATATTTGGCGGAAATATCGCCGCATCCAGGAGATTTCTGGTGAGGAATGGGCAGCAAAATAGGGCAGCTTTGAGGTGCGCGCGCCAGTTATCCGGTAGCCATCCACGCTGTCTCATCGCTTGTAATGTGGGAGTAAGGACACGCTCAACCTTGCTGCGCAGGAACATCAATCGTACTGGCGGCAGCACAAAGTCATGGTGAAGCACGATCTCGTTATCGGTAAATGTTCCATCAAGCCGAAGCTCACCATTAACTTCAGACGGAAAGTACATCCACATGCAAAACACATTGTGGAACAGTGGCTTTGCCAGGTCGAGAAGCGGATGATGGCGTCCGGCAAACGCGGGATCAAAATAGCTCATCCGAGTTGGAGATCCCGGCGTTTCATGATAGAAGACGTTTCCATTGTGCGCATCTCCGTGACCCACAACGCTGGCACCAGCCACCGCCGGATTCAGCAGTTGCACTGCTTTCTCAATCAGGATGGACAGCGTATCCTGATAGCGCAGTCCGTTGATGCGCCAACGCGCGTTCATCACCTCGCTGAAGGCGACGGTTCTATCCCTCAATCTCAGTACTGAGGTTGGTTGCCTATAGTAAGCGTCCAGTCGCCCTGCCGTGAGGCGATGGTAAAACAGTTGATGAATCGACGCCGTTTCCGCTTCAGCCGCGCCTTGCCAGTGCAGCGTCGCGTGATACAAGCCCATCAGTTGATCATCCAGAGTGTTTTGTGCCGCTTCTAGCGCCCCACTCCTGGATTGATCCCCCCGCTCTATTGCCCAGGCAATATCGAATACGCTTGGCGATTCAACATAGGGGTAAATGAGGATCTGTTTCCCCGCCTCAGTCGATTGCAGGATCGGTTGGAGTACCGGATAACCGGCTTCCGATAGCAGTTCGGCACGGTAGAATTCTCCAATCACTCCGCCTGGTTCAGTGTGCGTCTTAAAAAAGAGACGCTCACCGCTTTCCAGATACAGAAACCCATTGAATGAGTTGAGCGATACTGCAAGCGGGCGCAGCGTGAGGTACTTGACCTCGAGCTGCGGAAATGTCTCGCGTACAAAGTTCAGAAGCAGGGATTCCGCTGCTCGCTTATCGCTGAATTGCAGCTTCTGTATGTGGTCAAGTAGATCCGACACCAGCCTAAATCCCCAGAATTTCGTTTCGCTTACGGATCGCCATGGCATGTGCCGGGAAGTCTTCGTAGTCCGCCAATGTAGCGACTGTGCCCTGCAACGCTGAATAGCCCTCGCGCGAGAGATATCCGACCCCGCTTCGTTTCAGAAAATCCCACACACTCACCGACGAAAAACTCCGTGCGAAACCACCTGTTGGCAAAATGGCATTTAGCCCCAGTGCGTAATTTGCGGTCGAAATCGGCGTGTAGTGCCCTAAGAGGATTTCTCCGGCGTTCTGCAGTTTTTGCAGCGTGACGAAGGGCTCCTGCGTTAGAACTTCCAGATGCTCCGGCGCGTACTCGTTGACGAAGCTGATGCTGTCAGCCAGCGACTCCGTCAAGATGACGCCGCCATAGTTGCTCAAGACGTTCGTTACAAACCCTCTGCGCCACTCTGGTAATTCTCTGATAAGATCCGGCAGAAGGCTGATGACTTCGCGCGCGAGCGGTTTGTGATGGGTCACAAAGAGCGCTGCGCTTTCACGACCGTGTTCCGCTTCGATCAGGAGGTCGAGCGCGCACAGTCGCGGATCTGCAAATTCGTCTGCCAGAATAATCGCTTCGCTTGGTCCCGCCGGCAAACCTACATCGACTGTGCCGTAAAGGAGGCGTTTCGCCGCTGACACGTAGCTGCTACCTGGACCCACGATCTTGGCGACCTTTGGGACGGTCTCGGTGCCATATGCGAGCGCAGCAATGGCTTGGATACCCCCGACAACGTACACCTCTTCTATTCCGCAGGTTTCTGCTGCGACGAGTGAAGCAGCATCCGCTTTGCCTTCCGGCGTCGGCGGCGTCACCACGACAATATGGGGTACCCCCGCTACTCTGGCGGGGGTCGCAAGCATCATCATCACTGACGGGAATGCACCCTTGCCGCGCGGTACATATAGCCCGACGCTGCTCACAGGTGTAATCTTCTCGCCAGCCATGATTCCGGCGCTCACTTCGGTAAACCACATCGGTTCGGGCATCTGCTCTGCGTGGAACTTGCGTATGTTCGCCGCCGCCGCCTCTATAGCCGCGATTACATCCTTGCTGACTGCTTTGCGGGCTGCCTTGAAGTCGCTGGGTTTCGCGCGCAGCATTCTGGCAGTGAATTTCGGCGCATCAAATTTGCGCGCGTATCTGACAATGCCCTTATCACCCTGCGTGCGCACCTTCTCGATCACTTCCTGCGCCAATGGGAACAGACCAGAAATGTCGGTCTCTGCGCGCCGAAGCAGGCGCGCCTTTTCATCCGCGCTGGTTTCACTCCAGCGCATGAATTGAATGCTTGTCATCTTCAGTTCCATCCAATTGAACGGTTCGCGCGCAATGAGCTGCGCCTGACCTGCCGTGTTGGCGAAGCTGGTACCCTACTTAGCAACGACATCGCGTGCGAGCAAACCCGATTTCCGCCGCGAGCCATCCCAGCGAATGTCCGGCACCAGGATTTGCTGGTGAGCGAGAATACGTTCTTTATGACCCATCAAGTCACGCAGCATGATGCGCATTTCCGCCAGAACATCATGATGAGGCTGGTAACCGAGCTTGATAAGGTTTTCGCGGTCGGGGTTGTAATAGTGCTCATCACGCTCGGCACGAGGGTTGTCGTAGTATTGAATGCCAACATTCAATCCCACGTCTTTGCCGGCTTCCTGAACCTTCAGCGCAAGCTCTTCGACCGTGTAGCATTCCTCAAACTGATTGAACACACGATATTCCCCGGCTTCCGGCGGGTTCTCGACCGCGATGGTCAGGCACTGCATGGAGTCGCGTAGCGGTAGGAATCCGCGCGTCTGTCCTCCGCGTCCGTAGATCGTCAGTGGGTGATCGATGACCGCTTGGCAGCAGAAGCGATTGACAGCGGTGCCAAAACACTGGTCGAAGTCCAGGCGACTGCGCAAACGAGGGTCATCGCCCATTTCATCGATCTGTGTGCCGAATACCACACCTTGCATGATGTCCGTTGAGCGTAGTCCCCAGATACGACAGGCGAACATCGTGTTCCCGCTGTCATGGACCTTACTCCAGTGATAAAAGCTGTTCGCCTGGCGCGGGAACGGCAGCCTGTCTTTACGACCGCGATACTCGATTTCGAAAAACCCCTCTGGAATATCGATGTTCGGCGTACCGTACTCACCCATCGTGCCAAGTTTGACCAAGTGGGCATTCGGGCAGACTTCCTTCATTGCCCACAGTATGTTCAGACTGCCGATCACGTTGTTATGCTGCGTGAAAACCGAATGCTTCTGATCCATCATCGAGTACGGTGCCGAGGGCATTTCCGCGAGATGGACGACCGCGTCAGGTTGAAACTCTTCCAGGAACCCGCGCGTGAATTCGTAGTCGAGCAGGTCGCCCTCGCGGAAGATCAACGCTTTGTTCCATCGCTCATGGAAGGCTTCGAGGCGCTCCTCCATACTGAAAATGGGCAGAGCGCTGACGCTTTCCATCTCTGCAACCCATTGTCGGCGCAGATAAGTATCATTTCCGGCAACTTCATGCCCACGCGCCGTCAAATACTGGGCAAGCGCCCAACCCAGGTAGCCATCAATTCCCGCGATGAAAACCCGCATCCTATAAGCCTCCACTCCATGCTGGCGTGTGCATCACACGCAATAGATGTTATCTGTGAGAACCCGTACAGAGCGTTTTCGCTGCGTAATCAATGCGGAACGCAGTTAACGTCTCGATGTGACACTACGCTAAAGTGACCTCATCTCGCAATCTCGCAACATCGAGAAACCCTTTAGCCACCAAAAGCTCCGCATTGAGGATCGCACATCCCGCCGCTCCTCGAATGGTGTTATGCGATAGCGCGACGAACTTGTAACCGAAAAGCGGACATGGTCGTAAGCGTCCAATGCTGGTAGACATCCCATTTCCCGCTGCGCGGTCACGACGGGGTTGCGGTCGGTCGATCTCGGTCAGATAGAACAGAGGATGCTCAGGCGCGCTCGGCAGTGCAGCAACATCGTCGTTTGCGCGCCAGTTCACCCAATCTTCAATAATCTGTTCGATAGAGGGTTGTTCCCGCAGCGTCATCGAAACGATGACCGTGTGACCATCCACAACCGGGACGCGGTTGCAGGACGCGCTAAGGACTGCTGGATGGGGTTGCACAGAGTCGCCCAACAATGCCCCCAGCATCTTGCCGCTCTCCGCTTCGAGCTTTTCTTCGTCGCTCGGTACGTAAGGGATTACATTATCAATGAGGTCAAGCGACGGAACACCGGGGTATCCAGCGCCGCTCGCTGCCTGCATACTGACCACATTCACCTTTTCAATCCCGTAGCGTCGCAGCGGCGCAAGCGACATCACGACGGGCATTGCCGTGCAGTTGCTGTTGGCAATCAACGCGCCGGACCACCTGCGCTTGCGTCGCTGCGCCTCGATCAGCGCGATGTGATCGGCATTAACCTCGGGCAGCAGCAGCGGCACATCATCAGCCATCCGATGGGCAGAGGCGTTTGTGCTGACAATATGCCCCGCAGCGGCCAGTTCAGGTTCGCGCTCAATCGCTGGTTCCTTGGGGAGCGCAGAAAAGACGAGAGGTGACTCCAATTCTGCATCGAGGGGTAGTACTCGCTTGCCGCGTATCGACGACGGCGGAGCACCGTCGAGCGTCCATCGCGCGGCTTCCCCATAAGTCTTACCTGCGCTGCGGTCGCTGCCGACCAATTCCGAGACTTCAAACCAGGGATGCCCCTCCAGCAGTTGGATGAAGCGTTGACCTACCGCTCCTGTAGCTCCCAGAATCGCAACTTCGATCTTGCTCATGCCTTTTCTGTCCCGTTAGCTGCCCACAAAGTCGAGTTTAGTAGCCGGATAGCTGCCCAGCATCTTCACAAAAGATGCGCGCTGAAGCAGTCGAGCCATCATATCCATCACATTGCTATCTTGCCAGTGTCCTTCAAAATCCACAAAAAACACCGGTTCCCAAGGGCGATTGCGGCGCGGACGACTTTCCAACTTGGTCAGATTGATCCCTCGGCTTGCGAACTCGCCGAGGCACTCGTAGAGCGCTGCTGGTCGGTTACGCACTCCGAAGACAATCGATGTCTTGTTATATTCGTCTCGGCTGGGGTCTTCATGACCCAGGACGAAAAACCGTGTGAAATTGAACGGGACATCTTCAACTTCGCGCTGAAGGATATTCAGACCATACAGGTCTCCTGCCAGTTCGCTCGCCAGGACACCAACACGATCCGCCCCTTCAGTCATGACCGAGAGGTCATACGCCGCACCCGCAGTATCGTACCATTGGACAGGCTTTAAGTGATGGCGTCTGAGGAACTTCTCACACTGTGCGAGCGCTTGCGGATGCGAACGCACACTCTCGATCTCATCCAACGACACACCCTGTCGTGCCATGAGCGCGTGATGGACATGTAATACCACATCCGCCTGAATGCGCAGGTCATGATCCATCAACAGCTCATATGCCTGCGCGACTGCCCCTGCCAACGCATTCTCGATGGGCAGCATGGCATAAGTCACTTGTCGGGCATCGATAACCTCAAAGAGCATGGACAGCGACTCGCACGGGAGTGTGACGGCGTCGCTTCCGAACTGCTGACGGATCGCTAGCTCCGAGTTTGCGCCATGAATGCCTTGGAATGCTACAGTGACTGACACACTCACTCCTTGTCTTTCCTATAAGCCGCTTGTGCGCGCTTTCTCAGCCGTCCAACCGCGGTCTTTCGCCTCAGCCGCCGCGCGAGGACCGCGCTCAAGCAGCCCATACAGGAGCAGGGATGCAAAGCTGACGCCGATGAAGCACAATGCCAATACAAACCCCATCAGCACGTTCCTACCCAAAATGATGTCAGTCAAGCCCGCTGGAAGCCCGCCGGCGAATGCCGCACACGCCAACCAATGAAAGCCCTTAGCGTTGGAGCCACCGTAAATCGGTGACTCCGTGAGCGAACGAGCAGCCACGCGACTGCCAAGCAGAATACCGGCGACGACGCCTACGATGATCGCGATGAGCAACGGGTTGTTCAAAAGTGTTCCCCTGTACGCCTAGAAAAGCGGATACAGGAAGGGGGCAGTCACAGGGTTTCCGCCCAAAATGATGAGCAGCGCAAACAGCCCAATGATGAGGATCATCGGCACGAGCCAGTACAGCTTACGCCGCCACAGAAACTGAATTAATTCACCCCAGATGCCCAAACGGGCAATAATATCGCGCATCTCAGTGTCCTTTCCTTAATTTCCCTTGCGGACGACAAATGGTCCCATCACCAGGGTATCAATGTCGCTATTGTGAAAAGTGTTCCACGCATCTTGCGGCGATGTGACAATCGGCTCGCCTCGCAGGTTAAACGACGTGTTGAGGATGACGGGGACGCCAGTCAGCGCACCAAAGCGCTCGATGACTCCGTAATAGCGTGGATTGGTTTCCCGCTCAATGGTCTGCAATCGCCCTGTCCCCATATGACATACCGCTTGCAGGTGGTCTTGCTTCTCAGGCTTGATCGGCGCGACCATCAGCATGTAGCGCGGTGCCTCATGCGCTTGCACGCCAGGATAATCGAAGAATTCCAACGCGCGATCGCGCAGGATGACCGGCGCGAAGGGGCGGAATGGCTCGCGGAACTTGATTTTCGTGTTGACGACTTCCTTCATTCTTTCCGAGCGCGGGTCAGCCAGGATGCTGCGGTTCCCCAACGCGCGAGGTCCCCACTCGAACCGCCCCTGAAAGAATCCGATCACGCGTTCTTGCGTCAGGTCGTCCGCCAGAACGTCCAGCATTTTACTGTCATCGTCGTCAAATCGTTCGAACTTCGCATTCTTGAACGCGAGAAAATCGGCGATCTCGGAATCCTTGTACCCTTTTCCCCAATAGGCATGCGGCATTACCCACTTGCGCGGCTTGCCCAGTACCATGTGCCATACCCAGAGGGCAGCACCTAAAGCGCCACCGTCATCGCCTGCTGCGGGTTGAATGTAGATTTCGTCAAAGGGGGTCTCGTTGAGCAGACGATAATTGGCTTTGGTATTCAGCGCTACCCCACCTGCCATAACCAACTTGGTCAACCCGGTTTCCTGGTGCAGATGTCTGACCATTGCCAACAGTGATTCCTCGGTGACATGCTGGATGCTGGCGGCGATGTCCGCAAAGCGCTGATTTTCCGCCATTGCCGCTTTTTCACTCATCCGCTCAGGGTTGGTCTTGGCGGTGAAGAATTCGCTTTCATCTTGCCTTGCGGGACCGAAGAGGTCGATCAACTTATCACTGTACGTCCGCGTTGCCGAATACGGAAAGCTGAAGTAGTCCAAATTCAGGCGGAAGCTCCCATCCGTCGTGTTCAACGTGTAGAGCTTCTCCATCTTATCCACGTAACGCGGTTCGCCATAAGGCGACATTCCCATCACCTTGTACTCGCCATTGTTGACGCGGAAGCCCAAGTAGGCTGTGAATGCGGAATAGAGCAAGCCGAGTGAGTGTGGAAACCGCTGTTCAGCGAAAAGATTGATTTGATTACTGCCCTGCTCACCCTCCCAATAGCTTGTCGCTTTACCAAGAGTAGTGGTTGTCCATTCCCCAACCCCATCGACCGTTAAAACTGCTGCCTCGCGAAAGGGGCTGGCGAAGAAGGCGCTCGCTGCGTGGCTCATGTGGTGGTCGCAGAAAAGGATCTTCGCGTAATCGAACTTGAGGTTCGTCCCGATGACGCTCTTAATCCAGAGCTTGTCTTTGATCCAGTTTGCCAGGGCTTCTCGCCACGCCTCCGCCGAACGCGGGTAGGTGCCGAGGACACTCATCAGAATACGTTCCAGCTTGACCAGTGGCTTCTCATAGAAAACCACATGATCCAAATCCTGACTGCTGATTCCTGCCTGTTCCAGGCAGAAGGCAATCGCTTTTTCGGGATAACTGTTGTCGTGTTTCTTCCGTGTAAACCGTTCTTCCATTGCAGCGGCAATGAGCTCGCCATCCTTCAGAAGGGCGGCGGCAGCATCATGATAAAAACACGAAATGCCGAGAATGTACATCGATACCTGGGCTTTCTCCGGACGCTGGTCAGAAAACGAGTTCAGATCTGGTGAGTCATCCCTGCCGGGCAGCGCCCTCGGGTGTGTTGTCTACTGGTTCACGTTTCAACCATGCGGTCGGATTGTCCGCTGTGCTTTCTTGAAACGGATTCTTACCCGCCCTCATAATCAAGCCGAATGGCAAGATCAGCGTGTAGTAAAGCAGTGTTGCGACCACGCGTGCCTGCATATCACCAAAGATGCGCGCGATGATGCTGAAACGCTCCCATGCCAATTGTGTCAAGCTCATGAGTTCGCGATCTCACTATGAAAATCTTGGACAATCCTAAACCGCACCGAGCATTTTCTCAAGTGAGGTCTTTTGCAGGGTTTCAGCTCGCACCTCAGGGAAGAATCGGTTCGAGACGCAGAATCTCGCCCTTATAATCCACAAGGTAGATTTCACCGGACTCGTCTTCGCCAAAGGCACTGATCTGGCGTTGGGTTCCCATCCACAAGGTCGTCTGCCATATGCCGGCACCATCTCGTTGGGCAATCCAAAGGTTTCCGAGACAGTAATCGCCATAAAAGTAGTAGCCTTGCAGTTCCGGGAGTTGTTCGCCTCGGTACACTATCCCGCCAGTCACCGAGCAGCCCAATGAATGATCGTACTCTAGTATGGGTGGTGTGATCCCGGACGGCGGATCACCATCGCGCTTGAGATTACCCTCAAAGAACTCCCAACCAAAGTTGAGACCAGCAGTCCCCGCGGGGGCAAAGTTGATCTCCTCGAACTGCCACTCTCCAACATCCGCAAGATAGAAATCGCCAGTGTCACGGTCGAAACTGAACCGCCATGGGTTCCGAAGACCCATCTGCCAGATCTCACGCGCATAATCATCACGCCCTACGAACGGATTGTCTTGCGGGATTCCGTAAGGGGTTCCGTTGTCCACATCAATGCGAAGCACTTTACCCAGCAGCGCCTGTGGATTCTGGGCATTCCCAAAGGGATCACCCTGGTCACCGCCATCTCCAAAACTAATGTACAGATAACCGTCAGGACCAAACGTGATGTGTCCGCTGTTGTGGTTATCAAAAGGCTGATACAGCGTAAGCAGTACACTTTCAGAGTCTGGATCTGCCATGTCAGGATTGTCAGCGTATACGCGCATCCTTGAGATCACGCTGTCGCCGTTCACATCGGTATAGCTGATGAAAAACTGCCCATTCTGGGTATACTGCGGATGAAAAACCAACCCCAACAGTCCTTGTTCCGAATACCCGCCAAGAAACACATTGGAGGGAAGTTTCATCGAGATGTCGAGGAATGGCTCATCCAGCGCGCTGCCGTCCGCAGCGACTACCCAGATCATTCCTGTCTGTTCGACCACAAACATGCGCCCGCTGCCATCATAGGCTGAAGTTACATAAATCGGGTTGTCAAATCCGTCGCTGAAAAGAGTCCACTCATAGGATGCCGCATCTGGTACGCCTGCCTGGGCGTCTACCCCCTGCACCGCCAATGCAGTTAATGCGACTGCGACGAGCAAAAGGACAGCAATTGAGATTCTCTTGGCTACGTGCTGCTGCCTCACAGGTACCCGCACATCCGATCTCACGGTCTTTGAACCCCTACACCTATCCGTTAGTTAGTTGTGCATTGTAGCAGTGGATGTACAATTGCCAACAGTGTGCGCGGAAGAATGTGACAAGTGGCATGATGAGCATGTGTCGTTGCCTTAGAAATACCCCCCTTTTGCTATCCGGCGTAACGCTGTTTGGCGTACTTCTCGCTGTGCTGTCTGCGTGCGCGGGTGCAGCGGTCGAACTGACCCCAACCCCGGCACCTGTAACCAGCAACAATGACTGGGTTCCACAGTTCAAGACCATTGGGGAACAGCAGATCGAGATGGCGCTCGTCCCTCCGGGATGCTTCACCATGGGCAATGACGAGGGGCGGCGAGATGAGCGCCCTCAGCATGAAATCTGCTTTGAGTCGCCGTACTGGATCGGTCGCACAGAGATTACCAATCGTCAATTCGGAAGCCCTGGCGCATTTGAAGGCGATGACGTGGCGCGTGGCAACCTGACCTGGTTCGAGGCACGCGATTTCTGCGCGAGCCAGGGAATGCGCTTGCCAAACGAAGCGGAGTGGGAATTTGCGGCTCGTGGACCCGAGAGTTGGGTCTACCCCTGGGGAAATGAGTTTGATGAGACGCGACTGATCTTTGACCGCAACTCCAATGCTCAGGTACAGCCTGTGGGTTCACGCTCCAGCGGTGTTTCGTGGGTTGGCGCTTTGGATATGGTCGGCAACATCATGGAGTGGACAAGCAGTCTTTACCAACGCTATCCATATGCCTCGGAAGATGGTCGTGAAGACCTGGAAAACACCGCCGATCAGCGTGTTTATCGCAGCAGCATCAGCAGCTATATCGATTTTGCCTCCAGTGCTGCCATACGATTCCGTGGTGCGCCCGATACCCGCGATTGGTTCATCGGTTTTCGCTGCGCCCAGAATTACGCCCCATAGGTGTGTTCATGCTACGAAAGCTCCTGCTGCCATTACGAGAACGCCCCGTTTTGTATTGGGTAGTCCTTCTACTTGCGTTTGTAGCATGGAATGTCATTTGGATACTCACCAGCCAACCGACGATGGGACGTCCCCTTGAAGCCTGGGAGGTTGTCTATCTCGTTGCCGGTATCGTCATACTCTTCATACTGCTGTTTGTGGGTTGGGACGCGGAAACAGCACGCCAGATGGGGAAAAAACTGTCGAAGAGCCGCTGGAGTGGGGTGTTGTTGACTGTGACCTCACTCATCATCATCGTCTTCAGCGCGGAGTGGTATTTGCGGCTCTTCTACATCACGACGGATGCCTACGGCTTCACGGCGATGAACTATTGGTGGTACCAGAACTACGGCTTGGCACAGGATAACCAATACGGTTATCGCGATAACGAGCCTCAGCCCGACTCCCCCGACTTACTGCGCATCGCTATTCTCGGCGACTCGTTTGCGATGGGGCATGGAATCAGCAACCGGGATGAGACCTTTCCGCAACTACTTGAACGGCGGTTGGGCGCAAACATCGATGTCAACCTGATCGCCGACTCTGGTCGAGATACCGACCTGCATCTCCCATTTCTGGAACAATATCCTTACGCGCCAGATATTCTGATCTATAGTTACTACCTCAACGATATCGACTATTTGCTAGCGGGTGACAACAGCCCGGACAATAATTTCACCTTTATCGAAAGTCCAGAAGTGGAATGGTTTGTGCGAGAGTTCTTCCTGCCAAACTACCTGTATTACAATCTCCTTCAGTTCACCAATCAGACCAGAAACTCCGGTTTCGTTAATTCACTGGTCAGCGCATATGATGACGCCGCTCTTTGGGACGAGCATCGCTTCCGATTGAACCAGACGATCGATTGGGCAGAGGCGAGGAATATTCCCTATTTCGTTCTGATCTGGCCCCACATCGCCTCGATAGACACATCTCAGTCTGCGATTGCAAAGGTGGCGGAAGTCTTCACCAGTCGAGATATCCAGGTTATTGACATGTCGCCGATCTTGCGTGAGTACCCCATTCAGCAGTTGGTTGTCAACCGCTTCGACACCCATCCAAGCGCCTTTGCGCATCAATTGGCAGCCGATGCGCTGGAACCTGCCATTCGCCAGGCGATCACGCAACTGCAACAGGGCGAATAATCTTGACTGTGAGCGTCGGTGACCGAATCCTGCCATAGAAAGCCATGCCAAGAGCACGTATAGTATCAATATCTTTGGAACCTACGAACAAAGGTTGCCTTTACCTTGAAAACACTGATTGTCACCGGCTCCAATGGTCTGATTGGGTCAGAAGTTGTCACATATTTTGATGAGCGCGGGTGGCGGGTCATTGGCGTCGACAACAACATGCGTCGCGATTTTTTCGGTGAACGGGGTGATACGCGCTGGAATCAGGCGCGATTGGAAGCCCAGTGCCAACACTTTCGACACTATGAGCTGGATATTCGGGATAGGCAGGGTGTCGAAGCCCTCATCCGTGATACGCAACCCGATTTGATCGTTCATGCCGCAGCCCAGCCCAGCCATGATCTTGCTGCGTCTCGCCCCTACGACGATTTCGACGTGAACGCTGGTGGAACCTTGAATCTGCTCGAATCGACTCGTCGCCACGCGCCCGAAGCAGTCTTCGTCCACATGTCTACGAACAAGCTTTACGGCGATCGCCCTAATTCAATCGCGCTGGTCGAAAAGGCGACACGTTGGGAATTCGCAGATCCGGAGTTTGCCCAGGGGATTCCGGAGACCTTGCCGATAGACCATTCCAAACATTCGCTCTTTGGTGTGTCCAAGTCGTCGGCGGACCTGATGGTACAGGAATATGGGCGCTATTTTTCCATGAACACCGCGTGCCTGCGAGGCGGCTGCCTGACGGGACCCAATCATAGTGGTGTTGAGCTGCATGGCTTTCTCAGCTATCTCATCCGCTGCAATGTTGAGGAACGTGAATACACGATTTTTGGATACAAAGGCAAGCAGGTTCGTGACAACATCCACAGTCATGATGTCGCGCGCTGTATTGAGATGTTCTATCAGAACCCGGAACCCGCATCAGTCTTCAACTTAGGGGGCGGATATGCCAATAGTGTCTCGATTCTGGAAGCATTCGATCGTGCTGAACAACTGACAGGCAAGAAAATGCGCTACCGTTATCTTGATGAACCTCGTATCGGCGACCACATCTGCTATTACTCTGACCTCTCGCTTCTCAAGCAAAAACTGCCGGGCTGGGATATTTCCAAGTCGCTGGACGACATCTTTGAGGAAATCGTTGCCAGTTGGCGACAGCGGCTGGTGAATCCATGAGTCCGGGCGCTGGCAAAACAATCCTGGTGACCGGGGGCGCGGGGTTCATAGGCAGTCACGTGGTCGAACTGCTGCTCACATATGGGTATCGCGTCGTTGTTCTGGACGATCTGAGTACCGGACGATCTGAATACCTCCCTTCTGATGCTGAATTTATCCAGGGTGATGTGCGCAGCAAGGAAGACATTGCGCGCGCTTTCTCTGTAGGTCTGGACGCAGTCATCCATATCGCCGGGCAGGCGTCGATCAAGCTGTCTTACAACGACCCTTTGCACGATCTCGGTGTCAACACCAATGGGACGCTCAATATTCTGAATGCTTGCATCACTCACCGCGTGAAGCGTCTGCTATTTGCCAGTTCGATGACCGTGTATGGCAACCCGGTGGTATGCCCCACCCCGGAGTCCGCGCCACCTGACCCTGTGTCCTACTACGCGGTCACCAAGTACGCTGCTGAACGTTATGTTCATCTCACTGGTGCACGGAGCGACCTCGGGTTCCCGCTCAACGTCACGTCATTTCGTATGTTCAATGTCTATGGAGAACGGCAAAGCTTGACGAATGCCTATCAGGGCGTGCTGGCGATATTCCTGGGTCGCGTATTGCGTGGGGAAGAGATTGTCATTCACAGCGATGGCGAGCAGTCGCGCGATTTCGTGTACGTCCGGGACGTCGCGCGTGCCTGGGTGGAGGCGCTCGACAACCGGGACACCTATGGGCAGGTTATCAATCTGGGTACTGGATTGCCGACTTCTGTAAATACACTCTGCAATGCCGTGCTTGCGGCTTTTGGGCACACACCGCAAACCTATCATGTGCGTTACCAGGAGGCACAGCTTGGCGACTTGCGTACGTCTGCCGCAGACACGTCTAAAGCGAAGGCTCTGATGCGTTGGGAGCCGATGGTGCGTTTCGAGGAGGGGATAGTCCGCACGATTGATTGGGCACGAAAGTCGATGGAGACGGGCAAGACATGAGCGCTTGCCCGTACGTTCGTCGGGTTGCCTACCCCCCTGGGGTGAATGTACTCTCGCGGCGTTCCGCTGCGTCACCACAATCATCGAATACCATCACGTAAATCTTGCCATCGCCTGCGGGACCCGCGTTCACTTGTAGCTCGCCACTCGTCAGTCGATAGAGCGCAATGCCATCACGTTCGGTGATCAGCGTGTTAACTTCAGGTGCTTCGACGATTTCTGCAAGATCGCCTGAGGTAACGCGCCAGACACGACGACCTGGGCTGCCATCATCCTTCATGCGATAAGCGTCTAGATAGCACACGCTGTTGCGAGTATAGGTGTAGACACCATAATACTGAATACCCTGGCAGTTCATCCGGCGGTCTTCTGGGCATTGGCAGGGATTGCAGGCGTATGTGGTTGCTGTCGGTGGGGCAATAACGAAAAATGCCATGACGGTAACGACAAACGCCGCGGCAATCGGCAGCGTAGTGAGTACAAATGAGCGAGCTTTCATGATCACCTCAGTACGAACATTTCTTATGCAATGCGAAAGTGTAACATATGCCCTTCCGTCTTTCCTACGCTGGATTCCCTCAATTTCTGGGCACAAATTGGACAGAATCAATCGCAACGGACAGCCGACGCTCGTCTTCCCCAAGCCCCATTTCAGCGGGTGATGGTGCGCTGTCATACTCAAATTGAAGTGAGAGCGTGCCGTCGTTGACAACCATTGGAAGCGAATATTCCTGAATCGTCGCAGGCTGCACATCAACCTGCCCAATCACTTCCCCGTTCATCAGCAGTGTCAAAGTTCTCACCTCCGCAAAGGACTGCGCGCGAAATTGTAAGTCATAAGCGCCTCGCGGAAGCTGCAAATACAAGTTGCTGTAGAGAAAACCATCTACTGGCACGCTTTCGCTCCCCAATCGAGGATAATCCCCCATCCATCTCCAGTTGAGTCCGCCCACTGGCTCGGCATAGTGCCATCCCCACCCTATGAATCGCTGATCATCAGGCGTGCCGATGTCGATCTCATACTGCCCATCCACCACAGTCGGTGTTCGTGGCGGGCAGCCATCAGGATGCCAGCGCGTTCGATACACAATCGCATCGCCCTCAATCCAGACGGGGCATATCAGGTCGGTCTGCGCATTCAGAAAGCCCAGGATTTCCTGTAAGGTTGGTCCACTTTGTGGCAGCCACTCGGTGTGGATGACGATGTAGCCGATTGGAAACGAGTAGATTCGCTCCGCAAGTTGAGCGCGCACCGCGTCTTCATCCAGGTAGCGGCGCTGCCCCAACCACGCCAACATCGGGTCGGCTGTTTCCATATAGAGATAGCGCCAGGGATCGACCCGTGAGATATGCCCATTGATCATCCGCTTGCCGTGCGTAACGCCGTAAAACTGCGTCGCAGCCCAATCGCTGCGCCCGACAATGCCTTCGCCGCTTGCGCCTGCTGTGGGTACCTCGATCACGACGTAATCATAGGGTTCATCGCCCATGATCGTGTAGAAGTGATAGGGAGTCGGTATCTGCCGAATGGGGATTGAGCCAAACAGTCGGATGTCCAAGAGCGCCAGCAAGAGCAGCGCAGAAGTGCCTAGACCGAGCAGTAGAGATCTGTTCTTTTGTTTAACGACCCATGCACCGATCTGCGGAAACGAAAAAGCGAGCGCTGAAATGATGAAGACGTTGGTAAACCGCTCCGGATAACGAAACGTGCCCCCAAGCAGATTGTGAAGCCATGTATAGGGCAGCTCGATCGTGAATTCCCCAACCGTAATCGCGTTGCCCGCCGATAGCACAAGCGGCACCGCACTGATGACCAGCCATAACCAGGGCGGAATGGAGAGAATACGAAGTGATGAGCCACGACGCCGATCCAACGGTCGCCGCATGAAAAAGATCACTATGCCCATGACGTACAGCGGTATCAGCAGACTGCCAAAAGAGATCCCCTCATCCAGTCGCAGCAGGTAGCCATTGGGAAAAAGCACATCTGGTGCACGATCTGCGGGCGTTGTCGCCAGGATGGATCGATCAAACCCCATGACGGCTTGCAGTGTACCCGTCAGCAGCAACAGCACAAGCGCCGTGACAAGCGCAGCGACTACGCAAACCACGATAGTCATGGTCGGCTGCCAGTCCCTCGGCTGCCTTAAGACGCTGGTCGCAACAGTCCACACGGCAATGGGAACCAGGATTAACCCTAGGAACACGACGTATTGCAGATCCGTCAATATCATTGCCCATAGGCTGACGCCAAGCAGCAGACTCCAAAGGATCGAGCGGCTGCCTTTGCGAATCTGTCGCATCCAGAGCATGATGACGAGTGGAATCCAGAACCACCCCATCAGATTAACCATCGACCAGCGCATACTGTCGATCATAGTCGCGGAACCCTGAAGAAGCAGTCCGCCGACTATAGACAATACAGGCGGAGCCTCCTGCTCTTCAAGAAATACCCAGAAGACATACCCATTCAGTAAGAGTGCCGCAAAATAGACACCGAGCATGGCGACGATGGTTCCAAACTCTGGCTCAAGCAGCGCCCATATCGGGTACCAGAACGCCGCTAATGTGTGAAGTGCTAGACTCGATGTGGGCGGTGCGAATACATAGTTGGTTTCATACGCATTGAGACCATTCTCAAAGGCATGCCGTATCCACCAGAAATTCCAGTGAAAGTGATAATAATCGGTTGTAACCGCCGGATTCACGTCGGCGGGCATGTGGGTTTGCGCAGTGAAGAGTGGTGTTGACAACCAGATAAACGCGACCAGCCCATAGATGGCTAGTGCGATGAGGTGGCGAGGTGGTTGTCGAGCGAAGATCGCTTTCAAAGTTGACCTTGTCTGCCCTACGGAGCGCCGATGCGCTCAAACCGAATGCGGTCGATGGCGACGGAAAGCTGACGGCTGTCGCCCCCATTCAGAGCTGCGTTGGGCGACAGAATGCCATCGGGGCGCAGATTGACGATGAGCGGTGTGTCTTCACTCACTGTAAATGGCACTGAGACCTGTTCGCGGAGTTCGTCGGGAACGAATTCAACAGCGTCAGACAACCGAAGACCATTGACTTCGATCCGCACTTGCCGTGCCTGCATATACGACTGCCCAGTTAAATGCAGTCGATACTCTCCAGGCGGCAAGGTGAGATAGAGGGTTGTCGTCGCAGCCGCTTCGCTAGAAAGCTGTGTCGCATTTGCGAGCTGCGGCGTACCCCCCATCCATCGCCAGTTGATACCACCAACCGGTTCAGCATAGTGCCATCCCCAGCCGATATGGCGTTGATCCTCAGGCGTGCCGATGTCAATCTCATATTGATTGGCGGAGATTTCCCTCGGTATACGGTTTTCGCACCCCTCAGGATGCCACAGCGTTCTATAAAACACTGCTGCACCTTCGACGCGCGGCGGGCAAAGCAGATCGTCGAGTCCGTTAAAGAAGCCGAGAATCTCTTCGGTTGCCGTTGCGCTTTGGCGGGCTATTTCATCGGTGTGTAGGACGATGAAGCCAATTGGATACTCAAAAATGCGTTCGCGGAGCGCGTTACGCACGGCGACGGGGTCCAACAACCGTCGCTGCCCAAGCCAGCTCAAGAGTGGGTCGTCGGTATCCACATAATAGAAGTGTTCTATCGGAGCGCGCGAGATGAAGCCATTGATCATGCGCTTTTCATGGAAAATGCCATACCACTGATACTGGATTGCTCTTGGATTGCCCAGCAGTACCTCCCCTGTGCCCATGCCCGTCGGAACATCCAGCACAACATAGGGATCACGGTCGTCTCGCATCTGGGTGTAAATGTGATAAGAAGGTAGGATTGGTTCAAGCGGCGCGCTCTCGAAGAGACGTATTGCAGTGTGCGAGAGTATCAGCACGACCGCACCCAGCAGAGGAAACAACCACTGGAAGGCTTTTCGCCGGACTTTCCACTCGTTGAGAATCGGCGTCCATACCAGCCCTATGAACGTGGTGGCTGCGATAACGCCAGCAGGTGCCAGTCGCCAGGGCATCCGAAAATTGCCGCCTGTGAAGTCGTACAACAGGACAAAAGGCATTGAAACGCTGCTTTCTCCAAATTGGAGCAGCGGACCCAGTGCAAGCGCGAACGGCGGCATGGCGACCAGCAACCAGAACCAGGCACTTCGCAGGCGCTTCCCAGGCGCTCCCCGAACTGGGAGCCATAGCGGTCGCAGCGTAAAGATGATAAGGAATGCGGCACTCAACAAAAAGCTGCATGTGATGAACCATCCAACCGACGGCTGATCCCATTTCCACCATTCGTCAGCCATACCGAACCAGCCTGCCGGAAGCGGGATGCCGGGTCGATCCTCGACAGGTCCTGGCACCAATCCGCCGGTAAATGTGGCTATCGACGGTAAAGGACCCGCAAACCACATCAGGAACAGCCCTATCATCACGGATGTGATGCCGCTAAACAGCAGCTTGCCTGTAACAAGTCGCCCACCCGCTGTTTGGGCTATTCGCATCGAACTCCAGAGGGTTGATAAGCCGTAGGGCACGATGAGAAATGCTGCGAAGATTGGGAACTGCAAATCCGTTAGCAGCAGCCCCCAAAGACCCAAGCCAAAGAGTGCCCCCCATCCGAGTATTCGCAGAAGTTGGCGTATGCCCACGTCTTTGCTCATGCATACCTGGTAGATTTGCTTCCAGAGTAGCAAGAGTCCTGGTATCCAGAACCAGTCCATCAGGTTGAGATGCGTATTGTAGTACCAGTAGCGCGTAACCGGCAGCGTTTGCAGGACAACTCCCCCAAGCAGCGCAAGCCCCGGGTGCACTTTTTCGCTGCGCAGCCAAACGAACAACACAAAGCCGTTCAGCACACACGCCAGCGCAATCATCACGTTGACCGCCGAAAGCGTCCCAAACAACGGTTCAAGCAGCGCCCAAACCGGATACCAGAATGCCGTCAGCGCGTGATAGCCATAGTTGCTCATAGCAGGAAACATGACGAAGTCGTTCTGGTAGACCATGAGACCATTCTCTAAGGCATGCCGTATCCACCAGAAGTTCCAGTTGTAATTGAAATAGTCGTACCCGGCGACGTGCGTTCCGTTGTAGAACCACAGCGGATGAAGCAGTATGACCGCATAACCGGTAAATGCCATAAGCGCAGCCGCGTTAAGGTTGTACTGCTGCCTGACCATAGCGCTCTCGAAATTAGCTGCAAAGGCGACGATTGTTGCACATTTGGTTGCCACCGCCTAGTTTGACAGGATTCTAATGACGGTGATAAACTTAATTAACAGCATGAAGCTAGGAATACCAGCATGAACGTCGGTTTGCAGCAAACTCGTCGCTACATCCTTGACATTCTACGAGACAGAGGTGAAGCGACAGTCGATGAAATTGTCGATTGTTTGCAGGAGCTTCGCGGCAAAGTCATTACCCCTGTTACAGTTCGTCACCACCTCCATTTGCTTCAGCAGGAAGCGCTGGTTGTCTCGCCTGTGCTTCGCCGCCGCCCTTCCCCAGGTCGTCCACAGCATGTCTACGCACTGACCGAAAAGGCGCAGGAGTTTTTTCCCACAAATTATGAAAGTCTCGCGGAAAGGCTGATTGTCCAACTGGAGAAACAGTTACCCCCCGCGACTGTCAATGTGATCTTTGAAGATGTTGCGCAGAGCATTGCATCGGAGCTGAAGTTCGACGGGCTGTTGTTTGAAGAGCGGCTCTCGCTTGCGGTTGAACTCCTCAATCGACAGGGTTACGATGCAGCTGTGGAGTCGTCGCCAGATGGCTATCTTTTGCATACGCGCAACTGCCCTTATCATCATCTCGCCCATGTGACTCAGACTTTGTGCGAAATGGATATGCGGCTTGTTTCCTACCTGACAGGTGTGATCCCACGTCGGGTATCACGTATGGCAGAGGGCGATACCTCCTGTTCGTACCTCCTGCCCGTCAGCCAGCCGAGTAACACGCTCGCGTAAGATTTTTCTCACTTGCACCATCAAAATTGACGGTACAATTGTTGGGTGTTACTATCTGCACAGCCTATGTTGTGTGAGTGAATGAAAGGTCGTTTGATTATGGCGGTCAATGATCCAGTTGCAGACATCGCTTCCGTCATTGAGGAAGAGAATTTCCTCACGGTGACCCCACCGGCTTTGAACATGATCAAGACGCTGTTGAGTCAGCGAAATATCCCAGACCATGCGCTGCGTGTCTTTGTGAGCGGCGGCGGTTGTTCGGGTCTCCAGTATGGCATGGCGTTTGAACCTCAGCCCAAGGACTATGATGCCCTGGTCGAAGTTGGAGGCGTTCGCCTTGTGGTTGATCCGACCAGCCTGCTCTATCTGCGTGGCGCGGTCATCGACTTTGTGGACAGCCTGATGGGTGGCGGTTTCCGGATCGAGAACCCGAACGCAGTGTCGAGCTGTGGATGTGGTACTTCGTTTAAGACCAAGGACAGCGGTGAGGCGTCTGCGGGTGGTTGTTCTTCTTGCAGCCACTAGCGGCGAAACGATTTTTCAGGCAGAGAGGCGCACAACATGCGCCTCTTTTGTTATCTAGCGCTGGCTTCGCGCACTGAAGATCAGCCCCAGTATCCCCAGTGCTCCCAACACTACAATCGGTATGATGGGTGGGAGCGTAGAAAGCAACCCCGCATCGCCCTCGAGTTCGATGTTTGCCGCTGGAGCGTCAGTTGCGAGGCTGGTAGGGATTTGCGCGACGCCGGGTGGAAAGGTGAAAGTGGGCATCAACGTGCCGTCAGGCAAGTCCGTCGTTCGACCGCTCCCCACAATGCCTGGGATAATCAATGTCGAAACGACGCCGCGCGCTGCCTCGGTCGCTGTCAGGTTTCCACCGGGTGTCAGGACGATTGCCTCGATGGTCTGCGTAGCCCCTATCACGAGCGGATCAACGGTTGCTGCGGGTTCATCTGTGATCTCTGGGATACTGTTGGGGTCGCCTTCAATCGTCACCAACTGCCCAAATACCCAGGCACGTCCATTGGGTGAGCGATCATACTGAAACTGGTACCATTCGAAATAGCGCCCCGATACGGTGAAGCGTTCCCCCGCCTGGATCTGACCCAGCAGAGCACCCTCGATGTCTGGCGCGGCACGAACATTTGCAGTGTCGATTGCGGTCAGCACAGCCAGTGGCGCGGTAGTGGCTGTCCACGTTGGGCTTGCCCCAGTCAGTGTCGCGGCTAATGCGGGCGTTGGCGTTACGAGGTCTATCTGTATCGGCGTGGATGTAGCGCCTTCTTGCGCGTGGGCGTTCAATACGCCTAGGGCGAGCACGGCAATCGTCAGTATGTGTCGGATCATCTTCCTCAGTTCCAGACTATTCGGTTCGCAGGATTATCCCGTCCTTGCCATGCGATGCGTTCCTGGTTGCCATTCCGCATGTATCCCTGGTATTCCTGCCGTGGGTAGCCGAAAAATGTCCATCCACTCATTACAAAGCTCGGGGGTCTTTGATCGTCAGGGCATGTCGTGCAATCGGCTGGCAGCCACTCTCCGTTATATCGCCGTGCAATATGGAGATGCGTCCCGTTCGAAAACCCACCATCACAAGACGGACGACCAATTCTATCACCTGCGCTCACGACAGCCCCCGTCATGATGCGATCAGTCTCGTCGACATGCAGGTAAAGAATAGACCACCCTGTCGATTCATCACCATCGCCGTCCAGGTCAAGCACGACGACACCCTCGGCGGTTCTGGCGATAACTCCCGGGGCGACTGCGGTCACAAAATTGGATGATACATAACATCCAGAAGTAATCGTCGTCAGGTCATCTGGCGGCGCAAAATCGACGGCTGACCATGCACTCCCACTCCCCCAACCACCGTGGGGACCCCCTGTGAAAAACCATTCCTGAGCTGATGGAAACGGGAGTATCAGAAAAGGCTGTTCAAGTCCAACAGGTGTCAACGTCGTAACGGCATCCACGAATGGATCGCCAAAAAGACCCACGTAAGTCGCGTAAAGTCCCTCCTGGCTGATTTCTCGCTGCCAGTTTGCGACGGTGTTGAATTGAGCAAGCATGTACTGAACGCTCGCACTGCCGGGATTCAATTGGTCATTGATGCGGAAAGCAGCACCTTGTTCTGCAAACTCGATAACGCGCGCATTGTCATACTTATGACGGTAGTATCCCCAATTCAGTTGATCCGCACCCCAGGCAAGCTGGCGATACAACCCATTGCGGTCGAATCCGGCAGGCGATGCGGGCGCTCCCAGTGGGTAGACCTGCACATTAGCCGGGGGTGTGGGATTGCGCAGCCATCCTGAGCGCAGCTCAAGGATTGCCAGCAGCAGACGCGCATCCACACTATATTCATAGCTCACGCGCTCCACCACCTCCGCCGCCGTGAGCCGGACGTCTTGTACGGTATCTGTCGCACTCCGGATAAAGCCGGGCTGCTGGGCGATGTACTCGCGGATGTTAAATTGACTGCTGCCAGGCGCGCGTACCAGGCGGTTGTCCGGAATCATCATGAAGTCTGCACTCGTTTGTGTTGGTGCGCTGGGAATGACCAGCACTTGCCCAACCTCCAGTGCATTCGGATCTCCGAGGTTATTCGCTTGCACCAGCATTGCCACACTGACGCCCTGTGAACTCGCTATGCCGGATAGCGTATCTCCTGGTTGCACGACATAGCGGCTGTTTGGTGCGGATGTCACACTCGCAGCACCATCCGGAGTTGTGAGTGGCAGCGCAGTAGGGGTTGGCAGCAGTGGGTCTACGACGTCCGTCCCTGCCGAAGGCATGAACGTCGCCGTGATCACGATCACATCCGGCTGATTTCGCACGCACCCCGCCATAACAACGATTGCAAGCGCCAGTGTCAACGCGAAACAGGCGTTCTTCCTGCGATTTATCCGATGGATGTTGTGAATCAGAAGCCTCATGTATCCTAACCGTCGATAGCTCTATGCCCGGTTCGATAGTATACTATCTTGACAGGTCGCAAGGCTGAAAACGAGAGAAACACAGGATAGGAGTAGGTGACTGATGGCTGCTCGCGAACAGATTGTTGATATTTTCAATGGGATGTCCAGTCGTATGGGTGGTGACCTTTCTAAGGTCGCTGGCATCAATGCTGCCATCCAGTTCGATCTTGCAGGGGATGGTGGCGGTCAGCATTGGTTGAAGATTGCGGACGATGGCGTGACCACCGGCGAAGGCACGGCTGAAAATCCGCGCATGACCCTGCGTGCAAGTGCCGATGATTTCGCAGGCATGATCGCCGGGACACTGAACCCCATGCAGGCTTTCATGACCGGCAAAATCAAGATTCAGGGCGACACGGGCTTAGCGCTCAAGCTGATGCCGCTGATCAATGGTTAACTGGAATACGCATGAGCTGACCAGGGCGGATCTTTCCGTTGTGGTCAGCTCATTCGCTTAGTTCCAGCGGCTTGCATTCCCCCTGGGATCGTCGTTTTCAGGGTCCTCATCAACGAGGTCCCACAGCAGTAGATTTTCGCCGGGCATACTTGCGCTGACGAGCGCATCTTCCAGTGACTCGATCATTGCCTCATCAATTGCGTAGGCAGGATCATCCATCAGTCGTTGAAGAATGCGTGTGACTTCCTTGCCCCCAATTTCGCCGAGTGCCCAGATACAGACCTCTTGAATATCCCTATCTGGTTCATGCACCATCCGCGATAGCTTCGGTACCGCTTCTTCGATCCCGATCTCCCCGGCTGCCCTTGCTGCCTCATACCGAACCTCGGAGTCCGGGCTGTTAAGCTCGTGCTGCACCATCGAAGACCATTCATGGTCGAAACTCTTGCCCATCGCGAACAGCGCGCCGATTTTGAAAGCGCGTTCCTGGCTGTGGTAACCCTCCAGAATCGCTTCGTTTACGCCGTCTCGGCTCGCGTTGCCGAGCGATTCAAGTGCGCGACGCCGTACTTCAATGTCCTCGTCTTCATTGTGGAACATCGCGAAACATGCATCAACACAGGCAGCGGTTTGTGTTTCCGGCAAGTCGTCTAACTCGCCCAGGAGGATATACTTTCCCAAGGCACTCGCCGCCTGAGCGCGCACAGCACTCGAGTCGTCTTCAAATGCCAGGTTAAGGAGCGTTCGCATCCCCTCGAGTGTTTCATCTGTCCAGAGGAGTTCGACAGCAGCGGCGCGTACTGCCGCGTCATCATCCTCTACGGCATAAAGACCTAGTGTTCTGAAATCCAGCTCGAAGTTGGTTTCGGATGTGTCGACAAGTTCTTGAATGACACGAGCGCGATACTCTGCGTCCAATCGCTGCCACACGGTATCCAGCTCGGCAATCTGATCGCTCTCCAATTTGGATAATCCATAATGGACAAGGGCTGTTAGCCCCGTTGCAGCGCCTTGCTGCAGCGCTTCCAGCGTCTGTGGCAGCGTGGGATGCGGTATCTCTTCGACCTCATCCCCAAATCCCAGGTCATCGTCTTCGTCGTGTTCGTAATTCAACGTACTACCCCCTTGTTGTTAGCGAAAGGCATTGGTGATTGGATTGATGAGGTCATTGAATGTGACCAGCACCATCAGGGATAACAGTATGACTAAGCCGACCAGGTGCACCAGTCCTTCGCGCTCAGGCGTAATCGGTCTTCCACGAATGATTTCGATGAGGACAAACAGGATTCTTCCCCCGTCCAGCGCGGGAATGGGAAGCAGATTGGTTAAGCCCAGCGACAGGCTGACCAAGGCAATAAACTGTAAGAAGTCCCCCGGTCGTTGGTTCGTGACACTCTGTTCCAGCACGAATCCGCCCAGTTGCCCGATCCCAGCGGGACCGACCGGTCGCGCTAACTCAGGATCAACGGTTCCCTGGAGGATCTGAGCAGGCAAGCTAATGATCGTATTGAGGACGAAACCCATCTGATCCCAGGCGTATGGAATGGCAACCCCTAATGACTGCGGTTGAAGGCGCTCTAGTGGAATGCCGTCGATATAGGTGATGCCTGCACTACGGTCAACAGTCGCGTTCATCTGGTCTATCAGGCTGTCTTGCGACGAGGCGAACACCACCCCCATCCTCCATTGCGCATCCGCTTCGTCAAAGCGCGGCGTAATCGTGATTTCCTGTTCCTCGTTACCGCGCAATACGACAAGCAGGATTGGCTCACCACCATTCACCTGTGTCCTGGCGCGCAGTTCGTCAAAGCTGTTTATGAGGTCGCCGTTGAAGCGGATGATCAAATCGCCAGCTTCGATCCCCGCCGATTCTGCCGCCGACTCTTCGCTGATACCCATCACGAGCGGATGAATACTGGTGTCCATCGTAGACGGATCAAGGTCTAGCGTGACTGGGATCTCAATCAGATCTTGTTCTCCAGCACGACGTACACCCAGAACTGCCGTTCCTTCTACGCCATAGAGTCGCTCCGCGAATTCCGCGCGAGTATCGAAAAACTCATCATTGATGGTTTCAATCGCGTCGCTGACTTGCAGGTTGCTACCGGAAAACACCGACTCTGGGGAAATGTCGGTCACAAAGACACGTCCGCCAATAATCTCTGGGAGACCCAAGAGCGCGACCACAGTCAGAAGCACGAACGCCATCAGGAAGTTAGCAATCGACCCCGCCGCCATGAACATGATCCGTTCAAGAGGCTTTGCTTCGTAGACCGATTTCGGGTTTTGGATGCCACGCCGAAGCGCTTCGGCGCGATCGCTTTCCGTCTCCTGATCCCCACCCTGGCTGACAATACCTTCTCCGATAGGTCGCACAAACCCACCAAGCGGCAGCCAGTTTAGGGTGTAATCGGTGCCACCGAGTCTGAACAGACGCAGCATCTTTGGCGGCATTCCGATCCCGAATTCAAGTATCGTGATGCCCACAGCCTTGGCTGCAAGAAAGTGACCAAGCTCATGGATGATCACTGCGGGTATCAGCACCAATATGAAGGCAATGATTCCTATCAGGAGGTCGTTACCCAGAATTGACTGTATCATTCGTGTCTGCTTTCTACCTCTATGGTATCTGCATTATAGGGTCAATGTCGCCCCTATCAGATATTTCATAATCTTCGCTCACCTAGGCGGATGAGATAATCTGAGCGCCCTCGCCCACTTCAGCAACGATCAGATCTTCAGTAATGGACAGGTTCTCTAACGCCTGCCTTACAGCTTTAGCATCGTCTCTTACACAAATACAATGGACGTTCGGTCCAGCGTCGAGTGTATAGCAGACACGCAGACCATCCGCCCGCAGTTGGCGTACACGCGCCATCAGCGCGAGTGATGCTGGCAACCAGTAAAACAATGGCGGTTGGCTTGTCATCATTACGGCGTGCATTAGGTTGCTGTCATGTTCAACAACCGTTGCGAATGATGGGAAGTCGCGTTGGGCGATAGCTGCCTTGACCCGCTTCAGTCGCTCCTCCGCTCCCGCCACTCGCGCCGCCTGCAGATCGCTGGTCTTAGCTGATGCGTGCCCATCCGTCGATCCTGTCGCTTTGTGCGCTTTGCTGATGACTGCGATGATGTCGGTCAGATGCCAGTGATCCAGGGGGAAAGCGGTTTCTGCGAACGAATCCTCATGGGTATCGGCGGCGTGCCACTCCACATAACCACTCGGTATCGAGCGAGACGCTGATCCCGATCCAAGCCGCGCGAGTGTGCTTGCTTCGCGTTCGGAAACTGTCTGCCCTGAAGCCGCGATTGCCGCGACCGTCAGTGCGGCAAAAGCTGACGCTGATGAAGCAATACCTGCGCCGGTTGGAAAATTGTTTTGAGTTGTGATTATCGCATGGGCGTGAATGTTAAAGCGGTTTCGGATTGCGTCCAGATGTCTGACCACGCGATTCGTCGCATCGTGCTGCGCTTCCATGCCATTCATGGTAAGTCGGTCGTGGTTTAGCGCTGGGTCCCAGGTCACCGTCGTCTCTGTAAATAGCCCTGAGAGATTCATGCTGACGGAGGAATTACTTGGCAAACGCAGCTCGTGATCTCGATTGCCCCAATACTTGATGAAAGCGATGTTCGGATGTGCACGCGCAGTGGCAGTATTCACTGTCCTTGTTCCTTGTCAATCAGTCTGTTTGAGATCATACTTGAGATTATGCAGCGCTTCCACTGGCGTATAATGCGGTCAGGGATGAACCGAGGTTCTTGAATGCCGACGACAGAAGAAGCGCGAGTATCGCCAGCGCTGATAACGACCCCAATGAAGACATTTCGTGGACTTCTCAAGACAATGCGCCCGCATCAGTGGACGAAGAATGGCTTCGTGTTTGCGGGTGTAGTCTTTGATGGTCAGCTCTTTGTGTTGGACTCATTCATTCGAGTTCTCCTGGCATTTATTCTCCTGTGTCTGGTTGCTGGTTCTGTCTATATTGTCAACGATCTCGCGGATATTGCTTCAGATCGCCAACATCCTCGAAAGCGGTTTCGCCCGATTGCCTCTGGGCAGTTGCCTTTGGCGGTCGCCAGGATTGCGGGAGTGCTTCTCCCGATTGCGGCGATTCTTGCAGCGACATTTCTCGGTTGGCAGTTCGCTGTGGTGTTGCTGGCGTACTACCTGCTTCAGGTTGCCTATTCTTTTCGTTTGAAGCATGTTGTCCTGATTGACCTGGTTGTGATTGTATTGGGTTTCATCATGCGTGTTGGGGCTGGCGTGTTGGTTGTGCGCGTCGAGGCGTTTTCGCCGTGGCTATACGCCTGCACTGCGACTCTTGCGCTCTTTCTGATAGTCGGCAAGCGACGCCAGGAACTGCTCTTAATGGCGGAAAAGGCGGGGAATATTCGCGTTACCTTGGATGAATATAACCTGCCCCTGCTCGACGAATTGTTACGCATTTCCGTGGTTGGGACGATGATGACCTATTTGTTTTATGCGGTAGAGGCACCCTCTGCGCTGCTGGCGGGGACAAATATGGCACTTCTGACGGTGCCGTTTGTCTGGTACGGGATTGCACGATATCTGTATCTCATTCATGTAAAGGGTGAAGGAAGTGCGCCCGATGAGGTGCTGCTAAAGGATCGCCCGTTACAGGTGTCGATTGTATTGTGGGCGATGGTATGTGTCATTGTGCTCTATCTCATACCTCGAATGATGTAGCCTGGGCGAATTTCATGGTGGAGTATGCTGAAGCTTCCGCGCCAGGCAAGATAATTCTTGTCGGGGAACATGCTGTGGTGTACGGTGCGCCGGCGATTGCGCTGCCTGTTTCTACGGTTAGAGTAACCGTCTCTGTCACGCCTGCCGTTGGCGGAAGTGGCATTACTTTTCGCAGTGATGCCGGTGGGCAGACTCGACCACTTGACCTTTCAGAAGATAGCCGCGATCCGATTGCACAGATGGTGCGTTCGACTCTTTCGTGCGCGGGGGTGTCTGGCGTAGACTTCAGCCTGCAATTGAACTCTCAGATTCCTGTGGCAAGTGGCATGGGGAGTGGAGCCGCAGTATCCACAGCCATTGGTCGCGCAGTGTCGCGAGCACTTAGATTTCAGTTAAGTGATGAGCAGCTCAATCAGCTTGTGTATGAGGTTGAAAAGCTTCATCATGGCACGCCCAGTGGCATTGACAATACAGTGATTGTCTACGAGAAGCCGATCTTCTTCCAACGCGAACATCCTATTAGATCTTTTCTGGTGAGCGCCCCATTTGTGTTCTTGATTGCAGATACAGGTATCTCGGCTCCCACCAAGGCGGTAGTGGATGATGTGCGTATCTTGTGTCAACGCTATCCCTCCTTCGTAGGCTGCCTGATTGACGAGATAGCCCATATTGTTGGTGCTGCGCATGATGCATTGGCGCTTGGGCAAGAAGATCGACTTGGCGCACTGATGCTTTCTAATCATGCGCTGCTTCAGACGCTCGGGGTATCCTCGCTTGAGTTGGATGTCCTGGTCTCTGCTGCCGTTAGTGCAGGTGCTCTTGGCGCAAAGCTGAGTGGTGGCGGTCGCGGCGGAAATATGATTTCGTTGGTTCACCGTGAAGATGTTGATGTGGTGACGGCTGCCCTGCTTACTTCAGGTGCTGTTCGGGTTACAAGTCTGTTGCTTTAGTCTCTTCTGCGGAGATGTGCTCAATGCGCGTGTTTATCAAGCTGGGTGGTTCGTTCATTACCGATAAACAACAGGAAGGTGTATTTCGTCCGGCGCTTGTCCAGCAATTTGCGGATGATCTCAATTCTGCTCTCTCTGAGAATCCAAATCTTGAGGTTTTAATTGGGCATGGGAGCGGTTCTTTCGGTCATGTAGCGGCGAAACGATATGGAACGATTACGGGTGTTCACTCTCGTGAAGAATGGCTTGGTTTTGCGCGTGTTGCTCATGTTGCAGCAGACTTGAACCATCTTGTGGTCAAAATTCTTGAGGATGCTGGATTACCCGTGTTGCGTGTTCAGCCATCAGCATCGCTTGTTGCTGTTGATGGTGTCGTGAAATCGATGGCTGTGAACTCAATTGAGCGTGCATTGGCGTCGGCGTTAATCCCTGTTGTTTATGGTGATGTTGCATTTGATGACGTTCGTGGTGGGACGATCATTTCTACTGAGGCATTGTTTTTTTACTTGGCTGAAAGATTGGGTGTTGATCAGATCTTATTGCTTGGAGAGGTTGAGGGTGTTTATGACGCTTTAGGTGCGGTGATTCCTAGTATAACGCCTGCTACGTTCTCCTCGGTTCAGGGATTGCTTTCTGGTTCGCATGGCACTGATGTGACAGGTGGAATGAGTTCAAAAGTGCGTGACATGGTTGCTCTTGTAGAGCGCCTGCCTCGTGTTTCGATACGTATTTTGTCGGGTCTTCATGCTGGTGCAGTACAAGAGGTTCTTTCGAGTCGTTCGTTCGTGGGAACCTCGATTGTTTCATCGTGATGTTTGGTCTGCGTATCGCAGCAGGATGATGTTGATGATCGTTATAGCAAGTCCGGGTGCTGCGGCGATCCAGGGTGCCTGTCGGTAAGCTTCTTTTCCTTCTCGTAGTAAATTCCCCCACTCTGGTATCTCGGGTGAAAATCCTATTCCTAAGATGTTAAGTGCTGTGGTCAATAGGATTGTGCTCTGTACTGTTAAGATCATTTTGCCGCGTATTTGAGGGTAAAGCGTTGGCATGATGTGTTGAGCGAGTATCTGTATTTTTCTTGCTCCTAGTGCTTTTGCAGGTTCTATATGTGGCATTCTCGTAGTAATCTCTGATACTTGTTGCGCCCACTTTATGATGTGTGGTAGTTGGCTTAGGATGGCGCTTATGATAAGTGCCTGTGTGTTATCACGTATCATGATGGAAATTGTGATCGCTGTGGTGATAGGCGGTATCGTCGTAAGTGCGTTATTGGTGGTATTGACTATGCGAAGCACTATTCCGAAGCCAAGCCCGCTAACGCCCATCACGGTACCCGCCGCACCGCCCAGCGCGACCGCGGCTCCTGCGGCAATCAGCGCAATGGTCATTGTCGTTCGCCCGCCATACAAGGTGCGGCTCAACACATCTCGCCCGAATTGGTCAGTGCCCAATGGATGTGCGATAGACGGTGGCTGGAAAGCATCCGAAGGCTGCGTCATCAGAGGATCATAGGGAGCAAGCGCAGGGGCGATCAACAAAGCGGTGAACAGGATGATCAGCATCCGCACGCTGCTAACTCCTGATCCGAGGGTCTAGTATTGTCTGCATCACAGTCGTCACCACATTCGCGAGCAGCACCATGCAGCTGCTCCAAACCACTACGCCCTGCACCACAGGAAAATCCTGGCGAACAGCAGCATCAAGCAGTAATCGCCCGAGTCCTGAGCGGGAAAACACCGACTCAGTAATCACCGTCCCGCCAAGCAGGAAGACAGCCTGCGTATTCAGGTGGGCGACTACTCCTGGCAGGATCATGCGCAGGACGTGTTTCGACGTGACGGAGCGAGCGCTAAGCCCTTTGCCATAAGCAACGCGCACATACTCCTGACGCAAGACATCGCCAACCAACACAACGCTCATAGTCGCAACACCGCCAGCAACCCCAATTCCGAGCACAATCGCAGGCAGCAGCAACCGCTCCAATCCCCCTGCCCCACTCGCAGGTAACCAATCCAACTCGAGCGCAAACACCCAGATCAGGATCGTACCCAACCAGTAGCCCGGAACACTCAATATCAGCGCTATCACGAAATTGCGAAGCGGAAGCGCGTATGGCAGCCAAACATTGAGACGACGATCTCCAACCACGCCATCCCAGCGTTTCGCTATGCCCCACATGCCCAGCGGGACACCGAGCACGCAGCCAATGAGCAAGCTCGATAGGGCAAGTTCCAGGGTCGGATATACATTGAATACAATGAGTTCTGCCACAGGCAGCCCGTTCAGCAGCGACACGCCCAAATCGCCCTGAACAAGCCCGCCAAGATAATGCAGGTACTGTAGAACCAGCGGAAGGTCCAGACCTAGCGCGGAGCGCCGAACCTCGATTACCTCAGACGAGACGCCAACCTCCATGAGCTGAGCGGTGATCGCATCATACGGCACCACACGCAGCGCAAAGAACGATATCGTGACGCTGACCCAGATCATCCCAACGGCACTTAGGAGCGGTGCAAATATGCGCAATGATCGCCCAATCTGACTCGGACTTAATCGACAACGAAAGCCGCGTTCGGAAGCAGCGGAAACCAACCAAAGTAATCAAAGGTCAGGTTACCAATCGAGCTATCCTGACCGACGACGTTGACATAGTCCCGAATCGGCAATACCAATGCCTGTGCCATGATAATCTGCTGAATCTGGGCGTATAGTGCAGCACGCAAAGTGAAGTCGTTGGTGGAAGCAGCCTGACTCAACAGCGAATCCAGCATGGAGTCCGCATAACCCGTCCAGTTTAGAGTGCCTGTGGACGCAAAATAGTTTCCGAGAAACACCGGATCCGCTCCAAACTCATACCATGCGACAAGGTTATAGTCGCCAGTACTGACGGCTTCAAATACCGCCGCGCGTGTTGGAACTGACTCCAACTCTGCTCGAATCCCAATGCTTCGCCATTGATCCTGCATGAGTTGAGCGACCTGCGGAATCAAACCCCAAGGCGGAACGATGACCTTAACTGTAAGATTCCCCCCCTCTGCATCATAGTAGCCATTCGCATCCGCATCGACGAAGCCCGCCTGTTCCAGGAGCGCCCGCGATTGGTCAATGTCGTATCCGTAACTTCCTTGCACGACAGGGCTGTAAAACATCGTGGCAGCGGAGATGGGACCCCAAGCCACAGGGGAAAACCGCTGGAAAACAGCGTCAACAATCGCTTCACGCTGCGTCCCAAACAATAGAGCCTGCCGAACTTCCAGGCTGCCAGTAGGAAATCGTGTCGTGTTCATGAGAAACTGAAGGGGTTGTCCAGGAATCGGTACCTGTTCCAAGGTTATCCCTGGCTCGGAAATCAGCGCCCGCGCATCGATTGGCAGCAGTTCGCCCACAATCTGGGCATCGCCCGCTTCGAGCACAAATGCGCGAGAACTCGCATCAGCGAAAAATCGGAACTCGATTTCAGAAATCCAGTCAGAACTATCCGAAACGTAAAACTGCGGACCCCACGAATAACCAGGGAACCGCCGGATCACGATCCGGTCGCCCGGAACGTATTCGACAAATTCAAAGGGTCCGGAACCGACCTGGTTGAATTGGTAGCGATCCACTGAAACGTTCGCAAGCGCTGTTGGGCTGGCGATGCCAAGATACACCTGGCTGAACGAATCAAGCAGCGCGCTGAAGGGCGTACTGAGTAGAACGCGAATAGTGTACTCGTCGATCACTTCATAGCCAGCAAACGACCCCAACAAAAAGATCGCCTTTTGCGATGCAGTATCCGGACTTGTGACACGATCCAAATTCGCTGCGACCGCCGCCGCGTTAAAGACAGTTCCGTCATGGAACGTCACACCCTGCCGCAAGTAGAAAGTATACTGAAGCCCGTCTGCCGAAATCTCCCAGGACTGCGCCAGTCCTGGGACAAACTCCCCACTCAGCGGATCGCGATACACCAGAGTGTCGTAGACCTGCCGCAGAGGAATCCCTAACTCAGACGACGCATTACGATGCGGATCGAAGCCACTCGGCTCGAAGCTTAATCCGTAGATGATGCGCTCAACCTGCGCAAAACCGGGAACCGGCGAAAGCGCCAGTACCAGTAACAACGCAAGATAGACTCTCAAGCGGAACAGGGAGATTAGATGCATGTCGAACGCCCCGACACTGACAGACAGTCACTTTTACGCTAGTATTGCCCAGTATAGTCCACCAGACCACTGGAGTGTACGGTGAAGTGCGCGCATCCAGCCCACGCCTGATTACCCCCCCCGCGGAAGAAGGTTCTCGCTATCCCTATGCAAGGGTGTGGAGTGGTTTACGCAACGTACTCATAGGAACGCTCATGATCGCGCTCATCGGGTACGCAGTCAATCTCGTGGTCGCCGCCGAAACCCTTGCTCCACTGGCGCAACTGCATAGCGGCATCGCAATACTTCCTGGGGTATTGTGGTTCATCTTTGCACGCTTACCGGAGATGCGCGCCGAAATCCCGCGCGTTGGGCTGGCATCAACATTTTGGATCTCGGCGCTGGTTGCAAATGGCGTCGCCCTTCCATTTTCCAATGGTGTCTTGCAGTTGTCACAATGGCTCCCCGATGCAGACCCTGTCACGAGGATTGTCGGCTACACACTCGGTGCCGGTGTCGTCCAGGAGATTTGCAAGTACCTGGTAGTTTATTCGCTGACGAGAGAAGCGCGTCTGCAACAGCGCACGGATGCGGTAGCCTACGCGGTTGCTTCAGCCATGGGATACGCGACAGCCATCAATCTTGTTCAGGCGCTGGTCAGCCCGGCGACACCTGGCTATGCCTCGTTCGACACATTTTCCACCGTCGCGTTAAGCGTCACTCCGTCTCTCTTGGTTGCGTATGGCATAGCGGAAACACGGCTCGGCAAGGCATCCGCGTTTCTGATGCCGATCATGTTTGCGCTGGCAGCTTTACTCTACGGAACACTGACAACACTTCGCGGGATATTGACAAACGCCGTACTGACACTACAGGCAGACGCTCAAATCAGCCAACCAAACCCCATCATCGATGTCGCGTTGGTGGCGGGTATCGCGACGGTCGTGGCTGTGTCTGTGGCATTTCTCATCAACAATGCTGAACGGCGCGAAGCCGAAGCCGTGGGTGGGAGGTGAGTCTTGGCAGCAATTGTTGAGATCGGGCAGCAGCAGGATCAGGGCAACCTTCGACAGCGATGGAGCCACTACTTTGTTCTGGCATATGCAGCAGTAAGCATCATCGTTGCGGTCAATCTGCGGATTTCCGTACTGAATGAAACGCTTCCATACAGCGATGTCGAAACCGGCATTCGTGCTCGCTATCCTGTAGGGTGGCTGATCGAAACAGGCGAAGATTATGTCTTTCAAGTCCGCAATGTTGGACGTATTGGGTATAAGACATCGATTCAGGTCTCGATACGTCCCGTTTCATTGAATACTACAACGCGAAATCTGCTGGACGCCCTGTCGTTGAGCCGCGCGCAGACCCTGACCGCCTATCGAGTTCTTGCCATTGAAGACGGGCTGCGCATTGCGAATGACATTCCAGCAACACGGATGAGATATGTCTTCGTCGATGTATCGCCCGATGCCACGCTCCAGAGAATACCAATTGTGGTCGAGGCGTTCGACGTGATTGCCATTCAGGAGGGGCAAGCAATCATCATGTCGTTCCTGGCTGACGCTACCACCTTCGAGCAAGAGCGCCCTGCCTTTGAAAGGTTCATCAATGAGACAGACTTTTAGAAGTCTATCATGCGCCCTGCTCTTCCTTCTATCCTTCGGCGCAGCATCATCACTTGGCGCACAGGATGCACAGCCGACACCTTCCATCTCAACGTCAGAGCTGGACATTGACTTGATTCGCCAGGCAACTGTTTTTGTAATCCAGGCATCGCGCTTCGAAGAGTCGCTCAATATCACTTGTTTTGGCTCTGGCACACTTGTCAGCCGTGACGGGCTTGTGTTGACCAATGCCCATCATGTCGTCAGCGGTGCAAGCTGTCCTGGCGACGTCATCATTATTGCATTGTCAGTAGATCCAAATGCCCCACCCATCCCGCGCTATCGCGCTGAGATCGTTCAAAGCAATCTTGGGTTAGACCTGGCGCTTTTACGGATCAACCGCGAATACGACGGCAGACTTATTCCTACGGACAGCCTCGCACTGCCTTTCGTTACGGTTGCCGATTCGTCGTCCGTTCAGTTGGACGACACGATTACCCTGGTCGGTTTTCCGGGGATTGGAAATGACTCGGTACGCGACCAGTCAGGCACGGTGGTCACGTTTATCTCGGAACCAGGCGCAGGTAACCAGGCATGGATGAAAGCGAGTGTTAACATACCCGCCAGTATGACAGGTGGAGGTGCCTACAATCGCGAAGGGGAACTTGTGGGTATCCCAACGACAGCACCCGTCAATCCAGATCTGCCCGGTGCGAGCTGTGTTACACTTCAGGATACCAATCGTGATGGCTTCATAAATGACTCGGACATCTGTGTCCCAGTCGGAGGATTAATTAGTACGATCCGTCCTTCGCAGTTTGCGACCCCTCTGCTTCGCGCAGCACAGCTAGGAATTAGAATTGACACTCCAAACGATGGATCTGAGCAGATGAATGCTGCATCAGGATCTCCAACGTTTTCGCGTCTATTCTTCTCGCCATCTGTCAATGAAGCTGGAATGCCTGCTCAGGTGATCCGTTCGCTGCCGCCGGGAAGTAACAGTCTTTATCTCTTTTTTGACTATGCGAATATGTCTCCTGAGACGGTCTACGAAATTCGCGTCACCACCGATGGCGTTCCCAACGCCACTTTTTCACTGACGCCTGTCCGCTGGTCCGGTGGGAGTAGAGGACTTTGGTACGTCGGCACAAGCGGGCAACCGATCCCCAACGGTGCCTATGAATTCACAATCGTCGCCAATGGCATTCCGGCTGAGACAGCGCGTTTGAACGTGGGAGAAGGCATCGATACCAATCCCCAATTCAGCGACATCATCTTCGGCATTTCCGACAGCGAGGGAAATGTGTCAGGCAATGGTTACATTTTGCCGGTCGGCAACACTGCCAGCGCCGTGTATATCTACAGACAAATGCAGCCGGAGGTTCCCTGGGCGCAGCTCTGGTATTATGAGGGCGTCGAAATTGCCAGGACAGAGCAGCCTTGGACCGATGGAACCAGCGGTGCAAAGACCATCACCATTCAGGACGCAGAGGGGCTGCTGCCGGGTCAGTATCGCCTTGAACTTTACATCGATGGGCGTTTGGGTGCTACTGCCGACTTCACGCTGGCAGGGGCACCGCAAGGCGCATTGCCGCAGGTATTCACCACAGCGCGTTTCGTAAGGGCTGACACCCCTACCAGTGCACTGACAGCACCGCCCAGTAATAACTTTCCGACTGGAGAAGAAAGCATATTTTTCGCCTTTGACTGGCAGAACCTCTCGCCAGGAACCCCATGGACGGTTCGCTGGCTTGTCGATGACCTGCTCTTTTCCGAAATCACGGCACCCTGGAATCGGAGTCCGAGTGGGAATGGTTATGTGATCGGGATCAGCAACCCATCTGGATTGCCCGATGGAACATACTCTGTCGAGATTTCTCTGGGAGCACTACGCCTCAGCCGCACCGAAGCGCGTGTTGGGATAGGTCAGTTGCCGATTGACCCATTCGCCCAGAGTGATGGCGTGCGACTACGCGGGAGAATACTGGACGTCCAAACCTCGCAGGGAATTGAAGGGGTCTCCTTCATCCTCATCAATGAGCTGTTCTCGGTCGCCGACTTCCTTGGACGCTATGACCAATCAATGGTCACCGCGCTGGCGATTACAGATCGTGAAGGCAGGTTTGAGATTGACCGCCCATTGTCCTTCGAGACCCCCTATAGCGTTCTGATAGTCGCAGACGGGTATCTGCCCATTCAAGCCGATGGCTTCACACTCGACCCTGAAGACCTTCCGATTGACCTGACCATCTACTTATCGCGTGGATAGAAAGTCCCATGACAGCGAAAAAACGCCTTGATATGCTCGTGATAGAGCGGGGTCTCGCTCCCAGTCGTGAGAAGGCAAGAGCAATGATCATGGCTGGCGAAATCTTCGTGGATGGCAACATCGTGGACAAAGCGGGAATGCCGATCGCGGAGACAGCCGCCATTGCCGCGACCGAAAAGCCGCGCTTTGTAAGCCGAGGGGGACAGAAGCTTGCTGCCGCACTGCAAGCCTTTCCGGTAGCTGTTGAGCAGCGAATCTGCGCGGATATTGGTGCGAGCACCGGAGGCTTCACGGATTGCCTCCTCCAGCATGGCGCGGCGCGCGTCTACGCCATTGATGTCGGCTATGGGCAGATGGCACTGCCCTTACGGGACGATCCTCGCGTCATCCTCATGGAGCGCACCAATGCGCGTTTCGTCGAGCAATTGCCTGAGCCAATCGAACTTGTAGTGATAGATGCCTCATTCATCTCATTGCGATTGCTCCTTCCACGAGCAGTCTCCTGGCTCACCAGCAACGGGGACATCCTGGCGCTCATCAAACCGCAGTTTGAAGCCGGGCAGCGCGACGTCGGAAAAGGCGGCGTCGTCCGCAACGGTAATGTTCATCGCCGCGTACTGTACGAGACGTTAGAGTTCACGCGGACCATCAACCTTAAGTCAGAAGGCCTCATTCGATCTCCGCTAAAGGGTCCGGCAGGAAACATCGAGTTCCTCGTGTGGTTGCGCATCAGCGCGGATGGAGAATTCCCCGCCATAGACAGCATGATAGATCTGGTTATGCTGCCGTGAGTGACCGTACGCGCTTCTCCACGTCAGAAGCACCTGGGCGCATCGAGGCAACAATGCCCAGAGTCCTCCATGTCGTGCACGACTTCGGCGACAACAGCGTAACGGGAATCGTCTGCAATATCGTGCAGCACCGCCAATCTCAACGCATAGAGTTCCACGTTGGCGCGGTGACCAGCAACGATGCACGCAGTGTTGATCTGCGCGAAGTGGGTGCCGAGACAGCCGAGTTCTTCCAGGGAAATTCGATTTCAAAGGCGATACGTAACTACGTCTGTGAGCACAATATTGACCTGGTACACAGCCATAGCCCGCGCACCGCAGTGCTCACATACCTGGCACTTCGCCCACTGAGGCACATCCCACACATCCAGACCCGACATCTTCTTACGACACCAGGCTCGCGCCGTTTCGGTATCATTTACACAGTGGTTGACCGCATCAGCTTACTCATGAGCGATTTCGTCATTCCCGTGAGTCGGACCATGGGTGACCAGATTCGCACGCTGCCGGGCATCAAATCGCAGCGGGTGCGCCCTATCCAGAATGGTGTCGATACGCTGCGGTTCCATGTACCCGAACATCGTGATGCGACACGAAACGAGTTGGGGATTGGTCGGGAAGAAGCCGTCCTGATTTTTATTGGGCGGATCGAAGTGATGAAGAGGATAGATGTACTGCTCTCTGCATTCGCTGAACTCTGTCCAGATTTTCCACAAGCGCGCCTGCTGATTGCGGGCAATGGATCGCTGATGCAAAAACTGGTCCTTATGACGGACAACTTAGGTATCGCAAACCACGTATCATGGCTGGGTTTCAGACGTGACGTACCAAAGCTATTGGCAGCGTCTGACATTTATGTCCAGCCATCAAGCAACGAAGGCTTGTCGTTAAGTATTCTCGAAGCCATGGCGGCTGGCAACACGATTGTCAGCACGGACGTCGGAGCCGCCCGTGAAATGTTGGAGCATGGAACCAGCGGCTTGATTGTCCCCCCAAACGACACCAGCGCCCTTTCGTCTGCCCTTCGCGCTGTACTTTCGGATAAGGCTAAGGCGGCGACGCTGGCGCAAGCTGCGCGCGAGAGGGTTATCAATAGCTTCAGCATTGAGAAGATGGCGGACGCCTATCACCACCTTTACCAGGATGTGCTGCATGAGCAACGGAAATAATCCATGATCGAGAGTAACCCTACCGTCACGATCGGTTTGCCCGTTTTCAATGGCATGCCATTCATCAAGGACACGCTCGAATGTATGCTGGAGCAAACCTACCGCGACTTTGAGTTTGTGATTATGGACAACGACTCCACTGATGGCACGTCCGCCGTTTGCGAGCGGTACGCACGTCTGGACTCGCGTATTCGCTACTTTCGCAACACGACCAACATCGGCATGGCTCCCAATTTCAACAAGGCGATAGAACGCGCACGAGGGCGATACTTCACCTACACCGCAGCCGACGATCTCTACCATCCCCAGTTCCTTGAAAAGATCGTACATGCGCTGGAAAGCAGCCCTCAAGCATCACTGGGCTTCTCCAACACAAAGTTCATTGACCATAAAGGGGCTGAGATTCCGACAAACCGCATTCGGTTCAATGGGTTCAACTGGGAATATATCGACGATTTTGGCAGCCAAATCACCTTTGAAGCCAACGATCCCGATGATCGGCAGTTGGAGTCACCGCGTCCCGATGTTCGCTTCAGCCAGTTCGTCCGCCGCTCGCGCGCGGGTTTCGAGTTATACGGACTCGTGAGAACGGATATCCTGCGCTCGACGCGCCTCCTGGAAGGCTACTTTTCGTCTGACAAGACACTTCTGGCAGAACTTGCGCTGCGCGGTACGTTCGTCAAAGTGGCGGATGACCTGTACTACCGTCGCATTCACAGTGATCAGATCTCTGCGGTGAAAGATGCGGACGTACGGGATCAGGTTCAGGAGGTCGCAAAGTACACCAAAAAAGCGCTGCGTTTTCCCCAACAGCAGCTTCTCGCCGGGCTGATTCGCGCCGTTGGTGACGCTGAAATGACACTCGCTCAGAAGCTGAATTGCTACCTGGCAATTGGACGCTGGGCAATGCAGCCCAGGAAGATCGCCATTTATCTGCGGCAGTATGGCGCGAACATTGTGCGCCGCATACGGTAAGCAAAGCTACTGTTCACTGTGGGTCCACGAAATGGTGGGTTTGTCCACATGATCCTGCACCAAAGCAGCTTCGTAGAAACCCGCAGCCCATTCGCCTCTGGTTGCCCAGCAATAATGTTCGTACACCCATTGACGTGCCAGTACCCCTTTGGAATGCGCAATCGCGGGATTCGCTGCAAGCTGCCCTAACACCACAGCCATCGCGTCGATGGCACCTTGCGGCGTGTCGGGTTGTACCTTAAAACTGAACTTACCATCAACCAGAACCTTAGGTCCGCCCACATCCAGACAGATAACCGGACACCCCGCTGCCTGTGCCTCCAGAATGACCATGCCGCCCGACTCATGCAGACTGGGATGGAGCAGGACATCGGCTTCGCTAAACGCCCGTAGAACCGTGCTGCGAGGCACTGCACCCCAGAACTTGACCTGATGAGAAATTCCTAGCTCGCGGGCAAGTGCTTCAAGCATACGCAAATCCGGACCTTCTCCGATGATGACATATTCCGCATTTGAGTACTCTCTGGCGACCCGCGCAAATGCCCGTAGCCCAAGGTGAAACCCTTTCCAATGGAGCAAACGCCCCACGCTCATCACCCGCAGACCTGCGTGCTGCTCCTTCGTCGGAAGCTGACTCAGCAGTGCATAATCCTGCTCAGAGAGCGCAATATTGGACATCACCTGTACATGCTTTGCACCCAGCCTTTCGATCTCAGCCGCAGTTTCGGGCGTAGTACCGAATGCCGCCTTCGCGTTCCTTGCGCTCGCCCTTACAATCGGGCGCAAGCGTCCAACAAAGCGACCAACATCGCGCAGCATCTCATACCATCGCCCGAATAGAGTGTAGGTGCCCGCGAACGACGACGGCGTACTCTCGCCTCCTCCGACCGGTCCCCAGACGAAATTGATCGGAAGCCGTGCAAGATGACTTCCCGACCAGAATTGGGCGTAGGTGAGGTGATGAACAATGTCAAAGCCCACCCTGGCATGGAGCTTTTTTGCCACCCCATAAATACCCCATTGCCAAAGGTTATAGTGCAAGCGCTCTCCGCGCTGCCCCCTACGCCAGAAAACCAGCCACTGAGGAAGGCGATAGAACACCCAGTGAACATTGGGCAGAGGGTTATCGTGCAGATAGATTTCAATGGACTCTCGGTTTTCCTGTGCTGTAAATGCCCAAACCTCATGATAGCGGCTCATCTCGCAAACCCAGGTCCATCCTACCTGGTGCTCCGAGCCTCTTTGGGGGTCACACGCATAAACAGAAGCCAGGACCTTGAGGCGTAGATGCATTCAGTCCCTCATCGTAAACACAGAACCTTCACATACAATCTTAGTCTACATCGGGCTGAACACGACAGATGATAAAGTGGCTGGGTAAAGCAACACACGGTGTCACCGTCTTTTCCGGGCAATGTAGAAAGGTCTAGACTTGGGTTCCCATAGATGTCACCGACCGCGTTGGGCATCACTCGTGCTCAGCAGCGCAGTCAGCCTGCTGGTCCTGACGGCAAGCCCCGCATCGCTCCACGGGCAATCGCCAATCTGCCCGGCGGAAGCTATCCATGTCCGCCCCACCGACGCCCTCCAGATGCTGGTGGATGCAAACCCAGCTGGCACAGCATTTTGTCTCCAATCCGGGACCTACACACGCATCTCGATAGTTCCCAAAGATGGACAGCAGTTTATTGGCAACGGGACAAGCAGTCAGATTGTCTTCAATGGCGCAGGCGACACCCCCATTGCCTTCAATGGGGTGCTGGATGCAAACAACCCTTCCGCTAACCGCGAAGATGTCACCCTCAAGAACATCACATTCATGAACTACCGCACTCAGGAACCGTTTGCCCAGGCAGTCCTGATTCCCGACAGCGGCTGGACTATCGAAAACGTCGTCATCCGTGACAGTACGTCCGGCATTCGCGGCGGAAATGTCAACTGGACGTGCGCAAACAACTTCGTGCTGCGAGATACGTTGATCGAAGACATCAGTCATGCGGCGCTCTACTGGAATGCGACCAACGGACTGACCGAGCGAGTCACGGTGAGAAACTCAGGTTTCGGTTTGAGCGATCAGGACGCGGATTTTATGGGAGTGGTCAAATATCAGAACCAGGGCATGTACGCTGGCGGCGGCAACTGGAGCGATTTCATCGAATGTCCAATCGACGCCGACCAGTCACTGATTGTGCAGGACAGTACGTTTGAGAACCTCAACGGTGTCGGGCTGTGGTGTGACATTCACTGTCAGAACTTCGTCGCCCGCCGCAACATGATCCGCGACAATCAGTGGTCGGGCATCATGTGGGAAATATCGGGGGGTGGCGTAAACGTCATCGAGGACAACATACTCATGTGCAACCGTCGGGGCGCACGGTATCCGAATGGCGGGTGGGGTGGCGGAGAAATATTCATCACGAACGCCTTTGGCATACAGGTCAGGAACAACGACATCACTGTCTGTGATGGCGGGCGAGCATTCTCATTCGTGTTTCACAGTGACCGGGCGGTACCTACGCGCGACATCACGCTCGAAGGCAACACGGTGCGAATGCTTTCAACCCCTGTCTACACCTTTTTGGGAAACGCGCAGAGAAACCAAATCATAGTCACCGATCTCGAAAACGGCAGCAGCAATCTCAATATCGTCTTCCGAAGCAACGTCTATTTTGTCCCAGACGTCACTGCCGATTACTTCCACTGGGACTTTCGCAGCGATTGGGCAGCATGGAAGTCGCTCTCGCAGGACACGAGCACATTCCTGCCCTTATCGGACTTCACAGCGCTGCGAACCCGGCGCTCAAATTCCGCACCATCGCATGATATACTCACTGAATTCGGACAGGGTGGCATAGGCAGCTTGCATGGACCAATCGCATATTCGGAATTTCTCAATCATCGCCCATATCGATCACGGGAAGAGCACCCTCGCTGATCGTCTTCTCCAGAGTACGAACACAGTCCTTGCACGCGACATGCAGGATCAACTCCTGGATAGCATGGATCTTGAGCGTGAGCGTGGGGTAACAATCAAAGCCTCTGCGGTGCGGATGAGCTATAAAGCAGTCGATGGGAATACCTACGAAATCAACCTGATTGACACACCTGGGCACGTTGACTTCACCTACGAAGTCAGTCGGGCGCTCCAATCGTGCGAGGGCGCGGTGCTCGTCGTCGATAGCAGCCAGGGCATTGAGGCGCAAACTCTCGCCAATGTCTACCTTGCTCTGGAGCAAGACCTCGAAATTATCCCAGTCGTCAACAAGATCGACCTGCCAGCAGCCCGCCCCGACGAAGTCGCCAAAGAGGTCGAAGAGCTGCTGGGCATCCCTGCCGCCGACATCTTACGTATCTCCGCAAAGTCGGGCATTGGTATTCAAGATGTTCTGGAAGCCGTTGTCGCGCGCGTCCCTCCTCCTTCCGGTAACCCGGACGCCCCTCTTCGTGCGTTGGTCTTCGATTCGCACTATGACTCCTTCAAGGGCGTCATCGCTTACATTCGCGTCGTGGATGGCAGCCTTGACAAGCGTCAATTGCTCAAGCTTGTGTCAACCGAAGCCAAGTTCGAGCCGGTCGAACTGGGCATCTTTAATCCTCGTATGCAGCCCATTGACCGACTGAGCGCGGGCGAGGTTGGCTACGTCGCCACTGGCTTCAAGACAATTGTAGAATGCCGCGTCGGCGATACTCTGACCTATGCCATCAACGGGGCGACGGAGGGGCTGCCAGGCTACGCGCCCGCCAAACCCATGGTCTTCGCTGGCTTCTACCCGACCGACAATGACGATTACCCCGAACTCCGCGAAGCCCTCGAAAAACTGCAACTCAATGATGCATCGCTGGTGTTTGAGCCGGAAACGTCGCAGGCGTTGAATTTCGGCTTCCGTGTTGGTTTCCTGGGACTTTTTCACATGGAGATCATTCAGGAGCGGCTTGAGCGCGAGTTTGATCTCGACATCCTGGCGACAGCACCCAGCGTCGAGTACCAGATCAAGTTACGCAACGGCGAGGAAATCGCGATTGATAGCCCAGCCCAGTTGCCTGATGAAAACAGCATCGAGGAAATTCGCGAACCCTGGATGAAGATTCAGATCTATTCGCCAGACGACTACATTGGTCCGCTAATGGAACTCGTCAAGAAAAAGCGTGGCGAGTACACCACGATGGAGTACATCGACAAGAAGCGTGTGGTGCTCCACTATCGCCTCCCCCTAGGCGAACTCATCGTCGATTTCTACGACCGCCTCAAAAGCATCACGCGAGGTTACGCCAGCCTCGACTACCAGTACGACACCTACCAGGCAGATGACCTGGTGAAGCTCGACATCATGGTCAACAACGAACCTGTTGACGCCCTGGCGATCATGGTCCACAGAGACGATGCCTATCAAAAAGGACAGAAACTCGTCACGAAGCTCAAGGAATTGATCCCGCGCCAACAGTTCGCGGTGCCCGTGCAGGCTGCCGTCGGCAAGCGCATTATTTCGCGCGCAGATGTCAAAGCCATCCGCAAGGACGTACTTTCAAAGTGTTACGGTGGCGATATTACGCGCAAGAAAAAGCTGCTGGAAAAACAGAAGAAGGGCAAGCGCCGCATGAAAATGATCGGCACTGTCGAAGTACCCCAGGAAGCGTTTATGGCATTGTTGAGCCTGGACGAGGAATAGCCAGCGCCCTGAGGATGTCAGCACGCGCAATCAACGCATCGGTGGGAAACCCGATGCGTGATTGAGGTTCTCCCAGGTCTACGATACCCTGAACCGCAGTGATGTTGAGTCCGACACTGCCAGCACGCTGGATCAGAGCAGCCAGTTCGGCGGGTTGTTCCAGAATGTTGACGACCAGGAGCGTTGTGTGCCCAATGTCATAGGCACCCACCAGGTCAAACACCGGGGCATCTTGCGAATTTCTGCTGTACACAAGCGGAATCCCAGTGCGCAGCGACAACCCTACTGCGAGTGGCAGCGTATCAATCCCGCACAGCAACCGGCTAAAGTCGCGCTCCAGGCGCTCGGCAGTGGCGTCTACCACCACCGCGAGTAGTTCAGGGTACGACCCCAGCAGATCGAGGCGCATGGAGAAGCTCTCGCGTTCGCCATTGGGACGCGCAAAGTCCCCACCCAGGATTAAGCCAGCAGACAAGAGTTGATCCAGTATCAAGGTAGCGTCTGAAGCACTCATTTACTGAGCCTCACCTCTCAACCGTTCCACGCCAAGCGCAACCGCCTCTGCATAGTCATCGCCCATCCCTGAATAGACGACCGGATCGCCAACAACACGTAATCCAATCGAAGTCTCCTGCCACACCGCGTCGAGACGATACGCAGTCGCATCAAAGGTACTATGCGCCGCTCCAACCGTCCGGGCACTGGCAACAAACACCCCCGCCTGATGACGCAGGACGTAAGCGGGGATAAGTGCGGCATCCGTCACGGTCACCCCATCTGGCGCAAATGCCAACGCGCTGGTTGCCGCCGCATAATCTGGCGTAGCAAAGGGTCCGTGCAAGACCGTCAACAGGCTGCCACGCCCCGCAGCATAGGCAATCGCTCGTTCCAGCGCCACCGCACCCGCCGCCCCAAGCGCCAGATATGCCGCAAGATCGAACATCACAAGTACGATATGCGCTTGTGCTGCATCGATAACCGCTCGACTAAAGGGAAGAAATGGGTCATCAAACCGTTGAATCGGCAGCGGCAGCTTCGCCATTTGCGGGCGCAGCAGGAGCGCAAGGTCGCTCCGCTTCTCTTTCGTGATTTGCTCAAGACGATTGGCGAATGACATATGTCTCCTCCGACGAACCCTGGCGTCGGCTCAATACACGCTCAACCTCACTCGTTACGGCGGCTCAACATCTGCCAGGCAGCCGATAACGCCCAGGTTGCGCTCCAGCGCACAGCATCTTCCGAAGCGCCGCCAAAACCGTATGCGCGTGAACGCACAGAATCTCCGACGCAGACGGCAAATGCACTTCCTTCGTCTTTGTCCGCGCGATCATCCGCACGGTCTGGCTGCGCGATAACCGCGATCCCGACAACACCCGGCGCAATGCCTGCCATGTGGCGCGCCGCAGCTTCTGCCAGAGGGCGCATTCCCGACGCAGGGTCGGCTGCAGCAGCAGTCTGAGCGGTATGCAGCATTTGCAATACGCCTTGCGGGTCATCCCGCCGCTCTACACGGGTGACCAATCGACTGGCGACCCGTTCAATCTTGCTGCTTACTGTGGGCGGTAATCCTGCCTCCAGTATCGCCACCGTCATGTTCGCGGCATCGAGTACCGTCGCCAATGCTGCTTCTAAACTATCCTTATCTGCCCCATAGATGTGCTCACCAACCCGTGCTCGTACCAAACCTTCAGTCTCGGCGATCATCTTGTCTGCTTCTGCTTCGGTGTCCGCCTTGGCGGTAATGCGGACATCCACCTGCCCCGCGTGCGCTGCCAAGCCGATTGTGGGGTTACTCGCTTCCAGCAGATCATGCCCTAGCGCGTCATCCAGCATGCTTTCGCCAATCCCAGCCGTCTTCAAGACCCTGGCTTTAATAATGCTGAGCCCAAAACGGTCGCGCAGAAACGGAAGCACGGACTGCTCAAACAGATACTTCATCTCGCGCGGGACACCGGGCAAACTGATCACGAGCTTTCCCTGATGCTCGACAATGAAAGATGGAGCAGTCCCAACAGGATTCTCGATGACGATAGCTCCATCGGGGAGGAATGCCTGACGCCGATTATTTTCTGTCATTGGCGCGCGAAAACCTGCGAAGCGCGCGGCAATCTGATCCAACAGATGCTGGTGAAACGTCAGTTTGCGTCCAGTAGCCAGCGCCACAGACTGCCGAGTTACATCGTCGACGGTTGGACCAAGTCCACCGCAAGTAATCACGACATCTGCGCGCCCAAGGGCGATCTCAATCGCGCTCGCAATCCGCTTTTCGTTGTCTCCCGCAGAGGTCATGAAATAGAGGTTAATCCCAATCGAGCGCAGCTTCTGCGCCAGATATACAGAATTTGTATCGGTGATCTCGCCCAGCAGAATCTCAGTTCCAATTGCAATGATTTCAGCGTTGACGCCTATCGACATAACAGCCTCTGCTTCTATGAGAAAACTTGCAAAAGTCACGCGGCGATCTATAATGTCGCCGAAAGTCGCAATCTGGCACAGAGGCAAGTACTTTGTGCAGATTGTCCAAATGTCTACCTGGATAACCTTACCGCAGTAACCCGTCTATTCTGGTACGGAGGAGATAATCGTGGCAAGTATTAGTTTCCGTCATGTTTGGAAGAAATACGCAGGCAACACGGTCGCTGTCCGCGACTTTAACGCGGAAGTCGTTGACAAGGAATTTCTTGTACTTGTTGGACCTTCCGGTTGTGGTAAGTCTACCACACTCCGTATGCTTGCCGGACTTGAAGAGATCAGCGAAGGCGAAATCGCCATTGGCGACCGCGTCGTCAACAACGTGGCACCGAAGGACAGAGACGTAGCCATGGTGTTCCAAAGCTATGCGCTCTACCCGCATATGACCGTTTATGAAAACATGGCATTTGGTCTGCGCCTGCGCAAGACTCCTAAGAATATTATTGACCAGCGCGTCCGCGAGGCTGCGAAGAGCCTGGGCATCGAACACCTTCTTGAGCGCCGCCCGCGTCAGCTTTCCGGTGGTCAGCGCCAGCGCGTTGCCGTCGGTCGCGCCATCGTACGTGAGCCTGCCGTCTTCCTGATGGACGAACCGCTCTCCAATCTCGATGCCAAACTGCGCGTTGAAGCCCGCTCGTTCATCAGCAAGCTGCACCAGCGCCTTGGCACAACCTTCGTCTACGTCACGCACGACCAGGTCGAAGCCATGACGATGGGGACCCGCATCTGCGTAATGAGCGCTGGCGAAATCCAGCAGATCGACTCCCCTTTCAATCTGTATCACAACCCGCGTAACATCTTCGTAGCGGGCTTCATCGGCAGCCCATCGATGAACTTCTTCGATGCGACGATGAAAGAAAGTGACGGAAAAGTTTCGGTCGATACCGCCAACTTCTCTCTGCCCCTGCCCGGCAAGAAGTCCGATCTCTATCGTGGAATGTCTGGCAAGCGTGTCACCCTCGGCATTCGTCCGGAAGACATCCACGATGGTGAGTTCCAGCCCGCAGGCATCAGCCCGGCACATATCGAGGCGAACGTCGATGTGGTCGAACAAATGGGCAACGAAATGATCCTCTACCTGGAAGACGGCGGCAAGTCGTTTATCGCCCGTACAGATCCCCGCACGCGCGCGCACGTCGGCAACCGCATGAGCGTGGCGCTCAATATGGACAACGTTCACATTTTCGACGCCGACACCCAGCTTTCGCTGGCATATGACCTCAAGGAAAAGAACACCACCACCAAGCAGTTAGCGTAACGGCTACACCTGCTATGTGAGGAATGGGGCATGAAATATGCCCCATTTTTGTTGTTGGCTAAAGACTCGATGAATACCTTCGCGTCACAGGCACTTCTCTTGCTACAATCTCCGCTCACCCGCCCTCAATATGAAGGATCGCCTCGTGCGACTGACCGTCCACACAACGCTTGAAAGCCTCCAGCAGCTTGCGCCCGAATGGAATACCCTGCTGCATCAGAGTTACAGTGACCGAATTTTTAGCACCTACGAATGGCAGGAAACCTGGTGGGCAAGTTACTCACCGGGTGAACTCCTCGTGATCGCAATCCACGATGAGGCTGGACAGCTCATTGGTATAGCCCCTTGGTTCATAGAGGTACGCACAGACGAGCGTGTGCTGCGCAGCATTGGCTGTGTCGATGTCACCGATTATGTCGATCTCATCGTCCACCGCGATCATATCGAATCTGTCCATCGCGCACTGGCAGATTACCTCGCGCAAAACGCTTTAGCATTCGACCGTATCAATCTCTGCAACATTCCGGATGCCTCACAGAGCCTCACAACCTTCGTTGCAGCACTACAACACTGCGGGTTTCAAGTGGCAACCGAGATTCAGGAAGTCTGCCCAATCATCAAGCTCCCGGAGACGTTTGATCAGTATCTGGAGTCTCTGGAAAAAAAGCAGCGCCACGAACTCCGACGGAAGCTTCGCCGTGCCGAAGGGGATGTCGAAACGGTTGATTGGTACATCGTCGGTCCAGAACACAATCTTGATGAGGAGCTTGCCCGCTTCACCCATCTCATGGCTGCAAGCCAACCCGCCAAAGCAGAGTTTCTCAGCAACACGCGGAATGCGGCGTTCATGCAGCACATGGCGCATCAGGCGAATGCACGAGGTTGGCTGCAGCTCAGTTTCCTGCGTGTTGATGGTGAGGCGTGTGCATCCTACATGAACTTCGACTACGGGGAGGGTATCCAGGTCTACAATTCAGGTCTCCTGCCTGAAAAGTATGGACACCTCAGCCCAGGCATCGTCCTGCTTGCCCATAACATTCGGCACGCAATCGATACACATCACAAGACATTCGATTTTCTTCGCGGAAATGAGGTTTACAAATACCGCCTGGGCGCGCTTGATACGCGCGTCCACATGTTGAAAGCGCGCTTCTCCGGCTAAGTGACCAGATGCGACATCGTCTGGACAAACGCGATGAGTATGTCGCTGACGGTGATGATTCCGACAACAGTCTCGTCCAACAGTACCGGCAAACAGGTCACGTAATTAGTGAGCATTACTTTTGCTGCTTCTTGTGCCGTCATATCAGGTTCTGCGGTGACCAGTGTCGGAGTCATGACATCTCGAACCCGCAGTTTATCCACCTGAGGCATGTGCTCCCATTCCAACCGCGCAAGTTCCGGTATGCGCAGCGAAAGACGACAGTCACGCGCTGTAACCACGCCGATCAGGTGCTTCTGGCTGCTTAAGACAGGCAAATGATGAAACTCGTGCGAGTCCATGACTTCCAAAGCGTCGCGGAGCGACGCACTTGGATGGATGGTGATGGGGCTGGTTGTCATGATTTCTGAAACAAGCATCATCACACCCGAGGCACGCTGCGCCTCTGAATAGTAACCGAACCATGAAGCGCTAAGCGCGGCAAAAGCGTACCACGAATCGCACTTGGCACATTCGTTCATGCGCGAATAAGGACGGATGTCACCCATTGACCATGACATCCGCCATATTCTTCTATTCGCTAAACACCAACAGCGGATCGATACGCGGCACACTTCGAAGCGGAATATTCGCATTTGCGTTCTGCGAGAGTTGAATCTCCAGATGAAGATGAGGGGCAGTAGAATTCCCCGTGTTCCCCATCCTGGCGATCGGCATCCCGGCGCTAACGGGCATGTTCGGCTCAATCAGAATCTCATCCAGATGGGCGTAGAGAACGTACGCGAACCACCCACGCTGACCATTACGATCCATCTCCGCACGTGCCCGTGTCGGCAGGTCAGCGTATGCAATACGAAGGACCAGCATGTTGCCAAACCCATATACCCAGGGCTTTTCATTAGAAAACGCGGCTGTCTGCTGTGCCTGGGTCAACCCCTGACTCAGAAAATTCGGGCGTTCGCGGGTGCAGGCATCGCACACAAACCGCTTGGAGTACGTCGTGCCATTGCCTGGGGCACGGATCAGCAAACCGCTGACCCCTGCTTTGCTGACATAGTCAACGCCCTTGTGCTTACCATCCCCATACGGTACGGGTGCCAGGTATCGCCAGCCAATGACGTAGTCACCCTCGACAGGTGAGGCAAAGCGTGTTTCCGCGTTCAGGGATCGGCTTTCCCCTTGCTGGCTTTCAACCTTGATCTCGACATACAGTTCAAAGTCAAACGGGTTACCGAGTGGGTCATGAGGTTTCCACGTCGAGCGAAAGATTCCGGGTATCTTCGGAGCCTGCAGATCTATCGACACCTGCCCCTTTCTACCGGGGCGCACCTCCGGCAGACTGATTTGCGCAGCCGTACCCATCTGCTCATCACGAACATGTTTCAGTACATAGCGCTTGTCCCAGGTGGTCTTGCCGTCATTCAGGATCTCCCAAGTCTTCGTGAACCGCTGTTCCGGGCGCATCAGCGTGCCATCCGGGATGGTCACGTCGCGCGAGAAACGTGCCAGGCTGAATTCGGATTGCACATCCTTTGGCTGAACATTGACAAACGTGTACAGTTCCTGGCGGAAAAGGCTCCCCGATGAATTCTTGAGAATCCACGCGGACTTATGCTCACCAACAGTCATCGGTGCAATCAGATTGACGGACACCTGCACCAGCTCCCCCGGAGCAGCCTTCGGCACCTCGACGCTTGCGCCTATGCCCATTGGCACGCCGGAGAAAAACACCACCTGGTAACGGCTGTCCCAGGTTGATGTCCCGGCGTTACGTACCTGCCAGGTGACCTTGAACCCCGTCCCCGGTTGCAGAAGCGTACCATCGGCCACATTCACGTCCGCGTTCCACCAGGCTTCATCCCGCGCGGGGAGGCTGTTCACAAGCAAAGGTGCAGGATTGATGACATCGTCTACAACATAGTTGCTCTTGCCTTTGCCAAGATACTGCACAGTAAAGAAGAGGCATGTCTCGCTCGCGCTGCCACTCCGCCCGGCAAAGCCAATCGGATCTCCAGCGTTGACATAATCGCCCTCACGAACCGTGACACGCTCCATATGCCCGTACCATGTCGTGTAGGTGTCGCCGTACCAATCATGGCGCAGCACGACAAAATTGCCGTAGCCTGGCGGAAATGAGCCAACCTTCTGCACATAACCGCGCTGCGCCGCGCGCAAAGGCAGTGCCACCGTGGCGTTCGTGGGCACGAACATGATGCCTTCCCGCTTCTGAAGCCGATTCCCACCGTAATTTGCAGGATCGTCGAAGTTTGCCTGTATCTGATGTGCCCATGTCATCGGCAGAAGCAGCTTGAATTCCGGAATCGCCGGAAGTGGTGCAAGTCCCGTTGACGTAGCGCCCAGCGCCACGAAGTCGCCACCGGCACCCCCTGAAACTGTGGCAGATGTGGTTGTGATGGCTGCCACAGGATTTACATCTATAGCGGTTGCACGGATCGAAAACGATGGCACGTCATTCGCAAAAGACTTGATCACGTCTCCGATCTGAGCAAAATCTGGAAATATGCGCGCTGTTGCAAACTCATCGCTTACGCCAACGTCGCGGTCCGAGGTATCGAATGCCCATGCCAGCGCAGAAAATGCGCCCGCCTGCTGCCATAAACGAAGCTCACCACGATAATATCCAGGGCGATCCCCGTGATTCTTTCGTGCGCCGAACTCTCCGATGTAATAGGGTTTCTTCAGGTCACGAGCAGCCGCCAAATCAATATCGGCGAAGACCTTCTCGCCATCATGCTCATAATAGTGGATCGAAATCGCATCCACCGTCGGCAATCCATACAAACGACGTGCGTACTCAGCAACATTATCTTCCAGGAGGCTGGCAACATGCCGGCTGTTGACCAGTCCCGTTGAAACCAGATGACTGGGTGAAATCGACTTGAGTACGTCACTGGCAGCCGATGCAAATTCCAGAAATGCCTGGCTTTCACGCCTCCCCGGTTCACGGGGGTGCAGCGCGTATTCGTTTCCCAATTCCCACAATAGAATTCCTGAGTGCCCTTTTAGCGCAGTGACAAGCGCGCGAACGTGCGGTAAGTAATCCTGCAAGTACCGCTTCTCGACCCAATAGCGCGTATGGATGTGCCCCTGCGTTTCGGTGTGAAACTGCATAGAACCGGGAGTGCTATAGCCCGAATTCAACGAGTCATCCAGGCATACGATCGCCTGCATTCCGGCGGTCGCGATTTTGTCAACCGCACTACGCACTCGACCAACCATCTCCGCCGTGCTCATATCGTGGCGGCTCGCCCATATGCGCACGAGCTTCACCCCCATCGCTGTAAGCGCGGCAAGCTGACGATCCTGTAACCCCACCTGAGTATGGGGCGCAGCCGGTGTCCCATAATAGACAAATTCGCGCATGTTGACACCCGTGCGCCAGGGAAGTGTGATCATGCTGCGGTCGCTCCTTGTGTACATCTTCATTATGCGCCGCATTACGCGATTGTCTACATAACAAAAGAGCATCTCGATTTGAGATGCTCTCTGCAACAAAGCGCCCGCCTACGGATCAACCAGACTTCAGAACTCCGCGCCGGATCAAGAGCTTTTCCAGTTCGACGACGATGAAGACGATTGAACTGAGTGCCAGACTTATCGCCAGTTGCTCGACTGTCAACGGGTTTGTCTGGAACAGGTTGTTGAAGAATGGTGAGTACACGGCGATTAACTGGACGGCTATGGTGAAGACAATTGCCCCCAGAAGCAGCTTATTGCCCCAGAAGTTTAGCGTGAACACGGACTCGCGGTGCGAGCGAAGCCCTAATGCATGTCCCATCTGCGCTATTGTCAAATACATGAACACCATCGTGTTCCACGCGGGGTTGCCATTTGCCGCGATCTGGTTGGTAGAGTGCGCCCAAATCGCTAGCCCCAGCCCCGTCACGCCGAGGGTCAAGCCAATCAACAGGATATGCCGCGCCAGCCCACGCCCAAACACGCTCTCATTTGAAGCATACGGCGCGCGCTTCATTGCGTTCGGCTCACCCTGTTCCACGCCCAGCGCGAGTGCAGGAATGCCGTCGGTGATCAGGTTCATCCAGAGAATTTGCAGCGTTGTCAGCGGCAGCGACAGCCCCTGCACCAACTGACTCATGATCAGTACAAACAGCTCACCCGTATTGCTTGCCAGCAAATACTTGATGAAGCGCCGCACATTCTCATAAATGGTGCGCCCTTCCTCGACTGCACTGACGATAGTCGCGAAATTGTCATCCAGGATCACCATGCTGGATGCCTCTTTCGACACCGCTGTTCCCGTGATCCCCATTGCAACACCAATGTCGGCTCTCTTCAGCGCCGGTGCGTCATTCACACCATCGCCGGTCATCGCGACAACATGACCGCGTGTCTGCAACGCCTGGACGATATTCAGCTTGTGTTCGGGCGCTACACGAGCAAAAACCGGCACCGTTTCTACCGCGTTTTCAAGCTCTTTCTGCGACATCTTCGCCAGATCGTGCCCTGTCAATACGCGATCGCCCTCATTGGCAATCTTCAGCTCCTTGGCAATTGCCAGCGCTGTCAACGGGTGATCGCCCGTAATCATCACAGGGCGGATACCCGCCTGACGGCACGTCGCAACGGCATCGCGCACCTCCGCGCGTGGCGGATCGATGATGCCAACCATGCCGACGAATATCAATTCATCTTCCATGTTTTCGACATTGGGTTTGCCAGGCAGAGTCTTCAGTCTGCGATACCCCATGCCGAGCACGCGCAAGCCTTCCTGCGCCATCTTGTTGTTAGAGGATTCAATCCGGTCACGCAGCACAGGCGTCATGGGTTCCGGCGCGCCTTCTGCCCACACAAAATCGCAGGCTTCCAGCATACTGTCTACGCCGCCCTTCGTGAAGGAAACGTACTCCCCGTTCTGTTCTGCAGCAGCAAAGAGCTTACGCGCAGCCTGTTCTTCGCTCGATGCACCTTGGGTGATTGGCGCGATCTTGTGTATCGTCGTCATCCGCTTACGGTCACTGTCGAACGGCACTTCGCCAACACGCGGATACTGCGTGTCCAGGCGATCCTTCATCAATCCATAGCGAGCCGCGGCGACCACCAGTGCGCCTTCGGTGGGGTCACCAAGCGCCTTCAGTAGCGGGTTCCCGTCCGCATCACTTTCGTATGCCTCAAGCACAGCGTCGTTACACAACGAGTTACCTGTCAACAGTATCGCCTGCGCGACATTGACTTTCGGAGTCGACCCATTGTAGGAAACAAGGTGCATCCGCCCTTCCTCCAGAACCTCATCCAGGACCGCGCTGTTCCCAGCGACATCAACCACGCGCACGGTCATGCGATTTTCGGTAAGTGTTCCTGTCTTGTCGGAACAGATGGTTGTGACTGAGCCTAGCGTCTCGACAGCCGGCAGTTTGCGGATCAGCGCCTTGCGGCGAAGCATCCTCTGTGCGCCCAATGCCAGCGCAACCGTTACAACAGCCGGGAGTCCTTCCGGCACAACCGCTACTGCAATCGATACCGCTGTCAGGAGCACTGATTCTTGATTGGTAGGAGAATCCCCGGGCGGGAGCAAAGGCTGTCCCGTCGCGAGACCAACGATAAGCGCAAAAACCAGGATCGCCAGCGTTGCGCGAAACAGAACAATCCCCACTTCATCGATGCGCTTCTGCATCGGCGTCTTGTCCTGCTCGACATTCTGGAGTAAATCGGCGATTTTCCCCAGTTCGGTCTTCATACCGGTCCCGGTGACGACAGCAACACCGCGTCCATAAGTCACGGCAGTGCCCATGTAAACCATGTTGTGCCGATCACCGAGCGACACCTCATCCTTTTGCAGCGTGCTGATGTCTTTCTCGACGGGCTGGGATTCCCCGGTGAGCGCAGCCTCCGCCACCCGAAGATTTGCCGCTTCCGCAAGCCGCGCATCCGCAGGCACAACACTCCCGGCTTCCAACAGGATCAGATCCCCAGGAACCAGCGTACGCGACTGTACATCCTGCACCTTACCATTGCGCCGTACCCGCACCAGCGGTGCCGACATCTTCTTGAGAGCAGCCATTGCCTGTTCAGCGCGGTACTCCTGGGACACGCCCAGTACAGCATTGATGATGACAATGGCGACGATGGCGATGAAGCTGTCTACTTTGCCAAGGACAGCGGACACTGCCGCAGCCCCAATCAGAAGTAAGACCAGGGGATTGATGAGTTGTTCCCAGAGAATCGCCCACACGCTTTTTGGCGGTTTCTCTATCAGCTCATTTGCGCCATATTGTTGCAGACGCGCTTCAACCGACGAATCTGTCAACCCCTTCTCAAGCGTTGTGTCAAGCTGGCGCAGCACTTCAGAGACATCAGTCCTGAACCACTGCACACCCTGACTGGTGATCTCAGGCACAGGTTTTTCAATTGCAGCCATTCTCTACTCCAATGAGAAGGTGAAGACCACGTCAAATATCACAAACACGCCTAGAAGCTTGACATACACAAGTGAGGAGTGGATGAGTTGAAGAGGTCTTGACCAGAAGTTAACGAAGTATCCTCACCATAACACAAGCGCACGGATTCCTAAGCCCCTAAGGTTTAGGGGAAACGAGCAACAAAAACGCCTCAACCTGAGGGTTAAGGCGTGTGTACGCAGGTGCTCCATACGGGATTCGAACCCGTGTCTTAGCCTTGAGAGGGCTACGTCCTGGGCCTCTGGACGAATGGAGCGAATTCGCATTCACTATAACAATGTGTAGAGGGCGGGTCAACCCGCAAATCACGGCACGGATAGTCCGCCCGGAGGGATTCGAACCCCCGACACACGGTTCCGAAGACCGTTGCTCTATCCCCTGAGCTACGAGCGGACTTTTAAACTATACCGCATTTTCATACCAATACCCACCCTCACTTCGGGGCTGGATGATCTAAGCTCGCGGCATTGATATTGTGCTGGGTAGCAAACAGCGCAATCGTGTCGCCCATCGCTCGCTGATCACTCTCCGCCAATCTGTATAGCGCCAGCGCATCTGAAAGCGCACCCCCTGCCTCAAGAATCGCAGTCCCCATGTTGACATAGGCTCGCGCCTTACTGTAGAAATCATCCGTCTGCTCCAGCAGCGTCAATGCCGTTTCACACTCACGTCGCGCAAGATCGAACTGCTTACGGGCGCGATGCACGCGCGCCATCACCGTATGCAGACGTGCCCGCGTTGCCAGGTCCGCACTAGCCTCCGCAAGCAGCTCATGCAGCAGATTCGCACAGGCATCAAGGTTCCCTAATAAGCAATAGGCTTCCGCCGTCAGCATTGAAACAAGAAATGTGGGCTTCGCCGCCGATAGCGATTCCAACATCGCCGCGCCATCCTCCCGTTCGGCAGCCAACTGCGCCTGCTCCAGCGACAGCCGCTCCAATAAGTCCACCCGTCCATACCGCCGCGCCCGCCGTCCAGCATCCTGGAGACCATCAGCCGCCAGCCCCAGATAGCCCCGCTTTCTCAGCAGGATGCTGTGCTCAAGTAAGACCTCCGCCTGCAACTCGAAGCGCCCAACCTCCCCCGCCAGGCGGATCGCCGTCTGGAATGCCTGAGCACTTTCATCCCACTCCGCGGCAAAACGCGCGCAAATCCCACGCCCCATCCACAAACTCGGTTCTGCACTCTGTGCACCCTGGGTTGCCTGTCTGAGCAGGTGAAGCCAGGACGCCCAGCGCCCCACCACCACCCCAACGTGCCATCCTTGTTCCAGCCATGCGAAAGCACGCACAGGCGGGATTTTCAGCCAATCCACCTGGAGCAGTCGCTCCACGCATTGGAGTGACCCGCTGTTACCAACTCGAAGCTGCTCATCAAGAAGTTCCAACAACTTCAATGCGACACCATAGGTCCAACCATTGTCAGTACAGTCTTGAACAAGCCAATCACGCCAGCGCGGTGCCAGGTGTAACTGCTGGTTTACGCCATGAAGCTCCAACACATGAAACGCCAGCAGTTCATCCAGTTGTTGAGCACCATGCTCATCGCCCCAGATTTGTGTGAACTCATTCACGGTCTGCCCGTCCAAACTGCTGAGCAGAAAAGCGACCAACGTCTGGCGGGCGGCATCCGAAACCAACGCGAGGCGTCGTTCAGGGCTGAAGTCATCGCGGGGAGTTCCTGCCGAACGATATCGATAGCCCTGGATATACTGCTTCAGGAGTGCCGGGCTACCACCAGACAGCCGGATCAATTCTGGCAGGTTCGCATCAGTGCTGAAATTCTGGCTTTGGTAACGATGCCAGTACTGGGTGGCAAGGCTGTGCATAGCCGCCTGACCCAGCGGTGGAACCACGACCACCGCGCTAATCTCGTCGAGTGAAACGCGCCCCTGGTGAATAAGCACCACAGTGGCGCGCCCAAGCCTCCCAAGTAGTGACTTCATCTCACTGGGCTGTGCCAGCAGACGAGTCGGCTCATTGATCACGACCAGCAGTTGATATGCTTCCAGGTAGCGCTCCAACGCGAACCGCTGTGCAGGTTCGATACAGATCGCTTCCTGAATCCACAAGAGCACCGCACTACCACTGGGCGGGTCGTCATACCAAAGAAGCTGGTCAATGAGATCGGCATCTATCATCTGTCGCAACAGCGCGCGCACAAGGGTCTTTTTCCCCATCCCACTTTCACCGCTCATCAGCAGCTTCTGCCCTGGCTCGCACAACAGTGTGTAGGCGCGCTGGAACAAGTCGTCACGACCAATCGGATGTGGGGACATCAATCCAGGGATGCGAGCGAGCAGCCGGAAGCGCTTCTGTTGTGCACGAGCTGCCCATTCGCGGTCGCATAAGCGATCCACCATTCGACGCACCCCATGCATGTGTAAACGACGGCAGTGGCGATCATCGATGCCCAGGGCATCCGCGATTTCCCCCAGCTCGACACCCGCACCGACGTTGACATACCGCGCGTAGAGTATCGTCCAGGCTTTGAGTTCAGCATTCCGTGCGGGCGCAAGTCGCTTAAACTCCTCAATCAACCGCTCCTTTGTCCAATCATGTGCCATCGGGACCACACCGCAACGCTCGCGAATCGCTGCGGTTGCCGCCTCAATCTCCTCTACAAGAAGGTAGTTCAAAATGCGATGGCGGTGAGACTCCACCCTGGGAACGGCTGGGTCATGCAGCATCCGTTCCACAAGCGTGAGATACCAGAGCGGACTGGCAGCGAGTGGCACATCTGGATCGGTGTACAGCATCGCACGCAGCGCATCTCGCACTGCCTCGGCGCTGATGTAAGGGCGTTTACCAGATTTGTTCGGGAAAGGAGTTGATTCCTGCATGACTGCCCAGCCGTTTGTACATCTGGAACCCTGTGAACGGATGCCCCAGGATCCCATCGTGGATTGCCCAGGAACGACCCCGCACAGTGCGCCAGGCGTCGAGTCCGCGAAATGGGTTGGAAGGTGTCAAGCGAAGGCTTAGTTCGCCGCCCGGCAAAAATTCGCGGTGAATACGCTCCATCTCCTGGAGTCCTCGCACATACGAGAACCCGTAGCGCTCGAAAATGATCGCATTGTGATATGCAAGCGGCTCGATGAAGAACAGATCATGACCCATTCGCGCGACAAATTGCTCAAAAAGCGGAAAGGTCTGTTTGAAGACCCGCAGCCCTGCACGAACCTGCCCTGGAGCAAGACCAGCCAGCATCGCTGCTTCCTCCGCCTCCAGGTTGCGCCCCAGCGTACCTAACTGCGTCGGATTGCCGTCCTCATCGATATCAATACTGAAGCGAGTCGCAGTCGGATCGTTGATAACGACAAGCAAGACGAGAAGCTGGTAGTTGAAGGTGTCCACCATATTGAGGTAAAGCATCGGATCGGTATCACCCGCTTTACGCCGTATCGAGACTTCGACCGCCCTGCTGCCGGAAGGGCAGCGAAACTTCACAACAGATTTACCTTCGACCGTCAGGGACGTACGGTCCACACCGCATTCCTGATAGACCCATTCGGGTATCAGGGTTCGATAGATCGCCAGTTTCGCTTCGTCTGTCAGTCGGTTAATCTCAAAAATCGATGAACGCCATTCAAGCGCATTCTGCATAGACTCAATCCTCGTATCTGCCTGACTTCATCATCTTGTGCAGGTTTCGATCGCTATCGCGCTTCGCGTCATCCGCGCGTTTATCGTAGAGCTTTTTGCCTTTCCCCAGCGCAATCTCGACCTTTGCGCGCCCTTTCTTCAGATAAATCTCAGTCGGTATCACCGTCATCCCTTTTTCGCGGATACGACTGATAATCTGCGCAATCTGCTTCTTATGCAGCAGCAGCTTACGTGGACGCATGGGTTCTGTATACCCGTACGTCCCGCTCCGGTCATAGGGAGTGATGTGGACGTTCAGCAACCACAGCTCTCCCCCCTGCTCCTGAACAAAGCCGTCCTGCAAGTTGATCTTGTTGTCGCGGATCGACTTGATTTCTGAACCCGTCAGAACGATTCCGGCTTCATATCGATCCGATAGATGATACTCATGCGCTGCCTTGCGGTTGCGCGTGATCACTTTCACGCCATCAGCCATCGCCAATACTCACGATCTGGATTGCACATCTGCTATTCGGATAACATCGCCGTCAATTGTCGCACGGCTTCACCCAGTTCAACATCCCGTCCATTCTCATCGGGTATCATTGCGATGTTTGGCGCTAACCCCTCCCCATCCAGCGGCACTTCCGCGGGTGTGAACCATTCAGCAGCCGTCACATGCAGCGACGAGCCATCCGCAAGCCGATAGATCTGCTGAATCGTGCCCTTTCCATACGTCCGCTGACCAATGAGCAGACCACGCTCGCGGTCTCGCAGCGCCCCCGCGAGTAGTTCAGCACCACTCGCAGTGCCGCCGTTCACCAATACAACCAAGGGATACTCTGCACCGAGACCGCCTGCCTGCCCGCTAAACGCCTCTTCCCCAGAGCGATTCTGCTCAACTGCCAGAACACCAGCGTCGATGAACTCGTCAGCGACCGCGATAGATTCGGCAAGCAGCCCGCCTGCGTTATCGCGCAGGTCGAGCACCAGCGCTTCCACACCTTCGTCACTCAGAAATGTGAGTCCTTCACGCACTTCATCCGGCGTCCGGCTCGTAAAGCGAAGGACATGCAGATAGCCGATACGATTGTCCTCGCTCAACACCCGCCAAATCACCGAGGGCACATTGATGACATCGAACAGAATAAACTGCTCAACCTCTTCCCCCGTTGCGGACTTCCGATAGACGAGGCGAACTCCATTGCCGTCCCCGACTTCGCCGCGCAGCGCCTGGTCGATACTATCCTGCCCGGTCGTCAGCTCTATCGCAACCCCGTTTACAGCGATCAGCACATCCCCCGTCTCAAGTCCCGCCTTTTCCGCCGGGCTATCGGCGAAGGGATAAAGGACGATCTCGCCCTGCTCATTCCGTTGAATCTCGACACCAATCCCCCCGTAGGTACCCGCCAGCACGTCAGACTCGCTCGCGGCAACGGGAGGATCGATAAAGAAGGTATAGGGATCGCCCAAGATTCCCAGCATTCCACGAATCGCGGCGTACTGGCGCTGTGTCACATCAGGCTGATCACGAAGATAGTGCTGGTCAAGCAGCGCCTGCACCTCAAGAAGCAGCGGGTAATGCGACTCCTCGACGGCTCCAACCGCCCGCGCGGGCAGCACGGTGCCAAAAAGGTCACGCACAACGAATCCCCCGGCGAATGCCAGCGCCAAACCTGCCCCGATTGCAAAACCGACGATGACGCGGCGCAAAGTCCTCGCGCCCAGAGAACGATTACTCACCATTTATCCAACATTCCATTATGATCCAGATCGAACTGACATACGGCAATTCTGTCGTAACCGAAAGTATAAACGAGAACCGTGCCATGATGATGCAACTTGATCCTTCGCTGTTTACCCATCATCCGCCGCTCGTGCTGGTGGCAGAAGATGAAAAGATCACATCAACCATGCTGGAAACAATCTTCCAGCGTGCGGGTTTCCAGGTTGAGTGCGCCTTCAACGGCATTAAGGCGCTGGAAATGGCGCAGTATCTTCTACCAGACCTGGTCGTCCTCGACATCATGATGCCCGGGATGAATGGCTTCGAGGTGCTGCGCGGACTGCGCGAAAACGAATCGACCAAGAACATCCCTACAGTCATCGTTACAGCGGCGGCACGAGAACCGCAGGATCTTGAGCGCGGCTTAAACCTCGGTGCGGACGACTTTCTCTATAAGCCATTTCAGCCTCATGAGCTAATCGCGCGGGCTCAGGCGAAAATGCGCCAGCGTAAGCTCGAAGAAGACCTCGAGAGACGCTCGCGCGAGCTTGAAGTCCTCTTGGGGGTCAGCCAGCGGCTCAATCAAAACATTCTCCTCAGTGACCTCATCACACTCGTCCCAGATCTCACGCTCGATCTCCTGCCTGGGTCTGCCGCATCAATCTATGTCTTCGAAGAAGATCAGATGCGCGTGTCCGACTGGCGGCTCAGTCGCAAGAATGCCAGCAGTCACTCCGCTATCTTTGACGATCCCACACTCCCTGCGAAAGCACAGAAGTGGCTCGGCGACAAACGCACGGCGCGCTGGTCCGCAGAAACCCCATTCCTGAAAGCGATGCCAAATGGCATGGTCGCGCTCCTCAGATTGGCTGACACCAACCTCGGCATGATGATCATCTCGGGCGAAGACGCATACGACGACCGCCAGATGCGTCTATTGGAAGGGATATGCAGCCAGGCAGCACTTGCGCTCCGCAACGCTCAGTTATACGACATGGAAGCGCAGCACGCCCTCGTTTTGGAAGACCGTGTTCGCGAACGGACGCGCGAGCTGGAGTCCGCACAGCAGCTCCTCCTGCGCCAGGAGAAACTCGCATCAATCGGGCATCTCGCCGCCAGCATCGCGCATGAAATCAACAATCCGCTCATGCCTATCCGGAACCTGCTGGACGATCATCTTGAAGAAATCGCCCACTATGATGTTCCCTACGACAAGAAAGCCATGAGTCTCATCCAGGAAAGCCTTGAGCGCATCCGCCGCATCGTCAGCCGCCTCCTCGACTTTACAGGCAAGCGAAACGAAGGGCTGACTTTGCTTGAAGTCTCCCCCATCCTGGAGTCCGTTATCGACCTGAACCGTAAGTTCTTTCTGACCAATAAAGTCAAGATCGCTGCCGATCTTGAGAAGATGTCGCCCATTTATGGCAGCAAAGACCAGCTTGAGCAAGTCTTCATGAATCTGGCGATAAATGCCCAGGTTGCAATGGAAAAAGGTGGCACACTCACTATCCGCGCCAAACAGATCGGCAGTGATAATGTGATCGAGTTTGAAGATACAGGCTGTGGCATAAAACCAGAACACATCGATCGAATCTTCGATCCATTCTATTCGACGAAGCCAAACGGCACCGGGCTAGGGCTGTTCGTCAGCTACGGCATCATTCAGGGACATAATGGAAGCATTGCGGTGGTGAGCAAAGTCGATGTGGGCAGTCGATTCACAATCAGACTGCCCATTCACAGCGCAGAGGGAGACTGACGCGCCTACTGTGGTGCCAGGCGCGCCTCAAACACGGCTGCATCGATCACGCCGCCGGCGTACTCCACGACATCGCTCGCGGACGCAGCAAGAAAACGCAGTATCCGCGAGTCCGTCGTGCAATCGAGCAGGCGGAAGCCGACTCCACCGACCTGTGGATCAGTGACAGTCGTTTGTCCGGCGAGCAGATCAACCGCCTGGCGCAGCGTATCGCGCAGGCTCACGTTCGGCTCCTGGCTGCACAGCGTCAGCACGACGGTTTCACCCCGCGAAGTGGTCTCAATTCCTACAGCCGTGCCATCGCCCAAGGGCACAAGAGCGGCGCTCAGTGCCGAGAGGTCAATAGAGGTATCCGGTGTCACACCCGGCAGTACCTCCGGCGTGGGAGACGCGGCAGCCTGTGCGCTGCTACCTGCATCGACGGTAGCCGAGGCAACCGGCGTCACAGCCAGCGCCGCCTCCGACGTGGGAGACGAAGCAGTCTGTACGCTGCCACCGGAATCCGCAGCAACAATCGCAGTCGCTGTCAGTACCGCTGGCTCAGTCGTACCAGAGTTCAGCAGTCCTGCGCTCGTCCCAGTCGCTGCGAACACTAAAGCAGTGGCGGTACGATCGTCGCCAGCATCGGTGGCGGTAGGAGACACAAAGGGGTTAAACAGACCCGGACCGAAAATCAGCGCCGCAATCATGGCGAATATAAAGAGTGCGGCTAAGAGCGCGATATTGCGGAAGGGGAAGCCTTCGCTTTTGCGCGCGCTAACGGCTTCCATACGCTCTTCAAAACCGCGCCGAGTGCGCTCGCCCATGTCCCCAAACGGCGCATCATCGTCGGATACACCTGCCTCCGCATCGCTGATTGTGCGAATGGGCTGCAAGCTGATGTCATTCAGTGGGTTACCGGTATCAACACCTGCTGTTGCCTCTTCCAACATGTCCAGGAGACGCTGTGCCTCAGGATAATTGGGGCTGAGGTTTAGCACTGTCTGAAGCGCGGCACGCGCATCGTCTACATTCTCTACCGCGTGCGCATAGAGCCACCATGCATCTGGATTGTTCGGGTTTTCGGCAAGTATGGGTTTGAGCAGTGTGATCGCATCATCCAGTTGGTCAGCCTCGATGAAGCCATAAGCCTGCGAAAGCAGATTGTTGAGGGAACTGCTCATCGAACGACACTCCTGCCTGAAAATCACGAGCGAATAATATTGAGTGTAACGTGTTCACAAGACACACGCCAGAGGCGAAGCCTCCATTAAACAAAAAGAGCCTCCAGAATATCTGGAAGCCCTTTTCTGAGGTGCGCTGGAGAGGAGTCGAACCTCCACCCCTTGCGGGACATGGCCCTCAACCATGCGCGTCTGCCATTCCGCCACCAGCGCATAGAGTAAACGAAATTGTAGTCGCGCCCTGAAAGGCTGTCAATGGTCGCCATGACACGCCGTCCGTGCTGATGTACTATATGGGTGCACCCCCTCATTATTGGTCAAAAGTGTCTTCAGGAGCTTATTGTCAGAATGCGAGTAGTAGTAGACGCAATGGGGACGGATGATTTCCCCGCACCCGATGTCGAGGGGGCTGTCCTCGCGGCGCGTGACTTCGGTGACCCTATCGTCCTCGTTGGGGATGAAGCCGCAATCAAGCGTGAACTCAGCAAGCACAATACTACGGGTCTCACCATCGACATTGTTCATGCCAGCGAAGTCATCACCATGGAAGACAAGCCGGCAGTCGTCGGTAAAGCCAAGCCGAACTCGTCAATGCATGTAGGCATGAACCTTGTTAAGAACGGGCAGGCAGATGCGTTTGTAAGCATGGGCAACACAGGCGCAGCTCTCAGCATCGCGCTGCTCAACACCCTGCGCCGGATTCCGGGCGTCAAGCGCCCTGCCCTGACAGGTATCCTGCCGATGGCGAACAAACCGATCCTCACGGATGTCGGTGCCAACGCGGACTGCCGACCCGAGTGGCTTGCACAGTTTGCCATCATGGGCAGCATGTATGCCCAGGCGACGGCGGGAGTTTCCAATCCCCGTGTCGGGCTGCTCTCCAACGGCGAGGAGGAAGGCAAAGGGAACGACCTGATCCGCGAAAGCGCACGGCTAATCGAACAGCTTCCCCTCCGCTTTGTCGGAAATGTCGAGCCGAAAGATGTGCTCAAAGGCGCAGTGGACGTCGTAGTCATGGACGGTTTTGTTGGCAATATCTTCATTAAGACCCTCGAAGCCGGCACCAGCGCCCTCACCGACGCAATACGAACCGAACTGATGGCTTCGCTCACCAGCAAACTTGGAGCAGCACTTGCGCGCCCTGCGTTCCGGCGTGTACGCAAGCAGATTGACCCGTTTGAGATTGGCGGCGCGCCACTTCTGGGAATCAACGGTGTTGTGATAATCGGTCATGGACGCTCAAGCGCGATTGCTGTTCGTAATGGTGTAAGGCAGGCACGCGCAGCGGTCCAGGGTCGCGTCATCGAAACGATACGTGAGGGGATTGCAAAAATGCCTTCGCTGTCCGATGACTAATGTGTGAAAGATTGTGGCGTCTCAAAACGTCGATAAACTCATAGTGAGAGTGCTGGAGAGAGTGGTATGGAACTACTGCGTAATGGACGTCCTCGTGTTGTGATCACCGGCTTGGGTGCCGTCACAGCGCTGGGCACGGTCAAGGAATTGTGGGATTCGCTCACTGCAGGGCGTTCTGGCATCCGACGTATCCAGAATGTTCCAATCGATCATGTCCCGGTACAGATCGGCGGCGAAGTCCGTGACTTTAATCCGGAAGACTTCAAAATTGATCGCAAAGAAGCGCGTCGCATGGGGCGTGCCTGCCAGCTTGCGATTGCCGCCGCGACCATGGCTGTCGCCGATGCAGGTCTGACAACCGAGCAGATTGAGGCACAAGGTGAACGGGTTGGTACTGTGATCGGTTCCACCCTCGGTTCCCAGGAGCAGAGCGAGCAGACGACAACGAAGTATCGTGCCGACCACAAAAAGCCAAATCCCTTTGGCTTGATCAACTCCCTGCCCAATATGCCGGGACACTATGTGAGCAAGCTCATGCGCTCACTCGGTCCCCTGAACGCACCAGCGACAGCATGTGCTGCTGGCACGCAGTCCATAGGGGAAGCGAGCGAACTTGTCAAAGGCGGTCGCTCTGATATGGTCATCACCGGCGGCGTCGAAGCCGTGATGCAGGACTACGCCATCGCCGGTTTCGATGCGATGGAGGCGCTTGCCGCAGGCTACAACGACGATCCGGAGCGCGCCAGTCGCCCGTTCGACAAGAACCGCAGCGGATTCGTCTTCTCGGAAGGCGCAGGCATCGTCATTATCGAAAGTCTTGCCCACGCCATCAAACGCGGTGCTCGCATCTACGCCGAAATCCTCGGTCATGCCTCATCGTCCGACGCCTATCATATCGCCGCCCTCGACCCGGAAGCCGGGGGTGCGATCCGATCCATGCGCTGGGCACTCGAAGACGCCCGTATTCCATTCGATGAAATTGGCTACATCAACGCACATGGCACCTCCACCCCTGCCAACGATGCGATGGAAACGTATGCCATCAAGAAGGTCTTTGGTGAGCAGGCGTACAACATCATGATCAGTTCGACCAAGAGCATGATCGGTCACGCACTGGGCGCAGCGGGCGCTATTGAGGTCATTGCCACCGTCAAGACACTGGTTGACCAGGTCATCCACCCCACCATCAACTACGAAACGCCAGATCCCGAATGCGATCTCGACTACACGCCGAATATCGCTCGCCAGGTCACGAACCTGCGTTACGCTCTGAGCAACAGCTTCGGCTTAGGTGGGCAAAACGCCAGCATCGTCTTGGGGAAGATCTGATCGCAGCAGCCGCGCCGCGCCTGTTTATCAGTGCGCGGCGCGGGTTTTGTTAGCGGTTCCCCAGAATATGGGTCACGACCGTAGATCCCGCCCCACCGATATTTTGTGCCATCCCGATGGTAGCGCCTGAAACCTGGTTTTTCCCCGCGGCTCCCCGAAGCTGCATCACGACATCGCCCAATTCATAGATTCCCGTCGCCCCAATCGGGTGTCCGCGCCCCTTCAGCCCGCCCATCGTACTCACCGGGATACGTCCACCGAGCGTGATGTCGCCGTTGAGAGCAAGGTCGCAGCCATGCCCATCGGCTGCAAAGCCCGCCGCCTCCAGACTGAGCGCCGCGATAATCGAGAATGCATCATGCAGTTCAAACACATCGATGTCAGATGGCGACAGCTTTGCCTGGGCATAAGCACGTTGAGTACTTGCTTTGGCAGCGTCGAGCGATAACAAGTCTCGTCGATCCCCTATCGCAATCGTATCCGTCGCAGCAGCGCTGGCAAGGACTTGAATCGGCGCGTTCGCACTCAGATCAGCAGCCATTTCAAGCGGACACAGGATGATCGCCGCAGCGCCGTCGCAAATCGGAGCACTGTCCAGGCGATTAATCGGATCAGCAATCATTGGGGCGTGGGCGTAACTCTGCTCGCTCACCTTCATCTTGAACATTGCGTTCGGGTTGTTCATCGCGTTGCCATGCGAGTTGACAGCGAATGGCGCAAACGCCTCCCGTGTCACCCCATATTCGTGCATATAGCGCCGCATGATCATCGCGTTCAGCCCAACGAAAGTCACCCCGTGCACGCTTTCATAATCGGCATCAGCCGCCGTGGCGAGTGCCTTGAAGGTTAAGTTTGGCAGCGAGTCCGTCATCTTTTCGACGCCGCAAACCGCTGCCACATCAATAGCACCGCTGGCAATTGCGCGCACTGCTGCCTGAAAAGCCATCCCACCAGATGCGCATGCTGCTTCGACGGTGGTTGCCTCGATACCGCGCCATCCGACATAATCCGTGATCACCGTGGCGAGATGCGTCTGATTGCTCAACATGGATGCCATCATGTTCGACACAAATAGCGCATCTGGCGCGTTTTCCAGCCCAGCGTCCTGCATCGCATTCTGCAGCGCATCGCCCGCCAGCGAGCGAAGGCTGCGATCCCACAACTCGCCAATTTCAGTCTGACCAACCCCAATCACTGCGACCTGGCGCATAGACTATCCTCGCAACCACTTGTACACCGTTTCACAATACCCCTTAGACTAGTCGCGTTCGACTCTCAATAGCTACCAGAAACCACCGAAACCTCTCCAAGATTGCTGATCGTCCTATAATCAGTACTAATCACCCGCCGCAAGCAGTAAGGAACACTTGTGATCCAGGAAGCAATCCAGCAAATTCACGACTGGCTCATGGTCGGAGATGTCCGCCGGGCAGAGACTGCCATTGCGAAATTGCTGCGCTCCGATCTGAATTCTTCAGACGAAGCAAGGGTCATCGTCATGCGCGCGCGCGCACGGCTGTTGGCGGCACGACCGGAAGAAGCGCTGGATGACATTTCATCCGCAAAGGCAAGAATTGACGACCCAGCTTTTCAAACGGAGATCCTCGAACTCGCTGGAGATGCGCATTTCGCTCGCTTCGAGCTTGCCAGCGTCGGATTCGCGGATCGCAGCCATGTCCGCGCCGCGCAGGAGTGCTACACCACCCTCATCCGCGAACATCCCGACTACCCCAATCTTGGCTGGATACATTATCAGTCTGGGCGCATCTATCTCACCGAGGGTCAGCCTGCCGCAGCCCTGCAATGTTTCGTACAGGCATTGCTAAATCCAAGTGCGAACCCGGCACTTACCGCCTATTGTTTTGAACGCCTGGGGTTTATTCACGTTTATGAGCAGCGCGAGCTTCCGCGCGCGCTCGGCTTCCTTGATAAGGCGCTCTATACCTACCCCAGAACCGCAGCACCTGTCTGGATCGTGCGCCTGCAGACCCTTCGTGCGCGTGTGCTCAGAGAACTCGGACGACTGGCAGAGGCGATCAACGCAATTGAGACTGCAATCGAGATCGCACAACAAACGGACGAAAATCGCATCGCGCTCGCTGACACACTGCTCACGGCAGGCGAACTCTATTCACAGGTCACTGCCCATGACAGAGATGTTGTATCGCGCTTGCAGCACTATTTACAGATCACGCGCAAGCCGCTGGGTGTTGATGTGGCTTGGTCGCGCGTTCACGAAATGCTCGGCAATGCCTATTTCAACCTCGGTCAATACGCCGCCGCGGCTGGTGCCTACCAGGACGCCTTGACTTACAATCCCTATCACCCCTGGGAAACAACGCTCCAGTATCAGACCGCGCGCGCATATTACCAGTCGGATGATTACGACCGAGCTATCGAAGCGATTGAAAAGCTGCTCAAAGCAGCCGAGATGGAAGGTCAGGCAGTCACCGATTACCGCATCTATGACGTGCTGGCGAGCGCCCAGTTCGCGCGCAAGCGCTATGCAGAAGCGCTCACAGCCTACGACCATGCGCTGTCGCTCACACCACCCCCGGCAGATCTCGACAAGCTGAAGCGCTATCGTCAGTTCGCCGCCGAACTCATGGGGCAGGCGTAAGCCGCGGTCATGGCTGTGGATTGAGAAGACCAGGTGCATCAACTAAAATGCCGTCCGTGAGCACAGATAAGGTGGATTATGGCAGCGTCAGTCACGGTCATTGGTGGTGGATTAGCAGGAACTGAGGCTGCCTGGCAAATTGCACAGCGAGGCATTCATGTCGCGCTCTACGAAATGCGCCCAACGCGGCAAACGGGCGCGCATGTCAGTGACCGCCTTGCCGAACTCGTGTGCAGCAACTCATTTGGCAGCAAACTTCCCGACCGCGCTTCAGGCTTGCTCAAGACCGAGTGCCAGCGCCTGGGCTGTCTTCTGCTTGACATCGCAGATCAGACCGCTGTTCCCGCGGGCGGCGCGCTTGCCGTAGACCGCGAGGCATTCGCCCAGCGCGTCACGGATGTCATTGCCAACCACCCACGTATCACCCTCATACGCGAAGAAATGCCCACCATCCCGGAGACGCCCACGATTATCGCGTCGGGACCGCTCACATCAGAGGCGCTTTCCGGCGAGATCGCAAAGTTGAGCGGCTCTGAATACCTGTACTTCTATGACGCAATCTCCCCGATTGTCACGTTGGAAAGCATCGACTTCGGGATCGCCTTTCGCGCCAGTCGCTACGAGCGCGGTGATGAGGAAGAAGGCGACTACGTCAACTGCCCGATGAATCGTGACGAGTACGAAGCATTTGTTGACGCGCTGCTGATCGGCGAGACAATCGAACTGAAGCAGTTCGAACGTGAAGACCCGCACTTCTTTGAAGGCTGCTTACCTATCGAGCAAATTGCCGCGCGCGGGCGTGATTCGCTGGCATATGGACCCATGCGTCCGATAGGACTGCGCGATCCTCGCACGGGCAAGCGCCCACACGCCGTCGTGCAATTACGCAAAGACAATCTGATCGGCTCACTCTACAATATCGTCGGATTTCAAACCAATCTCAAGTGGGGCGACCAGAAGCGCATCTTGCAGATGATCCCCGGTTTGGGCAGCGCAGACTTTGTCCGCTACGGCATGATGCACCGGAATACGTTCATCAACTCCCCCACACTGCTCTATCCGACGTTACAGTTCAGAAAGCGCGACGACCTGTACTTTGCTGGACAAATCACAGGCGTGGAAGGCTATATGGGTAACGTCGCGACAGGCTTACTTGCCGGGATCAACACGGCACGCTTGATGGCAGGCGAGGAACCTTTTGCGCTGCCCAAGACGACCATGCTCGGGGCGCTGTGCCATTACGTCACACATGCCGAACCCACGAACTTCCAGCCCATGAAGGCAAACTTCGGCATCATGCCGCCGTTGGGCACGCCCATCAAGGACAAACGAGTGCGTTATCAAACATACGTGAATCGAGCACTCGCCGACCTTGAGGCAGCCGTCGAAGCAGCAGGTGTCACAACCGGAACGGCATCCGGCGAAACCGCCGCCCCGTGATCGCTGCCAGCGCGTTGGCAATCGCGGGCGGAACAGCACCAACAACCGGTTCGCCTAGACCTCCAACGGGCGTATCGCCGCTGCTGATCGGGAGGACGGTGATCTCCGGAGTCTGCGCAATCGTCAGCAGCGGATAACCGTCGAAATTCTGACTGGTTGACATGCCATTCGCGATCACTTGCTCCTCAATCAGCGCAGAGCCAACGCCCCAGACGATACTTCCCTGAACCTGGGCAGCGGCTCCATCCGGGTTGACCACCAAGCCCGGATCAACAGCGCACCATACGCGCTCGACGCGAATGTTCGCATCTGTGACCGACACTTCCGCGACCACCCCCACGACGGTTCCACGATCATAAGCGGATGCAAATCCCAGCCCGCGCCCGGCAGGCAGCGAGTCACGCTCGTGCCATCCCGATGCATCCGCGACGGCGTTAAGCACCGTCGAGAAACGCTCGCCTAACTCGCCTTCCGGCAGATACCGAAGCCTGAAATCAAGCGCATCACTGGACGTCGCTTCGGCGAGTTCATCAATGAAGCTCTCAATCGCAAATGTATTTGGAAAAGACCCCAAACCGCGCCAGTAGGCAGTGGGCACAGGGATCGGGCAGTGATGGTAGACCACGCGCCGATTCGGAATTGCGTAGTGGATCAGTCCGCCATAGGCTGCCAGCGGGTCAGTTCCAAGCACGGTGCCCAGAAACGCGCTGCCCACCTGCGGATTCAGCAGAATGTCGCTGCTGGCAATTTCGTGATGTATTGCCAGCACTTCGCCCGCATCGCTCACAGTCGCCCAAAGGAAATTGGCAGCAGGTGGTCTCCGATAGCCGTAGCGGGTATCTTCCTCGCGCGTCCACCCCACATGCACGGGCACACCTGCCGCCTGCGAAAGAAGCGCCGCCTCAACCCCCACATCAACGCCGGTCTTGCGACCAAAACCGCCGCCCACCATCGTCGGGACGACGTGAATGGCTTGCTCGTCAAGAGCGATTGCCGCGGCGATTCGCTCACGAGTCAGCCCAGGTGCCTGGGTTGAGCAGAAAATCATCGCCCGGTCACCCTGCACATGCGCGGCAGCGGCTTGGGGTTCCATTTGTGCATGGATAGCCATCGGGACGCGATAGGCTGCTTCAACACGCCGCCCACCTGCGCCATCGACATCTCCGTCACGTTGAATCAGCGTCCCACCTTCACGCGGGACGGATACAATCGCCTCGATCTCTGGCTGAGTAATCGTCGTCCCACCCTCCCACTCGAGATCGAGATGTTCAAGGGCAGCCCGCGCCTTCCGACGCGACTCCGCGACGACGCCAGCAAATCCGTCCTGAATGACCACCGCAAACACACCAGGCTGCGACTCCGCGTCGCCCGCTGCCGCACGCTTGAGTGTCGCGCCATACTGCGGCGGGCGTGCTACCGCACCATAGAGCATGCCGTCCAGGCGCACATCGTAGCCGTACATAGCGCGCCCGGTCACCTTGTCGCGCAGGTCTACACGCTGTACCGACTGACCAATATAGCGAAACTCTGAGGAGGGCTTTAGGGCAGCCTGAGTTGTGGGCAGCACCCACTCGCCTTGCTTTGCTGCGATGATTTCGCCATAGGTCAGCCGCCTCTGCTCATCCTCCACGACAAACACCGCACTGTTCCCCACACGCACCGCTGCGACATCCAGACCAAACTGACGTGCCCCTTCGACGCGCAGCATCTCGCGCAGAGTCGCACCAATCTCTCGAATGGGTGCGTAGAGCGACGTGACCGACGTGCTACCAAACGTGAAGATCAACTGAGGATCAAAACCGCGCTCAGTATCCGCCTGCCGAGCGGTCACCTGCTGCCAATCAAGTTCCATCTCGTCCGCAGCGATCTGCGCCAGCGTCGTGTGAATCCCCTGCCCCAGTTCGACCTTCGGGATATACAGATATGCCTGGTTATCTGCGCCAATCTCAATCCACACAAACGGAGACTCAGGCGGTGGCGAGGTCGGGGCATCTCCGCTGAGGAAAGCCTGATTGATGCGCAGTCGTGCTTCGCGCACGATCGTCGGACCTCCGATGACAACACCAACCGCCAGCGCTGCCGTCCCGCCCCCCAACACCTTCAGGAATGTCCGGCGGTTCATCCCACGCTTTTCCGGTTTTGACTGTTCCGTGTCGCTCATCGTCTATGCCTCCCCACGTTCGCGAGCCAGTTCAGCCGCGCGTGCGACAGCCACTTTGATGCGCGTGTAACACCCGCAGCGGCAGTAGTTTGCCCCCATCGCAACATTGATTTCTTCATCCGTAGGCGCAGCATTGGTCTCGATGAAAGCCGCTGCTGTCATCATCTGCCCACTCATGCACCAGGCGCATTGCGGCACCTGTTCGTCGATGAATGCCTGCTGCACGGGATGCAGCACTTCCACGTCATCGACAAGCTGGGCAAGCCCTTCGATGGTCGTGATTGCACGCCCTTCAATGGTGCTAACGGGCGTAACGCAGCTCCTGGTCGCCACCCCATCAAGATGCACGGTGCAGGAGCCACAGATTCCCAAGCCACAGCCATACTTGGTGCCGGTCAGCCCCAGTGCATCGCGCAGCACCCACAGCAGCGGTTCATCTGGCTCTGCGTCAACCTCATAGGCTCGCCCATTGATACTCAGTTGCATAGATAAGCTCTCCAGTCAGATGGACAGATGACTTTGGGCGAGAGTAGCACAAAAGCCCACACAAAACGAAACACAACCCGAACGACGCTGCTGCGCTATAATGCGTCCATAAATCACTTCACCAGCGGAGAGCACTCAATGCCAACCCCGGCTGCGCGCCTCACACGTTTGACGACATATCCCCTTGCTGTTCTGGGTGCGCGTGTCCAGCAAATGTTGGCAAAAGGCATCCCCGTCATCCGTCTCGACATTGGTAGTCCAGATATGCCACCCTCGGCAAATGTCGTCGAAACGCTGGCGAATGCCGCCTGCCGTGACGATGCGCACGGCTATGCAGGCTACAAGGGTACTCCGGCGATCCGTCGCGCATTTGCCGATTACTATTCGCGCAGGTTTGGCGTCGAACTAGATCCGGAGCGCGAAATCCTGCCACTCCTGGGAAGTAAAGAAGGCATTGTAAATCTCTGCCTCGCCTATCTCGATGAAGGCGATATCGCGCTCGTGCCCTCAATTGGTTATCCCTCTTATTCGCTGGGGGCGCTCCTTGCAGGTGCAGAAGTCCACTGGATGCCCATTTCTGAAGAAAATGGCTACCTGCCCGATTTCGACGCCATTCCTGAACATGCGCTGGATCGCGCGAAACTCCTGTGGGTGAACTATCCCAACAACCCAACAGGGGCGACCGTCGGCATCGAGTTCTACCAACGTGCGGTCGAATTCTGCGAACGTCATGATTTGCTGCTTGCGTCCGATAATCCCTACGCCGACGTGACGTTTGACCAGTATCGTGCCCCTAGCGCCTTGCAGGTTGACGGCGCAAAGCGTCATACGGTCGAGTTCACGTCAATGAGCAAGACGTTCAATATGGCGGGATGGCGTGTCGGTGCTGCGGTCGGCAATCCCGATTGCATCAAAAACCTACTCCAGGTCAAGAGTAACGTGGACAGTGGGCACTTCATCCCCATTTATGAGGCGGCAGCATACGCGCTGCGCGAAACATCCGACGAGTGGATGGCGCAGCGCAACAGAATCTATCAGCGCCGCCGTGATGTACTGCTTGCCGCGCTACCGGAAATTGGACTGACGGCTCAGGTGCCGCGCGGCTCGCTCTATGTGTGGGGGCGAGTCCCCACCGGGATGCTGGGCGCGGATTACTGTACGCAAGCGCTTGAACATGCGCATGTCGCCCTCGTCCCTGGTGATGCCTACGGACCAGACGGCACGAACTACGTTCGCATCAGCATCGGTATGGACGACGCGCATTTTGATGAGGCAATTTCTCGACTCAGGCGTTGGTGGGCAGCGCGTTAGCCACCTTGCCCCTTTGCGCCGCCCGCATTCGCACTTACACTTACGCTATGCATCAAGTCACATCTACAACCCCACTTCCGGAGCGCGCTATACTCGTCGCCGTGAATGAAAAGGGCAGCCGGCCACTTATGTCGCTTACCGATTCACTGCGCGAATTGGAACTACTCGCCGATACAGCCGGCATGTCCGTCGTCGGGCAGGTTACACAGAATGTCAGTCGCATTGATCCGGCAACGTTCGTTGGCAGTGGCAAGGTCGAAGAGATAAAGGATCTTCTGCTTGCCACCGACACCAAAGCCGTCGTCTTCGACGACGAACTCTCACCTCGTCATCAGCGCGAATTGGAAGAGCGCTTCGGTATCGACACAAAAGTCCTCGACCGGAGCGCCCTAATCCTCGACATCTTTGCTCAGCACGCCCGAACCCGCGAAGGAGCGCTTCAGGTCGAACTGGCACAATACGAATACCGACTCCCCCGCTTGACCCGCGCCTGGACGCATCTCTCGCGGCAGGCAGGCGGTAGCGGTGGTCGCGGCGGCAACGGTGGCGTTGGGTTGCGTGGTCCCGGCGAAACGCAGCTCGAAGTCGATCAGCGCGATATCAATCGCCGCATCAGCAAGCTCAAGAAAGAGCTTCTACAGGTGCGCGAGCATCGCAAGCGCCATCGTCAGCAGCGTGAACGCAGCGGCATCCCCCTTGTCGCCTTGGTCGGTTACACCAATGCGGGCAAGTCTTCATTGCTGAAGGCGATCAGTGGCGCGGATGTCTACATCGCCGATCAGCTCTTTGCAACACTCGATCCCACCACGCGACGGGTCGATCTGCCAGGGGGTCGCCAGATCTTGCTGACCGACACGGTGGGATTCATCCAGAAACTGCCAACAACACTCGTCGCAGCGTTTCGAGCCACGCTTGAGGAAATCGCGGAAGCCGACCTGATCCTCACGGTCGTCGACAGTACTGACATAAATGCGATCCGCCATATTGAAACCGTTGATGACACACTCGCAGCAATCGAAATTCCCCCAATTCCTCGTATGATTGTGTGGAACAAGATCGACGCGCACGACACCATTGATGATGATGCGACCCTGAATTCCCACGGCGGAGACGCCGAATACGTTAGCCAGGTGCGTGTATCGGCGCATTCTGGCGAAGGAATTGCGCAGCTTCTCGAAACGATTGACAGACTCCTGAGCGAAACACAACGCTCGCTGTCACTCATCATTCCCTATGATCGTGGTGACCTCGTCGCGTTGCTCCATCAATCGGCAACCGTGATCAAAGTGGACAACGTTGAGGAAGGCATGCGCATCACAGCCCGCATTCCTCAGGCAATTGCCGCCAAATTCACCCCATACCGCGTGGAGTAACCTATGTTTCGAGGCATTGACCGTTCCAAGACGCTCTCTCGATCCCTTGAAGGCATGTCAAATACGCTGGCAAAACGGCGTGGTCTCCTCCCGCTTATGGGAATACTACTCGTCATCGTCAGCTTCATCATCCGACTGATTATGCCATTCACGGTGGGCTTGCCCGCCTATGCCGTGCTCGATCTCCTCTGGACAATCACACATCACCTCGGCATTCTCATGGCACTCATTGGCATCCTGCTCATCGAACCGCTGGGGTGATCATGCCTGACATAAGAGTCCTCGGCACGCCTGCCGAATTCAACCAGATTCCCGACTTGGAAATCGCCGTTTGGGGACTTCCAGCGAAGGACGTGGTATCTGGGAACATCATCCGCGCCATAACGCTGAACGGAGGCGTCGCGCATGGCGCGTTTGATGGCTCGCGCATGGTTGGCATGTCGCTGGCGCTAGTCGGGCTGCGCAGCAGGAAAGCGATCCTCTGGTCGCACATGGCAGCCGTCATCCCGGATCTTCAAGGGCAAGGCATCGGATTCGCCATCAAGCAGGCGCAGCGGGATTGGGCATTGGCGCACGGGTACGATGAGATGCGTTGGACGTTTGACCCCATCCAACGTGGAAATGCGCACTTCAACCTTCATCTCCTGGGCTGCACGACCGAGATCTACCATGTGGATTTCTATGGCAGCATGGCGGATGCCATTAACGTAGCGGCACCGACAGATCGGCTGGAAGCGATCTGGAAGCTCAAGGACGCGCGCGTCAAACAGCTTGCGATTGGCGACCTCCCCCGAACACATAGCGCAGCCACGCTTGAGCAATCCCTCCTTCTCCGCGACGACGCTGGCACGCCTCTACCGCTCCAAGTGCAGCGCTCTCCAGAGTTCGTCTACGTCCAGATTCCGCGCCGAGCACGCGACCTGGATGCCGCCGGGATGAACGTCTGGCGACACGCTTTGCGTTCTGCGCTGCAAACGGCGTTTGCGAATGGCTACCGCGCGGTTGACCTGATGGAAAGTGACCAGGGTACGTATTATGTCCTGGAACGTCAGCCCGGCTACGTACTTTATGTAGTTGAATGTGCGGACAGAACGCTCTACACAGGGATAGCCAGGGACGTGCAGGCGCGTGTGCAGCAGCACAACGCCGGAAAAGGTGCGGCATACACCGCAGCGCGTCGTCCCGTTCGCCTGCTCGCCGCTTGGTCCTTCCCAAATCGTTCAGCCGCATTGAAGGCAGAGGCATCGTTCAAGAAGCAGTCGCGCGCGCAGAAAACGCAGAACATCAGCAACCAACAGGAATTTCAGGGTGGATTGCCTGTGCAGCTTTAGCCTAGTTCAGGCAGATTGTGCAGAAACAACGATTTTTCACCCAAACGGCTGGTCAAGGTGATATTGCACACCCCTTCACACCTTGTTAACCTTATTAAACAACAAGAGCACTTCAGGAGGCTTGGAATGCGTTCACGTCTTTCTATTGGTTTGCTGTCTGTACTGCTGGTATTGCTGATCGTTCCTGCGACATTCGCACAGACTTCTCTGCCCGACCTGGGCGGGCGGACGGTGGCGATTGCGGTCGAGAATGCCTACATTCCGTTCAACTACATCGACGAAGCATCGGGTGAAGCCGTCGGTTTCGACTACGATGTCATGAACGAAATCTGCGCGCGCATCAACTGCACCCCCGAGTTCGTCCAGACCACCTGGGATGCCCTGCTGGTCGGCGTCGCCGCCGGAGAATTCGATGTCGGCGCGTCCGGCATCACCATCACCGAAGAGCGCGAGCAAACCGTCGACTTCTCGATGGGCGTCATCGCAACCTCCCAGGTGCTGCTCACCCGCCTCGGCGAAGACCGCTTTGCCTCCGTCCAGGAATTCGTCGATGGCGACTTCTTCCTCGGCACGCAGCGCGGCACCACCAACTATGACCTCGCGGTCGAACTGGTCGGCGAAGCGCGCATCGTCGCCTTCGAGGAATTCGGACCCACCATCCAGGCGCTGGTCAACGGCGATGTCGATGCCGTCATCATCGACAGCACCTCCGGTCAGGGTTACGTTGGCGAGAACGATGAATTGCTCACCATCATCAACGAACCTCTGACCTCCGACTTCCTCGGCTATGCCTTCGTCGAAGGTTCCGACCTTGTTGAGCCGTTCGATGCCGCCCTTGTCTCCATGATGGACGACGGCACACTCGCGATCATCAGTGCGACCTGGTTCCCGCCTGTGTTGCCGGATCTCGGCGGAAGCACAGTCGCGATTGCGGTCGAGAATGCCTACATTCCGTTCAACTACATCGACGAAGCATCGGGTGAAGCCGTCGGTTTCGACTACGATGTCATGAACGAAATCTGCGCGCGCATCAACTGCACCCCCGAGTTCGTCCAGACCACCTGGGATGCCCTGCTGGTCGGCGTCGCCGCCGGAGAATTCGATGTCGGCGCGTCCGGCATCACCATCACCGAAGAGCGCGAGCAAACCGTCGACTTCTCGATGGGCGTCATCGCAACCTCCCAGGTGCTGCTCACCCGCCTCGGCGAAGACCGCTTTGCCTCCGTCCAGGAATTCGTCGATGGCGACTTCTTCCTCGGCACGCAGCGCGGCACCACCAACTATGACCTCGCGGTCGAACTGGTCGGCGAAGCGCGCATCGTCGCCTTCGAGGAATTCGGACCCACCATCCAGGCGCTGGTCAACGGCGATGTCGATGCCGTCATCATCGACAGCACCTCCGGTCAGGGTTACGTTGGCGAGAACGATGAATTGCTCACCATCATCAACGAACCTCTGACCTCCGACTTCCTCGGCTATGCCTTCGTCGAAGGTTCCGACCTTGTTGAGCCGTTCGATGCCGCCCTTGTCTCCATGATGGACGACGGCACGCTCGCCGAGATCATCGCCACCTGGTTCCCACCCGTGAGTCCCTAACCTGGACGTCTAACCGAGTCGGTTTTTTGCCGGGATGTTCTTGTACATCCCGGCAGCATTTTCCCTCCAAGGCACATGACATAATGACAATTGCTCCCAAAACAAGTGAACAGAATTCTTCCAGGCTTACCCCCGCGTCCGGCAGCGGCGCACTGAAGACACTATTTTCTTTCCCCTGGTGGCTGCTGGTCATGGCGCTCGTGCTGGTCTGGTTGATCTACCTGATCGCAGTTGGCAACACGCCTGTCATCCTGTCCAGTGTCGGTAATCTAGCCTATGTAGGCGTCAACGACTTTGAAGACCTCGAAGACCTGGATTTCTCGATGGGTGTAGTCGCGGGCAGCCCACAGGTCGAAGAGGCGCTCGAATATGTCGGCAGCGAACGCTTAACAGAATTCGAGACCTTTGATGACGCGATACGCGCGCTGCTGTCAAACGAAGTCGGTGGCGTCGTGGTTGAGCCGTTTTTCGGGCAAAACTACGCACGCAGCAATACGTCAACGGTTGACCTCCATACGGATAATTTCTTCGCGGATACGTTTCGCGAAGTCAGTGAAGGTCTCCCAATCACGCTTGGAGTGGTCGCAATTGCCTACTCCTCCGCTATCCTGATCGGGCTGCTGGTCGGACTCATCCGCTCCTCGCCGCCCAAACCAGGAATCGGCTTTCAGAATGGGCTTGCTGCCTTCGGTCGCCTGATCGTGTATCAGCTTGCCACCCTTTACGTATCGATCCTGCGCGGACTGCCGATCCTGGTCACACTCCTGGTGACAGCCTTCGTCCTCATGCCCATCTTTCGCAGCACATTGACGAACCTCGGTGTCACGCTGCCTCGGCAGCTCTTCCTCCAGGCAGGCATTGTTGCGCTGGCTATCGCATACGGCGCGTTCCTGTCCGAGACGTTTCGCGCAGGCATTCAGTCGATTGAACGGGGACAGATCGAAGCTGCACGTTCACTAGGCATGTCCTACATCCAGGTCATCCGCCACATCGTCCTGCCACAGGCGATCCGGCGCATCCTTCCGCCGCTCGGCAACGACATGATCGCCATGATCAAAGACACATCACTGGTCTCCGCCCTCGGCGTGAACGACATCACACAACTTGCATCACTCTGGTCAGCCACCACATTTCGCTATCCGGAGGTGCTATTTGTCCTGGCGATGATCTATCTCACCATGACTATCCTTGGGTCACTCTTCGTGCGCTGGATTGAAGGGCGGATGGCAATACCAGGTCGATGACGACCTATCATCATCGAGACGACATGACTTGGCACTGCCTCACCCACGCGCTCTAGGGAAGCTGTGCCCAATAAATATCCGGTGCGAACATTGTATGGATAAACATGCGACGATCCGGCGAGATGGTCAAACCCGCAAGCGGCGATGCCAGTTCACTGTACAGCACGACTTCGACATCATCCCCTGTACAGCCACCGTCGGCAATACATTCCAGCGGATTCACTCGTCCGACCACACCGCGTGTTCCCAGTGAGTACGCGACATACAGCATGCCCTGGTCATCCATCGCCAAGCCCGTCGCGCTGGACAACCCGCTGATCAGGGTCGCGCCTTCTCGTTCCGCAGGCGTGGCATCTGCGCGTGCCCCGGCAGACGGATACCACTCAACCGCACGGCGCGTGCTGCCATTGTTGGCGATGAACAGGTAATCGCGATACAAGACTATCCCAGTCGGTGAGGCAAGGTCTTCCAGGATGGGTCGTGTTTCTCCCGTTCGGGCGACCGCGACCAGCGTATCGCCGAGGAGGTTCGTGACGAGAAACTCATTCTCAGTCAGAAACGTCATCCCCCAGGGTCCATTGAACGCATCCCCTTCAGCAACGGTTGTGCTCTGCCCGCGCGTAGAGCGCACAAACGAATTCAGGCGGAAATCTGCTGCCCAGATGACTGCCAAGCCGTTGCTTCCAGACTCCGCGTAAAGCGCATGGGCATCGCGCAACCCGCCTGCATAGGTGATTGTCCGCCCATCGTCCGCTTGAATTTCGTAGAGCGTCCAGTCACCGCTGCACGCCACATATAACATCCCATCTAGCCACGCTATCCCATTCGGGCGCTGGACATTGCCAGTCAGGACAGTGAGGTCAGATTGATCGAGAGGCAGCGAGATAGGCTCGGACGGCGTCGCAGGTGCAGACGTCGCGTTTGTTGGGGCGGTAAAGGTTGGATCAAGGGTGGGTACAGGCGTCTGCGTGACGGTTTGAGCACTTACGAGCGAAGAGAAACCAGGTTGTAAAGAGACAGCCAGCGCGAGCAGGCAAAGAACAACGACGATGGAGTTGCGAAACATGCTTACACTCGATTGAAGTTGACAGAGCCGACAGCATAGCGCGAATTGACCAAGTCCGAAAGCCACTTAACGGTTACTTCATACCATCCGCCTCTACTTCATCAGTCAGGCTGCTACTCACCACTGGCAGCTCGACGAAGAATTCGGTGCCCTGACCAGGCTGACTGGTGAACCAAACACGCCCCTGGTGCTGTTCCACAATTGCTTTGACCAGGCTTAATCCCAACCCCGAACCCGTGACATGTTCGGTGCCGGATTGGTTGACACGATAAAAGCGATCAAACACCCGTTCACCGGCTGCCGCAGGGATACCAATTCCGGTGTCGTGGATAGAAAACCGGACGAATGAACCACTTGCCCGCACACTCGCCGACACAGTTCCACCCTGAGGTGTGAACTTCAGGGCGTTTTCCAACAGGTTCACGATTGCCTGCTTGAGCTGTTCCGTATCCCCCAACACATGCGGCAAACGCTCTGGAATGTTCGTGACCAGATTGACTTTGCTGGTCTGGACAAGGTGCTGAAGTTCATCGACTGCCTGCCGTATAAGCGCAGCGGGATCGTTCGGCGAAAACGTGAAGACCCCGGTTCGCGCGCGCTCGACATCCAGTATTCCGCGAATAATTCGGTTCATCCGGTTGAGCTGGCGCTCGATGACATCCAGTGATAGCTCAATTTCTGGGTTTGGTTGCTGCAGAAGCTCGTCTTTCGCAAGGTCTACATTGGCGAGCGCCGCTTGCAGCGGATTCTTGAGGTCATGGCTCGTCATGCGAACCATTTCATTTTTCATGCGATCCAATTCTTTAAGCTGCGTAATGTCATTGAGAATCGCGACAAAACCTTTTTCATTAGGCGTATTCAACTCCGTGATAGTACAAAGAAAGACTTGTCCTCCCAGTATGAGTTCCGTTGTGTATCGTCCGCTGCTCTTGATCGCCCGGAGCATCGTCCGAAGCGAGAGCGAAACATTGCTCCTGACGGCGTCGTCGCGCAGTTTTGCGCTATCGTTCCCCGTAATCTCGCGGAGCAGATTACGTGCAGCGAGATTCGTGAACACGATCTCGAAGTCTCTATTGATGGCGATGACGAGCGACGGCGTGCTGGAAAGCACCGTGTCCATTTGACTACGCGAAAGCTCCACTGCCTGAGCGAGTGCGCGCTGCTCGGCAAACAAATGACTGTTCGCTATCGCGACCGCAGCCTGAGCGCCCAGCAAATCAAGCTGATACACATCGTCACGGTCGAACATACGCCCCTCGCGCGAGGCGATGACCAACAGCACCCCAATGGTGTCTTCTCGATAGGACAAAGGCGCTGCAATGACAGAACCAAACGTCTCGCGCGCAAGCGGCAAATCCTGCACACCCTGCCAATCGCGTCCATAGTTGTCTAGATGCATGATTTGCCGGGACTGCGCGACAGTGCCGATCACCCCCTGCCCCAAGCCAACCTGCCGATGAAGGTATTGCGTTGGCAGATTATGAACGGTCGTCAGTTCCAGCCGCCCATTTTCCAACAACCAGATTCCGGTTGCCTCTGCACCCAACCATTTCGCCGCCTGAACCGCGATCTGATCGAGAACTGTGTCGAGAGCGATCTGGCTCGTGATCGCCAGCGAAACGCGGTGAATGGCTTCGACTTGCGACATCCGTTCTGTCAAAGGGTTGATGATTTCCTGACGCAGAATGGCAAAGCTCATCACCAACCCGGCGACCGAACTGACCAGCGTCGCCAGCGCAAACGCCTGGAGTTCCGGGTTGAGAAAACTCAGGCTTTGCCCAAGGACGAAGATGGCGATCCCACTCAGTATCCCTTGGGACCGAAAGCGGCGGCGGTTGCGCCAAATCAGGTACAGCGTTGTACCGTCAAAGACGAGATAGAACACCACCAGCAATGGCTGAAGCTGGAAGTTCAGCAGGCGCGGCGCATCCAGCGTCGGGTTCACAACGCCTGCACCGACGCTGACGAAAAGACGATAGCCGAGCACGAACGCCAGTGACAAGTACGCCAACGCTGCGAATGACCGTGTCTGCGCACGTACAAGGACAGTGGTCAACGCGAATACGCCAACACTTGCCCCACTAAATCCCAGTTCCATCATCAGTACGGTTCCGCGCACCAGTGTCGCATCCATGCCGATCAGCGTCGCCGCCTGCGTCAGAAGTGCGCCCCCATTCCACACCAGCACCATGAGCAGAAACACCGCAAAAAACTGGTGGAGCAGCTTGCGAACATCGTACCAAAGGACGATCAGGAGAATCCCGAACGCCAGAGACAACGTGATTCCGTTGACGATAATCGTTAGCGTATCCAGCATGAGAAGAACCCGCTCTTTCAGGCGGGTGGATCAAATCGCATTCGGTGACCGCTCAAAGCGATAACCGATGCGATGTTCGGTCAAAATGTATTGCGGATTGGCGGCGTCACGTTCGATCTTACGTCGAAGCTGGCTCACATAAACACGCGGATAGTAGATGTCGTTCAGATACCCATCACCCCACACCTGTTCAAGAAGCTCAGTCTGCTGCACAACGCGCCCGCTGTTCTCCATCAGCACCGCCAGCAGTTTGAACTCGGTCGGCGTAAGATGAATGCGCCTCCCCTCGACATGCACATGCCTGCGGTGGAGATCAACTGCTAGATAGCCATCATCATAGCGTAAGGCAATATCAGCAGTCGCCAACTGGGAACGACGCAGCATTGCTTTCACACGAGCCGCAAACTCGTTCAAGCGTATCGGCTTGATCAGATACTCATCCGCCCCAGCGTTCAGTCCATCGATGATGTCGTCCTCCGTGACTGCCTGTGCGGACAACATCATGATGGGCGTATCCGCAACCTCGCGCAGTCTGCGGCATACTTCAAGACCATCAAAACCGTCGGGCATGATGATGTCGAGAATGACCAGATCAGGACGTTCACTGTTGAAAGCTCGAATCGCCTGATGTCCGCTCTCGCACAAGACGATATCATGACCGTCACGTCGAAGCTTACGCCCCAGAGCCTCGCGGATTGCCTGCTCATCGTCCACAACCATGACTTTTGACATGAGGCTTTTCCTTCCTGCCATGCTCAGTCTATCTTTAGATTATGCACGCGCTACCTGCGGAAGTGATGCAGGATTTTTCACCTATCACCCTGAATGCCCCACGTTTAGGCTACGCCGTGTGCAAAATTCGCGCGGCAGGTGCATAATTGGCTTTGAAAGTGCCGTGTCTATGGATCGCGTTTTGCGCGTCCTTATCGGAGAAGCAAGCCATGCCTTCATTGACTCGCCCGTCTCGTGCGCTCGTCGGCATCCTCCTGGCGCTCGTCAGCTTGATGCTGGCGACAGTGGCATGCAATCTGATCGCGGGAGAACCTACCGCAGAAGCGCTCCCCACCATCAGCGATATTCTCACGCAGACACTGCCGCCAAGCCGGACGCCGCAAACGACCAGCGGCGCGCCGACGCCTCTACCAGGCGTCACGCTTCCTGCGCAAAGCGTGCCCACCCAGGTCTTGGTCGTGCCGACAGCAGTACGCCCACCGAGCCTGCCTACGCCAACACCGCTGCCCATCAGTATCGTCATCCTGGCACCCGTGCCAGGGAACGTTCTGGCGGGTAACGTACAGGTAGTCGGTGCGGCAACCCATCCCAATTTCCTGCAATACCAGGTCGAAGTCGGACCTGACCCCAATCCCAGCAATCTCTGGTACCCCATCACCGCCGCAATACAGACGCCCGTCATCAACGGCGTTCTCAGCATCTGGAATACAACGACTGTCAGCGACGCAACTTACGCCCTCCGCCTCCGTGTATATCTGCGTGATGGCACTACGCTCACGACCGTCGTCAACAACATCCGCGTGCAGAATCAGATTCCCACGCCGGTTCCATCTCCGACCCCGAATATCCCGCGCCCCATCGCTGCCTTCACTCAGGACCGCGTCGTCGGCAATGTTCCGATGACCGTCCGGTTCTCGAACCAATCCAGCGGCAGCATCACTGGCTATCAGTGGAGTTTCGGCGACGGCAGTAGCAGCACAGAAATCAACCCCGTCAAGACCTACAATACGCCGGGACTGTTCACCGTCACGCTGACGGTCAACGGACCGGGCGGGTCATCCAATGTATCACAGCAAATCAATGTTCAGAGTCCCACTGTGCCAGTTGCCAATTTCGATGCGAATCCGCTCGTCGGCAACGCACCGCTGGCGGTTGCATTCACCGATCGCTCGACCGGTGGTCAAATCACGAGCTGGGCTTGGAACTTCAGTGATGGCGGCAGCGCAAACATCCAGAACCCGACTTACGTCTTCAACGCCGCTGGCACATTCAATGTCATCCTGACCGTCTCCGGTCCCGGCGGCACATCAACCTTCACTCGCCAAATCGTCGTCAACGTTCCATTCACGCCGACGCCAACCGCCACCAGCACGCCAGTTCCTGCGACAGAAACTCCCACCGCAACCGGAACCCAAACGCCGACCCAGGTGGCAATGGCGTTTACGGCGACTCCAACCGAAACGCCGACCAGCACCATCATTCCACCAACCGAGACCCCGACAAGCACTCTGGTACCGCCCACCGAAACGCCAACCAACACTTCGGTTCCACCGACGGAAACGGCAACATCGACAGTTCCTCCGCCAACAGAAACACCAACCAACACAGTCGTGCCACCAACCGAGACCCCTACGAGCACCCTGGTGCCGCCGACTGAGACCCCCACAAACACCGTGGTACCGCCGACCGAGACGCCAGAGCCGCCGACGGCGACCCCTGTGCCAGCCACCCAAACGCCGACGAACACGCCAGAACCTACGCCGACGGACACGCCGATCCCGTTCATCGTTCCTGTTCCGGGCTTCACGGCAATCCCTGACCCGGTGAACACGCTGTTCTGGTCGTTCAGCAGCACCTCGACGGGCGACATCGCCAGCTATGCCTGGGACTTTGACGGCAATGGCACCATTGACAGCTCCGATGCCAACACAAGCTTCGCCTTCCCCACATCAGGCACCTACACGGCAACTCTGACGGTCACCGGCACCGACGGGCTGCCCTACGCCACGTCCCAGACGCTCAACGTAGTGCTCCCGTTTGCAGCACCCGTCGCAGCAATCACAACCGAGTTCCCTGACCCATCGAACCCGCTCCTGGTGCAGTTCCGTGCCAATGCCAGCGGGAACATCGCGGCTTACGCCTGGGATTTCGGAGACACGGTAGGCTTCAGCGATCAGGTTGATCCGCAGTATCAGTACCTCACGGGCGGCATCACCTACACCGTTACGCTAACGCTGACGGGCACAGACGGAAATGCCTACCCGTTCAGCACCCAGGTCACCGTCACGTCACCTGTGCAGCCACCAACGTCGGCTTTCAGCTTTGCTATTCCCGACCCGAATGCGCCGCTGACCGTTCAGTTCACCGACTTGTCGTCCGGTGACTTCGATACATACCAGTGGGAGTTCGGTGACGGGGCTGGATTCAGTGGAGATGCAAACCCGATCTACACCTACGCGGCAGGCGGCACCTACACCGTTCGACTCACGGTGATCAACAGCAGCACCACCGAGTCAAACACAAGCGAGCAGCAGGTCAGCGTCGCCACGCCATCGCCGACAATTCCGCCGATTGTCACCGACACCTCTGTCCGACCCAACATTCCGAACCTATCAGGCGCACTATCCGGTGTCTACAGCGTTGGGCAGACTACGCCGCCTTCCGGCACGCCGAATAACCCGCTCGTCTTCACGGTGGCTGGCGATGAATACATCGATGGCGCAGGCATCATCGAGGTCTTCAGCACATACGACCTGGCAAGCATTCCGCAGGACAATCTTCGCTCGGTCGTTGAAGGCTTCAGCACGACCATCCTGCCCGACAACACCAACAGCTTTAGTAACGCATCGGCGGCGGCCGAACCCGGATGGACCGCTGCCGATCTGCTCGACCCAAGTGTCGCTAACCCAGCGATCTGCTCTGGGACAACACCACTTGCCTGCGAAATTGCGCGCAATCGTCCAAGCATCATGCTCATCAGTGTGGGCTACCACGATGCGCTCGCATCCACCGATCCATCCGTTTTCGCCGTCCAGCTTCAGGACATCATCAACACGGTTACGGCACAAGGCGTCATACCAGTACTGGTCACCGCGCCCCCGCGCAATGACGGCGACAGCGCACTCACACAGCGTATTGGTGCGATCAATGAGGTCATCATCAATACCGCGAATGCCAACAACGTCCCTGTCCTGAACCTCTATCGCCTCCTGAGCGAACTGCCCAACTCAGGGCTGCAGGATGGCATTTCGCTGAGTTTTGATCCCTCGAACGGCAGTGGCAACCTGGCTGACAGCGCGACCACACAGTACGGCGAGAATGCTTTCAACAAGGCGCTGCTCGAAGTCCTGGCAGATCTCCGTTCAATCATCATTCAGCAATAGACGACCGATGCTATAATGCTGACCGAAATCGAGAGTTGATCTCGATTTCGGTCAGCATTCGCATTCATGAAGCGCACTCAGCAAACACCATGCAGTTTGTACCCATGCTCATAAGAAATTCTCTTGTTTGCTTACTCATCATCGTGTCAATGGCGGGATGTACTCAAGCAACCCAGCAAGACCGCCTGATTGTGTCGCTTATGGTGGATGGTCGTGAGCGCACCTTTGAGTACCCTTCACCGATTACGGTTGGAGAATTCCTGCGTGATGCCGACGTTACGCTCGGAGATCTGGATGATGTCAATCCACCGCCGTTCACCCAGATCGCGGATGGGCTGCGTGTCACCGTTGTTCGAGTCACACAAGCCGAAGAATGTGTGGAAGAGATCCTCCCGTACCGTAGGCAGACATCACCCTACGAAGGACTGCAAGCCGGCGAAGAGCGAATCGCACGCCAGGGGCAGAACGGCGTGACCCAGATTTGCTTCAGCATTGAGATCAGGGACGGTGTGCCAGCGGGTCGTACCGAGACCAGCCGCACGATCATCACATCTCCCCTCGACGAAATCGTCTATGTCGGTCCCGCAGGAGAACTTGACGCAGTCGATGTTCCCGGAACCCTTGCCTATGTGAACAACGGCAACGCATGGGTGATGGCAGGCAGCAGCATTACGAGGCGCAATCTCACCAACACCGGGGATGTCGATGGACGGGTGTTCAGTCTCTCGCCGGATGGCAGACGACTGCTCCTATCGCGCAGAGAAGCCGATGCGAGCAACGGTGGGTTCGCAAATCGGCTGTACTTGATCAGCAACACGAACGACAATGCCGACCCGATTCCCCTGCAACCCAGCAATATCCTGGATGCAGTGTGGGTACCGGGAATGGAAAATACCATCGCCTACTCCACCGCCGAATCGCGCGCAGCGCCTCCCGGTTGGCAGGCATACAACGATCTTTGGATCATGCGCATCGATCCGGAGACGGGGGAAGCCCTGAGCGTGCAGGAAGTCGTCGAGAGCAACAATGGCGGTTTCGCAGGATGGTGGGGCACGGGGTACTTCTGGTCGCCCGATGGCTCGCAGCTCGCGTTCTCACGTGCAAACGGTGTCGGCTTGGTCGATCTGAGCAGCGGCGAATTTCGGTCGCTCGTCCAATATACGCCGTTCAGCAGCCCGGCATCATGGTCGTGGCGCGCCCATGTGTCTTGGTCGGCAGATGGCAGTTTACTGCTCACAACTGTGCATGGCGCACCGATCGGCAGCGAGCCGGCAGAAGCCAGCCCCGCCTTCCATGTCGCGGTTACCAGCTCAACCGGTCAGTTCGTCGCGGAAATTGGCGAAAACGCCGGGATATGGTCGCATCCAGAGTATTCACCGCCCGTTCAGGACGAAGCGGGTGCTCTGCTCGACTCTCAAATCGCGTACTTGCGTACACGCAATTTGAATAACAGTATCAGCGAAACTGCTGAGTACGATCTCGTCATCGCTGACCTTGACGGCAGCAATGACCGTGTCATCTTCCCACCCGACCCGCTCCAACCAGGCTTGACCTCGCGCGAATTTGCCTGGAGTCCAGATGGTACTTCGATAGCACTCACCTACCAGGGGAGCCTCTGGTTAGTCGATACCCAGGCAGAAAGCGCGTATCAGCTCACTTTGGATGGGGGTGCAAGCAGACCGGTCTGGGCACGATGAGGCGCGATGGCGTCTTGCTGCTGGTCGCCGTGCTCGCCCTTTCTGGCGCGCTGGTGGCTGCATTCGGTACCCTGACAGAACGTGATGTGGCGCTGCACGGCTATCGCAACCCTGTCGTCGACACAGATATTCCCTTCGCCCTCCCCCGCTTGGGGGTCAATGTTGACCTGACCCAGTACAGCGGGCAAGCGCTGCGCGAGCAGCTTCGGCTGATGCAGAATGCCGGTTTCGTCTGGATTCGCCAGCCCCTGGATTGGTCGGAATTTGCCGGCGACAGCAGCGGGGGGCGCTACCAGCCGATCTTCGCAGCGCTCATGGAGCAACCCACACTCCGTCTCATCGCCGCATTGAGTGACTCGACAGGTACGCCACCCGATACAGAGCTGTTTACCCAGGCAGCCGCCAATCTCGCGCGAAATTACGGCGACAGCATCGCTATTTACGAGATATGGAACGAGCCAAACCTGGGTGTCATGTGGGGCGGCTCACCCAGCCCTGCTGCATATGCCGCGCTTCTGAACGCATCCTACCGCGCCATTCATGCGCAAGACAGTAGCGCGCTGGTGAACAGCGCCGCGCTGGCACCTACGACAGAAACCAGACCCCAGAATATGAGCGACCTGGTCTACCTGGAAGCCCTCTATTCTCTTGGACTGCGCGATTTCAGCGATGGCATCTCCGCCAAGCCCTACGGGTTTTCCGACTCCCCCACTGCTGCCGCCGAGCAACAGACGCTGAACTTCAGGCGCGTAACCCTGCTGCGCGATATTATGCTGCGCCACGATGACGCCCACACGCCGCTTTGGGCGAGCGAATGGGGATGGAACAGCCTGCCCGACGACTGGCGGGGACAAGCATCGATATGGGGAGGCGTGACGCCAGAGGAACAAGCGGGCTACACGCTGGAAACCCTGAGCCTCGTCGAGACCCGCTATCCCTGGCTCGGCGGCATGATTCTATGCTGCTGGCAGCCGCTTGAACTCCCGCCAGAAGATGGGCGCTGGGGCTTCGCCATCCGCGACATCCAAGGCAGCGCCAGCCCACTCTGGAGTGCATTCGTCGCCGCCCGCTCGCAGTTGAACGCAGCTCCACAAGGTCTCCACCGACCGGACAATCCGTTTGCGCGCTATTCGGGCGTTTGGTCATTTGGCGAATTGGGCGCGGACATCGGATGGGTCGGCGATAGCAGTCTCGAATTCACGTTTCAGGGTGATGCGCTCAGTCTGCTGGTGCGCGAAGGAAACTACACTGCGCATCTGTACGCGACGATTGACGGTCAGCCAGCCAATGCACTGCCCAGAGACAACAACGGCAACGCCTACCTGCTCCTCACCAGCGACACCCTCACGCCACAGGTTCAATTGGTTCCTATCGCCCAACATCTGGGCGAGGGACCTCACACCCTGCGAATCGTCGCGGAGCGTGGGTGGGACCAGTGGGCGCTGGTCGGCTTTGCTGTCGGCGGGTCGGATCTTGCCGCGCCTTACAACCGCCAGATAGTGCTCGCCATCATCAGCGCCATCATTGCTACAGGTAGCGTCATGATCTTCGCTCGGCGGATCAAATGGGGCAATGCGACGCAGCCCGTAAGGTCCGCGTTCAAGCATATCTCTAATCTTGGAGTGCTGACGCTTTCCGGGCTGGCAGCGGTCGTCATGATGCTTGGGATGCTCCTCACCTGGCGAAACGGACTGCCGGACATCCTCCGTCGGGAGCCTGTCCAGCTTGGCGTTGCACTGCTTACAGGCGGGTTGGTTTATCTGAACCCCGCATTCATTGTCTCGCTGGCGGCATCCGCTGTCCTGTTCATCATCTTCTTCCACAAACCCCTGATCGGCTTGACGCTCACCCTCTTCTTCGCACCATTCTATCTGTTCCCGGTCGAGCTGTACCGATTCGCCTTCCCGATGAGCGAACTCCTGATCCTGCTCACATTCGGTGCATGGTTGATTCGAGTCGGTGTGCATTGGGCACAGAATCGCAGCACTCCCACACACTCCGATCAGCCTCTTAAGTGGCACTCGGTCGATTTGCTGCTCGTCGCATACATCGGGTTTGGCGTGCTGTCGCTGGCGTGGACAGAATATCGTTCGCCAGCCATAACGGAACTGAGGACACTCTTTGCCGAGCCTCTGATGTTCTACATTGTGCTGCGCACAAGCCGCCCCACCCCACGCGACATCCTGCGTCTGGTGGACACACTCGTCATCAGCGCTGCGCTCGTCGCCTCGATTGGACTATTCCTCTACCTCCGCGGGGATGCCATCATCACCGCAGAAGATGGAGTACGACGCCTTGCCAGCGTCTACGGCTCGCCCAATAATGTCGCGCTCTCGTTAGGGCGCGCGCTGCCCTTCGCGCTCGCATTCCTGCTCATTCGGTTGGACAGGCGTCGTCAGGTGGTCATGGCGATCCTGCTGCTGATCATGACCACTGCGCTCATCCTCACGCTCAGTGCCGGGGCATTTTTCTTCGGCATTCCCGCTGCGCTCGTCGTCGTGGTGGTGCTCACCTTTCGGTCAAGAAGTACCCTGCCTCTGCTCTCGCTGGGGTTACTCGGCGGCATTGCACTTCCGATACTCGCGCAATTCCCACGCTTTGCCCGTCTGCTCGAACCCACTGAGGGGACGAATTTCTTCCGAATTCGTGTCTGGCAGAGCGCGATTGCCATGATTCGCGACCATCCCGTCACTGGCATTGGGCAGGACCAGTTTCTACCCTACTTCCAGGGGCGCTACATACTGCCGGATGCCTGGCAAGAACCCCAGCTATCTCACCCGCACAATTTCCTGTTGGACATCTGGCTTCGGTTGGGGATGGGGGGCGTAATCTGGCTTGGGGCGATCTTGTTCGTCCTCATCCGCAGCCTGCTTCGCACATATCATCGCTTTCACGATCAGCCAGGCGAAGGAAAGTGGGTGACCGCCATTTGCGTGGGCAGCCTGGGCGCTCTCGCGAATGTCGTCGCACACGGGTTGATCGACAACAGTCTGTTTGTCAACGACCTCATTTATGCGTTTGTACTTATCTGCGGGATAGCGTCCAGCATCGACCAGCAACCGTGAGAGTTTGATAAATCTTCGCAGTGAGCGCGCCTAATTTGAATATGCGAACACCCGCTCTATTGACGTCAATCCTAAATTGATCGTTAAATAGGGGTTACGATGGGCGCAGTGGGTGACTTGGCGATGAAAGTGAAGATCAACAAAGTCACAATCCAGACGCAGGCAGTAGATTTATGGTCGCTCCGTGTTGCTGCCGCGGTCAATGCCACAGACACCGACCTCACCCTGCAACCGAAACTAGTCGCGCAGGCAGGGGCGGACGTTGTCCGTGAAATCTCCCTGGTTGGATACTGCCCTGTTGGCTCCGCCATTATGACGACTGCTGGCAGCCTGCCGTTCAACAAGATCATTCATGTCGTAGGTCCTCGCTGGGGCGAAGGCGCTGAACGCGGCAAGCTTGCCAGCGCCACCTATGAGTGCCTGCATTTGGCGGAGACAAATGGACTCAAGTCGATTGCGCTCCCTGCCATTAGCACCGGCACAATGGGCTATCCGCTCGAAAACTGCGCAACCACGATGCTCACAACCATCGTGGACTACACATTCGAAGACCTCAAGACCCTTCGGACAATCGTCCTGGCGCTGGAAGATGAGCATCACCTGGAAGTCTTCGACCGCGAGTTGAGCCGCCAGATTCAATCACTGGGCGAAGAAGGCGCAGCCGCAGTGTAATTCGTTTCGCAAAAGGCGATTCCCCCAAGTCTCTGACGAGCCATACTTTCTCACGCAACCTATTGTGATAAACTGAAAGTAGTCCCCTGACGATTGATTATGGAGGGTGTTCCTTTGCGCGTTCTCATCACTGGCGCTGCAGGCTTTCTTGGCTCGCATCTTTGCGATCGGTTTCTTCGGGAAGGACATACCGTTGTCGGTATGGACAATCTCATCACGGGCAATACCCGAAACATCGCCCATCTTGCAGGCAATGATCATTTCACGTTCATCAAGTACAACGTCAGCAATCACATTTTCGTCGACGGCAACCTTGACGCGGTGCTCCATTTTGCCTCACCGGCGTCTCCTATCGATTACCTCAAATTCCCAATCCAAACGCTCAAGGTAGGCTCGCTCGGCACCCACAACGCCCTGGGGCTTGCCCTTGCCAAGAACGCCAAGTTTTTGCTCGCGTCAACCAGCGAGATCTATGGCGACCCGTTGGAGCACCCACAGCGCGAGTCGTATTTTGGCAACGTCAACACAATTGGACCACGCGGATGCTACGACGAAGCGAAGCGCTTCTCGGAAGCACTCACAATGGCATATCACCGCCAGCATAATCTTGCCACCTACATTGTTCGCATCTTCAACACCTATGGTCCGCGGATGCGCCTCGACGATGGTCGCGTCGTGCCAAACTTCATCGGTCAGGCGCTTCGTGGGCAGCCCCTCACGGTCTATGGGGATGGATCGCAGACACGCAGCTTTCAATACTGCGATGACCTTATCGAAGGGGTCTACCGCCTGCTCCACAGCGACTTCCATGAACCGGTCAACATCGGGACGCAGGAAGAAATGTCGATGGTCGAGTTCGCGCGCCGCGTCAATGAGATCACGGGCAATTCAGCCGGCATTATCTTCAAGGAAGATCTGCGCATCAAAGACGATCCCCAGACTCGTCGCCCCGATACCACCCGTGCCCAGCAAGTACTGGGTTGGGAGCCACAGGTTTCGCTTAAGGATGGTCTGCCCCGTACCATCGATTACTTCCGTAACGTGGTAAACGCGACCTGAGACGCGCCCCCCTTCTCTCCGCACCTTGCAACGAGTGCCGACATGCCGGTATAGTGTTCTGCACTAGCCGGCAGTCAGGGTACGCAGTTGAGTATCAGCGCGCCTCGTGTCTCAAGAAACACAGCAATAGCTCCCACACTTCCCCGTCTCCCGTTGCAGCGGTTGGCATGGGTCGTGGTGGCGCTCGCCGTCGGCGCAGCGGTGGTGATTGCCCCAATCACATGGCTGGCAGTTGGCGCAGTTGGCGCAGGAATCATCTTCTCCTTAGTCGCCCACCCCATCGGGGCACTAGGGCTTCTGCTCATAATTGCGCCGATCAGAACCCTCTACGCCACAGAAGCGCCCAGGCTCGGCTTACCACAGATCCCCCTGGATTTCGGGCAGTGGCTGGTACTGGCATTTCTCGCATCATGGCTTCTCAATCAAGTGCGCCGGCGGCAATTCGCAACCGCCCTGTTCTCCAACCGAGGGTATCGAGAGCTTCATGTCCTGATTCCCCTGTTAACATTTGTGCTTGCCGCAGGGGTAAGCGCATTCTCGGCGCAATCGCTGACATCCTGGCTGACCGAGTGGTTCAAGTGGCTGCAAATGGCTGCCATTGCGATTGTCATCGTTGATCTCTGCGTTGCAGGGCATCGAAACTCTGTGGTCGTGCTCGTCATCATCGCGGGCGCAGCGAATGCGGTGATAGGTGTCTACCAGTACTTTGGTGGCAGCGGGGCACTTCACTTGCTGATCAATGAAAACAACTTTCGCGCCTTCGGCACGTTCGGGCAGCCAAATCCATTTGGCGGATTTATGGGCATCACCTTCCCGCTGGCGTTTGCGGGATTCCTCGCGGCACTTCACTCAACAATCCGAGTTGTCGCACAACGCGCAGTGCCCACTGCTCAGGAGGCAATCCCGCAGTTGGTGCTGTTTGGCGCTGGCGCGAGTGTCATTGCAGCGGGGTTGATCATGTCGTGGAGTCGCGGTGCGTGGCTGGGATTCGCGCTGTCGCTTGGTGTCATGCTTTTCGCGCTCCCGCGCAAGACGAGTCATCAGATGCTGCTGACTGGTGCCATCGTGATAATCGTGGGACTCCTGTCCGCAAGTGGACGCTTGCCAACCGCCATCACTGCGCGACTTTCAACGATCACCGAAGACATCTTTAATGTCCAGGATGTTCGTGGCGTCGACATCACGCCTGCCAATTATGCGGTTGTCGAACGCCTTGCCCATTGGCAGGCGGCGGTCAACATGGCAGAAAATCACCCCTGGATAGGCGTCGGGCTAGGAAACTACGAGATAGCGTACGCCGAGTATCGCTTGGCGAACTGGAAATTCCCGCTCGGTCATGCTCATAACACCTATCTGAATATGCTCGCGGAAACCGGCGTTTTGGGGCTGACCACGTACCTGTCTTTCCTATTCGCCGTTTTGTGGTATTCTTGGCGCGTCCGACGTCACCCAGATTTCCAGGCGCGCGCAATTGCAATTGGAATTCTCGGCGTCTGGACCTATCTGATCGTCCACAGCCTAACGGATAACTTGTACGTCAACAATGTATTTATCCATTTGGGTGTTACGATAGGAATCCTCGCGTCGTTAGTGCGCGAGATTCCCCAGATAGCGTCAAGATTAAGGTAGGCGTAGCCCAGTTAATGAGCGTGAGAACCATTCGCACCCCACTCGATGCACCGATCGGCGCGATTTCAAGGCGCTTTGGAGAAAAGTCCAAGGAAGTTGAACGCTTCCTCAAATTCGCTATTGTAGGCGCATTTGGCTTCCTGGTCGATTTCTCGACGGTATTTGCCTTGCAGGCAACCATCCTTGCTCCCAAGCCAGGTGTACCCGATCTGAACGTCACCATTGCGACGACCATTGGCTTTGTTGCAGCAATCCTGAGTAACTTTACCTGGAACCGTATCTGGACATATCCCGATTCACGCTCCCGTTCAATGCGGCGACAGCTGTTTTACTTTGCCGCTATCAATGTCGTCGGTTGGCTGGGGCGCACGCTTTGGATCACTTTCGCGCATGAGCCGGTCGGCAACTTCCTCTTGCCCCTCGTCCTACCAGAGATCCAACTACTGCGCCCCGGCTATATCCCTGGACCCGCCGCTGCCGCCAAACTCGGCACCATGGTTTGTCTCGTGACCGGCGTCGTCATCGTCATGGCTTGGAATTTCTGGGCGAATCGTCGTCTGACATACAACGACGTAGAATGAATCGCGTCTCGTGGCAACGATTGGCATCGACTACACCCCCGCCCATGAACAAGGCGGGGGCATTGGTCGTCTCACGCGCGAACTGGTAGCTGCACTTGCCCAGAACGGCGACAACAACACCTACCAGCTCTTCGTCGCTGGTGCGCGCAAGTCACAACTAACTGCGCCAATTGCACCCAGAATGCATTGGAAAAATACGTCCATAACCCCGAAGAATTTGGCGCGGGTATGGCATCGACTGCAGTTACCGATACCGGTTGAAATTTTCACAGGGCGTCTTGACCTCTATCACGCAACAGACTTCACGCTTCCTCCCACGCTTCCGTCGACTCGAACGATACTGACGGTTCATGATCTCTCATTCGTGCGCGTGCCAGAAGCCGCCAGCCCTGCGCTTAAGGCGTACCTCGACCAGGTGGTGCCGCGCTCAGTCAACCACGCAGATCACATCATAGCGGACTCGCAGGCGACCAAAGATGACCTCATCAGCCTTTACCACGTAAATCCCCAGAAGATCACGGTGATTCTTAGCGGGGTAAACCCGCGCTTCCAACCCATCGATAATCGACAAGCACGCGAGCGTGTTCGTTCCAAGTACGGAATTGGCAGTTTGCCCTTTATTTTCTGTGTAGGGACCGTACAGCCAAGGAAGAACTACGAACGTGTCATCCAGGCGCTGGCACGAATGCGAGACAAACACGACGTCACCCTGGTCATTGCAGGTGGCAAAGGGTGGCTTGAGGCGGATATTTATAGGACACTCGATACGCTCAACATGCGCGATTACGCCCACTTCATCGGCTTTGCGGACGATGAAGATCTCCCTGTGCTCTACTCGGAGGCGCGCTGTCTGGCTTTTCCATCCCTTTACGAAGGATTTGGGCTGCCAATCCTCGAAGCGATGGCTTGTGGCACACCCGTTTTGACTTCCAACGTTTCATCGATGCCGGAAGCTGCGGGCGATGCAGCGCTCCTGATCGATCCGTACGACACAAACGCAATTACTACCGCGCTCGCTTCCCTGATAAGTGACGACACCCTGAGAGATACACTGCGGCAGCGTGGGTTTTCACAGGCTGCGCGTTTCACATGGGAACATGCCGCGCAACAACTTGCAGACCTTTATGAGAACCTCTTGAAGAATTAGCATCGTCTCTTTATGCTATCTACATGACATTCGGAAATCCTGTGTCGAATCTCCCACTTTGGGGCGGCACAATCTCGACCAATGTCGCGCTATAATCACAATTGTCACTTCATTTCTGCAATCATGTTTCTGCGGAGCAACCCCAATGATTCGACCATTCACGATCAACCCGGACAAACCGTTTTTCGTCTTTGACACAGCGGGCGATTGGCAGGCGACAAAGCTCGGCGAATTCCTGTTTGATAGCCGAGGCGACTACATCGGGTTTGTGCGCGGTGAGCGCCATGATGTCTACACGGCGGACGGGGAATGGGTCGGCAATCTGTATCCGGACGGGAGAATTATTCGCAAGCGCAATTACGACCGCCCACCGCTCCTGCCCAACGTCCCTGCCAAGCCGATGAAACCGCGCAACTTACCCGGTCGCGCCCCCCTTCCTCCGATGACGGGAGACCTCGGCTTCGACAAGGTTGATGTCCTTGACTGGGACCCGGACGTCTTCAAGCGTTTGTCTGATCTCCGCAAAGACGCGGGCGAATAACCGATAGTTCTGAACCTTTGGCTGCCGGGAATGCGCCTAGTCCTACCCGCATCCCGGCGGCACAGTGCACCACTGCTGACGTCTGAACCGATCTTTTGCATTCACAGCACATTTGCGGTTCAATTTCAGGCATGGAAACGATCACCCGAACCCAAAAACGAATCGTCGATTCACGTTTCACGCTCAGCGCCCTGATGGGACCGCAGGATGCGAATTCGATGGGCAACGTTCATGGCGGCGTCATCATGAAGATGGTGGATGAAGCCGGGGCGTTGGTCGCAATGCGCCACGCCAACACCATGGTCGTCACCGTCGCGGTAGACACCATGACCTTCAACGAACCCATCTTTCAGGGCAACCTTGTTCTCTGCAAAGCAGAGCTGTCCTACGTAGGCAAGACATCCATGGAGGTCTACGTCGAGGTGACTGCGGAAAATCCCCTGGATGGTTCATCGCGCGTGACCAATACCGCATACCTGGTCTATGTTGCACTCGGGCTGGACACCAAGCCGATGGTCGTGCCAGAACTTGTATACGAAACCCCGGCTGAAGTCGGACGAGCGGCTCATGCGGCGGAACGCCAGGCTTTTCGCAAGCGTATGCGCACCACCCCGTAATGCGCACAGAAAAGCCGACTATGCTCGCCGATCTCGAACAAGGACAAAGCTCTCTGCTGCTGCGCCTGCTCAACCAGAGTGGCGCACGAGCGGTGCTGGCGACTGACGCGCCAGATCTCGGAATCGCCGAAATCAAACCCTACCCCTTCCTTGCGCTGGTCAGCCAGTATGAAATGCGCATCGCGCTGCTGCTCGCTCTCATCAATCCTGCGATCGGCGGGGTCCTCCTGATTGGACCACGCGGCACGGGCAAAACAACCGCGGTACGCAGCCTGATCGACATCCTGCCGGATACCGAAGTCAGCGACTGTGACGAAGGTGCACTCCCAGCGGATCTACAGAACGAAACCGCCCGACTTCTCTATCCCGATTGTTACGAGCGCTATCAGAGTGGCGCAGCGATTTCACATTTTGAGCGCGTCAAACTGGTTGAACTGCCGTTAAATGCCCGCCTCGAAGATGTCGTTGGCGGCATTAACGAGCGCGTTGCGGCACAGGGACGCATCAAGCTGGAGCGAGGCATCCTCGCTCGCGCCGACAACAACCTGCTCTACATTGACGAGGTCAATCTGCTTGACGACCAGATTGTAGATGCCATACTCGACGCTGCGGCACAGGGGTCCTATTCCGTTCGGCGAGGTGCGATGGTCGGCACCTACCGCGCGCGCTTCACATTGATCGGTTCGATGAATCCTGAAGAAGGGCGTCTTCGCCCGCAGATCCTGGATCGTTTCGGGCTGCGCGTGACCGTGCGCGGGTTAACAGATAGCGTAGATCGAATGGAAGTCTACCGACGCGCGCGCCTTTACCGTACGAATCCTCATACATTTGTCCGCAGCTATGACCAAGCCACCGCAGAAGTCGCGCAGGATCTGGTCAACGCACGCGAGATCCTCCCTCAGGTCGCCCTGAGTGACGAGACGGTTGCCGTGGGAATGGCGCTGATCAATCAGCTCAGGATCGACTCGCACCGCGCTGAATACACCATGTTTGAAGCGGCTCGCGCCCATGCTGCCGCCGATGCCCGACTGACCACCACGCTGGATGATATTCGCGTTGTCGCGCCGCTCGCGCTTCGCCAGAGACAGAGTGAATTCATGGAGCACTTCTTTGAACAGCAATCTGTCGAAGACCAAACCATCAGCAGCAGCATCGACCAAATCATAAGCCCACCATCGTGAACCGCTACACCACCCTCCTTGCTGCGCTTCTATTGACAGGGTATGGGCTGCCATGGGTGACTGTGCCGACCATCGGCGGCTTTACCAACAGCGCGTACGATCTTGCGGAATGGGTGAGCATTCATCCCGCCATCCGCTCAGATCCCTTCCTGGTCACTCCGCTCCTTCTGCGTCTTCCCCTGGTCGCAATGGCGGTCTACATCGCAGTCAGCAGCGAACGTCGGAGTACGATCTGGGCACGCTTGATCGGTGTCGCACTGATTGGCATTGCTCTGCTACCCCCTTGGGAGTTCTTCAGTGGCGCCTTTGGTGACACCAACTATCAGCAGTCGTTCCTGCTCGGAGTCTCTGCATTGACCCTCGGAATGGCTGGGTTGTACGTGGCAGGGCATCGAAACTCTCGACTCACGTTGGCGGCAAGGGTTGGATCACTTATCCTCGGCGTGGCGGCAGGCGCTATCGGTCTGTCCAGCGCGCTGCCCGTCTTACAGTCTCTTGGACTGGGGGTTCAACCTGGCTTCGGAGTGATGATGTATGGGGCGGTTAACGTGCTGGCTATAGGGAACGCAATTCGTACGCAATCGCCCATCAGGTCACGTAAATGAAAGAGCGATCCCAAGATCGCCCTTCCCATCCGGCTATTCTGTTCGTCAACCACACAGCCGCCCACCAGAGTTCAACACAGGTTGGCTAGCTCGGTCGCATGTGCGTATTGATGTAGTTGACGGCTTCACCTACGGTCGTAATCTTCTGTGCGTCCTCGTCGGTGATTTCACCACCGAACTTCTCTTCGAACGCCATAATCAATTCGACGAGATCAAGAGAGTCAGCTTCAAGATCTTCGCGGAAACGCGCATCAGGCACAACTTTGTCGGCGTCTACGCCAAGCAGGTCAACCACGATCTCTTTGATTTGATCTTCAACGGATGCCATTTTGAATGTTCCCTCCATGCGGAGTAATGTTTGCGTTGCACATAAGCCCGATTATAGCGACCTTTGCCCACGCCGCGCCACCCTTTGCATATGGTTGACACAAGGCACAGAGCTTTGTAGCATAACCCAGACCAATTGAAGGAACACCAAACCATGCCTGAAGTCACGGCAATTCCGGCTATCGAAGACCGCAAAGCAGATCATATCCGCATCAACCTCGAACAGAATGTTCAATTCCCTCACGTTACCACCGGTCTGGAGCGGTATCGGTTCGTTCACAACGCCATCCCGGAAGTAAATCTCAGCCAGATTGACTCGACTGTCGAGCTGTTTGGCAAGCGTCTACAAGCCCCCATTCTGATTTCGTCTATGACGGGAGGGGCGGAAATGGCGAATCGTATCAATCGTGCGCTTGCGGAGGCAGCGCAAGAGCATGGTATTGCCATGGGATTAGGCTCGCAGCGCGCGGCGCTCAAGAATCCAGAGGTCGCCTACACCTACCAATTGCGCGATGTCGCCCCCGACATTCTGCTCTTCGGCAATGTCGGCGCAGTGCAGCTCAATTATGGCTACGGAATCGACGAATGTCGGCGACTGGTCGATATGGCAGAGGCGAATGCCCTCATCCTGCACTTCAATGTCCTCCAGGAAGCCGTGCAACCTGAGGGAGACACCAATTTTGCAGGGCTGCTCACGCGCGTTGAGGACATCTGCACACGCCTCGAAGTGCCGGTGATTGCCAAGGAAGTCGGATGGGGCTTCAGCGAACAGAACTGCCGCGACCTGCAAAACGCGGGCATCGCCGCCATTGATGTCGCAGGTGCGGGCGGCACCTCATGGAGCGAGGTTGAGTATCACCGTGCGCCAACCGCGCGCCACGCACGAATCGCCCGCGCCTTTGCGGACTGGGGCATTCCTACGGCAGATGCAATCCTCTTTGCGACGCGCGGTGCTCCCAACATCCCCATTATCGCCAGTGGCGGGCTGCGTGATGGCATCGACATTGCCAAGGCGATTGCCCTCGGTGCCTCGCTTGGCGGTTTGGCGGGTCCGTTCCTAAAGGCGGCTGACCAGACTGTTGACCATGTCTGCGATCTGATCATCGAACTCAAGGCGCAGATTCGAATTGCAATGCTCTGCAGCGGTGCCCGCGACATCACCGCACTCCAGAACACCCCCCTACTTAAGGACTGACATCGTGCTGAAGACACTTGCTCAACGCTACTTCGCCGATCTCGAAACGCAAATGCGCGCCGTTGTCGCCCTTGCGCCCGCCGCCCCAGAATTCGACGTCTTGCTCAAATACCCGCTCGGTTGGGTTGACCAGGGCGGGCACCCCTATGACCACCCAACGGGAAAACGTATCCGTCCGCTTGTCCTGCTGCTTTGCTGCGAGGCGGCAGGTGGGAATTGGCGCGACGCGCTTCCCGCCGCCGCTGCGGTCGAACTCTTACATAACTTCACGCTGCTCCATGACGACATCCAGGATGACAGCCCGCTCCGGCATGGGCGTCCGACCGTCTGGAAGATCTGGGGACGCGCAAACGCCATCAATGCCGGCGATGCGCTCTTTACCCTCAGTTACTGCGCGCTCCATCAACTCGAGCAGACCACCCCAACCGCAACGGTTCTCGCCATTTGGCGCGTCTTCAATCAGACAATGCTCGACCTCACGCGCGGTCAGCATTTGGACATGCGCTTCGAGCATCAGCCCTCGGTGACAGTTGACGAGTATATCTCCATGATCGGTGGCAAGACCGCCGCGCTCCTGGCAGCCTGTGCCCAGATTGGTGCGCTTGTGGGCAGTGACGATGCAGCACGCTCACAGCACTTTGCCGATTTTGGCATGAATCTTGGCATCGCCTTTCAAATCCATGACGACATCCTCGGCATCTGGGGCGACCCTAAAGTCACGGGGAAATCTGCCGCCACCGATATTCTCGCCAAGAAGAAATCACTGCCAGTTCTGTACGGGCTTGAGCGAAATCAGGCGCTCAACGAGGTGTATAGAAGACCGCGATTCAGAAAGATAGATGTGGAACTCGCCATCACCCTTCTTGAAGAAAGCGGCGCACGCGAATACGCAGTCCAGCTCGAAAATGACTACTATCATCGCGCACTTCAGTCGCTGGAAAGTGCGCAGCTACAGGGCGAGCCAGGTCACCAGTTGCGCAGTCTTGCCGCATGGCTGTTTCAGCGAGCGTACTAGGCACCATCAAACAAAGTCACGAAGGACAATGTTTGCCAGCATTCGCCCGCGTTCGGTGAGGCGCACGCGCTCGTCGTCCACCTCCAGCAGCCCAGAGCGGTGGTGGCGAGCGATTGGCTCGCCATGAATTTCCAACAAATCTTCGCCAAACCGGCGTCGAAATTCCGCGCGGCTGATTCCACCTTGTGTCAGCCGCATCCCCATGATCAGCGTTTCGGCGATCAGATCATCGCGTTCAACAATATGCGCCTCTTCGGTAGCTGCCGTACGAGGATACTCAACGTTCGTATCAATCTCTCCATCCTGGCGGGTCAGTTTCTCAATGTAGCGGACGGGAGAGCGAAGAACATGGTAGCGGACACCTGCGGCAAAACCATGCGCCCCAGGACCCAAGCCCACGTAATCGAGGTTATACCAGTATTGCAGGTTATGCTGGCATTCCCGTCCGGGTTTGCACCAATTGCTGATCTCGTACTGCAAGTAGCCGGCTCCGCCAAGAAGCGCTGTCGCCAGATCATACATGTCAGCAGCCAGGTCGTCGTCAGGCTCAGGTAATTTTCCCCGCTCAACCCACGCGCGCATCGCCGTGCCTTCCTCCAAAGACAGCGCGTACAGCGAAATATGATCAGGTTGCAGTGCAAGGGTCTGCGCCAACGTGGCGCGCCAGGTATCGAGTGTCTGATGCGGGGAACCGTAGATGAGATCGAGATTGAGGTTGCGAATCCCACCCTGCCGTGCTGACTGTACGGCGCGCACGACCGCATCATTATCATGGCGTCGATCAAACAAACGGAGTTCAGTCTCGTTTGAGCTTTGCATTCCGATGCTCAAGCGATTTACACCAACGGCGCGCACAGCGGCACAATACTCACGAGACAAATCTGCCGGGTTCGCCTCCATCGTGATTTCGGCGTCCGCGCGAACGCGGAAATGTGTACGCAGCGCATTCAGGATACGTTCTATCTGCTGCGCGGATAACAAGCTGGGTGTGCCACCACCAAGAAACATCGTGTGGACATCAACCGCGCCCGCACCATCAGCAACCTGGCGAATCTCTTCGCACAACGCATCGACGAATGGAGGTATCAGGTGTTCCATGCTTGTGTAGGTATTGAACGCACAGTAGCTGCACTTGACCCCACAGAATGGGATGTGAAGATATACAGACAACGTCTTGGCAGGATCAATCATCGATTTCGTTTACGCTCAATTGCTCAATTGTCATGCTTAAAATATAATGTGTGAGGATGAACCCACTCACCATTATCGCTCTTGTCGAAATCATTCTTACATACTCCTGGGCAAAAAGTCATGCCTGAAACGCAACAGTTCGGTGGAAATCGTGAAGATCGCAGCGCCAGCACCGCCTTGCGACCCAATCAGGTCTTGCACAATCGGTACAAGATCATGGGAGTATTGGGGGGTGGAGGCATGGGTACTGTGTACCAGGCGCGCGACCTCAATTTCCCCGATGTGCGCCGATTGGTCGCCATCAAGGAGATGCAGCTCCTGAGTAACGACCCGGCGGTACGCGCCAATGCACTCAAGAATTTCCGCCGTGAAGCCAACATCCTTGCCACACTCAACCATCCGGCGATCCCAAAGATCTTCGATTTCTTCGATATCAGCGACCGCGCGTACCTCGTCATGGAATACATCAACGGTGGCGACGTAGAGGTCATTCTGAGCAAAACTAAAGACCTGCCCGTCGAAAAGATCATCGAATGGGCAATCGACCTGTGCGATGTCCTCGAATACTTGCACAAGCACGACCCCGAGCCGATTATCTTCCGCGATATGAAGCCGCCCAATGTCATGATCGACAGCCTCGGGAAAGTGCGTCTTATCGATTTTGGCATCGCAAAGGCGTTCACAACCGGTGTCAAACACACAATGATCGGAACAGAGGGGTACTCTGCGCCTGAACAATACAAAGGCGACGTAACCCCTTTGAGCGACATCTACAGCCTGGGGGCGACTTTACATCACATTCTGACGCGCAAAGACCCGCGCCTTGAACCGCCATTCAGCTTCCACGAGCGCCCCATCCAGAACTTCAACACCAAAGTCTCTGACGGGTTGGTTGCAGTTGTGGAACGCGCACTGCAATTTAATCCGAAAGAACGCTATCAAAGCTGCTCAGAGATGAAAGCAGCGTTGGATGCATTGCGCTATCGACCGGCGATAGCAAACCAAGTGCCGCAGTCTAACAGCGGCGTCGGCGCGTTCTTACAGGGTGCCGCTGCAGCAGGCAGCACAGGAGCCGCGCAACCGCTCAACGAAACGACCACTTTCGAACAATCGAACGCAACAGGCGGCATTCAGCCGAAGTGGCTGTTCAAGTCCGAAGACGAGATACGGACTACACCTTCAAGCTGGCAGGACCTCGTCTTTGTCGGCTCCTATGATACTAACATCTGGGCGATCTCTGTTGAAGACGGAGCGCTTGCCTGGAAGTATGCGACACAGGGCGGAATTGCCTCGTCGCCAGTCATCGACGAGAGTAACCGAAGTGTCATATTCGGGTCTGAAGACTATCGACTTCTGTCACTCGACGCCCGCACAGGTCGGGTGAACTGGACATTTGGCACGAAAGATCGCATTCGCGGCACACCCAGGGTTGAACACAACCACATTTTCTTTGGCAGCGACGACGGGAAGCTCTATGCCCTCAACGCAATCAATGGTCGCTCGATCTGGAACTTCGATTTCGCTGCCCCGGTACGGTGTCGTCCGTTTGTGACGAACGAACTGGTTATCGTCGGCTGTGAGTCTGGTGAACTTAGCGCCCTCAGTCTGTCCGGGCAGCGCAAGTGGACGTATCGCAGCCGCAAAGGATTCAGTTCTGCTCCATATGTCGAGCCAAAAGAAAACATCTGCTACATCGGTTGCCAGGACGGCTACATCTATGCCCTGGATGCCAGCACTGGCTACAATGTCTGGAGATTCCGTACAAATGGTCCGGTTTATGCCTCTCCTGTCATGCGCGGCAATTTCCTCTACATCGGTTCAGCCGACGGCGTACTTTACGCGATTAACGCACAGACCGGTAAAGAAAAATGGAAGTTCAAGACCGATAAACCCATAGTCGGATCGGTCGGCATTCATCAAGGCACGCTGCTTTTCGGCGGAACGGACGATCTACTCTATTGCCTTGACGCTGACAATGGCAAAGAAAAATGGCGATACAAGACCGGAGGTGCCATCGTGGCGGCACCGGTGGTGCATGGTGAAACCATACTCGTGGGTTCACTCGACCATACTCTTTATGCGCTTCCACTCGTAAACTGATGTACCCTTAATGTAGGCGGCGATCCACGCCGAACGGAGCCAAAACTGTGATGAAAGGTATTCGCCGGATGCTGAAGAAGCGCGGCGTTGAGCAGTCAGCAACCAACGCATCGGACACTGAGGCGGCTGGCGATACTGCATATAAAGTTGAACTCACGCCCCCTGTAGATTTACCTCTCAGCGTCCTGGAAGGGGCAACCCGTCCCCTACCATCTGATGAGGGTCCAAGCTTCGCCGGGGCACACCTGATGTTTGCGCAGGCAAGCGACGTTGGAATCGCAAGACAAATCAACCAGGACTCTGCGTTGTCCTTCTTTGCGACGTTGTCCAGCACCGAGAACCGCCCAGACTTCGGCATTTTTGTCATTGCTGATGGAATGGGTGGGCATCACGATGGTGAACGGGCATCGGCAGTCGCGGCACGCGCGGTCATGGTGGAACTGAACAGGCGCGTCTATTTACCCATGATGCTTGACGCCTCAGACCGTCCACCTGTTACAGAGGCGATCAACGACGCCATCCTTCGTGCCAACGCTGACGTCATCAGTCAGGTACCCGATGGCGGAACTACACTCACCGTCGTCGTGGTCGTCGGCGACCTCGCACACATCGGGCACGTGGGGGATAGTCGCGCATACCTGTTCCACAAGGGTATCCCTGAACAGCTCACACGCGATCATTCGTACGTTCAGCGGCTGTTCGAACTGGGACAACTCGATCAGAGTGAGCTGGACAATCACATTCAGAAAAATGTTCTGTATAAGGCACTGGGTCAGCCGGATCTCGCAGAAATCGAAATCATGACACGCCGACTTCCCGCTAATTCGACCTTGCTGCTGTGCTGTGATGGTCTTTGGGGGCAGGTGCGGGACCACGAAATCACACGCATCCTGAATGAGAACTCTGACCTTGAGTCTGCCTGCTCTGAACTCATTGATGCAGCAAACAAGGCTGGCGGGATTGATAACGTCAGTGTCATCATTGTGCGCGTTCCGAGCTAGCACCTTACGTGCTGGGAGAACACGATGTCCACGGTGACTTTTGAGGGTGTTGACGCATACAGTATGTTGGGGATAGCCCCATCATCGACCTTTGATGACGTCAAAGCCGCCTATCGCCGTGCTGCGCGCCGGCTTCATCCGGATGTCAATCGTAACAACCCCGGCGCTGCCGCCCAGTTCCAGCAGATCACGGGGGCGTACGAGATACTTGCCGATCCGGCGCAGCGAACAAAGCATGACGAGTACGTTCAGAAGATTCCACGCGATCAGCTTCACTTCTCGCTCCGCGTGATGCCCAGCAAACGACGGATCACAACACTCACTGAGCCGCAGGTCATCTATATGCTGGCGGAGGTCTTCCCGGACCCGCGCGCAACACACGAGAGCCATAAACGCGAGTCGAGACTCAACTTATGTCTTGTGCTTGACCGCAGCAACTCGATGAACGGACCCCGACTCAATCAGCTCAAGGTCGCGGCACACCAGATCATCGATCAGATGAATGAGACGGACATCTTGTCGCTCGTCGCGTTCAATGACCGTGCCGAAGTTATCATCCCCGCCACTGCGGTCACAGACAGAGCAGCACTGAAAGCCCGCGTGAGCCTGATGTCCGCCAGCGGCGGAACGGAGCTGCTCCATGGGTTGCAGAGCGGAATCGGCGAGGTCCGAAAGTTCCTCGCGCCGAGGCTGGTGAACCACATACTGCTCCTGACTGATGGCAATACATTTGGCGACAATGCCACCGCCTTGCAGGCGTCGCGTGATGCCGCGAAGGAAGGCATCGCCATTAGCGCGATGGGACTTGGGCAGGAATGGAACGATGACTTCCTGGACGAATTGGTGAGCGCCAGCGGCGGAAGTAGTTCCTACATCAATTCTGCTGGGGCAGTCGTGCGTTTTCTGAACAATCATGTCCGCAACCTATCGAAGGTGTTTTCGGACCGCATGTTTCTTTCCATCGCACCAGACCCGGACGTGAAACTCGAGTCGGCGTTTAGACTGGCACCCAGCCCACAACCACTCTCCGTAGAGCATGGATTTATTCCGCTGGGAACCCTTCAAAGAGGACGCAATATTTCCGTACTCATGCAGTTTGAAATGCCAGCCAACATGCCGCTTGGATTTCGGTCGGCGGCGCGCATTGTCGCCGTTGGAGATGTTTTTGGCGAAACTATTCATCGATTTCAGACCATCAGCGATTTGTCCCTGGAAGTAACCAATACGACAGCACAGGATAAGCCGCCAACCGCAATCCTGGAGGCGCTTGGAAAGCTCACGCTCTATCGAATGCAGGAACGTGCGCAGCAAGCGCTCGATGCAGGTGATGTCCGCCAGGCAACCCGCTCGCTGGAAAATCTGGCAAATCGTCTACAGGCGCTCGGCGAAAGCGACCTTGCGCAGCAGGCGCGTGCCGAAGCCCAGCAGGTAGCGCACACAGCCAACCTCACGGAACGCGGGCGGAAGTCGCTAAAATTCCACACTCGCTCGCTGATGAGTGGCGAAAACAGCGATTCGTCGACCAGCAGCAATAGCAATGGAGACCTCTAATTCATGACTAAGTGTCCCTATTGCGGAACGCAGAATCGCCCCGGCGCGCTTTTCTGCGATGACTGTGGGCAACCGCTGCTTGAAGATCCCAACTCACTGACACTGCCAACCAAGCAGATCGAGCTGGTGACGAGTGAGATCAACACGAAGGCGACCTGGGGCACAGCGCGCTTCGCTGAAGACGCGATCATTCTTGTGCATATCCGCGACGCCACGGAACCTGTCCAGATCGTTCCTCGCGCACGAGTAGTCATCGGGCGTGCCGATGCATCAACGCCGAATAAGCCCGACCTGGACCTGACTTCGTACGGAGCGATGGAAAAAGGTGTCTCGCGTAACCACGCGGCAATTTACCGCAGCGAGGATACGCTCACATTGGTGGATCTGGGCAGTGCCAATGGCACACACTTGAATGGGCAGCGCCTCATTCCAGAACAACCGCGCGTGTTGCGCGACGGGGACGAGATTCGTTTTGGCAAACTGGTTGTGCACATTTACTTCAAGACCAGCGTGAGCATCTAGTCACTATAGGCGAAATCCATGATCACCATCCTTGTACATCTCGCAGGTCGCGAAGCCATCAAGATGGATGTCGATGACCTTCCAAATCCAAACGATAACTGCGTCGTCGGCAAGAACCCACGCGAAAAAACAGACCGCGAGGTAAATTGGATCGAGGATGGCGTGACGACTCTTGTGTTTCCCTGGCACCAAATCACCTTCCTGGAGGTGCTGCCTTCGGTCGAAGAGCAAGAGTCATTCCCGCTGCCATTCCGCAACGATTAGCGACTGTCGACGAACGCGAACGCAGAATCTAACGACTCCTTTATCAAGCTGTGGTAGTCTCAGGGAGCAGGTTGACTCTTACACACTCCTGACAGAGACTACCGATGACGACTCCTCCAAAACTGCCGCGCACAAACCTACGGGATGCCAAACGTATCCTCGTCGTTGACGATGAACCCCGCATGATCAACTTCATCCGCATGAACCTGGAGTTGGAAGGGCATCAGGTGGTGGACGCCCACAGTGGGCTTGAAGCACTCGAAGCGGTGCGCACGAAGCTGCCGGATGTCATTCTGCTAGACGTAATGATGCCCGACCTCGACGGCTTCGAAACCCTGCGACTGCTGCGCGAGTTTTCGACCATTCCAGTCATCATGTTGACTGCAAAGGGGGAAGAAAACGACAAAGTCTATGGATTGGAGCTTGGGGCAGATGACTATATCACCAAGCCCTTTGGACCCCGCGAGTTAAGCAGTCGCATCAAGGCTGTGCTGCGTCGGGCGGACATGCCATCCACAACACCCAATCAGGCTGTCCTGAAGATTGACGACCGACTGAGCGTTGATTTCAACCGACGTGAAGTCATCGTCCTGGGCGAACGCATCAAACTACGCCCAACCGAATACCGCCTGCTCTACCACCTCATCGAAAACGCCGGGTGGACGGTTCCGCATGATCAGCTCCTGGCAAAAGTGTGGGGCTACGAGTATCGCGACGAGGCACATTACGTGCGCCTTTACGTCAACTATCTTCGCGAAAAAGTCGAGGAAGATCCGTCGAATCCCAAGTACATCCTGACGGAACGCGGCGTTGGCTATCGCTTCATAGACTTTCGGCGCGAAGGGCAATCGAGCTAGGCGTCACCACGACGTGCAATCGTATGCCCGCTGACAACAGCCTCATGCGCGCCCGACGGCGGCAGCGACAGTTCATACGACGGGACAATGGACAGAGGAGAGGCGGGGTCGCGGAGGTAGTAGACCGTCCATCGATTGCCACCTGGCACTTCCTGCAATCCTTCCCAAAGCGCCTGAGAGACAGGGAACTCGCGACGAGCGACAATCACTGAACAGAGCATGGATGTTCCTGAGACGAGATGACGAAAGCGGATTCGCCCTTCGACACACTCGATCCCCAGCGTGCCTTCCCGAATCCGCTTTCGGATCTGCTCTCCGATCTCCTCTGTCGTCGGCGTGATGGCAAGGATGCGCAGCATCCCACTAAGCACAACCAAAACACACACAAACAACAACGCAGCGCCACTCATGACGACTACATCGAAAGCAATCAGCCGGGCATCCCGCCAGCCCCAGTACAGTCCGCCCCATAGGGCAAAGCAGGTGACCAGCATGACCATTAGCAAGCGCAAACGCCGGACTTGCGCACGGGTGATCGGAGTTTCAGGCTCAATCAGCATTTCGAACTGACGTCGGGTGATCTGACCTGCGGCGTTTAGACGCGACGCATTCGCAGTATTTTCGTAAGGTGTTAAGAGGTGCGGCATGGGTGTTTAGGTCTATAGCGCATGAATTCTCAAGTCCCTATCGCATGATACGTGACTTTTTTGTTTTTCGGTAAGGAAAGCGGCTACACTTCTAATGTCAATGTGTGGGATTCGACAAACTGAGTTCCAGCAGCATCTGGTCAACGTTGTGCGCGCGCCGCCCAGTCGATAAGATCGGCAAGTGTGAAACCACTCAATTACCACGATATCCTCGATGCATTCGCGCTTTCGGGCTGCCCAATTTGCCGACTGCTCAACTCAGACGCGCATCGTTTCGTTGACCTGCTGCTCCACGAGAATGTCATGGATGGAGAGATTCAGCAGGATCTTCGCAAGGCACGTCTGCTCTGCAACACCCACTCCTGGCAGCTTCTGCACTTTCGAGGACACGCTGCTGACATTGCCGTAATGACCGAGGCAGTGCTGGACGAGCTGATCAAAGCGTTAGAGGCAGACGCTCCGGCACAGCGCGCTACGCGCCTGCTGCTGGGTCAACGTGCATCTCCTGTAGCAGCAGCGCTCGAACCAACAAAGCCATGCCTCTGCTGTGCCCACCTGGACCGGATGGAGTCAAACTATCTGGACACACTTGCATCGCACTTCCACGATCCCATCGTCCAGGAGACCTACGCCGTTTCCGAAGGCTTGTGTCTTCCCCACTTCCGTCAGTTCACGAAATTGCTGAAAAACCCTGCCGAAACGAAAATCGCAGTGCGTGCACAGGTCAATATCTGGAAGATACTGAAGGATGAGCTGGGTCTGTTTCTGATTCGAACGAGTCACGGCAGCAGCGACGACCAACCAATCGGTGCGGAAGCCGATAGCTGGAAGCGAGCAGTGAAACAAATCGTCGGAGAAAAGGATGTCTTTGGACTGCGGAGGGGCGAAGGCAAGGATTGAGCCATGCCCCTCATCGCGCGCCGCTAATTGTGAAGCGCGCGGAGCGTTTCATGCTCCGCCTTGAACTGCTCCATCATCGCCGCTTTGCCATCCTCGTCGAGCATACTGGCGCGCACAGCGTTTAGCGCGACATCTTCAAGCTCTTCAAGCGACAGCAGCTCTGCATCAAGCGCTAACTGATATTCGCGTGTCAGCGACGTGTTGTAGAAGGTCGGCATATCGCTGCACAGCACGAGCCGCACCCCAGCGTCGTAAATGGTCCGCAGCGGATATGCGCTGAGTTCCTTGACCCACCCGTTCTTCAGAGCGCGTGACAGATTGACCATCACGCTCACCCCGGTCTCGCGCAGCCGTGTCAGCAGTTCTGCGGATTCGGCAGCGCCGCGAGCATCGATAATGCGAGTGGGATTCAGCGTATCGACAGCCGCCTGAACACCCTGCGCGCCAAGGTCATCGCCCGCGCGGATGACACGAGCGACGTCCCGCTTTTCGACAGTCTTATACGGGCGCTCGAACTGTCCAACCGGGAGGATCGACTCCTTACCGCTCACGCCAACGCCGACGATACCTGCTTTGCGTGATGCCATCGTTGACGCCCAGCGGAAGATTTCCTCCGCTTTGCGCGGTTCTTCCCGCGGGATCAGCATGACCCACGCGACCTTAATACCCCAGGCGCGTTCTGCACGGTCGCGACCATCATTGATGATCGTCAGCAGGTCTTCTGGCGAAGTCGTCACAGCACTGAACAGTGTAGGATCGACGCTGATCTCTGCGTAACGCACATTCTGGTGATGAAGCAGTGTCGCCAATTCATAAACGATCAGCTTGAGATCGTCCGGCTGCTGGATCCAACCCATCGTAACCCGCGAAACCTCGTCGAGTTTGTTCACATCCGGGGTCGTGTACTGCTTGATCCAGTTCTGAAAGTGTTTCAATTGATCGGTGATGTCATTCTGATCGGCGATGGTCGCCAGCGTCTTCGGATGAATCGCCGCGTGAAGCAGCACATTCAATTCGACCTTCGGCATCACCTTGATATAGTCATTAAGCGCCATTTGTCGTTACCTCAGGGACATGATAATTCGCCGCAGCTTCAATCAAGGCACGAAAAAGAGGATGAGGGAGATTCGGGCGGCTCAGGAATTCCGGGTGAAACTGGGAACCAACCATGAATGGATGATCCTTGATTTCGGAGATCTCCACCAGCAGTCCATCCGGACTGAGTCCGCTGAACACCATTCCTTGTGCTTCAAATTCGGAACGATACATGTTGTTGAATTCGAAACGATGGCGATGGCGCTCCTTTACGGAAGCTTCACCGTAAGCAGCAGCAGCAGCCGAGCCAGGCACGAGCGTGCAGGGATAGAGACCCAACCGCATCGTCCCCCCCATGTTGGCAATGCCCTGTTGTTCGATCATCAGGTTGATGACCGCATGTTCGGTGTTCGGCGAGAATTCGGTGCTGTTCGCATCTTCCATTCCAAGCACGTTTCGCGCGAACTCCACGCACATCGTCTGCATACCCAGGCACAATCCCAGATACGGCACGCGGTTTTCACGCGCGTAGCGCGCTGCCAGGACTTTGCCTTCGACACCACGGTACCCAAAACCGCCGGGTACAACAATACCATGCGCCGACCGCAGAGCAGTCCAGCCTTTTTCTTTTTCGAGATCGCCGGAATAAATCCACTCGATCTCGATGGAACGGTCGGCGGCGGTCGCAGCATGAAACAACGCCTCTTTGACACTGATGTAGGCGTCGTGCAGCTCAACATACTTCCCCACGATTGCAATACGAACCGGCGGGTTATCGCGCAAAGAGCGCATCTTTTTCGTCATTGCGCGCCAAGCATTCAATTCGGGTTTGTGTGCCTTCAGCGACAGCGACTTCACCACAAAATCGCCCAGACCGGCATCTTCAAGTGACAGCGGCACATCGTAGAGTAAGTCGGTGGTCTTCAAAGGGATGACCGCTTGCTCGTCCACATCACAGAACAGCGCGATCTTGGTGCAGATGTCCTTGCTGACATCGTCGTCCGTGCGGGCGATGATGACCTGGGGCGAAATCCCGATACCGCGCAGTTCACGAACGCTGTGTTGTGTGGGCTTTGTTTTCAGCTCGCCTGTTGCGCCGATCTTGGGCAGCCAGGTGACGTGGATGAACAGCGTCTCGCTGCGACCGACCTGGTTACGGAGCTGACGAATCGCTTCGATGAACGGCTGGCTTTCGATATCGCCGACCGTGCCACCCACCTCGACGATGACGACATCTGCCTGCGTCTGCTGCGCAACCTGGAGAATGCAGTTCTTGATCTCATTGGTGATATGAGGGATGACCTGAATCGTCCCTCCGAGAAAGTCGCCCCGGCGTTCCTTCTCGATCACGTTCAGATAAACCCGCCCCGCAGTGACGTTGCAGGTGCGGTTGAGATTCTCATCAATGAAGCGCTCGTAGTGACCCAGATCAAGATCCGTCTCCGCGCCATCGGCAGTGACGAACACTTCGCCATGCTGAAATGGAGACATCGTACCGGGGTCCACGTTGAGATAGGGATCAAGCTTTTGAATGGCGACTTTCAGACCACGCGCCTTGAGAATACGACCAAGTGCCGCAGCCGTAACGCCCTTCCCCACTGAACTGACGACGCCGCCCGTGCAAAAGATGTACTTTGTCATGGCTCCCCTGCCTAAAAACGGCGCGGCGGGGATATTTGTCCCCGCCACGCGAATGCCTTATGCCATGTGGAGAGAGTGTACACCAAGAATCATGAGAAGGTTAGAGCAGTTTCACCAGGTCATCGACAGTGCGCCGCATGTCCAGCAAAATCAGACCCAGCTTGGCACCTTCGCGCACCAATGTCGTAAGAACAGCCTCGTCACCGACTGCCATCAGGATGACGTAGCCCATCTGTCCCTTAATATAGACCTGGTCAAGAACACCGCGCCCCAGCTCAGTAGAAATGCGGTCGCCCAGTGACAACATTGCTGCGCTCATCGCCGACACACGGTCTTCCTCAATCCCTGCGGGCAGCGACGAAGCCATGATCAAACCGTCTACACTGACGACGGCTGAGGCTTCGATTTCCGGGGTCGTGGATTGGAGTTCCCGCAACCGACCTACAAGTCGCTCTGCGCGCGACATTGCCATATCCTGTGTCTCCTCTCGAAATCAGGCACCCACATGTTAATGGGAGATAGTAAGCTTGATGAGTATGAGCGTTGGTCTATCATCCATCACTCTTACACGAATTATACAGGAGGCGGGACGTGGGACAAATTGAGACTCACGGTTGCTTGTCCCTACGCTCAACCTCTATCCGCCGTCCTTCCCTGTTCCTAATGGCAACTTCGGCTATACTCAATGCTACAGGCAGCGCCATTACTGCTCCGTGATCAGCGGTTGCGTTGACTCGCGTGCCTCTATTGTTCACTCACGAGACAGACCTCATGCCCGACACTACTTCTCAGATGCGCCGCGTTCCCAACCAGCAAGCAAACAGTAATCCCGATATCTCAGTGGTTCAGGACGTCGCAGAGCGCATCAGCCACAGCGTTAACCAGGTGATCATCGGCAAGCGGAACGAGATCCGATTGACGGTACTTGGGTTGTTAAGCCAGGGGCACATCCTCATTGAGGACATCCCCGGTGTCGGCAAAACAATGCTGGCAAAAGCCCTGGCAAAAAGCATCGGCGCACTGTTTAGCCGCATCCAGTTCACGCCGGACATGCTGCCGTCGGACATCACCGGCGTCTCGCTGTTCAACCAGAAAACGCGCGAGTTTGAGTTCCGCGCCGGTCCAATCATGGCACAAATCGTCCTCGCTGACGAAATCAACCGCGCCACGCCGAAAACGCAGGCGGCGCTGCTGGAGGCGATGGAAGAACGCCAGGTCACCGTGGATGGTGTGACATATCCGCTCCAGGAGCCGTTCCTGATCCTGGCGACACAGAATCCAATCGAGTACGAAGGCACTTTCCCGCTTCCGGAGGCACAGCTCGACCGTTTCTTCATTCGCATCCAGCTTGGGTATCCTTCGCCACAGGAAGAAATGACAGTCCTCAGCGCCCAGCAGCACCGGCATCCGCTCATGAACACCTTCCAGGTGGTCACAGTTCAGGAACTCGTGGCAGCACAGAACATCATCCGCGAAGTCTATGTCGCAACTGACGTGCAAAAGTACATCATCGACCTCGTCACGGCGACGCGCCGCCATCCCGATGTCTACCTGGGGAGCAGCCCGCGCGGTTCATTGGCGCTTTTCCGCGCGGTGCAGGCACGCGCAGCGATGGCGGGACGGAATCACGCTATCCCCGATGATGTGAAGGCGCTTGCGGAAGTCACCCTCGCACACCGCATCATCGTACGCCCGGATGCGCGCATCAATAATGTGACCTCTCGCGCAGTCGTCAATGACATCCTGAACACCATCCCCGTCGCGGGGACATCTCCCTGGCAGTAACGCATGGCAAACAGGAGAAATGCGGTATACCTTGTCCTGATCCTCTGCCTGCTTTCGGGCTTACTGACGGGTCGGGCATTCTTCTTCACGCTTGCCTACGTGTTTGGCGGGTTGATCGGCGTTTCGATGTTCTGGGCATGGCTCTCCGTCCAGTGGATATCGGTCAGCCGCCGAACGCGCAGCAGTCGCGCCCAGGTCGGGCATTCGCTCGAAGAACATTTCGCGGTCACTAACCGTTCCTGGCTGCCCAGGCTGTGGCTCGAAGTGCGTGACCACTCAACACTCGCCAACCATCGTGCCAGCCATGTCGTGCCCTGGATGGCTGGGCGGCAGACCTATCGCTGGTCAGTCGAAACCCCCTGCACAGCCCGTGGCGAATTCCAGTTGGGACCCATGACCTTCATTAGTGGCGACCCCTTTGGTTTGTTCAGCACGCCCCGGAAGGTAGACGCGACCTCAAGAATTGTGGTCTATCCTGCGACAGTGCCGCTGCATCGCTTCGACCTGCCGACAGGAGTTCTAAGCGGGGGCGACGCACAACGGCAGCGTACTCACGTCATCACCACCAACGCAGCAGGCATACGCGATTACGTCACCGGCGATTCGTTCAACCGCATCCACTGGAAGACTTCGGCGCGGCGCGATGCGCTCATGGTCAAGGAATTTGAACTCGACCCGTTGGTGGACATCTGGCTGTTCGTCGATTTCGACTCGGCTGCGCTTGTCGAAGACCCATCCGTACGCCGCATCAACATGACGGGACCCGTCATCACTAACACCCCCACCCTGTCACCATCGACGGAAGAGTACGCGGTCGTCGCCGCCGCTTCGCTGGCGAAGTACCTTCTGACGGGCGAACGTGCTGTTGGCTTCGCAGCCTATGCACCCCAGCGTATCATCCACCAGCCTGAGCGCGGACCTCGACAGCTCAATCGCATACTGGAGAGCCTGGCACCCGCGCGCAGCCTGAGCGATACGACGCTTGCCAATCTGCTCACACTCGAAACACCCTATCTCTCGCGCGGCACCACACTGATCATCGTCACCGCTTCAGTCGATCCTCAATGGATCAGGGCAGCACAGATGCTGGGCAGCAAAGGCATTCGCCCGCTCGTCATCCTGGTCAACAGCGCGTCCTTCGGCGGTACGCAGCCGATTGAACCCGCTCGCGCCCTGCTGCGGAACACCCGCACGCCACACCTCGTCATCGGGCGCGACGACGACATCGGCGCAATCCTCAATGCCGGCGCAATCTGACTCGACCCAAATTCGACAGGCGGGCTACTACCTGGTCCCTGTAGTCGCCCTTCTGCTGTTCGTCGGAGCGATAGGCGCACCCCATCTCAATGGCGACGGTCTGTGGCTCGATGAATGGTGGTCGCGTTACAGCGCGGGCGCACCAGAGTTTGGCGAGCCGCTCTCGCTCGCGGGCATCTGGCAGCGTCAAGCCACCGAAGACCCATTCAACCTGCCTGGGTTCCCCTGGATGATTTCAATCTCCAGTCAGTTCCTCGGCTGGTCGGAATTCGCGGGGCGGGCTGTGTCATGGTTTGGGGGTCTGCTGGCGGTCGCCGTTATCGCGCGCGTCGGAGCGGACAGCGGTGGTTCGCGCCTGGGGGTGGCTGCCGCCCTCATTGCCAGCACAAGCGCGTGGCTCATCTATTACATGCATGAGCTGCGCACGTTCACCCTGGTCGCCGCTCTGACCGCTCTATTGCTGCTGCTTTACTTCCGTGCCGAAAGACGTTTGCGCAGCCGCGTCTTCTATGCCGCCTTAAGCCTCTGCTGCGCAGCGCTCGTGTATCTGCATTACTTTGCCGCGCTGCCGGTCGCCGCACTCGGACTCTGGCATCTTGCGAACTTCCCACTACGTCGCACACGCGAGACATCGTGGGGGGCGATGGTGGCGCTTTCGGTGGGCGTACTCACCCTGCTGCCCTGGCTGGGCACGGCGTTCAGCGCGATGCAAGACATGCAGGGTCAACAGCGACTGATCATGACCCCGGAACGACTCGCCCAGGTGGGTGCCAACATCCTGTTCGTCTTCAGCAGCGGCAGCGCCCTGCTCTTCTGCTTGCTCGCCGCGCTGGGTCTTTCTGACCGCAGCGGTTGGCGCTTCTGGCGCATAGGGGGACTGACAGTACTGCTCATCGCGTCCGCGTACGTCATGTTTTCGGTCGCCGAAGTCCGCTACGCGATTGCCCTGCTTCCTTTTCTCGCCATAATCGCAGGACTGGGAATCCTCCGGCTCACCCGGCGTGGCATCCCCTTCGCGCTCATCGCAGCGCTGATGATCCTCGGCAGTACGCTAATGGCAAACAGCGCTGAAGTCTGGCGAGTCATGCAGCGAACACCCCCGCAGCCCTTTCGCGAGATCGCTGCACACGTCGCGCCTCGGCTCACCGCTGAGGATCGCCTGATTTATGTGCTCGCACACGATGCCGATACACGCGGCGTTCATCAATCGCCATTTGACTTCTACCTCGACCCCCTTCCTGCTGCGCACAGCCTCGCATCGCTCGATCATCTCACCTATGAATCAGCATCAGACGAATTCGCGCAGGTGACGGCGGACGCTGCGACCCTCTGGATAGCACACGGCAACTCCAGTGACCACGCCGACGCGCGCCTGATCGAGGGTCTGATGCAAGACATTGAATTCAGCCCATGTGCCGATTGGCACGCTGAACCGCGCTTCTCTATCCGCCCCTTCGCCCGCGTCCCCCGAATGGCAGGTGCACAAGGTGTCACGGTCGCCAGCAGGCTGCACACGACTCCGACAGTGGCATCGGCATGGCTCTCGCTCGCGATCCCGCCGGATACCGCTGCCGATACCTATTCCGTAGGCGTTCACCTGTTGAATGCGGCGGGTCAGCTCCAGGCGCAGCAGGATTTCCCGCTCCCACCCACAGGGCAGCAGTGCCGCTTGATCGAGGTTCCCCTCAACACCCTGCCGCCAGGCGAATACTCAGCACAGGTCGTCCTTTACGAATGGCAAAGCGGCGAGCGCGTGCGGTTCAACAACGCCGATGGACAAAACAGCGATCTGATTCGACTGGGGAGCGTCTTCGTGAACGACCATATGTTACAATCGTCACCATGACGACAAAACGCTATCTCTACCTGACAGTCTTCATCAGCGGCATGGTTACGTTGGCAGTTGAAATCACCGCCTCCAGGCTGCTCGGCAGCGTTTTTGGCACCAGCAATCTGGTCTGGGCGAACGTGATCGGTTTGATCCTGTTATTCCTGGCTGCGGGCTACTTTCTTGGTGGACGATGGTCGGACAGGAACCCCGCGCCAGCCGCGTTCTACCAGCTCATCCTGTGGGGCGCGTTCTTCAATGCGTTGATCCCCCTTGCCGCCCGTCCAGTCCTGGCATTAGCCGCGCGTGCTGTCCAGGGCATCGAAGCCGCGCTCGCGCTCGGTTCATTCGCTGCCGTCCTCGTCTTGTTTGCAGCGCCCGTCACCCTGCTGGGCATGGTCTCGCCCTTCGCCATACGCCTCGCCATCCAGAACAGCCCGCCCGAAAAACTCGGTGGTATCAGCGGTCGCATCTATGCCATCGGCACGCTTGGCAGCTTACTTGGCACGTTTGTGCCGGTCATTATCATCATCCCTGCCATTGGCACGTTCGGAACATTCTTGTTCTTTTCGTCCCTGCTCTTTGTAGTTGGACTCGTGGGGCTGGCACAGCAGGTAGGGGTGCGAGCCGCACGCTTCGCCTGGATGCCGGTGGTCGTGGCGCTGTTGGCGGTCATAGCGATGGCACAGCCCGTCCGAGCCGCACCGCCAGGGCAAACAATCCTTTACGAAACCGAAAGCCCCTACAATTACATCCAGGTCGCAGAAGATAGCCAGGGCTATCGCTACCTGTATCTGAACGAAGGGCAAGGTGTCCACAGCCAGTGGCACCCCACCCAAATCGCCTACGGGCGCACCTGGGACTATTTCCTCGCCGCGCCGTACTTCAATTCCGCCCCATTCACACCGCAGGATGTCCAGGCGGTCGCGGTGGTCGGGCTGGCAGCAGGGACCATCACTCGCCAGTATTCGGCGGTCTATCCGGGGCTGGCGATGGACGGCATCGAGATTGATCCCGCAATCATTGAGGTTGGCGCGCGCTACTTTGGCATGAACGCCCAGGAGCAGCCATCTCTGAATGTCCACATCGGCGATGGTCGTTACGTCATCAATCAGCTTGACCGCCAATACAGCCTGATTGCCCTCGACGCCTACCGCCCACCTTATATTCCCTGGCAGCTCTGCACGGTAGAGTTCTTCAGCGAAGTCCGCGCCAAACTCGCAGACAATGGGGTCGTCGCCATCAATGTCGGGCGCACCAACACGGATCGGCGGCTCATCGATGCGCTGGCAGCCACACTGCTCCAGGTCTTCCCCACCGTACATGCGATGGACGTACCCTATTCCTTCAATACCATCCTGGTTGCCACCCTGCATACAACCCAGGATGACAATCTGATTGTCAATGCGTCGCAGCTCACGCCTGATACGAACCCGATCCTGTTGAACACGCTGGCGCTGGTCGCCAGCACGATCGTACCTGTAACGCCCAGCGACCTGGTCTTCACGGACGACAAGGCACCCGTCGAGAATCTTGTTGACTCGCTTGTTCTCAACTTCCTCCTGAGTGACGACTTGAATCGACTGCGAGGTGAATAACGCGATGCGTCTTGCCCGATGGATCATCGCTGGTTCGATACCACTCCTCTTAGTCACGGCTAACGTCCGGCTCGTCATGTCGCCGCTCTGGCTTCAGGTCGAATACACCCGACCCGGTTTTCCAGCCGACCCGTTCGGCTTCACGACTTCAGATCGACTCACATTTGGGCGTTCTGCGGTCGATTACCTGGTCTTTCAGCAGGACATCGCCGCTCTGGGCAGCCTGCGCTTCGAAGACGGGCGTCCCCTCTTCAACGAGCGCGAACTTGTTCACATGCGCGATGTTCAAATTCTGACCACATGGGCTTTTGCCCTGGCGATCTTCAGCGGATTCCTCAATCTGGCAGCCGTCGGTTGGTTGACAAGACGTGGTGATTGGCAGATCGCAAGGCGCGGACTCAAACACGGTGGATTACTGACCATCGCCCTCCTGGTGATCATCGTCACACTGGCGATCCTGGGCTGGGAGTTTTTCTTCACCGGGTTTCACCAGCTCTTCTTTGCGGACGGAACCTGGTACTTCCTGACGTCGGATACGCTCATTCGACTTTTCCCAGAGCAGTTCTGGTTCGACTCTGCCCTGGCTATCGGCGGGCTAACCATCCTGGAAGCGCTGGTGCTGATCGGGGTGGCAACGCGGCGCGGCAAACCTGCCTGAAAAACACCTTTACGTCTTTGACTTATCCCTACATAGATGCTAAATTAGCGAGGCATCGGGGGATACGACTCGCCATTCATGAGCATAATCAACCGTTTCACGCGCTGGCTCAAGCCAGGCTTGGGCATCAAACGCTGGTTCACATTACTCTCCAGTGGTGTCATACTACTGTCGTTGGCATTCACATTCCTGGTCGCCAGCCTCACCCAGCAAGTACAAATCGCTCCCCTGGAATTCATCGTCATAATGCTGTTTGGCTTAGTCGCAAGCCTGACATTAATCAGCCTCAGTATCGTCAACCTGGTCAGGCGATTCCTTGAGCCCTATCGCAACCGAAGAGACGACGAAGTCTTCGAAACGCTTCACCGCTACAGTGTCCGCGAAGGCGGATTAAAGATCGTGGCAATTGGCGGTGGCACGGGCATGCCCTCAGTTCTGCGCGCCTTAAAGCCCTACACGAACAGCATCACCGCCATTGTAACAATGGCGGATGACGGCGGCAGCAGTGGACGACTTCGCCAGGAGATGGGTGTCCTGCCTCCTGGTGACCTGAGGAACAACATCGTCGCGCTGGCGGATGACGAGAGCCTGATGGCGAGACTGTTCCAGTATCGCTTCGAAACAGGCGACCTCAAAGGTCACGCATTCGGCAATCTGTTTATCAGCGCCTTAGAAGCAGTTGCAGGAAGCATGGAAAGCGCCTTAATCGAGACGGAACGTGTTCTCAATATCGAAGGGCGTGTCTTCCCCTCAACGATGGAAGATTTGCGGCTGTCCGCCTGGGTCATACCGCCGGGAAAGACAGAAGCCGAATGGGTAGAAGGCGAATCGAACATCACCCACACCGGCGGACGAGTCCAGCAGTTATGTCTCGAACCCCCTGCCGCTGCGGCTTATCCTGGCAGCGTCGAAGCCATCCTGCACGCCGACATCGTCATCATCGGTCCGGGCAGCCTGTATACCAGTATTCTTCCTAATTTGCTGGTGCAGGGCATTGCGGACGCGCTGCGAGCGACGGATGCCGACATCTACTATGTGTGTAACGTCGCCACACAACCCGGTGAAACGGAAGGCTTTACCGTTGCTGACCATGTGCTGGCGCTCGAAAAACACATCGGACGAGGGGTTTTTAGCACAGTACTGGCAAACAACGCTTATCCTGCCTTTAACGCGGGTGCCAATACGCACTACGTGGCACCGATGCCCCGTAATCATGATATGGTGCAGCGTTATGAGGTAATCTACAGTGACTTGGTTGACGCCGAGCGCCCTTGGCGTCATGATCCTGCCAAGCTGGCAAAGGCGATCTTTCGCCTGCGCCGGCAGGAACAAATGTAAGAATTCGGCAGGCGGACATCAGACTTCCGCAGGCTATAATTCATGTCAAACGTATACGAGGAGAACACTGCAATGGCGAAGCTTCGCGTGGGAATCAACGGTTTCGGTCGCATTGGGCGTCAGGTCATGCGCGCCATCCGCGAAAACTACCCCAACGATGTGAACGTGGTCGCTTTCAATGATCTGGGCGACCTCCAGACGATGGCACACCTCTTCCGCTACGACAGCAACTACGGGCGCTATCATGGCAAAGTCGAAGTCCGTGAAGACAGCCTGGTGATTGATGGCGATGTCATCAAAGCGTTGGCGATCAAAGATCCTGCCCAGCTCCCCTGGAAGGATCTCGGTTGCGACATTGTGATCGAAAGCACTGGCATCTTCACAGACAAAGAGAAGGCAGTCAAACACATCGAAGCAGGCGCGAAAAAGGTCATCATCAGCGCCCCTGCCAAAGGTGAGGACATCACGATTTGCCTGGGTGTCAACCAGGAAAAGTACGACCCCGCCAATCACCATGTCATCAGCAATGCGTCATGTACCACAAACTGCCTCGCGCCCGCAGCCAAAGTCGTGCATGACAATTATTCGATCAAGCGTGGCATGATGACCACCATTCACAGCTACACCAACGACCAGCAAATCCTCGATTTGCCCCACAAAGACCTGCGCCGTGCACGCGCCGCTGCCTTGAGCATGATTCCGACGACAACCGGCGCGGCAAAAGCAGTGTCGCTGGTGATCCCGGATCTCAAGGGCAAGTTCGATGGCTTCGCCGTGCGTGTCCCCACCCCAACCGTCTCGCTGGTTGATTTTGTCTGCGAAGTCGAAAAGAGCACGACGGCAGAAGAACTGATCGCTGCCTTCAAAGCCGCAGCAGCAGGACCCATGAAGGGCATCCTCGGCGTCAGCGAAGAGCCGCTCGTCTCCATCGATTACAAGGGCGATCCCCATTCCAGCGTCATCGACGCCATGAGCTGCATGGTCATGGGCGGCAACATGCTCAAGGTCGTAAGCTGGTACGACAACGAGTGGGGCTACTCCTGCCGTGTCGCAGACCTGGTCAAGTTCATCGGCGACAAGATGTAATAAACAACTGAGCGAACTGGCAGGTTAGGAGATGCGCTTCTGGGTCGGGCAATTGATTGCAGCCCAGAAGCGAACTCGCCGATTTGCAGAGTGGCTAACCTGCCATCCCGTTTCTCAAAAGGAGTTGCCCGTGACCAAGATGACCATTCGCGATCTCGATCTTAGCGGCAAGCGCGTCCTTGTCCGCGTTGATTTCAATGTCCCGCTCGATGGCACGACCATCACCGACGACACGCGCATCCGCGCGGCTGTGCCTACGCTTAAAGCGATCCTCGCGCAGAATCCGCGTTCCGTCGCACTCATGTCTCACCTAGGTCGCCCTAAGGGTGGACCCGATCCCAAGTACTCGCTCAAACCTGTCGCACCCTCATTAGCGCAGCAGCTTGGTGTGCCCGTTGCCTTCGCGGAGGACTGTGTTGGTGAGGTGGCAGAGGCAGCCGTTGCAGCACTGCCTGTCGGCGGAGTCATCCTGCTCGAAAACACCCGGTTCCACCCCACTGAGGAAAAGAACGATCTCGAGCTTGCGCAGCAGATGGCAAAGCTCGGCGATGTCTTTGTCAACGATGCGTTCGGAAGCGCCCACCGCGCCCACAGCAGCACGGAGGGCGTTGCGCGCTATCTGCCTGCCGTCAGCGGCTTGCTCCTGGAAAAGGAAATCGAATACCTTGGCAGCGCTATCGAGAATCCCAGTCGTCCATTCGTCGCCATCCTCGGCGGCGCAAAAGTCAGCGACAAGATCGCGGTCATTGAGGCGCTCCTCGGCAAGTGTGATAAGGTCTTGATCGGCGGCGGGATGGCAAATACCTTCTTCGCGGCACAGGGCATCGCACTGGGCAACTCCCTCGTGGAGCCAGATGCGGTCGAAACCGCGAAAATGCTGATGGCGAAGGGTGGAGAAAAACTGATCCTGCCCGTTGACGCCGTCCTTGGCGATAAGTTCGATGATGCCGCAAACACGATGAAGGTGGATGTCAGCGCAGGCGTACCAGATGGCTGGGCGATCTACGACATCGGCGAGAAGACGGTTGCGTTGTTCCAGCAGACGATTTCCGGGGCGCAAACCATCGTATGGAATGGACCCATGGGCGTCTTTGAGAAGAAACCCTTTGCTGCCGGGACGCACGCGGTTGCGACGCTGCTGGCGGAACGCACGCGCCAGGGCGCGGTGACCATTATCGGCGGCGGCGACTCGGTTGCAGCAGTCGAAGATGCTGGTGTTGCAGATCAGATCACCCACATCAGCACAGGTGGCGGTGCCAGCCTGGAAATGCTCGAAGGTAAGGTGCTGCCCGGCTTGGCTGCCCTCAAGGACAAGTAACTTCATCCAGCGGTTTATCGAGAAGGTGACATTGATGATGCGAACGCCAATAATCGCGGGCAACTGGAAAATGCATAAGACCGCCTCCGAGTCGGTCGAGTTTGTGCGAGAACTCGCGCCACGCCTCTCTGCTTACCTCGGACGCATCGAATGCGTCGTTTGCCCGACCTTCGTGGCACTGGGCGCGACCGCCCTGACACTGCAAGGCAGCGGGGTCAAGGTCGGCGCGCAGAATACGCATTGGGAAGAAAAGGGCGCATTCACGTCGCAGATCGCTCCCAACATGCTCGCGGGGTTGGCAGATTACGTCATCATCGGACACTCGGAATGCCGCCAGTATCTTGGCGAGACCGACGAGATGATCAATAAGAAGGCACATGCCCTCGTCAAACATGCCCTTAAGCCGATCATCGCGGTTGGAGAGTCGCTTGCCATCCGCCAGGCGGGGGACGCGATGTCGTTCGTCGGCGCGCAGGTCGTCGCCGCGCTCAAGGACATTCCTGCTGAAGCCATGATGTCGGTTGTCATCGCCTACGAGCCGATCTGGGCAATTGGCACTGGCATGAACGCGACCAGCGCCGACGCCGCCCAGATTTGTACGGGCATTCGCGGCACCGTGCGCGGCATTTACGGTGATACGGTCGCCGATGCCGTGCGCATCCAATATGGCGGCAGCGTAAAGCCCGATAACATGGTCGAATACATGAGCCAGTCAGATATTGACGGTGCCCTTGTCGGGGGTGCGGCGCTCAAGGTGGACGACTTCACCAAACTCATCGAACTGGCTGCCGAGGCGAAAGGCTTGTAGGCTCTGGGCATCCTCGGCACGTTGGCACCTGTCCTGGTGTGTCTCGCCCTGCTCTATCCGCTGGGCGAGATGCGCCGCTGGTTACAGCAGCATGTCTTCAAAGTCGGCTGGCTCGTGACCAAGAATATTCGCACGACCACTATCCTGTTCTACACCTTGTTTCTCCCTGGCGTCATCCTGTACGAATTCATCTACTGGATGATGGCGGGGATACTCAACATACGCGCCGAGCGTGCGCTGTCGTGGCCAGATGCGCAGCAGGTCGCGGAGCTTCGCCTGAACTTTATCAAGTTGGGGCGCAACGTTGGAGCATTCCGGCTTGCCATCATCAATCTCGCGCCGTTTCTCGTCGGCACGCTGGTGATCTGGTGGGCGGCATTCAACGTGCTCCAGATTGATCAGGCATGGGCTATCCTGGAGGCAGAAGGGCTGCGTGGCGTCGGGGATGCCCTGACACGCCTGTTCAGCGCGCCCGACATTTACCTTTGGGTCTACATTCTGTTTGCCGTCGGCAATACCATGATGCCACGCTGGTCAGAACTCAAGGGCGCGCGAATCCTGCTCATCATCGCCGGGTTAGCGTTCGCCACCCTGTTAGTCCTGGGTGTCGCGGACGACTTCATCAGCAACGGGCTGCTCGACCCTTTCAACAATGCGCTAAACTACATCTCGACAGTATTTGTCACCGTCATCATCGTGAACTGTCTGATGACTGCGGCGCTTGGCACGATTGAAGCGTTGATTGAGCGAATCACCGGCGATAGCGCAACGTTCGAGCGCGGCAAGCTGGTCGCAATCAGCCGTGCCGAACGCATCGAGCAGGAGCGCGTCGCTGCCGAAAAAGCGCGCAAAGCGGCACAGGCTGCCCGCGAACGCAAGCCTGGCACCGCCAGCGGTCCACCCAGCATCTACCGCTTTCCCCTGCCCACTCCACCTGCGGGCAGTCGTGACGAGACCATCTCCGTGCGGCGTGACGACGAGCGTATCCTGCCCAGTGGCGCGCCTACCGCCTCACCGCCTGCCCCACCCGTCCTTCCTAACCTTGCTCCGGTTGCGCCGCCCGCTCTATCCGCGTTACCCATCAACTCGGACGACGAACATACCGATCAGGAAACAGATGGTTAGCTTTTGCCGATGTTGATGCCTTTTCGATCACCATGCTTCTGAAGACGCTCAACCAGAAAAAAGCCGAGCACGACCAGCGCCATCATCGCTAGAAGCGCCATCAGCTTGAAGAACTGGCTCTCGATGACCAGTGTCAATACGCCAAACAGTGCGCAAAACACATAGTAGAACGACACGATCTGCCGCTGGCTGAAGCCCATGTCCAGTAAGCGAAAGTGCAGATGACCGCGATCTCCGCGAAACGGGCTGCGTCCCTGCATCAGACGGTTCGCCGCCTGCCAGGCGGCGTCCAGCAGCGGCAGCGCGATCACAAACAGGATGGTCGCCATCTTCGCCCCGCCAATGATCGCCAATGCACCCAGGATGTACCCTAACGTGACCGCTCCGCTGCCCATGAAGATGCGTGCAGGGTAGAAGTTGAACAGAACAAACCCCAGTGCCGACCCCATCAGTGCCAGGTGCAGCAAACCAACGCTGGTTTGTCCGAGGATGAACACGCTGTTGACAAAGAGAACAATGCCCGCGATGAAAGCAACCCCGCCCGCCAATCCATCCAAGCCGTCAAGAAAGTTGACGGTATTCATGGTGACGACAAGCCAGAAGGCAGTCAATATGATCGTGACGAGCGGATGCCAGGGGTCAGTTTGCTGCCCGGTAAACGGATTATTGAAGTATTCAATGAAGACCTGGAATCCAATCGCAATGGCGGCTGCAATGAACTGAATGGCGAACTGTGGCAGGGCTTTCAGCTCGTACCGGTCATCGATAACCCCGACCACCGAGAGGAACAACGCCCCGACGACCAGCCCCGCCAGGCGCGTAAGCTCATTCGGGTCAAAGCGCGGCACAGGGAGCTGCTGTGCCAGCAAAACGGTGATGACAAACCCCAGCGAAAGCGCCACGCCACCCAGCTTACTGACACGTCGGTAGTCCGCCTCGGCAGTGCGACGCCCACCCGCTTTAGACGTTATCCCCCATCGCTTCCCCACCCAGTCACAGACAGGCATGAGCAGCAGTGTCAGGCTGAGCGCAGTAGTAAACGTAATGACAAAGGCGAATACCTCAAGCAAGGGGTTATGTCCCAAACTGGCGGTCGCCTGCGTCGCCCAGCCCAGGAACAATATAGCCAATCTCGTTCAAATGATCGTCAATCGCCGCGAGATGGATCGGGACATCCGGATGTGCGTGGGAGAGGCGTTCCACGCCCTCAGGAGCGGCGATAAGTCCCACGTACTTGATGCGCTGCACACCCGATTGCTTGAGCATCTCAATCGCCGCCACCGCCGAACCGCCTGTCGCCAGCATCGGATCGAGGATCAGGCACAGACTTACGCTCGTCGCTTGCGGCAGACGGTTGTAGTAGAGTACTGGTTGCAGGGTCTCCTCGTTGCGATACAAGCCAATGTGCCACACCTGAACATTTGGCAGCAGCTCAAGTACGCCATCGACCATGCCCAACCCTGCGCGCAGTACTGGAACAACCCCGATAGTCTCGACTGCTTTGGCACAGGTTGCATCACCCATCGGCGTCCGCACTGTCGCGGGCGAAAGTGCAAGATCCTGTGTCGCTTCGTAACACAAGAGCAGCGCCAGTTCTTTCATCAATTCACGAAAAGCACGGAAATCCGTATTGACATCGCGCAGTACCGCCAATTTGTGCTTTACCAGCGGGTGCGACGAAACATGTACTTGTGTCATGAGTCCCCCAGTTCCCAACCGTCTCGCACGCAGGCGAGCGCCGATCAACCGGGAGGTAAGGTTACCACAGCCAGGGCTGAATAGCACCCAACTCCCTGGTTGTTCCTTCTAGCCCCGGCGACTGTTGTGTATACTTTCATCAGACCATTTGTACGCATCGGATCAGCTATGCAACCACCGAGACCTGTCAACCCCAGCCAGATCCCCGGCGATGATCGCGAAAACGTCGCGCTCCGCCCGCGCACATTAAAGGACGTCCTGGGGCAGGATGCTGTTCGTGCGCGGCTCGAAATCAGCATCGAAGCGGCAAAGGGGCGCGGCGAGCCTATCGAGCATGTGCTTTTCTATGGTCCTCCGGGGTTAGGCAAGACCTCATTCGCCCACATCATCGCCAATGAGATGAAAGTCAACATCAAGATTACATCGGGACCCAGCATTGAACGGGCTGGCGACCTCGCAGCCATACTCACTGCCATCAAGCCCAACGACATCCTCTTCATTGACGAAATCCACCGCCTGGGGCGCGCAGTCGAAGAAATCCTCTATCCAGCGATGGAAGACTTCGCGCTCGATATTGTCATAGGCAAAGGTCCAGGCGCAAAGTCGATGCGGTTACGGCTGCCCCGCTTCACGGTCGTGGGCGCAACCACCCGCCTTTCACTCCTCAGCAATCCGCTGCGCGATCGTTTTGGCATCCAGTTTCGTATGGACCCCTACGACCTGCGGTCTTTGGAGCAGATTGTCAGCCGAGCGGCTGCGATGCTCAATGCGGAGATCAAGCAGGAAGGGATTTCCGAGATCGCCCGGCGCGCGCGAGGCACGCCGCGCATCGCGCTCCGGCTGCTGCGCCGCGTCCGCGACTATGCCCAAGTCCGTGCGGATGGCATCATCAACGGTCGCGTCGCAGGCGAAGCACTCAACATGATGGAAATCGATCATCTCGGTCTGGATGAGACCGACCTGCGCATCCTCCGCTGCATCATCGAGAAATTCAACGGGGGCCCCGTCGGTCTGGAGACCATCGCAGCCGCCATTAACGAAGACAGTGCGACGGTCGAAGATGTCTATGAGCCGTATTTGCTCCAATTGGCGTTCATCAAGCGCACACCGCGCGGGCGTGTCGCCATGCCCTCCGCCTATGAGCACCTGGGGCTGACTCCCCCGCCGACCTTTGAGCAGCCCCGCCTGATCTGAGCAGTTCAGTTTCCAGGTGGCGGCAGTGGTGGCGCGTTCGGGCGGGAGGCTGCCACGCTTTCCAGAATCGCTCGCATTTGCTGCTTGGTGTCCAGTGGCAGACTCGACTGCTCGATCAGCGTGTTGATCTGGCTTTCCGCCGTCTGGGCGGTGAAGGATGCCATCTCTTGATCAATCAGACCCTGCCCCCACTGGTCGCTTTCCGAGGCAAATACCTGCTCACAAGCCTGGATCGTCTCGACAAAGTAGCTCTTTCGGTCAGGACCTTCACCATAAGTCAGCTTTGCGGAAGCGCCGCGAAGCTGTGCGACGGTATCATCGTAAACACGCTGCTGCCTGTCCCATCCATAGACCTGGTGAAAAGCGGCAAGTGCCGCCGCCAAAGCAGGCAGCGCCGTCGGCAGCAGTTGAATGATGAAATTGTCCGTAAGCTGCGCACTCAGGGCACCGATCAGACCCACGGCAGACACAAAGAGGGCAGAGATCAGCATCGCGAAATTGCTGTTGTACTCAAATTCCTGTTTTCGATTGCGGTACCACGTCGTCTGCGCCTGCAAGCGGCGCTCGCGATAGATGTACGTCAGAAACTCAAGCTCATCCTGACTCAGGCGCTTCTCTACGGGAATAGGTTGAACCTCTGGCAGAACCGAAGCCGTCTTCTGCGCCTCGTCCATATTTAATGACGACCCGATATTCTCGATCTGGGTGATCACTTCCGCGAGTTTCGTGCGTCGCGCGGCAGGTTCACCGGAATAGGGTTCCGCACGAGTGATAAAGAGATAATAGTGTCGGCGCATCGCTTCCGCCTTGCGCCTGTTGACGAACCAGCGGAGCTGTGGGCGTCGCGACTGGTTCAGCGCGGATGCCGCCGCGGTGATGACACCGCAAACCGCCGTGATCAACCACGCAAAGCCACCGAGAGTGCCGCTTGGGTCAAAACGCGGACTTAGCACCCCGATCACACTCATGATCGTCGTGATGAAAGCACCGATGATAAACACCCAGTTGAACCAGTAATAGCTGTTCTGGTAGTACAAGGCATCATGATCGAATTGATAGAGGCGATCCACGAAAGATGCATCGGCGATCTGGCTGATCGGTTCCTCAAGCATGAACTGGGCATCCGCACGCAGGCGCTTCAGCGCGCCCTCCGGCAGCCCGTTATCCTTATTGTGGCGCGCAATATCTTCCAGCGTGATGAAACCGCTTCGTATCAGGCGCTTACGATAACTCTCCGCATCGGCTGGACGCTGGTACTCGCGCGGAAATCCCAGTTTTGGTAGTCGGCGGATGAAGAACAGATCTTTGAACCCGATCTTCTCGGTCACGCCGCCGCTTGCTTCGTCCGGCGTCTTGATCACTTTGTTAGTTGGAGGTTGAGGAGTCATATGCACCTCGGCGCAAAGAATGAAGTAAAGACATGCTAGAATTCTACAATGGACGGCGGGATCACGCTGCATAGTTCAGGCGGGGACAGGCATGGACTTAGGACAAATCGGGCGAATTCTCCTGTTCATTGGCATCACCGTTGCACTACTCGGCGCACTGCTCATGCTGGCAGCGCGTATTCCCGCGCTTTCACGCCTTGGCAGCCTTCCGGGTGATATCCGCATTGAAGGCAGTGGTTTCACTTGTCTGTTTCCTATCGTGACAACGATTCTCCTGAGCGTCATCGCGACCATCGTCCTCAATGTCATCATTCGGATCATCAACCGACCGTAACCGAAAGTAATCACCTCCCATGCATCTGTCCGACTTCGATTACAATCTGCCACAGCTGTTCATCGCGCAAACACCCATTGAGCCGCGCGATGCCTCGCGTCTGATGCTCCTCGACAAAAAGACCGGCACAATCGAGCATCGTGTATTTCGAGACATCCTTCACCTGCTCAATCCTGGCGATTTGCTTGTGCTGAATGATACGCGCGTCATCCCCGCGCGCCTGCACGCGCTTAAGCCGACGGGCGGCGCGGTCGAAATCCTGCTGCTGCGCCAAACCAGCACAACGGACTGGCAGGCGTTGGTGGGCGGGAGAGGAATCAACGCCGGGATGAAACTGAGTCTTGTCGGCAGTGATATTCAGGTGGAAGTCCTCGAAAACCTGGCAGAGGCAGAGCGGCTCATACGCTTCAGCGAGCCAATCAACCCATACCTGGTAGAACTGGGGGAAATGCCGCTGCCACCCTATATCACCGCACCGCTAGGCGATGCCGAACGCTACCAGACCGTCTACTCGCGCGATGAAGGCAGCGCAGCAGCACCAACAGCGGGGCTGCACTTCACCCCGGACTTGCTGATTGCCCTGCGGAATAAGGGGGTCGGCTTTGCCTACTGCACGCTCCACATCGGCTTGGGTACATTCAAACCTGTCAATGTCGAGCGAGTCGAAGACTATCATATCCACGCCGAGCGCGCGCTGCTGAAACCCGATGATGCACGCCTCATCAACGACGCGAAACTCGCGGGTGGTCGCGTGATCGCCGTGGGGACGACGGTCGCCCGCACGCTGGAGACGGCGGGCATCCTCAGCGCGGGCGGCGACCCAGCCAACCCGAACGCAAACCAGGATACCTGTGCCTGGCGTCCCGTCATCGCCTTCGAGAGCAACACGACCCTGTTTATCTATCCTGGCTACACATGGCGCGTGGTAGATGCCATGATCACCAACTTCCATCTGCCGAAGTCGTCGCTGCTGATGATGATCAGCAGCCTGGTGGGGCGCGAACCCCTGCTGAATGCCTATGAAGTTGCAAAACGTGAAGGGTATCGCTTCTTCAGCTTCGGCGATGCCATGTTCATTTCATAGGCGCAGCGGCGGATTCAGGGCAGAAGAACTTTCCCAACCTCGTTGGCGTACAGCAGCAGCAGCACCGCGGCGATGACGATGTAAGGACCATACGGTAACGGCGTAGACCAACTGTACTGCCGCTGCGCCAGCGCATTCCAGATCAGCCATAAGATAGCGCCTGCCGCCCCGATGAACACGGTGATGAACATTGCCAGGATCAGGGTCTGCCAACCGAGGATCAAGCCGACAATGGTCATCAGCATGACATCGCCATAGCCAAAAGCGACCGTATTCAGCTTGCGCTCGCGCATTTGGTTGGAGATGCTGACGAACAAGAACCCGCCCTGATAGAGGAGGAAAAACACCCCGAAGCCCACTCCCCCACCGATCAGCGCATTTACGAGTGTAGGTCCAAGCGGCTCGACCAGCGCATCAATCAGCGCAATAATGCCCATGGGGATAATCGTTACAAAGAGGATCAGCCGGTGCTCGACATCAATCACCGTGATCAGCATGAAGCCCGCAAGATAAGCCAACAAGAACACTAACCGCAGCAGGGTGTGCTGTTCGTCATCCACGCCCGCGACAACCGCAACCACGAAGAGTAAGCCAGTCCCGATTTCGGTCAGGGGATGACGCCACGACAGCTTACGCCCCTTGGGCGAAGCGCGTTTGCCAAGCAAAAATGCCAGAATACCCGACCAGGCTGATACAGCGCGCGGTTCATCATCTGGATAATGCGGCAGACGAAGCGCGCGGCGGCGCGGCAGGTCATCCGCGAGCGCATTTAAGACAATTCCGATCAAAAGACCTGCGATGAATACAGCGGGCAGCGGTAGCAAATACAAGATCGACTCCAACGATTATGGGGCTGGCACAGGTGGCGCGGGTGGAAGCAGCACCAACGACAGCACAATCAGGATGATGACAGCCGTGAGCGCGCTCGCCAGCACAACGGCATTCCGATGCATATCAGGCTCGCGGACAGGCGGCATATCACCGATATACATCTCAACATGCTCGGCGCGTCCGTTTGCCAGCCGCCACGTAGTCAACGGCGGCTCACCGTTTAAGCCGATAATCAGATGCAGCGCTTCCGGATAAGCAGACTGGCGGATGTCCGTTTGCGACGGCATGGCGACACTACTGGGATGCGAGTGGTAGAAGCCAACCAGCGACATACCGCGTGCCTCTGTGGAAAACATCGCCCTCACGAATTCTCGATCATCCAGGCGATACGCAGTGCTGGGGTCGCCTGCACTGTTGCGCACCGGGATCACCTCAGTTACATCCGCGCCATGTCCTACCAGCAGCCCGCACACCTCATAGGGCGCGCCCTCGCGAGCAAGGCGCATTAACTCCTTCACCAACTCCGGTCTGATCCACATCATCCGCCGTCGTCGTCCTCATCCGGGATATGATCAGGGATCTCGAATGCTTCGACGCGCGAATCCTGGGGCGGATTCCGGCTCTCGTAGAACAAGTCCGCTTCTACAGTGTAAAGCCCCTGTGGGTCGCCTTCCACACCACGCAGATGCATGGTGAATTCCATGTCAAAGTGCATGGTTTCGATGATGCTCAACTCCCCCACCAGCTTATCATCCGCATTCCGAATACTGAGCAGAAGATTGGGACGCTCCAGAAACGGAGTCACCTGCACATGGATCAGAACACGCAGCCGATCCTCGTAAATTGCGACTTGCAGCGCCTCGATAGCGACTTCCTCGCGCGATTTTGGCGCATGTCCGAGCGGCAGTATTGGGATTTCCATGTTTTCGATTATATCCTCTAGTCCTCAATCACTTTCCATGAGCTTTAGTGCTGGACGCCATCGAGCGAATTCCTACCCGAACTCCTATTCATCAAACTGGTAGGTTGCCTCTGCGTAGTAGCGAATCTGACGGCGCGCGAGCTTCTCATGTATCCATTCCGCCAGAGCCGCGTTCTTCCCTTCCAGCGATTCTGAACCACGCAGCGCAGCCATCGGATAATTCACGCGAACTGCGCGCCCATGGACGATGTGACGGCTGACTCCGGGGGGAAGGAAATCGCGCGATTTTGCCGCATCGAGAATATCCTGCGGCGCGAGCGAAGGAAACCGTATTACGGCACAAGCGTCGCGGTACAAAGCCCACAGCGCACTCGTGTCACCCAGTGCACTGCGATGGAGCGTCGCCTGGCGCTGGTATATCGACACAAAGCCTCGCACAACATCATGTGCTGGGGACCGCGTTCCAAACAAGGCATACTCGCTTCCATCCGGCAGTGCCACCGCCGCCAGCGCATGAGCATGTGCACCCTGCACCAACTGTGCGCCAGTCAGCATCGCCGCTTGTGATAACAACGCTTCCGAAGCCCAGTTTCCAACAATGTGGCTCCATGTGCCAAGTTCGACCCACCCACTCTCGTATGAGACCACCTGGACAAGAATATGGGGATAACCGAGATGCGAAAACGCATGAAAGCGATTCGCACCATCCAGAATGACGAAATTTTCGCCCAACGGTGCCACCACCGGCGGGTTGATCATCAGTGGCTCGTGGCGCAGGCGTTCGGCAAGGGGTTCGAACCGCTGTGAGTCGTGTTCTTCGTGCGGAAGCAGGCTGTTCGTGGGTACAATACGCAGCTCAGGCTGCGGAGCATCCAGGTAGAGGGTTTTCATGGTTATCAGCCATCGGTAATAAATCTGAAACGATTATAGCGCCGCTTGCGGATTAGCAGCCATTTCATCAGCAAACGCAGGGATAACGCCACCCATGGGAGCTTCTGACCAAGGCGCGACTCAGATTGACGGGCGCTGGCTCACCAGCAATCGAACGCTCTGCTTTCTACGCTGCGAAGACGACATCCTTCTTCTCAAGCGCTCGCTGAAGACGCGCATCTTCCCCGGTCGTTTCAATGGGGTCGGAGGGCACCTGGAACGCGGCGAGGACCCGCTCACAGGCGCTCGGCGGGAGATTCTTGAGGAGACAGGCATCCATATAAACGACCTCACGCTTCGTGCCATCTACGCCATCGATGCGGGAGAAGCGGTCGGCATTATCGTCTACGTATTTCTAGGGACTGTCACGCAGCGCCAGGTCGTCGATAGTGACGAAGGGAAGCTGCACTGGGTGCCAATCAAAGCGCTGCCTGGCTACCCCCTCGTCGACGACCTCTATCAGGTGCTGCCGCGCATCCTCGATCAGCCAGCAGGGACAAACCCACTCTTCATCCAGATGCGCTACAATGAGTCGGACGATCTCGTCCTCCAGTTTATCGAGTAACGATTGATGCCAGACCATCGCCCCGCGCCCCAGGTGCGCTATGTGCCCGCAGCGCCCCAAAAAACACCCGCTCGTAAGACGATTGTGCGCGCGGTGTTCGTCGCGCTCTGGTTGCTAATTCTGCTCATACCCGGATTCTTTATCTGGATGGTGATTAACGGCGAGTTCACGCTCTCACTGGGCAGCACCCCAGAGCAGAAGCTGCGCGTCTGGCTCGTCAGTGAAATTCGTGAGCGGGGTTTCGGCATCTCGACAGGCAGCGTCGCCTCACAGACTGAAACCGATGTCTGCGTTCAAACCGACCTTCGCTATCTGCTGTGGCAGGGATCGCAGGCACCATCTACCTATTGTGAATGCTTCACGCGGACAACTGCCGAAGACACATGGTCATACAACGGGGGATGGGAAGGCATGTGCAGCGTCCCCCCACAGGAGCCTGAATCGTGAGCAAGATCGCATTTTTCGACATCGACGGCACGATGATCACCGAAAGCATTTGGGATTATTTCCTGCGCCAACCGGAAATCGCACCCCAAAAGCGCGGCGTGTACGCCCGATTCCTCCCCACATTTGCCGCACGAAAGATTGGCATCCTCAAAGAGGCGAATTTTCGTGAAGCGTGGGTGCGCGAGATGGCACGCCTGATGAAGGGGTGGTCGCGCCAGCGTGTGGACGAACTTTTCGACCGCATCGTCTTTCACGAGTTTGGCGACCGCTTTCGCGCAGACGTCGCCGCCCGCGTCCGCGAACACACGACCAGCGGTGACCGCGTCGTCCTGGTCAGTGGCATGTTCGATGGCTTCGCACAGCGCTTCTCCAAATTGATCGGTGCAGAGGCAGGGCTGGGCACGGTGCTCGGTTATGCGCACGACACATGCACGGGCGCAATCGAAGGACGGGGTTGCGCGGGCGACGCAAAGCCCGATTTCATGCGCCGTTATCTGGCAGATCATGACCTCACCAGCACACATGGTTATGCTGACAGCTATTCGGATGTTCCTATGCTGACTGCTGTAGGGACGCCCATCGCAACGTATCCCGACGACCAGCTCCGTGCCCACGCCCTGGCACACGGCTGGGCAATTTTTCCGAGGTAGCGGATGGATCTTTCACAAATACTTCAACCGGGAAGCATTGTCAGTCTCGTCGTGATCTGTGTCGTGATCTTCATCATAGGGGCGATCCTTGGCTTTGTCGTGAACTTCCTGGGTTCGATCCTTGGCGTGATTGGCAGCACGTTTGGCTTGTTCACCGATTTTCTTGCCGGCGGACCGGTCGTCTGGTGCGGCTGCGTCGTCGGGATCGTCATCCTGGCGTTATGTGCCATCAGCATTGTCGGCGTTGGCACCATGCTCTCGTCATGCGGCACCCCAGAGGCAATCAATCTGTGCAGGCTTTTTGGCGGTTAAACCCAGGCTACTCGGCATCGCGCTCGATGATGCCGCCACCCAGTACCTCATCGCCGCAGTAGAGAACCGCGCCCTGACCAGGTGTGATGTCGCGCAGCGGATCATCAAAGTCAGCCTGAATACGGGCATCGGACAAGAGCCTGATGCGCGCATGCACTGGCTTCGCCTTATAGCGTATCTTGACATCGGCATCGAACTCCCCGTCCGGTGCAGAACCCGCTACCCAGCTCATCTGCCCAGCCGTGAGGCTGCGTCGCCCCAACTCATCGGCGTTGCCGACGACCAGCGCGTTACGATACGGGTTCATGCCAATCACGAACAGTGGCTCGCGCGCGGTAACCCCTAATCCCTTACGCTGTCCAATCGTGTAGTTCGACAATCCTTGATGCTCACCAATCACACTGCCGTCTTTGCGGACGATGGGTCCAGGAGTCATGATTTCCGGCGCGTGTTCACGCAGAAACCGCCTGTAGTCACCATCGCCGAGAAAGCATAAATCCTGGCTGTCGCCCTTACTCGCCGTCGGCAGCCCGAAGCGTGCCGCAATCTCACGCACTTGCGGTTTTGGATACACCCCTACAGGGAACAGCACCCGGCTCAACTGCGCCTGTCCCATCACGCTCAGGACATAACTCTGGTCTTTGGCGTCGTCCAGCCCCTTGAGCAGGGCAAATCGGTCTTCACGGCGTTCGATGCGCGCGTAATGTCCGGTTGCCAGGTAGTCGGCATCCAGCGCGAGCGCGTTCCGCAGCAGCCAGTCAAAGCGAATATGACGATTGCATTCCATGCAGGGCATCGGCGTTACGCCCTGGCGATGTCCTTCGACGAAGAAATCGACGATCCTGTCATGAAACACATCGCGCGTGTCCAGCACATGAAATGGAATCCCAAGCCTACTGGCAATTCGGCGCGCATCCGCCATCTGATCAGGTGTGCAACAGCGGTTATGGACGCGCCCGCCGACGGTCGCCTCCGACCACAGGCGCATCATCATCCCGATGACCTCGTGACCTTGTTCTACCAGGAGGGCAGCAGCGACCGAGCTATCCACCCCGCCGCTCATCGCAACGACTACGCGTGCCACTAGCTTATCCCCGGTGACTAAACTTGCGGACTTTTTCGACACATTCCGAGATGACCCGGACTGCGTACTCAACGTCGTCGGCGGTGGTATGCACGCCGACCGAAAGGCGGAGGCTGCTCGACGCCAGCTTGCGATCAAATCCCATCGCCAGCAGGACGCCGCTCGGCTCTGGGTTGCCCGTCTTGCAGGCGCTGGCGCTGCTGGCGGCGATGCCCTTCAGATCAAGGTGCAAAAGAAGCATATTCGCATCCACACCGTCGAATACGAAGCTGGCGTGAGCCGGCAGACGCTGGGTCCGGTGCCCTGTAAGCATCGCGCCCGACGTTGTCGCCAGAATGCCATCAATCAGCCCATCACGCATCTGGCGGTAGTGTGTAGCTCGGGCATCATGCTCCTGGTATGCCAGTTCCAGCGCAAGCGCCATCCCGACAATGCCAGGCGTGTTCAGTGTTCCAGCACGCCGCCCCTCTTCATGACTGCCTCCGCTCTGGCTCGGCACAAGCTGAATGCCATTGCGCACATAGAGCGCGCCAACCCCTTTGGGTCCATAAAACTTATGGGCGCTGATGCTCATCATGTCCACGCCAAGAGTCTGCACGTCCAGTGTCAACTGCCCCGCAGCCTGCACTGCGTCGGTGTGGAAGAGTGCGCCACGCTCATGGGACTGCTCGGCGAGCTGGGGGATCGGCTGAACACTACCCACTTCATTGTTGGCATACATAATGCTCGCCAGCGCCGTAGACTCGCTTAGGCTATCAGCGAACACCTCAACGTCAATCATGCCTTCAGCATCTACAGGCACAATCGTTTGCTCAAACGCCATCAAATCTGCAAGCTGTCCGACTGTCCTGATGACTGCGCTGTGCTCGACCGGGCTTGTCACGAGGTGTGTGCGCCCGCCGTGCTCACGCGCCCACCACGCGGCACCGCGCACCGCAAGATTATCGCTTTCCGAACCACCGCTGGTGAAGACAACTTCCCCAGGTGAGCAGGCGAGAATCTTTGCAATACGCTCACGTGCGTCTTCAATGGCATGTTCCGCGCGCTGACCAATGCTGTGGGCGGAATGGCTGTTTCCATAAATCTCACCGAAGAATGGCAGCATCGCTTCAACCACCCGAGGATCGGTAGGGGTCGTGGCGGCATTATCCAGATATATAGAGCGCGGTATATTCATCGAAAGGTGCCTTATTCACGAACTTACCCGCGTATTTTACCTCAGTTTCGGGCGATGACGTGATGCTGGCGACAGCGCGGCTCATATGCCTCTTCCGCGCCGACTTTGATGATCGGGTCATCATAGCGCGCAGGCTGCCCGTTGACGAGGCGTTGAGTGCGACAAGCAGGATTGCCACAGACCATACAGATCGCCTGGAGTTTCACCACTTCTTCCGCGCGGCACATCAGCGTTGGAATTGCGCCGAAAGGTTCGCCTCGGAAATCGGTATCCAAGCCTGCCGCGATGACACGAACACCCCGTTCTGCAAGCTGGTCGATCACTGCGCTGATGCCCAGGTCGAAAAACTGAACCTCGTCGATGGCGACAACGGTCGTACCAGGGCTGACCATCTGCAGCAGATCCCCCGACTCGCGCACGGGAGTTGCCTCGATGTTTTGCCCACTGTGGCTGATGACACGCACCTCGTCATAGCGCGTATCCAGACTGTGCTTGAACACCTGCACAGTCTGCCGCGCAATCACTGCGCGTCGCACGCGGCGGATCAGCTCCTCAGTCTTGCCACAGAACATGCTGCCGCAAATGACTTCAACACGCCCGCTGTGATGAATCATGGCTTCCCCCTGAGGATGAATTGGCACAAAAAAGCAGCCTTCAGTAATGGTCTATCGCCGGGCACTCCTCGCCCAGACACGACAGCCAAAGACCGAAAGCTGCATTCGACTGGCGTACGACTGCCAGCGTTATTCTGCGGTTTCGCCTTCTGACGCAGCGACCTTATAGCCCTTGTCGCGCAGTTGGCGCTTCACATCTGCAATCAGCTTGGCATTGATACCAGGGATCTCGGTGAGCGCACCTTCTCCGTCGCCCTCAACGCGGCTCAGGAAATCACCAGCGGTCTTGATACCGTTGTCCGCCAGGGTCTTGATATAGCGCGAGTTCAATTCAAGCTGCTCAATTGGGAATGTGAGCGGTGTCTTTGAGGCGGCGCGCTGTTCAGCTTCCGAGCGCTTGCTATCGCGCACCTGAAGCTTACGGATGAAGCGATCAATCTGACCTTCTGTATCGACAATGCGCTGCTCGCCGGTGTAGAAGGGATGGCACGCAGAACAAATATCTGTGCGAATTTCAGCGACTGTTGCGCCGGTCGTCCAGGAATTACCACAGGCACAAACCACATTTGCCTGCGGGAACCATTCAGGATGGAGCTTTTCTTTCATCGTTTCCTCTTCTTGCGCTGTGCTGCAATAGGTCACAGCGCGCTGGTAAGACTAGTTCTCTTCACGACCGCCGACGAGCTTATCCTGATATGCCTTCAAGGCGTCAAAGTCGCCTTCCGCAGCAAATTTAGCCTGCTTTGCCCAGGTCGGGATGCTCGGCGCAAAGCGCAAGCCTGCCGCCTCAACCGCCGCATGGATTTGCTCCTCGGAAGCTTCGCTCAGTTTGGCGAAAGTATCGATGCCCGCCGCAACGAGAGCCGCCGCCATCTTGGGACCAATGCCTTCGACAATCGTCAGGTCATCGCCTTTGTCAGATTTCTTGCTGCGCTTAGGGGCTTCAGCCTCAGCCTTCGCCACCGGCAGATCGACCATCGTCGCTTCACTGCTTGGCGCTGCTTCTTCCGCTTTTGCCTTCGGCGCACTGGCAACAATCTTTGTCAGCTCCGTAACGCTCATAGGCTCAAGTTTCTTCGCGCCCCCGTTGCCGTTCTGAACAGGGGTCAGTTCGGGATAAACGCTGATGAAGCGCTTGCCGCGATACGGCTTTTCGAACACGACATACCCCACTGCTGTGGCGAAGAGGGTGTGATCTTTGCCCATCATCACGTTCTCGCCTGCAAAGAACTTCGTCCCGCGCTGGCGAATAAGAATATTGCCAGGAATAACCAACTGCCCGCCATATCGCTTGACGCCGAGGCGCTGCGAATTACTGTCACGACCGTTGCGGCTTGAGCCGCCGCCCTTTTTGTGTGCCATTTCGAAGCTTCTCCTCGTTTACGCCTGAATCGAGTCGATACGGAGGCGGGTATAATATTGACGATGACCGCGCTTGCGGCGGAAATTGGTGCGTTGACGATATTTGAAGACGATGATCTTGTCCGCGCGGTACTGGCTGACCACGGTGCAGGTCACTTTCGCGCCATCGACAACCGGTGAGCCAATGACGGTCTTATCGCCATCACCAATCAAAAGGACATCCGTGATGTCAAGCGATTCGCCTTCGCCAAGCGCAAGGCGCTCGACATCCACCAAACCACCCTGTACAACACGGTATTGCTTGTTTCCTGAACGGATAACTGCGTACATAGAGACTCCAATGCTCGCTTGCCACCGCCGAACATGCTGAAAAGAGCTGTCCTGCGGGGAGAATTGGGATGCTGAAAGGCATCACAATGTTTTGACGATCCAGACGGGATATTATAGGGGACGGCGCACCGCATCGTCAATTGCGAAGTCGCCGGGCAAGTCTTTCTGCACTTCCGAATACACGAAATTGTGGCTAGCGGTTCGCCAACAGAGCTTTCGCCGCCGCGATCTGCCGCCGCACCGCCTCCGGAGCGGTCCCACCGGTCGTGCTGCGCATAGCAACCGAGCGCTCGAAGCTGAAGACATCGCGCACATCTTCATCGAAATGCGGTGACAACGCCCGTAAGCCCTCCAGGGGCAGCGCGGAGAGAACGACGCCCTCTGCCTGCGCCTCGCGGACAGCGCGCCCCACAACGTGATGCGCCTGACGAAACGGAAGCCCCTTGCGCACGAGGTATTCTGCGAGGTCGGTCGCCAGTAACTCCTCGCCCAGAGCGGCGCGCAGTTTCGCGGTATTCACCGTCATCGTACTGACGACTGCGCTTACGACGGGCAACAGGAGTTCCAACGTGTCGAACATCTCGAAGACAGCCTCTTTGTCTTCCTGGTAGTCCTTGTTGTATCCGGTAGGAGTCCCCTTGATCATACTGAGCAAACCCGTCAGCCGCCCCAGAAGACGCGCCGCCTTCCCTCGCGTCAACTCCATGGGGTCGGCGTTGCGTTTCTGCGGCATGATGCTGCTTCCTGTGCTGTAACGATCATCCAGCGTGAAGAAGCCAAGCGCCGGGTTGGTGAAGATCACCATGTCCTCGCCAAAGCGGCTCAGATGCGCTGCCATCAACGCCAGCCCGAAGCCTGCCTCTGCTGCAAAGTCCCTGTCTGCGACTGCATCAAGACTATTCTGACTACACGAAAGAAACCCCATTTCGTCTGCCAGAAGCTCCCGGTCAATGCCAAATGGATGACCCGCCAGCGCCCCGCTGCCCAACGGCGAGACTGCTGTACGCCGCCAGGCATCGTGAAGGCGCTCGCGGTCACGCGCAAGCATCCAGAAATACGACATCAGCCAGTGGGCTACGGTGATCGGCTGCGCAGGCTGGAAGTGCGTATACCCTGGCATAAGCGTATCGATATGCCCTTCCGCAGATGCCACGAGCGCGGATTGCAGCGCTTTACCCAGCGCATCTACCCGTCTGAGCGCATCCATCGTCCACAAGCGAAAGTCCGTCACGACCTGGTCATTACGACTGCGTCCGGTATGCAGCTTTCCGCCGACCTCACCGACCAGTTCCGTCAGGCGGCGTTCGACGGCGGTGTGGATGTCCTCGTCCCCCGGCTGGTCCACGAACGCGCCGCTCTCGAACTCCGCCAGCACGCGACGCAGTCCGTCAATCAGCACGTCCGCCTCTTCCACCGTTAGCACGCCTGCGCGCGCAAGCGCTCTGGCATAGGCAATACTGCCGTCAATGTCCTGCGCGTACATACGCCGATCAAAGCTAAAGCTGTCATTCAGCCGTCGCAGGCTTTCGTCAGGAGGAAGGTCGAACACACCACCCCAAAGCGTCATGGCTCAATCCTGTTGCAAAGAGATAATCAATTAGGTGCAGACGTAAGATCGAGGCGCATTTGCAATTGATGCAGCGCTTGCTTCACGAAGCCACACCGCTCGAAGAACGCACCAAATTCTTCTGGGCACAGCGCGGGCACAAACCACTTCCTGTCTGGAAACGCCGCCCACAGCGCGGAAAGCAACCGCCTACCCTGCCCATGCCCACGCGCATCCGGCAGTACCAACACCGCCCGCACAGCAATGGTTGCCGACGCAGGGTCGCCAAGGATCGCCAAGGCATCGCCAAGCTGATAAGCCACGAAGGGTGTCGCCATCCGGATGAGGTGGCTGCCGCTCGCCTGCCAGGGCAGATCAATCACGCTATGCGCACTCACCCCCCGCGCAGCCACCGCGATGTCGATGAGCGTCAGTCCAGGCGACTCGGTACCCTGCGGGTTATCGACCGCGTAACTCATCAGTCTGCGCAGCGAACGAAAGCCGTGCTTCTCGTACAACCGCACGGCGCGAGTATTCTGTTCAAACGCCTCAAGCTCTATCGCGCGCTCACCGCGCTCACGCGACTGATCCTTCAGATGCGTCAACAAGGCATCTCCCACGCGCTGCCCCTGGGCATCCGGGGCAATTCCCATTGCGGCGATGCGGCTCGTCCACCCCTGGCGTGCGATCAACCCAAATCCGACGGGTTGATCATGCCGGTATGCGACCATACTCAGGTTCAGGTCAATGCCAGCCTGAGCGATCATCGATGACAACATGGAAGGAGTCATCGTCACACTGCCCGCAACGTAGCCGTCAAAGGCACGAGTAAAGAGATCGGCGAGGGCGGGTAAAGGCAATTCCCAAGCGGGCTTAAAGATCAGACTCATCAGTCGCGCTTGACCTTGCTGTAATCCACGCCCTGCCCCGCTTCGACCTGCTGCTGCATCAGCCGCTCGATCTTGACAGGCAGCCCGAACAGCTTGATGAACCCCTCGGCATCCGCCTGGTTGTAGACGTTCTCCTCACCAAACGAAGCGTAGTCTTCGCGGTAAAGGCTGAACGGCGATTTGCGCCCAACGATTGAGACGCTGCCTTTGTAGAGCTTGAGCCGCACCGTGCCTGTCACATTCTCCTGCGTCACCGCCACGAACGCATCGAGCGCCCTATGGAGGCGCGTGTACCACAGCCCGTTGTAAACCAGCTCGGCATACTTAACCGCCAGAACATCTTTGTACTGGAGCGTCTGTTTATCCAGGCAGATGCTTTCGAGCGCCACCTGCGCACGCCGCAGAATGGTTCCGCCCGGTGTTTCGTAAACACCGCGCGACTTCATGCCGACGAGTCGATTTTCGACCATGTCAATTCGTCCGACGCCGTGCGCGGCACCGATCTTGTTGAGCATCATGAACAGGTCAATCAGCGGCATGTTCGCCCCATCCAGAGCGACGGGGGTTCCCTGGACATACTCGAGTTCGATATACAGCGGTGTATCCGGCGCTTTTTCCGGCGCGGTCGTCAGGGTGTACATCTCTTCCGGCGGCTCATTCCAGGGGTTTTCGAGCGGACCTGCCTCATGGCTCATGTGAAAGAGGTTGCGGTCGCGGCTGTAGATCGACCGCAGAGTCGCCGTCACTGGCACATTGAATTCTTCGGCATATGCCAGCAGATCTTCGCGTCCCTTCAGCGTCCACTCGCGCCACGGGGCGATGATCTTGAGCTTAGGATTGAGCGCCATCGTCGTGACCTCAAAGCGCACCTGGTCATTCCCCTTGCCCGTTGCACCATGTGCCACTGCGTCCGCGCCTTCCAGCTCGGCAATCTCGACCATGTGTTTGGCGATCAGCGGGCGCGCAAATGATGTGCCCAGCAGGTAATCGCGCTCATAGACCGCGCCCGCCTGAATGGTCGGCAGAATGAAATCGCGCAGGAATTCCTCACGCAGGTCGCGGATGTAGAGTTTGCTCGCACCCGTCTTGAGCGCCTTCGCCTCAAGACCGTCAAGCTCCTCCTCCTGTCCTAGATCCGCTGTAAAGCAGATGATCTCCGCATTGTATTCGTTCTTGAGCCAGGTCAGGATGACGGACGTATCGAGACCGCCCGAATAGGCAAGCACAATCTTCTTGACGTTGGATGGCATGGTCGCGCAGCTCCCAGAATTCTCTCGTAGGGGCAAGACGCATCGTACAAGACACGCCTTACGCTCAGTGGGAAATGAATGGCGACAGATTGTAGCGTATTTTCAGGGTTTAACAGGGAGGATCATTCGTCCACGCGCTCGAAGACTTCGGTCAGCGCATTCTCGGCATGTAGAGCATACTGGCGCTTGACGTAGCGGATGACCTTATCCTTATTCTGCGCACCAAACGTCACGACGCCAAAGCCACTGCCCCAGGCAGCACGTTCATCGGGCAGCGCTTCATGCACAGCGCGCTCCGTACGCTCCTTGATCTGCTGCACCCATTCCGCAACTGCCATGCGTGGCGGAATACTGACGGCAATATGCACATGATCAGGCAGCACGCTGAGGGCGAAAATCTTGCAGCCAAGCTTCTCACAGAGTTCATCGATCGTATCGATGATCACGCCAACATGCTCTCGCGTGAGCGTTGGCTGTTTGTTCGCGGTTGTCCAGACGAGGTGGTAGTAGGTGATGGCAAACGGCATGGAGCGCTTTCTCAGGTTCGGTCATCTAAGCCCCTGATCGTAACCGCAGACATGGCGTCTGTCCACCGCGCTTCAGCGTGCACGCTGAAGCGTTCGCCCGCCATCACGAACGCGATTCAGGAGCCGCAGCAGTTCGTCGATGAATAGCGAGGGTGTCAAGGGCTTGCCCACCAAGTGGTCAAACCCGGCGAGTAGCGCGCGCTCGTGATTGGCGACATCACGATGCCCCGTCATTGCCACGACCGGGATCGATGCCGTCTTCTTGTCCAATCTCAGTTCAATCAGCAGATCCCAGCCGTCAAGTGTCGGCATGGTCAAATCCGTGACGATGAAATCAGGCGAGAGCGCATGCGCAAGCGCAGCTCCCTCGCGCCCATCACAAGCGGTGTGGACGGTCGCGCCATAGTAATAAAGCACATCGGCTGTCATTTTTAGCACAGCCGGATCATCATCAACCACCAGCACATCGCAGCCTGCCAGCACGCCGGTATTGGTCTGTCCGTCCATCATAAAAGCCCCGCTACTTTCACAATACCCCTTGCTTCAGTGTAGAAACGAAGACAAGAATGTATAGAAGAGCTGTTCCCAATTTTTCATTGAGAACGTATAGGGCGCATAAAGGACGGCGCGCTGATACCATCTAAAGTGTTGGCACCATCTTCCGGTGGCGTTCAACCAGCGCTGCCAGATGGTAGACGAGTCGTTCGACGTGTTCGCGCTGGCTGTGTTTGCCCAACACAAAGCGCATCTGCCCCATCAGACAGTCCTGGTCGATCTCCATCGCCAGAAAGACGTGGCTCGGTTCCTGTTGCCCGGTTGTGCAGGCGCTGCCACCGCTCGCGCCGATACCCACTTCGTTGAGGTCAAGCAGGATCGAGTCGCCGTTCAAACCACGCATGGCAAAACTGGCATGACCCGGCAGCCTTTCAGTCGGGTGACCCGTCAACTGCGCTTCCGGGATGAGCGACAAGACCTGTTCAATCAGCAGGTCTCGCAGCGGCAACAATCGCGCGACCGTCTCCGCGCGTTCTAGCTCGGCGAGGTGCAGCGCTTCGGCGATCCCTATCGCCAGCGGGATCGGTTCTGTCCCCGCGCGGCGATGCGCCTGCTGGTTGCCACCGAGCATCTGCGATTTGAGCGGCGCAGCGCGGCGCACATACAGCAAGCCGCTGCCCTTCGGACCATAGAACTTGTGCCCCGCCAGACTCATCAGATCGACATGCAGCGCCTTGACGTCCAGCGGCAGCAAGCCTGGTGCCTGCACGGCATCGACGTGAAAGGGCACCCGCCGCGCCTTGCAGACTGCGCCGATTTCTGAGATCGGATTGATCGTCCCGACTTCATTGTTGGCGTAGATGACGCTGACCAGGATCGTATCCGAGCGAAGTGCGGATTCAACCTGCGCGGCGCTCACACGACCATACTGATCGACCGGTAAGAACGTGACTTCAACACCTTCCTCCGCCAGCGCTTTTGCCACATCCAGCACCGCGTGATGTTCGACGGCTGTGGTGATGACATGGTTGCCGCGCCCGCGCGCCTTTTGAGCAGCGACAACGCCGCGCAGTGCAAGATTGTTGCTCTCCGTTCCACCACTGGTGAAGAGTATTTCCGCGGGACCCGCCGGCGCGCAGTTCAGCACCGCCGCGATCCTGGCGCGCGCAGCTTCTAACGCTGCCGCCGCCGCTTTTCCCACCTGATGCAGGCTGCTTGGGTTGCCGAATGTGTCCGTCCAATACGGCAGCATCGCCTGGACAACGCGCGGATCACAAGGCGTTGTCGCGCTGTGGTCAAGATAGATAAAGGGTTGACTGTTCATAGCGCTCTCCCAGTGTCGTTCTCTCAGCGGCGACCCAGCAGGTCGCCGGTCACATTCGCTTCAGGGGCATCATCACGATAATGCGTACCTCGGCTCACCTTGTTGCGCATCGACGAAAAGGTGATGATGCGCGCCACCTGGATAGCATTACGCAGCCCAATCAGCGTGTCATTCAGGCGATAGCTGCGATAAAAGTCCTCGATCTCATGGTAAAGATGTCGAAGTTCTCGTTCAGCACGCGCAAGCCGTTCGCGGTTGCGGATCAAACCGACATAGTGCCACATCAGATTTCGCAGCGTCGCCATATCGCCTTCGATCAGCGCGGGGTCCGCTTCCTTGTCGCCCAGGTATATCCATTCCGGAACCCGGCTCAGATCGATGGGCTGGCGATGATCGTGGTCAAGTATGTGCCGTGCGCTGCGATCTCCCCATACCAGCCCCTCCAGGAGGCTGGTGCTGGCAAGCCGATTCGCGCCATGCAGCCCGGTGCAGCTCACCTCGCCAACCGCGTACAGCCCGCCGAAATTGGTTTGACCCCACTCATCGACCAGCACTCCGCCGCAAGCGTAATGGGCGGCGGGCACGACCGGTATCGGCTGCGTCCCCGGATCGATGCCATAGCGCAGGCAGCTCTCAGTCACCTGTGGAAAACGCTGGTGTATCCACTCCGCCGAGTGCTTGCTCGCCAGATCAAGCAGGACATTTTCGTAGCCGTGCTCCAGCATTTCGATGTGAATGGCGCGTGCCACAACATCGCGCGGCGAGAGTTCCAGCAGGTCGGGTGAATGCTGCTCCATGAAGCGCCTGCCGTCAGGCGTCAGCAGGATAGCCCCCTCGCCGCGTACCGCTTCGGTGATCAGCAAATTCGGTGCGCCGCGCACACTCAGCGAGGTCGGATGAAACTGCACATACTCGCAATTGGCAACGCGCACATTCGCACGCCACGCCATCGCCAACCCGTCGCCGCGTGCGCCCTTGGGATTGGTCGTGTTTCGATAGATCTGCCCAAGTCCCCCGGTTGCGAGGATGGTGTTGACGGCGAGAATTCGCTCGACCACCCCGGCATCGCGATCCAGCACGTAAGCTCCGTGACAGCGATATGGCTCATATGCGTCGAGCGGGTCGAGTGAATGATGTGGAAATGTGATCAGGTCGATGGCAGTATGGCGCTTGAGAAGCGTGACATTCGGGCGGCTTTCCAGCATCTGAAGCATTTGGCGTATGATGGCGTCGCCTGTCTTGTCGCCCACATGAACGATACGGCGAACACTGTGTGCCGCCTCTAGTCCGTACTCAAGTTCGCCACCGGCTTTCACATCAAAGCGAACCCCGCAGCGGTCGATCAGCACCTCACGCACCAGCCGGGGACCCTCATCCGCCAGCACACGCGCCGCCGCGGGAGAGCTGACCCCCGCGCCCGCGAACAAGACATCCTGCACCAGCAGTTCCGGGCTGTCGTCCAGACCGCGCGTCACGATTCCACCCTGTGCCCAGCTCGTACTGCCATCCAGCGCGTTGGTCGCGCGGGTCAGTACTGTGACATGATGATGCGGATCGTCGCTCAGGCGCAGGGCAGCAGCAGCACCCGCGATGCCGCAGCCGATGATGAGGGTGGAAGTCTGCAAGTCTGCCATGGTGAGTACGGCTCAGTCGCCGAGAATGACCTTCTGGTTATCGGGGATAGCAAGCATGTTATTGAGCGCGACAAGCGCGTTTGCCTTGACGTCAGCAGGCACATGGATCTGGTTGACCACCTCGCCCGCAACCAATCGCTCCAGGACATTCGCCAGGTCGAGCGGCGTGATGCGGTACATCGTGCTGCACAGACAAGAGAACGGTGAAAGGAGCGTCACGAACTTGTCGGGGTTACGGTTCTTGATGCGGTTGACCAGATGCACTTCCGTCCCCACGGCAAACTTGCTACCAGCGGGTGCAGCATCGATCACCTTGACAATGTACGAGGTCGAACCCACCAGATCTGCCTTATCGACCACGTCCATCATGCATTCGGGATGGACGATCACCTGGACATCATCATGGTTCTTGCGCCACAGATCGACGTGCTCCGGACGAAACTGCTGATGCACACTGCAATGCCCCTGCCAAAGGATGACACGCGCGTTCAGGATTTGCTCGTCCGTCAGTCCGCCGTAAGGCTTGAAGGGATTCCACAGCACCATTTCTTCAAGCGGAATGCCCATGCGCTTGCCTGTGTTGCGCCCAAGATGCTGATCCGGGAAAAAGAAGACCTTCTCGCGGAGCGCGAACGCCCATTCCAGTGCGCCACGCGCATTCGAAGACGTGCATACAGTGCCGCCATACTGACCCACGAAACCCTTGAGATTTGCCGCGCTGTTCATGTACGTCACCGGCATAACGCGCTCTTCCGTCGCGCTCCCCAGGACTTCCTCCAATTCCGCCCAGGCAGTCATCACCTGCTCCAGGTTCGCCATGTCCGCCATGCTGCATCCGGCGTTCATGTTTGGCAGGATCACGACCTGATCGTCGCGCCCCAGGATGACCGCGCTTTCCGCCATGAAATGCACACCTGCGAACACGATGTACTTCGCCTTCACGAGCGCGCCCTCTTTGCTGAGTTGGTAGCTGTCGCCCTGGATGTCGGCAAACTGCACGACCTCATCGCGCTGATAGTGGTGCCCTAGGACGACGACATCGTCCCCAAGCGTCGCTCGCGCGCGCTTGATCCGTTCGACTGCCTCGACCTCCCGCTGCACGAGAGTCGGGTCTGCCGTGCGCTCCTCAATGGTTACTGCTGCGGACATGTTGAGTATCCTCCGCCTCACTCTATGATCTTCATCGACAAGTCCAGGACAGGCGCGCTGTGTGTAAGTGCGCCGACGCTGATGTAATCCACGCCCGTAGCCGCGACCGCCCCAACCCGCGCCAGCGACATGTTCCCGCTCGCTTCCAACGGCGTGCGTCCTGCGGCTATCGCCACTGCCTCGCGCATCATCGCTTCATCCATGTTGTCGAGCATGATTCGCTCTACGTCGAGACTCAGTGCTTCGCGCAGCTCATCCAGGGTGCGAACCTCGACCTCAATCGGCAAGCCTGACGCGTTAGCGTCCGCGCGCACGCGGTTGACCGCCGCCGTGATGCCACCCGACGCATCAACGTGGTTATCTTTAATCATCACCATGTCAAATAACCCCATGCGATGATTAACGCCGCCACCCACATGAACCGCGTATTTCTCCAGGGCGCGCCAACCAGGCGTTGTTTTACGTGTATCGAGGATGCGTGCCTGCGTCTCACTGACTGCCGCGACAAACAATGCGGTCAGCGTAGCAATTCCACTCAGATGCTGCAAGAAGTTGAGCGCCGTGCGCTCGCCTGTCAGCAGCGAACGCGCCGACCCCGTCAATTCCGCCACAACCACCCTGGGCACGACGTGTGCGCCATCTTCAACATGGGTTTGGACGTAAACGTTTGGATCGACCTGCTGGAAGACCGCGCTTACCAGTGGAAGCCCTGCAACCACCCCAGGCGCTTTGGCGGTAATCCGGGCGACAGCGGTCTGCGCCATTGGAATGGTAGCGAGGCTCGTCACGTCGCCGCGATCCCCTAAATCTTCCGCAAGCGCCATTTCGATCAGGCGATCCACTTGTGAGCCGAACTCTACCACTTAGTGTACTTTCTACCCTAAGCCGACCGATAAATTGAGAGCGCGGGTCTCGCGCCCTCTTTAGAGACGTTTTTATGTTAAAGCCCAGCCGTACAGGTGTCAAGAACCTTAAAGGTCTGTCGCCCCAATTACCCCATTTTCATGGGTAGAGAGAATTGCCTCCGCGACCGAGCGAGGTGTTGCGGAACCGGGCGGCAGCTTGAAGGGGACGTTCGCCCAGAAGCCTGTATCGACCGCGCCAGGGCGCACCAGGGTAAACTTGTGCTTGCGATTTTCCTTGGCGAGTATCGCCATCATCGGTTGCAAAGCAGCCTTTGCCGCCGCGTATGCCCCAAAGCGCGGCAGACTGACTTTGTCCACCTGCGCCCCGATGGCGATGAAGTGACCACCCTCCCGCAGCAGATTCAAGCTCGCTTTTGCGGCAAGAAACGCGCCGTTCAGATTGGCATCCATCACCGCCCGCCACTGTTCGGGGCTGCACTCGCCGATAGCTTGAGCCTGCATTAATCCCGCCGCGTAGACCACCAGATCGAGTTCATTCGCGGACTGCGCGACCGCCATTGCCACCGTGTCAAACGAGAACGGATCGCCTGCCTCGAACGTAAGCCTGGTATCCACCCCCGCCGGGATACTGCCCTCGTGACGCGCAGCAGCATGGACACGCCAGCCACGTTCTTGCAGGAGTTGGGCGAGCGCAGACCCAATGCCGCCACTTGCGCCCCAGATGAGTGCATCTGCCATGGTTATGTGTTCGTCCTCATCCTGACTTGCGTCGCAGCTTCGAGAATCACCTCATTTGAAGGATGATCGCTGACGTCCTTGCTATAGTACGCCCATGCGATATTGCCATCCCTGTCGACGATGAATGTCCCCGGCATCATCCGTACATCGCCGTAAACCATCGCACCCTGATGCCCTTGCATCGCCGCCTTCGCGCCGTTCGCCACGACATTCAGAGACGCCAGTTGACCGAGCTTTCCCTGATTCAGCCCGTAAGTAAGATACGGCTCTGTCGTTTCATGGGTCAGGCACGTCAGGCTCGGCGCAAGCGAACCACAAAACTGCTGGTTATGCTTGGGCTGTCCCATTGCGACCGCGATCATCTGAAGTGACGCGGCTTTGAACTCTTCGTTACCCTGCTCCAACTGAGCAAGCATCTGCCGACAGAAGATTCACCCAAAGTGACGCAAAAACGTCACAATGGTAGGTCCTTGCTGCCACAGACTCGACAACACGACCGACTGCCCGGACTTATCCGTCAGGGTAAAGTCAGGCGCGGGCATTCCCACACTTAGCTGCATCCCATCCTCCATAACCTCATCAGCATACTACGACAGATCCATGCATCCTCACGCAGCCGCGCGTGCCGCCGAGTCGCGCCCCAGGAAAGTGCGCGCAGCGACCGCCAGCAGCCCCAGCGCCGCGACCAGCGCTGACGTCACGGCGATCATCTGGATATTCGGGTAGCGCAGGATGATGCCGACGAAAGCCCAAACAATGACCAGGAAGTACGGCAGATCGCGATTTAGATACGCAACAGTACCCGTGATAGCGCCCGCCACGACCAGCATGACAACGCCCCAGATCTCCTGAGACAACCCAAGCCACAGTTCTCCGGCTCCCGGAAACAGCACATAGCTGGCGTTGGCGACATTCGCTACTGCCGCCCACGCAAAGTACACACTGAAGGGGACAAACACCGCCCAGATGTCGGCGGTCGTCGGCTTGACCTGCACGCGGCGGATGTTCACATAGATGATCCCAAGCGAGACGAGGAGCCAGACAATCGGCACGGTGCTGACCGCGAACTGGAGGTTCTGGAACAGCAGCAGCCACAGCATGTTACCCAGGCTGCCGGCGACAAACCACCAGCCTACTGCGCGCACGAACGGGTTACTGCGCTGGGCAGGCAGTGCCTGATAGATGGCGAAGGCGATCCAGCCGATGTAAATCACACCCCAGATGCTGAAAGTGATATTGGCTGGGAAAAACAGAATCGGCACACGGTTGGCAATATCGGCAGTAGTCGCCACGCCAATGGGCAGCGTCTGCGACAAGGCGTTGAACACGATCGTTACGACAGCAGCGATGATGTTCATGATGATAAGTAGTGTTGGGTTCTTCACGTCCATTTCCTTCCTGAATTTGCCCGGAGCGCGCACTCAACTTTGTGCAGCAGTATCCAGGTTGCTAATCCAATCCATCACATCCTGATTGAAGCGTTCGGGTGCCTCTTCCATTGGCAGATGACCCAGTGCCTCATAGATGACCAAGTCTGCGTTCGGCAGCGCAGCCTCCAATCGCTCTCCTGCGGCAAGCGGCACCCAGCTATCCGCAGCGCCCCAAATCAGCAGCGCAGGCATGGTGATTTCGGGCAGGCGCTCGACCGGAAAGGTGTTGCGCGCCGAGTCGCGGATGATGCCAACGAACCCCTCATCCCAATTGCGAGTCGAAAGCACGCGTCCATAGCCTGCCTGGACTTCATCAGTAACCACGAAGTCGCTGCCATATGCCGAGCCAAGCAGCCCGTTGAAGCGTTCAGGCGTCAGCAGCAGCCGTGCGCCAATACGGAACCAGCGCGTGAACGGCGGGAACATCAGGACGTCGCTCAGTCCACTGGGCGCGCCCCCCGCGCTGCCAACCGCCCCCGCGACATAAATCAGCCCATCGACCCTTTCAGGATAGTCGAGCGCAAAAAAGGAGATCACACCGCCCCCCGCACTGTGTCCCACCATGACGGCACTCTCGACGTTGAGCGCGTCCATAAGGCGCATCGCAAATTCTGCCTGTGCGGGCGCGGCAACGTCTGTCTCGACGCGCTTCTCGGTCAAGCCAAAGTTGGGTCGGTCATAGGCGATTACGCGATAGCCCGCGTCGGCGAGCGGTTGAATGTTGTCGCGCCACGAAACCGTCGAGCCGCCAAACCCGTGCAGCAGCATCAGAACCTGACCGTCCGCCGGTCCTGCTTCAATGTAATAGGTATCTAACCCATCCACTTCGATAAAGCGCCCGTTTTCGTCCGCCAGCGTACGCGCATCCGCGCCAATTTCCGGCAGAGGAATCAGGAAAGGCAGGATAAAGATAAAGATGAATAGGAACAGCAGGATGCGCAGTACCCATCGTCCGAGTTTCATAGTTCAGCCCACATTCTCGGCGCATTCCGCCGGATAGCACTGCTGCTCAAGAGCGAACCGCCTGGAAAGCCGCCAGCGTTCGCTCACGCGCCAAGGCATGATCGATCATCGGGCGCGGGTAACCTCGCGGGGGAATCGGCATTTCCCAGGGAGCGTGCAGGTACTGCTCAGGCACGTCACGCAGTTCTGGTACGAAATGTCGAATGTAGCGCCCGTCCGGATCACACTTGCGCGACTGACTGACAGGATTGAAGATGCGGAAATAAGGCTGCGCATCCGTCCCCGTGCCCGCCGTCCACTGCCACCCACCGTTGTTTGCCGCCGGGTCGCCATCAATCAGATGACGCATGAAGTGTAGCTCGCCCAATCGCCAATCGAGGAGTAAATCCTTGGTGAGAAAACTGGCGACGATCATCCGTGCGCGGTTGTGCATCCACCCGGTTTGGACCAACTGGCGCATCGCAGCATCCACGATGGGGTACCCAGTCATGCCTGCTGCCCACGCAGCAAACTCTTCCGGTGCATGTCGCCATTCCAGCGCATCATATTCGCTCCGAAAGCTGCGCGTGAGTACATGCGGGAAGTGATACAGGATATGGTTGTAGAATTCGCGCCAGACGAGTTCGCTGATCCACGTCTCGACCGATGCGCGCACCTGCGCGCCTGCTTCCGCCTGCTGCCCGATAGCCATTGCCATCTCGTACGCCTGCCGAATCGACAGCATCCCCAAGCGCAGATATGGGGAAAGTGCGGAGGTGCTCTCCGCCTGTTCAAGCCAGGGCTGCGCAAACACGAGATCGCGCCGCTCTTTATACTCGCCTAAGCTCGTCTGTGCGAAACGTTCCAGCCGAGCCATCGCTGCTGCCTCACCCGCTGCCGGAAGGGCAAGCAGGGAAACGGGCCCAAGTTCTCTCGCCTCAGGCAGCACACCTTGCGCGACTCCTCCCAGATCGTGGAAGCGCCCGATTGCAGTCCGCGGTAGCACCTTGGGCAGCTCAAGCCATCGGCGTTTGAAAGGCGTGAAGACCGTGAGCGGCTTTCCTTCACCTGTCATGACCATCCCTGGCGGATGCATGAGCAGATCGTGTTCCGAACGCACGCGCTCAACACCCAACGCCTCTGCGACACGCCGATCTCGACTACGCGCATAAGGTGAATAATCGGCGTTGAAGTACAAAGCAGTGGCGGCGCTCTGTTCCATTAAGGCGCGCAGGACAGTCACCGGCTCGCCATGCCGGATGACCAACCCAGAGCCACGGCGCGCAAGTTCGGACTGGAGATGACGCAGCCCCGCCAGGAGAAAGGCGGTACGTGACGCGCTGGCGCGCTCGCCCCGGTAAATCGCTGGATCAAAGATGAAGACCGGGACGACGGGCAGCCCGCTTTCCAGCGCGGCATTCAGCGCGCTGTTATCGTGCAGGCGGAGGTCACGTCTGAACCAATGGATCACTGCGGTCATACCGAAACATCCTCTGACTCTACGGCTGCGGTTTCTGCGCGCCACACTCGACCCTGGGTCTCAGGAGTATCTGACAGCGGCTCGCACGCCCTGGCAGCCCCGATCTGGGCGAGCACATCTTCAGCGACCCGGATCGCGCCCAGCGACACGCCTGCGGTGGATTGCCCCGGAAACACCGAGTCACCGACCAAACGCACGTTGACGACACCAACGTGCGGCGAGCGAGCGCTGAACAGCGATCCCTGTGGGAAACCGCCCACCATGCCCATATGACGATCTGTGTAAAACTGGTAGGTGACCGGAGTTCCCGGCAGGTGCAGCGCGATGTGTCGGCGAAAGCCAGGCAGAATTCGCTCGACGAGTTTCAGCATTTTGTCGCCATACTGCGCTTTGCGCGCTGCGTATGCCTCTTGATCGCGCTCGTGCAGCGACCACCACTGCGTCACCTCGCTGTGCGTCGTGATCGTCACTGCCCGGTGACCCTCCGGTGCTCTGCTGCGATCCCATCGGGGTGACACCGACATAAAGATGCTTCTGCCCTCCCCAAGCGGCTGATCAATCGTCTCCAGCACCTGATGATGATCGGGAAACCCGTCTGGAAATGCGTCATCAGAGACGCCCAGATGCAGCACAAAAGCGCCCGATCCAAACCGCCGCTGGCGCACCTCGTTGCGGAGCGATGGGGAGCTTTGCTCGCCCAGCAAGTCGTCGAGCGACCAGGGGGTAACATTCGCGACCACAAAATCCGCGTCAAACCGCTCGGACTGCCGCCGATGCTCACATTCCACGCCAACTGCGCGTCCATCCGCCATCAGGATTCTCTTGACCCGCCGGCGGAAGAGAACCTGACCACCAAACGCTTCGACGGCATCAACCAGCGTCTGCGCAAGACCTCCGATCCCCCCCTCGACGTGGTAGACCCCCTGACGCGCAAGGTCAAGCGCGGTCGCGCTGTAAACCGCGTTTGCAGCTCGACTGGTCGTCTGTGCCGCGATCAGAAGCTGCGCGTCAATGAAACGCACGAAAGCAGGGTCTCCTGCCAGCCCGCGCAGCCGCAGCCATTGATGCGTCGTCATGAGAGCAAACGGCGCAATGCGCAGATCCTGGGGGAAATTGCGCAGCACCGTCGAGGCAAGCCATCCCGCCTCGCGCACATCTGTGGGAGGCCATGGCAAGCCTTGCCCACTCATCCGCCAACACAAATCTGCGAGCGCGGATTGCTCATCCCAGAAGTCCGCCGAGCCGGGGAACTTGCTCAGGACGTCCTGGTTGTCGCGGGTCAGCGAAACGCTGCGGTCAGGCAAGTGGACGACCCATGCCGGGTCATGTACCCGGACTGGGAAGGAGATTCCCAACCGCTGTTCGACCAACGCATGAGGACCCCCGGGTTGGAAACCGCCTACAACTGTGGCACCGGCTTCAAATCGATAGCCTTTGTGAAAAAAAGTGCCAGCACAACCGCCTGGATAGGTCTGAGCTTCCAGCACTGTGACGGCGTGTCCCGCCTGCGCCAAGAGTGCGGCAGCAGTCAATCCACCGATTCCAGCGCCGATCACTACGACTTGTTTCCGCCCGGATGTCATATATTCGCAATATTCAATACACAGTGAACGATGTACAAGAATTGTAACGCCATCGCACGCCGAATTGTGAACTCTCTCACAAGATGTTTAGCCGAGGTGCTCACGACAAAGCAAACGAGACGCCAGAGCGTCTCGTCGATTCTCAAACGAATGGCGCGGTGCGTTCAGGGCAGTGGCGCAAATGAGCAGTAGTATTCACTCACATTCAACGCCGCAAAGTCACCTGCATCAAACCCAACGTACTGCAAATCGCGAAGTGCCCAGTCCGTAACGCGCACCTGATACCCTGGCATATCAGGGGGGCATCCGCCTGGAGTATCGTAAAACACGTACACGTACCGCGCGGTCTCCACGCCATCGAACACGCTGAACAACCCTCGGTCATCCGAGCTGATGCACAACTCCATCAGCGCCTCGTTGGTACGGCAGAGGGTATGCACCGGCTCGCGAGCAGCAGCAACCTCCGCACTTGTGGGCGCAGAGGCAACGGCGAGAGTGGCAGGGGTGTTGTTGGTAGCAGGGTTGGCAAAGATCGAAATCGCGGCAGTCAATCCGGCGATAAGGAGCAGCGCGCCAACGGTGATGATGACTGCCTTCATGGGAAATGCCTCCAACCACACAACCAAACGTCATGAGACTCATTGTGGTCGGCGTCCCTAACTGAATGCTAACGCTCAAGCCTATCGCGTATGAAAGGTGTATCAAGAACGTTCAGCAATGCGAAATTTCATGTAGAAGGGATCTTAACCATTCCAAATCGAGTTCGCAGGTGACGATACAAGAACAGGAAACGCAGCGGCAGTCCATCAAACATCAACCGCGTCAACAGACCCGCAAGCCCGGGTTTATGTGCGATCTGTATCCGATCCCTCAGCTCGACGCCCCCGGGGACATCGGTGATCATGTGCTCGTGATACCAGTACGCGACAGGACCCTTAACCTGGAAATCCACAAAAGACGTGTCATTGATACCAGGCATGTGCTGGGCATGCCAACGAACCGGTATCGGACCCATCCAAAGCGTGAACTCGACATCACCGCCGACGAGGTTCTCCAGGCGGTCGTGGTGTACCTGCACTAGAATAGGCGGCGGCGTCAAACGGCTGAACGCGCCAGGGGCTGCATGAAATGCAAAGCACTGCCTGGCAGTCCTGCCCCTGAATATCGAAACATGCTCAAAAAGCTTTGCATTGGCAGGGGCAGGCGGGGCACTCGTAGTGAACACAGACTCATCCTCATTGATGTTGAACCCAACATCCTAAGCGTCCCGGAATGGTCTGAAGTTTGGATGAGTATGGCTTAAGCAACGCACGAATGCAGCAGAATCACACCTGTGCACTCTCTGGCTGCATATCATACTTCTGGATCAGCACCAGCGCCTCGCCAATGGTGCGCACAAAGTGCACCTTTTCGTGAAACTTCGCATACTGTTCGGGCGCGATCTTGCGCATGACCGACGTAATCGACTGAAAAAACAGATGCTGCCCCACAATGATATGAAGACCCTCGTATTCCGGGACATACATGGCAATCCGGCTCAGTGTCGTGATGCCCGCGCGTGGAAACCGAGGCACAAACTGAAATACATAAATCAGATGGACGGTGCGACGCAGCACTGTCAGCATCTCACGTTGATTGCCGACGGTCTCCATATACTCATTCAGGCTGTGTTCGCCCTCAAAGGTCGTCAGCAGGATGCGCGGGTCATTATTGAACCATTGTGTCGTTATCGCCATACGCCACCGTCTTCCCGGAATACTGGTGAGGATTTACGTAGCATTCGTTTTACATTTGTTTTAGGTTAGCGTGAAAATCATAAACCAACACTTAAGGTTTTGTGAAGTGTGGAAACGCATGGACTTTCGTGATGGTTGACACCTGGGCGATCTGCATACATTTCTCTCACAATCGCGCTACAATCTGCGTAACATGCTCACGCAGCACAGGAGAGAGTCCCGAATGCAGCCAATTCCCAACCCCAAGTCCCTCGAACGTTCCCAATACCCAGATGGGTTGGACTCGATCTTCTCACCACGCAATGTCGCGGTCATCGGCGCTACTGACCGCCCCGGCAGCGTCGGAAGGACAATTCTCTGGAACCTGATCAGCAACCCCTTTGGCGGGACGGTCTACCCGGTCAATCCGACGAAATCAGCCATCCTTGGCATTCGCGCGTACCCGGATATCCGGTCGCTGCCGGAAGTGCCCGACCTGGTTGTCATTGTCACACCCGCAAAAACCGTACCCCCAATCATCAAGGACTGCGTCGAACTGGGAATTCCAGGGGCAATCATCATCTCGGCGGGGTTTAAGGAAGTTGGTGAGGAAGGTGTCGCGCTCGAGCGCCAGATTATGGAGTACGCGCGCCAGGGCGAAATGCGCATCATCGGACCCAACTGTCTTGGCGTCATGAGTCCAGTGAGCGGTCTGAATGCCACCTTCGCGGGCGCGATGGCGCGCCCCGGCAATATCGCCTTTATCAGCCAGTCCGGTGCTCTCTTGACTGCCGTTCTGGATTGGAGCTTCCGGCAGAACGTCGGCTTCAGCGCCTTCGCCTCACTCGGCTCTATGCTCGACGTGGGATGGGGCGACCTGATCGACTATCTGGGGCGCGACCCCAAAACCAGCAGCATCGTCATCTACATGGAGACGGTTGGCGATGCGCGCAAATTTCTGAGTGCCGCGCGCGAAGTCGCTCTGCAAAAACCCATTATTGTCATCAAACCAGGACGCACAGAAGCGGCAGCCCGCGCCGCCGCCTCTCATACCGGTTCTCTGGCGGGCAGCGATGGCGTGCTTGAAGCCGCGTTTCGCCGTTCGGGCGTACTGCGCGTCAATACCATCAGCGAAGTGTTCGAGCTGGCGGAAGTCCTCGGAAAGCAACCGCGTCCGCGTGGGAACCGCCTGACGATCATCACCAATGCCGGTGGACCGGGCGTGCTGGCGACCGACGCGCTGATCGGCGGGGGCGGCGCGCTGGCGAATGTTAGTCCCGAAACAATGGGCAAACTGAATGAATTTCTACCAGGCGCGTGGAGCCACAATAACCCCATCGACGTGCTGGGCGATGCCTCTCCCGAAATCTATGCGAAGGCGCTGGCGACCGCAGGCGATGACCCGGAAAGCGATGGGCTGTTTGTCATCCTCACCCCACAGGCAATGACGGACCCGACGCAAACGGCAGAAGCGCTGCGCCCCTATGCGAAAATCGAGGGTAAACCCGTGCTGGCGAGCTGGATGGGCGGCGCAGAAGTGCAGGCAGGCGTGGATATTCTCAACCGAGCGGGGATTCCAACATTTGAATTCCCCGATGATGCTGCCAAAGCATTCAACTTCATGTGGCGTTACAGCGAAAACCTCAAGAGCCTGTATCAGACGCCGAGCCTTCCGGAAGACACCACCGGGCGAACGCCCGACCGTGCACGAGTCGCAGCCATTATCGAAAATGCGCGGAGCGAAGGGCGTACCATCCTGACCGAATTCGAGTCGAAGGATGTGCTGCTTGCCTATCACATCCCAACGGTGCCGACCAAAGTCGCCACGACGGTCGATGATGCGGTCGCCTTTGCCGATGAGATGGGCTACCCGGTCGTCATCAAGCTGCACAGCGAGACGATCACCCACAAGACAGATGTCGGCGGCGTGCAGCTCAATCTCAAGAACGCCGATGCCGTCCGCACCGCCTATCAGACAATCTTCGACTCGGTGAGCCGTGCCGCCAGCGCCGAAGACTTCGACGGCGTCGCCGTGCAGCCGATGGTCAAGCTCGACGGTTACGAACTCATCCTCGGCAGCTATGCCGACGCGCAGTTCGGACCGGTCATCCTCTTCGGGACAGGCGGTCAGCTCGTGGAAGTCTACAAAGACCGCGCTCTCGGATTGCCCCCGCTCAATACCACACTTGCACACCTGATGATCGAGCAGACCAAAATCTACGAGGCGCTCAAAGGGGTGCGCGGTCGTCCACCTGTTGATGTCGATGCGCTGGAAGAGATGATGGTTCTGTTCAGCCAGCTCGTGGTCGAACAACCCTATATTGCCGAGATCGATATCAACCCGCTGCTCACCAACCATGAGCGCATGATTGCACTCGATGCCCGCGTCGTACTCCATCCGAAAGAGGTCGATGTCAGAGACCTTCCGCGTCCTGCCATCCGTCCCTACCCGATTCAGTACGTCTATCCCTTGCAGCTCAAAGACGGCAGCACGGTCACACTGCGCCCGATCCGCCCTGAAGATGAACCCCTGATCGCCGCGTTCAACATCGGGCTTTCGGAGCGCTCGGTATACCTGCGCTACCTGCAGGCGCTCAATCTCAACCAGCGCACGCAGCATGAGCGGCTGGCGCGCCTGTGCTACATCGACTATGACCGGGAAATGGCGTTGGTGGTGGAGCGCGCTAACGAGCGGACGGGTGGACCAGAAATCCTGGGCGTGGCGCGTTTCGCAAAGGCGCACAACCGCCCACGCGCGGAGTTCGCAATCATCGTCAGCGACCGCTTCCAGGGTCAGGGCATCGGGCGGCAGTTGATGGAGAAGCTGATCGAAGTTGCGCGGCGCGAAGACCTGGAGATCCTGAGCGGCGTTGTGCTGCCAGAGAACACCGAAATGCTGCGTTTGATGGAAAAGCTCGGATTCGAAATGCAGCGTGCAGAAGGCGAGCAACTCGTCCGAGCAACGCTGGCGCTGTAGGTCAATGCAAGAAGACGGCGCGCTGCCTCAGTGCGCCGTCCCTGTTGAGGCTACTGCCCCGCGACAACATTCCCGGCGCTGTCCACTACGCGCCCGCCCCCTGTCACATTCGCGTTGACCTGCGGCGTGCCGCTGAACTGCACACTCCCACTGCCACTCATCGTCACGTCGAGCTGCTGCATCACGTTCACGAACGCCGCCAACGACCCGCCAATGTCGAGCTGCGCGCTACCCGCCATCAGGTCTGCCGCGCGAAACTCGCCGCTGCCCGGCGCAGTGAGCGTAAGGGATTCGACGTTGCCCAAAACATCAACCGTGCCGCTTCCGCCGATCGTGGCAAACATCTCAACTGCGGTCACCGCCGCGAAATCAACACGCCCTTGCCCCGTAATATTGACCGTGACCGATTGAGCGGTTAAGGGCTGGAGGATGATGTCGCCAGAACCCGTGAGATCGATCTGGAGCGTTTCGGTGACCAGCGAGCTAATGTTGACCACTCCAGCACCACTAAGCGTATAAGCGCGCAGAGTCGGTACCGTAATGCGCACCGTGATCGCGGAGGCATCCACAGTCGTGCCATCCGAAATGCGCAGGTCGAGCGTGTCATCGCTGACGGTGGATTGAATGAGGGCAAGGATCGTGGGATCTGCTTCGATCCGCACTGAAGCCTCCGCGCCCGCGCTGACAGATACATTGGCAGGCAGACTCTGTACGATAGCGCTAAACGATCCAACCGTCAGGGTGGGTCCCGATACCGCTGGAGCAGCAGTTGCTCCGCCGCTTAAAACACCCTCCATCGTCGGTGTCGCAACGTTCTGATTGTCAAGGCTGGCGAGCGTGGGCAAATCCCCGGACGGCGCAGGTGCTTGCTGGCAGGCAGAAAAGCACAGAGCGCAGATAAGCATGAGGATAATAGTCGGCTTCATGACCCACTCTCCCAAATAAAAAGGGCAACGCCCTATTATGGCATCACCCTTTGCTTTTGCGCGTATGACCTCGGTCATGCAGGCAGACCGCTAACCAAAGCGCATCCTCATCTGCAAATGTCGCACTGCCGCTTCACGAGTCAGCATCCCGACAAGCTGATCATCCTGTTCCACAGGCAGCTGCTGAACGCGCGCCTCGTCCATCGCGCGAAGCGCCGCGATCAAATCCATATCCGCTCGCACGCGGAGCACGCGCTCCCAGGGAGTCATCACCTGTCGAGCGGCTGTGTAGCGCCATACATTGCGTGGCACACGCACCAGATCGTTTAGCGTCAGAATGCCCGCCAGTCGATCTTCATCGCGGATGACGAAGGCGCGTTCACCTGTGCGCATGGCATACTGCTCAAGAACTTCCTGCAACGGCGTCAGCCCGTTGACCAGCGACCACCCACGCGACATGACATCGCTAACGCGCATACCGGTCAGCGTCTGCTGTACGCGAGACATCGTATAGGTCTGATCCGCCGCGTTCTTAAGGAACCAGCCAATGACGATCAGCCACAAGCCGTTGACGAACCCGCCGAGTAGGATTTCAAACGCTCCAAAACCGATGAAACCCCAGGCGACCCAACGCCCACCAGTCGCTGCAACCCGCGTCGCGCGATGTTGGTCGCCCGTACGCCACCAGACAAGCGCCTTTAGGACGCGACCACCGTCGAGCGGATAACCGGGGATGAGGTTGAAGAGCGCCAGCGACAGATTCACGCCAGCAAGCCAACCACCCATCACGCCGAGCAGTGTCGCGCCAAAGATCATCGAGACGATGGCGAAGAGCGCCGCCAGCACGAAGCTGACAAGCGGACCAGCCGCCGCGATACGGAACTCTTCGCCCGGCGTCCGGCTGTCCTGTTCGAGCTGCGCAACGCCGCCGAACATGAAGAGCGTGATGGCGCGCACGCGGATACCGCTGCGCTGCGCGGCGTAGGCGTGACCGAGTTCATGCAGCAGCACCGAGCTGAAGAACAGCACGGCGGTCAATGCACCGACGACCAGCGCGATCACCCCGCTGATGCCAGGGAACGCCTGCGGGAACAACCCAGCCGAGAGCGAAAACGTGATCAGAGCGAAAATCAGGAACCAACTGGCGTTCAAGCCAATTGGAATGCCCCATACCTGTCCGAGTTTGATGTCTGAGTTCAAGATGCTTTACTGTGCCTCCAAAGACATGTTCCCATTAGACGCGCAAAATGTTAGATAAGTTATAGTTTTCGCCTCATTCGGGCGCGTTCCCCTACAAAGTGGGGGCTGGCTGATGCAAGTCTGCCAGCCACCTCGTATAATTCCGCCTCACCAAATTTTGATTGCGCGAACTGAGGAGCTTTTTTACAAATGTCCGAATTCAATCCCGCTACCAACGAGTGGTATCACCCCTCAAAAGAGATCACCCGCGGTGCGCGGGTCAAGGATTACGAGAAACTCTATGCCGAAGCCGACGCAGATATCGAGGCGTACTGGGCGAAACAGGCGAAGAGTCTCGATTGGTTCAAGCCTTGGAAGCAGGTGCTCGACCGCAGCAACGCCCCGTTCTACAAATGGTTCGTAGGCGGCAAAATCAACATCGCCTACAACGCCCTGGATCGCCACATCAAGACCTGGCGCAAGAACAAGGTCGCCCTGATCTGGGAAGGCGAACCGGGCGACAAAGTCGTGCTGTCCTACTGGCGGCTGTGGAAGGAAGTCAACAAGTTTGCCAATGTCCTCAAGGGCATGGGCGTCAAAAAGGGCGACCGGGTGACCGTCTACATGGGGCGCGTGCCGGAACTCATTATCACCATGCTCGCCATCGCCAAGATCGGCGCGATCCACAGTGTCGTCTATGGCGGCTTCAGCGAGCAAGCGCTGGCAGACCGTATCGAAGACGCGCAAAGCCGTGTCCTCGTCACCTGCGATGGTGCCTGGCTGCGCGGCAGCATCGTCAAGCTCAAGGATGTGGTCGATGAGGCAGTCCGCCGCGCGCCTATCGTCGAGACGGTGATCGTCGTCAAACGCACCGCGCACGACGTACGCATGGAACAGGGGCGCGATTACTGGTACCACGATCTGATGGCGCTGCCCATCGCCAGCCCGACCTGCGAAAGCGAGGTGATGGATGCCGAAGACCCGCTCTTCATCCTCTACACCAGCGGCACAACCGGCAAGCCCAAAGGCATCCTGCACACGCACGGCGGCTACGCGGTCTATACCTCGACCACGCTGGCGAACGTGTTCGACATCAAGGACGATGACCGCTACTGGTGCGCCGCCGACCCCGGCTGGATCACCGGGCACAGCTACATCGTCTACGCGCCGCTCATCCTGGGCGCGACCAGCGTCATCTACGAAGGCGCACCCAATCACCCCTACCCCGACCGCTGGTGGCGCATCATCGAGGACTACGGCGTCACCATTCTCTACACTGCCCCAACCGCCATTCGCGGTCTGATGCGCTTTGGCGACATGTGGCCCAGCCGCCGCGACCTGAGCAGCCTGCGCCTGCTCGGCAGTGTCGGGGAGCCGATCAACCCGGAAGCCTGGCGCTGGTATCACCGCGTCATCGGCAAAGAAAACTGCCCGATTATGGATACCTGGTGGCAGACGGAGACGGGCGGCTTCATGATCTCGCCCGTGCCGAGCGTCAGCCTGAAGCCCGGCAGCGCCACCCGCCCACTACCTGGCATCAAGATCGACATCGTCGATGAGCACGGCGAAAGCGTGCCGCCTGGTCACGATGGCGTGCTGGTGATCCAGCAGCCGTGGCCCGGGATGCTGCGTACGATCTACGGTGACCCGGAGCGCTTCAAGAAGCAGTACTGGAGCGCGTTTGAGAAGCAGGGCTGGTACCTGACAGGCGACACCGCCCGACGCGATGAAGATGGCTACGTCTGGATCATCGGACGCAACGACGACGTGATCAAGGTCAGCGGCTATCGACTCGGCACCGCCGAAGTCGAGAGTGGTCTTGTTAGCCATCCGTCGGTCGCAGAAAGCGCCGTCATCGGCATCCCGGATGAGGTCAAGGGCAACATCATCTATGCCTACTGCATCCTCAAAGCAGGCATCCAGAAGAGCGACGAACTGAAGGAAGCGCTCAAAGACCACATTCGCCATGAAATTGGTCCCATCGCCGTCCCCGCCAAGATCGACTTTGTGGACGTGCTGCCCAAGACGCGCAGCGGCAAGATCATGCGTCGCGTCCTGCGCGCTCGCGCACAGGGCTTGCCCGAAGGCGATACGAGCACGCTTGAAGAATGACGCAGCGCATCACACGCCGGGAAGTCATGCTCGTCACGGGTCTCGCAGCGACGGTGTGCGCTGCGAGCGCCCTCGGCGTGGGCGGGCTGCTGCTCCTGCGCAGGCGGGCAGCACCCACGCCCACGCCGCAGCCCTCCGCGCCGCCAAGCCTTCCGCCCCAGCCGATCATCGTCCCGCGAGCGGCATGGGGCGCGCGCGATCCGGATCATGCGGCACCCAACGAGTACGGTTATGCCGAGTCCGCGCTTGACAGCAGTTGGTGGGTCTATCCAGGCGATCTCGCCGCGGTCTACAACACCGTCGTCATTCACCACACCGCGCACACCCAAGACACCGTGGAAACCATGCAGGACATCCAGAACCTGCACATAAACCGCAACGGCTGGGCGGATATTGGCTATCATTACGGCATCGACGCCGACGGCAACATCTACGAGGGGCGCGACATTGGGGTGCGCGGCTCATCGGTCGGCGGATACAACACCGGACTGCTCGGCGTTGTGCTGATGGGCAACTTCGAGTTCGATCAGCCGATGGAAGCGCAAGTTGCCTCCGCACAGCTTCTCGTCAACTGGCTCGCCGCGCTGTATAGCCTCAGTCACCTCGCCGGGCACAGCGAATTCAACAGCAACACTGTCTGCCCCGGCGAGAACATTGCCACGCAGCTTGACACTTTCGCCTCGAACGCAGGTTTACAGCGCGGTACAGGCGGATATGTCGCACCATCATTCGGGTAATTGCGGCATAATCGCACTATCGTCACGTTCCACTGCCTGGAGATGTCCTCATGATGCCCCCTAACCACGCCAACACCACCACTATCGTCATCTTCGGCGCATCCGGCGACCTGACCAGCCGCAAACTTGTCCCCGCGCTCTACAACCTGCTGCGCAAAGGGCGACTGCCTGCCCGCTGCAATATCGTCGGTTATGCGCGCCGTCCCTACAGCGATGAGGAGTTTCGCGCCCTCATGCGCGAGGCGGTCGAAAAGTCAGTCGGTCTGAATGAGCAGTGGGCAGAGTTCGAGTCCTGTCTGTGGTACATGCGCGGCGACCTGGACACGCCCGAAGACTACGCCGCGCTGCACGCACGTCTGCGCGAAATCGAAGGGGAACCCGCCAACCGCCTCTACTACCTGGCGACCGCCCCCAACTACTACGCTCCGATTGTCGAGCGCCTCGACGCGGAAGGGATGCACGAGGAAGAGGATGGCTGGCGGCGCATCGTGATCGAAAAGCCCTTCGGGTATGACCTCGGCAGCGCTCGCTCGCTTAACGACGCGGTACATAAGACCTTCCAGGAGAGCCAGATTTACCGCATCGATCACTACCTCGGCAAAGAAACCGTCCAGAACATCCTCTACTTCCGCTTTGCCAACGCCATCTTCGAGCCACTCTGGAATCGTAATTACGTCGATAACGTCCAGATCACGGTCGCCGAACAGGTCGATGTCGAGCATCGCGGCGGCTACTACGATCAGGCGGGTGTGCTGCGCGACATGTTCCAGAACCACCTCCTCCAGCTCCTGACACTGACGGCGATGGAACCGCCGCCCTCGTTCGACGCGGATAAGCTGCGCGATGAAAAGGTCAAGGTGCTGGCGGCTCTGCGTCCAATCGCGGGAGCGGACATTCTACGCGCGCAGTATGACGGCTATCGGCAGGCTCCAGGCGTAGATCCTGCCTCCAGGACGCCCACTTACGCGATGCTGCGACTGTTCATCGACAACTGGCGCTGGCAGGGCGTGCCATTCTATTTGCGCAGCGGCAAGGCGCTGAAGGCGAAGGCGAGCGAGATCGTCATCGAGTTCCGCCGCCCACCGCACGTCATGTTCAACCTCGATAGCGTCAACATTAGCCGCCCGAACGCGCTTTCACTCTGCATCCAGCCGGATGAAGGGATTCACCTCGCTTTCGAGACCAAAGTGCCGGATGGCGCGCGCGCGCTGAAACCGGTAGATCTGGAGTTCCATTACCGTGACGAGTTCACTGGCACAGCGCTGCCAGAGGCATACGAGCGCCTGTTGATGGATGCGATGCTGGGCGACGCGGCACTCTTCACACGCAGTGACGAGATCGAGATGGCGTGGATAAACATTGACACCATACACATGCACCTGAACGCATCAGACGCGCCGCCCATGCTGACCTACCCGCGCGGCAGTTGGGGTCCGGGAGAAGCTGACCGCTATCTGGCGCGGGATGGGCGAGCATGGCGTATGGGCTGTATCCATGACGAGCAGCGTTAACACCTGTTGCGACACATGTGACTATAGAATGAAACTATATCTGAGGTAATCACTATGCCAGACCTTCGCATCTATTCGACGGGGGCACTCGCCGCCCGCGCCATCGCCGACAGCTTTGTCAGCCTCGCTGAAGCCAGCATCGATGCGCGCGGGCGCTTCACCATCGCACTCAGTGGCGGGCAAACGCCGCGCCCGCTTTACACCATGCTGGCGACCCGCGAGTACAGCGATCAGGTCGATTGGTCACATGTCCATGTCTTCTTCAGTGATGAGCGCTGTGTGCCACCAGAGCATCAAGACAGCAATTATCACATGGCACGCCTGGCGCTGCTTGATAATGTGCCGCTCCCCATTTCGCACATCTATCGCATTCACGGCGAAACACCTCCTGAGCAGGCGGCAGTCGCTTACGAGCGAACGCTGCGCGAGTTCTTTGGACGACGAGAGTCAGGCGGCGGAGCGCGCTTCGATCTGGCGCTTCTCGGTGTGGGTACCGATGGGCATGTCGCCAGTCTCTTCCCGCATTCAGAGGCTTTGCTCGATGTCGAGCACTGGGTAACAGCAGTCCACGCCGAGCACCTGGATAGCTGGCGTGTGACCCTGACTCCTCAGGCACTCAACGCCGCGCAGAATGTCTATTTCTTTGTGACAGGGGACGAGAAGGCAGAGATCATTGGGCGCATTCACAGCCCAAACGAAGATGCCGAACCGCTGCCCGTCAACAGCATCCGACCGCGCTCAGGCAGTGTCCGTTGGTACGTCGATCAGGCAGCGGCAAAGCTGATCACCGGATCGATTGATTACATGGCGGCGAAACGTCCGCCGACGATCCAGAAACTGGGCGGACAGCCGTCCGACCAACTTTCAGACCAGGAGAGTTAGTCATCCCGCACCAGTTCGCCCCATTCAGCCACATAGCGCTCCAGGGCAACTGCGCTCTCGTCCCACAGGGCAGACATTTGTTCAGCATCGATCAAGAAGACCGCATTCTGTTTCCATGCCTTCACCGCCTGTCCGCGATGATCGATACCAACAGTCCCGACCACCCAGCGCTCGTAGCCTGCAATCCACCGCATACAGGACGCGCCAAGTTGGGCAGCACGCAGGCAGTCGGCGGGCGTCACAGCAAATCCACTCGTGTCTGGCGGCGCAAACGACATAACAGACTCTCGCGGCAGCAGGCGAGGTTCAAATTCGTAGCGCTTCAGGTGCAGCGTGGCAAGCCCGTCCAGATGAAAGCCCACGTTACCGCCCCACAGCCGCAGAAGTCCACCGTCATCGAGGTTGATCGAGTAGGCGGTGCCCCCACACGACTTGTCCTGCCGATACTGGGTGAACCCATAGCGCAGCAGCAGGTTTCCCGCCTGGCGAATGTCGTATCCCCAGCACCAGAGCTGCTGATCGAACAGGCTGATCCCCAGGAGCTTCAGGGGCTTGATGGTATCACGCCACGCTTTGACCGCTGGAGCGAGCGGAGGAAGCAGTGTCTTCTTCGGCATCACGCAATCGACCACCTATTTCGAAAGGATGTTTGCCAGTTCAAACAACTTAGGATCAACACCTTTGGTGCGCCCCACGACTTCCGAATAGGGTGTTGCCGTCTCCCGCCCACGAATCATCCCCACGACACAACCATGTTCGCCACCCAGCAGGCGTTCGGCAGCGTTTGCCCCAAGCCTTGTTGCCAGCAGGCGATCATAGGCGGTAGGAGCACCTCCCCGCTGCACATGCCCAAGCGTCACAGCGCGAAGCTCGAAGCCGATTTCAGGATGTGTCCTGCAATAGGACATTAACTCGTCACAGCCATGCTTCGCGCCTTCTGCAACGACGATGATACCGTTCGTCTTTCCGCGCTCATACGACTGCTGCAGCTCGGCGACGACTTCTTCAGGCTTGGTTTCAATCTCTGGAATGACGGCACCTTCCGCGCCGCCCGCTATGGCTGCGTTCAACGCCAGATAACCGCAATCACGTCCCATGACCTCAACCAGGAAAGCTCGCCGATGCGACGACGCCGTCACTTTCAGGCGGTCAATCCCCTCGAGTGCGATGTTGAGAGCAGTATCCACGCCAATCGTGATATCGGAGCCGATCAGGTCGTTATCAATCGTCGATGCGACGCCGATCACCGGGAAGCCCATGTCATTAAACGAGCTTGCCCCGGTTTGCGAGCCGTTCCCACCGATGACGACCAACCCTTCGATGCCAAGCGCCGAGAGATGCTCAAGCGCCTTCTGTCGCCCTTCAACCGTCCTGAATTCGGGCGCGCGGGCACTGCCCAGGAACGTACCGCCATGCTGCATGATGCCACCAACGTCGCGTAGTTCTAATGGGATTAGCGCATTGTCGATGAGACCATGATAGCCATGCTTGCTTCCATAGACTTTGGCTCCGCGCTCAATCGCCATGCGAGTCACCGCGCGAATCGCGGCATTCATCCCCGGAGCATCTCCGCCACTGGTCAGAACTGCAATCGCATTCATTATCTACCCCTGTGACTCATCGCTGGTTCTTAGGATCGACCTTCACTGACGTGGGCTTTGCTCACGCCACACAAAACAGGTACGTCAGTGTCAGTCATTGTACCTCCCTGTGTGCCACAGCCCAACACGCTTAACGAGCCGATCACAGTCAAGGCAGGGGCGAGATCATTGCTGCTGCTGCATCTGACGCATGTCCGAATTGTCCACTCGCCAGGGGTCAGTCACCGGCGCTTCCAGCTCTTCGGAGGGCGGAGGCACATCAAGCTGAGAGACCTTAACCTCGACCTGAAGCTTGCTGTCAGCACTTCCGCTGAAGACTCCGCGTGTCGGCGTAACATCGCTGTATTCACGCCCAATTGCTACGCGGATATGCCGACCATCGCCGAGCATGTTGTTGGTTGGGTCTAAACCGACCCATCCCAGCCCCGGCAGTAAAACTTCTACCCAGGCATGGGTTGCATCCGGCGTCGAGCGTTCCTCGCCATTCCGCTGATGAAACAGATAGCCACTGACGTAACGCGCGGGAATACCCAACTCGCGCACGATTGCCAGCATGATATGACTGAAATCCTGGCACACCCCTTCCCCATTGGAGAGTGCGTCATCGATATGCGAATCGACCTCAGTGCTTTGGGGGACATACCGGAACGACTCAAAGATCGAGCGTTTGACGTGGCGGATCACCGTCAGCGGATCATCCCGCCGCCGCGCATCAATGCTCGCCATGAACTCGCGCAGATGCTGACTTGGCATGGTCAGATTTCCCGGTAGCAGCATGTCATAAGCATCGGTCGTGCGCGCAAGAAAATCGATCTCGTCCCAGGCATCGTTTGGAAGGCGTTCCGGAAGTTTGGGCGGCGGATGGACTTCGACAATGGCTTCAGCCGTGATCGCGAGCTGCGTATGGTGACCAGGGATGTCAAAATAGTGGACAATATTCCCGGCAGACTCGACATACTTGTACGTGCGCGCCTGCGGCGAAATCGCCAACTCAAAGCGCAAACAGCGTTGATTGCCGTCGCTGCGTGGATTCATGCGCACTTCGGTGATGCTCTCCGAAACAGGCACGGAATACTTGTATCGCGTGCGATGCGTGATCGAATAGTACATGCTGCGTCACAATTCAGATGATTTGGCTCAGTCCGCGAATTCGTTATCGAACGGGTAGACAACATATGCACGATAAATGGCGTCATGGATGAGTTCGCATTGTCGCATGAGATCCGCTAAGAACCCGTGTAAGCCGCTCTCAAACACCTCGTCCACCAACCCATAATCGACCATTGCGGTCAGTCGCCCTGCCAGTCGATTCGGTGTGCGGGCGCGGCGGCTCTTCGATTCCTCGGCGATAGACAATAGTGCCCCCTGCACGCGATTGAGCGAAAACGCAATCGAATGGGGGAACTCACGATTGAGTAGAAGGAAATCCGCGATCCGGTCGGGCTGCAAATCTGCCATGAACACCTTACAGTAAGCCTCAAATGCTGTGCAGCTCTTGAGCAGACCGATCCACTCGACAAACTCGCCTTCAAATGCGCTGGTGTGCCGCCGAAACGCCGCATAATGAACGTCAAGAAGCTGCGCGACAGACGCAGCACGCTCCAGGAACCGCCCAACCTGGATGAATTGGTACGACTCGTTATAGTTCATGGTGGAGTCGGTGATGCCCTGGAAGAGATGAATACCATTCTTGACCGATACAAAGAACTCATGCGGCTGCGCCTCCCAGACTGCGTCGATCCGCGCATCCTTAATGTGGAAGTACAGCCAATTCACCTGCTCCCACATTTCCGAGCTGATGTGCTCCCGTAGCTGCCGCGCGTTCATGCGCGCCGACGAAACGCAGTTGACGATGCTGTTGGAATTGCGGGTGTCAAACGTCAGCAGGTCGGTCATGCGATAGGCGTCAAACTGACCATCCAGTGGCAGCGGCACATGAAGACTTTGCAGCAGACGCCCCCATCGCTGTGTGCTGCTTTCGGGCGAGAGATCAAGCATCAGATGAATCTGAACGTCGATGAGCCGAGCAACATGCTCTGCACGTTCCAGGTAACGACTCAGCCAGTATAGGCTGTCAGCAACACGCGATAACATCATGATAGACTCACAGTCATTGCAGCACCCAGGTGTCCTTGCTGCCCCCTCCTTGCGACGAGTTCACCACAAGCGAGCCACGCTTGAGCGCGACGCGAGTCAATCCGCCCGGAACGATCGTGATGTCATCGACATGCGGACCACTACACAGTATGTACGGTCGCAAGTCGACATGGCGCGGATCGACTTCTCCATCGATGTAACAGGGCGCCGTCGATAGCGCGATGGTCGGCTGCGCAATGTAGTTGCGCGGGTTCGACAAGATGCGCTCGCGGAAAACAGCGCGTTCCACCGCACTCGATTGTGGACCGATCAGCATCCCGTAGCCGCCGCTCTCGCCGACGGCTTTCACGACCAGACGGTCGAGGTTCTCCAACACGTGGTCTCGCTCGTGATCATTCGAGCATAGATACGTCTCAACGTTTTGGAGGATGGCGTCTTCCCCCAGGTAATATCGGATGATCGCAGGCACAAAGGCATAGATCGCTTTGTCGTCCGCAATCCCTGTGCCCAGGCTGTTCGCCAGAGCGACATTACCAGCGCGATAGACGTTCAGCAGCCCCGGCACGCCCAACGTCGAGTCCGGTCGAAAGGCGAGCGGATCGATGAAATCATCGTCGATCCGGCGATATATGACGTCCACCCGCTGCATCCCCGCCGTGGTGCGCATGTAGAGTACCTGCCCGTGCACCAGTAGGTCACGCCCCTCCACCAACGTAATGCCCATCTGCCGCGCCAAAAAAGCGTGCTCGTAATAGGCACTGTTAAACACGCCAGGAGTCAGCAGCACAATAACTGGCTCTGGGCGTGGGGAAAGTGCGCGCAGGGTCGTCAGAAGCGTTTGTCCATAATGGTCGATTGAACGCACACCTACCGCGCTGAAGAGGCGCGGAAAGACCTGCTTCATCACACTCCGGTTGGCGAGCATATACGATACCCCGCTTGGGACACGCAGGTTATCCTCCAGCACGGCGAAACTACCGTCGGGCATTCGAATGAGGTCGGTCCCTGTGACAGAAACATACACATCTCGAGGGACATTGATCCCCCGCATCTTCTGGCGAAAGTGCTTACAGGAATAGACCAGATCGCGCGGGACAACATTGTCGTTAAGCACTTGCCCATCATGGTAAATGTCGCGAATGAACAGGTTTAACGCGGCGATGCGCTGCTTAAGCCCCCGTTCGAGGATGTCCCACTCGTTCGCGCTGATGATGCGCGGCAGGAGGTCATACGGGAAGATGCGCTCTGTCCCTTCGTCTTCACCATACACAGTGAACGTAATGCCCTGGTGGAGAAAGGATAGATCCGCCTTAAGCTGACGCTCCGTCAGCTCGCCTTCCTTCATCTCAAGGAGACGGTGGTAAAGCTCGGCATAGGGTTCACGGGCGGACAAGCCGGGCGTGAACATTTCGTCAAAGGCAATATCGACCCGGTAGTCGTTGAATGGGGGTTGAAGCACCGATGATGACGACATAAGTCACTCTATTCGATTCCGTACGAACTCTCTGCAAGTTCGACAGGCACTTTGTTGAGAATGACTTTAACAAATATCGAATCTCGGAAGCAACTGGTGATGTGCACCAAAGACAAGGCGCTACAGATGGTGACACTGATACAGAGGATTTTCGCAGAGATAGGAGGATGGGAGGTACAGGAGGCGCACACGAAGTGCGCCGCTACGGGATTGAGCGGCGCACTCCACAAATGTTTCAACGGATGGCATTCATGCCGGCCCTACGGGATCGTGGTGTAGGGATGAAATGCCCTAAGGGTGCGCCATTGTTGGCGTCCGTGCCGCGATTTACTTCAACCCTCGACTTAGGAACGTGCCTGCGGCTCCTCAGTCTTGTGATAGCCAATCATCTTATGGCGATCTTCATCCCAAACACGGACAAACAGAGACTTGAGACTCGTCTTGAGCGTCAACGGTTCCACGCGCTGGAACAGTTCATCGCTGCGATAGCAGTCCTCAAGCTTGTAGTTTGGAATACGCGGGCTAAGGTGATGGATGTGGTGAAATCCGATGTTGCCGCTGAACCACTGAAGGATGCGCGGCAGCTTGTAATACGAACTGCCATAGAGAGACGCCTGGGCGAAATCCCAGTTTTCGTGGTGTTCCCAGTAGGTATTCTCGTACTGGTGCTGGACGTAGAACAGCCACACGCCCATCGTTGTCGCAACCAGCAGAACTGGAAGCTGCACCGCCACATACGACCAGAAACCAATCGTGAACGACATGGCAATGACAATCGCCAGCAGCGCCAGAGATGTCAGGTGAACACTCTGCTTTTCGCGCGGCGTCGCGGCAGCGTGAGATGCCGGCAAGCGCTGGATAATGACGAAGTCGACAATCGGACCAATGCCGAACATCACAATCGGGTTGCGATAGATGCGGTAGCCAAGCTGCTGCCAGCGCGGCAGCTTTTCGTATTCTTCGATAGTCAGCGTCCAGATGTCGCCGACTCCCCGGCGGTCAAGATCACCACTGGTCGCATGATGGATCGCATGAGTCTGCCGCCAGTTATAGTAGGGCGTAAAAACCACGATGCCGGTCAGTAACCCTGTCAGATCGTTTGCCCAGCGCGCTTTGAAGAATGAGCCATGACAGGCATCATGAAAGATGATGAAGATGCGCACTGCAAACATGCCTGCCAGTGCAGCAAATGCGAGTGTCAGCAAGTAGGAGACACCCAGACTCACGTACGCAAGGTACCACAGGACGAAGAATGGGCAGACGGAATTCACGAGCTGCCACAAACTCAGGCGCAGGTCAGATTTCTGAAATGGGGCGACGGCTCTTCGCCAGATAGCGGTCTCGATACGGGGGAACCGTTCAGCAGCGTCAGCGGTCACATGAACTCCTAGAGTATATCAACGCCTCTATTATGCCACCTGCGGCGGCAAATGTGCATCCCCGAACCTCTGTCCGCAGCGGTAACCTGTCCATCTTTATAACGATACACTCAGGGACTCTGGGCAACCAGTCTCCAGACTCAGTCTTGACATCACAAAGGGGGATTACTATACTGCCAACACATCAGGAGCTGTGGTGTAGTGGTTAACATATTGCCCTGTCAAGGCAAAGATCGCGGGTTCGAAACCCGTCAGCTCCGCTCCAGCTACTTACAGCGCTCTTAATGCCTTTGGCAGCGAGCGTTTGCGTCAAAGCGTCCCTTATTTCAGGGGACGCTTTTTCGTTTTCCCCTAGAACTAGCGCGAAATTGCCATGCAGCACAAGCGCAATCACTGTGCCATCATGAACAAAGACCCGCTCTACAATCTTGGCGATGAGTTGGCGTCTGGCTTCCGCTGGATTATCCTGTGTTTCACAACTGTAATAGTAGGTTAGAAAATTGTATAACAGGTCGTGAGCAGTGTTTACCTCGTCATAATCCAATGGAACCAAAGCCTCCATTTCAAGATTGAGTTGCTCTCGTTTGCTCAAGTACACATCCCTCTCCAGTAACCCGTTTTCCCAAGAGAAGTCGATCCGGTCAATGATTTGCCGTATCTCCGCCATGCGCTTGTGAGCAGTCTCGTGTTCAGCCTTAGCTTGGATGGCAGCCTCAACACGCTCTTGAAAGTTGGATGGAATGCTTAAGGTGGCAAGGATAGATACTACCTGGTCATTGAGGACATCTTCGGGGATCTGGGGCTGCCCGCACGACTCATACCCGCGCTCTGCGGTGAGACAGCGGTAGTACGCCCGTAGATTATCTTTATGCCAGTACACGCGCATCTTCCCGTAATTGTCATCGAATAACCCAAACGGCTTATTTGCCAGACAATGAGCGCAGTACACTCGGTCACGAAGAATGTAGGTGCGGACAGTGGCAGGCACATGCTTGACACGTACCATTGTCGCCCGCACCTCCTGGCACTTCGCAAAAAGCGTATCCGTGATAATGGGGCGATGTTTGCCTTCGAACCACTCGCGACGGTTGCGATACCCCTTTCGCCGTTGCCCAAGACCGCCATCGTAGATAGTCTCTGAGTGCGATACACGCCCTGTATACACTTGGTTTTGCAGAATATGGCGGACGGTTTCTTTGTCGATTGGCTTGACATCTGCACGGGTTTTCTGGACTTCGGGCTGATCCATCAACCACGAGGCTATATCGGCATCGCTGTAGCCGCCGCCAGAGTACAACCGAAAAGCACGTCTGACGATTGCAGCTAGTCGTGGTTGAATGTGCAATCCTTCAGCTAACCCATCTTTGGCTTCTTCTTTTGTCACAAGCGTGTAGCCGATGGGAGCGGTACTTCCGTTGAAATCACCGCGCTCCGCCCTGGCACGCTTGGCGCGTTTGGTATCGATGCTTAAGTTCTTGGAATAGAAGGCGGAGAAGACTGCCAGCATTTGCTCCATCATTGCCGTATATGGGGAGTTGTCATCGTCTTCGCTAAAACCTTCAACACAGAACAACTTGACACCATACTCACGTCGCAACAGTAGTTTGACAACAACTGTCTGGTCGTGATCGCGCATAAGGCGGTCAAACTTCCAAAACATGACCGCATCTACTTTCTTGGCTGCGGTAAACGCTCGCAAGTCGTTCAAGCCTGTGCGGTCTAGAGACCAACCGGATTGAGCATCATCTGAGAATTCGGCAATGAGCACCCCACCCCGCTTGGCGATTTCCGCCCGACAACATTTGAGCTGGTCTTCAATGCTCAACTCGTTTTGCATCTCAGTGGAATAACGAGCATAGCTGGCAAACCGCAAACGCTGATTCGTTTGAGCATCAACACTGGTCATGCTATACACTCCTTCTGTTTCTTTGTCTTTACAACAGTAGGCAGTGGTTGAATTGGAAGCGAAGTAGGTACGGTAATCAACACACCACTTGGATAGGGCTTGAATCTTTTGTTCTCAAGTTTGAGCGGTTGGTCAAGTCTGGTGACTTTCCCTCCTTTGAACTGATACGTAGGCATAAATGAAAAGCCGCCAACTACTGAAACAGCAATTGACGGCTTAAATGGCAAACGATAGAGTCCACCTCAGCCACCAAGCTGCCGAAATCAGCGTGGTTGGTTAGCCCGTTCTCGGTGTTTCCAGCACCGGGCGCGGGCGTTTTTATGTGATTTGTAATTGACTATATGACAGATTATAGGTCTGGGTCAAGTTACGGCTTCGATACTTTGCAGCGTTGCCTTTGGGGAAGTAGCGCGGGGTTGGTGGAAGAATGCCCCATAGCGCGTGTAAGACGGTCAGAAACCGGGTTAATCTTGGATAATCGAGGATTGCCCGCAGGTAGCGCTTTTCCTCGTCTCCCAGGCGGTTACTGTAGGCTGTCTGCACAGCCGTCAAGTGCTTTTTGCCAGCCCATTGGATAAGTTTGTTCAAGTCGTCTCGACGGTTGAGAATGCGGATGATAACGGGCGTGGCGTTGGTGGCGTCGGCAAATGAATATAAGACTCTCTGCATATTGTTATGAGTCTATCAAAGTGGCTATACCAGAGTCAACCAGTCCTGAAAGATCAATCGAGTACATCATAAAACTTGTTTATGCGTTGACGAATGGCTTCTTTACCACCTTCAAGGTATTTGATCAGCAACGACGAAACGTCCTTATCTTCAATTCCCCCTACTTGCGAGACTTGGGCGTTTGTCGCATTACCTTCCAAAACAATCGCTAAATCCATGTCAGCAGAGACTGACATGTTCGAGTTATGAGTTGCGAAAATGAATTGCCTCTTGTCTTTTGATTTCCTAAGGATTTGCGCAATATCGCTGTATATCATCGAAGTGTCTAACGCATCTTCTGGTTGATCATAGATGACAGGGCGAGTATCGTCGGTGAGCGCCAGCAGAATTATCACGGTGAACTTCTGCCCTGTCGAGAGTTCGTGCAATTGTCTGTATTCACCATCGTTACGCCTTAAGCTAATCACCGTCGTATCTTCGACCTCGACTTCCTCAAGTTCATAAAGCAGAGAAAGGTCTTCACCAAACTTATCAATGATGTTCTTTACAATGGTTTCCGATAGTTGTGTAGCTCTGGCGATGTGGTCCCATTCTTCTAGGCGAATGTGTTTAGCAAATTGTCTCGGTGTAAATTCTGACTTCGTCAATGCTTCTACAGCAGTGCGTGGTATCTTGTTTCCTCTTATCTTCTCGTTAAGCCAGTTTTGGTACTGTTCCCGACTCTTTCCTTGCACAACAGATACAATTACCCGACGCTCAAGAATCTCGGTCATAGATTGTGCTTGCTTTTTGCGTCTCGCAAAAATCATTGCATACTGAGTCTCGATCGTATTGAGCAACTTCTCGCGCTCATGATGAAGTGTAGCTTTATCTTTCTGCTCGGATTTGGCACGCCTAATATGCGAGTCAACGTTTATCAGCCGTTGCTTCTTTTTTTCAAGTTTAGACTGCAACTCGCCAGCCTCAACACTTGGTTGTTGCCTCATGAATTCCTTATAAGCTTTATCATGTGTATTGTAACTTTCAGTCCATCGAGATGGTCGTTGCCTGATCCTTTCTACAAGGTCACTCAGTCGTTCGCTTGCGAGGTTCTTTAGTTCATCTATGATTTCCCTCGCTTCGTTGGCTAGCGACTGAACGCCTTCCAATTCACTTTCATTACCTAAGCCTGTAACTGGCAGCTCACGTTCTATTTCGTGAAATAATTGCGCCTCCAAGTTCTTGACCAGTCCATCGCGGAGGTTCTCAATGCCAGCTCTTGTCGCTTTAAGATAGTTCAATTCATCCTGCCATTTTGGATGCTCAAGGAGGATAGGTTGTTGTTGTGCCTCTTGGATACGCTGCAAACTAACTTCAATCTGTTGAATCTCAACAGAGAGGTTTCTCTGTTCCATTTCATGAATTGCCAAGTTAGCTAACGATGCATCGAGAGCGGTCAAGCTCTGAGAGTTCTTGCGTAGTTTTTGCCTCAATTCTGCTATCTCTCGACGCAACCCAGTCAAATCTAGGTGCCGGTCAATCAGTTCGAGTTGCTTGATAGCATCTCGAGCAATACTCATGCCCTCCCCTTGGCTATAAGCGAGTATTGAAAAGAAATTGTTTATTCCCTGGAACCCAAACTCCTCGGTTGAGCCATTTAGCAGAATACGTTCGACGTGAATCGGGTTTTCCTCTCCGTCATAAGTTCGAGAAATTCTATATTTTTCACCATCTTCATGGTGAATAACGACTGTGACCTCCCCGCCGTATCCTAACAACTTGGCAAGTTTCCCCGCGCAATCGTCTTGAATCGCCCTAACAGTTGATTGGTTATCAAGTGCAAATCTCAAGAATTCTAATAGTGCGGATTTTCCAACTCCTTGACCACCGACAATGCAATTCAGTCCTGGATTGAAATCAATGGTTGTACCCTGGAAGAACCCGCGTGAAATCTCAAGTTTCTCTATCCAAGTGCGACTGACAGACTCTATAGGCTCTCCTGGCAAACGAATTCGGATCATTGGGTCTTTCAACGCCATCTTTAGTCCAGAAACGTTTACTTGGGCAAGCTTTACCCAAGACGATTTTGTTCCTATCTGGCTTAAAGAATGCGCATCTGAGAACTGGAGACATGCCTTAGACGTTGTGTATAAGCGACCATTTTCATATTCGGCTTTTAGGTTACTATCCAACACTTCGAGGCCATGTATGTTGAGACTACAAAATGTGTTTTGTTTAGTGAGCCCGTTTGACAAATCATGTAGAAAGCCTTTATCACCATCTACATGCGCCGCGATTGCGACACCTCCATAATCGCTAACGACATCGGCTACCTGTATCATGGTTTGAGAGGATTGTGCATCGCGCCGACCAAATTCGCTCTCAGAGCCTATTCCACAACGACCGAGCAGATTCGAGATGTCATTGCCGCATCGAGAAACGTCAAGTATGGCGAGCATATGTCCATCATTCGTAGATATTTCAACACCAGGAAACACCACTAAGTTGGTACCCTTTGCTGCTGACATAACCGCGTCCACAAATGCGTAGTGGTTGTGGTCAGTGATTGCAATAGCATCTAGCTCCGAAGCTATTGCCGCCTTAACAATATCTTCAGCAGTAGCGTGTTTGTCCCTGAAGTCATACGATGCTGGGGTGTGAATGTGCAGATCTATTTTGCGGAAATGACCACCTGGAAGTGTTGGGATAGGCATAGTGATTAGCTCATTGTTACTCAGATTCGTAGTTTAGCACCGATAAAAAACAACTTGCGGTCAAGTGCAATCTTTCGCATGTTAATAGGCTATGAAAAGCAATTCATTCGTCAAGTTCTTGCTGAGTGCGTACTGATGTTCGACTGCATGAACTTCTACGTTCTTTCTTAGCCCAACCAGTAGTTCGATTATCTCATTTCGGCTGGGAACTCCATCACTTTGATAGGACAACACCATCGTGTTCGTATGAAAACGGGAAAACAGTGCTTCAAAGGAATCAATGATTTTGTTCCGTGAAGCAAAAGCGTCAATCGCATCCAAACTGACCATCGGCTTGTGTTGTTTGCTCCTGTTTATCCGTGTTGGCCATCCTTTGTAGTCGGATAGCCCTTCCAAAAAATGGTAGAAGTCGAGATAGTCTGTCCCGCGTCCTTTTTCTTTCGAAACATACGGGGGATCGAGATACACTAGATCTACTCCATTTGGCGCTGACAAAGCGTTTTGACCGCCAATTACACAGTTCTCTCGTCCGTTGTCAAAAACAGCGTTGTTATACTCCTTAACGAACTGGTGCATTAGAAAGGGAAATGGTTTATCCCATGTTGTTTTATTTCCAAACGTGCGCTCGACCGCTGCTGTGCGCATGTAGTAATTCGCACGATGAAACAAATTGTAAGGTCGTTTAGATAGGCAGGACTGAAAAAGTGCCGCCAGAACTATGGCACGTTTGTACTCATCATCAAGCAACATTGAAATGTTGCTTACTACTCGATCAAGGAACGCGTTCTCCTCCTGGGTGAAAAAGACATCATCAAATTCAGATTGAATGAAGTCGGGATATGGAGGATTGTGCTCTGTGAGGACAAGCGTTAGCTCATCATTTGAAACACGTACACCCTTGTTTTCAACCACAGCCTTACCAATGATTTGATTGAAAAGCAAAAGATCGTTGTAGTGAACTTTTTTTGCGTTCAACTTGAACAGTAAACTGACACTTGCAGTACCGCCAAAAACATCCAAAACACTGTCAAAATTGATTGGCTTAAGGTGATGCCACAACCAGGGAAGCAAGCGTCGCTTACTACCAGAATAACGTGTTGATGGATAAGCAAAATTCTCTGGTAAATTGCCCACTAGACATTACTTCAGTGACTGCTTGCGTCGGATGAACTCTGCCAGTGTTCGCTGACGATAATCTAACGCCAACTCACTCCCAACTTGCTTACTGACATTGTGAGCAACTAAAATAGGGGTTGGAACTAAGGTTGTGATTGGTTCTTCTAGTCCCCAAAGATGGTCTTCATCGACATCAAATGTTGCCGACCTTAGGGCACTTAGCAACTTCAATACGTCGCGTCCAAGCGCTGACTCCGTGTATCCATGTAAAGACGAAACCTCAACTGCATATTCATAGCGTGGAAGAAACTGCTCAGCAGTTCTCGCATGACCGACGAAGAACATTACTACTCCAAGATTCAGGGCTTTCTCGGCAATGTCGCGTGCTGTGATGCTTCTATTGTGGAAGCTTTTGCCTAATCGTTCTAGATCGTTCGCATACTGCTTGCGTGTGCGACGATTTAGGTTTGATGTCGTCTCGAACCTCCGAAGGATAGGTGTAGTAATCAACACACGATTGAAGGTTTTCGCCGAAAACTCTTGGCTCGGCAGCAAATGACGCATCAGTTCGGTGTCAGAAATAGTCTTCCCAGTGGGGTTCCATTTCTTGCTCCCCATTACCTTGGTGATGTACCAATTGACTAGGGTGCTATATATTTTTAGCTCAACATGTTTTGAAACGCCGCAGAATATCACTCCTGTATTACGCGCAGTCTCACAACTCGATACCATGCGAAGAATTGCTTCTCTTGTAAGCTGTCCATGTCGGTTATCAAGCGTACAATTCATCAACTTGTCTTGAGGGAATATACGCCCATCTCGAAAGTGGACGTCAGGTGTTGCGGTAATTCCCCCATGTTTGAAGATGAAGGTCTCTTCGACGAAGAACTGCCCCACATCCATTGCTGACTTTGCTGACCATTCATAATCTCCTTCGTCCATAGCAGCATAATCTGCGGGCCCAAGTATGACCCAATCTTCATAATCCCGAAGCCCTTTAGGTACTGCTATGTTCGCCCATGTTGGTTTTGGGGCTATATGTTCCTTAATCACACCACCAGCGTTATTCACGATTGCGGGACTAGCCCATACGTGATTCGTTGGCACACTCAACTTCAGCCGATGTTGACTAGCATCACAAGCGCTTATTCTGAGCGGAAACTCTGTGCCCCAAAGTTCACTATGTGGTGGAACATAAATTTCCTCAAGAAAGTATCGACCAAACACTGTTTGATAAATGTGGTCTTCAATGGCTTTCCAATCTGGCTTGCCAGTGACACGAAGAAGTCCCTTTCCCTCAGAACTTAGTCTCAAATCCTCCTGCCAGATACCTAATCCTGCAAGAGCTATGTCATTTATCTGTTGAGCAATTCGATATTGCTCTCGCGTATCTGCGCCTTCCAGTTCAACCATCAAATCCTGAAGAAAATGCAGGTACAGTTGCCGAGGATCCTCTTGCTGAAGGTGATTCCGAGCCTCAGCAAGAATATTAGGTTGTTCCTCCAGCAGATCCGCTTCGAGCATATAGTCAACAGTTTGCTCGAAGGCTGTATAGCGGGTTTCAGCTTGGAGACGGGTCAGGATTTCGGTGAAGTCAGCTTCTTCAGAGTTTATCCCGTTCTCGTTTGCCATTTTTCTTTGACCTCAGAAAATATGTCCGGTGTTTGTCCACCTGATTTAGTCTTACGATCTGACCGAATGCGGATTGGGATTGCGTGTTTGACTGTTTCATAAGTTCCAGACAGCAAACAGCTTCCGACAGGCATCTTGGGTAGCCGTTGTAGCATATCGTCGGTTGCATCTGCTCTCACCCCGCGAATGGAGTCCAGTTGGTCTGGCTCAAGAGCGAAGATAAGCCTTGTATTACATTGTCGAATTGTCTTTTTGTCGATGTCGACAGGGCTTTGCGTAATCAGCATCATCGAGATGCCGTAGTGCCGCCCAATGCGTACACCTTCGCGAATTACCTGTTTACAGGCACTATCTTCACCTTCAGGCACCAATAAATGAGCCTCATCTAGGACTGCAATATATGGAGGTATTTTGCCACTCTTTCGTAATCCCTGTACCTCGCGAAGTGTGGCTCCAACAATTAACTGTAGTTGTCCTTGGTCTAGCTGGTTACAATCGATATTTACAATAGGGGTTCGCCCATCGTGATGCTCCCAAGACAGCAGATCTTCCCAGTTTGTTTGTTCACCGAGAAAGTTGTGGCGTGAAATCGAGGTATAGGTACGTGATGTTGCTAGTCTGAGACTGTTCGCGTTGACTTGAAGAGTAGGTGCATCTTTCTCCATCTCGCCAATGAGTTCATCTAACCCAAACTCGAGTCTCAGACCTTGCATAATCTCACGCTTGAGGCGCAGGAATGTAAATGCCAATAGGTCGTATCCTACGGTGCCACGGAGCGTAGGCACTAAATCCAGCATTTCCGCCTCAGTCAGAGACGAAAGTCGGACTGTATAGTCTGTACCCGGCTTCAGAACTGCGCCTTTCCCACCTAACCCAAATGCAACACCTGAGTACTCATCTTGGGAGTCGAGGATAATGATGGGAATTCCTAGACGATTAATCTCCTCTAATAGAATACTTACTGAATACGACTTACCACTTCCAGTGGTACCGCCTACAAAAATATGTCGTTGAATCGCTTTTGGATTGAGCAATACGTTGTTCACAATGGCACTTCCACCTTGTGGCGCTTGAACTGTCGTGACATGAGTAGTGCCCAAACAAATCGAAGTTGCTCCATCGGTTTGAAATCCCATCGCTTTTGCCACAGTATCGTCAGTAAGCAAGAACACATCTTGTCCTGCAATAGGCATGTCTGACGGCTGTTCAATCGTCAAGTTGTCTCCTGACAAGACTGCTTCCTCAACAATGTCAACAGCATATATGCGATAAATGGTCGTAGAAAACTCTTCGCCGGGATAATCAGGTTCGATGTCGAGAGTTTCACGAACCTTTGCACGCATTGGACTTTCGTGAGGGTTTACTTCCAAGGCAGCAGAAACTCGCCCCAAGAGTGCCTTATCTTGCGAAACATAGGTTCCCACCAATGTTCCAGGATATACGTACTCATACGCATTGGCTTTGAAGCTAAATTTGTCAAATGAGGGCGACGAGTCATCTGCTATGACCGACCCAACAACACGAATAGCTATGTTCATACTCAAAGACCCAATTACTCGTTAGAACAACAAGATGGAAGATTTGAAGGCAATCCTGACTAAGTATACCCTCTATTATCGTAATGCAACACGAAAGTAACAGAATATAGGTTCTTTGCACCGGGTTGGTCATAGCTTTTCAGTGCGCGCGGAACCAATAACACAGAGCCTTTGAATGCACAACTCATCTGTCTGCTCTCTTTCACACAAAGACATCGATAAACACAGATTGTCACGGGAACCTAAATTGGCTAGCGACTTAATCCGTGCCTTTCTATGTATCGGCTCAAATTTGCCGTCGTCGTTCCATACCGCTTTGCAATGAATACTTGCGTACTCCCATTTGCAAGCAGCGCCTTTATCTCCGGCACATGAGCGTCCAACTTACTCTTACCGATGCCTCTCGGTCTCCCCAGTGGTTTGCCCGCTCGTCGTCTGGCGGCGAGAGCTTCCTTCGTTCTCTGGCTTATAAGATCCCGCTCAATCTCAGAAGCAATGGCAAACGCCATGGCTACAACTTTAGATTGAATGGAGTTGTCGAGTTGCCAATTGCCTTTGATGGCGCAGATGTTCAGTTGCTTCTGCACCGCTAGCGACAGAATCTCCATGCATTCCAGCATGGACCGTCCCAGCCGAGATAATTCACTGACAATGAGCGTATCGCCCGCCTTCGCGTTCTCAATGACGGCTCCAAGTTTGCGGCTACGCCAGTTTATTCGCCCCGACACATGCTCCTCCACCCACTGGACTTGCCCCAAGCCCTTTTCGTTGGCAAGTTTGAGAATATCGAACTTGTTCTTTTCGAGGTCTTGATCGTTGGTGGATACGCGCAAATAGGCGATGGTCATAGGTGATTAAGTGAAAACCCATTGGAGTATAGGTTTCATTGTCATCATAACAGACCATTTCGATTGACTGTCAATATACTAAAAACGGTCGTTTTCGTATAACACTGTGGGCACATACCTGTCGAAGTTGTGTGCGTATGTGCCCACGGTGTTGATTGGTGCATTAGTAGTTAGGAGAGTTGAACACCTTGATACTCAAGACATCCACCGTGAAGGGGGTTTCTGACCAGAATCTGGATCTGACTGCTGTAACAGGTTGGCTTAAGTCCAGCCAACCCGTTCCATCAACTCTACGGAATACTGACAGGGGTGCCTCAATTTGTTGGACGCCGGAACTGCAGTTGGTTCCATAATTCGACAAGCTGATGAGCAACCAATCATTATTCTGCTCAAAGATGATCCCTGAGGCATCACCTCCACTGGCACACAGACCATGCAGGTCGTAGAGAACCCGAACGGTATCCATACCGACGAGGATATTGGCAGGTAGTGCTCGTGATGCCTGTGAATCCCCTGATTGAGCAGACAAGAACCACGGACTGCTTAACAGCTCGATCTCAACTACGCTGGTTGCTGTTGGGGTGGAAATAGCTGTTGGAACTGGGGTTGTCGTCGGCGTGTTGGTTGGCATCGCCGTCGCCGTATGGGTGGCAGTAGCGGTACTGGTCGGTGTTGGGGTAATGGTAGAGCTTTGACCTCCTGTTGGGTAGAGTTGCGACATGGGTATGAGCTGACTGGCTTGGGAAGGGCTGCTCCAGCCCAAGTATATGACTGCCTGCCCACCCTGTTCGTAGAACTCAAGGGTCAATGGGTACTCCACTCCTGCGCTCAGACTAATGCTGGCACAGTCGGTGGTGGTGCCGTGTGCCGTCCAGTTGTTGACCAACTGAACGTTGTTGACCCAGAGTCTTGCTCCATCATCTGAAGCGGTACAGAACTGATAGGTCTCGGTGTAGCGCGGCTCCACAAAGCCACTCCACCGGACTGAGAAGTTGTCTGAGCCAACGGCAGCGTTAAAACTGCCACTGGTATCAAAGGCAACTTGAGCGTCAGTTCTAACACTGAGCGGTAATCCTGACAGGCTGATGTTACCGAAGTAACTCCCTGTCAGACCATTACCAGAGCTGTTGACCGTTCCCCCACTGTTCTGAGTAGCTGTAGGGGTTGGCGTGGGTGTAGCGGTTGCTCCTGGTGTGACTGTGGCAGTAGGAGTACTGGTGGGCGTTGGCGTGGTCACAGTTGTAGCCATGCCATACACCTCTAACTCAATGAGGCGCACATGCCCGTTAATTGGGGCATAGAAGCGAACACGGTTGGTGACGACTGCAGAGGTAAAGATAATCTGGACATCGGGACTGGTATTGCCGGTACGATAGCTGCCGGGGATGTCATACCAGTTGATGCCATCTGACCACTGCAACACGAACGTGGGAATGGGGTCTTGAATGGTGGTGCCATTAAACCAGCCGGATTTGACCACCGCTCGGTTAAGTTGGAATGTGCCACTTAAGGGAATTTCCGCCCAATGCGGACCATTGGTATTGGCTGACAACCAGCGATTGGGATTGCCTGTTAAGCCATCAACCGCAAAAGCTCCCACATAGGTTTGGTGAACTGAGTCCACACTCACCGGTCGTTGGAACACCACGTTCAGTTCTGAAACAGCACTGGTGCTTGTGGCAGTTGCCGTGGGTGTGTGGGTGGCGGTTGGTGTTCGAGTCGGCGTGTTGGTTGGCATCGCCGTCGCCGTTGGTGGTGGAATGGTTTGCCAAGGCCGTGACGGTAAGCCATTCAACGCGGGTGCTTGAAGTGATCCTTGCGGATCGGCAAATGCCGTGTTGATGACTGGCAAGCTCACGGTGGTCGGAGCAAAGGCTGCGTTGTAGGAGATGGTGACGTTCGTAGCATCAGCGAACTGGATGCTACTGGCAACATAGCTACCCCGATGGAACATGCCAGTACTTTCGATGAAGACATTGCCATTGGCGTACATCAAACCCAAGAATTCTGAGGCCGTGCCACGGAGCATGATGTCGCCAGTCGCATACAACACGACGCCATTGCTAGGATCGTTGTTGTTAAAGCTACTGATGGTCGGATCCATAAGGATATGACCATTAACGACAAAGGTGACATCACCGGTGATATTGACGATATACATCTCCAAATTGCCTTGGACGCAGATGGTGCCGATCATGGTTTGACCGACGGTATCCATCCGCAAGCCATTGGGATGGACTTGATCACAGCGACTCCAGTAGTAGTTGAGCGGATAGCTCAAGCGACTGACGATTGGCTGGTTGAGGTTAACCGTACCGATAGTGGTGTTGACGTTGTTGGCAGCAAAGGTGAAGCTGTTACCTACAATGTCAAGCTCGCCAGTGTGAGCGACATCGGTGTTACCGGCTAAGGTCACCGGTCCACCTGAGTAAATATCGCCAGCTATGGCAGTATCGGTGGTGTTGTTGATGTGAAACCCAGAGCCACTGCTACTGAAGATGACGTAGCGGTTGATAATGATTGGTCCCGAATCAAGTGGTTCGGTCTCAACATTACCTGCTACATCGACTGAGCGACAGAAGAACTGGTGAACGCCGTTACCAGATACTACAAACTGGAGCGGTGACACAGTCCAAGAAACCTGGTTGTCACTGCTGCAACTGGTGGACTCGACCCCTGACAGATTGTCGGTGGGGGTGAGATTAATGGTAACGTTGTCTCGGAAGATGCCATTGATGTCGCGCGGTCCAATTGCCGTAGCTGAGGTGTCCGGTGGCGTCTGGTCTATCTTGATTTGGACGGTCTTGATGTCTTCACTGTTGCCACTACTGTCCACTGAGTAGTAGGTGACGGTGTAGATACCGTCGGTGCTGAGAGTGAACGAAGTGCCTTCGGTGAAGTTCGCGTTATTGATTTGGTAGTAGGTGTGAGCTACGCCTACGTTGTCGGTTGCCGACAAAGTGACAGTGACGGGACCTCTGTACCAACCGTTGTTGCCCGTCAGTCCGGAGAGAGAGACGGTGGTGGTGGGAGCGATGATGTCCGTGAGTTCGAAGGTTTCTTCGTAGTAAGCGGCTCCATCCCAGCTTAGTCCTGCTGAGGTAAGGGAGTACTCCACACGTACCGTGTAGTTACCGATGGGGATATTTGTTAGGTCTTCCACATGGGTAAACGTTGACTCATACGTTTCGTACAAGACTCGCCCTTCAAGCAGAACCCTATGACGGTTGTATTCGGGAGTGTCCATAACGCTAGAGTAAATTTCTAGCGTGTTCGTTCGAACAGTTCGGTAGAACTCAATAAGCCAAGCAGGCTTGGGGACTCCACCAACTCCAATACTTATCGCCCCAACTTGGTGACCTATTGAATCGGGGCACGTTGCGTTGATTACTTGTACACGACTGACCATGTTGGTTCCATTGCTGGCGGTAAATGAACCACCAACATTCTGAATTTGGAATCTTGGATCCCAGCCGATCTTCACTGAACTGTTCAGATAGCGATCGACATCTAAATTCCACATGTCATTTTGATGACAATATGCTAGGTCGTTGTTATCAGCATTCCCATACAGCCAAAAATTCAAGCTGTCTTCAGCTGATATTGATCTCAGTCTATTGTCAGCTCCTACTGTTGCCAAATCCAGACTCTGCCCGTTGTAGAGTGGCCCAAAGATGATATTCCCTTGGCAGTTTGGTGCATCGAACCCCCAAACGCCAGCAAACGACATGTTGTAGAACTCCCTACAATTGTTATAGGAAAGCTCTGGAAAAATCTTGGGGGGATGGGCATATCCGTCAATGGGTTTTGGCGGGTTAACACAGAACTGTTTGCCGTTGTCATCAACACCGTCGCCATTAGCATCATCTGGATCCCATTCAATACCAGCCAACTGGTCTCTGATATCAATCGGAGTGGCATCGTAGCTACCCGGCATCTGAACATGGTAGTGCAAATGCGGCACGTCGTTACCTGTTTTTCCTGACTGAGCAATTAGTTGTCCTTGCTCGACATGGCCACTGGTTATATACAATAGCGAAAGATGTGCCAACCAATGTTGGCGGTTGCTTCCATCCTCATTCAACCGTATGGTCAAGCCATAACCGGAACTGTCATATTGTGCATAAGAGATTGTGCCACTCACTGGAGCGTAGATGGGAGTGCCTTCAGGCATTCCAAAATCAATTGCATAGTGAGCACTGTTCCTATGTTCTGGATGCTCAAAGCTACCTCCGGCACAAGCATCAGTGATTGGGTATTTCACTTCAGTGAATTGGTCGTTGTTAGGATTGTAGTGATTCCTTGGTGCCATCGGCAACCTAGGAACTTGTGCGGCTGTGACTGAGTCAACTGATACACTTAATACTATAAGTATGAACACAGCCAAAAGGGACATTGGCACCAACCTTCTTGTGCACATCTACAAATCTCCTTGAGAATATTACGAGAATCGGAATTGGAGATACGCGTAACCTAGTAATCCATTAAGGAAGTTAATGCGTATACCGGCGGGGGAACTTGGTTCGCGCATGTGTGACATCGAATTACCAACGAATGGTGGATTGGGGTGCGTTGCACCAGGCTTGCTCCGCTGTGTCCTCCCGCACTGACTCATTTCGTTCTTATCTTGGACTATCAGGTATGATCACAGGCATATGGTACACTTCTCTTAGCTGCAAAATGCCTTGTCTTTGTCTGTCTTCCAGATGAACCCCCAACGCTATTTCAGCTTCTACTAGATGCTAAAAAAACAGAAGGAACAGGTTTGGTCAGCGGGCACGAACTAAGTACCGATTACTTCGATACTTTCAATCATTGAGTTAAAAATATCACTGCTTTCCTGAATTAACTTCTTGTCAGAGGTATAAAACATTACTGTAAGATTGTAATAGTGATTTTTGTTGACTTCAAACCAATAGCTATGGGTGTGCCTGAAATCGCTCTCTACATCCGGATCATCAGTAAGGTCAAATAACAACCAGCGGTAATGTGGATTGGTATTCCTTTTCGTAACTCTAGCTATTGAATTGTCAAACTTAACAATGTCGCCTATCTCTTTTTCAAATAATTGTTCAGTAAATAGAGATGTCGTACCCATATCTCTTAAGTCAAATTTGGCGTGGTTAATTTCAAGCGATACTCCTTCTGATAAGTTTATTGAATGACCTGGAGCGTATACCCAGTACATTCTGTTAGCATAATGCAAGTACCGTAGTCTATTCTCAGGGAACTTTATCCGGAACCTATGGGTATAATTTGTATAAACGCCATCTTTTACTTCATCAACAACCTCAAATTGGGGTACTCTTGATAAGGAAGGGCTCGATGTTTCACCGTCAGTTCGAGGTGGCAGTGTTGATAGACTATTTAGGTTGTTCTCGAATTGGCCCTTTGAGCTTGTGGAACTATTCATCCTTCCACTTGACTGCAAGGCATTTTTGACTGTAGGCGAAATTATCTGGGTAAGCCATAGGGTGGCCATGATGGCAACGAGTACGAAAGCAAGCCGTTTAGCAGAGCGCATTATTTCTTCGCACATATGTTTCGTATTATACCTCCTGCTTGAATACCCTGAGGTTAGCTGAATCGGCAGATCTGGATCCGCATTTCGTTGAGATTTCCCTCATCTCGTCCACAATCCTAGAAGACCTTCTAACAGGCTAATGGAAATTCTGGTCATAGGTCAAGGAAGCCTGGACGATACTCACTACCAGTTTTCCGGCAGTTATTGTCATAATTCTTGGCATCTGACAATCGCTTTTCTAAACACGCTTGTTTGCATAGGGAGGAAACATGGGAAACACAGAGTTTGGCAAGTTTGTCCGACAGCTCAGAGAACATCGGATGACCTATTGGCATAGCTGGTCACGCAAGTTTTTGGCAGATAAATCCGACCTCGATGAAAAGCAGATTGGTCGCATTGAAAATGGTGAAGTGGCTGATCTTAAGCGCTTTCTTGAGCCACTAGCAAAGGCACTGGATCTAAGTGAACTGCAAAAAGCTGAGTTTTACGCACGAGCAGGGTATTCATACCAGCTAAAGTTCAAGCAAGCAGACCTTGACTTCATCGTTAGTTTACTTGGACAAATTGACCTACCTGCCTCCGCGAGAACGCCGCTATGGGACTTCGTAGCCTTCAATGAGTATCACAGAGTTATGTGGGGCTACACGGATGAAGCCATCAACATATTGCGTGACGGCGAACTGGGATCAAATCTATTACGTGTGTACTTCGATGAAGAAATCAGAAAGCACCAAAGTGTGGTACGAACGTCAAATGAACTGATTCGCGCGCTATCGATTTTCCGAACGGTGTCATTTCCCTATGTAACCTCGACCCGCTATGAGCAGATCGTTCGATGTATGATGGAAACGTATCCCACTTTCGGACAGCTATGGCGAGAAATTGAACAGCATCCCAATTCCAATATTGAAGGATACGATATTCTCAACCGACTTCCCACCAATAAGGTGGAGCACAAAGACTATGGAGAGGTCGAATTTATGGCTTTGCGTGTTCCTCAACGATACGTGGGTGAAGGTGTAGACATCTCTGTGTACGTTCCCCTATCAGATCCTGCCAATCAAGGTGCCTTTGGGAGAATGCGAGAGGACATTCTGAAAAGCGAAGAGAAGAATAAAGTACACGTCTTCACACACCACCCGCTGTAAGTTGCTCAGTCACTCTGTTCCAGGGTGTAGCAAGGTCAAGGGCTTGGTTTCGTTGAGGCATGAGCGAAGCGGCACAAGCCGGAGCCGAAACGAAACTGCCGACAGGCACCCTTGACGGCGCGGGGCAACAACGCACGCTTGAATGCCTTCGGTTGAAACCCTTGTTTCAACCGAACTGCCCTCGCGGCGAGCGATGAGTTCTTTATTTCAGTCCCGGTCAAGTATCCGCTCTGCCAGCCGCTCCCAGTCAACCTGAGAAAGCATGTTTTGCATCAGGTCGCTATACAAGTCCCCACTCCCCTCTACTGGATTGAGAGCCTCAAAATAGGCTTCCAGCCACTCTGATAAGTCGTCAGAGTTTTCGAGTGATACGCCAATCTGTTGAAATCGCCACAGGAGTTCTTCGGAGTTATCCAACCACACACTCACCTGCCACGTTGCGAAGTTACGAAAGCCGTTGTAACCCTCCCGCTCACTCATCCTGCCCTTGTTCGGTGAGACTGCTCAAGTCCTCTTCGATGTACCCTAACGCCTCATAGAGTTGGTCAAGCTGTGCCAGCCGTTCAATCGGGTTCTCGTTGGCGTCTGCTCGCTCAATTGCACCGCGTATAGCGTCTGCATCTAATTCAAGCCTCTCTCGCTCAGGGATAGCCATATATTCGCCGAGTGTTGATTAGTAATGATTACCTCGTAAACGCTCCAATCGATTTCTCAGATGCATTCGTGAGGTCGGATAGTGGCTGGCATGATTGGTTGTAGCCCGCCGTCGCCGCGCTCCGGCTGTGGTTGATGTCTGGCGTGGGGTAGTGATGGTCTGAGGCTGTGACTGCCCTGCCATCGTCAGCAACTTAGTGATGGTCGTCTGTTCAACACCTGCGCTCTGTGCGTGAAGGGTGGCTATCGCCAAACAGACTGCTTGAGACTTGAGCACATCCGGTGTGGCGGCTACCGTCTGCGACATATCCAGACAAATGGCATAGAGTTCTTCTGTGGCTGCTGTGAGTCTCTCCTCAAGAGACAAGAGTTCAGTTGCGGTCTCGTCGTCCTCTCCTTCTATATCGGTCGGCTCATTGTCTGGCGTACCCGTCTCTTCAGGGAACATGGGCATAAGCAGTGATTGCTCGGCGTGGATGCGCTCTCGTTCGATTTCCTCGTCGGTTCGGGTATCCTCCAGTTGAAGGCGTAACGTCTCTATCGTCGTGTCGCCGTCCCACTCCATCTTGGGATGTGCTGTTCCATCAAGCTCAATAAGGTCTCCTCGACCTGGGAACATAGGGGTTTGAGTAGGCAGAGTGGCACGTTTATCGAGTTTCTTCTGTCTAGGCGTGCGTGTATCAACCGACTCGCCCGTAAACATATCCACTTGTTTTGCCGTCTCGTGGGACATGCCGCATCCTAGCACACGCGGCGGGTACGCATCAAATACCCACAAAACAGGATGGATAAGCGGCGGGTACGGACACCCGCCCACGCTTGGAGCGTCGTAGAAATAACCAGAAGGAGAGATAAAAACGGACTCTTCTGAGAAAACGGTCATATACTTGGAGATGCAGACCCTTGGAATGACCCCCGGAAACAGCTACTCGCTAAAGACGAGTAGTTGAATCTGATGAAAGGAGGTCATCCAAACATGACATGTTCAGTTTGGCATTGGGTTGGTGGAACCCTGACACTGGTCGTAGTCGTGGTCACAATCGTATTTGCGACCGTCGCTATCCTCACAGTCCGAAGGATTCACCTCTAACCCCAGCGGAGTTCTATAACTTCTGTTGTCAGAACTCCTGAATCATAGGCAGTCCATCGCCCCCGTGCGGTGGCTGTCTTCGTGAGTTGTTCAAAGGGTCTGCGGGTTATTGAATATATTCTATCATCCCCGTTTCCCTACTTACCAAATACACCGCTCTTTTGTAGGATGAGCTGTACGGTGGCTCAACATGCGCTTAAAGACACAAAGCGTGTGGAGCGTGTACGTGCTCGTGGGTAGAGACTGTACGCTGTTCCTGCCTGGAGTACCCACCCCAGGTTAACAACACAAATTCTTTTCGGGGACTGAGGCACCTTGTCAGGTTGGGCGGGGTGCGGATATTGCGCCCCGTCTAATCGCGTTTCGGGGATAGGAAAGCTATCTCGTCCTCACCTCCGGCTATCCGCCATATCGGTTCAGTAAACACTTTCTCCGTAGTGACATCTCGAATGTGTGCAAACCAAAACCGTCTGCCAATACCACCGACCTGACGGGTGACGTTGCGCAGACTCTCGACTCTGGTACTGACATCCGCATCCACGATTGTCAGCACCCGGAACCCCTGTGCGCTGTAGCGCTTGGAGTAGAGACCGCTCTTGTAGTAGGCAACGTATGCCTCTACCTTCTTGGCAAAGTCAGACAGTTGGCTGGTGGCTCTATCCAATTCAATGAAGCAGTGACTCGTACCAATCTCAGGGACGAACAATTTGAAGTAGCCATCGGGAATCAGCGACACGGGGTGCTTACTGCTCCCAATTTTCACCCGGTCGTAATCGCTCTTGAGGCGATTGTCAGTAATCCACTGCTCCAGGTTGTAGCCTAACCCTCTGCTGGCTCGTTCAATCGAGAGGTGTACCTCAGAGAGCGATAGGGTGTGCTGAAGGAATAGCGGTGACAACCCCTTGTTGAGAATGCCGGACTGTTCCTCTACTCCCATTCGCCGCAGCAGTACCTTGCCGAACTTATCGAGGATATAGAGTGCCGGACTAGAACCAAATGAAGTGAGAGGCAGAAACTCCCGGTCGATATAGTAGGCATAGTACATCCGCTGCAACAGGTGTTGTACCGTCGGGCGGGTGAGGTTCAGTAACCGCCCTAGCTGGTCTTGCGAGAGCAGCCCGTACTCGTAAATGAGCTGCACCACCCGTTTGACATTCTCGGTCTCGCGGGTGGCGATTGGAGTTGCAGGGCGCTCGTTCGGGCGAGCACGTCGCTCACTCGAAGCCTTCATACCCACTTCCTTGAGTGTGTACGACACCCTCCCCTGGCTCTGGTGTTTGACCCGCACAATCTGCGTAGCGTGTATCGATGGCATTGAGGACTTCATCATAACCGGGCAAGCCCCAGACCTCAACACACTTGGCGCGCAGGTAGTCTTCTCGCTCTGGATTCTGGGTGCCATGTCCTGGCGGGGGCAAAGTTTCCACGGTAAAGGCGTCTTGCCGCTTGCCATCGGCATCCAGCATCGACACTGCTGCTGTGTACTTGCCCAAATTCAGCAGGTCAGTCTTGGTGATGGTGGGCTGTAGATAGGGCAACATGGTCGCGGCGTCATCGCTGCCGATTTCAAACGCCATCAGTGTCGAGACATTCCCCTCAATTGCCTTGAAGGTGTCTCCGAACAGTTGATGGAAGTACTGGTTTGCCAGCACCAACCCCACGCCAAAACTGCGCAGTTGCGAGAGCATCCGGGGTAGTGAGGTATCGACAAACTCCTGCGCCTCATCGACGTAGACCATAAATGGCGGTTTGGTGATGGTCTTTTGCCGGGCGGCATAGTCGATACGAGAGAGGATTGCAGCACCCAAGAAGTACCGTTCTTCCTGGTCGATGGTGTCCCGTTCATCTCCCAGAGAAATCAGGATGATTTTGTTACTACCCATGAGTTTGCCGAAGTTCAAGCGCAGAGGGTGACAGGTCATGGCGCGCAGGCGGTTGTTGAGGATAAACCGCTCCAGTCGCCATTCCAGCGGCTCGGTCAGGCTTGCCTGTGCTCCGATAGTCTTGCTATCAAACTTGCTCCAGAAGTTTGCTACCACGCTCGATTTGATGGTGGGGATAAGGCGGGCGCGGTACGCCTCGTCAAACAGCAGGCAATGGACATCATGGATGGTCGGTCTCTCCACCCCATAGACTGCCATCAGTGCCATCTTCAAGGTGGCTGCCATCTTCTTCTCGGCAAAGTCCCGTTCCGATAAGTTCAGGAGTGAGACTAGTCGCTGCGCTGCTCCTTCGGTCTGGTCATCATCCAGTCCAGTCACAAACAAGTTAAACGGCGGCGGGATGAACTTGCCGTTCACCTTGTTAGACACGTCCAATATCAGGACATCCGCTTCCCGCTCCGGTGGGATAGAGTGCTGCAAAATGTCGGACACCAACGCGCCTTTGGGGTCAATCACACACACGCCCCGTCCTGCGGCAATATCCTGATGAACCATCGTATGCAGGAGTGCCGACTTGCCCCGGTTAGTCTTGCCGATGATGGTGGTGTGTGCCGTTCGGTCGGTCGGGGGCAGATACACATCGGTGGCTTTGGGACCGTTCCGGTTTGTACCGATACGCACGCCGCCCTGCCCCATATTGAGATTACGCGGAATGGGGGCATGAACTCCGGTGTATCCGAGTACCTCTTTTGAGAAGCCACTGTGTGGCAAATGCCAGAACGCTGACAATTCATCGACGGTGAAATTGAATACATGAGGAGATACCAAATCGGGGTCATTTGGGTTCTTGGGGAACAAGTCTTCGAGGTATCCGGCGGGCTGCTTGAGCCACCAATCTTCCTGGCGAATAAGGGGTATGAGTGGCGAGGTATACCCCCGGTCAATCCGAATTTCCGTGCTTTCTAAGCCGCTCATTGCCCCGTAGCGGTGTTCTAAAGCACTCAAACGCTCCTTAGTCGGACTATCCATCGTCAGCGACAGAATGCACTGTGCAAGCGGCTGCGTGAGTTTCTCCAAAAAGTGTTTAGTCTCAGCGTCTGTGTAGAGCTGTACCCGCTGACCTCTCAGCAACTCGTTGCGTATCCCATTGACGACACTCGCGCCCAGTGCTGCCCCTAGCGATTCTTGCCAGTTTCGAGCGGAGAAACCACCTGCGTTCTGATATCTATAGCCCGCCTCATGTGCTGATACGGTCAAGACACGTTGAATTTCTTTCTCGTCTGGAATAGTGAGTCCAAACAAGGTGATGGTAAAGGTCAGCGTCTCACCGTTCTCAAGCTCTGTGAGAGCGCGTGTGAGAACCACAAGCGGATCTTCGCGGCGTGCCTCATCAACGGTGATGGCACGGTCAAAATAACGCACTAGCTTCGGTTTGAAAATATGGTACTTGCGATACAGTGTCGCCGTTATCTTTGGCTCGACCAGTTGGGTAACGGTAGCGCCAGGATAGTAACTGCCAACCAATTCGGTCAGTTCATCGGTAGTCAGCATATCGCCTGTTCGTGGGATATGGGTCACTTGCCAAGTGACACCCTTACTTGTCCCGACCAACGAGAATTGTAGTAAGCCCCCTTCAGCTTTAGCAATAAGAGTCCGCATTAGCCCTGTCACCTGGGTGACACTTATCTTGTCGGGTAAGGGCGTGGAAATCTGATAGGTCGGCAATTCCAGTGGCTCGTCATCAATCGGTTCTGCAACCTCTTGAGTTGGAATTGGAGGTGCAATCAGCCGACTCTCGGCTGCTCGTTGTAGCGCATCAGCGCGTGTTGCCTGCTCGGCTGCTTTTTGACTGTCCCGGAACTGCTGTATCCATCCACGACGCCATGCAAACCACAACCCAGCTACGACCAGCCAGATTAGATAGCCGAATAGGATATTTCCACCACGCCCCGCTCCTGAGACAATCATGAAGAATGAACCGATTACCAGCCATAACAGAATGAAATCCAAACATCCAAAACCTGTGCCATAGCGCTTCGGTATCATCGCAATATCCCCCTTAAAACAAAAAGAGGACGCTTGAGACTACTATGTGGCTGCTAAGTGCGCCCAGAATGCTGGCTTACGGAATATCTTGAGGGATTCAAGGCTAAAGTCGGAAGTGATAGATATACCCTGGTACTGTGATAAGTATCATAAATATAGGTGGTAAAAAGTTTGCTATTTCCTAGCTGGTACCTAAATATGACTCGATAAACTGGCGAGGTGTCACAATCCGGATACCTTGGAACTCGGTAAGTGGCAGAAGATGGCGAGAATCTCCAGTGACGATGACATCTGCTTCTCCATCAGAAGCACATGCCAGAATAGCGTTATCAGTCAAATCAGATGAAACGGACGGGTACGTTCTTTCGGGGACAACTTGAGTGTGTTGCAACCAATAACTGATAAACTCGGATATGGTCGCGTCTGTATGCCGTAAGTACCGCTGAAGGTGGGGGCGGTGTAAGATGCGACCCAATTCAGCAACCTGTGTTTTGGAAGTGAGAAGGGTAATTCTGCCCATTGAACCTGCCAGGAGAATTAGTCCTGGCGGGGATTGCGGTTTTATTGCTCCAGACACGAACACATTCGTGTCAATCACGACCCGCACGAACCTCCTCAATGGCTTGAGAGATAGCTTGGTCTAGCTCTTCGTCGGTGGCACCAGAGGCTTCAACGTTTCGCCATCCCTCTTCAAGAATGGCGCGGAATTTCCTCCCTGCTTCTTGTTTCAATTTCTCCAACTGCTCTAACTCAGACAGGGAGATGACGACCACCTGTGCCTTCCCATCGCTTGAGGCAATAGCCACTCGTTCTTTGCGCACGCCAACACGTTGGAGTAACTCGGTTACTCTGGAACCCAGCTCGTTGGCGCTGATGATAGTGGCTGTTGAGGTATATGACATAACCACCCGAATTATATCATTCCTCCTCCTTCAATCCTCTCTGTTCCTTCACAGCCTGAGCTAGTTCATCCCAATCGATACGGTCTAGACCAGCACTGATTAAGTCGGCAAAGAGTGTGATTGAGTTTGCCAAGGGGTTGGCTTTTTCAACAAACTTGCGAAGGTCTTTTGCGGCTTCACGAGGGGACGACGCCTCCTCAACCACCTCCCAGGCGCTATAGTAAGTGTATCTGTCGTTGTCTAACCAGAGAGCAACATACCATGTCTCTCTGTTCTTCAAGCCCATGTACTTTTCTTTCATAATAAATTGATATAATTTCTAATTGTTACGTTCAATCGCGTGTTACACACCGGCAGACAAAAACAATAACCTCATCTTGCATCACTCCTCTCGATAAGTTTTCACAATTTCATACCAGTCAACCTTGCTAAGGCTGTCACAGAGTAAATTCGCATATACTGTTGCAGAACTGCACAAAGGATTGTCTTCTTCAATCATCTCCTGAAGATACTCAACTACTTTATGGTTGCTCTTTTCTTCAGCAACCAACTCGCGAACGGTCTGATATAGGCTGTACTCGTTATCTATCCAGAGACTCACCAGCCACGTCTCTCGATTAGTCCAGCCGTTATACGTATCTGACATAATGGCAATGTAATAATTCTTAATTGTGTACATTATAGCTCATGTGTACACAATTGTAAATAGTATTAATTGTGTACTTAAGTCCATTATGAGATACTGCTGGATATGACACCTGTCACCATCCGAGAGGCACGCAAGCAATTCACCGAACTGATAAATCAGGTCTACTACGGCAAGCAACAGATACGCATTGCCCGCCGCTCCAAAGTCATGGTGCGCCTAGTCAGTGAGGACTTTATGCAACGCCTTGATGAGCTACTTGAAACTGATGAAGTTCTCCGCGAGAAACTGACCGGGGATAAAACACCCGACCGGAACTAACTCCCCTGCTCCACCAACTTTGGGGCTTTAGTCATCCGAGATGTCTTCTTGTTCTTCTGTCGCCGTAGGCGACGTTCAATCGAGCGCCGCAGGCGCTTCCCTTTCCCACACCACCGCTGTGCTTTGCACGGCTACCCCCGACATAGGGGCGTGCCAGGCCGCCCATCGGGGCGGGATTGGCGCGCGCCGCCCGCCGATGTCCCGAAGGGACGAGGGAACTGCCGTTCCAAGGTGTGAGAGACCGTCGTGCCTGTGCATCAGCTCAATTCTCTAAATTGAATGATGCTGGAAAGACAGGAACGAGCAGCGGGGGCGGGGGTAGCCGTGCAAAAATGGGCAACGACCACATTTTTGCACGGCGGTGGTGGTGGCGCGCCGAGTGCGGGTTACCGAGGACAAAATCGCTGAATCTGCCCGTATTTCGGGCAGAATGAGGCGGTTTGTTCGGTGACCCACCGAGTAGCGACACATCATGAGGGCTTGTTGCGCACGCAACGTATTCAAGAGAAGTACAGTTGTGGTAACTGTAGATGGAACTGTAGTTATAAGGCGTGGAAGTACAAATAATCTGCGCGTTTCCGCGCAAGAAAGGTGTTCACTTTGGAGGCGATTTATCCAATTCTGACTGTGCCATTGCGGTAAACAAAGCACCCCTGTTGCGAACTTTGTCGTCGTGCTTCATCTCCGATAGCAACGCAAACACACGATGCTCTGGGAGTGCATCGGCAAGTCGAGCGAAGTTACCTCGGCTGTGTGTATCCCCCGTCTGACGTTCGATCTCAGAAACAAGGTAATCGACATGCTCTTTTGGCTTTTGCCATTTTTTCTTCTCAACGCTATCAACGTTGTTTTTCAAACTTGTAATACTGTTTATTGTTGGTGGTAAAGTTTCTTTACCGGGGCGTGGTAAAGAAGTTTGACCTCCCCCGGGTAAAGTTTCTTTACCTCCCCCCGCTTCCGATTGTGGTCTCACAATCTCCTGAACTGGCTCACTGTCACTGAGCAGTCGCAAGCTGTACGAACTCGGCATGTCGCCATGTTTGTCGTTACTGCGCCGCTGTCGCAGAATTACGCCCCGCTCTTCTAGCGAACGCAGGGCACTGAGCAAGGTCGGCTTACTCAAGCCTGCTCCCCTATCGAGGACTGACCCATCCTTGCGCTGAATACCACGAAGCATCTGATTGAGCGAGATCGTGTCCTGAGCGCGCTTAAATCCATATGTGCGGCGAATGATGTACAGCACAACCTTTAGCTCTGCGCCACTCAGTTCAGTCATCAATTCATCAAAAAGCTGATCGGGGACAGGTGTGGTGTTGGGTGTGACAAAACCGCGAAACTGCGGGTCGGATCTCATAGCTACATTTACACCACATGCAAAAAGGCTTGTCAAATCCGTCTTTTTGTGCGTTCGGATTTCCGAACGGAAGTTCGTTCGGAGATGCGGATTTCCGTTCGAACGCGCGAACGAAGTACCGTTCGTATTTCCGTTCGGTCGTTCGGAAAATCGTTCGGATTGACACAAAATAGGGGACTACTTCTTACGGTTTTGGAGATATTGATCAAGCGCGGCGCGAGCCATATCTGATAACGTGACTTTCTCGCCGCGATCTTCGGCTTCGCGCTTTAACTGTTGAAGTCGGAAAATCTGGTCATCGTAGAACTCAAAGCTATAACGACGACTTCGGCGGCGGATGGGAAGTGATTGAGACGTTCGATCTTCCGAACGGATTTCCGTTCGTTCGGTTTTCCGTTCGTTCGCCACCTCTTGAGGCTGCGCAGACGGGGTTGAAGGAGAAACAGGCTTACTTTGGAGAAGCGTGCTATAAGTGCCCATTAGATGTGTTCGGCGGTCATCTCGGCGGCTGCCGAAGCGACTGTACTTCGATCTACTACTTTGCGACCTTCGACGGCAGTCTTGATGAGGGCTTCGTTGGCAAGCTTCACGATGGGACGGGGGACGCCTCCGGTAATTCGGAAGATTTCAGCTAATGACTCATCGTCAAACGGGAGCTCCTTGCCTCCGGCGACCGTCCAGCGGAACTGCATCATATCGCGCGTCTGCTGCAAGTCGAACGGCTTGAGCTTGGCAATGGTCATACGGCTCTTGAGAGACTCCAGCCGCTCCAGCCTCGGCTGTAGCTCCGGCTGGGCGAAGAGAGCAATCTGCACCAGAAATTGCGTGTTGGTGCTGAAATTGAACAGGTGTTGAATCAAGAGAAGCATATCCCGCGTCATGTTCTGTGCCTCATCGATGAGAAGAACACACGAAATGCCGTCTTGGAACTGCTGAACCAGAAAGTCCTGGAAGTTCTTGAGCGAGCGCGCATACGCGCGGTCGGTCTTGACCTCAAACTCATCCATCACAAAGCGGAGAAATGCATTTGTCGAGGTCAACTTGGGGGAAGGGACAAAGACGACTTTCTTGGTTGCGTCTTGAGAGAACTCATCCGCAATCCGACGGGCAATCGTGGTCTTGCCTGTGCCGACCTGCGCCAGGAGGTAGATTGGTCCCGCGCTCTGGCTCACGTAGTAGACGATTTTCTGCTTGGCTTCCTGGTGCTGTTCCGAATACCACAAAAAACGGGGATCGGGTGTGACCCGAAAAGGAATCTCTGCCAACTCGAAATATTCTGCGTACATAAAAACAATATGACAGATGGAGCAAGTTAATGTCAATAGTTGCACGAAGTACAGACCAAAAAGTCAACAGAACTGTGCTTAGATTTGCTTAGGGTTTCGGTATGTATGTCTTCAGACATGTAAGAAATGGCACAATGTGCTTTAACAAATCAAGAAAGAGGGGATAGTCAACCATCCCCTCAAAACCAATCTATCGCCTAATCCGAACATACCCATGTCAAGCTTGGACTAGCTACTTCCAAGTTATTGCGACTTCGGCATTCAAAACGACGAACCTCGCCATGTCTTGGCTCAAGCAAAACACTACCAAGAGTTGGAATTGTGGTGAATTGAAGCGTGTCCAGAGCTATGGCTACCGCTATCACTCTTGAAGCATGCCCGCGAGCAGCTCTTTTCACACCACTTCATGCCATCTATACCATCCGTGAGGGTTTTCCATGTCCAAAACGTTTCGATGATATTTGGCTGTGCGACTGTACTTCGCAACGCAACATTGCAATGGAGGCTCCTGCCATTGCAGTGTTCAAGGAGAACCTCATCTTCTCCAATTTCCAGACTATCATGGATGACACCAAGTCCGAAGCGAGAGTGACCACTGAAGGTGGTCAACACCTGCTCAAATTGCTTGAGAAATCCTGCGTCCGACTCTTGCACCGCCTCAATACCAGGGAAATCTACCATACTAACGTATTCAAGCCCAACCATATCTTGACCATCTAGAGACTCACGCGCTAGAAAGCGAATGTTTATTGGCACCACCGAGGTGAAGTCAATTGAGGACTTCTGGATAGGGCGCGTAGTGACCATTCGCATCTCTCGCGAAGGTTCTTCGAGAAAAATCTCGCTATCGTCAACAGCGAAGTGATAATGGAGAAGAGTAACTCCAAATCGATGATTGAATCCGTACTCAGCGATCAAATTGCCAAGCATTCCTAAGCACTGATCTTCACTCTCAGTCAAAGTTCCAGTGTTGTTGTTATCGATGTCCGGCAAATCAACATAATCAGCGGACAGATGTGGGCGAATATCCATTTCAAGTTCCTTTACGTGGTCTAACAATACGGTTATCTGCAAGGGCCCTGTTATCCCAAAACAGCCCTCAAACGACTTATTGAACTGGAGCTGCGGTCCACTTACCAGCGGTGACCCTGCCAGCACTGATGAACTCCGGTATGGAATGACTCTAGCTGGCAAGATCCGCCACACTTTGGGCACATCCTGCCACAACAGTTGTGGCTCAACCGATCCTTCTCTCCCTCCGATAGACTAATACCCCATCCTGGGAAGCTAAGAATCGCCTCCAAGGCTAAGCGCGGCACTGAAGCACACTGATTTCCTACTCCATCTACTTTTTCAGCGTTAACGACTTGGTCACTTGAAAACACTTTCATTGCACTCATCTCCTCATACGCCTCATGCGTGTCGAGCGACATCGCTGCCTACAAGATACGACTTTAAGGAGCCTCGTACGATTCATTGCTGCGGTGTTTTCCGTCAATAAGGTGTCAAGAAATTGGGCACGGGACTAATATCTTGCTTAAGATTGGGAGGTAAGATGAAATCAAAAGTGGAGGATTGTCGATCATGAAGGCAATTGATCTCTTTGGCTTTGGTATGCGACTAACCAATCTAATGGATAACCCGATAAGTGGTGAGCGAATTTCTGCATTGAAGTTACAGGAAATGACGCACATCAACCGAGAGAAAATTGGACGTTTCCGTACAGGAGACATATATCCTACCCTTGATGAAGTGCAATCTATTGCAGATGCACTGAGTATCCCAGTAGAGTACTTGCTAGGGTTGGGAGGTATTCAGTCGATTGACCTTGAGCACCGAACCTCAGGCTATTGGTTGGGCTTTCTTGAAGGTGCCTTGCGGCGTCGGCGAGGCGACATTGGAGAGGACATAGACTTGGTTTACTGGGCAAGTCTCATTGGTCAGGATGCTGAAGGACTAAGAGAAATTGACCATAACTGGGAGCGAATTAAAAGCTTTTTGGGTGATCTAGACGGAAACAATAATTCTGAAGCATATGTCCACACTGCCGCACTTCTTTCACACTATCTGACAAATCGGATTCGCCATGAAGAACGTTTGGAAATAGCTTCGACAGCCTACAAACATGCAAAATCATTGGAGGAGAAATGTCAAGATGACCCAGAACATGGGATTATCTGGCGAATTACAAAGCTAATTTTCTTGGTTGATGGAGTGTCGTGGACGTACTTGGAGCTAGGAAATCCTAACGAGGCATCGAGACAACTACATAAGTGTCTTTACGAAATCAATGAGATAGAACAAGTACATCGACGCGTGCCTGCCTATAGATTTCAGCACAAGTCGATAAGAAGGCTAAAAGCCATCACGAAGATCTTCCTTGCTCGGGCGAAATGGGAAATCCAACATGGACCCAAATATGGTAAGCCCAACAAATTTGATGTGCCGCAAGTTCTTACAGAAATAGACGAAAACACATTGCAGAATGATGCGATAGTACGAGGACGTTATTGTACCGTTTTGGCAGAAATTGCGATCACAAATGGTCAGCCATTGCGCGCACTCGAACTCCTGAATCAAGCGCAAAGCGCCCAAATAGAAGCGCACGAAGGTTTTTTCGGTACGCAAGTAACTCGCGCACTAGTTTATCTCAAACTTGCAAGTCAAGTTGAAGATCCCATCCCACAGATTATGAACGCCCAACAATGCTTGACAGAGATTTCACATTCGTCTCCACCCATCGACTATCGATGGGCAGAATTTGCCAATCTAAGGATAGAGCGGCACATGCTTGCTGACAAAAAGTTACTTATGCAACGCGCAAAACTGCTTCGTGAGAAGTTGATGTCTGGAGGATACGACATCACGCTAAAGGCTAGAGTTGGTCAAACTACAAAACACAATCTGCTGCGCGATATCGAGTGCCTAATCAAGGAACTTAGCACGGAGGATGACGCAAAGTAACATGCTGTAAGTTCCTGGTTAACCTACCCTTATAGCAAGTACATGTTCCAAGAGTCCCTGTGTAAGTGATAAGCAAGACTACATCAACATCGTCATCGTTAGCAATCACCATTCGGTTTTGTCCGGGCGACCAACCTAGATTAATGACGAATTCCGTAAACGCTATCACGGCTATTTCGAGAACGAGTTCGGCTAACAAATCCTCGTTGTCTATGACCGTGAGACGAGAGAGGTAACGCTGTGGATGAGAGATGTGGGATGTAACGAACATTAGAAAGTGAGAGACGGGAAAGTTCATCAATATCAAGGAAACGGAAACAGTCGAGAGGAAACACGCTTTCCAATGATTGCTGGCGTGTGATATACATATTTCCAAATATGCAGACTGTCGCCACGAAACAAGAAGGGGACACGATAGTGTCCCCAAAACGAGATACTCAGCTTATTCCAACCTATCCTCGTCAAACGTGGGCTACCTACTTTCGGCTACTGCACCAACGAAGGTTACAACATAGTGCAAGGTCATCATTGCGTCACCAAGCTGCACACTGGTGGGACAAAACACTCCAGTCAAACTCTGGTGTCGGATTAGAGGGCAATTCAACCCTTGCTTGCCCATCTACCTGGATGACAGGTAAAGCACGCTCAAGTTGAACTCGCGGGTGGTTCTTGATGGCTTGTATCACTCGCGCTATGGTTCCTCGATATTCGTTCTGAGGAGACAACAGTGCGTAGCTAGTACGCGACCGACCCCCGTCAGCTCCGTCTAGAAAGCATTAAGCGCCGCATAATTTTCATGCGGCGCTTTTTATTCCTTTATTCACTTCTTTTCACCCTCTAACCAAATGCTCATTCACTTTTTTGCATCACACCTAATGTGCGATAGAATTTTGCAACGCAAGCGTCCAGCCTTGAAAAAGGATGGGGCGCCACGAGTATTTACTCAGTTCGTTAGGGAGAATTTGGCTTATGAAGCACTTGAAGAAGACCCTTGGCTTGGCGATGATCATCGTCCTTGCGCTCGGGCTTGCGCTCGCCCCTGTGGCTGCGCAGGACGGCTCCACCCTGACCGTCGGCTTCGCGCAGGAACCGGATAACATGAACGGTTTCTACAGCAGCATGGCGTTCGCACAGTGGGCAAACGACCTCGTGCAGGCGAGCCTGTACGACATTTCCGACACCCTCGAAAATGTTCCCGTGCTGATCGAAGAAATTCCGTCGGTCGAAAACGGTGGCATCAACGAAGACTTCACACAGTATACCATCACCATCAAGGAAGGGCTGCTCTGGAGCGACGGGACGCCCCTGACCGCTGCAGACTTCGTCTTCACCTATCAAATGGTCGAAGATCCCGCCAACAACATGCTTCAGGGCGGTTCCATTCGTGATGCGCTGGAAAGTGTCGAGCAGGTTGACGAAACCACCTTCACACTGACTTTCAACGCACCCAAGCCGTTCCCGGAAGACGTGATCGGCTCGCCTGGTCTGTCGACCATTCTGCCCGCGCACATCTTCCAGCCCATTTATGAGGCAGAGGGCAGCATCGAATTCGCGCCCGCCAACCAGGATCCGACTGTTTTCAGCGGTCCCTACGTCCTCAGCGAGTGGCGTCGCGGCGAGTCGATGACATTCACCGCCAACCCCAACTACGCTCTGGGCACCCCCGCGATTGGCACCGTCGTCATCCGCTTCTTCCCGGATACCGACACCCAGTACGCCGCCCTCCAGGCAGGTCAGCTTGATTTCGTCCCCAACGTCAGCGAAGGCGATAAACCGCGTATCGCTGGTTTTGAGGGTGTCTCGCAGGTGACGGTCTTCGGTGGTTACATCGAAAGCCTGTGGCTCAACGTCCGTAGCGAAGAGTTCCCACGCGCAGGTCACCCGGCGCTCCAGGATGTCCTCGTTCGTCAGGCGATCCGCGCCGCGCTCGATCGTCAGGCGATCAGCGACCAGCTCCTGGCTGGCACCGTCAGCCCGACGGACAGCATTTACGCCGGTTCGCCGTTCGAGAATCCCGATCTTGGCGTCACCGCGCACGACCCGGCAGCCGCAGCAGCCCTCCTTGACGAAGCCGGTTGGGTCGACAGCAATGGCGATGGCACGCGCGATAAGGACGGCGTCGAACTTGTCCTGCGCTACAGCAGCACGACGGCTGGCTGGCGTAACAACATCCAGGCAGTCATCCAGCAGCAGCTCGCCGCGGTTGGCATCGGCACCATCCTTGAGGCATACCCCGCCAGCGAATTCTTCGCCTCCTGGAGCGACAGCGGCATCAACGCTCTCGGCGAATACGACATCGCCCAGTATGCGAACAACACTGCGCTGACCAACCCCGCCAATGTCACCGTTATCGAATCGTTGAGCTGCGCCCAGCGCGTCAACGAAGCGAACCCAGGTGGTCAGAATCAGACCGGCTTCTGCAGCGAAGAGATGGACGCAGCAGGGCTGATCACCCAGACCTCCCTCGATCCCGAAGAACGCCTTGCGGCTGCCTTCACCATCCAGGAGATCATGCGTGACAACGCCCCGCTCGTGAACCTGTTCGCGCGCGGCGACAACTACGCCTACGTGACCGCCCGCTTTGCGGAAGCGCCTGTCGTCGGTTCCGGTGTCGGCAACCAGTGGTTCGACATCATGAACTGGCAGTTGGCAAACTAGTTCAAGCAATGCCGATTGTAGAGACGGGTGTAATGCCCGTCTCTACTGCTTATTCCGATAACAGCGAGTGCAAGTCATGACCCAATACATCATCCGCCGCGTTCTTCAGTCAATTCCCCTTCTGATTATCCTCAGCTTTGTGCTGTTCGCCTTCACAAACGCACTCGGTGACCCGCTGGCGATCTTCGCAGAGTCTCGCAATCGCCCGACGCAGGCGGAACGCGAAATGCTCATTCGCCGCCTGGGTCTGGATCGTCCGCTCACCGAACAGTATCTCGTCTGGATGATCGGCAACGACTGGATGCTGGTGGACGTGCGCGGCGATGGTTCGGTTATGGAACCGGGCACACGCGAAGGTGTTCTGCGCGGCGATCTCGGCTTGTCGTTCGTCACACGCCAACCCGCCTGGACGCGCATCGAGGAGCGGCTCCCTGCAACGCTCACGCTCATGATCCCATCCTATCTCATCACGCTTGTCCTCGCCGTCGCCATCGGCGTCTACTCGTCGCTACGACCCTATTCACTCCTCGACAATACGATCACGGGGCTGTCCTTTTTCTTCTTCTCAATGCCTATCTTTTTCATCGCATTGATGACCATCTACTTATTTGCCGTCCAATTCCCGCAATGGGGGTTGCCCGGTCTACCCATCGGCGGCACGGGTGATGGCAGCCTGGGCGATCTGATACTCCATATGCTGATGCCCGTTTTCTGCCTCGTCGCCATCCAGCTCGCCGGCTATGTGCGCTTCATACGTTCTTCGATGCTCGATGTACTCAATCAGGATTACATCCGCACCGCCAATGCCAAAGGGCTTTCCGGGCGCACTGTCGTCCAGCGCCACGCCTTCAAGAACGCCGCGCTTCCGCTCGTCACTTTAGTCGGACTTGATCTGCCCTTCCTGCTGGCTGGAGCAGTCGTCACCGAGCGCATTTTCGCCTGGCCCGGTATGGGCCGGCTGTTCATCGAAAGCTTCGAGCGTGCTGATGTCACGGTCATGATGGCGATCCTGATGCTGCTCTGCGTCATGGTCGTCGTCTTCCAGCTTCTCACGGATATTGTCTATACGTGGTTCGATCCACGCATCCGCTACTAGTGGAACAAAGGTAAGCGCCATGAGTACGATCAACGAAGCCCAACCCATAACGGCGATCCCGAAGCTCCAGCAGCGGGAGTACGTCAAAGGTACGTCAAATCTCTCGCGCAGTCTGGCACGCCTGCGCCATCACAGGATGGCAATCATCGGCGCAGCGCTACTTGTCTTTGTTTTCCTCTTCACCGTAATCGGCTCATTCATCATCCCGGAACCTGTGTCCCGCTACAATGACCCGGCGCGCGCGCTGCTCGACCCATCGCTCGAACATCCTTTCGGCACCGATGTCATCGGGCGCGACCTGCTGGCGCGCGTCATCTATGGTGGGCAGATCTCGCTCTTCATCGGCATCACGGCGGTGATCGTGCAGATGCTGGTCGGGACGATCATTGGCGTCGCAGCAGGCTATCTCGGCGGCTGGATCGACGCAGTGCTGATGCGGCTGACCGAAGCGATGCTGAGTATTCCGAGCCTCTTCCTCTCGCTCATCGCCCTGCGTATCTTCTCTGACCCAACAGAGTTTCCCGATTTCCAGTTCATGGGTCGTGCCTACAGCGCCACCATGATCGTCATCATCTTCGTGATCGGGCTGACAAGCTGGATGCGCGTCGCCCGCATCGTGCGCTCAGTCGTCCTATCAGTCAAAGAGCAGGAGTACGTCACCGCTGCGCACGCGATTGGCGCAGGCAGCCTGCGAACAGTACTCGTGCATATCGTGCCCAACTGCTTCGCACCGATGATTGTGTCCGCAACGCTCGGTGTTGCTGCCGCCATTCTGCTGGAAGCGTATCTCGGTTTCCTGGGATTGGGCGTGCGCGCGCCTACCCCCACCTGGGGCAACATCATGGGGCAGGCAAACAGTTATCTGAACGAATGGTATTTTTGGTTCTTCCCGGCGCTCTTCATCATGCTCACCACCCTGGGGATCAACTTCCTGGGCGATGGGCTGCGAGATGCGTTCGATCCGAAGTCGCTACGTTAAGAAGGAACATCATGGTTGATTTCTCGATCCAGCTCGAAAAGATCGCTCAGGCAGTCGGAATCCTCCAGGAACAAAACGTTGACGCCTGGATGACCTTCGTCCGCGAAACCGAACACAATGCCGATCCTGCCCTTCCGTTGGTGTCGCCCTCCAACGTAACCTGGCACACCGCGCTGATCATCACAAAGCAGGGCTACAAAGTCGCCATAGCCGGTCGCTATGAAGTCGTCAACTTTCAGCGCATGGGCATTTGGGATGAGGTCATCTCCTACGACCAAAGCATCCAACCCGCCCTGCTTGAAGTGCTCAACCGACTGAAGCCCAGGCAGATCGCCGTCAATTACTCTGAAAGCGACACTGCGGCAGATGGTCTATCGCACGGCATGTATCTCACTTTGCAGCGCTACCTCGCCGGGACATCGTTCGAGATGATTTCCGCCGAGGACATCCTCAACCCGCTGCGTGGGCGCAAGACCCCTGGCGAAATCGCCCGCATCCGGGCTGCGGTCGCCCTCACCGACGACATCATCAACCGCATCACTGCGTATCTGAAGCCGGGTCAGACCGAGCTGGAAATCGCAAACTTCATCCATGCGGAGTACAAAAAAGAAGGCGTCATCCCCTCGTGGGACCCTGGTCACTGCCCATCCGTCACCTGCGGACCTGACTCCCCCGTCGGGCATGTTTCACCCTCCAGCACATTCGTCGCCAAAGCAGGGCAGCTTGTTCGCATTGACCAGGGCGTTATCCTCAACGATTACATCTCCGATATTCAGCGCGTTTGGTACCTACAGCCGCCCGGCGAGAGCGACATTCCGCAGCCGATCCTCCATGCTTTCGACTCGGTTCGTGCCGCGATCATGGCAGCCGCCGCTGTGCTCAAGCCAGGAGTCGAGGGCTGGGTCGTCGATGACGCCGCCCGCAAGACCATCGTCGCGGCAGGCTATCCGGAATACCAGCACGCCGTCGGGCACATGATTGGGCGCACCGTTCACGATGGCGCGACATTACTCGGTCCACGTTGGGAGCGCTACGGGCGAACACCATACGGTATCGTCGAAGCGGGCAACTGTTTCACACTCGAACTCGGCGTGCAGATTCCCGTTTACGGTCTCGTCAGCCTTGAGGAAGACGTCCTGGTGACCGAAACAGGCGTCGAGTGGCTGGGTCATGTTCAAACTGAAGTGATTGTCGTGCCCACTGCGTCATGAATCGGATCGCGGCAATTGTATTCCTGGTCGTCTTCGGGCTGCTCGTCGCTACTCCTGCTCACGCGCAACCAGAATTTCGAAGAATTGCTGTCAAGCCGCTAGTTCCATTCGTTGTTTACCATGACGATGGCACATACAGCGGCTTCAGCATCGACCTGATCGAGGCGATTGCACTGCGCAATAACTGGCGCATCGAGTGGTATCCGCTGGAGACCGTCGCGGAGGTACTCGATGCAGTGCGCACAGGACGAGCCGATATTGGTATCGCGGGGATTAGCATCACTGCCGAGCGCGAACAGACCCTGGATTTTTCCCAACCTATGTTTAATGCCGGGTTGCAGATCATGACCCGTGCCAGCGGCGAAAATCCCGGTATCAGCCTGCTCCGCTCGCTTGCCCAACCGCAGCTCCTCATCATCCCGCTGGTCATGGCGGTTGCCATTGTCGCAATTGGTCACATCGTCTGGTTGGTCGAACGTAGGAATCCCGAATTTCCTAATGAGTACTTGCCCGGCATTGGCGAGGGCATGTGGTGGGCAGCCTCCAGTCTGATCGGGGCGGGCGACAAAATGCCCAAGAGTACCGTCGGACGCGCTGGCGCGCTTGTCTGGGTCATGACGGGCATCATCCTGGTATCCCTCCTCACAGCCAACCTAACCGCAGAAAACACGATTGCGCAGCTCCAAGCCAGTATCAGTGGTATAGACGACCTGCCCGGCAAATCAATCGTCACGGTGAGTGACACCACCTCTGTCAACTGGCTGCGAGAAAATAACCTGCGTCATCGCACCGTAGAGCGGATCGAGGAAGCCTACAACCTTCTCGAAAGCGGCGAAGTCGATGCAATTGTCTTTGATTCGCCCGTACTGCTTCATTACGCGAATGCTGAAGGTAGAGGGACGGTGACACTGGCGGGCAACGTGTTCGCCCGCCAGGATTACGGCATCGCACTGCCCACCGGGAGCGCAGACCGTGAGGCAATCGACCGCGTGCTGCTCGCCATGCTGGAAGACGGCACATATGACAGTCTGTATGATCGCTGGTTCGGAGGATAGAGCACTTCTCCGCCATAAGTCTGATTTTCCATAGGTGCTCATCAGGCAACATAGGAAGCAACGCGCTACTTCAGACCAGGAGAAGGATAACTATGCCTATCAGACTCGTGATCGTTGACGATCATGCTGTGGTTCGCCAGGGCTTACGCATGTATCTTGGCATGGATGACGATTTCGAGATTATTGGCGAGGGCAGCAATGGCGAGCAGGCTATCCAGCTTGTAGAGGAGCTGCAACCGGACGTCGTGCTGATGGACTTGCTCATGCCCGCGATGGATGGGGTCACAGCCATCGGAATCATCAAGAAGAAACATCCGGAGATTGAAATCATTGCGCTGACCAGTGTGCTGGAAGACAACGCAGTCGTCGGTGCCATTCGTGCGGGCGCGATCGGCTATCTGCTCAAAGACACCGACATGCCGGAACTCGTCACTGCCATCAAAGCCGCCGCCGAAGGTCAAGTGCAGCTTTCTCCAAAAGCTGCCGCGCGGCTCATGCGCGAAATCCGCGCCCCAGAGTCCCCGGAGAAGCTGACCGAGCGCGAAGTCGATGTGCTCAGACTGCTGGCGCAGGGAAAGGCGAACAAGGAAATCGCCTACATGCTTGGCATCGGTGCAAAGACCGTCAAGTCACACGTCAGCAGCATTCTTGCAAAGCTGGGGGTTGCCAGCCGCACCCAGGCGGCACTCTACGCAGCCAGCATCGGCTTGGTCGAACTGGGGGGCGAATAGCCATCAGCAGAACGAACCTGCAACCTCGTTCTGCTCAATCGCCCTCGATCACGATCTCGACAGTCGTTGCGCAGCTTAACAGGCGGCAGACGCTGCTCTGGACGCGGACAGCCTCCGCCAAACGGCGCGCCTGCTCCGCGTTTGGACCGGCAAACGCAAGGGTCAAACGAACTGCAGCGCCCAACGAACTCTTGAGGAGAATCCGAGGCATCGGTCGTGTTGCATCCGGATCGTCGCCCTTGTAGATGGCAGGAATCGGAATGCCCGCTGTTGGTGTCGGCGCAGCGAACCCCCCTTCCGCTGCTTCAATCCAACCAAGACTGGCTGTCAGGGCGTACAGGGGTATCTGCGCAGCCTCGGCTTCTGCCTGGCAGATGAACGTCGCGTCTGTGCCAAGCGCCGCCAACAGCAAATCGGCTGGGCGCGTGCGCTCACCCGTTGTGCTGTTGATCGAATCTGCGCCCACGATCAGATGCTGGTCACGATAGCTGACGATTGCCTGCGCCTTGTGCCCAAACGGGCGCGCAATGACGAGTTTCTCCTGATTGACGGTTGTCATCATGATCCAGTCCCACTGCAAGCTTTAGTTCCATGAGTCCATTGTCGCACAATAAATTCGCGCAATCTTCACCCCGACGGGCGAACGCGGCATTAGTCCTTTGGCGGAGACGTGCAGGTCAATGTACTGGCAGGCGCGCGCTGATGCGCGCACCCGAACCCGGCGTGCTGTAAATCTCCAGGCTCCCGCCAAGATTAATGACCCGTTCGCGCATACTTTGCAGTCCGAGATGACCCGGAAAGTCGCGCCCTGTGTCGAACCCACGTCCGTTGTCGATGACCTCCAAAGCAAGCATATCGCCGTCTTGTGCCATGCGAAGAACCACCCGCGTCGCCTGTGCATGCTTGATCACGTTATGGAGTGCCTCGCGCGCTATCCGGTACAGGCTCTCCTTATCAGGCAGCGACAGACTCGGCTCATCACACAGTTCGAGCTGAACCTGGATGTTATGCCGCGCCTGAAGTGAAGCGCCCTGCTTCGCCAGTGCCGTGATCAGCCCCTCATTTTCCAGCGTTTCAGGGCGCAGCTCAAAGATCAGCGCGCGCATTTCGGTCAACCCCGCCTGTGCAAGAGACAGCACATAGTCCAGCGGCTGGCGTACCAGCGCAGGGTCTTTGTCGAGCATCGCACGCGCCGTCTGCGCCCCTAACCCGATCCCGTAAAGTGCCTGTGAGACGCTGTCGTGCAGCTCGCGTGCCAGGCGCGTCCGTTCCTCCAGCGCTGCCAGCTCCTGCGCCTGGCGATACGACCGCACGTTCTGAACAGCAACCGCGATCAAGTCCGCAAGCGTGGACATCACCCGCAGATGCGACTCACCGAGCTGGACGCCTGTTGGCGCCTGAACATTGAGGACGCCGATCAAGCGCTCGCGTACCACCATTGGCACCGCGAGTTCACTCGATAGGGCAGCGACTGACACCTTACCGTCATGCACCGTCGATACCAGGTGTTCATCGCGTGTTTGCGTATGGATAATGCCTTTGCGTTCTCGTGCTGCCGAAGCCACCAGAGTATCTGCGAACAACGAGATTGCTTCCTCCTGAGAAGCATCATCCAACGCCGTTCGATGCAGCGTGTCGCGTTCATCCAGCAGATAAAGCCGCACGCCGTTGGGTGCGAATCGTTCGGTGGTAAGGCGAGCGAATTCGTTGAGCAGGCGGCTTTCGTCAAACAGGCTCACCGCTGCGGCGCTCACCTGCGCCACTGTGGTCAAATCATTCACGCGCTGTTCCGTCTCCAGGCGCGCCTGTTCCTCCGCAAGATAAGAACGGCGCGCACTCACGACCGAGGTCAGTACCGGCATGAGTGCCTGAAGAAGCGCGCGAAGCTCCTCGGAAAAGGTATTTGGCTCACGCCAGCCAAATTGGATATTGCCATGCCATCGTCCACTGCTCCAAAGCGGTATCGCAATGACCGAGAGCCATCCATAAGAATGCGCATGTTCAAGCGTTTCCTGATACTCGTTGCGTGAATCCGTCAGGTAATTCTCCAAATAGATGATATCCGACGGCTCTTTTGCGAGGATTCGCAGCGTGGGAAAATCCTCGACGCGGAAGACAACGTCCATCCACGCATCGCGCGGAGCGTAGCTGCCATCAGGAAGATTTGTTGCCTGCATCTGAAACCCAGCAAGCTGCCCATCTTTCCCAAACACCGCATAGTGAACGGATGAGTAGGACCCCTTCGGCAGGCAGGGCAGGATCGCCAACGCATCCAGGATCTCGTTTTCATCGCGTGCCTGCGCCAATGCAACCGTAACACTCGCCATGATTTCCGCACGCTTCCTTGCGGCTTCCGTCTCAAGCTGCGACCGGATGCGCTCAACCGCTGCCTGCACCAGTTCGCCGATTCCCAGCGCGACCCGCTTGGCACGCGCGTCAAACTTGCGCGGTTTCGAGTACCGGAAGCTCAGGGACCCAAGCCATCGACTGCCTTGCTGCAGGGTGACCACCATGGTCGCGCGCACACGAATGCGCTTATAGGTTTCACGGACTGCCCCATCGGCGCGCGGATCATGATTGATGTCTTCAATGCACCACGGGCGAGGTTGTTGTTTGACCTGATCGTAATATGACTTCAACGCCGCCTTTGAAATCGGCGCAGCGTCGTCAGCATCTGTTGTCAGGACTGCCCCGCGTACCGCACCTGCAACAATCTGATACTGGTTGGCACGGTCATAGTCCAGGTAATCCCACAACGTGATATAGACGCCTTCGACATCCTGAGCAATACGCACAACGGCATCCGCGATCTCCTGGTAGCTGGTCGCAGCATTGATCTCCTGTGCCAGTCGATAGAGCAGCGACGCCTCCTCACGATCTCGCTCTGAACGTTGGCGCGCGTCCTCGGATTCATCGAGCGAGTGAATACGTTGTACTGCCGCCTGCACCAAATCGCCTATCCCCGCCATCCGGCGTCTTTCCGCGTCGCTGAAGGTGCGCGACTGTGCATAACGAAAGCCAAAACCGCCCAGATAATCGTTGCTATCTTCTGGATTGAACGACACCCCTAGGAACGCCCGCATATCGAGCAGATCGGTAAAGCTGCTGCGCGAGATGGCGTCGACGCTCGGATCGGTCTCAACATCTTCGATTGCCCACAGCCGCCGTCCGCGAAGGGCATCCACGATTGGGAAAGCACTTAGCGGCATAGTGTGCGACGAAAGGTAGTACTCGCCGCTCCCTTCGGATGAAAGCTGTGTCATGTATAACTCGCTGGCATAGGCGTCAAACGAGTCCGGGACAGCAAGGAAGACACTGTCGAAGTCCTTCTGAAGCTCGGCGACGAGCACGACCACTTGTTCATAGCTCATGGCAGAGTTAAACGACTCCGCCAGCCGATAAAGAAACTCCGCCTCCTCACGATTCTCCTCGGTGGTGCGCCGGGCAGCCTCCGATTCGATCTGCGCCTGAATACGCTCGACCGCAGCCAGCATCATTTCGACGAACCCTGTCAACAGCCTGCGATCGCGGGCACTGAACGGACGCGGGGCTGAATAATAGAACGAAATCGAACCGACGATGCGGTCACTGCGACGCAGCATGGCGGACATGAACGCGCCCAGATTGATCGACTTGTAAACCTCGTGCAATTCGTCAGACAGCCGCTCGTCCGTGTGAGCGTTTTCAATAATGATTTGATCGTCTATCAAGACATGCTCTAGCAGCCGCACATACTCTTTGGGAAAGCGCGACTCATTCATTGCAGGAATAGACGGTCGATTGACGGTCGCCGCCGCGACATCCATGTAAGTCGCCGTAACATAGTCGAAGTTTTCCCAGAGCTGTATCTGGATCACGTCACAGTCCTGATAGATCGCAGCGACAGCATCCGTGATCTCCTGATAGGTCGTCGCGGCGTTGATGGACTTTGCGAGTTGGTACAGCAGCGCCGACTCCTGGCTCGCTTCCTGCGTAGCAGCGTATGCACGCCGAGAAGCCAGGATCGAAGACAGGGTTGGCAGAATCCGGTGGTAGACCTCGGCTTCCTCATCGCTGAAGGAGTGTTGTTCGGTCCAATTGACGCCGATCAACGCCTGCCACTGCCCCGCGCTCCGCAAAGGGAGCATGACCCCTGTCTTGAACCCCCATGACCGAACGATCTCTCGCGCACGGTCTTCCAGCCGATGATCCGAGGTGAAATCTTCAAAGAATGTCGGCGCATCAAAGCCGGTCGTGGGATCAATCGTCGCTTTCAGAAAGCTCTGAAATGCCCCGCTGATTGGGAATCGCTGACCCATCAAGTCTCGCACACGGCTTTCGCCAACCAGGCTGGTGAAATGCGCACTCGCGGGATTCGACTGGGCATCGACATCGATCCACAGGATCATCAGCGCATCCGCCTGATGGCGGTTCGAGAAGCGTTGAAGCGCCTCAAGGAGTTCGCGGTCCGATTGTGCCTGCGACAATGCCGCATTGATTACGCCGATCAACTCCTCACGCTGGGCGCGTTTCCGGTTCTCCTGGAGCAGGCGAACAGCATTGATCACGGGCGCTGCGTGCTTCATGATCAGCTCGAACACCTTGCGATCTTGCGGGCTGAATTCATGCGCTTCTGCCCAGCGGAACATCAAAGCACTGACCCAGCGTCCCCCGCTGCGCAGCGGCAAGAAGGCGAGCGCGTGAATGCCTGCTGCCAGATAAAAGTCGTTGCGCGTACACTCATCGATCAACTGCGATGTCGCCATCTCTTCGATCACCGTGGGATGCGTTGGGTTTTCGAACCACGCTCCAGACGCCTCCCAGAAATGGTCAAGCGGGACACGTTTGCCAATATCGGGATACTTTGGTGCTGGCTGCCCTTCGTCTAACCAGCGCGCTGCCACCTCCTGCCAGGTCGGCGTATCCCCTGATGCATTGTCAATCCAAACCAGCGTTCCGCCACATGCGCCCTGCGCGCGGGCGTACTGGCTGACGATATCCAGGTACTCGGCGGGTGAAGTCACACCAGACAGATCATTCAGTAGCCGATAGACGAATTCCTGCTCCTGCTGCTGATTCATAGCCTGCGATCCTCAGAACATTGTGACGGCTGACGAGCAAAACGCTCCCGGACGCGCTGCAAAGAATATACCGGATCGACGCCAATTCTGGACTGTTCAATCTATTCACTACCCCGGTATTAAAGCGAAACACCCATCCACGGACGCCGTGCGATGGGGGGAGAACGTATCAGTCTTTTGGCGGATAGACACGAACTGTCGCTCAGCCCTATACCCCTGGCGGCAGCACCGTCGAGGTCGGAGTTGCAGTGACGATAATGACCTGCGGTGTCCATGTCGGCGGTGCGACCGTTCGCGTCGCCGTCGGCGGCAGCGTGGGAACACGCAGCACCTGCCCCACTTGAATCAGATCTGCATTCGTCAGACAGTTCGCCAGCGCCAATGCTGTCGCGGTAGTCCCCGCTCGCTGTGCAATCACATTGAGCGTATCGCCCGACTGCACGAGATAGGACTGCCAATCGGAGCGCGGATAGCACGTCGTCCCACCGCTAACTCGCGGGGTCGCAGTCGGGATTGCGGTGTTGGTCGCCGCCGGAGTGCTTGACGCTGGCAAGATATAGGTCGGTGACGACACCTGTAGCGTCGGCGGAAACGTTGGCGCTAATGTAGGCGCGCTCGCCGAAAGCTGGCAGGCGGCTGTGGCTGCTGCGAGCAGAAGCCCGGCAGCAATTGTTCTCATCTTCATGTTCGTACCCTCGCTGCTTCGCAGCCGATCCTTTCGTCACCTACTGCGCTGCACGGCGGAAAGACTTCACAACCGTGTTCAGGCTGGCATAAGGCTCGACAAGTGCTGCGAACCCCGATGTGACCATCGTTTCAATGGCGGCGGGGCTTGGGCGCAGCACTTTGAGACCCAAGGACTTGCCGCGCGTCAGGTCGTGTTCCAGTGCGTGAAACGAACCCCAACCAAAGTCATGATGAGCCTGCGGTTCACCACGCAGCAGCCTTGCCGCCTGGTGCAGAGCGACCAGCCCTCCACTGCCCAACACCGAAAGCTCTTGTAGATCAAAGATGACATTGTGTTCCCCGCGTTCCACAAGTTCACCCACAGTATTCAGCAAGCTGGCGCTGGTCGCGCCGTTGAGATGACCACTCAGTTTGACGATGGTGATCACGACTTCGTCGATGTAACGTTCGGTCTCGATTGCTAAGATTGTGCTGCGCATCGTATCCCCCAGCAGTGAGTTCATGCTGTTTCTTGAACGGAGTGCGAACGAGAATTGTTCCCGTCACCTATACGTTCTTAGAATACGATTGGTCACGCCGGGGATCATCCGCCGTGCGGTCGCATAGATGGTCAGAGGAGAGGAGGAGGGTCCGCCTCGGTCTAAAGGCGGACATGACCTGCGAATTGCCAGCGCGAGCGATCCGAACAGCCGGAGCAAAAGCCCGCCGTGGACGCAGCGTCAGACAACGGGCGGCTCGCGGTCGAACAGCAAGCGCGGAATGGCGATGCCTATGGCGATTGCTGCAACCATGATGCCGACGCGAATCACATTGACGCTGAAGTCCGCCAATAGCGTTTGCTGCGCGGTCAGCGATGTCGCAGTGGTAACCTGTAGCAGTCCGATCATCGCTTCGTAAGCGACACGCCCCGGAACAAGCGGAATAATGCCGGGGATGTGAAAAATGGCGGTCGGGACGCGGAGCCGCCGCCCCGATCCATAGCCGAGAAAACCGACGACCAACGCACCGAGCAAGGTGCCAATCTCGATGCTGGTTCCGCCCTGCATCAGCAACCAGCGTGTTCCGTGTCCGAAGGCACCCATCAGGGCGCAGTAAGCCAACCAGCGACGCGGGACATTAAACAGCATCGCAAATCCAACCGCCGCCACTGCCGACCATAACAAATCAAGCAGCAGTGCGCCCAACAGGCTGCCGCTCATCATAACCCCTGTCCGCCAAAGACCGTAATTGCGGTCAACAGACCGATAGCGATTGCCAGAGAAATCAACCCGCCCTGCACAGCCCGTGCCAAACCTGTGACGACATAACCTTTGATCAGGTCTTCCGCGCCATTGATCAATGCAACGCCTGGGACAAGCAGGAGCACAGACGAGGCAAGGGCTGCACGCGACGTCGCGGTGATGCCGGACAACGCCAGCACGCTGGCGATGCTGCCCGCAACAAACGCGGTAACAATCGTCACCAGGATGGGGTTGAAATACATCCGCGTGAGCTGCTGCCGCATCAGCATCGCGCCGCTGGCAGCAATCCAGGCGATCAGGAGTGCGGCACCATCGCCGCCAAATAACTGGCTAAATGCGCCACACGCCAACCCAATGGCACCCACAATCACCCAGCGATTGTAGACAGGTGCCTGCGCGCTGACCCGCTGAAGTTCAGCGCGGATCTCTTCTCGACTCAGGCGCAATCGCTTGGTTCGGCGGCTGAGGGCGGCAATCTCCGCCAAAGTCGTCAGATTGACAGGTGCAGCGACGATGCGGCGTGTGCGCGTGCGAAACTCATTACCACTGCTGATGCTAATCGTCACGGCGTTGGGTGACAAAAACACGTCGAGCCAATCGCCGCCCATCCCGGTGCCCAGCCGATGCACGACCCGTTCGACAACCGAAGCTTCCGCCCCACTCTGCGCCAGGAGCTGCGCCGCCCACAACGTGAGTTCCATCGTCTCACGCAGTTCGTCATACGTAAGCGACATGGACGTTGATACCTCATGAATAGCCATCGCCGTTTTCTACGCGAACAGGGGTTGTAACCCAAGTGTAGCCGCGACCTGGTGTGCCCAGGCACCTATCGCCGCCCAATCGCGGTAATCATGGTTGATAAGTTTGCTCCCGGCAGATCCATCGTAATTCGACGCAAGCAGCCATCGTTCGTCCCAACTGATCGCCCCAATCTCGATTTTCCCTGCAAAGATGCCAAGAGTATCGAGCGCGATGCCAACCTTTTCGAGCATTGGATGATACACATACTCTTCCAGCGCATGCTCGCGCCCGCCCGGTTCCATGACACGAATACAGGTGATGAACATGATTGTTCGTTTGGTCTTGAGTGCTTCGGCGTGTCGTTCCAGGAACTGCGAACAGGATTGAAGCCACATATTGCCATGAATGGCAGATCCCACCACGACCGCATCGTAAGACTCGACCGACTGCACCTCACTCGCCGATGCAATCGTAACGTGTGAATCATACGCTTGAAGCACACGACCGATAAAATGCGCAATTTCCGCGGTCGAACCATGTGCACTTGCGTAAGAAATAAGGATGTTCATCGTCGTTGCCGCCTTCAAGCATGTGCGAAGTACTGTGCTAGTTGTACCGTTATTGATGCCGAAGATCAAAGAGAGGTAGGACTAGCCTACCCCTCTTTGAATGATGGGAGGGTTACTGGTTCTGTGCGTAATCCGGCAGTTCCCAGTGATCCGGCGAGCGCCAGAAGTTCGAGAGCAGCAGTTCGCGGATCGCCATGAACTCCTTCGGGAGGCGGTCATACAAGCGGACGAACAGCTCCTCATGAGAGAGGATTTCGCGCTCCCAGTCCGAGCGTTCCACATCCATTAGCGCGTGGAACTGTTCACGACTGAAATCAAGCCCCTTCCAGTCAAGGTCGTCGTAGGTCGGCATGTAACCAATCGGTGATTCGATGGCGCGTGCCTGACCATTCGCCCGTTCGACGATCCACTTGAGGACGCGCATGTTCTGACCAAAGCCTGGCCACAGGAAATTGCCGTCGCTGTCCTTCCGGAACCAGTTGACATTGAAGATGCGTGGTGGCTGCGACACCCGCCGCCCCATGCTCAACCAATGATTGAAGTAGCTCGCCATGTGATAACCGATGAACGGAAGCATCGCCATCGGGTCACGACGCACCTCGCCAATCTTGCCGAACGCGGCGGCGGTCATCTCGGACCCCATCGTCGCGCCGGCATATACGCCGAATGCCCAGCTCAGAGGCTGGTAGACAAGTGGCACGACAGTGCTGCGGCGTCCGCCGAAGATCATGGCGCTAATGGGGACACCTGCTGGGTCTTCCCACGCAGGATCAATCACCGGGTTGCGGCTGGCATGGACTGTGAAGCGCGCATTCGGATGGGCAGCCTTGCGCCCGCTGTCCGGCGTCCAGTCATTGCCCTGCCAGTCAATGGCGTGCGCAGGTGGCGCTCCGTCCATGCCTTCCCACCACACGTCGCCATCGTCGGTCAGCGCAACATTGGTAAAGATCGTATCGCTTTCGACACAGCGCATGGCGTTTGGATTGGACTTGTACGACGTACCCGGTGCCACGCCGAAATAGCCCGCCTCCGGATTGATGGCATACATACGACCACCCTCGCCTGGTTTGATCCAGGCGATGTCATCGCCGATGGTCGTCACCTTCCAATCACCCATTTCTTCCGGCGGAATGAGCATGGCGAAGTTGGTCTTGCCGCAAGCGCTGGGGAACGCCGCCGCAACATAGGTCTTCCTGCCAGTCGGGTCTTCGACGCCCAGGATGAGCATGTGTTCCGCCATCCATCCTTCGTCACGTCCCAGTACCGAGGCAATGCGCAGCGCGAGGCATTTCTTACCGAGCAGCGCATTGCCACCATACCCGCTGCCATACGACCAGATGGAGCGTTCTTCCGGGAAATGGACGATGTATTTCACGCTTGGGTTGCAGGGCCAGGAAACATCCTCCTGCCCAGGTTCGAGCGGCGCGCCAACAGTATGCGCGCAGGGAACCCAGTTGTCGCTTTCGCCCAGTGCGTCGATGACAGCCTTACCCATCCGTGTCATCAGACGCATATTGACTGCCACATATGCCGAGTCGGTGATTTCGACACCAATGTAAGAGATGCTCGACCCAAGCGGACCCATCGAGAAGGGGATCACATACATGGTGCGTCCCCGCATACTGCCGTCAAACAACTTGGCGAGCGTTGCCTTCATTTCTTTCGGGTTCACCCAGTTGTTGGTGGGACCCGCATCGTCACGATTGATGCTGCAAATGTAGGTGCGGTCTTCGACGCGGGCGACATCGCTTGGATCAGACCAAGCCAGGAAGCTGTTCGGGCGCTTCTCCGGGTTGAGCCGTTTGAAAGTTCCGTTGGCAACCAGCACGTCGCAGAGCTGATCATATTCTTCCTGAGATCCATCGCACCAATGGACGAAGTCAGGCTTCGTGAGCGCAGTCATCTCGCTCACCCAATCAATTAACCCTTGATTCTTGACGTACTCTGGCACGGCAAAAGAGGTTGTCGGAGCAGTCATTGTTTTCCCTCACCAGTAGAGAATGAACGGACGCCATCACTATAGCATGTCAGCCTCAGAAAACGCGCTGATGATCGTCAGCACTATCTACGCCACCTGTCATATTGTGAAAAAGTTCACATTGGCATTATTGACGAAATCGTCACAACTCAGCCTTCCAGCGTAATACACATGCACAGGATGTTCGCTACAGTAGATTTCGTACAGCGCAAAGCAGTGGAGGGGAGAGACCTATGACACTCAATCGCCGAGACTTCATGAAGATGTCCGGGCTGACCGCCCTCAGTATTGGACTAGCGAGCCGCATACAATGGTCCGGAACGCGCACCGTACAGGCAGCGCAGTCACTCACGAGCGACCACTTACACATCCTGCACCGCACCACCTGGGGTGCCAGCGCACAGGACATCCAGCGCATCCAGGAGATGGGCATCGAAGGCTATATTGACTGGCAGTTGAATCCGGAGATGATCCCCGATCCGCGCATTGATGCCTTTGTTGCCGACGAGTACCCGCGCCTGAACTACGGCTTTCGCGAACTGGCAGCGGTCACCCAAGAGGATTACGGCGCAACCTATTTCGCCGCCATCTATGGGCGCTTCTATCGGGCTGCCTACAGTGAACGACAGCTTTACGAGATGGTTGTCGAATTCTGGAACGACCACTTCAACGTACCGAATCACGACCTGGTTGTGGAGAAGATGATCGACGACCGCGAGGTCATCCGCAGGCACGCGCTCGGCAAATTCCGCAATATGCTCTTCGCCAGCGCCCAGAGCCGTGCCATGCTCTACTACCTCGATCAGGCATGGAGCTATGCTGAACATCCCAACGAAAACTACGCCCGCGAAGTCATGGAGCTTCATACGCTGGGTGTCTCCGGTGGGTATACCGAGGACGATGTCAAAGCGCTTGCACGTATCCTGACCGGCTGGACTGTCCGCAATGACTGGAACGACTCCGAAAGCGGCTTCTACTTCGATGGAGAGGTTCACGACTGGGATGAGAAGGTCTTTCTCGGACGCAGCTTTCCTGCTGGGCGCGGAATTGAAGAAGGCTTAGAGGCGCTCGACATGCTGGCGACTCACCCTTCGACGGCAGCGTACATTGCGCGCAAACTGGTGCGCCGTTTCGTCGCCGACGACCCACCTCAGGCGCTCATTGACCGTGTTGCGCAGAACTTCCAGGACACGGGGGGCGACATTCGCAGCATGATGCGGATGATCCTGCTGTCCGACGAGTTCATGGCAGCCCGCATGCAGCGCTTCAAGCGACCGATCCACTTCATGGTCAGCATCCTGCGCGCGTTCGGCGATAAGTTCGTCACCTATGACCCAAACTGGTGGGTATGGTCGACCGAAGCGCTCGGGCAGATGCCCTACGCATGGGGTCCACCGAACGGCTACCCTGACGTCAGCGCCGCATGGATCAGCACCAGCACCCTATTGGAACGCTGGAACCTCGGCTTTGCCATGCCGATGGCGGTCGAAGACTGGTGGGAAGGCGGGCACCTCGACATGGATACGCTCGTCCCTCATGCGCAAACCGCAGGCGAGCTGGTCGATAACGTCTCCAAAGTCGTGCTCGGCGGCGACCTGCCGCAGGATGACCGCGCGCAGCTCATTGGCTTCGTTACAGGCGGCGACGACCGCGTGCTCGAAGACTGGGAGCGCGCCGACAAGATCCAGGCAGTGATGGGACTGCTCTTCAACTCGCCCTATTTCCAGTGGTATTAAGGAGACATCATGAACATCTCACGACGAGGACTTCTCAAAACGGCGGGTGCAGCAGCAATTGTCGGCGTCAGCCAATCACTGTTCCCCGCCTGGATGCCCAAACTGGTCTTCTCGCCAAAGGCGCACGCCCAGACGAGCCATGATGTCCTAGTCGCCATCTTTCAACGCGGCGGCATGGACGGATTGAACACGGTTGTCCCCTATGCCGAGGGCGCGAATTATTACGACCGCCGCCCAACGATTGCTATCCCGGAGCCGGATGGCAGCGAGCGCGCTGCGATCGATTTGAATGGCTTCTTCGGGCTGCACCCCTCACTGCTGCCTCTCAAAGAGGTGTACGATGCAGGCGCGCTGACCGTCATCCATGCGGCTGGCTCGCCGGACCCAACCCGCTCACATTTCGACGCAATGGAGTTCATGGAAAAGGGTATCCCGGGCGACAAGGTGACTTCGACAGGCTGGATTAATCGTCACCTGCAAACAACGGCTTTCCAGAACGAATCACCTTTTCGCGCGGTCGGCATGGGGACCATGATGCCCAGCGCGCTGCGCGGACCTGTCAGTGCGATGACTCTCAAGTCGATCAGCGATTTCCATCTGGGCGGGCGAGATGACCAGCTCGCCAGCATTCAGGCGACGATTGCGCGCATGTACCGCATCGACGTGCCAACCAACCTCCTGGAGAGTCAGGCAGGCAAAGTCTTCCAAACGGTAGACATCCTCCGGGCGCTCAGCGCTGTCGAATACGTCCCGGCAAACGGCGCAGTCTATCCGGACAGCGATTTCGGCATGGCGCTACGCCAGGTCGCCCAACTCATCAAGGCAGGCGTAGGTCTCGAAGTCGCCTGCATCGACATTGGCGGATGGGACACACACGAATACCAGGGCGGCGTCGAAGGTGAAATGGCGGGGCTGTTGAGTAACCTTGGTCAAGGCATGGCTGCCTTCTACACCGATCTGCGCGACTTCATGGGCAATGTGACTGTCGTGTCGATGAGCGAATTCGGGCGGCGCGTGGATGAAAATGCCAGCCAGGGCACCGATCACGGTCACGGCAATGTCATGTTCGTCATGGGCGGTGGCTCAACCGGGCAGATCTATGCCGACTGGCCCACCCTCGCGCCTGAAGCCCTCGACGACGGCGACTTGGAGATCACCACAGACTACCGCGATGTCCTGAGCGAAATCCTGATCAAGCGCCTGGGCAATCCCGCAGTGGATCAGATATTTCCACGTTACACCCCAAATCTGCACGGCATCATCGCCGACCGCTGAACCTTACGAAAGGATCTGGTGACATGATCACATTACGTATCGGAAAACTGATCGCACTCCTCGTTCTGGCGGGGGCGCTGGCAGCCGCCCCATCCCAGCGGTCGTTCGCTCAGGATACCTACCGACCGGAAGATGCCATCGCCTTCGTGGCGTCGCTTCCCGATTTCGCGCAGGGATTGGAAGCGACTGAGGGATGGACGGCACAGGCTTACAACACGCGCAATGGCTATGGCATCTGGCGTGTGACCTTCTGGAACGCCGACGGCGAAGAGGTCGGCATCGCGGATGTCAGCCTTGAACGAAATCGCGTTTACAGCGCGGAGACCTACTTCTATCCGTCGGAGAGCATTATGCAGGGCGCACAAGACACCATCGTCGAATTCGTCCGCAATCAGCCGGAAGTCCAGGAACTGCTCGACAACCCATGGGACCATGACATGTACCTGGACTTCAATCCCTGGGTCTTTGATGGCGCGTGGTCGGTCTGGATCGATAACGGCAGCGACCCGCTCTACGCCCTGGTGCGCCCCGACAACAGTTCTACCTTCAGCACCGACAACCTTCAACTCATCAGGGTCGGCTTCGGGAATATCATGAGCTGGGAGGATTGGCGCAGCGCCAACACATCCAGCGCCGCCAGCATCGCCTTCAGTCAGGAAGAGATCGCCAGCAGGATGCGGGATCTTCCAGGTTGGACAAGCCATGCCGAGCCTATCGACGGCGGCGTAGATGGGGTGTGGTGGGTCGGCTTCTACAGTGGCGACTTTCTAGCCGCCGATGCGATGATCAACCTTGTGACGGGCGAACTCCTCAGCTACACAACCTATTGAGCCAGACTGGAGGGCTTGCAAGTCCTCCATCTCGTCTATAATCCCTGTCAATGAACCTACACAACGAGACTCTATGGACGAACGCGCATTCATCCTGGTCGTCGATGACCAGGAGAATATCCGTGATGCCCTGACCACCCTTCTCGGTCGAGGTGGCTTTCGCGTCGATACCGCACACAACGCCCACACCGCGATCGCGCGCGCGCGCGACAGCAGCCCAGACCTGGTGCTGCTCGACGTCGTTCTGGACGAGAGCACCCCCAGCGCCCTGAGCGGTCTGGATGTCCTGCGCGCCATCCGCACACTGCCGCGCTTTATCCCGGTCATCATGCTCACATCGTATACCGAGTGGCAGGTCGAAAGCCTGGGACAAGGTGCCATCGCCTTTTGCACCAAACCCTGGGATGCGAACGCCCTCCTCAGCCAGATCCGCTCCACGCTCAATGCCGTCGCGCAGATCCGCCAGGATGCGATCAGGGTCAGCACGGACGCCCCGCAGGGCGACATCATGATTCAGGTGGCGGATGTCGAGATCAACATGACACAGTACCGTGTGACGCGGCAGGGCATTGAAACTGACCTCACGCCCATCGAGTTCGCACTGCTGGCGTTCCTCGCCCGAAGCCCGAACCGCGAGTGGACGCGCGAGCAGCTTCTGAATAAAGTCTGGGGCTATGAATGGGTTGGCTACGAACGCACGGTGGATCGCCATATCGCCGCTATCCGCCGCAAGCTCCGCCTGGAACGTGATGAGTTGATTGAAACCATTCACGGACACGGTTATCGTCTGGTCATCTGAACGCAGACTTCGCCCATATCAGGGATGCCATCCGCTATGCGCCGAATCATTCTTCTCATTGCTGCGACAGTACTCGCGTTGTGGGTCGCTTCTCCGCTGGCAATGGAGCGCGTCTTGGTCACGCCCAGCCTCGTGACCGTGCAGGCTGAATCCGCTGCTGCTGTGTTCTGGTTTGCCGCAGCGCTCGCCGCAACAGGTGCGTCAGCGCTTGCGGTGGGCTGGGAATTCGGGCGTGCAAGCATCGGGCAATCGGCTCGTCCAAGGACGATTTTGACGATGCTCGGACTGTTGTTCTTCATGTGGGTGTTGATCCCTGGCTTCCATCAGGGGGATGACCTTTACAAACCGCCGCTGGTTACGATCGCGGGTGTCCACGATGTGGCGCTCCTGTGGTTTGTCAGCAGCATCCTGCTTACCTTTCTGCTTTTCCATGTGCTAGGGTGGCGCATCTATCGACACCTCAGCACACGCCAGCGCGAGCAGCGCCTTCAGGCGATTGTCCGTGAACAAATCGAAGAAGGTGTCGCGCTCATCGACCGCAGGATGCGCCTGCAATGGTACAACGACGTCGCAGAACGCCAGTTCGTCAAGGGCGACAGCGTGGAAGCCGCCGTTGCCCAACTCGCTCGCCGCGCGCGCGACATGGGTAAAGTCGCGGCGCAGAGCATGACCGTCGACGAAACCCGCGTGGTCGTCCAGGCGACGCCGATGCCAAACGGCGATGTCGGACTCATCACCCGTGCCCAAGCCTCCGAAAACGGTGCGAATAACGACTTCTATGAGCGATTCATGCGCCGTATCGTTCACGACATGCGTAATCCTCTTGCCGCCATCATCGCTCACGCCAGCAATCTGCAAACCGCACCGGACTTTGAGCGCGCCAATGCCACGCGCACGGCTCAGACCATCGAAACAGAAGCGCAGCGGTTAACGCGCCTCGTGGACAGCATCCTGTTCGATGCACGCCTCTCCCACATGCCGCTGGTGCTTCAGCGTCTGGATATGCGCGATGTTCTGGAAGAGGTTTACTACCAGCACGATGAACGTGCCGAACGCGAGGGGAAGTCGCTGGAATTTGAGACACCGCCGCACTCCATGCCGATCAATGGTGACCGCGACCTGCTGGTACGAGCCATCGGAAATCTGGTCGATAACGCACTCAAGTACTCGGCAAGGGGTGCCATCGTTCGGATTGACGGGGAGATGTCGCCAGGGCACATCGTCGTCAAGGTCATCGACAATGGCGAAGGCATTCCGCCTGAATTCCTGCCCGACCGCATTTTCGAAGCACTCGTCCGGGTGCGCCATCGTGATGGGGCGAGCGGCAGTGGGCTAGGATTGAACATCGTCAGAAAGATCGCGGAAATGCACGGCGGGACGATCATGGCGGAGAGCAGGCTGGGGCATGGCACGACCATGACGCTGGTAATGCCGCGCGAAGATGAGGGCTGAATCAACACCGTGTTTCGTGCCTACCCCGAAATGTTGTGTCATAATGCGCTCACTTAAAATGAGGTCAACCCTGGTGTCCCAGCCGCGTTCGAGCAACCGCGCAGCCCAAGCTTCAATCACATTCAGCATTCTGGCACTGCTGCTTTTGCTGCTGATGGGGTGTGGCGTCCGCGTCGAAATCGCGCAAATCCCGCAGCCAACCCCGACAGACCGACCATGGTGGCGACTGTATTACAACGGAAACGGCGCGGTACGCCTCCTAGCAAGCCCGATGATCACCTTCGGGAGTGGAATTCAACCGTTGGCGGAAATGTTCATGGCGAGTGAGGTCAACCCGATTACGCTGGTTCAGTATCGCCAGTTCTGGACTCCGGTCGAATACACCATTGCATGGTATGAAGCACAGGCAAGTGAAGTCACCATCCGGCTGAACCTGTCTTATAGGAATAGCGGCGAGAGCAACTGGCAGCCCTATGACAGCGTCGAGCATGTCCTGAATGCCACGCGCATCCCAGACCAGCGACGCGACACGCTGGGGTTATCGTTCTACAGCGAAACCCCTGGCTACATGGACGTGAGAGCGGAAATCATCCTGAATGTGGAGCAGGCAAATGGCGAGACCATTCGCCAGATTGATGCACGCGAATTCCAGGTGCATACCATGAGCGACCCAGGCGAACTCGGGTTGGACTCGGATGGCATGGTGCCGCAGTTGGACACCCCTGATGATACCGTCCTCCTGCTGGATTGGCGCGCGTGGCGCGGGGGACCCTGTGGCTTGGCAGAGCGCGCGGAAGGAACTGAATGGGTTGAATTAATCAACCGCGCCTGTAACGCTTACAACAATGGCGACATCTGGGGCGCACTGGAGCCATTTGGGCAGCTCGGCGAAATGGACGATGCATGGTTGGCAGCGGATGCGCTGGGAATAGCGGGCGTCATGCTGATGCAAGTAGGCGATTACAACAACGCGGACAGCGCATTCCGGGTTGCCTGTGACCTGAGCAAGCAGATCGATGATGTGTTCTCAATGCTCATCCACATGAATAACCGCGTGGCAGCGCTGGCAGCACAGGGCGACCTGGACAGCGCCTTTGAAAAGCTGCAAGAAGTCGGCGAGCTGCGCAATCAATTCTGGGACGAAGGGGGCAACTACATTTTGCAAGCCAACATTGCTTACGTTTCGCTTGACCTGGGACGTCTCGCCGAGGCACGAGATTGGTTCAGCGGGCAGGGACTTCCCCAGGCAGAGCTGCTCGACACCTGGGTGTTTCGCGTCGAAAACGGCATGTAGACGTGCGCCGCACATTAGGGGGCTTGATGAGTGACGAGATGATGATGCGGTTGATGGGCGACCTTTTCCCGATCTGCCGCAGCATCACGGGCGAAGGCGTTCGTAAAACCCTTCGCATTCTCCAGGCACATATCCCACTCATCATTCACGAGGTCCCAAGCGGCACTTCCGTGTTCGATTGGACGGTGCCGAACGAATGGAACATTCGTGACGCTTTCGTTTCCAATTCAAAGGGCGAGCGCGTCATCGATTTTCACAAACACAATCTGCACATTCTCAATTACAGCACCCCTGTTCATACGAGGCTGAATCTGGCGGAGCTGAAACCCCATCTGTACACTTCAACAGAGCACCCCGATTGGATTCCCTACCGCACCAGCTATTACAGCCCCAACTGGGGTTTCTGTCTGGCGCATAACGACCTCTTGAAACTACCGGAGGACACCTACGAAGTCGTCATCGACAGCACGCTGGAACCCGGCTTCCTGACTTACGGCGAACTCAGTCTACCGGGCGAGACTGAAGATGAGGTCATCATTTCGACGCATGTTTGCCACCCGTCAATGTGCAATGACAACCTTTCGGGAATCGTTGTTGCGACCGCACTTGCGCGAATGCTCCTCGACAAGCCGCGCCGCCACAGCTATCGGTTCATCTTTGTCCCCGGCACCATTGGCTCGATCACCTGGCTGGCACGCAATCAGGACAGCCTTTACAAGATCAGGCACGGACTGGTGATCAGCAACCTGGGCGACGCAGCAGGCTTCACCTATAAGCGCACACGCGCGGGCAATGCCGTCATCGACCGACTGGTCGAACAGGCACTCGCCGAAACTGGCACGGAATACCGCGTCCTTGATTTTGTCCCCTACGGCTACGATGAGCGGCAGTTCAACTCACCCGGCATTCAGCTTCCTGTCGGTGCGTTCTGGCGGTCGCAGCATGGCACTTACAATCAGTATCACACCAGCGCCGATGACCTCACCTTCGTGCAGCCTCATCAGCTTCAGGAGTCGCTGCAGATGCTGGCGACCATCACCGATATACTGGAAACGAACCGCACATACCTCAATTTGAAGCCGATGGGAGAGCCTCAATTGGGCAAACGCGGGTTGTATCAGTCCATTGCGGGCGATAGCAATCATGCCACCCTGCAATCGGCGTTGTTATGGGTGTTGAACTTCAGCGATGGAACGCACGATCTGCTTGCCATAGCCAGCAAGAGCAAGCTGCCGTTCCGAACCATAGCACAAGCCGCGCAACTGCTGGCGAAAACAGATCTTCTGAAGATACACTCGTGAGCGCGTCGTGTGCAGCGGAGTCAGAATATGAGTGTAGTGAGGGCGTCGGTACTCACAACGCCTCGCGCGAGCGAAAGTCCCTGGGACGCCATGCGCTACAGCGGTGGCAAATGCCGTTTCTGTGGCAGTCCTCTGTATGAAACGTTCGTCGACCTTGGCATGTCGCCACCCTGTAATCGGATGGTCAAACCAAGCCAGCGCAACGATATGGAGATGTTCTACCCGCTGCATACATTCGTCTGTTCCGAATGCTTTCTCGTGCAGGTCCAGGAATATGTCAGCCCGGCATACATTTTTGATGATTACACCTATTTTTCTTCGTATTCAACGTCGTGGCTGGAACACGCACGACGCTATTCGACGATGATGATCGACAGACTGGGGTTAACAAACCGGCATCATGTGGTGGAAATCGCCAGTAACGACGGTTACCTCTTGCAGAATTTCGTGGAGGCTGGCATCCCCTGTCTGGGGGTAGAACCAGCCGCAAACGTGGCAGAAGTTGCCATCGCCAAAGGGATTCCCTCGGTCATCAAGTTCTTCGGCAAAGAAACCGCGACACAACTTCTGATCGACGGGAACACTGCTGACCTGATCATCGGCAATAACGTGCTGGCGCATGTGCCCAACATCAATGATTTTGTCGGTGGGATACGAGTACTCCTCAAGCCGACGGGCGTGGTCACGATGGAGTTCCCACATTTGATGCGTCTGATGCAGGAGCATCAATTTGACACGATCTATCATGAGCACTTCTCATACCTTTCGTTCATGACGGTGCAGCGTGTGTTCGCGGCACATGGGTTAACCATCTTCGATGTCGAAGAACTCTCCACCCATGGCGGTTCGCTCCGCATCTACGCCCGTCATCACGAAGATGCGAGCAAGCCTGTGTCAAGCCGCGTAGAACATTTACTTGAGCAAGAGCGCGCGTACGGGCTGAACAAGGTCGAAACATACTCGAATTTCGCCGCGAAGTGCGAAACTGTGAAGTATGCATTGCTGGAATTCCTGATCAAAGCCAGGCGTGAAGGCAAGCAGGTTGTGGGTTATGGCGCGCCGGGAAAAGGCAATACGCTGCTCAACTACTGTGGAATTCGGGAAGATCTGTTGAATTACACGGTGGATCGCAGTCCTTATAAGCAGAACATGCTACTGCCGGGCACCCACATTCCCGTCTATGCGCCCGATAAGCTCCGCGACACAAAGCCGGATTACATCCTGATCCTGCCGTGGAATCTCAAGCATGAGATCATGCAGCAGGTCAGTTATGTGAGGGAATGGGGCGGAAAGTTCGTCGTCCCGATTCCTGAAATCAAAGTCTACGAATCATGACCAAAGGGGATGCTCCCCGGATTCCACGCTGGCACTGGCGTATGATTCCGTGTTGACGTAACGAGGCGAATTGATGATCGAAGACTTCAGCAAGAGTGATGCACTGCGCACAAAGAGCCATATGCTCATTCCGGGCGGCGCTCACACATATGCCAAAGGGGACGATCAGTACCCCTACCTGTCGCCGGGCTTCATCGTCAAGGGCAAGGGCTGCCATGTCTGGGATGTCGATGGAAACGAGTACATCGAGTACGGCATGGGCTTGAGATCAGTCGGGCTTGGTCATGCTTATCGTCCGGTCATCGCCGCAGCGGTTCGACAGATGATGAAAGGTCAGAACTTCACCCGCCCCAGCGCGCTCGAAATTGAAGCTGCCGAAGCCATGCTCGACTGCATCCCCACGGGAGAAATGATCAAGTTTAGCAAAAACGGCTCGGATGCCACCACAGCGGCGGTCAAACTCGCCCGCGCCGTTACCGGGCGAGATCTTGTTGCGATCTGCGGCGACCACCCTTTCTACAGCATTGATGACTGGTTCATCGGCGCGACGCCGATGCCAGACGGGATTCCTGCCTCCCAGCGCGCATTGACCATAAAGTTTCGCTACAACAACATCGCCAGCCTCCAAGAGCTGTTCGCCCTTTACCCCAACCAGATCGCCTGTGTCATGATGGAAGGCGCAACCCAGGTTGAACCGCAGGGCAACTACCTCCAACAGGTCATCGACATCAGTCACGAACATGGTGCGCTCTTCGTCCTGGATGAGAATATCACTGGATTTCGCTTCGACATCGGTGGCGCACAGGCAAAGTTCGGCATCACACCGGACTTATCGGCGTTCGGCAAAGCAATGGCGAATGGTTTTGCGCTGTCTGCCCTCGTCGGTAAACGAGAGTTCATGGAGCGTGGGGGCATCCAGCATGACAAGCAGCGTGTCTTCCTGCTTTCTACCACGCATGGCGCAGAGACGAGCGCGCTTGCCGCGTGCCTGGCGACGATTCAGACCTACAAAAAAGAAAACGTCATCGAGCACCTCTACCAGCAGGGCGAGAAGCTGATGTCGGGGATCGGCAAAGCAGTGCAGGCGGCGGGTGTTGAAGGGCATTTTGGCGTGCTCGGCTATCCCTGCAACCTGATCTATTACACACGCGATCAAGAACAGCAGCCCTCGCAAGCATTTCGAGCACTGTTCCTGCAAGAAACCATCAAGCGCGGTCTGCTCATGCCTTCGCTGGTAGACAGCTACGCGCACAAGGACGAAGATGTCGAGCGCACGCTTGACGCCATCGCCGATGTCCTGCACATCTACAAGAAAGCGCTCGATGAAGGTGTTGAAAAGTACCTTGTAGGGCAGCCTGTAAAACCCGTCTTCCGCCCTTTCAATTGATCGGCAGGCAACGCATGACTGAATATCCACGCATTCATCTCGCCATCGACAACTGCTTTGCGTCCAAACGCTGGACGAAGCCCGCTGCCTGGATGCAGCACAGTATAGACATGGGCATTCCCCAGATCGAAGCCAGTGCGGATACTGAGTGTGATCCACTCTACACGCCCCCCGACGCCCTACACGACTGGCTGGACAGCGTGCAAGAGGCGGCAGCAGAAACCGGGGCAAAGGTCGCCAACTTCTACAGCGGGCACGGCAGCTACGCAACGCTGGGATTGACACATACAGACCCGCGCGTACGCGATCACATGCAGCATCGATGGCTCGCGGGAATGATCGACCTTGCCGGTGCGCTGGGTGCAGGCTTCGGTTTCTTCTGTCATGCGCTTGATCAATCGACCCTAGCGGATGCCACGCGCTATCATGAGACGATGGAAGATCTCTTTGACAGACTAGGACAGATCGCGGAACGCGCGGCGGATGCCCACCTCCCCTATATCTCAATCGAGCAGATGTATTCGCCCCACCAACCCCCCTGGACGATTACCGGCAGCGTGAACCTGCTGACGCAAGTCTGGTCGCGTTCGGGCAAACCGCTCTATCTCACGCTGGATGTTGGACATGCCGTCGGGCAGCATAACTTCCGTCGCCCACCCCATGCCAGCGTGGACGATGGGCGCGAACTGTACGCCGAGTTACGCGATGGCGACCCGTACGAGTGGATGCGCAGCCTGGGCGCTTACGCGCCGATCATCCATCTCCAACAGACGGACGGCACGGTCTCGGCACATCGCCCCTTCACGCGCAAATATAATGAAACCGGGATCATCTCACCGGAAAAGGTGCTTCGCGCGCTGAAAAACGCCTACGACGCACCAGAAGCCCCCGGTCTGCCGCCGCGCGTCCGTGATATCTGGCTCACGCTTGAAGTCTTTTCCGGTACCGCGCAGCCCTATGCCGACATCCTGGCAAACCTCCATGAGAGTGCTGCCTACTGGCGTGCATCGGTGCCGAGGGACGGCGAGTTACTCAACAGCCTCGTCTAGGATGCAGGCGAGGCTTCCAGCAGCCAGGTGGTCAAATCCGATGCTTCCCAGTAAGCGATGCGTGTACCATCCGGCGAAACAGACCAGTCTCCATTTGCAATCGTGAACGGCGTCGTGCTCGGATCAGTCAAACTTACGCTCGCCTCTGATCGGATGTCGTAGCGCCAGAGTTGTTGAGGCTGCCCTGGCGATAGCGGAACGTAATACAGGCTGTCGCCGCCACCCCAGCGGAAAGCGCCAAACCAGGGCGCTCGCACAGGCACAGCACCGGGCTGCGTCGCCAGTGTGTAGATTCCATTCATCGCCGGATCGGGCTGAAACACGAGATAGAAAACCAGATATTGTCCGCCATGGGCAGCACTCAGACCACGAACAAAATCAAACGTCACCAATCCATCCGTACTCCCGGTGACGGTGTCATGCACGAACATACTGGTGGTCGCATCTGTCCGCTGCGTCAGCAGCAGCCGGGTGGCATCCAGCCACACTGCCGAGACACCAGGAGCATCGGCAAGTTGGCGAGTTTCGCTCGAATCTAACCGAGAAATCATGATTGTCGTGCGAGGTGAAGGCTCGCCAGGCAGTGCTGCCGTGCCTGTACGCGCGTACATCAGCCAGGCGTTATCAGTACTGAGCGCGGGCACCGCACCACCCGACTCGATGCGCCACTCCATGCCATCAGAGATACGCCGAACGATGGCAGTCGTATCCGACAGAGTGATCTCATGGCTGCCATCTGGAGAACGCAATGGTGGCGGAGCAGACGTCACGATGCCAGTAGGTGCCACGTTCACCACATCCCACTCGGAGAGCTGCGCGCGCGCACCGCTCGCTCCATCGATCATGTAGACGAGGTTCGGCTCTGTGGGGTTCCAGAAGGCATTGGCGCAGCAGCCTGTGAAAGCGAGCTGGCGCCGCGTCCAGGCGCTCGTGGAGGAAACGCCTGCGGGTTGCAACAATGCCGCGTTTGCCGGAGCGAAGATGCGTTCGAGCTGGGGAAACGTTGCCGCGTAACGATTGAGGGCTTCTCCGCCAAACGCAACGGTCGGTTGCTCTTCGAGCGTCAGCCAGCGGCGAGCATTGTCCAGGTCCTGCTGGAACATGGGGTAGCGAAACTGCCCCACTAAGGCAAGCGCGTGCCAATCTGCTTCGATCAACGTCACCGGGTTATAGGCGGTTCGGAAGTCGAGCGAACGAATCTCCAAATGCAGATGTGGGCGCGAGACGCATGTCAGATCCGGGTCGCCGCTCATCGCTACCGGCTGCCCGCGTGCCACACGCATGCCTGGGGAGAGCAGCGGGCGTTCGAGCAGATGCCCATAAAGGCTGATGTAACCAGCGTCATGGCGAATCAGGAGATTGTGCGGCGCGCTGCCGAAGCTGAGGTCGCTGACGGCGACAACCTCTCCATCGCCGATTGCCACCAGCGGAGTCCCACACGGCATCGAGAAATCCAGCCCAAAGTGCAGCCGCTGCCCGGCACGATACCATTCATCGCCACGCAAAAATGCGCCCGTCGTGTTGCCATACGGCTGCGCGAGCAGCCATGTACCTGGACCAGGCGCTTCTGACACCGGTAGAACAAATGGCTTTGCCTGGGCTGCCACCGCAGTCGCATCAAGTGTTCCCAGAACCAGTACCGCGGCGATGAAACCCACAAGTGCTGTCCACTTCACAACCCGCTGCTCCCAAACTCAAAGGACGAAAATCTCCATCCAGCGACTGCTCAACAGATCTGGCGGAAGGTGATAAGATCGAACCGTACGTATGACACTATCCAGGGCAAGCACACACATCACCCGCACAAGGGAGTACCAGTCAATGACGCCCGACGGCAATCATACCAGCGTTTTCGATGTTGCAGTGGTCGGTGGGGGTATCGTTGGGCTGGCGACGGCGCGCGAGTTTCTCAAGCGCCAGCCTGGGTTAAGACTCGCCATTCTCGAAAAAGAGACCCTCCTCGCCCAACACCAGACAGGCCACAACAGCGGCGTCATCCATGCGGGCATCTACTACGCGCCCGGTTCCCTGAAAGCACGCGCTTGCGTCACCGGTCGCGCGGAGATCGTCGAATACTGCAAGGAAAAGGGCATCCGGTACGAACTGTGCGGCAAATTGATCGTCGCGCTGAATGAAGCCGAGGTCGAGCGGCTTATGAGCCTGTACGCGCGCGCACAGGCGAATGGCGTGCCGGGAGTCCAACTGATCAATCGTGATCGCATACAGGAGATCGAGCCAGCAGTCATCGGGCACAAAGCGATCTGGTCGCCAAATACTGGTATCGTCGATTGGGGTGAGGTGGCGCGCGCCTACGCGGCGGATGCCCTGAATGGCGGTGCCGTGATTACCACCGGGGCAAGGGTCGTCAGCATGGTCAATTCGGAAGACGAGACCAGGATCGGCTATGTACAGGAAGACGGCAGAGAGCGCGAAATCCGGGCGCGACTGGTCGTAACGTGTGCAGGGCTTTACAGCGATCACCTGGCAAGAATGACCGAAAGCGAAAGCACCACCAGGATCATTCCATTTCGGGGCAGCTACTATCAGATTGCACCCCAGAAGTCCGACATCTGTCGCGGCATGATTTATCCCGTTCCCGACCCCACCTTCCCCTTCCTCGGAATACACCTCACACGGCACATTGACGGGACTGTGTGGGCAGGACCAAACGCGGTGCTCGCGTTCCGCCGTGAGGGCTATCGCCGATGGGACATCTTCTTGCCAGAACTACTGGAGACCCTCACGTATCCCGGTTTCTGGAAACTGGCAATCCGCTACTGGAAAACCGGTATCAAAGAGATGTACCGCGATTACCTCAAAGGCGCGTACGTCAACGAACTACGCAGGTACACGCCCGAAATCAAAGGCGAAGATCTGGTGGCGGAGAAAAGCGGTGTGCGTGCCCAGGCACTGGAAAGAGACGGGACAATGGTGGACGATTTCATGATCCGGCACGGCAGCCGTGTCGTTCATGTCCTGAATGCGCCCTCGCCCGCAGCAACCAGTTCCCTTGTGATTGCGCGTATGATCGTCGATTCCATTGAGCAGAATGGGTTGATTCCACAGGTGCGGCGTCTCAGTGTTAATTTCCCGAATTGAACCAGGAAGACAGTTATCACCAGCTCGTAACCGCCGAATTGCTAACCTTCTTCAGCCTGCCAGCATGGGGCAAGGCTAAGTTTCAGCCGCAGCCGCCTGCCGCGCTGACCAGCGCAGAGAACCATCCAGGCGATCAGTGGCAATGAGCTGCTTGACGAACGCGACCCGCTTGAAGCGGGCACCCTCGTATTCCTCGATCCGAATCCCACGCTCACGGTAGGCGTGATGAAGCTGCATGATTCCCTCGTCAAGCGTCCAACGAGGCTGCCATCCTGTCAGCCCTGCAATCTTACTCCCCTCGACACGGTACGACCGCATATCCCGCTGTGCACCCTGAGCAAATTCGATGTGGGACTCTGGAATCAGACCTAGAATACGCTCTGCGAGCGAAAGAACCGTGTAGTTATCCTCTGTTCGGCAGACATTGAAGACCTGGTCGTGAACCACATGTGTACCGGCTGTCACCGCAGCCACGAAGGCGCGCGCGGCATCCTCCACGTGCATGACGGGTCGCCAGCTCGTGCCGTCGGTCTTGAGATAGCAGATGCCCTTATCGGTCGCCCAGGCGACGAGGTTATTGATGACCGAGTCAGTCCGATGGTATGGTGAAAGTCCGTAAAGAGTCGGCTTACGGAGGAAGACGGGCGTGAAGGCATCACCGGCAAGGCGGCTGATGTCAATCTCGGCACGGCGCTTCGCCAAGGCAAACGTCGTCTGTGGCTGCGTAGGCGAAGACTCATTTAAGAAGCGTTTGATGGACGTACCATAGACCGCGACCGACGACGACATGATGAACCGGGGGACTTCCGCGTATTTTGCCAGGCTGGCAAGACGAACCGCCGCCGTGTAATTGATCTCATAAGTCGCGCGCGGGTTCAGGTCACCGAGGGGATCGTTGGAAAGACTTGCCAGATGGATGACCGCATCGAAGCCATACAGATCTTCCGGCTGGACATCACGGATGTCTCGCTTCAGCGATGGCACATCCACCTTCGGGGTCGAAAAGCTGCATCGCTTGAACAATTCGCTGTCGATACCAAAAACGGAATGTCCGAGATCCAACAATATTGGCGTAAGTACGCTGCCCAAATATCCAAGATGTCCGGTCACAAGAATGCGCATGGAATATCCTTAATTGGGGGCATGAAACATTTGCCAGCCTCTCCGTCGCCAAAAACACCAAGCACCTTAAGAATAATATCCTCATCATAGCATTGATCAAAAAGACCACATGCCCATATTTCTCAAGGCATAGGTCTCATGACATGGAGAGTGAATATGCGCACCCACTTACATCGAGCCAGCCCACCTGTTATGAGGGTTCTGGTCTGCGCCAACGCAGCTTGTCGTCCAGAATGCCGTCAATCTGCTGCGACCGGATTTGCGCAACCCGCTTGTAGCGAGTCCCCTCGAAGTCTTCCAGCGTTATCCCTATATGGTTGTATGCTTCGTAAAGTTCCGCACAGCCACGCTCAACCGTCCACTGCGGTTTGAAGTCGAGCATGGTCGCAATTTTATGGAAATCGACCCGGTAATTGCGCGCATCGGCATTGGCACCCTCGCCAAAAGCAACCTCTGACCCCGGCACTGTCTTTCTGACCAGCTCAGCCACCTGCCGTACCGTGTAGTTCTCGGTCGTACTTCCGACGTTGAAGACCTGATTGTGCACCAATGCACTCGGTGCACGAAGCACTGTCAGGAAAGCCCGTGTCATATCGCTGACATGAATGAGCGGACGCCAGGCTCTTCCGTCGCTCTTCATGAGGACCTGGCGAGTTGTAAACGCCCATGCCATTAGATTGTTGACGACGATATCGAAGCGCAGACGCGGAGAGTAGCCGTAAGCAGTGGCGAAGCGCAGGAAGGTCGGCGTGAAATCTCCCTCCGCCAACATCGATATTCCCTCTTCACTGGCAACCTTACTGCGCCCGTAAGCCGTGACCGGGTTGACGCTGGCGGTCTCCGTCAGAAAAGCTTCAGACGCCGCCGCGCCGTAGTTACTGCACGAGGACGCGAAGACGAAACGTGATACCCCCGCCTGCTTCGCCGCTTCCGCCAATCGGACGGATGCACGATAGTTTATTTCATACGTCAGGTCGGCGTTCAGATCACCAAGTGGATCGTTTGACAATGCTGCGAGATGGAATATCGCATCTATCCCCTCCAGATCTCGCACCTCGACATCTCGCACGTCCTTCATGATTTCTGGTATCGGCAGAATCTGCGCTTCATCGCCAAATGTCGAATGCCGATACAAATCAATATCGAGACCGACGACATCAAGTCCTTCTGCCAGCAGCATGGGCACCATCACGGAGCCAACATACCCCCTATGCCCCGTTACGAGAATACGCATGGTGCTCCTCCGTCTTGATCACCCAGGGGGCTTTGCCGCTGCTCCACAGTTCCTGCAGAAGTTCTTTGTCGCGAACAGTATCCATACACTGCCAGAAGTTCTCATGAAAGTAAGCCATCAACTGCTTTTCGACCGCCAGACGCTCCAACGGCTCACGTTCCCACGGTGTGACGTAGGTATCCACATAACTGGCAACCTCAGGTTCGAGCACAAAGAAGCCGCCGTTGATCCACCCGACATCGACCTGCGCTTTTTCTGTGAAGCGGCTGACCTCATTGCCGTCGAAGATGATGTGACCAAAACGTGCGGGGGGGCGCACTGCCGTCATGGTGGCAAGTTTCCCGTGACTGCGGTGGAAATCGATCAGCTTATGAATGTTGACGTCGGATACGCCGTCACCATACGTCATCATGAACGTGCTGCTGACACGCCCCTGTTCGATGATCTTGCGCAGGCGTCCGCCCGTTTGTGTCTCGATTCCGGTCTCGACCAGCTCAACATTCCAGTCCAGGGTGTCAGTCTCCTCAGAAATGACTCGCCCGGTTTTGAAGTCGATAGTCATGTTCCCGCTGAGGTTGACGTACTCTGTCATGTATCGCTTGATCACTTCGCCCTTATAGCCAAGTGCGATGATGAAGTTCTTAAATCCGTAAGCTGCATAGATGTTCATAATGTGCCAGAGCATCGGGCGACCGCCGACCTCAACCATTGGCTTTGGGCGAACATCGGTCTCCTCAGCAAGGCGCGTTCCCAACCCGCCTGCGAGAATAATGACCTTCATATCCTCCATGTAGTTCTCCAAAGTAACGACGACAGCTTCATCGTACGTCGAAATGATCAGGTTAAACGATATGAATTTTCCCTTTCCTCCACCTAACAATCGGGACTTGACTCATTCGACCATTCATCGGTGCAGAAATGCGTGGTATGTTGCATAGACACAGTGGTGCGTCCTTGTTTGAAGGAGTGAGATCGTGGCAGCACGGAAAAAAGTTCTCGTCACGGGTGCAGGCGGCTTTATCGGTCATCACCTGGTGACATACCTGAAGCATCTGGACTACTGGGTTCGTGGCGTCGATATAAAGGAACCCGAATACGGCAGCACGGACGCTGATGAGTTTGAACTGCTCGACCTGCGCCGCTGGGACAACTGCCTGCAGGCAACCCGCGAGATCGACGACGTCTATGCGCTAGCCGCAGACATGGGCGGAATGGGCTTCATCTCCGCCAACAATGCTCTGATTCTTCGGAACAACCTGCTCATCAGTACGCATACCATAGAAGCTGCCCGCGTCAACAACGCAAAACGCTATCTGTACACGTCGTCTGCCTGTGTATACCCGGAATTCAAACAGACGGACACCCAGGTCGTCCCGCTTCGGGAAGAAGACGCCTACCCCGCACAGCCCCAGGATGCATATGGCTGGGAGAAGCTCATCACAGAACGTCTTGCGATGCACTACTTCCAGGACTTCGGGCTAGATACCCGCACCGTACGCTTCCACAACATTTTCGGTCCGCTGGGCACCTGGACTGGGGGTCGCGAGAAAGCGCCGGCAGCCATGTGCCGCAAGATAGCCATGGCGAAGCTGACGGGCAATCACGAAATTGAAATCTGGGGCGATGGGGAACAAACCCGTTCCTTCTGCTACATTGATGATACCGTTATCGGGATTCACAAGCTGATGTGCTCAGACTTCCGCGATCCCCTCAACCTCGGGCAGGATCGCATGGTCACCATCAACCAGCTCGCGGACATGGTTGCGGATATCGCGGAAATCGAGATCGTCAAGAAACACATCCCCGGACCGATGGGGGTTCGCGGGCGCAACAGTGATAACACCCGCCTGCGCGAAATTCTGAAGTGGGAGCCGCAGATCAGCCTTGAAGAAGGATTGCGCCACACGTACATGTGGATCGAAGGGCAGGTGCGCGCCAAGATGGGGCTTCCGCAGCAGCCGACAACCACAGCAAACGGGGTCAAGCCGCTATCCGTCCAGGAGCAGATCTCCCGGTGAATTCATACAGGCAGCGAGATGGCAGACGTGACGTTTGAGCGCGTGAATGTCCTGGGTGTGGGAGTCAGTGCCATCAATATCGCGATGGCAGTGGAACAGATTGATACATGGATCAAGGCGCGCAGCACCCGAACCTATGTAACGGTTAGCGGGGTTCACGGCGTCATGGAGTGCCAGCGAGATGAACTGGTGCGCCAAATCCATAACGACGCGGGCATGGTGACGCCCGACGGAATGCCGCTCGTGTGGCTCGGCAAGCGGGCGGGCTATCGGCACATGGATCGTGTCTATGGACCCGACCTGATTCACGCCGTGATGGAAAGGTCACAGAGCGCGGGGTATCGTCACTACCTTTATGGCGGCGCGACTGGGGTTCCCGAACTCCTCAAGAAGAAACTGCAAGAAGAATACAACAACATCACCGTCGTCGGTACCTACTCCCCTCCCTTTCGCCCGTTGACTGGCGAAGAAGATGCCGCCACCGTACAAATGATCAACGACACGCAGCCCGATATTGTCTGGGTTGGGCTTGGCACGCCGAAGCAGGAGAAATGGATGCACGCGCATTTGGGACGCATCAACGCATCGGTCATGATCGGCGTTGGCGCTGCCTTTGACTTCCATTCAGGGCTGAAGCCACAAGCGCCGCGCTTCATTCAACGAAGCGGATTTGAGTGGCTGTTTCGACTGGCAACCGAGCCTCGCCGGCTCTGGAAGCGTTACCTCATCAATAATCCGCTCTTTGTCCTTGGCGTCCTGCGACAGGAATTAGGATTGCGAAAGTACACGCTCTGAGAATATAAGCCGCAAGCGAACATCACTCCCTATTCGGCAGGTGAGCTTCTCATCTCGCCGCCTTATTCGCTATACTCTGGCTCACTTGCACGATCACCGGAGGTAGCTGGAGCATGGCGTTCATCGATGCACCGACGAACTTTTACATTGGGCGCAGATTCGACCCGCAAACGGGTGAGGTCAACAAAGACGAGGCGGTCTACTACGACTCGCGCGATCTGACGACGCACGGCTTGATCGTAGGCATGACAGGCAGCGGCAAAACAGGGATGGCGCTGGGATTACTTGAGGAAGCCATCCTCGATGGCATTCCGCTCCTGATGATCGACCCAAAGGGCGACCTCGGTAACCTCATGCTGACCTTTCCCAACTTCCAGCCGAATGATTTCCAGCCCTGGGTACAGGAAGATGAGGCGCGTCGAGAAAACACCGATGTCCCCACGCTTGCTGCCAAGAAAGCAGACCTGTGGAAGAACGGTCTCGCAGACTGGGAGATCACGCCAGAGCGAATGCAGAAATTACAGACGCTGGCGGATATCACGTTGTATACGCCGGGTTCCGAAAGTGGAGTGCCGATCAGCATCCTCGCGTCGCTTCGGGCACCAAAAGGCGATTTTGAAGCCAACGCGGAAGCGTATAGAGAACAGATCAGCAGCACTGTCACGGCTATCCTTTCGCTCGCAGGCATCACAGCCGATCCGATGCAAGATCCCCGGCACGTCCTGGTCGCCAATATCTTTGAGCAGAGCTGGCGCAAGGGGCAGGACCTCTCCCTTGAGCAGCTCATCGCACAGGTGCAGAAGCCCCCATTTGACAAACTTGGCGTCATGTCGGTCGAGGATTTCTTCCCCAGCAAAGAGCGCTTCGGACTGGCGATGGCGCTGAACGCCGTCATCGCTGCACCTTCATTTGCCGCCTGGCTGAATGGTGCGCCAATGGACATCCAGAGCCTGCTGTACACACCAGAAGGTAAGCCACGCGTCGCAATTTTCTACATCGCGCACCTGAACGACACCGAGCGCATGTTCGTCATGACCCTGATTTTGGAGACCATGCTGAACTGGACGCGCCAGCAGGCGGGCACCAGCAGCCTGCGCGCCATCCTATACATTGACGAGATCTTCGGTTTCTTCCCGCCAATCGCCAACCCACCCAGCAAGGAACCTATGCTGCGAATGCTTAAGCAAGCGCGAGCATTCGGCGTTGGCGTGCTGATGGCGACGCAGAACCCAATTGACCTCGATTACAAAGGGCTGGGCAACATGGGTACCTGGTTCATTGGGCGCTTGCAAAGCGACAATGATCGCGAGCGCGTTCTCGCCGGATTGCAGGAAGCTGCGGCAGCCGGCGACATGGACATGGCGCAGGTCAAACAGCTTATCTCGAACCTCAAATCGCGCGTCTTCCTGATGCGCAATATTCACAATAAGGGCGTACCAACCCTGTTCAGCGCGCGTTGGGCGATGAGTTACCTGGCAGGACCCTTCACCCGTCCGCAGATCAGCCTGCTGATGGCACAGAAGAAAGCCGCGACACCTCTAGGCGCAAGCACGACGACCGCAGTCCAAACCACCTCAGACCCCTCGCCGGCAGCCGCCAGTCTGCCCGATGGTTACAGCGCTGCCGCGCCCGTCCTAAAGGACGAACAGCAGGTTTTCATGCCCGCGAAAGTTCCAGCAGGAGCGGCAATCGGCAGATGGGAGCAGTCACGCGGCGAAAAGGCAGACAGCGTGGATGCGGCGAAAGTCGTCTATATCCCGTCACTGCTTGCCCAGGTGCGCGCGTATTATGACGATACCAAAAGCAAGGTAAAGGTCGATAAAACGTATGCCTTCCGCGTAGAAGAGCTGCCCGAAAGCGGATACCTGCGCTGGACGGAATATTCTATCCCGCCGCTCGAAAAGACTGACCTGGAAAGCCGCCCGGCAGACGGCGCGCTGTTTGGTGAAGTCCCCAGTGCGATTGCTGACACGAAACGCCTCAAAGCGCTCGCAAACGACCTGGAAGATACGATCTACAAAGACTTTGGCTTGACCGTTCAATACAGCGAGCTGTTCGATCTCTACAGCCTACCGGACGAAGACCCAGGCATCTTCGAATCACGTCTTCGGCAGGTCGCACGCGAGAAGCGTGACAGTACCACGGACGAGGTGACTGAGAAATACGACGCGAAGGTCGAGAAGCTGGAAGAACGCCGCGAAAAAAAGATACGCGAACTTGAAAAAGATGAAGCACGGGTCGCACGCGAGAACCAGAACAGCATCGCCGACATAGCTGGTGGCATTATCGGGATGATCCAGGGGCGGAGAAGCAGCAGTATCCTAACACGCATCGGCAAAGCAGCCGCGCGGTCCGTGGGTACGAGCGCAGCCGAAGTCAGCCGCGATGAGACTCAGACAGAGATCATTGAGATCGAGGCTGAAATCGCAGCCCTAAAGCAAGAAATGGAGACAGCACTGGCGAATGTACAGACAGCCTTTGACGAAGCGGTGACCAAGACCGTGCCCTATCTCGTGAAGCTCAAGCGCACGGGGATCGAACTTGACCTGTTTACGCTCGCCTGGGCACCCCATTATCTCTTTACCAGTGGGGGTCATCAGCGGTTGGCATCCGCCGACGAATAGCCATCGCGCATGTTCCTCCGGCTCCTGTCCCTTACCATGTTTCCGGTTGCCACACTGCTGCTGTGCGCAGTGCTCGCAGGGCGAATCGTGTCTGGTGAGGGACAGATCGCGTTTCACAGCACGCGCCGGATGACGCAGGACATTTACCTCTACGATGTGAGGAGCGCGAAACTGCATAACCTGACACGCACCTTCTTGCGCGACGAACGAACGCCAGCGTGGTCGCCGGATGGTGACTCGCTCCTGTTCGTCGCACGCGGCGCAGAAGATCGCAGTGACGAGTTATTCCTCTTCACGATTGGCGCTGGCGCTGCCCGGCAGATTACCCCGGACGGCAGCAACAGTTACATGCCAGATTGGGCACCTGATGGCACCCGCATCGCCTACGTCACGGCATTCAACCGCCTGACGGTCATGCCGCTCGATTCGCCCGAACGCGCCCAGATTCTGACACGCGGCTACAATCCCCACTGGTCAGGTGACGGCTTACAGATCAGCTATACCGGAACCGACATCGCCGGCAGCGCGTTCGTCGGGACGATACACCCTGACGGCACGAACACGCGCTTCCTGTCCGTCGGTGGCTCGAATTTCATGGATGCCAGTTGGTCGCCCAATGGTCAGCAATTCGTCGCAGTCAGCTCAAGAAGTCGAGATCTCGACCTTTACCTCCTTGATGCGGATTGTCTGCCTGAATGCCAGGCGACTGCACGACGTCTTACGGATAACCTTAGCAATGACTACGCGCCCGATTGGTCGACAGATGGGCGCAGCATCGCCTATACCTGTGCGAGCGCCATCAACCCGCTGACCAACATATGCCTGATCGACCTGCAAACCGGGCGCACAACGCTGCTCACCGCGGACATACCTGACGCGATCAATGACTCCCCGTCGTGGCGACCCTAAGGATACTGTCCGAACGAATGATTGGGAATCCGTACGTCTAGTGGGCGCTCTCGCCTGTGCGCCTCAATGATCATCTTAATTCTAATGAGGTGACTATCTTCCTAGTTGCTTGACGCCTTCGGTAGTGCGCAGTAAATTCCAAAGATTGTTTTTTCAACGTCACAATAACCCGAGTTATGATCCACGATGAACCGCTTTCCAGATTCCGAGTACGTAGGGATAACGAGTGCACTGGGCATTCAGGGTTGGGAACATCTTGATCCTGTCCTATTGGCAGCACTGGCGACAGACGCGCCGCTCCTCCTCGTAGGACCGCATGGCACCGCCAAGTCGCAACTGGTCGAGAAGATCGCAGAAGCCCTCAATCTGGAGATGCGTCACTACAACGCATCCCTGATCAACTATGATGACCTCGTCGGCATTCCGATGCCTGACGAAACCGCCACCATCCTGAACTTCATATCGACGCCCGGCGCGATATGGGAAGCACAGTTCGTGTTCTTCGACGAAATCTCACGCTGCCGCCCCGACCTCCAGAACAAGATGTTTCCCATTGTCCACGAACGCAAGGTCGCGGGCATCCAGCTTGAACATCTCAAGCATCGCTGGGCAGCCATGAACCCGCCGGCTCCGGAAGACCCGGAAGTCAATCCTGGGATGGAAGCCTACCTGGGGTCGGAGGCGCTTGACCCCGCGCTGGCGGATCGTTTCTGGTTCATCGTCCGCGTACCCAATTGGAAAGACCTTTCGCGCGACGCGCGCGGCGGGGTACTGCAATCCGCGGTGATGGAGCTTACCGGCGACAATCAGGACGTGACGGACTATGAGCTGGTCGCCAGCTATGTCCAGCAATGCCAGCGCCTCATCCCACTGTTTGGGCGCGAGATGATGGACTGGGTCATCGACTACGTCACCAATGCGATGGACTTGCTGGATAAGGCGCAGATCTGGCAGAGCACGCGCCGTGCTGCGAATCTGGCAAAGGCACTGATCGCCATTCATGCCGCTCGCCGTGTCCTGTTGGGCGAAGACGCCGACCTTGAGGGCAGCGCCCAAACCATGCTTCAGTACTGCCTCCCGCAGAACTGCGCAGAAGTCCCCCCCTCCGCCATGACCGTCATCACCGTGCATCAACAGGCATGGGCGATCAGCGGGCTTCCGCCAGACGATCCGCGCCGTCGCGTCCTGGAGGAGTTCGACCCCGCCCGCCGTGTCCTGATGGCACATCAGTATGGGCTGGAGGACGATTACGTAGCGCATCTCATCACGGGAGCGCTGCGCGACTGCCCGACTGACCCGCGCCGTGTCGGTCTGGCGACGGTTCTGTTCTTGTTCTTCCGCGATAAGCGGATGCTCGCGCCTGCCGCATGGGAACCCCTCAGCAAACTTTCGAGTGGCGTACTCGAAGCCCGTGCGCTTTCCGCGACGCTGCGCGCAGGAGCGATGACCGACATCTGGAATGAGATCGTCAACTGGCAGATGCCAGTCGAGGATATCTGGTCGCTGCGCCGCTGCCTGGAGCGAAACTTCGTCTTTAACGGTTTTCCAGATCTGTGGCAGCGCTTTCAGTGGCGCGAGGAACTGGAACATTTCCGTGAATACTGCACCATGTTCGGCATCACCGAGGACGAGAACGCATCATGAGCGAACCAAAGAAACGCAGTACTGCCAAAAAGCCTGCCGAGCAGCCAGTCGATCCGCAACCCGTTCAGCCCAAGTCTCCTAAGGGCGGCGCAAAAGGAACCCGACAACAGGCGAAATCACAGCCAGATACAGCAAAACCGCCGCTGCCAACCCTCCAGCCCGTCGGAAAGCCTTCGCCAGCACCAAAGCTTCCCTTCGGCAATCCCCAACAGGCGGGGCAGGCAGTGCAGCCGTCCCCCAAAGTCCCGCTGCCTGCCAGCCAGCCACCGACCCCACCCGCGTTTCCACCACGCCCTCCGTCGGGTCTGTTCGGTTCGGCACGCCCGAACGCGCGTGTGATGTGGGAAATCCTGCCAACTCACGATACTGTGGTCAAAATAGACACCAGCGCTATCCAGATCGACCTCTTCAAGCTCGTAGGCGTGCAGCCGCCGGCTCTCGAAACATTGGAGAAAGACCCATCCCAGGCAGCCTACTGGGGAAATGCGATAGCCGGGGTTCCCAGCGCAGTCGCGCAGGTGATCTCGGATTTCCTGGATCTCAATCCTGGCGCCGAAACCGCGCTAAAAGAAAAACTCGACAGCGCCTGGTCAGCACTGGAATTGAAGGGGGCGGTTCTCATCTACAACTGGCGCGAAGAAGCGAAAGTTTCGTTTACCACGCGCCTGCAGGCAATTGGGCAGCCCCCAATCGCGCTGCGCGCAAGCGATCCACTGCTCGTACTGAACATCCTCAGCCGCGCGCGCAGCAACACCCTCATCGGCAACATGCCGTCTGCGTTGGAAAAGCCTTTCCTCGAACGGCAAATCTTCACAGACGATGCGCGGGTCGTGGCATGGGTGAAAGCGAGCGGCTTCACCGAAGAGACGCTGGTTGAGCCGCCTTTGGACGACAGTGACCTGAAGGCAGAGGATTAATCTGAATGATGCATCCTCGACCTCCAGTGAAGCGCGTGACGGCACAGGAAAGCGCGCATCTGATGCGCCGGCTGCTCAACTGTTTGCCCGCTGCCACCTTTGAGATGGAAACGTTTGTACGGCTGGCGGGAATACGCGCCAGTCGTCAGGTTCCGACCGCGGCAGTCGAAACCGGCTATCGTTCTAACCTGTTGGTGAACCCCGACTTCGTTGAAAAACACTGCAAGCGCGATGAGCATCTCTTTCTGCTTGTCATGCACGAACTATGGCACATCATCCTCGCGCACACGCGCCTCTATCCGCGCGCGACGATGGCACACAACATCGCATTCGATGCCATCATCAACGCAGGGCTGGCACGCCAGTTCAGCGGTGCCGAATATCGCGGCTTCTTCGAGTCGCTGAACCCCGCAAACACGTTTCCGGGCTGCCTGCTTCGCCCACCGCAGGGATGGCCAGAAGACCCGATCTATGTCGATTGCGATCCGCCCGGCGCGCGCAGGCTGGTCGAGCGCTTGTATCCGCGCAACAAGAATTCGCGGGTCGCCGCGCCATTATATGACGAAATCCTGGCGCTGATTAAGGAAGACATCAAGAAGAAAATCGAACGTGGCGAAGTCATCGTGGAGCCGGTTCTGATTGGCGATCACGATTCCTCCGACGGCGAGTCGACAATCCTCGACGACCCATTCATGGGAGAGGTCATGCGGCGCGTGGCGGGGTCATGGCCACCCCCCCCATTCGCCACGCGTAAACGCGGCGACAGCGCCGTCTACACCGATTGGTTTAGTGCGATAGGTCCCGCGACCGAAGAAGCGCGCCGTGCCTTCTCACGCATCCTTCAACGCACCCTGAGTGGTCGCAGTGGCAGGATGCGGCGTCGCGCAAAAGTCATGATCCCCGGCATGAGCGGGATGAACGTCATGCCCAACGCCCGCGACCGGCTCACCAATGCCCGCCGACTATTAGGCGTGCAGGGGGTTCTTTATGGGCAACCAGGCATGGTACGGGCACGCGCGCAGGAGCAGCCATCGCGCAGCCATGTCTATCTCGATGTCTCCGGCTCGATGGCGGGTTTGCTGCCCCACCTGCTGGGTCTGCTCATCCCTTACAGTGCCAAAGGGTACGCCCTCGTCTACCAGTTTTCCAACAAGGTTGAGCCGATGCCGACAGAAGACTTGAAGCGCGGGAAAATCCGCTCGACGATGGGCACTGACATCAACGCTGTGCTGAAGCACATGATCGAGACCAAGCCATTCCTGCGCAAGGCATTGATCGTGACCGACGGGTACACGGGCAAACCCAATCCAAACTACGTCCGAGAACTGCGTCAGAGAGGCGCACGGATTTATGTCGTCCTGCCGGAGGAAAGCGCACACCGCGACGATCTCCAGGAAATTGCCAGGAGCTTTACCGTTCTTCCGCGCTATACTGCAAAATCCAGCCCCTGGCGCGTGGGGCACAAGTAACCCGAGGTCAACATCGTGCGAAACCGTCTCATACCCTCGTTCGTCCTTGCAGCCAGTTTCACAACAATAATGCTGCTTGCAAGACCCTTGCCGCACGCTGCCCTGGCGCAGTCCAGCGCGACCCCAAGCGCCCTGGACGCCGCAAGCGCAACCATACAACCGACCGCAACCGCAACAGCAACCCTCCTGGCACCCCTGCCCACTGAGGGCAGCATACTGCGCGAATACTGGCTCAATATCCCTGGCAACGGACCCGACGATTTGCGACTTGATTCCGATTTCCCCTCACGCCCGGACTTCTGCGACTACGGTACAGAGATTTCGACAACGCCGAACCTCGGTGGAAACTTCGGCGCACGCCTGCGCGGTTACCTGACACCGCCAAGCAGCGGGGAATACATCTTCTGGATCGGGAGTGATAACGCCAGTGAGTTTTGGTTGAGCACGACGGGAAGCCCCGACCACTTGCGAAAGCTGCTGGATTTCGACTCCTTTGCAGACTACCTCGACTTTGACAGCTCTTTGCAGCAGGAATCGTATCCTGTGATCCTTCAGGCAAGGCAGCGACGTTACTTCGAGGTCATCTTCAAAGAAGATGAGTCCAGCTATAACTGGGTCGCCGTCGCTTGGCTGGGTCCCGGTATCGAGCAGCGCCAGGTAGTCGGCGCGCAGTACCTGTCGTCGGCAGGTCTGCGCTGCGACATTGACGCCGTGCCGACCGCAGCCCCCTGACCCAGCAGCGTGCATCCTCGCATTTGCACCCATACGCACGCGCACGGATGCCAAGCGCATGAGGCAAAACGCAATTCTGTGGCGGAAGGGTTCTTCGTGCCATAGTTGTGGTAAAGTTGGGCGTTAACGGGTAAAGATCGTAAAGGGCGGGCGTCATGCGTCCATCGATACAGCTCCGCCCAATCACGGCGGAAAACTGGGAGGAAGTCGTCGCGCTCAGGCTTTCTCCAGGGCAGAAACACCTTTTTGCACCCAATTGGTACTCGCTGCTTCAGGCACACTATGAAGGCGGCGAGGCACGCGCCATTTATGCAGGCGGCACCATCGTTGGGTTCGTCCATTATGCCTTCTTCCCGCAGGCTCAGGGCTGCCAGATCCTGCGCTTCATGATCGACCAGGAGTTCCAGGGCTTTGGCTACGGGCGCGCTGCATTGATGGTACTCATCGAGCACCTTGCGGCTGCCCCGTCGGTCAACGCTATATGGCTCACTGTCGCGCCGGGGAACGCGGGGGCGGTGGCACTCTTCGAGAGCGCGGGTTTCGTGGCGACCGGGCAGGTGGACTTTGACGAAGCGGTCTATCAGCTTGCGGTCAGATGAGCGGACAACATAACCTTTGACAAGACATGGTTCGCCGCAATAAGGGGGACGCGAAGCATCGCGTTTGCTATTTGTCGCGCGTGATGGCGAAGCCGCTCATGAACTGCTTCTGCATCGCCACAAACAGAATCAGCGGAGGCAGCGACGCAATGATTCCCGCCGCCATCAGCAGCCCAAAGTCAGTGTTTGTCCCCTGCGCCGCCGCGCTGCGCACCCCTACCTGGATCACCTGCTGCCCCATGTCCTGAACAATCAGCACGGGCCACAAATATTGATTCCAACTGGCGATGAACTGGATCAGCGCGTGCGCTGCGATGACATTCCAGGACATGGGGATCAGCACGCTAAAGAGGAAACGCACAGGCGACGCGCCGTCGATCTGCGCCGCCTCGGCTAACTCACGCGGAATATTGCTGAAGTGCTGGCGAAACAAAAAAGCTCCCGTCGCCGTCGCCAAAAACGGTATCGTCAGGGCAAGGCGCGGCGCACTTTCACCCCAGCCGATTTCGGACATCATGCGAAACAACGGCAGGAGGATGATCTCGGTGGGCAGGAGCAGGGTCAGCAGCACGAAGAAGAACAAGAGTGTCTTGCCAGGAAATCTGAAGTAGACAAACGCCAAGCCCGCAAGTAGCGCCAGCGCGGTCTTTCCAACCACGACTACAAGCGAAACAACAATCGTGTTGCCAATCAACACGCCGAACTCGCTCCGAGCAAACAGCGACTCGATGTTATTGCCCAGGTCGCCACCAGGTGGGAAAAGCTGGGGTGGCGCAGCGAACGCCTGGACGATGTCGAGCGTCGCAACCTGGAGTGCATAGAGAGCGGGGATACACATGACGAAGCAGACGACGATCAATGCGAGGTGAACGCCCCAGCGAATGCGACCTTTCCCTGGTGCAGCCATCTCAGTCGAAGCATGTGAGGATGTAAGATCTGCGATCTGCATTGGAATGCCCTTTATGCGTGTCAACCGTTGTACGTGATCCGTCGTTCGACGTAACGGAACTGCAACACCGTTAATCCCGCCACCATCACGAACAGAAACACCGCCTGTGCAGCCGCCAACCCTGCCGGGCTTCCAGGATTAAACGCATCCTCGTACAACTTGTAGATGAGCAAGTCAGTCGCCCCGCCGAACTGCCCGGCGGGACCCAGTGGGGGACCGCCCTGCGTAAGCGTATCCACCGCGCCATAAACACCATAGAACCCATAGGTCACATTGGTGACGAGGAGAAAGAACGTGAATGGCGCAAGCATCGGAAACGTGATTTGCACAAAACGCTGCCAGCGATTCGCGCCGTCGATTGCCGCTGCTTCCAAGAGATCTTTGGGCACGTTTTGCAAGCCAGCAATGTAAAACAGGATGTTGAAACCGAGGACATTCCAGACCGACGCCAGCACGACCACCCAGCGCGCCAGTATCGGATCACGCAGCCAGCTTGGTTCGATGCCCAGCAGCGTCCCCGCCACGTAGTTGATCAAGCCGCCCCCGCCTTCCCGGAACATCGCCAGGAAGACAACCCCCGCCACGACGGGAGAAAGCGCAAAGGGCCATATCAGCAGTGTGCGATAGATCGATGCGCCTCGGATTTTCTGAGACGCAAGCACCGCAATAGAGAGCGACAGGGCGAGACTCAGCAAGACAATCACAGCGGTGATCAAGAGTGTTGTGATGAAGCTGTTCTGGTATACCGCGTCCCCGACCAGCGTCGCATAATTGCTCAGGCAGACGAAACGCTCCTGCGGCAGCGGAAAGCGGCGAGCGCTTAACGACAGCGTCAACGTTTGGATGCTCGGATAGTAGAGGAAGATCAACAGGCTGACCAGTGTGGGCGCAAGTAGCAGAAACGCGATCCAACCACCCTTGAAGTACCCTGCCAGCGTATCCACTGCGCGCACATGCACCAGAGTCCAGGTCAGTGCAGGCAGCACCAGCGCCACAATCACAGTCAGGATGTATCCCGCCAGTGCCTGCGCACCATCCACATCTGGCGCATAGGTGCAGTGGCGCGTCGTATAGGCGTAGAGCTGTGCGCTGATGACGCCCAGCCCTGCCCCAAACGCGATCCAGGCAAATCCAACACGAACGGACGACGCAGCGGATTGGCGCCGAAACCGCCAGATGACGCCTGCGCCCACCAGCGCGCCAATGACGACCGAAGGCAAGAGCTGACCAAGGGGTGTTGCAGCGTAGTAGCTAACCAGGGTCTGTAATGACGCAGGCAGCATACCAAGGCTGGTCGCCAACCACCCAGCAAAGGCACTCAGCCCTGCCCACTCGCTCACGCCAAACCAGATTGCGAAAGCGAGCACGGTGAACAGGACTACCCTGCCGATCCAGCGCTCCAGGTCTGCCTGCATCATCAATACGCCCTACCCTTTAGCCGCCGATGGTCGCGTTGTAATCGGCAAGTGCCGCGTCCGCCGCCGCCTTTGCCGCCTCCAGCGACGCTGTAACATCCTGCCCACCATCGACGATCGATTGCAGCGCCTGAATCAACGCTCCACGCACCTCCGGCGCAGGACCGATGACCGCGCCCGCATTCGCGACGTTTCCACCCTGTGCCTGGAGCTGATCGATGGCGATGCGATACGCCGGATTTTCATCGAACCATCCGCTTTCGGACAGCGCATCGAGAGAAGTCTGCCGCACAGGGAAATAGCCGGTACCTTGATGCCACTGCATATCGTAATCAGTGGTCGTCAGAAAGAAGATGAAATCGATGGCAGCGCGCGTCTCCTCGTCCGTGTGCCCCGCTGTCACCCACAGACTGCCGCCCCCGATGGTACCGCCGTTGGTCGCATCTGCGTTTGGCGCTGGCAGCGGCGCGATGCCAAGGTCGATACCAAAAACCCCGGAGAAGCGCTGAAACAATCCAATGCCAGCGGTGCTGTTAATGGTCATCGCCGTATTTTTACCCAGGAACGCCTGACCTTCACCGTTGTAGTCATCAGGTGTGCCGCTGTAAACGTAGTAGCCTGCGTCGCCAAGCTGCTTGAACCAGTTTACGACCGTCAGCATCTCCGGGCTTGTAAACAGCGCCTCGCTGGCGCGCGCAGCACGCCCGTTGTCATTGTTGACGAACAAGCCGCCCTGCATCGCCACCCACTGCTCCGCAAACCAGGTAGACATCGGCCAGTTGATGCACCCGCCCGTCGGGCGCGTGTCTTCCGGCAGCGACATGATTGCTTCGCAGGCGGCGAGGATTTCGTCAAACGTCGTGGGCGGTGCATCCGGATCAAGACCTGCCGCCTCGAACATGCCGCGATTGTAGTACAGCAGCGGATTGCTGGCGTTCCAGGGCATCGACCATAGCGCGCCTTCGATGCGGTAGAAGTTCAGAAGCTGCGGGATAACATCCTCGAGACTCGCTAACTGCTCCGCGCTGGCGATACCTTCGACAGGCACAAACAACTGCGAGTCATAGGCGAGTTGTGTCAGCCCTTCTTCGACCAGCACGATCTCTGGGGCACTGCCTTGCTGCGCGCTGAGAAGCGCCGTATTGAACAGCTCGGTGTAGTCGGTGCTGGGCGACGATACCGTCACCTGTACATCGGTACGCTCTGCCATGAAAGCATCCGCGACCGCCTGGATAAGCTCCCCGCGATCATCATTTTCGCCGCCAAAGATATGGACGAATTCGATCTGAATGGCTCGATCCTGCGCGCTTAAAGGCATGACGCCAACGATCAGTGCCAACAGCAGGCAAAACAACAGTGAACTTCGTTTCACAGCACACCCCTCCGCTTCCAATCATGAGGCGGAAAGCATAACGCGAAATGTTAAAGTGTGCGCATAGGAATGTTAAGAGCGTTACACGCAAGGGTCCTCCAAAGGGCGGATGTCCTGCTGAAAAGCGCCGTGCTATACTTTGCGTGTTGGGACTGCATCACCCGATGCCCTCCCAGCTTCTACCGCTCCTAGCGAAAGGTCGCACATGCGTCAGGACAGCAGCACCCGTTAACCCGATACGGAATGCCTCCGCTGCTGCTCGATTCGTGTGCCGTGCGCGTATCACTCTGCGCCTGCCAGTTGCATAAGCATGTTATTCCGTAACGGGTCTTCGCTTCGTTCAAGCAGACGCCGAAAGGAACATCCCTATGCAAACGCTCTCTGTAACAGACCTGACAAAATATTACGGCGCGCAGCGCGTCCTGAACGACATCCGTTTTCACCTCAACGAAGGCGAACGACTTGGCATCGTCGGCGCGAATGGCGTCGGCAAATCGACCCTGATCAGGATTATCGCGGGCGAAGTCACCGCCGATCAGGGTCGAGTCAGCATCCGCAAAGATGCTGACCGGGGTTACCTGGCACAGGTGCAAACGCAGGATCAGCGGGCGACACTGCGCGACTGGCTCTACCAGGCGCTCACCCACATCCACGACCTTGAGCGGCAGATGCGCGCATTGGAAGTCGCTATGGCAGCAGGCGACGCTGGCGCACTCGACCAATACGGCGATGTTGCCCATCGCTACGAGCTGCTCGGCGGCTACGACCTGGACGCGCGGATCGACATCGTCTTTTCCGGACTCGGCATCGCCCATCTGGATCGTGAGCGAAGGGTCAGCAGCTTCAGCGGCGGCGAGACGACACGCATCGCGCTCGCATTGCTCCTGCTGCGGTCGCCCGACCTGCTGCTGCTGGACGAGCCAACCAATCACCTGGATGCCGCCGCCTTGGAATGGTTGGAAGGCTACCTGCGACGCCATCATGGGAGCGCCCTGGTCGTTTCGCACGACCGCGAGTTTCTCAACCGCACCGTCAATGCCATCCTGGAGATCGACGAGCACACGCGCAGCGCGCGCCGCTTCCCCGGCGATTATGACGCGTACCGCGCTCAGAAGGCAGTAGAACGTCAGCGATGGGAGCAGGACTACGCCGCGCAGCAGGATGAGATCAAGACGCTTCAAATCGAAATCAAGCAGGGTGCGCGTCGCAACGACAATTATCGCGCGCATACCGATGGCGATAAGCTCCTGCGCAACGCCAAGATCGCCAACCACGAATCGACCGTCTCCAAGCGCGTGCGTGATGCAGAAACACGACTGGCGCATTTGCTGCGCGACCCGATCCCCAAGCCTCCCAAGCCGCTCCAGTTCGACGCCGATTTTGACCCGGCGCTGATGGCGAGCCACTTCGCCTTGCGCGCGCAGGGCATCACGAAGTCCTACAGCGGGCGCACGATCCTGAGCGACGTGAGCTTCGATATTCCGAACAGCGCGCGGATCGCGATCACTGGAGAAAATGGCGTGGGCAAATCGACGCTGCTGCGCATCCTGGCGGGCGTCGAAGCGGCGGACGCCGGGAGCGTGCAGCGCGCGCCGACGGTACAAATCGGCTACATGCCACAAGATGAACCGCCGCAGCGGGGTACGGTCTACGACGTGTTCGCCAGCACCGCCAGTGGAGCGCCGAAAGAGATCATGAATCAGTTGATCTGGACGGGCTTGTTCCGCTTCGACGAGGTTGAGACGGAGGTGATGAATCTGAGCGCCGGGCAGCGCCGCAAGCTGACGCTGGCGCGGCTGATGGCGAGCCGCGCTAACCTGCTGCTGCTCGACGAGCCGACCAATCATCTAAGCCCCGACGTGCTGGAGGAGCTTGAAGACGCGCTGCGCAGCTTCCCCGGCACGATCATCGCCATCTCGCATGATCGCCGATTCCTGGAGGGTTTTAGGGGCGAGCAATGGGAAGTGCGCGATAATCAGATTTGGAGGTAATGCGAGGCAGCACACGAAGGTAAACGCGCATGGCATCGATCGATGATCTCACCGGAACCATGAAACAACCAGACGATGCCTTCGATACCGAGTTAGGCAGGCAGATCGCCGAAGACATCGTCTGCAATCGCGAGGGGCGGCTCTCAGAGCGGCAGAAAAGCTCTCTGCGCAAACGCGTGCGGGCAGCGCAGGAGAACAAATTACCCGACGAAGCCATTCGAGAGTCTGCAACTCCTGCACTTGCTATAGGGGCAATCATTGGGCTTGTATCCTTCTTGGTGATGGGTATGCTGCTGGTTCCATTGCTCCTTAACCTGACACTATCAGCCATGTTCGCCTCTATGGGTATCCCGGCTACTGCTCATATGCTGCGGCGTATTTCAAACGTTGACCCTGAACTTGGGATTGCCGATCCTGGTCAGCAATCGAACTGGTGGCGCACACTCGCACCAGGAATCACACGTATTGAAGGAAGAATCGTATTTGAAGAACAGGACCGAATTAAGGTAGGTGGCGTTCGGCACATTATCGAACCACAAATTGCGGAATGGCTCAAACGGTATGGCCACACTTATGGGGCTGTGTACAGCTTGGTAGACCTTAAGCCGTTCCGCGTGCTGAGTTTCGAGCCGCTCCCGCCACCGAGTGAGCTGCCTCCTGTAGTGGAGCAACCAAGACAAATGGAGACCATTCCCTGGATGCCAGAGGATGATTTGGCACTGGGAAAGGCCCTGCGCACACAGGTGGTTATCGAACCTTTTGAGATTACCCCTGAAGTCAACACGATTGAGACATTTCGAAAGAACGTGGAAGGAATGCTGAGTGTTGAGCAAGAGACATTGCTCTCGTCAGCAGAAACCGTCTATACGCGCAAACCCAATTCCAGCGAAATTCGTCAGCTGCACCTACAAGGACGTGCAAGCGCTCCTACACTACGAGACGACATCCAATATATCGAAGGCAGCTCACGCTTCGGTTATCGCTATGATGGGTGGAGGAAACTCCCGACGATAACTATCGGCGGACAACACTTCCGCGTGACGCAGGAACTGTGGGACGAAATGAAGGCGATTGGCGGGCGCATGGGCATCCACTACCTCAAGCCGATGAGCATCCCTATCCTGCTGTCGATCCAGCCGCTGCCGCTGCGCGATCTGCCGACCGAGGAAGACCTCAGGCGCGTCGTCGGCATCGGCAGCGATGGTGAATTCGTGTATGCAGATGAGATAAGCGCAAGCAGCGACGAAAAACCGAAACGCACGATCAATCGGGACTGAGCAGCGAGCGTACCGCCGCGCGATCCACCTTGCCCGATGCGGTCAGCGGCAGCGCATCGATGAAGTGCCAGACGCGCGGCACCTTGTAGCCCGCCAGATGCTGACGAGCATAGGCGTCAAGGGCAGCGATTGTAGCGTCATGAGCAGCGGCGGACGCCATGAATGGCGTCCTGACGGCGTCCGATAGAGCGATCACCGCCGCGACCTGCTGACCCCACTCCGCGCTGGGGATGCCGACGACCGCCACCTCGCGCACATCGGGATGCGCCGCCAACACCCGCTCAATTTCGGCGGGATAGACATTCTCTCCCCCCGTCACGATCAAGTCGCTGCGCCGCTGCACGATGAACAAATCGCCATCCGCATCGCGATACCCCAGGTCGCCCGTGCGGTAGCCCTCCTGATATGGCAGATAGGCAGGTGTGCCCCACTGCGTCAGCGGGATGTCCGGCGGCGTCTCGCCAACGTAGCCGAACATCACATTCGGTCCCTGCACAATGATCTCACCAATCTCGCCCGCTTGCATGTCGTGTCCCTGCGCATCTACCACACGCACACGCATGAAGGGCAGCGGCTTGCCGACCGTACCTGGCTTAGCGCGCGCTTCGTCCGGCAGCGCGGTACACACCTGCGATCCCGCCTCGGTCAGCCCATAGGTCGGCGCAATCGGGATGCCGCGATCGAGCGCCTCTATCGCCATTACAGGGTCGAGCGCCGCCCCGCCAATCAGCACCAGCCGCACGCTCTCTGGAAACGGATTGCCCGCCGTCTCGCGCAGAAGCCGATGCAGCATCGTCGGCACCAGTGAAATCAGCGTCGCCCGATGCTGCGCAGCCGCCTCAACGACCGCCAGCGCATCGAAGCGATCCATGACGATGAGCGGGGCACGGCACAGACACACGCGCACGATCATCGCCAGCCCACCGACATGATAGAGCGGTAGCGAGAGTAGCCAACGGTCGTTCGGTTCGTTGCCCAGACGCAGCGTGGACGCCATCGACGCGTAATAGAGGTTGTTGAAGGTGAGCTGCGCGCCTTTCGGTCGCCCGCTCGTGCCGCTGGTGAAGACGACCAATGCGAACGCCTGCCGTGTGAATTCGCCCTGCCCCCAGCGGTCGAATTCATGCGGCATCGGATGGGCGAAACCGGCGATACCCTCGTGCGGTTCCAGCGGATGCGCCGGGACACCCAGTTGCGTGAAATACTCCGCGGGTCGGCTCGCCTCGACGATGACCGCCGTGCAGCCCGCTGTCGTCACGCCATAGCGCAGTTCGTCCAGAGTCAGCCGCGTGTTCAGCGGTACTGCCGTCGCGCCCAGCCGCCAGATTGCCCAGGCAAGCACGACATATTCGGCGCAGTTCGGCAGCAGGATGCCAACGCGCGCGCCCGCCCCGATGCCCAAGTTGTCCAATCCTGCCGCCATGAAGCCGACGTAGATGTTGAGCGTCTCATAATCCCACGCCAGATCGCCCTGAATGAGCGCCAGCGCATCCGGCTTTTCCTGTGCTGCCTGCATCAGCCAATCCGGCTGCGTGAAGCCTTTGGGCATATTCTATGGTCGCCAGGGGTACTTGCGATACTGCGGCTTGCGCTTCTGGACGTAGGCGTTGCGCCCCTCCTGCCCCTCTTCCGTCATGTAGAAGAGCAACGTCGCATCGCCCGCCAACTGCTGAATGCCCGTCTGACCGTCGACATCCGCGTTCATCGACGCCTTGAGCAAGCGGATCGCCAGCGGCGAGTGCTGCAAGATCTCGTTCGCCCACCCCACGCCTTCGACTTCCAACTGTTCCAGCGGCACGACCGTGTTGACCAGCCCCATCTCAAGCGCCTGCTGTGCATCGTACTGGCGGCACAGATACCAGATTTCGCGCGCCTTCTTCTGCCCGACGATGCGCGCCAGATAGCTGCTGCCGTAGCCGCCGTCGAAGCTGCCGACGCGCGGACCCGTCTGCCCAAAGATAGCGTTATCCGCCGCGATGCTCAGATCGCAGATGACATGCAGCACATGCCCACCGCCAATGGCATAGCCGGAGATCAGCGCGATCACGACCTTGGGGATCGTACGGATAATGCGTTGCAGCGGCAGCACATTCAGGCGCGCCACATTGTCCGTACCGACATAACCCGCATCGCCGCGCTTCTTCTGGTCGCCGCCGCTGCAAAACGCCCACTTGCCATCCTTGGCGGGACCATTCCCGGTCAGCAGGATGACGCCGACATCCGAGTCTTCCCAGACATGCATAAAGGCGTCCGTCATCTCGCGGATTGTGTCGGGCGTGAAGGCGTTGCGCACATCCGGGCGGTTGAAGGCGATGCGCGCAATGCCGTCCGTCTTCTCGTACGTGATCTCCGTGTATTCGTTGACCGTCTCCCACTCCGCCGCCTTGATCATCTGGCGCGGCTCCGTAGTCGTTCCGTGATCGCTCATCTCTACCTTACACTCCATGTGTATACGTAAATACTACGTTTTCGAGCAAATTAGCGAATGAGCAGATTAGCTTTTGAGCTTGATAATCGGCTAGCTTGATAGCTTTTTCTTCGGCTATCGAGCTACTCAGCTATCAAGCTAATGGGCTAATTCGCTATCTTGCTGATTGCCTCCGCCACCCTATCCATCAGCGCTTTGCGACGCTTCGCATCTTCCTCCGCATCCGTGACCACCTCGACGATGCTCGGCTCACCGCTCGCCAGTGCTGCCGCAACCGCTGCACGGAAAGTGTCGCGGTCGTCGGCGCGGGCGTAGGCAAAGCCGAACTGTGCGGCGGTATGCTCGAAGGTCATGCCATGCGGGGTGATGAACAGCTCGGTGAATTCCGGCTCGAACTCCGGCTGGTTGATCGGCAGGCGGCGGAAGATCTGCCCGCCGTTGTTGTTCAGCAGCACGATGACGAAGTTCTTGATCCCGTTGCGCTTCGCCGCCAGCAGCGCGTTCATATCGTGGTAGAACGCCAGGTCGCCGATGATCAGGACAGTGGGCTTTTCCGGCTCGGCAGCCGCCACGCCAAGCGCGCTGCTGATCGTTCCGTCAATGCCCGACGCGCCGCGATTGCAGAAAACCCGCATTTTGGGCGAATCACTGATGGGATTGAATTGGTCCCACTGCCTGACTGCAAGGCTGCTGGCAACGAAGACGTTTGAATCACTTGAAAGAAGATGTACAACCTCGGACACTGCGGCAGCGTCAAAAAATGCACGGGTGGAGATGTCGGACAGATAGAGACTGTCATCCTTAATGACCACAGACTCGGCGTCAACAAACCGCTGCCACCAATCTTCGTCGGTGCCATCCAGGTCTGCCGACGCAGCGAGTTTAGCGCACACTGCCGCAGGATCGGCATGTAGAAACCAGTCAGCACTATGGTTGAAGTCCGTCCAAACGCTATCTTCGCTGATTACGATACGATGTTTTGGCTGTACCTTGTTGAGATAATCATCAAGCGCTTGCGAAACGGGCATCGCCCCAAAGTGAAGCACAACATCGGGATCGCCCCACTCCGCCGCCTTGCGTATGTACCACTCGTACGAACCAAAGGCGAGCAGATGCTGCCGAATGTTAGAAAGTCCGTCAGCAAGTAACACCGCAGCGGACATTTCTCCCAGTGCAACCACCTTCTCTGGAAAATCCCCACCGGGGGTTCGAGGACCGCACACAATTAATCGTCGCTTCGCCTTACGCAATATGTCTGCAAGACGTTCCATCTGCGCATCCGTCGGCATCAGCACACCCCGGTCAATGCGCGGCGCAGCGCGATACCCATCGACGGACGCCATCAATAGCGTCAGTTCAGTTTCACCTCCGTGTACCTCTGTCCCCTTCGCACCTTCGTGTTGAGAGTTCCCCTTCGCGCCTTCGCGGTTCCCACCCAAGCCCCATAGTAGCTCGCGCCCCTCGCCAGCGACCTCGGTCGGTTCGAGCGGCTTGCGGAAGGGGAAATTCAGATGCACCGCGCCTTTCGGCATCCCGTCCGCCAGCGCGTAAGCGCGCGCCGCAAGTGAACGCAGGTTGCGCAGCGCCACATCTGGCGGGTTCGCCTCCGGCAGCGCGACATCCACCGACCAAAGGACGTGATCGCCATACATTTTGACCTGATCGACCGTCTGGTTCGCGCCGCTCTCGCGCAGCTCATGCGGGCGATCCGCGGTTAGCACCAGCAGCGGCACATGGGCATAATGCGCCTCGACAATCGCCGGGTAGAAGTTCGCCGCTGCCGTCCCTGACGAGCAGACAACCGCCGAGGGCGCGTCCTGCGCCAGCGCCAACCCCAGCGCCATGAATGCCGCCCCGCGCTCGTCGATATGCGAATAGACGCGGATATCGAGGTGGCGCGCGAACGCCATCGTCAGCGGCGTGCTGCGGCTGCCCGGCGCGATCACGACATTGCGCAGTCCCGCCTCCGCCAGCGCCTGCACGAAGGTGTACGTCCAAACGTAATTTCGATTCGGGGCATGGATCACGGCAGGACTCCTTCAAGCTGCGGCAGCACTCGTTCCTGTGCGTCCACCTGAACGTCATATTCAACGCCAAGCGCCGCAAGCATTGGCTTAAACTTGATCTTTGTCTCTTCCCACTCCCGGTCAGGGTCGCTATCCGCGACGATGCCTGCCCCTGCGAAAAAGCGTACGTGACTCTCACATGCAAGTGCGCTCCGTATGGCGACCGCGAACTCGCCGTCGCCATGTGCGTCAATCCAGCCCACCGGTGCCCCGTACCAGCCACGCGGCATCGGCTCGATCTCACGGATCGCGGCACGCGACTCGTGCTGAGGATCGCCGCCTAAGGCGGGTGTAGGATGCAAGCGCTCGATCACATCCAGCAGGTGTGTCTTGTCCCGAAGCTGCGCCTGTACAGGCGTGAAGAGGTGCTGGATATTCCTGAGTTTGGTGACGACGGGCTGATGGGGAATATCAAGCGTTCGACTGATCGGCGTGAGTATCGCCCGCAGCCAATCGACCACCAGTGCATGTTCATGCCGGTCTTTGCTGCTGGCGAGCAGCTCAGCAGCGATGCGGTCGTCGTCGGATGGCATTTCGCCGCGCGGCGCGCTCCCTGCAAGCGCATGGGTATAAAGTGTTCCGTCCTCCAACCGCGCCAGCAGCTCCGGCGAAGCGCCAAAAAAGACCTGCCCCGCTTCCGGCTCGATCATAAAACGAAATGCGGTGGGATATGACTTTTCCAATGCGACAAGCGCTGCAACGGCGTTTATGGGGTGATTCATCTCCGCTTCCAGTGCGCGCGACAAGACGATCTTTCGCAGTTCGCCTGCGCGTATCTTCCCCACGCCTTCCGCGACCATGTCGCGCCACGCGACGTGGTCGGTAAGCTCGTGCAGCTTCAATGGTGTCGAGATCGGGCTTTCGTCACACTCCTGCTGGATACGTTCGACCACCGCGGCGAATTCCGCGTCCAGGTGCGCCGTGTCAACACGATTTTCGCTGACGGACATGTCGCAGATTGTCAGCCAAGAGTAGCCACCGGAGCGCGTCAGGAGGTAACGCGGGAGGATCATCTGGGCGCTGCCAAATCCCCCCCACAGTCGATTGTCTGCGCCATCCGCCTCGAACGCAGCACCGCCGAAAAAGCGGGGGCGAACGTCCGCAGGCGCGCTGCTGTCATGCTGATGACCGGAGAATACTTCCCCGACCTGCGCGCGAAGCCTGGCAAAACGGTCGCTGCCCTGCGCCCGCAACGTGACAGCAGAGCCTACGCCCGCATATGCGCTCGCGTACTGACCCCGCTGCCAGAATGTACGAGCTTCCCCGCCATAGTGCGCCAGGAAGCTCTGGGGTGTCACATCCGGAAGCGCGCGAGTATAGGCAATGAGATGCTTGGAAGAGGGTGATATTGTCATCGTCTTCACTCACGACGGCTCTTCAAATCGAACGCTGTGCAGCAGGATAGGCAGCAAGGTACTGAAAATTCGATCTGGCTTTGGCTCGCCGGTGTAGACCCAGCGGATGACCAACTCGTTGATCGCGCCCATCCAGGCATAGGCGACAAGCTCCGTATCGACCGGAGCAATGTCGCCGACCTCAACCGCCTGGTCAAGGTAATGCTGGATCAGCAGCGCAAAACGCTGGTGCACTTCCAGACGTTTTTCCTCAAAAGCACTGCCCAGCCCCACCGCCTGCACAAGCAGGATTTTTGCAAGCGAGCGATACTTGCTGAACGTATTCAGCACAGCTTCCAGCGCCGCGCGCACCCGCCGCATCCCCGCTTGCTCGTGGGCGATCGATTCCTTCACATGGCGTTCAAGCACGTCGGCGAACTTGTCCACCAGCGCCAGGAACAGCCGCTGCTTATTGGGAAAATGAAAATAGATCGACCCTTTGGAGGTGTGCGATTGATCGACGATTTCATCGACGCTCGCTTCGTGATACCCTTTGCGCGCAAACACGTCCAAAGCTGCATCGAGGATGCGTCCGCGTGTCTGTTCTGGATCGCGTGAAGTCGTTTGATCGTCCATGGCACCTTCAAACCGACTGGTCAGTCTATTGCAATCAGCATAGCACATTCCCAGACGTTCATCATGAATATTTGCTAAATTCATCACAAACTAAATCATCTGAACAACAACAGCAGAAACCCCGACACAATGATACAACAAGCCCTCATCACCCTTTCAAGTCCGCCATCCGACCGCCCGAACCTGATCCTGCTGCATGGCTTTACGGGTAGCCCATACTCCTGGGATGCGCTTGTGCCAGAACTGGAAACGCGCTACCGCGTGACCCGCCCCTACCTGCCAGGGCATCACCCGGACGACGAGGGATGCTGCGGTTTCACAGACGCAGGATCGCAGATTGCCGCGCTCCTGGAGGCGCTCAAGCCTCCACGTACGCTTCTCGGCTATTCGCTCGGAGGGCGACTGGCGCTCTATACGACCATCCACTATCCTCATCTGGTCGAAAAGCTGATTCTCGAAAGCGCAACGCCAGGGTTAGAAGATGAAAGCGAGCGCATCGCGCGCAAGCAGGTGGACGACGAACTCGCGCAGTCCATTCGGATCAAGGGTCTCGCCTGGTTTGCAGACTACTGGGCGAACATCCCGCTCTTCCAATCCCATCAGAAACTACCCGCCGAGCTTCGCGCCGCCCAACGCAGCGAGCGCGTCAGGCACTCGGTCGAAGGTTTAGCGCAGAGTCTTGAACACATGGGAACAGGCGTTATGCCGTCCATGTGGTCACAGCTCCAGTCGATACACCGCCCTGTTCACCTGATCACGGGAGCGCTGGACTCCCGCTATGAGGCTATCGCAAATGAAATGCGAGATATGGTGAGGCGCGCTGAACACTCGGTGATCCCACACTCAGGGCATACGCCACATCTTGAGGCACCCCGCCTCTTTCTCGAAGCCGTATTCCATTAACAAAATGCGAAGGCATGTAAAGAAGTGTGCGAAGATGTTCCGAATTCATAAAAATCGTGTATGATGTCTTTGAGGTGGATTGGGAACAGGGTTATTGGTATCATGCGGCATTTACGCTTAGCGTTCTGGTTTCCCGTTGTTCTGCTGGTCACAGCGTTTCAAACGGTGCCAGCAGAGCTTTGCCAACAAGTCATTCAGACGGCGATGGCAGCAACCCATTCTGTCTGTGACGGCTTGGGCAGGAATGAAGCCTGCTATGGCAATCATCTTCTTGAAGCAAGCCCTCAGCCTGGGTTACCCCATTTCAGATTCGCCGAAGTCGGCGACGTCATCGACATCACCGGACTGGAAAGCCTTCGCCTGAGCGCAATGGACAGAGATGCAGGCTTATGGGGAATCGCGCTCATGCGGATGCAGGCGAACATTCCCAATCGTCTGGAAAGCAGAAATGTCACGATGGTGCTCTTTGGAGATGTGGAAGTCCGCAATAATGTCCGGAATCCACACTACACGGCAGTCCGCACGCGTGCCGACAGCAATATCAACGTCCGCCGCTATCCAGATCCGCAAGCCTATGTAATGACCACCCTTCAGCCGCATGAGCTTGCGATTGCAGATGGACGCAGTGAAGATGCCAACTGGCTGCACGTCCGGATTCCAGAAACCAGCGAAACCGGGTGGGTCAGCGCGGGCACCGTGCAGGTGCTTGGCGATGGTAGCCGCCTGCGGGTGGTTGACGCGCTGACCGCCGATTTTGGACCCATGCAGGCATTCTATCTTAACACCGCGGAAAACGATACGGGTTGCCAGGAAGCGCCAGAAAACGGAGTGCTCATCCAGACTCCGGAAGGCGTCGCGACAGTCGATCTCTGGATCAACGAAGTGAAAATCCGACTCGGTTCCACCGCCTACATCCAGGCACGACCAAACGAGGATATGACGATCACGATGATTGAAGGCGAGACCGAGGTCGAGGCGCTCGGCGTAGACCAGGTTGCTGTCGCGGGCACGCAGATCACCGTCGCCATGAACTCCTCGCTTCAACCAAGCGCGCCCCCCAGCCTCCCATATGCGTATTCTGCGCAGGATGTACAGAATATTCCCCTGGATGCGCTCGAACGCCAGATCGAGATCGCGCCGCCCCTGGATACGACAAATCTGGATGTCCTGGTAGATGCCAACCTTGCAGACAGCGAAACGCAGCTCGTCGCCCCCACGTCTCTGCCGCCAAGCAGCACGCCAACCGAGACTGCCACCAGCACCGCAACCTTCCTACCCACAGTACCGCCGACCGAGACTGCAACATCCGTGCCGACCATGCTACCGACCGATACAGAGTCCCCCACGACGACACCGACCGTGAGCGAGACGCCTCAATCCTCCCCCACGCCAACGCCCGAAGAGACGTTGATTGGAAGCACCTTCGGTAATCCTACGACGGATCCCGGCGCAGGAAGTCACCCGCCTCTCGGAACAACGCCTACTGCCTCGCCCACCGGAAGCGTCCAGGGCACCGTAACTCCGTCGGCATAACCGACCTCAATTGAGCCGTGTCAATCACGGCTCACTGAACATATAGCCAATGCCCAACTGATTCTGAATGTATCGAGGGCTATCATTCGCCGGCTCTAATTTCTTGCGCAGCCGGCTGATGTTCACCCACAAGTACTGAGTTTCGTTCTCGTACTCAGGACCCCAGACTTTTTCAAGCAACTGCTTATGCGTGAGTACTTGCCCGCGGTTTGTCACCAGGATGTGAAGCAGGTCGTACTCGATGCGCGTCAGTTCTATCGACTTCCCAGTCAGGAAGACCTCGCGTCGTGCAAAATCGACATAAAGATCGCCGATCTGAACTGGCTCACGAGTACGTTCCTGTAGATAAAGTCGCTTAAAGATTGTGTTCAGGCGCGCCATCATCTCTTCCGAGCTGATGGGGCGCGCCAGGTAGTCGTCCGCCCCAACGTTTAATCCCCGCACCTTCTCGGTTTCAGACGCTTTATCGGTTACCAGTATGATGGGCCACTCACTGCGCGCGCGCATCTTGGCGCAGCAATCGACACCGTTCATGTCACGCAGCGATACATCGACAATCACAAGATCAAGCCGCGTCGAGTTGACATCACGAATCGCTTCATCTGCCGAGTTATAGACCAGGATTTCATATTCCTGTTCTTCAAGACGCTGGCGCAGCTCTCTGACCAACGTGGATCGTCCTTCAACCACCATGATGGCGTTCATGGCGCGGGTGGGGGCGCGACTTCCGGCAAGCCCCACTGACTGCGTCCCAGGGATCATTTGACGGATCCCAGAACCTGAGGGAACGGCATTCTTCGCTATTTGCGAGCTGCCATTTTCCCCATGATCTTGGGCAACTTCTGCAGTGGCGGGCTTCATGGCGGTGGCAGGTATCCCGATGGTTGCGCCCGTGATCGGGAGTGCGAACACGACCGAAAAGCGCTCCTCAGCACCTTGCTGCACGTAAAGATGCCCTCCGTAACGCTGGATAAGCTCGCGGCTGACGTACAATGCCAGCGCATCTGGGTTGAGCTGACCATCCGTTGCACGCGGTCCCATCATGAGGCGTTGTATCTCGGATGCAGTGGTCTCCGGCAGTTCGCCCAGAATGACCGCTACTTCCTTGTCGCGCCGCTCTACGCTCACCAACAACGTGTTGTCCTGCGGCAGAATATTGAGTACGACCAGCAGCACATTTGAGATCGCGCGCTCCAGGCGCAGCTCATCTGCCTTGACCTGTGGGATCTGCGCGCGCAGTTCAGCCCGTATCATGCGGTTATAGGGATAGAGCGCACGGCTGTTCAACAGCCGCTGCACGACCCCGCCGACATCAACCGGTTCGCGGGCGGGCAGCATTCCACCCGATTGCATCGTATACAGATCGATGAAGTTCGACCAGAGCTGGCCGAAACGGTCGAAATTGCCCTCTAACTCATGCAGTAACTTGTCGCGATCACGATGACTGAAGTGTCCATGCTGCTCTGTCAGCATCCCGATCTGAGTCCTGACATGCGCGTACGGCATACGCAGATGCTCAGTGACCACCTCGTTCATGAGTTCCTGCAGCGCTTCATTTGCCGTACTGCGCTCTCCGTCACGGATGAGGCACGCCCAGTTCAGGCGAACCGAGTCCAGCCCTTCAATCTTCACAAACTCAATGTGCAGAATGCGTTCCATGTCCGTTAACGTGACGTTGACTATCGGATACACATCTGAATGCACATTGGGTTTAGACACGACATCCTGTGCCGCGCGAAATTGGCTGAGGACCACCTGCGGAGCATCTGACTTGCCTGCCAGCAGCCGAAGGAGGGTATCGGCGGGCTGATTGAGCACTTCACTCGGCGCTATCCCAGTGAGTTCGCTGAACTGCGGATTGAGATAGCCAATATTGTCATTCTCATCGACGAAAAACGTCCCCTCAGAAATCGTGCGCAGGATTGCTTCGAGGCGTCCCGATTTTTCCCAGATCGTGTTGTTCAGCGTAATTCTCTCAAACATCTGCCCGGCGGTGCGCACCAGATTGTCGATGAGGTTAATGTCCTCTTCGGTAAAGTTCTGCCCTGATCGCGTGCCGATAAACAATCCGCCGATTAGGCGTGTCGAGTCGATGATTGGGATGAACAACACCTGTAGCGCAAGGAGCGTGTGAAAGAGTGGCAAGAACGGTCCTGTTTCCAGGTCTCGCCCATCAAAGACCCGCGGTGTGCCCTGGGCATCAAGGCTGTTGATGAGCATATCGATGATTCCAGCCCGCGCAAGCTGAAGGAATGCCAGGCGCGCCTCGTCGTTCGCACTGTCGACCAGCGCGCTTTCGAGCCGTCCATCCAAAGTGTCATACAGGAAGACCACACCCTGCCCTGCATGAGGAACTTCTTCCACCAGTTCGCGCAGCGCCGTTGCAATTTCATGTGGCGCATTCAGGTTTGCGAATCGCCCCCATGCCCGCAGGAGATGCTGACTGCTCATCACATTGACATACTGCGCCTGGAACTGAGCAACTTTTTGCAGCGCCACGACAAACTGTGCGGCAAAAGGCTCAAAGACGATTAAATCTTCATGCGCGAGTTTGATGGACGGCATTGAGTAAATGCCCAGGGCACCGAGGATCGTGTCCTGATAGACCAGCGGGAGGATCAGAACGGACTCGGCATCAGGCAGAACTGGTATCGCGCCATAGTGCGGATTGTCTCGAATGTTCTGGTAAACCTGAGTAATGCCGTTGTCAATCGTCCAGCAATACGGATCGTTCTGGTCAAATCGCATCACGCTCTCGTAGAGCTTGCGATTTCCTGATTGCTCGCCTCCGGCATACAGGCGCAGGACATCGCCTTCGCGCATCACAATCGCCACGCCGTACAGGCGATAGGTGTTGACCAGCAGGTAGATGGCTTCCTGAAGCAGGACACCCTGTTCCTGCGCGTTGAAGAGAAGCCTCGACAAGGACGCCATCGCGTGCAGATTCTGGTTCCGCCGTGCGAGACGCCGATTCTGCGCCTGCTGATGCAGCATCATGCGCACATGATGGTTCATTTCATCACTCGACATCGTATGCGTGATGAAATCGTCCGCGCCGGCACGCAGCAGCTGGGATTGACGGTCTTCGTTGCTTTCTTCCGCCACAATGATGACTGGGATCGTTGGGTTGCGGCGCTTTATCTCACTGACCACCTTGACCGCATCGCGATTGAAGGCGACATCATCCACCATGATGAGGTCGTAGCGAACATTCTGCAAAGCGCTGACTGCCTCAGGAAGGCTTGTTATCGGAAAAAAGTCACACTGTGCTGAAGCAAGTGCTGTCACCCAATGATCATGCTTGGGGGTCACAAGCATCACCAGGGCGGGCTTTTGGGTTAGCGAGTCAGCCATTGTCAAAGAGTCCCGGACATGTAAGCAAGATTGTCGTACGTTGATCTACGGTTAGTGTAATCGAGATTGCGTAAATAATGTTAGAGGGATTGTGTGCTATCATGAGTCCGAAAAGCCTCACCATTACGGTCTCTCTCCTAGTCTTGCTTGAGGAATCCGAATGCTCAACAAAACGGGCAAGCTGAGTCAAATCACCCCACCCAAGACCGCCAAGCGTGACACCGACACAATGGATTTGGGGGCGATGCGTCCCTGGCGGATTGCGCTTTGGATACGTCCGGTCGAGGTACAACTCATCATTGACCTCCATGGGCAGGTCATGCTGGGTCGCCGGGACACAGAAAACAATCTGGTCGCCCATGTTGACCTCACCCCATTTCGGGCGGAGGAATTTGGCGTCTCACGTGGGCATCTCACCATGAGCCTGGAAGGCAATCAGGTTATGGTCATCGACAACCATAGTCTCAACCTGACCCATCTCAACGGCAAAGCCATGACACCGGGGCAGCCCTATGTCCTGCGCAATGGGGATGAATTATTGCTGGGAATGATGAATATTCAGGTTGAACTACTCGTCAACCCGCTCGACCAGTAATACAGCGAAGTCGTGTGGCGATCCTGACCTAAACGCCGCACGACCGACGGTTATCCAGCCTTCTCAATGTGCACCTGCTGCCGCAGCTGCCGAAGCCCCAGGCTCTTTTCCTTGCGCACCAGCGCCTCTCGAATCCCAAGTTTGCCTGCAATTTCAGCGGTGGAATACCCGTCTTCGTAGAGCAGCATGATCCGAGAACGCCTGGGTGGCAGAGCGCCAAGTGCGGCGCGCAAGATTTCGACCTCTTTCCAATGTTCGATTCGTTCGTGGTTTGCGCTCTCATCCGCGATCAGTTCTTCGTGGAGAAGATCGAGAGAAACATGTTGTCCATGTTTGCGCGAGGCTTCCATGATCTTATACCAGGCGATTTTCTTGAGAAATGCGCTGAACGGAAGGTTTCGATGCTCATACGCACCACACTCCACCTTCTTGTATGCCACGACGAGTGTCTCCTGTAGAATTTCGTCGTCCTCGACTTCGGTGCCATTTGCCCACCGAATGAATTTCTCCACCGCGGCGGCACCACCTGCCCGAAGCCAATCGCCCCAGGCAGTTGTGCGGTCTCCAGGATCTGTATTGTAAGCAGGTATCAAACGCTGCACCAACGGGTCCAAAGGGTAGATTGCCAGCATAGTCTTCCTCCAGTAATCGCACACCCGTTCACCGCACATAGGTTCTAATTCTATGACAGAACGGGCGTTCCAGCAAGCAATCGCAGCGATTCATGGCATAACAATATTCACACCGTCATAACCGTTTCAGGACAAATGGGTGATATACTCTGTAAGGTGTTTTGCCTAGGATTTGTGTGGACAAGGTCGTGGGGTAAAGCCTCCACACAGCGCCATTTACAATGCGCCTTCTTGAGAGAAAACCGATGGATAATATGAAGATCTGCACCGCGTGCCAATTCAGCAACGAGCTTTCCAATACCCTATGCGAACGGTGTGGCACGCCGTTGTTAATTCTCTTGCCCGCCAAGACGACAATTCCCGTCCCTGACAATCTGATTCAATCCCTCCAAAGGACACAACCTACCGACGATGGGAAAATAGTTACGAGCAGCGATGGAATTTCCTTCTACCTGGTCGGCCAGGAGAAGCCCATCATGGTCAAAGGTGAGGTCAGGAAGATTGTCTTTGGGCGACACTCGCCAGGCGAATCCATGCCGACTGTCGATCTCACCCCATATGACGCCCATCTCTTTGGCGTCTCGCGTCAGCATGCCATCATCTTTCGATCTGACAACGGCTGCTTCCTGCAAGACCAGGGCAGCACCAATGGCACATGGTTGAACGAAAAACACCTTATCGCCCATAAACTCTATGCTCTGGAGAGCGGCGACCTCGTCAGGCTCGGTCAACTCGGCTTTCGCGCCTACTTCGAGACCGCAAAAACCGTCTATACACTAGAACTGGTCGATGAAGTCACACCGGGTCAGCAGCTTACGCCGGGCTACCTTGAAAAACGTCTTACGCCGCACATTATCGCCCTGTCTAACGCGCAGCAGATCCTGGACAAAATGCAGGATCATCCGCTTTCCGTTGTCTCGATTCGCAAGATTGAAGCGGAAGAAAACGGTCGCATTTCAGTCACACTGGCGGGCGCGCGCCAGATCATTCGTCTGGTCGAATCTCAGTTGAGCGAGTGGCGAACCGCACGGACTATCCTCATTGAACGACTGCGGGCACTGAATGAGCGCGTGAGGGCAGACGCGCAGACTGCTGAGGATGTCAAACCCATCAGCGAACCGCTGCTCAAAGACCTTCGAAGCCAGATCAATGAGTTCGCAATCCAACAGACAGAGAACATCGCTCCCAACCTGAGCGATTCGATGAAGAAGGTTTATGGCGAAAAACTCGCGATTGCCTTCCAAGCGCTGCTATTCAGCCCATTACAACCTGTTGCGGCGCAAACCAAGGATGCTGTAACGACGCCCGATACTGTGTGACCGCCAATCCGTAAGGTGCTACAATCCTATACATGTCGACACGCAAACACTCAAGCACGCAGGGTCTGGTTGGAAACAGCATTCGCGGATATGCGTTTGAAGCGTTGATTGCACAGGGCGGCTTTGGGCAGGTCTATCGCGCCTTCCAACCGGTCGTCGAGCGTCAAGTGGCAATTAAGGTCATCCTCCCACAGTACGCTAACGTCCCGAACTTCGTACGACGCTTCGATCTCGAAGCGCAGATGATTGCACAGCTTGAACATCCTTTCATCGTGCCCCTGTATGATTACTGGCGTGACCCCAGCGGTGCCTATCTTGTCATGCGGCTTCTGCGCGGTGGCAGCCTCGCATCGCTGATGGAAAACCATGAAGGACACATCCCAAATGCCCTCGCGGCGCGTTTGTTGGAACAGGTCGCTTCGGCACTGACGACTGCCCATCGTAACGGCGTCATTCACAGAGACCTGAAGCCTGCCAACATCCTGCTCGATGATGAACAGAATGCCTATCTCGCTGACTTCGGCATCGCGAAGCGCCTTTTTGGAGACGAGACTTACGAATTTGAACGTTTCGGTTCACCCGCCTATGTCGCCCCGGAAATCGTTACCGGGGATGTGATCAGCGCGCAAACCGACATCTACAGCCTGGGCATCATTCTGTATGAGATCCTCACGTCTACCCTGCCCTATACCGCTCCCAGTCAAACGGATGTCCTGAATAAGCACTTAACATCAGAAATTCCGTCCGTGACCGGGCTTCGCCCTGACCTGCCTGGAGACGTGGACGAAATCGTTCGCCGCGCAACGCAGCGGCTGCCCGCAGATCGGTATGCGGACGCGACCCTGATGGCGCGCGACTTCCGGTCACGCGTGTTACAGGAAAACGCCGACTCTTCGGAAGATCTCCGTGTAACCAAACCCGTTCCTTCCTCCCGCGCTGTCAAGGCTGGAAGCGGTAAGCGGCATCAAACACCCATTCTTAACATCGCCGCAGTCGCACAAAAAAACCCCTACAAAGGTTTGCGAGCCTTTCAGGAAGCAGATCAGAACGATTTCCACGGTCGAGAAGGCGTCGTCCAGCGCCTGACACAGCGGCTGCGGGGCACGGGAATACAATCCCGCTGCATCGCGCTCATCGGTGCCAGCGGCAGCGGCAAGAGCAGCCTGGTACGCGCGGGATTGATCCCCGCCCTTCGCCGCGCTGCCGTTCCGGGATCAAACAAGTGGTTCTTCGCCATCATGACCCCCGGCACCTCGCCATTCGTCGAACTTGAGCAAACATTGGAACGAATCGCCATCAACTCGCCTGTCGGGCTGTCGAAGGAACTACTCCGACATCCACAAGCGATCAAGGAGCTTGTCGAGCCGCTCATTCCGCCCCAGGGCGAATTCCTGTTGATTGTCGATCAATTCGAGGAAGTCTTCAGTCTGGTCAGCAGCGAAGATGAGCGCACCGCATTTCTGGAAACACTGTCTGCGCTCATTACCCATCCGCGTGCGCGTCTGATCCTCACGCTTCGCGCCGACTTTGTGGATGCGCCACTCTCTCATCCACGCTTCGGTTCGATTCTGCGCGACTGCACCGAATTCATCCTGCCGCTGACAGCCACCGAGATGGAAGCAGCCATCGTAAAGCCTGCCGAACGCCTGGGCGTACAGTTCGAGCCAGGTCTCATTTCGCGCATCGTCCAGGACATCGGAATGCAGCTAGGGACGCTGCCGCTGCTTCAGTATGTACTGTATGAGCTGTTCGAGAACCGCACGGGAGACATCCTGACGGTCGTGCAATATGAAAACGAAGGCGGCGTACAGGGGGCACTCGCGCGCCGCGCAGAAGCGCTTTTCGGCGCGCTGGAAGCAGACGCGCAGGAAGCGGCAGAGCGGCTGTTTCTGCGGCTTGTCGTCGTTGGCGACGGCACGGAAGATACACGTCGACGCTTGGCTCAGGCGGAAACCATGCATCTTGGCGCGGACCGCGCCGCAATGGCGACCGTCCTTGAGGCTTTCGGACGACATCGTCTGCTCACGTTCGACCGGGATTCCGTCACCCGCGCGCCGACGGTCGAAATCGCGCATGAGGCATTGATACGCCAATGGGGGCGGATGCGTGGCTGGATCGACCAGAACCGCACGCTGCTCCGACAGCGCCAACTCCTTGCGACAGCCGCCGCTGAGTGGGTGACCAATGCGCGTGACAGCAGCTTTCTCGCACGAGGGGGGCGGCTGAACAGCTTCGAATCGCTGCCAAACACCGAGAATATCCTGCTTACGCCAATTGAGCTTGAATTCCTGAACGCCAGTCTCAGGCTGCGCAATGCCGAAGCGCGCAGAACCCGGCGCACGATCCTGGCACTCGCAGGCATTGCTGTCATCGCCCTGTTGGCAGCAGTGTTCGCCCTCATTCAACGCAACGACGCGGAGCGTGAACGCGAGCGTGCCGATCTCAATGCCCGCGTTTCGCGCGCCGACCAGCTCGCGATCCAGGCAAACACCAATCGTAGCGCCCTCGACCTCGCGCTCCTGCTCAACATAGAAGCGCTCAACAGCGCCGAGACCTATGAAGCTCGACGAGGCTTGTTGGACGGTCTGCAATACAGCCCACGCCTTTATCGATTCTTACACGGTGCCCAGGCGGGCGTACGTTCCATAGCGGTCAGTCAGGATGGCACCAACGCGGCTGCCAGCACTGCCAATGGCGACATCCTGATTTGGGCGGTCGCGTCGCCATCCGACGCGCCGGTCATTCTTCGGGGTCATGAAGGTGCGGTGAACAGCCTCTCGTTCAGCCCGGACGGCGAGCAGCTCGCCAGCGGGGGAGCGGATGCGACCGTCAGGCTCTGGGATGTACGCACCCACTCACAGATGGGTGAGCCTCTGATCGGGCATGAGGATGCGGTCTGGGATGTCGTCTTTAGCCCCGATGGCTCTCTCGTTGCGAGCGCCAGCGAAGATGCCACACTGAGGCTATGGGATGTCGCCGCGCGTTCGCTGCATGGCAGCGTGCTGAGTGGGGGTCACAGCGACCCCGTGTATGCAGCCGCCTTCAGCCCGGACGGCAGCGTACTCCTCTCAGGCTCTGAAGACGGCACACTCCGCGTTTGGGATACCGCTACAGGGGAATTCATCTCCGAACCTCTCATTGCCCACGATAACTGGGTCCTGGACGTTGAATTCTCCCCGGACGGCAGTACCGTCGCAAGCAGCGACGCCAACGGCATCGTATTCTTTTGGTCCACGGCAAACAACTATGCCCTCGCAGGCGAACCGATCCGCGCAACGCCTGGAAATTACGTCTGGCACATTGCCTTCAGATCCGATGGTAACCAACTGGCAACCGCCAGCGCCGATGACACTATACGTCTTTGGTCTCTCACAGACACCCCCACAGATACAACCCCACTCGTCGGTCACACCAATGACGTGTGGGGCATCGCGTACCTGCCTGACGGGACACTGGTATCGGGGGCGCGCGATGGGCGCGTGCTGCTGTGGGACACGGGCGACAGATCTGCATTGGGGCAAGTGATCGTCGGGGATTATCCGTTTACGGGTATCGCGATCAGCGACAGCGGCGACATCGCAACCGGAACGCTGGACGAAACGACAGGGGCAATCGCAGAATTCTGGACGCTCGGAGACACCCCAGCCGCTCGCATCCTGCGCTCCGCAGCAAACCAGACGACTTCGCTGACTTTCATCCCAAACACCAGCACACTACTGACCACTGATTCCGCGCGAAATCTGCTGCTTTGGGGGACAGATCAAGTCACGCCCGAGACAGTCGCCGAAGTAGACTTCACCCTTTACACGCTCGCCGTCAGCCCAGACGGACGCTTCGTCGCAATGGCAGGGGATCGCAGCCGAATCGTCATCTATGATCTTGTGACCGAAAGGCAAGTGACGGAGCTTGTCATTACGGGGACAGCAATCTACAGCATCGCCTTCACTCCCGATGGCAGCGTCCTCATCGCGGGGGACAACCTCGGGCAACTCTCGCAGTGGAACACGAATGACTGGTCGCCTATCGATTCGTCTGTCCGTGTCTCCCAGGCTGGCATCGCTGCCATTGCCTTCAGCAGCGATGGGTCGCGCCTGGCAGTCGGCACGCGCGACTTACTGGCGGCAACCGTACAGGTATTCAACACGGCAGACCTCACACCGCTGACCGGGCTACTCAGCGGGCACGAAAACTGGATCGTCAGCATGGAATTCCTGGATGAAGCAACTCTCGCAAGCGGAAGTCATGACGGCACAGTTCGCATCTGGTCGATACCCGCTGGTGAATCGCTCGTATTACGCGGGCACAGTGCCGAAGTCACTGGTGTCGCACGCCTGAACGACGATCGACTCATTTCTGTCGGCGATGATCGACGGCTGATCATCTGGAATCTGGAACTTGCAGAGTGGGAACGGCGGGCGTGCGCGATCAGCAACCGCAATCTGACACCGGACGAATGGCAGCGCTACATGGGCAATATCCCCTACCGCGCTACCTGCGAGGGAACCGACTCCGGCATGAACTCCGAAGTCGCAAACTGACGGCGATACAGGCGCGCATATAACCCGCCTTTAGCCAACAATTCGTCGTGTGTCCCATCCTCAACGATTTCGCCACGCCTCATCACCAGAATGCGGTCGGCATCGCGCACCGTGCTCAGACGATGGGCGATGATCACGCTTGTGCGGTCAGCCAGCACACGCGCCAGCCCCTGCTGAATCAAAGCCTCAGTTTCCGTATCAATGCTGCTTGTCGCCTCGTCCAGCACGAGGATACCATGCGGGCAGTGCAGCAGCGCACGTGCCAGAGCGAGAAGCTGTCGCTGACCCTGACTAAGCTCCGCGCCACCAGGCAGGAGTCGATAGGCATATTGCTCCGGCAAACGCTCGATGAACTTGGCTGCACCCGTTAAGCGGGCAGCCTCGCGCACTTGCTCGTTGCTGATGTCTGCACGGAAAAGACTAAGGTTTTCCGCGATCGTCGCATGGAAGCAGAACGGATTCTGCGGCACGACTGACACAAGTTGGCGAAGGTCGCTCTGGGGGATCTCGCGCACATCGCGCCCCCCAATGCAGACGCTGCCCTCCTGCACGTCATAGAGCCGCGCCAACAATCCCGCCAGCGATGTCTTGCCCGCGCCGGTCGCGCCGACAATCGCGACACGCTGCCCCGCCGGCACGAAGAGCGAGAGGTTGCGCAGGACAGGTGTACCCTTCTCGTAAGAGAAACTGACATTCTTGAAGGCGATGCTGTAGTCAACATTCTGTGACGCTTGTAGGGTGCGACTTCCCTGCTGCGGCTCGACGATGGCTGGCTCCATTGCCAGCATCCGTGCGATACGCTCACCCGCCGCCAGCGCTGTCTGAATTTGCGCGAATTGTTCCGCCAGCATCATCAGCGGCTCGAAGCTGCGCCGGGCATACTCCACAAACGCGATGAGCATCCCCAAAGTTGCCCAGCCCGCAAGCACACCCGCTCCGCCACCGTAAAGCATGAGCGCCAACCCGATGGAAGTCAGCGATTGAAGCGTGGCAGCATAGAAGGTGTAGGAATCGCGCCACGTCCTGTGTACATCCCGCACACGATGGTTAATCGCATCAAAGTCTCGCCTGGACTTGTCCTGAAGAACAAACAGTTGGACAATCAGCATCCCACTGAACTGCTCGTTAAGATATGCCAGGTAATCTCCAATGACGCCATGATACATGTTGGCAGCCTGGCGAATGCGTCTGCGAAAAAACATCGTTGCGACGATCATAAACGGCATGACAGCAAGCCCAAGCAGCGCCAACCGCCAGTTGAGGCTGAACATGACGACAATGATCCCGATCAACGTCATCAGACTCGAGATCACCATGACGATGCTGGTGCTGAGGAGTTCAGTCAACGCTTCGATATCGTTCGATAGGCGCGAGACCAACTGCCCAACCGGCGTCGTGTTGAAAAAGCGCATGTCCTGGCGCAGGATGTGATCAAACAGTGTCTGACGCAGCGCTACAAGGGCGTCTTGTCCCGCCGTCTGTAACAGGAATGTATAGCCAAAACGCAGTGCGAACAACGCGACAATCGATCCAAGATACACAACGCCGAGCGGAAGCAATCCTTCCAGATCGCCCTGGGCAATCGGTCCGTCAATTGCGCGTTGAATGAGCAGTGGAGGCAGCAGTGCCAACCCAGAGACAGCAAGCAGCATGAGAGCGACGGCAACCAAAGCGCGCCAATGCGGACGCAAAAAGCGAGCCAGCATGACAAGCAGCGCGCGGTCGTTTGGGGTTTCTGGGTCAAGGGAATGAAGACGCATGATGTTCGAATTATAATGCATTCTACGATTTCTGGCATCATAATGCTGAAAAGCGCATAATAGGCAGCATGAATTGTGCAGCTATTTCATCGTAAAGAGGTTTCTTCCAATGTCCGTAGAGATCCATCCCGATGCTATCCGGTCGTTGGTCGAGGGCGAGCATGGTGCCCCCTATGACCTCCTAGGACCCCATCAAATTGATGATCAGCATATTAGTGTCCGCGTATTCCGCCCCTGGGCGTACAGCGTCGTCCTGGTAGATGAAACAGGTAACCGGCATAACCTGCAACGGGTTCATGAAGGCGGGCTGTTTGAAGTCACTATTCCTGGCAAGCGCGAAGATCTGAAGTATCACTTTGAGGCACAGTCCTCAAGTGACACCGTCGAAGTCTTCCACGACCCCTATTCAATTCCGCCTCAGCTTACCGAATACGATCTGTATCTCCTGGGCGAAGGCAAAGACCTCCTCAGCTATCGCAAGCTTGGTGCCCATGTCCGTGAGATCGATGGCATCAAAGGAGTCCACTTCTGCGTCTGGGCGCCCAATGCCTATCACGTGAGTGTCATCGGCGACTTCAACCACTGGGACGCGCGCGTCCATACCATGAGCGTGCGAGGACAGGGATTCTGGGAACTCTTCATCCCAGACATCGGCGAAGGCGCAGTTTATCGCTTCCATGTTCGCTCACGAAGCCTCGGCTATCGGGCAGACAAAAGCGACCCGTATGCCTTCTATGCTGAGAAGCGCCCCGCCAACGCGAACATTGTCTTCGACATTGATCGCTACGAATGGGAAGACTCAGCCTGGATGGAGGCACGCGCCAACGCCAAGCCGCTTGCCCAACCGATGAGCATCTATGAACTCCATCTTGGCAGTTGGCGACGCGACGCCCAGAACGAATGGATGAGCTACCGCGAGCTTGCGCACTGGTTAGCCGACTACTGCGTTGAGATGGGCTACACGCATATCGAACTCATGCCCGTCCTGGAGCATCCGTTTGACGGTTCCTGGGGCTACCAGGTCACTGGCTACTATGCGCCAACCAGTCGATATGGCACACCCACTGATTTTAAGTACTTTGTCGATCATCTGCACAAGCACAACATCGGCGTGCTGCTCGATTGGGTGCCCGCGCACTTCCCCAAAGACGGACACGCCCTGGGCTTCTTTGACGGCACGCACCTCTACGAACATGCCGACCCTCGCCAGGGAGAACATCCCGATTGGGGCACATTCATCTTCAACTTCAGCCGAAACGAAGTGCGCAATTTCCTGTTGTCCAACGCCCTTTTCTGGCTCAAGGAGTACCATATTGATGGGCTTCGTGTAGATGCGGTCTCATCCATGATTTACCTTGATTTCTCGCGTAAGGCGGGCGAATGGGTGCCGAACGAGCACGGCGGTAACGAAAATCTCGCCGCCATCAGCTTCCTCCGCGAATTCAACGAAGTCGTCCATCAAGAAGCGCCTGGCGCGGTCACCATCGCCGAAGAATCGACCGCCTGGCCCATGGTCTCTCGTCCGGTCTATGTCGGCGGCTTAGGTTTCACATTCAAGTGGAACATGGGCTGGATGCATGACATGCTTGAGTATGTGCACAAAGACCCCATTTACCGCCGCTATCATCACGGTACGCTGACCTTCTCGATGATTTATGCCTTCAACGAGAATTTCGTCCTCGCGCTCTCGCATGACGAAGTTGTGCATGGCAAGGGCGCGCTGCTCGACAAGATGCCGGGGGATATGTGGCAGCGCTTCGCCAACCTGCGCCTCCTGTTCGGTTACCAGTATGCGCATCCCGGCAAGAAGCTGAACTTCATGGGAGCGGAGATTGGTCAGTGGCAGGAATGGCGTTACGCGAGCAGCCTCGATTGGCATCTGCTGGAATACCCGCTGCACGATGGCATGAAGCGCTGGGTGCGCGACCTTAATCATGTCTACAAGGCACAACCTGCGCTCTACGAACACGACTTTGACTCAGCAGGTTTCCGCTGGATCAGCGCAAACGACAGCGACACCAGTGTGATTGCGTTTGTGCGCTATGCGGATGATCCCAACGACTTCGTGGTGGTCGCCTGCAACTTCACGCCGGTGCCGCGCCAGAACTTCCGGATTGGCGTGCCGCAAGCAGGCTACTATGCCGAACTGCTCAACAGCGATGCCTCGACCTATGGCGGCGGCAATCTTGGAAACAGCGGAGGTGTGCAGAGCGAACCGATTGCATCTCACGGGCTTGAGCACAGCCTCAACCTCACCATCCCACCGCTGGGGATGGTGATGCTCAAGTTGAATGCATAAGCGGCATCTACAGCCCGGTGGCAGTAACGCCGAACTCACCTGTGCTGTGGACAAAGACGTAATTCGTCACGGATTCCGGATCAGTCGCGCCGTTCAGCAGCCATTCGTAGAGCCAGCGTGCATCGCTGATCGTCAGATTCACGCAGCCTCGACTCTGGCGGTAACCGAACAGATCGTGCCAGTAAGTGCCGTGCAGGCTGATTCCTCCGTCGAAATACATGACCCAGGGTACACGCTGCAAGTCATAGGCATTGGGCGCACCCGTCGCACCGCTCATGCGGTCAGCAGGCAGCCGCGCCCAAACATCGAACAGACCCTCATTCGTCTCGGTGCGCTCTAACCCACTGCTGACGAGCGTCGCGAAGACTGCGGTATCGTCTTCGTAAGCGACCAGTGTCTGCTCAAACAAATCGACCGCGACCCAACGACCACTCACACCCTCGGGACGTTCCGTTCGCTGTACTTTGCCGACGAACGTTTGCTTGACCCACTGGTTGTGTCCAACCATGTACCAACGCCAACCCTCTGCATCGTACGCTGTAGCGAAAATGTTGACACGCTCGTAACGCTGAAGCCAGCGCTCGGTGTCCTGCTCCGCGGGTCCGCCGGGATACTGGGAGACGAAAATGCGACTGAGGTCGAGCACGAACGCAAAAGGGTATTCCAAGCCATTGAGAAGCGTTGCACCGCGAAAAATCGACGGCTGCTGAAAGACCGCTCGCTCGCGCTGTATCCACGCGCCACCCTCGATTTGCAGCCAGCCTTCGACGCTCAGATCGATGACGCTGACGGCGTTGAAACCAGTCGGAATCTCACCTATCACGTTGCCGCCGGGCGCATCAAACGTCGGCGTCGCGTCGCGCCCGACACGCCAGAACGAGTACTGGCTCATCGTAAAGCGATCCTCCGGAACTTCGCCGACCAGCGGGCGCGGAAACGCTTCCATCATTGCGATGCAGTCCGCGCTCACCGGGACTAATTCGGTACGCACGACGCCCACTGGGCTAGAGGCTTCCGCGCAGACTTCCGGGTCAAGCGTATTCGGCGTCGATTGAGCAGCCGCGCTCAGCGCCGGAAGCGCCAGCGTCAGCCCTACCAGCAAGAAAAAGGCTTTCCGCATTCGTAAGTTCTCCGATTCATGCACTCAACGGGGCATATGGTACAGAAGACGGACATCGGATCAAGCCTCGCTTCCCCTACGCCTTCGACGGAGATACGCCAAACGGCGGAGAGACCGCTACAGTCAGATCTGATATGCTCGTCGTTGCATGATACAGGAGGAGTCAAATGTCAGCTATTCCAACCGCAAGTCGTCCGAAGATGCAGAATTACGGGATCGAAGCTGAAGCCACTGGGTTGCTGGCGTGGGACTGGGTGAACGACCGTCTCATCAAAGCACGCAGCTACTGGATCGCCTCCACACGCCCCGACGGAACGGCACATGTTGCACCAGTATGGGGCGTCTGGCTGGATGGCGCACTCCATTTCAGCAGCGACTCTCAGTCGCGCAAGGCGCGCAATCTCGCGCATAACCCGCGTGTCGCGCTCCATCTCGAAAGCGGCGATGAGGTCGTCATCCTTGAAGGGCGCGTGGTGACGGTGACGGATTCGAGCGTGCTGGCGCGCGTCGGGACCGACTACGCGGCGAAGTACGGTTTGAACCCAGTCGAAGATGTTATGCCCGGAGCGGTGTTTTACGCCTTGGTGCCGACGATGGGCTTGAGCTGGGCGGAAGCCGACTTCCCCAAGACCGCCACACGCTGGACGTTCACACCTACTGCACCTGAAGATTCGTCTTCCTGAAGTCGAGGACTTCGTGGGCACCGCGCTCGGTCAGCGTGACAAGTCCGCCCTCGACAGCAACCCACTGCTGCGCCCGCACGCCAGACAGCACCCAACGCATCCGCTCCCGCGACCAGCGGAAGTGTTCGTGCAGCGATGCTTCCGCGCGTTCCTCCGGCTGATCGCCATGGTTGTAGAGGTGTGCCAACAAGACCTGATGCGCAAACTCCTGGCGCTGCCAACGACGGCGGGCGAAATTCGCGATCAAACCGTAGCGCGGGGAAAAGACCCACGCCAACACGAAGAGCATGAAGGTCGTCAGCACCATTGACGCAGAAATCGAGCTGTCCCAGGTGGTCTGCCCCCCTAACCCAATCACGCGGTCGAGCAGAACTAGCACATCCGATATCTGAATGATGCCGAACAGCGTGCCGCGTGCCAGGTCATAGCCGCTGTAGGCACCAACCACGCCGATCAGGATGGCGAGCGCCAGCATCGGCGCGAGTCTGTCGGTCAATAGATATGCCGCCGCCGCTGGGATGACAAAAAAAGCAACGACAAGGATTGACCCGACTGCATCAAACGCGCCAACTGCGGCGATGCTGACGAGGATCATCAGTCCATAATGCAGCCACCCCGGACGAAAGCCCAGTGACCTTGCCAGCCCCTGATCGAAAGTGGAGAGCTTGAGTTCCTTGTAGAACAGTCCGACAAACAGCAGATTGATCAGCGTAATGACGCTCATGACCCCGATAGCGCGGGGGAAATAGACCAGCACAGGCGCTTCTGGTATCAGTCTCAATCGCCAGGCTTCGGCAGCGGAATAGGTGCCGCAGTTGGCGCAGGCCGTCTCAAATACCGCCTGCGAGCTGCGGGGGCTGATGGCGTCACGTTCGCAGTTTGTGCAGATGCGGCTGGTTTCCGCGCGTGGGTCGTCGGGTGTGATCACCACCGGATCGCAGCGCTCCAGACAGTAGCTGTTCGCGTTCGTCCATGCCAAACCAATCTCACCTACCATGACGGAGTCGGCATCGAGATGAATATTGGACGTAAAGCGTGCTATCAACAGGACGCCGATGGAGAATAGCAGCGGAAATGCTAACCCCAGCGCCGCATCTGCCTTGACAAGCCCCGAACGCTGGATTGCCTCGGTCAGAAGCACGGTTGCCACGCCGGCGAGCGCCGCGCCGATAACCAGCAGCGGGGATGACAGATCCGGTTCGACGCCAAGCACGAAAACCATGAACAGGAACGACGCGACGATCCCCAGCAGAATAGTATGGCTGATGGCGTCTGTCGTCAGTGACATCCGACGAAGCAGCAGGAATGTCCCCAGCAGTGCACCAGATGCTGCGACCATACTGCCGACGATGACCGCCACCGTGCGTGGATCGCCAAGGAAGGCATTGATCTGTTCTGGAGAAAACACGCTCACCAGGAGTTGAACGATAATGGTCTCAATCCCTTGCACGATCACATCTCCAATCGACGCGCCGCATCAACGCCCGCGTTGGTCAGGCGCCAAAGCCGCCCATCGCCATGGACGAGACCCTCACGCTGGAGTTGGCGCAGCGCAATCCGCGCCGCATCGCCGCGCAGATTCACCAGCATGGATTCGTCGGTGATCTGCATCGGATCGTCATGGCTCAGACAGTGGCGATAAAGATCGCTCAGGACATTTTGCGCAGCGAAATTGCGTCGGTCACGACGTTCCGCGAGCCACGTCCAGATCACGCCGCGCCCAGGTGCCACCGCGAGCGCCACGAATGCCAGCGAAACCGCCGCTACGACAATCAGCGGTCCCGTTGGAAGCCCGGCATCCAACCCGCTGACAAATGCGCCGCCCCCTCCAGCCAAGCCTCCGAGCGCTGCAGCAAGCAATACCATCGGCTCCATGCGGCTTGTGAATTGACGTGCGGCAACGGCAGGCGCGATCAACATCCCGACCATCAGGACGACCCCAGCCAACTGTAACCCCAGAACGATAGCGATCACGATCAGCAGCGACAGCACAAGGTCGATTGCACGCGCGCGCAGCACGACAGTATGTGCGAATTCCGGATCAAACGTGATCAACTTAAATTCTTTCCAGAAGGCAATCATGACCAGCAGGACAGCGCCGCCGACCAGCGCGAGTACCACGACATCACGCTCGACAATCGCTGCCGCCTGCCCAAAGATGAAGCTCTTCAGACCCGCCTGGCTCGCGTCGCCGCGTCCCTGGATATAGGCAAGCAGCGCCAGCCCCAATGCAAAGAACGACGAAAGCACAATCGCCATCGCAGAATCCTGTTTCAGGCGTGTCGTCGTCGTCAGTGCGCGGATCAGCAGTACGCCGATCCACCCTGCCACACCAGCGCCCAACAGCAGCGCGGGCAGAGACCGTCCACTGACCAGGAACGCAATCGCGATGCCAGGCAGCGCCGTGTGCGCGAGCGCGTCACCCAGCAGGCTCTGCTGTCGCAAGACCGCAAAACTCCCCAGCGCGCCGCAGACCACACCCAACACCGCCCCACCCAGCACGACGGTTCGCAGAGTGTGCGTCCACTCGATGCTGAAGAGCGGTACTGCCACGATCAGGAGTATTGCACCCGCAACTACCCATGAGACACTTTTTTCAAAAGCCACGCGCTGGAGCGAGGTTGTGATTTCATCCGAGAAACGATGTGCGCCCATCATGCACCTGCTGCTTCTGGCGCTGCGGTCAATGCCCCAACACGTCCGCCATAAGTGCGGTGCAGGTTTTCATCTGTGAATGTCTCGCTTACCGGTCCGGTGGCGATGATTTCGACATTCAACAACGTCACCCAGTCGAAGTATTCGGGCACCGTCTGCAAGTCATGATGCACCACAATGACGGTCTTGTTATTGGCGCGCAGCGTTTGCAACAGCGTCACAATCGCGCGTTCCGTCACCGCGTCCACCGCGGCAAAAGGCTCATCCATGAAGTAGAGCTGCGCTTCCTGAACGAGCGCGCGCGCCAGGAATGTCCGCTGCTGCTGTCCACCGCTCAACTGGCTGATCTGGCGTTTTGCGAACGCGCTCAAGCCGACTTGTTCCAGCGCAGCCAGCGCTGCATCGCGGTCGCGCTTTGTCGGGCGGCGCAGCCATCCCAAACGCCCGTAGCGCCCCATCATCACCACATCCAGAACGGTGGTCGGGAAGTCCCAATCGACACTCCCCCGCTGCGGGACGTAGCCAACGAGCTGTCGTGCCTGCTCGTAGGATTTCCCGAAGAATCGTGCTTCACCTGCCGCGCGCGGGATCAAGCCGAGTGCCGCCTTGATGAGCGTACTCTTGCCCGCGCCATTTGGTCCCACGATTGCCATCAGCACGCCCTCTGGCACACGCAGATCGACATCCCAGAGCGCGGGTCTACTGTTGTAAGCAACCGTCAGATCTTCAACCTCAAACGAAGACTTCCCGGTATTCAATCGCGTGGTTGGCGCGGAGATAGAGAGTGCGTCGCTGGCAATGTGGACAGCCATCATGTTCCCTCGGTTCGCGCTTTGACAATGCGCAAGATAATTTTAGACCGGTCGAAATCATATTAAAGTGTATCAGAATTCCCTAAGCGGCGCAACCACTCTGTCGCCAATTTCCGCCAAAGGTTGGATCAGCGCGCTGACCAAAGGCAGATTTGTGAGCTACGAATTCTCACGACAATCATGACATCTGAAAGCGAGCACTGGAGTTACTTTCCCGATGAGTTTCAAACGTCTGGCACGCCTGAGCGCAGTCGCTATCACCGTGTTTCTCTACTTCAGCCTTATCATGTCATTGAGTCGCGTCGCGAATTTCGTCGGATGGCACCCGCTTTGGTGGCATCTTGGGATGATCACAGCATGGACTTTGCTTGCCGTGGCAATGAGCGTCATCTTCCTGTTTGCGGGGCAGCAAACGCACAAGGTCAAGACCGCTTGATAGTGGTCGATGGCATGGCAGCTTCTGTGCCGTGCCATCGACCAGGTCTTACAGTGCCTACAAGAGATCTTCTGGCAAAGTTCCAAGCGGCTCTGGAAACGGTGGTACTTCATAGCCGAAGCTCTCGACAATCGTGATCACATTGGTCGCAAGCATCCCGATATACGTGGCGCCGAATTCCCCTTCAGAGCCCATCGCGTCCGAAAAGAGTTCGCGTGCGCCGACTTCCACATTGCCACCTGCCGCCCGAACCGCTTCCTGCACAGCGCGTATCGCATTGGGCGGCACACTGCTTTCGACAAACACAACCGGGATCTCACGCTCGACGATGAATCGGGCTAAGTCCTCAATGTCGCCAACCCCCGCCTCGGACTCCGTGCTGATGCCCTGTAACCCGCGCACTTCCCAACCCACTGCATCGCCAAAGTATTGAAAGGCATCGTGCGACGTGATCAGCACCCGTTTGTCTTCAGGAACCTGGTTCATCGCCTCCTGCATCCATTCATAGAGCAGCACAAGCTGCACCACGTACGCCTCGGCGTTTTCTGTATAGGTCGCACTGTTGGCTGGATCAAGGCTTGCGAGTTCATCTGCCAATCCAATCGCCGCCAGCTCCCAATTGCGCGGGTCAAACCAGAAGTGTGGATCATCGACGTCGGAGAACTCCTCGGAAAGGCGGAAGCCCCCGATCGTGAAACCGGCATCCTTGACCGGTTGTGCCACCGCATAGGTCACGACATCACGCTCGCCGAGCGCGTCGAAGAGTTCGCCCATCCGCCCTTCCAGGAACAAGCCGCTGTAAAACACTGCGTCCGCGCGCGACATCGCGGCGACATCAGACTCCGTCGGCGCATAGAGATGCGGATCGACACCCGCGCCCATCATCGGTGTGAGGCGGATTTCATCGCCCAGCAGGTCACCGACAAGCACGCGCGTCAGATCGGTTACCTGGGTCGTCGTCGTCACGACTTCAATCGAAGATTGTGCCCGCAGCGGCACGACTGCCAGCAGCAGTGAGAGCACAAGGAAAGTGATGAGCTTCGCGCGCATAGGTCGTCTTTCTTTTTACCATACTATCAATTATTTTAGATTAGTCGAAATTTTCGGTTTGTCAAGCCCAATGGAACCATTGACACCAGAATATCGTCTTCATGATATGCAGGCATACCTGTCCTGTACAAAAGGTAGAAGTGCAACAGGAGTGAGAGATGACCAGCAAGTTCAAGCGTCAGGTGACGGTGTTCAGCCTGATGGGGCTCGCCATTATGGCGATCACAATCGTATTCGGAGCGAATGTCTACCGAGGGAACGCACAAGAAGGAAGTAGCATGCAGGCGCGAACAATCACGGTCACCGGGTCGGGCACAACCAACGGAGCACCCGACACCGTCTACATCGGGCTGGGTGTTGACCGGGTAGACAGCAATATCGACAGCGCCGTCAATGGCGCGAGAGAGACTCTGCGTGCGATTGTCGCAGCCGTGCGGGAAACCGGTGTCGACGACCGCGATATTCAGACCGCATACTACAATGTCTTCCCCGAGGATCGCTATGACAACGCGGGGCAGCCTACGGGTGACCGTCAGTTCCGTGTCAGCCTCGGTATCAACGTGACTGTGCGCAATGTCGATAATGCAACGCCGGTGATCAGTGCCGCGCTCAATGCCGGGGCAACGAGTGTGCAGAACCTCAACTTTGGCATCGCAGATGCACGCCCGCTCGAAAGCCAGGCGCGCATCGCCGCAGTGGCTGATGCCCGTGCACGTGCCGAGGAATTGGCAGCGGCATTCGGAGTTACGCTCGGCGACGTCATCAGTGTATCCGAGGGTTTCGGCGGTGGCGTTATCCCGATTGCCGATGGGCGTATGAACTCGGCTGCTGGCGGGAACAATCAGATTGTGCCGGGTCAACTCAGCGTCACCACCAACGTTCAAGTGATCTTCGCTATCGAGGGCTAATTGCCCGCCACTTTCATCGCACAATCGCCACGTTGCGGTGAACCCAGCAGCGCGGTGGACGCGAAGAGCGAACCTACGCCCTAGCGTCGCCCGCGCTGCATCCTTCCTGATGACATATTCAAAACGTTTAGTATCTCGTGAATTCTGATTGCACAATGCTGGTGATGCTGATACATTGTGAATGTGAGAACAAACTGAGGGTGTCATGTTGACAGGATCGCGTGATTACGACGTTATCATCGTTGGCGGACGTCCAGCGGGTTCGACACTGGCGGCACGGCTTGGCATGGTGGGTGTGCGTGTGCTGCTGCTCGAACGCGCCGAGTTGCCCAGCCTGCCGGGTGCCTCCTCGCCCATTATCTACGCATCAACCATGCGCCTGCTGGACGAGATTGGCGCAGATGAAGCCGCCTATGCCCACAATACCCCGAAGCTGCACTTCATGGTCAACGACTCCCCTGGCATGAAGATGAAGCTGCGCATCCCTCATGCAGATGGACGCAACTATGCCTATGCGATTGACCGCGCCCGCTTTGACGATGCGTTGTTCCGTAACGCGCAGCGCTTTCCCAGTGTCGAGGCGTGGGACGGGTTTGCCGTGACTGACCTGCTGTGGGAAGACACGCAGGTTGCCGGCATCGTGGGGCACGGATCGGACAAGGTCAAGCGCACACTCACTGCGAATGTCGTGATCGGCGCGGACGGTCGCTTCAGTACGGTGGCGCGCAAAGTCAACGCTCAAACGCGCGACGAGGTCACCGCACACCCCACCAGCCTACTCTACGCCTACTGGCGTGGCGCGCGCCAGACCGATGAGCCGTGCGCAATGGCATATGGCGAGAATAACGGGTATGGGCTGCTGATCATGGACAGTGCGGATGATACGGTTTGTGTCTGCGTCGAAGGGCGCGCCGGCATCCTGGAGAGTGAGGGTGATGCAGAAGGGCGCTACCTGGATTTGCTCCGCCGAACGAAACCTGTCTGGGAACGCCTCGAGGGTGGGACCATGGTGACCTCGGTACGCGGGATGCGCAAGGTTGGCAACCTGTACCGAGAACCTGGCGGACAGGGGTGGGCACTGGTCGGTGACGCTTATCACCAAAAAGACCCAATTGACGGTCAGGGCATTTATGATGCGGTCTACACGGCTAAACTGCTGGCACAGGCGATCCTGCGAGTACGTGCGGGCGAATTGTCATGGGAAAAGGCGCTCGCGTGGTACGATGCCTCTGCGCGCGCGGAGACTTACCCGATGTATCAATCGACGCTGGAGCGCGTGCGCGGGACGCTGTACAGCGACACGCCGGAATGGCTCATTCGCCTTGGAACGCTCACCTTCGGTCGATGGATACTGGAAGACGCCCTTGTTCAGGAGCGGATGGGCTTGATGCTGGTGAGAAAAGTCGCGCCAAACGACGTCATCACACTACCAGTCACCATCGGCGCGCTGCTGAGAGGTCCCCTGCGCGATCTTAGCAAGCGCCTGGGTGCGGAAATCGAGCGTATTCCGAGCAGATAAATAAAAAGAGGGCGACCTGCAACCGTCGCCCCCAAACTTCGCAAAAGTCTAGTATGACCTAATAGCGGTCACGATCACCGCGTCCGCCTTTGCCACCGTAACCCCGGTCGCCAAAATCGCGGTCGCCACGACCCCCGCCATAGCTATCGCGACCCCCACCATAGCTGTCACGACCGCCGCCAAAGCTGTCACGACCGCCACCGTAGCTGTCGCCACGACTGTAGCCGCCGCGCGACGCACCGCCAGCAGGGCGTTCTTCGCGCGGCTTCGCCTCATTCACCGTCAGAGTACGGTTGACGAAGCTCGTGCCATTCAGACGCTTGATCGCTTCCTCAGCCAATTCATCCGTCGCCATCTCGACAAAGCCGAAGCCTTTCGAGCGGCCAGACTCCCGGTCAGTGATGACGGTCACTTTTTCCGTCGCACCGACTTGCTCAAACAGTTCACGAAGCTGATCCTCCGTAACACTGTACGACAGGTTGCCCACGTACAACCTCTTACCCACGAACCGCCTCCTGCAAACAGATCAAACATGTTTCGATGATGGTGATATGTCGAACGTGGTACAAAACTGCGGGGAGAGCCAAGGGGAGCCACTGCGCCGAGCCTGCGAACCGAGCCGTGCCATATCGAACCTCACAAAGTTTGGCACAAACTTCGCTAATTGTAAATTACGATTTTACACTTTTTTCGTAATAAAACGATTTAGTGTTGGTCGCGGCACGGCTTCGGGCTTACGACACCGGGAATCGTGAGACCAAATCACAGAATTAAGGTGATGCGAAGCCACGGTGCCATTGCACATACAGACGACTTGCGGTCGAATCGAACCCTCATCACCAATTGAAGGGGAACTCTCTCATGTCTCTCGACTTCGGGATTGCCGTCCACTGGGGACCGCGAAAAGGAATGCCGCAAGCCACATTTCTTGCGGAACTGGACTTTGCGCTGACGCATCTTGGCGAGAGTGTCGGCAGCCTCTGGGTCACCGATCACTTCCAATGGGATGACCACCCCACCCATGAGGCATGGACAACCCTCGCCTTTCTCGCTGCACGCTATCCCCAGATGATGATAGGACCGATGGTGCTGGGGCAAAGTTACCGGAACCCGGCGATGACGGCGAAAATGGCAGCGACTCTGCAATCCCTGAGCGGCGGGCGACTCGTCATGGCGATAGGAGCGGGTTGGAAAGAAGACGAGTATTACGCCTACGGTTATGACTACCCCCGCCCGGCGATCCGCATTGAGCAGCTCGAGGACACGCTCGAAATCATGACTCGCCTTTGGAAGCAGCCAGGGCAAGTCAGCTACATTGGCAAGCATTATCGCGTCGAGAACGCCTGGTGCGAGCCGAAGCCCGACCCGCTCCCGAAACTGATCGTCGGTGGCGCTGGTGAGAAAACAATGCTGCTCGCCGCGCGCTTCGCCGATGGTTGGAACATCCCGGACGCGCCCGTCATCACGTATGCCGAAAAGCTGGCGACCCTACGCCGCCACTGCGAGACGATCGGGCGCGACTACGACGCCATGCACAAGTCGTGGTTCGGGCGTATCGCGGTCGCCCCTACGCTGGAAGCAGCGCTGGCACTGAGCGAAGGCAAGTGGACTCAGGAACGCGCTATTGTCGGCACGCCGGGTCAGGTGTGTGAACAGATCCATGCGTTCATGGCGCTCGGCGTCACACAGATCATGTGTGAGATCCAAGGACAGACTGACGCCGCGACGCTGAAGCTGCTGCGCGACGAAGTGCTCGCAAAGCTTTGACCGCTTGACAAACTCGCCAACACTACTATCATTAGTCTTCATAGCTAATGATCATAGTCTTGAGGTTCGTATGAAACCGTACTCCATCACTCGCGTCCTGTTACAGGCAGAAGGTGCGCTGCTGTTCGCCGCGGCAGTGCTCGCGTACATTCATGTCCAGGGCAGCGTATGGCTGTTCCTTGCGCTCATTCTCGTGCCTGATCTGTCCATGTTGGGTTACCTGCGAAATGTCTCACTGGGTGCGTTCACCTATAATCTGGTGCATATGGCAGCACTCCCCTGCCTGCTGCTCGCCCTGGCGCTCGCGACCCAGTCAGCATTAGCCGCCCAGATCGCATTGATCTGGTTTGCGCACATTGGCATGGACCGCATGGTCGGATATGGACTGAAATATCCAACACACTTCAAAGATACGCATTTGCAGCGAGTCTAATCGAATGCCTTACCCCGCACAGGTTTCCCGCGAACGCATTGTCCTGGCAGCAAGTGAGCTGGTGGAGCAGGGAGAGATCGATTCACTCTCCCTGGCACAACTCGCACAGTCCCTGGGAATCAGGCCGCCTTCGCTCTATCGCTACTTTCCCAACAAAGCCGCGCTGATTCTCGCGCTTAATCTCGATACGCTGGCGCAACTTACCGCTGTCAACCTGCCCACCCCACAGGCGCAGTCGGACCCGCGCGCGGCGCTTCTCGCCATTGCCAGGAACTACCGCACCTACGCCCACGCTCACCCTAAGCGCTATTTGCTCGCCTTCAGCGCAGTCTATACCGAAGACAGCACACAGCAGGTGCTGCTTGCGATGGCACTCCCGTTGCAGCAATGGGTGGAACAGACTGCATCCAGCGACTCGCTGACACATCTGCGCGGGCTGTGGGCGCTCATTCATGGTTATGTTGTCCTGGAAATCAGTCGCATGTTCCAGCGCGGCGGTGACCTGGATGCAGCATTTGATAGGATAGTGATGACCTATCTATCAGGACTGGCAAGCCGAGAGACTTAGGCATGAGCGATTTCCCGCTGAAGCATGGCAGCGTACATACCGCCGCGCGCCAATAAATCCGCATGGGTGCCCTGTTCGGCTATCCTGCCGTCCTGCATGATGACGATCCAATCCGCGTCCTTGATTGTCGCCATGCGCTGGGCGATGATCAGGCTCGTACGGCTCTTCAAGACCTCGCGCAGGTCGGCAAGAATATCGGACGCGGTTTGTGTATCGACCGACGAGAAGGCATCATCGAGGATCAGAACCGCAGGGTTACGCACAATCGCGCGCGCGATGGCGACTCGCTGCTTCTGTCCACCGCTCAACATCACCCCTTTTTCGCCCACCATCGTCTCCAACCCAAAGGGAAGCTGCTCAAGGTCGCTGCTCATGCGCGAGATGTGGAGAGCACGAGTAAGCGCGTCTGCCTGCAAATTGTGGCGTCCCAGTCGAATGTTGTCACGCAGCGGCATACTGAACAGGAACGTCGCCTGGGGCACATAAGCGATAGCACTGCGCAGCGAATTGAGCGGAATGGTGCGCACATCCTGCCCGTCCAACAGCACGCGCCCCTCGTCCGGGTCTCTCACGCGTCCGATCAGGCTCATCAGCAGCGACTTGCCGCTGCCCGTTGCACCCGCGAACCCGACCACTTTGCCAGCCGGGATGACGAGTGATACGTCGTCCAGCAGCCATCCTCCCCCTTCAGGGTCACGCACTCGCACATGCTCGAACGTGATCTCACCGCGAAACAGCGGACTCTTTTCGCCCACGTCTTCCACCGCATCTGATGCGGAGTTGTCTGCGATGTCAGCAGGCTGAAGCAGCGGCGTCAAGCGAAACAGTGCCCCGCGTGCCTGCTGGGCGCGTTGATACATCATCGCAAGATGGAGCAGTGCGGATGTAATGAGACTCAAGGAAATCAGGAACCGTGTAAAATCACCCAGTGTAAGCTGCTGATTGAGTGTAAGAATGCCACCCAGGACGATCACAATCCCGGCAGTGAGTTCTGCAATCATGTTCGGCAGCATTCCAACTGGCTCGTTACGACGTTTGAAGGCAACCCACCGTCGGCGATACTCCGCGTTTTCCTGGGCGTAGCGCGCACTTGCTTCCGCCTCCCGCCCAAACGTCCTGAGCGTGTGGACGCCGCTAAACATATCCTGCGCAAAGGCAGACATCACGCCATCCTGCGCCTGGACGCGCTCAAACACGCGCGCAAGGCTCGCCCCAAACCGTGCTTGTATCGCCGTCGAAATACCCAGAACGACGAAAACGACGGTCGTGAGCGTCAGGCTGATGCTTCCAAGCAGCAGGAACGTCATCACCAGCGTCAATACTGCGCTGCCCAACCGCGTGAACGTAATTGCCAGCAACCGCCAAATCACGTCCAGGTCGCCGCGCATTCTGGAGATCAAATCGCCTGTGGGATACTCCTGGTAAAAGGAGTTTTCACGAGTGATCAGGTTCTCAAACAGGGTCTTGCGAATGTCGAATGTCACCGCATAAGCGACAATGCCACTGAAATAGCGCTGCCACCAAAAGGCGACGACAGCGATTGCTGCTACAACCAGCATCAGCCCAATCGTAGGCAGCAGCGCCGCCGCATCCCACCCTTGCCGTACCTCATCGACAACTATCCCCGCCAGATACGGCTCAAGCGCAGTTGCGGCACCCGCGATGAAACCGGTCAGCAGGCTGCCAATGGCAGCACGGCGCTGTCGCCCGACATATGCCCCCAACCAGGCTAGATTTGCCTCGGACATCCTGATTATTCTCGATCCATCTTCTTCTTGATCGATTCAAACGCGGCATTGATCTCCGCCATCTTGATCGTGTATTCCTGGCGTTGATGAGGAGGATGCATGTCTGGGTGATTTTCGCGCGCCTTGCGGCGATAAGCACGCTTGATCTCCTCAAACGACGCGCCCAGGTTCACACCAAGCGTGGCATAGTCCTGAATCCCTGTCGAACTTCCGCGCCGCTCCTTTGTGCCCGGATCTTCTCGTGTGAAGTCCTCCCAACTGAATGTGTAGCCTTCCCCCGGCGTTTCTCCAAAACCTGCCTGAAAATCATCCCAATGATCCCAGTCGGCTCGTGGGGGCGCTTCAGCGCGCTTCTTCTCGCCACGGAACTGAAAGTTGCGCCAAGAGTACTTCTGCCCCTTCGTCTCATCGTCAACCGAACGCCGCTGCCAGAACGGAAAATCGCCAAAACCCGCTCCCGCGAACACTCCCACGATGTATTTGCTGTTCACCTCAATGACATCCGTGCGCAAGTGCGAGATGTTCACCGCTGGACCATACTGAAAATGGCGCGTCTCGGCGCCCCACTTCCAATCGATATGGAGTGGTGTAATCGTACAGGCGCGCCGATCACAGGTGTACGTGTAAATGCGCCCTTGCGTAAGCGCGTGGAGAGCCTGCACCCAATAGGCAGCTTCGGCGTGTGAACCGTGCGAGGGAAGCAAGCGCTGGTCCACAACAAAGAGCGAGTGGATACGCTGGGATGTGTTTCCCTCGTATTTCTCGCGGATTTCCGGCAGGCGCAGCGCACGGTTAATGATGTACATGACGACCTGCTTGCCGGACTTGAGCTGAACATGCAGATCCCCATCTGGGCTGAATGGATTGAGAACTCGCGCGCCATCAATTGTGGCGATCTCAGTCCTCAGGTAGTCCAGAACAAACTGCTTCATGCGACGGCGATATCTCCATCTACGCAAGCGACAATGCACGACCGATCATCCCCGATCTTACTGGTAATCGCGTAGAATGAGCGTTTGAATACTGTGCTGTTGAATGCTGCGAAAAAACGCTAAAGTGAAGGGTTACATCGTCCTACTTGGGCATCACCACGCCTATCGTCAGCAGGATATTGGCATAAATGCGCTGCTCTCCGGTCGCAAGGACAAGGCAGCAATCACCATCCTTGCACAAATCGTAAAACTGGAACCGACCATGCTTCGTCAATTCAATACCTGGCAGCAGCTTCCGAAACTCGGCGAATATTGCCGGTTCGTCGCCGCTGTCCGGGGTCATTACGTCGGCAGATTCGACTGGAATGGCGTTGGCAATGCCCTTGAGAACGTCGGTCGCTTTCAGCATTCCCGGCATGAAGTTCAGGTAGACGCGGGCAGCCGCAGGATTTGCGCGCGTGCTAAAGGGATAGTTGCCGTCCGCGATCAGGATCTTACCTCCATGCCCTGAACCAGCCAAAGCCTTAAGGATTTCGGGATGAAGCAGTTTTGTCTTAAGCATGATCCACCTCTCGAATCAGGATTCAAAAATGAAAAGGTCTGCGGTGAATGTGCCTCTGGTGAGGTCAAATATGACTATAACCCGATCTGGCAGGTTTATCCATTTCAGTGGATCAATCCATTCGTCTTCCGGGATTTTACGGCTTTCACGGAATTCTTTACGCAACGGAGTATAGATCTATCGTAAAGTAATTCATGTAGGTTCAGTTCACATCAATCATTTTCAGGAGCTTATCATGTTGTACATGCCCCGCGAAGAAGGTCAAGGTCTGGTTGAATACGCGCTCATCCTCGTTCTTGTCGCCGTCGTCGTGATCGTCATCCTGGCGCTCATCGGTCCGGCAGTTGGCAACATCTTCTCGAACATCGTCGTCAACATCTAACCAAGACATCACCTCATCTCCCCTGGCTTAGACGAGAGGCGGCAACCCCGCCTCTCGTCTATTCTGCATCCTCGCCATATTGCCACAACGACAAGTATTGGCTACCATCTGAGTACATTTGCCACTATCGGGCATTCCTATGAAACGATCCCTGACACTTGTCGGAGTGTTCCTGTTGTCGCTGCTTTCCGTGTCTTCTCCACAAGTCCACGCTTCCACCCTCCAGCCCGCGCCCTCTGGCGAGATGCCGTGGTGGAACGACCGCGTCTTTTATGAGATTTTTGTCCGCAGCTTCTACGACAGTGATGGCGACGGCGTCGGCGACTTGCGCGGCATTATCGAGAAACTCGACTATCTGAACGATGGCGACCCCGCCACGACCGACGACCTGGGTATCACAGGACTCTGGCTGATGCCCGTTCAGGACGCGACGCGCTATCATGGCTATGATGTCGATGACTACCGCACCATCAACGAGCAGTACGGCACCGCTGCTGATTTCCGTGCGCTGATCGAAGCGGCACATGCGCGCGGAATAGCGGTCATCGTCGATCTCGTCCTGAACCACACATCGTATCTGCACCCCTGGTTCCAGGCATCTCTGCGAGGTGAATCGCCCTACGCCGATTGGTATGTCTGGCGTGATGAAGACCCTGGCTTCCGCGGACCCGACAATCAGCAGGTCTGGCATCAGTATGAGGGACGCTATTATTATGGCGTGTTCTGGAGCGGCATGCCCGACCTGAATCTGACCAACCCCGATGTGACCACCGAACTGTATGACATCGCGCGTTACTGGCTCGAAGACCTAGGGGTTGATGGCTTCCGACTCGATGCGGTCAAGCATTATGTCGAAGACGGTGCCCAGCAGGAAAACACACCGGCGACACTGGAATGGGCGGCGGCGTTCAATCGCCATGTGCAATCTGTGAGACCTGGCGCGCTCACCATCGGCGAAATCTGGAGCAGCAGCTTCGATGTCGCGCCCTACGTTCCCGACTCGGTCGATCTGGCGTTCGAGTTCGACCTGGCGACGGCAATGGTCAGCAGCGTACAGGGTCGCAACCCAGGAGGCGTCCAGTCACTGACCGAACGGGCAGAGCGGCTCTATCCGGCGGGTCAGTATGCGACCTTCCTGACCAACCATGACCAGAATCGCGTCATGAGCGATCTGCGTGGCGACATCCCGTCCGCTAAAGTCGCCGCGTCGCTTTTGCTGCTCAGTCCGGGCGTGCCGTTTCTCTATTACGGTGAAGAAATCGGTATGATGGGTACCAAACCGGACGAGCGCATCCGCACCCCGATGCAGTGGACGAATCAGCGAACGACGGCGAGCTTTACCATTGCCGATCAGCCCTGGCAGCCTCTCTCAGATGAAGGATTGGATTTCAGCGTTGCCGCACAAACAAATGATTCGGACTCACTCCTCAGCCACTATCGCGCACTGATACATTTGCGCAGCGAGCATCCAGCGCTGCGGCGCGGAGCATGGGTCGCGGTGAGCAGCGCAAACAGGCGAGTCTATGCATTTCTTCGCCAGTACGAAAGCGAAACACTTCTCGTCGTCATCAACATGGATCGCCGCCCCACAGACGACTACGCGCTGAGCATATCCGACGGTCTACCGATCGGCGTAACTGCCGAAGCGCTCTACGGGCTGCCTCCGCGCACCTCCCTTGCTCAACCCAGTGTAAACGCGGACGGCAGTATCGCGGCGTATTCACCCCTCCGTGAGCTGCCACCCTATACGACCCTGGTCATACGGCTCAGTCGATGATCGGGCTGCTTGTGCTATGCTGGTCACACCACGCTATTGATTGGAGACATGAATGCCCAACCGCATACTTTTCGTGACGTTGTTGATACTCGTCACGATCTCCGCGCTCCCGCTCTCTGCCCAGGACGCAGCCACGGCGACTGCGGCGTGCGAGAATGCCCAACCGTCCACAGAACCAGAGACGCGCGACTTCGCGTCTGCTCCGCCGAGAGTCCTCGTGCCAGGCACGGATTACCGCGCCATCTTCTGCACGGATGCAGGTGCCATCTACATTGACCTGCTGGAAGACTTCGCGCCACTCACCACCAACAACTTTGTTTTCCTCGCGCAGGCAGGCTACTACAACGATACGACATTCCATCGCGTCATCCAGGATTTCATGGCGCAGGGCGGCGACCCCACCGCAACAGGGTCAGGTGGACCCGGCTACGAATTCGCCGATGAGTTCATGTCATACGTCACGTTCAGCGCGCCTGGGATACTGGCGATGGCGAACGCAGGACCGGGGACAAACGGTAGTCAGTTTTTCATCACCACCGTCCCTACCCCACATCTGAACTATGGGCATACCATCTTTGGTTATGTGCTGGAAGGGCAGGACAATGTCCTCAACATCCGCCTGCGCGACCCGGCGACCGATTCACAACCTGGAACTGCGCTGCAAACCGTTCTGATCATCAGCGACCCGGCAGCGATTACCACCACCGCCGAACCGCTCCCTGCCAGTTCGACGACCCGCGAAGAGATCGCGACTGCTTTTGCGCAGGTCGTGCCCGATCTGCCAGAAGGTCTGGTTGTGGATGAAATCGACAGTGGCACTCGTACAACCGACGAAGTCATCGCCACCGCGCCAGAAACCGAGCGTGAGGCATACGCCAGTTTCCTCTCCACGTACGAGCATCAGTATCGCGTGGGGCAAGCGCTGGAAACATCCACCTGCGACCTGGATGCGCTGCCCTTCATGGCGATCAGCGCCTATGTGGATGCCTACCCGGATGAGCAATCTGCAAAGTCCGCGCTCGAAGACGGCTATCTCGATACGCTCGCCCTGGCACGCGGATTCGCCGTCAGCGAAGCTAGTCCACCGACGCTCACCAACGCACTCTATACGTCAAGCGGAAGCGTCTGCGAAGTCCCATCGGTACATGCCCTTACCTATGCACGACGCGGGCGTTATCTGGTCACATTTGAGGCGATTGTCCCCCAGGAAAGCCAGTTTACGCCGGATCAGTGGCTCTCTGAATTTGTCAGCAGGCAGGTCTATGACAGCCTGCTTGGGGACATCTTCGTCCGCGAGCTGCCCTGGGTGCCCGCACCGCAATAAGCGCAGCAGTGGCGAAGCGCGGCTACAGCAGCGCTTCGCCCACCCTTACACACTCACGCCCACCACATACCCACTCGACCATGCCCACTGGAAGTTGTAGCCACCAATTCGTCCATCGACATCGCAGATTTCACCGCACAGATGCAATCCAGGGCAGACACGGCTCTCCATAGTCTCTAGGCGCAGCTCGCTCAACGGCACGCCGCCCGCGGTCACCTCGGCGTATGTGTAGCCCCGGTCGCCTGCAATCGGGACGTTCAGCGCGGTTACTGTTTCCACAAGTGAGCGCCGCTGCTCGCGCGTCAACGTACCGAACACTTCGCCCGCCACAGTACCTGCCACGTCCAGGAGCGAACGCGCCAAGCGTTCTGGCAACCGCTCATGGAGAAATCTGTAGATTCCTTCTTTGGGGTGCGTCAGGACATAGTCCTCGAATGCCGCTGAACTCAGGTCAGGCAGCCAGTTCGCCGTCAGATAGGACGACGGATCATCGAGCACGGCGTCGGTGTAATAGCGGCTGATGTCGAGCGCAACAGGACCCGAAAGCCCGAAATGGGTACACAGCAGCGATCCTGTCATGCGCATCACCGGCTTGCCAGTGCCCGAATGAACAGTCAGCATCGCCTCCGTGCTAATGCCGCTCAAGCCGCGCAGGAAGTGCCCGTCCGGCAGGATGAGCGGCACAAGCGCAGGAAAGACGCGCGGCGTGATCGTATGCCCAAGCGCCTGCACGAGCGCGTAGCCATGTCCATCACTGCCGCTCTTGGGGAGCGATTTGCCACCCGTCGCCAGCACAACTTTGCGCGCCCGGAATTCTCCCCTCGCCCCACGCAGAACAAACCCCTCGTCGCCCCGCTCAATCGTCTCGACACGACGAGGGTATTCCAACCGCACACCCGCCGCTTTTGCCGCGCCAATCAGCGCATCCAACACGGTGCGCGCGCTGTCCGTCGTCGGAAACAACTTACCCGTCTCTTCCCGCTTGAGCTCGACCCCCATCTCGCGGAACCAGGCGACGGTTTGTGCAACATCGAAGCGGCGCAGCACCTTTCGTATGGCATTGCGTGATGACCCCGCGTAAGCCGTTTCATCGACGACATCGTGCGTCACATTGCAGCGTCCGCCGCCCGCCACCAGGATCTTCGCGCCCAACTTTGCCGCCCCATCCAGCAGGACGATCCGGCGACTGGGTTGTGCGCGCGCAGCAAAGATCGCGCCGGTCAAGCCCGCCGCCCCCGCACCGACGATGGCGATGTCAAAAAGAGAACTCATAGAAGCAAGGGGCAGCGCAGACTGGCTGCCCCATCTGGTTCAGCGTCTGCCGCTCGCCTGCTGTTGGCGGCGAGACAACGCATCAATGACGACCGCAGCCAGCAACACCAAACCCGTGACGACGAACTTGATACCGGAGCTGACGTTGAGGAGACCCATTCCGTTTTCGACACTGGCGACGACCAGCGCACCAAGGACCGCGCTCACGACCTTACCGCGCCCGCCAAACAATGACGTGCCACCGATGACCGCCGCTGCGATGACATAGAGCAGCAGGTTGCCGCCACCAGCATCCGTCGCAACTGACTTGAGGCGTGATGCCAGGATGATGCCGCCGATCCCCGCCATGAAACCCATCAACATATACACCAAGATGCGAATGCGCTCGACACGAATACCCGCGCGGCGCGCCGCTTCCTTATTGCCACCCACAGCGTAGACGTAACGCCCAAAGCGCGTGTTTTCCGCGACATAGGTCAACACGAGCAGCAGCCCGAGCATGATCACCGCAATCGTCGGCATCCCCGCCTGGGGGGGTGCCGCCTCAGTCAGGGCGCGATTCGCATTGAACAGAATCGCGACGCCCGCGCCCGCGAGCGCCATCAAAACAGTCTGCGCAATAATGATCGACGCAGGTTTGGCACGCAGCCCTGCCTTCCGCCGTGACGCCGCCTTCATGAACTCCAACGCGGTGATGAGCGCGACGAACAAAAGGATGATGATCCATGTCCAGAACGGCGTCTGTACATCACTGGCGAGATTACGGACGAACTGGTTCTGGATATTCACAGTACCGCCGTCGCCCACAATCATCAACACCACGCCGTTCCACGCCAGCAACCCCGCCAACGTGACAATGAACGATGGGAGCTGAAAGGTCGTAATCAAAAAGCCGTGCAGGAAACCGATAGCGGTGGTCGCAAGCAGCGCAACCGGAATGACACTCCACTCGTTCATCCATGCCATCGCAGGGTTGGTCAGCGAGTCGCGCAGCAGGATTGCGGTTGTCACGCCACCGATCGCGCTGACATAGCCTGCCGAAAGGTCAATCTCGCCCAGGAGCAGGATGAAAACCATGCCATAGGCGATGGTTGCAATGCCAGCCATCTGGATGACGATGTTGACCAGATTGCGTGGCGTCAGGAAGTTCTGGTTCAGGCTCTGAAAGATCAAGCCAATGATGATCAAGCCTAGGATAATCGGGAGCGTCCCGATTTCGCCGGAGCGCACGCGGCGCAGCGCATCACTCACGAACTCGGTAGGCGATTGCGCCGATTGACTGGCAAGCAGCGCGCTCTGTACAGGCGCATCTGGTGTATTGACGTTTTCGCTCATTGTGACATCCCCGGTACGGTGCCAAGCTGCCCTGCCGTTATGGCGTGAACAACTTCTTTTTGGTCGGTCTCTTCACGCTTAAAGGTCTTGACCTTGTGCCCAAGTCTAAGCACACAGATGCGGTCAGCAACTTCAAAAATGTCATGCAGGTTGTGTGAAATAACCACCACGCCAAGATTTCTATCCGCGAGGCGACGCACAAGATTGAGCACCTGTCGCGTCTGCGCCACACCTAACGCCGCCGTCGGCTCGTCGAGAATGACGACCTTGCTGTTCCAGAGTACGGCTTTTGCAATTGCCACCGACTGACGCTGACCGCCCGATAGCGCCGCAACTGGCAGCCGCACAGAGCGCAGCGTCGTCACGGCAAGCTCGTTGAGCGTAGAAACCGCGCGCTTTTCCATTTCGATCTCAGTGATCGGAAGCAAATTGCGCAGATACTTCTTAAAACCACCGATCTGATGGTCCGCTCCAGTCGTAGGCGGGATGCCAGAATTCCATTCGCGCCCCAGGAACATGTTCGCCACCACGTCCAGATTGTCGGCAAGCGCCAAATCCTGATAGACAACCTCAATACCCAGTGAGGCGGCTTCACGAGGGCTGTGAATGGTGACATGGCGACCTTCAAACATGACCTCGCCTTCATCAAATCCGTAGATACCGGCGATGCCCTTGATCAGGGTCGATTTGCCCGCGCCATTGTCGCCGACCAGAGCGATGACCTCCCCCGGAAAGACATCAAAATCTACTCTCGTGAGCGCCTGAACCGCTCCAAAACTCTTGGAAACGCTTCGGGTTTCCAGAAGCGGTGTGCCGCCGTATTTGTCCACCAAGACTGTACCCTCACTGACTCCAGAATCAATCGATTTTCGTATTTTGATAGCGTAGGGGCGACCCAGTGGATCGCCCCAGTGTTTCAGGTTATCCCAAGTCCTTGCCCGACAGGTCGGGCAAGAAGCTCAGAAGATTGGCTCGAAGTCTAGCGATCCGCAGGGCAGAAGGCTTCGAACTCGCCGACGCAGATTTCTTCCCAGGTGCGGAAGCCATCGGCGATGACGGTTTCGGCGATGTTCTCAGCGGTCACGCTGACGGGGACGAGCAGCACCGACGGAATGTCGTTGGTGCCGTTGTTGACCACGCCGGTCGCCATCATGCTGGTGTCTGCACCCGTCAGAATGGCGATCGCCAGTTCCGCAGCAGCCTCAGCCTCAGCCTTGATCGCCTTGTAGACGGTCATGCTCTGGCGACCTGCCAGGATGTTCTGGATGCCACCGACGGTCGCGTCCTGACCCGTCACCGGGATGAACGGCAGACCCTGGTTCTGCAGCGCGGCGATCACCGAGCCAGCCAAACCATCGTTCGCAGCAATCGCCGCGTCGATCTCGCCAGCCGCGTCCGTCAGCATCTGCTCGAAGATCACCAGCGCCTGCTGGTTGTCCCAATCCGGCACGCTCTGGTCGGCAACTTCCGTCCACGCGCCGCTCTCGAACAGCGGGTCGATCACGCTGTTGTAGCCGTTGGCGAACAGGGTTGCGTTGTTGTCCGTCGGGGAGCCGTTGAGGACGGCGACACGCGGGTTCTCGATACCAGCCGCTTCGACTGCCGCGACCAGACCTTCGCCCTGGAGGCGACCGACTGACTCGTTGTCGAACGAGACGTAGAAGTCCGCGCCAGGACCTTCGATGGTCAGGCGGTCATAGTCGATGATGGCGACGCCATTGGCGCGCGCAAGTTCGATGATCGCTGCGCCAGAAGCGCTGTCGAGGTTGACCATGAGGATGACGCGCGCACCGTTGGTGATCGCCTGCTCCGCCTGGGTCAACTGCGTCTGGGCATTGCCTTCGGCGTTGACGATGGTGTAATCGACGCCTGCGGATTCAAATGCGGCTTCAAAGAAGCGGCGGTCATCGGCTTCCCAACGGGCGCTCGAAGCGCTGTCCGGGAGGAGGACGGCGATGCTTCCTTCGATTTCGGTCGCACCAGCAGCCCCACGCTCTTCAGCAGGCGGGCAGAAGGCATCGAACTCGCCGACGCAGATTTCTTCCCAGCTACGGAAGCCATCGGCGATGACGGTTTCGGCGATGTTCTCAGCGGTCACGCTGACCGGAACCAGCAGCACCGACGGAATGTCGTTGGTGCCGTTGTTGACCGCACCGGTGACCAGTGCACTGGTATCATCGCCATTGACAAGCGCGATTGCCAGTTCCGCAGCAGCCTCAGCCTCAGCCTTGATCGCCTTGTAGACGGTCATGCTCTGGCGACCTGCCAGGATGTTCTGGATGCCACCGACGGTCGCGTCCTGACCCGTCACCGGGATGAACGGCAGACCCTGGTTCTGCAGCGCGGCGATCACCGAGCCAGCCAAACCATCGTTCGCAGCAATCGCCGCGTCGATCTCGCCAGCCGCGTCCGTCAGCATCTGCTCGAAGATCACCAGCGCCTGCTGGTTGTCCCAATCCGGCACGCTCTGGTCGGCAACTTCCGTCCACGCGCCGCTCTCGAACAGCGGGTCGATCACGCTGTTGTAGCCGTTGGCGAACAGGGTTGCGTTGTTGTCCGTCGGGGAGCCGTTGAGGACGGCGACACGCGGGTTCTCGATACCAGCCGCTTCGACTGCCGCGACCAGACCTTCGCCCTGGAGGCGACCGACTGACTCGTTGTCGAACGAGACGTAGAAGTCCGCGCCAGGACCTTCGATGGTCAGGCGGTCGTAGTCAATAACTTTGACACCATTGGCGCGCGCAAGTTCGATGATCGCTGCGCCAGAAGCGCTGTCGAGGTTGACCATCAGCAGCACCTTCGCGCCGTTGGTGATCGCCTGTTCAGCCTGGGTCAACTGCGTCTGGGCATTGCCTTCGGCATTGACGATGGTATAGCTGACACCCGCCGCATCAAATGCTGCGGACAGGAAACGACGGTCGTCCGCTTCCCAGCGCGCCGACGAAGCGCTGTCCGGGAGAAGAACTGCAATATCAGCCGACTGCGCGCGCACCGGCTGAACGCGAGCGGCAAAACCCGCGACCAACGTGAGCAGCGTCACAAAGGCTACGATAAAACGACTGAGAGACTTCGACATAGATTTCCTCTTACTGAAACGAATAGTGAAGCGTGGGCGAATGCACACACATTAGAATTTTAGCGCCTTGTAGCACACCTGCAAATTTCTATACAGACTTCACCTACTCCCCTATTGGGCAATTTGTCTGATCATTGTTCGTGTTTCGGCATTATAGACGGCAACGTCAGCTGCTACCGACCCAAGAGCTACCGCCGCAGGCATTTCCGACTTCGTATATTTCCCCTATACTCTAGACTCTAAAAGCATTTTGAACAGACAAGGTTGACGCCGATGACGCCTTTCACACCGTACGAACGCACGCTGCGCGGCTTGCTCGAATTCATCGCGCTCGTGGCAGGTGTTATTGGAATAGTCCTCAGCTTCGTCCTCGCCGAGGCGGGCGCAGGGTTGGGCTTGCTGGCGTTTACCGCATGGGTTGCTTCGGCGGACGTGCGCCGATTCCGCACCTTTGCCTGGGTGACGACAGCCGCCTTGGGGCTTCTCACGCTCTTCTACCTCATCCTGGCGCTGGAAACGCCGACCGCAGCGCCCTCAATCCGCCCCTTCCTGCTTGCTGCCCTCATTAGCAGCGGCGTCGCTGGCATCGCGCTCCTGATCGCTATCCTGCGCGCCCAAGACTCTACCGACACCGTCCTGCCCTGGAAGACACAGAAGCCGCACACCAGCGCAGAACACTGGTCGCGCATCCTCCTTGCGGTGTTCGCCTTTGCCGCATTGGTGATCACGTTTGTGATCCTGTTTGCGCCGTCGGTCGTACCCATGGAACTGCGAGGCTGGATGCCCAGCATCGAATTTGTTCCTGCGGCTGCGTTGTTCTTCGCACTCCTGGCGCTTCTTGCGGTCACTTTCGCGCTCAATCCGCGTCAACACACAGAAGCGCTCTCGCTGCTGCTGGTTGGGTTGGCGCTGGCAGTCCTGGCAGCAATCATCGCACGGCAAAACATATCCGTGTACCTGGGGTGGGTCGTAAACGGCACAGCGACTCCGCCGCCTTCCCTGCCAGGTTGGATCTTCGTGGTCACGTATGCGGTGGCGATGGCTATGGTCTGGCTGGTGCGTGGATGGGTCAATCGCTCGCTCATCGACTACACGCGCTTCTTCACGCCTGGGCAGTTCTGGGCGCTTGCCGCCATCAGCGACGGCTTGATCGAAGGAGGCGCGAGCGAGAAGCTCAAGCCACACGAGATCGCCCTGCGGGTCGATAACCATCTGGCGTCATTCCCTGCGCCGCGCCTCGCCCTCTCCCGTGTGGCGTTGATGGCGCTTGACATCCTGATCCCCTTCATCTTCACGCTGCGCCCTCCCCTGAGCTACCTGCACCTTTCAGAACGGACAGCCTTCCTCAACCGCCAGTTCAAGACCGACATTATCGAACGGCGCGGAATCTATGCGCTTCTCGCGTGGCTGAAGCTGGATGTCGTTGTGGAGCTGGTCGAAGGCGTCATGCGCTTCATTATGCAGTTCGCGTACCTCGGTTACTACAGCGAGCCAAAGGTTCAGGAAGAAATCGGCTACACGCCGTTTTCGCAGCGCGGCGCAATCAAGGCACTGCAACCTCTCAAGTCGATTCGTCGATATGCTGCGCTCCAGGTGATGACGCCCAATGATGCCGACCGCCTCGGCATTGACGTCATCGACGACGCGGACGTCGTCATCATTGGCAGCGGCGCGGCAGGATCGATGTTGACAGAACGACTCCTGGCTCGTGGGCGACGGGTGCTGCTGCTCGAAAAGGGCAGGCATGTCACACCCGACGAATTCACTGAAGACGAAGTCGAGATGATCGGCAAACTGTACGGTGACAACGCGCTCCAGGTCACCTCGTCACTGCGCTTCACTATCCTCCAGGGAAGCTGCGTCGGCGGGACGACCGTCGTCAACAACGCCGTCTCTTTCGAGACCCCGCCGCACATCCTCGACCGCTGGAACGACGACTATCACGCAGCGCTTGAACCGACTGCCTATTGGAACGCGCAGCAGGCAGTCATGGATCGCCTGAGCATCAAGCCCATTGACCAAACAGCTACCACCCGCCCCGCCGATCAGATCGTCAATCCACTGTCGCATCGCCTGCAAAAAGGGATAGACCAGGTTTTCGGTACGGGCGGCTACACCTACGCTCCGGTAAAGGCAAATATCACCGACTGTCTGGGCTGCGGCTACTGCAACCTGGGCTGCAAGTATGGGCGTAAGCTCTCGATGCTGGACGAGGTGCTGCCCAGAGCGCAGCGCGATTACGGCGACGCCCTGCAAATCCTCTCCGAAGCCGAAGCGGTCCAGTTAAAGGAAGACGGAGACAAGATCAGCGAAGTCGTCGTCAAGCTCGGCGGTCGCCGTCTCATCCACATCCGCAAGCCCAAAACGGTCATTGTCGCGGGCGGCGCAATTGCGTCATCATGGCTGCTCATGCGCAGTGGCATCGGCAAATCGCTGCCCATCGGACGCCGACTCTGCTTTAACATGGGCAGCCCGCTGCACGCGCAGTTCGACAGCGTTATGGATGCCTTCGACGGCTTGCAGATTTCGCATTACCTCCAGGTGGATGGGCAGCGCGATTTCATCTTCGAGACGTGGTTCAATCCGCCTGTCGCGCAGGCGCTCGTCATGCCAGGATGGCTCGATACGCACTTCCACAACATGAGCGAGTACGAACGCATGGTGGCGATGGGTGTGGTCGTCGGCACGGACGCGCGCGAGGACACCTACATCCGCCGCGCGGCGCTCTTCCCTGGAAACCCGGAAGTTGTCTACAAACCCTCTTCGACCGATCTCGACAAGCTGGTCGATGCGATGATCATGATGGGGCGCGTGCTGCTGGGGAGCGGTGCCGAGCGCGTGCTGGCGTCTACGCGAAGCTACCACAGCTACACCTCCGGGCGCGCGCATTTCACCAGCGAGGATGACCTGGGTTACCTGAAAGAACTCGTCAAGACCGACGAGGATCTCCTGCTCAGTTCTGCCCATCCACAGGGCGGCAATCCCCTCGGTGCTGTGCTGGACGCCGATTTCCGCGTGCGCGGCTACCGCAATCTCTACGTCTGCGATGCCAGCGCCTTCCCGTCATCCGTCACGGTCAATCCTCAGCTCACAGTGATGAATCTGGCGTGGTACGCGGGGGAACGCATCGAGTGATTGGCGCTGCCTCATGGATGGTTCATGAAAGCGCGCGACAATAGTCGATCACAACATCGATCCTGGCTTGTAGACATGAGGCATCGTGCGCACTGAGACCTATTTCGCAGGAGCTGCCCTGGTTCGCAACCTGGAAGCGGCGGGCACGATCAAGCATGTGCACCACGATGGCGGCGACATCATCCATGTCGAGATGGCATCGGGTGAACATGCCTGGATTCACCTGATTGAAAGCAGCATCCCGCTCGCAGAAATCGTGGGTACGCTGGCAGCGAACCGCGAAAACGCGCTCCACACACTCTTTCTCTTCTGGGCAGACCGGATGCTGCCCGCACATGACCAGCATTGCGAGCCGGATGAATGGATGCGCCCGCTGCTTTCGCTGCACGGCGACATGCTCTATGGCTACGAAGTCCACGCGCGCGACATCGTGATCTTTCCGGTCTACTTCCAGGGCAAAGGGCGCGTACGTCACATCCGTTATGGGGCACCAGTCGCTACAGCCCACCTCATCTGTACGCGCAGTCACTTTTCGACGCTGGAGTTGGAGGGGGAGTATCTCTCAGCGGGCTTTGGCGAACCGACGCACGACAAGACAACCTCGCCGCCGCACCAAACGCCAATGCACCCGCTTGCGCGCTTCTACAGCGTATTGGGCATCGCCGTCGGAGCAGACAAGCGCGCGATCAAACGCGCCTATCGTCATCTCGCCCGCGAATACCACCCCGACATCAACCGTGACCCGGCGGCAACCGTCCGAATGCAGACGATCAATGACGCCTACGCGCGCCTTCTGCGGGAGACCGAAAATGACATTACAGACAATTCGCCGCGTCCTTCGTAATTTCGCAGCTCAATAACCGCACTGCAAATGCCAAGACGCGATGAACAGCAGGAGCATGCAAAATTCGCTCTGCGTGTCCCCATCGCTCCAACGCTATAGGTTGCACTGTGCTAGAGCAGCGCTTCCACTTCCGCACGATACGGAAAGCTGGTCTGAGTGCCCGTCTTCAGAACCGACCGCGTCGCAATCGCGCAGGCGGTGCGCACCGCATCGCGCAGCGGACGCCCTGCCGCCAGCGCATAACCGAGTGTGCCGACGAACGCATCACCCGCGCCTGTGCTGTCCACCGCCTGTACCCGCTCCGCGCTCACATGCTCCGCGCCGTCTTCCGTCAGAATCAGCGCGCCGCGATCTCCCAGCGTAATGATTACCGTACCAACCCCGCGTCCGCGCAGCACACGGGCGGATGCTTCTGCCTGCTCCACGGTCGAGGCGGGCATCCCGCTCAACATCGCCGCCTCGACCTCATTCGGAACCAGAATATCGGTCAGATTAAGCAGTTCATCGGGCAGCGCGGCGGCGGGTGCCGGGTTGAGAATGGTCTTTACACCGGCTGCCTTGGCAACGCGGAACGCCTCCAACGTCGTCTCAAGTGGAATCTCGAGCTGGCATATGACGAGCTGCGCATCTTCAATAGCGGTGTGGGCGGCACGAATATCGGCGGGAGAGAGCGCGCTGTTCGCGCCGGGGACGATGATGATCGAATTCTGCCCGGTCGTTTCTTCAACCCAGATCGGCGCGACACCCGACGACAAACCCGTCTCATCCCAAAAGAAATAGGTCGTGTCGCAGCCCTGCTCCTGAAAATTCTTGAAGGTATTTTCGCCAAACGAGTCCCGCCCAAGCTTCACAACGACGCTCACATCGGCGCCAAGCCGAGCCGCCATCACAGCCTGGTTCGCCCCTTTTCCGCCAAACCCGACGTGAAACGAAGTCCCGAACAAGGTCTCACCAGGGCCCGGGAGGCGCGGGGTACGCGCCACCAGGTCGGTCATGCAACTGCCTACCATGCAAATCTTCGGTGCTGTCATGTCCTGTGTCCTTTGCTAGAAGTAGCGCTGTCCACGCCGGGCGCTGATGATCTCGGTGTTCATGCCCACCCAGTGCAGCGACCCACTGTAACGCCCATGTTCGATCTTCACGCAGCGATCCATCACCACATTCAAGCCTGCATCCTGCGCGATCGTCGCCGCCTCGAAATTCACGACGCGAAGCTGCAGCCAGAGCGTCTTCGCTCCGATTTGCACAGCCTGCTTCGCCACTTCGACACACTCGTCCGGCTGACGAAACACGTTCACCATATCGACGGGTTCAGGGATCGTCATAAGGTCAGGGTACGACTTCTCGCCCAGGATCACGTCAGCGCGCGGGTTGACCGGGATGATTCGATACCCTTCATATTGGAGATACGTCCCCACGAAATAGCTCGGACGCTCCGGCTTGGGCGACAAACCGACAATCGCAATCGTCTTTGTCGTGCTCAACACCGTGCGTATCAATCCCGGGTCTTGATAGATGCCACGTTCCTCCTCAGAGAGGAGGCTGTTCATGCTGACGTCGCTTGCAAGGCTTGTTCGAGATCCCATAGCAAATCCTCCGTCGTCTCTAACCCAATGGAAAGGCGGATCATGCCGCCGTCAATGCCCGCCTGCTCCAACTCGCTGTCGGAAAGCTGCTGATGCGTCGTCGATGCGGGGTGAATGACGAGGCTGCGCGCATCGCCGACATTGGCGAGATGCGAAAAGAGATGCAGCGACTCGATGAATTCTTTCCCGGCAAGGCGTGGGTTGCCAGCTTTAATGCCGAAGGTGAAGACCGCGCCGGGCCCCTTAGGCGTGTACTTCTGTGCAAGCGCATGATAAGGGTTGTCCGCCAACCCAGCGTACGCCACCCAAGCGACCTTCGGATGACCGTGCAGAAACTCGGCAACCGCCTGCGCATTCTGTACATGTCGATCCATACGCACCGACAATGTCTCCAGCCCCTGGATGAGCAGGAAGGCGTTGAAGGGCGAGAGCGCGCCTCCGGTATCGCGCAGCGTGACCGCGCGCGCCTTCATCAGAAACCCGTAATGCCCGAATGTCTCGTAGAAGCGCAAGTCATGATATGCAGGGTCTGGGTCGGCGATGGTCGGGAAGCGGCTGTAATCGAATTTACCGCTGTCGAGGAGCACACCCGCGATTGAACTTCCGTGTCCACCAATAAACTTGGTCGCCGAATGCACGACCACATCCGCGCCCCAGTCCATCGGGCGACACAGGTAGGGTGTGGCGAAGGTGCTGTCCACCACCAGCGGGATATTGTGCGCATGGGCGAGCTGTGCCAGCGGCTCGATGTCGAGCACGCTGCCACGCGGGTTACCGATAGTTTCCCCATACAGCAGCCGCGTCCTGGGGGTGATCGCCGCCGCCCAGTTGTCGAGATGGGTCGGATCGACAAAGTGCGCCTTTAATCCAAGTTTGCGGAACGTGTGGACGAACTGCGTGGTTGTCCCACCGTACAGATGCGACGAGGTGACGATCTCGTCGCCCGGATCGAGCAGTGTCATCATCACATTGAGCTGTGCCGCCATCCCACTCGCCGTCGCGACTGCCCCCGTCGCATTCTCCAGCGAGGCGATGCGCTCCTCGAAGGCAGCGACAGTTGGATTGTTGATGCGTGTGTAAATATTGCCGTACTGCTTCAGTTCAAAGAGCTGGGCTGCTTTGTCCGTGTCTTCGAACACATACGAAGTCGTCTGATAGATCGGTACGGCACGCGCGCCCGTCACAGTATCCGGGATGTGCCCGGCGTGCAGCATTCGTGTCTCAAAGCCGAAACGTCTCTTCTGTCCCGCCATGTCTCGTCAAACCTTCTTTGCCTATCCGCCTTCGACTGTGATTGTAACGACCTGTGCTTTCGCATACCAACGACTCATCTTTTGTTGAGGACGAGTCTTATGAATTCCAGATAGAATATCCCCGTCGGAGGGGGAGATACCAAAACATGACCATTCGCCGCGTCTTGATGATCTCATTTCACACATGTCCGCTCGCATCGCAGGAAGGCAAAGAGACTGGTGGCATGAACGTGTACGTCCTCGAACTTGCCAAGCAGTTATCCCGTCAGGGGATCGAGGTCGATGTCTTCACCCGCAGTCAGGACGAGGAGCAGCCACATATCGTACAGGTGGACGAACACTTCCGCGTCGTCCATACCGTCGCCGGTCCCGAAGCCCCCGTGCCGAAGAAACAGCTCATCGAGTACTTGCCAGAATTTGTCAGCAATGTCCAATCCTTCATCAACGACCATGCCTTAAGCTACGATGTCATGCACTGCCACTACTATCTGTCGGGTTTGGCAGGGCTAAACATCGTGCAGGCATCAGGTGCGAAGATGCCCATGCTGATGACCTTTCACACGCTGGCGCTGATGAAAAACCTGGTGGCGCGAGACGAACTGGAAAAAGAAGAGAAGGCGCGCATCGACGCGGAATTCCACCTTGTGCAGTGCGCCGACGCCGTAATCGCCACCAGCAAGAGCGATAAGGACTACCTGCGCTACCTGTATGGCGCGGGGATCGACAAGGTTCATGCTGTGCCGCCCGGTGTTGATTTAGACCTCTTCCGCCCGATTGACCAGAACGTCGCTCGCGCCAAGCTCGGTATCGATACCGATGGGCATCTGATCCTTTTCTGTGGGCGCATCGAGCCGCTCAAGGGCATTGACGCCCTGCTCTATGCGATGAAGATCATGGTCGAACGGCAGCCCAGCCTTGATGTCTGCCTTTGGATCATCGGCGGCGATGTCTCGCAGCCGCCTGCGCAGTGGTCAAAAGAGCTGCAAAAGCTCGAACGCCTGCGTCATACGCTCAATCTGAGTAGTCTCGTGCATTTTGCCGGGCAGCAGCTTCAGGAAGTGCTGCCCTACTACTACAGTGCCGCCGATGTCGTGGTTATGCCGTCGCATTACGAGTCGTTCGGCATGGCGGCGGCGGAAGCGATGGCATGTGGCGCGCCGATTATCACGACCAACGTCGCGGGTATCTCCAGCCTGATCGAGGAAGAACAGGACTTGCTGCTCACATCGGTCAACAACCCGCTGCTCCTGGCAACACAAATGGAAACACTGCTCACTGATCCAGGCAAACGTCAGCAGGTCAGCAGCGGGCTGCGCGAGAAAGTTGCTGGTCTTGCATGGACCAATATTGCGGATCAAATCGTCACCATCTACGAGGAAGCCAAACATGCTCTCGACCGCAAATAAGCGTTGGTACATCTTTCGGCACGGACTGGCGACCCACAGCAAAAACGGCTATGGCGACCAGATTCTGACGGCGCAGGTACTGCCTGAAGGCAGACCGCCGATTGAACGTCTCGGCTTCTACATGCGCGCGCTGCCCTACGACGTGGGCTACCGTTCCGAGTTCCTGCGATGTCAGCAGACGGCGCAGATCGTCACCGATGCGACGGGCAACTCATTCACGTCCGACGCACGCCTGAATGAGCAGTACATGGAGACGTTCGAGCAGGTGCATGACCGCGTGCAGACGTTCGTGGCGGAGGTCAACGCCTCGGCGCACACGCATGTCTGGGTCTGCACGCATGGCGTCGTCATCGCGGCGCTGCGGCACTTCATCCTCGATGGTCAGTTCTGGCGCTCGATGGAGAATGACTATACGCAAACGGGTGAACTGCTGCTGATCGCGGATGGCAAGGATGAGGTGCTGAATTTCCGCGAGGTGGTGTGATGCAAGATTCGGCAGCGGACGCCAATATTGGCGTCCGCCGCAAATATACTGAGTCGATCGCTATCCCACCACGCTGATGTCCACCGGTGGGCGGAGTTCCCCGGCGACCTTCAACACCTGGTGGATGCGGTTGTTGAGGAAGTTGTCCGCCAGGTTCTCGTCGATCTGCGCGCCCTGCTCCAGCTTCGTAAAGGCGAGCTGCGTCAAGAGATAGTCGAAGCGGGGTGCCCACTTGCGCGCGCCCAGGCGTGCCGTCGTCGAGCAGTTGTCGACCATGTACGCCACTCCCTTGTAGTGCATATAGGGGTTCAGGCTGTCCACGCTTTCGATGATCGACTCGTTCGCCACTTCGCTGTAGGGATGCCCCATCTCCGTCAGCAGATCGATCTGTGCCATCATGGTGGCGATGTAGATGCCCGCCGTCGTCGGGTCAATCGGGATGTCTGCCTCGACGCGGCGCGCGCGCACGCCCTCACCGACCTGCCACATCTCTGTGCCGTCGATCTTGCCCATCGGGTAGCGCTTAAAGCGCGCATCGGCGTTGATCACGCTGCGGATTTCCGCGCCGCTGGCGACATCGGCGTAGATTTCCATCAACACCTCGAATGCCGGATGATAAGCCGCCGAATACGCTTGCATGAACGTCAGCTTGCCCTGCTCGTCCAGCCGCTCGTAGACCGCCAGAATGCCCTCTTTCGAGATGATTCTGCTGATGGGACCTGTGATCGACTCGGCAGATCGCAGGAAAGCCTCTTCCGCCGTCGCGCCATGACCCTTGAACCAGCGATACAGGCTTTCCGCGATGCCATGCACCGCGCCCAGCAGAATCCCGCGCTCACCAAAAATGTCCGACTTGTATTCGCTCTCAAGCGTCGTCTGGAAGATGGCAGGCGCGCCAATCGCGACAGCCCAACCCAGCGCGATGTCGGTCGCCCTGCCGTCGATGTCGCGGTAGACGCCAAAGCTGCTGTTGATGCCCGCGCCATTGACTGATTTGCCCTGCTCGTAGAGGCGGCGCACCGAGGGACCCATCCCCTTCGGACAGACGGCGATCACGTTGATATGGGTTGGGAAGTCTTCGCCGATGCTTTGCAGGTAACCCAACAGGAATCCGTGCGACAAGCCAAGCGTGCTGCCGGGGCGCAGCGCCGCAAAGATTTCCTTGTACTGTTGAGTCTGCGCCGCATCGGAGATTAGCAGGAGCAGCAGGTCGGAGGTGCGGATCACGTCGAACATCTCGCCCGCCGTGCCGTTCGTGCGGCTGAAGCCAACTTTTTCGGCAGCGACGAACGACGAGCTGCCGTCGCGCAAGCCGATAACGACCTTGATGCCCGTACCTTCCAGCGAGTCGCGCAGGTTTTGCGCCTGCGCGGGACCCTGCGACGACCAACCGATCACACCAATCTGCTTGATGCCCTCGAACGCCTGGGGCAGCTTGTTAAAGAGATGGCGTCCACCGCGCACGATGTATTCTTCGGTATCTCCGAGGACGACCTTTTCCTTCTCGAAGACCTTGCTCTGAAAATCCAGTTTCACGAGAACGTCCTTACCTGATGAATCGTTGAACAACCTGTGAAGCGGAGATTATAGCGAAGAATATGTCGCCTTGGGGAGAAGTGGAATCGGGAGGGAGCAACCACTTGGACTAATCGAGCAGTCGCAGCATCCGCGCACGATTGACCGCCTGCACGCGCGAGCCGACCTGCATCTTTTCGTAGATATGATGCAGATGACGTTTGACGGTGCCAGGTGCGATCAGCAATCGTCCGGCAATGTCGGCGGTCGTCAAACCTGCTGCTAGCAAGCGCAGCACTTCCAGCTCGCGCTCGGAAAGCGCATCGGGGTCTTGCGGACGCAGCGCCGCGTTGATGATACGATCCACAAAGGCGGGCGCGACATCACGCACACGGGGCAGCCATGCCAGCAACCTCTCGTCCTCATCCAGGAAAGGACGTATCCAACCCTCGCCTGCAGCCAAACGCACCGCTTGGGCAAGGTGATGCAACACCGCCCGGCTGCCGCGCTGGTCTGCGGCGCTGGCGCGCAGCAGCAGGAGTGTGATCTGCATTCGCCCAAAGCCCCCCTCGTCCGCCATTACTTGCAGGCGATCCAGCCACGCTTCTGCGTCATCAAACGCTCCCTGCGCGATGCGCAACCGGGTGATCGTCAAATACGTCTCAAGCTGCAGGTAGTTCAGAGGCTGCGCAGGGTCCACTCGCGCGGATACCAACCACGCTTCCGCCGCATCGATGTCACCTTCGCGGATCTGGATGTCGGCGCGCCACGCAGCAAACCAGCTTGCATCGGCGAACTGCGTGCGTGTGGCGAAATCAGCAGCGGTTTGGAGATCGTCCAACGCACCGCGGATGTCGCCTCGCGCGCGCAGCAGCAGAGAGCGATAGCCATAAGCGAAGAGCTGATAGATCTCCATGCCCAACGCAACGCTGGTATCAACGCCGCGATTGAGATAGGTCTCCGCCCTCTCAAGATCATTTCGCTCGTAGTAGACCCGTCCCAGCCATGACCAGGCGATGCCAAGCAGCGGCGAAGGCTCCCCTGTGCGATCCGTGAAGCGCGCGATCAGGCGCTCACAGGCAACCAGCGCATCGCCGAGGTTGCCACGTAGATAGTGACAGGAGACGAGCGCGCTTTCGACAATCAACGCGAAGAACGTATTCCCCGCACCAAGTTCATCGGCAATGAGCTGGCTGATAGCTTCAATCGCCGCATCCAGCCTCCCACCTCGGCGCGCAGCCTCCGCCACCAACCATGACGCGATCAACCGCCAGTTATGCTGGTCAACGTGAAGATGCGTGAGCGCGCTGTTTGCATGGTCGGCGACACGCGCATAATCGCGCCGGACGAACAGGCAGTAAAACGCTTTGAGTGCCAGGAAGCGGCCAACCTTGTCGCCTTGTTGATCGGTAAAGCCAGATTCCGCGCGCTCCAGAAATCGGTACGCCTGGGCAAAGTCGCCGCGCAGCGCCGCCACCCACCCCGCGATGACGGAGAGATCGCCATCCTGCATCACATCGACAGCGGGCAGGCTTGCAAGCCACTGACTCAGCGTGGTGATCGCGCCCTGCGCGATCAGCGCATCAGCGAACCTCCGAATGATTCGCGCACAGTCCGACATGTCCGCCGTCAGGCGAGCAATCTCATGCGCATGCCCCCATGCATCACCCGCTGCCCCGCGCGCCTCGTACCAGGCAAGCGCACGCTGGCGAAGAAGGACTTCTTCCTCGGGTTTTAGTGCTGCGCGCAGCACATCTGCGAACAGTTGGTGGTAGCGATACCACATCCGCTGACGATCCAGTGGCACAAGGAAGACGTTGGCGTTTTCCAGGTAGGACAACACCGAAGCGCTGTCGTCGCGCTCCGTGACCACATCACACAACTCAGGTGTGAACTGCGTCAGGATCGACGTGAATTGGAGAAATCTCGCGTGACCTTCGGGCAGCCGCTGCAGGACTTCGCCGACGAGGTAATCTGTGATGTAGCGGTCGCCACCGGTGAACGCGCGAATGAATTCAATAGCATTGTCCGGCTGTTCCTGGATTGCCAGCGCCGCCAGTTGCAGTCCTGTTACCCAGCCTTCGGTACGTGCCGCCAGCGCCCCCATCACGTCATCTGGCAGGCTGATAACAAGCGCCGCGTCAAGATACACCGCCACCTGCTCACGAGAGAAGCGCAGGTCGCTCTGGCGAATTTCCGTGAGCAGCCCCTGCGCCCGGAGTTGATACAGCATCAACGGCGGATCTTCGCGTGTGATGATCACCAAATGTATCGGCGCGGGCTGGCGTTCGATCAACTGGCGAACAAGGGCATGAACTTCCGGATTCGTGACGCGATGATAGTCGTCCAACGCAAGCACGAGCGGAGCGGAAAGCGCCGTCAATGTATTGATAAAGACGGTCATCAAGCTGGCAGGCGGCGGCAGTTGGGGGCTATTGAGCAACTCGGTCAAGGGTTGCGCAGCGTCCTGATTGTGCTGCTGGACACTCGCGGACAAATACCGCAGAAAGCGGATCGGGTCGTTGTCATCCTCGTCAATCGCCAGCCAGCTTGCGGCGCTTCCACAATGCTTTAGCCACTCGCTCGCCAACATCGTCTTGCCGAATCCTGGGGGTGCGGAGATGAGCGTCAGCCGCCGCCCTTCATCGACGCCCGCCTGAAGGCGGGCTACAAGCACAGGGCGCTCAATGTGCCGCCTGCTGAGTGTGGGAACATGCAAGCGTGTTGCCAGCAGCGTATCGGCAAACGAGGAAGCAGTCTTCATGACATCCTTTACCCAGGGCTACATCTCACCCGAATCCACCGACTCTGCATGGTCGATACGCTGTACAAGGACAAGCGGCAGCCCAAGATCGCGTACGACACTGAGCGCCCCATATAGTGCGGACTGATCCACGAAATGACCTCGCAGCAGAGTCGATTCGGCAGTTGCAGCGACGATCACAACCTCAGGCAGCCATCGCTCCATAAGTACTGGGTCGATCCGGCAGCCTAACCCGATCAAATAGGTTATGCCTAAGTCTAGCGACGGTGATGTCCGCTTGTCCATAACAGCACCTCAGCATGCCTAACATTCACCTGACCATGCCGAAGCGAAGATCACCTGCGATTGCGCCAACCGCCAGGCACTTGCACACGCCTGCATCTTGATGGCATCCATCATCTGCTCACTCAGGCGTTCAACTTCGCGCCAGTTGTTAACATCGCCTGCCAGCCGCATCGGCGCGCCGACCGTGAACGCCATCTGCCCCGACGTGTAGATGTGCGCCGTCTCTGGCTTCCCACCAAGCATGAAATTGACGGGACGAATGCGCGTGCGATCCAACGCGATGCCAACCGGAACGATAGGTACGTTCGCCGCCAATGCCAGGCGTACAGCCCCGCTGTGCGGCTTTAGATAGCCGCCGGATAATGGGCTAAGACCGCCCTCCGGAAAGATCGCAACCGGAATGCCCACTTCGAGCTTGCGCAGCGCCTGCGAAAGTGTCGCCATCCCGCTGCCACGCACCACTTTGATGTGCCCGGCTGCGCGAAGGTATGCGCCGACGCCAGCGATGCTGAATACGCTTTCGCTGATCATGATGCTCATCGGGCGGCGCATGAGCGTCGGCAGGAAGATCGGTTCGCAGCTCGTAGGGTGATTTGCTGCGAGGATGAACGCGCCATCCGGGAGCGGCGCGCTGTACTCAACTTCCATAGTCAGACACGCCTTGCTATACGCGTTGACAACCTTGCGACCCAGCTCGTACCACTTTTGTTGTGTGACCACGACTCTTACTCCTTGACTTCACATCTTCAGGATGCCATCTCCAGACACAAGAGGCATGTATCGAACGATACATCTGGGCGTTATATCTAGCGCAGCTTAACGGACTACAAACCTCACGTGGGATAACTTGCGATAAATTGGGATATAGATCGCACAGAGCTTCACATGTGGGAATTTGTGCGAAATGAGTCAGAATGGATGGCAATTCGCCCCAGGAATTGTTGAGGATACGATCCATGCTCCAGACGATGACCCCCGCCGATGCCGTCATGGGCAAACTTGGGTTGCCCGCCCCCATCGCCGAACTCGCCGCCCGCCGCTGGGATGCCATCATCGTCGGCGCGGGGCACAACGGGCTGACGTGCGCCGCCTACCTGGCGCGCGCGGGCAAACAGGTGCTTGTGCTGGAGGCGCGCCAACGCATCGGCGGCGCGTGCACGCTGGCGGAACCCTTCCCTGGCTACCACATCTCGCCCTGCGCCTATCTCGCCGGGCTGCTACACCGCCGCGTGATTGACGAGCTGGGCTTACCCGCGCGCGGCTTCCGTTGGATGCCTGCGATGGCGGGCTACTTCGTTCCCTTCGAGGATGGGTCAAGCGTCCTGCTCTCCGAAGACGATGACGAAGCCGTCCAGGAACTGCGCCGCTTCGCGCCGGACGACGTGAAGGGCTGGCAGGCGATGCAGGCAGTTATCGCCCGCGCGCGCGAGGCGCTGCGCCCCGATGACGAGCGCGACATATGGCTCGACCCAGCACCGTCGCGCGCAAAGATCGAAACGCGGCTGGCGGGCGACGACGAGGCGCTGGCGATGATGTTCGACCTGTCGATGGCGGACTTCGTCGCCCGCTACCTGCGTGACGAGCGTTTGCAGCTCGCTTATCTCGGTCAGGGCGTCATCGGCACCAATGCCAGCCCATTCGACCCCGGGACCGCCTATATCCGCTTCCATCACTCGTGCGGGCGGATCGATCCGTCGCTGCCGGGAACATGGGGCTATGTCGAAGGCGGCATGGGGCGCGTCTCATTCCTGATCTGCGATGCCGCGCGTGAAGCGGGCGCGGTGGTGGCGACGGGTGTTCCGGTCGCGCAGATCATCCCGCAGGAAGGCGTCGTGCTGGAGGGCGGCGAACGCATCAACGCCCCTGTCATCATCGCCAACGCCGACCCGCGCGTAACGCTGCGCTTGCTGGGCGATGCGGCGGATGGTGCCTGGCGCGCCCAGGTCGAGTCGATCCCGATTGAGGGCTGCACGGTCAAGGTCAACCTTGCGCTCGCCGAACCGCCGAACTTCACCGCCCGCCCAGGACTTGATGAACCCCATCATCGCGCGCAGATCAACACACCGTTGAGTATTCAGGAGTGGCGCGACGGTTACGCCGCTGCCCGACGCGGCGAACTGCCCACGCGCTTGTGGACAGAGAACTATCTTCAAACGGCGTTTGACCCCAGCATCGCGCCGCATGGCAGACACGTCCTCAGCATGTTCTGCCAGTATGTGCCGCACACTTTCGCCGAGGGAAACTGGGACACGCACCGCGAGCGCGCAGGGCATCTCGCCATTCAGTCCCTGGCGCGCTTCACGAGCAACTTCCCCAACGCGGTCATCGACATGGAAGTACTTGGACCTCCTGATATTGAGCATGAAGTCGGGCTGACAGGTGGGCATATCTTCCAGGGCGAATGCCTGCCGCAGTATATGTGGGAAAACCGCCTGGGTTACACCACGCCGATGGCTGGCGTCTACCTGTGCGGCGCGGCAACACACCCCGGCGGCAGCGTCATTGCGGTCAACGGGCGCAATGCCGCTATGGCTGTGCTCGCGCAAAACGGATGAGACCACCCGCGCGATCCTCGTGTGAACAACCGACCAAAATCGTAATCGCGCTACGGATGCGGCTCCGAACGTTGGTTTTTCGCTGCATTTTAGGAGGGTGAAAGGTTAGCGGGATATACATTCATGATGCATTCATAATAAATCCATGCCGATTGTTGCCATTTGGTGGACATGATCTATGGACCCGTTGAAACGCCGCGCCTGAATTCAAACAGTCCACCGCTGTGATGTGGACTCAGTTGCCAGCGAGTAGTCTCAACCTGCATAATCTCAAGGGACCTCAAAGATGCAGACGCAAGAGAACTACCACACGCGCACCTTCGAAAGACTGCTCGCGACTAACCACTATACGTTTGACTTGACCCTGTCGAAGGAAGTCGCGCTTCTTGCCGTGCTTTTCCTGCTCGGGTTCCTGGTGCGATTATCCGCGATTCAATCCAACACACTGTATGTCGATGAAATCATTTACATCAATGCGGGTCGCAATTACCTCGCTGGCGATTTTAGCCAGAATGAACTTAACTTCATGTTCGGCTCCTACCTCTTTCCGATCACTGCGGCACTCGCAGAGATACCGGCAGGCGCGCTTTCGCTGCGCGTGTATAGTGTCAGCCTGAACCTGATTTCCTCGGTGCTCCTTTACCTTCTCGCCCGCCAGCTCTTCGGGCGGTCAGCAGCACTCTGGGCACTCATCCTGTTCATGTTTTCCGGCATCAGCATGAGTCTGTCTCTCCAGGCAGTGCATGACTCCCTTGCAGTACCATTTGTTATCGCCGCCTTATATTGCATCACCCTCGCAACTTACAGGAAAGAGCGCGCAATCGTATTCGGCGTTCTCGCTGGTCTCTGCTTCTCGATTGCCGTGCTCGCAAAATTCAGCGTCGCGGGGACGCTCCCTGCGCTGCTGGTGCTCCTGGCTCTCTTTTCCGCGTACGCTCCCAGTCGGCTTGGGCAAGCGTTCCGCCAAACCACCCTCTGGTTAACGGGTATGACTGCGCTTATTGTGGGGGTGTATACCCTGCGAACCAGCGAGGCGACGCTTCAGGCAGTTGCTGCTTACAATCAGCAAGAGATTGCCGGGCGGCTGACAATCCTGCAACGAACGTTCAGCGATCTGGGAATAGTCGCAATCCTGGCGATCTTCGGCATAGCGCTTCTGGTCTATCGCCTCTATAAAAACAGCCGCCAGGAGGCGCGCGATCGCATCTGGCACATCCTGTTCGCACTTGCGGTGGCAGCCACACTCTTCATGCTCCAGGCGTACCATGTCATCTCAGCAAACGCGCGTTCGCTGTGGCAGCACAATGCGATCACGCTCGCATTACTCGCGCCATTCGCGGGATTCGCCCTCAAGCAGATCGCCGACTGGTTCGTCAAAGAAGACCGCCTCTCCAACAAACCCCTGCGCTGGTTGGCATACGCGGGCGTGATCGTAGTAGTGGTCTTCTTCTCGCAGACCAGCCTGAACGCCTTTGAGGTATTTCAACGAAGCTGGCCCGATGTGACCGCCGTTGTGGAAAACCTCCGTGAAGATGGTGTCGCTGATCCGGTCACATCCGACGAAAACGGAATTCGAGTTCTGGCAGCGGCTGCGCCTGTCTACCAGTACTATCTTTCCCCGCAGCAGTCAACTCCTCCCTGGTGGACAACCTGGTTCTTTGTCTATGAGGAACAAACTGGTCTTGATGCCATGATCGCCGCAGTACAGGACTGCGCGCTCGACGTTGTCATTCTCGACAACTACTTTGCTGCCGATCTTGTTGCTCCTCTGCAAGAGTCTCTCCTGACCGCCGGATACGCGAACACTTTCACAGATCGGCAAGTGTTAGGGTATGGGGCAGTGATCGACGTACAAGTGTTTCGCCCAGGTGTATCTGCAGAATGCAGCAAGCGAGTGACAGATGAACTTTAAGCCATCACCAATCCTGCTCTGGCTAGCCCTCAACTTCATCGGGCTGTTACTTCTGAAACCGATCGTGCAAGCAATTGCGCCGACCTTGACCCGGGTTGGCTTGGTCGTCGGCGTCGTCTTTATCATCGCCCTCGTCCCAGGACTGCTGGAAGCCAGACGCTGGCGAATGCGAAATCTCGCGCTGCTTGCCAGCATCATCTCTCTTCTCATCTATTCGCTCACCGACTTTGGCAATTCGGAAAATCCGGTGTTCAACGCGGCGCTCATCACGAGCATACTGGCAATTGGCGCACTCTTGCTGCGCGTGCTGGCTCAGGGAATGCAGGACAAAGCGTCGAACCCTCATATCTCGCTGATAAGACGGGTTTTGCAGATGGCGGCTTTCATCGTTATGATCCTGATCATGAACATCCTGATGCTGGTCTACTTCAACCCACTGCAATGGCCCTTCATGTGGCCCGACCCACTCTTATACGTCATCATCGCACTCGTCGCCGCTTACGTCTTGTTTCCATCCATGACCTCTGGCGCTTGGCTTCATCGCATCATCGGCGCGGCAATGCTGTTCGTCGGTCAGGCTCTGCTGCTGCACACCATTTTTGTGCTCATCGCGCAGCCGAGTCCCCTGGGCATTGTCTATTTCATCGGTTTCGCCGGGCTTGTCTGCGTCACATCGCTCAACTTCATCAACCAGCTCACGCCCAAAGCCCATCGCCAGACACCTACAATCACCGAACACTTACCGGTAGCCGTGATCATCCCAACCTACGGCGAACCCATTGAAGTCCTCGAACAAACCGTTGCATCCATCCTGCGGCTGGAATACCCGCCAGATCGCCTTTTTGTCGTGGTCAGCGATGACGGTCATCGTGAGGAAGTCCGCAGCCTGGCAGCACGGTACGGCGTTCGCTACAACCCTGGTCCCCGCCGCGATGCCAAGGCAGGAAACCTGAACGACGCGCTTGCCTATATCGGAATCCATGCACCCGCTACGCAGCTCATTCTCACGCAGGATGCCGATGAAGTCATTCATCCGCACTTCCTGCGCAAGATGGTCGGTTTCTTCAACGCTGACCCTCGCATGGCATTTGTGCAGGGTGGTAAAGAAGCCTTCGCCACGCCGAATGACTTATTCGGAACGCGCGACCGCATCTTCTATGATGTCATGCAGGTCGGTCGAAATGGGACGAATGCAGCCTTCGCCTGTGGGAGCGCCGTCTTATGGCGGCTGGAGCCGCTGGAGCAAATCGGGGGATTCTCGACCTGGAATGTCGTCGAAGACCTGACGACCTCTTATCATCTGCATGCTGCCGGCTATCGCTCGGAATATGTCAGTGAGATTTTCTCGATAGGACTCGCGCCCGAAGATATCCCTGGACTGATCAAGCAGCGTGGCACCTGGGCGGTTGACAACTGGCGGTTATTCCTCTTTGATAATCCGCTCTGGCGCAAAGGGCTTACCCTCGCCCAACGCCTACAGTATCTCGAGCTGGGGATGTTCTACGCCTGCACGGCGTTTTTCACGCCCATCATCATGATTGTGCCTGTCTGGACGCTCTTGACTGGCGACTACATTCCGCTACAGGGTGCTGCGGTATTTCCCTGGATTGTCACAACCGCTCTGTACTACATCGCAATCTCGCATGGCAGAGTTGCCCATGTCATTCGCATGTGGCAGTACTGGATCTGCATGGGACCAACCTACCTGTATGCATTCTTCATTGCGCTGCGGAGCAGAACAAAGAAACCCTCGTACAAAGTCACCCGCAAGACCCGACTCAATGGCTTTTATGGTCATCTGGTCTTGCCGCAGTTGCTCTATCTGGTGTTAGGGACCATCTCGTTGCTTGGGTTAGTACTCAGCCCACGTAACATTCCCTTCGACATGCTGCTGATCAACGCCTTCATTGTCATCTTCTTCGCCATGATGTACTTTGCCATCATCCGGGCAGCCTTTTACAAGGTAACCTGGACGCGCGCTGCTCCCGTCCAGGAGTCGCCAGCCCAGCCCCTGAATGTTGCGGTGGGAAGCCAAGCTAGCGGCGACTGAGCCGTGCCAGTAAGCCGCTGTATCGCGCAGCGACCTTGTTGTTCTTGACCGCCATATGCACCGCTTTACGACTGCCAACGAGAACCACCATCTGCTTTGCACGGGTCACCGCCGTGTAGAGCAGATTGCGCTGTAGCATCATGTAGTGCTGCGTCATGATCGGCATCACAACGCAGGGATACTCGCTGCCCTGGCTGCGGTGCGTGCTGATGCAGTAAGCGTGGATCAACTCCTCTGCCGCCTCAGTGAATTCGTACAGAACGTAACGCCCGTCAATGACGACCTCGATCTGGTTGTCGTCGAAATCCATCGCATAAATGCGTCCGATGTCACCGTTGAACACCTCGCGGTCATAGTTGTTCTTGGTCTGCATGACCTTATCGCCAACGCGAAACAACTTGCCACCCAACTGCCGCTGTGCCATCCGCCGGTCGCCGTTCAACTGCGCCTGGAGCTGTTCGTTCAGGGCATGAACACCCACTGCCCCGCGATACATCGGCGCGATCACCTGCACGTCATTAAGCGGATCAAGTCCGAACTTGCTCGGCAGCCGGTTGACGACAATATCGACCAGCAGCGCGCCAGCCTCCTCTGGTTCCTCCGCTCCAAAAAAGAAGAAGTCCTTGCTGCGATTGTCCAGCGTCGGCGCCTCGCCGTGATTGATGCGATGGGCGTTGGCGATGATCTGACTGTCTTCACTCTGGCGAAAGATCGCGTCCAAGCGCGTCACATGGGCAATGCCGCTCTCGATGACATCGCGCAGCACGTTCCCTGCGCCGACGCTGGGGAGCTGATCGACATCGCCAACCAGGAGCAAATGTGTACCAGGGCGCAGCGCACGCAGCAAATCATTGAACAACAGTAAGTCGATCATTGACGCTTCATCCACGACCAGCATATCGACCTTGAGGGGATTGTCCTCGTCCTGATCGAACCCCTCGCCGGGGATATATCCTAGGAGGCGATGGATTGTCATCGCCTGTTCGCCCGTCGCCTCGCTCAGGCGCTTCGCCGCGCGCCCCGTCGGGCTGGCAAGCGCGAAGACGAACTTCTGGTCGCGCAGCGCCTCAATGACCATCTTAAGCGTGGTGGTCTTCCCCGTGCCGGGACCGCCCGTGAGGACGCTTACGGGCTGCTGCAGTGCTGCCTGCACTGCGCTCTGCTGCTGCGGGCTAAGGCTGATATCACCTCGCGCAGCGATGGACGGGAGGAACGTCACCCAATCCAGCTTGTCCGCCGCAGCGCGAATGCGCGAGTGCGCGGCAGCCAGCGCCTGAAGATTTTCCGCCGCGCCCACCTCTGCATCATAGTAAAGTGGCAGGTACATCGCCTCTTCGCCAGCGAGGACGCGGTCATCGCGGACAATATTGCCTTTTGCGATTTCCCCTATCAGCAGCGTATCGAGCGTCAATGGCGTCGGCATCGGCGCGATTTGCGTCTCGTCGGGTGCCGCACCCTCGTCGAGCTTGAGCATCTCGGTGGTCGATCTGAGGAGCTGCGGACGAGTCGCGTAAACGTGCCCATCGCGCGCCAATTGATTCAGTGCATAGTGTAGCCCGGCACGCATACGATGTGGCGAATCCGGCGGCGTCCCCATCTTGCGGGCGATGTCGTCCGCGCGCACGAAGCCGATGCCGTTCACTTCATCTGCCAGGGTATAAGGATTACCTTTGACCTGATCGACGGTCGTGAAACCATAGTGCTTGTAGATGCGCGTCGCCATCCTGGCGGTCACACCGTAACCTTGCAGAAAGATCATCGCCTGGCGCGCGCCCTGGTTCTCGACCCACGCCCGCGCCAAACGCTCCGCGAGGTCACGCTTGAGCCCTGGCACGTCTTTGAGTTTTTCCGGCTCCTGATCGAGGACATCGAGCGTCTTCGCGCCGAAGTGATCGACAATCCTCTGTGCGGTGCGTTCGCCTATACCCTTGACAATGCCGCTGCTGAGATAGTTGATGATGCCGGTTTCAGTCGTCGGCAGGATAGGCGTACAGGTTTCCGCACGGAACTGCTTGCCATACTTCGCGTCATCGATCCAAAAGCCGGTGAAGCGTACCATCTCGCCCGTTCCCAACTCTGGCATAATGCCAACCACGGCGACAGTGCCGTCGCGCGCCTCGGCATCATAGACGCGCGTGTCCGGCTTGATCTTGGCGACCGTATAACCGTTCTCCTCGTTGTAGAACGTGATGCGCTCGATAGTCCCGTTTAGAGTTTCGGTTCGAAACAAAGGCTGCTGCACAGGCATCCACCCTGCTGAAAAGCGCTACACACCCATTGTAGTCCGCGTGCGCCTCATACCGGCACATTGAAGCGAGACAGCGCGAACATATCAATATCGCGACTGGTCTCGCCCTCCATCGCCAAATCGACCATGATATCGCCAATCAGCGTGCTGTACTTAAAGGCATGTCCGGAGCAGCAGGCACCTATCACCATCTGAGAATTCTGCGGATGCCGATCAATGATGAAGTGTTCGTCTGGCGTCATCGTGTATAGGCACACGCGCGATGACTTGAGCGCTACATCCGCCGCAGGAAGATACTGCTTGCTCCATGCGCGCGCCTTGTCACTCACTTCGGCGTCTGGTGACGATTTGCTCTCTTCAGGATGCCCCAGGCGTGCGCCGCCATGCCAAGCGACTTTCAGACCGCTGCCATCCACGCTGGGAATGCCATAGGTGGGCAAGCCCCACTCCGCCTGAGTGTGGGCAATGAAGGCAGGAAACCGCCCAGGCTCATACTCGTGTGCGGGTTCTGGTGCGAAGTAATTCTCCTGGCAGCGAACGACTTGCAGCGGCAGCGACAACCCCACCTGTCCCAAAAGGTCGTTCGCCCATCCACCAGCCGCCAGCACAAGGCGAGCCGCCGAGTAGTCTTCTCCGTTCGCTTTGACTGCGACGCCATCGCCGGCCGCAGAAATCATCTCCACATGCGACTTTTCACGGACGACAGCGCCGCGCATTTCTGCCAATCGCACATGCGCGCGCACACAGTGCGAAGCACGCAGCACGCCCGTATCCGCCTGGTATAGCGCGACCTGATCATGGTCCAGATGGAACTGCGGGTAACGCTGGAGCACCTCAGAAGTGGAGAGCAGTTCAAAAGGAATTCGTTCGGCGGTCAGACTGATCACCCGGTTGTGGATTTCCGGCTCATGTTCCCGTCCAATGTCGATCCCACCGGACGCGATCATGAGCTGCTCGCCAGAGTCTTCCTCAAGCGCCCGCCACATCGGGTAGACAACCTTGGACATGCGGACGTAATGTGGATGGTCGTAGGCATAGCGGATAATGCGCGATACACCATGACTGCTGCCGTGCTGGTGATCGATTTCGAACTGTTCAAGCAGCAGCACGCTGTGACCGCGTCTTGCCGCGTGGTAGGCGGCAGCACTGCCAATGGCACCCGCTCCGATGACGATCAGATCGTAAGTTGACATGGCACATGCCCTCTTGCTGTGTGAACGAGAATGCAGCTTTTAACACAGTTCAGCGGGTTAGGCGAACTTTGTGGGTAGACACATCTTTAGCGTTCCGGCGATAGTTCCGGCAGCAAAGTCGCTACACACCGCTTTGAGTCAGCGAATGAATGACTGAACGAATGGCACTGGCAATATCGGGGTGATCGTCCGCAAACAGGATGAGCGCCTTATCGAGTCGCTCGCGCAGCCCGTCATGGCTTCCACTCTCGGCAGCGCCTCGCAAGTCCTCCAGCAGTGTGTCGATCTCGACCTGTTGCTCAGTGCTGACTGCGCTTTCGTCCAGGGTCTGGCGCAGCGAATCCAGGGATTGCTTGACTGTAGGTTCCATGATGCCCTCCCAGAGCAGCGAGTCTTCAAGACACTCTCCATGATACCGCCTGATCGGCGAACGGGGCAATCGTGAAAGATTAGACATCGACATGGATCGGACATTGCGGACAGTCCCGCTTAAAAGAAGGGCGCCCACCATTGTGAGCGCCCATCACTGCGTCCTCATACTCGAAAACATCCAGGGAGATTTGAATTCAGCGCAATATCGCCCACAGGGGCATCAGCTTTCGCCGAGATACGCCTTCCGCACGCTGTCATTCACCATCAGTGCGGCAGCGCTGTCCTTAAGCACGATCTGCCCTGTCTGCAAGACATACCCGCGCGAAGCGATTTCGAGCGCCATCAGCGCGTTTTGCTCCACCAGCAGGATCGTCTTGCCCTGCGCGTTGATACGCTTGATGATCTCGAAGATCAGCTCGACCAACACGGGCGCAAGACCCATTGACGGTTCATCGAGCAGCAAAATATCCGGGTCACTCATCAGTGCACGGCTGATCGCCAGCATCTGTTGCTCGCCGCCCGACAGTGTCCCGCCCTTCTGAAAAAGGCGTTCCTTGATGCGGGGGAAGAACTCAAATGCCTGTTCCATGCGCTGCGTAATCAGACTGGGATCGTTAACGTTCCAGGCACCAATTTCCAGATTCTCGCGAACACTCAATTCGGGGAAAATCCGTCGCCCTTCTGGGACGTGGGCAACCCCCAACGCCGTGACTTCGTGAGGACGTTTGTTGGTGATGTCCTTGCCGTCGAGCCTGATGCTGCCTTGTCTTGCCTTTGCGATCCCGCTGATGGTACGCAGGATGGTGCTCTTGCCAGCACCGTTGCTGCCAATGAGTGTGACAATCTCGCCTTTGTTGACGGTAACATCAATCCCCTTCAGCGCGTGGATGTGACCATAGTAGGTGTGCAGTCCCTGAATTTCAAGCACGGGTTGCATTTTTGTTCGCCTCCTCCGTCGCGCGCCGCCCCAGGTACGCCTCAACCACACGCGGATTAGCCCGAATTTCTGCCGGGCTGCCTGCTGCGATCTTTTCGCCGTAATCGAGGACTGAAATGTATTCGCTGATGCCCATGACCACCTTCATGTCATGTTCGATGAGTACGACCGTCACACCCTTCTCATCGCGGATTCGACGGAACAAGCCCATCGCGGCTTCGCTTTCCTGGGGGTTCATCCCGGCTGTGGGTTCGTCCAACAGGATCAATTTGGGATCGCTTGCCAGCGCACGAGCGATTTCCAGACGACGCTGGTCGCCATAGGGCAGATTGCGAGCGACCTCATCGCCCTTGCCACCCAAACCGACGAAGCGCAGCAGGTCGCTCGCTTTCTCGCGGACATGGACTTCCTGCTTGGCAAACCCACCCACGCGGAGGATGGTGAATACCATGTTGATATTCAGGCGAGGGTGCATCCCCACCATCACGTTTTCCAGCGCCGACATCCCCGGAAACAGTCGGATGTTCTGGAATGTGCGGCTCATCCCGGCTTTGCAGACCTGGTCAGGGCGTAAACCGAGCAGCGAACGACCGGCGAAGTTGACCGAACCATTGTCCGGCTTGTAAATTCCGGTCAGCAGATTGAAGAACGTGGTCTTACCCGCGCCGTTCGGTCCAATGATTGCGCTGATGCTGCCCTGTGGCACGACGAGACTGACATTCTTGACCGCCGTTAAGCCGCCAAATGTCTTGAGCAGATCATTGACTTCAAGAAGATTTGCCATAGTCGTTAGTCCCCCGCCCCCGCAGCTTTGTTCTGCTCTTGCTCACGTTTGCTCGCCGCCAACTCCATCTTTCGGCGCGGTTCAGGCAGCAACCCGCTGGGGCGGAAGATCATCATGATCACCAGCAGAACGCCGAAGACGAGACGCTCGTAGCGCGCAGGCTCAAGCTGAGACGGCCAATTGGCAATCGGGAAATCCTGTGCCCCAAAACTGCTGATCGCGATGTAGACACCCAGAAGTGCTGCCACCGCAGGCACGAGGTAGCTGAACCAGCCTTCGCGGCGCTTCAGCGCCGCCCGGAGCTGACGATATGCCCAGTAAAGCAGCAAGCCCCCCACGACGACCGCCGCAGCAATAATGAACCAACCGGGGATAACCGCATCAACGTTCTTCCAGGCATTGATTTGCAGCGACAGGTTCTTTAACACCTGCAAGTTGAGCAGCGTCACAACAACCGCTCCCAACAACACGCCGCGAATTCCCCCCAGCCCACCGACGATGACCATCGCCAGGATCGAAATCGATTGAATGAGGCTGAAGCTCTCCGGGCTTACAAATGTCTGCTTCGCCCCATACAAGACGCCGAGCGCCCCGGCAAATGCGGCACCGCTGGCGAACGCCATCAGCTTCATCCGTGTCAACGGCACGCCCATCGCAATCGCCGCTGTTTCATCTTCGCGGATCGCCGTCCATGCGCGCCCAATCGGCGAGTTCTCCAGGTTGCGCGCGACGACGATGATCACCACGATCATCAGGATTGCGATGAAGTAGAAGAGAATCTGATACGCAAGGGGTTCCACGTTGGCAATTGGACGCCCCGTGATCTGCTCCATCCCTATCACGAACGGATGCAGGAAGTCTGCTGACGGTCGCGACACCGTATCCAATCCCTGCGATCCATTGGTGATATTCACTGGAGAGCCAAGGTTATTGGCGACAATTCGGATAATCTCGCCAAAGCCCAGCGTGACGATGGCGAGGTAGTCCCCGCGCAGGCGCAGCACAGGCAGACCGAGGAGGATGCCCGCGACGCCGGCAAAGAACACACCAAGGAAGACAAACCCGTAGAAGGCGTTCGCAGATACTGTCCAGTTATTGATCGTAAAAATGGTATCGATTGGCGAGGTAAACATCGCCCAGGTATAGGCACCCACGGCGAAAAAGGCGATGTAGCCCAGGTCAAGCAGCCCGGCAAAGCCGACGACGATATTCAACCCCAGCGCCAGCCCGGCAAAAATGCAGATCTGAATCGCAAGTTCGAGATAGGTGCTGTCAAAGATGCCTAGCAGCGGCAAAAGGATGATGAGCTGAATCGCAATCAGCGCCAGTTTGATCTTTCCATCCAGCGGCGACGCGAGAATCAGGAAGGGTGCCAGCACGAATGGCGGGAAGAAGATCATGCTAAGGAGTGGAAACACGGTGCTGCCGCGATCCAAGCCAATCAGTAGTCCCAGCGACAACAACAAATAAGCGATGATGGCAACCAGCGCCACCATCGGCTGCTTCAGAAAGCCAAGCATCTGCGCCAGTGGGTTTGAGGTGGAGGATGTTCTTGCAGTCATGATTACACCTTTTCGTCCACTTTAGCGCCCAAGAGACCGCTGGGGCGGAAGAGCAGTACCAGGATGAGGACTGAGAAGGTGAAGACAGGCGTATAACGCTGACCAAACGCCGGGAAGTAGACGAGAATGCCATTCAGGAATGTCTCAATCAACCCCAGCGCTAACCCGCCGAGCAGCGCGCCCGTCATATTGCCAATTCCCCCGAGCACTGCCGCCGTGAACGCCGTCAAACCAGGGATAAAGCCCACAAAGGGCGTCACCGTGCCGACGTTCAAGCCATATAAGACACCCGCAGCGCCGCCAAATGCACCGCCCAGGAAGAATGTCAACGAAATCATCAGATTGGCGTTAATGCCCATCAGCCCGGCAGTCGCCATGTCCTGAGAGACCGCACGAATACCACGCCCCTGCTTCGTGCCATTCACAAACCAGTTCAGGATGAGCAGCATGAGGATCGCAGCGACGATGATGATCAGCGAAGTCATGCGCAGTCCGATGTCGATTTCATCGCGATTGGCGGCGGTGAACCAGAACTGGAGCAGCGGCGCGTTTTCGGGAGTCAGCGTGATTTCTGGGCGCTGCTGAAAAAATGAGACCTGACTGACAGGATAGGTCAGGTTGAAGTCATTGCGGGTAATCGCAGCGAAGCCACGCACTACATCGATCAGCAGAAAAGAGACGCCAATCGCGGAAATGAGCGGCACAAGGCGAGGCGCGCCTCGCAGCGGGCGGTAAGCAACACGCTCGACAATCACTGCCAGCGTTCCGCTGATCACCATACCCGACAGCACGAGTGCGACGATGAGCAGGATGGGGTTCCATGCCTCAAGCACCCCTTCTCCGGCTGCGCCGATGCGCTGCATGACCTCAAAACCAACTACAGAACCCACCATGAAAAACTCGCTATGCGCGAAATTGATAAACTTGAGAACGCCATAGACGAGGGTATAGCCAAGCGCGATCATGGCGTACACAAAACCAATGCTGACGCCACCAATAATCATGTCCGGGAGCTGCCGGGCAATTTGCTGCGTAAGGTTGATGTTCTCGCGCGGTTCAGGGAAGACCACCGCAAGCAGGAGTGCCAGGACGGTCAGAATGACCGAAACACCAAGGATGAAGCCGAAGATTTGTCCCAAGGGGAAGAGGGTGAATTTGTAGAACCAGCTATTTTTGAAGGCTTCCCAACCAGTGACGCTCACGCCCTGGGCAGCGCTTTCCAGTGAGGTGGAAGTTGTATCTGTTGCCATGAGTTGCTCCGAAAGGTCCCCCTATAAAAAAGCGGCGGTGCTGCACCGCTGTGAGCACCGCCGCCCTGTTTCTGCGTAGCCTACATCGGCGGCAGGATCACGTTGTCAATCACATGGATGACACCGTTTGTGCCCTGAATGTCGGCGCTGGTGACATTGGCGGTACGTCCCATACCATCGGTGATCGTGACACCCGCGTCCGAGACATTGATGGTCAGCGTCGCGCCATTGACCGTCGTCACTTCCATACCGTCGGTGAGCTGACCACTGAGGACAGCACCGGGAACAACATGGTACGTGAGGATGCCGGTGAGCAGCTCGGTGTTCGCCAGAACATCTTCAGCCGTCGTGCCGAGTTCGGTCAGCGTTGCAGCGAAGGCATCGTTGGTCGGCGCGAAGACGGTGAACGGACCATCGCCATTCAGCGTATCGACCAGACCCGCCGCCTGAACCGCCGCGACAAGTGTGCTGAACGCTTCGTTGCCCGCAGCGATGTCGACGATCGAGCCACGCGCCACGAGTGGCGACGGGATTTCGAGGGACGACAGCAGCGTGTTACCACTCCAGGCAGCCGGGTCAGCAGACTGAACCTGGAAAACGTAGTAGAGACCAGTTTCCGGGTCACCGTTGCGGTCGAAGGTGACGGTCGCGGTCAGACCTTCGTAACCTTCGGTGGCGCGGACGGCGTCACGAACGGTCTCACGGGTCAGTTCGCCGCCATCGGCGACAACGCCAGCCATCGCGGAGAGGATAACGCCAGCCGAGTCATACGCCTGGGCGCTGAAGGGCTGAGGACCTTCGCCGAACTTGGCGGTGTAATCTTCAATGAACTGCGCCGCAGCCGGGTACAGGCTGGCGGGACCAGCAACCGAGGTGAAGTAGGTGCCGACACCCGCTTCGCCAGCGATCGCAGCAAATTCGCTCGAGTCGAAACCATCCGGACCCATGAACGCACCCTCGAAACCAGCCGCGCGCGCCTGGTTGATGAAGATCGCGGTCTGGCTGTAGATACCACCGAAGTAGATGATCTCCGGTTCCAGCGCGAGGATCGGGGTGATGATGCCTTCGAAGTTCGCGGCTTCGGTCGTGCCTTCAAAGCCAAGGACAGTCATACCCTGAGCTCCGGCTTCGATCTGGAAGAACTGCGCAACAGCTTCGCCGTAGGCGGTGGTGTCGTGCAGAATGTAGGCGCTGGTCGCACCCAATTCTTCTGCCGCATAACGCGCGCCGGTCGGACCCTGAAGGTCGTCACGACCGCAAACACGATTAACGGTGAGCAGACCACGATCGGTCACGCGCGGGTTGGTGTTGGCGGGCGACACCATGGTGATGTTATTCGCTTCGTAGACTTCCGACGAAGGAATGGCAACACCTGAGTTCAGGTGACCCACGACGGCAAGAATTGCCGGGTCATTGGCGAGCTGCTGGGCATTCGCCACGCCGACATCCGGGGTCGCCTGGTCATCGAACGGCACATATTCAACCGTGAACCCTGCATCGGTCAGAGGACCGGCGAGCTGTTCGATTGCCAGTTCGACGCCATTGCGAATGCCAATACCGAGCACCGACTGAGGACCACTCAGCGGGCTTTGCGATGCGATGCGAATGACGTTGTCCTGTGCGCCGACGAATGCAACGCCGGACGCCAGCACCAGCGCCATGAGCGCAAGAACCAGAACCTTTTTCATAGAGAAACACTCCGTGAGGTGAAAAGAGTGATGAGCATTAGTCGCTCGACTATACCTGACCGCGCTGTCAAGCACCAATGCAGTACATCGCGGAGAGTATAACGAGCGGTGCGATTATCACAAGTCGGCAATATTGCACAACAAACTCTCACGAGACTTTTAATATTTGTATCAACCCGAAAGCAAACGTAACCTGTGGTATCTTTTTGCATCGCATCCAGCAGACGCCGAAATAAGGGATCACGCCATGACGACCTCGCAACGCGGCATCCTCTACGGGCTACTTGCGGCAGCCATCTGGGGAGGCATGTACGTAGTCTCGGATCAGGTATTGCGCGTCATCCCGCCCTTCACACTCCTGACGATCCGACTCCTCCTCGGCGTTCTCACCCTTGCGCTGCTTCTTGTTCTGCGTCAATCGCAACAGCCCAGACGCATTCGTAATGGTCAGCACGGGGCACCAAATACAACCCTCTCCTTCATCCTGGTCGGGCTGCTCGGCTTTGGCGTCTCGGTCGGCTTGCAGTTCGTCGGCACCGATCTGTCTGACGCAGTCAACGGCGCGCTGATCACCTCGGCATCCCCTGCATTCATCCTGCTGTTTGCAGCCCTTATCCTGCGCGAAAGACTCACACTGATCCACATCGCCGCGGTTGCGCTCGCCACGGTTGGCGTCATCGTCATCATCGACCCCACGCAGGTCGATTTCAGCTCGTCCGCCTTCGCAGGCAACCTCGCGCTGGTCATGGCGGCGCTGACCTGGGGCTTATTCTCAGTACTGTCGCGGCGGGTTGGGCTGGGGAAGGATACGCTGCTGGTCACACTCTACGGATTCATCGGCGGTCTTCTACTCACAGTGCCCGCAGCGGCAATTGAGCTGCAAAGCCGCTCGATTGGACAACTGGATGGCAGCACTGTTTTGGGAATACTCTACCTGGGGGTGATTTCGACCGCGGGCGCAATGTGGCTGTGGAACCGCGCCTTTGCCCTGGTCGATGCTTCAACGGCGTCGCTTACTTTCTTCGCACAGCCGCTCGTCGGGGCGCTGCTCGCTGCCGCGATTGGTCAGGCGATCACACCGGCGCTCATCATCGGCGGCATCCTGATTGCGCTCGGCGTGCTGCTGTCGCTGCGTAGGTGACCCAATCACGCCATCGACGATAAGTTGTCTTGATGATAGCCCGAAGCGAGCGTCCCCGCTGACAGATGCCGCGCTATACTCTCGGCATAATGACATTACGATACTGACAAAGGGCTTCAACGATGGCACGTTTCGACCGAATGACGACCTATAACACGTTTCTTGCAGACGGCATGGTGCCACTGTTCTATCATGCGGATGCTGAAGTCGCCGCCAATGTCGCTTCGGCGCTGGCAAAGGGCGGCGTCCGCACGCTCGAATTCACCAATCGCGGCGACTTTGCCGTCGAAGTCTTCAGCACGCTCGTCAAGCGCGTCGCGACGGACTCCCCCAGCCTGATCGTTGGCGCGGGCACCATTGACGATGCCCCAACCGCCGCGCTCTTCATTGCGCATGGTGCCAACTTCATCGTTTCGCCCAGCTTCAACGCCGAAGTCGCCCGCCTTTGCAACCGCCGCAAGATCCCCTACCTACCCGGCGTCGGCAGCATCACCGAAATCGCGACGGCAGAAGAGCACGGTGTCGAAATCGTCAAGATGTTCCCGGCGGAATCCGTCGGGGGACCGTCTTTCGTCAAGGCAGTGCAGGGCCCCCGCCCCTGGACACGCATTATGCCAACGGGCGGTGTGACGACCGACGAAGGCAACCTGCGCAGTTGGTTTGATGCCGGGGTCGCCTGTGTGGGCATGGGCAGCAATCTCATCAAAAACGAATGGGTCAAGGCGGGCGATTTTGCCGCCATCGAGCGCGAAACCGCCGCCGTGCTCGCGCGTATCCAGGCGATTAGGGGGCGCTAGTCCGTTTCTTCGTGGGTCGCATCTTTAGTCACGGAAGTTCGGCTTAATGAGAGTTGGCGTGCAGAACGCCAATCTGAGATCGCACCTATATCGCTTAACATTCCCCTGATACAATGAGCGCATTACACCCAATCCCCTAGTTCATGAGGCAAACAGTGTTTTCCACCCGCAACGATATTCGCAACATCGCCATCATCGCACATGTCGATCATGGCAAGACCACGCTTGTCGACGGAATGCTGAAGCAGACAAAAGTCTTCCGCAACGCCGCCGCCGCCGGCGAACGCATCCTTGACAGCAATACGCTCGAACGTGAGCGCGGCATCACCATCCTGGCGAAAAACACCGCCGTCCACTATGGCGACGTCAAGATCAATATTGTGGACACCCCCGGACACGCCGATTTTGGCGGTGAAGTCGAGCGCGTGCTTAACATGGTCGATGGTGCCCTGCTGCTGATCGACAGCGTCGAAGGACCAATGCCCCAGACGCGCTTCGTCCTGCGTAAGGCGCTCGAACTCGGTCTGCGCGTGATCGTCGTCATCAACAAGGTTGACCGTGCCAATGCCCGCCTCGCGGAAGCGCTCAACGAAACCTTCGACCTTTTCATCGAACTCGGAGCAACTGACGAACAGGCGGATTTCCCGGTCGTCTATGCCATCGGTCTGGAAGGACGCGCCGGTTACAGTGCCAACGCAATGGTCGATGACCTGGCACCCCTTTTCGAGACCATTGTCAAGCACGTCCCGCCGCCCCGGATCGACGACGATATGCCTGCGCGCCTGCTCGTCACAACGCTCGAATACGATAACTACAAGGGGCAGATTGCAATTGGTCGCCTGCGCAGCGGCACCATGCGTAAGGGCATGCCCGTCATCCGCATAACCACCGACGGTCGCCGGGTCAAAGGCAACCTCGATTACCTCTTCACCTTCTCCAACCTCGCCAAGCAGGAAGTCGATGAAGTCCACGCGGGTGAAATTGTCGCGTTCGGCGGTTTTGACGAAATTGGCATCAGTGACACGGTTGCCGACCCCAGCGTGACCGAACCGCTGCCCAGCATCGACATCGAGCAGCCTACCGTCCGCATGACCTTCGGCGTCAACACCTCGCCGTTCGCCGGTCGCGAGGGCAAAACTGGATGGGGCACGTCACGCCGTCTGCGCGAACGCCTCTATAACGAAACCCGTTCTAACCTGGCGCTGCGCGTCGAAGATGGCGACTCGCCTGAAAAGTTCATCGTCAGCGGGCGCGGCGAACTGCATCTGGGTATCCTGATCGAAACGATGCGGCGCGAAGGCTACGAATTCGAGATCAGCAAACCCGAAGTCATCCTCATCCGTGACGAAGACACGGGTGAAACGATGGAGCCATTCGAGGAAGTGCACATCGAAGTCGCTGACTCGCTGACTGGCACAGTCGTCGAAATGCTCGGTGGGCGGCGCGGGCAGATGCTCGACATGCGCACCGAACGCGGGACAACCTTCATGAAATACCTCGTTCCCACACGCGGGTTGCTCGGCTTCCGCACCAAGTTCCTGACTGCCACCAGTGGAATGGGGCAAATGCACAGCCTATTCCACGGTTATGAACCCCTCGTGGGCAGCATCCCCGGACGCCAGTTCGGCAGCCTGGTCGCCTGGGAAACAGGAACGGCTGTTTCCTACGGCATGTTGGCGGTGCAGGATCGTGGACAGTACTTCATCGACGCAGGGACTGAAGTCTACGAAGGCATGATCGTCGGCGAGCACATTCGACCGGAAGATCTCGCCGTCAACGTCTGTAAGACCAAGACCCTCTCGGCAGTCCGCACGATCGACCGCTCAGAGGATGCGCGCATGAAGTCCATCCTGCAATTGACCCTGGACGACTTCATCGAGTTCATCGACGAAGATGAGCTGCTGGAAGTGACGCCAGTCGCGCTGCGTGGGCGCAAGCGCATCCTCAACAACGAAGAGCGCATCAAGGGCATCAAGAGACGTGAAAAGATGCTGGAGGCGGCGGAGGGTTAATCGAAAATGCGCCCGCTCATCCTGCTCTGTAACGACGATGGAATCTTTTCTCCGGGTTTGCACGCCCTTGCCAACGCAGTCGCCCCACTGGGCGACCTGCTGATCGCCGCACCCCACGAGCAGCAGACGGCGATGGGTCGCAGCAAACCACGCAAACATGATACCGGCGTGATCGAGAGCGTCGAGATTGAGGTCGGCGGCAGCCCGCACCCCGCCTATGCGATTCGCTGCTCACCAGCGCTCACGGTCGCACATGCGGTGACGGAACTCGCGCCGCGCCGAATTGACCTGTGTCTGAGTGGGATCAACTACGGCGAGAACATCGGCTTCAGCCTCACTGCCAGCGGCACGATTGGCGCGGCGCTGGAAGCAGCATCGTTTGGCATCCCGTCGCTCGCGCTCTCGCGGGAGACACCGCTGGAGATTAATTTCCTCCACGACTACGCGCCGCTCGACTGGCAGGCTGCGATGCACTTCGCCGCCTACTTCGCAGAGAGGACGCTGCGCGACGGGCTGCCCGACGGCGTTGCACTCCTCAACATCAACGTGCCAAACGACGCGACAGCCGCGACACCCTCGCGTCTGACGATCCAAAGCCGGAGCAACTACTACAACCTCTACGGCAGCCCCCACCGCACCCTCGAAGAGCCGCACATTCTACATGAGACGAAGGGTGCGCCTGCGCATGAGCTGGAATCGAACAGCGATGTGATGGCGATCCTTTACGACCGCGTCGTCTCAGTCACCCCCATGTCTGGGCTGATGACGGCGCACGATGTAAACATCACGGTCGCGTAAAACAAAGGGCGAGGGAATGACCCTCGCCCTGCCGCTGCTTCTACGATTACTCCCCTACCTGAAGCGGTGGGGTAGCACTCTCCACCAGCACAAGCGTACCTGGCTGGTATAGCGTTGCACAGGTGTAGCCTGGGAAAGCGGGCGTCTGCCACGCGACCATGTCTTGCGGGGTACGTGGAATCCCGCTGGCGGCGAGGAAGACCATCGCCCCAGTCCCGCGCAGGCACACCACCACATCGCCCTTGAACTCGGTTTCCCCACTCCCAACGAACACATCGACTGACTGAATGACGCCGCGATCGAGAACCGACTGCACGCCAATACTGCCTGCGTTCGTCACTGCACCGCCCATCCATGTCATCGGCTGACCATTTTCGTAGAGGATGTTGCAGCCAATCGCGACCGACCCATCTGCCACGACCGAGCGCACGACGCTCTCCGCCTGGAAGTTGTAGTCCGGGCAGGGCAGCGGCGGTGGCGGCTCTGGAATGACGGGGGGCGTCAGAGAGAGAGTCAGGCTGTAAGTGTTAGAAGTCGTCGCACCCGTCGTATCAGACAGCGTGATGGTGAAGCTGTACACACCTTCGACCGTCGGCAAGCCGCTCAGGACACCGCCGGGATCGAGCGTAAGCCCGTCCGGCAACGTATCCACCGTCGAGAACGTATAAGGAGGAACGCCGTTCAAACCCGTGAAGGTTTGACTGTAATGCGTGCCCACCACCCCACCGAGCAGGCTGGCGGGTTCCAGCGTCAGCACAGGGAGATTGACGTTCAGGCTGTAACTGACCATCGTACTCGCCGTCGGAGCGCTGGAGTCGGTCAGTGTGACATCGAAGGTGAAGCTCCCAGTGTCGAACGTCGTACCGCTCAACGTGCCATCGCTCGCCAGTGTGATGCCGCTGGGCAGTGCGCCGCCGCTGATGGTGAACGAGTAAGGCGGCACGCCTGCCGAAGGACTGAAGTTTGCCGTGTAGCCGAAGCCCGTCGTAGCATCCGCCAGTGAGGACGGACTGATCGCCAGCGTTGCCGGATCGATCACCAACGAGAAGGTCTGAAACGTGCTGGCAGGCGGCGTCGTCTGGTCGGTAGCCGTGATCTCAATTGGGAACGTCCCGGTCGCGGTCGGCGTGCCGCTGATTGTGCCACCGCTCAACGTTAAGCCCGCTGGAAGCGTGCCGTTCGTCAGGCTGTAGGTGTAAGTTCCGATTCCGCCGGACGCGCTCACGGACTGGCTGTAGGGTTCGCCCGCTGTGCCAGATGCCAACGACGAAGGGCTGAGTGAGAGAGTCGGTGCAGCGACATTCAGTGTGTAGCTGCGGCTGCCAGAGGCAGGAGGCGAAGTCTGATCGCTCGCCGTGATCTCTAAGGTGAAGCTGCCGCTTGCAAGCGGTGTACCGCTCACGGTAGCGGTCGCCGCATCGAAGGTCAGACCTGATGGCAGCGATCCACTGGTCATCGCGTAGGTATAGCTGCCGTTCCCACCCGAAGCACTGAAGCTCTGCGAATATGCCGTCCCTGCCGTCGCGCCAGACACAACTGACGGATCAACCGTAATGGTCGGCGTTGCAATCGTCAGCGTGTAACCACGAACGCCGCTGCCTGGGGGCGATGTCTGGTCGCTCGCAGTCACGTCGAAGGCGAAGATGCCGCTCGCCGTCGGTGTCCCGCTCAGAACGCCGCTGGCAGCATCAAGCGTCAACCCCGCGGGCAGCGCGCCGCTGGAAACGCTGTAGGTATAGCTGCCGTTCCCCCCGGATGCGCTGATCGTTTGGGTGTACGCGCTGGCGGCAGTGCCGGATACCAGCGACGATGGGCTGACGACGATATTGGGCGGCACCACATTCAGGGTATAGCTGCGATTCCCGCTCGCGACAGGCGTCGTCTGGTCAGTCGCGGTGATCTCGATAGTAAAGCTGCCGCTTTGCGTGGGAGTTCCACTAAGCGTCGCCGTGCCCGCGTCGAAAGTCATGCCGACCGGCAGTGTGCCGCCCGTCATGCTGAACGTGTAGCTGCCATTGCCGCCCGACGCGCCAAACGTCTGGGTGAATGCGACGCCTGCGGTCGCCGCAGAGAGCGATGGCGGGCTGACGACGATCACAGGCGGAGCAATCGTGAGGCTGTACGACCGACTGCCACTTCCCACCGGAACCGTCTGATCGGTCGCGGTCACTTCAAAGGAGAAGGTGCCGCTCTCAATGGGCGTACCACTCAGCGTGCCATTACTGAGCGTCAGTCCGGCTGGTGTCGCGCCGTTCGTGATGCTGTAGGTGTAGGTGCCAATGCCGCCTGACGCCGTGAATGCCTGCGTGAAGGGAACTGCTGCTGTTCCACTCAGACTGGTCGTCGGCGTCAGCGTGATCACGGGCGGGTTAACGGTCATGGAATACGAGCGAACGGCAGTACAGGTACTGGCATGAGTCGCCGTCACGTCGAACGTGAACGCGCCGCTCGCCGTCGGCGTGCCGGACAGCACTCCACCAGTCACACTCAACCCATTAGGAAGTGTTCCCCCAGTCACCGCGTAGCTGACACTTCCGGCTCCCGCTTCGTTGGTGATCGAAAGCACCTGGTTATACGCGACACCTGCTGTCCCTATTGGCAGCGCTGCGGGCAATACTGAAAACGTGGGGCAACCAATGACAATGCTGAAGGTCTGCCGCGAGAACCCTACCGGGTTTCGCGCTTCAACCTCCCCAATGAAAGTTCCGGCACGCGACGGCGTTCCCGAAAGCAGCCCCCCACTGGTCAGCGTCAGTCCATTGGGAAGCGTGCCGCTGTATAGGCTGTAGGTAATGGGCGCATCCCCCGAAGCGGTATACTGCGCGCTGTACGGGCTGTTGACAGTGCCAGCCGCAGGTTGTGCACTGGTGATGCTTGGGGGAATACCAAACAGGACCGGTGGACCATTAGACGCAGTGTTGAACTGATCCCATGCATCCTTGACCCCGCCCGCAGGAACATTAATGGATACATTTCCAAGATTGCTCATGCCATTGACGCTGACAGTGTAAGTGCTGCCACTTCCCGTGAGCACTTTGGTTGTAGGGTTTGCTGTCCCGGTCAATTGAATATCAGAAGCCGTGAAGCCGTAAACAGGATTGCTGAATTCGACCGTGAAGTTAATGGGGCCGCTTGCTGCTGGATTCGACTGCCCAGCGGCGGGTGTAATCACGGCATAAGGGGGTAATGGGGGTGAACCACCAGGTGGCGTACCTCGGATGTGGTCAACTCGAAAGATACTGCGCGCACCGGCTCCCCTGTAGTTGATAGGACCTGTGAACGTGACGTCTACGCCCGTGACGCGGGTAAAATCGGCTGAACCCGTGAAAAATGCATATGGATAGGTAAACAGGTGTGGAGATGAGTACTCAGAGATACCGATGCCCGTTGTCATTGCGGTACCAGACACCGTGTGGACATTAATCTGAACACTGCCCACCGATCCATTCGACCCGGTGAAGTTAAGTTCTGTGTTAGCGAACTGGACAAAGAACTGATCGTTCAATCCGCCATCCGTAAAGTCGCGCGGAATCGACCAGCGATATGACAAGCCAACTTGTGTCAGACTGTTGCCATCGGTTGGCAGGGTAATGGTCGCGATACTGCCGCTTTCGCTGAAGGATGGCATGGTGGATAAGCCACCAAAGTTTGTCAGGCTGGGGGGAGTTCGCGTGCCCAGAAACGTCTGCCCATCAAAATCATCCACCATCACCAGCGCCGCGGAGACGGGCGATGTGAGCAGCAGCAGTGGGAGCACAGTGGCGAGCACCGTTGCAATCTTCCGAAACATAGAGCGAATCGACATATCAATCATTGATTTCTGCCGTTCAATAAAGGATAGAGACTCATGAATCCTCCAGAATCACACATCAACAAGACGACTGATGCGCGTAATAGTTAATGTTACGTTGCTTTATAAGCGATCCCGACTTAATCCTTCATGGATAAGTTGCGAATAGCGTAAAAAAGATCGCACCATTGACGTTCAGTAATCGCCATGTTTAGTGGCTTGCATGCCTTGGCTGATTCAGTCGCGACGGCGTACAATTGCGCCCATCTTCACAAGGGTCTATTCAGCGTAAGGAATCTAATCATCATGTCTTTGGGCAAGGCTGTTCGCCTCAACCGCATCTTCTCCCATCCATCCGGCAATCTCTGTTCCGTTGCTATCGATCATTTCCCCATCTACCAGATCGGGATGCCAGCCGGCTTGCGGCAGATCGGCAAGACACTGGACGCCATCATGGCGGGTCATCCGGACGCCATCACCATGCACAAGGGTCTGGCGAAGTCGCTCTGGGAGCCTTACGCAGGCAAGACGCCCTTCATCCTGCAAACCAGCGGCGTCCGCCCCGACGACACGGCGATGGTCATCTACAGTGACATGGAAGAGGCAGCGAAGCTTGGCGCGGATGCCATTGCGGTCGTGGCGTTCCTGCGCAATGCCAGCGAAGCCGCCTATCTGAAGATGGTTGCCGACGCCGTGCGTGCCAGTGAGTCGTACGGGATACCCGTGATTTGCCACTGCTACCCGCGCGACAAGGACAATAATGTCGTCTATCACCCGGAAGACATCGCCTGGTGCGTGCGCTGCATCCTTGAGGTAGGCGCAGACATCATCAAAGTCCCCTACTGCGGCGATGCTATCGCCCACAAGCAGATCGTCGACGACTGCCCGGTGACGATCGTGGCGGCGGGTGGACCCAAAACAAACACCATGCGCGATGCACTCAATGTGTTGAGGGAAGCCTGCGATGCCGGGGTGCGCGGCGGGACTGTCGGGCGCAACATCTGGGGCAGCCATGACATCACAGGTGCAGTAAAAGCTTACAAAGCCGTCATCCACGACGGTGCCAGTGCGGATGATGCGTTATCTCTTATGGCGTAATCATGATTGACATCCTAGGTATTGGATGCGCAACCGTTGACGACTTCCTGCGTGTGGATGTATTCCCGACCAAGGACACCAAACAGGCAGTCCTGGGCGAAGATCGCCAGGGAGGAGGACTGGCAGCGACCGCGCTGGTCGCTGCCAGCCGCCTCGGAATGCGCTGCGCCTACTTCGATATGCTGGGTGACGATGATCTGTCGCGTTGGGTGATCGCCGACTTACAGAACGAGGGGTTAGATACATCCCTCATCATACGGCACCCCGATGCCCGTCCCATTCACGCCGTCATCATCGTTGCAAAAGATGGCTCTCGCACGATCCTGTACAGCACGGCAGGCAGATCAGTGGGTGATGACGATATACCATCGCTGGACATGATGACAAGTGCACGTCTGTTGTTCATGGACGATGTCAATACGAACGCGCTCGGCGGATTGGCGAGGGCAGCCGCCGATGCTCGCGCAGCCGGAATCCCGGTCGTCGCAGACCTGGAATTGAGCCACTACCCACCGCTGATCGACCAGATTGACCACTTGATCGTGTCCGCCCGCTGGGCAGCCGAGGAAACGGGTCGCTCGACGCTCCCGGAAGCAGTGGAAGCGCTGTGGAGCGCACATCGCGCAGCAGTGGTTGTAACCTGTGGAAGCGAGGGAGCATGGTACATGGACGCACAGCATCGCCCCACTCACCAACCCGCCTTCGCGATCTCGGTGGTGGATACGACCGGCTGTGGAGATGTCTTTCACGGGGCGTATGCCGTTGGCTTGCTGGAAGCATTACCGCTGAACGAGCGGGTGCGTCTTGCGGCAGCAGCGGCGGCGCTGAAGGCGACACAATTGGGCGGACGACCGGGTATTCCCACACGCGCGCAGGTTGCCGAATTCCTGCGCACGCATGATTGAACGTTATGCCGCGTCTTTGCGTGTTGCAGGACGCGACGAAATGTATATGTCTTCCCAGCCATCGCCGGTCAGACGCAGAACGCGATGATGCTGACGCTCCGCTTCCTCAGGAGTAGCCCAGAAGCTGATCCGCTTGCGCTGGCGGTCGGCAATCGTCCTCAAGACCGCCATTACATGGGCGCATCCGAAGCCTCCGTAGACCGACCAGGGACATGTACAGCGTGCGTGGATGGTATGGTCTGGTCGCCATTCGACGGTGACGACATGCTGTAGACTTGGGCGTGTTTTGCTGGCGCATACGTAAGTATCCCGCGCGACACGCCTTACGGTCAGCCGCTTGCTCCGCGCCTGCAGCCGTTTGAGGTGGACAGGTTTATTCGCCATATTGGCATCTCCAACTCTCACTTTCAACACTGCAATCATAGCTTATTTGTTCTATTTTTGCAAGCCTTTTTGCCCTCGACCAGGCAATCCCCCACCGAAATTGGGGGGACAAAGTCGACCTCAAGAGACGCATGATCAAGCGTCCGCGGTGCCACCTCAGGCAAGCCAGAGATATTGACAATTCATTTAGGTATCAACGTACTATACGTCAAACTTTATTTAACGTATACCTTTTTCACAAGGGTCGTGGCGTGACATATCAGACGTTTCACGCGCCTGCACCCTGCCTTGAAAGTAAAGGACTAGAGGAGCAAAGAGATGCGAACACGCGCGGCACTTTTCGCACTATGCCTGCTGCTCGCAGGGCTGGGAGTCATGCCAGCTCTGGCACAGGAGACATTCACTACAGCATCCCAGAGTGTCCAGTTCAGCGCCACGCCGAGTACCCACTCATTGGCGATTGGAGAGTCGGTTGGCATCGTCTTTGCTGTCCAGACGTCAGGACAGAGCATCGATGGGGCAGAACTGCATCTCAACTTCGACCCATCCAAAGTCGAGGTGACAAACGTCGCGGCTGGAACGCGGCTTAGCGTACCCATCCTCTCGCTGACTTATAACAATGTACTGGGGCATGTCGATTTCGCCGCCGGGACATTCAACAACTTCCCAACGCAGTCCTTCGAGTTCATGACGGTTACGTTTCGGGCAATCGCTGCGGTCGAGTCCACCGCGATCTCGATAGCAACCGAAGATGTTCCGCGAAAGACGAACATCACATACAGTGGCGTATCGGTCATCAGCCCGACGCAGGTGCCCGCCCTGGCAACCCTGACAATCACCGACCCCAACGTCACGCCACCGCCGTCACAGTCGATTGTTGAACTGGTGCAGGCAGCCGCTCAGGGCAATCCCGCACAATTTACGATCCTCCTCCAGGCAATCCTGGCGATAGACCCATCGGTATTCGCCGCACTCGCGGACAGAGCGGGTCAGTACACGGTCTTCGCGCCCACCGACGATGCATTCAATGCCCTGTTGACAGCGCAGGGGCTGACCATCGGGCAGCTCGTTTCCGACCCAGTCGCGCTCGCGAACATCCTCAAGTACCATGTTTTGGGTGGCAAGTATGACTCGGTCGCATTGACGGGGATAGCCAACTCCGGCACACCCAGCCTGCCGACCCTCAATGGCGCGACTGTCACATTCAGCCTCCAGAACGGTGCCCTGTTCGTTAATCAGGCGCAGGTGATCACACCAGACATTCAGGCAGTGAACGGCGTCATTCACGTGATTGACCAGGTACTGCTGCCCCCTGTCTCTGAACCGACCGCAACCCCGGTAACAGAGACTCCCAACCCTGCCACAGAAACCCCGCTCCCCGTGACCGAGACACCTGTCATTCCCACGGAGACCCCGGTGGTTCCGACGCCGGCGAACACGCCTGAGCCTGTCACCGAGATTCGAGTGGCGGCAAATACCCCACAGGCGGGGGTCGATATCGGTCAGGATATCTCCGTCGAAATCTGGCTCCAGCAGCCCGCAGGAAGTCCAGGTCTGTTCGCGATTGATATGCTCTGCTACGCAGAGCAAGGTGCAGGGATCGTCACAGGCAAGTCCGTGACCCCCGGCAGTCTCTTCGGTCCCGATCCGGTTGTCATCACCACCGGCTTCGTCAACGAGCAGGCGCGTTATGCGGCGGCTCAATCGGGTGCCAATCCCCCTGTAACCGGCAGCGGCATCCTGTTCACCATGGTGTTCAACGCAATCGGTCTGGGCGAAACCAAGATTCACTGCGATATCGAGGCGGTGAACGCGGCAGACCAGGAAGTCGTGCTGCCCTATGAGTCCCGCGTCATCCGCACGTTCCTCCCTGCTCCAACCAACACACCCGTACCGACGGACGATCCGACGCCGACCGAGACACCCGTGACGCCGGAACCAACCCCGACCAATACGCCGGAGGCGACGCCCACAAGCACGCCGGAAATCCCATCCACGCCGACCGAGACACCCGTGACGCCGGAAGTGCCACCGACGCCGACCGAGACGCCAGTGACGCCGGAACCAACCCCGACCAATACGCCGGAGGCGACGCCCACAAGCACGCCGGAAGTGCCACCGACGCCGACCAACACGCCTGAACCCAGTGTTGGCACTATCAGCGGTGTGGCGCGCCGGTCGAACGGTCCCGCAGCAGGAATCAGCGTCACAATCCTGCTTCAAGGCGGCACATCGCAGGCGGTCTCGATGTCGATGACCACCGCGGACGATGGCAGCTTCCGGTTCGAAGGACTGCCGGAAGGCACCTACTTCGTCAGCGCAACCGCCGCAGGACACCTAGCTGCGCAGGGCACCGCGCAGGTGACGGCGGGTCAGACGACCGCAGTCGGTACTGCATCCCTACTCGCAGGGGATATCGCCCCCATCCTGACCGCAGACAATGTCATTGATGAGCTGGATGTGGTGCAACTGGTCGCCTGGTACGGTCAAACGACAAGCACTGTCAACCAGGCAGGCGACCTCAATCTCGACGGACGGATCGGTCTGCGCGACCTACGTGCTCTGGCACTCAATTTGCGCAGGACGGGTCCCGTCACCTTCCAATAGAATACTTCCTACCCCACCCCACCCATTACACCGCCTGCGTCCGCTGGATGACGCAGGGGGTGTAATGGCACCCCGCTGCCAGTCGCATGAAGAACCCAGGAGAGATCAGTCGCATGAATTCCTTGACACGACCGGACACGCAGAGAGGACGACTGACCGTCATGATATGCATGCTGCTACTCGCAGCGCTTTGTTTGACGGCACCTGCATACGCGACAACACTCCCAACGGGCTTTACAGAGAGTCAGCTTGTGACCGGACTCAATGCGCCAACTGCAATGCAGTTTGCTCCCGATGGTCGCCTCTTCGTCTCACAACAAGGCGGGCAGTTGCGGGTCATTAAGAATGGGCAGCTTCTGCCCACGCCGTTCGTCTCGCTTTCGGTCAACAGTAGCGGCGAGCGCGGGCTGCTGGGTATCGCGTTTGATCCCGCTTTCAGCACAAACAACTACATCTACCTCTACTACACAACATCCTCAAGCCCTATTCGAAATCGCATCAGCCGCTTCACTGCCAACGGGGACGTCGCAGTCGCCAACAGCGAAGTCGTCCTCCTTAACCTTGACACATTAAGCAGCGCCACTAACCATAATGGCGGGGCAATGCACTTCGGGAATGATGGCATGCTTTACGTCGCCACGGGCGAAAATGCCAACACCTCCCTCGCGCAAAACATGAATAGCTCCTACGGGAAGATTCTGAGAATCAACCCAGCCGCCTATGTGGCAGGCAACCCAAATGCGCTGTTCCCCGCTGATAACCCGTTCTGGCAGACACCCACCGCAAACCCGCAGTGGCGCAACGCAATTTGGGCGCTCGGTCTGCGTAACCCGTTCACGTTTGACGTGCAGCGCGGCACCGGAATGATGTACATCAATGATGTCGGTTCGAGCGGTTCAAGCCGTCGTGAAGAGATTAATCAGGGTGCACGGGGTGCCAATTACGGGTGGCCAAATACAGAAGGTGGTCCAGGAAGCGGCTTCACCGGTCCCGTTTACGCCTACGGGGGATCGACTGGAGCGATCAGCGGATGCGCGATCACAGGCGGGGCATTCTACAACCCGGCGAATCCATCGTTTCCAGCGGCGTACATCGGGGACTACTTCTTCGCGGACTATTGCAGCAGTTGGATCAGCCGCTATGACATCGCCACCAATACCGCGTCTGTCTTTGCGACTGCAATCGATGGCTCAACGATCGACCTCAAAGTCGATAGCAATGGCAATCTGTACTATCTGTCACGAAGCAGCGGCTCGGTTATGCGAATCAGTGTCAACACCCCCCCCACCCCGACACCGACTCAGACTCCGACACCGACACCCAATCGCCCACCAGCCCCCGTCATCACGTCACCCACGAATGGTACCTTCTACAGTGGGGGCGATGTCATCGCATTTTCGGGCACCGGCACCGATCCTGAAGACGGTACGTTAGGTGCAAACCGCTTCGAGTGGGAAATCGTCTTCCATCATGACGCGCACACCCACCCCTTCCAGGCACCACTGGCAGGTGTCACCAACGGCAGCTTCGAAATCCCGCGCGAAGGACACCCTGAGACGACTGTTTGGTTCCGCATTTACCTGCGTGTCACGGACAGCGCAGGACTGCGCAGCGAGACGTTCGTCGAAATCCGACCGAATGTCGTCAATCTGACTGTGCAAACAAATCCACCAGGCTTACAAATCACGGTCGATGGACAGCCGCGCACAGCGCCTTACAGTTTCGACGCTGTTGTCGGCAACCTTCAGACGCTTGGGGCACCCAGTCCGCAGTTGTTCAACGCACTGCCACACGGTTTTGTCAACTGGTCAAACAGCGGTACACAAACCCAGCAGATGACTATCCCAAGCAGTGCGACCACCTATACCGCGAATTTCGCGCCCCAGGCGGGAAGCCTTGTCGGAACTGTCGCGCTCGCCGGGCGAGCGATGGGAACGTCATCCATGAGTGTCCCGCTCACGATCAGCATCACCCCTACCGGCGGCAGCCCGCAGACAATAACCACGAATAGTGACACCAATGGGATGTTCACGCTGACCGACTTGGCGCCTGGCGACTACGTGATCCGAGTCAAGGCACAGGGTTACCTCTCAAAGTCGATGCCCGTGACCATCGTGGGCAACACGACAGCGGTAGATTTCGGAACACTCAGGGCGGGTGATGTAAATGGGGACAATACTGTTTCTCTCACCGACTTTTCGCTTCTCGCCAGCAGTTTCAATCGAACCAATGGTCAGCCTGGCTTCAACAGCGCCGCCGACCTTAACGGCGACCAGCGCGTCGATCTGACCGATTTCTCGCTGCTCGCGAGCAGCTTTAACACCGCCGGAGCCTGACGGGCACACTCCGCGCAATCATAGCCTCATGATCAGCGGTCATTCTTTTCGCCAGATCATGAGGCTATAATGCACCTATTGAGATCTCCAAAAGGTGCATACTCCCTATGAAGCATCATCAAATACTCCTCGAACGCCTCGCCAATAAGCAGGCGCGCGTCGGCGTTATCGGGTTGGGTTATGTTGGGCTGCCGCTTGCGGTCGAATTTGCTGAGGCAGGCTATGACGTAATCGGGCTTGATGTCTCCCAGGCAAAAGTCGATCAACTCAACCGGGGTGACAGCTATATCCCTGACATACCAGGGACGCGCGTTGCTCCGCTGGTCTCTCAGCGAAAACTGCGCGCAACAACCGAGTACGCGGATTTGAGCGATGTGGATGCCCTCAGCATCTGCGTGCCTACGCCACTGCGAAAAACCAAAGACCCGGACATGTCGTTTGTCATTCAGGCGGTGGATGCGATTGCGGCAGTCGCTCGCCCCGGAATGTTGATTGTGCTGGAAAGCACGACCTATCCGGGCACGACCATCGAACTGGTTGTGCCCAAACTGCGCGAACGCGGCTTCACAATCGGCGAGGACATTTTTGTCGCCTTTTCACCGGAGCGTATCGACCCGGGTAACCACCAGTACGGTGTGCGCAATACGCCAAAAGTCGTTGGCGGTGTCACCGATGCCTGCACGCAGGCAGCAGCGTGCTACTATGGTGCCGCTATCGACTCTATCGTTCAGGTATCATCTCCGACCGCTGCGGAAATGGTCAAACTACTGGAAAACACGTTCCGAGCCGTCAACATCGGTCTTGTGAATGAAGTCGCGTTGATGTGCGACAAACTGAATATCGATGTGTGGGAAGTCATTAACGCCGCCAAGAGCAAACCCTTTGGATTCATGGCGTTCTATCCTGGTCCCGGGCTTGGCGGGCATTGTATCCCCATCGATCCGCTTTATCTTAGCTGGAAGCTCAAGACGCTGAACTATACGGCGCGCTTCATCGAACTCGCCAGCGAAATCAATACCGCCATGCCCCTTTATGTGGTCAACAAGATCGGTGACGCCCTGAACGATGATGGCAAGGCAATTCGCGGCGCAAACATTCTCGTGCTGGGTGCCGCCTACAAGCGTGATGTTGACGATGTGCGCGAAAGCCCTGCGCTGGACGTCATAGAGTTGCTTCGCGCCAAGGGCGCGCATATTCGCTACCATGATCCATATGTACCCACGCTGAAACTCCACAATGGTCATGCGATGGCATCTGAGACTTACTCGCGCGAATTGCTGGCAGAGACCGACCTCGTGGCAATCATCACCGATCATACTACGTACGATTGGCAGGAGATTGCGGAGAACAGCCATGTGATCGTCGATACGCGCCACGCAATCCCAGCAGGGGTCAAGAGCAAAGCGCGCATCGTCGGGCTTTAGCAGGTCAGACGAGCATGACCTGGTTGCTGAGTGAACCGATACCATCTGCGGTCACGCGGATGGTGTCGCCCACTCGAACCGAGAAATCGCCCGGCAGGATGATTCCGCTGCCCAGCAGCAGCACGACACCGTCCGGGTAAGCGCGGCAACGCCCAAGATAGTCGACAATGGTATTCAGGTCGCGCTGCACCCCCGACGTATCAAACTCGCCTTCAAATACCGTCTGGCGGTCACGCGCGACGGTCATCCGTATGTTCACAACGGGCAAAGCGTGAAGTTTTTGAAGGACGAAGCCGGGACCCAACGAAAGGGACTGGTTGTACAAGGTTGCCTGGGACAGGTAGAGTGGGTTCTCAGCAGCGATGTCACGCGCGACCATCCCGATGGCGATCGTGTAACCGACAATCTCCAGTGCAGGGTTGAGCAGAACCGCTAGTTCCGGCTCGGCGATGGAATTCGCGGCATCTTTACGAATTCCCACCTGCCCATGAGGGTAAGCAACTTGCCCAGCCTGCGCACGGCACATCAAAGGGGGGCGATGTGAGCCAAAAGCCACCCTGTATGCCTCTCCCCCAACCTTTGCTTCCTGCTCATATGCCGCGCGCTTGTTGGTGTAGGTTATTCCGGCAGACCAGACATCCTGAACATCAATTGGCGATGTCAACGACGCGAGATTCGGAATTGCAGGCGCATCCACAACTGAAGCAAGATAGGAAAGCTTCGCGCCGAGGGCGACGGTTTCAAGGTCATGGATTGCCGCTTGCGCGCGCCCTACGCTGCTCCGCAGCCACCCGCTTACAGTAGGGTACCTATCGGTGACATCATGGATGATATTGGAAATTCGCACCCCAACGCGCAGTCCGCGCGCGGGATCATAAAAACGTAGTAGGGTACCCATTGCTGTTTCGCACTCCTCAAGAATATTCTGATTCTAATGCGAAACAGGCTTACACAGTCTCAATATAACTCCGATCAGCCACGAACTGCCGATGCCGCCGCATCCAGACGCATGAAAACACCAGGGGTGAGCCGCGCATCGAAGACTTCCGCCACAACCTGTGCCCACCCATGCAAAAAGTAGACCCAGCCATCCTCGACCGTCAGCCGACGTGCCTGTACCTGCGCGCGTGCCTGATGCAGGAAATTCAGTTCTCCCCGATAGTTTAGTTCCCAGACGTAGCCATGTTCAGGAAACACTGCCGCATCGCTGATCGGCGAGCCAGGGCGATCTTTCCCCATACCCGTCGCATTGACAATGACCGAGCCGCGCGGGAGTGACGCCATCAATTCATCGTTGCGAGAAGCTTCGGCATTCAGGATGTACTCAAAGTTCAGAGGCAAAGCAAGCTGTGCATGCGTCCTCTGAATATGGTCGAGCCGCTCCTGGTTGATATCCACGATGATACACCGTCGCGGGCGTCCGCGTCCGGTCGCATTGGAGAGATAGACGCTGATCGCCCCAGCCGCCCCGCCGCCGCCGAAACACAGGACATCCGCCTCATGTACAGCGAAATGGTCGGCTGGAATGAATGCCTCCCAGGATAAGCCCGACGAGATCGGATCTTTGGCATGTCCGATCAGTCTGCCGCTCCGTTTGCTGATACTGCTGACTTCGCCGAGCAGTTGTGCATTGGGGTCTAACTCGTCAAACAAGTCATGGCATGCACTTAGAAGGTCGATTTTGTGCGTCGTCACCAAGCCGCCGCAGGTCATCGGGTCGCGCTTAATGTGCTCGACTATCGCGCGGTAGATCTCGGGTGGCGCGTGCAGAGGCGCATCATAACCCACCAACCGCGCTCCAAGACCCCACACGTCCGACCAATGTGGGAAGACCTGCATCATCGCCGACTTCCCGGTCGTGACACCGATGAAAACCATTGTCGGTTGGGTTTGCACACGCAGCGCATCACCATTCGCCAAGCTAGACCTCCGCCAGCATGTCATAGATCGGCGACAGGGCATGGTACGCCGCCTCGAATATCGGGTAGAGTTGGGCGTAAGCTACCATCGGTTCAGCGCGCGGTGTGATGGTCTCGGCGATGGCGTTCATCTGCTCAATGATCGACCAATCCTTGTAGAGACCAATGCCAACGCCACCCGCGACTGCCGCGCCCATTGAGGTCGCCTCCTCCAAGACGCTGAGGCGCTGGACGGGGATACCATAAATGTCCGCCATGATCTGGTTCCAGAAACGTCCGCGCGCACCGCCGCCGATCACGCGCATGGCGCTGATCTGCGCGCCCTGGCTGGTGAATGCATCGAGGATGACACGCAGGTTAAACGTAATTCCTTCGAGGGTCGCGCGGATCAGGTCGGCGCGTGTGTGTCGGATCGTCAAACCAATGTATGCGCCGCGCGCCTTGGGGTTCCAGCGCGGACTGCGCTCGCCCAGCAGATACGGCAGGAACAAAAGATTGTGCGCACCCGGCATAGAGGTATCGGCGCTCAGGTTCATCAGCTCATAGGCGCTGACCTTGAGCGCCTTTGCTGCCTCGACTTCGAGCGCACCAAGATGGTCGCGGCACCATTGGTAGCTCGCACCGGCTGCCTGCATCGTCCCCGTCGGCATCATCATGCCTGGCACCAGGTGCGCAAAAGTGAAGGTCTTGAGCTGTGGATCATAAATCGGCTTGGGCGAAGCAATGGCTATCCATGAGGACGATCCAACATAGTTATAGGCGCTGCCCTCCTCAATGACCCCCGCCCCGACCGCCGCGCATGAACCATCACCGCCCCCGGCGACGACGGGCGTGCCTGCCGCGACGCCGACCTCGTCGGCAACCTCAGCCAGCACACCACCGACAACTGCCGTAGACGGCACAATCTCGGGCAGTTTGTCCGCATCCAACCCAGCCGCCTCGATGATCGCCGCAGACCATGACCCACTGTCGAGGTCATACAGGTTCATGCTGCTGGCGTCGCTCGGTTCGGTCACGAAGCGTCCGGTCAGTCGCGCGACCATCGAGTCTTTGGCGTGCACGAACTTATAGGTTGCGCGGTACACATCCGGCTGGTGGTCGCGTATCCAAAGGATCTTCGCCAGCGAGTAGGACGAACTGAGGCGATGACCTGTACTCCGGTAGACTGCTTCTGGCGCGATGCGTTCCGCGATCCGCTCCTCCTGAGGCACAGCTCGCTGATCCGCCCAGATAATGCCGCTGCGCAGCGGGCGTGCTTTGCGATCCAACGGCACCGCAGCCATCATCTGCCCGCTGAAGACGATGCAGGCGATTTCTTTGCCACTTGTACCCGTCTCTGCCAGCAGTTGGTGTGTCGTCGTGCAAACCGCTTGCCACCAGTCCTCTGGGTTCTGTTCCGCCCAACCCACATGCGCAAATTCGGTACCGTAGCCATAAAACGCGCTGCCCAACAGCCGTCCATCGCCATCGTAGAGCGATGCCTTGTTACCCGTCGTCCCCAAGTCGTGTGCGAGGATATACTTCGTCATGATGCGCTAGTCAACCATGAAGTGATAAATCGTCTTACTGTTATACGTCTCGCCCGGACGCAGTATGGTCGACGGGAAGTGCGCATGATGCGGAGCATCGGGATAGTGCTGTGTTTCCAAACACAAGCCGTCGCCCTGGCGATACGTCTTACCGGAAGCCCCCACCAGCGTGCCAGTCAGGAAGTTGCCCGTGTAAAGCTGAACTGCGGGTTCTGATGTGTACACCTCCATCACACGACCAGTCAAAGGCTCGTGCAGCCGCCCCGATAGACGCGCCAGGTCGCCAGACAGTATGAAGTTGTGATCGTAGCCGCTTCCTCGCAGCATCTGAACATCGGAGCTGCGCAGATCAGCGCCAATCGGCTTCGCCAGCCGGAAATCAAACGGCGTCCCCGCAACCGAGGCAACTTCACCTGTCGGTATCTGGTTTTCATCCACCGGGGTATACGACTGAGCATCCAGCATCAGGAGATGATCCTGGATGCCGCCACTGCCTTCTCCTGCCAGATTGAAGTAGCTGTGGTTGGTCAGGTTGAGCACCGTCGGCGCGTCCGTCACAGCCTCGTATTCGATCTCGAGCGACGACTCTCCGGTCAGGCGATAAATTACCGTCACATCCAGCGTACCCGGATACCCTTCCTCACCCGCAGGGCTGACATAGCGCATCGCCACGCCATTTTCGACCACAGATGCTGTCCACACCTGCTTATCAAACCCCTTCAGCCCACCATGCAGCGCGTTCTTGCCATTGTTAACCGCCAGCGTGTATTCAGTACTGTCGAGCGTGAAACGCCCGCCCGCAATACGGTTGGCAAAACGCCCAGTGATCACCCCAAAGTAGGGATGCGCTCCCAGATATCCCTCCAGCGTGGCAAAGCCGAGAACCACGTTTGACATCTGACCCTTTCGATCTGGAACGCGGATTGAGGTAATCGTGCCGCCATAGGTTATCACGCGGACTTCAGCGCCATCGCCGGAAAGCGTGAACTCGTCTATTGCGCGCCCATCCGGCATCGTTCCGTAGCGGCGTTGCTGAACTTTCGTCGTCATGCTATCTGCTCCTCTTTTCGCCCACACACGACACATGCGCCACTGGCGCGCAGTTGCAACTTACGAACCCCGAACTCGCCCACATCACGCTAGCGGCGGGGGTTGGCGATAACCTGAGGCCCACCGTCGCGCTCGACGACGAGGATGCCGAAACCGCGCTCGGCAATCGTTCCATAGTCATACCCCGCGTCGGCCGGGAAACATGCCAGGAACACGAATGGCTCGCTGCCCACATTCACGGTTCGATGCGCCCAATAGGGCGGCACGTAAGCGCTCGTGCCCTTGCCCATGGGCTGCGCGTTCGTTTGCCCGTCCGGCGTTTCCATCACGAGCATCCCGCTCCCGCTCAACCCGAAGTAGAGTTCCGCACGGTCGATCTTGCCGTGAAAATGCCCTTTCGTCATGTAGTACTCCGCGCCGATTTTGCCGGGATAGATGGTCGTCGTGCAGATCCCTAGTTCGCCCGGCACAGCCTCTGGCACGTAGGCATAATAAACCTCATAGATCATCGGGTCGCTTGCAGCCGCCGCTTCCTCTGCCACTGCATCAGCATAAAAGCCGCGCATGTCACTCAAGCGGCGCTGCTGCACCGTCTGCGCATTCTCAATCACGCCATCAGGACGCACCATGTTCGTAAACGGTTGTATGTACGAAGTCATCTGAGACAATCCTTATGATCAGCCAACATCAAGGTTGAACGAGGTGCGGGCAAGACTCGCCGCGCAGCACGGCGACACAGTTCTGCGCCGCCAGCAGCGCCATACGCGAAATCGCCTCGCGCGTCGCCCCACCCGCATGGGGAAGCGCAATAAAGTTCGGCAGCGCCAGCAGCGGGCTTCCCTCTGGTGGCTCGTGCGCGAAGACATCCATTGCCGCGCCACCTAGCTTCCCACTCCGAAGCGCATCGTAGAGCGCAGACTCGTCAATTAAGCCGCCGCGCGCGGTGTTGATGATGTACGCGCCGTCACGGACAGTACGCAGCGACTCCGAATTGACGAGATCCCGCGTCTCGTCGGTCAGTGGGACATGCAGACTGATGACATCAGACTCCGCAAGCACTGCCTGGAGGCTTCGCACCTCAGCGCCGAGCCAATCGCCTGAATAGAAGGGGTCGTAGCCAGCGACCCGCATTCCAAGCCCAATTCCCCGTTTCGCAACTTCGCGCCCGATAGCGCCGAAGCCCACGACGCCCAGGGTCTTGCCCGTTAGTTCAATGCCATTCAACCGCGTGAAGACATTCTGGCGCGCGTTGGCTGCCATTGTGGGGATGCTGCGTGCAAGCGCGAACATAAGCCCAAGTGCAAGTTCCGCAACCGAGATATTGTTGGTATTGGGCGTAATGGTGACGGCGATGCCGCGTGCCTTCGCAGCCCGCAAATCCACCGCTTCCGTACCAACACCGTACCGCGAGATCACGCGCAGCTTGTCTGCACGCGCGAGGGCAGCGGCATCGCATTGGTCTAAACCAAGGATAACCCCATCATACCCAGGCAGCAGCGCCGCCAACCCCGTGGAATCCAACGGGTGCTCCGGAGCGCGCAGATCGACCAGGCAGTCATTGGCGGACAAGAACTCATGATGTGCACCGGGCGTTTTGGCAAACGAGCGCGCGGTGACGAGGATGCGAAACATCAAAGCAACCTGAGTACGATAGCAGAATTGAAGTCCGATTGATTGTAACGCCTATGCGCGAAAAAACACTGTCTGTGCGCTGGGTGCAAACCGCCGCATGACCAACAGCAACTGTGGGATAGGTGATTGTTAGAAAAGGCAATGTTTGACTGAAAGAGATTTGTACGGCGCAAGTCCGCACGCTACAATCTTGGAAGCTCCGCGTAAGACATCGTAAGCAATTGAAAGCGCGATGTCATACGGAGTGAGCTGCCGCAGAGGAAACCACCCTCTGAGTGCTCGTCGTAATGGTCGTCTCTATTTTCGAGGAAGCGTCATGAAGAAAAACTTTGTCCTGTTCGTCGTAGTAATTGCGGTTCTGGCGCTGCTCGTCGCGCCCGCGACCGCGCAAAGCCCGTTTGCGGGACAGACGATTGTCGTCGTCACGCAGACTGGCTCCGCAATCGGCGGTCCCGCCAATGATCTCGGTCAGGTATGGGCAGCAGAAAATGGTGCAACGGTCGAAGTGCAGCAGTTCGCCTTCGCCGACCTGTTCCCGCGCATCATCACCGCGCTCCAGACCGGAACGCAGGAATTCGACGTGCTCATCTATGCCTCCGACTGGATGGGTGACATTGCGGGTGGCGGCTACGTTCTGCCCGTTCCGGACAGCGTGAAGGAAGCGGTCGAATGGGAAGACATGATCCCGCTTTACCGCGAACGTATCGCCGATTGGGGCGGCACCACCTACGCTGTTCCGTTCGATGGCGACAGCCACATGATGTACTACCGCAAGGATCTGGTCTCGCCCGAATCGGCGTTCGCCGCTGAATTCGAGAGCACCTACGGCTATACGCTGGACGAGCCGCAGACCTGGGCGCAGTACCGCGACATCGCCGAATTCTTCCATAACCGAGAAGTGGACACCGCAGGCGTAACCGCACCGATTGCAGGCACCATCGAAGCCCAGCGTCGTCAGGCACAGAGCTTCTGGTTCCTCATGACCCGCGCATCGGGCTATGCCAAGGTGCCAGGCGACCCCTACTTCTTCTTCGACGAAAACATGACTCCGCTGGTGAACACGGCTGGCTGGGTGCAGGGTCTCCAGGACTGGATCGACATCAGCCCGTTCGGCGCGCCAGATATGATCAATGCTGACGTGACCAATGTCCGCTCGGTCTTCCCGGCAGGTCAATCGGTCTTCGGTCTCGACTGGGGCGACGTTGGTCCCATCACCGTTGATCCGAATGCCTCGGTCGTCGGTGGTATTTCGGGCTTTGGTCCCCACCCCGGCGGCGACCGCTACTGGGATCGCGCAACGGGTGAATGGGTCACCCCGGAAAGCGGCGTCAATCGCGCACCCTTCATCGCTTTCGGTGGTTGGGTGATCTCGGTCGCGGGTGACAGCGATGTCGCCGATGCAGCGTGGGACTACATCAGCTTCCTGGCGAACAAGGAAAATGCGGGTGTCCTCGCCGTGACCGGTGGTACGGGTGTTAACCCGCTCCGCGCCAGCCAGTTCGAGAATCTCGACCTCTGGCTTGGAGCAGGCTTTGACGAAGCGTCGGCGCTCGATTACCTCGATGCGATTAGCGCCTCCATCGGCGATCCGAACGCAGTCGTTGACCTCCGTATTCCGGGTGCCTTCGAGTATTTCGCAGCGCTCGACACGGGCATCTCGCGTGCCCTGGCGGGTGAGCTCTCTGCCCAGGAAGCGCTCGACGGCGTTGCGGCTGAATGGGACGCCATCACGGATCGTCTCGGACGCGAAAGCCAGCTCGAGTTGTACAAGCAGTCGCTCGGCATCATGGAGTAAGGACTGTTAGTAAGAGGATTGGCGTATCCAATCCTCTGAAAACACGCGAATGGGTCGAGGGGGGCGCAGCAACCACTGCGCCCCTCCTTGAATCGGGTCATGAGCATTCGCAGCACGCTCCAATGTGTTTATGTGGTCACGAATATGTACATGTAGGATTCTTTGAGGGCTTCTAACTTTGGCTACTTCATCAGAGATAAGACCGCTGTCTTCAGCAGAAGATGACAGCCTTAAGCGCGAGCTGCGTGAAGACACGATCTTCAAGCGTATTTTCCTGTCGCCTGCTGTCACCATCCTCCTTCTGTTGTCGATCTTCCCCCTGTTGTGGTCGCTCGGCGTCAGCTTCACCAATTTTCAACGCAATGCAGCACAGCAGGCTGCCCAGGCAGCCGGAACGGCAGAGCCATCGGGTTTCCTCGGCTTGGGCTTTGACCTGACGCTGGAAAACTATCAGCGTGTCTTTACCGATGAGCATCTTCATACGACGATGCGCAACACCCTGCTCTATGTCGTGGTGGGTGTAGCGGTACAGTACTCGCTTGGGCTGGGGCTGGCAGCACTGCTGAATCAAAAGTTCTTTGGGCAGACATTCTTCAGACTCGTCTTTATTCTGCCGATGATGATCACGCCTGTCGCGGCTGCGTACCTGGGGCGCATGATGTTCGAGCGGGCACCCCCGTCCGCGCTCTCGCATCTGACGACGACGGTCGGCAGATTATTCGGCAATCCTAATCTCAACATTCCCTGGTTCACCGATCCGGGACTCGCCCCCTTCACGATGGTTATCATCGATAGCTGGCAGTGGATTCCCTTCATGATCCTGCTGCTGCTCGCCGGAATGCAATCAATCCCCGAAGAAATTTACGAAGCAGCCCGCGTTGACGGTGCCAATAGCTGGAACGCCTTCTGGGGCATCACATTTCCAATCCTGCTGCCGATTTCCCTCACGGCAATTCTCATTCGCGGGCTGGAACTCTTCAAACTGGTGGACATCGTCCGCGTGACAACAGGCGGCGGACCTGGCATTGCGACCGAGCCGCTGGTGATGTACGTCTTCCGCACGGCACTGGATTTCGGCAACTTCGGCTATGCCGCCGCCATTTCGTATATCCTGCTCATTCTCGTCGTCCTCTTCAGCACGATATTCCTGGGCTTCTCCCGGCGAGTGCAAAAGCAGCAGTTGGGTGTCGAATCATGAACAAGCGCTCTCCATTCGCCACCTTTATGCTCTATGCCACCGCAAGCCTGTGGGCGTTTGTCTGCCTGTTTCCACTCTACTGGCTGGTGACAACGTCTTTCAAGCCGCCGCTGGCAGTTAGCCGCGTCCCAACCTATTTCCCGTACCTTGCGGCACAGGAACGCCCTACGCCGGTTGTCAACAATATCTTCTTCACGCCAACGCTCGATCACTGGAACTTCCTGTTTGACGAACAACGCGACATTACGCTGCGCCATCTGCGCAACAGCGTCATCGCCGCCGTCTTCTCGACCATCGGAGCAACTGTCATCGGCGCGATGGCAGGTTATGGGTTATCGCGCTTCCGCTACTACTGGAATCGCATGAACTGGAAGAACGATAACATCGCCTACTGGATCATCTCGCAGCGCTTCTTGCCTCCGGCGACCATCATCGTGCCATTCGTGATGATCTACGGCGCGCTCGGTTGGACAGATACCCACTGGGGGCTGATTCTGGCGTATACCTCCTTCAATATTCCCTTCGCGGTCTGGATTATGCGCGACTTCTTCAATAGTCTGCCGATTGACCTGGAAGAAAGCGCGCGCGTCGATGGTGCAACGCGCTGGCAGACCTTCTTCCGGATCGTGCTGCCGCTCGCCACGCCGGGCTTAGTCACGGTCGCGCTCTTCTCGTTTGTCTTCTCGTGGAACGAATACCTGTTCTCGCTCATGCTCACCAGCTTCGACGCCATCACGATGCCCGTCTACATCGCCGGGCAGAACAACACACGCGGCGTTGAATGGTGGTACATCGCGGCACTGACGATGGTCATGATCGCACCGGTTATGTTCATCGGACTGTTCCTACAACGGTACATTGCGCGCGGTCTCGTCGCGGGCGCGCTTAAGGGTTAGCGCTCATCTGTGGGGTAGAGTGTTTGCACGCCAACACCCCACAGACAACAGATCGGTACGACACAGACAAAAGGATTTCATCATGCCCGATTACACACTCCCCAAACTCACGCAGCCTGCCCCCATCGGCAAGAACGAAGCCGTCCTCATCGCCAGCGGCGACCTCCGTCAGACCGCCAACCAGGTCTGCTGGGACGCACAAGACGACATGGAACGCGCCGTGATCAAGGCATTCAAGGCGGAGGGCGTCAAGGTCAAGCGCGGTCACGAATATGATGAGACGCTCAAGCACGGCTTCATCTACAACCAGCGCATGGGCATGGATGTCTTCAAGACCATCGACCCCAACGCACCGTTGATCGTCGCGGAAGCCGTCTGGCAGTACAGCCATCACGTCCTCGCCGGGCTGCGCAGCCATCGCGGTCCCATCCTGACGGTCGCCAACTGGAGCGGACAGTGGCCCGGTCTTGTTGGGATGCTCAACCTCAATGGCTCTCTGACCAAAGCAGGGGTCAAATACAGCACCCTCTGGAGCGAAAAGTTTAACGACGACTTCTTCAAGTCGGGGATTCGCGAGTGGATCAAGCATGGCGCGATCAAACATGACACCAGCCATGTCCGCGACCTGCGCACAAAAGACCTTCCCAAAGCCGAAGGCAAGCTGGGCAAGGCGCTCGCCGAACAGATCCTGCATGAAAAAGCGATCCTCGGCATCTTCGACGAAGGCTGTATGGGCATGTATAACGCCATCATCGACGACGAACTGCTCAATCCACTCGGTGTCTACAAGGAGCGCCTCAGCCAATCCGCCCTCGTCGCCGCGATGAAGCAGGTCAAAAAGGCTGAAGCGCAGAAGGTGCGCAAGTGGCTGGATGATCGCGGGATGGTTTTCGTCACGGGCGACAACCCGGAAGCTGACCTGACGGACGACCAGATCCTTGAACAGTGCAAGATGTACATCGCCGCCGTGCGCATCGCCTACGAATTTAGCTGCGACGCCGTTGGCATTCAGTACCAGCAGGGCTTGAAAGACATGACGCCTGCGTCCGACCTGGTCGAAGGCTTACTGAATAACGTCGAACGCCCGCCCGTCTATCATGCGGAAAACGGCGAGGAACTCTTCGCCGGGCAGGCGGTCACGCACTTCAACGAAGTCGATGAGTGCGCGGGTCTGGACGGCTTGGTCACCAACCGCGTGTGGCGCGCGATGGGGCTTGATCCCGCAAACACGCTCCATGACCTGCGCTGGGGCGATCACTTCACAAGTGGCGATGTCGATGCCTACGTCTGGGTCTTCCTGATCAGCGGCGCGGCACCTGCCTCGCACTTCATCGATGGCTACGCGGGCGCGTCGTCCGAACGCCAGCCCGCCATGTACTTCCGCCTCGGCGGTGGCACGCTCAAGGGCATCAGCAAGCCAGGCGAAATCGTCTGGAGTCGCGTCTTTGTCGAAGGTGGAGAGCTGCATGTCGATATGGGACGTGCGAGCGTCGTCAAGCTGCCCAAGAAAGAAACCGAGCGACGCTGGAAGCTGACCACCCCACAATGGCCGATCATGCACGCGGTGCTGCACGGAGTCACGCGCGACCAGATGATGGCGCGCCACAAGGCAAATCATATCCAGGTCGCCTACGGCAACGATGCCGCAAGCGCGGACAAGGCGCTGGCAGCGAAAGCAGCGATGTTTGCGGCGCTTGGCGTCAACGTCCATCTCTGCGGCGACGTGAAGATCTAACGTTCGATGACCGCTCGCCGTTACTACGATGACTCGTACACCGCGCGCTTCCGTGCCATGGTGACGGAAGCGCTCACAATCGAGGGCAAGCCCGCCGTCGTCCTGAACGAAACCTACTTTTATCCGACAGGCGGCGGGCAGCCCCATGACGTGGGCACGATGACTGCGGGTGGTCGCACGGCTCAAGTCATCGACGTGCAGACGCGCGGTGACGACAATGCCGTGCTGCATATCCTGAGTGAGCCGCTGTTTGGCGAGGCGGTCGAATGCGAGATCGACTGGGCGCGCCGCTTCGACCTGATGCAGCAGCATACCGGGCAGCACATCCTCTCACAAGCATTCATCCGCACTTCAAACGCGGCGACCAACGGATTCCACCTCGGTACCGAGGAAGTAACGATTGATCTGGATAAGCCGGGCTTGGACGCCGATGCCCTGCGAAGCGTCGAAACGCTCGCCAATGACATTGTGTTTGCAAACAGAACGGTCACCACTCGTCTGATCTCGCGCGAGGATGCGGAAGGTATCCGCATGAGGCGCGTCCCCGATGCGCTGGCGACCGACGGACTGCGCATCGTCGAGATCTCCGATTTCGATACGACTGCCTGCGGCGGGACCCACGTCGCGCGCACGGGCGAAATCGGCATGATCAAAATCCTGACGACCGAAAATTACAAGGGCGGAACGCGCGTCAGCTTCGTCTGCGGCGAACGCGCGCTCCGCGCCGCTCAGATGCGAACCTCCCTGCTGAATACCCTGGCGGCGGACCTAAGCTGCGCGATCACCGACCTCCCCAACATCGTCGCCAGGCTGCGCGATCAATCCGCCAGCGCGGAAAAGAGCGTCAAAGGGCTGCGTGCGCGACTGGTCGAGTACGAGGGCGCGGCTCTCATCAAGACTTCCGAGGTACATGAAGGGGTGCGGTGGATCATCCATGTCGAAGAAGACGGCGATCCTTCCGCGCTTCGGCTTCTGGCAGCGCGCATCGTTCGGGAGCCAGGCAACGTGGCGGTGCTAGGTACGGCGGGCGACAAGACCCAGGTCATCTGTGCCCGCAGCAGCGATGTCAGCACAGATATGAACATACTGCTTAAAACGGCGCTCACGCCCCTCGGCGGAAAAGGGGGCGGACAGCCTTCGCAGGCGCAGGGCGGAGCAGGGGCTGCGAGTCATGAACAGGTATTGGCAGCGCTGCGCGCGGCAGTCGCGTCGATCACTACCCGTAGCGAATGATGCGGAAGCCGCGAGAGCGGCTGCGACGCCCCGGACGATCCAACTCCTCGCGATAGGTCGTCGTCAGTTTGTACTCCTCGCCCGGTGCTCGCTTGCCTGACCCACCGCGCATCATGCGCGGCACATCCGCGTCCAGCGTATTGACCTCGCTGCTAAGAGCCGCTGAAGGAAGTCCGCACTTTAGCCCCGTTCGAGTCCATTCCCAGACATTGCCGCACATATCCATCACGCCGAACGGGCTGCTGCCTACCGGGTACTGATCGACCGCGCTAGGCGCATAATCGGTCTCGCTCTGCGGCGCGATCTCGATATAGTTGCAGCGCTTCTGCTCAAAGTAGATGCCCCAGGGGTATGCGCGTCCGTCGCTGCCCTGCGCTGACCACTGCCATTCCGCCTCCGTCGGCAGCCGAACATCCTCGCCGCTCGTCGCGCTCAACCAGCGGCAGAACGCCACCGCGTCGTACCATGCCACATTCGTGCGCGGCAGGTTCACGCCATGATAGGCGGGTGATTGAGGTTTCGCCCCCTCTCCCAGTCGCCATTCCTGCGCCCTGCGCGAAAAATCCCACCAACGCGCATCGTCGTAGCCGTCGCTCCGCTCGATGAACACCTCGAACTGCTCAACAGTGATCGGATACTTGCTGATAGCGAATGGTGTGACGGCGCGAACGCCGCCCGCAGGACCGTTGCAGGGAAAGTCCGTGAGCGATTTACCCTGCAAATCGACCAATTCCACCTCGCCCGCTGAGACTTCGACCCACTCGAATGGCGTTCCCAGAATATTCTTGACGATGTCCGCGCTTTGCGCCTCGACCTGACGTAAGCCCGCGACGAACTTACCCAGCGCACGCAGCCCGATCCCCTGTGTAAAGTCAACAAACTGCCGCTCGCGAAACACACCAGGCAGTTCAGGATCATGTTCAAGCAGCACAGGCAGCACAGGCTTCCCGTGCGCCAAGGCGATCTGAAGCTCTTTGGAGCAGTATTCCGATGCACGCCAGCGCGGAGAGCCAAAACAGAGGATGGCGTTCGAGGCGCGAATCGCCTGTGCGATCTCGCTCTCCCAGTTCTGGGCACCCTTGAGCGCCGCCGAATCAATCCAGATGTCATACCCGCAGTCGCTGAGAAAACCGATCAGCTTATTGACGATCTTGACATCGGCATGTGGGAAGATTGCCCGTCTGGGGTCGCGATCATGCCGCGAATAGCTGATAAAGAGCTTCATGGATGAACCTGCTCCCGTGCCATGACCAGCGGCAGCTTGACCACAAACGTGCTGCCATTCCCCAGGCTGCTTTCCAGGGCAATGCTGCCGCCGTGTGCGTGCACTGCTTGCCGTGCAATACTCAACCCCAAGCCTGTACCAGGGATCACCTCGGCATTTCGACCGCGATGAAATGGTTCAAACAAACGAAATTGATCTTCCGGTGGGATGCCAATGCCCTGATCGCGTATCTCGATCTGGACGAACTGACGAGCCACAGACAGATGAATATCGACTTCGCTCCCAGGAGATGAATACTTGATAGCATTGCTGATCAGGTTGGTTAGTGCCTGACGCAGCAGCCTGCGATCCACCGATGCCTGTACCATCGCCGTTGGGCAGTTGAAATTGATTCGATGGGTCTTGTGATAGTTGAGCTGAAATTCCTCGACAATGCTGCGCACGTAGGTCAGAAGGTCGATGAGTTCTGGCATAAATTCGTCCGCCATACGTTCCGCCCGGCTGACGGTCATCACATCACTGACCAGGTCGGTCAGATGTTCGACTTGCGCGCGAATGCTGTCGAGGTACTGCGCGCGTTCCTCTGCGCTCGCCTTCTCCCCGTATTGATGCAGCATGTCATACGACAAGCGGATGAGCGCCAGCGGCGTGCGCAGTTCGTGCGACATCATCGTAAGAAAGCGGTCTTTCAGTTCGCGCAGCTCGCGCTCTTTATCCAGCGCGACCTTAATCCGTTCTTTCTCGATCTGCTCCGCGTCCAGCAGCTTACGCAGCGTGATATCGTGCTGTACGCCCACAATGTGGGTCAGTTCGTGGGCATCATCGTATATCGGCGAAAACCGCAGTTCAGACCAAAACAGCGCCCCGTCCTTGCGCTCGCATTCGACAACCTCGACCGCGTCATGCCCATGTGTCAGGGCGTCATCAAGCCGCATATTCGCGTCCAGATGTGGGTTGCACTCGTACAGAAAGCGCGCACCGCGGTCGATCACTTCCCATGCGGCATAGCCGGTCATCGCCTCGAACGCCGGGTTGACGTAGATCAGCGGTCTATCCGGATGCAGCGCGTCAATAATCATGATTCCCGAAGCACTGGCTTCTATCGCTTTGTTGCGCAGCAGAATCGCGGTTTGTGCGAGTTTTCGGTCGGTCACATCGCGCAGAGAAGCCAGGTAGCCGCGCGAGCCTTCCCATTCGATTTCGACCACCCGCATTTCCGCGCTGATGATTTGACCCTGGCGTAAAATGTCGATCTCGGTGGTTTCCCCGCTTCCTATCGGAAATCCAAAGAGGGTGCCGATAAGTTCGCTCGCGACCTTTCCGAACATCATCTCTGCCGCGGGATTGCAGAAACGTATCTTTCCACTGTGGTCGATGACGAGGATGCCATCAGCATTTCGGTGGATGATTGTGAGCAGCGTATCCGTTAACATACGATTCGACTACGGTTGGTCGTCTCCATCAAAGAGATCGCGCATACGGTCGATCTCACTCGGCTGAACATACATGAATGTACCGGACAAAATGCCGGTGACATCGCGGAATGGACGTCCAATGTGCATCCCACTCGAGTCGATACGAAACTCGCGGATGTCCTTATCATGCATAGAGCCGCGCATCTTCAGGACCGTCAATCCTCGCCGCATCTCTCCATAGATTTCGACATACCGCAGGAGGATGATTGAATCGGTGATCGTCGAGATATGCGCTTCGGTTGTCGATGAGCCGCCCAGCAGATTCGGGGTCGTCGCGGTAAACAAACCCGCGACCTCCTTGTGCTTGATGAAGCTGGTCAAGCCAATCACAAACTCGCGAAACCCTTTGATGGTCGAGACACGCTCCAAGGCGGAGAGGCTGTCAATCGCTACCCGCTGCGGCTTGAATTCCTCGATAATCCGCTCCATCTCGATCAGGTGGTCTTCTAAGCCAGCAACCTCCGGGTAGACGCAGTGGACATACAGCTTGCCCTCGCGCTCCATCTTCTCGAAGTCGTATCCCCAACCGGTCGCATTGCGGAACAACTGGTCGCGGCTCTCTTCAAAAGCGAACAGCAGGCAGCGCTCGTTGTTCGCGTAGCCTCCCGAAATGAACATGGTCGAGACCAGCGTCTTCCCTGTCCCTGTCGCGCCGGAGATCAGAATGACCGAGTCACGAAAGAAGCCACCGCCGCACATCTGATCGAGCAGATCATTCCCGCTGGTAATGCGCACGCTGGACGAACGCTGTTTGAGTTCGAGCGCAGACAGAGGGATGACGACAATGCCCCTGCCTGGGATGACCGTGAGCGGAAATTCGCCTTTGCGATGCATCGCGCCGCGAAATTTCAGGATTTCGACGGTGCGGCGACGCTTTTCGCCCTCCAGTACGTTGCGGAGAATCACCACGTTGTCCGCGACAAATTCTTCAATGCCGTAGCGTGCTACCGGACCATACTCGTCCGACCGCTCCGCCGTCATGACCGCCGTGACTCGCAGCCGCTTGAGTGCCGACGCGATCCGAAACAGCTCATTGCGAATGGTCGTGGTATCGGGGAACATTGTGAAGACCGCGCCGAGCGAGTCCAGCGACACACGTACCGCCCGAATATCACCGACAGCATGTCGAATGCGCGCGATCAACGCATCGAGATCGTATTCGCCGCTGAACACCGCTTCTTCCGACCCGCGCGAAGCATCGACAAAACGCCACTTGCCCACAGTCTCCCACTGAGCGATATCCCAACCGAAGCCAAGCATATTTGCGCGGATGTCTTCGACGTTTTCCTCAAACGTGACGAACACCCCCGTCTCGCCATGCTTCAGGATGCCTTCAGCCAGAAACTGGCAGGCAAAGACCGTTTTTGCCGTCCCTGCGGTCCCACTAATGAGCGTAGTCCGCCCGAACGGCAGCCCGCCCTGGGCAACGTGGTCAAAACCGGCAATCCCAGTCGATAACTTCTGCAACTCAACTACCATTACATCCTCGCCCAAACAATAAATGAGGCAGGGTCGTTACAACACATCGCCACCTATCGAGATACTTAGCGCTTTCAAGACGGTTGCCTGGTCGGACAGATCGCCAATGATTCGGCGCTCCGGCTGCGGCTGCTCACGAACGAGCGTAGGCGTCGCCATGATTCGGGCGACCTCAGCGGCTTCCGGACGGCGCAGCACATCGACGATCTGGATCAGGCAGCGCCCAGCAAAGAACGCCTCACCAATCTGGCGCAGGTTCTGAATGGCACGTTCCGACCGAGGATTCGCGCCCGCTACATATAAGGTCAATACGACCTGTTCATCCATGAAAGTCTGTTCGCGCCCGTTCTAAATTCCACGTTGCTCTAAGTCCGCCAATATCATATCGCGGTAATACGCAGCAAGGTAGCCCATGATCTCTATCAGAAGCAGGCGTCCTTCTTCCAGATACACCTGCATACGAGCTGCCGAGTACTGTTTGGCGCGAACGGACTCCATCGCCCGGGTATGCAGCCCAATCACATCACGCGGACCCGCTGTCTGCGTGCCCAGTCCCTTTGCCAGCACCCTCGCCTGAGACTGCAAATCGTTGGTTCCCTTGAACAAGCGGCGCTCGAAGGCTTTTTCCAGCAGCAACTGGTACTGGCTGTCCAGGTCCGAAGGAACCAGCTCTCGCTCGGTATCCGCCATTCGAGTGTCCGTGCTTTGTATGGCGGCAAACTCACGCGCCTGCTGGCGGGAAGCCACAGCACGGCGCTGCCGCCGTGCGCGCGCGCGTGCCGCAAGATGCTGCGTCGTAATGTCGATGTGGGAGATAACCAACCCTCGCTCGCTTTCGCTGCGCAGCGGAGTCACACGCATGAGGTACCAGCGCTCTTCCGTCGGCGAATGGCAGGGGTAGCGCTGCTCAAAAACGCTGCTGCCGTCGGCGAGCACTCGACGCATTCCGGCAACAGCCTTCTCTGCCAGAGTATCACCGTTCAACGCCGAGCGTTCCGTCACTTCGAGATAGTTGATGCCAACCCCCGTGTACCTGAGGTCGGGGTCACCGTTCTCACGCGCGAAGCGATCCCATGCCTCGTTGACGACGAGGATGAACCCCGCCGGATTGACGACCGCGATGCGCGTTTGGATCGAGTTCAGGATAGCTCGGCTGAGTGAGTCGTCGCTAGCCCGCTGACCCGACAGTGATGTGGACACATGTCCGTTCACAGACCGCCCCTTCTAAGCTGGCGTGGAGTATAGCACTCCGCGCCTGAGTTCACTGTGACCACTGCGTCGGCTTGCGGTCCCATCGGTGCAGTTTAAGCTTTGCCAGCAGATCAGCGGGTAGCGCGCGTCCATCGCCGGCAGCAATGTTGGCTTCCACATGATGCAGTTTGCGCATTCCGGGAATGATCGTACTGACAGTCGGATGCGCCAGGATGAAGCGAAGCGCCAGTTCGGGCATCGTCATCTCGTCTGGAATGAGCGGACGCAGCGCTTCGGCACGGTCCACCGAGGCGTGAAGGTTTTCGGGCACGAAATAGCTGTTGCGCCAATCGCCTTCAGGAAACTTCGTCTCTTTGGTCAGTGTGCCAGTCAGCGTCCCTTCGTCGAAAGGCACCCGCGCGATAATGGCGACCTTGAGCGCGTCCGCCAGCGGGAAGAGATGATCTTCCGGGTTCTGATCAAAGATGTTATAGATGACCTGTACCGCATCAATCATGCCAGTCTTGAGCGTCTCAAGGCAGTTGTCCGGTTCCCATCGATTGACGCTCACACCCCACGCCTGAACTTTGCCCGCATGCTTCAAATCCTCGCAGGTACGCTGCCAGCGGTCGTCCGAAGCCCAGTCGTCTTCCCAGACATGGAACTGCATCAAGTCGAGCGAATCAGTGCGCAGGTTTCGCAGGCTGGTATCGACCATTTCGCGAATGTAATCTGACGGAAATACATCATCCAGCGCCGCGCCACGTCGCGAGGGCCATTTGCGGTTCTTGGGCGGGATTTTCGTCGCCACATAGAGCTTCGTCCCGGGATTCTGACTGAGAAGCTGTCCCAACAAACGTTCGCTGTGCCCTTCCCCATAAGCAAACGCGGTATCGAAGAAGTTACAGCCGAGCTCGACCGATTTTTGCAGAGAGGTCATCGACTCAGCATCTTCAGATCCTGTCCACCCCCCCATTCCCCACATACCATACCCCATCTCCGCGACCTGCCAGCCTGTGCGCCCGAATGTGCGATACCGCATGATTCCCTCTCCAACGCCTGCATGATCAACCTGCGGCAAGTATAGCGCAATCCTTGGCATCAGATGCCTCCACAACTGAACCCTTAACGCCCCCCATCTTGACCGGTTCGCCATTTCGGCATACGATACCTAGAGAATAGAGGTATGACCACGAGGCGACTATGCAGCGTTTGTTCAGCGTCCAACACCATCACCCACACACGCATCCCAAGATTGACCAGCTCATGACCGCTGTGCGTGCGGGGGTGGTCATCACGGAAGAAAAGCTGCTGCTGCTCGTCGCGGCATTGATTGCAGGGGGTCATGTCCTGATGGAAGACGTACCAGGCGTGGGCAAGACACTGGTTGCAAAAGCACTCGCTCATGCCATCGGCGGCAGCTTCAAGCGCGTGCAGTGTACGCCCGACCTGCTTCCATCTGATGTGACGGGCGGCGCGATCTACAACCAGCGCGAAGGCGTATTCGAATTTGTGCCCGGTCCGTTGTTTGCCAACGTCGTGCTCGTGGATGAGATCAACCGCGCTAGCCCGCGCACCCAGAGCAGCCTGCTGGAATGCATGGCAGAAGCACAGGTGACAACAGATGGCGTCACCCGCACCCTGGAAAAGCCATTCTTTCTGATCGCGACCCAGAATCCGGTCGAAATGGCGGGGACTTATCCGCTGCCAGAGGCACAGCTTGATCGATTCCTGATCGCCCTCAGTCTCGGGTATCCGTCGTTTGAAGACGAGTTGGACATCCTCGAGCGCGAAGAACGCGGCGACTCGCTCGACGATGTCCCGGCTGCCGTCAGACCAGAGGACATCCGCGATTTACAGCGTGCCGCACTTCAGGTGGATGTTGTGCGCAGCCTCAAGGAGTATATCGTGCGCGTCGTCCAGGAAACCCGCGCGCACCCGGACGCGCTGTTGGGCGTCAGCCCGCGCGGGGGCACCTCGCTTCAGCGCTGTGCCCAGGCGCTGGCGCTCATCGCCGGGCGCAGCTTCGTGACGCCCGACGACATCAAGCGTGCCGCCCAGGCATGCCTGCCACATCGCCTGCTCGCGCATGACCGCCAGCCGGAGACAGGTGCGCAAATCGTGGATGACGTGCTGAAAAAGACCCGGGTCCCGCTCGATTGAGCGAAGCTGGCAACCATGAAACCAACGACCAAGCCAACCGCGCGCGCAGGCACCCTGCTCGTCGCAGCACTCGTGCTCTACTTCTTTGCAAATCAGACGCAGGTCGGTTGGCTGTACGTCATGGCAGCAGTCATGGGAGGCTGCGTCCTGGCAGCCGCCTGGCTCAACCGCGCCATGCTGCGCTCCGTCATGGCGAGCAGAAGCATTCGCCTCACCACCCCAGCCGCATTTCCTGGTGCGAAAGGCGCGACGGCGCGCATTGCCGATGCCATACACGAAGGGGACAGGGTTGAAGTCATGCTTCGGCTGCGCGCTGGCAAGTCTACCGCACAGGTCACGCTCACCGAGGTATGCCCACTCACAAGTGATGCGCAACTGCGAACGCAGGCACTCTACATTCCAATGTTGTCACGCAGCGCCATCATTGAGCATAGTTACGATGTCGATGTGACTCAGCGCGGCATCCACCGATTCGATCCGCTCAAGGCAACATCGCACGCACCCTTCGGGATATTCGCGCGGCAGGGCACCATCACCGCAGACGCCGCACTGCTCGTGTATCCGGAAGTTCGCCCGCTGCGCAGGCTGGAATTGCTGGATCGCCGCCAAACGCTCCAGCAGCTGCGCGCACGCGCCGGGCACGGCAGCGAGATCATCGGTACCCGCCCCTACCGCCCAGGCGACTCGCCGCGCCACATCCATTGGCGGAGTTCCGCGCGGCAGCAGAGCCTCATCAGCAAGGAATTTGCGGACGATGCGCAGCCCGCGCTGCTTCTCACACTCGATTGTTTCGCACATCCCTACCCCACGGCGACCGCGTTTGAGACCAGCGTCAAAATCGCAACAGCAGTAGGTGAATACGCACTGCGCAGCGGCTATCGTGTGGAGCTTTTGGCGAACGAGCATACCGACCCCAAAGCAGCCCACATGCCGCACGAGGAAACCTGGCACACACTGCTGGAGCGACTTGCCCGTGTGCTGCCACGCGGCACACAACACCTCGCCGATCTGCTGCAAAAACCGTCGCAGGCGCAGGTTGCCGCCGTTCTGCCGTATCCCGACCTCACCTGCGCTGCGCATCTGAGCAGGCTGCGCGCCGCTGGCATCCAGGTATTGGCAATCGTCGTCAGTGACGCACAAGACGAAGACTGTGCGGCAGTTGCCGCCCGCCTGCGAAGCGCGGGCGTGGACACACGGATCGTTCAACCGGGTGACGACTGGGAGAACACCCTCGCCGCATCGGCAGCCTATCCAACAGCCTCCAAAGCGAACACCCGGGCAGAGATCGCAGCCCCATGAAACGACTCTCGACGCTGATCCTCCAGTTATTTCTCTACGGAACGGGGCTTCTTCTCACCCTTGTGTCACTGGGGCTGCGCACCTGGACACTCGCTTCATTCGCCCTGCTGGCATTCCTGATGGGGTATCAGTATGGGCGGGCGCGGGCTAGTGCCGCCGCCCCGGAAGATTCTCGGCAGCTCCGACTGATGGCATATGGCGCGCAGGTGGTCGGCATGGCGGCGTTGGCATGGACGACGCAGCTCTGGTGGCTGTTCATCCCCGCCACCGTCCTCCTCTACGGTGGACATCAGATTGCATATCGCACGCGCGCTCGAACCTCGTGGTGGGTGCGCATCGCGGGCTTCATCCTGCTGCACCTCGTCTTTGCCTGGATGTTCTTCGGCATGTTCAACGGGCAGCCGTACCCACAGGCACAGGCGGCGATATTGGCAACCGTCGCGGTCAGCGCCGCGCTGCGCACCCGCATGAATCTATTCAGTGGCATCGGCTTGGGCATGGCAAACCTGTATGTTGCCGCGACGCTGGCACGCGACATGAGCTTTCTGGTCTTTCTGGCAGTGTTCGTCGTGCTGCTGCTCGCCTTCCTTTGGCGCGCGGATGACGAGGACGGACTAAAAGCGAACCTCCGAGTGCTGCGTACGAGCGCTACAGCACGGCAGGCATCTGCCACCCGCTTCGTGCCCAATGCGCTGGTCGTGCGTGCATCGGCAGCACTGGTCACAATCACAGCGCTGCTGTTCGTCTTCACGCCACGTTTCGCTGGGCATCCCCTGGTGCCACCCTTCACGCTGCACGCCCCCATCCAGAGCGCGCCGACCGGGCAAATCATCAATCCTGCTGCACCGCTCGTCCGCCTCGCAGGCGCGGTCAACAGCACAGGTGATTACTATCCCGGCTTCGACAGCGCGCTCGACCTCAGCTACCGGAGCGGTTTGAGCAGCGACATTATGATGTACGTCCGCAGCCCAGCCGCCAGCTACTGGCGCAGCCACGCCTATGACACCTATGACGGTCGAACCTGGATGCTGGCGGACGAAAGCGTCGAACGTATCCCGCTGGAGGGTCCGTTTTATGAGTTGGATCGCTTCTCATTCCGGCGCGATGATGTCTTCGCGCAAACCTACCAGATCGTCCGCCCGCTGCCCAACCTGATCTTCACGGCTGGCAGACCCGTCCAGTTGTACCTGGCAGCGACCGAGATCGCACGAGACAGCGCGGGCGGCATCCGCATTGGCGAGGCACTGACGCCGAATATGGTGTACTCCGTCATTTCCGCCGAAAATCGCCTTGACGCCGAGGTTCTGCGCGCCGCGGGTACGACCTATCCGACGGAAATACTCCAACGCTACACCCAGTTACCCGCGTCGGTGAGCGAACGAACGCGCGTCCTCGCCGCAGAACTCGCGGACAACCTGCCGACTCCATATGATGTCGCCAAAGCCATCGAGTTACACCTGCGCAGCAATTACGCTTACACGTACTTTCCGCCCCCACAGCCTCCCGGCAGCGATGCAGTCGATGTCTTTTTGTTTGAAGATCGGCGCGGCATGTGTGCACTTTATGCCTCGTCAATGGCAGTCATGCTGCGTACGCTTGGCATTCCCGCGCGTCTCGTCGCAGGATTTGGTACAGGTGACTTCAACCCCTTCACCAACCTCTACGAAGTACGCGCGGATGACGCCCATGCCTGGGTGGAGGTGTACTTCCCGGAGCACGGTTGGGTGCCTTTCGAGCCTACGGCAGGCTGGAACGGCGATCCCCAGACGGGCGGCGTACAACGTTGGGTGTTCACCGGCGCGTTTGGCACGGTCGATCTTGCGAGCATTCCGACCGAGCAGATCGCCAGCGCAGGCTTAAGCATCCTCGGCGCAGTAGCACCTTGGCTGCCGCTCCTGGCGCTCGGCACACTGGCGTTTGTCCTGCTGCGCAGACGGCGACTGCCACGGCTGCATATGCTGAGGCGCATTTTGTCCTGGGGAGAGCGTCGCACGTCCATCGACCACCCTGGCCGCAAAGCGATCCTGACGCAGTATCGTCGCGCACAACGCAAGCTCAGGCTGCGACGCAATCCTGCCGAGACGACGCAGGAGCACGCCCGCAGGTCACCGGGGGTTGCCAACCTTGCCACACTTGTCGACATCGCTGCCTATCGCCCTGCCCCGCCCAATGCTGATGAGATCCAGCAGGCGAGAGCCTGGAAGCGTGAGGGTCGATGATCGCACCGGGAATCGGATAGTATGTCCCCACCCCATCCGGTATCCTGTCTGTATGACATAAGGAGGACGCGATGTCGGCAGCAGAACGAGACATGGAACGCTGGCAGGCAGTCATGCGGCGGGATGCAGCATATGATGGCAACTTCGTTACAGCCGTGAAGACAACCGGGGTCTTTTGTCGTCCGTCATGCAGCGCCCGGACGCCACGCCACGAAAATGTGAACTTCTATGAGACATGCGAAGAAGCAGAGGCGGCAGGTTACCGCCCCTGTAAGCGCTGCACACCCCATCTGGTCGCCGCCGAAATCGAAATGACCACCCGCCTCTGTGCCTTTATCGACCAGCATTTCGAAGAACGCCTGACGTTAGACGACCTTGGCGCGGTTGTCCATCTCAGTCCCGATTACGTGCAGCGTGTCTTCAAGCGCATTATCGGGGTCAGCCCGCGCCAGTACATCGAAGCGCGTCGTGTCGGGCAGCTCAAAGCGAGTCTTCGCAGCGGGGACGAGGTCACGACTGCGCTCTACGACGCGGGTTTCAGTTCGTCCAGCCGCCTGTATGAAGATGCTTCTAGCAAGCTCGGCATGACACCCGCGACCTATCGCAAAGGAGGACAAGGGATGCAGATTCGCTACGCGGTGCGCGAATGCCCGCTCGGTTACCTGCTGGTTGGAATGACCACACGCGGAGTCTGCGAAGTCAGTCTTGGCGATTCAGCCGAGGCGGTTGAAGCATGGCTGATGCACGACTACCCCAATGCTCAGTTCAGCCGAACGGACGATGACCTGGCGCAGGCGATGGACATGCTCATTCATTATCTCCAGGGGGACTCGCGACAGTTGCAGCTTCCGCTCGACCTCCAGGCAACCGCCTTCCAACTGCGGGTCTGGGAAGCACTGCGAAACATCCCGTATGGAGAAACGCGCTCCTACCGCCAGATCGCGGAAACGCTGGGTGCGCCTTCCGCTTCTCGCGCGGTCGCGCGTGCCTGCGCAAGCAACCGGGTGGCACTGGTCATTCCATGCCATCGTGTTGTACGAGAAGGGGGCGCTCTGAGCGGCTACCGCTGGGGCATCGAACGCAAATCAGCACTGCTCGCCCAGGAACGCCGCAGCCTCTGAACCAAAAAAGAGGCGCACTTGCGGTGCGCCTCGCATCGATGTCTGATGGTCTTGCTTACTTCAGCGTCGCGTTGAGGACGAACTCGATGCTGGGGTTCATAGCACGCGAGATAATGCAGTTGCTCTTCGCCTTATCCGCTTCCTCCTGGAATTTCGCGGCATCGATACCGGGAACATCGCCCACCGTGTTCAGGGTGATCCGGGTGATGGTCATGCCCGCATCCAGCTTTTCCAGGCTGACTTCCGCAGTCGTATGAACCTGCGTGACGGGGAAACCCTGGCGTCCCAGGCTGGCGCTCAGCGCCATCGTGAAGCAGCCCGCTTCAGCGGCTGCGATCAATTCTTCAGGATTCGTGCCAGCGCCAGTCTCAAAACGCGACAGGAATGTGTAGGGTCCCTGATACGACCCGCTGCCGAGCTTGAGTTCGCCCGCGCCCTCGTTCAAAGTCCCCTGCCAGATCGCCTCTGCTGTACGGTTCGCCATACGGTCGCTCCTTGAATATCATGTGCCATTAAGGAAGTCTAACAGGACATTCATCGCGTCCAAGTGAGTCTAACAAACTGCTCATCACAATGCAGGAGCGCGAACACTTCCAGGTATCGTCTCGGTCAGTTCATGTACGACCAACCTGTACCAAGCGAATAATCGTCGTCTTCATCGGTCCTGCGCAGGTCATCCTCATCATGCTCGCGGGTCAACCAGAGCAGCCCTTTCAGGGCACATTTGCGCATCAACGGGTCAGCATCGATAAGCTGCTCGATCACCAGCGGCACCACAGGTTCGGACAATGCCCAGAGCGCCTCGGCGACCGCGTGCCAGACCTGGGAATTGCGGGAACGCAGCGCAAGCAGCAGTGTCGGCACAGACGACAGATCGGCGATTTCGCCAAGGGCGCGTGCGGCGGCATAACGTACATAATCGTTCTCGTCGTTCAGCAGCGCGTTCTCCAGCACGTCAATAGCCATCGAATCGCCCAATTCGCCAAGAGTTTCCGCTGCGGCATAACGCACATAGCTGTTTTCGTCGGCAGAAAGCGCCTCGATCAGCGCTGGCAGCGCACTCACGCTGCTTAGGAACTGAAGCGAGCGTGCGGCTTCCCAACGCACGAAGCTGTTTTCATCGCCCAGCAGCACGCCGACCAACAGTGGAATCGCACGACTGCTGCCGGTGCGCCCCAGCGCATAAACGACGGCTCGTCGCACCTCTTTTGTCTCGTCCTGGAGCGTTTCGCTCAGATAAGGTACCGCATCCTCTCCGCCGACGTTTCCCAGCACTTGTGCCGCCAGTGCCCGGATTTGACGGTCGGGATCCTTGAGTTTTTCGACGACGGCTGGCAGTGCAGCCGAGTCCTTGAGCTGCCCCAATCGCTGCAATGCCAAGCGCTGTTTGAGTTTGTCATTTCCGCGCAGGTCGTTCAACAGCCGCGCCAGTTGCGACAGATCGGACATGATCAGTCCCCTCACACGTTGCATCGTTCACGAGTGTAAGTCGATTTGCAGAATCCTTCAATCATCCCAATCTGCGAAGCTTGACAGACTGCGACAGATCAGATATTGTTCGTGATACAAATTGTTTGCTTCACAAATCATTTGAATACCCAACGAAATATCGATAGGTTTGCACTGATGGACGCAGCGATCCAGGATGCCGTAGAACTACGCATGATGATCTTCATCCTGACCAAGCTCATAGCTCGACGCGGGGAACAGCGGTTAGCGGAACTGGGACTTGAGATCAGTTGGCACCAGATGGGAATACTGCGCGCGCTCTGGGGCGCACCCAAAACGCCAGGTGAACTGAGTAAACACTTCATGATCGATCCGTCCACCCTGGTGCCGATCATCGACACGCTGGAGCGCAAAGGCTTTATCGAGCGACAGAAAGACCCGCGCGACCGCCGCCGCACCCCGCTCGCCCTCACAGACAAGGGGAATGACCTGACTCATCAGATTGGCTGGCTAGGGGAGCATGAGCCGTTCGCCGATGCCGTGAGGGTGCTCGGCGATGCAAAGACTAAGCAGCTCCTCGCCCTGCTCCGTGAACTCTTCGAGCAGCTTCCGGAAAGCGAGGAACAGCTCCATATCATGCACGAACGACTTCGCGCTTTCGGCGCACACACCCCAAAGTCCGACCAGACCTAGAGGAGGGACATCAATCAGCAATGACCCGCAAGAGGCAAGTATTCTAATTCGCAACCATTGAACCGAGAGGGATTCACACGTTATGCAAGCAACCAGCGCCGCGCCCACGCCGATGGGTCGCAAAGGCGCGCGCCCCAAACGTCCCGCCAGTAAAGGCGGACTCGGTCGCGCTATTCGATACCTGCCAAAGCAGGGCAGCACCGTTTGGATCGCTTACGGTGCGCTCGTCATCGCCACACTCGCACAGTTGGCGGTGCCATCGCTCACCCGCAATATGATCAATGCGATCACCCAGGGTTTTGCCTGGGAGCAGGTGCAGCAGACACCGGAGCTGGTTCGCGGCGCTGCGACAGCGCTCGCTGCCACGCGCCTAAACGTCACGCCGGAGCAGTTTTCCGACGCAGGCGCGAATGCCGAAACCTGGCTGATCAACGCCGCTGTCTTAGTCGTAATTTTCGCCATCGCGCGCGGCTTGTTCTCGTTCGTCCAGGTCTTCATGGCGGAAAAAACATCGCAGGGCATCGCCTTTGATTTCCGTAATGAGATCTACGCCAAAATCCAGCGTCTGTCGTTCAGCTATCATGATCGCAACCAGACAGGTCAGCTCATGATCCGCGCGACGGATGACGTCGAGAAGGTCCGCCTGTTTCTGGCACAGGGCTTGGTGCTGGCTGCGCAGGCGTTCCTGCTGCTGACCGTCACACTCATCATCCTCCTGACACAGAACTGGCAGCTTACCCTGGTCATCCTGCCGATTCTACCGCTGGCACTCCTCCTGTTCGTGGTATTCGGGATGCTGGCGCAGCCGCTGTTCGCCGAAGTCCAGACCCGCCTCTCGACGCTCAACACCATTCTGCAGGAAAGCGTCGCGGGCATCAAAGTGGTCAAGGCATTCACGCGCGAACATGAGCAGCAAGCGAGGTTTAACCAGGCGACCGACAGCATGTACGCACAAATGCTCAAGGTCGGACGCACGTTTGCCATGCTTTTCCCGATCATCTTCCTGCTGGCGCAAGTTGGGCAGGCGCTGCTCACCTATTTCGGTGGACAGCAGATCATCAACGGCACGTTTGATCTGGGCGGCTACCAGGAATTCAGCCTCTACCTCGTATTCGTGTTCTTCCCACTCGGTCAGCTCGGCTTCATCATCTCGCTGATGGCGCAAGCATCGGCATCCGCCGACCGCATCTTCGAGATTCTGGATGCCAAAAGCGACGTGAGCGAAAAGCCGAACGCCGAGTTTCTGCCTGCGATTCAGGGCAATGTCGCGTTCCAGAATGTGACGTTCCGTTACTTCGGCAGCGGCGACCCTGTCCTCAAACGCATCAACTTTGAGGCGCATGCGGGTCAGACCATCGCGCTGCTCGGCTCGACCGGCAGCGGCAAGACGACGATCATCAATCTGATCCCGCGCTTCTACGACACCACAGAAGGCGCGATCACCATTGATGGACATGATGTGCGGGATGTCACGATTGAAAGCCTGCGCGCCCAGATTGGCATTGTCCTTCAGGAGACCAATCTGTTCAGTGGGACGATCCGCGACAATATCGCCTTCGGTCGCCCGGATGCCCCGCTGGACGAGGTCATCGAGGCTGCAAAAGCAGCGTCGGCTCATGACTTCATCATGAGCTTCCCGCAGGGCTACGAAACGCCCGTCGGTGAACGCGGTACCACGCTGAGCGGCGGTCAGAAACAGCGCATTGCCATCGCGCGCGCACTGCTGCTCAACCCGCGCATTCTCATCCTGGATGACTCGACGAGCAGCGTCGATCTGCAAACCGAGGCGCACATTCAGAAGGCACTGGATCGTCTGATGGAAGGGCGCACGAGTTTTGTCATTGCACAGCGCATCACCACAGTTCTCAACGCCGATATGATCCTGGTGTTGGATAAAGGCGAAATCGTCGCCAGCGGCAGACATCACGACCTGATGGAAGACAGCGCCATTTACGCCGAGATTTACAACTCACAACTCGTAGGCGATGCGGAGGTACAACCATCATGATGGGTCCCGGAGGACTGGACGGTGCTCGCCGTCTGATGAGCGGCGAGACCTCAAAACCTAAGAACATCGCGTCAACTCTGAAGCGCTTCGGAGCCTACTTCGCACCCTACTGGTGGGCAGTACTGCTGGCAGTCGGGATTATGCTAGCAGCCACCTGGACGCAGATCGAGGCACCCAGGTTGATTGGGCAAGCCGTGGACTGCTATGTCATCCCGAACCCGACAGGCTGCTGGTATGCCTCCATTACGACCGACATCACCACTGAAGCGCGGATGGCGGGTCTGGGTCAGCTTGCGCTCGCCCTGCTTGGGCTTTTCATCGTGGGTGCAGCCCTGTCTTCCGTCCAGTTCTTCTCGCTGCGCTGGATCGGTGAGAACGTGCTGAGGACAGTCCGCCGGGATCTGTTCGCCAAGCTGATGCGGCTTCCGACCGGTTATTATGCGGAGAACGAGACCGGCAACCTGATGAGCCGTATGACGAGCGATACCGATACCCTTCAGCAGGTGTTCGCCTTCGGCTTAAACCTCGTCCTCAGCTCGATAATCCTGCTGGTCTGGATCAGCATCGAAATGGTTCGCGCCAATGTGGGCTATGCCCTCATCTCACTCATCGTCGTCCCCATCATGTTGGTCGCAACCTTCTACTTCAGCGGTGAGGCACGACGCGCCTTCCGCAGGGCGCGAGCAGAGATGGGCAGCGTGAATGCCGACCTTCAGGAAAGCATCGCAGGGGTGCGTGAAGCACAGGCGTTCAACCGCGAAGAAGAGAACATCGAGCAGTTTGAACGCACCAACGCCGCCAACCGCGACGCGAATGTCCGCGCCGCCGCCTTCACCAGCGCCTTATCCCCCGTGCTCGAAGCGCTCGGTTATGTCTCGCTGGCGATTGTCGTCGTCGTCGGGGGCGTTTCACTGCTGCGCAACCAGCCCCTCCCCGGCACGACCGAGGTCGTCACGCTGGGCTTGGTCTTCACATTCCTCCAGTATTCGCAGCGCTTCAACCAGCCGATTCAGCAGATCGCGACGCTGTGGACGAACATTCAAAGCGCCATTGCCGGTGGCGAGCGCATCTTCGGGCTGCTCGATACCCCGGTCGCCATCGCGGACAAGCCGGATGCGCGCCCCATGCCGGAAATTCAGGGGCATGTCGTCTTCGATAATGTCGGTGCGGAGTACAAGCCCGGCGAACCTGTTCTCAAAGGCGTCGACTTTGAGGCACAACCCGGCGAAACCATCGCCATCGTCGGTCCTACAGGGGCAGGCAAGACCACTATCATCAACCTGCTCCCGCGTTTCTACGATGTCACGCTGGGTGCGGTGAAGATCGATGGCATTGATGTGCGCGACGTGACGATGGAAAGCCTGCGCAAGCAGATCGGGATCGTTTTGCAGGACACATTCCTCTTCAGCGATACCGTCATGAACAACATTCGCTATGGAAAGCCGGACGCAACGGACGAAGAAGTGATCCAGGCGGCGAAACTCGTCGCGGCGGACGAGTTCATTCAGCGCCTCGAACAAGGTTATCAGACGGTGCTTGGCGAACGCGGCGCGGGGCTTAGCCAGGGGCAGCGCCAGCTCATCGCCATCGCGCGCGTCGCCCTCAATGACCCACGCATTCTGATCCTCGACGAGGCGACCAGCAGCGTGGATACCCGCACCGAGCGGATCATCCAACGCGCGTTCGAGCAGCTCCTGCGTGGGCGTACGAGCTTCGTCATCGCCCACCGTCTGAGCACAATTCGCAACGCCAACCAGGTGATGCTGCTCAAGGACGGCATCATCGTCGAGAAAGGCACACACACCTCCCTGCTCGCCCAGCGTGGTGCTTACTACGACCTCTACATGTCGCAGTTCCGCGCCCAGGATACTGAAGGCGATGCGCCAAACGCGAGCCTTCAACCTGCGCCTGCGCTTGGAGATTAGGAGAGCCACTGGAACCGCCATGACAACATGGCGGTTCTACCCTGCCGTGCATGTCCCCTCCTTAGTTGCGGAAGGAACCAACCTCGATGCTTGGCGCGCCCCTTTCCGGCAGGATCGATCTCCGCTGGCATGGCAACGGTCAGCGCGCAATTATGAATTATTCCCTAAAATCTCACCACTCGCCTTGCCGAAAACTCGCTACAATCTTAGAGTTGTTGGGTTCAATTCGCCATCGTCAGCAAAACGTTGAGCGCGCGTTTGAATCTGGGTATACTCTGAGCGCGCAGCAAATGGACGTGCCTCTACCGCACACCTTCGACACGGGACAGGAAATTCGCCACTCGTGAGTACGCAACGATTCGGCAACGGGAAATACGAGGTCATCGAGCGCCTGGGGCGAGGTGGCATGGCGGAGGTTTATCGCGCCCATCAGGGAAGCCTGGGGCGTGATGTCGCCATCAAGGTGCTGCATCCCTTCCTGGCAGATGACCCCGAATTCAAGATTCGCTTCCAGAAGGAAGCGCGGAACATCGCAAAACTGCGACACCCCAACATCGTCCAGGTGTACGATTTCGAAAATGACTCCGAGCAAGAAAACTACTACATGGTGATGGAGCTTGTCGATGGGCCAACGCTCAAAGAACTCCTGACCATGTATGCCGATCAGGGTAAGCTGATCTCCATCAGCGACACAGTGCGAATTATCCGCGAAGCGGCGAGCGCCCTGTCTTACGCACACAGCATGGGCATGATCCACCGTGATGTGAAGCCAGCGAACCTGATGCTCGACAGCAGTAATCGAGTCGTCCTGACGGACTTCGGCATCGCCAAAATCGTCACGGGCGTACAATTCACTGCCAGCGGCGGCATGGTGGGGACGCCAGCTTACATGTCACCTGAGCAAGGTCTGGGCGAGCAAGGTGACGAGCGAAGCGATCTCTACTCGCTGGGCGTCATCTTCTACCAAATGCTGACGGGCAAGCTCCCTTATGATGGTGACACGCCACTTGCTGTCATCCTCAAGCACCTGAACGACCCGGTCAAATCGCCGAAAGAACTCCGGCGCGAACTGCCGCAGGAACTCGACGATGCCGTAACCCAGTTGATGGCAAAAGAAGCCAGCGACCGCTACCAGACAGCAACCGAATTAATCGCCCATCTGGATCGGTTTGAGCGTACGCACCAGAATATGGGTCTAGACATCCCCGGTGAAGCCAGTTACAGCCTCGACACCGACAACGAAGAACATGACACAAAAGCGCTGCCACGTGATGCGGCGCAGGACCGCCAGCAGACTCCCCTTACGGGAGCCAAGTTCCGCGCTGCGATGTCGCAGACCGGCGCGCTCCGCGCTTCTCGCCAGAATGCAAGCGACGCATCGCGCGCTGCTCCGGAAGGACCCGCCGCGCCAACCTCTGCTCGACGCCGTCTGATTCCCGTCTGGCTGTGGCTTGTGCTGTCGATTCTGGTAGGCATCGGAATATATGCCCTCATCTGGGGCAGTGGAGATCGCATCCTCACGCTTCTGGGCATCGCACCAACCGCAACAGTCGAAGTCCTGATTGCCCCAACGGCATCTGATCAACCTTCCGTCACACCCGCTGCGCCTTCGGCTACACCCGTGCAGCCATCGCCCTCCGCGACTTTGTCGCCAACGCCATCTCCGACGCAACCGACCCAGACTCCGGTCGTGATCATCATCCGCGAAACCGCGCCGCCGACGGCAACTGCAACCGCATCCCCAACCACGCTGCCCCCAACAAGCACTGCGACGGCGACCCGTCGCCCCCCCACCGTTACACCGAGCATAACCTTTACACCCTCGATTACGCCGACAGCAACGACGAATTTCAGCGAGACACAGACCGCCATCGCCAACATCGCCATCGTTCAGACCGCGACCGCCAGTGCCTGCGACTGGGAATACACCGAGGTATCGCGGCGTTTGGTGGTCAATGGCGTGCAAATCAATGATGGATTTGTCCCCGCAGGTTCACCCTTTGTCCTGGAGATCGTGCTGCGCAATACCGGCAATTGCCCCTGGGAAATCAATTCGACTTTTCGCTTCCGCGAGGGCGAGTTCTTCGACAGCGCCCAGCCATTCATCCGTATTCAAAACCAGGTGCGCCAGGGAACGACCTATACCATTCGCTTTGAAGGCATCGCGCCGATGGAAAACGATGAGCAAACCGGGCTTTGGGAACTGCGCACGGCGGGGAATCTGCCGATTGGGCAGGAACCGATCAGCATTACAGTGCGTGTGTTTGGAGCATAGAACCGATGAATCGTGATCATGCCTGGCAGATCGTCTGCGAGTTCGTTCAATCGGACAGTCTCCGAAAACATATGCTCTCGGTCGAATGTGCGATGCGCGCGTATGCGATGCATTACGGCGAGGACGTCGAGTCGTGGGGGCTTGTTGGTCTGCTGCACGATTTCGACTGGGAAGTCCATCCTACGCTTGAGCAGCATCCAATGGACGGTGCCCCTATCCTGCGCGAACGTGGACTGAATGAGGAGGACATTCGTACCATCCTCAGTCATGGACCCTTTGGCGCAGATGACCGTGTCACCCTGCGCGACAAGGCATTGTTTGCGGTAGATGAACTCACAGGGCTGATCACCGCCGCAGCGCTGGTGAGACCATCTAAGAATGTACGTGACGTGGAAGTTCAATCGATTCGCAAGAAGTGGAAAGACAAGGCTTTTGCGCGCGGCGTGAATCGCGAAGATGTGGAACAGGGTGCAGCACTACTGGGAGTCGACCTCTGGGATTTTCATGTCCCGCTCGTGCTCAAAGCCATGCAGGACAACGCAGAGACGCTCGGAATTGCCGGCAGCGCCTAAGAGCGACGAACTTACTTGATCGCCAGTGCTGCATCGGGAAGAGCAACGCTGGCGACATCCCCGACCTCACGCACCAGACGCTGCGCGTCTAACCGCGTTGCGCCGCTGACCGCAGAACCCCAATTAAACGGGATGACCCAACGCGGGCGCATCTTACGAACGACTTCCGCAGCTTCTGTGACGTTCAGCGTCCCGCGACCATCGATAGGAAGCAGTGCGATGTCGGGGTTAATTCGATCCATTTCGGGGATGATCTGCGTATCCCCTGCGTAATAGATGTCGAAGTAATTCAGCGAGATGATAAATCCCAGCCCCCCATCTTCGAGAGGGTGACGCGGATCGGACGAGGAATACGCGGGAACCGCCTTCACACATGCACGTCCCAACGTCAGACTTTGCCAGGGGCGAAGCACCTGTACTCGGGGTAGACTGCGGGCGATACGGTCATTTCCAATGATGATGGTCTTTGCGTGGCACAGCTTTTCGACATCCGCGGGAGAAAAATGGTCGTGATGGTCGTGACTCAGTAGAATCAGGTCTGCGGGTTGGTCTGTTCGCGGAATTCTCCGAGGGTTGATGAAAATGCGAGGCACGGTATCGATGGCGAAGCTGCCATGACCAAACCATTGGATTTTTTCCAGCATTTCCGCAGACCTCATACTCATTAAACTCGCCGTGACCAATTACGAATTCTGCACCTATTGAACGCAACTTTAGTGCGCGTATAGTGTTTAGACAAGTTCTATAACCAGATTCAAACGCTATTTCACCGACATTGTGCCATTTGTCACACCCAGCGAAATCTTCCGCCGCGCGAACAAGAGCATCGTGCTACAATTTGTACACAACTTCGCTGATGGCGACATAAGAGGCATGGTTTTATGAGTGACCGACCGGGAAATTCAAACCCTAAACTTCAGTCGATCCGCAATCTCGGCGCCAACCCGCCGCGCCAGACAAGCGATTTGAGCACCAGCGGCACCTGGTCCCCGCCACCTCTGCAAACCCTTGACGACACAGGGCTTAACCTGCTCATGGTCGCGGAGTTGGTGCTCAAAGTGCTGTACTTTGGTGGCTATCTGGCAGGGCATGCCATCGCCGAAATCGTGAAGCTGCCGTTCACCGGTGTTCTTGACGGCGTGATGGACTTTCTCAAACGCGAAAAGTACGTCGAAGTCCGAGGCTCTGGCGGTCTCGGCGAGGCGGGTTACCAGTTCGTGTTGTCCTCGCTCGGCGTCGCCAAAGCACGCGAAGCCATCGAACGCTCCCAGTACGCAGGTTCCGCGCCCGTCACCCTCAATCAGTACATCGCCGCAATGCGCGAGCAAAACCGCGAAAAGATCACGGTTCACGAAGAAGACATGCGCCAGATCATGCGCAACATGGTCGTGAATGAAGATATGCTGGGTCGCATCGGTCCGGCAGTCAATTCTGGCAAGTCAATCTTTCTTTATGGTCCCCCCGGCAACGGTAAGACCACCATCGCCGAAACCGTCGGGCGCGTGATCCTTGGCAAGGATATGTATATTCCGTACGCGATTGACGTTGATGGGCAAGTCATCCGGATCTTTGACGGCGTCAATCATGAAGTGGTCGATGACGGTTCGCAGCGGATGCGCTTTGGCACCGGTCTTTCGAGCGACCCACGCTGGATCAAGATCAAGCGCCCGGTCATCATGGTCGGTGGTGAACTCACGCTTCAGGGGCTTGATCTCGTTTACGACTCGACGAACAAATACTACGAAGCGCCTTTCCAGGTCAAGGCGAACGGTGGCATGTTCCTGATTGACGACTTCGGTCGCCAGCAGGTACGACCCCGCGACCTACTCAACCGCTGGATCGTCCCGCTCGAAAAAGGCGTGGACTTCCTGACGCTGGCAACCGGACGCAAGATCGAGCTACCGTTCTATGTCATGATTGTCTTCTCCACCAACCTGGAGCCGCGCGACCTGGTCGATGAGGCGTTCCTCCGCCGTATCCGCCACAAAATTGAGGTCGGCGACCCCACCTACGACCAGTTCCGCGAAATCTTCAAGCGCGTGTGCGAGGCAAAAGGCATCAAATACGACGAGCAGGGCTTGGCTTACCTGCTGAAAGAATGGTATATCAAACATGAGCGACCGCTGCGCTCAGTCCATCCGCGCGACATTCTGACGCAGCTGCTCGACATCGCAGTCTACCTGAATCGCCCCCCCGTCCTCACCAAAGACCTGATTGATCGAGCGGCGGCGAGCTATTTCGTCCGCCTGTAATGCCAACCGTCAACATGCTGAGGGATGTGCGGCATCCCTCAGTCAGCGACAATTTCGCGGTTGACCGCAGATGATCCTACTGGCAGAATCTCTCCAATCGAGAAGAAACGACGCAGGCAAGAGACCATGATTTGGGCACTTGCGGCGATAATTCTGGCGGTTATAGTCCTGATGGCATCAAACCCAAGCAAAGTCCCCTGGCTCAACAAAATGCGGCGACTTCAAACTGGCAGCGCCATGATCGATTGGATGGCACCCGATGGAGTCGTCAACAAGGTCAAGACCGACTACCTTGTCGCCATGGAATGGATGCAATCCAGCCCCGTAATGCCATTTCCTCATCATTGGCGAAGCGCGCCGGATTATCTTTCAGGCGCGTTTCTGTGTCGCTATCAGCAGGTCCTTATCCGTCAACGCAGCGAGCGAGATCGACTGTTCTACGGCGTCCTGCGCGCCGACCATGACGTCAACATTCAGGGCTTTTCTGCCGACGGGGGGCGGTGCTGGCTCATCGACCACCAAAGTGGTCGCAGGATAGCAACCTACAAATGTGATACACACGAGCGGATCATGACTCAGGATATGGGTGATGGTGCCGTTGTCATGCAAATGCGCTACGATGGCGAGCATCACCGCTGGAAGATCGAAGCCCTCGTTCAGGAGCTGCCGACCGGCTGGGACAGGCGGAGAAAGCTGTCGCTGAGTCCGGAACACACCCCACTCCCGCGCCCACTGGGGCGCGACTCATAGCGTCGGCGAAGCCCAGACCGTTGGACACCGTCTTCGTCACGGGCGGCACAGGCTTTCTTGGGCATCATCTGCTGCCCGCGCTCGTCGCCCGTGGTCTGCGCGTGCGCGCGCTCGTCCGACACCCCGACCAGCACCCCTGGGTGCAGTCACTCCCCGTCGAAATCGTGCAGGGCGATATCCTCGATACCACAGCATTGAAGCGCGGGATGCAAGGCGCGGACGCAGTCATTCATGCGGCGGGTATGTTTCGCTTCTGGGGCACCGACTCCGAGTTCGAGCGAGTCAACCTCGGCGGAACGCAAGCGGTTGTCGAGACCGCAAGCGCGGTACGATGCCCACGCCTGATACACATCTCCACAATCTATCTCATCGGGCAGCCTCCACCTGACCGCATGATCGACGAAAAGTACCCCCCAAGCCCCGTCGAACCGTATCAGCGCAGCAAGCTCGCCGCAGAACAGACTGTCCTCCAGCAAACCCATACGCCAGCCATCGTGCTTCGCCCTGGCGCATTTTACGGACCAGGCAGCGACTATGCCTTTAATCGTCTGTTCTTTCACGACCCGATGCGTGGCTTGATCATGCAGCTCAACGGCGGACGATACATCATCCTACCCGTCTTCGTCCCCGATGTCGCCCAGGCTGCGATATCGGCACTGGCGCAAGGCACGCCAGGAGAGATCTACCACATCTGCGACGACCCGATTAATCATCGCGATGCCTATGACATTGTCTGCCGCGAGGCGAAGCTGTGGTTCCCGCGCCTCGTTTTGCCCGATTGGGCTGGGTTGGCGGCATCCCACTTTTTAGAGACATTGGCGCAGATCACACGCCGCGAACCATTCTACCCGCTGAACCTTCGTTCCTATGTGTATAATTACTGGCGTGTATCCCATGAAAAAGCAGCGCGCGATCTGGGTTTCGTTCCTACACCTTTTTCTGAAGGTGCCCGGCAAACGATTGCCTGGTATCGTTCGCGGCGTTGATCGAAAGCGAAAGCATGCTCGATAAAGTCAAGATTTTCGTCGAAAGTGGCGCAGGCGGAAACGGCACAGTCGCCTTCCGACGCGAGAAGTATGTCCCCAAGGGGGGTCCGGCAGGTGGCGATGGCGGACGGGGTGGCAATGTGATCCTCCGGGTCAATCCCGCGCTGAATACCCTCGCAAGCTTCAGCCGAAGAATCCATTTCAAAGCAGCGCGCGGCGACAACGGGATGGGGTCGAACAAGACCGGTTCCAGCGCCGACCATATCATCATTGACGTCCCACCGGGCACTGTCGTGCGCGACGCCGAGACCAATGAAGTTCTTGCTGACCTGGTGACCCCTGGCGAAACCATCGTCGTCGCCCCTGGCGGACGCGGAGGGCGCGGCAATCAACACTTTGCGAACTCTCGCAGGCAGGCACCCCGCATGGCGGAAAAAGGTGAACCGGGTGAGGAGCACTGGCTCTGGCTGGAACTCAAACTGATCGCTGATGTGGGTATCGTGGGCGTGCCGAACGCGGGCAAAAGCACGCTGCTGTCAGTCATCAGCAATGCCAAGCCCAAAATCGCCGACTATCCCTTCACGACTTTGGAGCCGAACCTCGGCGTCGTACTGTACGACGACCGCGATGTCGTCGTTGCCGATATTCCAGGCTTGGTCGAAGGAGCGAACCGCGGTGTTGGCTTGGGGCACTCCTTTCTTCGCCATGTCCAGCGCACCCGTCTGCTCATCCACTTAATCAACGGGGCATCAGACAATCCACTGGCAGACTTCAACCAAATCAATGTCGAACTCACGCTGTTCGACGACCGTCTGAAGGAGCGCCCTCAGATCGTCGTCTTCAACAAGATGGATTTGCCGGAAGCACAGGAACGTTGGCTGACGCTTGAGCCGGAGCTGCGCGCGCTGGGCTACGAGCCGATGGCGATCAGCGGTGCCACTCAACAGGGGGTGGATAAACTGCTTCAGCGAATGTTTGCGACACTGGACAGCCTGCCCAAATCCGTTCCCATCGTGGAGACGCCGGTCTACATGTTGCCGGAGGAAGATGAAAAGGTCTTCTGGCTCGAACCGGAAGATGAGGGCATCTTCGTCGTACATGGTAAGCGCATCGAACGCGCGGCAGCGATGACCTATTGGGAAAACGAAGAAGCGGTGATGCGCTTCCAACGCATTCTCGAAGCGCTCGGCATAACCTCTGCGCTGCGCGAAGCGGGCATTCAGGAAGGCGACACGGTGCAGATCGGCAAGCATGAATTGGAATGGTCTGACTGAAGTGAAGATCGGCATCCTCGGCGGCACGTTCGATCCGCCGCATATCGGACATCTCCTGCTGGCGGAGTTCGCACAGCACGCGCTCGACCTTGCGCAGGTCATCTTCGTGCCCGCAGGCGATCCGCCCCACAAGGACGCAACGCGCACCTCGGCAGTACATCGCCTGGCGATGATCGAAATGGCAATTGCGGGTCGCCCAGACTGGGCGATCTCGCGCGTCGATCTCGACCGTCCGGGACCGCACTATACCGTCGATATGCTGCGTCTCCTCGCGTCGCACTATCCACAGGGAGATCTGTACTTCCTTATGGGCGGCGACTCATACCGCGATCTGCTCACCTGGAGTCGTCCCGCTGAACTCATCGAGATCTGCCAGATCGTGGTCATGCAGCGCCCGGCTGTGGACATTTATCCCGACATGCACGCCGCCGCGCTGCCCGGGCTGGCAGAACGCAGCCGATTTATCGATGCGCCCCTGATCGGCGTATCCTCGACCGATGTGGTGCGCTGGCTCCGAAGGCATGCGCCTGCTGCCCGCCTGCTGCCTCCGGGCGTACACGATTACATCCAGGCACATGGGTTGTACAAATGACTATGCGCAAACGACTACGCTCGACCTGCATTCTTGCGCTTCTCATGCTGATGATGCAGCCCACGAGCTTTGCCCAGGACATCGCCCCTACGCTTATTCCTCCGACCTTGGTCCCGCAGCAGTCAGTCACTACGATTGATGCGCTGCCCAGCGAAAGCGCTGTCGCTCAGATCATGCGAACAGGCACCGTAAGGGTCGGTATCCTCTTCAACGAGCCGCCATTTGGCGAACTCAACGTACGCGGCGAAGTCAGTGGCTTTGACGCCGACCTGGCGCGCGCGCTGGTCGAAGCATGGGGTGCTCAGATCGAATTTGTTCAGGTGACGCGCCAGACAGCGCTCGATACGCTCATCGCGGGCGAAATCGAAATGCTGCTCGCAGCGCTGCCCCACACCCGAACTACGGATACACTGGTCGAATTCAGTCAGACCTACTACCCCAGCATGCAGGCGATGATGGTGCGTGAAGCCGATAGCGCCCAGACCCTCAATGAGATGGCAGGGCGGCGTGTCGGCGTTGTGGTCGGCACGCGGGCAGAACAGGCGGTCGCCTACTGGCAGGAGCGCAGCAGCATCACCATTCAGGCACAAACGTACTTCAACCTCGACATTGCGATTGCTGCGCTCGTCAATAACGAAGTGGATGGAGTCGTCGCCAACCGCATCCGCCTGGCGCGCGCCGTTCAGACCCCAGGCATCGTCCGCTTGCTCGATCAAGCCGTCATGCCAGAACCGTATGCCGTCGCCTTACGCCGCCAGGACATCCATATGCGCAACCTGGTGAATCGCACCCTGCAATATCTGGAATCGCAGGGTCGGCTCGACGAAATACACCGTGCCAGCTTCGCCGGTGCCGCCTACCCCAACGCCAACTTCATGCGCTACGATAACATTGGCGATGCGCCCATCGGTCCTGACCAGTACGGGCAGGACATTCCGTTTCCAACCCAGTACGTGATCCCGCAGATGCAGGCAACCAGCGCCATCCGTGTCGCTGGACTGCGCGACCTGCCGCCAGAAGCGCCCGAAAGCGAACGTCGCCTGGATGCCGCCAACCGCGCCGTCATCGATGCTATGGCAGCGCGCTGGGGAGTTATGGTCAGCATCGTCCCCGGCGATGACCCCGTCGGGCTGGTCGCCAGCGGCGCGGCAGATCTCGCCGTCGGACTCAACGCGGATTGGAACGCAGCTCAAAATGTCGATTTCACGGGCGATTACTTGCTGCGTGGCGAACTGCTGCTTGTGCCCGCCAACAGCAACATCAACGGTTTTGCCGACCTGCGAGGGCGCACGGTTGGCGTGTTCGCCAGCGAGCAGGGTGCCGCGCAGCGTGTCGCGGACATTGGAGAGTCCGCGCGCGCGATCATTCGCAGCACCTTCAGCATCACGCGCGAACAGGATGCCGCATTCGGAATGTTATCGGATCTCAACTACAATGCGGTCTTCGGGGACAGTCTGCGTATCGTGCCGCTTTTGCAGGCACAGCCGAACGATCTCCGCATCATCACCAACGAAGATGGGGAACCGCGCTGGTACAGTCGCCGCACGCTTCACATGGCAGTCCCACGCAACGACATCGATTTTCGCCTATTGGTGGAATACACGCTGCAAGAAATAGCGCTGGACAACACTTTGGCGAGCGCCGTAAGCGGCGTCGTGCCACCGAACGGTCTGACGCTGATTGATGTCTGGCCAGGTACTCGCGAGTACCTGGGTTATAATCTGGGCTTCACAGGCTAATTCACAATTCAGTGTGGAGCGTGCGCCGTGCGAAGATATGGCTTCTGATTGTTCGCACCGCGCACTGCGCACGAATGAGGCTCAATTGCCCCAGGTAAGCACCTTATACTCCGGGTGGCGCTCGATGTACTGCTTGATGTACGGGCACAGCGGATTGACCATCATCTCGTGATCCCGCGCATAGTCGAGAGCGAATTTCGCCATCTTGCCAGCGATGCCTTTGCCTTCGAAGGCTACAGGTACTTCTGTATGCGTGAAGGTGATGTTCTTGCCGTGCAGCATATACTCGACCATACCGATTTCACCATTCAGCTTGACCTCAAATCGGCTCTCCGCGCTGTTGTTGACGACTTCCAAAGCGTTGACGTTGACATCCATGTCAGATCCTCAGTTTGTCTCTTCCTGCGTATCACTTATCTGATGAGGTGAGCGCTGATGAGCTTACGCACGGTTGGCGCGTCCTTGTCCCCAGATAGCGACGGCAACACCGCAAAGCAGAACCAGACTGCCAGCAAGCTGCGCCCAAGTCGGCACTTCACTGAACAACAGAAACGCCGCAATCGCACTTCCTATCGGCTCGACCTGCGTCGCAATACTGACCAAAGTCGCGGGAAGATAGCCAAGCGCATAATTGAACGAAGAATGACCGATTAACTGCGGCACCAGTCCCATGATGAGTATCCACAGGTAGCCCTCCCCACTGTAGCCTGTAACCGGCGTGCGGGTCACAAATATCACGATCAGCAGCAGCAGCGCAGCGATGGAATAGACCAACCAGATGTAAGGGAGCACCGCCACGCGCGGGCGCAGCTCACGACCAATCACCACGTAGACCGACACCGTGATTGCGCCCACCAGTGCCAACCCCCCGCCGATCAGTGCACCGCTGTCGAATGTCGCGCCCTCTCCGCCAGGAATGCCAATGACAATGCCACCAAGCACCGCAATGGCTATCCCAATGACCACCCACCGCCCAATTCGCGCCTTCAGGAAGATCGCCTCAAGCAGCGCGACCCAGATAGGTCCCGAAGTGACAAGCACGACACTGATCAGAACGGCTGTATATTCGAGCGAGGTCACCCAGGTTGCGAAGTGGATCGCCAGGAAAAATCCGGACACAAAGACAAGCAGCCACTCACGCCGGGTCAAGCGGGCAACGTCGCTGCGATGGCGCGCCATAATGACGGGCAGCAGAACGAGAGAAGCCACGACCAACCGCCCCGCAGCGATAACTATCGACGGAACATTCTCCTGCTGGGCGAAGCGGATGAAAATGGACGCGAACGAGACGGCGGCGATGCCCGCGAGCAGGACAAGCCAGACCTGCGACGGTATGCCCGTCGGCTTGGCAATCGGCGATGGGTTTGTGGTTGGGGTCATCAGCAGCTCACGGCGTAGTCTTGGGTAAGCACGGTGCGGCAACAACGATGGCGCGGCTGATGGTACAACGCCAGGCGATGCCACAAACTTAACGCTTTATGAGACCTCGCACGAAAGCGCACCGTCGGCAGCGTCCAATGCTAGAATCACCTTCGCGTTTGGAACATATTGACTTGCTCGTCAAAAGGAGACGCAGATCATGCCGTTTTCACTCCCCGAACTCCCCTACGCCAAAGAAGCGCTCGAACCCAATGTTGACGCGATGACGATGGAAATCCATCACGGGCGTCACCACAATGCTTACGTGACCAACCTGAACGCCGCAATTGCCAAGCACCCTGAACTGGAAGGCAAGAGCATCGAAGAACTGCTCGCTAACAACCTCGCCATTGTGCCTGATGACATCAAGACAGCCGTCCGCAACAATGGCGGCGGGCACTGGAATCACAGCATGTTCTGGCAGTGGATGGCACCCGGTGCAGGCGGCACACCGTCGGGCGCACTGGCAGACGCCATTAACGCCCAATGGGGCAGCTTTGACGAGTTCAAGGCGGCATTCAAGGCAGCGGGTGTCGGTCGCTTCGGCAGCGGTTGGGCGTGGCTGGTCAGCGACAGCAGCGGCGCGTTGAGCATTGAAAGCACCCCCAACCAGGATAACCCCTGGATGGGCGGCAAGAATGCCATCCTCGGCATCGATGTCTGGGAACACGCCTACTATCTGAAATATCAGAACAAGCGCCCGGATTACATCGATGCCTGGTGGAATGTCGTCAACTGGGCGAAGGTCGCCGAGATGTACGGTCGCTAGACAGTAACGGGTGACGAGTAACGAGTGATGAGTGAAACGAGGCTGGCGGCAACATCCCAATAATCTAAGGGACTTGTCCCACACTCTCATCACTCCTCACTCTCACTTCTTCATTCCCAGACTATCCATGTTGTATTCAAGCATCTGGCGCAGTCCCTCAGCAAGCGGGCGCGGGTTATAACCGAGTTCGCGGCGCGCTTTGGCGTTCGTGCCGATATAGGTCGCGGTAAGCGAACGAAGCTGCTCCGGATGCATCTGCCCCTCAAGTGGAATGACTCGGTTGACGACATCCATGATGCCCGCCATGACCTTGACCATCCCGGCATTGAGCGTGAACGAAGGCATCGGCACATTCGTAATCTGCTGTGCCAGGCGGAAGGCATCGATCAGCTTCTTCGGCTCGCCGCAAATGATGTATCTTTCCCCGACCTTACCCTTGTCCATCGCCAGCAGATGCCCTTCCACGATGTCATCGACATGCGCCCAGGCATAGGTCGCACCGTCGGGGATCATCGGCAGTTTGCGCTGTAAATACTGCTTCCACGCCTCACCCATCTGGCTGGTATCGCCCGGACCATAAACCAGTCCTGGCTGGACGATGACCATTGGCAGCCCCGCTTTCATCATCGGCAGCGCGATGTCGAAATGCGCTGCCGATTTGGTACGGTCATACTCCGTTCCAAAATGCGACGGTTTGGGCGTTGACTCATCCGCCATCACCCCTCGCGTATCGCCATAGATGGCGAGCGTGCTGGTGTACACGCCTTTCGGTATCTTCAGGTCACGCATCAGCTCAAGTACATTGCGCGTGCCATTGATGTTGATGTCTTCGGCGACCTGCGCCTCACGGACGCCGATCTTGTACCAGGCAGCAATGTGAAAGACGCCATCGACGCCCGTCATCGGTGCCCGCATCGTTTCTTTGTCGGTAATGTCGCCTGGGTGAACTTCAACCCCCAAAGCAGCCAGGTCGGTCGCTTTGGCGGGATTGCGCGCAATCGTGACCACCGAGTGCCCGCGCTTGATCAACTCACGAGTGAGCGCCCCACCAATAAAGCCGGTCGCACCTGTTACGAAGTAGCGCATGATCTAGCCCTCATCTCAGGAGTATTTTCGACAGTATAATCAATTGTCAGCGTCTCTGCCTGGGTAGAAGGTGTTCAATGGATTTTGCGCAGACACCGGAGTGGCTCGCCACTGGCTTACTGACCGCCGCGCTTGCAGCATTCGGCTATGTCCTTAAACAGATCGTCGAAGGCTTCATCGCCTGGGATCGTGAGCAGAAACACACGAACGAAACACGACGAACACGCCTGATTGCTCTGCACTCGATCTTGCGCGCAAGTAAGGCGGTCTTTGACACACAGCGAACGCTGCGCAATTCTCTGGCAGAAGACATCAAACTCGCCGAAAGTATCCCCAGCCAAGCCGAAGAGGGCTATGCAGCCGCCGCGCTCCGGGCGCAGGCGGGTGCTGACGGCTACGAGGCACTGTTCAGCAGACACTACACGCAGTTGACGCCAGAACAGCGGGAGCTGCACGCTCTGATACGTTCCTACACAATGCACGCGATCCGCCCACTCAACCAGGCTGCACTGGAGTGGTTGCGAGCGGACACCTTCTACAAATCACCCGCGGACCCAGCAGGGCAAGTGGGCAAGCTCGCCCGTCAGCTCGCACAACTTGAAGCGCATCTGATCCTCTGGTTCGCAAAGTATGAGACTTGGATTCCCGATCAACCGCATCACGCACTCGTCTACCTGGGCGACGAACAGCAGCATGGTATCGGCTTCCCGGTGGGGATTGAGAGGCTGATTGGTGACATCCTACAGGAGAACGGGTGATCGGTTGCGCATCCCGTTTGCTATTGCGCTGCGGTAAAATAGCGCGCAGTTCGCATGGTAGATCATGGAGTGCAGATTATGTCCGAATTCCGCATCGAAAAAGACTCGCTTGGTGAGGTACAAGTCCCTGCAAGTGCCTATTACGGCGCGCAGACCCAGCGTGCCGTCATCAACTTCCCGGTCAGCGGGATGCGCCCCTATCCGGCATTCGTCTGGGCGCAGGTCATGATCAAGCGCGCGGCGGCGGAAGTACATCTTGATTTGGGAATGATGGATGAAAAGATGGCACGCGCCATCATGCAGGCGGCAGACGAGATTCTTGCCGGGCAGCACCGCGACCACTTCGTCGTTGATCCGTTCCAGGCAGGCGCAGGCACCAGCCATAACATGAACGCGAACGAAGTGATCGCCAATCGCGCGAACGAAATCCTGGGCTTTTCGCTGACCAGCTCGGAGAAGAAGCCTGTCAACCCCAACGACCACGTCAACATGGCGCAAAGCACCAACGACACCATCCCGACTGCTATCCGGCTGGGCGCGCTCTGGCGCTTCGAGGAGTTGGTCGGCACGCTTCAGGCATGCTCGGACGCCTTTAATGCTAAAGCAGCGGAATGGGACAACGTCGTCAAGAGCGGGCGCACGCACCTGCAGGATGCAGTGCCGATCCGCTTGGGACAGGAAGTCGGCGGATGGGCGAAAGCAATTGAACGAGACATCGAGAAGCTGCGCATGGCAGCCGACGGGCTGCGCCGGATGCCCATTGGCGGCACGGCGAACGGGACGGGGCTGAACGCCCACTCGGAATATCACGGACGGATGGTCAAGAAGCTCACGCAGTTGAGCGGCATCCCGCTGCACGAAAGCGACAACCTGTTTGAATCGATGCAGTCGATGGCGGACGCGACCTTCTTCAGCAGCGCCATACGCACGACCGCGCAGGACCTGATCCGCATTGCCAATGACATCCGACTGCTCGCCAGTGGTCCAACGACCGGGCTGGACGAGATTCGCCTCAAGCCAGTCCAGCCCGGTTCGTCCATCATGCCGGGCAAAGTAAACCCCGTCCTCGCCGAAATGCTCAACATGGCGATGTTCCACATCATCGGCAACGACACGACCGTACTGCTGGCGGCGCAGGCAGGGCAGCTTGAGCTGAACGTCATGATGCCGATCATCGCCCACAATCTGTTCGAGATGGAACACGTCATGATCGGTGCGGTCAAGGCATTCACCGAGTACTGCGTGGTTGACATGAGCGCCAACACCGAAAAAGCGACTGGTTGGCTGGCGAAAAACCCGATCCTGGTCACCGCACTCAACCCGGTCATCGGTTACCAGAACGGTGCCGAGGTCGCCAAGCAGTCCCTCAAAGAAAATCGCCCCATCGCGGACATCGTGGTCGAACGTGGGTTGATGACGCGGGCTGAGGTCGAAAAAGCCCTGGATGCACGCGCCATGACCGAAGGCGGCATCATCGAAGGGGTCAAAGCGGGCGGCTAAACCTGACGGGTGACGCTTTCAATCATTCGTTTCAAATAGAATCAGGGGCAATATTGCCCCTGATTCGCTGATAATCCCTCGCTGCTCGGCAATTATTTTACGAAATTTCGTAACTCTGCACACTTCATAACCTCAATCTACATACACTCAAGTTATGGAGAGAAATTAATTCGTCCTCCATCCTTTGAGCGTATCGCAACCTTGTAATCATAGGGGTGGGTGTTATGAGTCTTCAATCGAGCATTATCATAGATCGCGCATTAGCCAGTTCACGCCGCACCAGGTTGGGCGGTCTGTTTGGGAGGCAAATTCGCCCCTCACGCCAGCCTTCACGTTCAACAAATCTTTTGCACTCACTGAGCCTGCCGGCGCTCATTCTCGATGATAAGGGTGTTGTGACTGACGCAAATCCAGCGTCGTTGCAGTTCCTGAACAAGCCCGCCCGTCAGGTCATCAGCCAGAAGATGACCGAACTGCTCACCGTCGAAGCTGAAGTCGTCAACGCCTGCTGCCAGGACGAGACACAAACGGCAGAGCTGGTGATCCCAGACGCGGGTGATGTTCGGTACCTAGAACTGACCTTCAGCCCACTGCATGACGAAAAACAACTGAGCGGTCACCTCGTTCTGTTCAACGACGTGACCGAGCGCAAGCGGCAGGACATCGCGCGGACCACCATGATCGACACACTGGAGTCGTATGCGTCGGCTGTCGCACATGACCTCAAATCACCACTGGCAACCGTCATGGGCTTTGCATCGCTGCTCGAAATGAGCCAGTCAGAACTGAACGACGATCACCGTCATTATGCACGGACGATCCAGAAGATCAGCGGCAAGATGGCAACCATGATTGACAAGTTGCTGCTATTTGCCACCCTGGAGAAGCTTGACCATATCCCGCTGCTTCCCCTGGAGATGAGCAAGGTCGCGTCCGAAGTCCTCGAAACACTCAGCGCAGTGATCAAACAGTACCAGGCAAGCATCACAATTGCTCCCGACATGCCTCACGCTACCGGTTACATGCCCTGGATTGAAGTCGTCTTTGCAAATCTGATCAGCAACGCGGTCAAGTACGGCGGCGCGCATCCACAGGTATTTGTGAACGCATCGCAGGTCGGTGACAAGGTCTACTACTGGATTCATGACAACGGGCGCGGTTTGACAGGCGAGCAGATGGACTTGTTGTTCCGACATTCCGTGCGTTTCGACGCGCGTCCCAAGGGGCATGGTCAGGGGTTGCTGATCGCGCGTCGCATCGTCGAGCGTCTCGGCGGCGAGATCGGTGTCTCCAGCCAACCAGGGACCGGAACAACCTTCTACTTCACCCTGCCCGCAGCGCACCCAAACATTTCACGATCGCAGCACGAAATTGAGATTGAGGCAGTACGGGTAGATTAATTCCGAAACATCCGCATATAATGGGTTCCGTAGCATTGTCCCCTTAATGCAACGGAAGGTTTCCGCGCGTGCTAGGCAAGCGTTACGAGGTGCTGGAACTGCTTGGGAAAGGGGGAATGGGCGCAGTCTATCGCGCCCACGACCGCCTGACGGGTCAGCCTATCGCGCTCAAGCGTGTTGAGCGCACCAGCGATGGCATCAGCACCACTGCCCCCACTGAAGACAACGAGCTGCGCACCGCGCTCGCACAGGAGTTTCGCGTCCTGGCGTCCCTGCGCCATCCCAACATTGTCAGCGTACTCGATTATGGCTTCGACGAGCAGCGCCAACCCTACTTCACGATGGAACTCCTGGAACAGGGGCGGCATATCGATGTGGCGGCGAGAGAACGCCCGCAGGCAGACCAGACTGACCTGATTCTGCAAATGCTCCAGGCACTGGTCTATCTTCATCGGCACGGCATTCTTCACCGCGATCTCAAGCCCAGCAACGTCCTGGTCATCGGCAATACGGTCAAAGTGCTCGACTTTGGGCTTGCCCTTTTCGAGAACACCGAGGATACGGCACTCGGCACACTCCCCTACATGGCACCCGAACTCCTCTATGGACATCGAGCCGATGAGCGCACCGATCTTTACGCGGTCGGGTTGGTCATCTATGAAATCCTTGTCGGACTCCATCCGTTTGAAGATGAGAATCGGCAAGAGCTGCTGAACAACATCCTTTCCAAGCACCCTGACTTGCGCCCACTTGAAATGGCGATGCGCCCGCTCATCCACCGTCTGCTGCAAAAAGATCCAAATTCTCGCTACCGTAGCGCAGCCGAAGTGATCGATGCGCTGATGCGCGCGCGACAGATCGCCAAACCCCGCGAAACGGCGGCGGCTCGCGAAAGTTTTCTCCAAGCAGCACGTATGATCGGGCGTGAATCCGAACGCGCGCTGCTGACCGATGCCCTGGGCAGCGCCGTCCGCGATCGTGGTTCAGTCTGGCTGATCGGCGGAGAAAGTGGAGTCGGCAAGAGCCGCCTGCTCGACGAGCTGCGCACTGCGGCGCTGGTTCGCGGTGCGCAGGTTGTGCGCGGGCGAACGCTGAGTGAAGGTGCCAGCCCGTACAGCCTGTGGCGCGAGCCTCTGCGCTATCTCGCGCTGATCAGCGAGCTGGACGCACTGGGAGCAAGCACGCTCAAACCGCTGCTCCCGGACATCGCACAGACGCTGAACCGCCAGGTGGACGACCCGCCGCCGCTCGACCCGGAAGCCGCGCAAACCCGTCTGCTCGCGGTCATCGAGACGATGCTGCGCCGCCTGGATCAGCCTCTCGTCATCCTACTCGAAGACCTGCATTACGCGGGTGAAGAGAGTTTGGCGCTGCTCAACAGCCTGGCGAGGCTCGCCTCTCGCATCAGCCTGCTGGTGGTTGGCAGCTATCGTGATGACGAGAATCCGTCCCTTCCCGCCAGCCTGCCGCTGGCAAATCACATACGACTGCCCCGCCTCCCGCGCGAAGACATCCCCGCCCTGGCAATGGCGATGCTGGGCGATATTGGCAATCATCCTGACCTGGTCGATCTGCTCGACCGGGAAACCCAGGGCAATCTGTTCTTCATCGTCGAAGTCGTGCGCGCCCTGGCAGAGGAAGCGGGTGACCTGGCGCACATCACCGAAATCAATCTTCATCGCCGCGTGCTGACGGGCGGCGTTCGCCAGATCATCCAGCGAAGGCTGGCGCGCGTCCCCGATTGGGCGCGCGATCTTCTCAGAGTCGCGGCGGCGGTGGGGCGACAAATCGATCTCGAATTACTCGCGGCGATGAACCTTCAAACCGACATGACCCGCTGGGTGAATGCCTGTGCGAACGTCGTGCTTGCCGCGCAGGGTGACCAGTGGATCTTCGCGCATGACAAACTTCGCGACGCCCTCCTTCAGGAGTTGGATGAAGGTGCGCTGCGCGCCATTCACCGGCGCATCGCCGAGGCGATAGAATCATCCCGCCCAGCATCCGCCAGCGCGGCACAGCTCACATATCACTGGTCATTGGCGGGCGACCCGGCGAAAGAGGGGCACTACGCGCGCATCGCCGGCGAAGAGGCGTATCGCAACGGCGCATGGAACGAAGCGCTCACGCTGCTGGGTCGCGCCTATACGCTGCGCAACGCGCTCAGTCTGAGCAGCCTCGATGCAGCACGTTTGCAGCGGCTGCAAGGCGACGTTTGCTACCGAATGGGCAATCTCAACGACTCACGCAAACACCTGCGGCGTGCCGCCACTGACCTGAACTGGTCAATGCCCGATAACGCTGCTGAGATGACCGCCAAGCTCTTCCAGGAAATGACACGCCAGGTCGGACATCGCACCCTTCCGTTCTTCCGTCGCAGCACACAACCGCGCGAGTGGCTGCTGGAGACCCATCGTGTCGCCATGATTGAGGCTGAAATCGCATTCCTTCGCAACGAGACCGCGTCTATGCTGGTCTATGGAGTGGGCGCTCTGAACCAGGCGGAGGTCGCAGGAATCTCGCCTGAACTTGCGAAAGGGAGCGCCAACATGTGCTATGCCGTCAGCAACATAGGGCAGGCAGTACTGGCGGGCGTCTACAAACGCCAGGCGCGCAAGGTGGCGGAGCAGGTCGGAGACCCGTCTGTTCAGGAATTTGCTCTCCGGCGTACCAGCCTGCTCGATATCGGTCTCGGCAAGTGGGATGAGGCATCCGACGCGCTCAAGAGTTCGCTCGAATACGCGGCAGCCCTCGGCGATCTTCAGGCACGCGAGGAGAGCCTCGATTTTCTCGCTTCCCTGCTTTACTACCGCGGCGAATTTGAGCGCAGTCGAGAGCTGTTTGCAGAAGTCCATGCCATCGCCACGCGCACCGGCAGCCTGCTCCATCAGAGCTGGGGATTACTGGGACAGGCGCAGAACAACCTCCGACTCGGTCAGCTTGACCGTGCGGCAGATCTGCTCAGGAATGCCCTCACCATCCTGGAGGGGGATCAGGTGAACGACCTGCTAACCCTGATCCAGGCATATGGACTTCTCGCGGTCACGGAGTGCTACCGCGGACGCTTTGCGGAATCAGACATCCTCGTGCTGGAAAGCCTGGAGAGACTCGGCAAATCCGAGCCGAATGGATTCGCGCTGTTAGAGGGTTACGCAGGCAGCGCAGAAGCTGAACTTCTGATGATTGAGAAACTGGCGGAAAACGACCCGATGCACGCCGCGCTTCTGTCGCGCGCGACCGACAGCGTGAGGCGTGTTCATGCGCTTGGTAAATCGATCCCCATCGTTCGCCCGCGCGCCCTGATGCTAAGCGGATGGCTTACGTACGTTGCGGGCGACCCAGCGGCAGCCTATGAAAAACTCCGCAGCGCGGCGAAAGCCGCTGATGCCATCGGCATGCCGTTTGAGGTGGCGTTCGCAAACTACCACCTTGGGCGGCTGCTGCCACAGGGAGACGCTGCCCGTCCCAAGGTTCTGGGGGTCGCCTGCGCGCTGTTCACCCGCCTCGGCTGCCGCTATCACCTGGATGTCGCCAAGCGTGTCGTTGACGAGACGGTGCAAGTCTAGGCGAGACAGACGAGGCGGAAGCCGATGCTGCCATAGTGATAGTCTGGACTCAGGTCGAAGCTGAAATTGATCTGTGCGCGTTCCTGCGCCCCTATGAACGAACCACCCTGAACGGCGCGCGGGCGATCCGACGTCACGTCAAAATCATCCCAACTGCTGTTCAGACACCATTCCCAAACGTTGCCGGACATGTCGTACACGCCGAAAGGACTCACGCCTTCGGTGTAACGCATGACTAAAGTTGTCATTCGGATACGACTCTCGCGGGTGTTGCAGATCGAGGCATCAAATTCGTTTCCCCAGGGATAGATGCGCCCATCGTCACCCTGCGCCGCGCGCCGCCACTGCTGCTTGGTTGGCAAAGTGATCGGCAGATCGAGCTTCGCACTCAACCAGTAGCAGTACGCCATCGCCTCGAACCATGTCACATTCTCGCGTGGGCGTTCCTCACCCTTGTACTGACCCTGTGCGGGTGTTGGGTTTGCCTGATACCAAGCCTGCGCATACGGCGAATAGCCCCACCAACGAGGATTACCATAGCCTTCTTCGTCATCGAGGAAATATTGATACTGCTGATTGGTCACGGGGTAGCGGGCGAGGCGAAAGGCATCCACATCCAGCGTATGCTGCATCGTGCGCAGCGGGCGGCCCGACGTATTCGCCTGACTTGCCTCGCTGATGAGGAGCAGCCCGGACGGAATCTGTACCCACTCCAGCATGGGCAATTGCAGCGACTTCTGACGCGGAAGCACAGACGGAACAATGCGCACTGCCTGCATTTCCTGGGTTTCGGACGCACACAACTGCCCCAGGTTTTCCGGATCATAGTCCGGCACGTCGCGCCGAAAAGCCGCAAATGCCTCACAGCCAAACTTGCGCGTACGCCCGCGCTTGACCAGCTCGACAATCGATTGGTAGTCACGCTCGATTTCGCGGGTGCGCGTCTGTCGTTCGAGCGCGCGCTCGGCGTCATTCAGCAGCGCTTCGAGATCGATGAAGCGAGATACATAACCGATCTCTCGCGCCTGCTGAAGCAGGTAGACAGCACGGTCGTACTTCCCCTGTTCCATCGCTTCCGCCGCTTTGCCGATCACTGCCGCCGGGTCAGACGTGATTTGCGGCTCCGCCGGGACACTGTGCACCTCCGGCAGCCCCCCAACCGGCTTGACCACCATCTGGTGCAGACGGCGTTCCTCCAACGTGATCGCATTCAAAATCATCTTCACGCCCTCAGTCGTCAGCCCGCGACTCAGGTCTGCATACTGAAGCTGTGCCAGGCGCTCCGGGACTCGCGCCTCTGGGTGAATCAGGACCGGGAAAATCGGCTTCCCTGTGCTCATGGCAATCTTGTATTCTTTGATGCAGTATTCGGATTGCAGCGACTCCGGCGACATCAGGTAAATAAATCCGTCGCACCAATCCAGGCGGCGGAGAATCTCCTTCCACCACTGCTGACCCGCATACAAACGCTGGTCGTACCAGATTTCATGGATGTCCAGCGTTTCGGCGATCTGGACACAGAATGGCTTGTCCACGCGCGCATAACTCAAAAAGAGTTTCATAAAAGCACCCCTACCCCTACTCGGAGCGTTTGCGTTGATCCGTCTTCCACATCTCGACGACGGACTTCGCATCCGCTGTCCCAATTCGATCCAGAGCTTCGGCGGCAACTTCCCCTAACGAGCGCTGATCCCATGACACGGTCTCCTTCGCTCGCAGGAGTTTTGCCAGGGGACGCACAGCCGCTTCCGCGCAAAGTTTACCCAACGATTCAACAGCCGCATAGCGAACCTGGTACTCATCATCGTCCAACAATGCGATCAGGCTGTTGACGACCACGGGCGGCGCAGGCTCGAATTCGCCCAATGCCTCCGCTGCCGACCGACGCACGAAGCCCTCTCTGTCCTTGAGCGCGGCAACCAATGCCATTGCCCCGCTCACGCCGCCGATGCGCCCTAGAACTTCAGCCGCCGACTCGCGCACAAGCTCATTCTCGTCTTTCAGCGCCGCCGCCACGCCGTCTACCACACCCTCATCGCCATGCTCATAGAGCGCGCGGAGCGCTGCTAGACGCACCGTCCAGCTCGTATCGTTGAGCATCCCCACCAGCGCGGGCGGCACCGACGGATGGAGGATGTATGCCAGTGCCTCAGTCACGGACCACCTTACGAGATGTTCCGTGTCATCCAGAGCGGCGATCAGGTGAGCAGCAAATCCCTCATCTGCAAATCCACCAAGCTGTTTGGTGTGGTCGCGCAGCTCGCGAGCAGCAGCCTGCCGCTGACGCCAGTCCTGAGCATGAAGCTGCTCCAGCATCCGCCCCAAATGCTGATAGGTCAGTTCGCGGACGAAATCCTCCTCCTGGAAGAACTCGTCTTTTTCGAGCGGCAGGTCATCCCGATTGTCAAATGGCTCTCGTTCCAGGAAAGCATCGGCATCCAGATGCGGCAGGATCATATCTGCCGCGTTCGGCGCGGTATCGGAGTTCTCGTCGAGCGGTATCTCGATTTCCGATGTTGGTACAGGTTGCCGCGCTGCCGCCCGTTCATGCTGGCTAAAGTCCGCATCCTGATCGACTGCGCTGCGCTCCTGCCACTTACGGACGGCAGCCAACGCCTCGTCGGTCCCAATCTGCTCCAGTGCTGCCGCCACCTTATCGCAAATTCGCTGCGACTCCATCGCAGGCAGCGCGCGATCTTCCAACAGCGGGATGAGGCGCAGCACTGCCGAAGGATCGCCAATGTTGCCCAGCGCCTCGACGGCACGCCCACGCACATCCACGTTTTCTTCGACCAGCGTATTCAACAGTTCGGCGACTGCCGCCTGCCCCAGGCGACCCAGCAGCAGCGCTGCGGCGTCGGCAACCAGAAAGTCCGGGTCTCTGAGAGCATCGAGCAGCCCCCAGATAACAGCATCGCCGCGCGCCCCTTCAAGATGAACCACTGCGGCGTGCCGCACCTGGCTGTCGTCGTCGTGGAGCGCCTGCAGCAGCGCGGGCACTTTCTGCGCGTTGTCAAGTTGTGCGAACTGCTCGACTGCCCACTTTCGCATTCGCCAGTCCGGGTCATGAAGCTTGTCCGCCAGGTGTGTCTGAGGCAGCACCCTGTTCTCATCGGTCGGGGCGGTCTTCCTGCCTGGCAAGCGCCCCCTGGCGACTTGGGCAGATCCTTGCGGCGTAGCAGGCGGCTGTGGCGCTTTGCCCTCACGAACACGCCACGCCTGAACCGCGTTCTGTGCCTCCGGTGTTTCCAGCAGCATCAGGGCGCTCGCGGCGACATCACAGACGCGCATCGATTTGCCCGCCAGAGTCGCCTTATCGCTCAACAGTGGCAGGAGCGTCGAAGTATATTCTCCGCGCCGCATCTTCCCGAATGCAGCCGCAGCCGCAGCGCGAATTTCCGGCGTTTTGTCCCGAATACATGCCAGCAAATCGTCGGCGACACGCCCATCACCAATCTGCGCGATGGCTTCCAGCGCAGCCATCCTGACAGGAATACTCGCATCGCGCAGCAAGTCCACCAGTCCGTCGAGCGCGGTTGCTTTGAAGGCAATGATCGCATCCAGCACCGCGCGTCGGACACGACCATCGGTATCTCGCAATGCATCCAACAGCATCGGCAGCGAATCAACATCGCCGATCAGGCGCAGTGCCTTCGCAGCCTCAACGCGAACCACACTCTCATCATCTGCAAGCGCTTCAATCAGACCGGGCACTGCTGCGCCGTCGCCAATCTCGCCCAGCGCCCAGGCAGCTCCACGCCGCCGCGACCAATGCTCGTCGCGCAGCACCTGGAGCAGCAGCGGCAGCGCCTGCACGCCTACCTGGCGAAGCGCGACCGCCACACGCTCGTCCATCGACCAGTTCCAGTCGCTGACTGCTGCGAACAACTGCCTCGGCAGCGGCAGCGGCAGCCGATACAGCAGCCAGTTTGCAGCCTGCCGTACCTGCCACGTACCGCTGCGCATCACATCCAGCAGCGCCAGCAGCGTGTCCGGGTGCTGGAGATCGGCTAACGCACGCACCGCCGCCAGCCGCCCTTCCCCGGTGACAAAGTGCGTGATTTCGATCAGCAGCTTGAGCGCGTATTCGCGCACCTCCTGGGACGCTTCTACGCCCCCAGAGAGCACTTGCGCCGCCAGGAAAGGATCGACCGCACCAATCTCGCTGACCATCGAGTCTGCGTTAGGCGTCAGCCCTGCCTGGATGACAAACACCTCGTCCCAACGCGAAGCAACGCGCTCGCCCCAGCGGTTGAAGTGTGGCGGTTGCAGGCGTGCACTGACGGGGTATGGCTGTGCGCCCACCGCCGCGAAGTATTCCGCCAGCAGGGGTTGACGGAATGCAATCGTGTCGCCTTCCATCTCGATCAGCCCAGCGTTCAAGGCTGCCCGCAGCAGTTTCTCATTCAGGACGAGCTTCAGAGCGTCTTCGTAAAGCAGCCCAGTGGGCAAGTTGTGTTCGACAAGGTGAAAGGCGATCTTTGCCAGCGCCGCTTCGACATCGACATACGGTATCCAGCCAGGCTTATTCTGCATACGCTGCCAGATGCCCAGGTTTGCCATCCAGCGCTTCAGCAGGCTGCCCATGGTGCTTGGCAGCGTACTGTTGGGAGATGACGACGATTTGTAGATGAACACCAATCCCATCAGAAGCATCGGATTGCGCGCCAGTTCGCGGGTCTGCACATCCATTGGATAGGTGCTCTCCGGCGCGCAAATCTTCTGGACGGCATCGTCGCCGTGCGAATCCCCGACCAGCGCATGCACGATTCTGCTCACCGCCTCATCGTCGAGTGGCTCAATTTCGAGCATCGGCAGGTCGAGTTCCAGTGTATCGTCATAGCAGCGGGTGCGGCAGGCAAGCAGGGCGCGGCGAGGTGCACGTGGCGACGACAGCCAGGCGCGGATCTGCATCACACGAGCTTCTACGCCCTGCGTAATTTCGTTCAATCCATCGATGTAGAGCACTACGCTGCCCTCAGCAGCCATATCGACGACGTTGCGAAGCATGGGCGCGCGCGAGGTCATAAAGGTCTCGAAGTCCTGCTCCTCCGTCCAATGCGCCAGGTTGACGTATACAGGGACGGGCAGCGTCTTGTCACTCAGGCGCGCGCGGGCAGCATCGAGCGTCAGCCGCTGTAACGCAGCCGTCTTTCCGCTGCCAGGATCGCCCAACAGCAGCGCGCGGGGTCGCTGTGCCAGCGCCTGCTTGAGATCGTTTTGGGTTGAACGACGCCAGCGTGCCTCGGCGGTCGGGGCATAGCGAACCTTATCCAGCACAGCTATCTGGCTGGGTAAACCCCAGAGTGGCGATACCCTCGGCGGCTGACGTACGGACTGCTCCGTGCTGAAATGCTGTCGATCATTCGTCGTCGTATATTCGAGGGTGCCATGGCTGGCTTCCATGCGTGCCACAAGCTGAATGAGATAGCGCGTCTCGTCATCTGGCGGTCGGTTCAGCCAGTCACGCGAGTCCTCGCGGATGCGCGACATCAGGCGGCGATAGCTTTCGCGGTAGGCGTGCGAGGCTCGCCATTCGCTGAAATCCAATACACGACGCGAGTCAATGCCCGGGGGATACTCGTGCTCGGCAATCGGACGCAGCGTCACGGCGAACATTGCCAAGCCGCGCGCCCGCGCAATTGAGTATTCGCGCTGGCAATAGTGGGATCGGAACCATTCGGGCGATAAGACCAGCAGCATGCCCGTCGCGCGTTCGAGCGCCTGCGCGCCACGCTCTGCCCAATCAACAGTAGGTGGCAGTTGGAGTCGATCCATCCAAACGCCAACGCCGCCGTTCTTGAGATCGGCAGTCAATTGAAGGACAAACTCGGCTTCAATGGCGGGATAATTGACGTATAAGATGCGCGGCATAGTCCTGGCTGTCTGTTAGAGTATAGATTTCTTTACAATACCAAATTATAGATTTGCTTTCCGTTGAAGATAATAAACGTTTTTCCAACTTTACAAATATGTAACATGAGGATACGTTCAATATCGGTTAGGGAGGCAGCGTGACGATCAACCGATCATCGACCAACCAGCTATCCCCGGCAGGCTCACCATCAACCGTCACGGGGACACGCTCCCCGGTCGCCAGATCGTAAAAGCCAACGTAGAGGCTATAGCCATCGCCGATCAGTGCGTTGGCATCCTCGTTCATCCGCAGAATACGAACGTCCTGGATGAACTCACCCGGTTCCCAGACACGCGTCGAATAATAGCGGGGTGGCACGGCGTCATTGTTCAGCGCGACAGGCGAGTCCCAACTCCGCACAAGGTTACCGTCACGATCTCGGAGATGCACGAAGACCATATAGTCCTGGTTTGTGGTCGCGAGCGGTTCCCAATGCATGGTTAAGTAAAGAGGTCGCCCTGCCCAAAATTCTAAACCACCGAGCGATTCTCCGAGGTAGCGCGCAAATCCTCCGAACACTATTTCGCGCGTTTCTGCCCCGTTCACCTCTGGTCTCACCCGCCGATTTTCCAGGTGAAGCTCGTAGACATCATAACTGAATGTGCCATCATCATGCCACCAGGCGCGCCGCATGATGTCTTCGCGCCGCAGCGCGCCCAGCACCTGGTTATCCAGGATCGCGCGCCCCGCAAGGCGTTCCGGCAGTTCGACCACACTGTCAATGAAGTAGGTCAACCCATCCAGGTCGGAAAGTCGCCAGGGAATCGGATCGACCCGAATATCCTCTGTCGGAAAGAAGAAAGGCAGCGTCTGAATGCCAGGCGCAGCGACCCGCATCGTTTCATCGTGCGTGTCCAGGTATATCTGTAAGCCCTCGACCACACGGATCAGTGCCTGGTTGCCGCTCCGCTGCTTCTCCAGGTCGTTTGTCAGTTCGCCTGACCACAAACCATCCCATCCGGTCGCCCCATCATACAGCGGCACGATCAACCCCGGACTCGCCAGCCCCACGAGCAGCGCGGCATAGCCCAGCCGCGCTGCCAGGCTCCGCCAGTGTGCCAGTCGCCGCGTCCAGTGTGCCACCAACAGCGCCGTAGGCAGGATCATCAGCGGCACAATCACAAACGAAAGGCGAGCGTCATAGCTGTAGGAATAGAACCAGGTCACGAAATAGGGCAGCCCCAAGACGGCGACCCAGAAGCAGATCATCAGTTTTGCATGAAGCGGCTGCGCCGAAGCATCTGCTTTAGCATCCCTCAGCCATGACCAGAGCGTCCATCCAATACACAGCGCACCTAACGCCAGCAGTGCCCAATCCAATCCTTGCAAGCGTCGAGGCACGATGATGCTGGGTAAGAGCGCCAGCACCATGAACACATCGCCCACGACGAGGAGCGCGAGACGACGTGGATTTCGTGCGAAGGAAGCACTGCGCCGCGCCAGCACATAGGCGGTGAGCAGCAGCAGCGCGAGCAGCAGCCACCCCCACTCTGCGCCACTCTGCGCCGCGCGATCCAACCAGAAGCCGGGTGGAAAGCGAACCGCCTGATGCCCAAGCAGCAGATTGCGCACATACCAAAGTCCACCGAGAGGCACGCAGGCGATCCCTGTCAGCAAAGCAACACGGAAGTAAGGTGTGATGTGCGTGAAGCTAACGGCGCGCGCCCGCCAGATGGACACCGCGATGACCACCGCAAAGGTGAGCAGCACCCCCCAAACAAACGCGCCTGCCGTTGGCTTCGTCCAGAGCGCGATCCCGAGGAACACTCCCGCCAGCAGCGCCTCATGGTCGCTGGGCTTGAAGTCGCGGGTGCCGCCTTGTTCGGGCTGCCTTCGCCATGCGCTGATGAAGTAGCACGCGGCGAGGGTAAAGCTGAGGGTCGTCACAATCTCCAGGTCGCCCATACGCGACCAGCCTGCGACATGATGATAGAACGTCCAGACCGCTGCCACGTAGATGCCTACTCGCCGATTGAACAGCCGCGCTCCGAGCATGTAGACAGCGAACGTCGCACCCAGGTTGATAAACGGGACGACCGCGCGCGCCGCGTGGTCGTTGATTCCGCCGAATGCCAACTGCCCAAACGTGTATTGCAGTGACAGAAACTGCGGATAGTAGTCTATCGTGTTAGGAATTATGCCAAGCAGCGTATACAGCCGCCCCTGATAGCCGTACACCCACAACGTATCGTAGGCGATGAAGGGCCAGTACGCCGCCACAAACCAGCGCACAACATGCGCGCCGACCATCAGACTGATGAGCAGCCATTCATCCCAAGCGATTGGCAGAGCAGCCTCGCGCGCGGGTTCCGGCTGGCGGCTGCGCAGGTACGCCAGTGCCGCACCCAGAAGCGCCGCCACCCCCGTACCACCCAGCACAAGATCCAGGCGGAGAAGTGGCGCATCCACCTGCGCTCCCAGGACGCCCAGAATGAGCATGTGCAGCGTCAGGACTGCGGGTCCCAGCGCAAACGCCGCGCCAAGCACGAAGAAAGGCTTGCGCCATTCGCCGCGTGGGAGCAGCGCGAGCGCCCAGGGGATGCCAACGCCCAGGTATACCCAGGCGAAAGCGGGTGTTGTCGAGAGGGTTTCGGTGATCCAGTAGGGCATGGCGGGCAATTATAGCCGTCTCACACGAAGATCAAGAGTCGTTTTCACGTTGGCTTAAAGACCCCGCAGCGCCAGAATCCAACCGTCAGTGATGCTCAGGTAAACCCACCCCTCCGGACTTACCGCCACGTCGAGCGGGCGGCGCGGATAAAAACCGCTGCCTCGCAGGTTCAATTCGGCATTCTCAAAACGAGCACCGGTCGCAGCATTCAGATCACCATTGGGCATCAAAGGGTAAGACCTGACCAGGCTGCCATCGTCGTCGGTCCAGAGCGCAAGCAGTTGATAGCCAACGAGTTCTGCGCCACGATTACCATGCAGGACGACCAGCAGTGCGCCTTCCAGGGCAGGTATGGCGTCTCCCCGATAGGCAGCCATGCCAAGCGGGCGGCTTTGCGGATCGAACGCAATCGCGCGAAGATCTTCAACGGCACACCCAGCAGCATCGGCAAGGCACCTGGGAAATCCGAAGTCCACGCCCGGCTCTACGCGGCGCAAGCCGTCCTGTAGATTTTGCGCCCCTGCGGGTGCGCTGTCGTTCACCCAGATCGCGTCACGATACGCGACCAGATCACCGGGGCTGCGCAGCCCAGTCGCCAGCACGTCAAACTGCCCTTCACCTGAATAACGCAGCACCGCGCCACGACCTTCACGCCGTTCATCACAGTGATCACAGGGTGCGCCTGTCGCCAGAATGATGCTGCCATCGGGTTCGATCAGCAAACCGGCGTTCCAAAATCCTCCGCCACTTGGTACGTCAGCAATAAGCGTCTCCACGACGCCGTCTTCGATACGGTAAATGGTGCTCTCACCGCTGACATACAACGCACCGTCGTGCCAGATCAGGCTGTTTGGGCGCTCCATTCCATGCGCATACAAGCGCGGCGTATCCGGCAGTTGGTCACCATCGGAATCGTCAAAAGCGTAGATCTCGCCCGCCAGCGGACGCGCAGCATAGAGTATGCCATCGTCTCCCACTGCCAACCCCGTAAACCCCAGGGTTCCCACGCTCGGATCGCGGATCACCAGTTCCATACACAGCAAGCGACCATCGATCCAGGGTTCATAAAGCAGATGCGGTCGCTCGGCACAAGGAGGCAGCGCGGCGGCATACAGGGGTAAGCGGATGAGCATCAACGACATCCACCAAAATGAGCAGACAAAGATGAGAAAGGCTTTGCGGTTCACCAGGTTTGTCCTTATCATTTGTCCATCATACCTCAAGACGCACACGAGCCGAGAACATGCCAGACTCACCCATCCGCATCGGGCTGATTGGCGCGGGCATCTATATGCGCGATGTTCACGCGCCAGCCTACCGCCTGCTGAATCAGCATTACGAAGTCGCAGCCGTCTACAGCCGCACGTACGAGGCTGCCGCGCGACTTGCGGCAACGTTCGACAATGCACCTGATGCGACCGCAGATTTAGCAGCCTTGCTTGAGCGACAGGACATTGACGCGGTTGACATCGCATTGCCGATTGAACACATGCCTAAGGTGATTGAAGCAGCGCTGCGAGCGGGCAAACATGTGGTCAGCGAAAAACCAGCCGCCCCAGACCTGGTAGAGGGGCGAAGGCTGGCGTCGATTGCCGCTCAATACCCGCGCCAAACCTGGATGGTCGCAGAAAACTGGCGATATGAGGCGGCGTTCAATCTCGCGCGCACCTTGATCGACGAGAAGCGCATCGGAACACCCGTGTTCATCTCATGGACGATCAGTATCCGCATGGACGAGAACAGTCCTTACTACGCAACCGAGTGGCGGCGGAATCCACAGTATCAGGGCGGCTACCTGCTCGACGTTGGTGTGCATCATGTCGCGGCGCTCCGCACCATTGCTGGCGAAATCGCCCAGGTCAGCGCCCACATGACCCAGGTGCGACCCGACATCCCCCCTGCAGACAGCCTGGCAGCCGCTATCGTTTTTGAAAGTGGCTTGCTTGCCAGCTATGCATGCACCTTTGCAGCAAATGCGCCGCTCCCTCCCTGCATGATTATGTTGGGAACGGATGGTGCAATTAAGGTTGACCGCTCACAAATCGAAATTGTACGCGGGCAGGACGTGGAACGTCAGCCGCTTTGGGATACACAGCCGAGATCGATTGTGACACTGCTACAGGACTTCGCCGCTGTCGTGCGGGGTGAAAAGCAGCATGAACGCGGCACCCCCGCTCAGGCACTCCGCGACATCGCCGTGATGGAAGCATTGTTCCGCTCTGCCGCCAGCGGCAGGTCGGAATCCGTCGAAAGCATCTGACCAGGAGGCATCATGATCAATCCACCCTATCCGGTCGTCAGCACAGCATGGTTGGAACAACACCTGGGAACGGACGATCTGCGCATCGTCGATATTCGCGGTCACGTCCTGCCCGCTTCGCAGCCACCACCCCACTATTTCAATCACTATGATGACTACGTGCAGTCACACATTCCCGGCGCGACATTTATCGACTGGGTACATGAAATCACGGACCCCGCCGATCCGCGCCATGCACAGATCGCTCCAGCGGAACGCTATCAGGCGGTCATGCGGCGCTGCGGCATCAGTCCCGACACCTGGGTCGTCGCCTACGATGACTCGCGTGGCATGTTCGCGGCGCGCCTGTGGTGGAGTCTCCACTACTACGGTCATGCGCGCGCCGTCGTGCTGGATGGCGGATGGGAACGCTGGTCGGCAGAGGCGCGCCCACAGACGCGCGATATTCCTGTGTTCCCGCCTGGCACCTTTGTCGCCCAGCCACAGCCTGAGTTGCGCAGGACGGCTGACCAGGTCGAAGCGAACCTGGGTCGCCAGCATCTCTTCGATATGCGTTCCGCCGAAGAATTTCGTGGCAAGTCTTCGCGCGCGCGCCGCGCCGGGCACATCCCGACCGCCATCAGCCTACCGCGCAGCGAATTGACGGATGCCGAAGGCAAGATGCTGCCTGCAGCACACCTGAGAGAGAAGTTTGCTGCCCTGGGCTACTCCGACGAGACAGAACCAGTCGTCTTTTACTGCAATGCCGGTGTCAGCGCCAGCTATGGACTGCTCGCTCTGCGCGCAGCAGGCTTTCAGTCTGGCGCGGTCTACGACGGCAGTTGGAAGGATTGGGGCAACGACGATAGCAAACCGATAGAGCAGTAACCATGAGTGCGTTGTTCACAGAGATCTTCCCACTTCGTGAGGAGGCGCTCCCGCGTCTTTACGCCTATCGACCCCATTACAAGGGCAACGCCACCGGCAGCGCAGGCAAACTGGCATATCGCCTGCGCCGACAGTTGGGCGGGCACTGGCAGTGGCTCGGCAGCCACATCATCACGGATGTGCAGCCCAATCCGGTCAAGCTGTTGATGGTGATTGACGACATCAAGCGCGCGGCACCCAAGCTATTCGCTCCGCTTGAGCTGCTGGAGGAAGATGTTCGCTGGCGTGCAACGCCCGCAATCGAAGCGGAATTCGCCATCAGAGGACCGTTTGAAGCGCTCGAACCTGCCATCCGCGAAGCCCTCGACAAAGTGGATTTTCCAGTCAAGAACGCCCGCGTCGAACGCGAGTGCAGGCTGCGCCCCTGGGTCATCGGCGAAGCCCCTGCCGTGTCGCTCTCCATCGTCACGCGCCTGGTCTACTCCCAGTCGCTCAGTGACTACACTGCCACCCTTGCCAAGCCTGCGGAACTCCTCGGCTTACATGTGGCGGACAGTACCTCAACGCTTGTAGGTAACATCGTCAAGGTCGTCGGGACGCTTCAGAAAGAACGGGATCGCCTTATACAGCTCTCTCAGCGTCAGGCGATGCGCGATCTGCTGCGAGACGCGCCGGACGACACGCTGGTTCTGCGCATCGAAAGCAAGGGTGAAGACTACGACTACGCTGTGACTGTGCTCAATCTGCTGGTCACGTATGATAACGTCAAGCGCTTTGACGTCATTCCGGATCAGGTAGAGCGCGCACTTCAGATCAACCCATCCCTGCGCGCACAGCTTGTCAAGGTCGCTGCCGACATCGCGAAAGCCGCGAACTTGCTCAACAGTGCGTACAGCCAGCAGAATGCACCCGAACAATTCATCCAAGTCGCTGCGTCGCCGTCGCTCGTCTGGGGTGGGAACAAAGTGCGTGCCTACGACCACGACGCGCTCGGCGTGGAATTCACACGCAACAGTGCGGCAGTGCCGCTCAAGCGCCCGCTGCGCCTGCTGACAATCAATGCGCTGGGGGATGATGGAGATCTGTATGTCGAGGCGCTGGAACGCGAACTCCAACGTACGCACAAAACAGAGGTGCAGATCGTCAAGGCGCGCAAGCTGAATGTCGTTTCTGAGCAAAACATCGATAGCGGCGTTCGTGCCATTGCCAAAGAAGGCGGCGATGCACTGATTGCCCTCTTCCCGGATGACCCGGATCTACAGGACGATCTGCCGCCAAACGACCGCTACCTCAAGATGCAGGCGGCGGCGCGCGGCATTCCGTCGCTCATCGTCCATCAAACGACGATGAACAGACTCGACGCCACCCCCCTGCTGCTGATGGGGCTGCTTGCCCGCGCGGGTGCAGCACCCTTCATGTTTGAAGAACCTCTGCCCTACGCAGATCGAATCCTGGGGCTGGCAATCCATCGCCTCGCAAAGAAAGACGGTGATCACTTTTCAGCCTTGATTCGCATTTACACCAATCGGGGCGTGTGCCTCGGATGGCGCTCCGCACATGCTGTGGTGCCCGCAGGCGAGAGTATTCCAACAGCAATACTGGGAGAATTGCTGCCGCCGGCTGAAATCACGCTGAAGCGCACGATGATCCACGTTTTCGGCGTCCTGCGCCCTGACGATGCCGCTGCGTTAGCGCGGTGGGAAGAACAGCACGACGCAGCCCTGTACCCCATTGACATCATCACGCGCGGAAGCCCACGTTTGTATAACTTCGCGGGCAAGAAAATCGAAATGCCACCCCGCGGCAGCGCCTTTATCATCAACAGCCAGGAAGCGCTGCTCGTTGCTAGCGGAGCACCTTACAATGCCACGCCGCAGCCCCTGCACATTCGCAGCCATGCAAAAATCCAGCTTACGCAAGTGCTCGACTCACTCATGAGCATGGCGCTGCTGCATCACGGCGCGCTGCAAGTCCCAAAGCTGCCCGTCACACTCGCAGCCACCGAAGAATGGATGGACGGCGTAGAGCGCGGGCTGTTCCCAACGGACAGTTCCGGGAGCCAACTGTGGTGGCTATGACGTGGGTTGTTTCCGCGCGACGACGTTAGTCGCCTGCCGCAGGAACCGCTTCCTGTTGCGGCTGGACGAAATCAAGCCGTTCACCGACCACCTTGAACGCCTCTAGTGCACGATCCAGGTGCTCGCGCCGATGCGTTGCCATATAGCTGGTGCGCAGCAGGCTGCTCCCTGGCGGCACGCCCGGCGGCACAACTGGGTTGGTATAGACACCCTCGTCAATCAGCGCGAACCACGCCAGAGCAGTCCGGAAGTCGTCACCCAGGATGACCGGGATGATCGGTGTATTGCTGTTTCCCGTGTTATAGCCAAGCGACGCCAAGCCCTCGCGCATATACGCGGCGTTCTCCCACATCCGCTCAACATGCTGCGGCTCGGTTTCCATGATGTCGAGCGCCTTCAACGCCGCCGCCGCATTCGGCGCAGGCAGCGCAGCGCTGAAAATGAGCGAACGCGCGTTGTGCTGAATGTAATGAACAACATCAAGATCGCCCGCGATAAAACCGCCTATGCTGGCGAAACTTTTACTAAACGTTCCCATGATCAGGTCCACCTGATCAGTCAGCCCGAAGTGATGCGCCGTCCCACGTCCACCGCCCGTTACGCCAATGCCGTGCGCATCATCCACCATGATACGAGCGCCATAACGCTTGCAGATCTCGACCACCTGCGGCAGCGGCGCAATGTCGCCGCCCATGCTGTAGACGCCATCGACAACCACCAGCTTGCCTGCGTCCGCGGGAAGCTCTGCCAGGACTTTCTCAAGGCTGCTGATGTCGCTGTGTTTGAAGCGCCGCATCTCGCCGCGAGACATCAGGCAGCCATCGACGATACTGGCGTGATCGTCTTTGTCGATGATGACGTAATCACCCTTCTGCACCAGTGCAGAGATGACGCCGACGTTGGTCTGATACCCGGTCGAAAACACCAGCGCCGAGGGCTTGCCGACGAAGCCCGCCAGTCGGCAGTCGAGTTCGAGATGCAGTTCCAGCGTCCCGTTCAGGAAGCGCGACCCGGTGACGCTGGTGCCATAGCGCCGCACCGCGTCTACTGCCGCCTCGCGGACGCGCGGATCAGTGGTCAGCCCCAGGTAATTGTTGGAGCCGATCATGACGACTTCTTTTCCCTGGATGTGGGCGACCGCCCCTTCGGTATCGCTCAAGGCGCGGAAGTACGGGTAGATGCCCAGCTTCATTGCGTCTTTGGCGGTGGTATATTTCCTTGCTTTGTCAAATAGGTCTGCCACGCGGCTTGCCCCTTCTCAATACAAATGGGTCTCTCCTGCTAGTTGGGATAACACCCATCCGCGATGTTCGATGTGTTCAGAATTTTTCGAATTCTAGCCAGGGTGTGGTTTGTCGGCAAGATGCCGCCGGTCAAACCCTGCACCCTACGTCCCGATCAGCATCCCTGCCATGACTCGCTTGCATTGAATCTGTGAAAGGCTGTACAATCGTGCCAGTCACGATTTCTGAAGTAGGCAGAGGGATTCCATGTCTTCGCTCCTGATCAAGCGTCTGCTCGTATGGGTTGTGTCGATGGCGTTGGGTTTTGCCATCGCTGCCGCATTTGTGACCCTCGTCCTGCCCTGGATGGGACCGAACAACGGCAGCCCTATCTCACTCCAACGCTACGGCAATCTGTATTTCCTCGTCACTGCTGTCCCGCTGGGACTGATCTTCGTCGTCTGGCTGGATAAGTTCCTCAACACACGGATTCTGCCCGATTAACCGCATGATCAGGAGCCAGTGAGAATAGCGCGGATCGTCGCGCCGCTGGCTCCCCCCGGCACTCGCATCCGCATCACTTCCAGGCGATTGTCCGTTGTATGCAGCATCCCACGCTCAGTCGTCACAGCGCGCAAGATGGGCATCGAAGCAAAGACGCTCAACGTAAAGTCATCGTATCGCCCCACCGGATAGCTGAACATCCGGGGCGTTACGCCTGTGTAGTGCGCAAGACTTTCGATACTACCCAACGCCTCGTAGACCAGCACATCGTAGCTCACACCTGCCAGTTCACGATGCGTCTTGGTATGCGGCTCCATGCTCATGCCAGCGGCAGACATGGTCTGAATCTGTTCCCATGTCAGATGTCCGGGGCGTCCTTCGTCGATGAATGCGGTCGGAACAAAGAATGTCGCCTCAAACCCGTACTCCTGGAGCGCGGCGAACACGTGCACATAATGGTCAATGTAGCCATCATCGAATGTGAGAACAACAGGTTTCGCAGGGAGCTGAGTGCCAAGGTTCAGCGCGCGATGGAGTGTGGAAAGCGAAATCGGCGTATAACCCTCATAGAACAGCACGTCGAGATGCTCGCGAAATTGTGAAGGCGAAACGGTCAGCTCGCGGCGCACCGCATCTGCCCCCACCGGAAGCTCGCTGACATAGTGATACATCAGGATAGGGGCACGAATTCGCCGCAGCGTTCCATCCCACACAACGGCAGACGGGTCCGTCGCATCGGGCTGCGCGAGGACTGGGAATGAAAGCTGTAGCACACCCGCTATAAGGGTGAACACGACCAGAAAAAGTGCACGCAAAGGCATTCGGAAGTCCTCATCATGCCGATACCATCAGAGGCAGCATACAAACTTCGACAACCTGCGTCAATGCTGCGCAGTAAGCGTGACATCCTGTTCGCTGGCTGGCTGGTTACGCTGGCAATTGGCATGACGCTCGCGGCAGTGCTTTATGGCAGCGCGGCTGACCCCGACGAACGGGACGGTATCGTTGTCGAGTTCCGCAATCTTGGGGCAATGAGCAGCGCAGCGGGCATTCACGTCACGACGGATGCAGGCGTGATGACAATTCTGGTCACACGCGACGGCTACTTCAGCATCAGCAGCGATACGCCAGACTGGCGCAGTTTCCCCCATATCGACGTCCACCACAACCGTCTGATCCTTGCGCAGGGTAACACTCAACATCCCACAACCCTCTATATCAATGGCGAGCGTGCCTGGCACGGAAGGCTGGGATTCGTGCGCCACTGCAACGTCACTGCGCATGAAGAGGCAGCGATAACCTGGATAGATGTCCGAGGCTGTGCTTGAAATCACATTTGTAGGGATAATCTAACCGAAAATGGCACTTTTTCTGCCATATCGCAGATAAGTCAACTTTCGCATTATCACAAATAGTACTACACTGGTCATGCAGTAAAGGGCAGCGATTGGGATGCTGCAAAGGAGAAAAATCATGCCGCAAGAGTTTTACGACGTGAAGACGAAGTCGAAGGTCATGGTCGATGAGAAGAACATCTACAAGACCACCTTCACCAGCGATACGGGGCAGGTTCGCTACGGCTTGCGTGGAACCACCGCCGACGGGCGTCCGCTGACGAAGTTTGTCAGCAAGGACACCTGGGATTCGCTGAAAGTCGAAGCCAAGGCAGAAGTGAAGAAGCCGAAAGCTGACAAGGCGGAGAAGGCAGACAAAAAAGCCCCCGCGAAGAAGGCTGAGGCAAAGCCCGAAAAGAAGGCTGAGAAGAAGCCTGAAAAGAAGGCTGAAAAGAAGTCCGACGCCAAGAAACCGGCGCCGAAGAAAAAGTAGTTTGTATGAAGAGGGCATCCCAATGGGGTGCCCTCTTCCATGAATCGTCAGAGCTAGTTGTCAGGATTATCGAGTCGGAAGCCGTGTCCGCGCACCGTCACGATGTACTGCCAGTCCTGCTCGATCTCAGCAAGGCGGTCTCGCAGGCGGCGAACCAGCGCGTCAATCGCCTGCTCACTCACGCCATCGCTTAAGGCATCGGGCCAGACCGTCGAAACCACTTCGTCGCGCGTACAAATCCGTCCAGAGTTATTGAACAGCAATTCCACCAGTCGATACTGGGGCGGGCTTAACGGTGGATTAATTTCAGTATTTCCAACAAAAACGCGCCGAGCCATCGGATCGATGCGAATTCGACTCGTTAGCACCGCCGGCGCATCATGCGTAAGCGGCGCGGTCGCCCCAGACCCAATGAATTGTAAGCGTACCGCCAATGCGAGATGGATCTCATCGCCGTCGTACAGCCGCCGTACCCCGTGGATTTGGGTCCCGTTTAGCCATGTGCCGTTCTTGCTTTCCAGGTCCTCGACAAAATATTGGTCATCCTGTTTGAACACTCGGATGTGCTGTCGGGAAATCTGCCGCTCGTGTATCGTGATGTCGCACTCGTCGCCACGACCGATGACCACGCTGTCCAGCTGCATCTCGATTTCATGCTCAGGGGACTTGTCATCATGAATGATAAAAGTGGGTCGCTCCGAAGCCGATTCCGGCATGGGGCAGCTCCTTTTCGATAGTTTCCGCATTTGTGAAAGCATTATAGCGCGGTTTGAGCAATCATGAAGCGCGATAAACGCCTTAAGACCCTGCGGGCGCACCTCGGGTGATCGTCACCGGGTCAGACTCAACGTATCCGACCCACAAGCCCTGATCGCCAAAGACAGGCGTTGCTGCCAAGCTGCCAGGCAGCGGCGTCGGCGCGATCGTTTGCCCGCGCACCGAACCACGATAAAACGCACGAACCGTCGCCGTGCCGCTCGTCAGTGCGGGGTCGGTCAGTACATTGCCGCCAGGCAGGTAGAAGGTGTGTACGCAGCTCTGGCGAGGACCGAGAATGCGCATACTGGTCTCCGGAATCGTTGCGCCTTGGTTCTGGCGTTGAAAGCTGCCGCTCAGGCTGTTGTTGGGCGTGAAAAGAACCCCAAAGCCGCTGGTGCCATTGTCGATGATGGGCACCTGATTTTCGGTCACGTCATAGACGAAGGGCACGGTACCCAGTGAGTTGTTACGCAGCGTTATGCGGATGACCAGAAAGCCGCTGCCGTCGGCAGGAAGTGTGGATGAATCCACCGAAATCTCAAAGGGGGTCGGCACCGTTCGCCCCAGAATTGACTGATGAAACGCCCGTGAGTCTGCTCGTCTAAGCCAGGTACATGGAACGCCACTGTAAACGAATTCAGGAAAGAGATCTGAAGCGAAGCGCGGGAGCACATTCGGGCTGACGAGAACCGCCATGAACAGGAGCAGGAAAATACCTACAGTAGCGTTGGGGTTGCGACCCCGGTTGAAAATTCTCATCCTGACCTTCGAATGTCCCTCAGACGCGCCGCCACAGCCTGCTGGATTGCGTCTCCGCCAACCTCGTCCACATCATACCATGCTACCCCGCTGTCATGCCCGCGAAACCAGGTCAACTGCCGCCGGATAAAGTGACGAGTGTTGAATTTTGCCCGTTGAACGGCATCCGCGAGCGATACCCCGTCCAGCAGATGTGTCGTCAACTCCGCGTAGCCCAACCCACTCATGGACGGTAGGGAGCGCCGATAGCCCGCATCCAGCAGGCTTTGAACCTCCGCGAGGAAGCCGACTTCCATCATCTGATCGAAACGTCGATCAGCGCGCTGATAGAGCATCTCGCGATTTCCAGTCAACCCAACGTGAATGATTTCATAGGTGGGTGGTTGTTTGCGCCGAAGATCAGAAAAACGTGCGCCCGTCACCGCGCAGACTTCCAGCGCGCGGATGATCCGCCGCAGATTGTTCGGATGGATGCCCAGAGCAGCCTCAGGATCGAGCAGGCGCAGGCGCTCGTGCAGCGCGGCTGACCCAATCTCCTCCGCTTCCTGCTCCAGCCGCAGGCGCAGCGTCGCGTCTGGCGGTACATGCGGGACTGCCCAACCTTCCAGCAGCGCCGTGATGTACTGCCCCGTTCCACCCACCAGAAGCGGTAGTCGTCCGCGCCCGATGATGTCATCAATGGCAGTACGAGCAAGTGTGAGAAAATCGGCAAGTGCGAAGTCTTCGTCCGGATCAACCACATCGATCAGGTGATGAGTCACCGACGCACGCTCCTCCGGCGTGGGCTTGGCAGTGCCAATATCCATCTTGCGATAGACCTGGCGACTGTCCGCGCTGATGATCTCGCCGTCGAGCGTGCGTGCCAGTTCGAGTCCAAGCGCGGTCTTCCCAGACGCTGTGGGACCCTGGATAACGATGAGTGGTGGACGGATTACCACGTCAGAACATCTCTGGCATGAGATAAGTGCCCGTGTTCACCGCTTGCGTCAAATCTCACGGCAACCACGTCCAGCCGAACCTGCACATCGTCCCATGCCATCGCGCTAAGGTACGTCGTTATCGCCATCTGGAGCTTTCGGAGCTTGCGCCCGTCCACCGACATAAATGCGTTTTCCGTCCCGCCCCTGCGCGACCGGACTTCGACAAAAACGACCACCTCGCCATCACGCATCACGAGATCCAGTTCGCCGAACCTACAACGCCAGTTGCGCGCCACGAGTGCATAGCCCAGCCGCTCCAGGTAATCTTGCGCAACTCTTTCGGCACGCTGCCCCAGCGTCAAATGCGCGTCACCCACAAGCAAAGCCTTGTCACGCTCACCCGATTCGGCAAAAGTATACACAAGTCGGAAGCCACCACCACTTCCGCACAGACATTGGCACTTCCGCACAAGCCACATCGCAGTCGAATTAGCCTTTTCCACCAACTTTCTGAGGCATAACACTTGTTAACATTGACCAAATGATCCGGTGATGCAGTTCACCAACTTGCGTAAGCATATTCGAATTCGAGGAGATTGATGGACTTTATCGTCAGTAACTTCAACTGGATCGCTCTTGCTGCTGCCCTGATCGGGCTGGGATTTGCCTACTCCACAGCACAGTGGGTGCTGCGTCAGGATGCCGGTAACGAAAAGATGGCGAAAATCGCCAAAGCCATTCAGCTTGGGGCACAGGCATTTCTGAGCCGCGAATATCGCTATGTCGCGATTCTGGTCGTCATCGTCGTCGTAGTCCTGCTTATCCTGAGCGCCATCCCAGGCAGCGGCATGTCGCCGTGGACGGCGCTGGCATATGTGGTTGGTGCCGTGGCATCGGCGCTGTCTGGATACTTTGGAATGACGATTGCCACGCGCGCCAATACGCGCACGACAGCCGCCGCCGCAAAGAGCCTCAACAGCGGCTTGCGCGTCGCGTTCGCCAGCGGCACCGTGATGGGTTTGACCGTCGTCGGGTTGTCACTCGCAGGCATCTCGCTCCTCTTCGTCCTGCTCACGAGCATGATACCCGACCCCGTTGCGGCGGCGAATGCGTTGGTCGGTTTTGGCTTTGGCGGCACCACTATTGCCATTTTCGCGCGTGTGGGTGGTGGCATCTTCACCAAAGCGGCTGATGTCGGCGCTGATCTCGTCGGCAAGACCGAGGCAGGCATCCCCGAAGATGATCCCCGTAACCCGGCGGTCATCGCCGATAACGTCGGCGATAATGTCGGCGATGTCGCGGGTATGGGTTCCGACCTTTTCGAGAGCTACGCCAGCTCGATCATCAGTGCTATCACCATCGCCGCGCTGGCGGGCAGCGGTGCCGCGCTAGGAGCAGAAGGCGCACCCGCAGATCTGCGGGCGGTACTCGGCGTTAACCTCGGGCAGCTCAAAGTCGCGGAAGCCTTCCCAATGCTCGTCGCAGCGATTGGGCTGCTGATCAGCATCGGCTGCACCTTCCTCGTCCAGACGAAAGAAAATGCCACCCAGCAGGATCTGCTCGGCAGTCTACGTCGCGGCGTCTGGGGCGCGAGTGGTCTGATTGCGTTGGCAATCGCCATCCTCGGCTCGGTGCTCGGTCTCGGCTGGGGCGTCATCATCGCTACGCTTTCGGGGTTGGTCGCAGGGGTCGCTATCGGCTTCATGACCGAGTACTTCACGTCGGACACCTATCGCCCCACTCGCCAGATCGCTGAGAGTTCTCGCGGGGGTCCGGCAATCGTCATCATTCAAGGGCTTGCGATTGGGATGATGAGTACCGCTGCACCTGTTATCATCGTCGTCTTGGCGACACTGGTAGCGATGGGCAGCGCCGGTCTATACGGCATCGCGATGGCAGCCGTCGGGATGCTCTCGACTCTCGGCATCACCCTGGCAACCGATGCGTACGGTCCTGTCGCAGACAATGCCGGGGGCATCGCTGAGATGGCAGGCATGGAAGCGAGCGTGCGCGAGCGTACAGACGCCCTCGACAGCCTCGGCAATACGACGGCTGCAACGGGCAAGGGGTTCGCCATCGGCAGCGCGGTGATGACCGCCCTGGCGCTCATTTCCGCCTTCGTCGCCGCGACAGGGATGAATCCTAACATCAACATCCTCAGCCCACAGCTTCCGACAGGACTGCTGATCGGCGCGGTGCTGCCCTATATCTTCAGCGCGCAGACTATGCTCGCGGTCGGTCGCGCTGCTCAGGAGATTGTCGTCGAAGTCCGACGCCAGTTCAAGGAAATCCCAGGACTGATGGAAGGCACGGCAGAGCCTGACTATGAGCGATGCGTGGGCATCAGCACTGAGAGCGCCATTCGTGAGATGCTCCTCCCCGGCATCATCGCCGTGCTTGTTCCCGTTGGCATCGCCATCCTTGCCGTCGTGGGGCGTGGCACTCCGCTGGCGTCTTTCGTCGGCGTCGAAACCCTGGTCGGCGTGCTGCTTGGCTCGCTCCTGAGTGGTTTCATGCTTGCGGTCATGATGTCGAACGCGGGCGGGGCGTGGGACAACGCCAAGAAATACATCGAACGCGGGCATCTGGGTGGCAAGAAGAGTGAAGCGCACAAAGCCGCTGTAGTCGGCGATACGGTTGGCGATCCCTTCAAGGACACATCCGGTCCGTCGCTGAACATCCTGATCAAGCTCGTCGCCATCGTCGCGCTGGTCGTCGCCCCCATGCTCTAGCCCCGCGTCTGACGCACCCCATGCAGAGCGACATGCATGGGGTTGCCCCTGCCGCAGCTTCCGTCTACACTTTCCCCGTGAAGTTGCATCGCTGGCAAGAACACATGGCATTGATCGCTGGGACTGCCCGGCTCCGCACAACATTGGCAGCACCGACCGGCAGGTTATTAGTCCTCCTGCTCGCTGCCGCTTTCCTACTCCGCGCCCTCTACGGCATGGGGCTGGATACACAGCTACCATACACGGGCACTGGCGGCGATACGCGCTGGTATCTCGAATATGGCAAACTCCTCGTGAGCGGCGGGGAGACGGGACCGCTGACGCCGCCGCCGCTGTTCCTGATCTTTGTCGGCATACCGCAGCTCGTCCTGTCGCCAGAGGCTGCCATCTACACGATCAGAGTCCTGCAAGTCCTATTCAGTACCGCAATCTGTTACTTCGCCTATCGAACGGGGCGAGCCATTGGTGGTGAGCGATCAGGGCTGGTGGCGGCGGCATTTCTCGGCTTCAACCCAATCTTCATCATGGAGAGCGGGCAGATCACGAGCGAAACGCTCTTCCTGTTTTTCCTGAGCGCTGCCCTAGCCGTTTATGTCGAAACCGTGAAGCGTGAACCGCCTTTGCTGCGGAATTTCGCGCTCGCGGGCGTCCTTCTCGCGCTGGCAACGCTGACACGAGCATCACTTCTTGCGTTCCCCATCGGCATCCTGATCCACCTGTTCATGGCGTACAAGCCCGCGCGCGCTGCGCGGTATGGGATAACGCTGCTGGTCGTCGTGGCGCTTGTGCTGTCCACCTGGACGATCTATTACAAGCTGCGCTGGGATCGTTGGATTATTGCGGGCGAAGGGCTGGCGGGCTTTTTGTACCTGGGTACTGTCGGATGGGAAGGTCCCTTTGCAACCGACGACGCGCTGCAGGAACAGGTCTCGCCGGACGCTGCGGATGCGCCACGAGAAGAGCAGTACATCGATGCAGCATCGAATATCATCTCAGGGGATATTGGCGGCTATCTTTCCCGGCGTCTGAGCGAGTGGGCGGGCGCGTATCTCACACCGCATGGCGTACCCTGGTTTCCGGGCGAAAGCCTGCGTGAGCTTGGGCTGACCTGGCTGCGTGATGACTTCACGCTCGAAGGCTTAGTACGCCTGCTCCAGGGCGATGCCTTCGTCCCAAAGCTCGCCTTCTATATCGTCCACTACACGGGCATCATCCTGGGGCTGTTGGGCATGGTGGCAACACGCAAGCAGTGGCGACTCACCCTGCCGCTCATCGGATTCATCGCTTACGTAACCCTAATGCACTTCGTCCTCTATGCGCTGCCCCGTTACATCTTCCCGGCGACACTCTGCTACTGGATCTTCGCCGCACTCTGGGTCGGCGGTCGACTATCCAGCCGCAGCAACACCGTAGAATCCTAAACCAGCCCTACGCTCACGACTCGTGTAACCCACCCAGAGCGCGGTGCCGTCGCTGCTGAACGCGAGCTGATCGATACTTGCCCAGTCCTCGCCCCCCACGCTGTCCGCGCTCACAATGTAGGTAGTGAGATCAACAAACGCAACAGCAACACGCAGATCATCTGGCAGCGCACCATTCGCGCCGATCCCGCCGCCCACTGCCAATAATTGACCGCCGGGATCAAGTGCAAGCGACACCACCGACAATGAGGCATCAGCGCGCCGCACGAAAACTTCGACGGCACCCAGCCTTTCCAGGCGCGCAGGGACAATGTCGGGCGGTTGCGCTGCCTCCGAGGGCAGCGCCAGATAGACTGACACGGTTCCGTCCGCATTACCGACTATCAACTGCTCACGTCCACTGCCAGGGTAGGGATTCCATGCAAGCACGCCGTACTCCGGCACCCGTGCTGTAATCTCTTGTCGGCGCAGATCAATCAGAAGGGTTTCTGCACCAGCGCCGCCCGCCGCGCTCACCGCTACCATCAGTCCGGTCGAGTCGCTCACCAGATATGCAGGCGACATGTCAAACTCGACACGCCCAACGAGTTCGCCGCTGTCCGCACGCCATGTGAGCAGCGCGCCAGAAGCGTTTTCGCCGTCGGCGTGAAGTGTCAGGAGATAAGGAGTTTGCAACGCCACCGCGATCAGCGGCGGTTCGCCGCCCAGCACTATGGGCGCAGCCGCAGGAAAAACGGAGGGAGACGCGCCCGCGACGTAGCGATAGAGCGATGCGGAATAGCCATTCTGCTCCGCATCAAACGTGCCGAGCGCAAAGAATTGTCCGGTGGCGTCGAACGCGGCATCCACCACGCGGCGTTCGCCTTCCAGAAGACCGAGTACACGGCGTGGATCGCTGCTCGCCACAAGCGTGGTCACCAGTTCGGGCGTGCGAACAAGCGCAAAAGGCGCAGTGGACGCCAAGGTAAAGCGAGCAGGCGAGATTTCAAATGGCAGCGCCACGATGCGCGATAGCGACTCGCGGGTGATGGCGGCGCGTGGCGACTCGTTTTCAACGGACACAGGCTGGACATAATAGATGCGCTCTTCGACGCTCGACTCAGCGACCCACCCGACCTGTGCGCCATACGCGACCCGCCACCACAAATAGCCATCCGCACAAGCTGAACCGCCCACCACCGTGAACGAAGTTCCCGGCTCAATCTGGAACACAATCTCGGCGTCAAGCGTCGGCGCGCTTCGTCCACGCGTGGGGACACCATCCGCGCGTATTTCGCCGCGTTCGCCAATCGCCAGCAGTGGGCGCAGGTAGCCGCCTAAGTCCGCTGGACATGCAAGATAATCCTGCGCATCGGTCGGGGCAGCAGTGGCGACAAAGACCGCCACTGCCAGCGCAGCGATCATCCGTCGAACGATTCCATTCATGCTCTGCCCTCTACGGTTGAAGCCCAGGGATTGGGTTGGGCGGAACACCACAGAAGTCATTGAGCTGTACCTCTGGGCGAAGCGCGTCATACAACATCCAGTACGCCGGTCGCTCGGTTCGACTGGTGCTGGAGGCATCAATCGCGCAGCTTGAGCCGGGCACGATCAAACTGTATGCGGAACGCTCATCGCGACCCGTGATGAGACCCGACAAGACAGCAAAATTGAGGTTCCACAGGAACGTTACCCCCGTATCACCGCGTGTCTGTGCAATTTCGAACATCCGCAGCGTGTAGCCACCCTGCTGCCAGCGATTCGTGAACCCCATCCAGGCATCCGGGGGTTCCAGGTTGGGAGGATAGCCATCCCAGCTCGCAAACCCGATCTCGGTAATCCACATCTGTACCGCCTGATGACCGTTGCGGTTCATGATTTCGCGGTAGGCATCCATGTTATCCAGGAAGAAGAAATGGGGATCATCATCCCACCCGCGCGTGCCGCAGCAGCGCGAATCCGGTGGATTCGCCCAGCCGTAAGGATGCACGCCAACATGGACATCGCTGTACTGCCCCAAGCCAGCATCATACATCTGCTGCAAGAAGTCGCGGTCGTTCACCGAGAATGGGCTGTTACCCGTTGGAGCAAGCCCGGCAGTGATGATCGGCACGGTCGGCGAATAGGCACGCACTGCGGCGTAGGCTGGGGCAAAGAGACGCATGTAGCCCGCCCCGTTGAATGGCAAAGTGCCCTGCCACTCGCGTTGCAGGTTGGGTTCGTTCCAGATTTCGATGGCGTCGATATACTCCCCCACCATCGCGCGATTTAAGCCCGCGTTGAACTCATTCAGGACAATCGTGATGAAGTTCGCCAGCGCCTGTGGGTCATCTGGAGGACCATCTTCTGCCTGCACGCTGCGCGCCCAGGGCGGTGCCTTGACGACACTGACCAGCATGTTCAATCCGCGACGGTTCGCGTCCTCAAGATGCTGTTCGATCCGGCGGAAAAACTCGTTGTCGCGCTCATCGGGACCATTTGGCTGCATATCCCTCCAGGGGAGCTGCACCTTGACCCATTTCGCGCCCAGCCGCTCAATATCGGCCATCGCTACATCCCAGTCGGAGTCGGACAGGTTGATGTCCAACTGGATGCCCACCCGGTTCGGATCGAGCGTCGGAAGATTGAAGATTGGCGCGGGTCCCGGTGATGGCGTCACTGTCGCCGTAGCTGGAGCGGGCGTCGGCGTGGGTGCGCCAGGCTCCGGCGTTTGCGACGGCGTTGGTGTTGCAGTCGCAGGCTGTGTGCTTGTCGGCGGCAGCGTGTAGCCCGGCTGCAAAACTGAACCGACGACATTCGGTGTGCCGCCAGGTGTCAGGGTGGAGACCGCAGAGAAAACCGTCGCCGTCTCCAGTGCGCCAGTCGTCGCCACGATCCCCACTTGCGTCGCAGCGGGTGCGACGGCAGTAAAGGTCGAAGTCGCGGGCGCAACCGTGGGCGCTTCTGTCATCACAGAAGTCGGCGTCACGTAGACGATGATCGGAGGTTGTGGCACACATGCGGCAAGCATGAGCAGTGCGAGTAAGGTGGTGATGTGGAAAAGGGTATGTCGCTTCATACAAGGCAGTGTAGCATAAGGCAGGGATCGCGCCTACGGAGCGTTGGTCAGGCGGCGGCAACAAGTTCGTCACGGCGGAACGCAACGGCTGCAAAAGCCCATTTCATGCGGCATTCTTGCGTAGTCAGCTTCCCGGAGCTGTGTTATAATCAGCACAGACGTTCTCCATATTGACACGTCCGAAAATTCGATCCTACAATCATCTCCGCCGCCCACAGCAGAGAATGACGAAGACAGGGAAGCTGCCTATGACGCTCGGATTGGTCCGCCAGGTCAATATCAATCAGGAAATGCGCGAGGCGTACCTGGATTACGCCATGAGCGTCATCGTTGCCCGCGCGCTTCCCGACGCCCGCGACGGACTGAAGCCCGTCCATCGACGCATCCTCTATGCCATGTACGACATGGGCATTCGAGCGGATACCCCCTACAAGAAATGTGCGCGCATCGTTGGCGAAGTCCTGGGTAAGTATCACCCGCACGGCGATGTTGCAGTCTATGAGACTCTCGTGCGTCTGGCGCAGGATTTCTCGATGCGCTACATGCTCATCGATGGGCAAGGCAACTTCGGCAGCGTGGATGGCGACGGCGCGGCAGCGATGCGGTATACGGAAGCGCGCCTGGCACAGGTCGGCGAAGAGCTGTTGACCAACCTGGACATGGAGACTGTCGATTTTGTCGAAAACTTCGACGGCACGCTCCAGGAGCCGACCGTCCTCCCTGCTGCCTTCCCCAACCTGCTCGTCAACGGTGCATCCGGCATCGCCGTTGGCATGGCGACCAATGTACCGCCCCACAATATGGGCGAAGTGTGTGACGCCTGCGCCTACATGCTGCGCAAATGGGAGGCGATGGACGACATCACGGTCGAAGACCTGATGCAGTTCATCAAGGGTCCCGACTTTCCTACCGGAGGCTTGGTCTATCGGCATATCGATGCTGCCGAAGACGGTGAAGACTCGCTCATCAGTGCCTATGCCACGGGTCGCGGGAAGATCACCGTGCGCGCGCGTTGTCATATTGAGGAGATGGGGCGCGGCAAATCACGCATCATCATTAGCGAACTGCCCTACCAGACCAACAAGTCCGCGCTGATCGACCGCATCGCCACGCTGGTGCGCGATGGCAAGCTGGAGGGGCTGGCAGACCTGCGCGATGAGAGCGACCGTCAGGGCTTGCGAATCAGCGTCGAGCTGCAGCGCGGCGTCGAACCCGCCGATGTGCTGGCGAACCTGTTTAGGCTGACACCCCTTCAAGAGACGTTCAGCATCATCATGCTGGCGCTGGTCAATAACGAACCGCGTACCCTCACGCTCAAGCAGGCGCTCAAGGTTTATCTCGATCATCGGCTGGAAATCATCCGCCGCCGCAGTGAATATGAACTCAACCGCGCCCGCGCCCGCGCCCACATCCTCGAAGGGCTGCTCAAGGCACTGGACGCGCTGGACGAAGTGATCTCGACCATCCGCAAGTCGCAAAATGTCGATACCGCACGCACCAACCTGATCAAGCTGCTTAAGTGCAGCGAAATCCAGGCGAATGCCATCCTCGACATGCAGCTCCGTCGGTTGGCAGCGCTGGAACGCAAGAAGATTCAGGAAGAGTACGACGAAAAAATCAAATTGATCAAGTATCTGGAGAGCTTGCTTTCCAGCCCAGAGAAGATGCGGGAGGTGATCGCCGGCGAGCTGCTCACCGTCAAGGATGCCTATAACGATCCTCGTCGTACTGTCATCGCCGATGGTGCCGCGACCAAAGTCACCGCGGAGTCGCTCCTCGTGCCCCAAGAGGTCACCTGGGTCACACTCAATGTCGAGGGGAAGATCGGGCGTACGTACAGCGATGAAGCTCCCAAGGTCAGCGTCGAAACGAAGGGACCACCGCGTTTTATTCTCCACACAGACACCAGCCAGGTTGCCTATCTGTTCACGACCCGGGGGATCTGCGCAACGATTCCCGTTCAGCAGCTCCCGCAGGTGACTCAGCCGAGCGATGGCGCGGACTTCTTCAGCCTTTGCCCGCTCAAGAGTACCGATGAGGTTGCTGCGTTCCTCTGTCTGCCATCCTCCCTGGAGAGCGGTTTCCTCCTCTTTGCCACAGAACAGGGCGAGGTCAAACGCCAGCGAATGGAAGATCTGCCGGGAATGCGGTCAGACACGTTCAAGGTGATGGATCTCGACAAAGACGACCGCCTACTCAATGTATTCATCACGCATGGTGAGGATGAAGTCGTGCTCGTTACCAGCGAAGGGCAGGCGATCCGCTTCAGCGAGAACGACGTACGCCCGACCGGGATGGGCGCGGGCGGAATGCGCGGCATCAAGCTTGCTGGTCAACGCGATCAGGTGGTGGGCGCGGTGCTCGTGGTGGAAAAGCAGCATTTGTGGGTCATCACGCGCGATGGAATTGCCAAGAGCACGCCGCTTTCCGAGTATCCCACCCAGGGGCGCGCCGGTGGCGGCGTCATCACCATGACGCTGTCGAAGGAGAGCGGCGGACTGGCTGCCGCAACCGTTGGCAAGCTGGATGAAGGCATCATCGTACTGACCGACAAAGGCAAGTCAAAGTATATGCGCATCAGCGCCGCGCCCGCGGGCAAACGCCCGCTTAAAGGCGACTTTGTCATCAGTATGGGTGCCAAAGAGCGCGTGGCTTCGGTGGCGAAGTATGTGCAGATGGTCACCGTGGCACCTGACGAGGATGCTGGCTAGCCAAGCGCAGCAGCAGCCCGCCTCACGCCCTCGGAGACCTTTTTGTACTCCTCGGTTTCCAGGGCGCTTTGATGCTTACGGTAGACTTCTTTGCCTTCCAGAATGCGTCCGGAATGCCGGAACAACTGAAGTAGTCTCTCAGTAACATCGGCACGCGCCGGGTTCTGGCGAAACGCCCGTATGTACCAGGAGAGTCCTTCGGCGGCATCCCCCCTGCCTTCGACAAGCCGCCCCAGAGCGAACAGAGCGTCCGTGTACGCGATGCCAAGCTCCGCGCGACGTCGCTGTGCCCAGGGCACGTTCAGCGTTCCAATAAAGGTGCCACGTACCAGCGAGACAGCCTCGCGCAGCATTTGCTCCGCTTCGGCAGGTTGCGCATGGGCGCTCTCCTGGACGCAATAATTGAATCGGGAAACGTCATATTGAAGCTGAATAGCAGGGGCAAGGTAGTAATAGCTGGCTTTGAACTGCGTGAGATCCGTCCCCAGGACTTCGCTCACCTTCCGTTTAGTCACATGGAAGACATTGGTCGCCTCACGGACGTTCAGGACAGGCCAGAAGTTCTCGAAGATTTCCGAACGGGTCGCCATGCCGCGATCCACGAGATAGAAGAACAGCGCGCGCGGCAGCACGCCATCCCAGCTATCGACTTGCCGCCCGTCGATCATCACACGCCCAGAGCCAAGTCCCCAGACTTCAAGCAGGTGCCTGCCCGCTGGCAGCGCGCGATAGTCCATCAGCATGTGATCGTCGTCCACCGGCAGCAACGCGGTTTTGTCCCGAAGCTGGGGATGATTCAAAACCGCTGCTGGCGTCTGGCGTCCCATTAGGATGATACGACCTTGCTTCACCAGTGGCAGAAGCTTCTCGACCATGAGTGTCGCCAGTCCGTCGTCACGCGCACGATCCGACTCGTCAATGACCAGCGTCGATCGTGCGTCAATGCGGGATAGATTCCACGCGGCCTGCACCTGCAACCAGGTCTCTTCTGCGCCCAGCAAGTGACCATTCAGCCGCACATATCCGTAATCCGCGCCCAGCAAAGAGAGCACGCGATGCTGCTGCGAGCAATTGGGATGCATGACCACGATGCGAACATGCGAACCCAGTTGGGAAAACTGGTCAGATATCAATGTGCGCATATCAGTCATGAACTCTCAACCTATCGGGGGAGGCAAGCGGCGCGCCATCACTGTGTGCAGTATACAAAAGACATTCTATGCGGACAAATACCAAATATGTAAGCAAATGCTTATATTGTCAGGAGAGGCTGCGATGGACTTCCACGACACTCCGGATACGCTCAATCCGTGTCAGGATGCGCGAAAGCTGCGACATATCACTGATTTGCAGCGTCAGGTGAATAGTGGCGATCCCCTGCGCTGTATCCACCGACACATGGGAGATGTTGATTCGCTCGTCAGAAATCAGAGTCGTCATATCACGAAGCAGACCTTCGCGATCATAAGCGACTACTTCGAGCGGCACAGGATAGACCAGTTCCTGCTGTGATGCCCCCCAGTCCACCTCGATCATGCGGCTCCGCTCGCCATCCGCCAGATTGACCATGTTCGGACAGTTCTGGCGATGGACTGCGACACCACGTCCGCGCGTAATAAACCCTATCACGCTGTCGCCGGGAACCGGATGGCAGCACTTCGCCAGCGTGACCAACATGCCGCCCATGCCCTGGATACTCACGCCGTTCGACGCATCAACAACCAGGGGTGCAGGCGCAGGCTTGGGCTTGAACGCCTCAACTTCCTGTGTAATCGACGTAAGCTTGGGTTTTTCGTGTTCGAGAACGTGGTTGGCAATGTCACGCCCTGTGATTTCGCCCGCGCCGATCATCGCCAGCAGATCCTCGACACGGTCATAGTTGAAGAAACTGGCGACTTGCTCAAGCTGCATACTCGACAGCACACCCAGTTTTTTCATCTCGCGTTCCAGCATGTCACGACCGGATGAGATGTTACGATCGCGGTGCTGCTTGCGGAACCAGTACTTCACCTTCTGGCGGGCACGCGGCGTATTGACGTAGCCAAGATCGGGATTTAGCCAATCAAGGCTGGGTCCCCCCTGCTTGGTGGCGACAATTTCCACCTGGTCGCCCGTCTTCAACACGTGGTTGAGCGAGACATTATGCCCATTGACCTTCGCCCCGCGACAGCGATGTCCGAGGTCGGTATGAATGTGGTAGGCAAAATCGATGGGAGTCGCCCCGGCAGCCATATCGACGACATCGCCCTTGGGCGTCACCGCATAGACCCGATCCTTGAAGACGTCATTCTTCATGTTTTCCATGAAGTCTGAGGCATCGTCCGCTTTGCGGACATCTTCCATCAAGCGACGGATGTACTCGATGCGCCGCTCATACGCCTCATCGCGCGCGCCATCCTTGCCTTCTTTGTAGCGCCAGTGCGCGGCAATTCCATACTCGGCGTGTTCGTGCATCCCGCGCGTACGGATCTGCACCTCCAGCGTCTTCCCGTCGTTGTCATAAACGGCAGTGTGCAGGCTCTGGTAGAAATTGTCTTTGGGGGACGCGATGTAATCGTCAAACTCGCCGGGTATAGGACGCCAGATGCTGTGGACAATGCCGAGCACCTGGTAGCACTGCACCTTATCCGCGACAATCACGCGGACAGCGCGCACATCATAGACTTTGTCGAAATCAACTGCCTTGCGCTGCATCTTCTTGAAGATGCTGTAGATATGCTTGGGGCGTCCGCTCAACGAGACATCACGCAGCCCTGCCTTGTCTAGTTCCACCCGCAGAACATTGATCACATCCTTGAGGTATGACTCGCGATCCCCACGTCGATCATCGATCTTGCCTGCGATTTCTTTGTAGGCATCGGAATTCAGATAGCGAAAAGCGAGATCCTCAAGCTCCCATTTGATCTGCCAGATTCCCAAACGGTTGGCGAGCGGCGCAAAAATGTCCAGAGTTTCCTGGGCAATCTTGATCTGCTTTTCCTGCTTCATGTAATGCAGGGTGCGCATATTGTGCAGGCGGTCTGCTAGCTTGACCAGGACGACGCGCACATCATCGCCCATGCCCGTCAGCATCTTGCGGATGTATTCCGCATCGCGGTCGGCTGTCCGTTTGCGTGGATCAATATCCGTGTTGATGGGCACACGGTCGAGCTTGGTTACGCCATCGACAATCGTCGCAACCACGTCGCCAAACTCACGCCCTAAGTCTTCGATGGTGATGGAACGGCAGTCTTCGACGACATCATGGAGCAGCGCAGCCGCAAGCGTTTCGGCATCCATGTGCATATCTGCGAGGATGTAGGCAACTTCGAGCGGATGCGTAATATAGGGTTCACCGGACTTGCGAACTTGCCCGGCATGCGCTTCTTCGGCAAAGTGATAGGCGCGCTCCACAAGGGAGCGATCGGTCGGGGAAAAGTCTGGCAGTGCTAGCAGCAGCGACTCAAGATTGCGAGAAGCAACCATCGTCGTATTTATCATGTTCCACTCGTCGACAAATCATCACACAGCATAAAGATTTCTTAACTATAGCAACTGCCCTATTATACGCAACTTTCGGTCTGATTCATGCTGAAGAACTGTTAGAATTGCATCTCACAGCAGCGACACTTCCGACCGTTAGCCCGCTGCTCCTGAGGAACCCATGTCTGAACTCCTGTCCGTCGATATCGCACTTGACCGCATCCTCGGCGATATGAATCGCCTGCCCGTGCAGGAAACAACACTGGACGGCGCGTATGGGCGCACCCTGGCGGAAGACATCGTCGCCCGTCACGACATCCCATCGTTCGCCAACAGCAGCATGGATGGCTTTGCGGTACGCAGCGACGATGTAGCCAGCGCCACACCCGAAAGCCCTATTGCGCTCACAGTCTCGATGGACATCCCGGCTGGGAGCGCCCCGGACCGCGCAGTCCGCCAGGGCGAAGCAGCACGCATCATGACAGGCGCGCCCATCCCGGATGGCGCAGATGCGGTCGTGCCCGTCGAACAGACGGACGTGAATTGGCGGGACACAGCGCACGCGCCTTTGAGTGACAGAGTTCAGATCTACAAAGCAGCAACGCGCGGTGCCAACGTCAGATACCCCGGCGAAGATGTGCGCAGCGGGCAGCGCGTCCTGCTGGCAGGCACACGAATACGCCCGGCGGAAATCGGAGTCCTGGCAGGGCTGGGGTTCGCACATGTAGCCTGTGTACGACCGCCACGAGTCGCCATCCTCAGCGGAGGAGACGAGCTGCTCGCCCCGGATGAACCCCTCGCGCCAGGCAAGATCCGCGATATGAACAGCTACGCACTAGCGGCGCTGGTGCAGGAAAACGGCGGCATCCCAGTCCGCATACCAACAGCGAAGGATGATCTGGACGACATACGACTGCGCTTTCACGAAGCATTGGCAGCACAACCGGACATCATTATCAGTTCGGCGGGGGTTTCGGTCGGGACGGCGGACCTGATTCGCATCGTGTTGGAGGAGATGGGCAGCGTCGGATTCTGGAAGATTAATCTGCGCCCCGGAAAACCGCTTGCCTACGGTAACCTTGGTGGCATCCCATTCTTTGGATTGCCTGGCAACCCGGTCTCGGCAATGATCACGTTTGATGTGTTCGTGCGCCCCTGCCTGCTCAAGCTGCTCGGCGCACATGACCTGACACAAACGACTGAGGCGATGGTGGGTGAAGACATCCGCAGCGATGGACGGCGCACATACGCCCGCGTCAAACTAAGTCACGAAAACGGAAAGCTCGTCGCGCGCACGACCGGCACGCAAAGCAGCAGCGCTATCACATCGATGGTTCTGGCAGACGGTTTGCTCATCATGCCCGAAGGCACCACGCTGGCGACTGCCGGGCAAACCTACCCGGTGCGTATCCTGCGCTGAAGACGCGGTGATTGTTTACACACTTCTTACAACTACGTTCCGAATGTCACTTTGCGGGACGGACGGTGATGTGGTTCAATGGAGGCAATTCGGCTTATGTCCGCTTAAGGATGTCATATCATGGCGACACAATCTGTCACCTCTGGCGATACCCCAGGCATGACTGGCGGCTTTCGCATCACACTCAAATGGGTCAGCGTCCTCCTCGTCATCGTCGCGCTCGGCATCACCGGCTACATGAGCTGGACAAAGATCGCCAATGTCCCCTTGGAATGCACCAACGAAGGCTTCATTAATTGTGCCGTCGTCGAAAACAGCGCCTGGGCATACATCCTGGGAGTCCCAACCGCCATGTGGGGCTTTGTGGCACATCTGATGATTGGCGGCACCCTCTTGCTGGATGGACGCCAGGCATTCTTCACGCGGTATGGGGTCTACATTGTGTTCGGAATAGCCCTGTTCGGCGTCATGTACCATGCATACCTGATCTACGTCTCGGTCGCCGTGCTGCGCGCCCTGTGTCCGTGGTGCCTCGCGGCAGGGACGGTCATGCTGTTCCAGCTCATCACAACCAGTCTGCGCCTCCGCAACTCCCTCGCCCAGGCACAGGCATAACACGCCTGTTGAGGGGCGCAGCGCCCGATCAGATCAATACAAAAAGGCACAGTGTCTTCACCTGTGCCTTCTTCAGTCAATACCCGCTACGCTTAACCGCGGTGGTTGCGCAGTGTGCGCTCGTAGATGTCCTCGCGATCGCGCTCAAACTTACGTGAGCGGCGCTCATCACGGTCACGATCACGCTTGCTGCGGTCGAAGCCACCCTCAGTATCCATCGCACGCCGCAGCGCCAACTCCATTGCAGTCGGCAGGTCTTCCTGAGGCTCATCACGCATCTCCTGGCGTGTGGCGACTTCTTCCTTCTCCGTCATCGCCTTCACACTCAGATCGATGCGCTTCTTGCGTTTATCGAGCTTGATCACCTGCGCGGTGACGACATCACCCACCTTGACGACATCAGCGGGTGATTTCACATAGCCGCTTGCGAGTTCGGATACGTGAACCATGCCCGGACGCTCTGCGCCAAAATCGACGAAAACGCCGTAGGTTTCCAACTTGATGACAGTACCAGTTACTTCCATCCCCTGGCGCAGCGCTTCCCAGGGCATCCCAACAGGCTTCGTGAGCGAAAGCGCGATGCGCCCCTGCTCCTTATCGACCTTGAGAACAAACACGTTCAGCGTCTGACCAGACTGCACGACATCTTCGACGTTGCGCACATCCGGTCTGCCAAGCTGCGAGATGTGGAGCAGACCATCCTTGCCAACACCAATATCGACAAACGCGCCGAAGAGTTCGATACGCTTGACTTTGCCCGCAATTTCCATGCCGGCGGTCAGCTCATCCATGCTCTTGGGTGTTGCCAGTATCGCCGCGGGTTCTGCGGGGGTTTCGACAACTGCGACTTCCTCGACGGCTGGTATCGCCGGTTCGGAAACGTCAACTGCCGCAGGCGTTTCTTCCACCGTCGCTACAGGCTCCTCAGCCACAGCCTGCGCCACAGGCAGCTCCTCGACCACCGCAGGCTGCGCGTCTTCAAGGGGTGCCACCGCTTCCACGGCAGTGACTTCCTCAACCACGTCAGTGGGTGCTTCCATGACCGGTTCTTCTTGGACAGTTTCAGGCACGTCTACCGAGGCAGTTGGATTCATCTCTTCACTCATACTCATTGTCCCTTCTTAATGCGCAAACGCGCTAACCGCCCTCAGCAGCGGATTCAGCCGTTGGCGGCAACGTTGGCACTGCGGTTTGATCGAAAGTTCCTTCTTCGTCGTCGTAGGCAGCAAATGTGTCGTACCCCTCCCAGAAGTGCAGCGGGGTGGAACGCACAATCTCCTCCAAATCACTCGACTTGGCGTAGATAACACCAATCACTTCGCTTGACGCAGTGATTGACGACTGTGGTCCGGCGACGAATACCGCCAGCATCATCGGCACATTCGGGTAGAAAAGATAGACCAACGCCTGATCGTCGGCAACCGGTCCACCAATCGCATAGGTGGGGTCACCCCAGATGTCGATCACTTCGCTCAGGAGCATCGTTGGCGCAAGGCGCAGGGAAATAAAATCGACAATCTCGCCATCACGACTCGCCATGTTACAGCATGGGCTGCTGCCCCCGACATTCTCGAACAGAGCGCCGACCGCTCCGGTATTCTCATCGCTTTCAATTTGCAGGTTCTGCAAGGTTTCGTCGTCTTCGACGATGGTCAGTGCATCGCGCCACAAGGTCGTTCCCGGCGTGATTCCCCGCCAGCAGGGAGATGCGCACGTCCCGTCGCCGTTATCCTGAATGATGCTGTTGGCAGCAACCGGGTCGAGAGTCGGGGTGGGCTGCGCTTCATCAGTCGCAGCAGCCACTTCAGTTGGCATAGGCGTACCAGCCGGAGGAATCTCACGTCCGGGCGGCGTCAAGAGGCTTTCGTCCTGCAACAAAGTCATGTCGCGCAGTACGGGCGCGGGTGCGCAAGCAGCGACAACGGCGATGACGAGAACAAGCAGAATGTGATTAGGTTTCAAGAAAGTTCCCCAAACACGGCTTTTCGGACAAAAAAGGGGGCGACCACTACAGGTCGCCCCCTCTTGCGCTTCACAAGTCCAAGCCGTCAGTTCAGCTCGGTGAGGGTGAGGGTATAGGTACCCGTAGTACCGCCGTACAGTGCGCCGTAGTGGGTGACGATGATAGCGTACTGCCCATCCTCTGGCAAGGTGAAATCGGCAATCAGCGAATTCGTATTCTCGCCTGGAACTGCGTCGTCGTTCTCCGCGACAAGCTGACCACTGGGGCTGATCAGATACAGCGTCGTGTCCAGCGTGCCACTGGTCGCGTTCAGTGCAATCGTCACACTGCTGTTGGCAACGCCTTCGTAGCTGTACACGTCGAACTTGTTGTCCTGCGTGATCGAACCCGCCGCCGCTACCCCCGGCACCTGCGCAACAGCCGTTAGAATTTCCGGACGATAATCGAGAGTCTCAACCCCACGGATAATGCCGCCGTCGCTTGGTGTCGTCGTGTTATCGGCGTTAAGGGTGAAGCTGGTCAGGTAGCGCTCGTTGAGGATCGGCGTCTCAGTGGTGCGCAGGATCTGACGTCCATTGAAGGTCACGTACAGGCTAAACGTCACTGGTGATGGATCACCGCAGTCCTGCTGGAACCACACCTCGACTTCATACACACCCGGACGCGGTTGGCGTTCCAGTGGCCAATACGTGTACGAGAACGGCGTGCCTTGCGAACCACGACAGTTGACATTGCCCAGTGCCGCCAGCGTGCCACCGCTGTTGATGCGCGGGATGTCGTCAAAGACCGAGTCCCCCGCTGGGTCGCGTACCAGAAGCTGCAAGTCGGCAGCACTGTTCCAGAGGACGAGGAATTCAAGGGAGCCTTCAGGAAGGCTGAGGAACTCCTGGGAAAGATTGACCGTTTGCTGTGTGAGCAGGAGGTCAAAACTCCCCTCGGTACCCCCCGTTGCCTTGCCGTAGCGCGTGACGACGACGTAGTAGGTCCCGGCGGCAGGCAGCAGCACACTGTCGATCTGCGAATTGGTGATGCCGACGCCAATGTCGTCATTGAAGGCGATAACCGTACCAGCCGAGTCGTAGATCGCCGCGAACGTATCGAGACTCCCGCTCGAAGCCAGCACATTCATGCTCAGGAGTTCATTCGCCAGCCCGTCAAAGCTGAAGGACTGGAACTGCTGCGCGTTACCGATGAAGCCCTGCGTGTTCACATCGAGCGCGATAGGCTGCGCGCTGGATTGGATCGCCGCGAAATCGAACGGGATGCTTTCCAGGACGACGACACTCCCCTGCTGCTGCACGTCCGCCGTGCCGTCCGCATTGATGACCACGCGCGAAACATACACCTGACCGGGGGTGACGGTGCCCGACACGGCGGGCAGCGCTGTCCCGTCGAGCGAGGGCGCGATACTGAAGCTTATGGGCACATCGCCCGCGCACGGCTGCTGGTAATAAACGAGCAGTTCGTAGCTTCCTGTCGGAATACCACCCGGTGACCAGGTCGCGGTCTCGGTCGGATTATCCACATTGGGGTTAATACAGCCCTGATTCACATTCGGACTCATCGAGCCGCCGCTCGTGACGCTCGGTGTCTCCCAGTAGAGCGATCCGCCAATCGGGTCGCGGACTTCGAAATCCAGATCTGCCGCACCGCTCCACGAAAGCGCGAGCGAGAAGCCGGCTGTTGTCAGGAGCTGCCCCTGCTCCTGCTCCTGCGCTGCAATCGCCGTGCCAGATGGAGTCGCGTCGGTCGTAGCGGTCGGAGTCGGCTCAGTCGTGGCGACAGCGGTTGTGGCGACAGCGGTCACATCACCCACATTGGCTTCCAACGTGAGGGCGTACTCGATCTCGCCGTCCGTGACTGCCAGGACAATCGTGCTGACCAGAATGTAATAGGTACCGTCTTCCGTCGGAGTTGCCGCCACGCTCGCCGTACTGACGATGTCTCCGGCGGCGTTCGCTGCTTCGGTAAAATCGCCGGTACTGATGATCGACAGCCCCTCTGCATCGAGAATATCGATCCCATACCCTGTCGTCGTCTCTGCAACAGCGCTCGCCACATACGTCGCACCCGCCGTGCCTTCAAATGCGTAAACCTGCACAGGCGACTGCACAGTCAGCGTTGCAGTCCGCGTCTCGCCAACAGCGATCACGTCTGCGGTTTGTGCAAAGGCGGGCAGTGCCGCCGCCACACTCAATATCATCATAACGATGGTCATCACCAGTACACGCAATGGGTGTTTCATGGATACCTCCTCGGCTGCCGTGATGCTCCATTTGGCTCATCTCAGTGTAATGCAATCCGTCGGCGCGCGCCATGAGGGGAAGCGACGCTTCACCAACGCTCACGCCAACCGACCGCGTGTGTTTATCCGCCCGGCGTGGCGGTGAACTCCGGTGCGATGGTCGGTGCAGGCAGCGCTGCGTCGTCCGGGGGTGCAACGAGCTGTACACCCTCGGGGGGCGCAAGCTCCACGAACGTCGTCATGCCTTCGACCACATCGACCACCTGGGACAGGCGCACGCCGTTGACCAGCGTGATCACCTCGTATCGCCCAACCGACAGGTCGCTGGCAACGAAATTCTCCTGCCAGTTCGGGTCGGGATTCACATCCACCCCTGTGTCCTGAAAGATGTAGGTCGTCGTTGTATCCTCGACGGTGCCGCGTGACCAATCGCGGATCGTGATGTCGGCATCTTCGATCATCTCGCCGAAACTATCCACAAGGCGACCCGCAATTACGCCGGTACCCACGTAGCTGACCATCCACAGGAGTGGATTGTAGGTATCGCCATAGCTTGGGATGTCGTTACAGGTCGTCGTCGGGCACATGCGCACCTCAAAATGCACATGAGGACCACTCACACGCCCGCTGTCGCCGACCAGACCTATCGGATCGCCGCGATTGACGTACTGCCCCGGCATCACCAGCACGGCATTGAGATGCGCGTACAGCGTGAACAGTGGACGACCTTCAAAGCCAAAGTCATGCTGAATGACGACGACATTGCCATAGCTGGATGTGTTCTGGAAAATCGCGCCCTCAATGCGCAGCCCGTCAGCGGCAAAGGCAACGCGCCCGCTGCCAGCCGCACGCACCGTCTGCCCAACCGGATTAGGCATGTCGATCCCTGCGTGGACACGCCACGCATCCTCAGGACCGTCGGAGCCATACGTATAGTAGAACAGACCAAAGTTTGTCGCATTGCTATCCACAGGGCGCGAGAAATAGTAATGGTCTCGACCCAGCGGATCTCGGCTGATGGGCGGGATCAGCGGTGGTGGCTGCCACACCTGCGTCGGCAGCGTGACTGCCTGTGCGGTCACGGGCAGATCCGTCAGCGCGACCGGCAGTGTAGGCAGCGGGCGCGTTGGAGTTGCGCCGCTGGCAAACGATATGGTCGGTACACTGACCACATCCCCCGCCGCAACAGGCGCGCTGACATCGCCGCTGTAGACAAGCGTGGGTGGCGCAAACGTCCCAATCGGCGGTATTGTCGGCGGGAGCGTACCCTGCCTCCCAAAACCTGCTTCGAGCACCGCCTGCCAGGGGTTGACCGTCTGCGTCGGTGCAGGCTGCGTGGGAATGACAATGCGCGCGGACTCGTTCGGCACAGCGTTGGTATACAACAAAGCGCCGAAGACACCGAGCGCGGCGATGACCAGGATGAGTGGCGAGAAACCGCCTGCCTGCCGCCTCATCCACCCTCCTCAGCCGTCGCACTTGGCGCGGCAGGTGGCAGCGCCGTCAGCGTCGCAGCGGTCAGACCGACCTGCGTCGGGGTCGCCGTCGGGGCAAAGTTAATGAGCGCCCCTTCACCGTAGATTTCCCGCATTGCTGCAAACCAGGTTAAGCCATCTGGTTTGTAAAACATCCAGTAGTTGACGGCGTTGACATTGGCACGCCACTCGCTTCCGGCAGGCATCCGCAGCCAACCGTAGTCAAGCGCAAGTTCAGTCAGATCGATGTAGTAACCTGATGGCATCTCCGCGCGCAGCCGCCCGCCTTCGTCGTAAGCCTGAACGTCGCGCTGCTCACGCGCCAGGAAGTCCCAGGGCATACGCCGCATCGGTTCACCAAGCTGACCATTCTGCGCTTCATCCGCAACTCTCACGAAGACGCGCCAATACGTCTCCACGCCGATGTCTTCGCGCACAATTTCCACCGGCGCAGGAAATCCGACGATAGCGTTGCGGTTAAACGCGAAGGCACGTCCCGTCATCAGCCAGTTTCGCCGTTCCTCGCCAGGTTCTGGCAGACGGTTGATATCCCAGAAAGCGTCCTGGAGTGTGCCCAGAAAGTCCCAACCCACTTCCTGTAGCGCCCGCTCACGCAGCGCGTTGAACGAGTCATTGACCCGCTCGCTCAGTGCCGCATACGGCGCTTCGACCCCGTTCAAGGGGCGAAGGCGATAACTCGGATCAGCATTGAGCGGCTCCTCGCTTTCTACAAACAGCGTATCGACCAGTGGGCGCTGTCCAGAACGTGCCTGAACGACTGCCTGCGGCAGGGGAGCAGATGTCCAGGTCGCGCCAATTGCCCCCAAAGGCACCGGAAGAATGGTCGTGATCAAGCCCGCATCCGTATACGGCGCGGCGATGAGCTGCGCGCTGGCGCTGGCGAGCGAATCGGTGGTGTAAGCGATACTGCCGCCATCGGGCGACCACGCAGGCGAACGCCCGCCCGCGACCACCTGCGCAGGCGCGCCAGGCTGATCGACAGGTTGGACAAATACCTTTTCGATGCCTTCATCCAATGCGCTGAACGCCAGCAAGTCCCCATTGGGCGACCAGGCGGGATAGTCCTCATTGCGGAGCGGTGTATTCGTGAGATTGGCAACCGATTGGTCATCGAGATTGAACAAGTAGATGTCCTGGTTGCCATCACGCCAGGAAACGAAGGCGATACGGCGCCCGTTAGGTGACCATGCTGGGGCGAAATCCGGCGCTGGTGACATGCCGGGAACCTGCAAGGGTGGCTGAGTGCCATCCACGCGCACAATCCAGATGTCGAGGTTGTTGCCGATGTAACTTTCGTAGGCAATGAAAAGCCCATCCGGACTCCAGGTCGGGCGCGCCTGGAAAGCCAGATCAAACGTCATTCGCGTGACGACCTCGTTAGGGAAATCTTCGATATAGAGTTCCCAGTTCCCGTCACGATTGGATGCAAACGCGAGACGACGCCCATCCGGTGACCAGGACGGGTCGCGGTCGTCGGCGGCATCGTCGGTCAGGCGGACAGGAGTACGACTGCCAATCGGCAGAGCAAAGATGTCGCTCTGCCCATTCTCGTGGGCGGTGTATGCGATAGTCCCGCGCACCTGGAGCGCCTCTGGCAGGGGTGTCGCGGTCGGCACAGGCGTTGGCAGCGCGACAATCACGCCACTCTGTGTAACAAGTGGCGTCTCCACAGCCGGGTCTGGCGCGCCGCTTACGTTGCTGACCACAGGGATATTCAGCGGCTGACGCGCGGGATTCGTAGCCCACAACACGATACTGACGAGTGCCAGCAGTGTAATCAAGACCAAACCACTGAGAAGGCGATTCTGGCGGCGCAGGGGGTCTTCGACAATCGTCTTGTCGATTTCGCGCTGTGCAGTGCGGCGCGCCATTGCGCCCTGAGCCGCGCTCACCCCGCCGCGCGCCGCCCCCTGGAAGAGTCGCCCCGTGAGCGCTACAACCGGGCTGACGAGCCAGACAGCGATTCGACGTAACGCCAGAAGTCCGCCCAGCGTTGCATCCGTCAGCGCGACCAGCAGTTTGATCAGGACGACGCCAAGTTTGTCGGAAAATCGATACGCGCGTAACAGCATAAGGATCGTGGTTTCCCACTCAGACCCTGGCAAGTGCCCTTAAGGTCGAGTGAATAATGATCGATTGTGATTAGGCGATTTTAGCCGCAAACCGCCCTATGAGCAATCGACACCCACAAGCCGCTGTCACGCCTCATTGACACAGATCCGAAGCCGCTTTACAGTGTTCAGTACTATCGCGTTAAAATGCTGTTATATCCAAGGGAGAATGCTATGCTGCGTCATGTTCGCCGCCTGACCGCCTTACTGCTGCTTACACTGGTGACCCTGATGGTGGCACCGACTTACGCCCAGTCGCCGACCCATGTCGTTCAGCCTGGCGAGAACCTCTTTCGCATCGCCCTCAGCTATGGGCTGACGACCGCCGAACTGGCGGCAGCGAACAATATCGCCAACGCTGCCCAAATTTATGTTGGGCAGGTGCTGACGATCCCAGCGCCTGGCGCAGCAGCCGTCGCACCTGAGGCAGCAGCACCTGCCGCACCTGCCGAGGCACCCGCGCTCGTCGCCAGCACGCATGTCGTGGTGCGTGGCGAAAAGCTGAACGATATTGCGCGCCGTTACGGAATGACCGTTTCAGAGCTTTCCGCCTTGAACAATATCCCCAATCCCAACCTGATTTATGTGGGGCAGGTCTTGACCGTGAACAGCACCGCGACCGCGCCAGTCGTGGAGGCTCCCGCTCCGGCAGTACCCGCTGCTCCCGCTGCCCCTGCCGCGCAGACGACGCATGTCGTCCAGCGAGGCGAATACCTGTCTCAGATTGCAGCGCGCTATGGGGTCAGTTGGGTGGCTATCGCGCAGATGAACAACATCGCGTCACCCGATAACGTCTATGCTGGAACCGAGTTGCTCATCCCGGCGGCGGGCACTCTCAACATCGCTTCGACCACTGTTGGCAACGCCATCGCACCGCCCGCCCCGCTCGGCACCGGACGCGAAATTCTGGTGGATCTGTCCGACTCGACGATTTATGCCTATGAAAACGGCGTCCTCATGCGCAGCACACTTGGCTCCATGGGACGTTCCGCCACACCCACGGTGATTGGAAGCTTCAGCGTACAGCGCAAGTACATCACCAGCGACATGTCTGGTCCCGGATACTACCTGTCCGGCGTACCCTACACGATGTACTTCTATCAGGGATATGCCATTCACGGCACCTACTGGCACAGCAACTGGGGAACCCCAATGAGTCATGGCTGTGTCAATCTGCCGCCCTGGGAAGCGGAGTGGTACTTCAATTTCGCCCCTGTCGGCACACCGGTGCGCGTCCAGGCATAGCTAAAAAGAATCGTACAGGCGCAGAAGATGCAGAGCGATGTTTCAATCGCCGCATCTTCTGCGCCTGTGTGTTTTCAATCCCAAGACATCAGGCAGCAGGTTTGAATGTGCCGCCGTCCGTCCATTCCAGCACTGCGCCATCGGCGCTGAAAAGCTGCGGACGCGCTTTACCTTCAATCACATCCGCGGTGATCAGCACGTCACGAAGATCGTTTCGCCCCGGTGCTTCAAACATCACGTCCAGCAAGCGACTCTCGATGATCGAACGCAAACCACGCGCGCCAGTCCCGCGCCGCAGAGCAATATCCGCAGCAGCGTTCAGCGCAGACTCTTCGAAACGCAGGTTTAAGCCATCCATCGCCAGCATCTCGCGGTACTGCTTGACGAGTGCATTCTTCGGCTCGACCATGATGCGGATCAACGACGCCTTATCAAGCGGATCGACATTCACGAGAACAGGCAGACGACCGACGAACTCCGGGATCAGCCCGAAATGCATCAGGTCTTCCGGCTGCACCTGACGCAGCAGCGCCGACCGATCCAGCTTCGTGCTGCTGTCGCCGCTGGATGAGAAGCCGAGGCTGCTCTTGCCACCCAGGCGTTTCGTAATGACCTCGTCAATTCCCGCGAACGTCCCGCCGCAGATGAACAGGATGTTGGTGGTATTCACCTGAAGAAATTCCTGGTGCGGGTGCTTGCGCCCGCCCTGCGGGGGGACATTGGCAACAGTGCCTTCGATAATCTTGAGCAGTGCCTGCTGCACGCCTTCGCCGCTCACATCGCGTGTAATCGAGGGGTTATCGGCGCTCTTGCGCGCGATCTTGTCGATTTCGTCAATGTAGACGATACCCTTCTCGGCACGCGCAATATCGTGATCCGCCGCCTGCACAAGGCGTAACAGGATGTTTTCGACATCCTCGCCCACATAGCCCGCTTCCGTCAGCGACGTGGCATCCGTGATACAGAAGGGCACATCGAGGATGCGCGCCAGCGTCTGTGCCAGCAGGGTCTTGCCGCTGCCTGTCGGACCAACGACGAGGATGTTGCTCTTATCAAGCTCCACATCCCCCGCCACGCCGCCGTTCATGATGCGCTTGTAGTGATTGTAGACCGCTACGCTCAGTACACGCTTGGCGTAGTCCTGCCCAACGACATACTCATCCAGGTGCGTCATCATTTCGCGCGGGGCAAGCAGGCGTTCAATCTTGAACTCGGGGCGGGGAGGGGCTTCATTTAGCCCGACCTCCTTCGCCTCCTCTTCATCCAGGATATGCTGGCACAACTGCACGCAGTTATCGCAGATGAAGATACCATCCGGTCCCGCGATCATACGCTCGACTTCGTCCTGCGCCCGATGGCAGAACGAACAGCGTTGAATACTGGTCGTCCCAAAATTCACAGCGACTTACTTCCCATTCGCGCCGGCAGTGAGCGCCGCCGACTTCGCGCCTTCCAACACAGAGTCGATCAAGCCATAATCGACTGCCTTGTGCGCATCAAAATAGACATCACGCTCCGTATCGCGCTCGATCTCGTCCTTCGTGCGCCCGGTATGCTTCATCAGGATGCCGTTGAGCGTTTCCTTCAGGCGCATGATCTCGTTCGCCTGAATGACGATGTCGGTCGCCTGCCCCTGCGCACCGCCCAGTGGCTGATGCATATGCACGGTTGCGTGCGGCAGCGCATAACGCAGTCCTTTGGAACCCGCAGTCAGGATGATGGTTCCGAAGCTTGCCGTCAAACCCACCGCGGTGGTACTGACCGGCGCGCTGATCTGCTGCATCGTGTCGTACATCGCCATCCCCGCGTAGATCACGCCACCAGGGGAATTGATGAACATCTGGATCTGGCGCTCCGAGTCCTCACGCTGGAGGAACAAAAGCTGGGCGACGATCAGATTCGCAATCTGGTCGTTAATGGGGGTGCCCAGCATAATGATTCGCTCTTTCAGAAGCAGGGAATAAATGTCGTAGGCGCGTTCACCTCGGCTACCCTGTTCAATCACCATCGGGATCAGATTATAGGCGTCCATGGGGGATTCTCTCCTCTAAGCCTCTTACTCACAGAATCACGGAAATTGGCGATCAGCAGCGTGCTAACCATCGCTGGGTGGTGCATCGGCGACGGGAGCGTCAGGTTCGTCGGCAGGAACTTCTGGCGCTTCACCCTTACCAATCGCGATGAGACGTTCAAGCACACGATCTCGTGTCAGATTTTCGCGCATCTGATCCAACATCATCGGATGCCCGAAAAGCGTGCGCGCCTGCGCCTGCGCATCTTCGTCATCTCCAAATGTCATCATCATGCGTTCTTGTTCCGCCGCAACGTCATCGTCGGTCACAATCAGCTTCTCTGCGCGTGCGATTTCGCGCATCACCAACGACCGCTTAACGGCGGTCTCGGCTGATGGTTTGTACTGCGCGTACAGTTGCTCTGGCGTCATCCGTGCGATTTGCAGGTAATCGCGCAGGGTCAGCTTATTCTGCTCGCGCAGGCGCTGGTCAAAGCGGCGCATCATATCTTCGATCTGGTCGGCGACGACGGCTTCAGGGTAGCTGATCTCTGCGCCATCGATGACTGCGTTGATCACTTTGTCGAGGTACTGTTCGTCACGCATCTGAGCGCCCATACGCTGCAAGTTTTCGCGCATACGAACGCGCAGATCGAGCAGCGTGAGCGGTTTCTCTTCCTTCTCGGTCACACGAGCGGCGAAATCATCGTTGAGCGCTGGCATTGTGACGTTCTCGACCTTCTTAGCAGCAATCTCGAACGACACTTTGCGCCCCGGAAACTGCCCGTCATCTTCTGCCAGAGTCAGCTCAAACTCGCGTTTATCGCCTGGAACCACTCCCACGACGGCATCATTGAAGCCGGGGGCAATTTCGTCATCCTCATTCAGGACAAACTGCCCATCGTGATCGTGAACAAACTCCTCTTTTTCAGCCTCGCTGCCTTCGGCAGGCAGGACAAAACTGTGGATGTCCAATGTGACACGGTCACCCAGCGCTGCGGGCTTTTGGCTCTCTTCGATGACGGCGTGCTGAAGCAGCAAGGCACGCATCGAACGATCAACCGCCTCATCCTTCACTTCGTCGATTTCATAGGGCACGCGGATTGCGCGATAGTCCTTGAGGCTGACCGTCGGCTGAAGCGCAACCGTGAATGTGAACTTTGGCGAAGGGTCGAGATCGTACTTATCGACCGCGCCAGGACCATATGGGTCAAGCCCGCTCTGGTCGAGCGCTTCTTTGTAGATGTCGTTGCTGATCAGTTCCATTGCATCATCGATGATGGCAGCTTCGCCAACAAACTTGGCAATGATGTTGTAGGGAGCTTTCCCCTTCCGGAACCCAGGGATGTTCACCTGTTTACTGATCTTCTGCGCCGCTTTCTTTTTCGCGTCTGCCAAACGCTCGACATCGAACTCGACCACCATGCGCGCGGTGTGGTTCTGGAGCTGTTCAGTCTGAATATTCAAGGCGATATCCTTACAAAATGCGGAAAACTCGAGTGACTAGAAGTTTAAGCCGCATTATAGCATTCGTACAGACCGCGTTCTATAAGCGCTGTAATAGAAAAGGGCTGCCCATTCGGGTAGATGGTGCGAGTGGTATTCTGGTCGCTTCGCTTGGGGATAGTGGGACTCGAACCCACACCTCGTGAGAGACATGATCCTAAGTCATGCGCGTCTGCCAATTCCGCCATATCCCCGTTCATGGGCATTATAAGGGAGGAATACGCGCGTCGCCAGAGGAGCCTCGACTCACGGCACATTCGCCTCCCATACCGTCGCGCGTTTTCGCAGCTCTCGCACATAGACTTCGAGTTGGTTCGCCCCGATCGGCAGCGGCAGCGCGCCGAGTCGATGCAGAAATGTCGCGCAGTTGTCGCTTGCCCGTACCGCACCGGCGAACCCATACAAAAAAGGCGTCCGTTCGTGATGCCACGTCTGGATGCGACCATACATCATCGCGTAATCTTCGTTCCCGACATCGTAGGTGATCAACCAGACTTTGCTGCGCTTGTAGGTTGCGCTCAGAGTATGTGCAAGCTTGAAGACAGCCGTATCGTCCTGAACCGTTCCCATCAAAGTGCCGCGTGCCCGCAAGTGCGCAATGGCACGCGCCGCGCCACCCACCCCGGCGACCGCCTGCGCTGTCGGATGGAAGCCGTAGATTATTCCTGATTCTTCAAACTGAATACCGACATGTCCGACACGGATCAGTCCTGGATACTGCGCATGGTTGGGATTCCGTGTCCCAATTCCGCGAAAAGCAAGGATGCGTATCGTCTTCAACAGTGCCCCTCAAAAGCAAGAATGGGCGCATCAGCCCCCATTCTTGGTCGATCGAGCAAAGATTCCAAGAGCACGCCCTCAGGCACCTGGCTCCTGCGGTTGCACAGCCATACCCTCCGCCAACGTGCGAGCCACAATTGAGGAGATCACAGTCTGCGCGAAGTGGAAAAGTGCCTTCATTTTCCCGATCCGGTCAATGTAGACCTGGGCGAGTGCCTGGTCACGTTCGTCCATCGTCGACATCTGGTTTTGCAGCCGTGCGATATTCTCGTCCATCGTGGAGATCGCGCGATCAAGGTCGCGCATCTCGCGTCCGCTCAACACGTTGCCGATAATCTGCCAGAAATCCGTCTCTGCCTCGTAGTACTTGCGGCGGCTGCTGCTGCCCCGCACCCACACCTGGCGCACCATCCCCATGTTTTCAAGGGTGCGCATGTTCATGCTGGCGTTTGCCTTCGAGATGTCGAGCTGCTGCACAAGATCATCGAGGCACAGCGGTTCATCACTGAGTAACAACGCGCCGTAGAGTTGTCCCACGACCTTGCTGAAGCCGAAATAGTCCGCAAGCTGTCCTAAACCATCCAGCATGGTGTGGTGTACATGCCCCAACGCTGGGGCAACACCGTTTTCGTGGACGCGGTCACTCATAAGAGTTCATCCTAAAGGGTCTCAGGATCGCACAGGCGACGAGACCGTCTATTTTGTTCAGGACATTCAATACGATCATTATAGCAGAGGCAAAGACTTCGGACAAATCCGAAGCGTTCACTCGTAGCGCAGGGCATCAATTGGATTCAGCGCTGCCGCGCGACTGGCAGGATATACCCCGAATAACACGCCAATCGCCGCGCTGATGCCTGTTGCCAACGCCACGCTCGCGGGCTGCACCGCAACATCCAGGTCGGGCAGCGCAAAAGACGCCAGCAGCGACATTCCTATTGCCAGCATCAGACCGATGAAGCCGCCAACAACCGAGATCGTCGTCGCTTCTGTCAGGAACTGAAAGACAATATCGACCCGCTGCGCGCCAACCGCTTTGCGCAGCCCAATCTCGCGCGTACGTTCCGTCACGGTCACCAGCATGATATTCATGATGCCAATGCCGCCCACCAGCAGCGATATCCCTGCGATTAAGCCGAGAAAAATGGTGACCAGCCCCAGGATGCTCTCAGAGGTTTGCAACAGGTCGGTCTGTGTGAAAATCTGGAAGTTGTCTTCGTCACGGAAGCTGATATTACGTTCTTCGCGCAGGGTCTCACGAATTTGGCGCGCGACCGAATCCACACTGTCGTTGTCGCGCGCCTGGACGAGGATGTTCGTCACATTCCGCTCACCGGAAAGACTCCGGTCGGGGCTTAGGCGGCTGAGAACGGTACTGAGCGGAATGATGATCAGATCATCCTCGTTACCGGCAAACGTCCCGCCAATCGGCGTCATCACGCCGATGACGCGAAACCGCACGTCGCCGACCCGGATGTCACGCCCGACAGGGCTGCCGTTGGGAAAGAGGCGATCCGCCGTATCCAGCCCCAGTACGGCGACACGAGCCTGCCCGGTGACATCTTCCTGACTGAAGAAACTACCGTTCAACATCGTGCGCCCACGCACCTCAAGATAGTTCTCGGACACGCCCCGGATACGCCCCTGCGTTTCGCGATCCTCCGACTGAGTCGGTAGATTGTTGCGCACGACCTGCGGCACCACTTGCAGCGCATCTGGCACATTGAACGGGTCGCTGATCACCCGCACATCGTCCATCGTCAGGCGCACGGTATTGCCACGCTCGTCTTCGCCGCCAAATACGATGACGAGATTGGCACCCAAGCCGAGGAACTGGCTGCGCACAAACCCTTCAACTGCCTGCCCCACGCTGACCAGCACAATCACCGAAGCAACACCGATGGTGATACCCAGCATGGTCAAGAGTGTGCGCAGGATGTTGGAGCGTAAGCCGTTGAAGGCAACGCGGATGTTTTCGACAATACCTGACAACATCACTCAAACCTCAATGCATCGATCGGTTTCATGCGGGCTGCGCGAACAGCGGGATACAAGCCAAAGAAGATGCCGACGAAAGCGCTCACGCCGGTTGCCAGGATCACCGCGTCAGATGTCAGCGTTAGGGTCAGCGTAGGCACAGCCAGTTCGCCAATGACGGACGCCAGCCAGCCTAACATGATGCCCAGGATACCACCCACCAGCGAAAGCACGACACTTTCGATCAGGAACTGCCCCAGCACATCCCCGAAACGCGCGCCAACCGCCTTCCGCAGCCCAATCTCGCGGGTGCGTTCGGTCACCGACACCAGCATGATGTTCATGATTCCGATGCCGCCTACCAGGAGGGAGATTCCGGCGATCATACTGAGGAAGATCGTCAGCACGCCCGTGATTTGTCCCAACGACGTGAGAAGATCTGCCTGATTGATGATCGAAAAGTCCTGTTCGCCCTGGAATTCGATTCCATGCGCGTCATTGAGGTACGTCTCAATCTCCAGAGCTGCGGCATCCATCGACTCTTCGTTGACAGCCTGGACATGCATGACATCCACGCGATAGCCACCGTCGCGTGTGCGCGCTTGCGAAAGCCGTGTCTGTACGGTGGTGATGGGTGCGAACACAACGTTGTTCGCATCATCCAGGATGCCAAGCCCACCCGATTCTTGTTCTTCCAGCACACCAATAACCGTGAACGAACGATTATTGACGCGAATATCTTCACCGACTGGGTTATAGGACTTGTCACCGAATAGTGTTTCGACGACTGTCGTTCCCAGCAGCACAACCCGTGCTGCTGCATCGACATCACCCTGACTGATAAATGCGCCGCCGGGCAGTACAGGGCGCGCACGCACCTCGCCATAGTTGGCGGACACGCCACTGATGGCGACCTGCGCACTGCCCTGCGGACCAACAAGCTGCGCCCCAACGATGGTCTCAGTCGCGATAGTACCAATGCTCGGCGCAATGCGCGGGTTCAGCAGGTCGTCCACCTCATTGGTCGAGATCGGCTGTATCGTGACGCGCGTTTCGCTCTCCGGTGGCGACGAAAACACAAAGAGCAGGTTAGACCCCAGCCCCTCAAATTCAGAAGCAATGAAATCCTCGACGCCACGCCCCAACGTGACGAGCGAAATGACAGCGCCAACACCAATGATGATGCCAAGCGTCGTCAGGATAGCACGTAGGCGGTTAACGACCAGCCCTTCAAATGCGAGGCGGATGTTTTCGAGAATGTTCAGTTGTACTCGTCCTTCTTGCCGCCATAGTACGTCTCTTTGAAGAGCGTCTCCATCTCATCGGCTTCCGAGGGACGCTCCGCTTCTCCTGCAACCAGTGGATGGGCGATCTCGCGGTCAGCGATCACCAGCCCATCTCGCAGCATGATGATGCGCCGCGTATGGCGAGCGATCCAGGGGTCGTGCGTGACGAAGACGACAGTGATCCCTTGTTCGCGATTGAGGCGCTGGAAAATCTGCATCACCTCTGACCCGCTTCGCGAGTCGAGGTTGCCGGTTGGCTCATCCGCAAGGATCATTGCCGGCTCATTCACCAGCGCACGCGCGATAGCAACACGCTGCTGCTGCCCGCCCGAAAGCTCGCTTGGCAGATGATCGAGACGGTTGCCCAAGCCAACCGACTCTAAAGCGGCAGCCGCACGCTTGGCGCGTCCACCCGCCCCGCCATAGATCAACGGCAGTTCCACCTGCCGAAGCGCACTGGTACGCTTGAGCAGATTAAAGCTCTGAAAGACGAACCCGATCTTCTTATTGCGCACCCGCGCCAGGTCACCCTCGCTCAATTTGCTGACGTTTTCGCCGTCCAGGTAGTACTCGCCCTGGCTCGGCTGATCCAGGCATCCGAGGATGTTCATCAGGGTACTCTTGCCGCTGCCCGATGGTCCCATGATCGAGATGAAATCGCCTTCGTAGATCTGGACATCGACTCCTCTCAACGCATGGACTTCGATGTCGCCCATCTTGTAGACCTTGGCAACACGACGAATGTCAATGACCGCGTGCCTGCCTTGCGCATCAACGGGACGTTCATGAGCGCCATTCTTGCTCTTGAGAAAACCAAACATGACTTTCCTTCAGCTATCCTCTACTGAGGCGGACCGCCTGCGTTCACAGGATTGAAGACCGCACGAGGAAGCAGGTAGACTTCATCGCCTTCCGCCAATCCACTCACAATCTGAACTTCGGTTTCGTTACGCACCCCCAGAACGGCCGGGATTTCCTCATACTCGCCGTTTTCATTCAGGATGGTCACCAGCGCCTGCCCGCTGTCCCGGTCAATGCGAATGAACCGGCTCGGCAGAATGAGCGCTTCCGCCAGCGAATCGATGACAATATTCGCGGTTGCCGTCATCTGCGTACGCAGCGGTTGATCGGTTGCATCGAGTGCCACGCGCACAAGATAGGTGACGACCTGCTGCCCTGGCAACTGCGGCTGAGATGCAAGCGGAAGCCGTGAGATGCGTCCTGTAAGCACGACATCAGGGAGCGCATCGAGCGTTACTTCGACCAACTGCCCGACTTCGATCCGAGCAATGTCACTTTCGTCGACAGGCAGATCCAGGAAAAAGCTCTGTGTATCGATCAGCAGTGCCGCGACATCCTGAGCAGGGGCAGGCTCCCCTGCCGTGATATTGAGCTGCGCGATCACACCGCTGAAAGGGGCACTTAAGAGTGCCCGGTCGAGGTTAGACTGGGCAAGTGCAACCCCCTGCTCAGCCTGCACCAGCTCGATCTGTGCCTGCTGAACGTCCAGATCCGTTGCGCCGTTCATCAATCTGTCCAGCGTCGTCTGCGCGGCGATTACCCCCGCTTCTGCCGAGCTGACTGACCCGATGTCCGCGCCATTGTCCTCCGCCGCGATCGCGCGAGCGTCGGCTATTGACACTCCGAACTCTGCCTGCACAAGACCCGACTCAAATTGCTCGGGGTTTGCACCGGGCGGCTGAATCTCCTCGGTGACTGTCCCGACACCGGGAATGCTTTGACTGACAATCACAGACGGTGGATTCACTGCCAGATCGCGCTGCAACTGCGCCTGATAGAGCGCGTTACGCGCAAGTTCCGCTTGCAGCGCGGCGATTTCGCTCTGCTGTGGAGAGCCAGTGCTGTAGGCGGCGTTGAGCTGGGCTTGTGCTGCATCGAGCGCAGCTTGCGCAACGGCGATGTCCTGGGGGCGGGCGGGCGCAAGAAGGGCGTCGAGCGCAATCCGCCGAATATCGCGCAGCAACTCGGCATCACGCAGCGCGGAGGCAAATTCGTCCGCTTCGACACGCGCAAGCGGCTGCCCAGCCTCGACAGGCTGCCCCTCCCGCACAAGAACTTCACTGACAATACTCGGAAGTTGGAAACGTAAGCCAACCTGGCGATTGGGTTGCAGCGAACTCGTCGCTCCAACCGTCACACGCAGCCCATCCAAACGCACAACGGTCTGGTCGATAACATCGCTCGGCTGCTCCTGAGCATCCACCGGGCGCTGCCCCTGCGCAAAGAACACGATTCCCGCTACCACAAGGGCTACAGCAGCGGAATAAAATACGAGTCGAAGGAATTTCATCGCAGAACTCAACCTCCAAACGCCGGGATCGTGTCGCCGCCGAGATCCACCGCTATGACATCTCCAGCTCGCAAACCACTGACGATCTCGCTGAGATCATCGCCTTGCAGCCCCAACACGATTTCTATCTCTTCAAGTACGCCGTCATCCGTGACGACATTGACAAATGCCTGATCAACTCGCCGGTCCAGCCGCACGTATTCGTTCGGAACAACCAACACATCCTGTGCAGACTCTACGACCATAGATGCCTCTGCGGTCATACCTGTCAGGACACGCGCATCTGGGACATCCTCCAGGCGCAGGACCACCGGGTAGTTGATGATACCCGCATTGTTTTCGCCCAGTACGGCGATTCGCTCAAGTGTCGCGGCAAACGCAGCATCATCAAGCGCGTCAAACGTGATGCGCGCAGGCATCTGCTCGACGATTTGCCGCACATCGATCTCATCGACATCCGCCTGGACACGCAGGGGTGAAACGTCCAGGATTTCGCCCACGGGCAGGGCTTGCGAGACCACAGCGCCAACTTCAATCGTCAGACTGTTGATCACCCCATCAAACGGGGCGACCAGCACTGTATCATCCAGCGCAAGCTGCGCCCTTTCCAGGGCAGCCTCTGCCTGGGCAATCGTGGCATCGGCGCTGTCGATTTGGCTCTGGCGTGGTCCCGCCATAAGCTGATCGAACTGTGCCTGCGCCTGATCGATGCGCTCGTACGCCGCGCCAACCTGAGCCGAGTTGCCGCTGCGCAGTTGGTCGAGCTGTAAGCGCGCAATTTCGGCATTGAAGGATGCCTGCCCGATCTGAGCTTCCAGCAGTTGATAGGCTTGTTCTGGCTGACCGCCCTGCGCCGTTCGTCGTGCTTGCTCGGCGTCCGCAAGCGCCGCCTCCGCCTGCTGCACCGCCAGTTCGGCAGCACGCAGATCCTCTGGCGACGAAACCTGCTGAAGCGCAATTGCCGCGCCGCGCGCTGCCGCGATGTTCGCCTCTGCGACCGCGATCTCACCCGCGTCCGGACCAGACAGAAGATCTTCCTTACGCAGGCGTGCCAGTTCCACCGCGAGCCGTGCCTGCTCGACCGCGATCAACTGGCTATCGTTATCGAGCCGCGCAACTGGAGTCCCCTGGGTCACAAAATCGCCCTCGCGTGCGAAGATCTCAGCCACAAGCCCTGACCCGCTGAAGACCAGATTTGCGCTCTGGTCAGGTTCAACCGACCCGATCGCAGTGACAGCAACTTCTACGTCTCCCATGCCAACCACATGAAATTGCAGATCGGCGCTCTGTGCCGCGAGACGTTCGTCGGCACTCGCGCGCACCGAAAACACAACCGCTGGGATCGCTAGGACAAAGGCGGCGAGAATGATGAGGAAGCATCCTACAGGCGAACGTTTCACAGACACATCCTTGGGTTTCGGAACATTTACGGAGAATCTTAACGCATGGTTGCGGGTTACGGAGCAGATGTTAGGGCAATTCTTAGAATGACCTCCCCGGTTGCATCAGACGCAGCGCCTAATCCCCTGCAAATTGACACCTGTTCATCACCTACTGCAAATGATATGATGAATAGGTGATTATGTATTCGTGAATTCTCTGTCGTCTCCCAATTGGGTAAGAGTTGCATTGTTATGCCGACAAGCATCCCCGACATCGTCATCAGCCGCTTGCCGATCTACCTGCGCGCGCTTGACCGTCTTGCTCAGGAAGGATTCGAGGTCACGTCGTCGCAGGAGCTGGGCAAAAGACTTGGCATCAGCTCGGCTCAAATCCGCAAAGATCTGTCGCATTTCGGCGGGTTTGGCAAGCAGGGTACAGGTTACAAGATTACTTTCCTGAAGGACCAACTGCGCGCGGTACTCAAGATAGAGCGTGAATGGGAAGTAGTTCTGGTTGGCGCGGGCGATCTCGGCACCGCAGTTGCCCGCTATCGCGGGTTTGCGGATCGCGGGTTTCACATCACCTGCGTGTTTGATGCCGCACCGGACAAGGTCGGCAAACAGGTCGCAGGGCATGTCATCCAGCCTATCGAAAAGCTGCCAACGGTCATCCGGGAAAAAAATATTCAGATCGCCATGATTGCGGTACCTGCTGAATATGCCCAGTCCGTCGCCGACATCCTGATTGAATCGGGCGTGCGTGCTATCCTGAATTACGCGCCAATTAACCTCAACGTCCCGCAGGAAGTCCACGTCCAGTACATCGACCCCGTCCTGCATCTGCAACAAATGACTTACTACCTGTCTTAGAGTCATGAGCACCGTCTGTTGTGCTTATCCCAAATCATCGTCAAAATGGTGCGCTGGTTCAGCGTGACAAGCTCAGTAACGTTCAGGTGAGGTGAACAATGCTTGCCAATCGTCTGCAAGCGGCACGTCGATCCCGGTTCGTTGGGCGCGAGGCGGAGAAATCGCTTTTCCGGTCGGCGTTAACAGCGCCAGAGCCGCCCTTCTTCGTCCTGCATGTGTATGGTCCTGGCGGAATCGGCAAGACATCGCTCTTGCAGCAGTTCGCGGTTATTGCCCAGGAACAGGGAATCAAGCCGGCATACCTGGACGTACGCAGCGTCGAGCCTACGACAGAAGCAGTGATTGAGGCATTCAACCTTACCATCAGCGGGCGCGCCGACACCTCGTTTCTTGACTGCATCTCCAGCAAGGATCGTTACGTCTTCCTGGTCGATACCTATGAAACTCTCAGCACCCTTGACGACTGGTTTCGCGATACGTTTCTGGCAAGCCTGCCGGAAAGCATCATGGTCGTTCTTGCGGGCAGGACGCCTCTGGGCACGGCGTGGCGGACAGACCCCGGATGGCAGGCGCTGACGCAGAGCATTCCGCTGCGCAACCTCGACCCGGATGACAGCCGCGCCTACCTGAACGCGCGCCGCGTCCCCGAAACGCAGTTACCCGCGGTTCTGCGCTTCACCCATGGGCATCCGCTTGCCCTATCGCTGGTCGCCGATGTCTTCGCCCAGCGGAGTGACACCTCGTTTGCCTCAGATGTTGCGCCCCCGGATGTCGTGCGTACGCTCCTGGAGCAGTTTGTCCAGAAAGTCAGCGATCCACTCCAACGCGCCGCGCTGGAAGTATGCCCGCTCCTCCGCCTAACAACTGAGACTTTGCTGCGCAAGCTGCTCAACATTGACGATGCGCGCCAGATTTTCGAGTGGCTGCAAAACCTGTCGTTCATGGAGTTCAGCAGTGAGGGATTATTCCCGCATGATCTCGCGCGCGAAGCGCTGCTTGCAGACTTGCGCTGGCGTAATCCGGAAGGATATGCCGACCTGCATCGCCGAGCACGCGCACATTATGTGGCGCTGCTCAATGAGACGAGCGGCATGGCACAGCAGCGCATCCTTGCAGACCTGATTTTCCTGCACCGCGATAATCCTGTCGTGCAGCATATGTACGAATGGAAAATTGAGGGCAGTTTCATTGCCGATCGGCTGTACAACGAAGACATCTCAGCGCTCGTTGAGATGGTCACGCAGTTCGAAGGCGAAGAGTCTGGTCGGATCGCACATTTCTGGATGAAAGCGCAGCCTGAAGCCATCCTCCTGATACGCGACCGAACACGCCAACCGCTGGGCTTCGTCATGATGCTCGACATGCTTCGGATGACGCCGGAACAGGAAGCCATCGACCCAGCTTGTGTGAAAATGCTCCAGTATCTGCGAAACCAGCCACCCCTCCGCGGCGGCGAAACGGCGACCTTCTTTCGCTTTTGGATGGCGCGCGATACATATCAGGACGTATCACCGATCCAGAGCATGATCTTTATCCACATTGTGCGCCACTACATTTCCAAACAAGGGCTGACGTACACCTTCATGACGTGCGCAGATCCGGACTTCTGGGCACCCGGTTTCGCCTACGCCGAAATCAAGCGCACAGAAGCGCTTGATTTCGAGATCGATGGCAGGCGTACGGGTGTCTACGCCCACGACTGGCGCCTGATGCCGCCTGCCGCCTGGTTGGAGCTGCTGGGCGAGCGCGAACTGGCGACCTTCACCCCTGGGGTCGCGCCCGTGCAGATTGAGCAGCTTTTTGTCCTCGGCGAAGTCGAATTCGCCACCGCGCTCCAATCCGCGCTCAAGGATTATGTGCGCCCGGAGGCGCTGCGCGGCAACCCGCTGCTGCGTTCACGCCTGGTTATTGACAAAGCAGGCGTGGGTGCCGGCGAAATGGAACGCATCAACGCGCTGCGGGCGCTCATCCGCGCCGCCGCTGACACACTGCAAATCAGCCCACGCCAGAACAAGTTCTTTCGCCCTCTTTATCACACCTATCTCCAACCCGCAGAGACGCAGGAGCAGGCGGCGGAACTGCTCGATCTCCCCTTCAGCACCTATCGCCGCCATCTGAAAAGTGGCATCGAGCGCGTGACCGAGCTCCTCTGGACCCAGGAGCTTGGCGGCGACATCTCTCGAAACTGAGCAATAAGTGAGCAGTCGTCGGGCTGTAGCCTGAACAGCGAGCGGGCGTAGTCTAAGTCTGTCCGAAGTGAAGTCAGGAGAGACAACATGCAGCCGATGTCCCGTCGTTCTTTGCTCAAGGGTGGCGCACTGCTCAGTGCGGGCGCTATCGCCGGTTTCAGCAGCTTCAGCAAGATTTTTGGCGCAAGCCGCGTTCTCGGTCAGGACATGCCGGATGATGACCTGCAAACGATCATCAACCTGGCGGCAACTGCCGAACTGTTCGCCACCACGCACTATCTCGCCGCCATCAATGGTGCAGAGGCGCTCGCTCTGACCGGTCCTGAACTCGCTTACATGAAGGCGGGCTTCCTCGCCGAGCAGGATCATCTCGACCTGCTGGTCTCGTTGGGCGCAACCCCGCTCTTCAACGAGTTCTACGTGCCGGAGATGCTGTTCAGCGACCGCGCGCTGTTTGCGGCGACGACGGAAGTTGCGGAAACCGCCTTCACCGGCGCATACCTTGCCGCCGTCCGCATCTTCGCCCAGTCCGCAGAAACAACACCGTTCGCCGTCACCTGCGCGCAGATCGCCGCCGTCGAAGAGACACACCGCGTCCTCGTCCGTCAGATCGGGATGATGAGCCTGGCGAACAACACGTCGTATGCGCAGTACACCCTGCGTAATGTATCAAGCGCCGTCCCCGTCCTCCAGCCGTTCCTCGATGGATCGGGCGAAGGATTCGTCGGTCCCGTCGCTCCCCCGACCGCAGACGACATTGCAGGCGTCCGCGCCGAAGCCGAGATGATCGGGTATGACAACCCGGGTGTCCCGTTCGCCGCGATGACCGAAATGCCGATGTAAGATAGTCACGAGTAATGAGTAACGAGTAGCGAGCGAGGTGATGAGGACAAGCAAGCGGCAGAAGGTCTGCTTTCCTCATCACCCCTTGCCGCATCACCTCTAAGAAAGAGCACATGAGTACAAACGAGTATCATTTCATCACACACTGGCGCGTGAAATCGACTGTCGAGGAAATCATCGACATTATCGGCGACGCCGATGACTTGCCACGCTGGTGGCCGTCGGTTTATCTTGAGGTCAAGACGCTTGAGAACGGTGAGGCGAACGGCAAGGGCAAACGTGTTTCGCTCTATACCAAGGGATGGCTGCCCTATACACTACGCTGGCAGTTCGTCGTGACCGAGGCAAACCCGCCGCATGGTTTCACGCTTGTCGCGGAGGGGGACTTCGTGGGGCGTGGCATATGGAGCTTCGCCGCGGACGGCGACATGGTCAATATCACCTATGACTGGAAGATTTCAGCAGAGAAGCCGCTGCTCAGGCTGCTGTCATTCGTGATGAAGCCATTGTTCTCGATGAATCACCACTGGGCGATGGCACGTGGAGAAGAAAGTTTGCGCTTAGAACTTCTCCGTCGCCACGCGCCGACCGCAGAATCACGCGCGCTAATCCCCCAACCGACCTTGGCAACGCCAACGCAGCCGCTCCAGTGGATGGTGGCGCTGCTAAAGGGTGAGCAGCGCTAATTCGCGGCAATGCGGCGGAGGAGTGCGGGATCGTTCAGCGCCCGTCCCGCGCCAACCGCCACCGCGATCATGGCATTTTCGGCGCGGTACACGGGAACCTGAACCTGCTGTGTCAGGAATTGATCCAGTCCGCGCAGCAAAGCCCCGCCCCCGGTCAGCACAACTCCACGATCGATGATATCCGAGGCAAGCTCCGGTGGAGTCTGGGAGAGAACACTCTTGAGCACATCGGTGATCGCACTCAGCGGTTCTTCGATCGCTTCGACCACTTCTCCAGTCGTCAATGTGATCGTGCGCGGCAGCCCCGTGACGTTATCGCGCCCCTGCACCAGCATCGACAGATCCTCGACCAGTGGCGTCGCCGCGCCCACCTGTATCTTGACCGACTCGGCGGTCGGCTGCCCAATCGTCAGGCTGTATTTGCGGCGTACGTACGCCATGATCGCCTCATCCATGCGCAGCCCGCCTGTGCGCCCGCTGGCAGCGCGGACGATGTTGTTCATCGTGATGACCGCCGCCTCAGTGATACCGCCGCCAATATTGACGACCATATCTCCTGCTGGCGTACCAACCGGAAGCCCCGCGCCTATCGCCGCAGCCAACGGTTCCCAGATCAGATATACACGGCGCGCGCCCGCTTCGAGCGCCGCATCATTGACGGCGCGCCGCTCCACGCTGGTTACACCGTAAGGGACCGACATCATCACGCTGGGCTTTGCGAAGCGCAGGCGACCACTTACTTTGCCAAAGAAATATGCCAGCATCTGGACGGTCGCTTCGTAATCGCTGATCACCCCGTTCTGCAGCGGGCGGATGATCTCGATTTCCTCTTCGTCGACACGTCCCAGCATTTCGCGCGCGGGTTGCCCAATCTCGACAACGCGCAGGACATCGTCTTCTTCCGTGAGCGCAGCCGCGACAAGCGTCGGCTCCTGAAGGACGATTTGTTCATTTTCGTAGATCAGGACGTTAACCGTCCCCAGGTCTACGCCCAGGTTCTTATCAAATAATCCCATGCACGCTGTCCGGTGTGTCCCCAAAAGCAAGCATAGGATTATAGCAGGAAAAACTACTGCTATCCTTCAGCACTTCTACCACTCCATGCAATCATAGCACCAAAACGACAGCGCCCACTCGACGGTGGGCGCTGCATAATGTGGATGTCCGGTGAATAGGCGGACGCCATCAAGGGCGTGCCGATTATCCTCTGCTAACTGCCGGACTTCTTCGGCTCGTCTTCGCTGACAATGCGCAGAATGCTCGGTCGGCTCTGCATCTTGCGCTGTACGCGCAGACCAAGCTCGGCACGCTGAAGCGCCATCGCCGCCTCGCGGTTTTGCTCCGGTGGCAGCCCCTTCGCCATATGTTCCTGAGCGCTCCTGCGGGCGGCGTCGATGGCTTCCGCGTCAATCGCGAACGAAGATTCCGCCATATCTGCCAATACGACGACTTTATCCGGGCGCACATCCACCACCCCGCCGTAGATGGCGAAGCGTTCTTCAGCATTGCCCTTGCGGACGACCAGCTCGCCAAAGCCGAGCGTCGTCAGCACGGGCGCGTGATGCGGCAGCACACCCATCTCACCCTCAGCAGCCGGGATGATGACCATGTCCGCGTTCGGCTCGTCGAAAATCTTCTTCTCTTGTGTGACCACTTCTACATGTATAGGCATCGTGTACTCCCTTGTTGGGAAGTGATGAGGTACGAGTGATGAAAATCAGATTCATCACGCATGCCTCATCACAATCCGCCTAGCCCTCTGCCTGTGCCTTTTCGTAACGCTCGAACACGTCTTCCATCGGACCTGCCATATAGAAGAGCTGCTCAGGAATGTGATCGACTTCGCCGTTGAGGATCATCCGGAAACCACGAATGGTGTCCTTGATCTTGACGTAACGTCCTTCACGACCCGTGAACTGCTGCGCAACCATCATGGGCTGGCTGAGGAACTGCTCGATCTTACGAGCACGCGATACGAGCAGCTTGTCGTCGTCGCTTAGTTCGTCGATGCCGAGGATCGCGATGATGTCCTGCAAGTCCTTGTAACGCTGCAACATCTGCTGCACCTGGCGCGCGGTGTTGTAATGCTCTTCACCCACGACCAGCGGGTCGAGAATCTTGCTGGTGCTGCCAAGCGGATCGACTGCCGGGAACAGCCCCTTCGCCGCAATCGAGCGTTCGAGCGCAATCGTCCCGTCGAGATGGGTGAACACCGCCACAGGCGCGGGGTCGGAATAGTCGTCTGCGGGCACGTAGACTGCCTGCATCGACGTGATGGAGCCGGTACTGGTCGAGGTGATGCGCTCCTGGAGCTGCCCCATCTCGTCCGCCAGAGTCGGCTGATAACCGACTGCAGAAGGCATACGACCGAGCAGCGCCGACACTTCTGCACCTGCCAACGAATAACGGAAGATGTTGTCGATGAAGAGAAGGACGTCCTTACCCTCATCGCGGAACTGCTCCGCCATCGCCAGACCGCTCAACGCCACACGCAGGCGCACGCCCGGCGGCTCGTTCATCTGTCCGAAGACCATCGCCAGCTTATCAAGAACGCCCGCCTCAGCCATTTCGTGATAGAGCGCCGTCCCCTCACGGGTGCGCTCGCCGACACCCGCGAACACCGACAGCCCGGCGTGCTGTGTCGCAATCGAGTTGATCAGCTCCTGGATGGTGACCGTCTTACCCACGCCCGCGCCGCCGAAAATACCGGTCTTGCCGCCCTTGGTCATCGGGGCGACCAGGTCAATGACCTTCATGCCCGTCTCAAAGACTTCAATACGGGTCGATTGTTCTTCAAACGTCGGCGCATAGGCGTGAATCGGGCGGCGCGGCGCGTCTGCCGGGACAGGCTCGCCCAGGTCAATCGGGAGACCAAGGACGTTGAACACGCGACCGAGCGATGCAGGTCCGACGGGCACGGTGATCGAAGACCCTGTCGAAAAAGCGTCAGTGCCGCGCTGCAACCCATCAGTCGTGTCCATCGCGACCGTGCGAACTGCGCTGTCGCCAAGGTGCATCTGCACCTCAAGGATCAAATCGCCATCTGCCGATTCCGGGCGCGGAACGCGGATCGCGTCGTAGATTTCGGGAAGCTGACCCGCTGGAAACTCAACATCAACCACCGCGCCGAGAACCTGGGTCACTATGCCTTTGACTTCTGCCATGCTTCTACTCCCTTGTTGGAGATATATTGTTCACGATGAACCCACATCTGCCTCCTCTACGCGAGCGAAGAGGAGGTTGGGGGTGAGGTTTACCGAACTGCTTCCGCCGCCATGCTCTTTTCGATCATATGGGCGACCTTGTCAATTTCGCCCTGGAGCGCCTCAGCACCCCCGACGATGTCGAGGATTTCCGATGTGATCGCCGCCTGGCGCGCCTTGTTGTATTGCAGTGTGAGATCCACGGTCAGCGCGCCCGCGTTTTCGGAGGCGTTGCGCATCGCAACCATACGCGCCGAATGCTCGCTCGCCTGCGCTTCCAGTACCGCCTGGTAGAGCTGAAGTGTGGTGAAGCGCGGGACAATCTCATCCAGGATGGCAGCCGCGTTCGGCTCATATTCGTAATCGCTGACCGACGAAGTGACCTTCGGCGTTGCCTTCAGCATTTCCGCCATCACCTGATCATCCGTCTCGTACGGCATCAGCGGCAGCAATTGCAGAACACGCGGTGCCTGTGTGAGCGTGTTGATGAAATCGGTGTAAGCGATAAACACCTCATCGACCTTCCCGCTCAGGAATTCCTGAATGGCAATGGAGGCGATGGGGGAAATGTCCATGATCGTCGGGTTATCGTGGTTGACGAACTCCGCGACGACGTTCTCGCGCACGCGCACCATCGAGTCGCGCCCCTTACGTCCGACAGTCACGTACTCAATCGGCAGTCCAAGGCGGTCGCTGAAGCGCTTTACAGTACGGATCATGTTCGTATTGTAAGCGCCTGCCAGCCCGCGCTCAGACGTAATCAGGATAACCTTGACCCTCTTGATGTCCGTACGCGGCGTCAGGAGTGGATGGAGCGGAGTACCCTTCTGGGCAGACTTCTGCACATTCAGGAGGATTTCCCACGCCTTTTCTGCATATGCGCGGCTTGCCAGCACTCGCGCCTGCGCGCGCCGCACCTTAGACGCGCTGGTCGCTTCCAGCGCGCGTGTGATCTGAGCAATGTTCTTGACGCTGCGAATGCGTTTCTTAATCTCGCGTGCCGATGCCATAGCTGACTCCCTTCACGCGATAGTTACGAAAACGCCGCGATTGATGACTCGATAGCAGCCTTGAGCTTTGCTTCCTGATCGGCATCTAGCGTCTTGGCGCTTTCGATGCTCTCGCGCACTTCGTTGGTCGAGAACGCGCGCAGGAAAGAGGTCTGCCATTCTTTGACGCGGCTCACCGGAATGCGGTCGATCATACCCTTTGTACCCGCGTACAGCAGCGCCACCTGATCGGCAAGCGCCAGCGGAACGTACTGCCCCTGCTTGAGCATTTCCGTCAGCCGCAACCCGCGATCCAGTTGGCGTTGTGTCGACTTATCGAGGTCGCTGCCGAACTGCGCGAATGCTGCCAGCGAACGGAACTGCGCCAGGTCGAGACGCAAACCGCCGGCAACCTTCTTCATCGCCTTGGTTTGTGCGTCACCACCCACGCGGCTGACGCTGATACCGACGTTCATCGCCGGACGCTGACCGCTGTTGAAGAGTTCGCCTTCGAGGAAGATCTGCCCGTCGGTGATCGAAATAACGTTCGTCGGCACATAGGCAGACACGTCGCCGAGGAGCGTTTCGATGATCGGCAGCGCCGTCAGCGAACCGCCTCCACGCGCCTCGGAAAGCTGCGCGGCGCGTTCCAGCAGGCGGCTGTGCAGGTAGAAGACGTCGCCAGGGTACGCTTCACGACCCGGCGGGCGACGAAGCAGCAAAGACACCTGGCGATATGCCCAGGCGTGCTTGGACAAATCGTCATAGACAACGAGCGCATCCTTGCCGTTTTCCATGAACCATTCGCCGATGGCACAGCCCGAATAGGGCGAAATGTATTGCAGCGCCGCAGAGTCCGACGCGGATGCCATGACGATGGTTGTGTATTCCATCGCGCCATACTGCTCGAGCAGCGCCTGCAAACGGGCAACCTCACCACGCCGCTTGCCAATCGCGACGTAGATGCAGTACATGCCCTTGCCTTTTTGGTTGATGATGGTGTCAATTGCCAGGGCGGTCTTGCCCGTCTGGCGGTCACCAATGATCAATTCGCGCTGCCCGCGCCCAATCGGCGTGTTGGCGTCGATGGTCATGATGCCCGTCTGTACCGGGCGATTGACGTTACGACGCTGCATAACACCGGGAGCGATCCGTTCGATGTTATAAAACTCGTTCGTTTCGATGGGACCGCGTCCATCAACAGGTTCGCCAAGAGGGTTGACGACGCGCCCAACCATCGCCTGACCCACCGGGACGGAAGCGATACGACCGAGTGGGCGCACTTCGTCGCCTTCCTGAATGGTGTCGTACTCACCCATGATGATGACACCCACGTTATCGCGCTCCAGGTTAAAGGCGATACCCGCGGTCCCGTTCTCGAAGCGAACGAGTTCACTCATACGGATATTCTGTAAGCCTGATACGCGCGCGATACCATCGCCGACTTCTTCGACGTATCCGACCTCGACTGCCTCAACCGACGGCTTGTAACCTTCGATTTGCTTAAGCAGTGAGTCAAAAATGCTGTTGGTCGTGTCCGCCATGCTCTACTCCTGGGGAATCTGTCGTGAAAATGACCAGTTGGGATGTCCGGAGACATCGTTACAAGGGGGTAAAGTACGTATGATGTTGGGGTGCATCTGCCTACCCGCCGTTTGACCGCTGCGATGTAGGCTGTCATGTAGGCTCCGCAGTCACAGCGCGGGCAGGCAGATGCACCCCAACACAACAGATCAAAGTGTAGTCGATCCCACTGAAATCGTCTATACGTTGGTAGAGAGATTTGTGAATTTCCTCGCAAACGAGGCACGTTTCTCATGAAGATCTTATCAACAGCTCCAAAACCATGCTAGAATTCTACCAACTTGTAGGTAGATTGACAGCAATGGTATCAGACAACGACACCTATGGACGTATACTCGATGCCGCAGCGGAGCTGTTTGCGGCGCGTGGTTATGAAGCCGTCACCCTGCGCGACATCGGGGACGCGGTAAAGATTAAACACGCCTCACTCTACTATTACGCGCCGGAAGGCAAAAAACAGCTCTATATGGCGGTCATGGAACGTAACTTTCAGCGTCACCGCGAAGGGATCACGCGCGCTATCGCCAACGCGCAGCCCGACATCCGCAGTCAGTTTCGCGCTGTTGGGCAGTGGCTGATCTCCCAGCCACCCATGAACATGAGCCGCGTCATCCAGGCAGACACGAATTCCATAGGCGAAGAAAACGCGCTCAAGCTGTCACGCTCTGCCTATGAAGCGCTGCGCGAACCCCTCGTCTCCGCGCTCGACCGGGCACGCAGCGAGGGGCACATCGCGCTGCGAAACCTGGATATGGGCGCGCTGGCGTTTCTGACGATGGTGGAGGTGGTGCACAGCGTCCCGTCGGGAGGCAGCAAGCTGATTATGGATGCCTATATTGAGGAGCTGATCGACATGCTGATGCGCGGCTGGGAAGTCCGTTAATCGACCGTGAACATCGCGCTCGTCCCCATTCATCACCGACAACTCACAGTGTAACACAGCCTATTCCTCGTCTTCGTCCTTCGCGTTCTTCTCGCCCTTGCCGCCGCCGAGTAGCATGCTCTTGCGGTAGGCGGCGTAAATCCCCTTTGACAGGACCGTGCGCAGACCGCCCTTCTCCAGTTGGTAAAGCGCCTCTGCACTCGTCCCGCCGGGGCTGGTCACCTGGTTGCGGAGTTGCGCCGGATGCAGCCCGCTCTGCTTGGCATACTCGACCGAGCCCGCCATCGTCTGCAACACCAGATGCTCCGCATCCCGCCGCGAAAAGCCCATATGCACACCTGCGTCGATCAGCGCCTCCATCACCAGGAAGACATAGGCGGGACCCGACCCGCTCAATGCCGTCGCCATATCCAGATACTTCTCATCCTCGACATAAATTTCCTCGCCCATCGCGCCAAGCAGCGTCTTCGCCTGGTCGCGCTGTGCAACCGGCACTTCGGGCGTCGCTGTCCATACGGTAATCCCCTGACCGATCTGGGCAGGCGTGTTGGGCATCGCACGGACGACGCTTGGATTTGCCAAGCCGCTCGACAGCGTCTGGATGCGGACGCCCGCCAGGATGCTAAAGACGAAACTCGCCTTGTGTGCCACCCGCCGCAGCCCTGGCATCACATCCGGCAGCACCTGTGGTTTGATCGACAACACCAACACATCGGCGCGGTCGGCGGCGGCGATGTTGTCGGTCGTAAATTCCAGACCATAGCGCCGAACGAGTTCCTCGCCGCGCGGCGCGTGAGGATCGGAACACACGATTTGTCCAGCCGTCACCTGACCTTGTTTGAGAAGCCCGTTGATCATGGCTTCCGCCATGACGCCAGAGCCGATGAATGCAATTCTGGAGTTTTGAAGCGCCATCAGACACATCCTGAACACATCGATTTGTCCACAACCCCAAATTGGAGCGCATATAAGTACAGAGGACAAGCGACAAGCGTTTTCATGCTACACTGCCAGGGCAAAGCGCACGCCGCAATACGTCTTTTTTGCCCCGAAGTCAACGTTGCACGCTCGTCCCCCGCCCGATTGTGACGGAGACCTTACCCGTATGAACACGCCGCCCTTAATTTTGGTCGTAGATGACGATATTGGCGCCATCATGCTCCTCAAGATCATGCTCCAGCGCGGAGGCTACGAAGTCCTCACCGCGCGGGATGCTGATTCCGGGTTGCAGGTACTGGGCACGCATTCACCCGATTTGCTCATCACCGATAACATGATGCCGGGAATGTGTGGCGCAGATTTTGTGCGCCAGGTCAAGCGCAATCCGGCTTTCGCGAAGATGCCCGTCGTTCTGATGGCATCTGGCGGTTCTGCCAGTGCAAGACTCGATGCGATGGAAGCCGGTGTAGATGACGTGCTGCTGAAGCCCATACTCCATCACGATCTGCTCACGACCGTCAGGGCAATGCTTGAGAACAGGTGCTATGACCCTATCCCCAAGGGCTGCGCGCTTCTCCTGCACGGCAGCTACCCGAATAACGCCTATCGGTCTCAGCTCGCCGCCGCTGTAAACGCACGCATTGAAACGACGATGATCACCCAGTGGGCGTGTGGCGAAAGCGCCTTAGTCAACCAACGCATGATTGAAGCGCTCCGTGCCAGTCGCAGCCTCACAGTCTGTCTGACTCAGGAGACATCGCAGCACGACACCGTGCGTTATGCGTGTGACTATTTCGCCGGGCACAACAAGCCCCTGACTGCCATCCTCTACGAGGATTGTGACCTACCCGACGCCTTCAACACCTGCCACGTTTTCGCACCTGACGACATGGACGCATACTGCTCTTGGCTAAGGCGCATTCATACGCGCTCTCAACCATAAGGGTATTCCGCGCGCCATAATGCGGCGGCAGTGTCCACTCGCTCGCGCACTACATCCACGCCAATGCCAGCACCTGGAGCGACAGCAATCGTGCTGTCGCTGCGCAGCACAAACGGCGGCTCCGTAATGTCGGGGTTGAAGTAGCGTTCGGTCGCGCTGATATCGCAGGGCAGCGTCACGCCCGGCAGCGAGGCAAACGCCAAATTCGACGCGCGCCCGATCCCCGTCTCCATCATGCCGCCAACCCAAAGCGGGATACCACGCTCGACGCATACGCGATAGATTTCCAGGCTTTCGGTATAGCCGCTGACGCGGCAGGGCTTGAGGTTGAGAATTCGACACGCTCCGAGATCCAGCGCCAGGCGCAGGTCATCCGCCGAATGAATGCTCTCGTCGAGACACACCGGCGTCCTGAGTTGGGGTTGCAGTTTGCTGTGCTCGTAGATGTCATGGTAGCCCAACGGTTGTTCGATCATCAGCAGATTGAGATCGTCCAACTGCTTGAGGTGATGTGCGTCTGCCAGCGTGTAGGCGCTGTTGGCGTCAAGCATCAACAGAATATCCGGGAAACGCTGCCGAACCGCACGCGCGACATCGACATCCCAGCCCGGCTTAATCTTGAGCTTGATGCGCGAATACCCCTGGTCAACCCGCTTCTGGATGACGGCAATCGTCTCGTCAATGGACGGCTTGATGCCGATGCTCACCCCAACCCTGGCAAAACCGCGTGGCGCATCCTGAGGCGTAAGGTGTGCCGCAAACGCCTCAGCAAGCCCTAACCCATTGGTCTTCGCCCAGGCATCCCAGACCGCAGCTTCGGCGCCGTGCTTCGCCAGCGGATGACCCCGCACACTACTCATCAACGCTGGGATTTCGGTCGGACTGCCGATAGTTTTGCCCACGAGCGCGGGGACGAGGAATTCGCGCAGCACATGGATCGCCGTACCCATCGTTTCGCTGCTGTAACCAGGATTGATCTCGGTGCTGACTTCCCCCCACCCGGTCACACTGTCGCTCGTCGTCACTTCGACCAGGATAGCGGTCTTGAACGGCTCCTCGCCAAAACTCGTCCTGAGCGTCTCGACCAATGGCATGGCGATTTCGTATAAGGTAATGGTCTCTATAGTGATCGATTTCATCGTTCGCGTTTGTCCTTCAGGTCGCCTAATTCAACAAATAGCGTTCCGGGCTGCCAGCGCCAACACTCAGCACGTAAAATGCACGTTCGCGCCCTTCATAGTACCCCCGCACGAAGTCCGTGATGCTGTCCCCGCCCACCAGCCGCTGGCGCAGCAACTCGCGAGTATGCTGCCGCCATGTCTGCGCCAATGCTGGCACGCTCTTCTGCATCTCGGCGCTGTTTAGTGGGATTTCGACCAACGCCAGCGCGCTTGAAGGGGTCAACGTCGTTCCAGGCGGCACCAAGAAGTCGCCCAACTGGGTGGGATTCAGAATGGTCGTGTGTGCATCGAGATAGTGGCGCAAGTCCAACGGGGGGCGCTGTCCCTCAATCCGCTCTTCCACACGGCGGCTCGTCACCCACCACTCCGCCAGCAGACGGTCGCTGCTCCCCAAAGACGCCAGCCCGGGGCTATCCTCAGTGCCGTAGTAATCGACAAGATAGTCATGGCATACGACGCCGAGTTTGCGGATGTTGAGGTGCGCGTTTGCCGCCAACAGCGGATCGAATGTCCAGGTTACGAGGCGAATCCCCTGTTTCAACGCGAGATCGCGCTGTGCCAGCTTCAGCCTGTAGCCCAAACCGTGACTTCGGTACTCCGGCAGGACAACCATTCGCTTGCTGACAATTTGCAGATTCGCCATCGCAGGGCGGGTCTCGTTCTCCTCGCTGGTGCCGATGAACCCGATGAGTATACCCACCATATGACTGCCATCGAAGGCGCCGAGAACATGACCGCCATGTTCTGCCAGCGAAAACAGCATGTGTGCCGGCACCAATCCTTCAGCATCTTCACCCCAGTAGACCTTTTGCAGATCAACTGCGGCTTTCATCTCTGCGAGCTGCCGGAGTGGTTTGATGACGATATCGACCATCAGATTTTGACATCCTTTATCGCCGTCTGGGGCGGCGACGGAAGCTGTAGCGCAGTCCCGCTGCGAAGAAGCGCCGCCCGCGCATATAGGTGAGCAGTGTATCTTCAATACGCCTGGGCTGAAAGCCAAAATATTGATACGTGTTGCCTAAGCGCGCGGTGCGGTTGGCTGCGAGAATATCGAACCATTGACCCGTAATCAGCGTTCGCGGGAGTATCCGTTCATAAACACTGTTGATCCATCTCAGCATATAGGGTGGCACGCCGATGATGGTCCGATATATGCCGGTGACGCGCATCACCGTGAAAAGCAGATCTTCCAGCGAAATGTACTCCGCCCCACCAAACTCGATCACCTCGTCCACGGTCTGCATCCCGTCCAACGTGCAGCAAACCGCTTTGACAAGATCTTCCACGTAGAGCGGATGGAGTGCTGTTTCGCCACGCCCTGGCATGAGAAACAACCCAGGTGTGACTGCCATTTGCATGGCGATATGATTGATGAAGGAATCGTCTTCACCAAATAAGATCCCTGGGCGGAGAATCGTATATGCCAGTCCGCTGGTGCGAACTGCATCCTCGACCAGACCCTTCACACGCAGCAGCGGAAAGGCGGACGAGGAAGTCGCGCCAAGTTGACTGACCAGGATGATTCTGCCCACACGCGCTGCTCTGGCTGCTGCCACCACTGCGCGCGTGCCATCCAAATCGACCGCCTGTAAATCCTGCGTACGCCCCCACCATTGGGCGCTTGCCAGATGGATGATCACATGCGCGCCACTGACTGCACGAAAGATGGTCTGCTCGTCAGTCAGGCTGCCCTGAATGACCTCCACCGAAGCATCCCAGCTCGAATCCGGCTGTTCGCGCGGCGCGAGCATTACACGCACCATGCGCCCTTCCGCAACCAATCGCCCGACCAGATGTCGTCCGATAAACCCTGTAGCGCCTGTCATGAGTATCATGAGGCTCATTATAGGGCTTCGGCGGCGTATGGTCATCGGTCAGCTTGATCAGCAACGCAGCCCATGCCTACGGGTTACTACCGATATGCGATATAATCGCACCTGATGTGAATTTCAATTATGGCTAATTGCAATCACCCAACGTGTCCGGAAGTCACGTCCGGGTTTGGAGGCAGCAGTGGAACGAAAACGAGTCGTCATCACCGGCATTGGGGCGCTCTGTCCAGTAGGTAATACGGTCGAAGAAGCATGGCGTAACGCCGCCGCTGGCGTGACGGGCATTGACTTCATTCAACGCTTCGACACCAGCAAGCTGGAAGTGAAGATCGGTGGTGAAGTCAAGAATTTCGACCCCACGACCGTTCTGGATCGCAAGGAAGTGCGCCGTACCGACCGGGTGACCCAGCTTGCCGTTGCCGCCTGTCAGCAGGCAATGGAAGACAGCGGATTAGAAATTACCGATGAGAATCGCTACGACATCGGGGTGTTGGTCGGCAGCGGTATCGGCGGAATCGGATCGATCTACGACAGCATCAAGAGCTTTCTGGAGCGCGGTTCCAAAGCAGTCAGCCCATTTATGGTGCCGATGATGCTCCCAGAAGCTGCGTCGTCCAAGCTCTCAATGCTCTATGGCGCGCGCGGACCCAACTTCGCCATCAGCACGGCGTGCGCGACCGGCAACAACTCTATCGGCGAAGCTGCCGAGATGATCCGACGCGGGCAGTGCGTCGCGGTCATCACAGGGGGTACGGAAGCAGGCGTCATGGATGTGGCGCTCGCCAGTTTCAACAACATGACCGCACTCAGCCAGCGTAATGAAGACCCCAAGCGTGCGTCACGTCCCTTCGACGCTGACCGCGACGGCTTTGTCGCCGCCGAAGGTGCCGGCATGTTGATCCTGGAAGACCTTGATCACGCTAAAGCGCGGGGGGCGAAGATCTATGCCGAAGTTCTTGGCTATGGTCACACGTCCGATGCATACCATGTCACCGCGCCGCTCGAAACTGGCGAAGGCGCGACAAAGGCGATCCAGCGAGCGCTCAAGGACGCTGGACTTCAACCAGAGCAGCTTGATTACATCAATGCGCATGGGACAAGCACGCCGCTGAACGACAAGAGCGAGACGCTGGCAATCAAAAAAGCGCTGGGAGAAGCTGCCTACAGCATCCCGATCAGCTCGACGAAGTCGGTGACTGGGCACATGATGGGTGCCGGAGGCGCAGTCGAGGCGATCTTTGCAATGATGGCGATGCGTGACAGTTTCATCCCACCCACCGTCAATCTCGACAATCAGGACCCGGCGTGCGATCTCAACTACACGCCCAATGTCGGCGTTCAGCGTGAAGTCAACTTTGCGATGAGCAATGCATTCGGCTTCGGTGGTCACAACGCAGTGGTTATTCTGGGCAAGTATGGTGCGAATGGCAACGGCAAATAAGGGTTCGTCATATAATCTCGCCACCTACGCCCACATCATTGGGTGGGGTATGGCGGTTCCTGAACGCATCATGACCAACGACGACCTCTCGGCAATTGTAGAGACGGACGACAAGTGGATCATCGAGCGCACAGGGATTCGCGAGCGAAGAATCGCCAGCGAGAAGGAATCGACCGCGACACTGGCGCTGAAAGCCGCGCAAAAAGCGCTGGCTGTCGCGGACATTCTGCCAATTGAACTCGACATGATCATCGTCGCCACAAGCACGCCGGAGTATATCTTCCCCAGCACGGCGAGCATCGTACAGAACTGGCTGGGTGCCACCAAAGCAGGCGCTTTCGACATGAGTGCCGCTTGTTCCGGATTTGTCTACGCCATGAATATGGCATCGCAGTCGATCCGTACCCGCAGCATCCAGACGGCGCTGGTCATCGGTTCAGAAACGATGAGCCGCATCATCGATTGGACGGATCGCAGCACCTGCATCCTCTTTGGCGATGGTGCAGGCGCGGTCGTCCTGCGTGCCAGTACGACGCCTGGCGGCGTTCTGTCGAGTGTCTTACGCTCAGATGGGGCAGGGTGGGATGTCTTAAGCCTACCTTCCGTCGGCAGCCGCGACCTCAACAACGCCATACAACCCAACGGGCACAAGGCGTTTCGTATGCACATGGATGGACCGGAGGTCTTCCGCTTTGCGACGCGGGTCGTCGGCGAGAGTATTTCCCAGGCGGTAGCGGATGCAGGCTTGACGCTGGACGACATCAAGCTGATCGTCCCGCATCAGGCAAACCTGCGCATCATCAGCGCCGCCGCACGCGCACTCAAGATCGAGGAAAGCCGTTTCATGGTGAACCTGGATCGCTACGGCAACACCTCCGCCGCCTCGATTCCGATTGCGCTGGTCGAAGCAGTCCAACAGGGCAAAGTCAAGGAAAACGACTACCTGGCGTTCTGCGGATTCGGCGGCGGTCTGGCATGGGGGTCGATGGTTGTCAAGTGGGGTGCGCCCAAGCCCAAGACCGAAGAACGCGCCATCCTCAAGGAGCAGCGCCGCCAGCTCTCGTATACGCTCGGCGATCTGCGCATGCGTTTGCGCAAGTTGGGGCGTTTCTGGGAAAACTTGCTCACCCGCTTTACGCGGCGCGGTCGCATCCAGCGTCTGCGAGACCGTGTCGATAAGCTCGACTAATGTGCATGCAGGGGCACACCGATGGTTCGCCCCTACAATTCTGTCTTTGCCCCGCGCACCCACGCGAAGTAGATGCCTGTAAGCGCCGCGCCGACAACGATCAGCGAACCCGCCAGGCGTGCAAACAGGGCAAGCCCACCATCCAACGGCAGCAAGCCCAGCATGTTGAGGATGTTGTACCAATCGTGGTGATCGCTGCTCATTCCAAACAGGAGGGGTAGGTCACGCGCACGCGCATCGCCAATGTAGACAGCAGCATTGACGAAGCTGTGTCCTACAATCACCATGCACAGCAGAAGCACGCGCAGCCGCCGGCGCAGGATGAATTCCGCCGCACCAATGATCGCCCAGAACGCGATCTGCCAGAACGTCCCGCCAAAGAACATCAGCAGCGTCCCGAACGGTGTGCAGATCAAGTGCCCGATCTCGTGCGGACCAATCGTCAGCCACCAGATACCCGAAGCAACAGCCCCATTGCGATTGAGCAGGTGATCGAAAAGGCTGGCGATGGCAAACAGCCAGAATACCGTCTCGATCCATGCCAGCGCAGGCGCAGGATGAAGCCGAGATGCCAATCGCAGCCGCTCGACGAGACTCACCCATTGCGAACGAAACGCGCGGGGTTCCGCATTCGCAGGAGCCAATGCATCGAGGGACGGCAGGTCTTCGTGAGGTTTGGTCTTCATAGACTCAGTGTACGTCACACTGAGCCACGAGAATCGCAAAGACTAGCGACGCCGATTGACGAGGCTGACGTAGTAGAGCAGTTGCAGTACAGCGCCGATTGCCGCCGCGAAGTAGGTCAGCGCCGCTGCCGTCAACACCTGGCGCGCCCCCGCCGCGTCCTGTTCGGTTTGCAGCAGCCCGCTTTCCCGCAGCAGTTTCATTCCCCGCGTGCTGGCGTCAATCTCGACGGGCAGCGTCAGCACCATGAAGACCACCATCACACCGAACAGCAGTACACCAACCCACGCCAGTTGCAGCGAGTTAATCGCCAGCCCTGCAAAAATCAGCATGTAGCCAATCGTCGGGCTGAACTGAACCGCTGGTATCAGAAAGCTGCGCGCCGCGATCAGCGGTGACTTTTCCTGGTGCTGCTGCGCATGACCGAGTTCATGCGCAGTGATCGCCATCGCGGCGACCGAAGGGGTGCGGGCGTTGTCCGCAGAAATGCGTACCGTATGGCTGCGCGGATCATAGTGATCGGTCATCTGCCCAGGAACACCTTCCAGGCTGACGCCGCTCACGCTCGTCCGCTGCATGATGATGCGCGCTACCTCTTCACCATCGGCGTTCGCGCTGTTGCGTTCGCGCGACCACTTTCCATAAGCACTGCGCACGAAGAACTGCGCCGCCAGTGACAGGAGCAGCGAAGGGATCATGACCCACAACAGATAACTGCCGTCAAAGAACATGGTACGCTCCTCAGTCCCACCCTTAATCCTAGATCATCCTGTAACTTACATGGTCTGGATTAGAAGTGTGATAGAACTTTCATAGAGCGCTGCAAATTCGGGTGCCAGTGCATTTGCGTTCCTCATGCTACAGTTGTGGACAAAAAGGAGACATTTCTATGGCGGCATCAGAGAAGTGGCATGATTTGGGAGAGGTCGATCTTCTGAGCAACACCCCTTTGCAGCAGATCACAATCGGGCGCACTCGGATCGCACTGACCTACAAGGACGGTCGTTTCAGTGCGATCTCCGGCGTCTGCAATCACGTCGGCGGACCGCTTGGCAGCGGGCATCTGGAAGGCGACTACGTGGTCTGCGCATGGCATCACTACAAGTATCATTATGCAACGGGTAAAGGCGAGCCCGGCTATGAAGACGACCGTGTGCCGCGCTATGAACTGAAGCTCGAAGGCGGTCACGTCTTCATCAACCTTGAGGCGCAAACCACGCGCAGTAAGCCACATCATGATCCGCATCCCCTCGCGCGCCCCATTCACCGCGAGCCGGGCGTGCCGCGTATTCTCGGCATTTCGACGACAGCAATGGATGCTGCCTACCCGCGCTATTCCACGTCAGATGCGCTGCTCATGACCGCCCTTCAGCACGCAGAATCACTGGGCGCACAGACCAGATTGATCACGCTCAACAGTCTGCGCTTCCGCCACTGCGAGGGATACTACTCGAAAAGCGCCCATGCCTGTACCTGGCCCTGCTCCATCACGCAGATGGACCCGGAAGACCAACTCGATCAGGTCTATGAAGCCCTTATCCATTGGTGCGATGCCGTGATCATCAGTACGCCCATCCGATGGGGCAGCGCCAGTTCGCTCTACTTCAAGATGATCGAGCGGATGAACTGCGTCCAGAACCAGGTCACCATCGCCAATAACACCCTGATCCGCAACAAAACGGCTGCCTTCATCATCACAGGCGGGCAGGACAACATCCAAGCAGTTGCAGGGCAAATGCTGATGTTTTTCAGCGAACTGGGATTCGACTTCCCGCAATTCCCTTTCATTGCCCACTCGCGTGGCTGGTCTGCCGAAGACATGGAGAACAATGTGGCATTCGTACAGCGAAATCGTGAGCTTCACGACGGCGCGCGGGAGCTTTCGAAACGCACCATCGAAAAAGCGCAGGCGCTCATCGACAGCAACGCCCTCACCCGCATCGAGCGCGGTGGGCGCAAGGGGCATCATATGGAGACGGAGTGAGCCTACGCGCCTAGCGTTGCTGTTAAGCCCGCGCGGATATTGAGGTCACCCGGCAGCAGGCAGTTGTCCAAAAGTCGAGTTGTCCCATACCGCACGACCAGCGACAGCAGCAAAGGGGCTTGGCGCGCCGCCAGCACCGGGGCGAGCGTTCGCGGGTCGTTGACCGCGATATACTCGATCTCACCGCCGCACGACTCCAACGCCATCATTGCAGCGCCGCGCAGCACAGCGGGGTCACGCACGCCCTCATCATATACCCACTGTGCCGCCAAAAGTGCGCGAGAGAGTGCCGCCGCGCCGATGCGCTGCTCAGAGGAAAGGTAGACGTTGCGCGAACTCATTGCCAGACCGTCGGCTTCGCGATAAGTCGGGATGACCGCAAGCTGAAGCGGGAAATTGAGATCGCGCACCATCCGCCGCAGGACAACGACCTGCTGCGCATCCTTCTGACCGAAATAAGCAGTCGTCGGCTGAGTCAGGTTGAACAATTTGGCGACGACAGTGGTCACACCCTTAAAGTGACCTGGGCGACGCTCGCCTTCTAAGCCCTCAGCCGCCGCGCCCACTTCGACCGTCGTCTGATGGTCTGGCAGGTACATCATAGCCGGAGTTGGTGTGAACACGAGATCAACGCCGGCGTCCCGCAGCATATCCAGATCGCGTTCGAGCGTACGCGGATATTGGCTGAAGTCCTCGCCGTCAGCGAACTGTGTCGGGTTGACAAAAACGGTGGCAATCACGCGGGTGTGGTCAGCCCTTGCCTCACGCACCAGCGCAAGATGTCCTTCATGCAGAGCACCCATCGTCAGCACGACGCCAACGCTCTCACCCAGGCTGCGTCGCGCCGCCCGCATCTGCTCAACCGAATCGACGACTTCCACCCGCTAATCCTCATCATCTTCAGCAAAGAGCGCGGACAGCACATCTGGCGACATATGGACGGCATGCTCGATGGTCGGGAAGCGCCGGGCGCGAACATCTTCCGCATACTGGGTTAGGGCTGCCTTGAAGAGCGCCGCGCCTTCGACATACCGCTTGGCATGTTTCGGCATAAAGGCTTCGAACAAGCCGAGAAGATCGTGAAAGACCTGCACCTGTCCATCGCAATCGGGTCCAGCGGCGATCCCAATCGTGGGGATATGCACCCGCTGTGTGATCAGGCGTCCCAGCTCGGCGGGCACGCCCTCGACGACCATCGCGAACGCGCCTGCGTTCTCGACCGCGACCGCGTCCTGCAAGAGCTGGCGCGCGGAGACCTCATCCTTACCCTGCATCCGCCGCAGTCCCCCCAACTTGTGCACACTCTGTGGCAGCAGCCCGATGTGCCCCATCACCGGGATACCAGCGCTGACGATACGCTCAATCGTGGGCGCAAGTATTTCGCCACCTTCCATCTTGACCGCCCCAACACCGCCCTCCTGCATCATCCGCGCGCAGTTCATCAGCGCCTGTTCCGGGCTTATGCTGTACGTCATGAAGGGCATGTCGCCGATGACAAGCGGTTTTTCAGTCACGCGCGTCACGATCTGCGCATGGTAAATCACATGATCCAGGGTGACCGGCACCGGATTGTCGTAGCCCTGTATGACCATCCCCAGCGAGTCGCCGACCAGGATCGAATCGACTCCTGCCGCCTCCGCCAGCCGGGCGCTCGTCACATCATACGCTGTGAGCACTGTGATGGGTGTACCTTCGTCTGTCATCTTCTGAAAATCTCGGATCGTCACGCGCATACATCACCACCCATCGGAGATAACGGCAAAGTCAAGTCCCCTTCGATTGTAGCGCGCAGCGCTCCAGTATCCACCCCACGCGCCGCAGCGAGAGGCAGCGCCGCGAGCGCCAGCGAGCGGTAAAGTGCCAGCGCCTCCGGGTCACTCGCGAGCGCGGACATGTTCGCCGCGACAGTTCCGGCATCTCCACGCACCAGCGGTCCCGGCAGGGCTAAAGGCACTCCCTGGGCGGCGATATTCTCCAGGCTACCGCGCATGAGCGGAAGCAGCACCATGCTTGCCATTTCCTGCCCGATATTCAGTTGCCCAAGCAGCCGCTCCGCCAACGCATACAGGACGACCATGTAGTTACTGGCGATGACCAGCGAAGCATGGTAGAGCGCTTTCGATCCGGGCGGGATGTGCAGCGTCTGCCCGCCTAACCGATCAACCAAGGCATCCAACCAGTCAAACAGAGCAGAATCAGATGCCTCTGCCGCAAATGCAGTCCCCGCGAGCGAGCTGACCTCCTGCCCTGTGAATGGATAGGCGGGATGAAGCGAACCTACGGAAACACCGCGTTCATGCAGTGTGGACAATGCGGCTAGATCGCGCGCGCCAGACGTATGCACCAGCGCCCGATAGGTGCTGCTGCCCGCATCCAGTGCACCCGCGATTTGAGACGCCAGCGGCGAAATTGCATCGTCGGACACGGTCATCAGCGTCAAGTCGCACCGACGCACAACCTGCTCTGGCGTGAGGCACACCTCCGCTCCAAGATCGGATGCCAGCGACGATGCGCGCGCAGGGTCGCGGTTGTAAACGGCGACTACGCGATAGCCCGCGCGATGTGCCAATCGCCCCAGCGCGCTGCCAACCTTACCAACGCCCAGGATGCCGAGTGTCGGAAGCGTGTTCATGTTCCAGGTGTTGGCGCAAGGGTCGCCAGTGGGGTCGCCGTTGGTGGAGGCGTGCTAATGAAGATGTTGACCATACAGGATGCCAATACGCTGTTGGTTACGTCGAAGACAGACAACCGGAACTGATACTCGCCCGGCTCAAAGACTGACGGCGTGAAGACATCAAGCTCGCCTGGCTCGTTGATGGGTGTGGTCGTCTGCGAAAGCACGGCGAAGTTATCAAGACTGCCCCCGCGAATCTCCAGGCGATAGAACGCGAAATCCTGGACAAACGCCGTGCCGCGCACGGTGGTCGGATCAAAAACCAGCATTCCATTCGCCGGGACTTCCAGCGTTGCATTCGGCGTATTGCAACCGACGACATCCGGTGGGTTCGGCAGCAAAGTCCCAACAGGCGTCGGAGTCAGCGTGGGGGTTGCCAGCACGGCTTCGCCAAGCAGATCTTCGTTGATCACGACACCGCTCGTATCCGGCACAAAGCCCGCCCCAGCGGGCGCTGGCGTCGGCGAGCGAAAATCGCCATCGACGCGCACGACTGCCGTCACCTGATTGAGCGTGTCCAATTCTTCTCGCAGCAACGGCGCGACCACCTGCTGGACGCCCAGGACGACGAGCGCCATCTGCCCAAGCAGAATCAGCGCTGTCCAGGCATTGCCCTGTTTTACACGGGCGAGTTCGCGTTCCAGCTCATAGTGAGTCTCGCGCCATTCGCGTCCCGCGCGTCGCAGGCTGAGGATCGATAGCAGCGCAAACACCCCAATGAAGATATACAATCCTGGGGCAACTTGCTCGACAAGAAATACCGCACCGCTCATAACGTGATTTCGCGCAACACACCTTTGATTAAAGAACGGAGCTTCGGCACGAGGACTTTCCCCGCTTCAAGCACTTCCTCGTGATTGGCATCGGTGTCCGCATCAACCTGGTCGATACAAACATTCGTGATGCCTGAAAACGCCAGGGTACGCATTCCGCCATGGCGCGCGGCAACAACCTCATGCACCGTGCTCATGCCGACAGCATCCGCGCCCAACGCGCGCAAAGCACGAATTTCTGCCGGAGACTCGAAGTTTGGACCCGCCACCGCACAATAGACGCCCTGATGAAGCCGAATTCCCTGGGACTCGGCGATGCGCACTGCCAGACGCCGTAGATCACGGTCGTAGGCATTTCCCATCCCTGGGAAGCGTACCCCCAATGAGTCTTCGTTAGGTCCGATGAGTGGGTTATGCCCAGCCATCCCGACAAAGTTGATGTGATCCAGGATCAGCATCACATCGCCCACCGAGAACGCCCGGTTCACACCGCCCGCAGCATTCGTGAGGATGATCGTCTCGACGCCAAGCGCCTTCATCAGGCGGACGGCAAACGTCACCTGCGTCATTTCGTAGCCTTCGTAGAAGTGAACGCGACCACGCTGTACCAGTGTCGGCTTGCCTTCGAGATGACCGATGACGAACTTGCCCGCGTGACCATGAACGGTCGAACGTGGCATGCCGGGAATCTCCTCGTAGGGGATTGAAACCGCATCCACGACTTCATCCGCAAGGCTGCCCAAGCCGCTGCCCAGAACAACACCATACTTTGGGGCGATCTGTGTCCGAACGGAAATCGCATCGGCTGCACGCTTGTAGTCAGCAGAGGTAATCTGCATAACGACATCCTTTCAGCAAAGAAATACGAGTATACCCGACTCGACGTGAAAGTTCGCTTCTCACAGCATTACCGTCTATTAAGGATAGGCAATTGCATAATTCTGAATCTTTCGTCAAAATTGGTGTAAATCATGAAAAGTGACAGCATAATAGAAATATGGTTTCCTACCGCACCACCACCGAGCAAGACATGACACCGCTCATAGCCGAAAACGCTGTGCTGCAATACGTTCAGGCACACGAGCGGCTCTACGGTCGCCGCCCCAAAGACATCCGCGTGCTCAACCCGGACTGGGTGCTCGTTAATGGTGCCCAGATTCGTGTAGGCGAACTGGATCATCTGACGCGCCAGCTCATCCTGGAGTACAACCAGAGTATGACGCAGCGAAAAAGCCTTGTCCTCAAGCTCCTGAACTTCTTCCGCAACAGTTAACGCGCTGCGGCTGCGGTCTCGGTGCCCGTCCCGTCAATCCCTAATTGTGCAAAGGGACCCGACATCTCATCGGTCGATACCGAAAACACATTGATGCCACACCCGCGCGGACCATAACCAACCAGCAGCATGTTTCCCTGGCGAATACCCACCCCCTCGACGGGTGTATTGCTGCCAAACGTCCAGGTCAATCCAAGTGTTGCGCCGTCGGAATTTGAATCAATCACCAGGCTGCCCGCATAATCTGAACCGTCCGGATTGATCCCGGTGACATCATAGGAGCCGCTCAGGTCTTCAGCAGCAGTTTTTCCCGGTGGCAGCAGCGCGCTCTCCGACCCACTGATGTCTGTCCCGATGAACGCCCACTGCCCGGATAACCCGCCATCGGGCATGATGAAGTACGACATCACCGCGCACTCTTCGCCACCGAACGCCGCAGTCGCAATGTTGCCACGCAAAATGCCCACGCCTTCCAGCGTGCTCCCGCCTACAACCCAGGTGAAGGCATGCACCTGGTTATCCGCCGAGACATCCAGTGTGCCCGTGTAACGACTGCCGTCCTGGTTGGTGCCCGTCACGTCGTGAGATCCCACGATATCCACCGGGGTCGCGCTCTCCGCTGCCACGCGGGTCTCCCCGATATTCGTCCAACTGCCGACGAGGCTGCCATCGCTTTGCACCTGGTAAGCCGCGACGCTGCACGTCGGCTCGCCATATGCCACTGCGATCACATCCCCTACGACGATGCCCGTACCGGTAAAGGTATTCCCCCCATAACTCTGCTCGACGTTGACTGTGACGTCACTCGTCGTTGTGATCAACATGCCACCACTGATGCGATTCCCATCTGCGTCCTCGCCACTCAGCGCCATGTCCAAAATGTCGCCCTGGTTGCTCATGATTACGGCACGCTGGGTCTGCACAGTCGGCATCCCTGGTACAGCCGACTGACCCTCAAAACCGTCGTCAGATCGCATGTAAGCGGCAACGCGGCACTGCGCATCACCGGACGCAACGGCGAACACATCGTTCACAAGCAATCCAGCGCCATAAAGCAGCGTTCCCAATTGATAAGAAACAATAAAGGCATCCCCATTTTCGAGGATCTCCATGCCGCCTGTGTACTCTCGACCGTCCAACTCCGCCCCTGTCACGTAGTAATCGCCGCCATCAGCGGCTTCTTTTTGCGCAAGAACTGTTCTTCCAGACATCAGCAGTATGAGTACCAATGCTGCGCATAACCGCCGAACCATAGATCCCTCCGTATTGCTGCCTTGAGTGACCCTCAGTATACGAGCGAATGCGCTCGTCGTGCCACGATCATGATCCACCGAACGCCCGCCGCCGCTCCTCCGCGTAAGCCTCCGGCGTATCGATATCGCGCAGCACGCTGTCATCTGTCTCGACATAACCGATCTGATCATTGTGCCGATTAATGACATCACGCGGCGCGCTTCCCGGCGGCAGATCAAGGACCTCCTGCCAATAGCGACGGTCGATGAGGATAGGATGACCCCGTCGCATATTGAAACTCGGTGCGATGATGGTTCCAAGCCCCGCCGCATAAGCATCCAGGATGCGCCGCACAGTCTCACTTTGAAGCGACGGCTGATCGCCCAGGACAACCAACGCCGCATCCGCACTCTGATTGAGCGCCGCTCGCAGCCCTGCCTGAACGGACGAGAGCATCTCACCCGCCGCGAAATCGGGATTATGCAGACTGAGTGCGCACGCACGATGCGCTGCCTCACTGACCGCTTCGGCATTGGCACCTGTGATGACCAGGACATCGTCGACCCCACCCGCCTTGACCATGCGGATGACATGTTCGATGACGACATCACCCTCGCCCCAGGGCAGCAGTATCTTTTGGCTGCCCATCCGCCGAGACAAGCCGGCAGCCAGGACTATCGCACAGACGCGCCTGCGCACCTCGCTGTCACCACCGCCGTTGTCGGCTTCCGTCGAGACGACCACGCAGTGAACATCGGGATGAATCAGTGTCAGTTGCGTAATCTGCGACGCCAACGCCTGCGCTTCAGCCGTGCGCGGAACACCATTCAGCAGCGCGACAAAGCGGCAGTCTTGTCGCGCGAGCGCCGCCGCGCCTAGCATGAGTGCGCCCGCAATCACATCCGCGTCGATGGTTGCCCCATACGCGACGCCCGTGCTTTCCGCCAACGCGCGCGCATTATAAGCGTGCGCATCATCCAACGGCTGACCGAACGCTCGGTAGCCCACCACATTGACGATCAACGTCGCCCCCACTGGGATCAGCGGCTCGTGCGCGTACGGCGCTTTGATGGGCAGGCGACGCGCCCCATCGGCTTCGACAATCAACACGTCGGCTCCGGCTTCGCGCAGCAGTGAAGCTGCACGCTCGCGGTCGATTCCGTAGACCTTGTCATCCAGTACGCGCGAATATAAGAAGACACAGCCTTTGTCGTCCAAGCGCGCCGCAAGCGTCATCTCCGCCGTCTCTGTACAGAATGTGGCAGGAAAGAGCGTCAACTGCTCTGCGCCTATGCGCGTCGTGGTCGTCACGAGTACGCGCCAACCACGCGCGCGCAGTTCCTGAGCCAGATGCGCCATGCTGGTCGTCTTGCCACCTGCGCCCACGAAAGCAACGATCTCTCCACGTTTGATCGACAGTGCATCGGCAAGCTGCATACGCGCATCCTATCTTCGCCCTACGCAGGGGTAGTCGTCTGGGGAAAATGGTATTATTGGAGCGGGTGTTTGCACTTCATACAAGGAAATCCATATGCGCAGACTATTCTTGCTCACGCTGCTATGCCTCATGCTCACGTCGCCCATCGCGGCTTACGCCCAGTTGGGCGATGTACTGACGTATGGCAGCCCGGTCAGCGGCACGCTGACCGCCGAAGCGTTGGAACGGCGCTATATCTTTGAAGCCGCCGAAGGCGACATCATCACCGCACGCATGTCCGCCGTCACGCAGGATCTGGATACCTTCGTCACGCTGCTTGACCCGAATGGCGCGACCATCCTCGCGGATGATGACAGCGGCGGCAATCGTAATTCCCTGCTGGGTCCCGTGCGCGTCAGCACAGCAGGCGCTTACATGCTCGTTGCGTCAAGCTGCTGCCCAGGCTCGCCAGAACCCTCGACAGGCGAATACACTCTCGTCATTGATCGCGTCGCAGCGCAAACACTCGCGGTCGGCAGCGCGACCCCATTCGAGCTACCTGTGGGCGAAAGCATCGCCGTCTTCACACTTGACGTACAGGGTCCCGCGCTTGTCCGCTTTGATGTGAGCGGCTTGCAGGGCAGCGGCAATGTCATCCTGACCGCATTCGACGCACAGAACACCCAGCGCAGTTATGATGTCCGCAGCAGCGACCCCAACACCCTTTTCTACCCAACGCCGCCCGCGTATGCGCCATCTTCAGGAACATTCCTGATTGCCATCCGACGCGATCTCAGTTCCACAACCGACAGCACCGGAGCACCGATGACTGGCATCAGCGCCGGTGTGGTGACCGCCCTGCCCATCGCGCTTGTGCCGTATGCCCTCGGCACCACCCAGACGGGAACACTGGATGATGCGACACCTTCGCTTGGATACAGCTTCACTGGGGACACGAGTTCGCTTCTGTCGCTGGCGGGGAGCGCAACAGCAGACAGCGGCGACTTTGAGCTTTGGCTGTACTCACCGGACGGCAACATCAACTACAGCGCCTCCACAGCCTATACAGACAACAGCGCGTTCAACATTGATCCGCTGCAACTCGGCAGCGCGGGAACGTATGCGATGCTTGTGCAGCGCACGAACGAAACCGGAGCAGCGTTGACGGGCAGTAGCAGCGCCTTCTCGTTCACCTTGGGTGGCTCCACCGTCAGCAGCCTGATCCCTGGGCAAGCGATTACGGGCAGTGTGGACGCCGTCAATCTGGAGCGAACGTATCGGCTGGATGGGGTTGCTGGTCAGCGTCTCCGCTTCACGATCGCTCCAACGAGCGATGTTTTCGCACCCTCGCTGTTCATTCAGGGTCCAGAACTGCCGGTTGGAGACGACAGCGGCGGCAATGTTGGCGCGCCTGTCTTCAGCGCCAGCATGTCCAGCGCGACCAGCGCAACCTTCACCTACGAAGTCACGCTGCCCGTCACCGGGGTCTACCTGGTTCGTGTCAGCAACGGGATTTTCAACGCAACCGGACCGGTCGCGGGCGACTTCAGCCTGCTTCTGGAAGCGGTGAGCGGCTGAGACTCTGGCGGATCTGCGGCGCGCTCAGGACGGCTTCGAGCGCGCCGCCTCCCACTGCCAGCGCCTTGTCGGAAATCGTGAAACAGTGCCGCCGCTCGGCGCGCGGGTCAAGATCGCCAATCTTCATATGGGGTGTCACGGGCACCTGTTCATGCAGAATGCCGCGCAGGACGCCCGCGAACGCAGCGCGGATGGGATGACCGCTCACCTCGGCAATGACAGCATCCTTCGGCACCATATCCCCTATCGCAAAGTGAGCACGTAAAGACCCGGCTGAGGGCGCGCGCAGGACTCGCGAATACGTCTGCCCAACCATGACGCCCGGCTCACCCGTATCCGGCTCCGCACCACCCTGCCAGATGACCCGACCGAGGTCATGTCCGCGATTGGTTTCGATCACCGCATGGCAATCCGTTCCTGCCACGTATCCGGGACCCAACGCGATCACCAATGGCGCATCACCCATACCTGTGCCGGCATTGCGCTTCTCGATGCGCGCATCGATCACGATCTGAGGTTGCCAGTGTGCGATGCTTTCGCCTGCCGGATCGACCAATACCGGCACACAGCCTGCCGCGAGCAATTCGTCTACTTCATGGATGTCCCGCACCCGCTGCGCACACAGACCCTCAATTTCGATACTGCTGCTGAACACTGCCTCGCCGAAACAGACCGCGCGGCGCACGAAGGTCGGCAAATCGCGCTCCAGCGCGATCACCGGCAGCCCCGCGCGGGCGAGGCGATAGATGACCCCGCTGCCGAGGTCGCCGCCGCCGCGCACGACCACGCGCAGATGTGAAAAGATTGTATTCATCATGAGGGACAAGTGTCAGGCATTCATGCCGCCCGCGCGTAACCCGGCGACCACGCGATCCGGGGTCAACGGCAGATCATTGAACCAGATGCCCGTCGCGTCATGCACCGCTGCGACCAGCGCGGGCGCAAATGGCATCATCGGCATCTCAGCCATCCCGCGCGCGCCGTAAGGACCGATGGGATCTGCGTATTCGAGGACCACCGACTTGACCTCTGGCGGCATGTCGTAGACGGTCGGGATGAGGTACGTTGAGAGATATGGGTTGAGAATTCGTCCCTCTTTGCTGACCAAATGCTCCATGATGGTATAGCCCATCGCCTGGGCGACCGCCCCTTCGATTTGCCCCTGCACCATCATCGGATTGATCGCCCTGCCAACATCGTTGGCGCTGATGACGCGCAGCACATGGATAAGCCCGGTTTCGACATCCACTTCGACTTCCACGCCCTGGGCGCAGTAGCCGTAGGCGAAGTTGGGCTCCGCCTTGCCCGTCATGGGGTCATATGGGGTCGTCTTGGGCGGTCGGTACTGAAATGTCGCTATCGCCGGGCGCTCTTCGTTTTGCCACTGGGCAAGCGCGCGTTCCGCCGCGCCTTTGATGGCATTCCCCGCCATAAACGTCATGCGCGACGCCGATGCGCTGCCCGCTGTCTTCGTCTCGGCGGTGTCGTGACCGATCAGTCTGACTTTGTCGAGCGGCACCCCGACCGCCTCCGCTGCGATCTGCACGAAGACCGTATGCGCGCCCTGCCCAACATCAGCGCCACCCTCGCGCACGATCACCTGCTCGATCTCACTCGCGCCATACAACTCCACCGTCGCCCAGTTCTGCTCCGGAAAACCAAAACTGTAACCGACGTTCTTGAAGCCGCAGGCAAAACCAACGCCTCGTCGAAGATAGCGCGCTGATCCGACGCCAACGGACGGCGGCTGCCAACGTCCGTCCGCACGCACCCAGCCGCTCTCCTCGGCGCATTTCTCGATCACCTGCGGCATCGTCACCCCTGCGGGCAGCGGCGTACCGACGGAAAGATGGCTGCCTTCATGGATCGAATTCTTCAGGCGGATGGCTACCGGGTCGATGCCGAGCGCCTCCGCCAGCCGGTTGATCATCGACTCGGCAGCGAATGCCGCCTGCGGTCCACCGAAACCACGAAATGCACCGGTGGGGATATTGTTGGTCGCCACCGCGTAAGTGTCAGTGTGTACATTCTCGCACTCGTAGGGTCCTGTAGCCATCAGGTTCGCGTTGGCGAGCACTTTGGTCGAAGTGTAATTGTAGGGACCCCCATCGCCGACCACTTCTGCCTGCATCGCTGTGATCACGCCGTCCTTGCGCGCGCCCCACCTCAGCTTCAGGTGGATTGGGTGACGTTTGTGGTGGTAGCGGATCGACTCTTCACGACTCCAAATGATCTTGACCGGACGACGCAGCTTCCATGCCGCAAGCGCCAACACGATCTGCACACTCATGTCCTCGCGCCCGCCGAATGCCCCGCCAATCGCCGGGTAAATGACGCGAACTTCGTCCTCTGGCAGCCCCAGGGCATGGGCGATCAAGTGCTGGTCTTCGTGCGTCCACTGACCCGCCACGACAACTGTCACTCGCCCCTGGTCGTCGATATAGCCGAGACCTGCTTCTGGCTGGAGATAAGCATGTTCCTGATAGCCCGTGCTGAATGTCTCCTCGATGATGACATCGGAAGCCGCCCACCCCGCCGCCATATCGCCCTTACGTATGCGATAGTGGACGAATATGTTCTCCGGGTAGCGTTCAAGGAGCTGCGGCGCGCCGGGTTTCATGGCTTCATACGGGTCGAAGACGGGCGGAAGGTCTTCATACTCGATCTCGATAAGCTGAACGGCTTCGGCGGCGATTGCCTCGCTGTCGGCGATGACCAGCGCCACATTGTCCATATAGCAGCGCACGACGTCAGCGCCGGGCATCGAACTGCCGGGACCACACAATACGGGCTGATCTTTCGTCACCAACCCGTACTCATTAACCGGGACATCCTTCGCTGTGATCACCCCATGAACACCCGGCAGCGCCTCCGCGCGGCGCGTATCGATGGAGACGATCCGTGCATGAGCGCGGTCGCTGAAGCGCATCTTCATCCAGAGCTGCCCCGGCATGTCGATATCGCCCGGATAGGGCGTCTCGCCCGTGACTTTCCCGACCGCATCCAGGCGCTGGATGCTCTGACCCACAGCGATTGACTTCATGTCTGCCACGTCTCGTTTTCCGTCACAACTCAAAGCAAAATTGATGAAACGCCAGCCCGCGCAGATGCGAGGCTGTCAATGCAACTCCAGCGGTCGCCCACCGAGACATAGATCCCATCAACGCTCACGGGGACGCCGTTTGGCATCTTCCTCACGCAGCGCTTTTCGATTTTCCTGAGCAATCCTGCGCTGGGATCGCTCCTTGCCCGCCTTGTATTTCAGCATGTCCTGACGCTGCTTCATCATATCGCTGTCCTTAATATTGATCGCCTTCTTCGGCGCGAACAGCGCGACAAAAATCACACCAATCGACAAGAGGATCAGGAACAGGAACAACGAAACATAGACTTCGCCCTGCAACCCCGGCAAGCGACGCAGCAGTCCTTGCAGCTCCAAAGGCAGAATCGCCATGACCGAAGGTCCCACGACCCAACTGATCACCCCAAGAGCGACGGCAAGGATAAAGCCCATAACGGGCCACAACACGCGACTCTGTCGCTTCTCATACATGCGAACCTGTGACATGACCATTCCCTCCGCAGATTAAGACTGTGACGCCCGTCTGAAAGCATCGATGATCTTATAATACCCGGTACATCGGCAAAGATTCCCTGAGATACTTTGTTGAATCTGTGGATCGGTGGGATGCGGGTGTTCCTCCAGGAGTTTCGCGCCCGCCATGATGAAGCCCGGCGTACAGTAGCCGCACTGCACAGCGCCGCATTCGACAAATGCCGACTGGATCGGATGAAGATTACCTTCTTCTGCCAGCCCCTCAACCGTGACAACCTCTGCGCCGTGCACGCGCGGCGCGGGAACCATGCACGCCATCACTGCCGCGCCATCCAAGAACACCGTGCATGCACCACATTCGCCCTCTGCGCAGCCCTCTTTCGTGCCGGGCATCCCGCAGTCTTCACGCAGAAAACGTAGTAACGACTTATGCTGTCCGGTCGCGACCGTGCGTGCCTCGCCGTTAATGACGGTCACTATCGGCTGCGAGATCGTATGTTCGCTCGAAGAGGCAAGTGCCCCGTGCCCTTCGTGAACGCCCCATAGCTGCGCGGGGTCATCAGGATAGCCCTGAGCTTCTTCACCAGCCGCCAAACGACGCAGCGCACGCGCCACCAGCACACGCACCATTTCGGTACGATACTCCGCCGTGGCACGAATGTCATCTATCGGCGCGGGGGTCGCCGCCGCTAGACGTGCCGCTTCCACGATTACGTCTTCGCTCAAGCGCCTGCCCTGCAAATACGCCTCAGCCGTCGGAGCATGGATGATGGTCGGTGCGACACTCCCCAGGGTGATTCGAGCGCTCTGGATGGCATCGCCCGCAAACGAGAGGACAACCGCGACATTGATGACTGCAATCGCCTGAGCGCGGCGCAGTCCCAGTTTGATGAAGACACCGCGCTCGTCGGTACCCAGTGCTGGGAAGGTGATGGCGGTCAACAGTTCGTCCGGACGCATGACCGTGCGGCGCAGCCCTGTGTAGAATTCACGCAAATGCACGGTACGCTCGCCCTCGACCGACGCCAGCGTGACCGACGCCTCCAGCGCCATCAACGGCGTAATCGTGTCATTTGCGGGCGATGCGGTGATCAGGTTGCCCGCGACTGTAGCGCGGTTGCGGATTTGCGGCGCGCCAACTTCCCAGCACGCCTGCGCCAAAGGGAGTGCCCGCGACTTTGTGATGGGATTGACGACGACCTGATTATGAGTCGTGAGCGCGCCGAGCCGCACATCGCCACCGCGCAGCGAGATCTCGTTCAAACCGGGCACGCGCGAAATGTCGATGAGAATTTCTACGCCCTTACGCGCTCCGCGTTCGAGTTCCAGCAGGATATCCGTACCGCCAGCGATGACCCGCGCATGCTCACGATGTTCGTGCAGGAGTTCCAACGCCTGAGCGAGCGATGTGACATTAAAGTAGCGTTCCCACATACCGATGCAGCTTTCGTCTCTACGACTCATCAGGGTAGAAATTGTAACGCAGCGACGGGGTTAAATCGAACGAAGCGCCCGCATCAATACCGCAATCCCATCTGGGGCTCGTACATCGTGCTGACTGCTGTCGAACTCCACGATCGGCACTTGCCTACTGCGAAAATGTGCCAGCATATCCTCAGTGAACATCGCGATAGGCATCACGTAATCCGGAGTGTGCCCCGCTAACTCAAAGTCACGCCCGCGCGTCCATAAACGATCCAACGCGATGTCCAGCGTTGGGTTGACGTAGACGATCTCGGTCGGCTCAGGATAGACATACTGCGCGTCCATCATCGCGGTCAGCGTCTCGTAGAGCGCGTACTCGTCCGGTGTCACCAGCCCATGCTCGCGCATGTAGCGTGCGTAAACGTGCTTGTTGGTCGGTGCGCCCGCGTCGATGACGACCATCGGCTCGACAGGATCGCCTTTCAGCAGCGCAAGCTGGCGCGGCATCTCTCGCAGCGTCCGTTCGTACTCGCGGACATATTGCAGGTAGTAGTAGGTCTGGCAGGTAAACGCCCAGCGCGCACGATCCTGTGCGTAAAGCGGCAGGAACGGATTCTCGTCGAACGGCTCGCGCACCAGCGGCGCGCCGAGCGCCGATGCGAGTGCGCGCGCGACCGTCGTCTTACCCGCGCCGATGCCGCCGAAGACAAAGATAGCCCTCATAACCGCTATTTCTCGCTCGCAGGCGGCGAACCAGTATCGCGGTGTTCGTGTGCGCCGTTGGGATGCACTTCGAGAAGGTAATAAGGATTGATATTGAGGATGCGCGTGCGCTGGTATTCGGTCTCGACCGTCACACGGCGGTCATAGGTATGGACATGCCCGTGCAGCATATAGCGAGGGCGATACCAATCCATAAAGCGCAGAAATGCCTTGAAACCGATGTGTGCGCGGTCTTCCCCATCATGAATCTTATAGGCGGGTGAATGGGCAACGAACACATCAACAGCGCTCTTATGGAACATCTTGCGAAGCTGCATACGCGGCATCATCCCCATCACCATGCGCTGCATCTCGCCTTCCGTGTATTGGATGTCACCCTGGTTATAACGGATCGACCCTTCAAGCCCGGCGAAAGCGATACCTTTGAACATCAGAATACGGTCGTGCAGATCTTCACCACCAGGCGGACGTTCTGCGTAGCCTTCATCGTGATTGCCGCGCACATAAAAGAGCGGCACGTTCAGCACGCTTGTGATGAAATCAAGGTAGGCAGAGGGCATATCTCCACAACTGACGACCAACTCGACATCATGATAGCGGCGGCGCAGATGTGCCGCATTTTCCATTTGGGAGACAACCGTATCACTGACACACAATATCTTGACCACGACTAGCCTCAATGCCCATTCAGGTGCCCTTTCGCCATTTAGGCAGCCTCTCGCTCACAGTTTCCCCCAGATTACCAGAAAACGAAAGCGCATTCCTGCCTGAACCCGTTCCAGGAATGCAGATTGACAGGCATTCACCAATCCGCTAGTGTATGTCCAACAGCATAACATGCGGGGGAGCTCGACGTATCGGGCTGAGAGGGTGTCTGACGGATACCGACCCACCAAACTTGAACCAGGTAATGCTGGCGTAAGGAGAGATTTGCTCATGTCTAAAGCTATCCACATTCCCATATCCATATCTCGAATAATCGTTCCGACGATCTGCTTGCTACTGACCGCAGTTCTGGTTCGCGCTCAGGACCAGACCACCCTGATGCTCGTCACACACGACTCATTCAACGCGAGTGAAACGGTGCTTGCGCAGTTCCAGGAAGAGACTGGCATCACCCTTGAGATTATCCGCTTAGGTGACGCAGGAACCGTCGTCAACCAAAGCATTCTCAGCCGCGAAAACCCGTTGGGAGATGTCCTGTTTGGCGTGGACAACACCTTTCTGGGGCGCGCGCTGGATGCAGATCTATTCATCTCCTACGAGTCGCCGCTGATAGACACCGTCGCGGACGAGTTCAAACTCGACCCGGAATTCCGCGTCACTCCCATCAACTACGGCGATATTGCCCTCAACTATGACCGAAGCTACTTCGAAGAAAACGACCTTGAACTGCCCTCATCCCTGCAAGATCTGACACTGCCCGCTTACCGCAGCCTGTTGGTGGTGCAAAATCCTGCGACTTCGTCACCGGGTCTCGCGTTCCTGCTGCTCACCATCATGCAGTTCGGCACCGACGGCGACTACACCTACCTGGACTACTGGCAGGATCTCGTCGCCAACGATATCTACATCTCGGATGATTGGACAGACGCCTACTACAACCAGTTCAGCGGCAGCGCAGGCAGCCTGGGCACGCGCCCGCTGGTCGTCAGCTATGCCAGCAGCCCACCTGCGGAGGTCTATTTCGCCGATCCGCAACCGGAAGTGGCGCCTACCGGCAGCATCGTGGCAGACGGCATGGTGTTCCGGCAGATCGAGTTCGCGGGCATCCTCCAGGGTACAGACAACATCGAGGGCGCAAAGCAGTTCATCGACTTTCTGTTGAGCATGCCATTCCAGGAAGACATGCCGCTGCAAATGTTCGTTTTCCCTGTCAATCCAGAGGCAGCGCTGCCCGAGGTGTTTACGCAATACGCCCTGCTTCCTCAAGCACCCATGATGATGGACAGCGGCGAAATCGATGAAAACCGGGAAGCGTGGCTGCAGGAATGGGTCGAAACGGTCATTCGCTGATCGCGGTCGCGTGGCGCGTGCTGAGGCTCGCGCCCATCGCGTTTCTGGCGGTCTTTTTTGTCTACCCAGTCCTGACCATTTTTGGGATCAGTCTCGCGCCAGAAGGGCAGCTCGATCTGAGCGGCTTTGCGCGCCTGGTCACCTCCGATTATTACGTGAACACGCTCCTCTTCACGATTTGGCAGGCGGCGATCTCGACGATACTCACGCTTGGACTGGCGCTGCCTTCGGCGTATGTCTTCAGCCGCTTCCAATTTCGGGGCAAAGCGCTCTTTCTTTCGCTGGCGACGCTGCCATTCGTCCTGCCGACGATCGTGGTCGCCGCCGCCTTCAGCGCGCTCATCGGACCACGCGGTTATGTCAATGCCTTTTTGGTGACGACTTTCGGGCTTGATGCGCCCCCGATCCAGCTCGAACGAACGCTGCTGCTGATCCTGATCGTCCATGTCTTCTACAATTACGCCGTCGCGCTGCGCATCATTACCACATACTGGATGAACCAGAATCCGCGCATCGAGCAAGCAGCGCGCGTACTCGGCGCACATGGCTGGCGATTGTGGTGGTACGTACACCTGCCGCTGCTTCGCCCAGCGATTACGGCGGCAGGCGTGCTGGTCTTCATCTTCTGTTTCACCAGTTTCGGCGTCGTCCTGCTGTTAGGCGGTCCGCGTTACGCCACGCTTGAGGTCGAAATATTCCGCCAAGCACGCGACCTGTTCAACCTCCCGGTCGCGGCAGCGCTCTCGATTGTCCAGATCGGGCTGATGTTCGCCATGATGTGGGTGTACACACGTTTGCAGCGCCGAATATCCAGCGAAATCGTCGCGGCGGAAGCAAGCGCGCAGCGTCCGAAAACGCAGCGAGACCGCATCACCATCACGGTGACGCTCGCCTTCATGGCGGTCATGCTGTTCACCCCACTGGTGGCGCTTGCGCTGGTCTCGGTCACGCTCGGATTCGACGGCATTAGCTTCCAGCATTACCAGCAGCTTGGCAGCAATCCTCGCGGCTCGGTACTGTTCGTCCCACCCCTAAGCGCGGTTGGCAACTCGGTCGCTTTCGCCGCCAGCAGTACCGCCCTTTCGATTATTCTCGGCGTAGTCAGCTCCTACCTGCTGCTGCGCAATAACCGCTGGTCACGTCTGCTCGATGCGGCTTTCATGCTCCCACTGGCGACCAGCGCAGTCACACTCGGTTTCGGCTTTATCGTCGCGCTCGATCAGCCGCCGCTCAACCTGCGCCAGTCCGCCCTGCTAATCCCAGTTGCACATACGCTCGTCGCCATGCCCTTCGTCATCCGCAGCATCCTGCCCGCCCTGCGCGCGATTCCTGAAAATCTTCGGGAAGCGGCATCTGTCCTCGGCGCATCACCCTGGCGACGCTGGCGCTGGGTTGAGCTTCCTCTCATCAGCCGTGCGCTGCTGGTCGGCGCAACGTATGCATTCGTGATCAGTTTGGGAGAGTTCGGCGCGTCGTTGTTTATCGCCCGCCCCGATACCCCCACACTGCCTATCGCCATCTTTCGCCTGCTCGGTCAGCCAGGCGGCAGCAGTTACGGGCAGGCGCTGGCACTCAGCACAATCCTTCTGCTGGTCTCCGCCGTCGCGTTCATCCTGATTGAGCGTCTGCGCACCCCAGGCGCGCGAGGGGAATTCTAGGTGCTGACTATTCATAACCTTCATCGCAGCTTTGGAACACTCCCCGTGCTGCGGGGTATCGATTTGACATTGAACGAAGCTGAAATCATCTGTCTGCTTGGTCCCAGCGGCTGCGGCAAGACGACGCTGCTGCGGATCATCGCGGGGTTAGAGACCGCAGATGTCGGCGATGTCCGAATTGACGGGGTATCAATCAAGGACACGCCAGTGCATGAGCGCGGTTTTGGGTTGATGTTCCAGGACTTCGCCCTATTCCCGCATCTCGATGTCGCGGACAATGTCGCATTCGGGTTGAAGATGCGGCATGTCGCGGCAAACGAACAACAGCGGCGCGTCGCCGAGGCGTTGGAGCGGGTCAATCTATCGGGCTTCGACAAACGCAGCATCGCGACGCTCTCTGGCGGCGAGCGTCAGCGGGTCGCGCTGGCACGCAGCCTCGCACCGCAACCGCGCCTGCTCATGCTGGATGAACCACTCGGATCGCTTGACGCGGCACTGCGCGACGAACTCATCGTTGATCTGCGCGCCATCATCAAGAACGCGGGATTGACGACGCTGTATGTCACACATGATCAGCGCGAATCGTTCGCCATCGCCGACCGCATCGCCGTCATGAATGCGGGGAAGATCGAGCAGATTGACACGCCGACGGTCATATACCAGAAGCCTGCGACCGAGTTCGTCGCACGTTTCCTGGGACTGCAAAATATCGTACCCGTCATAGAGTACGCGAATGACAAAGCATCCACACCACTGGGCGTATTGCCCGCACCCACGTTGACAGGCAGTCTACTGCTGCACCCTGATGGCTTGAGACTGGTGAAACCAGGCGAGAGTGAATTGACGGTCGAAGTCGAAGAGTCGATATTCCAGGGTTCGTCATACCGTGTGCGGGTGCGCCATGCGTCCGGGACTCGGTTGACGCTCTCCGTCTCGGCGGCGACGGGTGCATGGGCGACAGTTGGCACGTCCGCCGCCCTGCAAATCGACCCAAGCGCCGTCACGACCTTGGGCGACGCCGCCAATCTGCCAAACAAAAACGGACAGTCATAAGACTGTCCGTTATGGAACCACCTGTCCACAGTGTGGGAGTTGGCTCCAAGAGAGCTGGGGGACCTGGATTCGAACCAAGATCGCCTGGGCCAGAACCAGGAATTCTGCCGTTGAACTATCCCCCAATGGCATGGCTCGGATAGTATCATGCGCCATCCAGCGAATCAAGGCACAACCTGCCCAACGTTTACCGCAGACGAGACTAGCGTTCGCTCACGAACCTGCCGCACCCACACCACCACCGCCAGCGCAAGCACGCACAAAACCAGACTTTCTGCACGCCACGAATTGGCGTTCCGCTGAACCAGGAAAAGAGTCGCCCACCCCGCCAACCACACCAGAATTACGCCGATCCGCGCGCTCCCACGCCAGCTCGCCAGGAGCGGGATGACCAGCAGCATCAGCCCCCAAAGCAGTGTCTGCGGCAGCAGCAGCATCCCCAGCGGCACACTTCCCGCCAGCAGCAGCCGCAGCGAACGCACTAGCGCGGATATGCCAAAAGCCATGAACACGAGCAGCACAACGCCCAGCGCCGGATTGATTTCCCAGGCGGTCTGCCAGGCATAAGCCGACTGCGCAAAGCCTTGGTAAGCGCTCACTTCCGCCAGCCAACGCGGAATCCACCAGCCAAACATCGCTATCGTGACCCCCAGCAGCGCAAGCCCACAACCCGCCAAGACGAACAGGAAACCATACCGACGAGTCAACAGGGCGTGAAGCGCAAACGCGACAGCGGGGAAAAGCATCAGTTCCGGCTTGACCATTCCGAGTGCGAAGACGATGCCCGCGAGCACATCGCGCTGGCGGGCATACAGTGCGAAGCCGAACGCCAACGCCGCAAACAGCAGGACAGTGAACTGCCCCTGAAACAGCATCAGCAGCGTATACTGCCAGAGAAATGCCGGAGCAACCAGCCAACGCGGCACATCCTCCAAGGAGGTCAGCAGCACGATCAGCGACGCGATCAGCAAGATAACTGACATCCCCTGCCAGACCGCCGTCGCCACACGCACGTCATCGATCCACCAGAACGGCGCAAGCTGCAAGATGATTTGCGCTGGATACGCGAACGCCTGTTGATCTGCCTCCGGAACCAGGGGCGCGCCGTAGAGCAGGATTTGCATGGCGGTCGTTGTCGTTGGGTCGTACAGGGTATACCCCTCGAAGAGCACGAGGCGCGCGCCCGCCCAACGCGGAAAGAAATCGAGGTGATCACACCCCGCGCCCAGGCAAAGTACGCCGCCGCGCTCAACGCAGCCCAGACGCCGACAACGGCGACCGCGAGCAGTGCAGCGCGCGCGGGCGTCAACCGCAGCGCCTGGGTCTGCGACTCACCCATTGACGCCAGCAGCATCCAGGAGCGAGATCGCCAGTTCGATCCGCTGCAGCGTCTCTGCCTTACCTATCACTTCCATCGTCTCGAACGTGGGCGTCGAGATGGTCTGCCCCGTCACCGCCACGCGCAGCAAGCCGAAGAGCTGGCTGTTGTTCAACCCCAGCTCGGTCGTCAGCGGCTGGATGGCATCGTGCAGCACCTGCGTCGTGAAGTCATCCACGCCAGACAGCACCTCATGCGAGCGGCGCAGTGCGGCAGCAGTCCCTGCGGCGTCCATCTTCTTCTGGATGATCGCCTCGACAGGTGCCGGGCTGAACTCCGCCTTAAAGAAGAAGCCCGCCATCCCGACGACCTCGTTGAGTGTCTTGATGCGCGTCTGCACGAGCGGCGCGACCTGCCTGAGCACCGTCTCATCGACATGCAACCCGGCAGCTTCCAGCGGCGCGCGCAGCCGCCCCGCCAGATCATCCGGCGCAAGCCGCCGCACATGCTCGCCGTTCAGCCAGTGCAGCTTGTCGACCGGGAAGGCAGCGCTGGCGGCGATGATGCGCGAGCCGTCGAAGCGCTTGACCGCGTCGGCGATGTCGAAGATTTCGATGTCATCGCCAAAACTCCACCCCGTGTTGGCGAGGAAGTTGACGACCGCCTCCGGCAGGAAACCGTTTTTCATGTAATCGTGCATCATGACCGGGATGATGTTGCCCTTACTATCGACTGGCGGCTTGCGCTTGCTCATCTTGCCCTGCCCATTGGGGTTGAGCATGACGGGCAGATGCATATAGATGGGCTTGTCCCAACCGAACGCCTCCCAGAGCAGCCAGTGAATCGGCAGACTGGGCAGCCATTCGACCGCACGCATGACGTGGCTGATCTTCATGAAGTAGTCATCCACGACATGCGCAAGGTGATAGGTCGGAAAGCCATCTGCCTTCAGCAGCACGGTGTCCTGCAAGTCGACGTTGTCAAAGCTGACCTTGCCCTGGACCTCGTCCTCGCAGTGCGTCTTACCTTCCAGCGGCACCTTGAGCCGGATGACTGGCTTACGACCCTCTGACTCAAAACGCGCCCGCTCCTCCGCCGAGAGCGTGCGGTGCTGGCGGTTGTAGCCGGGCGGCAGCTTGCGCGCGGTCTGCTCGTCGCGCATCCGCTTCAGTTCATCCGGCGTCTCGTAGGCGGGGTATGCCTTGTCCTGCGCCACCAGCCAGTTCGCCCACTCCTGATAGAGAGCGAGCCGCTCGCTCTGCACATAAGGACCGTATTCGCCGCCGACTTCCGGACCTTCGTCCCAGGTCAAGCCCGCCCAGCGCATCGCCTCGATCAGCGTCTGGAGCGCGTTCGGGTCAAAGCGCGTCTGGTCGGTGTCTTCGATGCGCAGCAGAAACTTCCCGCCGTAATGGCGCGCAAACATCCAGTTGAAGAGCGCGGTGCGCAGACCGCCGATGTGCAGCGACCCCGTCGGGCTGGGCGCGAAACGCGTGCGGACGGGGCGAGTGGGGGTTGGGAAGGACAAAGGTGTACTCCGCGCAGTGTGTGCAGGTTGGGAATCGGCGATGCGGAGATTATAGCAGAGGGGTCAAGCGACCAGAATAGATTACACGCGCGCCTGCCGCATAATCACGCTCTGCGCCAGCCCGATGCCCGCCAGCGTCGAAAGCAGCGAGGTGCCGCCGCTGCTGATGAACGGCAGCGTCAGCCCTGTCACGGGCATCAGTCCCAGGTTCATACCAATCGACACAAACGTCTGGAAGAACATGAACGCCGCCACCCCGTAACAGATCAGGCTTCCCAAGGGATCGACCGCCTTGCGCGCGCCGCGCAGCACCCGCGCGATCACCACACCGAGCAGCACCATCGTCACGACTGCGCCAACAAATCCAAACTCCTCGGAAATGACGGCGAAGATGAAGTCCGTGTGGCGCACGCGCAGAAAGCGCCCGGTGTTTTGCGAACCCTGCGCATAACCCTCACCCAGCAAGCCGCCGCTGCCGATGCTGATTCGCGCCTGACGAATGTTGTACGCGGCGTCTGGGTCGCTCTCTTCCGAGATAAACGAGACCAACCGCGAGCGCTGGTACTCCTCCATCCGCGACCAGACGACTGGCACGGCGACCGGCAGCGCAACCAGCACGACGACGATGGCAACGCCGATCTGCCTGAGCTGCAAGCCGCTCGCCCAGACCATCACGAACCACATGAAGGCGAAAACAATCGTCATCCCCAGGTCGGGCTGTGCCACGATCAGCGCCGCCGGGATACCAAGATGCACCAGCGAACGCACCAAAATGCCCCAATCGCCTTCCTGGATGCGCTCGTAATTGCGCGCCAGGTATGCCCCCAGCGTGACAATGATCAGGACTTTGGCGATCTCTGCGGGCTGGATCGGGATGCCCAGGTTGAGCCAACCACGCGTGATGCCGCCATCGCCCGTCACGCCAAAGAAGAAGACCGCCACCAGCAGCCCGACCATCAGCACATAGAGATAGCCGGCAACGCCGCCCAGTACACGGTAATCGAGCGCCGCCAGCGCGAACATGACGACCACGCTGATGATGCCATAACGAATCTGATTCGGAACTCGACTGATGAGTTCGGGGTCGATTGCGCCAAGCGTGGCGCTGCGGATCATGAGGACACCAAAGATGGTCAGTACGACGCTGAGTCCAAAAAGGACCCAATCAAACTGACGCCAAATCGCAAGAGGATTTCGTCGCATACCCAGCCAGAATTTGCCTGCCAGAACATGCAGAGTATATCACACCGCAGCACGATGAGAGTTACGCGTCGTTTTTCTGGCGCTCCTCGCGGGCGGCATCCCCGCCAATCGTTTCAATGTCGGAGTCCGGTGTCTCCATACGGGCGTTCAGATACGGCACTTCTGCCACCAGCAGACTCGCGTTTTCGCGCCGCTGAAGTGCGATATCGAGATGCTCGGTATCAACCTGAATATATTTCTTGATCACATCCAGGATTTCCGCCTTCATCGCTTCCATCTTTTCCGGCGCTATCGCAAGACGATCGTGGAGCAGCACGAACTGCAAGCGCGATTTCGCCTGCTTGCCCGTCCCATCCGCGTCACCTCCGCGTCCAAACAGCCGATCCCACCAGTTCGCCATCGCCTACGCCCCTCCGCCGCCAAACAGGCGACCCAACCGCGCAAAGAAGCCCAGCTTTTCCTCCAGCGGCAAGAACGGCACTTTTTCGCCCATCAGGCGGCGGGCAATGTTATGGAAAGCACGTCCCGCCCGCGACTCTTCGTTGAGTGTGACTGGGACGCCGCTGTTCGACGATGGGACGACAAAATCGTCTTCCGGAACAATCCCGATGATCTTGATACCCAGAATATCGGTGACATCATCTGGCGAGAGCATCTCGCCCCTGCGAATCATCTCGGCTTTGACGCGGTTCAGGATCAGGCGACCGGGACCTTTGCGCTCCGCTTCAAGCAGTCCGATGATCCGGTCGGCATCGCGCACGGCGGACACTTCAGGGTTGGTGACGATCAGGACTTCATCCGCCGGAGCCACGGCATTACGAAACCCACGTTCGATCCCCGCCGGGCAGTCGATCAGGATGAAGTCGAATTCGGGGCGGATCTGATTGCACAACTGCACCATGTCCTGCGGGCTGACAGCGGTCTTGTCGCGCGTCTGCGCTGCGGGCACGAGGTAGAGTTCGGGCAGCGACTTGTGCTTGATCATCGCCTGACGAACTTTGGCACGCCCTTCGACAATATCGACCAGATCGTAGACGATCCGGTTCTCGAGACCGAGGACAATGTCAAGGTTGCGCAGACCAATATCGGCGTCCAGCAAGACCACGCGCTTGCCCAGCCGAGCCAGCGCGACGCCAAGATTGGCGGTCGTGGTCGTCTTGCCAACACCCCCCTTCCCAGAGGTCACTGTCACTACCTTCGCCGTCATGCTTCCCCCTAGTTCCAGGCTTCCACCACAATTTGCCCATCACGCACCAATGCGACTTCCGGTTTGGGCTTATGCCGCTTGTCTGGCGGCGACGTTGAGAATAGGTTTCCAATACGAAGCTGAGTCGGCATCATATCCAGCGCGCAGACCATCGCGTTGGCGTCGCCATTGGCACCCGCGTAGACTTTCCCGCGCAGCCGCCCCCAAACGACCACGTCCCCCCCGGCGACAACTTCTGCGCCGGGGTTGACATCGCCGTAAATGACGACATGACCTTGACTATGGACGGTGCGACCGCTGCGCAGTGTGCGGCGGATCATGACGCCAGATGTCCCACCCTCTTCCGAGTCATAGGGAGCAATCCCATCTACCTCATTGGCAGAAGCTGCGGTCAAGGCAATCGTGCGAATGTCCAGAACCGTCGCTGCATCCAGCGAAGTCTTGCTATCACTCTGAACACACGCCAACGAAAGCCCGCGTCGCTCCAACAGCGCTTTCACGCCCGCCATCTGATCTTTCGGCACGGGGCGTTCACCCACATCCAGCGTAACTTTCGCACCTGTGTAGAAACCGACCTGTTGGTCGATCCGCGAGGCGAGTTCAGCAGTCACCACATTCCATTCCTGGTCGGCGTCGAGCGTGATATGCAAGCCGTCGTTGATGCCCTTGATGGTGACCACAAATTCGTCCCGCTGCGATGAGAAATTAGTCTGAGATCATAGCACAACCTGCGCAAAATTACCGCGCAATGTCGAGCAGGTCGGTTTAGAGCAGCACGAAGCCGCGATCCACAAGCCAGCGCAGGATGATTTGCGCATTCTCCTCCGCACTGCACCCGGTCGTCTCCAGGGTCAGCTCCGGCGCGTGCGGCGGCTCATACGGGTCGTCAATCCCGGTAAACCCCGTGACCTCTCCGCGCCGCGCCTTCGCGTACATCCCCTTCGTATCGCGCGCCTCGCAAACTTCCAGCGGTGTATCGACGAATACCTCGCAAAAGGCAGCGTCGCCGACCATTGACCGCACAGCGTCGCGCGTCGCGCGATAGGGGCTGATAGCCGCGCACACAGCCACTCCCCCGTGCCGAACAATCTCAGACGCGACGAAGCCAATACGCAGGATGTTGGCATCGCGATCTTCTTTGCTGAAACCTAATCCCTTGCTCAGGTGCGTGCGGATGACATCGCCATCGAGCACTGTCACCTGCCGCCCATGCTCCATGAGAAGCGCCGTGAGCACCTCGGCGGTGGTCGATTTTCCTGCCCCGCTCAAGCCGGTAAACCAGACACAAACCCCCTGCTTGTGTCGCGGAGGATAGCTTTGCGAGAGAACCTCCGCCACTTCTGGGCGCGTAAACCAACTCGGCAGCGCCCGTCCGCGATTCAGGTATTCGTCCCGTACCTGTGTGCCGCTGAGGCGCGAAACGACCGCGCCAACCGGAACCCGCGTCTCCTCTTCATAACGCGCTTCCGACTCCAGATAAACCAGTTCACGAAATGGCAGCATCTTGACGCCGATCTCTTCGGCGTGCTGCGCGACCAACGCCTGCGCGCCATACGGGTCGTAGAACGGCTTTCCAAACGAGTCATTGCCAGGACCCGCATGGTCCCGCCCGACGATGAAATGATTGGCACCATAATTGCGGCGGATGATGGCGTGCCAGAGTGCCTCCCGCGGTCCCGCCATCCGCATTGCCAGAGGCAGCAGCGCCAGCAGCGCGCGGTCGCCATCATAGTGCTTCTCAATCAGCGCCTTGTAGGCGCGCACGCGCGTGTAATGATCGACATCGCCGGGCTTCGTCATGCCGACCACCGGATGCAGCAGCAGCGTGGCGTTCGCGCTTTCGGCGGCGCGTTTGGTCAGCTCTTCATGTGCGCGATGCAGCGGATTACGGGTCTGGAACGCGACCACATCGCAGCGTCCCATTGCCAACAAGCGCGCGCGTGTCTCGGCGGGTGTCAGGCGCAGCGGCTTAAAGTCGTAGCGCGCGGGCAGACGCAGTACGCGCAGCGCCCCGCTGATACACAAATCGCCCCAGCGCGGCAGTTCCGCGACCAGCGGATGCCGCGCATCCAGCGTTCCCACGATATCGAGGGCGAATGTATCGCGCGACCATTCAAAGATCTCTTCAACCCGCATGATCGCCAGGACATCGTTCTTCGCGTCACGCAGCGCGATCTCATGGTCGAGCGAAATTGGAGCGTCGCGCCCGACCGTCAGGAGAATCGGCACAGGGAACAATGCCCCGTTCGCAAGCCGCATCTCTCCGCATACGCGCTCATAATCCGCTTGTCCCATGAAACGGTCAAGCGGCGAAAATGCCCCGGTCGCCAGCAGCTCAAGATCACAGACCGCACGGTCATGAAGCTGGATAGAAGGCAGAAGCGCCGCCTTCGCAAGCAGCATTTCCCGCTGCTCAGGCGGCACGATGAGATCGACAAGGAGTCCACCATAGGGCTGAATGAGGTTTTCGGACAGAGTCATCGGTTGATCGCAGTCGTTTCACAGTCAGAAACGCCGATTATACAACCTTGTCCATCTCAATATAGTGGTCATGCAGCACATCCTCAGGCGTAATCCCCAGAATGGTGAGCATCGTCTGAATTTGCCGCGCTTTCTTCTCCGCATCCTTCATCGAATACGTTCGGCTCTTCAGCTCGATAAACAAGCCATCGAGTTCCGGCTTGATCACACGATCCAGATTGACGTAGAACAGGACATCCTGGAACAAGATGTGCCAGCGCCGGCGATCCTTTTCGAGCTGGCGTTCTTCTTTGGGCTGGAAGTACTCGCGGTAAAAGCGCAGCGGGCGCGTCGCATCGGCGATGAACTTGGAGCGGAACAGCAGTACCGCGCTGTCAAACGCACGTTCGTAGGTCGGCACGCTGTACGTCAACCGCGTCCGCACGCTCTCGACCTCGCCCTTCTCGTTCAGCTTGTCGTCCTCCCGATAACGTACGCGCTCATCGCCCTCGTCATCGAACAGGAAGTAGCTGTCGTACTGGCGATAATGATTAAAGAGCTGAATACTTACCTGCGGATGGGTGAGCAGACGGTCGAGCACAGTCTCGTCGCTCAACTTCGCCTTGAACTGCACCTCGAATGTCTCCGCCTGATCCAGCTCGACAATGGCGACCAGTTTGCTCAACACACTACCTTCGCGCGTCCGCAAGAAAGCGTCGATCTTCAGTGCCAGCGCGCGCGCCTCGGCGATCAGTGCCGGCTCATCCAAAGTCAGCAGCTCGCGGTCGCGCATCAAAATCTGTCCATTGCACCACACATGCCGGACGTCTGTGCTCTTGGCGGCGTAGACAATCCGCGAGTAGATGTTGTTCGGGTCGCGATCAAACTGCGGCATGTTGTGGATGGGATGTGCGTCTATCACGATCATGTCCGCGCGTTTGCCAACCTCCAGGCTCCCCGTAATATCGCCCAGGAACAGCGCTTCCGCCCCCATGCGTGTCGCCATGAGCAGCGCCTGCCGTGCGGGCAGCACCGTCGGATCGTTCGCCTGGGTCTTGGCGAGCAGCGCCGCGAGATGGATCTCCGTGAACATGTCGAGGTCATTGTTGCTGGCAGGACCATCGGTGCCGATGCCCACCGTCATCTTGCTCTTGAGCATGTCGGACACCGGCGCGATGCCGCTCGCCAGCTTGAGGTTGCTCGATGGGCAGTGCGCAGCGGTCGCCTTTCGCTCCGCCAGGACACGCATCTCGAACGGCTTGATGTGCACGCAGTGCGCGCACAGGACCTTGGCATGGAACAGACTCACCTGATCCATGCGTTCGACGACACGCATGCCCGTCTCGTCGATCATGTCCTGGACTTCCTGAGCCGTCTCTGCGATGTGGGTTAGCAGCGGCACATCGTATTCAAGCGCCAGTTCGGTACACAGCCGCAGCGTCTCGTCGGTGTTGGTATACGGCGCGTGCGGCGCAACAGCCGGGGTGATGAGCGGATGTCCTTTCCAGTCCTCGATGAATTGGCGCGTATAGGCAAGTCCCTCATCATAAGAGGTCGAGTCGGGCGTCGGGAACTTGAGGATCGACTCGCCCAACACACCACGCATCCCAGCTTCGGCAGTCGCGGCGGCAACTTCCGCCTCGAAGTAGTACATATCGGCAAACGCCGTCACGCCGCTGCGGATCATCTCGGCGCAGGCGATCTTTGTCCCCAGGCGGCAGAACTCCGGCGTGACGAACTCGCGTTCGGTCGGCATCATATAGCCAAGCAGCCACACGTCGAGACGCAGATCATCCGCTATCCCACGAAGGAGGGTCATCGGCGCATGGGTATGCGCGTTCACTAAGCCTGGCAGCACATATTTGCCGTCGCAATCGACCACGTTGTCCGATGAATACGCGGCAAGGACATCCTCACGCGCACCGACCGCAACAATGCTGTCGCCATCAATAGCGACCGCGCCATCATAGAAGACGTCGAACTGCTTGTTCATCGTGACGACGACGCCACCCACCAGGAGCGTATCCACAGACTTTTGCATCACAACCTCCTCAGCAACACGAACGGCGAGTCGCCATCAACAGACCGCAAAGTTAACATATGTCATCTAGCCCGAGGGCGAACAAGTGCTAAATTGGGCACATTATAGCCCTGGAGGAACGCCTGTAAAGCTGCGAACACTTAACACACACGCAGTGCAAATTGCATTTCACCCCGGGTATGTGTGACAATGGGCACGCTTTTCGACAGCAAATCATTCATGGCAAGGGTGACTTCAAGCCAGGACATTATTGCGCTATGCTCAAACGCTTATTCCCGCCCTCGACTCTGCCCACCCTTGAAGCCGCGCTCGCCTGCCTCTTCTTCGTCCAGGCGCTGCGCTATGCCATCGGCATCTACTACAGCCGCGTTGCAGGGGCGGCGGTCTATGCAGGACTGCCCGATCCTTCACTCATCCCAGCGGGAACGCCCGGCGCAGTCACCTCAGGCATCGTCAGCGGCGAAATCAGCATCCTGATCTACATTCTTTTGCTGCCGCTGCTGGCGCTCTTCTTCGGACGGGCGCGTGGTCTGTTCCTGATCGCAGCGGTCGTCGTAGCAGCGGCGCGCACGCTCATCAACCTCACGCCCGAAAGCGCTACTATCGCCTCCGCCATCACAGTCGGCGGCGGGCTGCTCTATATCGCCTTGCTCATCCGCCAGCGCGCCAACCTTCTCCCATACGCCATGACGCTTGCGCTCGGCACAGACCAGCTCCTGCGCGCGTCCGGCGATACGCTCGATCCCTCCTGGTCAACGGGTTACGCGGTCGTGCAGCTTGCGCTGACCGCGCTGACGATCCTGCTCGCCATCATCGGTCTGCGCCGCGCCGCCCCGCGCCCCGATGCTGACGTTCAGACGGAACGCAGCACCCTGCCCTTCTGGGGCGCAGTCGGCTTGGGAGGGCTGCTGTTCCTTCAGCTTTCGCTGCTCACCATGCCCAATGCTATCGCCGGACGCTCCGGTTACGAATACACGCCGCTGGTACCGCTCACGCTGGCGGCGACACTCGCTCCACTCATCCCCTGGGTGCGCGCCCGCGCCCGCGACATCATCACGCTCTTCGACGCAGGAGTGCGAGGTTGGGTCTGGTTGCTGGTAATCGCGCTGCTCGTCATTGTCGGCACACGATTGAACGGCGTGATCGCGGGCGGCGCGCTCGTCGTCGCGCAGCTGCTTGCCAGCCTGCTCTGGTGGTGGGTTGCGCGCCCCTCTGCCGAAAAAGAACGCAACCTGACGGGGTTGTGGATGTTTGTAGCAGTGCTCGTTTTCATGCTGCTGGTTGCGGGAGATTTCTACACCTATGAATACGCTTATGTCCAGAATTTCAGTGGAAATCTGAACTTCCTCAATCCGTTCATCCCGCCGCTTCTGCGTGGCTTCCGCGGCCTCGGCTTGGGCGTGCTGCTGCTGGCAATCTTTTTCGCGGCACTGCCGATGACGCAAACCCTGCGGCGCATCCCCTGGACGACCAGCGGCAGCCGCTACGCGCCCGGCGCGGTCGTCGTGGTTCTCCTTGCAGCGGTTGGGGGCGCGCTGCTCGCGCGCCCGCCCGTCATTTTCCCGGAACGCATCGAGGGCAGTTTCCGCGTGGGCACCTATAACATCCACGCAGGCGCAAACGAGTTCTTCCACAATGATCTCGCTGCCATTGCCCAAACGATTCAGGTCAGCGGTGCCAACGTGGTCTTGCTTCAGGAAGTCGAAACGGGTCGCCTTACCTCCTTTGGAGTCGATCAGGCGCTCTGGCTGGGACGGCGACTGGGGATGGATCGGCGGTTCTTCCCCACAAACGAGGGTTTGCATGGGCTTGCTGTGCTCTCGCGCATACCGGTCTCACTCGCAGATGGAAGCCTGCTGCCCAGTCAGTATCAACAGACTGCTGTACAGCGGGTACAGATTCTGCCAGCGTCCAATACAACCGTCACGCTTTACAACACCTGGCTTGGCGTCCTGACCGAACGTGATGAGGAAGATCTCGCCGCCCAGGAGCAGGATCAGCAAATCCAGCTTGCGGCGCTGTTTCAACTCGTCCGCGCACATCACCCGGATGGCATCCTGGGGCGCACGCTGATTGGTGGCACCTTCCACAATGTGCCGGACTCGCCGCTGGTGCAGGAAATGCGCAGCGCAGGCTTTGATGATCCATTCGCCGGGCTGCCGATTCAGTTGAGCGCGACGCTGGTGCGGACCGGCTTACCACAGGTGCGCTTCGATTATCTGTGGCTGCGAAACCTGGGGCGACTGGAGGCAGGCATCGTCGCGCTGCCCGATGTACAACCCAGCGATCACCGCATGGCGGTCGCGCTGATCGCCCTGGGTGGCTAGCCCCGAACAGAGTGAGCCGCCCCGGAGTCCCATGTTTCGAGGAAATGAGGCAGCACCTCTCGTTGCCCTCCGGCGTCCAGTAAAGAGAGGCGTTCATGTCCGCGCTTGAGAGGCTCCACAATCGTATCGACCTCGACAACATCCCGTTCACAGACCGGGCGACGCGACTGTTGTTGTTCCTGCGCAATAACGAGATTTCGGTCCGTCTGGCGGAACGTTGGGCGAAATGGGAGCGCGAAATCGGGCACTACCGCCAGCGACCACCCATCATCGAACGCATGAGAATCCTCAATTCCGACGGTACGCCCGTCACCATGACGCCGGACACCTACCCGCACGCCGCCGGGCTGCTCACCGACCTCGGTCGCTTTGAGTGGATTTTCGTCGATCCCGAGACGTTGATGCTTCGGCTGCCTGAAGGACGTTACAGCCTGTTCTTCATCGTCCATTGCGAGCGCGGGACAACCGATCGGCGCGGTGCCACATTTCGCGGCAAGCGCAATGTCGCCTATACGACCAATGCGCTCATCGAAAGCAATACAGCAGCGCAGATTAGCCAGGAGCACTTTGAAGTTAAAGTCACCCTGCGCGCAACCCAAAACCAGGCGCTGCTGCTCAACATTACGCCACGACTGGCATACAACCGCGCCATCACCTCGCCAGACATCGAACTGCAAGCGTCGCGCCAGCGCTGGCAAGCATGGTTTGACGCCGCGCCGCCTGTCGCGGACGTCTATCGCGATCAATATGAGTACGCCTGGTGGGTGATGCGAATCGGGCTGCTCAACACGCGCTACTTCTTCACGCGTGAAGCTTGTGTGCCATCGAAGATCCATTATGTTGGCGTCTGGCACTGGGATCAGTTCTTTCACGCGCTGGCGTACCGTCACATGGATCGGCGATTAGCGGAAGACCAGATACGCATCGTCCTGGATCATCAGCGTGAAGATGGGATGCTGCCCGACGCAATCCATGATGAGGGTCTGGTGACACGGCTGACCGCCCCGGTGGAAGCGGATGTCACCAAACCCCCGCTGGCGGCATGGACGGCGCTGAAGCTCTACGAGGTGTCGGGCAATCGGGATTTCCTGGAAGAAGTGTATGAGCCGCTCTGCCGCTGGCACGCCTGGTGGACGACCCACAGTCGAAGTCAGGACGACGTGCTATGCGAGTACCGCCATCCATTCTCGTCGGGACTGGATGACAGCCCCCTCTGGGATGACGGCATGCCCGTCGTAGCGCCCGACCTCAACACCTATTTGTGCGTTCAGGCGGAGAGTCTCGCCAAAATCGCCGACCTGATCGGGCTGAAAGACGATGTGGAGCGCTGGGAAGCAGTGGCAGATCAGTTTGCCGCTGCGATGCTGGGACGTCTGTGGGATGAAACCGAGGGTTACTTTCGCGCGCTCCATCTGGGCAGCCCGGTACGCGTGCTGACGCCGTTCAATCTGCTGCCGCTGTGGGTCGGTCGCTACCCGGAAGCGGTGACCAACCGCCTACTGGCTCACTTGCAGAACCCAGACGAGTTCTGGGCGCGCTTTCCGCTGCCGACGGTTGCGCTCAACGATCCCAAATTCGATGGACAGCAGATGTGGCGCGGACCGACCTGGGTCAATATCAACTATCTGTTCATCGAGGCGCTCACCCGCCTGGGTCATCATAACCTGGCACAAGAACTTCGCACCAGGACGCTTGCACTGATCATGCAGCAAGGTGACATCTACGAGTACTACGATCCCCTCACGGGTGAACATCCGCCCAAATCTGCGCCGATTTTCGGCTGGACATCAGCGGTCTTCATCGACTTGGCGATTACGGAGACAAGAGCGACAGCAGCCGAGAAGCAGCACGGCGACTGACGAAAACAAAAACACCAGCCGGCGAGGCTGGTGTTGATTTGGTGTACCTGGAGGGATTCGAACCCCCGGCCCTTTGCTCCGTAGGCAAATGCTCTATCCGCTGAGCTACAGGTACGTTACCCCCACAATATAGCAGAAGCCTCATGGGGGGTCAAGGGCGGTGAAGTGAATGTTCTTGACCGCCCTCACAGGGTCCTAGCTGCCCATGCCGCCCATCATCATGCCGAGGAATTCGCTGACAGGTGTCGCGGCTTCCGGAGCAGTAATCTCGGTTGCCGTGCCGTAGCCGCCGATAGCCACGTCGAGCGTAATGCTCACATCGAGCGGGTCAGACGCGGTACCCATCTCCGACAGATCAATCGGCAGTGACACTGCAAGACTAAAGCCTTCAACAAGGTTTGTGGAGGGGTTTACACGGTGCGCAATCGTCACACTGCTGTTGGCAAACAGCGCGGGAAGTTGAGCAAGCTGTTCTGCGGTCAGCCCCTCACCACCCGCCGCGGCAGCACCCTGCTGCGCGCCCATCACGAACAACTGCTGGATACCTTCGTTGGCAAGCAACGTACCCAGATCGACGGTTGTCGTGTAGACACTGAGTCCAGCATCATCGCTGCGCGCAATCGACGTAAACGATTCTGGATCGAGATCCTGGAGCGCGGTCATCGCTTCCATCATTCCTGGCTGAGTCATGAGTGCGCTGGGGTCGGTCATATCCGTGCTGCCCATACCGCCGCCCAACATCGGACCGAACTGCTCGCCCAGTGCCGTCACGTCGGCTTCCGACGCGCTGATCCACATTCCGCCAAAATCGATGTACAGGGTCTCGTCGGCGAAGCGCAATTCAGTACTGTACGGCTGTGCACCGGACGTGGGATCAGTCACATCACCCGACATGGTGAGCTGAAAGTCACCACCGCTGAGCGCACCTTCGCCCGCATACGTCACATTGCTGTCGCCTTCTCCCGTCACGGTCACCATGCTGCCGCTGTAGGTGAACGAAAACTCGCTCTGACTGCTGCTGTTGGCGAGCGCTGCGGTGAATGCCGCAAAGTCCTCCTGGCTCAAGCCATACGTCATGTCTTGTGCGAACGCGGCTGGCGCGAATGCAGCAACCAGCACAACCAACAAAGCGGGGAGCAACCATTTCGTGAATTTCATATTGGTACAGTACCCTTCTGTAGATAAACCACTGTGGACAAGTACGCGCGCCGACGTGAATTCGTTGCAGCGCCAATCTCATTGTATGTGAACGCGATTACCGACACAACCTTAAGGCAGGGGAGGACTATCTCACTAAAGAGAGGGAGAGGTGTTGGCAACACTGCCGTTTCCCTGTTAATCTGACAGGCGTTCGGTCGAAAGGGTCTTTGGAAAACGTCTGATGATGCAACGACTTTTTCTCATCTCGCTGGTAATCGTCGCGCTTGTCGCAGGCTGCCAGGGGGAACAAATCGCTCAACAACCAACGGCGACGCTCGCGCCAATCGTCAGTCTCACCCCACGCTTCACCGCCACGCCCGTCCCGACGCGAACCTCCACGCCCACACTGACCTTGACGCCAACCATCTCGCCAGTCCCACCAACGCCCTCGAACACCCCCACGCCCACCATTCCGCCACCCATCATGGGTGTCATCAGTTCGCTGCAAAGCGTGAACATACGTTCAGGTCCGGCGGTGGATTTCAATGCCATTGTCGCGCTTGCGCCGAATAGTGAGGTCGAAGTCCTGGGCGTCAGCACAGATGGCGGTTGGTTCAATATTCTCATGAGTGATGGTCGAGAGGGCTGGGTTTCTTCGACCCTAGTCTTTGTCCAGCCTAGCCCGACGCCCTTCCCGTCGGCAACCCCTGCGCCCAATCAAACTCTGCTGGCGCAGAGCACGCTTCCAACCGCGCTCTTCGGCGGCGGCACCATTACGCCTTCCCCACCTCCCGCTGCCATCAGCCCAACATCGGGCAGCACAGGCACTTCGGGTGCGCCGACCGCGCTGCCGGCAGCCATTGGGGTACCAACAATTGACGTGAACGCCATCAACCTCACGGCAACTGCCCTGGTTGGCGGAGCAGGAGCCATCCCAGCAACCCAGCGCCCTGCCGGAGGACCCACCGGAGGACCGCTGCCATTGGCAACCACGCCACCCGCACAAAGCGGACCCGCCGTGGTCGGGCAGGCAATCGATGTCTTCGCGCTTTGCGACAACTCGTTCTTCGGCATTGCGCCCCCCACCAACATTGCTGCTGGCTCCACCATTGACATCTACTTTGCGTGGTTCGCTGCCACTCGTGAGCAAGTCGAGCAGCATGTTGCCGCCGCGATTTACGATGTCCGCCTGGACGGCACCGTCCTTCGCATTCCGCCTCCGGCATTCATTCGCCCAAGCGCCGGATCCGGCTATGAAGCGTTCTGGTTCATCAACGTGGGTCCAGTCGCAGCGGGGCAACGCCGAATCACCTACCGTGTGACCTGGAACAGCCCGGTATTCGATGGGTCCGCCAATTTTGGACCTGGGACGAGCATCACCCAGGAGACGGGCAGTTGCACATTCACCGTGCGCTAAGGACGCCAACTAGGGTAGGCTTCCTGAGCGCGATCCTGGGTCAGTCGAGTGACGATTGACCCCGGTTCCGATGGCACGCTGAAAAGATCAAAGCCGCTCTCCGTCAGCGCGACGAACGTGACCTGTTCACCATCCGCCGACCAGGTTGGCGGATCTGTATACTGCTGTCCGGCATCGGCGAGGTGCCGCGCCTCGCCGCCTGCGCCCTCTGCCATATAGATTCCCCAATCGCCCGCGCGAAACATGACATACAGGTAATAGCGCCCATCCGGGGAAACGGATGAGTTGAGCCGCTGCGGGTCCATGTCCAGGTCGCGGCGGATGCTGTCGCGGGCATCCAACGCGGTAATCTGCTGGAAATTACTGCCATCCAGATCAACCTGATAGATGTCATCACGCCCGGCAGCAGAGCGGAAGAAGTACAAGCGCTGCCCATCGGACGACCAGCGCGCCGAAAAAGCGACGCCAAGCTCGACCGGAACAATCGAGCGCACCTCTTTCCCGCGCGAATCCATCACATAGACACTCAGTGGACCTGCTCGGTCGGATGTAAACGCAATCAGGCGACCATCGGGAGACCATGACGGCGTACCATCATACCCCTGGCGGCGTGTGATGTTGACCGCAAGGCGATGCATCACGTCGAGCCGGAAGATATCCACCTCGGTGCGATCATAACGGGCATAGATGATCTCATTTCTGGGCAGCACCAGCCCTGCCGTTTCTATCCAGCCGAACAGAACAGCGGGCGCTATCGCCAACCCAATTACGAAGCGGCTGAAGAGGCGAAGCATTGACCGTCACTTTCGCGGTCGCCAGCTTGGCGACCAGTTATCCCATACATCGAACGTGATGCGCTGCGGGCGCGCGTCTGGCTCAAGCACCAGGACAAAAAGATCGAATCGCCCATTGGGTGCGGACAGATACGCAATAGCCCCGCCATCCGGGGAAAAGCGAGGGGATGCGTACTGCTGCCTGTCGTTGGTCACGAGAGTCTCGATCTTGCTCTCAGTATCCAGCAGTACGACCTGAAAGTCCCCCCCAACACGCGACGTATACACCAACCAACGGCTGTCCGGCGACCAATCCAGGTAGGAAAATGCCGTCTCGCGCGCAGTTAGGCGTTCAACCAGCGCGGCGCAGTCCCGTACTTCTCGCAGGCACGACACGGGTACTCGATAGATGTCCTGCCCTCGTTCGCCCTCGCTGACAAATGCCAACCACCGTCCATCGGGCGAAAAGGTGGGCGCGTACTCGCGGATACCGTCGAAGAAAAGGCGCTGCGGATGGCTGCCATCCAGAGGCAGGTTATGGAGCAGCGGGTAGTTCAGCCCTGCCGTGAAGACGACGGCGCGGTTGTCAGGCGTCCAGGCGTAATCCAGATAACCGCCGATTGAAAGAATATCGGCCCGCGTTGACAGATCGCTCGGCAGCAGACTGAGACGCACATCCCCACCAAACGTCACCGACTGGTAGACAAGCGAACTCCCATCGTGCGACCAGCGTGGTCGAGCCTCCAAAGATCCGGTAGACCACGCACAGCGGCGCGCGATGGCGGGCAGCGACCAGACGCAGATGTCACGAATCATCACTTCGCCATAAACATATGCCAGCATCCGCCCGTCGGCGGACCACTCAGCGCTTTCTTCGCTCGTGTCCGGCGTCCGTGTCAGATTCAGCATCAAAGGTCGTCCTGTATCGATGAGACGGAGATCGCGGAGTCCATCGCGCCGGTCACTTTCGACCAGGAGCTGGTCGGCACCGGGCAGCGCGCGCCCCAACGCTGCGGCGCTGCTGATGACACTGTACAGCGCAAGATAGAGCGCGACAAGCCGGACGAGCATCAGCAGTCGTGCTCCAGACAGGGTCGCCAGGCATAGACCAGATCGACAGGACGAAGTGTCGTCACGGCGCGCGTGGAATCACCCTGCAGGTCGGCGAGAAAAAGATGCATTTGACCTCCAGTGTTGACATAGTAGGCAAGAAGCTCGCCGTTGGGCGACCAGCGCGGATAGGCACTTGCCCCTTTGCCCTGAGTCAGCCAGCGAATCGCCCGCTGCTGGACATCAACCGTGAAAATATCCGCGCCAAAGTTATCATACTGAAATAGAGCGAGTTGTGACCCATCGGGTGACCACGACGGCGGTTCATCGAGCGCCGCGCCATTCAACGGCAGCGCAAGAATAGTGGTCTCCGCCACGACATCATAGACCTGAAGCGACAGACTCATACCCTGCGCCGTGTAGTAGGCGACCTGGCGGCTGTCCGCCGACCACGATATCTTCGCCGCGACGCCCGCGACGCTGTCGGCGATCCGTGAAACGCGAGCATCGCCCACATCCAGGAGTGCCAATCCCGATGTATGGACTGCAATGTCCACAAATGCGATCTGTGACCCGTCGGGCGACCAGACATGCTCGGCGACCAGCGCACCCGGCACATAGCGTAGCGGCGGCGACTCCTCACGCTGCAACGCCCAGGCGTACGAAAAGATGAGCAGTCCTCCGCCCTGTCGCCCCGTGCAGCTCAACAGATCACCACGCCCACGCAGAGAACCCTCTCGGCATTCATCAGGCAACCGGAGCACCTGGGCACTTCGCCCGATTTCAAACATCAGGTAACTCGGTCGATTGCCCGCCTGGCGAAGCAGGAAGCGCTCTTCGGTGACCCAATCAATAAAGCTGTTAGCGCCCAGCCGAAGCGGCAGCCGATACGTGAGCGTCGCTCGAATGTCCATCAGGGATGTGCGCGCGCGATTTGATCGCATATCTGAACTCGTCAGCGCGATCTCAACGCCACCAGGCAGTGCGTGCCCGTAGGCGATCCCGCCAGCGATAGCACACATGCTCAGGGCGACCATCATCAGGAGCCGCATCATCGCCGCCAGCATCCGACCTCCGGGCATGGTCGCCAGAAATAGTTTAAGCCCAGAACCCCCCTCCGGGTGACACGGCGTGTGCTTCCTGCCGTGTCTGCGACGTAGAGCAGGAGCGCGAAACCATTGCCCACGCGCCGCATCAAGGCGACCCGCATTCCGTCTGGCGACCACTGCGGCGCAAGGTCTTGTCCCGAACGCCCCACCCAGGAGCGAAGCGGTTCATCGGACGAGACTATTGCAGGCACGCAAGCATCCGTCGCGCAGTCGGAATCGCGCACCCAACCTGCGCCGACCCGGAAGCTGGCAAGCTGTCCATCCAACTCGACCAGCAATTCGCGCGAGTTCGACCAACCGATCAGTTTTACAGCGCTGCGCAGGTGATGAAGGCGCATCTGGAGTCGCTGTTGAGTATCGACCAGGAATGTGGCAGCCTCGCGCGTAATCCGGTCGTGGTAGCCATACGCAAGCTGTGCCCCTGCGGATTGCTGTGCACCGGCTGCCCGGCTGACTCCGAGGAGCGCCGCGAGAAGGATGACCAGGGCTAGAAGCCGCCCGAAAACGCGCGCCATGACCCACTTTGCCCATCCGGGTTATCGATCATGACGATAGTCTCGCCGCGATCTGGCAGAAAGATCGCCCGTCCGCGTTCAAATGCCTGAAGCGTAACCACCCCGCCAAGCTCGCCCGTGACCGCCCAGCCAAGCGCAGCACGAACATCCGGGTTTAGCCGCCAGACTTTCCCAAAGCCGCGAATGGGTTCGATCAGTCCATCAGGGGGCACTTCGCCACCGCTGTTGGGGTCTACACCTTCGACCCAGGTGTCGGGAAAACGGCGAAAACGAGTATCTACAGTCAGGCTGTAGATGTAGGTCGGCGACAGCGCCAAGAAATACATCATCCCTCCCTGGAATACCTGCGCGCCCCCGTTGATGAACTGTGTCATGCCAACCGCACAACCGAGCTGCCCCGCCAGCGTGGGGTCTGCGCCAATCGCTTGCGCCAGGGTCGCGGGCGGTGATATAGGGCAGTTGACTGGCGAGAGCGGCAACCCGGTCAGCGTGGGAAGCCCCGGCAGCGGCGTTCCCGCAAATCCCGGCGGCGTCACAAAGAATGTCGCCGATGGCTGTGGCGTCCGCACGAGCGTCGGCGGCACAGTGACCGCCAAAGCAGTTTGTGCCAGCGCCCCTAAGCCAAGACTTTGTGCCGTCGCGGTCGGGGTGCGCGTCGGGATTGGACTCGCCGTATTGGTGATGGTTGCGCTGGGCGTTACGGTCAGCGTAAGTGTCGCCGTCTGCGTCGCCGCCCGCGTCGCCAGGCGTGTTGCTGTTGCTGACGGCGACACAGGCGTTGTTGACGGGCGCAGCGTAAGCGATGGCGTTGCGCTCGGAATCAGCGTCGGCAGTTCTGCGCGCGTCGGTAGTTCCCCCAGTTCAGTCTGCACAGGCGAACACGCCGTGAACATCAGAGCCGCAAACAGGAGTGAGGCGTGTAGAAATCGAAACATCACAATCACCCTTACTGTGCGGATACGCTGAACATTAGGATAGCGTGTTGGGCAATTTGGGCAAAACTGACAGCGCTGTTATATTCATGCTGCAAGAAGCCACAAAATCGACAACTCTTGTACACCCTCAGTGTGAAGTGAGTTCTTTCTTCATGCCCGATATTGCTCTCCGCTTCGTTCATTTGAGCGACACCCATATTCACGCGGACCCCGCACACGGTGCCGATTCGGGGCGCAGCGACAAACCCCACTCGACCCATCAGGGGGCGCGCGCCTTGGTCGAAGCGGTCAATCGTTTGCCGTTCCAGCCCGATTTCATTCTTCACACCGGCGATGTTGCCTATGACCCAGATGAGGCTGCCTACACCGCCGCGCGCGACATCCTTGCCGAACTCAAGGCACCGGTGTACTACGTTCCCGGCAATCATGATGACGCGGCAATGCTGCAACGTATTGTGATCGGACGAGAGCCTGCCATCCCATACGACTACGAGTTTGAAATCAACGGGATACAACTTGTGATTGTCGATAGCAATCAGCCATATGAGATGGATAGCCCTAGCAGCCGCCTTGCCGACGCGCAAATCGAACGCCTGCACGCGATTGCCAGGCAGCCTGATTCTCGCCCGCTGATCGTCGCAACGCATCACAACATACTGCCCATCGGCATTCCCTGGTGGGATAACTACATGCGGATGCAAAATGGCGAAGAATTTCACATGGCGCTGCTGCCCGCCCAGCATCGTCTGCTCGGCGTGCTGCACGGGCATGTCCACATGCAGGCACAGACGCTGCGTGACGGCATCAGCTACACCAGCGCTATGAGTTCATGGTTCCATCTGGATTGCCAACCGGGACAGACCGGGACGGTCTTTGACTTGCACGCCCAACCCGCCTTCAACGTATGTACCGTCGCAGGACGCCAGATGTATATCAGGCAACAGACCTTCTCCGTGTAGCTCGAACCCATCTGCGCGCACTACGGGTCGGCGATGTAATCTCCATGCACCCCGCCACGCTTTTCGATCAGGCGAACATCACTGATGCGCATGGCGCGGTCTACCGCCTTTGCCATGTCGTAGATCGTCAGCGCAGCAGCAGTGACAGCCGTCAGCGCTTCCATCTCGACGCCCGTCTTGCCAATTGTGCGCGCCGTCGCCCGAATGTGAACCGACGAGGCTGGCTCATCCAGTATCAATTCAACTTCAAGATGGGTAAGCGGTATGGGGTGGCAGAGCGGAATGATCTCGCTCGTACGCTTCGCCGCCATGATGCCCGCGATGCGCGCAATCGTCAGCACATCGCCTTTCTTGATCGCCCCATCGCGAATCAGGCGCAGCGTCTCCGGCTGCATAGTGATAGAGCCACCGGCGATGGCGATGCGTTCGGAATCTGGTTTTGCGCCAACATCGACCATGCGCGCCGTGCCCGTCCGGTCAAGATGGGTCAGTTCGTCTGCCATCTACAGTCCTCCGCCCCTCCGCCAGCAATGCGCCGATCATACCCAAAGACAACGGCGCTTGTAGCGCGATTCTCACTCATGTACAATGATCGCCTGCCTGATGACAGGCTCGCACCCCCGACTTACAGCGATGGAGACAGCAGATTTGGGTATCTTTCGCAGTGGCATGGCAAAAACTCGCCAGTCCTTTTTTGGTCGCATCGCCAACATGCTTGGCGGCGGAGCACAGATCGACGATGACACCTGGGATGAGGTCGAAGCGCTCCTCATCCAAGCGGATGTCGGAGTCGAAACGACCCTCCGTGTGCTCGAAGACCTGCGCACTCGCGTTCGCAAGGAGAACCTCAAGACGCCAGATGCCATGAACAAGGCGTTGAGAGCATCGCTGACCAGTCTGCTGCAAGCGCCGCCAACGCCGAATATCTCAGGGCGCGACCTGTCAATCGTCCTGATCGTCGGCGTCAACGGCAGCGGCAAGACGACGACCATCGGCAAACTGGCACACCGCCTGAACAACATCAACAATCGGCGCGTGATGATAGCGGCGGGCGATACCTTTCGTGCCGCTGCCATCGATCAGCTTCAGAAGTGGGGCGAGCGCGCCCAGGTTCCCGTGATCGCCAACAAGCCGGGCAGCGACGCGGCGGCAGTCGTCTTCGACGCCGTGACCGCCGCGAAGGCACGCAATAAAGACATCCTGCTTGTCGATACCGCCGGACGCTTGCATACCAACTATAATCTGATGGAAGAACTGGCGAAGATCAAGGCAGTCGCTGCCAAAGTTGTGCCCGATGCGCCGCACGAAGTCTGGCTCGTCCTTGACGGCACCACCGGTCAGAATGCGCTACAGCAGGCACAAAAATTCCGCGAAATGGTGGATGTCACCGGACTGATCGTCACCAAGCTCGATGGTACCGCCAAAGGCGGTATGATTTTTGCCATCCAAGACACGGTCAAACTGCCTGTACACTATATTGGCTTGGGCGAAGCCATCCACGATCTGGTTCCCTTTCGCCCCGATTTCTTCGTGGACAGCCTCTTTGATGAGGAGGGCTAACCGTTGGAACAACTGATCAGCAGCCTCCAGGGGATGAAGACGCAGCTTGGCGCGCTCATGAGCCAGCTTGACATCGCTGGCAAACAGGCGCGCATCAAGCAGCTTGAACACGCCTCGACCGAGACCGAGTTCTGGGCGAACGCCGACCTTGCGCAAAAGACCATGCAGGAACTGTCGATCCTGCGCGCGGAGGTCGAACGCTGGAACAACACCGCGACGCGCGTGGACGAAGCGCTTGAGCTGGCGCAGTTGGGCGATAGCAGTTTCTTCGATGAGATGAGCGAAGAAGTCGCTGTCCTCGTCCCGCTCGTGGATCGCCTGTCATTTGAAGCGATGCTTTCAGGCGAATACGACCGCGAAAACGCCATCCTCGCCATTCATGCGGGCGCGGGCGGCACCGACTCGCAGGATTGGGGACAAATGCTGGAGCGCATGTTCCTGCGTTGGGCGGAACAAAATCGCTACAAGGTCGAAGTCCTCGAACGAAGCGATGGTGAAGAAGCTGGCATCAAGTCGGTGATGATGAGCATCAAGGGCGAATTCGCCTTCGGCTACCTGCAAAGCGAAGCGGGCGTACATCGCCTGGTGCGCATCAGCCCGTTTGATGCGGCAGCACGCAGACACACGTCGTTTGTTAAGGTTGAAGTCTGGCCAGACATCCAGGGTGAGATTGAGTTGGATGTGCCAGAAAAAGATCTCCGGATCGAAACCTATCGGTCAAGCGGCGCGGGCGGGCAGAATGTGCAGAAGAATGAGAGCGCCGTCCGCATCATCCACATCCCAAGCGGGCTGGTGGTCGCGGTACAGGATCAGCGCAGTCAGCAGCAAAACCGTGAGCGCGCCATGCAGGTGCTGAAGGCGCGTCTGTTTGAGCTGGAACGCAAGAAGCGCGAAGCACAGATCGCTGCGTTGAAGGGCGAAAACATCGACGCAGCGTGGGGCAACCAGATCCGCTCCTACGTGCTGCATCCTTACCAAATGGTCAAGGATCACCGCACGGGTCACGAAGTGGGCAACCCACAGGCTGTTCTGGATGGACGGCTGAATGATTTTATGGAGAGCTACCTGCGCGCCAAGATCAACGGTTTCAGCCCGTCCCTGGCGCAAGACGCTGTAGAAGCATAAGGGGGTTGCCCTCATGCCGCCGATCAGCCTTGCCTTCGATGTCTCGTCGCTCCCGGATGGGCGATTCCGCGTCACACTGACTTCGCCTGTCGGGACTGCAAGCGCCGATGTCCCTGCGCCATTCACCCCGCAGGAAGCCGACGATTTCCATGCCATATTCAGCCGCCAGCGTGAGGGCGTCACCCGCGCGCAGGCGGCAGCAGCAGCCCGCGACTACGGCGGGCGTCTGTTCGATTTCCTGGTGCGCAAACATGAAGCCATCAATCAGATTTACACCGCGAGTCTGACCCAGGCAGGCGCGGATGGTGTGAAACTTCGTCTCTCAGTCGAACGCGCGGGGGAACTGGAGGATTCCGCCTGGGAATTTCTGCGTGACCCCCAGCGCGATTTCCTCGCACTAAGCCGCCAGTCGCCGCTCATTCGCTATACCGCGCAGTTCAGTACCCGCCCCGCACTGCCCGTCAAGCTGCCCCTGCGCGTGCTTGTCATGATCAGCGCGCCAGAGGGGTACGAAGCGCTGGATACCGAAGGCGAATGGAAGCGTTTGAACGAAGCCACCGCGGAACTGCAAGCGCGCAACCTCCTCGTCCTGGAGCGCATGGACAGTGCGACGCTGATCGCACTCCAACGCAAGCTGCGCAGCCGCGATTATCATGTCTTCCACTTCATCGGGCACAGTACATTTGATGCGCTTGCCGGGCAGGGGCTGTTGGTCTTTGAAACGGAGCAGGACAACGGTCGCGCACAACTGATCAGCGCAGGCTCCCTCAGCCGCGAGATCGGGGAGGAAGGCTCGATCCGTCTCGTGGCCCTCAATTCATGCAAGAGTGCCCAAGGGGTGCAGGAAGATGCCTTCGCGGGAATCGCCAGCAGTCTTGTGGCGCGCGGCATCCCCGCGGTCGTCGCCATGCAGTTCGAGATCACTGACGCGGCTGCGCAGGCGTTTGCCGAGGAATTCTATCGAACTATCGCCGAAGGGCTGCCAATCGAAAGCGCCGTCAGCGAGGGTCGGCGCGCCATCGCAAATCGTGTACAGAACATCGAGTGGGCAACGCCCATTCTCTACATGCGCGGTGATGATGGCGTTTTGTTCGATACGGGCACGTCGGATGCAACCAAGCCGCGTACCGACCGAGTCCTCCTGCCGGACACATCCCGGCAGCGGTTAGCCCCCTGGTGGATCGCGGGAGCTGCGCTGATAATCCTCGGCGCAGTCGCAGGAATTGCGGTCAGCAGACTCGGACAGGAGCCGCCGGCTACCCCTACGCCAACACTCCCCCCGACTGTCGACATCAACGCGACGCCCACACTCCTGCCCGGCGCGCTGCCGGATCTCGCGGTGACTTCGATCCGCAACACCCCGCGCAACCCAGCGCCGGGGCAAGTCTTCCGCCTCAGCATCGGCATCACCAACCAGGGCGACGCGCCTTCGAGCGACTTCGAGTATTCATGGGATGCCAGCCCGCGCCAGCGCAATGCGGTCACCGGCGAAATTGATGGGCTGCCTCCCGGCGCATCGCGCAGCTTTACGATTAGCTTCGCCTATGGCTGGTGGGGAACCTACGAGTCGGTTGTCAATGTAGACGACCTGAACGTCGTGCGCGAACGCGATGAGCGTGAAAACAACCGCCGCGACCAGGCGATCACTGTTGACCCCGACACGCCCTTCGACATCGACTTTTCGCTCCTGCCAACCATCGAATTGAGCGAACCGGGCATGTTGGCATCGCGCGATCAGTTCGTGCCGTGGAACATGGTCTTTGAGGTGGCAAGCGACGAGCGCGCGGACTGTGTAGAAACCCCCATCGTATTCGTCGCCCTGCCCGATGATGACATCGCCATCCAGGCGGAAGCGGATGGCGTGCCAGACGACTGCGCGCTGCTGCCCTTCTCTATCGCGCTGCGCCAGCCCGTCGGCAGCGTCCAGGCAGAAGTGTTCGGAATCAACGATGGCGACGCTGTCCTCATTCTTTACGCAGATTTAGCCGGCACACGCGAACTCCTGCGCTTCACGGGCGCTATCAGTGCCGGGTCGCCTGTGCTGATTGGCGACGTGGTCGATTTGTCTGAAGGCATCCGCCGTATCGACATCTCCGGCGGCAGCCAGCGCCTGACGCTCACACGCCTCACGCTGTTCCCACCCTAGCCGTTAGAACCCTCATGCACGCGGCGACGCGAAGACGGGTTAAGTGTCTTCGCGTCGCCGCGTGTTTATCTTGCGTTTTGTGCGCTTCACTGATCGGTCGTAGCGTGCTTACGCCTGCGCTTCTGCCTCCGGCGCGACCGCTGCTTCGTAGGTCTTGCTGATGTAGTTCTGCGCCCGCGCGTACGCTTCGAGCTGGTCGCGGAATTTGGGATGCGCGATATTGATCAGCGAATGTACGCGCTCAGAGATCGTTCGCCCCCAGAGATCGGCAACACCATACTCCGTCGCCACAAAGTGGACATCGTTCCGTGAGGTGGTCACGCCCGCGCCCGGCTGAAGCTGCGTGGTAATGCGGCTGATCGTGTCGTTCTTGGCAGTGCTGGCAAGCGCGATGAACGTCATGCCGCCCTTGCTCCGCGCCGCGCCGCGTACGAAATCGACCTGCCCGCCCACGCCGGAAAAGAAGCGTGTGCCGATGCTGTCCGCGCAGACCTGCCCGGTAACGTCGACTTCCAGCGCCGAATTGATGGAGACCATCTTGTTGTTCTGGGCAACGATGAACGGATCGTTGACATACTCGGTTGGATGCAGCTCGATGATCGGATTATCGTGAATGTAGCTGTAGAGCGCCTTCGTCCCCAGTACGAAGCCTGCGACGACCTTGCCGGGATGCAGCTTCTTTGCTGCGCAGGTGATAACCCCGCGCTCGATCATTTCCATCACACCATCGCTGAAAAGTTCGGTGTGGATGCCGAGGTTTTTGTGATTGCCCAGTCGGCGCAGCACTGCATCCGGAATACCACCAATGCCAGTCTGGAGCGTCGCGCCGTCGGGGATGAGTTCCGCGATATGGTTGGCGAGGCGTTCCTGTGTCTCGGACGCAGGCTCCCCCTTCACTTCCGGCAGATCGTAATTGACGTCGATGAAGTAGTCGATGTTGCTGACATGGATGAAGCTGTCACCCAGGGTGCGCGGCATGTTCGGATTGACCTCAGCGATGACGATGCCAGCGGTCTCGGCAGCGCTCTTGCTCACGCCGACTTCTACACCGTACGAGCAGAAGCCATGCTCATCAGGAGGGCTGACGTGGATGACTGCGACATCCAGCACAAGTCTGCCGCTCCGCCAGAGACTCGGAATTTCGGATAGGAAGATCGGCGTGAAATCAGCGTAGCCCTCGTTGACCATCTTGCGGACTTTGCCACTGATGAAAAGGCTGTTGATTTTGATGTTTTCCGCCATGTCCGACGTGATGTAATCGCCCGCGCCAAGATCAAGCAGTTGGACGATTTCGACGTTGTAGAGTTCCCGTGCGCGATCACGCAGCGCTTTCGCGAAAACCTGCGGCGTCGAACAATTGCCCGTGAGAAAGACGCGGTTGCCGCTCTTGACCTTGCGCGCTGCTTCTTCCGGGCTGACGATGCGAATGCGCCAATCGACCATAGTTTCAGCTTCTCCCAGGATGCTTCTGTGTTTGCTCTATCTCTCGAAGTCTAAAGCTGTGCGCTTATAGGAGATAGTGACGAACGTCACAAACACGCGCGGATAAAGATACCGTTCTTAAAGTGTGCGATTATCCTAACGGTTCACCCCCGACATTCTCACCTGAGGGTACTTGACGCTTAACATAAATCTGCATAGGATCACCTGCAAGAAGCGTGAAAGCGCATCGTTAGAATTGCCTCAACATCACCCCCACCATATTGACACCCACCGTCGGGATGCACTATAATTCCCGGACGTATGGTTGCATTTTGATTCCTTCTTCGATGTTCTGAGCGATGAGATACGTCTCACTCGCTTTTTTGGCGTCTATCGTACAAACAGATGCCAATCATATTCGTTCCCGCTGTGGAGAGCGGCAGAAACAGCGGTTCCGTCCAGCAACAACTGACTGAGTGTGAGAGTAGCCCAAGAAGTCACAGAGGAGGAACACCTTGGAGGCGAAGGATTTCAGCGCGCTGCGCATCAGCCTTGCTTCCCCGGAGCAGATCAGGTCCTGGTCTTACGGGGAAGTACTGAAGCCGGAAACCATCAACTACCGTCGCTTGCGCCCGGAAAAAGACGGGCTGTTCTGCGAAGCGATCTTTGGACCCACCCGTGACTGGCAGTGCTACTGCGGCAAGTACAAGAACGTACGTTACAAGGGCGTGATCTGCGATAAGTGTGGCGTTGAAGTCACACGCGCCAGCGTCCGCCGCGAACGCATGGGGCACATCGAGCTTGCCGCGCCTGTCGCACACGTATGGTACACCCGCCGTGTGCCCAGTTACCTGGGGCTGCTGCTCGACATCAGCCGTCGCAACCTCGACCGCGTCCTGTACTTCGCACAGTACGTCGTCACACACGTGGATGAGGAAGCCCGCCAGAAGGCGCTGGCGCGCATCGAGCGTGAGGTGGCGCAAAAAGAAAACCTGCTCGGCGGCGACCTGGAAGATCAGGTGCGCGATGTTCGCGATCAGCGCGAAAGCATCCTCAAGGATTTCGAGGAGCGAACGCAGCAGATCAATGCGCACTTTGAAAACGAACTCGCCCGATTGAGCGATGCCGTCGTCCGCGAAGGTCAGGCGATCCAGGCGCGCCTCGAATCCATGATGGGCAAAACTGCTCCCTCCGATGTCAACTTCGAAATCGCCAAAACGGTCATCGTCGCTAAAGGCGAAGAAGTCAACTATGACCATGTCGCGCGGGTCCAGCAAATTGTCACCGGGCAGATCAATAATCTGCAAGGCGACGTCGATGTGCTGCGCCAGGAGGAACTGACGAAACTGAACGACGAGGCGAACGCTGCCACCAGCGAAGTCTCGATGGCGCTCGATGTCCACAACAGCGAGCTTGAGGGGCGTCTTTCCGGGATTCGTGCCAGTGCAGAAAAAGCGCGCGGCGAACTCCAGGAACTGCACATACAGCAGTTTCTCTCGGAGCAGCGTTATCGTGAACTGCGCACGCGTTACGGCAACGTCTTTCAGGCGGATATGGGCGCAGAAGCCTTCCATAAGATTCTGTCAGCAGTCGATCTCGATAAGCTGGCAGCAGAATTGTGGCACGAAGTCCGCACGACGCGCAGTAAACAGCGTAAGAAGAAGGCGACCAAGCGCCTGCGCATCTGCGAAAGTCTGCGCAAGAGCAGCAATCGCCCAGAGTGGATGATCCTGACCATCCTCCCAGTCATCCCACCCGACCTGCGCCCGATGGTGCAGCTCGATGGTGGTCGCTTCGCCACTAGCGACCTGAACGACCTGTATCGCCGCGTCATCAACCGCAACAACCGCCTGAAGCACCTGCTTGAGCTTGGCGCGCCGGACGTGATCGTCCGCAACGAAAAGCGTATGCTCCAGGAAGCCGTCGACAGTCTGATCGACAACAGCCAGCGTGGGAAGGCACTCAGCCGTCGGGGACGACGCGAACTGAAGTCGCTCAGTGACATGCTCAAGGGCAAGAAGGGGCGCTTCCGCCGCAACCTGCTCGGCAAGCGCGTCGATTACAGTGGACGTTCGGTCATCGTCATCGGTCCGCGTCTCAAGCTGCACCAGTGCGGTCTGCCCAAGACGATGGCGCTCGAACTCTATCGCCCATTCGTCATCAGCCGCCTGGTCAAACTGAGTTACGCGAGCAACGTCAAGGGTGCCAAGCGCATCATCGAACGTGAAAAGCCAGAAGTCTGGGAAGTGCTGGAAGAGGTGATCAAGGATCGTCCTGTTCTCCTCAACCGTGCGCCTACCCTGCACCGCCTCGGTATCCAGGCGTTTGAACCCCAGCTTGTCGAAGGCAAAGCGATCCAGATCCACCCGCTCGTATGCGCCGCCTTCAACGCGGACTTCGACGGGGATCAGATGGCTGTCCACGTCCCGCTCAGTGATAAGGCGGTCGAGGAAGCTCGCGAGCGCATGTTGAGCACCAAGAACCTGCTCAAGCCCGCCGACGGTCAGCCCATTGTCGGTCCTGCGAAGGACATGGTGCTTGGCATCTACTACCTGACGATGGACCCCACCGTCGATCTGATTGCGCTGACGAAGAACGCCAACAAGTTCCGCTCCATCGATGTGACGGCGGACCCGAAAGTCAAGGTTGGCGTCGCGATGCGCACCAACGGCTACTACTGGTCGCTCAACCACGATGTCCCCGGCATGGTCTTGTTCGAGGACACCATCGAGGAAATCGATGGGCGCAAGAAGGTCACTGAAAGTGCCGCTGATCGCACGATCCGAGCCGTGCTAGAGGGCGAAGTGGACTGCATGGTCGCCAATGGCTACGAGGCGATCAAGCTCTTCAAGAAGAAGGGGCTGGCGGACAAAATCGCTGTCTCCAACCTGCACGAACGACGCAAGGTCGTCGATATGGACGAGGTGGAGTACCTGTACAACCTCGGCATCGTCAACCTGCATACGCCGATCCTGCTCCAGAACTATAACGACAGCCTGCCCGCGCAGGATGAACCGGAAGTGACGACCATCGGGCGCGCCATCTTCAACCGAATTCTGCCGGACGAGATGCGCTTCGAGCAGAAGACGCTTGGCAAGAAGCAGCTCCAGGAACTGATTGACCGCTGCTACCGCCGCCTGGGCAGCGAACGCACAGTTGATATCGTCGATGCCGTCAAGAACCATGGCTTTCACTACGCGACGGTCTCCGGCACCACCATCGCCGTCACCGACCTGACCATCCCGGAAGAGCGTGTGGATATCCTCAGCGACGCCGATGCGACGGTGGACCGCGCCGAACGTGAGTTCCGTCGTGGTCTGCTCACCGAAGAAGAGCGCTACCAGAAGACCATCGAAACCTGGAACAAGGCGAAAGACACGCTCCAGAAGAAAATTCAGGAGACGCTCAATCCCTACGGTCCGATCGCGGTCATGGCGATTTCCGGCTCCACCAAAGGTGGTTTCGGTCCAATCACTCAGCTCGCGGGGATGCGCGGTCTGATGGCAGACCCCAGCGGACGCATCATCGACCTGCCCATCCGCAGCCACTTCCGCGAAGGACTGACCGCGTTGGAATACTTCATCTCAACGCACGGCGCGCGTAAGGGTCTGGCGGATACCGCGCTTCGTACCGCCGACGCCGGGTATCTCACCCGCCGACTGGTGGATGTCACGCAGGACATGATCATCAACCGTACCGACTGCGGCACGATGGAGGCGTTGTGGGTACACCGCAGCGACGATGTCGCCGGGCAATCCGTTGCAGAGCGTATTGTCGGACGCTGTGCCGCACGTGACATTCACGACCCGGAGACGGGAGAACTGATCGTCGCTCGCAACGGTATGATCGACGAAGAAGTCTCAGAACGCATCCAGGCAGTGAAGAAGATCGAAGATGTCCCCGTCCGCAGTCCGATGAAGTGCGCCCTCATTCATGGCTGCTGCGCCCTCTGCTACGGTCGTGACCTCGGTCGCGGCGAGATGGTGGAGATCGGCACGGCGGTCGGCATCATCGCGGCGCAGTCCATCGGCGAACCGGGCACCCAGCTTACGCTGCGTACCTTCCACACGGGTGGTACGGCGCAGGCATCGGGCGACATCACCAGCGGTCTACCGCGTGTCGAAGAACTCTTCGAAGCGCGCAAGAAGCCGAAGGGCGAAGCCGTCCTGACCGAAATTGGTGGCACGTTGCGTCTCACCAAGCGTGACGGCATCCGCGTCGCTACTGTGATCAACAGCGAAGTCTTCAGCGAGCAGCACACCCTGCCGACCGCATGGACGCTGAACGTTGAAGACGACCAGGAAGTGCCAGCAGGCTTCATCCTGGCGCACGACGAAGACGGAGATGGCAAGCTGATTGCAGGCATGTCCGGTCGTGTGTACCTGGAAGACGGGAATATCTACCTTCGCTTCGAAAAGCGCGAAGAGGAAGACTACGAAATCCCGCCGAGCGCCCGTCTGCTGCCGGAAATCGTCGAGGGTATGACGGTCACCCCAGGTCAGCAGTTGACCGAAGGTGCCAAGAACCCGCACAAGATTCTGCGCGTGCAGGGCGAAGAAGCGACGATGCTCTACCTGCTGACGGAAGTCCAGAAGGTCTATCGCAGCCAGGGCGTGAACATCGCCGACAAGCACTTCGAGATCGTCATCCGCAAGATGCTCTCGCGCGTGCAGCTCACGAAGAGCGGCGACAGCCAGCTTCTGCCAGGCGAACTGGACGACAACCTCCAGTTCATCGATATGAACTCCAAGCTGGCAGCGGCGGGCAAGGAGCCTGCGCAGGCAGTGCCCATCCTGCTCGGCGTCACCAAAGCAGCACTCAGCACCGACAGTTTCCTGTCCGCATCCAGCTTCCAGCACACGATCCGCGTGCTGGCAGGCGCTGCCATCGAAGGCAAGATGGACAAGCTGTACGGCTTGAAGGAGAACGTCATCATCGGCAAGCTGATCCCGGCGGGCACAGGTTTCCACACCTACCAGGATCGCGAACTGGTCGCTCCGGCGCTGACTCTGGCAGAGATCGGCGCGCTAGGCGATAGCGCCGATGTTCTGACGGATGACAGCGACGACGAAGAGAACGAGAAGGATTAACCTTCTCAGAGTGAAACAAAAAACGGACACCTGATGGGTGTCCGTTTTTTGTTTCAAAAGCCGCGCACGCGCAGGCATATTCGTGCTACACTGAGCGCTGCGATTTTCTGGGGCAATACTGCGCCAGCCATTTCTTTCGAGGGACAACAATGGACTTACGGTTACAGCCTGGCTTTCTGGGGACAGGCGCGAGCATGCTCGCGGACTTGACACTTATCGCCTATATCCTCATTCTGCTGCCTGCCATGCTGGTTGGCTTCTTTTTTGCACGACGTAAATGGTTCGAACCGCACCACAAAATGACCATGACCACGATCACACTCGTGAACTGGGTGCTGATTATCGCCCTCATGATCGGCTCCTATTCGCAAGGCGTACTGCCCAACCTGGCGAACAACCTCAGCAATCCGGTCTTTTTGCTGCCCACGCTTCATCTGATCACGGGAGCGCTGGCGCAGATTATTGCCACCTACCTGGTCATTCGTATGTGGTTTGAAGACCAACTCCCGAATTGGTTCAAGATCCAGAATATCAAACGCGCCATGCGCTTTACGCTGGTCTGCTGGCTCATCACTGTGCTGCTCGGCATCAGCATCTATGTGACGTGGTATGTGGGACAACCAGCGAGCAATGCAGAAGCGCCCGTCGCTACGCCGGAAGTGATAGCAACCGAAGAAGCAGCCCCGACAGATGGCGCAACCAGCGAGCCAGCGGCGACCGAAGAAGCAGACGTCCCAGAAAGCACGCCAGAAGTTGAAGTCACAGCCGAAGCGGCGGGGTAGAACGCTAATCGTCACTTGGTGACTATACGCGATAGTAAATGATACAAACTCTCATTTAATAAGCGAGACTTTGTATCATTTTTTGAATTTCTTACGTTACCCACATCACTTAATAGAAAAAACTCCCCTGCTTAAAGTTAGCGCACTATTTTCCAATGCTGGCGTATGCAGTATGCCAACATCGTCAAGCGTACAGGGGAAAACAGACGCATGTTCAAGAATCGATTCGTTCGTAAGGCACTCGTCGTTCTGGCGCTCGCCGCCATCATGGTGGTTCCATTCGCTTCCATACAGGGGCAGACGGCAGAAATTCCAGTCCTGATCCTGCCGGTGGACAACGCCAATTTCCTGCCAGGCGCATTCTTTGATTTCCGCGTGGAAGTGCACACCATTGCCGAACTCCCAGAAGACTTCGCCGTCACGGTCAATGGAGAACCTGCTGCTGCGTTCTTTGGCGCAGAGGCTGAAGAAGAAACCTTTGAATTCGGTGGACGTGTCACTCGGTTTGACAATTCCGGAACGCCCGCTGCCGACTTCGCTATCGCCAGCCTTGCGCTTCAGTACTACAACACTGCCTTTGGCGTTGCCGAAGTCACCGCCGACGGTGAAAACCTGACCGCCGTTGTTGCTGGCGAGACGGTGGTGCTCGAAGCGACTGACGACCCGCTCGTCTTTACGGCTGTCGGCGGCGCTGCCGATGGGCAAGCAGTCACCTTCGGCTTGAACGAAGATGGCGTAGTCACCGGCTTCCAGGTCGCTGGGCAGGATTTTGGCAAGATGGATCGCCAGCCCACGCCCGCCGCAAGCGTCATCTGGCGTCAGCTTCAGGCACCTGCCCCAGGCGAATACGTAGTCGAAGTCACCGCAGGCGGTACCACTCGTACTGCCACCTGGACTGTGCGTGAACCCGTCGCAGGCACGGCACGCAACGTCATCCTCTTCGTCGCCGATGGTATGACCGTCGGTATGCTGACTGCGGCGCGCGCGGCACGCGGCATGACCCAGGGGCTGCCCGACAACCCGCTCTACATCGACTCAATGCCTGAAGTCGGCATTGCCAGCACCAGCAGCATCGACTCGCTCATGGCGGACAGCGCCAACACTGCGAGCTCGCTGAACACCGGGCATATCGGCAGCGTCAACGCAACCGGCAGCTATTCAGACAATACCCCCAGCTCGCTCGATGACCCCCGCACCGAAACACTCGCCTCTATCCTCCAGCGCACCCGCGACTACGCTATCGGCGTGGTCACAACCGCCGACTACAGCGACGCGACCCCGGCGTCCGTGTGGGCGCATGGGCGCAACCGCGGCGACGGTAACCGCGCTGCCTATGTCGTGCAGTCGCTCGAATCCGGGATCGACGTCCTGATGGGTGGCGGCGCACGTCGTCTGCTGCCGCAGAGCGCCGAAGGTTCGCGTCGTTCGGACGACCGCGATATGTTTGCCGAATTTGAGGCGGCGGGCTACACCGTTGTCACCACCGCGACGGAACTGGGCGAGGCGATGGGCGCTGACGCGATGCCGACCCAGCTTCTCGGCATCTTCCACCCCGGCGACCTGAACGTCTGGCTCGACCGCAACGTTTACACCGAAAACGTCGGTGATTTCACCGACCAGCCGGGATTGGTGGATATGACCACCGCTGCTCTGGACGTCCTCGGGCAGAACCCCAACGGCTTCTATCTGATGGTCGAAGCCGCCAGCGTTGACAAGCAAATCCACCCGCTCGACCAGGAACGCGCCCTGAGCGACCTGATCGAATTCGACCAGAGCATCGCCGCCGCCGCCGCCTGGGTTGCCGAAAACGCGCCGGATACGTTGATTGTCGTCACCGCCGATCACGGACATGGTTATGATGTCTACGGCACGGTCAACCTCGAAGTCTTCAACGCAGGTGAGACGGACGAGGAACGCCGCGTAGGCATTCGTGTGTACGCCGCAGCAGGTTACCCGGACTATCCGGATGCCGATGGGGATGGTCAGCCGGAATGGGCGGACGCCACCATCGCATTTGCAGGTGCCGTCAATAACGGACCCACCCACACCGAAAACTACCAGGTGAGCGAAGTGCCGCGCGTTCCCGCCGTGCAAGACGATGCGGGCATCTACATCGATAACCCGGATGATGACGCCAATGGCATTTTCTTCGCGGGCAACCTCGGTCCCGGCGACTCGACCGGTGTACACACCCTCCAGGATGTCCCGGTGTACGCAATGGGTCCGGGCGCGGAAGCGGTTTCCGGTCACTATCACCAGCGGGAACTCTTCTTCGTCATGGCTGCTGCGCTCGGTCTCGACCCATCGGCGGAAGATGGTATGGTATTGAGCGCGACTGACCTTTCGACCGCCGGCATCGCCGGAACCGGTTCGCTGGTCATCGCGGCGTTTGGGCTGGTGGCAGGTCTCGCCATCGGGCGAATCAGCCGCCGCAAGTAAGACATTGTAGTAAAATGAGGATGAGGTATGCCCGCATACGGGATACCTCATCCGATCCGTTGTGAGAAGTATTTTTTCGGTGGGTATTCATATAGACGAGAACGTCAGAGTCCGATGAAGCCGATTGCTCATTTGCTCCTGCTCCTTGCTACGGCATCCTGCGCCTCAGCGCCAAGTTCCATCCAAAGAGTCACGCCGCTTCCGCAAACCTCCGCACCGCTTGTCGCCCAGCAGCCGACAGCAGTTGCTTCGCTCACGGAGCGGGCACCGGGTCCCTTCAGCGCGACACAAGAACCCGGCGACCTGCAAAGCCCGTTTGAACAGCTCTTTGCCTCAGCCCCCGCACCGACGGCTACCCCCCTGAGTAACGACCTGCCAGAAGGCAGCGCCCGCGAGATCGCACTGGCGACCGACACGGCGATGCAGGTTACACTCGATGCTCCCCTCACCTTCGACGAATCCCCTGTGCCGATCACATTTGACGAGTTTTACGACGGGTACAACCTCAGAACGGGGCTGATACTTTCTCAGAAGCTGCTGTCGCTTGATGGGCAAAGTGTGGTCCTCGAAGGATACATGGCACCGCCCCTAAAGCCTGCGCTCGATTACTTCGTTCTCACCCGCATCCGCCTGGCTTTCTGCCCATTCTGCTCCAATGCATCCGACTGGCCTGATGACATTGCACTCGTCTACATGCCCGAGGGTGCCACCACCCTCGCCACCACCGCGCCTGTGCGTGTCACCGGGCGAATCGAGATCGGTGCCTCGACCGACATGGAAACGGGTATGGTCAGCCTCGTCCGGGTTTATGTCGAGCAGTACGAGGTCATCGACTGATGCTCTTGATCGAGCAGCTTGCGCATACCTATCCGGGTGCCGAACGACCCGCGCTGACCTTCGGCGATTTCGCCTTCGCAGGGGGCGACCAGGTGCTGCTGCGCGGGGTGAGCGGCAGCGGCAAGACGACTTTCCTGCACATTACAGCCGGGCTGCTCAACCCATCTCAGGGCAGAATTCTCCTGGGCGGGCGTTCGCTCTACGATTTTCGCGAAGCCGAACGCGACCGAGTGCGCGCGCACATGATCGGGTATGTCCTTCAGAATCATCACCTGCTTCCGGCGCTGTCCGCCCTCGAAAATGTGATCGCGCCGATGGCTTTTGCCCGTGTTCCGCGACTCCAGCGGCAGAACCGCGCCCTTGCACTTCTGGAAAAAGTCGGTCTTGCCCATCTGGCGCACCGCCGACCCGCACAGCTTAGTACCGGGCAGCGCCAGCGCGTCGCCATTGCACGTGCCCTCGCCAACATGCCGAAACTCTTGCTTGCAGACGAGCCGACCGCAGCGCTCGACAGCGAAGCAGGGCAGTTGATGATCCAGCTTTTGCGAGAATCTGCGTCCGCGACTGAAGGCGTGCTGATCGTCGCAAGTCACGACCCGGCACTGGATGGTCAGTTCCCACACACCCTAAATCTTCAATCGGTCTCGCCAGTGCCCTCGCAGCGGGGCGACACAAGCCTATCCGAGAGCCGCTATCCAGAGACGACCCATGCTGGCATATGAACTCTTTCTTGCCTGGCGTACCCTGCGTACACAGCACCTCACGTCGCTAATCCTGTTGATCATCATCGCGGTGGCAGTCGCACTGCCGATCACCGTCGTCGTCCTGGGCGATGGCGCGCGCCAAAGCATCATCCGCGCCAGTGATCCGTTCGGGATGCTCGTGATTGGCGCGAAAGGCAGCGCGCAGCAGCTCGTTCTCAATACGCTTCTGCTTCAGGGAGTACCTATCGGCAATATCAACGCCGCCCTTTATGACGCACTCGTGCAGGACCGCCGCGTCGGGCTGGTTGTCCCGCTCGCCCTGGGTGACAGCGTGGGCGGAGCCAGACTCATGGGCACGAACGATGCGCTGCTGGAAATACGCTCAGACATGACCTCGCCCGCAAGCTTCCGCGTCCTGGCAGGGCGCTACTTTACGTCGGATTTTGAGGCAGTCCTGGGCAACCGCGCCGCAGAGAGCCTCGGACTCGGGGTTGGCGACCAATTTCAGGCGCAGCACGGTATCGAACGCGGCTTGGCGAGCGACGTCCATCAACAGCCCTATACCGTCGTGGGCATCTTCGACGCCAGCAGCACCCCCTATGACAGCGCGGTCTTCGTCAGCATCAACAGCATCTGGCGCGCACACGAACGTGATGAGGACGATCCGATGAATGCGTTCGCGCTCGGCGGCGCGGCGCTGGATAACCAACTCACTGCCCTTCTCGTCCGTCCGGTCGGCTTTGTGGAAGGCAATCTGTTGTGGCAGGAATTCGCAACCGGCACTGTTGCACAGGCGGCATTTCCTGGGCAGGAAATCGGCGGATTGTTTGACCTGTTCCGAGTCGCCGAAACCGTTCTTGCCTGGGTCGGCTATCTCGTGCTGGCAATGAGCAGTCTGGTCGTCTTCCTATCGATGTACAACGCCATTCGCGCCCGCGAACAGTCGATTGCTGTCATTCGTACCATCGGCGCAGAACGCCTGTCCATCTTCCGTATCGTCGTCTTTGAAACCCTGCTGCTCACGCTCGCCGCCGCGCTCGTGGGGCGTCTGCTCGGCTATGGGATTGCGTGGGGAATCAGCGCGATCCTCACTGAGCAAACCGCAATCCCATTTGCCATCCGCTTCCTGCCCGCCTTGGAGCCTGCGCTGTGGCTGGCAACCGTCGCGCTCGGACTCGTCGCCGGGCTGTTACCTGCCCTCCATGCTTACCGCATCAATGCTGCCGATAAACTCCTCGCCACTTAGCGCGGTCGCTAAGCACTCTCATCAGCGCCGCAGCCCCAGCACTTCGCGCGCGGCGCGCACACCGCTGTCAAAGGCACCATGCACCAAGCCAGGGCGAGCGGCGTTCGTCGCCTCGCCCGCCCAGAACAGCACGTTATCGAGCGGTGCTGCCAACACATCGCGCAGCCCAGCGCTGCCCGGCGGCGTATACGAATAGCCCATCCTGCTGAAGGGGTCGGCTAGCCAATCGGCGAAGCGCGCATCCTGCAAGCGACCGCTCAGACCGCTGATCCCAAAGACACGCTCAAGATCACCCAGAATTGCCGCAACTGCCCCATCTACGCCCATCTGCGAAAAACCGCGTGCGCTCGCTGCCCCGAAGTACGCGGTGAAGACTGCCGAGTCGTCCTGTCCATAGCCGGGCGTCCAGCCGAGCTGCATCGGCAGATCGGTGTAGAGTAGTTCCAGGTTGTCCGCCCAAAAGGGTTCGTCAAAACTCAGGATGAGCTTTCCGACTGCCCCGCTGCCCAAACCGGCGACTGCCGCCGTCTTCTCAGGTGGGAGTGGCGGGTCGAAGCGTATTGCGCCGGACTGCAATATCGCCAGCGGCACGCTGATAATGGCGTGGTCCGCCTCATACTGTGTTCCCGCCTGGGTGACAACACGGACGCCAGTAGATGACCATGTGATGCTCTCCACCACCGAACTCAGTCGTACATCCAGCCCACGCGCGTATAGTTCGAAAAACCGCGAATACCCTTCAGCAATGCGATGATCGCCACCGCCATCGTCCTCAAACTCCAGCAGCCCGAAGGCTCCCTGCTCATCCAGCGTCGCCGCGTATTCCGCCTGGATCGCGTTATCGACCAGACGATAAAGACCGTCATCCAGCACGATACCACGCGATTGCAGCAGCCCGGCGAGGTTGATGTCAGCCGCTCCGGAGCCTTCGCGGACTTCCGCGAGCGGGAAGAAGCCGTCGTCGATCAGGTTGATGCGCGGAATGAGAAACCAGCGCGGCGCGGCGATGAGTTCGCCATTGAGGAAGATGGAGTAATTGCGTTCATTGTTCATTGCAGGCAGCAAGCGCAGCCCCTGCCGCCGTGCAAGGTCGTAGGTGCTGACATTTCCACCATGGATGAATTCCGCACCCAGTTCGACCGGAAACGACGCAAACTCGTAGTCGGTATATGCGCGCCCGCCGATACGATCACGAGCTTCCAATACGATGACATTCTGACGCTGATTGCGCAGGAACTGTGCCGCAGCCAGACCAGCCGCGCCTGCGCCAATGACGAGGATGTCGCGCGTCTGCCCATGCGCGGGTGTCGGCAAGAGACCCATCCCGAACAGAGCAGCGCCAACACTGGCAAATCGCAGGACGTGCCGCCGCGAAAGTTGATCTAGCCGCATCGAAAGCGCCCCCTATATCTTCACCTTGATCATAGGGCAGCTTCGCCGCCGTGCCACAAGTGTTTGGTGAGAATCAAAAAGGGGGATGCAATGATGCATCCCCCTTTTACGGACTAGTCGAGGAGCGTTATGGCTCTCGGTGGAGTATCTTGCGGAATTTGTACCCGTAGATGATCACACCGCGTTTGCCTTCGGTCGTCAGCTTACGAGTGACCATCTCGACCCGGTCACCGATCTCAAGCGGTTGGTCGTCCAGATCAGTGATCTGCGCTGTGATCATCGGACCTTCGTCGAGTTTGACCAGCGCAACCACGTACGGAGCCTGATCATCGTACCCTTCGGGCGCTTCCTGCACAATCGTATAGGTATAGATTTCCCCCGTGCCCGCAAATGCGAAGCGCTCGCCCGGAATCTGGACATCGTGGCGCACTGAATCAGGCATGGACAAATCCCCTAGCGCGAAGACGCGGGTTGATGAACTGCCTGGGCTTCCTGCGTCTCCAAATCAGTCCTGCGCTGGTACACAACCTGGGGAGCAGGTCGATTCTGCAAGCTGATATCGCCATTCTCATAACGAACGCCTTCGAGACGATACCGCTGCGGCTTGACGCGCCAATGACGTGAAATTTGCATGAGTACGACTTCCTTACGCTAGCTTCGATACATTGTGCATCTTCGCACAAGTTGCTCGCAGTGTATGTTGTGACGGCTCTCAAAACCTATCATGAGAGCTTGTGATAGCTATCACAAGCTCTCCACCCTCAGCATCAGACCGTCAGGACATGCGTCACGACGGTGCTCGCCATCCCGCCAATATTCTGGATCAGCGCGCGCTGCGCACCCGCGATTTGGAGATCGCCCGCTGTGCCGCGCAGTTGCAGTGTCGCTTCGACCGCCTGGTAGACGCCCGTCGCGCCTACGGGATTGCCGCGCGCCTTAAGCCCGCCAAACGTGCTGATGGCGATCTGGGCATCACCGCCAATGCGACCATCCGATGACAGCATCCATCCCTGCCCGTACGGCGCAAGACCAATTGCCTCCAGCGCGAGCGTGCTCAGGATCGTGTAGCTGTCGTGCATCTCGAACAAATCGACATCGGAAGGCAGAATACGCGCCCGCGCGCACGCCGCCTCCGTCGAGCGCATCACCGCGCTCAAGCGCAGCAGTTCCTTTCGGTCGTGGATCGCCAGCGTATCCGTCGCGACGGCACTACCCGCGATCCGCACAGGCTGTGGCACCATGTCGGCAGCTCTATCGGCACGCGCCAGGATGACTGCTGCCGCACCATCGCCATCCGGCGCGCCATCGAACAGGCTGACAGGTGACGCAACCATCGGCGCTCTGGCGAATGCGCCGGGCTTGATCTGGTTTCGATACATCGCATTGGGGTTCTTGCCAGCGTTGCGATGGGCATTGATGGAAAACCCCTCGAAGGCACTTAACGGCACACCGTATTCATGCATGTACCGCTGCATCAGGAGTGCCGCCTGCGCCGTGACGGTCGCACCCTGGATTGCTTCGTAGTCGGCATCCAGGCTAACGCTGCGTGCACGCACCCGCGCCGAAGCAACCATGTCCGTCGACTTCTCGACGCCCAACACCATCACGTTGTCCACTGCGCCACTGGCGACCGCCAGATAGCCAGCGCGCAGCGCGGCACCACCGCTGGCATCCGCAGCGTCCACTGTCCATGCCTCGATGCCACCCAGACCTGCATGATCGGCGATCAACGCGCCAATCTGCGACTGACCACTGATGGTCGCTGCGAACGCATTGCCCACATACAGCGCATTCACAGCGCTGATCGCCGCATCGTCCAACGCTGCGCGCGCCGCGACTGCCGCCAGATCGCGCAGACTGCTACCCCAGTGTTCCGCAACGGGCGTCTGCCCAATGCCGATGATTGCTACTTCATGCATCATGCTTAATCCCGCAACAGTCCGCGAAAACGTGCATAGGTGGCATAATCGATCACGGTTCGGCGTGCGATGTAGTCGCGTGTCTTTGGCGCGCGACCCGGCACGCCTTCAATACGTTCCGTCACCAGAAGGTCAAACGTATCGGAACCCGCGCCGCTGCCGTAGCTCACCATCAAAATGCGGTCGCCAGGCTTGGCGATGTCGAGGATTGCCGTCAAGCCAATCATGCACGAACCGGAATAGACATTGCCGATCTCACCCGCCAGCAGCCCAGTCTTGATCTGTTCATCCTTGAATCCGAGCATTTTCGCCGCCCGCTCAGGGAACTTCACGTTTGGCTGATGAAACACCGCGTAGGCATAGTCCTCCGCCTTCGTGCCCATCATTTCCATCAACATGGCTGCGCTGCTCTGAACATGATGGAAGTACGCGGGTTCACCGGTAAAGCGCTCCCCGTGTGACGGATAGGTTTCATCCGCGCGCCGCCAGAAATCTGGCGTGTCGGTCACGAAACTGTAGCTTCCCTGGTAGATGGCGACCGACTCCTCGGCGGGACCGATGATGAATGCCGCGCCACCGCTGGCTGCCGTGTATTCGAGGGCGTCGCCAGGGCGTGACTGCGCCGTGTCCATGCCAATGCTCATCGTATACGTGCCCATCCCGCTGCCGACGATGCCGATGCTCGCCTGGACTGCCTCGGTGCCCGCCTTACACGCGAACTCCCAGTCCGCCGCCTGAATGTTGGGCGACGCGCCGATGCTTTCCGCCACAATCGTGCTGGTCGGCTTGACGGCATAAGGGTGGCTCTCGCTTCCTACCCAAATCGCGCGCAGTGCCGTCGGGTCGATACGGGCGCGGCTCAACGCATTACGCGCTGCTTCAATCGACATCGTACAGACATCTTCGTCCAGACCTGCGACTGCTTTCTCCGTCACCGGACTGCCGCCAAGATTGTTCGTCCACACGCGCGCCACTTCTGCGCCCGGCAGGCGATAACGTGGCACGTATGCGCCGTAGCCAACGATCCCGACCTGACGATCCGGGCGCATCAGCAGCGATGCGGTCTTCGGCTGCGGGGTTCTTCCATTCAATTGCGACATCTCATCTTCCTTCCATCTCGATCAACCCAGTCGAACGGCATTCCTGGTCATCCAGAATGTGCTGGATGCGCATCCGCGCGCCGATAGCGTGATCACTTCAACTCCATGACGATCTGTTTCGCCCGTTCCAGGCGAATATTCTTCTCCGCGATCATCTGCTCGGCAATCACCGCGACCTGAGCGCCCTGCGCTCCGGCGGCAACCGCAAGCTGGCGGGCGTGCATTCGCATGTGCCCGTGCTGGATGCCGGTGGTCGCCAGTGCGCGAATCGCGGCGAGGTTCTGTGCCAACCCCACCGCCGCCATGATCTCGCTCAACTGGCGCGCCGAAGTTATCGCCATAATCCTGAGCGCAATCTGCGCTGTGGGATGTACGCGCGTCGCACCGCCGACGATGCCAACCGCCAGCGGCAGCTCGATGCTGCCGCGGAGATTACCCGCCTCGTCCTGCCACCAGCGCGTCAGGCTTCGGTACTGCCCGTCCCGCGCAGCATAGGCATGAGCGCCAGCCTCGACCGCCCGCCAGTCATTGCCGGTCGCCAGCACCACTGCGTCTATCCCGTTCATGATCCCCTTGTTGTGGGTCGTCGCGCGATAAGGGTCGATCTCCGCGAAGACACCCGCCTCGACAATGGCACGGACTGCCTCTTCGCCAGTCACCGTCTCGGTCGCCAGCGAGGCTGCTGGAATCATGCCTTCCGCACGCGCCTTGCGCTGGTCGGTCAGATTACTCAGGATGCGCAGGTTGACCCGCCCACCCGTGATCTCCTCGACAAGCGGAGCAAGATGCTCGACCGCCGTGTTGACGGCGTTCGCGCCCATTGCATCGCGCGTATCGTACAGCAGATGCAGGATCAGCATTCCGCCAAGCGGGGTATCGACAAACGGGCGCACCTCCAGTCCGCGCGCGCCACCCCCATGCTTGACAATGCTGCCGCCGACGCGGTCCGCCTCTGCCAACAGTCGATCTTTCTGTGCCATGATCGCGCCCGCCGCGACGTAAACATCCTGTAGATCGAGCACCTGGATTTGACCGATCATCACAGGTTCGTCGCTGCTGCACGAAAAGCCGCCGCCATCACGAAACAGCCTGGCGGCGTTGCTGCACGCCGCGACGACAGACGGCTCCTCGATCACCATCGGTACGAGGACATCAACGCCGTTGATGAAAAAGTTCGTCGCCACGCCGAGCGGCAGCCCATAAACACCCACCACATTCTCAATCATGTGGTCGGCTTGCGCGGCATTTAAGCCATTGACGCCCAGCAGCGCCGCCTGCTCCTGTTTACTCAGGTCAGCCCACTGCGCGACGAGCGCTGCACGCTCGGTGAGAGGGCGTTTATAGAAACCGGAAATGCGTGATGTGTGTGCGGATGAAGTCATGAACTCACAGATAATAGGTGGTGAAATCCAAAATGGAACAGTATTTCGTTTATGACTCTACCTTCGCAAGGCTGTCAAAAGCTATCTTTGTGCAAATGAGAACAATCAGAATCCATCAGCGCAGCGTTCGGCTTGCGCTTGTCCACCGCTTACCCGCCCAATCACTTCATTGCGGCGTACGTACGCTATAATCTTGTATGGATCACATAGGTACTCACACTCGGAGCGCCATGCGCAGGGCACTTCTCACTTTCGCAATTTGTCTACTCGTCATCATCCAGAGCGCGAGCGCTCAGTCCAACACACCGCTTGTCCTGACGATCAACGGCGATCTCTGGGCGTGGAACGGCGACCCGGCAGGAGCGCCTGGTTCACTCACGACCTGGGGTTACAATGATCCGGGTGTCATCTCTCCCGACGGCAGCCGTATCGCCTACAACTCACTCGCCACGATTGTCGTCGATGCCCTGGCGCGAGTCGGCGGGCTGGCGGGGGGGGAACTGCCCAGCAACATCTGGGTGATCGATTTCAGCGGCAACGGCATTCGCGTCGCCGAACAACCGTCAGGTTCCTCGTTCATGACCGAAGGTGTGCCCGATTTTGGCGTCGTCCGCTCGTCACCCGCATGGTCGCCCGACGGCTCGCGTCTGGTGTGGGCTGAACAGACCTTCCCGAACCCGATTGACTCGCTGGTCGTCTACAATCTTGCCAGCGGCAGCGCCCAGACGATTGTCGCCAACCTGCCCCCCAGTGCAGGCGTCACCGCCCCAAAAGCGGTCGCCTGGGGACGGACTGGCATCGTCATGCACGACATCCAAATGGGTGGCAACGGCAGTATGATCGACCTCTTCAGCGTCTATAGCCCGGAAGGCGCGCCAATCAGCAGTTTCCAGGTCGGAGCAGGACGCATTCTGCAATATTGGGCAGTGATGGACGACAACGGGCGAGAAGTGCTCGGCACCCTCTTTAACGATGGCGTCTGGGAACTCTACGATCTCAACAGCGGTGCCTCTCAGATCCCTTCGGGTATCCCTGAACTCTTCAGCCCACTCAACGCGGGCGGATCGCTGGCGCTCTCGCCGGGGATCAATGAGGTCGGTGGCTTTACCTGGCGTGCGCTCTCGTCGGATGGCACGATCCTGGCGGAGTTCGTCAGTGCGCCATACTTCATCCCCCAGCGCTATGCCCTCTCCCCGGATGGGCAGTCGGTCGCCTACAGCGACTTCCAGGAAGGGCAAAACACCTTCAGCGATGTGATCAACATCTGGCGCGAGGGCACGATTACCGTCATGCCCAATCCGGTGCAGTTCCCGCTTCTGGGCGGCGTTCAATGGGCACCCATCGCCTGGCGCGTGCGAGCAGGTGTCGGATGAACGTCAAAGTCCTGCTGTTCGCCACGCTTAAGGATGCGATTGGGCGGCGCGAAACGCTGCTCTTGATTCCTGCTGACACCGCGACCCTCGCGCAGGTACGTGAAGCGTTGGCTGCCCAACATCCGGAGCTGCGCCCCCATCTGGGGAGCGCCATTGGCGCGATCAACGAAGAATTCGGCGAGGCGAACGATGTGGTGAAGGACGGTGACACGCTCGCTTTTTTCCCGCCCGTCAGCGGTGGCACAGGCTACCCCGAAGTCTTCCGACTGGCAGACGAGCCGCTCGACCTGGACATGCTGATGGCGGAGATCACCGTGCCCGCGACGGGCGCAGTCTGTGTCTTCAGCGGGATGGTGCGTGGCGAAACGGCGGCAGAAACGGGCACGATTGAAACCCAGCAGTTGGAGTACGAAGCATACGCACCCATGGCACTTGCGAAAATGCGCCAGGTCGCGCGCGAAATTCGCGAACAGTACCCCGGTGTGCAGGGAATCGCCATCGTTCAGCGGGTCGGTCGGTTGAAGGTCGGGCAGAATACGATCCTGATCGCCTGTGGCAGCGGTCACCGCGACGGCGGATGCTTTGAGGCGGCGCGCTATGGCATCGACCGTCTCAAGCAGATCGTCCCCGTTTGGAAGAAAGAGACGCGCCCTGATGGCTCAAGCTGGGTTGAAGGCAGCTACCAGCCCACAAACGAGGACAAAAGGTAGAGACAAGGTGTCCTTTCCCTACTGCCGGTTGTACCTGCCCACATGACTGGTCACTTATCGCTCTCTGCTTCCGCTGCACTCGGCTCACCCATCCAGCGCATCGGCTGACCGCTGCCGCCGCGCCGCCGCATGGTGATCTCCGCCATGATGCTGATCGCGATCTCCTTCGGCGTTTCCGCATTCAGTTCCAATCCAATCGGGGCATGTACGCGCGCCATCACCTCGTCGGTCAGCCCCTTCTGCTCACGCAGTGCCTTCACCGTCAGCGCCCAACGACGACGACTGCCGATCAGCCCGACATACGCCGCGCGCGTCGCCAGCAGCGCCGGGATCAACTCCATATCGACGGGCAGCCCGCGCGTGACGGCGGCAATGAACGTGTTCGACGTAATCGCAATCTGACTCGGCACTTCAGACGGCTTGCACACGACGTACTGATCCAGCCCCGGCGCATACTCCGGCGAACAGAATTCGGGGCGATCATCGCTCAATGCCACGCGATACCCCGTCCACTTTCCCAGATCCGCCAACGCCTTGCCGACATGCCCACCACCGATCACCAGCAGCAGCGGCGCGCTGCCAATCGGCTCGACGAAGACCTGTACCGTCCCGCCACAGATTCCGGGATCGCCTGCCTGCAAGTCATTCAGCGCGTAACTCGGCATCCGCGTCTGCCCGTCGGCGAGCGCGGCAAGCGCCTCCTCAATGACGAGCGCCTCCAACCGCCCCCCACCAACCGTGCCGACGAAAGAACCATCTGCGCGCACGAGCAGCTTGCTCCCCTCATGGCGCGGCACGCTGCCTTTGACGCTGATGACCGTCGCCAGCGCGACCGGTTCGCCTCGCGTTTGTGCGGCTAAGAGCGCTTCGTAAACTTCTCGCATGTCTTCCATATCGTCGGCATCCCGGTTCACTCAGCATCGTTGATCGCGAGTTCGCCCACCCACAGCCGCCCATCCGCCCCAGCCTCGAACTGCGGCAGCGCGTCAGGTGCGAGTGTCGGCTGAAGGCGTACAAAAGTGTACGGATCGTAAAAGCCGACCGCCACCTGATAACGACCCGGTGGGATGAGGGACAAGTCTAACATAAATGTGTCGATCAGCATCCCCGGCAGCCAGTTGCCTGGTGGCAGCGTGCCGTTCGCCGGGCGTCTGTCCGCCTGTGCCACCGGCGGCGCATCCGGGTCGCCATAAATATGCACAAACGCCAGATAGTCACCCTGCGCCTGCGGTTCGCCCGGCAGCCCGTTCATCCAGTTCAATGTCACATCCAGCCGATCTCCCTCGCGGACGACATCAACCCAGTTGACACTGAAGCGCCCATCCTGATAGAACGCCTGCGCTGCATCCACAGACACAGCGAATGCGTACGGGAATTCGGACTGGTAGACCCAGTGCTGGTACGGCAGATAATCGCCTTCAGCCAGGCGCGGCACGATGCGAAAGCGTGTGTCACCGTCGATGAGTTCTGGCGGCACAAACGTCATCAATTCGTACCATTCGCCCGGCAAAAACGGCAGGCTGCGCGTTCCAACCAAAACGTCATCGGCATAAATGTCGAGCGCGCCCGGATGCGCCGCCTGGACGCGCGTTACGAGCAGCAGCGCGCGACCTGGCTGCGTCTGAACGCGGAAGGTCTCCTCGGCGTTGATGCGCCGCCCACCATCCGCCAGCAGACACGCGCCGCCGCAGTCGAGCGCGCTGAACTGGAAGAACTCAGTGGGGAAACCAACGGGCACACCGCTGCTCCGCCACGCATAGTCGTGAGCGGCTTCGTCGGCGAGGTCGGCAACATCGATGCTGTCGATCAACGCCATGCCGGGAAACGACCAGTATTCACGCAAGGCAGCCTGGCGGGGAAGATCGGCATTCTCGCTGGTCGCCCATACAGGGCGATAGATGCCCTGCGTCGCCGCCGCCAGTGCGACATTGTCCTCGCCCGCAAGCGTCACGCGATAGGTCGCCAGTGGATCGGCATAAAGGTCGGTCTCCAGGAAATAGTTCAGCCCCAAGCCATGCCCCTCGCCATAGGCAGCGATCAGGTCGGGTCGCTGCTGCACCAGCCACTCGCCGACCGCACCAGGTCCCTGTCGCCAGGACAGCGCAGCGCCGGGCGTCGTCAAGCCGACCATGTCGAGTGTCTCCCGCCCACCCACATAGCGCATCATGCCCACGTCATGCACCGCCACAACCGCGTCCTCCGCTGCGTTCGCCGCCAGCCACTCCGCCATTGCCAGCGGCTGCGCGCGCACATAACCGACATTTTGTGCGTATGCAGCCATCCAACCCACCTGCCCGACAATCGCGCCCGCCAGCGCAGCCAGGAACAGAAGACTCGCGAGCCAATGCGTCCATCGGCGGGGGCTTTCGCTGCGCAGCCCGGTTAATGCCGCAGCGCCCCACGCCGCCAGCGGGAAGAACAACGCCAACATCGGAATCTGGTAGCGCCGAAAGTGCCAGAACGCCGTATCCAGCGTGCTGATCAACGCCGAAGTACCCAGCAGCCACAGCAGCACAAACGCGAAGGTGGCGACCGACACATCATCCTGGCGCACGGGCAAGGCGCACCTACCCCGCGCCGCGCCGCCCTTCCGCCCACGCCACATCACGAGAATTATTCCCACGACCGCCAGCCCCGGAATGGCGAACATCCCATAAGGCGTGCCTGGCAGCAGCCACTCGCGCCACATGCGCACGAAGTTCCCAGCGATACGCCCGGCAATCACATCCATCGGCGCGACCGAATTCAGGAGCGACTTCGCCTGCCCGCCTGTCGCCGAAAACGACCCTGTCACGACGACGTTGAGCAGCGGTTGCAGCCCAATCGCCAGTAGCGGGATCAGTACAATCCATACGCGCGGCAGACGTGACGTGCGCGCATCAGCACTTGGCGTTTCGACCCGTGCGCGCCACGCCAGCCATGCGCTCGCCAGCAGCGCGCCAACCGCACCCTCAGGTCGCGTGACTGCCAGCAGGACCGCCGCCCATACCACCCAGCCACGCCGCGCGCTTGCGACGCCGTAGAGCAGCGACAGCGCGAAAACCGTCGCCAGCAGGGTCTCCATACCGCTCATGGCGTGCCATACAAACAGCCCGCTCACGCCAAAGACCACGGCAGCAGCGAGCGCATAGAACCAGGGCGCAACCAGGCGCGCGATGCGATAAATGAGAAATATCGAGCAGGCAAAGGCGAGGGTGCCGATCACGACCGCCCAGACGCCGAGCGAAAGACCGCGCAGCCCCGCCGCCGCACCGATGGCGAGCAGAACGGGATAGAGCAGACTGGTCGCGCCGCTGGTCGGCGGTTCGCCAGGGTTGTAAACGAATGGCTGCCCTGCCGCCAACTGTCGCGCATATTGGAGATGAATATAGGCGTCATCCAGCGGCAGGATCATCTGCTCGCTTGCCCCGCGCGACGCAGCGTAGTAGAAGATGAACAGGATACCTGCGAGCAGCAATGCCGCCGCCCAGGCTATGCGATTTTCCCAAACACCAGTCGGCTTCAATTTGGCACTATCCTCGTCACCCTTCATCGCACAGGGTATCTGTCCTGTGCTCAATAGAGCGTCGCCTAACCGTCAAGCACTATCCTGAAACAGTCCTTATGATACGAGGAAGCAGATATTGGTCAAAAGAAAGTCAGCAGAATGAAAACCACCGTTTGCACGCTGCTCCTGGCGCTCGTGATGGTGTCAGGCTTCGCGGCAGCAGCAGATCCAGTCAGCACCCCGACTGCCGGAGAAGCGGAAAGCTGCGCGCGGATTGCGCGGCAGGTCCTCAACATCGCCGTGACGGACGCGCTTCCAGAGGGCGACTTCCTCCAGGAACTCACGGTCAGTGCGGGAAGCGTAGGGCAAGTCATGTATGCCGCCCAGATCGTGGAGGGACCCCTTACGGGCGACCATGTACTCCAGGCGCGCATCACCACGCCCTTCAGCCTGGAAACCGGCACGCCAATTCGGGTCACGCTGACAACCTACAGCGGGATACGCCACACCGATCCGGTCAGCTCCGCAAAGACACTGGTCTTCGATTGCACGACAGGAGAAATCAGGGAAGCCAGCGATGCACCGTTCGCCGATGGACGGATCAACCAGCATCAGGAAGCCTCCGCCGCGCTCTATTGTGGTGACCGTAGCGCGATCAATGTCTTTTCGATTGATGCGCGCGGACGCGGCGAAGATCTTTTCACAACCACAGCGCGCGAACTCAGTGCCGTGCCCGCAAACCCGGATTTCAACACGCTGGTCGAGCAAACGACGGGACCACGGGGAGCCATTCAGCTCTGGCGGCTGCAAGGCGGCATGTTGCAGATCGTCTCCCCTGGGCAAGCAGGCGACAACGAAAAGAACTACGAATTCATCTTCAGCGGATGCAGCGGCGAGATTTTTCGCCCGTAATCGATAATGGGCGATGCCATGGCATCGCCCATTATCGCCCACCCCTTACGACGAGTAGCCATTCGCAAAGGTATCGATCATCAGGCGAACGTCGGGACCTAGCGGATACAGGATAGGGCAGGTTGACCCGGTCGAGACGTATTCACGCACCTTACGCTTGACCTCATCCGGTGTGCCGCTCGCCGTGATGAGTTGGACGACATCGTCAGGAACCAGTTTCATCGCGTCAAGAATCTGTTCTTCGGTCGCGGGCCACGTCAGAACCTGACCGATTTCGTCGAGAAGTTCCTGTTTGACGCCGCTCGCCTTCATGATGTGCGGCTGCTGCCCCAGATACTGCGTCACGAGTTTGCGCGCGCCATCCAACGCCTTCTTGCGGTCGTTATCGACTGAGCAGACCACAAGCTGCGGGCGGTCAATGTCGTCCAGGCGCTTACCGGCTTTCTTCGCACCTGCTTCAAGCTGCTCCAAGGCAGCAGCGTTATACGCCGGAGAGACGAGGTAGTTGAGGACAGCACCATCCGCGATTTCGCCCGTCATCGTCATCATCTGCGGACCTGTAGCACCGATATAGATCGGCACATTGCGCGCGGACTTACGCCCATGCACGACATCCAGTTCGACATCGTCTAAGTGTACGAATTCACCGTGAAAGGTCACGCGCTTCCGCGCGAGCAGTTCACGGACAACGCTGACGACTTCACGCATCGCCAAAAGCGGCTTAGTGCGGTCGATGCCGACCTTCTTCGCCAGCGGGTCCCACCACGCGCCAATGCCGCAAATGATGCGGTCGGGTGCGAGATCATCGAGGGTGAGGAATGTCGCAGCGATGACGGCGGCATTGCGGGTCCAGTTGTTGATGACGCCGGAGCCGATCTTGATGCGGCTGGTCGTCGCTGCGAAGGCAGCCATCGGCACAATCGCATCGCGCACAAGGCGGCTTTCTGCTTGCCACACCGCCTCGAAGCCGCGCGACTCGGCATACTGTACATATTTGATGGCGTCCTGGAGAGGGTGAGCATCCTGGAGGTACATGGCGACACGATCAGGCATGGCAATTTATCCTCGTGATACAACCGCGAAAGCACGCCACATTGTAACGCGGATGGTTGCGCCAGGGATCAGTACATGCCGCAAGTTCAGACGGTTGCTATGAGCGTTCGATCTCAGAATGAGAAAGTCGCTCAAGAAGCATGAGATCGTCAGGCATATCGATGTCGAGCGCCAATCGTTCAGACTGATACACATGAACATGCGCCCCAGCCAGACGCGCCCGCGTCATGTGTCGCTGAAAGCTGCCCACCCCATATGCATACTCGAACAGACCCGGCGGTTTCACCAGCATCGCATTCGTGCCATCTTCGTTGCGGTCGGTCGCGAGCACCACCGACTGTGTCTCGCGCCCCATCAACACCATCGCTGCCAGGTCATCGCGGTTGACCAGTGGCAAATCCCCCGGCAGGATCAGGACGCCTCTGCCCTTCCAACTGCTGACGACGCTGGTCGCGGTCATCAGTGCCAGATTCAAGTCGGGTGTACCACCGGTCTCCTGAAGAGTCTTTGCACCGTAATCACGAGCAATCGCCAGCGCCTTGGTATCGCGGCTGATCACCAGCGTTCCCACCACCTGCGGCGCATGCTGTGCGACGGACAGCACATGCCGAAATAATCCTTCGGCGAGGCGCTGGCGCTCCTCAGGCGCAAGGAACTTCGCAAGTCGGCTCTTTGCCAACGTCAGAGGCTTCAGCGGAATAATGACCCAAATCCCACTCATGATCGCCAACTTTCAATCCAATCGAGAACAATAAGTGCAAGTCGTGCTCGATCAGCATCCGTCTTCATAATCGTGTCGGTCGCCAGCAACTGCGCGACACTCGGCGGTGCAGACCGATCCACTTCATCATAGACAAATCCATTGATGATTTGACCATAATGTTGCGCGACCGCCCTTGCGCTCACCTCAATTCCAATCTCATTCATCAATTTTGCCGCAGGTCCCTTGATGGCTTTCCCCCCAACAATCGGGCTTATGGCGACGCGCGGCACATCGCGCGACAGCAGCAAATCGCGCATCCCTGGCAGCGCAAGGATTGGCGCGACAGACAGCCAGGGATTGCTGGGGGCGATCAGAATCGCATCCGCCCGCTCAATCGCGAAGCGCACCTCCGGCGTCATCATCGCGCGTTCCGCCGCGCTTAAGTCGAGACCCCGCACGGTCGGCTGCCAACGGTGACGCACGAAGTATTCCTGAAACGCCAGCCGCCCGTGCTCCACCGTATCAATAATCGTCGACGCGTCATCGTCCGTCATCGGCAATACTGACAAACGGATGCCTAGCGCCTTTGTGAGATGCCCGGCGGTCTGAGTCCAGCGCTCGCCACGATGCAGCGCTTCGGTGCGCAGCATGTGCGTCGCAATGTCTTGATCGCCCAGACGAAACCAGGGCTGCTCGCCAAAACGCCGCAGCGCGTCCAGCGCCATCACTGTATCTCCAGCGACACCCCAACCGTTGACCGGGTCCACCAATCCTCCGAGGGTGTACATGACCGTATCAAAATCGGGGCAAACTCGGAGTCCGTACATCCAGAAGTCATCACCCGTGTTGACCACACAGGTGATCGACTGGGCAGGCATCGCCTGAGCCAGTCCGTGCGCCAGCTTCGCACCGCCAACGCCGCCGACAAGCACGACAAGACTGTCTATCGCCACACAATGCTCTTTTCGAGAGAATGTCGAGTCTTCACCTTCGTCTCTGCCGGGTAACCGACAGTGACCAGTCCTTGTGGCTGCCAATCTTCAGGCAGATTTAGGAGATCGCGCACCACATCGGGCGCAAACAACGGGGCACACATCCAACACGTCCCCAAGCCCAATGCAGCTGCACCCAACAGAAGGTTTTGACCTGCCATCGCTGCGCTTTGCGCCGCCATGAGGAATTCGAGGTGTTGGCGACGCTCATCCGGATAGGTATCCATATCAAGCATCGATAAGCATACCACAATCAGACACGGCGCACCCGTGATCCGGCTGAATGACCGCTGCGTGTCTTTGATTATGAGCGCTTCTGGCGCGCCATCCGCTTCCAGGTCGCGGCGCAGGCGCTCGCCCATTGCACGGGCTAACGATTCCCTGGTGGCGGGCGCAGTCGTAACGGCAAAGCGCCAGGGTTGGCGGTTGTGAGCGGAAGGTGCCCAGATTGCCGCTTCCAGTATCCGCTCGATCAGGAGTCCAGGAACTGGGTCGGGTCGATATCGGCGAATAGAGCGGCGTGACTTTAGGGTCAACAGCGTGGTATCCGCAGGCATGATGGATGTGGGCATTCGTGTTGGAGTCCTTATTTCAAATGCGCATGGATTATGACACCACAAAACGCGTTTCCACAGCAGATTGAAACGTTGTGAGAGTGTTTCGCGGCTTCTGTCGCTTGCTGCTATCATGGAAACAGCGCGAAATGTGCAGCGCATTATGTGAAGGACTTTCGGGTATGGTCGGAAAACTGGCGGTTGTCGCTGTCGGCGGCAATTCCCTGATTACAGATCCTAAGCATCCAGACATTCAACACCAGTGGGACGCGGTTCGCCAGACGACTGAACACCTGGCGCAGCTGATCGCTGAAGGCTGGAGCATCGTCGTTACGCACGGCAATGGACCGCAGGTCGGCTACATCCTGCGCCGCGCGGAGATCGCTGCCGCACAGGGCATCCACAGTGTCCCACTCGACCTGATCGTCGCCGATACCCAGGGCAGCATCGGCTATATGCTCCAGCAGCAGCTTGATAACAGCCTGCGCCGCCTGGGGATCAACCGCACCGTGGTCACCGTCGTCACTCAGGTACGGGTAGACCCAGCAGATCCCGCCTTCTCCCACCCCACCAAGCCCATCGGCGGTTTCATGACTGAGGAAGAAGCCCGGCACTACGAAGGCGAAGGTTGGCAGGTGATGGAGGATGCCGGACGTGGCTGGAGGCGGGTTGTCGCCTCGCCTCGCCCGCAGATGATCCACGAGATCAACGCAATACGCGCCCTCATCCTGAGCGACTACATCGTCATCACCGTAGGCGGCGGCGGCATCCCGGTCGTTCGCGATGAACGGGGCGAACTGAAAGGCACATACGCGGTCATCGACAAAGATCTCGCCAGCAGCGCCCTCGCCCAGACGCTGCGCGCCGACCTGTTGGTGATCAGCACAGGTGTGGAGAAAGTCGCCTTGAACTTTAACAAGCCCAATCAGCGGACGCTCGACGTGTTGACGCTGCAAGAGGCAAAGGGTTACATCGCAGAGGGGCACTTTGGGGTTGGCAGTATGCTGCCCAAGATCGAGGCGGCAGTTGATTTTGTGCAGATGGGTGGACCGCAGGCGCTGATCACCGATCCCGCAAATCTGCTGCGCGCGATTCGTGGGGAAACAGGCACTCGTATCATACCCGGTTAACTCGTGCGCGGTGAGACGTACGAAGTGCGAACCGGGCAACACTGCTCTTTCGCGCCACGCACAAGGCACGGCGCACACTCTATGGGAGCGTAACCTCAAACAGCATGGAACACACGAAATCGATCGCCGAGCAGGTCGCGGCACTCGACGCCGAAAAAGATCACATGCGGATCGTCTACCTGATCGGCACCTATGAGTTCCCATGGGAGACCCAGCGTTCGCTGGAATTCGCGCTCTTTCGCACGTTCGCCGTGCCCTCAATCGCCGAGCTGCTCGACCGCACCGGGCAGTTCCAGAATGCGGGGCAAAAGCGCTACGACGATACGTCCCTGCTGCTCGCCGAGATCGCGGAACATGGGTACGACAGCGAACGCGGGCGCGCCGCCATCCGCCGCATGAACCAGCTTCACCGCCGTTTCGAGATTTCCAACGACGACTATCTGTATGTCCTCTCGACCTTCATTTTCGAGCCAATCCGCTGGAATCCCATTCTCTCCTGGCGACCTTCAACCCTTCACGAAAACCACGCCAACTACTACTTCTGGCGCGAAATTGGACGGCGCATGAACATCAAGGACATCCCGGAGTCGCTGGAGGCTTTCGAGCAGTTTAATCTCGACTACGAGCGCAGGCACTTTCGTCGGACACCCCACACGGAGCGCGTTGGGCGTGCCTCCCTTGCAACTTTTACGAAGTCGTTTCCGTCGTTATTGCATCCAACCGTGCGCTCCGCCATTTATGCGCTGATGGATGACCCGCTGCGTGAGGCGTTCGGCTTTCCGAAGATGCCGGGTTGGTACACGGCATTCCTGAAAGGGGCGCTGCGGCTGCGCGCACAGATCGTCAAGCGCCTGCCACGCCGCCGAAAACCGTTCTCGCTTACACACGAACCCAATCGCACGTATCCGAATGGTTACGAGATCGACGAACTAGGGGCATAGTCCTATGGCTGCTGTGACTGAACTTCGCTGTTCCCTTTGTGACCGCGCTTATGCGCCGGACTCGGTCGAATACACCTGCCCTGACTGCGGCATGGTCGGCACACTCGATGTGTTGTACGACTACGCCGCACTGCGTGCGCATGTAGACCGCGACCTTCTGAGCGCCAGCGCCGACCATTCGATGTGGCGCTTTCAGACACTGATGCCTCTTGGAGAGGCGAGCGAAGTGCCGCCGCTGCGGGTCGGCGGCACGCCCCTTATGGCGACGCCGCGCCTTGCCGCAAATCTGGGGCTGCGTGCTGCCTGGGTTAAAGACGACGGGTTGAACCCGACGGGTTCGCTCAAGGACCGTGCCAGCAGCATGGTCATCGCGCGCGCGCTTGAACGCCATATCCCGGTGGTCTCCACTGCCAGCACGGGCAACGCAGCGGCAGCCCTGGCAGGCGTGGGCGCGTCTGTGGGTGCTGACCGCGTCAAGATCGTCATCTTCGTACCCGCCAGCGCGCCAGAGGGAAAGATCGCACAACTCATCGTCTATGGCGCAACAGTCCTGCTCATTGAAGACAGCTACGATGTCGCTTTCGACCTGTGCTATACGCTGTGTCAGGAACAGGGCTGGTACTGTCGCAATACCGGCATCAATCCCTATACGGTCGAGGGCAAAAAGACGGTCGCTTTCGAGATCGCCGAGGGGATGGGCTGGCGCGTCCCTGACGCAGTCATGGTCAGCGTCGGCGATGGCAATATCATCGCCGGAGTCTACAAAGGCTTCTACGATCTGCTGCAATTGGGATGGATTGAGCGCATTCCGCGGTTGATTGGTGTACAAGCAGAAGGAAGCTCGCCGCTCGCACGCGCCTGGCAGCAGGGGCTGCGCGCCCAGGACATGCCAGCAGAAGAAGCGGACACGCTGGCAGACAGCATCAGCGCAGGCGTCCCGCGCGACCGTGCGAAGGCGCTGCGCGCAGTTCGCAATACAGGCGGCGGCTTTGTCACAGTGCCGGACCCCGATATTCTCGCGGCAATCCCGGCGTTCGCGCGTCTGACGGGCGTCTTCGCGGAGCCGTCCTGCGCCATCATCTATGAAGGCGCAAAGCGGGCGCTGGCACAAGGCATTTTGCGCGCGGACGACGAAGTGGTCTTCCTGGCGACGGGCAACGGCTTGAAGGATGTGAAGCGCGCCCAGATGTCCGTCGGCACCGGGCAGCGCGTGCCGCCTGATCTCGCATCGATTCGGCGTGCACTGGGTATTTCTTAAGCGGAGGCAGTCTTGGTACATACCCGATACTCAATTATCGCCCCGATCTTCAACGAGGAGGGAAATATCGATCTGCTGTATGAACGCATCAGCCAGATCCTGAACAGCACAGGCGAAACCTGGGAGCTGATCCTCGTCAACGACGGCAGTCGTGACCATTCGCCGCAAATGATGGATGACCTCGCGGCAAAAGACTCCCGCGTCAAAGTTCTGCACTTTGCGCGCAACTTCGGACACCAAATCGCCGTCACCGCAGGCATCGACCATGCCAGCGGCGACGCTGTCGTGCTGATCGACGCCGACCTGCAAGACCCACCCGAACTCATTCCCGAAATGATCGAGCGCTGGAAAGCCGGGTATCAGGTCGTTTACGCAGTGCGCTCAAAGCGCGAGGGCGAAAGCTGGTTTAAGGTGTGGACGGCGAAGCTGTTCTATCGTGTGATCAACCAGATCACCGCCATCGACATCCCGGTCGACACAGGCGATTTCCGCTTGATGGATCGGCGTGTGGTGGAGGTGCTGAAAGCGATGCGCGAGCACAGCCGCTTCATTCGCGGAATGACGAGTTGGGTCGGCTTTAAGCAGACGGGGGTCAACTACGTCCGTGCGCAGCGACACGCGGGTGAAACGAAGTATCCTCTGCGCAAGATGCTCAAATTCGCCGCCGACGCCATCACGGGTTTTTCGTTCTGGCCTCTCCAGGTCATGATCTACTTCGCACTCGGTCTTGGCATCCTGGCGCTGCTCGCGATTGTGGTCGTCTCGGTGCTGCGAGTCGTCTACGGTCCAGACTTCTTTGGTGGGCAGGCGACGACGATAGTCCTGCTACTGCTGGTCAGCTCATTCCAGCTCTTCTTTCTGTTCGTCCTGGGGCAGTATGTGGCGCGCATCTACGACGAAGCACGCGCGCGCCCACTCTACGTGATCGCCCAGCGCACGAACCTTGAGCCTGCTGCGAGCAGCGGCGAAAGCGTAGGATGAAGCATCGCTTGCGCACCGAAGGTGTTTGGTGTATGAAAGACTGATGCGATACACGACGAGGTGCGCAAATGATGGCAGACGATACCAAAACACGGGAGCAGCTCCGCGACGTGCAGGAATATCGCAAACTGGTCTTGCTGTACGAAGCACTCGATGCCGAAATTGACAAGCTGATCATGACTTACGGCGGTCACAGCGAGGACATGCCGGAGGCGGACTTCGAGCGTTATCGCATTCTTGCCCGCCAACGTGACGAACTCCAAAACGACATCCGCGCCACTGAGCATCGGCTGCTCGGAGACAATTCAACGGACTGATCGTTGCACACAGCTCGCCGCTGTGTCATCCTCCTTTATCTCAAGCAGGAGGAGCCGTCATGCCGAATCGCCTCATTCGCCGCTACGAAAGCGACGCCATCGAAGTTCAGTACGAAATCCCCCGCTGCATCCATGCTGCTGAATGCGTCCAACGCCTGAACGAGGTCTTTGACAATCAGAAGCGCCCCTGGGTGCAGCCGGAACATGCCAGCGCCGACTCCATCGCACAAACAATCCATCACTGCCCAACCGGGGCGCTGCACTATACGCGCAAGGACGGCGCACCGGGCGAAGCAGCACCGGAAAAGAACACGCTGCGTATCGTCGAGAACGGACCACACTACATACACGGCGATTTGCAACTTGTGATGGGTGGCGGTGAGCCACCTTTGCGGGAGACGCGCGCGGCACTCTGCCGCTGTGGCGCATCGAAGAACAAGCCGTTCTGCGATAACAGCCATATAAACAGTGGCTTCGCCGACCCCGGCGCGGTCGATCTGGCGCAGGAAGCACCGGGTGAACCGCTGGCACCTGGCGGGCAGATCACCATCGTGCCGCACACGAACGGACCCGTGCAGGTGACGGGCAATCTCGAAATCCATACTGCCGACGGGCAAACGCTCTACCGCAGCGAGGCGTGGCTCTGCCGCTGCGGACACTCCAAAAACAAGCCCTTCTGCGATAGCACCCACGAGACAGTCGGCTTCGTCGCGGAGTAGCCTGGCATTACCTGGATGTAGGGAGATTGTGCAAATCGGCGTAATGTGGACGGAACTGTGCCTATCCATGACAGGTCATTCATGTCCTCCACATCGCTCGACGCCCCGGCGTCACACCGCTTCAGCCGGGAGACGCTCGGCTTCGCCTTCGGTCTTCTCGGCGTGCTGATCTTCAGCGTCACCCTGCCGGCGACTCGCATCGCCGTCCAGGAACTCGATACGACATTCGTCGGGCTGGGGCGTGCGCTCGTGGCGGCATCGCTGGCAGCGCTCGCCCTCCTTATCACCCGTCAGCCGCTGCCGACGCGCAGACAGGTGCTGCGACTGGGTGTGGTAGCGCTCGGTGTCGTGGTTGGCTTTCCGCTGCTTTCCGCCTGGGCACTGCGCGAGGCCCCCGCTTCACACAGTGCCATCATCAACGGCTTGCTCCCCATGACGACGGCGATCATCGGCGTCATTTGGGATGGCGACCGACCTGCGCCGCGCTTTTGGGTGGCGGCAATCATCGGTATGTTGACCGTCGTCGGCTTCGTGCTGATTGAGGGCGAGACCGGGCTGGTGACCAGCGATCTGGCGATGCTGGGTGCCGTGCTGGTGGGCGGAGTCGGCTATGTCGGAGGCGGGCGAATGGCGCGCGAGCTGGGAAGCTGGCAGACGATCTGCTGGGCGCTCGTCATCAGTGCGCCGTTTCTCATCGTCCCGGTCGGCATCAGCGCCGCGCAGCACGGATTACAGGCGTCACCGAATGCCTGGCTGGGCTTCGCCTATGTCAGCGTCTTTAGCATGTTCCTCGGCTTCTTCGCCTGGTACCACGGGCTGGCGCTGGGAGGCATCGCCCGCGTCGGGCAGGTGCAGCTCATCCAGGCGCTGCTGACGATCACCTGGTCGGCGCTGCTGCTCGGCGAGGCGATCAGCCCATTAATGCTGGTCGCCGCCGCTATCGTGATCAGCATGATCGTCATCATCCGCCGGGTGAAGATCGAGAAAAAGCGTTAGCATCGTTCGCATAGGAAGAAACGCGGACGCCCCTCTTGGCGTCCCTACAACCCCATGTCTGTAGGGACACCATTCATGGTGTCCGTTCTTGCAGGTTCATAATGAGGAGACAACATGGATCGCATTCTGACACTGCTCATCGGGCTGCTGGGCGGCATTGCCGTCGGCATCCAGGGACCCATCGCATCCGCCATGGGGCAGCGTGTGGGTGGCGCATCCGGCAGCTTGATCGTCCACGTCAGCGGCGCAGTCTTCTCGGCGCTGCTGCTGACATACCGCGGCGGCGAAAACATCGTGGCATGGCGCTCGCTGCCCTGGTACATGCTGCTGTCCGGCGGCTTTGGCTTGCTGCTCTATCTGACGCTCAACCACACGATCCCGCGCCTGGGCGCTGCGCCTGCTATCGTGCTTCTGATCGTCGGGCAGCTCACGCTCGGCATGATCGTTGATCATTTCGGATGGCTGGGGGTCCCGCAGCGCCCGATTGACCTGACGCGCCTGATCGCCGCAGGGCTGTTGTTCCTCGGCGGCTGGCTGATGGTGCGTTAGCCCGCGGATGGCGCGCGACCTGACAGCGAGCTTGACAGCACTTTCGGGCAAAAGTGCCCTATACTGGTGAGACCGATCACAAGCCCGAAGGCGCTTAACATGACCCGACGCCCATCACCCAGGACGATGCTCGCCGCGTTACTGGTGACCCTCCTGCTGATCCCCACACTGCCCGCGCTCGCACAGGGCAACCCGACGCCAACGCCCGACGGAGGCACTGGGCGCGGCGCGGGTCGCACGACAAGCATTGCCCCGTCAGCGACTGACGAGCCTGCCATAGACATGGAAGACTGGATCACCCTGGAAGGCGACGGCGTCAGCCTGATGGTCCCGCCGCAGTTTGAGGGCGGGTCGGTCGAGGACATGCTGGAAATTCTCGACAGTGTCGAGGGGTTTCTTGGGGAAGACTTCGCAGCACTGATCGAGGTTGCGCGCAACAACCCCGAACTCTACAAGTTGTTTGCGATTGCGCCGGAACTGCTGCGCGACGGCGTGCTCACAAACATCAACATTACGGGCAGCCCGCTGGGGATGGCACTGCCGATGGAGACGATCCTGGAACTGCTGCCCGCCTCGTTCCCGGACGTGATGGAAATCGTCGAGACGGAGGTAATTTCGGTCGGCGACTACGACGAGGTCGGCAGGATCATCCTCGAAATGGAGATGATGGGCTTATCACAGCAGATCGTCATGTATGCCTTCCTGATCGAAGAAGACCTGTACGCCATCGCCTTCACGACCTCCGTCGACGCCTACAAAGAGCTGGGTCCCGTCTTCGAGCAGATCGCCGCGACGCTTGTGGTGAATGACAATTAGAGACAGCGCCGCCGGGCTGCGCTTGCTCGGCGGCAGAGGGATGGTGGACTAGCCTGCGCATCGCGCTTGAATGCGACGCATCGTCATCTCTTAGTAGCGCGCGCCCGCTGCTGCGCCCGGCGGCAAGAGTGCATCGATGCGCGCCAGCTCATGCGCTGTGAGGGTGATATCGGCGGCGGCGGCGTTTTCTTCGAGATACTTCACGCGCTTGGTGCCAGGGATCGGCAGCATATCCTCGCCCTGCGCCAGCACCCACGCCAATGCTAACTGTGCGGGTGTGCAGCCTTTTTCCGCTGCCAATGCCTTGATGTGCGCGACAAGCTCGAGGTTTTTCACAAAGTTCTCACCCTGGAAGCGTGGTGCAATCCGGCGGAAGTCGTTGGGTGCAAAGTCGTCCGGCGACGTGATCTGCCCCGTCAGGAAGCCGCGACCGAGCGGGCTGTACGGCACGAAGGCGATATCGAGTTCGCGGCAGGTTGGCAAAATCTCCGCCTCGACATCACGATCCCACAGTGAGTACTCCGTTTGCAGCGCGGCAATCGGATGCACTGCCTGCGCCTTGCGGATATTGGCGGGCGACGCCTCTGACAAGCCGAGGAAGCGCACTTTGCCTTGCTGTACCAGCTCCGCCATCGCGCCGACCGTCTCCTCAATCGGCACGCTCGCATCGACGCGATGTTGGTAGTAAAGATCGATGACTTCGACGCCGAGACGCTTCAGGCTTGCGTCGGCACAGGCGCGCACATACTCCGGCTTGCCGCTGACGCCCAGGAAGCTGCCATCCGCGCCGCGCACACTACCGAACTTGGTCGCCAGGAATGCCTTGTCACGGCGGTCGTGGATCGCTTTGCCGATCAGTTCTTCGTTGCGTCCAACGCCGTACATATCGGCGGTGTCGAGGAAGTTGATGCCCAGCTCAAGCGCGCGGTGGATCGTCGCAATCGACTCCGCCTCGTCGGCGTCACCATAAAACTCGGACATGCCCATGCAGCCCAAACCGATGGCAGAGATCATCACTCCGCTTGAACCGAGTCGTCGTTGATACATGCGTGTAACTCCTGATAACTCTCGATCTTCCTATCGATCACAGCCAGACTATCCAACAACACCTGGATGCGCGCCAGCACAAGCTGCTTGTGATCGAGCAGCAGGCGCAGCCGCTCGCCCTCGTTGCCTTCACCCGCGCGGATGAGCGCGGCGTACTCCTTCATCTGCTCGATGGGCATCCCGGTCGCCCGCAGCTTGATCAGGAATTGCAGCAGCCGCAGATGATCCGGCGCATAGCGGCGGTGTCCGTTTGGCGCGCGGTCGACCGGCAGCAGCAGGCCGACGCGCTCGTAATAGCGCAGCGTATGCTCGCTGAGTCCGGTCTGTTCCGCTGCCTGCTGGATCGTGAGGAGGTCTGGGTGTGTGATCATGATTGCACTCTACAACTTCGAGTCGACTCTAAGTCAAGCGTGGAGAGATGAGAGGAAGATAAGCAGCGTTTCTTTGAATGGCAGAGTGATGCGACCCGAACTAAACACCCCGCTTCGCCAAATACCCATCGAGCGCCGCGCGGCTCTGCTTCTGCACCGCCGCCTGGAAGGGTGGCAGCCAACCGAGCAGCGCGCCGCTCAGTCCCAGCGCCTGCCCCGCCCAACGATGAAAGTCGAACGTGTCACGATGCTCGACGATGAGTCCGTCGCGAAAGCGAAAAGCAGCATGGATCTTGTTGTGGACGGGGCGCTTGCTGCGCGAGAACGTGTAGCGCGCTTCCCAGTCGGCACTGCCCGTCGTCGCATCCGCCTGGACGTTGGCGAACGTGACCTGCAAGTCCGCACCCCGCTCGCAGAGCATCGCCCACATGCCCGCGACTTCCTCGCCGCGCAGCCCGACAAATACCGGGTCGCTGAACTGTGCATCAGAGTGATAGCACGCTGCCATGCGGGCAGCGTCACGCGCTTGAAACGCGGTATAGAGCTGGGTGATCAACTGGGCACGATCGGCGGTCATCGTGGTCTGCCTTTTGGTGTCAGCCAAAGGCGCTTACTGTAACGCATAACAGCGCGCACGCCGACGGGGCGCGAATTAGATAAGGGCGTTTGATGACTGCGCCACTCGCAATCAAACTTACTTCATAAGACAGCAAGCAGGTGATCTACAAAAGGCAGGAACACTATGTTGATGTAATTTTCAAAAAAGTCTCAGCCACATATTTCTGGTGTTCAGACAACGTGCCGGCATTCAGAAGTTCGGTGACTGATATGCGAAGCTCATTCTGATCAAACCACTGCCAAAGAGATTCATTAACCCTGGCAACAACTGTGCCTCTGAATACTACGAACCCGTCAACAAAATCTAGAATCTTCGGTCTGCCTTCTAGCGCTTTACGTACCCAAGATTTAGCAGCCATCTTGTCAATCTTTCCCCAAGCATGGAGCAAAATACGAAATCTATTACTAGAAGAATCTGATAGTGCTTCCAACGCATTATTGATTTTTGCCACCACTATTGGTTGTAGAGCCAAAACATCTTCGAGACGAAGAACTTCAGCTCCTTCTGAGCTGAGGTGATTACTTTCATAAAAGAGTCCTTGACGAGATCCGAGCCATAGAAACAAGTGTGAGCACAATTCTATAGCGGCTGATTCCGGAATTAAACGTACCAGTACGCTTGCCCGTTCTTCTATTGGGATTCTGATCATCCAGGACGCAATTACTTCAATAAGTTCACCACCGATTGGCTCAAGGTATCCAGGTCTGCTGTTATGAGCGTCGTCAAGAGCGATTACTCTGTCACCAATCTCCAGCATCGTAGCAATTAAGACTTCTGCCTGCATGGCAGTGGTTTGATCAAGTATTTCTGGGAATCGCTTCAAGACTTTTCTAGTCTTGTCCGGACTGAAGTCAACCGCCTGCTCAAACGCCTTACGAAACTCGTGAGAACTTGTCGCGGCATTCAGCAGGTTCAGCATTTCGGTACGAGAGACATCATTAGATGAAAAAGAAAAGCGAAAATAGACATCGAACACTACGGGGCTACTTACACGAAGTTCTTTACGCATCAAAGTCGCGTCATAGGTCCGAAACATCGGCGATTGATGGTACAGTGCTGGAAATAGCTCTGTTACGAGTTCTCGTACACTCTGTGTTTCACCCTCCAACAGTTGCTTTACATTATTCCCGATTTCGTCTGACGCTATCCCGCTAGTGAAAATTGTTCTGTTTCTACGCACTATGTCATACAAAGTAGGCCGAAATACTCGCAATGCCTCAATTGCAATGAAGTCCGCAGCATCTACCTCGCCAGCAACTGCTGGATAGGTGACAGAAATTGTATTGATCAGTCGAAATATGTCTCGCGGCGTCGTAAACAGTGCCTGAATTGTAAGTAAGAAGCCTCGTTCAGCCATGAAGTCAACTCGATACAGTCGCGAAGGAATTTCGCCAACAAGAGACTCAACCCTCTCAAGAAACAAGGCGCGAAGGACTTGTGCAGATATGGATGGCACTTCAAAGCTGACTTGCACAATCTTTTCAAGAAAAGCATCGCCTCGTGAGTTGTATTCGCTCGATAACGCCTCGGCAACGACATCCCGATCAAAAGCAAGCAGGTAAATCGTATTTGGGAAGTCGGCAACTGCCTTGATCAGAGCAAATAACTGTCGAATCTCCTCGGCACTTAGTCTGTCAATATCATCAATTACGATTAGTACACGCCTCTTTTTCCGCGTTAGGATGCGCGATATATCTTGCTTGACCTTGATCACGTCCCTGGTGTCCAGATTTGGTATCCAACTACCGGCTACCTTCGCAATCCCAGAGCTTGGTACCGGAGATTCGGCAACTAGCTGCCCTAAGGTTCGAACCGATCTCGTAAGTGCCTTAACACCCTTCCCGAACTTGGATGCAAAACGGCTGTATAGCTGATCAAAAAAATGTCGCGCTAAGTTTTCCTGACCAGTGAACCACCAAGGATTAAATCGGATTACCAAGGGTCTCTTATCTTGGTCCTTGCTCTTGAGATAATGCAGCACAAATTCAATGAGTGTGGACTTACCGGAACCCCAAGCACCATAGAGAGCTACGACAAACCCATCGTCTGGAGACATTTCGATAATGCTGTCGGCAAGTGCAGATGCAAATCTAGAGTGGTTCAACCGATCGTCGGAGGGATGGGTTAAGGGTTTATCAGAAAACAGCTTGTTACGATTGGTCGCATTCTCTTCAACGGACATCGGCTTATGTCCTCGTACTGAGTTGACTATATACTTTAAAGGCTGGTGAGCTGGTGCAACCCAGCTCACGCTCCAACCTTACTCTCTACCGCATCGTGAGCGCCATCGCCGCCTTTTGGACGTGCAGGCGGTTCTCCGCTTCGTCGTAGACGATGCTCTGCGGACCGTCGATCACCTCGTCCGTCACCTCGATGTTGCGGTCGGCGGGCAGGCAGTGCATATACACGGCATGCTCGTTCGCCAGCGCCATCCGGCGGCTGTCGGTGATCCAGTCGGTGTATTTCTTGCCAATCAGCGAACTCTCGTTCTTGTCCTCGGTCGTCATCCAGCAGCCCCAGCTCTTCGGGTAGACGATGTCCGCGCCCTTGAAGCCTTCGTCAAAGTCGTGCAGCACCTCGAACGAGCCGCCGCTGCGCTTGGCATTCTCCGCCGACTGCCCCACGATGTCCGGCATCAGCGCGAACTCCGGCGGGTGCGTCAGGCGCACGTTCATGCCGAAGCGCGTCATCATCAGGATCAGGCTCTGCGGCACGCTCAACGGCTTCTGATACGAGCTGGCATAGGCATAGCTGACGTTGATCGTCTTGCCGCGCAGGTCGCGCCCAAAGCGCTCCTGGATCGTCATCAGGTCTGCCAGGATCTGGAAGGGGTGGAAAACATCGCACTGCATGTTCAGCACCGGCACGCGGCTGGCGGCTGCCACCTCGCGGATGTACCGGTTGCCGAAGTTCCAATCGCACTGGCGAATGGCGATGCCGTCGGTGTAGCGCCCAATGATCTCGCCGATCTCCTTCGCCGTATCGCCATGCGAAATCTGCGTCGTCTCGCTGTCGATGAACATGGCATGCCCGCCCAACTGTGCCATGCCCGCTTCAAAGCTGGCGCGCGTGCGCGTGCTGGTGAAGAAGAACAGCATTCCCAGCACCTTATCGCGCAGCGTGGCGTGGGATTCCCCCATCGCGCGCTTGCGCTTCAGGTCCCATGCCACGTCCAGCAGCGTATCAATCTCGTCTCGCGTCCATTCCAGTTCCGGGGCGATGCTGTCGCGCCCGCGCAAATCGGTCTGCATGATCGGTCAAGCTCCTCAGAGGTTGATGAATGCGGGCGATCTTACCTGTTTTTGCCGCCACTGTCAGCATAGATCTGCGGCAAGGCGACCGTGATCGGCAGCCTGCACCCGTGGTGGATGCCTAAAGGGCACCCACTACAGGTTGATGCCGCTACGGGCTGTCTGTGCGGTACTCCAGCCCGACGGCGGTGCGGTTCTGGAAGCCCAGCCAGTAGGTGTGCTGATCGGTGAACGCGCCCGCATCATCGACCGCGTACACGCCATCTGCGGAGTTCTCGACCAGATCCAGGTATTCGCGCAGTTCACTCTGCCCCTGAAGATGCAGCCCCAGGAATGCGGTGATGAAGTGCTGGTTGATGTTATTGATGCGGCGGACATCCCAGGCAGGCTCTGACGCCGACTCGTATTCGCCAAACGTCACGCCATCCAGTGCAGGCGGGTTCGGCGCGACATTGTGCAGCGCGTTGACATAGGTCAGCAGCGCGCGTTCGGAGTTGAACGCGTTCTCGAACATGTTGACGATGGCATCGTAGTACGCCACGTCGTCCAGCGACCCTGCGATCCACAGCGTCGGCACGCTAATGTTGGCGAACGCCTCATCCGCCCACAGACTGACTCCAGGCGCGCCCGCCGCCGTAAGGTCGCCACCCCAGGGCGCGAACAACACCGCCGCCTTCACGCGCGGGTCCGCCGCATAGCCGTCCGCACCCGCCAGACGAGGCGCGACGACGGGACCCAGAAAGCCGCTCAAGACCTCCCCATAGCCCGCGCCAATCACATTCAATGCGCCATAGCCGCCCATCGAATAACCGATCAGCGCGGTATTGTCCGCGTCCAGCATCCCGTTCAGAACGCCATCCTCGCCGTTCAGCCGCGCCATCTCGTCGATGACGAAAATCTGGTCGGTCGCACGGTTGAGGAGCGTGCTGCCAAAGGCGCTGACGTCGGCATAGGTCGACTCGGTGTGGTCGATGGCGACGACGACGTAGCCCTTCGACGCCAGATTCTCCGTCAGGTAGGTCATCATGTAGCGTGAACCGGGGTAGCCATGAGAGACGACCACCAGCGGGTACGGCGCATCTTCAGCATTCGGCAGCGCATCGCGGAAGGCACGCCCAGCGATTTCGTAAGGACGCGCTGTACCCTGGTCGGCGCGCCCAATCGTCCCCTCATAGACGGTGCGCTCACCAGCATCCGCCGGGATGACCGCCGGATACCAGACATCGACCGTGAGCACACGATCATAGGTCGCAGATGGGTTTGCCTCACTCAGGTTGAGAATATCGATCTGGTCGGGATTGGTCAGCGTCAACGTGGTCACGCCAACCGCGTAAGTCCCGCGAGCAGCCAGCTCAGGCGCATCCGGCAGAGCATCACCAAACACGAATTCCTGCTCCTGGGCGGCTGCCGCACCTGTCAGTACAAACAGCAGCATTCCGAGTACGAACAACTTCCGCATCTTTACAGTCACTCCTCTATAGTTTTAACGGATAGAAGAGGACTGTAACGTGGCTTCGTAAGCACCACGTGAGCAACCGAAATTCAGGATGTAAGACTAGATGGAAATGCCGCTGATCAGCATGTCCGCCATCGACGCGGCGATCTCATCGCCCCCCAAGCGTCCATCCGGCTTGAACCAGACGCCGACCCAGTTCTGCGCGCCCAGCAGCAGCTTTACGTAGATCGCCGCATCAATCGGTCGGAACAATCCCTGGTCGATGCCTTCGCCGACCACCTGCCGGAACAGCGCCTCAAAGCGGTCACGCTGCGCGAAGAACGCATCGCGCGCCGCCAGGATCTCGCCGTCAAGCTCACCACTCTCGTTGATGCCAATCGGCAGTGTCATCAACGCGCGGATTTCGAAGACCATCGCCGCCCCAACTGCCCGATTGTTCGTCACGCCGACGATGTGGCAGGCGATCATCCGGCGCAGCTTGTCGTCCGGGCGCAGATCGCAGGCGGCAATCGGCTCTAGCTGATCCAGCACGAACGTCAGCCCCGCTTCCAGCACGGCGAGGAAAAGCGCATCCTTGTTTTTGAAGTGATGGTACAGGCTGGCGGCAGTCAGGTTGACGGCGGCAGCGATGTCCTTCATCGTCGCGGCGTCATAGCCCTTGCGCTGAAGAACGTCCGCTGCAGCGGCGATAATCTCGTCTCGATTGACCGATTGGTCGGCAGGTTTGCGCGCCATGTTGGTCTAGCCCCGCGCACGAAAAACGAGGAAATAGACGCCCACGATGACCGCGACGATGGCAGGCGGCACACACATCGCCACAAACAGACGCGGCGCGCCAGCAAGACCGGCGGCACCCAATCCCAGCCAGAGGGCGACGAACAGCCCGATACCCAGCAGTGCCAGCAGCACCGCCAACCACTGACCCCGCAGCAGCTTCTTCCCGTCAAATCTCGGTGTATTGCTCATTAGTGCTCCCTCAAGAACGCCGAGCATTGTACCATGTGTCGGCTTATGAGGGGTTAGCGGGGATATTCCTGACAAAATCCTTGAAGACTGCGTTCGTCCACCCAAAGCCGGTGACCTGCCCGTACAACCCGCCTTCGCCCCGTTGATACGGATCGACGACGTTGTACTTTTCCCAGCACGCGCCTGTCTCCGCATAAACACGGGCAACCATATCGCACCACTTTGTGCGCAGGCGGTGCGCATCGTCGTGGAACCCGTATCGATCCAGACCCGTGACCGTGATCCATTGCAGGGGTGCCCAGCCATTTGGGAATGCCCACTGCTTGCCCGCCTCGAAGGTCAGAGTCGAAGCCAACCCCCCTGCGAACTCAAAGGCGGGCAGCCATTCCTGGACAATACGTGCTGCCTGCGCATCGGTCGCCAGACCCGACCAAAGCGGGAAAAAGCCCGCCAGCGACGGATGTGGGTTGATTCGTTTGTTGTGATAGTCGTAGTCGAAGAAGAAACCGCGCCTCTCATCCCACATCAATTCCTGCATTACCGCGCGCCGCTCCTCCGCTCGCACCCGCCAGCGCGCCGCTGATACACCATCACCCAGAAGGTCGTGCGCCCAGGCGAAATCAACCTCGCGCTCGTACAGAATGGCGTTGAGATCGACCGGCAGGTGCCCCAACCAGCGCTCATCGCAGCGCGTCGAGTGATCCCAGCCACACTCACATGAGGCAAGGATGTCCAGAAAGTTGATGTCGTAGTAACGGGACAAACCGCGATAGACCTGGCGATAGTGCGGCTGGCGTTCCCCCAGCCAAACCGTCTCATGTTCCCGTACGAAAGCAGGCAGCATCTCGCCAAGCAGCGCCGTATCATTCGTGCGCTCGTAGGCGAGACGAAGCTGCGCCATGGAAAAAGGCGGCTGCGAACGCGAGAGGAAATAGTAGCGACTCCCGTTCGGGATCAGCCCGAAGCGCTCGACAAGATGTGCGAAGTTACGCGCCGTATCCACGATCAGATGCTCATGCGGTGTATCGATCACACCCAGCGACATAAAGAAGCTGTCCCAGTAATAGAACTCCTGGAACATCATGCCATCGCTCGGCACAAGATAGGGGTGTGGCAAGCCAATCAATGTCTCGCGGTCGTTGGGATTGTGGCGGATGATGCGTTCCCAGTAGGCACCGATGTGGCTGAGAACTGGGGCGTAATCGATAGCATTCATGACCGAGTCCCTTCGTGATATGACGCCGAGTATGTGCAACTCATGGGCAGGTGGACGACATGTCCAGCGTGCCATCCGGCAGCGTCAGGTCGAACAGCCGCCGCTCGTCGTCCGTGAAGTCACGCAGATACCTTGTGCAGGCATACGTGATGAAAGCGCGATAATCGACGTCCCACTCGCGCAGCGCGCCATTCTGATTCAACACATACAGGCTGCCCCCATCGTCGCTGTACGCGATTGCCATCGGTGTTGCGTCAGTCATCAGGCTGCGCACGACCTGCCCCGTCTCGACATCCCAGATGAGTGCGCCGCGCTCTTCGGTCATGAAGTTCCCCGCGATGATGATGTCAGACACGATGGCGGCGATGGTGCGGCTGTCCGGGCTGAAGATGGCAGTCGAAATAAAGTCACGCGGTGCGGCGATCCGCCGCAGCACAGTGCCATCCGCGACATTCCACACGATCACGCTGCCTTCAGGATCGCCGCTTCCAGTCAGCAGATACCGACCATCGGGGCTGAAATCGACCGTCGCAAGATAATCGACCTCATGTCCGCGCAGTTCCGAAAGCGCTTCGCCAGTTTCGACATCCCATCGGTAGACATCACGACTGTCCCCGACGAGTGCCAGCATCCGCCCGTCGGGACTGACGGCGAAATCACTGATCAACGAAAGTTCGCCCTGGTAACGGCGGATACGACTGCCGCTGCCAGCATCCCACAGCACCAGATCGCCCGCGTAATTCGCGGTGATGAACTGATCTCCTGTGTCGCTGAACACAACCTGGGACACATACTCGTCACCCACCTGAATCTCCGCCAGCTTCGTCCCACTGCGCGCATCCCACAGGCGTACCAAGCCACTAGCATCCGCGCTCGCGATCACGCTGCCATCACGGGTATAAGACACGGTTGTCACCTGCGTGGTGTGTCCCTCCAGGGTTCGGAGTAGCGCTCCTGTCCCGACATCCAGGATCTGCATCTCCCCTGAACTGCTGCCGATCACCACCTGCTGCCCATCTGGACTCAGGGAAAACGCTGACCCGTTCACAAGAGCAGGAACGCTGCGGGGCGACCGACTTACGTCCACATCCCAGATGATCACATTGCCGTCGCCGCCTGCTGTCACGACACTGCGCCCGTCGGGGCTGAACTGCGCATCCTCGATAAAGACCTGATGCCCGCGCAGCGTACGCACAACTTCGCCTGTTGCGACATCCCAGATGATGGCTGAGGTACTGTCGAGATCGCTGGTGACCACCCAGCGCCCATCGGGGCTGAACGCCGCTGAGTTGTTGGACTGTGCCGGATCGCCCAGTGTCCGGTAGAGAAATCCGCTCGCCGTCTCCCAGACCTGAATTTGCCTCGCCGCAGCCGACCAGGTCAGCAGAAAAGCTCCATCGGCGCTGAAAGCGATATCGGAATAGCTGCTGGCATCGGTGCCCAGCGCGAAAGACAAATCGCCCTCGGTCGTCCACAGGCTCACCAGCCCATTCGACCGAGACGCGATGGTGCGCCCATCCGGGCTGAAAATCGCGCCCGCGCCATCGAGGGTTCGTATCCGCTCGCCCGTCTGCACATCCCACACGAATGAGCGAGGCAGTCTGTCCATGATCAGATCAGCTTCACCCGTGATCAGCAGACTGCTGTCGGGGCTGAAACTGACCGTCACCCACTGGTCGGTATCGGGATCAAGTTCGTTGAGGGTTTCGCCCGTTTGCGCATCGTAGAGAATTACCCCTGTGTCACGCACCGCCGCCGCGATCACCTGACCATCCGGGCTGTAGCGTACGCTGGTAATCATCTCACCCGCCTCACGCAGTTGCATCAGGCGAACGCCCGTCAGTGCATCCCAGACGTACAGTTCGCCCGAACGCGAGCCAGACACAATCCGCGTACCGTCGGCACTGTAGCTTGCGGCAAGGACGCGATTGGTGTGTCCGCTCAGAATATGCAGCGCATGGTTATCGGCAAGCGCCTGTCCTAACCACAGATCGGTCTGCGGCGCATAGTGCAGTGACAGTGCCCGAATTTCCAACAGTGTCGCCGTAATCGGATCGCCAGCCGCAAGCTCCGCAGCGCCCAGCGCCGCCAACCGCAGGCTCTCGACTCGGTTCTCGGCATCCACGACATAGCCGCTCACTGTGGTTGCGGTCGCCAACAGCGCCACCTGAGTTGCGGCAGCGCTGTCAACCTGCTGCCGCGCCTGGGTTACGCTGAACAGCGCGGCTATCGTCACGAGTGCCAGCAGCACGGCAGCCGCGCCAAAGCGCCGCGACTGGCGACGGAGCGACACCGTGCGCGCTGCCTGCTGCGCGGCGAGTGCGGCAGCCGCTTCCTGTGCAGCACGACTGGCGGCAACAAAGTCGCGTTGTTCGGCGACAAAACGCACCTGCTCCGCGCAGCTCACCAAACGCTGCTCCGCCTCTGTAAGGACATCACCCCCAAGGAGCGCGCCAGGGCTACGCCCGCTGGACTGCCATGCCTGTGCCTGCAACAGAAGCTGGGTATGCGCCTGGACGCACTCCGGATCGGTATCAATCGTCTGTACCAACGCCTTTGCGGTCGCCGGAATATCCTGCTTGAGCTTATCCGCGTAATCGATCCACTGAATCGACTTCAGCACTTCAAGGTTTTCGCGCGCCATCTGCTCGACCGGTCGCATCTCCGCATCGACGTACCAGCCCCCCACAAGGTCAGCTTCGTCAATCGGGCGGCAGCGCAGGCAAATGATCCGCTTTCCCTGTTGGCGAGCGTGGGCGACTTCCCGATGGCAATAAATCGAGTTCAGCGAGTCTGGGCTGAGGACAAACACGAAGTTATCGGCACGTTCAATCCCTGAACAGATTTCTTCCCACCACCGGGTCGAATAGTCGATACCCTGCCAATCGACCCATGCCTGGCGCTTGGCAATCATCAGTTCCCCGAATAACTGCCGCACAAAGTCGGAATCACGCCGTGAGTAGGAGATAAAAACATCATAGTGCACCATCGACAGCGGCTCCTTTGCGGAGATGGCGTGAATTAAAGCAGGCTATGGCGTCTCCGCCATGTACCACGTTTCGAGCGGTGGGTATCCCGCAATCGCCCAACTGCGCAGATATACTCGCGCTGCACCGACGAGCTTGAGCACCTTCTCACGTTCCTCACCCGCCGGCGCGCTCGCGCCCCAAAGCGTGAGGAGGCGATTTCGCAGCGCCTCGCCTATCAGTTCTGCGCCACCCTCCAGCTTTTCGAGCGCAGCGACCGCAGCCGCCGCACCCAGCGCATAACGCATCGGTCGAACGTCATGCGCCAACGCCAGCCGCATGACACCGATCAGACGGTCATCCCAGCCAAGTTTACGCGCCGGGTCGCGCCCCACCCGCTCCGCTGTATCACGCAGATAGGGATTCGTCATGCGGACGAGCAGGTCTTCGACGTAGGCACCGTAGCCACGTTTCGTGAACAACCCATCCAACCCGCCATATTTCTCCATCAGCGGCATACCGCTCTCGTGAATGAACGCAGCCCGTGCGAAATCCATCATGCCGGGCGCAGCGCTCAAATCGGAGATGAACTCGATGCCAAGCTGCATCGCAAAATACGCCAGCAGCGCGTGGGTTGCGTTATGCCCGTAGAGTTTCGCTTCCTCGAAGGGCAGCAAATCCGGCTTCTCCTCAAAGACCGCAATCCCGCGCGCGAACGGTTCAGGAAAATCGACCTGCGAGATCAGGATACGGTTGAACGCCTCGACCAGGAAGGTGCGCTCGCTCCCTGGCGTCAGCGCAATCAGTCCACGCTCGACGATCTCGTGTGGATCAGCCACCACGCCGCTCATTTTAGCGACGACCGTGTTGAGGAAGCGGACATGGGAGCGCACGGCAGGCTGCTCCTCAGCGGGGATTTCGCCCAAGACGGCAGCTTCGAGCGCTTCGGCGGCGTGATTGTTGTTTTCAGCGGTATAGATGACGCAGCGCGCCCCGCCCTCGGCAGCCTTGCGTCGCAGCCCCGCCGCAAGCAGGCGATGCAGGCTGCCGGGGCTATCCGTCGTATAGTAGGCAACGCTCGGCACAGCCGTCGCAACTTCGTCGGCGGCGGCGATGGCTGCAATCAAGCGCTCGCGGTCGATTTCGACTGCTGGGTTTTCGAGGGTCACAGGTCCGATCTCTGCACGTTCGATCCGATCGGCATGAGCGATGTTGACGCCAAACCGCCCCCCTGCTTGGCGTAAGGTATGCACCATGTCCGGCATGACCTCTGCAACCACTACACTGCCGAACGCGCCCGACTGATACGCCTCGTAAAGAAACAAACCCGCTTGGATAGCGCCAAAGCCAAACCCGACGAACGTACGCGACCCTGTGAACGACATAAACGATTTTCCTTACAACGCGACGACCACGATGCGCGGACCCGTCGGCTTATCGGGGAACTGACTCCCCCCCTCGGCTTCCAGCGACACACTGAAACGCAGGTACCCGTCCACAGGGCGGTCGAGCGGCAGCGTAAGATAGGTGCGACCGTCCTCTGCTGGCATCGGGCGAAACAATCCACCACTCACCACGATCGGCGGCTCTACCTGCGCCAGCCACAATTGCAGCGTCTGTGCATCGGTGACCGCTGGGAGATTCGACAGCGCCAGAACAGCCGCGCGCCGATCCGCTGAAATCACCAATTCGCCTTGAATACCAAAGTTTTCGAGGGATGTAACGGCGATGCGTTCCGCACCTGACTGCGCGATGATCTGGGCATATTCACGAACGGGGTTATCACCGAGGCGCAAGAAGGCGAGCAAAGCCACCACCAGGAGAAGGGCAGCAGCAACCCCACCGAAAGCGACCGAGGAAAAGCGGGGGCGCGATAGCTTGCGTGAGCGCAGCGCTGGCTTGCGCATTTGCTGGGTCGGCTGCTGAGATGCCAGGTCAGCGGGCAGTGGACGCCTTGTAACCTGCGTGGGCCCCTGCGCCGCATTTTCCATCGCCAGCCGATGGCGAAGATCGGCTTGTAGGTGCGCGGGTGCCTGACGAAGCGGCGTACCCAGGATGAACGTATCTTGAACCAGTCGATAGGAGTCCAATAATTGACGCGCCTCAGCATCGTCGCGCAGGAGCGCTTCGACAGCCAGCTTTTCTTCCGGATCGAGATGCCCTAGCGCATAAAGGGGCAGGAGTTCGATGAGTTCTTCTCGGTTCATCATGTTTTCTCAGACAACCATAAATCGCGCAGCTTTTGCATCCCCCGCTGCAACCTCGATTTGACGGTGGCAAGCGGTGCCTGAACGACCGATGCGATTTCCAGGGGTGTCAGTCCGTGAAAATACGCCAGTTCAAGCGCGGTGCGCTGCTCATCTGAAAGCTGGGCGACCACAGACCATAACATCTGCCGTTCAGCATCCAGTCCATCAGACGCAAGAAGTGCCTCGGTCAGATCAGGGTTCTCATCCAGGAAGAACAGCCCGGTGCGCGGATTGTGGCTCTGGCGTTGGCGCGCACGGTCGATAGCAAGGTTGCGCGCTACGTTCATCAGCCAGGTACTCAGACGCCCTTTTGCGGGATCATACTGTTCCGGTCGGTGCCACAAGCGCATGAATACATCCTGCGTGACCTCTTCGCATATGCCCTGTTCGTCGAGCACTCGCCAGGCGACGGAAAACACGAGCGACGCATAGCGCGCATGCAATTCGACCAGGGCATCCTGATCGCGCCCACGCACCCGATGCATCAGTTCAGCGTCTGTAGCTGGCTGCATACCGTTCCAGTCATCTGACTTGGTTGGCGTCGTCAATCTCCTATCCATTCTAAGCGAAGACCCGCCATGTTGCACGGCTTCCGAAAGCGGGAGTGGGGCAGCGCTGCCGCTGCCCACCCCCAAAACGTGCTTCCGTTAGCCGCCAACACGGAAGTCTGCCCGGCGCGCCTCTGTCGTGGGCAGCGTGGCGAGGATATACACTTCAACCTTGCCCTCGGCATCCGGACCGATATTGATTTGCAGTTCGCCACTCGTCAGGCGATAGACGCTGACGAAACCATTTGCAGACTGCTCAATCAGCGTATTGACCGCTGGCGCGCTGGGCACGGCGGCGATTTCGGCGCTTGTCGTGCGCAGCAAGAGCTGCTGGGCAGCGTTGTAGACTTCGATGCCGGTTGTGCGCGCATAAATCGGATACACGAATGACCCATCCATGCGCCCATCCTCGAACGCACTGATGCGCGTGCTGCGCCCAAGCTGCCCGCGAACCGCACCTGCCGGAAATTCCGAATTGTGGATGTTCAGGTAATAGGCAGCAGGGTTATTGATGAGCGCGCTCAGGACATCCTGACCCAGGATAAGGCAACCGCTGGAGCGCCCCGCCGCATTGGGCGCGTTCAGATTGATCAGGATAGGACCATTGACCCCGGCAGCACCGGTATGAATGTGTGCGCCTGACGCGGGCAGCGCAATTTCGCTGACTGCGAGCGTGTAACACATTTCGCCCGACTGTGTATTGATGGTGAAGACACCGGAACCGGTTCCATCCGGGTCGCCCTGGTTGGTCTGCCCGCTCGCGTTGACTTCGTTGGCACCGCTGGCGTTGGCGATCAGCGAGATGGGCACATTCACGACCGAGAGCTGTCCCCGCACCGCGCCCGCCGGGAACGCGGCATTGTGGACGTTCAGATAAAAGCCCGCAGGATTCGATGTGACTTCGCCGAGCAGTGCCGTCGAGACCGCCGCGCAGCCGCTGGAACGCCCGCTGGCGTTGGGTGCCGTCAGGTCAATGGCGACGGGACCGTTCGCGCCTGCTGCGCCACGATGGATGTGCGTCACGGTCGCCGGAAGCGCGATGTTGGCGACGGTGATGTCCCAGCAAAACTGTCCTGTCGCAAGATTTGCCGAGAAGGTCGCGCTGGCACTCCCGTCCGGGTCGCCCTGGTTTGGCGTCCCGCCTGCATTGACTTCATTCGCACCATTCGCGGTTGCAGCAAGATTGATGACATTGTCGGTCGCGCCCGCAGTGGTGACGGCAAGGGCACACAACGCGATGGTGAGTGCAATTCGTATCAGCCGATTCATGTGGATTTGTTCCTCGTGTATTTCAAGCGAAACGTTGTGCAGCTGCATGGATAGATACGGACTCGATACCCGCAAGGAGATGCAAGTGAATCTTGTCTCTCATGGATTTCTTATTTTGAAGTGGTGCTTGGAACAACCGCCGACATGAGGTTCAATTGGGACATCTTATGCTGCTTGATATGGAGCTACGATTGTGATCACCGGACCGACTTTTGAAGAAATGCTGCACCCCAATAAGATCGACCCCGCCATTCGTGCCCGCGCGCTTGCTGCGCTCACCGCCGCGCCGCTCGACCCGATCAATCTCTACAACATCACCTGGCGTAACCCGGAAAACCACGTCAATCATGTCGTGCTGCCCAAAGCGCTGACCGGGGTGGACGCCAATATCGTCGTGCTCTACGGCAAGGAGTACCCATCCGGCAGCCACAAAGTCGGCGCGGCATACTCGATCCTGGTCGAAAAAGTCTTGTTCGGCGAAGTCGATCCCAGCGTGCATACCCTCGTCTGGCCCTCGACCGGCAACTATGGCATCGGCGGCGCATGGGTCGGCGGGCGCATGGGCTGCAAGAGCATCGTCGTCCTGCCGGAAGGCATGAGCCGCGAACGCTTCGAACGCATCGAAAGCTACGGCGCGAGCATCATCAAGACCTATGGCACCGAGAGCAATGTCAAAGAGATCTACGACGAAACCCACCGCCTGCGCCAGGACTCGAACGTGCGCATCATGAACCAGTTCGAGCAGATGGGCAACTACCGCTTCCACTACCACGTCACAGGCAACACGATAGTCGAGTTGATGGCGGAACTCCACGCCCAGGGTGTCGGCAATGGCAAAGCGGCGGCATTCGTCTGGGCGATGGGCAGCGGCGGCAGCAACGCAGCCGCAGACCGCCTCAAGCAGGTCTACCCAGACTGTAAACACGTCAGTCTCGAGCCTATCCAGTGCCCGACGCTCTTCAACAACGGCTATGGCTCACACGAAATCCAGGGCATCGGCGACAAGCACGTCACCTGGATTCACAACGTATGGGGTGTGGATGCGCTGATGTGCATCGATGACATGAGCTGCGTCCGCGGCTTGCAACTGCTGACCGAACAGATCGGGCGTGACGCCCTGATCACGCGGTATGGCGCGGACGCGGCGCTGGTGGAGAAGTTGGGACCGCTGTTCGGCATCAGCGGCATCTGTCACATCCTCGGCGCGATCAAGACGGCGAAATACTACGGCTTTGGCAAGGACGATGTCATCGTGACGGCTGCGACGGACAGTTTCGACCGCTACCCCTCCGAGATGGACAAGCTGCGCGCCAAAGAAGGGGCGCTGGACGAAGCGCGAGCGGTGGGGCGCATCGAAGGCATCTTCCATGGACAGAAGACCGACTGGATACAGGATGGAACGCGCTTCAACCGCGAACGCTGGCACAACCTGAAGTATTACACCTGGGTTGAACAGCAGGGGAAGAGCGTGCACGACCTTGACGCCCAGCGCGATCCGGCATGGTGGGAAGCCCACCAGCACCGCGTCGCCGAAATCGACGCACGCCTGACTGAGGTACGAAAGACAATGCAAATCTAGGCTGAGGGGCGGACACCATTGGGTTGCCGCCCTGATGATTCTGGGGTCAACCAGTGTCCATGGTTGCCCCGGACAATACCCCATCCCTGCCCACTGCGCGGCGGCGGCGCTCGACCACCCCATTGACCGCATATGCGCTCATCGTCGCCATCAGCGGAGTCAGCATCGTGCGTTCGCGCGTCGTCATGCCGGCAGACTTCACGGCAAGCGTGCCGACGGTGAAGTAAGCGGCAACCAACAGCACGAACCAGAATGCGCGCCACCTGCGCTCGGACAATAGGAAGAAAAGTCCCAACGCCGCCGACGCCGTGAAAAAGACATTCCACCCCGCTTCTACCCAACCCAGCGTGCCCGAAAAGCTCCCCTGATTCGGCACCAGCCCATACATGCGCGCAAATCCAACGGGCAGCGTCAAGAGATATTCCAGCGGGTAAGCACGAAAGATGTCAAACGCAACCTGTTGCAGCGCATCGGTTACGGCGGGCGTCGCCGCCAGATAGCCGTGCATCGACGCCATCGTCGCCGCGTCCGGATCGCGCCCAAGAAGCGCCTCCATACGTCGATTAACGCTCAGGATGACATCATCCGGGTCGCTGTTGATCGCCAGGCGCTCGACGGCGACCGCGCGATAGTAGACCATCGTATACGCGCTCACAGTCGAAAACGTCGGATAACCGAAGACCACGCCATTGTGAAAGATCCATCCACCGATCCCAATGACACAGGCAGCAGAAAGCACCAATGCAGCAGCGTAACGGCGCCCGAACACCAACCAGAATCCAAGCGGAACCCACAGCAGATAAGCCGCGGGGCGCACAAGCGAAGATAGAGCAAGCAGCGCGCCGACCGCAATTCCCACCAAGATCTGCCTTGGCGTGGTGCTTTCGTTGGCAAGCGCCAACGCGCCCAGGAACACGAGCGCCAGCAGCATATTGGCGAAGGGTTCAGGACCCAGGAATGCCGAAGTCAGTATCGAACCCAGATCAAGCGCCGCGATCACTCCTGCGAGCAGGCTGACGCGCACACTCATGGAAAGTCGCGCCGCCAACAGGAACGTCAGCGGTGCCAACAGGGACCCGACGACGATGTCCACCAGAAGGACGAGCAGTGATTGATTGCCGAGCAGCCAAACGATCAGCGGATAGAGGAATGGACGCACTAAGAAGAGGCTGTTGCTGAAATCCCCGACCGTCGAGATATGATCCGCCCCAATACGATAGAGGGCATAATCTCCCGATTCGAAAGCGGAGAGTTCCGGGCTGTAACTCAGCGCGAAGATCACAAACCTGACAGCAAGTGCAAGGGCGAACAGCAAAGCCAGGTGGAATCGGCGCGGCAAATGAGTTCGCAACATCTGGAAAGCGTCCTGAAGTTCCCTCTGCAACAACGCCTCCAGTATATCGTTCAATCCGCGATCCCACACCGCGCACGACCCCCGTGCGCGCCGCGAACAGACGTCCCAGCTTTGATGAGTCTGGAGAGCGCCCCCTTTCACAAACTCCTAATACCGGATAAAATTATGAAAGAATATGGAAAGAGCATTCCTGCAAGTTATGTATCCAGAAGACCGAGTATTAGTCGCTGTCATCAATCGGCAGCGCGATTTCAGACTTGCCCGTGACGAACTGTGGTACCGCATTCCGCAGGTACGTATGCCGCACGGTATTCATGCGGATTATGTCGCATTTTTCCTGAGCGGAATCCTCAAAGATCAGCCGAGTGGCGTCCACTTCTTCACCAGCCCCGCAGGCATCGAGCTGCACTATCGCAGGAACCTGCTGCCCAAAGAGGCATCGCATCCTCGCGCTGACGAGACGTATTACCGCATTGCGCTGAATCCGCTCAAAGCAAAGATCCCGCCGATCCTCAATCCATCGCGCCGCCCTGTCACGTTCATTCATACGACGTGGGATCGATTCGTTCATGCGACACAAATACGCGATCTTTACAGCGACGCCGATTACTACGTTGACCGCATCTACCACGCACTGCGCAACCGCGGCGTGGATGCTGATCGTTATTGGGATGCCGAACGCAAAGTAACAGGTCATTCGGCAGGGCTGCGTATCCTTTGCCAGAACGGGACCGTGGACGCACAGATCGAACCCGGCAGCGATATATTTCTTGACGCGGCGCTGCAAGATGATGTCATCCTGCGAGAAGTCCTGGACAAGATCGCCCGGCAAGGGGGACCCGTCATGCTGCCCCTCAACAATGATTTGCGACCGCCGGGTGCGTAAGAGACGTGCAAACTGCACCCACGCCCGCTACAATCCAGCCATGATCCTGCTTTCCGCGCGAAGGAAGCCATCCTCATGCTGATTACGAACGGCACGCTTATCACCTGGGGCGCAGCCAACCAGGTCATCTCCGACGGCGCAGTGCTGTTGGAAGACGGTCAGATCTCCGATCTGGGCAGCGCGCGCGCGCTGGAGGAAAAGTACCCCACCGTCGAACGCCTGGACGCGCGCGGACAGCTCATCATGCCTGGTCTCATCTGCGCGCACACACACTTCTACGGGGCGTATGCGCGCGGGATGGCGATCCCTGGCGATCCGCCGCGCGACTTCCCGGAGATTCTTCGCCGCCTGTGGTGGAATCTCGACAAGGCGCTGGACGCCGACAGTGTGCGAGCCAGCGCGCAGGTCTGCCTCGTCGATGCCATCAAACATGGCACCACGACCGTCTTTGATCACCACGCCAGCCCCAACGCCATCGACGGCAGCCTGGACATCATCGCGCGCGAGGTGGAAGATGCAGGTCTGCGCGCCGTACTCTGTTACGAGGTCAGCGACCGCGATGGTGAGGCGAGAACACAAGCTGGCATCGCCGAGAACCTGCGCTTCATGCGCGAACACAAAACACATCCACGACTGCGGGGCACGTTTGGCTTACACGCCAGCCTGTCCTTGAGCGACGCAACGCTGCGGCAGGTGGCGACAAGCCTCCATGACGACGAAGGCGTTCATATCCACGTTGCCGAGCACGAAGCCGACGAAGAAGACAGCATTGCTCAACACGGGCTGAGAGTCCTCCATCGCCTGCGAGCGCTGGGGCTGCTGCGCCCTCAGACGATTCTCGCCCACTGCGTCCATATCGACGAGGCAGAGCGCGAAGTCATCCGCACGAACGGCTGTTGGGTCACCCATCAGCCGCGCTCGAACATGAACAATGCTGTCGGCGCGATGGCATTCGATTCGATGATGAATGCCGGAATGCAGGTTTGCATCGGTAATGACGGCTTCAGCAACGCGATGTGGGAAGAATGGAAAGCAGCATACTTCCTGCACAAGTCAACCCACCGCGATCCTCGCCGTGCCAATGGAGCGCATGTCGCGCAGGCAGGCGCGCTCCACAATGCTGCGCTGGCGTCGGCGGCGTTTGGCGTCCCGGTTGGCGCGCTGGCGGTCGGTGCCCGCGCGGACATCATCCTGGTCGATTATCACCCCTTCACACCGCTCAACAGCGGCAATCTCCCGTGGCACATTCTCTTCGGCTTCGAGCCATCCATGGTAACCACCACGATCTGTCAGGGAAAACTCCTGATGCGCGACCGAGCGCTGCTGACGATGGACGAGACACAGGTCGCGCGCGACGCGCTGGCGCTCGCACCTGGAGTGTGGGAACGCTATACACGTTTCGCCACAGGTTAAGAAACCATGACGTACATCATACGAAAACCATACCATTAGTCCCGACTTTGCCGAAAACGAGTTCATAGGCATACGACCATAATCCAAAAGCACGAAATCTCGTTAGAATGTTCCATGTGCGACACGCAACCCTCGCTTGGGACACTCAATGGAACAGGAAAGTCTTGTCACCCAAATTGCCCTACTGGCAATTGAAAACTCCGCAACCTCCATCGTAGTAACCGACCCAGTGGGCACACTGCTGTATGTCAATCCAATGTTTGAACGGATGACCGGTTACAAAGGGACAGAAGTCGGGGGGCGTCCCTGTTCCTTTCTTCAGTATGACCCGGATGGTCGTCGAGAAGAACAGCCCGGTCTGAATATCGTGCGACAAGCCATGCGCGACGGCAGAGCGGCGACAACCCGACTCAGCAATTACCGCAAGTCTGGGGAACGGTTCATTGTCGAACTGACAATCTCACCACTTTTCGATAATCGGGGCGACGTCATTGGGTTCGTTGGGGTTCAGCAGGACATCACCGAACGGGTACGAGGGGAACAAGCCGTCCTCGAAAATGCCGTCTCTCAGGCGACAATGGACATGCTGCGCGAGATCTTTGGCGACTTCAATCATGAGCTGCGCCATCCGCTCAGTCGTATCGGCGTGGCGACACATCTGGTGCGTAAATTTACCGAGGCAGGAAAAGCCGAGCAGGCACTCGACGTAACCCGTAACATTGACCATGAAATCGGCATCATGCGCGTCATGCTTGACCGCTTCAGTCATCTGCAAAAACTCTACGGTCGCAAGCGCCATGAACCCCGACGTGTCGCCATCACGGACATCCTCGAGTCGGAAATCACGATATTTCAAGGACGCCACTCAAACATCACCCTCGAAACAGATTTCGATCCCGATGTGCCGCAGTTATGGCTTGATGTGGACGAAATTGGCTTGATGACCCGTGAACTGCTCGATAATATGACGGTCCATAATACAAACGCGGTAAAGCGGGTCAGAGTAAGCCTCGATTGCACACGCGACACGGTCTTCGTACGGTTCACAAACAACGGGCCCCCCATCGCCGAGGACAACGTTCAGCACTTGTTCCGACCGTTCTTCAGAGGTGACCGATCACGTACTGCCGACGCCACGCGGGTCGGCTTGGGGCTGTCACTCGCCGCGCGCATCGCGGAAATCCACAGCGGTCGGCTGTATCTCGAAACGACAAATCACCAGGGTTCGACGTTCACTGTCGAACTACCGGTCGAAATGCCCACCATGGATGCCAGCGCTTCATCGGAAACACAATCCAACATCGCGCTTCTGACCCAAGAGATCGCCAAGCTTGTCGCCGACAGCGATTGAGTGCAGAGAGCAGTGTGACACCGGCATCGCGGCTGTTGCAGCAAACGCAGCTTTGCGCTTCAATTGGTCGCCATTGTGTGCTTCAAAGAAAGATCCTCGATCATGAATGATGGTTCGACACTCATCACGGTCGCCGTCCTGGGCGGCACTGGCAAAGAAGGCAGCGGTCTCGCCATGCGCTGGGCACTCAACGGCTACCGTGTCATCATCGGCAGCCGCGATGCCGAACGCGCGGCAGAAAAAGCGAAAGAGTTCAACAACACGCTTGGTGGTGATTACCTGATTGGCAAAGGCAACCCGGATGCCGCTGCCGAAGCCCAGATCGTTGTCCTCAGCGTGCCGTACAGCGCCCACAAAGACACGCTGGAAAGTGTCAAGGTGCAGTGTGAGGGCAAGATCGTCGTCGATGTCACCGTTCCACTCCAGCCTCCCAAGGTGCGCACCGTTCACATCCCGGCGGGCAAAACCGCCGCGCAGGAAACAGCAGCGATCCTCGGCGATGGTGTGCGCGTCGTATCAGCATTTCAGAACGTCAGCGCCGAAAAGATGGGCACGCCGGACTCTGTCGTCGATTGCGATGTATTGGTCACGGGCGATGACGCCGACGCAAAGACGGAAGTCATCAAGCTGGTTGAAGCAGCCGGGATGCGTGGCGTAGACGCGGGTCCGCTGGCAAATGCCGCTGCCGCCGAGTCGCTCACGCCTGTGCTGCTGTGGATCAACAAGAAGTACGGCGCTCACGGCGCGGGTATCCGCATCACGGGAATATGATCGGTCTCACGCTGACCGCCCTGCCCGACATCCCGCTCATCGAGCCGGGTGACGACCTGGCGCGCATTGTCTATCACGCTGCTAAACGAGCGGGCATCACGTTCCTGGACGACGATGTATTGGTCGTCACCAGCAAGGTCGTCTCGAAGGCGGAGGGGCGTCGCGTGTCACTGGCGGAGATTGAGCCGGGTGACGAGGCGCAGCGGCTGGCGGCGGTCACCCGCAAAGATGCGCGCATGGTCGAGCTGGTGCTGCGCGAAAGCAGCGAGGTCAGCCGCGCCGCGCCGAACGTGCTGGTCGTGCGCCATCGCCTCGGCTTCGTCTCCGCCAATGCAGGAATTGATCAGTCGAATGTGACGGGCGACGAAGAGACTGCCCTGCTTCTTCCGCTTGATCCCGATGCCTCCGCTACCCGCATCCGCGCAGGTCTGCAAGAACTGTCAGGGGCGCAGGTCGGCGTCGTCCTCAGCGATTCACACGGGAGACCATTCCGGATGGGCAATGTCGGTGCAGCGATTGGCGTGGCAGGCATCCCCGCGCTGCGCGACCTGCGCGGCAGCAGAGACCTGTTCGGGCGCACGCTCCGGATCACGATTCAGGGCTACGCGGATATGATCGCGTCTGCTGCCGGGCTGGTAAGCGGCGAGGGCGCGGAAGGGCTGCCCGTCATTCACATCCGGGGGCTGGTCGCGCGCGGCGAGGGAAAGGCGAGCGACCTCAATCGCCCCGCCGAACAGGACCTCTACCGAAGCAGGTGATCAGCGCCGCTTCACTTTCGTCGCCGCCGCCAGCCGCTTAACCTCGGCACGGCGCGCCTTCTCGATCACGTAATCGCTGTAGCCGCCGTGATACTCGGAGAGCGCGCCGTCCTCGATTTCGAGGATGCGGTTGACGATTCGGTCGAGAAAATAGCGGTCATGCGAGATCGCCAGGATCGCGCCCTCGAAATCCTCCAGCGCCGTCTCCATCACATCCGCCGAAGCAATGTCCAGATTATTCGTCGGCTCATCCAGCAGGAGCAGATTAGGTCCCTGCAAGACCAGCGCCAGAAGCTGCAAGCGGCTGCGCTCGCCACCGCTCAGGCTGTGGATCGGCTGCCGCGTTTGATCGTAGGAGAAGGCAAACTTCAGCAGCTTGGCGACCGCCGCGCCTTCCGACATCGGCTGCAAGTCGCGCACGAGGTCGAGCGGCGTGCGTCGATACCACGCGCCAAGAGTCTCATGCTGCTGCGCGTAATAGCCGACGCGCGTACTGGGACCGACCTTGACCACACCTTCCAGCGGCAGATGTTCACCCAGGATCAGTTTGAACAGGACTGACTTTCCCGCGCCATTCCTGCCGACCAACCCGACACGCTCGCCATGCTGAATCAGCACATTCAACCCGATAAACAGCAGGTCACCATCAAAGCCCATCGCCACGTCTTTCAGTTCGACAGCCTTGGTACTTCCGCGTCCGCCTTCGATCTGGAAGTCCATCAGCCGCCGCTCGCCAACCGCATCGACCAGCTCGCCGCTCGCCTCCATACGCGCCAGCATCTTGCGACGGCTGGCAGCCTGACGAGCATGGCGTTCGCCCAGGTCCGCCGCTGCCTTCAGCTCCCATTCCTTGATCATCGCTTCGATACGCGCAATGTTCTTCTGCTGCACCGTGTAGATCTGTGCCTGACGAATGCGCCGCAAGTCGCGTTCGACCGTATAGTTGGAATAATCACCGGGATACAGCGTCAGCCTCCCATCTTCGATCTCGGCGATCTGGCTGATGCAGGCATCGAGCAGGTAGCGATCGTGCGACACCAGCACAACCGCCCCGCGCAGGTCGCGGATGAATGACTCCAGCTTCGATTTCGCCATCACGTCGAGATGATGGTCCGGTTCGTCGAGCAGCAGCACATCGGGCGACCATGCCGCAAGCCGCGCCAGTGCGACCAGCTTGGTCTGACCTCCGCTCAAGGCATCGGTCGGCAGATTGTAATCGGCGCTGCTGAAGCCGAGGGCAGCAAGGTACTCGCGCACGCGCGCCGCCTGACGCGCAGGGTCAAGCCGGTCATAGCGCAGCAGGATGGCTTCTTGCTCCGCCAGCGTTGTTTCGAGCGCATCACCGTCGTTATAGACTTCCGGCAGCGCCAGACGTGACTCGACCAACTCAAGTTCTGCGAGTACGTCCGCCAGATCCGGCGACGGCGCTACCGCAACCTCATACATCGCCCCGACGGGCAGCACGACCTCCTGCGGCAGATAGCCGATGGAGACCCCGCGCGACCGGACAATTGCGCCCCGGGTGACCGGCAAAACACCCGCGATGCCCTTCATCAACGTCGATTTACCCGCGCCGTTCGCGCCAACCAAGCCAACCTTGGCACGGTCGTCCAGTGCCCAGCTCAGATCACGAAAGATTTCGCGCCCGCCTTGCTGGATCGCCACATTTTGAAGCTGTAGGATTTGCATGGTCTTCTCCGCTGTTTCTGCTCGCGCCTTCACCCGCCCACTGTGATCCCAACATCCAATAGCAGTCGATCTCGTCCGTCGGGCAGCAAGAGCGCCGCCCCGCTTTCGGCATGCACCATCTGGATGCTGAGGCGCGCTTCCGACAACGCGATGGAGTCGAACACCACGAGGTGGTGCGGATCTGATGCGAAGCGTTCCGGTGTCCAACCCAGGGTATGCCCCGCTGCCGGGCGGAACGGTTGGCTGACCGCGTAGGCAGTGCTTAACGCAGGATCAACGAGTTGAACAATCGGACGGTAGTTATCGGTGATCGCCTGCTCTGCACGCCAGAACAACTCGACATTGACCTGATCTACCGGCGATGGACCCACGTCACCCAGTCGATATCCCAGTAACCGGAACAAGCCGCCGAATTCGGCATCCACGCGGGTCGTCATCGCGGATGGGGCATCGGGCGGCGACGCAAGGCGGAACGCATTCGTCTGAGGCACAATCCACAGATGGACAAACAGCGCCAGGACAACGCAAAGAGTCATCCCTGTAATGCCTGCCCTCCACCCCAACACCGACGGCTCGCTCGCCAACACCGCACCTGACTGATGGCGGCGGCTCACCCAAAGCAGCGCTGCTGACAGCAGCAGAGACGCGAGCGTGACCATCGCTGCAAGCGCCTGCACGGTGGTACCGCGATAGTGGAGGGTCACGTCGTGGTTCCCAGGCGGCAGCGTAATGCGGATGAGACCAAGGTCTGGTTCGGGGGTTGAGTCGATCTCCACACCATTGAGCGTCACCACCCAGCCGGGATAGTAGTACTGGCGAAAGTCCGCCGTGCAGACATCGTGCGTCAGGAAGCGATAGTTTCGAGTGCCGAGGACCTCATACGAGCCACCAGGGCAATCGAAACGCTGCACGTCGATGTGCAGCGGCTCATCGCGGTAACGCATCAAGTCCGTCGGTGGATCAAGTGAGATGCGTTCGCCCCAGACGGGGTTGAATTCGTTATAGCTGGTGCTACCCCAGATGTATTCATCCATCTCCATGCGGATCTCATCAACAGCGGATACCGCGTCCCATGTCAAAAAGCGCTCAGTCGGCACCAACGATGGCAGCGCGCTGGTGAAGACAAGCCCCGCAATGACCACCCATGCCGCAGCTCGCCAGCGTATCGGAAACAAAAGCAGCGCAGCGCCTCCGAGCAGTGCCAGGGGCACTACACCGATGCGCAGGAAACGTTCGGGGAAGCGCAGTTGTGCGAGCAGCGGCATCGTTTCCCAGATTGGGAGCGACACGGGCAGCAGCATAACGGTCACCAACGCGACCGCTCCCGTGAGCAGCAGTACCAGCCTGCGCTCGCCCCGCATCCACCAGGCGAGAGCGCCGACGACGGCGAGCACACCCCCAACCAGCCCAAAGGTCTTCGGCAGATCGCGCCGCAGGTCAGTCTGGTCGAAAGCGCCTTGTAGGACAAACAACTGTTCCGGGCGCAGGAAACTGCTCCTGAGGACATCGAACATGTCATTGGTGCCGCGCGCCGCATCAATGTAGGGAAGTTCAACCAGCGCAGGCACGACGAAGACCGCTGCCATGCCGATGCCAAGCAGCAACCCGCAGCCCAGAGTCCACACAACTCGTCGCGCAGATCGCCAGTCCTCACGAAGCTGATTCGCCACCAGCACAACCGCGAACAACCCGGCGAAGAGCGTTGCCATCACCGCAGTCGGCTGATGTGTAAAAAGGACAGCGCCGAAAGGCAGCGCGATGACAAGCAGCCCCTTCGGAGAGGGTCTGCGCGCGGCATCAACCATGCCGCGGAAAATCCAGGGCAGGCAAGCCGCTGCCAGTGTCTGTGGCAGACTTCCCTGTTCCCAGACCTCGAAGAGCCGCGACGGTGCATATGCCCACAGCAGCGCCGCCAGGAGCGCGGCAGAAGTTGGGAGCAGGCGGCGTGCCAATCGATAGCAACCCAGGCTACCCAACATCCAGGCAAGCGCAGACACCCCGTTGTAGGCGGCTGGTGCATCCGCGCCGAAATATGTCAACAATGCGCCGGCATAGTAACTGCCCGGCGCATAGAAGTTGAAGATGGGGTAACCATAGCCTAAATGAAAGTATGAAACCCAACGCGGGAAGAGTTCACCCTGATCGAGCAGCAGCCGCAGCGCATAGATACGATGGACATGAAAGACGCTGTCAGCGGCGTCGATCACCCCCGCGCCAATGGACGGCAGTATGCCCGCCAACGGCAGCAGCAGCGCTATCCATGAACCCCAATCGTGACGGTACCCCAACACAGTGTACTCCTCTGCCAACACATGCAACTGGTGTGCAGTGTGCAGCAGAAGGCTACACTACGTCCGCTCGTTAGCGCAAGAACACTGGCAGCGACTTCAGCCCACGCACGCTGATGGCGTTACGCCACTGCAACTGCGAGGTTGGCACGGCGAGCTGCATCTGGGGGAAACGCTCGACCAGCGCACGAAGCGCGATCTTGCCCTCCAGCCGTGCCAATGGTGCGCCCAGGCAGTAGTGGATGCCCAAGCCAAACGCCAGATGTTTGTTCGGCGTCCGGGTAATATCCAACTGATCCGGATTCGGAAATACAGACTCATCCCGATTCGCCGATGCCAGCGCCAACCAGACGAAATCACCCTTAGGCATTAACTTCCCGTGTAATTCGACATCTTCGGTAACCACGCGCGGCGAGGCATGCTCGACCGGGCTGCCGTAACGAAGCAGTTCTTCGACCGCACTGTCCATCAAATCCAGATTCTCGCGCAAACACGCCCTTTGGTCCGGATGCTCAAGCAGTGCCAGCATCCCACTGGCGATGAGGTTGACGGTCGTTTCGTGCCCTGCCAGCAGCAGCAAGAAGATCGTCGAGATCATCTCGTCCTCCGTCAGGCGGTCGCCATCCTGTTCGGCGCGCACCAGTTCCGAAATCAGATCATCCTGCGGCTGCACCCGGCGCTGCGCGATTAGTTGCCGGAAGTAGCGCATCATCCGATACACGATGGGCACAAAGCCGACGACCTGAAGTGCCCCGGCGCTGCTGACTTCCAGCATCGCGTTACTCCACTTCCTGAAACGCGCGCGGTCCTCCTCTGGGATACCCAACATTTCGGAAATCACCGTAAGCGGCAAAGGCAGCGCCACGTCTTCGATCAATTCGACATAATTCACCCGCGAACCTGCGCGGTCGAGCAGGTCGTCCGTAATGCGCTGGATGCGTGGACCGAGCGTTTCGATCATGCGCGGTGTGAATGCCTTGTGTACGAGATCACGCAGGCGACGATGTGCCGGATCGTCTGCCGAGAGCATGTTGCTCCGCATGGCGCGGAACGCACTTGGCAGCAGCGGCGACTCCATCCAGCTCATCGCATTTCTGACACGGCTCATGTTGGTGGTGAAGCGCGGGTCTTTGAGCGCACTCGCCACATCCTCATAGCGCGTGATCATCCACGATTTGCCCGTCATCGGCTGTTGAACAACTGGGACTGGGTCATCACGTCGCAGCGCAGCATAGGTCGGAAACGGATCGGTTCGGAATGATTGGGACGACAAACTCAGCATGAGTACAAATTCCTGCTTCTACACAGATGATCGACTCATCATACCTGCAAAGGCGGCGATGTTCCTGGGTGATTTCGCCCCCCCCGCCCGCCGCCGATTGACGCAAGCGCGTTCCTCTGCTACCCTGAAGGCAATGGCAAGCAGAATTCCCCATCATCCAATCCCATCTTTGGTACGCCTCGTCGATTAACCCAACGGACACCCCATGCAATTTGCAGATTTGAATTTGATCGAGCCGCTGCTGCGCGCTGTGCAGCAGGAAGGCTACAACACACCCACGCCGATACAGCAGCAGGCTATTCCGCATGTCCTCGCCGGGCGTGACCTGCTCGGCGCAGCACAGACCGGAACCGGCAAAACCGCAGCTTTCGCGCTGCCTATCCTCCAGCACCTCGTCCAGAATCCAAAGCCCGAACGCCCGATTCGCGTCCTCGTCCTCGCCCCTACGCGCGAGCTGGCGATGCAGATCGGCGAGAGCTTCAGCACATACGGGACGTACACGCCGGTGCGCCAGGTGACGATTTTTGGCGGAGTCGGTCAGCAACCGCAGGTGGAACGCCTGCAGCGCCGCCCGGAAGTCCTGGTTGCCGCACCGGGTCGCCTGCTCGACCTGATGAATCAGGGCTACGTCAAGCTGAATAAAGTCGAAGTCTTCGTACTCGACGAAGCTGACCGTATGTTGGACATGGGCTTTATCCATGACGTGCGCAAGGTCGTGGCTGCCCTGCCGAAAGAGCGTCAGACGCTGCTCTTTTCCGCCACTATGCCCGATGAAATCCGTGATCTGGCGCAGAAGATCCTGCGCGACCCGGTCAGCGTCGCCGTCACGCCTGTCGCCTCGACGGTCGATACGATACAGCAGTCGGTCTATTTCATCGGCAAGAAAGAAAAGCCCGCGCTGCTGCGTCTCCTGCTGACCGACGCCACGATGCGGCGCGTGATCGTCTTCACACGCACCAAGCACGGCGCGAATAAAGTGGTCGAGCAGTTGGAACGGGGCGGCATCAAAGCAGCGGCGATTCACGGCAATAAGTCACAGAGTGCGCGTGAACGCGCGCTTGACGATTTCAAACGCGGGACGAACCGCGTTCTCGTGGCGACCGACATTGCCGCTCGCGGCATCGATGTGGATGACATCACGCATGTGATCAACTACGAGTTCTCGCACGAACCGGAAACCTACGTCCATCGCATCGGACGTACGGCACGCGCCGGTGCAAGCGGTATTGCCTACACATTTGTCGATCCGGAAGAAGTGCCGATGCTGCGCCAGATCGAGAAGCTGATCCGAAAACGCATCCCCGTCGTGGAGACCCCCGCGAACCTGCCTGCCGCCCCGCTCCCGCCGCTGCCAAACGAACCAGAGCGCGGTGAAACCCGTATGCATGTGTCCAACCGCGCCGGGCAGGGTCAACCCATGCGCTCACAGGCGCAGCCTCAGCGCACACGCACAAGCCAGGCACAGCCTGGGCGCACAAGCGAGTCGTTCAACGGCGACGCCCCGGCAAACAAACGCCGCCGCCGCCGCACGCGCCGTCCCGCTACACCCTAGAATCAAAAGGACGGGAGATTTCCCGTCCTTTTGATTCACGCTACTCGTTAGAACAGGTTCCACAGGTACTGATTGTAGACCTCGTGGTGGAACTGGATTTCCGGCACCTTCACGATCGTGCCCAGGCGACGCGCACAGCGATCCGCCGATGCCAGCTTGAGCGCGGCAAAACGCTCTGCCACGTCCGCGCCAAACAAGCCCGCCGAGTACTTTGACTTCTGGAACAGCGCTACACCGTCGTAGATGTTGTCCGGCAGAATTTCGCCCTGCTTGATCTTGGCGGGAAGTTCCGACTCAAGCCCGGTCTTGAACAGGCTGAAGACGGTCATGTAGGGGTTGGCGTCCGGCGCGACCGAACGCACTTCGATACGAGCCGAGCGCGAGTTGCCAATCGGGATACGCACCATCGAACCGCGATCCACCGGCGACGACTTGATTTCGTTCGGCGCTTCAAAGTGCGGGTCGAGGCGGCGGTAGCTGTTGACGCTCGAATTCAGGACGAGACACAGATCCTTGGCATGGGCAAGGATGCGGTTGACAAAGCCCCAACCCATGTCGCTGATCTTGTCCTTGCCGTTCGGGTCCCAGAACAGGTTCTTGTCGCCCTTCGAGACGGACATATTGGTATGCATACCGCTGCCATTCACGCCCGTCAGCGGCTTAGGCAGGAAGCTGGCAGTCATCCCCATCTTGTACGCCACCTGGCGGCAGAGCAGCTTGTAAAGCTGGATCTGGTCGGCGGCGATGCTGGCTTCGGCATAGCTGTAGTTCATCTCGAACTGAGACGGCGCGACTTCGGGGTGATCTTTTTCGTTCGCGAAGCCAAGCGCGCGCTGGACTTCGGCAGCGGCGTCGATGAAGCTGCGCAGCGGGTCGCCCGGCAGCGAGTGATAGTAGCCGCCCTTGTTCGACATCTCGAAGCGACCCGTCTCCATGTACGCCTGTTCCGCGTTGGTGCCCAGGAAGAGGAAACCTTCAATTTCGTTGGCGACGTTGCAGATGTACTTCTCTTTCTTGTACAGTTCAGCGGTGTATGCCTTCAACACCGAACGCATATCCGCGCTGTACGGCGAACCGTCCTTCTCCTGGACTTCCCCAAACACGAGCACCTTACCGGGACCGAAGAAATCCGAAGGCACCCAGTAGAACGCCGACCAGTCGATACCGAGGCGGAGATCGCTTTCCGACTGCGCGGTGAAACCGCGAATCGACGAGCCATCGAACGTCAGATTATCCGCACTCTTGAGGAGAAACTTCTTGTCATAGTCCAGCATGTGCAGGCGACCTTCGAGGTCGGTGAAGAGCACGGTGACCGCCTTAACGCTCTTGGTATCGGCGAGCCACTTCATCCGTTCTTCCTGGATTTTGTCTGCGGCAACGCGGCTGGAGCGCTGTTCTTTCGCCGCCAGGTTCATCTCTTCCAACTGATCATACGGAAGTTCGAGGAATTCACGTAGCGCCATGAGATTTGCTAACCACCCTACGAGTACATATCAGAACAAGTGCCTCTATTGTACGCATGTCCCAAGAGGTTAAATTTAGCGAAGGTTCACAAGTTGGAATTTGGTGATATTGGCAGGTTTGGACAACGTAAGCCAGCATTTCAGGTCGCATCCTCGCCTATAGCCTCGTGTTTGATACAATGCTTCCTGTTTATTGCGAAACCCATTAGGAGTTTCTACCATGACCCGACGTGTTGTGGTGACCGGTATGGGCATGATCAGCCCGTTGGGTCACTCGGTTGAGGAGACTTGGAAACACATCATCGCCGGCAAAAGCGGGGTTGCGCCCATCACGCGCTTCGATGCCAGTGGCTATAGTGTGCGCATCGCCGCCGAGGTAAAAGACTGGGACCCCGTGCGTTTTGTCGGCGCGAAGGAAGCCCGCCGAACCGACACCTTTCAGCAGTTCATCACGGTTGCCGCGAACGAAGCAATCGCCCAGAGCGGCATCCAGGTGAACGATGGCAACCGCACACGCACGGGGGTGATCATTGGCTCGGCGGTTGGCGGAGTTTCCGCCTACTATGAGCAGGCGATGATGATCTTCGAGACCAAAGACCCCCGCCGCATCTCGCCATTCGGCATCCCAATGTTTATGGTCAACGGTGGCAGTGACAACGTCGCCATCCAGCTTGGCGCGCAGGGACCCTCGTATACCCCGGTCAGCGCCTGTGCCACCGGTGCCGATTGTATCGGCGTCGCCTTCGACCTTATTCGACTTGGGCGCATGGATCAGGCGCTGGCGGGCGCGGGTGAGGCACCGATCTTCCCGATAGGTATTGCAGCCTTTGACCGCACGGGTGCCTGCTCGCGCGAAAACGATTCCCCGCATCGCGCCGTCCGTCCGTTCGCCAAGAATCGCCCAGGGCTGGTTTTCAGCGAGGGTGCGGCAGTGCTGGCGCTTGAGTCGCTCGAACATGCCCGCGCGCGCGGAGCGACCATCTACGGCGAAATCGTAGGATATGGCACGAACTCGGATGCCTTCCACATCACCGCCCCTCAACCCGACGGCTTGGGCGCGGCGAACGCCATCCAGATGGCGCTCGACGATGCGCGCATGACCCCGGAGGAAATTGACTACATCAACGCGCATGGCACGGGCACCGGGCTGAACGACGGCATGGAAACAAAAGCCGTGAAACATGTCTTCGGTAAAGACGCCCCTTTTGTGCCGATGAGTTCGACCAAGAGCATGACCGGGCACGCGATGGGCGCGACCGCAGCCATGGAAGCCATCTTCGCGCTGCTGGCGATTCGCGACAACCTCGCTCCGCCAACCATCAATCTTGATGAAGCAGACCCGGAATGCGATCTGGATTATGTGCCGAATGTAGCGCGCCAAATGGCGCATGTCGAGACGGTAATGAGCAACTCGTTCGGATTTGGCGGACACAACGTCTCGCTGATCCTGCGAAAGTTTGCAGGGTAGCCGCGTGTCGATGGAAACATTCATCGCACGGAACAAACTGCGCTTCAAGGATTTGACGCTGCTTGAGGAAGCACTTACGCACAGTTCGTACCTCAACGAGCATCCCGACGCAGGTAAGGACAACGAACGATTGGAATTCCTGGGCGACTCCGTTGTCGCCTACATAGCCACGCTGCTGCTGTTCGAGCGATTCCCCGACATGCGCGAAGGCGAAATGACACGCCTGCGCGCCGCGCTCGTTCGCGCAGACTCGCTGGCGAGTCTCGCGTCGGAGTGCGGCATTGGCGAGATGCTGCGCATGGCGCGCGGCGAAGAAGCAGGCGGAGGACGCACGCGCGTGACCATGCTCGGCGATGCATTCGAAGCGGTGGTCGGCGCGCTTTATGTCGATCAGGGGCTGGCAGCGGTACGCAAGTGGCTTCTGCCGCGCCTGGAGCGGCAGTTGAGCGATGTCCAGCGAAGGTCGCTGGACAAAGACGCCCGCAGTCTCCTGCAAGAGATCATCCAGGAGCGGCTTGGGATTACGCCCAGCTATGAGGTGGTCGCCGAGGAAGGACCGGAACACAGCAAGGCATTCACAGTCGCCGTCAAGTTCGGCGACCGGGTCATCGCCTCAGGCAACGGGCGCAGCAAGCAGTCAGCGTCGCAGGCAGCAGCACAGGCTGCCATGGAGACGATCAACAGCGAGTAGGGGCGCACCCGTGTGTGCGCCCCGTGCGGGTCGTCCGATTATTCGCTCTTCTCTTGCAGCTTGATCGACACCGAATTGATGCAATAGCGCAGCCCGGTGGTATCGCGGGGACCATCCTCGAAGACATGTCCCAAATGCCCGCCGCAGCGCGCGCATGAAACCTCTACGCGCACCATGCCATGGCTGCGATCCGTCGTCAGCGTGACATTGCCTTTGTCCATGACATCCCAGAAGCTGGGCCAACCGCTGCGGCTGTCGAACTTCGTACCGGACTCGAATAAGGGCAGATCACAGCCCGCGCAGAGATAGGTGCCAGGCGTCTTGGTGTTCACATAATCACCGGTAAAGGCACGCTCTGTCGCATGTTCTCTAAGCACCGAATACTGCTGCGGCGTTAACTCGGCGCGCCACTCGGCATCCGTCTTATTGATCTTGTCCACTGCAATGTCCTCCACTGATTGTCCTTTTCTAAGACGAATTATGCCATCAACGTCTTACGCTGCGATTACTATCCACCGCCTCCAGCGCCCGCTCCGAGCGTGGGCGCACCCAGTGAGTTGAAATTGCCCGCGAGCAGCGAGAAATCCTGCAGCGTAATGCCGTTATCCAGATTGAAGTCCGCGCGCGAGTCATAGTTCGTCGCGCCCTGTGCCAGGTTGAAAGTGGTCGCCAGAATCGAGAAGTCGTTCAATGCGACCTGGTTGTCATTGTTGGCATCCCCCTCCCGCAGCATGCCAAAGGCGACACTGTTCGTGCCGATCGACAGTACGACGGTCACCCTCTCCGCGAGGGAACGGACATTCTTGATACGAATTTCATAGCTGCCAGGGGACAACTGCGTGGATGTGTAGCTGAACGCGCCCATCTGGTCTGTCGTCACGGTCTCAGTGATGATCGCGCCGCCGCCCGTCGGCATAATCTCCAGGGTCAGTGGGATGCTCCAGCGCGCGTTCGGTGCTGCCGGACGACCTGCGAGCTGCACACTGCCGTTGATGGTGATAGTCGGCGGCGGGGTCGTAGTCGATACATTGAGCGTCATGCTGGCTGCGCTTGCAGCGGGTCCCGCCGGGTCAATCGCACTGCCCGTATATGAACCGACGACGAAATAGTAGGTCGTACCTGCCGTCGCATCGAACTGTATGGAAGACGTCTGCGCCCCGTTTGCATCGTCATTGCAGGCGACGGAGGCAAAGCTGCCGGGTGCGCCAGTGAAGAGTCCCAGGACCGTATCGTAGTTGCTGCCCACCGTCGTCGCGGTAACCACCTGATTATACGTCGGCGTGTAACTGAACCAGACGGTATTCGTCGCCAGCACACAGAGACTGGGTTCGTCGCGTGTCACAAACGCGCCCAGCACAGACTGGGTGTTCGTGTAACTCAGTGTCGTGATAGGCGTCGGGGTGCCAGGGGTGTCGTTCGGCACCAGTGTGCGCAGCCCCGTGCCCAGCAGTGCCGTATTCGCCTCGACAATGCCCCATCCGGATGCCACATCATAGCCCGGCGTATGAGTGTCAAGTGCTGCCTGCATCAGACGCTGACGAACGGCATCCGCCGTCCAACCCGGATTCTGCGACAGGACAAGCCCCGCCACGCCAGCGACAATGGGCGTCGCGCCGCTGGTACCATTGAAATAAACATAGTCCGCGTTTTCATAGCCATCCGCACCCGTTACGTCAGTCGTCGCCAGGCTGTGCCCAGGTGCGGTGATACCGACTTCGCTCCCCCAGTTGTTGCCCCATCCCTCAAAGTTGTTGCAGACATTACTGCTCGGCGTCTTCGGCTGTGCACACCAGTTGCTCGCGCCAACTGCCACGAAGCCAGGCAGCAAAGAGGCTAAACTGGCGGGATACGCAACCTCTGCCTGATAGTTGTTGCCCGCAGCAACCGCAACAAATGCCCCCAAGCCGCCACGCCCGTTGAGGACAGCGTTGCGAAAGGCGTTCGTCACGCTGCTGGATGGCGTCTGTCCCCAGCTATTGCTCAAGATCGCCGCGCCGTTGTTGACCGCCCAGTTGATGGCGTTCGTCGTGATCGACACACTACCGATCAGCTGAACCGTACTGCCGACCAATTCGCTGCGGAAGATGCGGATCGGCATGATACGACATTGGCGGCACGTCCCGGCAACGCCCAGGTTATTCGCGCTCGAGGCGCCCACGATCCCCGCGACCGCCGTGCCATGCCCATCTTCCTGACGAGTGATTGCGGTGTCAAACGGGCTGGGATCATTGTCGCCAGTCACCGAATCAAAGGGCGCGACGATCTTCGCTGCCAGATCGGGGTGACCGATTTGTACACCGTCGTCGAGGACGGCGATGATGATGCTCGAAGATCCCTCGGTGATGCCCCATGCCTGGGTCGCGCGAATATCAGCGCCCGGAGATGAACCGGCGAATTGCCCGGTATTTTGAAGAAACCATTGAAAGCCAAAGAACGTGTCGTTCGGGACATTCATCCGCGTCGAAACATCGGAGAGTGGTTGTGATTGCGGCTCGCCGCTGCGATCAAACAGCGTATAGAAGTTCGGCTCGCCATAAAGTGCCACATCTTCTTCCTCGTAGCGATTTGCCATCGCCAGGGCATCCACGCCCGCTGATCTGATGACGCGCAGAATGTACACGTCCGCGCCAAGCATCCCGACAACCTGGACGCCATTGCGAGCATTATAGGCGTCCACCACATCCCTTGGGGTGCCCGGTGGAAAACCAGCGATGAATTCATCTGTAACGACCAGATCAAATTCAGCCAAACGATAAACCGGATTCGACCAGATGACGTTGAGATCTCGCGTCGTCTCGACCGACTGTGCCAGCCGCACCGCACCGTTCGGATCGATGCCCCCTGCGGGCATCAGAACGAAGTTGTCACCCGCAAAGGCGGCAGGGCTGGACACAGGTGCTCCATCCAGCAGTTCGCCGAAGCGTGTCTGCGCCTGAGCAATGGCTTCCGGACGTGCGAACTGCACCGCAATCACGTCGGGCACGACTTCTAGCGGGATACGTTCGCCATCCGCGTAATAGAAACCGTTGAATTGCGCTGAAACGGAGGTCGTAAACAGTGCAGCGAACAGACCAGCCATCAACCCGCGCAAAAGACGAGAAATCATGGTCGACTCCCGGATAAGTCCATATCACTGAATATTGATGATGGATGCAAGAATGCAGGCACATTATAGCTGCATTACGAGTTTCATGGTTCGACAACTCAAGCTGCCAGGACTTAAGTACACGCGTTGACTGTACGACCCCGAATTTGTGCAGCATCTGCACATTCGGACTGGGCAAACATGCTGCGCCTCCGGCACAATTGCGCCATGATCCAACCGACCACCTCACAGCGCCCGTTCGCCATTTTGCTCTACGCAGCCATCATCGCCTTAGGTAGCGCGTGGATGGCGGTGCTGGCTGCTCAATCGCCGGGCACACCCCTCCACGACGAAGTCACCCATTATTTCATCGCGCGCGACTCATGGGAAAATCCGGTCTTCATTCTGGATGTGTGGGGCAGACCTGGCAACACGCTCTTTTACATGCTGCCCTCGCTCATCAGCCTGGGCGCGCGCCGCTGGTGGGCGGTCATCACCTGCATCATCATCACCTTGACCGTCACGCGCAGTGCAGCGCGCCTGGGACTGCGCCAGCTCTGGCTCATCCCGCTTGCGCTTTACATCCAGCCCTGGTTTCTCCAGCTTGGCTTTACCTCCATCACGCAAATCCCTTTCATGCTCGCGCTCACGCTCGGCATCGATCAATGGATTACCGGGCGGCGGGGTTGGGCATCCCTCCTGTTCGGACTCCTGCCGCTCATTCGCCACGAGGGGTTGGCGCTGACCGCTGTGTGGATTGGCTACCTCTGCCTGCTGTGGATGCCATTTGTCTCACGCTTTACGCGCGCCAGGCGAATGCGCCTATCACGTTCGCTCTTGCTCGCGTTGATCGCCCTGATGCCGATGATGGCCTGGAACGTGCTGCATTACGCGGCGCTAGGACGCCTCGCATCAGGCAATCTCCTTGAGATTCGCCCGACCGACATTTATGGCAGCGGCGACTGGCTGCATTTCCTCCTGCCCATGGTCGGCAGCGTCGGCATCATCGTATTCACGCTTGCGATGGGAGGCGCAGCGTGCCTGTGGCGCGAACGGCGAGCAGCGCTCATCTTTACACTGCCTGCGCTCTTCTACTTTGTTACGCATACGCTGATCTATCGTTTCGGGCTTTTTGCGAGCGGCGGCTATGTGCTGTTCCTGCTGCCGATGGCACCGACATTCGCGCTGCTCGCTGCGTTCGCCGCCGAACGGGTGCCTAGTTGGATTGATAAGCACTTGCCTCAGCAAATGAGTGCACGCAGGCGGCGCGCGGTGAAGCTGACAGGCGTCGGCGCGCTGTATGGTGCAGCACTGCTCTACAGCGGTGCAGCCATGCTGGCAGTTCGCCCCTGGCAGCTACAACCAAACGAAATTGCCGCGCAGCAGGCTGCGGACTGGTTAGTCGCCAACGAGCATGTTGCGACGCCGGTCTACTCCACCCATACGTGGTTCTTCTGGGTCTACGAAGATCGTGGTAATCTCATCATTGCACCGGGCGGGTCGAAACTTGAGCCATCGGAAGTTCCGCCGGGCGCGTTTATCCTGTGGGACCTCATCTACGGGAATCTCAACGGTATTGACCTGGAGGTCTTGCGGACGACTGACAGCGGCTTCATCGAAGTTCAGCGCTTTTACCAGGAACAACTGATCCTCTTCCGCAAAGTGGGCGGGAACTCGTAGCAGATCGCTACGCCTCGTCCAGTTTCGACCAGACGACATCCGGCACGCCTGCCTGTTGGTTTTCCCAGCGCGCCAGGGTGAAGAAAAAATCGGACAGGCGGTTCAGGTAAGGCAGCACATGCACGCCCACTGCTTCTGTTTCGGTCAACTGTGTCACGAGACGTTCGACACGGCGGCAGACCGTCCGCGCAACATGGATCTGCGCCGCTGCTGGCGATCCACCCGGCAGTATGAAGGCGGTGAGCGGCGGCAGCTCGGAAGTCAGTTGGTCGATACTGAATTCCAGCCAGGCGACCTGCGCAGCATCAACGCGCACAACATAACTCGAATTCGCATCCAGCGGCGTCGCCAGGTCTGCGCCAAGATTAAAGAGCTGGTGCTGTATGCGCGTCAGGTAACGATCCGTCGCAGGACTGGGGTGCAGGGCACGCGCCAGACCCAGGATCGAATTGAGTTCATCGACCGTGCCATACGCCTCGACACGCAGATGGAATTTGGGCACGCGCCCGCCGCTGAATAGGCTGGTTGAACCATCATCGCCTGTTTTGGTGTAAATCTTCACACGCTGCTCCACATTTCATGTCTGATACCGCATCATTGTACGTGGAAGCTGCGGCGAAATGAACATGCAGGGCGAAATCAACCCCGTTCAAACGGACTACAAATGTTATTTCGTGTGAAGATGGCGTAGACTCTTCGAATGAGCGTTTTCCCCCATTCCGTAAGACTATGACCGATCCAGAAACCCTCAAAGCAGCGCGCGTCCTTCTGCGAAGAATCGATGAACATGATCAGGCGGTGGCGCATGAAGAGGGCGCGCAGCGAGAAAGTCTGAATATCCTCGACGTCGTATTTCATCCAACCAACGCGCTCCCAACACTCAACTATCTCACACCGCGGCGCGGCGCTGCATGGGTCTCAGTCAATGCCGTAGAACAAGGCATCACCAGACTGGCAGAGCTGGGGCGCGCACCACGCCTGCTCTATTACGAAGGGCTGGTACCGCCAATCTTCAGGCAGACGCTGCAAGACTTCGGTTTACAATGGGCAGGTGAGAGTCAGATACTCGCAACTACAGATCTCGCTGTGCAGACCGCATCCGTGCAGCGCTATGTGCCCAAACAGGCAGCAGAGCCACGCGAGCTGGCGCGTTGGTGGAATGCCCGTAGTGAGTTCCTGGCGGGCGGCACTCAGCGGGAGACGGATACCAGCGTTATTCAGCGTATGATGCGCCGGGTCACCGATGGTCAGGCGATTTACCTGCTGGTCGAAGACGGCGAAAGCCCGGTCGGAATTGCCAGCCTGCGCGTGCAAAGCGCGCTGCGCAGCGCCGAAATCAATGCCTTCTTCCTTGCCAGCGACGATCTGGATGCTGCGCGTGCCCTGATGGGCAGTGCGATGGAGTGTGCGGCGCAGCGGGGCTGCGATCTCGTCTTCATTGCCGAAGCGCTTAGCAGCAGCGCATGGTTAGACGAGTATGCTTTCACGGCACTCGGCAGCGTTGTCGCTTTCGCGGCACGCATACCCAACAAGGCAGATCCCAATGAGCGCGTGGCACAGCTTTTACACCCCTGAATCCGCAAACACGTCCGTCGAGACGACCCTGAAACACTGCCTCTCCGAGGATGGATACACTGCATATAATCCGTTTGGGTTGATGCCAAGCAAGCCCTACAGGATAACCGTCAGGCTGTTCGTTGCGCCGCCGCGCGGCGGATGGGTGCGCGTGATCGGCGAAGTCCCGGCAGCGCTGTGCGCCCAGGTCTCCACGACGCAGGCAATCCTGGCTGTTAGCCTGCGCGGTGCGGACGCGGCGATCAACGCCTACGCACGCGGCGAGGCGGTGGCGATGGAGGACTGGCTGAGTGCGAACAAGATCGACCTCCAACTCTCCCGTCTGGATGACGCGCCGCCACTCCGGATTGCCGAGCAGAAGCACATTATCATGGGGTTGGACGACCTGCCAGAAGATGTCCGCAGGATGGCACAAGGGGTCGACACTCAGCAGGCGGCAAAGATGTTCGAGCGGATGAGCAGCACGCTGATGCGAAAGGCGGGTGGCGATGCGCAGTCGGCGCAGGCGCTTTTGCAGCAGCAGGACGCGCCCGATTGGAACAGCGCGGGCGGCGGGCGCATTCGGCAGCTTGCGGCAGCGCTGGGCTTGGGTGATGGCTGGCGTGAGCCAGATTTCATCACGCTGCGTGATGCATACCAGGCGTCAGCCCGCAGACAGCGTCGCCCCGATGCGCCCCTACTGCCGGGCGATGCCGAGGCGCTGGCTGCCGTGCCGGACGCACTGGCGTACACGCCCGTCTTCGTGGGCAAGGATACCTAAGCGATGAGCGCCAAAGACCGCGCCCGATGGGATGCCTTCTATACCGAGCGCAGCAGAGAGGCGCCCCCGGAACCCGACCCACTGCTGCTTTCCTACACGCCGCCGCTGCTGCCCGGAGAGGGACGGCGTGCGCTCGACGCGGCGGGGGGTCCTGGGCAGAACGCGATCTGGCTGGCGGAACAGGGCTATAACGTCGATCTGATGGACATCAGCCGCGCGGCGCTGCTGCTTGCACAGGAGGAGGCGCGGCGGCGCGAGGTGCGAACGATCAACTTCTTCCAGGTCGATTTTGACGAGGCGCAGCTCCTGCACGAGACCTACGATCTAATCGTCATCATGCGCTTCCTGTCGCAGCCGCTGATGTCGCAGCTTCGCGCGGCGACCCTGCCAGGCGGGCGCATCCTCTTCGAGACGTTCAATCGCGGGCTGCTCAAGTTCAAGCCAGACTTTAACCCCGCTTACCTGCTCCAGCGCGACGAAGCGTTGGGCTACTTCTCCGATTGGCGCATCCTGCATCACGCAGAACTCAGCACAACCTCGCAGGTGGTCGCCGTCAAGCCGGAATGATCACGACCCCGGCTCTACCGTGATCGTCGCCAGATCCACGTAATCGCCCAGCGTCTCCGCTGTCCCCGCATCGGTGATGATGGCGCGCTCGCCCGTGTCCTCGCGGTACAGCCCAAAGCGAAGGGTGTAATCGCCGGGGGCAAGTCCGGGCACAATCAGATTATAGAGGTCATAGCCGACTGTGCTGCCAGGCGGTCTATCTGCCTGAAGTACGATTTGACCACTCGTATCGACAAGATGCAGAAAGACTTTCCAACTGGTTTCATCGGAGCGACTTACGTCGTTCCAGAGCAAAAGTACAGAGACGTTTTGATCGCTAAACGGATAGCCAACAAGTTCCCATCCGGACAAAACACGTCCAGCCGCCTGCAGCCAAACCGGATGTTCTAACTCCGACAGATCCGCACCCGCCGGGCTATCAACTACAGACGAAGGTCTTCCGCGCGCATGGAACACCCGCACACGGTATCCGCGTATGAAATACTCCTCGGCAAACGTGCCAAGTTCGCGCAACGCGGCATCGGCAGCCGAATCCTCACTTACGCCATCGACAAGGTAAACCAGTCTGCTCGTCGTAAGCAAGCCCGCAGCTTCACCGTACACTTCAACATTCTCACGCGGCAAAACCACAAAATCGCCTTGATAGTAGTACTCAAATGCTGGATCTGTGGTTCCAGCCAAGTCAGCAGCAGCAACAATTACGGCATCTTCGTCATCCAGGCGTAAGGAGAGATTATGGCTCAATGCGCGCCAGTCAGGTGCTTTGGGATACCGCCCGTCAAAGTAGAAGGCAACTGAGAAAACGCCATACAGCAGGATGACAGCCGCGAAGTACATCGCCCCCATCATGCCCAGAAAAGACCATGGAGGAAGAGGGCGATGGTATCTGGGCAAAAACCAAAGAACACTCGATGCGGCAATGAGCAGCAACGCTGGCATAATCGCAAGTAAGTAACGCGCTCGAAAGACATCTAACCGAGTCGCAGCGATAATCAATAACAGCGGCAAAACGACCAGCATAAGCAAGCTGAGTTTGGATGCACGACTGCCACTTATGACCAGGGTCAAAGCGCTAAACACCAGTAACGGTACCAGTAGGACCCCACATAACCCCAGATCCAGCGCAGGAGTTCCGGGTATCTGCAACGTCCATTCGCTCACAAATTCAAGAAGTGCATCTAAGCGCGCCCGCTCCGCCGTCCCGCCGTAGCCGCTGCCCGCTAGCCGGTACGCCTGATAGAGCCAAGGGATGAGCAGCACGCCCATCACTACCGCCGACGCCGCAAACCCGCGCAGCAGCCGCCCGTCCCATCGTCCAACCGCGCTGTAGCTGTAGGGACGAGGCATGCCTCGTCCGCCGCCTTCTACATCCTCCCGTTTCTCCCTGCCCTGCCACGCCACCCACAGCACGTACAGCCCCTGTACGACCAGCATGAATGCTTCGAGGAAGAACACATACAGCGTGATCACCTCGAGGATCACGTACAGCACCCAATCGATGCGCCGGCGTTTGTCCGCCGCGCGCACCAGGAGCCACAGCGCGACCGCGCTCAAACCCGCCCAGGGAGCGTAATTGCGCACATCCTGGCTGTGCCAGATCAAGCCTGGATTGACCGCCCACAGGAACGCCGCCAGCAGCGCCGCCCAAGCCCCCATGCGCAGCCGCCGCGCCAGCGCATACATCGCCGCCGCACCGAGCAGGTTGAGCAGCGCAGGCAGCATCCGCATCGCCAGCTCGCTTTCGCCGACCAGCGACTTCCACGCCCAAAAGCCGAAGAATGTCCCGAACGGATGCGGCTCGATCCAGGCGAGCTGCTGCAAGACCTCGGATGGCGGAGCAGCCCAGTAGCGCACGGCGAACGCCTCATCGCCGCGCAGCGCCGACGCATCGATGCGGTAGACGCGCAGCGTGAATGCCAGCAGGAGGATCATTAGAAGCAGGAAATATTGCAGGCGGCGGGTGTTCAATCGATCAGTATCCGTAGCGTGAAAAGAAGATTCAACCGCGAAGAACGCGAAGACCAGAATCACTCTCCGCGCCCCTCGCGTCTTCGCGGTTCAATACCTTTGTATTTTACCCAATCCCTTTGCCGATACTCCATATCGTCGGCAACCCGTCACCCCATCAGCACTCATCACTTGTTACTCGTCACTTCTCTCAATACACCCAGGGGATGAGCTTCTTGACGCGCGTCTTGTAGGCGGCGTATTCGCGGTACTGGCTGCTTAACATCGTCTCCTCGAATGCCGACTTGCGGTCGAAGAAGACACCGAGCACTACGGTGAGCAGGAGCGCCAGCCAGCTCCACATCACGATGCTCCAGCCGAGCGCCGCGAAGATCACGCCCGTATAGATGGGATGGCGCACGATACCGAAGACGCCCGTCTGCACAAGCTGTCCGTTTGGAACAGGGCGAGGGAAGATACTCAAGCTGCTGCCGAGCTGTGCAATGCCGAGGAAGGCGATGATCAATCCGACTGCGCCGATCAACAAGCCGAGCGGCACCGCCAGCAGCGTCGGCGGTACACCCGGCGCGATCAACGGTGAGGCGAACAGCAGCGCAAACAGGACGAGTTGGGCGATGACCCACCCGCGACCGAGGGAGAAGGAAGGTTGGTTCATAGTTCTGGCGTTCCTGGTGGAAGAGAATAGGCTGGACGTCGAATTTGGGACGATTTCGTCACACAAACGCTCGGAAATACTATCTCGCAAAGCTGGAACGAGCACCACCTCGGACATAGTATACCTTCAATCCCCCGTTGCTTCTGCGACCAGCCGCCCTCGCGCGCCTTCCACGTAATCGAGCGATTGGTGGCGGAAGTAGGTGTTGTAGAGTTCCGCGTAGTGCCCGCCCTGGGTCATCAGTGACTCGTGGTTGCCCTGCTCGATGATGCGCCCCTCACGCAGCACGATGATGCGGTCGGCGCTGCGCACCGTGCTCAGGCGGTGGGCGATCAGAATCGAGGTGGACTGCTTGAGGATCAGGTCGAGCGCTTCCTGGATTTGCGTCTCGGTGAACGGGTCTACGCTCGCCGTCGCCTCGTCGAGGATGAAGATCGCCGGCTTCTGCGCCAGCACACGCAGCAGACTGACGAGCTGCCGCTGCCCCATGCTCAGGCGTCCGCCGCGCTCGCCCACGTCCGTGTGCAGCCCATCCGGCATCGTCTCCAGCCATTCGCCGCCACCCACGCTGTAAGCGATCTGTTCGACCTCCGCATCGCTCAGTCCCGGATTGGCGTAGCGGATGTTCTCCATCACTGTGCCGCTGAACAGGAAAGGCTGCTGCGGCACGATGCCAAGCTGACGACGGTAATGATGGATGTCGAGTTCGCGCAGATCATGTCCATCGACATGGATCGCGCCACGCTGCCATTCATAGAAGCGCGCGATCAGCTTGGCGATGGTGCTCTTGCCAGCGCCAGTATGTCCCACGAACGCCACGCTCTCGCCGGGGCGGATCGTCAATGAAAAGTCGTCCAGCACCGCCGCATTCGACGTGTACTCGAACGTCACATGGTCAAAGACGATCTCGCCGCGCAGCGCCGCTGGCTTTTCGTCCCCACGCTGCTTGACGACGTTTTCCGCATCGATCAGCGCGAAGACACGCTCGGTCGCCGTCAAGCCCGTCTGGATCTGTCCCCAGAAAGCGGCGATATTGATGAACGGGAACCAGAAGCGATCGATGCCCTGCACGAACAACCACCATGCCCCCAGTTCAATTGCGCCAGAGTCCACGATCAGCGCACCGACATAGACGACCGATGCAATCGCGATACCGGCGACGCCATTAAGCACCGGGAAGATCAGCGCGAAGACGCCGCCGCGGCGCAGGTTAATGCGGTACGACTGGCGATTGACCTCACCAAATTCGTCATAGATCATGGCTTCCTGGCGAAAGTTTTTGGCGACCGCGATGCCCGTCACGCTCTCTTGGATCGTGTCGTTGACGACTGCCATCGCGCGCGATCCCTGCCGCGTGGCGATGCGCGCCAGATGACGGAAGCCCGTCGTGATCGCGTAGACCAGCGGAAGCATCAGCATGAGCACGAGCGTGAGCTGCCAGTTGATATTGAGCAGCACCGCGAAAAGTATCACAAATTCGGCGATCTGGCTGATGATGTCTGTCGCGAACAACAGGACGCTGTAGAGTTCCTGCGTATCGTTCGTGATGCGGCTGACGACCTTCCCAGATTTTTCGTCGTCGTAAAAGCTGAGGTCGCGGTCGAGCGCCGCAGCGAAGGCATCCTGGCGCAGTTGGCTGATGACGGGTGCCAGCACGCGCGCGACCAGCGCCCGCCGCACATAGAACAGACCGTAATCGAGGAAGGCGATGAAGAAGAGTGCGCCGATGAAGACCGCCAGTGCGCTGTCGGGCGCGCCCTGCCCCAGCGCCTGCACCGCGCCAGACGTCAGCAGAGGATAGGCGACGCCCGCGATGGCGAATACCAGCATCCCGCCCGCAATGATCCTCACCTGGCGACGGAATGGCTTAAAGTAGGTGACCAACCGTCGCAAGAGATACATATCCCCATATTGGCGGTCGTACTTGTCCGCGCCCAAGCTGCCAAAGAAACCCATGTCTCGCCCCTATCGACTGGCAACGCCTTCATAGCGCGCGAAAATCCGACGATAACTCTCACTCGTGTTCAGCAGGTCGTCATGCGCCCCCTGTGCCACCAGCCGCCCTTTGCGTAAAACGACAATATGATCCGCCCAACGGATCTGAGAAAGGCGGTGGGTGATCAGCACCATCGTCCGCCCCTCGGAAGCAGCATAGATCGCCTGCTGAATCTTGTCCTCGGTCGCGCTGTCAATCGCGCTGGTGCTGTCGTCGAGGATCAGTATCGGCGGGTTGGTCAGGAATGCACGCGCGATGGCAATGCGCTGGCGCTGCCCGCCGCTCAACGTCACGCCGCGCTGCCCGACGACCGTGTCGTACCCCTTCTCGAAACTCATGATAAAGTCATGCGCCTGTGCCTTGCGCGCCGCCGCTTCGACTTCCTCGCGCGTTGCCTCTGGGACACCAAAGGCGATGTTGTCGGCAATCGAGCGGCTGAAGAGGAAGATGTCCTGCTCAATGATGCTGATCTGCGAACGCAGTGCCGCCAGGCTCCATTCACGAACATCGCGCCCATCCACCAGGACGTGCCCCGCATCGACATCGTAAATGCGATTGATCAGCTTGGTCACGGTCGTCTTGCCGCTGCCCGTCTGCCCGACGATGGCGACCGTCTGTCCAGGCTTAATCGTGAACGACACATCGTATAGAACCTGCTTGCCGCTGGTCGAGTAACCAAAATCGACGTGTTCAAACGTCACCTCGCCGTGCAGCGTCCCGGAATAGCCTGCTGCGTTCTGGTCGAGATCGGTTTCCGTGTTCATCAGTTGCAGGATGCGTCGCGCGCTGGCGTAGCCCAGCGCCGCCTGCGAAAATGACTGGATCGATGTGAAGACCGGAAACCCGAACAAAGCGATCTGCCCGACAAACGCAATCACCGAGCCAAGCGGAATTTCGCCCGCGCGATACAGCGCGGTTGACAGCGTAAGCGCGCCGCCCAGCGCCAATCCGAGCAGCAGCACCGCCAGGTAGCGCGCCTCCTGCACGCCGTAACGCTCGACCGCCTGCCGCACATCGTCCGCGGTCTGCGCGAACGATGCCTTCTCACGTCCTTCCTGGGCGGCACCCTTGACGACCTGAAGCCCGTCGATCGCCTCGGCAGCCTGCGCATTCAGATGACCAAACGCCTCACGCTGATGCAGCCCGAAGGGTGTAAGCCGCCGCACATACTCCGCCTGAACAAAGACGTAGGCGACCAGAAACAGGATGGGGACAATGACCAGCAAGGGATGCAGCAGAAAACCGGCGATCAAGGGTGTGACCAGGAAGAATCCGGAACCGACGATGAGATTGACACCGGGGTTCATCATCAGGTTCATCTCGCGCACATCGTTGGTGACGCGCGCCATGATCTCCCCCACCGGCACCGAGTCATGGAATGTCATGCTCTTGCCGAGCAAGCTGGCGTACAGTTCATCGCGCACATCGCGCTCGATGCGCTGGGCAAACACCTCGGCGGAAAAGTTGCGCACCACCTGAAGCAAAGCGCGCAGGAGCTGCGACAGGATAATGGCGACAGCCATATTGCCAACAACCGCCAGAGTATTGGCTTCGCGCCCCTGGAGTGCGCTGAATGCCTGCCCGATGAAGTACGGTACTGTCGCCGCCAAGCCTGCGTTTGAAAACGCGCCGAGCATCATGGTGACCGCGAAGATCGGGTGACGACGTACATGCGACAGGATGAAGCGCAGCGGGGTACGTCGGTCGCTTGTAAACGACGTGCGTGCGGTAAATTCAGCAGTCATCGAGAAATCCTGGGGAAGGTCTTGCGGTTATAGAGAGCTTCTCTCCATGATACTCCCAGCTTACAGACCATATAAAACCAATGCGGACTATTCGGACGCCCCAACGGCATTGCCCGTAGTGGCGAACCTATGTATTCGCCCCTCACCCTTGTGTTCGCCCGCTTTGCATCTGTGCACATTACGGCATACGCACGTCGCCCAGGTCTATCGCCGCAAGCCCGTCATCCAACATCAGACGACGCTCATCCCACGACTGATAGACGATCAGTTGCAAGCGCAGTTCGCCCGGCACATCGGGCGGCAGAACCAGCGCACGTTCATCGATATAGATGCGCCCTGGCTGCATCTGTGATGTCGGGACGACTTCGCGCCCGTAGTGATTGATCTGCCCATCGGACTGGGCGATTACAGCCCCGTTGGCATCCTGGAGCTGAAGGCTGATGGAATAGTCCAGTGGGATAGGCGCGGCATTTTGCCACCAAAGACGCGCATGCAGCGTATCGTCAACCAGCGATGTATCCGCCCCGCGAAAGCCAAGCTGCCCCTCATAGTAGACCGTATCCGCGTTCGGCGGCGCTTCCATCAACTGCGCCAGGAAACACCAGCCTCGGTCGCAGCGCCCTAGCACCTGCTGAAGTGGGTGCGTCGCCTCCAACGCGCGGAACTCGTCCTGCACGCCCTCGCCGAACCAACGGTACGTGAGATGCCAGATGCGGCGCGGAAGGTCGCCGCTCAGATCGTAAACGACGTTATCGTACAGGCTGGGTACCAGATACAATTGCATCTGCCAGTCGAACATCCCTTCCCGCGCTCCCTGGACTTCGCCTTCGATGTAAAGCGCCTCACCCGGCTGCGCCGTCGCAGACATCGTGCGAAAAATGTCGCGCAGATGGGGTCTATCCGGCAAGGTGGCGAAAAGCCCCAATGCGATCAATACGACGGAACACAGACCGACCGTCCAGCGCAAGCGCCCCCTGAGCGCCCCGATCCCGGCGGCGGTGGCGAGCGCCAACCCCACTGTTATATAAGCATAGTAACGCGGAGAAAACACCGCTGCGACGGTATTCATGACCAGCGCCAACGCCGGAACCAGCGCGAACCATGCCGACGCCAACCAGAAGGCAGCGCGTTTTTTCAGCACCAACGCGCCAACGATCAAGAGTATCGCATACAGGAGCGGCTGCTGAGTGGTCACCAGCAGGATGAAACGATTGAGCGTCTCCAGCGAAGTCGATGTTGTCGTCGCGTTCGTCCCCAACCCGGTACCGTACGCCGTTCCTGCCTCGACCGCCAGCGCGCGCAGGGTTTGGATCTGTCCGTAGAGGAAGGGCAGCCAGGGTGACCACAGGGCGACACCCACCAGCGCACCCAGCAAACCCTGACGCAGCAGTTTCTTCCAGGGGCGCAGGGTTGCCAGCGCGTAGAGTGCCTGCGTCAGATACATGAAGGCGAGAAAGTAATGCACATAAAGCGAAATACCCGCGAGCGCACCCCACAGGATCGCCCAACGTCTGCCTTGCGTTGCTGCGCTGCGCAACCAGCGCCCAAACAGCAGCATACTCAGCGCGGCGAGGAGCATTGTCGTGGCGTACGGGCGGATCTCCAGCGCGTATGCCAGATGAAACCCATTGGCGAGCAGCAGCCCCATCGCGATTAAACCGATGTCCGCCCGCCCAAACCACTCTCGCCCCAGGCGATACGCGACTGCCAGCGTCATCATGCTGAGGAGAATCGCATGAAGCCTGCCCGCATACTCGCTGATGCCAACCAGTTGTCGCCAACCCCAGAAGAGGCTGAACCAAAGGGGTGGATGCACATCCTGATAGGTTTGATACCAGATGGTATAGCCGAGGTCATTGCGTGTCTGGTGATAGACCAGATACTCGTCGCTGTGCATATCGGTCAGCGGGATGACTGCCAGGTAAATGGCAAAACCGAGCATAAGCACGCCGACCGCGATGCCCCAGACAGGGAAACGTTGGCTCATCGTGGCACGCTCACGCCTATTCGGATGCTTCTGCTTGACCTGCGTCTGCCGCTGACTCGCGCGTGATGACGTCGCCGGGCGAAACCAGGAAGCGTTCAGGCAAAGTGGCTCCAGCGAGCAACTTTACAATGGTATCTGACGCCGCTTGGGAGTACAAAGCGCGACCAACATCCACGGAGGCACGGATGAAATAGTCATCGGCAATATAATCGCGCGCCAGCGACTCCGCATCAATGCTGGTGATAATGACATCTTCTGGTGCAATCCCATCTGCGATGAGCGCGTCGATGGCACCGAACGCCCCAGCGTCGTTGATACTGATGATCGTATCGAACTGCACCCCCTGTTCGAGCAGCGCCTCGACGGATCGGCGTCCGTTATCTCGCGTCGCGCCGAGGTAACGTCCCACGACCTCGGCATCTGGCGCGGCTTCACGTAACCCAGCCTCCAAACCATCAGCACGCCGGATGATTTGCGGGAGGTCGGGAAAATCGAGGATGATCGCCCTGCCCTGCCCCTCCCGATCGCGCACCAGAATTTCACCTGCCGCTTCGCCTGCCGCATAACCCATCGCAAATTCATCGCCTGCGATCAGCACACCGCCATAGCTCTCCATGTCGCCATTCATCAGGACAAGCGGCACGTCGGCAGAATCAATCGCCATCAAGGCATCGTCCAGCAAATCCGGATCGAGCGGGCAGATGATCATCCCCACGGCACCATCCAGCCGCGCTCGCTCGATCAAGGGGATCTGGCGCGCCTTGTCGCTGTCGGGATCATAAGCACGGTACTCCAATCCGTAAGCACGCAGCATATCGCCAATTTCGCGGGTCTGCGTGGCGTGGTACTCGCTGCTGGTGTTGCACGTCACATAGGCAACGAAACCATCGCTGCCCATCGCTCCCTGAGCAAGCCTGATCTCATCAGGCGAGGGCTGATACACTTCCGCAGAACCGCTCTCCCCCATCAGGACAGTTGCCCGCCGCAGCGGCACCCCACGACCGGAGAAAGCGACCCAGACCAGCGCAAGCAGGATGAGCACAGAGACCGCTGCCACCCACCCCACGGGTCGCCTCCACAGCGGACGCGGCGTTGTGATCGTCGAACGCTCATGCGGCAGGGGTTGCGCGAGAATGCTGTCTCCCGATTCGGCGTCGTCAGCCTGTAACGCGGTCAGCAGGCGCTGCTGGGTGGAGGGTGCATCGTCGGCAGAAAAGCCCGGCAGCACACGCTCTAGCGCCGATTGCAGCGCCAGCATGAACGCGCCCACATTCTCAAATCGCCCGTCAGGCTGCTTTGCCAGCGCCGTCATGACGACCCCCTCCAGCGCGGGACTCACCTTCTCGTTAATCTCGTGGAGTGGGCGCGGCGTCTTTTCCAGATGCTGATAGATGATCGAGACGACGTTGCCATCGGTCGAGGTGAAGGGCGGTGACCCACTCAGCATCGTGTAAAGCAGTACGCCAAAGCTATAGATATCGGAACGAAAATCGATGGCATCCCCGCGAAGCTGCTCAGGAGACATGAACTGCGGCGTCCCGACGATGGCATTCGATTGCGTCAGTGCTGAACCCTCAACCACCTTCGCCAGCCCGAAATCCGCCAGATATGCGTTGTTGTGATCGTCGAAGAGGATATTGCCCGGCTTGAGATCGCGGTGGATGATACCCTGTTCATGAGCATAGCTTAACCCGCTGCCAATTTGACGGGCAATCGTCAGTGTCTGTTCCAGCGGCAGCGGCTGCCCGCCCATTCGCTGAGTCAGAGTTCCCCCGCGCAGCAAACGCATCGCCAGATACGCAAGTTCCTCGTTGTGGATGCCGTACGCATACAGCGGAACAATGTGTAAGTGCTCCAGGCTGGCAGCAAGCTCTGCCTCACGCGCGAAGCGCCGCGCGAACTCATCCTGCTCGGAGCCGACGGTCGCGAGTGTAATGACTTTGAGCGCAACAGGGCGATTGACGGACTGCTGCTGCGCGCGATACACCAGCGACATTCCGCCGCGCCCGATGCGCTCTTCTATAATGAAATCATCAATTTGGCGACCAACGAGAGATTCCGGCTGCATATCAACTCTAGGTTTTAGGTACACTGACCTCGGTGATGGTAACGTACTTACCGCGCCTTTTTCAAACATTTGTCCACAAGCGCCTTGTTGGCGTGGGTTAAGCGCCCTGCGAACGCACACCTCAGCCGTGTATAATGCCCCACACACAAGACGAAACGAGGACTGAGAGCTTATGCGCATTCGGCTTATGCTCGCGCTTCTGTGGTCACTGATGGCAATTTCCAGCGCACAGGCGCAAAGCGCCGCGCTGCCAGGCGTGCCATCGGCTTACCAACTGAACGGCGTTGAACACTTCTACCAAACCTGGAATAACTGCGGACCCGCCACGCTGTCGATGGCGCTCTCGTACTTTGGCTACACAGATGACCAGGCTGTCGCTGCCGCCTGGCTGAAGCCGAATCCGGAAGACAAGAACGTCAGCCCCTGGCAGATCGCCGAATATGTCAATGTTCATCTGCCGGGCACCTTGCGCGCACTGGTCCGCGAAGGCGGTACGCTTGACCTTGTCAAGCTGCTGGTCAGCCAGAATTTCCCCGTCATGCTGGAAGCAGGCTATGACCCGCCCAATGACCCACAGGGCTGGATGGGGCATTATCTCATGGTCTACGGTTACGACGATACGCTGGGCGTCCTACGAACGATGGACAGCTTCGAGGGACCCAACTACACCTACGAGTATCCCTACATTGACGAGTTCTGGCGGCACTTCAACCGCCTTTACATCGTCACCTATCCCATTGAGCGCGAGCAAGAGCTGCTGACTCTGCTGGGCAGCGATGCCGACGCCACGCAGAACCGCATCAACGCGCTGGAAGCTGCACGGCTGGAAGCGGTCGCCAACCCCGAAGACCCGTTCGCATGGTTCAACATGGGGACGAGTTTCGCAGGCTTGGGCGACTACGAAAGCGCAGCTATCGCCTATGACCAGGCACGCAACGTCGGCGGTGGGCTGCCCTGGCGTATGTTGTGGTACCAGTTCGGACCCTTCGAAGCGTATTACCAGGTCGGGCGCTACAACGACATGATCGCCCTCGCGCAGTCGCTCCTGAACGATGGCGGCGGACACCTGATCGAAGAAACGTTCTATTACGGCGCGCTTGCTCGTATGGGCTTGGGCGAAACCGAACGTGCACGCACCAATCTTGACCAGGCGATTTTCTTCAATCCCAACTTCACACCTGCCCGGACAGCGCTGGCGCAGCTCAATGGCGCGTGAAGGTTGACGCGCGGCGAGTCATGAGTGTCTGGCTGTTAAAGGCGCAGACACGCTTGCACGCTGTGCATGTGGCATGAGCAGCCATCGAGAGTGAATGTAGACGAATGCTCCAGGAAATCCTTGCCTATGTGAGTGTGCTGGTGGTCATTCCGGCGGCGTATCCTCTCGCGCGGGCGTTGCTGGCGCACAGCCCCATCAGAGATGGTCGCCTATTGGCGTGGACGCTGGCGCTGGCGCTGGGTATCGGGCTCCTCACCCAGATCATGTTCTGGATGGGCGTGCTGCGGCTGCCCTACAGCACTGCTGGCATCGGCATTCTCTTTCTCGCCACCGTCGTACTGGGCACATGGGTTTCTTCGCGTCTATCTACAAGGGCGAGACCTGCCTCCTCTATCCCAGTCGCCATTGAGTTAGACGAGCAAGCCGCAGCAACCCCGCCCGCCGCGCGCATCGCACGCCTCACGTATGTCATCAGCGTCGCCATCGTTGGCGCTGCCATCCTGTTCAACGCGGTCTACTGGCCCTTCACGCGCGATGATGTGGTTGCTCTCTATCATCCGTTTGCGCAGCAGATGGCGCGCGATGCCGAACTCATCCCGCTGATCGGCGTCGAGAGCCTGCACCGTATGTATCCGATGAACGTCCCGCTCACATTCACGTTTGCCTACCTGGCTGCCGGGTGGGATCACGAATATCTGGCGCGCCTGCTGCCCGCGCTCATGTCTATCGCCTGTCTGACTGCCGCGTTTATCCTGGGGCGCAGGCTGGCGGGCGAAGGCGCAGGCTGGCTGGCGGCGCTGCTGCTCGCCATCACACCCATGTTCGGGAGCTGGGCATCGACCGGCTATACCGAACTCCCAATGGCGCTTTATCTGACACTGGCGGTGATCTTTGCCCTGCGGCTCTGGGAAAGCGGGTCGCTCATGGACGCGGCGCTGCTGGGCGTCAGCGTCGGGTTAGCCGCGTGGACAAAGAATACGGCGCTCATCGCCGTTCCGTCGCTGGTCGTCTGGCTCACTTGGGTGCTCGTCCACAAGCGAGGATCATGGCGTACCGCCCTTGTGGCACTTGCCGCCTGTGCGCTGGTAAGCATGCCCTGGTACGTGCGCAACCTGATCGAAGTCGGCAGCCTGCTGCCCGACACCGCCTGGGTCGATCAGGCACGACGCACGCTGGATAGCCTGCTGATTTTCATCACCCTTCCAAGCAACTTTGGCGTTCCGGGATGGGCAATGCTCGTGGGTGCTGCCTGGGCGATCTGGCAGCTAAGAAAGCCGGTCGCAGCCTATCGCTGGCTTGCCATCCTGATCTGGGCTGCCCCGTTCTTTGCAGCGTGGTGGCTGTTCGCCAGTTATGATCCACGCTTTCTCGCCTCGATCCTGCCGCTTCACGCTGCGCTAGGTGCTGCCGCCTGCCTGCGTGGCTGGGCGCTGCTTCCGCCCACTGCCCAACGCATCGCGGCTCCCACCCTGGCAGTTGTCGCGCTGGGACTTGCCATCTACAGCGCTTACTTCATCGTCGAGTATAAAGATGACATCCTGCGCGATCCACTCATGAGCCACGAAGCGAAAATGGCGATTGTCGAGGCACGTCGCAATAACCGCTAACTTGCCCGCTTCCATACGCCATCAACCAGCCGGAACAGGACTTCCTCCGTCCGGTCGCCTGCTAATGAGCGCACCAACGCCGTCGCGCGCAGAAGCGGCACGCCGTTCGCATCCAACTCGCGTACGACACCGGTGACAACCCAGGTCTCACCCATGTCTCCTGCCGCATAGCGCGCAAACGCGCGCTCCTGCGCCAGCGGGTCACTCGTATCGTAAAGCGCCAGGAAACCTGCGTCATTCCTTTCAGCGATCAACCGCGTCTCGACCGTCAGCCGCCAGGTCAGCAAGTCGCGCCAGTCGAGCGTGATCTCGCTCAGGCTGGCAGCACCCGCTGCGCTCGCCAGCACGCCCATCGAGGCATCCGGTGTCAGCGCGGCGAGCAAGCGCCCTACTGCCGCCTCGCCATAGGTCTGCGCCAGCGAGTCTATGACGAACGCATTCGTCTCCTGCCCGCTAAAGCGCTTGACCAGCCACGATGTGACAGCCTGCCGGAGATAGGCAGCATCGGCGTTCGGCAGCGGTACAGACGTTTGTACCGCCCCGACGAGTCGTTCAGCGATCAATGATGCGACCTGAAGCTGCGTCCCCGGCGCAAAGATGCTGTCCAGGCGTGCCGCGCCTGTAAACGGCGATGGGATGACCAGGCGGTTCCCGTCAAGGCTTGACCAGCCAGGCGCAAGCGTGTCATCAGGTACGATTTCGACTTCCAGCGAGACTGGCGTCGCACAGGCGAGAATTCCGCACCCGATCTTGAGCCAATCGGGAAGTGTGCTGATGAGCGCGTCCGCCATCGGCTCATCAACCGCGAAATAGGCTATCGACAGAAGGTCGGTCGTCGCGCTACGCGCTTCTCCCCAGAAGGTGTAATCCGGCGGGACATGTCGCCAGCCATCGTCATAGCGAAAATAGAACCATGTTCGCGCATAGGGCACACCATCGACGATTTCCTCGACCTGGGCACGACCACGCGCGCTATCCACCACAGCATCGATGACACGCCCGCTCAGGACGAGATTTGCGTCGATCTTCAGCTGTTGATAGGCATCAAACGCATCCTGCTGCATTTGCAGCCAAAGGGCGCTGTCACTGCGCTGAATGTTCGTGTAAGTTGGTCGGTCGCCGATGCGCAGCGCCGCCACTTCATTCTCAACGGTGCTGATCAGGCTCTGGCGTATCTGATTATCCACTTCGCGCAGCCGCCACATGACGACGGCGACGATGCCGCCGCCGATGGCGACCAACGCGAGGATCACGATGATGAGACGGCGCAGGCGGCGCGCGCGTCGTCTGCGCGCATCCGGGTCTTCACCCATCGTCCGGGTTTGCGCTCGCTCGTTCTCAATCTCCCAGTCGAGCCGAATGCCCATCCTCTAGACCCCAATCTCGCCTGCGATGACCTGTTCGAGTGTACCATCGCTCTTGCGGAGGAGCAGACCGCCCTCCGGCGTGACATCTTCCGCCCAACCGCTGCGGACACCCGTCGGCGTCTGCACGGTCACCTGCGTGCCGAGTGTGACCAGGCGCGCCTTCCAGGTTTCGAAAATTTCGGGCGTGTGAACGTTCGCCAGCCAGTGATCGATGCGCGCGAGCAGACGCTTGAATGTGTCGAGGCGATCTACGGGTTCCCCCAGGGCGTCAGAGATGCTGATGGCAGTCTCGGCGTACTGCGTCAGGATGAATGGAATGTTGACGTTGAGACCGATGCCCAGCACCGCCCCGACCAATCGCTCGCAATCCCACGCCGCCTCCGGCAGCACGCCGCAAATCTTGCGCGCATCAATGCGCACATCATTGGGCCACTTGATCCCCACCTGTTGTATGCCGTAAGACTCCAGCGTATCGAGCACCGCCAGCGCGCCAACCATCGTCAGGCGTGTCAGATGCTCGCGCGGGGGATAGGCAATGACCGACAGCAGCAGCCCGCTCCCTGCCGGGGCGTACCAGGGGCGACCGAGCCGTCCCCGCCCGCCATGCTGCTCGTCGCTGGTGACGACGGAACCCTGCGGCGGATGCTCCGCCAGCCATGCAATCGCGTCGTCGTTGGTGCTTCCGGTCGCCGGGGTATAGCGAACTTGCCGGGGCGCAAGCGCCTGTGCCAGGAGGTCTTGTGTGAAGTCGTTCATGACCCCCATTGTACCAGAGGCGGATGTCTTTGCGTCCGCCGCGCGTTTGGGGTTCAATCGAATGAGAAGTGCGAGGTATGTGATGCGAACGAATTGTCTTTTCGCACTGCGCACCACGCACCTGTAAGAAGTTGTGTTCATTTTCTGGATGAGTAACGCGATGAATCACCTGTGGGCACCCTGGCGCATGGCATATATCAAAGGAGAGCGGACGGTGGTCGATGGATGCATCTTCTGCAAAGCAGCGGAGTCGGATGATGCCGAGCAGCATATCGTCCATCGTTCGCAGCACGTCTACGTGATCCTCAACCGCTTCCCGTATAACAACGGGCATCTGATGGTCATCCCGTATGCCCATGTCGCCAGCCAGGAGGCGCTGCCGCCTGAAGCGCTGCTCGACATGATGCAGACGGTCAACCGTGCGCTGGCGGCGCTGCGTAAGGCATATAGCCCGCCTGCCTTCAACCTGGGTGCCAACCTGGGCACGGCGGCGGGCGCGGGCATTGCCGAGCACTACCACTTCCACATCGTCCCGCGCTGGGCGGGCGATGCCAACTTCATGACGGCGGTCGGTGATACGCGCGTCATCCCCGCCAACCTGGAAGACACCTGGCGCGACCTGCGCGCGGCGTGGGACGTGTGACAGGCTTCTACCGACATTCCACCTCGATGTTACAGAACTTGCGTGCCTATTCTGGAGATCATGCAGGTCATGTGCTGAAGCCAGTCACAAAACAACCATTGCGCTTTGACCTGTAATGCACCATGGATCAAGACGAAGTTGTACTGCTGTTTCACTTACGCCAGTCATCATGTTGGACCCTCGGCTCGTTGTGCCAGCTTGTGGATCATGCCGGAGAATATCAAGCCATGAAGTGGGTAAAGTCCATACCAGTACAACAGACCAAACAGACCTTTGGGTGCGAAAAATGCTGTTTGGATGAGCTTTGTTCCGCCGCCTTCGAGTGGCTCTGCCTTAAATTGGAGCCAGGCAAGTCCAGGAACTTTCATCTCAGCTCGCAACCGCAGTAACCTATCAGTCTCCACGGCTTCGACGCGCCAGAAGTCGAGCGCATCACCGACGCGCACTTCTGTTGGGTGTCGCCGCCCTCGTCGCAGTCCAACTCCACCGACAAGACGATCCAATAGCCCTCTTAAATACCATGCCCAATCAAAATACAACCAACCGTTACTACCGCCGAGGCTCGCAAAGGCTTGAAACACGGCACTTGGCGTTGCCTTAACGAATTCCTGCCGCTGTTCAAGGAACATCCCTTCATGTGTGGTCAAGACTGCTGGTATCGCATCGGGTTGGCTGCTCACCAGCGCATCTGCCCAACTCGTTTCAACTTCGCTGGCTTTCAGCTTTTCCAGCGCCCGGCTGACCGCTACTGCAAAGGTCACCGGCTGAATGTTCGGGAAGAATTTACGGGCTGTATCGTCACGCACGATAACTTCGTTACGCAGTCCCTCAATCAGCGGGCGAGCAATATCGCTCGGGATAGGTGTCACCAAGTGAACCCAGTATGACGAGAGGCGCGGCGTAAGTATCGGTACCGGGATCATGTAACGACGCAACCCGCGCGCGTGCGCATAGCCAAACATCATATCCCGATAAGTAATGACCTCTGCTCCACCAATTTCAATGATTTGTCCCGCACTCTCCGGAGTATCCAGTGCACTGACCAGATAATCTAGCGTGTCTCGGATGCTAATGGGCTGAATGCGAGTAAAGACCCAACGTGGACAAATCATGATGGGGACACGCTCGGTCAGATAACGAATCATCTCGAACGACAAGCTGCCCGAACCGACAATCACCCCGGCGCGAAATTCCGTGACTGGCACGGCGCACTCGCGCAGCGCGTCACCGGTTTGTTGACGTGATCGCAGGTGCGGCGATAGCTCAGTTGCCGATTCACCCAAACCGCCCAGGTAGATAACGCGTTTTACGCCCTGACGTTCCGCTGCGGCGCTGAAGTTCCGTGCTGCCCGGATGTCGCGCTCATGAAAGTTCTCCCCGCCCCGCATACTGTGAATGAGGTAATAAGCAACATCAATGCCCGCTAGTGCCGCATCCAGCGTATCAGGTTCTAGTACATCACCCCGCACTACATCAACGTGCGCTATCCATGAGCGTCCTTGTAGCCGGACCAAATCGCGCACCATAACCCGTACTCGATAACCTGCCTCTATTAGCAAAGGCACGAGTCTTCCACCGATATAGCCCGTAACACCCGTTATGAGCACATATTGACCCTTAGAAGGTGAAATGCCATCCATCGTCGTGACCTCAACCAGCTAATCTGCCAGGGCTATAGAAACAAGTGCTGGCACAAGGATGCGCCAGCAAGGAGTGGCTCGCTTCTCCGATGAAAATCTGGAGCTGGCGGTCCTTGGGAATGGAATACGGAAGTCGCGGCGAAAAATTCTGACGTCTTGACCAGTATAACACGCGTGGAGGAGCTGCGTGCCGTTTTCATCTAGAGATTGAGATAGGCGACACCTGTCTGCGATCTCGCCTGCAAGCATGGATAGACACGGTGAAGAGTCAGTGGTAAACTATCCCCAGTCCGGGGCGTAGCGAAGCTTGGTATCGCGTTCGGTTTGGGACCGAGAGGTCGTGGGTTCAAATCCCGCCGCCCCGACATTAATGAGCCTGCGGGTATGGTGTAGTGGTAGCACACGACCCTTCCAAGGTCTTAGCATCGGTTCGAATCCGATTACCCGCTCTCCCTTTCCTTCATCCACGGATCCATAGCTCAACGGCAGAGCACGCGACTCATAATCGCTTGGTTGTAGGTTCGAATCCTACTGGATCCATCCCTACAACCCAGCATGTCATGCCTCACGGGTGAAGTGCAGCGCGTTGACACGCTCCGCGATACACGACCCCTGTACTAACCCATTCTCAATCGCCGACCGAAAATGGATGCCACCGTAGATGCGCGACATCGCGGCTTCCTCCGCGAAGCTGGCGAACGAGGCGAAGCTGCGGTTGGGCAGCCCCCACGTCTCGTGCGTCGCATCGGTAAATGCATAGGCATTCCCGAACATGTACGACAGCACAGCAGCGGCGGCGCTCGACTCGACGGAGTGCCCCGACGGATATTCCGGGAAAGGCGGCGTCGTCAGCACGGGTGTCCAGGCTGGATCAATTACACGCTGAATATAGGTGATGGGGCGCAGCAGGTTGTACTCGTACTTGGCGTGCCAGCAGCTAATGAACGAATCGGCGAGCGCGATCCCCATCCGTGCGTATGCCTCCGCCGCCATTGCCAGCGTAGCATCCTCTCGTTCCAGCACCTGCGTCAGGATGGCGACCGAATGCCCCGACGGCGTCGCCGTGCGGAACGGATCATCCGCCCAGAAGCGCGCGATTTCGAGCTGTTCCGCGCTGAGTTCCAGAGAGATGTCGTAGACTTCCCGCGCCTCACGATAGAAGTCTGAGTTTGGCGCTTCCGAATAGGGGGGAGGCGGAGGCGGCGCGCATTCTGCACCCGATACCAGCGTGAACGGACGATTGTCGCCCCAGCGCGGCTGCATCGCGCGCTGGGGGTTACCCTTCGCGCGCGTCGTTGGCTGCCAGATACCCTCCCCGGCGGGCAGCTCAAAATACGCTGGAAAATTGTAACGGTACCCCTCGTGACCACCATCCGTCAGCGACCATTCGAAGATGGCATCGGCAATCGCGCTGCCGAACGCTTCGGAGCGCGCAAGGGTCTCGGCATCCGTCTCACCTGCAAATGTACTGGCATACCGCGCGTAAAGAGCGGTCATCTGAGCCTGGTGTTCGTCATGAGCGGTCGGGAAGAGCCGCTGTGTCATCGCCGCGAGTGCGCTGTTAGCGGCAGCACCCCAGTGATAACGCTGCGCCATGACGGGCTGCGGCAGGTCGATAAGCCCATTCAACTGCCCTGCCAACGACTGGTGTTCCGGCATCCCAGGAACAACCGCTTCGTAAAGCGTAACGCCAAGGTAACCCAGTGCGCGCGACGCGACAGGCGGCGAGAAGCCCCATGTCCGCCGGATTAAGCTTTGATGCAGTGACGACCAGTCGCGTGCCAGATCGCTTCTGTAGTCATACGCGGTGGAGTCCGTCATTTGCGCAGATGCAGGCACAGCCGCCGCACCCATCATCCCAACAAGGCAGAAGCAGACGAGCGTGCGCAGGATAATCCTGAACATGATGTTCATTCACTTTCATTCAGCAGAGGGACGAAACAGGAGATGCCCGCGCTGGGCATCTCACGTAGTGATGCGAGGGACTAGCCCGCCAACTGGAATTCAACGCGCAGGTTGACGCCCATTTTTTCGGTGAAGCCGAGCAGCTCCTGCACCTGCTCACCGCGAGCATCACTGTATTCTCCCGTGCCGCCCGTCACCGCACGCGTGGCTGGCACGTTGAAATCGGCAACCTCAAAGCCATCGGTCACGACGATGCTGTCGTTGGTGTAGAAGTTGTACACCTGGGTCGAGACCACCCACACGCCAGTCGTGGTATGTGCGCCTTCGCCGATCATGTAGCCATAGCAGGTCCACTCGCCGAGAACCTGATCCGGGAATTCGGGCGAACCATCTTCAAGTACGCCGTTGCTGCCGTTAAGCGTGCCAACCGGATAAATGTAGCCTTGCGTGACGAAGGGTGTCCCGTAATCAGGGTTGCCATCCTCAAACAGATGATCCTGACCGAAGATGAAGCGGGCACCATCTTCGGCAACCTCGAACTGCAACATCCCTGTGCTGTCATCCGACTGTGCTGCAGCGGGAAAACCCGCCCCGAAGGCGACAAGCAGTGCCAATACGGCGAGAGCCGCCACCAAACGATAGACCTTCATGACTTTATCCTCCCCAAATATGGATTGTGCTGACCTACCGCGCAGACTGTGTTCTGCGTTCGATATGTCAGTACGTTATCCGTAATCCAGGCAGGCTGTGATCTAACCGAGGATAGAAACTGAGGATTAAATCAAAGATTAGCCGGGGTTAGCGAGGATTAAGGCCGTGTCACACGCTGCGTTTCGCCTCGATGCATACCCAATCGCCCTGCTGCCGCCGCGCGTAAGGCTCCAGCCCCGTGCTGCGCAGCGCAGCCTCTACATCATCCACCTGCTCGCTCGTTACGCCGCTGAAAATCGCCAGCCCACCAGGACGTACCGTCTGCCCCAAGCCACCCTCGCACATCATCGTGATGATGCGCGCGATGATATTGACGACGATCACGTCAAAGCGCCGCGCCGACGTGATGACATTCTCCAGGCTGCCCCGCCCCACCGTGATCTTGTCGCTCACGCCGTTCATGGCGACATTCTCTTCGGCGACTTCGACCGCCACCGCGTCGTTATCGAGCGCCAGCACATGCGCCGCGCCCAGCTTCGCCGCCGCAATCGCCAGGATGCCGCTGCCTGTGCCCATATCGAGCACGTTAACGTTCGGCTGCGTCAGCGCCTCCAGCGCCTCCAGACAGAGCTGCGTCGTCGGGTGCGTGCCCGTGCCGAACGCCATCCCTGGATCGAGCGCAAGTTCGACATCCCCTGGCTGCATTTCGACCTCGATCCAGCGCGGGCGGATGAACAGCCGCTTGCCGATGCGCACGGGGTGATAATGCACCTTCCACGCCTCCGCCCAATCCGCCTCAGCGACGATCTTGTAGGTCGGCACGGGCATTGGATACATCATGCTCATGTAGCCAAGCGCGCTTTCCAGCCGCGCCTTCGTCTCCTCCGCCGCGTCATCGACATGGATGTAGGCGCGCAGCGTCAGCTTATCGGGCGGCGGCACCTCGCCATCGTCGTACATCTCCGGCATGATGCCTTCCTGCTCGATAGCGACCCCCTGGTAGCCGTAACGACTCAGGAGTTCCGCGACGGCTTCTGCCGCCTCGCCATCCACCTGCATCGACACCTCTATCCACTGTCCTGTTGGCGCACTCGGCATGATTTCGTATCCTATCCAGGGTGTAGGGGACATGGCATGGCGTGCCACGTCCATTGAATTAAGGCGCGGTCGGCACTTCTGGCGCTGCGTTCTGATCCTCGGCGCGAAGGCGGAAGTAGGCTTCCATCGTCTCCATGACCATCGGCAGCGCCACGCGCGAGCCTTCGTCGCCGTTGTAGACGAAGCCGATGATCAGGATTTCCGGATTATCGAACGGTGCGAACCCCGCAAACCAGGCATGAGCGGGCCAGTTACCTGGCTCACACAACCCGCGTGCATTGGCGATGTTATCGCAGTACTCCGCCGTACCTGTCTTGCCGCCTACCTCGACGAAGGGCAGGTTGGCACGTTCAGCGGTACCAACCGTGACCGCCTGCCGCATCCCCTCAAGCAGAATGTTGAGGTTGTCGGTTGTCGAAAATGCGGGGCGGAAGGATGGATCGAAGCGCAGCGCGTTGCACAAACGATCTCCCCAGGTGTACCCCGCCGGGACGGAGACGCGATAAGCGCGGAAGGTCGTCAGGTCAGGGTCGGGGTTCACGTCCACTTCGGCGCGGTACGTATCGGGGTTGCAGCGGGTCGGGTTGAAGGTCTCGCTGGTCTCCTCGCAGGAACACGCCAGACTGCTGGGTCCGCGCATGATCATGTCTTCGACCGGCAGCAGTGTAATCAGTTCGTCGGGTGCCAGGGCGTCGATGTTCACATTGCGCAGAACAGTCGTCTGGAATGGGCGCACAATGTTTCGATTGGCGTCAAAAACTTCGCGGATCAGCGTGGGTTGGACGAGTGTACCGCCGTTGACGAGCGAGGAAAGCGCCGTTGCCATGTGCAGCGGCGTCGTCTGAATAAAGCCCTGCCCGACCGCGGCATTATAAGTATCACCAGTGCTCCAGTTTTCACCGATGTTGCGGCGCTTCCACTCAGGATCATTGATCAAGCCGCGATTAAAGAAGGGAAGCTCGACGCCGAGCGGCGAAGCGATACCCATTGACAGCGCATAGCGCCACAGATCGACCGGTCCCAGCCCGCCCGGACGCAGCGCCTGCGCCGAGACCTCGGTATTTCCGCCGCCGATCTGATAGAAGTAAACGTTACAGCTCTGGGCGATGCCGCGAAGCAGATCGACATTGCCATGCCCGCTGTCCAGCCAGCAGACGAAGCGCTGGCGCTGCGCAGGGTCATTTGGCGCGTACCGGTTCTCGATCAATAGATCACCGCGATCGACCAGAAAGCTGTTGGGGTTGATGACATTCTCACCGAGCACTCCCGCCGCCGTGATCATCTTCCAAACGGAGCCAGGCGGATACAGCGCCTGCGTCGCCTGATTGACCAGCGGGGTCAACGGGTCGGCTTCCAGATCGAGGTAGTACGGGACATCGATCGTGCGCGCGAATCGTGCGTTGTCATAGCTCGGATAGCTGACCATCGCCAGCACTTCGCCCGTCTGCGGATTCATCGCAATGATCACGCCGCGTTCAGAGACGATTGCGCCCGCCTCGGAATTCAGAATCGCCAACTGGTTTTCCAGCGCGACCTGTGCCGCCGCCTGCAAGCGGGCATCAAGCGTCAGGCGCAGACTGAGTCCGGGGTTCGGCTCTGTCCGCTCCACCTCGCGCAGCGGCAGCCCCGCCACATCAACCTCCCGGACGATGCGCCCGCGTTCGCCCGCCAGAAGGTCTTCCATGTATTGTTCCATGCCAGCGTAGCCGATGCGGTCGAACGCAGGGTTGTAACCCAGTTCGATCAGACGCAGCTCGTCTTCAGCCGGAATGCGCCCCATGTAACCGATAATGTGCGCGGTGAGATCTCCCGTGGGATACTCGCGCACCGAAGCAGCATCGACGGTGACGCCAGGAAGGTTGAGACTCTCTTCCAGGATCTGCATCGCCGCCCGCTGTCCCACGTCCTGTGCCACGATGACCGGTCGATACGGCGCGATACCAGCACCATCCGAAACGATCCACTCGATGCTTTCGCGGAAACTCAAGCCCGCCGACACTGCAATTGCTTCGGTCGGAGCCACGTCCGTGAGCGCGGAGATCTGATTGTAGATGCGCAGGGTCTCCGCCTGATCGGCGGGCAGCTCTGCGGGTGTGATCAGGACATTGTATGCGGGCACATTGATGGCAAGGCTCGCATCGGTGCGGTCAATGATGATCCCGCGCGGCGCGCTCAATGGCAGCTCGTCCAGTCGATTGTCATCAGCGGCGATAATGAATTGCTGCGCCTGAAGGAACTGCCACTGGACAAGGCGCAGACCAAAGAGCACAAATACGGCGAAGACGACTCCCTGGAACAGAGTCAATCGCCAACCCTGGAACGGATCAAGACGACGCATAGTCGCTTCCTCCGCAAAAACTCACATGTTCAGGGCAAATGTTTGCCCCTACGCCTCATCTGCAAATGCCCGCTGGATGAGGCGCACAACGAAATAGGCAGGTGCGAGCAGGGCAACATTGTAAATCATCGACGGGAAAATGACATAGCTAATCGTGCTGACGACCGGCGTCGCCAGCCCGACGAAGACCAGCGCCACCCAAGCGACAACCTTGATGAGCACGGTACCAAGGGCGGCAAACAAGACGACGGTCAGGATACCGACGCCGAACAACTGACGACGCATGTAATCCACCCCGAAGATCACAATCAGGAAGCAGGCGGTCGTCACCCCTAACGGCAGCGCCGAGAGCAAGTCAAGCGCGATGCCACCCACGAACGCCAGCGCAATTCCCTCTTCAAGCGGCGCGCGGATGATCCAGAGCAGCACCAGCAGAAACACAAGATCGGGTTCACCACCCAGCACGCGAATCTGCGGGTTGAACGTCGATTGCATCACTGCCGCGAGCAGCACGAGGATGAGGGATACGACAACGCGCACTGGCGATCACATCCAGGCGATCAGCGCCTCGCGCTGAGGTCCCGTCGTTGCCATGAGGGGAGTGCAGCCGAGCGCTTGTGTCAGAAAGGCGATGTATTTCCGCGCCGCTGTTGGCAGGTCATCGAGCCTAGAAACCCCCTGGACTGCCCGCCCGTCCCACGAAGGCAGGTCGAGATACTGCGGAGTCACCGCGTTGAGATACTCCTGATCCGGGCGATAGGCTGCGACTTCGCCAGTGGCATCGGTGTAATGAGTACAGACGTGGATCGGTCCATCGGGATAGGCGATGTCGAGATGCGTCAGAATCAGCGCGTTCATGTCGCTGACTTCGGCGAAAAAGCGCAGGCACGGCAGGTCAACATAAGCGATGTCGCGTGGTCTGCGCGTCGTCGCACCATACTCATGCGCATCTTCGCGGATGCGATGAGCCTCCCACTCCGGCATCTGCGTGGGCAACCGCCGCGCGCCAACGCTGCTGGTGTAGGTCGCCTTGAGCGCTCCTGCCCGCACCGCGATCTGGCGGGCGTGAATGATGCCCTCAGTCGAATGCATGATGCCGTCAAAGGTGGGGTCGCTCGCTGTAATGTCCGGGTACACGCCCCAGCGCGGGTCCAAGCCAATGCCCTGCGCCCCCTCGAACACGAACGGAATTGTCTCATCCGCCCAGGTCTGGACGATCAGGGGATGCGCAGCGAAGTCGATGTAGCCGCGCAGTGCCTCCGCCTGCGACACCAGCCGGGCAAGGAAGACATCCTTGCTGCCGACGGCGATTGGGTCGCCCTGCAATGTCGGCACCTGTGCCTCTGCCAGCGACATGCCCATGCCCCCCATCCACGCCGCATACAGGTCATAATGACGCGCAAGACGCGCTTTGCCCGCTGGCGTGATCAGGTCGCCCGCCCTTACCGGGTGGCGATAGAGCACATCGGCGTAGGCAGGCGAGATGCCGCGCCCCGTGCTGCCTTTGCCACCGCTCTCCCATGCGCGCAGTGCGCTCTCGAACGCGCGGTGCGTGTCGAGCGCCAGCACTGCCTGCGCGTCGATCCTCAGGACGAAGCTGGAGCGCCCGGCGAGCAGCGGTCGGATCGACTCGATCTCTGTGATCAGGTCGCCGGGGTGAATGACCATCCCCTTGCCCAGGACGACCGTCGCGCCATCATGCAGTGTTCCGGCGGGGAGCTGATGCAGCGCGATCCGCTGTCCATCGACGATCACCGTATGCCCGGCGTTCGCCCCGCCATTCCAGCGATAAATGACTGTGTGCCCCGCGCCGGAGCGGGTCATCTGGCTGCACAATTCGTCGACGATACGCCCTTTGCCTTCATCTCCGAAGGCACCGCCCGCAACGGCGATGCTGTTTGGGCGCGCGCCGGGTGCCAGCAGCGGGTTGTGCGGAAGTGGGCGATCCACGCCGAACAACTCACCGCGTGAGTAGACCTGATGATAGAGCTGCGTGATGGTATCGGGGGTCATCATGGGGTGGCACTCCATGTTAAAAACGGATTATGCCTCACCGATGGGTCGGTGGCAACACAAATCCGAAAGCTTAACGAACACCCCACTCCGACAAGCCATCTCCTAACGGTTTGTTTAATCTAGCAGTCTGCGAATGCGCTCCACCAACGCCTGCGCGCGCTCCGGCGCATCGCCGACGTAGCGCGAGGCATCCAGCAGAGCGCGCGCCTGATCGGGTGGAACATGCGCTGTAATCCGCGCGTCACTCACCAGCAGTTCCGCCAGCGGGTTCGCGTCGCCGCGCTGCACCGCCGCCCACGCCGTCTGCGAATGCTCGCGAATCACCTCATGCAGCGCCTGCCGGTCGCCACCCGCGCGCGCCGCCGCCATCAACAGGCGCTCGGTCGCCGCGAAGATGCCGTAGCGCGCCAGCGTGCGCTGAATCGCATCGTCGTCAATACGCAGCCCCCGCACGACCCGCTCGCAGCGCAGCAGCAGCTCGTCGGCGCACAGGAACGCCTGCGGCAGGATGATGCGGCGGTTCGCGCTGTCGTCGAGCGTGCGTTCGAGCAGGTTATCCGCCGCATTGCCCCAGGCGACACCCGGCAGGCTCGCCAGATAGCGCGCCAGGCTGTCGATGTTTTCGCTGTGGATAGGGTTGCGCTTGAATGGCATCGCAGACGACCCTACCTGCCCAGATGTGAACGGTTCCGCCCATTCGCCAATCGGCGGTGATTGGAGCAGGCGCACATCGAACGCCAGCTTGTGGATCGTCATCGCCAGCCCCGCCAGCGCGCTGATGACCACCCAATCCTGGCGGCGAGGATATGTCTGATGGGTGATCGCGAACGCCTCCAAGCCGAGTTCACGCATCACTCGTGCTTCCAGTTCGGCGGGCGTCATCGTCGTACCCTGAAGCAGCTCGGCATAGCTGGCGCTCGTCCCGACCGCCCCTTTCACGCCTTTACCCCGAACGCTCTCGCGCACCTCGCGCAGCGCCGCGTAATCCGCCGCCAGGTCCTGCGCATAGAACGCCAGACGATAACCCACCGTCGTCGGCTCGGCGGGCTGGAGATGAGTCCACGCCATGCAAACGCGATCCGCTTCTGCTCCGATGCGGTCACAAATGGTCAGCAGCAGCGCGCGCAGGCGTTCAAGCAGAACGGCGAGCGATTCGCGGATGCGCAGTGCGTCGGCGTTGTCCTCGATGTCCATACTGGTCGCGCCCAGATGGATAATGCCGCCGCCGATGCTGCACTGCTCGGCATAGGTCTTAATCTCCGCCATCAGGTCGTGGCGGATTTCGCGCTCGATGGCGTGCGCGCGTTCGATGTCGATCTGGTCGGCATGTGCGCGCAGATCGGCGAGCTGCGCCTGCGTGACAAATCCCGCCTCGACCTGCGCAGACGCCAGCGCGACCCAGACCCGCCGCCACAGCCGCCGCTTGTGCACCTCCGACCAGAGGTGGCGAATCTCGTCGCCCCCGTAGCGCCACGTAAAGGGCGAAAGATGGGTGTCGTGGGTGAAGGTGTCGGACATGATCGGCAGCATTCCTATGGAACGGTCAACGCTTCAGATCATAGCACCTGGAAAGGAAGAAGAAACGCTATACTACATCGTGAGCGATTGTCCAAAGCGGAATGACTCTATGCCCACCACCTTGCTCGCCCACATCCACACCCTCGCCACCATGGACGACATGCGCCGCGAACTCCACGACGCCTGGGTCTTCATCCGCGATGGCGTCATCGAAACCGTGGGAAGTCATGCGGACACACCGCCGCCCACTGCCGATACGCTGCATGATCTGCGCCATCATGTCGTCATTCCGGGGTTGGTCAACACCCATCATCACATGTATCAATCGCTCACGCGCTGCATCGCCCAGGATTTGGAGCTGTTCGGCTGGCTGAAGTCGCTCTATCCGATTTGGGCGCGGCTGACGGGCGAGATGGTCTACGTCAGCGCCAAGCTGGCGATGGCGGAACTGATGCTCTCCGGCTGCACGACCAGCAGCGATCATCTTTACATCTACCCGAACGATGTGCGCATTGACGACGAAATCCGCGCCGCACAGGAGATTGGCATCCGTTTCCACGCCGCGCGCGGCTCGATGAGCGTAGGCGAAAGCAAAGGCGGGCTGCCACCCGACCGGGTAGTCGAAGACGAGGGCGCTATCCTGCGCGATACCCGCCGCGCCATCGAGACCTACCACGACACCTCGCGCTACGCGATGCTGCGTGTCGTGGTCGCGCCCTGTTCGCCCTTCAGCGTCTCGGTCGATCTGATGCGGGAGGCGGCGGTCCTGGCGCGCAGCTACGGCGTCAGCCTTCACACGCACCTCGCAGAAAACGATAACGATGTAGCCTACAGCCTGGAGACCTTCGGGCAGCGACCGGGCGTCTGGGCGCAGGATGTCGGCTGGGTCGGCGATGATGTCTGGCATGCCCACTGCGTAAAGCTGGAGCAAAACGAAATAAACCTCTTTGCCCGTACGGAAACCGGCGTTTGTCACTGCCCATCGAGCAACATGCGCCTCGCCAGCGGCGTTGCACCAGTCCGCGCCATGCGCGACGCGGGTGTCCACGTCGGCATTGGTGTCGATGGTTCGGCGTCGAACGACAGCGGACATCTCCTCGCCGAGGTGCGCCAGGCGATGCTGCTCCAGCGCATCGGCGGCGACCCGGCGCGACTGGGTGCGCGCGAGGCGTTGTGGATGGCGACTCGAAGCGGCGCGCTCGTTCTGGGGCGTGACGACATTGGCGCGATCACCCCCGGCATGGCAGCGGACATCGCAGCCTACCGCATCGACGGCGTCGCCTTCTCAGGCGCGCAGCATGACCCGGTCGGCGGGCTTGCCTTCTGCCAGCCCGCCCATGTCGATCTGCTGCTGATCCAGGGACGCGCGGTCGTGCAAAGCGGCACGCTGACGACGGTCGATCTGCCGCTGTTGATTGAACGCCATAACGCGCTCTCGCTGCAACTGATACGCAACGAGTAAACTCGCAGGCATCCCCGTAGGGTAGACTCTCTATAATGGTGCTGTAAGGCGGTATCGGAGGGCGAAGATGACCATCCTACATGAGCTGCTCAATCACATAACCGACCGCGACGCGACTATCCGCAAACGCAGCGCCTACATCCTGGGCACGGTGGATGAAGTCGCCGCCCTGGAAGTGCTCTATCAGGCGTACGGCACGGAAGTCGATCCCGACACGAAACAGGCGATTCAGTGGGCGGGCAAGCGGCTGAAAGCAATCCAGGCGACAGGCTACTCAACGCTCGACGCGCTGATCGCACACTATCGACTGCTCGAACCGGCAGACTCTGCAACCGACAGTGCCGAACAACAAGTCATCGACGACTACAAGCTGCGCGCGCACATGAACACGCTGAACAGCGAAAAGCGCAGTGCCGTCGGCAAGACTGCTCTCAGCATGGCGCTGCTGCCACCCATCTTCAGCGCTGGGCGTTTCCTGGCTGGGGGGTTCACAGGCGCGGAAATCGGTTCCAAGCTGGATGCGCTGGACGGCAACGCCAGCGACCCGTTGATCAGAAGCATCACCCCTCCGCGCCCAACGCACGAGAGCATCGCGCCTGTCATCCAGCGACTGCGCGCGGCGACCGAACCACAGCGCCGCCTTGACCTCGTGCTCGACCTGGCGCAGATCTACAACAATCCTGAGGCGCTGCCCCACCTCGCGGCATTGTTCGTACGCGATGACGATGAGCGGGTGAGGGAAACAGCGCAGCGCACAGCCAAACTAATCTACTGGAATTCGCTGTATTGGAACATGCGCGATGACGGAAGTCTCGAACAGGAGATGGCGCGTCGTGCGGCAGTCCGCCCATCGGGCGACAGCCAGCCGCCCGAATCCCAATCCCAGCCAACCAGCAGTCACGAGCCGCAGCAGGACATCGCCGAAATTCTGCGCAAAGCAGAAGAGGCGCGCGAACGCCGAAAGCGGGGCAAATAGCACCTTGGGCTTCATCCGGATTATGCAGGCATGAATTCATCTCCGCTGCGCCTCGGCGTCATGACCGCCGTATTTGACGACGCCGGTCAATTACTGCTGTCCCGCCGCGCAGACCTTAATCTATGGTCGCTGCCGGGCGGCAGGCTTGACGCGCGCGAGCCACTCGAACACGCCGCCGCGCGCGAGATCTACGAGGAAACAGGGATCGAAGCAGCGATTGAATCGCCCCTCGCGCTGTACATGGTCGATGGCTGGCAGCGCATGAACGTCCTTTTTCGCGCACGCGCCATCGGCGGAGGACTGCGCGAACGCACGGACGAAACACACGGCAATCGATTCTTCCCACCGCGCGACACCTTCGGCATTTCGACAGGGCACAGCAGCCTGATACTGCGCGACACACTTTCGCCGCAGCGTCCCACCTTCCGCCTGCTCACCAGCACACGACGTGAGCGCAACGCGATCCGGGCGCAGCTGGGATGGCGCTACGTCTGGAACTTCGCACGCGGCAAACCGGAGCCGCGTTATCCCCACTTTAGCGTGAGCGCCATCGCCGTCGTCTGGGACGAAAACTACCGCCGCCTGCTGACGCTCAAACATGGCAGTGGGCGCGCGCTGCCCCGCGTGATGTGCGGTGGCAAAACAGCCCCCTGGGTACAACTTTCAAATGTCATCGAGCAGGCGGCGGGCGTTCAACCCGAACTGTCGTGGGTTGGCGTCTGGCAGGATGCGCCGCGCAGTCGTCTGGAGTTCGTCTTCGCCGCGTCCATGTCCGCAACGCCGCTCTTCCGGGGTGGCGAATGGACGAGCGCCCGCAGCGCCCCGCTGCCCGCCCGCGATGCAGAATTTACGGAGCGCGTCGGGCAGAACTATACAAGCGAGCCGATCTGGGTGATCAACGCACAGGTCGGCGTTCAGCCAGGCGATACAATTCTCCACCCGCGTTGAAACTGCTCGCCAGCAGCGAACTCATTGCCAGCCTGCCGCGGCACGATACAATGCAACCATTCGATTCTGCTTTCGGAGGCTGCTCATGGCGAACGTCGATCTGCTCTCAGTAGCGCGCGGTGATACGCCCGCCAGCCTCGCCCTTCGTAACGCGCGTCTGGTGGATGTCTGGGCGGGCGAAATCGTCGAGACGGACATCCTCGTTCAGGGGTCGCAGATCGCTGCGTTGGGTAAGGGGTACGCTGCACAGCGCGAGATCGATCTGCAAGGGCGCTATGTCTGCCCTGGCTTGATCGACGCGCATGTCCATATCGAGAGCAGCCTGTGCGCACCGCCGGAGTTCGCGCGCGCCATCGTGCCGCATGGCGTGACAACCGTCGTCACCGACCCGCACGAGATCGCCAACGTGCTGGGCATCGAAGGCATCCGCTACATGCTCGAACGCGCCAAAGGCGGACCGCTCAACATCTACGTCATGATCCCAAGCTGCGTCCCCGCCACGCATATGGAGACCAGCGGTGCGCGCCTGGAAGCGGAAGACCTGGCACCGCTGCTCGATCATCCCTGGGCGCTCGGTCTGGCGGAAGTCATGAACTATCCCGGCGTCATCTACGGCGACGAGGGGATGCTCGACAAGCTGGAACTCTTCAAGCGCAAAGTCATCGACGGGCACTGCCCCGCCCTGACGGGCAAACCGCTCAACGCCTACGTCAGCACGGGCATCGGCAGCGACCACGAATCGACCACGCTCGAAGAAGCGCGCGAAAAGCTGCGCCTGGGGCTGACGCTCTTCCTGCGCGAAGGCACGACCACGCGCAACCTTCATGCCCTGCTGCCGCTCGTCACGCCGCTCAATCACACGCGCATGTGCTTCTGCACCGACGACCGCCAGCCCAACACGCTGATGGACGAGGGCAGCGTCGATGACCATGTGCGCAAGTCCATCGCCTACGGAATCGACCCAATCATGGCGATCCGGATGGGCAGCCTCAACACCGCGCAATACTTCCGACTGCATCACCTAGGCGCGGTCGCACCGGGCAAACAGGCGGACATGGTCGTGTTTTCCGATCTTCACGATTTCCGCGCCGAGATGGTCTTCCGGGCGGGAGATCTCGTCGCGCAGGATGGCGCGATGGTCGCCGACAAACCCCCACAGCGCCCCCTCTCGCTGCGCCCGTCGATGAACATTGACGTGTCACAGCTCGATCTAAGCATCCCGGCGGCAGGCGCGCAGGTGCGCGCCATCGGCGCGGTCGGCGATCAGGTTGTGACTGGCAACTGGATCGCGAATGCAAAAGTGGTGAACGGCGAGGCGGTCGCGGACATCGAGAACGACCTGCTCAAGATCGTGGTTGTCGAGCGGCATCAGGGCACGGGCAACATCGGCAAGGGCTTTATCAAGGGCTTCGGCATCACGCGCGGGGCGCTGGCGGGGACTGTCGCCCATGATCATCACAATCTCGTCATCATCGGCGCGGATGACGCCAGCATGAAGCGCGCCGCCGCCGAGGTCGCGGCGATGGGCGGCGGGCTGGCGCTGGTGGATGGCGAGACGGTCATGCGACTGCCGCTGCCGGTTGCCGGACTGATGACCGAAGCGCCGCTGGCGGAGGTGCGGCGCGATTACGACGCGCTCAACGACCGCGCGAAGGCGATGGGCAGCACGCTGCCGGACGCCTTCATGCTGATGAGCTTCATGGGCTTGGAGGTCATCCCATCGCTCAAGCTGACCGATTTGGGACTGGTTGATGTCGAGCAGTTCAAGCTGGTGGATGTGTTTGCGTAACTTTATTGGAGAGCAAGTTAGTATCCATGCTCCAGGTTATCAGTATTTGGGGATGGTAGTATATAGCTCTATCAGGGAACATACCTGTAAAATAGTTACAGTGTCGAGAGATTCTAGGATTGCGTCATGCCGCTTCAAATGGACTTTCTGCGCTCGCTTGGATTCACGGACAACCCTTTTGCACATACCAATGCCGATCAAGAGCAAGACAGGCTACCGACCTACTTCATCCCTCCGCCATACTTCCATGACGTATTCGGCAATCCAGAATACCCTGATTCTATCTTCGTGTTTGCGCCACGCGGAGGGGGTAAGTCAGCGCAGAGAATCATGTTAGAAAAGGAGTGCCAAGAAAAGAATGTCCTAGCATTGACTTATGATAGCTTTGAATTCCCCAGCGTAACTTCTGCTAAAGAGGTTACACTCGAGGATCATATCGACAGAATTATACGATTTGCGCTTATGGGCCTTATGGTTACTTTGACTGATGAGCGTCAGTTGTTAGGCAAGCTAACTCCATCTGACAAGAATATTCTTTTGCGTTTAATCGAACGCTATTTGGCGCATCTCACAGAACCGGAATTGGAAAATGTCAAAGACGCCTTAAGGAGCATAAAGGAAAAAGCGGTTCGAATCTGGAATACCTTCTCACCGGTCGCCTCTCCGCTTATGTCCACCCTGCTTCGGTTGCTAGGGCTGGAACTAAATGAAATCGGCAAGTTAGATGTCGATAGAAGCAGGACTAAGGACTCAAAGTACGATCTCCAACTCGTAGTGAACCTCGCGAGAAAACTCGGTTTTCTATCTATCTATGTTCTGGTAGATCGAGTTGATGAAAGCGCATTGACGGGCAATGAGGTCCCTTCTACTTTCGACTTGATCCGCCCCTTGGTGAAGGATCTGGGACTACTAGAATTTCCTGGCATTGGATTCAAATTCTTCTTGTGGGACAAACTATTGCCCGACTATCAGAAGCTTGCGCGCCAGGATCGTGTGAAGCACCGCGTTTTGTCTTGGACCGACGAAATGTTACAGGAGATGTGGAGACGTCGACTGAAAGCATTCAGCAATGACAGAATTTGGTCACTTAACCACATTTGTGAGTCAACAGAGCCATACAATCCGGACAAACTAGCGCTCATCTTTGCAAATGGATCACCACGTGACATGATACGGATTGGCGACAGAGTGATTTCCGAACAGCAAGAAGTCAACTCTAATTTGAGTGTAATATCGGCAACAGCAGTGTACCGCGGATTAGAGGTCTTCTGCCAAGAGCGATTGGGAGAAGTGGTACGAAACCCGAGAACTGAGAATGAGCTTCGACAAATGGGCACTATGTCACGGCAAGTTGATTATACGATTTCTTATCTCGCAAATGAGGTCTTTAAGGAAAATCAGGGATCCACACGAAACCGCCTAATGCGATGGCGCAGAGAAGGGCTGGTAGCCGAAGTGGGAAGGATCGATGTTACCTATTCACGCCAAAAGCGACCTGTAAAGCTAATAGCCATAAACGATATACGCGTCGCACAAGTAATGTGCGCTAGTCTACCGATCACCGAATTCCTAGATCGGAAGACCAAGTCTTGCCCTAATTGCCATACCTTGGTTCTCCGCGATTGGGATACAGACGACACAATGGAAGTTTGCCATAAGTGCCGTTACAGCTGGGATACGGAAAGTGTTGACGAAAGAATTCAAGTAGACCTTGACTTCGACGCTGATAGTGCCACTATGGGCGCAAAACCAATTCAGCTAAAGCTGGATTTCAAAGATGACTCGGAATAGAGCCATCTTTAAACTAGTCAGCGTTTTTCGTCTTGAGGCAGACCCACGACATCAATGGGCTTGGAAGTCATCCCCTCGCTCAAACTGACCGACCTCGGCTTGGTCGATGTCGAGCAGTTCAGGCTGGTGGATGTGTTTGCGTAGCGACCTGCACAGGGGTGCGTGACCAAACCAGGCTGAACACGATCAGCAGCCCCAGCAGCAGCGCCACCGCCCCGCTGAAGATCGGGAAGGTGCCCGCCTCCGCCATGGCTCCGGCGATGATCGCCGTCAGCACATACGGGATGCGCGTCAGCAGCGCGACGGCGGACAGCGTCGTCGCGCGGGTATTCGACGGTATGCGGTCGTTGATCAAAATCGACGACCATGTCCCCGCCAGCGACCCACCCATACGGATAAGGATGAGTGCGCCTAAGCCCCATAGACCCAGCGGCAGCGCACCGCCCGCATAGCCTAAACCAAGCGCGACGGCGAACAGCACCATTCCACCATGCTCCGGCAGCCTCCGCCGCAGCGCCGGGATCGACCACTGCGCCAGCGCGCTGGCAAGCCCAAGCACCGCAAAGACGACCGCCTGCGCCTGGACATCAAATCCGAAGCCAAGCGCCATCGTCGGCGCAATCAACCCGAACGTGAACAGATAGAATGCGCCGCGCGTCCCCAGAATCAGCGGCAGAAAGCGCCGCAGCGCAGGCTGTCCCAATTCGCGAAAGCCTGCCAGCATCTGCAGGGCATAGTTACGCAGCGAAAAATGAACCTGATCTTCGACGTGCGGCTCGCGAAGCCACAGGCAGGCAATCGCCCCGATGCCGAACGCAATACCCCAGGCATAATGCGGCAGACGTTCATTTACCATATAGAGCCAGCCACCGAGCAGAGAGGCAGTCACCATAATCGTCAGGTCGATGCTGGTGGCATTCGCCATCACCCGGTCGAAGCGCCCCTCCTGCCCCTGCTCCTTGAGTGAGTCATACGCCAGCGCCTCTGCCGCACCGGAGAAGAACGCCCAGCCGATCTGTGCGATCCAGAAGCCCACGACCAACACCCAGGTCACATCCGCCGCCCCCATGATCACAAATCCCACGCTCAGGCAGACGTTCGCCAGGATGACCGTGCGTCGCTTACCGACCAGATCGGAAATCGCGCCCGTCGGCACTTCCATCACCAAGCCGAAAGCGAACGAGAGCGCATCAACCAGCCCGACCTCGCCAAACGTCATCAGGCGCAGCCAGAAAAAGAGCCAGTTGCCGTTGATGAACGCCGCCGACTGTACCGCCGACATGATGTAGAAGATGCGAATGTTGCGATTCATGGTTGCCTACCACCAGAGGCTGTGCGTTAGTATATGCCGCAGCACAACTTGACTACATCCGACCAAAGGCTGACGACCATGCCCCCCATCCGCGTTCTGCTCGCTGGCGAATCATGGGTCTCCAACAGCACCCACTACAAAGGCTTTGACTTCTTTTCCAGCACCGTCTACGAGACGGGCATCGCCTTTCTCGAAAAAGCGCTGCCGCCCGACGAGATCGCGCTCACGCATCTGCCAGGGCATCTCGCGGCGGCACAATTCCCGCTCACGCTGGACGAACTGGCGGCATACGATGTCGTCATTCTGAGCGACCTGGGTGCCAACACGCTGCTGCTCCACCCCGAAACCTGGCTGCGCGGGCAGGCGATGCCCAACCGCCTCAAGCTCCTCAAGACCTGGGTCGAAGGCGGCGGCGGGCTGGCGATGTGCGGCGGCTACATGTCATTCGCGGGCATGAGCGCCGCGGCGAAGTACTACCGCAGCCCGATTGAAGATGCCCTGCCCGTGACGATCTTCCCCTTCGACGACCGCGTGGAGGTTCCCGAAGGCGCGCAGCCCGTCGTAGTCGATACGGCGCATCCACTGGTCGCGGGTATCAACGGCGAGTTTCCCGCGCTGCTCGGCTACAACGAACTCACGCTCAAGCCGGACGCGCATCTCGTCGCGCGCGTCGGCGATCACCCGCTGCTGGCGACGCGAGAGGTCGGCGCGGGGCGCACGTTGATCTGGTCGTCGGACATCGGTCCGCACTGGTGCCCGCCGCCCTTCCTGAGCTGGGATGGCTATGGTGTCCTCTGGCGCAATATCATGCGCTGGCTGGCAAAAGCGATCTAAATCCGCCTGCACACTCGCCCTCGCAGACGTGTACGACCGAGTCGACTTTGAGCCAGACTGAGAAGCGGCGGCTCGATCTGTCTATTCTCCGCGTCCTTTGCGTCTTGGCGGTTCAATCCATAACAACCGCTAAGGTGCCATGAACGCCAGGCATATATCGCACGGTGTAAGAGCGGTACATCGGCAGTTTGCGGTTGTCTTTGCTTCCACTTGGCGGTTAAATAGCCCATTATTCGCATTCGCATGAAGGTGATACCTGAATCATGATCGACCAAAGCAAGATTGACGCCATCCAGGCGCGCGTCGCTGCCCAGCGCCCCGCCATCATCAACTTCCTCAAGGAACTCTGCGCCATCCCCAGCTACGACAGCCAAATCCGCAAGGTCTGCGAACGCACCGAAGCGGAAATGCAGAAGCTCGGCTTTGACGAGGTGTTCTTCGACAGGATGGGCAATATCGTCGGGCGCATCGGCGATGGACCCAAAAAGCTGCTCTACGACAGCCATCTCGATACCGTCGGCGTCGGCGACCTCGACGCCTGGGAGTGGGACCCGTTCACGGGCAAGGAGGAGAACGGCGTCTTCTTCGCGCGCGGCGCGTGCGACGAGAAGAACAGCACCCCCGGCATGATCTACGGGCTGGCGATGGCGCGCGACCTCGGCTTACTCGATGGCTACACCGCTTACTACTTTGGCAACATGGAAGAATGGTGCGATGGCATCGCGCCGCACGCGCTGGTCGAGGCGGAGGGCATCCGCCCCGATTTGGTCGTGATCGGCGAGCCGACCAAGATGCAGGTCTATCGCGGGCACAAGGGGCGCGTCGAGATGCAGGTGGTCGCCAAGGGCAAGAGCGCCCACGCCGCCAGCAACTTCCTGGGCGATAACGCCATCTACAAGCTGCTGCCCATCATCGACGCCATCAGCAAGCTCGAACCGCAACTCGGCGACGACCCCTTCCTCGGTCACGGGCGCATCACCGTCTCCGACATGCACGTCAAGACACCGAGCATCAACGCCGTGCCCGACGAGGCGCTGATCTACATCGACCGCCGCATCACGTTCGGCGAGGAGCCGCAGGTGGAGCTTGCACGGATCCAGAAGCTGATCGGCGACCGAACGGACATCCAGGCGTCGATCCTGTTTTACGACGATCCGAGCTACACGGGCTTCGTCTTCCCGGTCGACAAGATCTTCCCGGCGTGGGCGCTGCCGGAGGATCACCCGTTTGTGCAGGCGGGGGTGCAGGCAGGCGCGAAGCTGTGGGGCGCGCCGATCCCGACAGGCAAATGGGACTTCAGCACCAACGGCATCTACTGGATGGGCAAAGCGGGCATCCCGTCGATTGGCTTTGGTCCTGGCGACGAAATCCATGCCCACACCACCATCGACCAGGTCAAGCTCGATGATGTCGTCCGAGCGACCGAGTGGTACGCGCTGCTGCCGGGGATGATCGACTAATGGGGTCGGACGCCTCGGCGGGCGTCCCTACGATCCATTGTCTTTTTTGCCGCCGAACACCTTCAGCCACTCCTCGACCTCTTGCGGCGAGACGTAGACATCCGACGCCTCGCCGCCTGCGCGCTTCGCCACCTGCTTGCGCTGCGTGGTGTCGTTCAGCAGCGGCGCAAAGTCGCGGCTGCGTACCGTCTTCATCCCGCGCGCCTTCGCCGCGTCCAGCACCGCGTGATCGTTGCTGACGACGGTCCACTGCGCCGTGTCTTTCGCCTTCGCGATTCGCCCTTTCATGATGCTGTCCGCATCACCTGGGTTGGACGCGAACACCACCTCGACCGAGTGGGTGGACATCTTCGACTTGCCGCCCGGCAGCCCATGATCGAAGACGACGACCACCTTCTTGCCCGTGCGCGCCACGAAGCCAATCAGCTTCAAGACCAGCTTCGCCTCATCATCGGGATCGGTCAGCGACAGGTCGGGGAGCTGTCCGATCAGGTTGTGTCCATCGATCAGATACGGCATGGATCATCCAGGGTCGTTTATGCATCTGGCGGGCAGGAGCGGCTAAGATGTTCATTGTACTGGAGCGAGCCATAAAGTCGAAAGGAATCTGTGATGAGTAATGAGTGATGAAGCTTACCGCTCGTCCACCACATTCTACTCATACCTCATCACACATAACCCATCACTATGAAAAACCTCAGCCCTGCATTGCGCGCCGCCATCATCCTGTCGCTGGTCATCGCGCTGCTCGTCGCCTACTACGCCATCCACAAGCCGCTGACGCCGGAGTCGCTGGCGAGTGCTGGCGCAAGCCTCGGTGCGCTCGCCGAGTCAGGCATCGACTCGGCGCTGATGGCAGCCCATCTGTTCGGCGCGCTGCTGGACATCGCAACCGTCCTTACGCTGCTGGCGGTCTGCGGGGGCATCGGACGCTTCATCCTTCGGCGCGGCTGGGCGGGCGTCACTCTGACCGCTACGGAGCTGGGCGACGCGGCGCTGGCGGCGCTGCTCGGCGCAGGGGTCGTCAGCGCGCTCACTCTCGGCGCGGCGCTGGCAGGCTGGATCCATCCGCTTGTGCTGTGGGCAGGACTACTCGTCATCGGCGCCTTGACCTGGCGCGATGCACTCGCCTGGGCGCGGGCGATGGCGACATTGTGGCGAACTACATTTGGGGGCAGTGCAAGCGGACGCCAGGAACTGCGTCCCTATATACTCCTCATCGCGTTCTTCCTTGGCACGTCGTTCCTGCTCGCGCTCGCCCCACCCTTCTCGTGGGACTCGATGGTCTATCACCTCGTCGGACCCCAGCGCTACCTGGACAGCGGGCAGATGATCGCCTACAGCGACAACTTCTATCTCGGCTTTCCAAAAAGCATGGAAATGCTGTTCGTCGTCACCATAAGCGCGTTCGGACGAGACATACCGCCCGCGCTGGTACATTGGGGCTTTGGCATCTTCGCCCTCATCCTGACTGCCGCCTGCATCGACAAAACCATCGGCAGGCGCGGCGCGCTCACCGCCGTGCTGCTCCTCCTCGGATCGTTTAATCTGTGGGAGTTGTTCGGCTGGGGCTACGTCGATCTGGCGATCATGGCGTACAGCGCGGCGTGCTTCGCGCTCATCCTGCGCTGGCGCGAAACGCGCGTGCAGCGCCTGCTCCTGCTGGTCGGCGCGTTGATCGGTATTGCGACCGGAATCAAATTCACGTCTGCCTTTCTCGTCGCCGCCATCGGCGTCTATGTCCTCGTCACCGAACCGCGCCGCGTCATCCGCAATGGGCTGATCATCAGCGTAGCCGCGCTTCTGTGCGCCGCGCCCTGGCTGCTGCGCGCCTGGGCACTCTATGGCAACCCGTTTTTCCCACTGTTGGGCTTCGGGCTAAACTGGGATGCTGCGCGCTACGATGCCTTTACACGTGAAGGCTTCGGCATGTTGACCGAGCCAACCGCCTGGCAGCTCGTCTTCCTGCCGCTCACGGCGACGATCTTCGGCTACAACCTGGGACCGGACACCTCATTCACGCTCGGACCTTTTCTGCTGCCACTCGGTCTTGTGCTGCCGCTCGTCTGGCGCTGGCTGAACGACGCACAGCGTATCGCGGCGCGTGCTCTGATCATCCTGGCGCTGCCTATCGTCGCGCTCTGGACGTACCTTGCAGCGACCAGCAACACCGGCGAACAAACCCGCCTCGCCATCGCACTGCTGCCGCTCGGCGCGCTACTGGGCGCGCTTGCCCTGCACGCAGTAGGCAAGATGCCGCGCAAGCCGCTCGATCTCGGCTTTATCCTGCGCGGCGCGTTGATCGTCACCACCCTGCTCTCCGCCACCGAGATGCTGACCGAAACGCTCGACCGTCGCCCACTCAATTACCTGCTTGGCTCGGTTGAGACCGACGATTTCCTCGCCCACAACCTGGGCGTGTGGGACGGCGCAATGTCGCGGCTGGCGGAACTACCGGAAGGGTCAAGCGTCCGGATGATGTGGGAACTCCGCAACTATCACTGCCCGGCACATGTGACCTGCATCCCAGACATCATGCTCGACGCCTGGATGTATCCGCTCAGGCGCGGATCAACGCCGGACGAGGTCTTCGCCGGCTGGCGGGCGCAGGGAGATGATTATGTCCTGCTCTACCACCTGGGGTATGACTTCTTCACGAACGACGACATCTATTCACGGACGGAGAATCTCTTGTTCCCAGCAGCTCTGGAAGCGCACATGACTCCCGTCTGGACAGACCAGATGGGAACCTACACGCTCTATACGTGGAAATAGCAGGCGGAAGCTGCCGGCGCTTGTCCCCTACTCGTTCAGCAGCGCCCGCGCCCGCTGCCCTGCCCACAGGCAGACTTCCCACAAATCGGCGACCGGGACATTGGTGTGCGGCAGGGTATGCAGATAGGTAGGGGGACCATACTCTGGTGTAAACGTGATCACCGCGTCGCCTGCGCGCTGGCGAACCTGACGTATCTGCTGCCACTGACGCTCGTGCCACGCAAGCTCGCTGCTGTATTCCTGCGCAGATGGGTCGGGCACCTGCGGACCCTCAGCATATCCGACGCGCCCATGAATGTGGGCGGCGTGCTGGTTTGCCAACGCCAGCGCTTCCGCCTGGTCATCGGGGAGCCGTTCGCATACATTCACCCAATGACTGTAGTCCGCCGTGATCTTTAAGCCATCGAATGCGCGCAGATACGCGGCGGTGTCCCAGGGTGTAAACAAAAGGCACCCGCGATGCGTTTCATGCATGACGGGGGTGCCGAGTTGAGCTTCGACACGCAGCGCCGCCTCGAAAAAGCGGTTGCCCTCGTCGCGAGTCATCGCATCCCGCCCGCCCTGGACATTGATCTTGAGCGGCGCAAACGACGCAAGAAAAGCGAGTTCGTCGCCGAGCGTAGTCGTATCTTCGATCCGTCCGGCGGTGATGACCTGGAGTGAGTAGGCTTCCAGAAGGGCGCGCAGTTCGTCTGCATTCACTCCAACGTAGCGGGGCCACAGCTCGATCCCGTCATAACCTGCCGCCGCAATGCGCGCCAGTTGTTCGGGAAGCGACCCAGTCATGCCCCACAATGCCCGAAAAATGAGCGGTTTCATATCCATCCCCAGGGGTACGCGATGCCTAACTCCCCGACAATTCGCTTTCGATCACATTGACAAACGCATCCAGCGGCTGCGCACCGATCAGCGGTCGCCCGTTGATGAAGAACGTCGGCGTTCCAGTCACACCCAAGGCTTCGCCCGCCTGGTAATCCGCCAGGATTTCATCACGATGCTGCTGGTTGTCATAGCATGTCGTGAACTGCGCGACATCGAGGTCGAGTTGGGTCGCCTTGGCAATGAAGCCGTCGCGCGTCAGGTTCGCCTGATCAGCAAAGACGAGATCGTGGAAATTCCAGAACTGCCCCTGGTCATCCGCGCACTCTCCCGCGATTGACGCCTCAAACGAGCCTTGCCCCAGAATTGGATAATCGCGCCAGACGAAGCGCACGCGCCCCTCGTAGCGTTCGAGCAGCGGCGCAATGGTCTCATCCTGGAAGCGCTTGCAGAAGCTGCACCGAAAGTCGCCAAACTCGATGATCGTAACGACTGCCTGATCCGGACCTATGGCAGGGTTGCCCCCATCATCAATCTGATAGATCTGTCCGGGATCGAGCTGGGGTTGAGTATCGGCGACACCCGCCGATCCCAGCGCATCCAGCACTCTATCCGCCACCTGATTCGCCAGATCGCGGTTTTCGGCGCGGTTCGCCTGCGCGACACGGTCGTAACCCACCACACCGACCAACAGCCCCAACGCGAACATCGTGATGCCGATGATGACGTAATTGAGCGTCGCCCGCGAGACGGTTGCGACCGGCTCTGTCGATGTCACTGGCTGTTCCGGCGCGAGCACGTCTTCGTTCTTTGACTTTTCTTCGTTATCCACGAGCCGTCCTTAACACACGAAAACTCATCCTGATGATCATAGCATACCGACGCGCCGAGAAGTCTGGAGTCTACCGGAGTGCCACCGTCCAGCTTCGCACATACACGATCACGCCGCCATCCTTAACATACAGAACGGGCAGCATCCCCTGTGGCGCGTTCAACTCCAGCGGTAGACCGACCGGTTCGCCGTTGATGTATGTCGTAACGATGCCGCTGTCAGGGTTGCGATCCAGGCGTATGCGCACACGCACCTCGCCCAGCGACCGCTGTGAGATGACTGTATTCGCGCCGTCCAGTATTTGTCCGATATTGACGACACCCAGATCGACCAGATTGAGCTGCAAACCCGCAGCCTCTGTCGGATTTCCGGCGTTTTCCAGAAGCGCGCCAAAAAACACCGCGTCTTCAAGCAGCAGCGCCGGGTTATACGTCACCAACTGCAGCTCGACCTCCATGCTGATGAGGCGCGCAGGTGCGTTATTCCCGTAAGCATCATTCAGTACATCCGCCGACATCGGAATGCGGATGACCTCCCCACCGGTTGCGGTACCGTTGCCCAACCGCCATGAAACACCATCTTCCGCGCGCCCAAACTGCTCGACCGTCCAGGTCGGCGCATCGAGCAGTGGCAGCAGAGCGAGCACGCTTTGAACCCCCCGCACCCCTTCCGGCGGCAGCGGTGTGCTCGAGGGAGTCGGTGTCGCAGTCGGCGGGCGGGTCGGTGTCGCGGTTGAGGTCGGCGGTATCGGGCTGAGAGAGGGCGTCATCGTGATCGTCGGCGGGTCAGTTGGGCGCGCAGGCAGCGTATTCAGGACCGAACCTACGGTTGGGGTGACTGTTGCCGTCGCCGGCAACGGTGTGGTCGCAGAGGTGATGCTTGCGTTATCGGGCGATGGGCTTGCCTCATCGGCACCAGGCGACGGCGGCAAAGTAGCATCACCAGAGCTTCCCGCACCGTTGCTCACGATAAAAATCGCCGCGATGATCGCCGAAATCGCCAGCAGCCCAATTACGATGAGCGGCAGGCGGCTGCGCCTCCCCGTGCGCGGCGCAACCGCGACCTCGTCCTCTTCGACGACCTTGCGCCGCAGCGACAGCGGTGCATGTTCATCCCCCTCCGTCACATGCGGGGTCGGCTCGTTGGTCGGCGGCGCGGGAAACTCCGGGGCGGATTCAACCAGCGTGTACCAATGGCGAAACAGCGCATACGCGGGATGGCGGTCGATAAACAGAACACGGAAGAGATCGTTGAAACGACTCAGCTTGGCGCTGCGACGGACTGAACGATCATTGTATGCAGCGACGAACTGTTCATAGGTATCTCGCCATTGCCGAAGCGTGTTTGCGTAATCCGCGCCGAGCAGGCGTTCCGTCGTGTTCACCATCGTGCGCAGTGTGAGGCGCAGCACCTCGTCGGACGGCTCCGGTCGCGCCTCAACACCACCCTGGAACTTGCGCATCAATGTGTGCAGCTCTGCCGCGCCGTTCAACAGCGCCATCAGCCAGGCGCGGTAGTTCGTAAGCGTGATCGCGGCTGCGCTTTCCACCTCGTCAATCGCCTTGATGGAATTATCGAGCTTGTTACCCGCCGCGCGGAATTCGCCATCTGACCAATCGCGCGTCGCGGCTTCAAGTTCGCGCAGGCTGAAGACCGCCGCCGTCAGCAAACGCGCCTGGCGGTTTTCCTCAAGCTGTTTGCGAGTCACTTCGAGCGTGCCGAGATGAGATGGAGACTGGATACCGTTGAGCAGCGCGGCTGCCTCGGTCAGGTCACGGCGGCGCTCGGTGAATTCGTCCAACGCGCGCATGAGCGGGTGACGTGCCGAATCAGGCAGGGTACGCAGCGCCGCGTCCCGCCAGAACGATGCCGTGTCCAGCGAGTCGCCGTGTGCATCCAGTGCAGCCTGGAGAATGTATGCGAAGTACAACAGGCGCACAGGAGCCGTACTGCTCCGACCAAAACTCTCGATCAGCCCCTTGCCCATCGCACGAAGGTACATTTCACGATTCGGCATCTGAGTACTGAACTGCTGGCGCAGTGCCCGCTCCTCGGCGGTGAACTGAGACTCTATCGCGCTGAGTGCTGCCTCACAGCGTCGCGCCTCGTTAATGCCGCTTCGCTCCACCCAAACTCGTGCCGCTTCCGCCAGGTCGCGCAGGCGTCTCGCGGCTGTTTGCTCGATATCCTGCCGCGCCGCATCGTACGCCTGCCCAGCTAAACGCTCCGCCTCTGGCAACCGCCCGCGATCAAAATGCTCCCAGCCATCTGCCAGAGCGCGCCCAAATGCACCATGCAGAGCGAACCGTTCGACATATCCCGCCCCCTGAACGACGCTGCGAAGCTGATTCAGCCAGCCCGCCAGAGTAGGCGACAGCGTGCTGATCGCTTCAATGAAGTCCGTCAGCGCGCTGATGGAAGTCGATTTGCCACCCATCACCGCTGCATCCGCATACAGCGCCCAATGTTGGACAGCCTGCTCTAGCCTGCCGATCATGCCGACGAGCATCTCATCAAACAACCGCTCGCTGAACGGCTTCAGATCGCGCGCCGCGCTGGCAAGCCAATCGGCGAGGTCACTGCCATCGGCTGCCGGGATGTAGGTCTGGTAGCCCTGGAGAAGTTCATACAAGCCATCCAGCACTTTCTGGATCAGCTCCCATGCGGGATTGCCAGGATCGACAGCGCGACTGCTTTCCAACGCCGCGCGCGCATCGCTTGGGCTGACGACCGCCTGACGCCCAATCACATGCATGTTGTCCGCCAGTGTCATCACGGCGTCCGCACAGCGTTCCAACAAACCGCCAGGCAGGCGGCGATACTGCGTCTCGGTGATGGTGCCGCTTTCCAGGACCGTTCCCAGCGTCGCCAGTTGATCGACAATCTGGCGATAGCCATCGCGCAGCGACACCAGGTTAACCGTTGAGGGCGAAGGCGTCTTCTTGCCCCGTTTCTTTCCGCCAGCCGACGGGTCTGGCAGCGAGTCGAGCTGCGCCATAATCTGAGAAAGCAGATCCTGCGCATCGGCGATCCCCTTCGCCTTGCCCTCACTCGCCATGTCCGCGAGCGCAACCTGCAAGCGGTAGAGATTGGGGCGCAGGACAACCACATCCGGCACATGCGCTGCGATACGTTCCGTCATCAGCCAGCCGAGTGCACGCACTCGTTCGTCGGCAGAATCCTGAGACAACAGCGCATGCGCCGCGCCCAGATAATCTGCCTCGAAAATCAAAGCAATGGCGTCGATCATCGCCAACGGCGTTGGGTGCAGCGCCTGCGCTTCTAACATGCGCGCCCACTCGCGCAAGATCTTGATTTGACCAGCGGTTTCGCCCCGGGTGCGCCCCCTCAGTTCGTCGAGCAGGGCTGCTGCGCGTCCCCAACTCCCGCTCTCCAGGTAAATACGTACCGCGTCCAGGTCACCCGCGACTTCGAGATCGCTCAAGCGATCATCAATAGAGGCGAAGACCGCTCGCGCCTCCGGATTGCCAGGGTCCATCACCAATGCCGGTTCGAGCATGTGGATTAAGGCGTTAAGTTCGTCCTTGCTGCGGTTGCTCTCCAGGCGCTCGCGAACCCGTGCGACCAGCGTATCGCGCTCCCGCTGGAGTGGCGCGCGATACTCAGCGAGATCGGCGCGCAGGTCGGCGATGCTGCGGTAGCGCAGTCGCGCATTGGCATGGGCTGCGCGGCTGATAATCGCCTGTAAGCGCTGCGAAACGCGCCCGGCATCGTCGCCGAAATCAAGCAGATAGTCCTCGCCAGCGTCGCGCGGCATGTCCGCCCGCCCGCCGCCCGTGACGATGAAGTAGAGCAGTTCACCCGTCTGGTAGATGTCACTCTGGCGGCTGATTCCCTGCGGAGTACTTTCGTCGCCTTCAAGGAAAATCGAATTGCCCCAATCAATTACTTTGAGGAGATAGTGCGCACGATCCCAGAATAAATGTTTGGCATCAACATCGTTATAGACAATATCGCGTGCGTGCGCCGCCATCAGCAGATCGAGCAGTGTGTCTACGATGACCAGCATTTCGAGTTCCGGCATCCGGTCGCCACGCTGCGCCAGCTCCAGCACCATGTCGGCGACCAGCACACCCTGAGCGCGCTCGACGACAATGTACTGATGCGCCACGCCGCTGACAAAGAACTGCCCGCCACCGAGCAGTGCCGCCAGGGCAGGATGTCCCTGCAACCGCTGCAATGCTTTTCGCTCGTTGACGATGCTGACTTCCTGCCCATTGCGAATGGGCGGTGCGTCATGCGGCGCTGGGCGTTTGACGACGACCTCGCGATCATTCGCCTGCGTATCAACGGCGCGCAGCGTTTCACCGCTTCGACCACGCGGGTAGATATAATCGTAACGGTAGCGATTATCGAACAGACTATCCGCCATACACTTTTACCTCTGGATTACGGCAATTGTACGGCGCGCAGGCGCTTGTGGCAAAGGGCATGGCATGACACACTCTGTGCGACGGTGAAACCAGCAGGGAATACAGACAGTGAAAGTAGTTCTACAACGTGTCGTGCGTGGGCAAGTCAGCGTTGATGAAGAAGTCGTCGGCGCAATTGAGCGGGGATTCGTCGCCCTGGTTGGGGTCACCCACGACGACACCCAGACACATGCCGCGTTACTGGCACGGAAGACCGCCAACCTGCGTGTATTCGAGGACGAGGCGGGCAAGATGAATCGGTCCATGCTGGATGTTGGTGCAGGCATCCTCGTCATCTCGCAGTTTACGCTCTATGCCGACGCCCGTAAGGGTCGCCGCCCCTCATTCATCGATGCCGCCGCCCCGGAGATCGCGTCTCCTCTGGTTGATCACTTCGCAGAATGCATGAAAGCGGAGGGTGTCCGTGTCGTCGAGCGCGGCGTGTTTGGCGCAAATATGCGGGTCGAAATTCACAACGACGGACCCGTAACAATCGTGCTCGACTCGCGCGATTTTGCCTAGTCCATAGTACAATGTACGGTAAGTTCGACTCACATGGGGAGAAAAAGGGATGGCGCGTTCGCAGCAGCACGACGATTTGGACGCCCTGCGGCGGTTTGACGAAGACGACAGCTTCGACTTCGACAATACGCCCGAAATCGATTTTGACGGTGCGCAGCAGCGCGAAAAACGCTTCCTCGGCATGACCGCGATTGAGCGCATGTTCCTGGCGATTTTCCTTTTTCTGAACGTTATCATCATTGGATTGGCGCTGCTTCTGGCTACCAACCGTATCAGCTTCTAGCAGCGCGCGTCGATGAAATACGTCGCGCTCCTGCGCCGCAACCCACAGTTTGCCCGCCTGTGGGCTGCAATGTTGATCAGTTTTGTCGGCGATTGGTTCAACACCATTGCATTAGCGGCAATTGTTTCGCGCTTCACCAACGGTTCCGGGCTGGCGATCAGCCTCTTCCTGCTGGCGCGGTTTCTGCCACCCCTCCTCGTCACGCCGTTGGCGGGCGCGCTCGCAGATCGCTTTGACCGCAAGCGCCTGCTCATCATAAGTGACCTGCTGCGTGCGGTCATCGTCCTTTGTCTCCTGTTTGTGCAGTCAGCCGACCAACTATGGCTGCTCTACCTGCTCACGATGCTCCAATTCGCCCTCGGCTCAATCTTCGAGCCAGCACGTTCAGCGCTGACCCCCGCAACCGTTCAAAAGGAAGACCTCGTTCAGGCGAATGTCCTTGGCAGCGTCACCTGGTCAGTCGCGCTGTGGTTGGGCGCGCTCAGTGGAGGCTTGGTCGCAGGCGCATTCGGGATAGCAACGGCACTGCTCGTTGATGCATCTTCGTTCCTGATCTCAGGGCTAATGATCCTCACGATCCGCCCGGTGTACGACGCCACAACCGCCGACCCACAGGGGTTTCGCCTGCGAGACATCAGCGATGGGATACGCTACGCGCGGCAGCATCCGGACGTGGGTTCAACGCTTTTGGTCAAGTTTGGTGGGAGCATCGGCAACGTGGACAGCCTGATGATCATTTACGCGACCATTCTGTTCCCCTTATTCATTACAGGGGTTGTCGAGTCCAACGATCAGGCGGGGGCACTATCCCTCGGAATCATCTATACTGGATTTGGGATTGGAGCGGTCATCGGGCTGCTCGTCATTGACCGCTTCAACGATGGCAGCATCCAGCGGATGCGTCGGCTAATCGTACTGGGATTCGCGCTGATCACGGTGGGCTGGTTTCTGTTTGGGCTCGCCGGGTCGATCTGGCTCGCGGCATTCGCCATGGTCATCAAGGCGATGGGCAGCAACACCTACTGGACATACAGCAGTGTCATCCTGCAAAAGACCGTAGAAGATCGCTATCTGGGGCGCATGTTCTCGCTGGATTACGCCGGGTTCCAGCTCTCGACGGTCCTGAGTACCATTGTGACGGGTTTCGTCATTGAAACGGTGGGCAACACGCAAGCGCCAACCGTTGTGCTGGTAACAGGAGGCATCAGCCTGATCCCCCTGTTGACATGGGCGGCGATCACACGTTGGTTGGAGCGGCGAGCGGCAGCAGGAACAGAACACGCACCCGCCGTCATCCACGCTCCAGGCGATTAGGCGCGGCGTCGGGCTGTTCTCCAACATTTCGCATACACGGCATATGCTATAATCTCGCTCCGTATGACCACGCATTGTCTCGTCCTGCTCAGTCCTGGACGTTAATCGAGGCACTATGTTCAAGAATCTCCTCAGCAAAGTCGTTGGCAATCCAGTAGACCGCGCCCTCCAGCGCTATCGCACCGTCGTCGAAAAGATCAACAGCTATGAGAACGCGCTGAAGGCGCTCAGTGACGACCAGCTCCGCGCCAAAACGACTGAGTTCCGCGACCGTCTCGAAAAGGGTGAAACCCTCGACGATCTTCTGCCAGAAGCGTTCGCGGTCGTCCGCGAAGCCTCACTCCGCTCGACCGGCTTGCGCCATTACGACGTGCAGATGATTGCCGGCATGGTGCTGCACGAAGGCAAGATCGCGGAGGCAAAGACAGGCGAAGGCAAGACATTGGTCGCCACGCTGCCGATGTACCTGAACGCGCTCGAAGGCAAAGGCGTCCATCTCGTCACGCCCAATGACTACCTGAGCAAGGTCGGCGCGCAGACGATGGGACCCATCTATTACTTCCTCGGCTTGTCCTCTGGCGTCATCCAGAATACCGCAGGCGATCCTGACAGCGGTTCGTTCATCTTCGACCCCACGTTCCCTTCCGACGACGCACGCTTCCAGAACCTGCGTCCCGCCAAGCGCCGCGAGGTTTACGCCTGCGATATCACCTATGGGACGAATAACGAGTTCGGCTTTGACTACCTGCGCGACAACATGGTCGTCGAAGCAGCGCAGTTAGTACAGCGTCCGCTCAACTTCGCAATCGTCGATGAAGTCGATAACATCCTGATCGATGAGGCGCGTACCCCGCTCATCATCAGCGGTCAGGCGGATGAGCCTTCAAATTACTACAAGGTCTTCGCCCAGATTGTGCGCACGCTCAAAGAGAGCAGCCCGGAAAGTGTCGAAGCGGAAGAACCCGATGGCGATTATGTCCTGGACATCAAAGACCGCATCGCCTTCCTGACGGATAAGGGCGTTGAGCGCGTACAGCGCGCCGTCGGCATTGACCACATCTACAGCCCTGACCACTCTGACATGATCCCGTACCTCGATAACTCACTGCGCGCGCACGCTCTGTACCAGAACGACAAGGAATACGTCGTTCAGGACGGGCAGATCATCATCGTGGATGAGTTTACCGGTCGCATGATGTACGGTCGCCGTTTCTCCGAAGGCTTGCATCAGGCGATTGAGGCGAAAGAGGGTGTCCAGATTCGCCGCGAAAACCTGACGATGGCGACCATCACGTTCCAGAACTTCTTCCGCATGTACAAAAAGCTCGGCGGCATGACCGGTACTGCCATGACCGAGCAGGAAGAGTTCGAGAAGATCTACAATCTCGAAGTGGTCGCCATCCCCACCCACCGCGACATGATCCGTCTGGACTACGAAGACCAGATTTTCGCTACTGAAGCCGCCAAGTTCAAAGCAGTGGTCGAAGAAATCAAGGAACGGCAGAGCAAGGGTCAGCCAATCCTGGTCGGCACGGTCGCCATCGAGACCAGTGAACGCCTGAGCAAGCTGCTTCAGCGTTCAGGCGTCAAGCATCAGGTGCTCAATGCCAAGCAGCACGAGCGCGAAGCGGAGATCATCACGCAGGCGGGTCGCCCCGGCACCGTCACCATCGCCACCAACATGGCGGGGCGCGGCGTTGATATTCTGCTGGGCGGTAACCCCGATGGTCTGGCGCGTGACCTGCTGCGTCAGCAAGGGATCGAAATCACCCATGCAACACCAGAGCAGTGGACTGAAGCGCTTCAGAAAGCGCGTGAGCAGTGCGAACGCGATAAGGCGCTGGTCATTGCGCAGGGTGGATTGTGTGTCATCGGCACCGAACGCCATGAGGCGCGGCGTATCGATAACCAGCTTCGCGGGCGTTCCGGTCGTCAAGGTGATCCGGGTGAAACACGCTTCTTCCTCAGCCTGGAAGACGACCTGATGAAGCGCTTTGGTGGTGACCGCGTCAAGAACTTCATGACATGGGCAAAAATCCCGGAAGACGAACCTATTGAGCACAACCTCGTCAGCAAATCGATCGCCCAGGCGCAGGTGCGTGTCGAGGGCTATCATTTCGACATGCGCAAGCGTATTCTCGAATACGACGACGTGGTCAACAAACAGCGTGAAGTCATTTACGCCCAACGCCGGGAACTGCTCGACCGCACCGACTTGCGGCAAGACTACCTGACGATTCTCAAGGGGCAGATTGACGAAGCCCTTGACGAACACTGCCCCGACGACCTCGCAAGTGAGCACTGGGACTACGAAGCCCTCTACCGAGCGCTGCTCGCCATCTACCCGGTTCCTGCCAGCATCACAGCGGAGATCATGGAGGGAAAGTCCCTCGACGAACTGGAACAGCTGATCCTCGATGGTGTCGAAGAGGCGTATGATAAAAAGAAGCAGGAGATGGGCGACGACATCATGCTGCGTGCAGAGCGCCTGGTCATGCTGAACGCCATCGACTCCTACTGGCGCCGGCATCTGACCGACCTCGACATCGTGCGGGAAGGCATCGGCTTGCAGGCGATTGCCCAGAAGGACCCGCTCGTTCAGTACAAGATCGAGGCATTTGACATGTTCGGTGCGATGCAGGACTCTGTAGGCAAACAGGCTGCACGAGACATCTTCCGAGTACAGGTCAACCAACCGGCGATCCAGCCCATTCGCCGCGCCATGCCCCAGGCAGTGCAGGCAATGCGCGCCGGAGCGGCGGTCACTGCAAAAGCACAGCCAACGCGAAACGCAAACAAGAGCATTGGTCGAAACGACCCCTGCTGGTGTGGCAGCGGAAAGAAATACAAGAATTGCCATATGCGCCAGGATCAACTGGTGAGTAGCTAGGTGGAAGATAGTCCCATGCCATCTGATACGGAATTCACACGCTTGCAAGGAAAACTCCGTTCGCTGGTCGAATGGGATGTCTTACAGTTTTTCCACCACAACCCACACACCGTCGAGGGCGCGCAGACCGTTGCAAACACACTGGGTCGGGACACGGACACCGTCAACACCGCGCTCAATGCGATGAAAGGTGTGGGGCTGCTGCAGGCAGTGGAGGCGCAAACACAACCTATGTACCGCCTGACGCAGGATGACACCCTGCGGGAAGAGATTGAACAGTTCATGCGCGCCTGCGATAATCCGGCTTTCCGCCGCCAGGTGATAGAACGCATCGTGACACGCGGAACGCAGCGGTGACTGTCTGTGGCAACCGACGCCCTCAGCCAACTCCTGCTATTGCTCACGTCATTTGCATTGGCAGCACTGCTGTGGTTGATGCTGCTGATCGCGCGTTTCTATCACAAGTTCACGGGTGAGGTCACACATCATCGATGGTTCCTCATCCCCATCGTTGCCTTCAGCCTCGGCGCGATTCGTTACAGCAGCGTTGATCGGATCGGGGGCGATCCGCTGGCAGATCTGTTGACTGCCAGCGCCGGACTCATGCTTGCGGCACTCAGCGTCCGCCTGTTTCGCCGGATGACACACCACAGGGATACCGCGTGACGACAGAAGTGGTGACCCATTTGTTGTCGGCGCTGGGACCGGGCGGCATCGCCTGTGCCATGCTTGTACTGGCACGCCTGAGCGCCCGGATGTACGAGACAACGCGCGGAACACCGGCTTATCGCTGGTTTTATGTCGCCGCTCTCCTGCTGACCATCAGCGCCGCCGCGCGCGTCTTTGGGGTCATCGCGCGCACACCGCTGCAAGACTCCTGGTTATGGGTCATCTTGTACGATGGGCTGCCAGCCATCGCCGTCATGGTCGGCTTGAGCGCGGCATGGCATATTTGGGCATGGCTCCTGGCAGAACGAGACTAACAAAGGCAGGCTGCAAATGATGCAAATCGGGGACATTAAGGTCTATCTTCTCAACGACTGCACGGTGATGGTCGATCCAGGCGGCGCGTTTGGGCTGGTACCCCGTGTACTCTGGAGTACGCTCCTGCCGCCGGATGACAATCACCTCGTCCCGATGACGCAGACATGCGTCCTTCTGCGCCTGCCAGGTGGCATGAATGTCCTTTGCGATACGGGCTACGGCAGCAAGGTGCCAGAGAAGATGCAAAAAGCACTCCACCTCGCCCACCCCAACGGCACACTGATCGACGGGCTGGCACGGCTGGGGCTGCATCCGGCAGACATCCATCTTGTCGTCAATACTCACCTGCACAACGACCACTGCGGCGGCAATACCTATCGCGACGACGCAGGCGCTATCCTGCCGACCTTTCCCAACGCCCGCCATGTCGTGCAGCGGCGTGAATACGAGGATGCCACGCATCCCAATGAGCGCACGCGGGCGACGTACCTGGCAGAAAACTATCAGCCCCTGGTCGAAAATGGGCAGATGCACCTCCTGGATGGCAACACTGATCTCGCGCCCGGCGTCAGCGGCGTCGTCACGCCAGGGCACACACCGGGACATATGAGCGTGCTGATCGAATCGCAGGGTCAGTACGGCTTCTTTGTCGTCGATCTCGCCAGCTATGCAATTCACTTCGAGCGTCTCGGCTGGATGACCGGCTACGATGTCGAGCCGCTGGTCACGCTCGAAAGCAAGCGAAAGTGGCAGGCATGGGCACTTGAGACCCAGGCGACTCTTATCTTCTGCCACGACTCGCAGCGCCATGCCGGGCGTTATGTCCAGGGTGATGACGGCAAGGCGAAAGTCGTCAGTTTGGACGAGCCGTTTGTTTGAAGTGAAAAGCGATGAGGAATACATGATGAGTAAACACTGCTGCAAGATCCGCGTATCTCACTCCTCAATACACATCCCTCATTACGACTAGAATGCGCGGCTTGCGACTCCCCGCCTGGGTTGACGCAGTCTTTCTGCTCATTCTAGGCTGCTACACATTCGCCGGAATGCCGTTCACCCCCTTTCACGGCGACGAAGCGATGCAGATCTACGCGGCGAGCGATTACTTCACGCTCCTCAGCGCTCCCGAACGACTCATGAGTTCGCCGCCATACAGGGTGGACAGCGACGAACATCTGCGTATCCTCAATGGATCGATCAACCGATATGCGGTTGGAAGTGTGTTGCAGCTTGCAGGCTACACACGCGATGATTTGCCGCCGCGTCCCGGCTGGCAGTGGGCGTTCAGCTATGACGACAATGCCGCACAGGGCTATCTCCCCTCAGAACCTCTGCTCAACATCGCGCGTGTACCCTCGACTGCACTTCACATTGCCAGCATCGTCATGATATTCATCCTGGCGCGTGCGGTCGGCGGGCGATCTGTTGCCTACGCCGCTGCGCTCATCTTCGCGCTGCATCCGGCGCTGCTGCTCAACGGGAGACGCGCCTTACAGGAAAGCGCGATGCTCTGCTTCGGGCTGCTGGCGCTGTGGTGCGCGGCAAGAATTACAGCGCGATTCGACGCACGCCTGTCCATACGCACTGCATTACGCTGGGCGCTGCTCGCCCTGGCGTGCGGGCTGACGCTGGCGAGCAAACACAGCGGCATCGTCTTTGTCGCGGCGGCGCTGGGATGGGTGTTCGTGGGCGGCATGATCAGTATTCAGAAGGCAACCGCGGAGACGCCGAGGGTGCAGAGCATACACCTGCTCTCTGTGCGCCTCTGCGCTTCCATCGCCGTTGTGCTGGCGTTGGCGCTTAGCGTTTTCATTGCCCTCTCGCCCGCGCTGTGGAATGATCCGCTCGCTCGCCTCGGCGATCTGATCGCCGTCAGGTCTGAACTGCTGGAGAGCCAGGTCAGAGCGGCGGGGGAAGCATCGTCGATGACATCTCGCGTCTCCGCCCTGGTCACGCAGCCATTCCTCACGCCCGTGCAGTTCTACGAAGCCCCTACGTTCGACGTCGAGCCGATTCACCAAAGCATTGCCGCCTACCTGAACACGCGCTTCGCCGGAGTCCACGATGCACCGATTCTCGGTGCGGCACTCACGCTGCTCGCAATGCTGGGTATCATTGTGCCTATTATGCGTCCCAGCTTGAGCGTTCTCTCACCTGCACATCGCTGGGGGCTGCTGCTCACGCTCGGCATCATCGGCACCAGCTTGCTCGCCAATCCACTGCCCTGGCAGCGTTATTACCTGCCCCTGACGACCCTTATGTGCCTGTACGCGGCACTGGGACTGCAAACGTTCATGCGCGCGCTGGGCGCTTTCGCGCCACAATTTAGAGCGTAGCGTTATCCCGGAGGATTTTCACGATGAAACGACTCATCGTCCTGCTCATGTCCGCAGCGCTTGCACTGGCTGCCTGCGCCACGCCCGCAACCCCTGCGGCGACAACCAGCCCCGCGCCCGCAAGCGACATCGCCACGCCAGACCCGGCACTACCCACCAGCGATGCGACGCTGATCATCCCAACACCGCAGGAAGCAGGGCTGGCTGCCACGCTCGTACTCGGCGACCCGGTCACGCTCATCGCCCCCGGTTCGGTGACGCTGCCGGAAGCGACCGAACCCGTTGATCCCAACCAGCCACCACCCCGCTTCCAGACACTGACGTTCACGATGGCATCCGGCGTTGACGGCGACCTCCTCATGATCGAGCTTAACATCGACGGGAGTCTCAGTCGCAATGGTGTCGTCAGCGCGCTTCCGGCGTCGGAAGTCGAAGCCGTCCACGCCGCCATGAGCACCCTGCGGCTTTATGATGCTGTCACATCGTTCACAGGTCCCGCGCGAACGGGCGATGCAAACAACTACGGCTTAACGCTCATGATCAACAATGGCAGCGAGCGCTTCATCCCGGCGATGGAGGCGTATACGCCCCCGCAGTACCTGCGCTTCTTCAACGCGCTCGCACAATTGGGGTTGCAGCCATTCCCGGTGTTCTGATCGATACCCGGTTCTCCATTGACGCTGCCATAGGCGACCAGTAGAATGAAACCCCTACCGTTCGTTCTTATGGCGTCTGGAAGGGCTTTTTATCGTGGCGCAAACTTATGCAATTGAAGCGCAAGCGCGCACCGTCATCGGCAAGAAGGTGGGCAAGCTACGCCGCGATGGGTTCGTCCCGGCGGTGATTTACGGCGTGAAGATTCAGCCGGTGCATATCCAGGTTCCAGTTCGCGCCCTGCAAGCGACTCTGACGAAGGCGGGTGGCACTCACCTGATCGACATCTCGGTTGGCGGCACGCCCTACAGCGTCCTGGCGCGCGTCGTCCAACGCGACATCATTAAGGGCGACATCCTGCATGTCGATTTCATGGCAGTCGATGCCAGCACCACCATAACGGCACAAATTCCTGTCCATTACATCAACGAAGCCCCGGCGGAACGCCTCGGTCAGGGCATCCTGCTCCAGGGCTTGTCAAAGGTCACCATCGAAGCGCTGCCGAAGGACCTGATCGACCGCATCGATGTCGATCTCAGCAACCTCAAGCAGATCGGCGACACGATTTATGTACGCGACCTAAAGCTGGCGGACTCAGTGAAGATCGTCGACGACGGTGACGACATGATCGCCAAGATTATCGTGACGGCAGCGGGCGAAAGCGAGCTGGCCGCGGAAGAAGCGGTCACGAGCAGCGAGCCGGAAGTCATCGGCAAGGGCAAGAAGGACGAAGAAGAGATCGAAGACTAACGATCTCATCGATTTGCCTGTTGAAGAGACGCCGCTTGTGGCGTCTCTTTTCATTTAGCCCCGCAGCAGCATCCGCAGTCCCCGCAGCGCCAGAAGCAGCGCGCCAACCCCAGTGCCGCCAACAGGAAGCCACGCATTCGATGCGGCGACATCAGCAGGCTGCCCGTCACCAACGCCCATTTGCACAAGCTCGTTCTGTGTGCGGCGGTCGTAACGCATCACCCCAGAGTGTGGATAGAGATAGCGCAGCGCGTACAGGGGTGACTCCCCCGTCGTGAAGAAGAGAAAGTGGTCGCCCGCCTCAGCACTGTTCAGGCAGTCACTGCCATAGCCAAAACCCATCACCGCCACCTCGCCGATGCCGCCACCCCGGAAATAGCGATCCACCTCGACCAGCGCGTAATAGGGCATTGCCGCGACCAGATACTCCGCGCGGAAGAAACGTCCGTATCGGCTGCCCAGCAAATCATGTTCCACGAGCAGATCGAAACTCGGCAAGCCCCTGTGAGAGACAACCCGCCCGCCTGTCCGAACAACCCGCCCGCTAAAAACCACGTCGGCAGCCGCCCAACGCTCTGCCAGCGTCGGCGGGGGTCCGGGCGGTGGCGAGCAGGCGTAGGCATGGGATACAGGGAGGATGAGAATTAAGGCGAGGAGACCCGTGAGGAAGTAACGAGACATCAGGAATAGGTGACGAAAACGTGTGCGTCGTGCGTGGTGCGCCGTGCGCACAAACACCAGCCCCGCACAAAGATTCATGACCTATTCCTCGATTTTATACTCGCTATCCTGCCACTTCGTCTTCCAGCATCGGTGCGCTTTCGTCGCTCTTGAGCAGCGCGACGCCGACGATGGTATCGCCGTCGCTCAGGTCCATGACCTTGACCCCAATGGCGCTGCGTCCGGTCTCGCGAATCTGCTCTAACTGCGTGCGCAGGACGATGCTGTTGCTGGTGATGAGCAGGATGTCGTCTTTCGGATTGACGCAGCGCATCCCGACGACCGCGCCCGTGCGCTCGTCGCGCTTGAGCGTGCGGATGCCGCTTCCGTAGCGCCCCTGCGTGCGGTAGTCAGCCAAGGGGGTACGTTTGCCCAATCCGTTAGCGGTGATGACAAGCAGGTCGGTGTCTTCCATACCCACCACATCCATCCCCGCGACAATATCGCCCTCTTCCAGGCGAATGGCATTGACGCCCGCTGCCTGCCGTCCCATGACACGCACCTTACTCTCATGGAAGCGGATGCTTTGCCCGCCTTCCGTGCAGAGGATGATGTCCTGGTCGCCATCGGTGTATTTCGCCCAACCGAGCGTGTCGCCGTAGTCCAAGCCCATCGCGATCAATCCGCTAGGACGTACTGCCTCGAATTCCTGAAGATCGACACGCTTGATGCGTCCCATGCGGGTTGTCATCACCATGAAACCCTGCGAGAACGAAGGCACAGGAACCACCGCTGTCACCTGCTCGTCGGGCGTCAGCGCCAGAATCGCCTGAATGAGGATGCCCTTCGCGGAACGGCTTGCTTCAGGGATTTCGAAGGCGCGTTCGCTGTAAACGCGCCCGCGATTGGTGAAAAACAGCAGGGTGTCGAGGCTGCTGGCGCTGATGATGTCCGCCAAGCCGTCTTCCTCTTTGGTCGTCATCCCGATGACGCCCTTGCCGCCGCGCCGCTGCGCGCGGTAGGCGCTGGCGGGTACGCGCTTGATGTACCCTGCATGTGTCATCAAAATCGCGACTTCTTCCTCGCGCACGAGGTCGGCTTCGTCAAACTCGGTGTTGATGCCGTAGACAACCTGAGTACGCCGCTCATCGCCATATTCCGACGCGAGCTGGACGACATCCTCACGGATGACCGCCAGAATCTTGGCGGGATGGGCGAGCAGGTCTTCCAGGTAGGCAATGCGCGCCATGACTTCGTTGAATTCATCCTGGAGCCTCTGCTGCTCCAGCGCTGCCAGGCGGCGAAGCTGCATTTCGAGGATCGCGTTCGCCTGTGGTTCGCTCAGATCGAAGTTCGTCATCAGGCGTTCGCGCGCCTGGTCGGTCGTATCCGAGCTGCGAATAGTACGGATGATGGCGTCCAGGCTGGAGAGCGCTTTGAGCAGCCCTTCCAGAATATGCGCGCGGGCGCGGCGCTTGCCAAGCTCATATTCCGAACGGCGCACGACCACCTCGTAGCGATGATCGACATAGATTTGCAGACAGCGACGCAGACTGAGCGTGCGCGGCTCGCCGTTGACGAGCGCCAGCATCTGGATGCTGTAGGTGCTCTGGAGCTGGCTGTACTTGTAAAGCTGGTTGAGCACCTTACGCGGCTGCGCGCTCGGCTTGAGTTCGATGACCAGGCGCATCCCGTTGCGGTCGCTCTCGTCGCGCAGGTCAGAGACGTGTGTCAGGCGGTCTTCGCGCACGAGCTGGATGATGCGCTCGATGATCGCCGTTTTGCTGATCTGATAAGGGATTTCGGTGACGACGATGCGGAAGCGCCCGTTCTTTGCCTCTTCGATCTCGGCAGCGGCGCGTACGACGACGCGACCGCGTCCGGTGGCATACGCCTCCTTCAGTCCCTCATCAGCGACAATAATCGCCGCCGTCGGGAAATCGGGACCATGCACGAACTCCATGAGGTCATCGACCGTCACTTCGTCCAGGTTGTGCCAATGATCGATGATATGGACAATCGCCGATGACAGCTCGCGCAGGTTGTGCGGCGGGATGTTGGTCGCCATGCCGACAGCGATGCCGGATGCGCCGTTAAGCAGCAGGTTGGGCAAGCGAGCAGGCAGGACGAGCGGCTCCTGTAGAGTGCCGTCGAAGTTCTCGCCGAAATCGACCGTGTCCATGTCAATATCGACCAGCAGTTCCTCCGCCATACGCGAGAGGCGCGCCTCGGTGTAACGCATCGCCGCCGGGCTGTCGCCATCGACACTGCCAAAGTTGCCCTGACCATCGACTAGGGGATAGCGCAGCGAGAAGTCCTGCGCCATGCGCGCCATCGCGTCATAGACGGCGCTGTCGCCGTGCGGGTGATACTTACCCAGCACCTCGCCGACGATACGCGCGCTTTTCTTGTAGGCGGTGTTGGCGCGAATGCCCATGTCGTACATAGCGTAGAGGATGCGGCGGTGGACGGGCTTAAGCCCATCGCGCGCATCCGGAAGCGCGCGCGCTACGATCACGCTCATGGCGTAATCGAGGTAGCTGCCGCGCATCTCGTCATTGATGCTGATCGGGCGGATAAATCCGATGTTGTCCATAGGCAAAACGCGCGTCACGGGGCAAACAGAAGTGCGCGCCAGGCTCCTTTCATCGCTCGGTGTATCTGGGCATGTGACGTGGATTGGGTCGAATTCTGATGCTCAAAAAACATGCCTGCATGAGTATTATTCTACCACAGATGGGACATTTGAGCGAATGAAGCTACCCCCGCAGGCTGCGCTTCATCGCCTTCAGCCGCCGCATCACGTCGTTGCCGCCGCGCCCGAAATAGTCGTAGAGCGTTTTGTAGTCCTCATAGAGCGCACGGTATGCCACCTGATTCGCCGGGATGGGCGAGACAACCTCGGCATCCTCCAGCTTGCCCATCGCCGCCGATGCCGCGTGTACGTCGGGATACACGCCCGCCGCGACCGCGCCGTAGATCGCCGCGCCCAAGCCGCTGGCATAGGGTCGCCGCGCCAGCACAAAGTCGCGCCCGGTCACGTCAGCGTAGATCTGCCGCAGCAGCGCGTTCTTCTCCGGCAAGCCGCCCGCCGCGACCAGCTCGCGCACATGCAGCCCCTGCGCCTCGAACGCCTCGATGATCACCAGCGTACCGAACGCCGTCGCCTCGATCATCGCGCGGTAAATGTCCGGCGCGCGCGTGCCGAGCGTCATGCCGACAATCATCCCGCTCATGTCGGCGTCCTGGAGCGTCGAGCGGTTGCCGTTCCACCAGTCGAGCGCGATCAAGCCGTGTTCGCCGACCGATTGCTTCGCCGCCTCGCGTTCGAGATAGGCATGAAGGTTGATGCCCGCAGCCTTCGCCGCCTCGTGATATTCCGTCGGCACGGCATGATCGACGAACCAAGCGAAGATGTCGCCGCCGCCCGTCTGCCCCGCCTCGTAGCCGACCATGCCGCTAACCAGCCCGCCATCGACCACGCCCGCCAAGCCTGCCACGTCCATCAGCTTCGGCTCGCTCATCAGATGGCAGATCGACGTACCCATGATCATCGTCATGACGCCGGGCGCGGTCGCGTTGATCCCCGGCACTGCCGCGTGCGCATCACCCACGCTGACGGCGACCGCGATCCCCTCGCGTAAGCCGAGCGCCTCCGCCCATTGCGCCGTCAGCCCGCCCGCTCGCGCGCCAAGCTGATCGACGCGCGCGGGAACCTTGGACGGCACAATGTCGGCGAATTCGGGATCGAGCGCGGCGAAGAAGTCGCGACTGGGGTACGCGCCGTTCTGCCAGTACGCCTTATAGCCCGCCATGCAGGCGTTGCGCGTCTCGACGCCCGTGAGCTGCCAGACGAGCCAATCGCCACTCTCGATCAGTCGGTTGGCGGCGCGGTAGACCTCCGGCGCTTCTTGGAGGATTTGCAGCGCCTTGGGGAAGAACCACTCGGACGACGACTTGCCGCTGTAGCGGCTCATCCATGCCTCGCCGCGCTGGGCGGCAAGCGCGTCGATCTGCGCCGCCTGCGGCACGGAGCCATGATGCTTCCACAGCTTGACCCAGGCGTGCGGATTGGCAGCGAACTGCGGCAGCGTCCGCAGCGGCGTGCCATCGACGGTGGTGGGCAGCAGCGTACAGGTCGTGAAGTCGATGCCGATGCCGACGACCTGCGCCGGGTCGATGCCCGCCTCGCGCAGCACAGCGGGGACGGTCGTGCGCACGACCTCCAGGTAATCGAGCGGGTCTTGCAGCGCCCAATCCGGCGGCAGCGGCTTCTCGCTCCCCGGCAGCCGCTCGTCGATCACGCCATGCGGGTACGCCAGCACCTTGGTCGCCAGAATACGCCCATCGCGCGCATCGACCAGCAGCGCGCGCCCGCTCTCTGTCCCAAAATCTATGCCGAGGGTATACATAAGGAGTTCCTTGAGGGATTTATCAAAAAATGCAATAGGCGTGATTTTAGCGCGGAAGGCGGATTTTTCAGCATGGGTCGAGCAGTCAGCGCGTGACGTTCGCGCCGATGGAGTGGCGGATGCGGCTGCCCGCGCCTGTACACTCAACTTTCCGAACGGTCAGAGGTACTGAATTGTAGAACGGTTTCAATGGGACGACGACCTATGTTGCGGTCGCCCGTGTGTGAGCGCCCGGTGTTGTAGTATACCTGCAGGTGTCGAGGTCGGGTTGCAGGTCATCGACGGTCTTGTACAAGGTTAGCCGCAGCCCTACGGCGCGTCCTCGAATACCGACGTGTCAATCGGCTGGAAGTTGGTGATGACCAGCACCAGTTCGAGCGTGTCGAAGTTGACCAGACTGCGAACCTGCGCCGTGCGGAACAACTCCTCGTCCCGCACTGCCGTCACCTGCCCGATCAGCAGATCTGCCGGAAAGTTGCCGCCTAAGCCTGAAGTCACCACCACGTCGCCCGGCACGACTCCCGCGCCCAACTGGATGAAGTTCATCTCCAGCGGACCGCTGATGTCTCCCTCGACCGTCCCCTCCGCCCGCGACGACTGAATGCGCGCGCTCACAAAGCTGTTGGGCGATGTGATCAGCAGCACCTGCGCGGCGTCCGCGCTCACACGAACGACCCGCCCGATCAGCGACCCCTGCCCCGCCACCACCGGCATCCCGGACGCGATGCCCTCGCGCGCGCCGCGATTGATCAGGATCGTGCTGCTGCGCAGAAGGTTGCTGCTGTCGCCGCCGATCACATCCGCCGCCACCACCTGCTGATCGACCGCCGCGCTGGCGTAATCAAACAGCTCCGCGAGCCGCTCGTAATCCGCCTGGATTTCGCGCGCCTCGACCAGCTCCGGCTGCAAACGCGCCAGCGCCTCTTCGAGATCGGCATTGCGCTGGCGCAGTTGGTTGAGTTCCGCGAAGTCGCTGACGCCACCCGTAATGGTCAGAGCGAGACGATTGAGGATGCCGGAAAAGGCGTTGAGCGGCGAAGCGGCGAGGTTTTCGATGGGCGTCAGCAGCCCAAGCAGGCTGAGGGCAAACAGGATGAAACAGGCACCGAGCGTCAGCACAAACAACGCGCTCCGGCTGCGCCCGCCGCGTCTGGAGGCACTCATGGGCTAATGCCTTGTGCTTCCGCGCTCCAAGCCAACCAGCAGCCGGCGGAGGTTGTTGTAGTCTTCCAGCACACGCCCGGCACCGCGCGCCACGCAGGTCATCGGGTCATCGGCGACATAGGTGCGAATTTTGACCTCATCGGTCAGCCGTTCCGCCAAACCCTTCAACTGGCCCCCGCCGCCTGCCAGGCAGATTCCGCTCTCCATCAGGTCGGCGACCAGCTCCGGCGGAGTATCATCCAGCGCATCCTTCACCGTATCAATGATGATGCCGACCGACCCAGAGACCGCTTCACGGATTTCAATCGAGCTGACTTCGACCGTGTGCGGCAGCCCGGTCACCAGGTTCATCCCTTTCACCAACGCGGTGCGTTCCTGCGGCAGGGGATACGCCGAGCCGATTTCGACTTTAACGCGCTCCGCCGTCGGCTCCCCGATCAGCAGATTGTGCTTGGCGCGCATGTACTGCACCACGTCTTCGTCCAGCTCGTCGCCTGCCACACGGATCGAGCGGCTGATGACGATGCCACCGAGCGAGAAGATGGCGACCTCCGTCGTGCCGCCCCCAATGTCGATGATCATGCTGCCGCGCGTTTCCTGCACGGGCAGCCCCGCACCGATAGCCGCCGCAACCGGTTCCTCAATCAGATAGACTTCGCGCGCGCCTGCGCCAATCGTCGCTTCATAGACCGCGCGCTTTTCGACTTCCGTCACGCCGCTGGGGATGCCGACGACGACGCGCGGGCGAGGAATCGGCACCCAGGTTTGTTCATGCGCCTTATTGATCAGGTAGTTGAGCATCGCCGCCGTGATGTCGAATTCGCTGATGACGCCATCGCGCAGCGGGCGGACGATCATGATGTTCTTGGGGTTCTTGTTCCACATTTCTTTGGCGCGCGCCCCAACTTCAATCGGGCGGCGCGTCTTCTTCTCGATGGCGACAAACGACGGCTCGTTGATCACGATCCCCTTTCCGCGTACACTCACCAGTGTGTTCGCGGTGCCGAGGTCAATGCCAATGTCGAGCGAAAATAAGCCAAAAAAGTAATCGAGTGGGCTTAGCACAGAGTGTCGTCCCCGTCGGAAGAAAGCAAGGGTGGATTATAGCACACGCGCAGACTGTCCCACACAAGCCTAACGAGCACCTTAAGCGATGAGACTGCATCCCCTCGAACGCCGCGTCCTCCGGACGATCCAGCAGCACGCTCTCATTCCACCCGGCAGCACCGTCCTCGTCGCCGTCTCCGGCGGGGTCGATTCGATGGCGCTCATGCACATTCTGCACGCCCTCACGCCCAAGCTTGGCTGTACGCTGCACATCGCCACGCTGGATCACATGCTGCGCGGCGACGAGAGCGCGGCGGACGCGCAGTTCGTCGCCGACGAAGCCACGAAGATGGGGCTGGCGTGTACGATCGGACAGGAGAATGTACGCGCCCTCATGAAAGAACGTCAGGCGCTGTCCCGTAACGTTGAGGGAGCGGCGAGAACAGTTCGTTACGAATTCTTGGCGACAGTCGCCCACGAGATAGGATCGCAGCATATCGCTACGGGGCATCATGCGGACGACCAGGCGGAGACGGTGCTCATGAGGCTCGCTCGCGGAACAGCGGTGCGGGGGCTGGGGGGGATGCGGCTGGATAGTCCATATCCGCTGCGACAGCACAAAACGCTGCGGCTCATTCGCCCGTTATTCAACTGCCTGCGCGCCAGCCTCGAAAACCACGTCACAAAAATGGGTATCGAGACGCGACATGATAGGACAAACGACGATGACTACTACTTCAGGAACCGTCTGAGGTCATTCCTGAAAAGCCCTGCTGACTATCTGTCGCTGCATCTCGTTCAGCTCAGTGAGTTGGCACGGATTGACGAGGACTACTTTGATCGCGTGCTCGCGGATGACGCAAATCGCGCTTACACGTGGGATGGCGAGCGAGTCATCTTCAATCGCGCGCACTTCCGCAGCCTGCACCCGGCATTGCAGCTTCGCACCATCGCCAATGCCTTTCGGTATCTGGAAGCGGGCTTCTCCTATGTCACACGAGAGCTGGGGTATACCCACGTTCGCAACTGCCAAAGCGCAATCGTCGAGGGCAAAGTCGGCAAGACAGTACAGTTCCCAAGCTACTGGGCGTTAGTTGTGGAGAGAGAAATCGCAGTTCTGGAAAGGTGGGATGGAAACAAGCACGCCCGCTACAGAGTGCGTCGAGACACGCAGCCGCACCCCTATGCACTTCTCGCTCAAAATATTGCGTTTCCGCTCGCGATCCCCGGCGACTCACAACCCCCAGATACCCATTGGCATCTCGAAACCAGTATCGATGACCCCGTAGGGACGAGGCGTGCCTCGTCCGCCAGTGCCTCGTCCGCCGTTGCCTCGTCCGCCGTTGCCTTGCTCATTGTCCCCCGCACGGCTGCGCTCGCCCTGCGCGGTCGGCGCAACGGCGACCGCTTCGCCCCGCCCGGTCTCGGCGGGCACACACAGAAGATCAAGCAGTGGATGATCGACCGCAAAATCCCCGCCACCATCCGCGACCGCATCCCCCTGGTCGATGTCGAGGGTCAGGTCGCGGCGATCTTCTGGGAGGACAGGTGGACGGTCGCCGACTCCTTCCGCGCGAACCGCGACCCGAATGACGCCGAACAGCGCATCTTCATTAGTCTGCTCGTATAACATTTCCGCAACAATGCTCATGACAATGAAATGATCGTGCTATGTCCAGTTGCAATGCGTAATGTTTTTCTATATGCTTAAGAAAGACGAGAGAAACAGTCAACGCTTGGGTAGTATAGTTTACGGATCAGTTTACTTTTCAAACCTCTATCAGTGAAGTACGGCGACGTTACAAAGCAGTGGTAGGGATCGTAAAGGAATGACAGGGTGAAGCATGGATAATCTAAATGAGATGACACATGTGCTGGTCGTTGATGACGAGACAGCGATCCGCTATTCCGTTAGCAAGACACTTCAGCGTGTCGGCTACCAGGTGCAGGAAGCCGCGAGCGGTGAAGACGCGCTCGATATGATGAATCGCCAGACCTTCGATGTCGTGCTCACAGACATCCGAATGCCCGGGCTGGATGGCGTCGAACTGGTGCGCCGCATCAAGGACATTGACGCCGATACCATCGTCGTCCTCATGACCGCCTACCCCAGCCTGGGGACTGCCGTCGAAGCGCTGCGCCTTGGCGCGCATGACTACCTGATCAAGCCCAGCAACAGCCAGGACATCCGTCAGTGTGTCGCACGCGGAGTCGAACGCGCACGAAACCTCAAGCGCCGTCGCACGCTGCTGGACGCCATCCGCAGCAATCTTAGCGAACTCAGCCGCAGCGATACCGAAGTCACCAAGCTCATGGCGATTCCAGGCACTCGTGATGACGAGAAGCTGGCGATGGCAGACAACGGCGCAGAATCGACCGTCAACACCGTCATGAACCTGGGACCCCTGACGATCTATCCAGGGCGCTATCAGATCTCGGTCAATGACCAGAATATCGATCTGACCCCAACGGAGTTTGACCTCCTGCTCTATCTGGCTGCCCATCGGGGTCGCGTCGTAAGCTGCCATGAGCTGGTGCGGGAAGTACGCGGCTACGCGGTGGACGAAGCCGAAGCCCGCGAAGTCATCCGCCCACACGTCAGTAACCTCCGCCGCAAGCTCAAATTGAGCGGGCAAGACGAAGACCTGATCGTGAATGTACGTGGCATCGGCTACCGCCTGAGCGAGCAGATCGACTAACCAGACACTTCAGAGAGCCAATCCACCCTGACGATGAATCCATCTCAACGGACGGCATTCTTGCCGTCCTTGCGCAAGTGGTGTGTAGGGACGCCATTCTTGGCGTCCGTTTTGTTATTCCTTAGCATGACTGCATTACATCCTGCTGCTGCTCAGGAGGCAATGCGCGAACAGCTCGCAGGCATGACGCTGAATCAGAAGGTCGCGCAGATGTTCATGGTCACGCTGCATGGCAGTGTCCTGACGGAAGAAGGCGCAGCCTTCCTGCGTGATGTCCAGCCCGGTGCAGTGGTACTATTTGCCGCCAACCTCGGCAGCCCAGCTCAGGTCACGACACTCACGAATGGCTATCAACAAACGATCCTCGACGCGGGGGGGCAGCCGCTGCTGGTCGCGGTCGATCAGGAGGGCGGCGTCGTCGCGCGCTTGACGAACGGCTTCACCGTCTTTCCCGCCCCGGTGCTGATCACAGCCGCTGGTACTGAGATGGCGCGGCAGGTCGGCGCAATGACCGCGCAGCAACTGCGTGCGGTCGGCATTAACATGAATCTCGCCCCCGTTGCAGATCTCGAAACTTTCCGTGACAACCCGATTATCTATCGGCGCGCTTTCAGCAATGACCCGCAGATCGCGGCAGAAACGCTCATGTCGTACATCATCGGCACGCAGCTTGAAGGGGTTCTGGCGACCGCCAAGCATTTTCCCGGTCATGGAGAAACGCGCCAGGATAGTCATGCCGTCCTGCAAACACTTGACCTCGACCGCGCTCGCCTCGACGCCGTCGAACTCGCACCGTTCCGCGCCGCTGTGGACGCGCGGGTCGCGGCGATCATGGTCGCGCACATTCACTACAGCGCTCTCCAGCCAGACAATCGCCTGCCTGCTTCGCTCGATAGCAGCGTGGTAACGACGCTCCTGCGCGAGGAAATGGGCTTCAATGGGATCATCATGACCGACGCCCTCGACATGAACGCGGTCGATACCGAGTTCGATTTCCGCGAGGCAGCGGTGCGCGCCGTCGAAGCTGGCATCGACATGATCGCGCTGGGACCGAGCTTTGGACCCATCACGCAGTTGAGCGCAATTGACGCAGTGGTCGAAGCAGTGCGCAGCGGACGCGTGACAGAAAGCCAGATCGACGACTCAGTCACCCGCATCTTGCAGACGAAGGAAACCTACGGTGCCTTCCGCTGGCATCCGCTCGACCCCATGACCGCCGAAGCGCGAGTCGATGTCGAAGCGGGCAGCGCGCTGCTGGAAGAGCTTTTCCTGAGGGGCACAACCATTGCGTACGATCGCGAAAACTTGATCCCGATCCGCGCCGAGGCGCGCGTCGCCATCATCTTCCTGGCGACACGCTACCAGATCGTCGATGAGTGCGGACGCTATCGAAACGACATTCAGTGGGTCGGCGTCGGCGACGCACCGTCGCAGGAGGAGATCGGCTGGGCAGTGGCGGCAGCAGACCGTGCCGACACCGTCATCGTCTTCACGCAGGATGCCATCACCAACCCCAGCCAGCAGGCGCTCGTAAACGCCCTGCCACCAGAAAAGACGGTCGCGGTCGCGCTCTGGTCACCTTACGACTGGCTGGCATTCCCAAATATCGCGGCTTACGCCACGACGTACAGTCCGCTCCGCCCGGCAGTCCCGGCGGTTTGCGCGGTGCTTTTTGGCGCGGCTCCTGCCAACGGTCGCCTCGCCATTACGTTGAGCGATGCGCTGCCCGCTGGCAGCCGCGACTCGTCATGAGCAGGACGCCGTATACTGCCACGACGGATAACCCACTGAGGTCGTATAGCGAACGACGCGACCATCCGGAATTGCGAAACATGTGCCAATGGACCCACCCGCGCTGCTGGTGCGGAAGCTGGCGTTAAAGCCAGTTTCTCCCGCGGTCGCCCACCCCAGCGCGCTGCGAATATCCCAGTAATTGCCCCAGACTTTGCCAAAGGCATTGATCGGGCGAACGCGACCCAATGGCGTCGGCTCTAATACGGGATTGTCCGGCAGCCCGCCATACTGCGTCACGGGTACCAGGCGATAGACACCGTTGTTGAAGAATGCAACGACGTTCCCCGTGTTTGCCTCCCAGATGAAAAAGCCATTCTCATACGGCTGGTAGGCGGCGTACGTAGTCGTCACGATGGGCGATGGCGGCGGGATAGGCGTGGGTGTGGGCATGGGCGGCGGAGGCAGCACGCCGACCCCGTTCAGCGCCCAGGTGCGACCGCTGCTGACCAGGATGCGGTTGCCGTTCGGCAGCGAGAAATCAAACATACTGCTTGTGTAGCGCGTGATGGTCGAGACGTAACCGAGTTCGCCTCCCGTTGCCCACCCGAGGGCATTGCGCACATCCGCAAAGTTGCCCCAGACCTTGCCAAAGCCGAACAATGGGCGCACCAAACCGAACGGCGGCATATCCGGGATTGGATTATCGGGCAGACCACTGTAACTGCGCGCGGAAAAGTCGCGCAGCGTGCCGTTCGTCGTGCCGAAGTAAGCAGTAATGCCGCTGTTATCGGCACGCCAAAGCATGAATCCACGTTCAAACGTCTGGATGTTTAGCCTGAGCTGATATGTGCCGGTTGGAGCGGGAAACGGCGGCGCGGTCGGAGGAATCGCGACACCTGTAGGCACGCGAAGCTGCTGCCCGGTATAGATGCGATTGACATTCGGCAGGCAGTTGAATGCCGCGAGAGTCGCCGCCGTCGTATTGTAACGACGGGCGATCCGTGCCAGCGTGTCGCCGCGCTGAACGACATACACTGGCAGATCAGTTCGTATGGCACACTGCGCGGAAACCGTCGGCGACGATGCCGCGCTGCCCAGCACTACGAGCAGGATGAGCAGAAAGAGCCACACCAACGGGCGCATACTGCTGTGAATTCGTGAGCGAAACATAATCACCACCCCTTGAGGATGTTTCAGGATCGTTCCATCTTCACCTCCATCGTAATCCTGTTCGAATCGCGCAAATGGGCGGAAAAGCAACGCTTCACCCACGCAGCCATATTCCTGAACGTCGCGCCCGCTTCGGCGAGTTGGAGACGTGACGAGTCACTGAGCTGAGCCTGGCTACACTCGTCGCTCATTACCCGTCACCGATCATCGCTAATGCCCAACCGCCCCAGCGCCCATCGCCTTGAATTTCTCTAGCTGCTCGATGAACCGCGTCTGGTCGATCTCCGGATGATGATCCATCAGGGCTTTGAAGTGCTGCATATTCTGAACCACGCCCGCCGAGGTGTGCGCCTCGAAACGCAGCGTGATGGCGGGCTGCGTGTTGCTGGCACGCACCAATCCCCATCCATCCTCGAATGTCGCACGCACGCCATCCAGCGTGAAGACCTCGTAGTGTTTCGCGAGTTCCCCGCTGATCTCGTCGATGATGGCGAACTTGATGTTGTCGGGCGCACTCAGGATGATCTCCGGCGTGGCGACCAACTTCGGAATGTCCTCGAACAGCTCGGAAATCGACTTACCGCTGCGCGCGATAATCTCCAGCGTCCGCAGCGCAACCAGCGGCGCGTCGTCAAAGCCATAGTATTCTTCGCCCATGAAGAGATGACCACTGACTTCCCCACCCAGAGGGGCACCGATTTCATGCATCTTGAGCTTCATCAGGCTGTGCCCGGTCTTCCACATGACCGGCTCGCCGCCATTCTGGCGGATGTACTCCGGCAGCGCCTGCGACGCCTTGACATCGAACACCACCTTCGCGCCCTTGTGGCGGGTTAGGAGGTCTTTCGCAAGCAGCGCCAGCAAGCGGTCGGCAGCGATGTGATGCCCGTGATTGTCGATGAACCCACAGCGGTCACTGTCGCCATCGAACGCCAGTCCCAGGTCTGCGCCGAGTTCAACCACACGCTTTTCCAGATCGACGGTCATGTCCGGGTCTTCCGGGTTAGGAAGGTGATTGGGGTAGGTGCCGTCGCTCTCGCAGTACAGACATTCCACTTCTAAGCCGAGCGCGGTCAACACCGGCGGCACATAGGTCCCGGAAAGCCCATTGCCTGCGTCGAGGACAACTTTGAGCGGACGTTCCATGGTGACCATGCTCTGGATCTTCGCCATGTGCTTGCTCGTCATGCCGAAGTCTTGATCGGCGGCACCCTGCCCAACGGCAAAGCCATCCGACTGGATGATCTTGAGCAAGTCCTGGATCTGCTGGTCCGCCAACGCTAAGGGACCATACGCCATCTTGATGCCGTTATAGCGTGTGTCGAGGTGGCTGCCCGTGATCTGCACACCGCCCGCCTTGCCCGCGTAGCTCGCGCTGGCGAAGTAGACAGTCGGCGTCAGCACCTGACCGATGTCGGTAACTGCCATACCGGTTGAAAGCAGACCCTCGATCAGCGATGCCTGTAACCCTTCGGACGAGGCGCGGTTATCGCGCCCGACAAAGACACGTTCTATCCCAAAAGTCCTGGGGAGATAAGTTCCAAGCGCCTTGCCTACCAGAAGGGCAACGCTCGGCGTCAGTTGCGGCGGGTCGCCAACGACCGTGCCGCGAATATCATATTTTCGGAAGATGGACGTAATGATGTCTGCCATATGCGTATTGCTCCCCGGCGGTGTATGCCTTCTCCATCTAGAGAATTGAACCGCAAAGGTGCAAAGAACGCAACGCGAGTTTCATTGAGCGCGAAGGAGATCAGAGAATCAGGCTCTCATCGACCGCCCGTCCGCTGCTGGCGAAGTAGTTCGGCGCAGCATGGCGGTAGAGGTCGCGGCACGCCTCGCGCAATGTGGGTCCCTGACCACTGATCTGCACCGTATCTTGCTTTGCGACCAACCGAGCCTTTACGCGCTGGGATGGGCTATCCACCGCCTGATAGACAAAAACCAACGCCCAGCCCGCCTGGAAGACCGACGCGGTCACCTCCAGCAGGCTCTCAACCGCACGGCTTGTGTCCGAGTCCAGCCACTGGTTTTCGGCATAAAACGCAGGCTGACGAACACGGTCTTCCGCCACCGTGTAAACAGGGTGAACGCTTTCAAGCTGCACCCACAAATCACGCAGGACGTGTGGCAGCGTGTCGCGCTCGACGGACTGCGTCGTAATGCCCGTCCAACCAATCGATGCGTACCAGCCGACCGCGCCTTCGCGCGGCTGCGCGCGCATCATCAACAAGGCATCCCCCGCGATGTCGCTCGTTATGTAGCCAACTGTCGCCTGCCATGCCAGCAGCCCATTCGACGGACGCTGAGGCAGGCGTCGGACTTCAATCGTTTTGTCGTTCATCGATAAAATGCCCAGGCAAGGAACCGATCAATATCATATTGTACGCTCTGGCTCGCTAAGCCAGGCATAAAGGCATCAAAGCCATGTCGAGACCAGGGAAACCGAAGCACCACGGTCGGCGTGTTGGTCGCACTCAGTTTATTATGCAGCAGTTCTGAATGCCCTGGCATGACGAGATCATCACGGTATCCCTGCGCCAGCAGCGTGGGAGGAAGATCATTGCGCGTGTATTCAAGCACGCTGGCTTCCGCGTAGCCTGTGGGCTGCTGCTGCGGCGTCCCTTGGAGAAAGCGCGCAATGTCGGATTCCTCAGGCGCGTACCACAAGCGCAGGTCGGTCGGCGGATAAATGCCGACGACCGCGCAGACCTCCGTACCCTCTGCACCCGCCTCATGCGCGCGATACGCCGTGAGCAGCGCCAGATGCCCACCTGCGCTGCGTCCCAGGAACGCGACTCGGTTTGCATCCACCCGATAGGCAGGGGCGTAGCGCTTGACCCAGCGCACCGCCGCGCGAAGGTCTTCGAGCGGCGCGGGGTATGCAGCCTCATCGGACAGCCGATACTGAATGTCGAAGACGACATAGCCCTGACTGGCGAGGTATTGATTGTGGGCGGTGAATACTTCCCCTTTATCACCATAGCGCCAGGCTCCGCCATGGACCACGATCACAGCCGGATACAAATCGCCCTGGGCAGGCGGTACCTGCGGCTTGTAGGCGTCCAGCAGCAGTGGGCGCTGTGGCGTGGCATGGTAGACAATATCGCGCTCAACCGTGTAGGCATCCTTGAGCGGGCTTGCGCTGATGAAACTCGTCTCAAATGACCAGCGCCGCTGGCGCATCCGAGCACGCTGCGCAGGCGGGACACGGCGCAGGTAGTCTTCACCCAGCGCGCGCCGCATTGACATCTCGTTCAGCCGCTTTGCCTGGCGCGTCTGCCAAAAAGGGACGAGTGACCAGATCAGTCCGAATACACCCAGAACGATGCCCCATCGTGACCGCTGCCGACCTGCTGCACCAGTCCCCACTGCTGCGACTCCAAACAGTCCGGGAATCCAGGAGAACTCCCCCAGCAGCATCTGGATGACCCAGATCGAGTTGTCGTAAGTCAGCGTCGGCAGCGCGACAAGCAGCCCGAAGACAGATGAAACAATTCCCAGCACAGTCGAAATGATCTGGCGCATAATCTCCCCATCGATAACGACAGCAGAGGCGCGTGGTGAGTCAGGACACACTGCGCACCGCTCAATCCGCGTGCTAAACCTTCAGCTTCGTGCCATCCGCCGTCTCCGCGGTGAACGCCAGCACGGTCTTGTCCTTCGAGACATCCACGACAATCGACGTGCCTGAGGGCGGGTTAGCGCGCAGCAGGAAATCGGCGAGCGGCTCGCGCACCGAGCGGCGGATGATGCGCCGCAGCGGACGCGCACCGTACTGCGGCTCGTCGTTCTGTGCCAGCATCCACTCCTCGGACGCGGGCGTGAAGGCGATCTTGAGACCCTTCTCTGCCGCCATCTTACTTTCTTTCTTGAGTTGGAGCTTGAGGATATTGCCCAGATCTTCCGGCGAAAGCGCGTTGAACATGATCACTTCGTCGAGGCGATTCAGAAATTCCGGTCGGAACCATGTCCGTACTTCTTCCATCGCCAGATCACGGATTTCGTCGGTGATGACCGGCACTGCGAGGTCTTCTGAGCCGAGGTTGCTGGTCAGGATGATCAGCGTCTCGCTGAAACTCACTGTATTGCCACGTCCATCGGTCAAACGCCCTTCTTCGATCACCTGGAGCAGGATGTCCATGATACGCGGATGCGCCTTCTCGACCTCATCGAACAGCACCAGGATGTACGGCTGCTGCTTGACGCGCTCGGTCAACTGACCACCCGCTTCGCTGTCCACATACCCACTGGGCGAGCCGACCAGACGGTTGATGCTGCTCTCGTCCTTAAACTCGGACATATCAAGCGGCATCATGGCATCTTCGCTGCCAAACATGAATTCCGCCAGCGCCTTGCCCAGTTCCGTCTTGCCAACACCTGTCGGTCCCAGGAAGAGAAACGCGCCAATCGGGCGCTTGGGGTCCTTGAGACCCACGCGCGCTGTCTTGATGGCGCGGCTGACCGCCAGCACCGCCGCATCCTGCCCAACCACGCGCTCTTTGATGTGCTCGACCATACTGGCGTAGCGCAGACGCTCGTCCTCGCCCAGCTTGCTCACCGGGACACCCGTCATCTGCGAAGCGGCAAGCGTGATGTCCTCGGCGTCCAACGACGACGGATCGTTCATTTCTGTCCGATATGGGATCTGCTGCTGACGCGACATGCTCACCAGCGCCGCCGAGCGATGCAGGAGCTGTTCGGCGCTGCGCGGCAGCGGCATCGCGCCCAGATAGCGCTTTGCCAGCCGCACGGTGGTCGCCACTGCCTCGTCCGTGATGGTGAGGCTGTAGTCAGCGGCGATGTGTGGGCGGATAACCTTGAGAATTTCCAGCGTTTCCGCCTCGCTCGGCTCCGGCACGCGCAGCACCTGCGCATTCTCCATGATCGCGCTGATCCCTACCAGGCGATTCTGGAGTTCCTGCTCGCTGCTTGTGCCGATGATCACCGGGTCGTTTTCCAGAAACGCCTTCTGAATGAGCGGCGTTGCCTTGGCAAATTCCGCCTTGATAGGACCGCCGAAGAAACGGTGAATCAGGGGGACAAAGAAGACCCCGCCGCGCGCCTGGTTCAAGCCTGCGCGCACAGCCTTCTGATCGCTGTCGAGCAGCGCGCTCTCATCCACCTGCACCAGGCTCTTAAGTCCGTTCGGTCCTTTGCCCTCGCTCATCAGGAGCGCAAGGCTGTAGGCGAGCGTACGCTTGCCCACGCCGTCCGGACCCACCAGAAGGATATGTCGGTTGACGGACTGCGAGAGAATGTTAATCATGTCTCGTAATAGGTTCTCGCGGAAGTAGACGGCTTTGAACTTGCCGCTCTTGGCGCTGGCGACGAAATCGCGCAGTGTCGCGTCCGCCCGCGTGATCACCTTGCTGTTGTCGGAAAGTAAATCCTGAATCGCTTTGGGCGTGATGCCGACTTCACGTAAGATCCCGCTCGTGCTCATGCTCGTTTCCGCCAACACCTGCAAGAGGTGGTCACTGTCCACGCGCATCTCGTTTCCAGCCTGAGCGACGGTTAGTGCTTCGTCGATCAGGATGATCGTCTGGCGCGACATCGGCACCATGCGGTTGTTGTAGGCGGGAAAGTCCAGGCTGCCATCCTGGTCACGGCGCTGCTCAACCGCCAGATGCACCTTGCGGTCAAGGCGATCCATGTCCACGCCTCTGTCGGTCTTGAAGAGGTTGAGCAAGCGTGCCGACGCGGTGTCTTTGCGACGCAGCAGCGCCAACAAGACCAGTTCCGGCATCAGCATAGGTTTGCGGTAATTGTCTTTCAGCGTGACTGCGTCATTCAGGATCGCATCCACGTCCTTGGAGATCAGGTCGGGGTTAAGCGTACCCATGTGTCGTTGGGACCCTGTTTAGAAAGAGTAGACAGATGTTAGGGTAGCCCAAAACCCCTATGGGAGCAAGCCACAGCCGCTAACGGCGCTGCGTCGGCGGAGACGGCACGAACATCACCACCTCAGAGACCTCGTCACACGCCCCAGCTTGGTCGGCGATGACGCGACGCACTTCGTAATGACGCCCATCGCCAAAGAAGCTCTCCATGATTTCCGAGTTATCCAGTGCTTGTCGAACGATGGTCAAACCCTGCTGATAAGCGTCAAAAGCCACCTGTGGCGTCGATAGGACGTAATCGACGTTGCACCAGTCCCCTTCGATAATGCTGTTAATAGCGGGGTCGCCATCAACCTTCCAGTAGTAGTGCGCGTTCTCGAAATCGCCATAGAAATCGAGGAAGGCGTAGTTGTCGATCAGGATAAAGGCGTCGCGCGGCAAGTTTTCGCGGATGTAGACGACAGCCGCCTCCTGCGCCGTCGTCTGGTCGTTGATGTACACAATGGTGCTGCTATAGACAGGTACGAACGGCAGCATCGCCAGCACGCCAAGACTGTAGCCTAGCACCGGGCGCAAACGCGGCAGCGGCAGGACTTGTAGCGCAATCGTGCTGAGCTTGGCGAGGTAGTAGACAGCGAAGCCAATACAAAGTGCGAAGAGCGGGATCATCGGGATCACGTAGAAGTCAATCACAATACCGCCGCGAATGTAGAGCAAGGAGTAAGCGAGCGCCATCAACGCAAGTGGACGCAGTGGCTTCTCGCGAATGGCAAGCAGTGTGATGACGCCCATACAGATGATTCCACCCATGATCATGTAAGGGTCTGCTGGCCAATCCTGCCCCGCAGTCAGCCCACGAAACGTGATCATGAACGAACTGCCGGGGTCGAGGAAGTAGCCACCCGGACGCCCCAACTGAAAGCTCAGCGTCCCCAGCAAGCTCACATGCGGTGAGCTTCCCCCCAATGCCGAGCCAAATGGGAATAGCTCGCTGTTCAGCAGCGCGTACAATGGATAGCTGATGCCAATCAGAAAGCAGATGCCCAGCCATGTGATCAGCGCGAACCAACGATTGTGGCGCTCGGTATTCATCCACAAAATAATCAGCATAGCAGGCGTGAAGAAGACGCCCGTCTCTTTCGACATAAACGCCATGCTGAAGGCAACCGCGCTTCCAACGACGTGAAGCAGCGTGCGCCTCTCGCCCATAATCAGGTAGAGGGCGACAAGGTTCCACAGGATTTGCATGTTATCGAGCAAGACACGCCGCTGATACGTGAGCGCGACGGGCGAGAGCGTGAAGATCAAGACGGCAATGATCGCAGGGAACTCGCTGCGCGTCATCTTGCGTGCAATCGCGTAGACCAGCGCTGTCGAAATCAGATGCAGCACCAGCATGAAGACGCGCCCCGATTCAATTGAGAACGCCGCATCCCGACCAACAAACGGCTCGACGATCTTGCCCCAAAAGCCGATCTGTATCCAACCGACAGGCGCGTGGTCATACCAGTAGGTGTAATGCGCAAGCTTGCCCGTCGTCATGACTGCATGCGCCTGCGACATGTACGTACCTTCATCGTTCTCGAAGTAGGGCCAATGGAACATGTTTGACCCATGCGTGACTGCCGATACCGTCAGCAGGAGCATCAGGATGATAATGGTCTGCCGCGCCTGAAGGAGCGGTTGCGGGTTGACTTTCAAAATATGCATGGTGTTACGCGCCCCCGTCTTCCAGAGATAAACTACGATGTGCGTTCAGATGGCGTGTCTTTTCCCAATTGACGCGACCGAAAATCTGGCGCAAAACAGCGCGCGTGGCAGCGAAGGCGAGCAGCGCCTGATAGGGGTAGTACGCCGCAGCAAGCATGAGTGGATAACCGAACGGCAGCCGGATATTGTAGGCGCGAGCGAAGTCGTATAACCCGATCACCTGGACGAGGAACTGCATCAGAAGCAAGCCGAGCGGGATGAAGGTGAAGAGCGCCCACCCTACCGCGATCTTGGTCGTCAGTGCGACGGTGATGCTGAAAGGGAGCAAAACAATCAAAGTCGATTGGAAGATTGGCGTCAGCAGGATGTAGCAGGCAAGCACCTTCTGTCGCAGACGCGGCAAGTGCCGCCAATCGCCCTTCGCAAGAATTTGCAGGAAGCCCTGGTTCCAGCGCGTGCGCTGCTTGACGAAGCTGCTGACGCTATCCGGCGTCTCTTCGCGCGTCGTGTGTTCCTCATCGTAGATGACACGCAACCGTGCGCCCGCGTTGGTCAGGCGGATGCCCAGGTCGGCGTCTTCTGTCAGGCAGGTTTCATCCCAACCGCCAATGCGCTTGAGGAAATCGCGCTTGATGAAGACCGAGTTCCCACCAAGCGGCGTCACCTGCCAGAGACGTGAGAAGAATAGTAACCCGCTTTTGAACCAGAAGAAGTATTCCAACACGTTCAGCGCCGAAAACCAGCGCGAGTGCAGATTGATGAGTTGCACACCTGACTGCACCACATCCACCTCGTCTCTCAGCATGACTGTGTTCACGACCTGATACAGGTCGCCATGGGGCTCATCTTCTGCGTCGAAGATGCAGACGACATCATTTTGTGCGAACTCCAACCCCTTGTTGAGTGCAGCAGGCTTGTTTATCGGCTCTCCGCCAAAGACGACCAGGCGCATGTTGTCGCGGTTCAGGTCTTGCAGCACTTCGGTCACGCGCTGGATGGTGTCGTGGTCGTCGCGGCGACACAAGACGAGCGTCTGCTTGAGGTGTGCCGGATAATCGATGGCATCTACCGCCAGGATGGTCTCGCGGATCACCTCTGCTTCGTGGCGTGCCGGAATCAGCGCGGTGAACGAAAAGGACGGCTCTGCGTAAGTGCGCGGCGACCGATTGCGTTCCGCCTCGCGCGGGTTGTTCCAACTATAGAGCATCCACACCAGTGTGAAGAGGCTTTGCACACCGAGGAGGGCAGAAAGCAGCACAACCGCTCTCGCCAGAATGTCACCGGAGTTTACAGTCATCGTGCCTTGCAGGAAGCCAACCACCAGCGAAACCAGCCACAGCACCAGCGCAGCTAAGACAACCCAGGGGATGACTCGCGCCGCCAGCGAGTGCGTCTGCACAGTATCGTCGATAGTCGGAAAGACCATAGAGCGCGCTTGAATACGAGCAGCATTGATGTGCGTTGCGCGCGCATGACGTTCGACTTCTGCCGTATCATCGTCTTCCAAGAAGACGCGGTATCCCCCAAGCAACGCCAGCAGTCGCATATTGACGACTTTGATCATCGCCTCGCCGAAGATGCGCATCGACATCTTAGACTTACCCGCGATGCGGTCTGGGAAGACGATGGGATATTCGCACAGGTGGAAGCCTGCGCGGTACGCGCGGTAGTGCAGTTCGACCTGGAAGCCAAAGCCGTTGGTCTGAATACTGCAGAGGTCAATGGACACCAGCACACTGACACGAAAGCACTTGAAGCCAGACGTGACATCCTGTAGCTGCGTCCCCAGGATCATCTGTGTGTACAGGCTGCCACCCATGCTGATTGCCGCACGCACGGGCGACCAGTTCTCGGTGCCGCCACCTGGCACTTTGCGTGACCCAATCGCTACATCACAGACATTCTCCGTCATGTTGAGCAGGACGGGCAGGTAACGCGGCTGATGCGAGAAGTCAGCATCCATCTGGACAACATAGGCATAACCATGCTCGATGGCATACTCAAAGCCTGCGACGTAGGCACTGCCAATGCCGTGCTTGCCCGCCCGACGCAGCACGCGCACGCGCTCTGATAGTTCGGTGCGCGCGCTCACGATGTCGCCAGTGCCATCAGGCGAGTTATCGTCAACCACCAGCACATCGAACTGGCGACCTTGCGCCATGATTTCTTCGAGAAGGCGGTGGATGTTCTCCGCTTCGTTGTACGTCGGAATGACGACCAGGCAGTAGTTGAGCGACTTCGATTGTTCGCTGCCGCGCATGAGCGTGTGGAGCGTATCGTTTCGGACGTCGGCTTCTGGCGTGAACGCCGTCTGCAGAGCGAGCGGCTCGGCATCCATATGATCACTGTTGGGCATCCCATCGGGACGATGTGCCGAAGTATCGATGACGAGCTTGTATGCTTCAACGTCGTCAACACAGAGCGAGATTTGCGTCGTGCCGACTTTGAGTATTGCGCCCGTATGCAGTTCAGTGGGATGAACAGGTGCGAGCGCATCTTCGTCCACGCGCGTGCCGTTCGCACTGTGAAGGTCTGTGACCAACCAGCCGACGCCGGGCTTGCGTTCGATCTTGAGATGCACGCGCGAGGCACAGCAGTCGTCAAGGACGACATCACAGTAGCGACTGCTGCGCCCGATGACGATACGATCATCCTTGAGGGGTATGGTATACCCTGGTTGGTCGCTGGGTTGTACATGCAGATAATGACTAGAGTTCACGTATCGCTGACCTCGCCAATTAAACCAACTGATGAAGGTGGAGTGTTAAAAAGGCGTAATTGTCGAAGCCATTTAGAGCAGCACAATTAAGATGCCCAAAAACGCGAAGTCGCGAAGACTTTCGCATTTATACTTTTTCGAGTGATAATTGAAGTTACTTACCTCAGTATTGCTCCATTATGCGACTAAACTGAGGGCATACGGAGCGCCAACCCGCTTGCTTCTAATCCCCCACTTGTCTAAGATCGGGTAGCCGACTGACCTAGCACGAAAGCGCAAGTTATGCCCACGTTTGAAGAAATCTATGCCGAACACGGCGAAATGTACGACCGCCTTGTCGAACGCGAGGACGTGCGCGGCAACCTCATCACGGCGATTCAGGAGGTATGCCCGCTCGACGGCGCGCAAGTGGTTGAACTTGGCGCGGGCACCGGACGCGTGACCCGCCAACTCGTTCCCCTGATCAAATCTGTGCGCGCTTTCGACGCCTCGTCGCATATGCTGAGTGTGGCGAAGCGCCGACTGGAAGAAACGGGCTTCACCAACTGGTCGCTCGACGTTGCCGACAATCGCAGTCTCCCTGTGGAGGACGCCAGCGCGGATGTCAGCATCGCGGGATGGACGTTCGGACATCAGACGGAATGGAATGCCGACCGCTGGAAAGACGAAATCGGCGCAGGTGTGGACGAGATGCTGCGCGTCCTGCGCCCCGGTGGCAGCGCCATCATCATCGAAACGATGGGCACCGGCAGCCGCACCCCTGCCCCGCCCAACGCGCAGCTCGCCGCCTACTACGCCTGGCTGGAGAGCGAACGGGGCTTTTCCTACAAGTGGATTCGCACCGACTATCACTTCGAGTCGGTTGACGAAGGGATCGAGCTATTTCGCTTCTTCTTCGGGGACTCGCTGGCGGAACTGGTCGCCCACGAGAACAACGTTATCATCTCGGAGTGTACCGGCATCTGGTGGCAAAAGAAGCCATAAGGCAATCAAGGCGAAGGCTTCCGCGCCGAGTACCGCCCACGCTGCGCCCAACGCACCCATCTGCGGGATGAGCCACAGGCTGAGCGCGAGCTGAACGCCGATTACGCCAAGATTGACACGGTTGACAAACGCTTCGCGCCGCTGGGCATAGCGATACAGCGTCAGCGTGCCGCGCAGCAGGCTGAAGACGAAGGCGGCGCTCAGGATGACGAGCGCTGGCACAGCAATAGCAAACGTCTCGCCATAGACGAGTATGAGTAGTTCGCGCGCGAGCAGGCTTAACCCTATCGCCGCCACAATCCCATACGCCAACATCCCTAGCAGCGCCCGCCGGAATGTCTGCCACATGTGCCTTGGATCATCGGCAAGCGCGCCCAACTGAGGGAATAGTGCGCCGTAGAAGGCGTTGGGCAGCAGGCGCGCCGCCTCGACAAAGCGATTGGCACCTGCATACAGCCCCGCCGACGCGACGCCGCTCATCGCTTCAAGCAGTACAGCACTCATGCGCATCTGCACCGCCGCGAACAACGCCGCCAGCCCAAAGTTCCACGACTCGCGCAGGATCGCCCACGTTGATCGTGGAAAGCCGACCGCCCGCACATAGAAGCGCGCGCGGTATATCCCCCAGCACGCCGCAAGCTGCCCCACAGACGTGATCGTGTTTATTAGCAGAACATCGACGACCAGTGGCGGCGTCATCGCACTACCGGCAGCAGCTTGTTCGCACCACGCACCACGCACTTCGCACCAGCCGATAGCCGCGCTGCTCAAAACAAGGAGCGTTAGTCCCACCTGAGCGACCAACATCCCGATATTCAGCCAGGGGATCGGGTACATCGCCCCACGCGCGCGAAACACCGCGCTGTACGTACTGAACAGCGGCTGAATCATGACCAACGGTGCGGAAACCTGAATGCCGCGCACGACGACGCCATCGCTGGTCAGCAGGGGCGCAGCGACGACCAGCGACACCATCAGCGGCACGCCCATCAGCAGGCGCACCCGCACCGCCGCCGCCACCAGATCGCCCTGCACATCACTGTAGGGATGCCGTTCCTGGCGTCCGCCTCCGCCCGCAGCGTTCCCCGCGACTTCCCGCGTGATGAGCGTGCCGATGCCGAACTCGACCAGCAGAGACAGCGGCATCACCCACGCCAGCGCCACCGCGTAAGCGCCCAAACCCGTTTCGCCCAACGCGCGCGCGATGAGCGCGGCGAGCAAAAACGAGAGCAGCGCAGTCCCGATATTGCTGATAGCGAGCGTGAATGCTTGCGTGCGCAGCGAACCTGTCATGTCAGACACGCCGGAACTCGATCCAGTAGTGATCGGCGAGGTTTGCCAGCAGCGGCAGCTTCCCCACCCCATTGTCCAGCCGCATGAGCGTCCGCAGCAACCGCGGGCGCTTCTCGATCACGCCGTAGATATCGCTCGGCGGCAGCAGCAAGCCGAGCGGCTCGACATGGACCCGCCGGAACCAGGGCGCGAAATCGTGCGTCATTCTCTGTACCGTCGGATAACGAACTGTAGTGACGCCATTCATGGCGTCCGTTGCTGCCTCGCCAACCGCGCTTTTGCCTTGTTCTAGACCGAACGCCGCCCCACCCCGACGCCAGCGCCGCGTCGCCACGCCCCACTCGCCATGCAGCCCATGCCACGCCGTCTCCCACAGACAGGCAGGCGGCATCACCGCAAACGCCGCATAACCACCCGGCGGGATCACCTGCGCCAGCCACGCCGCCTGCGGACGCCAATCATCCAGGCAGTTCAACACGCCGAAGTTCGCGAACACAAGATTGAAATACTGAGTACTGAGTACTGAGTACTGAACACTCTGAACTCGCCGCAAATCCAAGCGCTCGACGCGCGCGTTCGGATAGTCCGCCAGCTTTGCGCGTGCGACCGCCAGCATCGCATCACTCGCATCTGTCGCCAGCACCTGCACGCCGCGCTGCGCCAGATGCAGGGCGTCCTCACCTGTCCCGCAGCCGAGTTCAAGCACAGAGTCGCCGGCGACGCACAGCCGATCCAGTCGCGCATGGACGCGCGCACGCAAATGCCTCGCAATCGGCGACTGCGTGAAATCGGCGTCGTAGGTGGGAGCAAGGGTGTCAAACACATTCATGCCCATGACTCTACATCTTTTGGCGGAGATTGCTTGACTCTCACGCGACGTCAGGGTTTATGATGCGCGCATATCGAGAGGACAAGGTCGTGTACACCGTCAGGCAGCTCGCGGAGCTGGCGAGCGTCACCGTGCGGACGCTGCATCATTACGACGAAATCGGACTGCTCAAGCCATCGCAGGTTGGTGCAAACAGCTACCGCTACTACGATGAGGACGCCCTGCTGCGCTTGCAGCAAATCCTATTCTACCGCGAGCTGGGGCTGGAGCTGATTCAGATCAAGGACATCCTCGACAGCCCTGATTTCGACTATATCGATGCGCTTGCAGCGCATCGAGAGGCTTTGCTGGCGCGCGCCGAGCGGCTTGATACGCTGATCGAGACGGTGGACAACACGATACGCCATCTGAAGGGGGAGTTTATGATGAGCAACCGCAAGATCTTCCAGGGCTTAACGCCTGAGCAGGAAGTAGACTACACCCGGCGCGCCCGACTGCAATATGACCGCCAGATCATGGCGGAGTCTGGGCGCAAGTGGAAGAGCTACAGCGCAGCGCAAAAGCAGGCGATCTTCGACGAAGGCAACGCCATCTACGATGATCTGGCAGACGCACTCGAAGCCGGGACGCCCGCGACCGACGAGCGCGTCCAGGCAATCTTCGTCCGCTGGCACAACCATATACACTACTTCTACGAGCCGACGCTCGAGATTCTGCGCGGTTTAGGCGAGCTTTATCGCACCGATCCAGGATTCATCGCCAACTTCGAGAAGCTGCACACCGATCTGCCTGAGTTCCTACACGAAGGCATCGAGCAGTACGTGGATGACCTGGAGACGGCGGAACTGGAGCGGATGCTGGCAGAGGACGAGAAGAAGCGCGACGAACGATAATCACCTTGTCCCGCCCTGTTGCCTATTCGATGATAGCGACATTCGGCGCAAGTGCGGTCGCCTTCTTTTGCCTCTGTCCCTGTGTCAGCGCCATGCCTGCGCGCCCGATGGCAATGTTCGCCAGCAGTTTCGCGCGGCGCAGGGGCGAAGCGCCGCCGTGCAAGCGCGCGCGATTGAGCGCCACCTCGCTCACCATCCAGCGCGTAGCGAAGCTGTAGAAGCGCCGCGTGTAGCGCCCCGCCACCTGCAAATCGCGGTCGCTCCGCGTGTCGAAGGCACGCTCGCTGAAGATGTCCGCCTCGACCTTCGCATAGTACGGCGTGCCTTTGATGGGATAAGCGACCGTCGTCAGGAAGACATCCGGGTCGCACTTTTTGAGATGCTCGACGGTCGCCGTGATGTCCTCCACCTCCTCGCCGTCATAGCCAAGCATGATGAACATGCCCGCCTGAATGCCATGCCGCTTGAGCAGATGCGTCTTTTCGCGCACATCGTCCACCTGCACCTTACGCTGCATCGCGTCCAGCACGCGCTGCGACCCGCTCTCGCTGCCATTCCACAAACGGAAGCAGCCCATCTCCGCCAGCGTCGTCACGACCTGCTCATTCAGGCGATCGGCGCGGCTGATACACTCGAACGGGATGCGTACACCGCGCGCCTTGAGGGCATCGGCGTAGGCGTACAACCAGCGAGAGTTAATGGCGAACACGTCGTCGGCATACCAGATCAGATCGGGGTTGTAGCGTTCCTTGATCCACAAGAGTTCGTCCGCCGCGTCTTCTGGCGTGCGGCGGCGATGCGTGTTGCCATAGACCGAGTGCGAACACCAGGTGCAGGTGTACGGACAGCCGCGCGCATGAATAGCGCTGACTGAGCTTTGTCCGTGATGCGTCTTCCAAACCTGCATGTACTGCGCGATGTCGATCGCCTCGCGGTCGGGGTGCGGGTTGGCGCTCAGGTCGGGCATCAGCGGGCGCGGCGCGGTCTCGACCAACCGCCCGTCGCCGTCGAGGTAGGCGATCCCGGTGATGCTTTCGAGGTTCGCCATGCCATGACGTGCAAGGTGCGGAAGCAGTTCCGCCAATGCCAGCTCACCCTCGCCGCGCACGACAAGATCCGCGCCGCGTTCCAGGTAATCGCCTGCGTAATACGGCGGCTCGGGACCACCGAGGATGACGCGCGCGCCTGCAGCCTTCGCCAGCGCGATCATCTTGAGCGCGTTGAACTTCGTCATCAGATTGACGTATAAGCCGACGACCGACGGACGCTCGCGCTGTACCAATTCCGCAAAGTCGTCCAGGCTTGCAAACGTCGAGTCGAAGACGCCGACGCTGAAGCCTTCGCGTTTGAGATAGGACGACAGATAGAGGATGCCCAACGGTGCGTAGGGCTTCATCACCTGCTGTTCGTGCGGATCGTCATAGAGATAGTAGGCGTGGGCAAGGAGTATATCCATCTCAGGTCAGTTCATAGCCCGTCGTCCGCTTTATGTAGTCGAGCACATCCTGGTATGCGCCAGGATCGGTACTCAGCAGGATCGAATGTGCCTCGCCTTCCGCCAGCACTTCGACATACGACTCATTGCCGCTGTCGTAATGCCGAAACCGTGCGGCGCGTTCGAGATTGAAGATGATGGTGACATTCTCGCTGTTTTTGTAGCTTATCCAGTGTGTGGTCATCGGCACCTCCTGAGATGTTGCGCCTATTCTAACGCAGCCTGTCTCAACACAAAAAACAGGGCGAACACTCGTCCGCCCTGTTTCCTGTCAACCGCTAATCACAGGCATCCCCTCCAGGACCGCCGAAGTAGAAGTAGGTTCCCCAACTGCCGCCTCGGCTCGCCGGGGTGATGTCGATGGTGTAGCAGCGTGGATTGGGTTCAATCTCGAACAAGTCTACCCATACCCCCACACCGCCGTCCTCATCGCGCGGAATGTAGAAGATCGTGTTCTGGAAGGCGGCACGCTGCCAGCCCTGATCGCTGAATGCGCCGCTGCCCATCTGCGGCATGTTGCCCGATCCCGTCACTTCGCCTCCGTACGTTACCTCGGATGCCGAGCGTGAGAGTGCCCCGCCGTCGAAGACTGAACCCGGATAGTAACCGACGGCTTCGTACGCACCGGGTCCGCGCAGGAACAGCCACCAGTTGCCGCGGAACAGCTTCCACTGCATCTCAAAACCCCACTGCGTTCCGCCGGTGCTGCTGTAGGCGCTCCAGGAACCACCGATGAACCAGTTGCGGTTGGTCTGAACGAACGCCGCGCAGTCCAGGTTGTAACACTTCTTCTTCTGGTAGTTATCGGCAGTGTAGAAGATGAACAGGCGCGCATTGTTGTCGCCGTATTTCTGGTTGTAAACCTGCCAGCCGCCCTCGACGGTTTGCTGGGCATCGCCTTCGCCACCCGCGTACCACTGCTGGGAGAGCGAAAAGTCGCTGTTCGAGGGGACGTTCGGATTCCACAGGTTCAGCCAGGAGTTACCACCAAAATTGGTGACGTTTTGCCGCGACGCCGCATACATATGATCCGAGTTGTCGCCCTCCGGGAGCTGCTCACCCTGCGGATACTCGCCGCGCCCATCCGCGCCTTTGCCAAAGAAGGCGTCGAGCGTTTCAAAGCGCGTCATCACGTCCAGCGTCAGCCGCGCCATCGGAATCGTGCCTTCCTCGCAGCTTACGGGATTGCCGAACGCATCCACCAACCCCAACCGGAGCGGAGAATCGACAGCATCGCCCGTGCCGGGTGTTTCGCCCTCGCCGCGCTCGTCGCTCTGATCGCTGACCGTCGGTGCGTCCAGGATTGGCTGAATGTCCTGCAAGCGCACAGAAGGCTGCGACTCGACCGTGATGCAATCAACGTATTGATCGTCATAGACAAAGCTGCTGACTTGTTCGACGCCGTCGTACATCGTGATGACGTGCTGGCGCATCTCTTCGAAGGCATCCGCATCGCGCACAGCCGCGCCCTCACGCTGCGCATATTCGTCGAATGCTGCGTCCCGTACACCTTGCAGGAAGATGTCGAAGGAGATAAAGCCGTCCGTCGACGGTTCAGGCGTAGGGGTCGGTGTGTCGGTCGGCGGCACAGGGGTGGGCGTGGGCGAACAGCCCACGATCAGCAGCAGAATTGCGATGACCCAATAGTGAGAATGGCGCATTTGGTTCTTGCCCTTCAGCATGCAAGAGGACATCACAGCCTGGGATAGCTGGAAGGGCGCTTACCCAGGAAATCCTCCAACGTTTGGAAGCGCGTCATCTCCTCCAGAGTGATGCGCCGAATGGGAATGCTGCCTTCAGGACAGCCCGACTCATCCGATGCATCCACGCGCGCTTCTAAAGAGATCATGCAGTCGAACACGTCATTCTCTACAAGCAGGCTGCGAACTGCCCGCAGCCCGGCATAGCGCGCCAGAATATGCGCGCGCATTGCCTCGAACGCCGCCGCATCCTTGACGCACGCATCCGCCTTCCCTACGTAGTCGAGGTAACGAGCGCTGCGAGTATGGGTCAGGAAAGTCGCGAAGTCATCCATTCGCGATTACCTACCCATTCGCCCGGCGTACAGATTGGGCAGTTTCGCCAGGCGCTCGGTCTCGCGCGGCAGGACTTGCTCGCGAATCGCCTGCGCAACAGGTGGATGGGCGGAGTCGTGCATCATGACGACCGCGTCCGCTGCCAGCTTGGGCAGATAAAGCCGCAGATCTGCGCTCACGCCCTCGTAGCTGTGATCGCCGTCCACGAACAGCAGATCGATGGGCTGCTTGATCTCGCCGACAACCTCTGTTGACCAGCCGCGCTGCACCACGATCCGCTCGTAGAATGGAGCAACGTTGTGGGAGAACTCCGCAAACGTGTCAGCACCCAGGCTGGACACGACATTTTCCGCCATAAAAGTGTCGATGCAGTGAATCGCAGCGGATTGCCCGGCGCTCCCCGCCGCCAGCAGATAAGCGCTCGCGCCCTTAAAGCTGCCAATCTCGACAATGCATCCGCGTTCTGGCGTCAGACCCGCCAGGCGATACAGCGTCTGCTTTTCGTGCGTCGTCAACAGCGCGGGGATGCGATCCGCGGCTCTCGGATAGCCATGCCCGGTGAGCTTCTCAAGATAGTGACGCCCGAACATCCTCGCCATGACCCAACGACGCGCCCAGCCCTGCTCCTCGATCATGTCGTTCTCCTTCGCACCGCGCACATCACGAAGGTTTCTGCGGCAGTGCAGCGATAATGGCGTCAATCTGCGCTTCGAGTTCGGCGATTTTCGCCTTTAGCGCAGTCTCTTCCGCGTTCAGCGCATCCAGCCGATCCTGCAATGCCTCGAACTGCGCCAACACGCGCTGCCGCAGCGCCGCCTCCTGCCCGCTCGGCTGAAGTGTCGTCAGGTTGGCGCGCAGTTGTTCTTGCCCACCGTATGCTGATTCACGATCCTTCACTATCTGGCGAATGCGTTCATACGCCTCGCGCAGAGTCCCCAATTTGGCAATAAGCTTACGCAAGCTAGCATAAGTTGCTTCGTCCAACCACCGATTTTGCAGATATGTGCGAAGGGCTTCGTACCTGATATCGCGAATGTCTAGCTTTTGCTCAATCAGATTACGCCGTTTACGAGTAAAGCTCGCCTGACCTTTCGCCTTGACACTCACTAGCCAGCGAGGCTGCGTCAAAGATGGGAAATCGGGAGTGAGTGTATCGAATATCTCGGCACCTGCCGGAAGCGGCGGCGTTTCAATTGTGACGACCTGAGATTGCGTGGTTCGGTTCTCAATATGGTATGTGACTTCGGCGACAACATACCTTTCTTCGATCAGAAATTGACCTTTGAACTGAATTCCAGCAACAACCGTGTAGCCCTTTCTCTCTTCCGTGATCTTGATCCCCAACTCCACCGCGTAGGGCACGTAGATCTCGCCTGTATCGCGCGTGAATGGCACGACCGCATCGCCTTTGTAATCGCTGTCCTCGACAAGTGTGACGGGTCCGCGTTCCAGCGTCAGCCCGGTCGTATTGGTAAAGCGCAGCGCCGCCACCGGATGATCGGGCAGCTTATCGCGGTTGTAGAGCAGCTCGCGCGTGTAGGCAACTTCAGCGCTGAGGATCGGCACCAGCGCCGACTCGCCGCGTTTGACCGAGACCGGCGCAGCGACCGTGTACTGGAAGAACTCGCCCGCGTCTTTGGTCGCCGCATTCGCAGAGACGCTCGCCTTTGCGCTTGCCATCGTGATACCGCGCGCACGTTCTTCAGGCACAGAGTCTGCCGAGAGCATTCTCGCAGACGCAACTCGCCCTGTGCGCTTCGCAAGAACAGGTTCTGCACGTTCAAACTCGGGTTCGTCCATCAGGAAGTCGCCTTCATATTCGATGGGTCCCGGCGCGACGCGTGCTTCGTCGCGCACGGTCGGGCGCTGCGGGATGGTCGAGCTGTAGAGATCGTAGATGAACGAGATCGGCTGTCCGGCGACCAGTGAGACGCGGACATTCTCCAGGTCTTCTTCCAGGCGATTGTCGAACAACCCCCAGCCTTGCAGAAGCGCCTTGCCCGTCTCGCGCTTTTCGTCGCTCTCGGCGACGATGCGGTAGCTGACACGCCAGGTCGGGCTGGGCGCGACATAGTAGACGGCGAGATCGTGCTCGCCTGCGCTCAGGCGGACGTGCACGCTGCGCCGCGCGTCATCACCGACGGCGGTATCGAGGAAGTAGGTCAGGTCATGCTTCGCCTGCGGATCGAGGATACGCACGCCGCGCACGGCATCCAACCGGACAACGCGCACCTGCCCGCTTTCGTCCAGCAGTGTGATGAACGTCAGCGCGCGCACATCCGCCTCGGAGCTGTACGACTCCGGTTGCTCCATGCCGATGACGCGCCCGGCGACCGTCTCCAGCGAACCTGGCGCGACTTCATGCGTCAGTTCGGCGCTGCGCCCGCGCAGATCCGAAATCAACCCACGCAGGCTTGCCTCCGACGACAGGCGGATCGATGAGCTGGCGAGCCGTGCCTGCATATCCATCGGCGTCGGGTAATGGATGCCCAACACCTGACCACCTGCTTTGTCGAAGACGGCGAGGCTCTTGAGCACATCGTTGATCTCGTCCCCGCGGAAGGTCAGCGTCAGCGCCTCGCCACTTAATGCGCCGCCCCGGACGAAGAAGCCGACGCCATGTTTGTACAGCACCATCTCGCGCACAGGAAGATTCGACATAAGGTCGGAACTCACATTTGTAAACGTCGAGGCTATTGTATCGTGATACACTCAAAATCAATCGTGCGGGCGAGGCGTGCCTCGCCCCTACAAGGATGATGTTTTTTCGTAGGGGCGACGCGTGCGTCGTCCGCTTGGGGGTCAAACGAAATGACCGATATGCACAACGGCGCGCAGCTCGACTTTGACGGCGAGATGTCGTATGGCGACTATCTGGGACTCGATACGCTGCTCGACGCCCAACATCCCCTTTCGCCCGATCACAACGAGATGCTCTTCATCATCCAGCATCAGACGAGCGAGCTGTGGATGAAGCTGATGCTGCACGAGTTGTACGCCGCTCGCGCACACATCGCGCAGGATGATCTGTCGCCTGCCTTCAAGATGATGGCGCGCGTCGCCCGCATCATGGCGCAGCTCGTCCACAGTTGGGATGTGCTTGCGACGCTGACGCCAAGCGAATACAGCGCCATCCGTCCTTATCTCAAGCAGTCCTCCGGCTTCCAATCGCACCAGTATCGCCTGATCGAGTTCGCGCTTGGCAACAAGAGCACGGTCATGATGCGCCCGCACCGCCATAAGACGGCGATCCATGCCGAGCTGGAACACGAGCTGCACACGCCCTCGCTGTACGACGAGGCAGTCTGTGCGCTGGCACGGCACGGATTTGAGATCGCGCCCGACGTGCTCGAGCGCGACTGGTCACAGCCTCGTCCGTATTCGGCGGATGTCGAGGCGGCTTGGCTGGCGGTCTACCAGCAGCCGAACGAGCAGTGGGAATTGTATGAACTGGCGGAAAAGCTGGTCGATCTGGAGGACAGCTTTCGGCAGTGGCGCTTCCGCCATCTGACGACCGTCGAGCGCATCATCGGCTTCAAGCGCGGCACAGGCGGCACCAGCGGCGCGGGCTATCTGAAGGGCGTGATGGATATCCAGCTCTTCCCGGAGTTGTGGCGCGTGCGGACGAGTCTTTAATTCGACGGTCATCTTACCCGGACGTCATACATGGTATCCCATATGCAGCAAGTTAAGCGGTGCTTGTCGCATTGCGTCCGCCCGCAGTTGAAAACTGTGGGCTAAGGGTCTCTACAAAAGCCCGTAAACGGGCTGGCGCGAGCCGACACAGCCCGTTTACGGGCTTACCAATTCATACCAGTCTCAGGTTTTGAACCTGAGGCGTCGCGGCAGGGCGCGTTGGCAGTCTTTAACTTGCTGCATATGGACGTGTGCGCGCTGTTTTTATCAACTACCCCGCATAACCGACCGCCCCACAAACCGCTGCCCCGCCTCAATCTGCGCGACGCGCTCCGCCGACAGCGTGCCGATGTATTCGCCGAGCTGCGCCGCCTCGAGCGTTGCCACCTTCGACACCTCGATCACGCTCTGCCGGGGCAGGTTGCCCTCGCCCGCTTCGAGCAGGATGTTGCCAGGGATGCTGACGCGCTTGAGGTTCGAGGTGAGCGCGCAGACGGTCACCATGTCCGCGCGACCGTCGGCGGGCACATCCGCTTCGATGACGACATAGGGATGCGGGATGCGCGCCGCTTCGCCCTCTTCGCTCGCCAGTTGTATCCAGAAGATGTCGCCCTTGCGAATGACGCGCTCAGACTGCTCGCTCATCGCGACAGCCTGCTCGCCATCTCCTTCGCCATCGCACGCACGGGCTGCTGCGGATCGTCGAGCAGCGTCTCCATGACAGGCAGCGCGCGGCGGTCGCCGATGCTGCCGAGTGCTTGGAGGATCGCGACGCGCACCTGCCAGTCGTCCGCCGCCAGCGCCGCGATCAGCGGTTCGAGCGCCCGTGCATCGCCAAGCTCGCCGAGCAAACTTGCGGCAAGTTCACGCGCCTGCGCAGACTCGAACTTCAGCGCGTTGATCAACGGCGCGAGCGCCGCTCCGCCGAATCGCTCCACAACTTCGCGCGCGGTATTCGCCACCTCCGGCACGCGATCGCTCAGACGAGTCACCAGCGCATCAACCGCTCGCGCGTCGCCGATCTGCCCCAGCACGTAAACCGCCTTCATACGCACCTTCGCCTCAGCATCCTCGGTCGCCGCGATCAGCGCGGGCACAGCACGCCTGTCCCCGATCTTTCCGAGGGCATGGACGATGTTGTGCCGGGCGCGCGCATCGCTGTGCGCGATTGCCTCCAGCAGCGCCGTCACCGCCGCGCCACCGTGCTTCACCACCACCCATGTCGCATCCTCGACGACATTCAGATCGTCGTCTGTGCAGAGGACACCAACCAGCGTGGCAATCGACTCTGCGTCGTCAAACGCGCCCGGCACAAGCTGCATGATGGCTTCGCTGCGCTGATTCCTCATCTTATTCTTCGTGTACCTTTGTGACGTCGTGTTTGTAATCAGAATTTCTGGCAGCGGACGCCATTTATGGCGTCCCTACAGTCAGGCTACCGTAGGGATGGCGTTCTTGCCATCCGTCTTAAGGCGGACATCGCCCGGCGCTATGCCTTCGCCAGCCTGTCCAGTTCCGCGCGCGCGCGTCCCATTGTCAGCGTGTGGTAGAGCGCCGCAGCCGTCTGCCGGATCAGCGCAGGGCGCAGTTGGCGTGGGTCGCGTAGCGCCGCCCGCAGCGCCGCCGCCGTCTTGCGCGCGCGGTACTCCTTATGGACGACCGTGTGAAGCTGGCGATAGAACGGCGTCCCGAACGGACCCTGATAGAGCATGGCAAGGTCGGCGCTGTCGATCCAGTTCGCGCGCTCGCCCAGCTCATGTTTGACATTCTCGTAGAATTTCGTCCCCGGCAGCGGATAGCTGACGCTGATGCCGATGTCGTCCGGCATCAGGTCGCGCACCATCTTCAACGTCAGTTCAATGTCCTCGCGTGTCTCGCCAGGATAGCCGAATTGCAGGAAGAAGGCGACCTTGACCCCATGGGCATGAAGCTGCCGCGTCGCTTCGTAGATCTGCTCGACGCGCGTCCCCTTTTCCATCGCATCTAGGATCTTCTGCGAGCCACTCTCCGCGCCCACCCAGACAATCTTCGCGCCCGCCCGCGCCAACGCCGGGATCGTCCGCCCGCGCAGGAGCAGATCGACACGGTTGAGCGACTTGAACGGGATGCGCACACTCGCTTCGTCCAGCAAATCGGCGAAGCGCTCGATCCACCTGTCCTGGATGCCCATGATGTCGTCCATGAACCAGATGTGATCTGGTGCGAAGTGCTCCTCCAGCCAAATCATCTCCGCGACCACGTTCTCCGCGCTGCGCACGTTATAGCGCTGCCCCCAGATCGGCTTGGCGCACCAGTTGCAATGGAATGGGCAGCCGCGCGTCGTCACCAGGTTCATCGAGTAGTAGCCGTGATGCTCGCGCCAGATGCGCGCGTATTTGTCGCGATCCACCAGGTCCCACGCCGGGAACGGCAGGCTGTCGAGAGCGGCGATGACCGGGCGCGGCAGCGTCCGTACGATGTCTTTCGCCTCGTTCAGATATGCAATTCCGGCGACATTTTGTAGGGGCAAGGCGTGCCCTGTCCCCACAGACTCCAATACATGAATCACCTCTGGCAGCGCGGCATCGCCTTCCCCGATGATGGCGACCTCCGCGCCCGCGCGCAGATACGCTTCGGGATGATCGGTCGCGTCCGAGCCGCAGACGACGACAGTGCAGCCGCGCGCCGTTGCCGCCCCGATCATCGCCAGCGCCGCCTCGCGCATCCGAAGCAGGCTCATCTTGCTCAGGTAGTTGAAGCTGTCCTCATAGATGACCGCGTAGCGCGGCTTGTGCTGGTCGAGCGCCGCCTCCCACTCATGCGTCCCTTCGGCGAGCATGGCGTCGAACAGCGCCACGCGATACCCCGCCCCCCGCATGACCGAAGCGGCATAAAGCGTACCGAGCGGCGGATAGGGCTGCATCGCCTCATACAGCTTAGGATCGAAGCGCAGGTAGTAGGATTGCCCCAGCAGGATGTCGGTCATTAGGAACGGCTCGCACATGAAATACGTCAGGACTATTGAAGCGCAGCCCGCGCCGTTGCGCAAACCCAATGTAACACCTTGGCGCATTGTGGGTCTTTATGATCGTGTCATGACACATCTATTGTTCAACCGGAGGGCGGATGCAACCGATCCCTGACGAGAGCGCGCTGGTGCGCCGCGCCATGCGCGACCCGGCGCAGTTCGCGCCGCTGTATGAACGCTACTTCGAGCGCATGTATGCCTATTGTCGACGTCGGGTGGATAGTGTGCAGGAGGCGGAAGACCTATGCAGTCTGGTATTTGCACGCGCGCTCGCCGGGCTGGCGGGCTATCGTGGGGGCAATGTGGCGGCGTGGCTGTTTAGGATTGCGCACAACACGGTCGCCAAGCATTACCGCGCACGTACACCACTTTCGCCGCTTGAAGACATCGCAGATCAAATGGAAAACGACGATACGGAAATCACCGACGACGCCGACCTGCACTTGGCGCTTGCGCATCTGCTGGAGCAGCTCCCCGATGAACAGCGAGACGTGCTGACGCTCACGATTGATGCCGGGCTGACTTCGCAGGAGGTCGGCGTGATACTTGGCAAGAGCGCGGTAGCGGTGCGCGTGCAGCTCCACCGGACGATCCAGCGACTGCGCGAACAGTTTCGCCAGTTGAGCAAGGAGCAGACCTCATGACGCCGCCTCACGACTTGCTCGAGCAATACCTGCGCGCGCTGCGCCAGAACCCGAACGCGCAGCCGCCTCCCGAGCTGGCGCATGATCTGGCAGCCTTCGCGCGCCAGCTCGTTCACACATCCGCCCGCCCTCCCCAGGGCGCACGAAGCCGAGTCTGGCGGCGCGCACTGCTTGCCCAGCGCCAGAACGGCACGCCGCCCCAACCATCAAAGGAGTACACGATGACTACACACACGGCAACGACCACAAGACCGCGCACGGGCTACCTGCTCGTCGCCGCCGTCGGCATCCTGCTGATCGGCTTCGTCGCCCTGTTCGCCAACAACCTGCGCAGACCAATGAGCGAAATCCCGCTCAACGCCGCGCAAAGTGGCGCGACCGCTACCATGACACCTACAGTCACCGCATCCGCCACACACACAACCACGCCTACGGTTACAGCGTCCGCGACCTTTTCCCCAACGCCCCTCCCCATCAACACACCGACTCACGCACCCTTCGACGCCAGCAATATGGCGACCATGGTCTCGCCGGACATAGTGACTCAACCCCTCATCCTGCCGCCAACTGCCGTCCCCATCATGGCGATCACGCCTGCCGAATTCATCGACATCACACCCTATGCCTTCGGAGCGCCTGACAACCAGGGGCAGTACTCTAGCGCGATCACTTCGCAGACGGCTGCCATCGCCTATCGCTTCACCGCCGACCGCGATGGCATGGTCTTCGCGGAACTCAAATCGAGCGACATGACGTTGGTGGGCATGAGCTTCGCCGTAACAAGCGCCGATAACAGCGGAGGGAGTGGCGGCGGCGGCGGTGGCAGCATGGGCGGGTCGAGTATCCTGCTCGTCCAGGGACAGACGCTCACCTTCGGCGTCAGAGCGGGCGACCAGGTGGAGATCATCGTCGGCAGCAACTTCGGTTACACCGATATTGCGCTCCCCTACACACTGCGCGTTATCCTGAACGATGTCATCGACCTGGGCGCGAAACCATTCGAAGGCGTCAGTGAAAACCAGTTGAATGGCTTCAGCAACCCGCTTGCGGTCTATCGATTTGAAGCGGAAGCGGGCGAAATCGTGACCATCCGCGCGACGGGTGTTGACGAGTTTGATACGAGCCTTGACCTGCTCGACTCGACCATGATCCCACTGCCAGACTTCAGCCGCACCAGCGATCAGGACAGCGGACCCGGCTATGACGCCGAGATCTACCGCTATGCGCTGCCGTACTCAGGTGTCTACCATGTCATGGTGCGTCCAGGCAGCCAGGGTTATGGGGGTTTCCGCCTGGAGATCAGCGCGTTGGAGCGCCCGTCGCTCGATGATGGCACGCAGACGATACGCCTCAACACGCCGCGCCCGACGGAACTCAGCTTCATCGGGCGCGCAGGGGAAACGGTCACGATCAATCTGCGGCTGCCGCAGGATGCGCGCGATTACACGGTCGATACTGCCAGCCTGGTCGTCCGGCAAGGCGATTTCGCTATTGCCGTCTACGAGTTACAGGCGGCGATGCCCATCCCTGAGTCTGGTGTTTTTCTCTCTGGAACCGTCACGCTCACTGCCGACACGGTGTACATCGTGCGCGTCAGCGCCCACGGCGTCCTGAGCGCGCCGAGCGACCAGGCGTTCAAACTGGAAGTCAGTCTGGCGCGCAATTGATTTTCAACACGGAGGCACGGAGGAATACGAAGGAACACGAAGAAGGCAGATGAAAACTTCGTGAACCTCCGTGATCTTTGTGCCTCCGTATTTTGATTCGATTGTATTGCCAGGCAGGTTACAGGCTAGGCACTCCCTTGCCCCCGACCGGTTCAAACTCGGTTCGGTCGGACATCCCGGCGATCAGCGGGCGCGCCTCTGTGATGAGCGTCCTGATCGCCTCATGCGACAGCGACGCCTGATGATCTACCGCGCTTCGCCACACCTCCGTCACCCAAATCGCATCTGCGTCGTCGCTCGCCCGGCTGATGATATACGTGTAACAGCCCTCAAGCTTACTCAACATCTCAGCGCCTCTCAGCAGCGCGGCGAGCAATGCCTCGCGCTGCCCAGGCTGCGCAGTGATTTTTCCATGCAGTCCGTACATGTTTGTGTTCCTCTGCTGATGCTCGACTACATGCGCTTCATGTGCTGGCGCATGAAATCCGTGTCGAGTTCCAACCCCGGCTCACGCAGCGTGCAGCGCGCGATCTGCCTGGCGAGCGCGACATGAATGCGCTTGGGTACACCATCGAGCAGCGCTTGAATCGCTTGAATATGCGAAAACTTCGCCATCACATCAGGATCGCCAATCTGCGGCACGCCGCCGCGCACGACGAGGGCGAGATTGGCGCGAGAGGTCAATTGTTGTTCGCGACACGCCAGCCAATCTGCATAAGATCCAACGGTCAAGCCAATATGTGTTTTGTCGATACGTGCGGACGCCATGAATGACGTCCCTATGAAACCGTCCGTGGAGGGACGCCATTCATGGCGTCCGTTCTGGTCAAGCGACAAACCAATCCATTCATCCAGCAAGTCGCCGTCCGCCGTCAGCCGCGAGTCGCTGCCCAAAAACAGTGTCCCCCCAGCATCGACCCAGGCATCGAGGTCAGGAACCGCCTCAAGCAGGTAGCGATTGGTCGTCGGGCAAACCACCAACCCGCGCACGATACCCGCAGCATCGGCGATGTCCTCGTCGGTCATCCCCACCCCATGCACGAGGATGGTGTTCCTACCCACACAACCAAGCGCCTTCAAGCGACGGTACTCCCCAGCCGCGATCTCGTCGGTGCCTTCGGCAAGATGGATAAACCAGGGCACGTCGGGCGGCGTCGCGCGATACGAACGCACGATGTCATCGTCAGATGAGAAGTGCAGCGAATGCGCCCAACCGTATCTACGGAGCACGCGCACTGGGAAATCGCGCTTGAACAGGCACGTATGCGGCGGGTTGTGATGCGCCACCGTCAGCGCGCCGCACAGCAGATTCTTCAGCCCACCGATGAAACAGCGGTCATTCAGGGGGTAAGCACGCAGACTCTTGAACGGCTCCTCGTCCAGCCGCGCGCTGACATCCTCGCCCCATTGGTGCGCGTTGTCGTAACGGTCGCGGAACTTGGTGCGTGGAAAGTGATTGAGTTCGAGGTGATCATGGGCATTGACCAGTGCGGGAAAGATCGTATAACCCCCAAGTTCGACCGTCAGCGCGCCCCAGCCCGCCCGCGCTGTGACCCTGCCACGCACGCAGTGGAGATCGCGCTGGCGGACATCATCTCGCGCATCCCAAATGCGTGCGCCTCGGATCGTGGTCGCACGGCTCATCCGCCGCGCAGCCCGTCGACAAATCGCTCGATCTTCTCATGATGTGAGCCACGCCAGTAGACCTTGCCACAGGCGGTACAGCGGCGGAACTCGTCATAGTAGCGCAGCGTCTGCGCCGTCATTTGCGGTGCGATCTCGTCTTTGGCGACGGCTTCCAGCGCGCCGTTGCAATTCGTGCAGCGCAGCGCCTGCATCCCGTAATGCAGGAGATCATACCGCTCGACGATCTCGGCAAGCTGCCTAAGCGGCGCGGTCTCCCGCACAAAGTAGCCAAAACGGACGATCTTGCGCTTGAGTAACCCAAGATCGCGCGTCAGCAGGATACGCTGGTCACGATAGGCGATGTCCGCCAGCAGTGGGTCGGCGAGATCGACCGAAGAATAGACCGTATCGAACCCCAGCATACGCAGATATGCCGCCAGGCGCCCCAGATGCACATCCGCGACGAAGGTCGGGCGCAGCTCGGCAAAAGCAGCACGATAGAAGTCAATCGGCTGGCGAGGGGGGTAAATCTCGCAGATGTCGTCAGGCTGGGCGATATACGCCATGTCTACAGGCGCGCCGTTGACGACGACGCGCTCGATTTCCGGGTGTGGCACGCCGACCGACTCGAGGGTGTCCTTGATGGCAGGCGCGCCATCGACCGACTGCGCAAACGCCACAGCGCGCCGACTGCGCGGCAGGAAGTCATTCAGCCGCCCGTGAAAGCGCAGCGTGATATTCATCTGGGGTCAGTCATACTTGGTGTTGAGCGTAGACGCATACTTGTTGACGGTCTCTTCGCCCAGCTTGCGCGTCAACTGCTCACGCAGCTTGGGGGTTTCTTCCGCCCACTTCGCCTGGAGCTGCTCTTTACTCGCTTTACCGCCGCTCCCTGCATCTGCCAGCATCCCCTTCTGCATCCCTGCGACGCGCGTGATAATACGCTCCGCTTCCGCCCCGCATTCCGGGCAGACGGGCAATGGTGCATCGAAGCCATGCCGCGCCTCGAAAGAATGTCCATTCGTGCAGCGATAGTCATACAGCGGCATAGCCACGCACTCCCCTTATCCAGACGCCAACAAACGCAGTTTACCCTGAGACCATTTTACACCTGTGATCTCAGCGCCGCGAACGCCTCCTGCTCGACCGCCAGAATTCCGCGAATGTGTTCCGCCATTTCCTGGCGGAGCGTCTCTGACTCATCGTCGCTCAATGGGAACTGCTGCGACGCCTGCACCTTGAGTTCGTTGAGCCGCGCTTCAACGGTATGGCGCTCCGCCCGGCTTTGCGCCGCACCTGTGTTGACGAACAGCTCGTACTCACGGCACAGCAGCTCGCGCGCCTCCTTCAGCATGGGTGCAGAGTCCGGCAGCACCGCGCGCGTAAGAGCGCCCCAGCGGCGCGCCGAATCGCGGAACATGCCGCTGATTTCGCCCAAGCCGGGTTTGTTCATGAGAGCGGCTGCTTCATCCAGGAAATCCGCATAGATATGCCGCGCGCCACTGCCGCCCGTGTAAAAGACCTCAATGTACTTATAGGTTGTGAGCAGTCCTTCCCACATCCGGCTGCCCGGCGCAAACATCTTCGCCCAGCTCCCCTTGCCCTTAGGGCTTGTCAGCAGACCGACCCACTTTTCATACGCCGCAAAACCCCAACTGCTTGCCGCGCCCACAGGCGGTTTTCCCGTGAAGATATCGATGCAAGCGCGGATGCCCGCCTCCACCGCCAGCGGGAGCCTGGACTCGTCCGGCGCGCCCAACGTCAGCATCCGATGGCGCGTCTTTGCGATGCGCACCCGCGCCCGCGCAAAAGTGTCCAGGCTCACCTCGTGGGGAACGCGCGAACGGTCGGCGATTTGGACGACGCCCGCCTTGAGATCCAGCCCATAGACCAGCACTGGATTGACCATCCAATACTTGTCCGCTGGCGGCGCTTCGTCGCCATAGCCAAGCGTGATCAGGTCGCACCAGACAATCGCGGGCTTGCCCGCTGTCAGCGCGTCCACCACGTTCGCCAGCGCCTTCTTAGCGTCGGTTGTCGTCCGGTTCTCGAACGGGATGGCGAGTCGTTCAACGACCGCGCCGAGTTCATCGGTGAAAGGATAGCGCGTCAGAAAATGAAGATGGGGGTCCCATCCTTCGTATTCGAACGCGAAGTAGCCCGCAGAAATGCCGCCGCCGATCCCCATCAGCAGGGCTTCGCTGTAAGGCTTGCCCGTATGCGGTGCGATGCTGCCTTGATATGCCAGTGCATTGACGAGGTATCCCGTGGCAAACGGCAGCCCGTCAAACTGATGATAGTTCGGGAGTGTGGTCATTTGCTTTTGCTCCTGTCTTGCAAATCTGCAAACAGGATAAGCGGGTCGCTAATCAATTGGAACATGCTGAGTGTGTTAGCCATATCATGACACACGCTTATTCCAGCCGGATGCGGGGATTGAGCAGCGCGTACACCAGGTCTGCAAGCAGATTCGCCAGAGCAAAGAAGAAGACAGTCATCATCACGACTGCCTGCAACAGCGGGATGTCCTTACGCTCGACTGCTGCCACGATCAGGCGCCCGATGCCAGGATAGCTGAAGACATTCTCGATCACAATCAGACCGCCGATCAACCAGCCAAAACTCAACGCAATGACGGTAATCGTCGGCAGCAGCGCGTTACGCAGGACGTGCTTAAACAGGACAACACGCTGTGGCAGTCCCTTGAGGGTTGCCGTGCGCACATACGACTTCTTCAATTCGTCAATCACCCCCGCCCGCGTCAGCCGTACGATGTACGCCAGCAGGACGAGAGACGCAGTCACGGCGGGCAGCGTAAGCTGATAGAACCAGTCCCGAATGTTGGCGTCCGGAGGGGACGCGCTGGCAGGAAACCAGCCCAAGCCGAGGGCGAAGACATTGATCAGGACTAACCCGGTCACAAACTCAGGCAGTCCGACTACTGCCAGCGATCCGAACGAGATAGCCGCGTCGATGGGCTTGTTTTCGCGCAGCCCTGCGACAACGCCGAGCGCAATCGACAGCGGCACCGCAAAGACCAGCGTCATCAGTGCCAGCTTGAACGAGTCGGCGACGCGCGCCATCACGAGGGGGCGAATCGGAGCGCCGCCATTCGCGAACGAAGTCCCCCAGTCCCCCATGACAAACCGGGTCAGCCATGAAGTGTACTGTTGGAGCGGCGGCTGATTCAGCCCAAGCTGTTCGCGAAGAGCCTCCAGCGCCTCTGGTCGCGCCTCGCGACCCAGAATCAGGCGCGCAACGTCGCCCGGCAGGAGCTGTGTCAGCACAAACAGCAGCGCGGACGTGAGGAGAAGCGTGATTGCCAGCAGCAGCACGCGGCGGAGGACATAGCGCGTCATGGATTCCTCGCAATCATGATGATCATCATCCGCTAACCCTGATCGATTGCACTGAAAGATGCTGCGGAAAGGGGTGACAATCGAGACAAGAGAGATTGTTTGAATAGAAACGGGCAAAGCCCGTCTGGAGAAGTCGTCATGAGTATGCGCAAACCTGTTCGTCCGCTGCTGGTCATGTGGGTACTCTCGGTGCTGCTCATCTTCCTGGCGCTTACTGGTGTGGGCGGTGGCGTGCTGCTCCTGCAAGACCCCACCGGTGCCTCTCTGCAATTGGAACCGGAATGGCTCCTGAATACACCCTTCGTCGATTACTTCGTGCCGGGGCTGATCCTCTTCTTCGTCTTCGGCGTCGGAAGTCTCGTCCTGCTTTACGCGCTGTGGGAACTGCCAAAGGTCGATTTCCTCGCCCGCCTCACGAAGTTCACCCATGAGCATTGGGCTTGGGATTTCACAGTACTCCTCGGCGTCGTCCTGCTGGTCTGGCTGGTGGCGCAGATCGCATTGCTGCCCGCCCTCAGCCCAATCCAACCGGTGATGCTCGTCGTTGCGCTTGCGCTGATCGTGCTGCCGCTGCTGCCTGCCATGCGCCGCTTCTATGCCCGTTAGGCATCGGTCGCCTGTAGCCGCGCCAGATCTTCAATCGGGATGTGGCAGCGGATGAAATGTCCGTCTCCCGCATCACGCCAGGGAGGTGCCTCGCTTTCGCAGACTGCCCCCAGCTTGCGGGGGCAGCGCGTATGAAAGCGGCACCCCGTCGGGACATCCCGCGCACTCGGAATATCGCCATCCAGCCGGATACGCTGAGGCTGGATGGCGGGGTTCAGGCGCGGCACGGCTGATATCAGCGCCTCGGTGTAGGGGTGCGATGGAAAGCTGAACACCTGCCCCGTCGTGCCCTCTTCGACGATTTCGCCCAGGTACATCACCAACACCCAGTCCGCCAGGTAGCTGACCGCTTTGAGATCATGCGTGATCAGCAGATACGATGCGCCCTGCTGGGCACGCAGGTCTTTGAGCAGATTGAGGATCGTCCCCTGGACAGAGACGTCCAACGATGATGTGGGTTCGTCCGCGATGACGAGCGCAGGCTGGGCAGCGAAGGCACGCGCGATAGCAACACGCTGCTTTTCGCCGCCGCTCAATTCCGTCGGGTAGCGGTCGGCATAGGCGTCGGTTAGCTTGACGGCATTCAGAAGCTGGCTGACGCGCGCCTTCACCGCTTCATCCCCAACCGCCTCCGACGAAAGCTTGCGCACCGCCCGCCCCAGTGCCTGCCCAACCGTCCTGTACGGGTTGAGCGCATCGTTCGGGTTCTGGAAGATCATCTGTAGGTTGCGAAGCTGGTCAATGCTTCGTCCTGCCGACGTGAGATCGAGCGGGATGTCCAGGAGTTCAATGTCCCCGTTGTCCGCGCACTCCAATCCCGCCACCAGCCGCGCCAGCGTGGTCTTGCCGCTGCCACTCTCGCCGACAAGTGCCAGCGTGGAACGGGCACGGATCGAGACGTTGACGCCATCGACCGCCCGCACAGGCTTGCGGTCCCGCATGAAAATCCGATCCGACCACGCTACGTCGCCGAATGTTTTCACCATATCGGTCGCCGTCAGAACATGCCCCCCACTGATCTGCGCCTCCGCCGAAAGCTGCGTCGGCTCGGTCTGCAAACGCAGCGAACCGGACGCGATCTCGCGCCAGCGGTGGCAGCGCACCATCTCCCCCTGCTCTACGCGCTCCAGCGGCGGTTTGACCTCGCGGCAGATGGCAATCGCGGCGGGGCAGCGGTCAACGAAGACGCAGGCATGCGGGCGTTCCAGCAGCGACGGCGCGACGCCCTCGATGACGGGGAGCCGGGTTTCGCTTCCAGTCATTAGACGCGGGCGGCTGGCAAGCAGACTGATCGTGTAGGGATGCAGTGGCTGCGTATAGAGCGATTCCGACGCCATGCTCGACATGATCTCGCCGCCATACAGCACCGTCACCCGCTGGCACATTTGCGCCACCAGCGCCAGATCGTGGGAGACAAGCAGCGCCGCCGCACCTTGTTCGCGTACCAGGTCACAAACCAGGTCGAGGATCGACGCCTGGGTCGTCACGTCAAGCGCGGTCGTCGGCTCATCGAGGATCAACAGGCGTGGTTCGGCGGCAAGCGCCATCGCAATTACAACACGCTGCTGCATCCCGCCGCTCAGTTGGTGCGGATACCGTCCGGCTATCGTCTCCGCATCGGCGATGCGTACGCGGCGCAGCAGATCAACAGCATTCCGCTGAGTCTCCGCCCGCGTCGGGCGACCTCCGCCAGCGAGCGCCTTAATCTCGACCGCTTCCGCGATCTGGTCGCCGACCGTGTAAGACGGATTAAGCGACGCCAACGGGTCCTGGGGTACGAGCGCGACCTTGCGCCCCCAGATGCGCTGCATCTCCTCATCACGCTTGTGCGTGATGTCTTCGCCGTCGAGGATGATCTGCCCCGCACTGATGCGCGCGTTGCCGGAAAGGTAGCGCATCATCGCCAGCGCCAGCGTCGATTTCCCGCTGCCGCTCTCGCCAACCAAGCCGTGAATTTCGAGCGGCGCGATCTCCAGCGTGATGTCGCGCAGCGCATTCACCCACTCGCCGCCCAGCCGATAGTCGATGGAGAGATTGTTGACTGACAATACTGGCATCACGTGCGCCTAAAGCTCAAAGACTGATTGCACGTCGAGCAGCAGCCCAGGCATCAGATCGCCGCCGGGGACTTGCTGTCCAAAGCCGAAGCGCGTCACATCGCCGTTCGGGGCATGCGTTTCAATCACCTTGTCTTTCGGCAGGACAATCCATACCTGCTCGCTGCCATACTGAAAATACTCTTGAGCCTTTTTGATCATGCCGTCGTAATCCTGAGATGGCGACATGATCTCGATGGCGAGATCGGGTGCGCGGTAGATAAAGCCTTTCGTCGGCTGCACATGCTCCCGGCGGACAAAGCTGACATCCGGCTCGCGCGAAACGACAATGTTGCCAGGGTTGCCATCCAGCACAAATATCACGTCGCCCGGATAGACACGTCCAAGCTTGTTGGCGACCACATGATTGCCGATGAAGTAGAGCAGCGCGTATTCCAACCAACCATGTTCTTCGCCTGTTGGCACTTCGTCCGCCTCCTGCTCCAAGCCTTCCCACTCGCCCTGCGTCACGCGCAGATGTCCGAAGCCCGGCGTCTCCAGGACAGCCAGCGCGAACGCTTCCGTGATCGGGCGCTTGAGCAGCAGCGCGACGATCTCGCGGACTTCTTGCATCGCAAACGCCATATCCACCTCGCCAACTCGTGACATCATCACCATTCTAGTCCGCATCACCTGGGCAGGCTACATCTGCCCCTCGCGGCGGAAGACGCGACGTAAGCCATCGCTCAACAGATTGACGCCAATCACCAGCAGTGCGATTGCGCCGGATGGGAACCAGAGCGCCCAGGGTGACTGCGCATAGAAGCCGCGCGCTTCGTTGACCATCCGCCCCCAATCGGGCGACGGCGGCTGCACGCCCAGTCCCAGGAAGCCGAGCGATGCCTGCAAGAATATCGCGTAACTGAAGCGCAGCGCCGCCTCGACCGCCAGCGCGGGCAGCACCCCCGGCAGCAGCTCGCGGAACAGGATGTAGCCCAAGCCCTCGCCGCGCAGCCGCGCAGCCTCGACATAGCCCGCGCTGCGCAGCGACAGGGTCGCGCTGCGCACCACGCGTGCCACAATCGGCGTGTAGAGCAGCACGATCACAATGACAATGCCGAGAGGCGAAGGACCCAGCGTACCAAGCATCACCATCGCCAGCACCAGCGCTGGGATCGAGAGCAGGCTGTCGAGCAGACGCGCAGCGATTTCATCCAGCCATCCGCCGACGTAGCCGAGAAGCAAGCCCAGGCTTGCCCCCAGTACGACACTGATGCTCGTGCTGATCATCGGGATGGCGATGATCTCGCGCGCCCCATAGACGACGCGGCTGAACACATCGCGCCCAAGCTGATCAGTTCCAAACAGGTGTTCCGCCGACGGAGGCTGTCGTGCCGCACCGCGTATCATCTCCGCGTAATCATAGGGTGCAATCCAGGGACCGAGCACCGCCACAACCAGGAAGAAGACGACCAGCAGCGTGCCGATTAATGGCAGCGGTCGCCCAGTCAGCCCACGCAGGACTAAGGCGAGCGAAAAACCAGGGCGCGGCAACGCCCTTCGCACACCTGATGATGCAGAGGTGTCAATCGACGTCATGTACGCGCTTTCGATAACAAAGACGGGAATAAACCGTCAGGACGCCAGGAACACCATATGAAGGATTGACGGGTCAAACCCTATGGCGTCGTTGGCGTCCTGGCGGTTTATCACAGTTCCCTAAGCGGACAGGCTGACGCCGCGCAGGTCGGTCAAACCGGGGAACGGAGCCATCTCCAGCCCTTGAACCCGCGCGCTGGTTGCACCAAAGAGCGGAGCGAAATACGGAATGATGATGGGACCACGCTCGGCGAAAATGTCGCCGACCTGGCGATAAATCTCGCGTCGTGCTTCCGGGTCGGCGGTTTGGCTGCCCTGAGCGACCAGCGCTTCCAACTCGGCATCGACAAAACGCGACTCGTTGAAACCCGTAGCGATGCCACTCTCGACATACGCTTCCCGCAGCAGGATTTGCGGCGACGGACGCGCACCCCAACCCGTTATCCCCAGGTCTACGTCGAAGTAGTTGTCGGGATTGCTGGTATCGTAGTAGTAGCCCTCTTCGCGGATCTGGATGTCTACATTGATGCATCCAGCCGCCCACTGCTGCTGTAAGACCGCCGCCAGATCGGCATACTCAAAAGCATTCGGCACGTACAGTGTCGATTCCACCGTACCGATGCCCGCTTCACTCAAGAGTTCGCAGGCGCGAGCGGGGTCATAGGTCTGGTTGTTGGCATTGGGCTGGAAGAAGAACTCGAACACCGGGGCAATTGGGTCGTTATTGCCCACCGTGCCGCGCCCCTGGAGCAGCAGATCGTTGAGGGCGTCGCGGTCGGTGGCAAACTTAAATGCCTGACGCACGCGCACATCCTCGCCCAAGCGCCCTTCGTCGGTACGCAGGCGGATAACCGGGTGCTGGCTGGTCGAACGCTGCAAAACGACGACTTCCGCCGCGCCATCCAGGCGATCTACCTGGGCAATCGGCACCTTGAAGATGAAGTCGAGCTGCCCGCTCAAGAGCGCATCGACTTGTGCGACGGTGTCGTCGATGAAGACCAATTCGACGCCTTCCACCGCTGGCGCACCGCCCCAATAGGCGCTGTTGGCGACCAACGACGCACCCGCGACCGGGTCATACGCCTCCAGGATGAATGGACCCGTGCCATTGAAGTTGAGATAGGGATCGTCGCCTTCGATCAGAATATTCACATCGGTCGCGCCGTCCTGCACGATGACCGCCTGACGCGACGCTACGCCATAGAGGAAGTCCGCATTTACAGCGGACAGTGTGAATACGACCGTCGCTGCATCCGGAGCGCTCACTTCCCACTCGCTGCCCATCAGGTTGAGCGCGGGAGAACCGACTTCCTTGAGGCGATTGAAGGTGTAGACGACATCCGCCGAGGTCAGCGCACCACCGCGATGGAACACGACACCATCGCGCAGTGTGAAGGTGTAAGTCAAGCCATCCTCGCCGATCGTCCATTCGGTCGCCAGATTCGCGCCGATGGTCGAATCAGGCAGAACCTCGACAAGGTAGTCATAGATCGAGCGGTTGAGGAGTGTTTCGGGGTCGTTGGTGTGCAGCGCGGGATCCAATACAACCGGTGTATTGACGCCAACGCGCAAGCGGTTTCCGGCGTCCTGAGCCGCGGCGGGAATGACGATGCTGAGAATCAGCATCAGCAGGGTAAACAAGGCTACAAATCGTCGCATCTATCGATCCTCCCCTAGCGGATAAATGGGTCGCAGGCTTTCGAGAATGCAAGCGCATCCCCCTGCACAGCGTGTTGACAAAGCGTAATCAGCGATCCTTACGAAAGTGTGACGAGATCAGGACGCGGGCGAAACTTCCAGCAGCACGGCTCCGACAGGCGCGAACTGCCCTGCTTCGTAGTGAATAGTGGTGACCTTGCCGGCATGAGGTGCGGTGATGCGATGTTCCATTTTCATCGCCTCCATCACCAGTAACACCTCCCCATTTTCCACCGCCTGCCCGACCTCTACAAACACGGCGATGACATTGCCAGGCATCGGTGCGCGCAGTGACCCGGCGCTGGCAGCCTGCGCCTCGCTCGCAGGCAGCGGATCGATCCAGCGCAGCGCGAACGTACCTGCCTCGCTGTGTGCCCACCACGTCTCGTCGCCGTCGTGCGCCAGCGTGAGCTTATGCGACAAGCCATCGACAAGAAGAGTGACTACGCCATCTTGATATGTAGTCCAGCGAACCTCATGTGACGTTACACCGACTTTGGCGTTGTAAGTTTCCGCATCTAACGGCGTCAGCTCGACCGCATATTCAGCATCGCCAGCGGCGAAGCGCTCGATGTGCGGACGAAAGGGGTTGTTGCGGAAAAGCGTGAGCGGCGGTTGATACGCCGCCATCTCCGCCATGACCGCCCCGCCGCGCTCGATTCGCCGCCGAAGCTGTGCGATGCCCGTCGCGATGACGACATCGTCGGGAGGAGGTGGATAAGGCAGGAGTTCGGGGTGTCGCTCGATAAAGCTCGTGTCGTAGTCACCCGCGATGAACTCCGGATGGTTGATGACGCGGCGCAGAAAATCGATGTTGGTGCGGACGCCGAGAATTACCATCTGACCGAGGGCTTCATACAACTCGCGGATGCATTCAGAGCGTGACAGTCCAAACCCAACAAGTTTGACAAGCAGCGAGTCGTAATCTGCTGTGATCACCGAGTCCTGAGCGATTCCAGCGTGTATGTGCCTCAGGCTATCTGTCGAGGGTGTCCAGATAAGAATCTTTCCCGTCGTCGGCAAGAATGCGTTGGGTGGTAGCGCGGACGCCATCAATGGCGTCCCTACGCCAGACGATTCGGTAGGGACGCCATTGATGGCGTCCGTCTGGTTCGGCTCCCCAATGCGCAATCCAACCATCGATCCCGCGTCCTCGGCGCAAATACGCACCTCAACAGCATGACCTGCTGGGTAGCGATCGTAATCACTAAGCGAAGCTGCCTGAACGACATCTAGCTGAAGACGCACAAGGTCGAGTTGCCGCTCGCCCGGCTGCTCTGGGTGATAAAAATAAAATCGAGCTTCCGTCACCGGATGCTCAACCTGTAAGCGCGCATTGACTTCGAGGAAATAGAAGTTCTTGTCCGCGTCGAGGATGAACTCGACCGTACCTGCATTCACGTACCCAACTGCCTTACCAAGCTCTATCGCTGCCCCGGACATCCGCCAACGGAGATCGCCTGTCATGATCGGCGAAGGCGCCTCTTCGATCAGCTTTTGATGGCGACGCTGGATGCTGCACTCGCGCTCACCAATCGCCATTACACTGCCAAATAAATCACCCATAATCTGAATCTCGACATGGCGCGGGCGGCTGATGCGCTTCTCCAGCAGCAGCGTCGGGTCGCCAAACGCTGCCTGCGCCTCGCGTCGCGCCGCCGCCAGAGCAGGGAGTAACTCGCCCACCTGATGGACTTCTCGCATCCCCTTGCCGCCGCCGCCCGCGCTCGCCTTGATCATGACCGGGTAGCCAATGCGCTCTGCTTCTTCGGCAAAGCGGGCGTCGCTCTGGTCGTCGCCGTCGTAGCCGGGCACGACCGGGATGCCTAAGCCTTGCGCGATGCGCTTCGCCTCGATCTTGCTGCCGAGCTTCTCGATCACGTCCGCCGGAGGTCCCACGAAGACCAAGCCCGCCTCGGCGCAGGCGCGCGCGAACGCTGGGTTTTCCGCCAGGAAGCCGTAACCCGGATGCACGGCGTCCGCGCTCGTTCGTCTGGCAGCGTCGATGATTTTGTCGATACGCAGGTAGCTCTCGCTGGCGGGCGCCGCGCCGATATGGACTGCCTCGTCCGCCTGACGCACATGCAGCGCATCGCGGTCAGCATCGCTATAGACGGCGACGGTGCGGATACCCATCTCGCGGCAGGTGCGCATGATGCGGCAAGCGATCTCGCCGCGATTGGCGATCAGCAGCTTACGGATCACACACACCTATCCCTTCGCCCAACGGGCGCGCCGCTTTTCCACGAATGCGCGCATCCCCTCCTGTGCTTCCTCGCTTACGCGCAGGCGGTTGAGCAATTCTGCGCGACTGCTCAGGGTGTCGTCGAGCGGCTTATCCACCACATCCATGATCAGCGCTTTGCAGGCACGCAGCGCGTTGGGCGCACAGTGGCGAATCTCGTTCAGCAGCGCTTCGATGCGCACATCCAAGCCATCCGGCGGCAGCACCTCATGGACCACGCCATATTCCTGCGCCGCCGCGCCATCGAAACGCGCGCCCATCAACATCATCTGACGTGCGCGCGTCAGCCCAACGCGGCGGATGACATAAGGCGAGATGACGGCGGGGACGAGACCCAGCCGGACTTCCGGTAAGCCCAGGCGCGCCTCGCTGCTGGCAACCGCCACATCGCTGACACACACCAGCCCGAAGCCTCCACCAAGCGCCGCGCCCTCGATGCGCGCGATGACGATCTGAGGCGCGCTGTTGACGAGCCTCAGCAGCAAATCCAATCGTGAGGTCTGCCTGATCTGCTGCGAATCGCTGACGTTGGGCAGCCCCTGAAGCTCGTTGATGTCACCCCCGACACAGAACGTACCGTTCGCGCCCGTCAGAATGACCGCGCGGATGTCAGTCATTTCGCGCAGCACGTCGAAGGCATGAATCAGCTCTTCAACCATCGTCGTATTCATCGCATTTTTGACGTGCGGGCGGTTCAGCGTAATCTGCGCAAACGGCGGTACAACCTCGAGGAGGATAGTATCATACCCTGGGGTCATCAGCTTCCTCTCGTACAACTGTCCCAAAGTTAACTCGATACGACAAAAAACCGAGTATCATTGGTGAAAGCGTTATGTCACCTTTAATTGTAGCAAAGACGAACAAAAATGCCATTTTGTCACGACAGAGGAGGAATGTGAGCCGATGATGGTTCAACCGCTCGAAAAGCGCGAAGAGCATCTCACCGACGCAGCGCTCCTCGAAATGTACCGGGTCATGGTGCGCAGCCGCCGCCTGGACGAGCGCGCCTGGGCGATCCACCGTCAGGGTCGCATCGCATTCCATGTCAGCGCCATCGGTCACGAAGCCACTCAGGTCGCCGCCGCCTTCGCCATCCATCGCGGCGTCGATTATGTCGCGCCCTATTACCGCGACCTGGCAATGATGATCGGGCTTGGCATGACGCCCGTGGACTTCCTCAAGAGTCTCTTCGGCAAAGCGGGCGAAGTCAGCAGCGGCGCGCGGCAGATGGGCAGCCACTTCTCGAACAAGGCGCTCAATATCGTCAGCACCTCCGCCGCCGTTGCCACGCAGGTCGCTCATGCTGCCGGGCTTGCCTTCGCCATCCAGTACAAACAACGCTGCGGATTGGTCGATCCGCATGACGAGACGCAGCCGCGCCTCGCCCTCACCTGCATCGGCGAAGGCTCGACCAATCAGGGTGACTTTCACGAGTCGATGAACTGGATGGGCGTCTTCAAGCTGCCGATGATCATGCTGGTGCAGAACAACCAGTATGCCATCTCGATCCGCGTGGAAAAGCAGATGGCTGTACCCAACGTCGCCGACCGCGCACCCGCCTTTGGCGTGCCCGGCGTGGTCGTTGACGGCAACGACATCCTGGCGATGTACCGCGCGCTCCGGCAGGCGGCACAGCGTGCCTACGACGGCGAAGGCGGCACGCTGGTCGAGGCGAAAACCTATCGCATGACCCCGCATTCATCGGACGACGACGACCGTACTTACCGCTCACACGATGAGGTCGAGCAGTGGAAGCAAAAAGACCCGATCCTGCGCTTCCGCCACTGGCTGATCAACGAGACGCTACTCACTGACGCCGACGCCGAGCAGATCGACCATGAGGCACAAGCTGAAGTGGATGCCGCACAGGCAGAAGCGGAAGAAGCCCCCTACCCACCCGCCGAAGCCGCCCTGGGAGATGTCTATGCCTGAAGTGACCATGATCGAGGCAATCCGACAGGCGATGGATGAGGAGTTAGCCCGCGACCCGCGCGTCTTCATCGTTGGCGAAGATGTGGGACCGCGCGGGGGTGTTTTCCGCGCCACACAGGGCTTATTCGAGAAGTACGGCGAGCAGCGTATCGTCGATTCGCCGCTGGCAGAACTGTCAATTGTGGCGGTCGGCATTGGGTCGGCGCTGGCGGATTTGCGCCCGATCTGCGAAATCCAGTTTGCCGACTACATCTTCCCTGCCTTCAACCAGATCGTCAACGAAGCCGCCAAGCTCTACTATCGCTCCAACGGCGCATGGTGTGTGCCGATGGTCATCCGCGCACCGTATGGGGGAGGCATCGGCGGCGGGTTGTATCACAGCCAAAGCGTCGAAGCGTTCTTCGCCCATGTGCCGGGATTGAAGGTCGTCATCCCCAGCACACCGCATGACGCCAAAGGGCTGCTCAAGAGCGCCGTGCGCGACCTCAACCCGGTCATCATGTTCGAGCCGAAGAAAGGCTATCGCGCCATCAAGGGCGAAATCCCTGATGGCGAGTACACGGTGCCGATTGGTCCCGCGCGTATCGCCCGCGCCGGGCGCGATGTCAGCGTCTTTGCTTACGGCATGATGGCGCATTATGCGGCACAGGCGGCAGAACTCGTCGCCCAGGAAGGCATTGATGTCGAACTGGTCGATCTGCGCACGCTGCTGCCTGTCGATCACGCTTCTATCCTCGCGTCGGTCAAAAAGACGGGCAAAGCGCTGATCGTCCACGAGGATACGCGCACGCTGGGCTACGCCGCCGAAGTCGCGGCAATCCTGGCGGACGAGGCATTCGAGCATCTTGACGCGCCTGTTCGACGGCTGACCGGGCTGGATGTTCCGGGCGTGCCCTTCAGCCATCCGATGCAGGACCTCTTCATGCCGAGCGTCGAGAAGATCGCTGACGCCATCCGCGAGCTGGCAGGGTATTGATTATGCCTATGGACATCCTGATGCCACAGTTGGGCGAAAGTGTGGTCGAGGGCACGGTCAGCGCATGGTTGAAGGCAGTGGGTGATAGCATCTCCCGCTTTGAGCCGCTGCTGATCGTCGAGACGGACAAGGTAACGACGGAGATTCCGTCGCCCGCCGCTGGGACGCTGCAAGCGATCTTCGTCCGCGAAGGCGAAACGGTCGCCAAAGGCACCCGCCTCGCCATCATCGCAAGTGCCGACGAAGTAACCCCACCTGTATCTGTAGGGACGACGCATGCGTCGTCCGCACCTGTCGCCACCACGCAGAACACGCCTACCCCCGCGCACGAGAACGGGCAATCATGGCACATCACGCCCGTCGTCGCGCGGATGGCGGCGGAGCACGGGCTGGATTTGACCGCGATCCCCGGCAGCGGGCGCGGCGGGCGCGTCACCAAGAAGGATGTCGAAGCATTCCTCGAGTCTCACCGTTCCGTGCCGCCCGTCCCATCAGCCCATGCCAACGACGAACATGCGCCCTGGGAAACACCCGGCTCAGGCGAACTCTTCAAGCCCACCGAGGAACTCCGCGAGAGCTTGCCCGCACCGCATTCGGCGATTGCGCCAGCACATGGCGCCGCCAACAACGAAGGCACACTTGTGCCGCTGACGCCAATGCGAAAGACCATCGCGGAACGCATGATCTTCAGCCGCCAGCACTATGCGCATGTGACGACCGTCTGGGAAATCGATCTGTCGGCGGTGCAGAAGCATCGTGCGGTGAACCGCGAGTCGTTCACCCGCCAGGGTGCTCGCCTGACACTCACGCCCTATTTCCTGACAGCAATTGTCAAGGCACTGAGAGCGGTGCCCGTGCTCAATGGCGAGTGGCGCGACGAGGGCATTTTGCTGCATCATCAGCATCACATCGGCATCGCGGTCGCGCTTGACGAGGGGTTGATCGTGCCCGTGCTGCGCAACGTTGATGATCTGAGCCTGATCGGAATCGCACGCGGCATCCATGACCTGGCAGAGCGCGCGCGCACGCATCGCCTGAAGGCGGAAGAGGTCAAGGGCGGCACCTTCACGTTGAGTAACCACGGCGTCAGCGGCAGCCTGTTCGCCACGCCGATCATCACGCCGCCGCAGGTCGGCATCCTCGGTATCGGCGTGATGGAGCAGCGCGTCAAAGTGATCGACGGGATGATCGCCATCCGTCCGTGCGTCTATGCCTCACTCACGTTTGACCACCGCGCCGCCGATGGCGCAACCGCCGACGCGTTCATGGATGTGCTGAAGCGGACGCTGGAGGGGTGGAAGGAGTAGCTACCGCTTCCGCGCCAGCCGCATCAAGTACTGCAGGAGCTGGCGCAGCGCGTCGGACGCGGCATCTTCGCTCGCCGTCACCGTATGGCTGCGCATCTCATCCTCGACCGTCAGCACGTACTGGTACATATCCGCCGCGTTCGGACTTCCCGGCAGAATGGCGGGCAGCGCGAAGAAGTCTGCCTCTTCGACCAGCCGCGTAAGCGCCGCCGCCGTCGCAGGCGGCAGCAGCTCCGTATCAAACAACGCACTGAGTCGCAGCCCCGCGAACCCACCTGACCGCTCAAATGAGATTTTCATGCAGCGCTCCTAACGATTAGGATTACCGAACAGCGCCTCCAGCACCATGCCCGCGCGTGCGCCGCATCCGGGGTTAGTCGTCGCGCCGACGACAATGCCGACTTCCGCCCAGCCCGCGCGTACCGCCTGCTGCTCCAGGCTGCCCACGCCATACAGCGACTCCGCCACCGAGTACGTCGCATCCGCCGCCTGCTGGAAATTGCTGTTGAACGTCAGGCGGTCGCGCAGCGTCTGATACCAGATGCGCCCCGCCTTTTCCCAGGCATTGCCGCCCAGGTTGAGCGCAGTCACATAGAAGGCGTGGTTGGGGATGCCGGAATTGATGTGCACACCGCCGTTATCGGACGATGTGTTGACGTAGGCGCTCATGTGCGCGGGCTGCGGGTCTTTGCCAAGGAGTGGATCGTTATATGCGGTTCCCGGCGCTTTCATCGACCGGATGCCCACACCGTTGATGCTGGGACCGAATAACCCACCGCCGATGATCCAATCCGCCTGATTTGCCGTCTGCCCCAACCCGCGCTGCTTGACCAGCGAGCCAAACACGTCACTCATCGATTCGTTGAGCGCGCCTGACTGTTGAAAGTACAACAGCTTCGCCGTGTACTGCGTCACGCCATGCGTCAGTTCGTGGGCGATGATGTCAATGGCGATGGTGAAGCGGTTGAAGATCCGTTCGTCTTCCGGCAGGTTCTCGTCGCCATCGCCATACACCATCTGACTGCCATTCCAGAAGGCGTTGTCATAGCTGCTGCCGTAATGCACCGTCGAGTCCAGGCGCAGCCCGCTGCCGTCGATAGAGTCGCGCCCATAGATGTCCGAGTAAAGGTCATAGGTCGCGCCGGAGCCCTCGTATGCCTCGTCCACCGCGGCATCTCCGCTGGCGGGCTGCCCTTCGCTGCGTACGGCTGTGCCTGGCAGCGACGTACCATTGGCGGCGGTGTAGACGATGCGCTGTTTGCCGCCTGCCTGAGCACGCGGAGTCACCTGCAAATCACCAAGCTGCGCCTGCCGCTCCCCTCGAAGGTGGGCAGAGAGCGCCGCTGTGCGGAACGCCTGTTCCTTTTGTTCCGGAGTACCGCGCTCGTAGATTTCCCGCAGCATATGCGGCGGGACAATACACTCAATCGGGTTACGCTGACACATGATGCTGCCCCCTCCCCTGATCGCAATCAGGAATTGGCAATGTAATCTACCTTGTTATGTCTCCGACGCAAAGAAGTTCTACCAATGCGGCTCAAACACGATTCAATTTCCGCTCTTATACAATAGGGGTAAACTGCTACAATTCCCCCGAATGCACTTGAGTGAAACGGAAAAGCGTCGTGATTGAGCAATACATCACCGATCTTCGTCATGTCGATGCCGCAGTTCGCTATGAGGCGGCGCAGAAGCTCGGCAGCAGCAGCGACCCGCGCGCGCTTCTGCCACTGATTGAAGCACTGCCCGACCGAAACGAGAAGGTGCAGTATGCGGCATTCTCCAGTCTGATAAAACTGGGCGATCCCGCCGCCGCCGCCCCGATGATCTCGCTGCTTCTCAGCGACTTGCAGAGCCGTGTCTGGGCGCTGATGAAGCTCAACATCGGGATGCGGCTCCGTCACGGTTTACTTGACCTCGTCCCGCGTGGTGATGAGATCATCCTGCATCGCGTGACGACCGCGCTGGTCAGCGGGGGGCTGGATCACTATCAGCGCGCCTTCTTCGTGCGGCTGCTTGGCAAGGCGGGACACGGCGAACAGGTCACGACGCTGGTCGAAATGCTCACGCACGAGGTCAGCCAGGTACGCGAAGCTGCCGCAGAAGCGCTTGGCTGGATCGGCGACGCGCGCGCCTACGACGCGCTCTACCCGCTGCTTGGCAACGACAGCGAGCAGCTCCGCGAGGTCGGTATTGAGGCGCTCGGTCGCCTGGGAGATGTGCGCGCCGTCGCACCGATCATCAGCGCGCTGAAAGACACCTCCGAGTGGGTGCGCCGTGCTTCTGCCGTTGCATTGGGCGAGCTGGGCGACCGCCGTGCCATCGACCCTCTGAGCGAAGCGATGCATGACGAGGACGAGATGGTACAGGATGCAGCATTCGAGGCGCTTAAGAAGTTCAGCTCCGGTCACTATACGACGGTGCTATAAGCCAGTATCCATACCGTTGCAAGGGCGGCATTCCTGCCGTCCTACCATCATTGCGGCAAGACGCCCTCGTGTGGAGAACGGCGAACCCGGCGCGGCAGGATCGCCTTACAGTCCTGATCACACGTTACTTTCCTGGGTCACATCGCTATAATGCGCATCATCGCCTGCATGAATGATAGGTCATGATGCGCATCCCAGTTCTCGCCTTGTTGATCATCCTTGTCGCAATGGTCGCCGCCTGCGCGCCCGATGCGCCACAGCAAAGCTTCCAGGCGACACCCATCGGCATCCAGGCAACCGCGCCGATCATCCCAACGGCGACTACCCCTCCCACGCGCACGCCAATCCCGCCTACATTCACGCCTTCCCCCACCGCAACTGCGACATACACCCGCACGCCGACCCCAAGTCCTACCGCAACACAGACTCCATCACCGACGCTGCCGCTGATGAGCCTGACGCCGCCTGGGACGAGCGACGCGCCGCGCGCCATACTCGCCCAGCCCGCCGCGCTGACGGACGCCGATGGCTGGTCGTGCGGCGACTTCCCCTGCGAAAACGACATCGAGGGGTTCTTACGAAGAATTGCCGTGCCGCCCGGCTTCACCGTCGAGCATTTTGGGCAGTTCCCTGGGCAGCCGCTGCAGATCGCGTTTGGCGGCGATGGGCGTCTGTACGCGACCGTCCTGGAAGGCGGAACGCGGAACGGTGCCGTATACGCGCTGAACGACGACGGCAGCGCGGAGCGCTACGCGGGGAACTTCATCTCGCCCATCGGTCTCGCCTTCCAGCCCGGCACAGATGTGCTCTACGTCAGCGCACGCAGCACAGCGCAGAGCGGCGGCGTCCTTTATCGCGTACCGCCTGGGGGAGTGCAGGAAGTCGTGATAGACGACCTGCCCTGCTGTCTGAACCTGCTCGACAATCAACCCAATGGCATGGTCTTCGGTCCCGATGGCTGGCTCTATCTGGGCGTTGGTGCGCTGACCAACCGCGCGGAACCGCCCGACCCGCGTATTGCACAGTTCGCCACGCTCGAACCGTTGGAAGCATCGATCCTGCGCATCCAGCCACACACCGGTGAGACACAGCCGTTTGCCCAGGGACTGCGCAATCCCTACGACATCGCATTCGACAGCCGAGGGCGCGCCTATGCGACCGATCAGGGGCTGATCGAAGGTCCCGGCGACCGCATCCTGCAAATCGAGCCGAACGGCAACTACGGCTTCCCCTATTGGCGGCTGCGCGGCTGCGCGGACTGTCCTTTCACGCCGGGAAGCCTTTCCGTCCTGCCCGACCTGCTGCCGCTGCCCTCGTACACACTTCCGCGCGGCATTGTCGCATACACAGGGTCACAGTTCCCACGCAACTACCTCGATTCTGTCTTCGTCGCGCTTTGGAATGGCGTTGAAGGTGGACAGCGTATCATCCGGGTTGAGCCGGAAGCAGTGCCAACCGATGCGGAAGCGCTGGCTGTTTTCCAGCCTGAGGCGTTCGTGACCGGGCTGATACGCCCGATTGATGTTGCTATCGCGCCAGATGGTGCCCTGCTGGTAGCGGATTTCATTTACGGGCACATCTGGCGCATTTCCTATCGTGGAGCATCCTCATGAACATGACCCCTGAAGCCTGGTTGACTGTCCTGCTCATCTTCATCCTGCGCGTCTTCAACGTCGGCATCGGCACGTTTCGACTCGTGATCATTTCGCGTGGGCAAAAACTGCTGTCAGCGGTGTTGGGATTCATCGAGTCGGCTGCCTTCGCCTATACCATCGCCAACGTCGCCGCTGACCTCAGCAATCTGCCCAATTTCCTCGCCTACTGCGGCGGTTTCTCGGTGGGCAGCTATGTGGGCATGTGGGTCGAAAGCCTGCTCATCCGCAGTTTCGTCAGCGTGAACGTCATCGCCAAAGAGAACGGTGCCGGAATCGCTCATGCGATGCGGCAGGCGGGCTTTGGCGTCACGATCACCCAGGGCGAGGGGCGCGATGGCGAAGTGACGCTGCTCCGCAGCATCATGTCCAGCCGCGATACTGTACGCGCGCTCCAGGTTATCCGGAATATCCAGGAAAACGCCTTTGTTTCTGTCGAGCCTGCCGTCAGCGTCTATCGCGGCTACCTGGGTCGCGCACGCATAACCGAACACTGATGCAATATTCGTGCGAAATGCTGGAACGCATGTACAATTGAGGGTGATGGGCAAACATCCAAGGCGGCAGCATGGCGAACCACGACGATTACGAACATGCACATGACGACGCGCTCCATGAACACGAGCCGATGACGATCTACTGCGTGCGCTGCCGCGAGTCAGTGGATGTTGATGACCCCGTGCCCGTCTGGACGCGCAAAGGTCTGCCCGCGACGCGCGCCACCTGCCCTATCTGCGGCAACACGGTGTTCCGGCTCGGCAAAACCGACGCCCATGCGCAGATGTCCAAACCGAGCGCTATCAAAGTGGGGACACAGACACGCGCGGAGCTGACGCAGGAAGCAATCTACATCAACCACGCGCCAGATGACGCGGCATTTGCCCGTCGGCTCGCCAACGACCTCGAACGGATCGGGCTGGCGTGCTGGATGCATGAGATTGAGCCGCCGGAGGTCGATTGGGCGGGCGGTGTACATCCCGCGCTGAAGGAATGCACACGGATGGTACTTGTCCTGTCGCTCGCCACACAGCACGAGCCGAGCGTCGAGCGAGCATGGACCTACTTCCGCGAGAAAAACAAGTTCGTCGCCATCGCCCAGCTCGCGCCCATCGACCCGCCAGACGCGCTGCGCAGACGCCCGCGTTTCGACCTGACCGGGGATTACAAACCTGCGTTTCGCCAGCTTGTCGCCAGCTTTTATGAGTGACCGCGCTAGGGCAGCGCCCTGACCCGGCGGATCAGATCGCTCGTGCTGTGTCCGGGGAGATAGTCGATCAGCACCACACACCCGCCATAACTTTCGACCAACGCGCGTTCTGGCAGCGGCTTATCACGATAATCGCCGCCTTTCACATAGATGTCCGGCTTGAGCGCGGCGATCAATCGGTCCGCCGTGTCGTCGTCGAAGATCACCGCCGCCGTCACGGGTTGCAGCGCAGCCAGCAGCCGCGCCCGTTCATCGGCGGGAACAAGCGGGCGACCACTTCCCTTCAGCCGCCCAGAGCTGCCATCGCCATTCACGCCGACGATCAGCGCGCCGCCCAACGCCCGCGCCTTCTCCAGATAATCCAGATGCCCGACATGCAGCAGATCGAAGTGCCCGTTGGTGAAGACGAGCACACCACCGTTGTCGCGGACGTGGTCTGCCAGATGGAGTGAGTCATTCCAGGAGAGGACGCTACCCATCCGCAGCCTCTTCTTCGCGGAGACCGGGCGGCTGCACGCCCGCGTAGTCGAGGATGTGAACCGGCGTCTCGCCCGCGAACAGGGTGTGCCCCGGCTGCGCATACGCCATCTTCGCGACCGCGATCCCAACATGCAGACCTTCCGGCAGCGTCACCGCGCTCGTCAGCACCCCCGCGCTTTTGCCCTCGGCGGTCAACTCGGCGGGCGCGCCGACGGGCGCATCCAGCCGGACGCGCACGATCGTCTTCGCCAGCCGTCCCCGGCTCTCCATGCGCGCGATGATCTCCTGCCCGGTATAGCAGCCCTTCGTGAAGCTGACCTCATCCCACAAGCCGACTTCGAGCGGGATGTAGTCGCCGCTCAGTTCCCTCCCGCCCCCCGGCCACCCGGCATAGATGCGCAGCATGTTGTACGCGAGCGAACCTGCGAGCCGCAAATGATGGTCATCTCTGCCGCGCGCGTAGACGGCGCGGTGAACGTCAACCGAAGATGTCGAAGGGACGATGAGCGACCAGGCTGCGCTTGCCAGCGGCTTGAGGCGTATGGCGATGACCTGCGCTCCGGCGATCTCGATCTCACGGGCACCGAAGATCGGCAGCGCCGAGATGCCCGGTGACAGGTCGTCCATCAGACCATCAGCCGCGCCATGCAGTGCAAACGCCCGCGTCTCACCGCTTAGATCGCGCAGACGCAGGTCGTCGTTGAAGAAGATGTTACGCTGCAAGTAGCCAAGCAGCGCACTGCCGCGCCCCGGCTCCGTCAGCGCGATAACGCGCTCGCCCAGGTTGCAGAAGACCGCACGGTCGAGGATGCGCGCGTTCGGCGTGGTGAAGATCGTCGACGCGCCCTCCCCCGGCTTGAGCGCACCCACGTCATTGGTGGACATACGCTGCGGGATCGCCAGGCGGTCGCGCCCGATTAGTTCCAGCCGCCCTTCATGCGACCGATCCATCAACACGACCGACCCCATGATAAAGCCGAAATCGCGGTCCGCACTCCCATAATGCAGCGCAATGCCGTCGGCGGCGAGTTCTGCGCCAAGTTCGCGCTGATATTGAGCAAAGTCCGTCATCTCAGGCGACCACCAGCGACTTGACCAGTTGCATGATCGGTTCGCGCAGCCCAGCCTGATCCATGGGCTGCCACTTCCAGCCCGGCGCGAGCGTCTCCTGGTCGTCAAGGCGAACGACATAATAGTAGATACAGTCGTCGATCTGCGCGGACTGCTCGACATCGATGAGGGCGGGCGGGATGAAAACGCCGTCCTCCTGATGGGTCGTCAAGGCAGTGTTTGGTGGCGCTATCCCCAACGGCTGCAGCACATCCAGCGCCGCCATATGAGGCACCTCCGAGGAGTCGAAGATCCGTTCTGGCAGGTGGTTCGAGTCGGAAACCGCGACGAACTCGCCATATGTCACCAGCGTGCGCACCCGATACTGGAGCGCAGGCTTTGAAGCAGCCGCCACGCGCGCGGCGTGCTGGCTGTGCTCCCAGGCGATGATCTCTAACAACGACTGCGTCGCGCGCTCCAACGTGTCGTTGACGACGATGTAGTCGCATTCCGGCGCGAAAGCCATCTCACGCTGGACACGCAGCATTCGCCTCGCAATCTCGCTGGGCGTTTCGCCGCGTTCGTACATGCGCGCGGCGAGTATCGGGATGGAGGGCGGCGCGACGAAGACCAGGACCGTGTTATGCGGGAAGTGCGTGCGTGCCGCCTGCGCCCCGAACATATCAATATCCGCGATCATCATCTCGTCTGCACCCAGCGCCGCTTCCAGCGGATCGCGCGCAATTCCATACCAGTTGCCATGCACGATCTGTTGTTCGAGCAGCTTTCCGGCATCACGCAGCGCCATAAACTCCGAGACCGTGATGAAGAAGTGCTCACGCCCTTCCTGTTCCGTCGGGCGGATAGCGCGCGTCGTAGCAGTCGGAAGCTGTCGCAGTCCGGGGAGCGCCTCAATCGCCTGCCGCATCACTGTGTTCTTGCCCGCACCTGCCGGACCCACCAGCGTAAACAACAATCCGCCGAAAACCTGAGCCACGTCCGCCCCCTGTCGTCAAGGTACGAAATGATAAGGTAGTTTAACAGATACAGGTAGGCAGTCGATGAGAAAAAAAGCCGCCCCCGACAAATCGTCAGGGGCGGCTCTTCAAACATCGAGGTGTGACCAGGGGCTACCCGGAGCGCACGTCAATGTCACTGATGTAGACACCATCGCTTGTGTCAGCATCCGTATTGTAGCGGAAGCGAATCATGACGCTTGCCGCCTGGGGCAGCGAAACAGCCGCAGACTGCCAGGCAAAGTCCGCCGGGAACCGCGTATCGCCCGTGTTCCACGACGCAGGCGCTACCGTCCAGGTGAAGCCACCATCGGTTGAGACGTCCACGAACAGGCGAGTGCCCGTGTCCTGGCGCGCAATCCAGGTGAACCGCAGAGTCGGGTTTGCGACGCCGCTGGTGTTGAAGTAGCCGTTGAGCATCATCGAGGTCTTGCTCGGCTGCAAGCTGTCCACAGAGTTAATGCTCGCGTCCACGCCGTTCCAGTTCGGGCTGTCGCTGAACGACGACCCCAAGCGCGCGACGTTGAGGAACAGGTGGTTTCCCCCGCTAGCGCCCCAGTAATCGAGGACCAGCACGCGGTCGATAACCGCAGTCACCGTCATGTATACCGAACAGATTGTACTGCGTGAAACAGCTCCTCCGCATCCATCTAAATAAATGGTTGCTGGACTTCCCGCGAAGTTCGTGCCCGTCCCGTTGTTAATGCGCAAGCGCGTATTGTCGTTATGCGATATCTGGAAGACATACGTCCCTGGCGTTAACTGAACGTTGCGCATGAAGCGCCCGCCGACGTTTGTAAGATAAGAGGCGTCCGCAACATAAGCACCCTCCATGATCCCGAGCGGACCTTGAGAAGTACCCAGGTTACTGACGATGATGCGGATGGCGTTGTTCATTTGAACATCGCTGACCGGCTGGGCATTCGCGGCGAACTGCGCCCGGCTCGTGGCGGTACCTGCCGTTGTCGAGAGCGCCGACAAGGTCGTGGCACCAGGTGCCGGCATCGGCCAATATTGTTCAAGCGCGTTGCGGGAGCCACTGGCGCTGCAGCCCTGCCCGGTCGCCGAAATGATGCTGCAATTCGCCCAGTAGGCACGCCACGAGCTGCTGCCGAGCGCCTGCGCACCGAACACACTGCTCTCAGTCGCCGGGTTGAACCAATCGTATGTGGTCCCCCACGTTCCATCCATGATCCATCGACTGGCGCTGGTGCTTTGCAGCGCAGTGAATGGCAGCGGAATCGCCGTCGTCGTGCCCGCGCCGCTGCCATTATAGAAGTAGCTCAGGTCGTCAATCACCCATCCATCCGCTCTGCTGCCGTCAAACGCATTGATCACCCAGCGCAGGCGAATCTGCTGCCCGACATACGGCGTCAGATTAACCTGGATACGCTGCCAACCGACGCGCTGCTGATTTCCGCTCATCTCGTTGTAGTAGCTGGTCGAATTCAGGTCAGTCCATGCCGACCACCCCGCAGTCAAACCCAACCGCTGATCGGTCTGTCCCGCATTTGCGGTGCTGACCTGCAAGCGCATACTGTGCGGATTAACCACTTCGTAACGCTGATAGTAGACCAGGTTCGGCACCTGAGCCGCCGTGATGCCGCGCAGATCTATCACCGGCTGCTGTTCGAGCGCGATGAAGGAGTCACTGGGGTAATCGGCACCTGGCGAGTCATCGAGCGCGTTGGTCGTCGCCGATGCGCTCGGCGCGCGCCCCGTGTTCGCTACACGCCAGGTACCCCCGGCGAGATACCAGCGCTGTTCGGCTGCCAGCAATGTGGTCGGCGTTGCGCCATCGATAGTGTCGCTGTAAGTCGCGCCACTCCCCGCAACCGACTGCCCTGCCAGCGCGCTGCCTGCCAGCGGGCTGCCCGACCACAAGCGGTGCACAGGTCGCTGCAAGTCAATGATCTGAATGCCATCGACAAAGACGCCATTGGCAGTGCTGGCACCTGTGTTCAGACGGAAGCGAATCTTGATGTCATCATCGATCTGACTGGCGCTTGCCAGCAACGCCGCGTAGTTGCTGGTGGTTGCCACCTGGAGCGCCTGGCGGAGATCGACCTCTATACGCTCCCACGAATCCTGCCGCCAGCGGTCATACGTCGCGCCAGCAGCGGCGGGCGCTGTGTACGTCCAGACCTGCCGCCATTCGGCGTCACTGGCGGGATTGTTGTCATCGAGTGCTTTCGTCGTCAGGTCAACCGACAGCGTAACGCCGTTAACGACATCGCGCCGCAGCCAGAAGACCAGCATCGGCTGTGCCGTCGCAGCGCGCCGCGCCGTCTGGTTATACGCGGGGTTGCTCGGCGTTGGCTCACCAATCCCACCCGGATTATTGCGATTAACATCCGTATCGTAGAAGAGGTCAATCCAGCGACGCATCTCCATCAATGTCGCTGTGTTGGCGACGAAGTCGGTATTCGGAGAGTCGGCGTAGAAATTGGCGCTGCTGCCCGCGACATCGCCTACGCCTGTGCCATTCTGCACGCCCCAGCGCCCTGTCGCCCTCCAGTGATCCATCGTGAAGGACGTGCTTTCGGCGCTGTCCTGGAACGGATACGCAGCAAAGCGGTCGCCCCCGGTGCGCTCAATCGAAATCTGGTCGATCCACCACTGACTGTTGTTCGCGCCAGCTTGTGGAACAACCAGTGCCCACCGCAAGCGGAAAGGCGTCACATTCCAGTCCGGAATCTGGTCGAGCAGGATTTCGACGCGCTGCATCGTAAGGTCGGACAGGCTGCTGGTGCCAGTGCTGTTGTCCACCAACATGCCACCCGGCTGAGGCGGCACTGCCGTCCCGACCGGAACCGTCTGCCAGGTATCAGGAGTGGTGTCGCGCGCGTCGCGTGTGTATTGAAGCTGAATCATCGCTCCAGGGACTGCCTGATAGGCATGGTAGAACGACACAACAGGCGTGCCGGTATCACCCTCGTCATCGGTCGCGGGTGCAACCGCAGGACGAAGATCGACATTTCCTGCAAGCTCGATGAAATGAATACGAGGACCGCCACTCACCGCTGCGCTTTGCGAGAAATTCGGTGCCGCCGAAAGTTCCCAACCGGAGCCGCTGACCACGCGCGAAGTTGACACGTTCCAGCGACCGGAGTTGAAGAAGAAATCCCGGTGCGTCCCGCTATCCATGTTGTAACGGGAATTGACCGTGAAGGTGCGGTCGGGCTGAGGCTTGACCTCGATGTCGTCGAGATACCAGCGAACCGGGTTGCCACCCGTACCGCCGGACTCCAGCACAAAGCGCACAGCGACCGAGTTGCCGAGACCGGGGATCGAAGTCAGTGAAACCTGGTTGCGTGTCCACTGGTAATTACGGAAGTTCGCTGCACCCGTGCGGAGATTGACCGTCTGCCAGCTAATCAGGCTGGTATCGGCATTGTAGGCACCCAGTTGAAGGCTGGCACTCGTCCCCGCGGGCAAATCCCAGACATCGTAGAAGGAGAGCGTCGGGTTGGTGACGCCGGTCAGATCGACGTAACCGCGCAGTTCCAGCACACAGCGCTGGTTGGCGGGCCAGTTATCACTGGTCGGGTTCTCGTCCCACATCCAGTCCAGAGTATTCACATCCTGGTTGCTGGTCGTGCGTCCCCAGTTGCATTGTCCGCCGCTGGGCACTATATCCGCCGAGTTCACAATACCCTGGTTCGTCATGTCCAGGCGTATGTTCGCCGTCCCGGTCGTCTCGACGTAGGAAACCGACAGCCACTGCGTACCGGAGATGGTCGTATCGAATGAGGCACCCGCGGTGCCGATGTTATTGAGCAGGATTGTACAGGCGCCCGTCGCATCGATGGCATCCTGTTCGGTTGGGCAGATGCGCAGCGTCGCCTGGTCATCACCAATCAGCCTGAAGGTGACAGCGGTTGGATTGGTTGCCTCGACGCGGCGCGTCCAACGCACCGAGAAGTTGTCCGTCAGCGTCCAGGGAGCAGCCAGCGGCGCATTCGTCCCATAGTTAAAATCAAGGGCGACTGCCTTCAGCGGTCCGACGATGTCGCGGTTGCGCACGATGGTGGCTGACCCACTGAAATTCGTGGAGGGATAGTAGCGTCCCAGCCAGTCGTCACCGCCCAGCCAGACGCTGTTATCCAGCCGCCAGAAGGTTGAAGTGCCCGGATCGCCTGACTCCTGGAACACGACCGAAAACGCACGGTCGGGCGGAATATCCGTCGGATCCAGCGGCGGTGGTGGCGGTGGAATATCGGTCGGAACCGGACTTAGGATGGGCGGCGGAGCGCCCGACGTTGGCTCCGCTGACGGCGGGATAAGCGGTACCGTCGGGAACGGCGTGCGTTCCAGCGGGTTACCCGCCACCCACGTCACCGTGCCCCAGAAGCCGTTGTCGCTGGGGTTGCCCAATGGGCTGAGCGAGGCAATCTGCTGCCCGCACGGGTTCTGCCCGGCGACATTGCAGATCACGTTCCTGAACACATTGGCAATCGCGGGACCAGTAGCAGACAGCGCCACTGCCATTGCCAGCGCGAGCAAAGCAAGAATGAGGGCATATTCAACCAATGCCTGCCCTGCTTGCTCGCGTTCTCGCTTAAGATTCCGAATGACATTCATCATTGGCAGTACACCTTGTTCATCACTTGCTTGACTGCGCAAGAAGACGTACAACTGAGTCAGAACACTTTTTTCACCTCTTTAATGTTACTCGACTCTTGCAACGCAGGGATTGTAGAATTGTAAGGCTCTTGTTCGGATGCGTTGACAAATGGAGACCCTATGCCAGCAGTGATCATTGACGGGCAGCAGGTGGCAGAACGAATGCGCTCTGCCATCGCCGAAGAAGCCGCGCAGTTCGCTGCGCAGCATGGGTTTCCCCCTGGTTTAGGCGTTGTCCTGGTCGGCGATAACCCCGCTTCCCACCAGTACGTACGCATGAAGCGCCGCGCCTGCGAGAAAGCTGGTATGGCATCCTTTGCGGCAGAGCTGCCCCAAAACGCCACTCAGGACCAGGTCGCGGCAGCCGTTCAGGCGATGAACGATGACCCCAGAGTGCATGGCATCCTCGTCCAGCTTCCGCTGCCCCCCCAGGTCGATGAACAGACGATTCTCAGCCTCGTCAGCCTCGACAAAGATGTCGATGGCTTCCACCCGCTCAATATCGGCGCGCTGGCGATGAAGGGGCGCGACCCGCTCTTCACCCCCGCCACGCCCACTGGCTGCATGGTCTTGCTGGAGGAGGTCGGCGCGGTGCTCGACGGGGCGAATGCCGTCGTCATCGGACGCAGCAACATCGTCGGGCTGCCCGTCGCGCTCATGCTGATGAAGGCGAACGCCACCGTCACCGTCTGCCACAGCCGCACGCGCGACATGCGCTCTGTCATCCAGCGCGCCGACGTCGTGATCGCCGCCATCGGCAAGCCGGAATATGTCAAAGGCGACTGGCTGAAGCCCGGCGCGGTCGTGATTGACGTCGGAACCAACAAGATTGACGATCCAGGCAGCCCGCAGGGCTACCGCTTTGTCGGCGATGTCGAGTTTGCGTCGGCGGTCAATGTCGCGTCTGCCATCAGCAAAGTCCCTGGCGGCGTCGGACCGATGACGATCACCATGCTGATGGTCAACACGATGAAGGCGGCAAAACGGCGCGTACCCTAAGCACGCACCGCCCAGACGACATAGAGTGGGTCCTCGCCCCCGCCGAACAAGCCACGCCTCCCTGGTTTGAACTGCGCCTGGATGTCCTGCCAGCCGCCCGACTGCGCAAAATACTGCGCAACCAGTTCCATATGCTGCTTGTCGTCAGTCATCTTCCAGATGGCGACCGCCTTGGTCGGAAAACAGCGATTGCTAAAGGACACAATGAATGGCGCACCGGGTTTAAGCACGCGCCCGACCTCACGAAAGACTTCGACGGGTTGTGTCAGATACTGCACGGACACCGTACAGACCGCTGCATCAAATTCCGCATCGGCGAACGGCAGTTGTGGCGCATGGTTCAGGCTGTGGATGACAGTCTCGGTCAGCGCCGGGTTATCATCCATTTCCGCCTGGTTCATGCCTAACCCCACCACACGATCAAACGCAACGCCTTCCGGCAGATGCGAACGCCAGCTTGACATAAGGTCGAGCAGTGCGCCGCCGGCCGGCAGCTGATCGCGCAGAAACTCTGCCAGCGTCGCAATCGCCGCATCATCGATATGCACGACCTTGCGCGGCTGCGTATAGAAGTTGAAATCGTCGCTTTCGTCCTGGCGGCGAAAGTAGTCGGCTGGAAACATACTGCGCATCCCTAAACAGTGAGAACGATGAAGGTGGATTATCTGCGATCCGGCTGAGGCGCAAATGAGGCGCGCCGAAATGCTCGCAAACGCCGCGTGATCGCCGAACCTAGCGCCCTGCCCTGCCAGAGGCGTGCCAACCGCAGATCGCGCCGCCCCACCCAAAAAGCAATCAGGAGCGTCGTAAGCATCCCGCCAGAAAAAAGCATCGCCGTCGTGATGAACGGGTTATGCCTGACCTGGGTTGTCAAGACCACTGTCGCCAGATGAAATGCACCCAGCAGCGCTGCACTCACGTTCAGCGCCGCGACGATAAATGTCAGAGGCACTGCCAGGAAGACCAGCCAGCCTTTTTCACGCAGCGTGCCGCGCCCAAGTTGATAGGCTGTCCACACCGGGGCAACCAGGACTGCGAAGACGAGGGTGAGCAGGACAAGGGTCGGCAGAAAGCGCAGGCAGCCTTCTGCCGGACGGGAATCGTGTTGAAAGACGCCCAACCAGTCCCAATCGTCATACGGATCATCGCGCCGAGGCATAAATACCCCCAAAATCTCACGCGCGCCTTACCGAATGCATACAATAAGGTCACTGTACGCCAGGACGAAACTGATGTTCGTCCTGGTTATTGGGGGGTTTGTTCCGAAGCCTACGAAACCACGCCTTCTGCCAGCGTGCGCAGGTGACGAATACGCTCGACGATGGCGGGGTTATCGCCGCGCGCTTCCAGCGTGCGCCCGACCGCATCGAGTGCCTGAAGCAGCGACGGTCCAAATTGCGCGCCCTCGCTCCTGAGCAGTGACTCGGCGTCCTCCGCCGTCGGCGCACCCAGAATCTGGTTGATGAAGCGCAGTTCCGGCGACATCTGGGATTGCAGTGCCTGGATCACCTGGTCGTAGATCTGGCGCAGGCGCGCGCTCGCCTGAAGATTGCCGCTCTGCTCGGCGTTTTGTAGATTTGCCGTCAGCACTGCCATGAACGCATCGTCAAACATATGCGCGTTTTCAGCGATGAACTGCTGCGGGTTGGGCGTCTGGAGGATCGCCTGAAGCAGCGCGACCGCTTCCTGGAGGGCATCCTGCGCTTCGGCGTCCACGGCTTGTACGAGTTCCTGCAAGCGCGCGCGCAGCGCTTCTAAGGCATCGCGCTGGTCGGCGGGCGACTGCCCGATCCTGAGCGTGAGCTGATTGAAGAACTCATCATCGAACGCGGGGCGCGCCAGACCGATCAATGCCTGCAACCGCATTTCATCGCTCATGTAGCGGATAGCGATATTCATGAAGGTTTCGCGGGTCGCGTCCTGTCCCAAGCCACGCAGCTCCGCCTCCATCTCACGAACGACGCGCTCCTGCTCCTGAGCATCGGCGATGATCGCCTTGCCATAAGACGAAAGCTGCATCACCATCTGCTGGGTCATCATGATCTGCTGGGCAGCTTCGCGCGCGCCATCCTGCATAGCGCGCTGGGCAAACATGCCCATCGTTTGCAGGAAGGGACCGTCGATTTCCGCATCATACTGCGCCACCAAAGATGGCAGTACGTCGTCGGTCGCCTGCAAGAACTGTTCGATCAGGCGAGCGCGCTGCTTTTGCGCCGCCATCATCTCCGGGGTGACACCATCCGCCTGCAAGATCTGTTCGAGTAATCCTGCCATCGTCAGCGCCTGTCGCGGCTGGAAAAAGTACCCACGCATCCCCCCCTGCGGAACGACCTTCGTCAATTCACGAAGCAGGTCGCCGGTGACTTTTTCCTGCTGGTCTTTGGGCAGTCCCAATTCCATCGGCACAAACGTAATCAGGAGATCCTTACTGGGATCATGATAGATAAGCGGCGATGCAACCTGAATCGCGGTGCCGCAGTGAGGACATTGGGCGACGTTGAAACGCCCGCTCAACAGGCGCATTTTTGCGTCTGGGTCTTGCTGCGCATCGACCACCATTTCCACCGTCGCGGGGAATTGATTTCGACACTGTGGACAGGTGACGGTCGTTCGAGATGCGATAGCCATGTGTTGTGATTCCTTGTTGATATCAGAGTGGAAGGGAGAAGTAAAAGGTCGAGCCATTCCCCGGAGCGCTTTCGACCCACATGCGCCCACCATGCGCTTCGATGATGGCGCGCGAAAGATACAACCCAAGCCCCGTGCCCTGCGTCTTGCGGCTCAAAGCGCCATCGACACGATAAAACCGCTCGAAAATGCGCGACTGATCAGCGCTGGACAAGCCAACGCCCTCATCACGCACGTAGGCGACAACCTGCGTACCATCGTCATGCGCGCCGATCTCGACTGTCCCACCCTCCGGCGAGTACTTGATGGCGTTACTGACAAGGTTATCGAGCACCTGGCGCAGCCGCACCTCGTCACCTGGCACCGGCGATAGCCCTGGTGCAAAGCGCAGCACGAAACGATGTTTCTGCGTCTGCGTGGAGAACCGTTCAATCACACGCTTCGCCAGCGCCTCCAGCATGACATCGTCCTTGTTGAGTTTAAGGTTGCGATCTGCTTGGATGCGGCTCGCCGTCAGCAGGTTTTCGATCAGCTCTGTCAGGCGGTCGGACTCCTCTTCGATGACCCCGCTGTACTCGCGCACGAACTCTGGCGGAAACTCGACATCATCGCGCCGCAGGGTGGCTGCGTGCCCTTTGATGAGCGCGACCGGCGTCTTCAGTTCGTGCGAGATGGTGGAGATAAAGACGTTCTGCATCTCCTGCGCCTGACGAAAGTTGGTGATGTCGCGCACATTGGCGATGATCGTACGCAGACGCCCATCGGCATGAAAGAGCGGCGCGTAGATGATGGCAAGGCTCTGAGTCATGCCATCGCGCCGCAGCAAGTCACCTTCGACATAAAGCGGTTCACCGCTCATTGACGTATCCTGCGCAAGGGGCCACCCCCCCACAATCGCCTGCTCCAGATCGCCCTTCTCCAGGCGCTTCCATGTCAGTACTTCGGCGACCGGCTTACCGATGGCATCTTCCGCCAGCCAGCCCGTCATACGCTCAAGTGCGCGATTGAACGACGCGATCCGGAATTCGTCATCGAGAATCATGACCCCATCGGCGCTATGCTGAAGAATAGCCGCGAGCTGCTGTCGTTCCACGTTGATGCGCTCATAAAGCTGCGCGTTATGGACGGCGATGGCAGCCTGATCCGCAAAGCTCTGCAAGATCTGGATGTCGTCCTGTGTCGCTGTCCCGCGCGTTGCCCGAAACGCAACCAGGAAGCCGAGCGGCTCTTCCGCGATGATCAGCGGAAGGGCGAATGACTGCCGCATCCGCCGATCCAAGCCGATGCCCATTCGCGTGAGCTGATCGTGGAAGCTCTCGTAATCGAGCTTCTCCTGTTCCAGAAGCGCATTCAACTGTTCGCCGAGTTCGGGAACCCGCTCAGACATGATGCCGAGCGTGGCGCGGATACGGTATGTGCCGGACGAATCACGCAGCGCGATTAAACCCAACTGCCCGCCCAGCATCACGACGGACGCATTCAGGACGCGCCGCAAGACCTCGCTCAATTCAAGTTGGGCGGTGATGGCACGCGAGATTTCCAGCAAGAAATCCCGCTGCCGGACGCGGAAGTCTTGCAGCATAAGCATAGTGTGGCAAGTGTAGCACGCCCGATATTGGATTTGTGTTGGAGGATTTCCGTCCGCTGACTGGCTTACTCCGCCAGTTTCTTCGCCGCCTTCGTCACATCTTCCACGCCACCTTTGGTCGCCACCAGCGCGCCAGCGCCGACGATGCTGACGTTTTCACCCAGCGCCGCCAGCGCATAGCGCAGGTCCTTGTAGTAGGCATCGTCAATGATGTGCTCCGCGATGGTACGGCGCATCGGGGCAAACATCAGCTCGCCCACACCAAAGCTGACACCTCCGCCGAAGACAATGATCTCCGGATTGAAGATCAGCAGCAGGCTGGCGACGCCCAACCCCAGCACATAGCCCGCGTGCTCGACGATCTCCAACGCCAATGGATCGCCCTGCTGCGCGGCTTTGCCGACCGTTCCGCCGTTGATCGTCTCAAGCTGTCCTTCACACAAATCGAGGATGATCGACTTTCTGCCCGCTTCGATGTGCTCACGCGCCTTGCGTGCCAGCGCCGGACCAGCCGCTTCCTTTTCCAACGATGTGACCTTGCCATCGATTTCCAGCAGCATATGCCCGACTTCCGCCGCATAGCCGTTTACGCCGAGCAGCATCCGCCCGTTGACGATAATGCCGCCGCCGATGCCAGTGCTGACCGTGATAAAAATCGAATGGCGCGTCCCGCGCGCCGCGCCGATGGCGGCTTCCGCCAGCGCCGCGACATTGGCATCGTTGCCCAGGTAGACCGGGACGCCGAATTCCTCACGAACTATCCGGGCAAGAGGGATGTTGTGCCAGCCAAGGTTCGTGCCCAGCTCAACCGTCCCTGTAAATGGGTTGGTGGGTCCGGGGATCGAAATACCAATGCCTTCCACCATCGTACCGTCGGTCGGCAGCACATGCCGAATCATCTCCATCACCCGCCCCAGGGTCGCATCTACCCCTTCATGTGCCAGCGTCAGTTCTTCATGACGCAACAGCATTTCAAGGTCGTCGTTCAGCCGCGCGCTGCGGATGCGAGTTCCTCCGAGATCAACTGCGATTATGGAACTGGCAGACATGAGGATGTTCCTGTGTTGTGCTGCAAAAGATGGGCGGGATGATACCCATTCCTGCCCATCTCCTCAACGTGCTCGAATGACGGAAAAGAAACACGAACGTCCTTCTCCAATCCTGGTGCTCATCGTGACTTCGCGGCTAACGCTTTCTACTTGGGGCTGCGCCAGGTGATCGAGAATGAGGTGTCCGTGATGATCACCTCGTGCGTTTCGTCATCGCTTTCGGCAGCGTCGCGCGCCAGCCCAGCCGCCATGTCTGCATTGAAGCGCTGGAGCATTCCTGCATCGGCATTGAAACCTGCAAAGTTGAATGTCGTCACCTCAAGGTTGAGCTGCCCGTTAGCCGCCCATGCCCGTATGCTCAGGCTGCCAGGATACAACTGCCCGCCATCGCCGAGGACATCCCCGCGTGCGACAATCTCGCCAGGTCGCAGGTCAATCGTCACATTCTGCATTCGCAAGTCCTGACCGTTGGTCAGGATCGGCACAAGCAGATCGCGCACTTGCTCTTCACTCATCGTCAGCGTCAGGTAATTCCAATTGGCGTCCGAACGAACGTTGAAGCCGCCTGCACATGCCACCAATGGCAGCGCCAGCAGCGCTATAATGATCCACAGTCGCGTTTTCATGATGGTTCTCCTTCGCTATTGCGGTCGAGGCATGCCTCGACCCTACGGCAAATTTGTTGTGTCTGTTGATATGGCGCATGCAGCGTCCGCGGTCCGACATTTTTGGATGGCTGCCGGACATAGACGAGACACCTCACGCCGTCATCCACCGCAGCACCAAATCGATCAAACCCGTTACAGCCGGAATGACGACCACTGCGGAGACGAGCGGGGTCACCCTTTGCAGCGTCCAGGGCTGCGAGAGAATGTGATGCAAGCGTTCGCCCATGCGCTTGCCAAGCAGGATGAACGGTGGAGCGACGAAAACGAGCAACCAGGCGGCGCTCGTCCCATCCCAGATGTCGAAGATCATCAGCGCGAACAGGATACCTGCCAGCGCATATGCCCAGCCCTCGCTCACGCGGAAGCGCACGAGCAGCAGGAGCAGCATCGTCGGCAGGACGACCGGCAGCGCCCGCCAGTTCGCCTCGCGTGCAAGTTCCGGGATGAACTGCGCGATCAGATTGCCCAGATCCTGATTGCCCGTGTCGAACATCAGCACCATACACATCATCAGCAGCGTCATCCACCAGCGCCCATCCAGCCTGCGCACCCAACCCAGGATCACGCCGAACGCAAACGGTGCCAGCAGCAGCAGCGCCGGATTGGTGCGGTTCAGATTCCATGTCTCGTAGATGCGAAACAAGTTCTGCGCCGATTCCTGGGTGGCGAGCGTCGGAATGTAGGTGAAGAAGAAATCCACCGACTCAGGCGTCCGGTTGCTGCCGATGGGTCCCAGCAGCGACCCCAGCAGCATCGATGCGATCAACCCACCAACCAGCAGGGTCGTCGTCCAGGGCAGCGGCTTGACATGCGTCATTGCCAGGCGGCAGGCGATGATGCCGAAGGCGACCAGATTGAGCGACCAGCCGATCATCGCATGTGGAAACGACCAGCCCGTCTCGTTCAGACCGAATGCGGTATGCCACAGGTTATCGAGCACCGCGCCAGCGAAGCCGAGCAGGACAATGCCCATCCCCAGAATGAACAGCGCGCCCGGCACTTTGAACGGCAGCACCTTCACGTCGAAGCCACGCCCAAAGGCGCGGCGGATCGGCGTATGAAACAGCATGCCCATAAAGACGAAGGCGACGAACGCCACTGTTACATAGACGACGATGTGCGGCGGTGACCAGAACCCGTCGAACGGCACAGTTGTGTGCCAAATCTGATCCCAAGTCGTGCCCGCCCATGCCCCTACGACGAGGACGACCAGCGCGCGCCACAACCAGCGGCGCGCGGCAGCATAGTCAGGCGGCTGAGCTGCTGTCTGCGCGCGTTCCTCGAAACCTGTCGCATTGACCTGCTGCATCGAACGCCTCCAACCAAAAATCCTGCCGATGTGCTTCATAATACGAATGGCAAGCCATACAGACCCCTGAGGCGACGCACCTGTCGAGGTGCATCGGCTCACATTATCGAATGCCCGACCTCACACCCGCGTTTCCACCAACCGATGCATAATCAAATGAAGATACGCTTTTGGGCGTCTCTGGCGTCGCAGCGGTTCAATTAACGCAACCGCCAGGTCACCAGAAACGCGCGGCGCTCACGTAAAGGCTCTTGCCTACCATGCGAGGAGTCACACAACACAACCTCGAACCGGGTCTCATCCCCATCTTCCGCCTGTTCGTCGGAGTAATGTTCGTGCTGCTGTCGCTGGGACTCGGGGGATACCTGAGCCGTGAGCCGCCCGACTACTTCGGCGCACTAATGTGGGGATTTCTGACAGTGATGATCGTGCTGCTGTTCTGGCGACCGCCGCGCCGCTGGCTGGGTGAACGTTGGCTGCCGCTGCTGTTGTGGGGCGCATCACTCTACCCCATCGCCGCTGATGCGCTGGCGAATGCTGCGCTGGTTCAGCGCGGTGTGACCGATCCGTTGCTGCTGGAAACGACGCGGCTCTACTTCTGGCTGCTCATCCCGCTGCTGCTGGTCAGCGCGCAGTATGGGTGGCGCACGCTCATGCTCTTCTGCGTGGGCACTGCCCTGCTGCCCGTCCTGCTCGTGCTCCCTGTCGCGGATCGGCTGGACTTCGCGGGTTATCTCGGCGCTGCCGTCGTGCGGCTGACGCTCTACACCGTCGCAGGGTACATCGTCATGCGCATCACCAGCGCCGCCCGGCAGCAGCGTATCGCGCTCGCACAGAAAAACACCCAGCTTACGCAGTACGCCGCCACGCTGGAACAGCTCGCCATCGCCCGCGAGCGCAACCGCCTGGCGCGCGAGCTGCATGATACGCTGGCGCATACCCTGAGCGCGGTCAACATCCAGCTCAAGGCACTCGATGTGCTGATGGAAAGCGACCCTGCCGCCGCGCGCAGGACGCTGGAAGCAACGCAGGAGCTGACGCGCACAGGCTTGGGTGAAGCACGGCGTTCGCTCCAGGCGCTGCGCGCCCGCCCGATTGACGAGCTGGGGTTGGGGCTGGCGCTGGCAGAGCTGGCGCGGCGGGCAGCGGAACGCGCAGGCTTGGCGCTGACACTCGACGTACCTGCGCAGATCGAAGGGCTTTCGCCCGACCGAGAGCAGCAGGTGTACCGGATCACCGAAGAAGCCCTGAACAACGTCGTCCGCCACGCCAATGCACGCTGCCTGACCGTGCGCTGGAAAAACGGCAGGCTGATGATAGAGGATAATGGCGTCGGTTTCGCGAGCGATGCCGTCGCAGAGAATGGGCACTTTGGCGTTACGGGCATGAAGGAGCGCGCGCAGTTGATGGATGCGGCACTCAAAATTGATAGCGCACCGGGTAAAGGGACAAAGATCGTCCTGGAGGCGACAACATGATTCGTGTATTGATCGTGGATGACCAGCAGATCGTCAGCGAGGGGCTGCGCGTGATGTTGAGCGCCAGCCCGCAGATCGAGGTCGTTGGCACGGCGCACGACGGCGCAGAAGCAGTCGCTGCGGCGGCACGACTATTGCCCGATGTCGTGATGATGGACCTGAAGATGCCCGGCATGAACGGCATTCACGCCACACAGGCGATCAAGGCGGCGCATCCGGCGATGGCGGTATTGGTGCTGACGACCTATGACGAGGACGAGTGGGTGATCGACGCCATCCGCGCGAGCGCGAATGGTTATCTGCTCAAGGACACCGGGCGCGCCGAGATCATCGCCGCCATCGAAGGTGTCGTCGCAGGGCGCACGCCCGTCGATCCGGCGGTCGGCGAGAAGTTGTTCCAGTATGTGCGTGCGGGTGCGCCGCCCAACCGCGACCTCGCCGCACAGCTTACAGAGCGCGAGCGCGATATCCTGCGACTGCTTGCCAGCGGCTTATCCAACGCCGCCATCGCCGACCGCCTGTTCCTGGCAGAGGGCACCGTGCGCAACCACATCACGACCCTATTCTCGAAACTCGACGTCACTGACCGCGCTCAGGCGACCGCCCTCGCCTGGAAGCACGGACTGGTGAGTGGTTCCTGAGGCTGGCACTATACAGAGAGGGCGTGTCTCACATAAGATAGCGGCGTCACCTCGATCCGAAAGCCCATCAAATCCATGTCCTCGCCCACCACCGCCGCCGCACCGTCAAATTCGCGCACCCTGAATGTCGTTCCACCCTGGGCGCAGGTCGTCCTGGCGATCATCTCCGTACAGCTCGGCGCGGTTATCGCCAAAGACCTCTTCCCGGTCATCGGTCCGTCGGGCGTCGTCTTCCTGCGTACGTTTCTCGGCGGCATCCTGTTCCTGATCATCTTCCGCCCGCAGGTCTGGGGACACAGCGCGCGCGTCTATGGTTGGGTGCTGCTGTATGCGCTCTGCATCGCCGCCAACATGCTGATTTTCTACACCGCGATTGAACGCATCCCGCTCGGCATCACCGTCGCCATCGCCTTCCTGGGACCGCTGGCAGTCTCCGTCATCGGCTCTCGCCGCGCCATTGATCTCGCTTGGGTGGCGCTGGCGGCAGTTGGCATCCTGCTGCTCTCGCCCATCACCGACACATCACTCGATCCGGTTGGAGTCGGGTTGGCGTTCGCGTGTGCGGCGGCATGGGGTGGCATCATCGTCGTCTCGAAGCGCGCGGGCGCACTGCTGCCCGGCAATACGATGGTGGCGCTGGCAATGTGCGCGGCGGCATTCATCACCGCCCCCTTTGGCGCGATCAGCTCGGTCGGCGTGCTGGCGAGTCCCCAGTTGATCGGCGTTGCACTGGTGGTGGCGGTGCTGTCGTCGTTCATCCCCTTCTGGCTGGAATTCGCGGCGCTGCAAAAGCTGTCGGCGCGCGTGGTCGGGCTGCTCCTGAGTCTCGAACCCGCGACGGGCGCTATTCTCGGCTGGATTCTCCTGAGCGAAGCACTCAGCATCGAGAAGATCATCGGCATTGCGCTCGTCTCGATTGCCGCCGCGGCGACGACGAGGAACGGGTAATCACAGCCGCAGCACGGCATCCGCCGCCAACCAGAACAACCGCTCGCGCAAACTCGCCTGCCCGTGAATGAAGTCGCGCATGTCCCAGGCTTCGCCGCTCAGGTCGTCACCGACATACAGCATCTGCCCGCAAGCGACGCCCCGGAACTCCGCCACCGCAAAGAATGCCGCTGCTTCCATCTCGACCGTCAGACAACCTTCTTCGCGCCGTCGAGCAATGCGTGCGGGCGTCTCGCGGTAAATGCCGTCGGTCGTCCACGTCTTGCCCAGCGCATACGGCACATCGTGCGCCGCCAGCGTCGCCTTGATCGCCTCGATGGGTGCAGACTGCTGCGGCACTTCACGCGCGGCGGGAAGGTAATGGTAGGATGTGCCTTCGTCGCGGATGGCGTGCGTCGGGATGACGACATGCCCTGCGGTCATCTCGCGCACAAGCCCGCCCGCGCTGCCAACGGCGATGAACTTACGCCCGCCAAACGCGATCATCTCTTCCAGCACGGCTGCGGCATAGGGCGCGCCGACGCCCGGATGTGCGACGGCGACAGGCTCGCCCTTCACGTCGATGATGTGTATCGGGAAGCGCCCGACCTCGCTCCTCAGATGCCCGCCGCTGCGTGCGTCTTTGCCGACCTTCGCCAGCGCCTCCTGGAAGAAGCACAGCACGACGCGCTCCGGGATGTCGCGCGGTTTCCAGATTTTCGTCGGTTCCAGCATCGCCTCACGCGATGGATCGTGTTCGAAAATAGGATAGTCGTGACTATGCATTGCAATGAACTCCGGGTGTGAAGTAGCGATATCATGATGGCACAGTTCGTCAAAGCCTTCCCCGGACTTTTGACGGAGAACATGCATGATAAATTGCCTCCCCTCGTCCGCTCCTGTTAGAATATGCGTTCAGATTGTTCCGCCAAACGTGTGACGAGCAACCCCCCATGAGCGATGTGACGCCCCTGCGCCAGCAGTACCTTGACATCAAGCGAGAATACCCCAACGCGATCCTCTTCTTCCGCCTGGGTGACTTTTACGAAACCTTCGACGGCGATGCCGAGATCGCCGCTCGCGAGCTAGACCTTGTCCTCACCAGCCGCCCTGTCTCCAAGAGCAGCCGCATCCCGATGGCAGGTGTTCCGCATCACGCCGTCGATACCTACATCGCGCGCCTGATCGAGCGCGGCTACCATGTCGCCGTCTGCGAGCAGGTCACGGAGCCGAATGGGCGCGGGATAGTCGAGCGCGAGGTTACGCGCGTCGTCACGCCGGGCACGATCATCGAGCCGGAACTGCTCTCGGAAAAGCATGCCAATTATCTGCTGGCGATCATGCCCATTGGCGACCCTGCAAGCGGGCGCTGGGAGCGCGCGGGCATCGCCTATGCCGACATCAGCACGGGCGAATTCGCTGCGACCGAGCTGACGGGCGAAAACGCCGCCATGCTCACGCTCGAAGAGCTGGCGCGCCTGCAGCCGCGCGAAGTGCTGATGCCGCAGTCGTGGGCAGAGCGCGGCGTCACCCTGCCGCCCGGCATGAGCCTGACGCCGTATGCCGATTGGCGCTTTGAGCGCAGCAGCGCTGAAACGACGCTGACACAACACTTCCGCACTCGCACCTTGAGCGGCTTCGGGCTGGATGAATTTCCTGCGGGCATCTGCGCGGCGGGCGCGGCGCTGCAATACCTGCGAGACACGCAGAAGAACAACCTGGCGCAGATCATCACGATCCGCCCGTACACGACCAGCGGATTCATGGTGCTCGATCCCTTCACGCGCCGCAACCTGGAACTGACCGAGACGATCCGCAATCGCAAGACGCAGGGCAGCCTGCTCGGCATTCTCGACCGCACCGTCACGGCGATGGGCGCGCGCCTGCTGCGCACCTGGATGAGCCAACCGCTGCTTGACCTCAAGCGGCTGAACGCACGACTGGATGCCGTCGAATCGCTGGCGAGCACGGAAATCGCCCGTGCGGAAATCCGCGAGGCGCTGCGCGGCGTGACCGACCTGGAACGTCTGACCAACCGCCTGCTGATCGGCAAAGCGGGTCCGCGCGACCTAATCGCCCTGCGCCACAGCCTGGATGCCGTGCCGACGCTGCAAGGGCTGATCGCCCCGCTGCCGCCGCTCGGTGCGCTGGCGCGGATGCTCGACGCCTGCGAAGACATCCGCGAACTGATCGACCGCGCCATCTCCGATACGCCGCCCGCCACGCTCAACAACAGCGGCATCATCCGCGCGGGCTACAGCGCCGAGCTGGACGACATCATGGACAAGACCAAGCATGCCCGCGAATGGATCGCGGAGTTGGAGCCGCAGGAGCGCGCGCGCACGGGCATCGGCTCGCTCAAGGTCGGCTACAACAAGGTCTTCGGCTACTATCTCGAAGTCAGCCACGCCAACACCGACCGCGTGCCGTCCGACTACATCCGCAAGCAGACGCTCGTCAACGCCGAGCGCTACATCACGCCCGAACTGAAGGAATACGAGACGCTCGTCCTGAACGCCGAGGAGCAAATCCTGGCGGTTGAACGCGAGCTGTTCGAGACGCTCTGCAAAGAGATCGCCGCGCATAGCAAGCGACTGCTGGAGACGGCGCGCGGCGTCGCGCATCTCGATTCGTTCGCCTCGCTGGCGGATGTCGCCGTTCGCGAGGCGTACTGCCGCCCAACGCTGACCGACGATGACCTGCTGATCATCGAGGATGGGCGGCATCCGGTCGTCGAACAGCTTCTCGACGGCGGCTTCCGCTATGTCCCCAACGACACGCACTTCGACAGCATGGGGCGCATCCACATCATCACGGGACCCAACATGGCGGGCAAATCAACCTACATCCGCCAGGTGGCGATCATCACGCTGATGGCGCAGATCGGCAGCTTCGTCCCAGCGGGTCAGGCGACCATCGGGCTGGTAGACCGCATCTTCGCGCGCATCGGGGCGCAGGACGAAATCCACGCCGGGCAGAGCACCTTCATGGTCGAGATGGTCGAGACGGCGCGCCTCCTGAGCGGCAGCACACGCCGCAGCCTGCTCATCCTGGACGAGGTCGGGCGCGGCACTTCGACCTACGACGGCATGGCGATTGCCCGCTCAGTGGTCGAATACATCCACAATCATCCGGGGCTTGGCTGCCGCACGCTCTTCGCTACCCACTACCATGAGCTGACGGAGCTGCCCAACGTGCTGCCGAAGGCGCGTAATTACAATGTCGCCGTGGCGGAAGAAGGCGACGAGATCGTGTTCCTGCACAAGGTCGTGCCGGGCGGCGCGGATCGCTCGTATGGGGTGCATGTGGCGCAGCTTGCCGGGCTGCCGCGCCCGGTCGTGGAGCGCGCCCGTGCGCTGCTGCGCGACCTGGAGACGGCGGGCAGCACCTTTGAGCCACAGGCAGTAAAACAAAAGAGGCATAATCCCGCACAGCTCAAGATGTTCGACGAAGCCCCCAACCCGGCGTTGGAGGCGCTGAAGGCGATCAAGGTCGATGAGCTTAGCCCGCTGGAGGCGCTGACGAAGCTGTACGAGCTGAAGCGGCTGGCGGGGGAATAGCGGGCGTCGTCTAAACGTTCGTGTTTCGCATCAGAATTACGTGTCACATCCGCCCGTAGGGGCGCAATATATTGCGCCCCAGCGTCGTCCTGCCATGATGCCGCGCGTATTCAGGTGTGATTCATTCGCCTGTGCCATACAAAGAATCTGCCTGCCAACGCGCAGGATTCGATGCAATGTACGACCGAATATGATCTAACTGAGCGGTATTGCGGATGATGTGGTCATAGTAGTTGCGCTGCCAGATCGGCGTTTCGACTTGCGCGCCGACAATGCGCGTCACTGCCGCCTTGAATGAACGCACAATCGATCCCAGTGACCCCTGCGCGACATTGTTCGGTGTCGCGCCGCCTATTGCTGCACTCGTCTGGTGATGCAACATGGATGGTGGCGCGGTCTGTAGGGGCGCAATATATTGCGCCCCTACGTCGCGTGTCAGGGGTTCCGCAATTACAATGATGCCATGCAAGTGATTCGGCATCACGACAAACGCATCAAGTTCGACATTCGGAAAATGCTCGGGGATCTGATCCCCGCACGTTTGCACGACCTCGCCGATGGGGGACGCCAGCATCTCGCCATTTACCACCTCGCCAAACACATGCGCGCGCTCCTGCGTGCAAATCGTGACGAAATAGGCACCTTCCTGGGTGTAATCATAATCACGCAATCGGATGGAACGGCGATGGTATTTGGGATACACGATTGCCCTTTCGCCACGATACAACGTGACACATCCCATCTTCTGTATCATGCGGTCTGTAGGGGCGCAATACATTGCGCCCCGAATGGCATGCTCCACATGAGACCCCACAAAGAGCATTCAAAGCCACAGAATTCGGGACACTAAGAGAGGGACAGGCGAAACCCCCCATCGTTAATCCTATTGTGCGGGACAAAGCTAATTCGGTAGTCGCAGAGGAGCATATCTCTTTCTTTTACATTCCACGAGCCGCCTCGGACCCCACGAAACTTAGCATTGCTGGTTATGTCATTCGTGTTGTTGTCGTAGCCGGTCAGGCACCACTCCCATACATTCCCTGCCATGTCTACCACCCCGAATGCACTGTCGCCCTTCCCTTGATACTGCCGAACGGGGGTCGTCACATTGCTTACGCACGGCTCCACAGAATTATTGCAGCGCGGGCAATCCCATTCGTTCCCCCAAGAGAATTTTCTGCCATCGTCACCCTGGGCGGCGTACTGCCATTGGTCTTCCGTCGACAGCATGATCTTCTCGCCCGTCACGTCGCTCAACCACAGACAGAATGCCACCGCTTCGAACCACGAGACGCCTACGACAGGCTGCTCAGCGCCGTTCCACTTGCTATCTTGCCAAAAACGTGTCTGCGTCCATGCATTATTCGTGGGACTCCATTCGCGCTTTTTCTCATCCCACGCCCAACCCTTCAACTTCGCTTCCCAACCCGCATCCGTCCACCACTTACGCTCATCATAGCCACCCGCGTCAATGAACTTGGCAAACTGTGTGTTGGTCACCGGGTATTTGGCGATGCTGTAGCCCTTCTTCGGGATTTCGACCCAGGCGAAAGGGGCGGGCAGCAGATCAATGATCCGGGGTTTGGAGAGCTTTCGGATGGCGGGTAGGGGTGCAGGTGCTGCCTCGGCTTCATGGGTCGCACGGGCTGCAAACCCTTTTGGGTCGAAGATGCCCTCCAGAAATTCTTTGGGAAACAATCCTGTGTATGTCCCCCATTTCTTCCCAAAAATGAACGCGGCGCTGCGACGTTCGTCGATTTCAACGAGTTCAGCATAGAGTCGAAGCAGTTCAAGCCACTGCGCTGCCACCTCGGCATAGTCCGAGTCATTGCGTAGAACCAACGCACTAAAGTGTTTTTCCGCATCAGCAAACGCCAGTCGTTCCGCATAATCGCATGCCGCATCGTACAGCGCGTGGTTGCTGCCATGCAAGCTTTTGGTGTCTGGAGTCAATGGGCGCTTCGCTGTGAGTCTACGAGGCCAGTTGCGCTCAAAAACGCCGACCGCCTGCTCAAACCTGCCATAGAAGTCTGTACCGACATAAAACAATAGTTGCGCTTCTCGCAGTCGTTCCGGTACAAGCGCCCAGGTTTCTTTCGGCAGATCGTATTTACCAGAGTGCTCATTGAGGAAGAATTCCCCATCAAGCACGATAGGTATCACGGGGAGGTTGAGCTGGTAAGCGTAGTCGAGTTCGGCGCGGCACACGTCGCTTTGCAAACTGGCACGAGACAGATTGAATACGAAGATGTCGCAGTCGATGATGGCATCCACGATGGCATCCCACCAGTTCGGGCTGGCGGGCGGTAGATTGTGCTTGTCCTGCCAGGTCGAGTAACGCGGCGTACCGTCGTCGTATTTCAGCAGCGTCAAATCCTTGGCAATCTTGTCCACTTTGGCAGCGTCACTACTGCGGTAGCTGATGAATAATTTGCGCGGCATGGATGATTCCCAGCGGGCTGGTCTGTGTTTGAGCTATTATGCACGATTGAACTCAGCCGCGCAATCGCGTTACTTCACCCCCTCCCCGGTATTAACGAACTGCCCTCCTGCCGCGCTGAGACTTTCCACCAATCATTAGGCGAACGAGGCGGCTTGACCAGACGCTTGCGGCTCGATGCGGAATCCAGTTCTGCGGTTTCAGCCAGTTGACTTCAAGAGCTGCTGCATGAACTGCTTTGGCTTACGGTCCACATCGAATAGACCCCAGTGCTTTTCAGGTTCCATAGGATCAGGCGAACCCTTCCAAGGCTCATCGAAGGCTTCAAATATAAATGCCAAGATCCCTTCGGACTGCGCCCACGCCATCAACTCCTGGCAGTAGCGTGCCTGTAATGCCTCCGACGCATTCCGGGGTTCAATGCCCCGCCCGTTGGAAGCTGTTGTCCAACCGGCTTCGGTAATGACGACGAGTTTCTTGGGATAACGGTCGGCAACCGAGTAGTAATTCTGTTTGGTATACGCGAGCGCGTCATCAATCGTACGATATTCCCAGACAGGGTAGGTGTGAACCGAGATGAAGTCGAGTTCGGCGGCAAGCGACACCAGCTTGGAAGTCCAGGGAACATAGTTTTCACAGAAGGTGACCGGTTGAGCGACCGCCTCTTTGAGCCGACGCGCGTAGTCCACGATGCTATCGACGGGCACCAGATGATCTGTCCACGAAACACTGGACTCGTTGCCTACGGATACTGAGAAGACGATGTCCGGGCAGCGATTGGCGAGCGCGATCAAGCGATCAATGCTTTCGCTGTTGGACTGACGATTGGCAGCAAGGGTCTCATCATCAAAAATGGCACCCCACGGACATTCCGGATTGCTGACTTCAGCAGCCAGGTCAGCGCCAAGCATCACCTGCAGGTCTAGCTTTTCGTCGCGGATGACTTCTAGCGTTGTTTCAGCATGTTGGCTGGGGTCATACAAGCGGAGATACGACCAGTTCGCCTCCAAAATCAAGAGGTCTTCCCGGATCTCCTGATAACTTGGGAAGATACCCTTTCGCGGATCTTGTCCCCTGCGATAGCCGGAGTAACAAATGGCGTTGCCCGGCTTCTGTTCGATAAGCTGCCTAATGATCTTCTGCTTTTTCGGCTCGCTAGACATATTTCGGGACACCATCCTTGTCCCACAAGCCCCAATAAGCACCGACATCCCCCTCACTCGCGATCTTCCATGCCTCATCGAAGGCGGAGAAGTAGATGATGTCGATCTCCTCCTCTTCAGCCCACTGATAAGCGTTGATGAAGTAGCGGATGGCGTTCTCAAACGAGGGAACCGCCTGACGATCCGGTGTCCCAATGTTGGGCCAACCCGTTTCGCTGATAATCACCGGTTTACCCTTCGCAGCGCGGGTCGCACGTCTGTACATGTCCTTCATGTAGAGCAGGGAGTGTTCAGCAGCAATTCCTTCCCAAAACGGATAGCAATTGGCAAGAATCACGTCGCAGGCGTCACTGACATTTGGGTGATCGACAAACTTGAAGTAAGCATCAACGTACCCAATCGGTACACCCGGTGCCCCCTGCCTTGCCTGATTGATGTAGCCGACTAATTCCGCCTCAGACATTTCATTGCGCAGCAACACCTCGTTGCCGACGGCAAGCACATCAGCATGTCCAGCCCTGGCAACTTCAAGCGCATTGTTGAGTTCTAGAGCGTTATGCTCGTGATTATCGTCCAGCCATACGCCCACCATGGTTCGTAGCCCTAGCCCGGCGGCAATCTGAGGGATAAGCTCGTTTCCTTCGGTGCAGGAAAATGTGCGCACCCAATTGACATAAGGCTGGACAATGCTGAGACGTTGGTCGATCTGTGACGCGGAGATTTGCGTTCCCGGCGCTTGTCCTTCAACGTAAGGGCTGAAGGCAATTCCATGTATCTTCTCTGCCAGGATGTCGCGAACAATCGCTTTCAACTCATCTATTGAGTGAGCAGAGACATCGATTCCTGCCAATGATTTATTTCGTCTGTGTTCTTTTCCCACTTGCCCCTGCCTTCGTAAAGTCTCAGCTCGGCGAATCAAACCCGGCGTTTCAGCCCGACCTACATGGTTAGGCTGCTCAACGCGACTCAGCGGCGAATACTGCGCGGCGCGGGCAGCGCAAGATACTTCGTCGTTCGCATTTCATCGCGATCATTCAACTATTGCGGATACGATCACACGCGCCACGCTGCCATCGCGGCGAAATATGCGACTGCTGGTGAGGCTATCAAGCTTAAGCCCATCGAGGGTGTGCACAGAACCATCTTCAAAGTGCACCGAAATACCCGCATGACTTGATCCCTGAAGCACGACCGGAGTCTGGCAAATGGAGTACGCAAGCGAACCTGCTTGCAGTTCGATTCCGAGCGTCCGTCCCTGGGCATCGAGATAGGAAAACGTCCCAGGAGCAGAGAGCAGCTCGGCGGAGTCAAGCCAGGCCGCGTCGAATGCGATGATGCCGTCTTCAACGTGGTAACCAAGCTCCGCCTGCCGTGACAGCGCCACTTCTTTGACATACCCTGTCATGCCCGGTTGTTTCGCTCCCTGTCCTTTGGGCGTGTGCGAATAGGGATCGGTGGGAAAAGCGCCGAAGGCATCGGGTGATTTGTTGAAACCCAACCCCTGTCGAATATCCCAGTAGCATTGCCGCAGGGCATCCGCATTGGAGTCGTCTCTGAATCTCATGGCGGTCTCCTGTGCCGCGAGCAGGAGTTTTGCAACCATGTGCCAGTAGACGCTGCCAAGCCCTTCGTAGGCGAAAAACGTTCCCGAACGCCCGGTGAACTCGTTATGGTGGAAGGTGGCTTCAAACAACGCCCTGATCTTCTCGAACTCGACTTCGATCAGTTCAGCATATCGAGGCTGTGTTTTCAGAGTCTCCAGTGCCCGGCTTACGTCGTTGAAGTTGCGAATGTGTCCACTGAAGTGATACACGCCGTTGACATCGCGCGTCATGATGGAGTGATCATGCGCCTCCAGCAGCTCTGCAATAAGCGTGATATCCGCGACCTGATCCTGTGTTAAACAGTTCTTTTCCAGGAAACCGGGAAGGCTTCGGTCGGGGTAAAGGATGTAGCTCTGCTGCTCCGGCTGATAAAGCGCGCTGTTTCGAAGGCTCTGAAGCAAAGCCAACGATTCGTCACTTGACAGCAGACCTGACGAAAGGATGGCGACCTGCCCTTCGAGCATCTCATACAAATGACCGACCGAGGCAGTGCTATCGCCGAGATGCAGGATGTTGTACGAGTGGTAGAGGTTATCGGCGCGTTTGTTTGCGCGCAGGGATTGTTCAATGTACTCCAAAGCCAGATCGAGAAATGCGACGATTGTGCTCACCGATGACTCGGCAACCTCACCAGAAAAACCGTTGTTGTAGAAGTTCCAACGGTATTCACTCCCCGCTGCACCCAGCGCATCCATGATGTTGCGCCGCTGCGCATCGTTGAAGCCACTTCGCAGGGTCGGCAGGAAATGATGTAGGATGCCGGACATGCTTTCATGGAGCTTGCGAAGCTCCGCATTGAGAGGAACAGCATCAACGCCGCTGTTCTCGAACAGGTCCCGGCAAAAGACGACATAACGCCGCAGATAGCACAACGTAACGACTGATAGTCCCTTGCCGACGAGGGCATTGTTGGCATCATTCCACTCCGGGCGCTGGGTGTTCATCCAGATGCCGCCATCGGGAACAAAGTTCACCAATTTGGCGAGCAGCAACAGCAGCAGCTTTTCGGCTAATGAGACCTGGAGAATTTGCCCATTGGGGGCATACACTAATCTCCCATCGGTTCCACGTTCATGCTGCTGCGCTTCAATCCGCTGTTCCAGCGCCCAGTCGAAGTTAATCGTGTTATAGGGATTTTTCAGCAAATCAGCGTAGGGTTTGATCTGATAGGGAACATGGGCATGGCTGAACATGAGGTGCGTAAGAAGTCCCTGGAGCTTGCCAGGGTGGAACCTGGTACTGATTTCCATCAGCCGTTGGAGATAGATGATCTGGTGATCGCTCCAATACCCGATGTTGGACCAGGGATTACCCGGCTCTGGGACTTCCCAATCGATCCCATAGTAAGTGATGCGGTAGGGGTTGTAACCATCCGCCGTTGTGGCATTCAGGAAGGTAGCGACCATGCTCTCGATGAATTCAGGGTACGAATAGGCAAGCGCCTCCCAGTTCTGGAAGATGTCGCGCCAGTTTCCTTCATAGTCCAACTTGACGGACCCATCCGGTTTCCTCACGTTTATTGCAAACCGATTCCAGGGGCGGCTGGGATCGCCGTGACGCCTGCTGAAGGTCAACGGCAAATACGCGTAGCTCAGTCGAATAAGATCAGCCTCGCCGGATGTCTCTGCCCGTGACTGTAGATCGGACACCTGAATTTTGTGCGGCAGCGCGGCGAAGAAGTCTGAATTCGCTTTCAGCAACGCGGGATTGCGCGCAGACACAAAGTCGACAAAGTCGGCTGCTTGAATCCAATATTGATCTGCAAAAATGCCGCCGCGCATCACGTTGAACATGACATTTGCAAAGTGATGGGCTGCATCGAGTGGGTTATTGGAAAGCTGTACACCGTCTGCGCTGGCAACAATCTTCCATAGACTGGACTGGTTGGCTGAAACATCTTCCTCCACATCCTTCGCTAAGGTCAGTGGGTTTCCTTCCAGCCAGCGTACCTTCTGGGCGATTGCGGTGCTGTCCTGCCGGACATCCGCCAGCAGATGCCAAGTGAGAGTCTCTTCAGGAGCCAGCTCCAGCCGCGTATGCACAAAGTACGCACCACGTCTGCCACGCACATCGGTTTCGGGAGTGATCTCTCCACCTGAACGGAACCGATCAAGCTGCGTCGAAGAGAGCAAATACGATACATCCGCCAGACCGACCTGTACGACGGTCGTTGCGAGAAGTGACTCGCTTGGCTCGGCAAGATCGGTCAGCGTGGAACTCAGCCCAAATATTGCCAGTCCTGTTCCGAAATGAAGCTCACTGCGCTTATAAGCGTCAAGAAGGGCGCTGAGTGTATTTTGTGTCCCTGATGCCACATTGGCGGGCAGAATATTCTGGATGCCGTCGACGAATTCGACCTGGCACGGAGAGTCTGCGATGTTTCTCACCCATGTCGTTTTGACAAAACCGAACTGGTCGCTGGTGCGCCACACATACTGGTAAGACAAACCCAGCAAGGGATTAATCTCTTCAAAGACCAAGGCTGTTCCGGTCACATTCTTGTAGAGATTGCGTTGGGTGGAGTAGCTGCCTCGGTACAGATTTGAAAATGGCTCCCAGAGACTCGTTCGACCAGAACGGGTAACCAACAGGATGCTCTTATTCCCGGTGTTGTCACTGTTTTCCGTAAGTTTGTCTACCGTGTAATAGGGAAAAAGCGCATTCTCGGCATTACCGCGCCCCGCCGAGAGTCCTCCCGTTGATGAGACAAAGAGCCAGTGATCAGAGCTGCTGACCAGACTGACGAAGAATGGCTCAATGGCATCAAAATTCTGAATCCGATAAAAAGACTCTCCCATCAACGAAACATAATCACCGCGCACGGGTTCGTCGGGCTGCTCTTGCAGGGTGTCGCCAATGAAAATCGGTCGCGGATAGTGACTCATGATCTGGATTCTTTCGCTGTGAATCAGTGAGTTCCTGCTGCCCCTCGAAGAGCAACATGAGTCTTCGAGGGACACGCAGGGTATTGATCGTTACTGTTGGAAGACGCGTACGTAGTCTACGAAGTACTGTGCCGGAAAGACCGTATCCAGCCCGATAGGACCCGGAAGTGTGCCGCCAACTGCGAGGTTGAGGATGATGAAGAACGGTTGGTCAAAGGGCCATTCGCGTTCGCCAACATCGCTGCGGGTATACGTGCCGTATTCTTCCCCGTCGTAGAACCAGGTGATCTGGTCTTCATCCCACTCGACCGCATAGGTGTGAAAATCATCGGCAATCTCATAGTCCTGACGGTTCCAGTGGCTTAGGCTCGTTGCTCCCGCGTAGCCGGGACCATGGATGGTGCCCAGAATCAGGTCTGGTTCTCTGCCGACGTATTCCATGATGTCGATTTCCCCGCAATCGGGCCACCCGACTTCTTCGAAATTCGACCCCAGCATCCAGAACGCGGGCCACAGACCCCGTCCGGCGGGCACTTTGAGGCGAGCTTCTATGCGTCCGTACTGGAACTCCTGTAAGCCCTGTGACTTAAGACGCGCCGAGGTGTAGTACGAAGCTTCATATCTTTCCTGTCGCGCTTCGATCACCAGCATGCCATCTTCCAGCCGGGCGTTATCAGGGCGATCCGTGTAAAACTGTGCCTCTCCATTGCCCCAGCCGTGACCACCTATGTCGTAAGTCCAGTTGGCCTCATCAATCGATTCGCCATCGAATTCGTCGTGCCAGGCTAATTCCCAACCCTCTGGCACGACAATCGGTGTCGCTTCGGGTTCAGGCGTCGTCTCAGGGGTGGCTTGTTCCTGGGCAGTAACGGCGCTGATCACACTCAGGCTTACCACCAGAAACGTCAGCGCCAGCACACGGCGGATAGCGTTTGTTCGCATCACAATATCCTCATTACACTCCGGACGAAGTTGCTAGCCTTTGACGGAACCAGCGGTCAAACCTGAGACGATGTAACGCTGCAAGAACAAGAACAGGATCACCATCGGCAGTGTCAGCATGAGCACTGCGGATGCAAGCACGGGCCAGTCGCTGCCATACACACCCTGAAACACGATCAGCCCTCTTGTGATGGGGAAGTAGTCCTCATTCGTCAGGTAGATCGTCGGCAGAATGACCTCATTCCAGATACCAATCGCATGCAGAACCACGACTGTTGCAATGGCAGGTCGAATGAGCGGCAGGACGATGGACCACACAAAACGGAAGTATCCACAGCCATCCAGCGCCGCAGCCTCATCCAGTTCCTTGGGAACTGTCTTGATGTAGTTCACCAGGATGACAATACCGATCGGGTTCACGATAAACAGCAGGATGTAACCAATGGGATTGTTGTACAGCCCCAAACGCAAGATAAGCTGAAATTGTGGTATCAAAGCGGGCGGAAGAAACAGCGCAATCACGAAAAGCGTGAGCAGCACCCCCGAATACTTGACATAGCCACGCGCGATTGGGAATGCCACAAAGACGGCGGTGACGACATAAATCGTCGTTGCAGAGGCAGCATAGAGTGCCGAGTTGAGCATGTACTGCGGGAAGTTTGCCTTTTCCCACGCCTCTGCGAAGTTCTCGAAGTGCAGCTCGGATGCAAGTCTGGTTGCATCCCGGTTGAACGATGGGGTCGTTTTGAGTGACGTATTGACCAACATCAGCAGCGGTCCGAGGTAGATGACTGCCAGCAGCACCAGGAACCCATATGACGCGAACTTGCCCCACGGGAGTGGGCGACCTGTGCTTGAGGCTGCGCTAGTTGCTGCGTTCATCCCATTAACCTCGCTTCTCTGCGACGCAGAACAGTCTGCACCGCCATGCCGATCACAAGCACCAGCAAGAACATGATGATGGATGCCGCCGCGGCGTATCCCTGTCGGAAACTACTGGTCACGCTGCCCGATGTTTGTCCGAAGCCCGTTGCATAGATCAGGTATCCCAACACCTGCGTTCCATTGCGGTAGCCCAGCAAAATCAGGAATAGCTGCCATGCCTGAAGACTGCCGATGACGTTCAGCAGCAGGTTGGTGTTCACGCTGGGAGTCAGCAGCGGCCAGGTGACATTGCGGAAGACCTGCCAACGATCCGCGCCATCAATGCGCGCCGCCTCGTAATACTCTTCCGAGATGGTCTGGAGACCCGCAAGGAAGATGATCATGGTCGTCCCCATGTTTGCCCAAATCTGGACAACAATGACCCATGCAAACGCCTCCGTTGGCTGCGCGCCTAGGAATTCCGAACGCGCACCAAAGATTTCTAGGAATTTTGCCAGCGGTCCCCCAAGCGGGTACAGGAAGAGTGACCATATCAGACCCTGGATGACCGCACCCAGAATCACGGGCATGAAGTACAGCGTGCGGAAGAAGTTCCTGCCGCGCAACTTCTGATTGAGAATGAGAGCGACCAGAAGACCCAGTGCGAACTGAATCGTTGTGACGAAGAAACAGAAGACCAGCGTTCGCCCGACAGCGTTCAGGTTGTCTCTGGCTGCCTGACCCAAGAACAGAAATTCTTCGTAGTTGTCCAGCCCAACCCAGTTGATGGGTGCTCCAGGCAAGCCGCTGGCATCCGTAAAGGAGTAGACTGAAGTCGCCAATGAAGGACCAAGAGCAACCACGAAGTAGGCGATAATTCCCGGCAAAAGCAATAAGTAAGGAAGCCAGCGAGCTCGACCCCGACCGAAGTGATACCCAATCATGTCACTCCTCGTTTCTGACTGAAAATGTGTGGGCTTCCCATCAAATCGAGGGAAGCCCACATGCAGGATGGCGGTCTAGCTAGCTACCAGCAGCATCCAAACCGGACTGTAGGTCGGCTTGAACCGTGTCAGCAAGCGCCTGAGGATCATCAAATGTGCCGAACGGCTGGAAGTATGACGCCCAGGGGTTGGCGTATTGACCAACACCACGCGGCGAAACCCAGTACTGTTCGTACCCGACGCGGAAGTTTTCGAGATACGGTGCAACCTGCTCACCGAGGCGGGTATTCAACTGCGCGGTCGGCTGCGTCGGAATGAAGCCGACAGCATCGACAAACGCCTGGTAATTCTCAGGTTCCGAGAACTCAGCGAGGTACAGCAAGGCGGCTTCAGCATTCGGCGTATTGGCAGCGACAGCCCAGCCCTGGTCATATTTGCCGAACAGGTACTGGTTGTCTTCGGCATTTTCCGAGCCTGGGAAGGGAATGTAGCCCCACTCGAATTCGGGTTCGGCTGCTTCGATGGCGGGCGCATACCACGTTCCACCAGGGAACATAGCAACTGCACCGGATGCGAAACGACCGGGAGCCGCGTCAGCCGCGATCCCGCTCGCGCCCGATTCGATCATGTCGCGGGTATAAACCTGCATCCTTGACCACATCTCCAGCGCGCGTTCGTCGTTCCAGGTGATCGTCCCGGTCCACAGTCCCTCGACCAATGCTGCCTGGTCGGGATACAGCGCACCCGTCAGACCGTAAGCACCGACGAAAATGGGCCAACCATCTTTGCCACCCGCCGTCATACACGGAATTCCAGCGGCATTGAAGGTCTCGCAAGCCTGAACCAGTTCGCTCCAGGTCGTCGGCACGGTCACGTTATTGGCGGTGAACAGATCGATGTTGTAGTAAATTCCGCTGTAGGAAACGCGACCCAGGTTGACGGCGTAAACCTTGCCATCGTACGTGCCAGCATCCGCAATGGTCGCGGCATCGTAGTTGGCGATGAAGGCTTGATCCGTCAGATCCATCAGGAGACCGGCATCCGCAAGTTGCTGCCAGTTCGGCGGATCGACGTTATCCATATAGGGTTGAACCGCATTGGCAAAGCCAAACATATCGATCACGTCGATGTCGTTGGCGCTCAGGCGGGTCTGAGTTACGGTGCTGAGGTCATTCGCGTTGACCACCGACATGTCAACCACAATATCGGGGTTCCGTTCCTGAAACGCCTGGTTGAACGCTTCCATGAATTCCACCATGGGGGGATTTTGATGGACGAGCACTCGCAGCGTCGTCGTCTGTGCCGCGACCGGTTGAATGAGCGCCATGCTCAGGATCAGCAAGACGACCAGTGACAACAAATTTGTCTTTCGCATTATCATCTCTCCTTGTCCAGCGTGTTTAACTGTATGTGGACTGATTCGATTGGAAAACCCTGTCGAAAAATGCGTGTGTTCCTTCCTCCTCTATCCTGTCCCGCCATGAGTGGGTTTGTTGATCCATCACGATTGCTTCCGCGAACGCTGCGCCGCTAACGATCGCGCCTCCGGATTGGGTTGGTAGCCATACTTGCGGATAATCCAGAGTACGCGCTCACGGGTTGCCGGACTTACACCGGGTTGTCCGTTTGCAGCCCGCGAAGCGGTTGCGCGTGAGACCCCGGCTAATTTCGCAATCTCCTCTAAAGTGATCAACGTAATTTGCCTTTGGATACTTTAGGAAGCGCTTCCAAACCCATTCGGAGTCTAATCGAGAGCGGTTGCATGGGACATGGAGAAAAGCGAGTCAAATCTGGACAATACATAGCGAGGCGATACAGAGGAATGCCCTCGTCAACGAGGGCATAGGTCTGGCATGTGAAGTATCGTGATGAAAGAACGCGGCTCAGGAACGGCGAAATGCCTCCGGCGATATCCCGGTTTCGCGGTGGAAAATACGACTGAAATACCCGCTGTCCGAAAAACCGACGTTGGACGCAATCTCTGTGATAGATTGTCGGTTTTCCTTCAGGAGGTGTTTCGCCTGGTTGATGCGGTAGCGCTGAAGATAGGTGATGGGCGTGGTTCCTAACTCCTGGCGAAAGCAAAAAGTCAGATGATCTTCTGTAATGCCAACATGCTGGGCAATTTGTCGGCGCGAGAGTGCTTGACTAAAGTTTTGATGGATATACCCCATTGCCATCCGAACCAGAAAGCGTGACTCGTCGCTCAATTTGCGTTTGTGTTCCAGGGCGGCGCTGATGTGCGAGATGGTCTCCTCGATGCTGAACAATCCTTTGCCCAAAACAACAGCGACGCCCTCAGTCAGTCGTCCCATGTCAGTTTCGGTCAATGCCTTTCCGGTAACGACAATAACGGGGATATTTCGAACGCTTTCCAGGGTTCGCATTTCCGCCAAAACCTCAAAGCCATCCATCTCCGGCATATGCAAATCCAGCACGACAAGATCGACAATCTCCCTGTGGAGAATTTCCAGCGCTTCCTTGCCGCTGCGCGCCTTCACTACGCGGTTGTGTGAGGAATGAGACTGAACCATCCGAGCATGCATTTCCAGAGTCCCCGGTTCATCGTCCACCACGAGGATTGTCCGGGTCACATGGTGTGCGTCCGGCAGCAGCCAGTGTTGATCGAGTGCTTTAGTCAACTCGGAGATTTCGATTGGCTTGGTGAGATAATCCAGTTCCAGTAAGGCTCCGTCGATTTGCGAAGTCGAATAGAAGAACACGGGAACTCCCGCCAGCAGCTCGCTGCGTTTGATTTCCTTGAGAGCATCCCAGCCGAGAGCGGTATCCGTACTGACATCCAACACAATCGCATCTGGACGCCAGTTGTCAATTTGCCCTCGCCATTCAAACCCTCGTTCGATTACGATGACACCCGCCTTGAATCCACGCCCCTGTAAATGCTCAAAGAGCCGTTGACTCGTGTTCGGATTGTTGGTTAACACGGCTACGCTTTGCTGCGTTGACGGGTGTATCTCCACGCTGCGAGCCTGTTCGAGGGGTGGCTCAACCGTTGCAAGCCTAAAGGAAAAGGACGACCCTTCCCCCTCTTCACCAGTCGAGTACACAGAGATGGTGCCGCCGTGCAGTTCTACGAGCCGCTTACTGATCGCTAATCCAAGCCCTAAACCGCCATAACCCTGAGCAACGGTTCGATCAGATTGCCGGAATTCGTCAAAGATTACCCGCTGTTCTTCGAGAGCGATGCCCAGCCCCGTATCCTGCACCAATACCCTCACGAAATCGCCATCGGGTTCGAGGCGCAGGCTTACGGTACCGCGTGAGGTGAACTTGATCGCATTGTTGATCAGATTGAGCGCAACCTGTCGTAGACGAGTCTGGTCACCCCACACCCAGATACCTGATTCTGGCAAATTGGCTTTCCACTCCAACCCTTTATCGGCTGCCAGTTGGCTGCCACTCTCAGCGACAATGCGTAAGGCTTGTGCAAGATCAACATATTCGTTGTTCAGGCGAAGCTGTCCGGCATCGCTGGTAGCAAGGTCCAGCACATCGCCAATCAGCCCGCCCAGGTGTTGGGAATAGGTGTGTATTCGATCCACGTCTTTTCGGACGGATTCAGGCAGCGGCGAAACGCCCTCATCGCTGTCGCGCAGGAGTATGCCACTTAAACCGACAATCAAGTTGAGAGGCGTCCTCAGTTCATGGCTGATGGTGGAAAGAAACCGACTCTTCATCCGGTTCGCTTCTTCTGCCAACAGTCGCCCCTCGGTTGCCTCACGATACAGGTGAGCTGTATTGAGCGCACCGCCGACTTGCTGAACAATCGAACCGTATACATCAAAATACTCTGAGTCGAACACCATGAAACCAATTTGCCCGGATTGGTCAACCAGGGGTATGAGCGTCAGGACGAAGTTATGCCCCTCAGGCAGGAGACCCGAAGGCGGGAATTCCTGACTGCGAAAGCGAAATACCTCTTGATCGGGGCGGATGGTATTGCGCATCGTCGTCCACGCGACAGGATCATCACCCTCCGTTTCAAACAAACCAAGCATGGCGGTGTGGATATTCATGTTGGGTAAATGTGTTGCCAGAATCTGATAAATTTGCATTTTGTCGAGCGTGGTGAGCAGTCTGGCGGTTAACAGACTTAAACGGCTTGCCCTCCATCGCTCATCCACAACGTACTGCCGGTGCTGCCGCCGCATGTGGGCACTGATGGTCAGTCTCGCCTCGCTCAGGAGGTCACGCGCCAGCGAGACGGATTTGGGAGATCGCGCGGAGGTTTCAGCAAATTCCACACTCATCAGCGAAATCGCATCCTGCCATAGATGCGTATCATCATCGCCCTCTGCCGTGCGGCGAAGCGTGTCTGCAAGGACTCTCTGGAATTCCGCACTGTCCCCATCCTGAATACTGGCAACGAACGTGTCCACCAGACGCTGGCACAGAGCCAACCCTTCATCCTCGGTCAGACTATGCGCCTGAGTCAGGATCGCGGATGCCATCACAGTGACCAGTTCAGAATGCGGATGCTCGCTACTTGAGGGCTTTACCGAACGAACTGCCCTCGCTCCGCCAATGCATCCACACGACTCACGAATCACGATATGGGCAGTGACCTGGACGAGTTCGGGCAGCGGCGTTTTTCCTTCAATGGAGTGCAGCAGCAGATCGACCGCTCGATAGCCAATATCAAACAAAGGAACGTGGATGCTGGTCAACCCCGGTTCATGGACACTACCCTCAAGCCGGTTGTCAAACCCGATGACGGCGACATCCTGCGGGATTCGACGTCCTTCATCCCGAAGCGCCTGCATCGCACCCAATGCCGACTCATCGTTGCTCGCCACCACTGCTGAGAACGCCCCACCAGAGTTGATGATTTGCTGCATGGCAGCGTAGCCGCCGTCATAGACATGGCGACCGTATGCCACGAGACGTGGATCTTGATCCAAATCGTAGATTTCAAGACCCGTTTGGTAGGCACGCAGACGGTCACCGCTGTCCCCGCGCATATCCCCCACTGTACCAGCGATAAAGGCAATCTGGCGATGACCGTGCTTCACCAGATGCAGCATCGCTTCCAGAATGCCATCCCGGTTATTGACCGCGATGGTCGGTCCCGCTTCTCCTGAACCGACAAACAGGATTGGATGTCCAGCAGCAAGCAGCCCCTGAACATAATCTGACCGTGCTTGAGAGTGGAGTGGAACAGCAATGATCAGACCATCTGTATTGTACGGACCAACCGGGACAAATTCGTGATCGGGGGAAAACACAGACCAGGCGGGTCGCAGGGGATCGGCGGGGCTTGCGGAAGGACCCATCCCACAACCCAGGAGCAGATTACAACCCAGGCCTTGCGCAGCATGGGAAGCGCCGCGAAAGATGGGCGCAAGGTAGCTGAGATTAGTCGCTGTACGATAAAACTGCCAGCCCGCCAGGACACCAATCGTCGGTACTCTCTCGCGGGAGAATGTTGTTTTCATAAAATCCACTCATGCAATAAACCTTTACCGTCAGTGTTTGCTGGCATCCACTCCCTGCAATATCACCGGACAGATACATTGTAGCGAAGACACCCTCATATAGCCTATAGAATGACCTGACCGACTCGCGAGCTCCGGCTCAGAAAACAAAACAGGCGACATTTCTGTCGCCTGTTTGAGACCACTTTTATTATGTGACCTTTATAAGACTCAGTCCGAACACGATGAAGAGTTTCTTCCCCGTGAGATCTTCCTTCAAGCCATTACAGTTCCTCAGCGCGGCTTGCTATTGCGCTTCTCAAACCACATCTGAACTCGGCTTGACGGGGACTGGAGGAGCTTAAGCCCCTCCCCCAACCCCCTTGAAGGCTCGCTGCTCGCGCCAGCAAGACTCCCGCGAAAGAGTGTAACACAGCTCCGCGAAGTGCTTGCCAGCCCCAGCGATTTCTATCCGGTTTGAGCGTTGGAGGGATGGACATGGCACGCATACTTGCACTAACGAACCACAAGGGAGGCGTCGGTAAAAGCACTTCGGCGACGAACGTTGCGCTGGGCTTGTGCGGCGTTCTGCGGAAGATGGGCGCGGCGAACAACCGCGTACTGCTGATCGATACCGACAGCCAGGGTCACGCGACCCTGGTCACGACCGGACGCAACGACTTCGGCGCGGACAACAGCTTGTACACCGTGTTGATGGCGGATCGCGCGCAGGCACCGCAGGTGATGGCGAAGACGATTGTGCAGAGCGCCTGGGATAACGACCTGCATGTGCTGCCTGCATCGCCGATGCTGGAGGGTGCTGAGCGCGAGCTGATGGGCGTCGCAGGCGCACCGTATCGCCTCGCCGACCCGCTCTCGCGCATCGCACTGCACTACGCAGCGGTTGTCATCGACACGCGCCCGTCGTTCTCGTTGATGACCGAGATGGGACTGATCGCCTCAACAGACGCAATCGTGCCGGTCGAGCCGCGTTACCTGGAAACGGTCGGCTTGATGAGCGTGGTCAACAAGATCGCCGATATCCGCGAAGGCTGGCGGACGCAGAAGCTGCGCATCAGCGGCATCATCGTGACGAAGATGGACACGCGCGTGCGTGGTCACAACTACCTGCTCGACGAGATCAAGCAGCATCCGACGCTGGGCAAGCTGGTGTGCGGCGTCATCCCCTCGAACGAAGCCGTGTCCTATGCCCATCGCAACCACCAGAGCATCTTCGCCTACGATCCGCACGCCCCAGCGGGCATCGCCTATCTCAAGCTGGTGGGCGCGCTGCTCGGGCGCTTGTTCAAGGCAGGTGTGTGATGGCGAAGCGCGATAACACCCAGCGCCTCGACGCGCTGCTCGGCTCCATCACCGATGAGATGCTGACGTTTGATCCGCAGCAGTTTGTGGACAACAGCCTGCGCGTCGAACGTATCCTGCTGGAGATGGTGCGCCCCGATCCGGTGCAGCCTCGCCGTGTGCTGCCAGAGAGCATCCACTTCGAGTTCCACAACAATCGCATGACACCGACGCAGTCATTGCGCCAGCTCGTGCAGACGGTGCAGATCGCGGCACGACAGCGTGGACGCCCGTTCAACAGCGTGGTCGAACTGCTGCCGAACGGGGATGATGAGCAGGAAGACGTGGCGGACGTAAAGCTCTCTTCGGAGGAGCAGCTTCTGCGCGATCTCGTGACGCTCGCCATCACGATCCGGGATGATGGGCAGGTCAACCCGCTCACGGTCGTGGATATGTCGCAGGGTGCGACGCGGCTGTTTCGCATCGAGACGGGCGAGCGGCGCTATTGGGCGACCTGGCTGCTGCGCGACTTCATCCCGGAGTACACAGGCGACGGCATGATCCCGTGCCTCGTCATTCCAGCGGCGCAGTCGTCGGTGTTCCGCCAGGCGAAAGAGAACACGGCGCGCAGCGGTCTATCGGCGATTGCGATGGCGCGACAGGCTGCGCTGCTCCTGCTGACCGTGCATGGTTACGAAATCCCTGCCTACGCCGTGGGCAACGACTTCTACCGCCAAGCGCTGACTCTCGACCTGCGCGGCAAGCGCGAGTACACCGACACAATCCTAGCAGCGATGGGTGGGGTAGACAAGCGGCGCTTCAGCCAATTCAAGATGTTGATGCGTTTGTCAGATGAAGCACTCGAAATGGCTGACCGCCATGATATTGACGAGCGCAAGCTTCGCTATGTAGTTCCGCTGCAACAGGAATATCACGCGGAAATCGTCCGGCAGATTATTGATCTCAATTTGACCAGCAAACAGGTACAAGAACTCTGCGAGGGAGATCCAATGGATGACCACGACAAAGATGATACGCCCGCAGTATCCGCATCTGCCATGAAAGTGGCAAAGATAACGCAGCATGTTGCTAGGCTGTCTCCAACAGAAGTTGCTCGCGCATTCCTGGATTTGGAAGGCGATGTTTCGTTGGCACGCGCGCGACTGAAGAGTTTCCAACGCTTACTGACTGAAGTCGAAGGTTTCTTGGAGCAGCAGTAAAAGGTCTACCCGGGTGGACGAATTGAGGTTGGCAAGACTATGAACACTGAGCGCGCACCGCCGTAAGACAACAAAAGACCCGCTGGTTGGTACTTCGCGGGTCGGCGGAACCGATATGTTGTGACTGTGGTAAGCACAATATATCACGACCCCGATCCGCATGCAACTCACTTTCGCCTTATTGTCGCGCCATTTGGCACGACCCCTCTTTGACTTTGCATGTAACGGAAACGGGGACCCATCATGAGCATTAACCTGGAGCAGATTCGCTCCGCTAATCCGATAGAAGATGTTGTGGCGTTGCGGTTTGCGCTGAAGAAAGCGGGCACGCGGTTCGTGGGCGTCGAGCATGACAGCCTGGTCATCGTGCCACGCACACAGATGTACTTCTGGAACTCGAAAGACGAACAAGGGGATGTCTTCGACTTCACCGGGCGGCATCTCCTCAATCTGGTCACATGGAACCCGCGCGACCCGGCGCACTTTATGGAGGCAGTACGCTATCTTGCGCAGCGCGCGGGTATCATGATTGAGGAAGACGAAAGCTTTAAGCGGTCGCATACGTGGGGGGAACGCCAGCTTGTACAACGGTTGCACGATGCGTTGCTGAACACGCGCCCGGCACTGGAGTATGTGACGAAAGTGCGCGGTTGGGCGATGGAGACGGTGCGCGCTACGCGTATCGGCTTCATGCCAGCGGATAAGCGCGCCTTGGTGGCTGATTTGAACCTGCCGGACAAGTGGCGAACAGTAATCCAGAGGTTCCCGACAGGCATGATCGTCTACACGCATCTCGAAGGTGGGTGTTTGACCTATCTCAGCGGTCGCTCGATTGAGAGCAAGCAGCATTACAACCCCCCGCGCGAAATCATCGGCGAGCGGCAGCCCTACTACAATCATGCCTATAGCAAAGGCTGCGAGCAGGTCGTCCTTGTCGAAGGTCAGGCGGACGCGATCACGTTTGGCGAGTGGGGCATCGCAGCAATCGCGCTCGGCGGTATGAAGGTATCGGATGACCTGCTGCGTTCGCTTAAGGGCTACAAGCGCGTTTTCGTGACGCTCGACAACACCGACGACGCCAATGCCAAGAGCCGTGAGATCGCGCTGGCGCTGCGTGGGCAAACGTATTTGCCCAAACTGCCCAGCGGCGTTAAGGATGCGAATGATTGGCTGGTCAATGTGCAGGCGACGGCGGATGATGCCGCTGGGCTGCTCAACCGCGCCCAGCACTGGCTCGCAGCGGAGGTATCGCGTGCGGTATTCCTTGAAGGCTTGGAACGGCAGGACGCGATCCGCGAGCTATTTGGCTACGCGGTCGGGTTGGATGACTTCGCGCTGGCGGAGTTTAAGGGACTTATGGCGAAGATCGGCGTCAAGGTGCGGCTGTTCGCGGAGATGCTGGCTGCCGCGCGAAATGGGAAGCACGATGACGAGGATGACGACATGCCTGAAGTGTTAGACGACGATGTTCCGATCCTCTCGCCAGCCCTCGGCTTCCAGCGCGAGATGGCGCTGGTCACCGTTTCGGTGATGGAACGAACGAAGGGCAAGCGGCTCAACATCCAGCCGTATCTGGTCACCAGCACACGCGAGATGAGGCGACTGGCGGACGAGCAAATCATCACCATCAACGAGCAGGAAGTCGCGCTCAAGGTGCTGCCGGAAGGCACCGAGTTCCTGATGCGTTGGCGCTACAGCGACATCCGACGATTTCTCGATGGCGAAGTCTATGCGCCGGGCGAGGTCTTCGCGACGGTGCATGATCTGCTGACCAAGTACATCGACTTTCGCTCCGAGGTCGAGAGCCGCATCCTGACGTTGTGGACGATTGGCACCTACTTTTATACCATGTTCCCGGCGTACCCGTACCTGGCGCTGAACGGGCCGAAGAACAGCGGTAAATCGACCGTGATGCGCGTGTTGCAGCCCTTGTGCTTCAACATGGTCAGCACGTCCGACCCGACAGGTCCGTCGATGTTCCGCCTGATCCACTACACGAGCTGCACCGTCGGCATCGACGAGGCAGAACGCTATCACAACCCGAAAGACCCTGGAATGCAGCAAATCCGGCAACTCCTGAACAGCGGCTATAAGGCAGGGATGCCCGCTATCCGACTGATCGGCGATGACATGAAACCGCAGGCATTCGATGTCTATTCGCCGAAAATCCTGGCGGCGATTATGGGGTTGGAGGACATCCTCGCGTCGCGCTGCATCGCCATCCCGATGCGTCGGACGGACAAGAAGATGCCGTGCTTTCCGCCAGACTTTGATGGCGCGGCAATCCGCCATCAGCTCTACACACTCGCGCTGACGCACTTCGGCAAGGTCTATGCCAACTACTTCGAGCGCCCCGAACTACACAAGCTGCACAACCGCTCTGGCGAGCTGTGGTCGCCGCTGGTCGCGCTGGCGGCATTCTTCGAGGAGGTCGGCGGTGTGAGTGGGCTGCTGAGCGCGATCTCGGACGCCGCGAGTTGGGATGAGCAGATGAGTGAAGGCAAGGCATTGAGCGAGCGCGAAGAGGCGGTCTTGCAAGGGCTGGAGATCATGACGCGCGGCGAGCAAACAATGATGTGGATTAAAGCGGTTGCGCTGCGCGAGCAGGTGCGGAACCTGCTGGGCTACTCAAACGAGCAGATGGGGCACGCCCAGTGGATCGGGCATATTCTCAACCGCTTACAGCTCACCGACCGCCAGCGCCGCAAGGCATACGCGGGGGGGCAGATGTACAGCATCCCACGCGCCGACGTGATGGACATGATGCGGCGCTATGATGTGAATGTGGTGGAGAAATAACTGGCAAATCTGACCACTGCTGACAAAACTGACCACTGATAAGGACGGAAGTTGATGCGAAGATACGCCAGTTTCTGTTACGCCTAACGCGCTCGCCGTTATAGACAGTGTGTGACCTCGATCGGTTCAGTACCATGGTTACCAACGAGGTCCAAGAAACATAAGTTCCTCCGATTTGCGAGGCGACTACGACAACTGTTAGCACTACGTCAGCCGAAAGGTCTGTGCCCCGGAATTCAATGAGAAGAGGCAGTCCCAGGACTGCCTCTTCTCAGATCGGGGGAAGTTGAAGGTGCGCGACTGTCTAGGGCGTGGGCGCAACCTCCGGAATGGGCATTGGGGTCGGCGTTTCCGTAAGGATGGGCTGCATTGTCGGCGCAGTTGTCGCCGTTTCGGTTGGTAGTGCTATGGGTGTCTCGGTGTGGAGTGGTGTCCAGGTTGCCGTTAGCAGTTCTGGCGTAGCGGTCCCGGTTGGTAGCGGTGTATCGGTCGGGGCTGGCGTCGAGGTTGCAAACGAGCTCAGCGCTTCGGCGGCAGCAGCCGCAGCCACCAGTTCGAGGGTCAGACGGTCGAGGCGCGCGCCGTCCTCACGGGCATAGAGCACGATTTCGACATTGCCAGCGGGCAGGACGAAGGTTGTGCCGCTGCCACCGACGTAACGGTCGATGTAACCAGTGCTGACGCCGATGCCATAAGCGGTGATGGCACCGCCATTGACCTGGATGTTGAAGGAGTCGGCGTTGCTATCGGGACCGCGGACGCGACCGAGGATGCGGTAGCTGCCCGCCTGCGGGATGGAGAAGCAGAAGACCGAACGCGGTGTGGTGGCGTTGGCAGACCAGAAGGTGCCCGTGCCATCGGCACGCCCGATATACTGCCCCGCGCTGGCAGCGGGGTCGGGGAAGACGTCCATGCCGTTGAGGCGCGTGCCTGCCTCGGCTTCCTGGGAGAGCGCGCCGCACGCCGGAACGGCTGTCGCCGTGTGGGTCGGCGTTGCCGTCGAAGTTGGCGGGATGGGTGTATCGGTGGGGGTCGGCGCTGTCGTCGTCGCCGTGGGCGTGGCGCTGGGCGTCAGGGTTGCTGGCTCCGGCGTGGCGGTCGCGGTGGGCGGTGCTGCGGTGTTGGTGGGGGTTGGCGTAACGGTGCTGCCGCCTACCAGTTCGAGGGTCAGGCGGTCGAGGCGCGCACCATCTTCACGCGCATAGAGCACGATTTCGACATTGCCAGCGGGCAGGGCGAAGGTTGTGCCGCTGCCACCGACGTAACGGTCGATGTAGCCAGTGCTGACGCCGATGCTATAAACGGTGATGGCACCCCCATTGACCTGGATGTTGAAGGAGTCGGCGTTGCTATCGGGACCGCGGACGCGACCGAGGATGCGGTAGCTGCCCGCCTGCGGGATGGAGAAGCAGAAGACCGAACGCGGTGTGGTGGCGTTGGCAGACCAGAAGGTGCCCGTGCCATCGGCACGCCCGATATACTGCCCCGCGCTGGCAGCGGGGTCGGGGAAGACGTCCATGCCGTTGAGGCGCGTGCCTGCCTCGGCTTCCTGGGAGAGCGCGCCGCACGCCGGAACGGCTGTCGCCGTGTGGGTCGGCGTTGCCGTCGAAGTTGGCGGGATGGGTGTATCGGTGGGGGTCGGCGCTGTCGTCGTCGCCGTGGGCGTGGCGCTGGGCGTCAGGGTTGCTGGCTCCGGCGTGGCGGTCGCGGTGGGCGGTGCTGCGGTGTTGGTGGGGGTTGGCGTAACGGTGCTGCCGCCTACCAGTTCGAGGGTCAGGCGGTCGAGGCGCGCACCATCTTCACGCGCATAGAGCACGATTTCGACATTGCCAGCGGGCAGGGCGAAGGTTGTGCCGCTGCCACCGACGTAACGGTCGATGTAGCCAGTGCTGACGCCGATGCTATAAACGGTGATGGCACCCCCATTGACCTGGATGTTGAAGGAGTCGGCGTTGCTATCGGGACCGCGGACGCGACCGAGGATGCGATAGCTGCCCGCCTGCGGGATGGAGAAGCAGAAGACGGAGCGGGGCGTGGTGGCGTTGGCAGACCAGAAGGTGCCCGTGCCATCGGCACGCCCGACATACTGCCCAGCGCTGGCGGCGGGGTCGGTGAAGACCTCCATGCCATTGACGCGGGGGGCTGCTTCGGCTTCCTGGGTGAGCGTGCCGCACGTCGGAACGGCTGTCGCCGTGTGCGTCGGCGTTGGCGGGATGGGTGTATCGGTTGCGGTTTCTGTTGGCGTCGGCGTAACCGGGGCACCGACCAGTATGGTGATGAGCACTAAGTCGATGCTCTGATCGCCATCATCGTCGGTGACGACGAGCGTGATCTCGTGTGCCCCAAGCGGAATGACGACCTGCGGTGACACACCACTCGCGATCTGTGTCCCCATGAGATACCAACTGTAATTGAAGATCAGCCCATCACTATCGGAGCTGCCGCTGCCGTCAAGCGTGACCAGCTCGCTGCCGTTGTTGTCGCTGTCCGTCAGGGTCTGGTCGGCACCCGCGTTGGCGACAGGCGGCTGGTTCGGCGCGGTGGTCGGCGTATTCGTCGGGGTGGCGGACGCGGTTGGCGTGTCTGTTGGTGTCGCGGTCGGCGGGACAGGCGTATTGGTTGGTGTGTCCGTCGGTGTTGCCGTACTCGTTGGAGTCGCCGTCGGCGTCGCGGTTGGCGGGACTGGCGTATTGGTTGGCGTGTCCGTTGGGGTGGCGGACGCGGTTGGCGTATTCGTTGGTGTGGCGGTCGGCGGGACAGGCGTGTTGGTTGGCGTGTCCGTCGGCGTCGCGGTTGGCGGGACTGGCGTATTGGTTGGCGTGTTCGTCGGGGTGGCCGACGCGGTCGGCGTATCCGTCGGCGTCGCGGTAGCAGTATCCGTCGCGGTCGCGGTTGGCGTCGGAATTGCCAATGTTGCTGCGGACACCGCTGCGCTAAAACCACTGACGAGTCCGTACGCTGGTGTGATCGTTCGCACGACAAAGTAGTAAGTCGTCTCTGGTGACAGCCCGGTCACTTCACACGTCGCGGTCAGCTTGTCTGCCGTCGCACAGCCCAGCGTATCGAAGGGACCCGTCTCGTTCAGGCTGAACCAGACTTCGTAAAAACCTCCATCGCTGGTATAGAGAATCGGGTTCCATGTGAGCGATATACTGTCGGCAGTCGTGGTATAGATAGCTAGCCCGGTCGGCGCGATGTTCTGCGTGGTATCCCATCCGGGGCTGCGGCTGTTCATGTACGCCTGAACCGCTGGGTCTGATGCCAGCAGCATGTTCCGGCTGACATCGAGTATCGCCAGCCCTGTCAGACCAGTGAGGCTGGGCGGAATTTCTCCTGCCAACTGATTGTTGTTCAGGTACATCTCCTGCAAGCCTGTCAGGTTGCCGAGTTCGCCGGGGATGCTGCCTGTGATCGCGTTATACCCGATGCTCAGCACGCGCAGATTGCCGAGATTGCCAAGCTGCGGCGGGATCGTGCCGGTGAGCTGGTTCGACCATAAATACAGGTACTGCAGGCCCGTCAGGTTGCCCAATTCGCCAGGGATAGTGCCTGTGATCGCGTTATGGCCGAGGCTCAGCACGCGCAGGTTGCTAAGATTGCCAAGCTGCGGCGGAATGCTCCCGGAAAGCTGGTTCGCCCACAGATACAGGTACTGCAAATTCGATAGGTTACCCACTGATGCCGGGATCTCACCACTCAGTTGATTGAACGACAGCCACAGGTAGGTGAGCTGGGAGAGATTGCCGAGTTCAGACGGGATGGAGCCGGAAAGCTGGTTGGCTGCCAGTTCCAAGTACTGAAGTTGGGACAAATTACCAAGCGAGGTAGGTATCGTACCCGTCAGTTGATTGCTGCTTAGCAACAACCTTTGAAGCGACCCTAAGTTGCCGTACTCAGATGGAATATTTCCGCTCAGTTGGTTGTTGTACAAGCTTAGGTATTGAAGGTTGGAGAGTCCACCTAGCGTCGATGGCAGGTTTCCAGAGAGTTGGTTGCGATCAGCATACAAACCGATCAGATTTGTCAGATTACCCAACCACGATGGAATTCCGCCCGTAAGCATGTTCCCATCAACCCGGAACCAATTGAGGACAGACAGCCCACTTAAGTTCGGAATTGCTCCTGTCAACTGATTGTTATACAGGTAAATACCCCACAGCTTTGTCAGACTATTCAACTCTGGCGGAATGCTTCCGCTGAGTTGGTTGTCACCAAGCTGCAGGACTTCCAGATTGGTTAGTGATCCTAAGCTTGCTGGAATGCTACCCGTAAGTTGGTTGCGGTCGAGATAGAGGGTAACCAGTGAAGTCAAACTACCGAAACTCGATGGAATGCTCCCACTCAATGCGTTATAGGCAAGATCTAGGTGCCTGAGATTGCCCAGACTACTTAGTTCATGTGGGATCGTCCCAGAGAGCGCGTTGAAACCGAGACTGAGTTGGAATACGTTCGTCAGGTTGCCAAACGAGGCCGGAATACTGCCGGTCAGTTGATTCTGCCACAGGTTGAGGTAGTTAAGCTGTGTCAGATTACCCAGGGATGCAGGTATGGCACCCGATAGCTGATTACGGCTCAGGTCGAGAACCTGAAGTTGGAGCAGATTACCCAGTTCAGTCGGGATTCCACCTGTGAGTTGGTTACCATTGAGTGCAATGTAACTGAGCTGTGTCAGATTGCCCAACGCGGGTGGGATCGTCCCGCTCAAACCGTTGTTGGGAAGGTAAAGGTTAACGACATGACCATTGCTGCAATAGACGCCGTACCACGTACATGGGTCAGCCGCCGTCATCCAGCCCGTATTGTTGATCCAGCTCGCGCCATTCGTACTGTTGTAGAGCGCTTCGAGAGCAGCGCGTTCGGCGGGAGGAATCGAACCGCTGGTCGGGGTGTTCGTTGGCGTGGCGGTTGGCGGCTCCGGTGTATTGGTGGGCGTGTTTGTAGACGTCGGCGTCGCGGTTGAAGTAGTGTCAACCACGGTCAACGTAACATCGGTCGGATTGTATATCACCTGGAACCGTCGTCCATCCCCTATATCCAATCCACTAATCGAGGAAAACTGTCCGCCATGCGACGCGAACGTCATAATCTTGAAAGTGTCACCGATGTTCGGCATGAAGCCATTGATCAAGCTGATGGTGATCTCGCCATCGAGTGTTGCGCCACCAGTTACAGCAAATTGGTCATGCCCTGTACCCGTCGTCAGACCACCAATCTCGATACTCAACCCACCTATGCTTGTCTGCACATATGAACCCCAAATCGAGAGACTGCCAGGAGATGTACCAGGAGTTATAATACCGCTGTTGGTAATGTCTCCTGACACAATCTTGTTGCCAGACAGCGTGCCACCTTCGATGTTTAGCGGTTGACTGAAGCTTAGTCCGCCGCTGATAGAACCTGCCATCTGCCTGAACTGTCCCGCAAAGTGGAATACTCCTCCAAGTGACTCCACAACGCCTGTATTGTGGAAAGTAATTCCTATATCAAAGGAAGTATAAGACGTATAGACGTCGTTAAAGGGTTTGCGCCAAAGCCCAGCATTATGAATGCTTCCTACCATCCCTGGACCGCCGAAACCACAATCTGAGAGGACATCAACAACACCACTCGATAGGTTGCTTATCGTCGCATTCTGATCTATTCGGATGTGTCCGCCCGTACAGGCAATTGTGCCTGCATTCTCCAACACATGCCTACTTGTCAATGTTTTGTCACTCGTCCCGCTAATCGAGAGTGTCGCATTCGCTGCAATGTGCGTTATACCAGTACCACTAAGCGTCCCGCCTATCCAGTTCAATGCGCCATTAATATTCAGAGTGCCTGCGATATGAAGTGACTGCATCGTACTTGGTAGTGTGTAGCTCCCATTGATCGTCACTGTTCCAGGGATCGTGACAGTGCCTCTATCTTGGTTGATGTTCCCCTGGATGGTGCTCGTACCGTTGAATATTGAGGTATCGCCCAACCAAAATACGCCACCGCCACTGACAGTAATTTGTGTCCCATCGTTGACTGTCAAGCCTGACCATCGAAGTTCTGCGTCTTGCTCAATGCTGAACAATGCCGATCCGCTGGTACTGCCGTTGGTTATGTTAAGTACTCCTGTCAGTATCGCGATGGTACCCGTGTTATTGAAGGCGATGCCTGAGGCAAAGTTTGTGTAACCGCCGACAACCGACTTACGCCACATACCCGCATTGTTGATGGTTCCGTTTCCGGTGATGGCTCCATCTGTCTGAATGTCAAAGACGCCACCCGCCAGGTTGTTAATCGTTAAGCCCTCGTGCATAGCGATCATACGATTTGCCCATACGACTCTCCCTGCGTTTTCCAATACCTGCCCCTCGCCCAAGAAGACATGATCGTAAGTCCTGTTGAGGATAAAGGTCCCGTTTGGAGCAATACGAGTTGTACCGTTTCGCCAGTCTTGTCCTGTCCATGTCACTTGTGTATCTAATACTAGCGTTCCAGAAACGTACACATCACCAGTGATGATTACATCACCGCCATTTTGACCAATGTTTCCACGTATTGTGCTGAGTCCATTAAAGTGTGTTTCGCCACTTAGGTAAACTGAGCCACGACCATCTATCGTTACCTCAGCTCCGTTATTGGTTGTAAATTGCTGCCATCTCAACGTCGCTTCTTGTCCAATGAAAAGCGAACTTGCGCTACTGTTACTGCCGCGCTCCAGATCCAATGTGCCAACCAGTACCTCAATAGAACCGTTGTTATTGAAAGCAACGCGGGTTTGAGTGGACGCTAGACTTGTTGAGCTACCAACTGACTTGCGCCAAGTACCAGAGTTGTTGATGACACCACGTGCATTTATGTCGTCTATGATGTCATCATCCGTCTGTATATCGAATACCGCATTTGTCAGGTTGTTTATCACTGCCTGCTGGGAAATGCCGATGTTTCCACCGGTCCAGACAATTGTCCCTCTATTGTCCAAAACATGGCCACCGGTCAAGGTTTTGTGTTCTGTGCCGCTGATCGACAAGGTCGATACCACATTTGTTATTCCGCTTCCGGAGAACGTCCCACCAGTCCACGTAGATGGACCTGTCAATGCGAGGTATCCATTGACTCTCAGTACCCCACCAGTCAAGTGGAGTCCTCCGCTTGTATACGATTGTCCGCCCACCCGCAGACTTCCGCTTGCGATAGTGAGAGCTTCCTGACTTCTCAGCTCCGCAATCGTTGACGTTAATCCCGAGTAGAGAATCGATGCGTCTCCAGTCACATTGATAATGACACGATCCTGGGATTCAGGTATGCGTCCTCCGGTCCAGTTGAGAGGGTTGCTCCAGAGATTGTCTCCACCCAGACCAGTCCACTCTATAGTCGGGTTGCTATCCGGCACAAAGACTGCTGTTAAGGTAGCGGCACTGGTTACGGTGTAACCCCGCGCGGCACCAGCTGTTGGATCGTCAAGCCAATGGGAGAATTGCCAACCTGCGTCAGGGATCGCCATGAGCGTGATGGTGGTACCAGGGCGGAACTCACGTAGGTTACATCCTGCCGTCGAAGAGGGGAATGAGCCTACTGAGCCGCCACCGGTTGCAACTAACGTTAGAGACATGCAAGGTGGGGGATCACCGAGGGAGAGGACTCCGTACCCAAAATCATAGTCGGGATCGGTTTGCTGCCGTTGCTCAAGGTAACGCTGAATGTCATCAGGCGTATAACTCGAATTCGTGGAGGCGACGAGAGCAGCAGCCCCTGCTACGTGAGGCGCTGCCGCTGAGGTTCCTGAAAATCGACCGACACCATCTCTTGTCCAAACAAGAACATTTGCAAAGGCTGCTAATCGGGGTTGCTGATGTCCGCCATCACGCGACCCGCCTGGTCCATATGTTGGTCCTCGTGAACTGTATAGTGCTAGGTCAAGATTCTGTAGTACATCTACTCCAGCAACAGACATTGCATTAGGTGAACTGCTAAATGCTGCAAGACTTCTATCTGCAACCATTATCGAAGGGTCTGTGAAATCACTCCCGTCCCATTCTAACCCATATATCAGCAGACTTAGAAATCGCGATGATTCACTTGGTTCATAGTGACGTCTAATACTAAGCGCGTACGTCCCATTACTCAGCGTCCCAACTAGCCCATGGTTTAAGTATTCAACTGGAAGAGCCCTTCCGGCATGCTGCGGAACGTCCTGGTAAGCGTACAGCTGCCAACCTAGAATCGTGAATTGATAGAGTTCAATACTATAATCGCTGCCAAGTACATTAGCAGTCCCATCGCTATTCCAGTCATTCCACCGTAATACAGCCTCTAAACAGCGGGTCTCACCTGGTTCAATGCGAAACACTAATCGATCGACAGTCGAAGAGAATTCGATTAGTCCGTCACCGTTATCATCGGTTGCACCTCCATCCCAGTGAAGATGTCTGTAGTTGCCAGCAGCCTGGATGAAGAGAGCGCCACGTGCTCTGACTTCATCAACGGCTCTGCCAACAACACCTGTGCCATCACCAGGATCATACGCATATTCGTCGATGGAAGACGAAATGATTCGATTGTCATTTGCAAGCTCTACAAGAAACGAAAAGTACTCGTCCATGCTCGCTGGCGGAGAGGTCAGAAGAAGTTGTGCTCCTGGAGCCATATCGTGGATGATCTGAGCCACGCCAGTACCGTGCGCATTTGACTGAGGCTGGTTGCTTCCGCATTGTACGCTTTCTTCACGTGCGTTTGCGGTAAGTAGGTTTCTTGGAAGTTCGCCAGCCGATTGGGCTTCTCTCCAACCTGCGAATGTATCCATTACTGCTACTTGCACCGTGGAGCCATCGAGACTTGCAGCATGCCATTCACTTGCGTTGCTCAGGGCAACTCCTTCCGACTCTATTGGTGTGACTATGGACTGATTTGAAGAATTCAATGTAGGTTCCGAAGCAAGATGGGGTCTTGCAGGAGCGGCTATGAGACTTACACCAGAAAAGCTGGATACTTCTCTTAGCCTAGCTAACGGTACCCATGCACCTATCTGTGTCCAATATTGCACAGCCACTGAACCTCCTATGGACACAATACGCTCTGCAATTTCGTTCGCTGCTTGCTCGCTGCTTGCGAAGATAGTTACTCGAACCTTGTCTGCCAAAACGGCAAGACCAGCATCCTGGGCGATCCCCTCTGTATTTGCGCGTCTTTCCTGTGACGCTGCATACAAAAGTCTAAGTTCAGTCGTTACATTGGGTAATTCGGTAATTGGATCTGAAATTCCACTAAGCTGAGTGAATAGACCATTTGGTATAGCTACCGCCGTCGCCATATCTGCTATGGTTAAGGTGTTGTTTAGCGTCACAACTCCCCCCATCGCCACCTGCTGCCCGCGTGCGGATTGCACGGCTGCTGCGCCCGCCACATACGGCGCGGCGAAGCTGGTGCCGCCGCCGCCCGGCGCATGACCGCCGTCCAGCCGGGTCGTGACGATGTTCTGCCCCGGTGCCCAGATGTCCACGCCCGCACCGCGTGCGCTGAAGGAGGCGGTTTGTCGCGCTTCATCGACCGCGCCGACGGCGATCACGGGTGCGTATGCCGCGGGGTAGAGCACCTGCTCGCTCCCCGTGTTGCCCGCCGCCGCGACGACCGTCACACCGCGTTCGACGGCGTAGTTGATAGCATTCTCCATCAGCGTCGAAGGGAACGCGCCGCCGAGCGACAGATTGATGACCTGCGCACCTTCATTGGTTGCGCGGATGATCGCCGCCGCGACATCGGAATAGGCACCGACGCCGCTGCTGTTCAGTACGCGCAGCGGCAGGATCATGGCGTTGGGCGCAACACCTGCCATGCCGATGCCGTCATCCGCATTGGCGGCGATGATGCCCGCCACGCCGCAGCCATGCCCGAAGGCGTCCTGCGGGTCGGCATCGTTCTCGACGTAATCCCACCCAGGCAGTATCCGCCCCTGGAGATCGGGGTGACTCGCACAAACGCCGCTGTCGATGACCGCGACGGCGACCGTCGGCGCATCGACTGGCAGCGCGAGCCAGGCATCCGGCGCGCCGATGGCGGGCAGCGCCCATTGCTGGGCGTAGAGTGGATCGTTGGGCGGCACATTGACCTGGGCGACGACCTGGTAGTCCGGCTCAGACGCGGCGACGACCGGCGATTCTGCCATCCTTGTGATTGCGCCCGCATCGGGAAGCGTCACAACGACGCTGTCGAGCGCGGTGATCGACTGGCTGGCGACCGCGCCGATGCTGGCGAGGTAATCGGCGCGCTCCTGCGCGCTGGCGCTTTCCGTAAAGGTGATCACCACCTGGTTGGCGATGGGCTGCTGAGGCGGCGGGATGACCACGATGGGCTGGTTGGGCGTAATGGGCGTCGGCGGCAGGAACGGTGGATTGGTCGGGATGGCGGTCGGCGCAAAGGCGACGACCTGCGGCGCGGGGGCATCGGGGGGGACGGGCGGCGGAGCCTGCGCAGGCGCGCCACCACCGGCTCCCTGCGGATCGTTTTGAGCGCGTGCATCCGCGAGTGCGGGCACAGGTAGCACGGCGGCGACATCGGAGGACGGCGGTGAGTCCGCGATGGTCGTTGTGAGAGAAGCGAGCGTTGGGAGTTGGGCGACAGGCTGCTGCGAGGGAAGTGCGGTGCTGGCGATCAAACTCAGGATTAAAGTCAGTGATAAGAACAGGACTGCCAACGTCAGGCGCTGGCGGGACGATAAGTGCATGAGTCCACCCCTGATTTGCTCTCTTTAGCGCAAATATACCCCTAACACCTAAAATTAAGATAAAGTGTGTCGGCGCGAAAGTGACGAAAGTCACTATTTAATACCGAGTTATGACAAATAGTCGAAAGTCGAACCCTCCTCTAACCCAGTCTTGTCAATCACACGGTCGTAAACTCCAGACACGGACTAAGGGATGCGGCACGATCTGCTCATCCCCTGTAACCTGCTGATCTGTGTGCGTTATCTCCGACCTCCCCCTGCTTCTCTCCTCCCACATCGTCCTTCTCCCCGCTTTGGTGTGCAGTTCATCGCGCCACCGTAGCACGGCGCGGGCACACGTCCAGCCGCAGGCGGCTGCTGGCTCGGATTTTGCGCCTGGCTTGTGCCGCTGACGCTCAGCGCAAAATCCGGCAGGGCTGCGCCGACGCGCGCCTGCCTCGCGCCGCGCTCTTTTGGGTGGCATGAACTGCACGTTACCAAATCGTTGAGCCAGTCGGACGCTGCTACGGGCGGAGTGCAAAGCTTCGTGGCGCTGCGGTCTATCCGCAGCCGAAGCCCTACAAGAGCAGCGGACGCTCGCGAAACGCATCCGTCCCTGACCAATTCGGGTCAGATGACGCTGAACGTCGTGGATGGGGCTGTGAAAGACAAGAAGCAGCCTGCCGGAACGGTCTACAGTTCGAGGTGGTCGCTCATGCGATCCCGGACTGCATCCAGGCAGCACTCAGCGTCGATGGACGATGGAACAACTGCATATGACTTTTGGGAGAGGGGCGCGAAGCCTCTCTCTTTGTTTTTGTACGAATGGGATAGCTGGATGGACGAGGTGAATGATGATGGCAAGAGAAACGCACGTGATGATCGCGGGCAGCCGCCACGCGACACGAGAGATGTTCGACTATGCGCGCCGTGCCGTTCAGCGCGCACACCAACTTGGGTGGACGATCCTCGTCGGCGACAACCCGAAGGGCGTGGATATGGCGGTGGTGCAGGAATGCCGCCGCTTACGGGCAAAGGTGATCGTCGCTGGAATTGCCAACTTCCCGCGCAACTATGGCTGCAAGCACGGTCGATACATCAAGGTCACGCGCGATCTGTATCCGGGCACAGGCGGGGAGCAGCTCGACGGCTACACGGTACGCGATCGCTGGATGGTCGATAACGCACAGCGATGCCTGTTCATCTGGAACGGTGATAGCCCCGGCACGAAGCGTGGGCATGATTACGCGGTGCTGCGTGGCAAACAGGCGCATCTCATCAACTTCGTGTCGTGTCTCACAAAGTTTGACACGCAGCACGGCTGAAAATCTACAGTGTCTCACAAAGGTTGGCACGGAATACCCGCAAAGATTGGCACAGTACAGGCACTATCTCACAAAGCCTGACACGCTCCAGCACCAACCAACGCCATACCACAACTCCATGCTACCTCATTGCGAGTAACGCTCAGCATATCGACAAGCGGCTTTTAGGCACGGAGTGACAACGTTTATGAGACAGAGAGACAGACTCTATGAGCACAGTGACAACTTTCGTGAGATACGACACTTCGACCGGAGTCCACAGTCATGAACGTCCATATCATCGCAGTGGACACCTATGGCGCGCAGCGCGTCACCGATCCGCGCACGGGTAAGCGGGTCAGCGCGTACAAGCTCGGCTACACCAGCGCGGTCACGGCGGTGCTGCTGGCACTGTATGGCGATCAGGCGCGCGATGTGTCGCCGAAGCAGGCGTCCTACCGCTACATCCAAATTGATGGCGATGTCGTGGTGCGGCATGGACACATCCTGATCGCGCTCACAGCAGATGAACAGGCGAAAGCGGAGCGCATCACGCGCCAACACCATCGCGCCGGGGTGTACCTGTGGCGGGATCGGAAGTGGTGGGTGCTGCCAGATAGCTCGCACGCGGACTACACGGAGCCGGGCTATCGCGTGGGTCCGAGCTTCGACCCGACGGGTTTTCGTCCGCCGTCTCCATCGACGGGTGAGCGAGAGAGCGTCGCCACAGGCATTACGGTCGAACGCAGCCAGCGTGAGGAAGGCGGGCGAGTGTGGTGGTGGATCAATGGCGACACCTATCCGCACCGCGAGCTGCTCAAGCGGCATGGCGCGCGCTTCAGCGGCAAGCGGAAGGCGTGGTACTGGGTCGGTGCGGAGCTGCCTACCGCGATTCAAGCGCTGACCGCGACTGAAGCTCAGCCTATTGCACCTGAGCAAATATGCTCTGTACCCAACATGAGTCCCGAACTCGCCAACATGATAGAAGCTGCGCTGGACACGGACGAAGCCAGCGAGCCAACAGTAGCGCACAGCGATGAACGGAACGTGGCAGTGCAGCCGCAGATTCGCGTTCTCAAACCGACGCCGCTGCCTGCTGATGGCGAACCGCTGGACGCAGTGCAGACGGCTCTTCTATCGGTCAAGGCGCAGCCCATCGCCGCAGTGCAAGGTACCGCGCTCGCCAATGGGCGCGCTGTACGCATCGGACAGGAATTTGTCGGCGAACTGACGGGCAGCATCACCGGGCAGGTGTTCTGTTACGGGTATGCCGTGCATGAAGGCATCTGCGTCTATGTCAACATGGCGGGGCCGCGTATGGGCGTGGAAGCCATCCGGGCGAAGCTGAGTAAAGGCGATCAGGTGTCTGTCGTGCCGCTCGATGCACCATCTGTTGAACTGACAGCAGGCGAGGGCAACAGCGGCATGTATCACGCCTACCTGCACTACCTGCCCGAAGCACGGTTCGCGTCACTCATCCTCGTACATGACTGGGCGGTCGCGCCAAACTACGGTGGCAAATCGACCACCTTCATCTTTCGCACCAGCGAGGCACAGGCAATCGCCAAGCTCAAGCACCATGTGATGCAGCTCGTGAATATTCCCGTGTTCGATGCGTGGTCAGCCTACCTGTATGATGCGGGGCAGCGGGCAATGCTCGTCCGCAAGACACGCAGCGCAGGCGGGATTGACCTTCTGAGCGTTGATCTTGATGTGGATTCATGGACGCGGCTGATTACGGGCGGGCTTGAGCAGAACATCATCACGCTGGTGTAAACGCACTATAATGAAGCGAGCAAATAGGAGCTTCGGAGCGATGACTGACCGAACGATTACGCTGCCTTCGGAATTGGTAGAACGCCTGGAAACACTGGCGCAACGGCAGGGACGTCCGCTGGATGAGGTCTTCAGCGAACTTCTCAACACCTACGCACCGACACCGAGCGGAAACTGGGCGCTGGCGGTTGCGGAAGGCATGGAAGCCGCCGACATCGACTGGCTCGACGATCCCGACGCATCCGTGAACAGCCGCACGCATTTCCAGCAGCACCTGCGTGAAAAGTGGGAGCGGGGTCAAAACGGCGGTGGCAATGATGCCTGACGGACCCTCTGATAAGCTAGTCGATGCCAGCTACCTCGTCGCGCTGGGCTATCCGGGCGACCGCAATCACGAGAAGGCAAAAGCATTCGCAGCTGCTCACCCAACGGGGCTGCTTATCCCGGATGTCGTGCTTGTCGAGGCGGTCTACAATCTTCAGCGTTTGGGTGGAACGGCTGCGACGGTAAGCTTTTCCACTCTGCTTGCCGCGCAAACACCGCAGTTCGTGCCTCTGAACCTTGTGGATTTCACGCGTGCCGTCGCGCTGATGGATCGCTACCGGGATGCTGAACTCGACTTCGTGGACTGCTGCCTGACCGCGTTGGCAGAGCGGCTGAACATCACCACACTCTGCACGTTCGACCGCCGCGATTTCTCGATGATACGTCCAGCGCATGCCGAATACTTCGAGCTGCTGCCATGACCCCTGCTGAAGAAGCGATGACCGCGCTCATTGATACGCTTGAAGTGGAACTCAGCCATCTGGCGATGCGCTGGCGAGGGCGGAAAGACACGCCCGAAGCCGATACTATCGTCCGTTACTATCAGGCAATTCTGCGCTGCATGATCGAACTCGGGTTCCGTGGCTCACTCTATGTGGATGCTGAGCTTCCTGACCGCCTGATGCCACAGGAATACTTCGATCTCTTCAAGCGGTAAACGTCACTCGCCTCGTCCAACCCAATCTGTAACACATTCGCCCCCGTTCATGGGGGCTTTTTCATTTCAGGAGAAGTCCCCATGTCTAGGCTCGAAAACAAGCAGATGATGGGATTCTTTGCAATCGAGGAGCGCCACTACCCGGCGCTCTTGTCATTAATCCACCCAGCTACACCCGCCCATCGGCTGTTGGATCCGTTTGCCGGTGAGGGCGCATTTCTCGAAGCGGCGGCGCGGTCGTGGAACATGGCACCGTATGCCAACGAGCTGGATGGGGAGCGGGCGGCGGCTTGCATTGCCCGTTTCGGCGCGATGCAGGCGGTGCGCTGTGACGTGGAACGACTCGTTGCCTCCAACAATGCCTTTGGCGCGGCATGGCTCAATCCTCCCTATGACCATGACGCGAGCGCGTCAGGCAGCAAGCGCGTCGAGTTCCGCTATCTGCGCCATGCCTGGAAATGGGTACAAGACGGCGGGCTGGCGCTGTGGTGCATCTACCGCCACCACATCACGAGCGAAGCAGCGGCGTTCCTGGCGAAACACAGCACGCGCGTCGATGTGTGGGCGCTGCCGGGGAAGCACCTCGGTGCGTATGATCAGATGATCGTCGCAGCGATCAAGGGTGTGCCTCTCGATCCCGCCGCGCTGTATGAGCAGATCATCCGCGACCGCGACCATCCGCAGCCGCTCACCGTGCAGGCGGAGCCGATCTACCGCCTGCCCACGCCGCGCCCGATTCAGCGGTTCGTGTTCGCGCCGGATATGCTCGATGAAACCGCCGGGCTAAAACTGATCGAGGAGCAGGGCGCGTGGAAGACGGGCGGGTTTCAGGCGCTGCTGGATGTACCCGCGCCGCCCACCGAGATCGAACCGGTCGTCGCGCCGCGTCCGGGACACCTGGCGCTGGTGCTGGCGGCAGGCGTCGCCGATGGTGCGGTGATCGAGACGGCGGAGTATGGGCGGGTAGCGCTGCGCGGCAAGACGCGCCATGTCGAACAAATCGCCCGTGTCGAGGTCGAAGCCGATCCGAACGACCCGGAACGTCAAGTCAAGAAAACGACCATCCGCCTGAAACCCTCGACTACGCTCTCGCTCCTGAGTGGAGATGGCACGACGGTCGAGATGGAAGGTGATGAGGCGCTGCTCGGTTTCATCACGTCCAACAAGCGGGCGCTCGCACAGTACCTCAACGCCAAGTTCCATCCGATGTACCGCTTCGACTTTGCTGGGATCGGGCAATGGCTTGATCGCATCCGTTTAAAGGGCAAGTACCCGATGTACACCGCGCAGAAGCATGTCGTCGGTGCGATTGCGCGTGGGTTTCAATCGCGCAGCAGCATCCTGCTGATCGGTTCGATGGGCACGGGAAAGACGCTGATGGGCGGGTCAGCCGCCGTCAGCATTGCGTCCGGCATTGTGAAGGCGCTGGCGAACGACATGCGCCCGGATCAGGTGGTGCTGATCGTCGCGCCGCCCCACCTGATTGAGAAGTGGAAACGGGAACTGGCCAGCATTGCGCCGAAAGCGGTCATCGAACGGCTGGATCGGCATGAAGACGTAAAAGCCTTCCTACAGCGCGCCGAAACCCTGCCCGCGCATGTGCCGAAGATCGGGCTGATCAAACGCGACTTGACCAAGCTCGGCTGCGCGTGGGAGCCGTCGGTTGTCTGGCGAACCGAAGCGGTTGCGCTGTGGCGGCATGGCGCGCCTGTCCCGGATGGGTATTTGCCCCACCAGCGTATCCGGCGCGAACGTGTGCCGAAATGCCCGCACTGCGGAAACACCGTCATGCAGGAGAAGAAGGGCATCAGCGCGCCCGCGTCGCAGTCGTGGCTGGAAGGCGGCAAACGGTCATGCGCTGCCTGCAATGCACCGCTCTGGCGTGACAGTCGAGACAAGGGTTCGCAGCCGAAGCCCGGCGAGAAGTATGCGACCAAGAACCCGCGCTACCGCCTCGATGAGTACCTCAAGCGCATGTTCCCGGATCGCGTCTATCTGCTGATTTGGGACGAGGTGCATGAGTGTCAGCACGGGGACACGGGCAATGGCGAGGCGTTCAGCCGGATGGCGGGCATGGCGAAGAAGGTGCTGGCGATGACTGGCACGCCGTTCAACGGACGCGCCTCGTCGATCTTCAATCTGGAGTACGCGCTGAATCCGCGCGTGCGCCAGCATTACCACTGGGGCGGCGGGACGCGCTTCAGCAGGAAGCAGCGCGGGACGCAGGAGTTCCAGGCAATTGTCAGCGACAGCGCCAACCAGCGCGGGCGAGCCGAGTCGCGCTGGGTCGCGGCGATGGGCGTGCGCGAGCAGGTGGTTGAGGAACGCCCGTCGTATGACCGTGACACGGGCGCATATACAGGCACATCGACCTACGAGCGCCCTTACGAGGAAGCACCCGGAATTTCGCCGCTGCTGGTGGCGGAAGTGCTGGATCATGCGATCTTCTTCAGCCTGGGCGATCTGGGCAAGGCGCTGCCGCAGTACGAGGAAATCGCACTGCCGGTTGTGCTTGACGATGATGTGTCCGCGCAGTACGACAAGACACGCCAGCAGTTGAAGGACTATCTCATCCAGCGCCGATGGGAAGGCGATACGACATTTCGCGGGTCATATCTGCAATGGTCAATGGGTTGGGTGAATGCGCCGTTCCGTCCGTATGAAGTCATCCACAACCTGAAGCATCCGGTCAGCGGCGAGAAGCTGGCGCACACCGTCGCCAGCATCCCCAGCTACGGCGAAGAGCGCATCTTCGCCAAAGAGCAGGCGCTCATCGACCTGGTGCGCGATGAACTGGCGGCAGATCGTCCGTGTGTCATCTACTTCCGGCAGACCGCCACCCGCGATGTGCAGCCCCGCTTCGAGCGACTGCTGCGCGAACACATCCCCGAAGCCAAGTCGTTCATCCTGAAAAACACGGTCGATGCTCAACGGCGCGAGAAGGTGATTGAGGCGGAAGTCGCCAAAGGCTGCAATGTCCTGATCTGCAATCCGGAGCTGACCAAGACCGGATTGGACTTGATCTTCGCGCCAACCATCATCTTCTTCGAGATTGTGTTCAATCTGTCGACGATGATGCAGGCGGCAGCGCGCTCGTACCGCCTGAACCAGACGCACACACACTGCAAGGTCTACTACCTCTTTGCCGAGGGCACGATGGAGCAGACGGCGGTGCAGCTCATGAGCCGCAAGCAGCGCGCTGCGAAACTGCTCACCGGCGATATTGGGCTGACGGGTCTCGATTCTCTGACGGAAGGTGAGGGCGGCTTTGAGGAAGCGCTGCTCCAGGCAATCGGGCGCGACGAGACGCTGCTCGATCCGACCGAGCTGTTCAAGGCAGAGGCGAAGGTGCGCGAGATTGATCAGGAGGACGCGGCGTACTGGAATGTCGAACTGACGGAGGGTCCGAGCGAAGAACCGCCTGCTGCCGACCCAGCCCCGCATCCCGACCCGCTCATTGCCGAGGCGCTGCGCGTGGGCGGCATCCTCCGCGACGCGTTGCCGCCATCGGCACCCGCTGCACCACGTCCCGACCTGCTTGCCCTGCGCCGCCTCGAACGCGCGCAAGCCAGCAAGCGCCGCGAGACGGTCGCGCCGACGCCCGTTGTGCCGAGGAAGGACGTGGATGAGCGCGTGGTGCAGTTGGCGCTGTGGTGATGGAGAAATGCCTTTAGAAAGGGACATAAGTGATCGACTGCGTAGGTTCGGTTTCAAGGCGCGAACCACTAGTGCTTCTGCTATGTCTGCGGGACGCTACTTTGTGAGCCTGCGCCTTGAGATACGTCTGCACCACGCTAATCACGACGGATCATTACGGGTACAGTATAGAGTTCGTCATCAAGTCGAACGTAAAGCGCGTCATCACCGCTCTGCTGGAAGAAACTCACAGCATGCACAGGTATTCTCGCTGTCACGTTACTTTCACGATGAGGGGAATGAATGTTGGTACAGATCAAGCCCGAGCTATCACATTTGTAGACAATGTAGACATACAAATTGTAGTCGAAGCCTGGTTCTGCACCGTGACTTAAGCCGAGGTGGTAGATATTTTGACCAAGTCGAGTTGTATCGATATGTAAGAAACCAGGCGTCAACATAGTGTATCCACATGTGACAATTGTCATACCGAAGCTAAGCGCACTGATCAATCCTACCAAGAACCCCAACCAGATCGCCCTGATTCTCGCTCTAGCTATGCCGAGCAAGACGATTGCTAGAGCTCCAGTGGAAGCTCCTAAATTGAACAACCAATTGCGGGTAACCAGCAGCACTGGATAGACAATCGGGTCGTTCTGCTGATAGGGGAATTCCGCGACTGTCAACTGAAGAAGCGAATATGCTAATGCAAGTCCCAACCCCCCAATCAACATTACCCACCGCTGTATGCCCTCGCGATCAACTTTTGGCTGCTCTGAAGTCATCAGACTCACTCTCTAATCAATCGATTTCTCATCATTGTATATGCCGAAAGGGTATTAAATGTCCAAACAAACATCCGCGACCGAGCTCAATATTGTCGTCACAATGCCTCTCCAATTCCTGGAAGGTAGCAGGGGCGTGGCGGAATCAGAGTCTGCCACGCTGCTCATCCAGCGCGGGGAGCTGGCGCACCTGCCGCAGTTCGCCAATTGTGTCATGGGGCGACGCTGACTTAAGGGCGTTTAACTGATTTGTTCGTACAAGTAGAAGACCAAGTCCTGCGGACCCGTCCTGACGCCCAGGTCATTCAGCAGTCGGAGCAGTTGGGCGCGATGGTCTGTGCCATGATTGACCACATGGAGCAGCACCTGCCACGTCGTCAAGTCCTTGTCCTCTTCCAGGACGATCGGTTTTGCAAACAGCATCTCATCCCGTAAGCCTGCGAGATACTCCCGCATCATCCCCTCAACCATATCCCACTGCTGGCGAATCTTCGTCTGGTCATCGCTTTCATCCCTGAACGGGATAGCAGGCTCCGTCAAACCCTTGAGTTCGCTAAACCATATCGTGTCCACTTCCGTCAGGTGGACCATGTGGTTGCGCACCGACCCCAACGAATAGGCGCTGTGCCGGGTGAAGTCCTCCTGAGAAAGCGAGGTGATGTAGCTATCCCAGAGCTTGCGATTTTCGCGGAAGTGGTAGTCGTAGAGCTGGCGAAACGCATCGGCATTCATGATGGCTCCAAGTACAATGAAAAGTAGGATGTGTGTGCGATGGTGTCTACACCCGATACAACGCCAGCAAATTCACCCAATCCACGCTTGCCACTGGTCGCTGACCGACTTCTGTAGCCCTTTCAGATACACACTGGCTTTGGCATAAAACATCATGAGCGCTTCGCGGTAGATTTCGAATTGCGTTTGTGCAGAAACTTTCATGTCGTTTCCGCGATCAATTTCCTTGCTGTTCAGGTCGTCGTCGGAAAACCCACGCAGCACAGTTTCGAACGCTGCATCAAGCGTCCTATACCAGGTTGTCAAATCAGCTACGCTGGTTGTCAGTTTCGGGTCTGTGTTTCGATACGACCAGTCCTGTTCCAGCGTCTTGAATGACTGAACATAGCTGTGTTCAATGTCGCCCATCTCTCGGCACAATTCGCCCAATGTCGGGTTGTCACCCGGCAACTTAAAGGCTAGGTCAGCGTCCGTCAAAGCGTTGATGAGGTCGTAACGCAGACTCTGCGTTTCATGTAAAGGAAACTCCTCTTCAATGAGGCGGTTCATATGCATCCTCCATGTTCATAACCGATGAGAGGATGGTAGCACAAATATTCTAATAGAGTCAACGGATTAGATACAGCTTTCGGATACAACAGAAAGGAATACACCATGTTCGACAAGAAACAAAGCACCAAACAGTCGCCGCCGCCCATCATTATCTCGCTGACGCTACCCACGCCTTCGGAGGGCGGTATTCCGCTGGAACGCGCCACCGCGACCCTGCTCATCCAGCGCGGGGAGATGGCGCACGTGCAGCAGTTCGCCTACAGCGACATGGCGTCACTGGGCGCGATCATCGCCGAAGCAATGGAGGCACTGGCCGCAGTCGAGGCGTCGCATCCGCCTGTCATCCCCGAAGCGCCAAAAGCGGAACCGAAGCTCGCCGCGCCGCGCAAGCCTGCCGCAAAAGCAGCGACCGCGCCTGCCGAAACGGGCGAACCAACTATCGACATTCCGCTGCGCAAGGGCGTGCGCAAAGTCGCGGCGTCACTAATCGATCTGCCGGATGATGAGGGGGAGTGCGCGGCAGTGCTTGCGCTAGCGGGGCGGCTGATCGACGGCAAGCTGTGGGACTCAACCGTGCCGATCCGCATCCGCGACGTTGACGATGCGACGCGCAAGCTCAAGTACCTGAGTGATAAGGAGATAGCGCTTTTCACACTGGAGGAGTTCGCGGAAGTGCTGGAGGCTTCATTCCAGCAAACTGATTGATTGAGTAGCCTCTGCCCGCTTCCATGCCTCCGAGAGTGCCTCCGTCAGGTACCAACGCCAGAACTCCAAGAGCAAATCAGTGTCAATCAAGACATTGGTATCCTCGACATTGACATCTTCAAGCTTCACTTCCGCCAGACACGCACAGGCAGTTGCTGCCGCCGATACACAATCGGCGGATGCACCTCCTACAAACGCCCAGAGAGAATCAGTCAGAATTTTCGGCGTGATGTCGGAATACGTACCATCTTCGTCGTATTTTGAGATCCAAAACTGCTTGATCGGGTTGAATTTCGACCAAAGCACCTCCATTGCATGGGTATCTGAAGCTTCGACTAATGCTCGATTGGCCGCAACATTGGCGAAATGGGCTTCTGCAGGTTGAGTGAAGTGCATCATGTTGCCAACAGTGTAATGCTTGTCACATGCAAAACTGAAAGCCTGCTTCCTCGATACATTGCCCAACAAGACTCGCTCAGCCATGGTCAGCGAGAATTGCGGCAAATCGGAAACATAAGCTTGATCTTCGAGAGTTGCTTTCATATCTGGAGTGAGAAATCGCTCGTACTTGAACAGCGACTTCCTTGCCGCAAGTACAGCCAACCAGCGCACTGCTCGGTCGGCCAAAGGCTGTTCGAGCGCATGGAAAGTATCGACCAGCAGTTTGCGATTTCCAGGTCCGTACTCGTGAAAGGGGTGGTCATGAATTTCTCGTAATGCCTGTGCTGCCACCGTTCGAACCGCTTCTGGAAAGCCCATCATCAAGCTTCTTTTGTCGCTACAAGGTCAATCACTAGCAATTGTAAGGAGTGACATTCTATGTCGTCAACATCTGCTCGAATCATCAAGATCGGGGCGACGCGCATTGTCGCTGATGCCAACTTGTCTCACCTGGGTCCCGAACAGCTTCGGGAGACGCTCAAAATCACCTACCCGGAAATCGCGCACGCGACGATGCGCGAGACCACGCTGGAAGATGGCGCACGTGCAGCAGTTCGCCTACAGCGACATGGCGTCACTGGGCGCGATCATCGCCGAAGCAATGGAGGCACTGGCCGCAGTCGAGGCGTCGCATCCGCCTGTCATCCCCGAAGCGCCAAAAGCGGAACCGAAGCTCGCCGCGCCGCGCAAGCCTGCCGCAAAAGCAGCGACCGCGCCTGCCGAAACGGGCGAACCAACTATCGACATTCCGCTGCGCAAGGGCGTGCGCAAAGTCGCGGCGTCGCTGCTCATGCCTGCCTGCTGCACCGTCGGATCGATCTGTGCAAGTGTCACCGCACCACCCTAAACAACTTCCGAGGCGAGTGCGGCTTTTCCTGCCAGCTTGTCCTCAAAAGGCGCGTATAAACGGTGTAAGTTGTGTCGAAGGCACTGCTATGTTCACTCTGTTCTCGCGGTTTGACCTTACTATCAGCGGCGAAATCATGCTCACGCGGCCAGTCTCAACGGCTGCCTATCAGCTCGTCGAATGCGTCTTCACTGGTCATCGAAGGCGTTCCAAAGCTGCTCAGACCGGCCAGAGTCGAGGAAGCATTGCTGATCTTCCAGTTATCGCCATAACGAAGCAGCGCGAAGCCCACGAGATAGGTGTTGCCTTCGAACAGAAACAGGGCTACCCGTTCGGTCAGTTCTTCCGCGCCGTAAATCTGGGCTATCGTATTCCAGTTTTGCAGATTGCGTTCAGAGGTCGCCAACTCAGGGTTAGGAAGCCCGATCTTGACGACCTGGAGTTGGTCCAGCCTCTCAGGGTTCACCTCGTCGATGAACTGGAGCGTTCCTTCGGGATCGATGAGAACGGTCTGTCCCTCGACCACTCTATTCTCGGTAGCCAACAAAGCATAAGCCAGATTACGTGCCTGACTCAGGATTTGCCACGAAAACTGCACTTTGTTCATCTCCGCGTAAAGCGGATAGGTGGAGGGTGCCGGGCTGAGCATCGTCAGTGCCTGAAGCCTGTTCGTGTGAAGTTCGAAGTTAAACCCGTCGCCCATTTCATCAACTGCGCAGGCCTGCAAGATTTGAGCGATGTCGCCTTGGGTCACCCCTTGCATATAAGCCATGATGGCTTCTTCCGGGGTACGGAATGACACACTGGCGCTCTGATCTTGGGCCGTCGCCAGACGGGCCATCCCTGAAAGACCTAGCGCCACGAATAGCAGACATACGATCGGGAACAGCGCGCGCTTTTTCTGCATGGTGGTATCCTCCGAGGTTGCATTCCCCTAAAGCCATCCGTGCCGGGGAAAGAAGAGACTACTGGACATGCGCCGACGAGTCAAATTCACGAAAGCGCTGCCCAGCCCTCGGCACTTGTCGGCCCACAGAAGCGCATGAATCGCAGTTGTCCCGCTCGTTCGCCACATTCGTCAGACTCGATGGCATGAGTGTTTGCAGTGTGGCGATAGGGCGGGCGAATCCGCCCGTCATCCCCGAAGCGCCGAAACCAGAGCCGAAGCCCGCTGTGTCGCGCAAGCCTGCGGCGAAAGCAGCGCCAACACCTGCCGAAGATGCCGAGCCGACGCTCGACATTCCGCTGCGCAAGGGTGTGCGCAAAGTCGCGGCGTCGCTGCTCGATCTGCCGGATGACGAGGCGGAGCGCGCGGCAATCCTGGCGCTGGGGGGGCGGATGATCGACGGCAAGTTATGGGACGCGAGCGTGCCGATCCGCATCCGCCATATCGAAGATGCGACGCGGAAGCTTCGCTACCTGAGCGACAAGGAGCTGGCATTATTTACGCTGGACGAGTTTGCAGTGATCGAGAGTTCAGAAGCGACTCAGGTGCTCCTTGAATAGACATACTCCAGAAAGCCATGTTCATCGGGATCGAGATGAAGAAGGCGAAAGCCGATCCTCTCGACCAATTGCACGCTTGCATGATTTTCTGGTTCGATGAAAGCGTGAAAGCATGCCACTTTCGCTAACTCTGGTTGTGTAAGCGCTGCGCGTACAATGTCTATGCCGTATCCGCGCTTGCGATGCTCTGGCGCGACCATGAAGGCAATACTTGCCTGATGTGGATCATCGTCAAAAAGATCAACCTGCACTTGTCCAAAGGCTGTCTCTGCCACATAGATCATCCATGTGAAGCTCCCAGCAGCAGTGACAACATACTCAAGCCACTGCTCATCTGGCTCACCAAGCCAGCGCTGGGTTTCCGCTTCTCTACACCACTGTCGGTACAGAGCGAAGTGCTTTGCCCCAAAGCGGACAAAGCACAGGTTGCCCATCTCTAGCACACAATCCTCCAACTTGAATAAGGCTATTCTAAGGGAAAAGCTCATGAACGACCAGAACACCTCCCAGCCCACCCGCATCATCAAGATCGGCGCGACGCGCATCGTCGCCGATGCCAGCCTGTCCGCCCTGAGTCCCGAACAGCTTCGGGAAACGCTCAAAATCACCTACCCGGAAATCGCGCACGCAACACTGCGCGAGACTACGCTCGAAGATGGCACGCAGGTGCTGGAGTGGGTCGTGGTCGCTGGTCGGAAAGGCTGATCATGGTCGGCTCTCCGTTCGGACTGGAGGATTTGCGCGCGTGCCTGGCGGGCATCGCGCGAGTCGAACTCAAGGGTATGGGGCTGCTACGCGAGCAGCCCCAGTTGCTCGCCGGAAGCGCGCCGATCCCCCGTGCGCAGTTGGTCGAGGCGGTGACGGAGATCGTCGCCTACACCGGGCGCTGCGCAGCGGCGGCGCGGCAGTTGGCACAGCTCACCCCGATCCCGCTGCGGACGGTCGATATTGTGGAGTACGTCCTGTGAACACCTTCAGCGCCACCTACGGACAGCTCGCCCTCGCGCTCACGGGCGATCCGCTCCTTCTGCTAGCATCCGCTGTCGCCACGTTCGATCCGTTTTGGGCAGCCTTCGACGAGACGGACATCGACGACGAGACCGATCCGCTCCAGATTGCGTTGCAGGTGACACGCGGCGCATTCCCGGACATCTACGCTGAAGCGGTCGAGCGGTTGCGGGCGGGCGCGTCGTATGCGGAGCTAGATCGGCTGCTGTGCACGGCGATCACCGCCAAAGGCATCCCGCTCGATGATCTCGACAGCATTGGGTGGGGGATTCCACTGAACGCGGTCGGGGTTGATCTCGAAGACCCGGAGTTTTACGCTGTTCACAGCGACTTGTTCCCCATCCTTGCGCCGTTCGGCATCGCTATCCCCGAAGGCGAAACCTACAGCGTGGATGTGCCGGAATGTGTCTATGCCGCCGGGCGCGCCGTCGCTGCCAGCCTGACCGATCATCCCGATTCGGCGCTGCGACAGGTAGGATGGGCGTTCGCGTGGATCTTCTCGTGCAGCGGGAACAGCCTGATCGACGACACAGCCGAGTCGCTTGCCGAAATCCCGCCGCTCTCGTGGTCAGCGGAGGATGTCGCCTTTGCGATTGAGCTGGTCGAAGAGGCGGACGGCATCCTGCGCGATGTGCAGACGGGGATTGAGACGCTCAAGGCATCACCTGATCTGATGGCGGCGTTGGAGCGGAATGTCGCCCATCTCTATCGTGAACTGAAGAAGAAAGGCAAGCTCAATGAACGGAAACGACTATGCTGGGCAAGCGTTAGCGTCGGCGCTGAATGAGCAGCCATCGCTGATTCTCTCGTTCTACAGTTACGGGCTGATGCTGCGTAAGACTGACGGCGAAGTCACACAGGAATATCCGGTTGATCCGGCGCAGATCGCGCTGGCGCTGGCGGCGAAAGTCACATTTGACACCGGGCTGCTCGGCGGCAATACGCTGCTGGTGCGGCAAGATGGCGTGAAGAAGACGGTCGTCGAATATCGCCCGCCGCAGAAGACGGGCATCTATTTCGACGACGCGGAGGCGGCGCTGCGCGTGCCGCTGCCGGGACTGGTCATGATCCGTGTGACTGCCAGCGACAAAGCGCCGCAGTATGGCGTGTATGCGGTCAAGCGCCGCCCGGAAACGCTCGATACGCCGCTCTTTCATGCCCCGCTGCCGAATGTGTTCGGGTCGGGTGGCGTGTGTTGGGGAACAGTGCAGCGGGTGGCGGATGAGGCATTGCGCGGTGCGTCGCTGAGGGACGATTGGGCGATGCTGCTCGGATCGCCGTTTGGCAATCACGCCTGTTCAGGCAAGTCGCGCAGCCATCCACAGGACATTCGCGCCAAACTGGTCGCGCTGGAAGCGCAGAAGGCGAGGCGGTACCCGGTATCCGACCTGATCCCCGTCAGGAGGACGCTGGCACAAGCGTTGGGAGATGCGACATGAACGGCATTTTCGACCCCAATCTCTACCTCAAGACGATCACGCTGGTGGGCGTGGGCGGCACCGGGGCATCGACTGCCCGCATCGTCGCGCGCATCCTCTACGACATGCAGCGCGCACGGCTGCACGCGCCGTCGCTGGTCTTGATCGACCCGGATCTCGTCGAGGAGAAGAACATCGGACGGCAGGCGCTGTTTGCGCCCGCGGACATCGGGCAGCCGAAAGCCGAGTGTGTCGCCCGCCGCCTGAACGCCGCGCTGGGGCTGGACATCGGCTGGATCGCGGAGCCGCTCGACCCGGAGCGCCATGCCGACCGCTTCGGCACGGGTCTGGTGATTTCGTGCGTGGATAATCACGAAGCGCGGCGTGCCGTCCACCGGATAAAGGGGATTCTAATCGGTGGGGGAAACCATGCGGACGCCGGGCAGGTCTGCATCGGCAATACCGATGACCTGGAGCTGATGCGCCGCTACATCGATGGGCGCGACGGCAAGTATCCGTATCTGCCGAAGGAGGGGCTGCTGTTCCCGGCGCTGCTCGAGCCGGAACCGACGTCAGAACGTCCGCTCGCAGCACCTGGCGCGTCGTGCGCCGAACTGGTCGATGCGGGCTACCAGCACCTGCTGATTAATGGTGCGCCCGTAACAGGGTGTTAGTCTCAGAGGAGAGAAATCTCTACTTCCTGCGGAAAGGGAAGTTGCTCAGCGCCTTACCCAAAGTGCGAAAGCGTGATGGGGAACATAGCACGGCGTCAAAAGGGAAGATGACCGCTCCATCAAGCGGTCAGGCTTCTTAGAGCAATCTCGATACGGTGAAGGCTGAATTGCTTGAAGCTCAGAGGCAAGTGGGGCAACAGGACCCAAGCAGGAAGATGGTGATACCTGCTTTCACATGAATGAGAGTTGCGTCGTTCTCAACTGTCATATCCGCTCATGTGGCACAGCCCACGTAGATGGGATGAAACCTCGAACGAGCCACCTAAGTCGAGAGGGTCTGAACTAACGTCTAAACGGGGATTGCCCCTGTCTGAATGCGATTTTCGCTATGGCGTTTGCGCCTGAATATCAGACGAGGCAACGGAGCCTGCGTAGTAGTCTGAGGACGGGAAAGCCGTCCACATGGCGAAGGCAGGCAGGTTTTCATATCAGAAGCGGAGTGAAAGGCGCACAAAGTGCAAAATCCAATTGTTCTGCTGACGATGCTTGGCAATATGGCTCGCAAAGCCGATGTGAAGTTCGACAAGCTGTTCCCCAAGTTGTACAACGTCGAACTTTGGCTTATGGCATATCAGCGTATCGCTCCCAAACCTGGCAATCTGACGGCAGGGGTGGACGGCACGACCATTGACCGCACGGGGAAAGCACGCATTTACAAACTCATTGATGAGCTGCAAACGGCGCGCTACACCCCTCATCCTGTTCGGCGTGTCTACATTCCAAAAGCAAATGGCAGCTTCCGACCTCTAGGCATTCCTTCGTTCGAGGATAAGTTGCTGCAAACGGTCGTCAAGCTCTTGCTCGAAGCGATCTATGAACCAACATTTTCGCCCGATTCACACGGTTTCCGACCGGGACGAAGCTGTCATACGGCGCTTGAGCAGGTTAAAGTCATGAAAGGGATTCGGTGGTGGGTTGAAGGAGACATTCACGGCTTCTTTGACCACCTGCAACATGATACGCTGCTGGGCATTCTGGGGAAACGCATTACAGACAAGCGGTTTCTACACCTCATCGGTCAGTTTCTCAACGCAGGCTACATTGAAGCGGGTGTGAAATACGACACCTACTCAGGAACACCGCAGGGTGGCAACCTCAGCCCCTTACTCGCCAACATTTACCTCCACGAACTCGACCGTGCCATCCAAGAGAAACAACACGAGTTCAACCGAGGAAAAGAGCGACGAGTACGTCCTGAATATCGCCGCTTACAACGACACAAACGCAGGGCAAAAGCGCAAGCCAAGGTTAGCGGGAATTGGACAACCTTCAAAGCACTCCAACGTCAACAGCTAAAGATGGAAGTCACTGACCCGTTTGACCCGACCTTTCGTCGTCTGGAATATGTCCGCTATGCGGACGACTTCCTGATAGGGGTGAATGGAAGCAAAGCTGATGCACACCAAATCAAAGATTGGCTAACGGATTTTCTCCACACGCAGCTGGGCTTGGAACTCTCGGCAGAAAAGACGCTAGTCACGAACGCCAAAGAGCGAGCACGGTTCTTAGGCTACGAGGTTCAACGGTGGCAAAGCAACCGCATACTGCGCACACGGAATGTCAAATATGGCGCGATAACGCGACGGACAACGAACTTTCATCTACGCCTACTCATTCCTCGGGACAAGGTACAAAAATTTGCACGCACCTATGGAGCAGCCGAGAAATGGAAAGCAAAAACCCGTCCGCATGTCCTCCGCCATAGTGAGTTGGAAATTCTGCTTATCTACAACGCAGAAACACGGGGTTTCCTAAACTACTATGCCCTAGCCGACAATCTCAGCTACGTCGCTGCTAACGTTCTATGGCTGACCACCAATAGCTTCCTGAAAACGCTCGCCAACAAACGGCGATGCAGTGTCAACAAAGTCGTCAAATCACTGAAAACAGCACCAAATACCTTCGACCTGAGGTGCCGCAAACCCGATGGGACAGTAAAGATATACCGCTTGGTTTCGTCCACTCGGCAGTTGAAACGGGCAAAGGTGATGCACACAGATGTTGACCGGATAGCCACAACATGGCAATACCGGTTACCAACTGAATTGGGACAGCGACTGAATGCCAACCAATGTGAATGGTGCGGAACAACCGAAGGGTTCATGGAAGTTCATCATATCCGACGACTGCGTGACCTAAAGGGAAAGGCTGCGTGGGAGATTCGCATGATTGGTAAACAGCGAAAAACAATGGTGCTATGCCAATCGTGTCACTATGCCTTACACGCTGGAAAGCTCACGGAAGCGACGAGACAGAAAGCCAAGTGAAGACTGGAGAGCCGGATACACGGAAACGTGTACGTCCGGTTCGGGGGGGAGCGCAGTGAAACCGACTGTAGCGATACAGCACGGCGCACGGCGCTTACCCTACACTGGATCGCGACGGTGATCGGCACCTACGTCTACAAGCTGCTCCACAGGCAGCCCATCCGCACCTTCGCCACGTTCGTCAGCCTCGATGGCATGAGCGCGCGGAGTTTGCCGATTGGGCGGGAGGAATTGGCGGCATATCTTTCTGATGGCTAATTCTCCTTCAACTGAACGTAGATGTCTGAATTGCCACCCTTGCTTTCTCGTTTCTCCATCTCAAAGAAATGCAGATTAGCCTGAACGAGTTGCGAAAGGAGCTTGTGACCATAAGTACGAGGGTCGAAACCAGGATCAAGCTTTCGTAGCGAGCTTCCCAGTGTCCCTAAATGCGCCCAACCATCATCCTGAACGACGGAGTCAAAAGCTGTTCGGAACAGCGATTCGAGATGCGTTGCCTCTGTAGGCGCTTGTTCAGACGTGGAGACCGGAGATTTGGTTTCCGACACCGCATCGGAAACTTCTGTCAGAGGTATATCGTCCGTTTTAAGGTTTTCGGTGTACACGAAAACATCACAGGCATTCACAAAGGCACGCGGCGTGGTGCTTTTCCCAATCCCCATCACAAACAGGTTCTTCTCACGAACTCGAGTTGCGAGAGGCGTGTAATCGCTATCACTCGAGACGATACAGATACCATCAACCCCCGCTGTGTTGATGAAATCCATGGCGTCAATGATGAGTGCAATGTCTGTTGCGTTCTTGCCTGCTGTGTAGCTGAACTGTTGCTCTGGTTTCAGAGCGTAAGTATGTAGGAGTTCCTGCCAAGCTTTAAGCTGTGGTGATGCCCAATTCCCATATACCCGACGTATCTTCATAATCCCGTACTTGCTCACCTCGGCAAGCATCTGTGGTAACAATGCTGCCTGTGCGTTGTCCCCGTCAATCATCAGCATTAGCCGCCGATTTGTTTCCATGTCATCTACCTCGTTGAACGCGACCATTCCATCATACCGCTATGAACGGAACATAATTGCTTAACATGCCAGATCGCAAAGCCTTCTGGCACTTCAACAAGCTCACATACTTCCAATGAGACGAAAGGAAAACCTCATGTCCGACAGTACCCTCTACACCGCCCACGCCCGCTATCACGAAAAGTTCGTCAATGCGATTTACCGCGCACTCCTCGACCAGATCGCTGCGGAGCTACGTGTTGAGCGCGAGAGCGAGAAGGTCGCCGAGGCGGCAAACCTCGTGATCGATACGGCACTGGAAGTCTGCGGGTCGCAGGCGCACGCGGGCGCGCACATTCGCTTGGCGATCTACTGCGCTTCCCACGCCATCACGCCGCCGACGACCCGCGCGATTGCGGAGTATCTCTACCGCTTCGAGCCACCGTGGGAATCGACTGCCATCGATTTCGAGGCGACGGCAAAGGCGCTCCTATCGGCACGCGCGGCGCGCTATCACCTGCGCGATGCGGTCACGCTGACCAGCGACATCCACTCCTGGCAAGGGCGGATGGCGCATGAGCTGCTCGCTGCGTCGGATTACCTGCTGCTGGCGGCGACGCACAGCCTCGCGCAAGGCGACCCAACCTACACCCACGAAAAGTTGAGCTTTGCGCTCAACCGCGTGACGCTCGCCTTATACGAAGGCATCCTCAACAGTGACGCGCCGCTGTTCGATCTGAGCACGCATCGGTTCCCCACCCGCCGCTCCGTCCGCTAACGCATGCCTCGCTGCTGCATATCGCTCGCAGTCAGCATCCATAAGCTTCCATTTCCATGGTTTGCCTGAGGCAGTAACGAAGCGCTGACCGCATTGAACTAGAAGGCGTTAGGAACAACAAACTCCCAGTCGAAGACACGTACATTTCCGTTGATAGGAACAATGACAATCTCCATGCTATGTCGGCCAGGTTGCCAATCTTTGGTAATGCAGTATTGCCATGCGTCGGTGCCGGTACTATCTGTAGGGCGTAGTGAAAAGGTGTCTTCGGTAATGACCGCAGAGGGCTGCGCAATGCCGTCGATCGCGATGCTCACTTCGGCGTTCTCGTATCCGGAGTGTAAGGATGGGTCAAATGCAAAACGATCCCAAACCCGCGCGAGTGCTCTGGTCTCCATGCAAATCGTCGGATATCCGAGAACATACGACCCGTTGAGGGCGCGAAATCCTGTAACGTTCAGGCGAAATGCATCTCCTAGGGGAGTAATCGCGTAAGCTCGAGGATATACCTCCTCTGCCATTCCACTGCTGTTGGGGTCGAAAGGGAGATGATACGAGACGCGGTACACATTTGGGTTCGTTGTATCTAATACAATTTCCTCAAGCCAGTACCAGTTAGCATTTATCCTGCCGTCCCACCGGGAACAGCGATTTCCGCGAACTGAGAGCGACGTATCATTGGAATAGGCATAGTGGATTGTTCCCTTGCCTCGAACCAGTACGGCCTCAGTGCCGGGGCTATCGCTTTCTATCGAGTTGAACGGGTCAAAACCCGGATGAAGTACTCCGTTGCAGAAGTGAGCTGCAAATGCGTTTGCAACGTCTGGTGTGCTGGTGAAGGAGAATTCGAGCGTTGGAAAGATGCCATAAGAGCCAACAAGTCCCAATTGTCCTTCTGCGACAAAGTCACGCGCTTGTGCTGGGATTTGAAGTTCGATGAAGTGACCAACGTTATCAGGATTCCAGTCTCGTTCGCGACCTATGTCCGCAAATCCAGGAGGATACTGGCGAAAAGGCTGGAAGATAAGAAGCCATAGACCGGCCAATGTAACGGCGATACCGATGATACCGACCAAGAAATACAGCCCGGCGAGTCCCAAAACTGATTTCCAACGCCATGCACTCCAACGGCGTATAGTCCCACTTCTTTCGGCTTCCATGTAAGCTGCCTAACCTGATTGCAACTACACCAATGGTAACTGAAATGAAGGCTTTACATGCTTCAGTTCGCCGCCGTTCGCCCGACGCTTTGCCAAGTGCTAGCCCGCCCCTTCTACCAATCGCCACCCTGCTTCAATCATCTCGATTAGCGTCCTTGCAGCTCGCCAAAGCGTCTGATCCTCCACCTCGTCTCACCACCCGCGTGTCGCCCACACTCGCCTGCTGCATCCGCCACCAGCGTTCCATCGTTCGCACAGAGCAGCGTTTCGCCGCGCGACGCGTTGACACTGGCGAGAGGCTGCGCTGCATCCACCTCAGCCGGGCGGTCGCGCCTTGTTCGTGACGCGGATGCGCTGGCGTCATGATCTCCTCTTGCGCGGGCTGCTTTCATCCGACCCGAAGCGTGCCGATTTGTCACTGACCATCCTAGCAGGCGCGCCGCCCATCATAACGACTGGCGTCGTCACGCTTGACCCGATTGCTCCTGGCTTGTGCCGCTGCGCTCACCGCAATCGGGTAGCGCCCTTTGGGTGATGGGCGGCTCTTTCGCCTGCTCTTGTCCGGTCAGAAATCGGCACAGGGTCGATGGAAAGAGCGCGCAGGCGCGAGGAGAGACATCATGGGCAGCAGCATCAACATTCAGGTCACGGGATACGTCGGCAGCGATCCGCAGGTGCGGCAGGTGGGTGAGCAGAGCGTCGCGTCGTTCTCGGTGGCAGTCAGCCGCAAGAACCGCAACGGCGAGAAGCAGACGCTCTGGGTGCGCGTCAATTGTTGGAACCGCCTCTCTGAGGTGGCACAGCAATTCGTGAAGAAGGGTTCGCTGGTCCAGGCGAGTTCAGATTGGCTGCGACCGAGCGCGTGGACGGATCAGAGCGGGACTCCGCAGGCGAGCCTGGACATGGACGCCAACCGCCTCGTCCTTCTCGACCGCGTCGAGAACGGCGCGCATGGCGAGGAGGAAGTCGAGTTCTAGCGCTTAAGGTGGGCGGCATCGCTGCGTGCGGTGCCGCCCAGTTTGATCATTCGCTTCGTTCTTGTGCCTTCCGAAGTGCATCGATAATTCGCTGGGCGTCTGTTGGATTCGTGAGGTATTTCCGCCCATCTTTGAGTGTAAAACTGTTCGACTTTGTCCGATGGACTTCGACTTGCGACACATCGGCGAGATCAATATTCATGAAGGTCTGATTGACACTGACATTGACTTCGACAAGTATCGATCCTAAGTCCTTTACCAGCGGTGCTTGCGCCATATCAATTGTGCCGCTCCTCTGTTCATTGGATAGTTCACCATACACGATTTCCAGTACGGGCAACCACTTTTTGCCGCTGGCAACCCAGGTTTTTTGCTGAATACGCGGGTGGTCGACCAGATAGCGTATCGACTCGATGATCTGTCGTAGGGCAGCAGCAGTATTGGGGTTATCCGACATGGGCTTCCTTCCTTACAACTCCCCCCGAAACGCCCGATCCAGCAGCGAAGGCAGCAGCGCGTCGAGTTCGGCGGCGCTTTCGGCTTGCAGACGCTTAAGCGCATCAACGCGCGCTTGGAGTTCGTCGAGATGGGCAACGATGCACATAATTAATCAGCTTTGCTGCATTTTCCATGTCTTGTTGATGAGACATCAAGTGTTCCTCCTATGTTCCGCATCAATCTTGCTCACATCCAACCCACCTGATGCTGAGTAGGGTAGCCCGTTGCAGGCTTATGGCAATTTACTCATTTCACTTATGATGTGAGTGCCCATCGTGCGAACGATGATGATAAGATCCGTTACTTCACCCGACGTGATTGTGACTTTACGTCCTTTAATTGCCGTTGCATCATTGGACTTTGCACATAATCATCATCAATCACCCCGCTGTTGTGAGCTAACAGGTGCCGCTTCTGAAAACCGCGAATGGCGGCACTCCATTCAGATGGAGAGAGCGATCCAGCAATATCGAACCCGAAGTGCTTCTGCAAATTATTCTGTGCGCCCGTTAAGTTCTGAAAGCGAATATCAGCAGATTGCGCTGGACTGGCTGTTTTGTCCGCATACATTCGGCAAACCTCACGTCCAAATCCATCAAATGCTGAGACTACATTCTCTAATGCATCGTTGGTTAGATATTCTGCAAGTTCAGTGTCAACGGTTGCTGTCAGATCAAGTTCTTTCTGCGCCAGTTCCAAATTCTTTTCGAGGATTTGCTGAGAATTGTGTATCCCGCAGTCAGGACAATAAGCATATACGCCAAAAACTGCATACTTCAGCGTACACTGCTTGCACTCCACTTGGGTTTCTAATGTGGCTTCCTGGTAGAACTGGATAGGCGGTAATCTGCCTGTTTTAACCTTGAACTCAATACTTATCAGTCCTTTGCGACTGCTGCGTTTTGGCTTGAAGGCATTCTTAAGTACCTTTTGAAGTTCAGAAACCATGTAGTTTTTTGCAACTGACATCGCATAATCAATCTGATCCTGTGTGTAGAACTGACTGTGGTCGCTTTTGTGACCGCAATAAGGGCAGATACAATGGGTTGTGTCCTTTAGCCCCGTGCCAAATACGATCTTGAAATACGACTTGCATTCAGGGCATTCTCTACCCGTGTAGCCATCTTCATCAGGCTGCATGGGTATCGTCATACGATCACCAGTGATGTTAAACATCTCTATTGCCCCCAATTCAAACTCACTCACATCCAACTCGCCCGACACCAGACGCGGCAGCAGCAAATTGCGGGCTTCGCGGAGCGCGATGTTCCTCATTATTCACAACACGGAAACTTTCGCGCAATGGTTTGACCAAAGCATCGTACAGCCTACTGCTGTATCCCGCGCTGTCACTGCGTCGATAGCTGATAAAGACCTTGACCATCTACAACTCCCCCCGAAACGCCCGATCCAGCAGCGAGGGCAGCAGCGCGTCGAGTTCGGCGGCGCTTTCGGCTTGCAGGCGCTTGAGCGCATCGACGCGCGCTTGCAGGGCGTCGAGGTAGGCGACGGTGCGGCGCTGATCATCCAGCGATGGCAGTACAAAATCGAACGTGCGAAGAGAGACTATTAGGACTTACGCAGTTGAAGGAATCAAGTAGGTGGGATGCGCCAGATAGTGCCGAACGGCAAGGCGAATGATGTCGAGCTTGCTGGCGCAGATGGAGATGCGGGTTTTCCAGCGATGAAGCTCGAGGCGGACATAGGCTCGAAGCGCCAAGCCAATGTGGTTGCGTTGAGAGCGTTCGAGGCGAAACTGTCCTCGCTCGATGCCTGTGAACTGCTTGAGCGCACGATGGTAGACTTCGACCAGCCAGGCGCGGTTGGCGAACAGCTCGCGTTCGGCGTCGGTCATAGTCATGTGACTGGTCGCCCAGTAGTCCGCGTTGCCGTGTGGGTCAACCGTCCGAAACACTTTGACCATGCCGTACCCGCGCAAATGCACCACTAACCCGTTGGGCGGGATGTCCAGGTCGCTGACCGCCTGTTGTTCCCCCACTTTCAAGCTCACCTGACGGTTGCTCTTCAGTCGTGTCAACCAATCCCAAGTGAAGTCTCGCACCAGTTTCAAGTTCTCCAAACTGCTGTACCAACTGTCGAACGCCACCAAACCGGGCTGAAACCCGCGCTCATGCGCTGTCTCAAGCAGATGTCGAAAGCGGTCGTTCTTGCTCAAGCCATCATGGTCTTTGTTGTACAGGCGATAGTCGCACGGCAGCGCCGCATCCCCGTCGCTCCACACCAGACTGATGAGGTTAATCCCCTGCACCACCTGATGATGTTTTCCCGACCAGTGGCGTGTCACCAACCCCATCTGACTGGCGTAGGGCTTGTCCAGCGTCGTGGCATCGATGATGAGCAGCCCCTTGTTCAGATCAATGCATCCCTGCACTTCCGCCCACAACACCTCGCTATCCGGCGGCAGTCGTTGCAGCAGTCGCGTATAGGCGTCATGCGCTACCTTCTGCTCCCCCTCCGGATGGCTACGCGAGGCTTCCACCGCGCTGAATACCTGATGCGCGGCGACCAGGAAGTTGATGCAGTCGTATTCGGTACATTTCGGTGCGTTCATACATCCGATTCTATCGGCCTTTTTTCAACTGCGTAACTTCTAACATAGTTGACTATAGTTGTACCTGGGGATAACCTTGGCGCTGTGACATAGCGACAAGCTGAGTATGGTCAGGTAATTGCCTATGAATACTTGAAGATACCCTACTACAAGCTCGTGTACGGTATCTGGTCAGGTTGAAGGGGGCATATGGTTTCGTACTTCAGTGCTCGAAAAGCCTTGACGACGCGAACACAGTATTCTGAGGAATCTTGCTGGGTGGTGTGATCAACTACTCCAGCGCCATCATATGGAGATAACACTCATGTTTGCCAATAGTGACGACTTCAAGAGTTACCTATCACGGACGTTCGGGGCAACTGGCGATCTCGAACGCTTTGCTCAGCTATCTCTCCAACGCAATGAACTGGTCAACCTGAGTCAATCGGCGCACTTACTAGTTCTGACGATGAAAATGGTTCTAGATCACGAATACATGGATGCAGCCCAAAATATCGACCTCGTATGCAAAACGCTAGCTGAGGTTAGTCAAGAGCTACGATCCTCGCCGTCGAAACATTACAAAGCATGATTCAGGTCAATTGAACACGTTCGTGCCGCACGGAAGCTTCAAGTGGGTACTCCTATCGAATACCGTTGATACCTATGTTTGTTGAAAGTAACGCGATAGGCGTACACAACTGGCGCACATCTAGTGCCGCGTTCTACTGCTCGCACAATGTATTGCCGTCTATGCTGCCACAGCAATCGTCACTGACTACTTCCAGACTGCTGCCTTCCGCGACTGCTTTCAGCAGTAGATTGAAAGAGTGCGCGGTCGAGCTGCGATACCCTTCCGTCTTCACACTCAGATGTGCTCCTATCCAATCCAACATCATGCCGCGTACATCTTCCGCATTTAGCACGTATTCCGCTATCATCTTCATGGCTTGTCTCGGTTTGTTTTGGCGTCGTAACCGAAAACGTAACTGTGACAAGTCTTTTGTCAATTCACACTCAACTTTCGTGATTCACTGAGGTTATCTATTGATAATCTGCCCGTAAGCATGGACGCTATACATCGGGAAGCCGTCTGAGAAGCATCGAGACATGCATACAGCCATAAACGTTCGCATTCAGGGCGGTCGCGTCCCGCAAGTCACGTTGGTGGAGTCCTTTCGCCAACTGCTGTGCTGCATCTTGCGAGACGAGAGCGAGAGGCAGCGCCCACTTGGCGTAGCCGAATACGCCCTGCACCTTTTCAATTGCGAAGTACTTCTGAATGATGGGGAACGTGGCACGCGAGAAAGGAAACTCCCAGTCGCGGTCGCTCTGAAAGGGGCGGTAGAGGGTGCGGATGAAGCGGACACCGAGATGGGTTTGGAGCGGATCATAGGAGACGACTGCGCCGCCGGGATTCAGGTGGGCATAAAGCACTTGCAGAAAATCGTCGAAATAGCGAAAGTGATGGAGAACGGCGCGCGCGTAGATGACATCGAACATGTCGACAAAAGTGGGCGATAGGAAGTCGATAACCTCGGCAGCCGCGTGGGGATGACCAGCACTCGCCAAGCGTTTGCGCATAGACTGAATGTTATCTGTACTCAGGTCAATCGCCAAATAGCGATTGCAGCGGGCAGCCAGGGTCAGACTGAGCGGGTTGCCTGTGCCGCAACCAAGATCAAGCACAGATTTGTTGGACAGGTCTCCCAGCCAATCCAACTGCCCCTGATCGACCGAAGTGCTGATGCCGGCGGCGGCATTCAGTTGTTCGAGCCTGTGGCGGGCACTTCTCCACAGGCGCGTTGCCAGCGAACCACGGCTGCGGGTATGGGCATAATAGCTGGACTGCTCTTTGTTGGTGGTGAGCATCTCATCAATGGGTTTCTGAGGTGGGTTGGTCATAAGGCTCTGTGTTCAAGTTATCTGCATTGCTGATCAACGCGATCAGCGTGCGCTGAATGTCTGCGGGTAGGGACTTTCATTGATGTTATACCTCGTCGCGCAGGGCTGCCAACGCCCGCCGCATCGTCAGTGGCGGCTGCCATCCTAACAGCGCTCGCGCCTTGCGGCTGTCAACCTCAAGCGAAGCGACCAGTTGTTGAGCCATACGCTGCCTGCCCAATAGATTCAGCCCAAAGCGAAGCAGTGTCGGCGGGCAAGGCAATAAGCGCACAGGTATATCCAGCCCCTCCGCTACACGACGCATAAGCTCTGGGGTGGATATGCTATCTCCATCCCTTATCACGAACGTCTGCCGAGCAGCGTCTGGCTGCGAAAGGCATACGGACAGAAAATCGACCAGATTCTCGACTGCGATCAAGCTGCGTCGATTGCGGATCGACGCCAAAGGAAGCGGCAGTCCACGCCGGATCAGCCGCACAAGCTGACCAAAGTTTCCCGGTGCATGTGCCCCGTACACCAAAGGCGGGCGCACAATCACATATTCCAGTTCGGGCAGCTCGCGCAGTCCTTCTTCCGCTTCCCATTTCGATGTTGCATACGGGTTGGTGGGTGCAATCGGGCTTTCTTCATTCCAGGGTGCGGTCGTCGTGCGATCCCCATGGACGCCAATGCTACTGACGAATAAAAATCGTTTGACACCCGCCTCTACCGCAGATTTGGCGAGTCTCAGTGTGCCATGCGTGTTGATCTCACGAAAGATGTCCAGGCGCGCGTCCCGTGGGTGATGAACATGCGCCGCCAGATGAACAAGATGGTCTACGTCGTCCAGCGCGTTCGCCCAATCTGTCCTGCTGTCCATCTCCCCGACGACGACAGTGTCAAAGACTGTCTGCGTCTCAGATCGACGCACTGCGGCACGAACGGAATATCCCTGCTGGGCAAGGAGCGTGCACAGATAGCGACCTACAAACCCGTTGGCTCCTGTCACCAGCACGCGGCTCAATCTAAGTCCTCCCCAACAGCCTTCCGAAGAACTTGTTCCAAATCCCTCGCCATGACATCCCGGTGAAACCGATGGTATGCCAGTTCGCGCGCCCGCAGTCGAGCATGGGCGAGTCGGTCGGATGAGCTGAGAAAATCGGCGAGGGTTCTTGCCGCGGCTTCCGGATCATTCTCAGACAATTGAATGCCGATGCCTGTCTCTTTCAGGATGTCAGCTTGCCATCCACCATAGTTAATGGCAATCGGTCGCCCGGCGGCAAGCGCATCAAAAAACTTATTGGCAGAATTATCCCACATCTCACGCACAGGAAGGAACATCGAAGTGGCGATAGTCGCAGCCGCAAGAATTGCCGGCATCTCGCTCTTGGGCACAGGCTTCCAGATGAACACGGACTTGTCGAGCAGCCCCATCTCGGCTGCCTGTGCCGTTACCTGTTCAAACTCTGCGCCAGAACCGATAAGGAGAAAACGACACTCCGGCAGATGTGCCCTGATGGAGTGGGCGAGCTCGACCAGGAAACCTACGTGATTCATTCTGCCAAACGTGCCCGCGTAGACCACCAACGGTTGTCCTTCTGATAGACCAAGCCGCTCACGAATCACAGCACCAGCGGACTCTGGTACATCAAACAGATCAAGATCACAACTGTTGGGGATGACCGTGATCTTGTCAACCGCAATGCCACGTGCTATGACCCCCTCTTTCATGCCGGGCGACAGCGCCACCACATGTGTCGCTGCATGATATGCGACCCATTCAAGCAGCAGCGCTAGTTGTTTTGCCACAGGGTTCTTGAGCGCGCCAATCGCGATTGGCAAGCGGGGCCACAAATCGCGCACCTCGAACACCATCGGAATTCGCTGCCATGCGCGCGCGGCAATCGCCGGAATAGCAATCGTAAGGGGCCCGCTGCTGGCATACACCACATCGACAGCTTGGCGCATCGAAACCCAGGACGCCAGCAGCGCAAACTTGATGAACTGCACCATGCGCTGGCTAAAGCTCATATAATTGGAATAAGCAACCGGGATGAGAATCACCGGCACACCTTCGATAGTCAGCCGTGTAATCCTTCGGTATCCCTGATACTCGGCTGGCAAGTATCCGGGCAGAGTCACGACAGTGACATCATGACCACGGTCAATCAGCCTGCGCGCAAACTCATACGTGCGCGTCATGCCGTGCCCCTGCCGTGCAACAAAGTATTGGTACAGGTAGAGTATCCTCAAGCTGGGTCCTTAGTACTGGAGTTCGCCACCTGTTGTAGCTCCTCACGAGAAAGGCGGGAAACAACTGCCTTGAATTTTCCTCGCGCAGTGCGTTCAATCTGCTCGACCACTTCAACACGGACTTGCACATCTTCCGTCAGTCGTTGTTGAATACGCCGCACCACATCAGCCTCGTCCTCGGCACTGAAACCTGCTTTCGGCACAATACGAACCCGGATGAGGTCGAGACGCTCCTGAACAATCTGACCCTCTCGAACGTGCGGCTGATCGGTAAAAATACCGTGAAACCGTACCATTCGCCTTCCATCCGGTGCATACACAGTGTCTTCTACCCGTCCTTCTACTTCTTTCAGCACAGGCATCGCTCGACCACATTGGGTAATCTCCGCGCTGAATGCTGCGATATCCCCAACTCGATAGCGAATCAATGGCTGGCTGGCGCGTTGAAGTCCCGTTGCTAGCACCTCGCCATACATCCCCGTTGGCACATGGGCGAAATTGTCATCCACAATCTCCAGTAGCCCGTAATCGGGGTTCACCAGCTTCTGACCATGCTCATTCTCGCAGACATAGAAGACATTCTCCACCGTGCCATATTCCTCGTACACCCGCGTGCGGAACGCCGTCTCGATGATTGAACGCATTCCGTCGGTCAGTTTCTCACTGGTCGTTATGACCGCCTTGAGTGCCGGTGTACGGATATTCAAGTCCAGTGCCATCTGCGCCAACTGATAGATCGAATTGCTGTACCCCGTAAGCCAGACGATCTTATGTCGCCACAGCGCCTCGACATACTGCGCGGCGCTTGCCGGGCTAAGGTGAAACGCCGAGAAGTACACCTGTCGCTCCACCAGATTGAACCGATAGTATGGTCCCTTGCTGTTCGGGTCAGGCTCAACGATGCGCCCGCTGAACGTCGCGCGCGGCATCTCGTAGCTGACGCCAGCGAACCGGCAGGAACGCATTTCTCTGACTGCCATCGAATGGCGGCGCTCATCCGGCAGCCAAAAAGTGGCAATGGGGCTGCCGGTCGAACCGCTCGTATGATGAATACGATGCTGCTTGTTCAGCTTTCCGCCCAGCAGGAAGTCGTGTGGGTGATCGCGTAGCGCACGCTTTTCGGTCGGCGGGAGAGACTCCATATCCGAGACTGTAAAGCGTGTCAGTTGGTCGCGCGTGACGATCCCTTGCCAGTGCCGACGGTAGAACGGCACCCGATCAAAGGCAAGCGTAAGCACACGTCTCAGTTCAGTTTCGACATATGCTTGCCATTGCTCGGAGCTAAAGGACTCTCTTTGGAGATAGCCCGCCGCAATACGCTCAAAGTCACCGCCAAATCGCAGACGATTCCATGCCAGACCATAGGACGTCACCAACAGGTGCTGTGCCCATATGGGCGCAATGCGATAGATTCGTTCGCCAAGTGATGCCATGCTTGCCTTTATCCTCTTGTGTCAGACATAGCGCTCAAGAGCCTTCAGCAACCGATTGGCATGGCGTCGTCGCGCGATGTCGCGATAAATCGTCATCAACCTGTTTGCCAGATGGTCGGGATCGTGATTCGCCTCGACCAGCCTTTGAGCCGCTGCTCCCATCTCCGCCCGTAAGGCTGGCGATTGCGCGAGGATCACCAGGTGCTCAGCCATACCTGATATGTCACCGAACGGTACTAGATAACCAGTTTTCTCCGGCAGTACCAGGTATTTGGCATCTCCCGCAGGCGTGCTGATGACAGGTAGTCCGGCAGCCATCGCCTCGATGATGACATTCGGAGAGCCTTCGTAATCTGAAAACAAAACCAGCATGTCAGAAGCCAAAAGGAGTTGTGGCACGTCCTTGCGCTGGCCCAGGAACGCTACGCCATGCCCCAACAATCCCAGGTCGGCGGCTGTTCGCTCCCAACGCGCGCGCTCTGGTCCGTCTCCGACGACATAACCCACAAGATGGGGGACTTCCCGCCGCGCAGCCGCCAGGGCTTGCAAGAAGTGTTCGACCCGTTTTTCGGGTACCAGTCGTCCCACAAAGATCGCTTTGATGAGGTCAGGCGCTGTTCGATCATCAGCCAATTCGTGCGGGTTATATGCGCTTCGGTCGATCACGTTGGGCAGTACAAAAAAACGCTCGGCGGGAAGTCCCATTGTATGTGCTTCCTCTAAGGCGCTGTGAGAATTGACAATGATACTGTGCGGCAGGCTAAGCCCCAATCGTGTCGGAGCACCTAAGAGATCAAACAGGTACTGTAATCCGCTGCGCACCGCGCCGATGGAGATTTCGCCGGGCAATGCCCGCGCCACCAGCCCTGCATACACGTTTGTAAAGAAGTGTGCAGATTGCAGAATGTGGGGACGAAAATGCCTCACATGCCGCCACAATCTCCAGGTGCGCATAGGCACAGAATGTACCTGGCCGAAGTGGAGAACCGGAATCTGCATTTGCTTAAAGGTGTGTTCATGAGCTTCGCCTCGCTGAAGGCAGTAAACCTCTACCTCGACACCTGCTCTTTGTAAAGCAGCAGCCATATACGTGAGCTGCTTTTCTGCGCCTCCCACGCCCAGCGTGCCAGCGACAAATCCAACACGCAGGCGCTCTTCTCCATCCTGACTCGCACGATTCATTGGCGTACCTTTAGTAATTGGGCGCATACGCAGCGAAGTCATTTGAGCACAAATGTTATGCCTTGCCGCATGAAAATCATATATGCTGAAAAAGGTTCGCTCCATGAACGTCCAGAGTCAATTTCGCACACCCGCGTTGGAATCCCGTGATGTCGTACCGAGTCGGCTTCCTTTCTGGCATCTTTCTGGCAGCAGCCATCGGCATTAGTCTGCTCGCCGCAGCCTTATTGACCGGCGGTTGGGTTGCCGCATCTGTCGGCAGAGCCTTAACGCCGCCGGAAACCGTGCAGACCGCCGATGTGATTTTCGTTGCCGGAAATAACATTCGTCGGGTGATACGCGGCTTGGAACTCTATGCCCAGGGTTTTTCCCGGCAGATCGTCGTGACCGGTGTCTATCCCGATCATCGTTTCGAGTCTCAGACGGCGCTGAACAGATTGCAGCGTGTGGAGATCTACGGAAAAGCCGTAGACTACAATGTCCCCATCGAAGCCATCATATTCTTACACACCACCAGCACACTTGAAGATGCGCAGGTCATCACAGACTATATGGACGGTCATGCCGCACAATCAGCTCTGGTTGTCACGGATTGGTATCATGGTCGTCGGATGATGTGTACGCTCCATAGTGGTGACACGAGCGCGCACCAATTCCGATATGCGGCGACGTCAACATCATTCGCACCGAATGACTGGTGGCAAGCCGAAATTGGTGTCGATGCGGTGTGGACGGAAATCGTCAAAATTGCCTATTATCGATTCGCGCATGGGGTGCCCATCAGCGGGTGCTGGCAGGGCGACTTTTCTATTGGGCTGTTCGGGCTGTTTGCCGGAGCCGCGCTGACACTCGGTTGGATTGGCACCGGGCTTATCCGCAATTTCACCCTACGGCGCAGTCTGCTGGACTTGCCCAATCAACGCAGCTCTCATGCAGTTCCCACGCCGCGGGGTGGCGGGCTTGCCATCTTTGCCGTGACCATCTTCTTGCTGATCACCTGGCTCGTGTTCAACGGATTAGGCGAGATGCCGCTGGCAGCAGTTCTCGCCTACATCCTCAGCGCACTAATTCTCGCGGCAGTAGCGCTGTATGATGACTGGGTTAAGGATGTGAAAGCGCAGATCAGGTTTGGCTTTCATGTCCTGGCGGCTTTTCTGCTGATGGTCGGGCTGGTTCTTCCCGTCGAGTCGTTGGCTTCTATTCCGCCCATGACCCTCTTTCTGAGCTTCGTCGCCATCATCTCGGCATGCCTGTGGCTCGTGTTTCTCACCAACGTCTACAACTTCATGGATGGCATTGATGGGATCGCAGCCCTCAGTGCTGTCTGTGCCGGTCTTGCATGGACGCTGCTGATGTGGCTTGAAGGTCAAACTGCCCTTACTGTCACAGCCCTGCTCGTCACCATGACGAGCCTCGCCTTCCTGTGGCATAACGCGCCCCCGGCATTGATCTTTATGGGCGACGTAGGCAGCACTTTCCTCGGCTTCACATTCGCTGCGTTCCCCCTGCTTGCGTATGAGGTGCTTGGTGACATGCGGCTTTGGGTGACAGGTCTCTGTTTTGTCGTACCGTTTGTCCTTGATGGGGGGTATACAATACTCTGTCGGCTTCGTCGGCGCGAACGGATCTGGACTGCCCATCGAACCCACATCTATCAACGCCTGGTGATTACCGGGCTGTCGCATGGCTTTGTGACTGCCTACTATGGACTGTTAGCCCTCGTATTCATCGCCTGCGGTTATGTCTTCTATGCCAATCGGGGAGCGCCTGGCTGGGCTGCGCTCTTCCTGGTTGTGCTGCTGGGTGTGCTGCATATCGTCGGGTGCGAGTCATTCATCCAGAGCAGACAGGTACGGTCAAGGGTTGCATAGGTCAATGCCGATGCCAAATAGGGAAGTGCACGCACGGCGCGCGCGTGGGGCACTCTCTACCGTTCGCGTCCCCACAGCTTGGTCGTCAGCTCACGACGAAGCGATTGTCGATCTTTTGCCTCGATAGGGATCATTTTGCGCGCGTAATTCTCAATGTACTCATCCAAGCTACTGACTTCCCGCGCGGGGTTTCCTACCACGACGGTGCGCGGTGCTACACTCTTGGTGACGACACTGCCTGCGCCCACCACAGAATCGGGTCCAATCTCAATGTCCGGCAGCAGGATTGCCCCCGCGCCGATGAAGGAGTTATTACGGATGCGGATCGTGCCGAATCGGTTGCCAAAGCGGCTCATGGTCGGAAATTGGTCGCGAAACAGCCGACTGCCTCCATCGTGATTGAGGAAGCGCACGCCCGTTGCAACAGTTACATCGTCGCCAATCTCGATCAGCCAGGGTTCCGTGCCAAAATCATTGATGGTGTTGTAGATGCTGCACCGTTGACCTATCCACATCCCTAAACTACGCAAGTATGCCGTCTTGTCTGCGCGGTAAAGGACAAGAAAACTGATGCGCCAGCGCTGCATCCATATCTTTCGGAGCATAGGTTTTACCTTCTCGACTGTAGACAGTTTTGGACTAGTGTGCCAGAAAGCTGTGGATGCCTGCAATGGCGTGGTTGCGTTTAATCCGACCTTGATACGGCAACGGCTTCGAACCTTTATGAAGGCGTGTCACGTCGGTCTGCTATAATCGCATCGTCATTCGGCGCGTCACCGCTTTCTGAAGCCCATAAGGAATTTCTCAACATGTGTGGGATTGGCGGATGGTTAGGGCATATGAATTCCGATCCCGCACTGCCGGAACGGATTGCCAGGTCGCTGCATCATCGAGGACCTGATAGCTCCGGCATCCAATGCTGGCATCGCGCCACGTTCGTCCACACCCGCCTGAGCATCATCGATTTGTCGCCTCTGGGTCATCAGCCAATGTCCAATGAGGACGGTCGCATATGGACGATCTTCAACGGCGAAATCTACAATCATCACGCGCTTCGCGCTGACCTGGAGCGGCGTGGACACAAATTCAGAGGGCACTCGGATACCGAAGTGCTGCCTCATCTGTATGAAGAGTATGGCTCGGGCTTCGTAAGCCAGCTTCGGGGTATGTTCGCGTTTGCTATCATCGATCTGGAGACATCCACACTCCTGTTGGCGCGCGACCGGTTTGGCATCAAGCCCCTCTTCTTCGCACAAACACTTGCCTGGCTCGGCTTCGCCAGCGAGATCAACGCACTTCTGCACCTGCCGGGCATAGACACGACCCCGAATGCCCAGGCGATTTACGACTATGCCGCTCTGCTCTACATTCCTGCCCCACAGACATTCTATCGCGGCATACAGGCGCTAATGCCCGGACAAACGCTTGTGGCTGAGATGCGGGGCGACACCATCACCCAGTCCACTCATTCGTATAAGCAGTGGGAGATTCGGTGGCAGTCGCCCGCGTCCTTTGACGACACGGTCAATCGGGCGGATGACCATGTCCGCGCAGCGGTTGGCAGCCAGATCGAAAGCGATGTGCCGCTCGGCTCCATGCTCAGTGGTGGCATAGACTCTTCGCTGGTGAGTGCGGCAGCCCAGTCCATTATTCCTGGCGATCTCAAGACCTTCAGCGTCAGTTTTCCCGAGCAAACCTACGATGAGTCTCCCTTTGCCCAACTGGTCGCTGCTCATATCGGAAGCGATCATCACGTTCTCTCCATGCCACCTCAAGCAGGTACATGGGAGCTTATCACCTCGCTGCTTCATCATGCCGGGCAGCCCTATGCCGACACTTCGCTGTTTGCCGTCAGCGGCATTTGCCGCCTCATGCGCCAATATGTCACGGTCGCCCTATCAGGGGATGGTGGAGATGAGGCATTCGCGGGTTACAAGTACTTCCGTCGCGCACTCCAACTCCAAAGATTACGCCGCATCCCCGTTTTGGGCTTGCCGTCCACCTGGAGTGCCGCGCAAGTGCCCCTCCAATGGGCTGCGCGCGTCAGCAGTCGTATGCGCCGTATAGCCTATAGCGCTGGCGAGATGAGCGAGGGCACCGACCTTACGGGCATTCTCCAAACCATGCTCTCATGGATTCGCCCGAATGAACTGCGCGCCCTTTGGTGTGGTCCGAGCGTACAGCCCCTGCGACGCTGGTTTGAACCCCAGTGGGACTATCAACTATCGAGGCACATCCCAATCGAAGACGAGGTCATGGCTCAGTCCACGGAAATCGCTATCCGTTTGATCCTCCCCAACGATTTCCTCTTTAAGGTCGATACCGCCAGCATGGCGCACAGTCTTGAGGTGCGTGTACCCATGTTGGATGAAGATTTGGTTGAGTTTGGTATTTCGCTGCCCTACCATAAGAAAATACAAGGCAAGCAAGGAAAGCGGGTACTTCGCTCACTGGCTGCGCGCTGGCTTCCGCCCTCCGTCGCCAACAAACCAAAACAAGGTTTTGCCATCCCGGTTGACCGCTGGGTGGATGGTGCATTTAGGCAGCAGCTTAAAGACACGCTCGACGACCGTAGCCCTGTAGCGAACTTTTTCCACCCGGAAGTCTATCGTCAGTGGCTTGATGCGTTCTGCGATGGCGGCAAGAACAGCTTGCTCATCAGCCGCGAAGGGTTGTACCAGCGTGTGATCATGCTCCTCTCCCTTCACCTTGCGCTGACTCGAACAGCAGTATCTCAGGTCGCATAATGACAGAAGATTGTGAGTCTGCCTGATGCAAACTTTGGCACCCCTCAGGATGCTCGTCCTATCCTGGTCGATCCCCCACATGACCACAGGCGCGGCAGTGGTGATGGGAAACCTGGCGACGCAGTTCCGCCGCGATGAGATGACACTCGTGGGTGCCTATGATCCTTCTGCACCAACAGCATACTGGCAGAAAGATTGGCCCAGGCTGCGCTACGCCATGCTTCAGCCGCCCGATGCGCAGCCGGGCGCGCGGTGGATCCGCTGGGTGCAGTTTCCGTTCGTCCTCTTACTGAGCCTGTGGCTCACGTTTCTCCACCGCCGCAACCTTCTTTTCGCTGTGTACCCCGACCAGATATTCCTGCTGGCGGCTTACTGTGTCAGCCTCGCTACTGGGCTGCCCCTTGTGGCTTACTTTCACAACACCTACGTGGAATGCCGCCCCACCCCCTTTGCCCGTTGGCTTCAGGAGCGGGTCTTCAATCACGCAAAGATCGTCTTCGTCATGAGTGAAGGCATGGCGGAATACTATCGCGAGCAATATCCAGACCTCCGCTGCGTGCCATTGATACACACCCATCATGGCGCGCCCCCTAACCGCAAAGATGAAATTCGCGATCACGCACGCATACAACTGGCATTTGCCGGCAACATCAACGGATCATGCAGTGAAGCATTCGCCCGCATCGTCCATGCCATCAAGTCTATGCCCGATGTCCATTGCACAATCTACGGACACTCGAACCGGAAGATTCTGGAAGCCATTGGCGTTACGGATGCCCAATTCACACTCGACCGCGTCCCTTATACCCAGCTCATCGAACGTTTGCAGTCAGCAGACATCCTCCTTCTGCCACACGGATTCCATGGCGTACTGCCGCCCGCAGAATATCGAACCATCTTCCCGACCAAGACCATTGAGTATCTCTATTCATGCACACCGATTCTCGCGCACGCACCGGCAGACTCCTACATCGCGCGTTTCCTGCAAGAGCATGAATGCGCGTATCTGGTCACTGTTCCCGACGTGGATCACATCAAGCAGGCAATACACACCCTGCACAACGACCTTCACCTGCGCCACAAACTGATGCAGAACGCGCGTCAGACCGCCCGCCGATTCGATGCAGCGCTTGTAGCCGCCGAACTGCGCCGCCAGCTTGCCTCCTTACGAAATTCAGAATCTTAAGCGACAGCAACCAGGATTTGGATGATGATAGTGTTTGATCAACGCAAGCCGATTGTGATTGCCGAGATTGCTCAGGCGCATGATGGCAGCCTGGGTACAGCTCACGCATATATCGACGCCGTTGCTGAGGCAGGTGCCGATGCAGTCAAGTTCCAGACTCATATTGCTGCTGCAGAAAGCACCCCTAGTGAAGCCTGGCGCGTCAAGTTCAGCCATCAGGATGCATCGCGCTACGACTACTGGAAGCGCATGGAGTTTTCTGAAGAACAATGGCATGGGTTGAAGCAACATGCCGATGACCGGAGCCTACAGTTTCTCAGTTCGCCCTTTTCCCTCGAAGCTGTTGATCTTCTCGAACGGGTGGGGGTGGCGGGATGGAAAATCGCCTCCGGCGAGACCAGCAATACCTTGCTCTGGGAACGCCTCGTGCAATCTCGCCTTCCCATACTGATCTCGACGGGCATGAGTGACTGGAACGAAATCGATCACGCTGTCGGCTGGGTGCGCAGGCATGATCTTCCATTTGCAGTGCTGCAATGCACCTCGATGTATCCGACGCCGTCCGAAAAAGTGGGGATCAACGTCCTCAGCCAGTTCCGCGAACGTTATGCCTGTCCGGTCGGGTTGTCCGATCATTCAGGGGTGATCTATGCGGGGCTTGCTGCGGCAGCCCTCGGTGCAACCGTCATCGAGGTACATGCGACATTCCATCGCAAATCGTTCGGTCCCGATGTGCCCGCTTCGCTCACCCTTGAAGAATTGGAACAACTCGTGCAAGGCGTACGTTTCATCGCGCACATGAATAGCCATCCAGTCGACAAAGATGTGATGTCCGCACAACTGCAAGGGATGCGCAATCTTTTCACTAAAAGCGTCGTGGCGCGTGTATCCTTGTCAGCCGGAACGACCCTTACTAGAGAGCATCTGGCAATCAAAAAACCTGGCAGCGGTATACCTGCGCAGAATCTGCCAAAGGTCATCGGTGCTCGGCTCCGGCGCGATGTTCAGACAGACAGCATCCTTACAGATGAGGACTTAGACTACCCATGAACAAACGTAAGGTCTGTGTCATCGTCACAGCCCGCCCCAGTTATAGCCGGATCCGGACAGCGCTTTTCGCCATTCGTGACTCTGCCGAACTTGAACTCCAACTGGTCGTAGCCGCGTCAGCGCTCCTCGATCGTTACGGAAGCCTTATCCAGTACATCCATCAGGACGGTCTCGAGATTGCAGCCCGCGTGTACATGGTGCTGGAGGGCGAGAACCTGACCGCAATGGCAAAGACGACCGGTCTCGGCGTACTGGAACTGGCGACCGTCTTTGATAATTTGAAGCCCGATGTGGTAGTCACAATTGCCGATCGCTTTGAGACCATCGCCACGGCAATTGCCGCTTCTTACATGAATATCCCGGTTGCGCACGTCCAGGGCGGCGAAGTCACCGGCTCCATCGACGAAAAGGTGCGCCACGCCGTCACCAAGCTCGCGGATGTGCACTTTGTGTCCACTCAGTTGGCACGCGAACGTGTCATCAGAATGGGTGAACAACCTGACCAGGTGTTTGTTACCGGCTGCCCCTCCATCGATATTGCTGCCGAGGTGTTGCGAGATCCTGCGCTGAACTTCGACCCCATGCGCAAATATGGCGGTGTGGGTATGGATATCGATCTCTCAGATGGATACATGGTGATCATGCAGCACCCCGTAACGACAGAGTATGGGCTTGCGCGCCTTCATATCACAGAAACCCTGTATGCAGTAAAAGAAACGGGGCTTCCCGCCTTCTGGTTCTGGCCCAATGTGGATGCTGGTTCTGATGGCACCTCAAGCGGCATTCGGGCATTTCGAGAGCGCGAAGGGCAGGTCAATATGCACTTCTTCAAAAATATGGCACCGGAGGATTTTCTCCGCCTCATCATCAATAGCAAATGTCTGGTTGGCAACTCCAGCGTGGGCATTCGTGAATCTTCCTATCTGGGCGTGCCCGTCGTGAACATTGGCACGCGCCAATGTGGGCGCGAACGCGCAGCCAACGTCCTCGATGTCGATTATGAGCGTGATGCCATTGCCTCGGCGATCCACACGCACATCAATAATGGGCGTTATCCCTCAGACACGCTCTACGGTGATGGGCAGGCGGGCAAGAGAATTGCGGAATTGGTCGCAAATGTCCCCCTGACTATCGAAAAGCGGCTCACCTATTGATAGGATATTCCCTTCAACATCATGCCTAAAACGCTCGGCATTATCCCGGCTCGTGGGGGATCAAAAGGGGTCCCCAACAAGAATGCGCGCCCGTTGTGCGGCAAACCGCTGCTCCAATACACCATTGAAGCCGCACAAGTGGCACAGCGTCTGGATCATGTCATCCTGAGCACGGACAGCGCGGAAATTGCCGCCATTGGTCATGAATGCGGTGTGGACATGCCGTTCATGCGCCCCGCCGATCTGGCACAGGATGATACCCCCATGCTCCCGGTCATTCAGCACGCCGTCAGCAGCCTCGAAGCGCTTGGCGAAGTCTACGATCTGATTTGCCTGCTTCAACCCACCAGCCCACTACGTGACGCACCCATGATCGATGGCTGCATCCAACTCCTGCTGGAGCGGCAAGCCGACTCTGTGTTCACCGTCCTGCCGGTTCCTTTTGAACACAATCCGCACTGGGTGTACTTTGCCAACGATGAAGGCTACCTTAAGATTAGCACGGGCATCCGAGCACCGATCCCGCGTCGCCAATTGCTTCCCCCCGCCTACCATAGAGAGGGATCAGTCTACGTGTCAACCCGCGCGGTCGTCATGGAACACAACAGCTTGTACGGTGATCGGATCATCGGCTATCCGGTTGACCCTACGCGCAGCGTCAACATCGATACCCTCGAAGACTGGGCTTTAGCTGAACAGCTCATTTGCGGAAGCAAACCCAAACCATGAAGCCGCTCTATCTTCTTGGCAAATTGGCTGAAAAACTGCATCTGAAACCGTTCGCCCGCCGGGTTCTCAACCGCCTTGGTATCGAGATTCGTACTGGCAATTCGTTGACCGAAAATGCTGCGGCAGTCTTTCGGAGCAGTACGCACCTGGTGTCCGTGCTGCCATCAGGGAGCGGGAAACGTGTCCTTTTTCTGACGGGACGCAACACAGCCCGCGAATTCCCCATGATCGACGGACTGGTAGGCTGGGGCTTGCGACTGCGTGGGGCTAGACCGTCGTATCTGATCTGTGACCAGGCACTCACTGCCTGCGAGTTGTCAACGATCAACCATTACGATCGTGACATCGCTCGCTTCAATGACGCGCAACTTCCGGCAACTTGCCGATCATGCTACAACAGAAGCCGCGAACTGTTGAGCGCTCTCGGCTGGCAGCCCAGAAGGCTTTCGGAGTTTTTCACACCTGCTGATTGGCACGAAGCGCGCGCCATCGTTTCCCCGCTATCCGTCGCCCAGGCATTTGCCCTGGAATACGATCATCTCAACCTGGGAGAACATATCCAGTCCACCGCCTATCGAACACTACTCAGCGGCACGCTGGACATGGACGATCCCCAAGTGCTCCGCAGCGTGCGCCGCATCGCGCTCAATGCCGTTGTCCTGGCAAAAGCAGCCCCTCGCATTTTCGAGACCATGCAGCCGGATTGTATTGTCGCCCATCATGGCATCTATCTGTCGTCTGGTGTATTGTGTGAATATGCCAAACAGCGCAGGACGCAGGTGGTCAATTGGACGACATCCTATCGCCGCGACTCGGTCATCTTTAGTCACGGCGATACCTATCATCGCACCATTGCCAACGATCCGGTCGATACCTGGCAAACGAGTGAACTGACCCAATCCAATCGCAAAACCCTCGAAAATTACCTGGGCACCCACTGGAAAAGCAGTTGGGACACCATCAGCTACAATCGCGACACCAATGACGATCCTGACGTGCTTGCACAATCACTCTCGCTGGATCGTTCAAGACCCATCGTCGGGCTGTACACCAACATCGCCTGGGACGCCCAGATATTCTATAAGAGTACGCTTTTTGCCACCCATACGGAATGGCTGCTCAAAACCATCGAAGTCAGCCTCGATCAACCCAATGTACAGCTCGTCGTGCGCATACACCCCGCCGAGGTTAAGCATGGACTTGGGCCGGTGCGCCAGCGTGCAGACGACACGATCCGCGCTCGCTTTGGCAGCCTGCCCGCCCACATCAAGATCATTCCCCCGGAAAGTGATCTGAGTTCCTACGCCCTGATGCGCTTGACCGCTGCTAATGTCGTGTACGGAACCAAGCTTGGCATCGAGATGGCAGCGATGGGACTGATCGTCATCGTGGCGGGCGACGCATGGTATCGTGGCAAGGGCTTCACCTACGATCCCGTCGATCAACACAACTATTTTCACTGGTTGCGCGAGCCGCATCAATTGAAGCCAATGCAGCCCCTCCAATTGTCGCTTGCCGAGCGCTATGCCTATCACTTCTACTTTCAGCGGGTGATGGGCTTCCCGACTGTGGCGCGCCGCGGAGAAAACAGTTACATCACTTCACTGGAGCAACTCAAGCCTGGACTTCATCACAACCTTGATGTTGTCTGCGAAGGCATCCTGAATTTAACGCCTTTTGTCGGTGATTATGTGGTAGATTGACCCAGAGCAGTTGGAAACAAAGATGACAGACCCAGCATGACATCACTTGGCGCTCGCGAACTACCCATAGAGCCGGAGTCTAGCCCCGTCCACCTTCAAATTCGTCCGTCGCATGGTTGGGCACGGATCGACCTGGGCGAACTCTGGCGCTATCGTGAACTCATTTACTTCTTGACGGTGCGCGACATCACAGTCCGCTACAAACAAACCATCCTCGGTGCCTTATGGGCGATCATCCAGCCCTTGCTCACGATGATCGTGTTCAGCCTCTTTTTTGGTCGGCTTGCGGGGGTGTCGTCCGATGGCGCGCCGTACCCGCTGTTCAGCTTCACTGCACTTGTGCCTTGGACGTTTTTCGCCAATAGCATTACCGCAGGCTCCAACAGCCTCGTGCAAAGCGCCAACCTGCTCAAGAAAGTCTACTTTCCCCGTCTGGCGCTTCCGCTCTCTGCCATTCTCGGGGTGCTGGTAGATTTCGTGCTTGCGTTTGGCGTTCTGCTCCTGATAATGATCGGTTACGGCGTGCCTATCACCCTGCAAGCTTTGTGGGTCATCCCGCTCAGTATCTTGGCGCTCGTCGCGGCGCTCGGCGTATCACTCTGGCTCGCCGCCATGAATGTCCAGTACCGCGATGTTCGCTACGCTGTGCCCTTCCTCACCCAACTCTGGATGTTCCTGACACCTGTCGCTTATCCCAGCAGCCTGATCGAAAACGAAACGCTCCGCAGCCTGTACGCAATCAATCCGATGGTTGGCGTTATTGAGGGGTTCCGCTGGGCGCTGCTCGATACGGGCACTGCGCCTGGACCCATGATCCTCGTCTCTACCGTCGTTGCCTTGCTCATCCTACTGGGTGGGCTGTTCTATTTCCGCAGAATGGAAGATTCCTTTGCTGATGTCGTATGATCGACACACGTGAAGAAGTAAGTGGGTGGTGTCATCCAATGACGACTACGGCGATCAAGGCGGCAGGACTGGGAAAACGATATCGAATCGGCGTGTCGCGTGCCAGTAACAAGACACTTCGCGAGAGCATTGTCGATGCGGCAACCTTTCCGGTCAGGCATCTCAGAGCGTTGTCCAGCAGTACGCGTCGTGCCACACGCCTCGACTCAAGTCACATTTGGGCTTTGCGTGATCTCGCATTTGAAATTCCGCATGGGCAGGTCGTGGGTGTTATCGGTCGTAATGGCGCAGGTAAGAGTACGCTCCTGAAAATACTCGCACGCATCACTCAGCCCACAGCCGGAATGGTGGACATCTACGGCAGAATCGGTGCCCTGCTCGAAGTCGGTACCGGTTTTCATTCCGAGCTGACTGGTCGCGAGAACATATACCTCAATGGCGCAATCCTGGGCATGACCCGTAAAGAGATTCAACGAAAGTTCGACGAGATTGTCGCTTTTTCGGAGATCGAAGAATTTATCGACACACCAGTCAAGCATTATTCCAGCGGTATGTCACTCCGGCTTGGGTTTGCGGTCGCGGCACATCTGGAACCAGAAATCCTCATCATTGATGAGGTGCTAGCGGTTGGTGATGCTGCGTTCCAGCAAAAGTGCATCGGCAAAATGAGCGACGTTTCGGAACAAGGGCGCACGGTACTGTTTGTCAGCCACAACATGGCTGCCGTACGCGGTCTTTGCAGCCGCGCGCTCTGGATTGATAAGGGTGCGCTGGTGCAAGATGGCGCTGTCGATGACGTGGTCGATACGTATATGCGCCAAACCTTGGCGACATTGGGCGATGGACAGACCAAACTGAGCGACCGCGTTGATCGCAAGGGCGCTGGTCCGGTTCGCTTCACCACCTTTGCAACACGGCTAGTGGGCGGTCAGAAAGAAGACCCGCTGCGCGTAGGAGAAGACGCACAGATCATTCTCGGCTATGAATCAGAAAACGAACAAAGCATTGGCGAAATGATTGTCTTCGTCCATCTGATCGACTCATTCGGCAATGGCATCACTATGTTGTCGAATCATCTGGAAGGCACACGATTCTCGCGCTTACCGCCAAAAGGTGAAATCACTTGTACGATACCTCGTCTGCCTCTACTGCCCGGCGAGTACATTGTGAATTTGACCTGCCGCATGGGGCAAACACTGTCTGATAAAGTATCCGAGGCGGCAATGATGCGTGTGGTCGAAGGCGATTACTTCGGTACGGGTCGGCAATTGGCGAGCAAGCAGGCGGTCATACTGCTCGATCACAAATGGACATCCTGAACCTACCCTGGCGCAAAGGTTTATTGCTGTGTTGAGTCTCATTACCTGGATTGTGGCTTTCTTTATCTTTACGGTTCCGTGGGAAAACAGCGTCACACTGGCTGGCTGGGGCACCATTAGTCGTATTTTGGGGCTTCTGGTGAGCTATTGCGGACTGATCGAGATCATCCGCACACGTTGGATCAAGCCTGCACCCTGGCTGCTCGCCGGTTTTCTGCTCTACAGCCTCTATAGTGTGATCAACGCCATGGGCTCACCCCAGATGGACATCGCCCTCGTGCGCGTATCCAGCCTCATCCAGTCCGTCATCATGATCATCTCGCTGATTCAGGTGACCGATTCGTTTGAAAAGTATAGGCTGTTTCTCTGGGCATTTGTCCTGGGAAACATCGTCCAGTTCGCCATCACCATCACCTATGCCAATCCGCTCGACCCAGATTTCTACCGCCTGCGTGCAGAGAACTACAACCCTAACAATATCGCCTTCTTGCTCTCAATGGGCGTTGTGACCGCCTGGATACTCCTGGTCGATCACTCTCCACGCCATCGCATATTCGATGCTATCTGTGTCGCTGCGATGATCAGCTTTACCGTCGGCATACTCTTGACTGGCTCTCGCGGAGGTCTCATTGCGTTAGCGGCGGGTTACTTGATCATACTGGTATCGTACCTTCGGTCGAACATCCGTAAATGGTACAAGCCGATAGGTGTGGTCGTGGTTTGTTTGCTATTGGTTCAGACCTTGATGCCGCAGTCGCTCTGGCTGCGCTACTCGACGCTTCTCAACCTGGAAACAAGCACACTCGAAGGTCGTCAGGGAATCTGGGAAGCCGGTTTAGAGGCAGTCCAGCAAAGCCCCATCTTTGGTATTGGCATTGGGACGTATGCGGATGTGTCCTTAGAAGCCTTGGGGCGCGAATTCACCGCTCACAACACCTTTGTGTCAATTTACGTCGAGCAGGGCATCGTTGGGCTTGCCTTGTTTGTCGTCCCGTTAGCGCTCATGCTGTTTCAGGTCTGGCGATTTCCGCACCACCAAAACTATTATGGGGTCGCCATGATCGTCGTCATCATCGCCATGAGCCTCACTGCCACTCTGCACTGGAACAAAGTCATCTGGCTGGTCTTTGGTCTGCTCATGAGTTACCGGATGTTTTCGCTTCCGAACGTGCAAAGCACTGCGCTGCGCCGTGTGCCTGGCTACCCCCTGGCTGCCGGTCAGGCGAACAGCCCCACCTACAGCCGGAACCCGATCAGATCACCGAGAAAAAGATGACCCATGACACAGAAATCGCCCTCTATCATCATCGCCTCTCATCCAGGCTTTTTCGCGCGCATGCAGCTTCGCTCCCCTGTATTCGATCTTCTCTCCACACAGTCCGGAATCACCGTTCTCATGCCCGCCCCGCACGCCGGGTATCTGGCGTCCGAGCTTGCTGCAAAAGAAGTCCGGCTGGAAGAACTGCGCACCTACTCCGCCGCCTCGTCCTTCAAAGTCAAGGTCAATCGCTTCCTCGAAACAGTTCGCCATCTCACCTATCCCGGAGATCGCAAGTACCTGCCCGCGCAGGTGGAACACGCCCGTCGCGAACGGGAGAACCGGAAGGCTCATCAGGCGTACTCCATAACCGACGCAGCCTATCTCTGCTCACAGGTCATGTCACGACTGCGTCCCATCAGAAGCATGGAACGGAAGCTGGAAACGGTACTGCTGGCAACCCGGTTCTATCACGACCTGTTTGCGCGCGTGACACCCGATGTGATAGTGGTTGGGTCGCCGGGCTTTGGGGCATGGCGCGAAGAAGTTCATCTGCTGCGCGAAGCGAAGGCGGCGGGTATACCGACGATCTACCCCGTCATCAGTTGGGATCATCCCAGCAACAAGGGTCTGCTTGGCGCGCAGCCCGACTATGTGTTGGTGTGGGGTGAACGAATGAAACAGGAATTCATGGAGCAGCATGACGTTCCTGAAGCTAACATTCGTATCGTCGGCACGCCTCTCGCGGATGTCTATGTCACGCATCGCCACGAACCCCACAGGGAGTGCCTCATCAACGCCTACCGACTCGATCCCAACAGGCGCATCATCTTCTTCGGCACGATTTCGCCCACCAACCATGATCAGAATGTGGAACTCATCGAAATCCTGACCGCCGCGGCAGAAGACGGCAGCATCGGTTTACCTGCGCAGTTGATCGTTCGCCCGCATCCGATCTACTTTCACCCCAGCAAAGGCCGCCCCGATGAACTACGCAAAATGCGCGCCCTTGCCGAGCGCCATCCGCATCTGCACATCGTCGAGCCGAAGCCGCTTGAAGACAACACCATGGACCTCGGCTGGAACGAAATGCTCACGAGTATGCGCCTTGTCTATGGTTGCGATATCATGATTAATCAGTACTCGACCCTCCAGATCGAGGCGGCCGTGGCGGATCGTCCCATCATCAATATCGCGTTTGAGCCGGTCGCCACATCCGGTCGTCCGCCAACAATCTTGGGCAGCTTTCCCCACAATGCCCGTGTGGTCGAAGCGCACGCAGCCAGAGAAGCCGGCTCGGCAAACGCGCTCATCGCGCACATCAACGCCTATCTCCAGGACTCCACCCTCGACTCTGCTGCCCGCAAACAGATCGCACAGCAGGAAATGGGCTTGCTGGATGGCAAGGCGTCCGCGCGAATCGCCAATTTTGTCCTGCAAGTCGCACAGCGGCAGCAGCCAGTCACTCAATAGGCGATCGGCGTGGCAGTGCCGTGCCGGACATGCAGTCAGCTCGCAGTGGGAGCCGGAAGATGATCGCACGCAAATTGAGAACCCTCGTTACCAACCCGATCGGCGTCTATCGTAAGTATGGGCGCGCGCTAGCAGATTTAGTCGGGCACAGCCGCCTCAAGCAGTTGGGTCATGACACCTTGATAGCCGGGCGTCCAGACGATGCCATCCCGCCCGTTTGGTCAGACCTATGGTATCTCTATCGTCAGGTACGTCTGCGCAAACCACAGGTCGTCCTGGAGTTTGGCAGCGGCTGTTCCACCGTCATCATCGCCCAGGCGCTCGCGGAAAACGCCAGAGACGGACAATCGCCCGCCCCGCATATCTACTCTGTCGATGCTATGGAAGAGTGGTTGCAGGCTACCTCCGCCTTGATCCCTCAAGCGCTTTTGCCTTTCTGCACACTCATCTATAGCGAGCTTCACGAAGTCGAGCGGCATGGGGTCCTGGGTTTCCAACACACCCAGGTGCCCGATGTTGTGCCCAACTTCCTCTACCTAGACGGCCCAGCGCTGACGCCGGAGCGGCAGGTGGCAGTCGATGTACTCGATATGGAAGCCCGTCTGCCCGCCGATTTCTTCATGGTGATCGATGGTCGGGTACGTCAGTGCGAATATCTCAGGCAAACCCTCACACGCCGCTACCGCATCTCCGACAGCGCCGTTCTCTCTCATTCGACCTTTGAACTGCTTCCATCCTGACTGCGGCGTTTAAGTATCGGTGTAAAAGGAATGACTGGTCGCCCCGGACAACTCCGGACTCACCGTGGACTGATGTCGCCTCCTGCCGTGAGGTTACTCAGCAGTGTCTCCCATTTCGGTAGTATCACTCCCCAGTCGAATTCAGCCGTCTTCGCTCTGGCATTCGCCGACAATCCACTAGCCAGAGTTGTGTCTCTCAGTATGCGCCGGATCGCCTCCGCCATCGCCTCCGGTGCCTCCGGCGGCACCAACAAACCATCAACCTCATCATCCACCAGGTAAGGAATGCCGCCCACCTGCGTGCTCACCACGCACAATCCACACGCCATTGCCTCCATCACGCTCACGGGCGTATTGTCGATACCAGTCGTATTGATGAAGATGTCGCCCTGGTTCATCGTGTCTGGCACGTCCTGCTTGGCAACCTGCCCGATCAACGTCATACGCCCCTCAATCCCAAGCGCGTGCGCAGTCTGCTGTACCAACTCCAGGCTGCCATCTTTGTCCGGTCCTACCATTGTCAAATGAATCTCGGGGAACTCATCGACAAGAAGCCCGACGACTTTGGGCGCAAGCTGCGGGTTGTAAATGCGATGAAACGAGCGCAGCCACATCAGGCGAGGACGTGGATTCGTCCGCTGCTGAAATGTGTAGCGCGCAATGTCTATAGGATTTGGAAGCAGCTGAATATCGTCCCGATATGCTCGTAACTCGTCGACCAGATAGCCTGACGGTGCAGTCACAGTCACCGCTGACTGCAATAAGCGGCTCACACTCCCCGCATGTTTAGCCGCGTACTCTGGCAGGTTTCCCCCACGTAGCACCAGCAAGTATGGCTTCTTCAAGCGGCGCAGCAGCCAGCAGACTGCCTCTGCCCACAGGAAAGCAGATCCGCTGTACACATCAACCTGCGCTGCGCCATATGCCGCCCGATGCCTCCATACGCTGAAAAGCATGTCGATGACACGTCCGGCGCGTGTGCCTCGCCCCGATGCAGTCAACACATGCCAACCGTTCGCAGTCAGACGCTCTGCCAGGTCTTCGCAGACGGCGCGCCCACGAGAAAACTGGCTTAGGAAAAACCCGATGATGAGGATCGATCTGGACAATGAGTCGTGCGGCGTTGCTTGCATAGCTCCAGTCATCTAACCTGTGCCAAAAGCGTTCGCGTCACTACAATATCCCTGGGAGCAGAGGATTCGTCTTGCCCGGCAGCATGTGGTCTCGGCAAAGTTCAACCTTGCTTGACCCCGATAATCCTTGTCAGGACCCTCTCACTGACCGAGTTTCTCGCCAGTATGCGTCGCGATGGCAGTCGCGTCGATCTGCAAATGCTGCAATGCATGACAGAGTACCTTAGCTTTCGCGGCCTCGCCAACGAGACGGACTTGACAGGCACAGGCATCACCATCGGCTGTTCCTACGCCTTCGATATTGATCACGACAGGCAGCCCAGTTGGATGGTAGCGTTTGGCTGGTCGCCAATGCAAGAATTGGGTGCGGCTGGCACAAACCGTAGTCGCCGCAGGACTGTCGGCACTGCCAGTCGGGTGCCTGCCTTAAGGTACTGCATTCCAAAGCGTACATTCGGCATTGCAGCGAGGGCAAGAGCCTGAAAGAGACGCAAGAAGGCGGTGCCTACGGGTGGATTTGCTTGTCCCAACGCCCGTTGTGACTATCGCGCGATGACTGACGAGGCGGTTCATGCGCTGGTTGGATACGGCACACATAACGGCATTCACCTGCGCTGTTCCACGATTTGAGAGGACGATTGGCGGTGAGGTGCATCCCAGCCTTAACGACGGATGGGCTGCGGAGCTACTTCTACGCGCTGACGGCGCACTTCGGAGCATGGTTTTGTCGAGCGAAAGCGCGCACGGATCATTGGCAGCCGAGCGAGGAACTGTACTAATGGAAGGCTGGTGAAGCGCAAGTGGGGAGTGTAGGCGACGGTGACGTAGACGCCGATGATGTGGGGCAAGCGTCAGCCCTTGTTTGCACGTCTGCGCCAAGCGGGACTATGAGAGCGTATCCAGACAGCGTTCCTGGAGCGGGTCACCCTGACGTTTCGGCAGTCAGTGGCAGCGCTGCTGCGGCGGACAAGGTCCTACGCCCAGACGGAACAACACCTGCTGCGTGCGCACGCACGAGTCGTTAGCTCTCGAAGTGCCAGGTTTGAAACGACGCTTTCGTTCGCGGTCGCCAGCGATGGCGCTGGGCGTGACTGCCCACATCTGGAATGTCAGCGATCTGCTGCATCACCCCGTGCCGCAGGCTGCATAGCGTTCCAGAGCCACAGAAAACACCCGCCTGGCAACGGAGTATTCGTGAGCGATGCTGTCTTTTCCACCCTCGGTGTAGTATTGGCGATGATCGGGCTCGTTTTTGGTGTACCGCTGGACGCGAAAGCGTCGGTCGAATTATCAACGATTACCGTTTGCCGCACTCGGAAGCAGCTTTTTCACCGACCTGCTGAACATCGACAGTCAGATGCGCCGAGAGGGGATGGCTTTGAGTCCAGGGTTTGGAAGCGCGATAACAACGGCAACTGGCAAGCCACGCCTGTTTCTGCTGTTCACACACCGCAAGCGTGTACACGCTGTGCTATTTGATCAAAACGGTGGCATTCATTATGACTCTGAACAACGCGACCGTATCATGAAGGTGATCCGCAGCACGCACCAAACACCGCTCTCCGAACACCTTCCTTCTGACGACGATTACGACGCCTGGATCGAGAGACGTTGCCAGACCTGGTGCGCGCAGCATGAGGTTCTGAAAGACGAATTGCATATCATCTGCGCATTGGCGTTAATGTCCTGATGCCAATCCTCGTCACCATTGAGTCTGCGCTCTCCCCAACGCCTCACGCGGCGCTGCTTTCTGGCGCTGCCTGGCAGCAGCGCCGCGTCCCTGCGGGACGCCGAACCGCCTCAGCCGCGCGACGGAGAGCCGACGGCGCGGGCGTCAGCAGGGGTGGCGCGGCGCGTCATCCCCGGCTGAGGCGGTCGCCAGCTAAAACGCTGGTCACCTCAAGCGCCGGTGAGGGCTGCCGTGCGCCACTGCGTGGCACACCGCCGAGCGCGCACTGGGGTGCGGCTCGGCGTCTGGCGGCGACACGTCGCCTCCCAGCGGGCGCACGCGCCCGCCGAAACCCGCGAAAGCCGTAATCCTCCATCGGCGAAGCTGTAGCCCTACAGCAGTGACAAATCTCAATTGTGAAACAATGCTTGCGACAGAAGGGAGGCAGGACGCCATGCCCAAGACCATCCGCCGCAGCATCAGCATGACGCCGGAGATGCGCGACCGCCTGGCGCTGCTCGCCAGCAAGCAGCCGCGCGACATGACCGAAGCCGATCTAATTCGCGATGCCATCCGCGCCTATCTGGACAACCAGGCAGACATCATCGGCAGCCGCAAGCACTTCCAGAAGTCGCTGCAAGCGCGCATCGATCTGCTCGAAGCGGGCGTCGCGTTTCATCTCAATGTGCTGATCTACCTGGTCGCGGCGCTGGCGGGCGAGGGACGTGACGAGCTGATCGCCGAGGCGCTGGTGACGGCGAAGCGGGAGAACGCCGCGCTACTGGCGCAGATGAACAAGCTGCGCGAGGCGAAATGAAGGCGATCATCGTGACGGACTTCGCCTACAAGGGACCGAAGCGCACTGGACGCGGCACCGGTCATAGGGGGCTGCACGCGACGCTGCGCTACCTGCAGTATCGCGATACACGGAACAATCACCTGGCGCAGACGAAAGGCTGCGAACGCTGGGTGGATCGCGGCCTCGGACAGCACTATCGCGAGATCCACAACGCCTGCGACGCGCTGCAGAGCAAGCATGTGCTGGCGTGGACGTGGGTCATTTCGCCCGCGCCGGATGTGATGGGGTTGGTGCCGGAGGACGAACGCCGCACGCTGGTGCGCGATCTGACCGAGCGGGTGGTCGAAGACTACTACGCGGCGCGAGGGCTGGAGACGCCGGAGTACTCGTACGTGCTGCACGACCGCCAGACTGAAAATGAGAATGGCGAAGGGATGCAGCATCTGCATACGCATGTTGTGCTGGCGGGCACATGCCCTTCGATTGATGGCGAGCGCGTCGCGGTCTACAACAACAAAGAGAAGGGGCACGACCGCCTTTTCCGCGAGATCGGCACGCGCCACTTTGAGGAGATGCTCGATGCGCGCGGCATCGACTGGCGACGACTGCGTGAGCCGGAGCCAGAGCCGGAGATCGACCTCGACAGGTGGTTCTCATGACGCGGTTCATCGGACTGCTGGCGATCTGCACGCTCATCCTGCTTGGCGCAGCGCTCGGTCGCATCGCTGGGCTATCGCTGGATGCAGCGATCTACACGAGCGTCACGCTCGTCATCCTTGCGATCCGGATCCTCTGGCGGCGGGCGGCACGATGATCTATTGGTTCTTCACCGACGGGCGCGCCAGCCTCACACCGCTCGTGTTCCCGCTGCTGTGCATGACACCGCTGCTGATGGTCGCCACGGCTGCGGCGCTGGGCGCGGGCATCCGGCGCACGGAGGGCGAGCGAGTGCTGACGCGCTTGCAGCGTGCGCTGCTGGCGAAGACCTATGGCACTGTGCTGCTCACGGTCGCGGCGGCGTATCTGGCGCTGGTCGGCGACGCGGCGATAGAGCAAGGGCGTTCGAGCGCACCTGTGTGGATCGCGATGTTGGTCGGTGCGCCGCGCGGCGTGAACGCGCTGCGGTTGTTCACCTTCGCGGCGATGCTTGTCGGTGTGCTGGCGGTCGTCAGCATCGGATTGCACAGCCTGCTGCGCGAGGGCGGCTGGCTGCGCGAGCGGATCGACCGCCTGCGCACGCCGGGGGTTCGGCGCGGCGCGCTGGGATCGTCGCACTTTTGCACGATGCGGGAGTACCGACGTTTCCGCCGAAGCGATGCGGATGGGCTGACGCTGCTTGGCGCGTTCTGGGGCGAGGATCGGCGGCGGCTCGATTTCGGCAGCGGGCGCTTCGCGCTCTCTGGCGAGGACATCGCGCGCGGCATCCTCACGCTCGGCGGTCCGGGCAGCGGCAAGACGCAGGGCATTATCCTGCCCGCCATCGCCGACCGGATGCTGGCGCGGCACTCGCTGGTGGTCGCCGATCCGCAGGGCGAGCTGACGGCACACATCCTGCGCTACGCCGCCGTCACGCGCCACCTGGTCGTCGTCCACGACCCAACCAGCGCCAGCGGTCCGCGCTACAACCTGGCGCAGGGCATCGACAACGTGTCCGATGCGCGCGCCATCGCCGATGTGCTGGTGCCGTCGGCGCAGGGCGACAATCGTTTCTGGACGGACAGCGCCTCCGCACTGCTCGCCGCCTGTCTGATCCGCTTCGACACGCTGGGCGACATCTACAACGCCATGAACGACATGAAGGCGCTGGCGGCGGCACTGCGATCCAAGAAGGACGATGCGGCGCTGCTGGCGAACTCGTTCATCGCCTCCGTCGGGTCGGATGGCAAGGTCGCGTCGAACGTGATCGCGACGCTGGCGACCGCGCTGACGGGCTGGGCATCGACTGAGGTGCGCGCCAACACGAGCGCGTCCGACTTCGACGCCGGGCTGATTGTCGAGCAGCCGACGGTCGTCGTGCTGACGTGTCCGGGCAGGATGCGCGCCGTTTATGCCTCGTACCTGGGCGCGACGCTGCGCAAGCTGATGCTCGACCTCGACACGATTGGCGAGCGCAATCGCGGACCGCTGCCGCTGCCCGTCGGCGTCATCCTTGACGAGTTCCCGACGCTCGGCAAGCTGGAGGGGCTGGTGGCGGATGTCAATCTTGTTCGCAAACGGCGAATCTCAATATTGATCGGTGCCCAAACCAAGGGGCAGTTTGAGTTGATCTATGGGCGCGAGGGGACGCAGGCGCTCTTCAGTGGGCTGGCGACGCAGGTGGTGTATGGCGGCTGCGACGCGGACACGGCGGAGTTCTACAGCAAGGCGAGCGGCACGGCGACGACCGACGCCAACATCGACGACCCGAACTCGCATCTGCGCCAGCGCCCGCTGCTGACGCTGGACGAGGTGATCACGCCGCAAGCGGGCAACTGCACGATCTTCGCGCGCTACGTCGAGGCGGGCTATGCGACGCAGGTGATCCTGAACGCGCGGCTGACGCGGATGTACGAGCGCGAGGACTGGGCGCGGCGGCTCGCGACGGGCGGCGAGGCGCTGCTGCTGGAGCGCGGTCTTTCGCCTGCGAGCGACACGGACGCCACCTCGGATGACCCTGCGCACGACCCGATCTCGGCGCTCGAACGCGCGGTGGACATCCGCCTGACGAGCAAGGGCTACGCGCGCGTCAAGACGACCGACCTGCGCACGATGCGCGCCCGAAGAAAGGAGCCGGAATTGACGACATGAGCATGAACAAGAAATCGACCGTCCGCGAGGTCGGACGCCGCACCCGCCTGCGCAACGCGGATGTCCAGCGCGTGCTGGAGACGATGATCGACGTCTGGACGGAGGAACTGGCGACGGGCGGCAGGGTGGAGATTGAGGGGTGGATGGTGCTAAGTGCTAAAGGCAGGGTTATCAAAGTGCGGTTGAGCCAAAGTTTACGCGAAAAGCACGCCAGATCGTTGCGCGAGTAATAGCTCACGAACACAATTGAGAAGATCCAATGCGGCACATTGCGGATAGCCATTTATGGTCAAGTTGTTTATTTCCTACAGTCGCGTCGACACAGCTTTTGCGGAGTTGATCGTCGAGCGTCTTCGACGCGTCTACGGGTTGCCAAACGTTTGGTACGACGATGAATTGCATGGTGGGCAGCGCTGGTGGAAAGCTATTCTCGAACAGATTGCCGCTTGTGATGTGTTTGTCTATCTTCTGAGCAATGACTCGGTGACTTCGCCGTACTGTCAGGCAGAGTTTGCCGAGGCACTGCGTCTGCAAAAGCCCGTTGTCACTGTGCAAGTTCGCGACAAGACACGCTTGTCGGACGAACTGAGTGAAATCCAGTATGTCGATATGAAGCGCGGGTTGAACGACGACAACCTTGCGCGCCTGATGGGTTCTGTCAACAAGATGGCTGAGGCACCAAAGAAGCGTCGCGCCCTAAGCAGCCGCCCAACGCCTCTGCCATCGATTCCTGACAGCGAAAGCGAAGACGGTGCAGCGCGCACGGACGTTGAGACTCCCACGCTGGCTTTTCAGCGCCCAGCGTCAGGTGGAGACCGCGTTGTCGCAAGGGCGACTATTGTGAACGGCGTGATTGTCGGAGTGTTAGGGTTGATTGGAGTTATTGTCGCCGCGCTTATCGCGAACTTGAATAACGCGTCCACGAATGATGCGGCAATCCAAATGGCAATTGAAGCGACGCGGACGCGCGACGCCGAGATCGCGATCCAGAATATCACGGCGACTGCCGATTCCTGGACAGACACCCTAACCCCGACCCTCACGCCTTCGCTCATTCCGCCGACGCCTACCTCAACCCCTGACCCGCTGCAAGCCGCGCTCGCCGCTGCCCGCGCCTTTGACGGCACCAACGCCGACTGGCAGGCGCTGTATTCGGACGGTTTCCAGCGCACCTTTGAGGACGGGGTGACGATGGTGCTGGTTCCGGCGGGCTGTTTCATGATGGGCAGCACTGACGGTGAAGATGATGAACAGCCGGTCAACGAGCAATGTTTCGAGGAGCCGTTCTGGATCGACCTGACGGAAGTGACTCAGGTGGACTTCGAACGGCTTAGTGGAAGCAAAGCCAACACCAACGAATTTGACGACGATCAGCGTCCGGTCGAAAGAATTACATGGTTTGAGGCGCACGACTTCTGCGCTCTGCGTAGAGCGCGTCAGCCGACTGAACGCGAGTGGGAGTACGCTACACGGGGACCGGATGCGCTGGTCTATCCGTGGGGGAACACATGGAACGAGAACAATGCAGTCTGGTCTGGCAATTCGAACAATAATCAGACGGCAAATGTCGGCAGTCGTCCAGAGGGTGCATCATGGGTGGGCGCATTGGATATGAGCGGTAATGTATGGGAATGGACAAGCTCTTTATACTTTCCATATGACAGTCGTGTAGATCGTGAGGCTGATACAGGTACGAGAACCGATGTTCGTCGCGTGCTGCGCGGTAGCTCGTGGTTTGGCGGCGATTCTGGCGAACTCCGTTCGGCGACTCGTTTTGAAGTTGAACCCGATTTCGAGGCCTTCTTCGTAGGTTTCCGCTGCGCGCGCGATTACGCGAGCGAACCCATCTCGCCAATTGCGACGACTCCCGATGCGGACACATCGCTTGTGTCCTACGAACTCTTACGCAGTGGGGACTCAATCGCCGTGTGTGCGTCGAACATGCAAGCACTCGTGTCTGTGAGCCTTGATCTTGGGAACAATGAGCGCTACTCCTTAGTCAACCTGTTTCCTGAAACGATGTTTTCATCTGTTTCTGGTTGCGTGTGTTTGCAGAAGCAGCCTGCGCTTTTCCCGGTAGCCACACAATGCTCGCAAGGCAATACATCCGTGCAGACGAGTGCTGGAGATTGGCGAAATGCGACTGTGACTTTGGCTGACATAAACGGTATTATCGGAGCTTGTGCTCCACAGGCAGACACATCCGAAGTTTATGTGTGTTATCCAAGGTAAACGCAGATATGGCGCGTAAGTTGCAGCGGCGGGCGTTCGTCGTAGTCTTCTTGTCCTTGACGCTGATGATACTCTTTCATCCGCTCGCTGCTCAAAGCGGCGTATCTGTGGACATTTATGTTGAACCTGCAAGCCTCACCATCTTTGTTCCGGGAAATCAACTGGTCTCGCTGGAACGCTTTGGACTGGAGGTCGCCCCAAACAATACTCGACAGACGCTTCTTCTAGAGCAGTTTTCCAGTTTTGCTGCGTTGCGATTTGAACAGATTCCTGCCCCCATTTGTTTGAGGCTGGAGATATTTGAGAGCAACACCCCTTTGCCGACCGTATGCCAGGGCATTCCGACGGTAGTTCATTCTGTTACGGCTGCCGACGCATTTTGGTACGATCTGCAAGCGCGGCAAACTCGTACGTTCGTCGTTGTGCAGGGAGCGATTACTCAACAGATTTGCCCAGCCGGGCAGCTTGTGTGTTCGGTATCGTTTATGCCGCCAACGGCGATGCCGACCATTGCACCAATATCAGCAACTCCTACGGTGGTGCAGCCTTCTGGTGCAATCACGGCAATATCGAGCAACGAGGATTGGACACCCGTCGAGCGTGACTTCGACGGCGTGACAATGGTGCTGGTTCCGGTAGGCTGTTTCATGATGGGGAGCCAAGAGGGTGGCTCAGATGAGCAACCAGTCCATGAAGAGTGCTTCGATGAGCCATTTTGGATCGATCGGACCGAAGTCACGCAGGCGGATTTCGAGCGCCTAAATGGGATATCCGAATTAAATAGCTCCTTCCCGGGGGAGCAGCGCCCGGTCGAGCAGATTACTTGGTTCGAGGCGCGCGACTTTTGTTCATTACGTGGAGCGCGCTTGCCTACGGAGCGCGAGTGGGAGTATGCGGCGCGCGGACCAGAATCATATGTTTACCCGTGGGGTAATACATGGAACGAGGACTACGTAGTTTGGCCCGGAAACTCAAATGGACAGACGGCGGAGGTGGGCAGTATTCCATTGGGTCGCTCGTGGGTAGGCGCTGACGATTTGATAGGTAATGTCTGGGAGTGGGTGAGTTCGTTGTATATTCCCTACAGCAGTCAGGAAGATCGGGAAGCAGACACTGGCGATGTTGGTCGCGTGCTGCGCGGTGGTTCTTGGAGGGCAGACGTTAGTGGCACTCTCCGAGCCACGATGCGACTCTGGAACCGCCCCGAGGGTTGGTACTATAACACAGGATTTCGTTGCGCTCGTGATCATATTGGCGAATTAGGCTCAAGCCAAAATGCTACCGCTTCACCTGATACTTCTAGTACTTCAGTTGAAGCTCCTTTAGCCACCGCCATCGCGCTTCCTCAGCCTGACACTCTAGAGATTGTTCGCTCTAGCGTAAATGTTCGGAGTGGTCCCGGAACGAACAATCCAGTAGTCACAGTTGTGACCATGGGTTCGCGAGCGCAGATAATTGGTTACGATCCAAGCGGTTGGTATAACGTTCGCCTCGATAATGGTCTACAGGGTTGGGTTAGTAGTAGTGTTGTAACTTTAATTGTGCAGCCCAATATGAGCTCCGAAATGGTGTTATCGGTGACACAAACCGTAGCGGAAATGAACGCTGTACCTAGGGCTGTCATGGATCACTCAAGTGTAAACATCCGTTCAGGACCGGACACCTCTTATGATGCGTTCGTTGCGTTGACCATGGGAACTTCAGTTGAAATCCTTGGCATGACCTCAACGGGATGGTATTGGGTTCGAGTGCCTGATGGGCGTGAAGGTTGGGTTAACGGAACCGTCGTAAGGGTTACGGGCGACTCAAGCAGAATACCTTTAGTGGCGTCTCCTACTTTGACTCCTTAGCCTCCTCTAACTGGCGATCTGCTTTGCCATTGCAGAGCAATCGCCTCACAAATATAGAAGTGCGGAAATCTATTCTGCTGCGTCCACGGACACCAAATCCGCACACCCGTTTCAATTCTCAAACGGACTTCGTATCTTTCCAACCATCTGTTCTATTCCAAAGATGCGAACTCCTGTGCTATGCTGAGGAGGCACATAACAACTTTCCAACGCACTTCAACCTAGAGGTCGCTCATGTCGTCGGCGGTCATCGATCCACAAACCGTGTTGCAAGCACTCCAGGAGCGTTGGGGTCAAAAGACGATTCTACGCGGACGCGATCTGGCGCTGCCCGCGCGCCTGCCCAGCGGCTTCGCGCCCCTGGACAGCCTGCTGTCCGGCGGGCTGCCGATCGGGTGCATCAGCGAATTCATCGGTCGCCCGACCTCCGGCAAGACGACCGTCGCGCTCTCACTGCTCGTCTCTGCCCAGCGCCAGGGCACGATCGCCGTCCTCATCGACCCGGCGTGTCATGCCGACCCGGATTACCTCGCGCGCCTGGGCGTCGCAACTGCCGACCTGTTGATCGTGCGGGCGTCCGTCGCGGAGGCGATGGCGCTGCTGCGCGACATCGTCGCCAGCCGCATCCCGTGCGCCATCCTGCTCGACCTGCCCAACCGCCTGAGCTATGCCGACTCCGCCGCGGTCACCGGCGAGCTGCGGCGCGCGCTGCCCATTTTGACCGGGACACAAACGCTGCTGGTCGTGCTGACGCCCTATCCCATCACGCTCGTCCCGCAGGTCGCCGCGCGGCTGGTCTTCTCCAACGACGGCTGGCTGCGGGAAGAGGGTGATGTGACGGGCTGCCGCGTGACGGTCGTCGTCAAGCGCGAGCTGGGCGGGGTCGAAAAGGCGGCGACGCTCGACCTGGCGTTCCCGGACAGCTTTACGGGAGGCGGATCATGATCGTCGCCGCGCTGCTGCCGGACCTCGTCAGCCAGGTCGAAAAGCTCCCGCCCGACACGCCGCTCATTCTGACCAACGACAAGGGGCTGGTCGCCGCCGCCTCGCTCGCGGCGCTGCGGGCGGGCGTCGTGCGCGGGATGCGCCTGCGGGCGGCATGTTCGCTCTGCCCCGACGCGCAGGTCAAAGCGTTGGATGATGCGCCCTACCGCGAGTTCGCCTCGGCGCTGGAGGAGCTGTTCACGCCGCTCACGACGCTGGTCGAGGCTGTACCGCCATTCTGGAACCGCCGCGCCCAGGCGCATCCTCTGCTGCCGATCTCGTCTGCCGCCTGGTTTCTCGACATCGGCAAGCATCTGCCGCGTGATGCGGAGAACATCGTCCGCGCGCTGGGTGAGGCGTGCAGGGCACAGCTCGGCGTCGTGCCGAGCTTCGGACTGGCGGCGGGCAAGTTCCCGGCGCTGGTGGCGGCGAAACGCGCGAGCGAAGCGCAGCCCGTCCTGGTGCGGCGTGGCGAGGAGGGCGACTTCATCGCCGGGCTGCCGATCTCGTGTCTGCCGCTCTCGCGCGATGCCCTGCGCCAGCTTCAGTTCCTGGGGGTGGCGACGCTGCGCGACATCGCCGCGCTGCCCGTCTCGGCGCTGACGACGCTCGACAGCAAGATGGGTCGGCTGGCGCATCGCCTGGCGCGCGGGGATGATCCGCGCCCGGTCGTGCCGCGCAAAGTCGAACGGACGGAGGCGATCCAGCGCACGTTCGAGGGCGGCATCGACAGCAGCCTGATCCTGGATGCGATTCTGCTGGAGATGGCGGGCGAACTGGCGGGGCGATTGCAGGGCGAGACTCTGCGCACGCTGAGGCTCAAGGTGTCGCCGGAGCGCGGGAGGGCGATTGTGCTGCGGCGGACGCTGCGCGAGCCTGCCGCGCGCCCGGAGGTGATCGGGCGGCACCTGCTGCGCCTGCGCAACGGGATGAGCATCGCTGCGCCCATCGCCGCGCTCGAAGTCGAGGCGCGCGATATTGCGCCGCTCCAGTGGCAGCAGCTCGACCTGTTCGGGACGCCGCTGCTCGAGACGCACAGCCTGCGTGACCTGATCGAGACCCTCAGCGACCGCTTTGGCACGGAGGAGCTGTACGAGGTGGTCGAGCGCGAACCTGCGCATCTGGTTATCGACCGCCGCTACAGCGTCGTGGAGGTGACAGTCGCATGACGACGCTGCTGAATGTGCCGATCACGGTGGCGCAGGATGCGTCCGGCGCGCCGACCTGCATCACCTGGGAGGGGCGCGTCCGCCAGGTCACGGTGCATCTGTCGTGGACGGTGGACGACGGGTGGTGGGACGAGCGCATCTACCGGGCGTACTACAAGCTGACGACGGACGACCGCCAGCTTCTCGTGGTCTATCAGGACAGGGCGACGGGGACGTGGGTGCTGCACCGGGTATACGATTGAATAACAGATGATTTGGAGGCGAGTGATGAATGCTCAATCTGGAGAAACATTTCTTGATCAATTGCATGAGCACTGCATGGGTAAGACTGGTGTCTATAGAAGTGACCAAGGAGTGACAACCTATCGCTTTCTGAGTTCTGGTAGCCATGATAAGCACATCATTGTCTATCTTCATGCCGAGGAATCACCAGCGCGTCTCACAGTCCGCTGCCGTGAGTCTGAAGTCAATCGGTGGCGAAATCACCCGTCGATCCAAGTGCCTGATGAGGAAATTCATTTGGGTGACTGGAAGTGGATAGACGTTTTTTTGAATCAGGTCATCTCTTTGAACGATGTGACTCACTTGGTCGATATGGCGTGTGAGATTTGCTTTGACCAACTGAGCGAACATGACAAGGGCTTCCTAGCCATTATCGACCGCCCAATGTCCATGGGCGAAGCAATTGCGGAATTCACCAGATTGAATGCGCTTCAGCATCGTGCAGTGGAGATTGAAGCCTTGACCCGCTCTTCACTGATGCTTCGCACGTCTCCTTGTTCGGAAGACGACGTTGCAGTCGGGCAGACGAAAATCGGGGGCTTGCCAGACTTGCCGAAGGACGTGAACTATCCAATATTTGGCGATAAACCCCTGGTCTTTCTGGCGCAGATTAACCTCAGCGAAATTCCGAGTTCTATATGCCCTGCGGCGCTTCCAAACGCAGGTATGCTGTATTTCTTCTCATTTCATGGGTATGTGGGTGAAGATTTCTGGTCGGATGAGGAAGAAGAGACGCCAGGTTTTTCAAAGGTCATTTATTACACGGGGGCACAGGACACGCTGTCGCGCGCATCGGCGCGAGATGCGCGCAAGATGTGTAAAGCTGCGTGTGTCGAGTTCATTCTTATGCCCTCCTTACCACGTAGCAGTCGTTGGACGCGCGACCCGCACGTTGCCAAGCTGAACTGGACAGATGAGGAGTACGAACGTCTAGATCAACTGTACTTAGACTTTCATTGGATTGCTTTCCAGGTAATTGATAGCCCAAGCCACAAGCTGTTAGGGTATGCAGATGCCATTCAGAACGCTGTGACGACTTCAGAAACGCAGTTGCTCTGTCAAATCGACAGCGATTACCGAAACTTTGATACAGACATGATGTGGGGAGATGGTGGGACGATCTACTTCGTCGTTCCGAATGATGATCTTGAGCGTCTCGATTTTTCGCGAATTACCGCTCACCTCCAATCCGGTTAAATCTTTCACCAACATGTGTGCCGATGGTTCTTACATCGAACTCCATGCCCACTCGTACTTCAGCCTGCTGGATGGCGTGTCGACTCCCTACTCCAGCACAAGGAGTTCGACCGATGAGTCCTGTCCGAATGCAAGAATGTCTTCATGGCTGGAGAGCAGAAGTTTCGCAATGGCAGCCGTCGTACAGTTGCCCAGACGTATCCAGATCACTTTTGGAGGCGCGCCCTTGAGGGAGAGCAAATCATTGAAGTCAGAGTCTTTGCTGACCAGGCAGTATCCGCCTTGCCGGGCAGTTTCCCAGACGTCGGCGTCGGAAGCAGCCTCTAATCCCAGCAGCGCAACATGGCTGGTCTCAGGAAACACGTTCACCAGTTGCGCCACCAGCTTGGAGGAAAGATTGTTATCCAGCAGCAGCTTCATGGTCGGAGGACGACCGTGTGGCGTTCACGGTCGGCAACATAGCTGAGGCAGGCGAGAATGTCGTCGCGGGTCAGGCTGGGGAAGTCGCTGAGGATGTCATCAATGCTCATCCCGGCGGCAAGATAGGACAGCACGTCGTAAACGGTGATCCGCAGCCCGCGAATACACGGCTTGCCCGACCGCTTCCCCGGCTCAAGCGTGATGATCTGAGAGTAGTCCATCAAGTGCGTCCGTCTTTCGATTGAGTATCTGCATTCTATCATATGTCCACTTACATCGAACTTCACGCGCACTCGTACTTCAGCCTGCTGGATGGCGTGTCATCGCCGCGCGCGCAGGTGGCGCAGGCGGCGCACCTGGGCATGCCCGCGCTCGCGCTGACCGACCACAACGCGGTCTACGGCGTGATGCCGTTCGTCCGCGCCGCGCGCGAAGCGGGCATTCAGCCGATCCTGGGTGCCGAGTTGACGCTCGACGATGGATCGCATCTCACGCTGCTGGTGCGCGATGGGGAGGGCTGGGCGAATCTGTGCACGCTCATCACGCTCGCCCATGCGAACGCGCCGAAGGGGCAGGCAGCACTGCCCGAAGCGGCGCTGGAACGGCATACGGCGGGGCTGATCGCGCTGTCCGGCTGCCGGAGCGGGCAGATCGCCAGGGCGGTTGCGGCGCGCAAGTTCAAACAGGCGCAGGCGGTTGCGGAACGCTATCATGGCTGGTTCGGGCGCGAGAACTTCGTCATCGAGCTGCAACATCACAAGCTGCCCAACGACGACAGGATCAACGCGCGACTGGTCGAGCTGGCGACGAGCCTCGGACTGGCGTATGTGGCGACCAACAATGTCCACTACGCGACGCACGATCTGCATGATGTGCAGGATGTTGTCACCTGCATCCGCACGCACAGCACACTCGCCACTTCGCACGGGCTGCGCCGCCCGAACTCCGAGTATGCGCTGAAGTCCGCGCGCGAGATGGGCGAGCTGTTCGCGCGCTACCCGCAGGCGCTGGCGACCACGCTTCGCATCGCCGAACGCTGCCGCTTTACCCCGCAGTTCGGCGTGCAGGATCTGCCCGCGCAGGCGACGCCGGATGGTCAGAGCGCGATGGACTATCTGAGAGATCGCTGTCAGGCGGCGCTCGCCTCCAGCTCGAAGCTGGAGGCTGGTAGGGAAGAAAAGCCCGTAAACGGGCTGGAGAATGCCGACACAGCCCGTTCACGGGCTTCCCAATCTGTCCTAGCGCGGGGTTTTGAACCCCACGCAGAGTCGCGCCGTTACCATGAGCAATTGGAGCATGAACTACGCGTCATCGCGCAGGCGGGGCTGGGCAACTACTTTCTCGTCGTGGCGGACATCGTGGATTTCGCGCGGCGCAGCGGCATCCGCTGCCAGGGGCGCGGTTCCGCCGCCAACTCGCTCGTCGCCTACCTGCTCGGCATCAGCCCGGTCGATCCGATCACGCACCATCTCGTCTTTGAGCGCTTTCTCTCGCAGGAGCGGGTGTCCGTCCCCGACATCGACATCGACTTCGATGCCGCGCGGCGCGAAGAGGTCATCCAGTACGTGTATGAGAAGTACGGGCGCGACCATGCGGCGATGGCATGCACGTTCGTGACCTACCGGCGGCGCAGCAGTGTGCGCGATGTCGGCAAGGCGCTGGGGCTGGCACCGCATCTGATCGAGAACGCCGTCGCCGCCATCGAGCTGGATCGCCCGCTGCCCGCCGATACGCCTTACGCGCGCGAGCTTGCCCGCCTGAGCGAGGCGCTCAAGGGGCATCCGCGCCACCTGGGCATCCACAACGGCGGCATGGTGCTGACCCATCAGCCGCTCTCAACAGTTCTGCCGACCGAACCCGCCACGATGCCGGGGCGGACGGTCGTGCAGTGGGACAAGGAGGGGTTGGAAGACGCGCAGATGGTCAAGATCGACATCCTCGGCTTGCGGATGCTGTCGGCGATTGACGAGGCGGTCAGGATTGCGGAGGGGACGACGCCGACGGCTGAAGCGCGTCGGCTACAGGGAGCAAAGCGCACTGAAGGCGCTGGGGACAACCCAGGGTTTTCACAGCCCCCTTCGGTGGGCTTGAATTCCCCTAGCCGAGTTGCTTTAGCGCTCGGCGATGGCTTCAACGATCCTGCCGTGTACGCCATGTTGCAGAAGGCGGACACGATCGGCGTGTTCCAGGTCGAGAGCCGTGCGCAGGCGCAGACGCTGCCCCGCCTGAAGCCGAAGCACTTCAACGACGTGATTGTCTCGATCTCGCTCATCCGCCCCGGTCCGATCCAGGGCAACATGGTGCATCCGTATCTGCGGCGGCGGCGCGGGCAGGAGCTGGTGCGCTATCCGCATCCGCGACTGGAGGCGGCGCTCGAAGAGACGCTGGGCGTCATCTTGTTTCAGGAGCAGGTGCTCAAGGTGGCGCGCGACCTGGCGGGCTTCACCGCCGGGGAGGGTGAGCTGCTGCGCCGCGCGCTGGGCGCGAAACACGCCGAGGCGCAGATCGAGGCGCTGCGCGAAGAGTTTGTCGCCGGGGCGGTGGCGGGCGATGTGCTGGAGAGCGTTGCGCAGTCGGTCTTCGACTCGCTGACGGCGTTCGGCGGCTACTCGTTCCCCAAATCGCACGCCGCCGCCTTCGCCGTGCTGGTCTACCAATCGGCATATCTCAAGCTCTACCACCCGGTCGCCTTCACGACCGCGCTGCTCAACCATCAGCCGATGGGCTTCTGGACGCCCGCCGTGCTGGTCAACGACGCGCGGCGGCACGGCATCGACGTGAAGGGCATCGACATCAACCGCAGCCGGACGCGCTGCACGGTCGAAGAGGGCGCGATCCGGCTGGGCTTCTCGTATGTGCAGGGGATTGGCGAGCGGGTCGGCGCGCAGATCGAGGCGGCGCGGGGCGGGCAGCCGTTCCGCGACCTCGCCGACCTGCTGCGGCGCATCGACCTGCCGCCGCGTCTGCTGGAGCGGCTGATCCTGGTCGGCGCGTGCGATGCGTGGGGCGATAACCGCAGGCAGCTCCTGTGGCAGGCGCAGACGATGCTGCGGCACAACGCGCTGGGGATGCACTTCGCCGACGAGGTGATCGCCTTTAAGCCGCTGACGGCACTGGAGAAGTTCGCCTTTGAGGCGAGCTTCGTCGGCATCGCGACCGGGGAGCACATCATGAACTTCTATCGCCCCTGGATGAAGGCGCGCGGCATCTGCACCAGCCGCGAGCTGGCGCGCGTACGTTCGGGCGTGCGAGTGGAGGTGGCGGGCGAGACGGTGATGCACCAGGCACCGCCGACGGCGAAGGGCTTCCATTTCCTGACGCTGGAGGACGAGGGCGGGATGATGAACATCATCGTGCGCCCGAAGGTGTACGAGCGCTACAAGCCCGTGCTGCGCCACGCGCCGGTGCTGTGGGTATCCGGCACGGTCGAGCGCGATGACGGCGTTGTCAACGTGCTGTGCGATAAGGCGTCGAGTGTGCCGGGGGTGTAAGGGGATGTCGATGTTTGAAGTCGTCTCACATATAAATACCGATTTTTGAATCCCTTACGCAACGAGCTGCGTTAATACTTAGCGTGATGACCTTGACTGTGTGTGAATCGTGCTTTGTGTGTTGCAGCTTATAGCCACAATTTTATTGACTTAAGCCTTTGGAGGAAAAGGGTATTGATTTCTTAAGCTCGTAAATGGCGACATTTATTGTTTGTATAGATGGGAAATGCAAAATAGAATAATAAACAATCTCAAAGCACAAGCAGAGTTACCTGATTGTGAGTGACTATAAATCTGAGATCCGCGCGGCTATCGACCAATTTGACATGGACACTGCGCAGCAGTTGCTTGCAATAGCATTGAAAAACCCCGATGCTGAAATATTTTATTTGGCATCTCTTCTTTCTCTAGATCCTTTACAAAAGAACCAGTATTTGCAGGAGGCGATCTCACTAGACCCATCGTATAGAGCTATTCAATTTGTCTCCCAAGAACTCGAACAAGTTGTTGATGTTAAGTTACGCGCACTTCCCAAGTCTTCTCCTGAGAACAATCCGTACTCAGAAGAAATGATTTCTCCATTAGGCTCACCTGCATTAGTTCGCATTGAAGAACCAACAATTCCTCTTGCATCAACTAGTACTGACTCAAGCCGTCAAATTGATGTTTTGAAAAGCTCACCTCTGGAAGCGCCGAAGTCTTCCATAAACCAGACGAGTCAAGCAGAAAAAGTTTCGTTTAGACAACTTATAGGTCGATCCATTCGCAATAGCCAGTATTTGACAGGTTTTCCGCTTATTTTTTTTCTTGGGTTAATCGCCGCTGGCGCGGTGTTTGTAGCTCTCAATAATCACAATAATTCCCAAGTATCTACACCCACATTCAGACCGCGCCCTACGGTTACTTCACTTTCCACTACAAACACCGTTCCACACATCTCTAGTGTGACTACGAGCGGAACATGCAGCGGGTTTCAGTTTAATGTAATTGTAATGGATGGTAATAATGATTTGCAGCGTTTGGAACTATTAGCGAGTGACGGAAGAAGTATCGACACCTTGAATGTTTCACCAAGTAGTGGCACTTATCAATGGCCTGATTGGGAATGCAATCGCGAACGCTGCACAGGGCGTTTGGTGGCCGTTGACTCGCGCAATAACCGCTCAAATGTGTATGAGTCTAGCATTACTTGTTCTACAAGCTCGGCGACGCCTATCCCCATTATTCCTCCGGAGATTATCGGCATAACATATGATGGAACATGTGCTAATTTTAGCTGGAGCATAAATGCGACTGATGCAAATCAAGATATTCGCCAAATACAAAGATTGGATAGGAACGGCAACATAGCTTCTACATTGGATGTCAATGGAAGTGGTACCTTTAGATGGACAAATTGGGGGTGTCAAAGTAACCGCTGCACAGATCGCTTTCGGGCAGTTGATGCTCGCGGCAACCTCTCAAATATCTATGAAGCTAGTATCATATGCTACACCATTACCGCGACTCCTACTACCAGATCAGGTATAGTGATTGCCAATGGAACAATAAATGTGCGTAGCGGTCCGGGAACAAACTTTCCTGATGTTGGGGATTTGCAACCAGGGGCATCCGTAACGATTCTCGACACAAGTGATAATGGGAACTGGTATCAAATTCGTTATGGGACAGGAGAAGCTTGGGTCCGACGTGACCTGATTAGAATGAACGAATAGACACAGTATCAGATACTCGTAACCACTAGAGTTGATTTACACAGAGTAAGGAACGTACAAATGACTGAACTAAATGGTCCGATTCGTCAAGCGTTGGATAGTGGAGATGTTAGTCGTGCACGCGAGCTATTGAAAGATGCTTTGCAAGAATCGCCAAATGTGGAGACCTACCAATTAGCAGCACGTGCTGCATTAGATGATGCACAACGAGAGAGATTTCTAAAGTTAGCATCAACGTCCTCGAAAAACGTTGATGCTAATCAAGCTGGCTTGATAGTAGGGCGTAAGGCACAAAAAAACTCAGATGTCACTGCAATACAAGATCAGTTTTCTGATACCGAGATAACTCGACTAGCCGCAGCAGGGGCGATTACTCAAGGTGAACGGTTTCGTAAGTTTGTAATTTCTCATTATCGCTTTCCTTATCAGGCAACCGCTCCAGAACTTTGTCTGAACCCAGAGATAGTACTTCGTGTTTGCGAGCACCTAGAAACCGAGTTTAAGAGCCATAGGTGGCTTTGGATTATCGCAATAATTGTGGGCTTGGCACTGGGTGTTGTGCCAGCCATCATTGTCTCGGTCATATGGGCTGCGAGCATTGCCAATCGTGAAGAGGCTATTCGCAAGAAATATCTTCACTACTTTAGCGCTGATAAGTATGATCCGAAGACAATTCGCCAAGTCTTTAACAAATGTAATGCTGTCGATAACTTACCTCATTTCGATCAGAATGTTGTAGTGTACAAAGGTTTTCACCCCTTCGTAGGGGCTGGCATATATTTAGGAGGGTGGTCATTTGCAGTAGATATTGGCACATACCACAATGAAGCCACTAAGGAACCAGTTAAGCCAGATTATTTTCAACTAACAGAAATTTACGATGCTATTGTCGATCACTTGACAGGTCTTCAATTTGATAATGTTCAGCTGCGTGACTATGTATTTGCCTACGGTTCTGACATTCGCAGTCGCAGTGAGCTTCTGCCAAGACATGATAGCCGCCCACTGCAGCGAATTGATCAAGCAGTCCTAAATCGCTATATCGATAGCAATGAATGGGGAATGCGATATTATAAGTGGATCATTTTGTATGATTGGAATGGTGAAATTGTCTTGTCATTTTTCTTGCGTATTTCTAGGCGTGGAGTTCGCAACTTGTTCTTTGAGTTCAATACATACCTTATGCCTCCTTTGCACGAGTCATTTCATTTAGCGGATAGAGTTGTAGAAACTAGTACAGAACGCCTTGCACGTATTGCGGCTCAGCAGAAAATGAACGCCAATACGTGGCAAAAAAGCTTTCGGGAACTCGTCGTTAGCGGCTCGAAAAAAGAGGTAGAGGAGTTACGTAAAGAACTAGATGGTAATCTCCGCTACAATTACGGTGTTGCTCAAAGCATTAGAGAGTATGTTTCTGCCAAAGGCTATACCCGCTTTTTCCAATTGATGGACAAAGAGATGTATGTGAAGATCATCGAGAAAGAGATCTTCCGTGCAATCAACAAGTTTTTGGAAGATCACCATGTAAACATCGAAGACCTCAGATCGAAACAATCGTTCATCATCAATCAAGGAATAATGGTGCAAGGAAACGTTAGTGGGGAAGGCATTGCAATTGGAAGTGGTGCCCAGGCATCGAGCCAGTCAGGCACTTCAGCTACATCTTTGGTAAGCCGTCTTGCGGGAAGCGAATCGAAATCGACGTGAGGTGAGAAATGAATAAACGCAATAAATCTAACCAGGGAAGCATTAGTGTCGGTGGGAATGTTTCAGGGAAAGGCATTGCAATCGGACACAATGCTCATGCTGAAAGCAATGAAGGCTTAAGCATATCCGAAATTGAAACCCAAAATTTGTCACAGCTCATTGAGACTTTGATTGCACAACTCGAAAAGATTCCTCCTGGGAATGCAAACGACGTTGAGGCAATCAAGACGATGGCAACGAGTCTAGAATCAGCAACTAAAACGAATATCTCGAAACCTATATTGGAGATTCAAGCTGAAGGGCTAAAGAAAGCGGCAGAAGTTCTAAGGGATGTTGCACCAGCAGTATTCACAGTTGCGACTCAGATTGTTGCCAATATCATGAGACTATAAAGCTGGGATCTGTATTTGCGCTAAATCTTTTGCGCGAACAGCATGACTTAGCTTGGAGGAGTCTTAGTCGGGAGAAGGTATTTCATAGCCCGCAATTGGATTGTCGAATCGCACCACCATCCCCTCCCCGCCCATCAGCTCCACAATCTCGCGGTAGCTCATCGGCTCCCACTGCGCGCTTAGACCGTTCTGGCGGGCGACCTCTTCGGCGAGTTCGGGCGCGTCGAGGACGCCGGGGATGAGATAGGCGCGGAAGTCCACCTCAAATTTGCGCGCGTCATCCGCGCTGGCGAAGCGCGCGACTTCCAGCCGCCGCGCCTCGGTCGGGTAGGTCGTGTCGTCGATGCCGTTCGCCTCGACGTAAGCGTCGAAATCCGGCGGGAGCTGCGGAAATTCGATCAGGTGAAGCGCGACGCCGAGCGGCTGCCCATCGGGTGTCTCGGCGGGCAGCGTGTGCATCTTCCAGTAATGCCCACTCTGCGCTGGGGGCGGGTCGATTTCCTCCTCGCCGTCCGTGTTCCAGTAGGGGTTCGGTTCGTCGCGCAGGCGCTCTGCCAGCGTCTCGAAGCGGTCGGGCGGACCGTGGCGGAACAGGCGCGGGTCGCCGCGCTCGCCGTCCAGCCAGCCGTTGCGCATCGCCGCCAGCTCCGCCTGATGCATCATGCCCGCCAAGCCGCCCTCGTCGTAGGTCTCCAGCAGCCCCAACCGCGCCGCCTCCGCCCGTTCGCGTGCCGCGTCATCGTCGCTGTCGAACGTCTCGACCGTCAGCCCGTCGATGCCCAGATAGCCGCCCGGCTCTTTCCAGTACTTCTCGACCGCGACCTCGGTCGTCCAGGGATCGACGCTCTGGACGACGACGGCATAGTTGACCGTCTCGTCGAGTGGTTGCAAGAGTTGGCGTCCGGGCTGGTCGAAGGTTGCTGCGAACCACGCCGTACCCTCCAGATGGGCGTTCGCCTCGCGCTCCGCGTCCGCCCGCGCCATCCATTCATCGACCAGCGTTTGGGGCAGCGGCTGGATCGGCTCGGTGTCCATGTTGGCGATCTCGTCGTGCGAGAGGATGTGGTCGTCGCTCATCGGTCGATCTCCCATTGACTCGCGTAATCCGCCAAATCCTGCGTCGCCACATCGTCGAGCGCCAAGCCGCGCTCCGCATCCCACAGCGCCCGCTCGCCGGTCGCCAGCGCCATGCCCTCCGCCGCGTCGAAGGCGCGCTCAATCCCGCCCTTCTGCGCCTGGGCGATCAGGAATTCCGCCGCTTCGTGCGCCTTGTCCCAATCGCCGGGTGCGCACGGGGCAAGCTGCGCCTCGTAGCCCTCGTCGGTCCGCCCCAGCGACAGGATCGAGGTGACGCAGTGCGCGCGGTCGTCCTTGTCCGGCTGGAAGACGCCGATCCAGTATGCCGTTCCCGTCTCCGCGTCGTAGAACGGCGGCGGGTCATGCTGGGGATTGAACCCCTGCGTATCCAACCCGATCTCGTGCAGCGCATGGAACGCCGACGGATCATCGAAGGTCGGGCGCATCACGCCACCCAGCTCCGCTGCTCGCGCCAGTAATGGATCGTCCAGCTCCGGCGGTGGCAGGTCGATGACGGGCGCGAGTTCCAAATCGCGCTGGAACTCGTAGGCGTCGATCTCGTCGCGCGACGCCGGACGCCAATCCGCCGCCGGGTCGAACGCCTGCGCCTGCTCCAGCGCGAAGGTGGGCAGCTCGGCTTTCGCCAGCCAGCGCTCGTCCGCCTGCCCCTGCACATCGTGGTAGAAGGCGGTCGCCACATCTTCGACGGCGAACGACGCAATCGGGACGTAATTGCCCGCCAGGTCGCGCCCGTCGGCTTCGGCATAAAGGTCGATGCAGCCGATTTCGTAGGGCGACGGCTCGCCCTCGCGATAGACGCCGACCAGCCGCGCGTCATGCCACGCCCAGCGCTCGTCGTTTGAGGGCAAGGGTGGCGGCGCTTCGCCGAACAGCTCATCGACTTCGACAAAGGTCAAGGGTTCCGGCGCAGCGTCCCACGCGCCCGCCCAATCCGCCTCAAACGGCTCGTCGGGCATGAAGAACGTTTCGTCGGGCGGTGACTCGTACATGCGATCGTTCATGATTTACGCCTCCAGCGGATGCAGGACGAGCGGGCGGGTGTCGGGCTGTGGCAGCGCAGGTTGCAAACGCGCCCACAGCGCAGTCAGTGCGTCCTTGCGCGAAAGCCTGCCCGCCGCGATCTGGTCGATGCGGAGGGTGTTCGGCAGCGCGAAGAGGTCGGGGCAGTGTGCGGCGATCCAGTCATGGAGCGTCTGCCCGCGCTCGGTGAGCCGCAGCGCGCCATCCACATTCACCGCACAGCCCGACTTGACCAGCGCCGCGACCACCGCGATGGAGGTCGGCAGCTCCGCAGCGCCGTGCGTGTAGAGGTCGCTCGCCAGCGTCGCTTCCGTCAGGGGAGCTGCTGTACTGACGGGCACCAGTTCGACATCGATGAAGCGCAGGCTGTCCAGGTCGCTCAACGCGGGCAGCGATTGATCGGTGTCGCGCGCGCGGAAGTTGAGCCAGACGGACTGGTCGCGCTGCCACCACGCGCGGATCATCGCGCCGCGCAGCATGTGCGTCGTGAGTGGGGCATCTGCAGCCAGTGCCCGCTCGGCGATGGTGACGTAGAGCGCGTTGAGGTCGCCTTCGAGCGTGAACGGGTTGTCGGTCAGCACGAGGGACGCATCGTTGATCAGTGGGTTCGTGATGTAGGCGCGCTCGTAGAGCGTGGTCGCCATCGCCAGTGTACGGGCAGGCGAATATGGTACGTTGGCGATCAGCGTCTTGAGCGTATGCGGCGGCAGCGGCTCGCGCGTCACGTCGCGCGCTTTCGTCTCGGCGACCCAGCACGACGCCGAGCGCAGCATCCGGATGAGTTGCTCGCCCCGTTCCGGGATGTCGAAGGTGACACGGCGTCCCTCTTTCGTGACCATCTCCGCCGAGAAGCCCGCGCCCGCGTCCGTCTCGAAATGGGCACGCAGCCAAGAGAGCGAGGATGGTGCGGACTGATCTTGTGTCGCAATCTGCGCCAGCGCAATGCCGCTCAGGTAGCCGATGCCTGGCGCATCGCCCAGGTCGCGGCGCACGAGCGGCGTGAGCAGGTAGCCCACCAGCCGTTCCCCTGCCCGCAGCGTCTCGCCCGCTTCGATGCGGCGTTCGTCGAGCGGGAGCGCCGTCCCCAGCGCGGCGAGGAGGGCGTCATGCGTCAGCCCGCGTAGGGTGACGCGGGCGACGGGCTTGTCCTGTGGCACGTTCGCCAGCTTGAGCAGTCGCCACGCCTGCGCGTCGGCTTCGAGCGTCGGCGCGGTCGTGATGTAGACCATCTCCGCCTCACCGATTGCTTTGACGAGCCGTTTGGCGATGCGCGGCTGCCGCACGACATAGGACGGGCGGAAGTCGCGCGCCACGTCGATGCCGAGCGCATCCTGAGGCAGGTCGACCACCGCGCCCATGTAGACTTCCACGCGCCACGTCGCGCCCAGCATTCCCGCCAGCAGCTTCGCCAGCCCCGGGTTATCGACCAGGAGGAGTTTCATGTACTTTCGTCCTTTTCTGCTTCCGCTTGCTTGTCGTGAGGGCGCATCGCTTCCAACCGCGCCGCCAGCTCGCGCTCGCGCAGCACGAGCCAGAGATGCCACTCGCGGTAGGCGTGATACGCTTGCTGTTCGAGGTCGAGCCAGGGTGCCGCTTCGGTCTTTTTTGCCATCGTCGAGTCCTCACGTCGTCCTGAAGCGCGCCAGTTCGCCCGGCGTCGCCCTGCCGAACAGGTACCACAGCCCCTCGTCCTGGATGTCCAGCACAAAATGGAAGCGCGGGAGCTGCGCGATAATGTCGCGGTGCTGCTGATTGAAATGCGCGAATGCCGCATCGTCGCGGAAGACGTTCATCCCCTGCCGCTGCGAGAAAATGACGCGGATCGGGCAGTTCTCGAAAATGAGCCGCGCTTTGCCCTCTAAAAAGATGCTCATCTGTTGATCGACCGAGATTAATTTGCAGCGTCTCGTGCGGAACGTCTTCGCCGCTTCGATCAGGAAATCAAGCAGCGAAGGATGGCGCATCAGGCGGTAGACCTCATCGACCGCGATGATGCGCGGCTGCTCATCGATCAGGCTGTCGCGGCGGATGGCGGACAGCACCTGCGTGTACGCCAGCGCCTGGAGGATCGGATCGCCTTCCAGCTCGTGGAACGAGAAGACGCGGGGACCGACCCAGTCGCGCCCACTGCGCGTGAGATCGACATTGGTAGTCCCGTTGAGGAACGCCGACCACGGACCCGATCCGGTACACAGCCCGGCGATCTCATCCGCCAGGTCGCGGGCGATGGTCTGGATGGCGGGCTTATCCCCCAGCGTCGCCAGCATATCGCAGACCGTCTCGCAGGTCGGCGCGAGGTCGGGCGTGACGCGGCGCAGGTCGGGGAAGCCGCGATAGAGCGTCTCTAGAGCCTCGCCGAGCAAGCCGCGCTCCAGGTTCTCACGCTGCCCGCCGGACAGCGGTCGCCCCAGCACCGTCTCGTACAGCCGTGTCGTATGGCTGACTTGTTCGAGTAATGTCGGAAACATGACGTCCTGCGGGTTGAGGCGGGTCGCCTTGGCACTCATGATGTACCAGGGCAAGCCGAACGCCTCGGCGATGTGGCGACCGTGCCCCATCGGCTCCAGCAGGTCGAACGGGATGCCATGCTCGGCGTATTCGCGCGTCAGGTAGCAGTTCAGTCCGAACGTCTTGCCGTAACCGGACGTGCCGACCCAGACCTCATGCGTCGCGCGCTTGTCCCGCCATGAGTTATGGAAGACCGGATACGCGCCGCCGACCGCTTCGCCGCGCAGGATGCCGTCGGTGCCCGCGAGCTTGCGCTGACCGAGCGGCGCGAACAGCAGCGCCAGCTCGCGCGAGGTGACGGGCCAGGTCGTGTCGGGCAGCCCGACGGCTTTGGTCGTGCGGGCGGTGAACAGGTGGACGGCGCGCGAGAGCAGTTCGCCCTCCTCCTGGCGCAGCGAGAACCAGGCGCGCGTCTCGTTGAGAATCGTCTGCACGCGCTCCCTGAGCGTCCGCAGGTCATCCGCCGCGACCGCAATCGCGATCTGCACCAGATGCAGCGCGTCGCCCGCATTGATTTCTGCCAGCGCGCGGCGACAGTCCATAATGCGCTGCACCGAGCGGCTGTCCTCGCCGCTCATGCCCGCCAGATGCACTTGATACGCCTGGATCACGCCTTCGATGGCGTCGATTGCCCCATTGCGCTCGTAGGTCTTCGGCATATCGACGGCCAGCGCCAGCGGGTAGTTGAGGCGCAGCAGCGGGGCGAGCGGTCGCCCGAAAGTCCACTGCGCAGGCTGGAAGTCGTAGCTCGTCAGGATCGCCCACAAGGGACGCCCGCCGGGGCGACCGGTCGGCGCGAGATGCCAGAACGGGCGCTCGCGCAGGGCGTAATCGCCCACGAACAGCGCGGGGAAATCGCCCGCCTGGACGAAGGTATCGAACGCCGACGCCATGCCCGCGCCGAGCGCCCGCGCGTTCTGATCCGACCAGAGCGCCATGCCGCATAGGGCGCGCTGGTAATCGGCATCCGCGTTCAGGCTTTCGTAGTGGCGGCGATACTCGACGAGCAGCGCGCGCCGATGCTCATCCTCCGTCGCCCGCGCGATGGCGTTGAGCGCGGCGATCTTGTCGTCGAGCGTGGCGGGCATCTGCCAGCAGAGGAAGCGTGCGGGTTCGCGCAGCGTGCGGCTCCAGGTCGAGAAGCGCGCTTGCAGCATCTGGATGCCGTCCTCGCTGGCGTGCATGCCGATGTCGAACGGCTCGATCAGGAAGGTGTGCGCGGTCATGATCCCTCCAGCGGCGCATCGCGGAACGCCAAGCCATCACCGGATTGCGCTTCCCAGGCGTGGGCGTAGGTGACCCACTCACGCAGATCGACCGAGGCGGCGTGGAGCGGCGCGAAGACCGCCTCGCCATTCAGCCGGGCAACGTCGGTCGGCAGATCGAGCGCGGCGGCGATCTCCCCGCGCATCGTGCGCCGATGCGCCAGCAGGAGCGACCCACGCAGGCGGTAGGTCCAGCGCAGCCAGCGGGCGATGCCGCCCTGCGGCGCGGTCCCGATGAGCACGGCGAGCGCACACAGGACGCCGATCACCAGCGCGGACGACGGCAGCGCGAGGCGGACGAGCGTGTAGCACATGCCGCCGCAGATGCCCGCCAGGAGCAGGCGCTTGAACGGGATGCCGAACACACCCTTTTCATCGCGCAGCAAGACATGCGATTTGAAGTCGGCGGTCATGGCGTCGCTTTGCTCCTTGAGTAACGAGTGATGGGTAACGAGTAACGAGGAGTCTTGTCCCCACTCGTCACTCGTTACCCGTTACTCGTTACTACGCGAAGGTAATGAGCGTGGTGACGCTGCCGGCGAGCAGGAGGAAGAGCAGCCCGACGACGACGGTGCTGGCGGCTTTGGGGTTGTCCTTGCGCCAATCGCCGAGGATAGGCCACGACGACGAGAGGTACATAACGCCCAAGCCGACGAAGCCGATGACGGCGGCGAGCGGCGCGACGAGCTGTGCGACATCGCGCACATCGGTGAAGAGTTGTTCGATGGCATCTCGTAGGTTCACGGGAGTCCTCCTGACGATGGCGAGTGGTGCCGGGGCGAGGAGGGCGAGCGTGTGACCGCGAGCCGTTGAATGTCAGGAGTAAGGGATCAACCGCACCCGCCGCTCGCTCACACCGGCAGCGTCAGCGTAGCAAAGTCGGCAGGCGCGGGATGTGTAAAAGTGACAATGCGAGGGATGGAGGAATGACAAGTTTCACAGCGGTTGAGGCGACGATGCTCAAAACGTGATTGGTCACTTGGCACGAGCTATCCTCTGCACCGGCTTAGTTTTCTGCGAATGGTGCAGTCATCAAGTAATAGCGAAATTGCCGTAACCTTTGTACGCTTATGGGTGTACATGACTGCAAGCGGGCACCCTACATGGAACAGAAAACCGTATTCATTTCCTATCGCCGTGCGCTCAGTAGACATCTCGCCCGCTCCATCTATATGGACTTGCGGGCGAATGGGTGGGATGTTTTTCTCGATGTCAATACGATTGACAGTGGTGATTTTGATCGCATCATCCTGAACCAGATCGGGGCGCGGGCGCATTTCATCCTGCTCATTTCGCCAGGGTCACTGGAACGCTGCGCTAACAGCGGCGATTGGGTGCTGCGTGAGACCCAGGAAGCGGTGCGCTTGGAGCGAAACATCGTGCCTATCATCGAAGAAGGGGCAGATTTCGGCCGCGAGATGGGCTATCTGCCAGCGGATGTGCGCGCCATCGTCAGCAAAAAGAACGCGCTGCCGCTGCCACATTTCTTTTTCGATGCTGCCGTCGAAATGCTGAGGACACGCTTTCTCAAGACGCCCGAATACATCGCCATCACCGCCCCACCTGCTGCCGAACGCGCCGAAGTCCAGCGCCGCATGGCAGCAGTGGAATTTGAAGCGACTGCGCGGGTGATACCCACCAGCATTTCGCTGCTCCCTGCGCCTTTCGCCTGGGTCGAAATCCCGAAGAAGGGTTACAGCATTGGCAAGTATCCCGTCACTAACGCGCAGTTCGCCAAGTTCATCGACGCGGGCGGGTATGGCGAGCGTAAGTGGTGGACGGATGCGGGTTGGGAGCAGCGGCAGAAAGACAAGTGGGCAGAGCCGCGTTATTGGCAAGACAGCAAATGGAATGGCGCGGAGCATCCTGTCGTCGGCGTCTCGTGGTACGAATCGGTGGCGTTCTGCCTATGGTTGAGTGACGTAACGGGCGAGAAGATCATGCTGCCGACGGAAGACCAGTGGCAGTATGCAGCGCAGGGTGATGACGGACGTGAATATCCCTGGGGCCACAAATGGGATGGGACCCGCTGTAATAACAACGTCGACGGTAATGGGATTGGCAAGACAACGCCAGTGCGGCAGTACGAGGGCAAAGGCGATGGCCCCTTTGGATTAGTCGATATGGCAGGAAATGTGTACGAGTGGTGTCTAACGGACTACAACAGCAAGACAAATGACGTCAGTAGCATCGCTAGGCTGCGCGTGCAACGAGGCGGGTCTTGGGACGAAAACAAGATGGACTTATTTCGTTGCAACGGTGGCGGCGGACTTGACCCTAGCAGCAAGTATCCAAGTGAGGGATTTCGCCTACTGCGCTCCTAAATTTCTAGCTGGCGTTCTCATGATTGCTGTGTCTTTTGCCGTGACCGAAGTGAGTAACCGTCTGCCAGCTAAAAACAGTGCGCTACTTGTATTGACTCTCGCGAGACCATCGACCGTGAAGCAACGTAACGGTTGGGATATGCGCTGGGACGTCATCTTAGGACCTAGAGTCATCGCCATCAGCTTCGCCCCTGCATCGGCTTTGCTTTCAGCTTATCAAAGCGAAGGTATCACACCCAGCTAGGATTTCAGGTTCGGGTTTCAGGTTGTACAATCTTGCCAAGCGCCATTTCAGAAAAAGCTTGCAAAAACACTTGCGGGGATAGTTATAACACGGCAAACTTCACCAATGAGTATTTTTGCTATTAAGCATATTCGAGCGTGTCAATGGCGCGTTTCTTCGTAAGCTACTCCCGCAGCACAAAAGCAACGGTCAGTGAGATCGTAACATTGCTGCGCGCCAGTGGACATGACGTCTGGTGGGATGGCGACATTCCGGTCATCGCCGACTGGTGGGCGACGATCTTGACCAAGATCGAATGGTGCGAAGTATTCATCTTCGTCGCCTCGATAAAGTCGGTCGAGTCGCCGTACTGCCTGGAAGAGCTGCGCTACGCCGCCGATCGTCAGCGCCCGGTGCTGCCGCTGATGCTTGATGATCCGACAAGCATGGCGCTGCCTGCCGACCTGCCTCCCCGCGGTCAATGGTTAGTATCGGATGGAGATCCGGCTAATTTGCTCCATGCGATCAACCGGGCTTACGCCAATATCAACTGGGTACTGCACAAGGACATTCCTGCGCCGCGCCCTGCGGAACCCGCAAAGGGCGGTAAAAGCCTTGCTCGCCAGTTTCAGGAAGCGCGCAAACTGGCGAACGCACAAGAGTTTTCCAAAGCCCGACAAATCCTGATCGACATCAAGAGGCTCGATTATGGCGAGTGGGGGCAGGACTGCGATGAATGGCTTGCGCGCATCATCAGCTATGCTGCGCTCATCGATCTTGCCGCCGACGACACCACACTCGATAAAGCGCGGGCTGAGTGGCGCGAACACACGCGGCAACATGGCGATGCTTTCGACCCAGCGGGCATCCGCGAACATGTCAGCGTCCGTCGACCACGTTCGTCCGGGGGCAAAGGCACCCGTCTCCCTCTGACCGCGATCATGGCTGGGGTGGCTGCGCTCGCAGCCGTGATCGTGATTGTGCTGGTCGCCACAAACGCTGCTGGCCCACGTCCAGGCGATCTTAGCCCGACCCCGACCCAGAGCGGTGAGAATACGGCCGCTGCTGCTCTGCCTTCGCCAACGTTGAGCAGCTTCGAACAACTACAAACAGCGCAGATACAGCTCACTGAGTCTGTAGTGACTCAGGCTGCCGCAGACTTGAACGCCACTCAGGACACGATTCTGAACTCCAATGCAACTGAAACAGCGCAGCAGATCATGGCAACTGAGACCGCCGCTCAGGTGACACTTTTGGCGCTTTCTTGGACGCCCACACCGCGACCAACCGACACGCCCGTTCCGCCCACATTCACGCCGACGCCACCGCCCCCAACTCCCACGCCAACCCCCGTTCCACTAGATGCTGCTCTGGATGCCGCCCGCGCCTTCACGGGCAGTAATGCCGATTGGCAGGCGCGCTACCCGGATGGTTTCCAGCAAACCTTTGAGGATGGTGTCAAAATGGTGCTGGTTCCGGCGGGCTGTTTCATGATGGGCAGCAATGATGGCGGCGATGACGAACAGCCGGTCAACGAGCAATGCTTTGATGAACCGTTCTGGATCGACTTGACGGAAGTGACTCAGGTGGACTTCGAGCGGTTCGGCGGCAGAAAAGCGAACCCCAATAGTTTTGATGGAAATCAACGCCCGGTCGAGAATATCACTTGGTTTGAGGCACGTGACTTCTGCGCGCTGCGCGGTATGCGGCTGCCGACCGAACGAGAATGGGAGTATGCGGCGCGTGGACCGGATGCCCTGGTCTATCCCTGGGAGAACAAACGGAGCGAGAATAACGCCGTGTGGAACCGCAGCAGCTCGAAAGGCACGGCGGACGTTGCAGGCATTGAGGCGGGGCGCTCGTGGGTGGGTGCATATGACCTGAGCGGGAATGTCAGGGAGTGGACGAGTTCGTTGTATCTTCCCTATAGCAGTATGGAAAATCGTGAAGCGGATTCGGGCAATAGAATGGACGTTAGTCGCGTGCTGCGCGGCGGCTCGTGGGACGTCGACGATGCAGCCATCCTCCGCTCGACGTTTCGAGTCGGGTTCACTCCTGATATCGTGGGCGACTTCCTCGGTTTCCGCTGTGCTCGCTCTTCCTAAGCGCAGCTGGTTTCTCAAATCTGATCTTTAGAATCCGGACAGGCACCGCCACTGAAGGCATTTCCGTTGGTCAAACGTACGAATTGAATTTTCGAATATAGCGAAGACCTACAACCATCTTCACCTCCAGATCGCCGGTCTTGGTCAGGTCTCCAAATTCCACTCCCACCCGCCCACCTCCAGGCTCCCATACGGCTCGCCTGCCCACGGCCACGTCAGCGTGATGTCCGCAGCTTGACTGGGCAGCAGGTCGAAGAGCGGCAGCGTTTCGGCGGGGAGGCGGGGACCGGGCGGGTTTTCGGCATAGCCGAGCGTCAGCCACAGGTCGTCGGGCGTGAAGCGCATCGGCAGCGCGCCGCCGTTGTAGAGGCGAAGCTCCGCCGTCAGGCGATCTCCCTGCGTCGTGACGGCGATCACCTGCACATCGAGCATGGCGAAGGGGAGCGGCGTGGCGGTGGGCATTTCTGGAAGCCCTTCTCCATTCGGGACAAGGGCTGGGGATGAGGGCAGCACCACCTCGCCCGTGCGCGACAGCTCGCCATCGGCGTCGTAGTCGGCGAGGATGAGTGGGCGCGTCGCCGTTGGCAGTCCGTCCGCGTCCGTCTCGCCAATCAGCAGCAGCGCCAGCCCCGGCGCGACCTGGCGCATGAAGTCCGTCTCGCTCCGCCGCACCGCGCGCCGCTCGGCGAAGCGGTAGCGCAGCGTCGCACCTGTGTTCATCGTCAAGACGAACTCCGCCTCCGCGCCCAGCCGCTCGAACGCCGCCGCGTTCTCCTCCGACCAGGGGATGCCAATGACCGGGCGCACGCTCATGCCATAGACCAGCGACGCCGTGTCGGGGTTGGGGTCGTAGCGCCACTCGCTGGCATCCACGCGCCGCCGCTGCACGAGGTAGACGCGCTCCACCTCCGCGCCGCGCACGCTCAGGCTGACCGGATAGGCGAACTCGCGCCCGGCATCGCCGCCCAGGACAATGTCGTCCTGCGCCTCGACCGCCAGCCCGCCCGGCGTGCCCTCTGGCGTGGGCGTCGCCGCTTCTTCAGGCGATCTGCCGCCGATGCGCCCGGCGAGCAGCGCGATGAAGACGAGCATGAGCGCGCCGCCCGCGAGCAGCAGTTTGGGCGATGGCTTGCGCGGCAGGGCTGCCTCGTCGGCTTCGAGCGGCTGGGCGGCACGCGCGGCGTCCTGCACGCGCGTCGGCACGCTGACCCAGCGCCCGGCGGCGGGCACCAGCGCCTTATCGCGGTAGGCGGCGATGAGCGCAGCGGTCACGTCGCGTTCGAGCGCGTCGGAGGGAGCCGCTCCCGCCTCCAGCACGGTGCGGTCATAGGCGGCGCGGTAGGCGCGCTGGCGGTCGGTCGGCACCAGCTCCCACAACGCGCGCAGATCATCGAGTGGCAGCGCCCGCAGCGCATCAAGGGTGTAGTAGGTCTGTTCGTTCATGGGGACTCCTGTCGTATCGCCCTCACCCCCGTCCCCTCTCCCAAACGGCGAGTACGCCTGGGCGAGGGGTGCCAGAGGACTCGCGTAAAGTCCCTCTCCCCAGTGAGCGGAGCGAACGTGTGGGAGAGGGATTTAAGGCTTGTCCGATAGTGAAAGAGGAGAAGAAGGTATCCAGAATGCGTAGACTCAAGGTTGCCAAACCGAAAAGAGGATACGCATGGATCTGGAGACCTTCTTCAC
>JALHQT010000002.1:0-333265 GCA_022841825.1 Anaerolineae bacterium
GCCAAATGCGCTGCCTTCAACTTTGGTCTTTGGCTCAATCATTTGCTGGAGCGCCCTTCTCATGCTTTTGCTACTCTCATCCTTTAGTATCGGACAAGCCTATTTAGGGTGAGGGCTAAAGCGAAACTCTAGACATGCTGTCCCCTTTACTAAACTGTCTGCCCCTGAACCGCACGCGGAGAGGGGAGCCAGAACTCGCAACGAGTCTTCTGGCTCCCCTCGCCCCCGATGCGTTCTCGAAAGTGTCATCGTGAACTGTTTATGCAGCATCGCGTGGCGACCGAGCGCAGAGCGGCGAGGAAGGGGGCGGGGGGTGAGGGCTGGATGTCCCCCGCGCCTTATCGACATCTTAGGCGCGATCCGCCATAATTGCACCATCATCCCACGACGAGGAATGGACGCCGCACGATGCCCCACTTCTTCATTTCGTATGCCCATGACGACGCAAAACACTTCGCCCAGGTCTTGCATGACGACCTCGAAAGCAGCGGCTTCGACATCTGGCTCGACCGGCACGACATCCAGCCGCCCGCCAACTGGGACGAGGCGATTGAAAAGGCGCTGCGCGGTTGCGCGGCTGTGATCGCCCTGATCACGCCCAAGAGCCTGGCATCGCAGGTCTGCCGCAACGAGTGGCAGGTTGCCAGCAACGCCAGCAAGCCGATCCTGCCGATCCTCATCACGCCAGAAAATGGCGGCGCGCCGTCTGCCTTCGCCGATCTGCCGCTCCTGTTCGCGCGGGCGCAGGCGGTCAATTTCGTGCGCGATGGCGAGGCGGCGGGGTTTGCCCAGGTGCGCAAAGGGCTGCGCAACATCCAGACGCTGCAAGCGGAGATCGCGGAGACGGCGCGCAAGCTGCACGAGTACCAGCAGGGGACGACGGATGCCCCGCGCCCCGACGCGCTCGCCAGCGCCATCGGCGACCTGCAAAGCGACCTGGCGATCAAGCGGCGCGCGCTGCTGGAGCCGGGCACGGTGGCGGCGGAGCAGGCGCAGTCGCTGCAAACGCTGATGGCGCTGCAGCGCCAGGCGCAAAAGCAGGCGTCCGAACGGGCGACGCGCGGCGAGCGGCGCGTGGTCGGCATGATGCCGCAGGCGCTGCCGGACAGCTTCAAAGACCGCGAGCGCGAAAGGGCGGAGATCACCAATTACCTGATTGCGGACGGCGGCGAGCGGCGCATCATCAGCGTGATCGGGCGCGGCGGCATGGGCAAGACCGCCCTCGCCTGCACGGTCTTGCAGGCGCTGGAAGGTGACCACGCCCGCATTCACGGCATCGCCTATCTGAGCGGGGCGGAACGCGCGCGCACGCTGACGCTGCAAGCGATCTACGACGCGCTGGGCGCGATGCTGGGCGGCGAGGACACCCAGGCGATCCGCGACATCTGGACGAACGTCAACCTGACGCCGGAGGCGCGCGCCGAACGCCTGCTGGAGCGCGTCGGGACGCGGCGCTGCGTGCTGCTGCTGGACAACCTGGAGGATATGCTGGACGTGGAGGGGCGAATCCACGACGACGACCTGCGTCCGTTCATCGACCTGCTGCTGCGCCGCCCGCACGGCGTCCGCCTGCTCATCACGACGCGCGAGCCGCTCAAGCCCGCCGACGACGCGGTGCGCTATCAGTTCGCCGTCCCGCTGGACGAGGGGCTGCCGGAGCCGTACGCCGTCGAGCTGCTGCGCGACCTCGACCGCGACGGCGAGCTGGGGCTGCGCGAGGGGAGCGCGGCGACGCTGGCGGAGATCGCGCGGCGGACGCACGGCATCCCGCGCGCGCTGGAGGCGGTCGTCGGGCTGCTCGTCAGCGACCCCTTCCTGACGCCGGAGGCGCTGCTGAAGGACGCGCGCCTGTGGGGCGACCGTGTCACGCGCAATCTGGTCGAACGGGCGCAGTCGCGGCTGAACGCCGACGCGCGGCGGGTGATGCAGGCGCTGGCGCTGTATGGCAAGCCGGTGCCGGAGGCGGCGGTGCGCCACCTGCTGGAGCCGCTGGCGGGCGCGGGCGGCATCGACGTGGCGAAGACGCTGCGCCTTTTGGCGCGCGGGCGCTACCTGACGATCAACCGCGCCAGCGGGACGATCACGATGCACCCGCTCGACCGCGAGCACAACTACGCCCAGCTTGATGAAAACAAGGACGAATGCCGCGCCTGGGAAGCGCGCGCCGCCGATTACTACGCCGCGCTCAAGGGCACGCCCGCCGACTGGGGGGAGTACGCTGACCTGGAACCTGCGCTGGAAGAATTCGATCACCGCGTCAAGGCAGGGGACTATGCGGCGGCGTTCGGCATCATCGATACGATTGGCTTCGACTACCTGCGTCGTTGGGGGCACAGCGCCCGCGAGCTGGAACTGCGCCACCAATTGGTCAGCAGGCTGGGCGATGAGCGGTCAGAAGCGATCAACCAGTTTCAGATGGGGCAGCTATACATCGATCTCGCCGATTACCGCGCGGCGCTGGCGGAGTATGAGGCGGCGCTGCCTGTCGCTGACAAGGATGTATTCGATCCGGGCGGGGGCGGGCGCGTCCTCGGCGCTATCGGCGATACTTACTGGTATCTTCAGGACTATCCGCGCGCGCTCGACTATCTCGAACGGGCGCTGGCGCGCGCGCGCGAAGTGAAGGATGAGACCAATGAGGCGTCGGCGCTGCACACCATCGGCAACGTCTACGTACATCAGGGGCGCATGACGGAGGCGCTCTACCATTACCAGCAGTCGCTGGCGATCAAGGAGCGCATCAACGCCGAATGGAACGTGCCGCCGACGCTCTCAGCCATCGCTCGTCTCTATATCGACCTTGGCGACCTCGCCGCGGCGCGTGAGTATGCAGAACGCTCAATGTACCTGAGCTTGAAGCTGAAGGATCGCCCTGGTGTTGGCTCTGAGCATAACCGCCTTGGCACGATTGACGAATACGAGGGGCGTTATGCGGATGCACTGGCGCATTACACACAGGCGCTCAGGATCGCCGAAGACGTGGGCGACCGACGCTGGAAGGTGTATGCACTCTGCAATCTCGCCGCGCTGCATCCGCAGATCGGCAGTTCAGCCGAAGCGGAGCAGCGACTTGCGGAGGCGCGCGCGCTGGCGGAGGAGATCGCCAGCCCTGGAGAACTGAGCTATGCCTACCGCAGGACTGCCCGCCACCACCTGATCACGGGCGCATTCGCCGACGCGCGCGATTGGCTGCTGCGCGCCGCCCCGCATGAGCGCCCGGACAGCCTATTTCGTCAGCAGCGCGATCTCGCCATCGCGCACCTGCGCCTGGGCGATAGCGACGCAGGGCGCGACGCCTTCAATGCCTGCCTGGACGACTGCGCCAAGCTGCTGGCGGATACGGCGAACCTCTGGCATCCGAAATATGCGCGCGGGTTGGCGCTGTGTGGGCTGTGGCTGCTCACGGGCGATGACACCTATCTCGACATTGCCCGCGACGCCTACGCCGCCGGGCGCGCCAACTGCGCCGCGCCGGGCATCCTGAATGAGCAGCGGCTGCTGCTCGGCATCCTGGCGGGCGGCGCGGCAGAGGCGGAACGGGAGCGGGTGATGGCGACGTTTGGGGGGTAGGTGAGGAGAGGTGATGAGGCAAAAGGTGATGAGGGTAGGGGCGATGGTGCGTCGTCCGGAGTGCGCATCAAAATCACAGTCGCGTAGTCGCTTCGCTGGAAGCTCAAAGCTTCCAGCTTGAAGGGTGGAAAAGCCTCTCAAAGAGGCTCTTAAGACCTTCCTCATGTCGAAAGCACGGGTTAGTGAGCCGCTTCAGCGGCTTTCGACTGGGCTTCTAGCCTGAAGCTTTGAGCTTCAGGCGACGAAACAAGTTTGGAGCATTCGCCCGCGCCCATCCCCCGCCATCACATCTTCCCGCGATTGACGACCGTCGTATCCACGAAGTCCTTTTCGTAGCCATTGCCGGTCTTGGCGAAGCTCATCACCCGCCGCCCGTCTTTCGAGGATTCGAGCGGCAGTTCGATGTAGAAGGTCGAGCCGGGGCAGGCTTCCATATCATGACCCGGGCTTTCCACCCAGATGCGCCCGCCATGCCCCTCGACGATGCCGCGCGCAATCGTCAGCCCCAGCCCCGGTCCTGCGCCCATGAACTTGTAGGTCCCGCTCGAATGCAGGCTGGGGTCGGTCGTGCGGTAGAACTTGTTGAAGATCAGCTCCAGGTTGTCTTTGTCGATGCCGACTCCGGTATCGGCAATCGCCAGCACGATGCGCTCCGGCGCACCACTCTCGGCGGCTTTCACGTCCGCCGTGACATCGATGCGCCCGCCATCCGGCGTGAACTTGATGGCATTGACCAGCACATTGCGGAATGCCTGGACCAACCGCGTCATGTCCGCCTCGATCATCGGCAGCCCGCGCAGCCCGCGCACCACCAACGACAGCTTGCGCTGCCGCGCCACATCCGCCAGCGGCTCGACCGCCATGCGCAGGATGCTTTCCAGCGATGCTTCGGCGAAGCGCAGATCCATCGACTTGAGATCGAGCTGGCTCACGTCGAGCATGGCGGCGATCAGTTCTTCGATGCGGTCGCCCGCCTTACCCATGTTCTCCAGATGCTCGCTCAGGCGATCCTGATCCAGGATGCCCTGGCTGTTGAGTGCGCTGGCGAGGTCGATGTAGCCCTTGATCTGTGCCAGGGGCGTTCGCAGCTCGTGGCTGGCGATGGTGATGAAATCGGTCTTGACGGCGTCCAGCTTCTCCATCTGATCTTTGGCGGCGGCGAGACCCCGGTTGAGCACCTGGGCGTTGTCGTTCAACTGCCGCAGATCGGCGACCAGGCGCGCGTTGCGCAACGCGACTCCGGTCTGATCCGCCATCGTCGCCAGCAGATCGAGATCTGCCTGCGTATAAAGCGAGTCATCGCGCTTGCTGCCGCAGACCAGCACGCCGATCAGCGCGTCATCGACCACAATCGGCGCATAGGCGCTCATCGCCGTTTCGCGGAAGAATTGGCGTTCCGCCTCGCTGGCGGCGCTGAAGTCCGGCTTGAACTCGATGTCGTACTGCGTCAGCGGCGCGCGCAGTTGCTGCCAGTGCTTGAAGATCGGGCTGCTGTTCGCCATGCGAAGCCGCCCCTCTTTGCCGCTGGCGCTGCCCGTCAGAAAGCGCAGGACGACCTGCCCGGTCTCCGAGTCGGGGGCGTTGACCAGGATCAAGCCCGCGCGCCGCGCATCCATCACCTCCGTCAGCGTATCGACCACCGTCTGCGCGAGCTGGCGCAGGTCGAGCGAGCGCGTGATCTGCTGGCTGTATCGGCGGGCAGCAGCGGTGGGGTCGGCGGCGGCGGGCGAATAATGCTGGAAGAGCAGATTCAGCGCGCCGCGCAGGGGGACGTAGAGCGCCGCGATCACCAGCGCGACCGCGCCGACAAAGCCGACGAACAACGGTTGGTAGCGGAAACCGACCAGCATCAGCACCAGTAGGATGGCGAGCGCGATAACCCCCGCGGTCAGCACAATCGTCGCCAGCACGCGGAGCACCAGCCGCAGCCGCTCGGCGAGGTCGAACGCCTGCCGTTCGATATGCATATAGGCGGCACCGGCGACGCCCAACAACAGCGCCAGGATACCCGCCTGCATGAGGAGCGCCACGCCGCTGAGGAGGAGCGCTGCTGCGGATAAGACGGCGATGCATTGGAACAGCCAGAGCAGTGCGCGATTGCCGACTTCCGGCAGGAGCGCGCGGTCATGGGCGATCAGCGTGATGCCCGGCAGCAGCGCGCTGATGACGACCAGCCCCGCCAGCACGACCACGCCCGACGCCTCCGGCGCGCGCAGCAGCGTGACCAGCCAGTCGCGCTCGCCGACGGTGAAGCCGGGGGAGAGCAGCGCCATCAGGGCGATCAGCCCGATCCAGACCGCGCCGCCCGCCCACCACCAGCGCGCCTGCTGCCCGTTGAGGTCGCGCAGCAGCAGCGCGCCGAATGCCACGAGCATGAACGCCAGCGCCAGCACCATGATAAAGCCGCGACCGAGGCGGTCGTTGAGGGCGAATTGTTCGGGGAGCAGCAGGCTGGCGGCGACGAGGACTGTCGCCAGCAGCGTGACGAGCAGCGTCTGCTTGCCCGCGATGGGGGGGCGCTTGAAGACGACAACCCCGCAGAGCAGCGCGCAAATCAGCGCGACTGCCAGCGGAAGCAGGTTCTCTATCGAAAAGTTGCCCATCAATGCCCCGAAATTACCGTGCTCAAGCCCCTGCGTACCATCTTACATGCGCACCTCTCAATGTCACAAAAAGGAAACTTTGCGTTTGAGAGGGTATTCCCATGTGAGGCACTCTACCCGGCGTGGATTTATGGCGCAAGGGAAAGTAGGGATGGCGGAGGGGGGATGAGAAGCGCCCAAGGTTCGCCTTGCGCCGCCGAGGCATGAAATGCCCCGGCTACGAGGACGACGCCCCCTGCGGGGGCTGGCAACACGCTATCCGGATAAGGAGGACTCAGCCTGCGCAGCAGGCGTTGTCATTCTAGCCCGCCCATTTCATGGGTGGGCGGACGCTATGCGACATGCTGCGCTACTCCTCGCGCGGCTTAATCTTCCCCGCGCGATAGTCGCCTTGCGCCGCGAGCGGTTGGAAACCGCCCGCTAGTGGAAACGACGCCTGCTCCGCAGGCTGGCAATGCGCACTCCGAATAAACGTGACTCAGCCTGCGCAGCAGGCGTCGTCGCGATAGCCTGATGTTTCCAACATCAGGCGGAGGCTGCCCCCGCGCGCTACTCCTCGCGCGGCTTAATCTTCCCCGCACGATAATCCGCAAGTGCGGCTTGGGCGGCGGGGTGATTTGGGAAACGGCTCAGTGCGTTAGCGGTGCTGTGGCGGACAGACTTATCCGGATCTTGCAATGCCTCTGCCAGTCGTGGTACAGCCGGCGCACCCAACTGCTCCAGCGCTTCTGCGGCGCGGAGGCGGACATTCCAATCTTGATCGTGCAGGGCAGTGATCAGCGGCTCGACGGCGCACACGTTGCCTAATGCGCCCAGCGCCCAGGCGGCGAGGCGGCGCAGATACCTGTCTGGGTCGTGTAGGGCGACGATCAGCGGTTCGACGGCGGGATCGCCCAACTGCGCCAGCGCTCTTGCGGCGCTGCTGCGGACATACTCGTTCGGGTCGCGCAAGGCGGCGATTAGTGGTTCGACGGCGCGCGCGTCGCCTAACTTCCCCAGCGAGTCGACGGCGCCGCCACGGACAGAGATTTGTGGGTCGCCTAACGCGGCAATCAGCGGTTTGACGGCGCGCGCATCGCCCAACTGCCCCAGCGCCAAGGCGGCGCTGCTACGGACATTTTCGTTCGTGTCGCGTAGGCTGCGAACGGCTGCCAGATATGCCAGGGCATCGTGCAGGCGCAGGTGCAAGAAACGGTAACTTGCGATGCGTAACTTACTCCAACGACTGACTGGGTCATTCCCGGCAAACTTGAGCATATCAAGACGCTCCGCAAGCCCAATCACATGCTTCGCATCCAAACCGTCGACAACTTCTGCCACAATATGCGTGTAGCCGCCCCCCCATACTCGCATCGACCACATGGCCGCCATTCCCAACCGCCGCTTCAACTCCTGCGCTGTGTAGGGAAGCGGCACGTCGGGCTGGCGTGCCTGCTCATGCATCCAGCGCTTGTCGATGAAGGCGTTCCAGATGCGGTCGTTCAGGTCGCCCGCGCTCTTCCCCCTTAGTGCACGCACATCTTCCGGCGCATCCTCGTAGGCGACGCGCACCAGCGCCAGCAGCAGCGGCGTGCGCAGCGCCTCTTTCAGCTCGGCGTCGGCACTCACCACCGCCCACAACCCCGCCACATCCGCCAGATACGCCGCCATCTGCCCGTCGTCCAGCCGTTCCAGCCGCACGGCGCAGCTCAACGCCGCCTGCGCGCCAATCTGGCGGTATTCCTCGACGCGGCTGCTCAGGATGACTTTGGAGGTCGTCGGCAGCACTTTCAGGAAGCGCTCGCGTGGGTCGTACTCGCCTTTGCTGGGATCATTCGGATCGACCGGACGCGAGCCTCCGAGTTCGTCCAGTCCGTCGAGCAGCAGTAGCGCCTGACCGCCCTCGATCAAGCCGCGCAGCGCCGCCGCATCGAGCTTATGCATCCCCGCCAGCCAGTCGTGCAGCGGCGTCGCATCGTGCGCGTTCCAGCCGGAGATGCGCGCGAAAAGGGGCAGCGGCTGCGCCGGGTCGCTCAGGCGGGCGGCGGCGGCATCGCGGGCGAACGCCAGCAGCGTCGTCGTCTTGCCCGCGCCCGGCTCGCCCAGCAGCAGCACGCGGCCCTGGCAGTGGGCGTGGTCGTAAGCGGCGCGCAGCGACGGGAACGGTTCTGAGGGTGGGGCGGGTGCGGGAGCCTCGCGCAGCGTGTAGGGGACATACTTGGGGTTGAGCTGGCGCGTTTTGCCTCCCACGTCGCCCGATGTCGCCACCGTCCGCAGCGTCAGCATGTCGTTCGAAAAGACCGAGGCGCGGATCGACTCGACCAGGTCGGCATACATCGCTTCGAGATATGCTTTGTAGGCATCGGGCGGCGGGGTGGGCGCGTCCCCGCTGCGGCTGCTGGCGACCGCCGCGCCATCCAGCCAATGGCACAGCGTCTCGAACGCCGCGTCCCAGCCTTTGAAGAAGTCGATCCAGGTGTTTGTGAAGATGTGGATGGGTGGCGGCACATTCGCGAAGCGCGCGACCAGGATCGGCTTTTTCAGGTAGTTCGCATATGCGATCTCGCGGCGCACGAAGCTGTCGTCGCGCAGCACATCCGGCGTCACGCACACGACCACATGCGCCGCCGCCTGAATCGCCTTCTCGATCTCGGCGGTGAAGTCCTGCGCCGGGTCGATGCCGCGCACATCCCGCCACACGGCATAGCGCGGCTTCAGGGCAGCGTCGAGCGACGCTGCCCCCAGGTCGGCGTCCTTGCGTGCGTAGCTGATGAAAACCGTCGCGCTCATGCTGTGTGGTTCGCTAATAGCTCGACCGCGATTATGGCATGGCGCGCGTGGCGGCGCAATGAGCGTTGCGCGTGGTCAGCGTCATGGCATCAAACGCATTTCGCCGCCTGAAGCTCAAAGCTTCAGGCTGCAAGACCAGCCGAAAGCCGCTGAAGCGGCTCTCCACTGCGGTCATTCGATATTGGAATCGTAGTACAGGAGCCGCTTCAGCGGCTTTTTCTGCCGTTCTAGCTGGAAGCTTTGAGCTTCTAGCGACCCGAGAGCCTACCTATGATTTTGAGAGGACAGCCTTGGCGATAAGGTGAGGGCGGATTCGGCTGAGGGCTAACCTGCCACCCCGATCACCACCTTCCCCCGCGCGTGCCCGGTCCCGAGATAACGCAGCGCGTCCGCCGTCTCGCTCAGGGGATAGCAGCGTTCGACCACGGGTTTGACCACCCCCGCCTCGATCAGCTCGCCCAGGAACGCCAGGTCATCTGCGTTGGGCTGTGCAAACAGGGCACCGAGCGTCTTACCGCCGCGCGACATGAGCGGTCCCCGCAGCGTCGCCTCGAAGATCTGCGCGTCACTGCCGCCGACCATCACGTAGCGACCGCTGGGGCGCAGTGCGCGGGCGTAATCGGCAATCGGGCGGTAGCCGTTGATAGCGGCGATCACATCGTACTGCGCGCCATTTGCCGCGAAGTCGTCCCGCGTGTAATCGACGACCGCGTCCGCGCCCAGGTCGCGCGCCATCTCGAGCTTGCCCGTGCTGGTGACGGCGGTCACATGCGCGCCGAGCGCTTTACCGATCTGGATGGCGAACGCGCCGACGCCGCCCGATGCGCCGTAGATCACCACCTTCTCACCCGCTCGCAGCTTGCCCTTGTCGCGCAGCCCTTGCAGCGCCGTTACCCCCGCCATCGGCACGGCTGCTGCTTCCTCGAACGACAGGCGCGCGGGCTTATGCGCGAGCAGTTTGGCGGGCGCGGCGACATATTCCGCGAAGCTGCCAGCACCGCTGCCGGAAAGATCGCCATAAACCGCGTCGCCGACCTTGAGGCGGGTGACGTTGCGACCGACCGCCTCGACCACCCCGGCGACATCCACACCCAGGATGGGGTTCTTGGGCTTGAACAGCCCGAAGAAGAGGCGGGCGATGAAGGGTTCGCCGCGCAGAGCCCGGTCATCGGCGGAATTGACGGCGGCGGCATGGACTTTGACCAGCACCTGGTCGTCCTTCGGCGTCGGCTTTGCCACGTCCGTGAGGCGAAGGTTGTCGGGTGATCCGTATTGCGTGTAGATGATTGCTTTCATGTTGTGTTTCCTACTTTGATAGACGAGGCAGTGAACCGCGAAGGCGCGGAGGACGCGAAGATCACAGGAACATCCTTGGCGTCTTCGAGGTTTTCTTATGCAGTCCAGTTCCAGGCGTACCAGAGGGTCACGCCGTTGAAGACCATGCTGACGACGAGCAGGAACTTGTCATATAACGACGGATAGCTGCTCAAGTCGATCAGGACGAAGACAAAGAGTACGACGGCGACGATGATGCTTGCCCATCGAGCGATCGACTGCGGCAGCACCAGCGACAGAAACGCCATCAGGATAGGAATGAGCAGGAAGATGGCAGCGAACAACCATTTCTCGCCGGAGGATGGGCTTGCTGCTTCCATGCGGGCAAAGTCGCCACTGTAGATGCGCAGCACATCGCCAACCAGATAGATGAGAATGACGGTGATCCATGAGCCGGACAGGATAAGTCGTGTATCGAGCATGATTCAGGATTCCTTATGTGTCGTGATGAGATGTCAGAGCGACTGGCAGAGGTTCTAATCCGCTGGTCACGTTTCCGCCCGCCCACCCATGAAATGGGCGGGCTGCAAAGTGGTGCCTGCTGCGCAGGCTGAGTCCCGAAAGCCTGGAGTCAGCCCCCTCAGGGGGCGGTTTCGCTGTAGCCGGGGCATTTCATGCCCTGGCAGCGCGAGGCGTCCGCCGTGACCTAACGGCTCATCGCCTGGACCTTCTCCCGCTCGTCTTCGCCGCGCCGCTTCCACATCCGGATCAGCTTGCTGCCGTTGCTGATCAGCATGATGGCGATGGTAATGGCGGTGAAGATGGCGGGTTGGCGGTCGAACAGCAGCGGGTCGCGCAGGTTGGGCAGGATTTCCGAAAGCCAGGTGAAGAGCGGTGTGTAGAAGATGTAGTACAGCGCGACCGCGCCAACCAGCTCCACCAGGGATTGCGCCAGCCATGTCGGGAATGTCCAGCGATTGCGCAGCAGCGCCCACAGGTTGAGGAGCACGAGGGTGATGGAGACGATGGTCATGACGATCAACCAGACGCTCGATACCGGGGTCACCGTGCCCGGATCGCTCAGGTTGAAGCGCAGCGTCAGCCCGCCGACCGTCAGGAAGTAGATCAGCGCCAGGGTTAAGAACGCGCCGATGGCGATGCCAAACGACGATTCCGCCCGGTTTACTGCGGCGGGGTCATCAACCGGAGGCAGTTCCAGCGGATTGAATGCCGCCGCCTGCTTCTTCGCTTCGACTTCGCCGCCGCTCCGCTCGAAGATGGCGAAGAACAGCACGACCGACGCCGCGAAGAAGAACGCCGCCTGCGCCGCGATGAAGATCGACTCGATCAGCAGTCCAATCCAGTTCCCCGTTTCGCCCGCGATGAGCGAGCCGACGATATTCATCAGCACGATGAAGCCAGGGACAATCGGCATCCCAACGCGCAGCACCATCATCATGACCGGGTAGAGCGTGGGTCCGACCAGGTACTGCTGTCTGCCGTACGATGCCGCCATCTGGACGGGATCGCCCAACTGCCGGAGGACGGACGCCACCTCCGCCTGGGAAGGCGACGCACCGTAAGCATCTTCGATCTGGTCTTCGATTTGCGAGCGGAGTTCCAGTTCGACTTCCCTGCGCTCTTTTTCGGGCAGGTAACGCCCGACCTGGTGGACGTAACGGATGATCATTTCAGACATGGTTCTCTCCCTTCAGGATGCGCGCCATTACGGCGACCATTTCAACCCATTCCGCCGTCAGTGCCGCCAGGACTTCCTGCCCCTGTGGGCTGATGCGGTAGTACTTGCGTGGGCGGGACTCCGTCGTGTCCCACTCGCTCGCCAGCAGCCCCTGCTTTTCCAGCCGCCGCAGCAGGGGGTAGAGCGTGCCTTCTTCGATGTCCAACCCCTGCTCGCTCAATCGCTGAATCAGGCTGTAGCCGTAAGCTGCGCTGCCCATCTGGCTGAGAACGGCGAGGACGACGATGCCGCGTCGCAGCTCCAGGCGCAGTGGATCGATGTGTTCATGAAGCTCGGTCATGGGCTGTGCATCCTATAATACAGTGCACGATACGATACTGTGTGTCACACAGCATAAATATACTGTACGACGCACAGTATTGTCAAGCGTGACGATCAATGAATCGTCGGATGCGATATGTGCCCACCTCGCCGGAGAGCACGCGACAAAACGAAGTGTTCAGACAAACACACGGGCGAGATCACGTCAGCGGCGGGTTAGAGCCACCTTCAGGTGGCTTCCCGCCGCAACATCGTAGCCAGGGGTTTTCAACCCCTGGTGGAGCGAGGAATCCGTCGGCTACTTCAATATGTAATACGTGCCTTTTTTCGAGCCGACCTTGAGGAGGATGCCGCGCTCGACCATATCGACCAGGTCGAGGCGCAGCGTCTCAGCGGAGACGCCCTGGCAGAGTGTGCGGTATTCGCGGTTGGTGATCGAGCCATTTTCGCGGATGTATTGCAGCGCGCGCGCCTGGCGGTGATTGGTGTTGCGCACCCAGTCCGGCGCGCTGGGCGTCTCGCGGGCATTGCGCAGGGTAACGGCGAAGCTGTACGGGCGCGCGTCAAAGTCCGGCGGCTGATGCCCCGCCTCGCTCATTGACTCCATCATGCGGTCGATGCCCAGACCGAGTTCTTCGATATAACCCCACTGGAACAAGCCGTTGACGAGGCGCGGGTTGCGGCTGAAGTGCTCATCGACGATGTTTTCGATGGTGATGAAGCCAGGCAGACCGCCGGGCGAGATGACTTCCAGGCGGTCGCTGTACATGCGGATTTCGATGCGCCGCCCTTTGATACGGTAGTCGCGGTGGCAGACGGCATTGACGATTGCCTCGCGGACGGCGAACTGCGGATACTCGTGGGTTTCCTCGCGCTCCAGTCCTTTGACGACGGCGCTGACCGCCATCTCGCTCCAGACCATGTTCCACCCCGCCTCGATCACGCGCGGCAGCGCGCCAGTGATCTCCTCGCGGCGGGTGTAGCCCGCCAGGTTGTTTTCGCCGCGCGGCATCTTGCCGACGAACTTGACGAAGACAATGCCCGCCTGTGGCAGCCAGTGCTGCGGGTATTCCGCGAACAGCAGCACGCCGCTGACGGTCGCACGCCCGGCGTTGTCAATCGCGCCGATCTCGCGCAGCAGGTCGTCCATCTTGCCGTTGTAGGGGCGCTTGGTGCGTTCAGCGCGCTTGGCGAGGTACTCCTCGAGGATCTTCTTGCTGAAATCTTCCTTGGTCGCACCCGGCACCGGCTGCGATTCGTAGTCGCCTGTCGCTTTGGCGCTCGCCAGCTTGAGGATCTCCTGCCCGCCGAGCGGGCGATTCTGCGCTGCATCGCGCAGCAGGACGCGCCCATCGGTCAGCGCGTGAAGCTCGATGCTGCGTGGTACGCGCAGCGCGTAGACCATGCCCTCTGGCATCTCGACCGCTTCCCACGATCCGGTTGTGACGGCGGGACTGCACTGCGATTCCGCTTCCTTGAGCAGTTTGGGCAGCCCTTCGCGCTCGACCGCCCCCGCGTAGCTTCCATCCGCCTTCAAGCCGACGACGATCATGCCGCCGTCGCTGTTGGCGAACGAGATCAGCAGTTCGGCAATCGGGGTCGCGGACGGTTTTTCGAGGAAGGCGAGGCGCGCACCCTGCCCGGATTTAAGAAAATCGGGATTCAGCATAGTCCATCCGCACTTTTGATCGAGAAGATATATCCCAAGTATATCGCAAGCCATGCCATGGGCGACAACGATTGCCTTTGGCAGGGCGCGCGCCGCAACCCTGATGGCGCTGCGACGTATACGCTGTATAGGGATCAGTGGTCTCCTGGGGAGGTCAATATGTGCATGTTCTTTTTCCTACCTCCAGCACTCTCCGATGATAACGCCACGCAAGCGAACGGCAGAAGGTTGACCAAATGGGGCGTGGCAATGGTGTTCGCCCTGCTGCTTGCCGCAGGGCTGCTGGTCTTCCTGCTGCGGTCACCGGTATCGGCGACACTCCCGGTCATTCTGACGATTGTCACAGCGGTGATGGTCGGCGTGATTGCAGTCGTCTTCGTCAGAGCGACCGAGACAGGCAAACATAAGCGCGATCTCGCCGCAGGCGACATGTACTCGCTGATCGACCGGATGCTGCCGGAGCTGGACGAGAACGAGCGCCTGTATTTGCAGCGGCGGCTCGACGAGATGGGGGCGGGCAGGCAGAAAGAATCGCCCGAAGCATTGAGCGAGCTGCTCGACGAGCGCATCCGCGAGCGGCGGGAACGCGCCTAGAGCGAAACGCCTTTAGCCCAGCGCCGCCGCCAGATCCGCGATCAGGTCGTCCACATGCTCCAGCCCAATCGAAAGGCGCAGCAGATTGGGCGGCGTCAGCGTGCCGGTGCCCTCGACCGAGTAGCGATGCTCGATCAGGCTTTCGACCCCGCCCAGGCTGGTCGCCTGCGTGAAAAGGCGTGTGCTCGCTGCGACCTGCATCGCCGCCGCCAGCCCGCCGCGCACCTCCACCGAGAGCATCGCGCCGAACATCGTCATCTGCTCCGCCGCGACGGCGTGACCCGGATGGGTCGCCAAGCCGGGGTAATGCACGCGCTCGATGTTTGGCTGATCGGCAAGCCAGGCGGCGACGGCTGCCGCGTTCAGAGACTGCGCGCGCACGCGGTACGGCAGCGTCGGGATGCTGCGCGAGAGCAGCCAGCAGTCGAACGGCGAGGGCACGCCGCCCACCAGCTTCTGAACTTCGCGCAGCGCCTGCGCCAGCGCCTCGCGCCCTTCGCCCACGATGACCGCGCCCCCCAGCACATCGCTGTGCCCGCCGATGTACTTGGTGGTCGAATGCATGACGGCATCGACGCCGAGATCGAGCGGGCGCTGTAAGATCGGCGTCGCCCAGGTGTTGTCGGCGATGCTCAGGATGCCCTGCGCGCGTGCCAGCGCCGCCACCGCGCGGAGATCGGTGATCTTCAGGCGCGGGTTGGAGGGCGTCTCAATCCAGATCAGGCGGGTGTTCGGGCGCAGCGCCGCCGCGACCTGCGCCAGATCGCTCATCTCGACGAAGCTCGCCGTCAGCCCCCAGCGCGCCATGATCTGCGTCGCCAGGTGGCGCGTGCCGTGATAGAGGTCATCGGGCAGCACGATATGGTCGCCGCTGCGCAGTGTTTGCAGGACGGCTGCCGTCGCCGCCATGCCGGACGCGAATGCCACGCAATCCGCTCCGCCTTCGAGCGCAGCAAGCGCCGTTTCGAGGCGGTCGCGGTTGGGATTGCCGCCGCGGGTATAGGAGTGCGCGGGGTACGATCCGTCGGTGGCGCGCTCGAAGGTGGTGGATGTGGTGATCGACGGCGTGACGGCGTGTGTCCCCGCCTCGACCTCGCGCCCGGCGTGTACGGCAAGCGTTTCAGGCTTCATGAGTCATGACCTTTAGTGATAGAGACGTTGTGCGCGTTCCAAATGCAGAATACGACCATCTGCCAGGGCTTTTTCACAGTCGTTGAGCGTGTCAGCCCTCATCCCCCAGCCCCTTCTCCCGAACGCGGAGTACCGCTGGGAGAAGGGGAGCAAAGTCCCTCTCCCAGGCGTACTCGCCGTTCGGGAGAGGGATTTAGGGTGAGGGCGAGCTGTGATGTGTTGACGTTGCAAAAGCCCTCGACCGTCCGCTTTAGAGACTTTAGCGTTGGAGGCACCTTTCTGCTATCATGTGCCGCAGAATTCGACACACATCAGGCAGGGCGAATGCACGCACTCATCACTGGCGGCGCAGGATTCATCGGCAGCCATCTCGCGGAAGCGTTGATCGCACAGGGGATGCGCGTCACGGTCATCGACAATCTCTCGACTGGGCGCTTGCAGAACATCGCCGCCCTTCAGGATCACCCCAGCTTTCGCTATGCCATCGAAGACATCCGCAATATCGGCGTGATGGATCGTCTCGTCAGCGAATGCGATATGATCTACCATCTGGCGGCAGCCGTCGGCGTCCAGCGCATCATCAGCAGCCCCATCGAGACGATTGAGACGAACATCGGCGGCACGGAGATCGTGCTGCAAACCGCGCGTCGTTACCGCAAGAAGGTGCTGATCGCCTCGACCAGCGAGGTGTATGGCAAAGGGGTGCGTATCCCCTTCACCGAAGACGATGATGTGCTGCTCGGTCCGACAATTCGCAATCGCTGGAGCTACGCCGCCTCGAAGATGGTTGATGAGTTCCTGGCGCTCGCCTATCACAAAGAGGTGGGGCTGCCGGTCGTCATCTTCCGGCTCTTCAACACCGTCGGTCCGCGGCAGAGTGGGCAGTACGGCATGGTCGTGCCGCGCTTCGCCCGCTGGGCGGTGACGGGCGAGCCGATTCAGGTGTATGGCGATGGCGAGCAGCAGCGCTGCTTCTGCAATGTCCAGGATGTCGTGCGCGCCATCGTCGCGCTGGGCGGAACGCCTGAGGCGATTGGCGAGGTCTTCAACATCGGCAGCGCCGAAGAGATCACGATTGGCGGGCTGGCGGAGCGCGTCAGACAGCGCGCGGGCAGCCCTTCCGAGATCCGCTATCTGACGTACGAAGAGGCATACGAATCGGGTTTCGAGGACTTCCGCCGCCGCGTGCCCAGCATCGAAAAGATTCGCGCGGCGGTCGGATGGGAACCGACGTTCACGCTTGACCAGACGATTGACCAGATCATCGCATATCAACGGGAGCAGATGGATCATGCCAGAAATCACGCGTAAAGAATTGGCGTTGGCTTTGGTTTCGGCGGGCAGCAACCCACGCATGGCGGGGTTAGACCTGACCTCGCTGGATATGACGCGCCTGGACCTGACGGGCGCGAACCTGCGCGGCGCACGGATGCAAGGCTCCACCCTGCGCGAGGCAATCCTGCGCCTGGCAAACATCACCTACGTCGATCTGACGGTCGCCAAGGCGATTGGCTGCGATTTCGACAGCGCCAACCTGACCGGCACGAACCTGACCGGCGTTGACCTGACCAGCGCACGCCTGACGAATGCCAACCTGACTGGCGCGACCCTGAACGACGCCAACCTGACGAACGCCAACCTGAAGGGCGCGAACGTCACCAATGTGCGCTTCAACGAAAAGACGACCTGGCCCGATGGCAAGAAGGGCAGCCAGGGCGACCCGACGAGTTACACGCGATAATACCTCACCCCCTAGCCCCCTCTCCGTAGACGGAGAGGGGGAGACGAGCGAAGCGAGTGGGGGTGAGGTCATGAACACGAAAGCAAACGACCCGATGGAAGACGCCTACAGCCACATCCGCACCCTGATCGCCGATGGCGAAGAGACGCAGGCGCGCGACCTGCTGCGCGCCGAACTGCGCAGGAACCCGACGGGGGAGGCGTACTTCCTGGCGTCCCAGGTTGCCTACAACGAGGAACAGCGCAGGCTGTTCCTGGAGAGCGCGCTGGAAATCGAACCGGCGCACCCCGCTGCATCCGCCGCGCTGACACAGATCGACGCGCCGAAGGTGGTGCCGCCGCCCACGCCGACCGTCGGGACGCCGTTCGATCCATTTGCCTTCGCCCAGCGCAAAGTGAAGGAGAACTTCACAGCCGCGACACCTTCGGACGTGGGGGCGCTGGCGGACCCTTCGTCGCGCGTCGTCGCCTACATCATCGACTGGATCATCCTGCTGATCGCCATCAGCATCATCGATGTGATCGCGTCGGTTCTCCTCAGTCTGATCAACCTCGACAATACCAGCACGGGCAATACCTTCCTGGTGCTGCTCAACGTCGCCGTTCAGGCGTACTATTACATCTACTTCCTCGTGGGTAAAAACGGGCAGACGCCTGGCAAGACGCTGACGAACATCCGCATCGTCCGCAAGGATGGGCAGCCGCTGACCGCCAGCGACGCCATCCTGCGCAACATCATCGGTTACTTCCTGTGTGGGCTGACGCTGCTGATTGGCTTCTTCTGGATCATGGTCGATAAAGACCGCCAGGGGCTGCACGACAAGATCGCCAGCACGCTGGTGGTGAAGGCGGAACGCAAGCAGGGCGACCGGTTGTTCTAGAGGCAGGTTGTCGTATCTTCTCGGCGGGCGAGGCAGTGCGAAGCCCCCCTGGGGGACGCCTGGTCCCTACGGAAAAACCCAACGTGCCTATAGGGACGAGGCATGCGACCGAATCGCGCCGGATGTCACAAGTCCGTCTTCGCTGCCAGTTCCGCATCTAAATCGGCGATCTGCTGGCGCATCATGGCAGCGTTTTGCGCCGTGCCCAAGTCTTCCCAGGCGAGTGCTGCCTCTTCCAATGTGGTTCGTGCCTGATCGAAATCTTTCAGGTCGTAGTGACAGGCACCCAGGTTGGACAGGCAGATGGCGACGCTTCGCAGATCGCCGCGAAGTTTTGCCAGGTGCATCGATTGCTCAAACCATCCGATTGCATGGGCGAAATCACCCGATTGATAATCGACCACCCCCAGCCCGTTGTATGCCTCGATCATGCCCTGTGGGTTGCCGATTTCCTCGAAGCTGCGCAGGTTCTCGGCGTGCAGGGTGCGTGCCTGGTCGATCTGCCCCGTCTCACTAAGCAAAATCGCCAGCGCGGTTTTACAGCGGGTCATGAACCAGTGGTCGCCAATCTGGCGCGCAAATGCCAGCGCGCCATCGGTGTAGTGCCGCGACCGCTCAAAATCACCCGCGCGAAACTCCACACTCGCCAGGTTGAGCAGGCTGTGCCCAATCCACCAGACATCGCCTTTGCTCTGGCGAAGACTTAAGGCATCCCGGTAGTGTGTGCGGGCGTCTTCCAAACGCATCTGGGTTGCGGCGATACTGCCGAGGACAGCGTGTGCACCATCCGTTTCATCCCCCATCCCCAAGCGCAGAAGGGTTTCCAGAGCGCGTTCCGCCGTCGCTTTTGCCTCGTCGTTGCGCCCAAGGCGCTCTAACGCCCCTGCCTGAAAGACCGCACAATGCGCAGCCAGCCGCTCACTGTGCCCCGCGAGATAGGGCAGAGTTTCGCGGAAGATGCTTTCCGACTGAAGGGGTAAGGCGCGTTCGTCGCAGTAGAGATTAAACGCGCGCATGAGCGTCTCAATATCGTCGAGCGGGGCATGAGCGGTGAGCAATTGCCCATAGGCGCGATAGATGTTTTCGAAATCCGCGCCAAAGTCGCGCACGGCAGCGTGCTGCTGGCTGCTTTGGATTGCGCTTGCCTGCTTCGCCGCGAACGCGACGAAATAGCGGGTGTGCGCCTGCTGCGTGGCGGCTTGTATCTGCGAAGCGGCAAGCTGCTCGGCGCAGTACTCGCGCGTCATTTCGTGCAAGTCCCAGCGTTCCTCTCCCGCGCGCCGCACCATCGACTTATCGACCAACCCGTACAACAGGGGCAGCGTTAAGCCAGCAATGCTCTCGGCGGCATCCTTGCCAAATCCCCCTCGAAAGACTGAGAGCCTGCGCAGAACATCGCGCTCGTGCTCTGTGAGCAGCACCCAGGAATGATCGAAGACCGCGCGCAGGCTGCGGTGACGTGCAGCCACATCACGAGTCGACGCTTCCAGAAATCCCAGACTGGTTTGGATCTGCCGAGCGACCTGTTCGGCACTCAGCAGGCGCATCCACGATGCCGCCAGCTCAATCGCCAGCGGCATCCCACCCGTCATGACTCCGATATGCCCGGCAGCAGCCTGCTCACTCGCGCCGGCTGTGCTGTCTCCGCGCACACGCTGTGTGATCTGCCAGAAGAGCTGCGCCGAAGGACTGCGTTCGGGGCTGCCGTCTTCGCCGTAGCAGGGCAGCCCTTCAAGCGAAACGAGCCACTCCGAACTGATGTTCAGGCGTTCGCGTGATGTTACGAGTATCTTCACGTCGGGTGCTGCTGCGCTCACCTCGCTTACGAACTGGGCGGCAGGTTCGATGATCTGTTCAACGTTGTCGAGCACAAGCAGCAGATGCTTATCGCGCAGATAGTGGAGCAGCGCCACGCGCAGGTCTGCACTGCCGGAAAAACCGCCAAAGGTTTCGCTCACCGCCGCATACAGCGCATTGATCGTCGTTATCGCGGTGAGGAATACAGCATACGCACCGTGAAGCATATGCTTCTCGGTCGCATGTGCCGCTTCCAGCGCGAGGCGTGTCTTACCGATGCCCCCCATCCCAACGAGGCAGATCACCCGTACCTGTGGATGATGAACAAGCCGAACAACTTCCGCCAGTTCCGCCTCACGTCCGATCAGGGGCGCGGGTTGTGGCGGAAGGATTGAGTTGTGCTCCGCATCCCGGATGCGTTCATAGAGGCGGGTGGTCGCACGTTCGGGTGCTACACCGAGCTGTTCGGCAAGGGCGCGCTGGCACCAGGCATACTGCGCCAGCGCAGCGGTGCGCTGCCCGTTCAGCGCCAGCATCCAGATCAGGTCGCGTTGAGCGCCCTCATGCAGCGGATCGAGCGAGACCAATCGACGCAGTGCGGCGAGCGCGCCAGCGGCGTCCCCCGCCTTTTGCAGCCGTGTCGCCTGCTCCCGCCATTGATCCAGCGCCTTTGTGCGCAGATGCTCTCTTTCCAGCAGCAGCCATTCCTCGAATGCCTCGGCGTCCCGAACGTTGAAGCCCGCCAGCAGATCGCCCACATAGAGCGCTGTGTCGCCCGCCAGGAATGCTTCCACGTCCAGCCAGTAAGGTGCCGAACGACTGAACGCAACCGTCTGCCTGTCGATGATGAAGTAGGGTTCGAGCAGCTTCCTGAGGTTGGCGAGCACCTGGCGGAGATTGGTTGCGGCATCTTCATCGCTCATCTCACCCCAAAGGAGCGCTGCCAGGCTCGCGCGAAGATGGGAGGGTTGTGGCGAGAGAACCAGATAACAAAGCAGCGCCTGCGCTTTGGCGCTAACGAACCCCGCAAGAGGCTGTTCGCCCAGCGTCAGACTCAACCCGCCCAGAAGATGAATTTTGAGCAAATTTTCCACTTCACGATCTCTTTACGATGAAATCTTACTCTTCAAACAACACAGACGACCCGCATCCATCGTTTGACTGAGAGTATATCCCAGGATGCTTATGAGAAGGGTTTGGAGAAATGAACAGGATTTCCGCACTCATCGTTATCGTGCTGACACTCGCGTCTATGGCAGTCTCTGTTGCCGGTGCCCAGGATGTCGGCGAAGTCACAGTCAACTGCCCTGGCGGCGTCAGCTTCACCAATGGTGTCGAGTTTCGCGTTGTCCAGATGCGGGCAGGTTTCGATTACCGCGCAACTGCCATCGGTCTCAACGGCTTTGATCCGGTGCTGGCGGTCTTGAGTACCGAGTCGATGGCGGGGCTTTGCGCCGACGACACGCCGGAAGCGCTGAGCTATGGCGTGAACTTGCCTTCGACTGGCGAGGTCATGGCGACCACGACCAGCGCGCAATTGACCTTCAACCAGTCCGGCGATCAGGCGATGGCGGATGTCTCGTTGATTGTGGGCGGCTACGGGGATACACAGGGACAGTTCATCCTGCTGCTGGAAGGCATGGCGGTCACCTCCGCCGACAACGCGGGCGATCCTTTTGCGGTCCGGATTACGCCGTCGATGGTCGAGTCGCGCGTGCCGATTTTTGCCTACGCGATTGCCACTATCGAGGACTTCTTCGATCCAACCATCGCTCAGATCAATGCTGACTATGATGTGGTGACCGACAGCGCGGGGGTGCCGGTCGCTTGCGATGATGCAGGCACGAACACCTGTTACCTGGATGCACCCAACCTGAGCGATTATGCGCTGCTGCTGAACGGCGAACTTCTGCCAGGCGGCGACCTGGACTCGGCGCTGTTGGTTGATACCAGTGTGATGCGCCTCACCAATGACCCGGAACTGAACTTCGTCAATCTGCTCGTCAGCAGTTATGCGGAGCAACAGGGACGCTACGTGCTTGCCATCCATGTCGCTACGCAGGATACCCAGGCAGGCAGCAAGTAGCATCAGGCGTGCGTCAGGGCAATCGGTCGGGCAACAGGATGTGCAGCCACAAATCTGTTGCCCGATACCTCGCGCGCAACTGCACTAAAGAGACGCAAAGGCTTGGTCATGACTGCGACAAAATCTTTCAGCACATCCGATGACCGCGCGATCCGCGATGTGCTGCTCCAGTTCGAGATGGCATGGAACAACCGGGACGTTCGCACCTTAACTGCTGCCTTCGTCGCAAATGGGATCTACATCAACGTGAAGGACGAGGTCGCTGAGGGACACAGCGCCATCCTTGGGCAGTTCGCAAGATTGCTGGCGTCCGATGGCGAAGGCAGTTATGCCACCTTTAGTATCGACCGTGTCTGGGCATCGCTGATGCCAAACGCCGCCCTGATGCGCGGGCGCGTCCAGATTCGGGTGATGGCGGAAGAGGCGGTGCGCAGCCGTCAATTGCGGCTGCTGTTGGCGCTCCAGCAGGCGAGCGGTGGCTTATGGCAGGTCGCCCTTCTGCACGAGACACTGCCTCCCCTGCCAGGACATGGTGCCAATGATCGAAGTCAGTCGTAGTGCCGACGGATGCGATGCGTGGCGTTCATCAGAACGAGACCGTACCCCGCTCCTCGTCATTCACGAGCAGCAGGTAGTCGCCCGGCGTCGGCACCGTAATGCTGCCCGACACCGTGAAAGGCACCGCCATCATCGGGCAGGCGATGGCAATTGGCGCGACGCGGGCGACGCGCGCGCTGATGTAGGGCAAGCCTTCCAGGATTGGGTCGAAGACGACCTGTATCGGGAAGTCGCAGCCGTCGGTGAAGCCGCGCGCGGTCAGGTTGAGTGTCGGCGGGAAGCTCTCCTGAAGGGTGAACTCCACCTCATCGACGGGCATATCCATGATGCCGTAGACCTGTCCCGGCGGGTCGGTGACGAACTCGCGCGGCAGCACGAAGCCATTCACGGCATACGACTCTGCCTGGGGCGGTGTGTGCGCCGCCTCTAGCGTCACCTCAAACGGCACGAAACCGGCGATGCACATCATGGCGGGGTCAATCGCCAGAGATGCCTCGACGTTATAGAGGGTCGCTTCCGGCTGCGTCCAATCCTTGACGACGCGCGCGACCAGGTAACCGCAGCCCATCTGCCCCGTCAGGCGCACGCCGCCCGCCGTCTGCTCGACCGTCTCGACGCGGACGGTTCCCTTGCTCAGTTGCAGCGTGTAGGGCAGGTCGCTGCTATCCGGCTGCCAATCGACACGCAGCATGAAGTCGTTGACGACCAGCACGAACTGCGCGGGATCGGCGAAGTGTTCGCTGATCAGCGTCTCTATCGGCACGACAAATTCATAAGGCGTTTCGACTGCCGCGCACGCCACTTCCGGGCGGATTTCGCGGTAGAGGTCGATGAACAGGCTGTCGTTCGACCATGCCCACGCCCACATCAGGTCATCACATGAATCGGACAGCGTCCCGGTGATGCGCACGCTAACCGCGTCGAGGGTGTCGATAATCTCGACAGTAGCGACCGGTACACGCTGGCGCGGGAAGGGGGTGTCGTCGCCCGCGTATGCCAGCGCGCCCGTCATCATCAGCAGCCCCGCCATCAGCAGGGCGATCATTCGTTTCATCATCATTCCTCACCTCTATTTGCTTCCATTGAAGCACGCAAGGAAGACGATGACGAGCGCCGTTTGGTTCCCTATGTGGGCATACTTTAGGAGGATACCCCGCCTCACTCCACCCGATCTTCGATCTCCCAGGCGTGGTCGAGCGCGTGCCAGCACGCCCCCAGAATGCGCTCGAAATGCGCCAGCTCGTCCGCATCGACTGGCGCGCCTATGCGCCGAAGCGGGAGCGCCGTGAAGCTGTGAGGATGAACTGATCTTGCGCGAGCAAATCTCGTTCCTGCCTTACAATCCAGATAATGTCTCTTAGAGAGGTGGGTTTTGTAATGCCTGAGAAAAAGTTTGCATTCAAAGCTGGCGGACCCAAACGTCTTACACTTCGTTCCACAATTTTGGGCGGCAAACAGGATGTCTATATTGACGATAGGCTGATCGGGTCGCCGACCCGACGCGAACTCGCCCAGGGTTGGCGAAAGAGCGCGGGCAGCAGTGAGCTGTACATCCGCCGCCTCTATGGGGGTTGGGACGTACGCATGAACGGGCAGCCCATCGCGGACTCATACTCCCACCCGGTCAAACGTGCGCAGGTCGCCAGCAACGTCAACTTCTTTGTCGTCGTCATGAGCCTCCTCTTTGCGGGTATTGTCGCCTCGATGACGCGCCTCAGCACTCCCCTCGACTGGATAGAGGTCATTGTCATCGTGATCATCGCGCTGATTTACGCCATCTTGGGTTGGCTCATCCGCACGCGCCTATCGGCGGTGGCGCTGGGCATCAGCATTGCGCTCTTTCTGATAGACAGCGTTGCAGTTCTCTTGGCTGTGCTCGCCATCCTCAATCCGACTGGGGTGATCGGTGCCTTCATGGTGCGCTTCATCCTCTTCAACCAGCTTATCGCTGGGGTGGGTCCGCTGGTAGAGCACTGGCGCGCCAGGCGCGTTGGCGAGCGTGCAGCCCCGGATTATGCCCTGGAGCATGTCTTTGGGCGGATGAACAATGCGCAGCGCACGAAATTCCTGGCTGCCAGCGCTGTGCTGCTGTTGTTCACGATAGTCGGCTCGATCTTTATGCTGCCGGGGGGTGGGCTGGATGACATGGTGACGCCCGCAGTTGTCCTGGCACCGACCCCAGTGATGACTCCCATGCCCACTGCCACGATAGTCCCTATGCCCGTTGTTCCGCCCACCTGGACAACGATGCCAATGGACGAGGCAACAGCCGCGGCACTCCTCACGCTCACACGTCCTCCTACCTGGACGCCGACACCCACTGTCGTGTATGACCCTGCCGCGATTCCCCTTCAATATCCTGCCCATCGCGTCCTGTATGACGGCGCATCCAATCGCGTCTTTGGGCTGCATGCCAGGGACAACCCAACGATTGCGCAGTTGTGGTGGATCGATATGACCACACAACAGCCCGGCGTAATGCCGACCGCAGGGGTCGGTGAGGAAATGTGCGTGCATCGCAGAACGAACCTGCTCTATGTCATCACACAGCAGACGGGCGTCATCCAGGTTTTTGATCCGCGAACGAATACCATCGTTCAGACGGTGGATTGGGTGGAGAAAGCCTCTTTCCAGCCAGGCGATCCGCCGCAGCCCTATGACATAACCTGTGCGGATGATCGTCTGTATATGACGGATTCACAGAGCCTTCCCGGAATATGGACGCTCGATCCGCTCGATCTCACCGCTACACCACGACACTTCACCCTGGAGCCTTTCTCCGTGGACGGTGTCGTGGTTGAAGGAGGCTTTGGAGGATACACGTTTGGTGGGGATAACCGAAGGCTGTTCTTGTGGACACAAGCATCCAATCAGACTCCCTATGTCATGCGGGCGCAGCTCGATGCCAGTCGGTTTGTGGCGGAGGATGTGTATTCCCCGCGAGCGGACGAAGACGGCTTCCGCGAATTCCCGATGAATGCGCCCGTCTTCTACGACATAAACTGGCAGCAGGTGGTGACCCGTCGCGCCATATTCGCCAGCTACGACTTGCAGACGCCCTTATTCATGCTCCCGCTGGATGCAGACCGACCCGATTTGGAGGAGGTGTTCTCCACAGTCAATTTTCGGCAGGGTTTCGCGGCAAGTCACGCTCGCGTGGTAAACCTGACCGATTTCTCGACACGCACGCTGCCTTCCGGCGTGGATCATGTCTTCTTCGGTTCTGATGGTAGGCTCTACATGGTGGACAATGATGCGATGATGCTCACGAGACTTGATCTCAGTAATCCGTGATCATGGGTGCCAGATCCAGGCGCGCCTGGATCTCTTCCCACTCAATCGCCGTCTGGCGTCCGCCGTCGAATTCCGCCAGCATCCAGGCGTACGACTCGCTAGCCGCACGTCATCGCCAGCCAGGCGGCGGTCTTGGCGATGATATCGTCGCTGATGGCGCGGTCGCCGCTCAGGACGTTGAAGATGTGATCCGCGCCCGGCACGAGATAGGAGGCGCGCAGTGCGCCGCGCGCCCGCTCGCGGAACCCGTCGAGCGATGCCGCCGAGTGGTCGTCCATGCCTGCCACGACCAGCAGCGCGCCCGTGTACTGCGCGTAGGCGGATGTGATGTCCGCCTCGTCCAGGCTGGCGAAGAAGGCGTGCCCCAACGTCACGCTGCGCCAGCCAAGATCGACCGTCACCCGTCCGTCGCGAGCGGCGATCTCCGCGTTGGTTTGCCCCAGTTCCGCCAGCAGCCCGCCGCGCAGATCCTCCGTGCTCGACCAGAGGACAAGCGAACGCGGCGCTTCGGCGGCGCTCCCCGCCAACAGGCAGGCAATCGTGCCACCCATGCTGAAGCCGATCAGCCCGACGCGCTCCGCATCGACGTGCGGGTCTGCGCGCAGGAACGCATACGCCGCCCGCGCATCCTCGACCTGACCGCCGACCGTCGACTCCGCCATCTCGCCCGCGCTTTCGCCCCAGCCGCGAAAGTCGATGCGCAGCGAAGCGATGCCGCGTTCCGCCAGCGCCGCCGCCAGCCGCGCGAACATGCCGCCGACCTCGTCGCGCTGGCTGGCGAAGCCGTGCAGCATCAGCACCGCGGGCGTGGGCGCGGACGCGGCGGGGTGAACGAACGTGCCGCGCACGCCGTTAGCGAGGGTGACGAATGTCTCTTGTTGGGACATGAGTGTCCTTTCTGCGCGGTGTTGTTACACTATCGACTGGCTATTCAACATCACTGCGCCACCACCTTACCGCCCAGGCGGGCGATTCGCAAAGGAAATCACCGACCGTGCCCCTCGACATCATTCTGGATACCGACATTGCGACCGACGTGGACGACTGCCTGGCGCTGGCGCTGATCCTGGCGTCGCGGGAGCTGCGACTGCGCGGCATCACCTGTGCCTACGGCGATGTCGATCTGCGCGCGCGTTTCGCCAGCAAGCTGCTGGCGCTGCATGGCAGTCCGCACATCCCGGTCATGGTGGGCGCGCGGCTGCCTCTGCTCAATAAGCGCCCGGTCTACTGGGAGGGGCACGAGGGCGAAGGACTGCTGACCGAAGATGACGCGGGAATCGCCTATGCGCAGGAGAACGCGGTCGATTTCATCGTTCGTATGGCGCATGAGCACCCTGGGCAGATCCACCTGATCGGCATCGCGCCGCAGACCAATATCGCGCTGGCGCTCATCCGTGATCCAAAGCTGCCGCTCAAACACATCACGCTGATGGGCGGGGTGGCGCGCAGCATCGACCGCCTCGACCTGCCCGTCGCCGAGCACAACATCGTCTGCGACCCGGAGGCGGCGCATGTCGTCTTCTCGTCCGGCATCCCGACGACCGTCATTCCGCTCGACCTGACGACGCAGGTGCGTATGAATGTCGACGGCGTGGCGCGCATCCGGTCGCGCGGGACGCCCTATCATGAGGCGGTGGCACGACAGGTCGAGAAATATCCGCGCTTCGCCATGCAGGGCTACACCCACGTCCACGATCCGCTCGCGGTCGCCGCCGTCATCGACCCGTCGTTCGTGCGCAAGGAGCGCGTCCGCATCGCAGTCGAACTGGCGGGAGCGCATACGACGGGCGCGACGGTGATCAAGCGCGACGCGGCGGGCAGCATTGATCTGGGCATTGCGGTCGATGTGGCGCGCTTCGAGGCGTGGCTGGTGGAGCGGCTGGCATGACCACGCTGCTGAAAAACGCTCACATCCTCACCCTCGGCGTGTTTGACCGCATCTACCAACGCGGCTATGTTGTGGTCGAAGGTGACCGCATCGCCGAAGTGGGCGACATGGCGGCGCTGGACGAGTCGCGGCGCTTTGACGAGGTGATCGAGTGCAGCGGCAAGCTGCTCATGCCCGGTCTCGTCAACGCCCACACGCACACGCCGATGACGCTCTTTCGCGGGCTGGCGGAAGGCGTCTCGCTTCTGACGATGGACGGCTGGTACAACACCATCCGCCTGCTCGAACTCGTCATGACGCCGGAGATGGTGCCCGCCTCGGTCGAGGTCGCCTGCGTCGAGATGATCCGCACAGGGACGACGACCTTCGCCGATCAGTACTTCTTCATGGACGAGATCATCCCGGTGGTCGAAAAGAGCGGCTTGCGGGCGGCGCTCGCCTATGGCGTGGTCGAGCTGGACGACCCGGCGGCGCGCGAACGCGAACTGGCGGCGCTCGACGGCTTCCTGGAGTCGATCAACAGCGGCGGCAGCGGCAGACTGCGGGGCTGGGTTGGACCTCACGCCTTTTTTGTCGATAATACGCCCGCGACGATGGCGGTCGAGCGGACGCTGGCGCAGAAATATAAGACCGGGCTGCACATCCACATTTCGACGACGGGCGAGGAAGATGCCTACTGCGCGCAGCATTACGGCATGACCGCCGTGCGCAAGATGGACGAACTGGGCATGTTCGACCAGCCGCTGATGGCGGCGCACGCGCTGACGATCCCGCAGGAGGATTGGGCGCTGCTGGCGAGCAGGAATTTCAGCGCGGTGATCGCCGCCAGCGCCTGTATGCGCGCTGGTGCGGACGCCGCGCCGGTCGTCGGGATGCGCGCGGCGGGCATCAACCTCGCCATCGGCACCGACAACGTCTGCAACAACAACGACTACGATCTGTTTCTGGAGATGCGCACCCTCGCCAAGCTCGCCTCGTATCGCGAGCGGACGCCTGGCGCGCTCCCCGCGCGCGATGTCCTGCACATGGCGACGGCGGGCGGCGCGCAGGCGCTCGGCTTGGGCGACCAGATTGGGGAGATTGCGGTCGGGAAGAAGGCGGACATGATCCTGCTGGATATGGGCGAGATCGGCTGGGGACCGCAGGTGACAAACGCGCCATTCACGGCGCTGGTCTACAGTGTGAACGGGCTGCATGTGACGGACAGCATGGTCGATGGGCGCTGGCTGATGCGTGAACGCACTCTGCTGACGCTCGATTACCGCGCGGCGCGCGCGCGCCAGGATGCCGACGTGCAGCGGTTGATGGAACGCAGGCGGGCGCATTCAACATGAGAGGACAGGGAGCAAGGTGGTCATGAGTTCAGGTTTGAGCGGCATCTATAACATATTGGCGACCCCGTTTGATGCATCCGGGGCGGTGGATGAGGCGAGCCTGCGTCGTCTGGTCGAATTTCAGCTCGACAAAGGCTGCTACGGGCTGACGATCCTGGGGGTGCTGGGTGAAGCGGGCAAGCTGACGGTCGAGGAACGCCAGCGGGTGATGACGGTCGTCCTGGAGACCGTCCAAGGGCGCGTCCCGGTCATCGTCGGCGCAAGCCACGACGACCTCGATACCTGCATCGCCCTGACGCGCGGCGCAAAAGCGGCGGGCGCGGCAGGCGTCATGATCGCCCCGCCCAGGATGCCGCAGCCGCCGGACGAGGTGCTGATCGGGTTATACAAGCGGGTTGCGGATGCGGTCGAGACCACGATTGTCGTCCAGGACTTCCCGCCCGTGAACGGCATCATCATGTCTGCGGAGGTGCTGGCGGCGATTGCCGAGCAGATCCCCGCCTGCCGCACGCTCAAGCTGGAAGACCCGCCGCTGATGGAGAAGATCGCCGCCGTGCGCGAGCGCACCGACAAGTACGCCATCTTTGGCGGGCTGGGCGGCATGTTCCTGCTGGAGGAGCTGGGCGCGGGCGCGGCGGGCACGATGACCGGCTTCGCCTTCACGGAAATCCTGGTCGCCGTCTATCAGGCGTTCAGCGCGGGCGACCATGGGCGAGCGGAGCGCATTTTTGATCGCTATCTGCCGCTGATCCGCTATGAGAACCAGCCGATCATCAATCTGTCGATCCGCAAGCTGCTGCTGCAAAAGCGCGGGGCAATCGCCCACGCCGGGCTGCGGACGCCGTTCGTCCCGGTGCATCAGGTGACGCATGACGAGATCGACTGGGTGCTGCGCCGGGTGGGCATCACGGACGCGACGCAAAAGATCGTGTTCGATTGAGTCAGGGCTGCATGTAAAGCTGCCCTCACCCTAAATCCCCGCTCCGCGCGCGGTTCAAGGGCGGACAGTCTCGTAAAGAGTACAACATGTCTCGATATTCTCATTAGCCCTCAGCCCCAGCCCCTCTCCCAGCGGTACTCCGCGTTCGGGAGAGGGGAGCCGGATGTAGGGGCGAGGCGATGTCCCCTCCCGTCTGGAAGTCCCTCTCCCAGGCGTACTCGCCGTTCGGGAGAGGGATTTAGGGTGAGGGCAAGTCGCCTCAATGCAACTCTCCGCCCCTGAACCGCACGCGGAGATGGGAAGCGCGCAATAGCGAGCAGGGGTCAGGTTCTTGCCCAGACTCGCCTCGTCGTTATTCAGCGCTCCGTGCCGGCGGCGGCGTGAACATCGGCAGGCTGGCGAAGAAGCGGTCGAACTCAAACTCGGCGGGCGCGTTGCGCGTCAGGATGCGGTAAAGCGTGCGCAGCATCGGCAGCGCGTCGGCGTCTATCTTGCCCGCCTGCGTCATGGCGTCGATGGCGGGCATGATGGCAATCGTCGCATCCACGCCTTCGATGGTCTCGCCGGGCATCTCCTCGACCGCCTCGCTGAAGGGCATCCCCATCCCCAGCAGCCGCCCCATGCGCTGGTTGCGCCCGCCCATGCTGGTCACGAACAGGTCGCCCGCGCCGGGCAGGCTGTAGATCGTTTCTGGTCGCCCGCCCAACAACTGGACGATGTACGCCATCTCCGTCAAGCCCTGGGCGAAGACGCCCGCCGCGAAGTTGAACATGCGCGTATCGACCGGGTCGGGACCCTGCGCGCGCGTTTTCTTTTCCAGCACGCCCGCCGCCAGCCCGACTGCCAGCGCGACCGGGTTCTTCAGCGCGACGCACAGCTCGACGCCCAGCATGTCGGTCGACGTCCAGATGTGATAGTAGGGCGTGGCGTAGAGCGATTGCAGGTAGGGCAGGATGCTTTCATCGCGCGAGACGAAGACCACGCTCGTGTGATGGCGCGCCGCAAGTTCGCCCGCAATCGACGGACCGCCAATCGCGGCGTACTTGAGCTGGTCGCGCAGCGGGGCGGGCAGCCGCGCATACAGCACATCCGGCAGGATTTTCAGCTCGCCATCGACGCTCTCCAAGCCCTTGGTGACCATCATGATGATCTGTCCGGGGCGCGCCAGCCTGCCCAGGACTTCCGCCGCCCAATGCACGCCGCGCGAGTTGACGCCGAGCAGGATCACCTCGGCATCCGGCAGCGCCTGCTCTGCCTCGCTGTAAGCGTAGGGGGTGACGCGGTCGGGAATCTGCCGGCGCAGTTTGGGATGCAGGCGCGCTTCTTTGCAGGAGCGGATGATCTCGTCGTCCAGGTGTGTGCCGACCAGCCGCACCTCATGCCCGTTGTCCGAAAGTGGGAACGTGAGCGCCGTCCCCATCACGCCAGCGCCAAGAACGGTAATGCGTGCCACGACTGTTGTCCTTCCCGACTGCCATTCACATTTGTGCAAGTTGCTCACATTTTCACCGGAGTCTAAGGTGCACGCGTTACCGTGTCAAGGAATGTGATTTCTTGACAAGCGCAATGTGGCGCAATATAGTCATTCACCGAAGTGCGTGCGCTGCACATTTGTGAATTATTTCGCAGCTTGAGCGGAAAAACAGCCGCTTGGCACTCGGTGAAGACAGTTCGGTTTTTTTGGAGGCGGAATTTTATGGCGCATAGTGACGGGGTTCTCGTGGGCACACCCGCCCCGACCGTCGCAGTCGCAGGACACAAGCGACGCTTCTTTTCGGGTGAAAACCCCTGGCTTTGGTTGTCTCCTGCTCTCATCTTTCTGCTGCTCTACAGCCTGGGTCCCCTGCTGTACAACATCTACCTGAGCTTTCACGAGTTCAATGCGCGGCGGAAAGAGTTCTTATTCGTCGAGTTCGAGAACTGGACGACACTCTTCAGCGACAGCCGCTTTCAGAACGCCATCAGCATCACCCTCCAGTACGTCGTCATCGCGCTGATTGTGCAGGTCCTCCTCGGCATCCTGATCGCAGTGCTGCTCGATGCGCGTCCGTTCGGTGTCGGCTTGATGCAGACGCTGATCATCCTGCCGATGGTGACCGCGCCGACCGTCGCGGGCATGTTGTTCCGCCTGCTCAATCATTCCGAATTCGGCTACGTCAACTTTCTGTTCGAGCGGGCGGGCATCGTCACGCGCGCCGAACCGCTCTTAGGCGGGTCGGGTGAAAATGCCCTGCTCGGTGTGCTGATCGTCGAAGTCTGGCAGTGGACGCCCTTCGTCGTGCTGATCGTGTTGGCGGGTCTCAAGAGCATCCCGACCGAAGTGGTGGAAGCGTCGCAGGTCGATGGTGCCAACTGGTGGCAGCGCTTCTGGCGCATCAAGCTGCCGCTCCTCAGCACGGTGCTCACCATCGCCATTCTCTTCCGCCTGGTCGATCTCTTCCGCGTCTTCGACTACGTGGTCATCCTGACGTCTGGCGGTCCCGCGCTGCGCACCGAGTCTCTCAGCTATTACGGCTATGTCAACACCTTCCAGCAGGTCAACTTCGGTTATGGCGCGACATTGGGCGTCTTCGTCATGGTGCTGGTCTGGGTGGTGGCGTTCTCGTACATCCGCATCTTCCGTGTGAAGTGGTAGGGAGAGCGCCATGGCAGCCGTGAACACCTCCAACACCGACCTGCGCATTGCGCAGCGCCAGCACCACCGCCAGCAGTTCATCAGCCGTCTGCTGCTGACGCTCGTGACGGGTGCGATTGTCTTCGTCTTCATCTTCCCGATCTGGTTCTGGTTTACCGCCTCGTTCAAGACTTTCACGGGTATCTTCCAACTGCCGCCGCAGCTCCTCGGCTTCGAGACCACCGACACCTGGTGGAGCGTCGTGATCGGCGGGCGTCCCTATGTCGAGGCGGTGCGCGAGGCGGTCGGCGCGACGGCGGGCACAGGCGGCGCGGGCACTGTCGGCTATTACACTGTGCCCTTCCTGCTCAACAGCGTCTTCTACGCCGTCGCCAGCACGCTTGTCACGCTGCTGATCGCCACACCGACAGCCTATGCGCTTTCGCGCTTCACCATGCGCGGCAAGCAGAATGTCGTCTTCTTCATCCTATCGACGCGCTTCATGCCCGCTTTCGCCGCCGTCCTGCCGATCACCCTGATCTACCGCGCGCTCGAAATCGATGACACGCGCTTCGGGTTGGTCATGGCGCATGTGCTGATCAATCTGCCGATTGCGACGCTGCTGCTCAAGAGCTTCTTCGACGACGTGCCGTCCGAACTGGACGACGCGGCAATGGTGGATGGCTGCACGCGCTTCGGGGCGTTCTGGCGCATCATCGTGCGCTACGTCGCGCCGGGGATGGCGGCGGCGGCGGTGCTGTGCCTGATCTTCTCGTGGAACGAGTTCATCTTCTCGTTGTATCTCATCCGCATCCCCGACCTGCGCCCGGTCTCGGTCACGTTTGCCACCTTCGACTCGTCCTCCGGCGGGACGGAGTGGGGCTTCCTGGCGGCGGCGGGCACGGCGGCGATGATCCCGGTCTTCATCTTCATCCTGTTCGTCCAGCGCAACCTGATTCGTGGGCTGACGCTGGGGGCGGTGCGTGGGTAAGAACGACGCGGTGTAGGGGCGCAATATTTTGCGCCCCTACGGACGACATGATTATGTAATCGAAATCTTCCGGGGCGTGCCTTTTGCGCACCGCCCGCTATCGAACGACAAAGCGAGTGCTGAAAAAGGAGCTGCTATCGGGACGAAAGACAGACCAGCCTGAGAAGATGAGCGGGATAAGTTGGTGGTTCCACCTTGCGTGTGCCGCCCCAGCACCAGATCGACGTGACAATTTTTGAGGAGCATGGACAAATGAACGTTATCGAACGCCAGAAACGCCTTTATGTTGCCAAAGCAGGCGAACTGCTCCGCAAGGGCAAAATGAGCCGCCGCGACTTCCTGCGTGCCGCAGGCTTGGCGGGCTTCGCCTTTAGCGCCGCTGGCATGATGCGCATGGACCGCGCCGCCGCCGCCCCTATCGCCCGCGCCCCGAAAGATGCTCGTGACCGCCTGATGGCGCAGGACGAGATGAACACCTGGCTGCAGGAAGTTGGCAGCCGCTTCTCCGGCACCACCATCCGCCTGTCGTCCGAATCGACCGCCCCCAGCCAGATCACGTCGGGCTTGATCGCCGATAACTTCACCGCCCTCACCGGCATCGAAGTGATCTGGGAACAGACTCCGCTGGATCAGGTGCTGTCGAAGATCGTCCAGGACACCGCGACTGAATCCGCCTCGAATGATATTTATTACCTCGATCAGTCATGGCTGGGACGCTTCGTCAACGACATCACCGATGTCCGCGCGACCTACATCAGCAACAGCGGCAGCGACCTGAACATGCCCGGCTACAACTTCGACGACTTCATCCCCGAACTCGTCCCCGCGATTTCCGAATACCAGGGCACGCTGGTCGGCGTCCCGTTCGACATCCCGATCTTCATCATGAGCTATCGCCAGGATGTCTTCGAGCAGCTCGGTCTGGAAGTCCCGACCGATATGCCCGGCTACCTGGCGGCAGCGCAGGCGATCCAGGAAGCCGGTCTCACCAATGAAGACGGCACCCAGATCTACGGCACGGTCGGTCAGTGGCGCACGGGTCACTACGCGCTCCAGTGCGACTGGACAGCGTGGCTGTGGTCGCACGGCGGTTCACACACCAACGCCGAAGGTCAGGCAGTCATCAACGACGAAGCCGCTGTCGCCGGTGCCGAATACATGATGGCGCTCGCCCCGCTGATGCCCGCAGGCGCGACCACGTTCGACTGGTCGGGCCAGGGCGACTTCGTCGGTCAGGGTGGCGCGGGTATCGTCATCAACTGGGGCGAGTTCTTCCCCGGTTGGGACAACCCCGAAACCTCGAAGGTTGCTGGCTTGATGATGCCCGCACCGCTGCCGATGGAAGCTGCGCTGCGCACCCGCGAAGAATGCGCGTTCGACGAAACCCCCGGTATCGGTCACCAGGGCGGCTCGTGCCTCGCGCTCTCCAAGTACAGCACCAACCAGGATGCCGCCTGGGTCTTCCTCCAGTGGGCGACCAGCCCCGAAACGATGGCATTGGCGGCAGAGCAGAGCAACACGCCTGTGCGTCAGTCCACCTTCGACGATCCCCGTATCGTCGAGAAGGCAGTCCCGGTCGCCGGCACGACCCGTCACTTCGGCGAAATCCTCACCGCGATCAAGAGCCGCATGGGCACCGAACCGCACTTCCCGGCGTGGGCGGATGTCTCCAGCACCGGCGCGGTCATCCCGACCGAGCTGGGTCTGATGGTCACGGGTGAACAGGATATCACCACCACCCTCAACAACATCAATGCCGCCATCCAGGAAGGCATTGACGAGGGTTAATGTTACTGCTCGTCTTTGTTCGTCTTGTAGGGGCGACCCATGGGTCGCCCCTACGGATGCAACATCATGTAGGGGCGCAATATATTGCGCCCCTACAGACGATGCGGCATTCCGGGCAGAAAATGTCCTGCCTTAACAGATTCCCTTCTTTCTGAATCTCGTTATTTTTCTTTTCAACCCGGACGGACTCTATGTCTAAAGATCTCGTGATTGGCGTGGACAGCAGCACGACCGCCTGCAAAGCGATTGCCTGGGATCGGGCGGGCAAAGCGGTCGCGGAGGCGCGCGCCAGCTTCGACCTCATTTCCCCGCAGCCCAATTGGTACGAACAGAATGCCGACGACTGGTGGACGGCGCTGTGCAGCACGCTGCGCGATCTGGTCGCGCAGGTCGGCGGCGAGCGCATCGCCGCGCTGTGCATCACGCATCAGCGCGAGTCGTTCGTCCCTGTGGACGAGGCGTGCCGACCGCTGCGCAACGCAATCCTGTGGGTGGACGACCGCTGCGTGCCGCAGGTCGCCGAAATCGACCGCCGCTTTGGCTCCGACGCGATCCAGGAGCTGACGGGCAAGGGACCTTCGACCAAGCAGTCGCTGCCGGAATTCCTCTGGCTGCAAACCCATGAACCGGATGTCCTCAAGCGCGCCTACAAGATCCTCGACGTTCACGCATTCCTCGTCAAGCGCTTGACCGGGCGCTGGGTGACCAGCACCGCCTGCGCCGACCCGATGGGCGTGCTGGACATGCGCGGCAACACCTGGGCGACCGACCTGATCGCGCAGATCGGCTTGTCGGTCGAGCAGTTCGCCGAGCTGATGCCGCCGGGCGCGATCATGGGCGAGGTGACGGCGGAAGCGGCGGCGCTGACTGGGCTGCCTGCGGGCGTGCCGGTCGTGGCGGGCGCGGGAGATGGTCAGTCGGCGGGGTTGGGCGCGAACATCACACAGCCCGGCAAGGCGTATCTCAACCTGGGGACGGCGATGGTCTCCGGCGCGCACCTGGAGCACTATGCCGCCGACCGCGCCTTTCGCACGCTCTGCTCGCCGCTGGCGGGCGCGTATGTCGCCGAAGAAGTGTTGGGCGGCGGCACGTTCACGGTCACCTGGTTCGTCGATAACTTCGGTCCCGATATGCGCGGTGTGGGACTGCCCGTCTCGCGCGAGGAGGTGCTGGAACTGGCGGCGAGCAAGCTGCCGCCGGGGTCGCTGGGCTTGATGCTGGTGCCTTACTGGAACGGCGTCATGCCGCCCTACTGGGATGCCGCCGCGACCGGGATCACCGTGGGCTGGACGGGCGCGCACCGCCGCGAGCATTTCTATCGCGCTATCATGGAAGGCATCGCCTACGAACACCGCCTGACGATGGACGGCGTGGCGCGCGCGACGGGCACGCCGCTGGACGAATTCATCCTGATGGGCGGCGGCTCCAAGAGCGCCTTGTGGTGCCAGATCGTCGCGGACATCCACAACACGATGGTGACCCGCGCCAGCACGACCGAGGCGACCAACCTGGGCGCGGGCATTCTGGCGGCGTTCGCGGCGGGCTGGTATGCCAGCGTGCGCGAGGCGGCGGAGGCCATGACGCAGCATGGGAAAAGCTTCCTGCCGAACGACAAGACGCATGTCATTTACGACCGTCTGTACCGCGAGGTCTATGTGGAGTTGTTCCCGGCGCTGCAAAAGTCGCTGGATAAGTTGAATGCGTTGACGTATGGGGGAGCGAGTTAGCTCGATAGCTTTATAGCTGGATAGCAAATTAGCAAGGAAGCGAATTAGCTCGATAGCCTGATAGCTGGATAGCAAATTAGCGAGGAAGCGGAGAAGCAAGGAAGCTGATTGGCTTCAAAAGCTAGCGAGCTATCCAGCTAGCGAGCTATCCAGCTAATCTGCTAATTCGCTAATTCGCTCACGAATAAGGAGTGACACCATGAAAGTTGCGATTGGCTGTGACGAAGCGGGGCTGCCGCTGTTGGACATCATCCGCGAGCAGTTGAAAGAGAAGCATATCGAGGTGCAGGACTTCGGCGTGCACAACGCCGACCCGGTCGATTACCCGGACATTGGGGAGGCGGTGGCGGAGGCGGTCGCCAGCGGCGCGGCGGAGCGCGGCATCCTGGTCTGCGGCACGGGCATCGGCATGTCGATCACGGCGAACAAGGTGCCGGGGGTGCGTGCGGCGCTCTGCCACGACACCTATTCCGCCGAGCGCGCCCGCAAGAGCAACGACGCCCAGGTGATTACGATGGGCGCGCGCGTGATCGGGTCGGAACTGGCGAAGTCGATCATCGAGACGTGGCTCAACGCGGAATTCGCGGGTGGGCGTTCGGCGCCAAAGGTCGAGAAGATGAACGCGGTGGACGAGAAATACCGTCATCAAGGCAGTTAAATCGTGGATACCCAAGACACGGACGGAGGAATTGAAACACGGAGGCACGACGGGACGAAGGTTCACGAAGGACTGGATCGTCGATGGGTGCTCCGTGTTCCACCGTTTACTCTGTGCCTTCGTGTTGAAAACTTCTGCGCGTCCTTCGCGCCTTCGCGCTTCCATGCGAGTGCATCATGAACACGCATTTCCGCAGCCGCGATGATTTGCTGACGCGCGTCGCCGCGCTGTACTACGAGCACGACTACAGCCAGCAGCAGATCGCCGATAAGCTCAATATCTCGCGTTCGAACATCTCGCGGATGTTGAAAGAGGCGAAAGAAAAAGGGCTGGTCGTCATCCGCATCCTGCATCGCATCCCACACTCGACGGTGCTGGAACAGGCGCTGACCGAACGCTTCGGACTCAAACGTGCGTTGGTGGTCGATCTTCCCGGCAAGCTGTACGAGGAGCAGCTTGCGGGTGCGGGGCAGCTTGCGGCGTGGCATCTCGAAGAAATCCTCCAACCACAAAGTGTGATCGCCATCTCGTGGGGCAATGGGGTCGCCTCAGCGGTCAGCGCCATCGGTCCGCTTTCGCATCTGCGCGTCGATGTCGTCCAGATGATCGGCAGCCTGGGCAACATCGCCTCGGTGATCGACGGTCCAGAGCTGGCGCGGCGGCTCTCACTCAAGCTGGGTGGCAGCTACCACTATCTGCACGCGCCGCTTTTCCTCACCAACAGCGTCACCCGCGATGGACTCATGGAGCAGTCCACGATTGTCGAAACGCTTCAGCTTGCCCGCGAGGCGCAGGTCGCGCTGGTGGGCGTCGGCACGACCGCGCCGGGCGCGTCGAGCTTCCTGCGCGCGGGGCATCTAACCGAGGCGCAGGTGGGCGAACTGCGGGCGCAGGGCATCGTCGCGGAGACGGCGGGCTGGCACCTCGACGTGCAGGGCAATGCGGATTACGACATCAACCGCCGCGTGCTGGCGCTGCCGCTGCCGGATCTCAAGCGCATCCCGGATATCGTGGCGGTGGCTTGCGGCGCGGCGAAGACCGCCTCGATCCTCGGCGTGCTGCGCGGCGGCTATGCCAACGTGCTGGCGACCGACGCGGCGACCGCCCAGGGCGTGCTGGAGGCAGCGGAGGGAACGTAGTCGGCTGTTGACTCCATGGCGAATGAACGCTCGGCGCGATAGTCCTCGCGGCGAACGACGACGCCAGAGTGCAGGTCAGGTGGGGGTGCATTCGGAAATGGAGGCGGATGCGAATTCCGCCACCAGGGGTTGAAAACCCCTGGCTACAAGTTGCGGCGGGAAGCCACCTGAAGGTGGCTCCGACCCGCCGCTGGAACTCACGACAGGCTGCGCACGATGACTTTCCCGGCGGGTCAGAGCGGGTTTCAACCCGCTTCCCGCCGGAACATTGTAGCCGGGCGGCTTTCAGCCCCCGGCGAAGCGGTTCACCCCAAACTCCGAATGCACCCGTCAGGTGGCGGGGGGGTCCCCCTCGCCGATGGGACATGTGTTACACTCTCCTCATCACTGTCGATTGTCTTATCATGATGAGCCGCACTCATGACCATCCTGCCGCATGTCGATGCCCCGATCCATCTGCTCGCCCATTTTGCTGAGGCGTACCCGGAGAGCGCGTCCGAATTCACGCTTGGCGTGCCGGGTCGCCTGCTGTGGGTAGCGGGCAACCGCCGCCGTGATCGCCAGTTTCGGCTGGCGTCTGTTGAACTGGGCGCGCGTACGACGCTCACCTACCAGAGCGCCAAGCTGCGCCAGACGGTGATGCACCGCCCGCTGCCCGCCTGGGCGCTTTACGCGGGGGCGATGGCGGTCTACCTGGCGGAAAAGGGCGTGGACTGCGGCGGCTTCAACATCGTCATCGCGGGCGACGAGAGCAGCGGTCCCCGCTATCGTTATGCGCTGGGCGCGGCGTTCGGCGCGGCGTACTATCACACGGCAGGCATCCTCTTCAGCGAGACCATCCTGCTGGACGATCTGGAACATGCGCGTCGTGCATTTGGGGGGGAGTAGTCCGTGGTCAAGTTCTCCATCCTGTTCCGCAAGCCGGACGATCTGGAAGCATTTGAGAACATCTATCAGGATTTCCTGGCGCTGATCGAACGAATGCCGAATGTCAGGCGGCGGCAGGCGAACACCGTGCTGGGCAGCCCCTTTGGTGAATCGCCCTACTACCGCATCCTGGAAGTCTATTTCGACGATTACGCGATTCTGAACACGTCGCTGCTTTCGCCCGCGGGGCAGGAAGCCGGCGGCGAACTGCGCAGATTGCATCCGGGGAGTTTCGAGATGTTTTTCGCCGATGTCTATGAAGAAGACGGCGGCAGGACAGCATAGTCTGGATCAGGCATGACATAGGGGGATTTCGTGAAGGCACTGATCGACCGTATCCGCGCGGAAGGGCGCAATCTGGGCAAGGGCATTCTCAAGATCGACAGCATTCTCAACCACCAGATCGATCCCCATCTGATGTTCGCGATGGGCGAGGAGATGGCGCGGCTGTTCGCCGGGGTCAAGATCGATCGTATTCTGACGGTCGAAATCAGCGGGATCGCGCCCGCGCTGACGACCGGCTATGCGCTGGGTGTCCCGGTCGTCTATGCGCGCAAGATCAAGCCGATTACGATGGCGGGCGCGGTGTTCATGGAGACTGCGCCCAGCCATACCAAGGGCGGCGAGACCAACCTCCTCGTCTCGACCGAATTTCTCAAGCCCCATCAGAACATCCTGATCATCGATGACTTTCTGGCGACAGGGCAGACGCTGCTGGCACTGGCGCGCATCGTCGCCAGCGCGGAGTGTAGGCTGACAGGCGTTGGGGTGGTGGTCGAGAAGTCGTTCGAGAATGGGCGGGCGGTGATGCACGAAGCTGGTTACGCCCATATTCCCATCCACGCACTGGCGACGATCACCAGCATGGATGACCACCACATCATCGTCGCCGATGCTTGAGAATATCCAGATGCAACCGCGAAGTCGCGATGGACGCGACGCTGCGAGCTGGGATTGCTGATCAACTTTAACGTTCCACTCTTGAAGAAAGGTGTCCGCCGAGTCATTCTGTCTAAGCATTATCAGGAGAACTAACCGCAAAGACGCAGAGGGCGCGAAGATAAAGAAACTGCTCTTCGCGTCCTTCGTGCCTTCGCGGTTCATAGGAATTGCCAATCTTCATCAGGTGATCATGGCTAATGTGTTTGCAGCATTGGGGAGCGCGTTCTCCCCACTTCGGCTGCCCAATTTCCGTCTCTACATCACCTCGCAGCTCATCTCGAATGTCGGCACCTTCTTGCAGGTGACTGCGCAGTCATGGGTTGTCTGGTCGCTGACAGGCTCCAGCGCTGCCAACGGGACGGTCGCGCTGCTCAATGGGCTGCCGCTGCTCCTGCTCACCCCTTGGGTCGGCGCATGGGTGGATCGGCTGGATCGGCGCAAGCTGTTGACCGCGACCCAGATCGGCATGATGATCGTCGCTTTCATCCTGGCGACCCTTGTGCAAAGCAACACTGTGCAGCTCTGGCATGTCCTGGTGCTATCCGGTGTGTTGGGCATCATCTCGACCTTCGATCTGACGGCGCACCAGACCTTCCTGGGCGATCTTGCCGGGATGAGCGAGGTGCGCAAAGCCGTCAACATGAATGGCATGGTCTTGCAGGGCAGTCGTATGTTCGGCTCGGTGGCTGCGGGATGGATCATCGCGCAGATGGGTCCTGCGACCGCCTTCTGGATCAACGGCTTCAGCTTCATCTCCGTCATCATCGGTTTGTCACTCATCCGCGTCGCCAACGCCTCGCGTTCCGATCATGAACATAAATCACCGCTCTCGCAGATGGGCGATGCCCTCCGTTTCCTGCGCACGCAGCCTCGGATGCAGGATATGTACATGTTCACCGCCGTTATCACCTCCTGCTTCTGGTCGATCCCTCTCGCGCTGCTGCCCGCCTATGCCGACCGTGTGTTGGGCGGCGATGCTGCTGTCTACAGCGGGCTGCAAGGGGCGTCCGGCTTGGGCGCGCTGCTCACGCTCCTCTTCATCGTGCCGATCACGGGGACAATGAAGCGTGGTGGGGTGGTGATGGTCGGTGCGCTGCTGGTGACAGGTAGTGCTATCCTCTTGTTGGGACTGTCGCGCTCTCTCCCACTTTCGATGCTGGCGGTTGGCGTCGCAATTTCGGGGTCGCCGATCATCTTCACAATGGCAATGGGCTTGACACAGCTCATGACGCCGATGGAGATGCGCGGGCGGCTAATCAGCCTTGCGACGATGATCGGGCTGGGTGTGCAGCCGTTCGCCGCCCTGCTCATGGGCGGGGTGGGTCAGGTCATCGGCGTGGAAAACGCCATCCTCATCAATGGAACGATGTGCATTTTAGCGGCTATCGGGCTGGTGCTGACGCGGCGTGGTTTATGGTCGTGGCAGGTCGTCTCCCCACCGCAGACCTCATCCCTTCCCGATCCCGCGCCTATCCCAACTGGAGCAGACTAGCGTGACTGACCCCCGACATGGTGGCATCGCCATCCTCGACTTCGGCTCGCAGTACACCCAGCTCATCGCCCGCCGCGTGCGCGAGCAGGGCGTGTATGCCGAGGTCTTCCCGCATGACGCCGACGAGGCGACCGTCCTTCGTCACGCGCCGCGCGGCATCATCCTCTCCGGTGGACCCAACAGCATCTATGAAGACGGCGCGCCACAGATTCCAGAGTGGTGGAGGCGGGGAGTCCATTCACCTGCAGCGGACGCCATAAAGGGCGTCCCTACACTCGGCATATGCTATGGGATGCAGGCGCTGACGCACGCGCTCGGCGGTGTCGTCGCGCCCTCGCAGGAACGCGAATATGGGCAGGCGGAGCTGCATCGTGTGGCGGCAAATCCGCTGCTGGACGGGCTGGACGAGCGCCTGACGGTCTGGATGTCGCATGGGGATCGCATCGAGCAGCCGCCGCCGGGCTTCGTCGGGCTGGCGACCAGCGGCAGCTCGCCCTACGCGGCGATGGGCGATGTGGCGCGTGGGTTGTACGGCGTGCAGTTCCATCCCGAAGTCGTGCATACGCCGCGCGGCGCGGACATCCTGCGCAACTTCCTCTTTCACATCTGCGGTTGTATCGCCGCTTGGTCGCCCGTCGCGTTCATCGAAGATGCGGTTGAGGCGATCCGCGCGCGGGTGGGCGGCGAGCGCGTCATGCTGGCGTTGAGCGGCGGCGTCGATTCGGCGGTGGCAGGTGCGCTATTACAGCGCGCCATCGGCGACCAGCTCGTCTCGGTCTTCGTCAACACGGGCTTGCTGCGCAAAGGTGAGCCGGAAGCAGTCGTCCGTGTCTTCCGTGAGGAGCGCGGCATGACTCTGCGCGCCGTCGATTCGACCGAGTTGTATCTCGATGCGCTGCGCGGCGTGACCGAGCCGGAAGCGAAGCGCAAGCTGATCGGCAAGCTTTTCATCGACGTGTTTAGCGCCGAGGCGCGGGCACTGGAGGCGCAGGGCGTGCGCTTCCTGGCGCAGGGGACGATCTACCCCGATGTGATCGAGAGCGCGCGCAGCAGCAAGTCGTCGCGCGTCATCAAGAGCCATCACAACGTCGGTGGGCTGCCGGAAGATCTGCATTTCGCGCTGGTCGAACCCCTGCGCGATCTCTTCAAGGATGAGGTGCGCAAGGTGGGTGAGGCGCTCGGCTTGCCGGAGAGCATCGTCTGGCGGCAACCGTTCCCCGGTCCTGGGCTGGCGGTGCGCTGCCTGGGAGAGATCACCTGGGAGCGGTTGAGTACGCTGCGCGACGCGGACGCCATCTTCCTGGAGGAGCTAGAGCGCGAAGGGCTGCTGCGCAGCGAGACGGCGCAGTGCTTTGCGGTGCTGCTGCCCGTCAAAAGCGTGGGGGTGATGGGCGACAACCGGACGTATGAAGAGGTGATCGCGCTGCGCGCCGTGCAGACGGACGATTTCATGACGGCAGACTGGGCGCGTCTGCCGTACGCGCTGCTGGCGCGCGTGAGCAGCCGGATTGTCAACGAGGTGAAAGGCGTCAACCGCGTCGTCTATGACGTGACGAGCAAGCCGCCCGGTACTATTGAATGGGAGTGAGAAAAGACTATGAACCCGATCCCCTGGCTTCACGATCTGTTCGGTGTCTCCAAGCCGATCATCGCCATGTGTCACCTGAAGGCGCTGCCGGGCGACCCCGGCTATGATGCCGCGCGCGGCATGGACACGATCATCGAGGCGGCGCGCCGCGACCTCCACGCCCTGCAAGAGGGCGGCGTGGACGCGGTCATGTTCTCCAACGAAGCGAGCCTGCCCTACCTGACGAAGGTCGAGCCGATCACGCTCGCCTGCATGGCGCGCATCATCGGCGAGCTGCGCGGCGAGATCAAGATCCCTTATGGCGTCAATGTGCTGTGGGACCCATCGGCGTCGATTGACGTGGCGGTGGCGACCGGGGCGCAGTTCGTGCGCGAGATCTTCACGGGCGTTTATGCCAGCGACTTCGGCTTGTGGAATACCAGCGCGGGCGAGGTCGTGCGTCACCGCCGTGCGGTGCATGGCGATCATGTGCGGCTGTTCTTCAACATCGTGCCGGAGGCGGCGGCATACCTCGCCGCCCGCGACGTGGCGGAGATCGCGCGTTCGACGGTCTTCAACGCCCGTCCGGATGCGCTGTGCGTGTCGGGGCTGACGGCGGGCGTGCCCACGTCCAGCGCCACGCTCAGAGTCGTCAAGGACGCCGTGCCGGAGACGCCGGTTTTCGCCAACACGGGCGTCAACATCGGGAACGTGGCGGAGCAGCTCGCCGTCGCCGACGGGACGATCACCGCGACGACCTTCAAGCGCGACGGCTACATCTGGAACGAGGTTGATGTGGCGCGGGTGCGGGCGTTTATGGAAAGAGTCAGGGAAGTGAGAGGCTAGGTGGTCGCGATGTCTCTGTCAACGACGATCCAGGAGGTCATTGAGACGTTCCTCCCGCACTTCGTCAATCTGCGAGGATATCGATACGTCTTCCAATGCTGACATCATGCAATCACTCCATCCCTGCGATTGATTGCTAATCTAACCTGAGTTTTGGATAACGCGGGACACCGATGAATGATAAACATGTGAAAAAAATCATTGTGGTTGTGTCGGTTGCGCTGATTATCGCGAGCACTTTTGTCCTGGATATTGATTGGACAAATGAGGTTGCATATAGGCTTTATCACAGCTATTTCGCGGACATTGTACTGCCTTTTATGCTTTATCTGCTCCTCGTTCCTAATGCCGAACGGAATCGACTAATCGCACACTGGTGGCAGAGGGCGCTGGCTGTATTTGTCTTGTGCACAACCTCTGAATTCTTGCAGTATCTTGGGATATTTGCTTTCGCCCGCGTTTTTGACCCGCTCGATATTGTGATGTACGGATTAGGTGTGCTGTTGGCTGCATGGGTTGATCGGCAATTATTTACGCGGGTTTTTCCGTTCTGGGATTAGTATTCTTAGCACGTGCACGTGGAACTCAGGTTTTCCTAGCCACATTGCAGTTTTGGATAAGAAAAGACCGAGCGCTACCCTTATTCAATACTCACGTTATGCTGCGTGAGGATTACCGCACCACATCCCCGCCCGCGCGCTTCTCTCCCGTCTCCACCAGCGCCGCGACTTCCGCCTGCGTGAAGAGCGGCAGGTCGCCCATGATGGTGTACTTGAGCGCGGCGGCGGCGGTTCCCCAGCGCAGCCACTCCCCCGCGTTCGTGTCGCCGCGTGCCAACAGCGCATACAAAAAGCCCGCGCTGAAGGCGTCCCCCCCGCCGATGCGATCCACCACCTGCGCGCTGAAGGCGGGCTGCTGCCATGTCTGCCCCGCCGGATCAACCGCGAGCGCGCCGTCCGCGCCGACCGTCAGCGCGCAGACCGCCTGTGGGTAGCGCGCGTGCAGCTCGCCCAGCACCTGCTCAGGCGTTGCATCGCCCAGCGCCCACAAGCGGATCGCGTCGCGGTAGGGCGTGAAGAGCACGTCCGCCAGTTCGAGCAGCGGCTGGCATCCGACCGCCGCCTGCTCGTAGCTCCACAGCTTGCTGCGATAGTTGATGTCGAAGCTGACGCGCCAGCCCGCCTCTTTGGCGCGCTGGATAGCGGCGCGCGTCGTCTCGTAGAGCAGCGGCGAGACGGCGAGCGAGATGCCCGTCGTGTGGAAGAGGCGCGCTGCATAAGGCACGAACAGATCGCGCGGCAGGTCGTCTGGGCGCATGTTGCTGACGGCGCTGCCCGCCCGGTCGTAGATCACCTGGCTGGCGCGCGGCGCTGCGCCCTGCTCCATGTAGAAGATGCCGACGCGGTCTTCGTTCGTCCAGACGATGTGATCGGTGACGACGCCGTGCCCCGCCAACGTCGCGCGGATGTGCCGCCCCAGGCTGTTATCGGTCAGGCGCGACAGGTAGCCGACGCGCAGCCCCAGGCGTGCCAGCCCGACCGCCGTGTTGAGTTCGCTCCCCGCCACATGCATATCCCACGACAGCGCCTGTTCGATGCGGCGAAGGTGGGCGGGGGTCATGCGCAGCAGCGGCTCCCCCAGGGTGATGACGTCAAAGGCTGGCATTCACGTTCTCCTATCCCGTCGTCAGGCGTGGATCGCCGGGCGGTACCTGGATGATCGCACCCCAGGGCTGGTACTGCGTGGCGAAGATGTCGCGGTCGATCTCGTTGCCATTGCCATCCAGGATCAGGCGTGTCACCTCGACATAGGCACCCTCCGCCGGAATATCGACCTGGAGCTGCTGCCCGGCGGTCAGCGCCTCGTTCGCTTCGTAGCGCGTAGCGGCGGGCGCTACGACATCCCGGATCATCGGTCCATCCTTGACAACCTGCCGCCCGGTATCCGCGCCGTAAAAGCGGAACTGCACCTGCGAGGTCGCCGGGAAGACCGATGCTTCGATCAGGATCGGCGCGCCCGTGTCGTTCAGAAAGCGGAAGTCGAGCGCCTTCGTCGGATCGGGATCGACGTAGATCGCCGCGTCGAAGCCGGGACCTTCGCCGCGCTGCTCGTAATAGCTGACGCGGTAGGCGTGCGCCGCCCGCTCCGTGATCGGCAGCCCTGCGTAGAACGCGGCACGGAATGCCGTCGTGCTCACCTGGCAAACGCCGCCGCCCACGCCGTCAATCGTACGCCCGCCGTAAATGACGCGGCTGCTGACGTAGCCCGACTCCGGCGAAATATCGCCCACCCATTCGTTGAACGAAAACTCCGCGCCAGGCGGGACGATGATGCCGTCGAAACGGCTGGTGGCGAGCAGGATGTTGTCGATGCGCGCCTGCGATGAGCCGACATAGAAGCTGTCACCGGTCGCGATCAGGCGGGTGATGCCCAGCTCGGCGGCGGTGATGGCGTCGTGGTAGCGCGCGAGGGTGGTATCGAACGAGATGGGGACGACACGGTTGCCCGCGTCAAAGACCTGGCTCTCCATCCGGCTCAACGTCGCGTCCACATCCAGCTCGCGCTCGGAAACCGACGACTGTGTGACTGCAAGCTGTCCGGTCTCGTCGTTAAACTGGAAGCGGGCATCACGCGCGGGCTGATACAAGCCGTCGGCGAGCGACTGCAGCGAGTCGCGGAAGGCGCTGGGGTTGAAGGCGACATCGTAGCTGTACGTACCATTGGCACTCTCGACCAAGCCGACCTGCAGGAGCGTGGCGATCTGATCGACCGACGCCGTCCAGGGTCCCAACTGCTGCTCGCTGGCGACTGGGCTGTCGGTGATCAGCGTCAGCGGGGCGGACAGGGCGGCGCGCGCTTTAGCGGCGGCGGCTTCGGCATCGACGATGCGCGGCGCGGTCTCTTCAATGATCAGCGGCACTTCGCCGCCCGTCGTCAGGTTGAGGACGGAGGCATCGAGCTGCGCCAGCGTGCGGCTGATGTTGACCATGCGCCCGATGGCGCTCGGCGTGCTGCTCACGCTCGTGCCATTGATCGTCAGCGTTGCGTCGACCGGCGGGCGGTTGATCGTCTCGGCGATGGCGGCAAGGCGGGCGGTCGCAACCTCCTGGTCATAACGGATGACGGGCGTCACCGCGTGCCCGTTGAGCCAGATCAGAAACTGGTCGATGGTGTTGAGCAGGGGGTTGTTGCTGTGCCCGACGGCGAATGCCTCGGTCGCCGTCGCGCCCGCGTCGAAGACGACGCCCAGCTCGCCCGCGCTCATCTGCCAGAACTCCTCGCCATCGCGGAAGGTGAAGACGGCGCTGTCGTCGTAGGTGAAACGGTTGCTCAACGCCGTTGTCGCGTCTTCGAGCGTCATGCCGCTCAAATCGATGTCGAACGACGAGACGCCCGCCAGGACGCGGTCGCGGAAGTAAAGCTGCGCCGCGCCCGCCGCCATCGTCAGGATCGACAGTGTGAGGATGATGCCGCTCAGGAGCAGGAGCGGCAGGCGGATCAGCCAGGGTTCAACGCGCGGCGCGGCGGGGTAATCGGGGTAAGGGCTGTTGCTCGTGGTCATCGCACACCAGACGCCTATGCAGACACAATGCGTCTATTGTACAGGCGATGGCGAGCGCGCAATATACCATGTAGCAGGATTATCCTGTGAGCCAAAGAAAGAGAGGATGTCCTAGTTCAGCAGACGCCTTCAGGGATGGGTTCACCTGTATAGGCGAGGATGATTTGTTCGCGCGGGATGCCCACTTGCACCAGCGCATCCACGACAGGTTTGTCATTTTGATCGCGCTCGACGATGACACAATGACCCACGACACGAACAACCAGGCTGACGTTCGAGATGTGTTTGCCCTGGACGCGACCGACACCGACGACCGTGAACACCGAACCATCGTCGCTTTTCGTGAGATAGCTTTCGCCGTTCAAGCCCTTTCGGGCGTACCCGGCGACGACCGACTGCACCTGCTGATTCAAAGTATCCATAGTTCGACAACACAAATTGACATTGCATTTAGGGTAACTCATTGCGATGACAGAATAAACTCTATCGCCCTCACAGGGCAACCGCTTCAAAACCGAATCTCTAGAAAGTAGCTGCATCACCCCTCCCTAAATCCCTCCCCACTCCGCAAGCTGCGTGGAGAGGGACTTCCAGAGGTATCGAATTCCATCATCGGTTTCTTTTTGGCGCAGTCTGTGGGTTTTTCACGACTCAGCGCCTGACGAATCCTATGATTCCCCCTCTCTACGCAGCTTGCGGAGTGGGGAGGGGGTTAGGGGGAGGGGTAGGTTGGCGGTGTAATCAGTTTGAAGCGATTACCCTGATCGCCCTCACCCCCAGCCCTCTCCCACACGCCGCGCCGCAGTAGTCGCATTGAGTTGGACTCCAGCGCGGCGGGGGCGAGGGGAGCCAGAAAGAGCACGCGAGTCGACTCTGAAAGCCCCTCTCCCCCATCGCGGATTGAGTCTAGGATGTCTCGACTCTCGCGCCGCGATGCGTGGCGACCGAGCGCAGAGCGGCGAGGAAGGGGGCTGGGGGTGAGGGCAAGTATTCCCCCTTACATCGGCGGGAACAGGTACAGCGTGCCGTCCAGCAGCGCGTCGAGATTGGGCGCTGCCGAGCCATCGCCGCTCGTCTCGACGGTGAAGACCAGCGCCGCGCCGGACCCCGGGTGGAGCACGCTGTAGGCGACGCCCGTCAGCCGCCCCGTCTCGGTCGGCAGGCTGTACTCGATGCGGTAGGCGGGCAGCCCGCCCAGGGTCGCTTCGACGATCTCGCCGTACTCGCCCGCCAGCATAGTCGTGAATGTTTCCAGCGCGACCAGGGCATCCGTTTCGTAGATGGCGGTGGCGGTCATGAGGTTTTCGCCTGCCAGGTCGCTGACCACCTGTGTCGGAGTGCCATCCTCATTGGTATAGGAATACGGTTCGCCCCAGGCGAACGGATACTGGAAGTAGACGCCTTCGTTCGTATCGGTGTACCCGCGCAGGCTGCCATCGACGGCACCATTGTCGATGACCAGCGCTGCCAACTGTGCCGCCTGATTGCCCGCCAGATCGGTCATCGCCAGTCGCACGTTGTAGGCACCGCTGACGGCGGGCTGATAGCTGAGGGTGAACGGCTCCAGCCCGAAGGTGAGCGGCGTGTCGGTCAGCGGCTGCACTTCGACAGCACCGTCCGGCGTAATCCTGTAGAGATCGACGATGAACTGGTCGCCCGGCTGCGGTCTCGCCTCAAAGGGCGCTTGATCGGCAATCGCCAGCATCCCCCGATAGGCGAACGTGCCCGACTCGAAGATGAGGTAGGCGGGCTGGCTGCCGCGCGCGCTCACATACGTCCCCGCGATTGTCAGGTCGCTGCCCGCAGCGCTGCTCGACTGCGGCAGCGCCAGCGCGCTGTTGGTGCCGTCGCTGAGGTAAGGGAACGTCACCGACCACTGGAAGGTGCTGGGCGTGAGTTCGTTGGGATACTCGATCACGGTCTCGCCCGTCGGCAGCGTCGTGTTGTACGAGATGGGGGAGGCATCCACGATCACCTGGGAGCCGTCGTCCTGCTGATACAGGATCGTATAGTTGAGGTCGATGACGCCTTTGCCGCCCGCATCGAAAAAGACGACGGGGGTATCGAGCGTGCTGCCCATCTCGCCGAGCGTGAAGACCTGGCTGATCTCCAATAAGAGTGCGCTGCCATCCAGTTCCGTCATAATCGTGCTGTAGAACTGGTTCAGATATCCCTGCCAGAATGCCATGCCTGCGGGAGCCTGCGCCGGGTAATCCGCGCCATAGACTTCGTAGATGGGCGGTGTCGCGGGCAGGTAAATGCCTAAGCCGTTCGCGCCGGGCAGCTTGTCATCCGCCCGCGCATAGACAACCGCGCTGTCGTATGCCGCCAGCACTTCCTGAGCCGCGTTGTAGGCATCGTCGGTGATGGTCGTCTGCAGGCTGAACCAGTTCATGAAGTCGCGCAGGTCGATATACGAGTAGTATTCTGCCCGGTCGCTCAGGCTTGCGCCGAAGACCTGGCTGTTGTTGCGTGCCGAACCCAGCGCCGACAGCAGTTCGACGGTATCCGCACCGACGACCTGTCCAAAGTTCTCCAGCGCCGCCGTGAGTCCCGGCAGTCCGGCGGTCTCGACCAGGGCGAGATCGACCTTGGTGCGCGCGCCTTCGCCCGCGTAGTAATCCATGTAGCTATCGACAAACGCCGCGCCGACCTGGAAGGCATCCCAATCCGGATTCGCCTTGATCGCGCCGATGCTGGTGGTGTATTCCCAGCCGTTGCTGGGGATGACCTCCTGCGCAAAGATCACATAGTCCGCATCATCCTGGAGCGTGACCGCCACGTCCGCAACGCCCATCAGGCAGGCGTCGAAGCCCACGATGTCGAAACGCTCGATCCCCAACTCCGCACGGGCATCCGCCAGCGCTGCGTCGATTTCGGGCAGCGTGAGCATCGAGTGATCATTGCCCTCGTCGGGTCCCAGACCACGCCAGCCGCTGCCATGACTCCCGATGACGATGAGATAATGCTGGGCGGGGAAGTTCTGCGCGCCCCAGACGACGAAGTCCGTCAGCGCCGCCGGGTCGCCCATATCCACTTCGCCCAATTCCATGATGGGCGTCTGCTCGAAGGTGGCAGCGAGATTATTGGTTGCATAGATCTGCTCGACGATGGCGTCGTCCGTCTGCTCCAACGCCGCCTGAATCTCCGCTGCATCCGCGCCCTGTGCGACGAGGAAATCCAGCACAGCCGCGCGCTTACCCATGATGTCGGGCACTGGCAGCGCGGGCACCTGCTCGATCAGGAAACGGCGCGTATCCGTCCAATCGCCAAAGCGTGCGTCATAGCCCACGGCGCGGTCGAGCTGCGCGATGATATTGACGCCCTCGCCGCTGCCCGCCGTCTGCATCTCGTAGTAGTCGTTGAACGCCGCGCCTTCGAGGTCGTTATCGACGGCGGTGTAATGCAGGATCGTCCAGTTGGCGATGTCCTGCGCCTGGCTTGCTCCCAACGAAATCGAAAAGACCACGACCAGCCATACCCATGCGAATCGTCTCATTGCTGCCCCACAATCGTTGTGAATAAGGGAAATCTCTATCGTCCTGCCATGCAGGATAGCATGGAAGCGCGGCGGTGAGCGTAAATGTCGATGGCGGCAAGGTTCTTGCCTGCAAGAACCTTGCCCCGCAAACCGTCACCCCAACCCCTCTCCCTCAGGGCGAGGGGCTTAAGAAGACTCTTCTGAAAAGCGCAAACGTGATCGATTGTCTCTGCACCGTGCTAAAATAGCGGTGTCGCTTGTCGTCATGTCTGGCACGACCCATGAATGAACCGCGCGCCCTGCGCCTCCCGATTGCCGCTTCCCTCTTCCAGCCTGCGCTCCCCGACCGCAGGCTGCCCCGTTGGGCGCGGCGCGGGCACCCGGTCGTGCAGCGTCAGCTCGGCTTCTTCTGGAAGATCATGACGCCGGATTTCCGGCTGACGTGGCAGGTGTATGTGTTCCAGGTGGTGTTGATCGCCATCTCCGTCCTCATCCCCGCCATCTTCACCCTGCTGCTGCCTGTGATCGTCGTCCCCGTGATGCTGCTGCCTTTCGCCTTCTATGCCTACGGCGAGGCGCTCTACCGCATTGGTGCCGCCGCCGCTGCCAGCGTTGCGGAAGATCAGCGCGCCCGGCGGCTCGACCTGCTGCGGACGACGCCGCTGCCGCTGCGCGAAATCCTGCTGGCAAAAGGCGCTGCCGCCGTCTGGCGACAGGTGGAATCGCTCGACCTGCTGCTGGTCGTCACCGCCTTTCTCTCGCTGCCGATGGTGTTGATCCTCAACACGCAGGTCATGCAGCTCGATGAAGTCGGCGGCGCGCGCCTGCTGATGATCGTCGGGCTGACGGCGAGCCTGCTGCGAATCGTCGTGGAGCCGCCGATGATCGCCGCGCTTGGCGTGCTGATGGGGTCGGTCTCGCGCGATCGCATCCCGGCGATGCTGGCGACTGGCGCGCTTGGCTTCGCCTACTTCGTCATGATCAACCTGCTGCGCCTCGCGCCGCTGTCGCTGGAAGCGCGGCTGGTCGTCGAAGTCGCGCTGCCGCTGGTGCTGCCGCCGCTCATCACGCTCTTCTGCCTGTGGCTGGCAGAGCGGGCGCTGGGGCGGGAATAGATGAACCGATGTATGATTCGGCTGTTCAGTGTTGAGGATTGTCACGTATGACCGACATGATGCGCGAGCGGGTAAGCGCCGCCGAATTTCTCCTTCGCCCGGAAACCACCCAGCCGCAGCAGCTCATCGACGGAGAGATCATCGACATGGCTTCCCCAATCCCCAGCCATCAGAAGATCGTGTACATGACTGCTCACGTGCTGGAGCCTTTGGTTGCAGAACGCGGCGGGCAGTTCTTCGTCGCGCCTCTCGATGTCGAGTTTGATGCCTATAATGTTCCGCAGCCGGATGTCATGGTGGTGCTGCCGGGTGGGAAATGCACGATTGGCGATACCCGCCTGATTGGCGCGCCAGACCTGATCGTCGAGGTGCTTTCGCCAGGGACAACCCAGGTAGACCGCCGCGATAAGTTCCGCTTGTACGAACGTCATGGCGTGCGCGAATACTGGATGATCGAGCCGAGCGAGCGTTACTTGGAGGCGTGGGCGCTGCAAGACGCGCGCTTCGTGCTGGTCGATGTCGTCGGCAAAGACGAGGCGTATCATTCGCCGCTGCTGGGCGAAATCGCGCTGAATGCGCTGTTTGGTCGTTAATGCCGGAAACCCTATTGTCTTGTTTCGCGTATAGCATCGTTAATGGCGAATTGCGGACGCCATCAATGGCGTCCCTACAGATTCCGGTTGTAGGGACGCGCAATTGCGCGTCCGTATATAGCAACAGGGAGTATGGTGATGGCAAACGAGATTGACTACCGCGCGGTGCGGCGCGAGGTCGAAAAGCAGCTCAAGTTTCGCAAGATGGCGGGGCGCTTCACCTTTGCCGCCGTAAATACCATCCTGTTTGTCATCTTCTCGGTCATTGCCCTGTCGGCGACTTCATCCGCCGGCATGTCCGAGAGCGTGCAGAGCGCGGTCATGCTGCTATGGTCGGGCTATCTCGTCGCGACCGTCTTTCATCTCATCGCGCCGATCTTTGACCTTAAGAGCGTTGAAGACAACATGCGCAAAGAGATCGTCGGGCGAGTCATCGGTGCCGAAATGCTCAAGCTTGATGCCGATGAGGCGGTCGAAACCAGCCAGAAGCGTAAGAATACCTACGGGCTGAGCGACGACGGCGAACTGGAAATCATCGAGACGCCCGACGCGGATGCCGCCGTCGATCCGGTCGACGCCGAGATCAAGCGCGCGCTGCGGCGGTGACAGTTAGAAATCTCTTTCTTATAACCACACCATAAGGATGTGGGCTAAACTGAATACAGCAGCGTACCCCTAACGCGATAGCCAACAAGAGCATGAGATGGCGCACAATCTGGATTACCACGCGATACGCCGAGATGTTGACGCGGAAGTGAGAAAACTTCAGAGGGCGAATCGCAACGTTTTCGTCACAATCGACCTTCTACTGTTTATTGTGGTTTCCTTCCTCATCTTCGCGATCCTTTCTTCAAACCGACAGCCAATCCCAAGCGCAGCGAACCAGATAATCTGTCTATTGTGGCTCTCGTGGTTTGGGATGCTTGTTTTCGCCATTGTGGCTGTCTTGAGCGACACCAAGAAAGCGGAAGACAAACTGCGCGAACAGGTCGCCTCCAGGATTGTTGCGAAATTCATCCTCAAATTGGAGGATGGAAGCGAAACCAGCCAGAAGCGTAAGAATACCTACGGGCTGAGCGATGACGGCGAGCTGGAAGTCGTCGAGACGCCCGACGCGGATGCCGCCGATCCGGTCGACGCAGAGATCAAGCGCGCGCTGCGGCGGTGAAGCGCGTATAATCTTCCAGACGAGAGAGGGAGTGCGCATCATGCTGGCAGAACCCAAGACGATCATCACGCCGGAGGCGTTTGCGGAATTCCTGGAGCGCGAGGAAAACGTGGATCGCCGCTTCGAGCTGCTGGATGGGGAGATCATCGAAGTGACGTCGAACTGGACATCATCAGAAGTTGCAGCATTGATACTGGGGGCGCTCAGTGAGTATGCCCGTCGCAACAAGCTCGGTTGGGTCACAGGCGCGGATGGTGGTTACATAGTCAGCGGTCAGCGCATCGTCCCGGATGCCGCCTTCATCTCCGCCGCGCGCCAACCAGAGCGTTCGCACGACACCTATAATCCGCTCGCGCCCGACCTCGCTGTCGAAGTGGTCTCTCCAAGCGACAAGCAGAAGGTCATCCGTCGTAAGCTGGCAGCATATGCCGACGCGGGTGCGCTCGTCTGGCTCGTCTATCCGCTGGCAGCGCGCATTGAAGTCTATCCGCCGGACGACATGATGACGATCAAGGGTATGGGCGACAGCCTGGATGGCGGCACGGTCCTGGCCGGCTTCACGCTCGAACTGGCGGAGATCTTCCGCGCGTAGCCACACAATCTAACGTTCCTGCAACATTGAGTCTTCCTCGCACCGACCACCTGTATAATGGCGCTACACGAACGTTCGCATACGACGAGGGCAGCGATGGATCAGCCGCGACTTTTGATCGTCGAGGATGACAGCGATCTGGCGGAGATGCTGGAGGGCTACTTCAGCACCGTTGAGTACGAAGTAGCGACGGCGGGCACGGGTGCCGAAGCATTGACGCTGGCGCAGCAGGGCACCTATCATCTGATCATGCTCGACATCCGCCTGCCAGACATCAGCGGGTACGACATCTGCCGACAACTGCGCACGCAGCGCCGCACGCAGGAAACCCCGATCCTCTTCCTGACCGAGAAGCGTGACCGCGTCGATAAGCTCCAGGGCTTGGAGCTGGGCGTGGTCGATTACATCACCAAGCCATTCGACATTCATGAGCTGCGCCTGCGCGTGCGCAATGCGCTCCAGCGCGCTCAGACGCAGGTTCACAACCACCGCGTCACCGATCTGCCGCATGGCGCGCTGGTCGATGAGCGCATCAACGTCGTCACCTATGGCGCTCAGGCGTGGGGCATTGCCGCCTTCGCGCTGACGGGGCTGGATCGCTTTCGTGAGCAGTATGGGTTTGTAGCAGCGGATGATGTGCTGCGCGCGGTCGCGCTGATGATGCGCAACGCCCTGCGCGAGTTCAGGCGCGATGATGATTTTGTCGGGCATCTGACTGCGGAGTCGTTCGTGATCGTCACGACGCCCGAATTAGCGGCAGAGATGCACGACCGGGTGCTGATGAAGATGCTGGTTTCGCGTGAATTCTTCTACCCCCTGCGCGACCGCGAAGACGATGCGGGTGAACTCAAGCTGGCGGAAGACGAGATGATCAACCTGAGCGCGGTCGTCCTCAGCGCGTCCGATGGCGCGATAGAGGGCGCGGATGCGGTGCGCAAAGCCGTCGCCGCGCAGTTGGGGACGGCGGAACGCTAGCATTCGCCCTCACCCCCTGCCCCTCTCCCAAACGGTGAGTACACCTGGGAGAGGGGAGACAAACATCGCTTTTTGCTCCTTCATGCGAACAACCGCGCCCCGACCCCATCGATATAGACGATCAGGTGAAATATCAGCGTGAGCAGCACGAGGAGGATGAGTGCCCAGGCGGGCGGTGTTGATCGAATCGCGCGCATGATTACGTCCTCCTCGCGGCTCTTTCGCTTCTATTGTACTGCCGATTACTACAGCCTCGGCGGCGTGACGCCCGTCTGCCCCTGGTACTTGCCCTTGCGGTCGGCGTAGGTGATCTCGCACGGCTCGTCACCCTCGAAGAACAACACCTGGCACAAGCCCTCGTTGGCGTAGACCTTGGCTGGAAGCGGCGTCGTGTTGCTGATTTCGAGCGTGACGTACCCCTCCCATCCTGGCTCGAAGGGCGTTACGTTGACCACAATCCCCGTTCTGGCATACGTCGATTTCCCCAAACAGATCGTCAGGACGTTGCGTGGGATGCGGAAGTATTCGATGCTGCGCGCCAGCGCGAACGAATTGGGCGGCACTACGCAGACGTCCGTCTTGAAGTCCACGAACGAATTGGGCGCGAAGCCCTTCGGATCGACCACCGCGCCATAGACATCGGTGAAGACCTTAAATTCGTCCGCCACGCGCAGGTCATAGCCATACGACGACAACCCGTAGCTGATGACGCCTTCGCGCACCTGCTTCTCGACAAATGGCTCGATCATCCCGTGTTCGAGCGCCATCCTGCGTATCCAGTGGTCGGGTTTGAGTCCCATCAGCAGCTCCGGTCGAAAGTAGACATCCATCCGTAACAGCACCACCAGTGTAGCGAAAGAACGTTCGCACGGACACAGGTCGCTGTCTCGATCCTTGTTATGGCAGCGCTTTTGTGGGACAGTTGTGCCGCTCTTTTCCTGCTCGTCCTGAATGAGGCTTTGCGTGTCCGACCGTACCAGCTATCTCTTCGCCGTCCTCATCCTGCTCCTCGGAGCGTTCTTCCGCATCCATGATCTCGCCCGCCTGCCGACCGGGATGAGCGCGGAAGAAGTGGACAGCGTGCGCGTGGTCGAAACAGTGCGCGCGGGCACCATTGAGACCTTCTACACGCTGCGCGGGGAAGGGCATGAGCCGCTCTACGCCATCATGGTCGCGGCGCTGACGGCGGTCACCGGGACGGGCAGCCTGGGTTACCGGATTCTCTCGTTCTTCGCTGGGATGCTGACGCTGGCACTGGTCTACGTGCTGGGCAAACGCCTGTTGGGCGCGCGCGCGGGACTGGTGGCACTGTCGCTGATGGCGGTCGGCTTTCTGCCCGCACACCTCAGCCGCGCCATCCTGCCGGAAGCGCTGCTGCCGCTGCTGAGCGTGGCGACGCTGATGGCGCTCGCACAGTCGCTTTCAGTCTATTATCACGCGCCAGGACGCCGCCCCCCCAACACCATCGCATTCGCTGCGCTGGGTCTGCTGATGGGCTTCGGCTTTTACGTGCATCCGCTGCACTTCCCGCTCGTGCTGGCGGTCATGATCTTCATCGCCTACTTTGTGCTGACGCGCCAGACCGTCACGGGTGGCGCTCTCAGCTTCACGAGCTTTGGCATCCTGATCATGGTCATCATCGTTATGCCCTATCTGATCGCCAGCCTGCGCCAGCCGGAACTGGCGGGGGCTTCGCGCGTGATCGAAGGCGCGGCGGGTGCGCCGCTGTCCGCGCTGTTCAACGGCATCTTTGGCTTCTTCTTCCAGGGTGATACCCATCCGGAGCACAACCTGCCGGGTCGTCCGCTGCTCGACCTCGTCAGCGGCTTCGTCATGCTGATCGGCGTGCTGGTCGCAGCGCGCCGCTGGCGTCAGCCGCGTTACGCCCTGCTGCTCATCTCGTTTGTCGTCCTGCTGCCTTTCGTGCTGATCGCGCCGGAAAGCCCGGAGTTCACGCGCTATGCTCCGCTGCTGCCGCTGATCGCCTTGATGTTCGCGGCGGGTGTCGAGGGGCTTTCGGCGCTGCTGCTGCCGCAGCGCTATCATCGGCTTATCACCAGCGCTGTGCTGGTGGGGCTGCTGGTCTTTAACACGCAGTGGCTGTGGCGCGACCTGTTCATCACCTGGAGCGCGGAACCCGCTGTGCAGGCGGCGTATCGCTCGCGCATCGGGCAGATCGCGCACTACCTGGATCGCACGGCAGGCACGCTGCCGACTGTCGTCTGTACGCCGGAATTGTATCCGCCGAACGAAGCCGCCGATCTGATCGACGCGCAGATCCTGGCGCTGATGATGAACCGCGCCGACCCCGAGCTGCGCTATGCCGACTGCGGCAGCGGACTCATCCTGGCGCGCGGCGGCGCGGATATGCAGGTTGTCTTTTTGCAGGAGGATGGATTGGATGCCGTCGCCGCTTATGTGGGAGAGTGGCTCGCGCTCGGCACGCTGCAGAACGCTCCTGGCATCCCCGAACGTGCGGTGGTGCGCCTGGATGTGCAGGCGCAACTCGCCGATACCATCGGGCGCTTCACGACGACCGCGCTCGCCAGCTTTCCGCCGGAAACGGGGATGACCGACCAGATCGCCGAGACGCCGGTGCGCATGGGCGGCAACATCGCTTTCCTGGGTCACGATCAGGTCGAGAATCCGGTGTTCGCGCCCGGCGCGGTCGTGCCGATCTACACCTACTGGCGCGTGGATGGCATCGTGCCGTCGGACATCCGGCTGTTCACACATCTGCTGTCCGATCCCAACGTGATCGCGGTGCAGGCGGATACGCTGAGTGTGCGGGCGGATTTGCTGGAGCCGCGTGATGTGATCGTGCAGGCAACCTTCGTCCAGCTCCCGCCCACCATCCCGTCCGGCAGTTATATCATCTCGACCGGGGTGTACGAGTCGAGCCTGGGGACGCGCCTGGGGGTCTTCGACGGCGACCAACTGCGCGGGGATCGTCTGTTCATTGGCTCGATACAAGTGGTGCGATAATCATGTTCGAGATCGTTTTTCTTGGCACATCGGCGTCCGCGCCGTCCGTTCATCGCGGCTTGACCGCCCAGGCGATCCTGGCGGGCGAGTACCGCTTCCTGATCGACTGCGGCGAAGGCACGCAGCGGCAGATTTTGCGCAGCGGCATCGGCTTCAAGCGGCTCAACCGCATTCTGCTCACCCATCCACATCTCGATCACATCCTCGGCTTGGGCGGGCTGATGTCCACCTTCGCCCGCTGGGAGAGCATCGAGGAGGTCGAAATCTGGGGCGGCAGGGCGACGCTCGACCGCGTGAGCGCGCTGCTCTACGGCGTCGTGCTCGACTTCGAGCGGCTGCCCATCGCCATCCACATGTACGATCTCAAGCCCGGCACGATCATCGAGACCAAGGACTTCAGCGTCAGCACCTTTCCGGTCACCCATCGCGGACCCGGCTGCTTCGGGTTCACCTTTCAGGAGAAGGCGCGCCGCCCCTTCCTGGTCGATAAAGCCGATGCGCTCGGCGTCCCGGTCGGTCCCGAACGCGGCAGGCTGGTCTCCGGGCAAGACGTGACTCTGAAGGATGGGACGGTCGTCACGCCGGAGATGGTGCTGGGGGCGGAGACCCCCGGCGTCAAGTTCGTCTATGTCGGCGACACGGGGCGCACCGACAACATTCGCCAGTACGTGCAGGATGCGCACACGCTGGTGATCGAATCGACCTTTCTCGACACGGAAGCCGAGCAGGCACGCGCCTTCGGGCACATCACCGCGCGTGAGGCAGCGACCCTGGCGGCGGAATGCAACGTGCAGTCGCTCATCCTCAACCACGTCTCGCGGCGCTACCGTGAGCGCGATATTGTCGAAGAGGCGCGGCGCACCTTCCCGGAGGCTTATGTCGCCCGCGATTACGATCACTTTGTCATGCGGCGGGGCAAGCCGGTCGAGAAACTGAGCGCGGAAGCGAAGCAGGCATCCGAGGCATATGCAGTGGCGGAAGAGCGGGCGGGGGAGGACGAAAAGTAGGGGGATGCGCTCAAGGCAGCGAGGAGCGCGGTCGATGGCAAGATCGCCATCGACATTTCGAATCCGCTCGACTTCAGCACGCCGCCGCTGCTGTCCGTCAGGGACAGCGACTTCCTCGGCGAAATGATTTAGCGCGCCATCCCGACCTGGCTGCGCCTGTGGGGCAAGCTCGGCACCGGGATGTTCTCGTTCAAGGCCGTGCGCTAAAACGCACAGCCTGCCCCCAGCCGGAAGAACTGCCCGCTCACCCAGCCCTGCCCATCGCGGTAGACGATGCGCACCCAGCCATTCGTCACGCCCGTCACACGGAAGCGCAGGTCATAGGGCAGCGTATCGATCACGCTGCTGGTCATCGTGTTCGGCTCAGTGCGCAGGCGAACGATCTTGGTGGTGCGCCCGGTGCAGCCGCTCTCCGTCAGATCGATGATCGTGCCGGCTGGAATAGACGACAGCGCGCCCGCGCTGCCGACCGACGGCGTGCCCTGAGCGGCAGGCGCGCCGGGGACGGGCGTCGAGGCGGCGGTACTGCCCACAGGCGTTGGCAGTGTCCCGGTCAGCGCGATGGTGCCGGGACCGCTGATGCTGGCGCAGGTGTAGCCATCGCTGGCGCTGCCGCTTAAGGTGGCAGGCTGGCGCGGGGATTGGCGCGCGTCAAGATAGACGAAGCTGCCGCTGCCCTGCAAACAGACCTCAACGCTGGCGCTAAAGTTCGTCACCCACTGCCCACCCGGCAGCAAGCCAAAGACATCGACCGCCTGGATCACCCCCTGGTTCAGGACCGCCGCGCTGCCGATCTCGCCGCTGGTGCGGATGAAGGTGCCGTTCTGGGCGATGATGCGGCAGTAGACGCTGCCGCCGCTCACCGTACCGCCGGGGATGTTGGCGCGGACGATGGGGTTGGTGATGCCCGTCACATCCGGGCAGAGCGGGACAGCGCCCGCCTGCGCGCCGACCTGGATCGCCGCCGACAGTGTGAAGAGGGCAGCCAGCACAAGGACGATAAGAAGTCTCGTTTTCATAATGTGCCTCTCGATTTTGTAATGCGGTCTATTTTAGCGCGCCTCAACACAGCGTGCATCGTCTGTCTTGATCCATCCTTTGGACATTGATCTTGACAAAGCAGTCGTGTCGCTCTATATTTAGATATATAATTTTTCTAATTAATTCGGGAAGATCATGAGCCCCAGAAAATACGACAGATCCAGGCGTGATGCCAATTCAGAAGCGATTCGCCGGCGGATTCTAGAATCCACGCTGGTTCTGCACAGCCAGAAAGGAATCTTCGGCACGTCGTGGAAGGATATCGCCCAACATGCCGATGTCTCCCTTGCGACGGTCTACAACTACTTCCCATCTCTTGATGAGCTTGTGCCCGCCTGCGGCGAATTGATGTATGCCATTGCCCAACCACCATCTTTAGCGGATGCCGATGCAATTTTCGCAGGTGCCGACACCCTCGAAGCGCGGGTCGCCCGGTTATTGAAGACACTATTGGATTTTTACGAGCGTGGTGAACCGTATCTGGATGTCGATCATCAGGAGCGTAAACTCGAGTCGGTACAAGAGTGGGAGGCGTATCTCAAAGATCTCATTGACGGGCTGTCTCGAACGGCGCTCCAGCCCATCACGCCAGTGAGTGCGACATTGGATGCCGTCAGCGCATTACTCGATGTGCCTGTCTTCTTAGCGTTTCGGCGGCGTGGGATGTCGAGGGTTGAGATCGAGCGGATGATGAATGATCTGCTTATGTGTTGGGTTCGCAGGTCGTCGCCCTAGCGGCGCACCTATTCATATTGTCCTGGGAGGAAAAAATGTACACAACTCTTGCAAACCGAGCCTATGCATTGAACGGAAACGAAGGGGAAGCACGTTGGTGGATGGGTTCGCTCGCGTTGATCAAAGCTTCAGGCAAAGATACCGGCAAGCAGTTCGGGCTGGTGGAGGTGGTGGAACACGAAGGCGCAGAAGCTCCGTTACATGTCCATCACAACGAAGATGAAGGCTTCTGGATCTTGGAAGGTTCGTTGACGTTTGAAGTGGGAGACAGAACCATCCAGGCAGAAGCAGGGACATTCCTTCTTGGACCCAGGGATGTGCCGCACCGTTACATCGTTAACAAGGGACCCGCGCGGCTGTTGTTCATCCTTGCTCCGGCAGGGTTCGAGGAGTTCATCCGTGAGACAAGCGAGCCTGCACCTATCCCCAGCCTGCCGCCGCGCCCTGATGCACCGCCCACAGATGAAGAAATGGAGCAGTTGATACCGATTGTGCAGAAATATGGGATGGAGATACTTGGATAGCGATTTGCGGCGACGATCTGGGCTTGATGCACGAAATCGGATCAAGCCCATTAAACAACCTCCCCCCGGTAATCCAACGCCTTTAGATGAAGTGTTCTCCCCCTACCGGTCGCAACGTATGTTCAGCAAACTCGCATCAGGCTCCGTAAGCATTGTCTTCAACGACGGTTGTAATAAGGCGTTGCTGCGTCTCATTTTCCCTTACTCAACATCTCACCAACCCCTCACGATCATTACGCGACATTTCGATTATTCTTAGCACTGTTGATCGTTAGCAGTACAAACAGTTAGCAGCCCGATGCAATCGAAAGCCAATCGCTCGCCCGACTCCATCAGCCTGCCGCATCTCATCCTCGATGCGCTGCCGATGACGATGCGCGTGGTCGCCGCGCAAATGCGCGATACCCCGCACAGTCTCCAGTACCAGCATCTGCCCGTGCTGGCGGCGCTCACCCGGCAGCCGCTCACACAGAGCGCGCTGGCGGAGATGATGTCGGTCAGCGGGGCGACGATGAGCAACACGCTCACGGCGCTGGAGGAGCGCGGCTGGATCGTGCGCGAACGTTCGCACGAAGACCGCCGGGTTGTCCACATTTCGCTGACGGCGGACGGCGCGACTGCGTTCCGCGACACGATGGCGGAGATGGAAGCCTACATTGATGGACTGCTGGTGCACCTGGACGAGCAGGCGCGGGCGGAACTGCGGGCGGGGCTGCTGCATCTGCGCGACGTGTTCTATCGGGCGTTGGGCGATGAATAGACCTGTGCGAAGTGCGTAGTGCGAAAAGACAAATCCGTGCTTGTTCGCACCACGCACCTCGCACTTCGCACTCACTTTGAAACACTATCGGAATTGAAAGCATTGGAGGCGTAGCGGTTATGTCGAATCGTGAAATCATCGCGGAAAATCTGGTCAAACGGTACGGGGATTTCGCCGCTGTGGACGATGTCTCGTTCAAGGTCGGGTCGGGCGAGATCTTTGGCTTCCTGGGTCCCAACGGGGCGGGCAAGAGCACGACCGTGTCGATGCTGACGACGCGCGTTGTACCCACCCAGGGTAAAGCGCTGGTCGGCGGTTTCGATGTCGAACGGCAGTCTACGGATGTCCGTCGTCTGGCAGGCGTGGCGCTTCAGGAGATCGGGCTGGACCCGCTCATGAAGTCGATGGAACTCCTGACCATTCAGTGCCAGCTTTTCGGCTTAGCGCGCAAGGCGGCGGTCATGCGGGCGCAGTATCTGTTGGAAGTCGTCAAGCTGGACGACCCGACAACCGTCCAGCGCCCGGTTGGCAAGTACAGCGGTGGGATGCGCCGCCGCCTCGACCTGGCGATGGCACTGGCGCACGAACCCGCCATCCTGTTCCTGGACGAGCCGACGACCGGTCTTGACCCGATGAGCCGCCGCGACATCTGGACGGAAGTGCGCCGCCTGAACCGCGAACTCGGCATCACGATCTTCCTGACCACGCAGTATCTCGAAGAAGCAGACCAGCTCGCCGACCACATCGCCATCATCACGCAGGGCAAGATCGCCGTCGAAGGCAAGCCTGCCGACCTGAAGGCACAGATGGGCGGCGACGCCATCAACCTGGTCTTCGGCGACGACATGACGGTCGAACGTGCGCGCGTCGCGCTGACCGACATGGCGACCCGCACGCAGATCGACCGCGACATCCTGCGTCTGTACCTGGCAAACGCGGCATCCGCCGTGCCCGCCGTCGTCAGCCGCCTGCAGGAAGCGGGCATCCCGCCGCTTTCGCTCTCGCTCACACAGCCGACGCTGGATGACGTGTTCCTCAAGGTCACCGGGCAGCGCTTCAGCAGTGACGAGGCGGACGCGGGCGACAAGGCGAAGAAGGACGCGGCAGGCAAGAAGGACAAAGCGGCGTAAGCGCTCGCCATGCCTACGCGAGCGGACAAGGCATGCCTTGTCCCTACAGCGCCACGAACATCTCGTAGGGACGAGGCACGCCTCGTCCGTTAGAACCCCATGCAGAACGTTTCGTGAAAATCAGGAGTACCGTATCCCCATGACTGCTATGACTGCCAATCCCGCGCGCGGAGTCCAGATGGACGAGCGCTCGAAAACCATGCCCTTCCTGCTTCAGGTTTCGACCATGACCTGGCGCAGCCTGGTGACCATCTTCCGCGAGCCTGCTTCGGTGGTGCCGGGTCTGATCATCAGCGTCTTCTTCGTCCTGGTGTATGACGGCTCGTTGAGCGGCGCGGCGCGCTTCTTCCTGCCCGGTCAAAGCTACCTCGGCTTCATCCTGCCGGTCTCGATTGTCTCGTCGGCGCTTTCCGGTGCCAGCATCGCCGGGCAGGGGATCGTCCGCGATATCGAGAACGGCTACTTCGACAAGCTGCTGCTGACGCCGATCAGCCGCTCGGCGCTGCTGCTCGGTCCGATGATCGCCGGTGCGCTCGTGCTCGTGCTCCAGACGCTGCTGGTGATGGTCGTCGGTCTCATCCTCGGTCTGCGCCCGGAGACGGGGGTGCTCGGCTTCTTCGCGGTGCTCGGTTTCGCGCTGCTGCTGGGGATCGGTTTCGCGGGCTTCGTCGTCGCCGTCGCGCTGCGCACCAGCAGCGCTGCCGCAACGGGTGGCGCGTCGTTCCTGTTCTTCCCGCTCTCGTTCCTGACCGCGACCTTCACCCCGGCGGAACAGCTTGTCGGCTGGATTCGCACCGCCGCGACCTATAACCCCATCACCTATATCCTGGAAGCGATGCGCGCGCTCTTCAATACGGGCTGGGATACCGAAATCATGCTGCGCGGCTTGTCGTCCTGCCTGGCGATTGCCGTCGTCACCTTCATCCTCGCCTTCTGGAGCCTGCGCGTCCGCACCCGCCAGAAGTAGCGCGTAATCCGCGAGTAATCTCTCTCCAGTAGTATCATCATGAGAGGGCGCAGCGTTCCTGCGCCCTTTCTGTTGCCGACTATTTTCCAGGAGACCCCGCGCATGAAACAGTACGACGCGATTGTGATCGGGACAGGGCAGGCAGGTCCTTCGATGGCGAGCCAGCTCGCCGCCAGCGGGCAGAAGGTTGCCATCGTCGAAGGCTATCGCTTCGGCGGCTCGTGTGTGAACTACGGCTGTCGCCCGACCAAGGTGTTGATCGCCAGCGCGCACGCGGCGCATCTGGCGCGGCGCGGTGCCGATTTTGGCGTCATGATCGAAGGGATGTCGATCGATTGGGCGCGCGTGAGCCAGCGCGTCACCGGCATCATCGACAACACCAGCAGCGGCATCGAAGGCTGGCTGCGCGGGCTGGAAGGTGTCGATGTCTATCACGCCTACGCGCATTTTGAAGGCGTGGCGGACGGTCAGTACCGCGTCCGCGCAGGGGACGATGTCTTCCAAGCGCCGCAGGTTTTCCTCAACACGGGCACGCGCGCCCGCATCCCGAACATCCCCGGCGTCGAGAGCGTGAATGCGCTCGACAGCGAGAAGCTGCTGCGGCTGGATGTGCTGCCGGAACACCTGCTGATCTACGGCGGGTCATATATCGCCCTGGAGATGGGGCAGGCGTTCCGGCGGCTGGGCAGCCGCGTCACGATCATCGAGACCGCCGAATGCATCATCCACCGCGAAGACGACGACGTGCAGCAGGTCGTGCATGGCATGTTGACCGACGAGGGCGTCGTCATCCACACCCACAGCCAGATCACGCGCGTCGAAGCGACGGCAGCGGGCGGCATTCGCCTGCATGTGCGCGATGACGATGGGAGCGAGCATACGGTCGAAGGCTCGCACTGGCTGAACGCCGTCGGGCGCATCCCCAACACCGACAAGCTCCACCTGGAGGCGGTGGGCGTGCAGGTCGATGCGCGCGGCAATGTCGTCGTCAACGACTTTTTGCAGACGACCGCGCCGGGCATCTACGCGCTGGGCGACATCAACGGCAAAGGCGCGTTCACGCACACGTCGTATCACGATTTCGAGATCGTGCGCGATAACCTGCTGCGTGGGCGGCAGCGTAAAGTCTCCGAGCGGACGATGGCGTACAGCCTGTTCACCGATCCGCCGCTGGGGCGCGTGGGGATGTCGGAGAAGGACGCGCGAGCGTCCGGGCGCAAGGTGCTGATGGCGACGAAGCCGATGAGCAGCATCGGGCGCGCCATCGAACAGGCGGAGACGACGGGCTTCATTAAGCTGCTGGTGGATGCGGAGACCGAGCGTTTCCTGGGCGCGACCGCGCTGGGTTATCACGGCGACGATGTCGTACAGGTGATCAGCTACTACATGGCGACGGGCGCGACTTACCGCCCGATGCTGGAGGCGCTGCCTATTCATCCGACCATCGCCGAGTGCATGCCGACGATCCTGAGCGAGCTAGCGCCGCTGGTCTGACGCGCTGCTTAACCACGCGCGCCCGGCATCGACATCGCGGTGGATCTGCGCGACCAGCGCGTCGATGCCGTCGAACTTCATCTCCGGGCGCAGCCGCTTCTCAAACGTCACCGTCATCTGCTGCCCGTAGATGTCGCGGTCGAAATCGAGCAGATGCGATTCGACGGTGATGTTCTGTCCGGTGAAGGTTGGGCGCATCCCCACGTTGGTCATCGCCATGAAGCGCTCCTCGCCGAGCGTCGCCCATCCCGCGTAAACGCCGCTGCCGGGGAGAACCTGCTGCGCCCAGACATCGACGTTCGCCGTCGGGATGCCTATCGTCCGCCCGCGCGCCATGCCATGCACGATCTCGCCCGTCACGCTGTACGGTCGCCCCAGCCACGCCGTCGCGTGTTCGACATCGCCCGCTCCCAGCGCCACGCGGATGCCCGAACTGCTGATGGCGCTGTGGTCGCCGTTGGCGAGGATCAGCTCGAGCGTCTCGACGTTGAAGCCCTGTGCCGCGCCCGCTGCGCGCAGCCAATCGACCGTGCCTTCACGCTGGTAGCCCAGCGCGAAATCTGCCCCCACCCACAACGAGGACATCTTAAGGTGGTGCAGCATCCGCTCCACGTATGCCTGCGCCCGTGTGTGACGAAAGGTATCGTCGAATGTCTCGGTGACGACGCAGTCAACGCCGAGTTCGCCGAGCAGCCGCGCGCGCTCATCGGGCGTGCTGAGGTAGTAGCGCCCTTCCAGCTTGCGGATGACGACATCGGGATGCGGGAAGAAGGTCAGGGCGACGGCGAGTTTCCCCCGCGCCCGCGCCTCATCGACCAGCCTGCGGATGAGCGCCTGATGTCCGCGATGCACGCCATCAAAGACGCCGATGGTGACGACTGAGGGGTGTTGGAGCTGCGCGTCTTGCAATGCGTAATAGTGCTGCATGAATGCGACCTGAGCGGCGAACGAAGTGGCGCAGATGATACCATGCAGCGGACAAAGGGACGAGGCGCGCGCCGCCGCGATCAGAATTTGCGGGTGAAGGTCTTGATCTCGGCACGCGGGCGGACACGGAAGACTGACCACGTCTCGTCGAGCGAAATCTGGGTGACCGCGTGCCAATCGAGCGCCGCCAGTGCGTCCCAGCCGTGATCGCGGGTGATGTCGGTCTTGATGCTGCCGCTCTTCTTGGGATACGCGACCCACAGCATCCCGCCGGGCTTGACCGCCGCGACCGCCTGCGCGATATGCGCGTCAATATCCGCCTTGTTGTGGACGAAGAGATGCACCGCATCATATGCGCCGTCGGGTGTGCGCGTGACTGCCGCGCCATCGGGCAGCGCGCCCAGGCGTGCTTCGTAATCGGCGGGCGCGTTCATCAGCGCGATCTGCTGCCCGGTCCTGACGAGCATCTTTTGCGTCAGCGTCTTTTCCGGCATTGCCCTGTTCTCCTGCTCTGTTGTTCGGAGTATGCTGGTGTGCATGATTGCATACGCAATCTGCCCTACTCCGCCAATTCCGCCCACGCCTCAATCGCGGCGTCGCGCGCTGCCTCCGCCGCCATGTACGCCTCGCCCAGCGTGTGCGCCTTGCCCGCGTCGCCCGCTGCGCTGGCGTGCTCCAACTCGGTCGAAAGCGTGTGCAGCTTTGCCTCCAGCACTTCGATCTGCGCTTCCAGCGCGTCGATGCGCTTCTTCAGCTCGAACGGGTTTAAGCCGTGCTTCTTGGCGCTCGTCTTCGCTGCCTGCGTCTGCACCGGGGCGGGTGACCGCACCCCGGCAGCAGCCGCCGCTTCCTTCGCGCGCGCTTCGAGATACTCCTTGTAGCTGCCCTCGAAGACGCGCAGCGACCCCGGCGCGACCGCCCAGATCTGCGTCGCCAGCGCGTCGATCAGATAGCGGTCGTGCGAGACCATCAGGATCGTGCCCTCGAAGTCCGCCAGCACATTCTGCAAGATCTCCTGGCTTTCGATGTCGAGGTGGTTGGTCGGCTCGTCCAGCAGCAGAAAGTTCGCGCCGCTCAACGCCAGCTTCGCCAGCGCCACGCGCCCACGTTCGCCGCCAGAGAGCGACCCGACCGGGCGGAAGACATCATCCCCCGAAAAGAGATACTGTCCCAGGTAGGCGCGCGCCTCGCTGATGGGCATCGGCTTCGCCTCCGTGATCTCGTCGAGGATCGAGTTTTTCTCGTTGAGCGATTCGTGCGCCTGGGCGAAGTAGCCGATGCGCACCGACGCGCCCAGCTTCGTCTCGCCGCCGAGCGGAGGCAGGTCGCCAATCGCCATCTTGACGAACGTGCTCTTGCCGACGCCGTTCGCGCCGATCAGCGCCGCGACTTCGCCGCGCCAGAGGGTGACATCCGGCGCTTCAAACAGCGGCTCCGGCGCGTCGGCGTACCCGACCAGCAGCCTGTGGGTCATCAGCACTTTGTCACCGCTGCGCGCCCCGGCGTTCATGCGCAGCGTCATCGTGCTGCGCGAGCGGGGACGCAGGGCGAGGTCGTCACGCTTGAGGCGTTCGAGACGCTTGAGGCGACCTTTCGCCTGACGGGTGTTCTGCCCAGCCATGTTGCGGCGGATGTAGTCCTCTTCTTTGGCGATGAACTCCTGCTGCGACTCGAATTCCTTCAGGCGGCGGGCGTGGCGTTCCTCGCGCTGTCGCACGTAGTGGCTGTAATTGCCGCGATATGTCTCCAGCGTGCCGAAGTCGAGTTCCCACACCGTCTGCGCCACCGCATCCATGAAGTAGCGGTCATGGCTGACGACGACGACCGCGCCGTCGAACTCGTTCAGATAGCCTTCCAGCCATTCGACCGTCCCGATGTCGAGATGGTTGGTCGGCTCGTCGAGCGCCAGCAGGTCAGGCGCTTCCAGCAGCAGGCGTGCCAGCAGCGCGCGTGTCTTCTGCCCGCCGCTCAGTTTGGAAAGCGGGCGATGATGCTCCTCCGGCTTGAAGCCCAGCCCGTTCAGCACCGTGCGGATGCGCTGCTCGTAGGTATAGCCGCCCGCCAGCTCGAAGCGCTCTTGCAATTCGCCGTAGGCGGCGAGCGCGCGGTCATGCTGCGCCGGGTCGGCGAGCTGCTCGCTCAGGTGCGCCAGCTCCGCCTCCATCGCCCGCACCGCGTCGAACGCCGCAAGCTGCTCCTCGTAGAGCGTGTGCGAGCCGTGCAGTTCCGGACGCTGTGGCAGAAAGCCGATGCGCAGCCCGCGCGCGCGATAAATATCGCCTTCGCTGGGGCTGTCGCTGCCGATCAACAGGTTGAGCAGGGTCGTTTTGCCCGCACCGTTGGGTCCAACCAGGGCGATGCGCGCCTTGTGCGGGATTTCAACCGAGACGCCGCTGAAGATTTCATCGGGTCCGTACATTTTGCCGAGATTGTGTGCCGTAAGCAGGGACATGTTCCGCCTGTGGGTCGTCGTTCGATGCGCAGGCGATTATATCATGCAGGCGGCGGCGAGGGTCGGTTGGGCTGTGTTGGGTCGTCCGGGCTGTAGCCCGCCAGCTTTTGCAGCGCCAGCATCCGCCCCGCCTGGAGATTGATGGCGGTGTGCAACTGCGCTGCGCTGTCCCGGTAGATCGAGCGCAGGAAGGCGATCATCACATTCACGGCTACGCTGTCGCCGCACAGGATGACGATGTCGTGCGGGCGCAGCCCGTGCAGCAGTTGGCGCATATTACGCAGGCTGTCACGGGGGATCGTCTGCATGGTTTCCAGGTTCAGCAGCAAGGCAATCGGTTCGTCGGCAGCCGCTTGATCCAGAAGCTGGCGCGTCATGTTGGAGGCTTCCGTCGAATCCGCCCATGTCCAATCGCCTGTGTAATCCCAGCGCAGGATGGATTGTCGTTCGTCGTCCCAACTCACAATTACTGGCATGATCGTGCCGCTCGCGCATGACGTAGATGAAATAACCAGGGAGATGCGCCGCTTGCTCGCCTTGTCAAACCCCAACGTTACATTTTTGGAATGTCAGTATAACAGAGCGACTCCCAATTGCGCCTTGCACGGGAGGATATTTTATATTACCGACAAATATCTATCCGATTTCTAACCTCGCCACCCGGCTGCACATGCTTTTGCGCGTCATTTTGCCGCTCCTGTTGTGTCATCGTTGTCCTGCCATGAAATTTCTACAGGTCTCCACCAGCCGAATGGGCGTGCGCCTCAGCCTTGGGCTGGCATTGCGTTTACGTTTGTAAGGGCAGCATCGGGCAGCCGTTGAGGAAACCTCCAGGATCGGGTGTAGCATATGTTGGAATTCAATGCATAGGAGTTCTTATGCAACCCGAAGTCGAAATTGAACTGCCGTCCGTCGCCGAGCTGACCGAGTCGTCGCCAGCTCCCACACGCCGCCGCCCTGCTCGCCCGGAAGCGACGCCGGAGCGTGTCAGCCTTGCCGCCTGGGCGGTCGGGGCGGGTTTACTGGTGGGCTATGTCGGCAGCGCCGTCTTCACCGGCGTGCTGGTCGGGCTGTCATTCCCGATCTTTGTCGCGCTGCTGGTCGTCGTCGCGGCAGCGGCAGCGCGGCGGGCGGGCGTGGCGCTGCGCCCACACAACCTGTGGCTGGCGCTGCCCGCGCTCTTCTTCGCTTTTATGGTCGCGGTGCGCGCGGATAACACCATGCGTGACATGAACATCGTGGCGTCGCTGGCGCTCGGCGCGCTCTGGTTGCACTACCTGCCCCGTCCCCAACGTCTCGACGAGGCGACCGTGCGCGAATACGCCATGGGCGTGATCGAGACGAGCGCGAGCAGCCTGGGCGCGGCGGGTGCCGAGCTGGGCTACGCGCGCCAATGGCTGCGTGAGCACAGCACTGGGCGCTCGCGGACGATGGGCGCGGTCGTGCGCGGCGTGCTGCTCGCCCTGCCGATCCTGCTCATCTTCGCGGCGCTCCTCAGCACCGCCGATGCCGTCTTCAGCCGCGCGCTGCGCGACCTGGGCAGCCTGTTCTCGCTCACCGATTCCAGCATCCTCTATCGTGCTTTCTGGTTGGTGGTCTTCGGCTGGTGGGGGATCGGCGTCGCCGCCTGCGCCATGCTCGGCACACGCCATACGACACCCGCGCCGAGCGCCGACGCCGACGCGCTGGCTGGCGCGCTTAACCAGCGCGCCACCCGCCGCAAGAGTACGCCGATCACGTTGAGCATGATCGAGACGGGGATCGTGCTGGTCGGCGTCAACCTGATGTTCGCCGTCTTCGTCGCCATCCAGTTTCGCTACTTCTTCGGCGGGGACGCCAACATCAGCATCGAAGGGCTGACCTACGCGGAATACGCGCGGCGCGGCTTCTTCGAGCTGGTCACGGTCGCCGTGCTCACGCTCGGGCTGGTGCTGGCGCTCGATTGGGTGACGGTGCGCAGCGGCGCGCGGCAGCATCGACTGTTTCGCGGGCTGGCGCTGGCGCTGGTCGCGCTGGTCGGCGTGATGATGTTTTCGGCGTACAACCGCATGGATCTGTACCAGAGCGCCTATGGGTACACGGCGCTGCGCGTCTACGTTAGTACCTTCATTCCCTGGCTGGCGGCAGTCTTCGGCTTCTTCGTGCTGACGCTCTTCCGCGTCCGCGAGCGTATCTTTTCGATTGGCGTGCTGATCTGCGCCATCGGTTTCGCCGTCCACCTGAACGTGATGAATGTCGAAGGCACGATTGCCCAGCGCAACATCGACCGCTACCTAGCGGGCGAGTCGCTCGATGGCTACCTGCTCTCGACCTTCTCGGTCGATGCGTTCGCGCCGATGTGGGCGCTCTATCAGAACGAGTCCGCGCCGGAAGCCGTGCGCAGCTATGCGGAGACGTGGCTGGAGCGCGCGTATGGTCGCCTGGTCAGCCAGCGCAGCAACGGCGGCGAAACATTCCTCTCAGCCAACTGGGCGCGCGACACGGCGTATGCGCAGTTAAGCGGCAGCAGCATCGCGGGCGATGCGCCGCAGTTCCCGTACACCGATGGGAACTGGTATTTTGAGGGGCGCGGGGGATCGTAGTGGCGATGCCATGGCATCGCCCGACACAGGCGACAGACGCGTGCGCGGACGCATAGGCGGGCGGACACATGAACGGGCGGACCCATGGGTCCGCCCCTACCTGCGTTTTTTCGCCGCCTTCGCGCGGTTCTCCTCCAGGCGGTACTGCGTGATGCGCGTCACCAGGTCGAGCGGCAGCGGTTGGTCGTGCGGGAACTGCGCCGAGCCTTTGCCGCTCTTGTACGGCGCAAGCTCCTCTTGAAACGCCTCGATGCCGTTGGGCGTCGGGTAGAAGCCGATGTGATTCTTGCTCACGCCGAAATAGACGAGATTGCCCTCGTAGAAAAACGTCGGCATTCCGTAGCTGATCTTCTCGCTCGCGTCCGGCGCGGCGGCGCGGATCGTCTCGCGCATGGCGCGCAGGCGCGCCTGCACCGCTTCGGGATAGGCGGCGATGTACTCGTCAATCGTGGTCGGTTGTGGGGTATTCATGATCGGCTCCTTGAATAACATCAATCTAATTCTGTCTTACCCCGCCGCCAGGAACTGCGGGCGGATCACGCCTTCGAGCGCGTCGAGCGGCAGCCGCACCTCGACGCCGCCTGCGGCATAAGCGGCAACCTGATAGGGCGCGAAGTAGAAGACCAGCGAATCCTCGGTCAGCGCGAAGGCGCGGTAGTTGTCCGGGTTTGTCCCGCTGCCGCTTTCGATCCATGTACCGTCGGCGGCATCGCCGAGTTGCTCCGTCAGATTCGCCATGACCAGCGGCGCAATCGTTGTCCAGGGGTCGCGCCCACGCACGAAGAGGTCTTCCAGCGCGATCCGCGATTGATCGATCAGGTCGAACGTGTAGGTCACATACAGATAATTCGGATGCGCGCCGCCTGTGTAATTGCCTACCGTATAGACGAGGCTGGCGACATCCGCCGAATGCTCATAGATCTCGTAGCTGGCGGTCAGCGTCCAGTTGTTCATGTAGGAAGGCAGCGTGAAATCGGGGACATACGACGCGATGAACTCCTGCTGTATCCCCGCCAGCCAGGGGTCGATGGTCTCCGCGACGACAGGCTGCGCTGCCAGCTCGACCGGATAATCGAGGTCAATGCGGACGCCCGACTGGATGACGCATTTGGACTCGTCGGCATTCCACTGTCCGTTGGCGGCGAAGCAGTCGTCTTCCGGCGTGGCGGCTGAGACAGCAGTCGCCATCGCAATCAGCAGCAGCGAAACGACCAAGAGGGATGAACGATGCTTCATGGCATACTTCTCCAGGAGTTGCGGTCGCAGCCCATTATATGCCCGTTAGCCCGGACGGGCATATCGGTTCACAAAAAGACCCCTTGCCGAGCTACTTCAGCGTCTCTTTGCCCTGCCGCTCATTGCCACGCTTGAAGTTTCCCGTGAAGCGCGCCATGACAAGTTGCGCCTCTGCGCCATCCAGTGACTCAATCTGCGTAAGGAACTTTTGCGCCTGCTTGCCCGCAAGGGTCGTCACTTGTTTGTTGTACCAGTAGATGAAGACTTTGTTGTCCTTGCTCACCTGATACTCGAAAAACCCTTCATCCAATTTACTCGCCTTTGTTTCCGCCATGCGGCTCTCCATCATGTTACAGAATGCTATTGCCACGCTGCTCCGTTCGTGAACATTATCCCACACCTGCCCAACCGTACAGCTCACTCCACGTTTGACCGCGCCAGATGCGCCAGGCAACCGGTGACCAGGCGAACGAGACAGGCTCGTTGATCACATCCGGCAGCGGGATTTCGCTGAAGCTGTCGTCGGCGGGGCGATAGATAACGGTCGATTCGGACACGGTGACGAACGCGCCATCGCCGGACATCGGTGGCACGTCCGTCAGCGCGAAGGCGTAGGTGACGGGCAGCAGGTTCGCGCCGTCGCCGTCCTCCGCCATGCGCAAGCGCCAATCGCTGACGTCCTCGATGCTCACGCCTGCGGAATAGACCAGCGCCGCACCCTCCGGTTCCCTGCGCGGGTAGACCTCCGGCGGGTAATCGCCCGGCTCGGTCGTATTCGTCGCCGGGTCGAGCAGCGTCCAGGTGCTGTCCTGCTCGCGGATCAGGATCTTGCTCACGCCCGCGTCATCCACCCAGACGAACGGCGTGACGACCTCGCGCGCGAAGCCGCCCGCAGGCGTGCGATCCACCACCGCGATCTCGTGACGAGCGACCCGCGTGCCGCTCGCCGGATCGTAGACTTCGACCGCCTGCGCGCCATCGCGCGGTGTGTTCAACAGCGTGATGCCGCCCGTGCCCCAGGATGGCGACAGGGCATCATAGCGCGCCTGGGCGGGCAGTTCGACGATCAGGGTGGTGTCGCCGCTGCTGTGGTCATGGCGCATCAGGCGCGGCGCGGGTGAATCGCCCGCATCGTATTCGATCCACGCCAGCGCTGCCCCGTCGGGCGACCAGGTGGGCGGGGTGACAAAGCGCCCATCGCTGCCGGAGATTTCAATCCTCGCTGCCTGGGCGAGATCGCAGACGACCAGCCCGGCAGCCACTGCCAGCGATGGGGCAAAAAGCTCCGCGCGCCCGGCAAGTTCGGGCGGAGTCTCTCGATACGCCACGCGCGTCCCCTCCGGCGCTAGGACGAGCGGCGGCTTGGCGTAGTCGCCCGCGCAAAAGTCGAGCGCTGCGAGCGCGGGCGCGCCTTCTTGGTAGCGATAGACGACGCCATTTGCCATCACGATCAGCGGTGGCGTGGCGGGCTGGGCGGCGAGCGGGGTGGCGAAGTGAACGAGAAGGAGCAAGAACAGGATACGCATAGGGCAAGACTCCGAGAACTTGGGGCGTCTCTTAGTCCATCATACCGCTGCATCGACATCCTGTTATACTCAAGCCCATCATGGAATGTGACGGGTCGCCTTTCGTCCGCCCACCCATCGAATGGGCGGGCTACCAATGGAACGAGAAATCTGATGACCGATGCTATTTTTCAGGACGACCGTGCGAAGCTTCTGAGCGAACTCAACCAGGAGCTGGACTACGGCATTCTGCTCACGGCGCAGATCGGCGGCGCGCCGAACGAGATCCAACTGCTGGTCGAGACGGCGGTCTACGACGAGGCGGTCGAAGGCTTGCGCCCGCGCGGCAACTACATCATCCGCGCGCTTGGCGTGCGCGAACACCGCGTCTCGCTTGGCGTCTTCGGGCGGCTGACCTTCACGCAGGAGCATCCGCTGCTCTTCCATCACAATCTGCCGCGCTATGCCGTAGAGTTCGAGGGAAAACCCGATAACCTGCACGAGATCGTCCTCGACATCTCGCAGGCATACGCCAGCACCTTTGGCGCGTGGCGGCATCTGACCGAGATCAGCGCCGACATCAACCGCGCCATGCCGCTGGTCGATCTTCTGAGCGCGGGTGATGGCTTGCTCGGTATCATGCCCGCGCCGCTGGCGGAGCGCATGGAAAAGGTGCTGGCACATCATGGCATGAAGGTGACGAAAGAGCTGGCGGAGCCGTTCACGCCCCGCGACGAGCACGGTCGCTCACGCGCCAGCGAGCTGCTGCTGATCGACCAGACGTTCATCGTCGCGCTGGCATTCTCGGTCGATAAGATGCAGCCGCGCAAGACGAAATAAATAATGAGGAGAAGCATCCGTGACTGACACTGCACCCACCGCCCCTCTCCCTCCCCCTGGCTACCGCGACCTCTCGATCCCGCTGACGGACATCACGCTCAAGGCGACGCTGGGCACGATCCCGCTGATCGTGCTGCCGCTCGTCCCCTACTGGCTGATCTATGGCTGGGATGCCTTCTGGTCAAATGCCTTCGACGATAGCTGGCTGTTCTTCCTGGGCGCGGTCATCCTCGGCATCATCGCCCACGAAGGGGTCCACGCCATCGGCTGGAAGTTCGCGGGCGGGCTGGCGTGGAGCGACCTGTCCTTCGGCATCGACAAAAAGACAGGCAGCCCCTACTGCCACGCCAAAGCGCCGATGAAGGCGAGCGCTTACCGCCTGGGCGCGGTGCTGCCCAGCATCGTCACCGGGCTGCTGCCGGCGCTGATCGGCACGGCGGTCGCGAATGCGCCGCTGACGTTCGTCGGCGCGGTGCTGTTCTCGGCGGCGGTCGGCGATTTCCTCATCCTGTGGATCATCCGCGATGTGCAGCCCGACGCGCTGCTGCTCGATCATCCGAAGAACGCCGGGTGTTATGTGAAGGACGCGGCGTAGGCAGCTAATGAGGCAATGAGGTGATGAGGTATGCGCACGGTGGATGTCTTGTGGGGCGTCCCTACGGACATTTCGTGACGGTAGGGACGAGGCGTGCCTCGTCCGCGACGGGGTAAACAGGACATGCTGATCAAGACGCCCCTGGGCTTCACCGACTTCACCGATGATGACCTCGCCGCCAACGCCGACAGCGAGCTGACGCCGGAGCAAATTGCGCGATTGATCACCGAAATTGAAACGCAAGTGCGCGCTGGCATTGTGCAGCGACATTGGATTGCCCTCGCAGCAATGATTCTGATCCTCGCAGGCTGTGTCATTTCCTGGTTAATGAATACCGCGATGAACATCACAGACGCCCAACTACTTCTCTTTGTCATCAGCATTCTGGGCATCTTTGGAGTTGCAGCAAATCTGGCATTCCCGCCCGAGACCGCAAATCCAACCCTCGATAGGTTGCGTGCTTTCAATTTTGAGATCGCAGGTTACGGAGGACCGGCTGAATTTGTCATCATTCCAAGCTATACCAGGCTTGGGAAGTACCAGGACAATTATCTGGTTAGAACTGAAGCAGGCTCATTTACTGTCACGCGAGAGCTGTGGGAAGACCTCCGCAATTCCAGCAATCACGTTCGGCTCTACTATTTAACATATCCCCTCGTTACCCTGCTCTCCGTCGAGCCGATCATGTTACCCTCCCGTCCACCCACCGACGCCGAGCTGGCGAACGTCATCGGCATCGGCGACGATGGCGAGCTGATTTATGAGGAGCAGGACGAGCCGGGCAATCGGCGGGACGCCGCGGGGAAGGAATGACGAGGAGTCGCTCCTCGCTGCCAGATGCTCAAGCATCCGGCAAGCAGGCGTCCGGTAAACCGGACGGCGTCTATCGCAGCAGCTCGCCCTTCGCCTCGTTCACGAGGCGGTTTTTGCCAGAGCATTGATGTTCTGGCGCGCGCGGTTCAAACGACCTTCTGATGTGACTCGCATTCGTCGGCACTTCGCGGTTCAATCAGAGAAAATTGTCTTGATCAATAGAGAAAGAGGGCGTTTATGCAGCTCCAGGACTCCACCGTATTGGTCACAGGCGGCGCGTCGGGCTTGGGCGAGGGCGTCGTTCGGCGCTTCGCGGCGGCGGGCGCGCGCGTCCTCATCCTCGATCTGAACGCCGAGCGCGGCGCGGCGCTGGCGTCCGAACTGGGCGAGCGCACACGTTTCGCGCGGGCGGATGTCGCGGACGAGGCGCAGGTGGGCGCGGCGGTCGAGGCGGCGCGCGAATTCGGCGGGCGGCTGGATGTCGCCGTCAACTGCGCGGGCATCGTCACGGGCGCGCGCATCATCGGCAAAGACGGCGCGCACCCGCTCGAACTCTTCGAACGCACCATCCGCGTCAACCTGATCGGCACCTTCAACGTGCTGCGGCTGGCGGCGCTGGCGATGCGCGATAACGCGCCTAACGCGGCGGGCGAGCGCGGCGTCATCATCAACACCGCCTCGATTGCCGCCTATGACGGGCAGATCGGGCAGGCGGCATACGCGGCATCCAAGGCGGGCATCGCGGGCATGACGCTGCCCATCGCCCGCGACCTGGCGCGTGAGGGCATCCGCGTCGTCACGATTGCGCCGGGCGTCTTCGATACGCCGATGGCTGCCGGGCTGCCGGACGAGGTGAGGAAGTCGCTTGCGGCGCAGGTGCCGTTTCCGTCGCGCTTCGGGCAGCCGGACGAGTACGCGCAGCTTGCGCAGGCGATCCTCGAAAACATCATGCTCAACGGCGAGGTCATCCGCCTCGACGGCGCGATGCGATTGGCACCGCGCTAGAGCAGGTTCTCGTATCTTTTCGGACGAGGCACGCCTCGCCCCGACAGGCACGATGGTTTTGTCGTAGGCGCGAGGCAAGCCCTGTCTCTACGGGATCGCGTGATTCTGTTTCGGCGACCCAGGTCGATTACTTGTTCTTGAGGAGCTGCTCGCGCAGGTGATTGACGGTGTGGCGCAGCACGTCGTTCGCTTCCATGTCTTCGCACATCTTGCTGCAGCTATGCAGCACCGTGCTGTGCTTGCGCCCGCCGAATGCCTCGCCCAACTGCGGCAGCGATAGCGTGGTGAATTCCCGCGCCAGGAACATGGCGATCTGCCGCGCCTGGTTGATGTGCCCGTTGCGCTTGGGACCCACGATGTCTGCGACTTCTAGCCCATGCGCGAATGCGACGGACTCCAGCACCTGCCGGAGCGTGACATGGTGGCGCGGGCGCTGGTAGGTCTCCAGCGCGTCATCCGCCAGCGTTGGCGTCAGATGCGCGCCAGTCATGCGCATCGTCACCATCATCTGATTGAAGATCCCTTCGAGTTCGCGCACATTCGTCCGCGCTTTGGCGGCGATCATCTCGCAGTCGCGCTCATTGAGCGCCAGGTCGCGCTCTTGTGCCCAATTGCGCAGGATGGCGGTGCGCGTCTCCAGGCTGGGCGGCTGAATATCGATGACCAACCCACCCTCGAAGCGCGAGCGGAGGCGCGCCTCCAGCGTTTGCAGGTCGCGCGGCGGGCGGTCGCTGGCGAGAACGATCTGCTTATTAAAGGTATAGAGCGCGTTAAAGGTGTGGAAGAATTCTTCCTGCGAACTCTCTTTACCGGCGATGAACTGGATGTCATCGACCAGCAGCACATCGGCGCTGCGATACTTTTCGCGGAACATCGCCGTCGTCTTCTGGCGGATGGCGTCGATCAGGTCGTTGATGAAGATTTCGGAAGGGATGTAGACGGCGCGCAGCCCGCGCGCCCGGCAGCGATGCGTGATCGCCTGGAGCAGATGAGTCTTGCCCAGCCCGACGCCGCCGTGAATGAAGAACGGGTTGTAGGCACCGTCCGGATGATCGGCGACTGCCTGCGCTGCGGCGAGCAGCATCTGGTTTTCGTTCCCGCTGATGTAGCGCTCGAACGTGAACCGGAGGTTCAGGTCCTGGTCATGGAGCGGGCTGCGTTCCGGGCGCGTGATCTGCTGGTAGAGCGGCGGGGCAGGCTTACTGATATCCTGCGACTGCGGTGCCTGCGCCATCATACGGAAGAGGGGCATATCGCTCAGGTCGTCGGCGTGGCGCGTGGTCTCGGCGGGCTTATGCAGCTCGAAGCGCAGTTCGACGGCTTTGCCACAGACATCGCTCAGGACGCGGCGGACGTTGCGATACAGCCGATGACGCAGCATGTCACGAGCGTATTCGTTGCGCACGCCGATGATGAACTCGTCGCCTTCCACCCCCAACAGGCACGCCCCGCGCAGCCAGGTCTCAAAACTTGCGCGGTCGAGCTGGAGTTCGAGTTGATGATAGGCACTGTCCCAAAGCGTTTGCGCGTCCACGATCACGTCCAGAATTGATGTGCCGCGCAGCAGCGCAGCCCGGCGATAGAGACAAAAAGAGCCACGATCGGGCAGTTTTGCCCGATTTGGCATGACGGTACAACCATTGTTGAAACGAAAGATGTTGTCACCGCCGGAGTGGGGCGGTGGTTCGGGAACGTGCGCTTGCTTCGTTCCTGAAGGTATTGTCCAGTATAGCGTGATCGGGGTCAGAACTCAACAGATTTTGGGTCACGAACCTTAAAAAATTGGAAATTTTAAGGTTGGGATATTTTCTACCCAGAGCGCCTGAGAAACCTGATCGATAGACCATTTGTTCATATGGTTTTCGGACGAAAAAACAGGGTCTTTTGCGATGTTTGTGGGTAATAACACCCACTTTTTCCGCCAATGTGGGATTCACCCACATTAATCTGATCATTGCAATGCGGTGTTTGTGAAAGCGCGAATTTTTTAACATTGGGATAAGTTTTACCCAGCATGTCAGAAACCCGGTTTTTCTTGGGATTTCGCGTTAACGGCGGCGTTCAATATATCGATCTACCTTACGAAATAGTAGACGGCAAAATCGAATCTCTGTACAATGCAGCAAAGACTCTGTGAAAAATTCTTTGTCACAGACTATGCATCCTGTGGAGGTGCCATCATGACCGATGCATATGAGGATGACACCATGTTTAATAACATGGAAGACCTCGACGCTGATCATCTGGTGCAAACGTCTAGCAAGCCCGATGTGATCAAGGTCTCGGCAAAATCGCGGTCTACGGCGGTCGCTGGGGCGATTGCCGCCGTGATGCGCGAACACCACTTTGCAGAAGTACAGGCGATTGGCGCAGGCGCGGTCAACCAGGCGGTCAAGGCGCTGGCGATTGCGCGTGGTTATCTGCACGAGGATGGCATCGAGATCGTCTGTGTCCCGTTTTTTAAGGAAGTCGATATTGAAGGGCAGGAGCGCACTGCGGTGCGCTTTAGCGTGGAGCAGCGGCACTAATGGAGTGACGAGTGACCAACAGCGCAATCTGTGTCATACTCGTTACCCGTTACTCATTACTGAGCCACCAGAGTCCTCATGAGAATAGATCTCCATCTCCATACCACCGCCTCCGATGGTCAGCATTCACCTGTCGATCTGATTCGGATTGTCCACCAGCACAAGCTTGACGTGATCGCCATCACCGACCACGACACGACCGCCGGCTTTGCCGAGGCGAAGGCGGCGTCGGCTGGGCAGCCTATCGTCATCCCAGGCATCGAACTGAGCGCCGAGGACGAAGCGGGCGATGTCCACATGCTCGGTTATCACCTCCGGCTGGATCATGCGCCGCTGCAAGCGCGGCTCGCCGAGTTCCGCGACCTGCGCGAGAATCGCGGGCGGAAGATCGTCGAGAAGCTGGCGGGGCTGGGGATGCCGATCCCATGGGAAAGCGTCGAGGCGATTGCGGACGGCGCGGCAATCGGGCGACCGCACATCGCGCGCGCCATGATCGAAGCGGGATACGTCGAATCAGTGCGTGATGCCTTCGACCGCTACCTTTATAATGGCGGACCCGCCTACGTCTCGCGCTACCGGCTGTCGCCGGAAGAAGCGGTCGCGCTGATCCACGACGCGGGTGGTGTGGCGGTGCTGGCGCATCCGGGCTTGCTGCCGGATTATCGTACGATGGCGCTGCGGCTGATCCCGGCGGGCTTGGATGGCGTCGAGGTCTGGCATCCCGATAACAACGAGCATGTCCGGCTGAATCTGCGCGCCATCGCCGCCGAGCACAACCTGATCATGACGGGCGGCTCCGATTTTCACGGCGCAGCGATCAAGACCAACAACCACCCCGGCAGCACGAACCCGCCGGATACGTGTATCGCACAGCTTCAGGCACGGGCGGAGAAGTATCGGTAGAGCCAGATATAATGAAGCGGTTGTGATGTGATAGCCGCATTCAGGAGATCATCAGATGGCGGTCAATCTACAAGATGTGGTTCACCTCGCGGAAGAACTGACAGAAGACCAGCAGGCGGAACTGGTCGTCTGGTTGCTTGATCGAATCAAGACGCGCGATCTTACAACGCGTGAGCGTCTCGCGGTATTTGACTCGATGACACTGGATCTTGGCGCGGTACTGCCTGGATACTCGGATCGGCGTGACGATTGGTACGAGAATGCCCGCTAAGGTCTTCATTGATACCAACGTACTTCTTCGTGCAACGGTTGCCCAGTTTCCTGATTATGCCCGCATTAAGCCCGTTGTCGATCAACGCATTGCCAATGGCGACGAGTTGTGGATCAACGGGCAAGTCATTCGGGAATACTTCAACCAAGTCACGCGCCCTCAATCCTTCATGCAACCCGTTACAAGCGATCAAGTTGCAGGACAATACAAGAAGTTACGTGCGGTCTTCAAGATCGCTGTAGAGACAGATGCGGTGATCGAGCAATTCGTGACCTTGCTTCAGTCACACCCCAAAGGGGGTAAACAGGTTCATGACACAAACCTCATCGCAACGATGGTCATTTATCAGATACCCATCCTGCTTACACTTAATCTTGAGGACATGAAGCGTTTTGGCGATCTCGTCACAGTTTTGTCGCCATGATCGACACTCTCATTCTCGGCGCAGGGGCGGCGGGGCTGTCCGCCGCGCGGGCGCTGCACAACGCGGGCAAGCGCGTCGTCGTCCTCGAAGCGCGCGACCGTATCGGCGGGCGGGCGTGGACGGATACGACCTGGGAGGGCATCCCGATTGAACTTGGCGCGGAGTTCATTCATGGCGAACACGTCAGCACGCATGCGCTGGTGCGCAAGTTCGGGCTGACGACGCTGCCCGCCCGCCGCCACGAAGCGCGCTATATGCACTGGCATGTGTCGGGCGACCGCCTGCGCGCGATGGATGATCTGCCGCCGCAGCTTGCGCAGGACTGGGCGACGACCAGCGCGCTTTATGAGGCGTTGGCAGCACGCGCCGACGACGCGCCCGATCTTTCGCTGCGAGATTACCTCGCCAGCCACCATCCCCATTGGAATGACGACAACTATCGCATGGCGGATGTGCTGCTGGCGCAGACCTGCTGCGCGTCGCTCGATACGTTGAGCTGCGCTGACCTCGCCAACGAGATGAAGCGCGACCGCGCGGGCAAGCTGGAGTCCCGCATCGCCGAAGGCTATAGCGAGCTGTTCTGGCGGATGGTCGAGGAGTGCAGCATCGATGTGCGGCTGAATGTGGTTGTGCGCAGCATCACCTGGTCGCGCGAGGGCGTGCAGGTGACGACGGAGGCGGGCGAGATCTACGCAGCGCGCGCGTGCGTGATCACGCTGCCGGTCGCTGTCTTACAGCACGGCGGCATTCAGTTCGATCCGCCGCTGCCGACCGCCAAGCAGCGCGCCATCTGGGCATTCCGCGTCGAGCCTGCGACGAAGCTGATCTATCGCTTCAAAACGACTGTTTGGCAGGCAGACATGCGCTACATCGCTCACGCCGATCCTACCGGGCGCTGGTGGCTACCGGGCGAAGAACGCCGGGATGCATCGCCGATCATCACGCAGTTTGTGACGGCGGATCGGGCGCATCGTTCGGATAACCTGCTGGAAGCGCGTGCGCTCGCTGAGGGGCTGGAAGCGCTGGGGATGGTGCTGAATGTTTCCGCAGAGGGGATACAGCAGTCTGTCACTAAGTCACGACGCGTCTCGTGGGCGCATGACCCGTTTGCGCGCGGCGGCTATGCGCATCTGCCGCCTGGTCATGCCGATGCGCGGGCAGTGCTCGCCGCGCCGCTCGACGACGTGTTGTTCTTCGCGGGTGAGGCGACCGCCTACGACAGCAATCCGCAGACGGTGCATGGGGCGCTCGACAGCGGGACGAGAGCGGCGCGGGAGGTGCTGGCATAGAGGCAGGTGAACGCTGCGCGGACGAGGCGTTCCTTGTCCGTTGACACGATGCGAACAGCCTTCAGCGTCCCAGCCCCGGATAATCGAGGAACATGACTTCGAGCGCCAGCCGCACGTTGGCGTTGCTGTCCAGCGTGCCGACCATCTGCTGCGTCGCGCGCAGCGCCGCCACCGCATCATCCTGCGTGATGAGCTGCGTCAGCCTGCGCAGGTGGTCGGCGCGGTCGCGGTTGGCGATGGGCAGTTCGCTCCCCACACACAGGTGCAGCGCATCACGCCAGTAACTGCCCCACAGCTCCAGCAGCGGGTAGAGCGCCAGCTTCTCTTTCGCCAGGTCTTCCGCCAGCGAAAAGCGCCCCGCGCGCCCCTGACCGAGCGCGTTTTCCAGCAGGTCGAGCGCGTTCGTCCGCTGCTCCAGCAGCGTCTCATCCGCCAGCGCGCTCAACGCCCAACCGATCCGACCACTACATACGCCCGCCAGCAGTGCCGCCTTGTCCGCATCCGCGCCATGCGCCAACAGCGCCCTCTCGACCTCGGCGGTCGGCACGGGACGCAGCGGTAAGACCTGGCTGCGGCTGGTGATGGTGGGCAGGACGGCTTCCGGCGATTGGGCGAGCAGGATCAGCAAGGCGTGGGGCGGCGGTTCTTCCAGCGTCTTGAGCAGCGCATCCTGCGCGCGCGGCTGGGCGGCGTCGAAATCGCGGAAGATGGCGACGCGGTAGCGCGCGTCATACGGCTTGAGCGCCAGCCTGCCCGCGAGCGTGCGAATCTCCTCGATCTTCAGCGCCCCGCTGGTCGCATCGACCTGCGAGTAGAGGATGTCGGCATGGCTGCCGCTGGCGATCTGCTGGCAGATGCGGCACTGCCCGCACGGGCGGGCGGCGGGATCGTCGTCGAGGCAGTTGAGCGCCATCGCAAACGTCCGTGCCAGCGTCTCTTTACCGACCGACTCCGCGCCGAGCAGCAGGTAGGCATGGCGGATGCGCCCGTTGAGCAGCGCGCGACGGAGCTGCTCGGCAGCCCAGGTGTGACCGTAGATGTTCCAGAGTGGTGTTGTCATCTTGATTATGTCCACGCATAGTTTAGCACAGATGAGAAGCAGCAGGCTCCCGCTGCGCCGACATTCGGTGGATGGCGGGGATGTGGGGTAGAATGCCAGCTTCATCTGAGAGGATGTACGACGTGTATCGAGTGTGCTTCATCCTATCGCTGCTCCTGCTGGCAGCCTGCGAACCGCGCGTGCTGACGCCCGCGCCGCTGCCGACGCCCGCCGACATCAATGCGGTGGCGACCGGCGTCGTCCTGACGCAGAATGCCCCGCCACCGCCCTATAATGTCGCCATCCAGTTCCCGGCGATTGACGACCGCCTGGCGGAGCTGGCAGGCTGGCGCGCGACCGTCCGGCTGGAATTTGACGGCGTGTTCGCGCGGACGACACGCCCCACGCAGGCGACCGCCAGCGCCGAGATCGCCTTTAATCAGCTTTCGTCGGCGCGGCGTGTGCTGGTCGAGACGCTCGGCGAGCTGGTCGGGCAGGCGGAAGATACCACCTACGAAGCGGTACAGTTGGGTCCCGATACCTTCCTGATCCGCGAGGACATCTGCCAGAGCAACACCGACGCTTCGGTGCTGGCGTCGGCGCTGCGCGCGGGCACGCTGATCGGCGGCGTGTCGCAGGCGGCGCCCGCCGGGCGGCGTGCAACGATCAACGGTGTCGAAGTCTTCGGCTACAACTTCGCCCAGGGCGATCTCGTCCTGCCCGCGATTCGCGGCGGCGAGGTGACGATGACGAGTGGCGAACTCTGGTTTTCGGCACAGCACAACGCGGTCGTGCGCTTCTGGGTCAACCTGCAGGTGAGCGGCAGCATCATCTTCGACCGCCAACTGCCGGTCGATGGCACCGTCGTCATTCGCTACGATCTCTATGACATCGGAACTGCGTACAATATCACTGTGCCGTTTGGATGCTAGCGCAGCAGGTGCGCCGCTCCTACAGGCATTGAGTGCCTTGTTGCACCGCGCACCACGCACTTGAAAAGCCCATCTGTGACTCTACACTGAGGTGACCATGACGACACCGACGACACCCTGGACATTCGAGACGCTGGCGCAGGCGGGGCGCGCGACCTTCGAGGACATCCTGCACACACACCCCTCGCCCGACCCGGCGCAGCTCGCGGGGTATGTCTATAAGGGCTGGAACGACGCCTTCATCACTCATCTGACCGGCAAGAAGTTCAAGAAGTGCTTCTGGCAGGAAGGCAGCGACGTGTATGGTTGCAACCTGGTCATCGCCTACGACTTCCAGGAGTTTCGCGGCGAGTGGCGCGAGGTCAACCTGTTCGGCAGCGTGCCGCGCGGCGGTTATTACGGCGTGCAGTCCGTGCCGAATGTGGCGATTGCCGAGTATGTCCCGTATCAGCCGCTCAGACTGCTCAACTACAATGTCGCGCGCAACACCTGGTTGATGTTCCCGCTGCGTGTCATCCGCGATGTCGTCGCGCTCCCTAACCCGGACAGCCACGAGCTGGTGCTGGGCAAAGCCTATCTACAGATTCTGCCGCTCTCACTGGTGTTTGTCAGCTATTTCGTCCTGGGGATGCGCGAACCGCTTCCCGTTGGGTTTAACGGATAGAAACCATGACGGATCTACAACTTGAGCAGCCTGTCGAGGCAGCGTTGGACATGCCACAGCATGACCTGCATCTTTATCGCATGAGCGTTGACCAGTATCACGCCATGATCGAAGCGGGCATTCTGACCGAAGCTGATAACGTCGAACTCCTGGAAGGCTGGCTAATTCACAAAATGACTAAGAAACCGACGCATCCCGTTGCAAACGAACTGGTTGCAGACGCTCTGCGCGGACTTGTGCCTGCGGGTTGGTTTGTTCGGATGCAAGACCCAATAACAACCCAGGATAGCGAGCCTGAGCCAGATGTCGCAGTAGTCAAAGGTAAAGTCCGCGACTACATCAAGCGACACCCGCTTCCTGAAGAGGTAGCCCTGGTGGTGGAAGTTGCAGATGCAACAGTCAAGCAGGATCGCACCATTAAGCAGCGCATATACGCGCGGGCGGGGATTCCGGTCTACTGGATTGTCAATCTGGAGGCGCGCAAGCTGGAAGTCTATACGCAACCAGGTGGCAGCGGCGCGACAGCACGCTATGCACATCGCGTTGAATTGGATGAAACGGCGCGTGTGGAGGTTATCATTGCGGGCGCTGTTATCGGGACGATCCCCGTGCGCGAGATGCTGCCCTGATGGTTCAGAACCCTGTTTCTACCGCACAATTCCTGCGCCCGACCTGGGTGGAGTTCGACGCCGACGCCATCGCCCACAACACGCGCCGCCTCCGGCAGATTATCGGCTCGCGCGTGGCGTTGATGGCGGTCGTCAAGGCGGATGGCTACGGACATGGCGCGGTCGCGGTCGCACGGGCGGCGCTCGCCAACGGCGCGGCGCAGCTCGCCGTCGCCAATGTCGACGAGGCGACAATCCTGCGCGAGGCGGGCATCCGTGAGCCTATCCTCGTCCTCGGGTATGTCGATCCCTCGGCGGTCGCGCACTGCATCGCGCATGACCTGACGATCACGCTCTACGATAGCGACCTCGCGCGCGAGATGGATCGACGCGCGTCCGGGGCAGGCGGGCGGCTGCGCGCGCATGTCAAGTTCGATACGGGCATGGGGCGGCTGGGACTGCTGCCGGATGCCGCGCGGCAGTTCGATATCGGGGCATTCCCCTCCCTCGCCATCGCGGGCGCATATACACACTTCTCCGCCGCCGACGAAGACCCATCCTACACTGCCGAGCAGCTCGCGCGCTTCAAGGCGCTTGTCGCAGAGACACGCTTTATGGCGTCCGCTCATGCGCGAAGCGGGCTGCGCCCCCTGCTTCACTGCGCCAACTCCGCCGCTACACTCTCCATGCCTGATGCGCATCTGAATCTTGTGCGTGTTGGGCTTGCGCTGTATGGCTTGTCGCCCTCCGCTGCGGTGCCGCTGCCCGCAGACTTCCGCCCAGCGCTGGCGTGGAAGACGGTCGTCGCATCCCTCAAGACGCTGCCGCCCGGTCACGCCGTCGGCTATGGCAACAGTTACATCACGCAGGGCGAGGAATGCATCGCAGTCCTGCCCGTCGGCTATGCCGATGGCTTCCGGCGAGCGCCCACGCATTACGGCGAAGTCCTTGTGCGGGGGCAGCGCGCGCCCATCGTCGGGCGCGTCAGCATGGAGAAGACCATGATCCGCGTCGATCACATCCCCGGCGTACGGATCGGCGATGAGGTCGTGCTGCTCGGCGCGCAGGGAGCCGAACGCATCAGCGCCGAGGACATCGCCCGCCGTCTGGGGACGATCAATTACGAGGTTGTCTGCTCGCTGCTGCCGAGGGTTATGCGATGAACAAGACTTACGCTCACCCCCGCCCGCTGCTCGACCTGATCACACAGGGCACCGCCGCGCTCTTCCTGGCGACCGCTATCGCGCTGGTCGTCATTCAGCTTGTGCTGATCGTACAGGGGGTTTCCCCGCTGCTGGTCTTTGCGGTCAGCACCACCCTGCTCCTGCTGACCGCGCCCGCGCTCTGGCTGCTGTTCGCCACGCCCGCCATCACGCTGGACGACGACGCGCTGACGCTGCGCCCGCGCTTCTGGACGGCGATCCGGGTGCCCTGGGCGGACGTGCGCGCGGTCAAACCCTATCCGCTGCTGCCGGAAAAAGACGCCGAGAAGGTGCGCCAGGCGTTCGTCGGGCGGGCGAATTTCCGCGCCGCCGAGGGCATCATGCTCGTCATCCCGTCGCTGCCCCTGCAATATCGGTTCCAGGGGTTCTTCGTCGGCGAAGGCTTTGTCGGCGTCGTCGCCGTGACCAGCCGCACGCATGGCGAGTATGACGCACTGGTCGCCGCGCTGCGTGACCGATTGGCGGAGGTGTGGGGTGAGTGATTCGTTCGTGATTTCGCTCGTGTGCACCGTGCTCAACGAGGGCGAGAGCATTCGCCCGCTGCTGGACTCGCTGCTGGCGCAGACGAAGATGCCCGACGAAATCCTGTTTGTCGATGGCGGCAGCCGCGACAATACCGTCGCCGTGCTGCAAGAGTACGCGGATCGCCTGCCGCTGCGCGTGATCATCGAAGCGGGCAGCAACATCAGCGCCGGGCGCAACCGCGGCATCTCCGAAGCGCAGGGGACTCTGATCTGTGTGACCGACGCGGGCGTCGTCCTGGCGCCGGTATGGGTGGAAGCGCTGACCGCACCGCTGCTGGATGACCCGCGCGTGCGTGTGGTGGCGGGCTGGTTCGAGGCAGCGCCGCAAACGCCGTTCGAGGCGGCGCTTGGCGCGACGACGCTTCCGCACCAGGACGAGATCCGGCATGAGACGTTTCTGCCGAGCAGCCGCAGCGTCGCCTTTCGTAAGGCGGTCTGGGGCGCGGTGGGCGGCTATCCCGAATGGATCGACTTCTGCGAGGATTTGATCTTCGACCTGCGGCTGAAAGAAGTGGCGGGAGCCTTCGCCTTCGCGCCGCGCGCCGTCGCGCACTTTCGCCCCCGCCCATCGCTGGCGGCGTTCTATCGCCAGTACTATCGCTACGCGCGCGGCGATGGCAAAGCCGACCTGTGGCGCAAGCGACATGTCATCCGCTACCTGACCTATCTCGTCGCCGCGCCGCTGCTGCTGCTGGCGGGGCTGCTGATCCATCCGCTGCTCTGGCTGCTCGTCATCCCTGGCGCGGTCGTCTATCTCGCCGCGCCCTACCGCCGCCTGCCGGAGATCATGCGCCGCCAGCCCCGGCGGTCGCCATTCGACTGGCTGTACGCGGTCGTCATGGTGCCGGTCATCCGCGTGGTCGGTGATGTCGCCAAGATGATCGGTTACCCGGCGGGGTTGGCGTGGCGCGGCAGGATGCAGCCGCCCGACTGGCGCGTCGTTTGAGGGCGCGCCGTCTCACGGCGTCATCAGACTCTGGAACCACCCCGCGATATAGAGCTGCCCTACCCAGACGCCAATCGACACAACACCTGTCGCCGCCAACCAACCCGCGATCAGAAGCCCCGACTCTCCCCACGAGGGCGCACGGTACGCCGTCGAATGCGCTGCCGCAACGAGTTCTCGCCCGCGCCGCCCCATTCGCCAGCGCACCAGCAGGATCGACAGCACGAGCACTCCGGCGAAAATGCCGAGGTCGATCAGGGTTTGGGCACCGCCCATGCCAAGGCGATAGAACAGGATGGGACGGGCAAAGTAGGCGAACGCGCCGAGCGGCAGACTGATCAGCAGGCAGACCAGCATCCCCTCCAGCGCCAGTCGGTCGGTGTGCCAGTGCATGATCGGCTTGAGGGGATCGCTGATGATTTCGCTGCGCCGCAGGTGACGATTCGCCACCCCCCACATCGCCATGTAGCCAAAGATGAGCAGCAAGACCAGCCACCACGCCCACCAGACCGCCAGCACGCCGAGCGGCACGAGTGACGAGACGACTGCTGCCACAATGCCCGCCCGACGGACAGCGCCGCGCGCCAACCCTGCCGCGCGCGCGTGGCGCACCGTCATAAGGACGCTGACGACGACCACGATTAAGCCGACGGCGACTGCCATCGGGTAGAAGCCGATGTCGAAGGTCGTCGGCACGATCCACAGGATGATGGCGATGGCAGCGAGCGCGGCGAAGGCGAGCGAGAGGCGCAGCGCCTTGCGCCAGGCGTCGGATGCGGGCAGGAGATAGCGCCAGACGCGGCTGAGGAGATAGGCGTGCAGGAAGGGCAGCGGCGGGAGCAGCAGCGCGGCGAGGACGACGCCCGCCACCGTCAGCGGATCGCTGAAGCCGAGCGGCAGCGCGCGCAAGCCGGGGATGTTCTGGCGCAGCTCCCAGGAGCGCGTCGTCTCGACGCCCGGCGCGGGACCGACGAGGATGCCCTCGGTGCCCATCGAGATGTAGATCGTATCGCCCGCGATGCGGTTGTGGTAGCCGCCCTGCCCGACGACGAAATAATCGACCGAGTCGCCTGTGCCGTCGTCGGTACTGCGATAGAAGAAGTCGCGGAAACCCGCGCGCGGGAACACCCAGGTCTCGCCGCCAAAGAGTCTGCTGTATCCGGCCTCGTTCACTCTGCTGTATCCGCCCTCGCCCAAGTAGATTGAGGGATCGGGCGCGTCGAAGGCATCGGTCGGCGTCCACGTCCGCCCGTCGTCGGTCGAGGCGTAATAGTAGTCGCTTTCTCGGAGGGGTGGGGCTGACGTGGGACCATAATCGGGCGTGTAGTATTCAGACTCGGACGGCACAAAGCCGACCATTTGGCGCACGATGACGCGCACATGCCCCGGCTGGGCGGCATCCGCATCGACGGCGGCGACATAGATCGTGTTGTACGAAATGCCGCCGTCACATGCCAGCGCCGCCAGAGCGAGCAGGATGAGAGGAAGAAGGAGACGTAAGCGCATAAAGCAAAGACTCCTGGGATCGGTTAAGGATAGCCGGTCATTGACCCTACAAAGAATCCTGCCACTACCCATTGCGCCCAAAGCAGTGAAATTGCCAGGAGGATGCCCACTACGATTGCGCCGAATGCGCCAATAATGCCATTGATGGGATCAAGTCTGACGACTTTCGGACGCCAATCCTCTGCCATCCCGGCAGACACCATGATCAGGATGATGCCCCACAACCACCATACACTCAGCACTCCCAATGGGACGATCATCGAGGCGATGATCGCGCGCGCTGTGGTGAAGCGGGTGACTTTTGTATCAAGGCTCGCTCTACGGGCATGTCGGATCGTCAAGAATGTACTGACAAGGACGACCACGATACTCACTCCGATAGCAAGAGGGTAGAAGCCAATATCGAAGGTATCGGGTATTATCCACAAAAGGATGGCAGCAGCGCTCAGAAGTCCAAACCCGATCGATAGATCGAGCGCACGCCGCCATGCCTCCGCCGCAGGCATGAAGCGACGCCAGACGCGGCTCAGGAAGTGAGCATGCAGGTAGGGCAGCGGTGGGAGCAGCAGCGCGGCGAGGACGACGCCCGCCACCGTCAGCGGATCGCTGAAGTTGAGCGCCAGCGGACGCAAGCTGGGGATGTTCTGCCGCAGCTCCCACGGGCGCGTCGAGCCGCTGCCTGGTGCGGGACCGGCGAGGATACCCTCTGTGCCGAGCGCAACATACATCACATCTCCTGCAATGGCATTACTCACTTCCCTTAGTGCTGGATGGAATGTGTCCGCCCGAGCTATAAGGGCAGCGCTATAGAAAAACTGCCGAAACCCTGCGCGTGGAAACGTCCACAACGTTTCACCCTGATAGACGAGGCTTTCGTCCTCCCAGGCGAGATCGAGGCTGCTGCTGGATGGGGCAAAGGCTGCCGTCCGAGTCCATGTCTGACCGTAATCTATTGACGCATAGTAAATGTCTTCAGCGGAGCGCGTATCTTGCGGAGGCATTGCTGGAATCTGATGCACGATGATGCGAAGATGCCCAGGCTGGTCGCTATCCGCCGCCAGCGCATAGACTCTTGCAAACGCGGGGAAAGCAGGGCTACATGCCAGCGCCGCGAGGGCGAGCAGGATGAGGGGGAGGAGGAGACGCGGATTCAAGAATACGCTCCCTTGCTATTCCGGCAGCCTCTCCAGCGGCAGGTCGCGCAGGCGCGGGTTGCGCTGGTCGCGCGGCGACATGACGGGCGACTGCGTGCCCCAGTCCAGCGCGATGTCCGGGTCGTCCCAGGCGACGCCCAGCTCATCGCCGCCATCGTAGTACTGATTGACGAGATAAGTCAGTGTGGCATCGGTCAGCGCGCAAAAGCCGTGCGCCACGCCGACCGGGATGAAGACGCCGATGTTGTTGCTGTCGCCGATCTCCAGGACATGCTTCTGCATGTAGGTGGACGAACTGCGCCGCAGATCCACCATGCCAACGCGGATGCTCCCGCGCGCCACGTACCAGTAGTCGATCTGCCTGCGGTGGAAGTGCAGCCCGCGCAGGACGCCTGCCTGGCTGTCGGAACGGTTGCTTTGCATGTTCGACCAGTCGATCCAGGGGAACCACTCACGGCGGAACGTCTCCATAAAGCGCCCGCGCTCGTCGGCGAAGACGCGGATCGGGACGGTATAGACGCCCGCGATGCTGGGCGATGGGGTGATGTCGGCAGTGAGAGGCACAGTATTGGACATAATCGCTCGCAAGAAAGTACCGACTACTGAGTGCTGAGTGTGGAGTACTCTATCACGCCCTCCCTCGTTTGACACCCCCCTGTGCCACGACTATAATGCAGCCCCGTGCTCAGGCGCTGCCTGGGACGATGACATGACAAAACAACGCAAGAGTAAACCATGCAACGATGGCTCACACTCGTACTGCTGCTGCTCCTGTCGCTCCTTGGCGCGACAACCAGCAGTGCGCAGGGAAATCTGCTCCGCGATGGCGACTTTGAAGGCAGCTATACCTCGCGCGGACGCCCCGACCTGAACATCCCCGCCGACTGGAACGTCTGGGTCGCCACTTCGCCGCGCACAGAAGCCTGGATGAATCTCGACCCGGTGGGCTTTCCCCACAACGGACCCGGACCCAACCCCCAGAGCGGCGCGCGCGCGATCAACCTCAACCGAGGCTTTGCAACCTTCACCACCGCCGTTTACCAGACCGTCGCCGTGACCAGCGGGAGCAACGTCATCGGCAGTGCCTATGGCTACCTGCGCACCTGTAACCCGCCAACCGGCTTCGATAACTGCGGCTCGGCGGTCGAAAGCGGCGCGTTCATGCGCGTGGGCATCGACCCCGCAGGTGGCAGCGACCCGAACAGCCCGTCGATCCTCTGGTCGAACAACGCCCAGCCGCACGACCGCTGGGAGCAGATGACCGTCAGCGCGACGGCGGCGGGCGCGAACGTCACGCTGTTCATATACGTCACGCAGCGCTTCCCGGCGCAGATCAACAATGCCTATTTCGATAACGCCTCGCTCACAGGCGGCGGCACAGGCGGCAGCGCCCCTGCCGTGCCCGGCGCGCCGACCCCTGTCCCTCCGCCGCCTGCCAATGTGCCGTTCGTGGTCGCGCAGGGCGAGCAGGACGATGGCTCCATCCTTCATACGGTGCAGCCCGGCGATACGGTGGACAGCATCGCCGTCGCTTACGGCGTGACTCGCCAGGACATCCTGACGCTGAATGACATCCGCGACCCGCGCATCATCCAGGTCGGGCAGTCGCTGCTGATCCGCGCCGCGCGACCGACCAGCACCGGTGATGAAGCGGACGCGACCGAAGCCGCCGACGCGCCAGAGGCGACGGAAGCCGCCGACGCGCCCGCCGAAACCGAAGCGGCTGCCTCTCCCGAAGCGACGGAGGACAGCGCGCCCGCCGAAAGCACCGAAGCCCCCGCCGCCGACGCCACTGAAGACGCCGCGCAACCGACACCCGCGCCGCTCGACCTGGCGGCGCTGCCGACCGCGCCCGTGCGTTCCGCTTCGTCGGGCGATGTCCTGCCTGCCCTCGACCCGGCTGCGCAGACCGGGCAGATCTGCGCGATCATGTTTGAAGATGTCAATCAGAATCGCGTCCAGGACGCGGATGAAGGGCTGCTGCCCGGCGGCAGCATCCTGCTCGTGCGCGGCAGCGAAGCCGTCGCCGAGTACACGACGGATGGGAGCGAACCATACTGCTTCACCGACCTCGCGCCGGGCGATACCCTCGCAAGCCTTGCCGCGCCGGAAGGCTACGGCTTGACCACGCCGGATCAGCTCCAGCTTCGTGTTGCAGCGGGCGCGCGCGTCTCACTCACGGTCGGCGCGGCAGAGGGTGTCTCGCCGCCAGTCATCCCGGCGGATACAGGCGCGCCTGCCTCAACGACCGTCGAGACGGTTGCGCCAGCCGCCGCCAATCCACTGCTGGACAACCTGGGCTTGATCGCGTTGGGTGGCGCGGCGGTCGTGCTGCTGATCGGCGGCGGGCTGGCGTTCACGCTGCGTCGGCGCTAGGCAGAAAGAGGGACGTGCACGATGGGTAGAGCAAAATACAACGGACGCCATCAATGGCGTCCCTACACGAGTCGAATTGTAGGGACGCCATTGATGGCGTCCGCCGCTGTCATCGTCGCGATCCTGGTTTCGTTCGCCCGCCCTGCCTTCGCGCAGACGGGGGGGCAGTTCTGCGTGCGTGCTTATGAAGACCGCAACGGCAGCACCACGCGCGACGCCAATGAGCCGCTGCTTGTGCGCGATGTCGTCGTCAACCTGCTGGATGGCGATGGCGTGACGGTCGCCAGCGGCGTGCTGGAAAGCTCGCCGACGGCGGCGCAGGGCATCCTGTGCTTCCAGCGGCTGCCCGCCGGGCAGTACAGCGCCGTCGTGACGAGCGCCGACCTGACCGCGACGACGCCGACAACCTTCAGCGCTGCCGTCAGCGAGACCGGGCAGCCCGTGGTCGTCGAGTTCGGCGCGCAGCGCGTTTCGGCGGCGATGCCGACCGCCGCACCCGCTGCCGCGCAAGCGTTCACCCAAGGCGATCTGGTGCGCGTGGGCGTGTCGGTGGGTGGGGCGCTCTTCGTCATGTTGGGAATGGTGGTTCTGGGGTTGATCTTTTACGCGATCTTCCTGCGCCGCCCCGCGCCGCGCTCAGTGGGCGCGACATCGACCGGTTCGATGCGCCCTGTCCGGATCGACACGACCGAGCTGGAGATGGGCGACACCGGGAAAAGCAAGCCCGTCCGCCCCTGAGGGAGTGGTGAATTTCGCGGTCATGAACCTCACCCCGCATAGACTCAACAACCGCGAGAGTCGCCCCCCTCTCCGCACGCGGAGAGGGGACGGGGGTGAGGTTCCGGATGGAAGCATCTCCCCCTGATGTTTGGCGGGCGGACACATCTATCCGCCCCTTCGCCTTCCTGCGCTGATCTGAAATCGATGAAGTCAGTGGAGCGGTAGATGCCGCCCCGCTGACCGCTATTGCGGTCGAAGCGTCAATTCTGCCAGGCACATCGCGCCGTTCGGATCGATGTACGTTAAGCCCAGGCTGCCGCCATTTTCATTTGCCTCAACCAGGACAATCTGATAGGTCATGTCAAAGCGACCCTCTGCGCCGTTGTACGTGTAGTAGCCGAAGTCGTTTTCCAGTACGTAGACTTCGCCATCGACCGCGAGTTGGTAATTTCCATCGGGCAGGCTCTCGAAGGCAGCTCCGTCAAAATTGGGCAGCAATTCGCGCACGTTTTGTGGGCACATCATCTCCATCGGCTCGAAGACGACCGTCAGTTGCAGGTCGCTGCTGCCTGCGGGCGGTGGGGGCGTTAGCGTTTCACTCTGTGCGTCCTGCACATCCTGCCCAGGCTGCGGCTGCCCGGCTTGTCCCAGTTCCCCGCTCTTAAAGCACATTTCCATGCCCGCAAAGCTGCCCCAATCCAACATGATCGTATCGACGAGCAGCGAGACCACAATCTGCCGCTCCGCAGACATGAATTCGTAGCGGGTTTGGTCGGCGGTGCTGGGGAACAGGGTGTAGTCCTCGTCCCCCACGCGCAGCAGCATGTCGCCATTCGCGGCATAATCGACGGCTGCTTCTGTAATGGCGGGCCTCGTGGCGGGCGTGCAGGTGCCGCTGTCTACCGTCCAGGTCACGGGATAGGTGGCAGGCGGAATCGGAAGCGGGGTTTCAGTTGGGGCGGGCGGCGTGCCGACGGGTGTGCTGATGGCAGTGGGCGTGAAAACAAGCATAACATCCGCTGCCGTCGTGCACACGCTTTCATCTGCCTGCACCAATTCAAAATAGGTGTCGGTTTCCATCGTGCAGCCGCCGTCTTCCTGATACACGCGATGCAGCCCGATCAGGTCAGGCGAAATGATGCGATATTCCTCGCTGTAGGTCGTCGCCAGCGAGCCGACGGTCGCCCCATTCTCGCGGATGAGGGCGCGGTCTGCTGTGATGCGTCCGTAACGGTCGGTCTCCAACAGTCCATTGGGAAAGTCATCGACAAACAGGAAATCGCCCAGATTGGACTGGCAAACTGTGGTCAAATCGGGCATGGGCGTGGGTTCTGCGCCGCCGCCTTCACCGCCCGATCCAAAGCCCATTGCGGATGAACGACAGGTGCCGGTCATGGTCATGAAGGTATCGGTCTGCCGCCAAAAGCCCGGCGCGACACGACTGATGCCGCCCTCGTCGGTGGGCAAGCGGGTTGGAGCGGCGGTTTCTGTCACAAGCGGCACGATCAGGTCATCGTCTTCGAGGCTGGCTGAAGTGGCATCTGCCGTCACAAGCGGCACGATCAAGTCATCGTCTTCGAGGTTGTTTGGATCAGCACTTGCTGCGACAAGCGGAACGATCAAATCCTCGTCCTGCGCGAAGCTGATGCTGACAGAGGCGGTGATGAGAACGAGGATGGCAAGCAGCCATTTGACACTGGACACGTAGAGGACTCCTGTAGGTTCTGGCTGCTCCTCAGGACGAATGAGTCGGCTTTATTGGACATGCAAAGCCTGTTATGAGCGGGAGCATTGCTCCCTATTCAAGCATGTGGCACGAGTCTAAGTATCCTTCAAAGGGGGGAGACGGTATCGTTCTTTCGCGTGGAAGCGGTGTGTTCACGCCGAATTGCATCGCTTGCCAGCACGCCCGTTCTGGACTAGAATATGAACATGCGTTCTTAATGCGCATGAAAGTCCGGAGTGCAGGCAGGCGGCGGCGATGAACATCCACAAATCACTCGATACGTTCGACAAGCTGGCGCAGATCGCCGACGCGACCGAGTTCGAGCCTGCCGGCGACCAGCCTCAGGACGAGCGGCGCGCTTCCAAGCCAGGCAAGGAGCGCGAGCAGTACCAATCGCGCAGCCTGGCGGAGTGCATCACGCATGTCGCCACGCCCAAAGGCGCGATGCCGATGCTCAAGACGATGATCACGACCGCCTGCGAGCGCAACTGCTTCTACTGCCCCTTCCGCGCCGGGCGCGGCAAGACCAAACGAGTCACCTTCACGCCCGACCAACTGGCGACCGCCGCCGCCGAGATGACGCGGGCGGGCAGCGTGCGCGGCATGTTCCTCTCGTCTGGCATCATCAAGGGCAGCGTGACGACGCAGGACAAGATCATCGACACGGCGGAAATTCTCCGGCGCAGGCATCGCTACGATGGGTTTCTGCATCTGAAGATCATGCCTGGGGTTGAGAAAGACCAGCTTCTGCGCACCATGCAGCTCGCCGACCGCATCTCGGTCAACCTGGAAGCGCCGACGCAGGAACGCCTGGAGGCGCTCGCGCCCAAGAAGGAGTTCACGCGCGAACTGCTCGACATGCTGATGCTCGCCGCGCAGATTCGGCGCGAAAACCCGCGTATGAAGCTGGCGGGCAGCGTGACGCAGTTCGTGGTCGGCGCGGTCGGCGATACGGATGTCGAGCTTCTGTCGTTGAGCGCGCAGTTGTATCGTCAGGCGAACCTCAAGCGCGTCTACTACTCGCCTTTTCACCCGGTCAGCGGGACGCCGCTGGAAGGCGTCGCGGCGACCGACCCGCTGCGCGAACACCGTTTGTATCAGGCGAGCTTCCTGCTGCGTGATTACGCCTGGGAGGTCGAAGATCTGCCGTTCCTTGGTGCAGGGGATCTGCGGCTGGACATCGACCCCAAGCGCGCGTGGGCGGAGGCGCATCTTGTGAACGCGCCCATCGACCTGATGACGGCGGACAGGACTCAGCTCATGCGCATTCCGGGCGTGGGTCCCGTCGCTGCTACGGCGATCCTCAAAGCTCGCCGCGAGCGACGCCTGACCGACCTCACACAGCTCACCGCGCTGATGCGCAGCGCGGCACAGGCAGCACCGTACATTCTCCTCGACGGGCGGCGACCGGAGCAGCAGTTGCGGCTGTTTTAGCGCTGCCCGTACTTCTTGATGAATGCCTCGACGTCGTTCATTTCGTCCAGCCGCGCGCCCAGCGTCGCATGATCCCAATCCCACCAGGCAATGCCCAGCAGCGCCTCGGCGATGCGTTCGGGGAAGCGCGGGCGGACGATCTTCGCAGGTACGCCGACGGCGATCATGTAAGGCGGCACATCTTTGGTGACGACCGCGCCGCTGCCGACCACCGCGCCGTTCCCGATGCTGACACCCGGCATGACGAGCACGCCGTGCCCCAGCCAGGTATCATGACCGATCGTGCATTTGTGGTCGCGCCGCCACTGAAAGAAGTCCTGGTCGTCCTCGCCAAAGCCGTACAGCTTGCGGCGGTAGGTCATGTGATGCAGGGTCACGCGCTCCATGGGGTGATTGCCGGGGTTGATGCGGACGTGTGAAGCGATGTTGCTGAACTTCCCGATCTCGCTGTAGATGATCTGGTTATCGCCGGCGGTGTAGCTGTAATCGCCAAACGTCGTCTCGACGATGGAGCTGTTGGCACCGATCTCGGTGTAAGCGCCAAAGTGCGAGTCGTGGACGACGACATTGCTATGAAAGGCAGGCTCCTCGCCGAGCGCTTTCATGCCGATATGCGTGCCATCGCCGATGTTTGAAAAGTGCGTAACGTGGATCATCATTCCCCCGCCATCTCCACGTCTGCCGCCAGCGCCTGCCAGAGGCGCGCGCCGTGCACATCGCTGTAGATCACCTCGCCGCTGCGCAGCGTCGCCCGCACCTTCACCTCTTCGCCCGGCTCCACCAGCACGATGTCCGCCGCGCAGCCAACCGCGATGCGCCCACGATCCTCCAGCCCGCAGGCGTCGGCGGGGTTCGCCGTCACCAGGCGGATCGCGTCGGGCAGCGGCAGGACGCCTTCGCGCGCAAGCTTGAACGGCGTTTGGAGCATGGCAGCCGGGTAGTAATCCGACGCCAGAATATCGACCACACCCGCGCGGATGCCATCCATCGCGCTCAGATTGCCCGTGTTGCTGCCGCCGCGATAGGCGTTGGGAGCGCCCATGATGATGTGCATCCCGCGCCCCTGCGCCGCCCGCGCCGCTTCGACGTTGATTGGGAACTCGGCGATGCTGACGCCCATCTCCGCCTGCGTGTCGATCTTCTCGACCGTGTCGTCGTCGTGCGAGGCGACATGCACGCCATGCGCCAGCGCCGTGTCGATGATCGCTTTCGCCAGCGACCAATCGCGCGGCTGCGCCTGGATGACCTCGATCTTCTCCTCGATGCGCGCGTAGACGGGCGCGAGCTGCTCGTCGGTGAAGCCCAGCCACTCCTTGAGGAAGGTCGTGTAGCGCGTGGTGTCGTTGTACTGACCCTGCCCTGGCGTGTGATCCATGATCGACACCAGGTCGATCATGCCGCGCGTCAGCATCCCATCCAGCAGCGGCACCGTGTCCGGGTTGTTGACCTCGAAGCGGGCGTGAATCCGGCAGTCGGTCAGCAGCGTCCCCTTGATGCGATGCAGCGTCTCGATGATGCGCGTCGCCATCTCCTGCGTACGCAGGTCGCTCTTGCGCCAGGCAAAGCCAATCGCCGCGTATGCCGTCGTGATGCCCGTCGCGGCGAGCCGCTTGTCGAGTTCGTGCATCGCCAGCTCGACCGGGAAGAGCGCGCGCGGGCGCGGCTCGACTTCGCGTTCCAGCATGTCGCCGTGCAGGTCGATCAAGCCGGGGATCGCCGTCAGACCGTGCGCGCTTAACACCTCGCCGCCGGGTGCGTCGCCTTCGAGGATGGTCTCGATGCGCCCGTTGAGGATGCGCAGCGCCCCTTTTTCGATGATTCCGTCGGGAAGGATGATCCGTAAGTTGCTAATCCACATGCTCGACTGCTCCGTTGAGAACGACGCTGGTCAGGGAAATCTCGCCGTCGATGAGATGCTGCACATCTTCGGGATGATGAAAGACGCCGATCATAGCGACGCCGTGTTGTTTGGCGGATGCCAGTCGTTCGACCAGCGCCGCGCGGGCGATGCGGTCGAGCGATGCGGTGGGTTCGTCGAGCAGCAGCAGCCGCCGCTCGGCGATCAGCGCGCGCGCCAGATTGACTTTCTGCTGCTCGCCGCCGCTGAATGTCGAGGGATAACCCTGCCAGACATCGCGCTTCAGGTTGAGCGTATCGAGCCAGGTTTCCGCATGGAGCTGCGCCTCTTCCCAGTCCCAGCCTGCGTCGAGCAGCGGTTCCATCACCAGTTCGAGCGCGCTGACACGCGGGCGCGGGCGCAAGAACTGCGTGACGAAGCCGATCTCTTCGCGGCGCAGCAGCGCGATATCGACATCCGCCGCGTGCGCCAGGTCGATGTGCCCGTGCTGGCTCGTATACCAGGCATAACCGCTGCTCGGCATATACGTGCGGTAGAGGCAGCGCAGCAGCGACGACTTGCCCGCGCCATTGACGCCCGTCACGAGCAGGAACTGCCCTTTGTCGAGCGTGAACGAGAGATCGCGGAAGACGCCGATCTCGCGCTGGAGGTGGTCGATATGAAAGTCTTTGGTCAGACGTTCGACGGTCAATAGAGGCATACTGTCTTTTCCCTCGTTAGCCACCCAAAACCTCAATAAAGACGCGAAATCGATTGGGATTGCTGGTATCGATTAGAACCTCTTGGCTGAATTCTGTGACGGTGTAAAAGCCATAGATGAAAGACTCCATCTCCTCACTCCATGTTCGCATTTGAGCAGATGACTGGCTGTAGCCGGTACCGAAGACGCGAGGTTCGGGCATTTCACCTACCCATTGACTGGCTTCGATACTTGTACTCGCTTGAAATACCCTTAAGTCGGCAGGCAGCATTTCAAAGCTTGCACTCAGCCCCCACCCTTGCATGCCGCCGCATTCGGATTGGATAGTCATCGCACTCTCCGGAAACTCGAACCGACCGAGCGTTTCCGTTTGCTCAATGCCCTGGGGATCATCCACTCTACAGCCACCATCAAACATTCCCACTGCCATCATCAACATTGAGTAGATGAGCAATACGCCCATTGCCAAACCCCCTACCAATCCAACCATGCATGGAAGTAATATCATCCACCAGTGTCTGCGCGCCCAAGACATGAAGTGAGGCGCTGGAGGTATTCCACTCATGAGCATGCTCCCCGATCCACCTTTGTTTAAGTAAAGCTGGATTACGGAGACATTATCCTTGTTTTGCCTCACAATTTGGCATGGACCAACTGCTGCGTGTACGGATGCTGCGGGTCGTCGAGAATCTGGTCGGTCAGCCCGCGCTCGACGACGCGCCCGCCGCGCATCACCAGCACGCGGTCTGCCAGCGTGCGGATGACGCCCAGGTCGTGCGAGACGAGCACGATGGTCATGTCGCGCTCGCGCTGGAGCCGCTTGAGCGTGTCGAGCACCGTCGCCTGGATGCTGACATCCAAGCCCGTCGTCGGCTCGTCCAGCAGGAGCAGGGCGGGCTTCATCGCCAGCGCCTTCGCCAACTGCACGCGCTGCTGCATCCCGCCGGAAAGCACGCGCGGCGGGTCATCCATCCGGTCGAGCGGGAATTCCGACGCCGCCAGCGAGTCGCGCGCGGCAGCTCGCAGCGTCGCAAAGCTGCGTTCGCCCGCGATCAGCAGACGCTCGGCGACGTTGCCGCTGCTGGTGAACTTCATCCGTAAGCCCAGGTGTGGGTTCTGGTAGACGATGCCGATGTGCTTAATCTGCACACCACGTCGATCAAAGCGCGGCAGGGCGAACAGGTCACGCTCGCGGATGCCGTCGATGTCGAGCGTATAGACGCCCACGTCCGGCATTTCTTCCAGGTTGAGCAGGCGCAGCAGCGTCGATTTACCCGACCCCGACTCGCCGACCACGCCGACGACTTCGCCCGGATAGACCTCCAGCGACACGTCGTGCATCGCCATCCGCGTCCCGTAGCGCTTGGTCAGCCCTTCGGCGCGCAGCAGCGGCGGCGTCGCTTGCAGACGCGGCGCGTCAAGCGGGACGGACGGGCGGCTTGAGATAACCGTCATGGTAGAAGTTCCCCTGTTCGTCAAAGTAAGTCGCGCCCGGCGCGAGGTCGTTCTTGAGCTTTTCGGCATAGCCGCTGTCGGAAAGCTCGAATGTCGCGCTGCCATCGTCCTGCGGCAGTTCGTTCATGAATTTGTTCGCCGCGCCGGTCGTCTTGCAGACGCGCCCGGTCTGGTCTTCGATCTGGAAGGGCACGTCATCGAATTCGAGCGGCTGCACATTCGTGTAAGGCGGCACGGCGTACATGCGCTTTTCGCGCCCTGCGGAGAGCAGCGTCAGATGCGCCGCCTGATGCAGCTTGGGCGTGTCCCAGCGCGGGATCGGGCTGGGGTTCATGATGTAGCGCCCATGCACCAGCGACGGATAGTCCGCCCCCTGTACATACTGCTTGAAGCGCACCAACTGCTCGTACAAGCCCAGCCACATCTGCCCATAGTCGGCGTCGGCGTGGAGCTGCGCCGCCTTGCTGATGTCCGGCTGCACACGGCGCAGCGGCTCAGGATCGGGCACCTGCAAGACCAGCACCTGCCCCTCCTGCATGATTTCCTCCGGGATGCGGTGGCGGCTTTGCAGGATGGTCGCCCGGAGCGTGTCGGTCGTGGTCGATGCGCCGCTCATGCGCTTGATGAAGCGGCGCAGGTTGGCGGCGTTCACGCTGTCATCCGCGCCCTGGTCGATCACCTTGACGATGCTGTCGGGACCGACCAGCGCCAGCGTCACCTGCAAGCCGCCCGTGCCCCAGCCGCGCGCAATCGGCAGCTCGCGGCTGGCATACGGCACCTGATAGCCGGGGATGGCAATCGCTTTGAGGGCGCGGCGGCGCAGCTCGCGCTTGGCGTAGGCATCCAGGTAGCCGAAGCTGTAGCCCTGGCGTTCATTGGTTAATTCGGACAAAGTCATCGCGTTCTATCCTTCAGACTGCTGGTGCGTGCGAAGTGCGTGGTGCGCAGTGCGAAAATGCAAATCGGGCTGCCGACATGTGATGCCTGTTCGCACCTCGCACTGCGCACTGCGCACCACTTATCCAACTTGTTCCGCTTCATCCATCGCCGCGCTTGGTCCCGGCGTCTGCGCGCCCTTGCCGTCATCCCAGCCGACCGCCGCCGCCATCTTGCGGATGTTGTCGAGCGAGCTGGCGAAGGTGACGTAATGCGGCAGCTTGAAGTGGATGCAGAAGCCGGATGCCTCGACCGGCTCGGTGTGGTACATGACGAACTCTTCGCTGTGCGCGGCATGACCGTCGCCGTCGTTCGCCGCCATGTCCATGTCGAGCGTCGATGCGGCGATCAGCTTGACCTCGTTCCAACCCATCGTCGCCGCGAAGCCGAGCATGTAGCCCTGCTTGCCCGCGTCTGGCGTGATGACTTCGCACTGCGAAACGCGCACGCGCCCTACGCTGAAGACCGCTCCGGTGACCGGATGCGTCAGCTCGACTTCGCTGTAACCCAGGCGCAGCTCATTGACCGTCGGGTGGATCAAGCCGTAGCCGCGCATGATCGAGTAGCCGAGCGCCAGCACGCCGCCGGTGTCCGCGCGGGCGAGCGCCTGCAAACGGTGGGCGCGCGGCGCGGGGAACATGACCGTGTCGGTCGTCACATCCGGGATGTCCGCCGGGGCGATCTGCTCTGGCTCGGTCGGCGGCAGCAATCCTTGCGCGCGCTGCCAATCGGCGAGAGCGGGATACGTTGAGGTAGGGACGCCATTCATGGCGTCCGTGGTGTTGGTGACGGACGAAGGAATTGATTGAACCGCGGAGGGCGCGGAGACGGACGAGGCATGCCTCGTCCCTACGGATGTGGTCTCCGCGTCTTCGCGGTTCAATGCTGCGCGCTCTTCATCCAGCACATCCAGGCGCAGCAGGCGATGGCTGTAATCGAGCGAGGGACCCAACACCTGCCCGCCCGGGATGTCCTTGAACGCCGCCGAAATGCGCCGCACCGTGAACAGCTTGTCGGCGCTGGTCGCGTGGGCGTAGGCGATGCGCGGCTGGGTGGCACGGTAGGCGCGCAGCAGCAGCACCGCTTCGTACAGGTCGCCGCCCGTCTGCGCCAGCGCCAGCGCCGCCAGCTCTGGCGCGTAGAGCGAGCCTTCGCCCATCACGCGATCCACCAGATAGGGCATGCCTTCCTGGATGGCGCGCACCATGTCCAGCGTCAGCGCGCCATTGAGTGCGCCGTAAAGCGCTTCCGAATTCTGGATGGCTTCTTCGCCACCCTTTGCCGCTACATACATAACGTCATGTCCTCTGCCAATTGCGCGCCTGCGCTACGGATCAGGATAAGATGCCGATGGATCGAAGATTTCGATGCGCGCCCATACCGGGGCATGGTCGCTGCCGCCCGACGTGGGCATCACCCGTGCATCGATGGGATCAAGTCCGCCCTGCGAGAAGATGTAATCGAGCCGCATCCAGCGCGTGATATCGACCCCGCGCAGACGCAGCGTATGCGTCAAGCCAATGCCGCTCCCGGCATCCCGATAGGCGTCGCGCATCAGCCCGGCGATGACGCCGTAATCGTCGTTGGTCTCCGACATGTTGAAGTCGCCCATCACGATCAGATGTGGCGCGCCTTCATCGCGGATGCGCTGGCTGAGGGCGCGCATCTCGTTGGCGCGCGGCGCGAAATTCAGCCCGCCCGTCAGCGGATGCAGCAGATGGAGGTTGTAGATGATGACCGGATAGGCGGGATGGTCGATGACGAGCCGCTGCTGCCCGAACGAACGGGTGTTGCCTTCGAACTCGAAGAATTCATGTTCGAGGATTGGATATTTGCTCAGGAATGCCTGCCCGGCATAGCCCCACTCCAGCGGGTCGAGCGCCATGTGTGGATACAGATCGGCGAGACCCTCGTCAAGCTGCACGGCGGCTTGCGGGCTGATCTCCTGAAGCGCGACAACGTCGGCGTCCATCTCGCGGATCAGCGCGAGAGTGGCGTCGTAGGGTTCGCTGCGCCATTGAATGTTGTATGTCACCGTCGTCAGGGTGACCCCGGAGCGTGCGGCGGTCTGGGCGCTGCTGCCGACGAAACGCACGCCGAAGACCAGGAGCCATGCCAGCGAGGGCAGCACCAGCAGCGGCACAGCGCGCCACACCCGCAGCAGCAGCGCGACGACCAGCAGGATCAGCGCAAACAGCCACAGCCAGTGCGCAGCGGTTGCATAGACCGCCATCGGCAGGAAGCTGTCGGTCACGACCAGGCGCAGCAGGAGCAACAGCGTGGCGACCGCACCATACGCGCCTGCCGCCAGTGCAAACAGCCGGACGAGGCAGCCGCGCGGCTTGCGTGCGCTTTGCGCTGTCTCCACTCTGCTCATGACCTGATTTAGCCCACCTGCGTGGTGCGCGGCAGCCCGATGACGTGCCCGTGATCGATCAAATAGACATCCCAGCCGAGCGGGTAGCGGATGGCACGTTCTCGTAATCCCCAGAAGCGCGCCGGGATGCCGCCGAGCCGGATTTCCTGCGTCGTCTGGATGCCGGGACCCGCCAGCGAGAAGGTGCTGCCGCTGGCGAACGCGCAGCCGATGATCAGCGTCGCGCCTTCGTCGGGGCGCAGCATCGTGCCGATGTTCGCCTGTGTGATGCTCGCCAACGCCGCGCCGTCAAGCGCCGGATAGAAGTGATAGGCGGCTTCGCTGGCTGGGAGATGTCTCGCCCCGCTGCGCAGCAGCTCGTCGGCGAGTGTCTTGTCGGGCGTGAAGAAGCTGGTTTCCAGGTCGAGCAGCGCCGCGCCGATGGCGCTGAAGGTGTCATGCGTGTGCGCTGCGCCGCCGATGTCGTGGATGCGACCGGGGTACGAAAGCGCCCACATCAGCGCGAGGAACGTCTCACGGTCGCGCGCTTCGTCGGGGGTGTATGTCGGATAGATCATCTAAAAGGTCTCCAGTTCGACGCGCGTCTTCTCGACTTCGTGCAGCAGCGCTGCGTCTGCCTCGCGCTGTGCATTTGCCTGCGCTGTCACGAACGCCGTCAGCGATTCGGTCGCAATGTCTGCTTGCAGCGCCGCGTCGATCAGCGCGATGGCAAGCGACTGTTCCAGGTCGCGCCCCAGGCAGGCGGCGTAGCCCTCCGTCCCCGCGCCGATGCGCACGCGCGACTCGCTGACCAGCACCTCGCCCAGGTGAAAGCGGCTGCCCTTGACCGTATCGGTGTACGGCAGCATGACCAGCCCGGTGCGGTTGACCAGCACGGTGATGTCGCCCAGTGAATTGAGCAGCGCCTCAGCCGTCTGCTTGACCTGTTCGGCGGGCGCGTGGGTGAGGATGGACAGGTATTGGGATTGCGGGAAGGACATCGCAGGACTCCGAACAACGCGCGAAGGAAAAAGGGGTCTCGAAAGAATTCTAGTCTACCTTTGCAACAGCATAGGGGCGCAACCTGTTGCGCCCCTACATGGCGTTCATGGCGAGGTGGCGGTCAAATCGTTCAACCGCCACTCATCATCTTTAGCGCGCGCGCAGGTCGATGCCGAGGTTGGCGGCAATCGCACGCAGGCTGTCGTACAGCGAGTCGATGCTCTCGACACCCGCTTCTTCCGACGGATCAACATAGTAGCGTTCGAGTTCGTCGACCAGTTCCTGGTTGTCCGCAACTGCCAGCAATGCGTCCTGAACGGCAGTCTTGAACGATTCCGGCAGCGCGGCATTGATGGCGAAGGGGGTCTCCGGGATCAGGGGCGACTGATGGAAGACGACCAGGCTGCCTTCGGGGCATTCGTCATAGATCGCCATGATTTCGTCGCGGGTCATCGCCACGAGATAGGGCCATTCTGCGGCGGTCGCGGGACCGTCAATACCCATGTCGGTGTAACCGCACAGGTTCTCGATGGCACCTTCATCCGCCTGCACGGGGATGTTGCCATCGAAGGTGGCGGCAGCTTCCACGGTGTCATTGAAGACCGAGAGGACGGCGGTCGGGTGATTGCCCGCGAAAGTCACGTTGGCGAACTCTTCGATCTGCGCCGCATCGTCGAACTCCATCGCCTGGAGGATGTCGTTCGCCGGGACGAGGTAACCACTGGTCGAAGCCGGGTCGGTGAAGGCGAAGCTGCGTCCTGCCAGGTCCTCAATGCTTGTGATGCCCGAACCCTTCTTGGTCAGCATCAAGCTGAAGTAACCGGGGACTTCGCCCAGGTCAACTTCGACTTCGTAGTTGGCGACGGCGATGGCTTCCGCATTGGCGACATCGGCAGCGAGGACATACGAGAACGGACCGACTTCCATCGCGTCCGCGCGGTTGGCAGCCATCGCTTCGATGATGGCGTTGTAGCTGGTGCCGGTGATCAGGACGGTGCGCACGCCCAGGGTTTCTTCCAGATACGCGCGCAGCGGTTCGACGGCGGCGAGGGCTTCCTCGACGTTATCGCCGGGATATACGCCGATGATGAAGGTTTCGGGCCAACCGGTACGATCGACTTCCTGCGCCGATACCAGACCGAAGCCCAGCATGGCGACGACGAGCAGAGCCACGATCACGAGAGCAAACTTCTTCATTCTGTGCTTATCTCCCTTAGCATAGGACGCATACGCAATAGCCAGCCGCCGCGCCTTAGATGAAGCGCTGCCGCAGCCAACTGCTAAAACGATCGATGATCGTTACAGCCACAACCAAAACAATTGCCGTACCCAGCACGCGGTCATAGTCGCTGGTGCCGGTGTACTTGAAGAGCAGGAAACCCAGACCACCCGCGCCCACCAAACCGAGGATGGTCGCATGGCGAACATTCGACTCGAAGAAGATGATGGTGTACGAGATGAAGAGTGGGAATGCCTGCGGGATGACCGCATAGACGAACGTTTGCATGCCGCCTGCGCCGGTCGCTTTGACGGCGTTGACCTGCGCCGGGTCGATCTGTTCAATCGCCTCGGAAAAGACGCGGGCGAGCGAGCCAACCGAGCCGAATGCCAGCGCCAGCACCCCTGTGAACGGACCCAGACCGACCGCTGCCACAAATAGCAGGGCGAAGACGAGTTCCGGGATAGCGCGCATGAAGTTGAGGAACAGACGGGTTACGTTGTAGAGCACCGGGTGGGGCGACGTGTTGCGCGCCGCCAGCAGCGAGAGCGGCAGCGCCATGACGACCGCGCCGAGCGTGCCGACGATTGCCATTTGGATCGTCTCGAACATCGCGCTCACCACAGGCAGCCAGCCGATCTCAAGCGTGTTGCCGAACACGTCTATCGTGCTGCGGGTGATGCTGAAATCGAGAAGCTGCACGCCGAACAGACTGATCTGGACGGGCTGCTCGCGGACGACTTCCCATCCCGGCGGCAGCATCCGCCAGATCAGATTGCCCATCGCCACAAACGGGTCCCAGAAGGACGTGATGCGGTTGATTTCGCTGGGACCGACGGCAGAAAAGCTCCACGACAGGATGCCGATGACGACCAGCAGGATCAACAGCGCGCGGATGCTCAAACGCGGGAAGGGGCGCAGAAGCTGTTCGCGGATCTGCTCCGGGCTGATGGCACTTGCTTTGTTGGCGAGAGCGCCCGCTTCGTTGACGGTGATATTTGCCACGCTGGATCCTTTACTCAATTAACCGGGGATAAGCTCGCGCAGTCGTGCGAGTTCCGCCAGGTCTTTTTCCGAGAGGTTTTTGTCGAAGCGATAAATCGCATCGAGGACGGTCAGGTTGAGTTCGCTCGGCGGTCCATCAAAGACAATCTTGCCGCGCGCGATGCCGATCAGGCGGTCGCAGAACTGCTGCGCGAGTTCGACCTGATGGATATTGATGAGGGTGAGCACGCCGACTTCGCGGGCGACGCGCGCCAGGTCGCTGAGGACCTGTACCGAGAGTTCGGGGTCGAGGCTGGCGACGGGTTCATCGGCGAGGAGGATTTTTGGCTGCTGGCTGATGGCGCGCGCAATCGACACGCGCTGCTTTTCGCCGCCGGAGAGCTTATCGGCACGGAACTTGGCACGGTGGAGTAAGCCGACCTGTTCGAGGCTCTTGAGCGCGATTTCGCGGTGGGATTTATCGAAATAGCCGAAGAAGCTGGCGAACCCGCTGTTGTAGCCCAGTCGCCCTGTCAGGACGTTGGTGATGGCGGGCAGTCGTTCGACCAGGTTGTACTCCTGCCAGACGAAGCCGATCTCGCGCCGCGCCTTGCGCAGCTCGCTCTCGTTCATCGCCGTCAGGTCTACGCCGTCGAGGACGATCCGCCCGCCCGTCGGCTTCTGCATCCCGTTGATGCAGCGCAGCAGGGTCGATTTGCCCGCGCCGCTGCGACCGATGACCCCAACGAGTTCGCCTTTTTCTGCGGAGAATGTGATCGACTTCAGCGCTTCATTGCCGTTCCCATACACAACGCGGAGTTCATGGACTTCGAGTAACGGCATCTAGGGCGCATCCTTCTGATGATTCTTTGAGCGGGTGGACTGCTGCTTAACCTTCGGCAGTGTAGCGAGCCACCATCAAGAGGATGCGAAAGGATTGTTAAAGATGTGTCGGTACTATGGAGTAGTTTGTTGATAGAGGCTTAAAGGTTGCTTTAACTGTTGGCGGCACGCCACCGCCCCGGCGCATCAGTGCGCGGACGGCGGCATGATGCGCTCGGGATCGGGATGAGCGCGGCTGGTGGGCGACTTCAGCCGCCCGCCATCGCGCCAATGACACGGAACGGCTGCGTACCCGCCACGACCTCGGCGGGCACGAGCGCATCCGCAGACTCGTGAGAGAGATCTTCCCCGCAGGCGAAGAAACGGATGAAGGGGCGGCGTTCCTGAGTCGCAATGTCGCGGATGGTACCGCGCAGCATCGGATAGGTGGCTTCAAGCGCATTCAGGATCGCGCGCTGGGTGACGGGCTGCGCGACCTCCAGCAGAACCGCCCCCTTCACCTGTGCCAGCGCCCGCAGGTGGGCGGGCAGTGTGACCGAAATCATGGCAGAATCTGGACCTCAAGCGACAGTACAGCGGGCAAATCGTGGACGATGGGCAGCCAGTGATCGCCGGAATCGGCGGAGACGTAGACCTGCCCGCCCGTCGTGCCAAAGTAGACGCCGCACGACTCCAGCTTATCGACCGCGAAGGCATTGCGCAGCACGTTGACGTAGCAGTCTTTCTGCGGCAGCCCTTCCGTCAGCGCCTCCCACTGCTCGCCGCCCGTGCGGCTGCGGTAAACCCGCAGTTTGCCGTCTGGCGGGAAGTGATGCGAGTCGCTGGTGATGGGCACGACGTAGATCGTGTTCGCCTCGTGGGCATGGACGGCAATAGGAAAGCCGAAGTCGCTCGGCAGGTTACCGCTGATCTCATGCCACGAGTCGCCGCCGTTGTCCGTGCGCATCACGTCCCAGTGCTTTTGCATGAACAGCGTGTTGGGGCGCGAGGGGTGCATGGCGATGCTGTGGACGCAGTGCCCGACTTCGGCGGTGGCGTCCGGCAGCTCAAACTCCGATTTCAGCCCCTGGTTGACCGGACGCCAGCTCGCCCCGCCGTCGTCGGTGCGGAAGGCACCTGCGGCGGAGATGGCGACGAAGATGCGCTGCGGGTCGTCGGGGCTGAGGACAATCGTATGCAGGCACATGCCGCCCGCGCCAGGCTGCCAGAGGTTGCCCTTGACATCGCGCAGCGCGGCGAGTTCGCGCCAGCTTGCGCCGCCGTCACTTGAGTGAAAGAGCGCGGCATCTTCGACGCCAGCGTAGATTGAGTTGGGGTCGGTCGGCGAGGGTTCGAGATGCCAGACACGCTTGAATTCCCAGGGATGCTGCGAGCCGTCGTAGAACTGGTGGGTGCCAGGATCTCCGTCATAACGGAACTCATTGCTGACGGCTGTCCAGGTCTTGCCGCCGTCATCGGAACGCTGGATCACCTGCCCGAACCAGCCGCCGGATTGCGAGACATACAGGCGGTCGGGATCGGCGGGCGTCCCGGTGATGTGGTAGATCTCCCAGCCGGGAAAGTGCGGTCCTTCGACCAACCAGTCCTTACGCTGCTCATCCGAACGCAGGATAAAGGCACCCTTGCGCGTGCCGACCAGAACACGAACCTCGCTCATGATGCTCTCCCTCAAGTGCATGTCACGCGATTCTGAGGATAGAACTTTTGTTCAGTTTCGTCAAGTGGTTTGATCCAGTGGGTAGAATAGGGGGTGTCGTCACTTGAAAGCAGAGGCTAATCGCATGAAGAATGTCCCGCTCGCGCATAGTGACCTCCAGGCATCCGCCTGGCTGCGCGAAACGCTTGGCGAAAGCGCCGCCTTCCGCGATGGGCAGTGGGAGGCGATCTCGGCGCTGGTCGAGCGGCGCGAGCGCGTGCTGGTCGTCCAGCGCACGGGCTGGGGCAAGAGTATGGTCTACTTCATGGCGACGCGGCTGCTGCGCGCGCAGGGGGCGGGACCGACGATCCTGATCAGCCCGCTCCTTTCGCTCATGCGCAATCAGATCGCCTCCGCTGCGCAGTGGGGCGTGCGCGCGCAGACGCTCAACAGCAGCAACAGCGAGCAACATGCCGAAATTTCGCGCGCAGTGCTGAACGACGAGATCGACCTGCTGCTGATCTCGCCGGAACGCCTGGCGAATGATCGCTTTCGAGCGGAGGTGTGGGAAGTGCTGCGGGCGCGCATCGGGCTGCTGGTGGTCGATGAGGCGCACTGCATCTCCGACTGGGGGCACGACTTCCGCCCCAACTACCGCCGCATCATGTCCCTGCTCGACGAAATCCCGGCGCAGACGCCGATCATCGGCACGACCGCGACCGCCAACGACCGCGTCGTCGCGGATGTCGCCGCCATCCTCGGCGCGGGCATGAACATCCAGCGCGGGACACTGACGCGCGAAAGCCTCAAGCTCTACGTCTATCCGGATGCGCAGGATGCGGCGCAGCGCCTGACGCTGCTCTCGCACCTGCTGCGCCATCTCCCCGGCAGCGGCATCATCTACTGCACGACGACGCGCGACTGCCGCCTGGTGGCGGACTGGCTGCAAAGCGAGGGCTTCGCCGCCAAAGCATACTACGCCGATGTCGAGGAGATGTCGTCGGACGACCGCGAGACGCTCGAAGACCAGCTCATGCGCAACGAGGTCAAGGCGCTGGTCGCCAGCGTCGCGCTGGGGATGGGCTTTGACAAGAGCGACCTGCATTTCGTCATCCACTACCAACTGCCGGGCAATATCATCGGCTACTACCAGCAGATCGGGCGTGCCGGGCGCGGCATCGACCAGGCGCACATCATCTTGATGCATGGGCGCGAAGACGAGGACATCCAGCGCTATTTCATCGACACCGCCTTCCCCAAACCGGAGCATGTCCAGGGCGTGATCGACGCGCTGGCGCGGCAGCTGCAGAGCCGGGTCGCACTCCAGCAGCGCGTGAATGTGCGTGTCTCGACGCTGGAGAAGATCCTGACGCATCTCGAAGTCGAGGCGATCATCGAAAAGCGCGACGGCGATTATGCGCTGCTGCGCGATGCCGCGCCGGATTACGCGCGCTGGGATGCCGTCACACGGACGCGCTACCGCGAGCTGGACGCGATGAAGGCGTATCTGCGCGAGCCGGGCTGCCTGATGCGCTATCTGGCGCGCGCATTGGACGATCCCGCGCCGGTCGAGCGCTGCGGGCGCTGCAAAAACTGCACCGGCGTCCACAGCGCCTTCACGGCACAGCCAGAGGCGATCAGCCGTGCGCAGCGCTTCTTGCAGCAGGGCAAGCCGATCCTGTTCGAGCCGCGTCGCCGCTGGCCCGCCCGCAGCGAGGAGTTCCCCAAGACGACTGACATCCGCCTGAACGAGACGGGCATCGCGCTGTGTGGCTACTATGACGAAGGCTGGGGGGCGCGCGTCCGCGAGGGACGAGACCGCGGTGTCTATGGCGATGATCTGGTCGAGGCGGCGGCGAGCGCGCTGCGCCGCTATTGGCAGGAGACGGGCATCGCTGTCGCCGGGGTAGTCCCGGTGCCATCGCTGCGTCGCCCTGATCTCATGCCCAATTTCGCGCAGCGTCTGGCGACAGCGCTGGGGCTGCCCTATGCCGCCGTCATCGGGCACGAGGCACAGCACGCGCCGCAGCGTGAGATGCGCAACAGCTTCCAGCAGGCGGTCAATGTTTTGGGCAAATTCAGTATCGCGCAGCCGCTCAAGGGCAAGCCCGTGCTGCTGGTCGATGACGTCGCCGACTCGAAATGGACGCTGACGATGCTCGGCGACCTGCTGCAACGCAGCGGCAGCGGCAAGGTCTACCCATTCGTGCTGGCGGTGACGAACATAGGAGATTGACCCGCGATCTGCACTGCCTGACTCTACTTCCCGCCGTCGATTGCCAGCACCTGCCCGGTGATCCAGCTCGCGTAGTCCGACGCCAGGAAGAGCGCGCCATGCGTGATGTCGTCAGGCGTGCCGAGCCGCCGCATGGCAATGCCCGCGATCAACTGCTGCTGTCTGGCTTCGCCATACGACTGCCACTGTCGCTCGGTGTTGGGGTTTGAGCGGACGAAGCCCGGCGCGATGCTGTTGACCGTGATGCCGTACTGCCCCAATTCGTGGGCGAGCTGGCGCGTCAGGTGGATGACGCCTGCTTTGGCGGTCGCATATGCCTGAATACCGGTCAGGCTGATGTTCAGCCCCGCGCCGCTGGAAATCGTGATGATGCGCCCGAAGCCGCGCGCCTTCATGCCGGGCGCGACGCCTTGCGCGAACCAGAACGCCGCGCTCAGGTTGACGGCGAGGATGTCATTCCATTCGGTCGGCGTCACGGCTTCAATCGGCTTGCCAACATGCCCCAGCACGCCGCCCGCGTTGTTGATCAGGATGTCCGCCCCGCCCGCATCGCCGACGAATTGGCGGATCGCCTCGACATCACGCACATCGACGGCGCGCACCTCGCACACGCCGCCTGCTTCGTGGCACAGTCTGCGCGTCTCGGCGAGTTCGTCCGCCAGCAGGTCACAGCCCCAGACGCGCGCGCCGCGCTGCGCGAAGGCGACGCACAAGGCGCGCCCCATGCCGTGCGCCGCGCCCGTGACGATGACGTTCCTGCCCTGAAATGCGATTTGCACCGCTCACCAACCCGACGTGAGGAGCGCGCGTGTTTCGGCGACCGCCACCTCCCACAGGGCGAGCATGTCGTCGTCGGGACGCTCATACAGCCCAGCGAAGTTGCCGTCGCCCAGCAGCGCCCGCCCGTCCTGCGGCGAAAGCAGGCGCAGCAGGTCGTAATCGACGGGTGCCTTCTGCTTGGCTGGCAGCGCGATTCCCGCCAGGCGCGTCCAGGGGAAGTTTTCCATCCATGAGGCGTGGGAAGCGATGGGGTCGATCTTCTGCACCTTCGCCCAGGTCTTCGGCGCATTCCACCAGTTGTGGAACTTGACCCTGACCGAGGTGTGATCAGCCATCCACTCGCCCACGTAACCCTGCGCCGGGCTGTTCCCGCCATGCCCGTTGACGATCACGATGCGCCGGAAGCCCTGCTCTGCCAGCCCGTCCAGCACATCGCGCAGGAGTTGCAGATAGGTGTGCGTGCGCAGGGTGATCGTGCCGGGGTAGGCGCGGAACGACGGCGTGATGCCATAGTTGAGGACGGGGAAGACCGGGATGCCGAGCGGTTCCGCCGCGTCATGCGCCATGCGTTCCGCGAGGAGGTTGTCCGTACACAGGCTCAGATAGGCGTGCTGCTCTGTGCTGCCGAGCGGCAGGACGCAGCGGTCGTCGCCGCCGAGATACGCCTCGACCTGCATCCAGTTCATGTCTTGGATTCGCATGGTGCCCCTCCCTCAGGGATTGCCGCCCATCTGCTGCGAAAGCGCCCAGGCATCGAGCCGCTCCCCCGTCACATCCTGCGCCGTCACGCCCGCCAGATGGAGGAAGGCGGGCGTCAGCTCCGCTGGGTCGATCCAGCGCTGCTTGAGTTCGTCGTTGTAGTTCGAGGCGGACATCGGCGTGTTGATCGGCGCGCCGGGCGTGATGGAATTGACCGCGATGTTGTAAGGTGCGCCCTCCATCGCCAGCACCTTCATCAAGCCCTCCTGCCCGTGCTTGCCGGGGCAGTAGGCAACCTCTTTGACGAAGCCCTTGATGCCCGACCCCGACGACAGATAGACGATGCTGCCGTCCCGCGCGTCGGTCATGCCCTGCCAGACGGCTTTGCTCAGGATGAACGCCGCTTGCAGGATGATGTTGATCTCTTTTCGCCAGGCGCTCAGGTCGATCTCGAACATCGAGCGTTCCACCAGCAGTGCCGCGTTATGCACCAGCACGCGCGGTGTGCCGTAGAACTCGATAGCTCGTTCCACCGCCGCCTGGGTCGCCGCCGCGTCGGACAGATCGACCGGGATGGGCAGCACGTCCGCGCCCAGTGCCCGCAGTTCGTCCGCCACACGCGTCAGTGCTTCCGCGCGCACATCCATCATGGCGATGTGCATCCCCGCCTGCGCGTAGGCGCGGACGATGGCGTAGCCCAACCCCTGCGCCGCACCGGTGACGAAGGCGACTTTGCCGCGCAGATCAACCGCGCTCATGGCTGCCGCTCCAGTAGCGCGCTCACGAACGCCTTGAAACGCGCCAAGCCCTCGTCGAATTCCGGCGATGCCTTCGTCAGCGCGCCGCGAATGAACCCTTCGCCCGCGCCGCCGCCAATCGTCCCCGGTTGGAAGACGAGCAGCGCTTCTTCGCGCGCCCGCGCCACGAACTCCGCGCTGGTCAGCCCGGTCGGGCGGATGTCGATGAAGATGTAGTACGCGCCCTGCGGTTCGCTGTAGGGCAGCGGGATCGAGTCGAGCATTTCCATCCACAGGCGGCGGCGGCGGTCGTATTCCCGCAGCACATCGGCGAACCAATCGCGCGGCTGGCTGAGGACGGCGAGACCGCCATACTGCGCGATGACGTTGGCGCAGATCATCATGGCGTGGTGGAAGGGCAGCAGCGCTTCGACCAGCGGCGCGGGCGCGGCGATGTAGCCCAGGCGCATCCCCGTCATGGCGAAGCTCTTAGAGAAGCTGTTGATCGTGATCGTGCGCTCGCGCATCCCCGGCAGCGACGCCATGCTGACATGGCGATGCCCATCGTAGGTGTAGTACTCGTAGATCTCGTCAGAGACGACCAGCAGGTCGCGCGCCTGCGCGAGATCGGCAATGCCCTTGAGCGTCGCTTCTGGCAGCACGGTGCCCGTCGGATTGTTGGGCGAGACGACGATCAGCGCGCGGGTGCGCGGCGTAATCGCGGCTTCCAGCGCTGCCACGTCAATCGTGAAGTTCGACTCTGGCGTCGTTGCCACGGGGACGAGCGTCCCGCCCAGGACGCGGGCATCGCGCGTGTACTCGTCGTAATGCGGTGAGGGGGTCAGGACTTCGTCGCCGGGGTCGAGCAGCGTCATCAGGACCGCCATCAGCGCTTCCTGCGCGCCCGAAGTGACGACGATCTCGCCGTTCGGATCGACTTCGATGCCGTTTTCGATCTTCAGCTTCTGGGCGATGGCGGCGCGCAGTTCCGGGATGCCCGTCCAGGCGGTGTACTGGATGCGCTGTTCCGCCAGCGCCTTCTGCATCGCCTCGAAAACGTGCGGCGGCGGCACGAAATCGGGCGTGCCGCTGCCCAGGTTGATCAAGCCCGGTATCGGGACGGAGGTTTGTTTGCCGAGCGATCCGTGCAGCCCCTGGGCGCGTTGGGAGAGGTATTTGTCGTAATTCATGTTCATCCTAAATCGTGGTGCGAAGTGCGCAGTGCGTGGTGCGATAGAACAAAACCATTGTAGGGACACCATTCATGGTGTCCGTCGTGTCGTGCACGGACGCCATGAATGGCGTCCCTACGCGATCCCTGTTTGTTCGCACTGCGCACCACGCACTGCGCACAATCGGGACGGTCCCCTACACATTGATCCATCTGCGTTCTTTCGACGACTGGCGCACCGCGTCCATCGCAAGCTGGCAGCGCAGCCCATCGGCGAAGGTGGCGACTTCGCGGGTCGGGCGCTTTTCGCGGATGGCGTCGGCGATCTCGCGCATCATGGCGACGACCGAGACATTCCAGATGCCTTTGCCGACGCCCGGCAGCGCCGCATTCGGGTCGCTCTCACTCACATCCTGCCAGTCCTCGCCCGCGCGCGCGAACATCAACTTTTCGTCGGCGTCCAGCAGCCGGATCGAGCCTTCGCTGCCGAAGATCTGCACCCCATTGCCCATGTTGTGCCGCGCCACGCCGCTCAGGAAGACGCTCGCCAGCGCGCCGTTCTGCATCTCCGCGCTGAAGTGGACGAGGTCATCCGCCGTCGCCGTCCAGGGTTCGCCCGTCGTCTTGTCGCGGCGGTCGGCGACCACGGTCGCGATCTGCCCGCTGATCGCGCCGACATCGCCCAGCCAGAAGCGCAGCAGGTCGATCTGATGTGAGCCGTTCGCGCCGAGTCGTCCGCCGCCTTCGCTCGCCAGCGACCACCAATCGCCCGCCGGGCGCGACGCCGGGTCGCCCCAACTGGCGTTGATGTTGACCATGTTGATGTGCCGCACCTGCCCAATGGCACCGCTGGCGATCAGGTCGCGGATTTTGCGGCGGTTGGGGTTGAAGCGCAGTTCGTGCCCGATGGCATGAACGCGCCCCAATGCCTCGGCGCGGTCGAGCATCTGGCGCGCTTCGTCGGCGTTCATCGCCATCGGCTTTTCGCACAGCACATGCGCGCCCGCGTCGAGCGCGGCGAACGTCATCGGCGCGTGATGCACGGTCGGCGTGGCGATGCCGACGAAATCGACCGCATGCTTCTCCAGCATGACGCGGTAATCGTCGTAAGCGTGGGCGACGCCGAACGCCTGCGCCGCATCCTGCGCGCTCGCCAGCCGCGCGCTGGAGACGGCGACGATCTCGACATCTTCGATGGTCTTCAGCGCGGGCAGGTACGCCGCTTTGGCGAAACTCGCCCCGATAACCGCAGCACGTATCGTCATGATAATACTCCTCGTTCCCGCAGCGCTTCGCCGACCGCGTCCATGTTGCGCAGTTCAGCTTCGCTGTAATTGCGTGAGATCAGCACCCCATGCGCGCCGCCGTCGAACGCCGCGTGAATGCCCGCTTTGACTTCTTCCGGCGTGGTCGGCTTGGTCGTGCCACCATCGCCGACGCCGACCCCGATGCCAGGGTAGACCTTGCAGCGCCCGCCTGTATCGGCGATCAGATTCTCCGTCCACTTTTTCACGTAGTCGGCGCTGAAGCCTGCCATCGGCGCATCCGCGCGCGGGGCGATGTAGTCCTCCAGTCCGAGGATGTTTGCCAGGGCGTTATACGCGCCATCCGGCGTCGCATCCGCCAGCACGCCCTTCTGCCACGATTCGGCGAAGTTGGCGAAGCGCGCCCCGGCGGGCGTGTTATACAGCACAGGCTTGAGCCAGTCGGCGGAGTTGGCGTAATCCGCCTGGTCGTACTGCGCGCGCAGGTAGGGGTTGTAGGTGTTGATAACCTGCCAGATGCCGTAACCGACTTCGTGTTTAGGGTCGGAGAAGCGGATCATACCCGCGATTTCGTGGTACATCGATTGGTGCGCGTCCAGCCACATCTTCTCCCACATCAGCACTTCCGGATGATGCAGCAGGTGGCGCAGCAGCGTGACGAAGACGCCATCGCGCGGGCGTTCCCCGGCGCGCACGCCTGCCAGGAAGCGGTCGATGGCGCGGTAGCCTTCGATTGCGCGCTGCGGGTCGATGCCGCGCGCGCGCCCCTCGGCGACAAAGTACGAGTCGAAGCCGGTGCTGCTGTCGCCCCGGAAGATGTCCATCAGCGGGCTTTGGCGTTCGATGCCCCACAACATGCCGTCGAGCGCGTGGTTGCTGAACCAGTCGTCCACCACCGAGCGCCACCACGTCCGATAGCCGGGGTTGAGCAGCGACGGACGGGTCGCCACGCGCCCCCATTGATCGCGGTCGAGGAATTCATGGAAGCCCGGCTGCCAGACATGACGGATCGCCGAAGACGACGTTTCGCAGTAGTAGGTGTAGACCTTCATGCCGCGCGCTTTCGCCGCCGGGATGACCTCCGCCAGCGTGTCGAAGCCTCGATAGAGCGGGTCGGGCGCGATGAAGTCTTTGTGGTTGGTCGCGCCGTAGTAGGCAGGGTTGGGCTGCCAGAACGCGCCACCTTCCAGGTTGTCCGGCTCCTGCACGCCATGATCGGGGAAGCCATACGCCGCGCGCCCCGCGTTGCCCCGGCTCCACGAGAGCGCAGAGATCAGGATGGCGTTGATGCCGGAGCGCTGCTGCAAGAGATCGAGCACTGGCTCGACGCCCTCGTCCACGAAGCTGATCGCGCCAATCTGAATGCCTATGAAGGGAGAAGATGTCATTTCTATTGTCCTAAACCAGATAAATGCCGCGTCATCGCCAACGCGGGCGCACACACGGGTGCGCCCCTACATCACCGCCCACGCAAACGCGGGTCGAGGAAATCGCGCACCCAATCGCCCAGAATGTTGAGCGACAGCACCGTCAGCATGATGGCGATGCCGGGGAAGACCGCCAGCCACCATGACCCGCCGAGCAGATTGTCGCGGCTTTCGGCAAGGATGCCGCCCCAGGTGGGCACGGTCGGCGGCACGCCCAAGCCGAGGAACGACAACGACGCCTCCGCCAGGATGACGCTGGCGACATTGAACGACGCGATCACGATCAGCGGCGCAAGCACATTCGGGAAGATCGACCGCAGCATGATGCGCAGGTCTTTCGCGCCGATGCTGCGCGCCGCCTCGACATATTCTTTTTCGCGCTGGGCGATGGTCTGCCCGCGCGCGATGCGGGCATACGTCACCCACTGCCCGATGCCAAGCACCAGCACCAGATTGCCGACGCCGGGACCCAGCACGACCAGCACCATGATGGTGAGCAGGATGAAGGGGAAGGCGAGCTGAATATCCGCCAGACGCATGATGATGTCATCGACCCTGCCGCCGAAGTAGCCCGCGATGATGCCGAGCGACGAGCCGAGCAAGCCGCCGATCACGACCGCCGCGAAGCCGACCGCCAGCGAAACCCGCGCGCCGTAGATCGCGCGCGAAAGGATGTCGCGCCCCAGCGCATCCGTGCCGAGCGGGTAGGCGACGACGCCCTCGGCATTCGCCGTCATGGGCGGCTTCAGGCGTTCGATCAGGCTCTGGCGGTTCGGGTCACGCGGGGAGATCTGTGGACCAAAGACCGCCATGACCGCCATGATCAGCAGGATGAGGAGCGCGAGGATGGGCCAGCGCGCGCCGAGCAGGCTCTTGCGCGCGCGCTTCCATTCGGACATCGAAGGCTGCGCTGCGCTGCCGTGCAGTACGGCGACGCCGACATTGGGGATGGGTTGTTTCTGTACACCCTCGGTCATAAAACGAATACCTTTAGCCGACGAACCTTGTGCGTAGTGCGTGGTGCGAAGTGCGTACAAACAGATGACAGCTTATATGCACTTCGCACCACGCACTTCGCACGTCACCTTAAACGGATACGCGGGTCGAGCTGCGCATAAATAATGTCGATCAGCAAATTCAAGCCGACAAATAAGAACGAGAACAACACGACGGACGCCTGCACGACCGGGATGTCGCGCTGGGTGATGGCGTTGAAGACCAGCCGCCCGACGCCGGGCCACGAGAAGACCGTTTCGGCGACGACGACGCCGCTGAGGAGAAACCCGAATTCCAGACCGATCATGGTCACAATCGGGATGAGCGCGTTGCGCAGGGCATGACGCACGATGACGACCTGCTCGCGCAGCCCTTTGGAGCGCGCGGTCGTCACGTATTCCTGCGAAAGCACTTCCAGCATCGCCGAGCGTACCAGGCGCGCGTTGCGCGAGAGCGAGAACACGCCGACGGTAATCCCCGGCATGATCAGATAGCGCAGCGCGTCACCGCTGTTGGCGAATGCCGTCTGGAAATCGCCCGCGAAGAGCGGTTCCAGCAGCGGGACATGCCCGGAGATGGGCAGGGCGCGCAGCCCCAAGCCGACCGAGAGGATCAGCATGATGCCCAGCCAGAAGCTGGGGATGGACTGCCCGAACATGGCGAAGAGCATGATGCCGCCATCAAACGGCGTCCCCCGGTTGATCGCCGCCAGGATGCCGATGGGGATGGCGATGACAGTCGAAATCGCCATCGCAAAGAGGGTCAGCTCCAGCGTGGCAGGCAGCCGCTCCATCACCAGTTCCATGGCGGGCTGGCGCGCGCGCAGCGAAGTGCCGAAGTCGCCCGTCAGCACGCCGCCGATGTAGTCTATGTACTGCACGGGCAGCGGGCGGTCAAAGCCGAGCTTCTGCCGGGTGTCGATGATTTCCTGCTCGCTGGCGCGCTCACTGACGTAGAGATACGTCGGGTCGCCCGCGAGATGCAGCGTCAGAAACGAAAGCAGCGTGACGCCAATGATCACGATGACCGATTGCAGCAGCCTGCGGATAATGTATGCCGTCATCATGATCGTGGAGTCCCAGAATAATGCAAACAACGATTGCAGGGCATCCTGTCGGGGCGACCCATCGGTCGCCCCGACAGACCTGCGTTTACTCTGCCAGGCTCGCGTCGAGCACGATAACCTGCTCGTCACGACGTGCCTGCCAGGCGACACGGTTGCTCACACCGTAGAAATCGGGCTGGAAGTAGAGCAGCAGCCACGGCGGGTCATTGTAGAAGACTTCGAGCATCTGGTTGATCAGCTCGCGTTCTTCTTCCGGCGTGGTTCCGGCGGTGGAATCCCACAGCTCGAACCATTCGCTGTTGTTCCAATTGGTGTAGTTGGTGCCTGCGTCTGGCGCGGACAGGTCAGCCATGTCGTAGAGCGCGCTCCACGTCGAGCCACCGGTGCCGAGGAAGAAGATCGGACCGACGTTCTTTTCGCGGACGCGCGGCAGATAGTCCGACGACCAATCGAGGATTTCGACAGTGGTCTGGACGCCGATGTCCGTCAGGTACTGACCAATCGCCTGGACGACGTTGGCATCGTTGAGGTAGCGACCGCGCGGACCCATCAGGGTGATCTCGAAGCGGACACCATCGGCGTTACGCGGGTAACCCGCTTCGTCGAGCAGTTGTTCCGCCATCGCCGGATCATAGGGGTACGGGGTCAGGTTCGGGTTGTCGTTGGGCGGGTTGACCATGCTCGATGCGCGGGTGCATTCGGTGCCCAGCAGCGACGAGCAGATGGTCGGTACGTCGATGGCGTACTGGAGGGCGACGCGGACAGCCGTGTTCTGGATGGCATCATAGCCGGGCGAGTCGGCGAACGCCTCACCGAACTGGAAGCCGACGTACATACGGCGGGTGCCCTGGACAGCCTGCACCGCGGCGACGCCTGATGCATCGACTGCTGCGACCTGATCCGGCGGCACGTTGGCGACAATATCGACGTTGCCGGCGATCAGCTCGGCGACGCGGGTCGAGGCTTCGGGGATGACACGCCAGACGATGCGATCAAAGCTGGGCGCAGACGGATCGACGGCTTCGATGGCGACATAGTCATCGCGCACCCATTCGACAAAGCGATAGGGACCGGAACCGACTGGGGATTCGGCGGCTTCTTCCAGCGTAAGGCTCTCGTAGTAGTCCTTGCAGTGCAGGTAGACTTCGGAGAGCAGACCGAGACGCAGCGGTTCAGACTGGGCGCGGTCGGTGATGATGGTGACTTCCAGGTCGTTTTCCGCGCGGGCATCGACATAGCCGACCGACGGGAAGACGAAGCCGACCGTGTTGCCCGTGAAGGCATTTTCCGGGTTGGCGGCGCGCTGGAAGGTGTAGACGACATCTTCGGCCGTCAGTGCTTCGCCGTCATGGCAGGTCAGCCCTTCGTTAAGGGTGAATGTCCATTCGGTGCCATCTTCCGAGATGCTGTAGCTGTTCGCCAGATAGGGCGCGAGGGTGCCATCGGCGGTGATGTCAAACAACGTGCCGTACAGGTGACCAAAGATGTTCGCTTCGGCGCGCGAACCCACCAGCGACGGTTCGAGTGAACCGACATCAACGCTCTGACCGATGACCAGCGTGTTCTCATCGGGGGTCGTCTGTGCGTATACCCCGAACGCGGTCGCCAGCAGTGCCAGCAGCGAGACCAATACTACCAAACGAGACCTACCAGACATAGACGTTAGCTCCTTGCAAAAGACCATTTCCTTCTCGCGCACAGGTGAACTTGCTTCGCACCTTATTCAATCGTTGCAGCACTCCTTTCCCAGTCATCATGTTAAAAATCGCCAGACTTCGGTGGTAAAACACTGGCGATCTGCACACAGCGGGATTCGCGGCTGGAGACGGCACAAGCCTGCACCATCGCCAGCGACATCAGATGATCGCGTCCGCTGCACGGCAGAGGGGTCTTCAGGGTCAGCGAGTCGATGAAGGCATCGAGCAGACCCTGCGTTTCGGTAATCCAGAGTTCATGTGGCGGCAGTTCGACGGGCGTGAGAGCTGCCTCGTGGCGCGCCGCATAGTACAGATCGCCAAACTGCGCGCGCTGCGTGACGACGCCGTTCGTGCAGTCGGTGCGCCACTCAAAATGCGGCTCCGCCCAGCCGCTCTGCCAGGTGCCCTGGTAGTTGACGACCATGCCATCGGCGAAGGTGAAGAGCGCGGCGACATTGGTATCGCTGTCGTACATGCTCCAGGGCGGGTTCCACGTCCGGCATTCCACCGTCACTGGCTCCTGCCCGTAGATATAGCGCATCAGGTCGAAATGATGGATCGACTGCTCCCACAACATGGGCTGATCCATCGTCAGCGGGTATTTGTTCAGGTCGGGGCGGTTGCCATCGCGGTAGCGCTCGTAGGTGAAGCGCGCGAACGAAGGCTGCCCGACCGTGCCGTCGGCGAACAGCTTGATCGCCGCTTTGGTCACGCCCAGGTAGCGGAAGTTCAGCCCGACCATCAGCGGCACGCCCGCCTGCTCGGCGGTTTCGACCAGCCGCGCCGCCTCGTTCATGTCGAGCGCCAGCGGCTTTTCGATCAGCATCGGCAGCCCGCGCGCGACACACGCATCGACCTGCGCCTGCCGCCCAATCGGCGGGTTGGCGAGGACGACCGCGTCCACATCTTCAAGCTGGGGCAGGGCTTCCTCGACCGAGGCGAACGACGGACGTGCGCCGTACTTCTCCGCCATGCGTTCGTGTGCGGCGGGGTTCGGGTCGGCGTAGGCGACGATCTCGGCGCGTGACGAGCGCGTGATGACATCCGCCCAGTGGCGACCACGCACGCCCAGCCCACCCAGGAGAATACGCATGGGCGTCATGGGGTTATTTCCAGTTGTGCAGACTGCCAGGTAAGGGTGGCGGCGATGCCTTGCGCGAACGGCGTCCAGGCTCGGAAACCCGTTTCCGCGCGCAGGCGGCGGCTGCTCAGGGTATGGCGACGCTGGTCGCCGGATGGCGCGCCGTGTGCCTCGACCACGCGCGCATTCGGCAGCGCTGCGGAGACCGCATCGGCGATCTCGCCCGCTGTCAGAACTTCCTCGCTGGCGACATTGTAGACGGCATGATGCAGGATGGGCGCATCCAGCAGGGCGCGCACCGCCGCGCCAACATCCGGCGCAAAGGTCCAGCTCTGCGTGCGCATGGCGGTATCAAGCGTGAACCGCCCGTCGGTCAGCGCGTCGTGCAGCATTTGCCCAACGCGGCTGATGCGGGGGCGGCTGGGGCGCGGCAGTTCGCCGGGACCATAGATGCTGCCCAGTCGGATCGCCGCGATGTCGCGGTCATACTGATGGCGCAGCGCACGCGCGGTGTGTTCCAGTGCAGCTTTGGCGACGGCGTACAGTCCCTGCGGCTGCGTGGGGGTGTCCTCATCCAGCAGTCCAGGCGGCGTATCGCTGTAGACCGCATCCGACGAGATGAGCAGGACTCGCGCGACGTTCGCCGCATGAGCGCGCTCGACGAGCAGCAGCGCAGCATCAAGATGCTCCCGCAGGTAGGTCTCCGGCGTCAGCCCCGCTTCTTCCGGCGGCGCGGTGATCGCTGCGCCATGCACCAGCGCATCGACATTGAGCGCGAGGATCTGCGCGGCGCTGCCCTCGATCATCTCGACCCGTTCCGCCCAGGCGGCGCGCAAATCGGGGTCAAATGCGCGATCCAGCGCGACGACTCGCCAGCCGCCCGCCAGCAGCGCTTCGACGATGTGGCGGCAGACGAAGCCGCCCGCGCCGGTCACCAGGACACGCCGCGCGTTCACGGTGTAGCTCCGTTCGGCGTCCCGCCGTCTTCCCACATTTCCGCGATCAGGTCGCCCGCCGAGGCGATATGTTCGTGCAGCAGTTTTTCAGCGCGCGCCACGTCGCTTTCGGCGATGGCGTCGATGATGGGGATGTGATTGTAGGCGACCTTTGTCAGGTCACGGTTGCGGCGATTGCGCAGCGCCATCACCTGGCGCACACGCAGCGAGACGGTCTGCCAGCTCTCCTGCAGGAGCCGATGCCCGCTGAGTTCGATCAGCGCGTCGTGGAAGCCTCGGTCGCTGTCGTTGACCGCGCGCATATCGTCGCGCTTTGCCGCGTCGAGCATGGCGTCGAAGTACCCGCGCAGCAGGGCGACATGCGCCGGGTCGCCGATCTCGATGATGCGGCGCAAGGCGAACGACTCCAGCAGCGCGCGGAAGCTGTAGAGTTCTTCGATGTCGGCACGGCTGAGGTTGCGCACGATGGTGCCGCGATACGGGAGCGCTTCGACCAGCCCTTCGCGGCTGAGAGATTGCAGCGCCTCGCGCAGCGGCGCGCGGCTGACGCCCAACTGCGCGGCGATCTCCGTCTCAATCAGCGCTTCGCCGGGTTTGAGTTCGCCAGACACGATGGCTTCACGCAGCAGTTCGATGATGCGCTCGCGCCGGGATTTGTTCTCGATTTGGTGAAGCTGCGCAGGCAGTTGTGCCATTCGCTTGACAGGTCTCTTTGCGAGTCTATAATCGCTGTCGTCAGTCGATTGTCGACAATCGACAGCAGGGGGACTATAGCAACCCCCGGCATATGTGTCAAGAAATCGGATCAATGCGTGCGCACCACGCACATGATAGCATCCGTTTTGCGTGTTACGTGTACAAAAGGACTTGTTCTTATGCCTTTAGCAACCAACGAGTCGCAGCTTGTCGAGATGGCGGTGACGGGCAGCATCAGCCAGCCCAGCCTGCGCTACCCTGGCTATACGCTCGACAACATGGGGGTCGGGCGCGTGCTGCCGGGGATGTCCGGCGTGGTCTATAACGCCCGCGTCGGCGATCCGGCGTTCGGCTGGGCGGCGGATCATGTCGAGCCGGGCGTCTCCATCGCCAACGCCGACGGCATGGCGGATTTCGCGCTGCACTACCTGACCTGTGTCGGCAATCGCGCCATCGTCACCAGCGGGCTTGCCAAAGGCGCGGAAGGCGTCGTGACCGGCGAACACGCCCGCCTGCTGGTCGATTTCGCGCCGGATGTGAACGACCTGCTGTGTGTCGGCGACTCGATCCAGATCATCGCCTGCGGGCGCGGCTTGGCGCTGACGGACTTTCCGCAAATCGAGCTGAAAAAGACCAGCCCGCGCCTGCTCAACAGCATCCCGCTGGAAAAGACCGTCAGCGGTAAGCTGCGCGTGCCTGTGACGATGGAACTGCCGCCGCGCATCATGGGGTCGGGCGCGGAACTGAATTCCGAATTTGTCGATCAGGATTTGATGAGCGGCGACCGCGCGCTGATGGCGGAACTCGGCATTGACCAGATGCGCCTGGGCGACCTGGTCGTCATCCCCGACGCCGATCACCGCTACGGGCGCGGCTTCCGCAAGGGCGCGGCGGCGATTGCGCTCTGCATTCACGGCGACTCGGTCATGACCGGGCATGGTCCCGGCATTATGACGCTGATGGCAGCCGCCGAACCGATCATCGAATGGTACATCGACCCCAACGCCAACATTGCGCACACCCTCAACATCCGCGAGGCATCATGAGCATCAGAACGAACAAAGAAAAAATTGTCGCCGTCTCCGTCATGGGGCAGATCGCCTCGCCGGGCTTCCCTGGGCTGCCCGCCGAGCCGTACCGCCTGGATGCGCATGGTCGCCCCTTCCTGCTGCCGACCTATGGCGGCATCGTCTACAACGTCTCGGTCGGCGATTCGGCGTATGGCTGGCTGGCTGACTGCATCCATCCCGGCGTCAGCATTTCGCTCAAGGATGACAACGGCAATCGCGGGCTGAACCTGTTCGCCTGTGTCGGCAACACGGCGATGGTGATGACGGGCGACGCCAAAGGCGCGAAGGGCGTCGTCACGGGCAAGTCCGGTCGCTTCTCTGAGCATGTCATCCTGCACTTCTCCAAAGCCGACCGCGAGAAGATGACGATTGGCGACAAGATCAATATCAAGTCGGTTGGCGTCGGTATGGAGCTGCTGGATCATCCCGGTGTCACGCTCAAGAGCTGCTCGGTCGATCTGGTCGAAGGCTTGGAAGTGACGACCGCGCCGGATGGGCGGCTGAACGTGCCTGTGAGCGCGGTGGTGCCGCCGCATCTGCTGGGCGCGGGCGCGGGGCTGACGAGCGAGGGCGGTTCGCTGCACATCCAGAGCCAGGATAAGGACGCGCTGCGTGAAGCGGGGCTGGACAAGCTGCGCCTGGGCGATGTCGTCGCGCTGGCGGATTACGACAGCAGCTTCAATCATGGCTACCTGCGCGGCGCGGTTGGCATCGGTGTAGTCGGGCAGGGCGACAGCCCACGCGCGGGCTACGGTCCCGGTCTGACGCTGGTGATGACGAGCATGACGGGCGGCATCAACCCCGTCGTCTCGCCCGGCGTCAATATCGCGGACATCTTCAAAATGCAATAGCAAAGTGTGTGGTGCGTAGTGCGCAGTGCGAACAAGCAATGCTGTGTTTTCGCACTGCGCACCGCGCACTACGCACGCGCTGGATACAGTGAAGTCATTCTTAAGGGAGAAACGACATCGTGGACGGACGCTACATCAAACATATGGCATTTGCGGTGCGCGATGCCAACGCCGCGCTCAAGCAGTACCAGGATTTCCTGGGTGTGGGGCTGAACGCCGAGATTCACGATTACCCCAAGTCGCGCAACCGCGTCGCGATCTTCTTCGTCGGCGATGTCGAATACCAGCTCTGCCAGTCGCTGGACGAAGGCGGGCGCTTTGACGCCTGGATCACCGGGCGCGGCTACGAAGGGCTGCACCACATCTGCTACGCCGTGCCGAACATCGACGAGGCGCTGGCGGACGCGCAGGCGAAGGGCGCGACGCTCAAGGAATGCAGCGCCTGCAAGGTCAAAGGCAGCCACGTTCACCCCGAAGGCTGGGTCGCCTTCCTCGAACAGGAAGCGGGCGGCATCGAGCTGGAGCTGATGCAGGTTTATACGCCGGAACAGCTTGAGCAGTACAAAGCGGTCAAGGGAATATAGATGCCCATATCTCTGGTTCGCGTCCCGGTTGATGCGCTCGACCTCTTCACGCTGTCCGTCTTTCAGGCGCTCGGCGTCCCCGACGACGAGGCGCGCATGTGCGCGCTGGCGCTCATGCAGAGCGAACTGCACTGCCTGCCCGGACAGGGGCAGGGGGTGCGCCGCCTGCCGACCTACCGTGAGCGTATCAGCAAGGGCTACATCACCCCTGGCGCGCCGTTCGAGATCGTCAAGGAGACGCCCGCGCTGGCGCTGATCGACGGGCACAACGGACTCGGCTCGCCCATCGCGCAGAAATCGATGCGCGTCGCCATCGACAAGGCGAAGATCAGCGGCATCGGCACGGTCGTCGTGCGCAACAGCACTCACTTCGGCTCGGCGGCGGTTCCGGCGCGCATCGCGCTTGACCACGACATGATCGGCATCGCCATGACCAACGCGGGACCGGAGATGGCGCCCTGGGGCGCGGCAAGCGGCGTGGTCGGCACCAACCCCTGGGGCATCGTCGCGCCGACGGGCGGCGACTTCCCGGTCGTGCTCGACATCGCGCTGACGACGGCGGGCAAGGGCATGATGCGCTGGTACATGCGCGAAGGTCGCCCGATGCCGCTCGATTGGGCGCTGACGCCCGACGGCGAGGAGACCGACGACCCGGCGGCGGCGATGGCGGGCGCGCTGCTTGGCATCGGCGGGCACAAAGGCTACGGCTTGTCGATGCTGACGGATGTGCTGACGGGCATCCTGGGCGGCGGGGGCTACGGGCTGATGCCATATGCCGACCCGGCGAAGCAGGATGTCTCGCACATGATGATCGCCATCGACATCGCGTGGTTCATGCCCGTCGCCGAGTTCAAGGCGCGCATGGACGCCTTCATCGCGGACATCAAAGCGGCGAAGAAGCGCCCCGGTGTGAGCGAAATCCTCGTCCCTGGCGAACTCGACTACCGCCGCGAGCAGGAATTCCGCCGCACAGGCGCGCTGCTCGACGCCGACGTCTTTGACGAACTGGCGGCGCTCGCCGCCGACCTGAAGATTGACTTTCCATTCGTGCGCGAGGGGGTGGCATGAGCGCACCATACACCCTCGCGCGCCCTCTGGCAGCGCGCATCGCCGCGCTCGCCGAGCCGACCGAGTCCCCCGCCGACGCGCCGCCCGTCCCACAGGCGGTGATCGACGCGGCGGCGTCCGCGCTCGAAAGCGGGCAGACGCATTACACCGACCGTCCCGGCATTGAACCGCTGCGGACTCAAGCGGTCAGCATGTTGGGCAAGCGCTATGGGATCGAACTCGACCCCGGGCAGGTGACGATCACCTGCGGGGCGACCGAGGCGCGCTTTGTCGCCCTCAAACAGCTCGCGGCGGGCAAGGCGATCCTCGCGCCCGGCGGCGGCGTGTCCATCGCGCAGGCGGCGGCGCTGATCGGCGCGCCGATCCTGACGACGCTGGGAGAGCCGACCGACATCGGAGTGTTCTACCTGACGCCCGCCGACGATCCGGCAGTCGCCCAACTGCTGCTGGATGCGGCGCTGGCGTATGGCTGGTGGGTGATCTTCGATACGGCTCTGCCCGGCAGCCTGGCGCATCCCGCGCTCAACGCGGCACTTGCGCCCAAGGTCATCAGCATCGGCAGCTATTCAGAGGCGCTGCCCGGCTGGCGCGTCGGCTGGATGGCGGGGTCGAGCGCGCACAACAAGCTGCGCGGTTACAAGCAGAGCATGACGATCTGCACGACCAGCATTTCGCAGTGGGCGGCGCTGGGTTTGGAGACGGAAGCATGAACATCAGCCTGAACGCGAACATCCCTGATGAAGTGCGCGCCGTCGCCTCGGACGGTACCAAGCTGCGTTACGCGCTGATGGAGCTGTCGGCGCAGTACCCCGACGCCATCGCGCTCGGTCGCGGCGACCCCGACCTGGCGACACCTGCGCACATCACGCAGGCGGTCATGCAATCGATTCGCGATGGCAAGACCGCGCCGACCCCGGTCGCGGGGATGCCCACGCTGCGCGAGGCAATCGGCGAGAAGTTCCGCCGCGAAAACGGGCTGGACGTGGTAGGCGACAACATCATCGTGACGGCGGGCGGGCAGGAGGGCTTGTTCCTGCTCATGCAGGCGCTGCTTGACCCCGGCGATGAGGTGCTGGTGCCCGACCCGCGCTATACGTCGTATGACGAGGCAATCGCCAGCGCGGGCGGCAAATTCGTCCTCATCCCGACCGATCACGAGGACGCCTTTAACCTGCGTCCCGAAGCGGTCGAGGCGGCGATCACGCCCAGGACCAAGGCGCTGCTGATCGTCACGCCGAGCAACCCGACCGGCGGCATCGTCACCGAAGACCGCCTGCGCGCCATCGCCGAGATCGCCATTCGCCACAATCTGATCGTGATCTCCGACGAGATTTACGAGAAGTTCCTCTACGACGGCTGGCAGCACTTCAGCATCGGCTCGCTGCCCGGCATGGCGGAGCGCACGGTCACGCTCAACGGCTTCTCCAAGACCTACGCCATGACGGGCTTCCGCGTCGGCTTCATCGCCGCGCCCGCCAACCTGATCGCCGCGATGGCGAAGGTGAAAGCGGCGACGACCGGCGCGACCGCGACGATCAGCCAGTGGGCGGGGCTTGCCGCGCTGACCGGGGCGCAAGAGCCGCTGCATGAATTCCAGCGCATCTACACCGAACGCCGCGCGCTGATGCTGACGGGGCTGCGCGACCTGGGACTGAACTTCAGCGATCCGCGCGGCGCGTTCTTCTTCTGGACGAACAGCAGCAGCATCGGCATTCATGCCACCGTGCTTTCGTATCTGCTGCTCAAGGAGGGGCATGTGCTCCTTTTCCCCGGCACGGGCTTTGGCGAAAACTGGGGCGGCTACCTGCGCATCTCGATTTTGCAGACGACCGACCTCCTGCAAGAGGCGCTCGGACGCATGAAGCCGATCCTTGACCGCTACCGGGCGCAGGCAAAATGAAAAGGAATGGCATGAGACGCTGCAACGGACGAGGCATGCCTCGTCCCTACAGGATCGTCTGTAGGGACGCCATTGATGGCGTCCGTGCCCATATTCCCCCTCAAACACCTATCCAGGCGCACACATCATGACCTCTGACCACTATCTCATCCCGCTCCTCCAGGCGCTCGTGCGCATCCCATCGCCCAACCCGCCGGGCGATACGCGCGCGATTGCGCAGTTCATCGCCGACGAGATGGGCGCGGCGGGCTGTGCGGTTTCGCAGGTCGCGCCGCCAGCCAAGCCGGAGGCGGTCAGCGTGATCGCGCGCGTTGGACAGGGCGACCCAGTGATCATGCTTCATGCGCATATCGACACCGTGCCGATTGCCCATGACGAGGCGGGGAAGTGGAGCGTCGATCCGTACGCCGCCGTCGTGAAAGACGGCAGGCTGTACGGCAAGGGCAGCGTGGACGACAAAGCGCCGCTCGCCGCCATGATGATCGCTTTGCAGCACGCGGCACAGCACGTCGAAAGGCTGCGCGGGACGCTGGTGCTGGTCGCGGCGGCGGAAGAAGAGGTCGGCGGGCGGCTCGGCACGCGCTGGATGGCGGATGCCGGGCTGCTGCCGCAGTGCGATTTTATCGTCGTCGGCGAACAGACGCACAACCACGTCGCCACCGCCCACAAGGGCGTCATGCGGGCGACCGTGCGCACGACGGGCAAGTCCGTCCACGCCACCAACCCGGATCGCGGCGTCAACGCCATCACGGCGATGGCGCGGGCGGTGCTGGCGCTCGACGAGTATCACAAATCGCTGCAAACGCGTGTGCATCCGATGGTCGGCACGCCGAGCTGCAATGTCGGCGTCATCCAGGGCGGCAGCACTGCCAACGCCGTGCCGGATGCCTGCGCCGTCTACCTCGACCGCCGCATGATCCCCGGCGAAGACCCGGCGGAAGTCCAGCGCGAGATGGAGGCGGTGATCGCGTCGGTGGATGCGTCCCCCGCGCAGATCAGCATTGGTGATTTCCTGGTCTCGAACTGGTTCGCCTCGACGGTCGAAACGCCGCTCGCCCGCACCTTCATGGACTGTGTGCGCGCCGGGCTGCCCGGCGATCCGGGTCCCATCGGTTATCTCCCGGGCAGCGATGCCAAGCATCTGACCGGCGTCGTGCGCGGCGAGATGGTCATCTTTGGACCTGGGAGCTACGAAGTGGCACACGCTTTCGATGAATACGTGGATGTGGCAGAGCTGCACATCACCGCGCAAATCCTGATCGACTTCGTCCATCGCACGCTGATCCAAGGATGACGCCCGTGAACTTTGATACCCTCATCATGAATGGCGATGTCGTCACCGAACGCGGCATTGAAGCGCTCGACATCGCCATACGCGGCGAGCAGATCGTGGCGCTGCTGGCGCGCGGGACGCCCGCGCAGGCAAGCGATGTGATCGACGCGACAGGCATGTATGTCCTGCCGGGCGCGGTCGATATTCACTTTCACTGCCGCGCGCCCGCCTATCCCGAACGCGGCGACTTCGCCACCGAAACGCGCGCCGCCGCCGCCGGAGGCGTGACGACGATCTTCGAGATGCCGATTTCCAAGCCGTGCTGCGCGACAGGCGACATCTTCCGCGCGCGCAAGGCGCTGGGCGAAGGCGACGCCTACGTCAACTTCGCGCTCTATGGCGCGCCGGGCTTGCTCAAGCGCGAAGAAGTACTGGATATGGCGGCGGAGGGCGCGGTCGCCTTCAAGATCTTCACAACCGGCGCGCCTGCCGGGCGCAATGACGAATTCGAGGGCTTGTGCCTGCCGGGGACGGAAGAACTCTTCCAGGGCTTGTCGCTGGTCGCGGAGACGGGCTTGGTCTGCACCATCCACTGCGAAGACAACCCGCTGCTGGAATGGAACACCGCCCGCCTGCAAGCCGCCGGACGCAACGACATCCTGGCGCATGGTGAATCGCGCCCGCCGTATGTCGAGGCGCTGTCCGTCGCCTCCGTCCTGACGATGAACGAGGCAATCGGCGCGAATATTCATATCGCCCACGTTTCATGCGAGGCTGCGCTCAACGCGCTGCGCCGCTTCAAACGCATGGGCGCGACGGCGACGGGCGAAACCTGCCCGCACTACCTTTTTTTCACCGAAGACGACATGCGGCGCGTCGGTCCCTACGCCAAGATCAACCCGCCGCTGCGCAGCCATTCTGACCAGACGGCGCTCTGGGAAGGGCTGGCGGATGGCTCGCTGATGGCGGTGACGACCGACCACTCGCCGTTCACCGTCGAGGAGAAGGAACGCGCGCGCACCGACATCTGGCGCACGCCGCCCGGTTCGCCGGGGATCGAGGAACTCGTGCTCGGCATGGTCGATGCCGCGCTGACAGGGCGCATGAGCCTGCATAAGGCAGTCAGCCTGATCAGCACCAACGGCGCGAAACGCTTCGGCGTCTATCCGCAAAAGGGCGTGATCGCCGTCGGTTCGGACGCGGACATCGTGCTGTACGACCCGCGCCAGACGACGACCATCGCACAGGATATGCTGTTCAGCCAGGCGAAGGCGTGCGACAAGCTGTACGAGGGCATCACCTACCAGGGGCGCATCCGGCGGACGATGGTCAACGGGCGCACGGTCTTCCTGGAGGGCGATGTGATTGGAGAACGCGGCTGGGGCAAATTCGTGCGCCCCAAGCCGGAGAATGTGAGTAAGGAATTTTGATGTACGCACTCGATTTCAGTGAATACTTTCGCTATGACGACCTGACGCGCCACCTGCACGGGCTGGCGGATGCCTATCCCCACCTGGCGGCACTCCAATCGCTCGGCAAGAGCTGGCGGGGGCGCGATATCTGGGCGATGACGCTGACCAACCGCGCGACGGGAGCCGATCACGAGAAGCCCGCCTTCTACATCGACGCCCACATCCACGCGGAAGAGGTCGCCACCTCGCACACCGCGCTCTACACGATCTGGTATCTGCTGACGAACTACGGCACGGATGCGCAGGCGACCTGGCTGCTGGACAACATGGCGTTCTACATCCTGCCGCGCACCAACCCGGACGGCGCTGAGATCAGCCTGACGACCGGGCATCACTGGTGCGGCAACGGGCGCTACCTGCCCGGCGAGGAGCAGACGCGCGGTTTGTGCCAGCAGGACATCGACGGCGACGGGCACATCGTGCAGATGCGCATCCCCGATGAAGCGGGTGAATGGAAAATCTCGAAGGACGACCCGCGCCTGATGATCCTGCGCGAGCCGGGCGAGGTGGGCGACGGTCCGTATTACCGCCTCCACCGCGAAGGCGTGATACGCGGCGAGTGGGACGGCGTGAGCTTCGAGATCGAGAAGCCGCGCGATGGCAACCTCAATCGCAATTACCCGGCGGGCTGGGTTTCCGAGGTGCGGCAGTATGGCGCGGGCGAGTACCCGCTGAGTGAGCCGGAAGCGCTGGCGGTCGGGCAGTTCCTGCTCGCGCATCCCAACATCAGCGGGATGCAGTGCTATCACACGCACGGCGGCGTGGTGCTGCGCCCGTCGCTGGTCGAGCCGGATGCCGCCATCCCGCCCGCCGATCTGGCGCTCTACAAGACCATCGGCGCGATGGCGACCGCGCTGACCGGCTACCCGGTCATCTCCGTTTATGAGGAGTTCACGCCCGACCCCAAGCAGGCGCGCACAGGTTCGCTCATGCAGTGGTCGTATGACGAGATGGGCATCATCACCTTTTCGACCGAACTGTGGAACCCGGAGCTGGCAGCGGGCATCGCCGACCCGGCAAAGTATCAGGTGCGCGCGCGTTCGACCGAGGACGAGCTGAAGCTGCTAGCGTATAACGACAAACACCTGGGCGGGCGCGGCTTCATCGACTGGAAGCCGTTCGATCATCCGCAGTTGGGGCGCGTCGAGATCGGCGGCTGGACGCATATGTACACCTTCCGCAATCCGCCGCCTGCCTCGTGGGCGGCGACCGACGAAGCGCGCGGCTTCCTGCACACCACCCTCCACTGCAACTGCCTGTTCACGCTCCGCCACGCCGCGACCACGCCGCTGCTGCGCCTCGTCAGCGCCGAGGCGCAGGCGCTGGGAGGCGATCTTTACAAGGTGACGGCGGTCGTCAAGAACGAGGGCTATCAGCCGACGCACATGACGCAGCGCGCGCTGGAACGCCAGACGGCAGGCAGCCTGACTGTCACGCTGACGGGCGGCGAGCTGTTGATGGGCGAGGCTGCGCAGGACATCGGGCATCTGGCGGGGCGCGATGGGCGTAAGGCGACCTGGTCGCCCTGGCTGCCGATGTGGGAGGCGACGACGCGCAAGGTCGAGTGGCTGGTGCGCGCGCCCGCCGGGACGAACTTGACGATCACAGCGTCCGCGCCGCGCGCCGGAAGCGGGCGGGCGGAGGTCGTGCTGTCATGATGATGCTCGACGCGGCGTTCTACCGCCGCAAGCTGGCGCAGATCCAGGCGGCGCTGCCCGGCGCGGCGCTCGACGGCATCCTGCTGCTCGATACGCACAACGTCATTTACGCTTCCGGCTTCTGGCACATCCCGTCCGAGCGCCCGATTGGCTTGTTCATCCCGGCGTCCGGCGCGCCCACGCTGTTCGTGCCGCTGCTCGAACAGGAGAACGCGGCGGACTGCGTTGTCAGCGACATCCGCACCTACTTCGAGTACCCCGGCGAGACGCATCCGGTCGTCTGGATGTGCCGCGAGTGCGGGGCGAAGCGCCTGGGGATCGACGCGGTCGATCAGGCGGTCTTCGCGCGGTTGGGCGAGGGTGTGGTCATGTCTGCGCTGGTCGAGCACCTGCGCTGGATCAAGGAGCCGGAAGAGCTGGCGCTGATCGAACGCGCTGCCCGCTATGCCGATTACTGCCTGGAGCAGGTGCGCGACCACGCCGGGCAGGTCATCCGCGATGGCGGCACGGAGCTGGACATCCTGCGCATGTGCCTGAGCGCGACGAGCGCGCGCATCCGCGAGGAAGTGGGCGAGATGTTCCGCCTGGGCGGCGGCGCGGTCGTCGGCACCGTCCACAGCGGTCCGCGCGCGGCGCTGCCGCATGGCGCGCCGGGGCATCGCCAGCCGCAGCCGGGCGAGCCGATCATCGCGGGTATTGGCGTGGCGGTCGGCGGCTATCATGCCGAGAGCGGCGCGACTTTCGTGGCGGGCGAGCCGTCGGCGGAGGTCATGCGCTGCCTGCGCGCGGCGGCGGCGTGCGACCGCGCCGCCATCGACGCGCTGCGCCCCGGCGCGACCTGCGCGTCGGTCAACGCGGCGGCGCTGGCGGTGCTGCGCGATGCCGGGCTGGGCGATGCCATCCGTCATCGCATTGGGCACGGCATGGGCTTGCAGGGGCACGAAAGCCCCTGGCTCGCGCCCGGCGATAAGACGCTCCTCGTCCCCGGCATGGTCTTTTCGAACGAGCCGGGCATCTATCGCCCCGGTATCGACGGCTACCGCCTGATCGACAGCATGATCGTGACGGCGGGCGCGGCGCACGTCCCCAGCCGCTTCCTGGCGGAAAACCCGCCGGAAAAGCGCATCCTAAGCATCTGATCGAGGGTTGTTGAAGCGAGTTTGTTTACGAGTGCGAAGTGCGTGGTGCGTAGTGCGAACGAACAAAGACGAGTGCGTAGGGCCGCACCCATGTGTTCCCTGTCTTCGCGTCCTTCGCGTCTTTGCGGTTCAATCTCCGCATTTTCGCACCACGCACTGCGCACTACGCACCCTGTAGCGTGAATGATTCATTTGAAAGGTGATTCCCCATGCCCGAACAAGCGCCCTGGCGTTTTCAAAAAATCCTCCTGCCGATGTTCGATCTGCCGTCGCCGCACCGCGTGTTCGTCAATGCGCGCGTGCTGACGTGCGTGGGCGATCAGGTGATTGAACATGGCTTCGTCGAAGTCGAGAAGGGCAAAATCAAGGCGGTCGGCGCGATGAGCGACCTGGGCACGACCGACGCGCAGGTCATCGACTGCGGCGGCATGACGGTCATGCCCGGCATGATGAACTCACACGCACATCTGGCGTGGGATGGCGTGCATGACCTGGCGAACCAGTCGATGAACGACGGCGTCGAGATCAGCGCCTACAAGAGCGCGTCGAACATGATCAAGAGTTTGCGCGCGGGCGTGACGCTGGTGCGCGACCTGGGCATGAACACCAGCAACCTGTACGCCAAGCAGGCGGTCGAGCAGGGCATCTTCCCCGGTCCCCGGCTGCTGGTGTGCGGGCAGGCGATTGTGCAGACGGGCGGGCATACCTACTGGTGTTGCCGCGAGGCGAGCGGCGCCGACGAGATGCGGCGGGCGGTGCGCGAACAGGTGCGCGGCGGCGCAGACCTGATCAAGATCATGGCGTGCCACGACACCTGCGAGTTCAGCGATGCCGAGTTTGAGGCGGTGGTGGACGAAAGCCACAAGATGAGCGTGCCGATCACCGCGCACGCCACCTTTGACGAATGCATCAGCCGCTCGGCGCGCTTCGGTGTCGATTGCATCGAACACGGCGGCTCGATGAGCGACGAGACGATTCAGATGCTGGTCGATAGGAAGATCCCAATTGTGACGACCTTCGCGCCGCTGGTGATGCAGGCGCAGGAGGATGTGGCGCGGCGCTTCAACATCCCCGAATGGAAGATCGCCGAGCGTAAGAAGGCGGTCGCCGACCCCAACCGCTACACGGGCTTGGTCAAGGCGGCGGAAATGGGTGTGCCGATTGGCTTCGGCACCGACGCGGGCAGCCCGGCGGTCGGGCATGAGATCGTCGCGCCCGAACTCAAGTTCATGGTGCAGATCGGCGTTGTGCGCGATAACTACGCCGCGCTGCGCAGCGCGACGGTCGTCGCCGCGCACATCAACCGCGTGCACAACAAGCTCGGCACGCTGGAAGCGGGCAAGGATGCCGACCTGATCGTCGTCGCTGGCGACCCGCTGGCAGACCTGGACGCGCTCAACGATGTTCGTGCGACCTTCATCGCGGGCAAGAAGATGATCGGCGTCGGGGCGTAATGTGAACGCAATTTGCCCTCACCCTAAATCCCTCTCCCGACCGGTCGCTTCGCTCCCTGGGAGAGGGACTTCCAGACGAGTCGTCTGGCTCCCCTCTCCCAGGTGTACTCACCGTTTGGGACGCTGGATGCAGAGCGGAAGCGGGTGGGGGGTGAGGGCGTGAGGAGTCGCCCGCTCGCCCTCTTCATGCTGCACAGCGCGGTCTATCACTTTGGGCTGCTGGGCATCCCGGATGTGCTGCTGAATTTCTATTTCGTCAGCCTGGGCTACGGACCGGAAACCATCGGGCTGCTGCAATCGCTGCCGCGCATCGGCGGGTTGCTGACTGGGCTGCCCGTCGGTTTGTACGCCGACCGCATCGGCGCGCGGCGTGTCATCTTCTTTTCGACCATCGGCGTGGCGGCGTCGCTGCTGATGGTGGCGCTCTTTCCTTCGCTGCTCATGCTCGGCATCAGCCGCTTTCTGCTGGGCATGTTCTATGGCGCTGGGCAGATCGCGCTCGCGCCGTTCATGACATCGCTGGCGCAGCAGGATCAACAGATTCGACTCTACGCCTGGCACAACATCATCAGCCTGGGGGCGGCGGCGCTCGGCAGCTTCGCGGGCGGCTATTTGCCTGGGGTGATCGTCACGTTGTTTCCGGCGCTTGTCGTGGGCATCGCCACGCCTGCGCAGAGCAGCATCGCCTATGGCGCGGGGCTGGCGCTGGCGGCGCTGCTGACGTTCGCCAGCCTGCCCCCGCTGCTCGGCGTGCGCGATCATGAACTGCCGCTCCCGCCAGCCCCGAGTCGCCAGCGCCTCCCGCTCAGCAGTCTGCCCTGGCGCAGGCTGATCTGGCTGGGCTTCCCGCTGCTGTTGTTCGGATTTTCGGGCGGGCTGACCTTCCCGTTTTACAACCTGTTCTTCCGCACCACGTTCGACCTTGGCGATGCGACCGTCGGCACGATCCTCGGCTTGGGCTGGGTTGGGATGGCACTGGTGCCCATGCTCAACCCCTTCTGGGAGCGGCGCTTCGGACGGGTGCGTGCGCTTGGCATCACGCTGACGACTGCGGCGATCGGCTTCTTGGCGCTCAGTCTCGCGCCGACGCTCGGCGTGGCGCTGATCGCCTACGCGGTGGCGATCTCGACGCGCAACACGATGCAGCCGCTCTTTCAACCGCTGGTGATGGACTCGCTGCCGGAATACGAGCGCGCGGTCGCCAGCAGCGTTGGGTTCGTGCAGTGGAACATCGGTTGGTTCGCCGCGACCAGCGTGAGCGGCGTCTGGCAGGCGGCTTACGGCTTCGACTTTATCATGCAGGTTGTGGCAGTATTCGTCTTCGTGACGGCGCTGGTTGTCCTGTACATCTTCCGCCATCCTTATGCTAAACCCGTAGGAGTAACCTCATGAGTACATCCGCATACGACGCATTTCAGGCGCATATCGCCGAATTCAGCGACATCCTGAACGCCATCTCGATCCTCAAATGGGATGCGCGTACGCAGATGCCGCCCGGTGGCGCGCAAACACGCGGCTGGCAGCTCGCCAGCCTGTCGAAGATCGCGCAGGAGCACTTCATCAGCGAAAAGACCGCGCGCCTGCTCGACGCCGCCGAGCGCGAGGTGGCGGGCGACGACCCGGACTCGTATCGCCTGCGCGGCGTGCAGCAGACCCGGCAGTACTACGACATCATCCGCCGCCTGCCGCTCGACCTGGTCGGCGAGAAGGCGGCGCTTGAACCGGTGTCCGAGGGTGTGTGGGCGGAGGCGAAGCGCGATAACGACTTCAAGCGCTTTGCACCCTACCTCAAGCAGCAGCTCGCGCTCGCCAAACGGCAGGCGGACGCCATCGGCTACGCCGATCATCCGTTTGACGCGCTGGTCTTCGAGTACGAGCCGAGCGTGACGGCGAAATCGCTGCAAGTGCTGTTCGGCGACCTGAAGGCGGGCTTGCTGCCGCTGCTGCGCGAGATCATCGCCCGCGACGACGGGCTGAAGCACACACTGTGGGATCACGACTATCCGCAGGAGAAGCAGAAGGCGTTCGGCTTGAGCATCGCCCAGCGCTTCGGCTATGACCTGAATCGCGGGCGGCTGGACATCGCGCCACATCCGTTCGAGATTTCGTTCACGCGCCAGGATGTGCGCATCACCACGCGCTACGACAGCCACTACTTCCCGATGGCGTTCTACGGCACGCTGCATGAGACGGGGCACGCCCTCTACGAGCAGGGCGTTGACCCGGCGCTGACGCGGACGGCGCTCTCCATCGACTACCTCGGCAAGTATCCGGTCGGCGGCACGAGCTACGGCGCGCACGAATCCCAGTCGCGCCTGTGGGAGAACCAGATCGGGCGCAGCCGCGCTTTCTGGAACGCGCACTTTGAGGAAATGCGGGCGTTGTTCCCCGATCAGCTTGCGGGTGCCGATCCGGAGTTGATGTACCGCGCGGTCAACCGCGTCAAGCCCAGCCTGATCCGCGTCGAGGCGGACGAGGTGACGTACAACCTGCATATCATGCTGCGCGTCGAAATCGAGATGGGCTTGCTCGACGGCTCGCTTCAGGTCGATGACCTGCCGGAAATCTGGAATGCCAAGATGCAGGAGTACCTGGGCGTGACGCCGCCCAACGACAGCCAGGGCGTCCTACAGGATATTCACTGGTCGGGCGGCGGCTTTGGCTCGTTCCCCGGTTACACGGTCGGCAATATCATGTCGGCGCAGTTCCTCGCCGCCGCGCGCCGCGATGTGGCGGGGCTGGACGACGCGCTGGCGCGCGGTGAGTATGCGCCGCTGCGCGAGTGGCTGACCGAGAACATCTATCGTCACGGGCGGGCGTTCAGCGCAGGCGAGCTGCTGGAACGCAGCACGGGCGGCAGCATCACCGTCGCGCCGTATCTGGCGTATCTGCGCGCCAAGTTCAGCGATTTGTACGGCGTGCAGGCAGGCTGAAGCGGAATCTCGTACGTTCTTGTAGGGGCGCAATGCATTGCGCCCCTACTTCTATCTGAACGACAGCAGCCGCATCTTCAGGTCCGGCGCGGGCATCAGGTCGGACGAAATGAAGCGCTTGACGCGATAGTTGGCGGGTTCGACGGCATAATCCGCGTCATGGACGAGCGTCGCCACCATCAGCGCCATAATCACCTCCGCCATCCCCGCGCCCAGGCAGGTGTGGGAGCCTGCGCCGAAGGGCGCGAAGGCGTGCCGCTGTTTGTGTTCGTTGCGCGGCTCCAGGAAGCGGTCGATGTCGAATTGCTCCGGGTTCGGATAGAATTTCTCCAGGCGATGGACGACGCCAATCGCCATTTGCAGCGACTCGTTTTCCACGATGCGCCGCCCGGCGAACTCGAATTCGCGTTTGGCGACGCGCGGCAGCATCACCGCCACGTTGTAATAGCGCATCGTCTCCATCGCCAGCGCGTGCAGCAGCGGCACATGGCGGAGTTGTTCCGGCGTTGGGGCACCCGTCGCTAGCAGCCCTTCGATCTCCGGCATCATCCGCGCCTTCAGCTCCGGCGACCGTGTGATTTCGTACCACATGAACAGCACGATGCTGGCGACGGTATCCAGACCCGCCACATAGGGCGCGATCATGCCCAGCATCAGGTCGCCGTGATTGACCAGGTCGGGCTGCTCCTTCGAGGCGGTGATCAGGTCGTCAGCAAACTGTGATTCGCCCGGCTTCAGCTCGCCGCGCTCGTATGCCGCGAGGATCGCGCTGCCCATCTCGATCACCCGCGCCAGCGCCCGTTTGTATTCCGCGCTTTCCAGGACGGACTTGGGTTTGGTGCCGATGATCATGGACCACAGGTAGTTGCGCCAGACCGTCAGGAAGTCCGGCAGGTATTCACCCGCCGCGCGTCCCAGGGTGATCGAACCGAGGACTTCGGCGATCAGGTCGACGGTGAAATCGGCTGCCGCGATGGGCGTCCCCGGCTCGATGCGGCATAACAGCCGTCGCGTCGCCTCAACCGTCACGGCGCTGGTATCGAGCGCCGCCGAGCGCGAAAAGCCGCGCCGCATCACCTTGCGCAGCCGCGCATGATCCGCACCATCCATCGCGGTGATATTGTGTTCGCCGCCAAGCTGCGTGACGAACGGTTTCCACATCGGCTCGCCGGTCAGCGTGCCATCCTCGTTGGTCATGTATTCGACCGCTTCGGGACCCGCCATGACGGTGAACGAACGGTTGAGGACTTTGACCGTGAAGACGGGACCATGCTTCAGGTACTGCGCGGTCATGAATTTGCCGGGATCGCCCAGCATCGACAGCAGGCTGCCAATGATCGGCAGCCCATCGGCGACGGGTGGGCGCGGTGACGTGATCGATGATCTCTCAGCGGTAGCCATGAACAATCCTGTTGAAATCTGAGTTGATTTCTCAATTGTACAGGCGTTTTCGTTAACTTTATAGAGGATTTTCTGCTAGTAGCCCTGGCTCACCTCGTTCAGCCGCGCGATCTCTTCGCTCGACAGCTTGACTTCCGACGCGCCGACGAGGTCGTGAAGCTGTGCCACGCTGCGCGCGCCGATGATCGGCGAGGTCATGGCGGGTTGGGCGAGCTGCCACGCCAGCGCCACCTGCGCGACAGGCACACCGTGCGCCCCCGCGATGCTCTGCGCCGCCTCCAGCACGTCGAACGCGCGCTCGTCCGCCAGCAGGCGCTTGATCAGCCCACTGTCCGCGCGGGTGGTATCGGCATGGCGCTGCTGACGGCTGTACTTGCCTGTCAGGAATCCTGCGGCAAGGGGGCTGTAGGGAATGACGCCGATCCCCTGATCGACGCAAAGATCGCGCAGCTCGCGCTCGTACTCGTCGCGGTGGACGAGGCTGTGATGGGGCTGGAGGCTGTCGAAGCGCGCATAGCCGTATTTGTCGCTGATCCACAGCGCCTTCATCAACAGCCAAGCCGGGTAGTTGCTCGCGCCGATATAGCGGACTTTCCCGCTGCGCACCAGGTCGTCCAGCGCGGAGAGCGTCTCTTCGAGCGGCGTCTCGTCGTCGGGGTAATGCACCTGGTAGAGGTCGATGTAGTCTGTTTGCAGGCGGCGCAGGCTGTCTTCGACGGCGTGGAAGATGTGGCTTCGGCTCAAGCCCTCCCCGTTTGGACCGTCCCACAGCTTACCGCGCACCTTGGTCGCCAGCACGATCTGGCGGCGATCCTTGCGCTTCAGCCAGCTTCCGATGATCGTCTCGCTCTCGCCGCCCTTGTGCGCGTCGCTCGCCCAGTAGGAATACATGTCGGCGGTGTCGAAGAAGTTGATGCCCGCGTCGAGCGCGGCATCCATGATGCTGTGCGAGGTCGGTTCATCCGCCGACCAGCTAAAGTTCATCGTTCCCAGGCAGAGGGTGCTGACCTTGAGTCCGGTTCGTCCTAAGCGTCGATATTGCATGGGTGTGTTCACCTCTCGGGTTCTGGCAAGAAGAAACGCAGCAGCGGAGGCGGTGTCGTCTCCTCAACAAAATGGGATTCAGGATCATACTGGCGCAGCTCATCAGGAGAGAAGTCGCCGTTATCAGGAAGCGTTTCCAGCAGCGTCGCGCTGCCATCAGACGCCAGTTGAAACGCGACCAACCATTCTGCGCTCAAGTCCTGGATCAGTATATCTTCATTGCCCTCATCTTCCAGCAACCTGCCACGACTGTCAAAGACGAGAGGCGATAAATCGCTGACAAGATACTGCCAGCCAAGTGGGGACTGGGCACCAGGTTCCAGATAGAAGACGATGGTCGCGTTGGCATTGTAGCGAGGTGACACCGCGCGAACATCGCGGATGGTTCGCACCACCGCTTCATAGCGCGTGTTCGGCGCGACATGCGCGGAGCGCGTTTCGTCACTGAAGCCGTTAACGGTACAGAGCATGACTATCACACCGACTGCCAGCGCAAAAACCGTATTGGGGCGGCTGACGCGGCTGGTGAGGAGCGCCAGGATCAGCACCCAGAAGAGTGCCTGCCCTGGGCTGGGCGCGAATTGAGTTCGGAGCTGCGCGACGAAGCCGGTGAGCGTGATAAACATGCTGAAGGAGAGCAGAATGTATCCCAGACACAGCACCAACATCATGATGAGGGAGCGCGAGCTGCTACGCTGACTGTAACGGGATGTCCAGACCAGTACCAACGCTGCCGTGCTGCCAACACCGACCGCAATCAGCCACTGCCAGGGGGCGGCATTGGCGATGCGGAAGAAGCTGAAAAGCGGCGTGAACTGGATAAAGAAGTTGTCGATAAGCTGGCTTAACGCAAGCGGCTGGTTGACGACAACGGTCTGGTACTCCAGGCTATCCCCGTGCAGGAGAAGGCGCAGCGCAAAGAGGAGGAGCGTGATCAACCACGCGAAGAGCCAGATCGTGGTTCGCTGGCGGTCGCTGCCCCGCAGCAGCATGAGCGGCATCACCAGCGCCATCACGAAAGCGACTTCGACGACCAGGCATGCCGCGCCGAGCGTGACCATCGCACCCAGCAGGAGCCATCGACTGGCGCTGCGGTACGAAAGTAAAAAGAGAAAGGTCGCCAGAAGCATCAGCAGGAGCAGCATATGGTAGCCCTGCATATGGATGGCGGCGAAGCGGGTTGGCTCTGAAGGATTAACGATGAACAGTAGTCCGGCAGCGAATGGGATGATCCACGAATTCGGCAGGAGTAAGCGAACGATACCCACGAAAAACAATGCCGAAGCCACGCGCACTATCGTCGCCCAGATCAGAAAGCCTTCAACGCCCGTGGGTGCCAGGAAGAGACCCCCGATGAGAATACCCAGCGGCGTCAATGGGCGGGAAAACATCATGTCGTACCGCGCGATGGACGCCAAGCCCTGCGTGTAATCGTTCAGGACACGCGCCTCGTCGCCGCCCAACCAGAAATGCGCGCGCATAGGCAGGTAAAAGGCGAGTACCGCGATGGCGGCGACAACACCGACAATGACCAACGCGACCTGCGCGTCTGACTTTTCCCAGCGCGATTGTGCCTGGGTATGGGCGGGCGCGGCAGCCATCCAGACAGCACAACCGACACCCCCCAGCACGGCAGCGCCAAGCGAGACGACCGCATTGTGTGCCCAGGGCGCGCTTCGGAGACCGATCAAGCCGACTGCACAGGTGAAGGCAGCGAACAGGATGTAACGGATTTCGCGCAGCGTGACCAGATTACGCAGTGCCAGCCTGACCTCGCGGATCGCAAACCGCGTAAGACGGACCCACCGGGTGGTCGCGCTGCCCTTGCGTCCGGTTCGTCCTAGGCGTCGATACTGCATACGCGTGGTCTGCCTTCTGGTTCTGGCAAGAAGAAACGCAGCAGCGGATGCGGGGTCGTCTCGGCGCGAAAATGGGATTCAGGATCATACTGGCGCAGCTCACGGGGAGTGAAGTCCCCGGTATCGGGAAGCGTTTCCAGCAGCGTCGCGCTGCCATCAGACGCCAGGCAGAATGCCACCAATCGATCCGCCGTCAGGACGGGTAAGCCGAAGTACCTGCTGCGTTCGTCGTTCAGGCGGAAGATGAGGTTATCCAGCCCCTCATAGTTCACCACCACACCGCGTGTACCGAACAGATACTGCGATAACTCGATCAGCATGTACCCCCAGCCCAGCGGCGTCTCTGCGCCAGCTTCCAGGTAGAAAACGATGACTGATTCAGAGTTGTACTGCGGTGAGACGGCGCGCACATCATGAATCGTGCGCACGACAGCCTCATACCGGGTGTTGGGTGTGGCGAACGTCGTGCGTGTCTCGTCACTGAAGCCGTTGGCGGTGCTCAGGGTGATCATCACACCGACCATCAGGGCAACGACCGCGTTGGCACGGCGCGACGTAAAGCGGGTGGCGAGCAGCGCCAACAGCAGCACCCAAAACAGCGCCTGCCCTGGGCTGGGGGCGAACTGAGTGCGGATCTGCGCCAGCACACCTGTCAGCCGGATGAAGACGCCGACGGTCAGGCAGATGTAAAGCAGACTCACGACGAGCATGGTTACCAGCGTTCTTCTGCTGATCGGCTCACTGCGGCGCGCCGCGAACAGCAGCGTAAGCGTGCTGAGGATGCCCAGGGCGATGGCGATCAGCCATTGCCAGGGCGTGGCATCGGCGAGTCGGAAGAAGCCGAATAAAGGCGTGAGCTGGACCGAAATGTTGCGGATCATCTCCTCTAGCGGAACCTCTTGAAGGACCACCAACTGATAGTCAACTTCTCCAGTGCGCACGAAAAGTCGAAAAGCGAAAAGGACTAGGGTGACGAACCAGGTGAAACTCCAGATGATGCTGCGCCGGCGGTCGCCACCCCACAAATAGAGCGTGAGGGGCATGACGAGCGCCATTATGAAGGCGACTTCGACGATCAGGCAGGCAGCGCCCAGGGCGACCATCGAAGCGATGAGCAATGGACGGCTGGCGCGGCGGTAAGCCAGCAGGAAAAGGAATATGGCAAGCAGCATCAGCAGGAGCAGCATATGGTAGCCCTGCATATGGATGGCGGCGAAGCGGGTGGGTTCGGACGGATTAACGATGAACAGCAGTCCGGCAGCGAAGGGAATGATCCATGATTTGGGGAGGAGTAAACGAACGATACCCACGAAAAGTAATGCCGAAGCCGCGCGCGCTATCGTCGCCCAGAGCAGAAAACCATCTATCCCCGTTGGGAGCGAGAACATGCTGCCAATCAGGGCACCCAACGGAGTCAGTGGGCGCGCAAGTATCAGGTCGTACTGCAAAATCACCGACCATCCCAGTGTCGCTTTATTGAGGACATAGGCTTCATCGCCGCCCATCCAGACGTGAGCACGCATCGGCAGCAGGTAGGCGAGTACGGTGATCACGACTATGGCACTGCCGATCAACAGGAGCATCCCCCTATCCGTGGGAGAGATTTGCCCGGCAGCGGGGCGATCCGTCTGAGCCGCGCGTATCCAGACGGCGCAGCCTGCGGCTCCCAATCCAACGGCGGCTAACGTGACGACCGCGTTGTGTGCCCAGGGAGCAGCACGCAATCCGATCAACCCGACAGCGCAGGTGAGAGAGGCGAACAGGATGTAACGGATTTCGCCCAGGTTCTCAAGAGGCTGCCAGTAGGGTCTCAATTTGGCAAGCGTGAAGTCGGCGTAGCGCCGGAATGCTGCGCGATTGCGCCGCAGTGTGGGGCTTATTCCCGGTAGATCGCCCATTATGCCGACGAAAACCGTCAGGGCGACAAAGCCCAGATGCGCGCCGAGGAGACTGGCAGTGACGGTTCGTCCATAGGGGAACATGCCGACATAAACCGTTGCCTTGACGACATTTCCGTCCGGGGCAACTGCCTGAAGCTCGCGAAAGAAGGGCTGCGTCGTGCAGACTTCCAGGCTGCCCTGAGCCTCGACCGTCTGCCCATCCAGTTGAAGCGATGCCGCATTTTCCGCCTGCCACGAAAGGGTCGCGCACTGCCCCGGCAGCAGAACGCGCTGCGATGCCCGGAACCAGCCCTGGATGCCGTGTCCATCCAGCGCGACATCCATGCCGCTGCGCGCAGCAGCGAGTGCCGCCGCTGTGACGATGATGCTGTAGGCGAGAAGAATCGACAAAGACAGCAGGCGCAGCAGCGTGGGCTGTCTGAAGATGTGATTTCCCTGGGTCCTCAAGTGCTTTTCATCCTACTGGTAAGCGTCCTGAGGCGACAGGTGCGCGGCGGACGACCGCGAGCAGATAGCCGTGTAAGACCGAAAAGCGTCGTATCTCGCAGATGTCGCCGTACTGCGCCATCATTTCGAGCAGTCGATCCCCGGTGCGTGGGTGCTCCCCGCGATCGTAAGCCCACAGGAGCCGGCTAACGACGTGCTTGGGTCGCCAGAGCGGATCGACGAGGATGAAGCAGCCTTCAGGCTTCAGGACGCGCATCGCTTCGCTCAGTGCCTGCCTGAAGTCAGAATCGGTCAAGTGATGCGCGACAAACGCGCACAGTGCCACGTCGACACAGGTATCCGCGATGGGCAGGCGCGTGCCGTCGCCCAAGATCGCCATTTGATGGGGTTGATTCCCGGCGAACAATCCAATTTTCACTGGGTCGATCTCGACACACAGATAGCGAAAATCCCCGAGGAGAAAATGAAGGCTGATGCCCGTGCCACCCCCGATGTCCACCAGTACCTGTTGGGCGGAGAGCGATCCCACCGCTTCGCGGACATGGCGATAGGCGATGGGTGCGCCGAAGAAATACTGCACGACATTATAAACCTGCGGGTTTGCCACAATCCTACTGATAAAGCGACTAAACATGTTTAAGGGCTTCTCCGTGCCTTCGCCCATCACGGCGATCACGATACAGGCAAAAATCGATGCCTATTATACCGTCAATCGCGGCGCCCATTCCGGCGGCAGTTTGCGGGTGGCTTCGCGCAGCGTTAAGCCGGACATGCGCGCATGGTGCCGATTCACGAAATCGACCACCCAGTCGGGATGATGCTTGCACATTTCGCGCAGCGCCCAGCCCATCGCCTTGCGGATGAAGAAGCGTTCGTCTTTCGACCACGCCTTGCCCTCGTCCAGCATCGGCACGGCGACCTGCTCGAAAAGCGCAAAATCGCCGCCGCCTTTGCGAAACTGCCCGTTCTGCGCCAGCAGCGGGACACGCCGCACCCAGAAATTGGCGTCGCTCGCCCAGCGCAGCAGATGACCGGACATCACATCCGGGTGACGTGCCAGCAGCACGCCGACGACGTGCACGGCGATCTCGTCCAGGTGTGCCCAGGTGTTGACCTCGCGCATCATCGTCTCGATGAGCGGCAGATGGTCGAGCGTGAGCAGTTTCGGGCGCTCCTCGAACAGGAAGATCGCCAGCGTGCGTTCTTCGTGCCAGTCCGACGCCCACAGCGCGCCTGCCAGCGTGCCCAGCTCGCCCGACGTGAGCGCGGGTTGCGTCTTGAGCCACGCCTTGAGGATTGCATTGCAGCCGGGCACGCTGACTCCGTGAAACTGGAGGTCGCTGCGCAGATACTGTTTCTCGCCCGCCGCGCGTTCGGGCGTCCCCTGCGCGCGCAGTTGGGCGATCAGCTCGCTGCGCGCGCGCGCAATTTCGGCAGTTGTCATCAGATTACCCCCCTTTAACCCGCATTTCGGGTGCCCTCGCCTGCTTGCTTCTCACACGACATTCAGTTACAATCTTCTGGCAGTTTGTGTAAAATGGAACAATCGAATCGTGACATTTGTTACTGGTCTGTTTTACACGCCTGGCGTTTCCTCGTTCGCTTTTCACATAAGCTTTGGGTGGGACTATCGGCATGAGTTCGATTAACCTGACTCCGCAGCGCAGTGAGACGAAACTCGTCCCCTCGCTGTCGTTCATCATCGTCTTCGTGGTCGTCATGGTCGCGGGGGCGTTTGCTTTCCTGTCCTTTATGCCGCTAATTCTGCCGCCGGAAGCATCAACCCAGGCGCAGGAAGTTGACCGCATCTTCGGTTTCATGCTCTTCATCGGCGCGCTGGTCTTCATGCTCGTGCAGGGTCTGCTGGTGGTCTCGGTGGTGCGCTGGCGCGCGCGCCCCGGTGACCGCGGCGATGGTCCCCCTATTCATGGTAACACCACTCTGGAAGCGGTCTGGACGGCGATCCCGGCGGTCATCGTGACGGTCATCGCCATTTACAGCTTCACCGTCTGGCAGAACACGCGCGTCATCGCCTTCGGCGAACAGTCGGTCGGCGCGATCGGGGCGCGCTATGCCTGGACATTCAACTACACGATCAGCCAGGATGACCTGCCCGCAGGCATCGACTTCAACGCCCTCAAGCCGGAAATCCAGGCAGATCTGACCGATGAAGATGGCGTCATCACCTTCAGCGCAACCAAGTTGTATACCTGGGTCGGGCAGCCGGTCGTCGTCCGCATGGATGCAGCCGATGTCAACCACGCCTTCTGGATTCCGGCGATGCGCGTCAAGCAGGACGTGCTGGCGGGACGCACGACCGAAATACGCTTCACGCCGACGATGGCGGGGTCATTCCGTGTCGTGTGTGCGGAGCTGTGCGGCGCGGGACACGGCAATATGGCGGGCGAACTCGTCACCGACCCGGCGACCGGCGAGCAGTATCTGACGGGCGCGTGGGTGATCGTCTATGAGACCGAGGAAGAGTACCTGAGTCAGTTCTTCGAGCCGACCGCGACGACGAACCTGCTGCCGCCGGATGATCCGGTGCTGGTTGGGCGGCAAATTTTGGCGAGCGGCAAGTACCCCTGCAATACCTGCCACGTCCTTGCTGATCTCAACTGGGTTGGCGTCGTGGGACCGAGCCTGAACGGCATCGGCGACCGCGCGGATGAGCGCGCAGCGGCAGGCGGCGACGCCGACGCGACGGCATACCTGATCCACTCGATTCGCCACCCTGGGGATTGGCTGGTGCCAGGCTTCGGCAATCTGATGCCGCAGTTCAACGCCGACTCTGACCAGACGAACTACATGCCCGATAGCGACCTGAATGCGATTGTCGCCTACCTGCTGGCGCAGACGGCAGCGGCGCAGGCGAGCGCAGGTTCGACTACGAACTAAGTGCGCGGTGCGAAGTGCGCGGTGCGAACAATCGGTTGTCTTTTCGCACCACGCACACCGCACACCGCACTCCCTGAACGAAGTGTGAAACAGGCGACTCCGTCGCCTTGATTGAGGGAGACGAAGAGAGATGGCAGCAATAACAGCACCCCTGCCCGGGGCGCGGGTCGAACAACCGAAACGACTGCGCGTCAGCGATTTCCTCCGCTGGAGCGTGGATCACAAGATCATCGGCGTTCAGTATATGGTGACGGCGTTGTTCTTCTTCGTCGTCGGCGGCGCGCTGGCGATGTTGATCCGTTGGGAACTGCTCACGCCTTCGCTCGACCTGATGCAGGACGGGCAGGGCTATAACCAGCTTTTCACCATCCATGCGACGATCATGATCTTCATGTGGATCATCCCGATGATGGCGGGCTTCGGCAATTACCTCGTACCGCTCATGCTGGGTGCCAAGGATATGGCATTCCCTTGGCTGAACGCCTTCGCGTTCTGGCTCATCCCGCCCGCCGGCTTTCTGATGATCCTCGGCTACTTCGTCGGGCAGGCGGAAGCGGGCTGGACGGCGTACCCACCCCTGAGCACGATGTTCAGCGGCGATGGTCAAACGCTGTGGGGCATGGCAGTCCATCTGCTCGGCATCTCGTCGATCCTGGGCGCGATCAACTTCATCGTCACGATCAAGAACATGCGCCCAGCGGGCATGGGCTGGTTCCAGATGCCGCTGTTCGTCTGGGCGATCCTGGCGACGGCGATCATCCAGGTGATGGCGACGCCGTTCCTGGCGGGTGCCGTCACGCTGATGCTGCTCGACCGCGTGGCAGGCACAGCCTTCTTCGACCCGGCGCGCGGCGGCGATGTGCTGCTGTGGCAGAACGTCTTCTGGTTCTACAGCCATCCGGCGGTCTACATCATGGTGCTGCCCGCGTTTGGCATGTTGAGCGAAATCCTCTCCGTCCATTCGCGTAAGCCGGTCTTCGGCTACCGCGCGATTGCGCTGTCCAGCATGGCGATTGCGCTGGTCGGCTTCACCGTCTGGGCGCATCATATGTTCACCAGCCTGACGCCGGAGCTGCGCATCCCGTTCATGATCACGTCGATGATCATCGCCGTGCCGACAGGCATCAAGGTCTTTAGCTGGTTGGCGACGATCTGGGGTGGCAAGATCCACTTCACCAGCGCGATGCTGTTCGCGCTCGGCTTCCTCAGCATGTTCGTGATCGGCGGCATCAGCGGCGTCATGCTCGGCTCAGTCCCGTTCGACATCCACGTCCACGACACCTACTTCGTCGTCAGCCACCTGCACTTCGTGCTGTTCGGCGGCAGCGTCTTCGCCATCTACGCGGGCATCTATCACTGGTGGCCGAAGATCACCGGGCGAATGCTGGACGAGCGCCTGGGCGTCTGGCACTTCATCTTCACCTTCCCGTCGTTCTTCCTGACGTTCTTCCCGATGCACATGCTGGGCTTGCTCGGCATGCCGCGCCGCGTCGCCGTCTACGCGCCAGAATTCCAGGCGCTCAACGTGGTCGTCAGCATTTCGTCGTTCGTCCTGGGCATTTCGACCTTCATCCTGCTCTACAACATGGTGTGGAGCCTGCGCAGCGGCAGGAAGGCGAGCGCCAATCCCTGGCGCGCGCTGACGCTCGAATGGGCGACCAGCTCGCCGCCGCCTGCGACCAACTTCTACGGCGATCCCGTGCCGTTCCCCGATCCCTATGGGTACGGCACCAAAGAGGCGTATCTCTACGTCGAAGCGCAGGAGAAGAAGTACGGACCTGCCGAAGCGCCGCCGGAACGTCAGATCGCGCCGCAGCCGGCTGCGGGAGACTAAGTGCCCTATCCGAAAACCTCACCCCCTCAGTCCCCCTCTCCGTATACGGAGAGGGGGAAGCGAGCGCAGCGAGTAGGGGGTGAGGTTAAGCAAGACGAGTTTACGGATAGATCCCCAGCGCGATAAATTCCCCGCGCTGCATTCGTGCGCCCCCAACGCCGTTCAATCTTGGAAGCGTTCCGTGATCTCCTGCGCGGCTTCTTCGATCTGCTTGCCCGTCATGTTGAGGATGTCGAATCCGCCGCGCGCGCAAATCCGCCGCGCGTAAGTCAATTCCTCGTAGAGCGCCTCCATCGCGCTGTACGGTATCTCGCCGCCCAGCCCCAGCCGCCGACCCCGCTGGCGGCGATATTTCGCCAGTTGATCCGGCTCAATTGTCAGCCCGATCACGCGCCGGGGTTCGACCTTGAAGAGCGCGGGCGGCGGCTCGATACCACTGACGAGCGGCACATTGGCAACCTTCCAGCCCAGGATTGACAGGTAGATGCTTAACGGCGTCTTGCCAACGCGCGACACGCCGATCAGCACGATGTCCGCCAGCGGCAGGTCGTCGGCGCGCTTGCCATCGTCATGATCGACGGTAAATTCTATCGCTTCGACGCGCTTAAAATCCTGCTCACGCAGCGCGCGATACATGCCCGGTTGCCCCAGGGGTGATTGGGCGAGTCGCCGCGTCAGCAGTTCCAGCAGCGCGCCAGCCAGGTCGATCTCCGGAATGCCGAGGTGATGCGCCTGGTGAATTAGCTGGGCGCGCACCGTCGAGTCCACCAGCGTATGCACGATGATGCCGTTCTCGGCTGCGGCGCGCTGGACAAGCGCATTGACCTGATCGGTGCTGACGATGTTCGGCATGATGGTGATGGGCACGCTGGCATTCGGGAACTGAGCGAGGATGGTCTCGGCGAGGAGTTTGCCGGTTGCGCCCATGCCGCCCGAAACGACGAAAATCGGTGACGAAGCCATGATCGACTCCCTTCACGGTAAATGCATGATCTGGCAAGTGCCTGGAGCAGGATACAACCGCCAGGACGCCTCGAACGCCAAGCATTCAAGCTGTTTTGCCTGGCGCGCTTGACATCCTGGCGGTTCATTTTGCATTGCGAAGTTGGCGGACGAGGCAGTGCGAAGCCTCCCTGTGGGATGCCTCGTCCGCCAAAAACATACGACAACCTGCGTTACCTCTCCGCGGGATCTCCCAGCGCCTCGCCCAGCGGGGTCGGGATGCCGTCGATGCTGGCGCTGTTCTTGTCGCGCTGGTAATCGCTCACCTCATCCGCTTTCGCCTCCCAGTACTTCGTCAGCGTCTCGCGCTCGCCGCGATAGTCCATGAACGGCACGGCATAGCCGCACGAGGTTGAGGCGCGATCTATCTCCGCCACAATGATCTGACGCACGCCGATGTAATCTGGGAAATGACCCGCCAGCGTGCCCCATTCCGCGTCGGTCGGCAGTACGGTTCGCCCCGTCCCGTACAGGCGTACGATGTTGGGCGATCCTTGGAAGGCGCAAAACATGAAGGTGATACGTCCATTTTCGGCGATGTGCGCCGATGTCTCATTGCCGCTGCCCGTCAGGTCGAGATAAGCAACGCGCTGTTCGCTCAACACGCGAAAGCAGTCCATGCCCTTGGGCGACAGATTGACATGCCCATCGGCGGAAAGCGGCGCGGTCGCCACGAAGAACAGATGCTGCCTGCTGACAAACTCTCGGATGTTGTCCGTGATGTGATCGAATACCTTGCCCACGATTGGATTTTCTCCTTAACGTTGGGGGGCATTATAGCGCGAAGACGACGAGATGCCCGTCGCAACCCCTCCCTAAATCAGGGCAATCGCTTCAAAACCGCAGATAGGCTTTCGCGTCGCTGGAAGCTTTGAGCTTCCAGCTAGAACAGCAGAAAAACCTCTGGAAGAGGTTGTAAGGCAGGGCGGCACTCTCGAATGACCGAAATTGAGAGCCGCTTCAGCGGCTTTTGGCTGATTTTGTAGCCTGAAGCTTTGAGCTTCAGGCGCGCAATGGGTTTGAAGCGATTATCCTGGGATTCGTTTGAGAAGCATGCCAGGACTCACTCGACGGGTTAAAATGCGCCACGGTCCCGGCACTCTGATTCTGGGGAAGCATCATCATGCAGCATGTGGCTCCCATCTCCACCTTTCGCGCACCGCTGTTCGTCCCCGGCGATGACTGGCGCAAGATCGAAAAAGCCGCCGCGCTCGACGTCGATGCCATCCTGCTCGATCTCGAAGACGGCGTCGCGCTCAATCGCAAGGCAGAGGCGCGGCAAACCATCGCGGCGGCGCTGCGCGAGGTCGCCTTTGGGCGTTCGGCGCGCGTCGTCCGCATCAACAGCCTCGACAGCCCGTTCTGGCGCGAGGATCTTGCTGCCATCCTACCTGCGGCCCCTGATGCGCTGATGCTGCCGAAAACCGCCAGCGCCGATCAAATCGCGGCGCTGACCGCGCTGGTGGGCGCTCTGCCGCTGATCGCCATCGTCGAAAGCGGGCACGGGCTGATCAACATCGGCGCGATTGCCAGCGCGTCTGGGGTGACAAGTCTTGCGTTTGGCGCGGAGGATTACGCCGCCGACATCGGCGCGCAGCGGACGCCGGGAGGAGACGAGGTGCTGATGGCGCGCTCAACCGTCGTCCTTCATGCGAAGGTCAACAGGCTCGCAGCGCTTGACACCCCGTACATCGACCTGCACGATCTCGACGGCTTGCGCGCGGACGCGCGGCGGGCGCTGACGCTGGGCTTTACGGGCAAACTGGCGATCCATCCACGCCAGATCGACGTGCTGCACGAGGTCTTCACCCCGACCGCCGAGGAGATCGACCGCGCCAGCCGGTTAATCGCTGCGCATGACGCACAGCAGGCAAGTGGCAGCGGTGTCTTCGCCTTCGAGGGCAGGATGATTGATATGCCATTGGTACGGGCTGCGGAACAGGTGATGGAGAGGGCGCGGGCTGCGGGGATTAGCCCAAGCGCTTGAAGCGTGTTTGGAGAGAGAAAACAAAAGGGGGCTGATAACTCAGCCCCCCCTTGCAGAATGGACGATGCCGGATTACCAGCGACCGCCGCCGCCGCGACGATCGTTTCCACGATCGCTGCTGCCGCCGCCGCCACGATAACCGCCGCCGCCGTTGCCGCCGCCGCCGTAACCGCCGCCGCCACCACGTTCTTCACGAGGGCGTGCTTCGTTGACGGTCAGGGTACGGTTGTCGAACGACGTACCGTTCAGACGCTGAATCGCCTGCTGGGCAGCTTCGGCGGTCGCCATGGTGACGAAGCCGAAACCCTTGGAGCGACCGGTGTCGCGGTCGGTGATGAGAGCAACTTCGACGACTTCGCCGTGCTTGCCGAACAGTTCGTTGAGCTGTTCCTGGGTGGTGGTATACGGAAGGTTACCGACATACAATTTGGTGGACATTGTTGAGACTCCTGTTTGGACTCATATACGATTGCAGCGCAGGGTGAGCCAGCGATTCAAAAACCCGGATGCGACTGCGTGGTACAAGACAGGAGCGGAGTCGGGCGATTGCGGGGTCAATTCTTTTCACTGCCCCTTAAGTATTGCAGAAAATATTGCGTTGTCTATAGGCAACTTTGTTAAGGTTTTCTATTAGAGCAAATAGGGAGGCAATTCGTCATGCAAATCGACCTCAGGGGGCAAGTGGCGCTGGTGACAGGCTCGGCGCATCGCGTCGGCAAAGCTATCGCACTGGAACTGGCGCGTCACGGCGCACATCTGATGGTGCACTACAACAGCGCCGCACCAGCAGTCGTCGCCGCAACACTCGACGAGATCAGGCTGCACGGCGTCGAAGCGCACGCGCTCCAGGCAGACATCAGCCGCCCGGAAGGGGTCGAGCAGATCTTCGCCGCGCTGCGCCAGCATTATGGTCGCCTGAACATCCTCGTCAACAGCGCCTCCAACTTCCAGAAGCGCCGCCTGATGGAAGTCTCGCTGCCCGACTGGGAGGATACCCTGCGCATCAACGTGACCGCGCCCTTCCTCTGCACACAGGCTGCCGTGCCCCTGCTGCGCCAGAACACCCCGCAAGGTGGCTGCATCGTCAATATCTGCGATTATGGCGCGCTGGAGGCGTGGCCCGATTACGCCCATCACGGCATCAGCAAAGCCGCGCTCCACATGCTGACGCGCGTCAGCGCCAAGACGTTCGGCGACGAACAGATACGTGTCAATGCCATTATTCCTGGCTTGGTGCTCAAACCCGACGATTACAGCGACGAGGTCTGGGAACGCAACGCCCAGCTTGTGCCGCTCAAACGCCCTGGCAGTGCTGAAGATGTGGCACGGGCGGTCGCCTATCTGTGCCGCGAGGACTGGCTGTCCGGGGTGACGATTCGGGTAGACGGCGGGGAGTACACGTAGCAGGCAGCCCCATAAAAAGCGGTCTGTTGAGAACTCAGCAGACCGCTTTTTAAGTTGTCGGGATTACTTTTCCCAGTGAGGATAACGTCCCAGGTCGGCGCGGGCGATTTGCAGCGAGGGTGCCATCCGATGCAGACGAATCCGCTGGAAGACCTCGAACAGCAGCGCGAAGACGAAGAACCCCATGACGAGCAGGACTGCTGCCGCCAGAAAGAACGAGATTGCGGGCATCATTGCCTCCAACCAGTCAGCTAAATCCGCGCGGTGCGCGGGCGATCATGATTACGCGATCCAAGCCAGTCTCCTGCATTGTTAAGCGTGTGTTAAATGTATACCGATTTTTCTTAAAAGTAAATCAGTCAAATGGCGGAATTTCGTACAGATTTTGGCGGGGGGCGGGATTGGGTATCATTGGCGGTATGATGCAGCCCAATCATCCTGACGACGCGCAGCCCTGGCGCGATGAAGACGAGGCACTGGAGACGCCACAGCGCTACTGGACGACACGGCGTATCGTGCTGATTCTGATCGCGCTGCTCATCCTGATCAGCCTACTGGCGGAGTATGCCGCCCCGCTGATGGAGGCGCTGACCCAACCGACGCCGCTGCCGCCGTTCGTCCCGAACGCCCCCCTTGTGTAGAGACTGATCTTTGCGTCCTCCGCGCCTTTGCGGTTCAATCTTCAGCCTGTTGCAGTGGATCGCAAGGATTGCCCACCTATGTCCGGCTTTTACGCCACCATCGCCCGCTATTACGACTCGGAACACCATGATAAGGACGAAGACCTGGATTTCTACCGCGACCTGACCGATGAGTACGGCGGTGATGTGCTGATCATTGGCGCGGGCACCGGGCGGATCGCCATCGAACTCGCCGCCTACGGCTGCAAGGTCTATGGCATGGACAACGAGCCGGAGATGCTTGAACGCGCCCGCCGCAAGCTGGACAGCGCGCCGCCGGACGTTCGTGCGCGCCTGCACTTCGCGCCGGAGGACGCGCTCAAAGTCAAGCTGGACACGACATTCAAGCTGGCGCTCATCCCCTACAACACGCTGATGCACTTCCACGAGTTTGAGGCGCACTTCGGCTTGCTTCAGCGCTGCCGCGCCTGGGTGGCGAAGGGTGGCGCGCTGGTCATCGACCTGCCGAATGCGGGTGAGTCATTCGCGGCGCAGGACACCGGCGCGGTGACGCTGGAGCGCATGTTCCTGGAGCGCGAGACGGGGCACCTGATCATGCAGCATTCGGTGGCGACGCTCGACCGCGTCTCACAGCTCATGCGGGTGACGTGGATCTACGACGAAGTCGAGGCAGATCACACGGTCAAGCGGACGATTGCGCCCGTCATCAACCGCTATTTCTTCTACCCCGAACTCAGGCTCCTGCTGGAACGCGCAGGCTTCACCATCGCCGGGGTATGGGGCGATTTCGACCGCAGCGACTACGAAGACGGCTGCCCGCGCATGATCGTCGTGGCGGTGTAGACGAATCGTCGTGATGATCGGACATCGTCCGGATGCCGCGCGTCACCCTGCGAACAGCCGCCAGACAGGGACGCGAAAGCCCGGCAGCGCCGCGCCGCCTTCCAGCATGTCACGCGGCAGCAGGTGCCGGAAGCCGGTCGGCGTCAGGATTTCGACCGAATGCACAATCGGGTTGATCAGGATCGGCAGCAGGCAGCCATTCCGCCCATAGAAGATGGCTTTGTCATGCAGATGCTGATCGCTTTCGTCGCGCGCGGCGATCTCGATCACACACTGCGGCACGGCTTTAAGCGTGCAGTCCCAGGCATACCCCGCCTGCTGCGCGCTGACGATGGCGAGCGCGGGTTTGAGGATCGTCGTTTGTCCGGGAGGTTCGATTTGGGGGTCCTGTAGGATGTAACCAATCGGATGGGTTTGGTACTGCTCGCGCAGCAGGCGTAAGAGCCGTGTCTTCAGCGGCTCTTCCACAGGCAAAGGCTTCAAGACGTACAGGTCACCATCCCAGAGTTCCAGTTTCGATCCGATATATTCAGGCAGGCGGCTGAGTTGGAGCAACTCTGACTTTGAGATGGGCGCGCGGGTCAATGTCGTCATCCTACACCTCCCGTCGTGTCCAATTCGATCTCAGTATAATGCGGATCGTAAGGTTGTATATAACCAGTTCGCGATTGTGACAGAATTGAAACGGGGGGTGGATCGGGGGCGATGGAAGAAATGCTGCTTTACTGCCTTGCCCGCCAGCTTCGCAACGTAAGGTGAACCGCCAGGACGCCAAGCGCGCCAGGCAAAACAGCTTGAATGCTTGGCGTTCGAGGCGTCCTGGCGGTTGTATCCTGCGCTAGGCACTTGCCAGATCAGGCATTATGTAGGTTTTCGTATCTTTTCGGACGAGGCATGCCTCGTCCCTACGGAAAAACCCAACGTGCCTGTAGGGGCGCAATGCATTGTGCCCCTACAAAAACATACGATAACCGGCTTTAGTTTCAACGGACGGCATGAATGCCGTCCGTGCCACGACTTACTTCGACCATCGGCTTAGCACTCGCTGTAGCCGCAGCTCAGGCACTTGCGACAGCCGTCCGCGCGCTGTGCTGCACGACGGGCACAACTCCGCGCCGACGATCAGACCGCTGCTGGCGTGCTCATGCGTCCCGTTGCCGCTGCCGTTCGTCTTGATCTCGACGTTTGGCGCGGGCGCGGGCGCGGGCGCGGGATCGCTCGCTCCGCCGAACAGGTCGAGCTGCTGCATGTTGTCCTGCGAGAAGAACTGATCAGTCAGCGCAAGGGCAACGGCATCAGGTTAAAGTGATTTAGATAGTTAAGGACAATTGCCTCCGGCTCCTGACCGAAGGCAATTATGTGCATGGACTTTAGTCGATCTGTAGTCCAAGGGTTCGACATGAACTACGAACCACATAAGCCACTAGGTAGGCGTCGATCGCATTAGAACGCTGGCAACTCACCCAGATTATCGGAAGCGACCCTATTTGTGTCAGTTCTGAGGTAGGCAACACCTAGGAAGGTGAAGATTCTTACATCTTCGCCCCAGTACAAGCGACCATTGCGATCTTTGGGCAGGGTCTTGAACCGATAGCCCTGCTTAATTAGCGAGACAACATATTCTCGCGTCATCTCTACTGTTGCATTGCGCGCAGTATCGAGCACCTTCAGACGTACAATGTGCGACGAGTTGTGACGAACTTCGGTGATGCCATATCTGGCGTTGAAGTTGAACATTGGAAATTCCTTACGTTACCTAAGCTCAACCGTAACCACTCAACTGAGCTGATTGTGGTATGCTCTTAGGTCTACCATGAAGTGGGCCAGGGGAGATTAGGAGTTGCCGCTCCTAGTTGGTACCCCCTGGTTTGCTTTACAGCATCAAGTGCTGTCCGATGTGATGGACGAGATTCTGATAACTTGCCCTTGAGGGCATTCTCTGCTCCTACCACCCCCTTTCAAACGTGAGATTGAAATCAAATGGGGGTGATCAACTCACCCCCATCCGATTCTCTAGCACTCGCTGTAGCCGCAGCTCAGGCACTTGCGGCAGCCATCCGCGCGCACCAGCGACACCGTGCTGCACGACGGGCACAACTCCGCGCCGACGATCAGCCCGCTGCTGGCGTGCTCATGCGTCCCGTTGCCGCTGCCGTTCGTCTTGATCTCGACGTTTGGCGCGGGCGCGGGCGCGGGATCGCTCGCTCCGCCGAACAGATCGAGCTGCTGCATGTTGTCCTGCGAGAAGAACTGATCAGTCAGCGCAAGAGCAACAGCGTCCGGCAGTGACATCACGCGGTTGGGACCGAAGCCCGCCGTGCGCGACCCGCCGATGCCCTGGAGCTGGTCGATGATCAGCCGCAGCATCGTCAGACGGTTCTGCGGTGCGGTCGTGCGCAGTTGCAGCGAGATCATGCGCCCCAAGCCTTCGGCATCCGCCTGGAGGTCGCTGCCCGCCTTGCCCGGCGCGGTGATGAAGACCTCGAACGGGTAGCCGTTCTCGTCGCTGTTCATGGTGACGTAGGCGCTGCCGTAAGGCGTCGTCGTGTTGACGGTGACGCCGCTCAGGCGCTTCGGACGCGGGTAGACGCGGTGCGGCGTGGCAACCTGCTCGCTTTCGGCGGAGACGGACGCGGCTTTCTTCGCCTTGTCATTGTCCTTCATCTCGCCTTCGGCGCGCTCGTCGCCCTTGAGCATGAGCACCTGCTCGCTGCGGCTGCCATCGCGGTAGACCGTGCCGCCCTTGCAACCCAGTTCGTAGAGCAGCTCATAAAACTCGCCGACCTGTTCGACCGTGTAATGATTGGGCAGGTTGCTCGTCTTAGAGATGCTGCTATCGACCCAGCGCTGGATGGCGGCTTGCACACGGGCGTGGTCTTCCGGCGCGAGATCCATCGCAGTGGCGAAGTAGTCAGGCAGCTCGGTCGCGCCGGGGTGCGCATCGTACCACTCCTGGAGGAGCGGCACATTCTCTTCATGCAGCCCCAGGCGGCTCTTGCGGTAGTACTTCCACGAGAAGAACGGCTCGATGCCGGTCGAGGTGTTCACCATGGTTCCTGTTGTCCCAGTAGGTGCCTGCGTCAGCAGCGTCACGTTGCGGATGCCCTCTTTGCGCACGCGCTCGCGGATGTCCTTGGGCATCTTCTGCATGAAGCCGCTCTGGATGAACTTCTCGCCATCGAACTGAGGGAACGCGCCCTTCTCCTTCGCCAGCTCAATCGACGTTTCGTAGCTGGCGCGGGCGATGAAGGCGTACAGCTTGTCGATCAGCTTCAGGCTTTCCTGGCTGCCGTAGCGCAGTTCCAGCTTGATCAGTAGCTCCGCCAAGCCCATGTTGTTCAGCCCGACGCGGCGCTCGCCCTTCTGCACGCGCTCGTTCTCCTCAAAGAAGTAGGGCGTGCTGTCGATCACATTGTCAAGGAAGCGCGTGGCGTAACGGACGGCGGTATCGAGCATGTCCCAGGCGACATCGTGCTTGTCCTCGTCGTAGAAGCGGGCGAGGTTGATCGCGCCGAGATTACAGACGGAATACGCGCCGAGTGATTGCTCTCCGCATGGATTAGTACATACTAATTTATTAAAGTATAACGAATTACTCTCCTTGTTGCTGCGTTCGCCGAACCACAAACCCGGCTCCGCGCTCGCCCATGCGCTCTCGATGATCGCGTTCCACACCTCGCGCGCCTTGACCGTGCGATACTCGATGACCTTGCCGCCTTTCGCGCGCCAATCATCGAGGTCGCCATTCCAGCCCTTGTCGTACTGCGGGTCGCTCGTGTCGGGGAACATCAGCGTCCAGTCGCCATCCGCCTTGATCGCCTCCATCAGCCTGTCGGAGACGTTGACGCTGATGTTGGCGTTGGTGATCTGCCCGGCGGTGCGCTTGCTCTTGATGAAGTCGAATACGTCGGGATGCCAGTCGTTGAGGATGAGCATCAACGCACCCCTCCTGGACCCTCCCTGCTCGATAAGACCCGTCACGAAGCTGTAGAGCGCGCCCCACGACACCGAGCCGCTCGAACGTCCGTTGACGCCCTTCACGTATGCATGACGCGGGCGCAGCGACGAGATGTTGATGCCCACGCCGCCGCCGCGCGACATGATCTCGGTCATCTCGCTCAGAGTCTTGATGATGCCGGAACGCGAGTCATGGGGGAAGTCAATTACATAGCAATTATAAAATGTGAGTGATTGCTCAGTGCCCGCGGCGGCGAGGATGCGCCCCGCCGGGACGAACTTGAAATCGTCCATCAGCCACTCGAAGCGCTCTGACCACTGCTTACGCAGCTTGGCATTCTTCTCCGCCTGCGCGATGCCTTTCGCCACACGGGCGATCATCTGCGAAGGGTCGGTCTCCAGCGGCTTATCGACATGCTCGATGTCGCGTTCGACCACCTCGCCATCCAGCAGCTCAATCGTCACCTTCGGCAGCTTGATCGCCGTCGCCTTGCCGATTTCGCGCTGCCCCGTCTGCGAGTTCACGACCACGATCACTGTATCGCCGACCTTGAGCGATTTGCGCGTCACGTCTTTCAGCGCGTAACGATCCAGGAAAATCTTGTAACCCAATTCGTGCAGGGCATTCTTTTGTCGAGGCGGGGACTGAACCATTGGGGACTTCCTTCTCCTCACTACCACGAAACCAGCGAAAAGCGCCCGGTACCAGGGAACAAAAAGCCACCCATGCGCCCCATCCTCAGGCGAATGTGTGGTTACCGCGCAGCACGCGAACCTGCTTTTTGTCCGTTTTTTGGGCAGTCACCTGCCTGGAAAATCACCCCTGGTCGGGGGGAAAAGTCGTACCGAAGAAAGATTATTTGTTCTAGCTCATAACGCTACTTTAACACGAGGAACGGTTTCTTGTCCACTGAAATTCAGGAGGCATTTGGTTAGAAATTAGTTTATCAATGTAACGGTTTTCCCACGAAAAACCACAATCCCACATTGAGACGATTGTACACGAACTTTCGATTTTGTGATGGTCGCGCCATGTGAGTTTTTTCGTCGCACGCCAGGATCGAAAAGAGAGAACGTCGTGTTCTCTCTTTGCTTGTCTCTTGCTGGCGTCCTTCGCGTCCTGGCGGTGAATCGGATTGAACCGCCAGGACGCCATGAACGCCAACCCGACATCTGTCAGCGGAATTAGCATTCATTGCGTCCTTCGCGCCTTCGCGGTTCAAACGCTCTTCTCTACCGCCGCTTGCGCAGGAAGGTGGGGATGTCGATGTTGTCCTCGTCGTAGACCCGCCCGCCGTAATTCTCGTTCGACTGCGGCGCGCGCGGCTGCGGAGCCGGGGGCGGCTGCGGCGCAGGCGGCGGGGTCGTCTCGACTTCCTGCGAGACATACTGCTGAAGCGGGCGCTGCGGCTGCGAGGGCGGCTGCTGCATCTGCTGGCGCGGAGACATCGGGCGATAGGCGGGTTCCATCTTACGCCCGACGCGGCTCTGTTCAAAGCCGGTGGCGATGACGGTCACGCGCACTTCGTCGCCCAGGCTCTCGTCGATTTGCGCGCCGAAGATCATGTTGACTTCCGGATGCGCGCTTTCCTTGATGATCGCCGCCGCCGAGTTGACCTCGAACAGGCTCAGGTCGCCGCCGCCCGTGATGTTGAAGAGGATGCCGCGCGCGCCGTCAATCGTCACGTCGAGCAGCGCACTGCTGATCGCCGCTTCCGCTGCTTTGGTGGCGCGCTCGTCGCCGCCTGCGCGCCCGACCGCCATCAGTGCCGCGCCGCCCTCGCTCATGATCGTGCGCACGTCGGCGAAGTCGAGATTGATCAGCGCAGGGACGGTGATGAGTTCGGAAATGCCCTGGATGCCCTGGCGCAGGACATCATCGGCGAGGGAGAACGCCTGCTGGAGCGTGGCATTCTTGCTGGCGATTTGCAGCAGGCGGTCGTTGGGGATGACGATCAGGGTATCGACCTGACTCTTGAGCGATTCGATGCCCAGTTCCGCCGATTGCTGACGCTTGGCACCCTCAAAATTGAACGGCTTGGTGACGACGCCAATCGTCAGCGCGCCCAGTTCCTTGGCGATTTGCGCCACGACCGGCGCAGCGCCCGTGCCCGTGCCGCCGCCCATGCCGCTGGCGATGAAGATCATGTCCGCGCCGCGCAGCACTTCGAGGAGTTCGTCGGCGCTTTCTTCGGCGGCTTTCCGCCCGACTTCCGGGTTGCCGCCCGCGCCCAGCCCGCGCGTCAGCTTATCGCCGATACGCACGCGAGTCTTCGCCTTTGAGAGCATGAGTGCCTGGTTATCGGTGTTGATGGTGATGAACTCAACGCCGCCAAGCCCCTCGGCGATCATACGATTGACGGCGTTGCCGCCGCCGCCGCCGACTCCCACGACTTTGATTTGGGCGAAGCCTTCGCCAACCGGGAGCAGATCCATAAACGCCTTACCTTCCCCTATGTGCGTTAACGCCGTTCGACGTCACGACGGAATATTGTTCATTGTAACGATTTTCTATTGTTACGCAACCAGCCGAAAGTCACGCAAGGATTGAATTTCGTTAAAATGCAACCCGAAACAAACGATCCGAATTTGCATATGCCGCTATACTGGTGAATGATGTGTGCGTGGTGCGCTGCGTGTGGTGCGAAAATATCGTTCGTACACCGCTCAGTACTCGACACTCAGCACTCAGTACTCAGTACTCAGCATTCCTGCAAAGCGAGCAGCATGAGCGTCGATAATCTCGTCGGACAAACACTTGGGCGGTATCAACTCCGCGTCCTTCTGGGCGCAGGAGGCATGGGCGCGGTCTATCGCGGCTACCAATTCAACCTGAAGCGCGATGTCGCCGTCAAGGTGCTGCCCGGTGCTCTTGCCCGCCAGCCCGGCTACATCGAGCGTTTCAACCGCGAAGCGGAAATCGCCGCATCACTCGAACATGCGCACATCGTCCCGGTCTATGACTACGGCACCGAGAACGACATCAGTTATGTCGTGATGCGCTTGCTGACGGGCGGCTCGCTGGCGGAGCGGCTGGCACTCCACGACACCGGACCTTCGCTGCACGAGGCGAACGACATCGTGCGCCAGCTCGCGGCGGCGCTCGATTACGCCCACTCGAAAAAGGTCATCCACCGCGACATCAAAGCAAACAACGTCATGTTCGACGACCAGGGCAGCGCTTTCCTGGTCGATTTTGGTATCGCCAAGCTGTTGAATGCCACCAGCGCGCTGACGGGCACGGGCGTGGCGATGGGTACGCCTTCCTACATGGCACCGGAGCAGTGGCGCGGCGAAGACATCGGACCCGCCGCCGATCAGTACTCCTTCGGCATCCTGACGTATGCGATGGTCACGGGCGGGCGGATGCCGTTCGAGGCAGAGACGCCTTACGCCCTCATGCATAAGCATCTGACCGAGGAGCCAACGCCGCCGCACATCTTCCGCACCGACCTGCCGAAAGAGGTACAGGTCGTGCTCAGTCGTGCGATGGCGAAGGACCCCAACGCCCGCTATCCCAACGCCCGCGAATTCGCCCGCGCCTTCGAAATCTCCCTCCAGAACATCGAGCGCAAGGCGACGGGTTTCTTCGTCACACCGCTGCCGCACAAACCCACGCCCCCGCTGCCTGCCGCATCTGACACGTACGATGGCGCGACAGAGATACAAACACCGCCACCCGCGCGGGTGGGGGGTGCCACGGCGCGCCCTGCGGGACAGCCGTCAATCCCTTCGCCGCAGGCACCGACCGCCAGCGGCACGGGCACAGCAGCCTCCGTTCCCGCGCCAGGGCGGGCTTCGCGGTTGCCCATCGTCGCCATCGCCGTCGTCGCGCTGCTGATTGGCGCGGCGTTGATCGGCTGGGCGATCCTGGGCTCAAACAACACCAACACGACCATCAACACCTTCGGCAACACAGGCGAGACGGCGACCACCGCCGCGCCCACCACCATCGCGCAGGTGGCGACCACCGCGCCCACCGACGCCCCGCTCGTGCCGACCGAAACGCCGGTGCCGCCCACCGCGACGCCGATCCCAGATACGCCCACCCCTGTGCCACCCACGAATACCCCGCTGCCACCCACACCCGCCACGCCGATTGCCCAGGCGATGCGCGCGCTGCCCGTGCGCCAGGGACCAGGGACAGGCTTCCCCAGCGTCGCGCAAATCCAGGCGGATACGCGCGTCGATATCATCGGCATCAGCGAAGATGGCGCATGGTATCAGATACGCCTGGAAGACGGATCGCTCGGTTGGGTATCGGCGTCCGCCGCCTCGGTCGAGACGTTCGGCAGTGTACGAACCGTCCCGATTGCCGAGCCACCAACCCCCACGCCGACCGCGACGCTCGCGCCTACGGAAACGCCGACCCTGACGAATACGCCGACCCATACGCCAACGCTGACGGCGACGGCGACACCGACGCACACGCCAACACCCGAACCGACGGCGACTCACACGCCCACCGCGACCCATACCGCCACGCTTGTCGCGACGAATACGCCGACGCTCAAGCCGACCGTGACGAACACGCCGACGACCCAACCGCCGACTGCCACGCTGACAGTGACCGCCCCCGCGCTGGTGAGCTGCCCAGGCAGCCTGCCATCGCGCGTCGGTCCCGGCATGACGGCGCGCGTCGATCCGGCAGACCCGCGCCCGCTGAATGTGCGCTCGCAGCCCGGCATCGGCAGCGCCCGCTCTGACCAGCTCGCAGCGGGAGCGCTCTTCATCATCCTCGATGGTCCCGTCTGCCAGGATGGGCTGGCGTGGTTCCTGATCCGGTCGGACTCCGGCAACACGGGCTGGCTTGCCGAAGGGGATACCGCCTACTTCATCGAGCCGATGGGCGGCACCTCGCAGACCAACGCGACGCCGACCCCGCTCCCGCAGTACACGGGCAGCGTCACCATCCCGGACGACGCCGTGCTGGCACCTGACTGCGCGCTGGCGCTTGAAGACAGCTTCGACGGCGGCGCGACGCAGTACAACTGGTTCACAGGTGGCGGGCAGCTTTCGCAGGTCTCTATCGCCGATGGAACTTATGTCGTGCGCATTGACCGTCTCGCCGGGCGCGAAGCCGTCTCCTGGGGCACGCTGCAAGACCTGACGTGGACGAACGTGCGGGCGGAAGCCGTCGTGCGCGCGTCGAGCTTCTCGACCGCTGCCGCGCGCGTTGGCATCTGGCTGCGCGTCAACAGCCCAACCGACTTCATCGCCTTCATGATCAACAGCCGGGGTTCCTATTACGTCGGTCGCTTCGACCGGACGACCAACACGTATGTCGATCTCGCGCCCTGGACGCGCAGCCGCGCCATCCGCGTCGGCGATAACGTCGCCAATACGCTGCGTGTGGACAACGTGGGTGAAAGCTTCGACTTCTACATCAATGGCGAGTATGTGACTTCAGTGACGGATACGACGTTCGCAGACGGGCGCTTCGCGTTCTTCGGCGCGACGACCGATGTCGCCCCCATCGAGTTCTATCTCGATTATCTGAGGGTGTGCGAGCTGTAATTCCCCAGGCATTGAGGGACACACATCACCCTCTTGAGGGCATCCTGTACTTGTACGCCAGGGTGGACAAGAGGGTGATGTGCATGTGTACTTCCGAACGACACAAAGAGGATTTGAGATAAGCGGCGCGTGCCTGTTATAGAATGAACAATAACAAGGCGAAGAAAGGCGCAGCGCCATGTTTCCAGTGGTCGATCTGAGCAAGTATATCGCCGTCGAGGCTTTTGGAAGCCGCCCGCACATCAATGGGAATTAGAATGCCGTCTACGACACTTGACCTCATTCGACAGGTTCCTCCTGATACGAAGATCTGGCGGTACATGGACTATGACAAGTTCGTATCACTGATTAACCGAAGGGCTTTGTTTTTCGCACAAGCAAAGCGATTGGGCGATCCTTATGAAGGTTCCATGTACCGAAAGCTCAAGGGTCTTCCCGAAAATTCCGATCTTGAAAAGACGCTTAAAACTGCTTACTCAGCTATTAATGGGTGGCGTAGCTATGCTGTCGTCAGTTGTTGGCACATGAATCCATTCGAGTCAGTCTCAATGTGGAAACTCTACGCGGGACAGCACCGAGGTATTGCGATACAGAGCACGGTTGAACGGTTAAGGAACAGCCTCACAGATAATTCCCCATTTATGCGGGTGCTTTCAGGCGCGATAACCTACAGCGATGAAGAACCTGATGTCGAGCCTGGAAGCAGCTATGGAGGTACAGAAGTAAGTCTGTTCACGAAACGACCTGAGTACAGCTCAGAGCAGGAATTCAGAGTCGTCCTGTATGTTCGAGAGTTTCATGGATTAGATTCTGTTGGCGGCTGCTTCGTTGCATCCAGCCTCGAAACTCTAATTGAGTCCATTTACATTGCACCAACCCAGGCAAGCTATATTCCAGAACTGATCCAGGAGTTTCTCAGGACTTACGCTCTTGATTTCCCTGTCCACAAATCGCGTCTTGATGGTCACGTTGAGCTTTAGAGTATCTCGAATACATACTCCTCGAACCGGAGGACAGGGCTGTTGCAAAGTCGTTGACAGTGTCAGCCCTCATCCCCCAGCCCCTTCTCCCGAACGCGGGGTACCGCTGGGAGAACGGGGGCAAAGTCCCTCTCCCAGGTGTACTCGCCGTTCGGGAGAGGGATTTGAGGCTTGTCCGATAGTCCGGAAGATCCTTTCACGTCCGCCGACCGTTAAAACGGGTCGGCTACAGGACTCAAGCCCACCGAAGGGGGCTGAGGAAATGCCGAGTCTTCCACAGCGCCTTCAGTGCGCTTGATCGCTCGTAGCCGATGCGCTTTAGCCGTCGGCGCGGCGGGCGTTGAGTATCGGACAAGCCTATTTAGAATGAGGGCGAAATGTGATGTGCTGACTTTGCAGTAGCCCTGCCCTGGATGGTGCAGCTTCCCCCGCCTCGGCGTTATACTCCCGCCACTCAACAAAACGATATTCAGGATGCGACGAATCATGGAAGCAACGATGAAGGCGGCGATCTACCTCGGACCCGGCGAGGTGGCGGTGCAGGATATTCCCATGCCCGGCGACCCCGGCGCGGGCGAACTGCTGGTGCGCGTCAAGGTGTGCGGGGTGTGCGGCAGCGACGTGACCGACTGGTACATGACCCCGCGCGCGCCCACCGTCCTCGGTCATGAGCCAGCGGGCGATGTCGTGGCGGTCGGTGCGGGCGTCACGCAGTTCGCCGTCGGCGACCGCGTCGCCATCCACCACCATGTCCCGTGCATGGTCTGCGACCTGTGCCGCCGAGGCAATTACACCAACTGCCCGACCTTCAAGAAGACCCGCCTCTTCCCGGCAGGCATGGCTGAATACGTGCGCATCCCCGCCGAGATCGTCGAGCGTGACATCCTCCGGCTGCCAGACGACCAGCCTTACGAGGTCGGCTCGCTGGTCGAGCCGGTCGGCTGCGTGGTACGCGCGCTCGACCGCTCGAACATCCAGCGCGGCGACACCGTCATCGTGGTCGGCGCGGGCTTCAATGGCATCGTGATGGCGCTGCTCGCGCCGTACTGGGGCGCGGAGAAGGTCGCCATCCTCGACCGCCTGCCCGTGCGCATGGAACGCGCGCAGGGGCTGGGCATCACGACCTTCAATGTCGATGACGAAGGTATCGTCGAGACAGTCAAAGCGTGGTCGGATGGCGGTCGCGGTGGGCACGCCGTGATGGTCACGCCGTCGGCGCAGCCCGCCATCGACCTGGGGCTGGAGCTGTGCGCGCCGGGTGCGACGCTCATGCTCTACGCGCCCTGGCAGCCGGAAAAGCGCTGGCCCCTCAACCTCAACAAGGTGCTGTTCCAGGAGATCACCATCGCGGGCACCTACTCCGCCAGCCCGCACGATACGCGACGCGCGCTCTCGCTGATGGTCAACGGCATCCTCGACCCCAACGCGCTGATCACGCACCGGCTGCCGCTGGCGCAGGCGAGCGAAGCATGGCACCTGACGAAGGCGGCAGGCGACTCGCTCAAGGTTGTGGTGGAGATGGCGTAATAAGAGCCAATTCGTAAACCTCACCCCCTCAATCCCCCTCTCCGTATACGGAGAGGGGGAAGCGAGCGCAGCGAGCAGGGGGTGAGGTTTTTCGGATAGAGACTAAGGCAGAGTCCCAGTCACAAACGCTGTTCATCCTGCGTGCCGTGACGGTGCGGCGCGGCATATTCGCGCTCGTAGTCCTGGTCTGCGTAGACACCGCCTCCCCAGTAGGCGATGACGACCCAGAGCGCGCGTGCCAGGCGAAAGAAGAGCAGGTTGAGCGCCATGACCGCGCAGATCCATACCCCCAGCAGGATGCCGATTTCGATATCGAGCAGCGCGTCCAGCGCGAAGTAACCGCCATAGATCACCAGCGCCGTCAAGCCGCTGGTGACGTATGCCGCGCCCAGCGACTCGCCGGGCGCGCGCTCGAAGCGCACCCAACAGTAGGGGCAGGTCGCGCGCATCCGCAGCCCCCGTTGGAACAGCCGACCATGCCCACAGGCGGGGCAGCGCAGCCGCGCGCCGCGCAGCAGGTCGCGGAGCGCCAGCCGCGCCACATACCATCGCCACATGAAGACACGTCCTTACATCCCGCCATCCACGTCTATTGAACAGCAAAGCCGCCGCCATTACCAATCGCGGTTGCGCGCTGCGTGAAATGACCGCCGACTCTGAAGCCCACTCCGCATGATCAATGTCACCTCCAGGTCGTGACATTCCGCGTGTAACGTTTTGACCGCGACTCCATCCAAAGGGTGTACGGACGAAACAGACAGATGAGAGGGAGAATACACCATGTTCCGTTTGAATGAAGGCAACACTGACCGTATCATCCGCGTGATCCTCGGCGTCGCCATCGCGGTCGCCGGTTTGTACTTCCAGTCGTGGCTGGGCTTGATCGCCATCATCCCGCTGGCGACCGCCGCGATTGGCTGGTGCCCGCTGTACGCGATCTTCGGCATCAACACCTGCGGTATCCAGCGGAAGGCGTAAACCGCGCCGGGTTCGGGGGAAGAGGCGCACCACGCGCCTCTTTTGATTCCGGGGACACGACGTGCCAGTCTTCAGCCGGAAACGCGCGCGCTGATCTCCTGCGCCCCTTCGCGCTCGCGACCGCGCATCGCCAGCGCGGGCAGCAGCGCCAGCCCGCACAATACCGCGCCGACCAACCCCATCTCCGAAAGCACCTGCACCGTCAGCCGCGAATACTCCATGACCGCCGCGTTGGGGTCGGGCATCGTGCCGCCGAACGCCGCCAGCGCCAGCCCGATCAGCCGCTGTGAGGCGAACGCCGTCAGGAGCGCGATGCCGAGTGTCATGCCGATCAGCCGCGTGATGATGACGATGGCGGATGCCGCGCCCAGCTTGCCTTCGTCGGCGCTGTTGATGACCGCTGCGCTGATCGGCGAAAACGTCAGCCCCAAGCCGACGCCGACCAACGCCATCTGTGCCGCGACCACCGCATCGCTCACTTCGAGCGTCCACGTCAGCCAGACGAGCGCGAAGCCGACGAGCGCCAGCCCAAAGCCGATCAGCGCCGCCCGCCCATAGCCGACGCGCTCGCTCAACCAGCCGCCCGGCACGGCGGCGAGCGCCATCGGCACCGTCAGCGCCGAGAGCAGGATGCCGACTTGCAGCGCCGCTTCGTCCAGCCGGGTGATGTCTTCGGCGCGGATGTTGACCAGGATCGGCACGCTGACCAGCCCGATCATCAGGCAGAAGCCGACGAACAGGTTCGCCAGAGTGCCGGAGGCATAGTTGCGCCGCCTGAAGTCGCGCAGGTCAAACAGCGGGTCGCGCGTCCGCAGTTCATGCCAGATGAAGCCCGCCACCATGACAACCGCTAGCGCCAGCAAGGGCAGCGCGTAGGGGGGCAGCCCACCCAGGTCGTCGAAGCTGCTGGTCGTCGCGCTGACTTCGATGTTCGCGCCCAAGCCGAGCACGAGGCAGATCAGCGCGCCGGAAATGAGCAGCGCGCCCGCCCAGTCGAAGCGCGAACCCGTGCGTTTCTCCTGCGGCACATCGCGCAGCGCATAGAGGATGCCGATCAGCGCGAAGACGGCGAACGGCAGGTTGATCCAGAAGAGCGCCCGCCAATCCGGCGCGCCCCAGTTCAACCCAATGGAGCGGAAGAAGGCGACGAAGCCCTCGGCGTTATCGGCGAACAGCTTGACCATGATGCCGCCGTAGAGATGCCCCAGCACCCAGCCAAGCGTGTCGATTGCGCCGACGAAGCCGAGCGGCTGCGCGCGCCGCTCACGCGGGAAGAGATCGCCGACCAGCGCCAGCGAGACCGGCACGATCGCGCCTGCGCCGAGCGCCTGGATGATGCGCCCGATGATGATGGTCAGCAGGGCGATCTCGCCGCCTTCCGGGCGCTCGCCCGTGAGGCGGAAGGCGAGGTTGTACAGCCAGCCCGCGATGCCCTCGCGCCCCTGGGGATCGACCTCAGCGACGACGAACGAGCCGACCATGAAGACGATCAGGCAGATGATGAACGCCCGCCGCCGCCCGATGATGTCGCTGACGCGCCCCATGAAGGTCATGCTGATGGTGTACGCCAGCAGGTAGCCCGTCACGATCCAGGCGGCATCGTCCAGCACATCCTGGATCGGCAGCTCGAGGCGGACGATGATCTCTGGCAGGAACGCCGAGACGATAGTGAGATCGAGCGAGCCGACGAAGACCGGGATGGCGACGATGGCGATCACCAGCCAGGGATTGGGCGCGCGCTTGTTTTGGACAGCGTGGGTCATGTGCCCGCCTCCGGCGTCGGCACGACGACGCCGGTCGGCGGGTCGATTTCCGGCGGTGCATTGATGTCGAAGACATCGACCGTCCAGGTCGTTGGCTCCGGCTCATCCGCCGTCTCCGTGCCGGGCTGGATGATGACGAAGCGCGCCGGGTAACCAGTCGCCGCATCGACGTAGATGTCGACATCGACCTGCTCGCCCAGCGAATCGACCAGCCCCGCCAGCAGCGCTGTCACGGTGTCGCCGCGCGCCTGCGCCCGCAGATGATGGGCGTTGACGCCGCTTTCGAGCGTGACGACATCGACATAGACCATGTCGATCATGCCTTCGAGCGCGGTCTGAAAACCCGCCTCGGACGAGACGAGGGTTTCCGGGTTGAAACCTGGCGCGAACAGAGCGTTGACCCACTGATTCGCCGTCAGGATTTCGTTGCGATAGAACTGGTTTGACCCTTGCGAGAAGACGCCGACTTCCGCCGGGATGCCGCCGATCACCAGCAGCCGCACATCCGCCTGCATGATGCCGGGCGCGACATACTGCGCATCAGCGCGGCGGAACGTCACATTGCCCAGGTCCGTCAGGATGATATAGGGCGCGCCGGTCTGCTCGACGATCATGCGGAAGCTTTGCGTCTCGCGGATCAGCTCCGCCGCGCGGGTGACGAGCGCCAGGGAATCGGGGGGAGCATCGGTGGTGGCGGCGGGCTGGCAGGCTGCCAGCAGCAGCATGAGCGCAAGCAGGGCGCTGATCAGGGGGCGAAGTCGTGGCACAATGAATCCTCTCGGATGGGCGAGCGATGTACGTCTAGTATACGCAGGATATGCAGGGGAAGATGCAAAGGGCGATTCTTTGCGTCCTTCGCGCCTTTGCGGTTCAATTCATACGCTCAGTCGTGCGCGGTGCGCGGACGAGGCACGCCATCACATCCGTGCCGGGCAGACACGGCGTCGCCCTACGGCGGGCAGACACATGGGTCTGCCCCTACGCACATTATTCGTCATTCAACACTGGTTTACCGATGACCCCATTCCTCGCTGCTACCCGTGCCATCTTCCAGAAAGACATCCAGACGGAGCTGCGCAGCCGCGAACTCGTGGCGACGATGGGCTTGTTCGCGCTCATCAGCATCCTCGTCTTCTCATTCGCGCTCGAACTCGACCGCCAGGCGCGCATCGAAGCCGTCAGCGGCGTGCTGTATGTGACGATTGTCTTCGCCAGCATCCTCGGCTTGAACCGCAGCATCGCCAGTGAGCGCGAGGCGGGCGGCATGGATGCGCTGCTGCTCGCCCCAATCCCGCGCACCGCCGTCCTGTGCGGCAAGCTGCTGGGCGGCGCGTTGTTCGTCGGCATCGTCGGGGCGGCGCTGCTGCCCGTGATGAGCGCGTTGTACAACGTCAACCTGCTTCAGCCCTGGGTCATCCTGACGCTGATCCTCGGCGCGCTCGGTTTCACGATCATCGGCACCATCCTGGCGACGATCACCGCGCAGACGCGCGCGCGCGAGGCGCTGCTGCCGCTGGTCATGCTGCCGGTCGCGCTGCCGGTGCTGCTGTGCGCGGTGCGGGCGACGACGGGCATCCTGCGCGAGCTGCCGCAGGCGGACTGGATGTTCTGGGTAGCGCTGCTCGGCGTCGTAAACGTGATCTACGGCGTGATGTCGTGGTTCCTCTATGACGCGGTGGTGGAGGAATGAGACCGCTACACCACCGTCAGACTTTTGTCATACAATAGGGACGAAGCAGGGGCGATACCGTGAGTTTGCTCAAGTTCTATACTGATACTCACATAGATAAGCAGGTAGCAAGCCAGCTTCGTCAGAAGGGGATCGATGTCGTGCGTTGTGAGGATGTTGGGCTAGCAGAAGCGGATGATGAAGTACATCTTGTGTATGCTGCCGAAAATGGATACGCACTCATTACGAAAGATGCAGGGTTTCGCGCACGACACTTTCAGTGGCTGCAAGATGGAAAGGCGCACAGTGGTATATTCTTCTGTAGTGATCGAAGCAATGCTGCAATCGGCAAGATCGTGAATGATTGTGCAGCATTTGCCCAATTGCTCGAAGCAGGGGTTGGTACACTAGACGACATCAAGGATCAGTTCATACTGATTAAAGGGTAGGTCATCATGCAAATCGTATCACATATTGTGCTGATCGACGGTGTGGCACGAATTGAACGCAAGCCGCACCTTAAGGCGGAAATGGTCGCCCGGATGATCGTGGATGGCGACTACTCGGTCGAAGATGTGATGCGCCATTACGACCTACTTCCAGGCGAAGTTCATGCGGCGTTGGCATATTACTACGACAATCGCGCGGAGTTGGACCCCGAATACGCGGCGACGATAGAGGAAATCGAACGTAATGGGCTGACACTAGAAACATTCAAAGCGAAGCTGTCGCATCATTCCTAATCAAGCTCACCGTTTTGCCCACCCCCCACATGATCCGCTAAGATAGGCGCATTGTGTCACTGCCGCGAGCCGGGGGAAGCCATGCGCGTTGAGAAGTCCGTCTTCATCTGCTACCGCCGCGCCAACTACCACACCGCGCTTGCCGTCTTCCAGCATCTGGAAGCGCATGGCTACGATGTCTTCCTCGACTACAAGAGTATCCCCAGCGGCGACTGGCGGCAGTTCATCCTCAAGGAGATCAGCGCGCGCGCCCACTTCCTGATCATCCTGACGCCCAGTATGCTCGAACGCTGCATCAACCCGGACGACGTGACGCGAATGGAGATCGAGCACGCCATCGCGCAGAAACGCAACGTGATCCCGCTGTTCTTCGAGGGCTTCAAGTTCAGCGCGGCGACTGACCAGTACCTCTCGCCCGCCATGAAGGCGCTGCCGAATTACAACGGCACCAATATCTATGACGACTTGTTTGATGCGAGCATGGAGCGCCTGCGCACGCAGTTCCTCAGCCGCCCGCTCCAGGTCGTGCTGCAGCCAGTCTCGGCGCAGGCGCAGGCAGCCGCCGCCGATCTGCAGCGCGAGACGCGCAGCGCACCAGCCCCGACCGACGCCCAGCGCAAGGCGGAGGTGTGGTACGAGCGCGGTTTCGCGGACTACGTGGACGGGCGGCACAACGATGCACTGGAGGCGTTCGCGCGCGCGCTGTCGCTCAAGCCGGATCATGTGGAGGCGCTCTACTGGCGCGGGCACACCTACCGCCTTCTGGATCGCCGCGACGATGCCATCAACGACTGGATGGAGGCGCTGGCGCACACGACTGAGCCAGGCATGACCGCCCTGCTGTGGAGCAATGTCCATCGCCTGCGCGGGAACTTCGTCCGTGCCTTGAAGGAAGCGGACAAAGCGGTCGTCCTTCAGCCGACCAACGTCGATTGGCTGCGCAATCGCGGGAACATTCGAGCTGACGCGGGCGATTACGACGGTGCCATCGCCGACTTCAACGAAGCGCTACGCCTCAACCCCTCCTTTGCGCTGGCGTACAGCAATCGCGGACTCGCCTGGCTTAACAAGGGCGAATACGACCGCGCCATCGCCGACTTCAACGAAGCTATCCGCCTCAATCCCTCCGATGCATCAGCGTACAACAATCGCGGACGCGCCCGGGGCGAGAAGGGCGACTACGACCACGCTATCGACGACTACAACGAAGCCATACGGCTCAATCCCTCCTACGCGATGGCGTACAACAATAGGGGAGTCTCGTGGAACAATAAGGGTGACAAACGGGCTGCCATCGCCGACTACGAAGCCGCGCTGCGCATCGATCCCAATCACGCGCTGGCGAAACAAAACCTGGAGCGCCTGCGCAAGCGGTAGCGCCGCCCTCACCCCCCGCCCCTCTCCCACGCATCGCGCAGCAAGACCCTTCGTGCGCTGCGTGTGTTGCGCGATGGGGTAGAGGGGAGTCAGACGAGTCGTCGGACGTGGCGATTCTGAAAGTCCCTCTCCCCCGATGCGCTTTAGAACACAGCCCACGTATTGTCTGCGCAGCATCGTGTGGGAGAGGGATTTAGGGTGAGGGCGAATGCAGTCGGCGGTCTAGCGCGACTCTCCACCTTTTAACGCTCCCCGCGCCCATTTCCCGCCGATAATAGCATTATCGAATATCAGCGGAGGGACTGCTCTTGCGTGTGTGGCAAATCCTCTTCAGTCTCAGCCTGCTCGCCCTCGTCAGCGGCACGGTCGGCGCGCAGGAAACCCTGCCGCGCATCGAACCGACCGACTGCGGCTTTGAACACTGGCAGGACGACCTCTTCTGCGGCGACCTGGTCGTCCCGCAGGATCGGGGTGACGCCAACAGCGGCACTATCCGCCTGCGCTTCGCCGTCTTCCCCGCCTGGGGCGAAGGTGAAATCGCGCCAGACCCGGTCGTCTATCTAGAAGGCGGTCCCGGCGGCGACCTGCTGACGGCGATGCCCTGGTCGTACTACACCGTCGAACCCTTCAACGAACGGCGTCCGGTCGTCCTCTTCGACCAGCGCGGCACAGGGCTGTCGCGCCCCGGTCTCGACTGCCCGGAATACGACAACACGCGTTACGAGCTGCTGGGCGAGGACGCCGACGCGGATCTGACGCGCCAGCGCGTGCTCGACGCGCTCAACGCCTGCAAGCGCCGCCTGGAAAGCCGAGGCGTCCAGCTTTCGGCGTACAACAGCGCCGAAAACGCCGCCGACCTGAACGACCTGCGCGTCGCGCTCGGCTACGACGAGTGGAATCTGTACGGCATCTCGTATGGCACGCGGCTGGCGCTGACGGCGATGCGCGACACGCCCGAAGGCATCCGCAGCGTCATCATCGACTCGGTGCTGCCGCTGGAGGTGAGCAACTACGATGAAATGCCCGCCAACCTGGACCGCGCGCTGACGACCTTCTTCCTCGGCTGCGCGCAGGATGCCGAATGCAACGCAGCATATCCGCGCCTGGGCACCCGCTTTTACGAGACCGTCGCCCAGCTCGACGCCAATCCCGCCGAAGTCCGCATCAACCACCCGACGACGCAGATCGAGTATGTCGCGCGGGTCGATGGCTCGCAGCTCGTCGGCTTGGCGTTTGGTTCGCTCTACAGCCCCTCGCGCTTTTATGCGCTGCCCGCCATCATCGCCGATGCGCACACGGGTGATTACAGCCTGCTGGCGCGCGGTCTGGAGGATGTCCTCCAGGATCAGGAGGGCTTTAGTATGGGGATGCACTTCGCGGTGCAGTGTTCGGAAGAGGCGCCATTCGCCGCGCGCGAAAGCGTCGCGGGCGCGATCGGCGCGTTCCCGGCGCTGGCGTCCTACTTCACCGGCGCGCCGAACAGCGGCACGATGATCCTGACGATCTGCGATGCCTGGGGTCTCCGCCCAGCCGCCCCCGGCGAAAGCGCGCCCATCACTAGCAGCATCCCGACGCTGGTCATGGCGGGACAGTACGACCCGATCACGCCGCCGCGCTGGGCGCGCATGGTGGCGGACGCGCTGCCCAACAGCTTCTACCACGAATACCCAGGACAGGGACATGGCGTGACCGTCTCGGACGGCTGCGCCGCGCAAATGGCGCTGGCGTTCGTCGATGCGCCGACGCAGGCACCCGACGCAGGCTGCATGGCGGAAATCCCAGCGCCGGAGTTCTTCATCGTCGATAACAGCGCGCTCAACCTGGTCGCCTTCCGCGACGACGCTGCCCGTCTGCGCAGCGTGCGCCCGGAATCGTGGGTGGGGGTCGGCACGGACTTCTATCCGGTCAGCATTGACGAGATATGGTTGAGCTTCGGCAGCCTGGACGTGCGCGATTACAACGCGACGGCGTCGGCAGACTACATCATGGACTACATCCTCAGCGACGTGGCGTCCGATTTCGACATCTACGACCTGCCGCCGCCCATAGAGCTGCGCAGCGCCAATGGCTTGTACTGGTCGATCTACGAATTCCGGCGCGGCGACCAGTACCTGCATATCGCCGCCGCCACGCGCGAAACGCGCGTCTACTGGGTGCTGCTGCAAAGCGACCGCTTCGAGAAAGACGCGCTCTATCTGGAGGTCTTCACGCCCGCCATCGACAACCTGGAGGCGTTCTGATGACCGACCTCAAACAAGCCGCCCAACTGATCAAAGCCGGGCAGCGTGACGAGGCGCGCAAGATTGTCGGGGCGCTGCTCAAGCGTGAGCCGGAGAATGACGAGGCGTGGTATTACGCGGCGATGCTGAGTGATGGTGCGGAACAGCGCGCCAAGTTCCTGCAAAAAGCGCTCGACCTCAACCCGTTCCACGAGCGCGCCGACGCCGCCCTCAAAAAGATCAAATCGTCTGCGGGGGGTGACCCGCGTGTCGCCCCGCGCGACCGACGCGCCGCCGCGCCAAAATCGGGCGCCTCCGGCGGCATGATCGCGGCGATTGTCGTGGTCGCGCTGTTGCTGGTCGGCGTGGTCGCCTATGGTGTGATAACGCTGACGCGCCCGCAGGACGCGCCGCCTGTGCCGGTCGTGCCAACCCGCGTGCTCTCCGCCGCCGATTTCGCCGCGACGGGGACGGCGATGCTTGGGACGGCGGTTCCGACGGGTGAGGCAAGTCTCGCCCCTACGAGCACGGGATCACTCGCCGCGACGCCGACGCCCGCGCCCTACCAGGTCACCGCGACGGCGTATCTGCACATCGCACAGACGGCGGACGCCGGGCTGCGTCTGACGGCGACGGCAGCGGCGGAGAGATGAGGTTCACTCGCTCTGCCGGATGCGCGGTGTGGCGCGAAAGCCGGGCTTATCGACGATTCCGGACTTCCGCTGTGTCGTCGATCAGCAGCGCGTTCTGCTCCTTCTTACGCTCGATGGCATCCTGCGCATCCTCCAGTCCGGACACGTAGACGATGTCCGGCGCGAGCGCGGGATAGACGCGGGTGAAAGCAGTGATGCACGACTTCCAGAAGGTGGTCGCGCCGACATAGACATGCAAGCCTTGACGTCCGTTCTCCGGGAGATGTGTCGCGTAGTGTCGCAAATGCAGCACAGGGCTTCTCGGATTTGCCGTACTGGGGCGCAGGTCGTAAACGACGTGCACGGGCTTGACCGTGTCAGCCATGAGCGACCGAACCTTTGTCCCCATCTCATAGTAATCAGTCCATGACCAGTCGCCGTCGAAGGTCACGACAAGGGCTTCATCATCATGGGGAGACCAGGATACGTGTATGGACATGTATTGCGACCTGACTGCTGTATCGTGCTGCCTATAAATCGATTATATGCGACGGCGAAATGTCCAGACGTAAGAAAGGAGTCTGAAGATGAAAGTCGCCGCCCATCCGCAAAGAGCCTGCCGGTGCGTTCTGTCATCGGACTTTTGGCGGAGAGGCGTTAACCCCTTATGACCCCTTGCAGGCACGCAATTGTTCTGTTCTGATCCGACTGATATACTGCCCTGATACGGTAAAAAGTTGAAATTCGGGAATGAACGAAAAAACAGCGCAAGTCCTTGAACTGCACAAAATCCTCGACCGCCTGGCGAGCTTCACAACCTTCGCGGCGGGCGCGGGACTTGCGCATGAACTGACACCCTCCCTGAACCTTGATGAAGCACGGCAGTGGCAAAGAGAAACCAGCGAAGCCCGCCTGATGTTCGAGAACAAGGTCAACACCAGCCTGGGCGGCGCGCGTGATGTGCGCGACGAGGTCATCAGCGCGACGCGCGGCATCGTCATCGAAGCGCGCATCCTGCTCGACATCCGCCAGACGCTGCGCCGCGCCACCACTGTCAAGCGCACCATCGGGCGCATGAAGGGCACCTATCCGCTGCTGGCGGATGTGGCATATGAAATCGAAGAGTGCGCCGAAGTCCAATCGGAAATCGAGCGCGTGCTGGATGATAACGGTGAGATCAAAGATACCGCCAGCCCACAGCTCGCCGTCATCCGCCGCGACCTCAAGATCGCGTTCGACCGCCTGCAAACCAAGCTCCAGCGCATCATCAGCGCGTCGAGCAATCAGCCCTACCTGCAAGAGCAGATCATCACGACGCGCAACGGGCGCTACGTCATCCCGCTCAAGGCAGACTACAAGGGCAAGATCCCCGGCGTTGTCCACGACTCGTCGGGCAGCGGCGCGACCCTCTTCATCGAGCCGCTCGATACCGTCGAACTGAACAACCGCTGGCGCGAGCTGCAACTGGACGAAGAAAAAGAGATCCGCCGCATCCTTGCCGCACTGACCGAGCTGATCGGCAACTACTCCGACATGATTGTGCGCACGGTCGAAGTGCTGGCGTATCTCGACCTCGTCTTCGCCAAAGCGAAGTACGCCGACGCGCTCAACGCCGTCGAACCCCACCTGGTCGCCTTTCGAGAAATCAAAGGCAATGCCGATCACCCCGGCAGCACGATCTCGCTGGTCGGCGCGCGTCATCCGCTCCTGAGCGGCAACGTCGTCCCCATCGACGTGGAATTTGACGAGAACACCTGGGTGCTGGTCGTCACGGGTCCCAATACAGGGGGCAAGACTGTCTCGCTCAAGACCGTCGGCTTGTCGTGCCTGATGGCGCAGTGCGGGCTGCATGTCCCCGCCGACAAAGCGCGGTTGTGTGTGTTCGAAGGCATCTACGCCGATATTGGCGACGAGCAGAGCATCGAGCAGTCGCTGAGTACCTTCTCGTCGCACATGACCAACACAATCGGCATCCTGCGCGAATGCGACTCGCGGTCGCTCGTCCTGCTGGACGAACTCGGCGCGGGCACCGACCCGGCGGAAGGCTCGGCGCTGGCGCGCGCCATCCTGACGCACTTCCTGAGCCGGCACGTCACGACGATGGTGACGACGCATCATCCCGAACTCAAAATCTACAGCGTCGAGACGCCCGGCGTGCGCAACGCCAGCGTCGAATTCGACCTGGAGACGCTCGCCCCCACTTACCGCCTGATCATCGGCTTGCCGGGGCGCAGCAACGCGCTCGCCATCGCCAAACGCCTGGGGCTGGATGAAGCCATCCTGGTTGACGCGCGCAGCATGGTGACGACCGAAGACCTGATCGCCGACGACCTGCTCGACGAAATCCACCGCACGCGCGAGGACATTCGTCGCCAGCAGTCGGCAATCGCCCAGATGCGCGAACAGATCGAAAACGAGCGCGCGGAACTGACCGTGCGGCTGAACAGCAGCGAAGACGAGCGGCGCAACATCATCGCGGCAGCGCGGCGCGATATGCAGCGCGAACTGGACGAATTTCGCCAGGAGATGCGGCGTCTGCGCAAGGACATGCGCGACGCCTCGCTGCCATTAGAGGCGCTGCGCCAGGTCCAGGTCGGCATCGATAGCGTCAACACGCAGATCACACAGCCGGTCATCAACGCCGTCGATCTGCCTACCGACAGCACCTGGTCGCCCAAGCTCGGCGACGCCGTCTGGCTGGAGACGCTGAAATCCGAAGGCACGATTGTCGAATTAGAGCGCGAAGAGGCGTCGGTGCAGATCGGCAGCCTGCGCGTACGCGCCAAGATCGCCGAACTGAAAAAGCCGACGCGCAGCGAAGCGAAAGAGCTGAAGCGCCGCCGCACCTCCGCCTATCAGCCGGACGCCGTGCCAGAGACAGCCACCCCCAAGCCCGCCTCGCCCGGTTTGGAGCTGGATTTGCGCGGCGAGCGGGTCGAAGATGCCATCGAAAAACTCGAAGAATACATCGACGCGGCATACCTGAGCGGGCTGCCGTTCGCACGCATCATTCATGGCAAGGGCACGGGCGCGCTGCGGCGGGCGGTGCAGGAGCGCGTGCGCCAGCATCCGCTGATCAGCAAGGTGACGACGGCGGGACCCAAAGAAGGCGGCGATGGGGTGACGATCATCCATCTCTCGCCTCAGACGTAGCCATCGCTCGCGCCACGCAAAGCCAACGCTTACGGGATTTCGCGCGCGCCGCGTGCTAAAATTCCGGCATATGAAAGATCAACGCCATCCGCTCATCATCCTCGTCTTCGTCCTCACCATGATGGCGTTGACGGCGCTTGCCTGTAACCTGACCGACACCTCCGCGCCGCCCACGCTCGTGCTGCGCGCCACTGCCACGCCGCCGCCGACCATCGGCTTTGCGACGCTGCCACCGGAGGCGCTCCCGGAACAGCAGGCGACTGGCGCGCCGCGCCCGGAAGCCGCCATCGTCAACCTGATCAACCAGGTGCAGACCGACCGCCTGATGCTCCATGTTTCGTCGCTGGTCGATATGGGCACCCGCCATGTCAATTCGTCGTACACCACGCCGGGGCGCGGCATCGGCGGCGCGCGCGATTACGTCCTCAACGAATTCAACCAGATCGCCGCGGCGTCGCAGGGGATCATCCGCGTAATCCCGCAGGACTTCACGGTCGATTACAACGGCGTCGTCTCGACGGCGACCAACATCTTCGGCATCATCCCCGGTGACGAGATCGGCGCGGGCGTCGTCATCGTCGGCGCGCATTACGACAGCATCACGATTGTGCCAGAGCAGGCACCGATCTTCGCCCCCGGCGCGAACGACAACGCCAGCGGCGTCGCCGCGCTGCTGGAACTGGCGCGCGTCCTCTCTCAGCGCCCGCACCGCTCGACTATCATCCTGATCGCTTTCAGCGCGGAAGAGATTGGGCGCGAGGGCAGCAAGATTTTTGTCGATCAGTACGTGCGTGCCAGCAACCTGGATGTGCGCGCGATGATCAATATGGACATCATCGGCAGCAGCACCGCCGCCAACGGGCAGATGGATACGACAAGTATTCGCATGTTCTCAGAGGAGCCGAACAATTCGCCTTCGCGCCAGCTCGCGCGCAGTCTGGCGCTGATCGGGCAGCAGTATCTGCCCGACCTGGTCACCTACGTCGAGACGACGGTGGATCGTCCAGGGCGTTACAGCGATCACATCAGCTTCAGCGAAGCGGGCTATCCGGCGGTGCGCCTGATCGAAACGCTGGAGGAGACGGAGCGGCAGCACACCGATCTCGATAATCTCAGTGATATTCAGCCGGGCTTCCTGACGCGCAACACGCAGGTCGTGCTGGCGATGGTCATGTCGCTGGCGAATGGACCCCGACCACCCGCGAACATCGTCCTGCGTGACGAAGGCGATGGCACACGCACGCTGCTCTGGGACCCGGTGCCGGATGCGAACGCCTACATCGTGGCATTCCGCCAGCCCGGTTCGACCTACTATTCCAATTACATTCGCATCACGGATGTCGCCAACCGCAGCGTGCGCTGGGAGGGCTTCGTGCCGCAAAACTTCGAGGCAATCGCGATTGCGGCAGAGAACAGCGCGGGCATCGTGGGACCCGTCTCGAACGAGTACATCATCGTTCGGTGAGCGGCGCACCGCTGCCAACCGAATAGGAAGAACTGCGTTACAATCCGATGTCTCATCGTCTTTCGCGTTCTTCGCGTTTTTCGCTTACCCATCGAGGTCTGCATGTCACCGCGTCAGCAGTTCATCAACGGGGTGCGCACGGTCGCCCCGCTTGCCATCGGCATTGTTCCCTTCGGGCTGCTGTGCGGGGTCATCCCGGTCAACTCAGGCATCCCGCAGGATTTGTCCTTTGCCATGTCGCAGATCGTCTTCGCGGGTGCCTCGCAGTTGGTCGCCTCGCAGTTGATCGCGGCGGGCGCACCCTGGTTCATCGTCGTGCTCTCCGCCAGCATCGTCAATCTGCGGATGCTGATGTACAGCGCGGCGCTCGCGCCCCACTTCGCCGCGCTCCCCTGGCGTTGGAAAGGCCTGAATGCCTACCTGCTCACCGACCAGTCGTTCGCGGTGAGTGTCGCGCGTTACGAGCAGGAGCCTGAGATGCCCTTTAAGCAGTGGTTTTACCTGGGCACCGCGCTGACGATGTGGGTGCCCTGGCAGATTGCGGCGGGGATTGGCGTGCTGGTCGGGCGCGCGCTGCCGCCAAGCTGGGGGCTGGATTTCGCTGCGCCGCTCTCGTTTATCGCCATCTGGATTCCCGGCTTGAAGGATCGCCCGATGGTGGTCGCGGCAGTCGTTGCCGGGTTGGTTGCGCTGGTGTTCGCCTTTCTGCCCTACCGCCTGGGGCTGCTGGTCGGCGCGCTGGCGGGCATCGCCGCGGGTTACCTGTTTGAAAGGGCGCGGCGATGAACCTGTGGTTGATCTTCATCCTGATCGGCATCGCCGCCTTCCTGATCCGCATCTCATTCATCGCGCTCATTGGTCGGCGGCAGTTCCTGCAGTGGCTGCGCCGGGCGCTGCGCTTTGTGCCTGCGGCGGTCTTCGCTGCGCTTGTGGTGCCAGAGCTGTTCTATCGCAGCGGCGTCTTCACGCCCGCCAGCCCACAGCTCATCGCGGGGCTGGTCGCCATCGCCATCGCGTGGCGCACGCGCAGCGTTCTGCTCACGATTATCAGCGGGGTTGGCGTCCTGTGGGCGCTGAACACCGTCCTGGCAGCCTGATTTCTTTACGTTTCTCATGTCAATTTTGTCTTAAAATGGGATGCAATCGCTGTCGCAGGTAAAGGTTTTGCGGATGCATCAGGCAACCACACTGCAACTCTCGTGGATGGATGCAGTACGCACACCACTTGTTGTACTTGCTGATGGTGTTGTCCTGCGAACAAATCGTCACCTCGAAGAAATCTGCCCCGGCTGCTTCACCATCGGGAATGCCTTCATCACACAGGTTGTGCCAGATCAGCGAGAACTCGTCGCCGAGTATATTGAGCGCAAGGATGCCCGCCCTGGCATGGTCTGTCTGTTTGAAGCAGGCACGCACACCTTGCGCGCTCGCATTTCGTCTGCCCCGCTTGACGAGATGGGTGACGCGATCCGCCTGATCACCCTGACGCCGCTGGATCTGTCAGATGCTCAGGAGTGGCAGTATGATGCGCGTGAGGGTCTGCTCAAGAGTCTCCTTCAACAGCTTCCGCTCAATGTGTTCGCCATCGACCGCAACGGCGTCATTCTCTATGAAGACTCCCATCGCACGGTAGTCCGGGGCATGTTTCGGGATCATGTCGGCAAGTCCATCTACGAAGTTCACGCGGCAGAGCACGAGTTCCTCGACGATACACAACGGGTGCTGGCAGGCGAAACGATAGAGCGGGAACGCGATATTCAGGGTTATGTGTTCGAGACTTACTACGCGCCAATCCATGACTCATCCGGGGCGATCATCGGTGCGGTGGGGATGGGGATTGATGTGACCGAACGCCTGCGGATGCAGCAGTCGGCACTTGAGACGGATCGCCTGCGCATCACGCTGCAAAAGGAAGTCGAAGTCAGCGAGATGAAGTCAAAGATCATGCGGCGCATCGCCCATGAGTTTCGCACCCCGCTTTCGACCATCCAACTCAGCGCGCAGATGCTTGAACGCTACCATGAACGGCTGACCATCGATGAACGCGAGCGGCGCATCGAGCACATCCTGCGCGAAACGCGGCACATCACGCGGCTGTTGGATGACATTGCGCTGGTCGTGAAGTCCCAGGCGCAGATCACGCCTATCAACCTGTGTGATATGGACCTGCCCAGTCTTTTACACAAGTTGATCGAAGAGGTGCGCACCGCCAGCGCTGCCCAGCATTATTTCGCGGTTTCGGTCGCGCCAGAAGTTGAACACGTGCACGCCGATTCGCGGCTCCTGAGCATCATGTTGCAGAACCTGCTCTCCAATGCCGCCCTGTATTCAGAACCCGGCACGGTCATCAAGCTTCAGGCGTATGGCGACGGTGAGCAGTTGATCCTGCAAGTCAGCGACCAGGGGGTCGGCATCCTGCCAGAAGAGCTGGAGCATGTCTTTGAGGTCTTCTACCGCGGCAGCAATTTTGATGAGCGCCCCGGTCTTGGCTTAGGGTTGAGCCTCGTCCGCGATGCAGTCACGCAGCATCATGGCAGCATCGAAATCGAAAGCACGCCAGGCATCGGGACAACCGTCACCATCCGCCTGCCCAGATAGCGACGGACTACCAGTCCGCTCTCTCCGCATTGGGCGCGCTCGAAGGCGCAGTGATCCAGTATTGACCCAACCACGCGATCAGCTTCGTCGAGACATCCGGGCTTAGACGCGCCGCCGCTTCGATTTGCCTGGGCGAAAAGGCGTAGACGTTGGCATAGTGCCGCTTCTGGCTCCAGACGAGATAATCGCTGCGCCAGCGCATCTTCCCCCAGAGAATAGTCGCCCGCTCTTTTCCCTGCCGAATCTGTTCCAGCCACTGAGCGCGGTCAAGATCGCTGAGATTGGCGAGGTCAAAGCGCAGCGTCAGCATCGAGGACAACGTATAAGCACACGACATATAGGAAGTACCCGGATCGATCTCGAACGTGAGATGAGCGGCACCGTCCTGGGTTGAGAGCGTGGTGAGATGGCGTGGGATGCGCCCGCCCACGCTTCGGGCGCTGAAGAGCGACATGAGCGGCTGATTGGGGTAGCGCTGCGCCAGCTCGATGTGCAAATCGCCTTCTGCGTTGAGCGCCCGGCTGATGACCCAGGGGACATCGGTCGCTTCTGCCCGCAGCGTGCTGCTTGTTCGCCCGCCCGCAGCATTTTCGCTGAGGGGGCTGGTATTCGTCTTGCGCGGATTGTTTTCGCTCATGGCGCGGATTCCTTTGGAGACTGTCCTTTATTATAGCCGTCTGCCGGGCATTGGTGCGTAAACCCGTATCATTTCCCAACCGCCGAAGCCACAATTAACGCAAATCTAACGGCAGCATCCTATCCTGTCCTCATCTTCCAGCGTTACAATGCGTCTGAATTTTCAAGCCAGTCAGGGAAATCGTCCATGCAATTCCCGCCCAACAATCGACAAGATCAAAATCCCACACCCCCCAAAAAAGACGGCGATAAGCCCCCGCAGATCCAGATCCCGCGCTGGGCGTGGTTGGCAATAGGTCTGGTGCTGCTGCTGTGGTTTACGCTGCGCCTGCCGGATATGGTCAGCAGCGTATCTGGCAGCCCGATCATCGACGTGCCCTATTCCTTCTTCCGCCAGCAGGTGGATGCGGGCAATGTCGAAGAGGTCATCCTCCAGGAACAGGAGGTTCGCGGCATCTTTCGCCAGGAAGTGCGCTACCCTCCCGATGGCGTGCAATTGCAGGGCGTAGAGCCGCAGACGGCGCGCGTCTTCACGACCACGCTGCTGCCCGTGAATGACCCGGATCTTGTGACCGACCTGCGCGCCCAGGGCGTGATTGTCGAAGCCCGCACGACGGAGATCAGCCCGATCCTGCTGTTCCTGTTTAACTGGGGACCGCTCATCCTGCTGCTGGCGTTCTTCCTCTGGTCGAGCCGCCGCGCCCAGCGCCAGATGACGGGCGTCTTTGGCTTCGGGCGTACACAGGCGCGCGAATACAACGCCGAAAAGCCCAAGGTGACCTTCGCTGATGTCGCAGGGCAGGATGCCGCAAAGTCGGAACTGGTCGAAATCGTCGATTTCCTCAAGGAGCCGGACAAGTACATTTCGCTCGGCGCGCGCATCCCGCGTGGGGTGCTGCTGATCGGTCCTCCGGGTACCGGCAAGACGCTGCTGGCGCGTGCGGTGGCGGGTGAGGCAAACGTTGCCTTCTTCAGCATCACCGCCTCGGAATTTGTCGAGATGTTTGTCGGCGTCGGCGCAAGCCGCGTGCGCGACCTGTTCAATAAGGCGCGCGCCGCCGCCCCGGCCATCGTCTTCATTGACGAGATCGACGCCGTTGGGCGCCAACGCGGCGCTGGCTTGGGCGGCGGTAACGACGAGCGCGAACAGACGCTCAACCAGATGCTGGCGGAGATGGATGGCTTTGACCGCACCGAGTCGGTGATCGTCATGGCGGCAACCAATCGTCCGGATGTGCTCGACCCGGCGCTGCTCCGTCCGGGGCGCTTTGACCGTCAGGTGACGGTGGCGCTGCCTGACCGCAAGGGACGCCTCGACATCCTCAAGGTGCATGTGCGCGGCAAACCGCTGGGCGAAGATGTCAATCTGGAGCAGCTTGCCAGGGCGACCATCGGCTTTTCCGGCGCGGATCTGGCGAATCTGGCAAATGAGGCGGCGCTGACCGCCGCGCGTAAGTCGCGCAAGCGCATTACCATGAGCGATACTCTGGAAGCGCTCGACCGCATCCTGCTTGGCACACAAAGCCCGCCGCTCTCCAATGAGCAGGAGCGCCGCGTCGTCGCCTATCACGAGGCAGGTCATGCGCTGGTCGCCGCGCTCACGCCGCGGGCTGACCCGGTGCTGAAGGTGACGATCATCCCGCGTGGGCAGGCGCTCGGCGTCACGGCGTCGCTGCCGGATGATGACCGCCGCAACTACTCGCGCGAATACCTGACGGCGCAGCTTCATGTGCTGCTGGGCGGGCGCGCGGCGGAAGAAGTCGCCATTGGCGAGATCACGACGGGAGCCTCCAACGACTTGCAGCGCGTCACGTCCTTGGCGAAGCGCATGGTCGCTTCGTTCGGCATGAGTGAGGCGATTGGACCGCTCAACTTTGGCGAAGACGAACGTCAGCCGTTCCTGGGCTATTCGCTCTCGCAGGGGCGGACGTACAGCGAGGCAACGGCGGCGCGTATTGATGCTGAGGTGCGTCACATCGTCGAGCGTGCGCATGAGCACACCCGTGCGCTGGTCGCCGAGAACCGCGACAAGCTGGATCTCCTGGCGCAAGAGCTGCTGACGAACGAAGTGGTGGATGGCGTGCGCGTCGCCGAGATCGCGGGGGTCGCCGCCAGCGATAGCCAGTTGGCGATCCAGGGCGCAGGAGGGGATTAGGGAGCGGCGGGTCTGGCGTGCCAAACCCGTCCGACATTGGATAATCGGGGATTGTAGGGGCGCAGCATGCTGCGCCCCTGCTGCGCCCTTACGATGCGCCCTTGCTGTGCCCCTACATGATTTCCCCTACGATGCGGGCGTTGCCTCCGCCGTCGCCTCGGCGGTCGGGACAGCGGCACTCACGCCGCAGGTGGTCAGCAGTTCCTCAAACGCCACCAGTCGATCCACATTGGGCACGGTGGCGTTCCCTTCCAGCCGATAGCCCGTTTGCAAAACGGGAATTGCCGACTCGCAGTCGCCCGCGCCGTCGATGTAGGTGCGCGCCAGCGCCAGAAAATGCGACGGATTCTCCGTGCCTGTGTCGATCAACTGGCGATAGATGCGCAGCGCCTCGGTGTTATTGCCGAGCTGCCGCTGCACGTTGCCCAGGTAGAAAAGGCAGGTGCGGTTCTGTGGGTCGAGCGTGACGCAGCGCTGAACGGGTTCCAGCGCCTGGTTCGCGTCGCCCAAGCCGGAGAGATAGAGGAACGAAAGCGCGAACAGGGCATCGAGGTTGTTCGGGTTCAGTTCGGTAACGGTCAGCAGCGTATCGCGCGCCGATTCGTAGTCGCCTTCGCTCATCTGAATGTAGGCGATGTTGATGCGGGCGCGCAGGTAGTTGGGCATGTATTGCAGGGTCGTCTCGTAATCACGCAGGGCAGCGCCAAAATCAAACGTCGAGAAGTAGTTGAGCTGCCCGCTGACGAAGTAGGCATCCGGGCTTTCCGAGTCTGCCTCTAACGCACGGGCGACGGTCTGATTCGCCAGCTCGATCTGATTGTTCAGATAGTAGGCGTTTGCCAGGTATGCCAGGGCACGCGGGTTGTCCGGGTCCAGCGACAGCGCCTGCAATGCCGCCGCGATTCCTTCGCGCTGGCGGTCATTTTCGGCGAGCGCGTAAGCATGGATCGCCCAGGCGTCGGCGCTGAACGGATCGGCGTTGATGGCGGCTTCGGATGCCTCGACTGCCTCCGCGTAGCGCCCGTCCATAATCAGCCCCATTGCGACGAAATAGTGGCGCATGACATCATTGGGCACGTCGGGCAGCACCTGGCGATAGGCATTCAGCGCTTCTTCAACCGCGCCGCTCTGCCAGGCGCTGTCGGCGGCGGCGAGCGCCTGCGAGGGATCGGGGCGCGGCGTCGGCGTCGGCGCGACGGCGGTGGCGATGCCGCCTCGGATGCCCATCATTGCCCCATCCAGCGCCCGCTCAATCGGCGGAGCAAGTTCGGCGCGGCGTTCGTACAACTGCCAGCCGCCAAAGGCGACCAGCGGTGTCAGCACCCACAGCCACAACCAGCGGAAGTTGAACAGGTTGCGGCGGGGGCGGTGTCCGGCGCGGTACTTCTTTGGGGTTCGGATGTACAACGACTAGCCCCCAATCGGCGTCGGCGGGATGGCGGTAGGCGGGATTGGCGTGGGCAGCGCGCGCCCCGCAAAGCCGCTGCAATTCTCGGTCACAAGGCGCAGCCCGGCGAGAGTCGGGTCCAGAACCCCTGCGCCGATCCCGCGCTGGCTGATCATGACGAGCGACTCGCTGAGGATCGTCCAGGCGTCGTCGCAGTCTTCGCCGCCCAGGTAGTAATGCGACAGACCGCGCAGATACCAGCACTCGATGCGTTCCGACCCCAGCGACACGCACTGCTCAAAATCTTCAATGGCACCTTCGTAGTTACGGCGTGAGTAGCGCACCTGCCCGCGCTGGGCGTATGCCTCTTCCAGCGTTGGCGCGATGCCGATGGCATCATCGCAGTAGCCGAGTGCCTGGGCGTCGTCGCGTACCGTCCAGTAGGTTTGGCACAGGCGCAGGTAGGCGCGCCCAACCACGTTCTGTTCGGGAGCCATCGCCAGCACCGCTTCATAGGTGGCGATTGCCTCCTCGAAGCGCTGCGCCGCGCGGTACTGGAACGCCAGCTCGAAGTACGGCGAGGTGGCGGTGGGGTTGAGAGAGACCGCCTGCTCCAACTGCGCGATGGCGGCGTCGCGTTCGCCGACGTTGATGAGGGCGAAGGCGTAAACGCGGCGCGCCGACGGATCGCTGCCGTCGAGTTCGACCGCGCGTTCGCCCGCTTCGAGCGCTTGCTGATAGCGGTTGATACTGCCGTAGGCGCTTGAGAGCGCCGTGTAGAGCGGCGAAAAGAACTGGTCGATCTGCAAACCCGCCTGGGCGACCGGGATGGCGTTGGCGCTGTCGCCCGCCAGATCCATCGCATAGGCACGGATGGCATAGCCGCGCGGGTCATTCGGATTGGCGTCGATGGCGCGCTGCCCGATGGCGATTGCCTCTTCAGCGCGGTTGGCTTCGATCAGCAATCGCCCATATTCATAGAGGTAATCGACATTAGTGGGCTGCTGCTGAAGTGCGCGTTCCAGCAGTGCGATAGCCTCGTTGACCCGCCCGCTCATGTAGGCGGTCATGCCTTCGGTCGCCAGTTCGCTGGCGAAGGGCGTGGGTTCGGGTGCCTGCCCGATGGCGCTGAGTGCCATGTTCTGAAGCTGGGCGAACTGGCTATCGACCAGCCAGAGAAACGCTGCAATGCCGACGATGTAGAGGAGCAGCCAGCGCCAGAAACCGCGACGACGACGGCGATTGCTGAAGAAGGGCTGGGAGTAATCGCGACGTATGTACATAGGGTACTGCTCAAGACTCTGTTACATTCAGCCGCCTTCTCGGAACAGCGACCGTGCGCGGTATTATAACACGTCACGATTCTCCAGAACGGCGTAGCCCAACACGCCCCACATGATGAGTACGGTCAGCGTGGCGTACCACGCTCCGAAGTTGAAGCGCAGCGTGTCACTCCACAGGAGTGGAAAAGCCGTCATGGCGATCAGGATGCCGCCGACCAGCGGACGCCTGTGAAAGAGCGGGATGATGCCGATGGCGAGGAGCGCGATCTGGCTGTTGCCGCTGGAATAAGGTGCGGCGAGCAGTGACGCCGCCAGCAGGAATGCCAGTAGTTCGCGGCTGAGTTCCGTCCGTGCGCGCCAGGCGACCCACAGCGTCGCACCGACGAACAGCGCCCACGCCAACGTGATCAGCGCGGGCGCGATGACGCCGATGCGCTCCAGCGCGGGCGCGAGACTCATGTTCATGATGCTGGTGCGTTCCGGGATGCCGAACATGGTCGTCAGCCACGCATCGCCCATCCAGAGCATCAACGGCAGCGTGATCGCCAGGACGATGCCCGCCGTCTTCAGCCAGACGCGATGATGTTGTTTCCATTCGAGCAGGGCATAGAGTCCGACGGCGAGCAGTGGCAGTGCCGCCGCCTGCGGTTTGCTGCTCAGGAGCAGGACGCCGAACGCCAGGATGAGTGGCTGCTTACGCTCGAAGCCGAGGACGGTCAGCAGCGCGCCGCCGATCACCAACGCCTCAAAATTGCCGTCCACCATGTGTCGCAGCGACGGATACGAGAAGACCAGCAGCGCGATACCCAGCCAGTAGAGGCGCTTGTTTCGGATGCGCGGCACGCTGATGACCAGCACCAGCGTCGTCAGGAATGCCAGCAGCCCCCAACTGGTCTGCAAGGTCAGCAGCCCCAGTGGGGAGACCAGCAGTGCCGCCCAGGGGGGATTCATCAGCAGTCCTGCCCCGTACTGCACCGTCCCACCCGCAATCTGGGGCCATATTTTCTTCCAGTCGATGGCAATCCCGGCGGAGTCAATCGGGATGAGCTGGAAAAAGGCGATGAAGACGCCCGCGCTGAACAGGATCGCGACTGCAAAGACAATCATGATGACGATCCGGTCGAAGGTCAAGAATGTGGCGCGTTTGGTCATCCCGATTTCCTCGTGAGTGCCGGACAACTTTCATTGTAGAGCAGACAACGCCTGTGCGGTCTCAAGCATCGTCCGTTCCCATCTGCGCGTGCCTGCGCTACACTTGGGCTGTCTGTCCGCCGTTCGTGAGATGACCCCCTATGCATTGGACTCGACTCTTCGCCGCACTCGTGTGCGTGCTTGCCTTCGTCGGAGCGGCATCCGCTCAGGATGCCACACCCGCACCCGCCGTCGCTTCTGCTGAACTCCCGCCTGCCACCCGCATCGAAAATATCCTCCCGGTCTGGCAGGACATCAATCGCTGCTCCGCCGCCGCCTTCACCATTCAGCTTTCGCCCTTCATTGGCGACCGCCCGTATGACGCCATCATTCAGGCGCTCAACCCGCATCCGGAAGACGTGAGCGTGCGTCTGGAAGAAATGGTGCGGGTCGCCAACGAGACCTATGGCTTGCAGGGTGTCATCCGCTATGCGGGCACGATTGACGTGCTCAAGCGGTTGGTCGCGGCGGGCTTCCCCGTGCTGGTCGAGAACGTCTATTACGATGGCGCGGGCGGTTTCGACGACTGGTTGAGCCACAACCGCGTCATCATGGGCTACGACGATGCGCTGGGCGAACTCTACACCTTCGATCCGCTGCTCGGCATGGGCGAAGACCAGCGCGGACGCCCGATCCCTTACGCGGATTATGATGTGCGCTGGCAGGCGTTCAACTACAACTACCTCGTCCTCTACCGCCCGGAACAGGAAGCGGCATTGCAGGTGGCGCTCGGCGAAGACTGGGATGTGACGACCAATCTCGAACATGCGCTGGCGCGCGCGGAAGCCGACCGCACGAGCAATGGTCCCCTCGACAACACCTTCGCGGAGTTCAACCTCGGCTCGACGCTGACGATGCTCGGTCGCTACGAAGAGGCGGCGGCGGCGTTCGACGCGGCGCGGGCGGTTGGGCTGCCCTGGCGCATGATGTGGTATCAGTTCGGTCCCTTTGAGGCGTACTACGAAATGGGGCGCTACCAGGACGTAATCGACCTGGCGCGCAGCGTGATCGCCAATACGCCGGGGGTAGAAGAAGTCTACTACTACGCAGGGCGGGCGTATGCCGCGCTCGGCGACACGGTGCGCGCGGAGGGCAACTACGAAGTGGCGATCCTGCGCAACCGCTACTTCCGCGAGCCGGTCGATGCCCTGGCAGAGCTATTGGGTGTGACGCCTGCGCCCGCTGGGAGCTAACGGGGTAACGCACTAGCTTTATAGCCTTCTAAGCACTGTTCTCAGAAGGCTTTCGCCGAGGCAAGCTTGAGAAAAGGACATACCGAGAACATGGCAGTCATATGGACCGAAAACGGCGTTTATACGAGCACAGGATATCAAAGTGAAGCGGATCTGGAAAATGCGATTCTCAGAGTGCAGACGGCGCTTTTCGGAGGTAATCGAGTTTATCTGGATGTCAAAAAGAAGATTGGGACAAAGGGCGGGCTGCGCAACATTCCAGATGGCTATCTGATTGACCTGAATGGGCTCAAGCCACGCTTATACGTTGTTGAGAATGAACTTGCATCTCATGACCCTCTTCGTCATGTTGCTGTTCAGCTCCTCGAATTTTCCCTGTCCTTTAGTGCCGAACGACGAACAATCAAGACGATCATATTCAACGCGCTACAGACTAATGAAGCAGCAAAGACCCTTTGCGAGCAATATGCACGCACAAGAAACTATCGCAATTTAGACCATATGCTCGAAGAAATGGTCTTTGATGCTCCATTCGCTGCCTTAGTAATTATTGACGAAATGTCTGATGAATTGCAGACGGTCCTGGCCGAGAAGTTTCGTTTTGGGGTCGAAGTTCTGCAAGTGTCGCGGTACAAGAATGGAGCGGGCGAGGATCTATATCATTTCGAACCCTTCCTCGCGGGTATCACAGATGATCTAGCGGCTTCAGGCGAAGCTACTGGGGCGGGTCACGCACTTGATGTGTCAGAAGTTGACACAATCGTAGTGCCAGCGCAGGCAGAGGGTTTCCGAGAGACATTCCTAGGCGAGAATCGTTGGCATCAGATACGTATTCATGGCACCATGCGCCCTCAGATTAAGTACATCGCCGTTTACCAAGTGCGTCCGGTTTCCGCCATCACTCACGTGGCACCCGTGAGTTCTATTGAACCCTGGGGAGATAGTGGAAAGTTTGTCGTAAATTTTGCAGAACCAGCGAAAGAGATCAATCACATCAGGCTCGTACCCAACGGGAAGGTAAAAGCTCTACAGAATATTCGATATACCACGCTAGAACGTCTTGAGGCTGCAACAACACTTGATGAAGTTTGGTGAAGTCAAAATGCCTTTTGCTCCCAGCGAAATTGGATACGCCACATCGCATAATGTTAGGGTGTGAAGGGGGGATACATGAGCAGCGTAGGTCAGCTAGAAGAAGTCCTCGCACTGGCGCTTCAACTTGCGCCAAAAGAACGCCTCCAGCTTATTGAGAAGGTTGCCGCTTCTGTCGAACGTGACATCGAAGCCGTTTCTGGTTCCCCTGACGAAACTTGGGGTCAGAAACTGGTTCGCATGATGGATGAAGGTGGACCCATTGAGATGATTCATCCAGAAATTGAGGATGCGACGGAATGGGTCAAACAGATTCGTTGGGACCAAGACGAACGGCGAGGTCTCAAGTGGGATGACAACCAATAACATGTACATGGTGCGGGCAGATTTTGCCCGCTATGCGTCTGCGTTTCAGGCTGGTAAATATGTTGGGATTGGGTGGCTGGAACATACAGACCTGAGTGATATTGCTGATCGCGAGACATTGCGCACCCTATATGAGCACAGCTATCCAAATGCTGCGCCAATGAATCTAGCGCAAAACGTTGGGCAGATTTGGCGATTCTTGAACGATCTCACGTTGGGAACCTATGTCGTTACCCCAATGAAGGACAACGCACAATTGCTTGTCGGGCAAATTGTGGGTGGATATGTATACGTACCAGCGCAATCGGATTCTCCTTATCCACATCGAAAATCAGTTGAGTGGTTTCCAGAGCCAATTATACGTAGTATGTTGTCCGTTTCTGCCCAGAATACGTTGCGCTCCTCATTAACCATTTTCCAAATCGGTCATGCAGAGGAGATTCTCAGGCACTTTAGTATCGAATTGTCAGAACGCAGCCAGAAGCTATTGATGACTGAAGAGCAAATCAAGCAAGCGATACTTGGTCAGCTACTTGAGTTACGAGCTGATGAGTTCGAAATCCTTGTTCGCGATGTTCTGGCTGCCATTGGTTTTGAGGATGCGGAGCACACTGGACGTTCGGGCGACAATGGGATTGACGTCAAGGGAAAGCTCGCGGTCTACGACTTCGCCTCGATCGATATTATGGTGCAAGTGAAGCGATATAAATCAGGGCGTATCGACCATCAGGCAATCAAGGATTTGCGAGGAAGTGTCCCAGAACGGACACACGCAGCATTCGTAACAACTTCAGACTTTACAGAAAGGGCACGCCTGGAGGCTCACAAAGAAGGTTTCAAGAAAATTGGCTTGATCAATGGCTCACAGTTTGTCGATATATTGATTGAGCATTATGACGATCTGTCGGAAGAAGTGCGGGCAAAGCTCAATCTACGTAAAACGCTTGTTCCCCGATAACGTGAAAGGCTTCTGAATGCCCCCTCGTGCCTCCATCGCCCTCATCGCCGCCCTCGCATTTGCCGTTACTCTCCTGCTGCCGCCTGCGCTCGCCCAGGAGGATGCGCCGCTGACGGCACCTATCGCAGAGATCGTCGAAGGCGTCGGCGTCTTCGGTGAGCCTGTGCAGACGGTGCGCGGCGTGCTCCTCAACAACGACACCACCGCCTACCGCAACATCAGTGTGACGGCGCAGGTCTTCGACGCGCAGGATACCCTGATCGGGGAGGGTCTCGGCGTGCTGGTCAATGCCTGCGGCGCGGGGCTGCTCTTTGATTTCGCGCTTCAGCCGGGCGCGACGCATCCCTTCAGTGCGCCGCTGGAGCTGTTCGAGGAAGCCGCCGCTATCGACCGCATCGCCATCAGCGCGACGGGTGACGCCGTGCCGCCCAGCGCGGACGCCGCGCCGCTGCCAGAGGGCATCACGCAGGTCAGCAGGGAGGAGGTTGTGGCGGTCGAGTGGGAAGATACGACCACTTTCCGCTACGCGGTGGGCTGCGAACGCGCCCTCTTCACCGAATGGGAATGGCGACGCTACGATCTGGACGAGGGCGATGATGTCGTCATCGAGCATCCGTACGCCGACCAGGTCACCGACGAGCTGCGTGAGCGACTGCGCCTGACCGACCCGCTGATCTTCGCCAATTCGCGGCTGCGTTTCGCGCCGATGGGTGGCGAGCGGCTGGTCTATCAGGACGCCATCAACGACATCTTCACGACAGCGGCGGACGGACGCTTGCAGCGGCGTCTGCACACGCTGCTCAACCGCTACTCGCTCCAGGGCTACATCTGGCTGCCGGAAAACCGCTTCCTCGCCTACTACTATGGTGCGTTCGGCGACCCAGTGCTCTACTTCAGCGCCGACATTGACGCGCGCATCATCAGCCGCGCACCGACGCGCGCCAAGCCGTCGGCGATTGTGCCGGGCATCGCGGCGGATGGGCGGCGGGCGATCATCGCGGGCACGTTCGACGGCGTAACGGGATACTTCCTTGAGCGACTGGAGGATAACTTCACCGAGCTGCTCTTTGAGGCGGAGGTGCCGAGCAATAATTATCCGCCGCCCGTGCCGCTGCTGAACGAGGAAGGCGACCGCGTGACGCAGATCTACCTCGTGCGTCCGGTGGACGATGTGCCGCACTTACAATGCTTCTTCCGCCCGGAAGAGGGCGGCAGCGCATTGATCGATTATGGCGCGCTGCCGCTCAATCTGGCGATCGACGAGCGTGCGTGGTCGTTCCTCTCGCCGGATGAGCGCACCATCGCGCTGGCGGCGAACGGCGCGAACGGCGGCTTGTGGCTGATCGACCGCGACGCCCTGCCTCCGTGCGGAAGCTCCTGAGGATAGAAACCGCCATGACCCCATGAGCGCCCGGTTTGAAAAGAATTCAGGCGTTCATGGCGTCGTGGCGGTTCAATTAGGCATGAAACATCTCTCTCGTCTTGAACTGCTGCTTCTCCTCGCCATCCTGGTGCTGGCGGGATGGCTGCGCTTTGGCTGGATCGGCACCAACAGCTTCGCGGGCGACGAGGCGCGCATCAGCCTGGATGCGCTGCGGCTGACGCGCGGCGGCGAATTCGTCTTTATCGCCCAGCAAAGCTCGACCGGTATCCCCTTCCTGCCCGCCAGCGTCTGGATGTTCGCGCCACCTTACCTCGTCACGCCTGACCCGCTTGGCGCGACGCTCTACGTTGCGCTCCTGAGTTGGTTGACCGTGCTCGGCGTCTGGGCGCTGGCACGGCGCTGGGGGATGTGGGCGGGGTTGTGCGCGGCGCTCTTTCTGGCGGCGTCGCCCTATGCCGTCTTCTACGGGCGCAGTATCTGGCAGCCTAACCTGCTGCCCTTCCTGGGGCTGGCGTGGGCGTGGACGGCGTGGCGGGCGCTGGAAGTCGATCACACGGATTTGGTACGCCAAACCCCTATCAGAACCAGTGTAGGGGCGCAATATATTGCGCCCCTACCATCGCGTTATTTGCCACTGATCGCGCATATCTTCCTCGCCGGGTTCATCGTCCAGGTGCATTTCGCGGGCGCGGCGCTGGCGCTCGGCACCGCGATCCTGTTCGTCTATGGGCGCTGGTGGCGGCGCTGGCAAGCCCTGCTGATCGGCGGCGCGTTGGCGGCGTTGTGTGCGCTGCCTTACGCCTGGTATCTCATCACGCAAGCGCCGCAGGTGCTCGCGCAGTTGGGGCAGATCGGCGGCGGGGAGGCGGCGGTTGACCTGAGCGGTGCGCGCAACCTGCTGCATATGGCGCTCGGCTACGACTGGGGCTATCTGGCGCTTGGCGAATACGACACGTTCAGCCGCGAGATGGTGACGGTGGTCGTCGCGGGGGCGCTGTTGGGAATGGGTGCGTGGTGCGTAGTGCGTAGTGCGTGGTGCGCTGTGCGTGGTGCGAAAGAACGTAATGAAGAATCGGTAGGGACGAGGCATGCCTCGTCCTCAGTTGCTGCACAAGTCATGCCCACGCACTACGCACCCCGCACCACGCACTCGGACGAGGCGCGCCTCGTCCCTACAGTACTGCTGCTTGTCTGGCTGCTGGCGTCGCCGCTGTTCTTCCTGCGCCACACGACGCCCGTGCTGCCGCATTACCAGCTTGTCGCGCTGCCCGCGCTGGCGCTGCTCGTCGGCGCGGCGACCACGCTGGTCAATCGGCAGCTCTGGCGCTGGGGCGTGAGCGCGGCGGTGCTGGCGCTGGCAGTCGCCTGGACGACTCAGATCGCCCTCTCGCTTGAACGCGCCTCGCTTGAACGCCCGCCGCAGAGCGCCCTCAGCAGCATCCTGCGCGAATCGCGCGACGCCGCTTTCGCCATCCCACGCGACCGCGCGGCGATCTTTTACACGCATGGCGACGACCCGGCGATCAGCGGCGAGGTCGCCGTCTTCCGCGTGCTGCTGTGGGATCACCCACACGCGCGCATCGTCGATGGCACGACGACGTTGATCCTGCCGAGCGAACCCGCCGCGTTGATGTCCACGCTCGCGCCCTTCCAGGCGTGGGAGGAGCTGGTCGATCTCGAATTGGCGGGCGATGTGCGTGAGTTCCCGCGCCGCCCACCCGGCGAGGCGTTCGTGATGACGATGGTGGACGACCCCTCCCTAAATCCCTCCCTCGGCACTTGCACTCGGTCGCCACTCCGCACGCTTCGTGGAGAGGGACTTCAATCCCAGGCATCTGGCTCCCCTCTCCACGTTAGTGGGGAGGGGATGGGGGAGGGGTTCAGGGCGTTTGACATCCCCTACGGTAATGGTACGACGCTCGAGGGCATCCGCGCGCGGCGGGTGGGCGACAGGCTGCGCATCTCGTCGTTGTGGGCGGCGGGCGATCTGACGGGTACGCCTGCGCAGGCGTTTCATCATCTATATCGCATCGGCGAGGTGGGTGACGCACTGCCGCAGGTCGATGACTTAATCCCGGCTGACCAACTCAGCACGCCTGACTACGGCTCCGACGTTGCGATGGGGATGCGCAACTGGCGGGCGAACGATCAGGTCGTCGTGATGGCGGACTTCTTCGATGTCCCGCCGGGCATCTACCGCCTCGTCCTGGGGCAGTACACGCTGCCCGATGGCGAACGGGTGCCGCTGGCACAGGGCGGCGACTCGGTGTCGTGGGTGTTCCGGTGCTGTGAGCCGACGGACATAAACAGTGCCCAGGAGAGCCAATGACCCTAAACCCCTTCACACCCACCTCCGCCGAATGGGATGCGTTCGTCGTCGCCCAGCCGCGCGGGCATGTCTTGCAGCTCGCCGATTGGGGTGCGCTCAAGGGCGCGTTCGGTTGGGCGCATGAGCGCGTCGCGCTGCGCGAAGGCGATCAAATCGTGGCGGGTGCGCAGCTCCTGTTTCGCCCGCTGCCGCTGCGCCTCGGCACGATGGCGTATCTGGCGATGGGACCGTATGGTGAGGATAGATTGTGGCGTGCCATCCACGCCTGCGCGCGTCAGCATCGCGCGGTGTTCCTAAAGTGGGAGCCGGGCATTTACACGCCGGGCGAGACGCAGCCCGACCCCGCCGCGCTCGGCTTCCGGCTCGCGCCGCAGACGATCCAGCCGCCGCGCACGATCCTGATCGACATTGCTGGCGACGACGACGCCATCCTGGGGCGTATGAACCAGGGAACACGCCGCAAGATTCGCCAGAGCCTGAAGAACAGCGTGACGTACCGCGAGGCGACGCGCAATGAAGTTTCACGCTTCACACAGATGATGACGACGACGGGCGCGCGGAATGCCTTCGGCGTCCACAGCGCAGCCTACTACGAGCGCGCCTATGACCTGTTCGTGCCGCATCACGCCGCGCTGATCCTGGCGGAACATGAGGGCGAGGCGCTGGCAGGCGTGATGGTGTTCGCGGTCGGGCGGCAGGCATGGTATCTCTACGGCGCGTCGTCGGACAGCAAGCGCAACCTGATGGCGAGCTACGGCGCGCAGTGGACGGCGATCCAGTGGGCGAAGGCGCGCGGCTGTACGACTTACGACTTGTGGGGCATCCCCGACGAGGACGAGGCGGCGCTCGAAGCGGGGTTCGAGACGCGCAGCGACGGCTTATGGGGCGTCTATGGCTTCAAGCGCGGTTGGGGCGGGGATGTGGTGCGCGCATTGGGGGCATGGGACTACGTGTACAACCCGGCGCTGTATGCGGCATACAAGTTCGCGCTGCGGCTGCGGCGTGGAGCGGCGGAGTGAAGTCGGCCGGGTACTCATGCAGCGTCGCACATCAGAAGCCGGGCAGCCGCCGGATCGCATTCGTCAGTTCCGGCGGCATGGGATGCCGGGCGAGCGTGTTAAGCCACAGCACGGCTGCATCCGCCTGACGCAGGGCGACGCCGCTGAGCTGGCGATACTGCCTGTGAAATTCGGCGGCAGTCTTATAACCGTGACGCACGAAGAACGCCTCGTCCTTTGCCTGCGCCCGCTGGAGCAGCGCCATCAGCGCTCCATTCAGCTCCGCTTCGGTGATGTTCCGTTCGACGACCAGCCACAGGAGATTGATGGTGCTGGGCGGCATCTGCCCGATCTTGTCGCCCAGCACGGCCGTCAGCTTGATCGCTCGCGCATCGGCGTCATCGTCCAGATCGACGCCCCGCAGGCGGCGCACTTCGACGCTAAAAGGTGTATGCGTCTTAAAGGTGACGGTAAAGTCGGGTCCCCGCTGTTTGAGGGCTGCGTACCTTTCGTATTCGAGGCTGAAGCGTTCCTCGCCCAGCAGCAGGAAAGCGGCTGCCAACTCCGCGCGCAGGTCATGCAGCCCGCCCTCGTCGCGCACATTGCGCAGCTTGCTGTGGATTTTGCCCCGGTAGGCGGTGGCAAACGCTTTGAAGCGGCGCGATGCGCGCAGCCAGCCCTCGAACTCGTCGTAGAGGGCTGGCTTCCTGCCATCAAAAAGATAGTCGAGCAAATCCTCCAGCGGCGGCACCTGTGACGATCCCCTCGCGTACCATGCGAACACGGATCGCCATTCTATAGCTGATCGTCCAACAGGCACAACCGCACGGCGCGACTATTCGTGTCCCGGATTAGAACAGCCCCACAATCCGCCCTTCGCTATCCACGTCCACGCCTTCGGCGGCGGGGTGTTCGGGCAAGCCGGGCATCGTCCGCATGTCGCCACACAGCGGCGTGACGAAGCGGGTGAATCGCACAGCAAACGGGCGCGTTTCGAGCAGCACTAACGCTTTGAGTCAAGTGTCCAATTTCCAGCCGCATCATAATTTGGAGAAGCAAGAATTCCACATGCATTCCAGACCATATCGAGAATTGGTCTCATCACCTTAAACAAGTCCGCATCGTGGTTGTCAACCAAGATTTCAGGGAACACAAGTTCACTTCTATCAATTGGTGTTAGTTCATGATTATGCCTTGCCATGAAGGCAAAGTTTCTGTTGCCGCCGGGTGTGACAATATAGTCGCGAACATTTAAGAGACTCAGCATAACTGCTACGGGAGGCAAAAAGCCAAGTTGCTCCTGGAAGGCTAGAAACGCGTTCAAAACATGATTAGTCTGATTTTCCACCAGCGTCCCCGTAATTAATCTGGCATTATCGCTAGTGTTTTCTGAGATTGCATCTACAAATTCGATTATCCCATTGCGGAATAACTGAACATAGCTGCGATCCAGAATTTGCCCGGATCTGTTCATCCCATAAAACAGCAGCCCATCAAGGTTCGGACGGTGTACGTTTACAACTGCATGATCTTTCAAAGCGTACATCAAAGGATCAGCCGCTTGCTGAAGAGAAGCTGCGCCAAGCTGCTTTGTCGGGTAGAGTGAAGCGAGCGGAATCACATGCAATACATATAAGGCATCCGTTGAGACCTTAACTGGCGTATTTTCCGATACGAGTTTCGCAATGCGATCAAGTCGAAACGCACGAGCAAGATCGACAGCAGTAGAGGACATTGTAAATGCTGCGCGCAACTCGTTAACGTCTAGCGGATATTTGCCCGCTGAATTACGAGCATAGAACTTCGAAGAACCTCCAAAAGTCACCATATGAGGTGATGACCAGCTTCTTGGAATTCGAACAACTAGAACTGTTCCCGCAGTTACTGTCACTGCTTGTATTGCAATACCTGGAATGCGCGGCGCTATGCCATCTCGCATCAAATTCTCAAGACGAAGTATCTCTGAATCGACATTTACATTTTGCAGAGCTGCAATTCTAATCGGTACTCCTTCTGCCTCTTCAATGCCATAGATGAGATCGCCACCAATCGAGTTTGCAAATGAGGAAACATCGGCTAGAAACTCTTTTTTATCACTTTCACTGGTGCCAGGGAGCGCAATCTTGTATTCATATTCCTTTCCCTCCATCACCTTATCATCTATCAATAGCTGGAGGTCGCTTTGATTTATCGAGGATAATGCTTTATTGCGCAGTGACACAGCTATTCCTCCGTCTGTGCAAATAAAAGAGTTCAACCAATTTTCAGGGTCTCTTGACCGAGGTTAGTATATGCTACGCCTCGGTCATTCGCCTCCCACTCTAGAACAGCCCCACAACCTGCCCCTGCTCGTCCACATCCACGCCTTCGGCGGCGGGGTGTTCCGGCAAGCCGGGCATCGTCCGCATGTCGCCACACAGCGGCGTGACGAAGCCCGCGCCCGCGCTCAACCGCACCTCGCGGATCGGCAGCGTGAAGCCGCTCGGCGCGCCCTTCAGTGCCGGGTCGTGGCTGATGCTCAGATGCGACTTCGCCATGCAGATCGGCAGGTTCCCGTAGCCCTGCGACTCGTAACGCGCGATCTGCTTGTCGGCGTCCGTCGTGTACTCGACATCCGCCGCACCATACACCTCGGTCGCAATCGCATGGATCTTTGCCTTGAGTGGTTGATCGAGATCGTAGAGCGGAGAGAAGTTGCCGTTCGGCGCACTCACCACCAGCTCCGCCAGTTCCTCCGCGCCGCGCCCGCCATCGGTGAAGTGCCGCGACTGCGCCGTGCCATACGCCCCCGCCTCACGCGCGATGCGCTCGATTGCCGCCAGCTCTTCAGGATGATCGGTATCGAAGACGTTGACGGCGACGATGGGCTGGACGCCGTGCCGCCGCACGATCTCGATGTGTTTGCGCAGGTTCGCCGCGCCCGCCTCGACATCGCCCACATTCGATTCCAGCAGCGCAGGCGGCAGCGCCTTGCCCGCCACGATCTTGTAGCGCCCGCTGTGCGCCTTGAGCGCGCGCACGGTCGCCACCAGCACCGCGACATCCGGCTTCAACCCGCTGACGCGGCATTTGATGTTGAAGAACTTCTCCGCGCCCATGTCCGATGCGAAGCCTGCCTCGGTGATCAGGTACTCGCCGCATTTGATGCCGATCATGTCGCCCAGCACGCTGCTGTTGCCATGCGCGATGTTGCCAAAGGGACCCGCGTGCATGATCGACGGGTTATTTTCCAGCGTCTGCACCAGGTTAGGACGGATAGCATCGAGCAGCAGCGCCACCAGCGCGCCGACCGCGCCGATCTGCTCGGCTTTGACCGGCTGCTTGTCGAGCGTCTGCCCGACGACGATGCGCGCCAGCCGCGCCCGCAGGTCTTCGACCGAAGTCGAAAGCGCCAGGATCGCCATGATCTCGCTGGCGGCGGTGATGTCGAAGCCCGTTTGCCGCATGACGCCGCCCTCGGCGCGCCCGCCCAAGCCGATGATGATGTCGCGCAGCGCCCGGTCATTCACATCCAGCACGCGCTTCCAGGTGATCAAATCGCTGTCGAGGTTGAGCGGGTTGCCGCGCAGCAGGCGGTTGTCGATCATGGCGGCGAGCAGGTTGTTGGCGGCGGTCACGGCGTGGAAGTCGCCGGTCAGATGCAGGTTGATGCTCTCCATCGGCGCGACCTGGGCAAAGCCGCCGCCCGCCGCGCCGCCCTTGATGCCGAACGTCGGACCGAGCGACGGCTGGCGCAGGCTGAGGATGGCGCGCTTGCCCCGCCGCTTCAGCCCGTCCGCCAGCCCGACGGCGGTCGTCGTCTTGCCCTCGCCGAGCGGCGTTGGCGTGATGGCGGTGACGAGCACATAGCGCGCGTTCGGGCGGTTTTGCAGCCTATCGATCACATCCAGCCGCAGCTTGGCGATGTAGGGACTGCCATAATTGTCAAAATCATCCTGCGATAAACCCATTTGTTCGGCAAGCGCCGCCGTTGGAACCAACGATGCACGGCGGGCAATTTCGATATCGGGAAGCATGAACTCATTCTCCTTAAGAACAGAACCTGTAGGGGGCGACCCACGTGTCGTCATGGTGCGTGGTGCGGTGTGCGTGGTGCGAAAAGGCGATCGCGGTTGTAGGGACGCCATTCATGGCGTCCGTTCATGTGACAATACGACGCAAGTCATGGGTCTTTTCGCACGGCGCACGGCGCACCACGCACTCTCGTCCAGTATCCGCCTGTTCGCCCGCGCGCGATAGTTGCGGGGATCATGCGCGCAGGGTGAGGAGTGTCCCGGTCTGCGCGAACGCCTGTCAGTAAAAACCTGACACAAGTCGGGGGATTATCGGATACAGATGGCGGGGTTTGCCCGCTACACGCCCTGCACGAATAGGCATACGATGAGGTCGTCACTTGAGAAAACCTACACAGCCCAGGTCGGGCATACAGGAGCAACCCCATGAAATTCCTAAACCATCGTCTCTCGGCAGCCATGTGGGCAAGAGTGCTGTTACTCTGGGTCACGCTCGCGGTTGGAGCGCTCGTGATCGGGGGCATCGCCATCGGGTTGGGACAGTTCGTCCAGGATAACATCCAGAATGAACTGGCGGCGCAGCAAATCTCTTTTGCGCCAGAAGAGCGGCTTTCCGATGAGGAACGACAGATCCCTGGGATGGTCGAGAATGCCGGGCAGGCACTCACGACGGGCAATCAGGCGCGCGTCTACTCAGATTTGATTGCGCTCCACACGCAGCAGTCCACCGAACAAGCCGGCTATCCCGGTGCCACGTACGCCACCCTGGGCGGAATCCAGCGCGAACTGCGCGCAGCCGTCACCGCCGCCACCGAAGCAGGCAATGCGGAAGCCCTTGAACAGGCACAGACAGACCTGACCGCCGTCACGAACCTCCGCAACACGCTGTTGACCGCCAGCAACCTGAGGGGAAACCTCTTCTCCGCCTACGGCTGGGGCAATGTCGCCACCGGCGTGACCGCAGCGGGCGCATTCATGCTGGCGCTGGCGGTTGGGTTCTTCGTCCTGTTCATCTACGAATGGCGCCGAGGACACCTGGCACCCACCGAAGCCTAACGTCCGAGTCGCACCTGCACCCTGCTTTCTCTGAGGGTGCAGGTGAGGCGGTCGCTGACCGATACCTCTGTCTCCCGGAAGGGACAGAGGTATTTTTTGTTTGTGGGTACAATTGGACACACTGCCGACCCGCACGCATCAAGAGGCTAATCTCATGAAATTTGTCCCGCTTACCCATTGCGACCTCCAGGCATCGGAAATCTCGCTCGGTTGTATGCGCATCGCCGAATTGACCGATGAGGAAATCTCCCGCCTGATCCACACCGCGCTCGACGAAGGCATCAACTTCTTCGACCACGCGGATATTTATGGCGGCGGGCGCTCCGAGTCGCGCTTTGCCGAAGCGCTCGGCATGAACGCCAGCCTGCGCGAAAAAATGATTCTTCAGAGCAAATGTGGGATTCGTCAGGGATTTTTTGACTTCTCGAAAGAGCACATTCTGAGCGCGGTGGATGGCAGCCTGCGGCGCCTGCAAACCGAATATCTCGACGTGCTGCTGCTGCACCGCCCTGACGCGCTTGTGGAGCCGGAAGAAGTCGCCGAAGCCTTCACCGTGCTGGAAGAAAGTGGCAAGGTGCGCTATTTTGGCGTGAGCAATCAGAACCCGATGCAGATCGAGCTGCTGACCCGCTATGTCAAGCAGCCGATCATCTTCAATCAGCTCCAGTTGAGCATCACCAACACGGGCATGATCGACGCGGGCTTGAACGTCAACATGGAGATCGATCTGTCCATCGACCGCGACGGCAGCATCCTGGATTACTGTCGCCTCAAGGACATCACCATCCAGCCCTGGTCGCCCTTCCAGTACGGATTCTTTGAGGGCGTCTTCCTGGACAACGACAAATTCCCGGAGCTGAATGAGTGCATCGACCGGATCGCGGAAGACCGGGGCGTCGCCAATACTGCCATCGCGATTGCCTGGTTGCTGCGCCACCCCGCGCGGATGCAACCCATCGTCGGCACGACCAACCCCGACCGCGTGAAGGACCTCTGCAAAGCGTCGGACATCACGCTGGCACGGCAGGAGTGGTACGAAATCTACCGCGCGGCGGGCAACGTGCTGCCGTAAGACGTATCCCGTTCAGCCCCCGGCGCGCCATTTGCCGTCCGCCCGCCATTCGTGAGCAGGGAGCAGCCACTCAAAGGCGGGCAGATCGGACGTGCGCGCCCAGGTTGCGACGATCTTTCGGCAGAGCAGCAAGCCATCCGTATGGTCGGTGAAGATTACGACACCACGTTGTTCCTGTGGGATGCCCACCGCAAAGCACATCGCGCGCGGGATGCCGCGCGCGCCCCAATGCCAGAAGCTCAAGCCGGGCGTCCCTGTCTGCAATCCCCAGCCGAGTCCCCAATGGAGATTCGGCACATTCGCCACCTCGACCTGCGGGCGCAGCATTTCGTCGCGCCATCGGCTGTCCAACGGCGCTGATTCACGCAGCATCACTTGCAGGAAGCGTGCGTAATCGGCGACGGAGGTTCGCAGGCTCAACGCGCCATTTGCCAGCAGCGAGCCGGAGAGGAAGTGAAGATAGGGAGGAAGACTCTCGCGCGTTTCCGGCACAAGCTGGGTATCGACCATGCCGAGCGGCGTGAAGACGCGCGCCTGGAGATAGTCGTCAATCGGCAGCCCCGTCAGATGTTCGACGACGACCTGAAGAAACATCATGCCCTCGGACGAGTAGCTGAATTTCGTCCCCGGCGCATACGCGGCGTGCAGTCCTTGCGCATCCCGCCAATTGGGCAGCCCGGTTGTGTGGCTCATCGCATGGCGCGCCGTCATCTGCGCCAGGAACGGCTCGTCGTCCAGGGATGGACGCAGCAGATAGTCTTGCAGCGGACGGTCGAGATCGAGCGCCCCTTGCTGGGCGAGCAGCAGTGCGCCATAGACCAGGACGGGCTTGGTCAGCGACGCCACTTTCCAGCGCGTGTTCGCGCCGATGTCCTCGCCACCGAGCGCGCCGAAAAAGTGCATGTCTGTGTTCCCATCGTCGGCGACAAAAGCAGTCGCCAGCGCTGTGACATCCGAAGCGCGCAGAAGCGCGGCGAGTTGGTCATGCGTCACGATTCGCCCCTTGCAAGATCAGCCAATGCTATAATCGCAAGTATCCTACCATCACCGCTCACCGGAGGCGGATCGCATCATTGCCGACTTGCCGGAGACAAATCGCCTGAACTTCCGTAGCTTGCGTCGCCCCCAGCTTCCCCTATAATCGGACATGTACGTCGCCCGCATGTTCTAGCCGCGAGATACCATGACCGACCAGCAGTTCGTCCACCTTCACGTCCATACCGAGTATTCGCTGCTGGATGGCTTGAGCAAGATCAAGAAGCTGGTCACCCGCGCGGCGGAACACGGCATGAGCGCGCTCGCCATCACCGATCACGGCACGATGTTCGGCGTCATCGACTTCTACCGTGCCTGCAAGAACGCGGGCATCAAGCCGATTCTGGGCGTCGAAGGCTATATGGCGCGCCGCACCATGCGCGACCGCGATCCCAAGCTCGATAACAAGCCCTATCACCTGCTGTTGCTGGCGCAGAACGCGGCGGGCTATAAAAACCTGCTGCGCATCGCCAGCACCGCCCAGCTCGAAGGCTACTACTACAAGCCGCGCATCGACAAAGACTACCTGGTCGACAACTACGACGGCATCATCACGACGACGGGCTGCCTCGCCGCGCATATCCCCAGCATGATCATGGAGGGGCAGGACGAGCGGGCGCGCCAGCAGATCCACGAATATGTGGACATCTTCGGGCGCGATCACTTCTATCTCGAATTGCAGCAGCACGACATCCCCGAACTCAAGCCGGTCAACGACTGGCTGATCGAGACGGCGCAGCGCGATAACCTGAACCTCGTCGCCACCAACGACGTGCATTACGTGGATGAAGACGACTTCGAGTCGCATGACACGCTGCTGTGCATCCAGACCGGCGCGCTCAAGCACGAAACCAACCGCATGAAGATGACCGATAACAGCTACTTCCTCGCCGATCAGGCGCGGATGTGGGCGCACTTCGGGCATATCATGGATGGCGCGCCGCTGCGCAACAGCCTCAAGATCGCCGAGATGTCCGATGTCAACCTCGACGACAAGACTTACCACCTGCCGATCTTCCCGGTGCCCGAAGGCTACGAGGCGGATACCTATCTGCGCTATCTGGCGCAAAAGGGCTTGCGCTGGCGCTTTGGCGATCGCGCCGACGAGGCGATCTATCAGGAACGCCTGGATCGCGAACTCGGCATCATCATCAGGATGGGCTTCCCGACTTACTTCCTGATCGTGTGGGATCTGCTCCAGTTCGCGCGTCACGCCGACATCTGGTGGAATGTGCGCGGTTCCGGCGCGGGATCGCTGGTCGCTTACTCGCTGGGCATCACCAACATCGACCCGATTCTGAACAACCTGCTTTTCGAGCGCTTCCTCAATCCGGGGCGCGTCTCGATGCCCGATATCGACATCGACTTCCCCGACGACCGCCGCATGGAGATGATCTCCTACTGCTCGCGCAAGTATGGCGAGGACAAGGTGGCGGCGATCATCACCTTCGGGACGATGGGCGCGAAAGCCGCCGTGCGCGATGTCGGGCGCGCGCTGGATGTGCCGCTCGATCTCGTCAACCAGGCGGCAAAGCTCATCCCGACCGAGCCGAAGCCGAAGAAGGTCATGGAGTACGTCGAGGACAACCCCGAACTCAAGAAGATGTACGACACGCTGCCGGACATCAAACGCATCGTCGATACGGCGGAGAAGCTGCAAGGCGTCAGCCGCCACGCCAGCACCCACGCGGCGGGCATCATCGTCGCCGATAAGCCGCTGGTCGAGTACCTGCCCCTCCACCGCCTGACCAACGAGAGCAAGGGCGACGTGGAAAGCGCCATCAAGCAGGTGACGCAGTTCCCGATGGAGACCTGTGAGAGCATCGGGCTGCTCAAGATCGACTTCCTCGGCTTATCGACGCTCTCGCAGCTCCGCCTGTCCTGTGAGCTGATCGCGCGCTATCACGGAATCCGCTACACGATGGAGAACATCCCCTACCGCCCGCCGGGCGACCCAGACGGCAATCGCCGCCTGGAGCAGGCGTTCCAGATGATCAGCCGGGGCGAAACGATTGGCGTCTTCCAGATCGAAAGCACGGGGATGCAGGAGATGCTGCGCGGGATGCGCCCGACGAAGTTCGAGCACATCGTGGCGGCGGTGTCGCTCTATCGTCCGGGTCCGATGGAGTTCATTCCGGAGTACAACGACCGGATGCATGGGCGCAAAGAGATCGTCTACCATCACGAAAAGCTGCGCCCGATCCTGGAAGAAACCTACGCGATCATCACCTACCAGGAACAGCTCATGCAGATCGCCAGCGAATTGTTCGGCTATTCGCTGGGCGATGCCGACCTGATGCGGCGCGCGGTGTCGAAAAAGAAGAAGGAAGACCTGCTCAAGCACAAAGAGATCTTCCTCAAGAATGGTCCCGCCAATGGGGTGGATGAGGCAACAGCGGCAAAGATCTTCGACGAGATCGAGTTCTTCGCCAATTACGGCTTCAACAAAAGCCATGCGGCCGATTATGCCGTCATCACCGTTCAGTCCGCCTACCTGAAGTGCCATTACCCCGAAGAGTATATGGCGTCGCTGCTCACGATCTATTTCGACGACAGCGACAAGGTGACGACCTTCCTCGCCGAGAGCAAGCGCCTCGGCATCCCCATCCTGCCGCCGGATGTCAACGCCAGCGAGCTGAACTTCGCCATCGAAAAGCGCGCCGATGGCAAGCGCGGCATTCGCTTTGGGCTTGCCGCCGTCAAGAACGCGGGCGTCGGCGCGCTCACGCACATCATCGAGGCGCGCCAGATGGGCGGCGTCTTCCGCGACCTGCGCGATTTCTGCGAGCGCGTCGATCTGCGGCAGGTCGGCAAGCGCACGGTCGAAAGCCTGATCAAGGTTGGCGCGTTCAGCGCGTTCGGCGTACGCCCCGACCTGCTGCCCGCGCTCGACCGCATCATGGCATACAGCACCGAACGCTGGAAGGCGCACGAGGTCGGGCAGATGAGCATGTTCGGCGGCGCGGACGCGGGCGGCGGCGATGACGAGCTGCTCGCCAACATCCACAAAGAGGGCGACGACATCAGCCAGCGCGAACAGCTCAACTGGGAAAAGGAGCTGCTCGGCTTTTACGTCAGCAGCCACCCCATCGACCCGGTACTCAGCATCATCCAGGGCAGCAACTTCGATACGACCAAAGACCTTAAGACATCGGAAGCCGATAAGAACGGCAAGCCCGTCAAGATCGTCGGTCTGGTCGCCGCCCTACGTAAGATGCCGACCAAGAACAAAGAAATGATGGCGATCATCACGCTCGAAGATCACTTCAGCACCATCGACGTCGTCTTCTTCCCACGCATCTGGCGCAAGCTGGAAGCCATGATCCACGAGGGCGAGGTCTTGCAGTTCATGGGCAAGCTCGACCTTTCGCGCAGCGACCCGCAGGTGATCGGCGAGAATGTGTCGAGCGAGTTCGAGGCGGTCACGTCGGACGCGGACTACATCCCGCTCGCCAAGGACACGGGCAAGCTGGCGTGGATGGGCGATGACGAGGCGCTGCCACCGTTCGAGTCGATGAGCGGCGACAGCGAGGCGGATGAGGCATTCTTCGCGCCGCTGCCGGATGAGGCGATGCCTGCCGCGCCAGCTTCTGCACACAGCACCACCGTTTCATCCGCAGGGGGATGGGGGGACGGTGGGGACCAGGGCGGGGCGGAGATGGCGCAGAATGAGGGGTTCGCACGCCAAGCCCCTACGGAACCGGTTGATCCTGATGCGCTGCCCTGGATCAATGGCGATGACGCGGAAGTTAATGGCGAAAGTGCGCCGCCAGACGCCCCGCCGGAAGAAGCGCAAGCGAGCGGGCGGCTGCTGGTCGTGCTGTTCCAACGCTCGGCGGATGGCGACCGCGACCTGCGGCGCTTCAACAAGCTCTTCCAGACGATCACGTCGTACCCTGGCGAAGACCGCTTCATGATCCAGATCGACGCGCACATCGTCGAGTATCCGCACATCGGCATCGGCATTGCCGAACCGCTGCTGCGCACGCTGCACAAGCTGGTCGGCGCGGACAACGTGGCGGTGCGGGTGATGGGCGAGGTCGAGAGATGATGCGCACCTACGACCGCCGCGACTTCGGCATGATGCGCCCGCGCCATATCGAGAGCTTCGTGCTGCTGCCGTGACTTATCTTTAACGCTGCATCCATCTTCTACGCCTATAATTAAATTATGATCATCTTGGCTAAGGACAGAGTTATGGCGTCAAAACGTCGGCTCGCGTTGTTGATCGATGCGGACAATGCGCAGGCATCACTGCTGCCCCAGATCGTCGATGCCGTCAGTCAACATGGTGTGATGACGACCCGCCGCATCTACGGCAATTGGTCACTGCCGCATCTCAGCCCTTGGCAGGACATCCTCAATACCTATGCGCTGAAGTCGCAACACCAGGTGAGCTGTACCCCAGGGAAAAACGTGACCGATATTGCCCTCGTCATCGACGCAATGGACATCCTCTATACGACAAAAGATGTCGATGGATTCTGTATCGTTTCCAGCGACAGCGACTTCACACCCCTGGTCATGCGGATTCGAGAGACGAGCCGCTTTGCGATCGGGATCGGACGCAGCAGCACGCCGACTACATTTGTCGAGGCGTGTGATGTCTTTATCTTCACTGAGACCTTGAATGCAGCCTCCGCAAACGGTCAGAACCATGCAGTAGTGCCCGCGCCCCCAACGGTGCCCGCGCCCACCGCCGCGACTACGATTGCTCCCCCGCTCGAAAAGATGCTGCGCACGGCGTTTGCAGCAGCGGTTCAGGACGATGGATGGGCGCACTTGAGTGCGATGGGCACCTCACTGCGGCAGTCCGGTATCAACTATGAACTGTATGGACATTCAAAACTCTCGCAACTGGTGGAGGCACACCGTCATCTCATCGAAACGCAAATGCGAAAAATTCCGGGTGGCGGTGAGATCATGTACATACGCCTGAAGAAAAAGAAACCCAAGAAGGTTGACTGAGCGCCTCGTCACCCACCTGGGCGACGATCAGGAGTGGAAGCGTCCGTGCTGGCATGTCGTGAGCGGCGGGCGGCTGCCCGAAGTTCCGCGCTAATCACATGCCTGACGGTCGTAATGGCGCATGATCATCCCGCTGTACGGCGTCATGCCCAGGCGAGCATAGAACGGCTGCACGTCAGGGTCGCAAATCAGATCGACCATGTAGAGCGGGCGCAGCGCTGCCAGCATCCGCTGCACCAACGCCGTGCCGATCCCCTGCCCACGATAAGCGGTCAGCACTTCGAGATGCGGAATATACGCCGCGCTGACTCCATCGCTGATCGCCGTGATAAAGCCGACGACATCCCCGCTGACATCCTCGACCGCCAGCACGACGGCGTAGCTGCCCTGGAGGATGCGAAGATGTGCTTCCGGGCTGGGCGGGTGGGGCCAGCCTGCGAAGAACCCCCCGCGCAGCCGGTCGGCGGTGATGCCCGCAAGTGAGTCTGTATATCGAATATTCATCAACTATCGCTATCCGCGCTTGCCGTTCTTTTTGTCCGCTTTCTCGCCTTTCACGTCCGAGTAGAAGTCCGTCACAATGGCGTGCGCCTCGCGCGGCGGGCGATGGTAGTTGGCGTCGGCGGGCGGGCGCTTCTTCAGCTTGACGGGCGCAGGCATCGACTTGACGTAATCCGGGAACAGGTTCAGCAAATGGCGGATGCAGTTCAGGTGCGCCCGCCGCTTGTCGTCGGCATCGACCTGGTACCAGTGCGCTTCGGCGATGTCGGTATACTCCAGCATCGTGTCTTTCGCCTTCGAGTACTCGACCCAGCGCTCGCGCGAAATCAGATCCATCGGACTGAGCTTCCATGCCTTCGCCGGATTGCCCGCGCGATCCTGGAAGCGCCGCTCCTGCTCGTCGTCGCTGACCGAGAGCCAGTACTTGAGCAGGTGAATGCCGCTGCGCGCCAGCATCCGCTCGAACTCCGGGCAGGAATGCAGAAATTCCCAGTACTCGTCATCCGTGCAAAAGCCCATGACGCGCTCGACGCCCGCGCGGTTGTACCAACTGCGGTCGAAGATGACGACCTCGCCCGCCGCTGGCAGATGTGCCGTGTAGCGCTGGAAATACCACTGCGTGCGCTCGGTGTCGCTCGGCTTGCTGAGGGCGACCAGTCGCACGCCGCGCGGATTGAGCGGCTCGGTGATGCGTTTGATCGTGCCGCCTTTGCCCGCCGCGTCGCGCCCCTCGAACAGGATCAGCACGCGCTGCCCCGTCTCTTTGACCCAGTACTGCCAGCGCACCAGCTCGAATTGCAGCCGCGCCAGCTCCTCCTCGTAAAAGCCGCGCGGCAGGCGTGGGCGTTTGTCGCCAGTGATTTCGCTGGCGACATGGCGCACGATGTCCTGCTCCGGTTTGAACGGTTGGACTTCGTCCTTGTGATTCTTGCTTTTCTTGCTCATGGTCGATGCTCCCTCAAAGCTACACGTGTCCTGGATACACAGGCTGAGAGTGCGTGGTGCGTGGTGCGAAGTGCGAAAATACATTCAGAATGCGCCGAGGTACCTCGGAAGAGGCAGTGCAAAGTCTCTCTGTGGGATGCCTCGTCTCTACAACCGGCGAATTTGTGTGTTCGCACCACGCACCACGCACTTCGCACTATACGACGGGTAATGCCGCCATCGCCTTCTCGACCGCTTCCGCCGGATACTCGAAGTCTTCCAGCCTGCCGCTCAGGTAAGCGTCGTACGCCGCCATGTCAAAGTGCCCATGCCCGCACAGGTTGAAGAGGATCGTCTTCTTCTCACCCGACTCTTTACACTTGAGCGCTTCCTGGATCACCGTCGCAATCGCGTGCGTCGGTTCCGGCGCGGGCACGATGCCCTCGGCACGGGCGAACTGCACCCCCGCCTTGAACGTCTCCAACTGCGAGACCGCGCGCGCATCGATCAAGCCCTGGTCGTACAGCTCGCAGACGATGCTCGCCATGCCGTGATAGCGCAGCCCGCCCGCATGGAAGGGCGGTGGCACGTAGTCCTTGCCGAGCGTGTACATCTTGACCATCGGTGCCAGCCCGGCGGTATCGCCGAAGTCGTAGGCATACACGCCTTTCGTCAGGCTGGGGCAGGCGGCAGGTTCGACGGCGATGATGTGCGTGCGTTTGCCCTGGCGCAGGTTGTTGGCGACGAACGGCAGCGCGATGCCCGCGAAGTTGCTGCCGCCGCCCGTGCAGCCGACGATGATGTCCGGGAATTCGCCCGCCATCTCCATCTGCTCAATCGCCTCCAAGCCGATGACCGTCTGATGCATCAGCACATGATTAAGCACCGAGCCAAGCGCGTACTTGTACTTGCCGCCGCTGGTCGCCGCCGCCTCGACCGCCTCGCTGATGGCGATGCCGAGCGAGCCGCTGCTATCGGGATTCTTCGCCAGGATCGCGCGCCCGGAATTGGTACGGTCGCTGGGGCTGGCGTAGACGTTCGCGCCGAACGTCTGCATGATCGAGCGGCGGTAGGGCTTCTGCTGGTATGAGACTTTGACCATGTAGACTTCGCACGCCAGCCCGAACATATCGCAGGCAATCGAGAGCGCCGTGCCCCATTGCCCCGCGCCGGTCTCGGTCGTCAAGCCGTAGACGCCTTCCTGCTGGTTGTAATATGCCTGCGGGGTGGCGGTGTTCAGCTTGTGGCTGCCGCTCGGCGAGACGCCTTCGTATTTGTAGTAGATGTGCGCGGGAGTATCGAGCACCTGCTCCAGACGGCGCGCGCGGATGAGCGGAGTCGGACGCCAGAGCTTGTAGATCTCGCGCACTTCTTCCGGGATTTCGATGTACTGCTCCTGGCTGACTTCCTGCATGATGAGCGCCATCGGGAAGAGCGGGGCGAGGTCGTCGGGACCGATGGGCTGATGTGTGCCGGGGTGCAGCACGGGTGGCAGCGGGCGCGGCAGATCATGCTGGATGTTGTACCACGCGCGCGGAAGATGGGATTGCGGCAGATCGTAACGTTTGTCCTGGTCGGTCATACAGAAGTCTTCCTTTACGTCTAGGTATTGAAAAGAACAAGCCATGTTTAAGCGGCAGTGCGTGGTGCGAAGTGTAGCCCAAATCGATCCTCGCCTCTAGCGAATCAGTCGAGGGGGATTACAATACTGGCGGCGCAATCATAAAACCCAGACAGGTGTAACTTCCATGAAGCGCATAGCAGTGATGACCAGCGGCGGTGATGCGCCTGGCATGAACGCCGCCATCCGTGCCGTCGTGCGTACTGGTCTTGAACATGGGCTTGATGTCTTTGGCATTCGTCAGGCATATACAGGCTTACTCAACGGCGATTTTGAACAGCTCACCAGCGTTGAGGTCAGCGGCATCCTCCAGCGCGGCGGCACGATTTTGCAGACCGCCCGCAACGAAGAGTTCAAGACCGAAGCCGGGCAGATGAAGGGACTTCGCCGTCTCAACGAACACAAGATCGACGCGCTGATCGTCATCGGTGGCAATGGCAGCCTGACGGGTGCGCTGGAGCTGGAAAGGAAAGGCATCCCCGTCGTCGGCATCCCTGGCAGCATCGACAACGACATCGACAAGACCGATATGAGCATCGGCGTGGACAGCGCACTTAATATCATTCTCGACGGTCTCGACCGCCTGCGCGACACGGCGACCTCTCACCAGCGCGCGTTCCTCGTCGAGACAATGGGGCGCAACTGCGGGTATCTGGCGCTCATGGGCGGCATCCTCGGCGGCGCGGAAATCGTCGTCACGCCGGAGCGCCCGGCGACCGAAGAACAGATCGCCAAAGCGCTGGAAGACGCCTACGTGCGCGGCAAATCGCACGCCGTCGCCGTCATCGCCGAAGGCGCGCCGACCAAGGTGACGAAGCTGATGGACTACCTCTCCAGCCACAAGAGCGTCGGCTTTGAAGTCCGCCTGACCATCCTGGGGCACATCCAGCGCGGCGGCAGCCCCACCGCGTTTGACCGCCTGCTGGCGACACGCATGGGCGTCAACGCGGTCAAGTTCCTGATGGAGGGCAAGCGCGGCGTCATGACGGCGATGCAGGGGCGCAAAATCGAGGCGGTTCCGATTGAGGACGCCATCCGGGAAATCCGCCCCATCAGCGAGTCGTATTTCGAGATGCAGCGCTTCCTGTCGCGCTAAAGTGCGAGGTGCAGGGTGCGCCGTGCGAAAAAGTACCTATCCGCATCCCGCACTGCGCATCGTGCACACGACAAGACATCTGTGAGGTTTTCCACGAATGCCCCCACCTTTCGCCGGTACCTGGCTGCTGGTTTCGCAGCATACGATCCACCCTGACGGGCGCGTCGTCGTCACACGCGGCGAACACCCACGCGGCGTGATCATGTATGACGACCTCGGCAATATGTCCGTCCACCTCATGCGCACGGATGGTGATGCCGAACGCTACACCGACCTGAACGACTTCGAGACGGCGATGGAGGGCTATCACGCCTACTTCGGCACGTATGAGGTCAGCGAAGCGGAGCAGATCGTCCGCCATTTTGTCGTCGGCGCGGCATACCCGCCCTATCGCGGCAGCGTGCAGGAGCGTCATTATGCCTTTGACGGCGACCATCTGACGCTGACCGTCCACGCCAAAGACGGCACGCAGCGCGTGATTGTCTGGGTACGCGCGCGCGGCAGGATGCCATGAGCGTGGCGACCGTGGCGTTGGCGGATGTCTTCCATGCGCGTAATCGGCTGGCGCCCTACCTGATCCCCACGCCCCTCGAAGCCGCGCCAGAGCTTGGCTCGAACACCTGGCTTAAGCTGGAAAACACCAACAAGACGCACTCGTTCAAGATTCGCGGTGCGCTCAATGCCCTGCTGGCGCTCGATGACGCTGCGCGCGAGCGCGGCATCATCGCCGCGTCGTCGGGCAATCATGCCCAGGGCATCGCCTGCGCCGCCCATCTGCTCGGCGTGAACGCGCGCATCGTCATGTCCAAGCACGCTGCCAAACGTAAGATCGCCGGGGTGAAGCGTTGGGGTGGCGAAGTCATCCTGCATGGCGAAGGCTACACCGAAGCCGAGGCGGAAGCGCTGCGCCTGCGCGATTGCGATGGCTTGACGTTCGTCTCGCCCTACAACGACCCGCAGGTGATCGCCGGGCAGGGGACGATCGGGTTGGAGATTTGCGAGTCGCTGCCGAAGATCGCGCGGGTGATCGTGCCCGTCGGCGGCGGCGGTTTGATCAGCGGGATCGCGCTGGCGATCAAGAGCCTGTGCCCCTCCGTCGAGGTGATCGGCGTCAACCCGCTGCGCGCACCCACCATGTACAACGCCTTCTATGCCGAGCATCTGCCCGACCCGGAGGAGAGCATCGCCGATGCCCTGCCCGGCGCGATTGAAGCGGAGTCGATCACCCTCGCGCTGACACGGCAGTATGTGGATCGGATCGTGCTGGTCGAGGAGCGGGCGATCAAACAAGCGATGCGCTGGCTGCTGGCGGAACAGGGCTGGCTGGTCGAAGGCGGCGGCGCGGTCGGGGTGGCGGCGCTGCAATGGGGGCTGATCGCGGACAGCAGCGCACCGACCTGTGTGATCATCAGCGGCGGGAATGTTGATGCGGAAGTCGTGAAGCGCGTCTTGTGACGAGTGTTTGCGAATTCTTGGGGTAACCCGATCCCCTGAGACGAGTTATGCTATCCGGATGTTTAACAGACCCACCCCAACCCCAACTCCCCAACCTGGCGCACCGCTTCCCATCATCGAGGCACGCAGCGTCACGGTCGCCTATGGCGAGACGAAGGCGCTGCAGCAGGTCAGCTTTAGCATCGCGCGCGGCGACAGCGTCGCCATCATTGGACCTAACGGCGCGGGCAAATCGACCCTCGTCAAGGTCATCCTGGGCATGATCGCGCCTGACGAAGGCGAGGTCATTGTGGCAGGGCAGAGCAAGCTGCCGCTCGGCTATGTGCCCCAGCATGAAGTGGTCAATCTCGAATTCCCGGTCACAGTCCGTGACGTGGTCATGATGGGGCGGCTGCGGCAGATCGGCTGGCTGAAGCTGCCGCGCAAGCGCGACTGGAATGCCGCCGACGAGGCGCTCGACCGCGTTGGGCTGGCTGCGCTCGGCAGCCGCCAGATCGGGGAATTGAGTGGTGGGCAGCGGCGGCGCGCCTTCATCGCCCGCGCGCTGGCGCAGGAGGCGGATATTCTGCTGCTCGACGAGCCGATGAGCGGTGTGGACGTGAACGGGCAGGCAGACATCATGAACGTGTTGGACGACCTGAACACCCAGGGCATGACCATTGTCATGACGACGCACGATCTCGACCTGGCATTCCACCGCTTCCCGCATGTCATGGCACTCAAGGGGCGGATGGTCGCCTTTGGCACCCCCGCCGAGGTCAATCAGCCAGGCGTGCTGGCACAGGTTTACGAACGCACGCTGACGACCTGGGCGGATGGCGCGCAGGTGACGATGCTGATCGACGAACACGGCTGCCCGGACTGCGGATAGAGAGGTTGAGGGCGTCGTCCGGTACTCGCTGGAATTTCCCTCATCACCTCCCCTCGCAGCAGTACGCTCCCCCCTCCGCCGGGCAGCACCAGTGTGGCACGGGAACCCGGAGCGCGTCACGCAGCGGCAGCGCGACCGGGAAGCGCCCCAACCACTGCGCATCGTCGTCTTCGCGCGCGCGCCGCAGCAGTGCATGGTACTCCGCCAGGATTTCGCGTGGGGCATACGCGCGGTCGCAGCGCGGGCAGCCCTGGCTCATCGCCCCATCGCGCAGCTTGAGTTCGCCCATACGCAGCGCACTGCCCTCCAGCGTGACACGGTAGTTCGCCAGCGCCGCCGCCACATGCGCGTCGTAGAGCAGCGCCTCGGCGTTGGAGGTGGGCGCGGAGACGTGCAGCCCGCAGTCGGCGCGCAGCAGCGTATCCACCGCGTGAACGACCGAGCGATAGCCGCAGCGCGGGCAGGGGCATTCGTAGAGCATGACTTCGGCGGACTGGGTCTCAGTCGCGGTCGCTTCTGTGCAGTAGCGGATGTTGCCCGCTAGCAGCCGCCGCACAAACGCGCTGAGTGCATACTGCTGCCCGTTGAGTTCGACCGAGAAGTGATTGTCGGCACTGGCGATCAGATGAAAGAGCGGCAGATCCTGGCGCGCCTTCAGCGCGGGACCCCCGCGCACCCGTGTATCGCGCAGCAGCGCGGGCGGCGGCTTGCGGAAGAACCAGCAGCCGCGCACGCCGTCCTGGGCATAGCGCGTCTGCCGGAATTCGCACTCGTCCAGGCGCAGAAAGCTCCACTGCACTTCAAAAGCGATGCGGGTTTTGCCACGCCACGCCAGCACATCCGCCCGCCAGCCTTCGCCGGGGATTTCGGTCGAAGCGGCGTAGGCGCTGGCGCGGCACGCACGGACGATCTCGTCTTTCGCGCCCAGGTGCTGCACCGTCTCGCCTTCCATCTCGCAGGAGCTTGCGCCGGGCTTATGCGCGAAGTGCTGCGTGCCCAGGTGATTGCGCCGCAAAAAGCCCTCCGCACCACAGCAAGGCAGGGTGACGGTCAGCCCTTCCGCTGCCACCCGTTCGCGCAGCGCTTCCCACTCTGTTTCGCTCAGAGCCGAGGCGAGGATTTCGACTCCATCGACGAATGATCTTAACGGCATGGTTTCACCGGGAGCGATAGCATAATTTTACGGCGACATCACGATCAGTAGCATGGAAAATGTGGGGACGACGGTCACGGTGACGCTGCCGAAAGCAGCGCCTCAATATCCGACCCCACCACCACCATGACATCCGCCGTCGTCGCGCCGTCTGCGCCTGGCTGTACACGCTCCGGGGGCAAGCCCAGCAGCGCCGCCAGATAGCGCGCCGTCCAGATGCGCCCCGTGTAATCGCGGATCAGCGTGGGCGAGTTACCCGGCTGCGCGACATTCCCCACGTTGGCAACACTCACCCCGCGGCTGGTCAACCAGTCGCGCGTCTGCCCCGCCAAGCCCTGCGTATCCGTATTGTTGAAGACGACAATCTCGGCGTTTTCGCCTTCGGCACGCGCGCGTAGTTCGCCCAGGTCGAGGTCGCCCTGCGGATTGAAGATCTGCTGGAGCAGGAAGTTGATCCCCGCCTGACGCGGGATCAGCACATCATCGCCCGTGTTGGTCTTCGCCAAATCGACATACAGATTATCCAGGACTCCGAACTGAATGTTGGCGCGCGAGATGTCCTGCGCGAGCTGTGCCAGCGAGAGGATTTCGTCATAGGTCAGGTCGGTGCGCACATTGGTGGACACCTCCGCCCACAACTGCGGCAGACGCGGCGCCACACTCAGCAAGCCGCCGACGTTGAGGATTTCCGCGCGGAACGAATCCAGGACTTCCTGCTGGCGGCGCGCACGGTCAAAATCGCTGTTGCCGTGCCGGGTACGCGCATATTGCAGCAGACGTTCCGCATCCAGGCGCTGACAGCCTGCATCGAAGCGCACGGTGATGATGCCGTAAGAGCCGTCCGGGTAGCCCTCGTCGAGGATCGGTCCCTGTGGACAGACTTCCAAGCCGTCCGGCGCGAGGGTCGTGACGACCTGTGTGAAGACCTCGAAATTGACCATCACGTAGTAGTTGATCGGGATGCCGAGGTTGAGTTCGACCGTCTCGACCGCCAGCGCGGGACCGCCGCCGGGGTAGCCCGCCGCTTCGCCCAGACGATTGGCGGTGTTGATGCGGTTGCTCTGGAAGCCGGGGATGGTCACCCACAGGTCGCGCGGGATCGACAGCACGCCCGCTGCCTTGCGCACCGGATCGACACTGACTAGGATCATCGTGTCGGTGTTGAAGGGACCCGTCTCGCCCTGCCGCTGATCGACACCCATGACGAGGATGGTGACGCGGCGCGGGTCGCTCCAGGCTGCTGCCGCCAAGCCAACCGAGGTCGGATTCGGCTCAATCGCCGTCGGGTTTGGCTCGATGGCAGTTGGGTTGGGGTCAATCGCGGTCGGCTGCGCCACGCTCGCCGTGACGACGGGGGCGCGCGTCGGGATCGGGGTCATCGTCGGCAGCGCCGCAGCCGAGAGGTTGGGCACGGCGGCGCGGATTCCCGTCCCCGCCAGGCGCACCGAGAAATCCCGCGCCGTCGTAAAGCCGACGAACGAACAGACCGCGGTTGCCGCCGCCAGCATGACCGCCACGATGATGAAACGAACTGGTGATACCCGCATCCTGCATCCACTCACACGCGGCAGCTTGCCGCACCTGCTATACTCGACGGCATTATAGTCGAGTCAACGTTTCTGTGAACCCTTCGCTTCTCCGACGAAGCACGCAGCCAGAGATTTGCCTCTGTTTCCTTCGTGCCTTCGTGTTGAAAAAGGACTCTCCGTATGCTTCCGCCTGATACCCAAATCGCCCATGTACGGCTGGTCGTGCGCGATATGACGCGCGCGCTGGCGTTTTATCGGGATGCCCTGGGGCTGCGGCTGCTGGCTGCCAACAGCGAGAGCGCGAGGCTCGCCGCCGACCAGGGCAGCGCGATGCTGATCGAGCTGATCGCACTGCCGGGCGCGGTCGAAAAGCCGCGGCGCAGCGCGGGCTTGTACCACGTCGCCATCCGCCTGCCCGATCGCCCATCGCTGGCGCGGCTGATCTATCGACTGGTCGCTTTGGGCGTGCGCTTCCAGGGCGCGTCCGACCACCTCGTCAGCGAGGCACTGTATCTGGCAGACCCGGACGGCAATGGCATTGAACTCTACCGCGACCGCCCACGCTCGGAATGGCGCATGGACAGCGATGGCGTGGCGATGGCGACCGAGCCGCTGGATACCGAGGCGCTGCTGCGCGAGGGCGCGCATGACTACGGCACATGGACGGGGATCGAACCGGCGACCGACATTGGGCATGTCCACCTGCACGTCTCCAACCTGGCGCGCGCCGAAGCCTTCTACTGTGCTGCGCTCGGCTTCGACGTGATGCAGCGCTCGTACCCCGGCGCGCTGTTCGTCGCGGCAGGGGGCTATCACCATCATCTCGGCTTGAATGTCTGGGCGGGCGAGGGCGTGCCGCCGCCGCCGGCGAATGCGGTGGGTCTGCGCGCGTTCGCGGTGCGCATCCCCGACGCGGATGCGTGGTCGGCGGCGCTGGAGCGGCTGCGCGCGGCGGGCGTCGCGGTCGAAGTTCAGCAGGGCGGACGCAGCGCACAGGTCATGAGCAATGACGGGATGATGGTGGAATTGGTGCATCCGTAGGGGCGCACCTATGTGTGTGCCCGTGTCCGCCATGCCGTCGTAGGGGCGCACACATGGGTGCGCCCGTGTGCGCCCCTACGACGATACCGCGTCAAACACCATCCGCAGCGCTTGATCGGCGCTCTGCATCTTGACCGCCAGTCGGTCACCCGCCCAGACGTGCTGCTCGACGCGCGAAGTACCCGCCCGCGTGGCAATGCCAATGTAGGTGAGACCGACCGGCTTTTCCGGCGTGCCGCCGCCGGGTCCCGCGATCCCGGTGATGCTGACGGCGACATCCGCGCCCAGTCGTGCCAGGACGCCGCGCGCCATTTCGCCCGCCGTCTCCGCGCTGACCGCGCCATAAGTCGCCATCGTCTCCGGGAGGACGCCGAGCAGCCCTGATTTGACACGGTTGTCATATGCCACGACACCCCCCAACACATAGGCGGAACTGCCAGGGATGTTGGTCAGTCGATTGAGTATCAAGCCGCCCGTGCACGACTCTGCCACTGCCACCCACCACCCGCGCGCGCGCAGCGCCTCGCCAACCTGTACTGCCAGAGCATCCTGCATGGTTGTCCGTCCTCAATCTGTTCGCCAGCGCAAATTGAACCGCAAAAGCCCTCAACTGCAAAGACGCGCATCCACCAAAAGTCCCGCCGATGTTGGCAAAACTCGCTGTGTCATTTTCACCCTTTAGTCTATAATGTGGGATAACCGCGCGGCATATGGGAAAATGAGGGATAAACCAAGGTGGCAGGACGGTGGGGCTGGCGACCGCTGATGATGTCGCTGTTTTTCAGCGTCTTCGTCGTCGCCTGTAACATCATCCAAAGCCTGCCCACACCGGGCACCTCGACTCAGGCGGTGTCCATCACCCTCACCCTCAGGCATCCGCGTGGTCCAACCGATCTGCCGCTTTCCGCAACCCCGACCGCCGCTCTGCCCGCCAGCACGACCGATAGCGCGGGCGAGCCGCCTGTCGTCGCGTTCGAGGGGCTGCGCTGCTATGCGATGCCGGGCGCACAAAGCATGTGCCTGGGCAGCGTAAAAAACCTGCTCGATACCGCGCTGGAACAGGTCGCCATCTCCGTCCAAGTGCAGGCGGACGATGACCAGGAGACGGTCTTGCGCTCGCAAACCATCCGGCTTGACCAGGCAGTGCTCCCGCCCCACGCGAGTGCGCCTTACCGCGTGCTGTGGAACGTCGCGATTGCGGCGGATGAGCGCGTGAACGTGCGCCTTGAGCGCGCGCTACCCGTCGCTGATCCTGCGCGGTTCGCGCGTGTGCGGGTCGTTTCGGCGGAAGGTCGAATGCGAGAGGGGCGCTACGCCCTGTCCGCCGTGATCATGAACGACGACGTGGTCGATGCGGTGGACGTACGCGCGGTGCTGATGCTGCGCGCGTCCGATGGCGCGGTGGCGGGGTATCGTGTCGCGCAGGTCAGCGAGCGTCTGCCGCCTGGCGCACAGGCGAGCGTCGAAATCGAGATGATCCCCCATCAGATGCGCGGCGACCTGCGCCCATCGCTGCATGTCGAAGCGCTGCGTGCGCCCGTCGGGCAATAACTGATTGTCGTCACGGGATGCACAGGTATAATGGGTAGAGAACAACCGCTAGCGGGTGCAAAATGCGTGGTGCGCCGTGCGAACCAACCGATTGCGGGTTGTTCGTACAACGCGCAACGCACTTCGCACTGACAATGGAAGGGCATCCGATGATGCAATGGCGACGTTTCGCCCCACTCACCGCACTCCTGTGCCTGCTGCTCCTGCTGGGCGGGTTTGCCCTGGGCGCACATGCGCAGACCACGACGCTGTTCCAACAGTTCATCTTCGATACGCGCGCAGACCTCGAAGTGCTCGCCAACGAAGCGTATGGCGGCGCAGTTCGCCCGGACGGTTGGCTCGGCAACAGCGATCTGGCATCGCCGACTGTTGTGACCGATCTCTGGTTTGACAACGAAGTCCTCGCCAATACGATCTTTGGCGAAGGCGTACGCCCGGAGAGCTGGATCGGCGTGACGGCGACCGTGGCAGAAGTCCTGTCGCGCAACGTGCGCCACGACCTGGAACTGAGCGCGGATGAAGTCCTTGGGCTGAACCAGCGCCCGCCGGAATGGCGCGGCGGTGACCCGCTCATCCGCTGCGAGCGCAGTCTGCAAAACGTTATCGCCGCGCTGGATCGCTTCTACAGCCTGGAGACCGAGGTCGCCAGCTCGACCTTCAACTACTGCCAGGCACTCGCCGCCGATTTGGAAGACGAGCTGACCAATATCTACTTTGGCACGCAGATCGACGACGAGCCTTTGAGCGACCCGCTCGACCTGATCCTGGCAGTGCGTGGTGACCTGGAACGGCTGGCGGATGAAAAGCTCGGATTGAACAACCGCCCGACCCTCTGGATCGGCAACCGCGACCGCAGCTCGACCACGCTGATCGGCGATACCTTCCTGGACATACAGCGGCTGGCGGATGAGCTGCTGGGTCAGAATGTGCGCCCGGAGGGCTGGATCGGCGCGGTCTCCGTGTCCGTCTCATCCTCGTATTTCTCGCTGCGGCATGACCTCGAACTGCTGACCGACGAGACGCTGGCGTTCGAAACGCGCCCCAACGGCTGGCAAGGGGCGCTGCCGCTGGCGCGCTGTACGCCGCTGGAACAGCAGCTCGTCTTCATCGCCCGCGTGCAGTACGCCTACACGACCGAGACGATTGACCCGCTGGCTGGGGATTTCTGCGCGCAGGCGAGCGCGGGTGCAAACCTGCTGGTCGAAACGCCGCCTGCCCGCGATGTGGTCGAGGGTGAAGACGAAAGCCCGCAGATTTCGAACTCGCAGATCGCCTTCACCTATCTCGATGTAGCGGCGACCCAGTACATGGGCATGATGCCGCTGGATACCCAGTTCCGCGCGCTCTATCGCAACTTCAGCGAATCGACGATGATGTTCGTCGTCGGCGAAGACTTCGCCGTCTACATCGACCAGCGCTGGACGAACCTGCCGGACACGGTCTTCCGAGGGCTGCCGACGCTGGAAGGCGTGCGCCCGATTGCCTTCTGCGATGCCGAGTGGTGCCAGGGTCCCGGTCCCACGCCGACGCCAACAGGTGGCGGTCCGCTCATCGCGCTGATCCTGGAGACAACGCCCGTCGCCGCGCCGGATGCCGCCCAGATCAGCATCACCAAGACGCAGGTTTCGTGGACGAATGTGCGCGTGACGTACCTGGCGGATAACGCGGCGACGCGCAGCGCGCAGGTGACGCTGGAAGTCTGCGCCCAGCCTGCCGAAGTGGCGACCGCCTGCGAGCCGGTGACGCGCCTGTTCGATAATTCGACGGGCACTGAACGCCCGGTCATCGGGCAGTCGAGCAACCTGAACATCTACGAGCTGCGTTACGGCTACACGACCAATCTGCTGCTCGAAGGCGAAACGCGCTTTGCGACCGATGTCTGGATCAGCGATCCGACGATACGATAGCTCACACAACAATCCTCATCCCCGACTCCCTTCGCCTGCATGGCGAGGGGGTGGGGTGAGGGCTTGAATGGACTTTGCCCCCTCATGCACAAACGCCATCTCACATTGCTCATCATCCTCGCCCTGTGCGTCTTCGGCTTTTCGCTGGCACACGGGCAGGACACGCCGCCCCCTGAAGACCCGATCGGTCTGGATGCCGTCGTCGGCACGCCGCAGCCGCTGCCGACCATGGGCGAACGTCCTGCGCCCTCGCTGGTCGTGCCCGGCGCGCGTTCGACCCTCACACTCTACTTCTCCACTCTGGCGCAGGGAACAGTCGGCTTAATCGAGGTCTCCGGCGCTGCTGTGACGACGGCATCGGCAACCTGGCTGGACCGCTTCATCGATTTCTTTCCGGTCGAGGAGATGGGCTGGTACGGGCTGCTGTCCGTGGGGATGGAGCAGAACCCCCGCCGCGACTATCCGCTGTCGGTATCCGTCGCGTACAGCGATGGCACGCGCGAAACGCTGACTGCCGCCATCGAGATTGTGCTGGGAGGCTTCATCCGCCAGGAGGTGACGCTGGCACCCGATAAGGGCTTCCTGCTCGACAGCGAAACCGAGCGCGCAGAGCTGGCGCGCATGGAGAGCATCTTCACTGCATCGACGCCCGAACGCGCCTGGGATGAAGCCGGTTTCACGCTGCCCATCCCGGCAGCGCTGACCTCGCCCTTTGGCGCGTTCCGCGTCTTCAACGCGACGCTGTCCACGCGCCACACCGGGTGGGACATCCGCTGTACGACCGGGACGCCGGTCTTTGCCTCGGCGGCGGGACGTGTCATCTACGCAGGCGAGATGCCCATCCGGGGCAACCATGTCATCATCGATCACGGCTACGGCGTCTACTCCGGTTATTCGCATCTGTCGATCACCTATGTCACGCGGGGGCAGGAAGTCACGCGCGAACAGGTCGTCGGCATGACGGGCAGCACGGGGCGCACGAGTGGTCCCCATTTTCACTGGGAGATGGCGGTCAATGGCGAGTGGATCGACAGCGTACAGTTTTTGCGGATGTGGCTGCCGGGGTGATCAGGCGGTCGGTAACCAGACGCGGAATGTGCTGCCCTGTCCCGGCGTGCTTTCAACTTCGATATGTCCGCCATGCACATCCAGGATGTCCTTGACGATGGCGAGACCCAACCCGCTGCCGTCGATACCCGCTTCCGACGCCAGCTTACCCCGGTGGAAACGGTTGAAGAGCTGCGGGAGGTCTTCGGGAGCGATGCCAATCCCGGTATCGCGCACCGCGACGCAGACCTGGCTGCGCAGCGCGTCATGCTGGAGGACGATGTCGATGGTGCCCCGCAGCGTGTACTTGATGGCGTTGCCCAGCACATTCTCCAGAACCCGCTCGAGCTGATCTCTTTCGCCGCGAACCTTTGGCACGTAGGGCAAAGGCAGATAGTTGACGGTCAGGTCTTTCTGGCGGGCGAGGATGCCCTTGCGCTCGACGGTTTCGCCGATCAGCGCGTGCAGATCCACCTCGACGAAACGTTCGGCGGGGTTGGTCATGTAGATGCGCGTCATGTCGAGGATGTTCTCGATCATCTGCCCCAGGCGGCGCACCTGCACACGCACATCTTCGACGTAGCGCGCCTGGTTTTCCGGCTTGCCCCGTTCGATCAGGTCGAGTTTGAGCATCATCCCGGTCAGCGGGGTGCGCAGTTCGTGAGCCACGTCGCCCAGCAGCCGTGTCTTCAGCTCGCCGATCTCTTCCAGGCGATGATTCGCTTCTTCCAGCGCACGGGCGCGCTTCAGGAGTTCCTCGTGAGCAGACATCATCTCTGTCGTGAAGAATGTCAGCACCTGCTGCATTTCTTCCGTCTGCGTCACGTCGATCCTGGCTGGCTTTGCCGCTGTCGCTCTTGACTGACGCTGAATCTTGACAGTCGTCATCCGCTTCAAGTCCTGCGTGGTGAGTCCGATTGACGATGTCCGGGTTCCGTCTGCCATTCTGAAAGCAACCTTGTAAGCTCAGGGCGACCGCATGTTACAAATCTGTACACGATGCACTCATCCTAAAGGGACTTTTGTCCTACGCGCAAAAAGATCCTCAGATCTTGCAGAACCCTAACCTAACGTACGCACAATTAACGATGTAACGAAAGAGAGGGGCGGACACAGGGGTCCGCCCCTACGACGACTCTACCCCGAATGTTGATGCGCTGCTTTGTGCGCGGCGATGATCGGCTGCGCGACATGCGTCGGCACCACATCGTAATGGCTGAACGACATCGTATAGATGCCGCGCCCGCCGCTCAGAGAGCGCAGTTCATTGCCGTAGCGCATCATCTCCGCCAGCGGTGCCTGTGCCGTGATGACGCTGCGCGGACCTTCGGTCTCCATCCCCTGGACGCGCGCGCGGCGCGTGTTGAGATCGCCAAGGACATCGCCCATCATCGCTTCCGGCACCGTGATCTGCACATTCATGATCGGTTCCATCAAGACCGGGCTGGCGGCTTCAAACGCCTCTTTGAACGCCTCGCGCCCCGCGATCTGGAAGGCGATGTCCTTCGAGTCGACCGGGTGCATCTTGCCGTCGAAGACAACCGCCTTGACATCCGAGACCGGGAAGCCTGCGATCACGCCTTCGTCCAGCACGGAATGGATGCCCTTTTCAATCGAAGGGAAGAACGAGCCTGCGATGGCACCGCCGACCACTTCGCTCTTGAATTCGTAGCCGTTGCCCGCGTTGGGGTCGAGGCGCATCGCCACTTCGCCGAACTGCCCCGCGCCGCCCGTCTGCTTTTTGTGGCGGTAGGTGGCACTGCCGCTCTTAGTGATCGTCTCCTTGTAAGGCACACGCGGCACCTCGACATCCATCGCCGCGCCCAGCTTTGCCGCGCGGCTGATGGCGACCATGACATGCGTCTCGCCCATCCCTTCCAGGACGGTCTGCTTGATCGCCGGGTCCTGTCGCCAGCGCAGGGTCGGGTCGGCTTCGGACAGGCTGGTCAGGATGGGACCCATCTTGGCGCTGTCGGTTTGTGTCTTGGGATTGAGCGCGACGGTGAAGAGCGGGTCGGGGAAGTCTGGCTTGACGATGGTGAAGGAGTTGTCCTTCGGGCTGAAGGTGTCGCCCGTGCGGGTATGCGTGAGCTTGGCGGCGACGCCGATGTCGCCGCAGTGCAGCGCCTGGGCGGCAATCTGCTCTTTGCCACGCAGGATGAGCAGAGAGTTGAGTTTTTCTTCGCTCCCGCGTGAGGCATTCCAGAGCTGCTGACCGGCGCTGACTTTGCCAGAGAAGATGCGGAAGTAATTGAGTGTGCCGACAAAGCGGTCGGTGCTGGTCTTGAAGACATACGCGCCCAACACGCCGTCATCGCTTTGTGGGGCGTACATGAAGTCCTGCTCGCCATCCGGCTTGTTGACGCGGAAACGGCGCTCGCTGGGCGGCGCGACATAGACCGCCATCGCTTCCAGCACGGGATAGGTACCGACGTTCTTGGCGCCAGACGTGACGAAGACCGGCACCGTCTTGAGGTAGGCGTCTTTGGCGGCTTTGCGCATCCCGTCGCGGATTTCTTCGGCGGTCAGGTCGTTGGTCTCAAAGTATTTCTCGATCAGCGCGGTATCGGCTTCGGCGGCGGCTTCGACCAGCACCGTGTGTGCCGCCTTCGCCTCGTCCACGATGTCGGCGGGCAGGTCGCTGCGTTCCTTGCCTTCGTTATAGTACGCCTTCATCGTCAGCAGGTTGACGACGCCCTTAAAGTGGGCTTCTGCACCAATCGGGATCATGACAGGAATGAACTTGTATTCGGGGAAGCTCGCCCTCAGGCTTTCGAGCGTGCGCTCAAAGTTGGCATTTTCGCGATCCATCTTGCTGACGGTGACGATGATCGGCTGTTGGTAAACCTCGGCGTACTGCCACGCCAGTTCAGTCCCCACCTCGACACCGGAGACCGCATCGACGACCACGACGACCGAGTCGGCGACGCGGATGGCATTTTTCATCTCGCCCTGGAAGTCGGTATACCCCGGCGCGTCCAGCACATTGATCTTCACATCGTTGAATTCAATCGGAACAAGCGAGGTCGAAAGCGACAGTCCGCGTTCTTTTTCCTCGTCATCCCAGTCGGAGACCGTATTCTTGTCCTCGACTCTGCCCATGCGCGTCACGCCGCCGGTATTGAAGAGCAGCGCTTCGACAAGGGTGGTCTTGCCGCTGCCCTGATGCCCGACGAAAGCGACGTTACGTAGCTTATCGGTGGTGTATTCCTTCATGGTGATGGCTCCAACATTAAACAAAGCTTATTTCTGATCACATGGATTTTAAGGTTGTGCTCATCAGAAGTCAAAAATGCATGACATAGATCCTGATTTGCAGAAGGCTTGCTTAAGAAACGAAATTTTGTGAATTTTCCATGAAAAATAGTGAATTTCTTAATTCATCAACAATTCGTAATTGACACCGACGACAAGACTGTGCTATCTTAAATGTGTTGGCAGTTGAATGAAGGAGCATTACAATGATTTACCAGCCTCGTGAAGAAGGTCAGGGTCTCGTCGAGTACGCCCTCATCCTCGTGTTGGTCGCAGTCGTCGTCATCGTCATCCTGGCGCTGATCGGTCCGGCAGTCGGCAACATCTTCTCGAACATCGTAGTGAACATCTAGTCATCGTTCATCAGTCTGCAGGTCATTTTTGAAAGCCCCCGCCATTGCGCGGGGGCTTTCAATTTCCCCCACGAATGACCGTTGACACCCTTCTTAACAATTCTTATAATCCTCCCATCTTACGAAAGGGGCTGCCTCGACAGCCGCGTGCTGTTGACGCCAACCAAAAACACTGTGACGCTGCCACAAACAGCGACATAACGAAAGCTCGCACTCTACGCGAATTCAGGGACGCGCAGGAGACGGGCTTTTTTATTTGCCCCAATCGCATCGGCATTAGGAACACCCGTTTCAGGGGGAAGCAAGGACAATGGAACTTACACCTATCTCCACCATAGGGGCTGGCGATTTTGATTTCGCTGCCCTCCTCGAAGAGTCGTTCGCTCAGGAGCAGCCTGAGCGTGGCGATATCGTCACTGGCATCGTCCTGGCGGTCGATGGTCAGGGTTTGATCGTCGGCATCGACGGGCTGAAGCGTGATGGAGTCGTGCAGCGCCGCGACCTCGAACGCATGGGAGTCGAAAAAGAGCACTTCCATATCGGCGACGAAATCGACGTGATGATCGTCCGCATGGAAGACGAAGACGGCAACCTCGTCCTCTCGGTTTCGCAGGCACAGCAGACCGAAGACTGGAAGAAGGCAGAAGAACTGCTGGAGAACGAAGGCGTCTGGGAAGGTGTCGTCACCGATGCCAACAAGGGCGGCTTGATCGTGCCATTCGGCAATCTGCGCGGCTTCGTCCCCGCCTCCCACGTCCTGGACCTGCCGCGTGGGCTGAACGAAGATGACCGCAAGCTGCGCATGGTGCGTCTGGTCGGTCAGAAGATCAATCTGAAGGTGATCGAGGTCAACCGCAAGCGCCGCCGCCTGGTCTTTAGCCAGCGCGATGCCCAGCGCGGCAACCGCGAGGCACGCAAGGAAGTCCTGCTCGACCAGCTCCACGAAGGCGAAATCCGCAAGGGCGTCGTCAGTGGGCTGCGTGACTTCGGCGCGTTCGTCGATCTCGGCGGTGCTGATGGTCTGATCCACATTTCGGAACTGGCATGGCATCGCGTCAACCACCCGCGCGAAGTGCTCAAGGTGGGCGACGAGGTCGAAGTGTACATCCTGCGCCTGGATGCGGAAGGCAAGCGCATCGGCTTGAGCCTGAAGCGTCTGCAAGAGAACCCCTGGTCGCAGGTGGAGAATCTCTATCATGTCGGGCAGTTGGTCGAAGGCACCGTGTCGCGCGTGGCACAGTTCGGCGCATTCGTCTCGCTCGATCCGGGCATTGAAGCGCTGCTGCACACCAGCCAGATGGCGGAACCGCCGCCTGCCGACCCGTCGTTGGTCGTCCACGAAGGACAGCGCCTGCTCATGCGCTGCATCAGCATCGAGGCGGATAAGCAGCGCCTCGGCTTGAGCCTGAAGGATGTGACCGAAGACGAAAAGGCACGCTGGCGTGAGGAGCACCCGGTGGCAGTGCCCGCAGCGGCTCCTGACGAAGAAACCGAAGCAGTAGCCGAAGCGGTAACCGACCATAGCGTCGAAGCCGTCGATCCTGTACAATAATTCGGCTCAATAGGCAGCGGTGCCCACTGGCAGAGTGGGCACCGTGAAAAATCTCTGCGGAAGAGGAGGTGAAGGCGGACGAATGGCGCATGTGACGTTGAAACCGAATGAAACCCAAGAATCATTGCTGAGGCGTTTTCGTAAGAAGGTGACCAACAGCGGTGTTTTGAGCACTGTGCGACGCAAGCGGTGGCACATTTCGAAAAGCGAACTGCGACGTATTGAAAAGAAAAAGGCAATCCGTCGTTCGCGTCGCCGCCAGCGCAAGACAATGCTTCGCTAAGGCGAACGCACGCGCTGAGTGGATTTGCATAGTCAAACCCAAACCGCTGTCAGCAAAGGCAGCGGGTTTTGTGTTTTAGGATGAATATCGATCCGGAAACCTCGCCCCTCAGTTCCCCTCTCCGTAGACGGCGACACGGAAGCAAGCGCCCCACAGAAACTTCCGATGGTCGCAGCGAGCACGGGATGAGGTCGGGTTTTCGGAGAGATCCAAAGCAAAAGGACAGAAACCTGTGGCAAAGAGTGAAGACAAACTGGAAGTCGATGGCATCGTCATTGAGGCGCTGCCGAATACTCAGTTCCTGGTGGAGCTGGAAAACAAGCATCGCATCCTCGCCTATCTCTCCGGCAAGATGCGCAAGTTCTATATCCGAATCCTCCTGGGCGATAAAGTCCGCGTGGAGATGAGCATGTATGACCCCTCGCGCGGGCGCATTGTCTATCGCTACCGCGATGGCAAGTCCGGCAGCGACGAACAGCCTCCCGAATAGCGCGCTTTCCTTCGCACATTAAGGATCATGCCCATGATAAAAGCTCGCCTACCCTCAGCGGGCTTTTTCTTTACTGCACTCTTCTTTCTCCTCCTTTTCTTTGCTTCACGCCTGATCGCGCTCGAAGCGCTGCCGCTGCACAATGATGAAGGGCTGCATCTGACGCGCGCTGTCGAAGTCTGGAATGGCAACCCCTTCTGGGAAATCCGCGACGGAAAGATCATCAACCACTGGCTGATCGCCCTCTTCTATCCGCAGAATGCCCCGGTCTTCATCGGGCGCATCGCCACGATTTTCACCTCACTGCTCGGTTTCGCGGCATGTCTCGCGCTGACGCGCCGCATGGGCATGCCTGCTGTGGCGCTCGGCGCGCTGCTGTGGCTCTGCTCACCGTTCATGTTTTTTTACGACCGGATGGCGTTCAGCGATGCCCAGGCGGGTGCGCTTGGTCTGCTGGCGTTGTGGGCGGCGTGTTTGACCTCACCCGCCGTAAAGGGGGGCAACCACAACAATACCGGACGCCATGAATGGCGTCCCTACAGGATCGCGTTTGTAGGGACGACCCATGGGTCGTCCCCTAGACGCATCCCCGCATTCCATGCCGCGCGGGTTGCCGTCCTGCTCGCCCTCGCGCTGCTCTTCAAATTCACTGCCGCGCCCTACGTCCTGGGTGTCGCGCTGCTGGTGATGACGCGACGCGAATCGCTGCGCAGCCGTGTGCGCACGCTGGCGATCATCGCGGCGGTGGTCGCGGCGGCATTCGTGGTACCGGTCGCCGTGCTGCTTTCGCGCGGCAGCAGCCTGTTCGACATCGCGCTCGATTGGGTGGGCGCGGGCGGGACGGACGGGATCGGCGGGTTGACGCTGGTCGAAAACCTTTGGCGGCTGGCGTCGCTGCTGGGGTGGGGCAATCCACTTCATGCGGTGATGCTGGTCGTGGGCTGGGCGGGGGCGCTGGGTTGGATGTTGGCACCAGATGGCGCAGGGCGGACGAGGCATGCTTCTTCCCTACAACGATTCGCGTTTGTCGTGTCGTGCCTCATCCCGATGGCGGTGGTCGTCGCTCTGGGGCGCGATGCGCAGTCGCGGCACTTCGCCGCTGCCATACCGCCGCTGGTTGCGATTGCAGCGATCGGGTGGGGGTGGGGCATTCAACGGCTGTTTCTCGCCTCGCCGCCCGACGGCAAAACGCGCCCGCTGAAGCGGACGAGACAGGCGTTGGAAGCGTCACAACGCCCCGTTCAAGGGGCGCAGATTGCCGGGGCATTGATGCCCTGGCACGTCGCACAGATTCTCATTCTTGCTGCACTGCTCCTCGTCCCCTTCGTCCCGTTCGCGTTCACCGCCTATCGCAACCCCGCCGCGACGAACATGCCGCCGCTGATGGCGTGGCAGTACGTCGAGGGCTACGCCAGCGGCTACGGTCTGCGCGAGGCGGTCGAAGCGTTCCCGCAAACGTTGGAGGACACATCACTGCAAATTGTCGCCAGCATGTATGGCGATAGCTGCCGACGTGCCAACTTCTACGCCCGCGATGCGCGGCGGATGCTGTGTGGCGACGCGCCGATGCGCAGTGCAATCGAAGCGGCGCTTGCGCGTGATGGGGCGGTCTACGTGCTGGTCGAACGCGGCGGTGAGATCGGCATTGACGTGACGACGCTGGATGTGCAGGCAGCAGTGCTGGGTGTCTATCCGCGCCCCAACGAGACAGGCGAGACTGCCCGTGTGCGGTTGTTGCATATGGCTATTTCTGGCAGAGACTGAGCATCTCGAAGACCATATCCGGAAGCGTCCAGGGTTTGCGAAAGTAGTGAATCCCCAATGCCTGCTGAACGGCGGACGGCGGTGCGTCAAAAGCAGATGTGATCGCAATGACCGACTCGCAGCCGATCTGCCGAATGTAATCCGCGATTTCCAGTCCGTTCTTCTGCCCAGGGACGCGGACGTCGAGGATGAAAAGATCGACATCGCCACAGGACGTGTCAATGTAGGAGACCAGGCTGTTGGATTCCGCGAACTGGACGAGGTTCACATGCGGTGCCTCAACCTCGATGACCAGCGCCAAACCCTCGCGCAGATCACGTTCATCTTCCAGGTGTACGACCTTGAGCGTCATTTGCACTACTTCACTCAACACAACGGTGTTGACCATGCCTCGGCGTTTTGCTGGAGGCTATGAAATGATCGTAGAGGGGATTGTGACATTCTGAACGTGAGCAACTATGAAAAAAGAATTAAAAATTGATGCATATTCGAGAATAGTTGTCAATTTAATTATCCTGTGGACTTACGCAGGTGAACCGAAGTTCGAGCTTGAACAAGGGGATTAAGCCCCTCGCCCTGAGGGAGAGGGATTGGGGTGAGGGTTTGAGCGCGCTAAGGCAGTCCAAGACAATTCATGACCACCGCCTATTTGACCACCTGCCAGGTGGTCACGTCGGCATCAAGATAGAGGTGACCGAGGATGCGCGCGACCGAAACGCGATGATGCCCATCGATGACGTAATAGTCGCCCATCACATCGACCACTTCGATGGGTGGGACGCTGGTCGGGTCGTCGATCATCAGCTCGGCGATGCTGATCCAGCGGTCGCGGCTGCGGCGGTCAATCGGGTAGAAGTCCTGGTCGAACCCCATCCCCGCGTCGCTGCCAAGAATCCGCTCCACGCGGACAGGGCGGCGCACCTTTTCAAGCGTGGTAATGGTGCTGAAGCGCCCGCGCACATCCCGCAGGAGCGGCAGATGCGTCGGTTTGCCGGTCAGCCGCGCCCAGGCGCGCCGCGTCCGCCCGCGCCACCATGCCCGCTCGTAGAGCTGGTGTGCCATATCGACCAGTTCGCGGCGGCGGTTGTAGTGCTGGACATACATGGTCAAGGCTTCACCCCTGCAATGATGACATAGACATGCTCGAAGCTGGCATCCGCGCACCCCGCGCAGTGCGGCTGTAGGTGCTGGGCAACGGCGGCGGGTGCCTGGATGAGCATGATCTGGAGATGTTCGATCACTTCTGGCGTACAGTGCTGTACGCTCGCCCAGTCGAGCAGCGATGCCCGTTTGCGCGCTGTTTCGAGCGCAGTCACCGTCAAGCCAGCGTTGAGGAACATGCCCTCCCACTCGTATGCGGCGTAGGCGCGGTGATGGCTGGGGTCGCGCAGGCGCTCGAAGGCTTCGACATAACGGGCGGCGCGCTTATCATCCGGCAGCGCCTGATCCTGCACGATCAGTCTGCCGCCGGGTCTGAGCGCGCGTGCGCATTCCTCGACAAAGCGGTCGCAGTTGGGGAAGTGATGCGGCGCGATACGGCAGGTGATCAGGTCGAAGGTAGCAGCGGCAAACGGCAGCGCGCCCGCCTCGGCATTGACGTAGACGACATTGTCCACCTGCGCGCTGACCGACGCGCGCGCTGCCGCCAGCATCGGCGTGGCGAGGTCGAGCGCGATCATCTGGCGGACATGCGGCGCGAGCCGGAGCGCGGTATGCCCGCCGCCCGTCGCCACATCCAGCGCCAGCCAACCCGCCTGCGGTTCTGCGAGCGCCAGGATGCGGTCGAGGTCGTCACCTTGCGCATGGGTGGCGCTGTCCACATACGCCTGGGCGAAGCGGCTGAAACGCTCGGTCGATTGCGCACGGGGGTCGTAGGGGGTCATGAATACCTCACTCGCCGAAGTACACCACCATGATAGCACTCTCGGTGTGCTGGCTGTACCTTGATCTCACGAATCATCCGCACGCCGCATCCCCGCGAAGAACTCGTCGATGATCGCCTGGTCGGCGTTAGTGAACCAGACGATGATCCAGGTTGTGTCGCTCTCCAGAGCATAGACAATATCGCGTTGGACGACACTCCCGAAACTGCCCGGAAAGCTGTTGTCGCTGCTCGTAATCATCAAGCGGGAAAAGGCGATATCCGGTGCAAGTATGCCCTCGCTCACCTCCGGCAGCTCGTAGCGCCTGAATCGAAGGACGTTCGTCGCCGCCCCTGACACTTGATCTCCACCATAGCTCCGGATCATCTCCCAATACTGGAGACTGGCGGCGCGGGCGTACTCAGTCATCGCTGCGATCAACGCTGCGCCGTCCTGGACAGGCGCGTTGGCTGCCAGGGTCGCAATCCGAATCTGATACGTGCGTTCGCCGATCTGGTAATACGCGCTGTGACTGGTCGCCAGATGATCGGTAAAGACTTGCAGGAGGGGCAGCGGGCTGGTCCGCACCGCGAGCAGCGCCGCTGCTGTGGCGCGTGCCGCCGGATCGTCCGTTTGCGCAAGTACCGCCGCCGCCTGCGTCGCCTCTCGATCCTGCTGCATGAGCGCTGCTGCCAGGTTGATCACAACACTCGAAGGCGGCGCGCTTTGTTCGCTGGGGACTGTGAATATCAAGCCGCCCACCGGGTGTTCACGTTCAGCCGGCAGCCGGAACCGCTCGTCGATCAGCAGCGACTCGACCAACCCTTCGATTTGTCGGCTGTGCCATTGAATATCTTCCGCGCGCCCCTCGACCTGAAGAATAAAGTCCGCTCCGACGCTTTGAATCGTGAACAGCCACTCGTGAGTTGATGCGCGCGTGTCCTGGGTTGTCATCTGCAAGTCATAACGAAAGCGTGTGATCTCGACATTGGGCTGTGGCGGCGGCAGGGTCTCGCGCAGCAGGTTAACGACTTCCCGGTCTGGTTCGGGCGGCGGCAGCGCCCCACGCACCAGTGCAAATGAACCGGACGGAGACATGAACGACGACGTGGCGAATCGTTCCTGGAGTTCCGCCCTCTGCAATTCTGCGTAATACCCCCAGTATCGCTGTTCAATCAGCGGCGTGTAATCCCGCTCGATCAGGAATGCAACCGCCGCCGCCGGGTCTGTACTGGGGATCGACACGTCGCTCGGCGAATAAAAAATCAAGAGGCTGGGATTCGTAATCGCATAATTGGATGGCAGAGGCGAAGGCGCGAATCGCAGCACCCGCACATTGACTGCGTTCTGCCCGGAAAGCCCCGCGACGGCGCTGCCTGCCCAGACGACGCTCCCCAGATCGTCGAGATGATCGGGGGTTTCGGTCGATTCCTGGAGTTGGAAATAGGCGGGGGGATTGATCGTCAGCCGCTCGTCCACCGCCGTTGGGCTGGACCCCGTCAAGCCCAGTTCAAACGATGCCAGTTCCAGCAGCCCCGCCGCTTCAACCTGCGGCAGATAAACCGCCGCCCATACGCCCAGCAGGATCGTGAGGGCATTGACTGCCCAGATGCGTGCGGCACCCCCAGGGTTGAGTGATGCCCGCACAGGATACAGCCGGGTGGGCAGCCAGGGCACGGCGCGGAGCTGCTGACGGACGGGGGCGATGCCGGGCAGCAGCAGGAATGCGGAAACCACGCCAACTGCCAGCATCAGAGCGCCGATTTGCGGCGTCGCCCACGCGATGACGATGCCCAGGAGGAGCAGGCAGGCGGCGAAGACGAGGATCGTGATGCGCCGCTGCACCCACCGTTCGACCAGCGCGAGCTGCCCCAATCCCGCCGGAATCGACAGCCATGCCAGTGCGCTGCCAGCGGGCAAGCCCGCTGCCGCCGCCAGCCCAAACACAGCGCCGACGACCATCGCCGTCGCGCCAGCGAGCCGCAGTAGCAGTGCCATCCACTGCACCGGCACCGGCAGCACAAGCCGTCCCATCGCTTCGGGGACATTATTGAGCATCCGTACCGCTAGGCGCTCGGACTGATTGTTGAAGAATGCCATCAACCCCAGAAGCTGAACGTCGGAATGGGTGCGATAGTCAATCCATTGAATGCGTTTCAGATATTCAAGCTGGGGCGGCAGCGCAATTGAACCGGCGACAATGGCGATGAAACCGGGATAGGCGTCGATGGTCGCCTCCAGCCAATCCACATCGGTGTTGTTCGTGATGACGATTAGATGATAGGAATCCTCGGAGTCATGAGGGCGGTATCCCGCGCTGTGCAGCACAGTTCGAATGTGGACTGCAACAGCCAGGTCGTTGGGATGCGCATGAACTGCGAAGGGGCGCAGGGCAGCAGGCGCAGGGCGGGGCGAAAGACGCACTGGGTCGATCTCCGGATAAAACCGTCGTCGCAAGTCTGGCGGAGCTTCGCCCGTCGGCAGCCAGCGCAGAATGGCAGCGGAGGTGCGCAGCGTCCATAACGTGTACACCGTGAGCAGAAAGACGATCCCCGTCAGGAGCGACATGCCGAAGGTATCCGACGATGCGCGCAGCGCGGCGGGATAAAGCCACTGCGTATAGCTCACAATGCCCAGACCATTGAACAACAGCATACCGTTGAACAGCGTATTGAAGGCAGAACGCCGCCGAATGAAGCGCCAGGCTTGCACCAGCATGAAGATCCCCAGGCTGCAGAAGACGACTTGCAGCAGTACGCGCGACATGCTCCCCGCCCATGCCACGCCGAATGCCCCGACGAAGTGGTAAAGAGCGCTGACGAGCAGCGTCAGACACACCAGCGCCACATCGTTATGCAGCCCGCGCAGCCTGTCCAACAGCGAAGACTGGCAGCGCTTGACTGGCGGCGGGGTAGCAGTATCAGTGGGCGATAGCAGCCGCGCCAGCGTCTGGGGCGAAGCCGATACGGGCAGGACCGCCTGTGCCTGTTGGCAAAGGTGGTCGGGAAGGCGCACACCATCCGCCATGACGACGAAAATCGGTACAGCACGCTCCAGCGCAACCTGCAGTTCCTGTTGGACATACGGGGAGTCGAGCGCCGCCCGCGACGCGATCAGGATGAAGCCGCTGCATGTGTCGAGACCGCGCTGCAAATCTGACTGCCAGTCGCCGCCGACTTCCAATTCCTGGACATCAAACCAGACTGTGATCCCATGCCGTTCCAGGTCGTGAACGAGATACTCCGCAAGATAGAACTCTTGTCGAGAATAGCTGACAAAGTACATGACTTGCTCCCCCTCAAGCTGCGCCCATGTGCCTTGCGCGCCGCTGCACGCGTATGATTGCGCACACTGTGCTGCACCGCTATGATGCGTGGTCGTGGCACACAATTGTGTCTGCCGACAGGAGAATGTCTTCCATGGAGAATGTTACCATCCAGGCGTTTGCCGCGCCCGAACATCAGCCGTTTGATCTGCCGGGGGAGCGAGGGGCGGCGCTGCTGGTGCATGGCTTTGGCGGCACGCCCGCCGAAATGCGCCCTTTGGGCGAGCGGCTCAACGCGCAGGGATGGGCGGTGCGCGGGATGCTGCTGCCTGGCTTTGGCACCGACTTCGCCAACCTGGGCAGCGCGACGCATCGCCAGTGGATCGAGGCGGTGCGAAAGTCGCTGGATGACTTGCAGCGCCGCCATGCACACGTCACGCTGATCGGCTTCTCGATGGGTGGCGCAATTGGGGTGAATGTCGCGCTGGAGACGCCGCCGGGGGCGCTGGTGCTGATCAACCCATTCACCAAAATCGACAACATCGTCTGGCAGATGCTGCCGATCCTGCGCTACGCCGTCCGGCAGTTCAAGCCGTTCCAACTCGTCAAGCTGGATTTCGAGAGCGAGGAGGCGCGCCGCAACATCGGGCAGTTCATGCCGGATGCCGACCTGAGCGATCCGAAAGTTCAGGTAGCCGTCCTGAGCTTTTCGCTGCCTACCCGTGCGTTAAACGAGCTGCGCGCCGTCGGCGAGCGGGCATACGCGCGCGCGCCGAAAGTGCGAACGCCGACGCTCGTCCTCCAGGCGACGCGCGACACGACCGCCTCGCCCGCTTACAGCCGCAAGCTGGCGGCGCGCATCCCCGGCGCGCGGCTGGTCGAAATCGACGGCGAGCACAACTTCATCCAGCATGACCCTGGTAAGCTAAACGAAGCGGCGCTGGAGATACAGGCATTTCTGGCGGAGAGATAAGGCTCGCTTCTACACGAATTTCACATCAATTTCGGACTATAATTAAACCAATATTCAATTAAATAGATTGGGTGGGTAAGTATGCGCTGGTTACGCGCCTTCCTCGTCCTCGCCATCCTGGTCATCTGCGGCATTGCCCTCTACGTTGTCTTCCAGAATTCCAACGTCAGCGGGTGGGACAGTACGACTACGATTGCGGCACTGGTTTTTTTCCTCATCGCATCACTGACGTTCATCGCCGTTGTTTTCCTCCTTCTATTCATCCCAGCACGCATCATCGACCTGGTATTTTCGCAACCTACGCTGTTTGGTCATGATACGCGGGCGCGCCTGGCGAGCCTGAGTATCGCCACAATCCTGTTTCCGACGGGCATCGCCATCCTGATCGTGCGGGTTGTGAACGCCTTTCTCACACTCGTTAACACCGCATTTGGCGGATTGCAAAGCGCACAGGCGAATCTGAGCAGTTGTGTCACTTCCGGGCTGATTGGCGACTGCGTCAGCTATGTTGGCTTCGGCTTCATCGATGCGTGGATTCGCGCGCTGACGACGGCGCTTGAACGTATCAACTTCAATACCCTGCCCTATGGTGCGATTTTCCTCTGGCTGATCGTCTGGCTGGCGACCGCCGCTGCCCTCAGCAGCCTGAGCCAAAATCTGCCGCAGGCGCAATCCGCCCAATCGCGCCTCAGCAGGTGGTTTGCGCAGCCGCACGCGGTCAAGAATCTCATTTTCCTGGTGCTCCTGCTCTTGAGCGGTTATCTCAGCCTGGTGTCGATCATCGCCATCCCGGACTTACAACGACCGGTCAACATTGGCACCGATATCACACCGGAGACCTTAGAGTCGCGTCTTACGGCGATAAACACCGAGATGACCCTGACCGCTTTCGCGTCGCTGGGCGACAATCCGCTGCAAAACCTGAACGATGATCTGGCAGAAAATCCGGATCAGCAGGCTGCTTACGGGTGGATGGTGACCCGGCTTGCCAACGAGTACTCGAATGCAGAGGCGATGGTCACGCGGCTTTCGGAACGCGCCGTTCGGGAACGACAGCAGAGCATCGGCGAAGCAGTTGGCATCTTCGAGGGCGATGGCAGTGAACGGAAGGGCGTGCGCGAGACCACCGAACACTATCAGGATTTGATCGCCTGGTATCGGGATCGGCTTGACGGCATCGATAGGCAGTTGTCGGATTGTACGAACAGGCTCGAAAACCTACATACGGATCTCATCAGCTACGCCGAAAACGCCGTTCGCAGCCTGAGTGACACAAACGCAGCCGATCCGCGCACCGCGGCTGATGTTATCTCAAACGGCTTTACTCAATTTGATGCCGAGATTTCAGATCTTGACGCGCGATGCCGAGATTTTCCCTCGTTGGCGGATGCCCCCGCTCGCCCTGACCTGGGGAGTTTCCTCGGCGTATTCGGGCTGGTGGCGGGTTGGCTGCTGGAATCTGAATCGCTGGCGATGGGCTTGATCGTCGGATTGGTCGGGTTCGGTTTGCTGGGGGCAACCGCCTCCACGTTGGTGCGAGAACGTGTCGAACGCCGTTCCGAATCCGACTCGCCCGCACCGCGCCCCTACGTTGACGATCTGGTCGGCGTGATCGTGCGTGGTGTCTCGTCGGCGATGGTGGTTTTCCTGGCGGCACAGGGTGGGCTGGCGCTGCTCTCGACTGAGGAAGTCGCCCCCAATCCGTATGTACTGCTGTTGCTCTGCCTGGTCTCGGCGGTCTTCAGCGAGGCGGTCTGGAATGGCGCGCAGCACTGGCTGCTCCAGCGCATGGAAAACTTCGCTCCCGGATCTTCTGAAGCTGTGCTGCCGATGGATCCGCTGGATAGCGAGCCTGGCGAGACAGGCGATGGTGCGAACGACCAGACCGAGCAGACGGAGGACACAGCAATCGAGCAGGTGGAACAGTCTGGCGATCAGACGTCCGACCCGAATGGGCAGACGAACGACATGACCTAAGAACAGACTCCGGACTGCCACACCATAACGCGCAAGCAGAGGGGTTGGGGTGAGGGGGGTGCCCATAAAGATGAAACGCGCTCGCCATACGCGCGTCTCTTGACAAAAATTCCGCATCCCCTTATCATACCAACAAAACTGTTGGTTGAGACCCATGACCCATTCGGAAGCGCGCGAGCGCGTACTCCAGGCGGCGGAGCGCTTGTTCGCGGAGCGCGGCTACACCGCCGTGACGATCAAGGATATTGCGGCGGCGGCGGGCATACACCATGCCTCGCTGTATCATCATGCCCCGCAGGGCAAAGAGGGCTTGTTTGTCGAAATCATGGAGCGCATCCTCAGCCGACATCAACAGGGAATCAGCGACGCGGTGCGCGCGGGCGGCGATGACCTGCGCGCGCAGTTGCGCGGCATCGCCGCGTGGATGGTCGCTCAGGCACCGATGGACATGGTGCGTCTGACGCACTCAGACATGCCCGCCATCGACCCGGCGTCCGCCAGGATGCTCGGTGACCTGGCGTTCGAGACGATGATCGTGCCCATCGTCCGGGTGCTCTTTGCGGCGCGAGCGCGGGGAGAAATCGTACCCGGCGACCTGGGCAACCTCGCGGGGGGGATCTTCTCGATGCTGCAGGGGCTGCACACGCTGCCCGACGCCTATCTGGAACGGTCACGCCTGGACATGGCGAATGAGTTGATTGATGTGATGCTGGCGGGCATGAAGGCGCGCTGAATGAGCGCGCTCTTTTTTTGCCCGATTTCCCAACAGACATGTTTGTTGTGCTGCAGCGCTGGACGGCATCTTCTTCAACAATCTTGAGCGGTCGCCGCTGGTCGCAACCCTGTGCGTCTTCGCTGCCGCGACCGTCATCGTGGTCGCCTTGTGGCGTATGGGGCGTGGGCGAACCCAGATGGGCGGACGCGCGGCATCCGCCGCCGCTTGAGGGACGAAAATCACCGTGACAAACGACGCGCAGATCGCCCTAATCACAGGGGCAACATCGGGATTGGGCAAAGCGACGGCGCTGGCGCTGACGACGTCGGGCTATACAGTCATCCTCGTCGCGCGTAACCGCGAGCGGGGCGAAGCCGTGCGGCAGGAGCTGGTCGCCGCCAGCGGAAACCCGCACGTCAAGCTTCTGCTGGCGGATCTGGCTTCCCAGGGGTCGATCCGCCAACTGGCAGCAGACTTCCATGCACAGCATCGGCGTCTCGACCTGCTCATCAACAACGCGGGCAACTCCTTCACGACCCGCCAGGTCAGCCCCGACGGCATCGAGCTGTCGCTGGCGGTCAATCACCTCGCGCCCTTCCTGCTCACCCATCTGCTGCTGCCGACACTGCGCGCCAGCGCCCGCGCGCGCATCGTCAACGTGGGCACGCGGCTGAACACAGCGATGCACCTGGACGACCTGCAATGGGAGAAACGCCGCTATCAGGGTCTCTCCGCCTATGCCCAAAGCAAGCTGGGCAACCTGCACTTCACACTGGAGCTGGCAGAGCGGCTGGCGGGGAGCGGCGTGACAGTCAACTGTGTGCATCCGGGTGTCTTCCGCTCGAACCTGGGCAGCAGCGGCGGTCCGCAGCCTGCCTGGATAACGCTGATGACGACGCTGGCGCAGCCCTTCCTGACCCCGCCGGAAAAGGCAGCGGAGCGCGTCCTGCATGTGGCGACCGCGCCCGAACTGGCAGGCGTGAGCGGGCGCTACTACGGCGACCGCGTCGAACTCGCCCCTCCGCCGCAGGTGCTCGATGCGGCGGCGCGGCGGCGCATCTGGGACCTCAGCGCGGCGCTGGTGAAGCTTTCTCTATCTGGGGTGCCTTTGGCGAGTGCTGAATAACGAGGAGATTCTTCGATCCAGAACCTCACCCCCGTCCCCTCTCCGTGTACGGAGAGGGGGGCGACTCTCGCGGTTGTCGAGTCTATGCGGGGTGAGGTTCCTATCCGCGAAATCAGTGCTCCCACGACATCGGCACGCTTTCGTGCAGTCCAGCGGCGGGGTAGAATTGCCGCAGCAGATTCAGATGACGAGGTCATAAGCCGTGGGCATTATTCACAAGCAGACCGCGCCGGGTCCCGTTTTTGCCTGGGACGGCGTCGGCGTGTACACCTACAACAGCAATGAGGCGACCAAGCAGGTCGTCATCGGGCGCGAAGACGGCGCGAACAACTTCGAGGTGCGCGTCTTCACCATCCCGGTCGGCGGGGCGAGCAGCCTGGACGAGCACGCGCATGATCACGGCGTGGTCGTCATGCATGGGCGGGCGCGCGTCATGCTGGGCGAGGCGTTCGACGAGGTGCAGGCGGGCGATGTCGTCTACATCCCGTCGTGGGAGCGGCATCAGTTCACGACGCTGGGCGACGAGCCGTTCTCGTTCCTGTGCATCATCCCGCCGAAGCCAGTGAAATAGCGTGATAGCGAATTAGCGAAGAAGCAAATTAGCTTGATAGCTTGATAGCAAGTTAGCTCGATAGCTTGAGAGCGAATTAGCAAAGAAGCAAATTAGCTCGATAGCAAGTTAGCTCGATAGCTTGAGAGCGAATTAGCGAAGAAGCAAATTAGCTCGATAGCTTGAGAGCGAATTAGCAAAGAAGCAAATTAGCTTGATGGCGAATTAGCAAGTCGGCTCGATAGCTTGATAGGAAGCTTTGGCAATAGCGAGCAACCGTGATAAAAAAGCTATCAGGCTATCGAGCTATCAAGCTAATTCGCTTCTTTGCTAATCCGCTAATTTGCTCTCTCCCAACGAATCGATGGAACCCTATGAAGTTACAACACAAAGTCGCCATCATCACGGGCGCGGGGCAGGGGATCGGGCTGGCGATGGGCGAACGCTTCTCCGCTGAGGGCGCGCACGTCGTCGTCGCCGAGATCGACCGCGATCTCGTCCACAGCGCCGCCGAACGCATCTCCGCCGCCGGGACGGAGGCGCTCGCCTACCCCATCGACGTGACGGACAGCGACGCCGTCCAGCGCATGATCGCCGAGGTGGTCGCGCGCTATGACAAGCTCGACATCCTGGTCAACAATGCCGGGCACAGCGAGCGGGTATCGTTCCTGGAGATGACGCCCACGCAGTGGGACTTCTTGCAGAAGGTCAACCAGCGCGCCGTCTTCTTCGCCATGCAGGCGGCGGCGAAGCAAATGATCGCCCAGATGCCGGACGAGGTGCGCGCGGCGGGGCGCGCCGAGCGGAGCTATGGCAAGATCATCAACCTGTCGTCCATCGCCGGGCGGCGCGGGCGGGCGGATGCGCTGCATTACTCGGTGTCGAAGGCGGCGGTCATCACGATGACGCAGGGCGCGGCGATGGCGCTCGCGCCGTACAACATCAACGTAAATGCCATCTGCCCCAGCGTGGTGCCGACGGCGATGTGGGACAAGCTGGATCGCGAGTGGGGTCCGCAGTTGGGCTACCCGCCGGGCGGCTTCTATAAGGCGCGGGTGGAGAAGGTGCCGCTCAAGCGCGCGGGCACCGTCCACGAGATCGCGGCGATGGCGACCTTCCTCTGTTCGGACGACGGCGATTACATCACCGGGCAAACCTACAACGTGGATGGCGGGAGCGAGCTGAATTAAGGGGAAAGGTGATGAAGGGATGAGGCAAGAGGTGATGAGGTAGGGGCGCACCCATGGGTTCGCCCGCACGCTGCATCAGTCGTAGGGGCTTGACGCGCCAGACACGCAAAGACACCGCCAGGGCATGAAATGCCCCGGCTACAGCGACACCGCCCCCTTCGGGGGCTGGCGCTGCGGTATCCGAGCAAAGAGGAGTCAGCCTGCGCAGCAGGCGTCGTCGCCATAGCCGGACGTTTCCAACGTCTGGCGGCGCTGCCCTGCTCCCCCCACTCCGCAATCGCCGTGACGACGCCCCTCGCGGGCTACTTGCCGCCTAGCTGCTGAAGAATGGCTGCGATCTGCTCTTCCGTCGCGCCTGCCTGCGCCAGCGCCGCGCGCACCGCCTCGCCGCCGCCCTGCTGGTAGAGCGCCATAACCTGGCGCATGAACTCTGCCTGGGGATCTTCTTGCGGTTCTTCTTCCCCATCCCGTTTGCGCTTCAGCCATTCGAGGACGCGGCGGTCGCTTTCCAAATCGGGATGTTCGATCTGCTCGTCCAGGGCAACGCAGCGCTCAAGGTATTCGACGGCGTGATCCAGGTCGCCAAGGCTCTCGTAGATCGTGCCGATATTGTAGCAGGTCACCGCCTCGCCGCCGCGGTCGCCCACCGCGCATCTCAAAGTCAGCGCCTGCTGGTAGAATTCCAGCGCCACCCGCTTCTCCCCGAGCGCATCCCATGCCAAGCCGATATTGTTGAGCGTCGCCGCCTCCCTGCCGCGGTCGCCAACGGCGCGGAACACGGGCAGCGCCTGCTCGTAGAACTCCAGTGCCTTACGCGTCTCGCCTAGGTCAGACCAGACACCGCCAATATTGTTGAGCGTCATTGCTTCGCCTACTTGGTAGCCAACGGCGCGGAACACGGGCAGCGCCTGTTCATAGAAAATCAGCGCTTTACGATTCTCACCGAGAGCACCCCATGTGAAGCCTATATTGTTGAGCGTCATTGCCTCCCCGCCGCGGTCGCCGACGGCGCGATTCAAGGGCAGCGCCTGCTCATAGAAGTTCAGCGCCTTACGCTTTTCACCTAGCGCAGACCATGCAGCTCCGATATTGTTGAGCGTCATTGCCTCCCCCTCGCGGTCGCCGACGATGCGATACACAGACAGTGCCTGCTCGTAGTGTTTGAGTGCCTCGCGTTGCTCACCCATAGCAGACCACGACGTGCCTACTCCAGTTGCAAGAAACGCCTCACGCTCATTATCTGCTCCCTTCTTACTCGCTTCTAGCCCTGCTTCCAGCCATGCCAAGCCGCGCAGCTCGCGTCCACGAGCGGTGTCGATCAGTAACCTACGGTTCGCCACATAGGGCGACACAGCATACGCGAAATCACTGGCGCGCTGCGTCAGCGCATCGTCCGGCGCATCCGTGCCGCGCCAGCGCGCAACCAGCGCTTCGCCGACCGCATCGACATGCGGCAGCAGCGGGTCGAGCGTCGCCCAGGCTTCCAGCGGCAGCTCATTGAATGCGGCTGCCTGTCTTGTCACCACGTCTGCATAACGTCCGAACACCGCTTCTGCCTCGCCTTCGCGTTCCAGCAGCGCGCGGGCGTAGGCGCGCAGCAGGCGGTGCTGTCCGTAACGCGGCGCTTCCGCCCGCTCGTCGGTCCCTTGCAGCAGGCTGGCGTCCAGCAGCGCCTCCAGCGCCCTGTCTGCTGCGCCAGGGTCGTCATCGCCCCAGACCGCCGCCGCTGCAGCCCCATCCCAGGTGCTTTCGATGGGAAAGATGCCGAGCGCGCGGAAGCGCCGCCGCAGGTCGTCGTCGAGCATGTCCAGGCTTTGCCCCAGCGATTTCGCCAGGTTCAGATCTTTGTCGTCCGGGTGAACCGCCAGGTCAGCGAAGGGCTCGCCCGCGCCTTCCAACCCCTTCAGGATTGTCTCCGTGTAGCCCAGCCCGCGCTTCTTCAGGCGGGCGGCTGCCAGCGTGATCGCCAGGGTGTGCCCGCCGAGCGCCGCGCTGATGCGCATCAGGCGCGGGTCGTCCGGCGGCGCGCCCGTCTCCGTAGCGATAAGCGCCGCGCCTTCTTCGTCGGTCAGCACATTCAGGCGCACATCCACCCCCTTGATGATGCCCGCCAGCGCGCCGCTGCGCGTCGTGATCAACATCCGGCAGGCGGTGCCGACGACCGGGAACTGCCCGACATGCCGGTGATCCCACACATCGTCCAGGACGAGCAGCGCCTGCTTATTCTGCAGCAGTCCGCCCAGGCGGCGGCTCGCGCTTTCCAGATCGACCCCCTCGCCGACATAAGCCTCGCGGACATCGCCCAGATCGACGCCAACATCCGCCAGCCGCGTCTGGAGGTTCGGCGTCTGCCCGATCTCAACCCAGATGACGCCATTGGGGAAGTGCCTACGCACCGCACAATCCTGCATTAGCCGTATCGCCAGGGTCGATTTGCCGATGCCGCCCATGCCGTAGAGCGCGGTAGCGCGGGTGGGGGTGCTGATGACGGCGGGCGCAATGGCGTCGGCAATCAAGGCAGCCTGAGCCTGCCTGAACGGCGCATCGCGCATGATGAAGGAGTCGGGCAGCCCGCGCTTCAGCCCCAGGACTTTGCCGAGCGGCGCGTCCTGGCGCAGGTGGCTGGCGAGGTCTTCCAGCGCCTTTGCCTCCTCGCGCGGCGGGCGGATGTCGATGGCGTTGATGTCGCTGATGTCGGACGGGATCACGCTGTGGTCGCCTGCGCGCAGCAGGATGCTGATCGGCGCGCACAGCTCGCGCGCGCACTTCAGCTCCGCCTGCACGTAGTCGGACGCCGCCGCGCCGGGTCCCGCCACCAGCACGAAGCGGTCACACTGCCGGATGGCGTCCTCGATCTCTTTGCTGAACGACAGCCCGCGCGACGGCATTGACACGCGATCCCACCACACGGCGAAGCCTTGCGCCCTCAGGTCGTTGTACAGGCGGCGCATGAGCGACTTTTCCGAGTCGTCATAATCCTCGCCATCATCCGCCCGTGCATAGGAGAGGAAGACGCTCAAGGCGGGTGTCGCCCCGGTCGTTGGCGGGCTTTCCTGGATGAGCCGCATCAGGATCGCGGTTTGCTGCTCGGTGATCATCTCGGTATGACTGACCAACTGGCGCATGGCGTTGTAGAACTCAGCAGTCGTCAGCAGCGGCGCGATGTCCGCTCTGGTCAGCAGCTCGTCAAAATGCTGCTCGATGATCTCTTCCGCTGGCGGCTTGCCCTTGAGTACGTCGGAGATCAGGTTGGTGATGATGCCAAGACCGAGCGCGCCCGCCGTCGAGACGAACGGCAGCATCTCTTTGGGCACGGCAGCGAAACCATCGATGGAAGCGGTCCCCAATGCCAGCGCGTAGACAGCGGCTCTGCCCGCGTGTTCTACGATGGTCGATAGGGCTTGTCTTTTTTGATCGCGCGTGTAGAGGTCGGGTAGTTCGGTCACGGCATTCAGGCTCCGTGTGAGGTGTTTTGATGACGATTATATGCGCTTAAGAAAGCGATACAAACCGCATCACGGCTCACCCCAGGGCGAACGCATCAAAACCACAGCCACGTTTTCGCGTCGCTGGAAGCTCAAAGCTTCCCGCTTGAATGACGGAAAAAGCCACTGGAAGTGGCTCCAAAGCCCTTCTTCATGTCGAAAGCACGGGTTAGAGAGCCGCTTTAGCGGCTTTCGGCTGGGCTTGTAGCCTGAAGCTTTGAGCTTCAGGCGGCGAAATAAGTTTGATGCAATTACCCTACGGCTCACCCCGCGCCTCGCCCACGCCGACATCGCGCGCCCACCATTCGATGCGCGTGATGGCGGAATCGCCGTGCAGCAGGGCGTGGATGTCCCGCGCGAGCTGCGCCTGGCGCTCCGGCGAGGGGCGCGTGCGCGCGCGTCGCATCCACAGGCAGCCCGGATCATCGGTAATCCCGACGATCCACTGTGAAAGCGGCTCGTCCTCTTCCGGCGGTGCGTACTGTCCCGCGTGAATCCAGAACTGCGACGCGTCGAGGCGCAGCCAGAAGCCATAGCCGTAATCCTCGCCGATCACGTCGTCGGCGTCGTAGCCGCGCGCGCGCAGCCCCGCCAGCAGCCACGCCGCCAGGTCATGACCCAGCACGTCGTTGATAGCATCCGGCAGCGGCGTCAGGGTGAAGCGGTCGGTATAAAATGTGACGATCTTCATGGTCGGTTTGTCCCAGTTTTACGCTTTTCGACATAAAGAGGTGCCCACTTCGCCAACACTGGAATCAAGGAGCCTCTCGTGCCTCAGGAATATATCGAGATTCGCGGCGCGCGCGAAAATAACCTGAAGAATGTCTCGCTGCGCATCCCGAAGCGCAAGATCACCATTTTCACGGGCGTCTCCGGCTCCGGCAAGTCGTCCATCGTCTTCGACACCATCGCCACCGAGGCGCAGCGCCTGCTCAACGAGAACTTCAGCATGTTCATCCGCAACTTCCTGCCGCGCTATTCTCAGCCAGAGGCGGACGCCATCGAAAACCTCAGCATGGCGATTGTCGTCGATCAGAAGCGCCTGGGCGGCGGCTCAACCTCGACCGTCGGCACCATCACCGACATCGCCCCAGTGCTGCGCATGATGTTCTCGCGCCTGGGGCAGCCGTTCGTCGGCTACTCGAACGCCTTCTCGTTCAACGATCCGCAGGGCATGTGCCCGGAATGCGGCGGGTTGGGGCAGAAGATGGGCGTCGTCGCCGACAGCTTCCTCGACATGTCAAAGTCGCTCAACGAGGGCGCGGTGCAGGTGCCGACGTTCGCCGCCTGGGAACGCGATAGCTACACGGCGTCCGGCTTCTTCGACAACGACAAGAAGCTGGCGGACTTCACACCGGAAGAAATGGACTTGCTGCTGCATGGCAAAGACCTGAAGTACAAATTGCAGATCGGCAGCGGCTCGATGAATGCCTCTTACGCGGGCATCATCGAGAAGTTCACCCGCTCGTACATCAAGCGTGACCTCAAGACGCTTTCCGAGCGCACGCAGAAGATGGTCGCGCCCTACATCCGAATGCAGCCCTGCCCGCTCTGTCATGGCGCGCGCCTCAGCCAGGCAGCGCTGCACTGCCGCATCGACGGGCGCAACATCGCCGAGCTTTCGGCGATGGAAATTGACGACCTTCTCGCCTATGTCCAGACGATCGACGGCGCGACGGCAGCGCCGATTGTCGCGACATTGAGCGAGCGATTAGGGCATCTGGTCGATATCGGGCTGGAATACCTGACGCTGGATCGCCCGACGGAGACGCTGTCCGGCGGCGAATCGCAGCGCGTCAAGATCGTCAAGCATCTGACGAGCAGCCTGGTCGATGTCATGTACATCTTCGACGAGCCGAGCGTCGGGCTGCACCCGCGCGATGTCCACCGCATGAACGAGCTGCTGCAAAAGCTGCGCGATAAGGGCAACACCGTCATCGTGGTCGAACATGACCCCGACGTGATCAAGGTCGCCGATCATGTCGTGGACGTAGGACCCGGCGCGGGGCGACATGGCGGCACGATCGTTTACGAAGGCAGTTACGACGGGCTTCTCCAGGCGGATACGCTGACAGGTAGGCATCTCCACGAGCACATGCCCATCAAGCAGTCGGTGCGCACGCCAAAAGGCGCGCTGCCGATCCGCCATGCCCGCACGAACAACCTTCAGGATGTCAGCGTCGATATTCCGGTTGGCGTGCTGACGGTCGTCACGGGGGTGGCGGGTTCCGGAAAAAGCTCGCTCATCAACGAGGCGTTCTTGCAGCAGCATCCGGATGCCATCGTGATTGACCAGGCGGCGGTCGGCACCTCGACACGCTCCAACCCCGCCACCTATACCGGCATCATGGACGACCTGCGCAAGGCATTCGCCAAGGCGAACGGCGTCAGCGCGTCGCTCTTCAGCTTCAATTCCGAAGGCGCCTGCCCGAACTGCCAGGGCTTGGGTGTGATCTATACCGACCTGGGCTTCCTGAACGGCGTCAAGCAGCCCTGCGAAACCTGCGGTGGCAAGCGCTTCAAAGACGAAGTGCTGGCGTACACGCTCGACGGCAAGTCGATCAGCGATGTGCTGGCGATGCGGGCGGAAGACGCGCTCGACTTCTTCACGATCAAGGAAATCAAGCGCAGACTGCAAGCGATGCGCGATGTCGGGCTGGACTATCTGACGCTGGGACAGCCGCTCAGCACGCTGTCCGGCGGCGAGTGCCAGCGCATCAAGCTGGCGAGCGAGCTGCACAAGAAGGGCAGCATCTACGTGATGGACGAACCGACGACCGGGCTGCATATGTCCGACATCCGCCACCTGCTGGCGATCATGAACCGGTTGGTCGATGCGGGCAACACGGTGATCGTGATCGAGCACAACCTGCATGTGATCAAGAATGCCGACTGGATCATCGACATGGGACCGGAGGGCGGCAACAAAGGCGGGCGCGTGATCTTCGAGGGAACGCCCGCGCAGCTCGCCGAGGCGTCGCACTCGCTGACGAGCGGGTATATCGCGAGATAAGGATCTATCCGTAATTCAAACGCGGCTTGTCAGACTACGCCCACCCATGAAATGGGCGGGCTATTGAACGACGCCCCCTGTGGGGGCTGACTCCACATATCATTGATCAGCCCCCACAGGGGGCGGCTTCGCTGTAGCCGGGGGCATTTCATGCCCCGGCGTCGCAAGGCGAACCTCGCGCACCTGTGTTCCTCAGCCCCTTGCGCCGCTTCATGCTCTCCCCTGATAATGACCCTTCACGCCCATTCGACCGCAGCGAGGTGGCGTATGCCGACGAATCGCTCTGTGTCCCTTCTTTTCATTTTCGGAGTCCTGCTGATGCTCATGATGCCCACGAACATCCCGCGCGCCGATGCGCAGGAATCCGCTGCGACACGCGAATGGATGCGCAGTGTCAGCGACCGCCTCGCCGAACGGCGCTACGTGGCGGCGGGCGACCGCGCCTATGTCGTCGGCTTGGCGGATGGCTCTTTCGCGCCGATGGGCTGGCACATTCAGGGGCAGATGGGCGGCGTGTGGATGAACAGCATCAAGGCGGCGAATGCCTACTGGCTGGCGCTGGATGGCGCGTGGCTGCCGCCTGCCGAGCGCTTCACCGCCGCGCCTGGCTATGTGCGCTTCGACTATCCCGCGCAGGACGGCGTCGCCATCCACCGCGTCGAGTTCGCGCCCGATGGCTTGCCGGTCGTCCTGATCGGCTTGACGCTGACCACGCCCGCCGATTTCGCGACGCGCGAGGCAGAGATCACGCTGCACATCCAGAGCAACCTGATGCCGTCTTACCCCTGGGATTGGAGCCAACCCCAGTCATCCGCTGAATTTAATCGCCCGGACGTGGGCAGCGATGACGCCGCGCGCGGCTGGCTGACGTTCCGCGATCCCGAACAGGCGTGGAACGGCGCTGTCGGCATGACGGGCGCGGCGGTCACGGGCGCGGTCGGCGAAGACTACTTCGGACCTGTCGAGTCGGCACGGCTGCGTTCGCGGCTGGGCGACGGCATGGGCGGCGAGCTGCGCGCGCGTATTGCCCTCACGCCGGGGAGCACGATGACCGTCTGGGTCGCCATCGCCGCCTCGCGCGCATCCGAGGACGAGACGCACGCCGCGCTGGAAGCGGCGCTCTCCGATCCCCAGGCGCTGCTCGACGCCAAGATCGCCGCGCGCATGGCGCTGTTGGCGCGCTCGCGGGTGACGCTGCCGGATGCTGCGCTCCGCGCGGCGTTCGATTGGGGCAAGCTCAATCTCGCGGATATGCACATGACGGTCACCGATATGCAGGTGCGCGATGTGAACGAGGGGCGCGCCTACCCCGCCGAAAGTACGTACATCGCCGAGGTGCGCGGCATTCGCGCGGGCTTCCCGGATTACACCAGCTTCTTCGGCACCGACGGCGCGTACACGGCGTATGCGCTGGTGGCATCCGGGCAGTTCGAAGCAGCGATGGATCATCTGCGGGCGTTGCGCGACTTTTCGCGCATCGTCAATGGCGAGACGGGCAAAGTGGTGCATGAGGTGACGAACGACGGGTCGGTCTACTACGGCACGAACGCGCACCCCGGCAACACCAACGAGACCGCGCAGTTCGCCATGGCGGTCGATCTGCTCTGGCGCTGGACGGGTGACCGCGCCTTCATCGACGAGATGTATCCCTTCGTGCGCGACGGGATGCGCTACATCATGACCGAGCTTGACCGCAACGGCGATGGCTGCCCGGAAGGGCGCGGCATGGTCGAGCGTGAGGGCATGGCACACCAGACGCTCGACGTATCGGCATACACCTGGGCGGCGCTGCGTAGCCTGTCAGTCATGGCATATCACCAGAACGACGGCGATACCGCCGACTGGGCGTTTGAAGGGTCTCGGCGTCTTGCATTGGCGTTCGACCACAGCGGTTGGTGGATGGATGAACTGCGCCTGTACGCCGACTCGGTCGAAAACTGCGCCAGTGGGGCAGGGCGCAGCCAGCAGTACCATTGGATCAATGCCACGCCGTTTGAGGTGCGGCTCGCAAGTGACGACCGGGCGGCAGTCATCCTGGCGCAGCTCGAATCGCCGACGTTTTCCGGCGACACGGGCTTGTATCACACGGGCACCGGTGCTGGCGAAGGTGAGCGGCGCGTCTGGACGCTGCCCAACGCGGTGATGGCGGTCGCGGAAGCGAATTACGGGCGGCTGGGCGACGACCAGGCGCTGCGCTACATGCGCGCCATCGCCGACGGGATCGGTGTCGAGATGCCCGGCGCGCTGCCGGAGATCCTGCCCAGCCCGGAGTACGACGTGTTCGGCGACCTGAACGCGCGGGCGATGTTCATGCAGGCGTGGTCGTCGTATGGCGTGCAGTTTCCCATCGTCAACCAGATCCTGGGCGTCACGCCGCTCATGCAGGACGAGCGCGTGAATGTCGTGCCGCAGCTTCCGCCGGGCTGGGATGCCGCCTCGGTCGAGAATCTGCGCGTCGGCGCGGGCAGCATCGACGTATCTGCTGCGCGCGATGGGATGGTTTACACCACGCGGGTGAGCGCGACCTTTGATATTGCGATGACGATTGGGCAGGTGCTGCCCCTCGGCGCTGACGTTGAGTCAGTGTGGGTGAATGGCGAGGCAGCCGCGTTCGAGCGTTGGGACAGCCCCTACGGCGCGCACATCACGACGCAGCTCGATGGTCGCGCGGGGGAGGCGGTCGAGATGGTGATCAGCATGCGGTAAAACGGCGCACCGCGTAGAACTCGCGCCAGACTTCGACATACAATAGAGGTCGCTTCTTCTCCTCCGAAAGCTGTCCGTTATGTCCTGGCGCGCGTTCCTCTCCTATTCCCGGCAGCAGTACCATTTCGCAGAATCGCTGGCGCTGACGCTGCAAAACAAGGGCGTCGCGCTCTGGTTCGACGTGCAGCAGTTGGAGCCGGGGTCGGACTGGAAGGCGGACATCGAGGATGGGCTGACGCGCTCGGACATGGTGCTGCTGCTGGCGTCGAAGGCGGCGCTGGCATCGCCCTATGTCGAACGCGAATGGCGGCACGCGCTGGAACGCCGCAAGATCGTGATCGTCGGCGTGATCGAGGCGGTGCGCATCCCGCGCGACCTGCGCGCCATGCCGATCCTCGACCTGTGCGGCGACTTCAACCGTGCGACTGATCATCTCGTCGCCCAGCTCCAGCAGCCTCATCCTCCGCGTCCTGTCGCGGCATGGCGGACGCGCCTCGCGCCCGGCGTCAACCGCATGGCGCGGGCGCTGCTCGTGCGCGACCTTCAGCGGGTGCTTGGCGCGCTGCTCCTCAGCCTGATCGCGCTGGCGTTCTTCGTCTACAGCTCGCTCGTCCGTCTCGTCATCGACGGGACGCCCCTGCTGATGAACCAGGTGATGGAGGACTGGGGACGCCCCGACCGCTACAATCCCGATCTCTCTCAAGTTGCGCCCTGGGTCTTCATCCTCATCGTCGTCGCGCTGCTGCTCAATCTGGTGCGCGTCGTCTCGCGGCTGGAGCTGCTGCCTTTCGTCGCCCGCAGATTCGACTATAACAGCCTCAGCACGACGCCCAACATCGCGCCGGGCATGATCGTGCTCTACTGGGCGGCGTTGGCGGCGGGGCATTTCGACTTCATGCGCGGCTTCTTTGACCCGCGCGGCGTGCCGCCCATCGACCTTGGGCTGCTCATCTTCACGGGCGCGGGGATCATCCTGTTGGCGGTGCTGCCCTGGGTGAGTAAGCGCCTCGCCCCGCGCCACCCTGACCCGGACATCGTGCGCTTCGCCGAGCTGGGCAAGGTGCCGACGCAGTGGCGCGCGCACGTCAACGGCGCCGTCGCGGGAGCAACCTATGCACCGCAGCGCGCGGCGCAGGGGAGCCTGACCATGCACCTGTACGCCGAGCCGAGCGACGAGGACGTGGTCGAGGCGCTGCGCCCGCTGGTCGAGCAGATGGGCGGGCAGTTCGTCGCCGATGGGGCACCGGCGCATTATGATCTGCTTGTCCTGAGTCACGCCAGCCGACTGGAGCGCGTCCGTGCCGCGCTGGGCGGCAACGAAGGCGTGCTCGGCATCCTCGCCTCGCGCTGCACGATTCCGAATGAACTTCAGCAGCTGCGCAATTTTCAGTTGGTCGATTTCTCACGCCGCGACTCCGACTCGCTGATCGCGGCGCTTGGCTTGTTGACGGCAGCCACCGACGCCGAGCGGATGCAGATGCAAGCCTATCGCGATCCGGTCAGCTTGACCCGCGTCGCCGCACCTGGCATCGTGGCGACGCTGGCGAATGGGCTGCTGGCGCTGGCGCTGCTCTGCCTGGTGGTGATCGGGCTGTACTGGGCATCGGGGGTGACGGGCGGCGCGCTTGTCATCGACGCGGCGGCGTTGGGTGGCAGCGCGCTTCCCCTCTTCGCCGCTGCCTTCGCCGCCCTGCGTGGGCGGGCGCTGCTGCCGCGCCCGCTCCTGGTCGCGCTGGCGTTCGCGCCGCTGATAGTGATCGCCGCGAGCGCCTTTACGTTGCCCGCGCAGGTGACGCTGTTTGGTACGACCGTCGCGCTCTATCCGCAGGGCGTGCTGGCGCTGCTGGGCGCGGCGGGACTGGTGACAGGCGGCTTCGTCATCCCGCTGATGCGCAGTCCGGGTGCGCTTGTGCCGTTTGGGCGCGCGGTGTTCGGGATGCCGCCGCTGGCGATCAATCCGCTGGCGGTGCTGGGCTGGGTGCTCGCCGCGCTGGCGTTTGCAGGGCTGATAGTGAGAGGCGAGTAGAGCAGCGGCTCGAATACTCGTCTTGCCCTCATCACCCGCTAAAGCGAATCAGCGTGGTGACGATATAATCGCATCCATGAACACGCTGCCCTTCCACTATGAAATCCTCTCCCGCGTGCCCGCTGGCGAGGCGCACGCGACGCCGCTGCTGTTCGTGCATGGCGCATGGTGCGCCGCCTGGGTGTGGGATGAGCACTTCCTGCCCTATTTCGCCGAGCGCGGCTACGCGGCGCACGCCCTCAGCCTGCGCGGGCACGGCACGAGCTGGGGCACCTCGTATCTGGCGCGCATCGACGACTACCTGGCGGATGTGGCGCTGGTGGCGCGCACGCTGCCCGCGCCGCCTGTGCTGATCGGGCATTCGATGGGCGGCTTCCTGGCGCAAAAGTACGCCGAGCGCTACGGCGCGCGGGCGCTCGTCCTGCTGGCGTCGGTGCCGCCGCAGGGGGCGCTCCGCTCGATCCTGCACACCATCGCCCGCCAACCGCTGGATGCCGTGCGGGCGCTGGCGGCGCTCAACACGCGGGCATTCCTTGATACGCCGGAGAAGGCGCGCCATCATCTCTATTCGCGCACGATGCCGGAGGCGCAGCTCCAGCGTTACGCCGCGCGTATCGAAGACGAGTCAGCGTTGTGGCTGCTCGACATCGCGGGGCTGTCGCTGCCGAAGGTCGAACGGATCAAGTCACCTGTGCTGGTGCTGGGCGCGGCGGAGGATACGCTCTTCACGCAGGCGGAGGTTCAGGCGACGGCAGCGGCATACAACGCCGACTGCTTCGTGCTGCCCAACATGGCGCACAACATGATGCTGGAGTCGGGCTGGGCGGACGCAGCGGACATCATCGCGCGCTGGCTACGTGCCCAGGGTATTTAGCCTTATAATGATGATGAATCTGCCCGGATGAATGGGAGCGCAGCACCGATGGCTGTTCGTGAGCGCATGACTATAGACGAGTTCGACCGCTTCATCACGCGCGATGAAAACGCCGACCACCTTTACGAGCTGATTCATGGGGAGATCGTCGAGAAGATGCCCACCTTGCAGCACGGCTTCGTCGCAGCGCTGATCGGTGCGCTGCTCAATCTCTACCTGCTCAAGCATGATATTGGCAATGTGTATGTCGAGGGGCGCTACCGGGCACCCAACGACCCCTACAATGACCGCCTGCCCGATGTGTCGTTCGTCGCTTACGCCAGCGATAAGCCGATGGTGGCAGAAGGCGCGGCACCCTTCATCCCGGATCTTGCCGTCGAGATTCATTCGCCGGGCGATTCACTCAAAGCGATGGGCGAGAAGGCGCAGTTCTACCTGCTGCACGGCTGCAAAATGGTCTGGCTGGTCTACCCGCAGAAGCGGGTCATCGAAGTGCTGACGCCGGAGGATCGTGACATTCTCACGGAGATTGGCATCCTGGACGGTGGCGATGTGCTGCCGGGCTTCCACGTCCCGGTGCGCGCGTGCTTCGAAAGGCTTGCGGTCACGTTTACGTGATGGCTACTCTTCCCGATTCCCATAAATCTTCGTCGTGCGCTGGATCGTCCGGTAGGTCAGGTCGAGCACGTCGGCGTCCTTCTCCGGCACGTCCGGCTCACGCTCCTTGAGCGCGGGCAGCAGATAACTCACCTTCTCATCCTGGATCTCGCCGGGCATCAGCACCTTGTCGTTGATGATCACACCGCCCAGGATCAGCGGCAGATACGCGCGCTCGAAGTCCATCCCGCCCTGCTCCAGGGCGCGCACGATGCTGTCGCCGTAGCGCGCGATGTCGTCCTCGTCGCCCATGATCTGCCCGCTGATCGTACTCACCAGATCGAAGCTGTACGTGACAGCGTCGCGCAGGAGCGGCAGGTACAACCGTGAACCCAGCAGCTTAATCACATTGTCTGCCGCACGTTCGTTGCGGGCGATCATGCGCAGGTAGGTCGCCATCCAGCGCGGCAGCGTCAGCTTGCGAGTCGGGTCTTTGCGCGCGTTGGCGAGCAGCGGCTCGATGGCATATATTCCCGCCGCCTGATACCCATGCCCACGTTCACGCGGGGCGGCATATTCGAGGATGATCGTCATGATCTTGGTGATCAATGCGGCTTCCGCATCCTTGAGCGGATAACCCGCCGCTTCGTAGCGCGCCAGCGTCGCCTCCATCAGCGCGGGATAGATGATGCCGCGCTTGAGCTGCGGGAAGACGCGCGAAATGAGCAGCTCGCCGTAGTGCGCCAGCACCATCCGGTCGTCGCCATCGGCAAGCGACCAGAGCGTGATCCATTCGGGCTTGAGTTCCGGCGGCAGCGCCGGACGGGGCGCGCCGATGGTGATCGTCGTCTCCAGCGCGCTGCGCATACGCACTTTCGTCATGCTGAACGCCAGCCCGCGCAGGGTATCAAAATGCGCGCGTGCCTCCTCGCTCAACATGGCAATCGTGAAGCTGCCGCTCTCGCCGCGCAGCTTTCCAGCGTTCCCCGGCGCTTTCACGCCAATGTCGACCGTCAGTTTGTAATCCCCCGGTGCGGCATCGGAGAGCGTAGCCACAGGAATGATCATGCAGCCGACCTCGCCCGGCTGGATGGCGATGACGGGTTTGCTGCGTGGGGCGAGGAACTTTCCCTTTTGCTTGCGGGCATCCTGTTCCGGCAGGTTCAACGCGGCGACGAGATCGACCGTCGCATCCGACGTGTTCTGCGCCAGCAGCACGATCTCGAATGCCCTGCCTGCCGGGACTTCTGCCGGGCGGGTCGCCAGCGCGCATTGCAGTACGCCAAACGCCGCACGCGACCCGGATGCCAGGGCACCGAGGACATCGGGATAGGGATTCACAGCAGTTCGCTCACCGCCGCCGCAGCGTCCGCGCGCGCGACAACCCGCTCCGCGCCATCGCGCAGGCGCTTGAGCTTGACCGTGCCCGCGGCAATCTCCTCCGCGCCGAGCAGCGCCACGACCGGGATGCCCTTCTTATCCGCATAACCGATCTGCTTACCGACGCCCTTGTCCTGCATATACAGCTCGGTGCGCACGCCCGCCGCGCGCAGCTCCGCCGCCAGCCCGCTCGACGCGGCGCGCGTGTCCTCGCCGAACACGGCGACCATCACCTGCAAGACCGTACCGCCGATGCCGGGCGGGTATAAGCCGAGGATGTCCATCACGTCGATGATGCGCTCGATGCCGAGCGAGATGCCGGTCGTCGGGATCGTCTCGCCCCGGAACATGCCGACCAGGTCGTCGTAGCGCCCGCCGCCCATGATGCTGCCCAGGTTCGGCTCGGTCACGACGCCCTCGAAGATCGGACCCGTGTAGTAGCCCAAACCGCGCACCATCGTGAAGTCGAACTCGTAGTGTTCGGCGGGCACGTCCAGTTCCGCCAGGAAGCGCGCCACATCGCGCAGCTCGGCGATGCCCGCCTGCCCCGCCTCGAAATCGCCCATGATGCCCGCGACATAATCCAACTGCTGCGTGCCCGGCTGCTTGGTGGTGACGAGGGCAAGGATTTTGGTGGCGATGTCGTCGGCGATGCCGCGCTCACGTAGCTCTTTCGCTACACCGTCCGCGCCAACCTTATCGAACTTGTCGATGCTGCGATACAGGTTCGCCAGCGGTTCGCCCTCCAGCCCGGCGTACTGCCCGATGGCGGTCAGCAGCTTGCGGTTGTTGATCTTGACGACGAACTGCGGGAAGCCGAGCTTTTTCAGCGCCGTCACCACCAGCGACACCACCTCGGCATCCGCCTGCATGGTGGCGATGCCCGCGATGTCGGCGTCGCACTGGTAGAACTCGCGATAGCGCCCGCGCTGCGGACGTTCCGCGCGCCATACGGGCGAGAGCTGGTAGCGCTTGAAGGGCAGCGAGATGTCGTTCTGGTACTGCCCGACGACGCGCGCCAGCGGCACCGTCAGATCGTAGCGCAGCGACAGCTCCTCTTTGCCCTCGGTGTGTTTGGCGTTGTAGATCAGCTTGTCGGCGTCTTCGCCATACTTGCCCATCAGCGTCTCGGTCAGTTCGAGCGACGGCGTTTGCAGCGGCTCGAAGCCGTAGAGGTGGAAGACCTCGCGGACGATCCCGAAGACGTATTCGCGCTTGATCATCTGTGCGGGCAGGAAATCGCGCATCCCTTTGGGCAGGCGCGGCTCGATCTTCGGCTTGGGCATGACAGGACTCCTAAAGATACTGCGTTCGCCATCCCCCGCCGACGGCTCAAGCGCGTCGGCTAGCCCTATCAAGCGCACTAAAGGCGCTCTGAAAAAGCAGTCTGCGCCGATAGCCCCTTCAGTGGGCTTGATCGTTGTAGCCGAACCGCTTGAGCGGTCGGCGATGGCAGCGGGTAAGGATCATGACTTTACGACAATAGCGCTGTATTGTACGTGGGGAGACGGATTTGGGGTACTCTGGATGCGCAACCCGTCAACCTTTCAATCGATGTACGGCACCACCCACGTCAGCAGGGCGAACAGCACGCCGAAGACGACCGCCATCACGAGCAGGCTGTTGAGCGCGAAACTGACCTGTGCCGCGCTGCCCGCGAGCCGCGCATGCCGCTCGATGCGGAGCAAGGCAAGCAATCCGACCACAGCGACAAGCGCCGCTGCACCAGCAATGAAAGCTGCGGTGGGGAGCATGATGATTCTCCTCGTTCACCGTTGTGTCCATCTGCTACCGCCGACGGCTGAAGCGCCAATACGGTAGGGATAAGGACTGCCGCCCTCACCCCCCGACCCCCTCTCCCACACGTCGCGCAGTGGGACTCGACAAGCGCCAGAACCTAGCGCGACGGGGGCGAGGGGGAGTCCAGAGGACTCGACTCGCATGGGGACTCTGGAAGTCCCTCTCCCCCGATGCGTTCTCGTAAGCAACACCATATATTATCCGTGCAGCATCGTGTGGGAGAGGGATTTAGGGTGAGGGCGACAAACGTTATCTGTAACTCAGGTTACTTTACGTGCTTACGGCGTTTTACTTTCCAGCGCAAATCAAGGTGTTCTTGTGCCAAATGACCTATTGATAGCTCGTCTGAGTCGACAAATGGTAACGCTTCTGCATGATCGTCCAGTAAGCTCTCAATGATTTCGGTAGACAATAGATCCCAGGTATGTTGCATTAGCAAGAATAGAATCCTTATGCGACGCAATGATCCTCCATTTCTGTCTTGTAGCTGTTGGTTTAATTTCAGTGAATCCTCGCCTACTTTTGTTACGAGTAGTTCTACTTTGAACCGGCTAAGGTGGAAGAGGCAGTAGCGCGCGACACTCACTGTATCTGACCAACCATATCTTGACGAGGTAAAGGTAAATGGCCTTCCTAAATCAGAGACTGGAGTGAAGTCTTCATAGGAGAGGTACAACTCGATCAACGCTTCAACAACGCGATCATTTCGCGCTGCCCATAGAACTAGTGCATCAATTGCACCTTGGCAGCGTCTTCCGTTTGTATCACGCGCAAATTCCATAAGCACTGGGAGCACCCGCATGTTTTCGACTACTTCAGAAAGAGTCGTCGAAGCTAGAAATCTCTTATGCGGCTCACGATACGCCAAGAGCTGATCGATCACCTCTGATGCTATAGGATGCGTCAGCTTTGTGAGCGCCCTCACCGCCGCGACAAACTTCCCATCATCAAACCCTTCCAAGTCTTCTTTCGCGCGCTTGAGTTCCGCAGGTGCATCCTCAGGAATAACCAACCCACCCACGCCCGCATTCCGGAAGCTTCTGAGCGTTGAGATCAAATCATCCCAAGTTCGCTTGCCATCTTTGAAGTTGAGATATTGCAGGCTTTCCAGTCGCGGATGCAGTTTCACATCTTCGAGCAGCAGCGTCACAATCGGTTTGTTGCAGCCCACGCCAAACGCCCATTCGTAGGTCACATATTCGGATTTCTTCGCTTCCTCCGTCATCACCACGACTACCGCAAAAGAGGTGCGAATCGCGTTGTCGATCCCCTGCCGCCAGTCCTCGCTCGGGCGCAGTTTCGCGTCGATCCACCAGACTAATCCCGCTTCCTCAAGCATGTTCTTGAGCAGCTCGATGAAGTCGGTCATCGTTGCGTCGTGCTTGTACGAAATGAAGACATGGCTCATTGGACTGACGTCTCCAAAGATATTTGGTTCGAGAGTATTTGGGCTACTCGTCGTTTTGCTCGGGCAGTAAATGCCCATACTGTTCTTGAAAGAGATTCATGCCCTGTTCATGTAACCCAATCAGAAGATCGTGAAGCGTAATTTCTTCTGCCAGCATCTGTTCGATTCGAGCGGCGATCTCCGGTAGCTATATTGGGGCATCAACCATCGCGTCGTTGTTGGTAATCGACATGAGGCTTTACCCCAAGAGGCTATCTACCGCAACCAGAAGACGCTGCCCTTTGCGTCTTCGGCTGTGTGCCCGTCCCCAAAAGCGATCAACAACCGCACGATAATGCCAAAGTCATCCTGGCGTGCGCTGGTGATACAAATCAAGCCTGCGTGCCCCTGGCTCGCCATCGTCCTGCCGGCAAACGGATGGTCGAAGGTAACGAGGATGCGCCCCTGCTCGGTCGCATATTGCAGGTGTTCTTCATCTGGCTTCTGTGTCATTCCGACATCTACCGCCATGACAACAGAGTAGCCGCGCTTTGCAATCTGTTCGGCAGCCGGGCGCGGCATCATTTCGTCAAAGTAGAAGCTAACCGCCGCCATGCTGATCCGCCAAGATGTTGAACTGACGGATCGCTTCTTGCTCCTGCGCGTCAATCTGCTCTCGATGCTCGTCGTAGTAGAGCAGCGCCGCTAACACCTCAGCTTCACTGATGGTGAAGTTATAGGCAGTTTCGGCGAGCGTCCAGCCATTCCTGCGATGGTTGTAGGCGATGATCGCGACCGTCACGCGCCGCCCGCGTATGTGCGGGCGGTCGCCAAAGATGCGTGTTTCGATGTACTTGCTCAAATCGACGGGTGCCGGTGCTTGTACAGCCATCGCTTATTCCCCCGTCGGCAGCCAGACATTCTTGACCTGCACCGCCTCGTGCAGGAACTCCTCGCCCGCGCCCTGGTGCGCATCCGCCCAATCGCGTGCGATGCCGTAGCTGACGAACGTCCGCTTCATGTTGTGCGCCGAAAGCTCCTCCACCTTGGCGCTGCCGTCTGCACTGCCGAAGTACCACATCGCGTCCACGTCGTCATGCTCGACCAGCGTCTTGGTCAGGTGGTCGCGGTCGCCCGTGACGATGTTGACGACGCCGCCCGGCAGATCGCTCGTCTCCAGCACCTGATAGAAATCGGTCGCGCTCAACGGCGAGACAGGCGACGGGATGACGACGACCGTGTTGCCGCGCGCGATGGCGGGCGCGACCAGCGAGACGAAGCCCAGCAGCGGATACTCGTCCGGGCAAGCGATGCCGACCACGCCAATCGCCTCATTGACCGCCAGCGTCAGCCCGCGCAGCGGCGTCTCCTGCATCGTGCCGCCGAACTTATCGCTGTAGGCGGCGTAAGTGAAGAGGCGCTCGATGCTCAATTCGACCTCGCGCGTGGCGTACGCCTCGCTCTTGCCCGTCTGCGCGGCGATGCGGCGGGCGAATTCGTCGGCGCGCGCGCTCAGGTTTTCCGCGATGTAGTAGAGGATCTGCGCGCGGTTGTGTCCGCTCTTGCTCGCCCAGCCCGCTGCCGCGTTCGCCGCCTCGACGGCATCGCGGATATCCTTGCGGTTGCCATCGCCGACCTGCCCGACGTGCGCACCGTCCGGCGCGTAGATCTCGCGGCTGTAGTTGCCATCCGGGCGCACCTGCTTGCCGCCGATGAACAGCTTGGGCGTGCGGTCGATGGGGAACAAGGACGATTGTAGGGGCGACCCATGGGTCGCCCCTACAGACGATCCGTTAATCGGTGCGGGGCGACCGGGCACAGCGGCACCCCATTTCTCGATCTTGCCGACCTGCGGGCGCGGGCGCTCCTGCCACGTCGGGCGCACATATTCGTACAAGCCCTCTTTGCCGCCTTCGCGCCCGAAGCCGCTCTCGCGGTAGCCGCCAAAGCCGCTCGCCGCATCGAACAGGTTCGAGCAGTTGACCCAGACGGTGCCCGCCTTGACCTTACGCGCGATGTCGAGCGCCAGGTTAATGCTCTCGCTGTAGATGGTCGCCGCCAAGCCGTAGCGCGTGTTATTCGCCAGCGCGACCGCCTCTTTGGGCGTGCGGAACGAGAGCGCGACAACGACGGGTCCGAAGATCTCCTCCTGCACGACAGTCGAGGACGGTTGCACGTTGGTCAGCAGCGTTGGGCGGTACCACGAGCCTTTCTCCGGCAGCGGGCAGTCCGGCTGGTAGAGATGCGCGCCCTCTGCCACGCCCTTCTGCACCCAGTCGTCAATCGACTGGCGCTGTCCAGGATCGACTATCGCGCCGATGTCGATCGATTTGTCGAGCGGTCCGCCGATGCGCAGCAGATTCATGCGCCGCTTGACCTTGGCGATGAACTTATCGTATATGCTCTCCTGCACCAGCAGGCGCGACCCCGCGCAGCAGACCTGACCCTGGTTGAACCAGATCGCATCGACCAGCCCTTCGACCGCCGCGTCCTGGTCGGCGTCGTCGAAGACGATGAACGGCGACTTGCCGCCGAGTTCGAGCGACATGCGCTTGCCGCTGCCCGCCGTCACCTTGCGGATGATGCGCCCGACATCGGTGCTGCCTGTGAAGGCGATCTTGTCGATGTCCGGGTGCTCGGTGATGGCGGTGCCGAGCGCGCTGCTGCCCGTCATGATGTTGACGACGCCCGGCGGCACGCCCGCTTCATGCAGGATCTCTGCGAAGAGCAGCGCGCTCAGGCTGGTATACGAGGCGGGCTTGAGGATGACGGTGTTGCCCATCGCAATCGCGGGCGCGATCTTCCAGCCCATCATCATGAGCGGGAAGTTCCAGGGGATGATCTGCCCGACGACGCCGACGGGCTGGTAGCCGGGCAGCTCCTGCTCCATCAACTGTGCCCAGCCCGCGTAGTAGTAGAAGTGGCGGGCGACCAGCGGGATGTCGAGGTCGCGCGTTTCACGGAAGGGCTTGCCGTTGTCGAGCGACTCGACCACCGCCAGCAGGCGGGCGTGCTTTTGCACCGTGCGGGCGATGGCGTACATGACGCGGGCGCGCGTGTGCCCGCTCGCCTTGCTCCACGACTCAAACGCCGTGCGCGCGGATTTCACGGCGTCGTCGAGGTCATCCTTGCCGCCGTTGGCATAGGCGGTCAGCACTTCGCCCGTCGCCGGATTGCGCGTTTCGTTGTATTTGCCGCTCTTGGGGGCGACCCACTTGCCACCGACATACAGGTCGAACTTACGCTTGTGATCTTCCAGCCACGCCTGCGCCGCATCGGGCGCTTCCGGCGCGGGACCATAGGACATGGTGTGGAACAATTCGGCTACTTTTGACATGAGGGTTGCGACCTCTCGTATGTGCAGGTGATGGTTATCTCCCATTATCCTGTAAAATAGACGGCAAAAGCAACTGAGGGATCATGAAATGATCACACTGCAAAAACGCGATTAAATCAGGTTAAAGCCTTTTGACTCGGCAATTTGTTTGTGATATTCTGTACAAAGTAAAAATCGCGAACGTGGTGCGAATACAAAAACTGAGAGAAGTGCCGAATCGCTCGGTTCTTTTCGTCTCTGAAAAGTTTACTTTTCGTTGTTGTAATTGTCCTAAACGCGGTATCATCTGCGCCCACTTCTGATAAAGACTTTTGGGCGCGATTTGTCAGTATAAATCGACGCGGCTAGAGAGCGATCCCCATTTCATGGGGGATTGTATGAGTGAGGAGGACGCCAGATATGGCAAGTGCTGTTACGGCTGATGTGCAGGCAAGAGCAATCGCGACGGAACGTGCGGCGGAGATCGAAATTGCGCCCCCCAGTCGCCGTGAGTTTCTCTATTACATCTGGACGGCGTCGCTGGTCCTGCTGCTGGGGCAGGCGGGTGCTGCGCTGATCTGGTTCGCCCTTCCGCGTTTCAAGGAAGGCACCTTCGGCGGTACATTCGGCTTCGCGCCGGATCGTGTGCCGCAGCCAAACAGCGCGCCGGTCACCGTGCCGGAGGGACGCTTCCATGTCGTCCACAGCGATGCAGGTGTCAACGTTCTCTACGCCGTGTGCACGCATCTGGGCTGCCTGCCGCGCTGGAACCCGGCGGAAAACCGCTTCCAGTGCCCATGCCATGGGTCACAGTTTGCGCTGACAGGCACCTACCTGGCGGGTCCCGCGCCGCGCAGCCTGGATCGCTTTGCGACTACGATCACATTCACCGATGGCTCGACTGCCACGCAGAACGAAGTGGGCGACGCTATACCGTTGGATGGCAAGACGATTGCCAGCGTCGCCATCAACACAGGGCGTCGCATCAATCATGGCAGCAAGACGTAATACCGCCCCTCTCAGGTTTGGCGAGCGGGAGCAGGGACGAGACATGCCTCGTCCGCTTGCAGCGTGGAGGAACGACTCGTCCACGCTGCGAGCACGGGTGAGGTTTTAAGCGAGTGGAAGCACCGTCCCCAGGGGGATGGATATGTGTAAAGTGATGGAGCAAAAGGGATGTCTGTACTTCCATTTCCATCGTTTTTAGACGACGTCAAGGAAAAAGGGTTCAAGAAGGCTGTCTTCGAGGGCATTAACGAAGTCGTCGAACGCGCGACTGCGGGGATGAACGTGCAGGACATCCGCGAAGCGCTGCGTGGCGAAGCCCCGTCGCGCAAGCCGAACCCACGCTTGCAGCCACATGCCGACGGCTTCTGGTTGCATATGCGCCCCAGCTACTTCCACAAGTCGGTGACGGGGATTTATCCCGAATTCCGACTGGGCTGGCTTTCCACGTACTTCGTCGTCTTCGAGACGATCACCGGTATTTTCCTGATGGTCTGGTATACGCCCTCGCCGGAAGTCGCGTATGCCAACATGATCAGCATCATGAGTGCTGTGCCGCTCGGTCAGTTCATGCGCGACCTGCATCGCCTCGGTGCAGAAGCGATGGTGCTGATCGTAACACTCCATATGTTACGAACGTTCTTCACGGCGAGTTATAAAAAGCCGAGACAATTCACCTGGTTCACGGGTGTCATCCTGCTCGGTCTGACGCTGTTCCTCTCCTTCAGCGGCTACCTGCTCCCGTGGGATCAGTTGGCGCTGTGGGCGGTGACGATTGGCGCGTCGATGGTCGAAGCCGCGCCGCCGGAAGTCGTCGGCACGAACCTCAACCTGCTGCTCCGCGGCGGTCCGGAAATCGGCGCGAACGGTCTCTTGCGCTTCTACCTCCTCCATGTGCTGCTGGTGCCCGCGCTGCTGTTCGTCTTCACGGGCGTCCACTACTACAAGGTCGTGGTGCATGGGCACAGCCTGCCGCCAGCGGAAGAAAACATTGGCGAAGACACCGCCAAGCGCGTGCCGCTGGATAAGCGCGTCTACTTCATCCCCGACATTCTGACCAGCGAAATCATGTGGATCGGCATCACGACCCTGATCCTGGTCATCCTGTGTACCTGGTTCTTCCATGCCCCGCTGGAAAATCACGCCGACCCGCAGAGCACGCCGCTCGGCACGACCGCTCCCTGGTACTTCCTGTGGGTGCAGGGCGCGCTCAAACTTGGCGACAAGGTCTTCTGGGGCATCATCTTCCCGACCATCGCGCTCGGCTTCCTGGCTGTCATGCCGTACCTCGATACAACGCCCAGCCGCCGGTGGGCACACCGCCGCACGGCGCTCACCGTCGCCTTCCTGATGATCAGCGCGACGACCGTGCTCTCGTACATGGGCTTGGCGGAATTCGGCGTGCCGCTGTCGGCGGATGTCGAAATCCTCCATGAGATGACGATGGAACCCGCGCATAACCACATGGGTAAACTGCTGCCCATTCCGTTTGACCAACTTGCCGTCGGCATGTACAGCACGCGCGAAATTGACGCGGAAGCTGGGCAGGAGGCGGCGGCAATCGCGGCGCTCAACGCGGAAATCGCCGAGAACGGTCACATGCAGCTCATCACGAATGCGCTCAGCACCGCATCTGCCAATTTCAGCGGCACGCCGAGCTTCACACTCGTGCCGTCGGATGCGGATGAGCTGCATAAGGCGCTGGAGTTCTTCAACGAGCGCATGCATCATGATGCGGACGAACTCGTCAATGCCTGGGGTGGTGTCATCATCCTGGAGCAGCAGGCAGACCTGAAGCGCGCGATGGCTTTCATGATCTGGAATGAGGTCGTCTTCGACAACGGGCGTGTCGCCTACGGCACGGATGGTGAGCCGATCCTTCGTCTGGACGAAAATGGGCAGCCGGTCACCCGTATCGCGATGGACTACGTCTACATTCATCGTGACGCGCAGTACTTCGCCGCGCCTGGGAGCTAATCATGCTGCAACGACTGATTTTCGAAAAGATTGAGCAGCGTATCCTGGTGGGTACGCTCGCCTTCCTCGCCATGATGGTGCTGGTTGGCTGGATCGCCATCAACGAAGGCGGGCGCATGGCGGCGTTCGAGCAGCAGTTCCTGGCGCGCTCGATTGAACGCGGTGCGTCGCTCTTCGCGGCGAACTGTTCCAGCTGTCACGGACTGGACAGCCGAGGTTTGGGCGGTCGTGCCCCGGCGCTCAACAGCCCGTACCTCTTCGGGCATGACTACTTCGCAGACATCCGCCGCGAAGAGCAGACGCTGAACAGCGAGAAGATCAACGCCGCGACCAGCCCAGAACGCGTCGTCGAAATCGACGCGCGCCTGGCGGAGCTGGAGAACGAACGTCAGGCACGCCTGGCGCAGTTCGGTGGGTTGGAGAACATCCCCGGCGATTACGATCCGCTCGCACCGTCGCGTCTGAGCAACCTGGGCTACGCAGGCAGCCTGCGCTCGTACATCCTGACGACCCTGATTCACGGTCGCCCGAACAGCTCACAGTACTGGGATAACCCGATGGTCGCCTGGGGTCAGCTCGCGGGCGGTCCGATGCGCATGGATCAGCTCGAAGACCTGACCAACTACATCCTCAACTACGACAAGGGCGATGCCTGGACGGTCGAGGACGCCGTGGCGGTTCGACAGTACCCGATTACGGTGGTCGATATTGCACAGGCAGGTCCCCCGCGAGAGACGATTGCGCCGCCGGATACCGATCCTACGACGATTGACCTTGACGCGGCGGTGGCGGAACTCGGCAACTTCCAGGGCAACCCGCAGACCGGACAGACGCTCTACAACGGCGCGCTGGGCTGCGCGGGCTGCCACCTCAACGCCATCGTCGCGCCGCCGCTGGAAGGCACCTGGACGCGCGTCGTCGAGACCCGCGCCCCCGCGACCGGGCTGTCGCCGGAAGCTTACGCCGTGCATTCGATCCTGCATCCGAATGAGTACGTGGCACCTGGCGCACCCTATATCGAGCAGGCGAACTACGCGCCAGCGATGCCCGCCAACTTCGCAGGTCGCCTGACCTATCAGGAACTGGCAGACCTGCTGGCGTTCCTGCAAACACACGACGAGCCGGTGCCGGGATAAACAGGTGATGAGATGATGGGGTGATGAGGCAAGAGGATTGCCCCATCACCTGATAAGACGGCGATCCGCAATGGGTCGCCGTTTTCATTCCTATTGAGAATGAAGACTCAAGAGGCGATAAAATACAGATCGTTGGGTTTTGGAAAGACAAACAATGGTTGCCCACTCAGACACTGCAACGCCCACGTCCCGCAGCCCCCGCCTGTTCATCAGCGGCGGGTTCGCGCTGGTCGTGCTGCTCGCCGCCATCTACTGGGGCGGCGCTGCCCAGCCAGGACCGCTGCTCTACGCGGGTGTCGCCTTTCTGATCGCGGTCATGATCGCCTTCGTCGCGCTGGCGTGGTGGCTGTTCCTTTCGCCGCTGCCCGCCGCACGTTCGCGCCCTTACGCGGCAAAATCGACCCCGCTGCTGCGCCAGATGCTGGCGGTGCTGGTGATCGTCTGCGGCGGCTTGTTCGTCATGGGCGGCTTTTGGGACGAGCTGTGGCATCGGCAGTTTGGCACGCCGTTCGGCGAAGACTTCTGGTGGCGTCCACACCAACTGATCTACGGCAGCCTGGCGCTGGCGGCGATCTTCGCGCTCGGTGGGCTGGCGTATGTGCTGCGCGAGAAAGGCGACCTGCGCCGCCGCTTCCGCGCCGAGCCTGGCATCGGACTGCTGGCACTGGTCTCCGGCTACCTGATGTTCTCGGTGCCGATTGACCCGCTCTGGCACGAAATCTACGGTCTCGACATCACCGCCTGGAGCCTGCCGCATATCATGCTGGCGATGGGCTTCACATGCGTCATGCTGGTCGCCGTCGCGCTGCAACTGTCCCTCGTCAAAGCGCAGTCGTGGCGCGGCGTGCGAGGGCTGACCTTGCAGGAGGTGCTGGCAGTCCTGCCGCTCGTCTGGGGCTATTCGATCTTCACGCAGGTGGCGACCGCCGAATGGGAAGGCTTGACCGCCATCGGCACCGATCAATTCGTCCTGGGCTTCTGGTCGCGCCCGGAATGGCTGTATCCGGTCGTCATCATCATGGTCGGCGTCTTCATTGGCGCGTTCGCCCTGCATGCGCTCAAGCGCGTCGGCGCGGCGACGCTGCTCGGTGCGCTGGTCATCGGCGTGCGCCTGCTGATGGTCGGCGGGCTGAATGGCGCGGATGTGGGCATGAGCGCCCAATCGCATCTGCTGACCGCGCTGGTGCTGGTGGGCATGGATGTCGTTTATGCGCTGCGCCTGCGCCATGCCGCCGCGCCGCTGACGCGAGCGCTCGCCAGCCTCGCCGGGGCAGGCATGATGTTCACGCTCGGCTTTCTGTTCATCGATGCCAACATGGTCTACCCGCGCATCAGCGCCGACACAGTGCCAGGCATGATCGTTTTCGGCGTGATCATGGCGCTGGCGGCGGGGAACGCGGGCGCGGCGATGGGCGACTGGATCGGCGGTCTGAACCGCGATGCCGCATTGGTCGCCGCCGACGCGACACATGCCACGCGCCAGGCGCTGCGTACCGGGCTGATTCTGCTGGTGGTGGTCGTCAGTTTCGTCCTCTGGTTCACCGCGACTGCGACCCCGCCCCCGGTGTGGACGGGGACATAGGGATTTTCATCACGAAGGCGCGGAACCGGTCTCTGGCGTCCCTGGCGCCCTGGCGCCAGGGCGGTTCAATCATACTAACCGCCACGACGCCAGGGACGCCAAGAGCAGCCATTTCTGATTTGCGTGGGTAATGCTAAACTTCTGCCCTGCATTCGTTGTAGACACGAGGATAGAACGACATGAGTCAATTGGATTCGGCACCCGCGCAGCTTCCACGCATCATCACGATCATCGGTTTGGTGCTGGCAGTGGCGATGGTCGTGCTGCTGTTTATGAACGGCGGTCAGGGGACGACGGGCGGGGCGGTCGCCACGCAGCCAAGCGGCGCGGCAGGCGGCAACACGAGCAGCGTTTCGGGCGTCAACTGCCGCGAAATCGCCGAGGCGGACGCGGCGACGCAGACGACGGCGAGCGGCTTGCAGTATCAGATTCTGCGCGACTGCGACGGCGCGAACCCGACGACGGCGTCGCAGGTGACCGTCCATTATCGCGGCACGCTCGACGATGGCACGCAGTTCGACTCCTCGTATGATCGCGGACAGCCCGCAACCTTTGGGCTGACGCAGGTCATTCGCGGCTGGACGGAAGGCTTGCAACTGATGAGCGTGGGCGAACGCTTCCGCTTTGTCATCCCCGCCGACCTGGCGTATGGCGCGGAAGGGCGACCCGGCATCCCATCGAACGCCACGCTGACGTTCATCGTCGAGCTGTTGGGCTTCCAGTAATCGGATGGCACTAGGTCGTCTCCTGGGAGCAGCCAGCGTCCTGTTCCCCTGCGCCCTCATATTCATGCTCGCGACCTTTGTCGCGGTTGATACACGGCAAACGGTTGACGAGATGACCGCCGCCGTCGAAGCAACACTCACGTTAGAGGTGAGCTGCCGCGAGATCGCCGAGGCGGACGCACCGACGCAGACGACCGCCAGCGGCTTGCAGTATCAGATTTTGCGCGACTGCGACGGTCCGAAGCCGACGGTGACATCGACCGTGACCGTCCATTATGTCGGCACGCTGGCGGACGGCACGCAGTTCGACTCGTCGTATGATCGCGGACAGCCCGCAACATTCGGGGTGACGCAGGTGATCGCGGGCTGGACGGAAGGCTTGCAATTGATGAGCGTCGGCGAACGCTTCCGCTTCGTCATGCCGCCGGAACTTGGCTACGGCGCGGCAGGCGTGGGTAGATCGATCCCTCCGAATGCCACGCTGACGTTCATCATCGAGCTGTTGGGCTTCCAATAGAAAGAATGTTTGATCGCCCTGCCAGATGCTCAAGCATCTGGCAAAACGCGCCTCGTAACCGAGACGATCAGCCAACATTCCAGCGTGCTTCGCCCGGTTTACCGGGCGCATTGTTTGCCGGATGCTTGAGCATCCGGCGCGCAGGCAGAATAGCTGCTCCTTTACCAGTAACCCCGTAATAAATAGTCCGCTTCTCAGCAAACCTCAAGCCTTTTGTACCCTGCATGCCCCTTGCGCGCGTTAAGATTAAACGTGTCAAGTCAGAATGTCGGATTTTGTGTATGTTCAACCGTCTCTTCAACCGCGTGCAGGTCTTCATCATCAGCTTCATGCTCGTCGCCTATGTCATCCTCAACCACGACCAGTTGGCGACCGTAAGCATCCTGATCGGCTCGGTCGTCGGCGTCATCGCGCTCGCCATGACGATCCTGCTCAAGCAGTGGCCCATTGGAGAATGAATTTGCTTTGACGCCTCCCGCCCCAGGGAGTAATCTCTACCGCCTTAGAAAAAGTGACGGGTAACGAGGGACAAGACGCCTTGATGCCCTCATGACTCGTGACCCGTCACTCGTTACTCTGTTGTTTTGATGAAGGCGGTAGATCATGCTCAACCCCCAACGCACCATCGACGAACTGAAGGAGCTGCGCGCGCTCACGGGCGATGACAACGGCGCGCAGCGCGTCGCCTGGACGGACACCTGGCTGAAGGCGCGCGAGTGGATGAAAGAAAAGATCGCCGGGCTGCCCGTCGAATACGAGCGCGACCCGGCGGGCAACGTCTGGGTGACGCTGCGCGGCACAAGCGAAAAAGAGCTGCTCCTTGGCGGGCATCTCGACAGTGTGCCGAATGGCGGCTGGCTCGACGGTTGCCTGAATGTCATGGCGGGCATCGAAGTCCTGCGCCGCATCGCCGAGGAAGGCACGCCGCCCGTCACGGTGCGCGTGGTCGATTGGGCGGACGAAGAAGGCGCGCGCTTCGGGCGCAGCCTGTTCGGCAGCAGCGCCTGTTCCGGTTTCTTCGACCCGGTCGCCATCAAGGATTACAAGGACAAAGACGGCATCACCTACGAGCAGGCGACCGCCCGCGTCGGCGTGGACATCATGCGCGCGAAAGAAGCGGGCGCACAGCTTAAGAATGCCAAGGCATATCTGGAGCTGCATATCGAACAGGGACCCGTCCTGGAAAGCATGGGGCTGCCGCTCGGCGCGGTGCTCGGCACCTTTGGCGTCGAACGTCATTCCGTCAATTTCACCGGGCAGGCGGCACACAGCGGCTCGACGCCGATGGACAAGCGCCGCGATGCGCTCGGCGGCGTCAGCAAGCTGCACCTGGAAATCCGCGAGATCGCCAAACGGCACGGCGGCGTCTGCACCGTCGGGCGCGTCGAGACCAAGCCGGGCATCGTCACGTCGGTCGTCGCCCACGCGCGCATGACGCTCGACCAGCGCCACCTCGACGCGGACAAGCTGGCGGCGATGTATCAGGATGCGCAGGACGCCAGCCTCCGCTTCGCGCAGGAAGAGGGGATCGAGGTTGAGTGGGAATACATTTGGCGCATCGAGCCGATCCTCTTCCACCCCGACCTGATCGAGATGTGCGATCAATCAGTGCTGGAGACCGCGGGCGTCTCGCACCGCCTGCCGAGCGGCCCGCTGCATGACGCGGCAGAGGTGGCGCGCGCGGGCGTGCCGACGATCATGATGTTCGTGCAGAGCCTGTATGGGATTTCGCACAACAAGATCGAGGATACCAAAGAGGAGCATCTCGCCATGTCGGTCGTCGCGCTCGACAAGCTGGCGACGAAAGCGATGGCGTGGGTGGCGGGACGCTAGCAGGTCACCTAACGGGCGCGCAGGGGCGTAAGATATTGCGCCCCATTCACTGCAAGCTAAAGACTGCCCACGAGCATTCTCGCGACGCCTCAGGTTCAAAACCTGAGGCTAGTGCCGGATCGATAAGCCCGTAAACGGGCTGACGCAAGCCAGCACAGCCCGTTTACGGGCTTTCAGAGAGAATCTTAGCCCACAGTTTTGAACTGTGGGCGGACGAAATGCGACCAACAACGCTTAACTTGCTGCGTAGGGGGCGCAACATATTGCGCCCTACAGGCGTCCGTCAAATGCGCAATCCGGACGAGGCGTCCCACCGGGAGGCTTCGCACTGCCGCGTCCGCGCATTCTGTGGATATGTTTCGCTGACCTACTTCAGCAGCCTGCGTCCGCCCGTCACGAGCGCGGTCGCAATACCGACCTTGACGATGTCCCACACGATGAAGAAACCCACGCCGCTGGCGATTGCCGCATTCCATTCCAGGTTGGCGACGAACTTCAGCACCGGCACGCCGAACGTGTAGATGACCAGCACGCCCGCCAGCCCTGCGACGAATGCCCACACTGCCGACTTGCCGCGCTCATAGATGAACCCCGCGACAAACGCCGCCGCCACGAAGCCGATCAGGTAGCCCGCCGTCGGACCGACCAGCGCCGCCGCGCCGCGCATGTTGGCGTCAATCGGCGCGCCGAGCGCGATCAGACCGACGTAGAGAAGCTGGCTGAGGAAGCCTCCGCGCGCGCCCAGCACCAAACCCGCCATGAGGACGGCGAGCGGCTGAAGCGTGAAGGGGACAGGATCCATCGGGATGCGGAGCTGGGCGCTGAGGGCGGTGATCGCCGTGAAAGCCAGAATGCCGAAGACATCGATGACCCAGGCACGCTCACCGCGCGCCGCCGAAAAAGAACGCAGCATGTTGGTTTACCCCCTGCTGACTAAACGAGCGGAATATCCGCCGCAAAGAACATCACGAATTGAGTGGTTCGACGAGGACCTCTGCCAGCTTGTTTTCGCCGGTGATCTTACTGGTCAATGGGTCGGTCTTGCTGCCATGCACCTCATAGATCGTCACGCGCACATCATAGGTCGGCAGCTCAAAGCGCGTCATCAGGTAGCCGACGCGCTGCGTGTTGCGGTAGTACTTGATCCGTCCTTGTGCATCCATCCGGAGCAGCTTCCACTTTGCCTGGTTGTACTTCATGTTCACGAGTTCGCTCGCGAACTTCTGCCGCTGTTCAGCATCCATATGACTCATCGAATGTCCTCAGTAGTGTTGCTATCACGCCAAACAGCACCATTGTATAATCTCACACAGCTACTGCCAAAGGCATGTGATGATTGACACGATTTCTGTCGCCGAATTAACCGTTTACATCCGCAGCGTTCTCGAAAACGATCTGCGGTTGCAGGACATCTCGGTGCAGGGCGAAGTTTCCAACCTGACGCGCGCGACCTCCGGACATCTCTACTTTACGCTCAAAGACGCCAAAGCGCAGATCAAGTGCGTGATGTGGCGGTCGAATGTCGAGCGCGTCACGCGCATCCCCGCCAACGGCGACTCGGTCGTGGTGCATGGCGCGCTCGGCGTTTATGAGCAGAACGGTGTCTACCAGCTTTACGCCGATTCGCTGCGCCCGCTCGGCATTGGCGACCTCTATCTGCAATTCGAGCAGCTCAAGGCGGCGCTGGAAGCAGAGGGCTTGTTCGACGCCGAACGCAAGCGCGAGCTGCCGACGCACCCGAGCGTCATCGGCATCGTCACATCGCCGGAAGCGGCGGCGTTCCAGGATGTGCAGAATGTCCTGCGGCGGCGCTACCCGCTGGCGCAGCTTGTTCTTTCGCCCACGCTCGTGCAGGGAATGGATGCGCCCGCGCAGATCGTGCGGGCGTTCAAGCGCCTGGACGCCTATGGCAAGTGCGATGTCATCCTGGTCTGTCGCGGCGGTGGCAGCATCGAAGACCTGTGGGCGTTCAACGACGAAGGAGTCGCGCGCGCCATCGTCGCCGCGCACGCGCCGGTCATCAGCGGCGTGGGGCACGAAACCGACTTCACCATCGCCGATTTCGCCGCCGACCTGCGCGCCCCAACGCCAAGCGCCGCCGCCGAACTCGCCACCCCCGACCTCGCCGACCTGCGCGCCGAAGTCGAGATGCTGGCGCGCGCGCTCGACCTGAGCGCCGAACGCACCCTGCGCGGGATGCGCCAATCGCTCGACGACCGCCTGTGGTCGCTGCGCCAGCTTTCGCCCGCCGCGCAGATTCGCACCGCGCGTCAGCGCATCGACGACTGGACGCGCCGCCTGGACGCCCGCCAGCGCGCCCGTCTGGCGCTCCTGCGCGAACGGCTGGCGGGGCGCAGCGCCGCGCTCGAACGCGCTAATCCACGCGCCATCCTGCGGCGCGGCTACGCGCTCGTCCAGTTCAGCGAGAGCGGCGACCGTGTCATCAGCGCGTCCGAGGCAAAACCCGGCATGGGCATCACGATTACCCTGCACGATGGCGAATTGAAAGCCCGTGTGGAAGACAAGGACAGTCATGAACGCTATCGACGAACTCTCTTTTGAGCGTGCCTTTGAAGAACTGGAGACGATCCTCACGCGGCTGGATGGCGGCGACCTGCCGCTCGACGAGTCGGTCTCGCTGTATGAGCGCGGGCGCAAGCTGGCGGAGCGCTGCCAGACGCTGCTGGATGCCGCCGAACTGCGCGTGAGCAAGCTGATGGATGACGGACGGTCTGAGGAGATGTGACGCGCGCCGGGCTGAAAATCTTTATGCTCCCCAAAACCGATTTGCTGTATGGATCAAAGGAGGCGCAGACAGCATTCGCTTGAGACAGGATTCTCTTCGTGACGATAGAAGTCAACAGCGTCCCAACCGCGCTCCAGGCAATCGCTCTCGTCAGTCTCTTCTTCGCCATCCAGGGGCTGATGAACATCTTCCAGAATGGCATCGTGGCGACGCTGGACTCGCGCGACCCGGATAAACAGCACTGGTACAACAACCGCGAACCCTGGGTCTCGCGTTTCGTCATCTATCGGGGACGCGCGGTGGGGGTGGCGATGCTGATCGTCAGCCTGATCGTGATCATCCTGTGCGGGCTGGGTATCGCCCCAGCACATTTCCCGCTGCGCCTGGAGCCTACACAAGCGTTTTGGTACGTGGTGCTGACGGCAATCGTCGGCGTGGTGCTGATCGCGGCGCTCTGGCTGTTCACCAACAAGCAGTGGATTGGCGAACACAGCGAATAACACCACTGCCTGGGTGCATACGGACATTGGGAGTGGATGCGAATTTCGCCACCAGGGGTTCAAAACCCCTGGCTACAAGTTGCGGCGGGAAGCCACCTGAAGGTGGCTCTGACCCGCCGCTAGATCCCGCGACAGGCTGCGCACGATGATTCTCCCGGCGGGTCAGAGCGGGTTTCAACCTGCTTCCCGCCGGAACATTGTAGCCGGGCGGCTTTCAGCCCCCGGCGAAGCGGCTCACCCAAAAATTCGAATTCGCCCCCTCCGCTGTCTGCGCCTGTTTGCCAAACGCCTTCCCCCTCTGCTACAATGCCGCCCGACTTTCAGCTTTTTCCGCACTGCCTTCGCCGCTCAGACCTCGTCTGCCAGGCACTCGGAAAAGGATACGATCATTAGAGAAAGAACAATGTCCTTGAGACTGCGACTCGTCTTCCTGTTAGCACTGCTGCTGTTGGTCTCGACCGCGTTCCCCGTCTTCGCACAATCCGAAATTCCTGGCGGCTTGCAGGTGACGATCATCGAGCGGGCGCGCTTGCGCTCCGGTCCGGGCGTGGAATGGAACATCCTGGGCGCGTTCGATACGGGCACGCCCTTTAACGTTGACGCGCAGGCACCTGGCGGCGGCTGGGTGCGCGGCATCACACCCAACGGGCAGGTCGGCTGGGTCGTCCAGACGGCGATCAACGCCTCGGCGGAGCAGGTCGCCGCGCTGCCGCGTTTGTGGGTCGATGCGCCGTTCTCGCTGCCCGCGCCCGGTGGCGCTGCCCCAGCACAGCCCGCGCCTGCGGAAGGCGGCGCGCCCGCCGATCCCGCCGCAGCGCCGACTCCCGTGCCCGCTGCGCCACCGCCGCCTGTCGCCAACTCGGCACCCCCGCCGCGCGGGTTTGCCCTGGGCGGGCATGTCTCGGGCTTTGACCAGCGCGCCATCGATTACATGCGCCAGGCAGGCATGACCTGGATCAAGAAGCAGGTGCGCCACAGCCCCGGCAAAAGCCCCGGCGATGTCGCAGGTTTGATCAACGAAGCGCGCGGCTACGGCTTCCGCATCCTGCTCGGCGTCATCGGCATGACGCCCGATTATCTGAACCAGCCCGGCTACTTTGAAGACTACGCGGCGTTTGTCGCGGGCTTGGCGGCGCAGGGCGTGGATGCCATCGAAATCTGGAACGAGCCGAACATCGACCGCGAATGGCCCGCCGGGCAGATCGACCCCGGTCGCTACACGCAGCTTCTTGCCATGTCGTACAACGCCATCAAAGCCGCCAACCCCGGCACGCTCGTCATCAGCGGCGCGCCCGCGCCCACCGGCTTCTTTGGCGGCTGCTCCGGCGTCGGTTGCGATGACAACCTGTTCGTGCAGGGCATGGCGGCGGCAGGCGCGGCGAACTACATGGACTGCGTCGGCATTCATTACAACGAAGGCATCCTGCCGCCGACCGCGACCAGCGGTGACCCGCGCGGCAGCAGCAATCACTACAGCCGCTACTACCCGGCGATGGTCGATGTCTACTGGCGCGCCTTTGGCGGTCGCCGCCCTCTTTGCTTCACCGAACTCGGTTACCTGTCGCCGGAGGGTTTCCCCCCGCTGCCGGGCGCGTTCGGCTGGGCGGAGAACGTGACGGTCGCGCAGCAGGCGGCATGGCTGGATCAGGTCGTGTCGATGGCGGCGCGCAGCGGGCGCGTGCGCATCCTGATCATCTGGAATGTCAATTTCACCAATTACGACGCCGACCCGATGGCGGGTTTCGCCATGATCCGTCCCGACGGATCATGCCCGGCGTGCGCTGCCCTGGGCAGTTGAGCCAATGAGTCGCGGGTGACGTAGGGGCGTAAGATCTTGCGCCCCTACAATGGACAATACCCAACGCACAAAGGCAGCATAAACAACCGTACGATACGAGGTTTGGACGACGATGACCAATTACGAAATCCGCGAGGGCACACAGCCCATCTCCACCCGCCCGCCGCAGAAGAGCGGCGGTCTTGGCTGCTGGATCACCGGCATTCTCACACTGCTGGTCGTTTCGGCGCTGGTGGTGGTGGGGTTGCTGCTGCCACCGTTTAATCTGGCAGACCGCCTCTTTGGACCGCAGTACGCCATGCTGAGTCCGGAGAGCAACGCCGTCGCGCTCAACGCGCTGACGCTGATCGCCGATTCCGCCGATACGGGCGAGGAGTTCGGCGTGCTGCTGGGCGAAACGCCGATGGATCTGCTGGCACCGGGTGCGGCGAATGCGCCCTCCTGGGCGGTTGCTGCGGGCGCTGCGCTGCCGCCGAACACCGCGCTGCAAAGCAGCGTTTATACGCTGCAAACGACGGGCACCGCGCCGGACGCACTCAACCTGAGCTTCGCGCTGCCCGCAGGCGCGCCAGGCGACCTGTTTGACCTGTATGCCTGGGGCGGTGAAAGCGACTCCTGGCAGCACATCCCGGCGCAGCAGGTGAGCGGGGCGCTCTACACGACGGTCGAAGACATTCCGCAGCACGTCGCTGTCTTCCAGGCGCTGCCGCCGGAGCAGCCGCGCGTCCTCGTCGCCTACGATGTGACGCAGTCGCTGGCAGAGGATGTGGCAAATCTGGCGAACATCGTCGCTCCCGGTGGCTTGCAGCCGACGCTGGACGGCAAGCTGACGGGCAGCCTCGCGCCTGGTTTCGATACCAACGCGCCCTACCTCGTCATGCCGATCATCCGCAACTTCATCGACGCGCGCGCGCTCGATACGCAGACCATCAGCACGATCCTCAGCAACAGCACGCTGCGCACACAGCACGCCGCAGAAATCGCGGCGTTCGCCAGCGCGGGTTATGACGGCGTCATCATCGACTACCGCGATCTGCCTGCCGACCAGCGCGATAACTTCAGCGCCTTTCTGCGCGACCTGCACAACCGCCTTGCGACGACCAGCCTGCAATTGGGCGTGGTCGTCCCCGCTGCCCAGAACATTGACGGCGTCTGGCAAACAGGTGCCTACGACTGGCGCGCCCTGGGGCAGGTGGTCGATCTGATGGAGATCAATCTCGCCGCCGACCCGTCGATCTTCGCGCCGAGCGGCAGCGGTCAGGTCGCGCTGGTCGATGCCATGCTGCGCTGGGGCATCGGCGAGGTCAGCCGCCAGAAGCTGTTGATCGGCGTGTCGGCACTCTCGGCGCGGCAGGTGGGCAGCGATGTCGTCGCGGTCGGTTATGACGAGGCGCTCTCGTCGCTCGGCGATGTCGAGGTCGAAGCCGAAGTCACGGACGCGGGGACGATCCTCCCCGGCACCATCATCGAAGCGCGGCTGGATGGCTTCCGAGGGGTGCCAGGTGTCGTCGACGGCACAGCGCTTTCGTTCATCGATTATCAGGATGCCAGCAGCGCGCCGATTGCCCGCATGTGGCTCGGCACGGCGGACGCCCTGCGCTATCGCATGGATCGCACGATCCCGTTCGCTCTGAGCGGCGTCGCGTTTGACGACCTGCTCGACGGCGGCGTCGCGGGCGGCGTGCTGAACGCCATCCTCGACTACAAGCTGAACACGCCCGCTGCCCCCGCCCCGGCGGAACTGGCGCTGCGCTGGCGCATCGAAGGCACCAACGGGCTGATCGGCGAGACGACCACCGCGCTCGATGAGCCACTGGTTGCCACCGTGACCGCGCCGGACGGCAACTACGCCGTCAACGTCGATATCGTCGGCTCCGGTCGTGCGGAATCGCCGCGCGGGGGCGCTGCCATCGTCGTCTTCGCGGCGACGCCCACGCCCACGCCCGAACCCACCCCGACCCCGACGCCGACCCCCGCCCCAACCGCCACACGCATCCCACAGGCGGTGCCTTCGGGCGGCGGGCAGGCGGCGGTTGCTCCATCTGCGGGCAGCATCGTCGTCGGACAGTTCGAGTATGGCGGTCACGTCACCAATAGCAATACCGGGGCGTCGGGCGCGATGCGCAACGCGGGTATGAACTGGATGAAGGTGCAGATTCAGTACTCGCCAGGCATGGGCGCGGGCAGCGCCGCCGAACAGATCAACGCGGCGCGCGCGCAAGGGTTCAAGGTGCTGCTCGGCATCGTCGGGCGTCCGGGCGACCTGGCGGCGGGCGGCGCGGGCTACGTGCAGGGCTTCGCGCAGTATCTGGCGCAGGTCGCGGCGGCAGGTCCCGATGCCATCGAAGTCTGGAACGAGCCAAACATCGACCGCGAATGGCCCACCAACCAGATCAGCGGTGCGGCGTATGCCGACATGCTCCGCCAGGCATACCAGGCGATCAAAGCGGCGAACGGCAGTGTCGCCGTCATCAGCGGCGCGCCCGCACCGACTGGCGCGGAGGCAGCGTTCCCCGGTCAGGTCGTCAACGACGACAACTGGCTGCGGCAGTTCGTCAATGCGGGCGGTCTGCAATACGCAGACTGCATTGGCGTGCACTACAACGAGGGCATTACGCCGCCCAGCGCGCGCAGCGGTGACCCGCGTGATAACTACTACACGCGCTATCTGCTGCCGATGGTCGAGGTCTACTGGGGTATCATCGGTGGGCAAAAGCCGCTCTGCTTCACCGAGCTGGGCTACCTGACGCCGGAAGGCTTCGGTCCGCTGCCGTCCTTCTTCAGTTGGGCGCAGAACGTCACGCTGGCGCAGCAGGCGGCATGGCTGGCGGAGGCGGCGGCGCTGCTGTCGCAGAGCGGGCGCGTCCGGCTGATGATCGTCTGGAACATCGACTTCACAGCGTACGGCTCCGACCCACAGGCAGGCTTTGCGATGATCCGCCCCGGCGGTGGCTGCCCCGCCTGTGATGCGATGGCAAGGGCGAGATAGTCAATCCGTAGGGGCGACCCATGGGTCGCCCCTACAGGGTTACAGGCAACAAATCGTAAACAATACGCAGGAACTCTGTTTATGGCACATCTAACGACCCAACAAATGCGGCAGCGGCGCGGCATCCGCACCTTTGCGCTGGTCTGGACACTCATCACGCTCATCACGGGCATCGCCACGTTCCTGGCGATCTTCGCGGCATACGATGTCTTCAACCTCGGCGGGCGCGGACCCGGCGCGATGCGCAATGTCGCCATCGCCCCCGCGACTAACGAGGCGGTCGCCGTCGTCGCCACCAACACGCCGTTCCCGACGCGCCAGATGGCGACATCCACCAGCGCCGCGCCAACGGAAGTCGCCGCGGTCGCACAGGCAGCGACGGGCGTGCCCACCGACGCGCCCCAGCCGACGCCGCTGCCGATTGACGTAAATCGCATGGAAGTCGGCGTACAGGTGCAGATTCCGCCTGACCAGAACCCGGAATTCATGCGCCAGTGGTTTGATGTCTCCAAGAACCAGATGAGCATGAACTGGGTCAAGCAGCAGGTGCGCTGGGAGTTCTTTGAGCCGGAAGAAGGCGTCTACGACTGGTCACAAACCGACCTCTATCTGCCGATGGCGTCGGAAATGGGGCTGAATGTGCTCGTCTCCGTCGTCACCGCGCCGGATTGGGCCCGTGAGCCAGGCGTCAACCTTGAGCAGCATGGTCCGCCTGCGGATTACGACAAGTACGTCGGCTTCGTCGAGCAGCTTCTCAACCGCTACCCCGGCATGATCCACGCCGTCGAAGTCTGGAACGAGCATAACCTCGACCGCGAGTGGACATCGACACGCGGGTTGCGCGCGGCGGATTACATCGAGATGCTGCGTCTGACGTATCAGGCGATCAAAAACATCGACCCCGGCATCATCGTCATCAGCGGCGCACTTTCGCCAACAGGCTTGAGTGATGGTGTGCGCGCCTGGGATGATTTTGTCTACATGGATCAGATGATCGCCGCCGGGCTGCTCAATTACACCGACTGCATCGGCGTGCACCACAACGGCATCAACGTCAGCCCGGAATACCGCTGGGATGCGACGCCCAACGACCCGACGGCGCGCTTCCGCGGTCCCTTCGACAACCCGCATCATAGCTGGAGCTTCCGTTCAACGCTGGAGCAGTATCACAACAAAGTCCAGCTCGCGGGCGGCGACCAGGGCTTGTGCATCACCGAGTTCGGCTGGGCGGTCACGGAAGATTTCGAGGGCGTCGACGGTTGGACGGGCGTGACGCGCGGCGGCTTTGAGTTCGCGCTGGATAACACGCTGGAAGAGCAGGCGGAATTCACCGTGCTGGCGCTCGACAACATGCGCGAGTGGGGTTTCGTGCGGCTGGCGATGATCTGGAATCTGAACTACGGTCCACAGGCGGGCTGGGACCCGCAGAACGACAACGTCTTCTATTCGCTGATCGGTCCCGGCTTCTCGTTCCGCCCGGCATTCGATGCCATCCGCGACTGGCAGCGCGCCTACGAAGCGGAATTTGCGGGGAACTGAGCCTCGCTCGCTCTCCCTCGCCGTTCGGCGCTCGGTCGCCGAACGGTGAGTAGGCTGGATGCCGCTGCCGCCCTCACCCCCAGCCCCTCTCCCGAACGGCGAGTACGCCTGGGAGAGGGGAGCCAGACGAGTCGCCCAACAAGTCTACTGATGTCGAGTGAGTGATCAGGGCGTGGGACGCCCCACACGCAGTATCGCTTCCAAGACGCTAACAATAACATGGCTTCAATCAACTCAATGCTCTCAGGGCGACACCTCTGGCTCCCCTCTCCTAGCCGCGCATAATGATTCACGATTATGGGTCGTTGGAGCGCGGCGGTCGGGAGAGGGGCTGGGGGTGAGGGCTGACTACGAACACGCATTATCTCGGATAGGCATACACCGCACGAAAGTCGTCTGTTTCAAGATCGGGATAATCTGCGATGATGTCGGCTTCTGTCATGCCAGAACTCAGAAGTTCCAAGAGCATTTCCACAGGATAGCGCAACCCTCTGATAACAGGCTGTCCATGGCAGATGTTGGGGTCGATTGTGATACGCTTGAGCAGTTCGTGAGCAGGCACAGTTTTCTCCGGACTTTGAAACAAGTTTAGCATACTTTTGTTCTCACCCGCTTCCGTACGCCCGCCCTTTCCCCCGGACTCTGACGCCCACCCGCTGTCCCGGCAGGAAGCGCTCGCCCGCATCCGCGCGCGCGACCAGCTTCAGCCCGGCGTCCGTCTCAACGCCGATGCGCTGGTCGTGCCCGTAGAACTCGCGCCAGCGCACCTGCGCCTGCGTCCCGCCGTCTTCGCCGCCCAGCAGGAGCTGCTCCGGGCGCAGCAGCACATCGACCGCCCCGGATGCCGCCTCGTCGAGCGTGACATCGCCCAGCGCGATGCGCGCGGTCATGCCGTGCGCGCGCCCCGGCAGAAAATTCGCCTCACCCACGAACGCCGCCACGGCTTTGGTCGCAGGCTGACGGTAGAGAGTCTGTGCGTCGGCTGCCTGGGCGATCTGCCCGTCAAACATCACCGCCACCTCGTCCGCCAGGCTCAACGCCTCCTCCTGGTCGTGCGTCACGATCAGGCAGGTGATGCCCGCCCCGCGCAGGATGGTGCTGATCTCCGCTCGCACCTGTGCCCGCAGCGCCGTATCCAGATTGCTGAATGGCTCATCCAGCAGCAGCACACGCGGTGCCGGGGCAAGCGCACGCGCCAGCGCCACGCGCTGCTGCTGCCCGCCAGACAGCTCATGGGGCATCCGCCTGCCCAGCCCCTTGAGACCGACCAGAGCCAGCATCTCGACGATGCGCTCGCTTTTTGCGCCGCGCAGCCCAAAGGCGATGTTGTCCTGCACGCTCAGATGCGGGAAGAGCGCGTACTCCTGGAAGACCATGCCAATGCGCCGCTCTTCCGTCGGCAGCGCGCGTCTGGCATCAGCGACGACCCGCCCATCCACGCTGATCTCCCCGGCATCCGGCGGCTCAAACCCCGCGATCAGCCGCAGCGTCGTCGTCTTGCCGCAGCCGCTCGGTCCCAGCAGCGCGATGATCTGCCCGGCACGCGCATGCAGGTCAATGCCACGCAGCACCGGATTTCCATCGTATGCCTTTGTCAGATCGACACATTGGAGGGCGTACTCGCTCATGTCGCGGACGTATCTCCACCCCCCCGCATGAGCAGGAAGACGGGCAGCAGCCCAACCGCGACAATCGTCAGCGCCGGAATCGACGCCGCCTGCCAGAACGACTCCGCAGCCAGCATGTACGCCCACACGCCGAGTGTGTCCATGCCGAACGGGCGCAGCAGCAGCGTGGCGGGCAGCTCTTTCATGATGTCCACGAAGACCAGGATCGCGCCCGCCAGCATCCCGTTGGCGATCAGCGGTGCCTGGATGCGCCGCAGGATGCGCAGGGGACTTGCGCCCAGGGTGCGCGCCGCTTCTTCCATCGACGGTTTGACCTTGACCATGCTGGCATCGACGCTGCCATAGGCGACGGCGGCGAAGCGCACCACATACGCATAGATCAGCCCGGCGAGCGAGCCTGTCAGAATCAAGCCCGTGCCAAACAGATCGCCAAGCGCATGATCAATTGGTGACAGCGTCAGCAGCACGCCCGCCGCCACGACCGACCCCGGCAGCGCGTAACCGAGCGTGCCTAGGCGTGCCGCGCCGCGCACCCATCTGCTCTTGTAGATGCGCGCGCCATGCGCAAGCACCAGCGCCAGCCCAACGGTCGCCGCTGCGCCGCCGCCAGACAGCAGGAACGTATTGCCGACGTACTGCCCGTAGACCGTCTCCCAGGTGCCGGGGATCAAGCCGTTGATCTCCGCGACCGCCCAGACGACAAGCTGCCCGACGGGCAGGAGGAAGGCGGCGAAGAGGACGACGAAACAGGCGAGGAAAGCGACCAGCGCGCGCCACCCGCGCAGGCGCAGGCGTGTCACTCTGCGCCCCTTGCCACCCTGCTGATGAAAGCGCGCGCGCCCGCGCATCCAACGCTCGACGACCAGCAGCCCCAGCGCGAAGACCATCAGCAGCGACGCTAGTTCGGTCGCCGCCACGCGATCCATGCGCCCTTCCCACAGGCGGACGACGCCTTCGCTGATGGTTGGGAACGAGAAGAAGCGCACCGTCGCAAAATCGGTCATCGCCTCCATCAGCGCCAGCGAGACGCCCGCTGCCAGCGAGGGGCGCGCCATCGGCAGCGCCAACCGGAAGAACGCGCTGCGCCGCGTGCAGCCCAGCGCACGCGCGGCTTCCAGCGTCGTGCCCGCCTGCTCGCGGAAGGCGGCGCGCGCCAGCATGTAGACGTACGGGTAGAGCACCAGAGTCAGCACCAGGATCGCGCTGCCGCCGGTGTAGATGTCCGGGAAGGGCGCGCCGCGTCCAAAAAGCTGTCGCCACGCCGATTGGATCGGTCCGGCGAAATCGAACAACGACATAAACGTGAACCCCATGACGAAGGCGGGCATCGCCAGCGGCAACAGCAGCGCATGTTCGAGGATACGGCGTCCTGGAAATTCGTGCGTCACGACCAGCCACGCCAGCCCCGTCCCGATGACCAGCGTGCCCACCCCGACGCCCACCATCAGCAGCAGCGTGTTGCCGAGCATCGTCGGCAGAATCGTCTCCCACAGCTCTGCCCATAGATCGACGCGCGGCGTCAGCAGTTCCGCCGCCAGCAGCGCGATCGGCAGCAGCGTCAACCCGGCAGCCAGCAGCGGCACCAGCGGCAGACGAAAACGCAAACGCGCCTTGGGGAGCGGCGCGGCGGTATCATTTAATCTGGGGATGATCGGTCGTGAGGCTGTCGTCATGTCTTCATCCAGAATACTCGTGCGCAGTGCGTGGTGCGCGGTGCTAACAAACCCGGTAGGGACGAGGCACGCCTCGTCCGTTCGTCGCGGACGCGATGAATGGCGTCCCTACTTGGCGACATTTTCGCACTACGCACTGCGCACCTCGCACAATCAGAATCCGTACCCCGCGCGTTCGAGCAGGGCGACCGCCGCTTCCTGCGTATCGCCGTAGCTGCTGAGCGTGACCGGGTCAATCGTGAACTCGCCAAACTCGGCGATGACCGGGATGAGTTCGGCGTCAGGATTGACCGGGAACTCGTAGTTGCCGCCGGGAATACCGGTCTCGTCGCCCACCTGCCCATCTGTCACCATCCACTCGATCAGCGTGATGGCGTTTTCGACGTTGAGCGCGGCAGCGGTCACGCCGACGCCGCTGACATTGCGGAAGACTCCGCGCTGGTCTTCGCCCTGGTTCGCCCAGAAGAGCGCGACCGGAAATTCGGGGTCTTCGCTCAACAGGCGCGCCAGATAGTAGTGATTGGTCAGCCCGACATCGCAGCCACCCGCAGCGATGGTCTCCAGGATGCGGGTATCGCTGTCGATATAGGTCGGGTTATTCGCCACCCAACCCGCCACGACGGTTTCGGCAGCTTCTTCGCCCAGGTCGTTGATCAGCGCGCCCACCAGCGAGATCGTGTAGATGTGCGTGGCGGGACGCAGGCACAGCCGCCCGTTCCACATGGGGTCAGCAAGCTGCTCGTAGGTCGAAAGTTCGCTCGGATCGACCGTCTGCGGGTTGTACATGATCGTGCGCATCCGCTGGGAGACGGCGAACCACAGGTTATCCGGGTCGCGCAGGTCTTCCGGCACGGCAGCGGTAATGATGTCGGACTCGACCGGTTGCAGCAAGCCTTCGCTGGCAGCCAGATCCAGCCCACCCGCGTCAATCGTGAAGTAGACATCGGCGACGGTCTGCGTACCTTCCGCGCGCAGTCGCTCCAGGATCGACTGCGCCGACCCCTGTGACAACCGGACTTCGATACCCGTCGCGTCGGTGAAGGACGTGAACGCGGCTTCCATCGCGCCATAATGCCGCGCCGAATAAACATTGACCACTTCGCGTTCCTGGGCGGCAGCGGGCAGGACAGCCCCCATTACACACAACGCGAGCACGACGATCATCAGCAAACGATGAGGATGCATCCCCAAACTCCTTGTCTAAACGCAGAAATCGGCATACGATTTCTGTACCTACCTTTAGGTCACAGCGCCGGGTTTTGGCTCAAGCCCCACTTGAGCCGGATGTTTCCCCGGCGTTGTGCGTTTCATTATGCGCGACCCCATGAGCATAATTCCACGCTTGTGATTAATTTCGCAACCTGACGAAGCGAGACATCGAACATGACCGCGTTAATGGATCAGGTTATTGCAGCGGGAATTCAGGTTTAAGCACGGTTAAATCGATGCTGGGGATACAAAACCGGGAAGAACGCCAGGAGCATATATTGACCTTGGCGTTCCTGGCGTCCTGGCGGTGGGCTTTATCTGAACCGCCAAGCCGCGAAGAACGCCAGGAGCATCCTATGGTCGTGGCGTCCTGGCGTTTCCCTTTTCCTACGGCGTCGCCGTCGCTGCGGGTGTGACGCTCGCGCGCGGTGTTGCTGTAGCAGGCGCAGTGGTCGCCTCAGCGGTCGAAGCGGCAGCGGGTGTCGCCTCTGCCGTCGAGACGGCGGGTTCTGCCGTCGCTTCGGGCGTGGCAGTCAGGATGACAGCCGCGTCCGCCGTCGCCGTCAGCATGTCGATCAGGGACTGCATCTCCGCCTCGGCGGTCGCCGTCTGCTCGACTTCGCTGAATGGATTCGCCGTGGGCGGCAGCGGTGTGCTGGTCGGCGGCAGCGGCAGATAGGGCGGTTCGCCCAGCAGCGCGATCAGCGAATCGATGGCATCCGCTGGCACGAGATAGATCATCGCCGCTTCCGCCAGGCTGACGACGGCGGTCGCCGTCGGGACGGGCGTCTCCGTCGGTGCGTCGGTCGGGCGCGGCGTGTTGGTCTCCGTCGGCTCGACGGTGGGCGCAGCGGTCGGCTCGGTCGTCGGCGTCTGCGCCACGCTGGGGTCAAGCGTAGGCACGACCTCGGTCGGCGCGGCAGTCGGCGCGGGCGCGCCGCTGCCCGGCGTGCTTTCCAGGACGGCGAAGTAGCGGTTGCCCGCCACGTTCTTTTCGCCGATATGCAGCACATAGACGCCGCCATCGTCCGTTTGCAGTTCCACGGTGTGCGTCGGGTTGCTCAAGCCAAAGCTCTCCAGCGCCGCTTCTGGCGCGAAGCTGTTGGTGGAAGACAGCGACACAAAGCTGCTGATCAGGCTGGGCACGGTGAGTTGATCGACCGTGCGGTTCTCGGTCGGCACCGTCGCCCCGCTGGCGGTCTCGACCGCCCACTGGAAGCTCGGATCGCGCGTCAGCACGGTGCTGTCGCCCGTCAGATTATCGCGCACCAGCAGCCGCACACCACGCGTGCTGTCCAGCGCATCAAACAGGCGAACCACCGCCTCGGTGGGCTGTGGGGTCGGCGTGCTGGCTGCCTGCTGCTGACTATTGAGCAGCACCCCGCCGACGATGATGACGATCAAGGCAACGACGAGGGCAACAGTCCCCCAGTTGAGTTTCATCTTATGACATCTCCTCTAAGTCAAGGTAATCCTGATGTGCCTTAAGAAGATGTGCGTGGTGCGCAGTGCGTGGTGCGGACAAGCTGGAGTCCTGTAGGGACGGCATTGATGCCGTCCGTGTTGCGCGGACGCCATGAATGGCGTCCCTACAACGGCTGTGTTCTTTCGCACCACGCACTACGCACTACGCACCTACCGGACAACATCCGTGAGATACGATTGATCTGGCTTACTCCCGCCGCCGCTCGCGGTTGGCGTACCAGACGAACCCGCCGAGTGCCAGAATACCGAACGGGATCAGCCACTGCGTGATCAGGTTGATCGAGCGCAGCGTCCCGTCGTCGGTGAAGACCGGGCTGTTGGTCGGCGATTCGGTCTGGTCAACCGTGATCGTCTGGACGAAGTCGTTGAAGTTGGTCGTCCAGACCAGGCTGTTGAGCGTCACTTCCAGGTTATAAACCTGCTGCGACGAGGTGACATCGTCAATGCCGAACAGCGTGGAGAAGAGGACGACGCGCGCGCCCGTCTGCGTATTCTCCGACGCCGCCGCGACCACGATAGGTCCGCGTGTATCGCTCTCGGTCGGCTCGATGGCTGTGCGGAAAGCCTCCTCACTGTCCTGCGCGGCGAGCAGCGCGGCGGCATCCGCTTTCACATACGACTCCGGCGAGGTCTGTACCAGACGATCCACCAGAACGTTTTGCGGCAGCGGGTCGGCAACCGTGATGCTGTGCGGAAGCTGGAGCAGGACGAAGGCATTGGTCGTCGGGATGCCGTTGTTGGTCACAAACGACTGCGAGTCGAGCGTGTTGGAGACCGGGAACAGCGGCGTGCCCGCCGACAGCGTCTGGTCGAGGACGACATCGTTATTCATGCGCAGACCGAAGTTGGCGAACAAGTAGTCGTTCAGCGCTGGGTCAGTCGCCAGCGCGCTGCCGTCCTGCGTGAAGCTGGATTCGGAGAAGATGATGACATCACCGCCGCCGTTCATGTAATCGGTCAGGATTTGCAGTTCATCGGCGGTGAACGTGCCGATGCCGCCAGGGATGACGACGACTTCGCCATCGCGCGCCTCGTCGTTCAGGCGGAACTCGCCTTCAGGCGCGGTCAACTGCAAGAGCGAGACATCCTGCACCGCCCAATCGAAGCGCGTCGTCAGGAACTGCTTGAGCAGCGTCATGCTCTCGTTGACGGTCCCTTGCGCGGTCAGGAAATAGGCGACGAAATTGCCCTGTGCCGACGCGCGCAGAATGGCATTGGTCAACTGCTGCTGATTGATCGTGCTGACGGTCTCGGCGGTTTCCGGGTCGATCTGCCCGTCTTCACCCGGCACGCCGACGATGATGGTGCCCTCGCGGGTGATGGTGAAACGCTCGACAAGGTCGGGGCGCTGGTTGGGGTCGATGAACTGGTAAGCGACCTTGCCGCCGCTCGCTTCGGCGTATTCGCCCAGCAGCAGCGTATCGCGTTCGCGGCTGCCCGCCTGCGCCGTCCCGTAGAACGCCAGCATCTGCACCTGCGGCAGCGTGGGATCGACGGCGAGCGACTGCATGGCATCGCGTGATTCGGCGGTGAGCGAAAACAGATTGCTCTCGGTCACGTCAGCGCGGAGGTTGGCACCGCGCGCCACGACGTAGATGACGCCCATCGCCACGAGCAGGAGGATGGTCACCAGGATGCTGGCACCGCCGTAGCGCAGCGAGCGACCGCTGATGAAATCGCCCGCCTGCTTGGGTGCCATCAGCGCCCAGACGATCAGCGAGAGCACGCCAAAGGCGAGCGCGCCAAAGCCGACGACCGCTTCGCCCTGAAGCAGCAGCACGCCGAGCGCGACCAGGAAGCAGATGCCCGCCAGTGCCAGGAGGAACTGAGGCGGGATGAACGGCTCTTGCGCCGTTTCGGGAGTAAGGTTCGGTGTCTGATCGGTCATGGTTTAGGCTCTCCAGCGGCGCGACTCGACGATGCGGGTCGTGATGAAGAGTGCGCCAATGATCAGGAAGGCGAAATACAGCACATCGTGCAGGCGGAAGATACCCTGTGCCATCGAGTCGTTATAGTGCGCGGTCAGGCTCAGTTCGCGCAGGATATTCCCCAGCACGCTCAGGTTGGCGTTGGTCGAAAGCGCGGTCGCGCCCTGGTCGGCGAGGTACAGGATGAGCACGGTCGCCGCGCTCAGGAATGCCGCGACGATCTGGTCTTCAGTCAGCGCCGTCCAGATCATGCAAACGGCGATGACGCCGCCGCCATACAGCCACGCGCCGACATATGAGCCGAAGGTCGCGCCCATATCCGGCACGCCCACCTGCATATTGACGAGGTGAAAGACGAGCGTGAACGCCAGCAAAATGGTGAAATACGTCCATGCCGCCAGGAACTTGCCCAGCACGTACTGCCAGTCGCCCATCGGCAGGGTCATCAGGACTTCGAGCGTGCCTTCGCGCGATTCTTCCGCCAGCAGACGCATCGTCAGCAGCGGCGCGATCAGGAACATCAGGAAGGTCAGCAGGTTGGGCATGTAGGTCGAGTTCGCCGGGAGCTGGTTGCGCACCGACGTGACCAGGTAGCTGTTGAACAGCAGCGCCAGGAAGAACAGGACGGCGAAGGCGATGGCATATGCCACCGGCGAACGGAAGTAGAGCCTGAGCTCGCGCTTGAAGACCGCCCAGAACGGCAGGCTGCCGCCGCTCTCAACGTCGCGCGTCAGATGAGCGCTGCTCACCGGCATCGGTGCGTCGGTCATGACGACATCTCCTCGTCAGAAGTTTCGGTTATGGCTTCAGGTTCTGGCTCGTGCGTTTCCTGGCGCGTCAGTTCCAGGAAGATTTCTTCGAGATTGATGGCGAGCGGACGCAGTTCGACCAAGCCGATGCCCGCGCCCACCAGCGCCTGCGCGATTGCGCCGCGCGGGTCTGCGCCGGGGGCAGGGGTGGCGACGATGCCGTCCATGCCGAGTTCGGCATCGGCGACGCCGGAAACCGCGCGCATGACCGACAGCGCCTTGTTCAGGTCGCCGCTGACGCGCGTGATGATGCGTCCGCCGCGTTCGAGCTGCCCACGCAGCGCGGCGGGCGAGCCTTCGGCGACGATCTCACCCTGGTTGATGATGATCACGTTGTCGCAGACCTGCTCGGCTTCCGAAAGGATGTGCGTGCTGAAGAGGACGGTGTGGTCATGACCGAGGTCACGCACGACATCGCGCAGTTCCAGCACCTGGATCGGGTCGAGACCAATCGTCGGCTCGTCGAGGATCAGCACTGGCGGGTTATGAACCAGCGCCTGCGCCAGACCGACGCGCTGCTTCATACCCTTCGAGAGCGTACGGATGCGGCTGTCCGCGCGGCTGGATAAGCCCACGCGCGCCAGGACTTCGTCGGCGCGGGCGCGGCGATTGCGGACACCGCGAATCTCGGCGATGTACATCAGGTAGTCGCGCGCGGTCATGTCGCGGTAGAGCGGCACGTTTTCCGGCAGATAGCCGACGCGCTTGCGCACTTCCATGCTCTGCTCAAAGACATCGTATCCGGCGACCGTCGCTTTGCCGTCCGAAGGCGGCATGAACCCGGTCAGGATACGCATGGTCGTCGTCTTCCCGGCACCATTGGGACCGAGAAAGCCGGTGACCTGACCGGGGCGCGCGACGAAGGAGACGCCGCGAATGGCGGCGTTTTCGCCGTAGCGTTTGGTCAAATTCTGGACTTCTATCATCTAAAAACTCCCCAGCTTACAGGTAAATCCACTGGTCGAGATCAACCGAATCAGCACACTCAATTGCCTGATTTCTGTTCGAAATGGGCGAAAAACCCGTGAGATTATAGCGCGCGGGTGTGCGGGCAGGAAACGCCTAGAATCCACACATTTGTAAAATATGTGTAACTCATGAGGGCAGCGCCTTGACAAGCGCAATCGCATCTTCCAGCCAGGCGATGTACGTTTCGGTGATGCGCTCGCCTAAATCGAGCGTAAGGCGCGCCAATGCCTCCTCGCGCGGGTGATCGCCGTCAAAGGCGCTTTCCAGCGCCGCGAAGCGCGCGCGCTGCTCCTGCCGCGCCGCCAACTGTCCTTCCAGCAGCGCCACGATCTCGTCGCTGCGGAGCTGGGCGGCGAAGAAGAGCTGAATGAGAAATGCCTCGCGGTGGGCGGGCGGCGGCTGGAATTCGTGCAGCCAGCGCGCAAACTCCGCGCGCCCGGCATCCGTGATGCTGTACACGCGGCGGTTCGGGCGGTCATGCTGGATTTCGATGCTGCTGGTCGCCCATCCCTTCTCCTCGATCCGTTCCAGCTCGCGGTAGATCTGCGGCAGCACTGCGCTCCAGAAGTGCGCGATGCTCTTGTCAAACGCCTGTGTCTTCAGATCGTAGCCCGTCATCGGCATATAACCGAGTATTCCCAGGATGGCATGAGGAAGTGACATTCGACGCCTCTCGTCGTGACATTCCGTCCTGCAACCATTATAGCAAATCTGCGTAATATATAACCAGATTTATATGTACTCAGGTATCTAAGATGAAGATGCAGCAAATTCTCAACCAGATCGCCAACCCCGCGATGAAGTGGCTGCTGCGGTCACCGCTGCATGGCGTGGTCAGCGGGCGCGTCGTCCTGATCGAATTCGCCGGGCGCAAGAGCGGCAAGACCTACCGTACGCCGGTCATGTACGCGGCGACGACCGGCGGTATCGTCGTTTCGACCAGCCGTGATTATCTGTGGTGGCGCAATTTGAGCGGTGGAGCGCGGGTGCGGCTGTGGCTGCGTGGGCGCGAGCAGCAGGGTACCGCCGATGTATCGCAGGACGCCGTCGACATCGACCGCGCTCTGGGGGCGATCTATCCGAAGGCATCCGATGCCATGCGCGCGCAGATGACAAAGCGCGCCCTGGTCATCGTCAGCATTCATGTGGAGCAGCCCTCATGAAACGACCCGAAATGCTTGCACTCCTTGGCGGCATCGTCTTCCTGGCGTGCATCGGCACACTCATCCTGGTCGGCAGCACCATCCCGCAGCCGATCCCACCCACGTCCGCCCCCGTCACGCTCGCGGCAGGCGTTCCGACCGCCATCCCGCTGCCCGCGGAAGAACAAACACGCGCGCGCGAAGTCTATGCGCTGCACTGTGCTGGCTGTCATGGCGCGCAGGGGGAGGGCATGCTGCTCATCCATCCGGCGCTGGCGACCGTGCGCGTGCGCCAGGAGCTGCCCCTCGAAGAGCTGCGGCGCATCATCGTCGAAGGCGCGGGCATCGCCGACATCATGCCGCCGTATGCGGGCGTGCTGACGGACGGCGACATCGCGCTGATGGTGCGCTGGCTGCGCGCGGGGATGGGATGAGCATCGACTATGCTGGCACAATCTGGATCGTGACTTCGCCGATGTGCGCGACCCGCGACCGCACCGCCTCACCGACATGCTCGGACAGATGTGCGCTGTCCGAAAGGGATAGTTGGGCGTCCGCCTGCACCGTGGTTTCCACGAACAGGCGATGCCCGACCCAGCGTGCACGCAGTGACGTGATGCCCTTGACGCCTTCGACATCCTCGATGGCATGCCACATCCGATGCGTGATGTCGGGATCGACGGCATCCATCAGGCGGTACCAGATGCGCCGTGCCGCGTCACGGGTGATGAAGAGGATCGTCACGCCGATCAGCAGTCCAATGAGCGGATCGAGGATTGGAAGCCCTATCAGGGTTCCGCCTGCGGCAAGAAGCACTGCGAGCGAGGTCAATCCATCGATTCGCGCGTGCAATCCATCCGCGATCATGGCATCCGAGCCGATTCGTCGCCCCGTACGGATTTGCAGGAGAGCGACTGCCTCATTGCCGAGAAAACCGATGATCGCCGCTGCCGCCACCCAGGGGATGTTTTGCATCGGCACAGGGTTGATCAGCTTCTGGATGGACTCCCAGAGCACGATAGCAGCGCTGACCGCAATCGAAAGCACGATGAAGACGCCCGCCACATCTTCCGCACGCCCAAAGCCATAGGTGTAACGCTGTGTCGCCGCACGCCGTGCAAGATAGAATGCCACCAGCAGCGGGATGGAATTCAGCGTATCGCCGATGTTGTGGGCGGTGTCCGCCAGCAGGGCGACGCTGCCGCTCACGGCGACGACGCCGACCTGGAGCAAAGACGTAATCCCCAATGCCAGCAGCGCCAGCCAGACCGTGCGAATGCCTTCTTCATTGGCGGCAAACGCGCTGTCGGCACTCAGCGATGCGTGTTCGTGACCATGCAGATGGAAGACCTGACTCAGGATGCCGACGATTCCCGTCGGATGCTGATGATCATGCCCGTGCGAATGCTCGTGGTCATGGGTGTGTTGATGCTCTGACGCATGCTCGTGTGTAGATCCCATAATGGCAGCCTTTTCTCTTCAAGACCTTGTTGAAAGTTCGAGTCTACTTCCGCTGTGCAGATAGACCATTCCTCCTGTTGTCGGGTTCGTAGGGGCAGACCCATGTGTCTGTCGAAACGGGCGCACACGCGGGTGCGCCCCTACAGCAACATCCCCTGTCTCCGGCGTAATTCCGCGATGACCTGGCGGTCTGCTTTGCCAAAGCTGTAGGCATCCAACCTGTCCGGCGAGACCCACGCCCAATCGCGCACGCCGAGCGCCTGCGGCTCGCCCGAATCCGCGTCATAGCGACAGGTGAAGGCGTGCAGCGTAATCCTGAAGTGGGTGAAGGCGTGCCGGACGACGACAAACAACGCGCCCACCTCGACCGCGATGCCCAGTTCCTCACGTAGCTCGCGCGCCAGACAGGCTTCGAGCGTTTCGCCCGGCTCGGTCTTGCCGCCGGGGAATTCCCACAAGCCGCCGAGTAAACCATCGAGCGGGCGCTGCGCGATCAGCAGTTCGCCGCGCGCATTCCAGATCATGCCCGCCGTCACATCGTAATGCGGCGTCTTCGCCTTCGCCGCCTTGACCGGGCGTTGCTGCTGCGTGCCGCTGGCACATGCGCGGCAGTGGGCGCGCACGGGGCATTCGTCGCACAGGGGTGCGCGCGGCTTGCAGACGACGCGCCCCAGATCCATCAGCGCCTGGTTGTAATCGCCGACGCGAGCGGGCGGCAGCCGCTCCTCCGCCCGCGACCAGAGGCGGGCGATCACGGCGGGCTGCGTCACGTCGTCCGCCAGATCATCCAGGCGTGAAAAGACGCGGATGACGTTGCCATCCAGCACGGGCGCGCGCTCGCCAAAGGCGATGCTGGCAATCGCGCCCGCCGTGTAGCGCCCGATGCCGGGCAGCGCCTGCAATCCTTCAGCGCTGGCGGGGAACTGCCCGCCGTGTTCGCTGGCGAGAGTCTGCGCGGCGCGATGCAGGTTGCGGGCGCGGCTGTAATAGCCCAGCCCCTCCCAGCGCTTGAGCACGTCGTCGAGCGGTGCCGCAGCCAGCGCGCCGACCGTCGGATACGCTTCCAGAAAGCGCGCGTAGTACGGTTTAACCGTCTCGATCTGCGTCTGCTGGAGCATGATCTCGCTCAACCAGACGCGATACGGGTCGGTCTCACCGCGCCAGGGCAGCCCGATGGCGAGCGCGTCATACCAGCCCAGCAGGTCAGCAGTGAAGGTGTCGGGTGTCAGCAAGGTCTTCAAGTCTCCTGGCGTCCTGGCGTCGTGGCGGTTGATACCATTGAACCGCAAAGGCGCGAAGGACGCCAAGAACGGGTTCCAGATCACCTCGCTTATGTGGGGACGCGGGCGCGCTGTTTCGCGCTATACTTCCCGCATTGCGTGCGGCGTCGTTCCGAAAGGCGTGGCGATGAGTCCTTCAGGTGTCCAGGAATACCAACCTTTTACGATCACCTTTGACGGCGGCGTACAGGCGCGGGCTGTCTATACACCGCGCTTTGGCGACCCCGGCAGTATCCTCCAGGGTTTGAGCCTAAAGCACAGTCCGGTCATCTTCATCATCGGCGGCGCAGGCTTGATGGAAGAAGAGTCAGTCGATCAAATCCGCAAGATGGTCGAAAACGGCTTGGCGAAGTTCGCCGAGGAACGCCAGGTGACGATCATTGACGGCGGCACGGCGGCGGGCGTGATGGAGCTGATCGGCGAAGCACGGCAGCGCTCAGGCTACACCTTCCCCCTCGTCGGCGTCGCGCCCTTCTCACAGATCGAATACCCCGGTCACAAGCTCGACACCAGCAAAGCCATCCTTGATAAGGGGCACAGCCATTTTGTCCTGACGGATGGTGCCGAATTCGGCGACGAATCCGACATGATCGCCATGCTCGCCACCGCGCTCAGTTATGATCGTCGGCTGCCCGCGCTGGGGTTGGTCATCAACGGCGGGCAGATCACACAGCGCGAGGTCTACATGCGCTCGGCATCGGGGCAGATGGTCTTCCCGCTGCTCGTGTTGGAGGGCAGTGGGCGCTTCGCCGACGAGCTGTCTGAGGCGGCGCGCACGCGCATCCTGCCACCCGATAACGCCGATCAGTTCCGGCAGGTGCTGGCAGCGGATGTCCAGTTCATCCGAGTGCGCGAAGGCGCGGACGCCCTGCGCGAGCGGCTGGTCAACTATTTCGCCACCCAAGAGTGATTTGTGCGCAGCGACGGTTTATGGTTCACTAAACCGAAAGCTGAGATCCACCAAAGGAGCACCCCCATGCGGCTGATCTCCGCCCTCATCCTCCTTGTCCTCCTCGTCGTCCCGGCGCGCGCCGATGCGCAGGAAGCAACGCCCATCCCGATGACGCCGGATGCCGCGCTCGGCGAGATGCGCCAGCTCATGGACGAAGCACGCACGCATGTGGACGATGCGCGCCGCTATGCCGAAGACGCCAGCAGTTTCCTCGGCATCTTCGAGGCGCTCGGTCTCAGCGTCACGGTCGGCGGCGCGCTGCTGGCGGCGTTTGGCGTCCTGCGGCTGCTGTCCGCGCAAAATGCACTGACGACGACGCGCGAGAAGATGGAAGCTGAACTGATACGAACGCGCCAGCGTTTTGAGGAAGAACTCTCGCGCAAGGAAGCGGAACTGGACATGCTGAATCAGCAGCTTCGGATGCAAAGCGAAGCCTCGACGCGCGCCGCCGCCGAAGCGACCGCCCGCGCGACACTGGCGCTCTCGCTGCTGCCGCTGGGCGAACGGCAGTACCGGGCGCAGGATTTCGACGGCGCGATCCAGACGTACAAACGCGCGCTTGACCTCGCCGACAACAACCCGGTCACGCATCTGCGCATCGGCTACGTCTACACCCAGTCCGGCAAGCTGGAAGAGGCGCGTTATCACCTCAACCGCGCGATGGAGATCGAACCGAACTTCCCCAACGCGATGGCGGCGCTGGGCTACGTGCACCGGCGCATCGGCGAAAAGATGCCCGACGGCTTGGAAAAAGACGCCATGCTGAATGAGGGCGAGGGGCACATCATTCAGGCGCTCAGGATTTCGCCGATGCTGATCGACGACGACGGCGAGTCGTGGTGGGGGTCGCTCGGCGGCTTGTATCGGCGGCGCGGGCAGGTCGATCAGGCGATCAATGCGTACGAGCGCGCCGCACTCATCACGCCGCACTCGTCTTATCCTTTCAGCAATCTGGCGCTCCTTTACATGGAGAAGGAGGATCGCGAAAAGATGCTGGCGACCTTCAAGCGCGTCGAACGTCTCGCCGCCGCCGAGACGCAGGCGGAAGTTGATAACTACTGGGCATATGCCGACCTGCTGGCGTCGCAGCTTGCGCTGGGCAAAGCGGGGGAAGCGGAACATGCGCTGCGTTCGGTGATCGACATCGCGCCAGAAAGCTCGCCCTACGTGCTGACCATGCTGATCGACACGCTGACGCGCCTGACGAAAGCGCTCGGCGGCGAAAACGCAGCGCCGTACATCCGCTCTTTTATCGACCGCCTGCGCGAAGAAATCGCCGAACGCGAAGAACGCCAGAAGGCGCGCGAGGAAGTCGGCTCATAAGACCGCGCGCCTTTTCATGCGTGCATGTCATGAAACCTGGACAAAAGGAGAGGGGCAATGCCCGCCACATGGCGGGCGTTTTTGCATATAATCAGTCCTAGAATTAATACTAGTATTGTTTGGGGAGACTATTGCGATGTTTTTAGATCGTACCCCATCCTGGCTTGTCGATTGGTTTGCCGCTCCGGGTTGGGCGGAGGTGATGGACGCCTACTATGCGCGCCAGCTTCGCCGCTTCGACTTCCGCTATCAAACGCGCATGGTCGAGACCGATTACGGCACCACGCATCTGTTGGCGACGGGGCGTCAGGGTGCCCCGCCGATCATCCTGCTGCACGGGCGAAGCCTGAACGCGACGCTCTGGTGCGACTATCTGAAGACCTTCAGCGACCGCTATCGTGTCTACGCCATCGACATCCTGGGCGAAGGCGGCAAGAGCGCGCCGCAGCACCCATTCACCTGGGGGAGTGGCTACGCACGCTGGATGACACAGGTGCTGGATGCGCTCGAAGTCGATCAGGCGCACCTGATCGGCATGTCGTTCGGAGGCTGGCTGGCGATGAAGCTGGCGATCCACGCGCCGGAGCGGGTGCGCGCCCTGTCGCTGCTGGCACCCGCCGGCTTCGTCTGGGCAAGCGCGGGGTTCGTCTGGCTGGGAATGCGTGCGGGCATGTCGATGCGTCTCGAACACGCGCGCCAGTTGGTGGAGTTCTGCTCTGGCAAGCATGTTGAGATCAAGGACGAGGACTGCGAGCTGCTGCACACCGTCTTCCGCTATCACCGCGCCAATGCCGAGCCGCCGCCGCCCTTTAGCGACGCGCACCTGCGGACGATGCTGGTGCCGACGCAGGTGTTGATGGGGTCGCACGACCGCGTCTTCGCGCCCAGCCAGGTGATCGGGCGGGCGCAGCACACGCTGCCGGAACTGCATGATGCCGCCATCATGCGTGGCATCGGGCACGGCATGTTAAGCGACCGCCCGGAAGCGGTACGCCAGCGCGTGCGGTCGTTCCTGGATGTACATTGAGAATCAACTGGGGTATGGCTTGCCATACCCCAGTTGAACGCATCAGCGAAAGGCGCTGCGTCCCGACGATTGGCGGGATTAAGCGCCGCCCATCACGCCGCCCAAGCCCTGCATCAGCTCCTCGGTCGTGACGACCGTCGCGCCATCCGGCGCTGTGACGAGCGGTGCTGCGTTGTGGTCGGAGAACGAGATCGTGCCCGCCATCGTGAAGGGTTCGCCTTCGGTCTCGGCGGCGAGGTTGATGGTGATGTCCTGGATGAACTGATTGTCACCCGTGAGCGTCATGGAAGCGGTCACGCTGGCGTTCTGAAGATCCGCCAGATCCTGCGCGGACATCGCTTCGCCACCCTGTGCCTCCATCATCGACTGGATTTCGGGATCGTTGAGCAGACCCGCCAGATCAACTGTGAAATTGAACGTGCCACCGTCGCGGGAAATCGTGATGTACTGGTTGGCGATGCCCATGACGCGGGCGACCTCTTCCTGCGGCACGGGCGTGACTTCGGTCGTCCCCGTCATCCCGCTCATGTCGCCGGTCATCGAGCCGAGCATCGGACCCAACTGGGTGAACAGATCGACCAGGTTCGTGCCACCCCAGCCAGTCGGGAAGCCGGGACCCATCATCGCGCCGAACATCGCCAGGCTGTCGAAGTTAATGTAACCGATGCTGTCCACCAGGCGCAGATCGAGCGTGATTGGTCCGGGAAGCGTGGCATCGCCAGGCGGCGGGGTGATGGTAAAGGAGAGCGAGCCGTTGAAGTTGGCAATACCGCTGACGGCATTGTTGATGATGGCGGTTGGGTCTGCCGACGCCAGGTCGAGGCTCTGTTCGGGCGATAAACCGATACCGGCACCCGTCCAGGTCGCGGCGATGTCAAAGCCGAAATCTGCAGGCGAGCCGTCCATCGTACCTGCGAAAGCGAGATTTGCCGACATCGTACCGGAAGTCAACGCGGACATGTTGGTCGAGGCGGTCTGCAAGAGTGCGCAGTCGTCTGCCGAGAGATTGCCACACAAGACCTGTGGCTCGCCCTGTGCCTGTGCCATCGCTCCGACGCTCAGGAGCAGCAGCAGCATACACGCTAACAGAATACGTACTTTCGGCATCTTTACATCCTTTCAAGGTAGAGAATTGACTCTCTCATTATGAGACGACATATCCTTCATGTCGCGTAAAGCTATTTCTTCTACAGGACTAAAAGACCAAAACGAACACCATGCCTGGCGTCGATTCACGGCATCACGCGCTCATGATGCCGCAGACGGGCAGCGCCCAATCGAGGGCGGTATCGCGTTCAAGCTGGGCGTCAATGCGCGCGGCGATGTCCGGCGGGTACGGCGCGGTGCGGCGCAGCGTCAGGTCGGCGAACGAGTTGACGCACTCGAATGTCGCCGAAAGCGCGCCGCGCGTCTCGTTGACCATGAACATCATGTAGTGGACGCGTTTAGCGGAGCGCGCGTTCAGGCGGCTGTAAACGGCGACGGTATCGCCGATGTTGACCTCGCTCACATAATGCAGATGGTGTTCGAGGTCGAAGCCGCCTGTCCCGTGCGCCGCGTGATATTCCGGCGTGATGCCAAAGCCCGCCACGAGTGGGTAGCCCGCGTCGTCAAAAATCGCCATGTAGCCGCGCACATTCATGTGGCGGTTCTCGTCCTGGTATTCAGGCGGCACGACGACGCGCAGGAGAAAGGTGAGGGTGGAGATCTTTTCGAGTGGGATGGGGGGAAGTTTCATGAAAGGTGGTCGCTCTTCTCGATGGTTGCCAGTTCAATATCATTGAACCGCAAAGGCGCGAAGGACGCAAAGCCTATCCAGCTTCACGTCCTCCAGCCATTCGCAATGTGACAGAGCGACCTATCGATTGAGCCTATCAAGACTACGGTATGACACGCAGTGGTCGCATCATCTCGTTGTCTTCATGCTCCAGCATGTGGCAGTGCCACACGTAACCTGGGGCGGCGGTCGCGTCGAATGGATACTCCCCACCTTCGATTGGCGCGACACGCACCAGGATGCGCGTCACCTCGCCAGGGTTCATACGCACCGTGTCTTTCCAGCCGCGCTCGTTCGAGGCGGGCGGCAGTGCGGGTCCCTGTAGATAGGGTGCCACGGGCACAGGCACGTAAGCGCTGTCGTGCGGGATCGGCACGATAGGATTGGCGGCATCGAAGGCGGCGGTAAATTCCTTCTCCTTGAATCGCTGGCGATTGACGATTTGTACCTGCATCAGATGGAGGTGGATCGGGTGTGTGTCGGCGGTGATGTTGATGACCTCCCAGAGTTCGGTCGTGCCTTCGCGCACTTCTTCAGAGACAGGCGCATCCCACATCGTGCCGTTCAGCAGCGACGCCAGCGGACCACCCATGCCCATGACCTCGAACAGGGTCATCGTGCGCGTGACCGACGGTATACCGACCGATGGGAAGGTCGCCAGGCTGGGGTTGAGAACGTTAGGCAGCGGCGTGTTGTCTGGCGCTCCCACGCGCGGGACGACCCGGAATTCCATAATTTGCCCAAGCGTGTTCGGATCGATGGTGCCACCCCTGGGGAAGGGCGTGCGTGCGGAATTGCGCAGGATGAAGCGTGTGCCCGGTCTGTAGAGCGAAAAATCGACCACGACATCGGCGCGTTCGCCTGGAGCAAGCACCAACCGTTGGAATGTCGCCGGTGCGTACAGATAGCCGCCATCGGTGCCGATCTGCGTGAACGACGGACCGCTGCCGCCGCGGTTCTGGAACTGCATCTCGTAAAAGCGACCGTTTGAGCCGTTGAGCATACGGAAGCGGTATTTGCGCGGCTGAACTTCGAGGTAGGGCCAGACCTTGCCGTTGACGAGGATGGTATCGCCAAAGAATTCTGGTACCCAGAACGGATGCATGTCCGGATTGGGACCCAATGCCGGGAAGAGGAGCTGACCATCGGTGGAGAAAATACGATCCTGGATGACGAGCGGAATCTCGAACGGACCGCTGGGCAGCCCGGCAGGCTCGCTGCCTGGGTCACGCACGATGTAGTAACCCGCCAGCCCCATATAGACATTCAGGCGGGTGATGCCAAGCGCATGGTCGTGATACCACAGGGTCGCGGGCGGCTGCTGGTTGGTGTAGTGGTAGGTGATGGTTTCCCCCGGCAGAATCCAGTCGTCCGGATGTCCATCGCTCTGCGGTTCCTGCTCGCCACCGTGTACATGCGTGGACAGAGGGATAGTGCGCGAGGTGTAGGTGAAGCCTGGCTGGAAGGGACCCATCATCATGCCTTCGCCGTCCGGGTCTGCCCAGTGCAGGGAAGGATCGACTGGCAGTGGGTGCGGACCGCTGAGTCCATTCGTCCAGTTGATCGTAATCGCCGTGCCTTTGAGCACTTCGATGGTGGCAGCCGGATAGCTGGCGGTTGCGGCGCTGGTGCCGTAACCCCACAGGTTCGTCATGGGAAGCTGTGAGTGAAGCTGCTGGCGCACTGGATACGCGCCAATGTTGTAGATGTTCGCCCCAGCACTTGGCATGGGACCCGGAATGGGCAGCGGATCGATGAATTTGATGAGCGACATCGGATTAAGGGCGACGCCGGGTGGAATGGCACCCTGGGCGAGCGCCCTGCCGATTTCTCCCCATGATGTGGGGATGAGCATACCGGCGCCCACTCCTGCACCCAACTGAATAAAGCGTCTGCGCGAAATCATAGTTCCCCCCCGGCAGAAACAACTGCCAGCATAAGGGTGCAGCGCCGCAGTTCTGAACAACGAACTATATGATGAATACACGTGCGCTTCCATCAGAAGCGCAGCGCCGCACATAGAAATAAGGCTTATGGAAACTCTTGTTTCCACGCTTACCAGAATATCATTACACGACCTGACAGAAAGGCGTCACTTGTCATGTCTTGAGATGTAGGTTGTCACATGATCGGGGGAAAACAGACTTCGCATTGAGCTTCGAGGCGGACGCCTCATGAGGCGTCCGCGCGGGGGCGTTTATCGGATTAGTCGAAAATGTCGAAGATTTCGCCGAGGAATGATTTACGTTTGGGGTAGTACCCCTTGCGGCGGCGGTAGTCCTCCGCCCACGCCTGATAGCCCGGCGTCCGGGGGTCGAGACGTTCCCAATCATCATCATCGTATTTGATGTAGCCCTGCTGCTGCGGCGGATAAGGCTGCTGCATCCCCTGCGGAGGATACCCCGGCTGCGGTGGATACTGCTGGGGCGGCGGCATCACGGGCGGCTGCGCTGGCGGAGGTACTGCCTGGGCGGGAGGCTGCGCGGCTGGGCGCGACTGCTGTTCGTATGCCGCCGCGCGCTCGATGATCTTATCGAGTTCGCCGCGATCCAACCAGACGCCCCGGCAGAGCGAGCAGTAGTCGATCTCGATGCCGTTGCGGTCGGCGATTTGCATGGAGCCGCCCTGACAATCAGAACGTTCGCATTGGACTTTCAACATAAGGTTACGATCCTTTCGACAATTCTTCGTCAGGAGATCGTAATGAGATTGAATGAGTCAGGAATGATAAAGGGGCACCTGGGTGCCCCCTTATGATTGGGGTTGTTTTACGCGGCGCTCGGCGTCGCAACGCTGGGCGCGCTGCGGCGGCGCGTGGCGAACAGCGCCAGCGCGGCGATGAAGGCGATGACGCAGATGATCTGCGTGAAGTTGAAGCCCGCGACCAGGCTGACCTCGACGCGCAGGAATTCGAGCAGGAAGCGGATGAAGGCGTACTGCATCACATAGAGCAGGAAGAAATCGCCAGGGCTGAAGCTCTTGCGGTTGCGCAGATAGAGCGAGAGCAGCACCGCGAATGCCAGCACGTTCCACAACGCCTCGTACATGAAGAGCGGGTGGAAGAGCGTCGTCGCCGGGAAATTGACCAGACTCTGATAGACACCGGCACGGTTGGCGGAGTCAATCGTGATGCCCCAGGGCAAGGTCGTCGGCAGCCCGTACAGCTCCTGATTGACGTAATTGGCAAAACGCCCGATTGCCTGCCCCAGCGGCAGCGCGATGGCGGCGTAATCGAGCCAGGGGGCGATGGACATGCCCCCGTCCGGGAATGGCGCACCGCTGTCCCCGCCGAAGATGCGTTCCAGGATACGGCGCGTCGGCGGGATCAACCAGAGGATGGCGATCAGCAGCAGGACGACGCCCAGCACGATTGCCCACGTCACCTGCGGTGCAGGTGTCAGACCGCCGACCAGCGCGACAATGCCGAGCAGACCGACCAGCACCCACCAGAAGCGGCTGATCGTGTTGCTGATGGGGTTGTGCAGGCGGCTGAAATAGAGATAGGCACCCAACCCGCCGCCGAGCAGCGCGCCGAAGAGATGCAAGCCCCCGCTCCAGATGGCAATCGCACCGTTCTCCGTATTGAAGAAGTTCTGGAAATACCAGGCAGTCGTCTGCCCATCCGCGACCAGGGACTCGGGCGGGAACAGAATAAACCACAAACGTGCACCGATGATCGCCGGGATGATCGCCCACGTCAGCGCGCCCCAAATGTGATCCGAGTCGCGGCGGTCGCGCTTTGCCAACCGCGCCGCCACCGTCGCGGCGATCAACATCGCGGCGACGATGATCAACCCGTAGTACCGGATCTGCACCCGGTCAAACAGCGTAATAAACTCGCGTCCAAACTCCATGATGTTGCCCAAATCCCCTTAGTGATCCAAATGCCTGTAGACATACCACAAGCGCTGTAAACCGCTGAAATTAGTGCCGACTGCCAACAGAATCAATCCCGGGACGAGAAGCGGCGGGATTGAGAACATGATCAGTAGGACGGCAAGGCGCTCCAACCGCGAAAACAAGCCGATCTTGACCGACAGACCTGCCTCTCCGGCGCGTGCGCGGACATAGCTTACCACAAAAGTACCGTTCAATGCCGCCAGTGCCAGCAGCATCCAGTGGAACTCGTCACGCCCGGCAAAATACAGCGCCAGTGCTGAGAAAATCACGCCGTCGGCGTAGCGGTCGAGCGTCGAATCGAGCACCGCGCCAAACTTGCCCTGCCGCTGCATCGCCCGCGCCACCGCGCCATCCAGCGCGTCCAGCGGCAGCCCCAGCGCCAGGATCAGCGCGCCAAGCGGGTGCTGCCCCTGTGCAATCGGGATCGCGGCGACGATGACCACCAGCAGCCCGACAATCGTGATCACATCCGGGTGAATACCCAGGCGATGCACGGTCAAGCCGACCCGCTCCATAAAGCGGGCGGTCTGTGCGCGAACGCGGTCGGTGAGGGTGGTGGGCGGTGGCGTCACGATAGTGATGCGTGATGGGTGATGCGTAATGCGTGGGAAAGGTGTGCGGGGTGCGGGGTGTGGGGTGCGATTAGATCGGATCGTGCTCGCTCGCACTTCGCACAACGCACTGCGCACAGACTCATCACGGATTCCTCATCACTCATTACTTTGCTTGAACTTCGACCTTGCGAGGCAGGAGTGTATCGTTTAGACTGGACATTATCAAACGGAGCGTAGCGCAGCTTGGTAGCGCGCAGCGATCGGGCCGCTGAGGTCGTGGGTTCGAATCCCGCCGCTCCGACAAGAACCCATCATAGAGATGGGTTTTTTGCTGTCATGTGGTGTGTCGCTTTGTGATCGCCTCTGCGCTAAACTTACGTCATGTCTCGTCATTGCGAAGGCTTATCCGTAACGACTAGAACGTCTTCGCCTTCCTGTCATCTACGTCGCACTTCACTTCGCTCCCATCTGACCCTGAGGCAGAGTAACCCATCGTTGCTGGAAAGAGGCAACGTCGTCTTCGCTCTAGTCATGTTGCGGAACCGTCACTCCGAAGGGATGTCGCAACATGTCTTCCGAAACCCCAGTAGTTCTCAACAATCCCTATGTGCCGTTCAAACCAGCTCTGGAGTCCAATTTCGTCGGGCGCATGTCGATCTGGCACGATTACTTCGAGAAGTGGTTCGAAGGAAAAATAAACGCCGACAAACACATCATCTTTTTTGGTCCATCGGGAGTTGGCAAGACCTCCCTCCTGCGGAAGTTAGAGCATCGTGCACTCTTGTGGGACATCCCAGCCTTGTACATCGATTTTCGCGCCCCCGAAACAGATGTCATTGCGGCGGTTCAGGCAATACGAAGAGTGCTTCCTCTCAATAGTGCCGATGCGCTGCTTGCGCCATTGAGAGGGCAATTCAGCTTGCCAGACAACGCAACACGCCTACAAATCATCCGTGAGATGTTGTCCCGCGTGGGGCGTGGAATCTCGTGGAGCATTCCCGGCGGTATTTCGTTCAATCCGAAATCAATGTTTGATGAGGTCTCCTTCACCGATGCACTGAACTCTTTGCAAAACGAGTTGGCTCAAATCGTTAACTCTGGTCGGAGAAGCCATACTCTCATCCTACTTGATCAGGTAGAGGCCCTGACACAGAGCCTACAAGGGCGTGAAGGCGGTTTCAATCGCCACTTCTTGTATCGACTGCAGTCGATGCTGGAGGAAACGACCGAAACATGCCTCATGATTGTGCTCGGAATCAAGTCCGAGAGTATGGGCGACCTGCTTGGAATCATTCCGAACTTGATGGACACTCGCGTCATTAAGCCCTGGGTGCTGGAACCATTCGCTCCAGCGGATGCGCGCGCGCTGATCGAGCTTCCTTTGGAACATATGCAAAACGGAATTACGTTTAGCGACGCGCTTGTGAACGCAATCATCAAAGTATCGGGGACAGAGCCAAGCAGTCTGCAGTTGTCTTGCTTTTTCCTGTGGGAAGAACTCATCGAACGAGGCTTGGTCATTCCAGGCAGCGAGATTGATCTTCCAATCTCGGAAGTTGGAGCAGTCTTGAGTGGTCGGCTCGAAGACCGCTTCTGGAGCCATCTAACCCAGAATCAGCATCACATTCTGAAGTTGATCGCTCAGTATCAACCCATCTCTGGGCAGAAGTTAGCACAACTCGCCGAGGAGTACGGGGTCACAACCCCATTCGAAGTCACACAGCAAATGGAGGACAACGCACTTCGTCCCCTGCGGCATTCGCCTATCACAGACCAGTACACGATCACTCATGATCTCCTAACGGCGTATATCCTGAAGCAGATCCCTGATGCTGAACGCGATCTCCAGTTGGTCAAGACTGTCTTGGCTGAAGCGCCACGTCAATTCGCCGCGTTTGAGCGATTACTTTTCGCCAAGGAACTTGACAAGATCTGGATGCTGCGACGCAACTTGCATTTCGATGACTCCCAGATGGAAGTGATCGTTCGCAGTGATATGCAGCAGGAAGAACCGATGATCGCCAACTGGGGTCAGGAGTATCCAAAGCAGGTTTTGCCGATTCTCGAAAAGTTGAGCAAAGACTTCGAAACCGAGACCAAAATACAAACTGCGAAATGGCTCGAGGAAATCGGCGGCGAGGACATTCACGCCCTGTTGACCGAGTGGCTTTTTCACGAAGATGCTGAACTGCGTGCAGAGTCTGCCCATGCCTTACGCACATGTTCACATCCAGACACCTCACGCCTGCTTATCAAAGCGCTTCGTGATGATGAAAGCGCCGTGCGGTGCGCCGCTATCGACTCACTAGGCGAAACTCATTCTGTGGAAGCTATAGAGCCACTCATTGAATGTATGAATGATGAGGATCGCAGAGTGATTTATGCGTCTGCCTATGCGCTTTCGACAATTGGGACCGAAACCGTTGGGAAGCGCCTCCTCGACACACTCGATGGTGCGAATGAGCCTGCTCGTGCCGCTGTATGCCAAGCATTGGGGGCAATGCAATACCAGCGCGCAGTACCTGCGCTGCAAAGATCTTTCTCAGATGAATCTCAGACGGTGCGCTTGGCTGCCGTGACTGCGCTCTCAAAGATCTCGATGCCTGCTGCCGTCGACGGTTTGTGCTTGGCGCTCAACGATGAAGCACCACAGATCTACGAAATCGCCATACAAACGCTTGCAGCAAGTGAAGATGATACAGCGCGGAAAGCGCTGGTCGGTCATCTCTCGTCGCCCGATGCTTTCAAGTACATGCTGGTTGTTCAGGCTCTTGAGCAAATGCAGCCCCTTGAGAGAACCCTGGAGCTGCTGCTGCAAACCCGAAACAGCAATTCACGACAAGTCATGATGATCCTCAGATTGCGCGCCATCTTGAACCCGGAAGAGTCAATGCCCTTCTTGATTGACGCTCTAGACACGGAGGAACCGTCGGTGCGCCGCTTTGCATGCCGGATGCTCAAGCGGCTGAATATTACAGCAGGCGCACTGGACCACCTGATCGACACCCTCCATCGTAAGCAGGACTGGGAAGTCCGGCAAGCCATAGTGCTTGCGCTTCAACAGAGTGATGCCCGCAAAGCCACAGAGGCTCTCGCACACATCGCAGAACACGACGAAAGTCAGCAGGTCCGATGGATAGCACAGAAGGTACCGAAACCGAAACAGGGTTTGACCGAACAAACAGAACCGAGCATTGTCGCAGAACGACTGGCTTTTGCGTTGGAATACATTATGAAAGCTGATGATCCCAAGCAGGCGATCCTTGACCTACTGAGCGCAGATGATGCCAAATTGGTGCTTTCTGGACTTCTCTTCATCCGTCAGTACAGGGATATGCGCGACGATGCGATCGATGAACATCTCGTCGAGGTGTGTCGCAATCGTGACACAAAGACCTATCTGAATGCCATGATTCGTTGGGCGATTACCGAGATCATGTTGGCTGAAAGCGGGCAAGTGCTTGGAGTGATTGGTATCGCACCTTTTGAAGAATACTGGCCAGTTTCGAGCCAGATCACTTGGCTATTTGAGGGGCTGAAGCATGACGCATGGTTTGTGCGCAAAGCAAGCCTTGTGGTGTTATGGCATTACCGCGAGGTTCGTGTGTTTGAAACCATCGCGAAGACTATGCTGAAGTCCGAGCGACGTGATCCGGCACGTAGGACGATGAATCACATCGATTTTGCCAGCTTGCCCAGCCCTGTGATGCACTTTGGCAAGGAGGAATGGGCGCGCGCAAAAAACACCTGCTGGCGTACATTGGAGGAGCACTACATGACAACCACGTAATGGGGCTTGGTCGTCAGAACTTAGCCAATCATGATGGCTTGAATGATCATGTCAAGCTGCGCCTGGATCAACCGCTGGCGTTGCGGGAGATATTCTCGTGGATCGATCTTATCCAGAGGCAAAAACTCCAGAGGAGTGGGAATCTGGCGCATAAATTTCCAATGCTCCTCCTCAGGCACTTTGACATTCAATAGTTCATCATAGTAGTGTTGAGCGCTGCGAAGACGTTCCAAGTTCCGATGGGTCTGCGGTATTCCCCAGAATGGCAGATCAAGCAGCTTACAACCCATCCCCAGATAGAAGGCAGCAAGTTGATCAGAGGAAAACAACTCTATGGCTCGTCTGAATAGCGCCAACGTATCTGCCATCTCTCCAAGATAATTCACCGGATCGACGGTCTCAGTCGTGACAAACTGGTCACTGGCGGCTTCCAACGACCTTTGGTATTTCCATCTTTCATCTTCTGGAACATGCTCGATCAGCTCCAGATAATAGTCATGCGCACCCTTCACCTTTGTCGCCAAGCGATCCAAGTGATCGAGGAGAAGCTGCCTCGCGTTCTCGACATTGTCCATAATGCACCTCCTGATTGACGCAGCAAGATAATCCATTCTGCGCACCGGAAGAGATGCTTCTAATTATAGCTTTTTCGCTGGTCTAGTCGAGAGGAACCGGTTGCCCCGTGCGCGCGCTTTCGTAGGCGGCGGCGACGATCTCGACGGCACGCAAGCCGTCCTCGCCTGTGACAGCGGGCGTGCGGCGTTCGCGGGCGGCGGCGATGAATTCGCGCAGCATTCCGGCGTTGGCATCCGACCCCCAGAATGCGTACTGCGGGCGTGTGACGCTGTCGCTGTAAACCGTCATCGCCTGCCGGAAGGCATCCAGCGTCGCCAACCCCTTGTCGCCGACGATCTCCATCTTCAGCCCGCCCCAGGTGGGATAGTATGCGGGCTTGCTCCAACTGCAATCGATGCTGGCGAATACGCCATTGGCGAACGTCAGCATGACCAGCCCACCCGTCTCGACTTCGACCTTGCCCGCGTGGAGGATGTTGTTCGAGGCGGCGTAAACCTCGGTCACCTCGCTCTCAAACATCCAGCGCAGCATGTCCGCGAGATGCACGATGTGATCGGTCATCGCGCCGCCGCCCGCCAGCACCGGGTCGGTGAACCAGCGCCGCTCCAGGAATTCGAGGTTTTCTGCCTGATGCGCTTCCGGCAGCGCGCCCTGGTTGGTGGCGTTGGTGCCGTAGATGCGCCCCAAACCCCCGCTCTTGAGCAGTCGGTCGATCTCCTGGGCGGGCGGGCTGAAGCGCATCGGGAACGCCGTCATCAGCGGCACGTTTGCTTCGGCGCAGACGCGCACGATCTCACGCGCATCCTCGACGCGGGTCGCCAGCGGCTTTTCGCACAGGACCGCCGCGCCCACGCTTGCCGCCATTGTGACCAGCGGGAGATGCCGGGCGTTCTCCGAACAGACGATCAGAGCATCGGGTTTGTCGTGCAGCATCTCGTCGTAACTGTCGTAGAGCGGAACGCCGAACTGTGTGGCGAAGTGCCCACCGCGCCTCAGGTTTTCATCGGCGATGCCCATGACATGCACATCCGGCATGCCCATGAGCGCGCTCAGGTAGCCTTCCGCATGAAGATGCGCGAACGAGAGAATGCCGATCCGCATGAATACCCCCCAATCAGCCGAGTGACGACCAGATTCTAGCGCTGAACCGCGCATCTGACGAACTGCCGGGAAATCTCCACCGAAAGTCGTACGCCGCTTCCGCACATCGGGACTCCCCCCGTCGCCCATTCTGCGGCATGATCACGATCAACAGCGTGCAACTCTGCGACGCCAGGCTGCGTATAGGGGCAGTAGTTGAGAGTACTCAGCACTCGCGTAGTGTCAGCAGTTGCAGGCGGGTCGCGTTCCTTCGACCATAAGCCTGGGAGCAAATTTGTGTCAACGTCCGATCCTGTCATTCTCGAATGGGTGAGCGCAGCGTTGGGAGGCGACCAGGACGCTTTCGCGGAACTGGTCTATACCTATCAGGACTCCGTCTATAACCTGTGCTACCGCATGTTGTATGACCGGGGAGAAGCAGAAGATGCCGCGCAGGAAGCATTTCTGCGCGCCTTCCTCAATCTCCAGCGCTACGACCCGGCACGTTCATTCAAGACATGGCTGCTGACGATTGCCTCCAACTACTGCATCGACCGCATCCGCCGCCGCCGTCTGCAATGGCTGTCGCTGGATGATTCGCTGCCGAACATGACCCTGCGCGAAGACGAGCCGGAACCGGAAGATGTGACGATCTTCCACGAGCAGAGCGCCGCGATCCAAAAGCTGCTCCACCGGCTGCCGCCGGATTACCGCGCCGCCGTCGTCCTGCGCTACTGGTACGACTACTCTTACGTCGAGATCGCCGACATTCTGGACACGACCGAAAGCGCCATCAAAAGCCGCCTCTTTCGCGCGCGGCAGATGCTGGCAGAGAGCATGGATTCGCAGGCTGCGCCCGGCACGGGCAAATTGTTACTGGAGAATGCGTGATGGCAAACGCCCGTCAAAAACGACAGATGCAGGAAGCGCTCGACGAGACGCTGTCTCTCGAAGCGCGTCAGCGGCTGCATCAGGAACTGGATGCCCAGCCGGAAGATGCCGATCTCTACGGCAGGCTGAAGCAGGTAGACCGTCTGCTGCGCACCGCGCCGATGGAACGCGCGCCGGAACGCCTGGCGCTCAAGATCATGGCGCGCCTGGCGCAAGGCTTGCAGGCGCAGCCGCTTTCGCAGACTGCGGGCATGGCGCTGGCGCTGGCGCTGGCACTGATGGCGCTGCTCTTGCTGCCGCTCATGGCGGCGATTGGCTGGCTCGTCCTCAACACACTCGGCAATGCGACGGCGATGAGCCAGCTTTTGCAGAGCCTGTCCAATCTGCTCATCACGCTCATGCGTGGCATCGAAACGCTGCTGCAATCGATGCGCGGTCTCGTGGAGACAACGCCGCAGACCCCCGCGCTGCTGCTCACACTCATCCCGCTGGCGGGCGTGTGGCTGGCGCGCTACATGGGGCAGCAGCGGACGTCCTCCGACGAGGCGTAAAGGAAACATCATGAAGTTCGGACGCCGTACCCTCATCATCTTCATCTTCGCGCTGCTGGCACTCCTGCTGCTGGTTGCGCTGCTGCGCCCGCCGCTGCCCGCGACCGGGGACAATTCGGCGCGTCTGCAGGCGGAGGGTTACCGCGTTGGCGATGAAGACGGCGACCTCGTGAACATCAGCCTTGCGGCGATCAGCGTTCCCGCCGACAGCCGCATCGACGGCGATGCCGCACTCGTCGCCCTGGGCGGTCAGCCCGTCGTAGTCGAAGGCAGCATTGACGGCGACCTCAGCATTATCGGCGGCGACGTGGTGCTCGAAGCATCCTCGGTCGTCTCTGGCGACACCTTTATCATCGGCGGCAAAATCAGCCTGCTTGGGCAGATCGACGGCGATGTCAGCCTGAGCGGCGACACCCTGACCATCGCGGAAACGGCGGTGATCAACGGCACGATCGACATCTGCGATGTGCGCGAAGTCAGCGCGCCCGAATCGCTTCAACTGACGCGCTGTGCCCCGATTGACCCGCCATCAGCTGCTGACGCCACCCTCGGCGCGCTGGTCGGCGCGGTCATCGTGTCGGGGTTGTCCGCGCTGTCGGTCGTCGTCTTCCCGCGCCAAATCGCGCAGATGGAAGACGCCATCCGCCGCCGTCCTCTGCACCTGACGGGTGCGGGCGTCGCGCTCGGCGCGCTGGTCGTCGGCATCAGCGCGGCGCTGGCGCTCCTCATCAGCGTGCTGCCCCCGCTCGGTTTTGTCGGCGTGCCACTCTTCCTGCTCATGCTGCTGACGCTGGCGGTGATGGCGCTGATGGGCAGCGTGCCTATCTACATCTTCGTTGGCGATTGGCTGCTGACGCGCATGGGCACGCAGGCACCTCCGCTCGTGGCGGTGCTGGTCGGCGCGGTCGTCATCACGGTTGGGCTGGCGCTGCTCTCACTCATCCCCGTCATCACGTGGTTTGGCACGCTCGCCTCGCTGCTGATGCTGGCACTCAGCCTGGGCGCGGCATTCGATACCCGCCTCGGCATCCGCCGCCGCGAGCGCAGTTATTTCGTACAGGGATAACAATCGTGCGGGGTGCGAAGTGCTGAATAGCGAGGAGATGCTTCCACCCAGAACCTCACCCCCGTCCCCTCTCCGTGTACGGAGAGGGGGGCGACTCTCGCGCTTGTCGGGTCTATGCGGGGTGAGGTTTATGTCCGCGAAATCCAGCACTCTCTGGTGCATGGCACTTTTGTTCCTCGTCATGCGCGGGCGATGACACAGCATCGCCCCTACACGTTACTCATCACTCAATTCCACTGCGTGCCCGGTTTTCGCGCTTTCGTTGGCAGCGAGCGCGATCCGCAGCGCCGCCAACGCATCCTCCGCCGTCACGCGGGGGACAGCGCCGTTCACCAGCACATCATAAAAGTGCCTGATCTCGGTCGTATACGGGTCTTCCGCCAGTGGACTGAGCGGCAGCCCAACCTCCGGAGCAGCGCCGCTTGTCGAGGCTTTCCTATGGATAGCGAGAGGCGTCGAGCTGTCCGCCGGATGCTCGATCAGCCCGCCGCTGCCCGCGATCTCCAGCGCGGTGCGGAACATCGGCACAGGGTATGCCCAGCCGCCTTCGATGTTGCTGATCGCGCCGCTGGCATGTTTGAGGATCACCAGCGCGTAATCTTCGCCCGCGCCCGGCGTGTGTCCACGCAGGCTGCGCGCATAGACGCTGACGACATCACCCGCCACCCAGCGGGCGTAGTCGAAATCGTGGATCATCAGGTCGAGCATCATGCCGCCGCTCTTGGCGGGATCCATGAACCAGCTATCGGGAGGAACGCGCGGCGGGAAGGCACAGCGCGTCAGACGGACGACGGCGACCTCGCCGATCTCGCCGCGTTCGACGATCTGCCGCGCCCGCGCGTATTCCGGGAAGAAGCGCACGACATGCGCGACGAGCAGTTGGACGCCCGCAGCCTTGCAGGCAGCAATCGCCTCGACGCCCTGCGCATGGGTGCGCGCCAGCGGCTTTTCGCAAACGATTTGTTTCTTCGCCTGGGCGGCACGCAGGATCATCTCATGATGCAAATGCGTCGGCGTGCAGATATCGATGACATCCACCGCGTCCAGCAGCGCCTCAAACGAGTCATAGCGTGCGCCGCCATAGGCGCTGGCGATTTCGTGGTCGCGTTCCGGTTCGGCGGAGGTGATGCCGACGAACTGCGCCGGGGTCGCTTTCCATGCCTCCGCATGGACTCTGCCCATGTTGCCGCTGCCGACAATGCCGACTCTGATCATCTCGCGCCCTCGTGTGGAAGCCTGTCGATAAGGCACGGGATTGTAGCGCGTTTGCCGGAGAAACGCCGCCTGAGGACGAGTTCATCCCAGGGCAATCGCTTCAAACTTATTTCGCCGCCTGAAGCTCAAAGCTTCAGGCTACAAGTCCAGCCGAAAGCCGCTGAAGCGGCTCTCTAACCCGTGCTTTCGACATGAAGAAGGTCTTTGGAGCCTCTTTGAGAGGCTTTTCCACCCTTCAAGCTGGAAGCTTTGAGCTTCCAGCGACGCGAAAACGTGGCTGTGGTTTTGAAACGATTCCCCTGGCACCACTGTTGATACGGGGGCAGGGGAATGGCATAATAGGAAGCCTGTCGCATTTGTAAATGCATTTCTATAGGAAATCCTCTCATGACCGAAGCATTGACCGCCAGCACCGGTTCGCTGAATGTGTTTGTGAGCGGCGGCTCGTCGCCGTTGGGGCGTGCGCTCGTGCGCCAGCTCGTCGCCGCCGGGCATCGCGTCGCCGCGTCGGTACACGGCAGCGCGGAGGGTGGTGAACTGCGCGCAGATGGCGCACTGCCCACCTACCCCAGCCTGACGCGCGCGGGCGAGCTGCGCAGCGCGTTCGCGGCGGCAAAGGCATCGGTCATCGTCAATTGTGCCCCCACTTACCCCTATGGCGCGCCGCAGACTGCGACCGAGTGGGATGCCTACAGCGCCGTCGTCGGCGAAGGCACGGCTGCCGCGCTCGAAGCGGCGCAGGCGGTCGGGGCGGAGTACTTCATCCAGGCAAGCTACAGTTTCCTCGGCGGCGACGCGCATGATCATGGCGATCACATAGCGCCGAGCGCGCCGGTCATCAGCGCGGCGCGCAAAGCAGAAGCCGCTGTCCTTTCGTCCGGGCTTGCCGCGACGATCCTGCGCTTTGGCATTGTTTACAGCTCTGAATCGGTAGCCCTACGCGCGCTGCGGGATGCACTCCTGCGCGGGCGCACACTGCTGGTGGGTTCTGACCACACGCGCGCCAACTGGATTCACGCGGAGGATGGCGCACGCGCCATTCTGCTCGCCATTGCTGCGCGTCCCGTTGGCGAGACCCTCTATGTAGTCGATGACAAGCCTGTTCCGTATGCCGGGTTCGTCGGTGCCTTCGCCGGGCAGCTTGGGCTGACCGCCCCAGGACAGATGCCGGAACTGATGCAGCCGCTGTTCGCAGGGGCGACGCAGCGAGCGATGATGGCGCAGCCCTCTGGCGCATCCAACGCCGAGACAAAAACGCGCCTCGATTGGGCGCTGCGCTACCCGACCCTGGCGGCGGGCATCGAGCAGTCGCTGATGATGTGGCGAGCGCAAGACGTGGTACAAGCCTGAGTATGGCACTTAAAGCGGTTCTCTTTGATCTAGACGATACGCTGCTGGATTGGAGCGGCTTTCATGGCGATTGGTCGAGGATGGAAGCGCTGCACCTGCGCAATGTCTTCGACTTCATCGCCGAGCACATCCATCCGCTCGACGACCCGGATGCTTTCGCCGCCGAGTTCCGCGCGCGCACGATGGATGCCTGGGCAGCCGCGCGCACCTCACTGCGCGCCCCGAATCTCGGTTCGGTGCTGGTAGAAGCCGCCGTCGCGCTCGGCGTCGCCTCCAACAAGCTGGATATGCGCAGACTGCTGGAAGTCTACGCCTGGGATGCAGTGCCCGATACCGCCATGTTCCCGGACGTGCCGGACGCCATGCGCCTGCTGCATGACAACAATATCCGGGTGGGCATCGTCACCAACGCCTACCAGCCGATGTGGATTCGTGATGTCGAGATCGCCACGCACGGCATCCTGCCATTCTTCCCATCCTGCCGCCTCTCCGCCGCCGATGTGGGGTATCTGAAGCCGCATCCGACGATCTTCCAGATGGCGCTCAACTGCGTCGGCGTTAAGCCGCACGAAGCCGTCTTCGTCGGCGACGACCCGGAGGCGGATATCGCCGGCGCGCAGGCGGCGGGCTTGCACGCAGTGCTGCGCTATTCTGCGCGGCAAACGCGCATGCTCGATTCGACGATTGTGCCGGACGCCCGCATCGTCTCGCTGGCGGAACTGCCGTTCATCCTCGACCGCTGGTATCCGGGCTGGCGCTCATGAGCCTGCTGTCTGTCACCACCGATTTCAACCTCGTGCTGACCGGGTCGATTGGACCCAATCAGGTCATCGTCGCGCGGCACATCGCCGAACGTCTGCGGCTGCGCTTTGTCGATGCCGAGCGCGAGGTCGAAAAACGCGCCGAAATGCTGCCGAGCCAATTCCAAACCTTGTTTGGCGAAGCGCGCCTGCGCGTGCTCGAAAGCGAGGTCATCAACGACCTGGCACTGCATCGCGGCGCAGTCCTGCACATCAGCGGGCAGATGCTAGCGCACGGCGATCATCTGGCGCGGATGCTGTCTTGTAGTCACATTATCTGCCTGGTCGCCACGCTCGATGCCGTCCTCACACGCCTACATATCGCGCTGGGCGCGCGCTACCACAACCCAACGGAACGGGCGCTGACGCTGGGGCTTCTGCGCCGTGACTGGTCGATTCGCGGGCGTGACCCACGAATCCAGGAATTTGATACGACGACTCTGAGAGACGCCGAGATTGTGGACAAAATCGCGGCGATCTGGGCGGACAAGGTGATCGAGTTCACCAGGGTTTCTTAAGCACAGGTGCCGTTCGTGGTCGGGTAAACTGGATGAAGAGTGAGTGACGACTAACGAGCAGGCGAAGATTCGCCCGCGTGACTCGTGATCCGTCACTGGTTCGTTTCCCAACAGGAAAATTCGCGTTACGGAGATCCAGATACATGCCTAAACTGACAATCAGCCTCGCGCAGATGAACATCGCCCTCGGCGACCCGCGCAAGAATCTTCAACAGTTCGAAAGCTTTGCCGGAGAAGCGGCGAAACGCGGGTCGCATCTGGTGGTCTTTCCGGAGCTGTGGGCGAGCGGCTATGCGCTGGAAAATGCGCGCGAACTCAGTGCGCCGCTCAATGCGGGCGAGTTCGCCCAGGTCTCGACGACCGCGACACAGCACAAAATCAGCATTGTTGGGTCACTGCTGGAAAAACGCGGCGTCGAAGTCTCCAACAGCGCGACCTTCTTCGCCCCCAACGGCAAGCTGCTCGGCGTTTACCGCAAGATCCACCTCTTCAAGCTGATGGACGAACATCGTTGGCTGCAGGCAGGCGCAGCGCCGCTCCTGCTGGAACTGCCCTGGGGCAAGACCGCCATCGCCATCTGCTACGACCTGCGCTTCCCGGAGCTGTTCCGCCGCTATGCTGTCGATGGTGCAAGGCTGATCGTCATCCCGGCGGAATGGCCCATCCAGCGTGTCGAGCACTGGCGAACGCTGCTGCAAGCACGCGCCATCGAAAACCAGTGTTACATCGTCGCTTGCAACGCTGTCGGCGAGACGGGCGATACGACCTTCGCCGGGCATTCGATGATCGTCGATCCCTGGGGCAAGATCGTCATTGAGGTGGGCGAGACGCCGATGCTGGCGACCGCCGAGATCGAGCTGGATCTGGTGGATGAGGTGCGTCAGCGCATCCCCGTCTTCGCCGACCGCCGCACGGACGTGTACGGTTAATTCATTCTACAGGGGTGATCGGCTGGATTGGTCGCCCCATGTTTTGTTATTCAACAATTTTTGTGGGTCTTTATGGTATGAATCTGTAAAATCTCGTATGATCTGTAACATGTCTTAATGCGCCTTGTCGCATGTACCAAAAGCTAACCCCAAATGCGCACAACTTTTTTCTGGACGCCTGTATTTTTGCGGCGGCTGGTCTTTTTCTGTATGCTCCTCGTCCTCCTCGGCGCATTATTCCCCACAGGACGCGCGTTCGCCCAGACCGGCTTGAGAGTCACCCCCATCACCTGGGACATTATCGGGCTGGACAGCAACAACCCGACGACGGGACCCCGTCTCTTCCCGGTCGGCGCGGAGGTCTGTAATACGACAGGCTCGGCGCAGGCAAACGTCCTGGTGACTTTCACCTGGGCATCGCCGGATACAGGGATCGACCTGCGTCCCGGCTCTCTGTCGAGCATCACCTTCCCGACGCTCGCCGCCGGTGCCTGCGTTGACGCCTACTTTGAGGTCGAAGTCGATACCGCGCCCGCGCCCTACGGGCAGTCGCGCAGCTATTCCATCACCGCGCGCGATAACAACGGCACGGGCGCGAACCAGGGCAGCTCGCCGACCCCGCGCCAGCTCTTCGTCGAGCGGCTGATCTCGCAGAGCCGCAACTCCACAAATAACGTCGCCTTTGGCACCAGCCTCCTCAGTCTGACGAACGTCCCGGCCGGCGGGTCGATGAACCTGCTAGTCGGCGAAACCTATTTCATCCGCCTGGACGCCAGCACGGCGACCCAGGGTTACGAGCAGCTTGAGTCGTTCATCACCCTCAGCAATACAATCTTCCAGATTCTCGACGTCTCGACCACATACAGCGCCAACACCGCGCCGCCCAGCCGCGTCCCCAACCCGAACGATCAGTTGTATGCCGATGCCTGCCTGTGGGATGCCAACCCCAACAGCCCGACGTACAGCAACTGCCTTCAGAGCAGCCTGAAGTCCGGCGGCACCATCCAGGTGACGTATCAGGTGCGCATCATCAGCGGCGGCGGCACGACGCAGACGCTCAACAGCCTTATTTATGATTTTTCCGGTTCCAGCTTCCATTACAACGCCGACTACAGTTCGAGCGTGCGCTTCGCCAATATCATCGATCCCACGACGGCGACCATCAGCAAGACGTTCAGCCCCAGCACGACCGGGCTGGGCGGCATCTCGCGCCTGATCTTCACGCTGACCAACCCGAACGCGGGCACGCTTTCCGGCTATAACTTCAGCGATCCGCTGCCAGGCGGGATGCAGGTCGCCAGCCCCGCCAACCCCAGCACCAGCGGCTGCGGCACGGCGACCTTCGCCCCAGCGCCGGGCGCGACGAGCCTCAGCTTCAGCGGCGGCACGGTCGCGGGCAACGGCACCTGTACGGTCGCGGTCAATGTCACGGCACCGGTCGGTGTCTATAACAACGTCTCGAACAATCTGTTCATCGGCAGCATCAACACGGGCGACAACGCAACTGCCACGCTGACGGTCAACAATGCCCCGCCGCCGCCCGCCTGCCTCCCCGGTCAGCCGATAGCGACCTGGAATTTCTCGAACCTGGCGACGGGGTTGAACGCAGCACCCGCAGCGACGACATCCACCGTCGCATCCAACGCAGCAGCAGCAGCAGGCGCAGGCGCGAGATCGCAGATCAACGGCGCGCAGAACCAGGGACCTGTAGCAACAGATCCTGCCAACTCATGGGAACTCGACAATATCAATACGGGCGCGCTGGTCATCGCCAATAACGAGTACTATCAGTTTTCGGTCAATACGACAGGCTTCGAGTCGGTCACGTTGAACTTTGCCGTGCGCCGTACCTCGCAGGGACCACAGAACGCGCAGCTTTACTATGACCTCGACAACAACATAGCGAACGGGCAGACCGCATCGACCATCTACAGTCTGCCCGCCCAGGCAACCTGGTATCCCCAAACGATCACCCTGACCAGCGGACTCAATCCGAGCGGGCAGACGTTCTTCCGTATCTATGCCTATAACTCAGGCAATAACAACAACGGTCATTCGATCTTCCTCGATGGCGTCAGCTTCACCGGCTGCGGCGTCGTTCAGCAGCCGACCATTGCCAAGGCGTTCTCGCCCACGACTATCGCGGCGAACGGCACCTCGACGCTGACCTTCACCCTCACCAACCCCAACGCCAGCGCCCTGACCGGCGCGGCGTTCAGCGACACGCTACCCGCCGGGATCAGCGTGGCGACGACGCCTGCCGCGACCAATACCTGCCTCGGCACCTGGTCGCCATCGGCGGGCGCGACCACGCTCACCTTCAGCGGCGGAACGATCCCTGCCAGTGGAAGCTGTACGCTCTCAGTCAATGTGACGGGCGCGACAGCAGGCTCCTATCTGAACACCAGCGGCTTCCTCTCGACCACACAGTCGGGCACGAACAACACGGCGACGGGCGTGGCGACGGCGACGCTGACCGTCATCGCGCCGCCAGTGATCGACAAGCAGTTCTCGCCCAACCCAGTTGTGGCGGGCGGCACATCACGCATCACCTTCTCCATCATCAACCCGAACCAGGACAACAGCATCAGCGGCGTCGCGTTCAGCGATCCGCTGCCGAGCGGGATGACCGTCGCGGCGACGCCTAACGCGGCGACCAGTGGCTGTGGCGCGCCGACGTTTGCACCTGTGGCGGGCGCGAACAGCTTCTCATTCTCGAACGGCACGATTGCGAGCGGCGCGACCTGCACCGTGAGCGTGAATGTCACGGTCGTGGCGTCGCCCGCACCCGCCAGCTATCTCAACACCGTCACCGTGTCGCATGTCGTCAACAGCGTGACGGTCAACGGCAATACAACCAGCGACACGCTCAACGTGACCGCGCCCAGCCCGTCGGTGTCGATCATCAAGCAGGTCGGCTTGACGAACAATCCCGCCGGAAGCTGGTTCAACTACCTCGCGGTTGCCGTCGGCACGCCCATCTATTATCAGGTCACGATTGAAAACACGGGCGATGTGCCCCTGAACATCTTCTCGGTCAGCGATCCCTTGGTGAGCCTGGCGAGCTGCGGATTCCCAGGAACGCTGCCTGTCCCCGTCGCCGCCAATAACAACCATATTGCGACATGTATCGTCGGTCCTGTCAACGCCGCTCCTGGCGAAATCCTGAATACCGCGAACGTACTTGCCGATTACTCTGGCATCTCCGTCGGCGACACTTCGCAAGCGCGTTACGCCACGACCGGGCTGACGGTCGATAAGCAAACCACGACGACCGGCTACACCAACGTGGGCGATACCATCAGTTACACCTACCTCGTCACCAACAGCGGCGCGGCAGTCCTCAGCGGACCCGTCACCATCAGCGACAATCGCATCACGGGCGTAGTCTGCCCAGCGCTGACGACCATCGTCCCACCCGCTGGCGATGGCGACGACTTCTTCGATCCGGGCGAGGCGCTCACCTGTACGGCGACCTATACGGTTGTCGCGGCGGATCTTCCTCCGTCCGCGACCAGTGTGACGAATATCGCCAGCGCCAGCGCGGGCGGCGTCACCTCGCCGACCGACACAGTGACGGTCAACTGGGCTGCGGCGGCACAGCCTAACCTGACGGTCGCCAAGAGCAACAACGTCGGCGGTACGACCACCGCCCCCGGCGCGTGGACGTGGACGCTGGCGATTGCCAACTCCGGCACCGCCGCCGCCGACTTCGCGGTCGGCGCGACGATCCTGACCGACACCCTGCCTGCCGGAGCGAGCTACGCCGTCGGCACTGCACCCACCGGCTACAATTGCGCCATCGTCACCAACACGCTCACCTGCACCGCCAGCGCCGCGGTCAGCATCGGCACTGCCGACACGCCAACCGTCACGATTGACGTCACAGGCGCGGCGATCGGCGTGTTTCCCAACACTGCCACCGTTGACCCAGGCAACACCATCGCCGAGAGCGACGAGACGGACAACGACTCGCCGCAGGACACCGTCACCGTCACGGGTCAGCCCAACCTGACGGTCGCCAAGAGCAACAACGTCAGCGGCACGACCACCGCCCCCGGCGCGTGGACGTGGACGCTCACGATTGACAACAGCGGGACAGCGGTCGCCAACTTCGCGGTCGGCGCGACCATCCTGACCGACACTTTGCCCGCAGGCGCGACCTACGCCGTCGGTATCCAGCCCGCTGGCTACAACTGCAACATCGCCGCCAACGTCCTGACCTGCACCGCCAGCGGCGCGGTCAGCATCGGCACTACCGACACGCCGACGGTCACGATTGACGTCACAGGTGCGGCGGTCGGCAGCTATCCCAACACCGCCACCGTTGACCTGACCAACGCCATCACCGAAAGCGATGAGACCGACAACGACTCGCCGCAGGACACCGTAACGGTCTCCGCACCGAACCTGACAGTCGCCAAGAGCAATGACGTCAGCGGCGCGACCACCGCGTTTGGCAGTTGGACATGGACGCTCACGATTGCCAACTCCGGCACCGCCGCCGCCAACTTCGCCGACACCGCGACGATCTTGACCGACACCCTGCCCGCCGGACCGACCTACGCCGTCGGCACCCAGCCCGCAGGCTACAACTGCGCCATCGCCGCCAACGTCCTGACCTGCACCGCCAGCGGCGCGGTCAGCATCGCGGTCGGCGCGACACCGACGGTGACGATTACGGTGACTGGCGCGGACGTAGGCAGCTATCCCAACACGGCGACGGTTGACCCGACCAATGCCGTGACCGAGAGCGACGAGACGGACAACACCTCGCCGCAGGACACAGTCGTCGTCAGCCTGGGCACGGTCAACACCCTCAAGAGCGTTGACGGCACCAGCGAGGCGCACACCAGCGATGCGACCGCCGATACGGTGGTCGATCCGCGCCCGGTCGTCGTCGGCGAGGTCATCACCTATCGCCTGGTGGTCGAAGTCCCTGAAGGCACATCGCCTGACCTCCAGTTCACCGACACCCTCGCGCCGAATGTCGAATACATCGCAGGCAGCACGCGCATCAGCTACAGCGCTGACAGCACGATGAGCGTGCCCAGCGTGCCCGGCATCCTCAACGAGCTGAATCCGGCGACGACCGTTCCGGCGGGTCTGATCAGCTTCGGCTTGACCAGTCCGCGCGAACTGCGCTTCGATGTTGGGCAGGTCGTCAACAATGACACCGACAATGCCACCAACAGCGAGCTGCTGATCGTCGAATTCCAGGTCGTCGTCGTCAACACGGCAGACAACACCATTGGCGCGAGCTGGGCGAACGACTTCGAGGTCGATCTGAACAACGACGGCACGGACGAAGATGCATCCAACGAAGTCTTTAATCTCGTCCAGGAACCCTCCGTCAGCGCCAGCAAGAGCATCAACACCTTACTGAGCAATCCAACAGGCACGACCAGCTTTGACGGCGGCGATACGGTCGTCTATGACATCACGATCGCGGCGGGCAATGCGGCGAACCAGGCGGCGGCGTTCGACCTCCGTGTGCTGGATGCCATCGATGCCAACCTCGATCTGATCACCGTGAGTTTCATTGGCACGCCCGCCTATGCCACGACTGCTGATAACTCCGACTACGCGATACCTGTGCAAGGGGTCGATGTCACGATCTCGGAGCTGCGCCCAGGCGACAGCCTCACCGTGCGCGTGACGGCGGTCGTCCGCAGCAGCGTCTCTGTCGGGCAGTTGATCGGCAATATCGCGACGACGACCTGGACGAGCCTGCCGGGCGTGCAGGGCACGGGCAATGCCACCCCCGGCGCGAGCGGGGCGGCGGATGGCGAGCGCAATGGCAGCCTGACAGGTGAGAATGATTACAGTACGTCCGGCAGCGTGAACTTCACGGTGGCGGGCACGGTCAACACCCTCAAGAGCGTTGACGGCACCAGCGAGGCGCACACCAGCGATGCGACCGCCGATACGGTGGTCGATCCGCGCCCGGTCGTCGTCGGCGAGGTCATCACCTATCGCCTGGTGGTCGAAGTCCCCGAAGGCACATCGCCTGACCTCCAGTTCACCGACACCCTCGCGCCAAATGTCGAATACATCGCGGGCAGCGCGCGCATCAGCTACAGCGCCGACAGCGCGATGAGCGTGCCCAGTGTGCCCGGCATCCTCAACGAGCTGAATCCGACGACGACCGTTCCGGCGGGTCTGATCAGCTTCGGCTTGACCGGTCCGCGCGAACTGCGCTTCGATGTTGGGCAGGTCGTCAACAATGACACCGACAATGCCACCAACAGCGAACCCCTGATCATCGAATTCCAGGTCGTCGTCGTCAACACGGCAGGCAACACCATTGGCGCGAGCTGGGCGAACGACTTCGAGGTCGATTTGAACAACGACGGCACGGACGAAGATGTTTCCAACGAAGTCTTCAATCTCGTCCAGGAACCTGTCCTCAGCGCCACAAAAGCCCTTGTCAGCACAGCGCCAACCGCGCCGCTCCAGAACGTGGTCTACGACATTGTAATCACGGCGGGGAGTGCGGCGAATCAGGTAACCGCCTTTGACCTGAACGTGCTCGACGTTCTGCATCCCGATCTCGAACTCCTGAGCGCTGTCATCCAGCTCAATCCAGGCTACGTGAGCATCACCGCAGATAACAGCACCTTGGGTGTAGGCGGCACGGTCAACCTGACACTCAATCGACTGGAGCCGGGCGACAGTGTGATCATCCGCGTGACGGCGGAACTGGAAGCGAGCATCTCGAACGGCGAGACCGTCGGCAACAGCGCGACGGTCACCTGGACGAGCCTGCCCGGCGCGCAGGGCACGGGCAATGCCACCCCCGGCGCGAGCGGGGCGGCGGATGGCGAGCGCAATGGCAGCCTGACGGGCGAGAATGACCACAGCGTCACGACCAACACGGTTGACTTCACCTTCGCTCTGCCCAACCTGACGGTCGCCAAGAGCAACAACGTCAGCGGCGCGACCACCGCCCCCGGCGCGTGGACGTGGACGCTGGCGATTGCCAACAGCGGCACCGCCGTCGCCAACTTCGCGGTCGGCGCGACGATCCTGACCGACACGCTGCCCGCCGGACCGACCTACGCCGTCGGCACCCAGCCCGCTGGCTACGGCTGCGCCATCGCCGCCAACGTCCTGACCTGCACCGCCAGCAGCGCGGTCACGATAGCCGTCGGTGACACGCCGACGGTCACGATTGACGTCACAGGTGCGGCGGTCGGCAGCTATGCCAACACCGCGACGGTTGACCCGACCAACGCCGTGACCGAAAGCAACGAAGGCGACAACGACTCGCCGCAGGACACCGTAACGGTCTCCGCACCCAACCTGACCGTCGCCAAGAGCAACAACGTCAGCGGCGCGACCACCGCCCCTGGTGCGTGGACGTGGACGCTGGCGATTGCCAACTCCGGCACCGCCGCCGCCAACTTCGCGGTCGGCGCGACGATCCTGACCGACACGCTGCCCGCCGGACCGACCTACGCCGTCGGCACCCAGCCCGCCGGATACAACTGCGCCATCGCCGCCAACGTCCTGACCTGCACCGCCAGCAGCGCGGTCACCATCGCGGTCGGTGACACCCCGACCGTCACTCTCACAGTGACGAATGCAGCTGTCGGCAGCTATCCCAACACCGCCACCGTTGACCCAGGCAACGTCGTCACCGAGAGCAACGAAGGGGACAACACCTCGCCGCAGGACACGGTGACGGTGACCGCCGCGCTGGTGCCCAACCTGACGGTCGCCAAGAGCAACAACGTCAGCGGCGCGACCACCGCCCCCGGCGCGTGGACGTGGACGCTGGCGATTGCCAACAGCGGGACAGCAGCCGCCAACTTCGCCGTCGGCGCGACGATTTTGACCGACACGCTGCCCACCGGACCGACCTACGCCGTCGGCACTGCACCTGCGGGTTACTCGTGCGCCGTCGCGGCGAACGTCCTGACCTGTACCGCCACCAGCGCGGTCACGATAGCCGTCGGTGACACCCCGACGGTCACGATTGACGTCACAGGCGCGGCAGTCGGCAGCTATGCCAACACCGCGACGGTTGACCCGACCAACGCCGTGACCGAAAGCAACGAAGGCGACAACGACTCGCCGCAGGACACCGTAACGGTCTCCGCACCCAACCTGACGGTCGCCAAGAGCAACAACGTCAGCGGCGCGACCACCGCCCCTGGTGCGTGGACGTGGACGCTCACGATTGGCAACTCCGGCACCGCCGCCGCCAACTTCGCGGTCGGCGCGACGATCCTGACTGACACGCTGCCTGCCGGACCGACCTACGCCGTCGGAACTGCACCTGCTGGATACAACTGCACCATCGCCGCCAACGTCCTGACCTGCACTGCCAGCAGCGCGGTCACGATAGCCGTCGGTGACACTCCGACGGTGACGATTACCGTCACAGGCGCGGCAGTCGGCAGCTATCCCAACACTGCGACGGTTGACCCGACCAACGCCGTGACCGAATCGAATGAGACGGACAACACCTCGCCGCAGGACACCGTGACGGTGACCGCCGCGCTGGTGCCCAACCTGACGGTCGCCAAGAGCAACAGCGTCAGCGGCGCGACCACCGCCCCCGGCGCGTGGACGTGGACGCTGGCGATTACCAACTCCGGCACTGCCGCCGCCAACTTCGCCATCGGCGCGACCCTCCTGACCGACACGCTGCCCGCCGGACCGACCTATGCCGTCGGCACCCAGCCCGCTGGCTACGGCTGCGCCATCGCCGCCAACGTCCTGACCTGCACTGCCAGCAGCGCGGTCACGATAGCCGTCGGTGACACTCCGACGGTGACGATTACCGTCACAGGCGCGGCAGTCGGCAGCTATCCCAACACTGCGACGGTTGACCCGACCAACGCCGTGACCGAATCGAATGAGACGGACAACACCTCGCCGCAGGACACCGTGACGGTGACCGCCGCGCTGGTGCCCAACCTGACGGTCGCCAAGAGCAACAGCGTCAGCGGCGCGACCACCGCCCCCGGCGCGTGGACGTGGACGCTGGCGATTACCAACTCCGGCACTGCCGCCGCCAACTTCGCCATCGGCGCGACCCTCCTGAC
>JALHQT010000002.1:333275-907318 GCA_022841825.1 Anaerolineae bacterium
GCCAAGAGCAACAGCGTCAGCGGCGCGACCACCGCCCCCGGCGCGTGGACGTGGACGCTGGCGATTACCAACTCCGGCACTGCCGCCGCCAACTTCGCCATCGGCGCGACCCTCCTGACTGACACGCTGCCCGCCGGACCGAGCTACGCCGTCGGCACCCAGCCCGCTGGGTACGGCTGCGCCATCGTCACCAACGTCCTGACCTGTACCGCCACCAGCGCGGTCACGATAGCCGTCGGTGACACCCCGACGGTCACTCTCACAGTGACGAATGCAGCGGTCGGCAGCTATCCCAACACCGCGACCGTTGACCCGACGAATGCCGTCACAGAGAGCAACGAAGGGGACAACACCTCGCCGCAGGACACGGTGACGGTGAGCGCCGCACTGGTGCCCAACCTGACGGTCGCCAAGAGCAACAGCGTCAGCGGCGCGACCACCGCCCCCGGCGCGTGGACGTGGACGCTGGCGATTGCCAACAGCGGCACCGCCGCCGCCAACTTCGCGGTCGGCGCGACGATCCTGACCGACACGCTGCCCACCGGACCGACCTACGCCGTCGGCACCCAGCCCGCTGGCTACGGCTGCGCCATCGCCGCCAACGTCCTGACCTGCACCGCCAGCAGCGCGGTCACGATAGCCGTGGGTGACACGCCGACGGTGACGATTACCGTCACAGGTGCGGCGGTCGGCAGCTATCCCAACACCGCGACCGTTGACCCGACCAACGCCGTGACCGAGAGCGACGAGACGGACAACACCTCGCCGCAGGACACGGTGACGGTGAGCGCCGCACTGGTGCCCAACCTGACGGTCGCCAAGAGCAACAGCGTCAGCGGCGCGACCACCGCCCCCGGCGCGTGGACGTGGACGCTGGCGATTGGCAACAGCGGAACAGCAGCGGCGAACTTCGCCGTCGGCGCGACGATCCTGACCGACACGCTGCCTGCGGGACCGACCTACGCCGTCGGCACCCAGCCCGCAGGCTACGGCTGCGCCATCGCCGCCAACGTCCTGACCTGCACCGCCAGCAGCGCGGTCACGATAGCCGTGGGGGACACCCCGACGGTCACGATTACCGTCACAGGTGCAGCGGTCGGCAGCTATCCCAACACTGCGACGGTTGATCCGACGAATGCCGTCACCGAAAGCGATGAGACCGATAACACCTCGCCGCAGGACACCGTGACGGTGAACTCAACGACGCTGGGCAGTATTTCAGGGATTGTTTTCAATGATCTGAATACGAGCGGAACGCAGGACTCCGGCGAGGCGGAGGTTGGCGGAGTCACGATCTTCCTCGATCTTGACCTGAATGGTAACCTCGACCCCGGCGAACCCAGCGTTGTCACGCTTGGCAGTGGTGCCTACAACTTCGCAAACCTCACGCCAGGGACATATCAGGTGGTCGTCATTCCTCCTGGGGGGAGCACGCTGACCACGCCGCGCATCGTCGTCGTGACCGTCGTTGCGGGCGCAACTGCCACGGTGGATTATGGCATCGCCAATCCGCCGCCCACGCCCGTAACGCCTGTGCCAACACCCGTCATCCTGATCATTGATCCGTTCATCACGAAGATCGCAAGTCCGGCGTTCGCAATTCCCGGCGAAGCGGTGACCTGGACGATCACCGTGACCAACCCCGGAGACATCGCGTATCCGAACCCGCGCACGGTCGATAACATGCCCGCCGAGGTCGAGATCCTGAATGTCAACGCCACCGCAGGAACGATTTCGTTCAGTGGGCAGACGGTCACCTGGAACAAAGCGACGCTCGACCCGCGCGAGACGGTGACCATCACCATTAACACGCGCGTGCGCCTGAATGTCGCGACACCCTTCACGATCATCAACGCCGCCGTGCTTTCCGGCGACGGCTTCGCCGACCAGACCGCGAGTGCCAGCATCTCCAGTGTCAGCAGCCTGCCGACGACGGGCGAATCACCCCTCAGCCCCCTGCGCGACCTGCTGCTCACGGGCATGATCGTGCTGATCGGTGCCGGGCTTTATCTCGGCATACGCAGGCGAGCAGGTTCGCCAGGATAGGGTTCGTAATGCTTTGAAATCTCCATGCCACTGACGGGACGATCATGGTATCGTAAAAGACAGTGGCATGGAGGTATGGCGACGTGCGAAATCTCATCGGGCGAAAACTGAAGAATCGTTACCAGATCTATCAGCATCTGGGCGACGGCTCCACCGCGACCGTCTATAAAGCAACCGATACGCGGCTCAGTCGTGACGTCGCGCTCAAAGTCCTGCTCCAGCATGTGCGCGAGACGACGCGCAAACGCTTCTTTCAGGAAGCGACGGCGGTGGCGCGACTCAATCACCCGAACATCATGGCGATCTACGATGTAGACGACGAAGACGATCTGCACTTCCTGGTCATCGAATATGTCGAGGGCGAAACGCTGACGCATTTCATCCCCTCGAACACCGAGACCATCGTCGGCATCGGGCAGCAGATCGCGCGGGCGCTGCACTACGCGCACGAGCGCGATGTCATCCACCGCGACATCAAGCCCGCCAATATCAAGGTCACGCCCGAAGGCGTCGTCAAGCTGATGGACCTGGGGCTGGCGCTGCCGAAAGAGGCGAAGCGTGTCACCGCCGAAGGCATGATCATCGGCACGCCTGCCTACCTGTCGCCAGAGCAGGCGCAGGGGCACACTCTCGACCACCGCACGGACCTCTATTCGCTCGGCATCGTCCTGTACGAGATGAGCACCGGGCAGCTTCCGTTTTCATCCGACGACATCCCTGCTCTGCTGCTTCAGCAGGTCAAGCAGGCACCGCCGCCCCCGCGCCTGCATGTGCCGGATATGCCGTCCGCGCTGGAGACGGTCATCCTCAAAGCGCTCGAAAAGCAGCCCGCGCGCCGCTTCCAGAGTGGTGATGCGATGGCAGATGCCCTGGCATCCGTGCTGACCCAACCCGCGCCCACAGACATCAAACACACGACTACCCAATCCAGCCCGATTGCGGACACCAAGCCGCGCCGCCCCCTGCGCATCGTCCTGGCGGACGATCATACGCTGCTCCGGCAGACGCTGGCGGGCTTCCTCAGCGAACGCGATGAGTTCCTGATCGTCGGGCAGGCTGCCGATGGAGAGTACGCGCTCCAGCAAACGCTCGAACACCAGCCCGATATTCTCATCCTCGACCTGAATATGCCGGGCAAAGGCGGGCTGGATGTCCTGCCGCAGGTGCGGGCGCTCGCGCCGAACGTCAAGGTGATGGTGTTGAGCGGGCGTGATGAAGACTGGTACATCATGCAGGCGCTGCGCGCGGGTGCGCATGGCTACATTCTGAAATCTGCCGCCGAAAAAGACCTGGTCGATGGGCTGCTGAAGGTCTCACGCGGGATGATGGTGCTGGGCGATGGCGTGGCACAGAAGGTCGTCGGTGGGATGCTGCGCGGGGAATTCGATTCTGCGCAGCCGACAGGTTTGACGGAACACGAACGCCAGGCGCTGGTCTATATCGCGGCGGGCTTTGACGATTTCGACATCTGCATGAAACAGCATGTCACCCAGGATGCGCTGAACCAGCTCTTTACCAGTGCGATGCTCAAGCTCGATACCAAAGACAAACATTCGGCGGCGCTGCAGGCGCTGCGCAAAGGACACATTCTGATCGACGAAGTCCTGGCGGTGCAGTGACGCGCAAAGGGATGTCTGGGCGATCCGCTGAGATCGCCCGTCGTCCTACGCTTCCGGTTTCGCCTCTTCGCCGGTGGTGCTCGGCAGTTCCGGGATGTAGTGTTCAGTATGTTCGTGCTTTTCGCGCAGCACATACATGAACATGAAGACAATCGTACCCCCTGCCAGCCCGACCAGCAGGATATAAACCAGTGCAACCAAGACGCCCTGCATCGCAATACCTCTCCGATTGATAGACTTCCATTTTACCAGCCGAACGCGACTCGTCACGTCTTACTTTTTGGGCTTACTGCGCTAGCTCCGGCGTAAAGGCGAAGTGTATCGCGTTCAGCGCGTCCGGCACCGTCGCCATCGGCTGCTGCCAGTAGACCGGGCGAATCTCGCGCTTCATCTTCAGCGCATATTCCCATTCCTGACGCACGAACTGCGACTGCGCTGCCGCATCCGACCAGAACAACTGGAAGATGTCCGCCTGGTCGATCAGGCGCATCAGTTCGTCGTTCCAGTCCTGCCCGCTGCGCAGCGTCGTGATGTCGCGCAGATACGTCAAGCCGAGCGCTTTGTATGCCTTTTCGACCCGCTCGACGATCTGCGTATCCTTATGACTGTAGGAGCAGAAGATCGCCTGGTAAGCCGGGCGCGTAATCGCCCCCGTCAGCGCCTCGCCGACGCTGTGCCCGACGTAAATCGACAGCGGCAGTTCAGACACGATGACGCCTTCGACCGAGAACGTCAGCTTGCCATTGACCGCCTGATCGACCGGGGCGCTCGTCGCGCGGACTTTGAAATCGAAGCGATGCATCGGCTCGTAAAAGCCAAGCGTGATCTGCGGAGGATTGATCTGGAAGCCCGGCAGAGATGGCACCGCCGTGACCATCGCGCCTTCGTTGATGGTCACGCGCGAGCCGTCATCCGTCCGGCGAAACTCGGATGCGCGCGCGCCCAGGACATTCGCCACATCCTTGATTACGTCACCGGATGCCGACTGACGGAAGACATACGCGGCGAGTGTCTGCCAGACCTGCGGCGCGGTTTCGCGCGGGTAGTAGGCGGAGAACTTGACCAGGTCGGGCACAATCGCCGTGCCGGGTGCGGGCGGCGTCGTTGGCGGCGGCACAGCGCTGCTCTCGCCGCCGCGTGTGGGTCCGGTGGGCGCAGCAGGTTCATCACCCGCGGCGCTGTCCCAGGGTTCACTCGGCTTAGTGATGGGGGATACGGGCGTGGCGGGAACAGGAAGGGGAGCCGTTGTGGCGGGTTCCTCTTCTGCGAAGCTGTCCTCAACATCAACTTCGCCATCGTCTACACCAAAGCTATCCTCCGGCGCGGCTCCCGCGTCCTGCGGTGGCGGTTCGGACTGCTGCTGCTGGCGCGGCGGAGAGGGCGGCTCTTGCGGCTGATCCGGGAGATCGCGTTTAGGCGGCGGCGCAGCCGAGGTCTTTTCGTCGCCGTCAAGGATGTCCTCGATTTCCTCGGCAATCTGTGTACGGTAACGCAGCCCCAGATAGATCGCCGCTCCCGCAAACAGGATCAGAATGACCAGAATTGGGAGATCCATAGCTTCGCTGTCTCCTTGTGTAGACCCCGTGCTTGATTGGTGAAGCACAACGTCGTCATTGTAGCGCAAGTGCAGGGCAATTAACGCCTTTTCGTGCCGCCATTTCTAGCTTTGCAAGGGTCTGTGTTAGTTCACAGCAAGACCTTGCAAGTATTGTGATAGGTGTCGACTTTACGTGCTGTGATATGAGGTGTGTGATGGTGCTCAAGCAATTCTCTCTCCTGAATCGTGCGCTGCCAACCGCTGTCAACACCCGCACCGTCATGCCCTCTATCACCCGCACGGTTATTGCCAGCCGCCTCGAACGCGCCTTCATGCGCACCTTCGACATCGCGTTTGCCAGCAGCGCGCTCGTCCTGGCACTGCCGGTCATCATCGCCCTCGTCCTCGCGCTCAAGCTTGAAGCGCCGGGACCGGCGCTGCTCAGACAACGGCGCGTCGGCGCGGACGGACGCCACATCCATGTCTACCAATTCCGCTTGCGCGATAGCGCGGTGGGTAAGTTCATACGGGAGACCAGCCTGGACGAGCTGCCGCAGCTCTTGAACGTGCTCCTGGGCGATCTATCGCTGATGGATAAGCATCCTGAACTTCTCAAAGGCAAGGGTGCCATCTAGTCAGTCATTATTTTATTGACCTCGCAGCTTCATCGAGGGGGGCAGGGGCGCGTCATGCGCCTCTGCCCTTTTTGTTTCCCCTCCGCCAAAAGTCCCAGTTGACAGTTTTGCGAATCCGTATACGATATATTCACATTATGCAGTTAAATGCATAATGTGAATATAGGCACAATCTCGCCCAAGGATATGCAGTGGATCGCGATTACATCCTCGCCCCGAAAATCGTCACCGTCTCGTTCAAGATGGATACCATCTTTGCCCAGGCGCAAAGTCTGTATCTCCTCAACGACATCGAGCGGCTTTCGGGATTGGATAGCTGGATCACAAATACCGTGCAAGCGATGCCCCCGGCGCTGCGCCGCGAGAACCTGCTGATCGCCGAGACCGGCTTTTTCATTATCACCGGCTGGCTGACCCCGCCGCTGCTGGGTGAAAACCTGCCGCAGTATGTCGAGCGCACCACTCAGGGCGACCCCGCTGCGCTTCTGCGGACGATGGAGGCGCTGTGGGTCGAGAAGTGGGATCATGACGGCAAGTACTTCGCGGAGATGGATCTCCCCGATACCCGGCAGATCTTCCACGACCGCGAGAAGTTCACCCGCTTCATGTGCGCGGTCGATGACAATCGGGATCAGTCCGCGCTGTGGGATGAGGCGTTCGACCTCTTGCAGCAGCCAGACATGTTCGTCGCCCGCCTGCGGCAGCACATCCACATCATGTGGGATAACTACCTGGGCGAAGAATGGGCGCGCCAGCTTGCGCCGCTGAACGAGTCGATTCAGGCGTTCCAGCGCGTCAACCTGCGCGAGATGACCATCTACGATGCCATCCGCGTCGTCGCCGGGCGCGATATGCGCGGCAAGCTGGACGAATTGGAAGCCTACATTGACGAGATCATCTTCACGCCCTCGCCGCATCTGGGTCCTTACATCGCCAAACTGCCTGAAGGGAACACCCTGCGTGTGCTCTATGGCGCACGACTGCCGCGCGGCGTGCAGGTGTCCTCGTCGGCACTCAGCCGCTCGGAACTCTTAATCCGTATGAACGCGCTGGCGGATGATACCCGGCTGCGCATCCTCGAAATGCTGACCCAGCGTGATGAGATGTGTGCCCAGGACATCATCGAAGCGCTTGACCTGAGCCAATCGAGCGTGTCCAGACACCTCAGCCAGCTCAGTGCGACCGGCTATCTGATCGAAAGGAGACGAGATGTGAACAAATGCTACAGTCTCAACGTAGATCGTGTCGTGGACACCGTGCGAGCGCTGACGAACTTCCTCTCGAAAGAATGAGTCGTCACGAACAAGCGTTCGCAGCGCATTCAGAGAAGGCTGGTGTTGTGACCAGCGTCGCTCGCAATCCATTCTAAGCCGGTATGTGTGGAGCCGACTGTCATGTACACCAATTTCCGAAACCATGAGATCGAAAACAAGCACCGCCAGGCGGAATTCGAACGCAAGGCGGCAAAACACCGTCTCGTCCGCGAGGCGCTGGCAGGGCAGCGTCGTTATCGTCTGCAATCGCCGCTGCTCGCCGGACTGGGCGCGCGGCTCGTCCACCTCGGCATGTCGATGCAGCAGCGCTTCGGGAACGATGAACAGCGCTACAACGAGCCGTCGTTTCGCAGGGCGTAAGCCACACATGCAGCATCGTAGGGGCGCACGGCATCGCGCCCTTCACAGACCCAGTATCCCAAAGAATCGTTCTCTATCGCTTTCATCTTCAACAATCGACTTCACGCTGAACAGATGAGTCACCGTTGCGGCGCTTAGGGTCAAATCCTGACGCGCGCGTTCAGTCATCGAGACACCTTGCACGATGAGAATTGTGACAGACTGGGGATTCTCCGCCCGCGTACGTTGCAGGCTTTTGATCGCGGCACCAATCCGTTCCAGTACGCCTGCTGGGTCAATGCCCCCTTTGACCTCAATGGCGATCAGCGGAAGATGACCTTCATAAATGGCGATATCGGGTTCATCCGCGAAGATCAGCGTTCGCCCATCCCCTAGATCAAGGCGGGTTGAGCTGGCTTCCTCGCCCACAACGATCTCGCGATCTTGCAGGCGGCGCAGAATTGCCTCACGGATAAGAACTTCCGCTGCTGCACCTTTGTTGTTCTGCCATGAACCCTGTGCCTGAGATCCCGCAGCCATACCCCGCCACAAATCGAATTCGCGTGCATTTACGGTTTCGTCTGCTTCGACCAGCACGCTGATGATACGGTTCAGGTGGTGGGCAATCGTCCAGGCAGTCTCAGCGGTGCCGATAGATTTCCCCAACTCGTAACTATCGAGATTGATCCCCACTCGTTTCATCGACTTCTGTGAAACCATCGCCAGCATTCGATAGTAGCCCACCGCACCGGGTACAACTTGCAAGACCTGAGGGTGCGCAAAGACAAGCACTGGCTTGATCCCTCGATGAATAATCTTGTTCCATGCTTGCGCAGAGATGTTCAGGTTATCCCAAGACAACTCCTCGCCACGCACCGCATCAATCTGGTCGCTTACTTCGACCAATTTCCATTCATGCAGTTTGCGATGAAAGAAGGTACTTTTGGCAAGCTGATCGAGCGTCCATGCCTCGATTTGAGCAGGATTTGTGCGCTTCGCCATCAATCCCGCTTTCGTCGCCATACATAAATGCACTTGCGCAGTTCTTCACGTCCGTGCTCGCCCATCTGCTGACTGCTGTTGCCCTTCCCTGTCGGCAGCACCCAAATCACTTCCACCTCAAACCCCGCCTGCTCGGCGAAGTCGGAAAGAATCAGGTCAACAGGGATGGTCGCGCCGCCATAGCGTACGTTGTCATTAACCATCACGAATGGCGCACCAGGCTTGAGAAGCCGCGCACATTCGAAAATAATCAGACCCATCTCGAAAAAGTAGTTACGCACCATTCGCGGGATACCCGGGTTATTGAGATCCTTGGTGCTCTTCTTCCATTCCAGAAAGCTGAGGATTGCCTGCAACTCAACCTGCCCATCAAATGCGGCAACAGCGTGCGCATAGACTGTTGGCGAGAATTTCTCCGCCAGCCAGGGCTTATCGCGGTTTTCGACGGTGCAGGAAACGAGCGACTGTCGCAGATCCCGCAGCATCTGTTCATCCACGCCGAGAAGCGCTAACTCTAAGGCATACGTGCGCGTGTAATCGTAGCGGTTGGCATACGGTGGCGACGTGATGAGCGCATCGAATGAAGCGGATTGAAGGGATGGCAGCAGTTCCAGACATGAACCATGAAGAACTTCGATTTTCCCTTTGGGCTGCATTGGCTCAAAGAAACCAGGTAAGAAGCCGGAGGGTTGCAGGTCAATCGCTATCTCATCCAGTTTTCTGCCGATTGCAGCGTCAAAGCTGTGAATATGCCCTTTGTCAAAAGGCTTACTGCCCTGCCGCCGACCAGAGCGGTAATCCCAGCGCAGATACTGCCCATCCTTGCGCGTATAGCTGATCTCTTCCAGCACGCACAGCGCAGCAAACCGCAGTAAGCGCGCTGCACTGCCCGTTTCGTGCCGAAGTGCTGACAGGTAACGGTCGAGCGCAAGCTGCGTTTCTAACGAGAATGCCCCGCCTGTGATGCGCAGATGCGGAAAAGCGGTTGTCGGCTGCTCCTGAGTCCAGGGTTTTTCGCGCCGCCAGCGCGCAAGATCTGTATTGAGCGCATGGGCGTCGCCATTTTGTACGAGCTTGCGTACCTCGATGATTTCGCTGCCGACTGGGAGCAGTTCGATGCCCGTCGAATCCACGCCAAGATTGCTGGCAGCAAACAGGGTTGTTCCGACACCTGCGAACGGATCAAGGATGTGACCCGCATCAATGCCCAGGGTGTCGAAGAGGTACTGTATTAACCCTTCTGAAAAACCTTCCTTGTATTTGAACCAGCGGTAGCCTGGTTTATCCTTGTTCGCCTGAAAGCTCACAAGCTGCCGACTCAAACGACGATTGACCTGAAGACGATCAGCAAAGCGCGCTTCCAGTTCGTTGTTATGTTCATCGATGATCTCAAGCGCGTTCAAGCTCAGTCCTTCAGACAGGGCACTACCCCCCGATGTAGTACATTTCGATCTTCTCGACGGGCACCGTCACCGACGTGCGGATTTCCGAGTAGCGGTCGGTGCGCATCGCCCACGTATTGCGGATGAGCGCCTCCAGCTCGTCGTCGCTCGCGCCGTCGCGCATGGGCGTCTTCAGGTCAACACCCTGCTGCGCGAACAGGCAGGTGTAGATGTGCCCGTCGGTCGAGAGGCGCATCCGCGAACAATCGCGACAGAACGGCATCGTCACCGACGCCACAATCCCGATCTCTCCGCCGCCATCGCGGTAACGATAGCGCAGCGCCGTCTCGCTGGCATAGCCGCGCGGGATCGGCTCCAGCGGCAGCGCCGCATCAATCGCCGCCGCGATCTCGCGCGCGGGCACGACCTTCTCCATCTGCCAGTGATTGCGATTGCCCACGTCCATGAACTCGATGAAGCGCAGGATATAACCGCTATCCTTGCACCAGCGCGCCAGATCGACCAGCGTATGGTCGTTCACCCCGCGCTGGACGACACAGTTGATCTTGATCGGAGTCAAGCCCACCGCCGCCGCCGCTTCGATGCCCGCCAGGACTTCTGTCACCTCGGCACGCTCGCCGCTCATCTGGTGGAAGACCTGCGGATCGAGGCTGTCCAGGCTGACCGTGACGCGCCGCAGCCCCGCCTCTTTCAGCTTCTGCGCCATCTTCGGCAGCAGCACGCCGTTGGTCGTCAGCGCCAGGTCTTCCGCGCCCTCCAGCGCCGAAAGCTGCGCCACCAGGCGCTCGATCTCCAGGCGCACCAGCGGCTCGCCGCCCGTCAGCCGCAGCTTGACCGCGCCCAGACGGATGATGATGCGCGTCAGACGGGCGATCTCCTCGAAGGTCAGCACCTTGCTCTTCGCCAGGAACTGATACTTCTCGCCAAAAATCTCGGCAGGCATACAGTAGGGGCAGCGAAAATTGCAGCGGTCGGTGACCGAGATGCGCAGATCGCGCAGAGGACGATTGAGGCGGTCAGTCACCGCCTCAGAAGGCTGCCCAGGTTCGGTTAGAGAGGTCATTGCACCATTCGCTCGAATTGGATGAAGTGTTGAATTTCATCTTCCGCCAATTCACGCCCCGGCGCAACGACCAGATAACCATCCGCCCACAGGTCGGCTTTCGCCAGCGCCGGGTTTTGCTTGCGCGCGATCTCGTGCGCGCGCCGTTTCAGATCGCGCACGACTTCATACGGCGGTGTCTCGCCGGGCACATCCGCCAGCAGATAGACGAAATCGTCCTGGACGCGCAGGTTGACGACTTCCCACGAGCGGGCTTCAAGCTGCGCGCGCATGTTGGTCTCGATTGCCCGCGCGATCATGTCGCTCAGTCGTCCTTCGGCTTGCCGCAGCAGCCAGACATAGGTATACAGCCCGCGCACATCGCTGACGGAGACCGGGTCAACGGGGCTTTCTGCCGCGAAAGCCGTCGTCTCTGGCACACTGACCAGGGCTTCGAGCAGGCGCTTTGCCTGCGCGCGAATCGAGCGCAGCGGCGTCGAACCGGGGAAAACCAGCGACAGCGTCAGATCGCTGACCGTGCGCTTGGAATAGATCATGTAGTCTTTGGCGCTGCTGGAAAGCGTGATGAAGCGGATGTTGAACTGCTCGCCATCGTTATCCCAGATGCCGCCCATGCCCGCATCGATCTCCATGACCTCATCGCGCGACATCCGCCCGGCGTTCGCCATGATCTCGTTGTTGCGCGTCAGCACGATCCCCGCGATGTCTTCCAGCGAGACCTGCGTCAGACTCAAGGCGATCTGCGCGATGTAGGGGTCCTGGATCGCCTCGACGCCCATCGGCGGTGTAAACTGCGACTCGTCTTCGGGCGGGAATTCAAAGGCAGCCAGCCGCTCAAACTCGGTGTTGAACTCCGGCTCCTCCTCCTCCCCAAGCTGCGGCAGGAGCGGCACCTCAAAGGGCTTCGTCCCGCCCGCCGTATCCTCATCGGTGAATGAGGGTTCCGCGCTGCCCCATTCCTGCTCCGGCTGTCGAGCCGGGCGCGTCGTGACCGCGGGCAGCCATTCGGTTTCCATCTCGCCCACCAGCGGCGGCATCGAACCGCCAAAGGTGGTGGCGTCGCTCACGTCCTGCTCGTCTTCTTCCAACTGTGGCAGCGCTTCGACATCCGCGACATCGGCGATCACCTGCGACAGAAAGTCCGGCTCGCGGACAAAAATGTCATCCCGAAGCTGTCTTTCCTTGACCCAGGACGGCAGCGGCTTGATGTTCGACTTGCCCTGCTCAAGCTGTCGCTCGATGTTGGCGATCAGGCTGGGGAGCGAGAATTCATCCGGGGGGGTCTCCTCCGTCAGCGCCGTCTCCAGGATGACCTGGGCAGCGCTCGATTCTTCATTCGGCTCGCCAAAGTCAAATTCCGTGAACGCAGGCATCGGCTTGCCATAAGAGGCGAAGATGTCCGCAATCTCCGACTGCGAAATGGACGACTGACCATCACCCGCGGGCGAGGAATCCGGCATAACATCTGCCACGACGGGGGGCTGACTGGGCGCGTCCTCGGAACGCAGCAGCTTGAGGACTCCCTGAAACTCCGGATCGCTCACGACGGTGTAGAGATCGCCGACCGTTCCGCTGTCCTCCGCGCCGGATGGCATCGGCGGTTCCTCCGCCGCCAGCTTCTGGAAGACCTCATCGGCAAGCGCCACCGAAGGCGACTGCTGCTCGCCCAGGCGATTGACCTCCCGTGTGCGGCGGATTTCGTCGGCGATCTCCTCCAGGCGGCGGACGCCCGCATCCTCCTCGGCTGAGGTGACCGCCGGCATCTCATCAGCGCTGTTCTGCTCGAAATACTCGACTTCCGAACTGAGGTAGTTGGTGATCAACTGTTCAGGAGAAATCGGGGGTTCGAATTCATCCATGTTTACGTCGTTCGGGTAAACAATGTCCTCATCGGCGGCTGCGGGCGGGCGCGTGGAGAGGTTCTCGTCATAGGGTGCCGGGTAGGCGGCATTCAGCTCGTCCGTCATGCCGGACAGCGCCTCGACTTCATACTGCTCCGCCAGGTTCTCCGCATCCAGCATCGACATTTCGTCCGACTGACGAACGGCGGCGAAACCTTCGGTCGTTGCTTTGCTTTTGTGGAATACGTCGGTCCCAACCCTGGGGCGCTGCTCCTCAACTTCGTCCGGGAAGTCCCACGCCTGTTCGACACTTTCATCGGGCGCTGACCCAATATCGCTCGACAGGATCGGCATATCCAGCTCTTGCGCCGCCGCGATCAAGACATCCGTCTTCGATACTTCCGACTGCGGGATCGCAACCGAGTCATCCGGCGGCAGGACAGCGTCCTGCGCTATCGAGATCAGCAGGTCAGTGTTCGAACGAGGCTCGTCCTGGCTGGATGATCCCAAATCATCCACAGGTAGGACGGCATCCTGGGCTTGTGAGACAAAGTAGTCTGTCGAGGATGGGGCGAGCGGCTGCAAGCCGGATGGCGTCTCCTGCGGATCATAGAAATCAAAGGCGAACGCCTCGTCAGCAGACGCCGAGGTTGGCGCTGCCGGGTCGCTTCGCCGCGCTGCCATCGGCTGGACTGGCGCGTCTTCGCGCGTGAGCTGTTCCCACATCGCGGCGGCATCTTCCGGCGAAAGCGATGTCTCCTGTGCCTCCTGACCTTTGAAGATATCCGTGCTGATGCGTTGGCTGCCCGCCTGCTCAGGGGAGACTTCCCCTGGTCGCGGCGCAGCGGAACCCAGCGGGGCAGTCTGTGAGGCGGGAGCCGGCGGCGCACCCTCGGCAGGAATGAACCCACGATTCATCGCCAGGTTCAGTAAGTCCTGTTCGCTGAACTCACCAGGGCGGTCGCTGCGCTGCGGCAGGTCTGGCTCGGCAGGCTGCGAAGCCGAGGCGACGGCACCGGTGTTCCCCGTGCTCCGCCGATCCGGACGTTCGAGGGGTGGCAGATTGCCGCTGGAAGACTGCGGACCACCTTCCCGAAAAACATCGGTTGAGGGTGCAGTCAGGTCGTCGGTTCTCAGTTCGCCAGGGCGATAGGGACGGTTCTCCGGCGGAGCTGATGGAGACTTAAACGCATCCGTCCCCGTCCCGACTTCCGACGGATCGATCTCGCCCGGACGCAGTCGAGACGATGCCTGCCGCCGAAACACATCCGTTGACGGCGCGAGCAGATCATCGGTGCTGTATTCACCTGGTCGCGGCGCGGGCGGAGGCGCTGCGGGTGGCTGCGCATCCGATCCGCCCAGGTCATCGGTAGTCGTACGTTTCTTGAAGAGATCGGTGCTGTACATATAGGGGCGAAGCTGGGTTTCGTCGATCTCGCCCGGTCGCAGTTTGCGGTCGCCCGCCTCTGGCGCGGCTGGCTGCGGATTCGCGCTGGTCTGCGGCGCGGGCGGTGACGGCATCCCGACCGGGCGCGTCGACAGCCTGCGCAGATCCACTGCCTCTTCACCCTCGGCTGCGCTCGTCAGCAGGGGCATGATGTCGCGCGCTGTGAAGGGCGGGTCGATGCTCGCCTGCAACCCAAGCTGCCGTGTGACCTCTTCCGACTGCTCTGGGCTGGCGACAACGGGCAGCCGCGGCTGAATCCTGCGCAGGGCTTCGACAACCGTCGCGCCGCTCGGTGTCACACTCGTGAAGTCAATCAGCGCCACATCCTGTGGATGGGACTGGAGATATTCCAGTGCCGCATCAGAGGTGGTGAACGGATGTACATCAAAAGTGCCAGTGCGTTCAAGCGCCTGCTTCAGCGCGACAGAAAACGCAAGCTGGCGATTGATGATCAGAAGACGTATTGCCATAACCGCACACCCGTTGACTCATAGTAAAGAGGCAGCGCCGGGCATGGAACACCCGTGCGCTGTCGTTACAGTAATCATACACGAAATCAACGCGAGTGCAGATGAATAATTTCGCAGTCGCGTACATTCGGAAATGGGGCGGATGCGAAATCCGCCACCATTCCGCCACCAGGGGTTGAAAACCCCTGGCTACAAGTTGCGGTGGGAAGCCACCTGAAGGTGGCTCTGACCCGCCGCTGGAGTCCACGACAGGCGGCGCATGATGATGTTCCCGGCGGGTCAGAGCGGGTTTCAACCCGCTTCCCGCCGGAACATCGTAGCCGGGCGGCTTTTAGCCCCCGGCGAAGCGGCAGCCCCCTTTCATGCAGAACGAGGGGGGAATTGAGTCTACGACCCTACCGTCACCGTGAAGATGCCCATGTTGTTGACTTCACTCACCTCGGTGATCTGGTTGTCGCTGTCCGTGCGCACCTGGAGCGTGTAGCTGCCCGTCGCGCGGAAGGTCAGGCTGGCGTTCAGGACTATGCTCTCGCCACCGCGCAGGTTGGCGACCACGCCGAGCGGAATGGTCTCGTTGGTCGGCAGGATCGTCACGACGTTGTTGAACTGCGCCGTGGTCCCGCTGCCTGTGTTGGTGATGGTGATGGCATACGTCGATGTCACCGCGCCCGCGCCGAGGACGAGGCTGGACGAGCCGCTGATATTCGTCACCAGCAGGTCGGCGAGACCTGGAGTGACGGTAGGCGGCACTGTCGGGATGATGGTGAAGGTCGGCGGGACGATGGTCGCCGTCAAGGGCAGCGGCGTATTGGTCGGCGGCGGAGGTGCCTGCACGACCGGGACGGCATTGCAGATGCCGTAGATCGTGACGAAGTCATCCGTCACCCAACCGAGCGTCAGCCCGACGCGCACCTGCCACCACGAGTTATCAGCGACGCGCCCGGCAATCGGCACGACTGTGCCCGCAGCCAGACCGCTGATGCGCGGGTAATTGGTACCGGGTCCCTGCCGTACGTTCAAGCCGGTCGCGGCAAGCGCGCGACAGGTCGGATCGTTGGGGTTGATGACGGGGACGTTGGCGGCGGGCGCGCTGGTCGCCGTGACCTGCGCCTGCAACGCGCGAATGGTGAGCGAGATCAGCGCCGGGTCGCTGGCAACCGCTGCGCGATAGGCGATCACAGACAGGTTGAGCGCCCCTGCTTCGGTCGGCGTGTAGTCGAGGACGGCGTTCATCGCCTGGCTGCCATTGGGCTGGTCGGAGCGGATGGTCTTGACGATGCGCCCGTTCGCCAGAAGCTGCATCTGAGTTACGCCGATGCTGTCGGTGGCGCTGGCGCTGACCAGCACCTGCTGGTTGACGACGCTCTCGCTGCCGCTGGCGGGCGATGTGATCGTTACACTGGGGCGTGCGCTGATGATGCCGGTCGGCGTGGGGATGCGCTGCTGAACAGGTTCACTGGAGAGCGTGCACCCTGCGAGAGCGAAGACGGCGAATAAGAGTATGACGACCTTCAGCCTATTGAGCATAGTCTGTCCTTTTGGTGAGCGTCCTCAACGCTATACAATATTCTAACATATTCCGACCCCACGCGCGTCCGACGCTTGGCAGGCGGCTGTACCGGGTTTCTTGCGGGGGACGCGCACCGCCTGACCTCCGCTTTTGCGTCGATCGCGTGCTCAAGGCTACAATTGCGGTGAGGCATGGGGATGCGACTGCCCCGTGCCCAGTGGTCAACCTGGGGCAAGGTCTGCAAGAATGGCATACGGGCGGCTCGATATCTTCTTCCCGGATGGGTCGTATAAGTCCTTTCCACTCAGCGCACCCCACATCTCCCTGGGGCGAGCGACCGAGAATACCATCCCGATCTCGAACCCAACTATCGCGCCGACCCACATCCGTTTCGTCCACAGCGATGGTCAGACAAGCGTCGTCGATGATGCTTCGCTCGGCGGCACATTCGTCGATGGCGAGCGCATCAAGAACGCGCATCCGCACCTGCTGTCCGGCGGCGAGGAGATTCTGATCGGCGACCTGCGGCTGATCTATCACTTCGTCGACGATTCGCCGACGCGACCCATCACCGTGCCTGAAGAGGTGACGCAGCGGATCGAAGTCATCGCGCCAGACTTCATCGTCGATGTCGTCGGTCCCGACCAGGCAGTCTCGCCGGGTGCGCATATCGCTGCCCAACTCAGCATCCGCAACACAGGGTCAGCGCGCGAACGCTATACCATCGAGGTGAGCGGCATCCCGCGCGAATGGGTGCGCTTCGACCCCATGCAGGTGGAACTCGCGCCCGGCGAAAGCGATGATGTCATCATCAATTTCAAACCTACGCGCCGCCCGGAGAGCCAGCCAGGACGCTACCGCGTCGTCATTATCACCCGCGCGCGCAGCACGCCGGACACCGCGCTCTCCTGCGAAGTCGCGCTGGAAGTCCTGCCTTTCAGCGGCTTTGGCATGATGCTGGAAGAAACCCGCCTGGGCATCGGCGAACCCTTCAAGCTCTATCTGCACAACCAGGGCAGCGCGCCGCTGACGCTCGCCCTGAACGCGCGCGCACGCAGCGGCAAACTGCGCTTCAGCCTGCCCACGCAGCCCATTGTCCTGGCAGCGGGGCAGCGCATGACCGTCCAGGGGATGGCACAGGCGCGCCAGATGATGCTGTTTGGAAAGACGCGCCAGGTGCCGTTCGATGTGCTGGTGCAGTCGCGCGATGCCTCCGGCTTCCTGGCGACCCTGCGCGCCTACGCCACCATCAAACCCTCACTGCCCGTCTGGGTCATCCCGGCGGCGTTGAGCGCGCTGGCGCTGATCGCGCTGGTGCTGACGCTGCTGCTGGGGCGCGCCTTCAGCACGCCCCCACCTGCGCCGCAAATCGTGAGCTTCGCCACGAGCGGCAGCCGCGTCACCCAGGGGCAGTCGGTCACGCTGACCTGGGAAGCCGCAGACGCCGAAACTCTCGCGCTGCTGGTCAATGGCAGCGTGATTTCGGAAGGGATTGACCCCGATGCTGGATCACTGGAGGTCGATACGAGCGCATTCGCGGGCGCTGTCCTGCTGACGCTGCGCGCCAGCGGAGTCGGCGGCGTGGATGAGGCGAGCCAGGCACTGGAAATCATTGCGCCGCTGTCGATTACCTATTTCACCGTCGAACCCCAGCAGCTTATCCGGTACGTCGTGCAGACGCTCACGCTCAACTGGAGCGTCAGCGGCGCGGTCAGCACGAGCCTGAGTGGGTTGGAGGGCTTCAGCCAGTCGCCGCTGGCGCAGAACTACGGGGCAAGCGGGACGATTCAGGTGGCGGGCATCCCGCTGCTGCCGCTCGAACTGATCCTGAGTGCGCAGGATAACGGCGGCGCACAGCTTCAGGAGACCTTCTTTATTGAGGTGATCGATCCGCGCTGCGCGCCCGCTGGGCGCTCGCTGCCGCTGTTTGGGCTGCCAGGCGGCGGGGGGCAGGTTGTGGCGACGCTCACGTCGGGGACAAGTGTGACCGTGGATGCGCAGGACGCCAGCGGGGGATGGCTGCGTGTGCTTCTCGATGGTGGGGGGCGCGTGTGGGGACAGCGGGATTTGTTCGTCTGCGATACGAGTTTTGACCCGTCGCAGCTTCGAAAAGACATCACCCTGCCGACGCTGCCGAGCGCGACGCCGAGCATCGCCATCCCGCCAACGACAAATCCTCCGACCGCCCCGACGCTGATTGCGCCAACTGCTACAGGGCGGTTCGGAGGCTAACGCGGCGGTGTCTTACAACCGCCGCGGCAAACGCTTATTGACCGAAATTGCGCGGCAGAACGCGGGTGTCGCTGGCGATCACCCAGCCGGGCAGGTCAGCCAGCTTGTAGGCACCGTTTGCCAACTGAGTCACGATGAAGGTCTGCTCGCCGGGCAGGACGGCATTGCTATCGCCACCGACCGAGCTGAACTGTACGAGGGTCGGGTTGACGATCTGGATGAGTGCCGAGTCGGCGGCGACGGGGGTCGGCGGCAGCAGCACGGCGTCGATCACATGGATGATGCCGTTCGACGCTTCTACATCGGTGATGATCACGTTGACGCTGCGGTCGAGGACGACACCGTCTTCGGTCACTTCGATCTTGACGGGCGAACCCTGGACGGTGGTCGCCTGCTGGAGGGTGACGACGGAAGCCGCGGGGACTTCACCAGCGACGACATGATAGAGCAGGATCTGCGTCAGCGCGCCCGACGGGTCTGCCAGCAGTGCGTTCAAGGTCGCTTCCGGAATAGCCGCGAAAGCGGTGTCGGTCGGTGCGAAGACGGTGAAGGGACCCGCGCTTGCCAGCGTGTCCGCCAAGCCTGCCGCGACGACCGCAGCCTGGAGGGTGTCAAAACGGCTGTCGCCAACCACGATATCGGTGATGGTATTTCCCTGGGCGAACGAAGGGGCGACCGAGACCAGCAGCAGCGCCAGCACAGTCAACAGCACGAACAACTTACGCATATGATACTCCTCAAACAGTTACAACACTCAACTCGCATTACAAACGACATTTCATCGTCATGCAGGATTACGATAAGGCTTGAAGATGAGTGGTGAGCGATGATCTGATGATGTGCGCGTAAACGGCGTCTTAACGCGACCTGAGAATGCCTGCGATGATAAATGTTTCGTAAGCCATGCGTAAGATGGGCGTGGCAGCCTGTGACAAGAGGACATCGCAGTGACATAGATTTGCAGGAGCCACCCGCATGAAAGCCATCTGGAACAATGTCGTCATTGCCGAAAGCAATAAGACCATCGTCGTCGAAGGCAATCACTATTTTCCGCCCGACTCCGTCAACCCGGCTTATCTTCAGTCAACCAGCACCAACACAACCTGCCCCTGGAAGGGCGTCGCCAGCTATTACACGCTGGACGTGGACGGGCAGCAGAACAAGGACGCGGCATGGTATTACCCCGCGCCGAAAGACGCCGCCAAACAGATCACGGGTTACATCGCCTTCTGGCGCGGGGTGAAGGTCGAGGCGTAATCGATATTTTGACACATATCGCACCGCTTCGATGCCAGATACTCAAGCATCTGGCAAGGTACGCCTCGTAAACGAGGCGATAAGTGTGTAACAATGCGAACTTCGCCTGCTTCAGCAGGCACTTAGGTTGCCGGATGCTTGAGCATCCGGCGATCATGAGGGTATCTCGTCCCGCTAGGAGTTGGGCAGTTTAATCCCCGCCCTCCGGCTCAGGGATCGGGCGGCAGCATAGGACAAGCTGCTTCGCCGCGCGCACCTCGTCCACCCGCCCGACGGGCATGGTATGCGGTGCGCTGTGCAGCAGGTCGGGCGTCTCTTTCGCCTCCTGGGCGATGCGCTTCATCGCATCGATGAACATGTCGAGCGTCGCCTTGTCCTCGGTCTCGGTTGGCTCGATCAGCAGCGCCTCGTGGACGATCAGTGGGAAGTAGTTGGTCGGCGGGTGGATGCCGTAATCCATCAGCCGCTTGCTGATGTCCAGCGCGTGAATGCCTTCCGCGCCCTCGACTGTCCCCGACATGACAAACTCATGCCCGCAGATGCGGTCTACCGGCATCGGGTAAACGCCGCGCAGTTTGGCGCGCACGTAGTTCGCGTTCAGCACCGCGTGGCGTGAGACCTCACGTAGCCCTTCGCCGCCGTACACGCGCATATAGGTGTAGGCGCGCACATGCATCCCGAAGTTGCCCTGGAACGCCTTCATCCGCCCGATGCTCTTCTTCGGCATGACCAGCCCATAGAGCGGCGCGTCGTTCTCCTCATTCGCCGCTTCCGTAATCGCCGCGATGGGTCCCGGCAGGAAGGGCATCAGCTTCTCGTTGGCACCGACCGCACCGCAGCCGGGACCGCCGCCGCCATGCGGGGTCGAGAACGTCTTGTGCAGGTTGTAATGCATTACGTCGAAACCGAGTTCGCCCGGCTTGACGATGCCGAGCAGCGCGTTCATATTCGCGCCGTCCATGTACATCAAGCCGCCCGCCTCGTGCACCATGCGGATGACATCGGCGATCTTGCTGTCGAAGACGCCCAGCGTGCTGGGAACCGTGATCATCATGCCCGCGACTGTGTCGTCAAGCGCGCTGCGCAGCGCGTTGAGATCGACCTCGCCATGTTTATCCGAAGGCAGCTCGACCGCCTGTAAGCCCGCCATCGTCACGGTCGCCGGGTTGGTGCCGTGTGCGCTGTCTGGCACCAGGATCTTGACGCGCTTCTTGTCATTGCGGCTTTGGTGGTAGGCGCGGATCATCAGGATGCCTGCCAGTTCGCCCTGTGCGCCCGCCGCCGGGGCGATGCTGACGCCCTGGAAGCCGCTGAGTTCTCCCAGCCACTCCTGAAGCTGAACCATCAGCGCTAGTGCGCCCTGGCTGCCCACCTCGTCGGTCAGCGGGTGCAGGTGGGCATAGCCCGCCAGGCGTGCCATGTCCTCGTTGATCTTGGGGTTGTACTTCATCGTACAGGAGCCGAGCGGGTAAAAGCCCGTGTCGATGGCGTGGTTGAGCTGGCTCAGATTGACGAAGTGGCGCACGGCTTGCAGCTCGCTCACTTCGGGCAGGTCGAGGTCTTTGCGCAGCAGCTCCTTCGGAAGCTCAGTCTCCGGCACTTCCACGTCCGGCAGCGTCGTGCCCATGCGTCCGGGCGAGCCAATGTCGTAAATCAGCGGTACTGTCATTTGTGGACTCCGTCAAACCCAGTGATGAGGAATGAGTGATGTGTGATGAGTGAATGCGCTTCTCATTCCTCATCACACATCACGTACTAAGTTCTTACACCCCGCCGATGTCCTTCAGCACATCGACGAAGGTATCGATCTCGATCTTGCTGTTCATCTCCGTCACCGCGACCAGCATGTGATCCTTCAGCCTGGGATAATCCTTGCCCAGGTCGTAGCCCCCGATGATGCCGCGTTGGATCAACGCCTGGTTGATCGTCTCGACCGGCTTCGGGCACTTGACGACGAACTCATTGAAGAACGGTTTGGTCGTCAGCGCCTTGTAGCCCTTGACCTTGCTGATCTGCTTGGCGGCGTAATGCGCGCGGTGATAGGCGATTTCGGCGGCACGGCGCAGCCCGTTCTTGCCCATCATCGACAGGTAGACGCACGCCGCCAGCGCCATCAAGCCCTGGTTGGTGCAGATGTTGCTGGTCGCTTTGTCGCGGCGGATGTCCTGCTCACGCGGGCGCAGCGTCATGACAAAGGCGCGCCTTCCGTCGTGGTCAATCGTCTCGCCCACGATGCGCCCGGCGATCTTGCGCACATACTCTTCGCGCACGGCGAAGAAGCCAAGATACGGACCACCATACGAGAGCGGGATACCGAGCGGCTGCCCTTCGCCGACCACGATATCCGCGCCCAACTGCCCAGGCGTCTGGAAGAGCGCGAGCGCCATCGGGTTGACGACGAAGACGATCAACGCGCCAGCGCTGTGGGTCGCCTCGACCAATGCCGAGAAATCCTCGATGCTGCCGAAGAAGTTCGGATACTGTACCGCCACCATCGCGGTCTGATCATCGATCAGCTTGATCAGGTCGGCAGCAGTCATCTTCTCCGGCGACTTGCCTGTATCGCCGACGAATTGCAGATCGCTGCCCTGATGATAGGTGCGGACGACTTCGCGGTACTGTGGGTGGATCGCCGGGTGCAGGATGATCTTGCTGCGTTTGCGCCGCGATACTTCGAGCGCCACCGTCACCGCTTCCGCCAGGCTGGTCGCGCCATCGTAGTGACTGGCGTTCGCCGCGTCCATGCCCGTCAGCGCGCACAGCATCGACTGATATTCGAAGATCGCCTGGAGCGTGCCCTGGCTCATCTCTGGCTGATAGGGCGTATAGGCGGTGTAAAACTCGCCGCGCAGCAGGATGTGGTTGACCGCCGCCGGGATGTAGTGGTGGTAGGCACCCGCGCCGCGAAAGAGCGCGTAATCGGCGGCGTGCTCGTTGGCATCCGCCAGCGCCTGCAATTCCTGCGCCGCTTCCATCTCGCTCATTGCCGGGGGCATATTGAGCCTGGGGAAGCGATAGCGCGAGGGCACCGCATCGAACAGATCTTCAATCGTGGTGACGCCGATAGCGGACAACATCTGCTGCCGTTCGACATCCGTGTGGGGGATATAACTCATGGGCAATTCCTGTAAATCCGTAAAGGTTGCATCGAAATAACCGTGTAGGCGTCCGTAGGGGCGCAATGCATTGCGCCCTTACAACGCATGAATCGTCTTTACCGGCTTGCGCAGTACGCCGCGTATGCCGCCGCGTCCATCAGGTCGTTTGCTTCTGCCGCATCGCCGACCTGGATCTTGATGATCCAACCGTCGCCATAAGGCGAGCTGTTGATCAGCTCCGGTTGATCCTTGAGCTTGTCATTGACGGCGATGACCTTGCCGCCGACGGGCATCAGCAGGTCGGACGCCGCCTTGACCGACTCGACTGTGCCAAACGACTTGCCCTTGGCGAACTCCGCACCGACATCCGGCAGTTCGATGAAGACGATGTCGTTGAGCTGCTCCTGCGCGTAATCGCTGATGCCGATGGTGGCGGTTTCGCCCTCTAACTTCAGGTATTCATCCGAGCGCATGTATTTCAATTCTGCCGGCGTATTCCAACTCATGTTGACTGCTCCTCAAGAATAGTGCTGGGTACTGGGTGCTGTGTACCGGGGGTATCCCTCAGTCACGACACCTTCTACTCTACTGCATTTGGAAACAAAAAGAGCGCACACGGTGACGCCCGTGTGCGCTCTGTCCTTGACGACGTTCAGAGCGTGCTGGCATTCGCATCCTTGAACCTGAGAGTTTCACCAACCCGTCTGCGTGTAACGGATGGTTTGCCCCTTCGGCGGCTTCTTTCCTGAGGTCAGGAAACAAACACTCTCTGCGACAGCCTATATTGAGAATGAGTGTAACGAAGAAGCGATTGCTTGGCAAGTGAGAGTGCCGTGATGGACAGTATTCACGGGTAGGTCTCACCGGCATAGGCGTACTGGTGATAACTCTGCACCAGGTTGTCGCGCACGACATTGTAGTAGCACGCGTCGCCCCCGCCGAACGGCAGCAGTTCCAGCGGCGCATCGAGGGTGCGCTCGCTCAGTGTCCAGCCTGCGGGCAGCGTCGCGTTCAGGTCGGGCGTCCCCGTCGCGGTGGCGTGCATGACGTACAGATTTCCCTGCCCATCCGACAGTTCATAGATCACGGGACCCTCAAAGGTGATGGCATGACACTTGGCGATGGTATTCACGCTGACGTAGCCGGGGTTGACGACATCGGCACTGCAACCGCTGGCATCCGGGAAGCAGGATTGTCCGGCAATCTGCGTCAGGTTCAACCAGGTGTAGCCGACGATTTCCTCGATGCTGAAGCAGGCTTCACCCTGGCAATCGGGCGCGGCATCCGGCGAGCGAAAGAAACAGGAACCGTCAAACAGCAGATTGCGTGTGGAGTTCTTCAGGATTGGCAGGTTGAAGCGGTAGTTTGCCCACACCTCGTCGGGCATGGCGTTGCTGCCGCCGCCGACGTAAATGTAGTCGGTCTCCAGATTGAGGATCTCTTTGGCGACGCCCGTGCTTTCGTCGCTCCCGCCTGCGCAGAGCGCGCCCTCCGGCATCTGCGTCTGTGTCGTCGCGTAACTAATCGTCAGCGGTTTCGGGGCGATCAGCGACTGGAAGTAGTTCCAGAACAGCAGCCCACCCACGACCAGCACGACGACCAATACGCCGACGATGGTCAACAATGTTGAACGTTTCATGTTGTGACTTCCCTGTCTCAATTTGGGATGCGATTTTGGCGATGTGAACGCGGGCTATCCGTCGATACGCACCGGGACAAGCGACTCCGGATTGAGCATGTCCTCGTTGGGATCGAACAGGTGACCTTCCGGGAAATAGGCAGTGACTGGCTCGCCGAGGAGATCCAGGCAGAGCAGATGATTGTTGTCGCCATCACCCAGGTCGGCTAAGGCAAACGGCGTCACCTCAATTTCGCTGCCGTCCGTCTGGCGCAGTGTCACGCGGTAGAGCAGCCGTTCCGGTTCGCCCGCCTCATCGCCCTCCATGTTGCTGATGCCACCTGCCCAGGTGACACGCACCACCTGAAGCGTTCCCTCTGAGGGGCAGCCATCGCCCTGCTGTCGCCCGGACTCCCGGTCGAGCGCCCACGCTTCAGGCGGCACGCTTTCCGCCAGGATCAGCGACGGACCCGCCGACAGCGGCGTAACCTCCACGCTCGCGCCGATGAAGTTTTCCGCGTCCTCGCCGCTGGTGAGGATGTCGCCGACGACTTCGACGCGCGCTGGTGGGTCATCTTCTGCCGAGCCGAACTCGCCGATCAACAGAACGGTGCGCAGCTCGCCGTCGTCTATGGCGGGCGAAAGCGTCGCGCACAGCGGCGTACTGACGATTCCGCTCTCGGTATAGACGGCGAAATCGTCTGGTTGCAGGGTCTCCGGATCGATCACCTCGGAGAAGATGACGGGCATCCCGTCTCTGCGTGGCGCTTGTCGACAAATACCAAAGGCACCGAGTGGCAGTGCGTTATCCAGACCAAAGAACGCCGAAAGGAGACTGATCTCCTGGGCAAAGCTGCTGCTGACGATCACGAGCAAGACGAGAATGCTCACGGGTGCAGTGATTCGAAACCTTCGAGTGGACATCGCCTCTCCTTTGTCCTCTGCAAGCGCCAGATGATGAGATGTATCACATGGAAAGTTATGTGACAACGTGTATCATAAAGTGGCGGCGTAGCGTGTCAACCGCCGAACCTTTCGACCTGCAACTTATGTTACAGATATATCATGACGACCCATAACCCCGATGATCTGCGCGTGCGCAAGACGCGCCGAAGTTTGCAGCAAGCGCTCATCCGCCTAATCCTGCGCAAGGGCTACGACAGCATCTCCATCCAGGATATTGCGGACGAGGCGGAGACCGCCCGCATCACCTTCTATCGCCATTACCATGACAAAGAAGCGCTGCTGACCGACTGCCTGAACGATCTGTATGAGGACCTGACGCGGCGCACCGAACGGCTGACGCCGCAGATGCTCGTGAACGACCAATCCCCGCTACACACGTTCTACGTCCATATCGTCGAACACGAAACGCTGTACCGCATCCTGTTCTCCAGTCGCGGTTCACAAACAGTCATGCAGCGCCTGCGTCATCACATGGCAGGGTTTGCGCTGTCCACGCTCGAAAGCCTGAACCGCACGCCGATTGGCGATATCCCGGTGCAAGTCCTGGCATATCATGCCGCCGGGGCGCAGATCGGGCTTGCAATGTGGTGGCTTGACGAGGGCAAGCCCTATCCGCCGGACTACATGGCGCGCATCGCGCTCTGGCTATCGCTGCACGGTGCGCTGGGCGCGGTCGGTGCCATTGAGCCGCGAATACCGCCGCCGATTCTGCCGTAGCGGTCCTGCCTCACGATGTCCTGAGACTGAGCATCACCACGGATTCCCCCTCGAACGCCAGATCGACGCCCGTACGGAAGTCCGACGCACTGATCGTCGCCTCGTCGTGTGCTGCGCCCTGGGCATCCAGCCGCGACAGGCGATAGGTCGCGTCGCCGATGATGGGCAGGCGGATGTGGGCGTGGGCTGCATCGCTTTCATTGCGGAACAAGACGATCATGCCTTCGCCCGCGCGACTGAGGCGGGCGAAGCCATCCCACGCCCGCGCATCCGGCGTCGCGCTGCCCAGTACGAAGAAGCCCTGATCGAGTGGCACCTCGGCGCGCAGCCGCTTGTACCATGCCGTATGCGCGGCGCAGATGGCGATCTGTTCATCGCTCAACGCCCGCAGGTCGCCCAGCAGCAGCGGCGCGCTGCCGAACGCCGTTGCCAGTTTCTCACGCAGGTCGCCCGTCTCGATGCGCAGGTTGCCGATCAGCAGCGCGTCGGCGGGCATGGCGAGCGCGCGCTGGTAGAGCAGCAGCCGCGCCTGGCGTGCGCCCGCGCTCACATCGCGGTTGTCACCGACGTTGCTGATCCATGACTGGTCGGCGGCGCGCAGCAGCGCGTAATCGACGCTGTGCTTCTGTCCCCACAGCTCAAACGTCAGGTCGATCAGTACGTCGGGATGCGCGGCATGGATGCGATGACAGGCGTGGGCGATGGCGGCGTAAATACGCGGGATCGATTCGGCGCTGCTGGCGTGGTCATGACCGGCGGCATGGCAGCCGGGCGGCTCGCCGTAGGCGTTGAACAGGGTCGTCAGGTCGAGCTTGAGGTAGCGCAGGTTGTATCGCTCGACAAGATCGATCAGGCGCTGCGCCGCACTCTCCATGAAGGGCGTCGCCATGCACATCACGATCTGCTCGCCCTGGGCGGTCATGGTCGTCTTGGGCGCGCCCTGCGCGTCGCGGCACATCCATTCGGGGTGCGTATGGGCGATCTCCGGCGCGACGGCGGCGAGCGACGCCCACAAGCCCAGCCGCATCCCCGCCGCCTCGACCTGTTGTTGGATGGCTTCTAATCCGTCGGGGAAGCGCGCCGCGCCGACGGCGTTATCGCCATAGTGCGCCTGCCAGCCGTCGTCAATCGTGAAGACGTCGAAGCCCATGCGCGCGGCAATCGGGATCAGCTCGCGCACAGTCGCCGCGTCAATGCCGATGCCGAACGGGTCCCAGGTGTTGTACTGCCAGGGGGGGAATGCGGGTGTTTCATGCAAACCCTCGCCCCTCCACGACGGCATCACCCAACGCGCGTCGCGTTCCGTCTCCTCCTGCGCAAACGCCAAGCCCATCGGGTCGCTCGTCCAGCCTTCGCCGGGCGCGAGCGTCCATTGGAAGGGGAAGAGGTCGGTGTCGTACATCCAGCGCAGATGTCCATCCCAGAACCACGCGCCGCTTTCGGTGCGTTTGCTGTGTCCTGGCGCGCCGTTGAGCGCCAGGATCGTCGCGCCGGTCTTCGCATTGCGTAGGCGCACGAGCGGGTCATCGACGCGCCCCGTGTAGAGCAGCTCACGCGGCTGCGTCCCGTAATGCCCGTAGAGCTGCCAGTCGCGCGTGTCGCCATCACGCAGCGGCAGGTCTTCGACGCAGATGTGTGAGAGCGTGAGCGGTTGCGTGCCTACGTTGCGGACAGAGAGCCGTTTGTGCATGACGGGGTAAACAGGGTCAATTTCGTACATCAGCTTTATAGACAGCGCCGGATCACGCAGGATGAACGTGGCTGTGGAGAGAGCGCCTGCATGTTCGACCTGGGGCTGATCGCATTCGGGCGTCAGGCTGGTGATGCGCCGCCCATTGACGCGCAGGTCGAACTCCGGCGTGCGGATGCCCTCGCCGCGCGCGGCGGCGAGGTAGTCGGTCTGCGTGGCGTGGTCGATCAGCGCGCGCGTGTAAAAGCCGACGCCCGGCTCGAACGTGATGTCGCGGCGCAGGGTGGAAGCGTTGAGCGTGAGGGTGCCGGGCATAGAGAGTGGTCTCCGGTACGCCGAGAAGCGCGCAAGCGTACCACGAAAGCCACCCGAAACGCCTTACTGCACCAGCCCCTGCGCGACCAGCCATTCCGCCGAGGCGGAAATCTCCTCGATCTCCAGGATCAGGCGCGGGTTGATCTTCGTCTCGCGCAGCGCCTTGAAGAAGGCATACCAGTTGATGTTGCCCTTGCCGATCTGCCAGTGGCGGTCTGCTTGCCCATCCAAATCCTGGACATGGACGTGCTCCAGCACATCCGCGCCATCGTACACCCACTGGTCGGGCGTCGGACCACCGGACTGCTGCATGACGTAGGCGTGTCCGGTGTCGATGCTCAGGCGGACATGCGGCGAGTCGAACGAACGCACCAGGTCGAGCAGCGGCGCGACATGACGGTCGTAGCACACCTCAAAGACAAAGGCACAGCCCATCTGCTCCGCCATCGGCATCAGCGGCGTCAGGATTTCATGGGCGATGTCGATGATCCACTGCCGCTTGCTGCGCGGGGAATAGTTGCCGTGGGCGTTGCCGAACCAGACAAACGGGCTGTGCAGGACCATGTGGGTCGCGCCCAGCTCCGCGCCGAACTCCAGGCTCTGCCGATGGCGTTTGGCGATCACCTCTTTGATGAGCGGGTCATAGGACGAGAAATCCAGTCCGTTGTAGGCAGCATGAATGCCCATCCGCCCGCTGTAGCCGTGCCGGTTGAGCAGGGCGCGCGCTTCGGCGGTAAGGGACTTGTAATCGCCGTCCAACACGCCTTCGCGGCACGGGTCCTGGATTTCCAGCGGGCGCTGCTTGTCGGCGAGCCAATCGATGTACCTGGGAAGGTTCGCCATTTCCATGGCAGCGCCGATGATGGGGAGTGAAGCCGTCAGTTCTGCGGTCATGATCTATCCTCTGTAATTCCCGACTCAATGCCACAAAGTACCGAGTCGGGATTAAAGATCGTGGGCAGTCCATTTAAGAGATCGACGCCGCAAGGGTCGGTAAGTCGATCAGCGTGCGCAGATCTCCGCCAGAATACTTAGACGAAGTCCTGACCTTCGATAGGTGACGACCTCACCTCACAGGCTGTAAGCTCATCATCAGCAACACAACGTGTGAAAGGCAGCACATCATGTCCGACTACGTGAATACTCTGCTGGTTCGCCAGCATCAGAAGGACATCCAACAGGAATTCGCAGCACAACGCCTCGCCAACCTGGCGAGGGGTGAGCGCGCGCGCCGCCAATCGAGTATTCGCCCGCTTGCCCGCTCTCTTCAGATGGCAATGATTACCCTGGGGCGTGGGCTGGCGCTGCGCGGGCTGTGGATGTCGCAAAACAAGGCGAAGCTCCAGCCAATCGAAGCCGAAACGCTCGTCCCAGACTGCTGCTGAGACTCGCAGCCACGTCGAATCGAACTCACGAACGCGCTATGATGAATGCCAAATCCTTCTTCAGGAGTTGGCATCCATCATGGCAGACACGTACCTGATCGGCGTCGATGGCGGCACCGAAAGCGCCCGCGCCGCGCTCTTCACGACCGATGGACGGATGATCGCCTCGCACGCCGTCCCCTATCCCCTCCGACATCCCAATCCCGGCTGGGCGGAACAGCAGCCTGATGAATGGTGGGCAGCGATTGCCCAGGCAGTCCGCACTACCGTCGAGATCTCCGGCCTCCCAAGGGACAGCATCGTCGGCATCTGCGGCGATTTCACCTGCTGCTCAGTCGTGTTCCTCGGCGACGATTTCCAGCCCGTGCGCCCTGCCATCATCTGGATGGACGTACGCAGCAGTGACCAGGCACGCCGCATCGCCGCCAGCGGCTACCCGGCGCTCAAATACAATGGCTACGGCAATGTCTCGGCGGAATGGCTGCCCTGCAAGGCGCTGTGGGTCAAAGAGAATCAGCCGGATGTGTGGGCACGGGCGCGCTACGTCGGCGAATACAACGACTGGTTCGTCCAGAAGCTGACGGGTGAGTGGGTCGGCAGCATTCTGAATACGTCGATCCGCTGGTATTACGACCGCTCTTCGGGCGGCTTCCCGGCGGACTTTTATGACGGCATCGGCTTGGGCGATGCGCTGGCGCGCTTCCCGCAGCGCATCCTCGATCTCGGTACGGTGGTGGGGGCGCTGCGCCCGGAGATCGCCGCCGAGCTGGGGCTGCCGCCCGGCATCCCGGTCGCGCAGGGTGGTTCAGATGCCATGATCGCGATGGTCGGGCTGGATGTGCTGGCGCCGGGCAAGCTGGCGTTCATCACCGGATCGTCGCATCTGCATCTCGGTCAATCGGCACAGCCCTTTCATGGCAAAGGCGTCTTCGGCACCTACCCCGATGCCGTGCTGCCGGGGTTGTGGCTGGTGGAGGGCGGGCAGATCTCGACCGGATCGGTCGTGCGCTGGTTCCGCGACAATTTTGCCACGCACTACACCGCACGCGCGCAGGCAGAAGGCAGCGACGCATACACGCTGCTGACGCGCGATGCCGAGACGCTGCGCCCTGGCTCGGACGGTCTGATCGTGCTCGATTACTGGCAGGGCAACCGCACGCCGCATGTCGATCCGGAGGCGCGCGGGATGATGTGGGGCTTCACGCTGGCGCATACCCCCGCGCATGTCTACCGCGCCATCCTCGAAGGCATCTGCTACGGCACTGAGCATATCTTCCGCACCTTCAGGCAGCACGGCTATGCGGTGCAGGAGATCGTCGCAACGGGCGGTCCTACCAAAAGCGCCTTCTGGATGCAGCTTCATGCCGATGTGAGCAATGTGCCGATCACGCTGACGGAAGCGGGCGAGGCGGCGGCGCTGCTGGGCTGCGCGGTGCTGGCAGCCGTCGGCGCGGGCGTGTATGCCGATCCACAGACGGCGGCGGCGGCGATGGTGCGCAGGACGCATACGATCATGCCTGATGCCGCGCGCCACGAGGCATACCGTTATTATGTCGATCAGTACATTGCGACGTATCCGCAGATGCAGGCGCTGATGCAGGGGATGGTCAGACACGAGGCGGCGCTTTAGCGCGTTTCCGCCCACGCTTTCGCCTTGTCCAGCCAGTCCTCGCCTTTGCCCTCGATGCCGGAAGCCCACGAGAGGATGCGCCGCCCGAGGTGCGCTTCGGTCTCGGCGGGGGCGTGCTCGATCTGGGCGATGACGGTGTGGGCATGGCGAGCATCGCCCAGCGCCAGCAGCAGCGCCGCGCCCGCCGCGATGCGCACCTCGGCGTTCGCCTTTTCGGTGGCGATCTCCAGGAATTCTTCGGTCGTCTCCCAGCCCGGTATGGCGTCCATCGTCGTCGCCAGCGCGCGCTCGAAGGTCAGCCCGCGCCCTGCCAGCACCGCTTCGCTTTCCGCGATGGCGGCGGCGAGCGCCTGGCGAATGGCGGCACGCTGCGGGGTATCGGGCTGGCGCGCGGCGACTTCGGCGGCGATCTGCGCGGCGTCGGCATCGGTGATCGTCACGCCGTGACTGGCGAGCGGGCGCTTGAACTGGCGCAGCAGGATGGTGAGCAGGTCTTCGAGCGGGGCGTTGGCGAGCGTCTGTCCGCGATCACGCATTGTGGGGGATGTCCTCGTGTGTTGGATGGGGATATTGAACCGCGAAGACGCGGAGGACGCAAAGAGGGAAATGGAGAAGGAACCGCGAAGGCGCGGAGGACGCGAAGTACAAAAAAGCGATCCCGTTTCTTAACAATGCATTTAGTTGCTCGCAAGCCTGCTCCCTGTCATACTGTGCGTATGGGGTTCGCATTTCTGTTCATACAACATGACCAAAGTATTCGTTTCGTATCGCCGTGTAGAAAGCGCGGCGCTGGCAACGCTTATCGCCAAAAGCCTGCAAAGCGCCGGCATCGACGCCTATGTCGATACGCGCGCCAGCGATGCGGGTGGCGAGTTTTCCGACCGCCTCTATAAAGCAATCGAGAACTGCGATGTTTTCGTCCCGCTGCTCGGCAAGACAACGCTCGACTCCGAGTGGGTGCTGAAGGAGATAGCGCACGCGCGTAACCTGCGCAAGCCGATGATCCCGGTCTTTCAGGAAAGCTTCGTCAAGCCCGACCCGCCGCCGAACGAGGATGTCGCGGCGCTGCTGCGCCACGACGGCGTGCATATCCTCGACGTGAAGAACCTGTATGTGGACGAGGCAATCGCACGACTGGCGCAGATGATCCGCAATGCCGCGAGTTCGACGCAGAGCAGCGCGTATGCCGCACCACCGCCCGCCGCGCCTCAAAGCTCGGCAAAACCGCGCGGTCTGTCGCCCACTCTGATCACCGTCCTTGTGGCACTGATTGGTGCGGCGGCGACGATTATCGCAGCGGTGATTTCTGGGAACGGCGGGCAGGGTGCCGCACTGCTTCCGACGGCGACGGTCACAAGTGTCTTGCCGAGCGAGACGCCCACTTTCACGCTCACGCCAACCAGCACCGACCTGCCGACCGCGACGTCGTCTCCCACGCCCACCGATACGCCAACGAACACCCCAACACATACGCATACCCCAACCGCGACGTTGGAGCCGACCGCGACACCTACTCACACGCCTACATCCATCCCGCCGACGCTCGACATCAGCGCGACGCTGGCGATGCTTGCCGTGCAGCAGACGCAGGCTGCGATGCAGGCATCGCAGGCGACGAGCGTGCCGACTGCGACGGCGACAGTTGTAATGGGTGGCTATCCCTGCGAAGCGACTGTGGTCATTCGTGGAAGTGATGCGACGTCCATTGGTGGGCAGGTCTACTCGCAGCCAAGACTGAGTTCAACGCCTCTGTCCATGCAGCTTAGTTTGGGACAAGTGTTTACGGTACGACGTGACCAAAACAGTGGGGGCACGATGTGGTATCAGATAGGCAATACAAGTGGTGGGATCATCGGATGGATGACTGGTCAATACTTAGCACTATCGTCAGCATGTCCAGGTTAACAGGAGGGCTCATGACTAAGTTCGGCGTTCTAGCGGCAGCTTCTTTCTTGCTTGTCTTGCTTGGAATGAGTGCGACCAGCATTGTGAACGCACAACCAGATCGGGTTGCAATTCAGTGTGGACAAGTCCTTGAGTCAGAAACGAGCCCGCTTGAACAGGCTCAGGATTTCGTCATACAAGCTCCAGCAGGCACGACACTGACAGGCAGGGTGGAACCCATAGGCACGACGTTCAACCTTGTTTTGTATTTCTATGATCAAGGCGGTGGCGAATTTACCTTCTACAATCGAAATGCTGCTGGATTGGCAGAAGAACTGAATGATCTTTTGATTGGCTCTTCAAATCCAGTATTGAGAGTGATTGGTTTTGACCCTAATAACACTGGTGGAGATTGGGCCGGTTACGGAAATCGTTATGATCGTTACAATGAGTTTAAGTACTTTGGGGCGTACACGATTTACCTTGGTTGCATCCTGCGCGATGGCACGGTCATAGAACCCGGGATGTCTGCAAACGTTTCCACTCCCGACGACACTTCTGACGAAGGAACGACTTCTGATTTCTCCGGCGTCGGCTATCCAGGAGTTGCGCCGATCGACTTCTCGACGACGACCATCAACCCGCTGATCTTTGACATCCCGCTCACCAGCAGTGTCGCAGTCGATGGCGCGGGCGTGGCGGGTTTCTCGTTCGATGCGAACCAGGGCGACATAGTGCAAATCGATGCGCGGCGCTTGCAGGGCAACCTCGGCGTCGGCTTCGTGGTCTTCGCCCAACCCAACATCCCGGTCTTCATCGCGGGTCCTGTGGGCGGCACGAACTTTGTGACCCAGGTCGAAATGCCGCAGGCGGGCAGCTATGTCGTTGGTCTCTTCCGCATGAGCGCGCCGGAAGGTGCCAGCGCGACCGCCTTCCAGCTCACGGCGAGCCTTAACCCATAAAGTCATGATGAAACATGCTTCAATCGCGATCCTGATCGTTTTGACCACGCTTGCATTTGTTATGCTGGTCGGTGCACAGGAAATTGATCCTGCGACGTTGATAGATGTCCAAGTCTCGGTCAATCCCGATCTGCAATTCGTGCGTGTGTATGCCGAACCCGACGAAGACTCACCTGTGAATGAGGCGCTTTTCCCCAGCGTCATCGTGAGGCTGACAGGTGAGGCGGAGGTCGTCGGAGAGATACGCTGGTGGCAGGTCACGCCGCCAAGCGGGATCGAAGGCTGGGTTGCGGAAGTGACGGATGATCTGCCGACACTAATTCTAGAAGATGGCGCGCCGCTCGGTAGTGGTGGGCAACCCAATGCAGCTTCTGTACCAACACGCGCAACAGCGGTTGCCAGCATACCGATGGACGCGACACAAGTCGTCGCGGTCGATCTCTTGCTTATCTATACCAACCCTGACACGGAAGCGGACATCCTTGAAGCCGTCAGCCGTGGTATTGAACTGAGTGTCCTTGATGCGGACACAGAGTCTGAATGGGTGCAGATCGAGTCGCCAAGTGGCGTTGTGGGTTGGGTGGAGATGACGGTTGATGGACTGCCAACACTGATAAATGCGGCAGCGGCAAATGGTGAGCTTGCGGTTGGTGGAGTGGGGATCATCCGCAGTACAGGTCTAGTGCTGCTTTATAGCGAACCCGACGACGAGAGCCAAGTTGTCGAGGCATTGTCTGGCGGTGTTTCGCTGCAAATCATCGGCGGACCTGAAATCATCAGCGATGTAAACTGGTGGCAAGTGCGGTCGCCGAGCGCCATTGATGGCTGGCTGGCGGAGATCGTGGAGGGAGAAGTCGTCTTCTTCTCGCCCTCTGCGATTGCAGCGCTCATCCCGACTGCGACGCCAACACAGTTGCCTACTCAGGTCGCACTGGCTACTGCGACACCTATACCCACGCCACTCATCTGCCCTGGTGCTCCGTCACCTCGATTTGTCGTGGGTGCCATAGGATTCGTCATGCCTGGTCCGTCAAATCGTGTTCGCCAAAGCCCTGATTTGTCATCTCCTCAGGTCGGAGAGTTGGACGCGGGTGTTCGCTTTACGGTGATAGGTGGCCCCATCTGTGCGAACAACTACCGTTGGTGGCAGGTCGAGTACGCTGGCGGGACGGGTTGGACAGCAGATGGTACAGGCAATACGCCTTGGCTCGATGTCATTTCATTGCCTCCAACCGCTACCGCTGCTTCGTCGCTCACGAGTCCCTCAATTCCTGGCACAGTTGGTGTTGGTGCCGAGGTGCAAGTCCAGAGTCTCGAACCCGCTTTCCCACTGCGCGCTTCTCCCTCATTAAGCGGCGCAGTCATCGTCAACGTGCCAAGAAGCGCACGCGCGACTGTAATCGCGGGACCTGAACTGGTGTCAGAAACGAACGAGCGCGGGGCGACAACCGGCTTTTTCTGGTGGCAGATCCGCACGAGCGAAGGGCGCGAAGGCTGGATGCCAGAGGCGACATTTGGGGAACCTGTACTCGTGATGTATCGCGCCAATGGACCCGTCGCTCCGGTAATGTGTACCTTAAGTACGATCCGTGACGTTAGCATCCGCAGCGGTCCCGGGACGCAGTACGAGCAAATCGCCAGCCGGGCGGGAGAAGGGCAGCTCCTGGCGGCGGAGGGGCAGTTCGGAGACATCACCGTGCCAGAGGCGCACTGGTGGCGTCTTGCTGAAGGATTCTGGGTTCGCAACGACCAGGTGCGCGAGCAGCCGCGTGAAGCATGTGCTTTGCTGCCAGTCGTGCCTGTGTCGTAAATTACTCTTTGACTTTTGCGCCAGCAGCCTACTATGTGGACAATTCGCCCCATCGGGCGTTGACACGACGTAGGCAGGCGCACAGCATGAACAAGAATGGTCAGCCGGGCATCCTGGCGGTGGATATTGGCAACACCAACATTCATATTGGCTTGTGGCGCGATGACGCCTGGCGCTATTCGTGGCGCGCGCGCACCGTCGCGGGCAAGATGGCGGATGAGTACGCCGTGCTGCTGCGCTCCTTCCTCGCCAGCGCCAAACTCAAGACCAGGGACATTACCGGGGTCGCCATCGGCAGCGTCGTGCCCGCGCTGACGGGGACTTGGGCGGCGCTGGCGCAGGATACGCTCGGCATCGAACCGCTCGTCGTCACGCATCAGACGAAGATCGGCATCCGCATCGAGATCGACCAGCCGGAGCAGGCGGGTGCGGATCGCCTCATCAACGCCGCCGCCGCCTACAAACTCTACGGCGGCGCTGCCGTCGTGGTCGATTTTGGTACGGCGACCAACTTCGACGTCGTCTCGCGCGATGGGGCGTATCGCGGCGGTGCGATTGCGCCCGGACTGAACATCGCGCATGACGCGCTGGTAGCGCGTGCGGCGCGCCTGCACAAGATCGACCTCGTGCCGCCCGCCTGCATCATCGGCACGAACACCATCGCGGCGATGCAGTCGGGCATTTTCATGGGGCATGTGGCGATGGTCGAGGGCTTGATCGCCCGCATCAAGCGCGAGATGGACGACCCGAAGGTCAGGGTGATCGGCACGGGCGGGTTAGCGCCGCTCTTCCGCGAAAACACCGACGCTATCGACCTGATCGCGCCGGAGCTGACGCTGGACGGACTGCGGATCATCCATGCGCTGAATTTTGGGGGATAAGTAGAAGCACATTGAGCATATGCGGACGCCCACCCATGAAATGGGTGGGCGTCCGCAACTATGTCACACCGCATTACGTCCCACCCGCGCCACAACCCCGCATATAGCGCAGTATTCCTCTCAGCCAAAGGACTCCGCATGCCCACCCACATCTCCCTGCTGCGCGGGATCAACGTCGGCGGCAACAAGATCATCCCGATGAATGAACTGAAGGCGCTCTACGAGTCGCTCGGCTTCGCCAACGTGCGCACGCTGCTGGCGACCGGCAATGTCGTCTTCGAGACTCCGCGCGACGATGCCGATGCCATCAAGACGGAGATCGAGCAGGGGATTGCCGCGACATTTGGCTGCCAGTCGGTTGTCTTCCTGCGCACGCCGGACGAGCTGCACGCGGTCGTCGCGGCATGTCCGTTCGCGGAGGCAGAGCGCGCGCAGGGCAGCAAGCTGCTGGTCATGTTCTTGCAGTCCGCGCCGACCGAGTCAACGCTCCAGCACCTGCACGACGCGCATACGGGGAACGAAATCATTCACGTCATCGGGCGCGAGGCGTATATCTTCTTCCCCGACGGCATGGGGCAGTCGAAGCTCGGCAATCCGCAGCTTGAACGCAAATTGGGCGTACTGGGTACAGGTCGCAACTGGAACACGGTCCTCAAGTTGGTCGCCCTAGTCCAAAAGTCTTAACGCTTGACGCTTTAGATTCAGCCTTTACAGTCTAAACCCGTGTTATACTTTCCACATGAATGACCATGATCTGAATATGTCCCTGTCATGGCTCCGTGAGTGGCGGGGACGTCCACAGGGCGATTGGCTGAGTACCGCACTCGATCTCTTCGAGCCAATTGCCCCCCTGGGCGCGCAGGTCTTGTACATTCTTCAGCCGACGATGAGCTGGATGATCGAGCGTGAGCGGCTTCAGGCGCTTGCGCAGGCGTTAGAAACGCCGGATGGGGTGTCTGCGGTGCAGCAGTGGCTGCACGGCGATGCCCATGATGACACAGCAGGGTGATCAAACGCCCTCAGAGGCGGAGGCAGGGTTTGGACGCGACGACGGGAATCGTCACCATCGTCATACTTCTCCTGGCATTTGTCGTCAGCGTGCTTTCGACAGTCGCTGTCCGTGCGCGCCGTCTCCCCATCATCCTGCGCCAGCATCCCGCCTATGGCAGCCTGTCCCAATGGACGAGCGAAGCGCTCGAAGCAGATCGCCCGATGCACTTCTCGTTCGGCGGCGCGAGTCTGGGCGCAACCACACCGCTTACGCTTGCCAATGCCGAAACATTCACCCTCCTTGCTGACCGCGCCACCTATGGCATTCAGACACCGCTCATGACCATGAGCGACAGCGCCACGCTGCCGCTGGGCTATGATGTGCTGCGCCGTGCTTACCGCAGGCGCGGGCGCGTCGATGAGTTCCAGTTGGGTGCTGTTCAGTGGTATCCGGATGGCGCGCGTTCGCTGGCATTCGCCGCCGCGCTGACCGGGATCGCCGCCGACCGCCGCGTCAGCTCACACCTGCTGCTGGGCAGCTATGGCAGCGAAGTCGCGCTCATACTCGACGCGGCAGCGCGGCGCGGGCAGAAGACCATCGCTGCGAGCGACCAGCTTGAAGGACAGGCGGTCGCCTTCGGCATGTCCGACGCGCCGCTGATCGGCGAAGAGATGTTCGCCGGTCCCGCCTATCTCGGCGGCGGCGCTTCGCAGGTCGGCAGCGTTGTCGCGCTCGATATCCTGCGCATCAGTCTGATCCTGGTGCTCGGCGCGCTCACACTCTACCAGTTGTTCACCAGCGGCAGCCTCAATGCGCTGCTGGAAGGCGCGCGCTGATGCGGCGCTTATTCGGGCTTCTCGCGACCGTCATCACCATCGGTGTTGGGTTGGTGATGGTCCTGGATTTGACGGGTGTCCTGTCGCTTGCCGTGCCGACACTCACATCCGGCTTGATCGCTGCGACCTTCCTGCGGCTTGCGCTGATGACGCTGGCGCTGATGATCTCGGCGGGCTTGTTTAACCTCGTCATCGCGCATGGCGGGCGTATTCGCCGCCTCGAACGAGGATGGGTCTACAGCCTGGTTCTGCTTCTGAGCGCTGGCAGCGTCATTGCGTTCTGGCTGCTGGGGCGCGAAGATGCCAATCAATTCCTGCTCGACAATGTCCAGGTCGCCGTCGAGTCTTCGCTGGCAGCGTTGACGCTGTTTGCGCTGGTCTATGGCGCGTATCGCCTGCTGCATCGCCGCCCGACCTGGTGGGGCGCACTCTTCATCGTGTCGTTGGTCATCGTTCTGCTTGGCGCGCTGCCCCTGGGAGAGGTCAGTGTTTTAGCGCCGCTCCGCGATTGGTTCCTGAGTGTGCCCGTGAGCGCTGGGGCGCGCGGACTGCTGCTCGGCATTGCGCTGGCGACCGTCGTCACCGGGATGCGCATCCTTCTCGGTCAAGAACGATCGTACCGCGAGTAGCCGCCATGAGCAGCGATTTTCTGCCACCCTGGCTGCGCGGCGCGGACGACGAAGAGCCGAAGAAAAGCAGCCCACCTCCCCCATCTCCTCCTGAACCCGTTTCGGACGATGACGGCGAGGTTGTGCTGCCTCCCTGGATGGCGATGGATGTCGGACGTCAGCGTGAGTTCGTCAAAGAGACGGGCGAGTTGAGCGAGGACTTCCTGGCAGCGGCGGATGAACTGCCGGATTCCCTGCCCGCCAGCGTCACCTATGACCAGTGGCAGCGCATTCAATACGAAAAGACGCGCGAGCGCAGCCTGGACGAAGAAGTCCCTGATCTGCTCATGGACGTGCCTGACCCCGAACCCACACGCGGGGGGACAGCGCCGCTCCCCAATACCGGTGAACTCCCGGATTGGTTCCTGGGCTTAGAAGAGCTTGACGAAGAAGAGGCACCGGACTGGTTTGTGGACAAGCCTGCACCCGCAGCCCCGCAAACACCTCCCCCGCCGCCCGCGCCGGAATCACCTGCAGAACCGCCGAGTGACGCGCTGTTGGATGACTTCTTCGACAGCCTGGCGACGCAGCGCGCGGTCACCACCCCGCGCATCTCGACGGATGCGTTGTCCGCGCTCATGGAACCCGATCTGAATGACAGCCAGTCGTATGAACCCGATCCATCGAGCCTGGCGTGGGACAGCCCCGTGCCGCAGACCGGACAGGCGTTCGAGTACGATCAGGCGATGCCTGACACGGTCGATTTCCCAGGTGGAGACGTGGCGTCGCCTGGCAGCGGCTTTGAAGATTATCCCCGCCTGGATACCGCCGAATTAAACGCCGCATTTGAGAGCTTCACCGACAGTCATTCCGCGCTCCCAACCGTGCCATCGGCAGATGCGCAGGAAGTCGATGAGGTGGAGTCTCGGCAGGTGGGGTACAAGACCACGCGCGGCAAACCCGTCCAACTGCCAGAGGCGATAGAGTACAGTTTTGAGGACTTTGAGACCGCATCGGAGCAAGCGCCGCAGCCTGCGGAAGCCACGATTCCGAGCCGCAGCCTGCTGTCGAAGCTGACCCAGCGCGCGGCGGAGCAGATGCCGCCGCCCTCTGCCGATCCTGAACCGGAAGTATCCTCCGGCGATGACATGAGCTGGCTCAATGAGATCAGTGCGATTGTCGGCTCAGCGGTGCAAAGCCAGCGGGATGAAGAGTCCAGGGCGGGCGTGCCTCCGCGCACGGAGACACGCAAGCTGGAACCAGAGGTCGCTCCAAAGCCTAACACCGCACCGCTGACGGAAGATGACCCCGATTGGCTCACCGATCTTGAAGGGGTTGCACCGCCGACGACCGGGTCGCTGCCGCCTTCAGAAATTCCGGCGAAGCCGCTGTTCGATTTCAGCAGCATGGATTTCAGCTTTGGGGGCACAGAGGCACGCGGGAACACTGCCGAGTCCGTTGATGACCCCTACGCGGGACTGTTCGATGATCTCGGCGGGAGTAAGAAACCCAGACCCACCGATCCGGAATCGCGCCGCACTGTGTACAGCACAGTCATCCTTGACGACGATTCACCCTCGCCGCCTCCGAGCGGTGGGCAGACGATTGTCCTGGATGATTATGCGACCGCGCCGCTCCCTCCGCCGCCTGCACCGTCCGCCCGCGAAACCCAGCCTGAGGCACCGCGTGGGCAGGGGACGCCCGCCCGCAAAGAAGTCCCCACGCCTTCCGCGCCGCGCGTAGAGAAGCCGTCGCCCCCCGCGCCGCGCACACCGGATGCCGTCCCAAGCGGCGAGATCGCTATTCCACCCGTTGCCCAGGAACAGCGCAGCAGCGCCTTCGTGGGGATCGTCATCCCTCCGCCGGATAACCCGTCAGTCGCGGACTTGATTCCGCTGGCGACTGATCCGACGATTCAGACCAGCACACTCATCCCATTTGACACCCCGGTTCCCCACGCACCCCCGAAACTGACCCCCGCCAAGGCAGCGCCTCAGGTTCCGGCACAGGATGAGGACATGGGCTGGCTGCAATCGGTGCTGTTTGACGAAGAACCCCAGGCACCGCCATCGCAGACGAGCGATGTCGTCGAGACCACCGCCGTCTATGAACCTTTGCCGGACGAAACCCGCGAAATGACGGATCTGTTCTCTGCATTGCAGGCTCACGAGGAAACGCCAGAGGTTTTCACCTACGACGCAGATTTGCCTGCCCACTACGACGCAGTGTCGTCGCAGCAAGAAACGTGGGGCAGCGTTAGTAACGCGGTCAACGCGGCTGCGGGTGATTTTGGCGACGAGGAGCTGGATGCCGACGCCGCGCTTGCCGCCTTATTCGGCGGTTTGACGGGCGGGCTGGTGACGGAAGAGCCAGACTACAGCGCGCCGGCTGTCGTTTCGCAGCCCAGAGAATATACATCCTGGGTCGAACCCAGCGCCGACCGCGATCTGTACGGCTCGATGGAGCAGGCGACCGGTTTCTCGGAGACGGATGAGCCGTTCGAGACACAGGGAGATGATACGTTTGCGGCGTTCTTTGACGGCTTGCATACCGGCAGCTTTGATGAACCCGACGAAATGGTCACCGATTCGAGCGGAGATACCCACTTCGATCCGTCCGCCGCTTTCGACGATCTGGATCTCTCTCTCGATGCACCGCTGGATACCAGCGCTGGCGATTACGGCGCACTGCTCGCCGACCTTGCCGCACTGGGCGCGCCGAGCGAAACAGAGGCGGAACTGCCATCGTCCTTTACCGCCAATACAGGCGAACTCAGCGCGCTGTTCGATGCGCCCATTGACGAAGACGATTCGTATCTGGATGACACGCTGCCGGGCTTTGCGATTGTCGATGACGAGGTGATGGGTCAGGCGGGTGACGTGAGCGGCGGGCAGCCTGTGCCGACGGACGTGACCGATGACGGCGCGCTCAACACGATGTTCGACGATCTTGCCGCCCTGGGGCAGGCGAATGCGCTGGACGCGGAACTGCCGCCAGCATTCGCCGCCAACACGGGCGAACTGAGCGCTTTGTTCGACAACTTCGAGAGCGATGACGCCGGTGATGACACTTTATCTTCCCAGTGGACGGGCGACGAACCAGAAACACCGCCTTCCAACCCTGCGCACCCGCCTATGGACGATTTTAAGTCGGGTGTGACCGGGCTGCTTTCTCGGATGCGAAAACCGCTGCAACAAGCGGAGGAGACATTTATGCCGCCGAAAGACGATTTCGACTCACTCTTCGACGACATGGATGATCTTCCACCATCGCGTCAGGGGTCAGAATCGCTGCCGTCAAGCGGGATGCTCTCCGGCGGCGACTCCGCGCCCAGTGACGACACCCTCGCCCCCAGCGATGCTGATCTGGATGCCCTGTTTGCCGCCTATGAAGATGAGCAGCGTAACACCGATGGGGAAGGTGGCGGAGATTTCCTGGACTCGCTGGGGTTTGACGACCTGTTCGACGAACCCCCGCCAGACCCAGGGAAGCCCGATAAGAGGGGCAGCGAGGGTTTTTCACCGCCGGAAATGAGTAACACCACAGACATTTCCGGCGAAGACATCACCTCACTGTGGGAGGATGAGAACGAAGACTTCGTCGCAGATGATCTGCCAAAAGTGCCAGCATTCGATTTTGATGCCTTACAACAGGATGAATCCATCGATCCATCGTCGCCCTCGCTTGCCGATTGGGAGATGACGGACGAAGCCGCGGTCAACCCCTTTGCATCGGATTGGGACGCGCCGCAGCCACCCCCTCCGCCGCCCATCGAATCAGCCAGCGGCAAGGTGCCGGATTGGCTGTCTGAGATCGACAGCGCGGAGGACACACTCCCGGTGCCGCCCGGCGCGACGATCCATGTACCGCCCGCCGACCTGGAAAGCTATCTGGCAGACCTGGATATGCCCGCACCGCTGATGCCGCAATCCACGCCGCTCGCGGAACCGCTGGCAAGCACTGCCGAACTCGACTACGACAAACTCTTCACGGACGAGATACCTGCCTTCGTCGATCACGAGGAGGCTCCGGTCGAAAGCGATGAGGCGTTGACGCCTTCTGACCTGCTCGGCGACCTGGGCGCGGCGGTTGGCATGGTCTCGGCGGGGGCAATCGCCCGTCAGATGAGCGACCGCCCGGAAAGCGAGCTTTCCGAACGCCTTCAGAAGCTCCGCCAGCGCACGACCGATGAGTTCGCTGCCATCGAAGACACTGGTGGGCACGAGGACATGGCGTCCGTGCTGCCCGGCGTCTCGAATGTCATTGCCCCTGCGCCATTCGTCGTTGAACCGCAAAACCTGAGCGAGGGGCTTGTCCTCACGAGCGTGCAGCAGCAGCACGCCGCGCTGCTGCGTGAGCTTGTCGGGCTGCCAGCGGAAGCCCCCAGCAGCCGCGCGCGCAAAGCATCGGCAATCGAGCAGACCTATGAACCGCCTCGCCTGGGCGAGGATGATGACGACGTGGTGCCCAACGATGCCGCGGCGGGTGCGCGGCTGGAGCCGGACATCATCATCCCCAAAAGCAGCTATCGTCCTCGCCGCCTGTATCGCATCGACCGCCTCATCATCAGCCTCCTGCTGGCTGCCGGGGTCGCACTGCCATTCTTCATTCCGGCGCTCAGGATTGGCGATCTTCCGCCTCCGGCGTTTGCCGCCGACGGTGCGGGGCGCGAGGCATTCGCGCAGATCGAGCGCCTGGATCGTTTCGACCTTGTGCTGGTCGGTCTCGATTACAGCCCAGGCGCGGCGGCGGAACTCGACACGATGGCGACGGCGCTCACGCGCCATATCCTGCTGCGGGGCGCGCGACCGATCTTCGTCAGCAGCAACCCCTTCGCGCTGCTGCGTACGCGATCCCAGCTCAACGCGCTGAATGCCGACGAGGAATTCCTGGAGCGGATCGGGATCGAAACGGACGACCCGCTGCGCCCGAACAGCGATTACTATATCGCGCGCTTCCTGCCAGGCAGCACGGTTGGGCTGCGCGCCTTTGGCGAGAACATCGGCGGGCTGCTGACGACCGACATCAACGGTCAGACGAGCGGGCTGAACATCGAGTCGCTGCGCAATCTGTCGCTGATCGTCCTGATCAGCGACCGCGCTGACGATGTGCGCGCCTATGCCGAACAGATTGTGCCGCTGACCAATCGCCCCTTCGTCGCGGCGGTCAACTACGCCAGCGCCCCGCTGGTCGAACCCTATGCCGACGGCGCTGTCGTCGATGGGCTGCTCATCGGTTATGGCGATGCGCTGACCTACGAGAACATGCTGGCGGGTGTCGAATCGGTCGAGCGGGGCGAACGCCCGCTGCCGATCCAGGAGATCATCACGACGCCGGATGCGCCCGCCGCGACGACCAGTCCCGCTGAAACGACGCCTGCCCCGGATGCGACCGCCGCGCCAGACGCGACCGCCGAGGCGACGCCGGACAGCACGCTTGAACCCACCGCGCCGCCCGCCGCGACCGGACTGACGGCGACCGTAGTCTCCGCCGATGGCGCGAATGTGCGCACCGGTCCCGGCACCGATTTCGCGCGCGTCGCGGGAGCAGCACGCAATTCAACGCTGATCGTCCTGGGCTTAAGCGAAGACGGCGATTGGGTGAATGTGCGCCTGGACGATGGGACGGAAGGCTGGGTGTCGTCCGGCTTGGTCGTCATCAACGAGGCTGAAGACGCCGCGCCGACCGCGACACCCGCCGCGTCGTCGGGCATGAACGCGCCCGCGCTCCTGCGCCAGACGACGGACATCGCGCCGCTCGACGCCGAGACGCCTGCTGCCCTGCGCTGGTATGCCATGAACGCGGGGATTATCCTGGTGGTTGTGATCATCACGTTGGGCGGTATCTTCGGGATCGTCCGCAATCTCTTCCGCAGAAAGGCGCGCTCTTGAGTCCCGAACAGATCGCGGTCTGGGTTGGCTTCGCCGCCACCCTGATGATCTTCAGTTATGTGCTGGGTGATAATTTTCTCTATCGGCTGGCGCTTTATGTATTTGTCGGGTTAGCGGCGGGGTTCGTGACCATCATCACGATCCAGAGCGCAATTCTGCCCTGGCTCAACAGCACCATACTGGCACCGGATGCTGACCTCCTGGTGCGCATCGTCGGCTTGGTGCCCATCGTCCTGGCGCTGCTGCTGCTGATCAAGACCTCACCGCGTTTCGGGCGGCTGGGCAATCTGGCGCTGGCGTTCATCGTCGGCATTGGCACGGCGGTCGCGGTCGTCGGGGCGGTCAGCGGTACGCTCCTGCCGCTGACGAACGCTTCGACAACGCTGATCGTGAGCGATGTCGCCAACGGCGTTATCGTCCTGCTCGGCGTCGTTTCGACGCTCGTTTATTTCACCTATGTCGCGCGGCGTGTGCCGGGGCAAGTTTCCCCAACAGGTCGGCGGGGTCCGTTCGTGGGGGCGGTCAGCATGATCGGCAAGGGATTCATCGTCGCGACGCTTGGCGCGCTCTATGGCGGGGCGATCCTGACGGGATTGACGATTTTCAGTGAACGCATCGCCTTCATCATCGCGCGTTTGAGCGGAGGGTAAACGGGGATGGATAATCCCAACGGCTCGATTCTGGCAGTCGATTTCGGAAACGTGCATACGCGCGCCGTCGTGATCGACCTGGTAGAAGGCGTCTATAAGCCCATCGCGTTTGGCGAGGTGCGGACGACCGGCGGTTTTCCGCATGGCGATGTCAGCGTCGGGCTGGCGCGCGCGCTCAAGCAGATCACGCGGGCGACCGGACGCCATTTCCTGCGCGAAGACGGGACGATCATCACCCCGCAGAGCGCCGATCTTTCCGGCGTCGATACCTATCTCGTCACCACCAGCATCGGGCGACCGCTGCGCACCGTCGTCATGGGATTGACCGACGAGATGAGCGTCGCCAGCGCCCTGCGCGCGGTGGCGGGGACGTATGTCCAGGTGGTCGAGACGCTGACGCTGGAAGATGGGCGTAACGAAAACGAGCATCTCAACGCCATCGTGCTCAGTCGCCCGGACCTGATCTTCATCGCGGGCGGCACGGAAGGCGGCGCGCGAGCGACGGTGATGATGCTGGCGCGGCGCGCTGCACTGGCACTCATGCTGATGCACGATAACCGCCGGCGGATCGTCCTGTATGCGGGCAACAGCGCGCTGGTCTCGGACATCCAGGCGCTCTTCAAGGATCGCGCGCAGGTGATGCTGGCGCAGAATGTTCGCCCCAGCACGCTGGTCGAAGAGACGATCCCGGCATCCGCGCACCTGGCGCTCGCCTATGACCGAATCGCTGAGGAACGCGGCGCGGGCTTCGAGAAGACCGCGCAGGGCAGCGCGCTGGGCGTGCTGGCGACGGCGCAAAGCTACAGCATGGTCGTGCGCTACCTGGGGCGCATCAGCGGCAGTGCGCTGGCGCTGGATATGGGCAGCGGCGTGAGTACGCTGGCGGCGGCAATCGGGTCGCGCAGCACGACGACGATCCGCAGCGACATCGGCTTGGGGCACAGCGCCGCGACACTGGTCGAAGGGACGGGCATCGAAGCGGTGCGCCGCTGGCTGCCGCTGGTGATGGCGGATGACGAGATCCAGGCTTATGCGCTGAACAAGACGCTGCGCCCCGGCACTATGCCGGAGAATGAGCGCGAACTCTATGTTGAACACGCCCTCCTGCGCGCGGGCGGGCGAGCGCTCGTCGGCACGGCGCGCCCGCTGTGGACGGACGACGTCCGTCCCAATCCTGACGCGGCGCTGCCTCCCTTCAGGACGATCATCGCGGCGGGCGCTGCGTTCGCCAATACCGGGCGACCGGGGCTTTCCGCCATGCTGCTGCTCGACTCACTCCAGCCGACCGGCGTGAGCGACCTTTTGCTGGATAACAACGCGCTCATCCCGGCGCTCGGCGCGCTGGCGCGTGTGCAGCAGGAAGCGTTCGTCCAACTGCTGGACGAGGGCGGCATCATGAGCCTGGGGACATGCATCAGCGTCAGCGGGTCGCCGCGCGCCGGGCGGACGGCGCTCCGCGTGCGCATCACGCTGCCCAATCGCACCGTCGTGCGGCAGGAAGTGCCCGGCGGCGCGCTGTGGGTCTATCCGCTGCCGTTGGGCGTCAAGGCGATGATCGATGTCCGAGCGGTTGGCGGCGCGAGCATCGGCGGCAAGCGCACCATCCGCATGGAAGTGACGGGCGGCACGGCGGGCATCATCTTCGATGCGCGCGGCAGACCGCTGCCGCTGGCGATGACGCCGGAAGCGCGCGCGGTGCAGCTCCCCGCCTGGTACGCCCAGGCGACGGGCGATGACGTGCGCCCGATCAAACCGGAATGGCTGGTCAGCGTGCCCCGTGAGCGCGAAACGGTGGACCTGCGTGAATCGCTGCGCGAAGAACCGCGCGGGAAGCGCGCCGCGCCCGCACCGGATAAAGATCGTTCTGCCCGACGGCTGCGGCAAAGCTTCAAGGGTGAGGACGCGAAACCCGCTTCCGCCAAAGCAGAGACCAAAGAAGACGTGGATGAACTACGAAACCTACTTTCCTGAGCAGCGCCATCTGATTGGTCTGACGACCTTTCGCCGTGACCGCCTGCTCCCGCTCGACGCGGGCGGCACGGTCGAGGTCACCAAAGGCGACCGCGTCGATCTGCATCATGTGGTGGCGCGCGGGACGCTTCCGAGCGCCTATCTGGTGATCGATGCCGCCCGCGCGCTGCGCCTGCGTAAACCTGAGGCGTTGAATGACCTGCTGCACGTCTCAGAGGGCGATCCGGTTTCGACCGGACAGCTCCTGGCTGGCAAAGAAGGGCGGCGCAAACGCGGCGTTCGCTCACCGCTTACCGGCAGCGTCGCCTACATCGGCGAAGGGCGCATCATCCTCCAGGAGATTGAGGAAAGCATCACGGTAGAAGCGGGCTTGACCGGGCAGGTGGTCGAAGTACGCAAGGGGCGCGGCGCGGTCATCGAAGGCATTGGCGCGGTGGTACAGGGCGTATGGGGCAATGACCGCCGCGCCATCGGCACGCTGCGCCTGGAGCCGGACGAGGGGTTGGAGAATATCTACGGCGAGGCGCTGAGTTCGCCGTTTCGCGGTACGATTATCATCGCGCGTCGCCCGCTGCGCGCGGCAAGTCTGCAAGTCCTGGTCGATCAGGATATCGCTGGCGTAATTGCGCCGAGTATGGAACCCGACGTGCTGCCTGCGGCGCTGGAATGTCCGCGCGCGGTGCTGCTGACCGAAGGCTTCGGCAATATGCGCATGGGCGGCGCATTATCATCATTCCTGGTAAACTTGCAGGGACGGCAGGCAACACTCGATGCGGCACTGCCAGGGGTTCTGGAGGCGCGCCGACCGGAAGCGGTCATCACCGTGCCGACCACTCCTGGTGAGCGTCCGTCTCAACCGCGCACCGAGCAGACCGTCCAGGTGCAGACGCAGGTGCGGCTGACGCGGGGCGACTTCGCGGGCAGCGTCGGAACCATTGTGGAACTGCCGGAGACTCCGGTTTTGCTCGACAATGGACTGAGTGTATACTGTGCGAGGGTGAACTTAATCACCGGAGAAACGGTCGCGGTGCCGTTGGAAAACCTGGAAGTCTTCGGTTAAGCTATCTTATTGGCTATAATCATCGCCGCACCGCCGTACAGGGGAGGGCAGCATGAGCGACCGCAACCGCAACAACGAGTTCGATTTCGATGACGACTTTTTCAATGACGACAAAGACGACGCCATGCCAGGGGATGATTTACCCTCTGGTTTTGGGGAAGACTTAGACGACGACATGCCCGTCATCGAGGGCAATGATGCACAAGCGCGCGGTGGTAACCGCACCTTTGTCATCCTTGCCGCATTGATGATCTTGTTGTTCCTGTGCGGCTTGGGGTTGGTGTTATTCCTGATCCTGCGCCCGACAGAGCCGACGCCGTTTGAACTGACCTCGACCGCCATCGCCGACCAGAATGCGACGACGATTGCGCTGGGCAACCTGACGGCGACGGCGAACCAGCAGTTCCTGTTCGCAACCCAGACGCGCGAGGCGATCACCAATACACCGACGCCTTCTCCGTCGCCCACCACGCCGCCGGAGCCGACCGCGACGCCGACGCTGGATGCGACATTCCTGGCAGCGACCGCCTTTGCGATCCAGACGCAGGATGCGGTGAACGCCCAGGCGACCGGCGCGGCGCTGACCGCGACCGCCATCGCGCTCCAGCCGGAGCTGACGCGCAGTGCCGAGCAGACGCGCGTGGCGCTTGAAGCGCAGCAGACCCAGGCTGCGATCGACGCCGCCGCGACACAGACAGCCGCGGCTGTCGTGGTACTGGTGCCGACGGAACCCGCAGGCTTGGGCAGCTTCCAGCAGACGGCGACCGCCATCGCGGGGGGCTTCCTGACGGCGACCGCCCAGGCGGCAGGTCCGGTTGAAGGTCCCACGCAGGAAGGCGGCTTTGGTCCCATCCGCCCGACGGCGCTGCCGGATACGGGTCTGTTCGACGATATTGCAGGCGGTGGGCGCGACGGCATGGGCATCCTGGCGCTGGCAGTCGTCGGCTTGGTCGGCGTGATCGTGGTATCGCGTCGCCTGCGCGGGCGCACGCCTGACGTGCCGGAGAAGACCGACGGCGCGTAAACGATAAGACTATTTGAACCGCGAAGGCGCGAAGGACGCGAAGATCAGTTGTTTTGATCTTCGCGTTCTCCGCGTCTTCGCGGTTTTGTATTGAAACCGTTTCTGATGCAACCTTTTCTCGCGCATGTGCGTATAACCCTACAGATTGATGGAACAAAAGGGGAATAACCTCATGCAGAAGAAACTGATGCGCTCTGCGACGGACAGCCATGTGGCGGGTGTGTGCGGCGGTCTGGCGGAGTACTTCAACATTGATCCAACCATCGTCCGTCTGCTGTTCGTGGTGGCGACGGTGATGGGTGGTCCCGGACTGCTGATCTACATTGTGCTGTGGATGGTCATGCCGAAGAGTGATGGTTCGGTGGGGTACCGGAACGAGAACGGCAGCTACGAGAAGACCAAGAACGACGAGATGGTGTAATCGGCGAGGTAGGGGCGCAAACTATTGCGCCCCTACCTTGTCTCTAACCCGTTACGGGCACGCTGTTGATGTCGCCTTCAAGCTGGCGCACAAAACCGGATGCCACCCAACCGACTGTTCCTCGGAAGATCACCTGATACCAATCGCCGCCCGCAGTGCGCCCGATGACGGGCATGATTTCGCCCCAGGGGATGCGCCCGGTCTGCACGGCAGTGATGGTCGGCGCGGCGCGCAGTTTCATGCCTGCCTCAGTCTGGATTGTCATGCCGGAACTCGCGGCGGGCTGCCCCTGAGTCGTAAAGCTGCCGACCACGGGTGCTGTGAATGAGTTGCCATTGACGAACAGATAGAAACCCCACGCCCATGCCTGCTGACCGCTGAGTTGCAGCAGGAACCATTCGGCATCCTCGTCACGCCCGACAATGGCATAGGTCTGCCCACGCAGGATGCGCCCGACGCGCCCTGCCCCCAGGAAGGGTGCGGCACGGACGTTCAGCACTGCCGCGTCGATCACGGTCGCCGTGAGTGCACCGGGCGGGATGGCGGGCAGCGGTGTCGGCGGGATGCGCGTGGGGATGGCGGTGGGTCCAAGCGGGACTGCCGAGGTCGCGGTCGGGAATGCACCGCCGCTTGTGATCAGGAAGTACTGGAACTGAATCTGCGCTTCCTGAGCAAGGTCGGCAAACTCGATCCGCAGCGTGTGTGCGCCCGCCGTCAGCGTCTGCTGGAAGCGCTCGGTACGCAGCCCTGCGGGTGCGAAGCGGTCGAGTACCTGCGATCCGTCGATGAAGATGCGCACGCCATCGTCGAAGGTGGCGATGAACTCATACGTCCCCGCCTGAAACTGCTGAACGGACTCGAAGCGTATGCTGAAGTTGTCGGCGTTCACCCCGCTCGCGGGGGCACCGGTACCATAGTTGAAGTTGATGCCGTTGATGCCGGCTTGAGGCGCGCCAACCTGGGCGCAGGAGAGGTCGTAACAGTTGAAATAAGTCGCCGTCCAGTTGGTGCCGAACTCCGCGAAGACGGTCGCCAGCGGCAGAACCAGCGCGACCAACCCGAAAACGACGAGCGCGGGGATGAAGATGCGTTTAGGCATAGCGCTTCCCTCAAGACTCCATGAAGACACACAGCCTAGAGTATACGCCAAAATGCTGACTGCCGCCCCTGAACGCCACACAGGCACAGGGTTTGCGCTACAATCGCTTCGATTGCACGACTCACGAGGACAACCATGAATCCCCAGCCTCCGCAGCAGCGCCAGATACGCCTGGACATCCCTGCAAATCTGAATGCGACCTATTCCAACACCGTCATCATCAGCCACACGCAGAGCGAGGTGATCTTCGACTTCATCCAGGTCATGCCCAACGACCCCCGCGCGCGCATCCAATCGCGCGTCATCATGGCACCGTCGAACGCCAAGCTGTTCCTGCGCGCGCTGCAAGAAAACCTCCAACGCTACGAAGAACGCAACGGCGAGATCAAAGTTCCGCCGACACCGCCCTCCCTGGCGGAGCAGTTGTTCAGCGTGACGCGCTCGCCCGAAGACGAAGGGATCGACGATGCCGGAACTGGAACTTGATTCCCTCAGCGATGCCATCCGCGCGCGTTTTGCCGAAAAGAATGCCGCGCGTGACAGCGCCATCCGCCTGTCGCGGGAGTTGATCCGCCTGTGTTCGGAAGGCATCCGCGCCATCCACCGCCGGGAGTGGGAAGCCGCCGAAGCGAAGATGGCGAGCGCCAGCGCCGCCGCCGACGAGCTGCGCGGCGTGTGCGCGGGCTACGGCGACCTGTTGATGAGCGGCTACACGCAGGACGCGCTTAAAGAGCTGGTCGAGGCATATACCACCTATGCCATCATCCGTGACCAGCCGCTGCCGACGCCTCATGCGCTGCGCGTGGACGACGCGGCATACGTCAACGGGCTGGCGGAGGCGGCGACCGAGCTGCGCCGCTTCATCCTCGACATCCTGCGCCGCGAAGATGGCGATGCGGCGGAGGCGGAGCGGTTGCTCGGTTGGATGGATGCGATTTACGACAAGCTGGTGACGTTCGATTTTCCCGACGCCATCACGGGCGATCTGCGGCGGCGAACGGACGTGGTGCGCGGGGTGCTGGAGCGCACGCGCGGCGACCTGACGACGACGATTCAGCAGCAGCGCTTGCAGGCGGCGCTGCGAGGGTGGGAGGGGAAGCCATGAACAATGAAATTGAAGAACGTTTTAAGGCGGCAGTGCAGTATGACGCAAGAATGAGCAAAACATTCTGCGGTTATGATACGTTTCCACTCGTTATCCTCTCGTATCTGGGCAACCGACTGCCGATGGACGCCCATGTCCTCGACGTGGGCTGCGGTACTGGAACCTCTCTGCTCACCTATGCCTCGCTGATGCCCGGCTGGACGCTGACAGGGGTTGACCCCGCTGAGGCGATGATCAATCTGGCACGCGCGAAGCTAGAGGAAAGGGGCTTGAGTGGTCGCATCCAGGTACACGCAGGCACAATTGATGCCGTGCCCGCAGCCGAGCTGTTTGATGGAGCGGCTCTACTGCTGGTCGAGCATCTTCTACCGGATGATGGCGGGAAGCTGAGGCTGTTGCAGGAAATCGTTCGTCGGCTCAAGCCCGGTGGATGGCTGGTGCTGATGGGGCTGCATGGGGATTTCTCGACGCTCGAAACGCAGTCCGCCCTGGACGCATGGCAAACTTTCCTAAGCTTGCAGGGCTTTCCAGATGAGACGCGCGAAATGTTCAGGCGGCGCGCGACCGTCGAAGACTCGCTGGTGCCCGAAGCACGCATCCGCGACTTACTGACGGAAGTTGGCTTTGTGAAGATCGAGCCAATCTACAAGCTGCAGCTTGTTGGCGGATGGCTGGGGCAGCGTGGGTAAGAGATAACCTATTTTCAGCCGCCCACACGGTTTGATCCCATCATCGTCTCTCGCACAAATTCCACTACCCGCGCGCGATACGCATCTCCTACGACCTGCATGAAGCCGCCGTGACCGACGCCAGGCGCGAGGTAAAGCTGTTTCGGCTCGCTCGCTGCATCGTAAAGCGCACGGCTGTTGCGCGGCGGCACCAGCCCATCCGCCTCGCCATGAATGAACAGTATCGGGCGCGGCGCGATGCTCGCCACGTCGTCAATCGGGCGCACCTGCGTGATGTCCAGCCCTGCCTCTGCCTCGCCAAAGGCGATCACCAGCGGCGCAAACGGGAACGGCGGCAGCCCGGTCAGCCCGCGCACGCCCTCCTCGATGTTGTCCGTCAGGCTGGTATACGCCGACTGCGCGATCACCCAACTGACCTCCGGGATGCGCGCCGCCGCGCGGATGACCGTGCCGCCGCCCATCGACATGCCCATCAGCCCGATGTGCCCCGGATCGACCTCCGGGCGCGTCAGCAGGAAATCGACCGCCGCGCGCACATCCGCCACCTCGTTCAAGCCGAGCGTCGTGATCGCCTCGCCGCTTTCGCCATGATTGCGCAGGTCGATCAAGAGCACGCCGATGCCGAGCTGCTGGTAAAGCAGCGCCGCCACGTCGAGCAGCTCGCCGCGATTGCCGCCGATCCCATGCACGAAGATCATCGCCGCGCCGTCGTCTTCGCGCGGGCGCAGATACCACGCCGCGATCTCGATGGCGTCGCCCGTCGTGAAGCGCACCTCCTCGACGTTCGTCAGCCCGTAGGCGCTGGGCGGCGTGATCCAGGTGGAGCGGGCGGGGTTGACGAGCGCGTGCGCCTGTGCGCGGGCGAGATAAACGCCCAACGCGCCAAAAGCGATGACAAACACGGCAAGGGTGAAGGCGAGCAAGTTCAGTGCTTTACGAATAGGTGAAGGCGAAGACTTCATGATGCAGTCCTATGCATCGGAATTCGATGTATATCAGGATAGCACACAATTTGCATCTTGGATCTATGAAGGTCAAATGGCGGACGAGGCAGCGCGAAGCCTCCTTGTGAGACGCCTCGTCCCATATGCAGCAAGTTAAGCGGTGGAATATCGCATATCGTCCGCCCGACGTTCAAAACGTCGGGCTAGAACTCTCTGTATAAGCCCGTAAACGGGCTGACGCAAGCTGGCACAGCCCGTTTACGGGCTTATCAATCCCATATTAGCCTCAGGTTTTGAACCTGAGGCGTCGCGGGAAGGCACGTGGGCAGTCTTTAACTTGTTGCATAGGCACAACGCCTACGTCGTCCGAAGCTGCGCTTTCATACACGGTTGTGATCAAAGAAGTCCGTCGATCTCAATACGCATTGACTTCTTTGCGCAGGATGATCTGCACGACGGTGCGGATGATGATTTGGATGTCCAGCCAGAGCGACCAGTTCTCGACATAGTACAGGTCGTAGGACGTGCGCTCGGCGATGCTGGTATCGCCGCGCATCCCGTGTATCTGCGCCCAGCCGGTCATGCCCGCTTTCTCGCGGTGGCGCTCCATGTAGCGCGGGATGCGCTCGCGGAACTGCTGTACGTAGACCGGGCGCTCCGGGCGCGGACCTACCAGGCTCATTTCGCCGACCAGGACATTGATGAGCTGCGGCAGCTCGTCCCAACTGGTACGGCGCATGAACTTGCCGATCTTGGTCACGCGCGGGTCTCCTGCCGTCGTCCAGCCCGCGCCGGTCTTTTCGGCATCCTGGCGCATCGAGCGGAATTTGATCATCTGGAAGGGCTTGCCATCCAAGCCCATGCGTTCCTGCGTGTAGAAGACCGCGCCTGGCGATTCCAGCTTGATCAGCAGCGCGGTCAGCAGCATCCAGGGCGAGAAGAAGACCAGCCCCATGACCGACCCGACGATGTCCAGTCCCCGCTTCAGGCTCAACTTCCAGCCGCGCAGCGAGATGTCGCGCACGGTGATCAGAGGCATCCCGTCGAGATCGTCCACACCCAGGTCGCCCGCCATGTACGCGAACATATCCGGATAGACCTTGATGTCCACACGCCCGCGCTGGCAAAGCGTCACCCATTCCACGATCTCGTCACGACCGGCGTCAGGCTGCGCGATGATGACCTGCTCGACACCGTAAGCATCGATCAGATAGGGCAGGTCGGCTGTGCCGCCCAGCACAGGCACGCCGCTGAAGCGTTCGTGCGGGCGCATCGTGTCCGTGACGATGCCCGCGATGGTGTAACCCAGGTCGCGCTGACTGCGCGTTTTGTTGATGATGTCCTGGACGATCTTGCCCGCGCCGATGACTAGCAGCGTATCGCTGGCGACACCCCGTGTGCGCGCCGTGTTCTCGATGATGCGGTGGATTTCGCGCCCGATGATGACGAAGATGATGCTGAGGAACCAGACGTAAAAGAACATCGTGCGCGGGTAATCAACCGGATCGAAGAACGACGGATTGAGGATGAACTGCGCCATGCCGTTGACGATGAACGAGCCGATGGTCACGCGCGTCAGGACGGCGCGCGCCTGGTCGATGCGGCTGAAGCGGCGCGGCATGTGGTACATGCGGGCGAAGTAGAAGACGGTGACGATGACGGCGATATGCAGCAGCATCGTCGGCACGTAGCGGACGAAGGGCGGAAAATCGACCGGGGCAACGCCGCTCAGGAGCAGGACAGGACGCAGCAGGTAGCCTGCATAAAATGCCAGCGCCAGCATCGCCACGTCGAATACCACGCGCAGCAGATCAATCGCCAGCTTAATGCGGTCGCGTTTGTGGGTGGCGCGGGTGGCGGCTAACTGCTTACGCCGGGCAGCGCGGGCTGGCGAACTTCCTGCCACAGCCTTCGCCCGCCTTTGATCAGCAATCCCGCCATCACCAGGCTGTGCAGCCACCAGGGTGTCGTCGAGCGGTAATGCTTGCGATAGAAGATCAGCATCGCTCGCCAGAACTCCATCTGTGCTCGCTGGCTCTGCCGGCTCGCCGCTCGCTTGACGTGTTTGACCGTCACTGCCGGATGATAGATGATCTTCCACCCCCGGCTTTTGATGCGAAACGCCCAATCTAAGTCTTCTCCATACATGAAAAAAGTTTCGTCCAGCAGCCCGACCTGTGCGATCGCTTCGCGCCGTACCTGCATGTATGCTCCGACGACCGAGTCGACTTCCGTTTCGACATCCTCGTCGATAAAGGTCATATTGTAACGCCCAAACGTCTTACTGCGGGGGAACAGTTTTGCCAAGCCCAGGTAGTGATAGAGGGAGACCCGCGGGGTCGGGAAGCCGCGCCGGCATGCCTTGTCCAGGCTGCCATCGGGCAGGACGAGCTTGGGACCCGCCGCGCCGACCTCAGGACGCGCATCCATGAAGCGCACCATATCGACCAGGCTTCGCGTTTCGACCTCGGTATCCGGATTGAGGAGGAGCGCATAACGCGGGGCATCGTCGTCCACCTGCGCGTCATGGTAGCCGAGCGCGCGCAGTCCGACGTTGTTGCCCTTGGGATAGCCGAGATTTTCGCTGCTGGCGATCAGGTGCGCCTGGGGGAACTCCGCCGCCACCATCGCCGCGCTGCCATCGCTTGATGCGTTATCGACGACGACCACTCGGTAGCGAAAGTCGCCCGCGCTGGCGTAGACCGTCTGCAAACAAACGCGCAGCAGATCGCGCGTGTTCCAGTTGACGATGACAATTCCCAGGTCGTCCATTGCGATTGGGACGCTCCTTTACCGATCATGGCGATTGTACCACAGCTACTTCCCCCGGTTCTCGCGCCACCAGTCGTGGAAGGACTGCGCGGCGAACGGCGGGAAATCGCGTTCCTGTGTCCAGCCGTCGAAGGGCGGCGGCAGTTGGTCAATGTGATCGCCGCCCGTCATACTGGCAGCCGCGCGCGCCGCGATGCTCGCCAGTCTTCCGCCCGTTTGATAGAGCAGCGGATGGCTGAAGGCGAAGCCATAGCCCTTCATCCCCACCTGAATCTGCGGCTCCTGCACATGCTGGAGGTCGCGCCGGAGCATCAGCAGCATGTCCGGGATGTTGATGTCCACCGGGCAGGCGGATTTGCACGCGCCACACAGGCTGCTGGCAAAAGGCAGCGCCGAGGCGTTCTCCTTGCCTTTCAGCAGCGGGGTCACAATCGCGCCGATGGGTCCTGAATAGACCGACCCGTAGCTCAACCCCCCGACGCTCTGGTAGACCGGGCAGGCGTTCAGACAGGCACCACAGCGAATACACGCCAGCGCTTCGGCATAGTCGCTGGCGTAGATGTTGCTGCGCCCATTGTCGAGCAGGATGACATAGAAGTCCTGCGGACCATCCGCCTCCGTCGCAGGCGCGGGACCGCTGAAGCAGTTGACGTAGACGGTCATACGCTGCCCGGTGGCGCTGCGCGGCAGAAGCTGCACCAGCGTGACGAAGTCTTCCCAGGTCGGCACGACCTTTTCGATGCCGACGACCGCCACATGCACAGGCGGCACGCCCGTCGAGAGGCGCGCGTTGCCCTCGTTGCAGACGACCACGACCGTGCCCGTCTCGGCGATCAGGAAGTTGCCGCCGCTCATCCCCAGGTCTGCCTGGAGATACTTCTCGCGCAGCATCTTGCGCGCGTAGAGCGTCATCTCGCCCGCATCGTCGGTGTAGGGCATGCCGATCTTGTCCATCATGATGCCGCGCACGCGCTCTTTGGTCATGTGCATAATCGGCATGACGATGTGGCTGGGGTGGCTGTGGTCGATCTGGACGATGTATTCGCCAAGATCGGTTTCGACCATCTCAATCCCGGCTTGTTCAAGCGCGGGCAGCAGATAGATTTCTTCGGTCACCATGCTTTTGCTCTTGACCGCGCGTTTCACGTCGTGCTTGCGACAGATGTCCAGCACATGAGCGCGCGCCTCCTCGGCATCGGTCGCCCATAGGACACGCGCGCCGCGTCTCGTCAGCTTCGCCTCGACCTGTTCGAGCATCTCCGGCAGGTCATGCAGCGCGCGCAGTTTCGCGCCGCGTCCCTGCTGGCGCAGCGCTGCTGCGTCCTCCAGCTCGCCCATCGCCACGACGCGGCGGCTGTTGGCGTTGTAGGTGCCGCGGTCGAGGGCGGTTTGCAGGTCGGTGTCGTCCAGCGCTGCTGCCGCGTTTTCTACAAAAAGGTTCGGATCTTTTTCCACTGTGGATTACCACCTTCTTCACCATGTCGATGCAGATTGTACATAACCTCGCGCCGCTTGTCGCGCGATTCGCCGCCACACTGTCAACGCTGATGCGCAGAATATTGTGCTACGCTGAAGGCTGGGTATTGACCAGAGTCTGGTGAGTTCATGCTGCAAATATTCGATGCCCTGCGGTTGATTTGGAACAGGATCATCGAACCAAGTCACCTGATTCGGGATGAAGCGCGCCGCGACCGGCTGCGCACATTCACGATGATCTTTCTCATCGCAGGGTTGTTCACGACGGTGACCGGACTTGCATACGCGGTTCGCGGCTTGGTCGATCCAACCGTGAACCTCCACGCTGTCTCGGTCTCGGTCAGCAGCCTGCTTCTCTTCAGCGCCGCCTGGATGACGCGCCGGGGGCATCTCCAACTGCCGTTGACACTGATGTGTCTGTATGGCGCTCCAGCCAATTTCGCGCTGGTGGTCTTTCGCAATGAACCCACCGCCGTGCATCTATACGACTATCTGGCACTGATCACGGTTGTCGGGGGGTTGTTCCTGACGCGGCGCTTGCTGGTGCTGGTGTTTCTCTACAATGTGTCGTGGATGGTTGTGACTCCGCTGCTGGCGAGCGATATCCGCCTCGAATACGTCCTCGAGGGACCCTTTCTGTTCAATCTGATGATGCTGGCGATTTCGTTCGTTGGCGTTGCGCTCTACCAGCGCGCCGAAAAGAAGCGCAGCGCGGCGATAGAACGTGAGCGCATCTTTTATAAGTCCCTGTTTGAGCAGTCCAACGATGCGATATTTCTGCTGACGCTCGAAGGGCGCAATTTTGCCGCCAATCATCGCGCTGAGGCACTGCTGGGCTATACCATCGCCGAGATGTCCCAGATGGAAGTGGCGGGTGTGATCGTACCGATTGAACGTGAGCACAGCGAGGAACGACGGCAGGTGATGCTGGCTGGGACTGTTTTGAAGCCTTATGAGCGTACCTTCTTTCATAAGGATGGCACGGAGATCGCTGCCGAGGTGAATGTCGCTCTGATACGCGATGAGCATGGCAAGCCGCTCCACTTCCAAAGTATTGTCCGGGACATACGTGACCGTAAGCAGCAGCAGACGGAGCGCGTCCAGCTTGCGCGTGCGGAGGAGCGAATCGGTACGATGCGCCAGTTCGTCGCGGCGGTTTCGCACGACTTCCGCACGACGCTGGCTCAGATCGAGATGTCCTCGTATCTCGCACGGCGCGCGCTGGGCAGCGGTCTGGCGGATGCCGCGCAGTCGAAGCTGGATGACATCAGCGGCGGCGTTCAGCGCATGGATGAACAGCTCCATAATCTAAGCGCAGTTTCCTCCCTGATGACCCTTTCACTGGAACGCTGCAATATCAACGATCTGGTTCATGGAGCCATTGCAAGCCTCAAGAATGTGTTTGATGAAAAGCGGATTCGCGTCGATCTCCGGCTTGACCCCGATCTGATCGATCTCAGCATCGACGTCGAGAAAATGCAGAACCTCGTCCGGCAGCTCCTCAACAATGCCGCCATTCATTCGCTCAAAGAAGGGCAGATCGAGGTCAGTACCAGGGTGATGGGGGACTTCGTTTGCCTGAGCGTTCGGGACGAAGGCGTTGGTATTGAAGAATCACACCTTGAGCATCTGTTTGAGCCGCTGTACCGCACAGACTTCGCGCGCACCACCGGAGGAGGTGGCATCGGCTTGGGGCTGACCATCGTGAAACTGGTGACCGAGGCGCATGGCGGCAGAGTCGAGGTCGAAAGCGCGCCGAACCAGGGGAGCATCTTCCGAATCCTGCTGCCCGTCACGCAACCCTAAACCAGGCTATGGAAGTTATTCAGCGCTCCAAAACAGGCTTCTTGGAAGTTCGTCAAAAGTGGATATAGTCTGCCGCCGAGCGAATGGGATTCTCCATATAGCGCTCGCGTTTACTCTGGGATGAAGGAGCCGGCAGATGTGTTCTCCACATGTTCAACAGGTTGTTCAGGAACGAATTGCCCGCGAGGGTGCGCCCAAACTGAGCCGTCGTAACCTCTTCAAACTGGGCGGGGCAGCCGCCGCCGGGGTGGCGCTGACGGCGAGCGGGCTGGCAGTGCCGCGCCGCGCCTCCGCACGTCACGCGGCAGAAATGGTCGATTTGAGCCACGTTTTTTCACCGAGCGCGCCAACCTACAGCGGGGCACCCGGCGCGACGCGCGTTGATCAGGTGACCGTTGAGGCGAACGGTTTCTACATCCAGACATGGACATTCGACGAACACACCGGCACGCACATGGATATTCCCGCCCACTTCATCGCCGATGGCGAGACGGTCGATAATTATCCGGTCGGCTTGTTCCTCAGCCGCGCGGTCATCATCGATATTTCTGCCAAAGCCGAAGAAAACCCGGACGCCACCCTGGATATCGAGGACATCGAAGCCTGGGAAGCCGCGAATGGCGAAATCCCGGAAGGGGCGATGGTCTGCATGTACAGCGGTTGGGAAAGCCGTTGGGACGATGCCGAGGCATACCGCAATGTTGGCGACGACGGCGCGATGCATTTCCCTGGCTTCAGCGGCGACGCGGCGGCGTTCCTGGTGACCGAGCGCGACATTCATGGGATCGCCGTCGATACTCTGAGCCTCGACAACGGTCCGTCAGCGACCTTTGATGTGCATTACACGATCCTGGGCGCAGGCAAGTACGGTCTTGAGAATGTCGCCAACCTGAGCAGCCTGATGGGGACGGTAGCGGACATCATCGTCGGCGTGCCGCGCTGGGAAGAAGGTTCCGGCGGTCCGTGCCGCGTGATGGCGATGACGTAGAGGCATCCACCTGTAGGGGCGCGCTGCATTGCGCCTCTACAGCGACGATGTGTCACGGTCGCGGCGTCAGGTCGGGCGAGGCGAAGATGATGCGCCCGGTCTCCTTGTTGATGAGCTTGGTCACCGTCACATAAATCGAGCGATCCATGTACTGCCGCCCGCCCTCGACGATCACCATCGTCCCATCCTCAAGATAACCCACGCCTTGCCCGGCTTCCTTGCCTTCCTGGATGATCCGGAGCGCGAAGGTTTCGCCGGGGATGTAGACCGAGCGAACAGCGTTCGCCAGCAGATTGATGTTGAGCACGGTCGCGCCCTGGACTTCCGCGACGCGATTCAGCGGAAAGTCGATCGTAATGATCGGCGCGTTCATTTTGACGGAGAGCGCGATCAGCTTGTCATCCACTTCATCGATGCCTTCGATGTCGTCATCAATGATCTTGAAGGTGACAGCGGAGTCGCGCTGGAGCTCCTTGAGTTTTTCGACTCCGCGTCGTCCGCGATTCCGCCGCTGAGCGTCGGATGAATCGGCGACCCGCTGCAATTCCTGCACCACGAAGCGCGGCACGACCAGCGTGCCGCCGATGAACCCTGTCTTGGCGATATCGACGATTCGACCATCGATGAGGACGCTGGTATCCAGCAGGAGCTGGCGTTCCATCCCCATGCCCGCGAAGGCGCGGCGGCGACCGATGCCGAGCCAATCGGTGACGAAGATCCAGAATTCGCGCGAACGCACGGTGAACAGCGTCAGCCCCAGGTAGGCGAAGACCACCGAGATTGCCGGAGGCAGTATCGCCCCCAGCGGTGCCTGGAGCAGGCTGAGAGGATATGCCAGCAGCAGCCCCAGCAGCAGCCCGACCAGCATCCCGACCAGTGCCATGAAGACGACTTCGACGGGCAGTCCGTTGATGTTCTTGCTGATCAGGCGAACCGGTCGGATGGTGATGTAGGGCGTGACAATGATGCCGAACAGCACGCCGACCAAACCGAACAGGAGCGATGCGATATCAATGGGCAGCCCAACGAATGGGGCGGCATCAAAGCCGAGTCTCGCTCCCAGGATGGCACAAACAATCATGCCGATGATGCGGAAGGTGAATTCAACCGACATTGCGATTAATGACTCCCCAGGTCGCTGCCGAATAAATGAGCAGGCTAGAACGCTTTGATACGTGGGGTCTTAAGGCTGCATAGGTTCAATCAATCATATGATCGGAAACGGTAAATCTAACACGCGGGGGGATGCACGTCAACGCACCCATGTTGACGACCAGCAGCATCCCACGGCGCGGCACACCCTTCAGCCCCACGCACGAAAGTAGATCCAGCCATGTCCGTCATCAAGTCCGCGCGCCCCTGGATGGTCATTCTGCTTCTCAACGTGGTCTATCTCGGCGCTGTCCTGGCACGGGCAGGCGGCGACTGGATGACGTTCGTCACGGTCGGCGACTGTTACTCGTCGTGCACCGGCTTCACGGGGTCGTGCCCGGCGGGCACCGAGAACGGCTATGATGGGCAGTATGCGTTCTATATCGCGCGCGATCCGGGCGGCGCTGCGCCCTGCCAGGATGTTCCGGCATATCGCTACCAGCGCATCCTGCTGCCTATGCTCGGTTGGGCGCTGTCGTTCGGAAACGAGGCGTTTATCCCGCTCGCCTTCATCCTCGTCAACCTGGTCGCGCTGGTCGGTTCCACCGCGCTGCTGGAGCGCCTGCTCACAGCGCTAAAGGTTTCGCGCTGGCACGCGCTGGTCTATGGCGGATTTGTCGGCGTGTTCATGAGTGTGCGCCTGAGCACGACCGAGCCGCTGGCATACGGTCTCGTCATTCTGGCGATCTGGTTGGGGATGCAGGGGCGGGGCTGGCTGGAAGCCCTGGCATATCTTGCAGCGGGGCTGGCGAAGGAGATGGCGTTCCTGTTTGTCGGGGCAGCCGTCCTCTATCATCTTGCGCGGCGTGAATGGGGGCAAGCCGCGCGCCTGGCGCTGGTGACGGGCGTCCCGTTCGCGCTCTGGCAGCTCTTTCTCAAGGCATGGCTGGGCGAATTTGGGATCGGTTCTGGCGGCGCGGGCAACTCGCCTTTTGAGATCATCCCGTTCATGGGGCTGATCCGGACCTGGACAGAAGGGAGCTTCGCGGCGTTTCTCGTGATCGCGGGCTATACCATCCCGTCTGTCGTGCTGCCTGCACTGTGGGGCTTGTGGCAGTCCGGGCGCGACATCCTGCGCGGGTCGGCGCATCGCTACAGCTTCTTCCTGCTCGCCAACGCTGCCGTGATGCTGACCGTCCCGTTTTCGACCTATCGTGAGCCGCTGGGCATCATACGCTTCCTGGTTGGGCTGGTGCTGTCGGTACTCTTGTTCGGCGCGCTGCGCTTCCCACGCGGCAGGGTGCTGATGACGACCTGGGTCTGGTTGGCGCTCAACGTCTACCTGCTGGCGGACTTCAGCGCATCGTAGCGCCAAGTCCGCGCTTCAGACGATCTTCGGGACAGGGAAGGTCATGCGGAATGTCGTGGCGCGCAGGATGCCCAGCGGCTCGACCTGGCTGACCTCCGGGAAGAACGATGAGTCGATGGCGAAGTCTTGCAGGGATGCCAGTTTGCAGATGCCGCTCGCCCGCAGGCGCGAGACATAGGTTGTGCCATCCAGATGCTGCACAAGCGGTATCGAAAAAGGCGTGGTGAATACACGGAAGGCGACTTTGCCGGGTGTATAGCGGATGTTGAGGAACGTCTGCTCGCCCACGCTGACCGACCAGCCCTGGGTTTCACCGTCCTGCGTGCGGCGGAAGTTGGCGTGCAGTTTGGGAATGCCCCAGTTGGCACGCCCGCTGTCGATGCTGGGCTGTGTCGAGACGAAGATGTGGCTGATCGACCAGCCACGAACGCCATCACGGCGAAATCGTCCGGGGATGAGGAGCAGCTCGCGGTAGGGACCGACGGCGCTCTCCTCGTAATCGACCAGCATAAGCGCGCCGATGCCGCCGCGAAATTCGCCCATCTCCGGCGTCAGCACGTTCAGCGCTTCCAGCATCTGCGCTGTGAACCTGTAGAGCAGGATGAGTCCGTCACCTTTGAGCTTCCAGGGCGGCGGGACAATCGTGGCAGCGGTCATGACGTGATCCTTTTCAGCTACAGCGCCAGTTGCCGCTCAAAACGGGTCAGGACGTCGATGCCGTCCTGCGTGACCACGACGTTGTCTTCGATGCGCACGCCGCCCAGCCCTGGCAGGTAGATCCCCGGCTCAATCGTGAACGCCATCCCCGGCTCCAGCACATCCGTCACGCCGCCCGCGATCTGCGGGATTGGCTCGTGGATGTCCAGCCCCAGCCCGTGTCCGGTGCGATGGGTGAAGTAATCCCCATAACCCGCCGCCGCAATCACTTCGCGCGCCGCCGCATCAACCGCGCCCATCGCCACGCCCGGTTTCGCCGCTTTCTGCGCGGCTTCATTGGCGCGCAGTACAGTGTCGTAAATACGCTGCATCTCGGCGGTCGGCGTGCCCAGGCAGAAGGTTCGTGTGATGTCCGACGGATAGCCGTTGATGCGGCAGCCATAATCGATCAGCAGGAACTCGTCCTTTTGCAGCGCGCGGTCACCCGCCGGGGCGTGGGGATTGGCGCTGTTGGGTCCCGTCTGGACGGCGGGCGCGAACGAATCGCCATCCCCGCCATGCGCCACCATCAGTGCGCTCAGGCGCGCGCCAATCTGCCGCTCGGTCATTCCGGGCGCAATCTCGCCCAACAGGTCACGCAGCGCCGTCTCGGCGATCTGGACGGCTTTGCGCATCGACTCGACCTCGTCCGCGCCTTTAATCGCGCGGATACGGATCAGCTCGCGCTCGACTGGCAGGATGCGCATGTCCGGCGCGGCGGCTTGCAGGCGCAGCATCTCGGTCGCGCGCATGGTCATGCCGTCGATGCCGAGCGTTTTGCCGTGCAGGTCAAGCGTCTCCATCGCCGCACGGAACGCGCCCGCGAAGCCTTCGGTGTCGCCCCAGGCAAACGGCTGGATGTTCAGGTCCGGGCGCTCGACCAGCGTCTGCATTTCGAGACGGGGGACGATCATCGCCAGACCGGTTGGGGTGATGAAAAGCACGGTCGGGCGCACCTGAAGATGCATGTGCAGCCCGGTGAAATAGATCAGGTTCCAGCCGGGGACGATGGCGATGGCATCAACACCGGCGATCTGGCGTGCGGCGTTAAGACGGGCGGCGTAATTGTTCGGCATGATCAGCAGACTCCAAAAGAGATTTTCCAGGCGCGCAGGATTATGCCCCTATTCTGCCCCATCCGCATGGTCATGCCAAACGCCGCACGCCACGCAAGGAGTTCCATCCAGAACCTCACCCCCGTCCCCTCTCCGCACGCGGAGAGGGGGGCGACTCTCGATGTTGTCGAGTCTATGCGGGGTGAGGTTCATGTCCGCGAAATTCAGCACTCCCCGCCACGCATCACGCCTGGTCGGTATTCTGTGGCGGAGTCGTCTCGGTCACATCCACCGCATGGATCAGGAACGCGGGTGGGGTGCAGGTTTCGATCCGGGCTTCCAATGTCCAGCGCAGCCGCCGCCAGTGGACATTCGGTGTACGAACGCGCACGATACCGCTGATGAGTGTCTTGCCCGCCTGCTTGATGACATGACGCGGCGGCAGATCTTCCTCGACATGCAGGTAGTTCAGAATATCGCTGCCGATCAGTTCTTCTGCGTGATAGCCGAGAAAATCATGGACGTTTCGGCTGACGGACACAATTTCCCGATGCTCGTTGATGATGATACTCAAACGTTGGTATTGCATGTGAATGGCACCTCCTTATCCGCTTGGTCTTTGGCGTGGGTAGCGCAGCCCAACACGCAGCGCGAGCTTCAGCCCTGCGCCAAGCACATCACGCCGAAGCCGCCCACCATTGCACGAATCAAATACATCGGGATTGGGAAACGAAATGCTGTGGTTAGAGATCAACGACTCTTGAATCACCATCAGGGGAATGTGATCGAAGCGGGATTTGAACGCAGCCATGGTCTCCGCGGTGGAATCATCCAGCCGGTCGCAGAAGATCACGATGCTGCAATAGGGGATGTCCTCAATATGGGGCATATCGTTGGTCGCGCACCACTGAAGGTCAACGGTTTCACCAAACGAATGCTTCAGGACTCGTTCAATCAGATGGTGCCTGGAGTCACGCTGCCCAATCAACAGGATCATCCGACTCGGATCGGTATTCTGGTGCATCAAATACGCTCTCGCCGTCGCTCAGAACTCGGACAGGCACGGCGGATTGTCGCCATCACAACTTTCCGACGTACTGTAAGTCTAGGGCATGACCGCTGGCGGGAATATCCGTAGTACTACTTAATGTTAATTAAGATTACGAAGTTGATCGCGCGGACAAGGGTCTTAACACAGGATCATATGCGCCTGTGCCCAGCACGCTGCTCCACAGACAAAGTGAGCATCTATTAGGAACCCTTGCCGCCGCGCTGGATTGCATAGCGGATGAGTTCGGCGTGGTTGTTAATGCCCAGTTTGCGCATCAGGTTAGAGCGGTGTGACTCGACGGTGCGGATGCTGATGATCAGTGTCTCTGCGATCTCGGCGTTCGTGCGCCCCTCCGCCGCCAGGTGGAAGACCTGACGCTCGCGCTGAGTCAGCAGCGCATAAGGATCGAGCTTAGTATCTCGATTACGTCGCTGATATGCCGCTACCCTCTCCTCCGAAAGCGGTGGGCTGAGGTAACGACGACCAGCGGCACATTCACGAATTGCCCGCAGAAGTTCGCTGCTGCTCGCGTCTTTGGGGACATAACCCAGCGCGCCGCTGGATAGCGCTTCCGCGACATAGGCATCGTTCATGTGCATCGACAGCACAATAACGCACACTTGTGGCTGGCGCTGCCGCACCTGGCGGATGACCTCTAAACCGTTCAGTCCGGACATCATCAGATGTAGGGTAAGCGCCGTGCGCCGTGCTGTATCGCTACAGTCGGTTTCACTGCGCTCCCCCCCGAACCGGACGTACACGTTTCCATGTATCCGGCTCTCCAGTCTTCACTTGGCTTTCTGTCTCGTCGCTTCCGTGAGCTTTCCAGCGTGTAAGGCATAGTGACACGATTGGCATAGCACCATTGTTTTTCGCTGTTTACCAATCATGCGAATTTCCCACGCAGCCTTTCCCTTTAGGTCACGAAGTCGTCGGATATGATGAACTTCCATGAACCCTTCGGTTTTTCCGCACCATTCACATTGGTTGGCATTCAGTCGCTGTCCCAATTCAGTTGGTAACCGGTATTGCCATGTTGTGGCTATCCGGTCAACATCTGTGTGCGTCACCTTTGCCCGCTTCAACTGACGAGTGGACGAAACCAAGCGATATATCTTGACTGTCCCATCGGGTTTGCGGTACTTCAGGTCGAAGGTATTTGGTGCTGTTTTCAGCGATTTGACGACTTTGTTGAGACTGCATCGCCGTTTGTTGGCGAGCGTTTTCAGGAAGCTGGTGGTGGTCAGCCATAGTACGTTACCAGCGACGTAGCTGAGATTGTCGGCTAGGGCATAGTAGTTTAGGAAACCCCGTGTTTCTGCGTTGTAGATAAGCAGGATTTCCAACTCACTGTGGCGGAGGACATGCGGACGGGTTTTTGCTTTCCATTTCTCGGCTGCACCATAGGTGCGTGTAAATTTCTGTACCTTGTCCCGAGGAATGAGTAGGCGTAGATGAAAGTTCGTTGTCCGTCGCGTTATCACGCCATATTTGACATTCCGTGTGCGCAGTATGCGGTTGCTTTGCCACCGTTGAACCTCGTAGCCTAGGAACCGTACTCGGTCTTTGGCGTTCGTGACTAGCGTCTTTTCTGCCGAGAGTTCCAAGCCCAGCTGCGTGTGGAGAAAATCTGTTAGCCAATCCTTGATTTGGTGTGCATCAGCTTTGCTTCCATTCACCCCTATCAGGAAGTCATCCGCATAGCGGACATATTCCAGACGACGAAAGGTCGGGTCAAACGGGTCAGTGACTTCCATCTTTAGCTGTTGATGTTGGAGTGCCTTGAAGGTTGTCCAATTCCCACTAACCTTGGCTTGCGCTTTTGCCCTGCGTTTGTGTTGTTGTAAGCGGCGATATTCAGGACGTACTCGTCGCTCTTTTCCTCGGTTGAACTCGTGTTGTTTCTCTTGGATGGCACGGTCGAGTTCGTGGAGGTAAATGTTGGCGAGTAAGGGGCTGAGGTTGCCACCCTGCGGTGTTCCTGAGTAGGTGTCGTATTTCACACCCGCTTCAATGTAGCCTGCACTCAGAAATTGACCGATGAGGTGTAGAAACCGCTTGTCTGTAACGCGTTTCCCCAGAATGCCTAGCAGCGTATCATGTTGCAGGTGGTCAAAGAAGCCGTGAATGTCTCCTTCAACCCACCACCGAGTCCCTTTCATGACTTTGACCTGCTCAAGCGCCGTATGACAGCTTCGTCCCGGTCGGAAACCGTGTGAGTCGGGCGAAAATGTTGGTTCATAGATCGCTTCGAGCAAGAGCTTGACGACCGTTTGTAGCAACTTATCCTCGAACGAAGGAATGCCTAGAGGTCGGAAGCTGCCGTTTGCTTTTGGAATGTAGACACGCCGGACAGGATGAGGGGTGTAGCGCGCCGTTTGCAGCTCATCAATGAGTTTGTAAATGCGTGCTTTCCCCGTGCGGTCAATGGTCGTGCCGTCCACCCCTGCCGTCAAATTGCCAGGTTTGGGAGCGATACGCTGATATGCCATAAGCCAAAGTTCGACGTTGTACAACTTTGGGAACAGCTTGTCGAACTTCACATCGGCTTTGCGAGCCATATTGCCAAGCATCGTCAGCAGAACAATTGGATTTTGCACTTTGTGCGCCTTTCACTCCGCTTCTGATATGAAGACCTGCCTGCCTTCGCCATGTAGACGGCTTTCCCGTCCTCAGACTACTACGCAGGCTCCGTTGCCTCGTCTGATATTCAGGCGCAAACGCCATAGCGAAAATCGCATTCAGACAGGGGCAATCCCCGTTTAGACGTTAGTTCAGACCCTCTCGACTTAGGTGGCTCGTTCGAGGTTTCATCCCATCTACGTGGGCTGTGTCTCCTGAGCGGATATAGCTGTTTTCAACGACGCAACAGCCATTCGGGAGAAAACAGGTATCACCATCATGCCTGTTTGGGTCCTGTTGCCCCACTTGCCTCTGAGCTTCAAGCAATTCAGCTTTCACCATATCGAGATTGCTCTGAGAAACCTGACCACTTGATGGAGCTGTCATTTTCCCTTTTCACGCCGTGCTATGTTCCCCTCAGTGCTTTCGCTCGTCAGGTAAGGCGCTGAGCAACTCCCATTTTCCGCAGGGAGTAGAGGTTTCCCTCCACTGAGACTAACGCCCTGTTACGGGCGCACCGATGATCAGCACATCCGGCGTCAGACGTTCCACCAGACTGAGCGTGCTGATGCCGTCGCCCACATCGCCGATCACGTTCATATCCGGTTCAGCGTCGATAAGCTTCCGGACGCCTTCTCGCACCATCTGGTGATCGTCGGCAAGGATAATGTTGAGCACAGCGTTTAGGCTCGGTTCACCTCGTTCAGAGGAATATGGATATTGATGAATGTTCCATTGCCCGGCGATGTTTCGATGGTGCAGACTCCGCCGACCAGTCGAACACGTTCGAAAATGCCTGTCACGCCGTTGGTTTGGCGATTCGCCTGCAGCACGACATCCAGGTCAAAGCCCTTGCCCTGGTCTTCGATCTGGAGCTTGATCTCGTCCTCCACCCGAAGGCGGATGGCGGCGGTTTTGACGTCCGCGTGGCGCGCGATGTTGGTCAGCGCTTCCTGGGTGACGCGGTAGAGGGTTGTCTCTACGCAGCTTTCAAAGCGGCGATGTCCGCCCGACTCTCTGAAGTCGATGACGATGTTGGTCGCCTGGGTGAAGCGCGTCAGATGCCAGTCGAGCGTGGGCAGCAGCCCCAGGTCGTCCAGCATCGTCGGGCGCAGGTCGAGCGAGAGATCGCGCACACGCTGGATCAGATCGCCAATGATGTGCAGCGCTTGCGTGCGTCCTGCTTGTGGGCTATTCATGCTGCTGATGAGTAGATTGAGCACGGTGAGCGACTGCCCAATCTCGTCGTGCAGTTCGCGCGCGATGAGGCGGCGCTCGGCTTCCTGGGTTTCGACGAGCTGCTGCGACAATGCCGCCAGGCGTTGGCTTTGCTGTCGCAGTATCGTCTCGTCGTGTTTGCGCTGGCGGATATCACGGTTGATGCCGACCGCTCCAACCGGCTCGCCGTCTGCGCCCCGCACCAACGCGACAGACGACAGGATGTCGATGGGCGTGCCATCGCGCTGATACTGGATGACCTCGCCCTTCCAGAAGCCATCCCTGTAGAATTCCGCTACGACTTCATCCGGCGTGCTGTCCAGATAGCTCGTAGGGACAATCTCACTGAACAGTCGTCCGACGACTTCTTCGGCGGACCAACCGTAGGTCAACTCTGCGGCACGATTCCATGAACGGATGACGAAACTCAAGTCGGTGGAGATGACCGCATCGTTCGCCTGTTTGAGGATGGTCGCCAGATAGCGATCGTTTTCCTGCGCCTTGATCTGGTCCGTGATGTCGGTGATGGTCGCCAGTGCGATAAGACGCCCCTCGATCTGGCGTATGGTCGTGCGCACTTCGACATCCATGATGCTGCCATCTTTCAAGCGATGTTTCCACTTGCCCTGGTATTCTGTCGCCCCGTTGATGCTGCGCAAAATCTCCGTGAAACGGGCAACATCTGTCTGGGGGCGAATATCGGCGAGGTTCATCGCCAGGAACTCGTCACGGGTGTAGCCGTATTTGGCGACGGCGGCGGCGTTCACTTCGATGAAGCCCAGTGTCTGGATGTCAATCATCCACATCGGGTTGGGATTGGCATGGAACAGGAACGCGGAGTCAGAACCCACTGGGATTTCCGGCTCAAGTGAAAATGATTGGGGCAAGAGTGGGGGCTGCAATTCGACTAATCGTAAGATTGGAAAACTAAGAGGGTGAGTTTTGTGAGGAGTGTGAATTCTCTTATGGACCTATGGGGATTCGAACCCCAGACCTCTTCAATGCCATTGAAGCGCTCTCCCAGCTGAGCTATAGGCCCTGGTGATATGGTGTGTATGGTAGTCGTTCGCCCGTGCGATGTCAATACTCGCCCAGGGGATAACATCACTCCCCGTGCCCCTCTTCCTCGTACACCCGCTCGCCTGTACTCAGCGCGCGCGCTTCGGGATACAGCTTCAGCCAGCGCACCGCCAGCGTGAACGCCAGCCAGCTATAGGCGACGATGCCTAGCGAGACGCCCCATTCGACGAGCGCGGGTTCGTAGTGGTTGACCGGGAAGACATCGCCCACGCCTGGCGACCAGTCGAGCGGGATGACGAAGCCGGAGAGCGTCATGTTCCAGCGGTTGATGACCAGCCCGGCGATGACCATCGGCGCGGCGAGCAGCAGCGCGTAGCGGTTGCGGCGCAGCGGTCGCCACAGGAAGAAGATCGCCGGGACGAGTGCGCCGAACAGCACCTCGCCGAACCAGAAGGTGAAGTTGTAGGGCGTGAACTGCGCCAGGATCTCCAGCCCCAACTGCTGTTCCGGCACGCGCCCATAATAGTTGGTCGCCGCCCAGCTCCACAGCTTGAGGTAGAGATATGCCAGGCAGGCAAACCCGGCGAACTTCGCCACGCCTTCCAGCACGTCCAGCGGCACCATCTGCCGATTGAGCAGTCTGCCCGAAAGGATCGTGACGAACAGCGTCAGCGAGACGCCCGCCGCGATTGCCGAGAGGATGAACAGCACCGGGGCGGAGGGCGAGTACCAGAAGGGGCGCGCCGTCAGAATGCCATAGGTCGCGCCGAGCGATGATTGATGCAGCAGCGACAAACCCATGCCGAAGAGCGCCACGATGGGCATCAGGCGGTGCAGGAAGTGCGAAAGATCGCGCAGCAGCTTGACGTTCTTGAGCGGCGTGCTTTCGACGATGACAGGCAGCAGCTCAATCACCAGCACCGTCGAGTAGAGGATCACGCACATCGTGATCTCCCACAGGACGGAATGGACATTCCAGTAGAGGATCGGGTAGTAAAAGCGGTCGAAGCGCCCAATATCGAGGAATAGCGCGATCATCGCCGACGAGTAGCCGAGCAAGCCGACCAGCACCGCCGCGCGCGCAATCGCTTCATAGCGCTTCAAGCCAAACAGGTAGACGGCGGCGGAGAGCGTGAACGCCCCTGCTCCCAAGCCAATCGACGACAGATCGACAGTGATCCACAAGCCCCAGGGCAGCTCGTCGCTCAGGTTGGTGACGCCCAAGCCGTTGATGATGACATGCACGGCGCTGACCACGCCGATCACCAGCATGACGACCAGCAGCATGATCCAGGCGACGAAATAGGGCGATGTTTTGCCGCGCGGCGCGGGCTGCGCCAGGGCGGGTTGGACACGGGTGTTGACAGCCATTCAGATCAAGCCCTCCGGCGGGATATAGTACACGCTCGGATCGGTGCCCAGGTCTTCGCGCAGGCGCAGCGTCGGCGTGGTGTTGATGATGCGCGAGACGGTGCTGTTGGGATCGTTGATGTTGCCGAAGAAGCGCGCATTGACCGGGCAGATGTTGACGCAGGCAGGCGTGGCTTCCTCATGGACGCCCGGCATTAGCCCCTTCGCCAGTCCCGCGTCGATGCGGTGGATGCAAAACGTGCATTTTTCCGCGACCCCGCGCGGGCGGCGTTCGACTTCCGGCGTGCCCCATTCCGGCACACGCGGGTTGGTCTCGCTGCGTTCGCTGAAGTTGAAGGTGCGCGCGCCATACGGGCAGGCGGTCTGGCAGTATCGGCAGCCGATGCAGCGGTCATAATTCATGACGACCAGCCCGTCGGCGCGATGATAGGTCGCCCCCACCGGGCAGACCTCGACGCACGGCGCATGGTGGCAGTGCAGACACGGGCGCGTGACGTGGAAGGTGTTGCCGAGCTGCGTCTGGTCTTCGACGCGGATGTTCCAGCGCATATCGTCGGCGGTGTCGTTGGTCGCCTGGCACGCCCAGACGCAGTAATCGCAGCCGATGCACTTGCTCAGGTCGATCACCATCACCCAGCGATAGTTCGGGTCGCCTTCATGCGCGCCATCGACGCGCGCCTGCAAGATGTCCCGCGCGAAGGTGTCGAGCGGCTGCGCCAGTGTCGCCGCCAGCACCATGCTCGCGCCGCCGCCGATCAGCAGCGTCATGAAATCGCGTCGTGAGAGCAGATTGAGCTTCGGCGGCGTGGGCTGCACCGTGGTCGCCTGCTCGCCGTGTTCCCCATCCCCATGCTGTGCAGGGGGCTGGGGCGTGTGATTGTCTTCGGTCATGTACGGTCTCCCTCATCTGGCGCATCCGGTCGGGCAGGCTCTGTTGGCACTTCATGTGCGGGTGGTTTCGTGGCTGGCGTCCCCATGCGCTGCGCCCGGTTGCCGCGCGCGATGAAGACTGCCGCGAAGGTGACGCCAAAGCCCAGCCCCAGGATCAAGCCCTGGAACAACTGGATGCTGCCGACGCCTGCTGCGGCTTCCTGTGCTGCTGCTTCTTCCGAGAGCGGCACCGTTTCGACCGTTTCCGGCGCAGTCTCGGCGACGGGGCGGTCGGCGACCAACTGCGCCCATTCTCCGCTGGAGACCAACTCCTCATGACAGGTATTGCACGGCGTCGCATCCATCAGCATCGAGTGTCCGGTCGTCAGCGGCGCGGTCGAGATCGGGATCGCCTCACCGTCGCCGTGTTCGCCTCGGTACATGTGACAGCTCAGACACGTCACGTCCGAGTCTTCGGTCAGATGCTGTGTATGCACGAAGACTGCCTGCACTTCTTCCGGCTTGTGACAATTGGTGCAGAGTTCGTCCGGCGTATTGCCGACACGCAGGCGCTGGCTGTGCTGCGAATGACAGGTCACGCAGCCGAGCGGCTCAATATCGACATGGGCGCTGCCCTGCCATTCGACCAGCGTCGTCTGATGGCATTCGCCGCATACCCCCGCGATCAGGTCGGGCTGTTCGACAATCGGGCGCACATCATGCGCGCCATGGCAATCGGTGCAGACGGCGGCTTCGCGGCTGCCCGCCTGGATTGCCTCCTCGTGCAAGCCGCTTTCCAGGTCACGCACGGCAGCCTCGTGACAGGTGGAGCAGATCGCCACCGAAGACAGCGTATAGGTGCGACCATCGGTCGGCGTGGGGCTGTTGTGTGGGAAGGCGTCCTGCCCATGACAATCGACGCAGCCGAAGGCTCCCTCGCTGTTATCGCTGCCATGCACCGACGCCGCGACGGTGTCCGGATCGACATACAGGTTCTGGATCGAGCCGTCTTCAAAGCGGACGGTCTTCCAGGGCTGGCTGTGACACACCAGACAGTAACTGTTGCTGCCCGTGATCTCAACGCTGACGGTGGTGTCGCTGACGGTCGGCGTCGCTTCGACGGGGACAGGCGTGGCATCCTGCGCGGACACGCTGCCCGCGAACAGGAACGGCGAAAGTCCGGCGGCGATCAGGGTCAGCCCTACGCCGATCAGCGTGATGAGGGTGAGGTGTTTGCTATTCGTCATGGCGCGGCTCCATCACCCGCCCTCGGCAGGGAATAAATTGAGTTCAGCGTACACGGCATCGAGAACGGCATCCGAGTAGGTGTAGTTGTGAATGCCCAGGCTGCCATCGCCCTCGACGAAATCGAGCGCCTGGCTCACCCATTCGGGCGTGCTGTCCGTGATGGCGGCGCGCGCTGCATCGATGCGCAACTGGGTATTCGACTGGATGTCGTCGATCAGCGCCTGCATCAGTTCCGGCGAGGCGACTTCCTCATGACAGCCGGAGCAGTTGTCTTGCAGCATCGGCTCGCTGACGACGACGCCCGGCAGCAGCGGTGCCAGCGCATGGCTGTCGCGCATCCCGGCATCGACCGGGACGGCTGCCGCGTGACAGGTCGTACAGGTGGGTCCATCTTCGGCGATGAAATGCACGCCCGCTTCCGGAATGATGCCGTCGATGACCGGCAGTCCTTCCCACATCTCCTGCGCGGGATGATGGATACCCGGCGCGACTTCGGGGTTGCTGTGGCAGCTCACGCACAGCGCGTACGGCTCCTGCATCAGGTTAGCAGGCAGCTCGCTTTCGACATGCGGAAAGTGGCAGCTTGAACAGGTAATGCCATACTGCGCGCTCTCCAGCGTCACCGGCGGCGGGGCGGCGCTTTCGCGGTCACCTGCTTCGACCTCCGCCGTCAGCCGCGCGACATAGCTGCTGTCCGCGCTGTGGCAGGTCAGGCAGGTGTCGTCGGCGCCTTCGCTTTCCAGTAGGTTGCCCAGCGACCGCGCATGATCCGATGCGACCCACTCGTTGTACTGCATGTTCATCTGCCGCGCGTGCCCGCTCACCCACCAGTGGTCCGCCTGATCCAGCCCGACGAGCGTGAAGCTGCCGCTCAGGTCGCCGCCGGGGAAGTAGCCGACCGGGTACGGGCGTCCGTCGGGGCTGACGCCGCGACTGTGGCACTGCCCGCAGGTCTGCGGGTCAAGCGCGGGGTTGATCGCCGCGCGCACTTCTGCCAGCTCTTCCTCGCTGGCGCGCCGTCCGGCATCCGACGCCAGTTCGACATGCGCTTCGCCGGGTCCGTGACAGCTTTCACACTGCACGCCATCGTCTTCCCAGCGCTCGCGCTCCAGGTCAAACCCGGTGACATGGCAGTAGGCGCAGCTCTGTTCCCAGTCATATGCCGGGTCTTCCCAGGCGTCCGCCAGCGTCAGCGGTCGCCACGCCTGCGCGACGACGTCCCATTCGGCGGGCAGCACGCGGTAATCGTTGCGTCCCACCTCGTACAGATAACGCTGGACGTATTTGCCCGTCCCGACGACGTAAGCGATGTCGTCGGCGTCAAACGCGCGGGCGGCGTCAGCACCGGGAAGCTGAACCTGGCGCACATCCTCACCCTGCGCGAAGTCCGCCAGGATGGCATCTTCGTCGTCGTCAAGCGTGAGGACATGGCGCGAGTCATCGTGGCGGCGTGCGATGTCGCGGTGGCAGTCGGCGCACTCATTCGCGCCCACGTAATCGCCACCCGAAGGTTCGTCCTGGGCGAAGGCGGGAGCGCTGCCCAACCACAGCAGGCTGAACCCGCTGGCGAGGCAGAGGATGCCGATCAGGACGAGAGTGCGAAGCCTTGTCATGGCAGTGTCTCTTCTTTGCTGACCGCAAGGGTAAAGGATTGGGAGAAGGTATCGTCGAGCCAGGCATCTGCTGCGTCTGAGGCTGCATAGCCCAGCCTGCGCAGCGCCATGCTGTCCACGTTGGAGCCGACCGGGAGGGCACTGTTGGTGCCGACAATGTCGGGCTGCGGGTTGAGCACGAGGTTGTCGATGACACGCGGATGAAGCGGTCTCGACCACTCGAATTCCAGGTCGTCATGGCAGGTGTAGCACGAGGCAGCGCCCACGTAGACCGCGCTCGAATGGTCAGGGACGTCGGCGTGCAGCTCCTGCGCGATCGCAGGGAGGGATGCTATGAAGAGCCAGAACGCCCCCACCAGACACGAGCTAAAGCCAAACAACGACAGGATTTTGTGCGCAGACCGCATCGAACCTTCCCTCAAACATATCGGATCGCGCCGAAAGACGGCAGCGTCCTCACTTCATTGTCCAATTCTCTGCCCTTCTCCACATCGTTCACGCGGATGAGAGTCGTTCATTCCGCCGAATGATTTCACTCGATCAGCTTCAGCCGCATTGCCAGCAGCGCCGCCTGTGTGCGATCCGAAACGTGCAGCTTCTGCAGAATGTGCTGCACATGCGTTTTGACGGTCGGCATACTGATCGAGAGTGTTTCGGCGATGGCATTGTTGGCGAAACCCTGCACCATCAGGCTGAGGACATCGCGCTCGCGCTCGGATAGCGGCTCGATCTCAATATCGATCGACGGGTCTATGTCCGGCAGCGGCGCGGACGCACTATGTGCCAGCGCCATTTGCAGCAGTTGGCGGTCGATCAGGTTATCGCCCGCCGCCGCCGCCCGCACCGCCCGCACGATCTGGTCGGGATCGGTCTCCTTCGACAGGTAGCCCGCTGCGCCGCCGCTGATCGCCCGCGCCAGATAGGTCGGGTTGGCATACGTGGTCAGGATGATGACGCTGGTGCCAGGCGAAGCGGCTTTGATGTGCGGCAGGCTCTGCAAGCCGTCGCCATTCTTCATGCGGATGTCGAGCAGCATCACGTTCGGTTGCAGCGCCGCCGCCAGTCGGATGGCGTCATCGCCGCTTTCCGCTTCACCGACCACTTCGATGCCGGGACGGCTCAACAGCGCACGCAGCCCCTGACGCACGATCCCATGATCATCGACAATCGCGGCGCTGATGGTGGGGGTGTCGCTCGTGTCGTATGCGTTCTGAATCATCGAGTGCTACCTTCCGTTATATCGGATGGACGGACGGCAAGAATGCCGTCCCTACGGATGAAATATCTGTAGGGACGCCATTTATGGCGTCCGCCGTATTCATAACCGCCAGTGTGGCGGGGACGCGCACCTCGATGCGTGTTCCGTGACCGTGCCGGCTGAGGATGTCGCATGTCCCCTTGATCAGGCTGGCACGTTCACGCATGGTCGTGATGCCCAATCCGCGTTCATCGCGCGTCAGCGTGTCCGGCTCGAAGCCGACGCCATCATCCTGGATGGAGAGGTGGATTCCCGTGCCGTTGCGCAGGCTGACCGTGACGTGGTGCGCCGCCGCATGGTTGCGCGCATTGTTGAGCGCTTCCTGCGCGATGCGATAGAGCGTGGCGGAGATCGTCTTCTCCGGTTCGCTGGCGAGCGGATGCAGGTCGAGCGTCAGGTCCCAGCCCGCCGTCTGCGCCGTCTGTTGGGCGATCTCTTCGACCGCCGCCGTCAGACCGAGATCGTCCAGCGCAGCCGGGCGCAGCCCTTCGATGATGCGCCTGCCCTCCACGATTGCCGCGCTGAGGGCGGATGCGCCGCGCTCCAGATGATCGCGTGCTTCCCCTTCCAGGCAGGGGACGGCGTTCATGCAGTTTGTCAGGTAGAAGCGCGCACCGACCATCTGCTGGATCAGCCCGTCGTGCAGGTCGTAGGAGACGAGCTTGCGTTCCTCTTCCTGGGCGTGGATCAGGCGCTCGATCAGGCGATGCTCCTGGCGTCGTTTGCCCTCCAGCTCATGCGCCGTCTCGACAAACGCCTGCGTCAGCGCACCGATCTCGTCATCCGGCAGGTCATCGGGAAGCGGCGGCGCGATGCCTTCGCGCCCGAACTGCACCGTCATCGCTTCCAACTGCTTGACCGGGCGCACCAGCAGGCGGCTGATGAAGAGCGCCAGGATGACCGCCGCGATGCCTGCGACGGTGATCAGAAGCAGCGCGACGTTGTAGAAATTCGTGATCGAGGCGTAGAGGACTTCGGTCGGCGTATGGCGGAACAGCACCCAGAAGACCTCGTCATCGGCGCTGGCGGTCGGGTAGATGCGGTCGAAGACATAGATGCTGGTCGCCGTCTGCAAGCTGCGCCCGCCCATCAGCAGCCGGGGGACATCCGGCGTGATCGCCTGGAGGTCAAAGCCGTCGGGATAGACGAGAAAATGGGCGTCCTGGTCGATCAGCGCCCAGGTATCCGCGCCGGGTTGGTCGGGCAGCGCGCGCAGCAGCCACCCTGCGTGCAGGTCAATCACCAGGACGCCATCTGGCAGCCGGATAGCATAGTGAATGTACGGCGCGTCCGTGCCGTCCTGCGACTGGAACGGCGAGACATACACGCGATCCTGCGCCAGACGCATCGTCTCGAAGAAGTAGGGAGATGTCCGGCGATTCTGCGACTCGTCAATCAGATGGACGCGCTCGCCCTCCGCCTGAACGCCGACGATCTCCGCGCCATCCACATCGATCAGCCGGATGGAGTAATACATCGGGCGCACCGACGCCAGCACCAGAAAATCCTGCCCGACTTCGCGCGTCCATAACGCGACCTGCTCCGGCGTGGTCTGCTGGCGCAGCATGTTCAGGCTGCGCAGCGCGCTCAGGTAGAGCGCGTCGCCCTCGACCTGGCGAAGCGCGCTGACGATGCTCTCCGCCTGAAGCTGTACCTGACTGATCGAACGTTCCAGCGCCTGCTGTGAAAGCGCATTGCTCGTGAAAAAATGCCCGTAAATGGCAATTGCCGTCAGGGGAATCAGCGTCAGAAGTAAACAGACAGCAAGCAGTTTCGTGCGCAGGCTCATGAATCTAATCCTCATGGGATGCCCCATGTCCCCATTGTCTTCGATTGTTGAATTTTCAATCAATGATCATTGTCATATTCGTTTGATGTGTTCTGTCCCTGATTATTTCCGCGCATTTCACTACTCTTTAGATGTAACTGTTGGAAGGGATCGCGCTGGGTCGTCGAAGCCGCGTTCACAAGACCGGACCCGGTGTGGCGAATAAGGGGATGGAGAACAGTACTATGGCAGAGATGCATTGGGAAAAACCGCTTGTAACGGCGGCTGCAAAACCAGCCTTTGGCGGGGAACGGCTGAAGTTTGTTATCGGCGGCGTGCTGCTGTTGGGCGCTGTGGTGTATCTGATCGTCTTCGGCACAGTGAGCGGTGCGCAGTATTTCATGACGGTGGACAGCCTGCTCGCCAGCGGCGATTACGTCGGGCAGGCAGTGCGCATCTCCGGCGCGGTCGATGGCGACACCATCGTCTATGACGGGCGCAACATCATCCTCGACTTCACCATCGTCAACATCCCGACCGAAACAGAAGATCTGGCGCTCACGCTGCACAATGCGGTCAATGACCCGAATGCGGCGCGCCTGCCCGTTCATATGGAAGGCGAAGTCAAGCCCGACCTGCTCCAGCACGAAGCACAGGCGATCCTGACAGGCACGCTGGGCGCGGATGGCGTCTTCTACGCGACCGAACTCTTGCTCAAGTGCCCCAGCCGCTACGAAGAAAGCGTGCCGGGACAGGTCACAGCGGGAGGCGTGTGAGACATTATGCTGGCTGAAATTGGATTTATCGCGTGTCTGTTCGCGTTTCTGGCGGCAATCTACGCCATTATCGCATCCATCTATGGGGAGCGTTTCGCCCGCAGCGAAGCGATGGTGACCAGCGGGCGCAACGCCGTCTATCTGACGTTCGTCATGATGCTGGTCTCGCTGTTCTGCCTGCAGGCGGCGCTGGTGACCGAGGAATACCAGACGAGCTACGTCTGGTCGGTTAGCAGCCCGGATATGCCCACCATCTACCGCTGGACGGCGTTGTGGGGGTCGCAGGCGGGGTCGCTGCTGTTCTGGTCGTTCCTCCTCAGCGCCTTCGCCGCGGCGGCGACCTTCACCAACTGGCGACCGCATCGCCGTCTGATGCCTTACGCCATCGCTTATATGATGGCGACCTTCATTTTCTTCGTCGGGCTGTCGCTCTTCATCGAAAATCCATTTGAGCGCTGGTGGGTGCTGCCCAGCGGCGAAGTCATCGCGGCGACCTTCATGCCCGCCGGGGCGGTCGCGCCGAGCGCCCGTCAGCTTGCGGAGACCGCCAACGGGCTGAACCCGCTGCTGCGGCACTTCGGCATGGTGATCCATCCACCGATGCTCTATCTGGGCTTCGTCGGCTTCCTCATCCCGTTCGCCTTTGCGATGGCGGCGCTCGCCAGTGGCGATCTTTCGTCCAACTGGATCAAAGTGTCCCGACGCTGGACGCTGATCGCCTGGTTGTTCCTCAGCCTGGGGCTAATCCTCGGCGGGCGCTGGGCATATGACGTGCTCGGCTGGGGTGGCTACTGGGGTTGGGACCCGGTCGAAAACGCGGCGTTCCTCCCCTGGCTGATCGGTACGGCATACCTGCACAGCGTCATGATCCAGGAAAAGCGCGGGATGCTCAAGACGTGGAACATGTTCCTCGTCATCGGCACCTTCAGCGCGGTCATCTTCGCCACCTTCGCCACCCGCTCCGGGCTGGTGGACAGCGTCCACAGCTTCGCGCGCAGCGAAATCGGTTTTCCGATGTTCACCTTTTGGTTCCTGCTCACGCTTATCTCGGTCTGGCTGATCCTCTGGCGGCGTTCGCGCGGCGAGCTGCGCGATGAGCACCGCCTGACCAGCATCTTCAGCCGCGAGGCGCTGTTCGTCCTCAACAACTTCGTCTTCGTGGCGCTGTTCGTCGCCGTCTTCTGGGGAAGCTTCGGCGCGCCGATTGTCTCCGAGCTGTTCCTCAACACCAATATCACCCTGGGTGCGGAATACTTCACGCGTGTCACCCCGCCGCTCTTCCTGCTGCTCTTCTTCCTGATGGGTGTCGCGCCAGTGTCCGCATGGGGCGTCTCAAGCCTGCGTCACATGGGGTCTGCGCTGCTCATCCCGGTCGCGCTGACCGCCGCCTCGCTCGCCATCTTCGTCCTCACGGGTATGACCGAGTCCACCGCGCTGCTGGCTTACGGAGTCGTCCTGTTCGCGGGCTGGGTCGCCCTGTACGAGACGTATCGCGGAATGCGCGCGCGTCAGCAGGCACACCAGGAAACGGCGCTCCAGGCATTCGGCGGGCTGCTGACGCGCAACCCGCGCCGCTACGGTGGTTACATGATCCATCTGGGCATCACGGTCATCGGCATCGGCGTGATTGGCTCGACGCTCTTCCAGCAGGAGACGCAGCAGACGCTGGCGGTCGGTGAAAGCATCGCGATCGGTGGCTACGAGATGCGCTATGACGGCTTGCTGGACAACCAGATCTCCGAAGACGGGCGCGTGATGGACATCGCGGAGCTGACGCTGCTGCGTGATGGCGCGGAGATCGCCCATCTTCGCCCGCGTCAGGACTTCTTCCCGCAGACCGAGGGCATGAACACCATGACCATCGCCGGCGCGCACAGCACGCTGGAAAACGACTTCTATGTCCTGCTGGTGTCCTGGGAGGCGATCTCCTCCAACAGCGCGACCTTCAAAGTCTATATCAACCCGCTCATCAACCTGATCTGGTGGGGCAGCTTTGTCCTGATCCTTGGGACTGTTCTGGCGGGTTACCCGCGCGAGACCGCCCCGCAGCGTGTGCGCGAAACCCTGCGCCTCGCCTATGAGGGAGCCTGATCATGATGCCGACAGTACCGGAGTTCCTCGATCAACAATCGCACGACCATCACGGCGGACGCGCCACGGCGCGTCCCGACGGCGGACGCCATTCATGGCGTCCCTACATGACCTCACTCCTCACCCTCGTCGCCGTCCTCGCGCTGCTGCTCGTCCTCGCCGCGCTCGCCAGCCCCGCCTATGCACAGGATGGGGCATCGACAGCGGTGACGGATGACCAGGTTAACACCATCGCACAGAAGCTGTTCTGCCCAGTCTGCGAAAACATCACCCTCGATACCTGCGGCACGGCAGCCTGTGAGGACTGGCGCTACGAAATCCGCTTGCAGCTCGAAGCGGGAATGACCGAACCCCAGATCGTCGAGGACTTCGTGCGGCGCTTCGGCGACCGCGTCGTCGGTACGCCGCTCGACCCCACGCTGCGGGCGGTCTCGCTGGTCACCCCCTGGCTGATCATCGTGGCGGCACTGGTCGCCGTCGCCTACACGCTGCTGCGGCGCAAAGCCGTACAGCCCGTCACGGTCGTGACCGAGAACGCGCAGACCGATCGTTATCAGGATTTGTTCGAGCAGGATATTCGTGGGGCATGAAGCGCACGGGCGCACCCGTGTGTGCGCCCGACCAGGAAAATGATCTTTTAAGGAGATGAGGGATGAGCACATCGATTGAGGCGGCTCCATCAATTCTGGAGCCAACATCACAAGCACAGGAAAACGCGCCTAAGCCAGAGCGCTTCGGCTGGGGATCGCGGCTGCTGCTGGCGGGCATCGTCGTCGTGGCGGTGGTCTTCGCGCTCGCGCTGGCACGTCAGCGCATGACGCAGCCGGAATCAGGTTCTGCCCCGGACTTCACGTTTGAGACGTTCGACGGGCAGACCATGCGCCTCTCCGATCTGCGCGGCAAAGTCGTCATGGTCAACTTCTGGGCGTCGTGGTGTGGTCCGTGCCGCGCCGAAGCGCCGGAGCTTCAATCCGCCTGGGAATACTACCAGGATCGCGGTGATGTCGTCTTTCTCGGCATCGCATACGCCGACAACGGACCGCGGTCGATGGAATTCATGGCGGAGTTCGGTATCACGTATATGAACGCGCCCGACCTGGGCACGCGCATCAGCGAGGCGTATAACATTCGCGGCGTGCCGGAGACGTTCATCGTCGATCCACAGGGCAACGTCGCGCAGTTCATTTTTGCGGGCGTCACCCGCGAGCGCCTCATCACCTATATTGACGGCATTCTGGCGGGACAGGGGGCATCATGAGCAGTACGGGACTCATCGTCAGCATCGTCATGCTGCTGGTCGGGATTGCCTGGCTGGGGCTGCCCTATCTGCGCAGCAACCGCCTGATGCTGAATCAGCAGCGCGAAGAATTGCTTGCGCGACCCATCCTGGCGGCGCGTTACGAGCGCGCGGTGGCGACAGTGCGCGAGCTGGACGAGGACTTCCAGGTCGGCAAGCTCTCGCAGGAGACCTATGCCACCGAACGCGCGCGCTGGGTCGAAGAGGGCGCAGCACTGGTGGAAGCGCTGGAAAAGAGTGGCGGCGCACCTGAACGCGCCAAAGCGAAGAAGGCGAAAGCCGTTCGCCAGCCCGCGCCTGCCCCGACGGATGATCCGGTCGAGCAGGCAATCGCCGCTTATGCCCGCGCCCGCGAACAATCGCGTGGCAAATAAGGGGATGGGATGAAAACAATTCTTTTTCACCTCCTGCTCCTTATGCTGACCGCCGCGTGCAGCGGTTTGGGGGGCGAGCCGCGCATCGTCGCCACCATCCCGCCGCAGCCCGATATCGAAGCTGCGGACTCCAACGCGGAGATCGCCGCGCAGATGACGCTGGGCGGCGAGGTCTGGATGGCGAACTGCGCTGAGTGTCATGGGCGCATGGGATTTGGGACGCCGACGGGCGCGCCGCTGCCTGACCTGACGAACTACACCGATGAGCAGATCCTGGCGAGCATCACCAACGGCGTCATCAGCAGCGAAAGCGGTGAGCAGGTCATGCCAGCGTTTGGCGAACGGCTCGCGCCGGAACAGCTTGAGGCGGCGCGGACTTACGCCCGCATGATGTCGATCGCCATCGCGCGCGGCATGATCAACCCGGATGGGCAGGACGACGCCGTCTCTGCCGCCCAACCGCAGGAGACGGCGGAAGCAGCGGCGGTTGATGAAGTGATGGGTGTGGTGAGTGGACAGGTGCTGATGGGCACGGCAGGTGCCGCGCTCCCCGCCGACCTCGCCCTCACCCTGCATGTGGTCAAATCCGAAATCAGCGAGCAGCGCCTGGAAGCGGTCGCTGCCCCGGATGGATCGTACCGCATCGAAGCGGTGCCGTTCGCGCCCGACTATCAGTATGTGCTGACTGTCCCCTATGGCGATCTGCAATTTGTCAGCGAAATCGCCACCGCCGACGCTGCCGCGACCGAGCTGACGCTGCCGATCACGCTCTACGAGACCGGCGCGCCGCCGGAAGCCATCCAGATCAACAGCGTCAGCGCGCAGGCGTTGGTGCAGAATGGCACGCTGCAACTCATCCAGATTGTCAGCTTCATCAATACATCGGATCGCGTGTACTTCAATCGCACGGTCGAAGATGGCACGTCGGTGTGGATGCGGTTGCCACAGGGCGCGACCCTGCTGTCGAACATGAGTCAGCAGTACATCCTCTCTACCGATGGCGCGCAGATCTACAGCATCGACCCGATCCTGCCGGGGCGCGCCGCCGCCATGCACGCCGCGTTCGCCATGCCGTACATCCCGACGGCGACGACCGTCGAACAGGTGCTGGACTTCACGCTGGCGGGTCCGGTCGAGATTAGCGTCGCTTCCGAGGGTGTCGGGCTGACGGGCGAAGGCTTCGCCGAGACCGCGCAGAGCGTCGCAGGCAGCACGCGCGCGACCACCTACGCGGCGGAGTTTTCACAGGCGGCAGGCGCGAGTCTGCGCTACGAACTGGCGGGTGTCCCGGTCGTCCCGCCGCCGCCCGTCAGCGCCACTGCTGCTGAACCGTCGCCGCTCGCCTATGTCCTGATCGGCGCGGGCGCGAGCGCGCTGCTGATCGCGGGCATCCTCTTTATCCGCGAACGCCTGACCAGCAGACCAACGGCGGACGCGACCGGAATGGGCGCGCTCATGGAGAAGATCGCCACGCTCGATTCGCAGCACAAGGCGGGAAAACTCAACGCGCGGGATTACGAACGGCAGCGGCGGGTGCTGAAAGACCAGTTGAGCGCGCTGATGAAGGAACAATAGCAGGAAGGTTGTGAGGAGTAGGGACAAGTCATGCTTCCTCTCCTCTCTCCTCATCACCCATCACCTTAAACAAACGATTGATCGAATTCGTACAGAGGGAGAAAGAGAACATGAGTGCACTACAGAGACTGACCTCGCCAATCTTCGCGCCGGATGAGCAGATCACGAGCGGCACACCGCGCGCCGCCTGGGTGCTGAACATCCTGACGGTGCTGGCGGTCGTTGGCTTTGCCGTCGGTCTGTACATGGGCTTGGTCTACGCGGGCATGGACACGCTGCAAGGCAATGTCCAGCGCATCTTCTACTTTCATGTGGCGACCTTCAGCGGCGGGTTCATCGCCTTCGGCACTGCCGTCGTCGGCGGCATCCTTTATCTGGTCACGCGCAATCCGCGCTGGGATCGGCTGTCGCTTTCGGGCATCGAGGTCGGTTTCTTCCTGTCGCTGATTACACTGGTCACCGGCATGGTCTGGGCGCGCCCGATCTGGAATACCTGGTGGACGTGGGACCCACGCCTGACGCTGATGATGATCATGATGCTGACCTACGCGGCGTACTTCATGCTGCGCAGCGCCTTCGAAAACGGCGACAAGAAGCGCCGCATGGCATCCGTCTACGCGATCCTGGCGTTCATCACCGTCATCATGACGCTCGTCATCATCCGCGTGCGCCCGGACACCATCCACCCCGCCGTCATCGGCTCCAGCCCCGTCAACGCGGAAGGCGGCTTCTCGATGACCGACACCATGACGACCGCGCTCGGCATCAACAGCTTCATCTTTAGCTGCCTCATCACGCCCGCGCTCATCTGGTGGCGCATTCGTCTGGAACGTCTGCATGAGCAGGCGAATCATCTGCGCGCGCAGCTTTAATCAACGAAGGGAATAATCATCATGGTCAATACAGATAGCTATCTGCTGCTCGGTCTGGTCGTGGTTTTGGGGGTGATGCTGGTCTATGCAGGGTCGCTGATCCTGCGCATCCGCCAGGCGCACAAGATGATCGATACACTGGAGACGTTGCAGGAGCAATAACGGGCAGGGGCGCAGTGTATGTGCCCCGATTGTTATGTGGAATACGTAGGGGCGCAACATGTTGCGCCCCGTTTGTTGTATGGAATGTGAAGGGGCGGAGTGTATGCGCCCCGTTTGTTATGTGGAATGCGTAAGGGCGCAGTGTATGCGCCCCGTTTGTTGATTGAATGTGAAGGGGCGCAACATGTTGCGCCCCGATTGTTATGTGGAATGCGTAAGGGCGCAATGTATTGCGCCCCGTTTGTTGTGTGGAATGTGGAGGGGCGCAATGTATTGCGCCCCTCCAGGTTCCGATTACGAACTGGCTTCCGCGACCACGACCGGCGGGCGTGTGTAGCTTGCCACAGCATCCTCACCACCGACAGCCATCAGACTGTCGTACAGCACCTGGAGGGCATAATCCGCGTTGTGGGCGAACACGCCGGGGTCCTTGGCGATGTACTGATAGTTGTAGGCTGCGCGGAGCAGCGTCGGGGTCCAGGTCGCATAGCGATTGTCGCCATTGACCTCGTCCTCGTCCGCCACGCCATTGGCGTTGGTGTCGATGAACCAGTATGGATGTGAGTGCGATTCGTAGACGATGGAGGTGCCGACAACATCGGTCGCGTAGGCGTAGATGTAGGTCAGCAGGGCATCTTCCAGCGCCTGAATTTCGTCGGCAATCGGTTCTTCCGCGTTGCCGTCGCCGTCATAGTCGATCAGCTCGACATCTTCGACCGCGCGGATCAGACGGACATCTTCCGGTTCCTCGACATCTTCATGGCAGTCCTGGCACAGGTTGAGATCGTTCTCGCCCGTGTGTGCGTCATGGCAGTCGGTGCAGGAGACTGCTTCTTCGCCATCGTGCATGAAGCGACCGTTGTATTCCATGCCCTCGTACTCGTAAGCGCCCTGCACTTCCGAGCCGAAGAGCGATGCGCCTGCTGCGAAGTAATGGATGTTGCGGAAAGTCAACCCTTCGGCAACCTCGTCATCGCCCACGCCCGCGCGGCTGATCGCCGTGTTGACGCTGACGGTCGACTCACGACCCTGATGGCAGGTCAGACACAGGTTATTGTCATCCGACTCGCCTTCCGGCGCGAAGGAAGCCCTGGCACCGCTTGGGAAGGTGACTTCGGTGATTTCGATGAAGCTGAAGTCCTCAAGGCTGGTATGGCAGGTCGAGCAGGTGAGCGAGTTCGACGGTTCACCCGCAATGTTGACGCCGTTCTCGACGTAGAAGGGCAAGCCTTCTGACGTGTGGCAGCGCGCGCAGCGGGCGGGAACTTCACCATCGGCATCCCAATCGCGGAACGCCATCGCCGCCACGTTGAAATGACCGGGGTCATTGCGCTGCGCGAATTCCATGTCGATTGGCTCGCTGAGGGATTCGTTGAGCGACATGATCGAGTCGAACAGCAGGTGGATGTGATACTGCGGGTTGTGTGCGTAACCACCGGGGTCCTTCTGCGAGACCTGGTAGTTGTATGCCGCGCGCAGCAGGTTGGCGGTGAAGGCGTTGTAGGCATTCGGGAATGCTGCTTCGTCGTCCTGAAGCTCGCCATCGCCATTGGTATCGAGGAACCAGTACGGGTAGCTGGTCGTGCTGTACGCGATGGGCGTCCCTGCCACCTCGGTGGCATATGCCTGGATCGCTTCGTAGAGCAGTTCCTGCAAGCCTTCGATTTCTTCTGCGATGCCTTCGTTGGTGTCGTCGTCGCCGTCATAGTCTGAGCCGGAGCCAGCCATGCGGATGAAGCGCAGGTCTTCGACCGTCTCGACATCTTCGTGGCAGGTGGCGCAGGAGACAACGTCAAGTTCCAGCGTGTGCGGGTCATGGCAGTCGGCGCATGTGCTGAAGCCAGGCGCATGTTCATTCTGCATCTGGTAGATCATGCCGTCGTACTGGTAGCCGCCGCGCACTTCGGAACCGTAGAGCGAAGACGCCGCCGCGTAGTAGTGAATGTTGATGAAGCCGAGTTCGGCGTTGACCGCATTCGGGTCTTCCAACAAGTTCAGCTCCGTCAGCTTGGCGTTGACCGTATCGGTCGAGGAACGCCCCTGATGGCACTGCATACAACGCGCCGAGCCGCCATCATCGCTGATGGTGACGCCGGATGGGAAGGTGACCTCGGCGAGATCGCGCGCGGTCGGGTTGTGGCAGGTGTCGCAGGTGACGACGGTGCCGAGGGCTGCGGGTGCGTTCACCACGCCGAATTCAGAACCATCCTCGCCCATGAAGTCGAGATAGCCAGCCTCGGAGTGGCACTTGGCGCAGCTCTCCGGGATTTCGCCCTCGGCGTCCCAATGGACAAAGGCTTCGGCGGTGTAGTCGGCATGTGGCGACGCCACCCATGCATTGTAATACTCCGCCAGATATGGCGGGTCTGCCAGCGGCTCTGGAGCCGCATCCTGCGCCATCACGCTGGACTGCGTAAAGAGCGCGAACCCCCCAGCGAGGAGCAGAACTCCAACCAGGGCTACGATATGGTACTTTCGCATTGCTACCTCCATCGGAAGTGCCTTGTACCACGACTCAGGACAAAAAGTGAATCCGCAAAAAGATTCTAGTTTCATTGTCCCCTGGAGGCGCTTGTGCGTCGTCAACCCACAGAATGATTGTCCCTCATCCTGCGGGTTGAAAGTGCAGGAACCTCCCCCCCCTCAAGCCCCGTTCCGTTTACAGAGAAGGGGAGTGAGGTAGGGGGGATGGGGAAAAGTATGGGATCGCTTGAAGGCGCGAAAAACACCTCTATGCTGAGGTCAGTGCCAGACAAATGGAGGGTTTTGAACATGAACGCAGGACGTTTTGCCAAGTTCGCTCTGCTGCTGGTGGTGATGTGTGTGGGCGTGCTGCTGGCGGTATCGTTTGTCGCAGCGCAGGGGGACGCGGAGGTGAGCACGGAGCAGGAAGAAGCGTATCGCGCGACGCTGATGCGCGTTGTCGAAGAAGGGATTGCGCAGGGAAATCTCGACATTGTCGCTGAAGCGCTGGCGGATGATTACATCGTTCACAGCCCGCTTGGAGATCTGGATCGCGAGGGCGTGATTGCCTTTTTCAGCACACTGCTCTCGTCGTTCAGCGAAATCGAGAATACGCGCGATGAAGTTATCGTAGAAGGCAACCTTGCAGCAGCGCGTTCAACCTTCCGCGGCGTCTTCAGCAGTGAATTCCCCAGCCCGATGGGTATGATCCCTCCCAACGGTCAGACGGTGGAGTTGGTCTTCATCAACCTTTTCCGCTTCAACGAAGATGGATTGATCGAGGAGGAATGGGTTCAGTCTGACCTGCTGGGCTTCTTCACGCAGCTTGGCGCGTTCCCGCCTGCGCCAGCATCGTAACCCCACATTGGGGACGTGACGTGTAGGGGCGACCCATGGGTCGCCCCTACGTGCATACAACACCTCTGCGCTTTGCCGCCATTTTTACCCTACACTGTCAATCATCTCCTGGCAATGTACCATCCTCGAGGAGGCGATCATGGATGCTCCGCTTAAGCAGATCAAGGGCTACGAGATTCGTGAGCGCATCGGCGCGGGCGGCTTCGGCGCAGTCTATAAGGCGTACCAGACCACCATCGGGCGCGAGGTCGCCATCAAAGTCATCCTGCCCGACCGCGCCAACCAGCCCGATTTCATCCGCCGCTTCGAGAGCGAGGCGCAGCTCGTCGCCCGGCTGGAGCATCCGCACATCGTGCCGCTCTACGACTACTGGCGCGACCCGGATGGTGCCTACCTCGTCATGCGCTGGCTGCGCGGCGGCAGCCTGCGCGATGCGCTGGCGAATGGCGCGTTCGATCTGCGCGCCATCCCCCCGCTGCTCGACCAGATCGCCGGGGCGCTGGCGCTGGCGCATCGCAGCGGCGTCATCCACCGCGACATCAAGCCGGGCAACATCCTGCTCGACGAGGATGGCAACGCCTACCTGACCGACTTCGGCATCGCCAAAGACCTCAGCCTGCCCAGCCAGACAGCATCGGACATGCTGATCGGCTCGCTCGATTACCTCTCGCCGGAGCAGGCGCGCGGCGAACGGGTGACGCCGCGCACCGACATCTACAGCCTGGGCGTCACGCTCTACGAGGCGATCACGGGGCAGCATCCGTTCGCGGGTGTGTCGTCGGTCGAACGCCTCTACAAGCACATCAATGACCCGCTGCCGCTCATCACCAGCCTCGACGCGGGGATAAGCGAGGCGGTCAATGCCGTCATCCAGAAGGCGACGGCGAAGAACCCCGACCATCGCCCTACGGACGTGCTGGCGCTGGCGGCGGACTTCCGCGCTGCCATCGGCGCGGTCGCTGTACCCTTGGCGGTTGAGGAGCAGCTCACGCAACGTGAGCACGAAATCCTGCAACTGATCGTCGATGGGCTGTCCAACAAGGAGATCGCGCACTTCCTGACGCTGACTTTGAGCACCGTCAAATGGCACGTCAATCAGATCTACAGCAAGCTGGGCGTGCGCAGCCGCGTGCAGGCGATCATCCGCGCGCGCGAGCTGGATCTGCTCGGCAAAGGGCGCGCGGACGGCGCGACCGTCCTCATCCCGACCGCCGACTTCAACCCCGTCAATCCCTACAAAGGGCTGCTGGCGTTCCAGTCCGCCGACTCGCAGGACTTTTATGGACGTGAGAAGGTCACCGGGGCGCTGGTGAAACGGCTGGGCGAAAGCGGTGCGTACAGCCGCTTCCTGGCGGTCGTCGGTCCCAGCGGCAGCGGCAAATCGAGCCTTGTCAAAGCCGGGCTGATCCCCGCCTTGTGGCGCGGCGAGCTGCCCGGTTCGGAACGCTGGTTCATCGCGGAGATGCTGCCAGGGACGCACCCGCTCGACGAGCTGGAAGTCGCGCTGATGCGCATCGCCGCCAATCAGGGCGGCAATCTGCACGAGCATCTGCGCCGCGACGCGCGCGGTCTGGTGCGCTGCGCGGGGCTGATCCTGCCTAACGATGGGACGGAGCTGGTTCTCGTGATCGACCAGTTCGAGGAGATCTACACGCTGGTGGCGGACGAGGCGGAACGCGCGCATTTCCTGGCGCTGCTGTGCGCGGCGGTCACCGAACCGCGCAGCCGCGTCCGCGTCGTCATCACGCTGCGCGCCGACTTTTACGACCGCCCGCTGCATGACCCGCAGTTTGGCGACCTGGTGCGCTCGCGGCTGGAGACGATCATGCCGCTGTCGGCGGAGGAGTTGGAGCGCGCCATCGTCCGCCCGGCAGGGCGGGCAGGCGTGACGTTCGAGCCGGGACTGGTGACGACCATCATCGGCGATGTCAACTACCAGCCGGGGGCGCTGCCGCTGCTGCAATTCGCGCTGACCGAGTTGTTCGAGCGGCGGCAGGGACGCCTGCTGACGCGCGCGGCATACGATGCCATCGGCGGCACGACGGGCGCGCTGGCAAAACGCGCGGAGGAGGTCTACCTGGGGTTCGAGGAACGCGAACGCGAGATCGCGCGGCAGATCTTCCTGCGGCTGGTGACGCTGGGAGAAGGCGCGGAGGACACCCGGCGGCGCGCGACGCGCTCAGAGTTCAAGGCGATTGCAGGCGACGTTGACGTGCTGGACGACATCCTCGACACACTCGCCGCCTACCGCCTGCTGGCGCTGGATACCGACCCGGCGACGCGCGCACCGACGGTCGAGCTGGCGCATGAGGCGCTGCTGCGCGAATGGGAGCGGCTGCGGGCGTGGCTGAACGAGGCGCGCGACGACATCAAGACGCAGCGCCAGCTCACGACGATGGCGGAGGAGTGGCGGGCGGCGGATCAGGACGCCAGCTTTCTGGCGCGCGGGTCGCGGCTGGCGGGGTTCGAAGCGTGGCGCGGCGAGACGACGCTGGCGCTGTCGCAGATCGAGCGCGAGTTCCTGGATGCCAGCCTGACGCAGCGGCAGCACGACAAGGAGGCGGAGGAGTCGCGGCAGGCGCGCGAGCAGACGCTGGAGCGACGCTCGCGGACGTTCCTGCGCGGGCTGGTGGGTGTGCTGCTGGTGGCGCTTGTCGTGTCGAGTGGGCTGACGCTGTTCGCGCTGGATCGCGAGTCGCAGGCGCAGGATGCGCGCGACGAGGCGCTCGACGCACGGGCGACCAGCGAGGCGAACTTTGCACGAGCAGAACAGCAGCGGCTCTATCTTGCCGCCGAGAATGCGATGGACGACAACGCGCCGGGCAATGTCGGGTTGGCGCTCGCGCTACGCAGCCTCGCCTATGGTTACTCGCCTGGCGCGGATGCGGCAGTCTTGCGCGCAAGCAGGCAGGGGTTCGTTCGTAGAACGATGACCGGGCATCGTCTAGACATAAATTCGGTCGCTTACTCGCCAGATGGTAGGTGGCTTGCCGCCAGCAGCGAGGGTGGGACGCGAATTTATAATGCGGAAACAGGTATAGAAGTACAGTTTCTACCCCAAGACTCCGTAACCGTTGCTGTCAACTTCTCGGCGGACGGTCAGCGATTACTGACAACCAGTGTTATGGATGTTCAGATGTGGGACACGGCAACCTGGACCATCGTCCTTACGCTGCCCAACGATGATTTTGTCTTCTATGCCGGGTTTACGCCGGATGACCAGCAGTTCATGGTATTAGGGGAAACTCTCTATCGCATTTTCGATACGTTGACGGGTGAACTGGTGACAACCTACCAACGGGAGCGCGGTGCCGGGGTACGCCTTCGATTGCTCATCCACTACCCGCAAACACCGCTGCGCTTCCTTGTCACGAATAGTGAAGGCAAGACGTTTCTGCAGGATGCCGAAACCGGCGCAGAAACCTGCACCCTCGTTGAGCCAAACACGACTGACTGGGTAGCACTGCACTGGTCTTATGATGCGCCGTTCGGCGTCATGACCACACGCGACCGTAGAGCGATGGGCTGGAACCTGCAAACCTGCACCCTGCTGAGTACGTTCCAAAGCCACAATGCTGAAATTCACGCTGCGGATTACCATATCGAGGGTGGGTTTGTCGTCACGGGAGACACTTCTGGTGAAGCTTTCATGTGGGACATACAATCCGGGCGCGAAATGGGAAGCTATCACGTCAACAGCCGCATACTCTCGCTCGACATCTCGCCTGATGGCAATTCCCTGGCGTTGCCCCATTTTGCAACAATTCCGATTTGGGATTTGAATTTCCCAGAGGAACCACAATCGATCGACACGGATCAGTTCGACCAGACCTATTTCACGCGTTTTGCCCCTGATGGCGAAACCCTTTATGTCGGCGGTTTTGGAACATTCTCGCGCTGGAGTCTTGAGAATCCCTACACACCGATCATCACATACCCCCACACCATTCGTTCGCTGGAGGTGTCACCAGATGGAGAATTCGCAGTTATAGCGATTGAGGAAGGCGACATCTTTGATTATTCACTGTATATAATGGATGTCGATAGTGGAGCGATTTCGCAGAAGTTTGAGGGGCACACTTCCGCCGTAAACATCATGGATTTCTCCCCGGATGGTAGACGAATTGTGAGCAGCAGTTTCGACATGACTGCGCGTATCTGGCATCTGGAGTCAGGCACGATGCTTCACATTCTTGAAGGGCACGAAGGTGTCGTGTCATCTGCGGATTTTTCGCCGGATGGCACAATGGTAGCGACCACCAGCACAGATGGCAGCGTCCGTCTGTGGGATGCGGCGAGCGGAGAAGTTGTGCAGGTGATCACGATTGGCGCGCCCACTCCATTTGTCGCTTTCTCGCCAGATGGCAACCAGATAGCCACCTCTGATGATACGGGGAACGGCTACCTGATAGATGTACAGACGGGTGAGATCATTCTAACGTTTGTGGGACACACTGACCTTATCTGGTCATCGCAGTTTTCGCCAGATGGAATGCATGTCGTGACCGCAAGCTGGGACGGGACAGCACGGATCTGGGATGTGCGGACGGGCGAAACCGTACGTGTGTTGGATAACGGCTTGGATCACCCGCTCTTCTATGCGGAGTATTCGCCGGATGGTGAGATGATCGTCACTAGCGGCGAGCAGGATAATCGCGTCTATCTCTGGCGCGTCGATCTCGACAGCGTCATCGCCGCCTATTGCGCCCGCATTCCGCTTGATCTCACGCCTGAAGAGCGCGCGCAATACGGCATCACCGATAGCGACCCGATCTGCCCGCCGAGTGTGGTGGGCGTATCGTCGTAGGCGCGTCGCTGGAAGCTTTGCGCTTCCAGCGATACTGCGGACGTTCTCGTGAAGTCGCGTTATCATTAGCGCGTTTTTTCATTCGGGAACACGGCATATGCCATTCAATGCAGATGGACAATTCATCCTCAGCCGCGCCTACAGCATGATCGACATTCGCGGCGAGGTCGGCACCCAGGTGCAGGCGGTCGATGGCGCGCGGCTGGGCGGCGCGGTCGGCTACTGGCTGGAGCGCGCTGGTTTAGAGAAGCGTGTCGTCGTGGGCGGCGATTACCGCCTGACGACGCCCGAACTCAAAGCGGCGCTAATCGAGGGCTTGGTCGGCGCGGGCTGCCACGTCATCGACGTGGGCTACGTGCCGACGCCCGCCATGTACGGCGCGCGCAAGCACTACGGCGCTTCGGCGGGCATCCAGGTCACGGCATCGCACAACCCGCCTCAGGACAACGGCTTCAAGGTGCAGATTGGCGATCTGCCCAACAAAGAGGAGGAGTTCCGCGAATTGTGGAGCCTAATCGCCCAGGGCGTCAGCGGCAGTGGGCAGGGGCGCGTCGAAAGCGCCGATTATCTGCCGCACTACGTCGCGCACCTCAAGCGCATGTTCCCGGCGGGCGGGCGGGGCAAGGTCGTGATCGACTCCGGCAATGGCTGCTGCGGAGTGATCGCGCCACAGCTTTTCCGCGATCTCGGCTACGAGGTGGTCGAAATCTTCTCGGAGCCGGACGGGCGCTACCCCAACCGCAACCCCGACCCGCTCAAGCCGGGCGTGCTGACGGCGCTCGAAGCGCGTGTGGTGGCGGAAGGCGCGGCGTTCGGCATTGCCTACGATGGCGACGGCGACCGCGCGGCATTTGTCGATGATCGCGGGCGCTCGCTCGGCAGCGATCTCGCCTTCGTGCTCTACATCCGCGATGGGCTGCGGCAGGCGGGCGAGCGCGTGGTGTATGACATCAAATGCTCGAACATTGTCGCGGATGCCATCCACGCCCTGGGCGGCGTCCCGCACATGGAAAAGACCGGGCACGCCTACATCAAGCGTGCGTTCGCCGTCCACGATGCGGCGCTGGCGGGTGAGCTGACTGGGCACTTCGCCTTCCGCGACTGGTTCACCGACGACGGCATCTACGCCTCGCTGGTGATGGCACGCATCGTCGAGGCGGCAGGTGTGCCGCTCTCGCAGGTGGTGGACGCCATCCCGCGCAACTTCATCAGCGACGACGTTCGCCTGAAGATGAGCGACGCCGATATTCAAGGCGTGCTGGCGTGCCTGCGCGAGGCGTTCGCCGCGTCCGGCGAGATCATCACGCTGGATGGCGTGCGCGTGCAGTTCGCCGATGGCTGGGGCTTGGCGCGCCCGTCGATCACCTCGCCGGAGCTGACGCTGCGCTTCGAGGGGTACACGCGCGAGGCGCTGGCGCGCATCGTCGGCGCGTTCGCGGGGGCGTCGCCGCTGCTGGCGGAGCCATTGCAGAAGTTGAAGGTGTAGGTTTTCATGCCGGACGGCATGAATGCCGTCCCTACAGGTTCGTCGGTGTAGGGACGCCATTTATGGCGTCCGCTGTTTTCTCAATAAAGGGCTTCCTATGTACGTGATGGGGATAGACCTGGGGACGAGCGGTGCCCGCGCCCTGGTCTGCGATGCGCAGGGGCAGGTGGTCGCGTCCGCCAACCAGAAGTTGAGCGGCGTCGAGGTCGCCGGGCTGCCGCCGGGGTATCACGAGCAGCACGCGCCGGGCTGGTGGGTTGCAACGCAGGCGGTCATCCGCGAGGCGCTGGCGAAGCTGGCGGCGCAGGGCATCGCGGCGGAGGCGGTCACGGCGCTGGCGGTCACTTCGACTTCCGGCACCCTCGTTCCGCTCGACGCGGACTTTCTGCCGCTGCGCCCGGCGCTGATGTACAACGATGGGCGCGCGGTCGCCGAGGCAGACGAACTCAACGCGCTGGCGGGCGACCTGAGCCGCCGCACGGGCATCTCGTTCCAGCCCGCCTTCGCCCTCTGCAAGATCGCCTGGTGCCAGAAGCATGAGCCGGACAGCTTCGCGGAGACGGCGCATTGGGCGCACGCAGGCGATTACATCATCGGGCATCTGACGGGCGACTTCGCCATCTCTGACTATTCGACCGCACTCAAGACGGGCTATGACTTCGTCGAGCTGCGCTATCCCGATTTCATCCCGCAGCAGCTCGGCATCCCGCTGGCGACGCTGCCGCGCATCGTCGCGCCCGGCGATGTCGTCGGCACGATCTCGGCGCGAGCGGCGGCGGAGACGGGGCTGGCGACGACAACCCGCGTCTGCGTCGGCATGACTGACGCCAACACCGCCTTATTGGCATCCGGCGCGGCGCAGCCGGGCGATTGGAACAGCGCCATCGGCACGACCATTGGCATCAAAGGCATGACGGAGCGCCTGATCCGCGACGACGCCGGGCGCATCTACTGCCACCGTCATCCGGAAGGCTGGTGGCTGCCGGGCGCTGCCAGCAACGTGGGCGGCGAACTCTTGCAGGAGTGGTTCGGTGGGCGCGACATGGCGGCGCTCGATGCGCAGGCGGAGGCGCACGGATCGGCATCGCATATCCTCTACCCGCTGATGCGGCGCGGCGAGCGCTTCCCGTTCATCGCGCCCAATGCCGAACGCTTCTCGCTGGGCGAGGCGCGGGACGAGATCGACCGTTATCGCGGCGTGCTGGAGGGTGTGGCGCTGGTCGAGCGGCTGTGCTTCGACGTGCTGCGCGAGGTGGGCGCGGATGTGGGCGAGCGGCTGTACGTGACAGGCGGCGCGAGCCACAGCGACGTGTGGTGCCAGATCCGCGCGGATGTGCTGGGCTGCGAGCTGGTGCGCCCGCGCCTGCCGGAGTCGGCGTTCGGGGCGGCGCTGCTGGCGGCATCGCGCACGCTGTTCGCCAATGTGTCGGAGGCAGGGCGGGCGATGGTGCAGATCGACCGCCGCTTCGCGCCGAACCGCGCCCATGCGGCGCATTATGCGGACAAGTCAGGGCGGCTGGCGGCGGCGTGGCGAGAGCGGGGGTATTGGTGAGGGGGGGGTCACCCCGTCCCATCGCTGCCCTCAAAGTCTGAAGCTATTTCACTTCCATCCTACGTTACGATAGGAAATGCTGCGCCGCAGCCGCGTCGCACGTTTGTCTCGTGAAACGCTGACGGAGGTCTTCCCTTGAACTTCAAACGACATCTCGCAGCTCTATTGCCACTTCTCCTGCTCACAGGCTTCATTCTAACGCGCGCATCTGTCGTCCGTGCCCAGACGCTTTCGGTCGTCCCGACCCAGGGCGCACCAGGGACGTATGTATCGATCTTCTTCGACGGCGGCTTTCCCGGCTTTGATGTCGAGTGCTTCGTCAATTCCGGCAGCATCGGCGCTGTGCCTTATGGCTCGCCGCATGGCTTCAGCGTGCCGAGTGATGCCGCGCCTGGGACGACCTACCTCATCGACTGCCGTCAGCCCGCCGTACCAGACGGCTTCACGGCATCCGGCAGTTTCACAGTCATCGTGAGCGACACGGATGGCGATGGTATCCCCGATAACCAGGATGCCTGCCCGACCGTATTCGCACAGGGCGGCAACGGCTGCCCGCCCGATAGCGACGGTGATGGCGTCTTCGACGATGCCGATGCCTGCCCGCAGGTCGCATGGCAGGGCGGCAACGGCTGCCCGCCCGATAGCGATGGCGATGGCGTCTTTGATACCGTCGATCTGTGCCCGCAGGTGGCAGCCCCCACGCAAGACGGCTGTCCGCTGCCCACGCTGACGTTCTCGGCGACCTTCACGATCACGCCGACTATGACGGCATCCGCGACCGCGACCGCACAAGCGACCCGCGCTCCCGCTGCCACCGCAACGCCCGGCATCGGCGCGCTGGCGCTCCCCGCACAGATCGACCTGAGCGCGTTTGACGGCTGCACCGATCTGCTGCCCCAGGCGCAGACGAGCGGCATCTCTACGATTCAGATGATCCGCCTGAGCGCCGTGGCAGACTCGTGCGCCGGGCTGCGCGATGTGCTGCGTCGCCAGAATTTCGGCGGTGTTAATCTGCCGTCGCCCCTCAGCCAGCCGCGCAGCGGTGTGGTCGCCTGCCCTGGCGATTCGCGCCCCGTCCCCAGCCCGCAGTTTCTGCGCATCGCGGGCGTCTTCAGCGCGCTCTACGGCACAGAACGCAGCTTCCAGATGATGGCGTGGCTGGGCGTGAGCGAGGCGGAGTTGTGCGCGGCGCAGTTCGGGCAGCTCTTCCGTCTGGTGGAGCTTAAGGGGATCGTTGACCCGCTGGCACGCGCCGAATATTACATGGGGTCGTGCGAAGGCGTCGCCACGCCGCAGCTTGCGCGCGCCATCGCGTATCTGCGCAGCGGCGTCGATAACGCCCGCTTTTTGCGCGTCCTGACGCAGATCGAATCGGCAGGGCTGGACGTACTGAAGAGCATCATCTGGTGTCAGTACATCGACACGATCAACCGCGAAGTGCCCGCGAATACGCAGGAGCAGCAAGCCGCGCTGCGCCGTTTGATCGATTGCCGCGTGTTGGACTCGCTTTCGGCGGAACGGCTAGCGCTGCGACTTACGACGGCGACCGCCAATTACTCGTGGAACGACCTGCTGGCGTTCATCGCTTCACTGGGCACTCGCTGCCCCAGCCGCACCGACTTCGCCAGCTTTGAGGCGAACGGCGGCGCAATCTTCTCCGTCGGCGCAACGACCAGCCTCCAAGAGCTAACGGGCGAATTGCAAACGGCGAATCTCGCGCAGACCGCCGATCGTGGCACGCTCTGGGGCGTGATCTACGCGGTCGAGTGCGGCATGGACGGCTACAGCATCGGCTACGCGGGCGATGTGCCGCGCGGCTGCGTGGTCGTGCCAGAGACGCGCGTGGGCAGCAACGGGCAGATGTTCCCGACCGGCTTGGTGCGCACCGAACCGAACTATCGCCAGGATGATTTCGAGCCGGGCATCGAAGGCGTGCGCGTCAACATCTACGAAGGCAACTGCGGCGACATTATCGGGGGCGCAGCTCCCATCTCCACGCTGACCACCAACGCTGTTGGTGAGTTCTACGACAACTTCTCGGCGGGCAACTATTGCGTGTCGGTCGATATGGCAGCCAGCAGCGCGGCGCTCGGCGCGGGCGAATGGTGGGTTCCCGGCGCGCGCGGCGGCGGCATCATCGGCTTCAACTTCACCGTCGTACGAGACGCGGACCTCGTCCCCAGGCAGCTCTTTGGCTGGTGGCGCAATGCCGGGCTGACCGAACCGGAGCTTACAGTGGTGACAATCGCCGAAGGAGAAGTGGCAACCCCTGTGCCAGAGTCCTCGACCTGGCAGATGCGCTTCAACGTCTACCGCGCGAGCTGCGACGCCAGCGTCTGGGATGGCACCATCGACAACCTCCCCTACGGCTGCATCTTGAACGAAGGCAGGCTGATCCCTGACGCTATTCAGGAACCTGAGATCGAGCCGACCGTTGCAGGTGTGCAGGTCGCACTCTGGATCAACGATTGCGACATTGCCCGCGCGCCCGATTACACTGCGGTGATTGGTCCGATGGGCTACGGCTTTGTAGACATTGATCTGACGCCGCTTACGGGAACGGGGCATGTTTTCTGTGTCGGGATCGATGCCGGGTCGGACACCAATGCGCCGCTGCTGGGTGCCGGTCGCTGGGTCAATACGTCCGACCGCTTCGCGTTCAGCCGCATCTTGATTGACAATCCACGTACAGAACCGACGATGATGTTCGTTGCGCAGTGGTGGGTTCCCGGCGCGCCCATGCAGATCACGCCCGCCGCGCCCGTCGTCACGCTCACACCCGTCGTGATTGGCGAACCCGGCGCGTTTGGTCCGCCTCCGGGTGGCAGCGGCGCGGGCATCATCCCGATCTTGCCTGTACGCGACGCGGCAGCCTGCCCGCCCGGCGCGCCCTGCCCGCCGACCGTGCCGACCAACCGCCCCTCCGCCCCCGGCGCGACCTTGAGCGTGATCGGCGGCGTCCCGGAACCGACGCAGCCGCCGCTCTCGGACGACGTGCTGGCTGCGCTGGACGCCGATTTGGGCGCAGGCTGGCAAAACGCGTCGATTGAAGCCCCTGTGCGCGGCGTCTTCATCGGAGAAGCGGACGAGGGAGCGCCCAACCTGTTCCTGCTCGAAGATGGCAACATCCTCGATATTGGCAGCGGCGAAAGCACAGAAGAAACCGCCGCCGCACTCAACTACGATGGCTCGCAAGCCGCCTTCATCGGGCGCGATGGCGAAGGTGTCGGCACACTCTATGTGCTGGACGTGAACACGGGCAGTTATCGCAGTGTATTCGGTGACAGCTTCGGTGTCTCGCTGACGGACGACGCGCCTGTGTGGAGCGCGGACAGCTTCTCGCTGATGTTCGGCGGCACAAACACAGACGGCAGCTCCAATATCTACAGCCTCGACCTGCTCAATCCGGGCAGCACGCCGACGCTCTTCCTGGCGGATGGCAGCCAACCCACGCTGACCGAGGACGGCTTGCTGCTGGCGTTCATACGGCAGGGCGCGGTCGTCGTGCGCTTCCTCGATACGGGCGATGAGTACGTCGTCAGCCAGCCTGCGCAGGGCGCTGCCTGCGAGCAGCCGTTCTTCGACGCCAATGACATCGACCTGTATTTCGTCTGTCGGCAGGGCGATACCGCGCAGCTCTTCCGCCAGGGTGCGGGCGGGTTGCAAGAAGTGCCGTTCGAGATGGCGAACCCGCGCTACGTGGGCGCGGGTCCCGTCAGCGGCACACTGATCTGGGATGATGGCGAGAGCGTCATCCTGGCGGCGAATGATGGCAGCAATGCCGAGCCATTCATCCAACTGCCCGACCTGCGCGTGACGAACCTGCGCTGGGGCGGATAGAGAGGACACTTCTTCATGTACATCAGCGCTGATGGGCTTCCGCCTGAAACGCTGCTGCAAGACTATGATCTGTGCATCGTCGGCGCGGGCGCGGCGGGGCTGGCGATGGCGAAGCGCCTCGCCGGGTCATCGATGCGCGTGCTGCTGCTCTCCAGCGGCTCCGCGCACGATCGCGGACGCCCGACGGCTGCGCGCCAGTCGATCTATCGCGGCACACTCGGCGACTTCATGCAGAAGGTCGATCCGATCTTTCTGGAACGTTCGCGGCTGCACATGCATGGCGGCACGACCAACCACTTCGGTTTCTGGTCGCGCCCGCTCGACCCGATTGACTTCCGTGCCCGCCCTGGTTATCGGGATGCCGCCTGGTCCCTGACGCTGGACGATCTCGCGCCCTACTATCTGGCGGCGCACGAGTTCGGGCATTTTGGTCCGTTCAACTATGACGACATGCCGTTCTGGGAAGCGGCGCTCTACGCCCAGCCCTTCCCGCCGCAGCCGGGCGACGCGCTGCACGGCGCGATCATGCACGCCCAGTACGAGGAGAGCCTGCACGACTTTCAGGTACAGTTTGATGCGGAGCTGCGCGCTTCGCAGAATGTCACCGTCCTCTTTAACGCCCATCTGCTGCGTATCGAGACGACCGAAGCTCGAAATCGTGTGACACGTCTGACCTGCGCGACGATTGAGGATGGGGCGCAGGGGCGCACGGTTTATGTGCAGGCGCGGCGCTTCGTGCTGGCGATGGGCGGCATCGAGAGCGTGCGCGCGCTGCGGCTGGCGGGCGACCTGGGCAACAATCGCAAGGATCACCTGGGGCGCGGCTTCATGGTGCATCCGCTGCTGGTGAACGCGGCGAAGGCGCGTTTCGCCCAGCCTGTGCCGTTGAGTGTGCGCGGCTTCTTCCGCGATCAGCAGGTGCGGCTGATGCCGCCCGCCGACGGCGTGAGCGACTACACGCCTGTGCATACGCCGCTCGTCAACCCGGAGCATGTCTTTGATCTGTGTGTCTTCAACGCCTGGGGCGTACTGGTGCCGACCGAGGCGGCGCTGGAGGCGGAGGGCATTGGCAATTTTCGGCTTATCCTGCGCTTCAACCCGGCGGGCGATGCGGTCGAGGTCAACCTCAACTGGGAGCAGGTTCCCAACGAAGCGAGCAGCATTACCCTCAACCCATCGCAGGTCGATCCGATCTTCGGGCAGCCCGTCGCGCATCTCGATTGGCGACTGCTGCCGGAAGACAAGCGCACGGCAGTCCGCGCGCTGGACATCTGCGCCGATTATCTGCGGAGTCGCGGCGCGGTCGATTGGGCGCTGCTGACCGACCTGCGCGGCGGTGCGGAGGAGTGGTCGTTCGCGCCGCACATCGGCATGTTGGAGACAGGCGATCATCACATGGGCGCGCTGCGCATGTCGGCGCACCCCGACGATGGGATCGTCAATCCGGACGCACGGATGCATTCGGTCGAAAATCTGTACGTCGCCGGGTGCAGCATCTTCCCGACGGGCGGCTTCGCCAACCCGACGCTGACCATCGTCGCGCTGGCACTGCGCCTGGCGGATCACCTGCGCGCCACTTAGATCGTGAATTGCCCTCGTCGCCGCCCGCGATGACCCCGCCATGCCTGCCAGGCACGCTTATTCAACGCGAAGCGTGCCGATGCGCAGGGCAGTCTCGCCCGTTTCAGCCATGAGCCGTTCGCCTGTTTCGTAGTTGAACATCCCCATCCAGATCGCGTAATCGCCAGGCGGCATATCCGAGGGAAGGACGAGCGGATACTGTTGGTTCAGCACCAGCCGCCTCGGACCGACCTCGATGGCAAGCCCCTGGAAATCCACGCTGTAATCGACCCACTTTTCCCCCGGATCGTCAAGATCCGTGACATGGATGAAAAGCCCTTTTCTCAGGGCATCGACGGTGTAGCTGCCGGAAAACTGATAGTCCACGCGCACCAGCAGCAGCCCGCCCGGTGGCACGCTTTGCACCAGCGGCGCGGCATCCAGTACATAGAAAAGATCACCCAGCCTGATGTCGAGACGCATCGGCACCGGAAGATCCATCGTGACGGCGTAGCGCCCGGCGATGGTTCGCGTGCGCATGTCGTCCGTGATCTCATCGTCGGGTGCGTTGATGCGGAATGTGGGCACCTGGTCTGGATAGGGGTCCCAGGCAAAGGGCAGCAGCGGGTCGGGCGGTTGGGCGCGCAGATCGATAGCGAGGTGGTTCGGGCAGGCGATAATGGGCGCAAGATGGAAAGTCGTGCCGTCGAAGTTGACTGCTGCGCCGTCAAAGACGCGATCCTGCATGTAACGGACGAATTCCCATTCCTCGGCGGTTGGCTCAACGCGGCGAACGCTGTCGGCAAGCAGAAAACTGCCGCTCACCAGGAGCACCGCAGCGACGAGCACGAACTCCCGCAGGGCGCTGATGGCACGCGCTTTCCACAGGAACAGCCCCAGAATGAGCACTGCCACTGCTGCTGCCGCGCCCACATCCCAGTCTGACCACGCATCCAGCCACAGCGCCGGAAACCGCAGAACCGGCGCACACATCACCAGGACGAACAGGACAAACAGGTACCATTTCCACTGACGCCGGGGCTGCAACAGGATCAGGATGGGAATCAACCATGCAGCCGGTGCCGCCAGCAGAATCAGCGAAAGCGCCGCAGCGCTGCTCAGGCGGCTGTACATCGTCTGGCGAGACACGGCGCGCACTGTGCGCGCGAAAATCATCGCCCACAGACTGAGCGCGCTCGCCAGCAGCGCGGGGGCAAATTCGTGAACAAGCTGCCCGACCTGGACAAAAGGCGGCGCGCACGCCATCACGATGCCCGCCAGCACCCACCACGATACGCGCAATCGCCGCGCCGCAGACATCACCAGCGCGCACGCCAGCACGCCAAGCGCCGCGCTGAACCCGCGCAGGATGAACAACTCCTGCGGGGCTGCCGCGAACTGGCGTGTGTCGGCATCCGGCGTGGGATATTGGAACGGCAGCAGCGCAGACCAGTGATATAAGCTGACCTGCGGCGTGGTACGGTAGAGCCAATTTTCTTCTGGCAGTGCCAGACACACCTCTGCCAATCCATAGTCGGCGCTCGCCAGCCGCAGCAGCGCCGCCAGCAGCAGAACCGAGACGCCCGTCACCAGCGCAGAAGTTCGAGGGTTAGCGCGCACGATAAATGGAATACTCCTCGATCACGGCGACCTGTTCGTAGAGGGTGTTCAGCCCTTCTGGTGGCAAGAGTACTTCACGCCAATCGTCGTAGTAAATGGGGTTCTCACAGACGATCAACAAGCCTTCATCCGCGCGCATACGACCTGCCAGCGGCAGGGGAGAATTCCAGACGTCGGCGCGATTAAAGTTGGCTGCCAGACGATACAGGTAGTAGATGTCGCTGGTACTGAACAGCGCCAGCCTGGGGCAGAACGTGTAGACGGTCGGGCGATCTGGATACTGTTCCTGCAGCCATGTGTCCAGGCGCTGAACACTCTGCCGCTCCAGCGAATTCTGGAAAGCGAAAGGTGCACTTTGGATGCTCTGCACCCCCGCGATGACACCCCACACGATCAGCAAGGCGGCAAGGACTGTCGGCGTATGCCGCACTATCCGCGCTGGAAGCGCCATCCGTAAGGCGACCCGTTCTCCCAACGAGCAGATCGCCCAGGCGAGCAGGATGCAAAGGAAGGGCAGAAAGTGGATCAGATACGTCCAGGTCGGATACCCGGACAGTGTAAAGGTGTAGGCAAAGTTGTAAGCGGGGAGCAGCGCCAGGAGCAAGACCGTACGTCGTTCGCGGCGTGTGCCACCCAACGACGTGAAGAGCGCGATTCCGGTCAGCAGCCAGCCTGCCAGTGGGAAATTGTCGATCATTTCCGTCAAGCCCTCACCCAGGCGCATCGATACCATATCGAAGCGGAAAGGCGTGAGCCAGATCGTACGGAAGAGGGCAAACGCTATTCCACTTTCCGCGTTTTCCCCTATAACGGATTCGCCAAGGACAGACAGATAGGCGAAGAGCAGGATCACGAACGGGACTGTCGCGACGACGCCAAGCATCAAGGCGCGGCGAAGCCCATGCCCGGCTCGCCACAGGCAAAACGACGCCAGCGGGATCAGCAGCGCATACATCACGCCTTCGAAGCGTGTGAAGGGAAACAGCCCCAGCACCAGTCCCAAGATCGCCGCCACAAGAAGCGAGGGCTGGCGAATCAGCAGAAGGCAAAGTAGGGCGCTCGCCAGGAGATGTGCGAGGAAGAACGTGTCCGCCTGGATGAGGCGGCTGGCGCTGAGAAATGCCGGCAGCGTGCCCATCAGCAAGCCAGCCATCAGCCCGATGCGGCGGCTGAACAACAGGCGTCCCAGCGCAGCGGTGAAGAGGATGACCAGCGCTGCACTCAGGACATTCGTGATGATGCTGGCGATGGCGGTATCGCCGAGAATGCTGTGCACGACCGCCACCATCACAGGGTAGCTGAGGTTGTAGACGTAGAGGGAGTCGCGCTCGCCTTGTAGAAACGGAGTTCCCCGGTTCGCATACCAGGGCTGGTCGCCAAACGTAATTTGCTGCGCGTCTTGTGACGCAATCATCATGACCAGAAACGGAAGACAGATGATGGCAAGGGCAGCAAGGTCAAGACGCCAGGAGTTCTTCGACGCGTGCGGCGGGCTGCTATGGTACACTTGCTGCGCTTTGAGCACGTTAGCTATGTCCGGGTCCAAGTCGAGAACAATGCAACAGATTACCAGCCTGTCGATTGTCGTGCCAGTCTATAACAGCGCAGAGACCCTGCCAAATCTGCTGAAACGATTGAAGCCAGTTCTGGGGCAGATGATGCTCCCCTATGAGATCGTCCTGGTGAACGATGGAAGCCGCGATGCAGGCTGGGCGGTCATTCAGTCGTTGGCGTCCGCCGATCCTTCCGTACGCGGCTTCAACCTGATGCGTAATTCCGGGCAGCACAACGCACTGCTCTGCGGCATCCGTGCTGCGCGCCACGATGTGATCGTGACCCTCGACGACGATCTGCAAAACCCGCCGGAAGAAATCCCAAAACTGATTGCGAGGCTCGCCGAAGGCTACGATGTCGTCTATGGCGCGCCTGCGAAGCTGCGGCACGGGCTGCTGCGTAATCTGGCATCGCAGATCACCAAGCTGGCGCTTCAGCAGTCAATGGGCGTCGAGATCGCCACCAAGGTGAGCGCCTTTCGCGCATTCCGGCGTGAGCTGGTGCGCGCCTTCGCCGACTACCATTCGACCTATGTGTCCATCGATGCTCTGCTCACCTGGGCGACCACTGCCTTTACGTATGTAACGGTTCAGCATGATGCGCGCGCACACGGAAGCTCCAATTACAGCATCCGCAAGCTCATTCAGCACGCGCTCAACATGATTACCGGCTTCAGTGTGCTGCCGCTGCAAATCGCCAGCATTCTGGGCTTTGTGTTCATGGGTTTCGGCTTCATCGTCGCCGTCTACGTCATCGGGCGTTACCTGATCGAAGGGGGCAGTGTGCCAGGTTTTCCATTCCTGGCGTCGATCATCGTCATCTTCGCCGGTGTCCAGTTGTTTTCGTTGGGAATCATCGGCGAGTACCTTGCGCGAATGTACGTCCGCATGATGGGTCGCCCCAGCTATACCCTTCGCTCGACGACGGAGTCCGATGGAGAGACCGATCATGAATGAATCGGGCTGTGAGCTGCTCCCCTGGGACAGCGAATTCTTCGGAGTGCGCATCGCACGCGCATCGGGTGAGCGTGCGGACAGTGTGCGCGTCGCAGCCATCCGCGAGTGGTGTACCGCGCATCAGGTCGATTGCCTGTATTTCCTGGCGTCGCTTGATGACCCAGTGACCCTTGCCGCATTATGCACACCGCCCTTTAAGCTGGTTGATCTGCGCGTGACGGTTGCCTGCCCTATCGGCGACAAATCTTATGAAGTACCCTCGTCGGTCGTCATTCGAGAATGGCAGCCCCGCGACCTGCCCCACCTGCGTGCCATCGCCAGCAGCGCGTATACCGACTCGCGCTTCTACTTCGACCAGCGCTTTGAACGCGCGTTGTGCGACAAACTCTATGAGACGTGGGTCGAGCAGAGCTGTCGCGGGCAGGCGGATTTCGTGCTGGTTGCCGAGCATGACCAGGCTGCCGCAGGGTTCGTCACCGGCAGCTTGCGCGGCAGCGCAGGAGAAATCGGACTGATTGGCGTGCGTGCGCAGTTACGCGGGCGCGGGGTAGGCACCGCGCTGATGCAGTCCGCGCTGGAGCGGCTTCGGCTGCGCGGCTGCACGCAGGTCGAGCTGGTCACACAGGGGCGCAACATCGGCGCGCAGCGCATGTATCAGCGCCTCGGGTTTGTCACCCAGTCGATTAAGCTTTGGTTTCATGGCTGGTTTTCTCAGCGCGGTGATTCGATTGGGTGAGCCGCCATGACGCCAGGGAAAGAAGGTAAAGTAGGTTGTCGAAAAGATGTGGTAACCTACATAGGCAGTAGGCGGGTTGCTCATGACGTATAAGATTTGGTTCAATGTCCCAACGTGGCTGGGTCCGGAACAGGACGCCATCGCTGCCGCGATTGCCGGACGCAAATTTTCCGGCGATGGTCCCTGGACACATCGGTGCCACACGCTGCTCCAGTCCTCGCTTGGCGTTTCGAAGGCGCTGCTGACGACCTCATGTACTCATGCGCTCGAAATGGCGGCGATCCTGCTCGACATCCAGCCGGGTGATGAAATCATCGTCCCGTCATTCACGTTCGTCACCAGCATCAACGCCTTCGTGCTGCGCGGTGGTCGCCCCGTCTTTGTCGATATTCGTCCCGACACGCTCAATATTGACGAAACGCTGATCGAAGCGGCGATCACGCCCGCCACAAAAGCTATTGTCGTCGTCCACTACGCAGGCGTTGCCTGCGAGATGGATACCATCATGCAGGTCGCAGCCCGCTACGGGATTCCTGTCGTCGAGGACAACGCACACGGCTTGTTCGGCAAATATCGCGGGCGCTGGTTGGGGACTTTCGGCGCACTGGCGACGCAGAGTTTCCATGAGACGAAGAATTTTCAGTGTGGCGAAGGCGGCGCGCTGCTCATCAACGACCCGCGTTACGCCGAGAGAGCGGAGATTGTCCGTGAGAAGGGGACGAACCGCAGCCGTTTCTTTCGCGGGCAGGTCGATAAGTACTCATGGGTGGATATCGGGTCAAGCTATCTCCCGTCCGACTTGCTGGCGGCGGGCTTGAGCGTACAGCTTGAGGCGCGCGAGACGATTCAAAATGCGCGACGCGCGCTTTGGGAGCGCTACGACCAGGAACTGGCGAGCTGGGCTGCCGACAACGACGTGACGACGCCCACCGTCCCCGATGGCTGCGAACAAGCCTATCACATGTACTACCTGCTGCTGCCGTCGCTGGAGGCGCGCACCGCCCTGGTCGAGCACCTGAAGGCGCTCGGCATCCTGGCGGTGTTCCATTATCTGCCGCTGCATCTGAGCGAGATGGGCGCGCGGTTTGGCGGGCGCGCGGGCGACTGCCCGGTCACGGAGTCCGTCAGCGACCGTCTGCTGCGGCTGCCCTTTTACACCAACATGACCGACGACGAACAGCGCCAGGTCCTGGACGCCGTGAAGACCTTTCAGCGATACACGATCTCCAGCAGCTCATCCGCCACAAGTTCGTAACGAAACTCCAGGATCTGACGGTCGAGATTGTAGTTGGCGGCTGGCTCAATCGACGTGCTGACCAATGTCGCACCTGGCGGCAGCGACACCTGCACGCTGACCAGTTCCGGCTGCATCCCCGGCTGTTTTTGCAGCAGAAGCTGATAGCGAAAGAAGTCGCCAACGCCCTGGATCAAAGGCGGCGTTGTAAACGAGAACTGGAAGCGCTGGCTGCTGTCGAACGGAATCTGCACCTGTGTGACAAACAGGGCGTGCTCGGCGCTGTCGATTTGCGTGATGGAGGGCAGTTCGTCGCTCGTCGTGGTCACGATGCTGCCCGGCGTGGTAAACACCTGAAGCAGATTGTCGTAATCGAGCGGACCGTGCAGCGCTTCGTTCACGGCGGGATCTTCAGCCGCGACAATCGCCGGATAATCGTAGGCGATGGTCGCGCGATTGATCAGCGTGCCGTCCGGCTGTATCTGCACATCATACGTAATCTGGCGGCGCACTGAGCGATTGGACTTATTGCCGAGGTTGGCATCCACCACCATCAGATAATCGCTGCCGGCAGCGCTGCGCTGTGCCCCCGACCATCCCAGGAGGTCAACCGCGCGCGCCAACCCTTGATCCTCAAAGTAGAGCATGATGTGTTTCTCTTGCAGCGCCCGCAGCAGCACGCCGAAAATGCGCGCGCTCACCTCAGGATCGGTCGCGTAGGTTTGCCAGTCCGCGAAGATCTGACGATAGAGCGCTGCCAGAAACTGTTTATGCGCCTGCTGATCCCGACCATCGGCGCGGATGGCATAGATGACGTCCCGGAAATTTTCCGTCGTCACCACATCGCCATAACCCGGAACCACGACCTCGCCCAGGGCGCTGAGGAGGTATTCAAACGCCTGAATGTCGATGGCAATCACGCCGCTGGCCGGGGACTGCGGGTTGCCGCCTTCGTTGTAGTAGCGCAGCGCCATGCTCGCCGTCGAAGGATAGTCTGCGTACCAGCTTCCATCCCACGCCGCATAGATCGGCTCGCTGTAGCGTATCCACCAGGATGGGACGTTGACCTCTGCCGCAAAGGCAGGCGCGGGCGGGTTCGGGGTGGTGGCGGTGGTAGGGCGGTAATCATAATCGTTGATGCGCCCGTTGCGGACGCTGATCCACCCGTAGGTGCTGATGTATCCGCCGGAAGGGCGGATTTCGTCGCTGTTTTGCGAAAGCACCAGGTACGACTGCTCGCTGTTCAAGCCCAGCGCCGCATTCAGCAGGTCGGGTGAATTGACCAGCAGCTCGTTGGCAGCGACCAGTTGTGTCTGATAGTTGCGCAGCCGTTCAATCATCAGCAGCGAATCCGGCGACAATCCCTCGCTGGTCAGCATCTGCATCCTGGCGTCGGCAACCTGTAGATAGCCTTGCGCCTCAACAAAGCTGCTGCGACCGATGCGGAGCAGCTCGACGACACGCTCCCCGGATGAAATCTGCGCCAGGAGGGTCTCGCTCTCTTCGCCACTGGTCAGAAAGAAGACGGTCGGCTGCAAGCCATCCAGCATGACACTGCCCGCTAACGCCAGGTGCTGCGCCGCCTCCAGGCTGATCGACGAAGCAAACCAATTGGAGTCGAGCGTGGTGACGGGGCGCAGGAAGGCGAGCTGCGTCTGCGCCGTCGTCAATGTCAGGACCAGGTCGCGCAGGCTCGACCGCAGCCGCTCAAAATCAGAAAATCCAAGTTCGGCATTCATCGGTGCCGAAAAGCTGCCCAGTGAGCGTTCGAGGGTTTGCAGGGACGATTCGACGCGGCTGATCGTGCCCGTGATCAGCACCAGCCCTACCACGCCTACGACGCTCACGACGCCGACCAGCAGCACCACCAGGCGTGTGAGCTGGGCGCGCAGGTCGATCCCTCTGGCAAGCCTGCGCCACCAACGCGGGCTTCGCCGACGGCGGCGACGCTCCAACGGCATCGGGAGTTGGAATTGATCCTGCTCCATGTCTGGTGTCGCGTGTTCGGGGAGCTGCGGCTCTGAGTTCGACATCATGCGTTACAGCACCCTGCTATAGTTGGTATCGAGAGCCAAGCGAATCAACCTTCTATCAGCTCAGTCTTGAGCGACAAAGAGACACCCACGCGCGACTCTGCGCGCCCGTCGATCAGATCAAGCAATCGTTCCAGCACCACGGATGCTGCGCTGCTCAACGTTTCGTCGTCTGCCATCAGGTAGACGTGGTCAAGGAAGTCGGCAGCAGCGAAGTCATCATCCCAGGTATTCAGCTTGATGATGCCGGGATGTAAGGTGGACTCGGGTTTCTCGTCCGATGTAAAGAGTTCCTCATGCATCTTCTCGCCAGGACGAATCCCCGTAAAGGCGATCTGAATGTCCTGGTACGGACGCAGCCCATGCAGGCGAATCATCCGCTCGGCAAGCTCGACGATCCTGACCACCTCGCCCATCTGGAGGATGAAGATGTCGTCCCCCTGTGTCAGACAGGCGGCGTGAATGATCAGGTTGACGGCTTCGGGAATACTCATGAAGTAGCGCGTCATTTCGGGGTCGGTGACCGTGACCGGACCCCCGGCAGCGATCTGCCGCTCGAAGGTCGGCACGACACTGCCCCGGCTGTTGAGAACATTCCCAAAGCGTACGGCGGTGAAGCGCGTACGGCGCTGCCCGCTGTGGGCAAGCGCGTGCAGCAGCAGCTCACACGCGCGCTTGCTGGCACCCATCACGCTGGACGGTCGCACCGCTTTGTCCGTCGAGATCAGCACGAAGCGCTCGACATCGAAGCGCTTCGCCAGTTCCGCGACGTTCAGCGTCCCGATCAAATTGACGCGGATCGCCTCCAGCGGATGATACTGCAACATCGGCACATGCTTGTATGCGGCTGCGTGGAAGATGACCTGAGGGCGATAACTGGAAAAGACGGCGCGCAGGGCAGCCTTGTGAGTGATGTCCGCCAGGATCGGCACAATCGTGAGCGTCGGGTGTTTCGCCTGCAATTCCATTTGCAGATCGTGCAGCCCGCTTTCATTGTTGTCGAGAAGCACGACCTGGTGCGGGCAGTAATCCATGATCTGACGGCTCAGTTCCGAGCCTATCGATCCTGCCGCACCGGTAATGAGGATCGACTTGTCTTTCACGGGGGACAAATCGACCGCTTCATGGCGGGCGATCACGCTGCGCCCCAGGAGATCTTCGGGTTGAACATCGCGCAGCGGCGCACCGTGCGTGTGATCATCCATCAGGCGGAACAAATCCGGGGCGACCTTGATGCGCGCGGGCGTGCTTTCGCAGCGCGCCAGAATATCGCGAAAATCGGCACCCGCCAGCGTATGAATGGCGACCACGATCAGGTCAATGCGCTGTTCCTGCACCAAGCGCGCAATATCCGCGCGTGTCCCCAGAATGGTGCAGCCTTCGATGATTTTGTTTTGCTTCTCCCGATCATCATCCACAAAACCCACCACATGATAAGCCGTGTCATGCGAGTGGTGCTTCAGCCGCAGCGCCAGCGTCTGCCCGCTCTCGCCCGCGCCAATGATCAGGACGCGCGTGGGCTGGGTGGGAAATTCATTGCGCCAAATGGCGCGCCAACGCCATCGAAACCCACTGAGAAGCCGCGAACGGTAGCGCACGGCGACAATGCCAAAGAGCGCCAGGATGTGCGCCATGATGATGCTGTTGGGAGAAAGGAGGCGCGGTCGGAAAATGAGTTCGGCGATGATCGCGGCTACAGTCGCCATGCCGACAGCAGCGACCAGCACCTTGATGCTGTGCCCGCTCGTCCGCGACCAGATGCGCTGATAGACCTTGAAGAGGTACAACGACGTGATCATGATGGCGCACATCGCGGTGACCGAGAGCACATCGCCGGTGTTGCGCGGAATACCGGTGAATGGCAGCAGCAGCAGGGTCACCAGATACGCGGCGGTGATGATCAGCGTATCTACGAGCGCTGCCTGCCATGCACGCGGGATCGAACGAATAGTGGAATCCATAGGTATCGTCCCGTCTTAGCGCTCCTGGCGCTCACTGGTCGGTTTGCGTTCGGTATTTGGAGAGTACTGCGGCGCATAGTAATAGCCGTAGTAGCCGTAATCCTCATGGCGTGGGTTAATCCGATTGACGATGACGCCCTTCACCTCCATCCCCAGTTGTGCGAACTGGTCTTTCGTCTTAAGGGCTGCCCCGCGTCGCGTCACGCCGCAGTCAATCACCATGACCACACTCGCCCCCGTGTTTGCCGCCAGCACCGTGCTGTCCGCAACCGCCAGGCAGGGCGGGGAGTCGATCAGGATGATGTCGATGCTCGAAGACGCCAGCAGCGTTTGCACCCACTTTGCCATCAACGGCGAACCCAGGATCTCGGTCGGGTTAGAAGGGATGAAGCCGCTGGTCAGGACACGCAGCTTGGGAATGCCGGTGTACTGCACACACTGGCGAAACGCGGCAGGCAAATCCCCGCCCGTCTCGTCAATGCGTTGTTGAGCATTGGTCGTAGGGTCCGTAAAGAGCAGTGTGGTCAACCCCACTTTGTTTTCCAGATTGAACACATCGTGCAGCTTGGGACGGCGCAAATCCGCATCGATCAGCAGCACCTGCAAGCCACCCTGCGCCATCGAGACGGCGAGGTTAGAAATCGTCACCGTCTTGCCTTCCTGTGGGTTGGCGCTGGTGACGATGAAAATACCCTTGCGGTCTTCAGTCATGAAGAGCATGTTGGTGCGCGCCAGTCGATAGCTTTCCGCCACCGGGGACATCGAAGGAAAATTGGTCAGCAGCATCTTGCGATACGACTCGCGCCGCTTGCCAAAGCGGATGATGCCCCCCAGGACGGGCAGCGCGGTCGTTTGCGCTGCATCTTCCGTCGTGCGGATGGTGTCGTCCAGATATTCGATCACGAGTGCCGCGCCCACCGCCAGCGCCGCGCCGACCAGGGCACCCAGAAGTGCCGCAATTTCCGGGCGCGTCCCCACCGGGCTGGTGGGGATACGGGCGCTTTCGACCACATCCAGGGAGTTCGTGCGCTGCTGAAGCGAGGCGATAGTCTCTGTGAACTGGGCGATGGTTGCCTGGGACTGATTGATCTGGTCAATGGTGGCATTGCGCTGGGCATTGAGGCGGTCAATTTCGCTCTGAAGCGTCGTGGTCTCCAGTTGCGCGTTGAGCTGGTCCAGGCGAAGTCGCCCATCGTTCGCCTGGGCGGAAAGTTCTTCGATCTGCGTGTTGAGGAAGCTCACCTGCTGCTGCTGATCGGGCGTCAGATTCGTCGGGCTGTTCAGGACAAGCTGTTCTGCAAGCCCGTTGGCAATATCCGCGACCAGCACCGGGTCCTCATAGGTGACGGAGATGACCAGCAGCGATGTCCCGGTCAGGATGCGCGTCCTCACCCTGTCCTGAAGCTGCTCGGCGGTCATGGGCAGGTCAAGATTGGTGACCACGCCCTGGAGCACATCATAGGTGCGCACCAACTGCGCATAGGTCTGCGCCAGATCGATCCCAGTCCGGATATCGGCAGCATTGGGGTTGGGGGCTTCAATGAAGCGCCCGATGGCAACGGTCGTTTGTCCTTCGTATTCAGGGGGTCGGCGTGTCGTGATGACGAAAGCAATACCGCCGCCGATCACCGCCACCAGGAGAATCAGCCATAGCCAGCGACGGAGCAAACGAAGATAATGAGTGACTTCCAAACGATTTGCCTCGGCTTATGAGATTTACGAACCACATAATTTCATCCTCAGTATAGCAGACATCAAGAATCGCATTTGCGCCCAGATAGCGCTTTTCCATTGAGGTTTTCCGCGATTTACGCTTTTTGGTTACTTGGCAATCTCGAAAAATTAAAAAGTTCCTCAATTGTAGCCCAATGGTACTGATGCACATTTCTTGAGGGTTGTGATACATTTGAAATGGTCGAATTTGAACCGAGGTGGCAAGGTATGAACTGGAAAGCAAAACTCGCTCGCGCCCTCCTGCTCCTGGTGCTGGTCATCGTCAGCATGTTCGGGGCAGCCTGGCGAATCAGCGTCACTCAGGCACAGCAGTTCCCGGACAGCCAGCTTGAACTTCGCAGCGATAACCTGCCGGAACTTGGGCAGCCTTACGTGGTCGATATTTACGCCAACATCGCCGCGCCCGCCTATGGCTTCGGCGTCCAGCTTCAGTACGATCCCGCCGTCCTCCAGCTCGACATGCAGCAGGACAGCGATACGACATCCGTCCCGTTCCGCGTGGGCGGCGTGTTTGTGGGTGCCCAGCGCATCCGCAATAACCAGGCGACCGACGGCTCGATGGCGACCATCGACGCGGTCTATACGCTGCTGCCCCCGGCACAGCCAGTTCAGGGCGAGGGCTTCATTGGGCGTGTGACCTTCACCGTTCTTCAGGCAGCCCCGGCGAGCATTTCGCTGATTAGCCCGCGTCTGATCGCGCTGGAAAACGGAACCGCGCTGGATATGCCGCTGGTCGTCGGCGCTCCCCTGCTGGTGAACCAGGATGCCGTCCCTGTGGTCGCCGATACGTCCGTGACCGTCGAAGCTGCGCCGGTCGTTCAGGTCGTCGAAACCGCGCCTGTCGCGGCTGTCGAACCCGTCGCCGCGAGTGTGCTTTCCACCGTCGATACGCCGCGTGACATCCTGGACCAGATGTCGCGTACCAGCACCATCATGAACGCGGTCGCCATCGGGCTGCTGCTGATGATGGGCTTGATGCTGGCGGTGATGACGATTTCGACCTTCATCGACGCGCTGGAAGGCGTGAAGGCACAGCGCTCGATGACCCGTGCCTATGCCTACGCTGTCCAGAATGCCGCCCAGGCATCAAGCCGCCAGGTGGTTGACAGCTACCGCGCCAATCGTCCGAAGTCATCCGATGGCTATGTGGCGCCCGCCTCCATCATGACCATCCCGTCGCGCTCTCTCTCGATGCGCCGTCTCATGGCAGTCGCCCGCCACAAGGGTTCGGACGCCAACGACCAGTAATCCCCCCTACGCCTCCGCACTTTACAGCGCTGCCGCCGATCCATCGGCGGCAGCGCTTTCATTTCTCACAGTCGTCATCGCTCCGCCCAACCATCGCCGCCTCTAATTGTGCGTAGAGCGCCGCGTGCCGCTTCGGGGGCAAGCCCGCCGTGCGCCCGCGCTCACGGTAAAGCAGGATCGTGCGCTGCGTCGAATCGAGGACGACATGGCAGTTCTTGCAGGTGGCAACATGCGCCCGCGCCTCCGCGACCAGTTCATCACTCAGATTGCCGTCGAGATAATCCGACAGGTACTTGACCACATCTGCGCATTTCATGATGCTCACCTTCCTGCCCATTCCGCAAAATAGGATGCCAGTTTTTCGCGCAGTGCCAGCCGTGCGCGATGCAGACGAACTTTGACCGCTCCCACGCTGATGCCGAGCGCCTGTGCAGTCTCTTCGGTCGAAAGCTCTTCGACATCCCGCATCAGGAAGACGACGCGCAGCTCCGGTTTCAGGCTGTTGATCGCTCTGTCCATCTCGTCGGAGGCTTCGCTGCTGTTGATCCGCGTCTCTGGCACGGTGTCCCAATCGACAAAACAGGACGGCATGAAGCCATCGTCCGGCTCTTCATCCACCGCCATCTCCGCGATCCGCTGACTGCTGCGCATCCGCCCCAGACATTCGTTGTGCGCCACGCGGTACAGCCAGGTGGCGATGTTCGACCGCCCCTCGAACGTCTCTGCGTGGGTGATCAGCGTGAGAAAGGTGTTTTGCACCACGCCATCCGCCTGCTGCTCATCGTGCAGCAGGCGCAGCGCCAGCCGGTAAATGCGGTCGGCGTTTTGCTCGAACAGGGTCGAAAGCGCCGCCGGGTCACGCTGCCGCAGCTTCGCAAGCAGCGCGTGCTCCTCTATATGCACGAATCCATCACTCCTGAGAAGATGCGGCTCTCTCTTTAGAGTCGCCAGGTCGGAAAAGGTTACGGCGGGATTTTAGCAGGTGGTTGCGCAGACATTCTACTGATCTAAGCCAGTGTTCGTATTGTTGCAATGGACGGCATGAATGCCGTCCCTACAGGATCGTGGATGTAGGGACGCCATTCATGGCGTCCGTGCCACTGCGACCATTGGCTTAGATCGCCGCCAGCAGTCCCCACCACAGCGCCATGAACGGGAGCTGCGAATAGGGGTAATGGTCGAAAAGCCCCACCGTTGCCAACCCGATCACGGATGCCAGCATCGCCGCGCGGAGCGCCCGCTCAGTCGGCACCGCCGAACGCACCGCCGATAACCCCGCCTCGATGCCCAGACACAGCGCCAGAATCATCAGGACGAAGCCGACCAGCCCCAGCTCTGCCCAGGCACTCAGGTAGACCTGATGGACGTGATCGCCGCGCAAATCGAAGAATGTCTCTTCGATATAGGCGGCAGCGCGCCAGGGGAAATAGCCCGCGCCCTGCCCGACCAGCGGGCGCTCGGCGATGGCGCGCAGCGCGAAGTCGGTGTAAACGAGGCGGTCGGACACGGAGCGCAGTTCGAGCGACTCGCTGCCATCGCCGACGCGCGCCAGCAGCAGCGGGCGATACTGCGCGACGAACAGCCCGCCGACCACCAGGGCGATGAGGATGAGCGGCAGAAACCGCCGCCACACGACCATCCCCAACCACGCCAACCCGCCTGCCGCCAGCCCGATCCACGCGGCGCGCGAAAAGGTCAGCAGCAGCGCGCCGAGCAGCAGAGCAAAAGCGGACAGCAGGACAAAAGAAAACACGGACGCCCTGCCGGACTCAGCCTTCGGGGCGTTCGCATCTTCGCCCGGTCCTCTGCGCCCAGCTCGCCCCCCAGCATACCACCCCGCCGCCAGCAGCACCCCTACCACCAGCAGCCCGCCGAGCATGTTGGGATGTGCCAGCAGCCCGTAAGGGCGCACGAACGTGATATCGCCGGACTGGATCAGGCTCGTGCCGTCCAGCGCCGCGTTAAAACGAAACTCGCCCAACCGCCACCAGCCCAGCCAGCCGCCGTTGGCGACCTGGGCAGCCGCCAGCGCTGCATTGATGAGCGTCACGCCGATCAGCGTCCCGGCGATCCAGGCGGGCGGCGGCGCGGCGCTGGCGACGACCACGCAGAAGAGCGCCACCACGCACCACGACAGCGCGGCGTTCAGCCCGTGCGCGGGCTGCCTGTCGGCGGCATACCCCCAGCTTTGCGAGGCATACGCCCAGCCCGCCAGCAGGAGCAGGCAAAGCAGCATGAGCGCACGCACGCGCTCGCGGCGCAGCGCGGCAAGACCGGGCATACCGCAGGCGAACCAGATGACGATCGTGATGAGCAGGGCGGAGAACAGCACGAAGCGGCTCATATAGGTCGGCGGGAAGATCGGCGGCGCGGCGGTGAAGCGCAGCCAGGTTGCCATCAACGCGAAGCAGATGCAGATGCCGATGCGGGGGAGCAGGGTACGCGGCGAACCAGTCATGCAGGGCATCCGAAGCGATCATGGGCGAGGACGATAGCGGGATTGAAGCGCAGATGTGACGCGCGCGCAAGCGAGGTGGGTGCACTTGGCGTTCTGGCGCGGCGGAGGGACAATCGCCACAGCGCAAGTGAACCCTTTGCGAGGTGCCCGATGAAGACGACCCCACCGGACAATGCCGTGCATGGGCGGGAACAGCTCGCCGCATGGGAAGCGAGCAAACCGCGCGATTTCTACAGTGCTGACTCCAACCTGCAAACGGTGCTGCGGCGTTACCTTGGCGCGCGCTACCCAGAATTCGAGGATCGACTGCGCGCCTTCGGGGCTGTCTGCGCGACCGTCATCGACGAGGCGGCGCGCATCGAAGATCGCATCGGCAATCACCCGCGCGTGCAGCGCTGGACCGCTATCGGTGAGCGCGTCGAAGCCATCGAGTTCCACCCCCATCACGACCTGATCGGACGGCAGATCTGGGATGCCGGGGTGATGGCGCTTCAGGCGCAGCCGGGCAGCACGGTCGCGCAGATGGGGTTGTATTACCTGTTGGGGCAGAATGGTGAGGGCGGGCATATGTGTTCGCTTGCCTGCACGTCGGGCTTGATCCGCGCCTTGCAGCAGGTGGGCGACCCGGCGCTGCAAGCGAAGTTCCTACCCCCGCTGCTGACGCCGGATTACACGCGGATGCAGCACGGCGCGCAGTTCCTGACCGAGGTGCAGGGCGGCAGCGATGTCGGCGCGAACGCCATCAGCGCCGAAGACGCGGGCGATGGCACCTGGCGCATCACCGGCGAAAAGTGGTTCTGCTCCAACATCAACGCCGACCAGTTTCTGCTGACGGCACGCCCTCGCGGCGCGGCAGACGGCACCCGAGGCTTGGGCTTGTTCATCGTGCCGCGCGTGCTGGACGACGGACACACCAACGCATTCACCATTCGCCGCCTGAAGGACAAGCTGGGGACGCGCACGCTCGCCAGCGCCGAGGTCGATTTTGCGGGTGCGCTTGCCTATCCGCTGGGCGCGCTGGATCGCGGCTTTAAGAACGTGGTCGAACTGGTGCTCAACACGTCACGCCTGATGAACGCGGTCGGCTGCGCGGGAGCGATGCGGCGTGCCTGGGTCGAGGCGTCAAGCTATGCCTGTCATCGTGAGGCATTCGGCACAGCAATCGTCCGCTATCCGCTGGTGCAGGAAGCGCTGGTCGAGATCATGACCGAGACTCAGGCGGCGGTCGCTTCGACCTTCTACCTGGCGCACTTGCTCGACCAGATTGAGACGGGCGCAGCCGACGAACAAACACACGCGCTCTATCGCCTGCTGGTCAATGTCAACAAATATCTGACCAGCATCCGTCTGAGCGAAGTCGTTCACCGCGCGATTGAGGTGTTCGGCGGCAACGGCGCGATTGAGTCGTTCAGTGTGCTGCCGCGCCTCTACCGCGACGCCATCGTCTACGAAAGCTGGGAGGGCACGCATAACGTGCTGGCGCTGCAAGTGCTGCGCGACTGCACACGTTACGATCTGTTGACGCCGTTCGCGGACATGATCCAGCGCGTGCTCGGTACGGCGGCGCACCTGCGTGAGGATGCGGATGTCGTCGCGGAAGCGCTGCGCGGATGCCAGGCGATGATGGCGCGCCTGGGAGAGTCGGGCGGTCGTTACGCGGAGGCGCACGCGCGCCGCGCCATCGAGCGCATCGGCGTGATCGCACAAGCGGCGCTGCTGATCGCCGAAGCGGAATGGGAGATCGGCGCGGGCTTGGGGAGCGCCAAGGCGGATGTCGTGAGTGTCTTCGTCAATCGCCACCTGCGCGCGGGCTACACCCCGCTCGACGACGCGCACTATCTGGCGCGCCTGGAGCGGATGGCGGGCGCGACCTAAAGTAGATTCTCGAAATAACTCCACGAATGTACGGACGAGGTACGCCTCGTCCCTACGGAAAACCATCGTGCCTGTAGGGACAAGGCATGCCTTCCGAAAAGATACGAAAACCTACTTAAAGTCGGTTGTCGAAAGTTCTCGGACGCGCTATAGCGCGTCCCTACCGGACTTCGCGGTTTATAAGGACGCCCTACAGGTGCGTGTGTCCGCGCCCGTCGGCGTGCTGGCGCTACACCTCCCCCGCGTTCTCCGCTACAATGGGCGGAGTCGATCTCTCCCAACAGACAGGACCTCTCGAATTATGGCGCTGCGCATCTACAACGTGCTGGGTCGTGAAAAGCAGGACTTCGTGCCGCTCGTAGAAGGGCGCGTGGGCATGTATGTCTGCGGTCCCACCGTCTACGATGAACCGCACATCGGGCACGCCAAGAATTACGTCGCCTTCGACGTGGTGGTGCGCTGGCTGCGCAAGAGCGGCTACAAAGTCCTCTACGTGCAGAACATCACCGACGTCGGACATCTGCGCGACTCCGGAGAAGACCCGATCCAGATCGTGGCGCGCCGCACCCAATCGGGTCCGATGCAGGTGGCGGAATACTACGCGCGCAGCTTCTTCGACTCGATGGATGCGCTCGGCAACATCCGCCCGGACATTTCGCCGCGTGCCAGCGGGCATGTGCCGGAACAGATCAAGATGATCGAGACGCTGATCGAAAAGGGTCATGCCTATGTCGTCAACGGCAGCGTCTACTTCGATGTCGCCAGCGACCCCGATTACGGCAAACTGAGCAACCGGCGGCTGGAAGAGCAGGAAGAGAATGTGCGCGTCGCCGAACGCAGCGAGAAGCGCAACCCGGAAGACTTCGCGCTCTGGAAGTACGCCGAGCCGGAACACATCCTGCGCTGGGACAGCCCGTGGGGCGAAGGCTTCCCCGGCTGGCACATCGAGTGCTCGGCGATGGCGAAGAAGTATCTGGGCGCGACCTTCGACATTCATGGTGGCGGCATCGACAATCTCTTCCCGCACAACGAGAGCGAGATCGCGCAGAGCGAATGCGCCAACGAGGCACCGTTCGCGCGCTACTGGATGCTGGTCGGCAGCCTGACGGTCGAGGGCGTCAAGATGTCCAAGAGCATTGGCAACACACTGACGATCCAGGCAGCGCTCAAGCGTTACCGCCCGGAAACGATCCGCTACTTCATGCAGGGTGTGCATTATGCCAGCCCGTTCGACTTCAGCGATGAGGCATTTGAGGCAGCCAGCAAAGGCTGGGAGCGCATCGCCAACGCCGTGCGCCTGACGCGCAAGATGATGAACAGCGCCGCGCCCGGCGACGATGGCAGCGCGATCCTGTCGGTCGTCGAGACGGCGAAGGCGGATTTCGCGGCGGCGATGGATGACGACTTCAACGCGCCGATTGCCATCGCCACGCTGCAAGGGCTGACGCGCGAGGTCAATACGCTGCTCAACGGCGGCGCTGCTGTCGGGTTGGATGTGCTGAAGGCGATTGACGCCGCCTACACCGACACGGCGGGCGATGTGCTCGGCGTGCTGCCCGGGCACGACGCGGCAGGCGGCGACGGCGCGCGTGAGGCGGCGCTGGTCGAGCTGCTGATCGCCATGCGGGCGCAGGCGCGCGCCAGCCGCAACTGGGCGGAGAGCGACCGCATCCGCGACGAACTGGCGAAGGTCGGGGTGGTGCTGGAAGACCGCGCCGACGGCACGGTGTGGAAGGTAAATTGATGGTATTTGAATTCTTGTACGGGCATTGGGCGGTCATGGAGTCGCTGCGCGCGGGGCGGCGTAAGTTCGAGAAGCTGCTCATCACCGAATCGACCGAAGAAAAAGGCATCGTCGCCGAGATCATCACGACCGCCAACGAGCGCGGTGTGCCCATTAAGCGTGTGCCGCGCCGCATCATCGACGACGCGGCGAACGGTGCGAATCATCAGAATGTCGCGCTGCGCACCAGCGTGTACCCGTATGCGGCGCTGGAGGAGGTGCTGGCGGTGGCGGAAACGCGCGGCGAAAAGCCGTTCGTCGTGCTGCTCGACCTGCTGAAAGACCCGCAGAACGTCGGCTCGCTGATGCGCGTGGGCGAGGCGGTCGGCATTCACGGCGTCTTCATCCAGGAGCGACGCGGGGTCGAGATCACGCCGTCAGTCGTCAACGCCTCGTCGGGCGCGGTCGAGCATCTCAAGGTCGTGCAGGTCGTCAATCTGGCGCAGACCATGAACACGCTCAAAGAGCATGACGTGTGGATGGTCGGGTTGGACGCGGGTCCCAACGTGCCGCCCATCGACAAGACTGATCTCAACATGGGCATCGGCTTGGTGCTGGGCAGCGAGGGCGAGGGGATGCGGCGGTTGGTGCGCGATACCTGCGATCTGGTGCTGTGCCTGCCGATGCGCGGCAGCGTTGCCAGCCTGAACGTGGCGACGGCGGGCGCGATCGCGCTCTATTCGGCGTGGCAGGCGCGCGGCTGGCAGGGCTGGGCGCACGCGAGCGGGGCAGGCGGCACGGGCGGTGCAGGGAGCGCAGGCGGGAAGAAGTAGGGCGTGACCGCCAGAGCCGTTATTTCGCCGCCTGAAGCTCAAAGCTTCAGGCTATAAGACCAGCCAAAAGCCGCTGAAGCGGCTCTCGATCACGCAGGATCGATGTATTTGACAGCATCGGAGCCGCTTCAGCGGCTTTTTTGATCAGGTAGGTGGAAGCTTTGAGCTTCCAGCGGAGCTTCAGCGCTTCCGCTTCTCGACAGGCGCATTCGTCTCCAGATCGACCAGGTAGGTTGTCTCATTTTCGCCTTGGAGCAGGGTGTGTTTCATCTTCCTTGTCACGAATTGCGGCACCGTCATGATGTCATGGAGCGCCATTAGCAATTGCGCTCGTTCATCCATAGATTGCCGCAGCAAATGGGAGAATGCACCCCCAAACAAGATGAGAAATAGCAGCAGCAAAAGGTATCTCAAATCCTGATGCCACCACGCAATCGCTATAGCAAAACCGATGACTGCAAGACTACCCCCAATGAGCGCAGCAGAGACAAACAGCCAGCCCAGCACTTGCTTGGTTTGAACGTGCCCTTCGGCAATAACCGTGTTTTGGGAGCGGTTGCGATACAGAACACCGCGTAGTTCAGTTGTTTCCTGCCAATATGCTCCCCCACGCAGAAGTGTAACCATCCTGAATGGAAATGTGGTTTGATGCGGTGTGATTCGCGCAACAAACGTCAGCATCGATTTGCTGGCGAAGAATGTTTCTTTCGGACGATCCAACGCTTCGATACGTTGCGCAACTTCGTCGAGCGTTAGCTCGGCACACTCATACCGAAATGATTTCGCCAGCAAGAAGATGCGCGCCCAAAGCGACGGCTGCTTTGAGGAACTCGCTTGGTTAACCTTCTTCAACGCCTTCTACGTCTTCCCACTCAAAGTACAGCAAGTCCGCAACATCGCAGTCGAAGTACTCGCAGAAGCCTTCGATGATGGCAGAACGTCAGATGTTAAATTCAATTGTACATCTGAACTTTGTGGTCATGTCATTTCTGGACGTGAGAGGTCTAGTTCAACTAGACCTCTCAAACAGTAGAGCCATTTGCAGACGTGAGTCTCAACACAACGTCTACTCCATGAGGCGAGCGATGGGAAAACCTACAAGCGTGACTAATTGGAAGTTCGAGCGGGGATGTATTCGGAAATGGGGGCAATTCGTCCGCAGGCGGTTGAAAACCGCCCGCTATATGGAAACGACGCCCCCTACAGGGGCTGGCAATAGGGGACTTGGGCAGAGACGAGTCAGCCTGCTGCGCAGGCGTCGTCGGGATAGCCGGACGTTTCCAACGTTCGGCGGGGCGGTTCGCCCCGAAAACCGAATGCACCTTCTCACCAGAAGTAAATTTGACACGTCACGCCGCGTCATTATAATCATGAGTAGAGTGTTTAGTGTGAGAATGTAGCTCCAATGTCCAGCTTCTCCGTCATGTGTTGTGCTTGTTGTTGTCTCTGCCGCCAGAACGCCGGCAGCAGCCAGGGCACGCCTACGTGACGTTGTAGCGATTACACACAGTCATCGAAGCCCAGGTTGTACGCCTGGGCTTTTTGTTTTGTCGCACGAGGGATCGCCCGTAGGGGCGCAATATATTGCGCCCCTACTACGCACCCATAACAGGATTGCATCGCTCATGACCGAAGAGACTCGCACCGCCAGTACCCACACCAGCACGCAAGCCGTGCATGGCGCTGCGGCGCGTCGCAAGCCGTCGGGGTCGGTCACGACGCCGATTGTCCAGACTTCGACGTACACCTTCGCCGATACGGCGGAGCTGCGCGATTTCATGGAGCGCAAGCACTATCGCGGCGGCGGCGACAGCGTGGAATATGGGCGCTACGGCAACCCGACGGTCGAGGCGGTCGAGGCGAAGATCGCCGCGTTGGAAGGCGGCGATGGCGCGCTGCTCTACCCGTCCGGCATGTCGGCAGTCACGTCGGTGCTGCTCACGCTGCTGCGTCCCGGGCTGCACATCGTCCTGACCGACGACTGCTATCGCCACACGCATGACTTCTGTGTCGGCTTCCTCAAGCGCTACGGTGTCGAGACGACGGTCGTGCCGATGGGCGATGACGCGGCGCTGGAAGCGGCGATCATCCCGCGCAAAACGCGCCTGATCCTGACCGAAAGCCCGACTAACCCCTACCTGCGCATCGCCGACCTCGAACGGGTCGCCGCGCTCGGCAAGGCGCACGGCGCGCTGACGATGATCGACAGCACCTTCGCCACGCCCGTCAATCAGCGCCCGCTCGAATGGGGCATCGACCTGGTCATGCACAGCGCGACCAAGTATCTGGCGGGGCATAACGACCTGCTGGCGGGGGTCATTATCGGGCGGCAGGATCGCATCGACGCGCTGCGTGAGCATCGCGGCTTACTGGGCGGCATCGTCGATCCGCACGCGGCATACCTGCTGGATCGCGGCATCAAGACGCTGGCGCTGCGGGTTCAGCAGCACAACGCCAATGCCCAGGCGGTCGCGGAGTATCTGGAGGCGCATCCGAAGATCGCGCGGGTCTGGTATCCGGGCTTGGCGTCCCACCCGGATCACGCCCTGGCGAAGGCGCAGATGCGCGGCTTTGGCGGCGTCGTCACCTTCGAGGTGGCTGCCGATTTCGACGGCACCAGCGCCTTCATCGACCGCCTGCGTATCCCGTACATCGCCGCCAGCCTGGGCGGGGTCGAAAGCCTGATCCAGCAGCCCGCGCTGATGAGCCATTTCGAGATGGCAGCCGACGAGCGGCGCGCGCAGGGCATCACGGACAATCTCGTCCGTTTCGCGGTCGGCATCGAAGACGCGCAGGATTTGATCGACGATCTCGCGCAGGCGCTGGAATGAAGGTGCGAGGTGCGTGGTAGGGGCGACCCATGGGTCGCCCCTACGGAAAACCCACGATGTTTGTAGGGACGAGGCGTGCCTCGTCCGTTGAGGATAACTATGCAAGTGCAGTTGTCGCAGACGTTGAAAGCGCAGATCTTCGCCCAGTTGGAGGCGACGTACCCCCATGAGGGCGGCGGTTTCCTGCTCGGCAGCGGGGGCGATGTGGTCGAAATTCACGACATCCTGCCGGTCGCCAACGTGTTCGAGGAGTCCGAGCGCCATCATCGCTACGCGATGACGCCGCAGGACTGGATGCGCATGGAGGACGAGGCGGATCGGCGCGGCTTCAGCATCGTGGGCTACTACCACAGCCACCCGGATTCACCCGCCATTCCGTCGGAATACGACCGCGAGTATGCGCTGCCGAATTTCGTCTACATCATCACCTCGGTCATGGCGGGCAAGGCGGATCATGTGCGGGTCTGGCGGCTGCGCGAAGACCGGACGGCGTTTGATGAAGGTGGTTTACAAATTGACCCTCACCCCTAACCCCTCTCCCTCAGGGCGAGGGGAACCAGAAGAGTCTGGAAGTCCCTCTCCATGAGGGAGAGGGATTTAGGGTGAGAGTTTCTGAAGCATGAAAGGGTATCGACAGAACATGGCATCCATCAAAATTCCCAGCCCCTTGCGGGCATTCACCGGCGGGCAGGCAGTCGTCAGCGTCGCGGGTGCGACGGTGGGCGAGGCGCTGACCGACCTTGTGACGAAACATCCTGAACTGCGCCAGCATCTTTATGAGGGCGAGTCGCTGCGTAACTTCGTCAAGGTCTTCCTGGGCGAAGAAGACGTGCGCTTCCTCGACGGCATCAGTACTCCCGTGGACGACGCGACCGAGCTGCGCATCATCCCCAGCATCGCGGGCGGGTCGTATGCCCCGCTGATCGAGGCGAGCGGGACGCTGTCCAACGACGAAATCCGCCGCTACGCCCGCCATGTCACGCTGCCCGATGTCGGCATGGAGGGGCAGAAGCGTCTGAAGGCGGCGAGCGTGCTGCTGATCGGCACGGGGGGTCTCGGCTCGCCCCTGGCGCTCTATCTGGCGGCGGCGGGCATCGGGCGCATCGGCTTGGTCGATTACGATGTGGTCGATGAGACGAACTTGCAGCGTCAGGTGATCCATGGGCAGGGCAGCGTCGGCAGCCTCAAGGTCGAGAGCGCCGCCGCCCGCATGAAGGACATCAACCCGTACTTGCAGGTCGATCTCTACAACGTCGCACTCACCTCGGAGAACGCGCTCGAACTGTTCGCGCCGTACGACGTGATCATCGATGGCACCGACAACTTCCCGACGCGCTACCTCGTCAACGATGCCTGCGTCAAGCTGGGCAAGCCGAACGTCTACGGCAGCATCTTCCGCTTTGAGGGGCAGGTGAGCGTCTTCTACGCCAAAGAGGGACCCTGCTACCGCTGCATGTTCCCCACGCCGCCGCCGCCCGGTCTCGTGCCGAGCTGCGCCGAAGGCGGCGTGCTGGGCATCCTGCCGGGCACGGTCGGCACGCTCCAGGCGACCGAGGCGATCAAGTTGATCCTGGGCATTGGCGAGCCGTTGATCGGCAAGATGCTGCTTTACGATGCGCTCGACATGAGCTTCACCACGCTCAAGGTGCGCAAGAGCCACGACTGCCCGGTGTGCAGCGGTCGCCCGGAAGATGTGCAGTTGATCGATTATGAGGAGTTCTGCGGCATGCCTGCTTACGAAAACAGCGACTACAAGCCGGTCGTGGCACAGCCCGCCGCGCCTGAGGCGATCACCGTGCGCGAACTCAAGACGCGCTACGACAGCGGCGTGCCACAGGTGGTGGTCGATGTGCGCGAGCCGCACGAGTGGGAGATCAGCGCGCTGGATGGCACACTGCGCATCCCCAAGGGACTGATCGAGGCGGCGAAGAACGACGTGATCGCCGGGCGCAAGCGCCGCGAAGAGACCGTGCTGGCGCAGATTCCGAATGTGGGCGAGGTGGTCGTCCACTGCCGTTCCGGCAAACGCAGCGCGGACTCCATCGCCTTCCTGCGCGAAGCAGGCTACACCAACCCGTTGATTAATCTGACGGGCGGCATCCTCGCCTGGGCAGATGAAATCGATACGACGATGGCGAAGTATTAGAAGGAAGTTGCCCTCACCCCCCAGCCCCCTCTCCCACACGTCGCGTAGGGAAACTCGACTCAAGTCAGCCTCTGAGCGCGACGGGGGCGAGGGGGAGCCAGATGTAGGGACGAGGCATGCCTCGTCCGTCTGGAAGTCCCTCTCCACGCAGCTTGCGGAGTGGGGAGGGATTTAGGGAGGGGTAATCAAACGACGTATTGTAAGAGGACGAAGACGACGATGACCATGATGACGAGCGTGAACGCCCATACGATAGAGACGCTGATCGGCAATACGCCGCTGCTGAGTTTCCCGCGCGCCGCCGCGCATCTGCCGCCTAACGTGCGGCTGTACGCCAAAGCCGAGTGGGCGAACCCCGGCGGCAGCGTCAAGGATCGCGCGGCGCTCAACATCATCCGCACCGCCGAGCGCGAGGGCAAGCTGAAGCCCGGCATGACGCTGGTCGACAGCACCAGCGGCAACACGGGCATCGCCTACGCCATGCTCGGCGCGGCGCGCGGCATCCGCGTCAAGCTGTTCCTGCCCGCCAACGCCAGCAAGGAGCGCGTCGCCATCCTGCGTTCTTATGGCGTCGATCTGGTGCTGACCGACCCGCTCGAAGGCTCGGACGGGGCGATCCGCGCCGTGCGCGAGCTGGTCGCGCGTGAACCCGACCGCTACTTCTACGCCGACCAGTACAACAACCCCGCCAACTGGCAGGCGCATTACGAGACGACCGGGCGCGAAATCTGGGAGCAGACCGAGGGAACTGTCACGCACTTCGTGGCGGGCTTGGGCACCAGCGGCACGCTGATGGGCACGGGACGCCGCCTGAAGGACTACAATCCCGCGATCCGCGTCATCTCGTTGCAGCCCGATTCGCCGTTTCATGGCGTCGAAGGCTGGAAACACATGCCGACCGCCATCCAGCCCGGCATCTACGACGTGGGCTTCGCCGACGAAAATCGGGGCGTCCGCACCGAAGACACCTACGCGATGATCAACTGCCTGGCGGCGGAAGAGGGCTTGCTGGTTGGCATCAGCGCGGCGGCGGCATTCGTCGGCTCGCTGCGTGTGGCGGAGGAGATCGCCGAACGTGGCGAGGCGGGCGTGGTCGTCACGCTCTTCCCGGATGACGCCAGCAAGTATCTGTCGCACGCGCCCTGGTTAGGGGTCACGAACTAAGCATCTCGGCGAAGGCGTCTCTACCCCAGATACGCCTGTTTCACACGTTCATCGATCATCAGTTTGTCAGCGGTGTCGCTGAACTTGATGCTCCCCGCCTCCAGGACATAGCCGCGCGCCGCCATCTGAAGCGCCAGGGTAGCGTTCTGCTCGACCAGCAGCACCGTCACCCCTGCGCTGTTCAACTGCCGAAGGGTCGCAAAGATCTCACGCACCACGATCGGCGCAAGACCGAGCGAGGGTTCGTCGAGCAGCAGCAGGCGTGGGCGGCTCATCAGCGCGCGGGCAATCGCGAGCATCTGCTGTTCGCCACCGCTCAACGTCCCGGCGAGCTGTTCCCGCCGCTCTCTCAGTCGTGGGAAGCGCTCGAACTGCTGCTCCAGGTCGTCGGCGATGCCAGCGCTATCACCTCGGATGTACGCGCCGAGCAGCAGGTTGTCCTCGACCGTCATGCGCGCCAGCACGCGCCGCCCCTCCGGAACATGCGCGATCCCCATTCGGACGACGCGGTCGGGGCGCTCTGCAAGCAGGCTCTGCCCCTCAAAGAGAATTTCGCCCGCCTTCGCCGCGATGATGCGCGAAATGGCGCGCAGCGTCGTGCTTTTGCCCGCGCCGTTCGCGCCGATCAGCGTGACGACTTCGCCAGGGTAGACGACGAGGTGGATGTCCTTGAGCGCCTGGATCGCGCCGTAGTGAACCGTCAGGTGCTTCAGTTCGAGCAGCGGCGTTCCTGCGCTCATGGCTCATCTCCCAGGTATGCCTCGATCACGGCGCGGTCATTCTGGACTGCCGCCGGATTCCCCAGGGCGATCAGCTCTCCGAAGTTGAGTACGGCGATGCGGTCGCACAACCCCATGACCAGCGGGACGTTGTGCTCGATCAACACGATGGTCAACTTGAATTTGTCCTTCACGTCGCGGATGAAGGCGCTCAGACTCGCTTTTTCGTTCGGGTTCATGCCCGCGCCCGGCTCATCCAGCAGCAGAAGCTGTGGTTTCAGCGCCAGCGCGCGCGCGATTTCCAGTCGCCGCTGGTCGCCATAGGGGAAGTTGCGCGCCTTGACGTGCGCGCGGTCTGCCAGATTGACCATCTCTAACAATTGCATTGCCTCTTCTCGCACCATCCGCTCTTCACTGCGCGCACCGGGCAGCCCAAAGACGCCCGCGACGACCCCGCTGCGCGTATGCACATGCTGTGAAACCATAACGTTCTGTTGGGCGCTGAGGTTCCCAAATAGGCGGATGTTCTGGAAGGTGCGGGCGATGCCTTTGGCGGCGATCTGGTGCGGCTTGAGTCTGCCGATGTCGTCGCCGCGATAGGTCAGCCTGCCGCTCGTCGCCGGCGTCAACCCGGTGATCAGATTAAACAGGGTGGTCTTGCCCGCGCCATTGGGTCCGATCAAGCCGAAAATCTCGTCGCGCTGCACGGCGAAAGACACCTCGTTCACCGCGATCAAGCCGCCAAAGCGACAGGTCAGCTTGTGAACGTCGAGCAGCGTTTCGCTCATGTCACCGCCTCCTCTGCCGCGCGGGGCGATGGGGACTTCGCTTTGCGCTCAAGCCGTTCAGGCGTGACCACGCCCTGGGGGAAAAAGAGGACGCCGAACGCGATGAGCAATCCGTAGATGATCAGGCGTCCATCGCTGAGGAATGACGACAACCAGACGGGCAGTCCGTCAATGCCCGCGACCTGCCGCAGCACTTCCGGCAGCGCCGTCAGGAACAAGCCGCCGACGATGGGTCCCAGCCAGACGCGCGAGCCGCCGATGATGACGTATGCCAGGATCAGGATGCTGGCGTCAAATGTCCCCTGGCGGGCATTCCAGGTGTTGAGTACATGCGCCGAGAGTGCGCCGCACATCCCCGCCAGGACTGCGCCCATCACGAATGCCAGCACCTTATGATAGGTGGGGTCGATCCCCATCGCGGTCGCCGCCAGCTCATCTTCGCGCAGAGCGATGAAGGCACGCCCGACGCGCGACCGTTCCAGGCGGTAGACAAACCAGGCGGCGAGCGCCAGAAATGGCACGGTGATGATGGCGTAGCTGAACTTCGTTGCATCCTGTGGGAAGGGCTGCGGGATGCCAAAGATGCCAATGGCACCGCCCGTGATCGGCAGGTTGAGCGCGAGGACACGCAGGATTTCGACGAAGGCGATGGTTGCCAGCGCCAGATAGATCCCGCGCAGGCGCAGCGCGGGCAGCCCGATGACTACGGCGAGGATGCCGCACAACAGCCCCCCGATTCCCATTTCGACCAGCACCAGCCCGATTGGATACGCCGCGCCTGGGGGGGTGAACGGAAAGATGCCCGCCAGCCAGAGCGTGAATGCGTTGAGCGGCTCGCCATACGATGTGCCGGGCACGGCGAGGAACTTCTGGGTCGAAAGCACCGCCGCCACATAGCCGCCGATGGCGAAGAAGCCCGGCGCTGCCAGCGAGAGCTGTCCCGCCATCAGCGGCAGATAGAGCGAGAGCGCCAGCACCGCCTGGAGCAGCATGTTGATCATCAGGAAGCCGTAGGTCGCGATGAATTGATCCATGTACGGCTATACCTTCTGCACCTGCGTGCGCCCCAGCAAGCCCTGGGGGCGGATGAGCAGCACGACGAAGAGGATGGCGAAGGCGATAGCGTCTTTATAGGCGACCGCCGAAGACGGCAGCAGGTTTTCTGCGATGCCGATGACGATGCCGCCCAGCACTGCGCCGGGGATGTTGCCCAGCCCGCCCAGGACAATGACCGCCAAGCCTTTCAGTCCGAAGGCGATGCCGAAGTAAGGACCGGTGATCGTCACGCTGAGACCGACCAGCGTCCCCGCGATGCCGCCGACGAAGCCGCTGATGAAGAACGTCAGCAGGATCAGGCGGTCGGTGTTGATCCCGAGCAGACTGGACGTCGTGGAGTCTTCCGCAACAGCGCGCAGCGCTCGCCCGGTCTTCGTCCGGTTGATGAACCAGGTCAGTACGACCAGGATGACCAGCGAGATGACGCCGATCACGAGCTGCACGGTGCGGACGACCAGCGGTGCTTCCGGCGTGCCGAAGTTGACCGACGGCGGCAGCCCTTGCAGGACGCTCGACGGAAAGCTGTAGACCTCCGCGCCGACGAAATACTGAATGGTGTTGACGAGCGCGACGGCGATGCCCAGACTGCTGACCAGCGTGAGCAGCGGGTCGGCACCCCGCGCGCGCAGCGGACGGAAGAGGGCACGTTCGACCAGCACGCCAACCAGCCCCGCCAGCCCCGCGCCGACGAACAGCGCGAGCAGAAACGGCAGCCCGAACGGAAGCTGGGCTTCGGCGAAAATGCCGTTGAAGCCGAAGCGCGCCCCGGTCAGCGCGTAAGTGAAGTACGCGCCCAGCGTGAAGACCGCGCCGTGCGCGAAGTTGATGATGCCGAGGATCGAAAAGATCAGCGTGTAGCCGAGCGCGAATATGGCGTACACGCTGCCTATCGAAAGCCCGTTGATAAGCTGCTGGAGCAGGGTCGTCAGTTCCATGAAAAACTTCTTGATGCCTTTAGAAGCGGCACGTCATTCTTGCGCCATTGCATCGGACTGCAAGAATGCCGCCCCACATCCGGCAAGTTAAGCCATGTTTGTCGCAATTCGTCCGCCCGACGTTCAAAACGTCGGGCTAATATTCTCTGCAAAAGCCCGTAAACGGGCTAACGTAAACCTGCACAGCCCGTTTACGGGCTTACCGATCTAGTCCTAGCCTCAGGTTTTGAACCTGAGGCGTCGCGTCACGATACGTTGGCAATCCTTAACGTGCTGCCTATGGGACGGCATGAGTAGGATCACGATGGGAATTCCCGGTCGTAGGGACGTCACTTTTGGTGTCCGTCCCACGATCCACTTAGCCTTTTATCCTTAACTCCCCGGCGTGGCTTCCGGTGTGGCTTCCACTTCTGCGGCAGGTTCCGTTTCGATGCTGGCGACGAAGGCGAACTGCCCGGTCTGCCCATCGTCGTTCATCTCGATGCGCGCGACGTAGAACGTGCCCTGGTTGATTTCGCCATCGGGTGTGAAGGAGAGGGGACCCAGCGGCGTATCATACTCCAGGCTGAGGAGCGTCTCGTTGAGCTGTGTGCGGCTCGCTGCCAGGTCAAGCGTGTCCAGACCGACCGTGTTATCCAGCTCGATCAACGCCTCGACGAAGACCTGCACCGCCGTGAACGCCTGGGCGCTGAACTGCGGCGGGTTCTTCTCCTGCTGTTCGGTATAGATGTCGCGGAAGATCGTGTTGATCTCGCTTTCGTACGAGACGCTGTATGCCTGGGCGACCAGCACGCCGTCGCAGAATGCCTGGCAGACAGGGAAGACATTGGCGGTGTTGAGACCGTTGCCACCAATGATCAAGCCCTCGTAGCCCAGCTCACGCAGTTGGCGAATCAGGTTGCCGCCATCCGCCGCCAGACCGGAGACGATCACGAGATCGGGGTTCTGGGGCAGGACATTGGTGATCTGGGTGGTGAAGTCGGTGTCGGTGGTCTGGAACTGCTGGACAGGCAGGAGTTCCAAGCCGAGCGCGGTGACGGTCTCCTGGAAGGTCCCGGTTTCGCTGGTGGCGAAGGCGTCATTCTGTGCGTAGAAGACGGCGACACGGGCGATGTCCGGATTGATGTCGAGCGCGGCGCGGACGGCGTTGGGCGCGACGACCGCCACCGGAGCGCTGACGCGCGCGATGTACGCGCCGATTTCAGGGATGCCGCGTGCGGTATTGGACGGCGCGATGATCGGCACACCCGCCTGTTCCGCAATCGGGTCGGCGGCGAACGCCTGCTGCGAAAGCGTCGGACCGACGATGCCAACGACATTGTCCGCGATCAGGGTCTGGAAGGCATTGATGGCACCGGCTTCATCGCCTGCGGTGTCCTGGAAGACCAGTTCGATGGGGCGTCCGTTGATCCCACCCTGTTCGTTGTAATAGTCGCTGGCGATTTGCGCGCCGATGACCTGTTCCTGACCAAAAAGCGCGACATTGCTGGTCTGTGCAACGGCGATGCCGATGCGGACTGGCTCGGCATCCTGCGCGGCGCTGATGCTGACCGTGAGAAGCAGCGCAGCAAGGACGGCGAAGCTCAAAAGACGACGTGACATAAGCAAGACTCCCTTTCAAAGCGCCAGACAAATATTGTGAGGGTTGCAGCGGAGTAACGGCAGAAGTTTATACGGAACGCGGGGTAAGAGCAAAAGGCTGTGAGCCGCCCCGCCGATTATATCGTGACAACTTTCACGAAATCCGTTACGATGTAGCCCAGTCAATGGTAATGGAATGTCCTACATGGCACAGCATGTTCATGCGAATGAAACAGAGCTTTCGCGCGATGAATTGATCGCGCTGCGCAACAAGCGCACAGGGATGACCGTCTTCCAGCTATCCTGGATCATGGTCTTCGTCTGTCTCTTTGTCGTCAATCTGGCGATTCGCGGTAACTTCGTCACCTGGCCACCCGAGGGCGTCGAACGTCTTAGCCCGGTCGTGCCGATCATCGCCAGCCTGCTGCTGCTCGCCAGCGGTTGGACCGCGTATCAGAGCCTGCAAGCCATCAACGCCGACCAGCACGGGCGGTTTTTCAGTCAGTGGCGGCTGACGCTGGTGTTGGGGGTGCTTTTCCTGGTGGGGATGGGCGCGCAGTGGTTCAGCGTGACAGACAGCGGGCAGTATGGCACAATCTCGCGCGCGATGATCGGCTATCATGCGCTGCACGCGCTGGCGATCATGGCGTACATGTGGCATGTGGATGGGCGTGTGCGCGCGGGCGTTGTGTCGGCGCGCGATAGCTGGGCGGTTGAGGCGGGTGCCAGGCTGTGGTATTTCGTCATCGTCGCCTGGATCATCTTTTTTGTGGCGCTCTACGTGCTATAATTCCCGGCGATTTCTCAGGAGGGGGACAGCGTGTTACAACCCGGTCTTTCGCGCGCGATACCGATGGGCATCGTCGGTTTCCTTATCGGTGCGCTGATTGTCATCATCATTCGTCTCCTGCAAGGGCTGGTGCCCGCGTGGGATATTGGCGTTGGCATCGTCTTCGCCGCCCTCTTCATGGCGGGTTTTTTCGTCTGGGGCATGGGGGGGTTCGACCCGCGCATGAGCGCTCACGGCGAGGAGCATGAAGAAGAACATGCCGAACCCGCCGCCGAAACTCCCGCCAAACCGTTCGCCCTCCTCAGCAGCAGCATCTTCCAGATCACGACGCTGTTGATCGGCGGGCTGCTGCTGCTGTTCTTCGTGGCGCTGCTGCCGGGCGGTCCCACGCTGACGATCACGCAGGTGCCGTTGGCATCGACCACGGCTATCGGGTTCTGGGAAGTGGCAGCCTTCGGGCAAACCTTCCTCCTGAGCGAGTTCGTCGTCTTCATCCTCTTTTTCATCATCATGATGGTCTCTCTGCTGGTCGCCGCAGGGGCGATTGGCTGGGTGATGACCTCTCTGACGAAGGGTGTCGTCAACGCGCGGGCGGTCAGTTACACCCCGCTGACGCGCCAGCTCGTCGAGCTGCCCGCCGGAAATGTCGCGGCGCTGGCGGACGGCGAAGCCGCCCCCGCGCAGGCGCAGTCCGCTATCCCGGATGGCGCGCGGATGCCGCTCTTTATTGCGCTGGCGGTCGGCATCTTCGCAGGTATGTACCTGGTCATCATGCCTGCCTTCCGGCAGTTGATGGCTGGGGTCGTGCCCATCGCGGACGACACGATGTGGATGTGGTCACTCAGTGCAGCGCTCGGCATCGGGGCGTCGATTGCGCGCCCGAAGCATTGGGTGCAGCCGCTGGCGATCTATCTCTCTATCGTCCTGCTGCTCTACCCGATCTTCTATCATGTGGCAGTCGGGCTGGTTTATCTGGCGTTCCCGTCGATTGGTCCAGTCACGCCAGAAGTCCAGCGCGTGGCGGCATCGCTGGTGAACGCGCTGCTCATCCCGGCGCTCATTCTGCGCCCCAAATGGGTCTCCATCGCGGTGGGGCGCATCGCGCGCCTGCTGGCACGTTTCCTGCGTTGGGTTGGCACGGTTAAATAGGTTTGGAGTCAAGAATGGCAGCAATCGAAGTACAACCCGCCGCCCACGCAGACCATGATGCACACGGGCATGGCGCAGGGCGTAACGAAAATCTCAAGTTTGCCTGGTGGCTGTATCTGGCGTCTGAAGTCGTCATCTTCACGACGCTGATCGGCAGTTACGTGGTCTACGCCTTCAACAATTACGAGGTCGTCAAGGAAGTTCACGAGGCATCGGGCGTCTTCCTGGTCGCGCTCAATACCTTCCTCCTGCTGGCGAGCAGTTGGGCGATGGTGATGGGGCTGCGTTCGATCCAGATGGGCAATCAGAAGGGCTTGATCACCTGGATCAGCGTGACAGCCGTGATCGGAGCGCTGTTCGTGGGCTTGCAGGGTGTCGAGTACACCATTCTCTCGAACGAAGGCGTCACGCTTTATCACACCGACGGCGTCCTGAGTGAGTTCGGTGCACGCTTCTACGCGCCGACGGCATTTCATGGTCTGCATGTCATCATCGGGGTCTTCTGGGCGATCTACATCATCCTGCGCGCGCGGGCGGGCAAATACAGCAAGACGAACTACATCGGCATCGAAGTCTTCGGGTTGTACTGGCACTTCGTCGATGTCGTCTGGATCTTCCTGTTCACATTCATCTATCTGATCTAAGCGCGGGAGACAAAACAAGATGAGCGATATGACGACGGCGGCGGAACACGCCCACGACATCGCCCAGGCTGCGGCTTCCCACGAAGCGCACGACGGGCACGAAGATACGCTGCTGCCCACCTCGCGCCTGTTCGGCATTGAACTGCCCGTGCCGCTCTACACGGCGGTCTTCGGCTTACTGGCGATCCTGACGATCATCGAGGTCATCATCGCGGAACTGCCGGATGGGGGTCTCGGCGTCACGCTGCTGGTTGTGCTTTCGTCGCTCAAGGCGTGCCTGGTGGTGTGGTATTACATGCATCTGCGCAGCGACAACAAGCTGTACGCGCTGGCGCTGATCATCCCGCTCTTCCTCGGTGTGATCGCCACCATCTTCCTGATCGCCGTGCCGATGACGGGGTATGGATATTGATTGATTGTAGGGGCGATGCCATGTCATCGCCCTTTGTGCGCGTCCCCTATTGCGAGGTACGTGGTGCGTAGGAACAGCAGTCGGCGGATTTCGCGTATGTGGGCGCAATACATTGCGCCCCTACTGATTCTGCTGATGGCGGCGTGTGCCGCGCAGCCCGCCGCGCCCGCGCCGACGCAGCCCGCCACGCCTGAAGCGCTGCCGATTCAGGATGTCACGGACATTCCCCCAACCGCCACGACCGATCCGCTGCTGGCGACGATGGAACTGCTGACGATGCCGCCGCTTTCGTTGTACGAAAGTCCGCGCTTCGGCTACTCATTCCGCTATCCGGTCACATCGGCGATTGAGATCAGCGGCGAAGGTGAACTGGTCTGGATCGACCAGCAGATCCAGATTCGCGTCATGTCCACCAACCCCGAACAAATCCAGGGCGATGGTCCCATGATCGAGACGGCAGACAGCACCTTCGTCAACGGGATTGCCGCGCGCCGCCTGGGCGGGTACATCGGTGCAATCGGCGGCAACACGCCGCAGCGCTATCAGACGATTGTCATCCCGGCGCAGAACCGCTTCTTCACCCTCACCGCCTACGAACTGCGCAGCGATGTCGTGTTGCCCATCGACCGAACGATGGGCGATATTCCGCTGCCTGTGCTCTCGATCTTTGATACGATCCTTGGCACGTTCGTATTGCCGAGTTAAAGCTCCGCAAAAAGTTGTAGAATAAATCGAAGATCCTCACATATACTGAATATGTGCAGGCTTTCCTCTACAACAACAGGAGCAGTGTTCCCGTGAAGTCGAAATTGGTCTTCTTGCTCGTCATCATCAGTTTGTTTATCATTCCATTGACGGCTGGTGCGCAGGATGTCGGCAGCATCAACGTCACCTGCGATAATGGTGCCAACATCGTCAACGGCATTCCGGTCACCATTCGCCAGCTTCGCGCTAATTTTGATTACACTGCTACCGCTGTTGGAATCAACGGGTTTGACCCCGTCCTCGCCATCGTCGGCGAAGATGGCTCTGCGCTGTGTAATGACGACAACCGCGACGCTCGTATCTACGCTGCCGATCTGCCGACGACCGGTGTGGTTCCGCCCTCTAACCTGTCTTCTCAAATCACCTTCACCCACAGTGACTCATCCGGATTCCAGGATATCCACCTGGTTGTGGGTGGCTTGAACCAGCAGACCGGGGAATTCCTGCTGATCCTCGAAGGCATGGGCATCACCGCCGCCGATAACCTGGGCGATCCGTTCGTCGTCACGCTGACGGAAAGCATGGTGAGTTATGGTGTGCTGGATGTCTACATGATCACTCGCGGACAGAGTAATGTCGATCCGCTCGTCGCTGCGGTTGACAATGATGGAAACGTCATCGAAGACCGCGACGGACTTCAGATCATCTGCGACGACGCAGGCACCCAGAGCTGCTATGGTCCCTCCGACGACATGAGTCCATACTCGGTGACCATTGCCTCTGGACAGCTTCCCGGTTGGCAGTACGATGCCTACATCACCCTGAACGTGAGCGGTGTCACCCTCAGCGACGACCCGGATGAAAACGCCCTGAACTTCATCATGTCCAGCTACGAAGGGACACAGGGGCAATACCTCGCCGTCTTCCACATAGGTATCGGCGAATCGAACGCTCGCCCTGGGAAATAAACGAACGACACGTTGGTTGCGGGGGCGAACCCATAGGTTCGCCCCTTACACATATTGGCTGTAGGGGCGGACCCATGTGTCCGCCCGCCGATGCGTCCACCCCACGAGGCAAACTCAATCGCCAACTGTATCCACGACCGCTTCTATCGCGCGACCCTGCATGAACGAGTGGATGCCTCGCAAGATGAGATACGCGACATACCCGACTGGACCCAGCATCAGCGTAAAGAACAGTATCGGCGCCATGACAAGCGGGTGAATGCCGCGCGCCCGGCTGTCCAGATACGCCCAGCGCCCAACCAGCAAATCGAACGCCAGGAAGTGCGCCCACGCGACCGTCGCGCCGTATTCCGTGCCGAGCAGTTGTGTGATGCCCGCCAGACTTGGGTTAGCGACACTCGCCAGCACTTGCGGCAGGTTGGGCAGCACGAGCGCGACATAGATGATGGCAGGCACGATGGCGACCCAGGGTGAGCGCATGATGCGTTCGACAGGCTTCCACCAGCCGAGCAGGATCATTGCCAACCAGAACGGGATCGTCAGGTTGCTGAGCGCGAACAGTGTTTCGAGGGACATGAGGTTACTCCATGATGTTCAATCGTAATTGTAACCATCTCAACGGACGGCATTCATGCCGTCCCTACAGGATCGCCGATGTAGAGACGCCATTTATGGCGTCCGTTGCAGGATTTATCTCGATTGCTGGCTCATGGCGATTCCCACCGCCACGATCGAGACGGCGGTCAGCGCGCCGAACGCCGTCAGCGTTTGTATGTCCAACGCGATCAATGACTGTCCACGCGCCGCTTGCCAGAAGGTGATGAAGACAATACCACCGTACAAAAAGCTGGCAATCCACAACAGACGACTGCGCGTGATTGCGCTCAATCCGCGCCCGAACCGCGCCAGCGCGAACGCCAGCAGCGGCAGCACCTGCATTGCGTGCAGCCCCAGGAAGTGCGCCACGCGGTAATCGCCGCCGACGGTACTCCAGCCCACGATGGGAAGCCCTGGACCGCCATCCGCTACACCGACCGAATGCGCGCCAATTGTCGGCGACGGCTGACCGCTCGTTAGCACGTTCAACTGTTCTGGCGTCGGCTGTGGCATGGCAAACGCCATCGCCATGCCGATCAAGCCGATGACCACGCTCATGCGCAGCGCGACGGCAAGTGCGCGGTCGGGCAGCTTTTGAAAAGACAGCATTCCCGCCAACAAAAGACCCGCTACCCAGGTCAGGACAATCGCGACTGCCATGATGGTAAACATAGTGCCATCAAAGGCTGTGCTGAAGTTAAAGTGGCTGGTCGTGCCGCGCGCGGTTTGCAGGGCGATGACGATGAACTCAATCGCCAGTGTGATCGTGGTCAACCAGGCGGCAACCGCTTTCAGGCGCGGGCGACCCTGTACGAAGCCGAGCAACCAGACGAAGGTGAACGAGTAGATGGCAATCGAGATGGCGAACTTGGCGGGCTTTAACCACGCTGGCTGACCCGTGATGATGCGCGGATCGACGAAGGTGCCGATGATCGTCAGCGCGAGCGAGACGAGCATCGCCATACCCAGCAATGTGAGTGGGGCGTTGGCGCGCCACGCCTCGCGTAGATAGCGCAGGATGCCGTTCGGCTCGGGCGAGAGGGTGCTGTTTATGACAGACATGTACAATATTCCTTGTGATTGTTCGCTTTGCGGGCGAATTCCATATGTCATGATATACATACGTAAATCATGACATATAGTTGCAGAGTTTGTACTGAACAAGATGAGAAAGTCATGACAAGCACGCTTGGATACGCACTGCTCAACCTGATTGCTTGTGAATCACAAACAGGTTATGACCTGAGCCGCACGCTTCAGGAGCGCATCAGCTTCTTCTGGCAGGCAAAGCACAGCCAGATTTATCCTGAACTGGCGAGGCTGGAAAGTGCCGGCTACATCACCCACGAAGTCGTGCGCCAGTCCGATAAGCCGGATAAGAAGATCTACACGATTACCGACGCGGGGCTGGCGGCGCTGCGGGCGTGGGTGGTTGCGCCGCTGAAGATGCAGCCTGCGCGCGATGAGCTGCTGGTCAAGACCGCCGCCATCTGGCAGGCAGACCCCGCAGCGGCGGCGGCGCTCTTTCGTGATCATGAGCGCCAGCACGCCGAACAACTCGCGGTGTACGAGGGGATTCGCGCCACAATGGAAGAGAAGTGGCAGGGTTCAGAGCGGCGTCGTGACCAACCCTGGTTCGGCAGCTACCTCACGCTCATGCGCGGCATCGGCTACGAGCGCGAGTACCGTGATTGGTGTCGCTGGGCGGCAGAGATGATAGAGGCGTGAAAGGGCTAAGCCCCTCAACCAATCTGGAGAGGGGCTGGGGGGATGTTTTTACATGCTCCCCTCGAAGCGTGCCAGCGCGTGGTACGTCTCGCGCAGCGCCGCGTATAAGCCCTGGAACGTGGGATACAAACGCTGGTAATCCGCCGCCGCCGTGCTGGGCTGCACCGTATCCACTTTATGCACCATCTGACGGCAGGCTTCCGGCACGCTCGCATATGCGCCCGCGCCGACCGCCGCCAGGATCGCTGCGCCGAACGCCGAGCCTTCATTCGTGTTGATCGTGTAGAGCGGCACGCCCATGATGTCGGTCGTCAGCTGGAGCCAGACAGCGCTGTTGGTTGCGCCACCCGTGACGACCGCCTCCGCCGGGTTGACGCCGAGCGAGCGCAGCAGTTCCAACTGGTCGCGCATGCCGTAGGCGATGCCTTCCATCGTCGCGCGTACCATGTGCGGCAGCCCATGCCGCAGCGTGAAGCCGACAAACGCCCCGCGCGCGTACGGATCGGGGTGGGGGTTGCGCTCGCCCGTCAGATAGGGCGCGAAGAGCAAGCCCAGCGACCCCGGCGGCACGCTCTCCGCCATGCGGTTGATCTCGTCATAGCTCTTGTCCGCCAGAACTTCGTCGTGCAACCAGCGCAAGCCGCCCGCTGCGCTCAACATCACCCCCATGTGAAACCACATGCCGGGGATCGGTCCGCAGAAGGTGTGCAGGCGACCGTTCGGTTCCGGCGCGTAGCGCGGACTCATGGCGTGAGCGACGCCGCTGGTGCCAATCGCCAGGCTTGCCTGCCCTTCCTCGACGACACCCATGCCGACCGCCGCAGCGGGTTGGTCGCCCGCACCGCCGACGATGGGCGTGCCGACCTTCAGCCCGGTCGCCGCCGCGCCTGCTTCGCTGACATGCGCGCAGACCTCCTGCGACTCGCACAGCTCCGGCAGCCAGGCGCGCGGAATGTCGTATGCCGCCAGCAGCTCGTCGGAATACGCGCGTTTGCCGATGTCCATCAAGCCGAAGCCGGAGCCTTCCGCCACATCGGTGGCGAACGCGCCGCTCAGGCGGTAGCGAACATAATCTTTGGGGAGCAGCACATGGGCGATCTGGCGGAAGATGTCTGGCTCATTCTGCTGAAGCCAGCGCATCTTGGGCGCGGTGAAGCCGGGCAGCAGGATGCTGCCGATCAGCGCATAGAGCTTGTGCGCGCCAATTTTTTCGGTGATTTCCTGACACTGCGCGCCGCTGCGCTGGTCATTCCATAGGATGGCGGGGCGCAGCGGGCGTCCGTCTTTGTCGAGCGAAGTCAAGCCGTGCATCTGCCCGGTCAGTCCGATGGCGACGATGTCATCCGGCGAGACGACCTTGAGGACTTCGCGCAGCGAGGCGCTCGCCGCTGCCCACCAGTCTTCTGGGTCCTGCTCCGACCACAAGGGGCGCGGTGTCGAGAGCGCGTGCGCGTGACTGCTGCTGGCGATGACCATGCCATCGCGGTCGATGACGAGCGCCTTGGAGGCGGTGGTGCTGACGTCGATGCCGATGAAATAACGGGTCATGTTCGTTCATCCTGAAAAAGTGATTTACGGGAGCATCAGCGCGAATATAGCGTATTTGGCGCGGGGTGGCGAAGGACGATACTATAGATACAGATAGGACATCATGTTGAATCGCAAAGGCTCAGTAAACAAAGAGATGGATCCTTTTCTCTGCGTTCTCCGCGTCTTCGCGGTTCAATCTTCGGAGAACGTCGTGAAACCACCGTGGTACACCCTTCGCCTGCTGGCGATCGTTCTGTGCATTTTATTCGCTGCGCTGGGGTCGGTCACAGGGCAGGATCAGGTCTCAGACCCACAGCCATCTCCGACTGACACAGGGACGCCCGGTCTGGTCGCGGCAGCGAACAACCTCAATTTGCCCACTGTTCCCCCTCCACCAGACCCGTGGTTCACCCAGGGTCAGGGGATACAACTACAAGATGCACTAGGTGGTTCCCCAGAGCAAATTGAAGCCCGCAGAAATGAAGCGGCGACCCAGGTCGCGCTCCACCTACAAACTCCAGTTGCATCCCAAGGGGGAGTTCCCCTGATTCTCCCTGATACGCAGACTGCTCCGATTACGAATATGCCCATTAATCTCTTTGCGGGAATAGGGTCCATGGTCAGCAACGCGCAAACGACTCTTGTTGCGCAGGTAGCTACTTTTCGTGCTGCGTTAGACTATACCGATGAGTATGACAAGGACAGAAAACAGCGAAACCTGCATCGGCAGTCATTGGATGTGGTGTATTCTGATACCCACCCCACCAACGGCGTCACGGTCAACGTGTTCAGCAATGCTACCTTCGTGGCAGAGGATGAACTTGGAGTGATTTTGATGACGGGCTATTTTGGCTTCGTCGCAGCCGATACTCTGATCATGATTGGCGAACGCATGGACGGGACGCGCTACGCCTTCTATGACTCTTACTACAGCGCCTATACTGTCGATGGAGATGTGCTGATCGGGAATCCTTTCACCGAGTATACCTATGACTATGACGAGGACGGGCAACTGCTCAGTCTGACCGACAGTGACGGCGGCGAGTATCGGGTTCAAGTCGAAGACTCGGGCAGGGTGTCGATCGCCGGACCGGACGGCTACAGGGTTCTGGCGGACGAAACCGGCACCTTTGAATTGTACGATGCAGCAGGACTTCTGGTGGTCTCGGGTGATCTCAACGACGCGAGTGATGATGAGTTCACGCAGTTTGAAGCCAGCACCTCCGGCAGCAATAACGCCGCATTGGACAACAGCGAAAATGCGAACTCAAGCGGAGATGCTGGCGCTGGGGATGATAGCAGCGCAGGCGATTCGGGTGGAGATGCTGGTGGGGATGGCTAACGCACGTTCATTCGCTTTATCCGGGGGCAGACCTTGCAGCAGTCGCGTATGGGTATCATGCAAGCACTCGTGACAGGTGGGACGGGGTTCGTTGGGGCACATGTGGCGCGCGAACTGGCGCGGCAGGGGCACAGCGTGCGCGTGCTGCACCGTGCGTCGTCGCGGCGTGACGCGCTGGCGGGCGTCACATATGAGTCCGCGCTCGGCGACATCCTCGACCTGGACTCGCTGCGGCGCGCCTGCGCGGGTTGCGACTGGGTCTTCCACGTCGCCGCCGTTTCCGCCTATTGGCGAACAGACAGCGCGACAATGCTCGACGCCAACGTGCGCGGCACGCAGCTCGTCTTGCAGGCAGCCCGCGAGGCGGGCGTCAAGCGCGTCGTCTTCACCAGCAGCGCGGCGGCGGTCGGCATCCGCGACGATGGCACGCCAGCGGATGAGGGCCTCGCCTTCAATCAGCCGCCGGGTCGTTTTCTCTATGGCTACAGCAAAGCGCTCGCCGAGCGCGTCGTCGGGGAGGCGGTCGCGGCAGGACTGGATGTCGTCACCGTCAACCCGGTCGTCATCCTCGGTCCCGGCGACATCAACCAGATTGCCGGCGACTTCGTCATCCAGATCAAGAAGCTGGGTTGGCAGGTGCCCGTGCCGCCAGGGGGCGTCGCCGTCACCGACGTGCGCGATGTCGCACGCTGGCAGATCGCCGCCGCAGAGCGCGGCGCGACGGGCGAACGATACATCCTGGGCAGCGAGAACTACCCCCATCATTACTGGTTCGCGCTGGTCGCGGATGTGATCGGCGCAGTGCGCCCGACCCTCCCGATCCCACCTGCCATCATCCCAGTGATTGCCGAAATGATCGGCGCGGCGCGCGCACTTGGGCTGAAGCCGCCCATCGACGCCGATCAGATTCGGCTCAGTGGGCGTAAGCTGTATTTTGATCACAACAAGGCATGGTCAACCCTGGGCGAGCCGCGCATCCCGATGCGCCAGAGCATACAGGATACCTACGACTGGTACCGCGCGACCGGCGTGCTGTAGAGGGATTCAACCTGACGCGCCCCGACGCTCTGGAAAATGAGCGGCAGCACAGCGTATGGTCAACGTTGACAATTCTTAAACATTCCTTAGACGAAATCGTAGTCTTTTGTCGTAAACTGATGGCGTTCTTACATCCGCCTTATATCATTATCACCATAGATAATGTATACTGAGGAATGTTACCCTGTACATGACAGGGACATATAGAAAGGTCAGAAACGGAATTTACAACTGAGCTTTGTTCGAAAAACATTCGGTGGCGAGACTTAGCACAATTCATCATGCCGCTGCGCGCCCGCGCAGCATAAAGATCACTACCACCGACCAGAGCAGGCTCAGGTGGTTTCGTTTTTCTAGGTAAGGTTTCAATGGCAGCTTATTTGATCGTCGATGTCGACGACCTTCTCGAACATTTTCGTAGCCGCAGCATCGCGGTTGACGTGCAGGAACTGGCAGTCGGTCTGCGCGGCGGCGCTGCGTTGGCGGCGGGCTTAAGCACCCCCGACAAGCTGCGCGCCGTCGCGGCTGCCGATTGGGATGCGAAAAAGGCGGCGCGGCGCAAAACGCGCGCGCAGGCAGACCCGCAGATGGTCTTCACCGCCGCAGGATATGAGACATTCCAGGTGCCCCCGCGTTCCAGTCTCGCCGATGCGTTGATCGTCCAGTATTTCTCGTATGATCCTGAACCGGTCGATGAGCTGATCCTGGCGACGACCAACCCAGATCTTGTGCCGTTGGTGCGTCGTATCCGCACGACCCGCAATGCGCGCATCCGCATGTGGGGTTCGGACGATGTGCTGGCAGGCACAGAGTTCGCCGACGAGGTTATCTTCCAGCCGCTGGAAAGCCTGCTCGGGATCGCCCAGAGCAAGAATGTCGGCGTCTACATCGATTTCGAAAACATCGCCATCAGCCTGAACGAGGCGGGGTACACCGTCAATCTGAAAGAGCTGGTGGATGCCTTCGTCATGCAGGCGAAGGCGCATGGTCAGGTCGTCAAGATGGCGGCGTATGCTCCCTGGGGGCAGCGCGGCAGCCTGCCGCCGCTGGTCGATGAGAGCGGGCGTGAGGTGGCGGACGAAGCACCCAGCCGCCTGATGATGGCGAACATCTATCCGATGTTCAACCTGCCGGGCAAAAACAGCGCCGATATGCTGATTGCCAAGGACATTATCACGGACAGCGGTCACGGCGATGCCGCCGACATCTACATCGTCGCCAGCGGCGATCGCGACTTCAGCGAGGTGATCAAGACGCTGCGCCAGCGCGGCAAGCAGGTCATCCTGTGGAGCGTGCGCAGCAGCCTCAGCCGCCAGCTCGAAGGCATCCCCGGCGTGATGATCGAATACGTCGAAGACTTCACCGACTTGCAGACCCACCGCAACTTCGGCGTCAGCACCGCCGCCCTGAATGAGGAAATCGGCGAAGTTGATGTCGCAGGCTTCATGCCGTCGCAGTGGTCGAGCGTCGTCATCCAGTTCGAGCGGCTGGCACAGATCAAGGGCAAACGGCAGATCGGGCGCAAAGCGCTCATCGAACAGCTTGTCGGCGTCAACGCGGTTGTCTCGACCGCGCGCGGTGAAGACCTGGTGACCCAGGCGATCACTGTCGGCATCCTGGAAGAGGCGGGCAACTACATCCGTCTCGACGCAACCAATCCGGTCGTCGAAAAGACGCGCATCATCCGCGACCGCATCACGCTGCGCGTCGCCAACACGCTCAAGCTGCGCGGCTGGGAATACGTCAACTACGGGTTCCTGCTCAAGGGATTGGCAAGTGATCGCGATCTGGATCGCCCAGGTCTGAACTTCAGCGACGAGTGGCGTTCCAACTGGATCGACTGCCTGGTGCGCGAAGAGGTGCTGGCGCGCGAACTGGTGCCGCATCGTCATAACCCGGACGATCTCGTGCCCGTCATCAAACTGCGCAGCGATTATGCCATCGAGCCGGAAGTGCAGCTTCGCAGCGACGAGATGGACGCGATCACCGAACAGAGCTGGGCGGGCGTTTCGCTGCCGGAACTGGAACGTCAGGAAGCGGACACCGCCGACATGGTCCGGCGCATCATCGTCAGTGTCGAGCAGTTCACCAGTTTCCGCAATTTTACCTGGTGCCCGCTCGGCAGCCTGCACAAGCGGCTTCGCAACCACGACCGGATGATGAGCTTCCAGCGCGCGGTCGAGTACCTGCTGGCGAACGAGGCGGCAGTGGTCGAGGAATACGAGAACCCACAGAGCGAGTTCCGCACCAAAGGCATTTCGCTGCGGATGGACGCGGGCACCGTGCAGAAGGTACTGGCGGAACGCGACAGCTTCATCCGGGCACTGCTGGCACTCTACGAGCGCAACATCCTGATCTCTGAGCAGAGCATCCGCACCATCGAGCCGAACGAACGTTGGGATATGCCGCTCTGGTTGTCGATCATGCAGACGGAGAATGTCCTGAACGAGGTGCCAGGGCGGGCAGGGCAGTACAGCCTGTTCCGCACGCATCACACCGTCACACTGACGGCGGATGCCAAGCGGCACGAGGAACCGGGCAGCGATTAGCGGAGCGACGGGTAGAACGTAACGAGTGACGAGCGGTCTCGGAACTCGTTACGGTCGTCGCTGGCGAGCCGTCAGCCCGCCATTTCAACCGAAATCGATCCACGAGTCCAGCGCGAAACGATTGAACGTCCGTGCGATTTCCGCTACTATAGAACACAGCGTTTCCCTTGTTCATGCGGGGTCGGTCGTTCATGCTGGAAGAAATCCGCATCCGTAATTTCGCCATCATCGATCAACTGGAGTTGTCGTTCGCCAACGGCTTAAACGTGATTACGGGTGAGACAGGCGCGGGTAAGTCGATCATCATCGACGCGGTCGAACTGCTGCTCGGCGGCAAGACCGAAGGCGCGATGGTGCGGGCGGGCGCGGAAAAGGCGACGGTCGAAGGGGTCTTCGCCCTCGACGACCACACGCGCGCGTACCTGCTGCCCATCCTCGAACGCGAAGAACTGCTCGACCCGGACTCGAACGCCATCGTCACCATCGGGCGCGAAGTGCGCAGCAATGGGCGCTCCGCCGCGCGCATCAACGGCGTTACGGTCGCCATCGACATCCTTCAGGAGGTTGGCGCGTATCTGGTCGATGTGCATGGGCAGAGCGAGCACCTCTCGCTGCTCAAGCCCGCCGCGCATCTCGACCTGCTCGACCGCTATGCCAATCTGATCGATACGCGCGCGGCGGTGGCGACGCTGGCAGCGCGCCTGCGCGAAATCCGCGCCGAGGTCAAGCGGTTGATGGACGACGAGGCGGTGCTGAAGAAGCGCGCCGAACGTCTGCGTGACGACATCGAGCAGATCGATGCGGCAGCGCTGCGTGAGGGCGAAGACGACGAACTGCGTGCCGAACGCACACGCCTTTCCAACAGTGAGCAGCTTGCGCGGCTGACGAGTGAGTCGTTCGCGCTGCTCTATGGCGACGACCGCGCCAGCGATGCGCCCTCGGCGGTCGATGCGCTGCATCAGGCGACGGCACTGCTGCAAAAGCTGATGATGATTGACCCGGCGCGCAAAGACGACCACAGCGCGCTGCTGGAAGCGGTCACGACCGTGGAAGACGTGGCGTCGTCACTGCGGGATTATGCCGAGACGGTCGAATATAACCCCGACCGCCTGGAAGAAGTCGAGGAACGCCTTGAAGCGATCCGCCTGCTGACCAAGCGTTTTGGCGCGACCATCGCCGAGGTGCTGAAATATGCGGATGACGCACGCGCCGAATTGGAGTCGCTCGAAAATAGCGAGGAACGCATCGCCGAGCTGCAAAAGCAGGAGACGGCGCTGCTCAGACAGATCGGCGAACTGAGCGACCGTATCAGCCGTACACGCAAGAAGGCAGCGGACAAACTGAGCAGCGGCATCATCCGCGAGCTGGGCGACCTGCGCATGGCGAGCGCGCGCTTCGAGGTTGGCATGGAGCAGGTCGAGGAGCCGACGGGCTGCTTCGTAGGCGAGAAGCGGCTGGCATTCGACGATACGGGCATCGACCGTGTCGAGTTCATGATGAGCGCCAACCCTGGCGAGCCGCTGCGCCCATTGGCGAAAGTGGCATCCGGCGGCGAGGCGGCGCGCATCATGCTGGCACTCAAGCGCGTGCTGACGCAGGCAGATCACACGCCCACGCTGATCTTCGACGAGATCGACCAGGGCATCGGCGGGCGTGTGGGCAGCGTGGTGGGCGAGAAGTTGTGGGGGCTGACGAACGGGCATCAGGTGCTGGTCGTCACGCATCTGGCGCAGCTCGCGGGCTACGCCGACCGTCACTATCGCGTCGTCAAGCGCGTGGCAAGCGGGCGCACGCTGACGGAGATCGTGCCGCTGGACGCCGAAACGGAGCGCGTCGAGGAGCTGGCGGCGATGCTGGGCACGCCCAACGACAGCGGACGGCAGAGCGCGCGCGACCTGCTGGCGGAAGCAGCGGGCTACAAGACGGCGCGGGGTTGACGAGATTCCCAGAGATCTTCTACGCTGCGGACGAGGCACGCCTCGTCCCTACACACAAAACGACGTGCCGTTAGGGACGACGCATGCGTCGTCCGAGGGTGGTCAATTGGATATCGGCACGTTGCCTTTTTCGACGTGAGGGACATTTTGACCAATACGCTGCAAAACAAGACTGTCCTCATCACGGGCGGGAGCGGGTTCCTCGGTGGGGCGCTGGCGCTGCGGCTCGCCGCGCAGGGCGTGCGGGTGCGCGCATTGGTGCGCAACCCGGCGAAGGCGGAATTCCTGCGGACGCCCGCATCTGATATGCCGGTAGGGGCGCAATATATTGCGCCCCTACAACGATCCGCTATCGACATCGTACAGGGCACATTGGATGACGCCGGCTCGCTGCGCGCGGCGATGGAGGGCTGCGACGTCGTCTTCCACAGCGCGGCGCTGCTCGGCGGTCACATCGCCCAGCAGCGCGCGACCAATGTCGAAGGCACGCGCCGCCTGCTGAACGCTGCCGCCGATGCTGGGGTGCGTCGCTTCGTGCATGTCAGCACGCTTTCGGTCTATGGCGTCTGCTATAACGGGGTGATCGGCGAGGACACGCACCCGCCAGCCCCATGCAGCGACCCGTATGGCATCACGAAAGCGGAGGCGGAAGCGGTCGTGCGCGAGGTCGGCGCGGCGCGCGGCGTCGCCTACAGCATCCTGCGTCCCGGCATGATCTACGGACCGCGCGCGGGCTTGTGGACAGGGACGATGTTTCGCCTCGCCGCGCTGGTGCCCACGCCCTGGATCGGAAGCGGCGGTGGGCTGGCACACTGCGTCTACGTGGACGACGTATGCGACATGATGGCGCTGCTGGCAACGCATCCGGCGGCGGTTGGCGAGACCTTCAACTGCTGCTCCGACCCGTCGCCGACGTGGCGCACCTTCCTCGGCGAGTACGCGCGGCTGTCGCGCGGCGTCAACGACGACTGGCTGGAACTGCCGCCGGAGATCGCCTATGTCGTCGGCGGGTTGGCGATGCTCTTTTCGCCGCCCTACAGTCGGGGGCGGATGGCGGTCGATTTCATTCGCTTTACGCAGAAGCGCGCGCAGTTCAGCATGGCGAAAGCGCGTGAGCGGTTGGGCTGGCAGCCGCAGGTGAGCATTGAAGATGGCGTCACCCGCTGCGCCGATTGGCTGCGCGCGCAGGGGTGGCTGAAGACGCCCGGCTGATTACGCCCACTGGCTGACGGCGAGGATGTTGCCTTCGCTGTCTTTGAACCAGGCGCTGCGTTCGCCACCGAGATCGGCGATGCTGTTGACGGTCTTCAACCCAGGGAAATCATACTCTTCGAACACAACCCCTTGTCGTTTCAGCGCCGCGACTTCCGCTTCGATGTTTTCGACGATGAAGGTCATCGTCGTGTTCTGCGCTGTGCCCGCGCTTGCCGTCTCGTAGAGGAAGAAACTGCTGTTCCCACATTCGTAGATAACCCCTGCCTGCATTTGGTGTTGAGGGACTAAGCCGAGCTTTTCCTGGTAAAAGGCGAGCGCCCGCTGTAAATTGTGCGCAGGCACAGTCGTCATGGCGGTAGCATTGGCTAACATGGTTACACCCCCTGAGGTGAGAATCGCACTCATCATTATATGAGATAATGTTCGTAATGATCTGATCAAAAGTGGTGAAACATGGCTGTGCGTTCCGTCCGCAATCAATACCTCGGCATCAACGCCCACCTGCACAGCCTATGGCAGGGGCAGGGCGGATGGGGCGACTTCCATGCGCGTCACATTGTGCATCTGGCGGACACCTTGAGCGCCCAGTTGGAATCGCTCGGTTATGTCGCCAGAGTCGAAGAGTCGGTGCAGATCCGACGGTTGGATGACAATACGCTTTCGCCGCGCGCGGATGTACTCATTTATGATACGAAACCGCCGCGCGAAACGGGGTCTGCGGCACCCGGCGCGCTCACCCTGTCGTTGCTGGAGCTGGTGGCGGAACCCCTAAGCGATAAGCCTTTTCGTGCCGTCGCCATCTATTCCGTCGCCCGTTCCGAACGCCCGGTCGCGTGGCTGGAGTTACTTTCGCCGACGAATAAGGGGGCGAGCGCGGATGCTGATGCCTATCGCAGCAAGCGGATGCAGTTGATGGTGGGCGGGCTGGTTTTCATCGAACTTGATTACCTGCATGAGTCGCCGCCAAGTTTCCCGACCATTCGCCCGTATGCGATGCGCAACGGCAAACACTATCGTTTCGATCAGTCATATCCCTATCGCATCGCCCTGATTGACCCGCGTCCGCGTCTGGAACTGGGGCGGGCGCATTTGGAGGGCATCGACCTGGATCAACCGCTGCCTACACTGGAAATTCCGCTCGAAGGTGCGGATCATGTGTCGTTCGACTTCAATACGGTTTATCACAAGACACTGACCGAGGGGCGTCTGACACGGGATGTCGATTACAGCCAGCTTCCGCTCAACTTCGACCGCTACTCGCCGGACGACCAGGCGCGCATCGCCCGCCGGATGCTGGCGACCTGCGCGATGGCAGCGCGCGGCGACGACCTGGAAGCGGGACCGTTCGCCGTCGATGCGACGCTGGGATTAGACGAGGCGCTGGAACGCCTGAAGATGACCGCATGAGGCCAGTTTTCATATGCTTTGGAATGTGGCAGGATTCAGACGCTCTATGAGCTACGATGAGAGTGAACAGTGGAAAAGCGATGGCTACCGATGAACGCGCTATCTGATATTTCTACATTCAACCCTTCACTGAGGGTTTCCAATGATATGATCCGGAGCTTTTGTGATCAGAACCATATCGTTTGGCTTGCGCTGTTCGGTTCTGTCTTGCGCGATGACTTCGATTCACAGAGCGACATTGATGTCCTGGTGCGTTTTGCACCGGACGCGCGTGTCGGCTTGATCGGGCTTTCACGCATGGCTCGCGAGCTAGGCGCGGTTTTCGGTCGTGAAGTCGATTTGATGACGCCAGAATTTCTGAGCAGACATTTCCGCGAAAAGGTTTTGCAAAGTGCGATGGTGATTTATGAAAAAGCTGCCTGAGAACGATCCGGCACGTCTAACCCATATGCGTGAAGCCGCTGAAAAAGCCATCGCCTTTGCAAAGGAAAAAACACGCGAAGACTTTGAAGCCGATGAAGTTCTCCAGCTGGCACTTGTGCGCTTGATCGAGATCATCGGCGAAGCTGCATCTCAAGTGACCGAAGGCACGCGCCTGGAACATCCCGACATTGCCTGGCAAGATATCGTTGGGATGCGCAATCGCGTCATTCATGGGTACTTCGACGTCTCGCCGGAGATTATCTGGAACACCCTTACGCTGGATATTCCTGATCTACTTTCCAAGTTACCACGCGATAGCTCATCGCAGTGATAGCTCGTGCTTGATCTCCTGCTTCTCCTCCTCACTGCCTTCGCCATCGTCGCGCTCGGTTGGTGGCTCCTGATCGCCAGCGAGGGCGTCTACCTGGGACGACGTGTCGTCGTCTGGCTGTACGACCTGGTCGCGCCGCGCTACGACGCCATCAAGGGGTTCAACCCGACCTACGACCACCTGTTCCTCGCCCAGCCCATTCTTGCGCGCGTCGCGCCAGACACCGCCCCCTACATCCTGGATGTGGCGACGGGGACCGGACGCCTGCCATTGGCGATGCTGCGCAACGCGCGCTTCGAGGGACCGCTGTTTGCGCTCGATGCCAGTCGCCCGATGCTCGACATCGCCGCCGAGCGGCTGCGCGGGCAGGCGGGTGTGCTGCTGCTGCATGGCGACGCGGAACATCTGCCGTTCGACGATGGTGCGTTTGATGTCGTCACCTGCCTGGAAGCGCTGGAATTCATGATCCGCCCGGACGGGGTGCTGGCGGAACTCTGCCGCGTCATCCGCCCCGGGGGCTGGCTGCTCATCACGCATCGCCGCACCGCGCGCTGGATGCCTGGCAAAGTCCCGACGCGCGATGCCCTGCGCGACCAGCTCGCCGCGCTCGGCATGACCGACATCGCGTTCGAGGAATGGCAGGTCGATTACGACCGCGTATGGGCGAAACGAACGGTCACATATACTCCGGCGCGTTCATCCCCATCAGCGTCAGAGCGCGCCTGAAGACGACCTGCGCTGCGCGGTAAAAGCGCAGCCTTGCCCCTTGCAGCGGCGGCGGCACTTCGCTGTGCAGCACGCGCACGCTGTCGTAGATCGGGTGGAACGTCTGCGCCAGCTCCAGCGCGTAGAAGGCGACGCGATGTGCCTCCAGCGTGCGCGCCGCCGCTTCGATCACCTCGCCCAGCTCCAGCGCCTTACGCACGAAGCGCAGCTCGTCCGCGCCGAGCAGCGAGACATCCGCGCCCTCGTCGCTGACGCCGCGCGCCGCCGCCTCGCGGAAGATGCCCGCGCAGCGTACATGCGCGTTCTGGATGTAGTAGACCGGGTTGTCGTTGGTCTGCGCGACTGCCAGATCGAGATCGAACAGCACATGATTGGTCGGGCTGCGTGAGCCGATCAGGTAGCGCACGGCGTCCGCGCTGGTCTGGTCGATCAGCTCGTCGAGTGTGTCGAAGACGCCGCGCCGGGTGGACATGCGGACTTCCTTGCCGTCGCGCACCGTCTTGACCATCTGATTGAGGATGACATTCAGCCTGCTGTCGTCCATGCCGAGCGCCCGCACGCCGTACTTGACAACCTGCGCCTGCACCAGGTGATCCGAGCCGAGGCAGTTGACGCACAGATCATAGCCGCGGTCGAGCTTGTTCTTGTGATAGGCGATGTCCGGGAGCGTGTAGGTGGGTTCGCCGCTGCTCTTGACGAGGACGCGGTCAGCGGTGTCGCCGAACTGCGTGCTGCGAAACCAGACCGCCTCGCCTTTGCCGCCTACTTCGGCGCGCGTCTGTTCGTCGGCGTTCTCCGGCAGTGCGGCTTTATAGACGTAGCCGCGCTGCTCCAATTCTTCCAGTACATTCCAGATCGCGCCTGTCTCATACAGGCTGTTCTCATTGAAGAAGACATCATGCTTGACTTGGATGCGCGCCAGGCTGGTCTTGATCCAGTCGAACATACGCTTCTCGGCATATTCCTTAAAGGGCTGCCAATCCTCGTTTGCCAGCGCATCTCCGCGCTCCTTGACGAGATCCTCGGCGAATTCAATCAGGTACTCGCCCTGGTAGAAGCTGTCATCCGTCGGCAGTTCGATCTCACGTCCGAGCGCCTGGAGGTAGCGCAGGCGCAGGCTGTTGCCCAGGTTGCGCATCTGCCGCCCGGCGTTGTTGAAGTAATATTCGCGCTCGACCGTGTAGCCCGCCGCTTCCAGCACCCGCGCGGTGCTGTCGCCGATCACGCCGCCACGCGTGCGCCCGACGGTGATGGGTCCCGTCGGGTTGGCGCTGACGTATTCGACCAGGGCGCGCTTGCCCTTGCCCATCTCCAACGTAAAGAGCGCGTCGCCTTCCGCGATGATCGCCTCGACCTGTGTCTTCAGCCATGCCTCATCGAGTCGCAGGTTGATGTAGCCGGGCGGCGCGACTTCGGCGGCAGCAATGAAATCCGGCAGCGTGAAGTGCTTGAGGATGCGATTGGCGATTTCCAGCGGCGGCAGCCCGGCGGTCTTCGCCAGTGCCAGCGCGACCGAGGCGGCGTAATCGCCCTGGTTGGCGTGCTTGGGCGGTTTGATGTCGATGACTGGCAGATCGAAAGCGGGCAGGTCGCCCGCCGCCTGCGCCGCGCGGATGGCGTCGCCCAGGTGGGCGGCGATTTCGTGAGGAATGAGCTTCAAGAGTGTCTACCCTCGCAGGATGATGATGGATTTCATGCTGCGGCATTATACCTCACCCCCTATAGATCCTTTCTTCGCTGTTGAAGCAGATCATCGATTTTCTTTAATAGACGGGCTAGTAGGTCTGGATGCTGCTGCATCTTTAAGAGTAATTTGTGCGCAAGTCTTGCATCGCGTTTGTCACTGCTTTGTAAATAATCTTCAATTCTTGAGAGCAAGAGTCGTTGCTCATCCTCAGTGCCAAGTATAGTCGCATCTAACGCATCACTGACCTTTTCCAGAAGCGAAATTGGTACGTCAGGTTGTTTTGGAAGAGGATTGGGTAACGGAGGTGATGGTTGAAGACTAGCAAGTGCACGCAAGAGGTTATCTATAGACTTCTGAGTAATCTTACTGCATCCAACAATTTGAGTTTGGCGGAGAACATTGTTTAAGGTGCGATAGTCTGCTATTCGCGTAATCTCAACAGGTACGACTGGTTTATGAAGGCATAAAGCGTACTCAAGCTCCAAGCGACACGCGGCAGAAGCAAGGGATTTGGGTGACAGTGCAAGTAAAAATACGTCGCACAATCGAATTTCCATGCAAATTTCATCCCACCACTTCTGACCTCCTAGCAGATGTTGGTCATACCAAATTATTTGTTTCGCTTCCAGCAAACCATCATACAGCCTTGTGACGCGAGCTCGATCATGGCGAGCGTAACTTAGAAACAGCCGTCGCCTTCCACTTGGTGGCGGGGGCACATTTTGATCCCGCACAATCAGCAACAGGCTGATGGTTTGCACCAGGACATCAAATGCCGACATCCTACCGCTTTCAATGTCCGTCAGGAGTTGCAGCGTTGCTCGATACAATGCTTCTGGTCGCCCAACCATTGATAAGTCGGGCGTTAGCGTCATGTTCCGATTGCGAAAAGCGGGTGTCAGAAACGCGGTTGTCGCGTTGCACGGCAGTCGATGCTGAATAACAAACGAGGTGATGTAGGCTTCATCGTAGGTTCTGCCTGAATAGACATCGGGATCACCGATTTCGGTGTAGGGTTTCCGAATGTCGATGTTCGGAAGAATCGTTTTGGCGAGCGTTGTCGCAAGAATAAAGCGCGCACACGCACGGTTGGAGAGCGTTTGGCAGATGGACGCAATCCGCGCGTATGCCTCATCGTCTGCGACCACGCGAGGGTTGGCAATCGCGCGTTCGAAGGCTACTCGAAGAATTTCAGTTGGCGACTGTTCCATGAAACCTCGATGGGGTTGTAGTTCGTCCACAACGCTTCAGCTCGAAGCTGCTTGATGGAATGGGCGTACTTTGCCGGCGCGACGGTGCAGTACCAATCGCCATACAGCTCCTGCATCAGGTCGCATTCGTAGCTGGAGATTGCGACCTTACCGCGCACACTTCGCAGCGCCGACGCAAGCTGGCAGTGGTCATCGTCGCTCATTTCATAGCTATAGGCTTTACTATCACCGCGCGACTCATGTGGATAGGGAGGATCGCAGTAGAAAAGCGTTTCGTCGCTGTCATATCTTTGAATGACTTCGATTGCCGGTGCATTTTCGATTTGGACACGCAGAAGGCGCTGCGCAATCTCGGACAAGCCTTCTACGCTGCCTAACCAGCGTGAGACTGCACCTGCCATGCCCGCTCGACTGGTCAGCAGGCAGTGCGCCCAGCGCCCGCTGCTGGCAGTTTGCGCCAATCCGGTCCGCACCTGTCGAGCGCGCACGAAGAATCTGCGCGCGCGCTCAAGGTCTGACGTGCCTGTGTCCGGTTCGGCAATCGCCAGCTCGAACTCTTCGCGGGAAAAAGGCGTCAGTCCGATCGCTTCGAGCAGCGTGTCCTTCTGCTCACGCAATACACGAAAGAAGGTCACTAGGTCACCATCAAGATCGTTATAGGTTTCCACAGGGGCAGGCTCACGATTGATGAGGACGGCTGCCGATCCCCCGAAGGGTTCGCAATAATGGGTTGCGGCAGGCAGCAGCGGCAGCAGCCAGTCCAGATGACTGAATTTTCCACCATACCAACCAAATGCAATTTGCTTCGTCATCTCGGATTACTTGCCGTCATCGATAGGGCTGCTACTCATGACGATTATACCTCACCCCTCAATCGCCACCTTGTCATACACATCCGCCAGCGACAGCGTGCAGCCTATCATCGGTATGTCCAGCACGTCGCTCAGACTTTCCAGCCGCAAGAGCAGCCACTGTCCATCGGGCTGGCGCAGGAAGCGCTCGACACGCGGCGTCTCCTGGCTAACGAGGATGTATTCCTGGATCGATGGCAGGTTCTGATAGCGGCGGAACTTCAGCCCGCGATCGTAGTTCTCGGTCGAGGATGAGAGGACTTCGATGATCACCTGGGGGTTGAGCAGGATGTCACGCTCTTCATCCTCGAATACCGTATCGCCACACAGCGCCGCGACATCCGGGTAGGCGTAGGTGGTTTGCGTCATCCGCACTTTCATGTCGCTGCTGAAGACTTTGCATGGGCGATAGCGCATCTGAATGCCTAACGTCTGCACGATGTTCCCGACGATCAGTACATGATTTTCGCGCGCGCCCGCCATCATGACCGCCAGCCCATCGATATACTCGTGCTTATCGCTGCTGCTGCGCTCGCGCTGCAGATATTCCTGCGGCGTCAGCGTGGGCAGGTGGGTGATTGGGAATAGTTCGCGCGCAGCAGCCATCGTCAGAGTCTCCAATGTACATCACGCCTAATGGTACACCGAATCGCCTTCGTGCTGCGGAATCGCTCCGCGCAATACAGCTCAAAAACGAATATCGTAAATTGTGGTCATGGTATAGCGGTCCTTACGCTCTTTTCGTCCGTTTCCCGCGAAGATGGACGCAAGTGTCATTTTGAGTTGCCGAGGTCACTATGCTGCGTCGTCTCACATTTATCCTTGCCGTCATGATGTGCGTTCTGGTGATGAGCGCTGCCTTCGCCGCTGCCGATACCCTGCCCAATGATCCGAAACTCAACCCGGATGCCAATGCCTGCTATGCGGGCGGCACGTTGGAAGGGCGCTGCAACGGCGTCGATAGCAACCTCGACGGCGTTGTTTCGGAGGACGAAGTGAAGTTCGCCTGGGTTGGCGGTTGGTACCTCATTCGCTTTCAGGCGGGCATGATTTCGCGCGCCGATTTCCCGAAAGAATATCTCTACCTGCTGCCGCAGGAAGGACCGACCTTCCCGCAGTGCCATGACTCAGTCTGGGATGGTTACCGCGACTATGAACTCCTGGCACCCATCAATACGCTGCTCAATGCGCGCGTCCGCGACTCCGAGGATGGGTCTTGCACAGGGGGAAGCGGCTATTCATTAACGCTGGTGACCGCGCCCGATCGGCGCAGCGCAGAAACACTCTGCATCAATCTGGGTGCCATGTACGTTGACCCCAGCTTCCGCAGCGATGGATATCCCAGTCTGCCGCTCGATACGTGGATGTGCGAAGACTAGTCTGCCAGACGTCCAAGTCATTGGGGGTGAATTCGTATTCCTCACCAGGGGTTGCAAACTCCGGGCGGAACGATTCACCCCAAATTCCGAATGCCCGCTACCCAGACGGATGCTTGCCCCACAGACCTCACAATCGATTATAATGATGCGCATATGGACCGTCCCCACGAGCAGAAGGCAGACGAGCGATGGCGCTGGCAGAAATCCGCCCCAAGAGCAAGAAGAACGGCGCACACCCCACGCCGCATACCCACGAACGCAACCCTGGTATCCCGCTCGATCTGGGTTGGGTGCGGGCGACGCGCGTTAACCTGAGCGCGGTCGAACGCCGCGCCGCCACGATGGGCACGCGCCGCTCGGTCAAAAAGGACTGGCAGGCGGCGTGGCTGCTGCGCGCCATCACCTGCATCGACCTGACCACGCTCTCTGGCGATGACACGCCCGGTAATGTGCAGCGCTTGTGCGCCAAGGCACGCCAGCCTGTCCGCCAGGACATGCTCGACTCGCTCGGCATCGCGGAGCCGGTCACCGTCGGCGCGGTCTGTGTCTATCATAACCGTGTGGCGGATGCCCTGCGCTTTCTCGAAGGCACCAACATCCCGGTCGCGGCGGTCTCGACGGGTTTCCCGGCGGGGCAGACGCCGCTCACCATCAAGCTGCAAGAGATCCGCGAATCGGTCGCAATCGGCGCGCGCGAGATCGACATCGTGATATCGCGCGATCATGTGCTGACGGGCAACTGGGGCGCGCTGTATGACGAAATCCGCCAGTGCCGCGAAGCCTGCGGTGACGCGCACATGAAGACCATCCTGGCGACGGGCGATCTGGCGACGGTGCGCAACATCGGCATGGCGAGCGTGGTGGCGATGATGGCGGGGTCAGACTTCATCAAGACCAGCACCGGCAAAGAGCCAACCAACGCCACGCTCGAAGTCGGGCTGGTGATGCTGCGTGCTATCCGCGAGTACCAGCTCCAGACGGGCTACAAGGTCGGCTTCAAGCCCGCGGGCGGCATCCGCACCGCCAAGCAGATCATGAACTGGCAGATTATGATGAAGGAGGAGCTGGGCGACGAGTGGCTGTTCCCCGACCTCTTCCGCGTCGGCGCGAGCGCGCTGCTGACGGACATCGAGCGTCAGCTCTGGCACTTCATCAGCGGGCGCTACGCGAGCGACCGCTACATGCCGATGGGGTAGCAGGTGAAACCGCGCGATACGACATCGCAAGAGGTTATCGAACGACAAACAGGGTACGCACGGTGTACCCTGTTTCGATGCACGATCTCAACCGCGATGGTGCTGTCGAACATGGAGTCTGCTAGCATCCCCAGTTAGGGTTGCAGATCTTGCCATCCTGCATGATGAAACCCTGTGCGGGGATCTGATCAGCCGGGATGTTGATAAGAATGCCTGCCTCATAATTTCTCCACGAATTCAACACCAGGCTTGTGACATCGCGCTGAAGAGCAGGGGGTGCGACAAAGCTGCTGACCAGCGTGTTTTCCAGTTCAATTGAGGAGACACGCGGCTGATCAAACAGCCCGATCAGTATGGCGATGATGTTGAGCGTGTTGGTCGTACCATCACGAGTCACGGTCATCTGGAATGAGACGTAAACACCATCCTCATGCACTTGGACGTCAAGATTTGATACTTGGCGGGTCGCCGTGCTGGAAATGGTGAAATCACGATTGATCTGCGCTTCTGTCAGGACGAAGGGTTCGCCAGGCGCTGTAGGTTGCTGCGCCTGTGCAACGCTGAAAACTGCCAGCATTGACACGACGGTGATCAGGATGAGCAATCGCTTTGACATTGGAATTCTCCCCATTATTCGGAACTCTTGTTGATCAAGATACGTAGCTATAATGACGAAGGGGGAGAGGAGTTCTACAAGTTGTGATTCTTGAAGCCGTCATGCTCCAGGTGAAGCCTGGGGAAGAAGAAGCCTACGAAGCAGCATTCCGACAGGCGTCGCCGATCATCGCGGCGACACCCGGCTACATCCGCCATCAGCTTCAACGCTGTCTGGAAACGCCCGGCAAATACCTGCTGCTCATCGAGTGGGAGACGCTGGAGGCGCACACCGTCAACTTTCGCGGCTCGCCCGCCTACGGGGAGTGGAAGGCGCTGCTGCATCACTTCTACGACCCATTTCCGACGGTCGAGCACTTCGAGCGGGTAGAAACGACGTAAGTCAGCTTCATCGGACGGCATGAATGCCGTCCCTACAGGATCGTGGACGTAGGGACGCCATTCATGGCGTCCGTGCCACGATTTACTTCGGCTAATCCCCCGCCTCTCCCTCGCCCATCTTCACCTCGTGCAGCGCGACCAGCATCTCGGCGACTGACGTGAACTTAACGCGCGTCTTGCCCTGCTCCGCGCCGCGCGCCAGTTCCAGCGCGTCAATGGTCTGCCAATCGGTGTACGTCACATATTCCACGCCGCGCGCCTGAAGCAAATCGGGGATGGTCTGTGTGGCGCTGGTCGGGTTGAGGGCATCGGCGCGCCAGTCTTCCAGCAGCTTTTCGACCGTCTCTATCGAGTCCGGCTTGTTGGTGCCGATCACGCCTGAAGGTCCGCGTTTAATCCAACCGACGACGTACTGCCCGGTCTGCGCGGCACCTGTTTCATCGACCACGCGCCCCGCGGCGTTGGGGATGACGCCGCGCTTTTCGTCGAACGGCACGCCCGACAGCGCCACGCCCTTATACCCTATCGAGCGGAAGACCAGCCCGACCGGGATCGTCTCCTGCTGGTCGGTCGCCTGCGCGCGGATGCTGCCGTTGTCGCCCGCGATCAGCGTGTTTCTGACCAGTGTTATGGCTTCCACACATCCTTCGCCATGCAGCGCGACGGGTGCAACACAGAAACGCACGTGCACCGTGCGCGTCTTGCCGCTCGGCGCGCGTCCCACATACTCGTTGAGGACTTCGATGTTGCGCTGGGTATCGCGGTCAGCGCTGGCGAGTGCCGCCGCGCTTGCCGTGTCGAGGATCATGTCCTGCGCATCAACGCGCACATCGGCGTCGTCCAGCTCGCCCAGCTCTTTGATCTCCGGGTTGGTGAACGCCGCCTGCACGGGTCCACGCCGACCGAGGATGTAGATTTCCCGGACTTTGCTGTGGCGCAGCGCGTCAAGTGCGTGGTCGGCGATGTCGGTTTGTGTCAGTTCCTCCGGCGTTTTCGCCAGGATACGCGCCACATCCATCGCCACATTGCCGTTGCCGATGACGGCGACCCGCTCCTGTGAGAGATCGAATTGCAAATTGCGGTAGTCGGGGTGTCCGTTGTACCAGCCGACGAACTCGGTCGCCGCATGGCTGCCCGGCAGGTCTTCACCGGGGATGCCCATCCTGCGGTCGGTCTGCGCGCCCACGGCGTAGATGATGGCGTGATAATGCGCCCGCAGGTCATCCAGCGTCAGGTCACGCCCGAACTGGACGTTGCCGTAGAAATGAAAGCGCTGGTCGGCGGCGATCTTGTCGTACACCTTCGTCACCGACTTGATCTTGGCGTGGTCGGGCGCGACACCGCCGCGCACCAAGCCAAACGGCGTCGGCAGACGGTCGAACATGTCGATTTCGACGACCAGCCCCGCTTCTTTCTCCAGGCGATCTGCTGCATAAAAGCCGGACGGTCCCGACCCGATGATGGCGATGCGAAGGGGATGTGACGAAGTGCCGATCTGCGTCATGATGCGCTTTCTCAATAGGACTCTGCGGATGAGAGTAGAAAGTCCAAAGTTAAAGGATGAGCGTCAAAAATGGAGTCGTCTTCACCCGCTTTCCACTTTTAGGACTTACGCAGTTGAACCGAATTACGAGCTTGAACAAGGCGCTTAAGCCCCTTGTCCGCACACTCAACTGCGTAACACCTAACTTTTAACTCCTATGAGTATAGCATCACGAGTGCCGCGCGTGACGTGATGATCGTCACGATTGGCAGCCTCTTATGTCCCGCGCATGGCGCGCTCATAGGCGCTCAAGGTCTCTTTTGCCGCCTTGCGGTAGCTGTAGCGCGTCGCCTGCCCCAAGCCGCGCTGGATCATCTGCTCGCGCAGCGGGTTTTGCAGCAGCAGCGCCAGGATCGCCGCTGCCATCTGGCGCTCACTGTCCGGCGGCACCAGGTACGCCGCGTCACCGCACACCTCGCGCATGACCGGGATGTCGCAGGCGACGACGGGGGTGCCGCTCGCCATCGCTTCGAGCACCGGCAGCCCAAAGCCCTCGGCGATGCTGGGATAGACGAAGACGCTCGCCAGCCGGTAGAGCGCAGGCTTGTCCTCCTCATCCACATAGCCAATCCACTGCACGTAATCCTCGATTTGCAGGGTTTTGGCATAGTCGCGCAGGTCGGGGAACATCGGCTTTGCCCATTTCGGCTCTCGCCCTGCGATGACCAGGGGCGTGTCCTGCCCCTCGGCAGGTCCGACATAGGTGTACGCCAGCATGGCGCGATTGACCTGTTTGCGCACGTCAAAGCCGCCGATGTAGAGGACAAAGCGATCTGGCAGTTGGTATTTCGCTTTGACCGCCGCGTCGCGCTCCGCGCCCAGACGTGGATGAAAGCGCTCGTCCGCCGCCAGATGCGTGACGGTGATTTGCCGGGCGGGATACCCGATCCGCTGCACGATGTCGGCTTTGGCGGCATTGCTCAACGTCAGCACATGCGCCGCGCCGCGCGCGCTCGCCGTGACCAGCGATGTGTACAAGCGCGCTCCGAATGAGGCGGCATAGTCGGGAATCAGCAGGGGGATGATGTCGAGGATCGAGACGACCAGCTTCGCATCGACGGTCAGCGGTGGTCCCCAATACGGGACATGCGCGATATCCGCCTTCAGGCGTTTCACGGCGGCGGGATAGGCGCGCTGCTCGAACAGCACTTTGCCTACCTTGCCACCCCCGGCGCTGCCATGGGCGACTGCGACGCCATCGGGCACCGCGTCCGGTTGGGCGATGTGGCTGGGCAGGACGAGCGTGAACTGCATGTCCGGCGCGACACGGCGCAGCGCGGGGAGCAGATGACGCAGATATTGCCCGCTGCCCGTATGCGGTTGATCCCAGAACCAGCCATTCAGGGCGATGTGCATGATGAGCGTGCCTCTTCGAAATCGGTCGTTGGCAGGAACGCCTGTGGCGGACGCATTGTAGCGGATTGTCTGCGGCGTCTCCACTGCACGGTGCTGCCCTCACGCCGCAATTAAGAATTAAGTAAAAATTGTATAGTTTTAGCGTCCATTCATAATCTATATGCTTCGTGCAGCAATGCCCCACTAATATGAAGAAATGGCAAGTGAAATAGTGATGACACCGGGAGCAGGCAAATGCAGATTTTCGACCAGGTGGCTGATGCCGAAGCCCTCCAGCAGCGCGTAAAGGAACTTGAAGCGAAGCTGCTCAATAGGGATGCGCGCATCACCGATCTTGAAGCAGAGGTTGGCGAGCGAGACGAGCAGCTCGTCGATTTGTCGGAGCGTCTGATTGACGCGCAGCAGCGGTTTGCGGCTGCTCTTGATGGTGCCAGGCTCGGCTTCTGGGCATGGGACATGGTGACGAACGTCGTCGAGTACAGCGACCGCTGGATGGACATGCTGGACTACACCGTTGATGAATGGCCCAAGAGCTTCGACACGTTCGCCCAGCTCACACATCCCGATGACTTGAAACTCGTCCTGGCAGACGTGAATGCCTATCTCAGCGGTGCCGCCAAAGACTTCATCCGCGAGATTCGCCTGAAGGCAAAGCCTGGTGATTATCGTTGGGTGCTGACATCCGGCAAAGTCTCGCGTCGTGACGACGGCGGCAAGCCGACACATATGGTTGGCATTCACCTGGACATCAACGAACAAGTCAAGTCTCAACAGGAACGCGAAGAACTGCTCAAGCGCGAAAAGGCGGCACGCCTGGAAGCGCTGGACGCCGTGCGTCTGAAAGACCTCTTCCTGGCGACGATGAGCCACGAACTGCGCACCCCGCTCAACGCCATGATCGGTTATCAGCACCTGATGCTCTTCAGCGGTCAGTTGGACGACGACAATTCGCATATGGCACAGCGTTCTATCGCCAACAGCCACCGCCTGCTGAACCTGATCAACAACATTCTCGACATCTCACGCATGGCGACCGGCGGCTTGAAGATCGTCCCGGTCACGATGTCGCCCAAAACGCTGGCAGAGCAAACGGGCATGGATCTGCAATTCCTGGCAAAAGAAAAAGGCTTGACCCTGACGGTTGCAACCGACCCCAATCTGCCAGAAACGATCCTGCACGATGAAGAACGCATCGGTCAGATCGTCATCAATCTCGTCAACAATGCGATCAAGTTCACCGAAAAGGGGCTTGTCCATCTGCGAATCAGCAGCGCCGATGAGAAACTGGTCATCGAAGTCCAGGATACCGGCATCGGCATTCCCGCCTCGCAAAAGCATGTCATCTTCGACGATTTTGTCCAGGTGGATGGCACAAGCACCCGCAAGCAGCAGGGAGCGGGCTTGGGCTTGTCGATTGTTCGCCGTCTCGCGCTGCTCATGCAGGGCAGCGTGACCGTCGAGACCGAACTCGGTAAGGGAAGCACCTTCACAGTCACCCTGCCGCTCAACCTGTCCGCAGACTTGCCAGTGGCAAGCTAGAGCGCCAGAGAAGGAAGTAAGAATATGTATGCTCCGATACCCCGTGCTATGGTCGGCTGGCAAGTCCTGGTCGTAGACGATGAACCGGACAGCCTGGACATCGCAAAACGCCTGATGCAGATGGCTGGCGCGACCGTCTTCACCGCAAACAACGGCGAGGAAGGTTTGAATGCGGTGCGCGAAAAGCACCCACAGCTCGTCCTGACTGACCTGTCGATGCCGGTCATGGATGGGTGGGGAATGCTGCACGCGCTGAAGCAGGATCGCCGCACACTGGATATTCCGGTGATCGCGCTGACCGCCCATACCATGCCCGGTGACCGCGAACGCGCGATTGTGGCGGGTTTCCATAACCATATCCCCAAGCCGCTGGACCCGACCAAGTTCATTCAGCAGTTGTTGAACATCGTCATCGATATTCCAATGCTCAAGGAACAACTGAGCATCATCGCCTAAATCATGCGGGCGGGTTGATCCCGCTCGCCCGAACACACATCCATCATGTTGCAGGATAAGGAGGCTATTGTGAGCAATCTACCGATTTTGATCGTCGAGGATGAACCGGATGGGCAGGAGCTGGTCTCGCGGATGCTGACGCAGGTCGGTGCCGAAGTCCATGTTGCGCCGGACGCCGAAACTGCCTGGAGCTATCTGATGGCGAACGACTATATGGCGGCGATCATCGACCTGGCGCTGCCTGGCAAGGACGGTTTTGAACTGCTGACCGCCATCCGCCAGCAGGAAGAAATTTCGGCGCTGCCGTGCGTGGCAATCACGGCGTTCCATACGCCCGAACTCAAACAGCAGTCCATCCACCTCGGCTTTAATGCCTACTTTGCCAAGCCGCTGGATCGCACACGCTTCATGGGCGAACTCGACCGGATGCTGGCACCCGGTTAGGCAAGCGTCGCTTTCGGCAGCGTTAGTTGAGACTATCGCGATAGATGACCGGGTTCGCCACGATGCGGGCGACCGGGCACTTGCTGCCGATTTCCATCAGGCGCGTTTTCTGCTCGTCGTCCAGGTTGCCTGTGAAGGTGTAACGTTTGTGGATGATGTTGAGGAAAGACGCGCCTTTGCTGACTTCCGGGTGCTCGCCGGGGTCCGCTTTTTCAATTTCGACCTCAACCTCGATTCCCTGGACATCCCAGCCCTTGCGCTGCGCATAGAGCTTGATGGTGATGACCGCACACGCACCCAGCGACGCAAGCAGCAGTTCCGGCGGTTCGGGTCCGGCGTCTGTGCCGCCATTTTCGATCTTTTCGTCGGCACTCAGCATGAAATCACGAATGTCGATCTTCGCCTGCAATCCCTCGTCCAGCTTCACATGCGCGCGGTTGCCCATCGGGACTCCTCATTTGCTGTCAATGCTTCTGTCGCGGCTTAACCTGTCGCCTTTTTGATGCGACGCAAGCCCTGAAAATTGGGGTTGCCCTGGATTTCCTTCCAGCGGGTGTCGTCGTCATCCATGTGCCATTCGATGCAGTACATGCCATCGCTGCCCAGGTAAGCAAAGGAGGGGCGCGTCATCAAGACCTGACGCAGCACACCGATCACTTCCTTACTTTCCTGCGCCATCCGCAGGATGAAGTACTTGCCCGGCTGCCACTCAAATTGCAGTGGCATATCTCCCCATCGCCCTTCCATTTTGATGGGATTTTCCGCCTGGGTGCAGATCATGTGGATGTTCGTCAGGCGGTTCTTCCACAACGTGGTGTTGACGCGCTCTTCGATGAAGAACGGGCGTGCCGGGGGTGTCGAATAAAACCAGGTTCGCGAATCGGTTGCCATCGGATCGTCTTTCTCTCCAGGTCGCCAAGGTGAATTCAAAAGACTGAGCCGGTGAAACGGGGTCGTTCTCCTGGCTCAAGATTCTGCGCCCAAGTGTAACGCAAAGCCCGCGCGGACTCCAGAGGGTTCGCGCGGGGGGCGCTGAATGACGAGGTGATGCTTCCCTCCAGAACCTCACCCCCGTCCCCTCTCCGTACACGGAGAGGGGGGCGACTCTCGCGGTTGACGAGTCTATGCGCGGTGAGGTTCATGTCGGCGAAATTCAGCCCCCTTGGTTCCAAGATGGTTGACGCTTGCGGCGCGCTGCTTTACACTTGGGGTCATCACCAGGGGCAGTGGTGTAATGGCAGCCACGGGGGTCTTAAAAACCCTTGCTTGAGAAAGCGTGTGGGTTCGAGTCCCACCTGCCCCACAAGTTTAGCGGATGCCCGCACTCATCCACGCTTGGGCTTGAATGCCGCCTGCACCATATTCGGGTCGAAGAAACTGCTGACATCCTCGCCCATCGCAAAACGATAGACCGCCGCCTGATAAATGCCCTGGAGCGTCGAACTGAGCAGCCCCAGCAGGACGAAGCTGGCGACCGCCGCGATGATCACGAGGATGATCACGGTGGTTGACTCTGCCGCGATGGCGAGGGCAAACAAGCCGAAGAAGACCAGCATCAACACAAAGAACAGCAGCCCAAAGACCAGCCCCATGCCCAGGTTGCCGACGATCTGCTCGCCCCAGGTCTTCTTGAGCAGTGCTCCGCTGCGCTTGACCGCGTCGATGGGTCCGATGTCTTCGACCACCAGCACGGGCACGACCAGGAACGTTGCAATGTTCCACGCCATCCCCACCAGGCTCGATGCGATTTGACCGATGATGCCGCCGCGTTCGGACACCGCGCGCAGGACGACGCCGACTGTCGCCGAGATGAGCGCGTAACCGAGGATGTGATTGATCTTCTTGGACGCGATCTCGAATCCGCTGCTGACCGTCGGGTCGCCGCCACTGAGGCGGATCATCGCCGCGCCGACCAGCGCCGTGTTGCAGAAGAAGATCACCGTATAAAGCACGACATAATAGATGAAAAGCAGGATGTACCCTGCGATGTTGATCGGCAGGTCTTCATTCCCGCGCACCGTTTGTGTGACGCCGACGGTGAAGAACGGCAGTGCGAAAAGGATGCTGACGAAGATCGAGCCGATCATCGAGATGATCGGGAAGATCAGCAGTTCTTTATCGGATCTGAGGACATTCCAGCTCGCCTTGACAAGTTCCCAACTGCGAGACCATCGTTCAAACATGAGACCCCCTAAACGAAGTTATACTAACCCAGATCATCATACACCGGAGTATGCCCAGCGTGACGAAACGGGACTCTATTTTTAGTACGAGCGGGCGAAGAGACGGAGAAACACGGCGGGCATCGTCACCCAGCGGACGAGGCAGTGCGAAGCCTCCCTGTGGGACGCCACGTCCCTACAGTAACCCCAATGTCGTTGGTGGGACGAGGCACGCCTCGCCCGTTCTTCGTGTTGCCATTTTGATTTGTCTTCTTTTTACCAGTCCTCTCATGCCTGTCGCGTCCGCGCAGCCCCAGTGCGGTATCGTCGAAAGCATCGCCTACCCTGTGGATCGGGGCGCGTTCAGCATCATGCAGGATTTCGCGGTGCCCAACTATCGCTTTCGCGGCATGTACCACACGGGTGAAGACTACGCCGCCGGGCGCGGGGGTACGCTGGGGCAGCCGGTGCGTGCCATCGCCGCTGGGCGCGTGACGTTCTCATCGCCGCTGGCGTGGGGGCGCGATGGCGGCGTGGTCATTATCGAGCACACCTTCCCCGATGGCAGCATCTTCTACAGCCAGTACGGGCATATGGTTGAGGTGGAAGGCGCGGCATTCCCACGCCCGTTCACCTGTGTGTCAGAGGGCGACATCCTCGGCGTGATCGGCGAGGCGCGCCCCGCGCCACATCTGCACTTCGAGATTCGTAACAACAACTTCGATCTGGCGGGTCCTGGCTACACGGAAGCCGACCCGTTCGAGGAGGGCTACCGCCGCCCCAGCAAGATGCTGACCAACTGGCAGTTCGCGTTGAGCGAGGCGCACGCCTGGCATCTCGACGTGATCGACGAGACAGGACCGCGCACGCCGCCCATCGTTCTGTTCGATAACAGCCTGCTCTATCTCGATACCGGGCGCGTCTCGCGCGTCACGAGCGACGGGCGTGTGCTGTGGCGCACTAACCTGGAACGCGAGGCAGTCGCGCTCCTGCCCGCCACCAATGCCGCCATCATCACCTATGCCGACGGGCGGATGCAGCCGATCAACGACCAGGGCGCGCTTGGCACCTCGTGGGAGACGGGCATCGCGCCCGCAAGCGCGCCGATGCTGGTCGGGTCGGGATTCGTCTTTCGGACGGGCGATGGTGGGCTGGTCGCGCTCAACAGCGACGCGCTGACGGCTGCCTGGCGCTTGGCGGATGTGCCTCCGATTGTGCGTTGGGCGAGCAGCGGCGGCGTTCTGGCGCTGGTGACGACGAGCGACGAGTTAATTGTCGCCGCGAACGGGGAAGTGATCAGCCGTCAGGCGCTGGCAGGTGCGGGCAGCGTGACCCCTACGCCGGATGGCGCGTTGATGGCATACGCGGCGGGCGGCATCTTCCGCATCGACGCGCCTTACGCGCTCGACGGGCAGCCCGCGCGTACGAGCGGCAGCGCACTCGCGCTGGCAGCGGACGGGCGCGCGTTCGTGCTGGATGACGGAGTGCTGACGGCGTTCGCGCCTGACCTGGGTATCCTCTATCAGTACGCGGTACCGGGGGTGGGCGGCGTGTTCGATCTGGCGTTGCATGGGGACATCCTGCGCTTCGTCAGCACCCACGGCGACATCGGCGCGGTGAGGACGAGCGACGGCGTGCTGTGTGGGCTGACGCGCGTCTTCGGCGACGACCGCGCGCGGCTGTGGTCGGCGCTGGGCGATGATGGCATCCTGCGCGTCGGCATCGCCGATCAGTTCGTGGGGATCGATTGGCGCGAATTCCTGGGGGCGTGCGGGTGAAAACAACACAACTTCCCGACGACATCTCGTTTGAACGGTGGGTACTGCATGTCTTCGATCACCCGCTGCCGGATGATCCGCTGGCGCAGGACTGGTACTTCCGGCTGGATGCGGAATTCTGGGACGCACAGGCGCAGCCCGCCCGCACGATTCGGTATATCACCCAGCTTTTTCGCGCCATGGATACGCTGACAGCGCCTTACAGCGATGGGCAGATCGCGCTGGGGATCAATTACCTGATCTCGAATGCCTGCTCAAATCACATGTTCCCGCTCATGGATGCAGGCATGCCGCTTGCCGACCGGCTGGCGTGTGTCGAGTCGTTTTACGATGTCTATGTCAAACTCTATGCGAAGAAATGTACGCCCGATCTCGGACACCTGATGGTCAATGAGCAGCAGGGCAATCCGCTCAACATGACCTGCTATATGTGGTGGGACATCATCCCATTTTATGGCAAGTGTGGCGACGCACGCGAACAGCTTGACGCGACGATGCTGGACGTGATGGCGAAGACGCTGGAAATCGACCATGATGCCTGCCGCGAGGGGGCACTGCATGGCTTGGGGCATTGGCACAGCGCATATCCGGCGTTTGTCGAAGGGGTGATTGACCGCTTTCTTGCCAACCACCCCAAGCTGTCACCAGAATTGCTGTCCTACGCCAAAGCAGCACGCCTGGGCTGCATCCAGTGATGGGGATCGTTAATCCCCTGCCGCCGCGCCTGCGGTGCCGCGCCCTTCGATATACTCCGTGCTGCGGGTGCCCTTCAGCCGTCCGGTGAACCTGGCGAACAGCCACCACAAGCCGTACATCACGAAGACCATCCCATACTCGATGGCGGGGATTCGGATCACCTCGTTGATGTTGACAAAGCGCGTATCGAAGATGTAGATGAAGAGGATCGTCGCCAGGAAGCCGAAGCCCATCAGGTTCTTGACCCACGCCTTCAGCCCCAAGCCGTGCATCTGCGTGACGATGAACATCGCCAGGAAGCCGAACGTGAACATGCGCAGCAGCATATCTGGCGAGCCTGTCGCCACCTGGTTCCAGGCGACGAGCGCGGCGTGTGGCAGGACGAGGATTTCCATCAGGAAGGTCCACTTCCGGTTGAGATGCATCCGCGTCATCATCAGCGACCCCTGGATCATGACCAGGATGACATGCGCGAAACCGAGCAGATGTCCCCAGGTCGGCACCATCGGGTGAAACCAGAAGGTGTAGATCACTGCGAAGCTGAAGGCGTAGCCATGATAACGCTTCATCCAGCCGTAGAATTCGGCGCGGAAATTGAGCTTCTTGCCGAAGAAGATGCCGCGGCGACGGTTCTCCATTGCGATGATGACGAACAGCATCATGATGACCGCGAACTGCGCCGTCCAACTGGGGATGTCCTGGGCGATGGCATCATAGAAAAACATGGTTTGGAAGTAATGGGCGATGATGAAGACGACGTTGATGCCGAGTGCCCACCAGTTGGCGGGGCGCATCTTGTCGGTGTATTTATCGTAGCGTTCCTGCGCCCACCAGATGGCGACCCAGTGGAAGATCTGATGCAGCCCGAAGCCGATCCAGATGGTCGCGCGGCTCCAGAAGTCCGGGTTCGCCAGCTTCCACTCATAAAAGAAGCCGCTGTCACCGGCGGGCGGCGTGGCAAGCGTGAATTGCAGCAGCCAGGTGCCGATAGCGACGATGCCGAGGCAGATGACGACGGCGAAGATAATACCAAAGTCGGCGATCAGCGGCGCTTTGGTCTCCGGGTAGCGGGATGTATTTTGCATGTTGCACTCTCAAGCGATTTCGTAAGCGCGAGAGAGTGTAAAGGCAACAGCTTAGGAGGAGGTGAGTGCTTTCTCGTACAGTTCGAGCAGGACGCCGCCCGTGCTCTTGGGGTGGACGAAGCCGTAGCGCGTGCCGTCGGGGCGCACCTTCGGCTGCTCGGTGATCAGCTCCGCGCCGCGCTCCTTGAGCTGCGTCAGTGCGGCGTCAATGTCTTCGACTTCTAGGCACAGATGATGCAGCCCTGCGCCTTTCTTGGCGAGGTACTTGGCGACGCCGCTTTCTGGCGTGAACGGCGCGATCAGTTCGACTTCTCCCTCGCCCAGCGGCAGGAAGGCGATGTTGACCAGCTCGTCCTCGTTGTGTTCGACATGCTGAAGCGGCAGACCGAGCGCCTCGTGCCAGAATTTGAGCGCCACATCGACATCCTCGACGACGATGGCGACATGGTTGATCTTGATGGGTGCGGTCATGGGGATTCACCTTGATGATTTCGTTGGTAGGGGCGACCCATGGGTCGCCCCTACAATATGTCTTTCTCTCTCAATTGTCCTTCATTCCTCATTCGCCCATCAGTCGCATTCCTCATGTGTGGGGCGTGACGATGATCAAGACTCCGCAGGCTTCCACTCGCAGGGGATGGTGGTCGTCAGTTCGAAGAAGCCGTGTTTGGCGACAATCGGGCGGCTCATCGGGCTGGCGTCGATGTAGAGGAACCTGCGCTCGCGCCGCAGCGCCTCCTGCGCGCGTGCCGCCAGCAGCGCCGTATACAGCCCGCGCCCGCGATAGCCTTCGAGAGTCGCACCTGCCCATAAGCCCGCGAAATCACTTCCTGGCGCGAAACTGATCCATGCTGCCGAAACCGGCTGGTCGTCGATAAATGCGGCATAGAAGGCGACCTGATCAGGCGACTGTTCGATGCTGGCGACGAACGACTCGATGTGGCGCTGGCTTTCGGCGTCATCATCGTGGAAGACGACGCGCTGCACGTTGTACAGGATGTCACGGATGATGCGCGTGTCGCTGATCCGCCGGATATCGTGCGCGAGAGGCTGCACGAGCGCGGGCGGCGGCGATTCGAGATCGAGCACCATCACTGTCTCTCGCTCCTCGGTCACGAAGCCGCGCCGCGCCAACCGTTCGACCAGGTCGGGCGGCGTATCGTGGCTGTACGTCTTCCACTCGAAGCCGTGTCCGATGCCTGCAAAGTAGGCGATCTGCTCGTCGATGATGCGCTCGATGTCGGTTTCGTCGGCGTGGGTGTAGAGGATGAAGCTGAAGGGCTGCGTCTGGCTGATGTAGCGGACGATGTTCGGCGTCGCCTCGCGCCGCTCATTGGGATAACTGGCATTGATGCGCTCCTGCTGGTCGAACAGCGCGCGGATGTCGTCGTGCGTCATTGCCCCTCGATTTCCACATAGCGGTAGACGCGCTCATAGTCTCATCTCCCGCCTGCATCCAGGTCAGTATAGCACGCCCCGTCTGCGTTATAATCGAATTATGATTTGAATAGCGCTGCTCTCCATCGCTTTTCCTGGCGTCCTTTGCGTCATGGCGGTTGATTTGATAGAACCGCCATGACGCCAGGAACGCCAAACAACTATCGTTAATGTGTTTTGTTTCATTGGCACTACGCATCTGCTGCAAAGTGTTGTCTTGAAAGGATGCTCACTCATGATCGCCGCCGAACCTACAACTCCACTCATCCCGACTCTGACCCCCGAACATGAAGAACTCCAGCGCATGGTGCGCACCTTCGCGCAAAAGGAGATCGCGCCCATCGCCGCCGAATTCGACGAGAGCGGCGAATTCCCGCTCGACACCGTCCGCAAAATGGGGCGGCTTGGCTTGATGGGTATCGAAATGCCGGAGGAATACGGCGGCGCGGGCATGGACACGCTCGCCTACGTGCTGACGATGATCGAGGTCGCCAAAGCCGATGCCAGCCACAGCACCATCGTCAGCGTCAATAACTCGCTCTACAACTACGCTATCTACGCCTTCGGCACGGAAGCGCAGAAGCAGCGCTATATCACCCCGGTCGCCAGCGGCGAGAAGATCGGTGCCTACAGCCTGACGGAGCCGATGAGCGGCAGCGACGCCGGGACGATGGAGAGCCGCGCGGTGCTCAACGCGGCGGGCACACATTACGTCATCAACGGGCGCAAGAGCTGGGTGACGAGCGGACCCGTCGCCGATTATGTCGTGCTCTTCACGATGACCGACCCGGAACTCAAGCAGAAGGGCGTGACCGCCTTTCTGATCGACGCCGATAAGCCAGGTTTCATTCGTGGCAAGAAAGAGCCAAAGCTGGGCATCCGCGCCAGCGCCACCAGCGAGATCGTCTATGAAAACTACGAAGTGCCGGTCGAAAACATGCTTGGCAAGCGCGGCGAAGGCTTCAAGATCGCCATGACCGTGCTGGACGCGGGGCGCATCGGCATCGCCGCGCAGGCGCTCGGCATCGCCGAGGCGGCATACGAGGCGAGCCTGACCTATTCGCGCGAGCGGCAGGCGTTTGGGGGTCCCATCGGGCAGTTCCAGATGATCCAGCAGAAGATCGCCGACATGAAGACGCGCATCGAAGCAAGCCGCCTGCTGATCTACAACGCCTGCGCGGCGAAGGCGCGCTTTAAGGCGACGGGCGCGCGCTACACGACCGAGGCGAGTATGGCGAAGCTGTTCGCCAGCGAGACGGCGATGTTCGTCACTGACGAGGCGGTGCAGATACACGGCGGCATGGGCTACAGCAAGGAGATGGCGGTCGAGCGCTACTACCGCGACGCGCGCATCACGCGCATCTACGAAGGCACGAGCGAGGTGCAGCGGATGGTGATCGCGCGGAGTGAACTTGGACTTCGATGAACTACGAAATCACAGCGAACAACAAAGTCTACGTCGTCCATCCCCACGCCATCAATCGTATGAGGCGGCGAGGCATCAGCGAGGAGATGGTCGTTGAGACGATGGAAGCGGGAGGTAGTTGGCAGCAGTCAAATGGTCGTGACGTGTATGAAAAAGAGTTCTATGATGAGGAGGTCGGCGAAGCTTACTTCGTTCGAGTGGTCGTTGAGGAGGAAATGCTCCTCATCGTCTCGGTGCATGTAAAAGAAGACGACGAGGTGAATCCATGAAGGTAGTCTACAACCACGACATCGACATCCTCTATATTGAATTGCTCGATGAGGATGTCTTCACGACTCGCGAGATTGGCGAGAATTGTGTCGCAGACATTGGGGCGGACGGGCGCTTAATCGGTCTCGAAATCAGTGATGCCTGCAAGAATGGTATCGACGCGCTCAATGTGCGAATTGAGCAGGTCGTCACGACAGAGACAGACTTGCGCCCTCCATCTGATGACGAAGCACGGGCGAAACGGAAGGCGCTGCGCGAAGCACATCTGAAGGCAAAAGCATAAACCAATGCCCCGCCGCGACGACTGGATCGACGACGACGAATACCCGGACGCGCGCGATATGCGCGAGCTGGGCGACGACGCGCCCTACGACGATGACCCGCTCACCATCGGGCGGGTCAAAGGCGTCAATGATGGGCGCTGGTCGCGCAGCCGCATCATCCTCGTCGTCTGCGCGCTCATCTTGCTGGCGGTGCTGGCGATCCCGCTGCTGAGTCGGCTGGGTGGACGATAGAATAAAGAAAAGAGGCGCAATATATTGCGCCCCTACGTCTTCTCTCCGCGCCCTTCGCGTCTTGGCGGTTCAATCAAAAGCTCAACCGCCATATCGCCAGGAGCGCCACGAAAGATGATCTGATCTCCGCGTCCTTCGCGTCGCTGCGCTTCAATTCCCAGTTCGACTCGCTGCACGGGACCCGTGTCGCACATCTCCAGCTCGAGCGTCTCGATATGCGCCATGCGCGGTGGCGTGCGCTCCACGACCGAGGGGAGCTTGGACTTCGGTGAGGATTGTTTCTTGTTTTGACCTTCAAACGTGTGTTTCTTTTGCAGCGTTCGCCAGTCTTCATCGGGGTGGGCAAACTTATCCTTCGGCGCATGTGCAGCTATTCCCTGACATTGAACTCCGCACATGCAGCCTTATGCTATAGTGTTTGTTACGAGCCACAAGATGATTTCGATTGGTATTGCGGGTTACGCAACCTGGTTTCCGCGCCGCGTCCAGACGGCTGCCGCGCTCTCCGCGCTCACGGGCATCCCCGAAGACGTCCTGCGCGACAAGATGGGCATCGTCCAGCGCCACATCGCGGATGACGACGAGACGGTCACGCAGATGGCGTCCGAAGCCGCGCGCGCTGCGATACAGCAGGCGGGCATCTCGCCTGAGCAGATTGGCTTAGTCATCTCGCACGGCAGCGAGCACAAAGACCACCTCGTCTGGAATGCCGCCTCCAGGATCATGCAGAACGTCGGCGCGCACAACGCTTACGCCTTCGAAATGTATGCGCTGTGCGCGGGCGCGCCGATTGCCCTCCACACTGCGCGCGCGTTGATGCAGTCCGACGAGCGCCTGCGTTATGTGCTGCTGGCGGCGGGCAGCCGCGAAAACGACCTGATCAACTATCGCAACGAGCGTTCGCGCTTCATGTTCAACTTTGGCTCCGGCGGTGGCGCGCTGCTGCTCGAACGCGGCGCGACGCGCAACCAGATCCTGGGCGCGGCGGCGATCACCGATGGCAGCCTGTCGGAGACGGTCGTGCTGACGCAGGCGGCGGTCGCGCCGGGCGAGCCTGCCGTCGTCGGCGAGGTCGCCGGGCGACTGGACGTGACAGACAGCGACTACATGGCGGCGCGCCTGGGCGAAGTGTCGCTGCCCAACTTCGTCCGCGTCATCCGCGAGGCGGTCGAGCAGAGCGGCGCGGCGATGCACGACGTGCGCTTCCTCGGCATCACCCACATGAAGAAGTCGTTCTATCTCGAAATCCTGTCTGCCATCGGTCTGACGGCGGAACAGTCGGTCTATCTCGATCATTACGGGCATGTCCAGAGCGTCGATCAGGTGCTGGCGATTGAGCTGGGGGTGGCGCAGGGCAAGATCCATGATGGCGATCTGATCGTGCTGGCGGGCGCGGGCACAGGCTACACCTGGAGCGCGGTCGCGGTGCGGTGGGGGGCAGCATGAGCATCCTCGCTTCGGATTGGATCGCCTTCCACGCCGACCGCACGCCGGAAAAGCTGGCGCTGATCGACCAGGCGAGCGGGCGACGCTACACCTACGCGGAGATGAATGACCGCGCCGGACGCCTTGCCGCCTATCTGCGCGATACGTGGCGCGTCGCACCCGGCGACCGGGTCGCCATCCTCGGCAAGAACTCGACCGAATACTTCGAGTTCGAGTTCGCCTGCATCAAACTGGGTGCGCTGATGCTGCCGCTCAACTGGCGGTTGGCGGAGCAGGAACTGCGCTTCATCCTTGAGGATTCCGGCGCAGTCGGCATCGTCTATGACGCGGAATTCGCCGACCGCATCCCCCCGCTGATGGGTGGGGCGCTGGAACATCGGCTGCGGATTGACCTCTCGTCGGGGCATGCCGAACGGACAGGGCATGCCCGGTCCCTACAGGGTGATGCGCTGGCATATGAAGATGCGATCATCGCCACGAATGCCCGCGTCGCGATGTCGCCGCACACGACCCACGACGATCCCCTGATGATCATGTATACGGCAGGGACGACCGGTCGCCCCAAAGGGGTGCTGATCACGCACGGGATGATGTTCTGGAACGCCGTCAACATTACGACGCCGACCGGGCTGAATCATGACAGCCTCTTTTACTGCGTGCTGCCGACGTTTCATATCGGCGGGCTAAATCTGTACGTCAACCCGCTGCTGCACCTGGGCGGGACGAGCCTGATCGCCCGCCAGTTCGACGCGAGCCTCACGCTGCAAACCCTCTCTGACCCGGCGCTGCGCGTGACGCATATGTTCGGCGTGCCGTCGATTTACCTCTTCCTCAGCCAGCATCCCGATTTCGCGGCGACCGACCTGTCGTCGGTGCATTCCTGGGGTTGTGGGGGGGCACCCATGCCGGTCGCCGTGCTGGAACAGTACGCGCGGCGCGGCATCGTCATCCAGCTTGGCTTCGGCATGACGGAGACCAGCCCGACCGTCTTCCTGATCGATCATCATCGCGCGCTCTCCAAGCCGACCTCGGTCGGCAAGCCGCTCCAGCATACGCGCGTGCGGGTCGTGCGCGACGACTTCAGCGACTGCGCGCCGGGCGAAATCGGCGAGGTCGTCATCAGCGGTCCCAATGTGACGCCCGGCTACTGGCAGCGCCCGGATGCCAACCGCGACAGCTTCACGCTCGACGCGCACGGGCAGCGCTGGCTGCATTCCGGCGACGCCGGGACGACCGACGAGGAGGGCTGCATCTACATCGTTGACCGCTACAAGGATATGTACATCAGCGGCGGAGAGAACGTCTATCCCGCCGAAGTTGAGCAGGTGCTCTACCAGATCGACGGCGTGGCGGAAGCCGCCGTCATCGGCGTGCCGGACGCGCGCTGGGGCGAATGCGGCATGGCGATCCTGGTCGTCAAGCCCGGCTGCGTGCTTGAAGCGGACTCCGTGATCGCGCACTGCGCGGCGAATCTGGCGAAGTTCAAAGTCCCGCGTCAGGTGGCGTTGATCGACGCGCTGCCCCGCAACGCCGCAGGCAAGGTGCTCAAGCGCGAGCTGCGGGAGCAGTTTGTTCAAGGGAAATGAAACGGTAGGGGCGACCCATGGGTCGCCCCTACAACCCATATCGTTCGATTATTTTGAGGAGTTTCTGTATGTCCATTCCGACGATTCCAGGCATTACCGCAAAGACGATCACCAGCGCGCGGCTGACGACCCGTGTGCTTTTCAGCGGCGCGGACGATGGTATCCCCGTGCTGTTCATTCACGGCAATGCGTCATCGGCGACCTACTGGGAAGAGACGATGGTCGCGCTGCCCGCGGGCTATCGCGGCATAGCGCCGGATCAGCGCGGGTACGGCGATGCCGAACGTGAGAAGAAGATCGACGCCACGCGCGGCATGGGCGATCTCGCGGATGATGCCTTCGCGCTGCTCGACGCGCTCGCCATCGACCGCGCGCACGTCGTCGGGCACTCGATGGGCGGCTCGGTCATCTGGCGCATGATGATGGATGCACCCGCGCGCATCCGCAGCGTGACGCTGGCAGCGCCCGGCTCGCCGTATGGCTTCGGCGGCAGCAAGGGGACAGATGGGCAGTGGTGCAATCCGGATGGCGCGGGCAGCGGCGGCGGCATCGTCAACCCGACCTTCACGCAGTTGATGGCGGCGGGCGACCGGGGCAGCGACAACCCCCAGGCATCGCCGCGCATCGTCATGAACAGCTTTTACTGGAAGCCGCCGTTTGTCGCCGCGCGCGAAGAAGATCTGCTGTCATCGCTGCTGTCCGAGCATGTCGGCGGGCAGGAATATCCGGGCGACTCGGTGCCGTCCGCCAACTGGCCCTTCGTCGCGCCAGGCAAGTTCGGACCTGCCAACGCGCTCGCTCCGAACTACGCGGGCGACGTGTCGCGCCTCAACACCATCTCCCCGAAGCCTGCTGTGTTGTGGATACGCGGCGCGGATGACCAGATCGTCAGCGATACGTCGCTGTTCGATATGGGGACGCTCGGCGCATTCGGCGTCATCCCCGGCTGGCCCGGCGCGGAGGTCTATCCGTCGCAGCCGATGGTCGGGCAGACGCGCGCGGTGCTCGAAGCTTACGCGGCGCATGGTGGCAGCTATCAGGAGATCGTCTTCCCGGAGACCGGGCACACGCCCTATATCGAACGCCCGGCGGAGTTCAACGCCGCCTTCCATGCGCACCTGAGTGGAAAGTGATGCATGATGCGTACTACGCATCACACATCACTTTAGGAGTTGTATGGCGAAATCGGTGTTTGAAGGCGCGTTTGACCAGCTCGACCGCGCCATCCTGGAAGAGCTTCAGGTCAATGGGCGGATTAGTGTTGCTGACCTGGCGCGCAAGGTCTTCCTGTCGCCGCCCGCCGTCTACCAGCGGATGAAGCGGCTGGAACGCGCGGGGATGATCCGGGGTTACGTCGCGCTGATTGACCGCGAGCAGGCGGGGCTGGATGTGCTGTGCTTCATCCGCGTGAGCGTTCAGGGACACAGCCGCGAGCAGATGGAAGCGATGCGCGCGGCGGTGGGCGCGCTGCCGCAGGTGCTGGAGTGCTATCACATGGCGGGCGCGTTCGACCTGCTGCTCAAGGTCGTCGCGGCGGATAACCGCGCCTTAGAACGCTTCATCAGCGAGCACCTGATGACGCTCGCGGGCATCGAGAAGATTGAAACCAGCGTCGTCCTCAACGAGTTTAAGACGACGACCGCTGTCACATTGAAGTAGAGGGTGCGGCATGTACATTGGCGATTATCTCGGACGCAGAGCGTTGTATACGCCCGACCAACTGGCAGTGGTCGATGCGGGCAAGGTTCCCCATCGCTCCTTCACCTATCGCGAACTGAACCAGCGCGCCAACCGCCTCGCCAACTGGCTGCGCGATGGCGCTGGCGTTGGCAAGGGCGACCGCGTGGCGATGCTGGCGCATAACGGCGTCGAATATCTGGATGTCTTCTTCGCCTGCGGCAAGCTGGGGGCGATTCTGGTCGGCATGAACTGGCGGCTGCACTGGCGCGAGGTAGAGCAGCTTCTCGAAAAGACCACGCCGAAAGTGTTGATCTATTCGGACGAGTTCAAAGATGCCGTCGGTCAGATCGCCGAGCATTCGCAGGTGATCGACCACTGGCTGCATATCGAAGGCGCGGGCATCGCCAACAGCCGCTCGTTCGAGAAAGTCATGATCGACTCCGTGCTGCGTCCGGTGACGACCGAAGACCTGACGGAAGAGGACATCGCCTGTCTGATCTTCACGGGCGGCACGACCGGGCTGCCGAAAGCCGCTCAGATCAGCCACCGCATGATCGGCTGGAACACGCTGAACACGATCATCCACGATTTGCAGCACGGCGATATCACCGTCAACACCTTCCCACTCTTTCACACAGGCGGGCTGCTCGTCTACACCACGCCGCTGCTCATCCTGGGCGGGACGGTCGTGCTGACGCGCAAGTTCGATGCCGAGCAGGTGCTGGCGCTGCTGGAAGAATACGCGGCGACGATTTACGCCGGGGTGCCGACGACCTATCAGATGATGACGAAAGCGCCCAACTGGGCTGACGCCGACCTGAGCAACCTGCGCTTTTGCACCAGCGGCGGCGCGCCGCTGCCCGTCGCGTTGATCGAACAGTTTCGGCGGGAAAAAGGCGTCGTCTTCAAGCAGGGCTTCGGCATGTCGGAGTTTGGACCCGGCGTGTTTGCGCTCGCGCCGGAAGACGCGGTCGCCAAAGCCGGCAGCATTGGACGCCCGAACTTCTTCGTCGATGCCCGCATCGTCGATGCGCACAATCAGCCGCTGCCGCCGGGGCAGGTCGGCGAACTCGTGCTGCGCGGTCCCTCGCGCTCGTCGGGCTACTTCAACGATCCCGATGCCAGCAGCGAAGCGCTGGACGACGAGGGCTACTTTCATACCGGCGATCTGGCACAGATGGACGAAGGGCATTACTTCTTCATCGTGGATCGCAAGAAGGACATGTACATCAGCGGCGGCGAGAACATCTACCCGACCGAGATCGAGCAGGTCATCTATCGCCATCCGGCGGTCGAGATGTGCGCGGTCGTCGGCGTGCCGGATGCCCGCTGGGGCGAGGTGGGCAAGGCGTTCGTGGTCGTCCGGCAGGGACAGGCGCTGACGGAAGAGGCACTGCGCCAGCACATCCACTTCCATCTGGCGGGCTACAAGGTGCCGCGCCACATCGAATTCCGCGACAGCCTGCCGATTTCGGCGGCGGGCAAGATCCTCAAGCGGGCGCTGGTGGGCGAAAAGGAAGAGGAACATTCATGATGCTCACGATTGGCATGACCGCCAGCCGCACCAAAACGATCACAGATGCCGACATCCGCGCGTTCGCGCAGGCATCCGGCGACACCAACTCGATCCATCTGGACGAGGCTTATGCGGCGGCGAGCCGCTTCGGGCGGCGCATCGCCCATGGGATGCTCACCGCGAGCGTCGTCTCCGCCATCCTGGGCAACGACCTGCCGGGACCCGGCACGATCTACCTGGGACAGGATTTGAAGTTCAAAGCGCCGGTCTTCATCGACGATACCGTCACCGCGAGGGTCGAGCTGACCGCCTATCGGGAAGACAAGCGCATCGCCACTTTTCGCACGACCGTCACCAATCAAGACGGCGTCCTGGTTTTAGAGGGTGAGGCGGTCGTCATCGCACCTGCGATGAACTGACCGTTTGCCTGGTTTGAACCTGACCCCCGCTGCCTCGCGGTGGACGAAGGCACGCTTCGTCTATGACTGGGGGTGAGGTTCGGACGATTTTGTAGCAGGTGTGATTTTCTTTGGAGGATTTGAGATGATACGGAAACTGGTCTTGCTGGTCGCGCTCGTCATGCTGGTTCTGGGCGCTGCGTCTGTCGCCGCCCAGGAGGGTGAACCGCTCGTCATTGGGCTGCTTGTCGATCAGTCGGGTCCGCTGACCATCTACGGGTACGAACTCGAATACGGTTTCAAGCTCGGCTTGCTTTACGCGGCGGGTGTCAATCCGGCGGACTACGAGAATGACATGGATGCGGCGCTGGCGGCGGTCACGATTGCCGGACGTCCGGTCGAAGTCGTCGTGCGCGATAACGCCAGCAACGCCGATACTGCGGCGAGCCAGGCGCGCGAACTGATTGAGCAGGAGGGCGCGGAGATCCTGGTGGGCGCGCCGAGCAGCGGCGTCATGACCGGCGTTCAGCAGGTCGCGCTCGACTCGGATGTCATGCTGTTCGCGGCTCCGGCGGCGTCGCCCGCCATCACGGGTGCGAACTTCAACGCCAACACCTTCCGCATCTGCCGCAATACCTTCCAGGACTTCCTGGCGTTTGCGCCCTATGCGACGGCGGAACTCGGCTCGAACTTCGTCATCCTGGCGGTCGATAACGACTTCGGGCGCGCTTCGGCGGGCGCGGCGGGCGTGCTGGCAGGCGCGGGCATCACCTTCGTCAGCGAGCCGATTTACGCACCGCTTGAGACCACCGACTTCACCCCGTACCTTCAGCAGGTGCTCGACAGCGGCGCGGACGCCGTCCTGCCGATTTGGGCGGGCGATGGCTCGGTGACGTTGTTCCAGCAGATCGCCGAACTCGGCGTGCAGGATCAGATGGCGGTCGTCGCGGCGTTTAACTCCAACGACATCGTCGCCGTCAGCGACCCCAGCACCATCGGCAACATCTCGTGGATCGTCTATCACTACTCATTCCCGGAAAATGAGATCAACGACTTCCTGGTCGAGGGCTACCGCGCGGTGTACGAAGACAACCCCGATCTCTTCAGCGAATGCAGCTTCGCTACCGCGCAGGCGCTCGCCCAGGCGGTGACGGAGACCGAAGGCGATACCCTGCCCGAATCGATGATCCCGGTGCTGGAAGGCATGGTCTTCGAGGGACCGAAGGGCACCTACGCCATTCGTCCGTCGGATCATCAGGCGCTCGTGCCGATGTACATCGCGCGGCTGAATAACCTTGACAGCGAAGATCAGCAGTTCTACGAGCTGCTGGCAACGGTGCCGGCCAACCAGATCGTCCCGCCCGTGCTGCTGGCGGAAGATGTGGCTGCGGAGCGTCTGCCGCTCGACGAGGCATTCAACGCCATGATCGCGGAGATGGAGGGGTAGAATACCCTCATCCCCCAACCCCTTCCGCTTGCGCGTCATGGAGAAGGGGCTTCAGAAGAGTCTTCTTAACCCCCTCTCCCTCATGGAGAGGGGAAGGGGTGAGGGTTTTTGGATGGCAGATGTACTCTTGATGGCGCAGAACCTGCGCAAGGCGTTCGGCGGGTTGGTCGCCGTTGACGATGTGTCGATCCAGGTCGCCAGCGACACGACGCATTCGATCATCGGACCCAACGGCGCGGGCAAGACGACCCTGTTCAATCTGCTGACCGGGCGCTACCGACCGACGCGCGGCGCGGTCATCTACAAAGGGCGGGACATCACCACGCTGCCCGTCCACGCGCGCGCGCACCTGGGGATCGGGCGCTCCTTCCAGATCACCAACGTCTTCCCCAACCTAACGGTGCTGGAAAACGCGCGCCTGGCGGCGCAGGCGCTGGGCAAAGACAACTTTCGCATCCTGCGCCGCGCGGACAGTTTCGCCGCGTATACACGGCGCGCGCACGAGGTGCTGGAGATCACGGGACTGCGCGATGTGCTCGCCGTGCCTGCCAATGTGCTGCCGCACGGCGGCAAACGCAAACTCGAACTGGCGATGATCCTGGCATCCGACCCCGAACTGCTGCTGCTCGACGAGCCGACGGCGGGCATGGCGAGCGAGCAGGTTCCCGAACTGATCGCCATCATCGAGCGTATCCGCGCGGAAGGGCGCAAGACGATCATCATGGTCGAACACAACATGAACGTCGTGATGAACATCTCCAACCGCATCACGGTCATGCATCAGGGGCGGGTGTTGGCGGAAGGCGACCCGCGCCAGATCGCACAGGACAAAACCGTGCAGGCGGTCTACCTGGGCGAACTTTACGATCTGCCGACGGGAGGGAGCGCATGAGCAGTATCCTGGAAGTGCGCGACATCCACACCTTCATTGGGCAGTTTCATATCCTGGAAGGCGTCAGCGTGAGCGTGACGACGGGCGGCATCACGGTGCTGCTGGGGCGCAACGGCGCGGGCAAGACGACGACACTGCGCAGCATCATTGGGCTGACGCCGCCCGCGCGCGGCAGCATCCACTTTGATGGCAAGCCGATCCAGGGCAGGCAGTCGCACAACATCGCCCAGCTTGGCATCGGCTATGTGCCGGAGCATCGTGCCATCTTCAGGAGTCTGTCGGTGCGCGAAAACCTTCAGCTTGCCGAACGGCGGAGCGGCGACTTCGCCCGCAAGGCGGACTTCATCTTCGACCTGTTCCCCGACCTCAAACGCCTGATCGAGCTGCCCGGCGGCAACCTGAGCGGCGGGCAGCAGCAAATGCTGGCGGTGGCGCGTGCGCTGGTGCCGGAAAACCGTTTGCTGCTGATCGACGAGCCGAGTGAAGGGCTGGCACCCGTCATCATCGAGCAGCTCATCGCCGCCATACAACGTCTGTCGTCGCAGGTGTCGGTGCTGCTGGTCGAGCAGAATTTCCGCGTCGCCAGCAAGCTGGCGCAATCCTACGTCATCATCGATGAGGGGCACAGCGTGGCTGCCGGCGCGATGGCAGACCTCGTGCAGGACAAAGCCCTCATCCAGCGTTATCTGGGGGTGGCATAACATCATGGCAGGACGGGCCTCTCTCATCGCCATCGCCCTCATCCTGGCTGCGCTTTTTGGCGTTGCCTTCGCCAATTCCAGCAGCCCAGGCGACTTCGGCATTACGCTGCTTTCCGGTTTGTTCCAGGGGATGCTGCTCTTCCTGGTTGCTTCGGGCTTGTCGATTGTTTTCGGGCTGATGGACGTGCTCAACCTGGCGCAGGGCAGCTACTTCATGGTCGGGGCGTATGTCGCCTATGATGCCCAGCACGCCGGTGGGGTCATCGACCTGACCAGCGTTCTCCCCGACCCGAATCTGCGTTTCATCGGTGCGGTGCTCGCCGCCATCGCGGTTGGCGCGCTGCTCGGTTATCTGCTCGAACGCGGGCTGCTGCGCCCGCTCTACAGCCGCCCGATCTTTCAGCTTGTGCTGACGTTCGGCGTGTCGCTGGTGGCGCTGGAACTGGTCAAGTTCATCTGGACGACCACGCCGTACAGTTGGACGGAGCTTTTTGGCGTGCGTGAGAGCTTCTTCGAGCTGTTTGGACAGCGCTTCAGCACCTACCGCCTGTTCGTTGTCGGCATGGGCATCGCGCTGATCGTGGCGATAGGCTTGCTGCTTCAGCGGTCGCGCATTGGCATCATCATCCGTGCGGGCGTGGAAGACCGCGAGATGGTGCAGGCGCTTGGCATCAACGTGAGGGCGGTCTTCACGCTGGTTTTCACGCTGGGTTGTGCAATCGCGGCATTCGGTGGAGCGGTCGCCGCGCCATTCCTGGGCGCATCCACCACACTGGGGAACATCTTCCTGCTGCAAGCCATCGCGGTTGTCGTGCTGGGCGGGATGGGCAGCTACAGCGGGACGGCGGTCGGCAGCGTGCTGGTCGGGCTTGCCATCGCCGTCGCGCAGGATACCGCCATCGGCACCGCCTTCGCCGCGCTGCCCAGCATCACGCCGATGCTGCTGCTCGTCCTTGTCCTGCTGGTGCGCCCCAGCGGGTTGTTCGGGAAATCGTGAGGACTACGCGATGCAATCACTGACCCCTTCGTCACGCGGTGGCTGGCTGCGCGGATACTGGCTGCCGGCGCTGCTGCTCGTGTTCCTGATCCTGTTCCCGTTCATTGTCGGCGCGCTGACAGAGTCCAGCCCGTTCGGGGTTGCGCGCGGTGACCGCATGGTCATGCGCGGCGAGTCGGTACGCTGGCAATCGGTGCTGATCGAGGTCTATATCCTGGCGATCCTCGCCATGAGCTATAACCTGCTCTTCGGCTTCACGGGCGTCATCTCGTTCGGTCATGCCCTGTTCTTCGGCACCGCGGGCTATGTGCTGGGGCTGCTGCTGGAATACACGGCGCTGGAGACGGGAGTCGCCCTGGCGCTGGGCGTGCTGGCGGCAATCGCGGTCTGCGGCGCGCTGGGGCTGCTGATCGGCTTTGTGACGCTGCGGCTCAAAGGGGTGTACTTCGCCATCTTCACGCTGGCGGTCGCGGAGATGTTCTTCATCTTCTTCGGGCGCTGGCAGCTCACCCGCGCGGAGGATGGCTTTGCCATCACCGATCTGCCGGTCTGGCTCGACCCGTCACAGAGCCGCATCAGCTTTTACTATGTTGCCCTGGCGCTCGCCGTGCTGACGTTCCTCTTCATCCGCCGCCTGGTCAATTCCCCGACGGGCGCGGTCTTTAAGGCGATCCGCGAGAACGAAGACCGCGCGCAGTCGATGGGCTATAACACGCTCAACTATAAGCTGCTGTCAATCACCATCGCCGGGATGCTCGCGGGGGTGGCGGGTATTCTCCAGGTCATCCTGAACAAGAAAGTCGGTCCCGAACTGCTCGGCGTGTCGTACACCGTCGATCCGCTGCTGATGACGATCATTGGCGGCATCGGTACGTTCAGCGGTCCCGTCATCGGCGCGAGCGGCTTGCATTTCCTGGATGTTTTCCTGCGCGATGCTGAACTGGTGATCGCCGGGATCACCATCGACATCGCCAACATCTGGGCGCTGCTGCTGGGGGTCATCTTCATCCTGGTCGTGATTGTCTTTCCGTTCGGCATCATCGGCACCTGGCAGCGCCGTCGTGCGACCCGGAAGCAGCGAGCGGTCACAACAGGTCACCCGCCATCGGCGTGAGATCGTGTTGCCTCCTTTGCCCGTTTGTGTCAAACTTCTAGTGACGCTGCACCTTCAAAATTCAGGTTCGACCGAAGCCGAGCCCATTCGTGGATGGGCGCGCAGGGTCACAGCGTTTGGGACGAAGACCGATGCATGAGCTGTCTATCGCTTACAGTCTGGTCGAAATGGCGTCGCGCGCGGCGGAAGATGCGGGCGTGACGCGCGTTGCAGCCGTGCACCTGCGACTCGGCGCACTGGCGGGCGTCGTCAAGGAGTCGCTGCTCTTCTCGTATGATGTCGCCACCGAAGGCACGATCCTGGCTGGGTCGCGGCTGGAGATCGAAGAAGTCCCGGTCGCCCTCTACTGCGCTGCCTGCGCTGCCGTCTCAACCCTCGATACCATTCAATCCTTTCGCTGCCCGCGTTGTGGGCGTCCGAGCAGTGATGTTCGCCAGGGGCGCGAGCTGGAGTTGATTTCGCTGGAGGTGCTGGATGAACAGCCCGCGTATTCTTGAGATCCGGCGCGGCGTGCTGGAGAAGAATGATCTCCTGGCGCAGAGCCTGCGAGCGCGTTTTGACGCGGCAGGCGTGATGGTCGTCAACCTCGTCTCCGGTCCCGGCGCTGGCAAGACAACCTTCCTCCAAGCCACCTTGCGCTTCCTGCGCGAAGCAGGCGCTCACCCGGCAGCGCTGGTCGGCGATCTGGCGACCGACAACGACGCCCAGCGGCTGGCACGCAGCGGCGCGCCCGTACGTCAAATCGTGACGGGCGGCAACTGCCATCTGGAAGCTGAGATGATCGCGTCGCATCTCACCGCCTGGGGGATTGACCTGAATGCGCTCGACTATCTCTTCATCGAGAACGTCGGCAACCTCGTCTGTCCCGCTTCGTATGACCTGGGCGAACACCTGCGCGTCGTTTTGCTTTCGGTCACCGAGGGCGAAGACAAGCCCCTCAAGTATCCTGTCCTGTTCAACTCGGCGGATGTCGCGGTCTTCACGAAGATCGACCTGGCAGCCGCCGTCGAATTTGATCGTCCTGCCGCCGCCGCTGCCGTCGAAGCCGTCCATCCCGGCATGACCATCCTCGACACATCTGCGAAGACCGGGGAAGGAATGGATCACTGGATCAGGATGCTCACCCACTTCCGTCAGACGCTTTCCCAGCGCACGCTAACTTGATGACTCCGCGCTGGCGCACACGCCTTCGTGTGCGGGGGATTGTGCAGGGGGTTGGGTTTCGCCCGTTCGTCTATGGCTTGGCGGCGCGTTATGAACTCGCGGGGCATGTCGGCAATGACGCGGACGGCGTGTTCATTGAGGTCGAAGGCGCGGACGACGCGCTGGCTGCCTTCCGCGCGGCGCTGACGGATGAAGCGCCGCCGCTTTCGCATATCGAGTCGGTCACGGCGCAGGCGATGTCGCTGCGCGGCGAGACGGCGTTCGTCATCCTGGAAAGCCGCGCCGGGGCGGATGTGCGCGCGCACATCCCGCCGGATGTCGGTATCTGCGACGACTGCCTGCGTGAACTCTACGATCCCGACGACCGCCGCTATCGCTACCCGTTCATCAACTGTACGCACTGCGGTCCTCGTTTCACGATCATCACGGGCATCCCCTACGACCGCGCGACGACGACGATGGCGGCATTCACGATGTGCCCGGCGTGCGCGGCGGAATATGACGACCCGCGCAGCCGCCGCTTTCACGCCCAGCCCATCGCCTGCCCGGACTGCGGACCCAGGGTGTGGTGGGAGGAGAGAAGCGCCCTCAACCCCGCTCCCGAACGGCGAGTACGCCTGGGAGAGGGGCTTCCAGACGGACGAGGCGCGCCTCGTCCCTACTCTGGCTCCCCTCTCCCAGCCGCGCATAGTGCCTCTCGCCACAAGGACATGGATGCGCGGCGGTCGGGAGAGGGGCTGGGGATGAGGGCGGAGTCTGACGCTGCCATCGCCGCCGCGCAAGCCGCCTTGCGCGCGGGGAAGATCGTCGCGGTCAAGGGGGTGGGTGGCTTCCACCTGGCGTGCGATGCGACGAATGACGCAGCATTGGCGACCCTGCGCGAGCGCAAGGGGCGCGTCGATAAGCCGTTCGCCGTCATGGTGCGCGATCTCGACGCGGCGCGAGAGATCGCCCACATCGACGACGCGGAGGCGGCGCTGCTCACCAGCCGCCAGCGCCCCATCGTGCTGCTGCGCAAGCGCGCGGGGAGCGCCGCAAAGCCGCACCTCTCAAGCGGGGAACCTCACCCCCCAACCCCCTCTCCGTACACGGAGAGGGGGATCAAGGGGGTGAGGTCATTAAGCGCAGGCGTCGCGCCCGGCAATCCATTGGTCGGCGTCATGCTGCCGTATACGCCGCTGCACTATCTGCTGATCGGCGAGACGCCGCTGGTGATGACGAGCGGCAACCTGTCCGGTGAGCCGATTGCCATCGACAACGACGAAGCGCGCGAACGGCTTGCCCCGCTGGTCGATGGCTTCCTGATGCACGACCGCCCGATCCATGTGCCGTGCGATGATTCGGTGCTGCGCATCCACGACGGGGGCGAGCTGCCGATCCGCCGTTCGCGCGGCTACACGCCCTACCCAATCCGCCTGCCCATCGCAGGCGCATCGGTGCTGGCGGTCGGCGGCGAACTCAAGAACGCTTTCTGCCTGACGCACGAGGGTAGCGCCTTCATGAGCCAGCACATCGGCGACATGGAAAACCTCGAAACGCTCCAGGCTTTCGAGCGGGCGCAGGCGCACCTCTGCGCACTCTACAACGCCCGTCCGCAGGCGGTCGTCTGCGATCTGCATCCGGGTTACGCGACGACCGAATGGGCGCAGGCGCACAGCGCGCGCGCGGGCGTGCCGTTGATCCGCGTCCAGCATCACCATGCGCATATCGCTGCGTTGATGGCGGAGCATGGCATGGACGGGACACAGCAGGTGATCGGCGTCTGCCTGGATGGCACGGGCTACGGGACGGATGGCGCGATCTGGGGCGGCGAGGTGCTTCTGGTGGATGATGACGGCTTCACCCGCGCAGCGCATCTGAAGTACGTCCCGCTCCCCGGTGGCGATGCGGCGGTGCGGCGACCGTATCGCATGGCGCTGGCGCATCTGTGGGCGGCGGGCATCGCCTGGGAGGACGATCTGCCGCCCGTGCGCGCCTGCCCGCCGAACGAACGGCGCGTGCTGCTGCGCCAGCTCGAAGCGGGCATTGCCACGCTGCCGACCAGCAGCATGGGGCGGCTGTTCGACGCGGTGGCGGCGCTGCTCGGCGTGCGCCAGGTGGTGACGTACGAGGCGCAGGCGGCGATAGAGCTGGAGGGGATGGCATCCGTGGGGGCGGATGGGGCGTATGCGTTTGGAGTGGATGAGGAAACCGATGCGGACGAGGCACGCCTCGTCCCTACCCCAGACGCGGTTTCTGTAGGGACGAGGCATGCCTCGTCCGTTTCCACCCCCTCGCTGTACACGGAGAGGGGGGCGGGGGGTGAGGTTGTGATCGACCCCGCGCCCATGCTGTGCGCCATCGTCGCCGACCTGCGCGCGGGCGTTGCGCCGGGGGTGATCGCCGCGCGCTTTCATACGGGCGTGGCGGAGGCGCTGCTGGCGGTCTGCGCGCGCTTGCGCGAGGCGGGGCAGGGCGAACGGGTGGCGTTAAGCGGCGGGGTGATGCAAAATGCGTTTCTGATGAATGCGCTGCTCGCGCGGTTGCGGGCGCACGGCTTCACCGTCCTGACGCATCGTGTCGTGCCGCCCAACGACGGCGGCATTGCGCTTGGGCAGGCGGTGGTGGGGATGCGGCGAATGGCACGAGGGTTGTAGGGGCGGACCCATGTGTCCGCCCACCCGATGTGTCCGCTCGACGGAACATCGAACATGACGGATGAGAGGACGAACCATTATGTGCTTGGGCGTTCCGGGGCAGATCAAGGAGATTTATGAGGAGTCGGGCGCGCGGATGGGCAAGGTCAACTTTGGCGGCATCGTCAAAGAGGTCTGCCTGGAATACGTGCCGGAAGCGGTCGTCGGCGACTACACCATCGTGCATGTCGGCTTCGCCATCACGCGGCTGGACGAGGCGTCGGCGCTGGAGACGCTCCAGATGTTCCATGACCTCGGCATCCTGGAAGAGGAGCTGAATCCCGAAGGCGCGCATCAGGAGGATGATGCGCGAACAAGCGGCTTAAGCCCCTTGTCCGAAAGCCGACAACCCGTTGCTGCTCATGATGGGGGAGGCGGGCGCGATGAAGTACCTGACTGAGTTTCGCGACGGCGACCTCGCCAGGAGGCTGGTCGCGCAAATCCGCGCGGTGGTCACGCGCCCCTGGGCGATGATGGAGGTCTGCGGCGGGCAGACGCATTCGATCATCCGCAACGGCATCGACCAACTGCTGCCGCCTGAAATCGAGCTGATACACGGACCCGGCTGCCCGGTCTGCGTGACGCCGCTGGAGACCATCGACCGCGCGCTGGCGATTGCCGCTCAGCCGGGCGTGATCTTCTGCTCGTTTGGCGACATGCTGCGCGTGCCGGGCAGCGAAAAAGACCTGTTCGCCGTCAAAAGCGAAGGCGGCGATGTGCGCATCGTCTACTCGCCGCTCGACGCGCTCAAGATCGCGCGCGAAAACCCGGAGAAGCAGGTCGTCTTCTTCGGCATCGGCTTCGAGACGACCGCGCCCGCCAATGCCCAGGTCGTCTTCCTGGCGAAGAAGCAGGGCATCCCCAACTTCTCGATGCTCGTCTCGCATGTCCTGGTGCCGCCCGCCATCGAAGCGCTGATGAGTTCTCCCACCAACCGCGTGCAGGCGTTTCTGGCAGCTGGGCATGTGTGCAGCGTGATGGGCTACTGGCAGTATGAACCCCTCGCGAGCAAGTATCATGTGCCGATGGTCGTGACGGGCTTCGAGCCGCTCGACGTGCTGGCAGCCATTCACCGCGCTGTCTTGCAGCTCGAAAGCGGGCGCGGCGAGGTCGAAAACGCCTATTCGCGCGCGGTGCAGCGCGAGGGCAACATACCCGCGCAGGCGATGCTGGGCGAGGTGTTCGAGGTCTGCGACCGACAGTGGCGGGGCATCGGCATGATCCCGCAGAGCGGCTGGCAGTTGAGCGCGGCTTACCGCGCGTTTGACGCGGCGGCGCGCTTCCAGGTCGAGGGGGTGGTGACGAAGGAATCTCCGCTCTGCCGCAGCGGCGAAGTCTTGCAGGGGTTGATCAAGCCCAATCAGTGCGCGGCATTCGGCAAGGAATGTACGCCGCGTAAGCCGCTGGGCGCGACGATGGTCTCCAGCGAAGGCGCGTGCGCGGCATACTACAACTATGGGCGCTTCATCGCGCTTGACGACATCCCGACGACCGAAAGCGCGCCCGTATGAGCGAACCGATTGATTTCGACCACTGGGTTTGCCCGCTGCCCCTGCGCGACACCCCGCAGATCGTGCTGGGGCATGGCGGTGGCGGCAAGCTCTCGCAGGATTTGGTCGAGCATCTCTTCCTGCCCGCCTTCGCCAATGACGCGCTCGCTTCGCTGGCGGATGGCGCGGCGCTGAACATCGGTGGCGCGCGGCTGGCGTTCTCGACCGATTCGTATGTCGTGCGCCCGCTCTTCTTCCCCGGCGGCAGCATCGCCGATCTCGCCGTCAACGGCACGGTCAACGATCTGGCGATGCTCGGCGCAAAACCGCTGTTTTTGAGCGCGGGCATGATCATCGAAGAGGGCTTGTCGATCCAGGCGCTCGGCACGCTGGTCGAGGCGATGGCGGCGGCGGCGCGCGCGGCGGGCGTGCAGATCGTGACGGGCGATACGAAGGTGGTCGATAAGGGTCACGGCGACGGGTTGTACATCAACACCAGCGGCATCGGACTTATCCCCGACGGCATCCACATCGCGCCGCAGAATGCGCGCCCCGGCGATGTCGTGCTCGTCAGCGGCATGATCGGCGATCACGGCATGGCGATCATGAGCGTGCGCGAGGGGCTGGAGTTCGAGACGATCATCGAAAGCGACAGCGCGCCCCTTCATGAGTTGGTCGCCGCCATGCTCGACGTCGCGCCCAATATTCATGTGCTGCGCGACCCGACGCGCGGCGGTGTCGCCTCGGCGCTCAACGAGATCGCGAAGGCGTCGGGCGTCGGCGTGGCGCTGGAAGATCGGCTGCTGCCCGTGCGCGCGGAAGTCGCCGCCGCCTGCGAGCTGCTCGGCATGGACCCGATCTACGTGGCGAACGAGGGCAAGCTCCTAGCGATTGCGCCGCCGGAGCGCGCCGACGCGCTGCTGGATGCGATGCGCGCGCACCCGCTCGGTCGCGACGCGGTGCGCATCGGGCAGGTCGTCGAGGCGCACCCTGGCGTCGTCGTCTCGCGGACGGGCATCGGCGGCACGCGCGTCGTCTCGATGCAGATCGGCGAGCAGCTTCCCCGTATCTGCTGATTTATCGGAAGAGCGGCGGGATGATCCCGAACGGCGGAAAGCGCTGCTTATAGCGTTCGCTCAGGGCGAGCGCTTCGGCATAATGCTCCTCAAGCTGCGCCATGATCGCTTCCCAGGGGCGCGTTTCCATCTGTCTGCGCGCCTCCGCCGCCATCTGCCGCCGCAGCGCGTCGTTCTCCATCAGCCGCTGGGCTGCCTGCGCAAACGCCGCGCTGTCGGGCGGGCAGATGAAGCCCGTCACACCCTCTTCGACGATGTCCTGTACGCCGCCCTGGTTGATGACGACGGCGGGCAGCCCGGATGCCATTGCCTCCTGGACGACCTGACCAAAGGTCTCGTTTGCCCCGGTGAACATGAAGACATCCGCGCTGGCAAAGGCATTCGCCAGGTCATCGCCGAAGAGATAGCCTGTGAAGTGTGTCCCGGTGCCCTCAAACATGCGCTCCAGGTCGCCGCGCAGCGCACCATCGCCGATGATCGTCAGCGCGACGCCGGGTGTGCGCGCGGCTTCCAACAGCAGGTCAATCCGTTTTTCGTTGGCGACGCGCCCGACATAAATGCAGAGCAGCGAGTCCGGCGGTCGCCCGTTGAGGAGGCGTGCCCGCCATTCGACGCTGGCGCGGCTGGGGTTAAAGCGTTCGCTGTTGACACCGCGTCCCCAGCGCCGCAGCCGCCGGTAGCCCCAGCTTTGCAGCTCGCGCATCGTCCAGAGCGACGGTACCAGCGTCAGATGGCAGCCGTTGTGAATGTAGCGCAGCCAGTCGCGCGCCATCTGGCTGAAGATCGACAAGCCATAGGCGTTGGCATAACCGGGTATATCGGTCTGATAGTTGGCGATGACGGGGATGTTGAGCTGACGTGCTGCGATCATGCCGCTGACGGACATAATCGCCGGGCTGAACAGGTGAATCAGATCGGGCTTGAACTCGTCCAGATGCGCGCTGATGGTGGGATGCGGGAATGCGATGCGCGTCTCCGGAGCCTGGGGAATGCCGAGCGAGGGCAGCGGCACCACTTCGACATCGCCGATATGATGCGGCGCGATGTCTGGCGCGAAGACGATCACTTCGCGCCCGGTCTGCTTGAGATAACGCATGGTCAGGTAGGCGGTTTTGGAAACGCCATCGACTTTCGGCAGGAAGGCTTCCGCAAAGAGCGCCACCCGCTTGACTGGGGCGAGCTTCATGTCGGGGTTTGGGGGACGAAGGGAGACTTCATTTCCGAAGACTCGCTCCGCCTGTTCAGGACTCCAGTTTTCAAGAGCTTCCAATAGGTGGTGATTGGCCATGAATTCCCCTCTGCGGCGGTTTGACCCTGCGCAATCGCCGCCCGTAAATCGTCGGCGGAGCGACCCGCGAAACGAGTCATCCCGCTCCCAATGCTGGCGATCATGTGGGCGTCGCTGTTGCCCATTTTGGGGATCGCCACGTCTGCGAAGGTGCGTTTTGCCAGCCAGTTGCAGCCGGGCGTGATTGCGCCCGCGTTCCAGACTTCAACCGCATCGATACCCGCATTCAATAACACGTACGGCTGCCGTAAGTATCGCAGAAATGTATGTGGCGCGATAGTCGGCTCCAGCGGGTGCGCGAGAATCGCGATGCCGCCGGCTGCATGAATGGCGGATGCCGTCTCCTCCAGCGACATTCCCGCCGGGATGATCTGTGTCACCCACAGCGCCAGGACATGACCGTCGTGGCTGGTGACTTCGAGACCCGGAACGATGTCAAATGAGTACTGATGGCGATGCTCATACGCCCACAGGCTCGCTTCGATGCGGTCGTGGTCGGTGATGGCGATGACATCCAGCGGCGCGTAGTGCTCGACATAATCGAGCACTTCCTGCACGCTGTTGACGCCATCGCTGACGTTGGTATGGATGTGAAGATCGGCGCGACCGTTCAGACGTGACATGATCGGACTTTGCCCCTTCGCCCAGGGAATGACACTTCTCATGATCGTACACCTGTGCGGACTATCGCCAGGTAAAGACTGTGCTAACGCTTGGCGAAGGGGGTGTTAAGCCCGATAAACCTCACCCCCTGTTCGCTTCGCTCACCTCCCCCTCTCCGTTGACGGAGAGGGGGTTGGGGGGTGAGGTTTTGGCAGCCCGATCAGCAGCGCGATGCAGGCGATCAGCGGGAAGACCATGGCGTTCGCCAGCCCGAAGCGCTCCGCCGCCAAGCCAATCGCCAGCGGGAAGAAGCCGTGCACCAAGCCCATGATGTTGCCCAGCACCAGCACCGCGCCGCTCTGCCCGTGCATCGCCGTGTACAGGTTGCCCTGAAGGATCGAGTACCAGCCCGCGTTGAAGAAGCCGATGATGCCGATCAGGACCAGCTTGGGCAGCAGCCCCGGCACGAGCAGAAACGCCGAGTAGAGTACGAATTCGATTGCCGCGCTGTAGCGCAGATATGTGACGCCGCGCACACGCTCCAGCAGCGGCAGGATGGCAATGTCGCCGAGCAAGCCGACGCCCGTCCAGACGGCAGCCGCAATCGCCGCTTCGCCCTCGCCGACGCCGACGACATCGACAAAGTAGAGCGCGAGATAGCTGTAGAGCATGTCGAGCATCAGGTCGGAGAATTCCAGCAGGACGAGCCAGCGCACCACCTCGCGCCGCCGGAACGCGCCGACGATGCCACGCAGCCCTTCGAAGAAGGCGCGCGGCGTTAGCGACAGCTCATCGTCGTCGTCCGATGCGCCGTTGGTCTTGGGGAAGGGCAGCCGCCAGAGGACGACCAGCACGACCAGAGTCAGCGCCGCGCCCAGCCAGTAGAAGCCGCGCCAGCCGTACTCGGACGCCATGAACGCGCCGACCACGAGCGCGCTGGCGAGGACGCCGAACGACCCTGCCAGCGTCCAGCGCGCCATATTCTGTTCGTGGCGCGCTGGGTCGATGTCCATCAGCGTCGCCTGCGAGAGCGCGACGAACGCGCCGGACGAGGGGTAGAGCAGGATGTAGGCGACGAGCAGCGCAGCATACGATTGCCCGCTCGCGATCAACACTGCGCCGAGCAGGAAGCCGACGCCGCCGCCCAGAATGAGCACACGGCGCTTCCAGATATCGGCGAGCACGCCGATGATCGGCTCGAAGAACAGATTCGCCAGCAGCGCGGGCAGCGTGAGCAGCAAGCCGATCTGCGCATACGACAGCCCGAACTCGTCGCGGATGACGGGCAGCGCGACGACATCCGCCATCGTCACGAACTCGTCGAGGAATTCGATGGCGAGCAAGACCAGCACAAAGACGGACAGCCCGCGCAGCCTGCGCAGGCTCAGACGTTGGATCATTCGGTTGTCTCCTGTATGAAAATCGAAAATAGCCAGGCACCCGATGGATGCTGGCTGAGGCGTGGTATGAACTTAGCCGCTAGGAGTTAGCTGCGGCTGCGGCACCGGGGAGGGGTGTGTGTGTTCATAAAAAGTAGTATAGCGCCAGGGCGCTGGGGATGGCAAGCGCCCAAATCAGACTTTTATGCAGAGACGCAGGGGTGGGGGGCGAAGAGAGAGAAGTCACCCCTGTGCCTCTGGTTCGAGGCAAACAGAACGTAAAGTTGACTACTCGGTTTCGAGCGTAATCTCCCAATCATCGCTACTCAGGGAAACTGCTGCCGCAAGACGGTCACACAACTGCAAAACAGATGAACTGGACAGACTATAGTAAAACCACCAACCGTTGGAAAGCTGTCGAGTGCGATTTCGCTCAAAACGAGTGAAGTATGCTGGCAGTCCAGCTACAATGGAATCAAATTCTTTGCCAGCGAGCAAGATCACTTTTTCTGCCATTGCAATCGCGACATCTCGCCATGATTTTGTTTCGATTACTTCACCTAAGACGGTTAGGGATAATGGTTTATGTCCAGTAACATTTTGGCTTGCAGGCGGTTCACCAAATGCATGCCAAACTTCAAGCGCGAGATTGGTAAGCCATTCTGCTCGCGTTTTGATTGCCTGTTCATTCCAGTTTTCGATGTCTTGTCTGAAGTACCCTGTGTTCAATAACAATGCATGCCCTGCGAGTTTCTGCTTCTTTATACGGAATGCGCTATTCGATAACGAGGAATTCCATTCCTGTGTGACCAAGGTCAAATTTCCAAGTGTATGTAGGTGATCACGATGAACTTCTTCCCAATTGTCGCCGATCGTCTGCTTCCATTCGGCATGGGTGTTAATAGTCTGCGGCATAATGTGTTCAACGGTAGGTTCTCCATTCAATACAGTATGTCCCCCAGTACCATTAGAGAGATAACGGTTAAGCGTTTCCAGAAATAAAACTAATCTTTCGGATCGTCGTGTATCATATAATGGAAGAGTTGGTAGGTTCTGCTTTATGCGCGAGTCACTTGGATAGTTTCTCCTTAGCAATGCTAAACGCAAAGATTGCGCATACTTTGATAGATCTATATCACGTTCTAATTGGGGGAACATTTTGTTGGTATATCCTGATTGCTCCCCTGCAAGATAGCGACGCATCAAATAGTTCTCTAATGCTTGAAGTCCTTCAACAAAGCTTTCCCTGTTAATCCGTCCTTGATACCAGTGCTCATATGAACCAAGCAGAAATGGATATGCTGTTGCAGACTCCAGAATATTCAGTCGATGTAACCAGTACCGTATTTCTTCATCGGGTTCATTTTCAGGACGCAGTAAGCGATCATAGTGGATGGCAAAGCGATGGAGGGTAGTGATTTCACTGGCGAAATTGGAATGTGCTTCCATCCGATCCCGGAATCGGGCATAAACATGGTCCTTATTTGCCAACACGCCCGAATGATATGCCAAATAATGACGAATAAATGCGGTCAATTCCCCGATTCGAGAAACAGTTCGTGCCTCCTTTAGCAATTGTTCTATATTCGACCAGTCATTTTCAAAGACTTCAGCCTGCTGCGCTTCAGGTAGTGTCATAGCTATATAATTTCGGATTAAGTCTGGTTGCGTCAGGGCTTTGCCTTTAGCATTCAAACTCTCAAAAATTTCATACGGTCTTTCGCGTTGATCAAGAGCAATAAAAACAACATGCATACAATTTGCAAGCACAAGAAACAATTGCTCAGGATCAATTCCTTTGGTAGTTATGCTCGTCCTTAACTGGCGTAAAATATAGTCAAATGCACCGGTTATGCGAGATTCAGTGCTTTTTGGTTCTTTACCATCCAGTATTGCCTTGTACGTCTCCCTATCGTCATATTTAAGCGTGGGTACCAGTTTATAACGAAGATCTCCAACCTCGTCTTCATTTGTCAACAACTTTTGGATCCGACGATGAAGTTGTGGATGGCTATGTTCAATGAGGCGACCCAAAGCACACAAGCACAAAGAAAATGTAGTTAAACGTTGCTGACCATCAACAAGTTTGAATGCAGGTATGGTGCCGCTTCGTGTTCCATCACTTATAACAACTAATGCCCCCATAAAATGTTCTGGTTCGTTTTTGGGATCATACAACTCGTAAATACTCAAAATGTCGTCTAAAAGTGTTTGCCAATTGTCTTTTTCCCAAGCATACTCGCGTTGAAAGTGAGGAAGTACATAATGAACTTCTCCACCACCGCTAAACACTTTCGCAAGTTTTAAGCTACTGACTTCCATGATAGCCCTCGATTGTAAACTATTGACACTGACAGTTCATAGTATCCTATTTGATAACAGCATGCAACTATGCCATCGTTCATAGTAAATCGTGCGACGGACGCCATATACAGGATCGTTCTGGAAGGGACGCGCAACAGCACGACTGTTGAAACGATACGGACATCGGCCTAGTTATTACTATGTCTTTGTAATGCACAAGCAACGTGGATATAAACTCAAAATGTTTGTATAGTTAAGCCTCTCCACTGACAGGTTTTAGGAATAGATTGACGGTACCGATAGGGCGACGAATGTACACTTAACCTTCTAAACCGGCAGGGCTACTGAATTGAAAAACGGTTTCTATGGGACAGCGACTCATGTTGCGATGCCCTCGCGTTTGCGCTGCTGGATCGCCAGCTTGACCTCACCAATCGCCTTCGTCACCTGAATCTCGCGCCGGTAGGTGGGCGTGCAACCCCTCTGTCGAGTCTGATATACTTCGTTTGTGAATGCAAGTCTCAGGAGGGAATCCGATCCGCCAGGTTGTATTGATCCCCGAAGAAGATGACGGAGGCTACACGGTCATCGTCCCTAGCTTGCGAGGCTGCATCATCGAAGGCGATACAGTGGAAGAGGCGCTCGACAACATCCGAGAAGCCATCGAACTTCACATTGAGTCGATGCGCGCTCACGGTGAATGATGATTAAGGACATTCACTACTACCTCTCCCTACCCTACACGATTGAAGTTGTACCTGACGATGGGGACGGTTTGTGGTTTGCCAAGGTGAAAGAACTCAAGGGGTGTATGACTCAGGCGGAAAGCTGGGAGGAAATCTACCCCATGATCCGCGAGGCAATGGAACTGTGGCTGGAGGTTGCGCTCGATCGCGGACTTGAGATTCCAGAACCAGCAGCGCCACTGGCTGTTGAGTAATGTTTCCCCGGTCGAGAGGCGCAGCGGAATCTCTTCCCTCTACGCCCCTGTGTTAAAGATGCAACCTTACCCGTTGCCCACCGCAATCGGTCCCACGGGCGTCGCGATGCCCTCGCGCTTGCGCTGCTGGATCGCCAGCTTGACCTCGCCAATCGCCTTCGTCACCTGAATCTCGCGCGGGCAGGCGGGCGTGCAGTTGAAGATCGTGCGGCAGCGCCAGACGCCGTTCGGCTCGCCCAGAATCTCCAGGCGTTCCTTCCAGCCCTCATCGCGCGTATCAAAGATGAAGCGGTGCGCCTGCACAATCGCCGCCGGACCGACATAATGCCCGTTCGCCCAGAACGAGGGGCAGCTCGTCGTGCACGCCGCGCACAGGATGCACTTGGTCGTGTCGTCGAACTTTTCGCGGTCTTCCTGCGTCTGCCGCCGCTCACGACCATCCGCCGGGACGGGCGTGTCGTTGACGAAGAACGGCATCACGCTGCGGTAGTGGTCGAAGAATGGCTCCATATCGACCACCAGATCTTTGAGCACCGGCAGCCCCAGGATCGGCTCGATTTGGATCTTCGTGCCCACGTCACGCACCAGCACCTTGCATGCCAGCTTGTTGACGCCGTTGATGCGCATGGCATCCGAGCCGCATACGCCGTGTGCGCAGGCGCGGCGCAGCGTCAGCGTGCCGTCCTGCTCCCACTTGACGCGGTGCAGCAGTTCCAAGACACGGTCGGTCTCCTCGACATTTTTGACCGTGAATTCCTGCCAGTAGGGTTTGTTCTTGCCCGGCACTTCCGGATTGAAGCGCCGGATACGGAATGTGACATCCATGTCTTGTCGCGATCCTTCTCTTCTATCGGATAAGTGCGTGGTGCGCAGTGCGCGGTGCGAAAAAATAAGCAGATCGTTCGCACCTCGCACGACGCACGGCGCACGCTCTAGTACGTCCTGACCTTCGGCTTGAAGCGTTCGTCCTCGGCTGCCAGCGACATATCGACCTTCTTCTCGGTGTTCAAGTTGTAGGTGCCGTCGATGGCGTAGGGTGTTGCATGATTGCGGCTGATGAGCGTGTGGACGAGCCAGTTCTCGTCGTCGCGCTCATTGTAGTCTTCGCGGCTGTGCCCGCCGCGGCTCTCGGTGCGGTTGATGGCGCTGATGGCGGTCGTCTCCGCCAGTTCGAGCAGGTTGCCCAGCTCCCACGCTTCGAGGACATCGGTGTTGAACTTCATGCCCGTGTCATCGATGTGCAGGTCGTTGGCATACTGCTCCTTGAGCTGGCGCACGCAGTCGAGCGATTCCTGCATCGCCTTCTGCTCACGGAAGACGCCGACGCCTTCCATCATCACACGCTGCATCGTCGCGCGCATCTCGCCGGGGCGCGACTTGCCCTTGCTGTTACGGATGCGCTGGATTTCCGCCTCGATTTCGCCCGCCGGGTTAGCGGGCAGCGCGCCCCAATCGGCACCCTTGACGTATTCCGCCATTTTCATGCCGCCGCGCCGTCCGAAGACGACGAGGTCAACCAGCGAGTTGGTGCCGAGGCGGTTCGCGCCGTGGCAGCTTACGCAGGCGACTTCGCCCGCCGCGTACATGCCGGGCAGCACCGTCCAGTGCTCGTCCGTCACGACTTCCGCATCGACATTGGTCGGGATGCCGCCCATCGCGTAATGCGCGGTCGGCTGAATCGGCATCGGCTCTTTGACCGGATCGACGCCCAGGTAGGTGCGGCAGAAATCCAGGATGTCCGGCAGCTTCTTCTCGACATCTTCGCCCGTGATGCGGCGCGATTCGCCTGCCTCCGCCAGATAGCGATTGACGGTGTTGGGCGTCACGTCCAGATAGACGTAGTCCTTGCCCTTGACGCCGTTGCCGTTGCGGATCTCCATGTAGATCGAGCGGCTGATGACATCGCGGCTGGCGAGATCTTTGATCTTCGGGGCGTACTTCTCCATGAAGCGCTCGCCCTTACCGTTGATCAGCACGCCGCCTTCGCCGCGCACACCTTCGGTGATCAGGATGCCCATCTTATAGATGCCGGTCGGGTGGAACTGGAAGAACTCCAGGTCCTGAAGCGGGATGCCGCGACGGAACGTGACCGCCGCGCCGTCACCCGTCAGGCTGTGCGCGTTGCTGGTCACGCTCCATACACGTCCCCAACCGCCCGTGGCAAACATCGTCGCCTTGGCGTGGAAGACGTGCAGCTCACCGGTTGCCAGATCGACCGCGATGCTGCCCACGCAGCGCCCGTTGTTGACGAGCACGTCGATGGTGTGAAACTCGTCGAAGAACTTGACCTGCTGCTTGATGCACTGCTGGTAGAGTGTTTGCAGGATCATGTGTCCGGTGCGGTCGGCGGCGTGACAGGCGCGGCGCACAGGCTTCTCGCCAAAGTTGCTGGTGTGCCCGCCAAAACGGCGCTGGCTGATGCGCCCATCGTCGGTGCGGTCGAACGGCAGCCCCATGTGCTCCAGCTCGATCACCGCGTCAATCGCTTCTTCCGCCAGCACCTTTGCCGCGTTCTGATCGGCGAGATAGTCGCCGCCTTTGACCGTGTCGTATGCGTGCCAGAGCGGGCTGTCCTCTTCCAGGTTACCCAGCGCCGCGCCGATTCCGCCCTGTGCGGTTCCTGTGTGGCTGCGCGTCGGGTACAGCTTGCTGACGACGGCGACCTTCGCGCCGCGCTTGCTGGCATAGAGTGCCGCCATCAAGCCCGCTCCGCCTGCGCCGACCACTACTACTTCATATTGATGCGTCTTCATCCAACCATCTCCACTAAATCACCATTCCTAATCACCCGCCTGCGAGAATCGCGTCTTGTGCTGCCCGCGCCATATCGACCATCGTCTGATCAATCGTGCCCAGCAGCGCGAGCGTGCCGACGACCAGCAGCGCGACCGCGCCCATCGCGCACAGGTAGCCCATTGCGCGGCGCAGCAGCGGGCTGCCCTGCGTGTAGTCGGTCAGTACGTAGCGCAAGCCGTTGAAGCCATGTACGGTCACCAGTGCCAGCAGCGCGGCATCGTAAAGACGCCAGATGGCAACAGGACCCGCGAAGAAGTTCCAGCGCTCGGCGACATACTCGACTGCCGTGCCGCTGTTGTTGATGCCGTTGGCGAGCATACCGAGTGCCTCATTGACGGGCACGCCGGGGATCGTGGCGTTGATCAGGTTGATTTCGAAGACGCCCTGCACGATATGCGCCAGGATGAGATGACCGAAGACCAGCGGAACGATCAGGATGCCGCTGGTGCGCATAAAGCGCCACCAGAAGCGTTCGAGCTGGCTGCCGTGATGGGACTGCCGGGCATTCTTGTCCGCGCTGGCACGCCCGCCGCCCGTGAACAGCCCGACCACGCTGGAAACCAGCACTGCCGCGACCGCAGCGACGACGATACCCACCAGGAAGGGAAACTGCGCTTCCGCGATGAACGCCAGTGAGACGATGAAGGGTGCTTCCGGCGACTGGTAATGTTTCAGCACATGTTGAAACATCAGGATGAAGGTGGGAATGAGGATGACGACCGTGCCAATCAGCACATAGATCGCCGCCTGCTGCTGATGCTTCCACCACTTCGGGTTGTAATCCAGAATGCCGATGCGCAAGCCGTTAAGCGCATGGTAAATGACGCAGGCGGTGAGCGCAAATTCACCGATGGTGAAGAGGGGGTGCTGGTAGATCAGGATTTCTTTTTCCCAGAGTTCCGGGAAGAAGACCGCCCACGACACGCCGATGACGTGCAGCACCAGGAACAAGAGGACGCCTAAGCCGGTGATGCGATGCAGCACCCAGCTCCATTGACCGAGCGCGCCGCGGTAGCGCAGCGTTTCGGTGAGGGTGAGGACGAGAGAGGTCAAGGTACCTAACTCCTGAACAATAGGGGCAATGGCGTCGCATCAGGAGGATGGACGCGGCAGAGGGTAGACACGCAGTTCCACCCGGCGCAAAGATTAACTTTGGATGAATCGGATTATAACGTGTGTCCGCTCCGCCGCAACTGAAATTGTGCGCATATTATATCGCGTTCAGAATATTCTGAACATGAGAGATCATGCCACCCGCATGAACATGACGCGACCGACCACATCGCCGACGACCAAGACGCCGCTGCTGTGCAGGTATGCCGACGTGATATGATCATGGACATGATGGGCTGCTAACGGCTCACCCTCCGCACTCCACAGAAATATGTCCTGTCCGCCACACGAAATGAACCTGCCGTCGGGTAGCGCGAACACGCCACAAGACGAGTCGCCAATCCCAAGTCTCTGGGGCTGTCCGTCGTTGCTCCACCAGCACGGCGCGCCATGACCCCATGTGACCCAACTTCCATCTGGCAGGGTCAGCGCCCCTAGAACAAACTTGATCTGCGTACTTTGCAGAGCATTCAACAGTTCGCCTCGGCTGTTCCACAGGCGTAACTCAGAATACACAGGCGGGTCTACCCAACGAGGTAAAGGGTTTGGCTCTCCTGACCACGAGAGGATTCGCCCATCGCTGACTTCGACCGCGCCTTCGATCTTTTTGTCGTGTCCATGCATCTCGGCAATCAACGCGCCCTCCAGCGACCACAAACACAAACGATCACGTGACCACGCCAGCAGATGCCCGTCGCTGTGAGAAAGCGCACCGTCGTAGGTCACGCCCTCATCAATGACCCGCTCGACATGGTCGCCATAGACGATCAAGCCGCAGTCGTAGCCGTAGAAAATGCTGCGTTTTCCGGGGAGTGAAATGCTGCCATTGATGGTATGCGGAAGACGCTCATGCAGATGCCATCCGCATTCCAGACGATGCTGATCCGGCTGGATGACATCAGAAAGCGCCCATCGCGAGCCAATAGAAAATACGATTTCGAACGCTCAGAAGCCTCCAGATGGATCGTCTGGAACGTGTCGCCGAGTGTGCAGAGAATGAGAGGGTGTTCGCTGCTGCCCGGACCCAATTTACGGGCGAGAAACTGGTTGTCGCGCAGTGGTATTGCTGCGCCATGGACATGGGTTTCATAAGCTGCCAACTGCCTGCCATCCGCATCCCAGATGCGGAGTGCACCGTCATGCCCATAGGTGCGGATGCTGCCATCACCATCTTCGTGAATCGAGCTAACTTTTCCATTATGCCCGCGCCATTCGTGATGCTCGGCAAAATCCAAATCCCAGAGGCGGAAATGGGGATCGGTGATGACCAAAAAGTTGTCGCGTAGTAGTTCAATTTCTTCACAGTACGGAGTGCGAAGTTCAGCACCGGGGGTTGCATCAGCATTCCATAGTCGATTCCAAATGCCCCAGCCAAAGGTCAGGACTCGATCGCCAGCTGGAATGGTCATACCAATCTCCGCATCGTCAAAGACTTCGCAATCCGTGCTGCCGTCGGAATTCACCCAACGAAGACCATTGCGGTTGACCATGAGGCAGATGCGTCCATCGGGCAGTAGATCGGGGCATGAGTAGCGAAGTTCTTCACCTTCGTGCAGCCCAAACACGCCTAATGGTTCGCCATGAGCGCCCCAAGCGAACACTCTGCTCGTCTTGTGAATTCGATAGGAAAGCCATCGCCCATCCCCTAAATCGACGATTTCCCACGAAGGCTCATGCCCCTGGTCACAATCTGCGATCAGGTTACCCTCCTGCGACCAGAGCTTCATGCACCCATCCGTATCGCATGACACCATTCTGTTGCCGCTCAGGGCGTGCAGGCGGGTGATTCTGGCATCGCCTGCCTCCACCCGCTTCAGGTATGAACCATTGGGCGACCACAGGCGCAGCGTGCCCGCCTCGTCGCCCGTCCAGACCTTTTCATCGTCGCGCCACAGCACGGCTGAAGGATAAGCGACATGATCCCCCAGCTTGAGCAGTAGTTCAGCATCAGAGGACCACACGCAAAAGAAGGAGTCATAAGCGAAGGTGACCATCCGCCCGTCTGCCAATTCCTTTGCGCTGCTTAAGCGGAACATGTAACCATGTCCCTCCATCGGGATAAGTGTCTCGTCATCGACAGAAGTGAGCCACAAACTACCATCCTTTCGAGACAGCACTATTCGATCATCCCTTCTCACCAGAGGGATAAATGTGTAGGTGCCTAAATGATAGAGTTCACGATCGTATGAGCCATCCTGATGTAGCAGCACCCAATACCGACTTCGATGTTCATTGGGTTCTAAATACCGCACCAGGCACAGCATTCGCCCATCAGATAACTGATGTCGAATGAGAGGGTAGGGACAATACCACCCGCGCACGGTCGTCGTGCGATGCGGCACTGACCAGTAGCGACAGCTATCGAGCGAGCGAAAGTGCGGCTTGCCAGCGAGCAGCGCCGCGCAGCGATCCCGCAGCAGGTCGTCCCCCTGGTGGTGCGCGCGCTCACGAAGCTGCTGCAAGATGAACAGTCGAGGGTCAATCGCGCTGGGCATCTCTATCCCGAGCATTTCCAGCATCACACAGGTGTACAGGCTGCGCAATGGCGCGGGCAAGTCGTCCTTGAGCGCGCGGCGCAGCGACGCGAGTTCGCGGTAGACCGTTTCCAGCCCGTGCTGCGCGGCATAGTCTGCCAACAGCGCGGGATGTTCGTAAAAGGCATGGTAGCGATACACGAGGTAGCGCTTCGCCTTCGGGCGGGTTTCGCCCTGTATAGGGTTGTGAGCAGACATGTTGGAGGAATCTCCGGCTGCAAATGCACGCAGCCAGTCAATTTGAGGATGATACGAGTGTAGCATGGACATAAACTCCTCGCACGTTCCGCGTTACAATCTGCCCATCAAGCGCGTTATTCTTGTTTAAGGAACATCTTCATGACTGCTCCCACCCATCAGGCACTGCAAGCCGCCGATAAATTCCAGCTTCATCCGCTGCAAAACCCCAAAACCCATACCGATCCGCTCGTCATCGAACGCGGCGAGGGCGTCTATCTCTACACCAGCGACGGGCGCAAAATCCTTGACGCGATGGCGGGGTTGTGGAACGTCAGCGCCGGCTATGGGCGCGAAGAACTCGCCAAAGCCGCCTATGAGCAGATGACGAAGCTCGCCTTCACCTCCAACTTCGCGGGCATGACGAACGTCCCCAGTTCGCAGCTTGCCGAAAAGCTGGCGGGCTACTGCTACCCATCGCTCAAAACGACCTTCTTCACCAGCGGTGGCTCGGAGAGCAACGACAGCGCGTTCAAGATCGCGCGCTATCACTGGAAGCGCATGGGTAAGCCGGAAAAATACAAGATCATCGCCCGCCGCAATGCCTATCACGGCATTACGCTGGCGGCGACCTTTGCGACGGGGATCGAGCGCTATCACAAAATGTTTGGTCCGGCAGTGCCGGGCTTCGTCCATGTCGCGGCACCCTACCCGTACCGCTTCGATATGTCGCTGGTGCGCGAGGGCGAAAGTATCGGACACGCCGCCGCCCGGCTGATCGAAGAGGCGATCCTTGCCGAAGGACCCGACACGGTCGCAGCGGTGATCGCCGAGCCGGTGCAGGGCGTCGGCGGCGTCATCGTCCCGCCCGCCGATTACTTCCCGCGCCTGCGCGAAATCTGCGATCAATTCGACGTGCTGCTGATCGCCGACGAGGTGATCACGGGCTGGGGGCGCACGGGCGAATGGTTCGGGCTGAAGCATTACGGCGTCGAGCCAGACATCCTCACGTTTGCCAAAGCGATCACCAGCGGCTACCAGCCGCTCGGCGGCGCGCAGATCAGCGATGCCATCAAGGATGCCATCGAGAGCGCGCCGGAAGCGGAGATGTGGATGCACGGCTACACCTACAGTGGTCATGCGGCGGCGTGCGCGGTCGGGCTGGCGAACCTTGCGATCATGGAGCGCGAAGATCTGGCAGGGCGCAGCAAGCGCCTGGGTCCATACTTGCACGCGGGATTGAGCAAGCTGCTCGAATTCCCGTTCGTCGGCGAGGTGCGCGGGCAGGGCTTGCTGTGCGGCGTCGAGATCGTGACGGACAAGGAAACGCGGCAGCCGGACATGGCGCTGGCGGGCAGGATCGCTAAACTGTGCCTGGATCGTGGGCTGCGCACACGGGTGGTGGGCAGCACGCTGGCGTTTTCGCCGCCGCTCATCATCACGGAAGCGGAGATCGACAGGATGGTCGAGACGCTCGGCGCGGTGATGGACAGTCTATAGTGCGGTGTGCGTAGTGCGTAGTGCGTGGTGCGAAAAAGCACGATGCACGAACGCCTCGCCCTTACGACAATCGCATTTGTTCGGACTTCGGACGAGGCACGCCTCGTCCCTACATCATTCCTATTTGTTCGCACTTCGCACCGCGCACCTCGCACAAGGATGGTTGCTATGCCGCGCAAGATCATCATCGACACCGACCCTGGCATTGACGACGCGATGGCGATCTACTTCGCCCTCCGCTCGCCGGAACTGGACGTGATCGGGCTGACGACCGTTTTCGGCAACGTCACGACCGAACTGGCGACCACCAATGCGCTGCGCCTGCTGGAGATCGCGGGTCGGTCGGACATCCCGGTCGCGCGCGGGGCGGATGACCCGGTCGCGCTGCCCTTTGGCGGTCCCGTGCCAGTCGTGCATGGTGAAGACGGGCAGGGGGATGTCTTCCTGCCCCCGCCGACAACGCACGCCATCGACCAGAGCGCCGCTCAGTTCATCATCGAGCAGATCATGACGCAGCCGGGCGAGGTGACGCTGGTGCCGATTGGTCCGCTGACCAATATCGCGCTGGCGCTGCGCCTGGAGCCGCGCATCGCCCAGCATGTGCGTGAGGTGGTCATCATGGGCGGAAACGCGCTGGGACCCGGCAATGCCACGCCGTCGGCGGAGGCGAACATTCATAACGACCCGGAAGCGGCGGATGTCGTCTTCGGCGCGCCCTGGCAGGTGACGATGGTCGGTCTGGACGTGACGAACAACGTGATCATGAGCGCGGCGCATCTGGCGGAATACGGGCAGATCGATCATCCGATGGCGCGGCACATCGCGCGGATCACGCCGTACTATCTGGAGTTCTATCGCAAGCGGCATGGCATGGATGGCATCTGCGTGCATGACTCATCGGCGATTGCCTACCTGATCGCGCCGTCGCTGTTCACGGTCAAGGCGTGGCCCCTGCGCGTGGATGCGGGGGAGGGCATCGGACGAGGCAAGACCTGGCCCGCTCTGGGCGAGGTAGACCGCCCCAGTCTGGCACCCTGGCGCGCCCGCCCGCGCGTCAACGTCTGCGTCGGGGTTCAGAGCGACAAGGTGGTGGAGCTCGAGTTGGCGCGGATGCGGGGGTGAGACCGGGGCAATCGCTTCAAACCCATTGCGCGCCTGAAGCTCAAAGCTTCAGGCTACAAGATCAGCCAAAAGCCGCTGAAGCGGCTCTCAATTTCGGTCATTCGAGAGTGCAACCCTGCCTTACAACCTCTTCCAGAGGTTTTTTCTGCTGTTCTAGCTGGAAGCTTTGAGCTTCCAGCGAGGCGAAAGCCCATCTGCGATTTTGAAGTGATTATCCTGGCGGCGAGATTGGCTTAGTTGCAGAGCAATCTTCGCAAGAGGATAATAGTCACTGTACCTCAAACAGAGTACAGATATGCCCCATGCCTAAAAAGCTCTTCATCTCGTATCCGAGCGAAAGTTGGAACTTTGCGCAGCGCATAGCCGAAAAGCTGGCGGAATGGCTGGATGACTCGATCTTCATCGACTATCGCAGCATCGATCAGGCGGACTTTGCTGAGGCAATCCTGACGCATTTGCGCGCGAGCGATGGCGTCGTCCTCGTCGTGACGGAGTTCACCTTCGCCGACATCCATCGTGACCGCGATTGGGTGAGACTGGAGATTCGCACAGCGCTTGAGAACGACATCCCGATCATCCTTGTGCGCGAGAACGGTTTACTACCACCGTCTGACATTCCCGATGATGTACAGGATGTCCGGCGCTCGCAGGGAGTCCCTTTCTATCGCGAGTTTTTCGACCCCGGCGTCGCGCTGCTGGCGGATTTCCTGATCAAGATCGGCATCGGCACGCTAAGGACGGCCAACTCTGCGCCGAAGCTGGTCGAAACGTCCCCCGCGCCCGTTGCGCCGACCGCCACCACCGAACCTGCCCAACGCATGATTGGTGGGCAAGGCAGCCTCGAAGAAGCGGCAGATCTGCTGGAAGCGGGCGACCATGAGAAGGCGTTGGTCATTCTTGAGACAATGCGCGCCCAGGGTAATCTGCGTCCTGTCATTGCCAACGCCGTTGCAGACCTGCTCGCCGAGGCAGAGCGGCGACGCGGGGAAGCCGAACGCCGTCACGAAGCGAGCCTCGACTACTCGGCAATCGCTGCAATGGCGCGGCGCAAGATAACCGAAGCGCGCGCCCGCGAAGAATTTCACGCCTGGTGCGTACGATTTCCTGATCTAGTTGATGCTCTTGATAATGAAAATTTGCGTGAGCGATTTCCGCAATTTAACGAGCATGATCCTAATGTTGCTGATTGGCTTCCCGATCTTGCTGCAATCGACGCACCAGATCAGGAAGACACTAAGTCTTCCATCCCCTTGTTTGACGACGATGCTGCACCCAATGCGCAAAGCGTAAGCGCTCTACTCGCGACAGTTGCTATGGGAGAGTTGGACGGCGAAAATGTCTATACTCCGCCTACCATCCCCGACTGGCTCAATGTATTGAGCAGCAAGAATCTATTTCCTCCGCCCTTCGCTTGGATCGAAATCCCCGGTACAGGCTACAGCATCGCCAAATACCCGGTGACGAATGCGCAGTTCGCCAGATTCGTCGAGGCAGGTGGCTATAGCGAGCGCAAATGGTGGACAAGAGCGGGTTGGGACGCAAAGGCCAGGGGCTGGGTGTGGGACGAGAAGAAGCGCGATTGGACTCCTACGAACAATGCATGGACGCAACCACGTTTCTGGCTAGACAGCAAGTGGAATGGCGCAGAGCAGCCCGTCGTCGGCGTCTCGTGGTACGAAGCAGTGGCGTATTGCCTATGGCTCAGTGATGCGACGAATGAGAAGATCATGCTGCTGACGGAAGATCAATGGCAATATGCCGCGCAAGGCGACGACGGGCGCAATTATCCCTGGGGTAACGAATGGGACAGCAGTCGGTGCAACAACAATGTGAATAGCAAAGGTATTGGCAAGACGACTCCTGTCCGACAATATGAGGGTAAGGGCGATAGCCCGTTTGGAGTTGTGGACATGGCAGGGAACGTCTGGGAGTGGTGCCTAACGGATTTTGTGAACAAAACAAATGACGCCAATAACGTGGCGACGTATCGCGTGCTACGCGGCGGATCGTGGAACAGCAACTACACAGACACCTTCCGCTGCGACAACCGCAACGGGAACGCCTCTAATATTAGGGACGATGGCAGGGGGTTTCGCCTTTCCCTCTCTTCCTGAAACATCGGGCAATGCGGTTTTCCTGCAGGGCGACCCATGGGTCGCCCCTACGGACGCGGACATCATTGATATATTGCGACCCTGCTGCAAATCGTATAGGTCGTCCCTACCGCTGTATCCCATTCACGCTGCCGCCCTGCGACGCGAGCAGAAGACGGATGTCGTCGGTCGGGATTTCCATCAGGATCACCAGCCGCTCGACCAGGCGGCGGAAGACCGGCGCGGTCACCTGGCTCGCCCAGTAATCGCGCGGGCGGTCGAGCTTGATCAGGATGGCGACCTGCGGGTCGTCGGCGGGCAGGAAGCCGACAAAGGTCGTGATCGATGCGTTCGCCTCGTAGGTGCCGATGGCGGTCGGGATTTCCGCCGTCCCCGTCTTGCCCGCGATGGTGTAACCCGGCAGGCTCGCCGCGTTATCCAGCCCGCTGTTGACGACCGCGACCATCATCTGCGTCACGGCGTCCGCTGCTTCTGCCGAGATCGGGCGACCGAGTGCCGACGGCTGTGCGTTGATGACCTCATCGCCGTTGATGAACTGACGCACGACATGCGGCTGCATCATCAGCCCGTCATTGGCGATGGCGCTGACCGCCGTCAGCATTTGCAGGGGGGTTACGGCGATGCCTTGTCCGAACGAACTGGTGATGAAGTTCGCTTCGCTCCAGGTCGGGTCGCCCGGCACGGGCATCGCGCCGCTCGCCTCGCCCTCCAGGTCGATCCCCGTCGTGCGCCCGAAGCCGAAATCGTCGAATTCCTGGTAGAACGCCTCGCGCCCCATCTGCTGCGCAACCGACGCCGCGCCCACATTGAGCGAATCCACCAGCATCCGCGTCACATCGACCACGCCTGCCGCCTGGCGATTCCAGTTGCGCACGGTGATGCCCGCGATGTTGAGCGCGCCCTGGTCGTTGTAGGTCCAATCGGGCGTGATGGCATTGCGGTCGAGCGCGGCGGCGACCGTGATCACCTTCATGACCGACCCCGGTTCATACTGATCGGACACCGCCGGGTTGCGGAGGGCGTTCTCGTCGGTGATGTTGAAGTAGGCGTTCGGGTCGAAGGTTGGGTAATTCGCCATCGCCAGGATTTCGCCATCACGCGGGTTCATGATCAGGATCGTGCCCTGGGTGGCACCGCTCTCCTGGATGGCGCGCAGCAGTTCGCTTTCCGCCAGAAACTGGATGTCGCGGTCAATCGTCAGTACCACATCGCGCCCGTGCCCGATTTGGGTGATCTCCGGCAGGTCAAACGGGATGCGGCTGATCTCACGCTCGCGGATTTGCCCGGCAAGCTGATCCTGATAGTAGCCTTCGACGCCGTAATAACCGCGCAGGTCGCCGCCGACGAAGCCGATGATGTGTGCCGCCAGCGGACCTTGCGGATAGCTGCGACGCGGGATCGGCGTCATCGTCAGACCGACGATGTCCATCTGGTTGAGCTGCTGGCGCACGCTGGCGGGGACGCGCGCCGCGAGCTGCACCCAGGGTTCATCCGACGTGATGCTCTCGAAGACTTCCAGCTCATTCAGCCCCAGCGCGGATGCCAACTGTTGGGCGGTGCGACGCGGCTCCGAGATCAGGTTGGGGCTGATGCCGACCATGTAATCGAGCGTGTTGACCGCCATCGGTTCCCCGTTGCGGTCATAGACCACGCCTCGGTCGGCGGCGAGTTCGAGCGTGCGGCGGTAGCCCGCGTCGCGCAGGCTTTCCAGGTAGCTTTGCACCTCCGGTGGCAGCGCCAGTTGGAAAGACGCCAGGCGCAGGATCATCACGCTGCTCACCACGACCAGAAAGGCGATGATGACGGGCAGACGCCGCCGGATCGTCTCCTGTTGATTGAGTGTCCCCGTTGCCTGCATCAGCCTGCCCCCTGATTGGTAAAGCTTTCCACCTGCTCCGTCAGCCAGTCCCATCCCTGCTGCACCCAACCGACGAACGATTCGTCGTAGTCGGGCAGCACATTCTCTACTGCCTGGAGTTCGACAACGGTCACTGCACGCCCCGGATTATAGCCATCGACCACCAGATATTGAATCTGATTTGCCGCCGCCTGGACAAAACCGAGTTCCTGGGCACGGCGCAGCAGTCGCTCGACTGTACGATAACCCGCAATTTCGGCGCGCAGTGCCTCGTTTTCCTGCTGGATGCGGTCGCGTTCTTCGATCAGCTCGTTGAGCTGGCGACCGAGGGTCGAAGTGGACGACGCCTGCGAAAGATAGAGCGCGCCGACGAAGACTGCAACGATCATCCCCAGCACCGTCAGCGATGCCACCTGGCGCTGTGGACGCCAGCCCGTGCGCCGCAGGGCATGTTGTATCCAGCTTTCTGCCATCCGCTAAACCTCGAACACTTCACGCACGGGCATCACGAAGCCCGGCAGCACATCGGCACCATCCAGCCTATCGCTGTCGTTCAGGATGCGCAGGTCGCCGTCTGCCGTATACACCTCGACCACGCGCTTGAGCGGGAAAATCAACCATACAAGCCTGGAGCCATTTTCAACATAATATGCCGCCTTCTTGCGCATCAGCACGGCGCTGTCGTCGGGCGATTTGACTTCGACGGCGAGGTCGGGCATGAGCGGTACGACGCCCTTGCGCACGATCTCGTTCTTGCGTGCATACGAAACATAGGAAATGTCCGGACGGAAGTCGTTGTGTTTGTCCTCGGTGACGCGATGCCGGGCATCGGTCGTGACGATGCCGAGCTTGTGCTGCTTCATGAAAAGAACAAGCTGCGCAAGTAGATTGCCAATGATTGAGCCGTGTTCTTCGGTGGGCATCTTCTCGACCATCTCCCCGTCGATGAGTTCAAAGCTGCGGTCGGCATTCTCGGCAAGCGCGATCATGCGCTCGAACTCCTCGATGGTCATGCGTCGGGTTAAGGGTGGGGCGACCATAATACACGCCTCGCTGGTCTGATTCTCGTTATCATTCTACCCGATTTATGACGAAAGCTTCTCCACGATCCGCAGCTTGGCGCTGCGACTGCGCGGGTTGGCGGCGGTCTCGCTCTCGTCGGCAATCAGCGGCTTCTTCGTCAGGATGCGCGTCGTCGCCACATGCCCGCAGATGCAGATGGGCGCTCTGGGCGGGCAGATGCAGTCGGTGCTGGCGAGCCGGAAGGCATCTTTGACGATGCGGTCTTCCAGCGAATGAAAGCTGATGACGGCAAATCGCCCACCCGGCGCGAGCAGTTCAATCGCCTCCGGCAAAACGCGCTCAATCACGCCCAACTCGTCGTTGACGGCGATGCGCAGCGCCTGGAAGACGCGCGTCGCCGGATGGATCTTGTCGCCAGGGCGGCGCGGTGCGGCATGTTCGATGGCGGCTGCCAGTGCGCCGGTCGTCATGAGCGGGCGGGCGCGCACGACTGCCCGCGCCAGCCTGCGCCCGTGCGGCTCTTCACCGTAGCGATAAAAGATGTTCGCCAGGTCGTCCTCGTCCCAGGTGTTGACGATGTCCGCCGCCGTCGCGTCCTCGCTCGTCGGGTCAAAGCGCATGTCGAGCGGCGCGTCCACGCGGAACGAGAAGCCGCGCTCTGCCGTATCGAACTGCATCGAGGACGCACCCAGGTCGAGCAGCATGGCATCCACCGCGTCCCAGCCCTGTGCCCGCACGACCTGCCGCATGTCGGCATAGCTGCTGTGGATGATTTGCGCGCGCGCGCCGAACGGGGCGAGCCGTTCGCGCGCCAGCGCCAGCGCCTGCGGATCGCGATCCAGCCCGATGAGCGCGCCGCCGCCCGCTTCCAGCAGCGCGGCGCTGTGACCGCCTGCGCCAACCGTGCCGTCGAGGATGCGCTCGGCGGGCAGCAGGGAATCGAGAATGGGCTGGACGAGGATGGGGATGTGATGCGGTGTCATGCGGGTCACTTTCTTGGAGTATGCAGCCACAATCCTATCATCGTCCGCCCGCGCGTGCGCTATACTGTCATACAGATGTCAGTACATGCCCTGCGCATCGCGCAGATGGACTCATGCCTTCACCCATACGCCGCGCGCGCCGCGCCACGCTGCTGCTTTTCGTCTTCTTCCACGCGGTCCTCATCACCGCCGTGAATTTGCTGCTGTTTGCCCAGGGCGCGTTTCGCCCGCTTGCCGAATGGACGGGCGGCTTGCTCACCGGGACGCTCGTCGTCAATCTGCTCCTGCTGGCGCTGCTCGTCGGCGGCATCTGCCTGCGCTTCGGGCGGCTGCGCCCCTACGACATCGGCTGGACGCGCGCCCATGTCCCGTCGGCGTTCCTCTTCACGCTCACGCTGTGGGGCGCGGCGCAGGTCGTCCACCTCGTCGCTGGTTGGGCGATGAATGGCAGAGTCGCGCTCGATCCGGCATGGACAGGCGGCGCGGGCATCGTCCTCGGCGTCCTGATCGGGCAAATTTTCGGCAATGCGCTGTTTGAGGAGCTGGCGTATCGCGGCTTCGTCTTTCCGCAGCTCTACCTGCGCCTGCATGGCGACGGCGAGCGCCCCTGGCATGGCTTCGTGCTCACGCTGATGATTTCGCAGGCGCTGTTCGCGCTCGCCCACATCCCCAACCGGCTCTACCTGGGCATGAGCGCGGGCGAAATCGCCGCCGACCTCGCCATGCTGGTCGGGTGGGGGGTGCTGTTCACGTTCATCTATATGCGTACCGACAACATCTTTCTCGTCACGGGGATACACGCGCTGGGCAACGCGCCGACCACGCTCTTTGCCAGCATGCCCGCGCTGCAAGGTGGCGGCGCATCGCTGCTGATTTACGCGCTGGCGGTGCTGGCGATCTTCGTGCTGCCCTGGGCGTTGAAGCTGCTGGAACGCGGCACACGGACGCTCGTGCTGGAGGGGGCGGGGGATTAATGACTTGCCATCATGACTATCAAACAAAAGACTTCATCTGATTCAAGTCCGTGCTTCTTTCGCCCGCGCAATGCCGATTACTTTCGCGGCACACGCGAACGTCTAAATGTGGGACAAAACGCAAGCTACTTCTGGGCAATTGTGATGGTACCAGTCGCGCTTCTGATTGGTTGTGCGATTTGGCTGGGGACTATAGAGGCGACTGATAACAGCGTCTGCGGGGCATTCGCGGCGATTTTCGGGTTTATGCTGGCGATGGCACTCATTGGGGGCACAGATCAGGATGCGAAAAAGATGGAAGCGCTGACCAGCGGCAAGGCAAAAACCATCGATGCAACTTACACATACAATGCGGTGTTCAAGGGTGGGCGCAATGGTCCCACCTTTTATGTCGAGTACGAATTCACTTCTCCAATGACAGGCAGGCTAATCAAGGATACTGAGGAGCGATCACTTGGAATGTTTGAGGCAGATCCTGCCTGGATTGTGCCGTGCCCCGGTCGAGTCCTGTATATTTCAGATACGAACTATCGGATTCTATAGAGTTATTACTTTGCAAACCTCGGCACGACGAAGATGTCCTTCACGATCAGCGTGAAATCTGGCAGCAGCCCCCCGCCGTCAAGCGTGTCACCTTCACGATAAATGCGCACCGTACTGGGTGTCTCGCGCGGATACTGGTGGAGTTCTTTGTCGTAGGGAAATACGACCCACACCTGCTCTGTGCCTGCCTGGAGATAACGCCGTACTCTGCGCAGCACTTCCTCGATCTTGTCGTCAGGCGACATGACTTCGACCGCCATCGTCGGCGCGCCGGGGTACGGCTGCTCGATCTTCCAATCGGTGATCATGTCTGCCGCACGAATGAACGAGACATCCGGCACCTGCGCGCCACGAATGCCGGGACCCTCTTTATGCAGCAGGTAAAGCAAGCCATCCATGAAGGCATAGCCGTAGTTCGTCTCCTGCGCATAGCGATCTAACGCGCGGTAGATATTGCCGCCGATGAAGTGATGCAAGCCGCCAACCGGACTCATCTCGACGATTTCCCCTTCGATGACTTCGATACGAGCGTCCGATCCCAGTGCCATCAGCGCTTCGACGGTATACAGTTTTTCGGCGACCAGCATATCGCTCATGATGATCATCCCTCTACCTGTTCTCAGTATAGCGCTAAAAGCACCTCCCCCTGTGCCAGAATCAAAACGCGGGATGCATCAGTGCATCCCGCGTCACTCATCTACGGCAAACAATACTCTGGGGTTGAAATCACGCCTGCGCGGGTGTGAAGCGGAAGCCTTCACCCATACGCTCGATGTAGCCGATTCCGGGGAACGGGAAGTGATAGCCGAACGTCAGCAGGTCTTCGTCTGCCGCGCGCCCAAAGAGCGCCGTCCGTGTTTCGACCGCCTGCACCGGATCGGAGTCGAAGCCGAAGTACCAGTCGGGGTTTTGCAGTGACGTGACTGAAGCGATGGCGGCATCCACCGTCAGCAGCAGGTTCTGCCCGCCAGAATTCAGTTGGAACGCCATATGACCGGGCGTGTGACCAGGGGTCGCCAGCGCCTGAATGCCAGGCAGCAGTTCCTGCTCGTCCGTGTACAGCGCCATCTGTTCCGCAGCCGATGCCGGAGCCAGAATGCCGTTTGCCAGCCCAACGATTTGCTCGAACGGCGAGCCGGTGGCATCCTGCTGCAAGTAGTCCCACTCCGCCTCGCTGATGTGATACATCGCGTTCGGGAACGCCATGCTGCTCATATCGCCCGCGCCCAGAATATGATCGGGGTGATAATGCGAGATGATGACCTGCGTCACGTCCGCCGCGCTCAGACCGAGCAGCTCCAGCGTCGGCACGAGGCTGCCGCTGGTTTCGCCAGTGCCGTTGCCCGTGTCCATCAGGATCACGTCGCTGCCGGTTTCGATGAGCATCACGGTTACGGTCGCACGCATCACGTCGGTCGGCAGGTTGTTTTCCGTCAGAAATTCGGTAAGCGTCGCCTCATCGACATTGGCACCGAGCACGCTCGCGGGCAGTTCGGCAACTGCATCCTGTATCGCCGTCAATGTCCAATCGCCCAACTGAAAGCGATTGAGGGCGCGCACGGGCGCGACGGCGGTTTGGGCAAAGCTGCGCTTGGGCAGCACGCTGAAATACGCACCGAGACCCAAAGCGGCTCCAGCACCCAATCCCTTGAGCAAGTTACGTCGAGTGAGCAGCATATGCCGTTCTCCTGTATAGCGAGAGGGTCAAAACGAACGACAATGCAGATGTGTTGGCACAGCCATAGCTTACGTGCTTCCTACACCGCCTCCGCCACCCGCGCTTGCCCCGACCGCCGCAGGAGCAGCGCGGGTGCGAGCGCAATGACCAGAAGCACGACACCCGTCACGTAGGGCAGAAACGGCGACTGCACGAACAGGAAACCGCTCGTCGCCGCCCCGCTGATGATCCCAAGTGTGACAGTAGACTGATACACTCCCAGCACCGCCCCGCTCACCTCCGGGCGCGTCGAAGTCGTCGCCAGCGATTGCAGCGACGGCATCATGATCCCGCTGCCAATCGCGAAGCCGACCATGCCGAATGCTGCGACCGTCAGCGGGAACGGCAGCACGATGAAACTCATGAGCGCCAGCGCCCGCAGGATCACCCCCAGGATGACCAACCCACGCTCGCCAAAGCGCGCCAACAGCGGCTTGATCAGGGCGAGCTGGGTGATGAACTGCCAGATGCCCAGGATCGCCAGCAGGACACCCACGCCCAGACTGGCGCTCTCCGCGTCGAACAGGACCGCCTCGCCATAGAGCGCCCAACTGCTCTGGAAGAGCATCATCGCCCATTGACCCAGAAAACCAATGCTCATGATCAGCATCAGTGGACGGTTGCGCAGAATTTCGCCCCATGCCAGCGGGCGCCTGCCCTGGGCGACACGCTGCGCCCGCATCTCCGGCGTCAGCGTCTCTGGCAGGAAGAACCACGTCAGCGCCGTCGTTGTCAAAGCCATCGCCATGCCCGCGATAAACGGCGCTGTCTCGCCGAAGAAGTGCGTGACGATTCCGCCGATCATGCCGCCAAACGCCAAGCCGATGCCAAACGCCGCCCAGGTCGAACCGAGCGCGCGCGTCCGCTGCTCCTTGGTCGTGATGTCCGTCAGATACGCCTGGGCGACGATCACGTTGCCACCTGTCACGCCGTCGAGGATGCGCGCGGCGAACAGCAGCGGGAATATGCCCGCGACCGCCATCAGCAGGAAGCTCGCTGCCGTTCCCAACTGGCTAATGATCAGCACGGGACGCCGCCCATACCGATCCGACAGCCGCCCCAATATCGGGCTGGCGAGGAACTGGGCGATGAAGAACGAGGCGTAGAGAAGCGAGATCGCTTCCGGCGACGCCTGAAAGCGCCCCTGCGCATACAGCGGCAGCACAGGGATGACAATGGTCGAACCAATGAAGTTGACCAGCACGATCAGAAACAGGATGACACGGCGACGATCCACGAGGGGCAGACTTTCGGTACACAATTTAAGAGGACTACGCTATACTATTTTGCACAGATATTCGAGAAAACGCACGTTCACGCGGGAGTAATGGACTTATGTTTGTATCGGTCATGCAGGAGCAGTTGGCAAAAGGACTGAGCATGGTCAGCCGCGCGGTTGACAGCCGCCCGGCACTGCCTGTGTTGAACAACGTGCTGCTTTCGACAGAAGATGCGCGCCTCAAACTCGCGGCGACCAATCTCGAACTCACCATCGTCTCGTACATTGGCGCGAAGGTCAATCAGCCGGGGTCAATCACCCTGCCTGCCAAGACGCTGGGCGAGCTTGTCGCCAATCTCTCGCCGGAGCGCGTCGATATGCAGCTCGACAGCGCCACGCTCTCGATGCGCGTCATGTGTGGCACGACTCGTTCGGAGATTAAGGGCATCAGCGGTGCGGAATTCCCGCCCATCCCGGATGAGATGGATGCCGACGTGACGATCCCCGGCAGAACCCTGCGCGACATGATCGCCCAGACGGCATTCGCCGCTGCGAAGGAAGACAGCCGCCCAATCCTGACCGGGCTGCTGACGCGCCTGGAGGACAACACGCTCACCATGGCGGCGGCGGACGGCTACCGCCTGGCGGTGCGCAGCGCCAAGATCGAGCAGAACTTCCCGCAGGCACGCGACATCGTCATCCCCGCGCGCTCGCTGCTGGAAGTCGCGCGCATCATCGGCGATGACGACGAACCGGTCGGCATCACCCTGCCGGGCAAGCGCGATCTCGTCATGTTCTACATCAAGAATACCGTCGTCTCGTCGCAAATCCTCGAAGGGCGCTTCCCGGATTTCAACAGCATCATCCCGCGCTCGTACAGCACCAGCACCGTCGTCTACACTGACGACCTGCTGCGCGCCTGCAAACGCGCGGAAATCTTCGCCCGCGACAGCGCCAACAGCGCCCGCGTCTACATTAAGCCGCCCGCTCGCGCCAACGAACCGGGCGAAGTCGTCGTCGTCGGACGCAGCGCCGAACGCGGCGAAAACGAGGGCATGGTCGATGCCTCGGTCGAAGGCGAGCCGCTCGAAGCGTCGTTCAACATCCGCTACCTGATCGATGCGCTCGGCGTCATGCCTCACGAGCGCGTCGTCCTGCAAAGCAATGGTTCGGCGCATCCCGGCGTGCTGCGCCCGGAGGACAGCGATAACTTCATCTACGTCCTGATGCCGATGGCGACACAGCGCTAACGACGTGATGTGTAGGGGCGCAATATATTGCGCCCCTACGAAGCCTGCCCCATGCACATCGGTCTTCTCGCCCCCGATCTCAACCCACATCACGGCTGGGGTGCCTACAGTCTCGGACTGATCGCCGCGCTGAGGCGTGCTGATGTGCGGCTGTCCGTCGTCGCCGCGCAGGACAGCCCCGCAGATGCTGCCCCCAACGCGCCGCGACTGCTGCCCTCCGTCAGCCCGCTGAGGCGCGCCTTCATCCTGCATCAGCTCATGGCGCTGCCACAAACCCGCGCGCATCTGCGTACGTGTACCCATATTCACGCGCTGGTCGAACCCTACGCGCCGCTTGGCGCGTGGCTGTGCGGCAGCCGTCCGCTGATCATGACGGCGCACGGCACCTACGCGCGCCTGCCGGAACGCCGCTTCCCGAATGGCATGATCTACCGCCAGGCGTTTCGCCGCGCCCATATCATCGCCGTCAGCAGTCACACGGCGGGGATCGTGCAGGCGCTGCTGCCGGGCACGACGCCGACCGTCATCCCCAACGGCATTGACGCCGCCCGCTATCTGGCGCTGCCCCGCCAGCCCGCGCCAGAACCGACGCTCCTGTTCGTCGGCGGCGTCAAACCGCGCAAAGGCGTGCTGGAACTCATACGCGCGTTCGCGCGAACGCGCGCACAGCTTCCACAGGCACGCCTGTGGGTGGTCGGGGCGCTCACGCTCGACCCGGCGTATGTGGCGAGTGTGCAGGCTTGCATTGGCGAGCTTGGCTTGAGCGAGGCGGTGATCCTGCATGGGCGCTTGGACGATGACGATCTGCTGCTGCTTTACAGCCGGGCGTCGGCGTTCGTTCTGCCTGCGCAGGAAGTCGCGGGTGGGTTCGAGGGCTTCGGGCTGGCGCTGCTGGAAGCGAGCGCGGCGGGGCTGCCGGTCATCAGCACACGCGGAAGCGGGACTGAAGACGCGGTGCGCGACGGCGAAACCGGGCTGCTCGTCGCGCAGGACGATCCTCAGGCGCTTGTGGACACGCTGCTGCGCGTGCTGACCGACCCGGCGCTGGCGGCACGTCTCGGCAGGGCAGGGCGTGCATATGCCGCAGCACAGACCTGGGATGCGGTCGCCGCGCGGGTCATTGCGGTGTACGAAGACGCGCGTGTGTCTGCGTTGAGAGATCCTCACACGTCCGACCTTGCCTGATACAGCGCGCGCAGGCTCATCCACGCTGTCAATCCAACCGAGACGCCATAGACAACGACGATCATCCATGCGCCTGTCAGCGCCGCGCTGCGCATCATATCAGCCGTGTCTGAAGCAGATACAGAATCTGAAATGCGTCCCAGGACGACAAAGCCGACCGGCAGTACAATGCTAAACGCGATCAGTTTGTTTACGACAGCGCCCCAAATCCGGTTAAGCGCCCGGTACAACGGACCGAATACGCCGCCGACTGTCGAAATCGCGCCGAAGATCGCGGCCACGCTCAAGACCGGGATAATGTTGCGCCACGTCTCTCCCAACAAAGGCGGGACGAAGAGCGGCGCAAAGAGTGCCAACCCGCCGTAAACACCCGCTGAGCCAATCGCCAGCGCCACCAGCACGCGCCCCATCACCCGCCACAAACCCTGGTAGTCGCGCGCGCCGACCCGCTGTGGAACGACTGCCCGCATGGTGTCAAAAAGCGCGCCTGTCAGCAGACTCAGGTTGTTGACGCCGTTGGTCGCGCTGATCAGATAGCCCGCCGCACGTTCGCCCGCCAGGACGCCCACCAACTGTTGTGGAAGATAGAGCATGAGATTGCCCAGGCTCTTATCGACGGCGTTGGCGAAGCCGACTCCCAGATACGGGCGCAGCCTGACCCGCCGCATTGCGCCGAAAACGCGCATCAGCGGCGGGAACTCGAGGTCGGTGTCCAGGCGTCGGCGGGCGTAGATGCTCCACGCCATCAGCATCGTGATGACCGAAAAGACCAGCCGCGCGGCAATCATGCTCTCTGCGAACGGGTGGATGAGGAGAGCGGTAATGACGCACACGGTCAGCGTAAGCTGGTTCAGTATCTGTAAGGTCGCAAAGGCGCGCATCTGCCGCCGCGCCAGCAGGGCGGTCGTGATGAGCACATAGAGGCTGTCGACGGGCAGCGCCAGCGCCAGCACCGCCGCCAGCAGCCCGACTCGCGCGCCGGAGGGATAGAGCGCGCCGGCGACCGCGCCGCCCAGCAGCCAGAGGAACAGCAGGATGATGCCGTGAACCATCCAACTGATCCGCATGAATGCCGCCATCGTATCCAGCACGGCGGGCACGTCGCGCTTGCCAATGGCGATGCCCAGCAGCGTCGAGATGGTGCTGCCCATACCCGTGAAGTCAACGGTATAGAGCAGCATCAGAAAGCCATTCGCCAGTCCGTATACCCCGTACTCGCTGGGTCCCAGCAGGCGCAGCGTGATGATATACGAAAGCGCTGCCATCCCGGTCGCCACCAGCTTGCCAACCTGAAGGGCGAACGCATCGCGCACAAACCTGCTGCCCATGAGGCGGCGGCGCAGCGCCTGAAAACGTTCGGAGTGTATCAGACCCACAGCAGCCCAATCCCATAGCGCCCGGTGTATGGCTCATGCACGATCTCTTCGACGCGCGCGCCGCTCGCCCGGATTTCGTCCCAAAGGCGATCCACCTGAATGGTCGTGTCGCGCGTGTTCGGGCGGATGTCGTGGAACGCGATGAGTCCGCCAGGGCGCACCAGCGGCGCGTAGAGTTGATAATCCTTGCGGACGCCTTCGTAACGATGGTCGGCATCGATGAACAGAAAATCGACCGCCTGCCCGTCGAGCAGCGCCGAGACCTCGTCGCGCGTGCTCGCCTGCTGGCTGTCACGCCTCAGCAGCGTAAGCTGGCAGTCTGAACGGTTCGTCATGAGATGGCGATACAGACGCCCGCGCTGCTCAGGGTAGCCGCCGCCATGAATGCCGCCCGGCAGATCGACGCTGACGACATGGCGGGTTTGTGGCGAACACTGTGTCCACAGGAAGAGGGTCGCGCCATCGCGCGTGCCCAGCTCGACGATCACGCGCGGCGCAAGGGCTGCCACACGTTCCGTAAGCTGCGCGATCTCCCAACGGTGCTGGTTGGGGTAGAAGCCATGAAAAAAGCCCTGCCCTTTGTATGACCAGAGGACATCCGTCAATGCCTGCGTGGATGACGCCTTCGCAAGCTGCGCATCAAATTCGCGCGTGGAAAGCATCCAGTGCAGCGGCTCGGCAGTCTGATAATATGCCTGCCGCACTATCCGTCGCAGATTTGCGCCTGATTTTGACACAGAACGTCCTCGACAATCGTCTGCAAGCGTTGAAGCTGCGCTTCCCCAGCCAGATGTTCCAGTACAAACTGTCGTCCCTGTTCCGCCAGTTTCGCCCGCAGCGCAGGCTGCTCGGCAAGCCTCACGATTGCTGCCGCCAGCGCATCTGGATCGCCAGGCGGCACGGTGATGAGGTGTTCGCCCGGAGTCAGAAACTCATGCAGCGCTGGCGACTCCGCTGTGATCACTGGGCGACCCCACGTCAGCGCATCCAGTACCTTGTTGGGGATGACATAGCGCGTCTTTTCTGCGTCCCCGAACACACCCAGCAGGACAGCACTCCTGGCAACCATTGTCTCAAGCTGGCTGAACGGGAACGAACCGCGCAGCAGGTGCACATTCGGCAGCCCCAACTCGTTCATCAGCGACTGCGCTTGCGGGAAAGAGTCGCCATCGCCGATCATCTCAAAGACGAGATCGTCGCGGTCGCGCAGTCGATCCGCCGCCCGCAGGATGACATCCACCCCCTGGAATGGGATATACGTTCCCACCCACTTAACGACGAGCACACCCGCGTCAGGGGATGGCAGCGCTGCGACGCCTTCACGCGCGGCGATGGGCAGCACCCGCATTCGCTCCGGCTCGATGCCCAACAGACGTCTGAACGCCTGGCGATGCGCTTGAGTATCAGTCAGGCTGTCCATTCGTGCAATATTGAAGCGATCTATCAGGCGCGCGATCTGACGCTTCAAGCCCGGCGGATAGCCGCGATCTTCGTACGAGTCGGTCAAGCCGAGCATGTAGTCCAGCACGACTTTCTTGCGCATCAGTGTCGCCAGCAGCCAGACGAGCGGCGCGATGAGCTGATTTGAGTGAGGAATGAAGAGCCAATCGACCTGGCGGAAGGCGGGAAAGTGGCGCAGCAGCGCGAGTAAGCGCCGCCACGTCGGCGTTTGGCGCGATAACGGCAGATCGCGGATGGTATAGCCGAGATTCTGCAAGCCCTCAATGATGCTTTCCGAGCGCGGATAACCGGGCTTGCGAATGCCTACGACCCCCACTCGACGATACAACTCACTCACCGGGCGTGTTGTCACCCTTGCAGCGCTCCGATCCCCAGGCTGATTACCAGCATGATCGCCACGCTCCAGAGTGCCGCGCCCGCTGCCATCCACAGGATCAGCCGCAGCGGAGGCGTTCCCAGCGCCAGCGCGAGCAGCGCGCCCATCTGTGAGCCTATCGTGATCGGAGCCAGCAGCGCCAGACCTGCCACCCCATATCGCCCCCAGACCCGCCAGAACAACTGCTGTGGGTTTGGTTCCAGCGACAGATTGAAACGCCGCATCAACCAGGCACGCAGGGGAACGCCGCCGAACGCCACGATCAGCACCCCGCAGACGTAGCTTGCCCAGGCGGTCAGCGCGGCGACAGCGGGCAGCAGCCCCAGCGCGATTCCCGCCGGGATCGCGCCGATGAAGTAGAAGAACGCCAGCGTGAACGTGCTGGTGACGGCGGCAAGAATATCCACAAAGCGCTCTTAGAAGTACGTCCGGTCGCGGAATTGTTCCAGCAGTGCCACCGCGCGCGAAGGATGTGCTTCAAAGTACGAATGCTCAAAAGGTTTGTCGAGGAAGTCGCTGAAACCGCTGATTTCCTGCGTATCGACCTTGTTGAAGCCCATTGACCACTGTTCGAACGAACGCTCCTGAACGGGCGACCTGGCGACCACCAGCACGCTGCTGTGTCGCACATCCTGTTTGATCTTGTTGAACAGGGTATCGACGACCGATTCGTCGCCTTCCAGTGCCTGGATGAAATAGCCATCGCGATAGAGGAGCATGCCGCTGACATCCAGCGAAGCGTTCTTTTCGCGCGCCACCCGCAGAATATCCTGTAGTGCTTCATCGCTCATATCGTTCGTCGCAAGGCTTACGTAGACCAGTGAGAACAATCCCATACCCTACCTCCCAAGCACTCGGCAGATACTGTCCATCATATAGCGGTATTCGCTTGGTGCGAGCTTCAGGAAGACGACATATCCTTGGAAGTTCACCACTCCCCACCCGATGTGTTCACCGCCTAGCTGCGACGAAGGGCACCGTAGTTGATCATGCCGTAGCCTGAGATCCGCTCATAGAACAGATCGTCAAGCTGTTGAATCGTGGAAGAGGTGCCCCGCGTGTCCAGCGGTTCCTGCACATCGAAGAAGTACCAGGGCGAAATCCAGTGCGGGTACTCCAGGCGCTTGACATGCATCGGCAGCCCGGAAAGCGCCAGGCGCGCCGTCGCCTTGCGGACGCCCGCAGGCAGCGACTCGACGTTCTCCCACTCCGCGCTCTGGAAGCTGACCTGTCCCACCAGCTCCATGGTCGCCAGGATTGAATCGAGGTCTGCACCGCGAAATGCGAACTGTACCGACCAGACCTTATCGCGGTTGACCGTCCGCGAATCGACCTGGGTAAGCGCGTCGGCGACCACGTTTTCCAACCACTGGTTGAAGGTGGTCCCGGTCACTTCTACCTCGCTTGCGTCCTGATGAATGAAGTGAATATCAGCATCCCCATCCGCCTTCGCCTTCAAGGCGAAGAGGTCGCCGCTGCCGTTGTGCCCAAAGGGCAGCAGCTTCATGTCGATTTCGCCATAAACGCCATCCAGCAAGTCGCGTCGCGCCGCCGTGTATTCCGCGATAGACTCAAATAAAAGGACACCGTTGCTGGCGACATTCGTCAAATCCTGGAACAATCCCACAGTCCCCAGAAGATCCTTCAGACATCTGGGCAATGGCATTCCAACCGCCTGCCCCAGCCGCTGCAACGCCGCGTCTGCCAGAGGGCGACGCGCGATCCGATCCCAGTACGGATCAAGCTGCGCCAGTATGCGGAGGGTGGTGCTCATAACGTGCCCCTTCTTTAAGAGGTTTTTTAACAGGTCGGTGCATATACTAGCATAGCCGAAGGGTTTTTCGTACAGGACTCCCTTCCTTAAAAATTGGGCGACCAATTCTTGTTCTGACGCGAAACTGGGAACGCTTTGCGGTGTATGATCATAAAGCACTGAGATGAAAGAACCTGCCTGTGCCGAATCCCTTTCCGCCGCCTATCACCTCGCCCGGTTGGTCGATGCGTACCAAACGCGGTGTGCTGATCGCTGTCGTCGTCCTGGTCTTACTCGCGATCTGGCGCCTGAACGAAGCGCTGCCCCTCATCATCATCTCGATGGTGTTGGCGTATCTCTTCAATCCTCTGACGAGCTTTCTCGAAAGGCGCGTCACGCGCGTCCTGCCTGCCCCTCGCAACTGGGCGATCCTGCTGACGCTGATTGGCGTCATCTCGCTCTTCATCATCATCATCCTGGTCATCCTGCCTGTTGTCTTCGCCCAGCTCGAAGAATTCGGCAATCGTCTGCCCCGTCTGCTGGCGCAGCTTCAGACGAGCGCAGAATCCTGGCTGAATCAGCCGATCATCATCAATAATCAGCCGCTCATGCTGGATGGTGAGCCGCTCATCCCACTGGAACAGCTCCGCCTGTTAAACGATGGCGAAGACTTCAGCATCGCGCAACAGTTCCGCGATCTGAACATGGTCGAACTGGCGCGCAGCTCGATCAGTTCACTGACAGGTCCGGCAGTGGATGTCGTTGGCGGCGCACTCAGCTTCACCATCAACGCTATCTTCCTGCTCACGCTGCTCTTCTACTGGCTCAAGGATGGCAGTAAATTCGTCAGTGTCATCGTCGATTTCTTCCCCTACAGCTATCGCAGCGATGCCAGTCGCCTGATCTACGAGTTGGGACGGGTCTGGAATGCCTATCTGCGTGGGCAGCTTTTCCTCTCCAGCTTCGTCGGCATGATGGTCTTCACCGCTGCAACCCTGCTCGGCGTACCGAACGCGCCCACGCTGGCGCTCATCTCCGGCGTCCTGGAGTTCATCCCGACCCTTGGACCCCTGATCGCCATCATCCCGGCGATCCTGCTGGCGCTTGGATCGTCATCCGCCACGCTGCCATCGCTGGAAGGGGTACCGTTTGCGGTAGCCGTCATCATCACCTGGGTCGCCATCCAGAACATCCAGGCGATCATCGTCTCGCCGCGTGTCATGGGCAGCCGCCTGAATTTGCATCCTGTCGTCGTCATCATCGGCGTCATCTCCGGCGCGACGCTGGCAGGCGCGCTCGGCATCATCCTCGCGGCACCCACCATCGCCACACTGCGCATGTTCGGGCAGTACATCTACGGCAAGCTGACGGATGTGCCGCCGTTCCCGCCCGTCGTCACCCAGCGTACCCCCTCGTCGCCGTCGCCAATGGCAGGTGCCCGCCAGATTCTTGCCTGGCTGCGACGCACCGCACTGGCGATCCAGCGCTGGGTACAGGCGCGCCTGGCGGGCAAGACGGTTGCGGGATAGGCAGCAGAACGGTTATCATCAGCCTGGATCTGTAGGGGTGCAATGCGATTGCGCCCCTACGAGTTACGCCGAAAGGACAGTCCACATGGCGAATCCGAAGAACCCCAACGATGTCGATGTCGAATCGCTGGCAGAAACCGAAAATTACCTTGCCTGGGTCTCCGATGAGCCGGATGGCGAAGAGGTCATTCATCTGGAACTTGGCTCGGTCACGCTCCACTTCTTCCGCGAAGAATGGCAGGAACTGACGCAGCTCATCGGCGAGGCGCAGAAAGCAGTCGGCGGAAAGCAATGACCGCGCCCACGCGCGAGGCGTGGATCGGTGCAATGGCGAAACATCTGCCGCCCAGCGGCGCTGCGCTGCGCCTGCTGGACGTGGGCGGCGCATCCGGCGATACGCTGCTGAAACTACGACCCGATCTCGAAATCCTGCCCCTTGCTGCAAACGACCGCGCGCTGCTCGCCCCGCCCGAAAGCAGTGATGCCATCGCCGTCTTCGACCAGCCGCTCACGCCCGAACTTCTGGCGTCCGGGTGGCGCGCCCTGCGCGCTGGCGGCAGGCTGATCGCCCTGCTGCTACAAGAACAGTCCGCTGAGTCCTGGGTGGCATTGCTGGAAGCCGAGGGCTATGTCCGCATCCTGGTCGAACCTGCCCTCGCGGACTCCTCATCCGGCGTGCTGATACGCGGCGAAAAGCCGCATACGACCGCCGATACGCTGGAGCGCATCCGCGTCGCCTCGGCGCGCGATGATGCGCTGACAGACCTGGAGCGTTACCCAGGGCGGTTTCTCTATCTGCTCGTCCGCCAGTCGCCCAACAAGCCCGCCTGGGCGCTGCGCGCGGGCGAATCGGTCGCGTGGAATGCCGTCATCGTCTCGTCAGACGGGCAGTCGGCGCTGCTCGCCTTCAGCAGCCTGGCAAAGGCGGTCGCGTTCATGCAGCCTGCCGTGCTTGCCGGGGAGATCCGTGACATCAACAAGGTCGCAAAGTACCGTGTAGAGGTGGCCAAGGGGTGGGCGATGGGTGTGATCCTGAATCCCCCGGATGGCTTCCTGGCGGATAAGCCCAGTGCGCTCCACAGCATCGATCCTTCTCAGGCGGAAGCGCCGGGCGAATAGTGACATCGGCTGTCAGTCCGGCTCGGCACCGCGGGCGGGGGCTTCTGAACCCCAATAATCAGGGGATCTCGCCCCGCTTCGCATATGACGGGATATTTCTTATCGCCATCGCACAAATTATCTGTTACAATTTTCAGAATAAAATGAACAACGCCCGCTGCTGCCCCCATGCCAAATAGCATACTGACATGGGGATTTTCATCACTAGCTTAGGCGTGTTTCCCGCAATGCACATAGTAATCGTTTTAGAATAGAGGTTGCCGTCGTATTGGGTTAGCACATACTCTCGTAAGGTAGGTCTAGTAATGAGTACTCAGGAGACAACGAACGGACAGGAGATGGATTACGGGCAGGAATTCCGTGAGCTGCTCGAATCGTCCTTTAATTATCAGCCACCCCAGCGCGGTGAAATCCGCACGGCGATCATCCTCCAGATCGACCCGCGCGAAATCATCGTTGATATGGGCGTGAAGCGTGATGGCATCGTTCCGATTGCTGACCTCGAACGGCTACCGACTGATTTCCGCAAGAACTTGCAGGTCGGCGCGGAAGTGCCGGTCTATGTGATGAATCCCCGCGACCAGGATGAAAACCTGATCGTCTCGATCAACATGGGTATGCAGCAGTACGACTGGGAAAAAGCCCGTGAGTTGATCAAGAGCGAGGACGTCGTCCCAGTGCGCGTTAAGGGCAATAACCGTGGTGGTCTGCTCGTCCAGTGGAATCGTCTGGAGGGGTTCGTCCCCAGTTCGCATCTCGTGTCGATGACTTCGACCGGGTCGCGCGACTCGTGGGATGATCTCAACGATTCAGAGCTGCACGTCAAGGTAATCGAGGTCGATCAGTCGCGCCGCCGTCTGATCTTCAGCGAACGCGAGGCACAGCGCGAATGGCGCGCCCAGCAGAAGCAGCGCCTGCTCGCCGAACTCAAAGAGGGCGACATCGTCAAGGGTACCGTCACGGGCTTGCGCGATTTCGGCGCATTCGTCAATCTCGGCGGCGCGGACGGCTTGATCCATGTCAGCGAGCTGGCTTGGCACCGCGTCGATCATCCGCGTGATGTCCTGCGCGTGGGCGAGGAAATCCAGGTCTACGTCCTCAGCCTGGATCGCGCGACGAACCGCATCGCCCTCAGCCGCAAGCGCCTCCTGCCCGATCCCTGGCAGACGGCAGCCGAGCGTTATCATGAGGGTCAGGTGGTCGATGGCAGTGTTACCAACGTGGTCGATTTCGGCGCGTTCGTCGCGCTGGACGACGGGTTGGAAGGGCTGCTGCACCTGAGCGAGATGGGCGATGGTTCGCTGAAAGAACCGCATTCGTATGTCAAGAAGGGTGATCGCCTGAACCTGCGCATCAGCCATCTGGAGCCGGACAAGCGCCGTGTGGGCTTTACGCAGCGCTGGGGTGGGCAGGCAGCCGAAGCACCTAACGCTGAAGCGCCAATCGTCGAAGCACCAGTCGCCGAAGCGAGCGTCAGCAGCCAGGAAAACGGCAACCATGCCAGCGACGAAAGCGCGATGGATGCGCCGCCTGCTTCTGAGGAAGAATCGCAGGAAAGCACATAAAATAAAAGGAGCGACCCCGGTGGGTCGCTCCTTTTTTACTGCTACTTCACATTTACTGCCACTTCACGGCGTGCATCAGCGCGTTGTGCTCATTGCCGTTACGATACCCCTGACGTGCCGCCAGAAGATCATCCATCATCTCGATATAGCCGTCGATCATGCGCCGCTGGGTGAAGTTCAGCGCACGTTTACGCCCGCGCGCTCCCATCTTCAGGCGCAGGTCGGCATCCACCAGCAGGCGGTCGAGCGCGTTGGCAAACCCAATGCTGTCTTCCTGATCGACCAGCAGCCCCGCATCGCCCACCACTTCCGGCGCTGCGCCTGCGTACGACGCCACGATAGGCTTGCCAAGCGACATTGCTTCGAGATAGACAAAGCCGAACGTCTCCTGCAAGCTGGGATGACAGAAGACATCCGCCTGCACCCATTCGCGAGCGAAGGTAGTGTCGTCCTGGACATGCCCCAGCCAGGTCACGTTGCGCTCGATGCCGAGTTCCCGGCTCAATGCCTGCATCTTTTCCCACTCAAGCCCATCGCCCGCGACCCGCAGTTCGACCGTTGGGTGTAAGCCGATCAGCGCGGGCATGGCGCGCAGGACGATGTCCAGGCGCTTACGTGGGTACATCTTGCCCACCGCCAGGATGACCGGATGATCATTTTCCTGCCGTTTCATCCTGTTTGCGATGCGCATCCAGTTCGAGGGGGTTGTCCCGTGCGGGATGGTGGTGATCTTGTCCGGATCGATCTGATAAAGGTCGATGATTCGCTGGCGTGCATAGTCGCTGCCGCACGTCACGCGGTCCGCCTGTTCCATTGCCACGCGGTCGAAAAATGCCTGCGCTTCGACCATCGTCCGAACCGGTCCGTGCTCCCATCGCAGGACATCGCCGTAAACGGCGTGCGCCGATGCGATCAGCGGCGGGCGATTGCGCGGGTTAATGCCATAACCGTCGTAGTCGAACCCGATCAGCATGTCCGCCTTCTGGATGCGCGGATCAGAACCCAACTGCGAGTTGAAGAGAAAGCGCTCCAGCGTGATGTTGACGTAGTCTTTCGAGCGCAGCACCGGCGCGACGAGTTCGACATCGAAACCCCGGTCGCCCAGACCCGATACAAAGCTGTTAAAGAAGACGCCGGTACCGCTGCCGCCGACGACATCGGTGAACCAGGATGTGATGACCGTAACACGCATAAGAATTCTCCCCTCTTCTCGCTGAATGCCGCAGCACCCAACTTCTGTGCCAGCCCATCGACTGACGCAGCACCGAACGTCTCTCATGCTGGCGCATTTTGAAGAGACGATAGACTGGATTGTATGCCTGTTTCGACACGGCGTGGCGCATTTTTCATACAGCCCTCAGCCTGTGGGCAAACTTCTCACGCGGGACTCAGATAAAGGATTCGACGGAAACGCGCTACAATCGTGCGCTCGTCACCGAAAGCGATACTATGCCGTTTGACCCAACCTCGCCTGAATTCAAACGCGATCCCTATCCGATCTATGCCGAGCTGCGCGCCCATACGCCAATCTTCTACGACGATGCGCTGGGCATGTGGGTCGTCAGCCGCCACGAGGACGTGAGCGCGCTGCTGCGCGACCGCCGCCTGGGGCGTTCGATTCAACACATCAGGACGCGCGCTGAACTGGGGCTGCCGCCCAAAGACCCGCGCTATGCGCCGTTCGACCGACTGAGCGAAAACTCGATGTTCGACAAGGAGCCGCCGGATCACACGCGACTGCGCGGGCTGGTGCATAAGGCGTTCACACCGCGCCGCATCGAAAGCCTGCGCGCGCAAATCCAGGCGACCGCTGACGCGCTCCTTGATGCCGCCGCCGCGCGCGACTCCATCGACCTGCTGGAAGATTTCGCCGTGCCGCTGCCGGTCGCCGTCATCGCCGAACTGCTGGGCGTGCCGGAAGCCGACCGCCACAAGCTGCGCCCCTGGTCGGCGGACATCGTCGCCATGTACGAACTGAATCACACCCCCGCACAGGCAGACCGCGCGATTCAGGCAGCGGGCGAATTTTCGGACTATCTGCGGCATCTGGCAGCGCAGCGCCTGCGCGACCCGCAGAACGATTTGATCACCGCCCTGGCGACCGTCGAAGAAGCGGGCGAGATGCTGACCGAAGATGAACTCGTTTCGACCTGCGTCCTGCTGCTCAATGCCGGGCATGAGGCGACCGTCAACGTGATGGGCAACGGCATGTGGGCGCTCTTCCGTCATCCCGACCAACTGGCGCTGCTGCGCTCCAACCCGGCGGCGCACGCGGCGGGCGCGGTCGAGGAGATGATGCGCTACGACACGCCGCTCCAGTTGTTCCGCCGCTGGGTGCTGGAGGATATGGACTGGCGCGGCGCGGCGTTCCGGCAGGGGCAGCAGGTCGCACTGCTGTTTGGTTCCGCCAACCGCGACGAGCAGACCTTCCCCAACGCCGATCAGCTTGACATCACGCGCACCGAGAATCCGCATATCTCGTTCAGCCTGGGCATCCACTTCTGCCTGGGGGCACCGCTCGCCCGGCTGGAATTGCAAACCGCGCTGGCGACACTCATGCGCCGCCTGCCGACGATGCGCCTGGATTACGAGCCGCACTTCCGCGACAGCTATGTGATACGCGGGCTGAAGGATTTGATCGTGAGCTACGATCAGGTGATGAGGTGATACACGATGTGAACGCTGAACTCCGCACATGGTTACGGACGCACCAGCCCGACATGCTCGCCTTCTGCCAGCGCATGATCCAGACGCCATCCGTCAATGGCAGCGATGACGAGGTCCATCTGGCGCGCGTCATCGCTGGTGAAGCCGAAAGGCTCGGTCTGCACGTTCAGATGCTGGGCGAGCAGTCCGAGCGCCCGAACATCATCGTCAGCACGCACCCCGGAGGCGAAACGGGGCTGCTGATCCTGGGACATCTCGATACCGTCCCGGCGGGCGACGCGGCGACCTGGTCACATCCGCCCTTTGCGGGCGAGATCGCGGACGGGCGGCTGTACGGGCGCGGTGCCATCGATACCAAAGGCGGCATGGCGGCGGCGATCTACGCCCTGGCGGCGCTGACGGCACACCGGGATGCCCTGCCGCCAGGGATGCGCGCGCAGTTTATCGGCGTGCCGGATGAAGAGACAGGCGCGACGGGCACGCTCGGCATACGCTATCTGGCGGCTCGTGGGCTGATCCGCGCGAAAGGCGCGATTTACGCCTATTCGGGCAGCGACATGATCCTCGGTCATCGCGGGCTGTTGCGCTACCGCCTGCGCTGCACGGGCACGGCAATCCATACGGGCGCGCACGAGTGGCAGGAGCGGACGGCAGGCGCGAACGCCGTCACGGGTATGGCGCGGCTGCTGGTGGCGCTGGAAGAAGCGCCGTTCCCGCTTTCGCCCGCGCCCTTTTTCGAGCGCTTCCGCACGGTTCTGACGCCCGGAACGATCATCGAGGGCGGTGTCAGCGTCAACATCGTCCCCGCGTCCTGCATGGCGCTGGTCGATGTGCGCACCACGCCGGGCGAGGACGCAGCCTCCATCGAAGCGCTGTTCGACCGCTGCATTGCGGAGATCGTGGCGCGCCTGCCAGGGCTGTCGTTCCGTTACGAGCGCTTCAACGAAATCCCTGCCGTCTGTTCCGACCCCAGCGCGCCGCTCTTCGGCGTGCTGGCGGATGTCACGCGCGCGGTGCGCGGCGTCACGCCGGTGATGACGGTCGCCGGTCCCGCCAACGAGGGCTACCTGCTGATCGGGCACGGCATCCCGACCGTCTGCGGTTTCGGTCCGACGGGGGCGAACGCCCACGCCGCCGACGAATACCTGGACATCGCCAGCCTGGGCGAAGCGGCGGAGATCTTCGCCATGACGGCGAGCAGGATATGAGGAAGTGCGCGGTGCGAACGGATCTCATCATCTTTATTTCTTACCCTTCATCTGGATAGGACTCCAAAATGCGCCTCATCATCGACACCGACGCGGGCATTGACGACGCCGTCGCCCTCATGCTGGCGCTGCGCTATCCGGGCGCGCACGTCGAGGCGGTCACGACGGTCTGCGGCAACTGCTCGCTGGACAAGGTCATCCGCAACGTCTTCACCGTGCTGGATGTGATGGGGAGCGACGCGCCTGTCTATGCCGGGGCGGCGCAGCCGCTGGTTGCCAAGTGGGCGGCGGAGTCCGTGCATGGCGAGGATGGCTTGGGCAATTACCACGAACGCCCGCCCGTCACGCGCCACGTCGAAGCAGAACAGGCAGCGCTGGCGCTCATCCGCCTGGCGGATGCCTACCCCGGCGAGCTGACGCTGGTGGCGCTGGCACCGCTGACGAATATCGCGCTGGCGACGCGGCTCGATCCGTCGTTCCCGTCGAAGATCAAGTCGCTCGTCTTCATGGGCGGGACGATCCGCGCCGAGGGCAACACCGACCACATCGCCGCCGAATGGAACATCTACTGCGACCCGGAAGCCGCGCATATCACGCTGGAGGCTTTCGCCCACGCGCGTATGGTTTCGTGGGAGACGACGCTGGAATTCCGGCTGTCGCTCGCCGCTTATCGCACGCTGGCGGCGCTGCCGACGCCGAACGCGCGCTTCTTCGAGCGCATCAACCGCATCTTCGTGGACGTGGTTGAGAAGAGCGTATACGGCGAAGGCTATCTGCTGCCGGATGCGCTGGCGATGGCGGTCGCGCTCGAACCATCGCTCATCAGCGCCAGCCTGACGCGCCACGTCGCCGTCGAGATGCATGGCACGCACACACGCGGTCAGACGGTGATCGATCACATAGGGAAGCTGGGTAAACCCGCCAACGTCGAGATCGTCACAGCGGTCGATATGGCGCGCATGGAGGAAATGCTGAGGGAGATGCTGGGGTAAGCCCTCACCCCCACCCCTCTCCCGAACGCGGAGTACCGCTGGGAGAGGGGAGCCAGAAGACTCGTCTGGCTCCCCTCTCCCAGCCGCGCTCACAAGGTATCGCATGGCGCTTCTGACTGCGCGGCGGTCGGGAGAGGGGCAGGGGGTGAGGGCTGAATAAATGACTATACTGACAGATTAGGGGAAACGACATCATGGACTCCAAACTGAACGAACTGAAACACCGCCTGCAAGAGATCGCCGATCTGGGCGCTGCATCGAGTATCCTCTACTGGGATATGTCCACCTACATGCCGCCGGGCGGCGCTGCCTCACGCGGGCGGCAGTTGGGGCTGCTGGCGCGGCTGCTGCATGAGCGTTTCACCGATCCTGCGGTCGGGCATCTGCTGGACGACTTGCAGGCATACGGCGAAAGCCTGCCCTACGACAGCGACGATGCCGCGCTGCTGCGCAAGACGCGCCGCGATTACGAGCGGCAGACCCGTCTGCCAAATGAGTTCGTCAAGGCGCTGACCGAGCATACCTCCGCGATTTATTCCCTGTGGGAGCAGGCGCGCCCCGCCAATGACTTTGGCATGGTGCGCGACGCGCTGGAAAAGACGCTCGATTACAGCCGCCAGTACGCCGATTTCTTCCCCGGCTACGAAAGCATCATCGACCCGCTGATCAACGATGCCGACTATGGCATGAAGGCAACTGATGTGCGCGCCGTCTTCGCGCAGCTTCGTGAGCAGCTCGTCCCGCTTGTCAGGGCGATTGCCGCCCAGCCCCCGGCAGACGAATCACCAGTCAAGCAGCACTATCCGGAAGCAGGACAACGCGCTTTTGGCGAGACGATCATTCGCGCTTATGGCTATGACTTCACGCGCGGGCGGCAGGACAAGACCGCGCACCCCTTCGCAACTTCGTTCGGGCATGGCGATGTGCGCATCACGACGCGCTTCCGCGAAGACGACCTGACGGATGGGCTGTTCAGCACGCTGCATGAGTCAGGACATGCCATGTATGAGCAGGGCATCGCGCCGGAACTCGACGCCACGCCGCTCTACGGCGGCACCTCGGCGGGCGTGCATGAGAGCCAGTCGCGCCTGTGGGAGAACATCGTCGGGCGCAGCCGGGGCTTCTGGGAGCACTGGTATCCGGCGCTGCAAGCCGCCTTCCCGGCGCAGTTGGGCACTGTGTCGCTGGATGCCTTCTACCGCGCCATCAACATGGTGATGCCCTCGCTCATCCGCACCGACGCCGACGAAGTGACCTACAATCTGCATGTCATGCTGCGCTTCGATCTGGAGATGGATATGCTGGAAGGTAGGCTGGCGATTAAGGATCTGCCGGAGGCATGGAACGCGCGCTACACCGCCGACATGGGGGTGACACCGCCGAACGACAAGGACGGCGTCTTGCAGGATGTGCATTGGTATAGCGGGCTGATCGGCGGCGCGTTCCAGGGGTACACGCTCGGCAACATCCTCAGCGCGCAGTTCTACGAGCGCGCGCTGGCAGCGCATCCCGAAATTCCTACCGAGATCGCCCAGGGCAAGTTCGACACGCTGCGCGGTTGGCTGACGGACAACCTGTATGTGCATGGCAGCAAGTACACCGCGCCAGAGCTGATCGCGCGCGTGACGGGCGGCGGGCTGGACGTGCAGCCGCTGGTGAATTACCTGCGCACGAAGTATGGGGAGTTGTATAGGCTCGATTGATCACCAGGCACGCGCCCTCACCCCCCGCCCCCTCTCCCACGCATCGCGCAGACCGAGTCCAAAGTCGCGAGTGATCCTGCGCGATGGGGGCGAGGGACCTTGAGAGTCGACTCGCCCGCCATCTCTGGCTCCCCCTCGCCCCCGTCGCGCTGGAGTCTCACTCTATGCGGAATTCACTGCGCGACGTGTGGGAGAGGGGGCGGGGGGTGAGGGCGCATTACCCCTTCAACAACCCCTTCAACCGATCCAGATACGTCGTGTCGCGGTCGGGCAGTTCGGGCGCGACCTTCGAGGCTTCATGAAGGAAATGACGATAATCGCGCCCCATCTCCTGCCCGCGCTTCGTGTGCATGTCGATGGCGTAATCCGGGATGACCGGGCGCGCTGTCCCCGCCTCGACCTCTCGGCGCATCCAGTTGAGCAGGTCGTCGCTGCCGCGCTCCTTCTGGCAGCCGCACAGGTAGCGCACGGCGTGGATGGCGAACAGGTAGCGGTCGCCGCGCGGGCGGGGCAGGCGATGATGCATCTGGTAGAGCGTCTCGATCAGGATGGGAGCCTGCACCGCGCCAAAGCCGACATCCTCGACCGAGATGACCTGCAAGCGCCCCCACAGGTACTCTTCGAGTTCGACGCTGGTCAGGATCATCTCATAGGCGAGCAGGGCGGCATTTTCGGTATTGCCGCGCCGCACCTCTTTTTGCAGCGCCGAGATGACTTCGTCCGCCGGAAAGTCGTGGAGGGTGCGCGCCAGCGTCCAGGGGTCGCCGTTGTAGGGGGTGGTCATATCAGTCTCCTGCCAGTTGTCCGCGTCGTAACTTGTCTAACTCCTGCCCGAACTGCGCCGCAAAGTCGCGCCGCTTGAGCAGCTCGCTGGCGCGGATGCGCAGCGCCACCAGCACCAGTGCCAGGATCGTCGCGAACTGCGGCAGCGCCAGCAGCAAGTCGGGCGGCAGTTGCAGTTCCGGGCGTCCTTGCAGGTAGAACGACAGCGCCTCGGACAAGCCGAAGAAGAGCGAGGTGAAGAAGGCGGGCACGGGCTGCTCGAAGGCGAACAGCGAGACGGTGATCGCCGTCCAGCCGCGCCCACTGGTCATGTTCTCGACGAACTGGCTGAGGACGCCAATCGAGAGGAACGACCCCGCCATGCCCGCCAGCATCCCGCTGACCGTCAGCGCGAAGATCTGCACGCGCGTGATGTTGATGCCGACACTCTCCGCCGCAGCCTTGTTCTCGCCGACGGCGCGCAAGTGTCGCCCAAACTGCGTGCGGAACAGGATGACCCACACGACCACGACCATGATCCAGCTCAGATAGACGACGATATTATGCCCGCTCAGGATCTGACCCAGGTACGGGATGCCGCTGATGATCGGCAGTTCAATCGTCGGCAGCCCCTGGATGCTGGGGTCTGCCAGCGTGCCGAACGCGCCGTAAAGCGTGCGCATAAAGTAGACCGTCGCGTTGCTGATGAACAGGTTGACCGCCAGCGCCAGGATGATCAGGTTGATGCGGATGCGCAGGTAGAGGATGGCGAAGATCAAGCCCATCACGCCGCCTGCCGCCGTCGCGGCGATGACGCCGACGATGGGGTCGTAACCCGTCTGAAAAAGCACGGCGACGGCGACGAACGCGCCGACCAGCATCTTGCCATCGATGGCGAGGTTGAGTACGCCGGCGCGGCTGGCAACCAGCGCCGCCAGCGAGCCGAGCACATACGGCGTTGCCAGGCGGATGCTGCTCTGCAAGAGGTTGATCGGCAGCCCGAACAGGATGAACAGCAGCACCGCGATTCCCGCGACAATGCCGACGATGCGCAGCGGGCGCTGGTAGGTTTCGAGAAAGCCGATCATGATGGCGCCGCTTCTTTCGCGTCTGGTGATGGCGCTTCAGGACGTGGGCGCGGCTTAAAGAGCGCACGCAGACGTTCGCGAATCCAGTCTTCCATCGCATTAAAAAGGATGATGAATGAAATGATGATGCCCCCAAGCTGGCGGGGCAGATCGCCGAATTGCAGGTTAATCGCGCCCAGGTTCAGCCCGGCGAAGATCGGCGCGATGATCAGGATGCCGACGATTGCTTCGCGCGCCAGAATGGCGACGAACACGCCATCAAATCCCGTCTGCGTCTGGTTATAGCCATCGACCACGCGCCGCTCAACACCCAGGATGGCAATCGCGCCCGCCAGCCCGCTCAACGCGCCGCTGATCAGCATGGCGCGCAGCGCGGCTTTGCCGGTGGCGATGCCGCCGAAACGCGCGAACAGCGATGAACCGCGTGTCATGCGCTGCTCATAGCCCGCCGTCGTCCGCTTGAGATAAAACCACACCAGCGCGGCGGCGATCAGCGCGATGAACAGCCCGACGCCGACGCGCGCGCCAGAGAACCATTCGACATCGGCGAAGAAGGTGCGGTTGAACGGGATCAGCCATGCCGTGTCGTCAATGCGCGCGGTGCGGGCGATGTTGTTCTGGTCGCTGCGCAGCGGGAAGTTGACGAGATAGCCGACCAACTGCACGGCGATGGCGTTGAAGATGATCGTGCTGATGAGTTCGTTGACATTCAGCTTGACCTTGAGGTAGCCGGGTATCCACGAATAGACCGCGCCGACGACCATTGCCGCAGCCATGCAGACCAGCGGGACGATCAGATGCATGATCGTGCGCAGCAGTTCAGGCGCACTGTCGTAATCGGCGACGCCCGCCACGCCGTAGATCTGCGCCGGGAGCCAGACGCCGAGGAAGGCGACCGTGATCGCCCCCATGATAAGCTGCCCGTTCATGCCGATGCTGAACATGCCCGCCTGGAATGCCACCGTCGCCGAAAGGGCGGTCAGGATGAGGGGAGTCGCCTGTTCGAGGATCAGCGCGAGGCGGCTGCCGCCCGACCCATAGAGGGGCGCGAAGACGGTCGTCGTCGTGCCGTCCTCGTTGGGAGCCTGGAAGACGAACAAATCGCCGAAGGTCTGGCAGCCGCGCGGACCAAAGCCCTCGCAGAAAAGCTGCTGATAGGTATCGATGGGCGAGACATTGGCGAGCAGGACGAACAGGCTGCTCGCTAGCAAACCGAGCACCACCGCGATCAGCGGGATGCTCACCCCATCCAGGGTGCGTCGTAAGAAGTTCATGGGGATACTTTCTCGTCGGGGGTCTCCGCGTGTTCCAGGCTGCTGCCCGCCATCAGCAAGCCGAGCTTCTCCTCGGTCGCCTCCGCGCGATCCAGCACCGCCATGACCTTGCCCGCAAACATGACGGCGATGCGGTCGCTCAGGGCGAGGATTTCGTCCAGTTCGACCGAGACCAGCAGGACGCCAGCGCCTTTGTCGCGTTCTTCGATCAGCGTCTTGTGGACGAACTCGATGCTGCCCACGTCCAAGCCGCGCGTCGGCTGGTTGGCGACGATCAACTTCGGGCTGCCTTTCAGTTCGCGCCCCAGCACGATCTTTTGCAGATTGCCGCCGGACAGCGTCTTGATCGGCTCACCGACGCGCGCCGACTTGACGGCGAATCTGTCGACGATGTCCTGCGCCAGTTTGCGCACAGGCGCGAAGTCAAAAATACCGTTGTGCGAATAAGGTTCATTCTGATAAGCCGTGACGACGACATTCTCGTCGAGGTTGGTCGTCAGGTTCAGTCCAGTCGTCATGCGGTCTTCGGGGATGTGCGCCAAGCCCACTTCGCGGCGTTCGCGCACCAGCGCGTGCGTCACGTCCTTGCCGAGCAGCGAGATCGTCCCGCCATCGACCGGGCGCATGCCGACGATTGCCTCGACCAGCTCAGTCTGCCCGTTGCCGCTGACGCCCGCGATGCCGAGGATTTCGCCCGAACGCACGTCCACGCTCGCGCCGAAGACGGCGGGCACGCCGCCCGCGCCTGCCACCAGCAGGTTGTGGGCTTCCAGCACGGTCGCGCCGGGCTTGGCGGGCGTCTTCTCGACCGTCAGCGTGACGACGCGCCCGACCATCAGGTTTGCCATGTCGCGGATCGTCTGGTCTTTGGCGTAGTGCGTGCCGACGTGGCGACCGCGCCGCATGGTCGTCACGCGGTCGGCAATCGCTTTGACTTCCGCCAGCTTGTGCGTGATGAAGAGGATGGTGCGCCCGCCCTCCGCCAGCCTGCGCACGACATTCAGGAATTCGCGCACTTCCTGCGGTGTCAGCACGGCGGTCGGCTCGTCCAGGATCAGCACCTGTGCCTTGCGCTGGAGGATCTTGAGGATTTCGACGCGCTGCTGCATCCCGACCGAAATCTCGCGGATGCGCAGGTCCGGGTTAACGGGCAGCCCGAAGCTGTCCGCCAGCTTGCGCACGTTTTCCGCCTCGCTCTTGCCGTCGATGAAGCCCGCGCTGTTCGGCTCGATGCCGAGCATGATGTTCTGGGCGATGGTGAACGATGGGACAAGCTTGAAGTGCTGATGCACCATGCCGATGCCGTGGCGGATGGCGTCATTGGGGTGTGTGATGCGGACGGGCGCGCCGTCAATCAGGATTTGCCCGGAGTCCGGCGCGACCAGCCCGTAGAGGATGCTCATCAGGGTGGTTTTGCCCGCGCCGTTTTCGCCGACGATGGCATGGACTTCGCCCTTTTCGACGCTCAGGCTGACGTCATCGCACGCCAGCACCTGCGACGAGGCGAAGTACTTGCGGATGTGCTGCATTTCTACGGCGTTGGTCATAATATTTTATTGTTTTGTGGCGCGCCTTGGGCGCGCCACAAAACAATCCTATTGTCCTTCGAGCTGCGCGTTGGTGACCACGATGTCGCCCGCCAGGATTGCCGCGCGTGCTTCATCAATCGCCATACGCACTGCCGGAAGCATGGCGACCAGCGCTTCGTCGCCCGTCGCGTCAATCGTGCGTGAGCAGACGCCGACATCCCAGCTCAAGCCCGCGAAGCCTTCCGCCATGCCGACATTGGTCGTACCGGGGGCGTAGGCATCGTTGACGATGCTCTCGACAAAGCTGAAGACGGCGTTATCGACGCGCTTCATCGCCGAGACGAGGATCGAACCGGGATACAGGTCATCCTGGTTGCTATCGACGCCGATGGCGAGGTTGCCGGTCTCTTCAGCCGCCTGGAGGACGCCTTCACCGCTGCGACCTGCGACCTGGTAGAGGATGTCCGCGCCCTGCGCATACAGGTTGAGCGCCTGTTCCTTGCCCGTCACCGGGTCGTCAAATGCGCCGACATACGAACGCAGCGTCTGGCAGTCGGGGCAGACGGAGAGCACGCCCTCTTCAAAGCCGACGATGAACAGGTTAATGCCGGGGAAGTCGCCGCCGCCCACCGCGCCGACGATCTTGGTCTCACTTAGCATGCCCGCCGCGATGCCCGCGAGGTAGCTGTTTTCGTGCGTGAAGATGGTGAAGAGCGCGAGGTTCTCCAAACCATGATCTTCCGGGACGAACGATTCCTGCGCCGCGAAAAGCTGATCTGGGAATTCTTCGGCGATTTCGAGCACCAGCGTCGGGTCGAAGGCGATGCTGATGATCAGGTCGGGGCTTTCCTGGATGGCGCGGCGAATGGCGGCGTCATGTTCTTCGGTGCCCGACGTCTCGACAATCGTGCCCGTCACGCCCAGTTCGGCGATGGCGCGTTCGGCACCCGCAGCCGCCGAGTCGATGAACGAACGGTCGCCGCGCGGGTTGGGCAGCAGGATGATGAACGAAACATCGCTGTTATCGGCGGGCGCGGCGGCTTCTTCAGTCGCGGCAACAGCCGGGTCGGCGAGGCAGGGATCGACGTATTCGGTCGCGTCCTGCGCGCCGACGACGGCGACGCTGAGCAGCAGAAGGACAAGGGTAAGCAGGATGGTGCGCTTGCTGGCTGGGCTGAACATTTTTCACTCCTCGTAAGCAGGTAACACACTGTATTAGAGCGCGGTTAAGTGTAGTGCGCTAGAACAAAACGCACAATAATTGATCTTCGCTTTCGTATCTTTCCGCACGCCTCACCGCAGCGGTGAACACGGCAGTGACCGTTTGGGGTTGAGAAAGCAAAGGCGCACCCGGTGAGGGATGCGCCTGCAAGAGGGGCTGATTTACGAGGCGAGGATGACTATGATCCGGGTCGCGGGATCGGCGTCGTCGTAATCCCGCCCAGCGGACTTCCCGGGATCAGGAAGCTGTTGGGGTCTGCCGTCGGCAGCGCCAGCGACGGGTTCGGGTTGGCGATGAGCTGTCCGGTCACCGGGTCAATCGCCAAGCCAGCGCCCACGAAACCGCTGCCCGTCCCGCTGATGCTGGTGACCAGCAGCGCCACCTGGGCATTCAGCGGCTCATCCCGGTCGTCGCTGCCCAGGTCGCTCAGGACGACCAGATAGACGCCAGTCCGCTCGATCAGGATGGGTCCCACCGTGACGAGCTGCTGTTCAGCGCTGGCGCGCCCGACGCCGACGAAGTTCGTCGGGTTATCGTAGGGGCTGACAGAAACGACGGGCTGCGCGTTGCCCCGGAAGGCGAGGACTTCGATGCGAAGCTGCTGTCCCGCTGCCGCATCCACGCAGAAGCCTGCGATGAAGTTGCGCGAGTTCAGCTCGATGACCGCAAGCTGCGACTGCCGCAGGCGAGGCAGGATCGTCGTCTGCCGCGCGAAGGTGAACGGGCAGTCTTCCGGACCCAGCTCGCGGTCGGGCGGGATGAGCTGGAGCAGGCGCTGGCGCACTGCCGCGAACAAGCCGTCCGCCGCTGCGATTGCCTGGAGCGCGATCTGGATCTGCGGCTGACCGATGCGCCCGCCGAACTGCGTACAGGCATCCAGCAGTTGGTCAATCGGCACGCGCAGGTTCGCCATTGCCGAATTGTAGTCGGTGACGAGCGGCACGAGTTCGTTGTAGAAGGTCGCCGCCAGCGGGTTCGAGATGGCGAAGTCGGTCGGGCGCGCCGGGTAGTTGCCGCACGCCAGTTCCGCGCCGAGCGAGGCATCCGTCCAGCGCTGGCGCACCACGTCGAGCGACACCTGCGCCAGGTCGAGACGGTCGAGCATCAGGCGCAGCGTGCCCACGTAATTGTCGGTGCTGTCGGTTGAGAGCGGCAGCGCATCGGCGACGATCCCGTCGATCGGGGCGTCATTGAAGTTGGCGTTTTGCAGTTCCACCTCGCGGGCGATCACCCAACCGAGGACGCCGTTAAAATTGACCTGGAACCAGGCGTTGTTGAACGTCCGCCCCAGGATCGAGAACTCGGTGAAGCGTGGCGCATTTGCCAGCACGACATAGGCGCGGCTGGGACCCGAACGCACGCGCACGCCGCTGTCGCGCAGAATGCCCGCGATCCCGCTCGTGCGGCTTGTCAAGCCCGCGCGTGGACTGCCGAAGCCGCCGTATGGGATGCTGCGCGGGTCTTCGACGGGCACCAGGTCGAGGTTGCCGTTCAGAATCGTCAGAACTGCCAGCCCGATCCAGCCCTCTTCGCCGCTGAACTGGATCTTGACCCATTCGTTATCCGGGCTTTTGGCGAGCACCTGCGCGGTATAACCGGAATTGACGAAGCCGATGACCTCCGCGCCAATCGCCGGGACGAGGCGGACGTTGACGCTGTCCCGGTTGACCAGCACCGTCACATCGCTGACGGGGATCTGCCCGGTCGCCCCGGCATTGGGGACGGGCTGCGGCGCGGGCGTCGGACCTGGGATGAAGAGTGGGATGAGCGTCGGTTGGATGCCGGGTGTGCCCACGCCAGGCGATGGTGTCACCCCTGGCAGCAGCGTCGGCGTCACGAACGCCGAGGTGATCGTCAGCGTGACGGTGGCGACATTCGACGTGTTCGCCCCCTGACGCGCGCGATACTGGAAGGAGGCGCTGCCCACAAACCCGACCGCAGGCGTATAGGTGAATGAGCCATCGGCGTTCAGCGCGACCGAGCCGCTGGTTGGCGGCGAGATCAGTTCGGCGGTCAGCGCCCCTGGCGGGTTGACCGAGTCGTTGATTAACACACCGGGCGCGGCGACGGTGAAGACGACATTGGCGGTCACCGTGTAGTTGTCGTTGACGGCGACCACCGTCGGCGCGGCAGAAACGTTGATGGTGACGGTCGCGGTCGCGGTTGGGGCGTCGGCATTGCTCCCCACCAGCCTGGCGGTGTAGGTGAAGGTCGCCGTGCCTGTAAAGCCCACCAGCGGCGTATAGGTGAACGAGCCGTTGGCATTCAGCGTGATGATGCCCGCAGTCGCTGGCGTCATGACGGGGTTTGTGGGCGATGCGGTCAGAAGCCCGCCTGCCGGGGTATCGTTGACGAGCACACCAGAGGCGACCGGGATGTTCAGGATCGTGTTGGTGGTGGCGGTATAGGTGTCGTTGGTCGCGGTGACATTATTGACATTGATCGTCACAGTCCCATTTGCGGTCTCGGACGACACCGTGTCCGTTGCGCTGTATTCGAACGTGATGGCACCTGAGAAGCCGGTAGCAGGCGTCAGGCTAAAACTGCCATCTGGGTTAAGCGTGAAAGCGGAAATGCTTGCAGCAGCAGGCGGGGTGACGAGTGCAGCCGTCAGGGGTCCGGTAGACGGTGCCGTAAACGTGTCATTGGCGAGTACCCCTGCTGGTGCGGACACGTTGAGGGGAGTATCGACTGCAATGCCATAGGTATCGGGGTTCGCGGTTACTGCTGCGAACACAGTGTTGAGCGGCAGCAGCGCCATGAGGGCGATGATCATCCCCAGGAAGAAATGACGCTTGTGTGTGCGATCTGCGGCGTGATGCATCCTTCGTCCCTCCGATAGCGGGGGTACGTCCCCTCATGCGCTCAGAATATGCGACAGTATAACATATTCAACTGCCGCAAGGGTTTGGGTGCTAAACCGCCGCCTTCACCGCCATCTCCTGCGTAATCGGCAGCGTGAAGGCGAAGACCGACCCGCCGGATGGCGCGCTTTCGACCCAGATGTTGCCGCCGTGCGCATCGACCGCCAGGCGGCAGAACGCCAAGCCCAAGCCATACCCCTCGCTGCGCAGATCACGCTTCAGCCGCACGTACTTGTCGAAGATGGTCTGCTGCATCGCCTGTGGGATGCCGGGTCCGCTGTCGGCGACGATGACGACGATCTCGTCTTCACGCACGCGCACGCCGGTCACCACGCGCCCATTTTCTGGCGTATGCTTGATGGCGTTTTCCAGCAGGTTGGTGACCACGCGCAGGATCATGTCACGGTCGGCACGGATGAGCGGGAGATGTTCCGGCACATCCACCAGCAGGCGCTGGTTGGCATCCTGTGCCAGCGCGCGCACCAGTTTTGCCGCTTCCGCCAGCACATCGTACATGTGGATCGATTCCAGGTGCAGGATGCGCTCCTTGGTTTCCAGACGTTCCACATCCAGCAAGCTCTTGATCATGCGCCCCATCTGGCGCGCGCTGTGCCCGGCGATGTCGAGCATCTGCTGACCGGGAGATCCCAGGTTCATGCGTTCCATGCGCGACACGCTGGCGACAATATTGTTGAGGGGACCGCGCAGATCGTGGAGGATCATCGCGCTCAGGTCGCGGCGCAGGCGGTCAGTGCCGGTCTGGTCTTCAAAGGCGTTGGCGAGCTGTTCGAACTGGCGCGCATTCGCCAGTTCGCTCGTGATGAGGGCGGCTGCTGCGCATAAGGTTTCGTCAAGCGTCGCGTCAAAGCAATCCGGCTGACCATGCATCAGGATGATGACCCCCAGGCGAACGCCATCGTCCACCAGCGGGACGGCGGCTGCGGAGCCGGGCTGACGAAAAGTCGGATGGGAGAGGCGATCCCATCCATCCTGGAACGTCATGTGATTCCAGAAGGTCGGCTTATCCCGTTCGGCAACCACCTCGATCAGGTTATGCAGCAAGCCCAGCTCCCACAATTCCTGAGTAAACAGATTCTCTTCGTCGTGCGAGTAGACATCGCCAATGCCACCGCTCCCGCCGAACAGCGCAATGCAGCCATAGCCTGCGCCCGTCAGATCGCGAAGCTGGCGCAGGCTGACCTGCATGATCCCTTGGCTTTGGAGTCGTTGGCGGCTCAACTGTGTCGCCAGTTCATAGAGCCAGGCAGTAGTGTCGGCAGCGATGCGTGGCATGAGTGTCCTCGTTGTTTACGTTCGCCTCGTGTCTCAACTCTCAGTATATGATGAAGATAAACATAATTCAATAAACCACACATTAAATATCTTTACTTTTTCTGAATTTTATGAGGGCTTCAGGGACGCCTCACGGAATTGGGTTTTGCTCAAGCAATCTGCCACCGAACAGCCCCATTTGGTCTCGCTTTGCTGATATGAACACTAATGTGTGATGAGTCTTCGCGCCGCCTTGTCATCGTCCCTCGTATAATCGAACAATATTAAGCAGGAGTTGACCATGACAGCGCACATGCGCGACAAAATCTGCCTCGTCACCGGGGCGACCAATGGCATCGGCAAAGTGACCGCGCGCGAGCTGGCGGCGATGGGCGCGACCGTCATCGTCGTCGGGCGCAGCCGCGAAAAGACTGACGGCGTGGTCGCCGAGCTGCGCGCCGCCGCCGGGAACGACCGCGTTTACCCAATGCTCGCGGATCTCTCGCTCATGTCCGGCAGCCTGGCGCTCGCCGACGAGTTCCGTTCACGCTTCGACCACCTGGATGTGCTGGTCAACAACGCGGGCGGCATTTTCAACCAGCGCCAGACGACCCGCGAAGGCGTCGAGATGACCTTCGCGCTCAACCACATGAGCTACTTCATCGTCACCACGCGGCTGCTCGACCTGCTCAAGGCGAGTCCGTCGGCGCGTGTCGTCAGCGTGTCGTCGGGCGCGCACTTCGCCGGGCGCATGGAGTGGGACAATCTGCAAGGTGAGAAGCGCTACAGCGGCTTCGGCGCGTACGGGAATTCCAAGCTCGCCAATATCCTGTTCACCTATGCCCTGGCGCGTCGTCTCGAAGGCACAACGGTCACGGCGAACGTGCTGCATCCTGGCGCTGTATCAACCGGTTTTGGGACGAACAATTCGGATATCATCAGCAAAGTGATCTTCAAAGGCTTCCAGCTATTCGCCATCCCGGTGGAAAAAGGCGCACGCACGTCGATCTACCTGGCGTCGTCGCCGGACGTCGAAGGCGTGAGCGGCGCATACTACGCAGAGATGAAGCGCACGAAATCTTCCGCCGTTTCGTATGATGTGGAGACGCAGGAAAAGCTCTGGTCGATCAGCGAGGCGCTGATCCCGGAAATGGCAGGAGCAGAGGCATAACCATGGCGATGCTGCAAGGCAAAGCGCGCGCGGAATACGTCCAGGACATGTTCGACCGCATCGCGGCGCGCTACAACCTGATGAACCGTCTGATGACCTTCGGGCAGGATCTAAAGTGGCGGCGCTTCGCCATCGAAAAGGCGCGGCTGAAGGCGGGCGACCGGCTGCTCGACCTGGCGACCGGCACGGGTGATATCGCGTTTGAAGCGCTCCGGTCGGTGCCCGGCGTCGAGGCGGTCGGGGGCGATTTTTCGCTGGGGATGATGCAGGTGGGGCAGCATCTGCCCTACGGCGACCAGGTCTATTGGAATGGGGCGGATGCGCTCAACCTGCCGTATGCCCCTGCGACCTTCGACGCCGTGACCGCTGGCTACCTGATCCGCAATGTCTACGACATCCCGCGCGCCTTCGCCGAGCAGATGCGTGTGCTGAAGCCGGGGGGGCGCGTCGTCATCCTGGATACGTCGCCGCCGCCGCATAACCTGCTGCGCCCGTTCATCCTCATCCACCTCCGGTACGTCATCCCGACGCTTGGCAAGCTGATCAGCGAGAACGCCGATGCGTATCAGTACCTGCCGGAGTCAACCCAGGCGTTCAAGACGCCTCAGGAATTGGTGAAGCTGATGCAGGATGCGGGCTTCGTCAACGTGCAGTACAAGACCTTCATGTTCGGCACGATGGCGGTGCATTGGGGGGAGAAACCAAAATAGAGGTGATGAGGTGATGAGGGAAGAAAGGGACGACATTCTTGCCGTCTGCCGACCTTTTCCGGCTCATCACCTTTTGCCTCATCACCTCATCACCTTATATTAGCCTTCCAGAAACGCCCGCAGCATCCACGCCATCTTCTCGTGGGCTTCCATCAGCCCCGTCAGAAAGTCGCTGGTGCCCGCGTCATGCAGCTCGGCAGTGGTATCCACGTCCGCGCGCAGTTGGCGGATGACCGCTTCGTGGTCTGCCAGCAGGTTGGCGATCATGTCGTTTTCGCTGGGGATGACACCGGGGTGTTCCTTGAGCGCCGACAGCTTGAGCAATTCCGTCATCGTGCCCGCCGCCACGCCGCCGACCTGACGCACGCGCTCCGCGATCTCGTCAATCGCTTCTTCGAGCTGGTCATATTGGGTTTCGAAAAACTCATGCAGCGGCTGGAAGCGCGGACCCATCACATTCCAGTGATAGTTACGGGTCTTCTGATAGAGCACGGTCGTATCCGCCAGCCGCGCGTTGAGCAGCGCTGCGACCGACTGTTGTGCCTTTTCCGTCAAGCCGATGTTCGGTTGCAGCCCGGCTGCGACCGCCGTCTTTTTGCCATTCTTCGTGGGCATGAGGAGAACTCCTTCGCTGATTTGTGCTGATGTTTGATGAGTCGTGACTTGCGCTCGTCAAACACGCATGATGCTTATAGCATACTGCGCTCGCAGGCGATGGGGCGACAAGCTCATCACGCTCTAATAGCCGTGACCCATTACGGTGGGCTGATGTCGAGGATGCGGACACTCGGTCGCAGCTCACCGTGTCTCCGGTTTCAGTTCCCAAGTCGATAAATGGCAAGTGGTGGTCGGGCGATGGGCGCATTGATTTCGGTGACAAACGTACCTGGCACTTCCTGAGGGATATAGGGAATGCGTTCCAGAATTAGGTAGACACCGGAAGTCTGGGTTTGCAGCATCACCAGCAGCGCGTCTCCTGTCGCAGGGTTGGGCGAGATCGGTGGGCAGACAACTGGCAAATCGCCCAGCGTCATATAGCGCAGCGCCTGGCAGTTCGCCATTGCGCCAATGATCGATACCATATCCCCACGCGCGACAATAGCAGCGGCGGATTCCCGCAGGTTGAAGCCGGACGCATCTGAAAGCATGTACTGTGCGGCATCAGGCTCCGGCAGTCGCAGCGCGGTTGGATCCATATACAAGGGCTGCGCGATTGCCCACCAAACAGGCAGTGCAAGAAGGATAACGGTCAATACCCCCAAAGGTTGGTACCGCGACGGCAGCGCTTTCAATAGCTCCACGATGCCGATTGCTCCGCCTGTGACGAACAATGCCAGTGCACTGACGAGAAAGCGCGTTTCCTGTACTGTGCTGATCCAGATAGGAAGCAGCGGAGCGAATATGACGAGCGGCAGATAGAACTGGCGGCGTAACAGTAGTACCGCTACCCCGATGCTAAGGAACAAGAATATGCCGCTCCAATAGGGAGCGACAGCGCTCACCGTGAACATTACGTTGCCCACGATACGCTCCGGCGAAAGCAGTACACCCAGATCAGGAGTGCCGCGCGCGCTGATGGCGAGGCTCAGTGAGTTACTCATTACATCCATTCCGCGCCAGCGCACGACGAATATGAAGGCGAATGTAAGCACCAGCGCAGTACCCAACGACGATGCCACCCAACGCAGCGTCAACGTCAACGGACGACCTCGTGGCGTAAGCGCAGCGGCTGCCGCAATGGGGATACCGAAGTAAGGTAGAGCGCTTACCTTGGCACCAAAGGCAATGAATAGCAATGCTCCAACGAGCAGCGCATCGCCGAGGTTTACTCGTGTTCGCAAGCGCATTGCAAACCAGGTCGCAAGGAGGATCGCACCGCCGGTGATGTTGTCCGCCAGCGCCAAACGCTCGAAGAAAAGATGATAAGCACTGAAGGTATAAAGCAGTATTGCCAGCAGCATTCCAGATCTGCCGCCAAAGCGCCGCCCAATGCTGCTCACTGCCGCCGCGCCTAGCAGCACGATCAGAAGCGTGGCAAAACGCGCAACGAAGGCGGGTGCAGCAAGCGGAGCGCCGAAAAGCGCATACCAGAGGATGGTGAACTGCCGACCCAACCAGACCTGGAACAACGGACTTGAGTCGCGGAGCACCCCCTCCGCGGCAAAAAGGTGCGTCGCCTCATCCACGAAAAGTGGGAAGTTTGCCAATCCGGGTAGTCGCAGCGCAAAGAATAGCAACAGGAGAGAAGTAGCGAGCAAGAGGGACAATAGAGTCCGCTGAAGGTGATGAGGCGCTGAGACAGGCAAAATCTCGGAATTCGTCATCTGCTGCCACATCCCCTACATCCCCTCGCGGTTAGGCTTCGCTGGAGCGCGTTTCCAGGCGATGGGTGGGTTCAGCATTGTCCGGTGGCGGCATCCCATTGGTGGACGCCACCGGTGCCGCGACGACGCGCTCGACATGGACCAGGCGAATACGCACGCCTTCGACCGACTCGACACGCATGCGCAACCCGTGCTCTTCCAGCGCCGCGCCGACCTCTGGCACTTTTCCGAACTGCTGATAGAGGTACCCGCCCAGCGAATCGCTCTCGTCGGTGGGCAGTTCGAGATCGAACAGGCGGTTGAAGTCGTAGAGATTGATCGCGGCATCGACCGCATACTCGTTGTCGCCCAGTTGCACGCACTCGACCGCTTCGGTCGTGTCGTACTCGTCGCGGATGTCGCCGACGATCTCCTCGACAATATCTTCAATCGAGATCACACCCGCCGTGCTCCCAAACTCATCCACGACGATGGCAAGCTGCGTGTTCGAGGTCTGAAACTCACGGAACAAGTCTTCGGCGCGTTTGGTTTCCGGCACGAAATCGACCGAGCGCATCAGTTCCGTCAGGGTTTTGCGTTCCAGCTCGCCGGTGTACAGCGCCTTGAGCAGATCTTTGGCGTACAGCAGTCCCTTGATGTCGTCGATCTCATCCTGGTACGCCGGGATGCGCGAATGCCCGCTCTCGATAATCAGGCGGACGGCTTCGCGCGGCGACTCGTTGATGTCCACCGCCGTGATGTCGACGCGCGGCACCATGATCTCGCGCACCATCGTCTCGTCAAATTCCAGCACCGACTTGATCATGTCGCGCTCATCGTCTTCGAGCGCGCCTTCGCGGTCGCTCGCTTCGACCAGGTCGATGATCTCGTCTTCGATGATCGCCTTGGAAAGTTCGTCCCCACCACTCCAACCAGCAATCAGGCGATCCATGCGCATGAACAACCAGACCAGGGGCATGAACAGCGTAACAAACACCCGCATGACGAATGCCAGCGTCATCGCCAGGCGGTCGGCGTAGGCACGCGCCAGCGTTGCAGGCAGCAGATCCGCGAACACATAGCCGAACAATCCGAGCAGGACAAGTGCCCCGACCAGCGAGACAGGCAGATTCATCTGCTCGTTCAGGCTCATGAAGGCGGGAACGATGTACGCCGCACAGATGCCCGCGATCAGGAACTTGATCAGCGTCAGCGAAAAGTGGGTGGTGATGGCGAGTCTGGCAGGGGTATCGATCAGGCTGAGGGCACGCACAGCGCGTCTATTGCCCCCCTCGGCGCGATCACGCAGCAGTGACTGGCGCGCGTGGGTAAGGGCATTTGCCGCCAGCGCGATCAGCGCGTGAAGGGCGAGCAGCCCGAAAAGGGCGAGGACACTGTTGTAACTACTATCGTCCAAGTGGTTGTCTGTTGAGTCTCGTTGTGATACAAGCGAGCGAATTTTATCATGAGGGGAGCGTACGTGGCAAGTGACCAGACAGCCTGTTCGCACCCAGTACCAATTTCATGTTGCATAAAGACGTGAGAATTCTTTATAATCTTATCAATGGTATGTCGATTATTTTTCCGAGTAGGATGGAACAACCTCATGAAACACCACTCGCGGATACTCCTGGTCTTCCTCACCTTCGTCATCATGGCGGCGGCGTTGGTCGCGCCCATCGCGGCACAAACGGAGCAGAATCCCGAAGACCTGATTGTGGTGACCGGCACTGTCGATCTCACCCAGGGCAGCCTTATCGTCGCGGGGTACGCGCTGCTGCCAGGGGGTGAACCCCTGCCCCTGCTGCGCCAGGGCGATTACGTCATCGTCATCGGTTATCTCCAGGAAGACGGATTGACTATCGTCATCGACTCCCTTGAGGTGGTGGAAGACCCGGACGCCACTCCTGAACCGACGCCGGAGGTTACGCCAGAAGTGACCCCCGAACCGACTCCGGAAGTCACGCCGGAGCTGACGCCCGAAGTCACGGAAGAACCGACGGACTGCACCCGCGAAGGGCACCCCGTCGCCACGCGCTATGCCGATGCTTTCGAAGTCACTTACGAAGAGATCATCGCGTGGCACTGTCAGGGCTTCGGCTTCGGCGAAATCGCGCGCGCCTACCTGCTGGCGGAAGCCACCGGGGAAGACGTGATGACCTACTTTGATGCGCGTATGGGCGGGCAGGGATGGGGACAGATCATGCGCGAGAGCGATGTCCATCCGTCCGATCTCGCGCCGGGGCGTGTCGGTCGCGGCGGCGATGAAGAAGGTGAGGAGGACGAAGCACTCACCGACAGCACCGAAGCGCGTGGCAACGGGAATGGCAACGGCAATGGCAATGGTAACGGTGGAAATGGCAATGGCAACGGGAATGGCAATGGTCGCGGGAATGGGAATGGCAATGGACGCGGCAACGGCAATGGTCGCGGAGGTGGCGGCGGTTAACCTGCTTTGCGATGCGGCGCAATAATCGCCGCTCCATAACCGATGCAGCATGAATGGGGGGCAGATTCAGCATCTGCCCCCCAGCGTTTCTGAGACGACTGTACGTCCTACCTGCTGATCTTCATCAGCCTACCCGTTCAGAGCCAACCCGTCTCAGAATTGCCAAGCCTCGGCAAGCAGCCCGTTCTCGACGCGGAAGATGGCGACACCGTCTGCATTGCTGAACGGCGCATGATAGAGCAGGGCTGTCAGCCCACCCTCAGAGACCATTGTGAAACCTTGCTCAGGCACGAGCGGCGTCCACAGCGGAACCACCTGCTCGACCAGCGCGTTTTCGTAAGTAGCGACAAACGACGTGGCATCCAGCGTCCCGACACCCGTCGCACATGGGCAGGTGTGGAACGTAAATTCTGGCAGCATCAACTCCTGGTTGATCCGCCCCTGGTTGTAGCTCTCTAGCCAATTCAGGACAACCGCTTCATCGTTCTGACTGACCCCAGGAACCATATCGACCAGCATAGGAATTCCCGTGTCTGCGACCACAGGACTCATTGGCGTATCCGCTTCAAGTCCCGGGAAATCAGCCAGGGACGGAATCCCGGTCGTCTCTACCATCGAGACAGCAGGCAGCGCATCCGACAGCATCGGGATACCCGTCATCTCGACTGACGAAGCTACAGAACGCACCAAATTGCTCTGTCCCCGGTAATCCTCTTCACTGCCGAGGATCGAGAAGTCATGCCACTCCGTATGACGCCAGATTTCCGCGATCTTGCCGTTTTCGATGCGGAAGAACTCGACAGCATTGCCCGATACGGGCGTTAGAGAACCGTACGGGTTGTCAGCGATCGTCGTGGCATCCCACATGTAAGGTACGACCACCATATTGCCCTCGCTGATCGCCGTGTAGGGTATCATGGTCAAATTCCCGACACGCCAGTGAAGATCAGTCAAGTTCTCCACCAGTCCAGTGATCCCGTACGTCTCCGCGACCGGATCGTGGATGACGGCATCGCTGGTAAGCAGTGGGATGGCAGCACTGACTGCCCCTTGACTGTAGACGAGGTTCAGATAGTTCATGACGACCGTCTCATTGGAAGGCAGCACGTCTTGTGCGGTGATGGGCAGCGGGAACGTGATGATCCACATGACGATCACGAAGAACATGAACCTACTCAGGCGCTTCATAATGAGACTCCTTCGATTCGATAGGAAAGTTGTGAATCGCCAACGGGAGTGTGAGGGGATTGGTTGCGACGGGCCATGCGTGTACGACACATTCCCCGATACAATTTCATTGTACGACGATCAATGACACCTCGGAGGGGTGTCATTTGACACGTATTCAGTTTGAGGAACGAGGCGATTGTGGGAATAGTTGTTGGAATGTCGCCCATGGAGTTTGTTGTTCCTGATAGCGCACCCTCGCAAAAGGATAGCAAACGTAGGTCTAGCTGTGCATCAGAAATCCATCATCCGTCGCGCGCAAGCGCATAACGCCCTTCCCTCACCCACGAACTCCTGGTAACAAGCAAGCGGGGCAGATGATGAGTCTGCCCCGCTGCATTCATGAGATGCGTGCTGGCGTTCTACCTCTGACTTGCGTCAGACCACCCGTCTAGCGCCAGCGCGTCTCAGAACTGCCACGCCTCAGCCAGCAAGCCATTCTCGACACGGAAGATGATGGCGTCTTCCGTGTGGCTGAACGGTGAGCCAAAGTGCTCGTCATAGACCAGCGCAGTCAGCCCACCCTCAGACGCCATCACGAATCCCTCGCCATGGACCAGCGGCGTCCACTCCGCGAAGCCTCGATCCGCGACTGCGGTTTGGTAGTTGTCGACGAACGCCGTCAGGTCCATCGTTCCAACGCCATCGTCGCAAGGGCAAGTATGGAACTTGAACTCCGGCAGCATCAACTGGCGGTTGATCTGCCCCTGATTGAAGCTGTCCAGCCAGCGCACCACAACGGTTTCACTTGGGGTTGCCACCATCGAAGGCATGTTCTCGAGCATTTCCAGGGTAATTGGCGGAACCGTGAAACTTGGCGCCATATCGACCAGGCTCGGAATACCGGTTGTTTCCACCAAGCTGGGTGACTGCAGCATTTCCGTCAACATAGGAGTACCCGTCGTTTGCACCAGGCCATGTGAATGCAGCATTTCCGTCAACATAGGAATACCGCTCGTCTCAACCAGGGTGGGCGTGTAGGTCCATGTCCGGTAATCCTCTTCAGTACCCAGGATCGAGAAATCATGCCATTCCGAATGTCGCCAAATTTCCGCGATCTTACCGTTTTCCAGTCGGAAGAACTCGACGCTATTGCCGGATACGAGCGTTGGAGTACCGTACGGGCTGTCAGCGATAGTCGTGGCATCCCACACGTAAGGTACGACCACTATATTGCCCTCGCTGATCACCGTGTAGGGGGTCGTGGTCAGATTCCCGACACGCCAGTGAAGATCAGTCAGGTTTTCCACCAGTCCAGTGAGTCCGTACGTCTCCGCAACCGGATCGTGAATAACAGCATCGCTGGTCAGCAGGGGGATGGCAGCACTAACTGCCCCTTGACGGTAGACGAGGTCCAGATAGTTCATGACGACCGTCTCGTGGGAAGGCAGCACGTCTTGTGCAGTGATGGGCAGCGGGAACGTGATGATCCACATGACGATCACGAAGAACATGAACCTACTCAGGCGCTTCATAATGAGCCTCCTTCGATAGGAAAGTTGTGAATCGCCAACGGGAGTGTGAGGGGACTGGTTGCGGTGGGACATGCGTGTACGACACATTCCCCGATACAATTTCATTGTACGACGATCAATGACACCTCGGAGGGGTGTCATTTGGCATGTCTTTTGTCTGGGGGAGGGGAGGGGTCAGTAGCCAACAAAGTCCGAATTAACGGCGTCGTAGCGTTCACGGCGAACATCACCCAGTACCTGCTCCAGCTCTTTGAGCAGCAGGGCTACCGGCTCGTTGTTCATTCTGGATTTGCGCAAGGTGACCAGCAGGTTGAGCACCTGGGTCTCCAACTCGCTCAACTGTTTCTGAGACAGCGCTTGTGCGCTTGTTCTGATGTCGCTCATAGTGGGTGATTGTTCCATATTTCCGTAACCATACCACCTTTCCTCAAGAATGTACAGCTATCGGAGGGCAGGGAGCAGGCGAACGGTGACGCGCTGCTTCGCACATTGCCACTGAGCCGCGCGCAATCGTGGCTATAATGACGTGAGTCGGTCGCAGCGAAAAGGGCGTGTCATGTCGGAAAAACTTAACACCATGCGCATTCTCGAACAAAACAAGATCCCGTATGAGGCACTGACCTATCCCGACGACTTGCGCGATGCCGAAGCCATCGCCGATGTGCTGGGGCTGCCCTATTTTCTCGTCTACAAAACGCTGGTCGTCCAGCCGGATACCGGCGATAAGCCGTTCCTGGTCATGATCGCCAGCGACCGCGAACTCGACCTGAAGAAGCTGGCGGCGGTCAGCGGGCAGAAGAAGGTGCGCATGGCGGCGCACAAAGACGCGGAAGCGCTGACCGGATTGAAGGTCGGCGGCATCAGCGCGCTGGCGCTGACGCAAAAAAACTGGACGGTCTTTCTCGACCAGCCCGCCACCGAGCATGAGCATATCCTGATCAGTGCGGGGCAGCGCGGGACGCAGCTCCGGGTGCCGACGATGGCGCTCATGCGCCTGGTGCGCGCCCGGATGGCGGATGTCAGCCGCGAAAAAAGCACAGAAGGAGGCTAAAGTCGCCACGTTTAACAGAAGCGCAGGTTCACCTTAACATTAAAGTCCTTAACAAAAATGCGATATTCCTTAAAATAAGCCGTCATAACGTTTTGCGTTATATATACCCGACGGTGGAAATGCCCCATGACTGATCACAGCGAACGAACCGCGCAGCTCCAAGCCTTCATTCAGCCTATCGACCCGCAGGATACGATGGCGGAGGCAGGGCGCAAAGCGCTGCTCCACGATTTCATCCGAATGTTGGAACACGAAGCCGGCAGCCGCAGCGGCGGGGACATCGAGGACGTGCACGACATGCGCGTGGCGACGCGGCGAATGCGCAGCGCCCTGCGTATGTTCGCGCCCTACTTTAAGGGCAAAGCCGTCCGCGCCTTCCGCACCAGCCTCAGCAAAGTCGCCGACGCGCTGGGCGCGGTGCGCGACCTGGATGTCCTGATTGATGACCTGAATAGCTATGAAAAGAAGCATAGTGTGTCGCTTCAGAGCGCGGTCGCACTGCTGGATGCCCAGCGGCAGGATGCCCGCGAAGCGCTGCACAAAGCGCTCGACCGCCGCGACTACGGTCGTTTTGTCGTCCACTTTGGCGAATTCCTGATGACGCCTGGCGCGCGGGCGCGCTCGGTCGATCTGGAAGTGCCGACGCCGAACCGCGTCCGCCACATCCTGCCGACGCTCGTCTATGAGCATCTCGGTGCGGTGCGCGCCTACGAGGGGGTCATCGAAGAGGGTGAGCCGGAGGCGCTGCACGCGCTGCGCATCGAGTTCAAGCGCCTGCGCTATCTGACAAACTTCTTTGAGGAAGTCCTGGGCGAAACGACCGCCGCGTTTCTCAAAGATCTCAAGGCGATCCAGGATCACCTGGGGCGGATGCAGGACATCCAGGTCGCCAGCGACCGCCTGGAAGACCTCTTGAGCGATCTGGACGACGAAGGCGCGGCAGCCTTGACGGCTTATCTCGACAGCATCAACGCCGATGGCGACGACCTGCGCGGGAAATTCCCGGAGATCTGGAAGAAGTTCAACTCGGCGACCACGCAAAAGAAGCTGGCGAACGCGCTGATCACGCTGTAACCAGGAACGGGTGCTGCGCGATTGGGAATCGTCGCGCAGCACTATCGTTTACAATGGTCTCCGTCCGCACATTCACGGAGACCGCCCAATGCCTGCGCTTCTGTATCGCTTGACACTTTTTCTGCTGCTGCCCCTTCTATTTGCCGCCTTCCCCCTCCACGCGCAGGACGAACCGCAGTCCGCCATCACCGCCGCGCTGGCGGATTTTGCCGCGCTCGACAGCTACCGCTTCGTCGGCGAAACACGCCTCAATCAGGAAAATACCTTCGCCGTCGCCAGTGGGCGGATTGAGACGATCCAGCAATTGAGCGGCGTCGTGACAGGCAGTTCCGTCGAGGCGCTCTTCACCGTTTCGCAGACCATCAGCGGCGAGGGCGAGCCGATTGCCTGGGGTGTCACGGTGGATCGGGTTGCGATGGACGAGACGATTTACCTGCGCTTCCGCGATCTGCTGCTGCCGCCGACCCTGGCGAGCGAGGCGTTCCCCCTCCCACAGGATTGGTTCATCCCGGAACCGCTTCCCACCGACCTCGGCAGCCTGAGCGCGGCACAGCTCGGACTGGCGAGCTTCATCGATGGTTATCGCGCTGCGCCCGTCATCCCGCCGATCCTGGGTTATCCGCTCGACGATCAGACGGTGCGCAGCATCGAGCAGCTCCCCGACGAGGATCTGGATGGGCGGGCGGTGCGCGTTTACGAAGTCGGTTTCAATGCTTTTGGTCTCTACATCGCCCACACCCGCGACGAGTGGAACGCCACCTTTCTCAGGTTCGAGACTTCTGGCATCGACATCGCGCGCTTTTTCGTCGAAGGCGGGGTACAAGTGCGCGGTCGCTACTGGATCGACGCGGACGGTGCGCTGGCACAGGTCGAGCAGCAAATCCGCCTGGAAGTCCGCCCCGGCACACTGCCGGATCAGGCGGACTACGGCTTCAGCAATGACACGCGCCTGCGGATGTCATTCAGCGATTTCAACGTTCCTGTCGAAATCGCCGCGCCCGTGCTGGAGTGATCAGCGGATACGCTGCCAGGTGCCGCTGTCGCCGCCGGAGAAGCGGAAGACCCCGCCGCCCGGCACGTCAATGTAGAAGCGTGGGCTGCTCGCCTCGAACTGGATTGTGCGTGCGCTCGTGTCGATATTGCCCGTCGCCCAGCCGACCTGCGGAGTCCACGCGCCGATGGGCGCGTTGGTATTGTAGTACGCCCAGTTGAACATCTGCTGCGGGATGAACAGGTTGGGTGGCGGAGGGGTGTTGTTGAGCGTCGTGCCATCCCAGGCGTTGGCATAGGCGATGTAGCGACTGCCATCGTTCTGCAAGCCGTAGATGCGGTTCAGACCGTTCGCCGTCACGTAGATCATCTGCCCGCGCTCGAACGACTGATAGGCACCCGCCGCCGCTGCCCCTAACGCCTGTGGGCAGCCCGCATCCGCAGGCGCGCTCTGATCGCCAAAGAACCAGGGCAGCGCGCACGAGATGCTGACCGAGATCGTCTGTGAAATCTCGACTCCGGCATTGCTCGCCACCAGGCGATAAACGCTCACCCGTCCGGTCAGCGTTTGCGCCAGCAAGGGCAGCGAACCGGTGAGCGCTCCCGGGAAGCTCTGGATGACCGCGCCCTGTGGGTTGAGCTGATCAATGCGCACGGCATCGGCGTTCTGCACCGCGTAGAAGATCTGGAAGGTCGTCCCCGCCTGGACATTCGCCGCGCTCGATTGGAACTGCTGGATGATCGGCAGATTGGGCGTCGCCGTCAGTGTCGCGGTCGCCGTCGCGGTGGCGGTGGCGGTTGGACGCCGCGTCGGGGTGCGGGTCGCCGTCGGCGTTCGTGAAGGCGTCAGGCTGGCGGTCGCGCTTGGCGTGACGGACGGGGTGACGGTTGAAGTTGCGGTTGACGTTGGCGTCCGCGACGATGTGACGGACGGCGTGACGGTCGCGCTCGCCGTCTGCGTCGGAGACGGAGTCGCGCTCGGTGTGATCGTCACGGTCGCGCTCGGCGTCAGCGTGGGCAGGACGATCAGCGTCGGCAGTTGCCCAGCTTCCTGCGGTTCCTGGGCGAGCTGGCAGCCCGCCATAATCCCTACGGCTAGCACGATGAGTGCGCTACACTTGCGGAGTTTGCTGCACATCATTCACCTCCAGTGACGTGGGGAAGACATCGATTGCGACTGCGCGGATTGTTTACAGCCTTCATAATCATACTGAGTTGTGTCGTCGCATGCCAACCCAGCTTACCCAACGTTCTGCCAACGCTTGCGCCCACGCTCGCCAGCTTTGCGCCGACGGCACCGCCGACTCAACTTCGCGTCGCCGCCACGCCGCTCCGCCCAACCGATACCCCGCTGTCCCCAACACCCCCGCCGCAGCCCAGCGTCGCGCCCAGCGCCAACCCGTTCGTCATCGCCCTCACGCCGCCAGAGCAGCCCCCGCCCGCGACGATTGATGTCTCCATGCTGACCCAGGTCGCCGTGCCCACCGCGCAACTGCTGCCCGCGCACACCCGCCTGATCGGGCGCTCCGTCGGCGGGCGCGCGCTGCTGGCGCGGCGCATCGAGGGCGCGGATGCGGCGGGCGATAGCGCACGGGTCATGCTGCTGGTCGGCGGGATGCATGGCGGTTGGGAGGCGAACACCGTCACGCTTATCAACGAGCTGATCGCCCATTTCGCGGCGAATCCCGGCGACATTCCTCCGGGCATCGCGCTCGTGCTCGTGCCCGTCGCCAACCCGGATGGGCTGCCCTACGGGCGCGAGGCGGCGGGGCGCTTTAACGCCAACGGCGTCGATCTCAATCGAAACTGGGGCTGCGGCTGGCAGGACGAGGCATACTGGCGCGATCTGCGTGTGAACGCAGGCGATTACGCCTTCTCAGAGCCGGAGACCAGCGCGCTCGCCGATGCCATCCAGGCGCTGCGTCCGCGTGTCGCGCTATTCTTCCACAGCGCGGCGGGCGGCGTCTTCGCAGGGTCGTGCGAGGGATCGATCTATGGCGCGCAGGGGCGAGACGCGAGCAATGCCATGTCTGCCGTTTATGGCGCGGCGGCGGAGTATCGCTTTGGCGAGGCGTTCGATGCTTATCCGGTGACGGGCACCGCAGCGGGCTGGGCGGCGGGGCTTGGAATCGCGGCGGCGGATGTCGAGCTGCAAACATGGACGCAGTCGGAGTTTGAGCGTAATCTGCGCGCGATCCAGGCGGTCATGGCGTGGATGGCTGCGCAGGACGATGCGCCGTAAATGGTGACAGCTTGACTGAGATGGCAATTACCCCTACACTCAAATAGAACATATGTATTATTTCAAGCCGTGAATAGCGAAAGGCATCCGTGATGCAGTTGTCCGCTGAAGCGCATGAAACACTCCTGAGCACATTGAAGGCTCGCTTTGAGAAGAACATGAAGCGCCACTTCGGTCTTGAATGGGCTGGCGTGCAGGCAAAGCTGGAAGCCAACGCTGGCAAGCTGTGGTCGCTGAATGAGATGGAACGCACCGGTGGAGAACCAGATGTCGTGAGTCTGGATAAGGCGACGGGCGAATACGTCTTTTATGACTGTTCCGCCGAAAGCCCGCCAGGGCGCAGAAGCCTGTGCTATGACCGCGCCGCGTGGGAGTCGCGAAAAGAAGCGCAGCCAGCCAGCAGCGCGCTTGAAATGGCAGCCGCCATGGGGATCGAACTGCTCACGGAAGAAGAGTATCGCGCGCTGCAAAGACTTGGGGCTTACGATACCAAGACATCAAGTTGGGTGAAGACACCCGCAGATATACGGGCACTCGGCGGCGCGCTTTTTGGCGACCGTCGCTACAACACCGTGTTTATCTATCACAACGGTGCGCCCTCGTACTACGCCGCAAGAGGCTTTCGCGGCTCGCTGCGGGTGTGAGGCAGGTTTCAGACGCCCAGCCACTGTCTCAAGGCGGTCGTAGAAGCCGTCGTCAGTTGGAAGTTGTAGACCACATGCCCGCTGGAATCCAGGATCAGCATGGGGCGCACCAGCATCGAGCCGTCCGTTTGCAGACCGAGCATGATTGACACCTGCCCATTGCCCACCTGTCGCGCTGCACCCAGACCATCGACGGGCGTCAGGTGCGAAATGATGCGGGCAAGCTCGGCATAGCGCAGACGCATGGCAATCTCGACGGGTCCGAAGCCAGCCGAGATGGCGACATTTTCGCCTTCGCGTCGAAGATTTAGACGCGGCATGAAGATCGACTTTTCACCACTGGTGAAGCTCAGGATGCCTGTGTCAGTATCGAGGAGGGTTTCGCCGAGCGGAAGATAGTCGCGCATGATGTTTACCTGTATTGTGCGCCTGATACGCACCTCAATGGGACTGAATTAATCATCATTATAGCGACGCGCCGCGCATTCTGCCCGCATTTGACAGCCACAGTCACTAATTGTTATAAACTTCACAAGTGATGAAAAGAATCTGGGGTATCCTCATGCGTGTACGCACTGTCATTCGCCATTTCCTGCTGATCGCATTGCTTCTGGGCGCAGGCGCAGCGTTCGCGCACGACGAAAGCGACATCGTCATCACGGGCGTCTGGGCGCGACCGACGGTTGGCGCGGAGATGTCCGGCATGATGATGGGCAATCCGGCAGGTGGGGATGCCACGCCCATGACCGGGCAGGATGCGATGGCGGCGACGCCCATGAGCGAACACAGGATGGGCAGCACCACGCCCAGCGCCGCCTACATGCAGATCGAGAATCGCGGCGATCATCCGGTTGTTCTGGTCGCTGTTATGACGCCGGTCGCCATGACCGCCGAAATCCATCTGACGAGCATCGTCAACGATGTGGCGAGCATGGCAGAGGTCGAAGGCGGAATCGAAATCGCCCCCGGCGAATCGGTCAGCCTGCAACCGGGCAGCTTTCATATCATGCTGATGGAACTGACGCGCGACCTCGCGCCCGGCGATGCCATCGCGCTGGATTTGACATTCGAGCTGCGCGAAACAGACGCCGAGCCGATGACGGTCACGGTCGCCGCGGTCGTCACCGATATGCTGCCGATGGAGATGCCGCTGACGCTGACCGAGTCCGTCCTGTTTGCTGCCGACGGGGAGATGATCCCCAACGCACTCCAGGATGTCGTGCTGCCGGACGGAATGCTGATCTATGCGAAGCTGGAGAACCGGGGTGACGCAGACGCACCTTTTGCGTCATCCATGTTCATGGAGTCCGCCGTCCCGCTGTCCGTCCTGCTCGATGGTGCATTGTTTGAGATCGACGAGTATGATGTGGGCGTGGGCGAGACCGTCGAGATCGTGGTCGCGCTCGGCGACATCGCACCCGAAGACGTTCCGGGGGGCGCGCTTCCGTTCGCGCTCGTCATGAGCGACGAAACGCTGCTGGCGCTGGCAGCAGCCATGCCTGGCGCTGGTATGCAAATTCACGAATAAGGCAGTCATGACCGACTTTCCACCTCAAACCCCACATCGCCCGCCGCACCGCACTTCGCTGTTCGTGCTCGCCACCGCGCTGGCGCTCGGCTTGGCGCTGCTGGGGCTGGCGTTGGGGTCATCGCTGCGCAGCAGTCTGCTGCCGCCGACGCCGACGCCGCAAATTCCTGGCATCACCGCGCTCATCCCGCCAGAAGCGCTGCCGGACTTCACGCTGACCAACAACCTGGGTGAACCGACCCGCCTGAGTGATTTTGCGGGGCAGTACGTCGTCATTTTTTTCGGCTTTACACACTGCCCGGATTTCTGCCCGCTGACGCTCGCCAATTACGCGCAGGTCAAGCGGCTGATGGGTGACGCAGGCGAACAGGTGGCGTTCGTCTTCATCAGCGTCGATGGGGAGCGCGACACGCCTGAAGTGCTCAACCGCTATGTGCCGCGCTTCGACCCATCATTCATCGGGTTGACAGGATCTGAGGAAACGGTGCGGGCGCTCGGCGTGCCCTATGGTTTGCAGTTCACGCTCAACAAGGAAGCGCCGGACGACGCCGAGTACACCGTCGATCACTCCACGCTCGGCTATGTGGTCGATCCTCAGCGAAGACTCCATACGCTGATCTCGTACAACACCGATGCGCAGGTGACGGCGGATTATCTGCGGATGCTGGTAGGCTCTTAACCAATCGGCTCTTTGTAGATGATGAAGCGGCTCATTTCATCGCCTTTGGCGATGCAGGTTGTCATATCCACCTTGAATTCACGACCACCGGAGACCCAGCGCAAGCCCTCTTGCAGCAAGCCCTGACCCATGTGACAGACCGGGACTTCGGATTTACGTCCCCAGCACAAGGAACAGCGTTCCATCGTGTAAACCGTCTTGTCCTGACCTTCATCGTAAACGTTCGAGATCTGGTCGGAGAACTGTGTAAAGATGTTTGCCATCGCCGGCAGACCGACGCGCAGCTTGGCATTGAGCGGCAGCACCTTGAATGCCAGGTCGCCCACGCCCGCCAGCGCGCCGAAGGAGCGCAAACCGCCCGCGAAGATCGCGCGCCCGGCACGCAATGCCAGCGCGCGCCCGCCACGCGGACCATAGGTGTCTTCCAGCGCGACGTTCAACGCCGTGAAATCGGTGAAGTCAAACTGCTTCTCCAGGTTATCCGGCGGATAATTGTCAATGTAAGGCTTCAGCCCGGCGGCGTTGAGGATGGCATTCAAGCCATTGCGCCCCATGATCTCTTCCATCGCTTCGATGGCGAGCCGCGCGAACTTGTTGGGATAATACAATCCGCTTTTCTCTGGTGGCATTGCGCCAGATCCTCCCGTTCGGTGGGTGTCAACTCAACCGAGTGATGATCAATCGTCACAAACAGCGGGTACTCTGCCCCGCTCTTCCTTACAGTATACGCTACACACGACGATCTCAAAAGCGCGTAAACTTAAGAAAGTCCGTGCGCTACGAAGTGATGCTCATGTCGAAGCTGCGTTCGACCTGCGCCCCATCTGCCAGCGTCACCGTCAGGGTGACGATCCAGTCGCCGCCCATCGACCACTCAAATGGGATGCGATAGACGCCATCGCTGTTTTGATTCGTCTCCCCGAAGACCGGCACCATGCCCGCGTGATTCATATCGCCGCGCGCTGCGATACTGGCATTGGTGATGGGCGCGCCATCCGGCGAATGCAGCGTCACGACAAGCACGGCATCGCCCGCCGTCGGTGGCGAGGGTTCGACCGCCATCTCAATCTCGACATCGGGGGACGGCGTGAAGTTCTCCGGCGTCGGCGTTGGCTGCGCCGATTCGCGGCAGGCGGCGAGGAGGAGGACGAGAACGAGCAGAAGAGAACGCAAGACAATACGCATTGATCCATCCATGATCAGTGAGCTTGATTGTGAGGAGTGTAGCAAAGAGTCGGGACGGGCGAAAATGCAGGTTTTTGGGGGGTAGTTCAGGGCGTACCCGTCGCGCGCGCCATGCTTTCCATCGCGTACCACAAGCCGTTGTAGAAGCTGCACATGAACGTCGCAAGCAGCCCCATCACCAGCAGCCAGAAACCCAGCAGCGCCGAATCGCGCCACATGCGCAGGCGTGCCCGCGCCTTCGCCGACTCGATCTCGGATGAGCGCAGGCGGTAGAGCGCTCCCGCCGCCGCCACGTTGCCCGGATTGATGCGCAGCGCGTTGTCCAGACACACCGCGCTCTGATCCAGCGAATCGACTGCCAGACTCATCCACAACCACGCATCCTCGAAGTCGGCGTTGTCGCGGATCAGGTCGCGCAGCAGCGCGCGCGCGTCCTCGCGCTTGTCCGCCTTGATCAGATCGATGGCGTCCATCAGGCGGTCGATGCGCGCGCCGCTGTCGTCGGCGGCAGGGTCGCTCATGCGGTGACGCCCCGGCGCTCGTCCAGCGTCACCCCGGCGAAGATGTCGGTCTCGTAGCCGCGCGCACCATTGGGTGAGGGGTGGATGCGCGTCAAGCCCTGCCAGGGCGCGAGCTGGCGGCGCAGCCAGGTCGGGATGGTCTGGGAACGCGCGCCAAGCTGGCTGGCGTGGCAGGCGCTCGCCTCATCCCAGGCGTCGTACCACTGGCTCACGTCGATGCGTGTGTGGATTGGCTCGATGTGGTCGAGGATGGCGACCAGGTCGATGTCCTTGTTCGCCCCCAGCTTACGCGGATCGTTACCGCGCAGCCGCGTCATGAAGATGCCGACCTGCAAAATCGTCTTCGGCACGCTGCTGTAATAGAGCTTTTGCGGCGCATACGGCTGCTGCCCGTTGGTGAGGTAGGTGGCATCGCCTGCTTTGAGGTAGGCATCGGTCGTCGCCTTCTGGATGGCGATGTGATCGGGATGCCCGTAGCCGCCGTATTTGTTGAAGGTGATGACGACCTGCGGCTGCACCTCGCGGATGACCTCGACCACCCGGCGCGTCACCTCTTCCTGCGGAGCCTGCCAGAGCGATGCCGGGTCGTTGCTCGTCTCCGACCCCATCATGCCGCTGTCGCGATAGCCGAGCAGGAAGACCTGTTTGAAGCCCAGCTTCTGCGATGCGCAGTCCAGCTCCGCCAGCCGCCGCTCGGCAATCGAGTTGTAGCCTTCCAGGAATTCCGGCTTCATCGTGCCGACATCGCCATTGGTCGCGCACAGGTAGTAGACATCGACGCCTTGCGCGACATACTTGCTGATGAGACCGCCGGAGCCGAAGGCTTCGTCGTCGGGATGTGCGTAGGAAAGCAGCAGGCGGGCATTCGGCATGATGGGGACGCTCCAGAAGTAATTGAAACGACGCACAGTGGAGCGGACGGCAAAAATGCCGTCCCTACACTCGACTCCTGTAGGGACGCCATTCTTGGCGTCCGCAAGTTCACCATGCACCGATTAGATTCTCAATCCTCAGCACTGATCACTCAGTACTCACCCCAATATACTCCTGAGGGATGCTTCTGGCGAGGTCATGCCAACTGCTTTTTGAGGAAGAAGCGCGTATAGCCGGGGGTAAATTCTTCCAGACGCCCCCAGACGGTGTAACCCAGGCGGTTGTAAAAGCCGAGCGCCTGAAAGTCGAACGTATCGAGGTGGACATTCTTGCAGCCGCGCGCTCGCGCCTCTTCTTCCGCAAGCTGCATCAGGCGTGTGCCCGCGCCCTGCTTGCGGCAGTCATCGCGTACCCACAGGATGCGGACGTAGAGCCAGTTCCAGTACGTCCCACCGATCATACCGCCCACCACGTCACCCCGGTCATCCCGCATGACGATATAGATTGGCTTGTAGTGATCAGCGCCGATGAAGCGCTCATTGTAGCTCTCCAAGCCGCGCTCAATCGCGTCGCGGTCATCGGCGGAAGCGTTGTCGGACAAGCTGTAGTTATAGTCAGGCATGAGGTTACTCTCCTTAAGGAAAATAAATTTAGCCGCAAACCGAGGCATGGGATGGTTTTGTCCCATGTCTCGATTATACGGGAAGAGTCCCTCAATCAGCGCAAGCGCTGCGGTCGCAGTCTCGGCTGCCCAACCGTCACAAGACCTTTCTCCCCTGTCCGATCCCACATCACGCGCTTATACTTGTCCCCTTGCCCGCCTCCGGGTGGCAATCGTTCATCTTGTTGAGGACACCTATGCGTCGATACGCTTTTCCCCTCGCGCTGCTCTTCAGCCTCACCTTCACCGCCATCGCCCTGAGCGCCGCGCCACTCCTCCCGCCATCGCAGATCGATCTGACGCTGCCCGGCACGAACACGCCCAACCGCGCCCAGCAGATCGAGATCGACTTCGCCACCAACACGCCGCCCGGACCCACCGCGACGGCGACATCCAGCCCAACGGCGACGGCGACCTTCACTGCCACCTTTACCGCCAGCCCGACGGCGACGGCAACCTTCACGCCGACGATGACCCCCAGCCCGACGCCCACACCCGTCGGTCCCTTCAGCTATCCGGAAGGTGTCAATTCGCTGACCGGGCTGCCTTACCCGAACGATGAGGCGATGAACCGCCGCAATCTGCTCGTCAAGATCTCCAACTTTCCGCCAGAGGTGCGCCCGCAGAGCGGTATGAACCAGGCGGATGTCGTCTGGGAGTACGAGGTCGAAGGCGGCGTCACCCGCTTCGCGGCGATCTTCCGCAGCAACACGCCCGATCATGTCGGTCCGGTGCGCAGCGGTCGCCTGATGGACCTAGAGCTGGTGCCGATGTACGAAGCGTTGTTCGCCTATTCCGGCGCGAGCGAGCCGGTGCAGCAGATGTTCATGCGCGCGCCCTGGGCATTCCAGATTCTCTCGCCCAGCGTCGGCGATAACTGCGAAGAGGCAGGTTTCTGCCGCTTCCCGCGCGGCGACCTGGCATTCGAGCATACGCTCTATCTCGATACCGCGCAGGCGTGGGCGCGTGCCGAGCGGCGGCAGGTCAACCAGCCGTTCCGCGCGCGCGGCTTCGCCTTCAGCGACATTCTGCCGGAAGGTGGCGTGCCCGCCAACGACATGTTTATCGATTGGTATGGGCGCATCAGCGCGCGCTGGCAGTACGACCCGGCGACCGCGCACTACCTGCGCTTCACCGACGGCATCCCACACATGGACGCAGCGGATGGTCAGCAGTTGTGGGCGGATAACATCGTCGTGCTCGAAGTCGAGCATCGCGAGCGCCCCGACCTGTTCGAGTCGGAGAGTCGCAGCGCCTCGCAGGAAATCGACCTCTGGGATCAGGGGCGGGCGTATGTCTTCCGCGATGGTGTCTACTATTCGGGCTTCTGGCGGCGTCCGTGCGATTTGCAGCTCGAGGCGACCCCGACGCCCGTGGTCGGCGCAGCGCAGGATCGCTGCTACAGCAACCCCGGCACGGCACTTCAGCTCGTGTTTGGCAACAACGCGCCGATCATGCTCAAGCCGGGGCGGACGTATGTGCAGGTCGTGCGCTTCTTGGGCGATGCGGTCATCAGCGAGGAGCTTGCCGACATGAGCGCGACGGGCACGGCGATCTATCTGAGTGCCACGCCGACCGCGACCGAGGGACCCAGCGCCACGCCAGGGAGCTAGCTGCCCTCCGTCTTTTGACGGAGCTTTCTTCCGACTTTGTGATCTTCCTCCTGCCTGTTTCTGGCTCGATACTTGTGAGTGGTTTCACGATCTCGATCCACCGCAGGAGGAGTTCATGTACACGGTCGAAGTTTCGCACATTATCGATGCGCCCGCCGCCGCCATCTACGCCACCCTTGCCGATTATCGCGTCAGCCATCCAGCGATCCTGCCGAAGGAATTCACGGGTCTGCAAGTCGAACAGGGCGGCACGGGCGCGGGCACCGTCTTCAACGCGCACATAAGCGTGATGGGCGCAAAGCGCAGCTTTCACATGGTCGTCAGCGAGCCGCAGCCGGGTCGCGTACTGGCAGAGACGGATGAAGCGGCGGGCGTTTCGACAACCTTCACCGTCGAGCCGCTGGGCGCGGCGCAAAGTCGAGTCACCATCGCCTCGCTGTTCCGCGAAAGCGCGGGCATCAAAGGCTGGTTGGAGAAGCTGACGAATCCCGGCATCACCCGCCGGATGTACCACGACGAGCTTGACAACATCGCAGCGTACATGAAGACGCACAGCAGCTTACGGGGATAACTTCCAACTCGCCTCTAACACATCCGCGCTATCATCCCCGACAGTAACGAGTGATGAGTGATGAGTGGTGCAGGTTACAACACCCGTGTCTTTGCTCATCACTCATTCCTCATCACTTTCAACTTATGAGAAAGCTCTCACCCCACCATGATGCGTAACATGCGCCGCCGCCCTCGCCCCGACCGCAGCGATGATGACCGCGAAATCCCGTCGGGTCCCGTCGATTGGAAACGCCTGCTCGCCTACCTGCGCCCGTACTGGAAGCACATGCTGGTCGCCCTGCTCGCGACCGTCGGCAGCGGCGCGCTCTCGCTGGTCTTCCCCTGGGTCATCCAGAACGTGATCGACTCGGTGCTGACGCAGGCAAATTTCGAGTTGCTCAACCAGATCACGGTGAGCCTGATCTTCGTCTTCATCCTGCGCTCGCTGACCTCGCTGGTCGAAACGTATCTGCTCAACTACGTCGGCGAGCGGCTGGTGGTCGATGTGCGCACGCAGCTTTACCGCCACCTGCAAAGCCTGTCGCTCGGCTTCTTCGTCCAGCGCGGCGTCGGCGAGCTGGCATCGCGCATGAGCAACGATGTCGGTGCCATCCGCTCGACGCTGACCAACAACGTCAACATCTTCGTCCAGCAGATCGTCATCATGATCGGCTCAATCGTCGTCATGCTGGCGATCAACTGGCGGCTTTCGCTGTTCATCGTCGCGCTCGCGCCGATCATCATCGCCATAGCGGCGGCGTTCGGCTTCCGGATGCGCAGGATTAACACCGAAATCAGCGATGACCTCGCCGGGGCGCTCAATGTGGCGACCGAATCGCTCCAGAACGTGCGCGAGGTCAAGACCTTCGTCCGCGAGCCTTACGAGATCGAACGCCACGACAACGCCATCACCCGCGCGTTCAAAGCGTCGATGCGCCTGCTGCGGCTGCGCGCCGTCTTCGGTCCGCTGATCGCCTTCCTCGGCTTCGGGGGCTTGTCGCTCGTGCTGTGGTTCGGCGGGCGCGAGGTGATCGAAGGGCGGCTGACGGGCGGGCAGTTGATCTCGTTCCTGATCTACGGCATCTCGGTCGCGGGCAGCCTCGGTTCGATGGTCGGCTTGTACACTTCGCTGCAAGAGGCGCTCGGCGCGACCAAGCGCGTCTTCCAACTGCTCGATACGCCGCAGGATGTCCAGGACATACCCAACGCGCGCATCATCGACCGCGCGGAGGGGCGCATCACTTTCGACAACGTCAGCTTCAGCTACGACGAGCGGCAGGAAGTGCTGACCGGAATCAATCTGGAGATCGCACCGGGCGAGATCATCGCGCTCGTCGGTCCCAGCGGCGCGGGCAAAAGCACCGTCTTCAACCTGATCCCGCGCTTCTACGACCCGACCGAAGGCAGCGTCCGGCTCGACGGGCAGGATTTGCGCGATTTGACGCAGGCGAGTCTGCGCGGGCAGATCGGCATCGTGCCGCAGGAAGTTCTGTTGTTCAGCGGCACGATCTACGAAAATATCCGCTACGGGCGGCTGGATGCGACGCGCGAAGAGATTGTCGAGGCGGCGCGGGCGGCGAACGCCCACGACTTCATCATGACGCTGCCCGATCAATACGAGACGATTGTCGGCGAGCGCGGGGTGCGCCTGAGTGGAGGGCAGCGTCAGCGTGTTTCCATCGCCCGCGCCATCCTGAAGAACCCGCGCATCCTGCTGCTGGACGAAGCCACCAGCAGCCTGGACAGCGAAAGCGAGCATCTCGTTCAGGAGGCGCTGGCGCGGCTGATGCAGGATCGCACGACAGTCATCATCGCGCATCGCCTGAGCACCACGCGCGTGGCGCACCGTGTGATCGTGCTGGAGGGCGGGCGCATCGCAGAGATCGGCTCGCATGATGCGTTGATGGCGCAGGATGGCTTGTATGCGCGCCTCTATGCCATGCAGTTCCGGGACGAGGTCACGAACGGGGTGATTCGATAAGCCCTTACCCCTCAGCCCTCTCTCCCACACATCGCGCAGTGAGGATCGGAGAGAGACAAACTCCAGCGCGATGGGAGTGAGGGGGAGTTAGAACACCTCCCTCGTCTGACGAATCTGGAAGCCCCTCGCCCGCGATGCGTTTGCGAAAGTAACGCTGTGTAGAAGCTGCGCAGCATCGTGTGGGAGAGGGGATGGGGGTAAGAGCGCATTGCGCCTTAACACAACTTTCCGCTCCATCGTATAGCTGTGCGCACCTACCGATCCGAGCGGGCAATACGAAAACCGAGATCAAGGTACATGTAGTCGATATTCCCGCTATGACGGTTCGCAGCGCGAGCGAGCCGAGATTCACCGTTCCACGATCCGCCCCGCATCACGCGACCATCCGAGCCTTCCGCTGTATCGTCAGCCTTGTTTTTATAGTCGTTGCGCCACTTTGTAAGACACCACTCCCACACATTACCGCTCATATCCAGAAGCTCGTAAGGAGATACCCCAGTTTGAAAGATGCCCACCGCACTTGTGCGACCGATCTTGCTCGCATTGGTATTCCCTTTGGCAGCGTCAAATGGACCAACATAAGGGTAAATTCGTTTATCGGTGCCGCGTGCCGCCTTCTCCCATTCTGCTTCAGTTGGCAAACGAATCGGCTCCCCGGTTCTTATGCTTAACCAACGGGTGAAGGCATACGCCTCAAACCACGTCACGACACTCACAGGATGATTAGATAGTTTAAGACTCGGTGTATCTCGATCAAATCCTATTTCATCGGCAAACTCTAGCCAATCCCAACCACTATCTGTCCAGAAATAACGCTCACGATAGCCGTCCTCATTGACAAAAATTTTGTATTGCGCATAGGTGACCGGATAGCGCGCGATGGAGAATGCTGCGACGTCTTCGCTATGCTGCGGCGTCTCATCATCATATGCCTGCGGGTCGGCGTTTTTGTCGCTGCCCATCGTGAAGGTGCCGCCCTCGACAAAACGCCATTCGATGTCCGGCAGTCCATCGGCGCGCAGCCCGACCCCGGGGCGCGGGTCGCCGATTGCCGCCAGTTCGCGCCCGGCGTCGGCGCGTTGTGCAGGTGTGGCTCGCTCGTCAAACATGCGGTCGAGCAGCGCCCGCTGCGCCGGGGTGATGCGCAGCACGGCGGGGGCTGCCGGGCGCAGCAGCCGAGTCACGACCTCGCGCAGGTCGTCCGGCATATAGCCGTCCTCAATGTGCCAGATGCGCTCGACTGCCGTCCGCACATCGTCGTCCGGGTCGCCCAGATAGTGATGGGCGCGCACGAATTCGTAGAGAAAGTCGGCGACCTCGCGGCGGCGGCGGCTTTCTTCGCGTTCGCGCAGCTTTTCCTGCAATGCCGCCTCGCGTTGGTCAAGTTTGAACGTCTCCGGGATCGTCTGCCCGGACGCGCGGAGCTGTGCGATCCACACCAGCGCCTGCGGCAGGTCATCCGCTTTAACGGCTTCGGCGATGCGCTTCAACACCTCCGGAATATTCAACGCGCCGGTCGCCGTTTGCGCTGCCGCAATCGTCGTCTGCGACTCCGGATTGGCGACCGTGCGCGCAGCACCCCTCCGCGCCAGTTCGCTTTCGAAGCCCGTCATGATGCGCTCGATTCGGTCCATCAATGCACGCTCATCGCGGATGAACTCGGCATTCACTTTGGTGATGGGGTGCAGGTCAGGCGGCAGATCGGCGGGAGAGGGCATCTCGCCACCCAGGTAGCAGATCGGCGCGACGAATTTGCCATGCTGGACGGCTTCTTCCAACTCGATCAGCACATAATCCGGCTCGCCCTTCACCAGCTTTTCGCGCCGCAATTCCACCCAGCGCGGACCGATCATCATGGCGACGACATCGCACTCGCGCACCGTCTGGCGGATGAACTGCTCGAATTCGGTGAAGGGCGGGATACTGTCAAAGTCCATGAACACGTTTTCGCGGTCATAGCGATACATGAAGTGCGTGCGCAGCGATTGAACGAAATACCTCTCGTCGGCGCGGCGATAGTTGACAAAGACTTTGAGCTGTTTGGGCGTCATCAGCGCGGAATCCCTTAGGATTGAGTCGGGTCTGACGGTGGAATATTGTAACAGTAGACGATGATAAGGCGAGTCGCCCCAAGTGAGCGGGTAGTGCTGAATAACGAGGAGATGCTTCCATCCAGAACCTCACCCCCGTCCCCTCTCCGCACGCGGAGAGGGGGGCGACTCTTGCGATTTTTGAGTCTATGCGGGGTGAGGTTCATGTCCACGAAATTCAGCACTCCCACCTGAGCGGGGAGTGTATCGTTTCCCTTGAAATGCTCTTCGGCTGACCTGCTGCGTGTTGGGTACCGACGGGCCGCACAAACCCGCCGCCCGCCGCGTGCAATGCGATCAGGTTTCGCCCATCTCTGCCAGGATGCGCGCCAGCCCCGGCATGGTCTTCGAGCCGCCGACGCCGGTCACGCTGAAGCCTGCGGTGATCGCGGCGAAGCGTGCGCACTTCGCCATGTCCCAGCCCTGAAGCAGCCCATAAATGCAGCCCGCGTCGAAGGCATCCCCCGCGCCGATGCTGTCCACGAACGTCCCCAGCATGACCGCTGGTTGGGCGCGGACTGCGCCATCGCCGGTGAAGATCAGCGCGCCCTGGTCGCCGCGCTTGATGATGACCGTCTCCGCGCCCGCGACGAGCAGCCGCGCCCCGCAGTCTTCCAGATGTTCCGCGCCTGTGATGCCGCGCGCTTCGTGCTCGTCACACAAAAAGAGCTGCACATGCGGCAGCAGGTCGTCCAGCGCAGGCATCCAGGGTGTGGGCATGGGGGAGAGCGGAAACTGCGGGTCAAGCGTCGTCATCAGCCCGCGCGCCCGCGCCTCCCGATACAGATCGACCAGCGCGCCATGCCACGCCTCGCGGTAGTGCAGATAGCCACCGCAGTGCAGCGCACGCGCGTCGAGCAGCCGCGCGCGTTCCTCCGCCGTGAACGCGAGCTGCCACTGGTCGTGCGTCGGCATCCGGTACGCGAGCGGGCGCTTGCGCGAGCCGAACAGCAGCATGTAAACGCCAATCGCGATCTGCGTGTCGGGGATCATGCGCACGAGCGACGTATCGACACCCGTCGCGACCAGCGTATCGACGACGAACTTGCCCAGCGGATCATCGGACAGGCATGAGCTGACGGTGACCGATGCCCCCAGGCTCGCCAGGTTTTGCACCGTATAGCCAATCGACCCGGCAGCCGTCATTTCCATCGCGGCGGGTCCATCCCAGGTTGGGATGGAGTTCCAGTCCGGGGGACCTTCGCCGGACATGATCAGGTCGATATTGAGCGGTCCGACGACCGAAACATCGAATGTCATAATGCACATGCGGACGAGGCATGCCTCGTCCCTACGTACAAAGGGGCTGTGTGTAGGGACAAGGCGTGCCTTGTCCGAATCGATGCCGCCATGATCCTAATGTGTATCCTTGGGGAAGAGCCAGTTCCAGACTTTGGCGTGGCGCGGGATGTTGGCGCGCTGCGTGTCGGGATTGATGCTGCCGTTGGCAATCGCGCCCCAATATGGCATGAGCTGCCCTGGCAAAATCGCCAGGACGCTGTAGATCAGCGGGTCGGTCTCCGGCAGGCGGAAGACATCATCGACCTGTTCCGCGACCGCCTCGTCATCCTCGCTGATGAGCGCGACCGACGGCGATTTGAGCATGTACGTCACCTGGGCGATGTCGCGCAGCGCCTTATATGCCGGGTCGTCCTGCGGCGCGACGATGATCGTCAGGATGTCCGGTTGCGTCAAGCCGAGCGCGCCGTGAATGTGGCGACCGGGGTTCATGCCTTTGGTCGGGATGTGGCTCATCTCGTCGAACTTGAGCGCGATCTCTTCGGCGGTGCCTTCGTTCGCCCCCGCGCCGACGACCAGGATGCTGCGCAGGTTCTTGTAGCGATGCATGATGTGGCGGGCGCGTTCGCTCACCCAATCGAACATCGCATCCATCTTGTCGCCCGTCGCAAACAGGCGCGCCCGCAGGTCATCCCAGGGGTAGGCGTTCGGGCGGGTGATCGCGCCGATCTCCAGCGCCAGCCAGAGTGTGCAGGCGAGGCGGGTCGTGTAGTGGAAGGTGTCTGAGCCGCCTGTATCGAAGCCGCCCGCGCAGACAATCGCCTCATCGCACTTCTGCGTGATGGGGCTGCCCGCGACGCTGGTGAAGGCGACCTGGTACGCGCCGAGTTCCTTCGCTTGCAGGGCGGCGCGGTTGCTATCGACCGTGCTGCCGCTGCCAGAATACGAGAAGAAGACAGTGCGCTTGAAGTCGATGGGGTGCTTGACGGTGACGTATTCGAGCGAGTCCAGGTCATTGGCGTCCCAGCCCGCCCACTGCCAGAAGGCACCCGCGCCCGTCTGCGCGACGAACTGCGATGTGCCTAAGCCGTGCCCCGCCATCGCCGTGAAGCCGCGTTCGACCAGCCGACGCGCAATCGCCGGGACGATCTCGCGGTTGAGCGCGAAGGTGTCGCGCAGCGCCTTGCCCTGGCTGCGGATGTCGCCGAACAGGTTGTAAGGATGCCCGGTCTGTGGTGGGGTGCCCAGCGCGCGATACATGATCGAGTGTTCGGCGGTCGCTTCGATGTGGCGTTTGATGTCGCCTTCGACACCCCACTGCTTAATTCGTTTGCCCGCCTCGCGCGGCGTCTGATCAGACATGAATCCATCTCCTGAAAAAATAATCCGGCTCACACAACAACAGCATTTCGTCCATTGGGCACTTTGAGCATACCGCATTCAGCAGGCATCTTGCATCTTTCGCCTCCTGTGTCCTATCCTAATGAGGATCGTCGCTGGAAGGAAATCTCATGTCGCTCAAAGACCAGGTCGTCATCATCACAGGCGCAGGGCAGGGCATCGGCTTGGGCATCGCCCAGGCGTTCGCGCGCGCGGGCAGCGCCGTCGTCATCAACGATGTCAACGCCGAGACCGCCCAGGCAGCCGCGCAAAGCATCGTCGCGGCGGGTGGGCGCGCGGTCGCTGCCCCAGCGGACATCAGCGACCGCGCGCAGGTGACCGCCATGTGCGACGCGGCGGTGGCGGCGTTCGGCAAATTGACGACGCTGGTCAACAACGCGGGTTGGTTCGCCTTCACGCCTTTCCTCGAACAGACGCCGGACGCCTGGCAGCGCACCCTCGATGTGGACCTGAGCGGCATCTTCCACTGCACCCAGGTCGCCGTGCCACATATGATCGCGGCGGGCGGCGGCAGCGTCGTCAATATCACCAGCGTCCATGCGACGGCGACCATCCCCGGCACGGTTGCCTACGCCGCCGCCAAGACGGGCGTGGTCGGCATGACGCGCACGCTGGCGCTCGAACTCGGTAAACACAACATCCGCGTCAACTGCGTCTCTCCCGGCGCGATCAGCACCGACGCGCTGAAAAAATACTTCGACTCGCTCCCGCCAGACCGGCGCGAACAGGAACAGACGCACATGCTCGGCTTTCAGGCGCTGCCCTTCTTCGGGACGCCGGAGGATGTGGCGGAGCTGGTGCTGTTCGTTTGCAGCGACCGCGCGCGCTATATGACGGGCACGGAACTGGTGATCGACGGCGGCGTTCTGGCGCGGCTGTTTTAGGCATCGCCGCAGCGCGCTTCCACCCACCACGTCATAACACTCCCCGCCGGCAGGGTCGCTGCACGGTGGTTTGCCATCGCCAGCGTGAGCGAGTCGTAGTAGCCAGAGGCAGGCTCCAGCGCGACGGTTGTCTTGCGCGAATACATCCCCTCGTCTACCCACACCCCCAGATAGGGCGCAAAGACGTCGTGCCAACTCATCTCAAGTCGACGACCGATGTCCTCCTGAACCAGCGCGGCGGATGCCACGGGCTGCTCCGGCGGGATGTAGTACTTGCGGTAATCCTTGCGCGCTGCATCGCCCACACGGTCGAGGCGCTGCGCGATGCCCGGCATCAGCGGGTAATCGAGGATGCGATCTGGCGCGCCCCACAGCGGATGATCAGCGACATTCACGACCTGCGTCAATGGGGCGGGAAGTTCGATGCGCGTATGCTGGTCGGCGTTGAAAAGCGGATGCGCCGCCCACAGAAAGGGGATCGGCGTGTCCGACAGGCTCTTAAGGTGGTATTCGAGGCGCAGCACGGCACCGTCCAGTGCCGCCTTCCGCGTCAGCACGTACGAAAGCACACGTCCGCCAACGCGCAGCGTCATCATCGCCCCGTGTCCGTCCAGCAGGTGCCAGGGCATCGCCCACACCTCGCCGTGATCCGGCAGATGTTTGGCGGGGTCGTGCGGCGACGGGCAGGCGTTAATCGTCGGGAACATCTCGTCCCAGCCCGCCATATCGTGATCGATGAAGGTGTCGCCATACTCTCGCGCGCGCACCGGGTGGGTCGGCGGGGCGAGCCATTCATGCCCGGATGCTTTATCGACCAGCGAGGCGATCTTCGCGCCCAGTTCCGGCACGATTACCACGCGAAGATGCTCGTTTTCGAGAGCATAACCTGCAAAGCCGTGCCATTCGATGCTATTCATGGTGCCTCCGTACTAGCGTCGCCAGGGCATGAAATGCCCCGGCTACATGGACAACGCCCCCTGCGGGGGCTGACTCCCATTGACTAGCCTCAGCCTGCGCAGCAGGCGTTCGCCTTGTAGCCCGCCCATTTCATGGGTGGGCGGACGCGATGCGACCAATCAAATTCGTCTATTCGCCGCTGCTCCTATATGACACGGCTCCAGCGCCAGCACCTGGGCAAAGTGTGCGTCCGCGTTGTCGCGCTGCCCCAACCCCTGATAACCGAGCGCCATCATATAGTGGCAGTGGATGCGGTTGCGCAGCGACAGGTCGTCGTCAAAGATCAAAAAGTTGGGCAGCGAGACGGCGAAGTAATCCATCTTCACGTCGTCATCGACATGATCGCGTCCATAGGCGACCAGCCGCTCGAAGATGGCGCGTGCTGCGTCCGCCTGCCCCAGCTTCGCGCGCGCTACGCCCTGATAAAAGATCATGTCCGGTGGCTGGTCGTTGTAGTACATCTGGGACGACAGCTCGCTGATGCCATGGGACGCCGCCTCGAAATGCGTACGCGCCTGCGTATGGTCGCCCAGCGACTCGTAGACGAGACCGAGAGTATAGTGAATATGGTTCTCCTGCGCCCCTGCCAGCTTGCCCTCGTTCAGGTTCGGTGGGTAGTCGCGCGCGCGGAGCAGCAGCGCAGCCGCCTCGTCCGCGTTGCCGTCGCGCAGCGCCTGCCGCGCCAACTGCAACAGGCTGATGACGTACTGCTCGGCGACCTTGCCCTCGCCGCCTTCCCAGGGGTGAAACGTCCGCGCCAGCAGCGCATCGAGCGCTTCCTGGTGCCGCCCGACGAGGTTGAGCAGCGTGATGCGTTCGAGCGTCATATCGTCGCGCTGGGCGACCAGGACGGGGTATTCGTCCAGGCGCGCCAGGCGTTCCGCCGCGCCCGCGCCGAGCTTCTTCTCCAACTGATCCAGCTCGAACAGCACGCGCGCATCGGAGGGGTCGCAGGCAAACGCCTTCGCGTACATGGCACGCGCCTTCGCGCCGTCGCCGCGCTTGTTCATGTAGGCGATGCCGAGGTTGCGGAAGGGCGTGGCGAATGCCGCGTTGCGCGCCGCTGCTAGCTCCCACATCGCGATGGCGTCGTCGTACTGGCGATGCGCGTACCAGAAGTTCCCGAGCGCATACGGCGCGTTGGCATCCTGTGGATTCTTCTCGATGGCGAGCTGAAGCGCGGGCACGGCTTCGACTTCGTTGGGGAACCATGTGTCAAAAGGCATTTTCGCTACCCACGCAAGCGTTTCTTTGCTAAACCGCTCATACGCCCATTTTTCATTCCCGTTTTGGTTCATAACCCATGCTAAGTAATACTCGATCATCACGTCATTAGTAGTTGAATCTTGGAGAACAGATATGGCATCATCCAAAAGCCCGATGTGGAAATAGTCGAGTGCAATTTCGATAAGGTTGTGTGCTATTGCTGGATAGTTCATCAGCAATGTGTACTCTGCTTCGTATTCGCTTACGAAGAGACCTTGCTCATATTGCGCACCAAAATTGTATACATCAAGCTTGGTGGCGATTGTTGCTTCTGAAAGAACCCCGCTTTCGTCGCCCAACATTCGCAGGCACACAATCCGCAGATGACGCGCCTGGTGATGATCGGCGTTCAGGCGCAGCGTCGTGTCGAGCAGGGCGAGCGCGTCGCGGTAGCGCCCCCGTCGGCAGTCGATGCGCGCCAGCTCGAACGATGCCGCCGCGCGCCACGCGATGTTCCAGGTCGCCTTGTAGAAAGCGTCATAAGCCTCGTCGTAGCGCGCCTGCATCCTGAGCGATAAGCCCAGGTTGTAATGCGGCTCGCCGTCGTAGGGGTTGGGGTTGCGCATCGTCAGGCGGGCGATGGCACGGCTGAAGTACGGCTCTGCCTCCGCGAACTTGCCGCGTCGCAGGAGCAGCAGCCCCAGCGCGTTGTTGCAGCGCGCATCGCCGGGGTCGCGGCGCAGCGCCTCTTCGTAGTACGGCTCCGGCGCATAGGTGGCGTGGCGGTACTGCTCCAGATGCAGCCCATGCAGATACAGCTCGTCGTTCGACGCCACTTCGCTCGGCGGCGGGGCGGGCTTGGCAGGCTGCGGGATCGGCGGCGGCTCGCCCGTCAGCGGCGTGTAGCGGATCAGCTCCGCGCCTTTCTCATCCGTCACCAGCAGCATCAGCGCGCCTGCCTCGCCCGAATAGGGAATCTCATCCGTCAAGGCAGCTTCAGGCGACAACGCGATTTCGCATCGATACAGGCTTGGCGTGCCGTGCTCGCCTTCCTGATGGAGAAGGTCAACATTCACCGTGCGCGGGCGGCTGACGTAGACGCCGAAGCGCGCCACGCCATCCGCCACGTCGAGATTGACGATGCATTCGCGCGTGGCGTTCTTCGCCCCGCCGATTTCCTTGTAGGGCATGAAGACCTGCGTGAAACGCTTCTCCTCGCCCGGCATCAGCCAGGAAAAATCCGGCTGATTGTCGGTGAACGCGCCGCACATCAATTCGATGTACGGTCCATCCTCGTCCGTCAACTGGCGATCCCACGCCTTGCCGAACTCGCCATTGCCCCATGTCCACTGTTTCTTGCCGGGGACGACGTGATGATTGGCGACATGCATCATGCCCGCGCGTACCCCGTGGTCGTAGCAGCCGACGAAATCGAAATCGCTGTGATACGCCATGTAGGAGGTCGGCACGGGGATGTTCTTGTAGCGCGAAATATCGGTGCCGGGCGCGTAATCGACCTTGTAGTACGTCCCGGTCGCAATCGGGAAGTCGGAGACCGCGCGCTTGCCGTGATCCATGACGGCGTGCACGTCAGGCGGGAAGATTGACTGGTAGTCGTCGTTGACGTGCACCGCCGGGTTCGCCCACCACAGGAAGGTTTGCGGCAGGGCGGTGCGGTTATACAACTGGACGTTCAACTCCAGGAAGGCGGCATCCGGATAGAGCGTGAAGCCGATCATGCTCTTCATGCGGAACATGCGCTCGATCTCGCTGCACCAGCAGACGACGCTGCCGTCCTTGCGCTCCTCGATGTGGTACTCGACGGGCATGTAGGTGGTCGGGCGATGGTGCTGGGGCCAGTTGAACTCGATGCCGCCGGAGATCCAGGGACCCGCCAGCCCGACGAGCGCGGGTTTGATGACGCGGTTGTAGTAGACGAAGTGGTAATCGTTGGTCTTGTCGAGCGCCATCTGCACGCGCCCGCCCAGCTCCGGCAGCAGCATGATGCGCAGGTAGCGGTTCTCCAGGAAGACGGCGCGGTATTCCTTGGGCTGCGGCGTGTCTTCTACCTTGTCGATGACCGGGTAGGGGTAGACGATGCCGCTGCTGCCCTGGTAGACGCGGCGCTCCAGGAACATCGGATTTTTGTCCGGCTGCCCGACGCCATAGGTGGGGATGACGACCGTCTCTTCCCAGGCGCGGGCGATGTTGTCGAAGGATTGGGGCATGGTGGGGTTGTCTCTTGCCAAATAGTTCTTGCCTGTTTACCCCTCCCCCAACCCCTCCCCACTCCGCAGGCTCCGTAGAGAGGGGAGCCAGAAGACTCGTCTGGAAGTCCCTCTCCACGCAGCTTGCGGAGTGGGGAGGGATTTAGGGAGGGGTAAATGTGAGCGGTGACCGTCCTTGATTTCGTCAACCGCAAAACGCTTACTTCGCGCGCGCCTTCGCTTCGCGCGACTGGCGCCACTGCGAGATGGCGACCGCGCCGATCAGCAGCAAGCCGAGCGCCACACGCTGGACGAAGGTGTTAAAGCCGAGCAGGTTCATGCCGTTGTTCAGCACGCCGACGATGATGACCGCCAGGAAGGTGCCGACGATGGTGCCTTTGCCGCCCGCCGTCGCCGCGCCACCCAGGAAGACCGCCGTGATCGCTTGCAGCTCAAAGCCGACGCCGTTGATCGGGTTGCCCGACGTGGTACGCGCCGAAAGCAGCACCCCCGCCAAGCCTGCCACCCCGCCCGACAGCACATACATCATGATGCGCACGCGGTTGAGGTTGATGCCCGCCAGCCGGGCGGCGTTCTCGTTGCCGCCGATGGCATAGATCGAGCGCCCGAAGGTGGTGTATGCCATCAGGATATGGAAGATGATGGCGACGAAGATCAGGATGATTGTCAGGAACGGCACGCCCGTCCACGCCACGCCGCCGAGCGGGGGAATGGGCGCATCCTGGAACAAGCGCCCCTGCGCTAGCCAGGTAAACTCCGGCTGCGTGACGACGCCGATCGGTTTGCCATCCGGCGCGAGCAGGAAGGCGATGCCCGCGAAGGCAGCCAGCGTGCCCAGGGTGGCGATGATCGGGTTGACGCGCAGCACGGTGACGATCAAGCCGTTGATGACGCCCGCGACCATGCCCGCCAGGATGCCCGCGACGACCGCGAAGAAGACATTGTCGGTCGGAAAGAACATCAGCCCGCCGACTGCGCCCGTACCCGCCAGCACCGACGCCGAGACGACCGAGCCGATCGACGCCACGCTGCCGACCGAAATATCCAGCGCGCCCGCCACGATGACGACCGTCTCGCCAATTGCCAGCAAGCCGACAATCACGATTGCCTGGGCAAGGCTGTTCATCAGGTTTTGCCAACTGAAGAATTTATCGCCGCCGTCCATCCCGAACCAACCGCTGACGACGGTGATCAGGAGGACGAGGATCGCCAGTGCGATGAGCAGCGAGAGGTTATCGCTGCCGATGGCATTGGCGATGCGTCGCCCCAACCCGACGCCGGGGCTTCTGGCGGGTGTGACTTTTGGAAGTGAATCTTGCGTAGTTGCGCTCATAACGTTCTTGTCTCTTTTCAGCGGACGGCATCAAAGCCGTCCACGATCTCATCTCAGGATGTCGCGGCATCACCCGCGACGGATAAATTATCGACCATTGCCAGCGCCAGGACTTTTTCTTCCGTCGCTTCCTCGCGCGCCAGCTCGCCTGTGATTCTACCGTTTTGCATGACGTAAATGCGATCTGCCAAACCGAGGATTTCCGGCAGTTCGGAACTGATCATGATGATGGCGATGTCCTGCTTCGCAAGTTCTTCCAGCAGCGCGTAAATCTCCGCTTTCGCACCCACGTCGATGCCGCGCGTCGGCTCATCGAGGATCAGCACCTTCGGCTTTGCCGCCAGCCAGCGCGCCAGCACGACCTTTTGCTGGTTGCCGCCGGAGAGCTTGCCGACCGGCTGTTCGACCGACGGCGTGACGACGCGCAGCTTTTCGACATAGCTGGTCGCGACCTTGCGTTCCAGCGCGCCGCGCAGGAAACTCAGGCGGCTGAGTTGGCGCAGGATGGCGATGCTGGTGTTCTCCATCACGCTGCGGATCAGAATTAAGCCCTCGCGCTTGCGGTCTTCCGGCGCGAAGCCGATCCCCTTCATGATCGCCTCGCCAGGGGAGCGGATGTTCGTCTCTTTGCCTTCCAGGATGACTTGCCCGCTCGTCCTTGGGAACGCGCCGAAGATCACCTTCGCCAGTTCGGTGCGCCCCGCGCCAACCAAGCCGGAGAAGCCGACGATCTCGCCCGCGTTGACATGGAAGCTGATGTCGCGGTGCCAATTGCTATGGAGGTTCTTGACCTCCAGCACCGTCCGAGTGGTGCGGCGCGAGTCGCCGCGAAAGACCTCGGAGATTTCGCGCCCCACCATCATGCGCACGATGTCGCTTTGCGTCAGCTCGCTCAACGGCTGTAGGGTGATCAGCTTGCCATCGCGCAGGATCGCGATGCGGTCGCACAGGCGGCGAATTTCGTTCAGGCGATGCGAGACGTAGATGATGGCGACGCCTTCGTCGCGCAGCTTGCGCACGAGCGTGAACAGCCGCGTGACCTCTTCGTCGGTCAGCGATGAGGTGGGTTCGTCCAGCGCCAGCACGCTCACGCCCGATTTGAGCGCGCGCATGATTTCGACCAACTGCTTCTGCGCCGACGAGAGCTGATTGCCCATCAGGTCGATGGGCAGGATGTTTTCAAAACCATACTCGGTGAGGCTTTCGCGCACCCGCTGATTGAGTTTGCCGCGATTGACGAAGCCGAGGTTGCGCGGCAGCTCGCCTACCCAGATGTTCTCCGGCACATCGACCCAGGGGATGATTTCGGGTTCCTGGTAGATGACGCGGATGCCCGCTTTGTGCGCGCTGTGTGGGTTGGGGAAGGTGACGGGCTGCCCGTCGATCAGGATGCTGCCGGAGTCCGGCTGATAATCGCCATTGAGGATTTTGAGCAGAGTCGATTTGCCCGCGCCGTTTTCGCCCATAAAGGCGAGGATTTCGCCTGGGCGGATGTCCAGCGAGACATCGTTGAGCGCCTGAATATTCGGGAATGCCTTGCTGATCTTCCTGATTTCGAGCGACTGAATGCGTTTTTTGCGCGATGTTTCTGCGCTCTTGGATGAAACCGTTGTGGCAACCATTTCTAAATGTCTCTTTAACCGAACCTATTCAATTTCGGCGGGCGATGCCATGGCATCGCCCCTATAACAACCGATGCATCGTAGGGGCGCAATACATTGCGCCCCTACGACCCTAAATCGTTATCAGCCGCAGTTGGCGAGCGAAACCTCGTCCATCACATCGCGGAAGTTTTCCGCATTGACGATGGTGGTGGGTGCGTAGGTTTCGGCGGGCGGTTCGACGCCGTTGACGACCGCATCGTACAGCACTGTCGCTGCCGTGCGACCGACATCCAGACCGCTGATGAACAGCGCGCCGCGGAAGCCGCTGGGCTGTTCAGCCGCCCAGAACTTGCACGCCTCGTAAGCGCCCAAGCCGACGCCGATGACGTTGTCATTGCTGATGCCAGCTGTCGCCAGCGCGGTCAGCGTACCGAGGACACCTTCGTCGTTGCAGGCGAAGACGACCCAGTGCGTGACATCCGGGTTGGCGGTGATGACGGGACCAGCGGCATCGAGCGCGGAATTGGTCTCGCCCGTGTACGGCACGGGGAAGATGTTCTCTTCCGGCACGCCGGCTGCCAGCATGGCGGCGGTCGAGGCGTTGGTGCGATCCATACAGACGGAGAGCGTCTCGACCTGGGTCGAAAGCACGCCGACCTTGATGGCGCTGTCATCGAGCCAGCCGCTTTCGGTCAGCAGGCGGGCGGCTTCTTCGCCGACCTTGGTGCCCATGTCGGTGCCGTTGAAGCCGACGAAGGGAACCGGGTCGCCGTTTTCGTCCACGATGTTGTCATCGGTGGCGATCAGCACGATACCCGCTTCGCGGGCTGCCTGGGCAATGGCGGGACCAATCGTCTGGTCGGGGACGGTGATGGCGATGCCCGCCGCGCCCGCCGAGATGGCGTCATTGACGAGGCTGATGCCGAGGCTGGGGTCGAGCGCCGCGTTGAAGGTGCTCGCCGTCGCGCCGAGTTCTTCGGCGGCAGTGGCGAACGAAGTTTGCAGGTCAATGAAATACTGCTGGTCAGCGCTCTTGTTGATGGCGACCAGCAGCGGGGCTTCGCCTGCCATCGCGCTGACATCGACACCGCAGTTACCGAGCGAAACCTCGTCCATGACGTCCATGAAGTTTTCGGCGTTGACGATGGTGGTGGGTGCGTAGGTCTCGGCGGGGGGTTCGACGCCGTTGACGACCGCATCGTACAGCACTGTCGCTGCCGTGCGACCGACATCCAGACCGCTGATGAACAGCGCGCCGCGGAACGAGGTCTCCTGACCTGCCGCCCAGAACTTGCACGCCTCGTAAGCGCCCAAGCCGACGCCGATGACGTTGTCATTGCTGACGCCAGCCGTCGCCAGCGCGGTCAGCGTGCCGAGGACACCTTCGTCGTTGCAGGCGAAGACGACCCAGTGCGTGACATCCGGGTTGGCAGTAACGACCGGACCAGCGGCATCGAGCGCGGAGTTGGTCTCGCCCGTGTACGGCACGGGGAAGATGTTCTCTTCCGGCACGCCGGCTGCCAGCATGGCGGCGGTCGAAGCGTTGGTGCGATCCATACAGACGGAGAGCGTCTCGACCTGGGTCGAAAGCACGCCGACCTTGATGGCGCTGTCGTCGAGCCAGCCGCTTTCGGTCAGCAGGCGGGCGGCTTCTTCGCCGACCTTGGTGCCCATGTCGGTGCCGTTGAAGCCGACGAAGGGAACCGGGTCGCCGTTTTCGTCCACGATGTTGTCATCGGTGGCGATCAGCACGATACCCGCTTCGCGGGCTGCCTGGGCAATGGCGGGACCAATCGTCTGGTCGGGGACGGTGATGGCGATGCCCGCCGCGCCCGCCGAGATGGCGTCATTGACAAGGCTGATGCCGAGGCTGGGGTCGAGCGCCGCGTTGAAGGTGCTCGCCGTCGCGCCGAGTTCTTCGGCGGCAGTGGCGAACGAAGTTTGCAGGTCAATGAAATACTGTTGATCGGCGCTCTTGTTGATGGCGACCAGCAGTGGTGCATCCTGAGCGAGAGTGGGTGTCACGATCAAGGTAGCGAGGAGGAGGAGAAGGAGGGGAAGCAGATACCTTTTCATGATTTTCAATGGACTCCAGACTCAATATTCAAGCAGACAATACCTCTTTCAATCGGGTGACTGCGGCTCAAACCATCGACACCTCCACAGAGCACATGACACTGTTGGGTTGGGAAACGCACGGCAGACCGCACGCTATTTTCTCACTATAGAGTTCACAGTTGTGCAAAACAAGTGAATTGTTGCTCAGTTGGCAGGACTTCGGCAACCTTTTCAGCACGATTGCACGAATCGGTCTCCGCGTCAGGGTGGAAACCTGTCTTACATCTTTACATCTGCATGAGTATACGCTAGGCTCTGACATTTACAACTTTTTACGGAGTACTGGATCATGACACTGTGGCAGACCGATCAGGAGCTTTTTGAAATCGCGCGGGTCGAGTTATTCACCGCTGTCGTCGGCGATGTCATGGATCAGATCGGCTTGCAGCGCCAGTTTCTTCTGCCACAGATCCGACCGCTGCGCGAAGACATGATCCTGATCGGGCGCGCCATGCCCGTGCTGGAAGCCGACACCTTCGCCGAGCGTGACAGCCACGTCAACCCGATGCTGTCCAAGTCATTTGGGATGATGCTGGAAGCGCTGGATGACCTGAAGCCGCACGAAATCTATGTCTGCTCCGGCTCGTCGCCCAGTTACGCGCTGTGGGGAGAACTCATGAGCACACGGGCGATGAAACTGGGCGCGGCGGGCGCGGTGCTCAACGGCTACTCGCGCGATACACGGGCGATTCTGCCGCTCGGTTTCCCGGTCTTTTCCTACGGGTCATATGCTCAGGATCAGGCACCGCGTGGCAAGGTGCTGGATTTCCGCGTGCCCATCCGCATTGGCGACGCGCTGATTCGTCCGGGCGATGTGCTCTTTGGCGATGTTGACGGTGTCTGCGTCATCCCGCACGAAGCGGTGGACGAGGTGTTTACGCGCGCGCTGGAAAAGGCGCGGGGCGAAAAAGTCGTGCGCACCGCCATCGAAAGCGGCATGAGCGCCGTCGAAGCGTTCACGAAATACAACATCATGTGATTGAAGAGTGCATGGTGCGTCGTGCGAACAAACGCGATTCGTGTAGGGACGAGTCATGCCTCGTCCGATATGGCGTGTCCGACATGGCGCGTCCGAAGTGATGAGTAACGAGTGATGATCCAGAAAGTCAAACGCGACACCCTTTCCCAGCAGGTGACGCAGAGTCTGATCGCCCTGATCGACGCGCGCGACCTCGCGCCAGGCGATACACTGCCCTCCGAGGCGCAGTTGGCGCTCGAATTCGGGGCGAGCCGCCCCGTCATCCGCGAGGCGCTCAAAGCGCTGCAAGGCGAAGGCATCATCGAGGTTGTGACGGGCAAGAATGCCGTCATCAAGCCCATTTCGAGCACCATGCTGCGCAAATTCTTCGAACGCGCTATCGCCATGAAGTCCGCCTCGTTTCGCGATTTGATCGAAGTGCGTCAGGGATTGGAACTGCAAAGCGTCACACTGGCTGCGCAGCGCTGCGGAGATGCCGACATCGCGGCGTTGGAGGGGGTGATGGCGCAGATGCGCGACCACTTGCAGGATCATGTCCGTTTTGCCGAATATGATGTCGCATTTCATCTGCATATCGCGTCTGCCGCGCACAATCCCATGATCTACTACCTGCTGGAGTCGATCCGCGACGCGATGCGCGACAATGTTCTCCAGGGCATGCGCATCCGCTTCAGCGCGGAAGATTATGCACGGGTTGTGGCGCGCCATGAGGCGATTTTGCAGGCGCTGCGCGAACACAACGTGGGAGCGGCTCAACAGGCGATGCAGGAACACTTTACAGAAGCGCTGCGTGCGCTGGACGAATAGGGAAATAGATCATGCGTATTGAAACGGTCGAGGTCTGGCTGGTCGAAGGCATCAAGTACAACTGGACGCTGCTGCGCATCACTACCGACGATGGACTGACGGGGGTCGGTGAATCGACCAACTGGCCCGGCAGCCCGCTCGTCTATCACGCCACCCAGCACCTGGGGCAGCACATCATCGGGCAGGACCCGCGCCGCGTCGATTACCTGTGGACGAAGCTCTACCGCGATTTCAACTGGCAGGGACCGACGGGCACGATGATGTGCGCGATGTCCGGCATCGACATGGCGCTGCTGGACCTCAAGGCGAAGTGGCTGGGCGTGCCGATGTATGAGCTGCTCGGCGGCGCGTTTCGCACCAATATCCAGCTTTATGCCAACTACTGGTTCACCAAAGGCGGGCATGACCCGGCGGATTATGCCCGTCAGGCAAAAGAGGTCGTCGCGGCAGGCTTCACCGGGCTGAAGTTCGACCCCTTCGCTCACACCAACTATCTGTTTGGCGATGACCTCAGCAGCAACCTGACGCTGACCAGCGCGCAGGAGCAGCTCGCTTACGACCTGAGCGCGGCGGTGCGTGAGGCGATTGGTCCGTCGGTGCACATGATGATCGAGACGCACGCCTTTCTATCGATGCCGACCGCGATCCGGATGGCGAAGCGCCTAGCACCCCTCAACATCACCTGGTATGAAGAGCCTGCGGGTCCCGAGTCGGCGGATACGCTGCGCTACCTGAGCGAAGAGATCGACATCCCGCTCTGCGTGGGCGAACGCCATTACAGCCGCTGGAACTACCGACCGCTGCTGGAGAAGCACGCCGTCGATTACATCATGCCGGACATCACGCGCTGCGGCGGTCCCAGCGAGATGAAGCGCATCGCCACGCTGGCGGAAACGAGCAACATCCAGGTCGCGCCGCACAACCCGAACGGTCCACTCAGCACCATCGCCAGCGCGCATGTCTGCGCCAGCATCCCCAACTTCTTCCGCCAGGAGTATATGTTCAATGATGTGCCCTGGCGCGACGAAGTCATCAGCCATCCCATCGACGTGCGCGACGGATATTTCATCCTATCTGAGCGTCCTGGGCTGGGGGTCGATCTCGTGCCGGAGGCGATGGCGGCGCACCCTGGCATCACGACACCGCGCGCCGGGTTCTACATCTGACGGATAACGGACTGCATGGGTGGGCGCTCGATTTCCTGGATCGTCTCGACATCGAGCGCAAAGCGTCCCGGTTCCTGAACGATCAACTTCATGCTGCGGTTCGCCGCTTCCACCAACTGCGCGCCCGTGCGGCTTTCCAGCCGCGCCATGAAGACCTGTAGGATGGCGAATGCCATCTTGCTCAAGCCAACCAGCGGCTGATTGTGATGCACGCGCACGTCGAGATCGACCTGTGCCAGCCCCTCCAGCCCGTAGAGTGCGAAAAAATCGAGCAGCAGCCCGGTTTCGACGCCGTAGCCTGTGAAGAAGGGCACTTGCTGCAGCGCCTCACGCCGCCCGGCATACTCGCCCGAAAGCGGCTGGATGAAGCCGGAGAGTTCCGGGAAGAACAGGTTGAACATCGGGCGGGCGACCAGTTCGGTGACGCGCCCGCCGCCGTATGCCTGGAGTTTGTCGCCGACCTGGATCGGGCGCTGGTAGAAGCCTTTCGAGAACTGCAAACGCGGATACTTGAGCAGCGGACCCACCAAGCCATAAACGAAGCGCGGGTGGATGTTGGTGATGTCGGTATCGACCCAGGCGATGATGTCGCCTTTGAGGACGGACAGGCTCTTCCAGAGTGCTTCACCCTTACCGCGCACAGTGCCGACTTCCGGCAGCAGGTCGGGATGCTTATAGACCGGGATGCCGCAGCCACGCGCCAGCGGCACGGTGTTATCCGTCGAATTGCTGTCGATCAGAACAATCTCATCCAGCAGCGGCAGGTCATCCATCAGCGCGCTCTTGAGCGTCCGGATGACATGCTCGACCGTCTTCTCTTCGTTGAGCGCGGGCAAGCCGAGGCTGATCGTCAGACCACGTTTCTCTTTGAGCGCGATTAGATTGGCGATGTCGGCGAACTCGTCGCTGTGAAAGCTGTTTTCGGCGAACCAGCGATCCACACGGGTCGAGACATCCGGCTCTGGTTGTGGGGCGGCGGGCGCGTGGAAAAAGATCGCCTCTGCCTGATGTGCCCGCACGACCGCAAGCGCGACGTTCGTCCGCTGGCTGACGGTCTCCAGCACCGAATAATGTTGCCAGCGCGTCCCTTCAGGCTGGCGCAGCCCCGCGCCCATCACGACCAGCTTGTGGTCGGCGGCTTCCGCCAGGATACCAGCGGCAATATCGCTGCGCGCGGTCACCGTGCGCGCGATCTTCGGTTCGGCGCGCATGACGACTTCGAGTTCTGGGATGTCCGGGCGTTTGTCCGCAGCGTGAAAGAGTGTGACCGAGTCGCCGCCAGACAGCGCTTTGGCGGCGCGCACGCCCAGCGAAAGATTGGGTCCGCCGCGCAGCGACAGCAGCACATCGCCCGTGCCGCGCCAGCGCTCGCCCGACAGCAGCACGACATCGCAGGGCAGCCGATCCAGCAGGGCATCGGTCGTCATCCCACCCGTGAGCGCGCTGACACCCGCCCATTGGATCAGCGCGATGTCGAACCCCTCCCGCATGACTTCCTCGATCACCTGCTGCATCGGCTCCTGGGCGACGTAGATATGAACGTCGTCGTCGATTTCGGGCGCGGGTTTGGCGATAGGATCGATGGCGGTGCGGAATGCCTGCGCGTCGCTGGCAAACTCGCTGGGCGACAGCCCAGCAGGCACACTCACCAACCCGCGCACATGGACGGTGCCGTCTTCACCCGCCAGCCGTGTGGCGGCGGCGAGCCAGTCATGAATGTGATCTAAGTCCGAAATGACCAGGATGAGGCGTGTCTGGTTCAAACGTCTCCCTCCACAAGGGGTATCAGATCGTGCTCGATGATCGTGTCCCAGCGATAGCGCTGCCGAACACGACCGCGCAGGGCGAAGGTCGGGGAGGCATGAAGCAGCGCCCAGACCCGCTGGGCGATGGCGTCAGGCGGCTCAAGCGCCGGGTCGAAGTAGTGGGCGTGTTCGCCGGCGATCTCACGCAGCGGCGGGAGGTCGCTGCAAAAGATCGGCAGCCCCGCTAACCCCGCTTCCAGCATTGGGATGCCGAAGCCCTCCTGAGCGCTGGTGAAGAGCAGCGCATCCGCCAGATGATACAGCGACGACACATCGTCATCGCCGAGCAGCAGCGGCGTGGTCGGGTCTTCCCCGGCGCGAAATAGAAAATGCGCGCTCGTCTCCAGCCCAAGATGACTGCGCCGTGCGAACAATGCGTCGAGGTAGGCGGCATTGGCGGGGTTGTGCGGTCCCGGCGGTCCGGTCACCAGGAGGCGTACATCGCGCGCGGTCTGGGTGCGCACTGCCGCCAGAATGTCGAGCGCCAATTCGACGTTCTTGCGGCGGGTCAGGCGAGTGGGGTAAAGCAGGAGCGCGTCGGCATCCACCAGCCGAAGATCGGTCGCCAGGCGCGCGACCGTCGGCGTCAGACGCAGGAAGCGCACAGGATCGACCCCGCCGGGGATGACCTGAATGCCATCGAGCGGCAGCCCATACAGCGTCGCCATATCGCTCTGTCGCGATGCCGAGATGGTCACATAGCGCGATTTTTCCCAGGGGGTACGCAGTAAATCCCAGGGATAGCCCGCGTGGAGTTCCGGGAGATACTGCGGGTTCGTCCAGGCGAGATCATGCGCCCAGTGGATGAGCGGAATGGCTTGTGCCTGCGTGATGTCGTGGAGCGCGGCGGTCAGGGCGAGATTCTTGTGCAGGCTGGCGACGTTGTGCGCAATGCAGACGGCACAGCCCGCCAGCGCGGCGCGCAGGTGCTGTGCGATCTCGTGGCGCAGCGCCGCGAAACGCGCGCTGACAAGACCAGCGTCCAGCTCTGCTTTGACGGCGAGGACTTCGGGATGGGTGGAGGAGAAAGTGGGATGGATGGCGACTTCTACGCGATCAGCGAAACGCGCCCCGCTGCCCGCGACGACGCGCACCGAGTAGCCCCGTGCCGTCAAGCCAAGCGCGTGATGACCGATGACGGCTTCGACGCCGCCCACGCCTGGTGGTCCCGCGAAGTGCAGGAGGGCGACCTGGGGTTTGGAGTCAAGCCGTGTCATGCGCGAGACGAAGGACTCTGTCCAGCGATGGTGTGCGCGCCATAGAACTCCTGAAAAACTTTGGATACCCCCACCGAGATAATACCATGTTCTCCGGCACGCCTCACCCACGCACCGCGAGTCATCGCGCCAGGAAAACTTCCCGCCGCCTTTAGGGATCAGCCCTCATGACAGCGGGAAAGACCCTTCGCTACAGTGTGCAACAGCACACCTGTACTTACCTGAGCGAAGGGAATACGCGATGCCTAAGAAGATTATTCTCCTGATCCTATCGTTGTTGTGGGTCACAAGCGCGCGCGGGCAGGATGAGTCACTGGCGCACCTGCGCGTCATGCAGCTTTCCTACGTCCCCGAATCGAGCGCGGTGATCGATATTCAGATCGATGACGCGGTTGTTTTTGAACAGATCAGCTATCCGTTCACCACCGATTACCACGAGGTTGCCCCAGGCGACTATACGCTGACGACGCGCATCAGCGACCAGCCGGACGCAAGTGCATCCAGCGTGCTCACCTTAGAAGCCGGGCGCAGCTACAGCGTCGTCGTCGAGGGCGAATACACCGGAGACGTGACGTTTGTCGTCGTGGATGAAACCGAACGGTTGGCGACGGACGGCAGCAGCGCGATCATCGTCAATCTGACCGACCAGGCGATCTCGAATGTCACCGTCGATGATGCGCCGGTCTTGCCGGAAATTCCCGCTGGCGATCATGGCTTTCTCGCGCTGCCGCTGACGGAAGCCACGATTGGGGGTATGGTCGGCGACCTGGCGTATTCGGAAACGTTCACGCCACATGCCAATACCGACTTTCTGATCGCGGTGCGGCTGACGCCGACGAACGAACCGCAGGTCATCTACCATCGCTCCAGCCGACTGACGATTAGCGAGTATCTGTGCTCGATCCACGAGGGCGCGCAATTCGCGCGGGTCGCGGAGCTGCTGGCGCAAACGGATGTGCTCGCCACGCTCTCGGCAGATGAGGATTACACGCTGTTCCTGCCCGTCAACGGCGTGGTTGACGAACTGATTGCCGGGAATCTCATCCCGGATGCCGCGCAGTTGGGCGATCTCTTCGCCACACACGTCACCGCGCAAAACCTGCCGCCGTATACGCTCCCGCAAAACGAAACCCTGACGACGCTCGCCGGAAATACGGTGTCTCTCAACTTCGGCACGACCGACAGCGGCTACTGGGAGATCGGCGGTGCGCCGATCCTGTGGGATGTTCGGCTCGCCAACGGCGTGATTTACGGAATCGAGGGTGTGATCAATCCGGCTCCATGATGAACAGGAGGTGGTCGGGAAAACTTCCCGACCCCTTTAGGGGTATGTCCCCGTGACAGCGGGAAAACACCGCCTGTAGAGTGAAAAATAGGCGATCCACACGCTTCTAAACCTACTAGGGAGAAAACCATGTTAAAGCAGCTTGTTCGTATGATGCTACTGCTCGCTCTGCTGTTGTGCGCTGGTGGAGTGTTCGCGCAGTCGGCAGTCTCCAATGCCACCATTAGCCTCTCAGCCGAGGGCTTGGTCACACCGGAAACGATTCCGGCGGGCTGGGTCGAAATCACCTTTGAGAATAGCGCCGAAGCGCCGCTGTTTGGGATCATGGCGCGGCTTGACGAGGATGTGACCATGGATGACTTCATGGGTGCGTTGATGGGCATGATGGGTGGTGATGCTGGCATCGTCCCGCCTGCGACCTTTACCGGCGCTCCGGCAGCCATGCCCGGCACGACGCGCTCGGTGACGTATAACCTGGCAGCGGGCAGTTATGTTCTGCTCAACGTCGCGGGGGAAGAACCGCAGATCGCCATGTTTATGGTCGAAGGCGAAGCAGCCACGGGCGATCCTGAACCCGAAGCAGACCTAAACGTGGCGCTCGTGGATTTTGCCTTCGGCATTCCGACGGAACTCCCCGCCGGTGAGCAGACATGGCTGATTGAGAATAACGGCGAACAATTGCACGAACTGATCGTTATCCCCGTGCCGGATGGTACGACGCTTGAAGACGCGATGGCGCTGCTGATGGCGAGTGAAGGCGAATCTGAAGAGGGGGTGCGCCTGAATTCGCGGCGGTATGGTCGCCCATGAGCGCTGGAGAACGGGCATGGGTTCAGTTTGACCTTGCGCCTGGCACGTATCTGGTAAGCTGTTTCATCCCGGATGTCAATTCGGATGAACACGCCAGCCACGCCGCATTGGGCATGATCCAGGTGGTCACGGTGACAGATGCCGTCACTTACACCGACCCCGCCGGGATGTTTACGCTCGATTACCCGGCGGCATTGGCGGCGGTGCGTCCTGATTTCGCACGAACCTTTGGTTTCCCGTTCCCCAGCGTGGCGCTTGCTGACAGCGATGCGACGATTGATCTTTCCGTTGCCGCGCAGCCTGTGCCGGAGGGCGGTTGGGGAATCGCCACGATGTTCATCCCGGCGGCGTTCTTCGCGCAGATGGGGCTGCCTGCCGATGCCTCGTTGAGCGATCTGGCGATGGTGTTCGCGCCGCAGCCGGACAATGCCGAAGGTGCGGAAGTCGTGAGTGTGAGCGAGATCGCGCTCAGTGATGGCACCCCAGCGTTTCAGCGGGTAAACGCGGGTGTCACGGAAGACAATTTCACCCTTTTCTATGAAGTCGCCGATGGTGTGTACGTATTGGCGGCGCTGCTGTCGTCCCCCGGCGGACGCACCGATACGATGGTTGAGGCGTTCATGATGAGCGTCAACAGCATCGCGTTCACCGGGACAGTCGAAGACATCATGGCGGGTATGGGCGCCAGTTGAGAAGTTCCGCATAGAATGAAGAGATTGGAGAGGCGGCAGTACTGTCATCTCTCCAATAGTAAGTTTGTATCCGTGGGAAGCTCCACCATGAATGATGCAACCTCGGTATCCCCATTTCCATTAGCTCGTCATTCCCTGATGTCAGGACGACTCATCTATATTGTGCTGTTAGTACTGTGCATCGGCGTTTTTTTCCTCGCCAATTACGGTCAGGCGACGCAATGGGCGTTCGGTGACTGCGACGCGATCTACTTCCTGCCCGAATATCGCCCGAATTGTATGCTCTGGCGCGAGGCTATCTCGAATGCCGGGTTGACTCCGGCAGCATTCACGGGCTATTTCATCGTGCTGCGTGTGGCAGCCGTCCTCCCCTTCCTCTTTCTGAGCGTTACGCTGATGCGGCGGCGCGGCGGCGATCTGCGCGTCCTCCTGCTTGCGATCTTTTTGCTGCTCATCGGCACGGCAGGACCGATCTATAACCCGTTCTGGCAGTGGTCAACAGCATGGTTCACGTTGGAAAACCAACTGCCACTCTTGCCCCTGTTGAACCGTCTGCTGACGTTCCTGCTGTCTTTTGGCGCAGCCTTATTTGTCTTTCTCTTTCCAGACGGAAGGTTTGTCCCAACCTGGGCGCGCTGGATCGCGCTCGTCTGGCTGATCATGCAGTTCGGTGATGTATTTTTCCCCGAAACACCCCTATCCCTCTACGCCCTGTCGTACCCGCTGGCGATCATCCTGCACACGACCTTTACTCTGTGCGCGGTTGGCGCGCTGATCTGGCGCTATCGCGTTCACGCGAATGCGGTGCAGCGCCAGCAGATCAAGTGGATCACCGCCGGGGCGCTGCTCCTGGCGTTGAACTACGCGCTCGATTACTCGGTTTTTGAAATCTACCCGGCTGTGACGAATGTGTATCTGGTCGCCACCCGCGAACAGGGTGTCGTGTGGGAACTGATCCAGGACACCCTGTGGTATGTCAGCCAGATCGCCTTTGCGGTCTGTGTGGGGCTGGCGGTGTTTCGCCACCGGTTGTGGGACATCGACGCCATCCTGAGCCGGACGCTGGTCTACGGCACGCTGACCGCGTTGATCATCGCGCTGTATGTGCTGATTGTGGGCGGCGTCGGCGCGATTCTGCATAGTCAGACCACTGCTGTGAATGGGTTGGTTGCGACGGGGATCATCGCCGTGCTGTTCCAACCCTTGCGCGACCGATTGCAGCGCGGTGTGAATCGTCTCCTCTATGGCGACCGCGATGATCCGTCGGCAGTGTTCACACGACTGGCGCACCAGCTTCAAACGACCGATACCCGCGCCGCCATACTGCCAAGTCTCGCGCACACCGTCGCGCAGACGCTCAAGATTCCCTATGTCGCCATCCAACTGCCCGCCGCCAGCCCGGAAGCCCAACCCGCAGCAGCCTGGGGAGAACGTCGTGATCCTACGCAGCATATCCCCTTGATCTACCGCAACGAAACGGTGGGCGATCTGCTGGTCGCACAGCGCAGCCCACACGAGCAGTTCAACCAGCACGATCAGACGTTGTTAAGCGCCATCGCGGCACTGACCGCGACTACCGTGCGCGCCGTGCAGATGTGGGACGAATTGCAGCATTCGCGCCAGCGCATCGTCACGACGCGGGAAGAAGAACGCCGCCGCCTGCGCCGTGATCTGCACGATGGCTTGGGTCCCGCGCTCGCCAGCCTGCCGCTCAAAGTGGATGCGGCGGTCGATCTTATGGAGAATGACCATGCGACGTCCGTCAGGCTGCTGGGTGAGGTCAAGCGACAGGCGCAGCAGCTTGTCGGCGAGGTTCGCCGTGTCGTGAACGACCTTCGCCCACCATCGCTGGACGAGTTGGGCTTGGTAGAAGCGGTGCGCGGTGCCATCAAGCATCTGCATTCGCATGGGTCCGCGCCGCAGATCCGGCTGGATGCCGACGGCGTGCCGCGCAGCCTGCCGGCGGCGGTGGAAGCGGCAGGCTATCGCATTATCATGGAAGCGGTGACGAATGTCGTCAAGCACGCCCATGCGCATCAGTGCCAGATCGCGCTGCGTCTTTCCGAAAGTCCGCCCCGTCTCCAGGTTACGATTGAGGATGACGGTGTTGGCTTGCCTGAGAAGGTGCGGGCGAATGTCGGGCTGCGCTCGATGCGCGAACGCGCCGAGGAGTTGGGCGGCACCTTTGAAATCCAGTCGCGCGCGACGGGCGGCACCGGTGTGACGGTTGCGCTGCCACTTACGGAAGGGAGGACGAACCATGACGGATAACGTCATCCGGCTGCTGATTGTGGACGATCATACGTTGTTTCGTGAGGGGCTTCATGCCATCTTTCTCGCCGTCGACGACATCGAGGTCGTTGGCGAGGCTGCCAGTGCGGAAGAAGCCGTCCAGCAGGCGGGAGTGCTGAAGCCGGATGTCATTCTCATGGACATCCAGATGGGCGAAATGAACGGGATCGAAGCCAGCGAACGCATCCTCCGGCTGCTGCCGCAAACCCGGATCATCATGCTGACGATGATGGATGACAGCGATTCGCTGTTCGCGGCGATGGTGGTGGGCGCGCGCAGCTATGTCCTGAAAGGCGCGGACAAGTCCGAAGTGCTCAGGACAATCCGCGCCGTCGCCGCTGGCGAAGTGCTGTTCGGCGCGGCTGTCGCCAACCGCGTCACCGATTATTTTCGCAGGTTGGGCAGCGCGCCCGCCGCCCCGGCTGCCCCTTTCCCAGAGCTTTCCGAACGAGAACTCGAAATCCTCGAACGCATCGCGCGCGGGCTGAACAATCATGAGATCGCTGCTGAACTGTCGATCACGGTCAAAACCGTGAGCAACCATATCTCGAACATCTTCAGCAAGTTACAGGTCGCGGACCGCGCCCAGGCAATCGTCAAAGCACGCGACGCGGGGCTGGGCAAAGGCAGCCGCTGATGAACAGCCAGTTGTTCTATCCACGGGGGAAGATGATGAAGCTGACGCTGATCGCCATTGGATCGCGCGGGGATGTTCAGCCGATTGTCGCGCTGGGGCGCGGACTGCTGGAGGCTGGCTATGCCGTGCGCATGGTCACGCTGGAGAGCTTCGAGCCGATGGTGCGCGGGCAGGGGTTGGAATTCTTTCCAGTTCAGGGGGATGCCCAGGCGCTGACCCACGAGATGATGCTTGCCGGGATGAACGGGAAGGGACTGAACCTCTTTTCGATGTATCGCGGCATCATGCGAACGTTCGGCGCGATTGCCCAGAGCTATGAAGAGTCGTTCGCTGGCAGCGCACTTCGTGACTCCGACGCGATATTGAGTCAACTGCCCGGTGGCTTCTATGGATACGACCTGGCGGAAGCCCTGCGCGTGCCGTATTTCGCGCTGTCGGTCATCCCGCAGGAAGTCACGGGGGCATATCCCTTGTCGCTGCTGCCAATGCAGTTTTCGCTGGGAAGAGGATACAACCGCCTGACCTACGCTTTGGGGCAGCAGTTGGCATGGCATCCCTTCCGCAGGTCGATCAACGCCTTTCGCCAGCGGCTTGGGCTGCCACCTGCGTCGTTCTGGTGGGGCAACATCCGCCGGATGGCACAGGAGCGTATTCCCGTCATTCAAGGTTTCAGCGAGCATGTCATCCCGACACAGCCGGAATGGGGCGATCATATTCACACGACGGGTTACTGGATGCTCGATGAACCTGCCTTGCAGCCCTCAGACACGCTGCTGAAGTTCCTCGAAGCGGGCGATCCCCCGGTTTTTATCGGTTTTGGCAGTATGCCCGTTCCTGACCCAGCCGGAACGACGCGCCTGATCCTCGACGCGCTGGAACACTGTGGAAAGCGCGGCATCCTACACGCCGGATGGGCAAAGCTCGGCACGCCCGCGCTGCCGGAGACGGTGTTCGCGCTCGATTACGCGCCCTATGGCTGGTTGTTTCCGCGTATGGCGGCGATCATCCATCATGGCGGATCGGGGACAACCGGCTTTGCGCTGCGTTCCGGTGCGCCCTCGATGGTCGTCCCTTTCACGGCGGATCAGCCGTTCTGGGGACGGCGCACGCATGAGTTGGGGGTCGGGCACGCGCCAATCCCGTTTGCAAAGCTGACGGTCGAAAACCTCGCCCGCGCCATCCAGACGATGCTGGCGGACGCAGCGATGCAGCGGCAGGCGCGCCAACTGCGCGACGCGATGGCAGCGGAACAGGGCGTGGAGCGCGCGGTGGAGCGCATTCAAGGCTGCCTTTGACGGTGATTCTGCTGCGCACGCAGGTAACCCTCACCCCAAACCCCGACTTGACAACGCGCGCGCTTTATCGTAAAAATACGATATGATCACAACGCACGACATCAAGACCTATCAACTTACCGCCGATGAAGAGCGCGTGACTCTGATGATGAAGGCGCTCGGTCATCCGGCACGCATGCAGATTTTCCGCTACCTGAGCGAAAATCCGCAGTGCATCACGGGCGACATTGTCGAGGTACTGCCGCTGGCACAGGCGACCGTGTCGCAGCATCTCAAGGTGCTGCGCGAGTCGGGTCTGATTTGCGGGACGATTGAAGGTCCGGCGACCTGTTACTGTTTGTGCGATGAAGCGGTCACCTGGTTCAAAGAGCAGGTCGGCGCATTGATTTAGGCGTCACCCTCGCTCTTTTTTTACCCTGCATTATCGTATTTTTACGATAAAGGAAGTCAGCATGAATGCATCGTCACTTCTCCCTGTCGCCGTTATTGGGGCGGGTCCGGTTGGACTGGCTGCCGCCGCCCACTTGATCGAACGCGGCGAAACCCCGGTGATCTTCGAAGCCGGCGCGGCGGTCGGCGCGAGCATGCTCGATTGGGCGCATGTCCGCATGTTTTCCCCGTGGGAGTTCACCGTTGACACCGCTTCACGGCGGCTGTTGGAGCGGCATGGCTGGCAGATGCCGCCGATAGATGGACTCCCCACTGGGCGCGATATGGTCGAACGCTACTTGCAGCCCTTGGCGATGCTGCCGGAAATTCTGCCACATCTGCATCTGAATGCGCGGGTGACGGCAGTCAGCCGCCGTCATATCGACAAGATGAAAGACGGAGGACGCGATAGTGCGCCGTTCGTGCTGCATGTGGTCTACGCCAGCGGCGAGGAAGCGCTCATTGAGGCGCGGGCGGTGATTGATGCGTCGGGGACGTGGCAGCAGCCCAACCCGATGGGTGCCAACGGTTTGCCCGCCGTCGGTGAAAAGCGCTGTGCGGACAAAATCGCCTATGGCATCCCCGACATCCTCGGCAGCGCACAGGCGCGCTACGCCAACAAGCGCGTCATGGTCGTCGGCAGCGGTCACTCTGCGCTCAATGTGCTGCTCGAACTTGCGCAACTGGCGCAGTCCGCACGGGATACGACGATCCTGTGGGTGATGCGCAGGGATAATCTCCGAACGGTCTACGGCGGTGGCGAAGAGGATGCACTCCCGGCACGCGGGCAGCTTGGGACACGGATGAAAGCGGCGGTCGAAGCGGGGATTGTGCGTATCATCGCGCCGTTCCGTGTGCGCGAAGTTGCGGCAGGCGAAAGCGGCTTGGCTGTGAGCGGCGAAGCGGGCGACGGCTTAGACACCGTCCAGGTCGATGAAATCATCGTCGCCACCGGAGCGCGCCCCGAACTGGACATGCTGCGCGAACTCCGTCTCGACCTCGATCCGTCGCTGGAAAGCACGCGCCTGCTTGCGCCGATGATCGACCCGAACATTCATTCATGCGGCACGGTACGCCCTCACGGAGAAGCCGAACTGCGCCAGCCGGAGAAGGATTTCTACATCGTCGGGATGAAAAGTTACGGGCGCGCCCCGACCTTCCTGCTGGCGACCGGGTATGAGCAGGTGCGTTCGGTCGTCGCGGCGCTGGTCGGCGATTGGGAAGCCGCCCGCGATGTCCAGTTGAATCTGCCCGAAACGGGCGTGTGCAGCACCGATCTGGTTGATGGCGGAGCGTGCTGCGCGACCCCCATCGCACAGCCTGCGCTGGTGTCGCTCGACAGTATCACGTTCAGTGGGGTCGTCTCGCTGCGAGACTGATTTTCATCATGAACAAGACCAAACCTTACTACGGCTGGTATCTCGCCATCACGCTTGCCGTGACCGAAACGATCTCGTGGGGGATCATCTACTACAGCTTTTCCGTGTTCCTGACGCCGATGGAGCATGATCTTGGCTGGTCACGCGCCGAGCTGACGGGCGGCTTTTCGCTCATGTGGCTGGTCGCGGGAATGATGGCATTTCCGGTCGGTGCGTGGATCGACCAACACGGCGCGCGGGCGCTGATGACCGCCGGATCGGTCGGCGCATCGCTGCTGGTGATCGGGTGGTCATTCGTGAACACACTCCCAGCCTTATACCTGATCTGGGCGGGATTAGGCGTATGCGCCGCCGCTGTGCTCTATGAACCCGCTTTTGCGGTGATCGCGCACTGGTTTGATCGGCGGCGAAGCACGGCACTCGCCATCATTACCTTCGCGGCGGGTCTGGCGAGTACGATCTTTCTGCCCTTATCCGATGCGCTGCTGCGCGGCTTCGGCTGGCGCACCGCCGTCCTGCTGCTGGGAATATTTCTCGCCTGTATGACGATCCCGCTGCATGTGCTGGTGCTGCGCCGCCGACCAGCGGATTTGGGCTTACACACCGACGGGAGGCTGCCCGCCGCCGATTCTCCGGTCACCGCCGCGACCGGTGTGTCCTTTCGCGCCGCGCTGAGTGGGCAGGCGTTCTGGCTGCTCACGTTGGCGTTCGGCTTGATTTCGCTGTCGTCCGCTGCTATTCGTGTGCATTTCATCCCGTTTCTGATCGAAACAGGGATGGAATCGAGTACCGCCGCCGCTGCCACCGGCGCGATTGGGATTATGCAGGTGATTGGGCGGCTGATCTTCGCGCCGTTGGATCAGCGGTTTTCGACCCAAGCCGTTGCCCTTGGCGTGTTCGCGCTGCATGGGCTGGCGTTCATCGCGCTCCTCTTCAGCCAGTCGCTCGGCGCGCTCATCGTCTTCATCGCGATCTTTGGCGCGGCACAAGGCGCGGTCACGCTGGCACGCCCATCCATCCTTGCCGAACGCTATGGGGTGTCGCACTACGGGCGCATCTCTAGCATCATGGCACTGTTCCTGACGCTGACCAGCACCGCCGCGCCGCTGGTCGCCAGTTTGCTCCATGACGGGGCAGCCAGCTATCAGCCGGTCTTATGGATGGTCGCGTTTTTCGCGGTGATCGCCACCGGGGTGTTGCTGCTGGTGCGCCAGGAGCGCCCTAAACGCGAACGGTGAGCTGCTGATCCACCCGCTCAATACAGGACCAGTCTTGCACGTCCGAGCCTGCCAGGTCATAGCGCCGCCGCCACCATCGCTCGACCTCACGCGGGACGGCGTGCCAGTAGTCACTGCGCTGCTGCATCGCGCGCAGGAACGACACATAGATATCCATGAGCGTGTCATTGAGCAGGTAATCGGGGTGTGCATTTAAGAGCGCCATGCCGTGATACTGCCGGATGAAGTCCACCTTCTCAAGCCACAAACGCGGCGTGGTCTCATGCATCAACATCCTGAGTGTATGATCCTGGATGAGCGTGTACGGCATTTCGACAAACTTGCCCACAATAAACGGGAAGATGGTCATCACCCCGCCCGGCATGGGTTCGTGGGGATCGGTATCGAAAAAGGACTGGTCATATTCGATATTGAGGGCTTGCAGCCACTCCGGCTGCCGGTGCGTAAGCGGCGCGCAGAAGGTCACGGACTTCCACTCGGCAAACACGTCGTTGGCCCTGGGAGCCCACTTCATGAACTGCGCCTTTGAGAAGAATTCCTTCCCATCATGCCGCAGCCCGTGGACGCCGACCTCATGACCACGCTCCTGAAGCTCGCCGATCAACATCCTATCGATCGGGTAACGCTCGGCGACAAAGTTGAAGACCGAACGAAATCCATGCGCTTCATCGATGCTGGCGAGCTCGCGCACCGCCCTGCATCCGGCCTCGGCTTCCACGTCATGGCGCAGCGCAAAGGCGAACTGCCCGCGCTCTGGCCAGAAGGCGGGGAAGCGGGCGGACATCAGGCCTTTGTTGGTGAGTACACACTCGGCGGTTTTCCACAAGAAGCGCAGATAGCGATCTTCTATGGGGAAGTGGATCAGGAACTGCGCGTCATGCTTCATACCCCGGCTGCGCAGGGCGCGCACGAGCCCCTTGGGGATGTACGGCTTCAGTTCGTAGTACAGCCGCCGGCTGGGGCTGAGCTTCCAGCGCGACTCCCCAAACTGCCCCTCACCCAGGATCGTCTCCATGAGCGCGGAGACCGACACAAAAGGCTGCGCGCGTTCCAGGATAGGGTAGGCGCTGCGGGCTGCTTCTTCCCATTCATCTGGGCTCACTTGAAGATCTAATTTCCAAAAATCTGCCGGTGTATTCTTAATCCATAAGTTGTTCATCATAGATCCGTCCCTCAACTCATTTGTGCGGTCTTCTCCGAATGGGGCGCAGCCCCTGCATGAACTCGGCGTACTCGTGCTCTGCCGTGAGCGGGACCGATACCGTCGCCAAAGCGCCAGCCGAGTCCGACCCCCAGAAGGTGTGCGCGGGCACATTGCGCGTAACCACCGTGCCCGCCTTGACGACCGCTCCCTCACCGATGCGGACGTTCGGGAGGATGACACAGTGCGGCCCGATGAAGACATCTTTCTCGATGATCACCGGCCCGGCGTGGTCGCTGCTGCGTTGTGCGCCCCAGTAGAAATGTGTGAAGATCGATGTGCGCAGCCCGATCGTGCTGTTATCGCCGATGGAGACGACCTCTGGATGGAGCTCGTCGATGTAGACCTGCTGGCTGATCCACACGTTGCGGCCGATGGTGACGCCGCGCTGCTTGTGGAGCCACGGCCGCAGGCTGCTGCCGCCAGGGGCATCCTGAGCGATCTTGTGCAAAAGGCGCTGAATGACGTTGCGCAGATTCATACCTCATCCCCCTACGAGCGCAGCCCCGGCGAATTCCACCGGTGACATGCGCAGGAATTCGGTGGTGCGTTCCTTGCGCAGCAGATCATCCTGCGCGACCCGAACCTGTTCTTCAGTCATCTCCAGAGCGGCTGCCACCTCCGCCGTGGAGATGCCGTGCTCCTGGGCGTACCACAGCAGATCCATGAGATGAAACGGCAGACGGAAGAAGAACTCCTCCTGAGTCTGCGCGGCGCTGTAGGTGTCCGAGGTCGGCGGGCGCTGGCGAATCTCATCCGGCACGCTCAGATATTCCGCGAGTTGGTAGATTTGCGATTTGTAGAGGTGGACGATGGGGCGAACATCCACCCCGCCATCGCCATGCTTGACGAAAAAGCCCTGCATATGTTCGTTCTTGTTGGCCGTGCCGATCACCGCGTAATTGCGCAGTTCGGCATGGTAGTAGAGCATCGCCATGCGTGTGCGCTGCTTGAAATTGGAGGCCGCGACGATCTGAAAATAATCTGCCAGCTTGAGGCGCTGGGTCTTGGCTTCTCCATCCGGCGTGATGATGGTGAGCGAGAAGAAGTTGAGCGTGCCCTGTTCGAGCATGTTGTTGGGCAGCACGATCTTAGCGGTGTAGCCTTGGGCAGCATCATACTCTGAGAAGACGCGCTGGATCGCTTCGTCGCGGCGCTGGTAGCAGCCGAAGCCATCGAGCGCGCCGGTGATCGGCTCCAGAAACGGCTCAACCCCATAGACGGCGGCAGCTTTGCGCGCCAGGCTCTCGCTCTCCGACTCCGAGTCTTTTTCGGGCAGCAGCAGCGCGGTCACTTTGTCCGGGCCGAATGCCCGCGCGCACAACGCCAGCACCACCGACGAGTCCACGCCGCCGCTGATGCCGAGCACGCCGCCGCGCCGGCGCATGGTCGTCTGGACGGTTTCGCGCAGCGCGCTGATGATGCGTTCCGCTTCAGCCTGCGGGTCGATTTTGATGATGTCTCGACTGAATGCCATGGTGTCAGCTTTCCTTAGTGCGATCGAATCGGTATACGGCGGATGACCTTGACATCGTCATCAGATGCCAGCGGGTTGGCCTTCTCAAAATGGCTGATGAACTGGTGATGGATAAGCTGAGTCGAGAGGATGCCCACCAACGCCATATCGTCGGTCTCGCCCACCCGCATCCCCCGGTTGATCTTGGCGATGAGCTGCTCGACTGCCTCGGCTCGGAAGTAGCCGCTGCCGCGAATGTGCGCGGGCGACAACAGCTCCCGCACGTAGTCGGGTGTCTGCTCATGGAAGAAGCTGCGATGAATGGGCGCGCGATACGGGCGTTTGACGCGCTGCCAGATTTCATCCGGGATATAGTCGCGCGCAAAGCGTTTCAGCATGAATTTCTCGGTCAGGCCGAACAGCTTATAGCGCGTCGGCAGGCGGTTGCAGAAATCGATCACGCGTGTATCCAGAAACGGATACCGGCCTTCGACTGAGTTGCCCAGGACGACACGATCCGCCTGGGAACTCAGGAGATACTGCGAAAGAAAGATCTGTATCTCCAGGTACTGCGCCCGCTCAAGCGGATGCCAGTTGCGGAAGCCCGGCGGAAAGTGGACGCCCAACGTCTCTACGCTGGTCTCAAGCTGTGTCTCCCAACCGGAGGCCGCCTGGTACAGCGCTTCAGAGAAGAACCGGCGGCTGCGCGCGGTGTTGCGCCAGCGCAGCGCGTGCGAGTAATCCAGGCGCTCGGTTTGTTCGAGACCCTGCCGGAAGAAGGCCGTCAGGAACGAGTCATTGACCTTCTGTAGATCCGCGATGTCCGGGTAGAGCTTCTTGAGGAGCAGCGGGCGTATCTGCGAATCCGGCTGGCGCGCCCAGAAGCGGCGGATGCGATCTTCTTTGAAGATGTCGTATCCCGCCAGGAATTCATCGGCTCCTTCGCCGGTCATCACCACCTTGAAACCGGTCTCGCGCACCAGACGCGAGAGCAGATACATCGGCGCTGGTGACGTACGCAGGATGGGCACTTCCGTGTGCCAGATGACCTCCGGGAAGATGGCACCAATGCTCTCATGCGTTGCATGGACGATGTGATGATTCGTGCCCAGGAAGTCCGCCATGGTCTGCTGATACACGCTCTCATCGAATGCCGGATCGCTGAAGGTGATCGAGAAGGTATCCAGGCGGTTGTCTGTGTAGTTGCGGATGATGGCGGAGGTCGTCGAGGAGTCCAGGCCGCCGCTCAGGTAGGCGCCAACTGGAACATCGGCACGCAGACGAATACGCGTGGCATCGATCAGGAGCGCGCGGAATTCCGCCAGGTAATCTTCGAGCGGGCGCTCCGCAGCGGGGGACGCCTGGCCAAAATCAAGCTGCCAATACGGCTCGATCTTGATGTCGCCGTCCTGGGCGATCAGGACATGTCCTGGCGGAAGTTGGAAGATGTCCTTGAAGATGGTGTGCGGCGACAGCGGACTCCAGAAACTGAAGACCTCATGCATGACAACCGGGTTGATTTCGGCTGACACGCCCTCGTGAGCGAGGATGGCTTTGATCTCCGACGCGAAGATGAGCCTGCCATTGACCACGGTATAGAACAGCGGGCAAATCCCCAGGCGGTCGCGGGCGATAAACAGCGAGCGCGCCCCTTCATCCCAGATGGCGAAGGCGAATTGTCCGTTGAAGTGCTGCGCACAGGCACGACCGTAGGCTTCGAAGGCATGGACGATCACCTCGGTATCTGACTGTGTCGCCATGCGGTGGCCGGATGCGATCAGGTCTTCGCGCAGTTCCAGGTAGTTGAAGATTTCGCCGTTGAAGACGACCCATTTCGTCTCATCTTCATTCGTGATCGGCTGCTGCCCTGTGCTCAAATCGATGATGCTCAGACGCGCGCTGCCCAAACCCACATCGCCGTTCAGATACACACCAAACTGATCCGGTCCGCGATGACGAAGCATCGCCAGCATCTGTCGCAGATCCATCTCCAACACAGGGCGTGTTGTCTGCATGTTGAGTACGCCAGCGATCCCGCACATGATTGCTCCCCGGAGACTAGCTGCGGCTGGCAGCAGCCGAGCTGCGATGCCTCACAAGTCCGTCTTTCTGATCTTGCCCGACGATGTTTTCGGCAGCTCGCTGCGGAATTCGACGTACTTGGGCACGAGAAAATCTTCCAACTGGGCGCGACAGTGCGCGATGACGGCTTTTTCTGTGATGTGCTCATCGTCGCACACCACATAGGCTTTGATGGCGCTGCCGAGGACTGCATCCGGGACGCCGACAACAGCCGCCTCTCGCACACCTTCGAGACGATACAGCACCATCTCGATCTCTTTCGGGGCGACCTTCTCGCCGCGCGATTTGATGATGTCATCTTTGCGACCGACGAAATAGCAGTAGCCCTCGGAATCCATGCGAAACAGATCGCCTGTGTAGCACAAACGTTCCCCAGGGAGCAGTCCAGGCCGGAAGCGTTCTCGTGTGGCTTCTTCGTTGGCCCAGTACCCGCGCATTACATGGCGACCACGCACGACCAGTTCGCCGACTTCGTCGGGTTCGCAGCGCCGGCCATCTTCATCTTCGACCCAGACTTCCGTCCCCGGTATGGCGATACCGACCGAGCCGGGACGCTTCCTGAGCTGATCGGGCGGTAGATACAGGGTGCGTTTGGTCTCTGTCAGCCCGTACATCGAAAACAGGGTGACGCCGGGGAACTTCTCCTGGAGCTCCAGGATGTGGTTTGGGGGCAGCGCCGCCGCCGTATTGGACATGTAGCGCAGCGAGGACAGATCATAGGGGCTGATATCGTGCTGCACCAGCACCGCGAAGACCGTAGGCACTCCGGGCATCCCGGTCACGCGTTCGGTTTCGATGCGCTTGAGCAGTTCGGCGGGGAAGACAAAGCCGCGCTCCAGGATGAGCGTCCCGCCGAATTTGAACACCATCAACAGTTGATAAAGACCGTAGTCAAACGAGAGCGGCAGGACATTGATGACGATGTCATCTTCGACGTTTTCCAGGTAGGAGATGATCGAGGACGCGGCAAAGACCATATTGCTGTGATCGCTCATCACCCCCTTGGGATCGCCGGTGCTGCCCGATGTATAGATCAGGCAGGCCAGGTCGAGGTCTATACCTGGGTTTGCGGGGCGAGCTTCCGTCCCTTCGCGTTGAATCGCGGCGAATGACCGTGCACCTCGGATCAGATCCGCTGCTTCACCGGCTTCGCCACCACAGAAGATCTGCTGTTCCAAACACGGCACGTGCATGGCCAGTTGGCTGGCAAGCGCCAACTGACGAGCGGGCATCAACAGCGCCTTGGCCTGGCAGTTATTCAGGATGTAGACGAGCTTGTCCTCTTTTGTCGTGTGGTTGATGACGACAAAGACACCGCCGGCTTTGAGCACGGCGAAGATGCCGATGACCGCTTCGACGGAATTGACGAGGAATATTCCCACACGGTCGCCGCGCCGCAGTCCGCCTTTCACAAGTGCGTGGGCGAGCCTGTTTGCCATCTGATCGATCTGCGCATATGTCAGTCGTTGATCATCGCAGACCAGCGCCACTTTATACGGAAGCCGGGCGGCGCTGGATTCGAGAAACGACTGTACCAACATATGACACCACTTCATCTCCACAGCGTCACCTGTGGATTGTTTCAGTTCAGCAAAGACCGGGTCTCGATGTACCTTACCAGGCTGGCGACCGAGTCGAAGTTTTCCCGCGTGACATCGCTGTCGGGAACCTGGAGATTGAATCGCTCCTCGACAAACAGCACCAGATCCATCACGCCAACGGAGTCGATGATGCCTTCATTGAGAAAGGACGTGTGGTCATCAACTGTGACATCGCCCTGAGCAAACAGCAGATTCTCGGCAATATACTTCTGAATTTCCTCGCGGGCATCCATGGTTTCCCCTACTCTACTGGCTTTTTTCAAAGGATTGCCTTCGATGCAGATATTCATTTGAGAAAGTTCGATAATAATTAAGTGAACAGCATCTTAAAGGTACTTCAGGTTGGGCCGATGCGCAAGTATCTTTAGCTGAAGGGTGCATTCGGAAATGGGGGTAGAAATCAGGCGGCGTGCCAGCGACTCTGAAAAGAGCGGTCCATGACCGCCGAGCGCAGGACCAACATACGCTCGGCACCGGAACGAGACCAGCGCATGCCGGATGGCGTGAAGGATGCCAACGATTGGTTGGTGCAGGGCGCAGCGGTCGAGGAAGTGCAGGCGGCGCGCTCATCGTCTTCATCGCGATCTTTGGCGCGGCACAAGGCGCGGTCACGCTGGCACGCCCATCCATCCTTGCCGAACGCTATGGGGTGTCGCACTACGGGCGCATCTCCAGCATCATGGCGCTGTTCCTGACGCTGACCAGCACCGCCGCGCCGCTGGTCGCCAGTTTGCTCCACGACGGGGCAGCCAGCTATCAGCCCGTCTTATGGATGGTCGCGTTTTTCGCGGTGATCGCCACCGGGGTGTTGCTGCTGGTGCGCCAGGAGCGCCCGCCTGCACTGGCGCATCCTGCTGGCGTTCAGCCCGGTGTGTGAAAACACCTGTCAATTGATCATGCTCAGGAGTCTGGCACACGATCACGATTGACGTGTACCTGCGCCGCCAGCGCGGCATAGTAGCCGCACATGCCATGCACACCACCGCCCGGTGGCGTGGATGACGAGCAGAGGAACAGGTTGTCCAGTGGGGTCGAATAAGGAATGATGCGTGGTGCCGGGCGGGTGAAGAGCTGCGCCAGGTCTTGCACGCCCCCATTGATGTCGCCGCCCACATAGTTGGGGTTGTACTGCTCCATCGCGTGGGCGGTATGCGTGCGCCGGGCAAGGACGCACTCCCGGAAGCCCGGCGCAAAACGCTCGATCTGCTGCTCGATGACCGTCGTCATATCCACAGTGGAATCGTGAGGTACGTGGCAGTACGCCCAAGCGATGTGTTTGCCTGCCGGGGCGCGGCTTGGATCAAACAAGGTGGGCTGTACCAGCAGCGTGTAGGGATGCGGGCTGTGTTCGCCCTGCCACATCGCTCGTTCACTGCGGGCGATCTCTTCTAATGTGCCGCCGAGGTGAACGGTAGCCGCCCGCTGGATGGCGGGGTTCCGCCAGGGGATCGGCGCGCTCAGAGCGTAGTCGATCTTGAAAACGCCGGGTCCATAGCGGTACGACTCGAGTTGGTGTCGGTAGCGGCTGGGCAGCGTATCGCCCGCGATGCGGAGCAATTGGCGCGGCGTCACATCCATCAGGATGACGCGCGCTGGGGGTAACTCAGCCGTGGATGTGATCTCTCAATCGGTGACGATCTCCCCACCCAGCGACAGAAAATACTGCGCCAGCGCCCGCGCAATCGACTCTGAGCCACCGCGTGCCAGGGGCCAGCCCACCGCATGAGCCAGCATGGTCAGCATCAGCCCGAAGGCGGCGGTCGCGGGCTGCTCCAAGGGCATCAAGGCGTGGGCAGCCATGCCCGCGAAGACGGCTCGCGCCCTGGGTTCGCTATAGAGCCGCTGCGCTAACCCGGCTGCGGACTGCACCGCGCCCACTCCGAAGGCAGCCATCACCAACGGATGATGCGGCAGGCGGAGCGGTCCCAGGAATTCATCCAGCACCTTTTCGTGACTGTCCACCAGCAGCGACATCCAGCGGCGGTACGTTCCGGAGTCCCGTCCCAATTGAGCGGCGGTCGCCTCAATCGAGCGTTCGACGATGACCGCTTCGCCGTGATCGAGTGGATGTGCGACTTCAGCATCTGGGAACACCCACTCCAGCCCAAAATCCGCCAGGGGCAGGGTGCGGAAGAAGGGCGACGCCACACCCAACGGATGCACGCTCGAACACATGTCATGCTGGAAGCCGGGCAGTGTGAGTTCCAGCGTGCGCATGCCGCCGCCGATGGTCGTTTTCGCTTCGACCAGCAGCACCTTAGCGCCGCCTCTGGCGAGCACGATGGCAGCCGCCAGTCCGTTGGGACCGGAGCCAACCACGACCGCATCATAAGATGACATAGGGGTGTCCTAGACTGTCTTCCGCTTGCCAAGACCTGCCAACCAGCGGAAGGGCGCAGCCATCTGGTATAGCACGGTGTGGATAGCGGCGTTGTACCGAATGTTGCCGATCTTCGACCACTGAACGCGCGGATCGACGCAGATGACCTGCTGGCTGACCAGCGCATGGTGGACGCCATACGCCGCCGCAAGGTTCTTGAGCGTCGAATGCCAGAACTGATCTTCTGCTTTATGCGCGAAACCCAGCCGGAAACCCATCTCGAAGATCGGATCGTTGGCGCGGATGAGCACGCGAATTTCGACCTCCGTCGCGCCATCCTGATGCATCGCGCTGAAGGTGATCCACCCGGCAAACATGTGACCTTCCGGCGTCATGAAGGTGAAGGACTCGTCATCGGCATAGATGACCATGACCCCGGTGGAGAGGCGCATGGGTCCAACCCCGGCATTAATCACGCCAATCTCGCCCGGCGCAATGCCCGTGATGGGGTCCGTAGAAATGGTTGCCCTTGGGCCAATAGTCCGGGAAGTGCTGCTTCCAGGTGGCGATGACTTCGCTGGGGGTGACCCTGGCTCCACTCAGGCGGATGCGATAGGTTTTCTGCCACATCTGCCCAAAGCCTTGCAGGGCACCCACCACCTGCCGCCCGCTGACGTTGATAGCGTGAGCGCCGGGCTGCCCTGGCGCGACCTGCAAGCGCTCAACCGGTTTTGCCCAATTGGACTCGTCGCGCGTGTTGGGTGCGGGATCTGGCGTGTTCATGCGCGTTTTCTTTCTTTGTTGTTACCGACTGACGTTCAGCGTGCTCAAAGCGGCTTGCTCTGTGGGATAGAGGGTGATTGCCTCGTTCAGGCGGGTGAGTTCAAAGATTTCCTGATAGTGTTCGGATCTGGCGCTATCGAAAAGCGACATCATTGGAAAGACAACAAATCAGGTTGGTTGGATTTGTGGGGGGCTTGATTGTTCTTGTACTTCTGACAGGGGTTGTGGGTGTATGGATTCGGAATGAAGATTTTTCCAGTGGAATATTTACTGAGTTATACCAGCTCACTGCCATTACTTTACTGCCACTGGCGATCAGCATCGCAATCCTGCGCCACAAACTCTACGACATCGACATCATCATCCGCCGCACGCTGATCTACACCGTGCTGACGAACATCCTCGGCGTGGTCTACTTCGGCGGCATTGTGCTCACGCAGCAGGTGTTCCGGGCGTTGACCGGGCAATCGTCTGAGCTTGCCATCGTCGCTTCCACGCTGCTGATCGCCGCGCTGTTCGCGCCCCTGCGCCGCCGCGTGCAGGACGTGATCGACCGTCGGCTGTACCGCAAGAAGTACGACGCCGAGAAGGTGCTGGCGGACTTCCAGAAGAATCTGCGCGATGAGGTGGATATGGAGACGCTCAAGGCGAATCTGATCGGCGTGCTGGACGACACCATGCAGCCCACCAGGATCGCGCTGTGGGTGAAGGAGTCCCCTAAGTCGCCAACTTCGTAACGTTCTTCAGGCAAGCTGAGGGTGAATATCCTGGGGGATAAGCGGCGTGCTTGCAGGCGCTTCAGAGAGGGAGGGCGATGGGCAAGCCAAAGGCGCGCTTTTGGCGAAGGCGGCGAGGGTCACTTTCGCCTAAAACTGTTCGCTTTTTTCGAGGATGGATTGGACGGGAAGTGCCGCCAGAAACCCCACTCGCAGGCTTTCCTCATCCATCGTCGCCGCTAAACGGCGAATGAGCGCGGCGGCTTCCTGATATGCCGCCTGTGCCTTTGCCTGCTCGCCTCGTTCCGCATGGAGTCCGCCCAGCGCCCCCCAAATCGACCATGCTTCACCGGGCAGGCACATCTCCTGTGCCAGGGCGAGCGCCGCTTCCAAATGATCAATGGACTGCGCCAGATCGCCATCCCATTGTGCCAGTACCGCCTGCGAACGATGGAGAATGAGCTGGTAACGCCGATTGTCACCCGCGATCTCGCCCAGTCGCCTGACCTCAGCCCGCGCCAGATCGCCTTCCCCACTGCGCAGGAGCGCTTCAGTCTCGTACCAACCTGTGAGGGTCATCGGTAAAAGCGTCTCATATCGACGAATTTGTGCAACTATCTTGGCATAGCTTGCCGCCTGCTCCCACTCCCCGAATGAGGCGTACAGGGCACAGAGTTCTGCCGAAGCCCAATCGGGAAAGAGGTTCAAGCCCTGAGCCATGAAATCAGCCATGACCTCTGTTAGCGTCTTTTCGGCAGCATCTCGCGCCATGGTTATTCGCTGGACGGTGCCAAAAGTCAATCGCGCCATCAAAACCATGATGGGTTCGCCGATTTGGCGCATCTGCTCAACCGCCTGCTTGCCGAACTGGATTGCCTCGCCATAGCGACCTGTTTCTGCCAAAAGGATGGACATCTTGGAAGCGCAGTCGGCTTGTCCCCAGATGTTTTCGATTTGCTGGCTGAAGGCAAGCGATTCGCGCAGGGTGGCGATGCCTTCTTGGGGATGACCCCCGAACCACTGCCCCAAGCCGACATGTCGTTGGCTGTCAGCGACCATGACTTTATTACCTACTTTTGCGTAGAGACGGCAAGCTTCCGCGGCATAATCCTCCACTTTGTCCCAACAGCGCAGGTTGACGTAAACAATTGCGAGTGTATCCAAACAGCGCGCCAATAAGTGAGGGTGTTCCAACTGGCGAGCAATCGCCAATGCGTATTCTGCATGAAGGAGAGTCTGATTCCTATCATTGATGGCATTCGCTGCTCGGGCGAGTGTCCATTCTGTTTCTGCCAGTCCACGACGGTCGTCGTTCTGCTCCGCCAACGTGCGCGCCTGTTCCAAAAGCACAAGCGCCTTCGGTTGATCTTCGCGACTTCTGGGACCGAAAACATAAACCGCTGCCAAGTGATTTAAGCCCATACATTCCATGGCAGGGGCTTCAATCTTCTGTGCATAAGCGATCATCGCCTGGTAGATTTCCTGTGCCTTCACCCTATCATTGATGAGTTCATAGGCGCGACCCAATCCGGTATAGAGCGCCTGCCTGTCTGCGCCGGACGTTTCCTGCGGCCAGCCATCCTGCTCGGCGATGCGCCAGGCGGTCTCGAAATGGAAGATTGCCACGCGAACGGCAAAGAGCGCCATCGCTTCATGACCGGCGACCAGGGAGTGGCGAATCGTCTCCGCCACGAGACCTGCATGATGCGCATGATACGCCAGCTCAGAAGCGGGTGCCGCTCCCTCGCGCAGTACCCCGAACGCCCGTCGGTGCAGCATCCGCCGCCGCGCAGCGCCTGTCCCGTCGTAGATGACGTCACTCACCTTCTGGTGCGAGAAGGTGTAGGTCAAGTCCCGCGTGGGATTCGTTTCTATCAGAAGCTGCCGATTGAGCAGGTCTTCCAGAACCGTCACTGCCTGACGTTCATCCATCCCAGTGACCTGACAGAGGTGGTCAAACGAGGCAGCCTGTGCCAAAACGGAGGCGGCAGTCAGCAGTTCAATCGACGGCAGCGAAAGCCGGGCGAGCCAACTCTGAATGATCTCGCGGAAGCTTGCCAGAACGCGGGACTGTGCCCGCTGCGCGTCAAACCGCGACCCGTCCAGCCGCCAAACGGTCTGCTCGGAGCGGCTCAACGAGGATGCGCCTGCCTGGGAGGCATTACCCGACTCATGCCGGATGATGCCATCCTCCGCCAGCACCTTCAAGGCTTCCGCGATAAAGAGCGGTTGCCCCTGGGTTTCCGCAAACAGCCAGTCGCTGAACTGAGCCTGCACCGTTCGCCCGCCAGCAGCAGCAGCATGACCGGCTTCAGGCGAGAGCAGTGCCTGCATCATCTGCGCTGTTTCTGCCTGAGATAGTTTACTCAGCATGATTTGTATGCCTGAAACCACGCGCTTAAGCTGACTGAGCCAATTCTGCAGCTCCGGGGACTCGGTGACGGCTTCCTGGCGCAGTGTCAGCAGCACCAGGATCGGCGGCGCTGCTTCCGCCCAGCGCTGCGCTGCGTAGAGCAGCACATCCCGCGAAGCAGTGTCTGCCCAGTGCCAATCGTCAACCAAGAGCACCAGCGGGCGTCGTGCCGCCAGCGCCTGCCCCAGGCGCGTGATCGCTTCAAAAAGATGCTGGCGCGCCGTGTTTTCCTCCTGGGTCGGTTCGGGCAGGTCGGGATAGCGGTCGCGCAGTTCCGGCAGCAGGCGCGTCAGTTGGGAGAGCCACAGATCCGAGAGTAAGTCCTCCGGCGCGTTTTCGCGCTCGATGCGCTGGCGCAGCAGGTGGGTGAGCGGTTGGTACGGGAGACCCGCGCTGGTTTCATACGAGCGCCCGGTCAGCACATCCGCTCCCTGAGTCTCCACCCACGCCAGGAAGTGCTGAGCAAGGCGAGTCTTGCCCGTTCCAGCATTGCCCACCAGCATGACCACCTGCAGCGTGCCGCTGCTCATCTGCCGATAAGCTTGGACCAGCGTCTCAAATTCGTCATGGCGACCGACGAAGGGAGTCGTCAACCGGAGCGGGAAATCCGGATGCGCCTGTGGCAGCACGCGCTGGTCGCGGATGCGGGCAGCCAGCGTTTGGGTGGCTGCTTCCGGCTCAATCCCCAGTTCTTCCTGCAGCACACGGCAGCAGGTTTGGTAATGCGCCAGCGCTCCGTTACGGTCGCCCGCGAGTGCCAGCGCTTCCATCAACTGCCGATGCGCCTCTTCGCGCCACGATTCCAGCGCGAGCTGCCGTCGCGCCAGGCGCTGCGCGTTCTGGTAATCGCCGCGTGTCAGGCTGAGTGCCGTGAGTTCAAACAGCGCATCCAGCGCCAGCCCGTGCAGTCGTTCTCGTTCGCTCCGCAGCCAGTCGTCAAAGGGAAGGCTGTCGCAGCTAAAGCCGGGCAGCAGGTCGCCCTGATAGCGCGCAATGGCTGTAGTGGAGTCCCTCTGCTGCAAATCCGCCAGGAAGTCAGCCTCATCCAGGCTGTGATCGCTGTCAGGATTGAATTGGGCGGTCGCGCGGGTGATGAGCAGGAACGGGCGCTGCTGTCCATCGTCATCCCCCAACAAGCCACGGAGGTGGTAGAGGGATTGGCGCAGGTTGTGTTTTGCCGTGGCTTCCGGCTCATCGGGCCAGAACAGCGCGGCGAGCGCATCGCGCACCTGCGGCTGCCGCTGGGTACGCACGAGATAGATCAGCAGCCCCTGCACCTTGGCGGAGCGAAAATTGACGAGCGGCTGATCGCCCAAACGCACCGCAAACGTACCGAGGAAAGATAACGCCAGATGCGCCAATGCCAGTTTGATCCAGGATGATTAGAGACATGGATATAGCCGTAGTATAGCGCGTTCCCTTACCCCCACAACTTCTTACGATTTCCCTTACTCACTTTGCCATCGAAAGGACGAAGTACGCCGGTCAAAAAATGCTGACGAACTGCTGACGTTGGTTTGATAGTCTGTGGTTGTTCGCTTTTGATGATCCATTCACGAAATAGGGAGAATTGAGATGACGTACACGTTGATTGCCCGCCATGAAGTGAAGGACTTTGACACCTGGAAGCAAGGTTTCGATGCGCGCGCCGAGTACCTGATCACGGCGGGCGTCATCGCCAGCAGCGTCCATCGCGACCTGGATGACCCGAACATGGTCACGGTTCAACATCAGTTCACGGATTTGGGCGCAGCCAAAGCGTTTATGGCTCGTTTCGATAGTGACGAGTTCCGAAACAGTGATGTCCTGAAGAAAGCGGGCGTCAATCTGGAAACGATGGTGGCGATGGGGATGGAGGACGTTGAATAGAGGCTCAGTCCGTCAGTTGGCAGATGATGAAGCATCAGATGGCGGACGAGGGAAGTCTGGAGGTGTTCTTTTTGGAGCGGATGAGTAAAGCTTTGCCCACTGAAATCGATCTTCCTTAAGTCATTTAGTCGGGAAAGCTCGCGAAGCCCTCATTGACGGCGCCGCTGATATCTTCAAAACTGTTCGCTTTTTTCGAGGATGGATTGGACGGGCAGTGCCGCCAGAAACCCGACTCGCAGGTTTTCCTCATCCATCGTCGCTGCTAAACGGCGAATGAGCGCGGCGGCTTCGCGATATGCCGCCTGTGCCTTTGCCTGCTCGCCTCGTTCCGCATGGAGTCCGCCCAGCGCGCCCCAAATCGACCATGCTTCACCGGGCAGGCACATCTCCTGTGCCAGGGCGAGCGCCGCTTCCAAATGAGCAATGGACTGCGCCAGATCGCCATCCCATTGTGCCAGTACCGCCTGGGAACGATGGAGAATGAGCTGGTAACGCCGATTGTCACCCACGATCTCGCCCAGTCGCCTGACCTCAGCCCGCGCCAGATCGCCATCCCCACTGCGCAGGAGCGCTTCCGTCTCGTACCAGCCGACCAAGCCCATTGGCAACAGTGAGTCATCCGTGCGCGCCTGCAATCTCTGCCGGGCAAACTGGGTCGCCTGCCCCCAATCTCCCGCCAGCGCGTGGAGGGCGCACAATTCACTCAATGCCCAATCCCGAATAACCTCCAGGACATCTTCTTGAGGAGAGGCAATGATCCCTTCGAGCAGCGTATTCCGAGCCGCTTCCAGAGCCATAAGTCCGCGTTGGACAGTGCCCCAGGTGCATAGTGCCAGTTGACTCATCATGCTGAGACCCACCCTCTGGACTTGCTCCAGGGCTTGTCTTGCCAGTTTGACGGCATTGCCATAGTCACCCAGCTCCAGGTGGGTGTACGCCAGTTTCCATGAACATTCGGCTTCTCCCCACAGATTTTCTATCTGGCGGCTGAAAGCAACCATTTCCTGCAAGGTAGCCAGGCTCTCCCGCGGCTTGCCTATCAGCATTTGAGCGAAACCAACCAGGCGCTGGCTATCCGCCGCCAGGAGCAGGTTGCCAGCGTCCTCATAGAGGCGGCTGGCTTCCACGCCATAGGCATCCACCTTGTCCCACTTTCGCTGCACGATGTAAATGTACGCAAGAATACTCAGGTGGCGCGCCATCAGTTGGGGGTGTTGAAGGCTGCGGGCAATGCCCAATGCCTGCTCGGCATGTTGAAGCGCAAGATCCAGCTTCTGGTCCTGCCAGGCGATCATGGCGAGATTCCAACTTGTTTCCGCCATTGCGCGCTGGTCGCCATTCTGTTTCGCTAATGATCCCGCCCGTTCCAAGAGGACAAGCGCCTTCTGATGGTCTTCCGCGCTTCTACGACCGACCACATGCACCATCGCCAGATGATTTAAGCCCATACATTCCATGGCAGGGGCATCAATCTTCTGTGCATAAGCGATCATCGCCTGGTAGATTTCCTGTGCCTTCCCCCATTCATTGATGAGTTCATAGGCGCGCCCCAATCCGGCATAGAGCGCCTGCCGGTCTGCGCCGGACGCTTCCTGCGGCCAGCCGTCCTGCTCGGCGATGCGCCAGGCGGTCTCGAAATGGAAGATTGCCACGCGAACGGCAAAGAGCGCCATCGCTTCCTGCCCGGCGACCAGGGAGTAGCGAAGCGTCTCCGCCACGAGACCCGCATGAAGCGCATGATACGCCAGGTCAGAAGCCGCTGCCGCCCCCTCCCGCAGCACCCCGAACGCCCGTCGGTGCAGCATCCGCCGCCGGGCAGCACCGGTCCCATCGTAGATGACATCATTCACCTTCTGGTGCGAGAAGCTGTAGGTGAGGTCCCGCGTGTGTGTCGATGCGGGACTCGTTTCTATCAGAAGCTGCCGGTTGAGCAGGTCTTCCAGAACCGTCACTGCCTGACGTTCATCCATCCCGGTGACCTGGCAGAGATTGTCAAACGAGGCAGCCTGTGCCAAAACGGAGGCGGCAGTCAGGAGTTCAATCGATGGCAGCGAAAGCCGGGCGAGCCAGCTCTGAATAATCTCGCGGAAGCCTACCAATAGGCTGGACTGCGCCCGCTGCGCGTCAAACCGCGACACGTCCAGTCGCCAATCGGTTTGCCGGGCGGCGCTCAACGCGGCTGCACCTGCCTGGGAGGCATTACCCGGCTCATGCCGGATGATGCCATCCTCTGCCAGCACCTTCAAGGCTTCCGCGATGAAGAGCGGCTGCCCATCCGTTTCCACAAACAGCCAGTCGCTGAATTGGGCAAGCGCTGTTCGCCCGCCAGCGTCATCATGACCCGCTTCGGGCGAGAGCAGTGCCTGCATCATCTGCCCGGTCTCTGCCTGAGATAGTTTACTCAGCATGATTTGCGTGCCGGAAACCACGCGCTTAAGCTGACTGAGCCAATTCTGCAGCTCCGGCGACTCGGTGATTGCTTCCTGGCGCAGCGTCAGCAGCACCAGGATCGGTTGTGCTGCTTCCGCCCAGCGCTGCGCTGCGTAGAGCAGCACATCCCGCGAAGCAGTGTCTGCCCAGTGCCAATCGTCAACCAAAAGCACCAGCGGGCGGCGTGCCGCCAGCGCTTGCCCCAGGCGCGTGATCGCTTCGAAAAGATGCTGGCGCGCCGTGTTTTCATCCTGGGTCGGTTCGGGCAGGTCGGGATAGCGGTCGCGCAGTTCCGGCAGCAGGCGCGTCAGTTGGGAGAGCCACAGATCCGAGAGCAAGTCCTCCGGCGCATTTTCGCGTTCAATGCGCTGGCGCAGCAAGTGCGTGAGCGGCTGGTACGGGAGTCCGGCGCTGGTTTCATACGAGCGCCCGCTCAACACATCCGCCCCCTGAGTCTCCACCCACGCCAGGAAGTGCTGGGCGAGCCGCGTCTTGCCCGTTCCGGCATTGCCCACCATCGTGACCGCTTGCAGCGTGCCGCTGCTCATGCGCCGATAGGCTTGGACTAACACCTCATATTCTCCATGGCGACCGACGAAGGGGGTCGTGAGTCGCCGTAGGAAATCCGTCTGCGCCTGCGTCTTCGGCTGCACCTGCTGGTCGCGGATGCGGGCAGCCAGCGTTTGGGTGGTTGCTTCCGGCTCAATCCCCAGTTCTTCCTGCAGCACGCGGCAGCAGGTTTGGTACTGCGCCAACGCTCCGCCGCGGTCGCCCGCGAGTGCCAGCGCTTCCATCAACTGCCGATGCGCCTCTTCGCGCCACGATTCGAGCGCGAGCTGCCGTCGCGCCAGGCGCTGCGCATTCTGGAAGTCACCGCGTGTCAGACTGAGTGCCGTGAGTTCAAACAGCGCATCCAGCGCCAGCCCGTGCAGCCGTTCGCGTTCGCTCCGCAGCCAGTCGTCAAGCGGCAGGCTGTCGCAGCTAAAGCCGGGCACGAGATCGCCCTGATAACGCGCAATGGCTGTAGCGAAGTCCCCCCGCTGCAAAGCCGCCAGAAAGTCAGCCTCATCCAGGCTGTGATCGCTGTCAGGGTTGAACTGGGCGGTCGCGCGGGTGATGAGCAGGAACGGGCGCTGTTGTCCATCCTCGTCTCCCAGCAAGCCGCGCAGGCGGTAGAGGGATTGGCGCAGGTTGTGTTTTGCCGTGGCTTCCGGCTCATCCGGCCAGAACAGCGCGGCGAGTGCATCGCGCCCCTGCGGCTGCCGCTGGGCACGCACGAGATAGATCAGCAGCCCCTGCACCTTGGCGGAGCGAAAATTGACGAGCGGCTGATCGCCCAAAAGCACCGCAAACGTACCGAGGAAAGATAACGCCAGATGCGCCAAGAGTAATTTAATCCAGTATGAAGAGAGACATCAATATAAACAGCGCGGAGTATAGCGCGTTCCCTTACCCCCACAACTTCTTACGATTTCCCTTACTCACTCTGTCAATCGGTGGTGACGAACTGGTGACGCTGGTTTGATAGTCTGTGGTTGTTCGCTTTTGATGCTCCATACACGGAATTAAGGGGAGTTGTGATGACGTACACGTTGATTGGTCGCCATGAAGTGAAGGACTATGACACCTGGAAGCAAATGTTCGATGGGAGCGCCGAGTTCGTGAAGAGCGCGGGCGTCATCGCCAGCAAAGTCCATCGCGACCTGGATAATCCGAACATGGTCACGGTTCAACACCAGTTCGCGGATGCGGGCAAAGCCGAAGCGTTTTTCGCTCGTCTCAATAGTGACGAGTTTCGAAAGGGTCCTCCTGTCACAAAAGGGGGCGCGATTCTGGAAACGATGGTGGCGATGGTCATGCTGGATGTTGAATAGCGGCTGAAACGCAACAGGGCGGCGCGCACCCGTCCATCAGTGGTGACGAACTGGTGACGCTGGTTTGATAGTCTGTGGTTGTTCGCTTTTGATGATCCATACACGAAATAAGGAGAACTGAGATGACGTACAGTTTGATCCAGCGCGTTCAGGTGAAGAACTTCGATACCTGGCTGAACCCCGATCTCGAGGGATTCGCACAAATGATGAGAGGACAGGGCGTGATAGCCGTCAGCCTTCATCGCGGACTGGAAGACCGGAATTCGCTCGCCATTCGCGTCCAATTCGCCGATGAGGCCACGCTGCACGCGTTTGTTGCCTGGTACAAAGTCATGATAGTGGAATGGCCCAAGCAGTTTCCCGGCGCCGAGCAGCAAGCCCTGGAGTGGTTTCTTAGCGAGGATGTGGACAGTCATACCATGACGCTCTGACCTGTTGGTCATCACCTGCTGTGACAAGCGCGCCATTTAGCCCCCTCAGACATGGTTCTGCCCCTGCTGAGGGGGGCTTCGCCGCCGACCAGTGCTGCTCTGCATGAGCCGCATCTCCAGAGTACTTTGAAGTGAGTGACCTGCGTTACACTGCTCTCCCGTTCAAAGCCATCAGGAGATGCAAAAATGATCACGCTTTTTGGTTTCATTACGCTCACGGAAGTTGAAACCTTCCTCATCCATGCCAAAGCATCAGCAACGAAAGAGCATTTTGAGGAAAGGGGTATCGTAGAACAGAGGATCTATCGTATGGTTGGTGAAAATCGAGTCGCTATTGTCAATACGTACAATACGCTGGAAGCCGCTCAACGGCACAAGGCGATACTGGAATCACCCGAGATTGAGGCGATTATGAAACCCTTTGGCTTCCAATTTCCGATGAACTTATGGATAGCTGAATTCGCATAGTGTGAGGCAGTCATCCTCTTCACAGACGGGTCGCAGTGATGATTTATCTATTGATGCGGCATCGCGTCGCGGATTATGCGCGGTGGAAAGAAGCATTCGACAGTCACCTCGCCGAGCGGCAGGCGGGTGGCGCAGCAGCCGAAGTCTATGTCCTGCGCAATCTGGATGAGCCAACGGAGGTGATTGTGCTGCTGAGCTGGCGCGACCTGGCGCAGGCACGGCTGTTCATACAATCCGTCAGTTGGGAGATGATGAAGCATAAGATGGGGGACGCGGGAGATTTAGAGGTACGTTTTTTGGAGCGTGCGGTGGAACACACTCAAGGCTATCCTGGAACACCGCGCTAACCCTGCCCAATTACGCGCGCCCGCGCAGCCCCTTCCACAGCCCACGCATCGCGGGGGCGAGATTGCCTCGCCGAGTTTCGCGGATCAGCAGGCGCACTGCCAGAATCGGCGAGCCGACCAGGAAGAACGCCAGCTTCTGCGCGGGAGATGCGTGCCGCCGCAAAAACGTTAGCCAGTGACGCATTTTGTTGGCGGCGTATTTTTCCGAGTAACCGCCGCCGATGCCAGTGTAACTGGGCTTGGTATCGTGAAAGACGACCGCCTGCGGGCTGTACCAGCCCGTGTAACCCGCGCGGCGTGCGCGCAGACCAAAGTCGAGGTCTTCAGGTCCATAGGGGCTGAAAATCGGGTCAAAACCGCCCAACTCGCGAAATACCTCCGTGCGTACGAGCATACAGCCGCCGCTCGCAATACACTGCCCCGGCTGGTCATACTGCCCGTGGTCAACCTCACCATGCCCGACGTGCATCGTGTCGCCAATCCAGAAGCGCACCCGGCAGCCACCCGCGCCATACAGCCGATCTCGCTGGTCATAATCTCGGATCTTCCCGGTGGTCTGCGCCACGGTCGGGTGCACGGTGAACGGCGCAAGCAGCGGCTCAAGAAAGCCCGGCTCAACGGTCATATCGTTATCCAGAAACAGCAGATAATCGGGTGCAAGACGTTCGAGCACCAGTGCCACCGCCGCGTTGCGCCCGCCTGCCACGCCCAGGTTTTCCGTGCTGAAATGGGTCATGACCTCAGGGAACGCCGCGCGCACCGCCGCCACGGTGTCATCTGCCGAGCCGTTATCCCACAGTAGGATATGCACATGCGGATAGCTGATCGCCTGAAAACTTTCCAGACAGCGGAGCGTTTTATCCCGCTGATTGTACGTCAGCAGGATGACCGCGACCTGGGGAAGCAGCGCTTTATCAGACATAGATCACACTCACGGGACTAACGGTTTGCGTTGGACAAATGGCAGACGGCGCAGCAGCCCCTCCGCCTGGGGCAGCACCTGAAACAAAGTGTCGATCAAGCCCATGTGCAGCAGCCGATTCATCCACCACACCAGCAGCCCGGTGAGGAGCGCCGCGCTGCCCGCAGCAAGAAACAACCGCATCAGCCCGACTGCCGCCTGATCGACTACAAGCGCGACCGCGCCGCCTGCGACGGACGCCAGCCCGATTCCCAGCAGCGGCAGCAGCACGCCGTCAAAGGCGCGCGGGGCGAGACGGACGATAAAATAGACCGAGAAAAAGAACGAGACCCCCGTCGCCACGACCCACGATAACGCGACGCCGACCAAGCCAAACTGCACCGCAAAGGCGTACACCAGGATGATGAGCATGGCGGATTGGATCAGCTCCAGCACCATGACTTTCTGTGGCTGTCCCGCGCCCTTGATCATCGGGACGGCGGTCTCGCCGAGCAAGCCGAGCAGACCGACGACCGACAGCACGCGAATGACGTCCACCGTGCCCGCCCAGCGCGCGCCCAGCACTTCTGAGACCAGCGTTGGGGCGAGTACGATGGTGAGCGCGTAAACGGGCGTCAGCAGTGCCGCCAGCCCGATCAGCAGCCTGCCGAAGACGAACCCCATGCGCGCGCGGTCGTTCTGCAGGCGGGCATAAATGGGAAACGCCACGCTGCCGATCACGCCGCTGATGATCTCATTGGGCAAAAACGCCAGCTTGACCGCCAGATAATACAAACCCAGCCCCTCCACGCCGATCTGGCGCGAGATGACGACTGGCAGCAGCGAGCCGCCTGCCACCACGATTAGACCAGTGACCAGCACCCACCGCCCATAGTTGATCAGCGGGCGGGCGGCTGCCCAATCCCAGCGCAGGCGCGGACGGTAGGGTGCGATCAGATACGACATCGTCGTGTAGATTGCCGCGCCTGCCAGCACGCCGATCACCAGCGCCCAGACACCCAGCGTCGGTGCCAGCGCAATCGAAAGCACCGTCTCCGTCAGGATCGCGGCGCTGCGGAGCGTGGCAAGCGAGCGAAATTGCAGCCGCCGCGTCAGCTCGACCACCCGGATGCTGGCGACCGACTCGATCAGCGGGTAGAAGGCGAGCGCGCGGATCACGGGCGTGGCGGCGGGCGCGTCGAAGAGCAGCGCGATCAGCGGTGCGCCGATCAAGACCAGCAGCCCGATCAACACGCCGCGCAGGCATTCGGTCGTCCAGGCAATATCGTAATGACGCGGCTCGGCATCGCGATACTGCACCAGCGCCGGAGTCATGCCCACATCGGTCAGCAGCAACATCGTCTGCGTGACGACTAAACCGGTCGCCAGCAGCCCGAAATCATCCGGCAGCAGCAGGTTTGCCAGCACGAGCAGGCGTATCGTCGAGACACCTTTGTTGAACGCCAGCTCGATGCCCTTCCAGAGAAAGGCGGAACCTGCCGTACGCCCCAGCTTTTCCCTCCCAGCAGCGGGTGTCTGCGCGTGATCATCGGTCATGATCTGCCACCACCTGCTCGAAGATCGCCATCGTCTCTCTCGCGCACTTCTCCCAGCTAAACATCGCCGCGCGCGCCAGCCCCTTGGCGGACAGCGCCGCTTGCAGCGCGGGCTGATCGAGGACGCGCGCAATCGCGTCGGCGATCTCATCCGGGTCGTCCGGGTTGACAAACAGCGCGGCGTCGCCCGCGATTTCGCGCAGCCCGTTGGCATCGGAGGTGATCAGCGGTGTGCCACAGGTCATCGCCTCCGTCACCGGGATGGGAAATGCCTCCAGGTTGGAAGGATATAGATACAGCGCCGCCTGCGTATAGACCGCTGGCAGATCCTCCTGCTCGATCCAGTCCGCGAAATGTACATCCCTCCCATAGCCGTCATCGGGAATGGCGTAGATCGTCTTGAAGGCTACGCAGTCCTTGCCGCCGATGACGAGCGGGTAGGGCGCGTTCGCGCGCTGGTGATAACGCGCATAAGCGTCGATCAGCCCGCGGAAGTTCTTGCGGCTCCCGGAACTGCGGCGGGCGATGGTGAAAATATAGCGCTCCGGCAGTCCATAGCGCGCCCGCGCCTGCGCCAGCGCCGCCGGGTCGGTCACGCGCCGGAAGTGCCGCGCCGGACCGAAATAGACCGTCTGAATCTTGCCGGGCGGCAGCCGGAGCGCGCGGTTGAAGTCATCGGTGCAGAGCTGTGAAACGGAGATGACCTTTGCGCACTTGGCGAAATAGCGCGGCAGCATCAGGCGGTTGTAGAGCACATTTGCTCGTGGGTAGTACTGCGCCTGCTCCGGGATCAGCCAGTCCGCGCCATGAACTGCCATCACGGTTTTGCAGTGCGCAGCCAGCGGAATGGTGAATTTGGGATGAAACAGCAGGTCGATTTTATCGCGCGCGCACTGAAGCGGGATCGCCACCTGATCCCAGAGCGCTTTGTTCGGCGCATCCACGACGCGCGCCGTCACTTCGGGGTGCTCGCGGAAGCGCTCCAGATGCGCCGGGCTGCGGAAGTAAAAGGTGAAGCGATGCCCGGATTCGAGGCGCAGCAGTTCCTGAACCATGTTCCGGCTGTAGACGCCAATCCCGCCCACTTCATCATAGGTTCGCAGCATGATCCCGATCTGCATCTTCTCACCCTTGCGCCCGTGCTAACACAACTCTGTTTTTAGGTAACAGCAAGTCGCGGTTGCTTCAATACATGCATCAGCTTAAAGCCGGACTTCATGTATGCAAGCGTATGTGCTGCGCCTTGCATTCCGATAAAACCTATGCAAGATGACAAACAGTTTCAATTAAGCGCAATCTCCTTCGAGACGCGCCCGATCAAGTCCGAAATCGCTGTGCTGATCCCGACTCTGGGGCGCGATTTACTCCAGCAAAGTCTGGCGCACATCGCGCGCGGCAGTCTCTGGCCCGGACAGCTTGTCGTGGTCGATCAGGGCACGAACCCGGCGGTGCGCGACTGGCTGGCGCACTTGCGCGCGGCAGGCATCGCGGCGGATCATGTGCCTTCAACCCAGCGTGGGCGAGCAGCGGGCATTAACCGCGGGCTGGAGCAGGTGCGCACACGCTTCGTCGCCATCACGGATGACGATTGTTTCGTGGATGCACGCTGGATGGAGTTGATGACTCAACGCCTGCTCGACTCGCCGGATCGCATCATCACCGGGCGGGTGGAAGCCGCTGGCGATGAAGAGGGCGCACTGAGTATCGTGACATCACGCATCCACAAAGTCTATACCCGCCCTGAACTGCGCGCGCAGCCGTTGATTGGCGGCAACATGGGCATTGCTATGGCAAATGTCGCGCGGATTGGACCGTTCGACGAGCACCCCAGCGTGCATTCCGCCGAAGACAGCGATTGGGGCTACCGGGCGCTCCGGTTGGGCATCCCGATTGTCTACGACCCGGACATCGTCGTCGATCACTATAGCTGGCGCAATCCCGGGCAGCGCAGCGAACGGCTCCGCCACTACGCGCTGACGCAGGGCGGCTTCTACGGCAAATATCTGCTGAATGGCGACTCGATGATCCTGCTGCAAACGCTGCGCGATCTCGTGCGTGCGCCGCTGCGCTGGGTGCGCGGTATCCTCAGGCGGGATGCGGATGTCGCGGCGAGCGGGCGCGCCGACACGCTCTACATGCTGCCGGGCATCCTTGCGGGGCTGCGGCGGCGGCACAGCGGGCGTGAGATTCCGCCGGGTTGGCTCACCGAACACAGGCATGGCTGAGACACGTTATCGACCCTATGCAAGAGAGGCGGCGTTGATTATGCCGGATAAGCAATCTGTCAAAGACCGCCTGCGGGCATGGGCACGCCAGACGCTGTCGCTGTCTGCGCGCCGGACGCTCACCGGGCTGCTGCAATGGCCCCCCGTCGGCTTTGTCTGGTGGGGGAATTTGCGCCGCGTGCGCCCGATTGACGCCGACTTCGGGTTATCGCGCGGCAAGCCGGTTGACCGCTATTACATCGAGAAGTTCCTGGCAGAACACGCCGCCGATGTTCAGGGGCATGTGCTCGAAATCGGCGACAGCAGTTACACACGCTACTACGGCGGCACTCGCGTGACGCAGAGCGATGTGCTGCATGTCGAAGAGCAGAACCCCGGCGTCACGATCATCGGCGACTTGAGCCACGGCGACAACATCCCGTCTGAGGCGTTTGACTGCATCATCCTGACACAAACGCTGCAAACGATCTACGACTTGCCCGCCGCCGTGAAGACCATCCATCGCATCCTGAAACCCGGCGGTGTGGTGCTGGTCACGGTGCCGGGCATCGGCAAGATCAGCCGCTACGACATGGATCGCTGGGGCTACTTCTGGAGCTTCACGTCACAATCGGCGCGGCGGCTGTTCGCAGATGGTTTTGGGGAGGATCAGGTGCAGGTGCGCGTGTATGGCAACGTGCTGGCGGCGATTGCCTTCCTGCACGGGCTGGCGCTCTCGGAAGTGCGCCCGCGCGAACTGGACGTGTTCGATCCCGATTACGAGATGATCATCGGCGTGAGAGCGGTCAGGCGATGAAACTCCCCGGCTGGAAAACGCTGCGCCAGACTGGGCGCTGGCTGCGCAGTCGTCTCAGCGGCGGCGCGCTCATCCTGGGCTACCATCGCATTGACGCCCCTGCGAGCGACCCGTTTGAGATGTGTGTTGCGCCCGCGCATTTCGCGCAGCAGCTTGCAGTCCTGCGGCGCGTCGCCCACCCGCTCTCGCTGGCGGACGCCCTCCAGCGAATGCAGCAGAACACGCTTCCTCGGCGCGCCGTCGTCGTCACGTTCGACGACGGCTACCTGGACAACCTCACGAACGCGCTGCCGCTGCTTGCCGCCCAGGACATCCCGGCAGCCGTCTTCATCACGACGGGCAGCCTGGGAGGGACGTTCTGGTGGGATGAGCTGACAGCACTTGTCGAGAGGCTGAATCCGCTCCCGCAAAGTATCGCTCTGCGAGCGGGCGCGGCACAGTTCGAGTGGCATCCGGCGGCTGATGCGTCGGATCGCGCGCGTCTGCTGAACGGCTTGTATCGCTGGCTGCTGGCGCTGGGCGAAGACGAACGCCGCGCGGCGCTGGCGCAGCTCAACGACCGGGCAAACACCTCCGGCAGCCGTCTGCTGATGACGCGGGAGGAGGTGGCGGCGCTGGCGGCAAACAGGTTGATCGACATCGGCGCGCACACGGTCAGCCACCCGCTCCTCAGCCGCCTGCCCGCCGAGGAACAGCGGCGCGAAATTCATGAGAGTAAACGCGCACTTGAAAGTCTGATCGGCAGCACCATCGCCGGGTTCTCTTACCCCAACGGCGACTATTCAGCCGTCACCCGCGCTGCCGTGCGTGACGCGGGCTTTGCCTTCGCCTGCACAAGCCGCACGGATGTCGCGCTGCCCGCGTCGGATAGGTGGACTCTGCCGCGCTTCTGGATACCGGATTGGGATGGCGAGCGCTTCGCGCGCTGGCTGTCGAGGTGGCTGCCCGGATGAACACGACACCCATGGTTTCTGCCATCATCATCTTCCTGAACGGCGAGCGTTTTCTGGCGGAGGCGGTCGAGAGCGTGCTCGCGCAGACCTATGCTGCCTGGGAACTGCTGCTCGTGGATGACGGATCGACCGATGGCAGCACCGCCATCGCGCAGGCGTATGCCCGCCGGCTGCCTGAGCAGATTCGCTATCTTGAGCACGCGACTCATGAAAATCGCGGCATGAGCGCGTCGCGTAATCTAGGCATCCAGCACGCGCGCGGTCAGTATGTCGCCTTCCTGGATTCGGACGACGTCTGGCTGCCTCGCAAACTCACGGAGCAAGTCGCGCTGCTGGAGGCACACCCGGACGCGGCAATGCTTTACAGCAGCACCGAATACTGGTTCGATTGGACAGGCAGCCCTGCGGACGCACAGCGCAATTTCCTGCCCGAACTGGGACTCACGCCCGACATGGTCTATGACCCGCCGTCGCTGCTGCCGGGATATATTCTGGGCACGCTCGCCGTGCCGGGCACATGCAGCCTGCTGGTGCGCCGTGATGCGCTCACACGCATCGGCGGCTTTGAAGCGGCGTTCCGCACCATGTACGAGGATCAGGCGTTCTATGCCAAAATGAGCCTGGAATTCCCGATCTACGTGTCCGGCAACTGCTGGGATCGCTACCGCCAGCACAGCGCCTCTGCCTCCGCAGACGACCGACGGCAAGGCACAGTGCAGGCGTCGCGGACGGTGTTCCTTGACTGGCTGGCAGCGTATGTCGAAGCCTACCGCGGTCCCATCGACACTGCGCCGGTGCGTCGCGCCGTCCGGCGGGCAAGGTGGCTGAACACGCACCCGCGCGCGGCAAAATGGGCGCGGCGGGGCAGACGGTTGGCAAAACTAATTCGGTTGCCTTTGCCTAAAGGGCGACCGGGAAGCGGATAACGCTTTGTGTCTATCCGAGAACCTCACCCCCTCAATCCCCCTCTCCGTGTACGGAGAGGGGGGAAGCGAGCGAAGCGAGCAGGGGGTGAGGTTAGGGTTTACGGATAGGTTCTTAACTGGAAACACGCGCAACCGACAGGCGCGGTATCGTGAGGAGCGAATGACCATGATCGTTTTGGGATTGACCGATAGCAAACCATCGACCGCAGCGCTGATCATTGATGGACGAATCGCAGCGGCGATTTCGGAAGAGCGGTTGTGCCGCATGAAGATGGCATATGGCATGCCGCTCCAGGCGATTGACGCCGTCCTGGAGATCGCGAATATTCCCGCCAAGGCGATTGACCGGGTGGCGGTCGCCCAGCACGCGCTGGTGTTCGAACCAGAACCCAAGCCGTGGGATGGTTGGTTTCACGAACCCGCCAACGGCTCGCGCAAAAAAGCCTTCACGCAGCAGGTCGGGTCGATGCTCGCGCCTGTGTTCGGCAACCTGCCGATTGCCTGGCAGGCATATCACGAACTGAAGCACGCGCTGACGCGTGACCGGCGCACCCGGCTGCCCGCTGCCCTGAAAGAGCGCTTTGACATTCAAGCCCCGGTGACGTTCATCGATCACCATCTCTGCCATGCGGCATCCGCCTACTACACCAGCAGCTTTGACCGGGCGCTGGTCGTCACGCTCGACGGCGGCGGCGATGGACGCTCTGGCAGCATCTATGAGGGCGAAGGCGGGCGGCTGCGCTCCATCGCCAGCGTGGACAGCTTCCACTCGCTGGGTAATTTCTACTCGTATATCACCGCGCTCTGCGGCTTCAAGGCGGAAAACCACGAAGGCAAAGTCACCGGGCTGGCGGCACTGGGTAAGCCGGTTTATGCCGATATTCTGCGCCAGTTCATCCGCTACGAAGACCCCGGTCAGATTCGCTACACCGTGCCGATGTACCACCAGTCGGCGCTGCGCGAGATTGCCGCCAAACTGCCGCCCGATTTCGACCGTGCCGATCTCGCCAGCAGCGTTCAGCTTGTGCTCGAGGAAATTGGTGTGGCATTCATCCGCTACTGGCTGCGCAAGACGGGACTGCGCCAGATCGCGGTCGCAGGTGGCGTCTTTTCCAACGTGAAGTTCAACCAGCGCATTCACGAACTCTCGGAATGCCAGGGCATCTTCGTCCACCCTGCGATGGATGACAGCGGGCTGGCAGTCGGCGCCGCTTATGCCGACCTTGCAGACCAGCCAGGGCAGAACCCGGCGGCACTCGTCCACCGCCTGCCCAACGTCTATCTGGGACCCGCCTACAGCGACGCGGACATCGAGCAGGCGATCCAGCGCGCGGGCTATACCGGCACCCACGAAGCCAGCATCCACGACAAAATCGCCGCGCTGCTGGCGGACGGGCATGTGGTGGCGCGCTTCACCGGGCGCATGGAATACGGTCCGCGCGCGCTCGGTCATCGCTCGATCCTCTACCAGACGACGGATGCATCGATCAACGACTGGCTGAACGAAAACCTCAACCGGACGGAATTCATGCCCTTTGCGCCTGCCACACTGGTCGAATACGCAGACGAGTTCTTTACGGGCATCGCACACGCCGAAGATCCGGCTCGCTTCATGACCATCACCTTCGACTGTACCGAGCGCATGCGCCAGACATCACCCGGCGTGGTGCATGTGGACGGCACCGCGCGCCCTCAGTTGATCGACCGCGAGACCGCGCCCGATTTCTACGCCATCCTCCAGGCATATCACCGCCTGACAGGCATCCCATCGCTGATCAATACCAGCTTCAACATGCATGGCGAACCGATCGTGTGTACGCCGGATGACGCACTGCGCTCGTTCAGGCAGGGCAAGCTCGATTATTTGGCAATCGGCAGTTGGCTGGTCGCCAACCCGATGGAGGTGCGGCACGCCAGAGCGGCAGCCGTCAAACGTAAGGGCTGATCGGTGCGATCAGCCAGGGCGGCGTGGTTCGAGTCTGCGGGTTGCTGTTTCGTAGGGGGCGCACCTCAAACAGCAGGGTCGTCACCCCGAAGAAACGCTGGCGATCCAGTAGATCGATGTTCTCAGCGGAGAGATCGGGAAAAGCCTGGATGTAGTCAACGTCGTCAAACGGCTGCGGGGAATACAGGACCAGCCAGACGCGATTGTTTTTGCGCGCGCACTGGCGAATCTGCTGGGCGATGTCCGCAGTTTCCGTGCGCATGTCGACGAAACAGTCTTCCTGGCGTTCGGGGAAATACCAGTAGAAGCTGTCGCTCACATTAAAGGCGTCACCGGGCAGTTCGCTGTAGGAAATCGCGATTCGGTCGCCATCGAGCGCGTTCATCTCGACATGCGCCGCCGCTTCACGCCACTGTTCCTTGATGGTGTCGTTGTAGTAATTGTAGAGCGACCCTGCGATGATGATCGCCAGGACGGGACCGCTGATCCAGCGCGGGATGATCTTATGCACGCCGTGCATGATGACGCCGATCAGAAGGTACCAGGCAGATGCCGCAGGGATGAGGAAGCGTTCGAGATACAGGGGCGAGACGACCAGGGACAGCGCAAATGGCAGCGCAATCGGCACGATCAGCCAGCAGAGTATCAGGAGAAAGCGATCATCCAGATGGCGGATATCGTGCGCTGCCGCGCCGAACACCTCATGCAGGCGCGTGCTCCACTTCTCCCAGCCGATGCGCCTGACAAACGCGATCATGACGACCACAAACACAACCGTCGCCGCAACCAGGAATATCATTTCCAGATAGTCATACTTGATGATCAAAAAGCGCATCAACGCGCGGATCGGAGCGTAGAGCGGTGGCGTGCTCAACCATTCGGTCACTCCGGTGCCGCCGCCCAGAGGTTCTTCCGCCGCCGCGCCGCTCGGCGTCAGCCCAGGCAGGTTTTCGAGCACCTGCGGCAGAATGCCGATCAGGATCAGAACTTGAGACAGTACCCAGGATACACGGACTTTGGCGGATGCGTGGCTAAGAATCCGCAGCAGGAAATGCACCCCCAGCGCCGCGATGAAAAAGACAGCGTACGTGTGAACATACGTCGCCAGAATACAACTGGCGACAAACATCACCAGATAGATCAACTTCCGGCGCTGCATGAAGAGGATATAGGCGAGCGCCGCCAACAGGATGACGAGTTGAAGCACGCTGTAATAGCGGTGTTCCTGAGCGTAGCGAACCTGGAACGCCGAGATGCTCATCACCATCCCCGCAAGCAGCCCCACCCGCAGCCCAAACAGCGCCCGCCCGATGACGACCAGCACGCCGACGGACAGGACGCCTGTCACCGCCGACAGCGCCCGCGTCGCCGCTTCATCTGTGCCAAACAACTGCGTCCACGCATAGCTGACCAGCACGTACACGGGTGGGCGCGAGTTCTCCTGAAGATGCAGCATGACATCGTCGAAACTACCCGATGTGATGCGCACCATGATGATCTCGTCGAGCCAGTAGCTCTCCTTGCCGATGCTGTAGAAGCGCACGGCGGTCGCCATGAGCAGGATCGTGATCAGCAATACCCACTTAATCCGTCGGTTCAGTGTCAGGCTGGGTACTCTGAACAGGCGGGTAGGGGCGCTGGTCAGACGTGTATCGGCGATAGCGTTCATGGCACCGGCTCGTTATCTTCTAGGTGCTGTGGAAACAGGGTCAAATTCCGGGCGACTGTCTATCGTTTCGTCTTCGCTGGGTGTCAGCGGTTCAGGCGGCGCATCCAGCATCTCACGCACGGTGTAGATCTTGTGCCCTCCCGGTTCGTGATAGTTACGCATGACAAATTCCGCCACCAGCCCCGTGCTGGTGATCTGCACGCCCAGGAAGATCAGCATCATCGCCAGCAGCAGGGCAGGACGGTCTGACAGCGGTTCGCCGAGCACCAATCGGGTGTACGCCAGGTAAGCGCTCAGGACGAAACCAATCATGAAACTGAATATACCCACCGTGCCGAAGATGTGCAGCGGGCGGGTGGAAAACCTGAGGAAAAATAGTACCGTGACCAGATCGAGCATCACCCTGAAGGTGCGCATCAAGCCATACTTACTGCGCCCGAACTGCCGCTTGCGGTCATTCACCGCCACTTCGGTGAACGTCACGCCCATCCCGCTGGCAATTGCCGGGATAAAGCGGTGAAGTTCGCCGTACAGGCTCACGTTTTGGGAGACATCGCTGCGATACGCCTTCAACGTGCAGCCATAGTCGTGCAGGTACACGCCCGTTGCGCGGGCGATCAGCCAGTTCGCCGTGATCGAGGGCAGGCGGCGGGTGAAAAACGGCTCCTTGCGGTTGATGCGCCAGCCGCTGACGATGTCATAGCCTTCGTCAATCTTCTCCAGCAGCTTTGGAATATCCCGAGGATCGTTCTGCAAGTCCGCGTCCATGGTGATGGTGATAGCACCACGCGCTGCATCGAAACCAGCCGTCAGCGCGGCAGTCTGCCCAAAATTGCGCCGGAAGCGAATCACCCGCCAACGCGGATCTGCTTGATGGACTTTCTTCAGTTCAATGAAGCTCCCATCCGCGCTGCCGTCATCTACGATGATGACTTCATAGGTGCGATTCAGAGTTTCCAGCGCCGCTGAAAGATCGGTGTAGAGATGCGCTATGCTCTCCTCTTCGTTGAAGAGCGGAATGACGACCGAAATATCGATGGCGGAACTGGTTGTGTGGGTGGCAGCAGCGGGGAGAACCAGCGAATGCGATCCATTATTCTGTTGTAATCGACTCAAGATGTGGCTCCATAAGGGAGTGTTATACGATGACCCTGCAATGGAACATACTATAGCCTATTGATAGAACCTTGCATGCGAATAACGGGCGAATTTTCGTCGGCTGATAACCGCCCTACGATAGAATATCCGTTGCAGCGCTGCGTCACGCCAGCCGTATCAGGCGCAAGGTTGCGCACAGAGAGATGTGATGGGGTAGGATGACTGATTATCAACAACCCGGGTTGGAAACCGCAGATATCGAAACCTCATCCGACGATTACGCGCGGCGTTTCGCTGGCAGCGTTGGCGAGTGGTTTCTGGAAGTCCAGCGGGAAGCGCTGCTGGAATTATTAGCACCAGCTCCCGGCGCGACGCTACTTGATGTCGGCGGCGGTCACGGACAGGTCACCCAGGCGCTGATCCAGCGCGGTTATGCGCTGACCGTCGCCGGCAGCGCGGCGGTGTGCAGTGCGCGCATTCAACCGTTTCTTGACGCCGGACAGTGCGCGTTTGATGTCGTCGATTTTCTCCATCTGCCCTACCCGGACAAAGCCTTTCAAACCGTCATCAGCTTTCGCCTGCTGCCGCACGTCACCCACTGGCAGCGCTTCCTGGCGGAGCTGGCGCGCGTCGCAGAACAGGCGGTCATCGTCGATTACCCGGAAGTACGCAGCGTCAACTACCTGACTCCGCAGTTGTTCCAGTTCAAAAAGCAGTTGGAAGGCAACACCCGCACCTACTCCACATTCGCGCGCGCGCAGCTTGTGGAGGCTTTCGCGCCGCATGGTTTCGCGTATGCCGCACATATCGCGGAATTCTTCGTGCCGATGGTCGTTCACCGCGCCCTGAAAACGCCCGCGGTCTCTCGCCTGTTGGAGCGCGCGTCACGGACGCTCGCACTCACGCAGGCGCTGGGTTCGCCCGTGATTTTGAAGGTCGTGCGCGAGGGGCAGACGTAGCCAATGCGTATCCTCTTACTCGCGCCACAACCGTTCTACCAGGAGCGCGGCACACCGATTGCCATCCGGCTGCTGCTGGAGACCCTCTCCGCGCGCGGGCACACGGTAGACATGGCGACCTTCCCTGAAGGCGAAGCAGTGACGCTGCCTGGCTTGACGATTTTCCGCACGCCCGATTTCAGATTTTTGCGCGGCATTCGCCCAGGGTTTTCGCTCAGGAAGCTGGTCTGTGATGCGTTCCTGCTCTACCAGGCGTTCCGCCTCGCCGCGCGTCATCGTTACCATCTGGTACACGCGGTCGAGGAAGCTGCTGGCATCGCGCTGCTGCTCAAGGTGCTGTTTCGGCTGCCCTACCTCTACGACATGGACTCGTCGCTTGCACAGCAGATGATCGAGAAATTCCCCCGCCTGCGCTGGATCGGCGGCGTGCTGAATGTGCTGGAAGCCCTGCTCATCCGTCAGGCGCGGGTGGTCATGCCGGTGTGCGATCATCTGAGTGAGCATGCGGCGCAGTACCAGCCCGAAGCGCTGGTCGTGCTGTATGATGTGCCGCTGCTCAACGGCAGCAGCGCAGCGCCAGGGGACAACTTGCGAGACGATCTACCGTCCGATAGCTGCCTGGTGCTCTACGTCGGCAATTTGGAGGCGTACCAGGGCATCGATCTGCTGCTCGACGCCTTCGCGCTGGCGAAAGCACGCCTCCAGCAGCTTGAACTTGTCATCATCGGCGGGCAGCCGAGCGACATTGACCATTACCAGCGTAAAGCGGCGTCGCTCAACATACGGGTGCTGTTCACAGGGGCTAAACCGCTCGCTCATCTGGCTGGCTATCTGGCGCAGGCGGATGTGCTCGCGTCGCCGCGCATCAAGGGCACGAATACGCCGATGAAACTCTATTCGTATATGGACAGCGGAAAGCCGATCCTGGCGACGGACTCGATCACACACACGCAGGTGCTGGACAGCAGCGCCGCCGTCCTGACTGTGCCAACCCCTGCCGCCTACGCAGAGGGCATGGTGCGTCTGGCACATGACACGGCGCTGCGTGAGCGCGTGGGCACAGCCGCCAAAGCCCTGATCGCCGACCGCTACAGCCACGCCCGCTTCCACGCGACCTTCACAGCGCTGATCGACCAGCTCGCGCGCGACCTCGCCTCGGAGGACGCCGTATGAGAGATGCGCGCCCGCTGGCACACACCCGCTTCGATGTAGTCATCATCGGCGGCGGCATTTATGGCGCGGCGCTGCTGTGGGAAGCGACGCTGCGCGGGCTGTCTGCGGCGCTCGTCGAGAAAGACGATTTCGGCGGCGCGACCTCCGCCCACAGCCTCAAGACCATTCACGGAGGACTGCGCTACCTGCAAAGCGGCGATCTTCAGCGCGTGCGCCAATCCAGCCACGAGCGGCGCACGCTAATGCGGATCGCGCCCCATCTGGTGCATCCGCTGCCGTGCATCGTGCCAACGTATGGTCATGGGCTGCGCAGCAGGGAGGCGATGGCAGTTGCCCTGCGCCTGAACGACATGATCACATTCGACCGCAGCCACGACGCCGCGCCGGATAAGGTCATCCAGCGTGGGCGGCTGCTTAGTCCGGCTGAGGTGCGCCAGCGGCTTCCCGGCATCGCCACAAGCGGTTTGACGGGCGGTGCGCTCTACTATGACGCGCAGGTGTACAACTCGGAGCGTTTGACGCTGGCGTTCATCTGCTCCGCTCTCGCGCGGGGCGCGGCGGCGCTGAATTACGCGCGCGCGACCGGCTTCCTGGGTGACCCGCGTGCGGTCACTGGCGTGCAGGTGCGCGATGAACTGAGCGGCGACACCTTCGACGTGCACGCCCGGCTGGTCATCAGCGCCGCCGGACCCTGGACGCACAGGCTGCTGAGTGGGCTGCATGGGCAAGCCGCACCAACGGGCGGGCTGGCGAAAGCGGTCAACCTGATCGTCAGCCCGCTGTTTGAAGCGGTCGCCGTCGGCATCAGCGACCCCGGCGATCACCAGCGGCTGTATTTTGTGTCACCCTGGCGCGGTCGCTCGATGGTCGGCACAAGCTATACGCGCTATGACGATGCGCCGGACGCGCTGTCCGTCCATGAGCGGGATATTGACGATCTGTTGGCGATCCTCAACCGCGCCTACCCCGCCCGCGCGCTGCGCCGCGACGAGGTTTCGTTCGTGCATCGGGGATTGCTGCCGCTCGACAACGCGCGGCGCGACGGCGAACTTCGGCTGATGCAGCACCCGCGCATCCTGGATCGCCATGCGCATGGCATCAACGGGCTGCTCTCCGTCGAAGGCGTCAAGTACACGACAGCGCGGGAGGTCGCCGAGCGCAGCCTGGATGTCGCCTTCCGCCAGTGGGGGCAGACGCCGCCGCCATCTGCGTCTGCGCGCATGCCGCTCTATGGCGGCGACATTGACCACTTCGACCGTTGGCTCCATGACGCGCTGCGCACCAATACCTGGCAGTTGGGTCAGTCGGTACTGCGTGGTCTGCTCCTCAACTACGGCAGCCGCTACACCGACGTGCTGGGTTATCTGGACTCGAACGCACCGCCGGACGCGCAGGCTGTCATGGCGGCGCAGGCGCGCTACGCCGTCGATCACGAGATGGCGGTCCATCTGGCGGATGTCATCTTTCGGCGAACGGAAGCGGGCAGCGCAGCGCCGCCGGATGACGCCGTGCTGGCTGTTTGCGCGGCTGCCATGGCGGCGAAGCTCGGCTGGTCAGAAACCCGCACAGACCAGGAAATCGACGCCTGTAAGGGGCAATTTGCGTGGAAAGGCGATCCAAAGTGAGCGAAACCCAGGCGCTGCGGTTGTTCCGTAAATCGGTGCTCAAACAGCAGAAATACCGCGAACTCACCGCCATGCTCGGCGACATGGAGGGCAAACGGGGGCTGGACATCGGCTCGGATAATGGCGTCATCAGCTATCTGTTCCGGCAGCGCGGCGGTACCTGGGCGAGCGCTGACCTGAACGCGCAGACGGTCGAGGCGATTCGCGCGCTGGTCGGCGACGAAGTCTACCAGATCGACGGGCGTACGCTCCCCTTCCCGGATGGGCATTTTGACTGCGTGGTCGTGATCGACTTTCTGGAGCATATCCCGGATGAGCGTCTGTTCATGGCGGAAGCGGCGCGGGTGCTCAAGCCGGGCGGCTTTATCATCCTCAACGTGCCGCATCACAAACGTTCGGTGCTGCGGGTGCTGCGTCACCTGCTGGGGTATACCGACGCCCGGCATGGTCACCTGCGCCCAGGTTACACGCCGGAGTCGCTCGCGCAAGCGGCAGGGGACTATTTCACCATCACTGCGCAGCACACCTACTCGAAGTTCTTCTCGGAACTGATCGACACGCTGATCAACTGGGGCGTCTCGCTGGTGAAAGGCGACCAGGCGCATTCCGAAAAAGGGATCGTCGTCACCGAGCAGGACATGAATAAACATGACAAGATGTTTCGCATTTATGCCTTGATTTATCCGGTCGTCAGGCTGATTTCGCAGCTCGACAGGCTGCTGTTTTTCCGCAGCGGCTATCTGTTGATCGCACGGGCAACCGTCAACAAGCCGTAGCGCGGCTCATACGCACCTGCTTCTGAAAGGAATTACACACATGCAGAGCACCTCTCCACAAACCATCCTCGTCACCGGCGGCACCGGTTTCACAGGCTATTTCCTGGTCAAGCGCCTGCTCGAAGCCGGGCACACCGTTCGCGTGGTCGATAACCAGCGGGGGATCTTCTATGACGACCTGGTCAAGCGGGGCGCGCAGATCCATATCGGCTCGGTCACCGACCGCGACGCCATGTTCGACCTCGTCAAAGGCTGCGATGTCGTCCATCATCTGGCGGCGGCGTTTCGCGGAGTCAATCTGCCCAAATCCGTCTATTGGGATGTCAATGTCAACGGCACACGTCACATGCTGGACGCGGCGGAAAAACACGGCGTCCGCAAGTTCATCTATTGCAGTACCTGCGGCGTTCATGGGAACGTCCAGCATCCGCCCGCCGCTGAAGACGCGCCGATCACGCCCGCCGATTATTACCAGTACACCAAGTGGGAAGGCGAGCGCGTCGCCCACGAATTCATCGCCAAGGGCATGGATGTCGCCATCGTCCGCCCGGCGGCAATCTACGGTCCTGGCGATCCGGAACGCTGGACGATGCTGTTCCAGCGCAGCCGCGGCGGGCGCTTCCTCATGTTTGGAGATGGCAAAGCCACCTATCACCCGGTTTATATCGATAACCTGATCGACGGCATGATCCTCGCGCAGGAGCGCCCAGAGTCCAAAGGGCAGACGTATTTGCTCGCGGACGAGCATTTCTATTCGCTGACCGACATCGTCAAAGCCGTCGGCAAGGTCATGGGCAAAGAGGTGCAGATCACCTACCTGCCGTTCGCGCCGCTGTGGGTCGCCGCCGTGCTGGTCGAAGCGCTCTACGCGCCCTTCAAGGCATCACCGCCGATCTTCCGCCGCCGCGTCGATTGGTTTCGCCAGAACCGTGCCTTCGATATTGGCAAGGCGAAGCGTGAACTTGGGTATGCCCCCAGCGTTGACCTGTATACCGGTCTGACGCGCACCTACGCCTGGATTATCGAGCACAAGCTGCTCTAAGGGACGGACGCATGTGTGGCATTTGTGGAGAGTGGAACGCAGGCGGCGTTGACCGCGACAAGATCCACCGCATGGCGACGGTCATTCGCCACCGCGGACCCGATGACGAGGGCTTCTATTTCGAGCCGAACCTGGGGCTGGGGAGCCGCCGACTGAGCATCATCGACCTCAACACCGGCAGGCAGCCAATCGCCAACGAGACGGAAACCATCTGGGTCGTCTTCAATGGTGAGATCTACAACTATCCGGCGCTGCGCGAGCAACTGATCGCGCGCGGGCATACATTCCGCACGCAGACGGACACTGAAGTCATCGTGCACCTGTATGAAGAGTACGGTGTCGATGCGGTCAAACATCTGCGCGGGATGTTCACCTTCGCGCTCTGGGATCAGCCACGACGACGGTTGTTCATCGCCCGCGATCCGCTGGGGCAGAAGCACCTTTACTATCACTACCACGATGGGAAGTTCGTCTTTGGGTCGGAAATCAAAGTGCTGCTGGAAGACGTAGCGCCGCAATTGAATACGCGTGCCATGCATCACCTGCTGTCGCTGCGCTACATCCCTGGCGATGACACGCTGTTTGAAGGCATCTGCAAGCTGCCCGCCGGACACTGGCTGACGCTCGAAGATGGCAGCCTCAGCGTGCGTCCCTACTGGGAACTGCGTTACGACCCCAAACAACAGGGCACGGAAGCAGACCTGATCACGCGCACGCGGGAGCTGCTGGTCAAAACGGTTGAAAGCCACATGCTGTCGGATGTGCCGCTCGGCGCGTTCCTGAGCGGTGGCATCGACTCGTCGCTGATCACCGCGATTATGGCGACGCTGTCGGATCAGCCGGTCAAGACATTTTCGATTGGCGTGCTCGAAGACGACTTCAATGAACTGCCCTACGCGCGTATGGTCGCGCAGCAGTATCGCACCGAACATCACGAATATGTCGCCGATGCCAACCTGGTCGCCACGCTGCCAGCGATGATGTGGCATATGGAAGAGCCGGTCGATCCGTTTGCCTTTGGCGTCTATCTCGTTTCGCGGCTGGCGGCGCAGCATGTCAAAGTGGCGCTGGGCGGCGACGGCGGCGATGAGATGTTCGCGGGCTATGACCGCTACTTCGGCAACCAGATCGTCGATCTTTATTGCGCGATCCCGCCGTCAGTGCGCCATCATCTGATCGAGCCGGTGATCGAGCGGCTGCCGAATAACTTCAGTTATAACAACAAGGTGCAGAAGCTGCGCTGGCTGGTCAGCATGTCGGAAGTCAGCGGGAGCGAACGCTACGCCCACAGCGCCAGCTACCTGCGCTTTCATCACGCGCACAAGCAGGCGCTCTACACCGAGTCGCTGTGGGCAAACCTGAGCAGCGCTCGCTCGGTTGATTGGCTGGTCAAGCATTACAACATGCCGAATGCCAGCGACCCGGTCGACAAGATGCTGTTCACCGATGTGCAAACGCGCCTGTCCGATCATCTGCTGATGGTCAACGACCGTATGACGATGGCACACAGTCTGGAAGGGCGTTCGCCCTATGTGGATCACCAGTTGGTGGAATTTGTCGCCACGCTGCCCGCCAGCCTCAAGCTGAAGGGGCGCCGCCTCAAACACATCCTGCGGGAAGTGGCGCGCCCCTATCTGCCGGAAACGCTGATCGACCGCCGCAAACAGGGCTTCAGTTTTCCGCTGGCGTACTGGTTTCGCAGCGAACTGCGCCAGCCGACACGACAGATCTTCGCCGAGTCGCAGATGGTCGAGGCGGGCTACTTCCGCGAAGACGCTATGCAGGCGATGCTTGACGAACACGCGGCGGGCAAGATCGACCACAACTATCGGCTGTGGCTGCTGCTGAATATGGAGCTTTGGCATCGGCAGTTCATCGGCGGCATGTCCATCGATGCGCTTCAGGCGTATGTGCTGGAAAAGATTGGTCTGCCCGCCACGTCTCAGATCGGCTCAATTGTCTAAGTGCCTGATCCTGCAAGTTTTCGGTCGCGGATGACGCACTAGCCGATGGTCGAAGTAAATCGTTGCACGGACGCCAAGCACGGCGCACCCTTCGGGGATTCCATTCCTACACCTACGATTCTGTGGGGGGTGGCATTTTTTGCCGTCCGTTGAAACTGGCTTAGACTTATTCCGTGAATCACGAAAGTTCAAAATTTACATAGGAGAAGACGGATGGGAACTGCAAAAACTCAAGGAGAGATTTGGGGAACGCGAGCTAGGGATTGGGCAGAGGTACAGGAGGGTATTGCCATTCCACTTTATGAAGTGGTTTTGCAGAAACTCAAGGTAAGCGAAGGATTTTCTGTCCTTGATATCGGGTGCGGGTCCGGTACCTTCTGTGAGATGGCGGCAAAGCTCGGCGCAAGGGTTAGCGGAATTGATGCGGCAGAACCGCTGCTCGCAATTGCTGGTGAGCGTGTGGCTGACGGTGACTTCAGAGTAGGCGAGATGGAAGAATTGCCCTACCCCGACCAGACTTTTGACGTGGTCACGGGTTTTAGCTCGTTTCAGTTCGCTGCCAATCCTGTAAATGCAATGCGAGAAGCGAGCCGCGTATCGCGGAATGGAATAGTGGTGATCGCTGTCTTTGGCAGACCAGAAGAAAATGAAACCACCGTTCTTATTAAGGCATTAGGGTCATTGCTGCCCCCACCACCGCCAGATGCCCCTGGACCGTATGCGCTTTCGGCTGATGGAGCACTGGAAGCCATCGCTACAAAAGCAGGAATGACTCCTGGAGTCATCGGGACTATTGAGTGTCCATTTTCTTATCCTGACGAGACGACAGCCTTGCGCGGCTTGCTTTCCGCGGGTCCAGCCATACGAGCAATTCAAGCCAAAGGAGAGGATTTGGTACGCGAGGTGATCTTGAATGCCATCGCACCATTCAAGACAGATTCAGGTGGATTTCATCTCAGAAACAACATGCGCTACATGATTGCAGGGGCTTGATTCCGTGGCGATAGTCTTAAAACGAGATTGCTTGAATTGAATGAATAAGGCTTAATCCAACACTCTGAGCACACCTTCATTCACGGACCCGGAGGCTAACCTCATGAACGACGCTGGCGTCCTCACCTGGAAACAGAAATTACTGCTGGTCGTCGGCGGTGTGATCGCCGCGTGCGTCATCGCTGAACTTGGCTTGCGCATCATCCGCCCGCAGATTTTTGAGCTACATCCCCCCGGTATGTATCAGGCGGACAGCGAGATCGGCTACGTGCTCACGCCGGGCTTTGATGGTTTTGTGACACGTGCGGAATTCCGCCACCGCGTGACGACTGGGCAGGCGGGCTTGCGCGGCGATGACCCGCGACCTCGCCAGAACGACAGCTACCGCGTCCTCATCCTTGGCGATTCGATGGCATGGGGTTTTGGCGTCGAAGATGGGCAGACTGCCGCCGTGCAGTTGGAGGCGCTGCTCGCCGCCGAGTATCCTGGGCGCGACATTCAGGTGCTCAATGGGGCGGTGCCAGGCTATGGAACCGCCGACGAGCTTGCCTTTCTCAATGCGCGCGGCGACGAACTTCGCCCTGATTTGGTCGTCGTACAGTTCTTCTCGATCAACGACCTGTACGAAAACGTTGCGCCTGCGTCCGAATGGGCGGATGTGAGCAACGGGATGCTGATCATGCGTGAGGGCACCGACACTGCCTTTAGTGGGCTGCCACAGTGGATCGACATCAAGGTATGGCTCAAGAGCAACAGCCACCTGGCAGCCTTCCTGTTCGACCGAATCGGCTACGTGACGATGCGCGCTGGCATCGTCGATACCGCGCCAGCACTCGCGGATGAAGATTTCAGCGAGGAGGAAGCGGCGTTGGGTAGTCAACTACTCATCGAACTGACGCAGACAGCGCGGGGGTTGGGCGCGGATGTGCTTTTGCTGTATACGACCGGGCAGTCGGCGGTGATCCGTGATGGGTATACACCGCTGCCATCGCTGAATGTGGTGCGGGAGGCAGCCAACGCGGCGCAGGCTGCCTGGGTGGACGCGGCGGCAGTGCTCCAACAGCGCCCGGACCGACTGGAACTCTATTATCCGCTGGATGGACACTGGACGGCTGCCGGACATCGCGCCATTGCCGAACTGCTGGCGCAGGAAATCAGGGCGATGGGATTGATCGCGAATAGCTGAAATGGCGCTTTCGCTTCAGAAAATGCACTTCCAGCAGATTCCAACTCAGGAGTGTCAGCGCCAGCGATAGCGCACCTGCCGCCAGAATGAAGAGCATCTGTGCGGGCAGTTGTGATCCCAGAATCGCAGGCACATCGCGCACAGAGAAGACATGCGCTTCCATCAGAATGGCGACCGGGTGATGAAAGACATACAGCCCGTAGCTGTAGATGCCCAAAAAGCGCAGCCATCATTGACTGAAGAGGCGGTTGGCGAGCGTGTACGCGGGGGCAGTCACTGCCTGCGCGATCACAGCGCCAAACAAGAGCGCCAGCGCCGAAAAACCGATGGTCAGCACCGGCAGGTCTTCCGTATTCAGCCCGCGTCGCCAGACGAACAGAACGACCAGCGTCGCACCTGCCACCAGAATCACTGGGCGCACCCAGCGCGTTAGCGCCGCCGCGCCGCCTTCGCCGCGCAGCACCAGTGCGATGAGCGCGCCGACCGCAAGCGCATCCATCCGCGCAATCATCAGCCGGAAGGCAAAGCTTGCGATCATCAGCAGGACAGACAGACGCATGAGCGCCGTTCGCCCCAGGAAGAAGACCGCCAGGGGCGCCAGAGCAGATAGAATTGTTCCTCGACCGCCAGCGACCAGAAATGTCCAAAGGCGAGGTACTCATGCCAGCCGGAAAGCGCGGTCGAAACGTTGCTCAGATATGTCCAGTACCACCACTGCTCGCCCGTAAACGACTGTAGCGCCGCATCCGCAGTAAACAGACGCGGCGCAATCAAAAAAACGATTACCAGAACCACGTAATACAGCGGGAAGATGTGCAGCACTCGACGCATGTAAAACGTGCGGAAATAATGCCGCTTTTCCTTGGCGTCGTAGAGAATGCCCGTGATCAGGAAGCCAGAGAGGACGAAGAACAAATCGACGCCGACCCAGCCGGGCAGCGTGAGCGTGCGAAATGCACGGTCAAGCGCGTTGGTGGACGCCATGCCGCCATAGACAGTGAAGTGATGCATCATGACGACCAGAATGGCGATGCCGCGAATACCATCCAGTGCGGGGATATGCTGGCTGCTCAACCGAGAACCGCCAGATTGTGCTGCCATATGCACCTAGTCGAATTGACCAATCATCAGTTAAGAATTTGCTTCATTATAGCGAGTTGTTATCCCAACACGGATGAGCTCAACCTGTACATCAGTGGTTCACCTCAGTAACGGATGTCATTCTGGGGAGATGACAGAAGGCATATATCGAAGTCTTTCTATGTAAGTTATGCTTGGGACGGTGATATAGGTTGAATGCAAGCTGTTCAGAAGTGAATTGGAGACACAATGAGCCTCGTGATGACGAATGCCCCGGATAAGTCAGAGCCTTATGTCTGCAATCTCGATCTCCGATTACGCCTGGGAGAGGTCGAGTCAGAGCAGTTCGCACTGGCATTCAAAGCACTCAGCAATCCTATTCGCGTACAGATTTTGGACTTAATCAGCCAGGGTGGTGGTCAAATCTGTGGCTGTGATATTGAACGGCACTTCGACTTGACACAACCGACCATTTCCCACCATCTCAAAGTTCTGCGCGATGGCGGATTGATCACGTCTGAACCCCGGGGCGTGTGGGTCGCTCACCGCATCAACTTCGGCATGTTGACCGCACTTCAAGGCTTACTGATGCTGGTGAACAACACAGGAAGGTAGCAAAATGCGTTGTTTCGCCCCTACACATTCAAACCCTTCGATATTTCTGGGAGGATAATCCAGATGAACAATGTCGTGACACTTTTTGATGTTTCGCCAGAGACCACGGCGAATGTAGATGTGGAATTGTTTGACCCGCCCATGTGCTGCCCGACAGGTCTGTGTGGTCCTTCGCTTGATCAAACGCTGTTGGATGTGAGCGAAATGATCCTCGTCCTTAAAGCGGCGAACGTGAGTGTTGAACGCTATCAGATGACCAGTCACCCCAGCATCTTCATAAGCCATGCCGAAGTGATGCGTTTAGTTCGTGAAAGGCAAATGGAAGCGCTGCCGATTACGCTTGTGCGCGGCAAGGTCATTAAAGTAGGTGTATACCCGACGCTTGGCGAAGTTCAAAGCGCCTTAGCGGAAGGTCAGCCAACATGACGGAGTTTCTCTTTTTCTCCGGCAAAGGAGGTGTGGGGAAGACGTCAATGGCATGTACGACGGCAGTTCGTCATGCAGATGAGGGCAAACGTACCCTGATTGTGACCACCGATCCCGCCTCGAATTTGTCCGATGTCTTTGAACAGTCCATCGGTCATCAGATCACTGCGATCACAGGTATTCCCAACTTGTGGGCGATGGAGATTGACGGCGACCGGGCAACCGAGGAATACAAAGATCGCGCGCTTGCACCGCTGCGCCTCGCCTTTCCGCCGCAAATGGTGAAGGTGATCGAGGAGCAGATGAGCGGACCCTGCACGGCAGAAGTCGCCGCATTTGACCGCTTCACCGATTTTCTCGATGCGCCGGTCCAGGATGGGCAAGCCTTTGATGACCTCATCTTTGACACCGCACCGACCGGGCATACGCTGCGGTTGATCGAACTGCCCGCCGAATGGAGTCGCTCCATAAGCGAAGCTGAACAGGGCAGCGGGCAAACCTGTATTGGACCCGCTGCTGCCATCCAGGATGCGAAACTGAAGTATGAACGCGCGGTCGCCTTGATGCGTGATTCGGCAAAGACGCGCTTCATTTTCGTCTTACAGCCCGAAGCCACGTCGATTAAGGAGACGGAACGTGCCAGCGGTGAATTGCAGAAGCTGGGGATCAGTACACACGAATTGATCGTTAACGGTATTCTCCCCCAGTCCGAAGCAGTCAATCCACTGTACGCGCCCCGCATCGACATGCAGGCGCGATACTTAGCGCAGATTGAGCGGGAACTGCCTCTACCGACACGCTTCATGCCCTTGTTAGATGGTGAAATCAAAGGGAATGATCGGCTGCGAGCAGTCGGAAAGCTGTTATTCGACGGGGAAAGCGCCCTGCCTGCTCTCGAAGATGTTTCGAGCATAGCAGCACCGCAAAGACCTACCGATCCTGCGGCTGTTCTCGCACGTCTTACGCCAAACGGTGCGATGCGAACGGTCTTTTTCGCTGGCAAAGGCGGAGTAGGCAAGACCGCGGCATCCTGCTTCACCGCAGTTTGGCTGGCACAGCAGGGTTATAAAACCCTGCTGCTCACCACAGACCCGGCAGCGCATTTGGGCGATGTGTTGGGCGTCCCGGTCACCGACCGAGTCATCTCCGTGGAAGGCGTTTCCAATTTATGGGCGACTAAGATCGACCCCAAAGCTGCCGCTGACACCTACAAGGCGCGTATTCTGGACGATGCCCGGCAGCGCGGACGCAGCCCGGAAGCGATCCGTGTGATGGAAGAGGAACTCAATTCGCCCTGCACGGAAGAAATGGCGGCGTTCGACCGTTTCATCAACTATGCCAGCCAGGACGATTGGCAGGTCGTTGTCTTTGACACCGCCCCAACAGGGCATACGCTGCGACTGCTCGAACTGCCGATGGACTGGAGTGCCCAGATTGATGTCAAAGTCTTTGCGAGTGTTGACAGCAGCGCCGCCGACGACGTGGCGAAACGGCGATTTGCTGAGGTCATCGACATGATGCGTGACCCGCGCCAAAGCACGTTTGCCTTCGTCATGTATCCGGAAGCGACTCCCATTCTGGAGGCACATCGCGCCAGCCAGGAGCTTGCCACACTTGGCATACAGACCGGGCTGGTTTACGCCAATTACGTGCTGCCGCGTGAACAATGCACAACGCCCTTTAGCCGTGTTCGCCGTGCGATGCAGGATAAGTATCTTGCAGAAATCGCGGAGCGATTCGCGGTTCCGCTGGTCGAAATCCCCTTGCTGCCTTACGAGGTCAAAGGGTTGGATGTGCTAAGCGCGTTGGGAGAACGGCTCTATGGCGAGCAAACCGAAGCGGTTCAAGCCTGATGTTTTCGCACCACATTAAGGAAGGGGTTCAGCGATGACGAGTCCGATTGTCGTGCAGATTGTGGGCGCTCCTACAGCTTGTGCCGAAGGAATCAAAGACGGTTGGCGCGAGACGGCACATTGGGCGGCGGGTCAGTTGAAAGCACGGTTTGGCGACTTGGTGCGGGTTGACTACTTCGATCTGTTCGATCCCACCTGTCCATCCATTCCCCCCAATACACAACTTCCGCTGGTCTTGATTGCGAATGAAGTGATAAGCAGTGGGGGGAAACTCCCACTACCGCTCATCCGGAAAGCCTTAGAACAGCTTCTGGTAGAGTGAGAAGGTGACATTGAGCATTACGATCTCATGATGGCTATAATGCCAACATGGAGGCGTACTTGGTTATATGTTTCAATCGGTACTTCTTGAAATTATCGCGGTTCATGCAGGAGCAAATCGGGGATGTACTGAAAGAAAAGGAAGAACCCTTTCAGGGGGCAAGCTCACATCTTATTGATGAAGGCATGCTGCGTCTACTCGATCCCAATCTGCAATCACTTGTGAACGTGAATACCCCGCATGAGTTAGCCGTGTATCAAGTTATATGACGACCAGCGCATTGCACGGGCTAACGACAGCCAACAAAAAACGCCGGGGATATTTCTCCCGGCGTTTACCCCGAACCATGTTCGAGTCTGATCCAGTGTTGCTCCGCAGCCTGGATTCGAACCAGGAACCTACCGGTTAACAGCCGGTTGCTCTGCCGTTGAGCTACTGCGGAATATGGTGCTGAGGTTGCATACTAGCAAAGCGACTCTTCGCTGTCAAGGCAGCGTTTGCAGCAACGCCCGTCCTGCCTCCAGCCGCCAACTTGTGCCTTCAAGATCGCTTAAACAGCCTGTGCTAGCATCCACTCAAATGAACACGGGAGGCTGGTCATGCTCAGGAAGATTCGCTTATTCGGCATCTCCGCTCTGGTGCTGCTGGCGACGCTCACGACGGTAGTGCACGCGCAGGAAACCCTGCCGCTCGAAATCGGTGAGGTCTTGTTCACGTCATCCGCCAACGGCAACCGCGACATCTTCCTGATGAAGCCGGATGGCACGGGTTTGCGTGCCCTGACAGACTCCGACGACGACGACTACAGCCCCATCTGGTCGCCCGATGGGCAAGCCATCCTTTTCATCTCCGAGCGCGATGGGAATGCCGATGTCTTCACGATGAACACCGATGGCAGTGCTGTGCGCAATGTGACCCAGAGCGCCCTCGACGAGTTCTCCGCCGATTGGTCTCCCGATGGAACGCAGATCGTTTTTGCGCGTGCCGACTCTGCGCTCTCCCCGGCGGACGGTGGGACGACGCAGCTCTGGGTGCGCAGCCTCACGACCGACGCGGAGACCCAGATCACCGAGATTGAGGCGTTTAACAATGAACCCGCCTGGTCTTCCCAAGGCGACCGAATCGCCTTCGTCTCCGATTTTGAGGGTACGCCGCAGATTTACAGCCTCCCGCCGAGCGGCGGCGAACCGACTCTGATGACGACCCTCGCCGGAACGACCAGCTTCAACCCCGCCTGGTCTCCCAATGGTCGCTGGTTGGCGTTCGACTCGGTGGTGGACGGCAACCGCGACATCTATGTCATGCGTGCGGATGGCAGCGAACCGCGCCGCCTGACCGACGACCCGGCGGTCGATATGCAGCCGGTCTGGACGTTCGACGGGCTGCGGCTGATGTTCTCGTCGGATCGCACGGGCGTGATGCAAATCTATCGCATGGATGCAGGCGGGCGCGGTGTCCTCCGGCTGACCAACAGCCGCACCGCCGAGACCGAAGCCGCCTGCCTTTGGGCAGACCCGAACAGCGCGCCGTAGCCAATTCCTCAGCCGATTGGGTACATTCATCCGCCTCGCGGATCGATGCGGACAGGTATTTCATCCGATGATCTTCAAGCTGTTCACGCTGATGGCGGCATGGCTGGGCGAAGCGACCCAAAATCCGTTGCGCCGCTTTCAGGTGGCGGTGGTGGCGCTGGGCTTCCTGCTCGTCTATGGCACAACCGGCTACATCATGATCGAGCGGATGCCGCCGCTGGATGCGTTCTACATGACCGTCATCACCGTCACAACCATCGGCTTTGGTGAAATTCATCCGCTCTCGCAGGCAGGCAGGCTCTTCACCGTCACGGTCATCGTGATGGGCGTTGCTGCCGCCACCGCAGCCGTCAGCGAGTCGATCCGCATCACACTCGAACCTGTTCTCTGGCAGTCCATCCAGCGGCGCAGAATGGAAAGGCAGCGCATGAAAATCAAAGATCACTACATCGTCTGCGGCTATGGGCGCGTGGGGCGGCAGGTTGTGCGCGACTTGCAGGCGCGGCGCGTGGAATTTATCGTCGTCGATCAGACGGATGAATCCGAGTCGTTGTTCCTGGAGCGCAAAATCCCCTATGTGATCGGCGATGCCACCCGCGAAGAGACGCTGACGCAGGCGCAGATCACTTATGCGCGCGGGCTGGTGAGCGTGCTGACCAACGATGCCGACAACATTATGACCGTCCTCACCGCCAGAATGCTCAACCCGGCGCTCAACATCATCGCCCGCGTCGTACGTGCTGAGTCCGAGCAGAAGCTGCGCATGGTGGGCGCTAATCAGGTCATCAACCCCTACCAGATCGGCGGGCATCGCATCGCCCTCAGCCTGCTGCGCCCTGCCGTCAACCAGTTCCTGCATCGCATCTTCCACTTTGACGAAGACAGCGATAACGACATCGGACAGATCGCAATTTCAGCGCCTTCGCATCTGGTCGGGCAGCCGCTGGCAGCGTGCGCGCTGCGCGAACGCGCGATCACGACGCTGGCGATCGTGCGCAAGGGCGGCGAGATGATCATTTCGCCTCAGGAGGAGTACTGCCTGGAAGCAGGCGACCAGATCGTCATCATCGGTCCCTCGGCGGAGGTCTACCGCCTGGAACAGGAGTATGGCGAGAAACGGTAAGTTCCCTCTTGACCTTGTAGTCTACTACAATGTGTAGAATGCAAACTATGGAGGTGGACATGCGAGGCATGACACGCGGCGAACTGGCGAAACGCACGGACATTCACCCGGAGACGGTGCGCTACTACGAGCAGAACGGCTTGATCGCCCCGGCGCAGCGCACCGAGGCGGGCTATCGCCTCTTCGACGACGAGGCGGCGCGGCGAGTTGCGTTCGTCAAGCGGGCGCAGGCGGCGGGCTTCACGCTGACGGAGATCAAGGAGCTGCTCGCCATCCAGTCCAGCCCGCAGGGGACATCGGGCGATGTGCGGGCGATGGTCGATGTCAAGCTGAAGGACATCGAAGCGCGCATCCAGGCGCTGATGACGATGCAGCAGACGCTCGTGCATCTGGTCGATTGCTGCCCCGGCGGCGACGCGCCGACCAGCGAATGCCCGATCCTGCACAGCTTCGACGCCGTACAGGTCAAAACCCTGTAATCATCGATTTAGATATTGAGGAGAGGAACCAGCATGGAACAGAAGACCTTTACCGTCCCGAACATTGGCTGCAACGGCTGTGTCAACACGATCAAGAACGAAGTGAGCGCGCTGGAAGGCGTGCAGCGCGTCGAAGGCGTGGTGGCGAGCAAAGTCGTCACCGTCGAATGGACGACGCCCGCGACCTGGGATCAGATCAAGGCGAAGCTCGAAGAGATCGAATACGCGCCAGAGAAGGCGTAATCGTCCATCTGCCCGCCAGGGGTAATTGACGATGCATTTCGCTGCGCGGACAAGGCATCACCGGGCATGGCACGCCATGCCCCTACAGGTCATCCGAATCGTTGGTAGGGACGAGGTACGCCTCGTCCGTATTGGGAGCAAAACATACATGAGCACAAAATTCCTAAAGATCGTCCTTTCGACTCTCCTTCTTCTCGTCCTTCCCACGCTCGTCTTCGCCGATGCCCCGACCGAAGGGCGCGCCGGACGCGCCGAAGTCCGCTTCATGCAGGGCATGATCGATCATCATCAGATGGCGCTCGACATGGCAAATCACTGCCTGACCCGCGCCTCGACCGACGAAGTCCGCGACATTTGCGCCGCTGTCATCGCCGCGCAAACGCCGGAGATCGCCCAGATGCGGGGCTGGTTGGCGGAGTGGTATGGGGTTTCGTATACGCCGATGTCGATGCTCAACGCTGGCGACCATGCGGAACACAACGCCGCGGGAGCCAGCGCCGATGAGCACGCAGAGCATAATGCCGCCGGAGCCAGCGCAGGTGACCATTCACAACATGAGCAGGGCAGTGCTGCGATGCCCGGCATGGGCATGGATATGCCGATGATGGGCGGTATGGGCGGCATGAACATGCAGGGCATGATGATGCAGATGCACAGCATGATGATGATGATGCACATGCAGCACATGATGATGCAGATGCAGGGCATGATGCAGGGTATGGGTGACATGCAGGGCATGGGGATGGACACCATGGGCGGCATGGGCATGATGGATCAGATGGGGTCTATGATGCAGAACATGCAAGACATGATGGGCAACATGCAGGGCATGGGCATGATGGGCGGCATGGGTCAGGGTGGCGCGAGCCAGGGCGAACACAGCGAACACCATCCCGAAGGTGCCGCCGCCCAGGGCGACGACAGCCAGCACAGCGGCGACGCTGCCCAGGGCGAACATGCCGAGCATGACGCTGCGGGGCTGGTGACTGACCCGTCGATGACGATGGGGATGCTGGCGGGGCTGGATCGCGCAGAGGGCATTGACTACGACATCGCCTGGCTGGAATCGATGATCGATCATCACGACGACGCCATTCACATGGCAGAGCGCATCCTCGTACAGTCGGAACATGCCGAACTGGTCGAGCTGGCGCAGGCGATCATCAGCGCACAGACGGCGGAAAACGCGCAGATGGAAGCGCTGATCGAGACGTTGAGCAGTTAGGCAATTAGACCGCCCAGAGGCATTCGGCACGGCGTAGGCGACGAGCGAATGCCTCCCTGAAACAGTATTTGCCATTATTTTGATGTTCTCTATCAGACACAGCGCCGAGTGCGTCGGGGCGAGTCTCTTAAGCGCACCTCCGCACTGGCAGGTTTGAAATCGAGCAAGTGAGGCAAACCGATGGAACATCAAGCACACCACAAGCACCAGACAGTTCGCGATCAGGTCACGTCGTCCCCGGTTCAACCCGCGCACAATGCGCATCACGCACATCATCACGACGAACACAGCGGTCACGGCGTGATGCACGAGGGGCATCTGACGATGATGCGCAACCGCTTCTTCGTCGTGCTGCCGCTGACCATCCTCGTCGTCCTTTACTCGCCGATGATCCAGACGTGGATGGGCTTCACGATGCCGCAGTTCCCCGGCAGCGATTGGATCGCCCCGGTCGTCGGGTCGTTCATCTTCTTCTATGGCGGGATGCCGTTCCTGACCATGGCGCGCGATGAACTCCGTCTGCGACAGCCCGGCATGATGACGCTCATATCGCTGGCGATCATCGCGGCGTATGTCTACAGCATCGCGATCTTCCTCTTCCCGCCCGCGCCGATGACTGAGATGGGCGGTGCGCCGCCCATGATGGACTTCTTCTGGGAACTGGCGACGCTGATCGCCGTCATGCTGCTCGGTCACTGGATCGAGCTGCGCAGCGTCGGGCAGGCGCAGGGTGCGCTGCGCGAGCTGGCGAAGCTGCTGCCGGATACAGCCGAACGTCTGCTACCTTCTGGCGCGACAGAAACCGTCCCCGTGACGCAGCTTCGCGCGGGAGAACTCATCCTCATCCGCCCCGGTGCAAGCATCCCGGCGGATGGAATCGTGACAGAGGGCGAGAGCAGCGTCAACGAGTCGATGATGACTGGTGAAAGCCGCCCAGTCAAAAAGACGACCAGCAGTCGAGTCATCGGCGGCACGGTCAACGGCTCCGGTTCGCTGCGCGTTACGCTCGATCAGGTGGGTGAAAACACGGCACTGGCGGGCATTATGCGGCTGGTCGAAGATGCACAAAAGAGCCCATCGCGCGCGCAGACGCTGGCACAGCGCGCTGCTTTCTACCTCACGATCATCGCCATCGTCGCCGCCGCGCTGACGCTGATCGGCTGGTTAGTCTTTACTGGCAACGTCTCTGAAGCGATCAAGAACATGGTCACGGTGCTGGTGATCGCCTGCCCGCACGCGCTGGGGCTGGCGGTGCCATTGGTGGTCGCGATTTCGACCACCCTTTCGGCGCGTAATGGGCTGCTGGTGCGCCAGCGGCTGGCGCTGGAGAGCGCGAAAGACCTCAATACCATCATCTTCGATAAGACGGGTACGCTGACCAAAGGTGAGCAGGGCGTGGCGCAAATCGCCGTCGCGGGTATGGCGGAGGATGAGGCGCTGCGCATTGCCGCCGGCTTGGAAGGCGACAGCGAGCACATGATCGCCCGTGCCATCCGGGAGTACGCGCAGAAGCGCGGCGTCACTCCCGCCTCCGTCCGCAGCTTCGAGAGCCTTGCCGGGCGCGGCGTCAGGGCGGTCGTCGATGGCGCATCTTACTTCATCGGTGGTCCCCGGCTGCTGGAGCAGCTCGCTTTGAATGTCCCATCAGCCTTACAATCGGCAAGAGAAGGTGCGGAAGCGGCGGGTCAATCGGTCATCTACCTGACGAATGAGGGGAATGTGCTGGCGCTGTTCGCCATCGCCGATATCATTCGCGAGGAGAGTCGTGAAGCGGTGCAGAAGCTGCACGAGATGGGCTTGAAGGTGGCGATGCTGACGGGGGACAGCGAACCTGTAGCGCGCGCGGTCGCCCGTGACCTGAACATTGACACTTACTTCGCGCAGGTACTGCCCGAACACAAGGCGGACAAAGTGCGCGAACTCCAGCGCGGCGGCGATAAAGTGGCAATGGTCGGCGATGGCGTTAATGATGCACCAGCGCTGGCGACCGCAGATGTCGGCATCGCCGTCGGCGCGGGCACGGATGTCGCCATCGAAAGCGCGGGCATCATCCTCGTGCGTTCCAACCCGCTCGACATCGTGAAGATCGTCAAACTCAGCCGTGCCACGTACGGCAAGATGATCCAGAACCTGATCTGGGCGACGGGCTATAACGTCGTCGCCATCCCGCTGGCGATGGGCGTGCTCGCGCCGTTCGGCATCACGCTCGATCCGGCAGTCGGCGCAGTGTTCATGTCGCTGAGTACGGTCATCGTCGCCTTCAACGCGCAGCTCTTGCGGCGTCTGGATTTGTCGACGGCATAGATATTGCAAAAGTGGAAAGGTACAGCTAGTGCCCCTGGCTCCTCGTTCAATCCTGGTACTCTCTCTGATGACTCTCGCTAGCGTGCTGCTGGTCGCGGGCTGCCAGCCCGACCGCACGATGCCGGATGGCGTGGTGGTTGCCCCAACCGAGGCACCGCTGCGCGACATGATCATCGCCTCATCGCCGGAACTGCAGGAGGGGCAGCGCATCTATGACCTGCGCTGCGCCCATTGTCACGGCAACAGTGGCGATGGTCAGCTTCCGGTGACGATACCGACCGCTGAAGCGGTTGGGCTGCACATCGTCCCGCCGCAGGATGCCAGTGGTCACACCTGGATGCATCCGACGCAGCGGCTGCGCCAGGTGATCCGGGATGGAATCGTGAACCCATTACAACAGTTCCCGATGCCGCCATTCGCGGATGTGATGACCGACGAGGAGATCGATTGGGTGATCGCCTATATGGCGCTTTGGTGGACGGAAGAGCAGCGTATATGGCAAAGACAGGTCACCGACTATCACACACAACTCGAAGCACAGTATCCCACGCTGATCCCAGATGAACCCGCAGGAACACAACCATGACATCCTCTTCAACCCAACATCTCGACCTCCCGATCACGGGCATGACATGCGCCAACTGCGCGCGCACGGTCGAGCGGGCGCTCGGCAAGACGGGCGGCGTCAGCGAAGCCGTCGTGAATTACGCCAGCGAGAAGGCGAGCGTTTCGTATGACCCTACCCAGACCGCGCCCGCTGCGCTGATTGAGCGCGTCAAAGCGGCGGGCTATGGTGTGGCGACGGCGACTCTCGATCTGCCGATCACGGGTATGACCTGCGCGAGCTGCGTCCGCACGGTCGAGCGTGCGCTGACGAAAGCGCCGGGCATTCTGAGCGTGAACGTCAACCTGGCGACCGAGAAGGCGCAGGTCACCTATATCCCCGGCGCGGCGCGGCGCGGTGATTTCGTGCGCGCGGTCGAGGCAGCAGGCTACGGCGTGCTCGATCTCTCGAATGCCGCACAGCCCGAAGATGCCGAACGGACGGCACGCCAGGCAGAGATCGACCGCCAGCAGCGGCTGCTGCGCATCGGGCTGATCTTCTCAATTCCGCTGTTCATCCTGAGCATGGCGCGCGACCTGTACATGGCGAGTTTCGCCGGGGCGTCGATGGCAGGCATGATGATGAGCGGCGCGATGGAAGGTCCCAACCCGGCGTTGAACTGGCTGCTGTGGGCGGGCTTCCCGTTCGTCTTCGGCATCCTGGCGACGCCTGTGCAGGTCATTGTCGGGCGACAGTATGTCATCGGCGCGTGGAAAGCACTGCGTAACAAGACCGCCAACATGGACACGCTGATCGCGCTCGGCAGCGGCGCGGCGTATCTCTACAGCATCGCCGTGCTGATCGGCATCGTGATCGGGCAGCAGGCGCTGATCGGCGATCATGTCTATTTCGAGACCGCCGCCGTCATCATCACGCTGATCACGCTGGGCAAACTGCTGGAAGCACGGGCGAAGGGGCGCGCCAGCGAAGCGATCAAGCGGCTGATGGGGCTGGCTCCGCGCACGGCAACGCTGATGCGGGGCGACCAGGAAGTCGAGGTCGCCGTCGATGAACTGGTACCCGGCGATCTGCTGGTCGTCAAACCCGGCGAGCGCATCCCGACCGACGGCGTCGTCACCGATGGGCGCTCTGCCGTCGATGAGTCGATGCTGACGGGCGAGAGCCTGCCTGTCAACAAAGCGCCGGGGAGCAAGGTGATCGGCGCGACAGTCAACAAGCAGGGACGTTTGATCGTCGAAGCGACGCAGGTCGGCGCTGGCACCGCGCTGGCGCAGATCGTGCGGCTGGTCGAGCAGGCGCAGGGCAGCAAGGCACCGATCCAGCGCCTTGCCGATCAGGTGTCGAGCGTGTTCGTGCCCGTCGTCCTCGCGCTGGCGGTGCTGACCTTCTTCGGCTGGATCGTGATCGCCCAGACGACCTGGATCGAGGCGATGGTTCATGCCATCGCCGTGCTGGTGATTGCCTGCCCATGCGCGCTGGGCTTGGCGACACCGACGGCGATCATGGTGGGCACCGGGCGCGGTGCGGAAATGGGCATCCTGTTCAAGAACAGCGAAGCGTTGGAAAACGCGCATCGTCTGCAGGTGATCGCGCTCGACAAGACCGGCACGATCACCAAGGGCGAGCCGAGCGTGACGGCAGTCCATGCGCTCAATGGCGCGGATGAGATGCGCATGCTGCGGCTCGCCGCCAGCGCCGAGCGCGCCAGCGAACACCCGCTGGCGCAGGCGGTGGTCGCCTATGTGCAGGCGCGCGCTATGGCGCTCGCCCAGCCCGACTCGTTCGAGGCGGAGAGCGGTCGTGGCGTGCGCGCGGTGGTCGAAGGCGTGGCAGTGGCGGTCGGCAGCCCGAAGTGGATCGGCGTTGATACCCCGACTACCATCATCGATGACCTGCAATCACAGGGGCAGACGGCGGTCGTCGTCACGCTGGATGGCGTCGTCAGCGGCGTGATCGGCATCGCGGACACGGTCAAGGATGGATCGCGCGAGGCGGTCGCGGCGCTCAAGGCGGCGGGGCTGGATGTGGTGATGATCACGGGTGATAACACGCGCACGGCGCAGGCGATGGCGCGCGAGGTCGGCATCGAGCAGGTGCGCGCGGAGGTGCTGCCGGATCAGAAGGCGGCGACGGTGAAAGCGCTGCAAGGCGATGGCAAGCGCGTGGCGATGGTCGGCGACGGCATCAACGACGCGCCCGCGCTGGCGCAGGCGGATGTGGGTATCGCGATTGGCACAGGCACGGACATTGCCATGGAGGCGAGCGACGTGACGCTCGTCAGCGGCGATCTGCGCGGGGCAGCGCGAGCGGTCGCCCTCAGCCGCGCGACGATGCGGACGATCCGCCAGAACCTGTTCTGGGCGTTCATCTACAACATCGTGCTGATCCCGGTCGCCATGATCGGCTTGCTGGTGCCCATGCTCGCTGCAGCGGCGATGGCATTCTCGTCCATCTTCGTCGTTTCCAACTCATTAACCCTTCGCAAAGCCAAGCTGCTGAAGGTCGAGTAAGGGGTCTGGAACATTCTCTACGCACAGGTAGAGAGCCATTATTCGCCGCCTGATCCGGTCACGACCAACCACGCTAACCCGCCGCTCGCACGAACGTTGTCGATCAAAGCTGTAGTGACATCTGCCATCCAGCCCTGCTTGCTACCCTGCATCGGGTTCGCCACGCTCCCACAGCCTGCATCCGAGTCTGCATGAGCGACAAAAGCTCAGGGCAGTGAAGCGCCGAGGTCTAATTCATAAATAATTTATATTTCTCAATCCTAACGTCAAGCCTACGTCAATTACACTCAAGATACAGGAAATCTGTTTCCGATTCATTGTTCACGTTGTACAGATAGGTATCTCTCCTCATCATGCGTAATTATCGACGTTGGCAACCGCTTTTCATTCTCGCGCTCATTCTGTTGTTTTCCGCATTGCTCGGCTCTCCCGCCATCATTCAGGGGCAGGGCGAGACGCCGGAATCTACGCCGGAAGTCACGCCCGAAGTGACGCTGGAGGTCACGCCGGAAGTGACGCTGGAGGTCACGCCCGAAGTGACGCCGGAAGTCACGCCAGACATGACCCCGGAGGTCACGCCGGAAGCCACCCCTGAGGTGACGCCGGAACTCACGCCGGAAGTCACACCAGAGGTGACGCCGGAAGTAACCCCGGAAGTGACTGTGGAGCCATTGCCGCACGAAAGCTTCGCGGCGATGTCAAGTATGGCTGCAACCGCACCATCGCAGACATTCTGCCGCATGGACATCAACGACGCAGGGGACAGCGATCCATTCACCTTCAACTTCAGTGCCGCCGACGCCATCAACATCGACTCGTTCGCCTGGGATTTCGGCGATAGCACAGGCTCGAACCTGCAATCGCCATCCAAGACCTACTCGACGGCAGGCACCTACAATATCTCGCTAATCTGCACGCCGACCGCGGGCAACGGTGACCCGTTTGCACTGACCGGGCAGATCATCATTCAGCCCAATCCGGTCGCCAGCTTTTCGATCAATCCCAGCAATGTGTTCCTGCAAGTGCCGCCGATCACCGTCACGACCAGCAACAGCAGCACGGGCGGCGCGGGCAATACCTACCAGTGGTACGTCTCGACCAGCGCCGACCCGATGAATGCGGGTGCGCGCGTTTACAGCGATACGAACACCGACATCAGCTATACGGTGAGCAGCCTGAGCAGTTATCCCGCCGCCTTCTACATCCACCTCTTCGCCAGCAACGGCGGCATCACCTCGGTCGCCTCGCAGTCGTTCGTCATCAACGCACCCGCCCCGCGCGCCGACTTCACCATCACGCCCAGCGACAACGGCACCGTCCCGCTGACCGTGACGCTGACGGGTGCAGACCAGGGCACGGGTCCCATCCAGAGCTGGGTGTGGGACACCGATAACGATGGTCAGTTCGACGATCTGACGGGTCCGGGTCCTCATACTCTGACATTCTCGACCGCTGGCACCTACCCGATCACGATGCGAGTCAATGGCTGGCAGGGGTCGTTCTATCAGGTCATGCGCAGCGTGGTCGCGCTCGTCCCCAGCGATCCGGTCTTCGCCAGCTTCCGCTTCGAGCAGCGCGGTAACCTGCCGGGTAACATGGTCGAAGTCTGCTTCTTCAACGAGAGCACGGGACCCGTCGCCGACAGTCAGTGGGACCTGGATGGCGCTGCGGGCACAGGGCCCGATGGCTACGAAGTCACGGAGAACAGCGAAACGTTCTGCGTGAGCTACCCGGCGGGCACCTCGCGCACCGTCCGCCTGCGCGTCTCAGATGGTGGCAGCCCGGAGACCCTCTCGACGGCATCGCGCGGCGTGAACGTCACCGCCGCACCGACCGCAGTGATCGGCGTCACGCCTTCGACCAACATCACCTGGGGACAGACGCTCAATTTCGACGGCGAAAGCAGCACGGGCAGCAGTCTGACCTATGCCTGGGACTTCAATCGCGATGGCGTGATGGACAGCACGACGATGAATCCGTCGAATGTCGACCTGCGCGCCTTCTTCCCGGACGATCAGGAACTCGGCACGAAGGTCATCCGCTTGACCGTGCGTGACAACGCCGGGCGCACCGCCTTCGCCGAAGTCAGCATCTTCATCGCCCGCCTGGAACTGACCTGCGACTTCACGGGTGCCACAAGTGTGCTGCCCGGCAGCCCGGCGCAGACCTACAACGAGGGCGTCAACAATGAGGGCGGGCGCGCCGTCACCTACACCTGGACGATCACCGGGACGGGCGCAGGGCTGCCCGCCACAACCACAGGCAGCAGCCTCAGCGTCGATTGGGATGATATTGGCCACGGCTCGTTTCTCGTGCGCCTATCCGCCAGCACGCCCGATGGTTCGTCCTGCACCAGCAGCAAGACCGTCACCCATCTCTTCCCGCCGCTGATCTGCGCGGTCAACGGCACAGTGCCCAGCCCGCTCTATGCGACGGGCGGCACGATCAACTTCACTGCCAATGTGCAAAACCTGTCCAGCCGCCCGATCACCTATGAATGGTTCGTGGGTGGCATCAGCACCGGGCAGACCGGAGCGAGCTATACCTATACCCTGACCAACCAGACAACCGGGCTGCCTGCCAATGTCGAGGTCAGCTATGTCGCCACCGTGACTAACCCGGTGGGCTACACCCCATCATCCGCATCGTGCGGACCCTCGCGTTCGTTCACTGTGCAGCCGTGGCCCGACTTTGTATGCACGGATGCGACCATCAGCGGCACCTTCAATCCGATCCCGGTTACGAATGCTGGTGGCGACCAGACGCAGAACTACAGTGTAAGCCTCCCCGCCAACGTCGTCGCCGGGCGCATCGTCTCCTACGACTGGTCGGTGACGGGTGGCGTCATCCAGGGCAGCACGACCGGGAGCAGCATTACCGTGCAGTGGAATCGGTCGTCGGCGACGCTGCCGCCCGCTGCCAGCGACGAGCAGGTCGCCGTCAGCATCACTATCAACAACCCTGACGGCACAACCGATAGCTGCGCCAGCCGCACGGCATCTGTCGGCGCGCGCTACGAAACGCTGACCTGCAACGCGCCGAGCGGCGACTCGAACGTCGTAGTCGGCGAAAGTGAAGCCTACACGACCAACATCGTCAACCCGTATGGGCGCACGCTGACGATCTCGTGGGAACTCGACCAACTGACGGGGACGGGCGCGCCGCAATCCTTCACGGGCAGCGGCAATCTCTATACACAGCTCTTCAGCGTTCCCAACGCCACCTACCGACTGCGTTATCTCGTTAGCGCAGCCGCCAACACCAGCGGCGCGACCGGGACGATCCCGGAGGATAGCTGCACATCGCCTTACCTGAACATCAGCTCGTACAACACGGGGAATGACTGGCAGTGCGAGAGCGCGCTGACGGGCACGACCAACCCTAACACCAGCCCAGGCAGCTTCAGCTATCAGATCGATGTCGATAACGGGACAGGCATTCCGCTGACTTATACCTGGACGCTGACCGACGCCGCGAACACCGTATACGCGCTCGGACTGCCGATCACAGGCGTCACCACCAACGGCATCGTCACCAGTCCCGCCTTCACGCTGGCGCAGTTGGGTCCGTTGGGACGCGGCGATTACAGCCTGCGCCTAGACGTAACCAACCCGGCGGACACGGGCACGCCGCCCGCCGTCACCTGCAACCGCACGCTGGCGCTGAACGTCGGTTCGTTCAACATGAATCTGTCGTATGCCGCCGATGGCTGGACGAATACGGCGCTCCCGGTTGGGCAGGCGATCTGCCTGACGAATACCTCTAACCCACGCCCGGTTGCCGCCGACCGTCCAGCACAAATCGACTCGATCAACTATGCCTGGACGTTCAGCAGCGCGCCGAGCGGGGTGAGCGGCACGGGCTTCAGCGGGACGCAGCTTCCGACGTCGGACTTCCCCGGTGGCTGCTTCACCTACACCACCCCCGGCACGTACACCATCACCCTCCAAGGGCAGAGTCGTTCCGGCTCGCGCACGTCAGACCGCGTCCTCACCTTCAACATCTATGGCTTGCAGAGCGTAATTGCCGAACGGACGAGCACGAGCAACGAGTTCGCGGGGATGCCGCAGTCTTTCACGGCGACTGGCGTCAACATCAATACCTACACATGGGAGTTCTTCCGCGTCAATCCGGATAACAGCCGCACGTCGCTCGGCACGCGTACGGGGCAGACGGTGAATAACCTCAACCTCTTCCCGACAGCGGGCAATTATGTCGCGGTCGTCACCGGGCGCGGCAATCTGGGTACGCGCGGCGATGTGCAGGCGGAAGTGCCGTTCACACTGCTCGCCGATGATGCGCTGTCTGCGCGCTTCACCGCGTCGCAGTATGGCGGCATCGCCTCGCTGAACGTCTGCTTCACCGACCGCAGCGTGAGCGGCTCGCCCATTATGCGCTGGCAGTGGGACTTCGAGAACGACGGCACGTTCGATCTCGACTACACCTCGCCGCCCGCCCCGGGCACGCTCTGCCATACCTATCCCAGCCCGGCATCGACCTATGTCGCGCGTCTGGTCGTCACCAACGCCAGCTTCACCGACCAGGCGACCAATGTCATCCGCACCTACAGCTCGCTGGAAGCAAGCGCCACCTTCGCCATCGAACCTCAAGGTGGCGGCAACTACTGCTTCCGCGCGATTCTCCCGCCCGGCGTGAATGTGACGGGCTGGAATTACGGGCACATCCCCGGCAACACGGCATCCAACGGCTTGGTCAACACTCGTCCGTGTCACCAGTACAGCGGCACAGGCGATTACATCGTCCGCATGTTCGTCTGCGACAGCGGCAGCCCGCAGACCTGCGGCGAGGTCAACCGTGTCGTGCGCGTCACGCCCAACCCGCCGCCCGCGCCGAACATCAGCATCGACGCCGTCTGCTCGGCAGCGCGCGTCGCCTCGTTCACGCTGACCAACAACGGTGCGGCGATGACCAGCGATGATCTGGCAGTCGTCAGTGGTCCCAACGGCGTGATCGCCAGCGTGCCCTTCCGACTGGGCGCGGGGGCGAACACCACGCTCACCTTCGCCAACCAGTCGGGCACGATCACGATGCAGACGACCGACACCAACGCCAGCGCGATGACGACCTGCTACTTCCCACCGGAGCTTGCGGTCAGCGCCGTCTGCGTGAACAACCTGCCCGTCTTCACGGTGCAGAACAACCGCTCCGCCGATGGTCCGATGCCCGCCGCGCAGAACTGGTCAATCACCAGCAATGCGTCGGGCAACCCGACGGTCGGCAGCGGCAATTTCCAGTTGGGCGTCGGGCAGGCATCACAGACGTTTAGCGTGCCCGCCAACAGCGACCCGTACCTGACGTATACCTTCACCAGCAACGGGACGAGCGCCAACCTGACGACCAACTCCAACTGCGGGGCGCGTCCTGCGCTCTCCGTCGTCAGCGTGTGTGGCGACCCGGTGACATTCACGATCACCAACAACGGCGGCGCGATGCTCATTCCGCAGAGCTTCAGCGTGACGGCGGCGGGCGGGACGGATGTCACCCCGGCACCCGGCACACTTCAGCTTGGCGCGGGTGGTTCGACCACCATCAGCATGAGTACGCTCAATCCGTATCCGAGCTATCGCCTGACGACGGGCGGCTTCGCGGGCAGCCTGGACGATACGCAGGACTGCGCAAACCCCGACCTGAGCGTCACATCGACCTGCGCCATCCCGGTCGCCTTCACTATTCGCAACGATGGTGGCGCGATGGTCTCGCCGCAGGCATTCACCGTCACGCAGGCAGGCACGACCGATGTCACGCCTGCGCCAGGGACCTTCCAGGTCGCGGCGGGCGCGGAGATGACGATCTCGCTGCCTGGGCTAGACCCATATGCGAGCTACAGCTTCAGCAGCAGCAATTTCGCCGGATCACTTACCAGCGATCTCACCTGCGCCCGCCCTATCCTGGAACTCAGCGCGACTTGTGATGCGAGCGCGGCGTTCACCGTTCGCAACATCGGCGGCGACATGGTGGGTGACCACGAGTACATGCTGATTGACGGCGGGGGCAACCTTATCCGAGTCGGCGTGGTGCGCCTGCTGAGTGGCGAGAGCGCCATCATCTCAATGCCAGGCGATGCGAACATCTACGGGGCAATGATCAACTTCGCCCATCTCGGCGTCACCGCTGGGATGAGAAACGCCTGCGTCGCGCCGAGTGTGCCGACGCCGACCCCCGCGCCAGAGGATGGACGCGCCATCGCTGATGGTATTGGCATCCCGGATTGGGAAGCGGTGCCGACCTGCGGGCGCAACTGTCCTGAATTCCGCCTCTATCACACCGACGAGGTCGGCAACTGGGAGATCTTCCGCCTCGACGGCGCAGATGAAGAAACGCGCACCTCGATCCGCGAGAACCTCTCGTTGAGTGACCCGAACGCCGATCACCGCGACATGGCACCCAGCCTCTCGCCGAACAACGAATGGATCGTCTTCACGAGCAATCGCGATAAGGTCGATGGGCAGCCGGAGAATTGGGAACTCTATGTCGCGCCGACCAGCGGCGGCGACCCAACCGCCATCCAGCGCGTCACCTTCAACGAGAACGCCATCGACACCGATCCGGTCTGGGGACCGAACAACTGGGTGGTCTTTGAGAGCAACCGTCGCGGCAACTGGGATCTGTTCGCCATCGATATGTCCAGCGGGCGCGAATACCAACTGACGGACAGCCCGGCGGACGACATCAACCCGTTCTGGTCGCCGGATGGGCAGACGCTGGTCTTCCAGAGTTCGCGCAGCGGGAGCTGGCAGGTGTATACGCTGGACCTCGTCACCAACGCCGTCCGCGTGCTCAGTGACGGCGGCAGCATCGACGTGGAACCAGTCTACTCGAACGATGGGACGCGCATCGCTTACCGCACTTACGAAGCGGAAGACGGGCGCAGCCGCATCGCGATCATGGATACGGCTGGGCAGAACCGCACGTTCGTCACCGAGATCGACGAAAATGCCACCAATCACACCTGGTCGCCAAGCAACTCGCTGATCGCGTACCAGTCCGACCAGGACGGTGACCTCGATGTCTACATCTACGCGGTTGGGACGGGCGAAACACGCAAGCTGACCGACAACACCATCGCGGACTACGCTCCGACCTGGCGCTGCGACGACAATACGGTCATCTTCACCAGCGACATCGCGGGCAACCCGGATATTTACGAGGAAGAGGCGCGTCCGATCCAGAGTCCAGCAGTGCTGATCGAGGAAGACGCTGATCAGCTCACGTTCGACCTGTTCGACGACATCTATCCGCAGATGACGCCGCCGGAAGAGAACGCCAGCCGCGAAGGGCGCACCTCGCTGGGCGAGTTTGGCGAGCAGACGGTCTTCCTGGAGCCGCTGATCGACACCATCCGTCCCGACCTGTCCATCGATGGCATCATCCGCGAGAGCTGGCAGGAGATCGAAGGCTGCCCACGCTAAGAACTGACCTGGAAACCCGACCTCACGCTCTCAATCCCCCTCTGCGCGCAGAGGGGGGATTGAGAGCGTGAGGGGTGCGTCAGAGTTTCGGCTTCCTCGTGCGATCCGCCATCTGAGAGGACAATCGATGAGCGCGCGCGGCGGGAGCAGAATCGCCGCCTGCGCCTCCGTTTGTGCGCTTCAGCCACCAGCGCTGCCAAGCTCAACTTCACCCACGCAGCCACATCCACCTAATGTGGTTTGGCTCCGTAGGTGCTCCGTTCAGGCAGACTTACGTGGATGCTGTGTTGTGAAGTGAGGAAAACAGACGCTTTGGAGCGCGGTCGTCTTCAACCGCGCCAAGCCGCTGCAATGGTGATGCCCGTTCTGAGGAATTGGTCGTCAGCAACAGTCTTCGTCTGCGGAAATCACAGATGCAGTAGTGCCAATCGCGACAGGGAATGATGAAAGCGGCACGGAAAGCGCCGATGCTTATATCTCCGAGTTCGCTTTAACGAAATCGATCAGTTCGTCCAGATAGGTGAATGCCAGCCCGGTGACCGTGTCCGCTGCCCCATAGTAGATCGCCAGGCGACCCGTGGCGGCGTCATGCAGCGCCGCACAGGGAAAGACGACATTCGGTACATCGCCAACGCATTCATAGAGTCTTTGCGGCGACATGAGATAGGGCTTGCTGCGATACATCACTTTCCAGGGTTGGTCGAGATCCAGCAGCGCAGCCCCCATGCTGTAGACGAAGCCGTTGCACGATGTCAGTACGCCATGATAGATCAGCAACCAGCCTTCGCTTGTCTCGATGGGTGTGGGACCTGCGCCGATCTTGGTACTCTGCCACGTCCAGCTCTTGGGTCCCATGACGAAGCGATGCTTGCCCCAGTGGATCATGTCCGGGCTTTCCGAATAGAAGATGTCGCCGAACGGCGTGTGCCCGGTATCGCTGGGGCGGCTGAACATCGCATATTTGCCGTTGATCCTGCGTGGAAAAAGGACGCCGTTACGGTTGTAGGGCAGATAGGCGTTTTCGACAAAGGTGAACGCTTTGAAGTCGTAGGTGTAGCCGATGCCGATAGTGGGTCCGTGATATCCGTTGCACCAGGTCACATAATAGCGATCTTCCAGCCAGGTGACTCGCGGATCGTAACGATGCACGAACGGCTGATGCTCACTGTCTGCGAACACCCATTCAATCGGTTCGGGGTCGAGCTGCCATGTGATGCCATCTGCGCTGTGTCCGGCGTGCAGATTCATCAATCGCTGCTGGTCATCCACGCGGAAGACGCCTGCGAATGCACCATTGAATGGCACGGCAGCGCTGTTGAAAATACTGTTTGAGCGGGGGATCAGGTCGCGCGGGATAATCGGATTCTGGCTGTAACGCCACATCACAGTCGATGAATCCTGCTGCCGGTCTTCCCAAGGGATATTTGGCAGGGCTGCTCCGTTGGTCAGTCGAATAGAAGGCTGCATATCAGACATGGGGGGGACTCCTATGACATAAGGACTCAACTTGTAATTTGGGCATGAGATGCAATGCCAGGTGTCACGCCTGTTGGGCGTTCTACTTGACAAATGCGTGATCTGATTTTAATCTATATCTAATTCGCGAACAAGTTCGATTATAGCGAACAAGGTCGCGCAAGGAGAAATGATGGCACGAACGCCTACAATGCGAGACATTGCCAAACAAGCCGACGTGGCATTGAGCACAGTCTCGGAAGTTCTCAACAATCGACCTGGGGTTTCGCCCGAACTGCGCCAGCGTGTGCTGCGCGCAGCGAATCACCTGGGCTACCGCACGAAGATCAGCATCGACTCGGCTGTCAAGGCAAACCTCTCGGTGATAGGCGTGCTGACCAAGCGCCGCCTCGACGATACGATGCTGCTTAACCCGTTCTATTCGCAGATAATCGCGGGCGTCGAACGTGAGTGCCAACGGCATAACGTCAGCCTGATGTATGCCAATATCGAGGTCGATGAGAACAACCGCGCGCAGTCGTGGCCTGCCATGCTGCTCGATCAGCGTGTGGATGGTGTCATCGTGATCGGTACGTTCCTCGAAGAGATGATCTCGGATATCAGCCGTCAGGCAGGGCAAAACATCGTCCTGGTGGATGCCTACACGTCCGGCAGCCTGAGCCTCGACTCGGTACTGATCGATAACCTCGGCGGGGCAATGCAGGCAGTGACACATCTTATCCAGCGCGGGCATCGTCACATTGGGCTGATTGGCAGCCATGACGGCAGCTATCCCAGCATCCGCGAACGTCGTGAAGGTTATCTCGATGCTCTGCGTGCAAGCGGCATCGAAGACACCTATATCGAAGAGAGTCACCTCAACCGCTCCGATGCCGTTGCCTCAACGATGCGCCTGATGAGCCGGGCACCCCAGATCACGGCGATTTTTGCCTGCAACGACGCCGTCGCTTTCGGCGTCATGAACGCGCTTCAGGCGCTCGGCAAGCGCATCCCCGATGACGTTTCGGTGATCGGCTTTGACGACATCGATCCTGCTCAGGAAGTTACGCCGCCCCTGACGACTGTTCATGTCGACAAAGTCCTGATGGGGGCGATGGCATTTCGTCACTTGCGAGACCGTGTAACAGAACCCGACCGCTTCGCAATCAGTACCACCGTGAGCACACAGCTCATCGAGCGCAGTTCGGTGCGGGACATCCAGGCGTAAAGCGCGGCGGACGCCGCGTACTTGCGCCGACAATCCAATTTGTTCGTACGCATTCCCGATAAAAGGAGGGTTTATCGAGGGTCTATTCGATGCACCTTGGTTTCGTGTTGATTGTAAACAGAACTTGAAGGAGTACTTGAATGAAACGCTTGCTTACCTACGTCCTCGTTATTGTGGCGATTCTTTCTATATCGCTGCTGCCCGTTCGCGCACAGGGTGCGGAACTCACCATCTGGTTTACCGGCGATGACACCGGTGCCGCCGTTCTTCAGGAAGTTGTCAACGTCTGGGCAGAGAGCAGTGGAAACAGCGTGACCGTGAGTGCTGTCGGTTGGGGCGATGCCTACGCGACTGCGCTGGCGGCGGTTGCCGATGGCTCTGGTGCCGACATCATCATCGGCGGGATGAGCTGGGGTATTTCGCTGGGCAACCTCGGCGGGATGGTCGAATTGAGCGAACTCTATCCCGAAGAAATCACACAGGTCGCCGAACAGAGTAACTCCGCCTTCTATGATGCGATCCTGACGACCGAGGGGGAAGTCTACTACGTCCCCTTTAACCTTGACACGATGCTGATGTACTACCTGCCTGCCAAGTTTGAAGAAGCGGGTGTGGAAGTGCCGACCACCTGGGATGGCGTCGCTGCGGCGGCAGAAGCGGGTGTCACCGGCGGTTGGAGCTGGGGCAACACCTCGTGGCTCGGCTTCCAGGGCGTCCTGAAGCAGGCGGGCGGCGATTGGTATGCGCCAGATTGCAGCGCTGCGGCGATCAACAGTGAAGAAGGCATGGCTGCGCTGGAATACTACACCGCGCTCTATGAAGACTATGGCTTCCCGGCAGAAGCAGTGCCGACCGCCGACGCACTGGCTACGGGCGAGCTTGCGTTCGTCTTCAGCGGTGAGTGGGAAGCGACGGGCATTAACGCTGCGCATCCCGAACTTGAAGGTCAGTGGTCGGTAGCGCCGCTCCCAGCGGGTCCGACGGGCAGCTTCAACGCCTTCATCGGTGGTAAGGGGATGGGCATCCTCTCGTACTCGCCGAATGTCGATGCAGCGTTCGACCTGATGATGTACCTCAGCACCTCGGAAGCACAGCAGGCGCTCGCCGAGCTGTCGCTGTCGATGGGGAACTCGATCCATGTCCCACCGCAGACTGCCAACTACGAATTCATCCAGGGCGGCGATGAGGTGCGCGAGGCACTTTCGACGCAGTTGGGCGACGCGGCTGGTCCGTCGAACTGCCCCGGATGGGAAGAGACCAATGCGGACATCGACCTGATCCTCCAATCGGTGCTCTTTGAAGGCGCGGACTTTGCAGACGCCCTCGCTGAGATGGAAGACGTTCTGAACGACGGTATCGCCGAATACGGCGCATAGCCTGTCTCTCGCGAACATGCGCTGCTGTCGGGGAAGCTTTCCCTGGCAGCAGCCTGATTTGTCTTCCTGGAGGTCATGATGGCTACAGAACCGCTTGCCGTGCCAACTCCCGCCGGCATTGTGGGACGTTCACAAGGCTCGTCATTGTTGGCAAGGATATGGCGTGCCCGCATTTCTTATCTGATGCTGCTGCCTTTTCTAATCCCATTTTTCGTTTTTGTCATGCTGCCGCTTGTTCAGTCCGCCATCGTCAGTTTGTATGATTACAGTGCTGTCGCTACCGACGAGGCGGAATATGTTGGTTTTGGCAATTACAGCCAACTTCTCAGTCTGGAAGTCCGTGAACAGCCCGCACTCTTTGACGAGGCGACCGGCGAACGCATGTATCAGTGCGGGCGTCGTAAGCTGCCACAGAGTGAAGTCGCTGCTTATGAAGCTGAAGAAGGGCGTCCGTGCGCGCTGGCGTTCGTCAGTCCGCGCGATATCCTCAGCGAAGGTTTTACCGACTGGGAGACATTCTCACTCTTTGGCAATCAGTATGTCATTGGGGCGCAGGATACGCGCTTCTGGACATCTCTCATCAACACGCTGGTCTTCGTCTTTTGGACGGTCATCGGCAAACTGATCTTCGGTTTACTAATGGCGCTGATCCTGCGCAAGCAATCGACGGTGAATTACATCCTGCGCATGATCTTCTTTCTGCCTTCGGTCACTGCCAGCATCGCCATCACGGTCGTCTGGGGCTGGATCTTTCGCGGTCAATCCTACGGTCTGGTCAATTATGCGCTTCTCCAGCTTGGTTGGATCGCCGAGCCGATCTCCTTCCTGAACGATGCAAGCTGGACGATGCCGATCCTGGTCATCATGGCGATCTGGGGTGGCATCGGTTACAACATGATTCTCTTCCTGGCGGGACTTCAGAACATCAACGCCGAACTCTACGAGGTTGCCGCGATTGACGGCGCGGGTCCCTGGGCTAGGTTCAGCCGGATCACCTTCCCGCTGCTGCGCCCGACCACCATCTACGTGCTGATCACCAGCATCATCGGCGCGTTCCAGGTCTTCGAGGCGGTCTATATCCTGTTTGCCAGTTCCGAAGGCATGGGTGGCGTGCTCGACTCGGGTCTGACGATGGTGCCCTACCTGTATGATTCGGGCTTCCGCCTGTTCCAGATGGGTTATGCCTCGGCGATTGCCTGGATCCTTTTCTTCATCATCTTCATCTTCACGCTGATCAACCTGCGTGTTGGACGTGCGAACGAGGCTTACTAATCATGGAGCATCAGGATCGCGCAACAACCATTCTTCAGCGTTTCGGCATGACGATTGCCATCGTCCTGGCACTGGCGACGCTCATTCCGTACTACTGGATGGTGCTGGGCGCATTTAAGACCGTTCCGGAACTCAACCGCATTCCGCCGACTTTCATCATCGAACAGCCGACGCTCAACAGCTTCTACGACCCCGTTGGCAACCAACCCCCCGACCATACCGAGGGGCTGCTGCAGCTATACCCGAATACGCAAGGCGGCTTTCTGCGTTATATGCTGAACAGCTTCCTGGTCTCCGGCGCGATCACGGTCGCCGGGTTGCTGCTGGCATCTCTGGCGGCGTTTGTGATCGCCAAGCACGATTTCCCGGGGCGGCAACCGATATTCCTGCTCATCCTGGCGTCGATGATGATCCCCTGGCAGGTGACGATCATCCCGAACTTTCTCAACGTGAGCAGCTTCGGCTGGGTCGATACGTTCTGGGCGCTGCTCATCCCAGCGCTGCCCAAGGCATTTGCCCTGTTCTTCCTGCGTCAGTATATGCTGTCGCTGCCGGATGAGATGCTCGAGTCCGGGCGACTGGATGGGGCTGGCGAGTTCCGCATCTACTGGCAGCTTGTAATGCCGCTGATCGGTCCAGCGCTCGTTTCGATGAGTCTGTTCATCTGGCTCAACGAATGGAACAACCTCGTCTGGCCCCTGATCGTGGTGCGCTCCGAAGAGCTTCGCACACTTCCTTTGATTATGACGACAATGGTAGACCCGCTGTCTGGCGCGACGAAACAGGGCGTAGCCATGGTCGCGGCGCTGCTCACCAGCATCCCGACTCTCGTCCTTTTCATCCTGTTCCAGAAGCAGTTTGTCCAGGGTATCGCAGTGACGAGTGTGAAGGGCTGACCGCCATGCGTTTGCATTGGGCATTCCTTTTCATCATCGTCTTCTGCGTTTTCGACCTGTTGGGAGGATCACAGGCATTCGGGCAAGCTGACGACCGCCTGCGAGCGATTACACACATCGAAGCGCTGGATGGGGCTGTGGGCATCTACGAGAAGTTCGAGGCAGTCATCACGCTGGATGTCGACTTCGACAACCCGTATGATCCCGATGACATCCGCGTGGATGCCGAATTCAAAGCGCCAGACGGCACAACCAGAATCGTCCCCGCATTCTGGTATCGTGAGTACGCTCTCTATGGCAACGAGGCGAATCAACGCTTACAGCCTACGGACGATTGGTCGTGGCGCGTACGCTTCGCTCCGACCGAAGCGGGCGAGTGGGAGTACCGCGCCACCGCCAGCGCGGACGACGTGACGCTGACCGGCGAGTGGAGCACTTTCACCGCAATGGAGTCGGATAACCCCGGATTTGTGCGCATCGACTTGCGCAACCCCCGTTACTTCGCCTTCGATAATGGCTCACCTTACTTTCCAATCGGGCAAAATCTTGCCTGGGCACGCACAGGTCGCGTGCTGGCGGATTACCGCCTGTGGCTGGACAGGATGCATGAAGCGAATGCCAACTTCGTGCGCATCTGGATGGCTCCCTGGGGTTTCGCGCTGGAATGGTCTGATACCGGGTTGGGGAACTACGACTTGCGCCAGCGCAACGCCCGCGAACTCGACGTGGTGATCGACATGCTGGCGGAGCGTGACATTTACGCCATGCTGACGCTCATCAATCACGGGCAGTTCTCCGAGACGATCAACGCTCAGTGGGAGGATAACCCGTATAACGCCGCCAACGGGGGTCCCGCCGCAACGCCCGCCGACTTCGCCACAAGCGCCGAGGCGCGTCGTCTTTGGCTCCAGCGGCTGCGTTATATCGCCGCGCGCTGGGGTTATTCGCCCAATATCATGACCTGGGAGTGGTGGAACGAGGTCGAGTGGACAGCAATCTCGAACCCGGAAATACTCGCACCCTGGATCGCGGAGAGCGCCGACTACCTGCGCAGCATCGACCCCAATCAACGGCTGATTTCGCATTCCGGTACGCCTGTTGGCGTGGAAAGCGTCTGGGGGCAGCCTACGATGGATTACACCCAGGATCACCGCTACACCGATGGCGACATCTCCAACATCCGCCGTGGCTTTCGCAATGTCATCCCGGAGTGGTTGGACGCATATCCGGATAAGCCGTTCCTGATGGGCGAGTTTGGTACGCCGAGCATGTTCGACGCGACTGGAATCCTCATTCACCAGGGCATCTGGGCAGCGCCGATGCTGGGTGCTGCCGGGACGGGCATGACGTGGTGGTGGGATACATTGATCCACCCCAACGATCTTTACTATCATTTCGCCAGTATCGCGGCGTTCTTCGAGGGTGAAGACCTGGGTGCGCGGGCGTGGCAAGCGACGAGCGGCAGCTTAAGCGAAGACGCAGATGCTGACCTTTACGGTTTGCAGGCGGACGATTATGCGCTACTTTGGATACTGGCGGATGATTACGAAGAGCGCTACTTCATGCGTCAGTATCAGCGCAACCTGCGCAATCGTGTCGAGAATCCGCTGGATGTCGCGTTTCCTGAGGTCAGCGGCGTGCAGGTGACGCTGACCGACCTGAATGCAGACGATTACACGGTCGAAATCTGGGATGCGCAGACGGGCGAAATCCTGTCATCCGCCACCATGAGCGTGACCTCCGCGCCCTTGGTGATCGATCTGCCGACCTTCTCGCAGGACTTAGCGATCAAAGTAAAGCCTGCGGGCTGAGGAAAAACATGGCAGATTACAACATACGGGATTTCGGCGCACTGGGCGACGGAATAACGCTCGACACTGCCGCGATTCAAAGGGAACAATCATGAAAAAGCATTCGCTCAACGGTGAGTGGACGCTCTACAAACAGGGCGATCCAACCCCCATTCCTGCGCATGTCCCCGGTTGCGTCCATACCGATCTGCTGACTCACGGACTGCTGCCCGATCCCTTCTACCGCGATAATGAACTTCAGCAGATGTGGATTGGCGAAACGGACTGGCGCTACGTTCGCGCGTTCGATGTGCAGCCGGAACTACTGGCAGAGGGCTGTCTGATGCTGCGCTGTCATGGGTTGGATACCCTCGCCACGCTGCGCCTGAACGGTGTCGAGATCGGGCGCGCTGACAACATGCACCGCATCTGGGAATTCGACGTTACAGCCCATACCCGCCTGGGAACAAACACGCTGGAGATAGATTTCGCCGCGCCGATGCCCTTTGTGCGCCGGATGGACGCTGAACGTGGAGTGATGGCAGGCTGGGTCGAGCCGATGCGTATCAACAGCGGTGCCTGGTTACGCAAGGAGCCATGCAACTTTGGCTGGGACTGGGGACCCAAAATGGTCACCAGCGGCATCTGGCGTGACATCGAACTGGTCGCCTTCAGCAGCGCGCGTATCGCCGATGTCCTGATCCTTCAGAATCACACGTCCGAGCAGGTAGATCTAACGATTCACCTGATGGTCGAACAAGAGACACAGAATGCGCTGCAAGCGCGAGTCGACGTCTCGTACGATGGCGCGGTTGTGGCGCAGAGCGAAACGGCGCTGGCGAACGGCACCACCCTCACCACGCTGACGATCCATAACCCTCACCTGTGGTTCCCCAATGACCTGGGCGAGCAGCCCTTATATTGGGTCTCTGTGACGCTGCTGAACGACGCGGGTCAAGCGCTTGATCGGGTGGAAAAGCGCATTGGCTTGCGCACGCTGCGCCTGGAGCGCCAACCTGACGAGTGGGGCGAGTCGTTCCACTTCTCGTGCAATGGCGTGCCGTTTTTCGCCAAAGGTGCCAACTGGATCCCCGCCAGTCCGTACCCCGGCGCGGTCACCCGCGCAGAGTACGAACGTCTCATCCAGGCTGCCGCCGATGCACACATGAATATGCTGCGCGCCTGGGGTGGTGGCATCTACGAGAATGATGACTTCTACGATCTCTGCGACGAGTATGGCATCGCCGTCTGGCAGGACTTCATGTTCGCCTGCGGCACCTATCCCAGCCGTGAGGCCGAGTTTATGGCGAACGTGGCAGAAGAGGCACGCGATACGGTGCGCCGCCTGCGTCATCATGCCTGCATGGCGCTCTGGTGTGGAAACAACGAAATCGAGCAGGGACTTCCGCACAGCCCCGGTTGGCTGGAGTCGATGAGCTGGGAAGATTACAGCCGCCTGTTCGATGACCTGCTGCCCTCGATTGTGAGCACACTGGCGCCGCAGACCGATTACTGGCCCGGCAGTCCGCACAATCCCTGTGGCGATCGCACGGACTATAACAGCCAGAACTGCGGCGACTCGCATCTGTGGGGCGTCTGGCACGGCAAAGAGCCGTTCGAGTGGTATCGAACGCGCCTCGATCGCTTCTGCAGCGAATTCGGCTTTCAGTCGTTCCCGGAACCTCAGACGGTCTACGAATTCACCGAGCCTGATGACCGCAGTATCACCAGCTACGTGATGGAACATCATCAGCGCAGCGGTATTGGCAACAGCGTCATCATTCATTACCTGCTCGATTGGTTCCGCCTGCCCACGTCGTTCGAGGCGACGCTCTGGCTCAGCCAGATCCTCCAGGCGATGGCGATGAAGTATGCCATCGAACACTGGCGGCGACATGTGCCGCGCTCGATGGGCGCGCTTTATTGGCAGTTGAATGACATGTGGCCCGCGCCGAGCTGGGCGTCGCTGGATTGGAAAGGCAACTGGAAGGCGCTGCATCACATGGCGCGCCGCTTTTTCGCGCCGCTCATGCTCTCGTGCCTGGAAGACAGTGAACGCAGCACAGTGCAGATTCACATCAGCAATGATCACGGTACGACGCAGTCCGGCGTCATCACCTACGCGGTCACCGATGTGCGTGGTAAGGTGCTCGCCAGTGGCGCGGTCGATGCGGTTGTCGCGGCGCGTACCTCGTCGTGTGTGTACGAAATCGACGCCAGCGCCGTTGTCGCGGCGAACAGCCGCCGCGATGTCCTGGTCTGGGCGCAGATGCGGATCGGCGATGAGGTGATTTCGGAGGATCTGGCACTCTTCAGCCGTCCAAAGCACCTGGCGCTCTCCATGCCGGAGATTACGCTGACGCCAAACGAGCGCACACCCGACGGTTGGTCGGTGACGCTGGAAAGTCGCAGCGTCGCGCTGTACGTCTGGCTGGAACTTCCCGGTGCAGCTTTCTCGGACAACTTCTTTCATCTGCGTCCCGGCATACCCAAGCAGGTGCTGGTGGACGCGGGGAACATCGCGGCACTGCGCGTGCAGTCGCTCTTTGATACCTACCAGCCAGCCTCCGGAGAGCCGACATGACCAAGTGCGGCTTCAACGTGCTGTGGATCTTTTCGCATGACGGCGATCCAGCCGCCGCGCCTGACGAGCGCGCGCTCACACGTTGCAGGATGACGCCATGCGAGTGCTGATTACAGGCGGGAATGGGCTGATCGGGCAGGTGGTCGCGCAGCATTTACTCCAGCGCGGTTTTGAGGTGCATCTGACCGATCTCACCGATGAGACGCAGGTCCCTCACACGACCTACGCGCGCTGCGATGTCACACGGTATGACGAGGTAGTGGAGCAGGCGCGCGGTTGTGATGCAGTGGTTCACATGGCAGCGCTGCGGGGTCCGATGCATGACATCGGTCCAATCGTCTACCACATCAATACCGTCGGGACGTTCAACGTCTTCGAAGCGGCGGCGCAGGTGGGCATCAGGCGCGTCGTGCAGGCGAGTTCCATCAACGCCATCGGCTGCGCCTGGAATTCGCTCGATTTCGTCCCTGCGTATTTTCCCATCGACGAAGATCATCCGTCTTCGACCAGCGACCCCTACTCGCTCTCAAAGCATCACTCGGAAAGCATCGCAGATTACTACTGGCGACGCGCCCGCATCACCAGTATCGCGCTGCGGCTGCCGGGCGTCTACCTGGGGGAAGCGCATAAGACGGAGGAGCTGAAGCACTGGCGCACTGCCATGTGCCGCTTTCTCGATGACTTCCGTGCCTTACCGCAGGATGAGCAACATCACGCACTTGGGGCGGTGCGCGCGCGCACGCTGAAACTACGGGCGGCGAAAGGCTTGGAGTACCCCGCTACAAGCTGGCCCGTCAGCGCCAGCCTGGATCGGGAGGAACTCCTCTGGCGCGCTTACATGATCGATCGCTTCAATCTGTGGGCGTCGGTCGATGTGCGCGATGCCGCGCGCGCGGTCGAACAGGCGCTGATGGCGGATTACGAGGGCAGCCACGCGCTGTTCATCAACGAGGCGCTCAATTCCCTCAACTATGATGCCGAAGCACTGGTACGCCTCTTTTTCCCAGACATCACCCAGCGTAGACGTCCGTTTGTCGGCGGCGAGTCGCTGGTAAGCATCGAGCGGGCGCGGGCGTTGATTGGTTTTGACCCGTTATATTCATTACATGGAGCTGAAGATGCTGCGAATCGCTGAAGTCCTCCCGCCGCAGCCCAGTAACCTCTGGAAGCTCACGCAGCAGTGCGGCGTGAAGTACGTGGTCGGGACGTTTGATTGGAGCCGGGGGCTGGATGTGCCGAAGGACGAACTCCCCTGGAGTTACATGTCGCTGGTACGTCTCAAATCTGCATACGAGGACGCGGGCTTTACGCTGGAAGTGATCGAGAATCGCCCTCCGCTGGATAAGGCGAAGTTGGGGCTGCCCGGTCGCGACGCGCAGATCGACGCCGCTTGTGATCTGATCACCAACATGGGCAAACTGGGGATTCCTGTCTGGTGCTACGAATGGATGCCGGTTATGAACTGGATGCGCACCTCGACCACCATCCCCAGCCGGGGTGGCGCGCTCGTGACCGGATACGACCATTCGCTTATGCGTGAAGCACCGCTGACAGAGTACGGTGAGGTGAGCGAAGAGACGCTCTGGGACAACCTCAAGTACTTCCTGGATCGCGTTGTGCCAGTGGCAGAAGCGGCAGGTGTAAAGCTGGCGATGCACCCTGACGACCCACCCCTGTCGCCGATTCGTGGGCTGGGACGAATTATGCGCAGCGTGGAGAATTTCCAGCGTTTGCTCGATCTCGTACCAAGCTCGGTCAACGGGATCACGCTCTGTCAGGGTAACTTTGCGCTGATGACCAACGATCTACCCGCCGCGATCCGGCACTTTGGGCGTCAGCATAAGATCTTCTTTGTCCACATGCGCGATGTGCGCGGGACGCCGGAACACTTTGTCGAGACCTTCCACGATGACGGACAGACGGACATGCTCGCCTGTATGCGGGCATACTATGAAGTGGACTTTGATGGGCTGTGTCGCCCGGATCATGTGCCTACGATGATCGGTGACAGCAATGAACAGGCGGGCTATTCGCAGATCGGGCGGTTGTTTGCGATCGGCTATCTCAAGGGGCTGCACCAAGCCGTCTACAACGCTTGATCGCTTTTCTGACAGAACCATCTATTTGGGGGGATCTTACAACATGAACATACTGACGCCGCGCGAGACGATCATCGAGATGACCCGGCTCAATCCCTTTGATCGCTTTGACGACGGTCGCCCACACGTGCCGGATGCACTGCTTCAGCGGCTGGAGCATGCGACGACCGAGCAGGCATGGGGGGTGCTGCGCAATCACGGCTACGACTTCCAGTTTGAGGGCAACTGGTTCCAGACGCATCCTGAGAAGATCCTTGTCGGGCGTGCCGTAACTGCCATGATGCTGCCCTACCGCCCAGACTTTCACACGCTCGTGCAGGAGACCGGGGTCGCTGAGGGGCGGATTGGCGGTCAGAACTCCTGGGTCATCGACACCCTGATCGAGGGCGATGTGCTGGTCGTCGATTTGTTCGGCAAGATCAAGAATGGAACCTTCGTCGGCGATAACCTTTCGACTTCCATCCAGGCGCGCACCAAACGTGGCGCGGTACTGGACTGTGGTGTGCGCGATTTCCAGGGCATCCGCCAGCTCAACGAGGTGGCGTTCTTCTGTCGTGGGGTGGACCCGACCGCCATCGCTGATGTGACGCTGGCGGGGGTGAACATGCCGATCCGTATCGGCGCGGCAACCGTACTGCCGGGCGATATCGTGCTGGGGACGCCGACGGGCGTCATCTTCATCCCTGCGCATCTGGCGCACGAAGTGGCGGAGACCGCCGATGACATCCGCTCGCGCGATGAGTTCGGCAAGTACTGCTTGAGTATCGGCAAATACACGCCTGGCGAGATCGATGTGCCGAACTGGCCCACGAACATCGAGGCGGATTATCAGGCATGGCTCGCGCGTAAATAGCGCTCTAAAGAGCCACGCGGGACAGAAAGTCCGCCTTACCACGAATGCCGAGCCTCAGCCGAAAGATCGCTCCGGCATCGGCACCGTTTGAGTGGGGATCATCGCCGCCCGCGCTGGTGACATAGATGTCCGCGAGGTCGTCGCCGCTAAACGTCAGGCTGGAGACCTGCTTTACAGGAAATGCGATCTCCCGTTCGATCTCGCCCGTCGGACGATAGCGGATCAACCGCGCACCATCCCAGACCGCCAGCCAAACGCAGCCCTCTGCATCGACGGTTAGCCCATCGGGGACGCCATCCTCCGGTGCAAGTGTCGCGAAGACCGAGGGGTGGCTGATGGCAGCGGTCGCCGCGTCGTAGCGAAAGCGCGTGATGGTGCGCGCGAGGCTGTCTGCGTAGTAGAGCGTCGTGCAGTCGTCGTTGAAGCCCAGTCCATTGGAGAGTAGGATTCCCTCCCGCAGTTTTCGGATCGAACCATCCACCTCCAGGCAGTAAAGACTCCCCGATGGGCTGCCTTCGCTGTAGGGCATCGTCCCGCACAAGACACGCCCGTGCGGATCGACGATCAGGTCATTAAAGCGGTTGTGGTCTTCCCCCGGCAGGCTCTCGATAAGAACGGAAAGCTGACCCTCGTGGAGGCGGCTGATGCGCCCGCCCACACCGAATAACAGCAGCGAGCCATCTGCCTGCAAGCAGAAGCCACCCGTGACCTCACCCCGAAAATAAGGCTCATGCTGCTCATGGGCGGGATCGTAGCGGTAGATCGTCCCTGATGGGATATCCAGCCAGTACAAGCGCTTGTCGAGGGGATTCCACAAGGGATTTTCCCCGATTCTGCAACGGTAATTTGCGATGAGTTGCAGTTGCATAACCATAGCCTTAACGAATACTCCGTAGCGTTTCGCGATGAGAGATGCTCAAGCGTATAATAATGCAGGCAAAGGAGACCCGCCATGAACACCGACGAAAGTCTGCGCCATCTTTCGCCTACCAAACAACTCCTCGTTCGCGAAAGGCTCCGGCAAGCGGAAGCGAGCAGCTCACGCGGGCAACCGGAGTTAATCGCATTCGTCGCTGCGAAGGACACGATTGACGAAAGACGACTGAATGACACCCTGCGGACAAAGCTGCCGCAGTACATGCTCCCCTCACGCATTGTTCGCCTGAGCCAACTGCCTCATACACCCAACGGCAAGATAGATCGACGCGCACTGGAGAAAATCGCGCTGGAGGGAGCGGCGGCTGCTGCGGCACCGATACGAACGGAAGCGGCACAAGACGCGGTAGAAGCCCAGCTCATCGCGATCTGGAAAGATCTGCTCGGTCACGAGCGCTTCGGCAAAGACGACAGCTTCTTCGATCTCGGAGGACACTCGCTGTTGGCGATCCGTATGTTGGGGCACATCAATAGCGCGCTTCAGACCAACCTTCCTGTCGCCTTGATCGTCGAAGCACCAACCATCAATCGCCTTGCTGAGGCAATCCGTGCACGACAGATCGGTCCGAATTCGTCTGCAAGCACACTGGTTGCGCTACAACCAGAAGGCATGCTGCCGCCTCTATACCTGCTGCCTTTGCACATGCATGGTGCGCTGCACTATCGTCATTTGACGGCTCAGATGGATGGCAGTCGCCCGATTTTCGCGTTTGAGGCGTTTGATCTGCGCGAGCGCGAGGGTGAAATGATTGCGGTCGACTCGCTCGCACAGGAGTACGTCGATCAACTCCTTCGCCATCAGCCACAGGGACCCTACTACCTGTGTGGTATTTCCGTAGCCGGATTGTTGGCATTCGAAATGGCACGCATCCTCAAACAACGTGGCATCCACGACGTAGAAGTCATCCTGCTGGACACCTATGGTCCCAGCCACCCACAGAAGGCAGGGATCTCTGGACAAGCAGCATTCAGGCATATGGTATCACCCGCCAATGCGGTCGATTGGAGCCTAGCGATGCTAGGTAAAGCAAGAACAGCACTTAAGAAGCGAACGAAAGCCGGCGCAGACATGCCGCCGAAAAACCACGAGGCTGATCTTGGACGAGCACTTGCGTTTCTGGATGATGACTTTGTAAACACCCGCCTGGGTGAAATCATCCATGCTTACCTGTCACAAGAACGCTCATTTGATGGTCACCTACATCTCATCCGCGCCAAGCTTGAAGCCTGGGATAATCGCTACGATCCCACACTCGGCTGGCAGCGTTTCGTGCGCGGCAATATCCATGTGCGGCACGTACGGGGTGACCATCTGGGAATCCTGCGACGGTTGTATGTGAAAGCGACAGCGGAGCAAGTGTCGGCAATTTTAGGGGATTGTGATGTTATGTATGGTAATGAGTCTCCATCGCAATCGCTATAGACAGGACAAAGATAGTCATGGAATTGCTGTTTCCACTCCCTACCTTCTTGCTGCATGTAACCCCTGGCAGCGGTGCCATCGAGGGATTCCTCCATCCGATTCTCGGCGTAGATCACTTGCTTGCGATGGTGACCGTTGGTCTGCTCAGTGCCCAGCTTGGTGGGCGCGCCATCTGGACGGTGCCGCTGACTTTTGTCGTGACGATGGCGGTGGGTGCAGGGCTGGGCATCCTTGGCGTGCAAATCCCGCTCGTCGAGTTTGGGATTGCCGCTTCAGTGGTGGTCTTGGGGCTGGCGCTCCTGCTCAAGGCAAAGCTGCCTGAACTGCTGGCGATGGTCTTTGTGGCGTTGTTCGCGGTCTTCCATGGTTGGGCACACGGGGCTGAACTGCCGGTCATGGATAACACCATCACGGCGATTGCGTACATCGTCGGTTTTCTCGTCTCGACCGCCGGTCTCCACGTGGTCGGCGCACTCATCGGATACATCCTGCTTCGCAACGAGCGGGGCGCAATCATGCTTCGGGGAGCGGGTCTGCTGATCGCGCTTGCCGGGATCTTCATTATGACAGGGTTGTTCACTGCTGCCTAAGCAAGGGCTTGACGAAATATGACACAGCATGGCATCGCATCGCAGTCGCCCGCGGGCAAGACGCTTGAGGAGCGGTTGAAGCCCTGGATCGACCAAGGTGAATTTCTGATCCCGATCGTGATCGGTCTGATGGTCTATTCTGCTGGATGGGTCGACCTGCTGGCTTTCCAAAGTCCGGAGAATCAGCCGATTTTTGGGCGATACTCGATTCCCTTCTTCGCGGTACTCAGCGTCTACACGTTGGGATTCGGCGTATGGTTCTGGCTTATCAGATCCCTGAAGGCACTTGAATTCTTGAAGCGAGGCATCGCCTTCATTCAGGAACGACCACTCCTCTACTTCGGTGTCTGGGTGGTGTTCATTGGGATCATCTGGAGCATGTTCAACATCAGCTACTGGATACAGCTTCCGCTTTTGGAGGTTGCTGTCCTCATTCTGATGTTCCTGTTCACGGCGGTTGTGCTGCTGGCGAAGCCATTTCCACAGTCGAAGTTTCAGACGTGGCGCAAAATCGCGCTGCTGTTGATCGCGGCACTGGTAGTGCTTGAACTCAGTCTGCAAGGATTGGCTTCGCTGCGTATCTTGCCATTCCAGGATACGACTGGAGTCACTATTCCTGGCGGACGCATTTATCAGACCGAGCAGGGATTTGGCAACGGGCGCACCAACAGCTACGGCTGGTACTACCCGGAATTTCGCCTGGAACCCAATTCGCGCCGGATCATCCTGAGCGGTGACACCTACGTCGAAGCGCTCCAGATTTCGATGGAAGATCACATGGGCGTCCGTTTGGACAGCCTGATGAATCAGACAGAAGATGCCAATACTGAGGTAATCGCCCAGGGGCAGGTCGGCTACGGGATGGGGATGTTTATGCATCCGCGCGTATCGCCCTATATCTGGGAGACGCTTGACGCGCAGGAAATCGTCATCCTGTTCAGCCTGGCAAATGATTTCCAGGTCAATGACCCAGCAGTAGACCCCCGCCCTAAGTTCATGGTTGGTGAAGACGGCATTCCGGTACCCATCGATGCCGATTTTGGACGCTGGCATGAACTTGCCCATGTGGCGATTGCGGGTCATGATCCTGTCAACCCCGTCAAAGTCATCGGCAGCAATCTGTTGATGGTGAGCCTGCTTGACTCTTTCCTTTCGCGCACCTTCGACGCCCCACTCTACCGTCCGGACTACCCGCTGCTCTCCGCTGCGCTTAGCCCGGAGCAACCATTTGGCAGCGCGAGCTTCATCTTTGCAAGCGAACCAGGGGCAGAAGCCACTGACTCGCTGGCACTGACCGCGGCGCAATTCCGTGCGCTGCAGAGCTATCTTGCGGAAAAGGGTATCACGCTGCGCATTGTGACGATCCCGTTCTTCCCGCGTGAATTCTATGCCCAGAACAACACGGCGGGCTGGGACACAACCCTTGGCGACTATGATCTTCTGGCACCTGAACGCTACCTGCGAGACATCGCACTGGAGAGTGGCATTCCCTTCCTGGGAATGGGCGAGTATATGCAGACCAGCGATATGACGCCGGAACAGATCCAGTCCCTCTTCTTCCAGGATGGTGTGGGATATCTGACCGAGGCAGGGCATCAGCTCTTTGCAGAGACCCTGTATGAGTGCTTCTACAACTCCGCAGAGACGTTGAGCGCCGATCAGGGCTGCGCTGCTACGTCCGACCAGGGGGAATGATGGATTTCGCATGGACGTCGGCACAGCAGTCTCTTTGGGATGAGATCGCAGCCTTCGCTCAGAAAGAGCTATCCGCCGACACGCTGGTCGAGCGCGACCACACGGGCACCTTCGTCGAAGAGAATTGGCAGAAGTGCGCAAAACGAGGCTTGTTCGCGCTGGCAATGCCGCCCGCCTACGGCGGCAGCGGATACGATACGCTTACCGCAGTCCACGCTCTGGAAGCGCTTGGCTACGGCTGTGCTGAAAATGGCTTTACCCTGGCGGTCAACGGGCAAACCTGGTCTGTTCAAATGCCGATTCTCAGATTTGGCAATGAGGACCAGCGGAGCCGCTATCTTCCCAAGCTGATCGACGGCACATGGAAGGGCGCGCACGCGGTCACGGAGCCAGAGTCCGGTTCGGACGCTTTCAGTCTTGCCATGACCGCGCAAAAGACAGAAGGGGGCTATCTCCTGAATGGGCGCAAGATCCTGGTTGGCATGGCTCCGCTTGCCGATGTCATCCTGCTGTTCGCAACGGTCAACGCCAAAGCTGGGCGCTGGGGGGTGACTGCTTTCCTGGTCGATGGTGACAGCCCGGGTATCTCACGCGGCAGCACCACTGGCAAATTGGGCTTGCGGACTGAACCCTTCGGCGATCTGATACTCAACGATGTCTTTGTGCCAGAAGGGAATCGTCTGGGGCGTGAAGGGTCTGGTGCGAGTATTTTCAACGCTGCCATGATCTACGAGCGCAGCTTCATATTCACAAGTCATCTGGGTTCCATGGCGCGTCAACTGGATGACACGATCACCTACGCGACACGGCGCAAACAAGGCGGACAGACTATTGGCAAGTATCAGTCCGTGGGTAACCGTGTCGCGGATATGAAAGTGCGTTTGGAGACAGCGCGATCCTTCCTGTACAAAGCTGCCTGGATGGTTGACCAGGGCATGGATGCCACGCTTCAGGCGGCGATGACCAAGCTGATGGTGAGCGAGCTGTTTGTCGAAAACAGTCTGGACGCGATTCGCGTTCACGGCGGACGCGGCTACCTTGCCGAAGCAGGGGTCGAGCGAGACCTGCGCGACTCGGTCGGTGGTGTCCTCTACGCAGGTACCTCCGATATTCAGAGAAACCTGATCGCCGCACTTCTAGGACTGTGATCGTATGCCCTACCTGCTTCATCACTCCGTCACCCAGTCGGCAGTTCGCTACCCCGACCATGATGCGATGCGCTTTCAGGGCGGTGCGCTGACCTACGCATCGCTGGAAGAACGCAGCAACCAGCTCGCACATCTGCTGCGGGATCAGGGCATCGGGCGTCGTGACCGGGTCGGGATTTTCCTCGACAAGAGCCTGGAAACACCGTTAGCGGTTTACGGGATCATGAAAGCGGGCGCAGCCTATGTACCGCTCGATCCTCGTTCCCCTGTTTCTCGTCTGGTGGATATCATTCAGGACTGCGGTATTCGCGGCATCATCTCGCAGGACAACAAGGCGACCATCCTTCGCGAAGTCGCAAGCCAGCAGAACATATTGCAGTTCGTCGTAGGCTTGAGCACCACTGACCTGGGTCTACGCGCTTACTCCTGGGCGGATGTCGCCGCGTTTCCGGGACACCGTGCGCCAGACGCTCCCGTGATCGACAATGATCTGGCGTACATCATGTACACCTCCGGTTCGACAGGGAAACCGAAAGGGATCATGCACACCCATTACAGTGGGATGAGCTACGCGCAGTTGTCGGCAGACACTTACGACGTTCGTCATGAAGACCGTCTCAGCAATCATTCTCCGCTTCATTTCGATATGTCCACCTTCGATTATCTGACCGGTCCGCTGCGCGGTGCGACAACCGTAATCATCCCTGAAGCCTACACGCTGTTTCCGGCAAACCTTGCTCAGTTGATCGAAGCGGAGCGGCTTACCATTTGGTACTCCGTTCCCTTTGCGTTGATTCAGCTCGTGGAACGAGGCGTGATGGAGAAGCATGATCTCAGTACTCTGCGCTGGATTCTCTATGGCGGCGAACCGTTTCCACTCAACCATCTGCGCACGCTGATGGAACGACTGCCGGGCGCACGCGTGAGCAACGTCTATGGTCCCGCCGAAGTCAACCAGTGTACGTACTACCACCTGCCACCGGTTGCCGAGTGGGACGAGTCGATGGACAATATCCCCCTGGGATGCATCTGGGACAACTCGGAAGGGTTGATCCTGGACGAGCAGGATCAGGAATGTAAAGCGGGCGATGTGGGCGAGCTGGTTGTGAGAACGCCCACCATGATGCGCGGCTATTGGAACCGCCCGGAGATGAATAACCGTGCCTTCTACCGTCGCGAGGTCTTTCCAGACTACCATGAGGTCTATTACAGAACCGGGGACCTCGTGCGGCAGGATAGCCAAGGACGTCTTATCTTCCTGGGACGTAAAGATCATCAGGTCAAGATTCGCGGTTTCCGTGTCGAACTCGCCGAAATAGACGCTGCACTCACCCGCCACGACGCCGTGGAAGAAGGGGCTGCTTACGTCATCAGGCGCGAAGAAGGAGACATCATCGGGGCAGCAATCACGCTCAAATCCGGCATGACCGTGGCTGAACAAGCGCTAATTGCATTTTTGAAGGGGCGACTCGCCCATTATGCTGTTCCAAGTACAATTCGCATTCTCGATGAATTTCCGCGCACGGGAACCGGCAAGATCGACCGCAAAGTACTTCAGCAGGAAGCCAATCTGCCCGTCTAGGCTTTTCATGCGTACATGAAGTACGATTTTCTCTTGGGAGAACACGATAGATGAATCCGCACGAACAGCTTCGAACATTCATCGAGGCAAAATTGTTGTCTGGGGGGCAGGCGGCTGGCGTTGCTTATGGCGATGATCTGCTGCTTTCAGGCTTGATCAACTCGCTTGACGTCATGCGCTTAGTCACATTTACTGCTGAAACCTTCCAGATCGACATCCCAGCAGAGGATGTGGTGATCGAGAACTTTCAGACCATCGACGCGATCGTCGATTATGTGGCGAGCCGTCAGTAGAAGCAGGCAGACTTATGACACAAACGAATACTCAGTCTACAACTCTGCCGCTCACCCACAGTCAGAGACTTATGTGGATTGGACAGCGCGTCCACCCCGATGTCCCAATCTACAACATGGTGTTCACATTCACCTTCCAGAGCCAGATCGACACGGAGGCATTCAAAGCCGCCTTTGCGATCCTTGGTGAAGCATGCGCCAGCCTGCGCACCGTCATCCGCGAGATTGACGGCGAGCCAATGCAGGTCATCCTGCCGAGCCTGCCGCAAGCGCTGGAAATCATTGACCTGACCAGCGAGGTCGATGGGCAAGTCGCGTTGAGTCGTTGGGTTGACGAGCGCCGCACCCGTACGCTCCCCCTTGAATCCTGCCTCTACGACAGCGCGCTCATCCGCGTGAGCGAGTCACAGTTCGTCTGGTATCTGAACCAGCATCATCTCATCACAGATGTCACCGCCAGTGAACTGATCTATCGCCTGATGAGTCGACTCTACGAACAGGCGCTGCGCGATGAGCCTCTCAGTGTACCGTCGCTGCCCAGTTACGCGGACTACGTGGCGCACGAGCAGGAGGTGCGCACCGGCAGCGCATTTGCAGCCGCCAAGGCTTACTGGCAGGAATATCTCAGCCAGCCCATTGACCTGGTGAGTCTGTACGGTGAGAGCGGAAGCACGCATCTCGCCAGGACGGAGCGTACACCCTTTCTGATAAGTCCTGAACAGACAGCGCGATTGAACGAACTTGCGACGCAGCCTGGGTTTCGCAGCTTTACACGCGATATGACCTTTGCCAACCTGTACGCTGCACTTGTATTCGCGTATCTGCACCGCTTGAGTGGCAACACCGACATTCGTCTTGGAATTCCGCTGGCTAATCGCAGCACGCCCGCATTTCGCGAGACGATCGCCATGTTCATCGAAGTGCTATCGCTGCATATCCGCTTTGATCCGGACGAAACCTTCGCCAGCCTGGTGCGCAAAGTTGCCGCGGCAAATGTGCGTACGCTGCAAAACCTGCAACCCGGAATCGCCAGCGCAGAGCATCATCACGCCTACAACATGCTGCTCAACTTCATCACGGTATCCTTTGCGCCGTTTGCCGGGATACCGACTCGTGCCGAATGGGTACACTCCGGCTATGGCGACAGCACAGACAGCATCCGCTTCCAGGTGCATGATCTCAATCGGACAGGGCAGACGTCCATCGAGCTGGATTTCAACACGTATTTGCACAGCGATGTCGAACGACAGGGATTGCTCGACCAGTTCGGGCGTGTGCTTGACGCCTGCCTGCGCGATCCACAACAGCCCATTCATCGCATTTCGCTGCTCACGGACGTCGAATACCAGCACAACATCGTACAGTTCAACGACACCCGCAAGCCATATCCCGCCGATCAGACGGTCATCGACCTTTTTGAGGCACAGGCGGCTCGCGCCCCGGATGCGACCGCCGTTGCGCTCGGCACCACTACGCTCTCCTATCACCAGCTCAAGAGGCGTGTGGATGCGTTCATGCGCACCCTGCTCGACCTGGGCGCTGAGCCTGAAACGCTCATCCCGGTCTGTATGGAGACGAGCATCGAAGTCGTCGTTGCGCTGCTCGCCATCCTGAAGGCGGGCTGTGCATATATCCCCATCGATCCTGCGACGCCCGCGGAGCGCATTGCCAGTCTGCTGGAAGATCTCGGAAAGACGCCGATTGCGGTCGTGGATGAATCCTTGGCGGGGCGTTTCTCATCCGTCGGTTGTGTTGCGCGACCTGCCGATGTTGACGATCGGCTGTTGCCGGCTGTGAATGAAGCCTCTCTGGCACAGCCTTCGCAGTGTGCCTATCTGATCTTCACCTCCGGCACCACAGGGAAGCCTAAAGGCGTGATGGTGCAGCATAACAACCTGACCAGCTACCTGTGGTGGGCAAAGCGAATGTATGCCGACCACGAACCGACGACGTTCGCACTCTACTCGTCCCTGGCATTCGACCTGACGGTGACCTCCGTATTTGTGCCGCTCATCAGTGGTGGAACGATTCGCGTGTACCCTGACCGCGAGAAGAATGGATTGCTGATCCGCGAGGTGTTCCGCGATAACGCCGTCGATGTGGTGAAGCTGACGCCATCGCACCTGGCGCTGGTGCGCGACCTTGACCTGGCGCAGACGCGCGTAAAGCAGCTCATCGTCGGAGGTGAGGACTTCAAAACGGAGTTGGCGCAGGCAATTCATCGCAAATCCAATGGTCAGATCGCACAGCACAACGAGTATGGACCCACGGAATCGACCGTCGCCTGCATGATCCATACCTATGACCCGCGTCTCGACACCCGCCCCTCGGTGCCGATTGGTACGCCGTCGGACAACATGCAGGTCTACATCCTCGATAAACGCCTGCAGCCCACGCCAACCGGGATGATCGGCGAGATGTACTTATCCGGCGCAAACATCGCACGCGGGTATCTGAATCGTCCGGAATTGACTGCGGAACGCTTCCTGGATGACCCCTTTACGCCGGGGCAGCGTATGTATCGCACAGGCGACCTGGCGCGCTGGCTGCCAAGCGGGCACCTGGAATTCCTGGGTCGCAACGACCATCAGGTCAAGGTCGGGGGCGCTCGCATCGAGCTGGGCGAGGTTGAAGCCGCCCTTCTTTCTCATCACGAGATCACCGCTGTCGCGGTCGATGTTCGGCGCGTTCGTCAGGCAGCGGCACCCGCGACAGAAGAAGCATTAAACCACTGTACGCGCTGCGGCTTGGCATCCAACTTCCCAGGCATTACCTTTGACGAGGACGGCGTTTGCAGCGTATGCCTGCGTTATGACTCCTACCGCGCAAAGGCGCAGGCATACTTCAAGAGTATGGATGCGCTGAAGGAAATCGTCGAACGCATCAAAGCGCGTCGTGCTGGAGAATATGACTGCATCGTCCTCTTCAGCGGCGGCAAGGACAGCGCCTTCATGCTGTTCCAACTGGTGGAAATGGGGCTGCGGGTGCTTTCCTTTACGCTCGACAACGGGTATATTTCCGACGATGCCAAAGCCAACATCAGGCGAATAACAGGGTCGTTGGGCGTTGACCACGTCTTTGCGACCACGCCGTTCATGAACGCGATCTTCGTGGACAGCCTGCACCACTTCGCGAATGTCTGCAATGGCTGCTTTAAGGCGATCTACACCCTCGCTATCGACCTGGCGCGGCAGAAAGGCATCCGGGTCATCGTCACCGGGTTGTCTCGTGGGCAGTTCTTTGAGACACGGCTCACCGAGGAACTCTTCGTCCGCGATGATTTCGACATCCAGGCGATTGACGAGTCGATTGCGCGGGCGCGGCGCGCCTATCATCAGCGGGACGACCTGATCTCGCGCTCGCTGGAAGTCGATGTCTTCCGCGACCAGATGCTGGACGAAATCGAGTTTGTCGATTTTTACCGCTATTGCGATGTCGCTCTGGATGAAATGTATCGATACCTGACAGCACGCGGCTGGACGCGCCCGCAAGACACGGGACGCTCAACCAACTGCCTGATCAACGATGTCGGGATCTATGTCCACAAGCAGCGCCGGGGTTTCCACAACTATGCGCTGCCCTATAGCTGGGATGTGCGTATGGGTCATAAGACGCGCGACCAGGCAATTGAAGAGCTGAATGATGAGATCGACTCGCATCGTGTAAAGCGTATCCTGCATGAGATCGGTTATGAGGATGCCGTCGATACAGAAGCAGGGGCGACACGGCTCGTCGCCTATTACACATCCCCCAAGCCCATTCCGAATGCCGAAGTTCGCGATCATCTCTCCAAGAAGCTGACAAACTTCATGGTCCCGTCACATTTCATCTGGCTGGAGACGATGCCGCTGGCACCGAGCGGTAAAGTCAACCGCGCAGCACTGCCGGACATAGACGACAGTCGTCCGATGTCGGGGAGTACGCTTGTCGCGCCGAGTAACGATGTCGAAGAAGCGATCCATCGCATCTGGCAGGAAGTGCTGCTTCTTCAGACGATCAGCATTTACGACAATTTCTTCGATCTGGGCGGTCACTCCCTGCCCGCAATCCGCATCGTCTCACGCATCAATAGCATGTTCGACATCGACATGCCCATTGACACATTCTTCGCACATCCGACGATTGCGCAGCTTGCTGTGGCGGTCGATGAAATCCTGATCGCCGAGATCGAAGCCCTCAGCGATGAAGAAGCGCGTCAGCTCTTGTCTGGAGATGGCTGAGGCATGGCAGACACCCCAGAATCCCCTCGCCGGCTTTCCGCCGAGCAGCGCGCGCTGCTCGATAAACGCCGCAAAGGCATGACAAGCAGCGCTTCGCCGCAGATCTCACCGATCCCCAGGCTGCCTTCTGATGCGCCGCGTTATGCGTCGCTCGGGCAGGAACGTCTGTGGTTCGTCCAGCAATATCAGCCTTCCAGCAGCGCCTATCATATGACCAGTGCACTGCGTCTGACAGGCAAGCTGGATGTGAATGCTCTGCGTGATGCACTCAACAGCGTGCTGGCTCGCCACGAGGCGCTGCGGACTGCATTTGTACTTCACGAAGACAGACTGCTGGCGCAGGTCCGCGAAGATCTGCGCATCGAACTGCCGGAGTTCGTCATTACGGGCGACGATGTCGCCAGCAAAATCCGCGAACTCGCAAACCAACCATTCGATCTTGCACAGGGTCCGCTGCTTCGTGCCGCACTCCTGCGTCAAGACGAAATGACCTGCATCATGGTTCTCGTGCTGCATCACATCATTGCAGATGAGTGGTCGCTGGAGATTATCTGGCGAGAACTCAATCATGCCTATAATGTGTTCGTCAAGGGAGAGGATGCAGAGTACCCACCCCCCGCGCTCCCCTACAGCGACTTCGCAGCATGGCAGCGCGACCAGGTTGCGGCGGGTGTATATGCCCGCGATCTTGCGTACTGGATGGAACAACTTGCGGGTGATCTGCCGATTTTGCAACTGCCGACAGATCGACCCCGTTCCCCGGTACGTCGTTATCAGGGTGGCTTCACCACGCGCAGCCTGCCGACCGAAACGTGCCAGGCGCTTGTATCCCTCAGTCGCCGTGAAGGCATGACTCTATTTGGAACGCTCGCCAGCGCGTTTCAGGTGTTTCTGCATCGCTATAGCGGTCAGACGGACATCCTGATCGGGACACCTGTCACCCATCGCACCCATCCGGATGTTGAAGCGGCAGTCGGTTTCTTTCTGAATACGCTCGTCCTGCGTGCCGACATGAGCCAGCCGCTTACATTCGTTGAACTGCTCAGTCGGGGGCGAGAACTCCAGCGCAGCGCGCTTGCCCATCAGGGACTGCCGTTCGACCATCTCGTCGAAGCATTGAAGCCCCCGCGCGATCCCAGCTATAACCCTGTCTTCCAGGCAATGTTCGTCTACCAGGACGGGCAGCCCAGCGCACCCGCCCTGACTGGCTTAAATGCGGAAGTCCTCACCATTGATGCCGGTATTGCCAAGTTCGACCTGACGTTGTTTGCGCGACATCATGAGGGAGAGATTCAGCTCAGCCTCGAATATGGCGGCACACTCTTTGAGCGTGCGACCGCCGAACGAATGCTGCTGCATCTCGAAACGCTGATCGCGAACATGGTGCGTACGCCTGAGATACCGTTGAGCCAGATCAGCATGCTTCCCGATTTGGAACGCAGGCAGCTCCTCGACATCTGGACGGGCACGCAGATCGATTACCCGCGCGACCTGCGCATTCATGACCTGATCGCCCAGCAGCCGCCAGCGGCTGTCGCAGTCATCGCCGGGGCAGCCAGCCTCACCTACGGCGAACTCAACGCGCGTGCGGATGCGCTGGCACAGCGTTTGATAGCGCTCGGTGCAAAGGTGGGCGCGTTTGTCGGCTTGTGCGTCGAACGTTCGCCAGACATGATCGTCGGCATCGTCGCCATCCTCAAGGCGGGCGCGGCTTACGTCCCGATTGACCCGGCGTATCCCGCCGAACGCATAGAACATATCTTCAACGACGCAGACATTCGCATCCTGCTGACGCAAAAAGCGCTCGTCGACAGGCTGCCTGATCGGGTGAAAGCGATCGTATTGCTCGATGGCGACGACGATCTGGCTGCCGCTGCGAACGACATGCCAGCACCCAGCGTCACACCCGACGACCTGGCATACATGATCTATACAAGCGGCTCAACCGGGTTGCCCAAGGGAGTGCGCGTCAGCCATCGCAATCTCGTCCATTCGACAACAGCGCGCTTCCACTACTATGCTGCACCCTCGAAGCGCTTTCTGCTGCTGTCCTCGTTCGCATTCGACAGTTCTGTCGCGGGCATCTTCTGGACACTCTGCCAGGGTGGCGCATTGTGCCTGCCGCCGCCCGGCGACGAGCGTGATGTGACAGCGCTCGCGGCGATCATCGCGCGCGACCATGTCACGCACACCTTGATGCTGCCGTCTTTGTACGCCATTCTGCTGGAGTTTGCGCCAGCCGATCAGCTTCGTTCACTCGAGGTCGTAATGGTCGCGGGCGAAGCCTGCCCCGCCGACTTGCCCGCACTGCATTACCGCCTGCTGCCCGATGCGGGCTTATACAATGAGTACGGACCGACCGAGGCGACCGTCTGGAGTACCGTCTGGCGCATTCCGCCCACGCTCGACCGAATGTTGATCGGCAGCGCGATTCCGAACATGCAGACCTACATTCTCGAACCAACGCTTGAACCCACGCCGATTGGCGTCACTGGCGAGCTGTATGTGGGCGGTGAAGGCGTGACGGAGGGCTATCATAACCGCCCAGAGTTGACGAGCGAGCGATTCATCGCCAACCCGTTCGGAGCAGGGCGACTGTACCGCACCGGCGATCTGGCGCGGTACCAGGCGGATGGCAATATTGAGTTTCTGGGGCGAGTCGATCATCAGGTCAAGATCAACGGCTATCGCATTGAGTTGGGCGAAATCGAAACCCTGCTCGCGTCCTTCCCTGGGGTGCAGGAGAGCGTGGTGCTGGCGCTGGACAGGGACATGGACGATGCCGTGCTGACACGCCTGCTCACGGAAGTCGAAGCGATGAGTGAAGATGAGGCAGTGGCGCAACTGCGCACGCTGCAACAAACGGCACAGGCAGCACAATCTCCCGCAGAGTAAGCGCCTGAATGTGTGGATCGTCCGCCTCCAGGATGACCGCGGGCTGCCCTGGCGTTAAGGTCACGCTGAAGCTATCGAGGGGTATCGCCAACCCGCCCCCCGCGCACTTGATGATCGCTTCCTTGCGCGTCCAGCAGGTATAGAAACCCGCCGTCCGTACATCATCGGGCAGCGCGGCAAGCTGCGCCTGCTCGTTTGGCGAAAAGTGGGCACTCGCGACGGATGGCATATCGTCGAATGGGGCGGCTAATTCGAGATCCACGCCGATCTCGCCCATCCGCGTCAACGCGAAGAGCGCATGATGATCGGCGTCAGACATGTTGAAGAAGATCCGGGGCGCGGCATCCTGCGCTGCCAGCGCAGGTTTACCCCTTTCACCATAAGCGAAACACACCGCCTCAGGCGCAACACCCATGTAAGAACCGAGCAGCAGGCGCAGGACACCATGGCGAGCAGCAAAACGATATTGGAGTGTGTCCATACGCAGACGAGCGCAGCGCGCACATTCATCCACGTCGAGCAGACTGTAGAGCGAGGCGGGCGCAATACCGGGGTCATCCATATCCAGATGCCAGATGTGGACTTCGCTACCGCCGAGGGGTGGGAGTGTGTGAAGATCGCCAATACCCCACCTGTTGAACACGATGTTCAAGGTGTCCATATCAATCGCGGCGTTTTTCTCGCCCACCGCGCATTATCCGCCACAGAATTAGAATTACAGGATACGACAGCACGCCGACTGAAGCGCTGATCACAGCAGACCACGCAGCGCCAAGAGCACCCAGAGGCGGAATGAGCAGGCTGCCGCTGATGACCATCGTGACGAGGATGATGAGGCGGCTGGTTGTCTCCAGCGCAGGCAGCTTGCGCCCCAGCAGATAGGCGGTGACGATGGCATGGACGCTGTAGATGATTCCGCTCGCCGCCATCAGCAGGGCGAATGACATGCCAAGATAGTACTCTGCCCCGACGAGCGTTTGCATGAACCAGGGGTAGATGAGCGCGAAGGGAATGAGTGCTGCAAGGTTCACTCCCAACGTCAGCGCCAACCCGCTGTAGAAGATGCGTCGCCCGTCGCTCTGGTTGACGGCGGCAACTTTGGGCATCAGCAGCATGGCAATGCCTTGCGAAACGAACGAGAAGCCCATGACGATGGTCTTCGTCAGGCTGTAGATGCCCACGGAAGCCTCGCCGTGAAAGCGTTCGATCATGAGGATGTCGAGGGCGAAGGTGACGGTAAACAGGGTGTGCGACAGCCAGACGGGGACGGAATACCGCAGAAACTCGCGGATCATCTCCCATCGGACAGCCCGTATGCTGAAGCGGAGCGGGAACGGGCGGGCGATCTGAAGCAGGGTGATCGGCAGCACGTAGGACAACCCATAGATGAGCAGCACGGCAACGGTTGCGTCTTCGCCAAGCAGCAGCAGTGCCACGATGACGGCGATAAGCTGGAGCGCGTTACTCGCAACATAGGCAATCAGCAGGCGTCCCGACGCCAGGAAGCCGCGCCCCAACCCGGAGTAGGTGTTGAACAATGTGATGCCGCCGAAGATGACGAGCACAGGCAAGCTCAGACGCCCGACAAGCGCCAGAACGAGTGTTGCGATCCCAAGTGAAACGAGCGTGAGAACTCCGAGCAGCACGGCACCGCTGCTGATGGCGGCGACCTGCTTCTCTGCATCGTCGCGGTAGTGGCTGAGGAACCAGGGCATCACCTGCTCGGCGAATGGGACAGTCAGAATGGCGACAAGCGTTGCCAGTGTGATGGTGTATTGCACGCTGCCAAAGGCGTCTGGCGCGAGCGTGCGCGCGAGGAGAAACGAGAACGAGAAGCCAAGGATACGCGCGAGCGTGATCCCCATCATAATGCCGGACGAGCCACGAATGAACTGCCAATCGAGCTTTGCCAGGAGGCGTTGGCGGGCTGCGGACGGAGCGCTCATCGCTGAACCTCGCTGCTTTTCATCAGCGGAAAAGTCCCCTGCTGCGCTTCCTGCAAGAGCGCGTTGACGATGCGCACCGCGCGCCGCTCCTCGCGGTAGCGCTGATAGTGATTGTTCATAGCGTCTATCCTTTGGCGATAACCATCGTCGCTCAGGAGCGTTCGTATATGATCGCGCAGTTGCAGCGGGGTATCCGTATCTCGGTCGCCGACGACGCCGAGGCGATGGTAGGTGATCCGCGCCGCCGCGCCAAGCTGATCGTTGGTGTTTTTGAAGGGATATACCAGCATTGGCACCCCAAAGTGAACACATTCGTTCATCGAGCCGATCCCGCCATGTATGACCGCGCAATCGGCATGTTCAAGGACACGAAGCTGCGGAACCCAGCCAAAAGCCCGGATATGTGGCGGCAGGTCGCCCAGGTCGCGCGGGTCCCGCCGCCCGCCGAGTGCGAGGATGACATCCCAGCCGGTCTCGTCACGCAGCGCATGGACGACCTTATGCAGAAACGCACTGTCATCGCCCTTGAACGCTGCGCCAAACGCGCAATAAATCAGCCTGCGCTGGGGGTTCTCAGCGCGCTCCGCAAGGAACCTATCGAGCGCCGCGTTAACCTCTCCCTGTACCGGGCTGACGTGCATGTCATCGCGGTCGAGCAGCAGCATCGGTCCCAGATAGTGGGAGCTGGGATGCGGCTGATGCGGAAACTCTATCTCGTAAGCATTGGTATATAGCAGCGGCAAGCGCCGGAAGATGAACGGGAGGAGCCACTGGTAACGTGCGACTTCCCGTTCAAACGGGAAACCTACCTGCCGTGCGTGCTGGCTCAGGACGGAAATCGGGTCAGCGCCGACGGCGCGGATGCGCTGGGTTTGGAAGTGCAGCCACTTCCAAAGGCGATAGCGCAGCCACGCCCATTCGATCCCCCATCGACTGCCTTGCCAGCCAACGCCTGGCACGATGCCGAGGTGCAGCGGCGGCACGCCGTCATACTTTCGCAAAGAAAGAAATGCAGCAAGGGACGCGGTCGGAATATTGCGCGCACAGGCGGAGATGATGTAAGCGCTGAGTTCAATATCAATGATGCAAAGGTCAGGTGCCAGTCTCGCCATGTGCGCTTCGAAATCCTGCGTGCCGAGCGCGTCAAGCGCGCTTTGCCTGCGCGCGCCTATCGTCAGTGGCTTCCCCAGCCAGCCGATGAGTTTCGCCATCAGGGTTCGCGCAGCGGCAGTATGGGTGTGTGGGATAGTGGCGTCAAGCTGTACAAAAGGCAGCCCCTGTGCTTGGGCGGCAGCCTGGAGCGGCGCGGGACTGGCGAATGTGACACGGTGTCCATCGGCAAGAAGCTGGTGCGCTAGCCCAAACGCGGAATTGTAAAGGCTGGCGATGCCGCTGGTCACGATAACAATGTGTGGCATATTTCTGCTCTCTTTTCGGAGAGTATGGATTAGCTGAAGTCGTAGGGGTTCAACGGGTCGGTCGACGTGTGTTGAATATGAAGCGTCTGCCCCAACTGCAATCGCCGCGCATGGCTGAGGAGGAGTTCCGCAGCGACCGCGTCTTCCAATGCCCATCCCGTCGAGTCGAATATCGTCAGGCGTTCACGCTCGGCAGCATATTTGTCTGGCGCCTGGACGACTTCATAAAGCGGCGGACCGAGGGCATCAACGACCAGGCGCTGGCTCTCGCCTTCCTTAAGTGCCTGTTCTGTGAAATCCGGGTGCACGATTGCGCGTTCGACCAATGTAAGCGGCAGTTCGGTCTTGCCAGGGAAGTCGGAGCCAATGGCATTAATGTGGAGCCAGGGCTTTGTAACGGTATCGGCGAAGACTGGGGGCGATCCAATGGCGGTCGATGTCGCGGTGCAAAGGATGTCGGCGCTGCGAACCAATTCATCCAACTGATCGTCCGCCATCACCTGAACCGGGATGCCCAGAAATCGCGTGCGGTTCATAAAACTGGCAGTTGCGCTCTTGTCCACGTCATAAATGCAGACTTTTTGGATGGCGAACAACTCCGCAACCGCATGAAGCTGGGTGACCGCTTGCGCACCTGCGCCCACGATGCCCATCACACGCGAGTCGGGATGTGCAAGATAAGACGCAGCCAGTCCCGATGCGGCACCTGTGCGCAGCGCTGTCAGGAACGTGCCATCCATGAGCGCAAGAAGCTGACCCGTACGCACATCATAGGTGCCGATAGAGGAGAGGATGGTTGGCAGTTCGTGCTGGTCCGGATTATGGGGATGATAGCCCACCATCTTGACCGTGACTGTCTGACCATGGACAAGCACAGGCATCCATTCCAGGAGTCCTGTAAAGGGCTGGTCGTAAGAAAAGCCTGCACGAGCGGGAACCTGTGTAGTGAGCGGGTCATAACAGCGAAATGCATTCTCAAGCGCATTGATCATCTCACGCATCAGCGTCTGGATGCCCATAGCAGCCACAATCTGCCGGATGTCATGAACGGTCAACAACATTGTCTGCATTTTGAGGGGTTTCCTGCATTGCGAGATTACATGAGCTACTTGAATTAACCACACTAAACTAACGACAACATAACGTACTGGGGCAGTTGGGTGCAGAGACCCGATCCTCCAGATGTCCGCTGTCCTACATTTCGATCAGAATCGTCCCTTAGAAAACTTGACAACCGTTTCAGCATCGGTACACTCTGCGGTCGATTGTCGAAGGTCGATTGTCGACAATTTAATCTTTCTTTGAGTATTCGGATGAACCATATTGCAGAAGAATGCTTCGACAGTCCTGGGGCTGGCGCAAATCCACAACAAGTCCCTGCGTGAGCATGTCCTCGACACACTGCGCGCTGCCATCGTCAATGGCGAACTGAAGCCCGGTCAAACGTTGATCGAAGCGGATCTTGCTGCGGAACTTGGCGTCAGCCGTGCCCCGCTGCGCGAAGCCATCAACATCCTCAGCAGTGATGGTCTGGTCGAGATCATGCCGTATCGCGGCACAACGGTGAAGAAGCTCACCCGCAAAGACATCGAAGAGCTGTTTGCTATCCGCAGCATGATGGAGGTGTTCGCCATCCGGCATATCATCCTCTCTGAAAGCCCGGCGGAGGTTATCAACGCCATGCGCGAGGTTTGCGTCGCCATGCAAACCGCTGCTGACGACGGTGACCTGAGTGCCATCAACCTGCTTGATCGTCATTTTCACGACACGCTCGTGGCATCCAGCGGCAATGACCTGCTGCTCATGCTGTGGGGAACCGTGTCCATGCGCGTGCGGCAGGTCATGTCGCTGCGCAACCGCAAGAAAGGCGATCTGCACAGTATCGCAAGGAATCATCACACGATTGTCGATTTGATCGCTGGCAGGGATGTCGAGGCAGCCGTGCAGGAGATCACTCAGCACATTGGTATCTCTGGCGATGTGATCGCGGAAGCCTGGGAAGCACAGAACGCCATAACCATGGAGAAAGCACCTTGAGTTCACAAACTATTGCGCGCATTCTCGATGCACATGCGCAAAACACCCTCCTCAACACGCCCGCGCCGCCGCTGACGGCGCGGAATGCGGGCGACCTGAGCGCAGACTCGCTCTACGCGCCGATTGACGAGCGCATGATCGAGACCGCCGCGACAGCACTGGAATCCGGACAGACGCACTATGTCGATGTCCCCGGCATCGCCCCGCTGCGCGCCGCTCTTGCCGAAACCCTGACACAGAGTCATGGCGCTGCCTACGCCCAGCCCAACGTGATTGTCACGGCGGGCATGCAGGAGTCGCGCTTTTTGACACTCCAGATGATCGGCGAGACGGTCGAGCGCGTCGCCGTGCCGAAAGTCGTACATCCTGGAGTGCGCAAGGCGCTCGGCGTGCGCGCGCTTAAGCTGGACATGCTCGATGTCGATGCGCAGATGCTGCCGACGCTCGATACGATCCGCGCGACCTTACAGGGTGGCAGCCGCCTGCTGTTTCTGGAATCGCCCTCGCGTTTGACCGGCGCGGTCTACAGCGCCGAGGCGGTCGGGCAGATCGCGGCGCTGGCGGCGGAATATGACGCAGTCGTCATCTGGGATCAGGGGCTTGCACCCTGGACGGACGAGTACACCTCGCTTGCCGCCCACGCCGCCGACCGCACGGTCGCGATTGGCGAGGCATTCCCAGGCAGCGGCTTGGGAAGCTGGATGATCGGCTATATCGCCGCGCCCGAAGCGCTGGTCGCGCCGATGCAGTCGCAAAAGCAGATCATGGCGATCTGCACCAGCACTGCTGCCCAGTACGCCGCCTTAGAGGCGAGCAAGCTCTATGCGGACGCACAGCCGAGCCGCCGCGCGCGCCTGAAGGTTGCGCGACAGTCGGCGGTCGATGCTCTGGGCGCTGCCGTCATCCCTGGTGCTGCGGCAAACATCCTGGCGGTGCGTGCGCCCCACACGCAGGCAGCCGTCGCGCAACTGCAAGCGGCGGATGGTGCGGATTTTGGTGCCCCTGACGTGCTGCGCCTGACTGTTTCTGTTGAGACCGCGCTGCCGACGGCGGCGATAATGGGAGGCTGATAGACGATGGCGAACCCAGTAAAGACCGGGACGAACCTGCTCTATGCATTGATCGCGCAGGCGCGCAGCTATAGTGACACGATCATCATGGGACGTGGCGATCCGGATTTCGACACGCCGCCGCACATTGTCGAAGCCGCCAAGCGCGCGATGGTCGAGCACCACGCCGACTACACGCCGCCAGAAGGATTGCTCTCGCTGCGCGAAGCGATTGCCGCGCGAGTCCAGCGTGTCAACGGCTTTGCGGTCGATCCCGCGACCGAGGTCGTCGTGACCAACGGTGGGCAGGAAGCGCTCATGTTGATGATCCTGGCGGCGCTGGGTCCTGGCGATTCCATCATCGTGCCGGAACCGAATTACAACACCTATCACGACGCGCTCAAGTTCGCGCGCGCCGATAAAATCAGCATCCCCAGCACCGCTGCGACGAACTTCCGCACCGACCCCGACAAGGTGCGCGCCGCGCTGACGGAGCGAACACGAGCGCTGCTGCTCGTCTCACCCAACAATCCCACCGCCAGCGTCATCCAGCGTGCCGATCTCGAAGCGCTGGTTGCCCTGGCGCAGGAGCGCGACCTCGTCATCATCGCCGATGACATCTACGACCTGTTCATCTATGACGACTACAAGCATATCAGCCCTGCGTCGCTGCCCGGCGCGAAAGAACGCACGCTGACGCTCAACGCGCTCTCCAAGTCGTTCTCGATGACCGGCTGGCGTCTCGGCTGGATCGTCGGTCCCGCGAACCTGATGGCGCGTGTGCGCGAGTTGAAAGCGGCGATCACGGGCGGCACCTCGATCATCTCGCAGTATGCCGGAATTGCCGCATTGACGGGACCGCAGGAGCCTGTACAGATGATGGCGGATGCCTACAAGCGCCGCCGCAAGATCGTCATGGATGCGTTGGATGAGATGGGGATTCACTACGGCGTGCCGCAGGGCGGGCAGTTCGTCTTTGCCGACATCAGCTTCACAGGCATGGACAGCGCCGAGCTTGCCGAGAAGATCCTGACCGACCAGCACGTCCTGGTCTACCCTGGCTCGGCATTCGACCAGGAGCGCGCACAGTACATCCGCATGACCTTCCTGCAGCCAGAAGACAAGCTGCGCGAAGGTTTGGAACGGATGCGCGTCGCCATGAAGAAGATCATGGGGGAACGGTAGACGCTATGAGCGAAAAGCTGCTCTCAGGTAAAACCGCCGTTATCAGCGGCGGCAGTCACGGACTGGGCAAATCGGTCGCCGCGCAGTTGGCGGCGCTCGGTGCCGATCTTGTGCTGCTGGCGCGCAGCGCCGAACGTCTGGACGCCGCAGCGGACGAGCTGCGCGCGCATGGCAGCCGCGTGCTGCCGCTCGTGTGCGATGTGGCGGATCGCGGTGCTGTCCAGGCGGCGGCAGCGCAGATCATGGCGGAGACGGGGCGCGTTGACGTGCTCGTCAACAACGCGGGCATCCCCGCGCCGCGCACCTTTGCCGAGACGACGCTCGACGACTGGGATGCGGTTATCGGCACGAACCTGAGCAGCGCATTTTATCTGACGCGCGCGCTCTGGGATGCGCTCGTCGCCAGCGGCGCGGGCTATGTGATCACGATCTCTGGGACGGCGGGTGTGCGCGGCGGCGGAAGTCCCGCCTACGGCAGCGCCAAGTTCGGGTTGACCGGGCTTAACCATGCCATCGCCCAGGCAGGCAAAGATGCGGGCGTGCGCGCCACCATCCTCTATCCCGGCGGGATGGACACAGGCTGGCGAGGCGCGCCGATTGGCAAGCCGCGCGTCGAAAGCATGGACCCCGACGAGGTGGCGCGCCTGGTCGCCCATCTCGTCACCAGCCCGCCGGAATTCGTCGTCAATGAAGCGGTACTCAATCCGCTTTCGTCGCCATTTTTGTAAGGGTTTATCGGACTGTGGCATACGAAATCGACAAAGCAGACCTCATCACGCTTTACCCGCTGGCGACGCTGGAGCAGTTTTCGCGCGATTTCCTGCGTGCGCTCGGCGCGAACGACGAAGAGGCGGCGATCATCACCGATGGCTTGATGACCGCTTCGCAGTGGTGGCATCCGGGGCAGGGACAGGGGCTGGAGAAGTTCTTCCGCTTCTTCCGCCAGATCAACAACGGCGGCATCATCCCGAACGCCAAAATGGAATGGGTCAATGAAGGACCCGCCTACGCCCTGCTCGACGCGGGCAAGGGCTTCGGTTACGTCTCGGCGCATCGGGCTATGACGCGCGCGGTCGAAAAGGCGAAGGTGACGGGCATCGCCATGGTCGGCGTACGCCACAGCAATCACTTTGGCATCGCGGGCTACCACGCGCTCCACGCCGCCAAAAACGGCATGATCGGTTGGGCGTTCACCAACGCCAAAGCGGAGATGGCTCCCTGGGGATCGGCGCAGGTCGTGCTTGGCACCAACCCCTGGGGCATCGCCATCCCGCGCAAGGACACCCATGCCATTGTGCTCGACATGGCGCTGACGATGAGCGGCAAGGGCATGATGATGTGGTATGAGCGCGAGGGCAGGGAAATGCCGGATAGCTGGGCGCTCACGCCGGATGGCAAGCGCACGACCGACCCCGCCGCCGCCATGCAGGGACCACTGCTGCCGATTGGCGAGTACAAGGGCTACGGCTTGAGCCTGATCACGGATGTCCTGAGCGGCGTGATGACCGGCTCGCTGTTTGGCATGACGGTCTTCCAGGACGAGAGCCACCATGATGTCGGGCATGTCATGCTGGCAATCGACCCCGGCGCGTTTATGCCGCGCGAACAGGTCGATGCGCGGCTGGAGAAGCTGATCGCCGAAGTCAAGAGCGCGCCGCCGATTGATGCGGAGAAACCCGTCGTGCTGCCGGGCGAGGTCGAGTTCGCGCGCATGGAACAGCGCAAGCGTGACGGCGTGCCGCTTTCGCGCAAGACGGTCGATGAACTGCGCGATCTCGCGCAGCGTTTGCAGGTTGATTTTCCACTTTAGCCAAGATGCAGGAGTGAGATTGACGATGTCAGCCCCTTTGAAGATAGGAACCGTCTCCGTGATGCCGGGAGAGATGAAACGCGGCGGCATCCCGATTGGTGGCGATATGTATGCTCGCACGCGCGAAGTGCCGATCATCGTCTATCGCGGTGTCGAAGATGGACCCATTCTGTGGTTGAACGGTGCAACGCACGGCGATGAGCCGGAAGGTCCCTTTTCGATCTTCAAGGCGCTGGCGCAAATCGACCCGCAAAAGCTGCGCGGCACCGTCGTCGCCGTGCCCGTGATGAACGTGCAGGCGTTCACGGCAGGGATGCGCGGTGACCCGCTCGACACCTTCTCACACGATATGAATCGGCTGTATCCCGGCAAAGCTGACGGCTACCCGACTGACCGCGTCGCCTGGGCGCACTGGCAGGTGATGAAGGACAACTGCGACCTGCAAATCGCCATTCATTCCGGCGGCGAGCATTCGTATCTCGCGCACATGATCTTCGCCTCCGATAACCCGCCCAGCCTGGAGCTGGCGGCGGCGATGGGTCCCAATTGGACGCTGGTCTTCCGCAGCGGCACGGGCGGCGGCAACCCCAGCTCGCAGATGGGCGCGCTCGGCAAGGGCGGTGTCACCGTCGAGCTGGGCGGCAACTGCCGCACGCTGACGAGCGACTTCCACACCATCGCCGACGATCTGGCAGCCGGCTATCTGAACGTCATGCGCCATTACGGCATGATCAGCGGCGCGGCGCAGTATGCCCCCGCCTGGCGGATGGGCTACCAGATCGCGCTGCTCGCCCCGGCGACCGGGATGTTCGTGGGAACAGCGGACATCCCCTTCGAGACGGAGATCCCCGCCGGGACGCTGATTGGGCAGGTCTACGACCTGTACGGCGATGTGATCGGCGAGGTACGCGCGCCGCGTGATGGCGTGATCTTCGGGCTGCGCGCGCGCCCATCGGTGCTGGAGGGGCAGTGGTGCTGCTTCTTCGGCGTCATCGAACAGACCGTCGATAACCTGATACCGAAGTAGGGCAGATCAATGGACGATGCGCATCCTCACTCTGACGACTTGCAGCGCGGCTTGATCTCGGAAGACCTGCTGAACTTCCGCTGGCTGGACGACATCGCGCTGTCGCCCGATGGCGCCTGTGTCGCCTACACCGTCCGTCAGCCGCTGACAGAGATTAATGGTTACGCCACCCGTGTCTACATCCGCGACCTTGCCAGCGGGCGCACCGACTGTCTGACGCCCGGCATCGTCGCCGCGCATTCGCTGGCGTGGAGCCGCGATGGGGCAAAGCTCGCCTTTGGCTGCACCGAAGCGGGCGCGCATTCGGTGCGCGTCTGGTCGCGTGCTGACGCCAGCACCCGCAGTTATGCTGTTTCCGGCGAGGCATTCACAAGCATCGATTGGTCGCCGGATGGCACGCGGTTGGTAGGTGTGCGCTGGACGACCATTCGTCACCCCGAAGACCGCGCCGCCATGCCCGGCATCCCTGCACCGACGATCAAGGTCGTGCGCCGCCTGCGCTACAAGCAGGATGGCAGCGGGTGGGTGCATGACCGCTTCACACAGATCTGGCTGCTGGAACTCCAGACGGGCGATCTCGTCCAGCTCACACACAGCGAATGCGACTACGCGACGCCGAAGTGGAGTCTGGCGGGCGACCGCCTGGCGTTCGTCGGCACCTCGCGCGAGCAGGACATTCCGCTCGGCTACGGGCAAATCTTCCTGCTCGATCTCCCGGGCGGGCATCCTTACCCGCTGCTCCCCGGCTGGCAGGGGTCAGCACTCAGCCCGGTGTGGGGCGAAGACGACCGCTTCATTGCCTTCGCTGGGCACAACCTGCCGCCGCCCGTCAACCGTCGCAACTTCTGGCAGCCGTACCTTGTGGATGTCGCATCCAGGACGGCGCGCAAGTTGGGCGAAGACATCGACGAAGAGGTCGGGAACTACGCGGTCGCCGACCAGCGCAAAGGGTTGGCGAACATCACGCTCAAATGGGCGGCGGGCGATCCGTATATCTACTTCCTGATGACCGAGAAGGGCGCGACCAACCTTTTCCGCATCGATACCTCCGGCAATTACGAACGCATCGTCGGCGGCGCGAGCGTGACCTTCGAGTACAGCCCAACTGTCGGCGGGGTGGTCGCCTACGGGCAGGCGAACCCCAGCAATCCCGGCGAGTTATTCCTCTGGCAAGAGGGCGCGAGCAACCTGCTTTCGGATTTCAATCCCTGGCTGCGCGATCATCGCCTGTCGCCGCCCGAAGAATACTGGTACGACGGACTTGAGGGCGCGAAGGTGCATGCGTGGCTCGTCAAGCCGGTTGATTTTGATCCCGCGCGCCGCTATCCGACCATTGTCTACGTCCACTGCTCGATGTTTTCGTGGGACTTCAACCACGAGGTGCAGGTCTACGCCAACGCAGGCTATGTCGTCGCCTACTTCAACCAGCGCGGCACGACGGCGGGCTACGGGCAGGCGTGGACACATGCCAGCGAGGGCGACCAGGGCGGCGCGGATTATCAAGAGATCATGCTCGGCGTGGATGAGCTGGTCGCGCGCCCCTACGTCGATGCTGCGCGCCTGGGCGTGACGGGCGGGAGCTGCGGCGGCTTCATGACCAACTGGATCGTCGGGCACACCGACCGTTTCGCGGCGGCGGTGACACAGCGCTCGATCACCAATCAGATCAGCTTCTTCGGCACGTCCGACATCGGACCCGAAGGCACCGAGGGGGAGACGGGCACCAACGCCTGGAAGGACCTCGACGCGAGCTGGCGACAGTCGCCCATCGCTTACGCCGCCAGCATCAACACGCCGCTGCTCATCCTGCACGCCGACCAGGATTACCGCTGCGCGCTCGACCAGGCGGAGCAGTTGTTCGCGGTGCTGCGCTGGATGCGCAAGACGGTCGAGATGGTCATCTTTGAGGGCGAAAATCACGGGCTGACGCGCGGAGGACGCCCTGGTAATCGCATCGAACACCAGCGGCGTATCCTCGGCTGGTTTCAGAAGTACCTCGGCACTCATTCCATCGATTCAGGAGGGTCATCATGAAGGTCGGTCATTTACAGGCAAACCCCGGCGAGCATGTCTTTGGCTACTTGAAGACAGCGGCATCGCGTTCCGGTCTCAGCCCGGATGTGCCGCTTCATCTTTTTGCGGGCGCGCAGCCGGGACCGACGCTGCTGGTGCAGGGCGCGATTCATGGCGGCGAGATCATCGGCTCCATCGCCATTCTCAACTTGATCCAGAAGCTCGACCCGAACGCGATACGCGGCAATGTCATCGCGGTGCCCGTCGTCAACCGCGTCGGCTTTGAGCTGGGCGAACGTGGGTCACGTGTCGATGGCAAGGACATCAGCCGCCTTTTCCCCGGCAAGAAGAACGGCAGCGTATCCGACCAGGTCGCACATCTCTACTTTGAAGAGGTCATCCGCCAGTCGAACGTGATGGTCGATTTCCATGCGGGCGCGCGGACTGCATACGAGCGCTACGTCCTGTTTGGCGCGGAAGATGACCCGAACAACCTGACCGAGCTGGAAAAGATGCGTCGCAAGCTGATCGTCGCCTTCGGCTTGGATCAGGCGGCGTTCTTCCCGCCGGGGACGTTCGGCAACAACGCTGCGAAAGAAGCAATCGACGGCGCGGGCGTGGCACAAATCACGCTGGAATTTGGCGGCGGCACGGGCTGGTACAAGAACGGCGCGGACAACGTGCGTGATGCCGAGCGCGGCATCTGGAACATCATGAAGTCGATGCGCATGATCGACGGGGATTTCGAGACCGATGGCGACCTGTGCACGGTCTACAACGCGGGTGTCGTCATCTGGAAGCCGGATGTCGATGGGCTGTTCGTGCGCCTCAAGGCGTTCCGCGATGAACTCGCCGTCGGCGATGTCTACGGTCAACTGCTCGACCCGTACACAGGCGAGGTGCTGGCGGACATGAAGACGCCGAAGAATGGCATCGTCATCCCCAGCGGGCAGGAGTGGCCCACCGTCGGCGCGACCTCGATTGGTATTCTGGGCACGATTGACCGGGTTGAAGACCGCCGCACGATGGATCTCTACGTTTACTGAGGAGGCGCAAGATGAAGATTGGCAATATTGAGGCGCAGCCCGGCAGCAAAACCTACGGCGCGTTCAAATCCGGCGAGACGCACGGGCGATTTGATGTCCATATCCCGCTGCATCTGATCGTCGGCGCGCAGCCGGGTCCGCTGCTGGTCGTTCAGGCAGGCACAAGCGGGTTGGAAATTGAACCATCGCTCATCCTGCCGAAGATCGCCAAGGCGCTCGATCCGCAGACGATGGCGGGAACGCTGGTGATCGTCCCGCTAATGAACACTTCCGGCTTTGAGTTCGAGCAGGTCAGGAGCGTCTGGGACGACAAGCACCTGAATGCTGTCGGACGCGGCAGCGCGACAGGCACGGTGAGCGAACAGCTCATCCACGCCTATTATGGCGCGGTCATCGCGCACGCCGATGCGCTGCTCGACATCCGCACCGGGTCGCAGTGGAGCTATCACCGTTACGCTGGGGTCTACAAGGCGGGGAATGTCGAAGGCTCGCGCGCGCTGGCGCTGGCGCTCGGTTTGCCGCAGGTCGTGCTGGGGCAGCCGGAAGACCGCTCGATGGCTTACGAAGCGGCGCAGGATGGCAAAGCCGTCGTCGCCGCGTACATCGGCGGCGGTCCCGGTCTGCGTGATTTCCGCGAAGAAGACCTGGGGCGCATCGAGAACGCGGTGCTGAACGCCATGCGCCATCTCAAGATGATCGGCGGGGCGGTCGTCCACGAAAGTGCGTCGGTGCAGGTGATTGAGGCGCATACCTTCATCATGCCCAACGGCGAGCGCGGGCTGACGTTCATGAATACGAGCAAGCGCGGTGCGCAGGTTGGCGCGGGCGAGGAAATCGGCTATGTGCGCCATCCGTTCACGGGGGAAGTCGTCGAACGCATTACAGCACCGCGTGCGGGCGTGATGGTCTTTGCGGGGGCATCGTGGCCCGTTGTGCCCGAAGATCACCTGCTGGCGATCCTGGGGGATTTGCAGACCACGGTGACGGCATGACAAGTATTTTTCGCTGAAAGGAACAATGGTTCTCTATGTTGACACATGACTCACTCAAGCGCGATGTCGCGCGGCGCATCGAACGCATCCAGTCGATGATGCGTGAGAAGGGCGTGGACGCGCTCATCATCGTCGGGCAGGCGCAGCCCGGCGGCATCGGTGCCATCCGTTACATCACGCACGCGCACCTGTGGGGCGGCGCGGCGTATGCCATCCTGGGCGTCAACGACCCGCATCCCTGGCTTCAGGTCTGGAGTTCGTACCAGGGCATCTGGAGCCGCAACGAGACGACGACGCTGCCCGAACGGGTCGAATCGCCGGACGACATCGTGGGGCGCACAACCAAACTCGCCAAAGAGTACGCCGGGGCGAACAAACGCATCGGCATGGTCAACATGAACAAGCTGATGCCAGTCGGCGAACATGCCAAGTTCGTCAAGGCGCTGGATGGCTACGAACTGGTGGAGGTCTCTGCCGCCTATGACGCCATCCGCCAGATCAAGACGCCGTTCGAGCTGGAGGCGATCCAGCAGAACGGCGCGATCCTGGACGCGGCGATGGATGTCTATCGCGATAACGCCGCTGTCGGCGCGCGCTACTGGGACGTCTGCTCCGCCGTCGAAGGCTACATCAAGTCGTTCGGCGGCTTCTGGGGGCGCAGCAAGGTCTCGCTCGATCTTTCGCCCTACACCGTGCCGACGCCAAAAGACCTACGCATGGGCGAAGACGACATCATGAACTTCGAGATCGTCTACGAATCGCCGTGGGGCTACTGGCTGGAGATGACGACGGTCTTCTCGTTCAAGCCGCTGCCTCCCGACGTGCAGGCGATGTATGACGGGTATCTGCTGGCGGTCGAAAACTCGGCGGCGGCGGCGAAGGCGGGCAACACCTTCCGCATGATCTCCGAAGCAAACGACAAGACGCTGCGCGACCTGGGCTTCCCCGTGGTAGGCAAGCATACGCCCGACTGCCACAGCACAGGTCTGGATGGCAGCGATGGTCCCAGTACAGCAAGTTCACCGGATTTTGTGTTGAAATCTAACATGGTTCTGTCCTTCCATCCGGGGACAATTCTGGAGAACCATCGGGGATTTCTGATTTCAGATAATTTCCTGGTGACGCCGGAGGGAGCCGTTCGGCTGTCGCCGCATAATGCCAGTCGTTACTACATGCGATTGGAGTCGTAAAGGCGTGAGCCAGTGTGCTCAGTTGGAGAATGACCCGGCTGTGAACATCGTGGTTTGGCGAGTGATACTCCGCCGAAGCAACAAGACCGCTCACAAAGCTTATTGGAGGAGGTGATGTCTATCTGAAGATGCATAACGGATACGCGGATTATTGCCAGACCTTACCTATCTGCCTGGAGCTAGAGAGATGAACGTAACCCCTCGATCCCGTTCCGCTATTGTGATGTTCCTGCTGCTGATCTCGTTTGTGCTGATGGTGCAGCCGCTGGTCGCGCAGGACGAAGTGACTGAATTTGTCTTCGCCCATTCGGGTCCCATCCGCACGATGGATGCGCCCGTTACCTGGTTTGGCTCGACCCACTGGCTGACCAACGGTCTTTATGACTGCCTCATCTGGCGCGCTGCGGATGGCAATGGCTATGTCGGGCAGGCTGCCGAACGCTGGGAAAACGTGGACGATGTGACCTGGCGCTTCTACCTGCGCGAAGGTCTCACCTTCCAGAATGGCGAAGTGCTCGATGCCGATGCCGTCAAGTGGAACATCGACCGCGTCCGCACACGCGAAGACTTCCTGGTCTACCCCCAGTGGCAGTTCATTGACGAAGTGACGGTTATTGACCCGCTCACCGTCGAGATCACCACCAAGACCCCGTATCCGTACTTTGAATACGACGTGTCGTTCAATGGCTGCCAGATTCTGCCGCCTGACTACCTGACTGAGGTCGGTGAAGAAGAATTCGCGCGCACGCCCATTGGTTCCGGTCCCTATCGTCTGGTGGAATTCACCGAAAGCGATCGCTACGTCTTCGAGGCGTGGGATGGCTATTGGGCAGGTCCTCCGGCAGTTGACCGTGTGATCTACCAGGTCATTCCGGAACAATCCGCCCAGGTGGCTGCGCTGCTCGCCGGGCAGGTCGATATGATCGCGGCTGTGCCCGCGCCGGACCGCGACCTGGTCAGCGGCACGGAGGGGCTGTCGCTCCTGACGGAAACGTCCAACCGCATGACCTCACTCTATCTGCGCGTCGAGACCGAGACAGGTTCGGTTGCCGCAACCTACCCCGATTTCGTGCCCGCCACGCTCGATAACAACGTGCGTCTCGCCATCAGCCACGCGATTGACCGCGATCTGCTGGCAGAAATTCAGGGTTCGGCGCACGCACGCCTTGCCCGTGTCTGCGATTACTACCCTGAAGGCTCGGTTAGCGATCTCGCCGATCCGGAGTTCATCAGCTCGTGGTACAACCCCGATCTGGCACGCCAACTGCTGGCTGAAGCGGGCTATGCCGATGGCACGGGTCCGACCGTCTACCTGGATGCGCCCAACTTCCAGTTCGGCAACGAGCGCGAAGTGGCAGAAGTCCTCTCGGTGATGCTGGCGGAAGTCGGCTTCACGGTTGAACTCAATACCCTCGACACTTCCGCCTACTCGGAACAGATTGTGTCGGGCGGCAACAACCGCGATATCATGATGACCACGCTCGGCTGCTCGCCGTCGCTGGTGCCTTCGTTCTATCGCTGCGCCTGGGTGCAGTCGAACTACAATGTCTGCGTCGAGGAGTGGGATGCGCTGGGTGGTGAAATTGCTCAGACCGTTGACCCGACCGCTCGCCTGGAGCTGTGGGAACAGTGGTGGGCGACCTACCTTGACTACGCCCAGACGATCACGCTTTATGAGATCGACAGCGTGATCGGCTTCAACTCGGCGGAATTCGAGTGGACGCCGCGTAAAGATGGCTGGTTCACCTTCCGCGACCTGCGCCCTGCAGGGTAACACCTTTTGTACGACGGCACACATCGTAGGGGCGCAATATGTTGCGTCCCTACATGAAATGTCGTTTTGATAGGACGAACCGCGATGCGAGGATTAATCGTAAGACGCTTGTTTCATATGGTGATCACGCTGTTCTTCGTGTCGCTGGTCGTTTTCTTCATGGTACGGCTGCGCGGTGACCCGATCTCGGTCATGGCACCGCCGACCTTCAGCGAAGAGCAGATCGCCAATCTCCGCGCAGCCTGGGGCTTTGACCGCCCGCTCGTCGAACAGTATGTGCTCTTCATCACGCGCGCGGTGACGGGCGACTTTGGGCAGTCGATCCAGGCGCGCCGCCCGGCGATGGAGCTTGTCCTGGAGCGTCTCGGCAACACCTGGCTGCTTGCTTCCGCTGCCGCGCTGCTCGGCGTGGTGATCGCGCTGCCGCTCGGCATTGTCTCGGCGGTGCGGCGCAACAGCCTGCTCGACCTTGTGAGTTCGGCGTTCGCTTCGCTGGGCAATGCCATGCCGAACTTCTGGCTGGGGTTGATGCTGATCATTATCTTCTCGGTCAACCTGCGGATCCTGCCCGCGTTCGGCGCGCTTGAACCCGCCGCCATCATCATGCCTGCGGTCACGCTCGCCGTCGGCACCGCCGCCAGGCTTTCGCGCATGACACGATCCGCCATCCTGGAAGTGCTCAACCAGGACTACATCCGAACCGCCTATAGCAAAGGCGTTTCTCAGCGTGTCGTCCTTTATCAGCACGCGCTGCGCAACGCGCTGATCCCGATTGTGACCGTCTTTGGCTTACAGTTGGGCTGGCTGCTGGGTGGCTCCGTCATCGTCGAAAGCGTTTTCTCATGGCCAGGTCTCGGTCGCCTGATGATCGAATCGATCAACGTGCGCGACATCACTGTCGTTCAGGCGGGGCTTTTGTGGTTTTCGCTCTCGTTCCTGCTCATCAATTTCGTGATTGACCTGCTGTATGTCTATCTCGACCCGCGTATCCATTATCGATAGCGAGCCAATATCGTGACTGCGAATGCCCACGACACCATGGCTCCCAGCCAGGTCGCCCGCCTCGCCGCTGTGAAGCCGCGACAGCCGAGGTTGCTTGCCTTCTTTGCACTGCTCCGGCGCAGCCCTGTCGGCACCCTCGGTTTCATCATCGTGATCCTGGTCGTGTTTCTCGCCCTGTTTGGCGCATGGGTCGCGCCCCACGACGCCCAGGCAAACAACCTGCGCGCTCGCTACATGCCGCCCGGCTTCGTCAGTGAGACGGGTGTGTTCACGCTGGGGACGGATCAACTTGGGCGTGATGTATTCAGCCGCATCATCGTGGGCAGCAGTGTCTCGGTGCTGGTCGGCGTCGTCTCGGTGATCATCGCGGGGACGATTGGTGTGCTGGTCGGGCTGGTGTCCGGCTTCTTTGGTGGGTGGATCGATAACGTGCTGATGCGCATCGCCGATGGCTTGCTCAGTATCCCGTTCATCGTCCTGGTCGTGGCGATTTCCGGTGTCCTGAGTGCGGGCTTGGGCACGCTGATCCTGATCCTCGGTTTGACGGGGTGGGTGACGTATGCCCGTGTGATCCGAGGTGAAGTCCTCAAAGCGCGCGAGATGGAGTACATCGTCGCCGCCTACGCCATCGGGCAAAGCCGCTTTCACATTATCTTCCAGCACATCCTGCCCAACGTCATCTCCAGCGCCATCATCCTGGCGGCATCTCAGGTCGGGGTCGCGATTCTGGCGGAGTCATCGTTGAGCTTCCTCGGTCTGGGCGTGAAGCCGCCAACCGTGACCTGGGGGCTGATGCTGGCGGACGGGCGGCAGGTCATCAACAGCGCGTGGTGGATGACGACCTTCCCAGGCATCGCCATTACCATCACCGTGTTGGGTGTGACGTTCCTGGGCGATTGGCTGCGCGACGTGCTCGACCCGAACGTGCGCGGGCGGAACTGACAGTGCCATGAATCTTCCACACGATCCCTTTCGAGTCGCGCGCTGGCGTGTCAACGACACCCATTTTGCCCTGCGTGAGGAGATCCACGCCGCAATCGATCGCGTCCTCTTTGGCACGATGAAGACCGGCTATGAAGTCCGCGAGGCTTTTGAAGCTGCCTTCGCGGAGACGATGCAGCAGCGGCACTGCGTCGCGGTTCACTCCGGCACTATCGGCTTGTTCATTGCGCTCCGCGCCTGCGGAATCGGGAGTGGGGATGAGGTCATCACAGTCGCCAATTCCGATATTTCGACCACCGCCGCCATTCGCCACTGTGGCGCAATCCCGATTTTGTGTGATGTCCGGGCTTCGGATTACACCCTCGATCCTGATCTGATCGAGCCGCTCATCACACCCCGCACCCGCGCCATCCTGCCTGTCGATCTGCATGGGCATCCGGCGAACGTCGCACACCTCCGCACGATTGCCGACCGCCATGGCTTGCGCATTGTCGAAGATGCCGCACTGGCGGCTGGCGCGCGCGACTTTGGCAAGCCGCTCGGCGCGTTTGCCGATGTGACGGTCTACAGCTTCGCGCCGCTCAAGCCGTTGGGGAGCGTAGGCAATGGCGCGGCGCTCGTGACGCAGGATGCAGACATCCATGAGCAGTTACGCCTGCTCACCTACTATGGGCATGCGCCTGGAGCGCCGCAGTCGGGGCATCAGCACTACATCGCAGAAGGCTACAATACGCCTCTCGATCCGCTCCAGGCGGCGCTCCTGAGCGTCAAGCTGCCCCATCTGGAGGCGTGGACGCACAAGCGGCGTACCCTCGTCCAGCAATACGAAGGCGGTCTCGCCAACACCTCGGCGGTTCTGCCCGGCTTTCGCGCGGAATCAGAACCGACATTCCGCGCCTACACCATCCAAGTGCCGCGTCGTCAGGCAGTCTACCAGGCGCTTCGCGACGCGGGCATCGAGGTTGTGCTGCATTACGCGCCGGCGACCTATCGTCATCCGGTCTATCCCAGCGGGCTGCCTGGTTCTCAGGCGCTTCGTGTCACCGACAGGCTGGCAGACGAACTTGTCTGTCTGCCAGTATCGCCCGAATTCACCCATGTTGAGGTCGAATATGTGATCGATGTGCTGTGTCGATTGTTGGAGGAGGATGACTTATGACCCTTGTTAGACGAATTGCAGAATATGCGGTTAAGCTCGAATACGACGACATTCCGGCAGAGGCAGTGCAGCTCGCAAAATGGCTGATTTTCGACACGATTGGGACAGGCTTAGGCGGTTACCAGCGTGAACTTGGTCAGAAAGCTGCCCGCTTTGGGATGCTGAACATGCCTGGCAGTCAGGCGACACTGCTGGGGTCGGGCGAACGCGCTTCGATGGAAGGCGCGGCGTTCGCCAATGGTGTGATGATGAAGATCCTGGGGATGGATGATTCGCATCGCTTTGCCGGGCATATTGCGTCTCAGGTGATCCCGGCGGTTCTCGCGGCGAGCGAAGTCTATCAGACGTCTGGGCGCGAAATCATCGTGGCAATCGTCGCCGCGTATGATGCGGCGATTCGCATTGGCAAGCAGGTACGCGCTGCGCAGCGCGCACGCGGGCTGGATCTGAAGGGGACGGTTGGCACGCTGGCGGCGGCGATTGCAGCCAGCCGCTGCGCCGGGCGCGATGTCGAAGTCATGGCGCAGGCGCTCGCTCTGGCGGCGGATATGGCGTCCGGCACCGAGCAGTATGTCTATGAAGGCGGCAAATGCGACACCAAGGATGTGATCGCCGGGCTGGGCGCTCGGAATGGCGTCTTTGCCGTCAAGCTGGCAAAGTCCGGCTTCTGGGGTCCCCAGGGAGCGCTCGACGGCGAGTACGGTTTCTTCCGTGCTTTTGGCAGCGGCGAGTATGACGCCAGCGCCTTTGACGACCTGGGCGAGAACTTCCTCATCACATCGACCGCCTTCAAACCACATGGCGGCTGCCGTCACACGCATCAGGCGGTGGATGCTGCGCGACAAATGCGCCAGCAGAACGCCTTCGATGCTTCCGAGATCGAGCACATACGCATCGCCACGTACGCCGACGCCACCCGCCCGATCTTCCGCGTCAATCCCGATCCCAAGTCGCGCGATGTGGCGGGCTTGAGCATCCGTGTTTCGACCGCCATCGCGCTGACGTATGGGCAGGCATATCCGGAAGATTTCGCGCATTGGGATGATCCGGAAATTCGGCGTCTGCGCCATATCACGGAGGTCGCCATCGATCCACAGATCGATGCAGGCTATCCAAGCCTCAACGGCTGCCAGCTTGAAGTGACGCTGCGCGGCGGTGCGGTACACACGGTCTATTTGCCGAACATGAAGGGCGAGCCGGAATTCCGCATGACCGAGGACGAACTGGTCGAGAAGTTCAACGTCCTGACGCGCGCGTTGTTCAAAGAGGAGTGGGCAGACGCTATCCTGGCGCATTGCAAGGATCTGGACACGGCGGACACAATCCAACCGCTGCTGGCGGCTTGCACGACAAGACAATATGACGCAGTGATGGCTTAGAACCAGGGAAGGGGCGAGTCTCGTCGCCGCCGCTGGCATTCGCTCCAGCGGAGGATCGAACTCGCCCTGTCCATATCCCACCGAAACTCCGAATGTTCGGAGTTTTGTTTTTGCATCCGATTGTAAGCTGTGTTAATGTTCGGCGCACCCAAGAGGGCTTTATGAAAGGAAGTATTCCGATGCGAAGGCTGTTTCGTTTGACGTTGCTACTTCTTGCAGTTTCGGCACTGGTGTTCAGCATCATGCCGGGTTCGATTCGCATGGCGTGGGCGCAGGATAGCGAAAACATCCTGCTCTATGGTGGTAATCAGGACATCGACAACATCGACCCGGCGACGGGCGAGAACTACTCCATCAACGCGGCACTTCTCAGCCTGTACGACGCACTCTTCATTGTGCGCGGCGAGAACCTGGAGCCGAACCTGGTCGATACCTGGGAAGTCAGCGACGACGCGACGGTCTTCACATTTAACCTCAAGCAGAACGCTCGCTTCCACGATGGCAGCCCGGTCAACGCCGAAGCGGTCGTCTACAGCTTCAACCGCATGATGACGCTCGAAGGTCCGCCGACCTACCGTTGGGCGGGCATCGCCGGTCCCGACGCAGCCGTCGTGGTGGATGAATTCACCGTCCAGTTCACGCTCACGCAGCCGTTCGCGCCCTTCCTCGGCACGCTCTCGCAGTTGTACATCGTCAACCCTGCCATCGTCGAAGCGAATCGCGGCGATGACTTCGGACAGACCTACCTGCGCACCACCAGCGCCGGCTCCGGTCCGTTCATCCAGGGGCGCTGGGAAATCGGCAACCTGTATGAATTCGTCGCCGTCGCAGATTACTGGGGTGGCTGGCGCGAAGAAGGTCGTCTCGATGGCTACCTGTGGCTGATCCAGCGCGACGCCCAGACGCAGCTCAATTCGCTGCTGGCGCGCGAGACGCATGTCGCCGATACGCCGTCGGGCGAAGACATCGCCCGCATCGAAGAAGACGCCGGTCTGAGCGTCGCGCAGAACTTCGGCTACTTCGTCAACACGCTCAAGTTCAACACGCAGGGCGAATACACCAGCGACATCAACGTCCGCCGCGCGATTGCCCACGCGATGAACTACGACGCGCTGCCGGAAGTCCTCGACATCCCGGTCGAAGTCATGCCCGGTCCGACGCCGCTCAATTTCCCCGGCGCTGTGGAGGGTCTTGACGTGCCAACCTTCGACCTCGACCTCGCCCGCGAATACCTGGCGCAGTCCCCGTGGCCCGAAGGCGGCATCACGATCGATTACGTGTATGTCGCGGAATTCACGCGCGAAGAAATCCCCGGTCTGGTCTTGCTGGAAGGGCTGGCGGAACTCAACATCACGTTGAACATGATCCCGATGCTGTGGCCCGACATGGTCGCCTCGTGCGCCACGCCGGAGTCCGGTCCCGACATGATCAACATCTACACGCAGCCCGCTTACCTCGACATGGACGCCCACCTGTACAACCAGTATCACAGTGGACAGTGGGGCAGCTTTACGTCGTGCAGCTTCTACAGCAATCCCGAAGTGGACAGCCTGCTGGATGCCGCGCGTGTCGAAGGTGACGCCGCCGCGCGTACTGAACTCTACAATCAGGCGCAGACCCTGATCGCTGCCGATCAGCCGTCGGTGTGGATGTATGCGGAAAGCTCGCTGATGGCGTTCAACGACTGCGTCAAGGGCTTTGTATATCGTCCGTTGGAGAGTCTGTCGCTGCTCTTCCGCGACATCTATATGGAAAGCTGCCCGGCGTAACACTTGGACAACCTCACCCCCTGACCCGACCCCGTCTCCAATCTGGAGCGGGGACGTCGGGACGAGGCGTGCCTCGTCCGTGCAGCAGGGGTGAGGTTCAGCAAAGTCTGGGCAGGATATCGATATATCCTGCCCTACGATTACATCGCATGACATCAGATACGCCTTACTGTCGCCCTTATGATCTTACGTGTCTATCTCCTCCGACGACTGGTGCTGGTCATTCCGCTGCTCCTGGGCTTAAGCCTGCTGACATTCACCGTCTCGCGCATCCTGCCGGGCGACCCGGTCGGCTTGGCGGCGGGTCCGCAGGCGACGCAGGAAATCCGCGAGGCGCTTGCGCGTCAATTCGGCTTGGATCAACCGCTGCCTGTGCAGTACCTCAACTACATCGGCGGTCTGTTCCAGGGCGATTGGGGGCAGTCGCTCTATTCGCGGCGGCTGGTGCTGGACGATCTGCGCGTCTTCTTTCCGGCGACGCTCGAACTGACGATTGCCGCCGTACTCATCGCGACGGTGGTGGGCGTCCCGGCGGGATTCCTGTCCGCCGTCTACCGCGATAAGCTGCCCGACCAGGTCGTGCGCATCATCGCGCTCTTTTTCGTCTCGTTCCCGGCATTCTGGCTGGCGATGATCTTCCAGTCGATCCTGGGCGTCACACTCGACTGGTTTCCGATCAGCAAGCGTTTCGACGTGCTGCTCGCTCCACCGCCTGCCGTGACAGGCATGATCACGGTGGATGCACTGCTTAAGCTCGATTTCAACGCTTTCGGCATCGCCCTCTCGCATCTGGCGACGCCAGCGCTTGTGCTGTCGTTCGGCTCGCTGGCGAGCGTGACGCGTATCACCCGCGCTGCGGTGCTGGAAGCGCTCGACCGCGACTCAGTACGGATGGAGCGGGCGCTCGGCATCCCGTATCGTGTCATCCTGACCAAGTATGTCCTGCGCGGCACGCTGATCGCTATTCTGACGATTGTCGCGCTGGAATTTGGCTGGCTGATGGCGGGCGCGGTGCTGGTCGAGACGATCTTCGATTTTCCCGGCTTGGGCTTGTACGCGGTCGAGTCGTCGCTGCGGCTCGACTTTGAGCCGATCATGGGCATCACTATCCTGTATGGCATCGTCTTCAGCCTGATCAACATCGCCACCGACGTCGCCTACGGCATTATCGATCCACGCATCCGATATGGGTGAGATTCTACGTTATGGCTGAGATGAGCCAGACCCTGACTACTGCTACGCCATCGCCGCGCCTGGAAAACCTGCGGCGAGGTGTTTATCGCTTCCGGCGCAACCCCCTGTCGATGGTCGGGCTGGTGATGCTTGTCCTTGTCATCATCATCGCCTTCATCGCGCCCGCCATCGTTCCGTATCCGGAAGATGCCGAGGGCAACGTGCGTGCGCTTGACCGCCTGAAGCCGCCGGACGGGGAGTTCTACTTCGGCACCGATAACGTCGGGCGCGACATCTTCAGCCGGACGCTGATGGGCACCGGGCTGGCGCTGCAAGTCGGCGTCGTCATCATCGTGCTGGCGACCTCGATTGGCGTCACGTTAGGCGGGGTCGCGGGCTACTTCGGCGGCTGGATCGACGACCTGCTGATGCGCATCACCGACATCTTTCTGACGGTGCCCGCGCTGATCCTGGCGATTGCTGTGACCGCCGCGCTCGGCAAGGGCATCACCAATGTCATGATCGGCATCGCGCTCGTCTGGTGGCCCGGCTTCGCACGCCTGACGCGCAGCCTCGTCCTGTCACTGCGCGAAGAGCCGTTCGTCGAGGCGGCGCGCGGTATCGGCGCGGGGCATCTGCGCGTGTTGTTCCGCCACATCCTGCCCAACATCGCCTCGCCCATCATCGTCAAGATGAGCACCGATTTTGGCTTCGCGGTGCTGACGGCGGCGGCGCTCGGTTTCATCGGCTTGGGTGCGCAGCCGCCGACGCCGGAATGGGGCGCGATGATCAACGACGGGCGCGATTACTTCCCGGATCGCTGGTGGATGGCGACCTTCCCCGGCATGGCGATCTTCCTCATGGTCTTTAGCTGGAACCTGCTCGGCGACGGCTTGCGCGATCTGCTCGATCCGCGCGCGCGGCGGTGAGGCGTTATGCTGCTGGATATACAGAACCTTCACCTCGAATTCCGCACCTTCGACGGCACCTCGAAAGTGCTGGCAGGCGTTGACCTGCAAATGCAGCGCGGCGATGTCGTCGGCTTGGTCGGCGAGACGGGCTGCGGCAAGTCGATGACCGCGCTGGCAATCCCTGGCTTGATCCCGATGCCGCCCGGCGTGATCACCGAGGGGCGCGTGCTCTTCGACGGCGAGGACGTGCTGGCGAAGTCGCCCTCAGAGCTTCAGCGTTTCCGCGCGCGGCGGCTGGGGATGATCTTTCAGGACCCGACGACCAACCTCAACCCGGTCTACAACATCCGCGAGCAGTTGGTCGATGCGGTGCTCTACCAACGCATGGATCAGCAGTCCGTGCCCGGTCGCTGGCGCGGCTGGCTGCCGTCGGCGAAGCAAATTCGTCATGACGCCTTTCAGCGCGCGGTCGAATTGATGGCGCTGGTCGGCATCCCGGATGGCGACAGGCGCATCGAGGAGTATCCGCATCAGTTCTCCGGCGGGATGCGCCAGCGTGTGTTGATCGCGATGGCGCTGGCGGGCGAACCCGACCTGTTGATCGCCGACGAGCCGACGACCGCGCTCGACGTGACGATCCAGGCGCAAATCCTGCGGCTGATCGACGGGCTGGTCAAGAAGCTGGGCTTGTCGGTGCTGATCATCACGCACAACCTCGGCGTCGTCGCGCAGACCTGCCAGACGGTCGCCGTCATGTACGCCGGTCGCGTCATTGAAACCGCGCCGGTGCGCGAGCTGTTCCGAAATCCCAGGCATCCCTACACCCAGGGCTTGCTCAAGGCGGTGCCGACGGCAAATGTTCGGCGCGGCGAACTCGAAGGCATCCCCGGTACAATCCCGAACCTGACGCAGCCGCCGGAGGGCTGTCGCTTTCACCCGCGCTGCCCGCACGTCATGGACGTCTGCAAAGCGGTCGTGCCGCCTGGCTATCGCGTGGGCGCAGAGCACACCGCCTACTGTCACCTGTACGCGGAGGGGCAATGAGCAGCGAGTCGCCATTGTTGGAAGTCCGCGCGCTCTCCAAGCACTTCGCCCGGCGGGGGGGCGTCTTTGGGCAGCGCAAAGCCATCTTCAAGGCAGTGGACGAGGTCAGCTTCAGCGTGCCGCGCGGCAAGACGCTGGGGCTGGTCGGCGAGTCCGGGTCGGGCAAGACGACGATTGGCAAATGCGCGCTGCGCTTGGTCGAGCCAACCGCCGGGCAAATCCTGTTCGACGGGCAGGACATCACGCACATTTCCGGGCGCGACCTCCAGCGCCGCCGCTCCGACATGCAGATGATCTACCAATCGCCCGCCGCGTCGCTCAACGGGCGTATGACGGTCGGCGAGATCATCGGCGAACCCTTGTGGCTGCACGAAAAGCTGAGCGGCGGGCAGCGCCGTGACCGCGTGATGGAACTGCTGCATGTCGTCGGGCTGAAGTCGGAGCATTACTACCGCTTTCCGCATGAGTTCAGCGGCGGGCAGCAGCAGCGCGTCGGCATCGCCCGCGCGCTGGCGGTCAAGCCGAAGCTGCTGATCCTGGACGAGCCGACCTCGGCGCTCGATGTCTCGGTTCAGGCGCAGGTGCTCAACCTGCTGCACGATCTCCAGCGCCAGTTTGGGCTGTCCTATCTGTTCATCTCGCACGACCTGAGCGTCGTGCGCTACCTGTGCGATCAGGTTGCGCTGCTTTACCTGGGTAAGGTCGTCGAAATCGCCGATGTCGAGACGATCTTCACCCGTCCGAAGCACCCGTACACCCAGGCGCTGATCTCCGCCATCCCGGAGCCAGACCCGGACGGCGGGCGCGAGCAAATCCTACTCAAAGGCGACCTCAACCTGCGCGCGCCTAAGCAGGGCTGTCCATTCGCGCCGCGCTGTCATGCGGCGAAGCTGGCGCAGTGCGATACGGTCGCGCCGCCGCTGGTCGAGGTCGAACCGCGGCATCAGGTCGCCTGTCATTTACATCCCGCGCTCTCTTCTTCAAGGCTCTGAGAAAGGCAAATTATGCGTATTGGCATTGATGTAGGCGGTACGAACACCGACGCCGTGCTGATGGACGGAACAACCGTCGTCAGCGCCACCAAAACCCCGACCACGCCGAACGTCGGCGATGGCATTGTCGCCGCGCTCAAACAACTCATCGCGCAGTCCGGCTTGCAGACCAGCAGCATCGACGGCGTCATGATCGGCACGACACATTTCACCAACGCGATTGTCGAGCGTAAGCATCTCCAGCCGACCGCCGTCATCCGCCTGGGGCTGCCCGCGACCGTCTGCCTGCCGCCGATGGTCGATTTTCCTGACGATCTGCGCGAAGCGATTGGCGGACGCTCGTTCCTGGCGCACGGCGGACATGAGTTCGACGGGCGCGAGATTTCGCCCTTTTCCGAAGACGAGGTGCGCGGGATCGCGCAGGAAATCCTGGCGTCCGGGATCAGGGCGATTGCGATTTCGTCGGTCTTCTCGCCCGTTAACACCGCCTTCGAGGAAAAGACCGCCGCCATCGTCAAAGAGGTCATCCCCGACGCCAATATCACGCTGTCGAGCAAGATCGGGCGCATCGGCTTGCTGGAGCGCGAAAACGCTGCCATCCTCAACGCCTGCCTGCGTACCCTGGCAGTGCGCACCGTCGAGGGCTTCAAGTCGGCGCTGGCGGAGATGAAGATCGACGCACCGTTTTACATCTCGCAGAACGATGGCACGCTGATGAGCGCCGATTTCGCCGCCGATTACCCGGTGCTGACGTTCGCGTCGGGTCCGACCAACAGTATGCGCGGCGCGGCGTTCCTGTCGGGCTTGAAGGATGCCATCGTCATCGACGTGGGTGGCACGACGACCGATGTCGGCGTCTTGCAGCGCGGTTTCCCGCGCGTGGCGGCGCTGGCGGTCTCGATTGGCGGCGTGCGCACCAACTTCCGTATGCCCGATACGCTGTCGATTGGTTTGGGCGGTGGTTCGCTGGTGCGTGGAACCCCGGTCAAGGTCGGTCCGCAGAGCGTGGGCTACGAGATCACCAGCAAAGCGCTGGTCTTCGGCGGCGATACGCTGACGACGACCGACATCGCGGTCGCAGCGGGCTACGCGCAGGTGGGCGACGCGAGCAAGGTCGCGGGGCTGGACGCGGCGACCGTGGCGGCGGCGCAGGATCGCATCGAGGAGCTGGTCAACAACGCGGTAGACCGCATGAAGACGAGCGCCGCGCCGATGCCCGTGATCGCGGTGGGCGGCGGCAGCATCCTGCTCAAGCGTCCCATCGTCGGCGCGTCCGAGGTGCTGATGCCGCCGCACTTCGCCGTCGCCAACGCGATTGGCGCGGCGATTGCGCAGATCGGCGGCGAGACCGACCGCATCTTCTCGCTGGCGGAGATGAGCCGTGATGAGGCGCTGGCGACCGCCAAGCGCGAAGCGGTTGATAAGGCGGTGGCGGCGGGCGCGAATCGCGACACGGTCGAGATCGTCGAAGTTGAAGAAGTCCCGCTGGCGTACCTGCCCGGCAATGCGACCCGCATCATGGTCAAAGCCGTCGGCGACCTGATGGAGGCGGCATCATGAGACTGCTGAAGGAACGCAACATCGAAGACATCGCGTTGGGCGCGGCGGTGCTGGGCACAGGCGGCGGCGGCGATCCGTACATCGGCATGTTGATGGCGAAGCAGGCGATCCGCGATTATGGTCCCGTCGAACTCTACACGCTGGATGAGCTGAACGACGACGACCTGATCGTGCCGACCGCCATGATGGGCGCGCCGACCGTGATGGTCGAGAAGATGCCCAACGGCGATGACATCGTCAATGCCTTCAAGTCGATTGGCAAGTATCTCGGCAAGCCGATCCGCGCGACGATGAGCATCGAGGCAGGCGGCTTGAACTCGGTCGTGCCGATCTACACGGCGGCGCGGCTGCGGCTGCCGCTGGTCGATTGCGACGGCATGGGGCGCGCCTTCCCGGAAATCCAGATGGTGACGCACACCATCGCAGGAATCGCCGCCACGCCGATGGCGATGAGCGACGAGCGCGGGAACACCGTCCTGATGGAGACGATCAACAACCGCTGGACGGAGCGCTTCGCCCGCAGCATCACGGTCGAGATGGGGGCGATGGCGATGATCGCGCTCTACGCGGCGACCGTCGGGCAGCTCAAGACGGCGTCGGTGCCGGGGACGATCTCGCAGGCGGAGCGTATCGGCGTGACGATCCGCTCGGCGCGCCAGACCGAGGAAGACCCGGTCAATACGGTGCGCGAAGCGGTCGGCGGCTATCTCGTCTTTAAGGGCAAGATCGCTGATGTGCAGCGGCGGACAGAGGCGGGCTTTGCCAAGGGCGATGCCTTCGTCGATGGCATTGACGAGTTCGCGGGCAAGCGCTTGCAGATGAGCTTCCAGAACGAAAATCTGGTCGCCTTGATCGATGGCGTGCCCGTCGTCACCGTGCCCGATCTGATCGCCACGCTCGACATCGACACAGGCGAGCCGATCACGACCGAAGGGCTGCGTTACGGCTTCCGGGTCGCGATCATCGCCATGCCGTGCGCGCCACAGTGGAGGACGCCCGCCGGGCTGGAACTGGTCGGTCCCAAGTACTTCGGCTACGACATCCCGTATGTCCCGGTCGAGGAGCGCTACGGGTAGCGCCCAAAGCCCTCACCCCTAAATCCCCTCTCCCGAACGCGGAGTACCGCTGGGAGAGGGGACTTTCAGGCGCGTTCCGGCTCCCCTCTCCCAGGTGTACTCACCGTTCGGGAGAGGGGATGGGGGTGAGGGCGTTTAACGAGAGTCTACGGATAAGGTTTCATGGAACGATACATCACGATTGAAGACATCGAGGCGATTGCCATCGGCGCGGGCATCCTGGGCACGGGCGGCGGTGGCAATACCTATATGGGGCGCACCTGGATTGAGCATGAGATGCGCCAGCGGATGGCGCGCGGCGAACCCGCCACCGTGCGCATCATCGACGCGGATCATCTGCCGGACGACAGTGTCAACGTCGCCGTCAGCACGATGGGCGCGCCGACCGTCAGCAACGAGAAGCTGGCGCAGGGCATGGAAATGTACAACACCGTGCGCGCGCTGGAAGACTACCTGAAGCACCCGATGACCGCGCTGCTGATCGGCGAAATCGGCGGCAGCAACTCGATCATGCCGCTGATCGCGGCGCTGCAAACCGGGCTTCCGGTGGTTGATGCGGATGCGATGGGGCGCGCCTTCCCAGAATTGCAGATGGACACCTTCTCCATCGGCGGCGTCTCTCATGCCCCGATGGCGCTGGGCGATACGCACGGCAACGTCGTGATCTTCCACTCGCTCGATACGACGTACCGCGCCGAGCAGTACGCGCGTGTGCTGACGATCTCGATGGGCGGCAGCGCGGCGCTGGCGATGCCAGTCGTCAGCGGTGCACAGGCGAAGCAGCATCTGATCCACGGCACGCTCTCGCTGGCGCAGCGGATGGGCGCGGCAGTGCTGGCGGCGCGCAAATCGGGTGATGACCCGGCGGAAGTGGTGGCGGCGCTGGGGCATGGGCATGTGCTGTTCCGGGGCAAGATCACGGATTTGGAGCGCAAGACGACACAGGGCTTCGCGCGCGGGCGCATGACCCTGGTCGGCTTTGGCGATGGCAGGAAGCTGGATATCGCCTTCCAGAACGAGAACCTGATCGCGCGGCTGGATGGGGAGGTCGTGGCGACCGTCCCGGATCTCATCACGCTGGTGCAGCTTGAAGATGGCGAGCCGATTGGCACAGAGAGCCTGCGGTATGGGCTGCGCGTGGCGGTGCTGGCGATGCCCGCGCCAAAGGAGTTGAAGACGGCGCGCGCGCTGGAGTTCGTCGGTCCCGGCGCGTTTGGCTACCCCGATGTGGCGTTCGCGCCGATGGCGGGGGATTTGCTGTAAGGCAGGGGTTGTCACGGGGTTCGCCACACGAGGTTTCACACTCATCGAGATGAAACCTGAATTCTGTCGCGACCCCTTTCTCGCGGACACTTATAGTCGTATCTATGCTGCATCCGTAACGGGAGTCAGCACGATAATGGGGATTTCGCGGCTGGTGCGCGCTTCATAGTCCGTAAAATACGGATACATGGCACAGAGCTTTTGCCACAGATTCGCACGCTCATCCGGCAATGCTGTGGTTGCACGAACCTTCATTCGCTTATTCATCACCTGTAATTCAGCCAGCGGATTCGCCTGTAAGTTGAGCCACCAGACTGGATTTCGATCACTTCCCGAATATGCGGCAGCAATCACATAGCGATCTTCATCCGTGACATAGATCAGGGGCGTTGTAATGAGTTTTCCACTTTTGCGCCCTCGAACCGTCAGGAGCATGGTGGGATATTTCTTTATCTGAGCTTGTCCCCCCGTGATACGGTACAAGAACACATGCAACCGCGACCCCAGACGCACAAGTGGGCGCATAGACGGGTATCGCAGCATACCTGATAGTGACAGAAACAGTTGTGATTTTGTCTGCATTGAGTTTCCTCTGCCTATTGCCCCATGATACCCACTGTTTGCGCCCTCGCCAATTGCTTGACAAAGCCTAATACCCATGTTAAACATAGTGCGCAGGGATGTATACAGAGTGTATACATTTATGCGCTGCACTTATTTGAGTTAGGCTTATGGTAAAAGGCATTGAGGCTTTGGAACAGTACTTAAGCGCGCAACCTGTAGACCAATACAGTGCCAGCCGTCGCCTGAGTGATCTCGCGTACAGCCGCCTGTTCGACGCCCTCCACAATGTCGATCTCGAGCCTGGCACGGCGCTCCCGGAGACGACTCTCTCCCAATTCCTCAATATCAGCCGAACACCCGTCCGCGAAGCCCTGCAAGACCTGGCGAAAGATGGCTTGATCCAGATGGTCAACGGGCGCGCGCTGACGCTGCCCACGCCCTCTGCTCAAGAGCTTTTCGACGCGCTGCGCGTCCGCGAAATGCTTGAACCGGAAGTCATGCGGCTGGCGGCAACGCACCTGCCCGCCGATCAGCTCACGCTGCTGACCGACCTGACGACTCAGATGGAGATCGCCGCCGCGAACAGTGACCGGCAGACCTGGTCGGCTGCCGACCGCGAATGGCACAAAATCCTTTCTGACGCCTGTCCGAACGCGCTGCTGGGGAAGATGGTGCTCGAAGCGCGCTATCGTATGTATCGCAAAGGCTCCGACGACCACGTCGCCGATCAATTCCTGATCGACGGTACTCGTGAGCATCGTCTGATCGTCGATGCCATCGCCGCCCGCGATGGTGCCCTTGCTGCAAAGCTGATGTTGGAGCACCTGGGCAGTGTTCGTGAAAACATGTTCCGGCGTTTGATACGCCAGTAGCAGGAACTTATCAACGAAGGGAGGTGCCGCTCGTCCAGTAAAGACACAACTTTCGACACTCAGACATGCGCGTATTTTCAACAACTACAATGCAAGGAGCAGTTGGCTATATGTTTAAGAAAAGTATCTTCCTGACGGCAGCACTGGTACTGGTCGCCGTCCTCAGCTTTGGCATGGTCGGCGCGCAGGACATCAGCGAACTGACCATCTGGTGGGCGCAGTGGTCGCCTGCCGATTTCCTCCAGCAGGTCGGCAACGACTACGAAGAAGCGACCGGCATCAAGGTGACCGTCGTTCAGACGCCCTGGGGCGATTTCTACAACCGCGTCGGCACCGAATGGGCAGCGCAAGGCTCGTCCTTCGATATGGTCGTCGGCGACAGTCAGTGGGTCGGTCAGGCAGTGACACAGGGTCACTACGTCGATATGACCGAATTCATGACCAGCACCGGTATCGCGGAAACGGTCACCCCGGCGACGCTCGCTTACTACGGCGAGTATCCGGCAGGTTCGGGCAGCTACTATGCCTACCCGACCGAAGGCGACGCCAACGGCTGGGCGTACCGCAAGGATCTGTTTGAAGACCCCGCCAACATGGAAGCGTTTGAAGCTGCCTATGGCTACGCGCTCGATGTGCCGCAGACCTGGGAACAGCTCCGCGACATCGCCGAGTTCTTCTATCGTCCGGATGATGGCTTGTACGGCATCGGCGTCTACACGCAGGACGACTATGACGCCATCACGATGGGTTTCCAGAACATCTTCTTCAGCTACGGCGCGGACTGGCAGGATGGCACCTTCAACACGCTCGGCGTCGTCAATTCGCCGGAAGCGGTCGCCGCGCTCGAACTGTACAAGGAACTCTACAGCTTCGCGCCTCCTGGCACCAATGACGCCTTCTTCCAGGAGATGAACGATGTCTACCTGAACGGGCAGGCGGCGATGATCATGAACTACTTCGCCTTCTTCCCGGTGCTCGCCAGCGATCAGAACCCCTACGCGGAATCGACGGGCTACTTCTCGATGCCTGCGGGTCCCGGCGGCGAACGCTATGCAGCGCTCGGCGGTCAGGGCATCAGCATCAACAACTACATCGCCGATGACCGCAAAGATGCGTCGTTCGCCTTCATCGAGTGGTTCGCGCAGGAAGACATACAGCGTCGCTGGGCGGAACTCGGTGGGTACACCTGCAATATCGCCGTCCTCGAATCGGCGGAATTCCTCGAAATCGCGCCCTACAACGCAGCGTTCGCCGAGACGATGACCTTCGTCAAGGACTTCTTCAACATCCCCGAATTCGGTCGCCTGCTCGAACCTGCGCAGCGCAATCTCGCCACCTACGTCGTCGCCGGAGAGGGTGACGCGCAGACCGCACTGGATCAGATGGCTGAAGAGATGGATGCCATCCTGGTCGAAGCCGGTTACGTCCAGTAACACTATTGCTTACCAGGAAGAGCGGGTCACACCGCTCTTCCTCGTTTCGACGAGGACACATGGCTACTCTATCACGCTCTGCTCCCGCGAGCCGACCCGCCGCGAGACGACAGATGAGCGATACGCGCATCGTGCAGATCTTCATCCTGCCGACCGTCATCCTGCTCATCTGCATGAATATTTTTCCGCTCATATACAGCTTGTTTCTGAGCTTCACCCGCTTCTCCGTGATCTCGGACGCGCCGCCGGAATGGGTCGGGCTTGCCAACTATCAGGCGATCCTGACCGACCCGCGCTTCTGGAACAACTTCGCCATCACCGGGCGCTACGCGCTGGTGTCGGTGGCGCTGCAAACGATCATCGGCTTCGGTCTGGCGATGCTGCTGCGCACGAAGTTCAAGGGCAGCGGTATTCTGACGACGCTCATCCTGGTGCCGATGATGCTTTCGCCCATCGTCGTCGCCGTGTTCTGGAAGCTGATCTTTAATCCATCGGCGGGCATCTTCAACTACCTGCTTGGCTTTACGAATATCAACACATCGCCCGAATGGCTGGGGCAAACCGACCTCGCCTTATGGGCGGTTGTGATCGTCGATGTCTGGATGTGGAGTCCGTTCGTCATGCTGCTGGCGCTGGCGGGCTTGAGCGCCATCCCGGATTATCTCTACGAAGCGGCGGCGATTGACCGCGCCAGCGCGTGGTTCCAGTTCCGGCGCATCACGCTGCCGCAGGTCATGCCGCTGCTGCTGATCGCCGTCCTCTTCCGCACCATCGAGGCGTTCAAACAGTTCGATCTGGTGATGGGGCTGACGGGCGGAGGACCGGGCGACGCGACCGAGACGGTGTCGATCCGCCTCTACAAGCTGGCATTCCAGGGGCAGTACGACACGGGCATGTCGAGCGCGCTGGCGTATGTCATCCTGGTCATCATCATCGCCGTCAGCAATCTGTACATCCGCCAGCTCAATAAGGCGAGGGGTTAACTCATGGCTGCACAAGTCGCACAGACGCCGCCCGTCAGCACACCCGTCACCATCTCCACGCGCGTCGATCAGGTTGGGATGCGCCCGCTGATCGCGAGCTGGGTGCGCGGGATCATCGCGGTCCTCATCGCCATCGTCATGCTCATCCCGGTCATCTGGATGGGGATGACGGCGTTCAAGCCGCTGCCCGATGCGGTCTCGGTGCCGCCGACCGTCTTCTTCACGCCGACGCTGGAGGGCTTCGTCAGCCTGTTCACACAGCGGCGACAGCTTTCCGCCGAAGAGTGGGAAGCGATGAAGCAGCGCACCGACCTCAGTTGGGCGGAGCAGGTCATGCTGCCGCGCCAGCAGACGATCATCGGCGAGAGCCAGTTCGGGCGTCAGCTCCTCAACTCCGTCATCATCGCGGGCAGTTCGACGATCCTGTCGGTCATCTTCGCGGTGCTTTCGGCATATGCCTTCAGCCGCTTCCGCGTGCCGGGCAAGGATGACCTGCTGTTCTTCATCCTCAGCCAGCGTATGCTGCCCGCCGTCGTCGTCACGGTGCCGATCTTCCTGATGTATCGCCAGCTTGGGCTGTACGACACGCCGCTGGGGATGATCCTGCTATACACCAGCTTCAACCTGTCGTTCGCCGTCTGGCTGCTGATGGGCTTCATCGACGAGATCCCGCGCGAATACGAGGACGCGGCGCTGGTCGATGGCTACACGCGCCTCCAGGCGTTCCGCAAGATTGTGCTGCCGCAGGCGGTGACGGGCATCGCGGCGACGACCGTCTTTTCGTTCATCTTTTCGTGGAACGAATACGCCTTCGCGCTGCTGCTGACCTCCGACAATGCCCGCACCGCGCCGCCGAGCATCCCGCTCATCCTGGGCACGGGCGGCATCGAGTGGTCTACGATTGCGGCGGGGTCGATGGCATTTCTTATCCCGGTCGTGATCGTCACGTTCGCGCTCCGCCGTCACCTGCTGCGCGGTGTGACTTTCGGCGCGATCCGCAAAGGCTAAAGGCGTTATGGCGACTATCAACCTGCGACAGGTCGAAAAGAAATTTGGCAGCAGCTACGCCGTCAAGCCGCTCGACCTGACGATCAAGGACGGCGAATTCGTCACCCTGCTCGGTCCGAGCGGCTGTGGCAAGACGACGACACTGCGCATGATCTCCGGCTTGGAGGCGGTCACCAGCGGGCAAATCCTGTTCGATGGTCAGGAAGTGACCTGGAATCATCCGAGCCAGCGCAACATCGCCTTTGTGTTTCAGTTCTTCGCGCTCTACGGGCATCTGACCGTGCGCGAGAACATCGCTTTTCCGCTGCAAGCGGAGGGCGCGTCGCGCGACGAGATCAAGCGGCGTGTGCTGGAAGTCGCGCAGATGCTGCGCATTGAGCACATGCTCGACAAGCGCCCCGGCAGCTTAAGCGGTGGCGACCAACAGCGTGTGGCACTGGCGCGCGCGCTGGTGCGGCGTCCGGCGGCGTTCCTGATGGATGAGCCGCTGGGCGCGCTCGACGCGGAGTTCCGCGAGGGGATGCGCGCCGAGATCAAGCGGCTGCACATCAGCCAGAACGCGACGACCGTCTACGTCACGCACGATCAGGTCGAGGCGATGGCGATGAGCGACCGCATCGTCGTCATGTCGAACGCCGAGGTGCAGCAGGCGGATACGCCGACCGAGATCTACCACAACCCGGCGAACCTGTTCACGGCGAACTTTATCGGCAGTCCGGGGATGAACCTGATCGCCGGCGAGTACCGCGACGGTCAGGTGCAGGTGCCCGGCGGCGCGATCCCGGTCGATGACGGCTGGCGACAGGTGCTGGCGAATGGTCTCGACGGCGATGGCAAGGTGATCGTCGGCTTCCGACCAGAGGCGGCTGAGGTGCAGCCGACGGGCGCGCTGGCGGGCAGCGTCTACGCGAGCGACCTGCATGGCGGCTACAGCATGCTGCATGTCGAAATCGCGCCCGCGCAGATCATCCATGCGCGTGTGGAGCGTCGGGTCAGCTTCGCCATCGGCGACAACCTGCGCCTGGGCATCCAGCCGGACATGGTGCGCTTCTTCCATCCCAGGACGGAAAAGGCGTTCGCCAAAGAGGAGCGCCGATCATGAGCGATGTACGGTTAAGCAACATCACCAAAACGTTCGGCGACATCAATGCGCTTGATGACATCTCGCTTGAAATCAAAGATGGCGAGTTCTTCGTCCTGCTGGGGCCGACCGGGGCGGGCAAGACCACCACGCTGCGCATCATCGCGGGCTTGGAGAAGCCGGAAGCGGGCGAGATCAGCTTTGATGGCGAGGTCGTCAATGCGCTTCAGCCCGCCGACCGCGATGTCGCCTTCGTCTTCCAGCAGTATTCGCTCTATCCCAACATGAGCGTCTACGACAATCTGGCGTTCCCGCTGCGCTCGCCGCTGCGCAAGACGCCGGAGCCGGAGGTGCGCCAGCGGGTGACCGCCGCCGCCGAAAAGCTGCGCATCAGCCACCTGCTCGACCGCAAGACGGCGCGTCTCTCCGGCGGCGAGATGCAGCGCGTCTCGATTGGGCGCGCCATCGTGCGCGAGCCGCGCATCTTCCTGATGGACGAGCCGCTCTCCAACCTGGATGCCAAGCTGCGCGAATCGCTGCGCGTCGAACTGAAGCATCTGCAAAAGACGCACGGCAGCACCACGCTGTTCGTGACGCATGACCAGATCGAGGCGCTGACGATGGCGGATCGCATCGCCGTGCTGGACGCGGGGCATCTGCTCCAGGTCGGCACGCCGACCGACATCTACGACCACCCGGCGACGACCGTCGTCGCGCAGCTCGTCGGCACGCCGCGCATCAATCTCCTGCCTGCGCAGGCGGCGGATGGGCAGATCCAGGTCACGGAGAGCAGCCTGCGCGTGCCGCTCAATGGCGGACGCGCGTCGGGCGAGGTCATGCTCGGCATCCGACCTGAGGATGTCCGCCTGGGCAGCGGCGGTCGCTTTGAGGGCAGCGTGATCCTGACGGAGACGCTGGGCGTCGAGACACTTGTGCATCTGCGCTGCGGGGGGCAGGCGCTGGTGAGCGTGGTTGCCGGTGCCGCGCCCTATGGGGTCAATTCGACCGTTCATTTCGATATCGCGCCGGATCGCCTGCACGTCTTTGGGGCGGGCGGGGTGAGGGTGAATTAGAAGCAAGAAACCTCACTCCCTCAATCCCCCTCTCCGTGTACGGAGAGGGGGAAGCGAGCGTAGCGAGCAGGGGTGAGGTCTCTGGATAGACAACGTTATTAAGGAGAGTTTTCTATGCGTTTTGGTGTCAACATGTGGGTGTGGGTTTCGCCCCCGACCACCCATGATCTGCGCGACCTCGCGCCGCGCGTCAAAAGCATGGGCTTTGATTGGATCGAAGTGCCGCTGGAGAGCCTGACCGATCTCGATCCCGCCGTTGGCGGGCAGATCATCGCCGATCAGGGACTCGGCGTCAGCACCTGCGCCGCGATGGGTCCCGACCGCGATCTGATCCACCCCGACGCGGCGATCCAGCAGAACGGCATCGCCTACATTCGCGGCTGCATCGAGCACACGCAGGCGCTCGGCGGCACGAACCTCGTCGGTCCCATCTACTCCGCCGTCGGGCGCGTTTGGCAGCAGACGCCGGACGAACGCGCGCGCGATGTCGATACGCTGGTGCGCAACCTGCGCACGCTGGCGGAATACGCGGGCGATCATGGCGTCGTCCTCGGCGTCGAGCCGCTCAACCGCTTCGAGACCAGCTTCATCAATATCGCTCCGCAGGTGATCGAGGTCATCGACCGCGTGGATCATCCCGCCTGTAAGGTCATGCTCGATACCTTCCATATGAATATCGAAGAGAAGTCGCTCGGCGATGCCATCCGCGCCGTCGGCTCGCGGCTGTGCCATCTGCACGCCTGCGAAAACGACCGCGGCGCGCCGGGCAGCGGTAATGTCACCTGGGACGCCGTGGCGCAGGCGATCAAGGACATCGGCTTTGACGGTCCTGTCGTGATCGAGTCGTTCACGGACAAGGTGAAGACCATCGCGCGCGCGGCGGCGATCTGGCGTCCGTTCGAGGCGAGCCAGGATGCGCTGGCGCAAAATGGCGTGAACTTCCTCAAGAAGCTGTTGGCATAGAAACCTCACCCCCTCAGTCCCCCTCTCCGTAGACGGAGAGGGGGAAGCGAGCGAAGCGAGCAGGGGGTGAGGTCAAGACTAAGGGTGTATTTCATGAGCCGATACATCGGACCTATCAAGTGGCTGGGCGGCATCGCGGTTGGGCTGTTCGCCTTCGCCTATCTCTTCAGCCTGGTTATCATGCCCGCGCTGCCGGAAGACATCCGCAACGGTGTCCTGACGCACGCCATTCCGTTCTTCGCGGCGTTCGTCGGCGTGCTGCTGCTCTTCATCCTGCTGATCGTGCTGGTGGCGCGGCGCTTCGACCGCAAAATCCCCAACCGCACCTACAAGAGCATCGAAAACCTGATCGTCTTCACGATCATTTTCTCGGTCGTCTGCCTGTTCAATCCCTGGAGCTTCGTGCCCTATCGCTACGGCTTCGGGATGCTGGTGATCGCGACGCTGTCGTTCATCGTGTGGAGTCATGTCGCGCCGCCGCGCACCGGGCTGGATGAGACGATCAAGCCGTTCACGTCGGTCAATCATCTCGTCGGCGTCATCGCCGCTGCCATCGTGATGGTGCTCATCATCAGCAGCGCCATCGCCACCAACGAGCCGCGCGCCCCCTTCGGCATCCGCGAGCGCGTCTGGAACACCTACGACGAGGCGCGCCAGGCGGAGATTGCGACCGCCGCGACCTCGGACTTCAGCCAGGTCGAAATCCCATTCCTGGTCATCTTTTCGCTCATTCCGGGAGCGATGGTCTATCTGTTGAGCCGGGAACTGGTCGGCGGGCGCGGCAGCGCCCAGGCAGGCTGACGTTGAAGACGGTCGCCATCCTCGGCGCGCTCGACACCAAAGGGGCGGATTTTGCCTACCTGAAGGCGGAGATCGCGCGGCGCGGCTGCGCGACGCTCGTGATCGATTTCGGCGTCGTCGGCAGTCCGGGCTTTGCGCCGGACATCACGAGCGCAGAAGTCGCGACGGCGGGCGGCAGCGCGCTGGGCGACCTGATCGCGCACGGCGACCGGGGCGAAGCGATGGCAGCGATGGGGCGCGGCGCGGCTGCTCTCGTGCGGCGGCTCCACAGCGAGGGCAGGATCGACGCCATCATCAGCATGGGCGGCGGCGGCGGCACCTCGGTGGCGACTGCGGCGATGCGCGCGCTGCCCATCGGCTTCCCCAAGCTGATGGTGAGCACGGTCGCGGGCGGCGATGTCAGTGGCTTCGTCGGCATCTCCGACATCGTGATGATGCCCGCCATCCTGGATGTGAACGGCGTCAATCGCATCAGCCGCCGCATCTACGCCAACGCCGCCGGCGCGATCTGCGGCATGGCGGGCGTTGAGGTGCAGCAATCGGGCGATAAACCCGTGATCGCGGTGACAATGTTCGGCAATACGACACGCGCGGTCAATCACGCCAAAGGCGTGCTGGAAGCGGCGGGTTACGAAGTGCTGGTCTTCCACGCGACCGGGACAGGCGGGCGGCAGATGGAAGCGCTGATCGCGACCGGCATGATCAGCGCCGTGCTTGACCTGACGACGACCGAATGGGCGGACGAGCTGCTCGGTGGCGTGCTGAGCGCGGGACCGACGCGCCTGGACGCGGCGGCGGCGGCGGGCATCCCGCAGGTGGTCGCGCCGGGCTGCCTGGATATGTGCAACTTCTGGGCACAGGAGACGGTGCCGGAGCGTTACGCCGGGCGGTTGTTCTACGAGTGGAATCCGAACGTCACGCTGATGCGCACGACGCCGGATGAGTGCGCGCAGCTCGGCGGCATCATCGCCCACAAGCTGAATGCGGCGCACGGGCGCGTGGCGGTCTATATCCCGCGCGGCGGCTGGTCGGAGATCGACCTGCCAGGCAAACCGTTCCACTCGCCGGAGGCGATTGAGGCGTTCGCGCGTACACTCCACCGCGAGCTGCTGATGACGATCCCGGTCGTCGAGATGGCGCAGGACATCAACGACCCGGAGTTCGCGGGGGCGGCGGCGAACGCGCTGCTCGATTTGATCAAGGCTGCTGCATCGGAGGCGACATCATGAGCTTCACGCGCGACGAAATCCTACGACGCCTGCACGACCAGCGCGCGGCGGGCAAGCTGATCCTCGGCGTTGGCGCGGGCACGGGCATCTCCGCCAAGTTCGAGGAGGCGGGCGGCGCTGACCTGATCATCATCTATAACTCCGGGCGCTACCGGATGGCGGGGCGCGGCTCGCTGGCGGGGCTGCTGGCGTATGGCGACGCCAACGCCATCGTGATGGAGATGGCGGGCGAGGTGCTGCCTGTCGTGCGTGATACGCCCGTGCTGGCGGGCGTCAACGGCACCGACCCCTTCCGCCTGATGCTGCCGTTTCTGAAGCAGATCAAAGAGATCGGCTTCAGCGGCGTGCAGAACTTTCCGACGGTTGGGCTGTTTGACGGGACATTCCGCGCCAACATCGAGGCGACCGGGATGGGCTACGACAAAGAAGTGGCGATGATCCAGCAGGCGCGCCAGCTCGACCTGTTCACCTCGCCCTACGTCTTCACGCCGGACGAGGCGCGGGCGATGGTCGGCGCGGGTGCCGACCTGATCGTCTGCCATGTCGGGCTGACGACGGCGGGCACCATCGGCGCGGCTGTCGCGCTGACGCTCGAAGAGGCGTGCCAGCGCGTGATGATGCTGGCGGAGACGGTCTGGTCGCTCGACCGCGACAAGCTGGTCATCTGTCACGGCGGTCCGTTCGACGAGCCGGACAATGTGGCGAGGGCGCTGACGATGCTGCCGGGGATCGCAGGGTTTTACGGCGCATCGAGCGCGGAACGCCTGCCGACCGAACGCGCCATCCGGGCGCAGGTCGCCGCCTTCAAGAACCTGCCGCCGCCGCCAGGCAGGGGATGATTGGATACAAGGAGGAGTTGCCAACTACAGACGATAACGCCGCATGTCTGGCGCACTGCGAATTTACGACACACTTTCTATCGATAAGGAGACTGTTTCATCATGAAGATATGTATGCATAACTGGATGCGCCCGGAACCGATTGAGACGACCATTGACCGCATGAAGCGCCTGGGTTACGACGGCATTCAGATCATGGGCGAGCCGCGCAAATACGATTGGAAGCATGTGCGCGGGCTGCTGGATAGCAACGGTCTGAAGTGCTTTGGCTCCGTCAGCATCATGGTGCATGGGCGCGACCTGATCCACGCTGACCCGTACTACCGCGAGATGACCGTCGCCTATCTGAAGGAATGCCTGGATATGGTCGCCGCGCTCGGCGGCAGCATCTTCACGCTCGTGCCGAGCGAAGTCGGCAAGATCGTGGCGATGGCGGATGCAGAAACTGAGTGGGCGTGGGCGGTCGAAGGCGTACGCGAAGTCGCCAAACACGCTGCAAAGCACGGCATCCGCATCGGGCTGGAGCCGCTCAACCGCTTCGAGACGAACTTCCTCAACCGCCACGACCAGGCGATTAAGCTGATGCAGGACGCCAACGAGTCGAACCTGGGTGTCTGCCTCGACGCCTTCCACATCAACATCGAAGAGGCAGATCCCTACCAGGCGATCATGAACACGGGCAAGTACCTGGTCGATTTCCATGTTGCGGATAACAACCGCTTCCCGCCTGGGCAGGGCAACCTGGACTGGGCGACGCTGATCAGCACGCTCAAGCAGTCGGGTTACAACGAACAGCTCACGGTCGAGTTCGTCGTGCCGATGGATCGTTCGCCGCTGGCGAAGAAGGGCGAAGCCGCCGGGACGACCGCGACCGAGGCGGAGCTGAAATTCATCCGCGATCACGGCAGCGACCTGATGAGCGACGCCGAATACAGCAGCTACGTCGAGGCGTCGATCAAGCACCTGCGCGCAGCGGGGGCGTGATATTTAGCGGTGAAAGCCCTCACCCCAAACCCCTCTCCCGAACGGCGAGTACGCCTGGGAGAGGGGCTTCCAGAAGGGAGAGGACACACATCCGCCCTATGTTCTGGCTCCCCTCCCTCGCAGCCCTGCGCTTGGTCGCCACTGCGCAGGCTGCGCGGAAAGGGGTGTAGGGACGAGGCATGCCTCGTCCGTCTGAAAGCCCCTCTCCCAGGTGTACTCGCCGTTCGGGAGAGGGGTTGGGGGTGAGGGCAGTGAGCATATCTGCTGAAGATTCTTTGTGATCTACCTGGAAGATTGATCATGGCAACCGTACTCCTGATTGGCACGCTCGATACCAAAGGTCCCGAAACCGCCTACCTGCGTGATGCGGTGCAGGCGAATGGCTGCGAGACGCTCGTGCTCGATTCCGGTATCCTCGGCGAGGCGGTTGGCATCACGGCGGATTTCCCGCGCGCGGTCGTGGCAGAGGCGGCGGGTTCGACCATTGACGCGCTGCGCAATGCGGGCACGCGCGGCAAAGCGGTCGAGGAGATGCTCAAGGGCGTGCGCAAGATCACGCTCGATCTGCTCGCCGAGGGGCGCATTCATGGCATGGCGGCGCTCGGCGGGGCGGAGGGCAGCGTGCTGGCGGCAGCGGCGGCGAAGGTGCTGCCCATCGGCTTCCCCAAGCTGATCGTCTCGCCGATTGCGTCCGGACATCGCAAGTTCGCGCCGTTCGTCGGCACCAAAGATGTGCTCGTCATGCACTCCATCGTGGACATCCTCGGACTGAACGACATCAGCCGCACGGTGTTCGAGTCGGCGGCAGCCGCCATCGCGGGCATGGCGAAGGGCTACGAAGTGCGCGGCGCGCTCGCGCCCAGCGGCAGGAAAGCGGTCGCCGCCACCATGCTGGGCAACACGACGCGCCCACTCATGCACATGAAGCCGCAGATCGAAGCGCATGGGCTGGATTTCGTGATCTTCCACGCCAACGGCGTCGGCGGGCAGGCGATGGAGGAGCTGATCAGCGCGGGGCAGTTCGCCGCAGTGCTGGATTACACGTTGAGCGAAGTCGCGGGGAATATCGCGGGCGGTTTTCATGTCGGCGGTCCGGCGCGGCTGGATGCGGCGGCGCAGGCGGGCATCCCGCAGGTCGTCGTGCCGGGGTGTCTCGATTTTGTCGTGTGGGGCGCAAAGCATGAAGTCCCGCCGCAGTACGCGGGTCGCCCGACCTACTACCACAACCCGGAGTTCACGCTCGTTCGCCTGACGGCGGAGGAGCAGATGGCGGCGACGCGCTTCGTCGTGGACAAGCTCAATCACGCAGTCGGTCCCGTGACGGTCGTCGTGCCGCTGGGCGGGGGGTCGATCATGGATATCGATGGCGGCGCGTTCTGGCAGCCCGAACTCAACCGCCGCTGCTGGGATGCGCTGCGTGACGGGCTGAAAAGAGAGATACGTTATGTCGAAGTCCCGGCGCACATCAATGATCCGTCGTTTGCGGATGCGGCGCTGGCGGAATTAATGCGCTTGATTTGAGCGGTCGATCAAATGAAACCGTGTGGCGGACGCCATGAATGGCGTCCCTACACCCTTGATCCCGTAGGGACGCCATTGATGGCGTCCGTCGAAAAGTAACGAACGTTGGCACAGTTTAGGAGATGCCGATCATGGCAAGTGTACGCAAGAGCAAATCTATGAAAGTTCCATCCTTCTGCCTGGGAGATTGGAGCTATGTCGATGTCCAGGAGTATCTCAAGCATTCCGATACCATCCTGATCCCGAAAGCCAGTCTGGAGCAGCATGGTCCGCATCTGCCGCTCTACTGCGACACCATTACGGCGACCGAAGTCGCCAGCCGCGCGGGCGAAGAAGCGGGCATTCTCTATACGCCGACGCTCTGGCTGGGCTATTCGCCGCAGCACATGCGCGAGGCGGGCTGGGGTGCGGGCACGATCACCCTGCGCGCGGATACCTATCTCAACGTGCTCTACGACATCGGGCGCAGCCTGATTCATCACGGCTTCAACCGCCTGATCTTCGTCAACGGGCATGGCTCGAATGTCAAGGTGGTCGATCCTGTGCTGCGCCGTTTGCGTTATGAAACCGGCGCGCTCATCGCCTACTACAAGCCGTATGCCGAGCGCTACATCGGCATGCTCAAGGATGTCCTGGAAGGACCTGTCGAGGAGACGCCCGGCTGGCACGCCGGCGAGTTGGAGACTTCGCAGGTGCTTGCGCACAATCATGAACTCGTGCGCATCGACCGCGCCAAGACCGACAAAGCGCATGCCCCCAAGTGGCTGGGTCCCGACTGGGAGAAGCACGATGGCATGCCGGATGCCGAATTCCAGGGTTACCAGTATTTCACCTTCCCCTTCGACCACGAAGAATTCACGGATTCGGGGACGATGGGCGTGCCGCAGAAAGGGACTGCCGCCAAAGGCGAAGAAGCGTTCCGCCGCTTCAGCAATCACCTGATCGATGCGGTCGAATCGCTGGAAAAAGTCGAAGTCAACGTCAAGAACCGCGACTGGACGGAAGGCAAAGCATGGCTACCGTAGCATCAGACCTCCTGAGCGCGCGGCTGACGGAGATCGTCGGCGCTGACCGCGTGATGGGCGCGTCACAAGCGCGGACTCAGTATGCGGGCGATCAATGGTGGTATGCCATCGCGGCGGCGGCGGCGGGGCAGCCCGTCAGCACGCCGGATGTCGCCGCCCGTCCGGCGACGCCGGAGCAGGTCGCCGCCATCCTCCGCCTCGCCAATGAACTGCTGGTCCCGGTCACGCCCTGGGGTGGCGGCAGCGGCGTACAGGGCGCGGCGAATGCCGACCGGGGCGGCATCGTGCTCGACCTGCGCGACCTCAACCGCGTGCGCCACATTGACCACAAGTCGCTCACCTGCGTCGTCGAAGCCGGGGTGTCTGTGCGCGATTTCGAAGCAATGCTGAATGCGCAGGGCTTGTGTTTCACGCACTATCCGGCGTCGGCGGAGTGGGCGACCATCGGCGGCTCCATCGCGGCGCGCGGCTCTGGCGTGCTTTCGAGCAAGTATGGCAAGATCGAGGATCACATCCTCAATCTGGAGTTCGTCACGCCGACAGGCGAATTGGTCACCACGCCGAGCGTGCCGCGTCATGCCGTCGGTCCCGAACTGACGCAGCTTATGGTCGGCGCGGAGGGGACGTTGGGCGTCATCACGGCGGCGACCGTCAAGCTGCGCCCGCTGCCCAAGCGCCGCGCCTTCCTCGTCGCGGAGTTTGACGACCTCGCTGCCGGGATCGAGGCAGGGCGCGTCATCATGGTCAATGGGCTGCGCCCGCCCGTCATGCGCCTGTACGATGTCCATGCGGCGTCGCACAGCCTGGCACGCGCGGTCGAGGCGACGCTCGACAAGGCGACCTTCGTCATCATGTTCGATGGCGAGTATCCGCAACTGGTCGATACCGAAGCGTCGATTGCGCGTGATGTGCTGCTGGCGCACGGTGCGCGGCTGCTGCCGGAAGCGCTGGGCGAATTGTGGTGGGAACGGCGTTACGTGTTCTACTATCCGCCGTACGCGCCGGAACTGCCGAGCATCTGGGGCACGGTCGATGTGGTCGCCGATTTCGAGCACATTGAGGCGGTCTACCATGCCACGACCGAGGCGATGCGCGCGGTCGTCCCGGCGGAGTACAACCTGTCGCTCAATACGCACCTGTCGCACTGGTACGAGTGGGGGTCGATGATCTACGCGCGCATGAAAGTGCCGAAGGGACCCGACGACCTGAGCGAGGCGAAGGCGCTGCATGATGCGATCTTCCGCGCGGGTGTCGAGGCGGCGATGAAGGCGGGCGCGGTCATGAACGATCATCATGGTGTCGGGCTGCGGCTGGCACCCTTCATGGATGCGCAGTATGGCGCGGGCATGGAGTCGCTGCGCCGCATCAAGCGGGCGCTTGACCCGAACAACATCCTCTGCCCCGGCAAGCTGGGGTTGTGACCAGAGGTGACCATGACCGATCCCAACGCTCGCAAGACACTCGCGCTGATCGCCCATGATGGCAAGAAGCAGACTATGCTGGAGTTCGCACGCGAGCATCAAGCCGTCCTCGCGCGCTATGACCTGATCGCGACCAACACGACAGGTCGTGTTCTGCGCGATGAGCTGGGGTTGGCGATCACGCTGATGTTGAGTGGACCGATGGGGGGGGATGCCCAGATTGCGGCGCAGGTCGCCGAGGGCAAGATTGAAGCGGTGTTCTTCTTCATCGATCCGCTTGCGGCGCAGCCCCACGACCCCGACATCAACGGGCTGCTGCGCATCTGCAATGTCCACAACGTCCCGCTGGCGACCAACGCCGCCAGTGCCAGCTACATGATCTCCGGACGGGCGTTGTAGAAGCGTTCATCGGCTAATTGGCTGAGGTCGCCGTCGGTGCATAAAACTGCGCTGGCTCCAGCAATGCCGGTATGCGCAGCGCGAAGGTCGTGCCGCTGCCGAGCTTGCTGGTGACGCCGATTGTGCCGGTATGTGCCTCGACGATCATGCGGGTGACGCTCAACCCCAATCCCAGCCCGCCGGTATCAATACTGCGCGATCGATCCACCCGATACAGCGGCTCGAAGATGTGCTGAATGTCTTTCTCGTCAATCCCGGCACCTGTATCGCTGATTTCGATGAGCGCGAGTGTGTCCTCGATGTCGCTCCTGATCCGTATGGTTCCCTGTTCCGGCGTGAACTGCATGGCATTGGTCATGATTTGGCGCAGCGCCTGCATGAACTCCTGCTCACTGATCATGACGCGCACCTGCGCTTGCGTCAGTTCAAGCTGGAGTTCGATCTTCCGTTCCGCCAGGCGCTCGCGGAATTCTCGTGCGAGCTGTTCCAGAGGGGCATTCAGGGGTTTCGCCTCGAACTGATAGCGGGCATCATTGTTCTGGAGGCGCGAAAGCGCGGTCAGATTCTCAAGCTGCTTTTCGAGGTGAATGATCTGATTCTGAATCGACTCGACATGCGACTCAACCGCCGCAGTATCGTTCGGATTCAGCTTGCGCCTCAGCAGATAGAGGCTGGTGGACATCACCGCGAGCGGTGTTCGCAGATCATGCGAGACATCGTTGACGAAACGCTGGAAGAGCTGGAAGCGCTCACGTTGAATCCCCATGTCGAGCCGCTGGGCTTCGGCTTTCTTGCGCTCTGTGATATTGCGTGACACGAAGATCAGCCCGGTCGGATGACGATTCTGGTCGCGCACCAGCGAGCTGATCGTCTCAACCCAGATCAGCGGCTTGCCAGGGCGCAGGTAGCGATATTGCTGAGGGGTGCCGCTGTGTGAGTCCTTGAGTGTGATGACCTGGCTTTGCAGATCCGCGCGGTCGTCCGGATGGACCTGCTCCAGCCATGTGTCCAGCGGCGCATTATACAGAACCGATTTCTCTGTCCCAAAGAGCGCGTGTGCCGAGGGCGTCGCGTAGATGATCCGGTTCTGGGTATCGGTCATGAAGATGGCATCGCGCATCGTTTCCGTGATGGTGCGCAGCCGAAACTCACTGGCGGTTAGTCGAGCACTGCGCACCATCTCGAGCTGCTGCCGCTGCATGGTCAGCAGGAGTACTAACGACGAGAGCACGCTGTACAGGAGCAGTGGACCATTCAGGATGTCTATCGGTTTCACGACTGGCGCGGTGTAGGCAAAGATGACAATCCCTATGCCAAACGCCAGCGCGATATAGAATGCTGTGCGGAGCGCCAGGAAGATTGTGGCGACGACGACCCAGGCGACCAGCATGCCCAGCAGGAAGATATCCTGAGAACCTGGCGTGTCCGGGATTGCAGAGCTATATGTCAGGACGCTGCCGACGACCAGCAGCAGCGCACATGCGGGACGAGACCCAACATGTCTGTTGATGATGGCTGTGAGCAGCAGGAGGACGTAGAATGTCGCAATCGCGGGAAGATCCAGGTTGCTCGCCTGGGTCTCTCGCCTGGAAATCACAGGGAAGACCAACGACAGCAGAATCGCCACCGCCAGCAGGATCAGGATACGATTGAACAGGATTGACTGACTGCGGTCTTCGATGGCAGTGATCACATCCCGGGATGTAGCAGTCAAGGATTCTGAAATGTGCTTCATGGTGGACCCGGCTTACCCAGCCTGCGAGCCTTGCTGCACCGACGCTCACAGTATACCTTAACAGATATCGCAATTTCGTGCAGATCGTGACTTCTGGACGTGGTAGCCCGCAGATGCGCTCAGCAGCAGCGGCGAAGGGGTGAGAAGCCGGGGATGAACCGAAGCCTGACATTGCTGCCGATCTTTTGCCTGCTTCTGGGCGCAGCGGTGCTGACTGGACAATCTGGGCATGCCCAGCCGACGCTGACGTTTCTGTATCGTGCTGCCAGCCGCAGCGACATCGTGCTGATGGATGTGGCGCTCGCTCGCATTCACAACCTGACAAGGCATGACTCCTCCGACCGCGACCCGGTGTGGTCGCCTGATGGCAGACGGTTGGCATTTGTCTCCGACCGGGGCGGGCAGGCGCAGTTGTATCTTTGGGAGATGGGCGGCAGAGCGGGGCTGCTGCCGCTCGTGCCGAGCCGCATCGCGCCGGGGTATCGCCCGATCTGGTCGCCCGATGGGCGCTATCTGGCGGTGGAGTTCTTTCGCGGCACGGTCGAAATCTACGTCATCGACACGACCTGCGTGCGCGCCGACCCACCCTGCCCCATCACCCGTTTGAGCGACAGCCAGACGGACGACCGCTTTCCTGTCTGGTCGCCCGATGGCGAGCGCATCGCCTATGTATCATGGCTGGATGGCGACGCGGAGATCTACACGGTCGGTCTCGACGGGAGCGATCTGCGAAATCTGACGCGCAGCAGCGGATGGGATGTCTCGCCGAGCTGGTCGCCCGATGGCAGCCAGATCGCCTTTTTCTCCGACCGTGACCGCTATCGAGAGCTGTACCTGATGGACTCTGATGGTGGCAATCTGCGGATGCTGACGGATGACAACAGCCCGGAGAATGCCCAGGCGGCAGGTGCGCCCGCCTGGTCTCCTGATGGGCGCTGGTTGGCGTACAGCTTCACATTTGAAGGCAACATCGACATCATGGTCATTCCGGCGGGGTGCGCAGATGGGGAATCGACGGTGAGGCGCTGCCGGGAAGCCGCCATGCGTGTGTCGCCGAGCGCGTCCAACGAGTTTTCGCCCTTCTGGTCGCCCGACAGTCAGCATCTCAATTTCATCTCGGATCGCAGTGGTCGGCTGGGAATCTTCAGCGCGGATATTGCCTGCCCGCGCTGCGCGCCGCGTATGCTGACCGACGCCCATTACGACAGCGTACAGGCGTCGTGGCGACCACGCCCGTGACATTCGCGCAGGCAGGTCGATATGGCTATACTGTACCCACGCGAGGAAGCAATGCGTGATGGGTGATGCGTGGAGCATCCCTATCGGGCTGACTTTGCTCAAGCCACGCATAACTTCGATTCGGGATGTCTTTCATGCGCATCTTTATTTCCTACAGCCGAAAAGATGTAGACGCCGCCAACGCTCTCAGCACATGGCTGGAAGCGCGTGGGGCGGATGTCTTCATCGACTACCAAGAGATTTTGGGAACCGATCATTTTCCGGAACGGCTTGCGCATGAGATCGAGCAGTGCGATGTGCTGCTGCTGCTCCTCAGCTCAAGCTCGGTGCAGTCGCGTTGGGTGCGGCGCGAGGTCGAATATGCCGACGAGCTGCAAAAGGCGACGGTGATCGTGCAGCTCGAAAAGGCGGAACTGCCCAAGGCGCTCTTCTATCTGGGGCGGCATGAGCGCATCGACGGGCGCGATCTGCTGGCGACCAAAGCGGTGCCGCCCGCGCTGGGTGACAAGCTGGCGCGCACGCTGGGGATTGAGGCAGACGCAGCAGAGGCGGGCGGGGACACAGGCGGGGCACAGGATGGCAATGCGAGAGGTTCATCAACAGGCATGGCAGCGGAGGGCAGGACACGTCCTGCCCCTACAGGATCGCCCATGTCCAAGACGCAGGGGCGCAGTCGCTTCATGGCGGGGATCGCCATCGGGCTGCTGCTGGTTGGGGCGCTGGCGGTCGTGCTGCTGCTGACGCGGCAGAATGATCCGCAGGATGATTTGTCGCTCACCGTCACTCATCTGGCAGGTGTCAACCAGTCGCTTGCGAACGTAACTGGGACACAGGGACAGGTTCTGACGAATGCGACTGGGACACTCGCCGTGCTGACGAACCCCACAACGCAGCCGACGCCAACCCCCACACCCACTGCGACACCCACGCCGACCGATGTGCCGCCCAGCGCAACCCCAACCAACACGTCTACCCCGCAGTTGGTTCTAACGGAAAGCCCGACCGTGGAGACTGCCGGTGGATTTATTGTCTACCGTGTTCAACAGGGCGACACGTTGCAGAGCATTGCGGAGCAATATGGTCTTGACAACTATGAACTGCTGAACGCAAACCCCGGTTTTGATCTCGACCGTATGGTGGTGGGACAAGAGGTGATCATCCCCATTCGCCCTGAAGAACTTCCGACAGCGGTTGCGGAGGCTACTCGGCTTGCATCGCTCAATGCGGTGTCTGAAACACAAGCACGCCTGATGAACTGGGAGCCGCAGTGGGAACCTTACAACGGTGTCGATATGGTCAGGGTGCCCGGCGGCTGCTTTATGATGGGCGGGTCGCTGCTGCCCAATTCGCCGGACGAAGCGGAAACCTTCCCCGTTTGCCTGGACGAATTCTGGCTGGATATTCAGGAAGTCTGGAACGAGCAGTTCGATACTCAGGGCGGAAGCGCCCGGGTCGGCAGTTGGGACACCGTGCCCGATCACCCGCGCACCCATGTGACCTGGCAGGAAGCGCTGGAGTTCTGCGCGCGGCGTGGGGCACGGCTGCCGACCGAAGCGGAATGGGAATACGCGGCGCGCGGACCCTTCAGCAACACCTACCCCTGGGGTGGGGAGTTCATCGGCGATTTCGTCAACGACGACGGCGCATCGCCGATCCCGATCTACGAGTATGGCGAAGCGATCTCCTGGGTTGGCGCTTTTCATATGGCGGGCAACGCTGCCGAATGGACGAGTTCGCGCTTACTGCCCTATCCGTATGCGGCGGATGATGGGCGTGAAGACCTGCCCGCAGATGACTCCGACCAGCGTGTGATACGCGGCGGCGACTTTCTGACGTTCAACACGCCGGACTATCTGGCATCGGCGACGCGCCTGTGGGGCATATCCAGCGCTGATGGCGGGTCGGGAACGGTCGGCTTCCGCTGCGCCCGCGACGGATAGCAGCGTCGCGTTACCCCCTCGCGCTGCCGCCCGTTCGTTCGCGCGGATCGCGACTTCGCCGTCTCTCTGCGGCGGCGCGGCGCGCGGCACACGCGGCATGACCTGCGCAAGCCGGACAGCAGGCAGCGCCGCCGCGACCCGCCGCCTCAGGCTGAGAAGAGCGAACAGGAAGAGCGGGGCTGCGATCTTCATGCAGGGTGACCTGTGGCGTGGAATGCTGCGACATGGCAGACCTCCGGCGTAGATGCGATAGACTCACGGTAGACTAAACCGTGCGCGGTCATGTGACGAAGCGAACCCGAGTTGTGACAATGCCGTCAAAAATGCACATCCTGATCGCCCCGACCGCCTTCAAAGGCAGCCTGTCGCCGATGCAGGCGGCGGATGCCATCCTCGCCGGGCTGCGCGCCTCCGGGCTGGATGCGACCTATGATCGCCTGCCGCTGGCGGATGGCGGCGATGGCACGCTGGAGTCGTTCCTGGCGACCGGCGGGCGCAGGGTCGAGGCTGAGACGGTCGATGCCCTGCTGCGCCCGCTCCGCGCGCCATTCGCGCTGTTTGACGACGGGACGGCGGTGATCGAGATGGCGCTTGCCTCCGGGCTGGCGCTGATCGCGCCACGCGAGCGCGATGCGCTGCGCGCGACCAGCACGGGCACCGGGCTGCTGATGCAGGCGGCACTTGACGTGGGCGCGCGGCGCATCATCGTCGGCTTGGGTGGCAGCGCCACGACCGACGGCGGGGCTGGGGCGCTGGCAGCGCTGGGTGTGCGTCTTCTGGATGGCAGCGGCGACGAGATCGGGCAAGGCGGCGGTGGGCTGGGCGATGTCGTTCGCATCGATGCCAGCGCGCTCGATCCGCGCTGGTGCACCACGGAAGTCATCTACGCCACCGATGTCGAGAACCTCGCGCTGGGCGAGCAGGGCGCGGCGCGCGTTTTCGCCCCGCAGAAGGGCGCGTCGCCCGAAAAGGTCGAAACCCTGGAGGCGAACCTGTCACACTACTTCGCCGCGATCGCGCGGCAGTCGGGTGTCGATGTCCGTTCTATCCCCGGCGGCGGGGCTGCCGGGGCAATCGCGGCGGGGCTGCTGGCATTCCTCGGCGGACGGATTGCGTCGGGGGTCGATCTGATCCTCGAACACCACCGGATTGACGACCGTCTGCGCCATACCCAGCTCGTCATCACGGGCGAAGGCAAGCTCGACTCGCAGACGATGGGCGGCAAGGCACCGCTGGGCATCGCGCGGCGGGCGGCGGCTGCCGGGGTGCGCACGGTCGCGCTGGTCGGCGCGTTCGAGGGGGATGCGCAGGCTGCGCATGAAGGCGGCTTCTGGTCGGTCATGCCGATCACGCCGCGACCGATGCGTGTCGAGGAGGCGATGGTGGACGCGCCCCGCCTGCTCGAAGATGCCGCGCTGCGGCTGGGGTATCTGCTGCGACTATGAACGGGGCTGAACAAAAGTAGGTTCTCGAAAGAAATCCACGAATGCGCGGACGAGGCACGCCTCGTCCCTACGACAAAACCAACGTACCTGTAGGGACAAGGCATGCCTTGTCCGTTGACAAGGTACGAGAGCCTACGTAAACCACCAAATCTCCGCCAAAGGTCGGATCTGCAAAGTATTGACATCTTTATAATTTCGATTACGATCAAATTCGATCATCGTCGAAATTAAGGAGGTGTACGATGACGACGAGAATTCAATGGACACTGCCCGACATGCTCAAGACGCTGGCGGACGACAAACGCCTGCTCATGCTGCGGCTGCTGCACGAGCGCGAATACACCGTCGGCGAACTCGCCGGGCGGGTCGAATTGGGCGAGCCGACGGTTTCGCATCATCTGGCGAAGATGCGCGAGAGCGGTTTCGTCACGCTGCGCATGGCGGGCAATCAGCGCTTTTATCGCAGCAGTCAGGCAGGGCTGGACGCCTTCAAGCGCTTCGTCAGCGAGATCGAGAAGATGCCGCAGCAGTACGAAAAGCCAGTCTCTGACGAGGGCTGGATCGACGCGCTCGGTTGGTCGGACGAAGATGCGCAGGTGCTGCGCGATTACACCGTCAACGGTGTGGTGACGGTCTTTCCCGCCAAGCGCAAGAAGCAGCTCGTCATCCTGCGCTGGCTGGCAACGTTATTCGAGACGGGCAAGCTGTACACAGAGCCGGAGGTCAACACGATCCTCAAGCGCGTCTACGCCGAGGACTTCGTCATGCTGCGCCGCGACCTGGTCGATATGGGCTATCTGCGGCGTGAGCGCGGCGGTGGGAAGTATTGGGTGAATAACGAGTAACTCATCCCTTTTCAAATCCCAACGGTCGCATCCCGTTCAACGTGACGAGCAGTGACATGCCAACATCCGCCAGGATCGCCACCCAGAGCGATGTTAAGCCGAAGAACGCCAGCACCAGGAAGATCGCCTTGATGCCGAAGCTGAAGCCGACGTTTTGCAGGATGAGGCGGCGGGCGAAGCGCGCCAGCCGCACGGCGAACGGAAGCTGACGCAGGTCATCCGCCATCAGGGCGATGTCCGCCGTCTCCAGTGCCTGCGGGCTGCCCGCGCCGCCCATCGCAATGCCGACCGAGGCGGCGGCGAGCGCGGGGGTATCGTTGATGCCGTCGCCCACCATCGCCACGCGCCCGTACTGCTTTGTCAATGCCTCGACCGCTGCGACTTTGTCCTGCGGCAGGAGTTCCGCCCGCACCGCGTCCACCCCAATCTGCTCGCCGACCGCCTGAGCCACCGTGTGATGATCGCCCGTGAGCATGATGGTGGGGAAGCCCGCCGCTTTGAGCGCCTGGATGACCGCCTTGCTGCTCTCGCGCGGCGCGTCCGCCAGCGCCAGGAAGCCGCGTACCTGCTCTTCGCGGGCGACCAGCATGGTGGTTTGACCCTGCGCTTCCGCCTTTTGAACGAGTTGGCACAGGTCATCCGAGTGCGGGAATGCCTCGTCGAAGTAGCGATGACTGCCCAGCGTGACCTGTGCCTGATCGACGAGTCCGCGCACGCCGCGCCCCGGCAGAACCTCGACCGCGTCCGCGGGCGCATAACGCGCGGTGGCGGGGCGCAGCGCCGCCGCCTGGGTGACAGCTGCCGCCAGCGGATGCGCGGTACGCTTTTCCACCGCCGCCGCCAGCCCCAGCACATCGTCACAATATTCGCACGGATCGGGCGTCATGCACTGCGTCGTGCGCACCTGCGTGACAATTGGCTCACCCCGGGTGAGTGTGCCGGTTTTGTCGAAGGCGAAGGCGTTGACCAGACCGAGCGTCTCCAGATGAATGCCGCCCTTGATCAGCACGCCGCGCCGCGCCGCCGCCGTGATCGCGCTGATGACGGTGACGGGTGTGCTGATGACCAGCGCGCACGGGCAGGCGATCACCAGCATCGAGAGCGCGCGATAGAGCCAGCCGTGTTCGGTCGGCGTGTCGTAGAAGGGCGCGCCGAACAGCAGCGGCGGCAGCACGGCAATGCAGAACGCCACGATGGCGACGGCGGGCGTGTAGGTGTGCGCGAAGCGGTCGATCATGCGCTGGCTGCGTGCGCGCTTGCTCTGCGCCTGCTCGACCATCTGGATGATGCGATTGAGCGTATTGTCCGCCGCCAGCCGTGTGACGCGCAGGGTGAATGCGCCCTCGCCGTTGATCGACCCGGCATAGACGGCATCACTTTCGCCTTTGGCGACGGGCACGCTCTCGCCCGTGATCGGTGCCTGATTGATGCTGGTCGTGCCACGCAGGACGATGCCATCCATCGGCACCTGTTCGCCGGGCTTGACGAGCAGGACATCGCCGATGCCAAGCTGTTCGACGGGCACGACTTCTTCCAGCACGCCAAACACGCGCGTCGCCGTCAGCGGCTTGAGCGCCATCAGCCCGCGAATGCTGTCGCGGGCGCGGTCGGCGGTGTAGCCTTCCAGCGCCTCGCCGATGGCGAAGAGGAAGATGACCGTCGCGCCTTCCAGGTATTCGCCCAGGACGATGGCACCAAGCGCGGCGATGGTCATCAACAGGTTGATGTTGAACTCACGGTTGATCCAGAGTGCGCTCAAGCCGCTCCGGGCAATCGGGTAGAGCGTGATGAGCATCGCCACGCTGTAGATGGGCGCGGCAAGGGCGGGTGGGATGCCGAAGAGGCTGGCGATCAGGGTGGCAAGGATCAGCGCTGCGCCGACGAGCGCAAGCTGCGAGTCGCGCTTGCCGCGCAGATATGCCCAGAAGCCGAGCACGCCGCCACGTTGGGCGCGCTGTGGAGCTGGCGGCGCATCGGCAGCCTGGAGCGTTTTACCAAGCGCTTCGACGCGCGTGCGCAGCATTTCGAGCGGGACATCGCCGACGAGTTCCATCCTGCCGGTGGCAAAATCAACGCTGACCTGCTGCACACCGGGCAGCTTACCGACGCCCGTTTCGACCTCGTGCGCGCAGTGGGCGCAGTCCATATTGCCGACATGGTAGGCGGTCGTCTTGGGCATCGTGAAGTCCTCGCTCGCTTCGTTCGCATTGTAACATTCTGGATTGTAAACCCAGTATGCCACTACAGGGTCAAGTGGCTTTATGCCTGCAATAGCAGTAGATGAAACGCTGTTCGCTGCCCCAGGGTGTTTGATGCGTCTCGCGGGCGCTGCTGATCGGCGTGAATGAGGCACCGAATGTGTCGTGAAGCGTTTCGGCGTCATAGCGCACCACCTCCAGCCCGCTGCACTTTTCGGGTCCATCGCTGGCAAATGTTGCGACGATGACATGCCCGCCGGGCTTTAGCGCGCGCAGCACCTGCTCAATGTAGCGCTTCCGGGCGTCGGCATCCGTTAAAAAGTGGAAGACAGCGCGGTCGTGCCAGAGCGCATAATGCGCCGCCGGAAGGTTGACGGTTGTCGCATCCCCCTCGATCCACCGCACGCGCTCCGCGTCTGCACCGAGGCGCTCGCGGGTCTTGCCCAGTGCCTCGCCAGAAATATCCAGCAGCGTGATGTCCGAGTAGCCGCGCTTCAGCAGATGATCGACCAGGGTGGACGCGCCCGCGCCGACATCGATGATCGGCGCATCGTGGGGGATGCCGCTTGCGGCGATGAAATCGAGCGAGCGTGTCGGCTCGACCTGATACCAACTAACGTCTGTCGGCTGTTTAGTGGTATAGATGTTTGACCAATGTGTTTTGATGTCCATAGCGTTCCCGTGTCATTTCGTAGGGGCGCAATGTATTGCGCTCCTACAACCCATTACCCCGCGAAGACGGGCAGCAGCGTGGCGATGCCATCGACCGACTCGACCACCCAGCCGGTCGTCCCATCCGCCAGCCGAATCCGCCACCAGACCAAGCCATCGCCGCCGCGTGGTCCTTCAATCAAGGTCACGCGCGTACCGTCGTCCAGTTCGCGGACGATGGCGAAAGTACGCCCGGCACCCTCGCGCATCCGCAGCTTGTCACCCTCTGTCGTGTTGATGAAGGCGTCCGCGCCGACTGCCAAGCCTGCCGGGACGGCACCAACAGTAGGCGGGGCGAAGGTCGGCGCGAGCGTGGGCGGGATGAAGACCGCGTCCGCTGTCGGCGACGGCAGCCCCGGCGCTGCGAGCGGCGAGCCGACGACCATCGGCGCTCCGAGCATCGCCCAGGGCATAGGCGTACTGGGACCGATCATGAAGTTGTCGCTCGTCCACATGATGCGTGCGAACTCGTCCGGCGGCGAAGTCCAGATCGTCGCGACCGTACCATCGCCCGCTGTATTCCGTGTGTCTTCGTAGTACAGGTCGGTCGCCGTCAGATCGAGGGGTGACTGCCCGGTGAAGACGAAGCCATCAAACATGCCCCACAAACTGCTGGGGATGAAGACATAGCTCCCCCACGAACCCCCGTCGCGCCGCAGGATTTCAACCGTTCGCGCTTCCCCCCCATCGCCGTCGGCGACTACGGCGGCGATCAGCTCGCCATTCTGGACGAAACGCGCGATGTCGATGATGCGTTCCCCGCTCGCCCAGAAGGGGAAGTATGCCGCTGCGTCCGAGTCGTAGACGCGCAGGGTGTTGAGGGGGAAGAAGGCTTCGCTGTCCGACGGAAACGCCGCGTCGAGCGCAGGGACGACGGTTTCGCCGGTCATCAGCAGCGTGTCGCCGAAGATCGTCGGATAGATGTCAGTGCGCCTGAGCGTGTTGGCGACCGTATCCCAGGCGAAGCTGGGACCCACGAACGCCTGTGTGAGCGCCACCAGCGAAAAATCGATCTGCCCGCCGCGATAGGCGTGGACGATGGGCGCTGCCACCGCGCCGAGCGTCACCGCATCCGCGCCGCCGCTTAACGCCAGCGGGCTGCCGCTGTCGAGCGCGAACACGTCGCTGGTGACCAGGTCGAGCACGAGCACCTGCCAGACGCCGCTCATCGTGCCGTAGCCAAAGGCGATCTGCGTGTCCAGTTCGCTGAAGACATACGGGCTTGCGTAGCCCTGCAAGCTGATGTAGGCATCCGCCGGGAATTCGAAGCTGGTCATGATGCTGCTGATGGCCGTGTCGTAGACCAGCATCTGCTGGACATTATCGCTGACGCGCGTGATGAGGTAGGCGAACAGGTTGCCATCATGGGAGACGGCGACGTAATCCGGGTAACCTGAGGCGCTGGCTTCGCCCGGCAGGGGAAGCGTGACCTCACGCAGGACGTTGCTGTTGGCGTCGATCTGACGCATCATGCCCGTTTGCTGCGTGTAGACCCAGACTGACCATGCGCTGTCCTGCGCGAGGGCGGCGCTTGTGCCTAGCAGCGAAAAGATCAGCAGGAGCCGGAAGAGTGTTCGGCGCATCACGATTTGCCTATCCCAAAATTGGCGCAAGGATAGGTTAACTATGCCCCATCTTGGCGACAGCGTCCATAGACCGAGGTACTGCCTGCAGGGCAATTGCTTCAAAACCGAATCGCTGGAAAGTAAATGCATAACCCCTCTCTAAATCCCTCCCCACTTCGCACGCTACGTGGAGAGGGACTTCCAGACGAGTCTTCTGGCACTCGCATTCGTCCTGCTAATTTGTGACATCCTTCACTATAGCTGTGCGCGCTGCTGCTCCATACTTCGCGCCATCGAAACTCGAAGGGGGAACTATGGATCAGCTGCTTTACTCCCTGTACACAGTCGTCTTCATCGCTCTAGCGGTCTGGAGCGTGATACTCTTCCGCCGCTCACGGCGTATCGGCACGTTGATGATCGTGCTGGTCATGCTGGCGATGGTCTACGAGAACGGTATTCTGGCACTCGGTGCGCTCATCGGTCATGGTGCGCTGCTGGAAGCGCTGTCGTGGGGGCGCTTCATCGGATACGCGGTTTTCCCGCCGCTGCTGGTCATTGCCGGCGTTGAACTCGCGCGGCATGTCGGCGTAACGTGGGCGGCGCGCCCTGCCGCACGTTATGGTGTGTGGGTGGTCGCGTTCGCTTTGGGCGCTTTTGCGCTGTTTGTCGAAGTGCTGGGGCGCGAACTTGAGCCGAGTGTGCTCAACGATGTCGTCCGCTATATGTGGGTGAGCAAGGGTGTGCCGCCGCTTGCCGTCATCATCATGAATGTCCTGCTCATCGTCTGCGGCTTCGCCATCTGGCGCAGGACTCACAATGCGATCCTGCTGCTGGGCGCGCTCTTCCTGCTTGCGGGCGATGGTTTGGCTGCGGGGCGCTATGTCCTGGGTTCAGGCATCGAGCTTGTCTTCATGGCGGTGGTCGCGGCTGCCGAAGCCTGGGCATTGGGCTATCGCGCACAGACTGCCGCGCCAGCCGAACAGCCTCGCCTGCGCGAACGTCACGCCGTTGGCGACTAGGTTATCCCCTGACGCCCAGCCGCGAAGGACTCCCGGCGGTCATGGATGGTCGTTGCGTCCTTCGCGTCTTCGCGGTTCAATCTCCTGAGTGTTGGTCACCACGAGAGAAACCGCTATGTCTCACATCCACAGTATCGTCTACACGCCCGCGCATGTCCTGGAGAAGAGCCGCGATGCCTATGATCGCGCGCCGCTGAACGAGGCGAAGCTGATCGCAGGATACGGCATCGAGGGGGATCGCAAGGGTGGGCATCCCAAACGCCAGCTCAACATCATGTGCCACGAGACTCTGCAAGCGCTGGCGGGCGAAGGCTTTCATGTGGCACCGGGCGAAATGGGCGAGCAGCTCGTGATCAGCGGGATGGATCTCATCGATCTTGCGCCGGGGAGCCGCGTGCAGGTTGGCGACAGCGCGCAGATCGAAATCGTTGAGCCGCGCAATGGCTGTGACAAGTTTGAGCTTGTGCAGGGCAAACCGCGCACGCAAGCGCAGCGTCGCCTGGGGGTGATAGCGCGCGTGGTGGCGAGCGGGGTCATCCGCGCGGGCGATGCTGTTCGCATCCTCGAGGCGCAGCAGGCAGAGGCGTAAGCACTATCTGCCGGGCGGCGCGCACGTCCCCCGCACCATGAGGTCTGGGCGAAGCGCGCTGGACATGAAAAGACACCTTTCGCCGGAGCTTCTCGACTCTGGTGAAAGGCGTCTTTTCGTAATCGGCGATTTGGGTAAGTTAGCGCCCGGCGCGGGTGACGGTGATATCGTTATCGGTGATGACGATGCTCTGGGTGCGACCGGGGTTCTGCAAGCGCCAGTAGTTGCGCCACGAGGTCAGGATGCTGGTGTTCACCTGGTCGATCAGCTCCTGCGATGCGGGCTGACCATTGGCGGTGATGCTGCTCATCTGCCAGACGATGCGCCCGTTGGTGATGGTCGGCGCAAAGACGGAGACCACATCATAGCTGGCGTTCGGGTAGGTGTGCGTCGAGGTAATGACGACCTGCCCCGGTTGCAAATCGACGTACACGTTGCTGATGGCGCGGCGGGATGGGTTGGTAACGCGATATGCTTCGTTGATCTGTGCTTCAGTGGTGACGCGGGTGCGGCTGTTGCCCTGCGCTCCGACGGTCGCCAGCGGCAGCGCCAGCCCTGCGAACAGCATGACGACGAACAGAATGCGGATAACCTTGCTCATGTTCTCTTGCCTCTCTGCATAGTTGGATGTATCGGACTACATCTTTATCATATGCGTGAGATGTAAGCAGAGTGTGGTGAGATGTCAACGCTGTGTAAATTGTTTGTAAGGAGAGTGCAGCTTAGGGGGAGACGAAACCGAACGCAAAGGATCGTAGGGGCAGACCCATGGGTCTGCCCGCCAACGGGCGCACACACGGGTGCGCCCCTACCCATCATGCGAGGTCTATTGGGTTCCTCATGAGGGCTTTGGCGTCACGGTCAGGACTACCCGCGCAGCATCTCCATCCGCGTACAAGATCATCCGCTGCGCGTCGCCGTCATACTCATAGCGCCCGCCGGTGACGCTGACCTGGATGCCCGCCGGATATTGCAGGGTCGGCATGTAGATCTTGGTCGGCTGTGCGATGCTGTGATCCGGCGCGTATTCGAATTCGAATGTCCGCGTCGTCAGCTCGAACGCCATGCGCAGCGGTTCGCCCGCCGTCGCCATCGCGTAGGGACGAACGATGCCCGCCAGCGCCCGCCCGCCGGAGTTGAGGTCGGTCAGGTCGCTCTGCTGGTCGCGGCTGAAGATCGACAGGTCTTCATCATTCCAGAGGTCACCGCGTGCGTTGCTGTTGTCCGCCGTGTAATTCCAGATCGTTGCGTTCAGAAGATTGGCATCGAGCGCGTCATAGTAATTGTCGAGCGCCTGCGTGTGGAGCGAATAATCGCCTGTCGTGTACGCCAGCTTGTCGAACAGATCGTAAGGCAAGCCAAATTCGCCAATCAGCGTCGGGATGCCCTCCATCTTCTCGTCCGCCTCGCGCTTAGAGTGGGCGAGCTGGTCAATGTAGGTCTGCCGTACCGCGTCCGCGCCGGTGATGAGCTGGTGATTGAAGAAATCGAACGCCATCTCCGGGTTGTACATCTTGGTGAACAAGGTCAGCGCGTCGTACCAGTGCGCGGCGTTGACGGTACGCGGCGCGTCGTCCGCGCTCCATTCGGGATGTACGCCGCCGGGGATGCCTTCGAGAAAGAGCAGCGCATCTGGGTGGACATCACGCACCGCCACGATGAAGCGGCGGATGAAGGGCTTGAGGTAGTCGCGGATGAAATCGACCGGATGACCGCCGACACTCTGGAAGTGATCCGGCTTGAGCAGGGTGGGCGCACCGCCGTCATCTGCCCACACACCCTCACGCTTCCAGGGGCATTCATAGCCCGCGCGGAACAGCGACACACCAGCGGGATTTAAGACCTGTGTCTCGCCCGCGTTCGAGAAGCCCAAGCCGAGATCGAATATATCGACCGTCTGTGGGTAGCCGGACGCCGCCGCGATTGCCTGCCAGGGCGTGGGCATCGCGCCGAGCATGATCATCGGGCGTTCGGGATGGCGTGCGAGGTTGGGGATGCCGATCAAGCCGGGAGAAGGCTCGTTCATCGCATCGTAGCCGACGACATTCGGCAGGTCTTTCAGGCGTTCTGCCACCTGGCGTATGGCGTTGAAGTAGTGCGATTGCAGATAGTCTTGGATGTTGATGCCGTCGATCTTCAGGTTCGGCGCGAAATCGCGCCCCGCGAAGAAGAGCGTGAAGAGGGTTGACGCGCCGTAGCGGGCGTAATTGGTTGACCAGATCATGCGCGGGAACGGATCGCCGTGTTCCTGGTGCGTGAATGCCGCGCCCGTCGCATAAAGCTGGCTGACATCCATCCCGAGGAGTTCGAACGTCCAGCCTGGCGCGCCGTCGCCGCCTGTGAAGCGGCTCCAGACATCCTGATGCGGGTCGATGAACACCGAGATGCCATGCTCACCCGCCTTGATAATGACGGTGCGGACATAATCGAGGTATGCCCCATCGTAGATGCCAGGACCGTCATGTTCGACTGCCTCCCAGGGGACGATGAAGCGCAGGAAGGTCATGCCCCAGGAGGCGAGACGGCGCAGGTGCTCGTCGGCTTCCGCCAGCGGGAAGGGACGCCCGACGAACGAGACCTGCCGGTGATCGTAGAAGCCGTCTTTACGCCAGGTCGCGCCATCCGGCGTCATGGGCAGCTTGCTGCTGCCGCCCAGGTTGGCGCCGCGCAGGATGCGGGTGCGGCGGTGCTCGTCGATGAACTGGTTATCGAATGTGGTGATCACCGTCGCTGCTCCTGGAGTCTCATATATTTTGTAATGGGAATTGTAGCGTAGGGCAGCCACCACGTCCTCACAATCTCAAAGCATGTTACCATTTGTTCCTCAAAGACTCTGCGCAATTAAGAGCCGAGGTAACGATATGGTGGACGTTCAACAGCTTCTGGCGGAATTGGGCTACAAGCAGAAGTATGAAGTATTAGGGCGAGAAAATATCGCGGATCTGTTTCCAAAGAAGACCAAGCAATGCGGCATTTACGTGTTGCACTTTGCAGATGGCGAGTATTATGTCGGGCAAAGTGTTGATTTCGTCAGTCGATTTGGGCAGCATCGTGAAAACTATGATGACATCCAATTCGTTAGCTTTATGCCAATTGACAAAGTCGAATTAAATCGGGTAGAACGGCAATTCGTCAAGGCTTTTGAGGACGCAACCCTCCCGCTGCGAAATGTTAATATTGTGACCTTTTCTCACGCCGTGCGCCCTTTCGATGAGATTATGCCAAAGGATGTGCAGCGCCGATGGATCGAAGAGATCGATTTCCTCGATCTCGATGGAGATCGGGCGAACGATGAGGAATTACGCCGCAAATACCAGAGGAAGTTTTATCGGCTTAAGCAACAACCCATCTTTGAGGAAATCACCGAAGTTCTTGCGCAATATGTTGTCAGCTGCATTCCCTGCCCCAAACGGACTGAACGCGCCTATTGGAACGTTAGCTGTGTTGTGGGCAAGGAGCTGCTGGTGCGGATTAATGTCGGACCCCAGGTTGTATTCGATGTTTTCCATGATGAAAACGGAGCTGTTTATCGATATGCGCTCTTTCAAGCAGATGCAGAGAAAGTACTGGGTGAGGAGATTCCCTGGGGTGACGATTTAATCTATGAAATCACTGACCAGGAAAATCGCAGAACTCACTATTCGATTTTTTCATCACAACTGACGAAAGCGGGACCCAATCAAGCATTTATTCTGGCACACTCATTTGCTGATGCCTTGAGTTTGCTAGATGACGAAGGAGCGGTTAAAAGCATAGCAAAACTGAATATTGGGCTTTGCCAGAAGGGTCCCTGTTTATGGGCACGCAATCACTGCCTCGATCTCGCAGATGCTATTTTTGCGCGTATAAAGGGTTAATGTAGGTCGCCGAAACAAAATCACAAATGCGCGGACGAGCGAGTGCGAAGCCTCCCTGGGGGATGCCTCGTCCCTACGGAAAATCCAACGTGCCTGTAGGGACAAGGCATGCCTTGTCCGTTCAAGAAATACGAGAACCAACTTAAGCCAATGGTCGCATAAAAGTGTTTTACGGACGCCCTGTAGGGCGTTTATACGAACGCGACATGTGTGAGGGACGGGCAAGTGCGCGTCCGCTGAAACAATACGAACATTGACCTAGAGCGCACAGAAGTACTCACAACTGACCTCGTGCCCTGCGCAACAGATAGTCTGCAAAGTCGGTTGCCAGGATTTCGCGGCTGCGTTCCGAGATGTTACCCTCTTGCGATGAATAACTCAGTTCGTCAGCACCCTCCAAGATTCGCAAGAGGACATCATCGGGATCCTGCGCAAGCTCGCTTGACTCTTCGCTTTTCATCAATCACCACCCGTTCGTTTGCTTGATGTACCCATACGCCTCGTTGAGGGCGTGGAAGCGCTGCTCCGCCTCGGTTTTTGGCAGGTGGCTGGTATCCGGGTGGCACTCACGCGCCAGCTTGCGGAACGCCGCTTTCACCTCGTCCGCCGTCGCTGCCTTGCCGACGCCGAGCAGCTTGTATGCCATCTCCAGCTTGGTTTCTTGCAGAAGGGGCATCGTGCGGTCGGCATACGCGCCGTAGACCTGCTCGCTCGACCAGCCTTTGACGCGCTGTCCGTCGTAGCGCTGGCTATCGACATCGCGATCCACGCGGAACTTCTGCCCCTTCCAGAACAGCTCATTGCCGAAGTTGGCGACCAGCCAGTCGCCGCGCACGGGAGGCGACTTTGCCCACAGACGATAAAACGGCAGCGCCATCGGCTCGATGTCTGGTCCGTACCAGATTTCGCGCAGGTTGCCGCCATAAGCGCGCATATGCACCTGCCCGATCAACAGACGACTTCCGTCGAAGCGATAGGTATACAGGCGGTCGCCGCTCAACTCATGGATGACGTTCAGCCATTCGGCAGGCTCACAGCGTTCGCCATCGGGCGGCACGAGCGGCTGCGCGACGATAAAGAGCGCCCCGATGCCCAGGCGCGTCGTCTCGTGGAGGATCTTCTTGATCTGGCGGGTCTTGATCGGCTGGTCGAGGTCATGGACATGCACCGCCGACCCGCTCCACAGATTCGCCGAGAGCACGCCGTCATTGGTCAGCGAGCAGTACTTGACGCTGTTGAGCTTCTTCAGATGCTGCGCCAGACCGAGTTTGACAGGCGAGACCATAATGATTGCTGATGATGTGATCCGTCGGACGAATTGGCGTATTGTAGCATAAACGTTGTATGCCGATCCCACCAAGAAGCCCACTGGTACAACCGCCAAAGCGCATTAAGACTTTTCAACACGGAGGCGCGGAGAAAACGAAGAAGCACGAAGGATCAGATCACTTCCCTTCTCCGTGTACCTTCGTTTTCTCCGTCCCTTCGTGTTGAAAATGCTTCGCGTCCTTCGCGCCCCTGCGGTTCAATTCATCCCCCGCGCAGCAAGAGCTGATAGAGTACGCCCACTACCCCGCCACCGACGATCAGCAGCGTCGAATTAACCTTGTAGCGGATGAGCAGTACCCCGGCGGCGACTGCCAGCGCCACCGTCACCCAATCCACCAGCGCCGCCCGCGCGATGCCGACCGTCACCACCGCCATCAGCGCGATTGCCGCCGCATTCACGCCGTCGAGCAGCGCGCTCAGGAGCGGCGACTGGCGGATGCGCGGTACGAGCGGGTGGATGAGCGCGACGAAGGCGAAAGCAGGCAGGAAGATGCCGAGCGTTGCCAGCGCCGCGCCCGGCACACCGCCGAGCGTGTAGCCGACGAAGGTCGCCGTCGTGAAGACGGGACCCGGCGTGAACTGCCCGATGGCGACCGCGTCGAGGAGCTGTGTCGGCGTCAGCCAGCCCAGGCGTGTGACGAACTCGGTTTCGAGGAAGGCGATCAGCACGTAGCCGCTGCCGTAGATGACGCTGCCGATCTTGAGGAAGGTCAGGAATAACTCACTCAGCGCGAACGGCACCTGCGCGGCGACGGTCAGCACCTGCGTCGCTTCCGCGGTCGCCAGCACAGTTTGCTGTGCGTTGGCGAGCAGCTCCCGTGCTGAAGCGATCAGCAGGACGATAAACCCAACTGCCCCGCCAGCCAGCGGCAGCCGAGCACCCTGCTCGCGCCATTTGCCCGCGTTCATGACCAGCAGCGCCAGCAGCGCGCCGCCGAAGAGGAGCGGGATCTCGCTCACGCCGCCGAAGAGCGCCAGCACGAAGATCGCCACGCCGAGGACGATGTAGAAGGTCGATTTTGCTGCCTTCCTGCCGAGCGTGTAGATCGCCTGGGCGATGACGGCGATGATGACGGGCTTGATGCCATAGAGCAGCCAGCCGACCGCCGGGAGCTGGTTGTACGTCACATATGCCCACGACAGCAGCCCGACGAGCAGCGCAGCGGGCAGGATGAAGCAGGCACCCGCTACGATCAAGCCGCGCCAGCCCGCGCGCACCTGCCCGATGTGCATCGCCATCTCGGTCGAGTTGGGACCGGGGATCAGGTTGGTCGCGCCGAGCAGGTCGAGAAAGTGCTGATCGGTCAGCCAGCCGCGCCGCTTGACGAACTCGTCCTGAAACAGCGCGATATGTGCGGCGGGTCCGCCGAACGCCGTGAAGCCGATGCGGATGAAGATGCGCGCCAGTTCGCCGAGCGAACCGGGGCGGGGAGGTATGTTTGTGGCGGCGGGGCTGGTCGTGGTCATGGGCGAGTCCTTGTAGGGGCGATGCCGTGTCATCGCCCGCCTGCGTTGCCCGATGTTATACTGCGTTTGCATTAAATGTCATGATTCGAGCGAGCGGAGGTTGCGGATGTCTTCTGCGCTGGTGATCGCACATAAGCTGCCGGACATCCCGCGCTACGTCGAAGTTCGCAGCTATCTCCAGTCTGACGAGTGCGAGGTGCTGGGCTATACCGAAAAGCCATCGCTCTCGTTTGTGCTGCGTATCGACGAGGAAGACCTCCTCTATTTCGTCGGACACCCCGAAGACGCGGTGATTGTCGAAGCAGCGGCAGCCCTGGGCGACGAGGGGCAGATTATCGCGCCGCAGGATCAGTTCGCGCGTCTTGAGCCGCTGCTGACAGGATGGACAGCCGAGCGCATCTTCGTCTACACGCTCACGGATGTGGCGCATCTGCCGCATGATGAGAGCGTCGTCGTACGCTACCTCGATCCTGACGACCTGGACGACGCCGGTATTGATCCTGAGCTGCTGGAAGAGTTGGAAGACGCGCTGGAGTACACGGCGATAGCGGCAGTCTATTTCGGAGGTCGTCCTGTGTCATTTTGTTACGCCTCGTCGCAGACGGAGAGGCTTTGGGATGTCGGCGTCGATACATTGGAAGCCCATCAGCATAAAGGTTACGCAGGGCTGTGCTTCAGCTTTCTGGCGCGGCAGATGGCGGCAAAGGGAAAATCGACCGTGTGGCAGGCATTGGAGAGCAACCCGGCTTCGTGGCGGTTGGCGGAGAAACTCGGCATGACCAAGGTCGATGAACTGGCGTATTTCACGCGAGGCGTGAGGAGCTAGCCGATCATCTCCCGCAAATCTTCGCGCATCTGGGTGGCAAGCGTGTTCATCGCCGCCTCACTCATGCAAAGAACGCCGCCACCTGAATGACGACATCGCCGAACAGCGATGACGTAAAGCTGCCGGACTTGTCATGAACGCCAGTGCGGTCGAACACGCCATCCTTTAGCAGGTAGACCTCGACATACTGATTCGATGGGTCAACCATCCAGTATTCGCGGACGCCGTGCTTTTCGTAGAGATGAAACTTATCTTCCTTGTCGCGCTTGGCGGTGCTGTTCGAGAAGATCTCGACGATCAGGTCGGGCGCGCCCTCAACATACCGCCCCTTGATCTTGCCCAGATTGTCCGCACTCAACCAGAAAACATCCGGTTCCGGAATGTTCGCCTCATCGAAGTAAACACCTGTCGGCGCATGGAACAACCTCCCACCAGGAATAATCTTCAGCAGCAGCGCAATAATGTTCATACTCGAAGACTGATGTTCGACCATCGGTGGTGGTGCCATGTAGACTTCTCCGTCGAGCAGCTCATGGATCGCCGTCGTCTCCGGCAGCGCCAGGAATTCCTCGGCGGTCATACGTGTGCGGATCATATCGACCATGCGGCGTACCCTCGCGTCTCTACATTATCCAGTATGCCACGAAACCGCAGGGACGAGTCTTTCAGGCAAAGAACGCCGCCACCTGAATGACGACATCGCCGAACAGCGACGAGGTGAAGCTGCCGGACTTGTCATGAACGCCAGTGCGGTCGAACACGCCATCCTTTAGCAGGTAGACCTCGACATATTCGTTCGAGGGATCGACCATCCAGTATTCGAGGACGCCGTGCCTTTCGTAGAGATGGAACTTACTCTCTTTATCGCGCGCCGCCGTACTCTTGGAGAGGATTTCGACAATCAGGTCGGGCGCACCTTCGATGTAACGCGGCTTGATCTTGTCGATGTGATCCGGTGCCAACCAAAGGATGTCCGGTTCCGGGATGTTCACTTCATCGAGATACACACCCGTCGGCGCAGCAAACCAGCGCCCTTGCTGGATCAGCGTGCGCAGATAGAAATAGGCGTTTCCACTGACAGACTGGTGACTTGTCATCGGGGGCGGTGCCATGTAAACCTCTCCGTCAAGCAGTTCATGGATCGCCGTTGTCTCCGGCAGCGCCAGGAACTCCTCGGCGGTCATGCGTGTGCGGATCATATCGACCATCAGGATTGCCCTCACATCCGATTTCCAGTCCAGTATGCCACAGGTGGAGGTATGGCGGGTAAAGTTTCACCCCAGGGCGTCAATCGCGCCGCGCACGATGCCCGCGCTGCGCGCTAGCGCCGCCTCCTCATCGACGGTCAGCGCCATCGGCAGCCGCTGGATGACACCGTCCATGCCGAACAAGTGGGGCATGGCGACCGTGACATCTTTGACCCCGGCGATGTCGTCGGCGGGCGCGCAGATCGTCAGGATCGAGCGGCGGTCGCCCAGGATGACCTGGATGATGCGCGCCAACGCGCTGCCGATGCCGTAATAGGTCGCGCCCTTCCCTTCGATGATGTGATACGCTGCCCGGCGGACTCCCTGGTCGATCTCGGCGCGCTTGGTGCTGTCGAGGCTGATCTCGCGTATCGAGCAGAAATCATCCAGCGTATGCCCGCCAATCATGACTTGCGACCACGCCAGCACCTCGGAATCGCCGTGTTCGCCGACGACATAGGCGTGAATATGGTTCGTATCGACACTGATGGCGCGTGCCAGCAGCGCCCGGAAGCGCGCGGTATCGAGCGTGGTGCCGCTGCCGAAGACACGCCCCGGCGCGACGCCGTGTTCCTGGGCGATGCGCGCGGCAAGATGTGTCATGACATCGACTGGATTGGTGGCGACGACGAGGATCGCGTGCGGCTCGACGCGCAGGATGTTCGGGATGACTTCGCGGAAAACAGCGGCGTTGCGTTCGAGGAGCTGCAAGCGCGTTTCGCCCGGCTTCTGGTTGACGCCCGCCGCGATCACGACCACCCGGCAGCCTTTGAGCGCGGGATAATCGCCGTCGCCGAGGATCAGCGGATGTGCGAATGGCACTGCGTGAAAGATGTCGTCCGCTTCGGCAAGTGCGCGTGTTCTGTTCTTGTCGATCAGGACGATTTCGCGCCCAATGCCCCGCATCACACAGGCATACGCCGCCGCAGATCCAACCATCCCAGTACCGACCACGCCGACTTTCATAATGTGTCTTCTCCGAAATGTTGATGCCCCTCCCTAAGTGAACGCGATTTGCGCGCTTCCGGCAAGTGACATCCGACCCGCCTTCCCGTGTAAAGCCGCCACAAAAGGGGCTTGCCGCGTTTCGCATGATGTCGCTCGTTGTTATGATAGGCAGGCAGACGACCCGCGTTGCCGGAAATGCCCGCCGATGACCGATGTCTCCCGTCCGTTCATGCGCCTGGCGCTGCTTGCCTTCAGCGTGCTGGTCGTCACGCGCGGCTTGGGCGGGCTGCTGCCGGAGCGCGCATGGCTGGCATGGCTTACGCCCGTCGTCCATCTCCAGCAGGGCATCCGCGCCGAGGAGCCGGACATCTTCGTCTGGGATAGAATGCTGACGGTCAACATAACCGATCACTTCGGCAATGACATCGCGCCGACCTGGTCGCACGATGGTCGTATGGCGTGGCTCTCCAACCGCGACGGCGACTTCGATGTGTATGTGCGCCAGGGAGAGCGCACGCTCAATATCAGCCGCAATGATCATGGCGATTTCGAGCCGATCTGGTCAGGTGACGGGCGACTGGCGTGGATCGGCAGGGAGCGGCAGCGCGGCGAGACGGTCTATGTCTGGGATGGCGAGACGATCATGATTGCCGGGCGCGCCGCCGCCGTCCAGAATCGCTCGCTGGCATGGGCGTCCGACGGTCGGCTGCGCTGGGTGGGGCTGAACCAACTGAGCGGCGCGATCTACACCTGGGATGGCGCGGCGACCGAACGTGTGCCGCTGGATGTCACCGCGCTCCTCAGCCTGAGCTGGTCGCCGGAGGGCAGACTGGCGTGGATCACCCGCAACGCCCGCGACGAGCGCTCGCTCTACCTGCTCGACCCGGAGGCGGACAGTCGCCCGATCCTGCTCCAGCGCGGCGCGTGGATCAGCGACCGCGTGGCGTGGTCGAAGGATGGACGGTTGGCATGGGGCGAGCTGGCACCCCTACAGGGCTACCGCATCGTGGTCTGGCAGCAGGGCGAGCGGGTGTCCTTTCCGGTACGCGGCTTCGTCCACAGCCTGATCTGGTCGAGTGATGGGCGCTTGCTGTGGGTTGATACCGCGCGCGCGCCAATCGGGGCGATGCATGTCTGGGATGGTAGAGACGTGACGACGCTCGACGACGATGTTCGCAACATGACACAGCCCTTCTGGTCGCCGCACGGTCAGGTCGTCTGGGCATCCAACCAGGTCGGCGAGTGGGGCGTGTATTTGTGGGAGGGGCGAGGATCAATCCGCGTTAGCCGGGTGGGGCAGGATGCCTTATCGCCCGTCTGGGTGCAGCGATCACCGCGCCAGATGCATGAAGACGGCGCATGATGATCTGGTCTATGTTTCGCTTTCTCCAAAATAAGGAAGCCGCATGATATCCAGGAAGTACTCCCGTTGATCTTCTGCCGCCTGCTTCGTATTTCTGTTTTCGCGGTCATGATTGCCAGCGCCGCCATCGCGCTGACAAGCCGCGCTGGGTCGCTGCTTTCGCGCGGTGAGTGGTTGGCGTGGACGGGTCCCGCCTGGCAGCTCCGCGCGGGGCAGATTGTCGAGGACTCGGATGTCTTCCTGTGGGATCGCGGCAGCGTCGTCAACCTGACCAAAGATGGCGCGAACGATTCCGTGCCCGCCTGGTCGCGAGCTGGACGGTTGGCATGGGTTTCCAACCGCGATGGAAATCATGATGTCTTCGTGCTGCATGACGGCGCGGCGGTCAACATCAGCCAGAGCGATTGGGGGATCGGCGGCTATGTCTGGTCGGATGACGGTCGGCTGGCATGGGTCGCCTGGAACGCGGCGAGCGGCTGGCCCGGCGAGACGATCAACATCTGGGACGGCGAAGGTGTCCGGCTCGTCAGCCAGGATTCGTCGGTCGATTGGCCCATCGCCTGGCTCGCGGATGGGCGGCTGCGCTGGTCGGGCTGGTCGAACGAAGATCCGCCAGGGCGCTACGTCTACACCTGGGCGGGGGCGGAGACGCACGAGTCGGTGCTTGACCTGCCGAGTGTGGGCAATTTCAGTTGGGCGCGCGATGGCGGGATTGCGTTGGTCGTCCCCGACGGTTTCAGACCCGACTCGGTCTTCGTCAGTCGTTCCGGCGATGCGCCCGCGCTGATCTATTCCGAATATGGCATTACGCCCAATGTCACCTGGTCGGGCGATGGGCGGTTGGCATGGGTGGAAGTGCAGGCACCGGGCAGCGTGCGAATCGTCGTCTGGGATGACGGCGCGACGATTTCTATCCCGGTCAGTGACGCGCCGCGCACGCTCGCCTGGTCGGACGACGGGCGGTTGGCGTGGGCGGATGGCAGCGGCAGCGGGCGCTGGGGGATCAAGGTGTGGGATGGGGAGACGACGACAGTCGTGCAGCAGGGACTGCTGCTGGCGACTCCGCCGCAGTGGTCGGCGCGTGGGCACCTGGCGTGGGGTGCGACGAACGGGCGTGAATGGCACATCTCGGTCTGGGATGGCGAACACACCTACCGCGCCAGCCCGCTTGGGTGGAGCGCGAATGAACCTGTGTGGGGTGGCGCGGGGGCGTGATGAGCTGCGCCTCGGCGACCGGGTAGAGACAGGGACATGGATCATGAACCGCTGCGATTATCTCGACCTGGAGCATCGATAGTTCCCTTGTAGAAGTCCTGCCGCACGCGCGCATAACATTCTGTGCCATGATAGCTGCTTCTGCGCTGGCGCTGCAAAACAGCGCCACTGCGTTGTCGATCCATGCATGATGACGCAGCTCACGTTGCACGACCACCAAGGGGGACTTCTATGTTTCGCAGGATCTTGTTCTGTCTCATGATGATTGCTCTGCTGGCAGCATCCGCAGCCGCGCAAGACGCCCCGTCCGCTGTGCAAGCGGCAAACATCAGCGACGGTTGTGTCACTGAGTACGACGCGAGCGTTGACTATTTTCCGCACAAAGCGACCGTCAGCAATGCCGAAGGCTTTGCGATTAGCTACTACAACAACTACAAGGTCATCCTGATTAACCAACCGTATCTCAATGCGGGCATCCGATTTGAGTACGTCCTGGTGCAGTGTGGCACACCGCTGCCGGAAGTGATTCAAGGCGTTGAGACGATTGGCTTTCAGGTGATCGAAGTGCCGATTCAGTCGGTCGTCACCCTGTCGCCTACGCTCTTGTTCAACCTCGAGACGATAGGCGAGCTGGACGCACTGGTGGCGACCGACGATTTCGATTTCGTCCGCAGTGAAGCGGGGCGCGCGCGCATCGACGCAGGCGAGATGGTGGAAGTGGGTTCTCCAGGCAATCTTGACAGCACGCTGTTACAGGCACTCGATCCCGACCTGATCATGCTCACTGCCTTCAGTAATGCCGATCTTGATGCAGTCAGCTTGCTGCGAAATGAGGGCATTGCCTACGTCCCGATTGGGGACTATCTGGAAATTTCGCCGCTGGGTCGCGCGGAGTGGATCAAGTTTATATCGGCGTTCTTCAATCGAGAGGCAGAGGCAAACGCCTTCTTCAGCGAAATCGAAGGTGTATATCGTTGACGCCCATTGAAATGGGCGGGCTATCGAACGACTGCCTCATGAAGGGCGAACTGCTGCGCCGGATGCTCGAATGGCCATTCGCTGCGATGCATGGCTAGCAGGTGCAGCCGGGCGTGCTGGGTAAGGGGTGGAAAGGGCGTGGTACACCGCCCGACGTGTATAATACGAACACAGCAGGCAGAGGGCTTGAAGAATGTCGGTGACAGAAATTCTCGAACAGGTGAAGGCGCTTACCCCGGCGGAGCGCAAAGAGGTCGCGAACGCGGATTCGCCTACACCGAAGAGGATCTGTATTTGACCGACGAGGACGAGGAAATCGACGAACTGGACGACCTGGACGACGACGAGCCATTGCGCTAAGTTGTGTTCTTGCGCGCAAGAGCGTTCGCGCCCCCAAGCGGATGAGTCTGCGCGAGCGTTGCCAGGTTGAAGCCACGCAGTGTCTTCGCCATTAGCGTCAGCGCGTCCCCAAATGCGCCATGTGTGAGCGTCGAACCGAAGGGCAGCAGCCCTTCGCCTTCGGCGCTTTCTGTGACTTCGATCACGATCACCAAAGTCGCCAGCGACGCCAGATCACTTTCCGCCAGCCCCGTCCACACCATGACTGCCGCGCCACGCTCGCGAGCAATGCGCGCGAAGCTGTTGATGTCGGCACTCTTACCCGCTTTCGACATCGCGATCAGCACATCACCCTCCGTCAGCATCGCCGACTCGCCATGCAGGGCATCGCCGGGCGGGATGTAGAAGGCGGTCATACCGCAGGTCGCCAGCAGGTGCGCCAGCCTACCCGCCATCGCCCCCGATGTCCCGGCACCCGTCACGATGATCTTGCCCCGACATTCGGCGACCATCCGCACGGCTTCGACGAAGCGGTCATCCAGCCGTTCCGCCAGCGTGAGCAGCGCCTCGCCCTCGGCGCGGATGAGCGCACGCGCCTCCGCCAACATCGTCTCTTTGTCCATGCTGCTTCCCTGTCATTTCGCGTAGATTGCCCGCACAGTCGGGATCAGATATTCCTCAAAGCTGCGGTCGGCGTCGTACTCCGGCTGCCAGCCCCATTCCGCACGCGCCGCCGCGTCGTCGATGTCGCGGGGCCAGCTTTCCACGATTGCCGCGCGCGCCGGGTCTGGATCGAACGTGATGTCCGCCCCGGCGAAGCTGGCGCGCACCCGTTCGGCGATCTCTCCCGCCGTCAGAGAGAAGCTCGATACATTGTAGATATAGTGGTTGAGCATATTCTGCGGCGCGCGCTCCAGCAGCAGCAGTGACTTTATCGCGTCCGGCATGACCATGAACGGTATCTGCGCCTCCTCGCTCACAAAGCAGGCGTAATGCTTGCCCTGCACTGCCGCATGGAGCATTTCCGGCGCGTAATCGCTGGTGCCACCCGTCGGCATCGTGTTGGCGCTGATCAAGCCGGGGAAGCGCACACAGCGGAAGTCCACGCCCATCGACGGCATCGCCGAAAGCTGCTGGTAGTACTGCGCGTAGTAGCGCCCCAGGTGTTCGCAGTACAGCTTATTGCAACCGTACATCGTGATCGGGTAGAGGTACTCCTGCTCCTTGACTGCACCCGCCCGCGCTTTTGTTTCGGCATCCGGCAGCCCGTAGACGGCAATCGAGCTAGGGAAGATGAACTTGACGGGCGACCCGCGCGATTTGCCTTGCTCAATCGCCAACTTGAGCAGGTTGAGCGTGCCCTGCACGTTGACGCGATGCGCCGTTTCCGGGTTGAACTCGGAATGTGTCGAGAGCAGCGCCGCCAGATGGATGATCGTCTCGATCTCGTACTCGTTGAGCAGCAGGTTGATCAGCTCGTTGTCGAGGATGTCGCCGACGATGACGCGGTTGACCTTGCCGCGCATCGCTTCGTCCAAGCCGCGCAGGTCGAGCACGACGACATCTGCCGCGCTGCGCGTTGCCGCCAGATGTTCGATCAAGCCGTGACCGACCTCGCCATTCGCTCCTGTGATGAGGGTGATTTTTTCGCGCAGGGGCGCGCGCCGTCTGGTGAACATCAGCGTACTACCCCCAGTCCTGAGCCAACCTGCTGGAAGATCGCCAGTGCTTCTTCCAGGTCGGCGGGGGTATGGGCGGCGGTGTTCATGACGCGGATGCGCGCCTTGCCCTTGGCGACCGTCGGGAAGCCAATCGCCATCGCGAAGACGTCTGCCTCGAACAGCCTGCGGCTGAACTCGCGCGCCAGCCCCACATCGCCCAGCATGAGCGGGATAATCGGCGTCGTACTGCTGCCGATGTCGAAGCCGAGCGCGCGCAGCCCCGCCTTCATCGTCTCGGCATTCGACCATAGACGGCTGACGAGGTCGTCGCTGCTCTCCAGCAGATCGACCGCCTCCAGGCACGCCGCCACATCTGGCACGGTCATGGCGCTGCTGAAGAGGAAGGGACGCCCGCGCTGCTTGATCCAGTCGATGATGACCTGCTTGCCCGCCACGATGCCGCCGACCACGCCGAACGCCTTGCTCATCGTGCCGACCTCGACATCGACCCGCCCGTGCAGCCCGAAGTGATCGACAATCCCGCGTCCGCCGCGACCGAGGACGCCTTCGCCGTGTGCGTCATCGACCATCAGCAGGATGCCATGCTCCTCGGCAACCGCCACCAGCTCTGGCAGCGGGGCGATGTCGCCATCCATGCTGAAGACGCCATCGCTGATGATCAGGCGGCGGGTGTACTCGGTCGTGTCGGCGATCTTGCGGCGCAGGTCGTCCACGTCGTTGTGCTCGTAGGCGACGATGGTCGCGCGGCTCAGGCGGCAGCCGTCGATGATGCTGGCGTGATTGAGTCGGTCGGAGAAGATGACATCGCCCTGTCCGACCAGCGCGGGGATCGCCGCCAGGTTCGCGGTGAAGCCACTTTGCAGCGTCACGACCGCCTCGGCGTGTTTGAATTCCGCCAGGCGCTTTTCGAGCTGTTCGTGCAGCGTCATCGTCCCGGCGATGGTGCGCACTGCGCCGGGTCCGATGCCATACTGGTCGATGGCGCGTTTGGCGGCATCTTTCAGGCGCGGATGGTTGGCAAGACCGAGGTAGTTGTTGGCGCAGAAGTTGAGCACGCGCCGCCCATCGACCACGATATGCCCGTCCATCGGACTGTCGATGGTGCGGATGTGGTTGAAGAGGTTTTCGCGCTTGAGATCTTCGAGCTGATCGGCAATGTAGTCGAGCGTGGGTGGGTGGGGAGACATGCGCACTCCTCCGAGTGTGGGCGTGAACGCACGAGAAGCGTATTTTCATGCAGTATCGCGCAGATGGGCGGCGTTTGCCACTGGCGCTCTACTTCTCCATCGCCTGGAAGAGCGTGATCTGCAAGCCCTCCGGCGAGCGGAGGCGGGCGTTGAGGTCGTTCCAGGGCGTTAGGACAGGCTCATGCACCAGGACAGCACCGTAGGCGAGCGCCCGTGCCAGCGCGGCGTGGACATCCGCCACCTGGAAGGCGAAGCGGATCTGCCCGCTGACGCGCGTGCCGACTTCGAGCTGATCGACGGCGCTGGCGTGCACGGGGTCAAATACCTCCAATGTCGCGCGTCCGGCGTAGAAGAGCTGCCCCTTGCCGTGATCCGTCCATAAGTCGCCGGGGTCGAGACCCAGCCCATCACGATAGAAGGCGGTGACCGCCTCGAAATCTTCAACCGTCAGCGCGACGCGCATTTCCATGACAGACATTGAACACTCCTTGAATGCAGTCAATTCTGCCGGACATGCGACGTTGGCGCAAAACAGCAAGGGGCGCAGCGTGTGCGCCCCAGCCAGGAGTATCGATGATGTTACAAGTGCCTGCGGTTACTTGTCGCCGCCTGCCGCGCCTGCGCTGCTCGCGCCCACCTCGCCGACCAGCACGACGGTGCCGGGCGACCAGATGGTCGTGCAGGTGAAGCCGGGGAAGGCGTCGGTCGTCCAGGCATTCCATTCGCGTGGGATGCGCGGCGCGTCGGCTGCGGAGAGGAAGATCATCCTGCCGCTGCCCTGCAGGCAGATGTTGACGCCCGCCACGAAGCTGCTGCCACCATTGAAGACATCGACCGCGCCGATGACGCCCATGCCGAGGGTCGTCGTGTCGCCGATGTTCTCTTCCTGGGTGAGCTGTCCACCGAGCCAGGTCATGTAGTCGCCCTGTGCGGCGAGCATACGGCAGCTCACGGCGGAGCGGTCGGCTTCGTGCTCGAAGTTGCTGCGCAGCAGGTCATTGCCCGCGCCGTTCATGTCGCCGCACAAGCCGGGCGGCGGCGGGGTCGGGACTGCGGCGACCGCGACGGGCACGGCGGTGACGACGAGGTCGAAGGTTTGCGTCGCATCGGGCGCGACGCCGTTGCTGGCGGTGGCGATGAGCCCCGCGCTGGTGCCGACGGTGGTCGGCGTGCCGCTGAGGGTGGCGGTGCCTGCGTCGAAGGTCAGCCCGGCGGGGAGCGTGCCCGTCAGGGTGATGGTCGGGGCAGGGTTACCGATGGCGGTGAAGGTGTGACTGTAGGGCACGCCGAGGGTCGCGGCAGGCGGCGCGGCGCTGGTGAAGGTGGGCGCAGCGGGTGCGGGATTGATGAGGAGGTCGAACGACTGCGTCGCATCCGGGTTGACGCCGTTGGCGGCTGTGAAGAGCAGCCCTGTGCTGGTGCCCGCGGCGGTCGGCGTGCCGCTGATGGTGGCGGTGCCCGGGTCGAAGGTCAGCCCGGCGGGCAGCGTGCCCGTCAGGGATGCGGTTGGGGCGGGGTAGCCCGTAAATGTGAAGGTGTGGCTGTAGGGCACGCCGACGACACCAGACCCTGGCGCGCCGCTGGTGATAGCGGGGGCGACTGATGGGTCAATGACGGTGAGGTCGAAGTTCTGCGTCGCATTCGGGTTGACGCCGTTGTTGGCGGTGGCGATGAGACCCATGCTGGTGACCGCGGCAGTCGGCGTGCCGCTGATGGTGGCGGTGCCCGCGTTGAAGGTCAGCCCGGCAGGGAGCGTGCCTGTCAGGGAGAAGGTCGGGGCGGGGTCGCCGCTGGCGGTGAAGGTGTGGCTGTAGGGCACGCCGAGGGTCGCGGCGGGCGGCGCGGCGCTGGTGAAGGCGGGCGCGGTGACGGTCGTCACAGTGATCGACCAACCCGTGAAAGTGCCGATGTCAGTGGCTTGGTCGTCCCAGACATAGAGTGACCAGGTACCGTTGGGGTCCAACCCATTGAAGACGGAGAGCGTCGTCCCATAAGGTGCCGTGGGCGACGGTGCCAAATTAAAGTCGGTTCCACCATCATTGCCGGAGTAGTTTGACGGGCGAAACGTCCCCGTTGTCAGGATTAGGGAGTTCGGAAGCGTCCCTGCTGCCGCGTCGCTGATGGTCAGGTTCACACCGCTGACGTCAGGGCAGCCGCCCGAGTCGGACATGAGCAGGACATCCGCGCCGGTCGGTCCGACCAGCACAATGTCCAGGTCGTCCGGACAGGTGTGGGTCAAGCCGGACAAGGTCGCCGTGACCTGGGTGACGATACCGGTTAGCCCGGAGACGCTGATGGTCGAAGGGTAGGGGTTGGCGATCCCTGCCGTTCCAGTTGCCGGGGTGGTGATGCCACCGCCGTTAAAGGTGTTGGTCGCGGCGAATGCCGGTGCGCTCATGAGGAGCAGCCCAGCCAGCAGGACGAGTATGAGCGATAAGGACTTGATCAAGCTGCGCGAAATCATATGGGGTTCGACCTCCGTGCAATAAACAGATGTGAATCACAAAACAGCCATCTGTATATCGCTGATCGTCAGGCGAAACGGCGCGCGCGAAAATTAAGAACTATGAATTAATCGTGAATTATTCCCGCACTGGAACCTAGGAAGCGTGCGGCAAATCTGCCCTATGCCATTAAACAGCATGGGGCGCAGCATGTGCGCCCCAGCCCGGAGTATCGATGATGTTACAAGTGCCCCTGCTTACTCCTCGCTCACCTCGCCGACCAGCACGACGGTGCCGGGCGACCAGATGGTCGTGCAGGTGAAGCCGGGGAAGGCGTCGGTCGTCCAGGCATTCCACTCACGGGGGATGCGCGGCGCGTCCGCTGCGGAGAGGAAGATCATCCTGCCGCTGCCTTGGAGGCAGATGTTGACGCCCGCCACGAAGCTGCTGCCGCCGTTGAAGACATCGACCGCGCCGATGACGCCCATGCCGAGGGTGGTCGTGTCGCCGATGTTCTCTTCCTGGGTGAGCTGTCCACCGAGCCAGGTCATGTAATCGCCCTGTGCGGCGAGCATACGGCAGCTCACGGCGGAGCGGTCGGCTTCGTGCTCGAAGTTGCTGCGCAGCAGGTCATTGCCCGCGCCGTTCATGTCGGCGCAAAGACCGGGCGGCGGCGGGGTCGGGGCAGCGGCGACTGCTGTAGGTGTCACAGGTACCGCGCTGATCACCAGGTCGAAGGTTTGCGTCGCATCCGGCGAGACGCCGTTGCTGGCGGTGGCGATGAGACCCGCGCTGGTGCCCGCGGTGGTCGGCGTGCCGCTGATGGTGGCGGTGCCTGGGTCGAAGGTCAGCCCGGCGGGGAGCGTGCCCGCCAGAGAGAAGGTCGGGGCGGGGCTGCCGATGGCGGTGAAGGTGTGGCTGTACGCTGTACCGACGATACCCGACGCTGGCGCGGCGCTCGTGATAGTGGGCGCGCCGGGCGCGGCGGCGATGAGAAGGTCGAACGACTGCGTCGCATCCGGCGAGACGCCGTTGGCGGCTGTGAAGAGCAGCCCGCTGCTGGTGCCCGCGGTGGTCGGCGTGCCGCTGATGGTGGCGGTGCCCGCGTCGAAGGTCAGCCCGGCGGGCAGCGTGCCCGTGAGAGATGCGGTTGGCACGGGATTGCCCGTAAAGGTGAAGGTGTGGGTGTAGGGCACGCCGACGACACCCGATGCTGGCGCTCCGCTGGTGATAGCGGGGGCGACTGACGCAGGGTTGACGACGAGGCTGAAATTCTGGGTCGCATTCGGCGCGACGCCGTTGTTGGCGGTGGCGCTCAAGCCTGCGCTGGTGCCTGCGGCGGTTGGCGTGCCGCTGATGGTGGCGGTGCCTGGGTTGAAGGTCAGCCCGGCGGGGAGTGCGCCCGTCAGGGAGAAGGTCGGGGCGGGGTCGCCGCTGGCGGTGAAGGTATGGCTGTAGGGCACGCCGACAGTCGCGGCGGGTGGCGCGGCGCTGGTGAAGGCGGGCGCGGTGACGGTCGTAATGGTGATCGACCAGCCGGTGAAGATGCCGCTGTTATTTGTGGTATCGTCCCACACAAAGAGCGACCAGGTGCCGTTAGCATTCAGCGTATTGAAGACGGAGAGCGCCGTCCCATAGGGCCCGGCGGGCGCTGGCGGAATAAGAGCGTCGCTGTCAGCGCCCGTATAGTTGGCTGGGCTATATGTCCCTGTCGTCAGCATCGTTGAGTTCGGAAGCGGGGACGCCGCTGAGTCGCTGATGGTCAGGTTCACACCGCTGACGTCTGGGCAGCCGCCCGCGTCCGACATGAGCAGGACATTCGCGTTGGTCGGTCCGACGAGCACAATGTCCAGGTCGTCCGGACAGTTGTGGGTCAAACCGAACAGAGTCACCGTCACCTGGGAGATTGTGCCTGCCATCCCGGAGACGCTGATCGTCGAGGGGTAGGGGTTGGCAACGCCCAGCGTACCAGATGTCGGGGTTGTGATACCACCGCCGGTGAAGGTGCTGGTCGCGGCGAATGCCGGGGCGCTCATGAGGAGCAGCCCAGCTACCAGCACGAGCATGAGCGATAAGGATTTGACAAAGCTGCGCAAAAGCATGATGGGAGAGTCCTCCGTCAATAATCTATCTGGACTGAATGCGCATACGTGTCCTTATCTTTTTATCAAGGGCATTGCATCTTCCTAACGCTGCACATTGCAAAGTATGAATTTTGTAAAACTATGAGCGACCTCGCCTTTTTCAACCCCATAAAGAAAATATAAATCGTTCATCGAGAACCAGGGCGACACATGGGTCGCCCCCTACAAAATGACAAACGTCATGCGCGCGCTCCGCCGCACCGCGCTACAATCGCGCACTATTCATATGCCGCGCCGTGCAAGAGGGGGACGTCATGGCAATCACCAAGCAGGATGTATTCGACTATCATCGTCAGGGGCGACCGGGCAAGATCGAAGTCACGCCGACCAAGCCGCTCGCCACCCAGCGCGATCTCTCGCTCGCGTACTCGCCCGGCGTCGCCGAGGCGGTGCTGGAAGTCGAGCGCGATCCATTGACCGCCTATGAGCTGACCGCCAAGTCCAACCTGGTCGCCGTCATCAGCAACGGCACGGCGATCCTCGGTCTGGGAGATCGGGGACCGCTCGCCTCCAAGCCGGTCATGGAGGGCAAGGGTGTCCTCTTCAAGAAGTTCGCGGATATCGACGTGTTCGACATCGAGATCGATGCCAAGACGCCCGCCGAGATGATCGCCGTCATCAAGGCGATGGCTCCCACCTTTGGCGGCATCAACCTGGAGGACATCAAAGCGCCGGAATGCTTCGAGGTCGAACGCACGCTGCGCGAACTCTTGCCGATCCCGGTCTTCCACGACGACCAGCACGGCACGGCGATCATCAGCGGGGCGGCGCTGCTCAACGCCTGCGAGGTGCTGGGCAAGCGGCTGGATACCCTGCGCGTCGTCATCAACGGCGCGGGTGCCAGCGCGATTGCGTCGGGCGAGTTCTACGTCAACCTCGGCATCCGCCGCGAAAACATCCTGATGGTCGATAGCAAGGGTGTGCTCTACGCCGGGCGCGAGGAGAACATCAACGAGTACAAGGCGCGCTTCCTCAATTACACCCATGCGCGCACACTCGAAGAGGCGCTGGTCGGCGCGGATGTCATGCTGGGTCTATCGGTCGCCGGGTCGGTTACACAGGCGATGGTCGAACGGATGGCACCCAATCCCATCATCTTCGCGCTGGCGAATCCGACGCCGGAGATCATGCCGGAAGAGGTGCTCGCCGTCCGGTCGGACGCGATCATCGGCACGGGGCGAAGCGATTACGCCAACCAGGTCAACAACGTCCTTGGCTTCCCGTTCATCTTCCGCGGCGCGCTTGATGTGTACGCGACGACCATCAACGAGGAGATGAAGCTGGCGGCGGCGCGCGGGCTGGCGGCGCTGGCGCACGAGGATGTGCCGGACAGCGTGCTTTCGGCGTATGGGCTGACCTCGCTCAAGTTCGGGCGCGATTATCTGATCCCCAAGCCGCTCGACCCGCGTGTGCTCTTATGGCTCGCGCCCGCCGTCGCCGAAGCCGCCATGCGCACCGGCGTGGCGCGGCGCAGCATCGATCTTGACGCCTATCGTGAGGAGCTGATCCAGCGCCAGGGCGCGGGGCAGCAGGTGCGCAACCAGATCATCAGCAAGGCGAAGCTGGGCGACAAGAAGCGCATCGTCTTCCCCGAAGGCGACGACCCCAAGATCATCCGCGCGGCGGCGCAGGTACAGGAGGAAGGCATCGGCATCCCGATTTTGCTCGGTCGCCCGGAGGACGTGCGCGCGCAGATTGCGGAACTAGGGCTGACGTTCGACCCGCAGATCTACGAACCAAGCGTCGAGATCGACAAGCGTCGCGAGTATGCGGATATCTATTACGCGATGCGCCAGCGCAAGGGCATCAGCAAGACGACCGCCGACCGCCTGGCGGGCAGCCGCATGACCTACGGTTTGATGATGCTGCAAAACGGCGACGCCGACGCCTATCTGAACGGGCGCTCGCACGAATACCCGGACGTGATCCGCCCGGCGCTGCAAATCTTCCACACCCGCCCCGGCGCGCACATCGCCAGCGGCTTGTACATCATGGTCATCAAACGGCGCGTCTACTTCTTCACCGATGCGACCGTCAACATCGACCCCGACGCCGAAACACTGTCCGAGATCGCCATCCTGGCGGCAGATTTCGCGCGCACGCTGGGCATCGAGCCGCGCGTCGCCATGCTGTCGTTCTCGAATTTCGGCTCCGCGCCGCATCCGTTCTCGAACAAGGTGCGCGATGCCGCCCACCTCGTGCAGACCAAGCGCCCGGACATCGCCTGCGATGGCGAGATGCAGGCGGATACCGCTGTCATCCCCGACATTGTCGAGAACCGCTTCCCGTTCAGCCAGGTGCGCGACGCCAACATCCTGGTCTTCCCCGATCTGCAAAGCGCCAATGTCTCGTACAAGCTGCTCTCGCGGCTGACGGACGCCGAGGCGATTGGACCGATCCTCCTGGGCGTCGGCGCACCGATCCACGTCTTGCAGGCGGGCGACGATGTGGAGGACATCGTGGCGATGGCAGCCGTCGCGGCGGTCGATGCGCAGAGCCGAGGGTGATATGTATTTTTCTCACATTGGGTCCCTGCTTGCCCGCGCCGAAACCGTCAACGCCGCCACCATCCACGAATGCGCGGGCGTCATCGCCGGGTCGCTGGCGGCGGGCGGCGTCCTCCACGCCTTCGGCACCGGGCACAGCCACTGCCTGGCGGAAGAACTCTTCCATCGCGCGGGCGGGCTGGTCCCCGTCAACGCGCTGCTCGACTCGCGGACGATGCTGCACGAGGGCACGATGGCGGCGACGCTGACCGAGCGGCTGCCGGGCTACGCCGAGGCGATCCTCTCACGCTACTCGCTGCAAGCGGGCGAGGTGATGATCGTCGCGTCGAATTCCGGGCGCAACGCCGTGCCGGTTGAGATGGCGCTGGCGGCGCAGGCGCGCGGTCTGAAGGTGATCGCGCTCACATCGGTGGCGCATTCGTCATCGCAAAGCCCGCGTCATGCCAGCGGCAAGCGGTTGTTCGAGGTGGCGGATTATGTGCTGGATAACTGCGGCGAGGTCGGGGACGCAGCGCTGACGCTGCTGGGCATCGAGGCGAAGATCTGCGCAACTTCGACGGTCGTCGGCGCGGCGCTGCTGGGCGCGCTCGTTCACGCGACGTGTGAGGCGCTTTTGGCGCACGGCGTCGAGCCGCCCGTGTTCGTCAGCTCCAACCTGGGTGCTGGTGAGGCGGACGCGCGCAACCAGGCGCTGCTGGATCGTTATCCGGGGCGGATCGGGCATCTATAAAAGTAGGTGGTCGAAGGAAATCGTGGGCGTGGACGAGTCAGTGCGAAGCCTCCCTGTGGGACGCCTCGTCCGCCAACTTCGTAATGTAAAGTGAACCGCCAGGACGCCAATGACGCCAGGAATATGTTTTCTTCCCTGGCGTGGTTGGCGTCCTGGCGGTTTCATCCGCGACCGAACACTTGCCGGATAAGGCGTTTAGTAGCTGCCCGTCTGGAAAAGGATGGGTGATGCAAAGACCGGGTCGCCAGTGTATGCCTCGTAGGTCCCATGCGGGCATCCGTTGTAGGCGAAGATGTAGTCCTTGCCATCCGGGAAGGGCGCGGTAAACATCATGCGTCCGTCGCTGATGATTTCGATGCGTGCATTGCCGCTGCTGCCTTCTTCGCCATTCTCGACGCGGAAGACTTCCTGCCCAGCAGCCGAGTAAACGACCGTTGTGGTCTTGTCACAATAGAGGGCGTATGGGGCAGCCTGCTGTGGATTGATGCGCCCGTCGGTGAAGGGATTGCCACTGTCAGCACCCACGGTGAGTGTATAGGGACCAGTCGAGCTGCCGAAGCCATCGGCACGGAAGGTGTAAGTCCCTGCCACCGGGGTCGAAAAGCGCACCCTGGAACTGTCGAATGCGTTGCACTCTACGCCATTGGGATCGTCGTCAGTCCCAAAGCCATCATCGTTGTAAACATCTGCGAAACTGGTGTCCGAAGGGTTACCGCCTGGGAAAAAGACGGAAAGCACCGGATCGAGTGGGCGGTCACCGGGTGCCACTGGGTCACAGACGAGCGTGGCGACGACCGTGATGTTGGCAGGCAGATCGACCGTATAAAGGTCATACTGCGCACCGCTGGCGATGACGCCGCTGAACGACTGCGCAAAGACGGCGGAAACGACGGTCAGTATCGATACGACCGTCAGAGCGAGCACAAAGAATCGAAACCGTTTCATATCCCCACCTTTGGATTGAAAGCTGCGCCGATATTCGAAATTGAGGGTGGCGCACTTTCATCATACCCCTGTGTGGCTTGCGGAAGGGTAAATATTTGCGATATTCATACTTGATGTGGAGGTGAGTCTGGGACGCCCCCCAAGGCGTCCCAGTGAAACAAGCGAGGAGGGGTATCCGTTACTATTCGGAAGCTGTCACGGTCAGCGTGTAATCACCCTCGCTGGCATCGTCGTAGGTGCCAACTTCGATGATGAGTACATCCCCTTCCGATACCACGATTCCGGTGACTGCCGAATTGATTTCGTCGCCCAGGACGACATCATCATTTTCGGTCAGCAGCACCTCGTCACCATCATAAACGCGCAGGTAGGTATCGAGGTCTTCCTCGCTGCCTGCTACGGCGATGTCCAGCGCGCCGTCGGCTGCCGCCGTCAATGTGTAGCGAATGCGTGCGCCCTGTCCCACGAAGCCCGTGACTTCGTCGCCGACCGCGATTTCTCCGGCGTCCTCGAAGGTCACCGCGACGTTTGAGCCGCCCACTTGCCCGGTGATTTCGTCGAGCGCCCGGACGCCGTAAGCCAGCACGACATCATCCGCTGCGAATGCCGTCTCTTCATCGACGGGCACATCAATCGTCGGCACTGCGCCGATGCCTTCGAGATGAATGTTTTCTTCGGAATCGACCGCGCGCCCAATCGTCATGCGGATCGAAATGCCGTCCGGCATATAGAAGTCTTGGATGCTGCCACCCAACCCTGCCGATGGGTACATGCCGACGATTTCAGCACGGTCATCGAGCGTCATGTTATAGGAGAAGAACTCGCAGGCGCTGGCACAGGAAGGTCCAACCAGGACGACGACCGGTGACAGGTAGCGCAAGGGGGCAGGCGCGGCATACATCCGGTCGGGGCGTTCGAGGTCGGTGACGAATTCGTCGGTGTCCGGATCGTAGTAGGCGGTATAGCCCGTCACCTGGTCTTCGGTGAAGAAGTAGCCCGCCATCTGCTCGGCGAGGAAGCCGCTGCCGCCGCCATTCTGACGCATGTCGATGATGATCCCCGGCACGCCGAACTGGTTGGCGAGCGATAGGAACGTTTCCCAGATCTGGATCGTGAGCACTTCGTTTTCGAAGAACGAGTTGATCTGGACGTAGCCGTAACCGCTTTCCAGGAAGCGGAACTGCACGGGCAGGTTCGGCGGCTGCCCGACGCCGTAGACGTAATTGCGGGTGAAGAGGCGGCTTCCACTCTCTTCGATAGCGGTCATGGTGGCGGTCTGCGCTTCGGTCTCGCCGGGGTTCATGAACGTGACGGAGACCTCATCGCCGACATCAAAGCGGGTCACCTCGCGCACCTGGTCAAGTCGCCGCACCACAGGGCTGCTGTAGGGCGGGTTCAAGCCCTGGCGCGCACTGATGGCATCGTCAATCGCCACGCCGTTGATTTCGGTGATTTCAGCTCTGATTTCGATGCCTGCTTCGGCAGCGGGGGTGCCGTCTCCGACATAAACGGCGATCACTCGCCCATCATCCAGCTCGCGCAAGCCCAGCCCCAAGCCGCCTGCCTGAGGCGGAAGTGAACTGAGGAAGAAGGAGTTTGCGGAGACATGCCCATCAGGAATGGAATTGGTGAACCCCTGAATTGCCAGCGCGAAGGCTTCTCCGTCGCCGTCTGCTTCTGCCGCTTCAACCGCTGGGCGGAATTCATCGGAGAGGGCGTTCCAATCCACTCCCTTGTAGTCTGTGAAGGCGTACTCCGAGCGGAACTTCTCGACCATGGCGTCGAACGCCTCGGTATACGAAAGCGCCGAGAAGTCGTCCAGCGCCGTCTCTTCTGGCTCGCTGGTGTCGATGACGACTTCGCGCGAGCGGTCGAAGGTGAACGGGTCGGCATCGAGATCGACGACTGTGTAACCGCGCGGGACGATCACAATGGGGTCATCTTCGGTGAAGAGCAGCCCATCATCGCCAAAGCCGGATGAGAATCCTTGCCCCGCCTCAGGCGCGTAGATCAACAGCTTGCCGCCTTCGACTTCCGATGTTGAGCTGTCGACGCGGGTTGAGGCGTACGCAGTGGACCAACCACCGCCGCCTTGGTCGCGCTGCTCCAGGAACGGATCGCCGTAAGTGTTCGACCAGAAGGCGATGGCGAAGATTTGCACGCCGGGGTCGTCTGCGCCGTCGTTATCGACATCGTTCAGCGCGCCCTGCGGTTCAATCGGCAGTGCGATGCTGTAGGAGACCGGCGACGTGAAGAAATCGGACGTGAACTGTCCCAGCGTCTGCGACTCCTGTGGGAAAACGTACTGCCTGTCGCGGCGGACGAAACCCGTCTGATCTTCAAGGATGATCAGCGGTTGGGCGATGCCAGCAGTCAGCAGCGGGTTGGTATACACCATCGACCCGGTGATCAGGACTGCTCCCCCTTCGTCATTAACAATTTCGGCATCGGGCGTGTCTTCCTGCCCGGCGACAGCACCGACTGCCATCAGGCAGGCTGCGATGAGCGCGAGCAGCAGCAGCGATTTGAATCTCAACATAGACTATCTGACCTGTATGTATGCGGACACTCCCATTCTAGTCCGAATGAGGATCGCCGCAACGTGACATTTGGTGGGCGCGCGGGTCAGCGCGTCATCAGATCAATCTCGGTGCGCACCGTCTCCAGCAGAGTTTCCGCCTTGAGCTGTGCCAGCGTATAGCAGGGACCACCGAGCGCTTCCGCCAGCTTTGACGCCAGTCCCTGATCGAACGCCGCATGTTCCATGTTGATGGTGACGGTGCGAATCTTCTCGTGGCGGATCTGGTCAGCGATCATCCCCGCTTCTTCCTGCGGTGACTTATTGCCAAGCGAGACATTGCCCGCGCCGTCCGTCAGCAGGATGATCAGCGGCTGCACATCGGGATGAAGCGATTTTTCGCGTTTGATGGTTTCGTAGGAGAGCAGCAGCCCGGCAGAGAGCGGCGTCTTGCCACCGACCGGGATGTTCGCCAGCGCGGTCTTCGCCAGGACGACCGAGTTGGTCGGCGGGAGCACGACCTGCGCGCGGTCTTTCTGGAAGACGATCAGCCCGACGCGGTCACGGCGCTGGTAGGCATCGGTCAGGAGCGACATGATCGCGCCTTTGGTCGCCTGCATCCGCTCGCTGACCGCCATGCTCCACGAAGCGTCCACGACGAAAAGGATGAGATTTGCCATGCGGCGGACTCGAACCTTTTGCTGAAGGTCGCCGCGCCGAAGGGCATATGCCATGCCGCTCGCCTGCTTCTGTTCGGCGCGGGCGCGCTGATACGGCGCGGCGGCGCGCAGCGTGGCGTCAAACGCGATGTCGGTCGCCTTCGTACCTCGGCGGAGGGGGCGCGCCTGGATGTAGCGCCCGCGCTTGCGGTCGGTGCGCGTGCGCGAACGGCGTCCCGCCTGGCGGCGCGTCAGTTTGTCGAGCTGGGTTTGCAGCTTACGGGGCGAAAACTCCGCACCGCTCTTGACCTTTTGCCCACCTTCCCACCAATAGGCGTCGGTGCTCTGGAAGACGCCCTGCGGCGCGGCTTCGGTCTGACCGAGGTCTACCTGTTCTTCACGGGTAGGGCTGTCTACTGCGGGACTTTTTTTTTGACCGCACTCTCGTCGCCCGCATCCGACATCTCGGCTTCGTCGCCTTCGCCCCACTCGGACTGCGCCTGCTCGATCTGACTCTCCATCGTCCCCATATTCATCTGCACATCCGCCATCGGACCGCGCTTGAGGCGGTGCGGGATGGCAAGCTCGGCGGCGAGCAGGATGTCCTGATTGCTGATCTCGGTGCGCCCATCGTAGGCTGCCTGCGCGCGCGCTGCCTTGAGGATGACGAGGTCGGCGCGGTGACCATCAATCTTCAGCGCGGCGGTCAGCGAGGCGATGGTGTAGAGGTCGCGTTTGCTGTAGCGCACCGCGTCCACCAGGGCGCGGGCGGCGGCGATGCGTCCGCTCAGTTCGTCTTCGGTCGGCTGCCAGACGTGGCGGAATGCTTCGGCATCCTGCTCATAGTCGATGTGCCGCGCGACGATCTCCATGCGCTGACCGGGGTCGCGGATGCCTTCGACTTCGACCGACAGCGCGAAGCGGTCGAGGAGCTGCGGGCGCAGGTCGCCTTCTTCCGGGTTCATCGTGCCGATGAGGATGAAGCGCGCGGGATGGCTGAAGCTGATGCCTTCGCGTTCGACCACGTTGACGCCCATCGCCGCACTGTCCAGCAGCAGATCGACGACGTGATCGTCGAGCAGGTTGACCTCATCGACATACAGGATGCCGCGATTGGCGGCGGCGAGGACGCCCGCGTCGAAGTGGCGTTCGCCCTTCTGGATGGCTTTTTCGATGTCGAGCGTGCCGACAACGCGGTCTTCGGTCGCGCTGACGGGCAGGTCTATGAAGCGGATGCGGCGGCGTTCGGTTTTAATCGGTTCACCGCGTTCGGTGCGCTCGCGAACCTCGGTTGACCATGTTTCGGGATGCTGTGGGTCGTCGTTATAGGGCGAATCGGCGATCACGTCGATTTCAGGAAGCAGCGCCGCCAGCGCGCGCGCAGCCGTCGATTTACCCGTACCACGCTCGCCGCGAATCAACACGCCGCCAATACGCATATCAATCGCATTCAGCACCAGCGCGCGCTTCATGCGTTCCTGACCCACAATTGCCGTGAATGGATAAACCGGGGGACGCTTTGCCATGAGTGAATGTTCCGCCTGTCACGAAGTATAGAGCGATTATAGCCGAGAGCGAGGACGATGGGGAGGCGGAATGCAGACCAGATGACAGGCATTGTCTTCGTGTACGTGTCCCTGTATGGGTTCATGAGCATCCCCTTACGCAGCAATGAGAGTATTGCCGATAGGCATCATGAGGATGTTATAGTGCACTTGTAAAGCAACATTACGAAATGTCGGCGCTTCACCGAAACCAGTTTCGCCTCGCGGCAACGGTGACCTGCAACTACAAGGTTTAATTATTGTAACGCAACATTACGAGCAAATTTGAGTCGGAGTGTGCATACCATTTGCACACGGAGGCACTTTCTGTATGAGTTTGCTGCACAATTTCGAACGAGTTCTGGTGGAAAACTGCCAGGCTCTCATTCAGCCCAATGCGGCTGTCGTTGACTCAGTGCAGCGAAATCGTAGTCAGCGGGCGAGCGCTTTCCTGCTGACGGTCGCCGGTGGCAGCACCATCGCCACGCTTGCCTATCTGATCGTGGCGGGGCAGATCACAGCAACGCTGTCACCGGCGCAGTGGGGGCTGCTCATCATTCCAGGGGGCACCTTCTTCGAATACTGGTTGGCGCGCCAGGGGCGTCATAATCTGGCGGGCATGATCTTTGTCCTGCTGGCAACACCTGCCATAATCGGCTCCGTTCTTTCTGCGCCGCATCTGTTTTCCCCCTTGAATGGATTGTACTTTACGTCTTCGACGGTCCTGTTCGCCCGGTTGGTCTATGGCTGGAAGATTGGTGCGCTGGCGCTGCTCTACAACTCCGCCGCGATGGTGAGTGCCTATTGGTTTGTTGAGGGGCTTCGCCTTGACGAAATCCTCCTGGGTCCTGTTTTCTTCCAGTTGACCCTGTTTCTGGTGCTTATAGCCATATTGTTTGTCGAGCGGCGCGCTCCGGCCAACCGCTGTGAGGATGACCCCCAGCCTGTCGCAACCGACGAGTCTCTTGTGCGCAACGCACACATCACTGCGTCATCGCAGGCAGTGCAGAATGAAGCGGGTGACTCCACGTTTGCTCAGGAACGGCAGCAGCTCCTTGAGCAGATTCAATTGCAGCATGAGGCAATCTCATTGCTCCGACAGAAGCTGGATACCCAATACCAGATCCTGGATCAGCTTCCATTGGGCGTCTTCGCAAAAGATGCGCAGGGCAAACACCTGCTAATCAATCGCGGCGGCGCACAGCGGATCGGGCGCGAGCCACGCGAGATCATTGGACTGCGCGATGATCAGCTTTCAAGCGTCGAAGTCGCGCGCATCTATCGTGCGGAAGATGACCAACTACTCTCCGGCTTGAAGACGACGGTGAGGAGCGAGACCAACGTTCCCGCACGCGATGGCACGAGTCGACTCCTGCGCTCGCAGAAGTGGCCGCTGCGGGATGAAAGCGGACAAATCACCGGGGTCATCGGGGTCTCTGAAGACATCACCGAAGAACGCCAGCAGCAGAATGCCCTGGCGATTTCTCAGAACCAGATTGCGCTGCTGTTCGAGAACTCGCCGCTGGCGATCATCGAATGGAACCTCGATGGCGATATCACCAACTGGAATCCAGCGGCAGAGAAGATGTTTGGCGTCGAGCGCCAAGCCGCGATTGGACGACCTCTGTCCGAACTTGTGCTGACGCCGGAAGCTCGCGACCATGCCGAGCGCCTGCGCACGCTGTTCCGCCGCGAGCGTGCGCTGGTCGCGCTGGGGGGAGCATCGTCAACAGTGCTGCGCAGCCATCATAAGGGGCAGGATGGGCGTGTCATCGCGCGCGACTGGACATTCACGATCCTGACGCAGACCCAGGACGTCGTCGTCGGCTTCGGCGCTATCGTCGCAGACGTAACCGCGCAGGTTCGGGCGCAGCAGCAGCTCGAAAGCGCATTAAATCGTTTGGGCATGTTCATTGAACAGGTGCCGGTCGCCATCATCGAGTGGGATGCCCAGCGCATCATTCAGGGCTGGAATGCGGCGGCACAGACGATCTTCGGTTGGTCTCCCGAAGAGGCGCTAGGCAAAGAGGCGCTTGATCTGATGGTTCCGCAGTCGCAGCGCGAGCATATCGCGGATGTGTTTACACGCATGATTAATGGCTCGGCACCCGTTTACAGCGAGAATGAAAATGTCACGCGTGATGGGCGGACCATCCTTTGCCAGTGGATCAACATTCCGCTGATCGACGACCTGGGGCAGCGTGTCGGTCTGATTTCTGTGGCGCAGGACGTCACGGAGTCGCGGCGGAACCAGCAGCAGGCGCTGACGCTGGTGGCGACGCAGGCACGGATGGCGACGCTGAAGCAGTTCGTGCAAAGGGTGTCGCACTATTTCCGCAATCACCTCGCTCAAATCGAGATCAACCGTCATCTGATGCAGCGCATGGCAAGCAAGGCGGAGGACGTTCGATTTTCCGAGCGCCTGTCGCTGCTGCACAACGGCATCCGACGGATGGCGGAACAGTTGGATAATCTGGCGATGATCTCTTCGATAGTCGTCATCGAAGAGTCGCTGATCGACGTGTCGACGGTTGCGCAGGAAGCCTTCAACAGCCTGCGGCGTGACGCCGAGGCAAGATCATTGAACTACACCTTTATCGCAGGCAGCGACACCATTGCCGTGATGGCGGATGAACGCGCGCTGCGCGATGCCTTCAAACGCCTGCTGCAGAACGCGGTCAACTACACGCGAGAAGGCGGTTCTGTCACGATGCAGGTGCGCCGTGAAGGTTCGGATGCGGTGATCGAAATCCTCGACACAGGCATCGGCATGAGCGAAGAACAAGTCGCGCGCGCGTTCGAGCTGTTTTATCGGGCGGACGAGGCGAGTTCGTTAGAATCGGGCGGATTGGGTTTGGGCTTGAATGTCGCGCGGATGGTCGTCGAAAACCACAAGGGCAGCATTGATGTGGAAAGCCAACTGGGCAAGGGCAGCCTCTTCAGCGTAAGGCTGCCCCTGGCATCTGAGTGAGTCGGGTTACGCGCGTGCCCGCGTTACCAGCAGATAGATGGCGACGATACCGGCGACGAGGTGCATGATCTCCAGCACGATGACCGTGTTCAAGCCTGCGGTCGGCATCCCGCCCATGCCTGTCAAGAGCAGCAGGGGTTGCAGGAACGACAGCACCAACGCGACGATAGCGACCGTGCGCCAGGTGCTGATCGGGCGCTGGCTGAAGCGCGGCATGAGCGTGAGGACAAACGTGCCGATGAGGATGAAGACGATGGAGATGAGCACGACCATCAGCGGGAACGGCGGTGCCGGGAGATCCGGCGGCGCGATATTGAACGCTACGCCCAGCGCATTGGCGATGAAATAGATCACAAGGTTGGCAATCCCGGCGATGACTCCGGCGAGCAGTCCGGTCATCCAGATGCGCCCGGCGGGGGCGAGGGTTTCAGTGGTTGCAGAATTCATAAAAGTCCTCCAAATCAGATAGAAACTTGCGGCGGTTGTGCTGTACTGCTTCGTTGGCGATGGCATTCTGAGGCGCTGACGTACTCCTTACTCAATGCCCTGACTGATGATGTGATCCACCGTCAGGCGAACGCCAACGCGCTCACGCGACATCAGCTCGGCGGATTTTGCGGATGGGGCGGGCGGGCGACTGGGCATCGCGCCCGCGTACCGTGCACCCATGCCGAGGTACTCTGCCCGGACGATGCTCTGGTCTTCTTCGAGCGATACGGAACCGCTCAGGCTGACATAGCGAAAGCCGTCCTCCATGCAGATCGACATGCGGGCGTCCCGTGCCAGGTTGCGATGTTTCATGGTGCCTTTTGGCACACTAAAAACGATGTCATCCCCATCAACGGCATACCAGACAACCGTCTGATGCGGGACACCGTCGTTTGCGATGGTGGCGATGACGGCGAAGTGCGGCGCTTCGAGGAATTCCCGAATGGGGGGCGATAGCTTTGACATGGCTGAACCTTTCGTGCGAGTCTCGTTTTATTAGTCGGCAAAGTAATTCCGCGAAAATAATGCCCATCAAACATTGGGCACGGCATCGTCAGTCTGTGAGGTTGCTGTAGAGCTGCACCAGCAGCCGGCGCAGCAGCGCCTGCTCCATGTCCGAAAGCCCGGCGGTCGTCTGCATCTCCAGTTCCTGCCAGATGCTGCGCAGCTCAACCTCGACGGCTTCTCCGTGCGGCGTCAGATACACGCGGGAAACGCGCGCATCCTCGCTGTCCTGGCGGCGTTCCACCAGCCCGACGCTCTCCATGCGCTGAAGCATTTTCGTCACCGTTGGCGGCTCGACACACAAGTCATCGACCAACTGCGACTGCGTGACGCCCTGCTCCTGGCACAAGCGCATCAGGATCATTTCCTGCCCTGCGTACAGCCCGATTTCGGACAGCCGCGCCTGGACGCGATTGCGGTGCGCCTTGCAGACCTGGACGAGCAGGTAACCGAGCGCATCGTCCTGCTTGTGTTCCATCGATCCACCTGATCACTTAGTTGGCTAAATAATAACGCCTTTCTGTTCGCCTGTCAAGTCGGATGCGACGTTCAGGATACATTTCAAGATTTCGGCAGCGGGCTTGATACGTCAAGCCCCTACGAGGAATGCTGTAGGGGTTTGGTGTGGTATGATGAATGTAATTCTGTAGTCTTAGGGAGCGTATCGATTTCGCCGTGTCGTATGAGTCGCCGTTTGGCTTCCTGAATATCGATAAGCCGCTGGGCATGACCAGCCACGATGTTGTCGCCCGTACCCGGCGTGTCTTTGGCGTGCGCAAGGTCGGGCACGCTGGCACGCTTGATCCGCTGGCGACGGGCGTTCTGGTGATCTGCCTGGGTGGGGCGACGCGCCTGAGCGAATATGTCATGCACGCGCAAAAGCGTTACACCGCGCGCGTCCTGTTCGGCGTCACGACGACGACCTACGATGCCGAGGGCGAGGTCACGCAAACGCGCGACGCGGCAGATCTGACTGCCGACAAGGTCTTGGCGCATCTGCCCACATTCACCGGTGAATATCTGCAAACGCCGCCGATCTACAGCGCCATCAAGCAGGACGGGCGCAAGCTCTACGACATCGCGCGGGCGGGCGGGACGGTCGAGCTTCAACCGCGTCCGGTGCGCATCGACTCCATCACACTATTGGATTGGAACGCGCCCATCGCTACGCTGGATGTCTCGTGCAGCTCAGGCACGTATATTCGCAGCCTGGCGTATGACCTGGGCGAAGCGTTGGGTGTGGGCGCGCACCTGGCGGGACTGATCCGCACGCAGAGTGGCAGCTTCCGCATCGAGGACGCCATGACGCCGGAAGCCGCCTTTGCCGATCCGAACTGGCGTGACCGCCTCGTCTCGCCCGACCGCGCGCTGCACGGTTGGCGCAGAATCACGCTGGACGCGGCGCAGGTGGAAATCGTGGCGCATGGCGGAGCGGTGGCGGATGCGGCGGTGCCGGAGGGGACGTTATCGCTGGCATATAAGGATGACGGCGGACTGCTGGCGGTTGTTCGTGCCGAGTCCGGGTTAGCGGTTCCGCAGAAGGTCTTTTGGAAGGGCTAAAATTCTTGCAGCCTGCTCCTTAAGCCGCCATACTTGGACTGTAAGTTTACTTTTCTAACCCAAGCAGATGACAGAAATCCGAGTTGAGATGCCCAAAACGCTCTTCAATCTGCTCTCCGCACTTCCGCAGCCGCAAGTCGCTTCCGCAACTGGCGATCTGAACATTCCGATCACCGCTCCCGTCGTCGAGACGGATGCCGAGGTCATGCCGGGTGGCGTGTTCGTGGCACGCCCTGGTCGCATCGTTGATGGGCATGATTTCATCGATAAGGCGCTCCAGCATGGGGCGGCGGCAGTCGTCGGCGAACACGAAATCACGGGTTTGCCCGTGCCCTACGTGCGCGTGCGGGATGCGCAGTCGGCGACGGGTTATCTTGCCGCCGCTTACCATGACTTTCCCTCGCGCAAGCTGATCGTGATCGGCGTGACCGGGACGGACGGCAAGACGACGACCAGCACGCTCATCCACGCTATCCTCAAACGGGCGACCGAGGGCAAAGCCGGGTTGATCAGCACCATCAGCGCCGACCTGGGCGGTGTGGTCGCCGAGACCGGGCTGCATGTGACGACTCCGAGCGCGCCGCAGGTGCAGGCGCTGCTGGCGGAGATGGTCAGCAACGGGCTTCAGTACGCCGTGATCGAGATGACCAGTCACGGGCTGGCGCAGGGACGCCTGAACGGAGTCGATGTCGATATCGCAGTCCTGACGAACCTGACACATGAGCATCTCGATTTTCACGGCTCATTCGAGAACTATCGCGCGGCGAAGGGGCTGCTGTGGGGGATGCTGGGCGCGTCGTACCGCAAACAGTTCGGGCGCTATGCCGTGCCCAAGATCAGCGTGATCAACGCCGACGACCCCAACGCCGATTACTTCGCCATGTTCCACGCCGACCGGCAAATCCTGTACGGATTGGGTGAGCAGGCGCATTTCCGGGCAGTCGAAATCGAGTACAAGCCGCTGGGGACGTATTTTCACATCGAGTATCCCGATGATCAGACCTTCGGGACGACCATCTCCGGCGAGCAGTTCATGACACCGCTGCTGGGTGAATTCAACCTCTACAATGCGCTGGCGGCGGTTGAGGTGTGCATCGGGCTGCCGCTGCAAATGAATGACATCATCGCCGGGCTGCAGGATGTCGAAAACATCTCCGGGCGCTTGGAGCGCATCATGGTCAGGCAGCCGTACATTGCACTGGTCGATTTTGCGCATACGCCTAACGCGCTCCGGAATGCGCTGACGACCTGCAAGAAGATGACCGAACAGGATGGACGGCTGATCGCGGTATTCGGCAGCGCCGGGCTGCGCGACCGCGAAAAGCGCGTGCTGATGGCGGAGATCGGCACGGAGATCGCGGATGTGGTTATCCTGACGGCGGAAGACCCGCGCACCGAATCGCTGGATGAGATTCTGGCGACGATGGCGGCGGCGTGTGTGGAAAAGGGTGGTATCGAAGGCGAGACGTTCTTTCGGGTTCCCGACCGGGGGGAAGCGCTCTACCGCGCCTGCCAGATGGCAGCACCCGCCGATGTCGTCATCGCCTGCGGCAAGGGGCACGAGCAGAGTATGTGTTTTGGGACGACGGAGTACCCCTGGGACGACCGGGAGGCGCTGCGCGCAGCTATCCAGGGCGCGCCGCTCAAGACGCTGCCGACGGCGTCTTCAGGAAAGTGAACCGCCGCGACGCCAGGAGCGCAAAAGACCCGATCCTGGCGTGGTCGTGGCGGGTCTGTGGCTTGCAGTGATTAGAAGCTGGCTTTGAGCTGTTCGACCAGCGCCACCTGTTGTTCGGTCAGGTGTTCAGGCACGGTGATGAGGATGCGCGCGTACAGATCGCCCGACTCGGCATGACGCTTCAGGCTGGGCATCCCCTTGCCGCTCAGGCGGAACTTGCGCCCGCTCTGCGTGCCTGCCGGGATGCGCAGCTTGATCGGACGCCCCATCGTTGGGACTTCGACCTCGCCGCCCAGCAGCGCCGTGAAGACATCGACTTTGACTTCAGTCGTCAGGTCGTCGCCATCACGCTTGAAGGCGTCCTGCGGCTCGACGTTGACGACCAGGTAAAGATCGCCGGGCTGACCGCCGCCGAAGCCCGCCTCGCCTTCGCCCGCGACGCGCACGCGTGTGCCATCGGTCGCGCCTGCCGGGATGTTGACGCGGATGGTGCGGGTTCCCTTCGTCACCAGGCGGACGGTGCCCGTATATGCCTCTTGCAGCGTCAGCGTGACTCCCTGCTCCAGATCCTGCCCTGGCATCCCGCCGAAACCGCCAAAGCCGACGTTTGCGCCGGACTGCCCGCGCGTGCGTGAGCTGGCTGCCGTATCGAAGATCGAACCAAAGAGATCATTCAGGTCGATGTTCGGGCGGGCACCCGCGCCTGCTCCAGTGGAGAAACCGCCGAACGGGCTGCCATTCGGGAAGCGATCATAGTCGGCGCGCTTCTTTGGATCGCCGAGGGTTTCGTTCGCTTCGTTGATCTCTTTGAAGCGCTCCGCCAACTGAGGATCGTTCTTGGTGACATCCGGATGGTATTTCTTGGCGAGTTTGCGATAGGCGTTGCGGATTTCGTCCTGCGTCGCCGTGCGCGAGACGCCGAGAATCTTATAGTAGTCCTTCGCCATCACCCTACCTCAATCGTGAACTCAGAATCCTGGATTGATCGCTGTTCTCTCAAGCCTATCGTATGACCGCGTCAAGAGAGAGTCAACGTCTCACGGTATTTCTAACGCAAGATTTACGGCGTGGCGACTGGCGATTCAGTCAGGTGGGGTTACCCCATCCACCACAAGACCTGATCGGGAATGGGCTTGCCCATTGCCCGCAGATAGCAAATCAACTTTGCGCCGAAGATCAGGAAGCACTCGCGGTAGGTGTGATACATCACCGTGACGGATGCCTCCCAGTGTGGACGCACGATGGTCTTGGACTGGATGTCGTCCTCTGATAGCCCCGTAATGGCTGCTGTCATGTCGGCGTCGAGCGCCTTGAACCACTCGCCGAGCCGCGCTGTGCTGCCGGCAATCGTCGGGTCGGGGTGGCGATAGGCGAAATCCTGCTTGAAGGTCCTGAAGCCTTCCGCATAGATATGCTGTGTTTCGCCCAGTTCGCGGAACAGCTCGCCCAGCGATGGGTTTGCGCCGGGAAGCTTATAGGCGAGGTCGGCATCGGTAAGTGTACTCAGCACCATGTCTCGCAGGTTCAGGGTCATACGCAGGTGGTCGAGTTGTGGGGTCAGGCTGTTCAAGGGGGTTTCCTCCAAAGGCTAACGCGTGTACCGCTTTATGCATGGAGGATGAGCAGGTGAGAAAAAGCCAACCGCAGAGTGTCGATGATCTTCATTCACACCCGTGTATGAAAGACGACCAGCGGGCGCACACACGGGTGCGCGGGCATTTCCTGTTGCCATCACGGACGGACCCATGTGTCCGCCCGCGTGGGGTGACGGATTACGACGGCTGGATGAACAAACCCCAGAACTGAAGGATGCCCTCGACCTCGTAGCCGGGGTATTCCGCCGTCAGCCCAGCGATCACGTCGTCGGCGCTCGTGGTATTGGCTGCAAGCTCGTCCGCCAGCGATAAGTATTGGATCATCTGCGTGATTTCGCCGGGCGAGGTCGGCATTCCGTGCCCACTCAGCAGGGTGTCGAAGTCGCCCGCTGACTGCAATTCGCTCAGGATGCTGATCCAGTTCTGGCGATCTGTGCCGGGGAAGGCGTGCCCGTTGGTATAGACCAGATCCTGTGCCACGACGATGCCGTGATCGGGCAGGCGCAGGACGATTTGCTGCGGTGCCTCGGCATTGTCGTAGACCTGCGCGTCAAACGTCACACCATCGACCTCGAACGTCCCCGCCTCGAAACTGGCTTCTGGCACGCGCGGTTCGGCGGGCACTTCGCTTTCGCCGACCAGCCCGGCACGCTGCTGCACGCCGCCTGCGTCAAGGTCTGCCTGGACGCCCTCGGCGATGGCTGGCGTGGTCACGAACGGGATACCTGCGAAAATGTTGCCCCCGGAGCTGTGGTCGGGGTGCTGATGGCTGAGGATGACGCGCTCGATGGGCTTACCCAGGCTTTCGGCGTATGCCAGCACATCGCGCGCTGCCGTCTGGAGGAACTGCGTATCGACGATGACGAGCTGGTTGGGCGTCTCGACGATGTGCGAGGTGACCAGGAAGGACGTGGGTGGTGCGATGTAGGTGTGAACGGTGACATCTCCCTTGAGCGTCTGAACGATACGTCCGATCATGCTGGACTGTGCGCGTGCGCGGCGCGTCAGGTTGGGCATCCCGCCCAAGGCAGCGACTGCGCCCGCAGCGCCCATCATGCGTAACACTGCTCGACGTGAAAGTGCGTTCATGCGGTGGTATCTCCTCTTGTCTGTACACCGCAGACATCCTATACTCGCTGTATCCAGCTGTATAGTACGCACTATAAAGTGCTGTAGTTACCTTTTGGTAACTATGGAGGCATCATGGAACCGCTCGCTCAAATGCAGATCAGCATCTTCAACCCAGTGTGCCCGTCGCGTTACACGCTGTCGCTGCTCGCCGACAAATGGACGATGCTGATCGTCGTGGCGCTGAAGCATGCACCGATGCGGAATGGCGAACTGAAACGCAAACTTGGCGATGTCTCGCAGAAGATGCTGACGCAGACACTGCGAGAACTTGAAGCAAACGGAATCGTCCAGCGGACGATTTACGAAGTCGTTCCGCCGCATGTCGAGTATAGTCTGACGCCGCTGGGCATGTCGCTGGAGGAACCGATCAAGGCGATGGCGAAATGGGCGGAAGCGAACTGGGCGCAGGTGCTGGCTGCGCGGGAGAGCTGTTCCGCGATTGGTGATTTAACCGCCGATGAAGGATGACGAGGACGAACATCTTGCAAACCCCTGCCGATCTCATCTATGTGCTGGCATTGTGTTTTCTCATCGCCCATGAACTGGACGCCATCGATCAACAGGAGTGGCGGTTCTTCTTCCGCTTCCTGGATGACCGTGCCGCTTACCGCCTCTTCGCAGCCCTGCACGTCCCGCTTCTGGCGGTCATCCTGTGGAACCTCCAGTCCCGTTCATTCCAGATCGGCATGGATATATTCCTGCTGATCCACCTGGGGCTGCACATCCTACTGCGCAATCACCGACTGATTGCCTTCAAGTCATGGTATTCGTGGTTGTGGATCGTGGGCGCTGCGCTGTTTGGCGCGGCGCATCTGGTGATGAGCTGACGGCAGTGGATGCAGCGTAAGCAGTTGCTCCCTCAGAGCTTGTCGGCGAACGCCTTCAGCGTCGGCGCTGCGCCATGCATCGGCACTCCATGCCCGAAGAGCAGCAGCTCCGGCTCCAGCGCTGCGATGTGTTTGACCGACCGCTTCGCCTGCGCCATATCCGACGTGAAGCCTGCGAACGGCAGCCGCAGCCCAGGCGCGAGGATGCGCATGACCGCATCGCCCGTGAAGAGCAGCTTGTGTGCGGGATGCCAGAAGCTCATGTGTCCGGGGGAATGCCCCGGCGTGGCGACCGCCTGCAAGCCGCCCAGGACTTCCGGCAGTACATCGCCCTCTTGCAGGACGCGCGCGACCGATGTGCCCGGCATTGCCGTGGGTTTGCCCGACATCATCATGCGCGCGAGCGGGGGAACGTCCTCGCGGTTTGGCGATACGAGCGCACGCTCGCCCTCCACAAAGGGACGCTCCTCCGCCGAGCAGATGACTGCTGCCCCGCTCACCGCGCGCAAATCCGGCAGCCCGCCGACATGATCGGGATGGGCATGGGTGACGAGGATGCGCTTGATATCCGTCGCGGCGTAGCCCGCCTGTTTGATCTGACCCAGGATGCGCGGTACGGCGAGCCTCAGCCCGGCGTCGATAATCGTCCAGCCATCCGCATCTTTGATGGCGTAGACGCGCCCGACGAGCAGGTTGGAGAAGCAGTAGACGTTGTCGAGGATTTTTTTCATGGGAACGTTGCGCTCCGGGTTTCGATGCGGCGAAAGCAAGACTTTTCGACTATACCGCTAACCCGCATCGAATGCCGGAACTCACGCGAAGGCGCGGCTGGTTCTACAGCCGGTCAATGAGCGCGAACGTGTCGCCGAAGATCAGCTCGCGCACATGCGAAGAGTATAGGAAGCGATTTGGGAAACCAAGCCGGAAACCCGCGATCTGATCGAGCGTGCTCATGGCTTCGGCATCCAGCTTGAAATCCAGGCAGCCGAGGTTATCGTCCAACTGCGCTACTTTGCGACAGCCAAGGATCGGAATGACATTGCCCGCCTGCTGGCGCACCCAGTTGCTGGCGACCTGCGCCGGTGAGCGTCCCAGCGTTTCCGCCAGTTTGACGATGGTCTCCGCTGCTGCGCGTTCTGCGTCGCTGATGCTTGACTCGCGGCGTGGCTCATCACCTGGTTGGGCGTATTTGCCAGTCAGCGTACCTCCGTCCAGCAGACCCCACGGGAGGATTGCCAATCCATGTTCGCGCGCCATCGGCAGCACGTCGTTTTCGACGCTGCGCCCCAGCACCGAGTAGGGGATTTGCACGCCAAGCGGCTTTGACCAGCCATGATCCTCGGCTTTGGCGATGGCATACGAGATGACCCATGCCGGGGTATCGGAAAATGCGAAGTACAGAACGCGTCCGCTTCGGATCAAATCATCCACGCCGCGCAAAACTTCCTCGACCGGGGTCGTGAAGTCCCACATGTGCAGATAGAGCAGGTCGAGGTAATCGGTGTTGAGACGCTTCAGGCTGTTCTCGACCGACCTGAACATGCTCTTGCGCGAGTTGCCCCCCAGGTTAGCATCGGATGGGTTCGCCGGGTTGACCCGCAGCGTGTACTTGGTCGCTACGACGTAGCGGTCGCGTTCGGCGTGGATGAATTCACCGACATAACGCTCACTGGTGCCGTTGGTGTAGTTGTTCGAGGTGTCGATGAAATTGCCGCCCTGGTCGGCAAATCGTTCGAAAATCTTCTGGCTGGTGTCCTTGTCGGCACCCCAACCCCAGTCCTCACCAAAAGTCATCGTACCGAGGCAGAGTTCGGAAACCCGCAGCCCACTGGGTCCCAGGAGTCGATAGCGCATCTTGCTAATCCTCGCTTTCAATCGGTAGCTGGAGTTCTGTGACGAATAAAGCAGGCTGATCGGTGAGAAAGGCGGGGGAAAGACCCAGGCTGTCGGCATTGTCCGCGCCGTAGCGCAGGTAGACCTCGCGCAGTGGTCCCGCAATGCGGTAGGCGTGCAGCGCTAACCAGCGCAAAAGTGTGTTCAGCACTTCCTGTGTCCGGTCATAGCTGCCCGTGTAAACGGCACATGCCATGCGCCCGCCGGGAAGCTGCCGCACCCGGATCGGCGGTTGTTCCTCGACGACCTGGAGGAGCGGAACCGCGACTTCGATATCCAGGTCGGTTTCTCGGTAATCCGCGTCGTGATAGAGCATGAGCGGGCTGGCGGCAGCGCGCGCATAGTGGCGCGCCGCGAATGCCTCCACCTCATCAAACATCGCCGCGATCTGCCGCCCCTCATTCGCAACCGTGGCGCGCAGCGTCGCCATGGGTTGTGTGCCGATCTCACGAACGATCACATCATAGAGCGGGCGCGTTTCCTGCTCGATTTGCGAAAGACGGGTCTCGACATTGAGGAGGCGCTGCTCGTCGGCGCGAAGCTGCGCTGCGATCTGCGTACGCCTCATCAGCAGCATCCCACGCAGCTCCTGCACGGTCAGCGGCTCGTCAATGATCGTCCTGACCTGGTCGAGCGAGAAGCCGAGTTCTTTGAGCGCAAGGATGCGGTTCAGCCGGGGAAGCTGGTCGGCGGTGTAGTAGCGGTAGCCAGACGCCGAATCGATGTAGGCGGGCAGCAGCAAGCCATTCTCGCTGTAATGCCGCAGCGTCTTGACCGAAACGCAGGTCAGTCTCGAAAAGTCACCGATCTTGAACAAGGAACACTCTCCTTGCTCAACAGGGTAAACCCTCCCATGATGGGAGAGTCAAGAGCGAGCGCGATATTCCGCAATCGCCGCCTCGACCGCGTCGTCGAGCGAGCGGTCGATCTCGGCGTCTTCCGCGCCCTGCGCCGCGATCAGTGTGCCTGCTTCGAGTGTGTCGAGCGCCTTCAGCACCTGGACGCCTCGGCTTGACCAGACTTCGCGCTCCTGCGCGTAACTTGCATCATCCAGCTTGCCGAGCGCATGGTCTTCGTCGAGGTCGCTCATATTGCGCAGCACGCGCTCGTAGTAAAGCTGCGCGCGTTCGCGCTGGCGGGCGACCTGCGCCGCCTGCTGATCGAAAGGTGCATCGCGCCGCAGCAGCGGCAGCGCGACGACCAGGACGACCGCGCTCAGAACGATGAATCCGAGGATCAATCCTTCGATGCTCATGATGCGCTCGCCAGCAGTCGGTCGATGACACTGCTCAGGTACGTTTCGTTGACGCGTGTGGTGCCGATCAGCCGCTCTATCACATCGCCCTGCTGGTCGATGATGTAGGTCTCCGGGACGCCGGCTAGCGCGTAGTCGTCGCCGATACGTGTACCCAAATCGGGCGCGTTGGGGTAGGTTAGCCCGAATTCGTTCATGAATGCCAGCGAGTCGCTGTCCACATCCGACCATGCGATGCCGAGGACGACCACGCCGCGCTCGCGGTATTTCTCCCAGACCGCCTGAAGATGCGGCGCTTCTTCGCGGCAGGGCACGCACCAGCTCGCCCAGAAGTTGAGCAGCACGATTTGACCGCGCAGGGTATCCATGTCCACGGGCTGACCGTCAAAGGTCGTCACGGCGAAGTTCGGCGCGCGCCCGCTCTCGACGGGTCCGCGCGTCTGCCGCGCGAGCTGCACGGCAAAGACGAGCGCAATCGCCGTGATGCCCGCCAGCAGCACAAGCGTGCCAAGCGTGAGTCGTGGGCGTGTCGCCGAGGTGGGCGCGGGGGCAGGGTCTTGCAGGAATTCCAGGTCTGTCATGTTCGTTTCATCATGTTCTGTAGGGCAGGATGTATCGTGCCCCAATTGGTCATACCAACACAATCATGTATAGCGTAGGGGCGACCCATGGGTCGCCCCTACAGATAATCGATTATCCCCGCAAATCCCGTTCCAGCCTTGCACGATACTCGTCATCGCCGCTCGCAGGGGCGGCGGGCGCAGGGGCGAGCGTTTCGCTCGCGCCACGCAACCGCCAGCGCCACAGCGTATAGCCGCCGACGGCGACCGCAATGACCGCGAGTGCCCAGGGTGTGATCAGCGAGAGGGCGCGGAGGGTCGGGTCCTGCGGCGAGCCGATGACGCGCTCGCCATAGCGCGCGATGAAGTTGGCGATGATTTGCTCGTCGCTTTGCCCCGCGACCATCTGCTGGCGAATCTCCTCGCGCCATTCCGCACACGCCTGCGTGCGACACGCATCCAACGTCTCGTTCGGGCAGACCGGGCAGTAAAGCTGCCGGGCAAGGTCATAGACGCGGTTGAGCAGTTCTGTGTCGCTGGTATCCTGCGCACTGGCGGACGTGGCGAGGAGGAGCAGACAGACGAGAAAACCGCCAAGACGCAATAAAGGTCTTCTACTCATGCCGCTGCTCCTGCGCGCGTGTCGTTGCGTATGGGCGCGCGGGCGCGCTCTGTGGCGCGGTCATCCTTCCAGGCGGCGACGAACGTGCCGACGATCAGGATGAGTCCTCCCCACCAGACGAGATTGATGAGCGGGTTGAGATAGATGTGCAGGGTGACGCTGCTGCCCGCCACTTCGTCGTAGCCGCTCAGGAGCACGTAGACATCGCCTTCAAGCGTGCTGTGCGCCCCTGGAATGGTGACCGCCATCTCCGGGTAATGATCGATGCGCGGGCGGATATGCTGAACTTCTGCGCTATCGCGGAAGATCGTCAGGTTGGCGATGTCCATCAGGCGACCATCGTCGGCGATCTGTCCGAGATCCAGGCTGTCGAAACGTACGTCGTACCGCCCGATCCGTGCGCTTTCGCCCGGCAGCAAGCGCTGGATGAGATCATCCTGATACGCCGTGCTGCCAATGACCCCCAAGCCGATGACGACGATGCCCAGGTGGACGAGGAAGCCGCCATAACGACGGCGGTTGCGCCCGAAGATGTTGACGAGCGCCTGCGGCAGTGCTTCCCCTGTCGTCATGGTGCGGGCGCGCGCGCCGCGATAAATCTCATAGAGGGCGACGAAGCCCGCCAGCAGGACAATGCCGTAGGCGAACATCGTTCCGGGGGTCTGGGCACCGAGCAGTACTGCGACGACCACGCCGAACGCCGTCAGCGCGAGCGGGACGATCAGCGACTTGCCGAGGCGTCGTGCCGACATGATGCCCCAGGCTGCCAGCGGCGCGACGCCCATCAGGATGTACATCGCGGCGAAGAGTGGGACTGTCACCTGGTTGAAGTAGGCAGCGCCGAGCGTGATCTCGGTATCCATGAAGAGCGTGCTGATGACAGGCGCGCCGAAGCTGCCCCAGAAGATCGCCAGCGCCAGCGCGACGAAGACGACGTTGTTGAGGACAAACATCGCTTCACGACTGAGCCAACCGGTGAACTGGTGCTCATCACTCAGCTCGCCGCGCGAACGTCGCCACATGATCAGCCAGACGCCGATCAGCGTCATCACCAGCCAGAAGGCGAACATCGGGAAGCCGATTTGACTTTGGGCGAAGGAATGCACGCTTTCGATCAGACCGCTGCGGGTGGCAAAGGTTCCAAACAGCACGGCGGAGAAGGTGAAGATGACGAGGAACATGTTCCACGTCTTGAGCATCCCACGCTTTTCCTGGATCATGACGCTGTGCAGATACGCCGTGCCGACCAGCCAGGGGATGAATGCCGCGTTCTCGACCGGGTCCCAGCCCCAGTAGCCGCCCCAGCCGAGCACGTCATATGCCCAGCGCCCGCCCAGGATCAGCCCCAGGCTGAGGAACAGCCAGGCGATCAACGTCCAGCGCCGGGTCGCCTTGATCCAGTTGGTGGTCAGGTCGCCGGATGCCAGCGCCGCCATCGCATAGGCGAAGGGGATCAGGAAGCCGACGAAACCGAGGTAGAGCATGGGCGGATGGATGATCATGCCGAAGTGTCGCAGTAGGGGGTTTAAGCCGTTGGCAGTCTGCGCCAAGCCGCCCTGCGCAAATAAGCCGCCTGTGCCCTCTGGGACATAGAGGGGCGGGATTTCGCTGTTGGGCGGGATGAGCAGGTGCGGGGCAAGCTGCGCGGTCGTCAGGTCTATCGGGGTGATCCAGAAGCGGGCGAATGGACTTTCGCCAAACAGCGACAAGCCTCCGAAGAACGCCATCGTCGCCATCTGGAAGATGATCACGTAGGGCATCAGGCGGTGGTTTTCGCGCCAGTTCAGCAGCAGCGACGCAAAGGCGAAGCCGCTCATCGTCACGTTCCAGAACAGCAGGGATCCTTGCTGCGACCCCCAGAGCGCTGTGATGCGGTAAAAGAGTGGGGTCGTCGGATCGGTGACCTGCCAGACGTATTCGACCTGATAATCCTGCTGCACGAGCAGCACGAGCAGTACCCCCGCCGCGCCGAGCAGGAGCGGGAAGGTGAGCAGCGCGGCATTGCGGGCGCTGATGAGCAGACGTTCGCTGTGAGAGCGCGTGCTGAAGAAGGCGGCGGCGGTCGCGTAGATGGACGCGGCGAAGGCGAGTACCTGTAAGACGATGCCGAGTTCGGCAAACATGCAGCTTTACTCTGCCCCCACACTGCCCGTTTGGTTGGCTGCGCCTTCGATGAAGCGGCTGGGGCACTTGAGCTGAAGCTCGCTCGCCAGGAAGATGCCATCGCTGCCCATCGTGCCGCTCATGATCGCCTGCGCTTCGTGGCGCAGCAGGTCGGGCTTCGTCTGCCCTTCGACGCGCACGCGCATCCGTGTGGCGTCCGTGTCGTTGACGGCATTGAAGAGCGTCTCGCCCGTGATGTCCTGTCCTTCTGGGATGTGGACGACGGTGAACTCGATGGTGAGCGTGTTCTCGTCATAGACGATGGTATCGCCCAGCACCGCGCCGGAAACGCGCACAGGCTGCCCCAGGTAACGCGATTCTTCGACCACTTCATCAACCGTGATGAAGAAACGCGCGCCCTGGCTCATGCCGGTGGCGATCAGGGCGATGATGGCGACGAGGATCAGCCCGCCGCCGATCAGAAACTTGAGGCGCTCGCTGCGTGGTGCAGCGGCTGCTGCCGTTAACGGACTACTGTTCGGCTTTTCCCAGGCTGCCTGCGCCATATCCCCGCCCGCTCCAACGCTTACAATTATGCTTATGGCGATCAGTATATCAATTTGTGACGACGTTCACAATGAGAGGGTGCGAAGTGCGAAAAAACAGGTGCGAAGTGCGAAGTGCGATAAAACAAGTTCCTGTTTGTTCGCACCCCGCGCTTCGCACCCCGCACTTTCTATTCGTTCTTGCTCACACGGCTGTTGACCGCCAGATAGCTGCCGAGCGCGACGATCAGCCCCGCGCCAATCAGGAAGACGAGCGGCGAAATATCGGGAGCGGATGACTCGGCTGCTGCGGCTTCCTGCGCAAAGGCACTGCCTGCCACGATGAGCGTGCTGATGGTGGTGAGGACAAACGTCATAAGACGGCGGGTGTGCATGGTGAACTCCAAAGAGTAACGAGGTGATCGTATTGTAGCGCGCAATCCGCCCTCATGTCACGGGCGGGCGCAACTGTGTTACACTTTTGCGCGTACAGATCATCGCGCGCCCTGGCATAACCTTTATGAGGAGCAGTTCCCGATGGCATCTCTCATCGAAAAAGTGAATACGTTGATCAGCGCCAATCTGCACAGCATCGTCGACCGTGCGCTGGAGCAGAATTCCGTCGCCGTCATGGACGAATACATTCGCCAGGCGGAAAAGAACCTGGAAGCGTTGGAGGACTCGGCGGCGACCGTCGGCGGCACCGTCAAGACGCTCAAGCGCAAGTACGACGAATTCGCGGCAGCGGCGGAAAAGCTGGATCGCGACATCGACACCTTAATCATGAAGGGCAAGAATGACCTTGCCGGGGCGGCGCAGGCGGAGCTGAACACCAAGCAGCAGCTCGCGCAGGAATATTATGAGCAGTGGCAGGAGCAGGATCGCCAGTATCAGAACATGCTGGACATGCGTCTGAAGCTGGAAGGGCGGCTGACGGCAATTCGCCAGGAGCGCGAACACCTGCGCTCGCTGATCGAACTGACCGAGGCGAAGAAAGTCACGACCAAGACGATCAAGAGCCTCGACAACCTGGCGACGATGGGCGACAAAGAGATCAGCAGCCTTGCCGACCAGATTCGTGGGCGGCTGGACACGGAAGATGCGCGGCTGGACATGGCGACGCGCAACATCAGCGAGCAGATCGACGACGTGGTGCGGAGCGGCGAGATCGAGCGGCAGTTGGAAGAGCGCAAGAAGCGCCTGGGGATGGGTGCCGCTGGCGACGGCGGCGCGGCGAGCAGCGGCGGAAGCAGCGCAGCCAGCAGCTAGGGCACATGCCACCCACCTCCAGACACATCATGCCTGGCGCGGAGCCGTTCTTCTTTCGCGGCGGCGCGACCGGCGTCCTCTGCATTCATGGCTTTACCGCCAATCCGTCGGAGATGCGCTGGCTGGGGCAGCATCTCGCCGCGCAGGGGCACACGGTCTGCGGCGTGCGGCTGGCGGGGCACGGCACGCACCCGCATGATTTGGCGCGCACCCGCTGGCGTGACTGGTTCGCCAGCGCGCAGGATGGGCTGCATCTGCTGCGCGGTGCCTGCGAGCGCGTTGTGATCGTCGGGCATTCGATGGGGGGCTTGCTTGCGCTGCTGCTGGCGGCACAAACCGATGGTGTCGATGCGCTCTCTGTTCTCGCCAGCCCGATCCGCTTTCCCGAAAGACTCGATCACACCCGCTGGCTGGGTTACGTCCAGCCGTTCACCGATCAAAGCGATACCAGCGGCTTGCAGGCGATCATCCGCGAGGAGCAGGTGCGGCGCGGGGAAGCGGTCGTCGGGCGTGTCCGTTACAACCAATGGTCAACATTTGCCGTATATGAGTTGGTAGAATTAGCCCGACAGGTGGATGACGTGCTGCCGATTGTGACGCAGCCTTTACAGGTAATCTACTCGCGCAAGGATGCGACGGTGCCGCTTGATCACGCCGATCACATTGCGCGGCGGGTGGGCAGCCGCCAGATCGAGCAGCACACGCTCGAAGTCAGCGGACATATCCTGCCGCAGGATCGTGAGCGCGAGACGGTCTTTCAACTCGTGGCAAGTTTCGTCCAGAGGGGTGGTAACTCAGATGTTCAAAGCAATTCTTGACCAATTTCGTCTGACGTGGCGGCTGCTGCGTGACCCGCGCGTGCCGCTCTACATCAAGGCGATCCCGTTTCTGCCGCTGATCTATGTGATTTCGCCGCTGGATTTCCTGCCGGACTTCATCCCGGTCATCGGGCAGCTTGACGATGTGACGATCATGATCCTGGGGATGCGAATGATGGAGTCACTCGCGCCGCAGCATCTGGTGCAGGAGCACCGCCAGGCGGTCGAGCGGGGGGAGTATGCGCGTTCGGGAGATGTGATCGACGGTAAGGTCAGGCGGACAGAGCGAGAATAGGTGCTTTATGTCTTCTCCTGGCGTCCTTTGCGACTTGGCGGTTCAACCCTATCAACCGCCATGCCGCCAGAAACGCCAGGTATGCAGCGTCGCTACTTTAGCATCAGCCGCTGCGACTGCACCTCGTCCAGCGCTTCAATCGTGTCTTGCAGGCTGGCGACCTCATCCTGGATGTCGCCACGCAGCCGCTGTGCCCGTGCGCTGTCCACATCTTTTGTCCCCAGCAGCGACATCTGCGCATAAATCGTGGCGAGCGCCGTCAGCGTGCTCTCAAGCTGAATTTCCGCGCGCTTGGCGCTGCTTTCTGTCGCTTGCAGGTTGGAAAGCTGTTTTTCGAGCTGGTTGATCTGTGTCTCCATGTCCCGCTGGACAGCCTCGTCCTTCTCGACCGTCAGGCGGCGGCGCGCGGCGTCAAGCTGCTGCGGCACCATCGAGCGGTCACGGCGCACCAGCTCGTTCTCCTCGAAGGCGTCGATATGCAGCGCCAGGTCGTACATGTGGCTGATCCAGTCGTCCACATCAGCGGCGGTCTGCTCCAGGCTGACGCGCATCGCGCCGCTGTGCCGCCCGGCGAGCGTCATCAGGTTACGACGGTATTCCAGCGCGTCTTCCAGGCGCTTGCGCGAGACCGCGTTTTTGACCTGGCGCAGATCGAACTTCTGCTCAAACTCGCGGGCGACCGCCTGCCGAGCGGCGTTCGGGTCGGTGAGCGCCGAGATGACAAGCGCGCTTTCCGCCAGCGCACCGCCGACGAGCCAGAACCAGGGCTGCCAGCCGGGGAAAGGCTGCGGTTGCAGGATCATCAGCCCGGCAGTCAACCCGATGGTGAGCAGGCTTTCCCAGCGCGTGAGAGCATTCAAAAGCACCGCGCCAAACGCGCGATTGCGCACATTGTTTTCCGACATGGTGTCCACCTCGCCTTTGCACTCTATTATACGCGGGCAGGTGGACACAGTTGCAAGGGGTTGCGGTAATCTCGGGTGAGATCTTACCCCGTCACGGGCACGCTGTTGATATTTGCGCCTGCCGAGAGCACGACGAATTCCGCCGAGACCCAGCCGACGATGCCGTTGAAGTTCACCTGATACCACTGGTTAAGCGCGTTACGTCCAACCAGCGCGGCGGTCGAACCCGCCGGAATACGGGCGATACGGCTGAACTGCGTCCCAGGTCCCTGGCGCAGGTTGACCGTGTAGGGTGAAGCGGTCACCGTGATTTGACCGGTCTGCCCGCCGCCCTGACCCGGTTGTGGCACAGGCGCAGCACCCACCACCGGGACTGCCCCGATGTTGAACGTGCTTACAAAGCGCGCGGCGACCCAACCCACGGTGCCATTGACGTTGATCTGGAACCAGCTGCTCTGCGCGTTGCGTCCGACAACCGGGTAGGTCTCGTTGCGGTTAATGCGCGTCAGGATGGCACCGGTGATGTCTGGCGTGGCACGAACATTGAGGCGGAATGCCCCGCTGACCGTGATCGACGGACCCGTCGGCGACTGTGGGATGGGCGTGGCGAAGCTTGTGGTGGGCTGTGTCAGGCTGTAATTGAGGAACGCCAGCCCGCCGAATTCGACGAATTCGACGACGAAGTTGTTATTGCCCTGCACCAGCGTGACCGGGATGCTGAAGGTCTGCCCGGTTGCCGCACCCAACTGATTGATGATCGTCGCGCCGTTGATGGTCACACGAACGCCATCGTCGGCGCTGACATTGAGCGTGTACTGCCCGGCGTTCAAATTCTGCGTGCTGGTCCAGCGTGCGGTCCAGTTGTCGTTGGGGAGCGACGGCAGCGGCGACCCACCGCCCCAGTTGCCGCCCGGATTGCTGGTCGTCAGGATCGCGGTGGGATCGCCTGAGAAGTTGGTGTTGGCGTAATACTGTACGGTCCAGGGACCGGAGCCGACGGGGATGTTCACCGGTGCCTGGAAATTGGGACCCGTCGGGTTGGTCGCCAGATTTGCCCACGAGAGATACAGATAGGCGTCACTCGACAGCTCGACATAATCGATCTGGATGTGGGTCGGTCCATTCAACTGAACATCTGCGCTGATGACCTGACCGAGGCGGCTTTGACCGAGCGTGTTGATCAAGGGCAGCGGGTTAAAGTTGACGGTTACACGCGCCTGGTCGTCCGCCAGCATGTAAAAGCGATACGTGCCTGCCGGAAAGCTGACATCGGTCGTGAAGCGCGCCGAGAAATTATCGGCGTTGATGCCATTTGCTGGAGATCCTTGTCCCCAGTTGAACGAAATCGCGCTTTCACCGCGCGTGACGGCTGCATCTCCCGTAAGTGTGGGGTTATTGTAATACTGCGCGATCCAGCTCGCGCTCTGGGCGGCGGCGGGTTGAGTGATCAACACGCTCAACAGAGTCACTAACAGGGCGATCACGAGAATTTTTCGTGACATGGCTTGTTCCTCCCTAGAAAACACACATCATCCCTCTGAATACTGCAAAAAGTATATCAGAGGGGGTTTTTGTTGTGCGCGCACCGTAGGGGGAGCGTCAGGAGATCGCAGTGGTGGGGTTTATTTTTGGGTCGCGGCGGCGACGGCGAGCGTCACGCTGTCTTCCGGCTTGACCTTGATCTGCACGTCGATGAACTTGCCATCTTCGTCGATCACCCAGTGCGAGCGGATGGTGCCCATGTAGGTCTTGCCGTACATCGACTTTTCGCCCCATGCGCCCCATGCTTCCAGCACCTGATGCTCAGGATCAGACAGCAGGTCGTAGGGCAGGTTCTGCTTGGTCTTCCACTTTGCCAGGTCTTTCTGGGGGTCGTTGCTGATGCCCAGCACCACCGCACCATCGACCTGGAGTTTGGGGAAGCTGTCGCGGAAGCCGCATGCCTGAGTGGTGCAGCCAGGGGTATCCGCTTTCGGGAAGGCGAACAGGATCACCTTCTTGCCGCGAAGATCGCTCAACTTGATGGTCTTGCCATCCTGATTGGGTAACTCAAAATCGGGCGCGAGGTCGCCAACTGCGGGCATGGAACGTTCCTTTCGTAAGCAAAGTTAGAATCGAAACACGAACGTACGGAGTTGAAAACAGCTTTATGTCGCGGGCTGCTTTGCGCCCATACGCTGCAAAACCGCCAGCGCCTGAGTTACCGCGCCCGCCGCGCCGACCTTCGCCTCGATCACGATGCCGTTGGCGTCGATCACCCACAGCGAGTGAGCGGTCATCGGCAGCTTGAACAAGCCCAGCAACGGCGCGCCATAAGCACCCCATTCGGTCAGCATCGCTCGTTGCGGGTCGGAGAGCAGGTCGTAGGGCAGGTTGCGGCTGCGCTTAAATTCGGCGAGCGTCTCGACCGAGTCGGCGCTGACAGTCAGCACGGCGGCATTGGCGGCGCGCAGCTCGTCAAATTCATCGCGGAAGGCGCACGCCTGCGCCGTACAGCCGGGGGTGCCCGCCTTGGTGAAGGCGAAGACGACGACGGGCTGACCGCGAAAGTCGCTCAGACGAACGGGCTTGCCGTCCTGGTTTTTCAGTTCAAAATCGGGGGCAGTTTGTCCCACCTGGGGCATGGATTGTCACTCCTGTTAAGGACGCTTCTTACTCAAGAGTGCGTGGTGCGTCGTGCGTGGTGCGAAAAAGCTGTGTCCTATTCCGCACCACGCACTCTGCACTATGCACTGGTCACCTATGGCGAGTCTAGCCCCTCTTCATGAGCGAGGCTTTAGAGCACGCTTGTGGTATGCTCTGGCGCATGAAGATTTCGTCACGCGCCTTCTGGCTGCCCTTCGCAGCCGCCCTCATTCTGCTTCTGCTCGCCGTGCTGCCGACACTGCAAACGATCCCCAACGGCAGCGAGCATTACTACATGATCGACGTGGGCGAGACGCAGATCGTGCTGAACGTTTGGGGAACGCTGCACGCGACGGGCTACCCGCTTTACGTGATGTTGAGCAGCGCGCTCACGGGGCTGCTGCGCGCTGTGAGCATGGACGCGGCAGTCGCGCCCGCCGTCACCTCGCTGCTGTGGGGGACTGCGGCGCTGTTTCTGCTCTATGTGCTCGCCGTCCGCACAGTGGGATCACCGTTTCTCGCGGCGATCATGATCGTGCTGGTCGGGCTGACCCGCACAGTCTGGATTCACCTGGTGGTCGCGGAGATCTACAGCTTTGGGCTGCTGATCATGGCTGGGCTGCTCGCCCTGGCGCTGTGGGAGCCGCCGATCCGCCATCGCCTCTACTGGCTGGCGCTGCTGGGCGGGATCGGCGTGGCACATCACCGCGCCATCGCCATGATGATTCCGGCGCTCGTCTATGCCGTTTGGGGCGACCTGGGCGCGGAGATGCGGCGCAGGCGGATCGCGCTGGCGTTGGTCGCCTGCCTCGCGCTGGGTCTGCTCGGCTTCGCGCAGTACATCTATCTGCCGCTGCGTGAACAGGCGGGGGCAGCGTGGGTCTACGGTGAGCCGGGGACATGGACGGGTTTGTGGGATCAGTTCACAGGGCGCGAGGCGGAGCGCTTCATCGGCTCGCCAGAGACGCTCGACGGGCTGCTGACGAACATCGGGCTGATCACGAACGTGCTGGTCACCGACCTGACGATGCCGGGACTGATCGCGGGCGTCATCGGCTTGGCGTTGGGCGTGGACGTCCGGCTGCGCCGCAGAGTCGCGTGGGTGATGATCCTGAATGCGGGGATCGCGCTGCTTTTCCACTATCTTTTCTATACCGACATTCTCTCGGCGCTGATCCTCCCAGTCATCGTCTCGGTGGGCTTCGGATGGCTGCTGCTGGCAGAACGTGTCTTCACATGGGCGGCGGGATCGCCAGGGCAGGTACAATCGATGTTTATCATCCGCTCGACGGTCTCACCGCTGCTGATGCTGGGACTGCTCGCCCTGCTTGGCGTACATCTCTACATGACCAACGCGCCCTTCATCGCCTCGCTCACACAGGATACGACAGGCGTGCGGACCATCGCCCAGGTGCGCGAGACGCCGCAGGGAAGCGCGCTGATGGTCGCCTGGGGACCGCGCCATTTCGCGGCGGGTTTCGCGCGCGACGTGCGCGGCGGCATGGAAGGCGTGACGCTGGTCGATCACAAGGCGGATTTCCGCACGCTGGCGGGGCAGATGCCGCTTTACACGCCGGACTTCACCTTCTACCGCTATCCGGTGGCGTGGTGGGCGGAGCAGTTGGGGACGCCCGTCTATCTTCATGCGCAGGCGCACGGCTTGGTCGCGCTGGCGACGCAGCCGGAACGCGGCACGGGCGATCTTCTCGTGGCGCAGTCAGTCGCGCTCGAATGCGCGGCGGATGCGCTGACGCTGCGGGTCGCATGGTACACACCGGATGTTCCGCTGCGCGATCTGGGCGTTTTCGTGCATCTGCTGGATGCGACCGGCGCGATCATTGCGCAGGGCGACCAGGCAGCTCCTGTCTTCGGCTGGCGACCGCTGACAAGCTGGACAGCGGGCGAGATCGTGCGTGATGTTTATTCGCTGCCTCGCCTGCCGGATGGTGAAATGATCCGTTTCGGCTTGTATGCACAGCGCGAAGATGGCACATTTGAGAACGTGGTCGAGGACATGGTGAGGGTCGAATGCGCGGAATGACATCCAAATTTGTGAGGCGTAATGTCTGCGGACGAGGCATGCCTCGTCCCTACATCAAGATAGATGCGACTGTAGGGACGAGGCGTGCCTTGTCCGTTCTCAAATTCCTCATCATGATTGCCCTCCTCGCCGCCTGCGAAGCCGCGCCTGCCGCCACGACCGCCGATCCCTTCGCGGGTGTGCCGCAGGTCAAGCTGCTGGCAACGGTGCCGCCGCTGCCCACCGCCGACACGCGCATCCAGGAAGCGAACGCGGCTGCCGCGCTGCCGACCGTTATTCCCACGGCATTGCCGACGCCAACGCCGTACGTGGGCGTCTTCCTGGGCGGCGGCGCGGGCGAGAACTTGCCGATCTTCGACGCCGCGCGCTTTACTACGCCGACAGCGGTCATTGCCACACTCGAACCGCTGACGGTCTGCGAATTCACGCCGGACGAGCGCTACGGCACAGGCTGGGCAACCAGTCAGGTCGTGGTGGCGACGCTCGGCTGCCCCGGCGAGACGGCGGCGAGCTACGACGGTGCGTTGCAGCTTTTTGAGCGCGGCGTGATGATCTACATCCCCAGCGGCGAGATCTGGGCGATTTCGCAGGGCGTGCCGACCGGGCGCTACTGGTATGTGGCGTCCGCGCCGCCGGAGCAGCCGATTGATCAGACGCCGCCGGATGGCTTGCGGCTGCCCGTCAGCGGCTTTGGCGCGACCTGGGCGGGCGTGGTAGGCGTACGACAGGCGCTCGGCTTCGCGCGCACGGAGGAGGCGGGCACGCCGATCCTGGTGCAGCGCTTTATAGGCGGGCTGCTGATCCAGGACTTATCGACCGAGCAGACGTTTGCGCTGCTGGGCGTCACTGCTCCGACCGGCGTCGTGTATGGACCGTTCTAAGATGGCAAGAAAAGCACATAACGCATGAAGATTGTAAAGCTACAAGGCAAGATTGAGGGAGTGCGATATAAGGTATATCTTGCCCCGCAATTGAATAAGTACGAGCTCGATGATTTCGACATCAACAATTCTGCGACAAGTGGAATTGTAGTCGTTGGACAGTCAGAACTAGGGTATGCAGCTTGGGTCTCGCCAAAAAGGACGCGAAGTTACCCATTTGCACGCGTATATGACATCTATGGTACATCCAAGCGCGTTGCGGTAATCCCCATCATTAAGGATGAAGGAAAGAATGGAGACTGTGATCGCATAAACTCGATCACCCTTTCCATGATGAATTTGTTGAATGTCTACGTGATTCTTGCTTGGTACACAGATGCCGAGCCTAGCTCACGCTATCCAGGAAAAATCACTGAGCAACAATTCCCAATCAAATATGTTCGTGAACGGATAGGTGAGATTGCTGATTACCATCAAAGTGCATTGCATTGGAACATTATGCATTTTGAGCGCGACTTCGAGCGCGTGTATCGTTTGGCGATTAGCGAGTATCAAGCCATTAGTACTCGTACGAATATTGCAGTGCACTCCCCTCAATCGCACATGAATGCGTTGAAGAAGTTTATGCAGAACGACACTTTCAATCGCGAACTCTTCCGAATGATGACCCTCAAGGAGTCACTAAGAGCAGCAAAACGTGAAGTGTCCATTCTCTCTCACTTGAAAGAGCATCTGACTGATGGAGACAAAGCAATTATTTCACTCGAGAATTATTTGGGCGGTGAATATCACTTGACCATCGATGAAGTATTTGAAGAAGATGGCAAAATCGTTTTGCAGGAATGCAAGAATACTGGTGAGGGAAAGTTTCCAAAGGTTGCCGACATAAAGGATGGGTTGCTAAAGCTTATTCTTTACAGCAATATCGATACTCTGTCGCGAGAAGATGGTGGCGAAATCGACTTTCGAGTTCAACTTAAGCTCACTGGCAAACTGAAAGGGAGGTTGGTCATTCCGTCGAACAAGCACGTTATCGATAAGTTCTGCGGAGACAACAAGCTTTCTACAGGAGAGACCAGTATCATCGCAGCGCTCCAGCAAGAAGTAGCCTACAATCAAACGCAGTATCAAAGACCAATAACTGTCCTCATTACAGGCAACACATGAGTACCCTGGCAATCACACCGCTGCGCTATCCCGGCGGCAAATCGAAAGCGCTCGATCAAATTCTGCCGCTCCTGCCCAGGGAGATCGGCGAGTTTCGAGAACCATTTCTCGGCGGGGGGTCGGTACTGCTGGCGGTGAAAAAGCTCTATAGCAAACGCATCAATCACTACTGGGCAAACGACCTGAACAGCGATCTTTTCCACTTCTGGCAGGCGCTGCGGGATACGCCAGACGAACTCGTCAGTCAGGTGCAAAGTTTTCGTGATGGATATGAAAATGGGCGCGAACTTTATGCATTCCTGCGCGACGAAGCCAACATGCGCTCGAACTTTGATCGCGCCGTTCGCTTCTTCATCATGAACCGCATCACCTTCTCCGGCGTTATGGACTCCGGCGGCTATTCCGATCAGGCGTTTCATCTTCGCTTCACACAGTCATCTATCGACCGCCTGCATCGCACGGCGCATTACCTTCCCAACGTCGAGATCACACATGGGGATTACGAGGTGGTCTTACGGCGTCCTGGCGATAACGTATTCCTTTTCCTCGATCCGCCCTATTGGAAGGCGACCAAGTCGAAGCTCTACGGCGTGAAGGGCGATTTGCATACCTCGTTCGATCATGAGCGCTTCGCAGCAGCAATGCAAACATGCAAGCATCGTTGGCTGATCACCTATGACGACTCAGAAAAGATTCGGAGCTTGTTCAGCTTCGCGCGAATCATCGAATGGGAATTGCAATATGGGATGAACAACTATAAACGTGACACGGCAGAAAAGGGCAAAGAGTTGTTCATCGCCAATTATTGACGGAGCGAGCGAATGCCAGAAACTCCCCACCTCTTCGACGAACCCACGCGGCGCAAGCTGGAAGCGCTCATGTTCCATGCTTCGCGCGTGCGCGCCGGGGCGATTAAGGGCGACCGCCGCTCGAACAAGCGCGGCACCAGCATCGAGTTCGCCGACTATCGTAATTACGCGCCCGGCGACGATCTGCGCCGTCTTGACTGGAACATCTATGCCCGTTCCGACCGCCCGCTGACGCGCCTGTACGAAGACGAGGAAGACCTCGCCGTCCATCTGCTGCTGGATACCTCCGCCAGCATGGACTGGCAGCCCGACGAGGGCGGCGTTGGCGCGCCGGACAAGTTCCTCTTCGCACGGCGCATCTTCGCCGGGCTGGGCTTCGTCGCGCTGGCGGAGAACGACCGCCTGACAATGAGCACGCTCGACGGCGCGCTGTATGGTCCCGTGCGTGGGCGCGGCTATGGCATTGGGCTGCTGCGCTACGTGGGGGGACTGGCGGCGCGCGGCACGACCGACCTGAACGCCGCGCTCAAGGCGTATGCGCTGCGGACGACGCGCGCCGGGCTGGCGGTCATCATCAGCGACTTCTTCTCGCCAGCGGGCTACATGGACGGCTTGAACGCGCTGCTCGCCAAGGGCTGCGAAGTCGCCGTCGTGCATCTGCTCGCGCCCGCCGAGGCGGAGCCACCGCTGGTGGGCGATCTGCGGCTGATCGATATGGAGACAGGCGAACCGCAGGAGGTGAGCCTGGACGACGGAATGCGGGCGCTGTATGTGGAGCGCGTGCGCGAGTGGCGCGATGGCATCCGCACGGAATGCAGCAAGCGCGGCGTCCACTACGTCTATGCGCAGACCGACGCGCCCTGGGAGCGCGTCATCTTGCAGGATCTAAGACGAACGGGAGTTGTCCGATGACTAACCCCCAAAGAAGTTTTTGACGAAAAACCACAGATTCGCCGGGCGCTCCGCCAGCCGCCGCATGAAGTACGGATACCAGGCATCCCCGAACGGCACATACACCCGCACCGGATAGCCCGCCGCCGCCAGCGCATCCTGCCGCGCCGCGCGGATGCCATACAGCATCTGGAACTCGCTGCGCTGAATGAGCTGCGTATCGCGCTGGAGCAGCGCCTCGGCGTGCTGGATGATGCGCTCGTCGTGCGTGGCGATGCACAGGTAGGCGCTGCCGGGAGTCTTCAGATAGGCGTCCATCACATCGACGTACTGCTGGTCAACATCCGCCTTGATAGGGAGCGCGACCGTCTCCGGCTCCAAATATGCCCCTTTGCACAGCCGGATGTGCGCGCCTTCCGCTGCCAGCTCGCGCATATCGTCTGGCGTCCGGCGCAGATACGCCTGAATGACCGTGCCGACGTTGCTGAAGTCGTACTCGTCGCGCAGCGTGCGGTAGATGCGCAGCGTACGCTCGGTGTATTCGCTGCTTTCCATGTCGATGGTGACGGGGATGGCGTGCGCTTTGGCATCGCCCAGGATGTGACGCAAATTCGCCATGCAGAGATCTTCGCCGATGTCCAAGCCCAGGTGCGTCAGCTTGAGCGAGATGCTCGCCTGCGCCTCTTCATTGGCGATGCGCTGAATTAACCCTCGGTAGGTGCTGACGACCAGCTCGGTGTCCTTCGCTTCGTGGACGCTTTCGCCCAGGAAGTCGAGTGAGACGAGCAGTCCCTTGCGATTGAGCGCGTGCGTCGCCGTCAGCGCGTCGTCGAGCGTTTCGCCCGCCACGAAGCGCCGCGCAAAGGCACGCGCCGTCCCCCATCCGGTCACCCATCGGCGTGCCCAACCCGCCTGAGAAAGATATAGAAGCAACCGTCGCAGCATGATGAACAATCCTCAAGGAGTGGTTGATGCGGTAGAATAGTTTAGCGTTGTGTGAGCAAAAATCACATCACCTTATCCAGGGTAGAATTCAACCGCGAAAGCGCGAAGAACACGAAGCACTTTGCGTCCTGCGCGTCCTGGTGGTTCAATTCAATCATACTCATTGCCCCATTAGGACAGATCATGAACCCAGAAGACATCACGAAGGACCCGGCGATCCAGGCGATGCGCGGCAAGGTCGCCCGTTTCGGCAAAATGCTCTATGAACGCCACCTCACCGATGCGGCGGGCGGCAACGTCAGCACTCGCGTCGGCGACCTGATCTGCATGTCGCCGCGCTATTCAGGCTCGCAGCATCAGTGGGATTTGTCACCCGACCAGGTGCTGGTCATCGACCTCGACGGCAATGTCCTGGTCGGTGCTGGGCAAATCTCGCGTGAGTCGAAGGCGCACCTGCGGCTGTACCGCGATTTTGGCGAACACGGCAGCGGCGTCATCCACTGCCACGCGCGCAACGTGCTCGTCTTCGCCGTCATGGGGCAGCCCATCCCGCCCATCCTCGAAGCGACGCGCAAGTTCGGTACCATCCCGGTCACGCCCTACGCACCCGCCCACAGCGACGACCTCGCAGGGTTCATCGCCGACGCCATTCGCGGCAACGAGTCGCGCATCCGCAAGCAGGCGGCGGCGGCAATCGCGCCCTGGCATGGGCTGTTCGTCATCGGCAAAGACCTGGATGCGGCGTTCGATGCCGTCGAGCGCATCGACACCAGCGCCTATATCCTGATGATGAGCCGCCACCTGGGTGGCGAAGGGTCGCTGGAAGCGCAGCGCGCGGCGATGGAAGCGGCGATTGCGCCTTTTGAGTCGAAGTAAGGCATGAAACCCTCACCCTAAATCCCTCCGCTTACGCGTCAGGGCGAGGGACTTCCAGATTCGATGCGCGGCACAGTCTGGCTCCCCTTCTCCCTCAGGGAGAAGGGGTTGGGGGTTGAGGGTCTTGCGTCAAACCGCACTGTACTCATAGTAGGTATCATGATCATCTCGCTTACCGCCAACACCACGCTCGATCAGACGGTCTTCATCCCGTCGCTTGTCCCGAATAAGACGATCCGCGCCACGCAGACTGTGCAGAGCATGGGCGGCAAGCCCGCCGATGCCTCGTGGATATTGGGCGAGGTCGGCATCCCCAGCCTGGCGCTCGGCTTCGCGGGCGGCGCGACGGGCAAGAAGATGGAGTCGCTGCTTAACGCGCGCGGCGTGCAGACCGACTTTATCTGGATGGAGACCGATACGCGCATCAACGTCGTCATCGTCGCCGAAGACACCAAGAGCATGACGACGATCACCACGACGACGATGGAGATCACGCCAGAAGCGCTCGACAAGTTGCGCGCGCAGTACGCGGCGCTGCTCGACCAGGCAACCGTCGTCGTCACCGGCGGCACGCTGCCTAAGGGGCTGAGTCCGGAGTTTTACACCGAGTTCATCGGCATGGCGCGCGCAAAAGGCGTCCCGGTCGTCTTCGATGCCGCCGAGCCGAACCTGAGCGCAGGTGTAAAGGCACAGCCGACCTACATCAAGCCTAATCGTGACGAGCTGGGCGCGCTGGTCGGCGCGACGATTACGACGTTGGATGACGCGCTGCGCGCCGGGCGCGAGGTCATCGCGCGCTGGGGTGTCTCGCCGATCATCAGTCTGGACAGCGAGGGGGGGCTTGCGGTGCTGCCCGACCGCGCATACCGTATTTCGGCGATCCCGGTCGATGTCGTCAGCGCGGCAGGCGCGGGGGATGGCGTACTGGCGGGCATCACCGCAAGTCTGCACCTGGGTCAGCCGATTGAAGAGGGTTTGCGATTGGGGTTTGCGTGTGCGACGGCGGTCTGTTTGCAGCCCGGCACCGCCGACTGCCGGCGGGAAGATGTTGAGCGTTTCCTGCCGATGGTCGAGCTGATCCCGGTGTGATGAGGGTTAACGCAGTTGAAGCGCTTTCGTCCGTGCGCTCAACTGCGTAACTTCTCGTGATTTCTTAGCTCTGTTTGCCGTTGCCGCGCAGCAGCAGCCCCAGGACGATGCCGAACAGCAGCACGATGCCGAGCATCGGCAGCGGGTTGCGCTTGACGGCGCGCTCGACATCCTCGCCCATGTCGTCAAACGAGTGGCGGTTCAGGTAATGCGCGGCTTTCTCCAAGCCATGCGCGAATTTGTCCGCTGTCTCGGTCGCGTCGCCGCCCGCCTTGTTTTCACGCACTTCGCGGCGGATGCCCTCGGCAGCTTCGTACAGCTTGTGGACAACATCCTTCTTGGCGCTGTCTGCCTTATGGCGCGCCTCGCGCCCCAACTCGCGCAGTTCCTTCGAGACTTCGTCCTTCAGCACTTCGACATTCTTCTCGACGCTCTTATGTCCGTTGTCTGCCATCATGCATCTCCGTTTGGCTCATATCAACATTACACTGCGCATTATAGCGCAGTTGGGTGCGAAACACTACGCGCGCTGTGCTACTTTCGACTGTGGTCGGGTGCGGCGGCGACTGCGCCGGGATTGCGGGCGAAGAAGCGCGTCATGTCGCGCAGGCGCTGGCGCGGCAGGCTTGAGAACTGCTCCTCGGTCAGCCGCCACGCCCAGTTGCCGCCCTGCACGCTTGGGATATTCATGCGTGCGTCCGCGCCCAAGCCGAGCAGATCCTGCGCCGGGATGACCGCCATACGCGCCACCGACCCCAGCGCCAACCGGATCATCTCCCAGTTGATCTCGTTGATCCAATGCCCGACATACGCGCCGATGTGCACCTTGATGGCGTCGTTCGCTTCGCTGCTGTTCCACCATCCCACCGTCGTATTGTTGTCGTGCGTACCGGTGTAGACGATGCAGTTGGGGATGTAGTTGTGCGGCAGAAAGACATTGACCCCGCGCGTATCGCCCCAGGCGAACTGCAAGACCTTCATGCCTGGCAGGTTGAAGCCATCGCGCAGCGCGTAGACATCCGGCGTGATTTCGCCCAGATCTTCCGCGATGACGGGGATGTCGCCGAAGACCGATTGGAAGGTCTCGAAGAGCGCCTGCCCCGGCGCATCCACCCATTCGCCGCCGACTGCCGTCTCGTCCTGCGCGGGGATCTCCCAGTACTGGCAAAATCCGCGAAAGTGATCGATGCGTACGATATCAACCAGCTTGAGTACGCTGCGCACGCGCTTGATCCACCAGTTGAAGCCCGTCGCCTGCATCGCGTCCCAGCGATAGAGCGGGTTGCCCCACAACTGCCCGGTCGCGCTGAAGTAATCCGGCGGCACGCCCGCCACGACCGTCGGCATCCCGTCGGCGTCGAGATAGAACAGATCGCGCGCCGACCAGACGTCACTGCTGTCGTGGGCGACAAAGATCGGGATGTCGCCGATCAGCCGGACGCCTTTGCTGTTGGCATACGCCTTCAGCTCAAACCACTGGGTATGGAAGACCCACTGACGGAACTTCTGCCGTTCAATCGCGGCGGCGTGGGTGGTGCGCGCGGCGGCAATCGCGGTGGGTTCGCGCAGCGCCAAGCCTTTCGCCCACTTCGTCCATTCGTGCCCGTCATTCGCTTCTTTGATGGCGACAAAGAGCGCGAAATCGTCCAGCCAATCGGCGCTTTCCTGCGACCAGGCGGCAAATGCCGCGCGCTGGTCAGGCGTGGCGCGCGCGCTGAAGCCCGCGTATGCCTTGTCCAGCAGCGCGAAGCGCCAGGGGATGACCCAACCGTAATCGACGGCATGGCGTGGGAAGGGTGGCAGATCGGCGAAATCCTGCGGCGTCAGCCAGCCCAGCCCGACCAGCCTGTCGGGGTTGATCAGCAGTGGATTTCCTGCGAAGGTCGAGAGCGCCTGATAGGGCGAATCGCCATAGCTGGTGGGACCGAGCGGCAGCATCTGCCAGAGCGTCTGGTCGGTTTCGACCAGGAAGTCGACAAAGCGGTAAGCCCATTCACCCAGGTCGCCCAGCCCGTAGCGTCCGGGCAGCGAGGTCGGATGCAACAGTACACCGCTGGAACGTGAGAAATCCATGGAATAACCTTTCAAAATGTGATGTTTTTGTATCGTAGATGATAACAAAGAAAAGCGGAGGGTTCACCTGTCGGAACCCTCACGCGACAACAGTAGGCACATCGATTCGTTGTTCACTTGCCCAACAGGACTCGCTTTCGGTGGATACTGCGAGCCAGGGTGCTTACTAGGGCGTGACCATCGCTTCATGCGCAGGCAGCACACTGTAGAGGTGCGCCCACGCCGCGTTTTCCAGGTCGGCGACATGGAGCAGCGCTGTGCGCCCCTCACGCAAGTCCGGCGCAGACGACTCGGACATCGCCTTGCACCACACGCCAATCTTCTCCCACGCATCGCCGATGGCGCGGAACTGCTCGGCACACACGGTCAGCGCGGGGTTGTCCGTTAATGCCGCGGCTTCTGCCAGGAAGCGACTGAACATATAGCGGAAGGTGCCACCCCCCGTACCGCCAACCGGACTGATGAAGATATAGGCGTTAAAGAGCGCCCACTTCAATTCTTCGGCGCTCATATTGTCTTGCCAGGCGGGCAGCAGTTGCGCCGCCTTACGTATCCCCTTCAGTCCCAGATTGCTGATCGGCGGGTGCAGCATACGCTCGCACTGGTTGCGGATCGCTGTATTGATTTCATCGGCTATGGGCATTCGCTTGTGCGTGAAATCGACCGCGTAAAGCTTGTAATGTGGCGGGAAGGGCTTGAAGTTCGAGCCGCGCGCCTTCGCCAGATCATCCAGCGAGACAGGATGGAGATCGGCATCCCGATCTGCAATCAAGACCTGCCGCCGCGCGGCGTCATAACCACAGACCACCACGACATGCCCGCCGAAATGGTACTCTGTGCCCTTGAAGTCGAAATAGGGCAAAAAACCCATATCCACTTGCAGCATGACTGGAACGTCCTTTTCGAGCCGTTCCAGCAGTGCTGCTTCGGCTTTACGCCCGCTGGATGTGCAGATGGGTGTCACCTGTACACCCGTCCGTAAGCCCGCTAGTTCTTCAAGGCTCGGCTCAGGTGTGGCGCGCCCACCGATGAAAGGCGGCTGCCCCTTTTGCTGCCAGTAGACGAAGCCGACACCCTCGCCCAAACCCAGCAGCATGTCTTCGCTCAGCGTGTGATCATAGTAGAGGTAGAGATGGTGCAGCGACCCCGTAACGCAGTGATGCGTCTCGACATGCTGAAAGCCTGCAAATGGTTTCATGATCTGCCTCCCTCAATCGGAATCTGGATCTCCGTAATGAACTGATCAGGCGTGTGCGAATGATGGCGTTCACCTCCATAGCTCACCAGATAGATTTCCCGGATCGCGCCGGACATACGGTAAGCGCTCTCGCTGCGCGCCAGCCATTGCAGCATAGCGCTGTAGGCGCTGTGGAGCGCTTCGTAGCTGCCCTGGTGAATCGTCGTCGCCATCAGCCCACCTTCCAGCAACCGGGTGTTGTCGCGCTGCTCCGTCTTTGCAACTGCGACTGCCAGTTCGACATCCGGGTCATGCTCGCGGTATTCGCGGTCGTGGTACAGCACAAATGGCGGACTGATCGGGTGCAGCGCGGTGCGGAAGAGTTCGCCGAACAAGATGGGGATGTCGGCATACGACGGGATGACTCGGCGCACGAAGGCGATGGTCTGCGCCTCGACGGGTTTGACGACGATTTCGTAGGGTGAGGCATGACCTTCGCTTTCGATCTGGTCGAGTCGTGCCTGGATGCGCGCCAGCCGCGCCATTTCCGCCTGTACGCTTTGTTCCACTTCCGCCTGGCGCAGCTTCAGCATCCCTTTGATCTGGTCGACAGGCATGTTCTCTTCCAGCAAACGGGTGATCTGTTCCAGCGTGAAGCCCAGTTCTTTCAGCGCGATGATACGGTTCAGGCGTGGAAGTTGATCGACTATGTAATAGCGATAGTGGGTGAGCGGGTCAATTTGCGCGGGCTTTAGCAAGCCGATCTCATCGTAGAAGCGCAGTGCCTTGATGCTAACCTGGGTTAACCTGGAAAAATCGCCAATCTGCAACATAGTGCCTCCACATCTCACTGCACAATACCATCTCCCGTTACGGGAGAGTCAAGCAGTCTGGTGGGATCGCCATCTGTTGGCAATTGTTGGGCAACACAATCATACCGTGGACGAGTCATCCAAGGGGAATTCTTCGCAGGTTCGCGCTCGATCCTGGCTCGCCTCTACGGAAGATTAGACATGTCTGTATGGACGAGGCGCGCCTCGTCCATCACCTGTCTTGTTTGTCGGAGCGCTACTTCTTCTTGTATCCGACCTTGGCGTTGTTGGGGACATTCTTGTCCGGGAAGGCGTTGAATTCCTCCAGACGCAGATCGGTGCCGAGGATGACGCCCTTGCCGACGCGGAAGCCGGGCGGGACATGCGTAGCCTTCCCAACGCTGGTGATGCTCAGATCGCCCACCTGGCTGATGTCGCCAACATGCGCGCCATTGCCGATGATGGCGAGCTTGTCAATGATGCAGCGCTCGACGACGGCGTTCGCCTCGATGTAGGCGTCGGTCAGGATGATCGACTCGCGGACGACGGCGTTGGGTCCGACGAAGACGCCCGGCGACAAGACCGAACGCTCGATCAATGCCCCTTCGGAGATGACGGTACCATCGGCGAGCATACTGTTACGCACGGTCGCGCCGGTATGCACATGCACCGGCGGGCGCTCCTCGCTGCGGGTGTGGATGATCCAACTGCGGTCGTTCAGATTCAGCGAAGGCGGCGACTTGAGCAGATCCATGTGCGCTTCCCAGTAGGCATCGACCGTCCCCACGTCGATCCAGTAGCCGCCGTAAGGGAAGGCGAAGACCGCCATGTTTTCGCGCACCATGCGCGGGATGATGTCTTTTCCGAAGTCATGGTTGCTATCGAGCATGACATGATCTTCCTGGAGCAGGCGTTCGAGGCTCGCATAGTTGAAGACATAGACGCCCATGCTGGCGAGGTTGCTGGGTGGGTTGGCGGGCTTTTCGACGAAATCGCGCACGGCGTAGTCGTCATCACAATCCAGGATGCCGTAGCGGCTCGCCTCGTCCATCGGCACGCGGATGGTGCAGATGGTCGCTTCCGCCTTCTTTTCGCGGTGGAACTGGATCAGGACATCGTAGTCCATCTCATAGATATGATCGCCGGACAGGATGAGGACATATTCCGGGCGTCCGCGCCGGACGAAGTTGATGTTCTGCGTCACCGCGTCGGCTGTGCCCAGGTACCAGTCGGTGTCCGACTTGCCTTTGTACGGCTGGAGCATCTGCACGCCGCCTGTGAACGAGCGGTCGAGGTCCCAGGGGCCGCCGCGCCCGATGTGGTCATTCAGGCTGTGCGGGCGGTACTGTGTCAGGATCAGCACGTCGAAGATGCCGGAATTGACGCAGTTGCTGAGCGTGAAATCGATGATGCGGTACTTGCCCGCAAAGGGGACGGCAGGTTTCGCGCGTTTTGAGGTCAGTGTTGCCAGGCGTGTGCCTTCGCCGCCCGCGAGAATGATTGCTTTGACTTTCACCCAAGCACCTCCAAAATGTCGTCAAAGAAGAAATCGCCAGATCGCCAGTAAGAACACCAGAATGCTGTCTAGTGTCCTATTTCTGACGAAAACTTGCCACAATTAGAAGTTAAGGGTTGAAAGTGTGAGAGTTAAAAGTTGAAAATCAGAATTTGGAGGACGAGCCATGAACCAATCGGAAATCGAGGCGTTTGTCGAGAGTTTGGACAACGTGCAGCGTGAGGAGAACTTCGGCTATATCTTCTTTTTCGTCGGGGATGATCATCGCCTGCCGTTTACCACGATTGCCGAGACAGACAATGAGTACGAAACCATCTCCAATCTCAGTCGGGACGGCGTCTTCCGCGTCAACATCGGCATCAATAAAGCGAGCTTCGAGGCGCTCTTGGGCGATACGGATGGGGCAACCATCGACTACACGGCGCTGAACCTCTTCATGCCGCATCCCGACTACGCCAAGCAGCACTTCATCTGCATCCTGAACCCGGAAGGCGAAAACGCCGAGCGCACGAAGCAGCTCATCGTCGAAGCGCATGTGATTGCGGCGGGGCGGCTGCTGCGGCGGGGAGCATAGACGAAACCAACGCGGACGAGGCATGCCTCGTCCCTACAGAGAACGAACATGCTTGTAGGGACAAGGCGCGACCGAGCGCGCAGCGGCGAGGAAGTCCCTTTAGGGGTGACTTGTCCGCCGTTGAGAAAAGATACAACTCTATCCGTGCCGCGCCTTGATCGCTTCATACAGCTTGCCGTATTCGGCGGCGCTGCGTGACCACGAGAGATCGGTCTGCATGGCGCGTGCCTGCATCCGCGCCCAGGCGTCCTTGCGATGATGGAACGTCTCGACTGCCCAAACGAGTGTGTTGTAGACAGCGTCCACTTCTTCCCAGGCGAAGACGAAGCCCGTGCCCTCCGCCGCATCGCCATTGTCGTAATTGGTGACGGTATCCGCCAAGCCGCCCGTCTCGCGCACCAGCGGCAGTGACCCGTAGCGCATGGCGATCATCTGCCCGATGCCGCACGGCTCGTAGTGGCTGGGCATCAGGAACAGGTCGCCGCCCGCGTAGATGCGGTTGGCGATGGTGGCGTTGAAGCCGACGAACGTGCGCGCCTTCCACGAATACTGCTGCCCCAGATCATAAAAGGCGTCACTGTACGCCTTTTCGCCTGCGCCCAGCCCGATGAACTGCACGTCGTGCGTCTCCAGCAGTTGGCTTATGGCGGGCAGCGCCAGGTCTAGCCCCTTTTGCCAGACGAGTCGGCTGACCAAGCCGATCACGGGGACATCATCGCGTACATTCAAGCCGACATCGCTCTGCAACTGGCGCTTGTTGAGCGGGCGCTTCTGGGCAAAGTCTGTCGCATCATAGTTGGCGACCAGGACTTTATCGGTCGCGGGGTTCCAGACCTCGGTGTCGATGCCGTTGAGGATGCCATGCAGGTCGCTGGCGCGGGTGCGCAGCAGATCATGCAGCCCATACCCCTGATAGGGGAACTGGATTTCGATGGCGTAGCGTGGGCTGACGGTGGTGATGATGTCGCTGTAGACGAAGGCGCTCGCCATCAGGTTATCGCTCAAGCCACGCGCGATCAGCTCTGGATGTTCGCGCCCCGGCACGCCATGATTCCAGCACCAGCCGCCCGCGTTATCGCCCTGATATGCCATGTTATGGATGCTGTACATGCTGCCCATGCGCGCGAAGGTGGCGTCGCTTTTCTTGCGCTCGCTGAGCAGGAACGGCGTCAGCCCGGTGTGCCAGTCGTTGGCGTGGACAACATCCGGCAGCCAACCCAGGCGGCGGTTCAGTTCGGCGATCACCTCAATTGTGAGCTGGTTGTAAAAGACGAAGCGCGGCATGTCGTAGTCCCAGTCGCCGTACACCGCCTGCTCGTTGCCGAAATACCAGGGCGCGCGCACGAAGTAGACCGTCACCCCTTCATACTCCGTCTGGGACACCGTCACGTCGATGCTGCCGGAGCGATGGAAATAGGTGAAGCTGAAGAGCGGCTGGATGCCAAAGCGCGCAGAGTCGATGAAGCCGTAGTGCGGCATGAGTACGCGCGCGTCGATGCCCTGCCTGCGCAGCGCTTTCGGCAGCGACCCAGCGACATCCGCCAAGCCGCCAACTTTGGCGAACGGGTCCACTTCGGCGCTGGTCAGGAGAACTTTTGTAGCCATTGCAACACCTCGCGTGGGTTAAGACGAGGCGCGCCTCGTCCATACGTTAACTTTGTTCTGTTTCGGCGAACCAGCGAAAGTCGATGTCTGCGAAGACCTTGTCCAGTTCGTACAACTCGTCCGCCAGCGCACGATCCGGCTTGCCACTTTCGACGCTGGTCGCCAGCTTGTCGAAGCGCTCGACGTGGCTGTTGAAGCGTTCAGCCGCGTAGTCGGGAGCCTGCTTGCTCGTGACCTGAAACTGCCAGTCCGAGCTTTGTGCCAGCAGCGATTCGCGCGCTGCCTGGTTGAGTACGACGCGCACATCCGGGGCGGGAGCGCTGTGCTTGCGTGCCAGGGCTTCCATGCGCGCTTCCATCTCATGGATGGGCTGCCACATCCAGTGATTATCGGCATTGTCCCAAACCTCGTGCGCACCCCCTGCACCCCACGAGCTTTCCGGGATGTTAAGCGTCTCGCGCGGGGCATGAGCCTCCAGGTATTCAGAGGCGGTGGAGAGATCGATGTTTTTGTCCGTTGCCAGGTAGCGCAGCACCTTGCCCAGCCACGAGACGCCTTCGAACCACCAGTGCCCGAAGAGTTCGGTGTCATAGCTTGACATGACCATGCCGTAGTCGCCGGTCTTTTTGCTGTAATTGCGGATCAGGTCGCCGACGAGGTGGACGTAGTGCTCGGCGTGTTGATCGACCTTGTATGCCGCCCAATCGGGATGGTAATTGTCCTTTTCGCCCAACTCGACATTCTTACCCGTCACCCGCCAGTATTGCAGCCCGCCATGATCCGACTTGCGATGAAATTCACGGTAGTCAAAGTCGCCGGGATAGCCCCAGTCCGCACTCCAGACCTGCTGCCCGGTGCGCTCGTTGCGTGCGATGATGGCGACGCCGGAATTGATCTCGCCGCCGACCCCAGCGGTGGTATCGGCAACGTAGTATGCCTCGTAGGGAGTGGCGGTACGTTCCGGCAAATCGCCCAACGCGAGGGCATAATCGCGTTCGATGCCGCCGTAGCCACCGACCGCGCGCGTCGTGCCTACCACGACCGGGCGACCGCCTGTGATGGCATGGGTTTCTCCGAAAAAGGCGCGCACTCCCAACCCGGCGAGGAACTTCTCGATGCCGGGACGCAGCACGCTGCCGTCGTAGTAGGCGGGGCGATAGGCGCACTCCGGCAGCCAGACGGTGCGCGGCTGCCTGCCGAACATGCGCTCATAGGAACGTAAGCCGGTCTTGAGCTGCGCATGGATGGTGCTGTCGCGTTTGAGGAGCGGGAGGTAAGCGTGGGTGGCGGCGCTGGCGACGATTTCGATATAGCCTTCGTCCTGCAACGTCTTAAACGCGCCGATCAGGTCTCGGTTGTAGCGCTTTTGGAAGCTGTTCTTGATGCCCTGGTAGATGCCGTCGTACCAGGACGCCAGGTAACGCAGGTGCGGGTCGTAGTGTTCGCCCTGCTCGTAATAGCTGATGTCGGCGCGGGCGGCTGCGATGCGCGCGTCGAGGTATTCGTCGAGATGTTGCAGGACAAGCGGGTCAGCGAGCTGCTCGGCGAGCACGGGGGTCAGCCCGATATTGAGTTTGTAGCGGATGCCCTCGTTCTTGAGGTCGTAGAGTGTGTTGAGGAGGGGAATATAGGTCTCGACGATTGCTTCATGGAGCCACTCTTCGCCATGAGGCCAGCGCCCCGCGAGCCGCACATACGGTAGATGGCTGTGCAGCACGAATGTAAACGCGCCTAATGCTGCCAAAACATGGGTCTCCCAGGACTTCTTACAGTAAAGATGTGGGTGCTATTCTAACCGCTGGCTCATCTTGCGCGCAAGCCGGGATGTCGCCAGCTTCGTCGGGCTGAAAGCCGCCTGTCTACTGTCCCATCTGTGCCAGCACCGCTTCAAGCGCGTCGTTGGCGCTGCTCTGCCCGCTGATGACCGTGGCATATGCGTTTTGCAGCGCGCGTGCCAGCGTGCTCTGTCGGTAGGTCGCCGGGGGGATGCGCATGGCTGCCAGCAGCGGTTCGATGAAGGCGGCATACTCGGCATCCACCTGGCGCTGGGCGGCGGTTGCCGCAGGCAGGCGGTCGATGGTGCTGTGATATGCCGACTGGCGTTCGGTCGCCAGCATCCAGGTCATAAAGCGCAGCGCCGCCGCCTGTCTGCCGCTGTCATTCGTCGTGATCACCCACAGCCAACCATCGCCAAACGTGACGGGTTCGCCGGTCACGGTCGGCACATAGCCGTAGCCGAGTGGCTGCCCCTGGCGCAGCGCCTGCAGAACCATATGCGAGTTGACGACCAGGGGCATGTCGGCACCCAGGCTGGCGGCGTAGCGGTCGGGAATGTCGTACTCAAGCACCTCGACCGGGACGAGGTCGTCGGCGACCGCGCGCTCGTAGAAGCGCAGGGTCGCGCGCAGCGCTCCCTCGTCCAGCACCAACGTCTCCTGGCTCACTTCCGCAGCGCCCGCCGTCAGGTATTGCAGCAGGAAAACATCAGCGATCCCATCGGGCGGTGCAGCGGGAAACAGGAAGGTGAATTGTGCGTCCAGCAGGTCGTCGAAGCGCCAGGAGGCGGGGAACGCGCTGTCCGCGGGTGCGCTGACGTGCAGCAGATCGATGGTTGATGGGATTCCGTACAGCGCGCCGTCCACCTGCGCCATCGCCGCGACGCTTGGCGCATAGGTCTCGTCCAGGGGCGGCACTTCGGACGGGTCGAGCCGCGCGATCAGCCCTTGCTCGACCGCCTGGAGGAATTCCGGATAGCGCAGCAGCGTGATGTCCGGCAGCGCGGCGGGTGCGACGGTCGTCGCCGTGCGCAGCGCTTCGAGAACGCCACCCGCCCCCTCCGCAGCGCGCAGGCGCAGCTCCACGTCGAGCGCGGGATTTGCCGCCTCAAACCCGCTGATCTGCTCGGCGAGGACATCGCCCGCTTCCACGCTGTCCAACCCCGCCAGTGTATCGGGCAGCCAGAAGCGCACCGCGACCGTGGCGGGTTCCTGCGTCTGGGTGGGCGCTAGGCGCGGGGTTGCCGTCAGGGTTGCCGAGGGCGTTGCCGTCGTCTCGCGCTCGGAAGTGGGGGTGATGATCTGCGCTGGCGGCTGCGGCGCGCAGGCAGCGACCAGGATGAGGGTCAGGAGAAAGTGTTTCATGGACAGGATTATAGCTTATCCCCGTCGCAGCAGGCGCATGACGCGTGGCATCAGCTCGGTGTAGGCACGGTAGAGCGGCTGGAAAGGCGCATAATCCCACGCGCCGATGTGCCGCGCGACCACGCCGCGAAAGCCACGCTTGAAGTTGTAAACCCCCCACAGCGGGTCACTCTCGACAAATTCGTTCGGCGCACCCCACATATCGTAGAGCGCATACCCCTGCGCTTTCGCCCAGCGCATCGCCTCCCACTGCAAGAGGTAGTTCGGCATCGTGTCGCGCGCTTCGTTGGCGCTTGCGCCGTAGAAGTACCAGCACTTGCGCCCGAAGTGGAAGAGGATGACATGCGCCACCGCGCGCCCATCGACTTCCGCGATCAGCGGCTGCGCCAGCCTCGCCTCGATGAAGCGCCGCCATGCTTCCTGATAGTACGCGAACGGGCGGATCAGGAAGGCATCGCGTTCGCCCGTCACGCGATACAGGTCGTAGAGGAGAGGCAGATCGTCGAGCGTCCCGGCGCGCACGCGCACACCCTCGCGCTCGGCGATGCGGACTTTGCGGCGGGTGTTCTGGCTCATGGCGGCGAGCAGGGCGTCTTCGCTTTGCGTCAGGTCGAGGAGGATGCTGTTGCGGAACTGCACCTGATCGGCGGAGAAGCGCCAGCCCTGCCCGCGCAGCAGCGCAGTCAGTGCCGTGCCGCGCGGCTCGTCCTGCGCGTCGGGGTCGGCGGGGATGCCCGTGCCGACGACGATATCGGGGTCGATCTTGAGCCAGATCGCGCCCTGCCTGCGCGCCCAACGTTCGAGTTCAGTGACGACCGTCTGCCAGATGCCGAGGTCGTCGTCGGCGAAGACGGGTCCCTTCGGGGCGTACATCACCTTGAGAGGACCCATGCTGCGCACGCCGACCGATGCCAGCGCCGCGAGTCGCTCGCCGCGATAGAAGGCGAGGCGTGCCGGCTGCCAGCCGGTCGTGGCGCGCTTGAACTCGCCCCATTCCCAGGTTTGCAGGATGTGCGCGTAGGGCAGCGGGCGCAGCAGCGTGTTCCAGTCAGCAGGCGAAGCGATGGTTTGAGTCGTGAGTTGAAATCGCATATAGTTAAAGATAGTCGAATTGAGGACAGCGCGCCATGCAAGAAGCGATTGTCACCCCAACGTCCCAGACCGAAACGATCACGAGCGAGACCCTCTCGTTTGAAGAGTACCTGCGCCAGTTTTCAAGCCGCGAAGGCATCATGAGTGAATGGCTGGGCGGAGAGGTTGCCATTTATCCCGTGACCAACAACCTTGCGCATCAACGCCTGCTTTATGTCCTCAGTTTTCTGCTCCACTATTTTCTTTCGCAGAAACAGCTTGGTCAGCTCGTCTTCATGGGGCTGCCGATGAAGTACAGCGAGAGCCAGCCCGCGCGCGAACCCGACCTGATGGTGCTGCTGAACGAACATGCTGATCGGCTGCGTCCGACGTATGTCGAAGGCATTGCCGATGTCGTCATCGAGATTGTCTCGCCGGAGAGCGTGGCGCGGGATCGTGGCGACAAGTTCGCGGAGTATGAGAAGGCAGGTGTTCCGGAATACTGGCTGCTCGACCCCATTCGGAGTGAGGCGCTCATTTATGCGCTCGATGCGCAGGGAACCTACGAGCGCATTCCTCTGGACGACGAAGAGCGCATCCTCTCACGGGTTCTGCCCGGTTTCGCCGTGTCGCAGGCGTTTCTGTGGCGTCCGACACTGCCGGACGCTGTCGAGCTGATCGCCGAAGCGCAGAAGCTGGGGTAGATCCCAGAGTGAATATCTAAAGCGCGGGTGAGAAAACAACTCCGCCATATTCTGTAACTGACGACTTGGGTACAATCCCTCCTCGGCATCCCACGCGAGTCGGCTGCATGACTTTTTGTGTACTCAGGAGCAGAACATCGTATGAGCAAGACCCCGATCACCGTCGCCAAAGGTGATGGCATTGGACCCGAGATCATGGACGCGAGCCTGCATGTGCTTCTCGAAGCCGGTGCAGACATCGAAATGGAAGAAGTCGTCGTCGGCGAGAAAATCTACCTTCAGGGCAACACTGCAGGTGTCGAGTCGAGCACATGGGAGTCGCTGCGCCGCACGAAGGTCTTCTACAAGGCACCGCTGACGACCCCCCAGGGCACCGGCTTCAAGAGCATGAACGTGACCACCCGTAAGACGCTTGGCTTGTACGCCAATGTCCGCCCAAGCGCCTCCTATCATCCCTTCGTCAAGACCAAGCACCCGGTGATGGATCTCGTCATCGTCCGCGAGAATGAGGAAGACCTGTACGCGGGTATCGAACATCGCCATACCGATGAGACCTACCAGTGCCTCAAGCTGATCACTCGCCCAGGCAGTGAGAAGATCATCCGTTATGCCTTCGAGTACGCGGTGCGCAACAACCGCAAGAAGGTGACCGCCTTCACCAAAGACAACATCATGAAGATGACCGATGGCTTGTTCCATAAGGTCTTCGAAGAGGTGGGCGCGGAATATCCGAACATCGAAAAAGAACACTGGATCGTCGATATCGGCGCGGCGAAGATGGCGGATACGCCGGAAGCGTTCGATGTGATCGTGCTGCCGAATCTGTATGGCGACATCCTGTCGGATGTTGCAGCGCAGATTGCGGGGTCGGTCGGTCTGGCAGGGTCGGCGAACATCGGCGAAGGCGCCGCGATGTTTGAAGCCATTCACGGTTCCGCGCCGCGCCGCGCCAACCAGAACCTCGCCAACCCATCGGGCTTGCTGCTGGCAGGCGTGATGATGATGGTGCATATCGGTCAGCCGGAAGTCGCGGAGCGTGTTCATAACGCCTGGCTTCGCACACTCGAAGATGGTGTTCACACCTACGACATCTTCCGCGATGGCGTGAGCAAAGAGAAGGTCGGGACGAAGGAATTTGGGCAGGCGATTGTTGCGCGTCTCGGTCAGCAGCCGCAGACGCTCAAGCCCGTCAGCTACGCCAAGGGTGAGAACAAGCCGCTTGAGATTGTGCTGAAGGTGCTGCCGCCTACCAAGAAAGAACTGGTTGGCATCGATGTCTTCATCAACTGGAACGAAGCCAACAAGAATCCGAATGTCTTCGGCGACGCATTGACGTCTAAGGTACAGGTCCCAGGCTTCAGGTTGAGCATGGTCAGTAATCGTGGTCAGAAGGTCTATCCTGGTGGTTCGCCGGAGACCTTCTGTGTCGATCACTGGCGCTGCCGCTTCCTGGCAACGGAAGGCACCATCAGCCACTCCCAGATTACCGCGCTGCTTCAGACCGTGGCGGATGCAGGGTTCGACTTCACCAAGACGGAAAATCTCTATACGTTTGACGGTGAGAAGGGCTTCTCGATGGGGCAGGGCGAGTAAATTAGCGAATCGGCTCTTGGGGCGCACACACAGGTGCGCCCCGGAGTACCGCGCATCCTACCCCGCGCGCCGCAGATTCTGCGCAATCGCCCGCAGGTCGAGGATGTCGATCCGCCCATCGCGGTTGAAGTCGCCGCGCGGATCATACAGCGCGGGATTGCCATACCAGACGGTGAACTGCACCACATCCAGTTCGTCCACCACCGCCCGCTCACTCACGACCACATCACCCGCAAACAGGAACAGCGTTCCCAATGATGCACCGCCGCCTTCGCTCAGAGTCAGCGGCAGCGAGAGCGGGAGATAGCCTGCTGCTTCGGCGACGACGACATAGTCCCCAGGTGCCACCGCATCAAAACGGAATGTGCCCGCGTCATCGGCGCTGCCCAGCATGACCACCGTGCCGTCGGCGGTTCGCAGGCTGACGACCACGCCGGATGGCGTGCTGTCCGACAGGGCGACCTGCCCGACGATGCTGCCAGGCAGGGCAGCGGCGAAGGTTTCCGGCGACGCGGTGGGTTCGAGCGTCGGCGTCAGGTCCGGTGTAGAGGTCATTTCGGGTGTCATGGTGCCCTCGGACGTGACTTCCGGCGTGATTTCGGCGGTCATGCTGGGGTCAACGGTCATCTCCAGCGTGGGCGAAACCTCCGGCACAACTGGGGTGATCGCATTGGGATCCAACGTCATCTCGATGGTGGGTGTGGCTTCCGGCGTCACCTCGGTGATCACGGTCGGCTCGCTGGTGACTTCCGGTATCGGCGTGGTCTCCGGCAGCATCGCCAGCGTGGGGGTTTCCAACGGGCGCAGCGTGGCGGACGGTTGGGCGGTTGGCGCATCGGCAATCGTGAGCGTGAGTGGCGCAAAGGCGAGCGGCAGACGCACGCCGTCCATGCCTACGCCCGTCATGAAGCAGTTGACGCTGACGACGCCGCTGGCTGCGCCCACGGCAGCCAGGCGGAATAGCGTTCCGCCCATCAGCGGGGCGCTGGGCTGCGAGACCGCGAACACCCAGGTTCCATCGGGGGTCATTCCGGTGTTGATGACCAGCGCATCCGGCGTGAACGCTCCGGGAATGATCTGGCTGCTGACGAGGTTGGCACCCGGCGTGATGCTGCACTGCGCATCCAGGCTGTTGATGGGCGCGCTGTTGGTAGTATCCAGGAGGATATTGATCTCGCCGGGCATCCCGACCGTCCACACGGTGAGGGTTTCGGCGCGTAAGGTTGGCGACGGCAGCGCTGGCGTAGGCGGCGGCAGTGTTGGGATAGGCGTCAGGGTGGGTGGCTCAAGCGTCGGCGGCACTTCGACCGTCAGGACGGGCGTGAGGAGATCTGACGTGGGGACCACTTCGGGCGTGGGTGCCTCGGAAGTTGCCTCCTGCGCCAAGGCAGCGTTCGCGCCCATGGCGATGCTGATGAGACAGGCGGCGAGAATTCTATAATGAATGTTCAAGGCGAAAGCCTCTTCATCTCAATGGTCTTTCTATTCTGTGATTATACACGCAGGGGTGGGTGATGCGGGCTACCTGACTTATGTACTGTCTAGGTTTGCTGCTGAAGTCGAAATCTTCGCGTCTCAACGGTCGGGACAATTCACTGCATCATACAATGGTATGGGGCGAGGAAAGGTATTCGAGTAAGAATCTTGACAACACGCAGCCAGCAGCCAACAGCGTCTAGGTATTCATCCGGGCATCCGCGGATGATCCAGCGGATGGGGATGTTTCTCTACATCATCCCGATCCTTCTCTACGCCTTGTACGTGTTCTTCGTCATTAGCGGTGGACGCGGCGGCATCGATTACGAGACCTTTATGGAGATTGGGGCGCGCTTCAATGCTGGTGCGCCAATCTGGGCGGAAAACAGCTACTACCCCCTGCCCTACGTGCTGGTGTTTGCGTTCTTTAGCGCGCTTCCACGCGAACTGAGCGTGCTGCTGTGGCACGCCGTGCCCGTCATCGCGGCATTGGCGATCGTACGCTGGCGACCTTCCGTTCTCCTCTTCGCCCCCCTGTTCGCTCACATGGTCGGCGGTCAGACCGCCGTCTTTGCCATGATTGGGCTGGCACTTTATCGAGGCGACCGCCACGGCTGGCGCGGCGGGGTCGGATTGGCGCTGTTGCTGCTCAAGCCGCAGCTCGGCATCTTTCCGCTGCTGTGGGCAGGCTGGGAATGGGTGACGACGCTTGTGCGCGAGCGTCGGCTGCCGACATCCGCAATCGTTTTCGTCGCCTGCGCCCTTGCGATCTACCTGCCGACTTTTCTGATCATTCCGGACTGGGTGAGTCAATGGCTTGCCCAGCCGCGCCCCTTCTTTGAGCGCGCACTGGCGGGCTTTTTGCCGCGCACCTTGTATCTCGTCTTTGAGCAGGGCAGCCCGGCGTTCTGGGCGGCGTTAATCTTCTTGAGTGGCGGGTTGTTGTACGGGATCACGCTTATCACTCGTGCGCGCATCACGTTTGACCAGTACATGCTGGCGGGTTTCGTGATCAACCCGTTCGTCCATGATTACGACCTGATTCAGATGATCCCGCTGCTCCAGCGTCCACGGCTGATCTGGGCTGCGGTATTGGCGTCGATCCCGACGTGGGCTGTGATCGCCTTCGCCTATGGCATTGATTTCGCATGGTATGTTGTTACGCTGATCGCTCCCATTGTACTCGCGGTTCTGCTGTGGGATAAGCGCCGCGCGCAATCCCACGATCAAGTTAACAACGCAATCTCCCGCTCCAACGCCGCCGCCCGTACTTCGTAGGTGTGCGCGGCGTAGACGTGCGCCTGCCCTGCGGCGGCGATGCGCGCCCGTTCATCCGGATGCGCGAGGTAATGGCGGACTTTGGCGCGCAGGTCGTCCGGGTCGGCGTAGGTGACGATGTTCTCGCCTGGCGTGAACCACTGGCGTGTCCCCGGTAAGTCATCTGCAATCTGAAAAACACCCGCCGCTGCCACCTCGAACAGGCGAATGTTGCCCCCGTAGAGCATGAAATCGCCGTGCGGATTAATGCTGATCTGCGCGGCGCTCAGGACGCGCTGAACCGTCGCGCCGAGCGCCGGACCGCGAAAATGTGCGCGCAGGCTGGGTGGCACTTCGTGCACACTCCAGATGCCCAGGTCGAATTCGCGCAGCGCTTCCAGCGCCTGGACGCGGCGGCTGTAGAGATGATCCGGTACCAGCGTGCCGACGAATGCCACCTGACAGGTGTAACGCGCCTGTTCCTCGTCGCTGAGGGGGTAGGGATGATGAAATGCCGGATCGCAGGCGACAATCGGCAGACAGACCATGCGCGGCGTGCCGAGTTCGCGCCATTGAATGCCATGATAGTAGTCGTTGGCGAAGACGATGTCATACAGACGTGCTGCCGCGCGGTCGAGCGCGGGCGCGAAGATTTGCGGCGAGGTGCCGCAGAAGTAGAGCAGCTTGGCACCCGTTTCCGCTTTGATCTGCGCCAGCGTTTCCGGGTAGATGATGTTGTTATCGCCGACCATCCACAGGATGTCCGGCTGGAAGGCGCGCGCCTGGTCGATCAGCCGGGCGTTGCGCAGTCGCAGGTCGGGGTTGGCACGTGGCGGCAGACGGTTGAAGGCCGCACGCGCGAGTTTGCCCGGCGTGATGCCCTGAGTGTGGCGGGCGGTCTGGTGGTCGCCGATGCCAAAAGCGGGATCTGTCCGGTAGAACGCCGCCAGCAAGTGCCCGCGTTTGCGCAGCGCCTTCTCCCAGAAGTGCTGGCTGACGCTGGGCGGGAAGAGCAGGGGTGCTTCGCCGGGCGGCGTGTTGGCACGAGCAGCGCGCAGCTCTTCAGGATGATGGATGGGGGCAATGAAGAGGATTTTCATAGGAACGGCAGCCAGCGCCGCAGATGCCGCATCGTATGCACGCCGAGGCGTGTGATAGGGTCGAGCACTGCCAGCGTCGGCGGGTTGAAGACCAGCTTGTCGGTCATCACGGCGTGTGTCGTTACGAAGCGCAGCAGTCCTGGCGCGCCATTGCGCCGCCCGATGCCGCTGTCTTTGACCCCGCCGCTGGGCATCCCCGCTGTCGTCACGTTGATTAGAACGCGGTTGATCGCGACATCGCCCGCCTGGATGCGGCGTGCCAGCGCCCGCCCGCCTGCCAGATCGCGCGTGTAGATGGCGCTCGAAAGTCCGTAGTCGCTGTCATTCGCCAGCGCGACCGCTTCGTCGCCATCGCGCACATGCATGACCGGGATGATCGGACCGAACGTTTCTTTGGTCATGACATCCATCGTGTGGTCAACATCCGCCAGTATGGTCGGCTCGAAGAAGAGTGGACCTAGATCGGGGCGACGCTTGCCACCGTAGACGAGCCGCGCTCCTTTCGCCAGCGCATCGGCGAGCTGGCGTTCGGTGCGCAAGAGTTCGCGCTCGTGCTCCATGCTGCCGACGTGGATGCCATAGCCATCGCCGCCTGTGCCGATCTTCAGCTTTGCGGCATGATGGCGCAGCCGTTCGAGGTACTGCTCATAGATCGGCGCTTCGACATAGACGCGCTCGATCGCGACGCATGCCTGCCCCGCGTTCTGGAGCGCACCAACCAGCGTCGCCGTCGCCGCCAGATCTAGGTCGGCATCGCGCAGAATAATCATGGGAGCTTTGCCGCCCAGCTCAAGGCTGTACGGGATCAGGCGTTCCGCCGCGCGCATGGCGACCTTGCGCCCGGTGGCGGTGCTGCCTGTGACATGCACGTAATCGACCACATCGACCAGCGCAGCGCCCGTCGTCCCATCTCCTGGGACGATCTGGACGACATCTTTCGGCACGCCGACACGATGCAGCATGTCGATGATGAAGAGCGCGGTGTACGGCGTCAGCTCGCTCGGCTTGACGAGCACGGCGTTGCCTGCGACCAGTGCGGCGACCAGCTCGAAGGCGATATTGAGTAGTGGATAGTTCCAGGGTGCGATCATGCCGACGACGCCATGCGCGCGGTACTCGACATCGACGCGCTGGATGATGGGGAAGATCGGTGTGCCGCGATACGGACGCAGAATGCGCGCAGCGTGCTGTGCGTAGTAGATGGCGATCACATCGGTGGAAAACAGCTCTCCGATGGCGTCATGGTAGGTCTTGCCGGTTTCGCGGCGCAGAACCGCCACCAGCTCGTGATCACGCATCCACAGCGCGTCGATCCAGGCACGCATGAGTAGGGCGCGGCGCTTGACGCCGAGCGCTTCCCAGGCGGGCTGTGCCGCGCGCGCGCGCGCAGCGGCAGCGCGGAGAGCGTCCGCATCGAGGATGGGGAGTGTGCCGATGGTTTGACTGGTGACGGGATTGCGAATCTCGAAACGAGGAAGTGTGTCGGTCGCGGAGTGCAGGGTGTGGGGATCGTCGATGCTCATGCTGTGCCTCCCGGCAGCAGAGACTTGCCTCGCTGCCAGCATATAGCGCTGAGTATACCTCGCTCGTGCCAGAATATTCCGCAGGTAATCTTGACGAAACCCTGATACTTCTTTCGCTTCTTCTTGTCCCGATCTTGATCCCGGCGGGTCTAGACTTCGAGATAAGCATACGAAACGAAGGATGTCCCTGTTATGAGCAGAATCCTGGTGCAAATCGCCAATCCGATGTGGACGAAGCGCGCGCTTCATCTCGCATGTGGTCTGGCGCGTGAGCAAAACCACGAAATTATCCTCCTGCGATTGATGCAGGTAGAACACATCAGCTATCTCGGATCAGAGTTTGGCAACAGTGCCATAACACACGAAGACTACCTGTTGCTGCAAGAGTACGCAGCAACGGCTGAAGATTACGGCATCACGGTCACTCTCGAACAGACGCAATGCCTGTCACCATTGGACGCAATTGCCGACGCCGCAAGTCTGCTGGATGCCCGGATCATCTTTGCTCATATCCCGCAAAGCCCCGTGCCGTTCCTGCGTGAACTGCGCCTGCATCATCTGGAACGCAGGCTGCGCGACAGCGGTTGCCTCCTCTACACGTTGGATGCACCCGATCTGTACGAGGGTCATTCGACGTGGCTGAAACGTTCATCAGCGACCTCTTCGTCCTCTTGACGGATTCCAGGAAAACCTTCACAGCACCTTTTCACTGACTACATTGGCTTGCCCTGGGATGGGTAATTGAGCTTATAGGGGGAACAGATGACATTACACGATGTCCGTGATCGTGTTGGGACGCTCGTCTTCGGTGAACGCCTCAAGACTGCCGAAATATCACACCAAACTGCGTCAAATCCCATCGCACTCGCGGTCCTTGCGAGTGACGCGCTATCGTCGGTGGCATATGCGACCGAAGAAATTCTGATCATCCTGAACGCGGCGAGCCTGGGCGGGTTTGTACTCCTGGGCTTTCAGGGGAACGCGGCGTCTATCCCGATTGCGCTGGCGATTTCATTGCTGATCGCTATCGTCACGATTTCTTATCGTCAGACGATCTTCTCCAATCCGGCGGGCGGCGGCGGTTACCGTGTCGCCAAAGAGAACCTGGGCGAAGAATTGGCGCAGGTGACCGGCGCGGCGCTGTTGACTGATTACATTCTCACGGTCGCTGTCAGCATCAGCGCCGGTGTTGCCAACCTGATCAGCGTCATCCCTGGGCTGGAACCGCTGCGTATCGAATTAACTGTGGGCATCATCGTGGCGATGACGGTCATCAACCTGCGCGGTGTCAAGGAGAGCGCGCGTCTCTTCTCAGTCCCGACTTACTTCTTCCTGGTCAGCATGGCGCTCGCATTGATCATCGGCTTCTACCGCATGGCGACCGGAAGTCTAGGCGTCGTCACGGGCGTTGAACCCATCCATCATGATCTGGCGGGTCCCGTCACGCTGCTGCTGATGCTGCGCGCTTTCTCGTCCGGCTGTACTGCGCTGACGGGGATTGAAGCGATCTCGAACGACACGCAAATCTTCAGGCAGCCGCGCGCGAAAAACGCCGCCAATACACTGCTGGTGATGGCAACGATTCTCATCACACTCTTCATGAGCATTACAGTGCTGTCCAACGCCATTGGTGCTGTACCCTCACACGAGGAAACAGTCATCAGCCAGATGGCGCGGACGATCTATGGCACGGAAGGTATTGGCTATATCTTCTACCTGTTCACGATGGCGGGTGCATTCGCCGTACTGTTTATGGCGGCAAACACGCCTTTTGCGGACTTTCCGCAGCTTGCAGCGCTGCATAGCTCGGATGGTTTCCTACCCCGCCAGCTCACCTATCGCGGTCGTCGTCTTGTATTCAGTTGGGGAGTGCTGACGCTTGCTGCCGGCTCGATCCTGATCGTCATCATCACGGGAGCGTTGGTCACCAACCTGATCCCGCTATATGCCATCGGCGTCTTCCTCGGCTTCACCATTTCGCAGACAGGGATGACTCGTCGGTTCTGGCGCAGTGGCAAGCTCAAGCCGGGTGAATTCGCCTGGGGTCTGGAGACAAAGATCGAGTACGACCGCAACTGGTGGGTCAAGATGATCATCTCCGGCGTTGGAGCGATCATCACCTTCGTCGTAATGTGCGTCTTCATTGTCACCAAGTTCAGCCAGGGCGCATGGGTGATCGTCATCATCATCCCGACACTCGTCTGGATTTTCTTCCGCATCCACCGCCATTACAAGGAAACCGCAGCCCGGCTCAAGCTCGATCACATGCCCAAATTCGATGACATGCCTGTGACGTTTGATGCAAGCCGTGACAAGGAACTCGCCATCTACTTCTGCGATACCTGGTCAAAACTGGCGGTACGGGTCGTCAATGCCATCCTCAAACGCGGGCTGCCGATACTGATCATCCATATCAATGTCGATCAGAAACGCGCCGACGCTTTTATCAAGCGCAGTCGTGAAGTCATCGCGCTCAATGGTTGGGACGCGAACCTGATTCGCATCATCGACGATCCGTACCGTGATCTGCACAAAAGTGTGGCACGGACGTTGGATGAATTACGGGTACAGTATCCGAACATCTACTTCGAGATCTATATTGGTGCGCTGAGGACGAAGTTCCCATACAGCCTTCTGCATATGTCCACCGATCGCTTCCTGCGTGATGCGCTCTATGATGCCGACGACATCGCTCTCAACATCAAACAGATGGATATCGATGGAATTCCACTCCCACCAGGATTCAAGGTCACATTCGAACATGCGACCGAACATCACCATGAGGAGTTGAACGCGGCGCATACCTAAGCATCGCTGATAAAGCGATAGCCGACGCCCGGCTCGTTAAGGATGTAGCGCACATTCCGAGCCGGGTTTTCACGCAGTTTCTTGCGTAGTGTGTTGATGAACACGCGCACGTAATGATCCATTTCGCCATATTCGGGTCCCCAGACCTCGCTGAGGATGGCGCGGTGGGTCATGACCTTGCCGGGATGGGTCGCTAAAAGTCGCAGGAGATCGTACTCCTTCGGCGTCAGATGGATTTCTTCGTCGTCGGCGAAAACGCGGCGGTTCACCAGGTCGATGAAAAGCGCACCTGTCCGAATCTCGGCGCGTGTGTTGGTGGCAGGTTCGACGGCAATGCGCCGCATGATTGCGATGATGCGTGCGTGGAGTTCTTCAATCCCGAACGGCTTTGTCAGGTAGTCGTCAGCACCCGCCATGAGCGCGGCGACTTTCGTCTTTTCCTCGTTATGCACCGACAGCATGATGATCGGCACCTTTGACCATTCCCGCAGCCGCTGGCAGACCTCCAGACCATCCGGTCCCGCGCCGAGTGAGATGTCCAGGATGATAAGGTCTGGCGAACTCTGTGCCACTGTTATGATGGCTTGTTGCCCACTCTCGGCAGTGAGAACGTCATAGCCGCCATACCCACCCAACCCGATCTTGAGCTGTTTGCGAATCTGGGGCTCATCATCCACGACCAGGATCTTGAGTTTCATAGCCCTTTGTCTCCCTGATGGGCAATGCGATCACAAAAGTTGCGCCCCCACCAAGAGTGTCTTCGACGCGCAGTTCTCCATCGTGCGCTTCGATGATCCCTTTGGCAATCGGCAGCCCTAAGCCAATTCTGCCATCTTTGCCACGATAAAACGGTTCCATCATGTGTGCTTTGGTCTCTTCGTCAATCGTCTCGCCATGATTGATAATCCTGAAGAGCGCCCATTCCTTGAGCTGTTCTCCCTGCAGTTCGACCTGCTGGGCGGCAGGTTCATAGCGCAGTGCGTTGTCGACAAGGTTGGTCACTGCCTGCAGGATCAGACCATAGTCAAATTCGACCAGGGGCATAGTGTCGGGAAAATCGATCTTCAGTCGTTCCTGTTTCGTCAACTGCCAGACACGCGCCGCCACATCTCCCGCAACTTCTTCCAATGAATTCAAGCCTACACTTAACCTGAGTGCACCCGCCTTGAGCCGTGACATATCGAGCAGATTACCCACCAGACGATCCAATTGGTCAGCTTCCGTCTCGATGGTCTCGGCAAGCTCGACTTGCTGCTGCGGGGTGAGTCTACTCCTGAGCTGGCGCAGATTGGATGCCGAACTCTTAATGATGGTGATCGGCGTCCGCAGGTCATGCGAAACCGCGTGCAGCAGCGCTGTTTTCAACCGGTCCGCTTCTTCAAACTTGCGGCTTTTGCGTTCCATCTCGAGCAGCATCTCACCTTCACGCACCTGCTGCCGCGCGATCTCCGCCTGCTGCCGCGAGTAAGCGCCTAACCGCCCTGCGATCATGGCGACAATCAGAAAGACGATCAGGTCGAGTAATTCCCGCGAATCGGATGCCCAAAGCGTGTAGTAGGGAGGCACAAAGAAGAAGTTGATTGAGAAGAAACTGACAAAAGTCGTCACGAGGGCGGGGACGATCCCCTGGGTGATGGCGACGAGGACGACCAGCAGCAGAAAGAACATGGTGATATTGGCGAGCGTGAGGGTGTCGCGCAGCAGGAGCAGCACGAACGTCAGCACTACAGCGCACAGCAGCGCCAGCGCGTGCGCACGCAGCCGACCGCGCCTGGTCGTCAAGTGCTGAGGATGGAGTTGGGTGTTCATCACACTGATTCTACAACATCTGCGTGCCCATTTCTTCGCCTTTCGTGTTGAAATCTCTCCGGTGGTACACTACCTCTGATGTCGTACTGGAGTGCCATCTCCCGATGATCTTTACCGCGCCGCTGGCGCTGCTCCTGCTGCTTGCGCTTATTCCCATCATCGCCTGGGGGGTGCCGCGCACGTCGTTCCGGCGGCTGCGCGACTGGACGAGCCTGATCCTGCGCTGCCTGCTCTTCACGCTCGTTGTGCTGGCGCTGGCAGGCACGCAGGTCGTGCGTTCCGCCGACCGTCTGGCGGTGGTCTTCCTGGTGGATGCGTCGGACAGCATCACGCAGTCGTCGCGCGAAGCGCAGCTTGACTACCTGCGCGCTGCGCTGACGGCGATGACAGTCGATGATTCGGCGGCGGTGGTCGTCTTCGGCGCGAACGCGGTGGTCGAACGCGGCTTGAGCGTGGTGCGGGAACTCCCCAACCTGCGCTCGGCACCGATCACGACGCAGACTGACCTGGACGAGGCGATCCGCATCGGTTTGGGGCTATTCCCGGCGGATGCCGCCCGACGCATGGTGATCCTCAGCGATGGCGCGCAGACGGTCGGCAGCGCGGAGACGGCGGCGAGAAGAGCGGCGGCGACTGGTGCCGAGATCAGCTATGTCCCGCTGGTGCGCGATCCCGCGCCGGAAGTCCAGGTGATCGACGTGCGCGCGCCGGAAGAAGTGGGCGCGGGGCAGGAATTCGACCTCAGCTTCACCGTGCGCGCCGAAGCGGCGACCCCCGCCACCATCACGATTTCGGCGGGCGGTGCCATCCTCTTCCGCACCGAAGCCTCGCTCAATCCCGGCGACAACAACTATGCCGTCTCGCTGACGGCGGATGCGGCGGGCTTCCGTGACTTCGAGGTGCGTGTCGATCCGCGCGATGGCGACTCGTTCTATCAGAACAACGCTCTCGCGACGTTCAGCCAGATCGTCGGACCGCCGCGTGTGCTGCTGGTCGCCCGCAACGATGGCGATGGCGCAGCCCTGGAAAGCGCGCTGACCGAGACGGGCTTGGAGGTTGAGCGCGTGCAGCCGGATGGGCTGCCGATTGGGATCGCCCCGCTCGCGGACTACGAAAGCGTCATTCTTTCCAACATCCCCGCGACCCTCCTGAGCGAGCGGCGCATGGAGGCGCTGGCGTCGTATGTGCGCGACCTGGGCGGTGGCTTGGTCGTTGTCGGGGGACCCGATGCTTACGCGCCCGGTGGTTACTTCCAGACTCCGCTCGAAGAAGCACTGCCGGTCGAGATGCAAATCCGCGATCAGCAGCGGCTGCCGCAGCTCACGATTGCCTATGTGATCGACCGTTCAGGCAGCATGGGGGTGGCGGGACCCAGCGGCTTCGAGGCGATTGAGCTGGCGAAAGAGGCGATGATCCGTTCGATTGAGTTTCTTCAGGCGAGCGACCGCGCCGGGGTCATCTCGTTCGATACCGGCGCGTCGTGGATCGCCGATATTCAGCCCGTGCTGGATCGCATCAGTCTGCAAACGCTGATCGGCACGCTGCGCGCCAGCGGCGGCACCGACATCGAGGCGGGTTACACGCTGGCGGCGCAGGCGCTGGCGCTCGACCCGTCGCCGCGCAAGCATATCATCCTGCTGACCGACGGCGGCGCGAACGAGGGGCTGCTCGTGCAAACGGCGACCGAGCTGTCGGCACAGGACATCACCACCAGCGTGATTTCGATTGGCGCGGGACCCGACTTCCTGGCGGCGATGGCGCAGGCGGGCGGTGGAAACTATCACGAAGTGCTGGCGGTCGAGGAAATCCCGACGATCTTCGCCTCGGAAACGGTGCTGGCGAGCCGCGCCTATATCATCGAGGACGAGGCGTTCGTCCCGGCGTTGAGCGCAAACAGCCCGATTATCAACGGCATCACCAGCGCTCCGTCGCTGCTCGGCTATGTGGCGACGACGCCGCGTCAGACGGCGCAGGTCATCCTGCGCACGCCGAACAGCTTCGCCGACCCGATCCTGGCAAGCTGGCAGTATGGGCTGGGGCGGGCGGTCGCCTTCACCAGCGACGCGGGTGCGCGCTGGGCGGGCGAATGGGCGACCTGGGGCGACTTCGCGCGCTTCTGGGGGCAGACGGTGCGCTGGACGATCACCGCGACCGCCGCCAACAACGTCGAAGCGCGCATCGTCCCGGATGGCGAGCAGGCGCGGGTTGTGGTCGATGCGCGCGATGCGGCGGGGCGCTTCCTGAACGGGCTGACGCTGGAGGCATCGGTCGTCGCGCCTGACCTGACGGCGGAGCGGATCGTCTTGCAGCAGGTCGCGCCGGGGCGCTACGAAGCCGCCTTTATGCCCGACGCGGAAGGCGCGTATTTCGTGCGGCTGGCGGGCAGCGGTGGTGAGGTCGTCGTCAACCAGACGAGCGGCTGGGTCAACAGCTATTCGCCGGAGTACGACACACGCCCGGTGGCGGAAGGCGAAGGGCTGCTGGCGGAGGTGGCGACGCTGACGGGCGGGCGCTCGCTGCTCGATACGCCGGAGGCGGTCTTCGCCCACACGCTGCAAGCCGCGCCGAGCTACACGCCGGTCGCGCCCTGGCTGCTGCTGCTCGCCGCCCTGCTGCTGCCGCTCGACATCGCCGTGCGCCGCCTGCTGATCACGCGCAGCGATCTGGCGCGCTGGCGAGCGGCGTTGACTCGGCAGCGCGCGGCGGGCGAGACGAGTGAGCGCATGTCCACGCTGCTGGAGGCGAAGCAGCGCGCGCGCGAAGCGACGACGGTCGAGGGGGCGGTAGGGACAGCAGGTGCCGGGGTGGCGGACGCCCGGAATGGCGTCCCGACAGGATCGCGCGGCGTTTCTGCCGCAACGAGGCGTTCCACAGCGGACGATGCGCCCTCACCCCCTACCCCTCTCCCTCAGGGAGAGGGGAGCAAACCACCCTCTCGCCCATTTCCTGCGTCGCCGCCGCCCCCCGCGCCGGGCAGCACGGCGTCGAAGCTGCTGGAAAAACGCAAAGAGCGGGATAACCGCTAGACCGTTGATCGGTACAACGGACACGGACGCCATTCATGGCGTCCGCCGAAGTTCCATAATCCTCTATCCATCTGCTGCCAAACGCGGCTATAATGTTTGAAGTGTGTAATATCGTCAAACGTTGGGGTGGCGCGTGTTCAATCGCCTGCAAGACCTGATCGACCGGATTCCTTCCGGGTTACGCCGCGTGCTGATCGCCGTCATCGTCCTGGGGCTGTTGGCGGTGTTTTTCCCGTTGCAGCAGGACATCAACCGCCTGAACCAGCCGCTGCCGCCGTTGACGCCGACGCCTGGCACGACGAACGATGCTGCAAGCGGAGGCGCGGTCAACACCAGCAGCGGTGGGACGACCGAGAGCGAAGGCGGCGCGGTCAATACCAGCAGTGGCGGCACTGACGCGGGCGGGAACACCAGCAGCAGCGGGACGAACGCCGAAACCCGCGACACCCAGGACACCCCCTCGACGCCTGTCGCCAGCATCCAGCCCAGCGCCACCGGACGCCCCACCACTGCGCCGTCCCCAACACTTTCGCCCTGCGGTGCCAACGCGGGGTGGGTGATCTACACGGTGCGCCCAGGCGACACGCTCAACGGCATCGCGCAGTTGGTGGGCACGACGCTTGAAGTGCTGATCGAATGTAACGACCTGGCAAATCCGAATGCGCTGCGCGTGAACCAGCAGTTGTTCGTGCCGGAGCTGCCGAGCCTGTTCGTGACTTCGACGGCGACGCCTTCGATTACGCCCACGCCGAGCGTGACGCCGACCCCGCGCACGTAGCCGCCCAAAAATGCAAGATAACCGCGAAGACGCGCAGAAAAAGGGAACTGTACTTCGCGTCCTCTGCGCCTTTGCGGTTCAATTATCTCTCTTTGACCATGATGTGAATCGTCAGCCGGAGCACCCGCTCGACGAACCAGAGCAGCGCGCGCGGTGGCAGCATGGCGGCGGGGCGCGCATCGCCTAGGACTTCCCGATAGCCCAGGCGCGTGTAATAGGGCACGTTGTGCGAGCCGCACATCAGATAGAGCGGCAGCCCGGCGCGTGCTTCGAGCGCCGCCACCAGCGCCGCGCCGACGCCCTGCCCGCGCATCTCCGGCGCGACCACCAGGCTGCCCAACTCCTTGATCGTCCCATGCAGGCGGATTTGCCCGATGCCGACGATGCGGTCGCCGCTTTCGGCGATCAGGAAATTCTGCCAGTGGACATCGCGCGGGTTGAGGCATTCGGACGTGACCATGCGGCGGATGATCGGCTGGTCGTCCTCGGTCGCGCGGCGCAGGGTGATCTCGGCGCTAGTCGGGGAATACATCATGCCTTCCCCCGCCGCATGATCGCCATGCGGCACATCGTCGCGTACTCGCAGTAGCGGCTGCACTTGCCCTCTTCCATCTTGTTCGCCTCGGCGCTGAAGTCGCCCGCTTTGCCGCGCGCCAGGTACGCCGCCAGATGCGCGCGCCCCTCGTCGATGGCGCTGTCGTCCGGGCGCAGTTCGCCGCTCGTCCTGCGTGTGCTGATGTGCCAGAACGCTCCGCCCGCCACCGCCGGCGCGTCCGTCCCCGCGCCCAACGCCTGTGCCGCCAGCAGGTAGAGCATCATCTGGAAGTTGCGCCCGCGCGTGATCTCGCTGGTGGGGATTTTCGTGCTGCCGCTCTTGTAGTCGAGGATGAAGATCTGGTCGCCGATGCGGTCGATGCGGTCGATCTTGCCGCGCAGCCGAATGCGTTCGTCGCCCAGCTCCAGGGTCATGCCGTCGCCATCGCCGAACGCCGCTTCCAAGATCCAGGGGCGGCGCTCGCCGTCGCGGTTGAACTTGCGGATCGTCGTGTTGATATCGCTCTCCGGGTCGAAGTCCTGGCGAATGAGCAGGCGCAGCCGCCGCAGGATCAACTGCTGCTCCTGCTGCCAGAGCGCCGACGCGCGGAAGCCCAGACGTTCCGGCGCGCTGGCGAGCAGGCGCACGGCGTGGTCGTCGAAGATTTCGAGCGCGGCATCGGTGTTTTCCGGGATCAGCGCCAGTCCTTCGCCTGCGATCTGGCGGTAGGTTGCTTCGAGGATTTCGTGGTAGATGCTGCCAAGTTGCGCAGCGTCCATCGCTTCTTCCGGCTCGGTCAGCGGCTCCAGCCTGAGCATTCGCTTGGCGAAGAAGCGGAAGCCGCAGGTGCCGAAGTCGTTGAGCTGGCTGGCGCTCCAGATGCGGCGGCTGAACTGCTCGCTCGCCTGTGCGATCAAGGCGGCGTTGTGCAGCCGCCCGCTGTAGTGATCGTGGGGTGCCCGCGACATCCGGCGCAGTTCAATCGTCCGTGCACGCTGAATGTGCGCCCAGGTCGTCGGGTGTTCCGCCGACCACCAGGCATAGCCCCCTGCCAGATCGTTCGCAGGAGTTGCGCGCGAAAGCCCATCGGCGATGGCGAGGGCGGCTTCGCGCGGCGAGGCAGTATCCGCCAGCGGCACGACCGCGCCGATGCGCTGCTCGCGCGGCTCGGCATCGCGGAAGGCGAGGCGTACCGCGCGCCAGAGATGGCTGTGTGGCAGGGGCGCGCCTTTTTCCAGCGTCGTGCGCGTCAGCGTCAGCGATTCGGTCGCCAGGCTGATCATCTCGTAGAAAAGCCCATCGTCATCGCTGCGTTCCGCCTGGGTTTGCAGCTCGATCCCGCGCGCCCGCAGCGCCAGGCGCTCGCTGTCCAGGTAAAGCGGGTCCTGCGCGGCGCGCATCGGGAAGATGCCTTCGGACAAGCCCAGCACGAGCACATGGCGATGGGGCAGCCCGCGCGCCTCGCTGACGGTGGTCACGAGCACGCGCCCATCCCGCCCCGCCGATGTCCGCAGCGTCGCGCCTTTGGCGGCGTTGACGAGGTCACCGTAGAATGTTTCCCAGCCGGGGATGTCGTCGCCTTCCAGCGATATGAACAAACGCTGCGCGCCCAACATGCCGCGCAGCATCCGCTTGAATGCCGCCAGCGCCGCCAGGTCGCGCGCGACGATGCCGCTTCGCCCCGCGCCCACCGTTGGCTGGCGCACCTGCCCGATCCAATCGAGCGAATAGCGCGGCGAGGAAAGGGCGCGTTCTTCGTCTTCGGGGTCTGCGACGCCGTCGCTGCCGAGAAGGTCTTCTAGCCAGATGGCATATTCGTCGGGGAGGCGGCTGTGCGGCGGCGTGACCGCCGCGAAGAAGCGTTCCAGCGCCGCGCGCAGTGCCGCCAGCTTCGCCGCTTCGTCCTGCGTATCGCCTTCTTCGGCGATCTCGCCTTCTTCGTCTTTGCGCGGTGCCGCCGCTGCCAGCGCCGCCAGCCATTCCTTGCGCCCGCCGGTGACCAGGCGTTCGCGGCTGATGCGCTCCAATAGGTCGATCTCCGCAGCCCCGATACCGGGGATCGCCCAGTACGCCGAGCGCAGCACGTCGAGCAGTTCGCGGCGGCGGAAGTCCGCCCGGTGCAGGTCGAGCAGGCGCAGCAGCGCATAGATCGCCGGGTTATCCGCCAGCGCTTCGCCGCCGTCAATGGCGAGCGGCAGCCCGTAAGCGCGTGCCTGCGGCGCGAAGCCGCTGCCGTAACGCGTCCAGTCGCGCACCGCGATCAGGATGTCGTCGGGCTTCGCGCCGTCGAGGATCAGCCGCTTGGCATGGCGCAGCGTCGCCGCGATTTCTGCCGTCGTGTCCGGCGCTTCCAGCAGTGTGATGCCGCCCTGCGCGCTGACGCGCGGTGCATCCGCGACGAAGATCGAGTCGATCAGATGGCGCAGTGCGGAGTGCCGCCCGCTGCTCTGTGTCAATGGGCGGCGTACACGGTGGACGACCGACTCGGACTGATGATCCTTGACAAGCCGCTCCAGCGCACGGGCAAAGCGCTTGCCGATGGTCGCCTCGCGCCCTTCGACGTGGGTCAGGGTGATGAGCGTCTCGTCGGCGCGCCCGGCGAGCAGCGTGAGGAGCTGCGATTGCAGGGGGTTGAACTGGTCGTAGCCATCGACCAGCAGCAGCGAGACATCGCGGGCGAGGTGGCGATCATTCTCCAATTCGTCGAGCGCCAGCCAGCCCTCGCCCTCGCGATCCACCATCGCATTCATGCGCAGGACATCCTGATAGAGCGCGTAGATGCGGGCGATCTCGCGGTCTTTGTCCGTAAGCGCTGCATGACCAAAGCGATCCGGGTCGGTCATGCCCTGCTTGAACTCGTAGAGGAAATCCGCCAGCAGACGGATGAAACCGGGCGTCTGGGCGATTCGCCCGAACACCTCAAGCTCACCATCGCGCTCCAACTGCGCGAGGATCAGCCGCAGCAGGCGATAGCGCGCGGCATTGTCCAGCACGCGCTGGGGGTTGCCCGCGCTTTCCAGGATGTAATGATACAGACCGTAGAAGGTGAAGAATTCGATGTTGACGTAGACGCTGCTCGCTTCCGGGCGCTCCATCAGCCGCTGACGAAAGGCGTAGATCTGCCGCTCGGTGGCAAGCAGGCACCAGACTTTGGCATAGGGGTCGCGGCGTTTGAGGTCGGTCAGGCGGGATTGGGCGGCTTCGGTCTTGCCCGCGCCCACGCTCGCCAACATGAATTCGGTCGGCACGGTATCTCCCCAACGGACGAGGCATGCCTCGCCCCTACAGATGCAGTGTGTTTTTCGATGGGACGAGGCACGCCTCGCCCGCTGAGAGGATTGTAGCGTGAGTTGCCGATGCGGGATATGCGAGGCAACCGCGAAGATGCAAGCGCCTCAGTCGAATCCCCCGGCGTTCCTGGTGCCCTGGCGGTTGATGTTGATGAGAACCGCCAGGGCGCGAAGGACGCCAGGGCATGGAACGCGGAGGACGCGCACTTGCGCGTCCCTACGCCTTATTCCGGGAACGTCCAGACGGCGCGCCCGTACGAGACGCCATCTTCGTAGCTGGCGCTCATCGAAGCGCTGCTCACGAGCGAGAGCAAGGCGGCGAAGCTCGCGGCATCGTCCGAACCGCTCGACTGCTCAAGCATGCTGACCAGCGGTTGCAAGCCGGCGCTCGCCAGGTACAGCAGCGACCGTTCGTCCGCCAGGATGTAGTTCGAGGCTTCCTGGAACTGGGCGTCGCCCAATAAGCCGCCATCCGGGCTGAGTGCGGCGCGCGCATAATCCGGCGTGCCGATGAAGAAGACTTCTTCATCGCCGCCGATGACGATTTCGAGCGGGAATGGCAGGTCGCCCTGTGAGGTGACCGTCACCACATTGACGACATTCCCGCCCATCGTATCGGTAGAAACGTCGATGCTGGTACGCTCATCGACGGGGAGCGCGGTGATCGCATCGGTCAGGTTTTCGATCAGCGCGCTCGTCACTGCCGGATCGTTGACGGAGAACAGCAAGCCAAAGTTGATCGGGTTGCTTCCCAGCACGTCCATCAGACTGGTGGCGTCCGCCAGCGACGTGCTCAAGCCCAGGTAGAGGGCGTAGTCTTCCGTCAGAGCGGGCATCAGTTCCGTGTCGAGGTCAAGCCCGGTCGCGCCCTGGACGAAGAAGCGAATCTGTTCCAGCGTGCGCTCGACCTGCGCTTCCATCTCTTCCGGCGTCATTCCGGACTCGTCTTCCATGCCCGCCAGCATCTCCATCTGGATGCGCATCGCCTGGAGTGACTGGTTGTAGACCGCGCGCAAATCGCTGCCCTGCGCCACCAGCGGCGTGCCCGCCGGGATGCGTTCAACGAAGTCGGGGTTGAGCGGCGCGTTAGGAGTCACGCTCAGACCCATCGCCGCCATTCCGCTTTCCATTTCGGCGAGCGGCACGGCGAAGTCGATGGCGAAGGAACGCTCGTCGAGCGTGGTCGCGCCGAAAGCCATCGGCGGATAGTTCTGGAGCATTTGCAGGAGCGGTCCGGGGATCATCGCCATGTCGGCGTCACTCATCTGCGCGTTGTTCAGCGTGAGCTGCAAGACATCGCCGACGTTGAGGAAGGCGACGATGTTGTACGCAGGCTCCGGCAGCAAAGCAAGCGACGCGCTGAAGACTTCGGACTGCGCGAGGTTGTCATTCGGCACCTCGCTGGGCAGCTCGGCATTTTCGGCGGCGATGAAGACCACGTCGTCGCCCACGGCGACAATCGGTTCGTCATCCCGGCGGCGCGATGGCGAAAACACTGTGAAGTCGCCATCTGTGCTGCGCACGTAATTCTCCGTAGTTTCCAGCACCGCCCAGAAGTCCTCGGCGGCGGCGCGGTTGGTGACGTCCAGCGCGAACAGCACTGGCGGAGTATCACTGCGTTCTGTGATCACATCTTCCAGGCTGAGGATGGCGACTGCGCCTGTCGCGCCGAGCCAGGAGCGGATTGCGGACTGGAAGTCAGCATCGTTGCCGAACAACCCCGAATCTCGGATAGCCCCATCCAGCGAAGCGACCAGCGGGGGGATGTCTGCATCCGGGATGGCGGCGTTAAGCCGCTGCCCGACCGCATCGAGTGTTGCCAGATAGTCATCATCGGTGCGGAAGCCGAAATAGAGCGGAGTTTTGCTGGGCATCCAGCGTGCCAGTGCGCCGAGTTCGCCTGTGGCGACCTGCGCGAACGTGGGCATCGCCATGCCCAACACCAACAGGACGAACAGACACAGGACGACGAGTCGTTTCATGAGCGAGTCTCCTCATTGTGCGATGACGGCGCAGCCCCGGCGGGCGGAACTGCACCTGGTAGCCTATACGCATTGTAAAGGAGACTCGTTGCACAACGCCTGAAGCTTGTTCAGCCCGCTGCCGCTGCTACTGCCCACAGGCGCAGCGTGTTGTCGTCGCTCACGGATGCCAACCGCGTCCCATCGGCATTGAAGGCGACCACGCGCACCGCTGCCTGATGTCCGGGCAGCCCTTGCAGCACCTGGAATGTGTCGATGTTCCACAAGCGGATCGAATTGTCGCGCGTCAGCCCTTCGGTGGTGCCGCCCGCCGCCGCGAGCAGTGTACCGTCGGGACTGTAGGCGAGCGCAGCAATGTTGTCGTCCGTGCCGTTGTCCAGCACGCTGGCGACCTGGCGCGTCTCGTTGTTCCAGAGGCGGATCAAGCCGTCTTCGCTGCCGACTGCCAGTTGCGCGCCCGTCACGGGGTTGAAGGCGAGCGCCGTCACGCCGGTCAGGCTGATCTGCTCGGCGGACGCGATACCGCTGACGACGCCAGGGGCGGCAAACGACACGATGCCCTGCACATCGCCCCATGCCAGCGTCGCGTTGTCGGGGCTGTAAGCGAGCGCGTTCACGACGAGATCGGCGGGATAGTAAGCGACCAGCGCGGCGGTTGCCGTATCCCAGACGTAGACGCCCTGCCGTTCGCCCGTAACTGCCGCGATCTGTGCACCGTCGGGACGGATCGCCAGGATGCGAATCGCGCCCAGGATTTCGGTCGGCTCGCCTTCCAGCACGCGCGATTCGCCTTCTTCGGGCGTGACCAGCACCGTTCCATCGTCATGCCCGCTGACCATAAAGACGCCTTCGGTACCTGTACCATATGCCAGGGCAGTCACAGGCGCGGGGAAGCTGATCGTCTGCGCAGCGCTGGCGGTATCCAGCGCGTTGTAGAGCAGCACGTCCGGCGTCGGCGCATCCGGCGCATCCGGCAGTTCGCCCGCCGCGACCGTGATCGACGCGCCGTCTGGCGACCACGCCAGGATCGGACGCCCGCCTGCTTCGAGCTGCGCGATCTGACCGACTGCGCTCGCCGTGTTGATGGCGATGACATCTTCTGAGGGCGGAACGAAGGTCGGCGTTGGGATCGGCGGCACAGTCGGCAGGCTGGTGCTGCCGATGGTGCAGAGGAACAGATTGCCCGCCTCGTCGGCGCGATAGTCGTAGGAACTTCCGGCGTGCACCAGGATGATCTGGTAGCCGACGGTGACGACCTGCGCAGCTGCCACCCCTTCGAGCCGGCAGCCCAGGCTGGCATCGTCATAGACGCTCTGCGACCAGCTCCAATCTGCCAGGTCGGTCAGCGCGAGGTTGGTCCCCAGGCGCGTGTTGAGATCGGCAAGCGCGCGCGTGACGGCGTCGGGTTGGGCAAAGGCTGCGCTGATAGGTATGAGCAGGAGCAGGAAAATGCAGAATAGTCGTCGCATGTCAGATAATCCCCTGTACACTACAAACTGAATACAAACGATTATGCGCTGTTTCGTCGGTAAAAACATACCGTACAAACGTCGCAGAGGGGGCGATTGCCCTCCGCCCGCCCTGCGTCAAGGTTAGAAAATATGTTCTGTTACATTTATCAAACTGTTGTAGAATGAAGCCGCGACAGACTTACACCAGCGAAGACAGGCGACTATGACCGCGCAGACCCCCTACATCTTCATCAGCCACAGCTCGAAGGACAAGCCTTTCGTGCGCCCATTTGCCGCGCAGCTTGAACGCGCAGGGATGAACTCCTGGGTCGATGTCGAAGACATCCTCGACGGCGACCAGTGGGTGCGTGTCATCCAGGCGGGTGTTGAAGGCTGCGGCGCGTTGGTGGTGGTCTGGTCGGCGAATGCGCGCGCATCGGTGTGGGTCGAACGCGAGACGCTGCTGGCGCTGCGCCTGAACAAGCCGGTCTTCATCGCGCTGATCGACGATACGCCGCTGCCGATCTACCTGATCGAACGGCAGGCGACCGATTTACGTGGGACGCAGAAAGCGCCGCCGCAGCGCCTGATCCGCGCGATCAGCAAGGTGCTCTATCTGCCGCAAGATCCGACACCTTCGCCGGATGTGGGCAGACCGACCGAGCACAACTTCTTCAAGTATCTGGAGCAGCTCCCGAACGGCGCGGAGAACGCACGGATCGCGCGGGCGCTCTTCGCGTTTGGCGAGCGCCACGCCGATGCGGTTACGTTTAGCGGGAAGACCGAGCCTGCCTTTCACGCGCATCTGTGGCTGGGTCCGGGCGGTGTGCCGCTCTTTTCGGTGCGCGCCTACCGTAAGCAGCCCGCCCTGGAAATCCCGCTGCAATTCTGGATGAATTTCCCGCCGTATGATGTGCGTTCCGAACGTTTGGCTGTGCTGGAAGCTATCAATCGCCTGCTGCCGGAACGCGAACGCTTCAAGGCGGATCGCGCCGACCTGCGTCCAAATCTTGCACTGAGCAAAGCGCTGGCGCAGGATGACGCGCTGGGGTCGGTGACGGCAGCACTGCAAGAAGTTGCAAGGCGGTTGAAAGCGGGACGCTAATTTGCCTTCAGGAAGGTCAATGCGCGCTCAATGAATACCTGCGGGCGCTCCATCGGCAGCAGATGCCCGGCGTCCGGGATCAATTCTTTGGTGGCGTTGTCGAGCGCGAAGGCGATCATGCCGCTGATGTTGATGAAATCCGGGACGTCGTAAGCCCCCACAAGGACGAGCGCAGGTGCCTTGATCTGCCACAGGCGGTTGATGGCGGGCGGCGAGAGCGGGCGTTCGTCGCCCAGCGTGGGTGGCGTCTTGTAGACATCCGCCGCCATCGCGCGTGCTTTTTCCAGGAATGCCGGGTCGAGCGTCTCCGCCCGCCGTTTGGGTCCGATCACCCACATGCGCATGTCGAGTTCGGTCGCCAAGGCAATCTCGCCTGCCGCGAACGCATCGTCGTTCTGCTGCGCGTAGGTCGCCACCACGTCCGAAAATTCATAGCCGCGAATGCCGGTGCCGCTCAGGACGAGCGAACGCACCCGTCCCGGATGCGTGAGCGTGAACTCCAGCGCGACACGCCCGCCATCGGAGCAACCGATCAGGTGCGCGCTGGCGATGCCCAGATGATCGAGCAGCCCTGCCAGATCGTCGCGGTGCGCGTAATCGCCGACCGGCATGAGCGACCGCCCATAGCCGCGACGGTCGTAACGGATGACGCGGAAGTGCTCGGCGAGCGCGGCGAATGCCTCATCCCACATGCCGCTGTCGGCGATGCCTGCGTGCAGCAGGATGACGGCGTCACCCTCGCCCGCCGCTTCGTACCAGAGACGCGCGCCATTGATCTCGGCGTAATCGTTCGTCGTCATGTTCACACCACCGTCACCGCGATGAAGATCCCGTAGGCAACCAGGAACAGAACACCCATCAGCCTGCCCATGACATTGCGCAGCAGGAAGGGCAGCAGCGCCAGCGAGAAGGCGATCATGAGGGGCAGGTCGAAATTGGCGACTTCGCTCGGCACAGAGATGGGTTGAATGATCGCCGTCAAGCCCAGGATGGCGAGCAGGTTGGCGATGTTGGAACCGATCACGTTGCCCACGACGATGTCGTTCTCTTTGCGCAGCGAACCCATGACCGCCGCCGTCAGCTCTGGCAGCGAGGTGCCGATGGCGACGACGGTCAAGCCGATGATGAATTCCGGCACGTTGAAGCCGCGCGCGACACCGACCGCGCCATCAACCGTCCACTGCGCACCGAGGATGAGGAGGACGAGACCGACCAGCAGGCGCGCCAATTCCCGCCCACGATTGACGCGGGCGGCAGGCGTGATGCCTTCTTCCTCGGCAAACTCCTCCATTTCGCGCGCCAGTTGGCGGCGCTGGCGGTTGGCGATGATCAGGCTGGCGACCGTGAAGACGATGAAGCCTGCGAACAGGATCAGACCGTCGATCTGATTGAGGCTGCCATCCAGCGCCAGCAGCAGCGTGACGACTGACGCGCCGATCATGTAGGGGATTTCGCGCCGCAGCAGCGACCACTCAATGGTGATCGGCAGGATGACTGCGCTGACGCCCAGGATGAGCGCGACATTGGCGATGTTGGAGCCGATCACGTTGCCGAGCGCCACGCCGCTGACGCCTTTGAGCGCTGAGTCGATGGACACGAGCAGTTCCGGCACCGAAGTCCCAAAGGCGACGACCGTCAGCCCGACGATCAGTACCGGGATGCCGAATGCGCTTGCCAGACGCGCTGCTCCCTTGACGAGCGAATCGCCGCCGAAGAAGAGTGCCACCAGCCCGATTGTGATGAGTCCTAAGGATTGCGCCATCGCCACACTCCAATCACAAGCATTAGCCAACCTGCCAGATACCCAGCCCCGCCCAGCGGCGCGACCGCGCCCATAAAGCGCAGGTCGAAGACCGCAAGCAGGAAAAGACTCCCGGAGAAGAGGATGTTGCCGACGATGAAGCCCCAGCCCGATAGCCGCGTCCAGCGCCCTGGAAAGCGCTCGCCGATCCACGCCGCGCCGATCAGCGCGACCGCGTGAACGAGCAGGTACTGCACCGCCGTGTCATACGTACCGAGCCGCCCGCTTGCCTCCAGCATCGGGCGCAGGGTATGCGTGCCGAATGCGCCCGCCGCGACTCCCAGAAAACCTGACAGCCCAGCGGCAAGTGCCCAATATTTTGTCATCTTGTTCTCCGCGTGATATGCCCCACTTTAGTGGAATGGCAGGCGTGCGTAAAGGAAAATCGCCATGAATTTCGTAAATTCACATTCGGTGCGATGTGCGAAAATCGGTGTAGGGGCGCAATGCATTGCGCCCCTACGTCACCATCTCTTGTTCAGGTTTCGCCTTCTGTCCATCCGTCCGCCAGCTTTCGAGCACCAGCAGCAGCACGCCGAAGACGATGGCGTGGTCGGCGAGGTTGGAGACGTTGGAGATGACGCCTGGGATGGTGTAGTGGATGAAGTCGATGACCGCGCCATATTCCAGGCGGTCGAGCGCGTTGCCAATCGCGCCGCCGCAGACCAGCCCGAAGGCAAGACGGGAAAAATGCGCCTTGTCTGGCAGGCGTGGGTAGAAGATGACCATCCCTATGATGATGATGACAGCGAGGACGAGAAACACATCGCCCGCCTGGGGGAGAAAGCCGAATGCTGCGCCGCGATTTTGGCTGTAGGTGATCTGGAAGAGGGGGGCAAGCTGCGGGATTGGTTGCAGCGACTGCCCGACGACCAGGGTATCGACGACGACGCGCTTGGTGACCTGATCGACCAGCAGGACGACGGCGATGATAGCGATCAGCAGCAGCCAGCGGCGCAGCGGCAGTGACATAGGGGGAGGCTCTCTTTCAGCAAATTTCCTGCGGCATTGTATCATAGAGGAATGTGAGGGCGAGGAGTTGGTCATGGTCAGCATTCTGGTCGAGTTTTCGGCAGACGAAATGGAGCGCACCTGTGTGTGCGCCCGTTGGCGGGCAGACACATGGGTCTGCCCCTACGGATGATCAACGGTGTGTGTATCTGCTGCTGATCTATTCAAAGTCATCGCAGGAAGATGTTTCGGATGCGTTGATCGTGCAGGCAATAGAAGACGCGGACGTGAGCGAAGAAGAGTCGCCCCAAGACGGCGAGAATGAACAGGATTAGACGATGACTTTGACTGTGAGATGGGTGGTCCTGCTGTTTGCGATGGTGATCGTGCCGTCTGTGAGTGCGCAGTCGGTCGTCGGCATTGGCGATCCGCTGCTGCCGAGCGCGGGCAACCCTGGTTATGACGTGCTGCACTACACCATCGACCTGAACATCCTCTCGGTCGAGACGGGCGAGATGACCGCCGTCACCGAAATCGAACTCATGCCGACGACCGTGCTGCGCCGCTTCAACCTGGACTTCTCGTCGCTGGACATCAGTGCACTTAGCGTGAACGGGGCACCCGCCGATTTTGCCTTCGCGCGCGGCGAACTGACGATTACGCCTGCCAGCCCATTGGCTGTGGGAGAAACGGTCGCGGTCCGTATCGAGTACCAGGGCACGCCGCGCCAGAGCGTCAACCCGATCATCGGAGTTGGCGGCTACACCGTTTATGACGACGGCATCTACGTCGCCGGGCAGCCCAACAGTGCTGCGTCGTTCATCCCGGTCAATGATCACCCGCGCGACAAGGCGACCTACGACATCACCCTCACCGTGCCGGAGCCGTATCTGGCGGTCAGCAACGGCGTGCTGGAAAGCGAAACCGATAACGGCGATACCACCACCTACGCATATGTCATGAACGACCCGATGGCGAGCTATCTGATCACGCTGGCGGTCGGGGAATTCGATGTCTATCCACAGACTGGACCGGGCGACCTGCCCATGCGCACCTACATCCCGCCCGATGCCGATGCGAGCGTCGCTGGAGCGTTCAAGCGCCAGGGCGAGATGATCGAGTACTTCGAGACGTTATTCGGTCCCTACCCGTTCGAGTCATCGGGCGGGATTGTCGTCGATAACCCGCGTATGGGCTTTGCACTGGAGACCCAGGCGATGCCGATTTACAGCCTGGGCATTGTCGAGTCTGCCGGAGAGCTGGTCGTCGCTCATGAACTGGCGCATCAATGGTACGGCAACAGCGTGAGCGTCGAAAGCTGGGATGACATCTGGCTGAATGAAGGTTTCGCCAGCTATGCCGAGGCGTTGTGGGTCGAGTACGTTGACGGCGGCGCGGCGTTCCGGGGGTATCTGCGCGACTTTTACATGACTGCGCGGCGTTCCCGTGTGCTGCCCGGCGCGCCATCGCTGCGGACGCTCTTCGATGGGGCGATCTATCATCGCGGCGCGCTGACGCTTCATGCGCTGCGCCTGCGGGTGGGCGATGAGGTGTTCTTCGACATTCTGCGCACCTATTCCGACGAGTTTCGCTACGGCAATGCCGCGACCGACGATTTCATTGGCGTCGCCGAAACGGTATCGGGCGAAGACCTGACAGCGCTTTTTGACGCCTGGTTGTTTGGCGAACTGCCCAGCCCGGCGTCGCTTGGGTTGTAGATTTAACCCTTGTGAACCCTCTTGAACTCATATATCCTGTCTCTTGTCGTTCTGCACGGGGGAGTGTCCCAAAGTCCGAACGTCAAGACATGGAGGAATGAATGGGGTAGAAAGGGCATTGATCATGTTCAACCAGGAGTACATCTGGGGCAAGAAGACGAAGGCGAAGGTTGTCGAGGAAAAGGTCAAGGCGTTCAACGCCGGGACGACGACGACGCTGATGACCGTCGAAACCATCGACAATCACATCTACTTCTATGCCGACATCGACAGTGATCGCGGTCTGGCGCTGATGCGGACTTTGCGGGAACTCGATCACAAGCTGCGTGCCGAACAGCTTTCGCGTTTCAATGGCGATGCGCCAGTCACGCCGATCTGGCTGCATATCTACTCGTATGGCGGCGACCTGTTCACAGGGTTCAGCCTCGCCGACCAGTTGACGATGGTCAAGTCGCCCGTTTACGCCGTCGTCGAAGGCATCTGCGCGAGTGCCGCGACCCTTCTGGCGCTGTCGTGCAAGAAGCGCTATATCCTGCCCAGCAGCGTCATGCTCGTGCATCAACTGTCGGCGTTCGCCTATGGGACGCATGAGCAGTTCAAGGACGAGATGGTCTTGCAGCAGATGCTGATGCAGAAGCTGGTGCGCTTCTACGGTGAGCGGACGAAACTGACTGCGGACGAGATCGAAAAGATGCTCACGCGCGATTTCTGGATGGATGCGGAGACCTGCGTCAAGCACGGTTTCGCGGATGAGATTCTCAAGTAACGAGAGATGGGTAACGGGTAACGAGTCGGGGCGCAGCGGATTGCGCCCTGTTCGTTGTCCAGAAAGACGTAGAATGACAACCATCACTGTCGAAAAGCGCAACCATCAGGGACAACCCGTCTTTCGTTACGAAGGCGAGCTGCTCGAACGGGGCGACCATCATATCTGCATCGTCGCCACCTTCGGACGCAGCGATGTCGATGCGGGCTATGTCGTCTTTCGCAAAGGTGACACGATGACGGAGTGGTTCTTCAGCAACCGCTGGTACAACATCTTCCGTTTGCAGGATGTTCTGACTGGGAAGCTCAAGGGGTGGTACTGCAATATCACGCGCCCTGCGGTGCTGGGAGACGACTTGATCCACGCCGACGACTTGGCGCTTGACGTGTTCGTGACGCCTGATGGAGAAATCACCGTCCTCGACGAAGACGAATTTGCAGCACTCGACCTTGACGACGCCGACCGCGCCGCCGGATGGCGGGCGGTCGAAGCGCTGCGGGCGCTGGTCGTGCGGCGAGAAGACGCATTTGCGGAGATCGGCGCGTAGGTCAGGGTACTGCGTGTGTCACGATCTGTCTTTCTCGCATGTCCGCGATCACGCTCAGGGCTTCGTCCAGCGTTTCGGCGAAGAAGGTGCGCGCCGCGGCTTCCTGGCTGAAGTAGCGCTGCATGTTCTGGAAAATGACGCTGGTGCGCGTGCCGCCCACCTGCACCTGTATTCCGGCATTTTCCGGGATGGACGCCGCCAAACGACGGACAGCGGGCCAGGGATTGCCCGGCGGGACTCTGAAGTACTTCGCCCCGTTGACCAGGATCAGATCAATGCGCCGGGGTGCGGCACCCCTCGTCATGATCATGATCTGATCATAGGTATTCACGAACTCTTCCCAGGTCCAATCTTGCGAAAAATCTGCTCTCAGAATGGTCTGCTGGTCATCATGCCAGCCCAAAACGATGGCACTCATGGAAAACATCTCCAGGCGAATCATCAATCGCCCACAGCTGTATCAGACTTAATACTCATATTATGTGGCTGAATGTGTTCGTGGATAATAAGGATTCTGGAAGTACGCGGAAAATTTACGTTCGCGGTTTCAGGGCTGGTCAGTGTTGACGCGAAATGGAATTGCGGTCGCGGTCTGAGTCGTGCCATCCGCGAGCACAGCGCGGGCGGTCAGCTCATGCTCGCCGGGCGTGAGTGCCCACCAGAATGTCCAGGGTGCGCTTTCGACGCTCCCCAGTTCCACACCGTCGAGGAGATACGTGATGCTGCGCGTTCCCTGTGGCACGGATGCTGTCAGGCGAATGCGCTGGCTGCTGGCGGGCAGGCGCGAAGATAGGCGGAAGACCGCATACGGGTCGGGTTCGAGCAGGCGCAGCGTATCGTCTGGCGCGGTGGCGATGGCGACACCCGCAGGCGGCGGCATGACGCCGTTGCGCACGCCCCAATCGCGCGCTTCGGGCGGCAGCAGAAGATAGGTGCGTTCGATGCGGCGTTCGGGCGGCGTCGTCTCATCCGCCAGTGCGCCGGTCGCGGCGTCGATGACGAAGCGCTGGTAGAGCGTATCGGGCGTGGTCGGCTGTGTGCCGTCGATGAACAGCTCGACGCGCGTCTGCGGGCAGGTGGGCGTGGGCAGCAGACCGCTGAGAGCGCAGACCTCGACGCGCGTCATGCCGGGCGGCTCTGCGAAATCGAGCGACGTTCGCCCCAGCAGCACCTGGCGCATGAAGGCGTTCCAGATCGGCGCTGCCCCGCTGACGCCCGTCACATCGACCATCGGCTGGTTATCGGCATTGCCGACCCAGACGCCCGTCAGCAGATTGGGCGTGTAGCCGACGATCCAATTGTCGCGGAAGTTGGTCGTCGTGCCCGTCTTCGCCGCCGCCGGACGCCCGATATTGAGCATGCTGTCGCGTCCGAAGCCGAGGATGCGCGCCTCGTCATCGCTGAGGATGTCGGTGATCAGGTAGGCGACGCGGGGGTCGATGACGCGGGTGATTTGGGCGGGCGGCTGCCACTGGTAGAGCAGATCGCCCGCGCGCGTTTCGACTCGCAGCAGATACGCAGGATTTACGCGCCAGCCTTCGTTGGCGAAGATGCCATACGCCGCCGTCAGATCGAGCAGGCGAACTTCGCCACCACCGAGCGTGACGGCGAGATCGAGGTTGGGGTTATCCGCCAGCGTTGCGACGCCCGCCTGATTGAGCAGCTCGATCAGCGTCGAAGTGCCGACGTGATCGAGCGTGACGACCGCCGGGATGTTGAGCGAAGACGCCAGCGCAGTTCGTGCCAGAACGGGACCGTGTTCGACCAGGGCGAAGTTGGCGGGCGTGTAGCTTTCCAGGCGGCGGGTGACGAAGGGCGTCTCGACATCGAGCAGCATCGTCGCCGCCGTCCAGGGGAGGGGCTGGGCTGGGTCGAAAGCGGCGGCGTAGGTGAACGGCTTGAGCGCGCTGCCCGGTTGACGCAGCGCCAGCGCCGCGTTGACCGCGCCGTCGATCTCCGCATCGAAATAGTCCGGGCTGCCGAGCATGGTCAGGATTTGCCCGCTGTACGGGTCAATGGCGACCAGGGCGGCGTTGTTGGCGTTGGCGGGCGCGCGCCCTGTGCCGGGTTGATTGAGGAAGTCGAGCTGGCGGCGGGTGATCCGTTCCGCCGTGTGCTGCCAGCCGAGATCGAGCGTCGTCGTGACCTCCAAGCCGCCACCATAGAACGCCTGCGGATAATCGCGTTCGAGCTGCGTGATGACCGCCATGACGAAGTGCGGCGCGTCGATGGGGAAGCGCGTCGCCGCGAACGCCAGCGGCTCGTTGTAGGCGATCTGCGCTTCGCCCGCGTCGATTGCCCCGGTCTGCGTCATCAGCGTCAGGGCGACCTGCTGGCGCTCGCGGGCGGTCTCCAGGTTGGTGAGTGGGTCGTAGGCCGAGGGCGATTGCAGCAGCCCGGCGAGCAGGGCGCATTCGGCGAGGCTGAGTTCGCTCGCGCGCTTGTCGAAATAGGCGCGGGCGGCGGCTTCGATACCATACGCTAGATTGCCGAAATACGATTGGTTGAGGTAGAGCGCCAGCACGTCATCCTTGCTGTAAGCGGAACCCAGGCGCAGCGCGAGGATCATCTCTTTCAGCTTGCGGGTGATGCTGCGGTCGGCGCGCTGTGCCGGGTCCATCAGCAGATTGCGCGCGACCTGCTGCGTGATCGTGCTGCCGCCCGCGATGACCTCGCCGCCGCGCAAGTTGATCCATAAGGCGCGCGCCACGCCGACCAGATCGACACCGGGATGGGCGTAGAAGTTGGCGTCCTCGGTGCTGATGACAGCGTCGATGCAGTGCTGCGGGATGTCAGTCAGGGGAATGGCGACATTGCGCCCGCCCTCTGGTGGCAGGATTTCGTAGAGCAGCGTGCCGTGCCGGTCGTAGAGGCGGGTGCTGGGCAGGGCAAGCCCGGCTTGCAGGCGGTCGATGGGCGGCAGGTCGGCGAACAGCCAGGCGTAGATGCCGACACCGCACGCGATGACGAGCGCGCAGGCGAGCAGGATGAAGCGGCGGGAGAGGCGGAATCGTTTCTGCATATCGCCAGTGTAGTACAATTCTCATCATCGCAGGGAACGCGCAGGAGAAACGGTGATGGCGATCAATGTGCGCATCGGGATGCCGCTGGCGGAATTGTTTGTTTGAAGATTGGCGTCCTTCGCGTCTTGGCGGTTTACTTTCTGATTAAACCGCCATGCCGCCAGGAACGCCAGCCATACATTGTTTGGTGCAATTGTGTTTCATCGGCACTCCGCGATTGAAAAACCTACGGCTTGATCAGCGCGAGCACGCGCGTGAGGCGCTTGAGATCGTGCGAGAGCAAGCCCGCGAGCTGCCGCCCGCAGCGCACCAGGAACTCATAGCGCTCCTGATCCGGATATGCCCACGCTGCATAGCGCACTGCCGCCGCCAATAGTTCGTCCGACGGCACTTCGGATGCACTCAGCACGAGGCGGAAGAATTCGAAGCGCTGCGTGAAGACATAAATCTCGTCGCCACTGCACAACTGCACCTCGCTCAGACTGAGCGGTGGGCGCGGCGGCAGCGCTTGCATCAGCATGCCGCCACTCTGGAAGCCGATGTTGATGACGCCGATCTCGACGGGAACCATGCGGTTTTCGCGCTGGTCGAGCAGTGCGGTGTTATCGACGATGCTCGCCATGACCAGCTCGCGCGCCAGCGGGTCATCCTCGATGCGGATGGCGTAGATCAAGCCGTAGGCATACATCGAACGGTCGTCGGCAATCGGCACTTTGACGAATGAGCCAAAGACATGCCGCTCGTCAATTGTGCTGCCGCGTGTGCCGCAGTCGAAGCCGGTCGTGCTGGCACGCAGCACCCTTCCAACGATTTCGCTTTGTGTCATGACTGCCATGATCATCCCCTCAATCGGTGCTGGCGGCGTTCGCCGCGCGCCAGCCCCTTGGTTTGCAGCTTGTTCGACATTTCCGGATGGATGCCGTTCTTGAGCAGCTCGATATTGATGAGCTGATTCAATTGATCTTTTTCGACGCTGCTGACGAATGCCATCTCGTCGGCGCGCGTCAGCGCATACGGATAATGCTTGCGCCCCTGGATGCCGCATTGATGCAGCAGCAGCGCGTGCAGCGCATCGACCACCGCAGGCTCGCGCGCGACCCACAGCGGCACATCGAAACGCGCGATGACGGGTTGCCCAAAGGGCGCGACATTGGCGTAAAAGAAGGCGATCTCGAACTCCGCGCCCTGGTTCTTGTATTCGGCGTTCTGCGGTGAATTCTGCGTCATCATCGCAGAACGCTGCCCCGGCTGCACCAGGACATGGCGCAGAAGGGATTCATCGGTCAGCCCCTCAAGGTCGCCGTTGGTCTTGAGGACGACCTCGTTGATCTCGCCCTCCGCCAGCTCCATCAGGTGCAGCAGGCTGATGAGCGAGGTGCTGCGTGGACGGTCGATGTAGCCGCATAACACCGCGCGAACGTCGTACAGCTCGCGCAGCGCCTGCATGTAATCGCGCTCGATCTGGTGGGCGTCGGTGACTTCGGTCGCGCCGAAGAACTTGAGCAGCGGACCATCATGCAGCGTGACGAGCGGGCGCGCTTCGTCACGGTATTCCGCTGCCTGGCGCGTCAGCCACTGCATTTCCGCCAGCGTACGCCGCGCGTTGACCGTTTGATTGTTGATCACGCGCCCATCGCCGTCCTTAATTTTGCTGTCGGCGTAGGCGAGTTCCGGCGCGGTGAACTGCGCAGGCAGCCGCTGCGCGCCGTGGTGGTAGACGTAGATGCCGATGTTGACCAGGTAGTAGAGCGAGCTTTCATGCTGATCCGGGTAGACCTGCGAGCCGTCGGCGGCGATCAGCGTCGCGCTTTCCGGCATGGGGGGCGCATCACCCACGCCCGCGATGATCTCGCTGTACGGGCGGGGCAGCGGGGTCGCGCCGCGATACCCGCTGACGCCGGAGGTGCGGACGAGGTGGATGCGGTCGTGTACGGGGTCGAGGTCGGTCAGTCGGTAGAAGCGTTCCAACGCAAGTTCAAGGCGGTCGCTGTGCGAAAGATTGCGCTTGCCTGCATAACGCCCCATCCGCTGAACCTGATCGATGACTTTATTGAATTCGAGTGACACGCCGCCTCTGATTCCGCACAATTAACGCATTTTCAAACCTTTCCTAAACACAATAGCACTCGTGTTCGTTAGTGTCAAGCAAACGTTCTTAACATTCCATCGATTCTTGAACAAGGCGCGAGGTGCGAACAAACTGGGCATGTTCTTTCCCACCCCGCACTTCGCACCTCGCACTGCGGACGAGGCATGCCTCGTCCCTACACGACGCCGTAATCGACCTTCAGGCTCTCGACGTGATGCATGACATGTCCCGCCATCGCGTAGAGCAGCGCGCGGGGCGTGAAGGGGTTGCCGCTGGCGGTGCCGCGCCGCTGCGACTCCTCGTCCGTGATCGTTTGGAATTGCAGGATGTTCGAGCGGCGTTGCAGGTCGAATTCCTCGATCAGGTCGGCAAGGGTGCGGCGGTTGAAGTCGGTGCCGCGCACGTAGTCATCCTGCTCAAAACCAGGGATCGGCGTGGTATCGCCGCGCGAGATGCGCAGCGCGCGGTAGGCGAAGATGCGCTCTGTGTCGTTGATGTGCCCGACGACTTCCTTGATGCTCCATTCGCCTGGCTCAGGGGGCTTTCCCGCGTGGTCGTCGGCGACGTTCTGCACGAGCGCACGCAGTTCGTCGGGTTGGGCGGCAAGCAGCGCGAACAGGTCGCTGCTGGGCGGGACGCGCCCAATGTAGCCTCCGTAGTACGGGGCGTATTCGTCGGATTGTGGCGGTTGGATCATGGAAGGTTGTCCTTGTGTGGAGAGCAGGCGAAAGAGGCAAAAATCGCCGCGATTTGATCGCACTTTCAAACCATTTTGGAACACGATACGAGGGATTGCATGGCGCGTCAATGCGCGTGGACTTATGCGCAGCGACATGATAACCGTGTGAAAGGGCGAGGCGGTATGATTGGCGATGTTGAATTTGTGTGGCGTGAGACCTCGCATCATGAATGAACACCCGCTGAATAGAACTGAGCCACAGGATGCAGGGCAGCTAGAACACCCTCAACGAAAGCTATCCGATAAGCAATCCTTAGCCCGCATGTTTCTGATCTCCGTTGCGCTATTTTTTGCCTTACGTTTTTTGACACCCGACACCTATGATGGAACTGACGCAATTGCGGACTTGGGCTTGCTTAGTGCAATCATCAGTGGTGCATTGTGGATCGTTGCACACTTTATCAAGGCTGATCGACCTCAACCTGCAACAGATTTTGAACTCGCCATCGGACGCATGACTCGCTGGAGGCGCAGAAGACTCGAGGTAGGTATATGGGTTGTGATATTCGTTGTGAGCCTTGTCACAAATGTCTACCTTCCCTTAGATAGGGCGTGGGTGTTTCCTCTAGTCCCCATCGTAGCGGTCTTTATGTTTGTTTTTCGCCTTATCCAACTTTTCAATGACGCCCCGAGTCGCAAGTTTGCACCGACAACTGTGCAGGACGAAATGCAGTGGCTATTTGGCGACGACTGGTCTATCACGACCGGACCGCCAGAATTTCTTTTCGCGAAGGATCGACTACGAAAACGGCGAATAGCTCCCTGGCTGTTTGTGGGTCACATGCTCATAGCGCTGCCCTTCCTGGCAATAGCGATCATGCTCTTCATATCGATGGTGCAATTTAGTGAAGACACCGGAGCTGCTATGCTGATTCTTGGTGTATTGATGTGGCTGTCTGCCGCTGCTTTTCCACATTATCATCATGCCTTTCCCTCGCGCGCGCGCCTCGAACAGCGTGAGCGGCGGTTGGGCGAGGCGCTGCGCCTGGAACAGCAGCGGATGTACCCCGAAGCAGCGAGCGAGAAGGCGAAGCGCAAACGCTACGCCATTGGCGACGACGGCGAGCTGGTCGAGATCAGGGATGTGGAGGATGACGGCGACCTGACTGCCTCTGCTGCGCGACGCTGAGCCAACAACCTCATCTGGCGTGCTTGCGTATAGATGAATAGTTACATGTGCGGCGCAGGTGTCGCGCAGAATTATTTGGAGCATGACATGCAGCTTTTCTTGATCAAGTCTTTTCACAGCCTGATCTTCATCGTCGAAAGCGTCGCCATCCTCTTCATTATCTACAGCGGGCTGTTTAACGTCGGCGGGACGCTGCTCGTCGTCGCGGTTATTCTGGTGGTTGCGGAGATCGTTGTCTTCGTCGCCAATGGGCAGCGCTGCCCGCTGACGAAGCTGGCGCTGCGGATGGGCGACGCGACGGGCGATGACTACATTGCGGATTTTCTCTTCCCACAGTGGCTGAAGCCCTATGTTTCGCCTGCCTGCGGAACGCTGGCGCTGATCGGCTTTGTCAGCATCATCTTTCGTCTGCTGACAAATTAGGGTCTGGAAGTATGGATGCTGGGAGCTATTCGCACGTCTCCGGCAGCACCCGTGTCGCCGCCTCGCTAAACGCAATGTCCACGCGCTCTAGCGCCGGGTTGGTGCCGAGCAGCAGCGCCGTGATGACCGCGCGCGCCTCGTCCTCCGCCTCCTGCAAGATGCCGCTCTCCAGCGCCTGATCACGGAACTGCGCCAGCGCGAAGCGTCGTGCATCGCCGTCCAGCGTCGGCGCGTCGGGTGCAAAGATGCCGCTGTCGCGTTCGATGATGCGGGTTGCCGTTTCGTCCAGCGCGCAGGTGGTCAGCGCCGCGCCGGGCAGCGTCAGCGTCAGCGTCGCGTCGGTGATGGCGATGTCCTCAGGGGATAGGTCGCCCAGATCCACGCCTGCGTCAATGTAGCCGGTCGCCTGTAAGATCTGGCGGTCGCCGTAGATGGCGGCGAGCAGCGGCGGCATCTGCCGCTCGCTGGTGACGATGCTGCTGAAGTTGTAGCGGCTGGTCGTCAGTTCCGCCAGCGCCTGCACGCGCTCCAGCACCGTGACGGCGCTGATGGTCGGCTGCGGGTTGACGCCAAGCAGCCCCAGGAGTCCACCGGAGGTCAGCGCGATGCCGAGCGCCACGCCGACGGCGAGCAGGATCAGCAGCGTGAGGATGGTGAAGAATGCTTGCAGTGCTTTGCCCACAGGTATTGCTCCTTCAACCTTATTGAACCGCGAAGGCGCAGTGAACGCGAAGGATAAACCCATTTCTTTGCGTCCTTCGCGTCTTGGCGGTTCAATTGATTTTCTATACTTTGCCGATTTCGCGCGTGGCACGGACGCTGCCCGTGCGCGCGAAGCGGGTGATGTCTTGCAGCGGCAGATGATCGGTCACGTCGCGCCCGTAGAAAGCGCGCTGGAGAATGCCCTGCTCGTCGATCAGGAAGTCGGCGGGCACCAGGCGCAGCTCGCCCAGGGTCATCCCAACATCGAATGCGCCGCGCTGGACGCCGCGCACCCAGCCCGCCGCGTGGCGCAGGTGCCCTGTGACGAATTTGGTCGTCGAAAGCTCACCCTGATAGAGCGCGAAGAGTCGCATCTCCGGATCGGCGATCATGCGCCCCGGAAACGCCAGCATGTTGCGGTGTTTTTGCAGGGTCGCAGCCGGCGATTGGAAGATGGCGACGATTTGCAAGTGGTCTTTGTAGCTCGATGCTTTCGCCGTCAGCTCCATCACACGCAGGTTGCAGTAGGGACAGGCGGCGAAGCGAAAGAAGGCGAGCATCAGTTTCTGCCCTCGGAAGTCGCTCAGGGCGATGGGCTGACCGAGGTAATCCTGCGCCTGAAAGTCTGGCGCGGCGTGTCCTGTTTCGAGCGGCATGGCAGCTCTTCCTCCCGTTAGCGATCTTCTACCCAACCTGACGAGTCGGGCTTGTGTATTTCGATGTTTCGAGGATGCTTGCAGTGTACGCGCAGACTCTGGTTGCGGCAAATACCCCGGGGAGCAACCTCGATGACCATTGTTCGTTTGGATTCGCAAAAACTTACGGAACTGCCCGCCGCGCTGGCGGAGACGCACGATCTGCGCAGCCTGAGCGTTTACGACAATGCGCTGGCGGCGCTCCCGGGCTGGTTGTGGTCGCTGACAACGCTGGAAACCCTCAATGTGTCCGCAAATCGCCTCACAGAGATTTCGGAAGACATCGGTCGGCTCGTCCATCTGCGCATGATCGACCTGGGACATAACCGGATCGCGCGGCTGCCGGAGGCGCTGGGCGACCTGCCGGAACTGACCGACTTCCTCTACCTGAGCGACAACGGGTATGAGCGGCTGCCCGCCAGCCTGACAAACCTCTCGCGCCTGCGCTATCTGAACGTGACGGACAATCGTCTGACGGCGCTGCCGGAAGACCTGGGGCGGATGATCGGGCTGATCGAGCTGCGCGCTTACAACAATCCGTTGGAATCGCTGCCGGAGAGCATCGGCGCGCTCGGCAGCCTGCGCGAGCTGCACCTCGACAATACGCCGCTGACCGCGCTGCCGGAGACCATCGGCGACCTGGGTAACCTGCGCATCCTATCGCTGCGAGGATGTCGGCTGCGCAGCCTGCCGCAGAGCATCGGCAGGCTCACGCGCTTGTGCCATCTCGACCTGCGTTCTAACGCGCTGACGACACTGCCCGCCGTCATCGCGGAACTGCCCGCGCTGGAAAAGCTCGACCTGCGCTGGCTGCATGGGCTGTCGAGCCTTCCTGTGTGGATTGGCGATCTGGAAGCGCGGGGCTGCGTGGTCTATGCGTAAACCGCCACGCCGCCATAGGACGCCAAGGAGCAGCGATAGCTGCGAAATTCCCCTGGCGTCTTTGGCGTCTTGGCGGTTAAATCTGCCCCAGATGTTCACAGGAGAGTCGCCATGCCCCTAGATCCCATCGCACTGGTCACCGGAGCCAATCGCGGAATCGGCTACGAAGTCTGCCGCCAGCTTGCGGCGCAGGGGTATCGCGTGCTGTTGGGGTCGCGCGATGCGGCAAAAGGTGAAACCGCCGCGCAGACGCTGCAAGGCGAGGGGCTGAACGTCGTCGCGCTGACGCTGGATGTGAGCCAGTCGGACAGCATCACCCAGGCGCAGGGGGTCGTTGAGCGCGACTATGGGCGGCTGGATGTGCTGGTCAACAACGCCGCCATCAACTACGACACTTGGCAGCGCGGCGTAAGTGCCGATCTCGACATGGTGGCGCAGACGATGGAGACGAATGTCTATGGCGCGTGGCGGATGGTGCAGGCGTTTCTGCCGCTGCTGCGCAAGAGCGCGCACGGGCGCATCGTCAACGTGTCGAGCGAGGCGGGGTCGCTGGTGGGGATGGGCGGCGGCACACCCGCCTACAGTATGTCAAAAGCGGCGCTCAACGCGCTGACGCGCATCCTTGCCTCGGAGCTGCACGGCGAGCGCATTCTCGTCAACAGCGTGTGTCCTGGCTGGGTGGCGACGGACATGGGTGGGGCGGGTGGTCGTCCAGTGCGCGACGGCGCGGCGAGCGTGGTATGGGCGGCAACGCTGCCGGACGGCGGACCGACGGGCGGCTTCTTCCGCGACGGCAAGCCGCTGCGGTGGTAGTGATGAAGCGGCGGTTTGTCATAATTGCTGTGCTTGCGTTGCGACAGAGCTATCCGCTTAGTTCGGATGGAGAGAGCTTTATCCGGATTTGTGATATGGCTGAACGCAGACAGCTTATGGACTTAGATGGTGGATTGCCGATGATCTTTAGCCAAAGTGGTCGTCGGCTATCGCCTAGCGCCGCTAGGGCATGAAATGCCTCGGCTATTCTGGACGACGCCCCCTGCGGGGGCTGACTCTAGGCTTTCGGGATTCAGCCTGCGGAGCAGGCGTCGTCTCCGTAGCCCACCCATTTCATGGGTGGGTGGACGAAATGCAATAACAATGGCTTAACTTGCTTTATGTGGGATGTTATTACTGCCGTCCGCAGAGTATGAGAATCCACCTCACGCCCGCACGATGCTCAAACCCGCGTCCACAAAGGGCGCAAGCAGCGCATCCGGCACGTCCGCTTCCACGATCAGCCCGGTCACTTCCGACAGCCCGACGACGATATACTGCGACGCCGCGCCCAGCTTCTCGCGCGATGCCAGCACGTAGGTCTCCGCCGCGCGCTTGCACATCGCCTGCTTCATGTATGCCTCTTCCAGGTCGCCCGTGCTCAAGCCTGCCTCCGGGTGTATCCCGGTCACGCCCATGAAGTAGACATCGGCGCGGATGTGATCGAGCGCTTCCAGCGCCGCCGCGCCGACCGAGACAATCGAATGCTTGAACAAGCGCCCGCCGATCAGGATGACTTCGACCGTCGGATGATCGACCAGCTCGACGGCGATGCGCGCGCTGTGCGTGACGACCGTCGCTCGCAGCGCGCGCGGGAGCTGGCGGGCAAGCTGCACCGCCGTCGTCCCGCCATCCACGAACACGACCTGCCCGTCGCGGATCATGTGTGCTGCCGCGCGACCAATCGCCTGCTTGCCGCTGACCGACAGCTCCTCGCGCCCGGCGAAATCGACCACAGCGGGCGAGGCGGGCAGCGCGCCGCCATGCACGCGCTGGAGCAAGCCCTCCGCCGCCAGCTCGCGCAGGTCGCGGCGGATGGTGTCTTCCGACAGGTCAAGCTCCTGGCTGACTTGCTTGGCGATGACCTGCCCGTCACGGCGCAACACGTCGAGGATGTACTGCTTCCTTTGGCTGGTGAGCATACCCGTCCTTTGCACGAAATATCTTGACTTTACACGAAATATCGTGATAGCATCTCTTTCGTGCAATATCATGATAATTCGCGCAAATTCACGCATAGTCTATCACAAGTGTACCCAGCCTGGGTACAGGAGGCATCCCGATGACGACCGACAAACGCATGATGATCCTGATCGCCGGACCGTACCGCAGCGGCACGGGCGACGACCCGCAAAAGATGGCGGCGAACCTGCGCCGCCTTGAAGAGGCATCCTATCCGATCTTCCAGGCGGGGCATGTGCCGATGATCGGCGAATGGGTCGCGCTGCCGATCTGGCAGACTGCGGGCGGGCAAAGCGTCGGCGATGCGCTGTACGACGAAATCCTGCATCCGACCGCCGGGCGGCTGATCGAGCGCTGCGACGCCATCCTGCGCCTGCCGGGCGACTCGAAGGGGGCGGATAACGACGTGAAGCTGGCACACGCGCGCGGTATCCCGGTCTACTACAATATCGCGGAGATTCCGGTTTACGGCGGGGGCTAGGCAGGGCTTTTGCAAAGTCAACACATCACAGCTTGCCCTCACCCTAAATAGGCTTGTCCGATACTAAAGGATGAGAGTAGCAAAAGCATGAGAAGGGCGCTCCAGCAAATGATTGAGCCAAAGACCAAAGTTGAAGGCAGCGCATTTGGCGG
>JALHQT010000003.1 GCA_022841825.1 Anaerolineae bacterium
GCCAAATGCGCTGCCTTCAACTTTGGTCTTTGGCTCAATCATTTGCTGGAGCGCCCTTCTCATGCTTTTGCTACTCTCATCCTTTAGTATCGGACAAGCCTATTTAGGGTGAGGGCAGGTTGGGGGTGAGGGCTTCATACAAAGGGTTCATGTGGCAGCATCACGTTTTGATTGGCGGCGGCTCATTGCGAGAAACACCTTTCTTTTTGCGCTGCTGCTGTTGATCGTCTCCGTCCTGATCAACTGGTCGCTTCAGGATAATTTCTTCGAGCTGCGCAGCCTCAATCGCAACCTGCGCGGCTTCCTGCCGTTGATCATCCTCGCCATCGGGCAGACCATCGTCGTGATCGGCGGCGGGGTCGATCTGTCGGTCGGCGCGATGGTCTCGCTCGCCAACGCCATCCTGATCACGATGATCGTGCCAGAAAGCACGCCGGCGCAGGTGCTGCTGGCGATTGGCGCGGCGTGCGGCGCGGGATTGCTGGCGGGCGCGCTCAACGGCTTCGCGGTTGCCTACCTGCGCTTGCAGCCCATCGTGACGACCTATGCCACGAGCTTCCTGTACGCCGGGCTGGCGCTTCTCATTCTGCCGCGCCCCGGCGGCGCGATCCCGGAACCACTCGAAGACCTCTACCGCTCGACGCCGCTCGACATCCCGTTCGTCGTCTACGTCATTATCGTGCTGGTGGCGCTCTGGTTGCTGCTGCGTTCGACGCGCTTTGGGCAGTATCTGTTTGCGACGGGTGGCAAAGCGGAAGCGGCATACGCGACAGGCGTCCCGGTCAACCGCATTCGCTGGCTGACGTATGTGCTGGCGGGTTTGTTCGCGGCGCTGGCGGGCTTGGCGTATACGCTGCTCACCAGCAGTGGCAACCCGCGCAGCGGCGACGACATGACGCTGCCGTCGGTGGTGGCGGTCGTGCTGGGCGGCACACGGCTGGCGGGCGGGCAGGGCGGCGTGATCGGCACCGTGCTGGCGGTCATCATCCTCGGCATCTTCCGCAACATCATCTCGTTCGCCAACATCGAGTCGTGGTGGCAGACGCTCGTGAACGCGCTCATCATCCTGGTCGCGCTGGCGGGTCCCGGCGTGGTCGCGCTGGCGAGGAGGAGAGGAACATGAACGCCAAACCTCGCAAACTCTCCGGACGCCATGAATGGCGTCCCTACAACCACGATTCCGTAGGGACGCCATTCATGGCGTCCGCACGGGAAGAGACGGACGAGGCACGCCTCGTCCCTACACCCCTCTCCATGAGGGAGCGGGCGATGGGAGGCGAGCATCATGGCTAACGCATCCATCTCGAATCGTCCCTCTCCCCTTGCGCGCCTCACCGCCAACCCGCCTCTGCTGGCGCTGCTGCTGGCGATCATCCTGTTCTTCGCGGGTGGGCTGATCAACCCCAACTTCGTCAACCTCAACCAGGCGACCAACATCGTCCGCCTCGCCGCCTTCCTCGGCATCATCGCCGCCGGGCAAACGCTGGTCATCATCAGCGGCAACGAGGGGATCGACCTCTCGGTCGGTGGCGTCGTCACGCTGGCAGCCATCCTGGTCTACCGCTTCTCCGACGGCGATAACGCGCTCGTGCTGCCTGCCCTGGCGCTGGCGTTGGGCGCTGGCGCGCTGATCGGCATGGTCAACGGTTTGGGCATCATCCTGCTCAACATCCCGCCGCTCGTCATGACGCTCGGCATGACGGGCGTCATCAGCGGCACGATCCTGGTCGTCACCCAGGGGCAGTTGATTGGCGATACGCCTCCGATCCTCGCGCGGGCGATCTCCGAGCCGCTGATCTTCGGCATCCCTGGCGTCGTCATCATCTGGCTGATCCTGGCGTTCGCCATGTGGCTGATCCTGGAACGCACGACGTATGGCAAGCAGTTGTTCGCCATCGGCGTCAACCGGACGACGGCGCGGCTTTCTGGCGTGCGTGTCTCAAACGTCGTCGTCGCCACCTACGCCCTGAGCGGGTTCCTGGCGGCGCTCGGCGGCTTCATCCTGCTCGGCTTCACGCAGACGGTCTTCCTCAACCTGGGCGGTCCGTATCTCTTTCCGTCGATTGCGGCGGTCGTGGTCGGCGGCACGGTGTTGGCGGGCGGCAAGGGGTCGTACTTCGGCACGATGTCCGGCGCGCTCGTGCTGACGCTGATCGAGAGCTTGCTGCGTGCGGCACAGCTTCAGGAGGCGTACCAGTTGATGGTGCTCGGCATCATCCTGCTCGTGCTGCTGTCAATTTACGGACGGCAGCGCAATCTTCGACAGTGAGCACACCCTCACCCCCAACCCCTCTCCCTCAGGGCGAGAGGCTTCCAGAGTCGTCTGGTTCCCCTTCGCCCTGACGCGCAATCGGAAGGGGCTAGGGCTTGAGGGTCACATAGCCAAATCGAATTGATGCATTAAAGGAGTCTCCCCACCATGTCCCACAAAGTAACCATGCTCGGCACGGGCTTGATCGGCTTGTTCTACACGATGTCGATCCACGGCAACCGCAGCCGCGATCAGGTTAAGGTCGTCTATTCGCGCAGCGACGAGCGTGGGTCGAAGTTCGCCAAGGACTGGAACATCCCGCGTTACACGACCGACATGAAAGCCGCCATCGAAGACCCGGAGACCGATACGGTCGTCGTCGGGCTGCCGAACAACCTGCATGAAGAGGCGTGCATCCTGGCGGCGCAAGCGGGCAAAGCCGTGCTTTGCACCAAGCCGCTGGCACGCACCGCCGCCGAAGCAAAGCGCATTCTGGACGCGGTCGAAAAAGCGGGCGTCTTTCACGGCTATCTGGAAGATCTGGTGTATACCCCCAAGACGCTCAAGGCGCTGAAATCGGTCGAGAATGGCGCGCTGGGAAAGGTGCTGTGGGCGCGCTCGCGCGAGACGCATCCGGGTCCACACTCGTCGTGGTTCTGGGATAAGAGCATGTCCGGCGGCGGGGCGATCATCGACCTCGGCTGTCACTGTGTTGAGATCGCGCGCAGCTTCATCGGCAAAGACATCCGCCCGCTCGAAGTGATGTGCTGGGCGGACACGCAGGTGCATCCGATTGAGGCGGAAGATCACGCCATCGGCTTGGTCAGGTACGCCAACGGCGCGGTCGGGCAGTTCGAGGTCAGTTGGACGTTCCGGGGCGGCATGGATCTGCGCGACGAAGTCAGCGGCACCGAGGGCACGATCTGGCTCAATCACTGGCTGCGCACCGGCTACGAGATGTTCACCGCCGTCGGCGAAGGCGGCTACGTGGCGGAGAAGGCGGAAGGCACGACGGGCTGGCTGTTCCCGGTCGGCGACGAGGTCGGCGGTCTGGGCTACACGGAGATGTTCAACGACATGTTCAACGGCATGGACGAGAAGCGCAAGCCGCGCGAAGACTTCTACGATGGCTATGTGGTGAACGCCATCCTCGACGCGGCGTTCAAGTCCGCCGAGACGAAGAAGTGGGAACCGGTCGAGCTGGAAGTCTGGCGCGGCAGGACGGATGTAGAGAGCGACAAGTTCATGACCGACTATGACGCCGAGCACTTCCTGATCAAAGAGGAGAAGATGCCCGACGGGCGCACCAAGCTGATCCTGAAGCACAAGGCGGGCGGCGCGGTGGTGCAGAAGGTGTTAGAAGCGGGATAGCTCGATAGCTGGTTAGCGGATTAGCGGATTAGCAAATTAGCTTTGGCAGTCGAGGGCATTGGCGCTAAAAAAGCTATCGGGCTAAAGCGCTATCTAGCTGATTGCTAATTTGCTTCTTGGCTTCTTGGCTTCTTTGCTCTCTTCAACGATACAGCAACACGGAGGACTCCAGATGGCTGGCTTTTATGACGAAATCGGCGAGCAGCCGGAAGCGCTGCGGCGCACGCTTGATGGGCTGGCGACACAAACCGCCGCGCTGACCGAATGGCGGATGCGGCTGGTGGCGGGCAGCCTAAAGCGCGTCATCTTCAGCGGGATGGGCGCGTCGCACGCCGCCAACCTGCCCGCGCAGCTCAGGCTGGTGAGCGGCGGCATCGAGTCGTTCGTCATCGAGTCGTCCGAACTGCTGCACTACCAGCTTCCGCTGGTGACGAAAGACACGCTGCTGGTGCTGATCTCGCAGTCCGGGCGTTCGGTCGAGACGCTTCGGTTGATCGACGTGCTGAACGAGCGCGCGCCGATCCTCGCCATCACCAACAACGCCGAAAGTCCGCTGGCGCACGCCGCCAACACAACGCTGCTGATGCGCGCGGGTGCCGAGGCGACCGTCTCCTCGAAGACCTACACCTGCACGCTGGCGACACAGCACATCCTGGCGACCGCGCTGCTGGGCGGTGATACTGCCGCTGCTCGGCGTGAAGCAGGCGCGGCGGCGGATGCTGCCGAGCGCTGGCTGCCGATCTACCGCGAGCAGGTGACGGAAATCGTCGAACGCTTCGCGGGCGCGCAGACGATCCTGTACCTGGCGCGCGGCGCGTCGATGGCGTCCGCGCAGTGCGGCGCGCTGATCACCCGGGAGTCGAGCAAGCACCCGGCAGAAGGCATGCAGGCGGCGCAGTACCGTCACGGCCCATTCGAGATGACCGATTCGCGGATCGCGGCATTCATCTTCCTGGGGGATGAGAAAGCGCGCCCCTTCCAGGTTTCGCTGGCGCACGACATGATCGCGCTCGGCGCGCGCGTGGCGGTCGTGGGCAGGGGCGCGGATGTGAGCGGTGCCATCAATGTTGTGCTGCCGGACGTGCCGGACGCGCTGCTGCCGCTGCTGGAGATCCTGCCGATTCACCACTTTGCAGCGAAATTCAGCGCCCACCAGGGCTACACGCCCGGTGTCTTCCGCTACATCACGAAGGTGACGACAAAGGAGTGAGGGGTAGGCAAGAGTCGCTTCGCTGCGCGTGGGGTTCAAAACCCCACGCTAACAACAATTTGGAAGCCCGTAAACGGGCTGACGAAAGCCAATACAGCCCGTTTACGGGCTTTTGCAAAAATAGTAGCCCACAGTTTTGAACTGTGGGCGGATGAAATAGCGAATTTAGCCTTTACTTTGCGGCGAACGCGTTGCAGCGCCTATCGTCAGCGCCAGAGCGTCAGCAGCGCGCCCATGATGCCGAACGAGATCAGCACGTAGATGCCCTCAAGCACCCACAGCTCGCGGCGCACACCGTGAAAATTGGCGAAGACGAAGGTGTTGGAGATGCCGAAACCTGCCGCCATTGCCAGACCGACCGCGATGCCATGTTCGAGCGTCGTCGCGCCCGCCAGCCGAATGACAATCGCCAGCACCAATGCCTGCGCGAGATCGCAGACGAAGACGAACAGATAATCCAGCGGCGATGCCCCCGTATCATCGGTGATGTCGCCGCGATACTTCAGAAATGGCTTGGTGACGATTGCGCCGTACCAAAGCGCACCGAAAGCGAAGTAGACGACCGCCGCGACGATGATCGCCACCCAGTTCAGACTGCCCAAATCGATCATGAGATGCTTCCCCCTATTATCCCGCACACTCCTATATGCAGCGGTGGGGAGAATCATTCCACGTTCGTATCCGTTTACGCCGAATGCCGCGCCGCCGCCGCGAACATCATGGCGATGGCGCGCGCGCCGGGGTCCATCTTGCCCGCCGAGCGTTCGCCCTGCCAGCTTGCCCGCCCAATCTGCGACTGCATTCCCTGCGTCGCCAGTGCGCCCGCCTGCGCCGCTTCCGCCGCCGCTGTGAAGAACGCGCCCAGCGGTGCAGCGGCGTCCTGCGTGCGCATTGCCCCGATGGCGGGGTGCATGGCGTCGAGCATGGTCTTATCGCCCAGCTTCGCGCCGCCGCGTTCCATCAGCGCGTTGAGCGCCGTCTCCACCGCATCTGCGATGTCCGACAAATTCGCCTCGTTTTTGCCCTTGAGCGCCATGCCGCCCTTCATGAAGGCAGCGCCCATCAGCGCGCCGAAGCTCGACGGCGCTTTATCCGCGAACGCCTTGCCGCACTTGAAGAGCATCTTGCCCATGTCCGGTTCGCTCGCCGCGTCGCCGCTCGCCAGCGCCTCGCGGATGGCGGTGAAGCCCCACTCGGTCGTTCGCCCCAGGTCGCCATCGCCCAGCTCGGCGTCGAGCGTCGTCAGTTCGTCCTTATCGCGGATCATGTCCTGCGCGACGCCATCCAGCAGCGCCGCCAGCGCATCGCGTGTGAGTGTTGTTGTCATGATGCCTCCTTTTGGGTGCGTGGTGCGGAGTGCGTGGTGCGAACGAACAGGATCGCTGTAGGGACGCCATTCATGGCGTCCGCCGAGTCGGATTTTCGACCGACCCGATGGTATGAATGCCGTCCCTACAGCGATCCTGTTCTTTCGCACTCCGCACCACGCACCACGCACAATCGCAGACACGCAGGTCTGTGCCTCTACAAATATTGACTGTGATCAAAGAACGGCGTCGAGGCGGGCGCGTCCAGCAGGCGCTTGAGTTCGTCGTCCAGCTTCATGACCGTCAGCGATGCACCCGCCATCTCCATCGACGTGGCGAAGCGCCCGATGTACGGGCGGTAGATGCGCACGCCCTTCGCTTCGAGATACGGCGCGAGGTAGTTGTACATGATGTAGAGTTCTTCCAGCGGCGTCGCACCCAGGCTGTTGACCATCAGCGCGATCTCGCTGCCCGCCAGCGGCATGTCCGCCAGGATTGGGTCGATGAGCTGCTGGGCGATCTCGTCGGCGGTTTGCAGCGTGCCGCGCCGCACCCCCTGCTCGCCATGAATGCCCATGCCGATCTCCATCTCGTCATCGCCGAGCGTGAAGGTCGGCTTGCCGACCTGCGGCACGATACACGGACCGAGCGCCACGCCCATGCTGCGCGTGTTGGCGAGTGCATGTTCCGCCGCCGCCTTCACGTCCGCCAGGCTCGCCATCTCGTCGGCGCGCGCGCCTGCGATCTTGAAGGCGAAGATCATGCCCGCCACGCCACGACGGTTCTTGGCGCGTTCCGGCGGTGCGCTGGCGACATCGTCCGCGACCAGCACGGTGGCGATCTCGATGTCATCTTCCATCGCTGCCAGGTCCGCCGCGCCTGCGAAGTTCATTACATCGCCGCCATAGTTGCCGAACAGGTGCAGCACGCCCGCCCCGCCGCTGACCGCTTTGGTCGTCTTGTACATCTGGTCGATGGTGGGCGACGCGAAGACATCGCCGACCGCGCAGCCATCCAGCATCCCTCTGCCGACATAGCCGAGGAAGACCGGCAGATGTCCGGAGCCGCCGCCCGTGATGATGCCAACTTTGCCCTGCACCGGCGCGTCGGCGCGGACGATGGCATAAAGTTCGCCATCCGCCATCTTCAGGCGTCCGGGGTGAGCGGCGAGCAAGCCCTTGAGGAGTTCGGGGACGTAATGCTTGGGGTCATTGAGGATCTTTTTCATAGCGCATCATCCTTATTATGCAACAACGCTTTACCGATGCTGACGCGAGCAAACCGCCGCAGATTTTAGCGCGAATACGGCGGGCAGCCCATCGGAGGAGGGTGACAGATCTGGAACGAGTGTTTACTCATGACATTCATGAAACGAGTAAATTTTCACCTTTGTGCTGAACCTTAAGATTAACTCTTGCTTGGCGGGAATAAACTTTCCTTAGATGCATCAACTATTTCTCAAGGAGAATTCCGGATGCCAACCAGAACGATTGTCGATGCCACCATTCCAAGCGCCGGGCGTGTTTATGACTACCTGCTCGGCGGACACCACAATTTCGAGATTGACCGTCGTGCCGCAGATCGCGTGCGCACGCTCATCCCTTTCCTGCCCAAGCTCATGCGGCTCTTCCGCTGGTGCCTGCAGGACCTCGCCTATGAGCTGACGTACGTGCGCGGATACGACGCCATCGTCGATTTCGCCTCCGGCTTGCCGACCTCCGACCATCTGCACAGCGCCGTTGCGCCGGGGACGACCGTCATCTATTCCGACCGCGACCCGGTCAGCGTCGAATACGGGCTGGAAATCCTGGAGAATACCCCCAACGTCCACTACTTCCAGGCGGATTGCCGCTACCCGTTGGAATACCTGAGTCGTCCGGAAGTCCAGTCGATCCTCAACGGCAAGCGTAAGATCGCTTACGTCTACTGGGGAATCAGCATGTACCTGACGGATGCCGAGATCAAGAACATCTCGAAGGAACTCTATGACTATGCCGATGACGACGCCTGCATGGCGTTCTACCTCCAGCCCTATGATCCGGAGAGCGCAGTCGGTCAGCAGGTCATGGAACTCTACAGCAAGATGGGTGACCCGCTGCAATTCCGCAATCTTCCATCCTTCAAGGAACTCTTTAAGCCCTGGGTCGCCGACAATCTGGGTTACCGCACGATGGAAGAGTGGCATGGTGTCGAGTCGCCGCTGGCTCCCGAAGAAATGCACTTCTTCCCCGATAAGACGGTCGGCTATGGCGTATACCTCGTCAAGGGAAAGTGAGGCGAACATGTCGCCCCAGCATTCAAAACTTGCGGAAGTTGTCGCCGAAAATCAGTCCAAGATCGCCGATAACCTCTTTGCAGCGGTGCAGCCCTCGCTCTATACGAACAAGATGCATGTGGCACCGCGTCGCCTCAAGCAGCTTCTCGAAGAAGAAGTGAACGCACTGCACACCTATCTGCTCCAGCCCGACACCGCGAAAGTCGTGGAACACGGGCGTCAGCTCGTGGAGAGCGGGTTCGGTCATCAGACGATGATCAACCTGACAGTCACGCTGCGCTCTGTGGGCTGGCAGTGGCTCAGTCAGCAGAACCCAACAGCGTCCGAAGTCATGGCGATTGAGACGTACACGTCGGCATTGATGGAAGGCTACCTGACAGGTTTCGAAGCGCTGCTCCAGCGCGAACAGCAGCTTACCCATGAAGCCTACCGTCGTGCACAGGATCGTTGATGTGCTGGCATGTTGTGTGTCGGATAGCGCGCCTATCCGGCACACTGCTCCGTAACTCGTAGATAGCAAGGCGAGAAACCATGACTTTGGCTGTGAAATTCGCCGAACAGGGTCCCAATGACGGGGCAACTGAATTCGACGCACCGCTGCCCGGCGACCCGGTACAGCTGCTTGATGACAACGGCTTTGCGGAGTGGCTGGAACAGGCGCGCCAACCCCTGACCGCCACAATCCAGCGTTACCTGGTGGATATGCTTTATTCGCATCGTTCGCCGCTGCGCCCTACGCAGATTCGGCAGGTGATCACGGATGAGATCAATCACCTGCTGGCGCACTCGCAGGGTGGCGACAAGGCAATGGTGTATGAACGCGCCAAGCAGCTTGTAGAGATCGGGTTGAGCTGCCAGGCGCTGCTGGCGATTTCCAGACTCGTCAACGAATTCTGCTACACCCACTGCGAACGTGATCTGCTGATCGATTACGTTTCCAAAATCAGCCACTATTTTGAAGGTATTCTCGAAAGTTTCATCGAGATTCGTGAAGAAGTCATCCTCGCCGAACAGGAACACATTCGTTCGGCACTTCAGAAATCATTTAGCCGTTACTACAACTGGCTCAACGCGGCAGCCGATGTCTCCCGTGCTGTCACTTCGACACTCGATCTTCGGCATCTGATCAGCCAGGCGGTTGATCTCATCCGCTCGCACTTCGATCATTATCATGTCGCGCTCTATCTGGTGGATAAATCGGCGCATTATGCCATCCTGCGCGCCAGCAGCGGACGCGGAGAAGCGAAAATCCAAATCGAAGGGCAGAAAGTACGCATTGACGAGCAAACGCTCGTCGGCACATGCGCGCTCAAACGAGAAGCCCGCACCATCGCCAACACCAACGCAGATACCATCAAGCAGGATAAGACGCTGTTGCCCGAAACGCGCTCGCTGATGCTGCTGCCTCTGGTCTCCCGTCGTCAGATCATTGGCGTGCTCGTCGTCCACAGTGAAAACTTATCTGCGTTTTACGACGACGACATCACGCGCCTGCAAACGATCGCCGACCAGCTCGCGAATGCTATCGAAAATGCGCGCCTCTACCACGAACTCCAACTGCACAGCCAGGACCTCGCGCAAGCCGTTGAGCTGCGCACACTCGAGCTTCAGAAGACGACCGAGAAGGTCGAAACCATCCTGGAGAATAGCCCGGACGCCATTCTGCTGCTGAATGAAAACTCCGAAATCGTCCTGGTCAACCCTGCCGCGCTTAACATCTTTGCCTGTGATACCGAAGCGATCATCGGCAAGACCCTGGAAGACCTGCTCCTGCCCGACCAGGTTGAGCAAATGAGCGACCTCCTTGAAAAATGTCGTCTGAACAGCCAGAGCCGAGGGCTGGGTTTCGTCGCGCGCCGTTTCGATGGCAAGACCTTCGACGCGGGCATTGCGCTGGCGACCATCAGCGAAATGAAGGTGATCACGGGGTTGGTATGCATCATCCGCGACATCACAGAACAGGTGAGGACTGAGGAAAAGATCAGAGCATCCCTGCGCGAAAAAGAGGTTCTGCTGCAAGAAATCCACCATCGCGTCAAGAACAACATGCAGGTCATCTCCAGCCTGATCGCGCTTCAGGCAGGCTACACCGACGACGCGCATGTCCATCAGATGTTCCATGAAAGCCAGAGCCGCATCCGCTCGATGGCGCTGGTGCACGAACAGCTCTATCGCTCGCACGATCTCGCGCGTATCGACTTCTCGAAGTATATCCATGAGCTGAGTTCCAACCTCATGCGCTCGTACCCGAATGCCGCGGGGCGCATTGAACTTGAACTCGACGCGGATGCGATCTTCCTCGACATCGACACGGCGATCCCGTGTGGGCTGATCATCAACGAACTGGTGTCGAACGCATTCAAGCACGCTTTCCCGAATGGGCGCGAGGGACGCATCTCGTTGACATTCAAGAAGGATCTCACCAATCGACGGACGCTGATCGTCCGCGATAACGGCATCGGCTTCCCGACAGACTTCAATGTCTACCGCACGGAAACGCTCGGGATGCAGTTGGTCACCAGCCTGACGGCACAGCTTAACGCAACGATAGGCTTGCGCCAGGATCAAGGCACTACCTTCGAAATCCGATTTGCGATTGAGGCGGAGGATGATCAGAGCACATCACGACTACCCAAGACCGGTGTTTTGACCGAACGCCATGACGGTGTATCGACAACGCTTACCGCTGCCCAGAACAAGTAGGACACCATGTTGATCGCGCGACTCCATATCGAAACCCATCAACCCTGTCTCGGTCAGCACCCCCTTGAACCGCTGGTCACCAGACCTTTCCACCGCCTGGCAGCCCTATGGGTGAAGGCGATTGCATCCATCCGGTGGTTGGCTGTGCAAACTACCGTGTCTGAGACTCATGACCAAGCACTTCAGCAGGAGGAGGAAGAAACCCAAGCTGCTGTACGAGAGACCCGCGTCCTCATCGTCGAAGATGAGAGCATTGTCGCCCTTGAGCTGAAGATGAGCCTGCGGCGGCTGGGGCATGATGTCGTGGCAGTGGCAGGCAATGCCGCTGATGCCATTTATCTTACCGGGCTGCACCGTCCCGATGTCATCCTGATGGACATTCGCCTTAAGGGAAAGATGGATGGCATTGACGCAGCAACGGTCATTCGTATGCAGTGGGATACACCCCTGATCTTCGTGACCGGGCAAGCGGACGAAGCCACCATGCAGCGCGCAGCAAAGGTTTCACCAGCCGCTTACCTGAACAAGCCCATTGCAGCTTCAGATCTTTCCGAGACGATTGCCCATATCGTCTGTGCGCACAGGGAACCATCGAATCATCGCACGAGCCATGGAGAGTCTTAAGACGTCTTGAGAAACGTCGTCTCACCCGAAGGAAACACCGAATGCCGAACACAAGAATTCTCGTTGTCGAAGATGAAGCCGTTGTAGCACTCGATATTCAAAATCGTCTGCGGCGACTTGGATATACACCGGTTGGGCGTGCCTCCTCAGGGGTGGAAGCCATCGCCCTGGCTGAACAGCATCTGCCCGATATCATCCTCATGGACATTCGCATCCAGGGCAGCATGGATGGTATTGAAACTGCCCACGCTATCAAGCAGTCACTCGGCATTCCTGCGATCTATCTGACAGCGCACACCGACGATCAGACCATAGAGCGTGCGAAAACCAGCGATCCGTATGGCTACCTCACCAAGCCGTTCGAGGAACATGAGCTGCGGATTGCCATCGAAATCGGGCTTCACAAGCACAGTATGGAACAGCGGCTGCGACAACAGGCGACTCAGCTTGAACAGATCCTTCAGGCGGTTCCCGCCGGGATTCTCCTGCTGGACGAAAGTCTGCATGTCGTTCGGTCGAATTTTGCGGGCAATGACTGTCTCAACATTCTGGCGGACATCACGCCGGATGGACCGCTGCAAAAATTGGGCAATTACGCCATCAGCGATCTGGTCTCCAGCAGCTCGTCGACATTCTGGCGCGAGATTTCCACCGGCGACCGCCATAACGACCGTGTTTTCGAGGTGAATGCGCGCCCGGTTATCCTCGACTCTAAGCCACAGGGTGCGGATAGCAGTCAGGGCTGGTTGGTCGTCACCCGCGAAGTGACGGATCACAGGAACATCCAGCGGCGCGTGCAGCAGCAGGAGCGCCTGGCAGCGATCGGTCAGCTGGCGGCAGGGATTGCCCATGATTTCAACAATCTGATTGCCTCGATCAATATGGCGGTCGAGGCGGTTCAGCTGAGTGAACGCAACCTTTCCGACAAGACGAACAAGCGCCTCTCGCTGATCCTGGATGAGAGCCGGCGCGCGGCGCAGATGATTCGGCAGATTATGGACTTTGGCAAGCAGAAATCCTCGACCGACAAAAGCGCCGTCAAACTCAAGACGCTGCTTCAGGAACTGCGCCTGATCCTGGATCACACGCTGCCGGAGAACATCCTGATCGAGATGAGCTTTGATCGTGAAGAGGCGACCATCGACGCCAACGCCACACAGCTCACTCAGGCGCTGCTCAACCTGTGTCTCAACAGCCGCGATGCGATGCCCAACGGCGGCAGGATACTCTTTGACGTCGCGACGACCCATTTCGCCTATCACGCCGAAATGCCGCATCCGGATATGGAGCCAGGTTGGTGGGTGGTCGTACGGGTCTGCGATACAGGGGCTGGCATCAGCCTGGATGTCCTTCCGCACGTCTTCGAGCCATTTTTCACCACCAAATCGCCGACGCAGGGGACGGGGCTGGGGCTGGCGCAGGTCTATGGAATCGTTCAGCAGCATGGAGGGCACATCGAAGTGGAAAGCGAATACGGAGTAGGCACCACCTTCACAATGTACTTTCCCTCGCGCGCCCCTGAACCGTCGCTATTGCCGACCACATCGTCACCCCAACAGTTACAAACCGCCCTCGTACCGGCATCATCGATTATGCTGGTCGAGGACAATCATTCGCTGCGCGAGACCTTGCGCGAAGTCCTGGAGATGCTTGACTACGTCGTCTACACGGCGGAAAACGGTCGCGAGGCGCTCGACATCATGCGTGACCACCCCCAGGAGATCCGGTTGGTGATCACTGATCTGATCATGCCCATCATGGGTGGAGTCGAGCTGTGTCAGGAGCTTCTCAAAAGGGAGCAAGCGCCCACAATTATCGTCATGTCCGGCTATTCACCCGACGAAGACATCATGAAGGTGACCGCCAGCGGGGTTAAGCACTGGATGTCGAAACCGGTCGCGGTTGAGACGCTGTGCAGCGCGGTCATGGAAGTTTTTAATCAGGTGCCGCAAGCGGTCTGAAGCAAAGGCAAGGATCTGGGAAGTGCTGCCCAGTCCTCGCCCCGCCCAGGACATGATCTTCATCACTATCGTCCGTAATCGAATCGCTGTTAGAATAAAACTGGATGGCTTGGCGGAAAGCCCAATGTCATGCCAGAAACCATTACGGTCTTCATCAGCTCCAAGATGCTTGAACTGGCATCCGAGCGGGCTGCATTATTTGATTTCATCCCGCGCATTGATTGTGGCGGATTCCAGTTGCAACCCTGGGTCTTTGAGCGTACCGCGCTCCCCAGCAGCAAGTCGATCCGCGAAAGCTACCTCGACGCACTCAACAATTCCGCGCTTTACATCGGGCTGTTCTGGAATCAGTACGGGGAGTGGACGATTGATGAGTTCGAGCGTGCCGCAGAATGGCAGATCGAACGTCACATCTACGTCAAGGATGTCGAGCGCGACCTGCGTGAGCCGCGCCTGGGCGAATTCCTGACAACCTGGGGCGATGTCACACATGGCATCACACAGAAGTGGTTCACGACGACCGACGAACTGCTGACGACGGTCGATGCTGCGCTGCGCGACTGGATCGAAAAGTATGTGCTTCATCATCAGTCTTCCCGCGAAGCGCAGCTCCTGACCGACCCGGCGCAGATCCCGCTCCAGGTCAAAATCATCGGGCGCGACGCGGCACAGGCGAAGACGCTCGAACAGCTCCGCGCCGGGGAGCAGGTGCTGCTGCAAGGGATGGGCGGCGTTGGGAAGACCTGTCTCGCTCAGTCAGTCGTCGCGCGCTGGCTGCGCGACGGACATCACGCGCTCTGGTTGCGGACGGGCAGCGCGGGCAGCCGCGCGATCTTCGAGGCAATCCTGCGCGGTTTGCAGCCGGATCGTCTGGGCGACATCACCCGCGCACAGCCCGAAAAGCAGCACCAGGTGATCCGCGAACTGCTGCAAAGCCACGACGCGCAGCTCCTCGTGCTCGACGATGCCTGGAATGGGCAGGCGCTTTTTGAGGTCGCCCACGCGCTCCCGCCTGGCTTCCCGCTGCTGGTGACGGCGCGCCAGCGCTACCCAATGGCGCGCATCCATTCGCTGCTCGAGCTGGATGATGCCGACGCCCTGGAACTGCTCGAATACTACGCCGATGCCGCCTTCAGCGACCCGCGACAGCAAGACGCCGCGCGTGACCTGTGCCGCCTGCTGGGCAATCATCCGTTCGCGCTCGAAATCGCGGGGAAAAAGTTGAAGAGCGAGATGGAGACGCCGCGCCCCTCAGTGCTGATCAAGGCAATCCGCGATGCACCGCATCAGATGAACGTGCCGGAGAACTACAACCAGCGCGAGCGCGGCAGCCTCAAAGACCTGCTCGATTCCAGCTACCATGCGCTCGACCCCGCCAGCCAGAAGGTCATATTGGCGTGCGGGGTGTTCTTTGCCACGCAGATCACGTCCGAACTGCTTGCGCTCTACCTGGGTGCTCCTGCCGAGTTGGACAGCAGCCTCAAGCGGCTGGTCACGAGCGGGCTTCTGCGCGTCGATTATGTCGAAGACGGCGGCGACGGCGACATCCCTGTTTATCGTCTGCACGACCTGACGTTCAGCTACCTGCGGGCGCAGGCAAGCGCGGCAAATCGTGCGAAGGCGGTGGCGGCGTGCCTGGCGTTCGCGCGGCAGTATGGCGATAAGCCCGCTTTCATCGATATGGAGATCAATAACCTGCTCGGTAGTGCGCGTCACGCCTACGAAAAACAGGACGCTGCGACCGTGATCGACCTGATGCGCATCGTCGCCGCAGGGGGCTATATGGACGAGCGCGGACATACGCTGACGCTGCTCGCCCGCCTGGACGAGGCGATCACGCTGGCGCGCGCGCACGGCGGTGCGCGCCTGGAAGACCTGCATTATCTGGTGAGCAAACGGGGTAACGCCCACTATGAGCGGGGCGAACTGGAAGCCGCGCGGCACTGCTATCAGGAAACGGCGGATACCGCCCAGGCGCTCCACCTGGAGGAACGCTATATCCGCGCGCAGTGTCTCGCCTACGACACCGCGTCAGAACTGGGGCAGATTGAGGCGGCAGAAGCGGGGCTGCGCGACCTCGAAAGCCGTGTGACCGCCCAGGGCGACGACGCGCTGCTCGCCTGCGTCTATGAGGCATGGGCATACCACTATGAGCGGCACGACAACTACTCGCAGTGCCGCCTGTACGCCATGCGCGAGGCGGAAATCGGGCGGCGGCTGCCCGACGACGCCTCCTCGCTGTTCTTCGGCTTGCTGAACTGGGGGATTGCGGAAAAGGCGCTCGACAACGCGCCCAGGAGCCGCGAACTGCTGGAAGAAGCCCTCCAGATCGGCAAAGACAACGAAGTCGCTACCTGGGAGGCGGGCGCATCTCATGCCCTGGCGGAGACGCTGCTGGTGCTCGGCGTGAAGACCGAAGCGCAGCAGCACGCAGCGCGCGCGCTGGCGCTCTTTCAGGAAATCGGCTTCACGGCTCGCACCTCGGAGGTCGAGACGCTTCTCCAAAAAATTGACGCTTAAGGAGGTCGCTTATGTGTACCAGGACCTGGCTCCGCCGCATGTGCTTGAGCATGATGGTCGTTTTGCTTCTGCTGTTCTCAAGCGCCGCCTATGCGCAGAACTCCGGCTCTGTGCGCATTCTGATCATCGACGACTTTTCAGTGCCGCCCGATTCGACAGAAGGTGAGGTGTTCGCAGCCGGCAGCGAGATCGCGAACCAGATCGTCGCTCCCCGTCTGATGGCGGTACCCGCCGTCGCCGAAATCAATCTGAATGCTTTTCGGTTTGACCTGTGCGCTGTGAACCCGGAAGTCCTCTCCGGGCAGGGCAAGCTGGGAATGCACCGTACGATGGGACCCACAGTGCCGAACTACAGTCATGGCACGGTCGTCCAGGAAATCGTCCAGGACACGCTGCAAAGTCTGGGCGGTACTCGCAGTATTTCCATCGAGACCATCGATATTGCCCAGGCAAGTGCCCCAACTGATTCTGGCATCGCCGATTTGATTCGGCGGTATGCCAACATGGATCGCAACCGCCCACTGATCGTCAACATGAGCTTCGCCTTCGTGCCGTGCGAGCTGTTGAACAATTCGGAATTTGTCCAACCGGCTACCACCGCCTCCATTGACCTGCTGGATTGGCGCGCGGACATCGCCACCTCTGCACTGGAACAGGTGCTCGCCCCGCTGCCGTCGATGATCAACCCGGACTTCACGCACATCGACCCCGCGCTTCTGCATCTGACGGAACCGCTAACGCAGGTTGCGGAGGAATTTCCGAATGTGATCATGGTCGCCTCTGCGGGAAACTTCGACGTGCCATACCCGCTGCTCCCTGCGGGTTTCCCTGGCGTGGTCAGCGTGGGCACGCTCGACCCTCGTCAACACTTCAATGATGGGGAGGTCGCCGCCGACTCAACCTGGAGTATGGGCGAATACTCTGGGGAAGGGACCTCATTCGCCGCGCCGCGTGTGACCGCCACCATCGCGACCTACCTCAGAGATCACGCGACACGCTGTCTGAGTGGGGGAATCCCGTTCAATTTCCAGGATGGTCCGCAGCAGCAGTGGCAAAACGTGGAAATCAGCGGGGCAACCGGCTGCCCGAATGATGTGGTGATCACGGAGATCATCACAAACATGGTGGTCGAACCGCCACCGCCCGGCAGCTACGGTGATGTGAACCTTCAGGCAGGCTTCACGCCCGATCCGTACACCGTCGCGATTGTCAGCGGCGGCAGTCGCAATGCGGCGGAACTCGGCTGCGCGGGCTTCATCGCCGACCAGCACGATTTCAGACTGGATTGGGGCGGGAACTCCAGGCGGGTGCGAATCTTCTTCCGAGGAGATGGCGATACGACGCTGGTCGTCATCGGTCCCAATGGCGAGCAGCACTGCAATGACGACGGCTCCGGGTTCCATCCGGTCGTTGACATCCAGAATCCGCCGCAAGGCTCCTATCGCATCTGGGTCGGCAGCTATGCGGAAGGCGCGTATCACAACGGCGTGCTGTCGATCACCGAACTCGACCTGCTGCCGTGAAACTCGCCTGGCGGGCAGGCTGCCGTTGTCGTCCTCCATTACCCCTTCCCACTGCGGTGGGGAGGGGACTTCGCCAAATCTGCGTTAACGCATTTCTGCCTACGCCTTGTCCTGTGTCGCCGCCCACGCCTTTGACCACGCGATCAGCTCGCGCAGCACGCTCGTGTCCACCTCTGCCAGGCGCTTGACGTACAGGCAGCCTTTACCGACCGAGTGTTTGCCGAGCTTCGCCAGCAGGTCGGTGCGCTCCTCGTAGCCGCCCATCAGGTAGAGCACCAGGTTCGCCTTGCGTGGCGAAAAGCCGACCGGGAACCAGACGTCGGTGCGTCCGCTCTTGTACTCGTAGCGATACTTGCCGAATCCGACGATGGAATCGCCCCACATCTTCGGTTCTGCGCCCATCACATCGCGCATCAGGTCGATCAGCGCCTGGCTGTCCTGGCGTTTCTTCTCGTCCTCCACGGCGGCAATGAATGCCTGCACATCGCCATCGTTCTCTGTCGTCTTGATTGCCATTGGGATGCTCCTCATCAACGCGCACTGCTCCTCCATGATAGGATGCACCGCCGATGTGACGCAAGCTGCCCGCGTAGCGTGCCTGGGATGCGCGTGTTACAGTACAAGCAAGAATGCGCAGCAGAACGATGTGATGATGGCGGATGAGGGGATGCGCTAGGAGAGTTCCCATCTCATCACCTTTTGCCTTATCACCTCGTCACCTTTATAGCCGGGGAGTAACGCCGACATGGGTTTGATGACGGGAAAAGTCGCCTTGATTTTCGGGCTTGCCAACAAGAATTCCATCGCCTGGGGCATCACCAAGCGCTTTCATGACGAGGGCGCGACCATCGCCCTCAGCTACGCGGGCGATATGCTGACCAAGCGCGTCATGCCGCTGGCAGAAGAGATCGGCTGCGATTTTGTCGAACAGGCGGATGTGCAGAAGGACGAAGACCTCGATGTGGTCTTCGCTAAGGTCAAGGAACGCTACGGGCGCATCGATACGCTCGTCCACAGCGTTGCCTTCGGCACGCGCGAAGACCTGGGCGGGCGCTTTGTCGATATTTCGCGCGAAGGCTTCAGGATGTCGATGGACGTGAGCGCCTACAGCCTCATCGCGATGGCGAAACGCGCCGAGCCGCTCATGCCCAACGGCGGCAGCATCATCAGCCTGACCTACTATGCCGCCGAGAAGGTCTTCCCCAAGTACAATGTCATGGCAATCGCCAAGTCCGCGCTGGAATCGATCACGCGCTACCTCGCCAATGACCTGGGTCCGCAGGGCATTCGTGTCAATGCCATCAGCGCGGGTCCGATCAAGACGCTGGCGGCGGCGGGCGTGCCGGGCATCCGCATGATGCTGAAGTACAACGAGAAAGCATCGCCGCTGCGCAAGAACGTCACGCAGGAAGAAGTCGGCGATGCCGCGCTGTTCCTGGCGTCGCACATGAGCAGCTCGATCACGGGCGAAGTCCTGTATGTCGATAACGGCTTCAACGTCCTCGGCATGACGCTGACGGAAGAAGATATGGCGGCACTCAGCGCGCCGTCGAGCGAATGAGATGCAGCCATTACGCACCGGACGACGCACACGTCGTCCCTACGATAAGCGCCGCGCTGTAGGGACGAGGCGTGCCTCGTCCGCTGGAATTAGGGAGGCAACATGCCAGGAACCGTGACCATTACGTTCGACCCGCTCTACGTCATCACCTGGGGCATCATTGGCTTGGTGGCAGGCGTCTTCGCCAACTGGATCATGCGCGGGGGCGCGCGCCTCGGCAGCAGTCTGCTGATCGGCTTGGTGGGCGCGCTGGTCGGCGGCACGATCTTTTCGCTGCTCAATATCCAGGTCGGTCCGCCGCTCAACACCGTCTTCCCCGTCCGCCTGATCGACATCCTGGTCGCCTTCATCGGCGCAATTGTCGTGCTCTTCATCGTGGATCGGGTGATACGCGGGCGGTTTTAGTTATTCCAATCGCTGAAGCGGCGCAAGCCCCGGTTCTGCCCACCCTGCGGGGGATTCCCGCCCTGGCGGTCTACCGGGTGCTGACGCTGCCCGGACAGCGCGCGCTTCGCCTTCTGCACGTCGCTCTCGTGCTTGAGCAGCACTGTCAGCGTCGTCTCCAGCGTTTCGCGGTCGAGATTCTCGGCGTTGAGCGTGACGAGCGCGCGTGCCCAATCGATCGTCTCCGACACGCTGGGGTTCTTCTTCAAGTCCATCCCGCGCAAGCCCTGCACAATCTCGACCGCCTGTTGCGCCAGCTTGGCGTTGAGCTGCGGCACGCGCATCCGCACGATGTTCGTCTCGGTCTCGCTGCTCGGATAGTCGATGAAGAGATACAGGCAGCGGCGCTTAAGCGCTTCCGAAAGTTCGCGCGTGTTGTTGCTGGTCAGCAGCACGATCGGCTGATGCTTCGCCTTGATCGTGCCCAGCTCCGGCACGGTGACCTGGAAATCGCTCAGGACTTCGAGCAGGAACGCCTCAAACTCGGCGTCGGCGCGGTCGATCTCGTCGATCAGCAGGACGACCGGCTCGTCGGCGGTGATCGCCTGGAGGAGTGGGCGCGCCAGCAGGAAGCGCTCGCTGAAGAAGACGCTCTCTTCTCCCGCCAGGCGGTCGGCGGCGGCTGTCAGGCTGGTCGCATCCGATAGGAGCTGGCTGAGCTTATCGCGCAGGAGCTGCGTGTAGAGCATCTGCTTGGCATATTCCCATTCGTAGAGCGCCTTGCTTTCGTCCAAGCCTTCGTAGCATTGCAGGCGAATGAAACGCTTGCCGGAAAGCCCCGCCCATGCCTTCGCCAGTTCGGTCTTGCCGACGCCTGCGGGTCCTTCCGCCAGGACGGGTTTACCGAGCTTTTCCGCCAGAAACATGACGGTCGCGATTTCTGCGGTCGCTACATACTGCTGCTCCCGCAGCGCTTTCATGACATCGTCTATGTTATTGCGCATGATCTCTATCCCGATCTCTGTTCAATGTGGGGCGGCTCGCACAGCGAGCGTGATTTGATTGTAGGTCGTGTTGGAAAAATCACAAGCAGCACACGGGCTAGTCGTTTGGGTAGGCAGCCTGCACATGCACCGCTCGTGCCCCCAATGCGGCTATAATTTCACGATACAGATCAGGAGAACGCCCATGACCGCCTCGCAGACCCATTCGCTTCGCCGCTTGCCGTCGGTCGATGCGCTCCTGCGCAGCGGGGGCGGGATGGCGCTGGCAGAGCGCTATGGGCGCGCGCTGGCGACCGAAGGGCTGCGGTCGGCGCTGGATGACGCGCGGGCACGTCTGCGCGCGGGCGATGATGCACTCGCATCGTCCGCTGCGCTCCTCGACACGGCGGCGGCGGCGCTCCATGCCGAAGTGCGTGGCACGCTCACCCCGGTCATCAACGCGACAGGTGTCATCATCCACACCAACCTGGGGCGCGCGCCCCTCAGCGACGATGCCATCGCCGCCGTCGCGGGGGTGGGAGGGGGTTACAGCACGCTCGAATTTGACGTGAAGACGGGCGGGCGCGGCAGCCGCCTGCTCCATCCCGAACGCCTGCTGACGACGCTGACGGGTGCGGAGGCGGCGCTGGTCGTCAACAACTGCGCGGCGGCGCTCGTCCTGCTGCTAGCGGCGCTGGCGCGCGGGCGCGAGGTCGTGCTGTCGCGCGGGCAGTCGGTCGAGATCGGCGGCGGCTTCCGCATCCCTGAGATCATGGCGGAGAGCGGCGCGCGGCTGGTCGAGGTCGGCACGACCAACCGCACCCACGCCGACGACTACGCGCGCGCTATCACGCCGGACACCGCGCTGCTGATGCGCGTGCATTCGTCCAACTTCAAACAGATCGGCTTCGTCGAGGAGACGCCGCTGGAAGACATCGCACGCATCGCCCACGCACACGGCTTATACGCGGTGGATGACCTGGGGAGCGGCGCGCTGATCGACACGGCAGCCTACGGCTTGGCGCATGAGCCGACGCCGATGGAGAGCCTCGCCGCCGGGTTCGATCTGGTCGCCTTCAGCGGTGATAAGCTGCTCGGCGGACCCCAGGCGGGCATCCTGGTCGGGCGCAAGGCGATCATCGACCAGCTCAAGCGGCATCCGCTGGCGCGCGCCGTGCGCGCCGACAAGATGACGCTGGCGGCGCTGGTCGCCACGCTTCGGCATTATCGCAAGGGCGAGGCGGTTGAACGCATCCCCGTGCTGCGCATGATCGCGCGCCCGCTTGACGACATCCGCGCGCAGGCGGCGCGCTGGGCAGAGGCGCTGGGTGGCACGGTGATCGCCGGGGAATCGACCGTCGGCGGGGGGAGCCTGCCGGGCGAGATGCTGCCGACGGCGCTGCTGGCGCTGCGCCCGCCGAGCGCCGATGCCTTCGCCGCGAAGCTGCGCGCGGGCGAAACGCCGATCATCGCGCGCATCGCCGACGGGCAGGTGCTCTTCGACCCGCGCACCGTGCTGGACGGGCAGGAAGAAGCGCTGATGGCGGGGATTCAGGGGTACTAAGGGGATGGCGGCATTGTGCAAGGATGGGCGGTTGTGGCGGACGACGCAGGCGTCGTCCCTACGGGCAACCCACCGCCATTTGTAGGGACGACGCCTGCGTCGTCCGTGCGGCGTGCCTCGTCCGAAACATCGCATCTCACACGTCACGGATTGCTCGATGGTCGCGGTGCGAAGAACGTGTCCGCTTCCCAACGGGCGGGGTTGTTTGCGACGTAGTTACGAATCCGGGCAAGTTCATGTGTGTTGCGAATGATGTGATCGTGATAGCGCGGCTGCCATATAACGGGCGCGGTTAAACCCATCGCCATGTTGATAGCCTTCGTGACCGACGATTTATAGGAGCCAATGATCGCGCCGAGAGAGTTTGGCGTGGGACCATTCGCACGTTGCTGAGTCGGATAGTTGGGTGGCGCGTTGGCGGACGAGACACGTTGATTGAGCGGGATGATCGTGGGATTTGTTATGGCGGACGACGTAGGCATCGTCCCTACGGACAACCCATCGCCATTTGTAGGGACGACGCAGGCGTCGTCCGCCGCCGCGTCACCTACCGTATCCACGCGGTCGTGGATCACAACAATACCGTGCACATGATTCGGCATCACGACGAACGCATCTAATTCGACGTTGGAGTGATGATCGGGCAGCTTGTACCACAGGCGATCGGCGATTTCACCCAGTGCTGACAAATGCATATCGCCATCCTCAACCTCACCGAACAGCCATTCCCGCCTCTGTGTGCAGATTGTGACGAAATACGCACCTGACTGCGCATAGTTGTAATCACGCAGTCGCGGTGATTTGCGCTGAGGGAGAGGCGTGATAGGCGTCATCATAACCCTCCGTGTAGCTTCGTCTCCTCCGTGCCTTCGTGTTGAAGACTCTTTCTGACCATCTCTTCCTCACGCCCCCGCAGGCAGGAAGAAGAACGCCAAGCCGATGATCAGGTAGACCGCCAGCAGCATCGCGCCCTCTAACCAGTTGCTTTCGCCATCCTGCGCGATGAACGCCGCGATCACCGCCGCGCCCAGCAGCGCGATCAGCTCGAACTCGTTGAAGACCAGCAGCAGTCGCTCGCCGAACAGCAGGCTGATGAAGACCAGCACCGGCGCGACGAACAGCGCGATCTGCAAGCTGGAGCCGAGCGAGATCGCCAGGCTGAGTTCCATCTTGTTCTTGATGGCGACGGTGACGGCGGCGAGATGTTCGGCGACGTTGCCAACCAGCGGGATGATGATGATACCGAGGAAGAACTCGGTCAGCCCCAATGCGATCGTGACCGGCTCGACCGCGCCGACCAGCGTCTCGCTCACCACCGCAGTACCGACCGTCGCGGCGATCAGGATGCCGATGGCGAACGGCAGCGACCAGCGCGCGGTGTGTTCGTGTTCGGCGGCGGCTTCGCGCGTCACCGTCTTATCGCTCTCTTTGGCGGTGAAGCCGTAGAGCAGCACCAGCCCGTAGAGGATGATCAGGATGATGGCGACGCCTTCGCTGAAGAGCAGCTCGGACGACGGTACTTCGGCGACCGCCACGTCAAAGAGCGACGGGATGGCGAGCGCGACGACCGCCAGCACGAGCAGCGTGGCATTCAGTCCTGCGTTGCGGCGGTCGAAAAACTGCGTACCGTTGCGCAGACCGCCCGCCAGCAGCGCCAAGCCGAGTACGAGCAGCAGATTGCCGATGATGCTGCCGATGATCGACGCCTTGACGAGTTCGAGCAGCCCGGCGTTGATGGCGAAGATGGTGATGATGAGTTCGGCGGCGTTGCCAAGCGTGGCATTGAGCAGCCCGCCCACGCGCGGACCCGTGTAGACCGCCAGCTCCTCGGTCGCTTCGCCGATCAGACTCGCCAGCGGGATCAAGCCGACGGCGGACAGGACGAAGACGAGGATCGGGTCCCAACCCGCGATGCGGGCGATGACGGCGGCAGGCGCGGCGATCAGCAGGATGAGCAGAATGCGGTTCATAAGTTATCCCCCCCCAGGGTGTAGAAAGCGAATTGAACCCCAAAGCCGCAGAGAACGCAAAAGGAGGGCTAACGTAGCAGGGTCATGGCTTCAAACTCGTTTCAAACCTTTACAGAGCCTTAGCACAGCGTTAACCCATCGTTGTTAGCAGTGGACTAGAATTCAAATAAATTGATCGTGCCTCATCAACAAAGAAATCGTGTCGTGAAATCTTGAAACACCCCATCGTTCCAATCAACATGGCGGCGCTTGAACGCGCTGTTGAATTTATCGCCCAGGATCATTTGGAGATTGCTTACGCGCTGCGCTCACTGGTGGGCAAGCGAGGGTTGCTGCTCGGCTTCGTCGGCGATATCTGGATGCAGTCGAGCGTCCATCTGCTGCGCTGGATGACCCGCGAGGCTGAGGCACTGCGCCGCCTGGACGTGGAGACCGCCGCCCTGGTGGGCAATGCGCCGCATACCCTGCATGGCTTCATCACCGCCAGCCCGCTGCCGCCGCGCTTTCCGCTGCTGGCGGATGCCGATGGCGTCCTTCATGCGCAGTACAACATGGCACAGCCCGGCGCGGTGCTGATCGACGCCGAGCTGCGCATCCGCGCGCGCTGGCTGATGCAGCCGGAGGGGATGCTGCGCCCGAAGCAGCTCATGCGCACGGTGGAGGCGCTGGGGCTAGGCTGACGCGCCTCTACCCTGCCTCCATCGATTCGGTCACCCGCTCCGCCGCGCGCGTGAATGCTTCCCAATCCGCCTCTGGCGCGCTGAGGGACACGCTGTAACGCACGCTGCCCATCTCAACCGTCCGAAGCTCCTCCCTCAGCGGCGCGTCCGCGCAGGTGGGCGAGCGCACGGGTGCTTCCAGGGGCGTGGCGGAGACGACGATCACGCCGCATTCGTCGGGCGCGACCAGCGTGAGCTGGAGCGGCGCGCCCGCCTCCCCTGTGACCACGCGCCAGCCGTCGGGGATGCGCAGGCTGAGGTCGCCGCTCGTGAAGCGTCCATCGGCGATGACGAACGGCGTGGCAGGCGGCGGGACGGGCGGCGTCACCTGTGCGGGCACGCAGGCGGCGAGACACACGATTGCAAATGCCGCCAGAGCGGACAAGGCACGCCGCGCCCGCGCATTGCGCTTCACGGCGCGCGGTTCGGCGTATTCGGGTTTCCGCCGAATTCCGCCCAGTTCGGGTCGCCGCACCAGACGAAGCCCGCCCAACGTATGACCTTCCACACGCCATCCTCCTGCTGCATGTTCGTGTAGACGCACACGCCGCTGAAACCGCGTTCCAGCTCCCACGTCCCGATCAGATCGACATTGTAGCCGTCGCCATCGGGGGACGAACGGCGGAAGACCATGCTTTGATAGGCGCCCCATTCCGGCGGGATGTACGCCGACACGCACGCCGACACGCTGCCTTGCGGGCAGTTGGCGGCGACCCAGGCGCTCAGGTCGGCACTCAGGTGCTGCTCGGCGCGGGCATCGTCGCCACGCGCGGCGGCATCGACAAAATCGAGTGCAGCCGCGAAGGCGGGATTGGTATCAGCAGGGGTGAAAAAGAGCGTTGCGACGACGATTGCGATGATGACGATCAGGATGGCGACGACGAACACGAGCGGACTGATTTTGGGCATGAAGAATGCGACTCCGAGGTCATGCAGGCTGCTGTTTCATCGCGGCGCGGAGCTTCAGGCTTTCGCGCAGCGGATCGACCTTCATCATGCCATGCCAGCCGACAGTTGTCATCAGTTCGATGCAAACTGCCCCGTCGTAACCCGCCGCTTCCACGTCCGCCATGGCTCGCGGGATGTCGATACGCCCGCGCTCGAACGGCGTCTGCAACTGCTTGCGCGCCGCCTGACGGATTTGAATGTGGCGTGCGCGCGGGATCAGCTTGACGATCTCCTCGTGGAAGACATCCTGGCAGACCATGTGCGCCCAATCGAGCGTGAGCTGTAAGCCCGGCACAGCGTCGAGCAGTTTGAGTGCCTCCGCCGGGGTCGCCGCCAGCGAATCGAGATGCGGCTCGATGCTGAGGGGGATGCCAAGCTCGCGGGCAGCGCTCATCATCTCGCGCAGCGCGGCGACGGCGCGGTCATGCGCTTCGGCATCTTCGGCGGGCTGCGCCAACCCCGGCGAGAGCGTGATGCCCGCCGCAGGCAGCGCCGCCGCAAAGGGCAGCAGCGCCTTGAAGAGTTCGATCTCTTTCTGGCGCTTGTCCTCTTCCGGCGATGAGATGCGCGGCAGCATCAGGTACAAATCGGCGACCTGGAGCTTATAGAGCGCCAGGTCTTCGGCGATATCGGCGGCGGCACGGCGCGCGTTGGCGGCGGTACGCGAGGCGTTGACGTGCGCGCCGCTGCCAATATCGACATGCCGGAAGCCCATGCGCGCGATCGTGCCGAGTGCCTCCGACAGCGTCAGGTCGGTGAATGCCCAGGTATGGCAGGAAATGCGCATCATCGCACCGGCAGATTTCGGATACTGCCGGGGATGGTCAGGTAGCGCGCCGCGACCCAGCCGACCGTCCCGTCGCCCAGGCGGATGTGGTACCAGAACGACCAGCCGCGCCGGTCGATGATCGTTCGCCCGATCACCTGCACCTCGTCCCCGAAGCGGAGCTGGACGATGCGCGCTGTCCGTTCACTTGGTCGCACACGCATGTTGAGCACCGAGGCGTTGACCGTCCCGACGATGCCGAGAGTCGGCGCGTTATCGATCTGGTCAAATATCGACCCCTGCACCGGCAGCGTGTTGGGGTCGAAGCTGAGTTCCAGGTTGCGTCCGGAAATCCAGCCCGCCTGCCCATTCGAGAAGGTCGTGTAGTACCACGTCACCGCGCCTTCGGCATTGCTGCGCGCGCTCAGGGTGACGGTCGCGCCGCGACGCACGATGGTGATCAGGCTCGCGCCCAGGTAGGGACCGGAGCGCACCGCCGATGCGCGGATCGTGCTGATGACGATGCCCTGCGGACCGACCGGCGTCAGCGTCGCGCCGGGCGGGATCTGACCGGGCATCAGCGTCGCGGTCGGCGTCAGCAGCGCGGGATTGATCGTCGGCGTCGCGGTCGGCGTCAGGCTGCCCGGCACCGTGATGCTGTAACCGCGTGTGCCCGTCCGCTGCGGCGATGAACTGTCCACCGCCTGGACGGTGAAACTGAAGCTGCCGAAGGTATTCGCCACGCCGGTGATCTGTCCGCCCGTCGTCAGCACCAAGCCGCCGGGCAGACTGCCGGTGATGAGCGTGTAGGTGTAGGGACCCGTCCCGCCGTTGGCGACGATCTGCATGTTGTAGGCAGCGCCGAAGATCGCATCTGGCAGCGAGGTCGGGTTGAGTGTGAGCGCGCCAGAAGGCGTGGTGGTCGGCGCGGGGGGCGTGGTCGTGGCAGTCGCAGTGCCTGGGATCGCGGTATTCGTCGCCGTCGGCGCGACAGAGGTGGTGGTTGCCGTGGCGTTCGCGACGGGCGTGAAGGTCAGCGTGGGCGGGACAGGCGTATTGGTCGGCGTCGCCGTCACGTTCGGGTCGGGCGTGAAGGTCAGCGTCGGCGGCACAGGCGTCTCGGTCGGCGTTGCTGTCGTGTTCGGGTCAGGCGTGAAGGTCAGCGTCGGCGGGACAGGCGTATTGGTCGGCGTCGCCGTCGTGTTCGGGTCGGGCGTGAAGGTCAGCGTCGGTGGGACGGGCGTATTGGTCGGCGTTGCCGTCACGTTCGGGTCAGGCGTGAAGGTCAGCGTCGGCGGGACAGGCGTCTCGGTTGGCGTTGCCGTCGTGTTCGGGTCGGGCGTGAAGGTCAGCGTCGGCGGGACAGGCGTCTCGGTCGGCGTCGGCGTCACGTTCGGGTCAGGCGTGAAGGTCAGCGTCGGCGGGACAGGCGTCTCGGTCGGCGTTGCCGTCACGTTCGGGTCAGGAGTGATGGTCAGCGTCGGCGGGACGGGCGTATTGGTTGGCGTTGCCGTCACGTTCGGGTCGGGCGTGAAGGTCAGCGTCGGCGGGACAGGCGTATTGGTCGGTGTCGCCGTCACGTTCGGGTCAGGCGTGAAGGTCAGTGTCGGTGGGACGGGCGTCTCCGTCGGCGTTGCCGTCGCGTTCGGGTCGGGCGTGAAGGTCAGTGTCGGTGGGACGGGCGTCTCCGTCGGCGTTGCCGTCGCGTTCGGGTCAGGCGTGAAGGTCGGCGTCGGCGGGACGGGTGTATTGGTCGGTGTCGCGTTCGGGTCGGGCGTCTCGGTCGGAGTCGGCGTGATGTCGAGGATCGTCACGCTGCCATCATTGACGGTGGTCAGGATGTCCTCGGCGGTGCCGCCCGCCAGCAGAATCTTGCTCTGACGCAGCAGTCCATCGCGCACGATGGTCACCGGGCTGTCGGTCACGGGTGCCAGCGCCAGGAACTCGACCGTCACCAGGAAGAACGGCGTCGAGACCGAGGACAGCGTCCCCGCGTAATATGAGATCTGCCCCAGATCGTTATCAATGGTGGGTGCCACGATCTGTGAAAGGGGGCTACCATCGCCGACGACATCCTGGACTTCCATCACCATCGGGTCGAAATCGAGATGGACTTCAGCGCTGTTGATCGCCTCGCCATCCGGGTTCACGATGATATTCACAAAAAAGACTTCGCCCACATTTGCCGTCTGCGTGTCAGGGCTGACGCTCATCACCCCTGCCGGTGGCTCGGTGACAGTGCAGGCGAGGGCGAAACTGTACGGGTCTTCGTCGGCGTCGTTGTTGAGCAGACTTAATGTGCCCTGGTACACCCCCGCGCTGGTGGCATTACAGGTGATCTCGAAGGTGGTGTTCGCCTGGGGCGCGACGGGTGAACTGAAGCTGTCGGTGACCGAGAAGCCCTGCGGGACGGTGAAATCGCCCAGCGTGAGATTGGCATCGCCGTCATTGACAATCGTGAATGTGCGGCGGATGGGTGTGCCAACCAGCGCGTCTCCAAACTGCGTGAAATCGTCTGTGCTGGGCGTGGTATCGCCGTTGACGATCTCCAGGCTGTTGCCGCGAATGGTGATCTCCGGCTGCGTCGGCTGCGCTCCTGCGACGCGCAGTGCGCTGAAACTGACCAGCAGCGTGACGAAGCAGAATACACGCAGTGCGCGAGAGCAAATCTGGTTCATGGTCGTTACGCCTGTTTGACCGACAGCAACCTAACTATACGCGATTGCTGCCAGCCGGGGAATAGGCGTTAGGAATTTAGTACTTACGACCAACTGCCCAAACCTCGAAAGTTCATTCCGCCTGCTTCGCCGCGTGTCCGCCGAACTGGTTGCGCATCAGCGAGAGCAGCCGCGCCGCGTAGCTGTTCTCCTGGCGGCTGGCGAGGCGCATGAGCAGCGAGAGCGTGATGACGGGCGCGGGCACATCCAGGTCGATTGCCTCGGCGACCGTCCAGCGCCCCTCGCCGCTGTCCGGCACGTAGGGCGCAAGCTGGCTCAGGTCGGGGTCGGCGACCAGCCCGCCCGCGATCAGGTCGAGCAGCCACGAGCGCACCACGCTGCCATGCTGCCAGATTTCGGCGATCTGCGTCACGTCCAGCGCGAATTCCGCCTTCGACTTCATCACGTCGAAGCCTTCGGCATATGCCTGCATCATGCCGTACTCGATGCCGTTGTGCACCATCTTGACGAAGTGCCCGCTGCCGTTCGTCCCGACATGCCCCCAGCCCTTGTCCGGCGCGGGCGCGAGCGTCTCGAAGATCGGCGTGAGCGTTTTCACGACCTCGGCGTCGCCGCCGATCATCATGCTGTAGCCCTCGGTCAGCCCCCAGATGCCGCCGCTCGTGCCGACATCGACCATCGAGATGCCGTGCTCCTTGAGCATCGCCGCGCGGCGCTGGGTATCCTTGTAGTTGCTGTTGCCCCCGTCGATGATCGTGTCGCCCGCGCTGAGAAGCGGCATAAGCGCGCGGATCAACGCCTCGGTAGGTTCGCCGGAGGGCACCATCAGCCAGACGACGCGCGGTGCCGGGAGCGCGGCGACCACGCCTTCCAGCGTCGTGGCAGGCTGCGCGCCGAGCGCCGCCAGCGTCTGCCCCGGTTCCGGGGCGCGGTCATAGACGACGACCTGGTGCCCGCCCTTGAGCAGGCGGCGCGTCATGTTCGCACCCATCTTCCCCAAACCGCACATGGCAAGTTTCATCGTAACATCACTCCATAATGACAATGTTCTTCCAGTGACTGTGCGTAGTGCGCGGTGCGTGGTGCGAACAATCTTTGTTTTTTCGCACTACGCACTACGCACTACGCACTACGCACCTCGCACAGCCGACGCAAGCGTCGCCCTATGGCAGTTGCGGGCAGCCGGTGAGCTGGATGACCGTATCCGACCGTATCCAGCCCGTGATGGTCGCGCCATCAATCGAGAAGGTGATGCGGAACCAGACGACGCCCGTCTGCACCTCGCGCGTCTGCTCCAGCACATCGACCGCGATGCCCTGGCGCAGGAAGCCGACGCGGTCGGAATTGACCGTCGCCCGCGAGCGGATGTTCGCGCCATCCTGCCCGGAGGCGATCACACGGCAGAGCGGGGCGGGCGTCGGGCTGGCGATGGGCGTGTCGGTCGGCGTTGGGCTGAGTGTCGCGGTGGCGGTCTGGCTCGGCGTCAGGGTCGGCGACGGCGTTGCCGTATGCGTCGGCGTCAGCGTCTCGGTCGGCGTGTAGCTGGGTGTGACCGTCAGCGACGGCGTGACCGTCCAGGTCGCGGTCGGCGTCAGGGATGGCGTGACCGTCCAGGTCGAAGTTGCGGTCGCGGTGGATGTGATGCTGGGTGTGAAGGTTGGCGTCGGCGTGGGCGTCACGCTCGGCGTTGGGGTGGGTGGCGGGTTGATGACGGGTCCCCACAGGTCGCGCGTGAAAAGCATGAGTAAGCCGATCAGGATGATGCCCGCCCCGCCGATCAGCGCCGTACGAAGCTGCCCACTGCGCCGCATCGACTGGACGCCGCTCTCCAGCCGCTGAATTTCGGCACGGCGACCGAGGACGTTGAACGGCTCCTCCTGGAGGGCGGTCAGCCACATCTCGGCTTCGTTGGCGTCGCCATCTTCCAGCGCCGCCTGCGCGCGTTCGGAATAGCGGGTGGAAAGCTCGCCGACGACCGCGCGATAGCGGTTGTCCTGGGCGTATTCGCGCAAGCCGGTCAGCATGGTGCGCGCCTGCGTCAGTTCGTTGTCGAAGTTCTGGGCGATCAGCGCCGCCGCGCGTTCGATCACCTGGCGGGCGCGGCTCATCTCGCTCGCGCCGACGCGCGCCTTCGAGAGCGAATCCGCCAGCGTGGTATCGGTTGGATCGAGACGCACGCCGAGTTCGAGCATTTGCAGCGCCTCGTTGGTCAGCGCGATGCGCTCTTCGAGCGAGCCTGCGTTGTTGGCGCGCGCCACCGCCGCCTGCGCCTGATCGGCGATCTGCGCCTTGAGCGAGCCAAGCTTGGTCTGCGCGTCGTGCGCCAGGCTGTTCAGGCGGCTGCTGTTGGGGAGAAGCTGGCGCACGCGCGTCAGGATATTGAGCACATTGTTGATCTGCCCGACCTGATCTGGCAGCGTGCCGCCGAGCATCGTCAACTGTACCGCCGCCTGATCGACATCGCTCTGAATGCGGCGCGCTTTCTCCAGCCGCTCCTCAGCGGACGGGTCATTCGGGACGACGCGCAGCGCGCCCTCGTATTTGCGCACCGCTTCCGACCAGTTGTCGTTGGTCATCAGGCGGTCGCCTTCCAGCAGCAGTTCGCGCGCCAGCGCCAGATCCTGGATGTCGAGCAGCGCCTGTTCCGCATCCTTCCACGAGAGGATGCCGGAGCGTTCGGCGAGGTCGCGCGCTTCACGGTACAGGCGCTCCGCTTCGTCATAATTGCCCGCGCGCACCAGCGAATTGGCGCGGTTGTAGGCGACGCGCGCGTCGAACGGGATGCGGAAATCCGGCACGACGCCGCGTATCAGGTTGTCTTCCGCTTTCTGGCGATATTCCAGCGCGGTCGCGTTGCCGGGCTGTGCCGAGAGGATCTTGTTCGCCAGCTCGATCACCTGCTGGTAATCGCCCGCGTAGTACGCCTGGGTCAGCTCGGAGATGGCATCGTCAATCTCGGTCGAGAAGATGGGTCCGGTCGGGGGACGGCGCGACCCGGTGTCATTCATCAGGTCGCGTTCCGGCGCGGGGTAGCCGGAGGAGGTGGGGTAGCTCTTTTCGCCGCGTTTGCGCCCGCGCGCTGGGGGTGGTGCATCGCCTTCGTCGCCCGCGTCATCGCTGGGCGGTGGCGGCGCGGTGGAGGAGCGCTGGACGTTGTAACGCTTGAAGAGATCGAGCACGCGTTGGTTCGCCTGAGCGCTGCGTCCCGCCGCCTCCTGCAGGAGCACGATCACGTCCTCATCCGCCGGATTGAGCTGGAGTGCTTCGGCGAGGATATCGATTGCCTCGTCGATGTCCTCGTCGTCGCCCGCGATTTCGATGCGGATGCGGGCGCGGCGGACGAGACCGCGAATGGTGGCGGCATTGGGCGAAAGCGGGCTGCCCCGGCGCGCCAGATCGGCAAACAGCGTCTGGGCGGCGGACTCCTGCGGCGTGTTCTTGGCGTCGGTCAGCAGCGCGCGCGCCGTCTTTTCCAGCTTCGCCGCGCCCTCCGCGTCATCATCCGCCAGCCTGTTGAGCGCCTGCCGCAGTTCGTCGATCCGTTGTTTGAGGTCCGCCATAGTTCTCCCCCACTGTGCGAACCCTACCTTACCGCATGGCGTGGGAAAGGACAAATCACCACACCCGCACCTTGTGCTAAAATGCCCTCTATCACCTGCGAGCACGCGAGGCAGAGCCAACTCGTGACGAATGAACCGCAAACAGTAGAACTGACGCGCGCGGTCGAGGACTTCCTGAAGGCGGTCTTCTCCCTTCAGGGGAGCGACGCGCGCGTCTCGACCAACGACCTCGCTGACACGCTCCAGCGCACGCAACCGACCGTCACCGACATGGCGCAGCGGCTGATGTCGGGCGGGCTGGTCGATTATCAGAAGTACAAGGGGGTGATGCTGACGCACGCCGGGCAGGAGATCGCCCTGCGAGTCATTCGCCGCCACCGGCTGCTTGAACTCTACCTGGTGCGCGAGCTGGGCTACCCGCTGGCGGAAGTCCATCAGGAAGCGGAGAGCCTGGAACACGCGGTGTCCGAACGCTTCATCGAAGCGCTGGCGCGGCGGCTGGACGACCCGCAGTTTGACCCGCATGGCGACATCATCCCCGCCGCCGACGGCACGATGGCGGAGCGTCACCTGCTGCCGCTGACCGACCTGCCGACCGGGCAGGCAGCGACCGTCTCGCGGCTGCGGGCGACGAGCGCCGAAATGCTCCAACACATCCTGGATCGCGGCTTCGCGCTGGGCGCGCAGGTCGTGGTCATCGCCCGCGACCCGTTCGACGGACCCATCACGGCGCGCATCGACGGCAGCGAGCGCCTGATCGGGCATACTGCCGCCGGGTACGTGGATGTGGAGGTCGCCTAAGCAGCCCTTCCCACGCCCTGCCGCCTCTGCTATACTGCCTCCTATCCACTGAGAACTTTCTCAGCCGCAGACAGCAGGCACTCCTTGCGAGGGTAAGCCCTGCCGAGGTGAGAGGCGTCCCATCAGCACATGATTTGATCATGCGCGACCCTCGCACGTCACTGCGGGGGTCGTTTTGTTTTAAGGAGGTCGCGCGCTTGGCAATCTCACGTGAGCGCAAAGAAGAACTCGTCGCTTCCTACAGCGAACGTCTCTCCCGGACGGACGGTTTCATCGTCGCGGAATACCGCAAGATGAGCGTCGCCCAGGTGGGCGAGCTGCGTAAGCGGCTGCGCGACGGCGCGGGCGGCAGTTATGTGGTGACGAAGAACACCCTCTTCGCCATCGCCCTGCGCGAAACCGGCTGGCCCGTCCCCGATGATCTGCTGCTCGGTCCAACCGGCGTGGTCTTCGGCAACGGCAACCTGCCCAAGGTCGCTAAAGTGGTGTCGCAGTACGTCAAGGATTTCCCGGATAACTTCTCGTTCAAGGGCGGCGTGCTCGGCACAGCAGTCTTTGGATCGGGCGATCTGGAAACCGTCTCGACGCTGCCGACAATGGACGAAATTCGCGCCCAACTCGCGGGCATCATCGTCGCTCCGGCGGCACAGCTTGCCGGTCTGCTCCAGGCAGCGACTTCGCAGCTCGTCAATGTGCTGCAAGCGTATGAGGACGACCGCAACAAGGACGCAGCCGCATGAGGGAGCGAATTCGCTTGATAGCAAATTAGCGAATTCGCTTGATAGCAGATTAGCCTGATAGCTTTTTGGCTCGTCTGCGAAGTCTCGCATGTGAAGCGATCTAGCTATCTAGCTAAAAAGCTAATCTGCTAATTCGCTAATTCGCTAATCCGCTTCTCTCCCAACGCTCGATTACACGAACTGTGAACTGTGAAAGGTAGACAACACAATGGCAGACTTGAACAGCATCGTTGAACAACTCAGCGCGCTCACCATCCTCGAAGCCTCGGAACTCAAGAAGATGCTCGAAGAGAAGTGGGGCGTCACTGCGGCGTCCGGCGGCGGCATGATGATGATGGCGGCAGGCGCAGCAGGCGCAGCGGGCGCGGCGGCGGCGGCTCCTGCGGAGCCAGAAGAAGAACAGACCGAGTTCAACGTCATCATCAGCGACGTCGGTCCCAAGAAGATCAACGTCATCAAGGCAGTCCGCCAGGTCACCAACCTGGGTCTGAAAGAGGCGAAGGACCTGGTCGAGACCGCCAACGCGCTCGTCCTGGAAGCCGTCAGCAAGGACAAGGCGAACGAAGCGAAGGCAGCCCTGGAAGCCGAAGGCGCGGTCGTCACCGTCAAGTAGCGGCGTACCCGTGTGTGCGCCCGGCATGGTGGCGCGCACCGGTGTCTTCACCCGCATGGGGGCAGGAATTTCCTGCCCCTTTTGATTCTCGTGGATGTCGGATAGGAGACACGGCAAGTTCTGCATGACATGCGAGCGGAAGAGGCTGCGGGGATGCGGGATCTATGTCCACTTGTCCAGCAGCTCGGCAATCGTCTGCTGATCGCCTTCCAGCTTAAGGCTGCCGCCGTCGATCATCGCCTGGATCGAAACCTGCTTGCTGCTCAGCACCAACAGCGCCTCCAGGGCGACTTCCATACGCAGCGCTGCATCCGCCAGCGGCTGCTCATCGATCTGCACGCCAGAAGGGGACAGGCGTACCCCGAATACTTGCTCGTATCGTGAATCCTTCACCCGAATATTGCAGGTGAGCGGCGGCAGTGTTGCCTCTTTGCCCAGGAACATGCCCAGCAGCATGAATACGACGCTCTCCGTCACGATCGCCTGATCTGCTCGCGGCGCGCCGAGACTGCGAGCACCCCACTGTGCCAGCGCAGACAGCGCGGGAACCAACCCATAGCCCTCCTGTGTCAGCTCGTAGACCGTCGAAGCAGCCGGCGGTGGCAGGTAGCGAGTGGCGATGAGTTCATGCGCTTCCAGCAGCTTCAGGCGGTCGGTGAGCATGTTGGTGCTGATGCCGGGCAGACCCTTCACCAGATCGCTGAAGCGCTTCGGTCCCGCCAGCAGATTTCGCACCAGCAGCAGCGTCCAGCGGTCACCAACGATGTCGAGGGCGTGCGCGATGGCGCAGTATTGGTTGTAGGTTTTGTTCGTCATACAGATGAGTATAGAGGATAAAACGATCTGATTGTAGCTAGTTCTTATTTGATTATTGTCACTTGTTTTTTTGAAGTAAATGATTGTAATATTGAAGTTGTCAGCGCGCACTGATCATTCGTCGAGACAGGTTTCTACTCACTTTGAAGGTCATTGACGTGAAAGCCATACAAATCCATCAGTTCGGCAGTCCAGATGTACTGCAATACGAAACACTCGCTATGCCACAGCCCGCGCCGGGCGAAATCGTGATCCGCGTCGAGTCCGCCTCCGTGAACTATTCGGACATCCTGCGCCGAAGCAACGCCGTCTATCCTTTCCCAACGCCGCTGCCGTTTGTGCCGGGGAGCGAGGTCGCGGGCACTGTCGCTGCGCTCGGCGATGGGGTGCAGGGACCCGCCGTTGGGACGCCGGTCTTTGGTCTTGCGGGCAATGGTCACAACGGCTACGCGCAGTATGTCGCCACTCCGGCTGTGCAAGTCATCCCCATCCTGCCGGGTGTGACGATGGACGAGGCAGCGGCGCTGCCCGTCGCCGGGACGACCGCCTTGCTGCTCCTGCGCGAAAGCGCGGGGATTCAGCCGGGCGAAACCGTCCTGATCCCAGGTGCGGCAGGGGGCGTTGGCAGCTACGCGGTGCAGTTGGCGAAGCTGCTGGGCGCGGGCAAGGTGATCGCGGCGACAGGGTCACGCGGGAAATTCGAGAGTGCCAGCGCGCTCGGCGCCGATGCCGCCGTCGATTATTCGACGCCCGCCTGGGTGGACGAGGTGCGGGCGCTCACCGCGGGGCGTGGGGTGGATGTCATGCTGGAGATGAATGGCGGAGCGCTCTTTGCACAGTCACTCCGCGCGCTGGCACCGTTCGGGCGCGTGGTCGTCTACGGCATGGCGAGCCGCCAACCCCTGGACTTTGACCCCGCTTCGATCCTGCAATTCTTTTACGACCCGTCACTCAATCAGTCGATCCACGTTTTCAATCTTGGTCTATGGTTCGGGATGCGACCGGAGGCAGCCGGAAAAGCGATGGGCGATTTCATTGGTTATGTGGCGTCGGGTGCGGTCAAGGTGCCCGTGACCACTGTGCTGCCGCTTTCGTGCGCCGCCGATGCCCACCGCATGATCGAAGCGCGGGCGACGACTGGCAAAATCATCCTCAAGCCGTGGCTGGACATCTGACGTAGGTGACCGTAGGTTTTCGGACGCATCGTTGCGCGTCCGAAAACCTGCGGCGGTGGGCGGTCGGGATGGGGTTCAGGGGGATTGGCGTGCCAAGCCCACATCGACCTATGATCCGCCCTTACTTCAGCTCAAGCAGGGCGGGACGGGTGCCGCCGGGTCCCCCGAAGCCAAGCGCCACTGCGTCCCTGACAGCACGTCAACCTGTGAACCTCCCGGCAGCGAAAAGCGTGTATCGCTCTCGCTCGTTCGCACGATGGTCGTGGTATAGGGGATGGGATCGGTCGTCGCCCAGCCCAAGAGTCCACCCGGTCCGCCCACATTCGAGCTGCTCCATGGGGGCAGCAGTTCTGGAGCTGTCGCCACAAAGGGCGCGGGCGGCACCTCGGTGTTGAGAGTCACTCCCTGATAGTCTTGCGACGACATCAGCATGACACTTCTCAGCGCCGGGTTGTTGATCAGAGCGATCATACTGCCTTCGTTGACCAGTATGACGGCGGCACCCCGCTCGAAGCACTGGAACAGCGCAGCGTCTGTCCTCTCCGACAAAACCGGAGTGCTGCCATCGCGACTGCCCGGCGTGACATTTACGGCGTCGATAGGCGGTACGGGCCCGGCAGGCTCTGCTGCGAGTGTCAGCAGAAGGTTAGTGGGGTCCATGAGGAACACGGCGGTCGCGGTTGCATCCAGTTCTGCTGGGCTGAGAGTAAGCGCTTCAATGGTGCTGACCGGAGCGAAGCTCATGCCCGTCACACGCCACGCGTTGTTGCCACCCGTGTTTTCCAGGATGGCACCGCCTTCGGGCAGCGTCACGCTCTGCACGGCGAAGTCCGGGCGATATGTCCAGGTCGAGACGTAGCCGAACTCCGGTGCCAGCGCCCAACCGAGCCGCGCACGGATGTCCGGGAAGTTCGACCAGACACGACCGAAGCCGTTATCCGGGCGGACGCGACCGAGCGGCGGCGGGGTGGTGCGGTCAATCGGCAGCGTCGCATAGCCACGCGGCTCATACAGGAAGACCTGCCCCAGACTGTCGATGTAGACCCAGATGTTCCCGTTATCCGAGCGCCAGAGCATGAAGCCGCCCTCGAACGCCTGATACGAGACCCCCAACGGGATCACACTCGGCTGGGTTGGCGTCGGCGGTGGGGTCGGAACGGTGCCCTCAATCGTCCACTGCGTGCCCGTCCCCTGGGTGACGAAGCGACCATCTGGCAGGCGGAAGCGCGTGGTATCGAGGTTCGGCGCGCGCACGACTTCCATCAGGTAGCCCTGTTCGCTGCTGGTCGCCCAGCCCAGCCGCGCGCGCAGTTGGTTGAAGTTCGACCAGACGCGCCCGAAGCCGTTGTCCGGGCGGATGCGCCCGGCAGGCGGCGGCGTGGTGCGGTCAATCGACAGCCCGCCATAGACCGAGGCGGGGATGACGGCGATTTCGCCGCTCGCAGCGCCGACGTAGACCCAGATGTCGCCCGTATCGGCGCGCCAGAGCATGAAGCCGCCTTCAAACGGCTGGTACGTCGCGCCGAAGAGGGCAGTGGTGGGTCCAGGTACGTTACCACTGGCGGTCATCGTCGGCGAGGGCGTCAGGCTGGGTGCGGGCGTAGGCGTTACGCTGGGGGTAACGGGCGGCACGGTGGTGACCGGCGGCGGAGTCGGCGGGACGCCGGGGCTGTCGCCGAAGAACCATTCGTTGCCCGTGCCGCCGCGATACAGCACGCGCCCATCCGGCAGGCTGAAGCCGACCGGATCGATCACGCTGCCGATCAGCGACATGGTGTAGCCCGCTTCGCCGCCCGTCGCGTAGCCAATCGCCGTGCGCACGCCTGGGTCATTGCGCCAGATGCGCCCGAAGCCATTCGTCGGCACGCTCAATCCCGGTGGCGCGGTGAAGCCGCCGACCAGGGGCAGCGTGGCATATGCCGAGTTTGCGTAAACCGTGAGCTGCCCGCGCGCGCCATCGCCCACGTACACACGGATTTCGCCCGTGTCCGCGCGCCAGACCATGAAGCCGCGCTCGAACGTCCGGAAAGTCGCGCCCGTGCTGAGGAGCGGCTGCCCGGTGGCGGTCATCGTCGCGGTGCTGGTGAGAGCGCTCCACGTCCCGGCGACCGGATCGACGCGCACGATGCGCCCATCGGGCAGCGTGAGCGTGAAGAAACTGCCGAAGGCGGGCGTCTGGAAGAAGATGCTGTAACCCGTCTCGCGTTCCTGGGTCGCCCAGCCGGTCGCCAGCCGCACGTCGATCACGTTGTGCCATAGGCGACCGAAGCCGGAGCCGGGACGGAAGCGCCCCGACGGCGGTTGATCCGGTGGGCTGGACGGGATCGGCAGGTTGCCCCACTGACTGAGCGGATAGCTGCGCACCGAGCTGTTGGTGTTGCTGAAGACGTAGATCGGTCCCTGATCCTGGCGGAAGATCATGAAGCCGTTCTCGAAGGCGAGATAGTTGGCGTTCGCCCCAAAAGTGCCGCCGGGCGTCTGCACGAGCGGTGCGGGCGTCGGAGAAGCTGCCCCCGGCACGCGCAGCACCTGCCCCCAGCGGATGGCGGTCGTCGCCAGACAGTTGCCCTGGACGAGCGCGGCGACGGTCGTGTTATTGGCGCGGGCAATCCGGCTGAGGGTATCGCCTCGCACGACGGTGTAGGTGCCCCAGTCCGCGCGCGGCGTACACTGCGCCTGCACGGGGATGACACTGGGGATGAGACTGAGGAAGACGGCAAGCAGAATGAACGATGCCAGCAAACGAAAGATCTGTTTCATAGTTTCCCCCACCGATAATCCTGGCAGCAGCCGCGCAGAAGCGCGCGGTTTCCGCGGCAAGAATCGTAGCTCCTTCTGTTGTATCTTACTTTTCGGATCACCGCACGCCATCCTGCCTGCGGCGCACGAGAGTCATCGGTCGAAAGGCGGAGAAAACGGGCTAGCCTGCCCACGCCAGCCCGATTTCCTGCCGCACCTCACCGTCTGCTTCATCGCGCAGCGCCGTCTCCAGCGCATCCCGCGCGCCCGCCCCGCCGATGCGCCCCAGCGCCCACGCCGCATGACCGCGCACCAGCGGCGACTCATCTACCAGCAGCGCGATCAACGCGGGCAGAACCTCGGCGCTGCCCCAGTTGCCCGCCGCGACGCAGGCATTACGCACCAACCGGTCGCGCCCGATGCGCGCAATCGGCGTCCCGGCAAAGCACGCGGCGAAGCGGGTGGGCGTGAGCGCGAGAAGATCAAGGAGCGGTGGGGCGATGGCGTCGGGGGACATGTTAGGCAGCGCAAGGTCGGACGAGGCGCGCCTCGTCCCTACGCCGGGCGATTCTGTAGGGACGAGGAATGCCTCGTCCGCGTTGGCGATTTTGCGTCCCTCGGCGAACCGCTGAAACGGGCAGACCTCCTGGCAGACATCGCAGCCGAAGACCCAGTTGCCCATCCGCGGGCGCAGGTCGCGCTCGATCCAGCTCTTGTGCTCGATGGTCAGGTAGGAGATGCAGCGGCGCGCGTCGAGGACGTGCGGCTGTGGGAAGGCATCGGTCGGGCAGGCGTTCAGGCAGCGCGTGCAGCGCCCGCACATCGTCGGTCGCCCAGGCTCATCATAGGCGTCGAACTCGTGCGTCAGCAGCAGCTCGCCGAGGAAGAAGTAGGAGCCGCGCCGGGGATGGATGAGCATGGTGTTCTTGCCGACGAAGCCCATGCCCGCCGCGTAGGCATGACCGCGTTCGAGGATCGCGCCTGTATCGACGTAGGCGCGGTGGGTGGTCCGCCCGTCCGCGATGTCGATGGTATGGTCGATCCAATCCGCCAGCGTCTCCAGTTTTGGCAGCATCACGTCGTGATAATCCACCCCCCAGGCGTAGCTGGCGATGCGCCCGCGCGCCGGGTCCTGGAGCAGGTCTTGGGGCGCAGCAGCGGCGTAATCGTAGCCGACGACGAGCAGCGAGCGCACCCCAGGCAGGATGACGTTCAGGTCGCGGCGGCGCGCGAGGCGGTCGGGGCGCGCCAGGTAGCCCATGCCGCCGTGCATCCCCGCCTCGACCCAGCGCTCATAAGCCGCCAGGAAGGGCGACGGGGCAGCGCGCGTGATGCCGACCAGGTTGAAGCCCAGTTCCTGCGCTTTTGTCTTGACCATGTTCGCGCTCAGCGGCATTCCGACGCCTTTCCACCTTTCCGCCGAGTCTACAGCCGAGCGCAGGCGATGCCTATGCTATAATGCCGCGCAGTAGATTCCTTGCTGACCCTCACCCCAAACCCCTCTCCCTCAGGGCGAGGGGCTTTGACAAATCGTCTTGCTCCCCATCTCCCTTAATGAGATGGGGCTGCGGGTTGGGGGTCGCACAAGTGAGCGAGATCAGATGACCTACGAACCAAACATGGAAGATACGCGCCCGCAGCCAGCCGTGCGCGATACGCAGGAAAGCGCGCGCGAACCATACCGGGCGGTCGAGATGACACAGGGTGTCGTCTATGGCGGGGTGGACGAAGGACGGCGCGGCGGCTGCGGCATGTCCGCGCTGATCCTGGGCGGCTTCGCGCTGCTGGGGCTGCTGATCGTCGCGCTGGCGACGGCGGCGGGATACACGACTGGGCAGCGTGAAGCGGCGGGCTACGCGACCGCGACCCAGGCGAGCGTCATCACTGACCAGATCAACCGCATCCCGCAGGATGTGGCGGCGCGCAACATGGCGCTGCTGGGTGCGCGCCTGCAATTCCTGGCGACCCTGACGCCGGGCATCCCGGAAGTGCAGACCTTCAGCCTGACGGCGACGGCGCTTGCCGACGAACTGCGCGCGACGCCGACGCCCACCCTGACGCCGACACTGGCAGCCAGCGCGACGACCGCCGCCCCGACCGCTGCCACGCCGGAAACACAAGCGACCCTGCCGCCCGAATCGGCATTCGATACCAGCGCGCTGCTGGCGCAAGCAGAGACGGCGGTGGACAGCGGGCAGTGGGCGGACGCCATCGCCCTGCTCGACGCCATCGGCGGCATTGATCCCGATTTCCAGACGGCGACGGTGCGTAATCTGCTCCTGCGGGCGCTCAACAGCTATGCCGCACAGCTCTACAACAGCTACGCGCCCGGCAATCCGGGACGCCTGGCAGAGGCAATCGTGCTGACCGACCGCGCCGAGCAGATCGGGACGCTGGCGGATGGGCTGGCGTTCGAGCGTAATGCGGCACAACTCTATCTGGATGCGCGCCGTGCTATCGGGCTTGATCCTTTCACGGCGATCCGCGCCTATGAGCGGCTTTACAACCAGGGTGGGCAGGGGCGCTACTTCGCGGAAGCGCAGCAGGAGTTGTTCAACCAGTATGTCGCGCTCGGCGATGCGCAGGTGCAGATCAACGAACACTGCCCCGCCGTCGGCTACTATCAGAGCGCGCTCAACTATCTCTCCAGCGGCGGCGTTTCCGCCAAGCTGCGGACATCGACCGACCTGTGCGCGGTCGCCACGCCCGTGCCGCTGCCCGGGACGAACCTTGCGCCGCTCGACCTGACGCCCATCGCGCCGATCGGCGTGCCGGGAACGTAGTGCAGAGTGCGTGGGGCGTGGTGCTCTCACAGGCTTTTCATCCGTCTATCATGCATGCCTCAATGCGCTTGCGGTATGCTGAAAGTGGACAGACCTGGAAGTATGGTGAGACGTATTGTTAGCCCAGGTTTGTGGGCGACGGGACATTCCCAACAGCCCTTCCCTCTAAGCCGCCTGATGCGTCCCCCCCTCGCATCAGGCGGTGTTTTTTTCCGCGAAATGACATGCGTTGTAGGGGCGATGCCATGTCATCGCCCGCTGAAACGGGCAGACACATGGGTCTGCCCCTACGACATGTTGTACGAACATCTCTTGACGTTTTCCTACAGTGTGTACAATAAATAGATGCTTATATCATCCAATGAGGGTTGAAACGATGTTTATTGGCATCCCAAAAGAGATTAAGGACAACGAGTACCGCGTGGCGCTGCCACCCGGCGGCGTGCGTGAGCTGGTCAAGCGCAAGCACGAGGTATGGGTGGAAACCGAGGCGGGCGCGGGCAGCGGCTTCACCGATGCGGAGTATGAGCTGGCGGGCGCGAAGGTGCGCAGCGCCGACGAGGTCTGGCGGCGCGCAGAGATGATCCTCAAGGTTAAAGAGCCGCAGCCGAGCGAGTATCCCTACCTGCACGAAAACCTGCTGCTCTTCACCTATCTGCATCTGGCGGCGAGCGAATCGCTGACGCGCGCCCTGCTCGACAGCGGCGTGATGGGCATCGCTTACGAGACGGTCGAAGATAAAGAGGGGCGGCTGCCGCTCCTGCAGCCGATGAGCGAGGTCGCCGGGCGGATGGCGACGCAGATCGTGGCGCAGTACCTGCAAAAGCCGGAAGGCGGGCGCGGCATCCTGATGGGCGGCATCCCCGGCGTGCTGCCGGCGCGTGTCGTCATCCTGGGCGGCGGCACGGTCGGCACCAACGCGGCACAGGTGGCGCTGGGGATGGGTGCTCAGGTGACGATGCTGGATGTCAACACGGAGCGTCTGCGCTACCTGGATGAAGTGCTGCACGGGCGCTTCGCCACGCTCTACTCGAACGAGCGCAACATCGCGGAGTGCATCGAGACGGCGGATGCGGTCATCGGCGGCGTGCTGCTGCCAGGCGCGCGCGCGCCACGCCTGATCACACGCGAGATGCTCTCGCTGATGCCGCGCGCCAGCGTGATCGTCGATGTGGCGGTCGATCAGGGCGGCTGCGTGGAGACGACGCGCCCGACGACGCACAGCGACCCGACCTACTTTGTCGATGGCGTGCTGCATTACGGCGTGGCGAACATGCCCGGCGCGGTGCCGCGCACGTCTAGCTTTGGGCTGGCGAACGCCACGCTGCGCTACATCCTCAGGCTGGCAGACCTGGGCGCTGACGAGGCGATGGCGCTCGATCCGGGGCTGGCGAAGGGGCTGAATGTGCGGCAGGGGCGCATCTTCTACAAGGCGGTCGCGCAGGCATTCGGCATGGAGCATCTGCTGGGTGCGCGCGTGGTGGTGTAAACTTTCATTTTGATGGCGTTTGTGGTCGGAACGCCTTCCGACTATACATCAAACATTGGGTGTGTTTCAAAGTTTTGGGTTTTTGCCGCAAACTCTCACCCCAACCCTTCTCCTTCAAGGTGAGAGGCTTGAGAACTTTTCTGGTTCCCCTTCTCCAGGAAAGAGAAACGGATGAGAAAGGGATAGAGGATGAGTGTATCTTACAATCTTGATATGCACTCACAAACATCGATTTACTTGACATAACTTCATAATAACCAAATAATAACCTCAGCAGCAGACTTGATTCGACTTCACTTCTGGACTCAATATATCGCCGTGAGGTTACTTTGACTGTGTCTGTCACAATTACTGTTCTTCCAGAAGCCAGCGATAACCTAGAACAAGCACTGAAGAATCTGCGCACCTTACAAGCAGACTCTATTCCTTCTCCTTTTCAACAGGCTGTGGACATCAGTCGTCATCTTATGGCTGATATCTATTGTACTGTTTTGTATCTGCTTACAGATGATCGGGAGAATTTGTATATCACTGAAAACGTTTACTGTGACCCACCAAATCTTCGAGAGCAACTCAAAGATATGCAATCTGGACAGGGAATTGGGGGCTACATTATGCGTGAAGGCGTTCTCATCGTAGAAAACATTACCCTTCATCCACGATTGCAAGGTTCAAGCAATGGACGACCATTGTCGAACAAGTTTGTGCGCGACAACAAAATCAAAGCATTTGTCGGGTTACGCGTCGGGACACAAGCACATCCCCTAGGTATCCTCTTTCTTAATTGGACAAGCGAACAAGTATTTGAAACCGAACAACTTATAACGCTGCGAAAGTGGTCAGACTATCTGGCAGAACTCGTTACAAATATCCGTTCCGGAATGGAGACGAAGTTTTTTCAGCGTGAAGCCCAACGATTTGAGAACCTTATTTTCAGCCTAAGTTCTCGTCAAAGCCACATCGATCTGAGTACGGAAATTCGGCGCATTCTTAGTTCTCGTAACCACAATTTTAGCGACATTCGCATTTATCTACGTAAGCCATATGAGCAGTGGGCAGAGTTTGTATTGGAAAGCGAAAACCTTCAAGAAACATTAGTCACTAAACCAACGCATATAGTTGAATTCAAGGATCTTGTACATCATTTTGCATCGTCGCAGCATGACAAGACCATCTATAAGCGACGTTTGTTCGGCGTAGCGTCCGCACATCTTGTAGCGCCGATCCACGTAGGCGGGAATTGTGTTGGTTTTGTACTTTCTAGAGCACCTGATATTTCAATACCGCGCGAGATTTTTACTGTCGAGCTTGAGCGAACTGCGAGAGAACTTGGAATTCTTATCCGTGATGTTGATACGACACATGCTCTTGTCAGTTTAAGAGAGATTTCGACCAGTCTTGCTGAAAACTACGACCTTGACGAAATCGGAACTACTCTTTCTAGAGAAATCTCTAAAAGTCTGCGACTCCTTGACTCGATCACAGTTTACTATCAGGCGGAAGCAGATGAACCATTTCGTTATTCGCAGGCAGGTGTTCGCAACGAAATTCCAATGAGTTCATTTCCGCCGCATAATGATAACGCCATTATTGACCTACTTGGGCACAGTGATCCTATTTTTGGAGATACGCGTCTGGTTGATAACACCTTTTGCCGAGAAGAAGGTTTCAGGACTTCGGCAGCATTTCCCCTGAGGATGATGTCTGGGGAAGACCAGGGAAGAAACTTCGGTATTATGTTTTTCAATTATCGCATTAGGAACCATATATTTGATGACGCTGAACGAAATTTACTAGGTCTATATAGCGAAAGTGCGACAACCGCGTTTAATCGAGCAATCCAGCATCAGCGAGCGCAACGCGAAAAACGTCACCTCCAAACGGTCAAGGAACTGGCTTTTGCGATCAAGATCCATGATCCAAATGAAGTTATAGACATGATCTTAACCAAGGTAAAGGAGGCTTTTGCGGGAGCTGCGCATAACTTTGCGCTCGTCGAATATGATCGGGAGCGAGAAATGCTAATTATTTCGCCCATGATTCTCGAAAAATTCTATAGAATTACCCTTAAGGGAACAGCCCAAAAAGGGGAACCATTTATACAGAATGTATCCCGAAAAGTAGGATTAGTGGGAAGATTGCTTAAGAGTTCCGAAGAATTTTTACTTGCCACCGATTTGCAGAAGGCTCCCCCAAAAGACTATATCAAGGCTATCGAAAGTACCGACTCTCAGCTCTGTGTGCGCGTTTCCGAAAATGCAGCACTTGTCATCGAGAGTGATTTGCCCAATGCTTTCAATAAAAGGGATCATATTGCCCTGCTGCAACTTATCGCAGACTACGCAGCGATCGCAATGCAGAGAGCAAAGGAACTACGAGCATATCAACTTTCACAGGAACAACTGTGGCTTGAAGAAGTTGGAAATCTCTCTACTGGATTAATTCACGAAACCAAAACCATCAAAGCTAATATTCAGACAGCTGTCTCTGAAATGATAAAGATGACAAAGGACTTTCAATTTGAGCAGCGTTATGCCAAACAGATTGAGCGTCTAGATAGGGTTGATGTCAAAATCTCAGAACTGAACGAAAGTCTGAAGGATTTCATTAACTCCCACAAACTCCGCTTAGAAGAAACGAAATTGACGGAAATTATCGATGCATGTATAGGCGATGTTGACGAGCATTTGCAACAGGTTCAAATTGTAAAAGAATCTCAGCGTATGGAAAGCATAGTCAATGTGGACAGAGTCTGGATAAGACTAGTGATCAACAATCTCCTTATGAATGCATGTCGAGCCATCGTTAAGTGTGGACATGAGGGGCAGATCAGGATTCGAGCAAAGACAAGAAATAATCGAGTGTACCTTTATGTGTCAGACAATGGTATCGGTATTCATCACACAAAGCGTGAAGAGATTTTTAAACTTGGTTACTCAGAGGGTGAAGTTGAAGACAAGCAAAAGCACGGAATAGGCTTGTCGTTTTCCCGTAGCATTGCTGCAAGGCATGGTGGACGGTTATACGTACACAAGAGTGCCCCCCGCAAAGGTTCCACATTCTGCCTAGAGTTACCTCTGGTTGAAAATGCCAGTCTCAACGGAAAAAGACAAAAGAAGGTCAGCCAATGAGCATGTCGATTGAACGAGAAAAAAGAATACTCTTGGTCGAGGACGAAAAAGATTGTTACGAACCAACACTTAGGCTTCTTGAGGAAGAAGGCTACAAGGTTAAACATGCCCAAGATCTAAAGGAAGCTGCATTTGAGCTTCAGACGAATCATTATCATGTTGTAATTATCGACATGTACCTAAGTAAATCGGAACGCTACAGTGATGAGCCACAAGGTGCCAAATTGTTGGAAGCAATCCGCGCAAGCAGCCTGAATAGGGTGATTACGCGAATCATTCTTACAAATCACGACGATAAAGAAGTCTTTGAAAAGTCGTTGATGCATTGGAAAGTCCATACCGTACTGGCAAAGGCCGGTAAGACTCGCCATGATGGCTACATGGTGACGTTACCTCAGGTACTTGCTGGTGCCTTTAAGGAGTTAAATGACGATCGTGATGGAGATCGTCTTTATCATTGTCCGAAGTTGACTTTAGAATTCCTTTACGAGTCAGATAAAAAAGTCATCCCTGCTGTGGTTGATCACATAATTCAGGAGGAAGGCACTAAGCTCGCATCAGATGGAGTGCTCTCAAAATTTTCACCGGAGGGCGCAACACAGGGTGCAAGCCAAGAATGCCTGATACTTGAGGCTTATGACCTGTTAAGTCATTTACTTATAGATTATGACAAAGTTCACATTATCCAGATGTCAGGGGGTTTGACAGGTGCTGGCGTTATTCGAGCGCTGCCACAAGGGCACCAAGGAGTAGGTCGCGAATATGTAGTCAAAATGGGACGACGTGACAAACTGACTCGTGAATATTTGAATTATAAGAAATGGGTTGAGCCACGTTTTGCTGGCGGTGCTGTTACCGCGGCATCCTTTTCTGAGAGTCATCATCTGGGTGCTATTCTGTACAATTTCGCGGAAAATGAGGCAGGCGAAAGACTACAGGAGTTTGACCGCCTATTCCTAGATCCATCCAAACCTGCCGTTGCAATAAGCCAAGGACTAAGTTTGCTATTCAAGCGAACGTTCCGAATGCTTCATGGTGAAAAGCGTGCGACCGTGTTGTCACTGCCTGAAGATTATTATGAGTCGCTTGAACTCCAGGAAAAGGGCAAAATAAATCGCATATTAATCGAATTGACTGATCCGGAAAGAGTAAAACAGAACTTTCCATCCGGCATTCTCAGCTTTGATCTCCAATCACCTTCTTTTTCTTGCAGCATGTTTGCGGAAAGACTCATTAACCCGTTTACTTGGTTGCAAAAAAATGAGCAGAACTGTGTCCAAAATGCGTTTCGCTGCGTAACTCACGGCGACCTCACCGGCAGAAACATGATGTCGGACAGTAGAGTCAAAATGGAAGGTTCGCCGTCGGTTGCGTCCTTCTTCAAGCTTTGGTTGATCGATTTTTATAGAACAGGTGAAAGCCACATACTGCGAGATCATGTCATTCTTGAAACCGACATAAAATACCGTCTGTGTAAGGATCTTACACTTGCCCAGTTTGTACGCCTTGAGAAGTGGCTGCTGAAGATTGAATCAGTCACTGAGGATGCACATGATACGCCCGTTTTGATGAAGCGTGCTTATGAAGTTATCGCTGGACTACATGAATCGGCTCGTGAGGTGCGTAATAATGCCAACACATTAGATGATGAACAAGAATACTTCATCGCCCTGCTAATGGTTACTGTAAACATTATTAGACTCAAGCATATAGCCCCAATGCAAAAACTATTTGCACTCGTTTCAGCCTCACTAATTTGTAGTTGGATCGAGTATCATAAAAATGGGCATCCGCAAATACCTAGCTTAGAACTTAAACAACAGGATCTACAGGGACCAGTTATGTACAAGCATGATATTGCCATTTCATACTCGAGTAAGGACGCCGCTATTGTGGAACCAATTGCTGAATGCCTGCGAAGGAATGGAAAAAAGGTATTTACTTATACCACCGAAGAAGCGCAGATATCTGCATGGGGTGAAAACCTTGTCAAACATCTTGCTGGCGTTTTCAGCAAAGAAGCACAAGTGTGCTTGGTGTTTATCTCGAAGGGTTATGTTCAATCTCCGTGGACGCAGCTTGAGCTAGAATTTGCTCAAGCGCGTGCATTGGAAGACAACAAGGTCTATATTCTCCCTATCCGACTTGATCATAGTGAAGTTCCAGGCATGTCACCGACACGTATGTATCTCGATGGGAACGAAAAATCTGCTGAACAAATCTGTGACTTCACCATAAAGAAATTGGAGCTACTGGGCAGTTGAACCTACTAAATTTTAGTCGACACTCTTAATCCCTCTCATTTGCCGCCGCATAAAACGCATCATGCAAACGCCGCGCCGTGCGCGAGGACTGGTTGGCACTGTCATCCAACGACATACCTGCAATCGCTACCGCTGCATCTACCCGCACATGACCGACTGTGCGCTATAATCGGCATTAATCTCTCAACATGAGGCATCTGAGATGGTCGCTTACGAGCGCGTCATCACAACCGAACAATTCGAGCAATTTCTCGCGCAGTCCGAAAATGCTGATCGCCTGTTTGAACTCGTCTATGGAGCAATAGTCGCAAAAATGCCCACCCGCGAACATGGCATCATCGCAGGGCGCTTTGTTCAGAAGTTCAACAACTATCTTGACGAACATCCGATCGGCAATGCCGCCGTCGAAGCGCGCCATCGCCCTCCGCACGATACGAGCAACGACCGTCTACCCGATGTGTCGGTCGTGCTGGGGGATAAGCCAATCCCGCAGGAAGGCGTGGCGGACTATCTGCCCGATCTCGTCGTCGAGGTGCAGTCGCCGCGTGATTCGTGGCGCGACATGTTCGACAAAGCTTATTTCTATCTGGATCATGGTACTCAGATCGTCATTCTGGTCTTTCCTGGCGCGCGACAGATCGAAAAGCTGACGGGCGACAACCGCGATGTCCTGCGCGAAAACGATGTGCTCGACCTGAGCGAGCTGCTGCCCGGTTTTTCGTCCGATGTAAAGGAGTTCTTCAAAGGCGTCTGACCATGCAGGCTGCCAAACCGATCTCCCGGCGCGAGATACTCTACTATCCCTAAACCGCTGGCAGCGGCGATTCACCCGTGCTGCGTGTGATCGAGTACCCGCCGTCCAGCGTCAGCACGCTGCCCGTGACGTTGTGCGCGCTGCGCAGGTAGGCGCACGCCGTCGCAATTTCGTCCACGCGGATCAGGGTGCCGGTCGGCGTCCCTGCTTTCACGTATGACCGCCCGGCTTCCGCCTTTAGATACGCGTCGTGTGCCGCCACATCCTCTGACCAACCACACTCGATCACGTTGACCGTGATGCGATGCGGCGCAAGATCGACCGCCGCCATCCGTGCCAGCGCCCGCAGCGCCGCCAGCGACGTGCCATACGCGCTCATGTCGATCAAGGGCATGGACGCCGCCACCGACGACACGAAGACGATGCCACCGCCGCTCTCCGCCGCGATCTGCGCCCTGGCATATGCCTGTGCTGCCCAGGTCGCCCGCTCGAAGTTGCGTGCGAATATGGCGTCCCAGTCGGCGTCGCTTGTGTCGAGAAAGCGCTTGTAGAGATGCAGCCCCGGCAGGACGATCATCTGCCCGCAGCGAGGCAGCCGGGAGAAGGCATCGCCAAGCGCAGCGGGGTCGTGGAACAGCGCATCTTCCGTCGGGGTCGCGCCGAAGAGGGTCGTTTCGTAGTGATATGCCAGCAGCGCGCGTTCCAGCAGTTTGGTCAGGCGCGCGTCGCCCGCGACCAGGAGGGTCGGGAACTTAATCTGCGATTTCATACGTTCCCCAGCGAGTACTTGCCGATGCCCAAGCCGCCATCGACGCGCGTGTAATCGCCCGTCACATAGTCGCCGTCGGGGCTGGCGTAGTAGACGACCGCGCGCCCCATCTCGTAAGCATCGCCGGGGCGATGGAGTGGCACGGCGCGGCGGTTCGCCTCGATGCCTTGCGCGTCCTGTTGGTCAGGCGCGGGGTCATTGAGCGCGGAGCGCACCCAGCCGGGACCGATATGGTTGACGGTGATGTTGTGCGGCGCGAGTTCCAGCGCCAGCGCGCCAACGAAGGTGAACATGGCGTGCTTGGTCGCGCCGTAGACGGGCGTGATCGGAAACTGGCGATGCGCCTGCACCGACGACGTGATGATGATGCGCCCGCCTTCGCCTTGTGCGATCATCTGCTGTGCAGCCGCGCGGCAGACATAGACATTGCCCTTGAGATTGACATCGACCAGCGCGCGCAGGTTGTCCGGCGTGATGTCGAGGAAGTGTTCCCAGCGGATGATGCCCGCGTTCGAGACGACGATGTCGATCCGCCCCATCTCCGCCACCGCCGCCGCGAACATCGCCGTCACCGCCCCGCTGTCCGCCACGTTCGCCGCACAGCCCATAGCGCGCACGCCTCTGGCACGCAGGTCGGCGGCGCGGTCATCCAACCCGGAAGGGTTCACGTCGTTAACGACGACATCCGCGCCTTCATCCGCCAGCGCCAGGGCGATGCCCCAACCGATGCTGCGCGGGTCGCCCGCGCCCGTGACGAGGGCGACTTTGTTCTGTAGTCGTTTGTCCATGCTACACCGGCGTGAAGACCGCTTTGACGCCTGCCCGGTCGTCAAAGGTGGCGAACGCCGCTTCCCACTCGGTGACCGGGAAGCGGTGCGTGATGAGCGGCTTGGTCTGCACCTTACCGCTGCCGATCAGCGCGACCGCCTTCGCCCACGCCGACGGGATGCTGGCGTTGCTGCCTGTCGCCACGATCTCCTTGAAGCACAACTGATCGAGATCCCACGCCACAGGCTTGCCGAATAAGCCGATCTGTACATAACGCCCCTTGCGGCGGACGAGCGTCAGAAGCTGCGCGGCGGCAGCGCCTGCGCCGGAACACTCATAGACGACATCCGCCCCCAATCCCTCTTCGCTCAACGCCTGCACGAGCGTCGCCGGGTCGTCGCGCTGCACATTCAGCGTGTAATCCGCGCCCAGCGCGCGCGCCAGATCGAGGCGATGATCGTCTTTGTCCGTGCCGAGCAGGACGACCGTTGCGCCCGCTGCCTTGACGACCTGAAGCGTCAGCAAGCCAATCGCGCCGGGTCCCGCGATGACTGCCAGATCGCCGGGAGACACGGTCGGCGTGCTCGTCACGCCATGCACCACGCACGCCAGCGGTTCGGTCAGCGCGCCCGTCTCGTAATCGACGTTGTCCGGCAGGCGGTGCAGGTTGCGCGCCGGGACGATCACATAGTTGGTGAAGCCGCCGTTGACCGCCGAGCCAATCGAGCGTCGGCTGAGGCAAAGGTTGTTCTGTCCGGCGCGGCAGTAGCGGCACTGCCCGCAGGTCGAGAAGTAGGTCTCGGTCGTCACGCGGTCGCCGGGCTGCCAGCCTGTCACGCCGTCGCCAACCGCGACGACTTCGCCCGCCACCTCGTGCCCCAGCACCACCGGAGGAAACGAGCGAAATTCGTCCTTGAAGATATGCAGATCGGTGCCGCACAAGCCCGCCGCGCGCACGCCGATCTTGACCTGCCCCGCCGCCGCCTGCGGCTCCTCGATGTCGCGCACCTCGACGTTGCCGACGCCGGGCGCGACTTTCATAATCGCTTTCATGATCCCAATGCCTTGCAGCAAATGTCCGTACATTTTAGAGTATAGACATTGATATCGTTCTCTCAAAAGGATTCTTCCATGACCAATGCAGTTGTTGTCGGAACGGGTTTTATCGGTCCCGTCCATGTCGAGGCGCTGCGGCGCATTGGCGTTCATGTGCGCGGCGTGCTGGGGTCGTCGCCGGACAAGAGCCGCGCCGCTGCCCAGTCGATGAATCTCGAAGTCGCCTACCCGGACTATGACGCCATCATCGCCGATCCCGAAGTCCACGCCATTCACATCACCACGCCCAACAAGACCCATCTGGAGATGTGCAAGCAGGCGCTGTTGTCGGGCAAGCATGTCGTCTGCGAAAAGCCGCTGGCGATGACGGCGGTCGAGACGGCGGAGCTGGTCAGGATCAGCCATGCGCATCCCAACCTGATCGCCGCCGTCAATTACAACAAGCGCTTCTACCCGCTCGTCCAGCACGCCCATGACATGGTGAAGAACGGCGAGATCGGCGAGGTGCGCACGCTGCGCGGCGGCTATCTTCAGGACTGGCTGCTCTACGACACCGATTGGAACTGGCGGCTCGTGCCGGAAGAAGGCGGCACGACGCGCGCCATCGGCGACATCGGCACGCACTGGATGGACTTGATCTCATTCATCACCGGCTTGAAGATCGTCGAGCTGATGGCAGACCTGCACACCTTCATCCCGGTGCGGCGCAAGCCCCGGCAGGCGGTTGCCACGTTTGTTGGCAAAGAGGTCGCCGCGTCAATGGAATGTGACCCGGTGCACATTGGCACGGAAGATGTGGGCGCGGTGCTGTTCCACTATGAGAACGGTGCGCGTGGCACGATGAACGTCTCGCAGGTCTCGCCGGGGCGCAAGAACTTCTGCAATTTCGAGATCGTCGGCAGCCTGGCATCGCTGGCGTGGGATGTCGAAAACCCGAACCACTTGTGGATCGGGCACCGCGACAAGCCGAACGAAATCCTGATCAAGGACCCCTCACTGATGAGCGCCAACGCCCGCCACTACAACAGCTATCCCGGCGGGCATCAGGAGGGCTTCGACGACTCGTTCAAGCAGCTTTACCGCGCCATTTATGACTACCTGCACGCGGGCGATTTCGATAAGCCCAAGCCCTATCCGACCTTCGAGGACGGGCATTACGAGGTCGTCCTGTGCGACAAGATCGTCGAAAGCCACCAGGGACGCAAATGGATCGCCGTGTAGGGGCGCACCCGTGTGTGCGCCCGTTTCCGCACCCATGGGTGCGCCCGCGTTGGCATGATGACACGTACAGTTGATGGGTTGCAAAGGAAGGGCAGACACATGGGTCTGCCCCTACGACCACATGATTTTGATAGATGGAGATCGAACAACTATGAAACTTGGCTTCGTATCGGCAATTCTGGCGGATTTATCGCTTGAAGAGGTGTTTGCGAGCGCGGCGGCGCAGGGCTTCGGCTGCGTCGAGATTATGTGCTGGCCCGTCGGTAAGGCAGAGCGGCGCTACGCGGGTGTCACGCATATCGACGTGGCGGACTTCACGGCGAGCGACGCGGCGCGCATCAATGCGCTCTCGCAGCAGTACGGCGTGGCGATCTCCGGGCTGGGCTATTACCCCAACCCGCTGACCGCCGATCCCGCCGAACGTGAGACATACGTCGAGCACATCAGGAAGGTGATCGCCGCGTCGTCGCTGCTGGGCATCGGCATCATGAACACCTTCATCGGGCGCAACCCTGCGAAGGCGATTGAAGACCAGTGGGAGGATTTTGACGCGGTCTGGAAGCCGATCATCGCCTTCGCGGAACAGCAGATGGTCAAAGTCGGCATCGAAAACTGCCCGATGCTCTTCTCGCTCGACGAATGGCCCGGCGGCAAGAACCTGGCGATCTCGCCCGACGTGTGGCGCAAGATGTTCGAGCGCATCCCCAGCCCGAACTTCGGCTTGAACTACGATCCCTCGCATCTGATCTGGCAGCACATCGACTACGTGCGCGGCATTCACGAGTTCGGCAAGCGCTTCGTGCATGTCCACGCCAAGGACGAGAAGATCAACGGTGACCTGATCTACGAGCGCGGCATCATGGGCTTGAAGTGGCACACGCCCAAGCTGCCGGGGCTGGGCAGCGTGGATTGGGGTGCGTTCTTCTCGGCGCTTTCGGACGTGGGCTATGACGGGGCGGTCTGCATCGAGGTCGAAGACCGCGCTTACGAAGGCTCGCTGGAGACTCGCAAGCGCGCGCTCTCGCAAAGCAAACGCTTCCTGGAGCCGTACATGTATTGAGATGATGTGAGACGGCTGATGGCGGGGCGACACACAGGTCGCCCCCTATAGGCGAAACTGGATCACCCCGCGCTTGCCGTTGACCCGCCACTGCGTGTCCTGTTTATCCAACGCCGCCCCCACGCCCGGCGGCAGCCCGACGTTCGGATCGCTCTTGAAGGTGCGCAGCGCCAGCAGGGGCGCGGGGAGGTAGGCGGTCACCTCCGCAAATGGGGTCGTCGTCTCCCAGATGCGGTCGGTCACGGCGCGGCGGTAGTTGAGATCTCCCTTGAGGATGACCAGCGCCGACCCCGTGAAGACCTCGCGCAGGTAGGGCGGCATCTGCTCCAGGAAGCGCCCGCTGCACCAGAAGTAATCCGCCAGCACGCGCAGCCGCCCCGCCTCGAACGCCGCGATCAGCCGCGCGCCCAACGCCGCCTCCGCGCCGCCGCGCGCCAGCAGCATGTGCCAGAAGCCATGCGCATCCGGGACGGTCGTGTCGCTGACGTAGAACGGATGCGCCTTGACGTGCATCCACACCTCATGCCCATGATCCAGCAGCGCATCGATCAGCGCGCAGTCCATCGCCAGTTCCGTGCCGCAGTTATCCAGCACGATGTGGACGACCCCCGGCTTCGCCAGCAGATGCTCGACGACGCGCGGGGTGTCATCCACCAGCAGGTCGTCATCGCCCGCCTTAACGCCGTGCGCCATGACCAGCGCGAAGCTCAGGTCGATGCGGTTGCCCCACAGATCGAACTCGATCAGCGCGCCCAGCCGATCTTCGGCGGACATGCCGCGCGTCTCCAGCGCTTCCGCCAGCGTATGCCAGAGCGCCGGGCTGGCGAACTCCTCCGCTTTTTTCGGCGCGAACGGATCGCGCCCGCTCTCGAAGAAACGCACGCAGTCAAGCAGGCGGCGGTAGAGCAGCGTCTCGCCGAAGAACCACTCCATGTTCAGCCATGTTTCGTGGGCGTAGCGCGGGAAATCGACCGCCCAACGGTCATAATCCGGCGACGGCAGCGCCACCATCGAGAGGCGTTCGTCCGCCAGGATGGCGTCGTGAAAGCGCTGGAGCGCGTCGCGGATCGGCTGTGGATAATCGGGGTTGAGCGCGCTGATCTCGCGGATATTGGCGGGCAGACGATTGAGCAGGGTGGTGTTGGCGAACGGGTTGCTTTTGTCGGTGCGGATGAGCGGAAGGTCGGGGAGCATGTCGGCAGCCTCGGATGACGCAGGCGATAGGCGACGGATTGTGACGTGGAGGCGCGAGAAGAGCAAGTGAGGGCGCAGATACGCCCTCACCCCCACCTCCCTTACACCGGCTCGACCCAGTAGCTGCTGCCCTCGCCTTCGCCCGTCCAGCCGTTGTAACCGTTGTATTCCACACGCCACCACCAGCGCGCATCGCTGCCGCACACCGGACCTTCCAGGACGCGGAAGATGCCGCCGCCAGGGATGTAGCCGATGACATTGCTGTTCGAGCCGGTCGCGCGGGTGCCAGGGGCATCGCGCAGGATGTTCGGCAAGCCGGGCGTCACGCGCCCATAACCGCCGACGATGAGACGATTCGGCAGCGCGCAGTACGCGCCTGTCCCGCCAGCGACTTGCAGCCAATACCCACTGACGGAATCGCCCTCTGCCGTCCAGCCCGCGAGATTGCGATAGCTGACCGCCCACCACCAGCGCCCGTCACTGGCGCACAGCGGACCGCCGGTCACGGCGAACTGCGCGCCCGCCGGGATCGTGCCCAGCCGAGAGGTGCCCAGCACGCCTGCACCCGTGCGCACCACGTTCGGCAGCCCCGGCGTTACCTGTCCCGTTGCGCCGACAAACAGACGGGTCGGCAGCGGGCAGGCCGGCGGCGGCGGGGGAGGTGGCGGCACGTTGATTGGCTCAAGGTAGTAGGTGTACGCGCCGTCGCCTTCCTGCGTCCAGCCGAGCACGCCCGCATAGTTGACCTGATACCAATGGCGGATGCCATCGCAGTAGGGACCATTGATGATTGCGAAACTGCCGCCGACAGGGATCAGCCCGACCTGCGCCGCATAGACTGACGGATCGGTGCGGATGCGGTTGGGGAGATTGGGGTAAGCGGTGACGCGGGCGGTCTGCCCAAGCAGCAGGCGCGGAGCCTGATAACAGCCGCCGCCATAGCCGCCCGTTTGCGCGCTGGCATACGAAACAGCGAATAGAGCGCTGACCACGATCAGCAGTGCGCTCAACCAACGTAACTTTGACATGAGGTTATCCTTAACGTGCCGGGTTGGTTCGTTAGGAAGTTGTGATATCCTCAGTCTATGGCATGTGCAGCGGCTGCCGCATGACGCCTGACCCACGCCCAACCCACGCTTCATCACTTGCCTCAGCCTAAGACGGATCGTGGCGTGCTGTCCTCCACCTTCAGGCGGAGGGCGGGTTCGACTTATTGCTATCCTCCCTTAAGCGCGAGCGGTCAGCAGAACGGGTTCCAGAGACTCCAGCGAGACATTGACGCGTCCTTCCAGCACGATCTCATCGCCAACGAAGTGGCAGACCAAGGTGTAGAAGAAGGGCGTTTCAATCAGCCGGATCACCATCGTCAGGATGTTTTCGTCAGTCCATGCACTACTGGCAGCCGTGGGTGTGCGGTCAAACAACAAGGGTTGGCGAAACAGACGGGTCTCCCCGGTTAGCCATGTGCCATAGCCGCAGGGGATGGTCTCTGTGCCGACTGCTGTTTTGACCGTGAAGGTACAACCTGCCTCCGTAAACTCAAATGTCATCGTTTCGATCTGTAAGACATTGGGATCAACCCGATACTTTCGACCGGACACCTGTGACGCGATAGGCGATGCTGGCTGACCCTGTACCGCCTGCATTGTCAGACTCGACAATCGTGAGGTCAGTGCGTCATGAGCGGCTGTGTCCTCAGGAAGCGAACCAGAGCGCATGGCGCGAAGCAAAATGTCCCAGACCAGATCCAAGGGCTGCTGCATATCGAAGACATCCAAGCCGCTCGTCATGGCGAGGACGACATCCTGTTCCGGCATGACGATACAATACTGACCAAAGGCACCGTCTCCCCGGTAAGCGCCATGGCGGCAGCGCCAGAATTGATAGCCATAGCCCTGTGCCCAATCGATTTGCATCCCGCCGCTCTCGGCAACCTGTGAGGTGGTCGCCGTTTTCACCCAGCTCGCTGGCAGAATTTGCCGACCCTGCCACATTCCCTCACGCAGATAAAGCAGACCGAAGCGGGCAACATCCTCGGTTTTGAGGCTCAGTCCAATGCCGCCTGCGCTAATCCCCTGAGGTGATTCTGTCCAGGTGGCGTCGCCAATCCCCAGCGGCGCAAACAAACGCGGTTGAAGATAGTCGATGAGAGTCATGCCCGTCGTTTTCTGCACAATCGCCGACAGCATATAGGTCGCCCCGGTGTTGTAGACAAAGTGCGTTCCCGGCTTGTGAAGAACGGGCACCTCCAGAAAGCCTTTCGCCCAGTTGCCATCGGGTCGATTCACCATGTACGACCATGTATCGACCGCCTGCCCCGTCGACATAGACAGCAGATGCCGCACGCGCATCGCCGCCAGGGAGTCACTCACCTGGGCAGAGGAATCCTCGGCAAAGAAGGCGAGAACTGAATCGTCGATGGAGAAGTGTCCTTCAGCGACGGCAAGCCCGACTGCTGTCGAGGTAAAACTCTTGCTGAGAGAAAAGAGCGCATGGGGATATTGATGACCATAAGGGGACCACCAGCCTTCGGCAATCACGCTGCCATGCCGCAGCAGCATGAAGCTGTGGCATTGGCGAATCTGGCTTTCGAGTGCTTCGACAAACTGAAGCACAGCCGATGAAGCGATCCCCTGACGTTCCGGGGCGGTGCGCGGTAAGGCATTCTCAACCGTAGCAATCACAGGTTTCATCCCCTCTTGTTCGATGATGCGTCAGGTGGGAGCCTTCATTGCCCCACATTTGCCTGAATGACCCCTTCAGAGCTTCTATTCTACTCGAATACCCTTTGAAGAGTTATACGCCAGAAGCTGGGAAATGTCACAGGATAGAGTGACGAGAAATAGGTGATGAGGTGATGAGGATGTAGAGGCGATGCCATGTCGTCGCCCGTGAGGGATGAGGGCGGTAGAGGCGATGACATATCATCGCCCGCCCGTAGGGGCAAAAATGTCACCGATTCGGCATCGTTCGTCATTTAGGATCAGGGAGAAGGGATTGTTCGTCACGATCACACAGGAGACCACAAACCATGTCCCGCCCTAAAGACAAAACAACCCTGATCGACGCCATGACTGCTGAATACGATAAGCTGAACGCCTTGCTCGCGCCGCTCGACGATGCGGAGATGGTCACGCCTGGTGTTTGCGAAGCGTGGTCGGTCAAGGACATCCTGGCGCATCTGTTCGCCTGGCAGCAAATGGTGCTGGGATGGTGCCGAGCGGGCGCACGCGGAGAGGATGTGAAGACTCCTGCGCCCGACCTCAAGTGGAGCGAAACCCCCATCCTCAACCAGCGCATCTATGAACAGTACCGCGATGTGCCACTCGGCGACATCCGGGCGCAGCTCGCCGCATCGCACGCCGAAACGCAGGCGGCGCTCATCGGTATCCCCGACGAGGCGCTGGTGACGCCAAAGTTCTACCGCTGGACGAACACATCGACACTGCTCAGTTACTTTGTCTCCTGCACGTCCAGTCATTACGCCTGGGCATCGACCGAGATTCGCAAATGGCTGAAGACACGGGTGAAGTAAGCCCAGAACATAGCACGCGCCTAGCCTCCAACTTATAATGATGATGACCTTAAGGTGGGGTGCCTATGCAGCTCGATACAACCACAATTCTCCTGCTCTCGCTGGCGCTGTGCTGCATCGTGCCGGCGATTGTGCTGGCGGTCGCCTCGGTGCTGGTGCTTCGCCAGGGGCAAAGACTCCTGACGCCGGAAGTGAGCGATCTGCAAAAGCGCTTCGATACACTGCGGGCGGCTAATCCGGGAACTTCGCCGGACAAGTTCGTCGCCCAGATCATCCACCGCCAGGCGCTGCGGTCGGGCATCGTCGGCGCGCTGACGAGCGTGGGCGGCGTGTGGGTGCTGCCGTTGGGGCTGGCGATTGACCTCTACACCTCGGCGCGCAACCAGGCGGCGACCATGCACTTCCTCGCCTGGGCGAACGGCATCCGCGACGAAGACCGTGTGCTCAAGATCGGCGAGATGCTGGCGCTGCGCGGGCTGGAGAACAAGATCAACATCCCGGAGGAGACGCTGATGAACTGGCAGACGGGCTTCGCCAGCCGCGTCTATGCCGAGATCGCCGGGCAGGTCTTGCAGAAATCGTTCGCCAAATTGATTCCGGGCTTGGGGCTGATCACAGGCTTTGTGGTCAATTACGCCAGCGCGCGCCTGTTTGCGATGGCGGCGCAGGCATACTATTCCGGCAACCTCAAACGGCTGCTCGGACGAGGAAGATAAATGACACCAACCACCTCTGCCTGTGACTATGCGCTGCACGTCGGTGAGGCGCTGACCGCCAGCGCGCCGCGCAGCGAAACCTGGCTGCTGCTCGAATACCCGCGTCCCTGGGGCGCGAAGGCATATGTCGAGAGCGGCATCCCCGATGTCGTGAAGGCGCATCTCGATGCGCAGCTTGCCGCGATGCCCAATGGGCGCTTGCAAATGATCGGGCGCGCCAACCGCGTCGATCTGACCGACCTCGCCCTCTACGTCATCGATGGGCGCTGGGCGACACAGCGCATCCGCCGCTTCACGCTGCCGACCTACGAGGCACTGCTCGACCTGCCGCTGGCGGCGATTGCGACGGGCACGCTGGAGAGGGGGGAGGCGGTCACGACGCCGCTCTACATCGTCTGCACCAATGGCAAGCGCGATCTGTGCTGCGCGCGGCATGGGCTGCCGGTCTACAACGCGCTCAAGGCGGCAGGTGCGGAGGTCTGGCAGTGCGATCATATCGGCGGGCATCGCTTTGCCGGCACGCTGGTCGCCTTCCCGCATGGCATCTACTACGGGCGCGTCGATGCGGCGGGCGCGGAACAGATCGCGGCGGCGCACGCGCATGGCGAGATGGCGCTGCCCTATCTGCGCGGGCGGGCGTGTGTCGAGCCGCATGTGCAGGCTGCCGAGCAGTTCGTGCGCGACGAGACCGGCATCACGGCGCTGGATGCGCTGCCTGCGCCATCGGTCGAGGCGGTCGATGGGGGTTGGCGCGTCCGCTTTGGCGCGCACGAAATCGTCGTCCGCAGCGAACCGACGCCGTTCGATGTGATCGCCAATTCCGGCGAGACGAGCGGCAAGCCTGGCGTGCAGTGGGGAGCCTGATCGCTGGCGATTCTGGCAGGGAACAAAGTGCTTGCTCTATGCGGGGTGAGGTTCATGCCCGCGAAACTCCGCATTCCCACATCCTTTTGCATCTTTCTGCGGATCCCCACTGTAAGATGACGGTGTTCATTCAGCCACTGAGGTCGCCATGCAAATCGCCCGCAAAGAGCCCGCTCGTGTGCTCCCATCCGTCTGGAACGGCGTCATTATCGTTGGGTTGGCGGCTGCCTTGTGGCTGGGGCTGGCGTTCTTCACGCGCGGGACGGTCGGCGAACTGTTCGGCAAACGCACCGACTTCACGCCCAGCCTGATCGCCGCGCAGGTCTTCCGCGAAGGCGCAAGCCCCTACACGCCGAACGTGACCGCGCGCATCCAGGAGGCGATGTTTGGTGTGCAGCTCACCGCCGATGAAGATCAGCAGCGCGTCGCCCACCCCGCCTACACCGCCCTCGTCCTGCTGCCCTTCACGCTCGTGCCGGAAGAAACCGCCATCGCGCTCTGGTCGGCGCTCCAGCTTGTGTTATTGACCGCGGTGCCGATCCTTTGGATCGCCATCCTGGGTTGGAAACCACGCCCCTGGGTGGTCGCGGGACTGGTCGTCGCCTTCCTGCTGCTGTTTCGCTACCCGATGATGACGTATGTCCTGGGGCAGTTCGTCGGCACCGTCCTCTTCGGCTTCTCGCTGGCGATCTGGGCGCTGCGGCGCGGATCGCCCATCCTGGCGGGGCTGGCGCTCGTCCTGTGCATGATGCCGCCCACCTTCGGCGTCTTCCTCGTCGGGCTGGCGCTGCTGCCGGAAGTTCTACGCGGGCGCTGGCGGGCGGCGCTGGTGTTCGTCGGGGTGATGACCCTGCTGTGCGTGATCACCTTCCTGCGCATCGGCTGGTGGATACCCGACTGGCTGGCGACGCTCAGCGCCTACCGCGAGTATGCCAACCCGTACTTCGCGCCGGAGATTCTGCCGCTCCCCGTGCAGATCGTGCTGACCCTCGCCGCGCTCCTCGTCTGTGGACGTGTGATCTGGCGCTGGTGGCGCGCGGGCGGCGACGAGGCATGGCAGGATGCCATGAGCGCGGCGATCCTGACGCTGATGCTGCTCCTGCCGCAGACGGGGTCGTATTACCTGTCCGCCCTGATGATCGTCGCGGTCATCGCCGCGCGGCGCATCGCGCGGCGAGGACAGTGGGTCGGCGCGGCGGTCTGGGCAGCGGGTGTTGGGCTGCCCTGGCTGCTCTATCTGTCCCCGGATCGCGGACCCTATGAGGTGCTGGTCATGCCGCTGGCGATGGCGGCGCTGTGGGCGTACGGGCGACGGGCGCGGGTCACGGCTGCGTGATCGAGAAATCCTCGAAGGTCACGGAGAAGCCTTCGCCTTTGGGCGCGGCGCTCATCATACCGACCAGCAGCGTAGGCGCGGCGCTCAGGTAACCCTGGCGGATCAGTGTGTACGCCGCGCCATCGCGCGAGAATGCCACCTCGACCGCCGTCCCAAAGCGCTGGACGCGGAACCAGGTCGCTGGCGGGTTATCGGGCAGCGGCGCGACCGACCAATCACTGAACTCGCGCGTAATCACCGCGCTGGCATGCTGCACGCCATCCACGAATTCGATGCCACATTTCAGCCAGACGCGCTCGTTTTCGCGCACCATCAGCCCTGCCTGGTCGTAGAGCGCGTTGTACGCCGCGCTGACTTTGACTGTGGCGGTGAAGTCGCCTTCGACCTCGAGCGCGTAAAAAGGGACGTTATCGGCGATGAAGTCGTGGCGTGTGACTCGCCAGGCATCGGTGTTGGCGGGGGTTTGTACGACGAGCCTGCTGGCGCTTTCCTGCCACGACCTGGGAGCGTTGTGCCATTTCATGGGGCATCCTCACGGGTAGAAAGATGGAAGTTGTCGATGATTGAACCGCAAAGCCGCCCAGGACGCAATGACTCTGAAACGCGCTCGCCACTCCCCTGATTCCTACAAATCCCGTTACAATAAGGGTATGCTTGCCCATACAGTTCGCACGAGGACGCCTCATGATAGCAGACCGCCGTACCCTGCTCGAAACGCAGCTCAACAGCTTTGACGCCGCTGAACGTGCCGCCGCGCTCGACGATCTCCTGGCGCTTGCCGCGAGCGGCGAGATCGCTTTGCCGCCGGAGCAGGCGGTCGCCAACATGCACTGCCACACCTTTTTCTCGTTCAACGCCTACGGACATTCACCTTCCTCGCTCGTCTGGCTGGCGAAGACGCGCGGCTGGCGGCTGATCGGCAGCGTCGATTTCGACGTGCTGGATGCGGTCGATGAGTTCCTCGGCGCGTGCGAGCGGGCAAATGTGCGCGGCAGCGCGGGCATCGAGACGCGCGTCTTCGTGCCGGAGTTTTCCACGCGCGAGATGAATTCGCCGGGCGAGCCTGGCGTGCTTTATCACATGGGCATTGGCTTCACGACCGGGCGCGTCAACGACAAGGCGGCGGTGGTGCTTACCGATCTGCGGGCGCGGGCGGCGCGGCGCAACAAGGACATCATCGCTCGTGTCAACGCCTATCTCGACCCGGTGACGGTCGATTTCGACGCGGACATCGTCCCGCTGACGCCTGGGGCGAACCCGACCGAGCGCCACATTGTGCTCGCCTACACCGAGCGCGCGGCGAAGCTGGGCGACCCGGTCGGCTTTTGGGCGGACAAGCTGAAGATGCCGCGCGAGGCGATGGAGAAGACGCTGGCGGACAAGGCGGCGCTGCAAAACGCCGTCCGCTCCAAGCTGATGAAGGCGGGCGGTGTCGGCTATGTGCAGCCGGACGCGGGCGCGTTCCCCTCGGTCGAGGCGTTCCACACGCTGATCGAGGCGTGCGACGCGCTGCCCTGCGCCGCGTGGCTGGATGGCATGTCGGCGGGCGAACAGGCGATTGAGGAGCTGCTCCATCTGCTGATTGGCAAGGGCGTCGTCGCCTTCAATATCATCCCCGACCGCAATTGGAACATCGCCGACCCGGAACAGAAGAAAAAGAAGGTCGCCGCGCTCTATCAGGTCGTGCAGGTGGCACAGGATCTGGCGCTGCCGCTGAATGTCGGCACCGAGATGAACAGCTTCGGGCAGAAGCTCATGGACGACTTCGACACGCACGAACTGGCACCCGTGCGCAAGGCGTTCATCGACGGTGCGCAGTTCATCTATGGGCATACGCAGATGGCGCGGCGCTGGGGCATGGGTTATCAGAGCGCCTGGGCGAAGGCGGTGCTGCCAGAACGCGCCGCGCGCAACAAGTTCTACACGCAGATCGGCAAGCATCTGCCGCCGGAACGCGCCGCGAGCATGTCGTTCGCGTCGTCCATGTCGCCCGACGAGATCCTGAGGGTGCTGGAATAACCATCACTCGTTTCTCGACCCTGGATTCGTTATAATCATGCTTTCGATTGCTTTCGATCCTTTTCGTTGTGCATAAGGAAGAGGCGTATGACCGACAAAATCAGTGAGTACCGTGACGCGGATCAGCCGCTGCCCGATCATAATGTGATATGGCCCCTCTATGGATCGGGCTTTGAAAACCTCGGTAAAGACGGGCAGATGCTCGAAACACCGCTGCCGCAGGTTGGCGCGAATCAACTGCTGGTGCGTCATGACGCCGTCGGCGTCTGCTTCTCGGACATCAAGGTGATGAAGCTGGGGCAGGAACACCCGCGCATCTACAAAGACATGAAGCAGCAGCCCGTCGTCCTCGGTCACGAGGTCAGCATGACGGTCGTCGCCGTCGGCGAGAACCTGCGCGACAAATACAAGGTCGGCGACCGCTTTATCATCCAGGCGGACATTTACGTCAAGGGCGTCGGCTATGCCTACGGCTACGAGATGGACGGCGGCTTTTCGCACTACGGCTTGATCGACGAGCGTGTCCTCCAGGGCGACGAGGGCAACTACCTGCTGTCCGTGCAGCCCGACAAGGGTTATGCCGAAAGCGCGCTGACAGAACCCTGGGCGTGCGTGATCGCCGCCAACCGCCTGACCTATCGCACCGCGCTCAAGCATGGCGGCACCACCTGGATCATCGGCACGGGCGACGCGCGCGATTACACGATCAGCGCGGGATTCGACGGCGTATCGCACCCGGCGACGCTGCTGCTGTCGCGCGTGCCGTCGTCGTTCGCGGCGTGGCTGAAGGAGCGCGCGGCTCAGCTTGGCATCGCCGTGCATGAGGTGGACGATCTCAGCGCGCCGCCCATCGACAAGATCGACGACATCATCCTGCTCGGCTCCGACGCCGACGCGCTGGAAACGACGAGTAAGTTCCTTGCCAACGGCGGCATCTTCGCCGTCGTCACCGATAAGCCCTTCGCGCGTCCCACGCAGATCGACATCGGGCGCGTGCATTACAACAACTGGGTCTACGTCGGCGGGCAGTCACCCGATGTCGCGCGCGCCTACCACGACCTGCCGGTGCGCTCGGAACTGCGCAAGGGCGGCAAGGCTTGGTTTGTCGGCGCGGCGGGTCCGATGGGGCGTATGCATGTGCAGCGCGCCATCCAGATGATCGATGGACCCAACGAGATCGTCTGCACGGATGTCTCGCAAGCGCGCCTGGACGACCTCTACAACAGCTTCGCGGCGGAGGCGACTTCGCGCGGGATCAGCTTCGTGTGTACCAACCCCACGAGCGCCGAAGGGAAGGCGATTATGGCGAAGTATAAGGCGCAGAAGTTCGACGACATCATCGTCCTCGCGCCGGTCGCCGCGCTCGTCTCCGACTGCGCGACGTATCTGGCACAGGATGGCGTGATGAACATCTTCGCAGGGGTGGCGCGCGGCGTGATGGCGTCGCTCGACGCGGGCGATTTCGCCTTCAAGCGTACCCGCCATATCGGGCAGTCCGGCTCGACTATCGAAGACCTGCGCGTCATGCTCCAGCAGGGCGAGGCGGGCATCATCTCGCGCAATCGCTCGGTCGCGGCGATAGGATCGCTCGACGCCCTGCCGGACGGCTTGCACGCGGTGCAGGATGCCGTCTTCCCCGGTAAAGTTGTCATCTTCCCACACATCAGACCGCTGCCGCTGACGCCGCTTGGCAACCTCAAGACGGTGCTGCCGACCGTCTACGCCAAACTGCGCGACGGGCAGGAATGGACCAACGAGGCGGAAGAGGAATTCTTGCGCCTGATGCTGCCGTAAAGGATCAAAAGATGCCAGGGGTATTACAGGATAAAATCGCCATCGTGACGGGTGGCGCGCAGGGGCTGGGCGAGGCGCTCTCGCTGCGGTTGGCGGCGGAGGGCTGTGATGTGCTCGTCTCCGATATTCAGGGCGAGGCGGCGGAGGCGACCGCCGCGCGCATCGTGAACGAACACGGGCGGCGGGCAGCGGGCGTGCGCGTCGATGTGACGAAGGAGGAAGAGGTCGCCGCGCTGATCGACCGGGCGGTGAATGACTATGGGCGGCTCGACCTGCTGGTCTGCAACGCGGGCATCCTCGTCTCCGGCGATACCGACCTCTTTCCGGTCGAAAAGTGGCGCGCGGTGATCGAGGTCAACCTCGTCGGCTACTTCCTGTGCGCCAAACATGCCGCGCGCGTGATGAAGGCGCAGCGCTTCGGCAATATCGTCCAGATCAATTCCAAGTCCGGCAAGAAGGGCAGCTTCAAGAGCACTGCCTACGCCGCCTCCAAGTTCGGCGGCATCGGCTTGACGCAGAGCCTCGCACTGGAGATGGCGGAGTTCAATGTGCGCGTCAACTCCATCTGCCCTGGCAATCTGCTCGATTCGCCGCTGTGGGTCAATTCACTCTACAAGCAGTATGCCAAGAACCTGGGCATCAGCGAGGAAGCAGTGCGACAGAAGTACATCGACCAGGTGCCGATGAAGCGCGGCTGCACCTATGACGATGTCGCCAACGTGCTGGTCTTCATGGCGTCGGAACAGTCGAGCTACATGACCGGGCAGGCGATCAACGTCACGGGCGGGCAGGAGATGCGCTAGGCGCGGAGCGGTGAGACGAGTCTCGCCCCTTATGTCCCATAGATCGCGCGGTAGAGCGCGTAATTGGCGTAGATGCGCTGGACGTAGGTGCGCGTGTTGGTGACGGTGATCGTCGTCAGCGTCAGTTCGGGGTCATCGCCCGCCAGCGCCGCCCACTGCCGCGCCCGCCCTGGTCCCGCGTTGTAGGCGGCGAGCGCGGCGGGGGTGTTGTCCGCGAATGCCTCAAGCTGCTCATGCAGATAGTACGCGCCAAAGGCGATGCTTTCGCGCGGATTGAACAGATCGCTGTGCTGGTAGTCGGCGCGTCCCAGCGCTTCGGCAATCGTACGCCCGGTGCTGGGGATGACCTGCGTCAGCCCGATCTCGCCCGCCGCAGCGGTCGCTGCCGCGTCAAACAGGCTTTCGTGGCGGATGAGCGCGAACATCAGCAGCGGGTCAACGCCGTATTCCGCCGCCTCTGCCTCGACCAGCTCGCGATAGTAGACCGGGTAGCGCAGGCGCGCCAGATAGCGCGGCGCGTTCAGCGTGGGAACGCCCGCCGCCGTCAGCACGTTTGCCGCCGCCTGGATGCTGAAGTTGTAAACGCCGAGCGACCGGAAGAACTCCGCCAGTTGATACGACGACAGCGCGTCGCCCGCGTAGGTCTGCGTCAGCGCGCTGAACTCCTCACGCGCGTCGTCGAGCGCGCCCAGCGTCCACAGCTCCCGCCCGCGTATCAGGCGTGGGTCGCCCTGCAGCGCCGCCGAGAGCGGCGCAAGCGGCGCGCCGTCCGCGATACCGAACGTCGCGCGCAGCCACGCCTCCGCCTCGGCGCGCTCGGCTGTCTCGTCGTACGTCAGATTGAGCGCAGCGGGCGGCGCGAACGGCGGGCGTCCCGCCTGAATATCCGCCACGCGGGCGGCGAAATAGGTCTCTGTGCCGCCTGCCGCCGCCCGCTCGAAAGCCAGCGTGGCGATCTGCGAGTCGCCGCGCCGCAGCGCCAGCCGCCCGACATTCAGGTATGCCTCGGCGCTCTGGTCGCCCGCCCCGCGCGCCGCCAGCGCCGCGTAAAACTGATCTGCGCTGCCTTCGCTGCTCGCCAGCAGCGCCGCCGCGCCCGCCAGCAGCAGCCCGCTCTCGACCTGCTCGCTGTCGGGGTACGCCGATGCCAGCCGCCCGAAGAGCGCCGCCGCCTGTTCCGCGTCGCCCGTGGTGCCCGCCAGATAGGCAGCGCGAAAGAGCGCTTCCGGCGCTTGCGGCAGATAGCCAAAAGTCTCGACCAGGGTCATGTACTGCCCGATGGCAGCCGGGATGTCGTTCGCCAGAAAGCGCGTCCGCCCCTGTTCCAGCAGAGCATCGCCAAAGGCAGGGTCAGTCGGGAAGCTATCGACGACAACCTGGAAGCTGGTCAGCGCCGCCGCCGTGTTGCCGAGTTCGCGGTAGGCACGTCCAAGCTGGAGATAGAGCAGTGGCGGCACATTCACCAGCGGGCGGCGGGTCGTGTAGGTGTTGTAGGCATCGATAGCGCCGCCGTAATCGCCGAAGGCGAAGCGAACCTGTCCTTCCTGGAACTGGTCGAGCGTAACCCCGTTTTCCAGCAGCGCGCTCATCGCGGCGTATGCCTGCGGTCGGTCCGGGAATTCCTCGAAAACGCCCTGCATCCGCCCTAGCGCGGTCGGAACATCGCCTGCGTCGAGCAGCACGCGCGCGGCAGCGTAGGCGATGCTGGCGCGGTAGGGCGCGTTGCGGGCGGTCGCCAGGATCGTGTCGTACTGCTGAACTGCCTCACTCACCTGCCCGCCGGCGACGTAGACCTGCGCCAGCTTCTCGCGCAGTTGCAGCGCCGGAACCAGCCCACGCGCCGCTGCGAGCGCGGCGACGTAGCTGGCAAGCGCCCCGTCCGCCTGCCCCAGTCCCAGCCGCGCGTCGCCGATGCGCTCCTGGGCATAGCTGTCGATCAAGCCTGGGCGCGCCGCGAGATACGCTTCGTAATCGCGGATGGCGTCTTCCCACCGCGCGACGCCGAGCAGCGCATCGCCGCGCAGGAAGACCGCCTGCATGACGCGGGGATCGTCGGGAAACGACGCGATGAAAGTCGTCAGCGCCTGTGCCGCCGCTTCAAACGAGCCGCTTCGCAGCGCCGTCTGCCCCAGTGCGAACAGCGCATCGCGGCTTTCCGCCCCGCTGGTGACCTGCGCGTAAAGCGCCATGGCGGCGTCGCCATCGCCCAGGCGGGCGGCGCGGTTCGCCGCGTCGAGCAGTTCGGCGGGCGGCACGGTCGGCGTCGGCGCGGTCGTCGCGGTGGGCGTGGGGAGCGGTGTGGCGGCGTCCTGCGTCGCTTCAAGGGCGACCTGCGTCTCATTCGGGACAATGATGATGTCTGGGGTTTCCGGCACGGCTGGGGCACAGGCGTTCAGGATGAGCAGCAGCAGGAGGAAGTGGTGTGGTTTCGCCATGCGGCGGATTATCGCGGTGGGTGGGCGGGTGTGTCAAGCGGGGCGAAAACCGATGTTCGGGATTGGCAGAGTTCGGGGTAATATGGGTTGAAGACAAACGGTTTTCCCACAACTGAGATCGGGGGAGCAACCGCGTGTCTGAATGGATGGTTGCATGCAAGCCGATCTAGGGGTCGGGCGAGGACTCACTCGCACGCATCTCATGCTTCTTGCCGTTGTGATCGTGCTGCTCGGTTCACAATTCCTCGTGCAGTGGCAGCTTACCGAGAAGAATGACGACGTGCGCGTCATCAATCTGGCGGGGCGGCAGCGCATGTTGAGCCAGCGCCTGACCAAAGCGGCATTCCTGATCACCGCCTCCGATGACTCGGCGACCACAGCACGCGCACGGGCGGAACTGAGCGATTCCCTCACGACCTGGCGCGATACCCAACTGGCGCTGCGCCAGGGCAGCGATGAACTCCAGCTTTCAGGCGACATCAGTCCGGAGATCGCGCGGTTGTTCGTGCAGATCGACCCGGCATTTCAGGCAATGGGTACAGCGGCGGACTGCCTGCTGCTGCCTGTTCAGGCTTGTGACCAGGCGGCGGCAGTGACGACGATGCTCAACCACGAGGCTGAGTTCCTGACGGGCATGGATGCGATTGTCCGTCAGTATGAGGACGAAACCTACGACAGCCTGAACGCGGTGCGGCAGTCGATGGTGATCCGGACTGTGCTCACCCTGCTGCTGATCCTCGTCGTCGGATATTTTGTCCTTCTGCCTGCGTCACGCAGAATGCTTTTCGCCGTCAACGACCTGCGCGCCACGCAGCAGGCACTGCGCCAAAGCGAAGCGCGTTTGCGTTCGATGCTCGATTCGCAGACTGCCTACGTCGTGCGTACCGATATGCGGGGCGAGATCACCTTTGTCAATCAGGCATGGCTGAAGGACTTCGGCTGGATGCCGGAAGCCTGCGTTGGCAGCTCGTCGATGAATTCGATCCTCTCGGAAGACCGCGATAAAACGCGCGAAACCGTCAAAAACTGTCTTCAAAATCCCGGAGAAGTCTTCCAGATCACGCTGCGCAAGCCGACGCAGGAAGGCGGATTCATGTGGAGCGTCTGGGACTTCACAGCGATCACGAGCGGCAGCGGGATGCCGACCGAGATCCAGTGCGTTGGCGTTGATGTGACGACGACGGTCGAGATGCAGGCGGCGCTGCTGGAAAGCGAGATGCGCTTTTCGACCGCGTTCATGACCAGCCCGGTGCCGATGGCGATCACCACCCCCAACGCACAGCAGCCGCTCTTTGTCGAAGTCAATGACACTTATTGTGCGCTGGTCGGCTTCAGCCGAGAGGAGTTGGTTGGGCAAGGTGTGATCGAACTGGGGATTGCGATTCCCGGAGAAGGACGCGATGCGCGGCAGCGCACGCTCGAGACGGTCGGGCATTATGCCAGCCAACCCGGGCAAATCCGCACCAGGACGGGCGAACTGCATGATGTGATCATTTCTGCGCAGCGCAACATGATTGCCGGTAAACAGTATGACAGCACCATTGTGCTGGATGTGACGGAGCAGAAGCGCAGCGAAGCACTGGCACAGGAGATTAAGCGTCTGACCGCAGGAGTGAAGAAGGAGCAGCAGCACTATGCGCTGGTTCAGCAGACACTCTCCAAACTCTCGCATGACCTGGGAACACCCCTAACGATGATCTCGACCGCGAAAGATACGCTGGATCGCTATTTCGACAAAATGACGCTCGACAAACGCCACGAGAAGCTGGAAAGCATTGGGCGGCAGGTTCAGTTCATTCAGGAACTGCTGCGGGATCTGACGCTGGTGGTCAAAGGGAACCTGAAGGAACGTGAATTCAACCCTCGCCAGATCGACCTGGCGGCGCTCTGCCAGTTGAACGTCGACGAAATCTGCGCCGCCCACCCGGACGGCGCGCGTCTTCGCTTTGTCAATCGGGTCGGCGACATCTCCGCACAGGTGGATGAAACCCTCATCAGCCGCATCCTGCTCAATCTGCTCACCAATGCGCTTAAGTATTCCCCCGACGGCGGCGACGTGACGCTTGAGCTGGCAAAGCAGGCAGACGATACATTTACCCTCCAGGTGCGCGATCAGGGGATGGGGATTCCGGCAAGCGATTTGCCGCACATCTTTGAGACCTTTTATCGGGCGGAAGGCGTCGAACAGATCCCGGGCACGGGGCTTGGGCTGAGCATCGTCAAGGACTGCGTCGAGCGCCACCTGGGGACAATCCGCGTCGAGAGTGAAATCGGCAAAGGGACGACCTTCACCGTCACCCTGCCGCTAGGGGTGCCTGGCAGGCTGTGACCGCGCCAGCCAGCGCAGGCAGCTCCATGAGTGCCAGATGAACTTTAACGCGGATACCCCGCATTTTACCCCTCACGCTTAAAACCAACCCTACACGGACTTAAATCCCTCTTCATGTTGCGTCGCTACGCTTCCCTGTCGTAATCGCGCTGAAGCAGTGCTAGGGAATTCGTTCATGCAGGAAGATGTAGTGAGCATTGTCGCCCCCGTCTCCGCCCCCGTCGCGTATGGGCGGCAAAATGCTCTGGCGCGATGGTGGAGCCGCCCGCGTAATCGTGAGCTGCTCATGGCGCTGCTCTACAGCAGCCCCGCTCTGATCATCTTCTTTCTCTTCACCTACTTCCCATTTGTGCGCGCGATCTGGTTGAGTCTGAACATCACCAACCAGCGCGGCGAACCCGCTGCTTTCAATGGCTTGGGCTACTACCTGCGTGTCCTCAGCCTGGATGGCAGCGGGCGCACCGATTACCTCCAGAGCATCGGCACCAGCTTCCAATTCACGCTGATGGTCGTGCCGACGGTGATCATCATCGCGGTCGGGCTGGCGGTGCTGGCGGCGACCCGTGTGCGCGGCATCCAGTTCTTCCGGCTGATCTTCACCAGCAGCATCGCCATCTCTCTGGCGAGCGCGGGCGTCATCTGGTCGCTGATCTACAATCCCTCGTCCGGCGCAACGCGCTGGGTGGTCGAACTGCTCAACCTGGGCGTGCCCGGCGTGCTCAACAGCAACCTGACGACGATCCCGGCAGTCGCCGTGATGAGCGTGTGGTCTGCGCTTGGCTTTAACTTCATCATCGCGCTGGCGGGTTTGCAGGCGATCCCGGAAGACCTCTACGAAAGCGCCTCGATTGACGGCGCGGGCGGCTGGCATAAGTTTCGCTTCATCACCCTGCCGCTGCTTTCGCCCACGCTGCTCTTCCTCGTCATCATCGGCACTATCGGCGCGCTCCAGGCGTTCACGCAGTTCCATCTGCTCATTCCCGACTCGCCGAACACTGTCTTCATCTACGAGACCTTCCGTGCCTTCTGGTACGACAACCGCTATGGTCTCGCTTCCGCTATGTCGATCATCGTCTTCATCATCCTGATCACGCTGACCATCATCCAGTACCGCACCCTCGACCAGAGAGTTCATTACCAATGATCGATACCGCAGACCGGCGCGAACGCCCACCCGTCCCCCATTCACTGCCGTACAACACGATGGTCTATGCCCTGCTGATCATCGCCGCCATCGTGCTGATGTCGCCGCTGCTGTTCGCGCTTTCCATCTCGGTTCAGGGTCCGACGATGGACCCGCGCTTCATCCCGCGCGACCTCACGACTCTTGATTTCGCCATCTTCGCGCGTGTCTTCGAGGATGAGCCGATCATCAGCCGCTGGATTCTCAATTCGTTCGTGGTCGCCAGCGGGGTGACGCTGGGCGTGGTCGTCACCTCGGCGCTCTTCGCCTATGTGCTGGCATACTTCAGCTTTCCTGGTAAGGCGCTGCTGCTGTTCGTGGCGCTGGGGTCGTTGATGGTGCCGTTTGAGGCGACGCTCATCCCCAACTATCTGCTGGTGGCGAGCTGGGGTTGGACGAACTCGTATCAGGGCTTAATCCTGCCGTTCATCGCCAGCGGCTTCGGCATCTTCCTGATGCGGCAGTACTTTTTGACGCTGCCGCGCGAACTCTATGACGCCGCGCTGGTCGATGGGTGCAGCCGCTTCCGCTACCTGTGGATGATCCTGCTGCCGCTTTCGCGCCCTGCCATCGCCACACTGGCGGTCTACACCTTCCTGAGTACCTGGAATCAATTCTATTGGCCCCTGCTGGTGACCAGCGCCACCGAATGGCGCACCACGCAGGTGGGGATCACCATCTTCCGCAATTTTGAGGGTGGGGTGGTCTACAACACGCAAATGGCAGCCACGTTGATCGTGATGCTGCCCACCCTGGTGTTATTAGTCCTGGGGCAGCGCCAGCTCGTCAGTGGTCTGACGTCCGGCGCGCTCAAGGGGTAATAAGCGAATTTTGTCCTGTCTTTGGAGGAAGCCTGAATGAAGAAGGTCCGTGTCGCCGTCCTCTCGTCGCTGATCGCCGTCCTGATGGTCGCGCTCAGCCTGGTCGTTTCGCCGTTGGCATTTGCGCAGCAGGCAACGCCCGTCCCCGCCCCGACGATCACCCCTGTTCCTCCGGTCGCCCGTCCGGAAGGCTCGACGGAAGTCGTCTTCTGGTACGGTCTGGGTGGCAACCTGGGCAACGTCGTCCAGGAAGTCGTCAACATGTACAACACCAGCCAGAGCACCTACTACATCAACGCAGTCTTCCAGTCCAGCTACGATGACACCATCAACAAGATCAACGCAGGTCTGGCGAGTGGTGATCTCCCCGACCTGGCGCAGATCTTCGAAGCCGGTTCGCAGCGTATGATCGACTCCGGCGCTATCGTGCCCGTGCAGACGCTGTTTGAACGCGATGGCATGATGGACGTGGTCGAGGATATGGAACCCGCAGTGCGCGCCAACTACGAAATCAATGGCACGCTCTACTCGGCTCCCTTCAATTCTTCGACCGCGATGCTCTACGTCAACCGCGCTGCCTTCGCAGAAGCCGGTCTCGATCCCGATCAGGCGCTGGTCACCTACGACGATGTCGCCGAATATGCCCGCGCGCTGACCGTGCGTGATGCTGCTGGCACCGTCACCCGCTATGGTCTGGCGGTCTATGCCGAAGGCTGGTTCCTCGAACAGATCCACGCCGTCCACGATGCGCCCATCGGTCTGCCCGCGAACGGTCGCGAAGGCGAACGCATGACCGAATACGCATACAATGGCGAGGTCGGTGTGACCTGGGTCGAATTCCTCAAGGGTTTGGTTGACGAAGGCGTCGCCGTTTACTACGGTCCGGCGTCGGGCGGCAGCGGCGCGGCAGCGTCGGCGTTCGTCAACAACCAGGCGGCGATGCACTTCAGCAGCATCGCCTCGCTGCGTGGTCTCGTCTCCAGCGCGGCAGGCGCGGGCGCGGGTGTCGATGTCGGCACGCTCTACATGCCCCGCGCTGAAGGCGCAGATGGCAAGACCATCGTCGGCGGCGCGTCGCTGTGGATTACCAACGTCGGCACGCCCGAAGCGCAGGAAGGCGCGTGGGACTTCATCAAGTACTCGCTCCAACCCGAAGTCCAGGCGTTCTGGGCTGCCAACACCGGCTACTACCCCGTCGTCCAGGCGTCGTATGAAGACCCGGTGATGCAGGAAGCGCTCGTCAACTTCCCGCAGTTCCAGGTCGCCATCGACCAGATCCGCCTGACCGACATCACCAGCGCCAACACCGCGCACGTGTCGGGCATCTTCGTCCCGTATCGTACGCACTATGTCGAAGCGTTCGACCGCTACATGCGCGGCGAATTCGCGACGGCGCAGGAAGCGCTCGACGCGGCGGTCGCTATCTCCAACGAACAGCTCACCGAGTACAACCTGACTGCTGGCGGCTAACGCAGAGATCACAAAGCGTAGGGGCGACCCATGGGTCGCCCCTACAACCATGTGATGTGTAATGTCGGGGCGACCCATGAGTCGCCCCGACAGACGATGTCGATGTTTTCACAACGTGCCTCCACCCCCAAGAAATCATGACCCCACACTACACCTACCATGTTGGCGAAAAGTTCCACGAAGATGGCTCCGTCCGCACCTATCCTGGCGCGACGGTCATCTGCTTCGCGTCGCCGGACGATGCGATCTACCAGGCGGGCGAAGGCTTGCAGGCAGATCTGCTCGTGCAGCCTTACGGCGGCAAGTTCGCGCTGCTGCCGCCATCCAGCTTTCATATGACGGTTTTTTCGCTCATCCTGGACGCCAAACGCATCCCGTCCGAGTGGTCGGATCAGATGCGGCTCGATTCCAGCCTGGCGCTTATGGACAGCTTTTTCATCAAGATGACGGCGACCGTGCCGCCACCTGCGCAGCTCCGCATGTGCATGACGTGGATCGGTGGGCGCGGCTTGAGCTTCCGCCTCAGCCCGGCGGACGAGGCGACCTATCTCGCACTGCGGGAGTATCGCCAGCGCCTCTCGCAGGCGACGGGCGTGCGCCATCCCGATTTTGACACCTACGAGTATCATCTCACGCTGGCGTATCAACTCCAGGTGCTGACGCCGGATGAGGAAGCTGCCTTCCGCGCATGGCGTGACGCTCAGGGCGAGCGGCTGCGCTGCGAAATCGGCGTCTTCGCGACTCCCGCGCCGATGCTGACGTTCTTCGACGACATGTTTCGTTTTGTGCCTACCGATGAACGCGCCAGCCTGAGCACGCGCTAGGGAACAATTCCTCCATATCCATCGTCTGCATTTCAGATGACAATAGCATCATTGGAAAAGGAGCTTCCCATGCGACGATGGATATTCGCTTTCACCCTGATCGCCGCCGCCGCGTTCGGTGCCTTCGCTCTGCTTGCGCCCGCGCCGGTCGAAGCGCAGGACACGCCGGATGGCACGCGCGAAGGCGTCAGCCTGACCATCTACAATCAGGGAACCGCGCTGGTGCAGGATCGGCGCACCTTCACGCTGGAGCAGGGCGTCAGCACGCTCGACTTCACCGATGTCGCCTCTGGCATCGACCCCACCTCCGTCTCCTTCAATTCGCTGACGGACCCACTGGGTACGGTCGTCCTCGAACAGAACTACGTATATGACCTTGTCGATACCTTTGCGTTGATCAACCGTTTTATCGACCAATCGATTGAAGTCATCACGACCGACGGCACGACCTATCGCGGCGTGCTCCTCAGCGGCAACGGCGGCTTGATCCTGCGCGAAGATGACGGGCAGGTTGTTGTCATCGCCCAGGAACATGTGCGCGACATTCGCTTTCCAGAACTGCCCGGCGGCTTGATCACGCGACCGACCCTGCGCTGGCTGCTCGACAGTGCGGCGGGCGGGCAGCAGCAGGTCGAACTGACGTACCTGACGGGCGGCATGTCGTGGACGGCGGATTACACGCTGCTGGTTGCGGCGGGCAATACGTCGCTCGACCTCAACGGCTGGATCACGCTCAACAACACCAGCGGCGCGGGCTATAGCGATGCGCAGGTGAAGCTGGTCGCGGGCGATGTCAATCGCCTGCCAGAGCCGCAGGTCATGATGGACGCGATGGTAGCGCAGGCGGCTGTGCCGATGGAGGCGGAGCGCGGCGTGGAGCAGCGTGAGTTCTTCGAGTACCAGCTTTACGAGATCAGCCGCCCGGTCACGGTCGCGGACAACGAGACCAAGCAGGTCGAGTTCGTCACTGGCGCGGACATCGCCGCCAACACATTCTATGTGTACGAGGGTGCGGGCGCGTTCTACGGCTACTTCGGTCCCATCGTCGATCAGTTTTATGTGCAGACGGGCATCAACGACGTGCAGAACTTTCTTGAGTTCAGCACCGGCGAAGAGAGCGGCTTGGGCGCGGATTTGCCCGCCGGGCGCGTGCGCGTCTACCAGGAAGACATCGATGGGGCGGCGCTGCTGATCGGCGAAAACACGATTGACCACACGCCCGAAGGCGAAAGTGTGCGCATCTACCTCGGCAACGCCTTCGACCTGGTTGGCGAGCGCACACAAACCGACTTCCGGTTGGTTGGCAGCAATGTGGTCGAGGAGACCTTCGAGATTCGCCTGCGCAACCGCAAGGACGACGAAAGCGTCGAAATCCGCGTGCCGGAGCATCTCTACCGCTGGAGCAACTGGGAAATCATCAGCAACTCGCTGCCCTTCACCCAGCTCAACAGCAGCACGATTGAGTTCCGACCTGTGGTCGAACCCGGCGCGGAACTCGTGCTGACGTATACGGTGCGCTATACCTTCCCGCAGTAGCGCACTAGTTAATTCGCTTCCGGCACGCCCATTGGGATGCCGCGCATTCCACGGTCGATCTCCCAGGGGTAGACGATGTAAGCATCCGTCGTCGCCCCGTAAAAGCTCGGCTTATCCTTGGTGAAGAGTGAGCGATAGGGGTTGAAGTGCAGGACACAGGTGAAGGGCGTGCCGCCCGCGCCAACCACGCGCTCGCGCACCGAGATGCTGGTGCGCCCGCTGCCCCATACGTCGTCCACCAGCAGCAGCTTGCGATCTGCCAGCAGGCTGTCGTCCGGGAACTGGATGAAGCTCGGCAGCGCCATCAATCCGACGGCAGCTTTCGCCGGAAAATCGACTGCCGCCGTCAGCAGATGATAGATGCCGAGCGCTTCCGCCAGCAGTCCCCCCGGAATGATGCCGCCGCGCGTGATCATCACCATGCCGTCAAACGCACCGACCGCGCGAATCTGCGGCACAAGCATGTCGATCAGCTTATCGACATCCTCCCAGGTCAAGACCTCGTGGCGGGGTGGTCCTCCCGTTTCGTACATGGCGTTAATCTCCCTGTGGTTTAGGCGCGAAGTGCGGCGTGCACGGGTTGCGAGCTTATTTCGCTCCTGGGGGGAGATTATAGGGAGCTTGTGACAATGGGTCAACTGGGGGAGATGAAACCGGGACGCGCTGCGGGTCGTCCCGGTGTGCGTGCGCCTCTCAGCCTACTGCGACTTCAAACGTGCGCAGGTGATGATGGTTCGCTTCCAGATCATGTTCCAGGCGACGGATATGGCGACGATGCGCAAAGGGCAGCAGATCGCCGGGGATATGTGCATACACTGTGTCGGCGTCCAGGGCATCCGCCGCTTCGTTGACCGCCGCGTCAAAATCGCTGTAGGCGAAGACGCGGGTCGTCAGGGCGACGCCGTGCCTGCCTGCGATGGCAGCGTACGCCTCAAGTTCCTCGCATTCCGTCTCGCTGAAGTTGTAATGCTCGACATCGATGTTCGCCAGCGTCACATGCGACTGGGGCAGCAGCAGCGCCAGGACAACCGAACCGCCGCGCGCAGAGGCATCCTTGCAAGCCAGTTCCAACGCGGCAAGCGTCCACTTGTGGTCATCCATCTGCACCATCATGACAGGAGCGTTCATAAGTTCATTTCCCCTCAATTCACATCACAGGCTTAATGTAGTGCCTATTCTGGAAATTGTAACCAGGGAAATACGCGATTTCTTGTCAGTTTCGTACAAACTGCACATGAAAATTCGATGTCGTGAGGGAGGGTGTGGGCAGATTGCCGTCTGCCCACAGGAAGGTGCTGCCTTACAGCCGCTCGGCGATGCTCTTTGCCTGGGTGAACAGCAGCAGATAATCGGGACCACCCGCCTTGCTATCCGTGCCGCTCATGTTGAAGCCGCCGAACGGGTTGATGCCGACCATCGCCCCGGTGATCTTGCGGTTGAGGTAGAGGTTGCCAACGTGGAATTCGTGGCGTGCGCGCTCCAGCCGGGCGCGGTCACGGCTGAAGACGCCGCCCGTCAAGCCGTAGTCGGTGCCATTGGCAATTTCGAGCGCTTCATCGTAGTTCTGCGCGCGGATCAACGCCAGCACGGGACCGAAGATTTCTTCCTGCGCCAGCCGCGCGTCGGGCGCGATGTCGCCGAAGATCGTCGGCGGGAGGAAGTAGCCGCCTTCCGGCGTGTGCAGCGGCGCGCCACCCAGCAGTAATGTGCCTTCCTGCGTGCCAACCTCGAAATAGCTGCTGATCTTTTGCAGCGCCTTGAGATCGACGACTGGACCCATGTCAATTTCGCGCCCCAAGTCGGTCGCGCCGACCGACAGCTTGCCTGCCAGCGCCACGACGCGCTCGGCGACGGCATCATACACGTCGTTGATCAGGATGGCACGGGACGCCGCCGAACACTTTTGCCCCTGGAAGCCGAAGGCGCTGGCGACGATGCCCTGCGCCGCTGCGTCGAGGTCTGCCGTCTCATCGACGACCACGCCGTCCTTGCCGCCCATCTCCAGGATCGAGCGCTTGAGCCACTTCTGCCCCGGATGCACCTTCGCCGCGCGTTCGTAGATGCGGATGCCCACCTCGCGCGAGCCAGTGAAGGAGATGAAGCGCGTCTGTGGATGATCGACCATGCGCTCGCCGACGACTCTGCCGGGACCCGACACGAAGTTCAGCACCCCGGGCGGCAGCCCCTGATCCCAGAACAGCTCACAGACCTTCCAGGCAATCCACGAGCTGAGTTCGGCGGGCTTGAACACGACCGTGTTTCCCGTGACGATGGCGGAGGCGAGCATCCCGGTCGGGATGGCGCAGGGGAAGTTCCAGGGCGGGATGACCGCGCCGACGCCGAGCGGGATGTAATGCAGCGCGAGGTCTTCGCCGCTGCTGTGCGTCAGCAGTCCGCTGCTGTCGGCGATGCGCACTGCCTGGCGCGCATAGTACTCCATGAAGTCGATCGCTTCGCTTGTATCCGCGTCCGCCTCTGCCCAGCTCTTGCCGACTTCCAGCACCATTGTCGCGCTGAACTCATGCTTGCGGCGGCGCATCTCGGCGGCGGCGCGCAGGACGTAACGTGCGCGGTCTGCGACGGGCACGAACTTCCAGGTTTCGAAGGCACGCGCGGCGGCGGCGATGGCAAGATCGGCATGGCTGGCATCCGCCTCGGCGAACGTGCCGACGACTTCCGCCGGGCGCGCCGGATTGAGCGATTGGAAGGTGTGCGTGAGCGAGATTCGTTCGCCGTCGATGACGAGGGGGTAGGTCCTGCCGATCTCACTTTTGACTTTGTCGAGCGCTGCGCGCATCGCCGCTTCTTCGTGCGGATCGGCAAAACGGGTCAGAGACTCTGGTATGTATGGCGTGAGCATGAGATTGCGTCCTGAAGGTTGAACTTAAGTCCGCATATCTAACCGTAAAACGCCTCTGAATACAAATCAAACCTTCGCGGTGGGCGCGCTGGGAAGCATCAGCGCGATGCAAGCGCCGGGCAGCGGGCTGTCGCGCTCGACCCAGATGCGCCCGCCGTGCGTTTCGACCGCCAGCTTGCAGAACGTCAAGCCCAAGCCGCTGCCTCGGCTGCCGCGCGCGGGCACGTTTGCCTTGACCTGCCGGAAGCGCTCGAAGACGTGTTCGCGTTCGCCTTCCGGGATGCCGGGACCGCTGTCGGCGATGCGCAGCATGATGGTATCCGGGCATTCGAGCGCCTGGATCGAAATCGTTGAACCGGTCGGCGTGTAGCGCAGCGCGTTGTCGAGCAGATTGACCACCACCCGCCGCGTGATGTCCGGATCGACATTCAGCGCGGGCAGCGTCTCCGGCAGATCGCGCTCGATGGTGACATTCGCTTCCTGGATCGAACTGCTCAAGGTTGTGATCGCGCCGGAGATCAGCTCCTGGACACTCACGGTGGTACGGTTGAGCGGCATCTCGCGCTTTTCCAGCTTGGAGATGTCCAACAGGCTTTCGATCAGGCGCATCAGGTTGTTGGCGCTGTCGAGCGAAAGCCCCAGCGTCTTGCGCAGCACATTGTCTTCGTTGACGATACCTTGTTCGGTGAGCGCGAAGTGCAGGCTGCTGATGATGGAAGCAAGCGGTCCGCGCAGGTCATGTACCGCCATATGCGTGATCTCTTCGCGGTACTCTTCCAACTGCTTCTGCTTGGTGATGTCGCGCAGCACGAGCAGACGCCCGGACACCTGTCCCTCGGAATCGGTGACGGGCGAACCAATCTCCTCGATGTGCAGTTTCTGCCCCGGCAGTGACCGCGAAAACAGCCGGCGGCTGATCAACTGCGGTTCCAAGCGAAGCTGGCGCGCCAGCGATGTGACATCCTCGCGCGTGTAGCCTGCCTGCTCCAGGACATCGCCGCTGACGGTTTTAAGCAGCACATCGACGAAATTCTCGTTGAGATGCTCGTCAAGCTCGACCCCGAGCAGTCGTCGCGCCGCCGGATTGGTGTCGACCAGGCGACCCTGCTTATCGAGCAGGATAATGCCGTCGCGCGTCGAATTGAGGATGGCGCGGGTGCGGTCGCTGCGGGCGCGGATGTATTCGTGCAGATTGGCGTTTTCCAGGTGTCCGGCAGCCTGGGTCGCAAGCAGGGTGATGCTGTCGAGTTCGCGCTTGCTGAAGGTGCGCTGCCGCTCGAAGCCGATGCAGAGGATTTCGCGCACCCGTTCGCCGCGTTTGATCGGCACGCTGATGGCGTAAAAGCGTTCCTGCGCGCCGTCGTTGATCTGACGAAGTTCCTGAAGGATTTGTATTTCGCCGGTTTGTGCCGCGCGCGACGCCACCGTGCTGTTCCTGAAAAGCTGGTTGGGCTTGATGCCGTCGTCATCTTCGCTGACTTCGGCGAGCAGATCCATGCGCCGCGTTTCATCATCCTGTGCAATACGGAAAAGCGCGCCTTTGCGCCCATGCAGCAGGTCGAGCGCGGTGCGCACGACTTCGAGCGCCACATAGCTCGTCTCCGTCACGCTGGAAAGCCGCAGCGACAAGCCCTGGAGATGGCGCAGCGTCATGATCTGATGCTGGCGTTCTTCAAGCAGTCGGGCATTTTCGATGCTGATGACGGCGTGGCGTCCCAGGTTGTTCAGAAAGCCGATTTGTTCTTTCGAGAAGAAGTCCGGGCGCAGGCTTTCCATGTGCAGGACGCCGATCACCTTACCCTCGCTGATGAGGGGGACGGCAGCCGAAGACAGGTAGACGTTCGGGTTCGTGGTGGCGCTCACGTAGGGCATCTCGCGGGTATCGCGCACGAGCATGGTCTCGCGCGTGCGTGCCACCAAGCCGATCATCCCTTCATCACCCTGGCGGGTGCGCTGCGAGCGCTGAAGGGCACCGCTGTCGCTGTACTGGATGATCTTCCAGGTTTCTTCGCCTTCCTGGAGCAGGGCGACCGTGCCGACGTTGGCGCTGGTCGATTTGACCGCCATCTCCAGCATCGTCGCCAGGATGGTATCCGGATCGAGCGCGGCGGAGATTTGCTGGGCGACGACAGACAGGATATTGAGCTGCTCAAGGCGCTGGTCGAGCGCTTCGTGAGTCATGCTGTGCAGGCGGCTGTTGAGCACCTGCGAGGCAACCTGGTTGCTTGCCATCTCCAGAAGCTGCCAGCGTGGATCCGACAGCCCGACCAGATCGGCATCGCCGATCATGATCAGCCCCAGAAGATCGACATACGAAATCAGGGGGAAGAGGGTGAGCGTCGTGCCGTGCATCTGGATCAGGTCGATCATGCCGGGGGAGACGAAGCTGCCATCCAGGCGGAACTGCGCAGCGCGTGGGCGCTCCTGCTGGCGCAGTGCCGCCAATTCGGGCACGCTGTCCAGCGTCAGGGAGTCGACCTGAGGGGTGTCGCTGTACAGATCCAGCAGGGCAGGCGCACCGCTGCCGCTGCGCACAATCGCCAGCGTCACGCGACGGGCGCTGACCATCTGGCGCAGCACCTTCGTCATGTTGACCAGCACATCGCCAAAGGACAAACTCGAACCGGCGATGCGCGAAAGGTGCGCCAACTGAGCCATGTCGTTGGCGTAGCTCTCCATGATCGTGAAAAGCTCGATGTTATCGAGAACAAGCCCGGCGAAACGGGCGAATTCGCGGATGCGCGACTCATGGATGGGAGGAGGCAGGCGCGCGGGTTTGTAGTGTAGCTGGAGGACGCCCACCAGCGACGTGTTGGCGCGCAGGACGACTTCCACGATGTTCGAGGGTTGGTCCCCACTGCTGAGCCTGCGGATGTCGTTCGTTAGTTCATCAAACGCATAGGGAAGCTTGTCGATCGGGACGTACGAGATGAGACCGACTTTGTGACTCTTGAGCAGAGTGAGTGAAGAATGCGCGGGATCGACCACATACAGGGCGGCGGCATCCGCGTACAGGTTTTCGCAGGCGCTGCGGACGACGACTTCTGCCGCCTGAGCGCGATCCATCGCCTGCACTAATTCGTACTTGACACGATCCATCCGCGCCATATCGTCGTTCTCGGTGCGCAGTAGTGCTGCTTCAGTCGCCTTCGCGTCGATGGCGCTCTCTTGATGGGCACGGCGCAGCACATAGGCAACGCCAACCGCGCCGGCGATGACGCCGACCCACACGGTGGGTCCCAGCAGCAGCACTGCGGCGAGTGGGACCAAGACGAGCACGGCGACCTCGAGGGTCAGGCGTGCGTCCACTCGGCGCAGGAGGGGGATAAGACCAGAGGCTTGTTTGGGAGGTATTGGGTCCATAACAACAATTGCGATATGATTTAGCGTAACTTCGAATGATGCTGCATCTTATTATACATCCAATGTATGTGCGAGCGACCTCATTGTATGCAACATTTAGACACAGACCGAACAATCCTGCACAAATCCCGCTTCTCAGGGATGTTGAAAAGTTACGAGAACGCACCTGATTCTGGAAAGATATGATGCTAGCACTTCATGTTATATTTGCCCATTTCAGTTTCTTAACCCTGCAAACTGCATCATCGTCGCCAGACAAGTTGTCAAATTGTTGTCCGTAATGTGTCCAGAACGTCCAGGACAGATTAAACCAACCTGTTGGGATATTAGCGTCGCTCCACCTGGCGCGCTATCATAAGGTAGCTTAATAGAATTGATCTCTATTTTTGTCTGTGTATCAACAAAATTTCTCAATGAGTGCGTTATTTTTTGCCTTTCATCGTTTCGTTTGTAAGGTCCCGGTTTGCAACAAGCCTGTGAACATCCGTCTGTCAGGCATCGGTAACAAGAGTTGCGGGGTAATAATCTGGCGGGTATAGTTGGGAGTCTGCAAATGTTTGTGCGGGAAATCACCACGCTGTCTCTGGATACATTCAGAGACGCCTCCAAGTCTCGGAAACTGATCCTCCTCTACCCCTGGACTAACTATCGCAATGTTTTCCTCAGCTACTACCTCAAGGGCGTAGGTCGGGAAGTCCTCTATTATCGCACGGGCGCAGAGCAGGGAACGCTTTCTGCCTGGTTGCAAGGTATGGTGGATGAATTCCGCCATGTGAATCCCAAGTTTGGCAGCAATCTCGAAAAAGTCTTCGAGCAGAATGATCCTCGCCCGCTGGCGAAGGCGCTTGCCAAAGACCTGGGCAGCCACAGCAAAGAGCCGCTTGTCGTGTATATCGATGAATTCGACCGCCTGCCGTTCGATGACGCGCTGACGACGTTTATCACCGACCTGATGAAAGAACTGCCCGCCAATATCCAGATCGCCGTCAGTTCACGTCTGCTGACCCATCAACCCTGGATCGACTTCGTCCACAAGGGCGAAGCGGTTGTGATGGGCACGGAGCGGCGTAAAGACGACCTGCTGTTCCGGTTGGAAGACCATGCCAAACCGCAGCTTGAGACCTACGCTTTTGGGCGCGGGCATGTCCTGGTCAACGGGCAGCCGGTCACCAACTGGGATGGCGCACTGCCGCGCAACCTCTTCTTCTACTTCATCGATAATCCACTGGTGACGCGCGATCAGATCTTTGAGACCTTCTGGCCCAATCTGCCCGTCAAGGAAGCGACCAACGTCTTCCATGTGACCAAGCGCAAAATCAGCGAACGCATTGGCATGAAGATCGACGAAGCGGGCAGTTTCGAGCTGACACAGTACGGCAGTGGTTTCTATACGCCCAGTGACAAGCTCGTTCGTCATTACGATGTGCATGATTTTGAAGCTGCCGTCGAACGTGCCCTCCTGACGATGGATGAGCGCGAAGAAATCCTCCTGTTGAGCCGCGCCATCGACCTGTATCGCGCGCCTTTCTTACAAGGCGTGGAGATGCGCTGGATGGTCGCGCGCCGTGACAAACTCAAGTCGCTCTATGGGCAGGCGTTGATCAGCCTGGCGCGCATTGCCAAACGGCGCGGCGAAAAAGAGAAGGCGCTCGGTCTGTTCGTGCGCGCGCTCAGAGAAACGCCGGAGCGCGAGGATGTGCACCGCGAAGTCATGGCACTCTACCTCAGCATCGGCATGGTTGAGGATGCCCGCAAGCAGTACCAGATCCTCGTCAAGTTCCTCAAGGAAGCGCAGAGTATTGAGCCTTCGCGCGAGACGCGCGAACTGTATGCGCTGATCGAAAAACGACTGTAGCATTCTAGCGCGACAAGATGACGATAATGGGTTGAACAAGGGGCTTAAGCCCCTTGTTCGCGTATCAGGATAACCTTGTCGATGCCCCCCTATGGGTTCACGGGTACTGTACGTCGTGCGATTTCCTCGCGCACAATCGGCGCAACCTTGGTGCCATAGAGTTCGATGGCGCGCAGCATCTGCTTGTGCTCGATGTTGTTCAACCCCAGGTAGAGCAGCAGTCGCTGATGCCGGAAGATCTCGTGCTGGAAGAGGATCTTCTCGATCACTTCATCGGGACCCCCGACGAAATCCGCCCCGCGCAGATGCATCCCCGTCTCCATCTCGGCGATATGGGTCTGTCCCCAGCCGCGTTCGCGCCCGATGCGATTGCGCATGATGAGCGCCGCAGGATAGTATGCATCCGCCGCCGCGCGGGCATTGTCGGCGATGAAGCCATGCGAATTGATGCTGAGCGGGATTTGCGACGGGTCATGTCCGGCTTGTGTCGAGGCGCGGCGATAGAGATCGAGGAAGGGAGCGAAACGTTCAGGCATCCCTCCGATGATAGCAAGCGCCATCGGCAAGCCCATCAGCGCCGCGCGCACGACCGACTCCGGCGTGCCGCCAACGGCGACCCACAGCGGCAGTTTGTCCTGCACGGGGCGCGGGTAAATGCCCTGTTGTTCCAGCGCCGAGCGGTGCTTGCCCTGCCAGGTCACGATCTCTTCCTCGCGCAGCAGGGACAGCAGTTCCAGCTTTTCGCTGAAAAGTTCATCGTAATCGGTGAGGTCGTAGCCGAAGAGCGGGAAGGACTCGATAAACGAGCCGCGCCCTGCCATCATCTCGGCGCGTCCGTTGGAGAGCAGGTCGAGTGTGGCGAAATCCTGGAAGACGCGCACCGGGTCATCGGACGACAGCACGGTGACGGCGGTCGAGAGGCGGATATTCTTCGTGCGCGCCGCCGCCGCGCCCAGCATGACGAGCGGCGATGAAGCCAGGAAATCCGCGCGATGATGCTCGCCGATGGCGAAGACATCCAGACCGACCTGATCGGCGAGTTCGATGGTTTCCATCAGGTTGCGTGTGCGCTCGACCGAGTCCATGATCTTGCCGGTCTTCGGATCGGGCAGCATTTCGGCAAAGGTATAGATGCCGAGTTCGAATGGGCGCGCTGCCGAGGGGGCAGCAGCAGTGGGGACTGAGGGATTCATGCGCGATGTCCTGCGTGTGAAAATCCGGTGGTTGTCTCAATCAGACGCAGCGACGCGCGCGCCTATTACATCGCCTCACCCCGTCACGCCCTTGATGCGCGTTTTGATCGCCTTGACGAGCCGCAGCATCGACTCGCGGTACTGTGCCTCTTTGCGCATATCGACAAACTGGTAGCCGTTGAGCGCGAATGGCACGGCATTCTTCGTGTCGCCCTTGTAGAGGACCGGGAAGATCGGCACCTCGTGCGCCAGGGCGGTGTTGATCTCGCTTTCCACCCACGATGAACGCTTGGCATCCGGCGTCATGATGACGACCAGCACACGCCCGCCGCGCACCGCGCTCTCGACCGATTTCTTCCAGCTCGGCGTCCCCGGTTGCAAATTCTCGTCCGTCCACACCCGCAAACCATGGGAGCGCAAGTCCTCGCGCAGGCGGCGCATCCGGGAGCCATCACGATGGCAGTAGGAGATGAAGACATCGCTGATCGTGATCGCCAACTCGGCGGTGATGGGCTGAAACTCGCCCGTCGCCTCTTCGTCAGGCTCATCCTCTGCCGGGGCATTCGGCGCGCTGTGCGAGACATGATAGATGTTGTTATTGACGCCCGTGATGTTGACGGTGCCGCCCGTCACCTTGCCAACTTTCTGCACCAGACGTTTGATCAGCGGGGTCGGCGGCGCAGGCGCGGCGGGTTCGCTGCCTTCGACGGGTTCACGCGCGGCGCGCGGCGGCGCGCTGTGATCTTCGCCTTCACTCTGCGCTTCGTCGTCTTCCCCATGCACTTCGGCATAGCGCGCGCGGATGTCTGCCAGCGGCACGACGGGCGGTGTCGCCGCGTTATCCGGCTGCTCAAGCGCGGCAACCAGCTTGTCCGCGACGCGAACCATCGCCAAGCCGTTGGCGCCCTGGACATGGCGCAGCCCATACTCGATGAAGACGAGCTGCGGCTCCGTCAGGGCGACCCCATCGCCGCTTTCCAGGAGATGTTCGCCCAACTGCTGGTCGATCAGTGCGATCAATTCGGCATATGCGCGCCGCACACTCGGTTCATGGAGGCGATGGCGCGCCAGTTCGAGCGCGTCCACCACACGACTGCCTGTGTTCATTTTGATTATCTTCTTACCCTACCCACATCCTTCTATTGTAAGCCGTACTAACGTACTGCTCCGTTAATGCTTTCAAGTCGAAATTGCGTTCTAATAACGACTTGACACGTATGCATAAATTCTCATATAATTTCTGTAATGTCTTCAAACCAAGTGCCGTTTCTTGTTCCACTCTGACGGCTGAAGGGCGCGACGTGAAGCACTACACCAACGGTTACATCGGCAACCGCGTCCTCAAGCTGAACGTCGGTTTTCTGCTCGCGGCGGGTCCCGGGCATATCCACCAGACCAGCCTCGACATTCCGGTCATTCGCGTGTCCGAGGATACCGACCTGGAATATCTGCGGGGCACGCTGCGCCTCAGCCGCACGCAGGAAGGCGTCCTGGTGCAGGGCGACCTCCACGCCGGGTTCGAGGATGTGTGTGCGCGCTGCCTGGAGACGGTGATGCGCGATGAAGTGCTGCAACTTCAGGAGTTGTACGCCCATCCCCCTTCGGACATGACCGAGTTCAGCATTGACGAGGACGGCATCCTCGATCTCGCGCCGCTGCTGCGCGAGGAAATCCTGATCGCCGCAGAGCACAACGTGCTTTGCCGTGAAGATTGCAAAGGCTTGTGCATGGACTGCGGCGCGAACCTGAACGAGGAAGAGTGCGGTTGCCCCGAAGACGATATCGATCCTCGCTTCGCTCAATTGAAGGCGCTGCGTGGCAGCGAAGAATGATCGGCGCTCCACAGTAGAACTTTTGTCATATTCCGACATGAAGTCTTGACAGGTACATCATACCCGGTGCAGGAGGATGTCTTGGACGAAGAGCACGCTTTCCAGCCGAATCTGGATGAACTCTGGGCATTGGAACTTGACGAGGGGTTCGAAGTTGACGACTCTCATGAAGAAAAAGATTCATGGGAAGACGACGGGCACGACGAAGTCGACGAGGAGGCGGGAGTAGATGCCGACCTCGCGTCTCGTGATCCGGTTGGGCTGTACCTGCGCGAGATGGGGCGCGTGCCGCTGCTGGGTGCGGAAGAAGAAGTGAAACTGGCGAAGGCGATTGAAGCCGGACGCACCGCCAGCCGCCGGCTGGTGCAGGAGAGCGACCCCGAACGGCGCGAAAAGCTGCTGCGCGCCATCGAAACAGGCTTGGAAGCGCGCGACCACCTGATTCGCTCCAACACGCGGCTGGTCGTCTCGGTCGCCAAGAAGTACATGACGCCGAGTGTGCCGTTCCTCGACCTGATCCAGGAAGGCAACATCGGCTTGATGCGCGCGGTCGAAAAGTTCGATCATCGGCGCGGCTTCCGCTTCAGCACCTACGCGACCTGGTGGATTCGCCAGACGATCACCCGTGCCATCGCCGACCAGGGGCGGACGATCCGCGTGCCCGTCCACATGAGTGATCGCATTCGTCTGCTGTACCGCACGATGCGCGAGCTGGAGCAGGAGACGGGGCAGAAGCCGACACCGGACGAGATCGCCCGCGTGATGAAGGTTTCGGCGCAGAAGGTGCGCTGGATGCTGCGCGTCTCGATGACGCCGATCAGCCTGGAAACGCCGGTCGGCGACGACGAGGACAGCGAACTCGGACACTTCATCCCGAACGAAAGCGCGCCCACTCCGGTGCAGGCGACCATCGACGGGCTGCTGCGCGAGAAAATCGAAGAGCTGCTGGCGACGCTGACGCCGCGTGAGGCGCGCGTGCTGCGGCTGCGCTTCGGCTTGAGTGATGAGCTGTCACACACGCTGGAAGAAGTGGGCGAAAAGTTCGGCTTAACGCGCGAACGCATCCGCCAGATCGAAGGACACGCGCTGCGCCGCCTGCGTCATCCACGTCGCAGCCGCCACCTGCGCGATTACCTGACGTGACCAGCGACGCGGCATAGCATCTACCGCTGATACAGCGTGCGCACCGTGTCGGTGATGCGGCGGGCGTCGATGCGGTCTTTTGCCAGGTAGTTGTCCTGCAAATTCATCAGCAGCGAGCCGAGATGCGTGGGCGGCACGACGGGCGCTTTGCCCATCAACTGCGTCGTGGGCGGCTCGCTTGTGAAGACGATCACGCCATAGACGGGCACATCGCCCAGGTTGCGCGCGCTCAGGTAGGCGCGCAGCTTGTCGATGTCCGCGACCACTTCGCGCGTTGGGCTGCTGCCGAGCGGGCGCCACTCCCCACGTTTGTTTTGGATCAGCCAGTCGGCACCTTCGTTGGCGAGCGTTCCTTTAAGATCGAGGATGCGGAAGGTCAGCACGCCTGGCGGACCGACGAGGATGGCGTCGATGTAGCCCAGTTCTCGCGTGCTGATGTTGCGGATGAACGAGTAACGCGCGTCCAGCGCCCCAGTCAGGACGCCCCCCACCTGCACCGCCAGGTCATTGTCCGTGCGCCAGGTCACGGCGCGCACCGCCAGCGCCAGCGCCACCACAAAGAGCAGCAGCCCAAACACGACCAGCGTGCCGCGCACCAGCGCGTAGAGCGTATCGCCTTCCTGAACGAGCGGGATGGCGAACAGGACAAAACCGATGGCGGCGAAGAAAGCACCCAGCGCACCCACTACCAGGGCAATCGTCAGGAGCGTGCGGCTGCGGCGGGCAAGGGAGCGGGACGGGACAAGGTTATGCATACTCAAAACTCGTCTACATAGCGCAGTGGGCAGTACCAGGTGATGGGCAAGGCGTAACGCGGATGTAGTCGCGGGACATGCCCCACCTCATGCCTCATTACGGTTCACTTCAAAGGCAGATTCACCTGCGGAATCTGTGGGACACGCGCACGGCGGTCCGTGATCACGCTTTCCAACAGCGACCTCAGCTCAAAGAACTTGGGCAGGGGCTTCGGCACAAAACGATCCGCGCCCGCCTGCTTGATCACATCGCGTTCTTCATCCGCAGTCAGATGATAGGCGCTGGTCAGCACAATCGCAATATCGCCCAGCGGCTTGCTCTGGCGTAGTCGCTCTCCCACCGCCGGACCTCCAATTCGCCCTGGCAGGCGAATATCCAGCAGCGCCAGTTCCGGCAGCTCGCCCTTGATGCGCCCGCTGTCTACGTCATTGATCCAGGCGACGGCTTCTTCGCCATCCACGAACGCGACCCCTTCAATCCCCCACATCTCGAACATGGCGAGCAGGAGTTCGTAAATATCGGGTTCGTCTTCCACGACCATCCAGGCTGACAAGCGCCGACTCCTTACACTGTGTGATGTCCACAGTTTAACCGTATTGCTACGGAATAATCATAGATTTCCTACGCAATTTCGGCAAATTTAGGAAACCTGTAGGATTTCTATCCCTATCTCAAGCCTATACTGATTGTAATACGACGACGGAGGGTTGGCTGTGCAGTGGTTGATCGCGGAAGATGAAGCGGATATTCGCAACCTGCTGGACATGATGTGTCAGGTCTGGGGGCACAGCACGCTGACCTTCGAGACCGGGCAGAAGGTGTGGGATTGGCTGGACGGCGTTGAGCGCGGCTTGACCACGCACCTGCCCGACCTGGTGCTGATGGACATTCGGATGCCCGGCAAGAAGGGCAACGAGATCGCCAGCCGAATGCGCGAACTGGATGGGCTTCGTCGCACGCCGATTGTGCTCATGACCGCCTTTGCGCTCAACGAGCGCGAGCGCAGCGAGATGATGGCGCAGCACGGCGTGGACCACATCCTGGGCAAGCCACTGCCCGATTTTGAGCAACTGCGCACCATTTTGCATAAAATCGTGGATAATAAGGGAGTGAAGCGTTAAAAGTGCGGAGTTGAACGTGTTTGCGTCGCTCCATACTACTTTGGCTTTTCACTTTTGACTTTTAACTTGATCCACAGGTAGCAATGCCGCGCCAATCTCAACCCGACCCGATTGAAATCAGCAGTGCGCTCAACGACGTGAGCGAGCTGGGTGACGCGACCGAGACGTTCTTCAGCCGCCTCTATAAGGGGTTGGGGCGCAAGCAGCAGGACGCCGTCAAAGCGCGTTCGCTCGGCGAAATGCACGACCAGCTTCAGCAAACCCTTCAGCAGCGCGAACTCGAAATCGAACAGCTTCACGCCATCCTCGCCGCCATCGGCGAAGGCGTCATCATGCAGGATACCGAAGGACGCCTGGTCTTCGTCAATCAGGCGGCGCGCGACCTGATGGGCAGCCTCAAGAGCTTCTGGCAAAGCGAACTCGGCGCGCTCTTCAGCCAGACGAGCGACATCACCAATCTTGACAGCGAACTGACGACGCTGGGCGAACCCAAGCGCGTCCAGTTGAACGGGCGGGTGCTGGCAGCACAGCTCGCCGCCGTCGCTGATGGCGGCGGGAAGCGCCTGGGCACCATGATCGTCCTGCGCGACGTGACGCGCGACGCGCTGACGGAACGCCTGAAGGACCAGTTCATCACCGGCATTTCGCACGAACTGCGTACGCCGATGGCGGTCATCAAGGGCATGAGTGAGGTCATCAACGCCCAGAGCGAGAGCGGCACGCCCAACCGGAAGCTGCTGGAGACCCTCAGCCGGAATGTCGATATCCTCGACCGGATGATCGTCGAACTGCTCGACATCTCCGAACTCACATCCGGCAGCTTCAGCATTCGCCGGGAGATCCTCAACCTGGAGCCGCTGGTCTGGAATGTCGTGCGCGGTTTGCAGCCGGAGATCAAACGACAGAAACATGACATGATCGTCATGCTGCGCGAGAACGAGCGCATGGTGGTCGTCGGCGATGACCCGCGCCTGCGCTGGGCGCTGGGGCATCTGCTGCAAAACAGCATCCGCTACACCGAACCCAAGGGGCAGATCGTCCTGACCGCCAGCCCGATGCCCAACGACCAGATCATGATCCAGGTCTCGGACTCCGGCGTCGGCATCGCGGACAAAGACCTGCCACATGTCTTCGAGCGCTTCTATCGCGGCGAGCCGCGCACGACCGAAGGCAGGCTGATCGACCCACGCGGCTTAGGGCAGGGGTTGTTCATCGCGCGGATGGTGACGGAAGCGCACGGCGGCGCGTTGAGCGTGATGAGCACGGCGGGGAACGGCAGCGTCTTCACGATGACCCTGCCGATGGGGTAGATTTTAGCCCTGATCAGACTGGGTATTTTTCCGTGGTCTTTTAGTGCCTCATCCGCCAACTTCGCAACGTAAAATGAACCGCTAGGACGCCAACGACGCCAGGAATATGTGTTTTCCCATGGCGTCCTGGCGGTTTCATCCGCGACCGAAAACTTGCAGATCAGGCATTTAGCGAGCCGATCAAAACTCGCGGTGATGATGACTTTAGTCATCTGTCGCCATCCGACGACGAAACTCCTCGACGCTCATCCCTCCGCCTCGGCGTGCTTCGTGCCTTTCATGCCAAATGCCCTGCGCAAGTCCTGATCTTCAGCACTGCCGATAGAGACCCCGCTCAGACGATAATCGTCATTGTCAGTCCTGTATGATTGCCCTGTATCCGCTGTTGGCAACTAGAGTTATTCCATAACCATGAGACAAACATCCCACCGCCCACTCAAGAATCGCTGGCTAATCGCGCTCGCCGCCGTCGGTATTCACCTCTCGATTGGTTCCGTCTACTCGTGGAGCGTCTTCACCAAGCCGCTGGAAGAGCAGTTTGGCTGGTCGCTGCAAGAGCTGTCGATCACTTTTTCGCTGGCGATTGTCTTCCTCGGCTTATCCGCCGCCTTCATGGGCAAATGGGTGGAACGACAGGGACCGCGCAAAGCCGCGACTCTGGCGGCGATCCTGTTCAGCATCGGCTTGCTCGGCTCCGGCGTCGCCGTCTCGCTGCAATCTCTGCCCCTGCTGTATCTGACCTATGGCGTCATCGGCGGGATGGGCTTGGGCATTGGCTATATCTCGCCCGTCTCCACGCTGGTCAAGTGGTTCCCCGATAAGCGCGGGCTGGCGACCGGGCTGGCGATCATGGGGTTTGGCTTCGCCTCGGTCATCGCGGGTCCGCTGATCGCGCGCCTGCTGACCAGCATCGGCATCTCGCAGACATTCTTCGCGCTGGGCATCGGCTATGTCGTCATCATGCTGCTGTCCGCGTCGTACCTGGCGCTGCCGCCGGAAGGCTGGTTGCCCGCGAACCTCAAAGACAAGCTGAACGCCGGGACGAAGGTGCTCAGGCAGGATCTGGAGCAGCTCACGGCGAACGAGGCTATCCGGACGCGGCGCTTCTACTTCCTCTGGCTGATGCTCTTCATCAACATCACCTGTGGCATCGCCATCATCGCCGTCGCCTCGCCGATGGCGCAGGAGATCGCCGGGCTGACCCCGCTGGCGGCAGCCGCGATGGTCGGCATCATGGGCATCTTCAATGGCGCGGGGCGCATCGGCTGGGCGACATTTTCCGACCGCATCGGTCGTCCGACAACCTATATCCTGTTCTTCGGGATCGAGCTGGTGTGCTTCTTCCTGCTGCCCAGGGCGACCCATCCGCTGTTGTTCCAGGCGCTCGTCTTTCTCATCCTGACGTGCTACGGTGGCGGCTTCGCCTGCGTGCCCGCCTACATCGGCGATCTGTTTGGCACCAAGCAGCTCGCCGCGATTCACGGCTACATCCTGACGGCATGGGCTGCGGCGGGCGTCGTCGGTCCAACGATTGTGGCGTGGGTGCGTGAAGCGACGCAGAGCTACGAGCAGACGCTTTACATCTTCGATGGCTTCTTCGTCGTCGCGCTGCTGGTCGCGTTCCTGCTGCGTTATGAAATCTCGCGCATCGAGAAGCTGCATCACCTCGACAAAAGGGGGATGCAGGTGGCGCATTAGCGTCAGATTCGGATGATCTCGGGCGGGCGTGTTGGCACTGCCGGATCATAGATCAACAGCCCCTCGTCCGTTTCACCCAGGCTGGCGAGCATCTGCCCCTGCGCATCCCAAGCGGCGGACTTCCCGCCTGCGGGCTTGCCCTCGCATTCGCCGACACAGTTCGCCATGAAGACCGTCATGTTGTATTCGCGGGCGATCTCCGCCAGCCGCAGGTGGGCATTGGCAGCGCCGGAGGGCGTCTTGGCGACGCTGGCGAGGTAGATGGATGCGCCTGCCTCATGGGCATCCCGCGCGTGCTGCGCCACCGAGATTTCGTAGCAGATGGCGAGGGCGATGTCGCCTTGCGCACGCTTCATCAGCGCGCCGCCATGCCCCGGCGCGAAGTACGGCAGCTCGTCCTCATGCAGATAGCGCTTGCTGTAGACCTGCCGCGTCTTGCCCGGCGCAAGCAAGAGCAGCGCGATGAGGACGCCCGCTTCGCTGCGGAGCGGGACGCCGACGCCAATCGTCATCCCGTAGCTATCGGCGAGCGCCTGGAGCGGCAGCAGGCGGGCGTCGTCCCGCGTCATGGCGACATCGACGGCAGTGGTCGGCTCGTACTGTGTGAGCGACAGCTCCGGGAAGACGAGCAGCTCGGCGCGCTGCACGGCGGCACGCTGGATGAAGCGTTGGTGCCGCGCGATGTTGGCGTCAATGTCGCCGCGCTGCGAAGCGATTTGGGCGAGGGCGATTTTCATATCACTCCGCTGAGAATGCTAGATTTGCACCGCAAAGACGCAAAGACCGCGAAGAAATCTGTCATGATCTTTGCGTCCTTCGCATCTTTGCGGTTGCTTTCAATCGGTGCTTTTTCGCCCCGCGCACATCACTCGTTGAACATCTCGCCCACGCTGCGCCCCTCGTGCGCGCGGCGGATGACTTCGCCCAGCATCGGCGCGACTGACAGCACTGTCATGTTGGGCAGCCGCCGCGATTCGCGCAGCGGCACGGTGTTGGTCAGGATGATCTCTTTGAATCGACATTCCGTCAGCTTTTCCAGGGCGTTGTCGCCGAGCATCGCATGGGTGAACGCGAGATACACGTCCTGCGCACCTTCGTCGTAGAGGAGCTTGGCGGCGTTAAAGACGCTGCCGCCCGTCAGCACCTCGTCATCCACCAGCAGGACGTTCTTGTCGCGCACATCGCCGATGATCGTCAGCGCTTCGGAGGTGCCGGTGTTGCCCGTGCGCCGCTTCTCGATGATCGCGAGCGGGGTGTCCAGCTTCTCCGCCCAGTTGCGCGCTTTCTTGGCGTACCCCAGGTCGGTCGAGCAGACGACCAGGTTCGGGATATGCTTTTCACTCACGTATTTGGCAAGGATGTGGAAAGCGGTCAGCGCGTCGCCGGGGATGTTGTAGAAGCCCTGGATCTGCCCGGCGTGCAGGTCGATGGTCATGTAGCGGTCTGCCCCCGCCACTTCGAGCATGTTCGCCAACATTCGTGCGGCAATGCCGACGCGCGGCTGGTCTTTCTTGTCCGAGCGTGAATAAGACAGATAAGGAACGACCACGTTGATGCGTGCAGCGCTGTCGCGTTTGACGGTGTCGATCAGGATCAGCAGCTCGAAGATGTTCTCGTGAACAGGCGAGCACATCGTCTGAACGATGTAGACATCCTGACCGCGCACACTTTCGTTGAGGCGGATGAAGATGTTTTCATTTGGGAAGACTTCTCGCGTGTAGAGACCGGCAGGGATATTGAGATACTCGGCGATCTCGCGCGTCATGTCCGGGCATGACGACCCGCCGAACAACTTGATCGCGCCGTAGGACGCGATGAAATTAGACTGAGTTTGAGGCATGGGGAGTATTTTCCTCGACCAATGCAGCCGAAAGAGACACGCCCTAATGATACACGGTTGTTACAGGATTTGCCGAAGAAAAAAGGATGGCTGGATAGTCTTTCAGAACTACCTCTCATTCCCTTTCGACGAGCGCACCGTCTATCCCGTCACGGCTTTCATCGCCGCTGTCGTGCGCTTGCGGCGTTCGCGCTGCGCGTTGCGGATCGTCTCTTGCGCGACTTCCAGGAAGCCGCCCAGGTTATCGATGCTGGTGATCGGATAGCGGGCGACGGTGCGGAAGCCGCCGTTATCCTTGCGCTGTCGAATCAACAGTGTGCGCCCGCTGACCATCGTATCGAGCCGCGACCAGGCAATCTCCTTGCCGTTGGCTTCGACTCCGCCGGGGTAGACGGTCAGGCGTGGATGCAGCCGGACGGGTTGCTCCTCGCGCAGCGCGCGCCCCATACGAATCCCATGCTGCCTGGCGATATGCGGGCGCGCCGCCGCCATGAATTTGCGTGGGTCGCCGTGTTTGGCGCTGAAGCTGTAGACCGTGCCTCCGCGCGACGTCAGCGTATGCGCCCCCCACTGGAGGACGGGGATGCTGCCGAGGTAGATGCCGGTCGCGCCTTCGCGCACGCATGTGATGTTCTGCCAGGGGATTTTTGCCACGCGCAGCGGCATACGCCAGGTCAAACCTTTGTCGAACACCTGAATGCGTGTGCTGCGCCGCGTGAGGGCGCGGTAGAGTGTGATGCCGCTCAGGACAAACAACTGCCCCGCCAGTACCACCGCGACCAACCGCCCGATGTCGATCAGCCAGGGCGTCGTGATGACTTCGCGCCGCCCCGCGACCGTTAGCGCCCAGTACGCGCCGCTCGCGGCGAACGCGCCGAGCAGCAGCGTGACCAGTCGCCGCCAGTAGAGTCCACGGCGGACAGTCGTCTTATAGAGCAGGCGGGGTGGGTCGAACATGCCAGACATCACAGCAGTCCTATTCGTCCAGTACAGCGCTGACCACAAATTGATCGCCGAGCTTGTCCGTGGTGTTCGCGGTCACTTCCGCAGGGGTGAGCGGCGTCCCCGCCACGTCCGGGCGCATGACATTGCGAAGCGGCAGCACGGAGGCGGTCGGCTCGATGTGCGAGGTGTCGATTTCCTGCAAGCGGCGGAAGTAATCGAGGATGTTCGAAAGCTGCCCGGCATACAGGGCGACTTCGTCCGAAGTCAGGTCGAGTTTGGCGAGTTCGGCGATGCGCCGGACTTCATCGTGCGAAAGTTCCACAGAGCGTGCCTCTTTACAAAGCGGGACGGAGATCGCACGTTATTGTACGCGGCAGGCGCGCAGGTGACAAATCTCTGCGACTGCGACTTAGAATTTTAGTTCTACCGTTTTGACCACATTTCTGCTATAATAGAGGGACTCGTCTCAGCCTGTTGAGTGCTGAACAACCCGAAGAACGCGAGGAGAAAACGAACGATGGCTGGGTTTATGCAATTGATCATTGTCGGCAATGTCGGGCGCGATCCGGAGATGAAATACCTCCAATCGGGCGTGCCTGTCTGCAATTTCAGCGTAGCGGTGTCCAGCGTCACCGGTCAGGGCGAAACACGCCAGGAAAAGACGACCTGGGTGCGTGTCGCGGCGTGGCGGCAGCTTGCCGAGCTGTGTCAGCAGTACGTGCACAAAGGGCGACAGGTGATGGTCATCGGCACGGTCGATGCCCGCGCCTACACGGGGCAGGATGGAACGCCCCAGGCATCGCTGGACATGACGGCGCGCGACGTACGCTTCCTCGGTCCCCGTGAGGGCGCGCAAGGCAGCGGCGGCTTTGACGAATATGGCAGCAGCCCTGCCGGCGGCAGCGACATGAACGAAATCCCGTTCTAAAGTCGGTTCTCGTATGTTTTTGTAGGGGCGCAATGCATTGCGCCCCTACGGGCACGTTGGGGTTCCGTAGGGACGAGGCATGCCTCGTCCGCGCATTCGTGGATTTATTTCGAGAACCTACTTCAGGGTGGTCTGACTATCCAGCAGGTGCGCGATGGTTCAGCGATCTCAACAATACATTCAGATTTATAAACGCGGACCCTTCCCTGGCACACTCGATCCCTGGGCGGAAGCAGGGCGCTATTTCCACCAGATTCATGCGGGCATGATTGGCGCCCTTCTCCACCAGCTTCAGGATAGTCTGCTGGCGCGCGGCTATCATGCGGGACGCGAAACCAGCCTTCAGGTGCTGGAAAGTACGCAGCCCGATTTGTTTATCCAACGCTCCCAGGGACGTGCCCATACACACCCCTGGGATTATTCCGCTGCCGCGCAGGAACTGCTGCTTGAACCCGGCGAAGCGCTCAGTGGTCTGGAAGTGCAGCCAGAGCTGGACGCCCTGTTCATCAAACAATCGGGTGGCACACTCGTCACGCTGGTCGAGATCATTTCGCCGAGCAACAAAGTCAGATTAGATGAGATCGAGCGTTATCAGATTCGGCGGGGAGGGTTGATGACACAGGGTGTCAATATCGTCGAGATCGATCTGACCCGTTCAGTCAAACGTCTGGTCTCTGATGTGGCGCTGCAAGGCGCACAGTATCACATCACCGTGCACCTGCCAGGGCAGCCAGGGCGCTGGTTTCATCACGGGTATGGTGAAGCCATCCGAGAGATTGCGCTTCCGCTGCGTGGTGAGGTCATCCCGATGAATTCGCAGGTGGCGTATGAGGCAGCCTATCAGCAGGCTGCCATCGCAGGACAAATCCAAGATGAAGCGCGCTACACGCCCAGCGATCTGCCGTTTTCATCCCTGTTGACCGAAGTCCAGCGTGCCGATGCATTGCAGCGTGTCGCCGCATGGATGCATGACCTGAGCCAGTGGGTATAGGGCGAAAAATGTTCATCGTCGTCGGCACCACGACCATCGACCTGTTCGTCAGCGGCATTGACCAGATGCCGCGTTTTGATGGCGATGAATACACGCGCAGCAGCCTGGCGTGGTGCAGCAACCCGCTCACCCTCACCTGCGGCGGCAATGCTGCCAACAGCGCTTACGTCCTGGCAGCGTTGGGCGCGCAGACTGCCCTGTGCAGCGCGGTCGGCAGCGACCTGCTGGGCGACACGATGGTCGGATGGCTGGCGGCGCGCGGCGTTGACGTGCGCGCCCTTCTGCGCAGCAGCACCTTCGCCACCTCAACCAACACAACGCTGCTCGACGAACGACTCAATCGCCTGAACTTTTACCATCCTGGCGCGCTGACCCATCTGCGCGCCGAGGACTCTCCGCCGGATTTCTTCGCCCAGGCGAGCACACTCCTCATCACCAGCTACCCGATCATGCGCGGCTTCCGCCCGCACGGCTATCACGCCGCGCTCACTGAGGCGAAAAGCACGGGCGCGACCACCGCCATCGACATTGGTCCCGCCATCGGCGAGCCGGTGACGGCGGCGGAACTGAGCGCGCTGCTGCCGCTGGTCGATTACCTGATCACCAACGATTATGAGCTGGGGCAGTGTACGGGCTGCACGGCGCTCGATCAGGGTGCCGAGAGGCTGATCGCGGCGGGTGCGCGTCATGTCGTCGTCAAGCGGGGCAAGGACGGCGCGGTGGTGTATCGTCCGGGTGCATCTCCGGTGGAGAGTCCTGGTTTTCCCGTCGAGGCGACCGTGACAGTCGGCGCGGGAGACAGCTTCAATGCCGGATTCTTGTTTGCGCTGGAACAGGGGATGGCGCTGGCGGAGGCGCTGCGCTTCGGGAATGCCACGGCGGCGATGGTGGTCGCAACGGGCAAGAGCGTGCTGGGCGCGCCGACCCGCGACGATGTCGAAGCGTTCATCGCGCATTCGGCATAGCAAGACCGCCTTTAAGTGCCTGATGTGGCAAGTGCCTAGAGCAAGATGAAACCGCCAGGACGCCATGCTTTCAATCTGTTTTGCATGGCGCGCTTGGCGTCCTGGCGGTTCAGTTGATATTGCGAATTCGGCAGCCTATTGACTCGGCGGCGGCGGTGTCGCGACGAAGCTCGCCGTCTGGCACGCCGAACCGCAGCGGATCGCTGTGCCGGCATTGGCGATTTGCCCCGCGACCAGACTGAGCGAAAGCGCCACTACGAGCGCCAGACTGATGACACGATTCCGTTTCTTCATGATGAGTTCTCCTCGGTGGAATAAAGATCACAACCAATTTTATTATGAAGCAATATTCATGTTATTGTGGCTTACAGGATCACGAACTGCCTACATTTTGTTCATTGAGAAGGTGAAGATCGTGTAGTGGTTCGACCGGACGCAGGATCAGGCTGAAGGTAGTGCCCTCGCCGGGAATGCCGCTGCTGGACACTTTGACCTGACCGCCGAGCTTTTCGACAATCGTCTTGACGATCATCAGCCCAATGCCCGTGCCGTCGATCTTCTGCTGTCCAAGCCGCTCGAACTTGTGGAACAGCTTCGCCTGTTGTTCGGCGGTCAGCCCCATCCCGTTGTCCTGGACGTGGTAGGCGATCATCCCATTCGCTTCGACGGTGGTGCTGATCTCCACATGTGGTGGTGTCCCGCCGTACTTGAGCGCGTTGCTGACGTAATTGACCAACGCTTCTTCCAGCCATGACGCACTGCCAAGACATTCCGGCAGGCTGTCGGGGATATCCAATAGCGCACCCATACGCTCAGCAAGCGGCTGCATCCGCTGCACTGTTTCCTGCATCACCCGCGTCATATCGACCGGCTGCGGCATAATTTCCTGTTTGCGGGCTTTCGCCAGGCTCAACAGGGCGTTCACGATCTCGTTCAGCTTGATCGCGGCTTCATTCAGGTTTTGCATACACACCTGACTGGTCTCGCTCAGGACGTTGTCCGGATCGCTTTGGATCAGGTCTGCAAAGCTGATCACGAGCGAGATGGGGTTCTTGAGATCATGTGCCACGTTATCGGCATACGAGTCCAGTTCGTCGATCATGGCTTCGTTCTGGGCGATTTCTTCCTGAAGCGCCAGGTTGCGATGGCGCTGGCTTTCCGCCTCCAACCGCGCCTTATCGACCTCGTACATCGCCTGGAGCGTTTTCTCGCGGATGTCTGCCTGTTCGTTGAAGACCCGCTCCTTGACATCGTGGAAGCGCTCCATGTGATGAAACGCCTGTTGATAATCGCCTTCGCCGGCATACGCCTGGGCAAGCAGCTTGTGCAGCGGGAAAATCGCCGGATACGCCTCAAGCGCCTCGAATTCCGCGAGCGCACAGCGCAGCGTTTCGATGCTCTTGCGTTTGTCTCCGCGCTGGCGCTCTAAGTTTGCCCTGGACTTCAGCAGGGTGGCGTTCTGGTAGGGTGCCTGCGCCTTATGCAGCGCCGCCTCCGCATGGGCAAAGCAGCGGTTGGCATCGTCGATCTGCCCCAATCCGGCATAGGCGTTGCCCTTATGCATCAGCGCCAACCCTTCGCCCATGCTGAAGCCAACCTGCGCGGCGATTGTCGCGGCTTCGGTTGCCACGTCAAGCGCCTGTTCATACTGACCCAGATGGTTATGACTTTCCGCGACGTTGGCGGCGGCGATGCTGTGTGAGACCGCCTGCTTGCTTGATCCTCGATAGGCGTAGAGCGCCTGCTGATAGTAGCTCAACGCGGAGGTGTAGTCCTCCATCCCTTCGTAGACAAGCCCGATGTTGTTGTGAACGCTGGCGACCTTGATGGCACTTCCCGACGCTTCGGCAAGCGCTCGCGCTTGCATGAACGCTTGGAGTGCTTCAGGGCGCTTGCCGACGACCTGGTGATTGGTGCCGACGATGTTCAGGGCGTCATACTCCAAATTCTGGAGTTCATGCTGGCGCGCCAGTTTGAGCGCTTCCAGCGCCTGCGTCAGCGAGTTGGCGTAATCTGCCATGTTATGCGCAGCCCAGGCAGCATTGAGCAGGCTGTTGATGTACAGCGGGGTGTCCGAAAGTACCTGGGCGGTCTGCCCCAGTGATTTGGCAGCTTCCAACGCGCGCTTAGGGTCGGCGTCGGTCAGGTATTCAACGAGGACCTGGAGCGCCTGCGCTTTCTGGACAGGCTCCTCGGTGGTGGCGACCACCATTTCGAGTTCGAGTGTGTGATCAGGCATGATACAGTGACATCAGATTCCATACATTATGACTTAGTGTATCACCTAAATAAACACGCTATCTTACGTTTTCCTCAATAAATGGGAACGTGGACGAGATTCACAGATCGAGGCTCGCGTAAAGCCATGCGCGGGTTGCCCGCCGCCGTCCAAGGCGCTGCCCTGGCGCATCCGTCAGCGCGGCGAACCGTGTGCTTTCGCGAGTCGGTAGATGATGGCGACGGGCGCGCCAGGCGTCCTGTCCGTGCGATCTTCCGGCAGCAGCCGCGGCTCGCGCAGCGCGTCGACTTGTAGATTGACCGCCGCCGCCGCCGCATGAATGACGCTGTAAAGATGGACGGTGTGTTCGACCGCGTAAGTCCTGCCGCCGCTCTCGAATGTGCGCTGTGCCCCGCCAAGGAACAGGAAGGGATGCACATCGCTGACCAGCGCACAGCCTCCGGGCACCAGCACGCGCGCCAGCTCCGCGAAGGACTGCTCGATGCGCGGCAGATGCCCGATTGCCAATCCGCAGATCGCCACGTCGATGCTGGCATCTGCGAGCGGGAGGGAGTCGAGCGTACTGAGTACCAAGTGCTGCATGCTGCGTGCTGACGGATGAGCAGGAACCCTGTGCAGCATGTCCCAACTGTTGTCCGTACCGATCACGCAGCGCGCACCGCGTTCGAGCGCGATACGCAGATAGCGCCCGCTGCCACAGGCGGCGTCGAGGACGATGCGCCCATCGAGGGGCGGCAGCAGGGCGAGCAGGGCGTCTTCTTCGGCGCGCATCAGGGCGTTGTGTGCTTCCGGGGGATACGTCGCAGCCCAGCGCGCGTAGGCATCGAGCGAGGGCAGTGGACGTGGTTTACGCCGAAAGAACGGCATAACTCTAGCCTGTCTTCGTCGCGGTCGGCGTGAAGAGCGGCTCGCGCACGGGCAGGATGGCGGTCGCCGTCGGGCTGGGTCCCGGTGTGCTGGTGGAGGAGGGCGTCGCGCTGGGCGTGAACGTCGCGCTCGGCGTAAAGGTCAGTGAAGGCGTGAAGGTGACCGTCGGCGTCTCGGTTGGCGGCGGCGTGGCGCTGGCGGTCGGGCTGGGTCCGGGGGTGGCGCTCGGCGTCTGTACGGCGATGAGCGTGCCGACCTCGGCGGGGTTGGTCGGCAGGGGCGTCTCGGTCACGGCGAGGGTCGGCTCGCTGAAGCTCTGCCCGCTGCTGATCTGGACGCCGGACGTGCTGAATGTCAGATCGACACGCTGCCCGCGCGCGCCATAGGTGTTCTGACGCTGCCCGTTATAGATGACCTCCAGCGCCGCTGCGTTCGCGGCGCGCACGCCGATGCTGCTGTTGGCGGCGAACTCGAAAATCGTGCCTGGTCTCCCGACGCCCTCAAAACGCTCGGCACCATCGACTTCGATGCGCAGCCAGGTGCGCTGTGCCAGTGTGATTTGCACAGCGATCCCGGTGCCGGTGAAGAAGCCGGTGTTATCGACCGTCGGCGGTGGGAGCGAAGGTGTGAGCGTGGGCGCGAGCGTGAAGGTGGCGATGGCGGGCATCGGCGAAAGGATGCCGTCAGGCGAGATGTCCTCAAAGACGCCAATCGGGGTTCTGATGACATATTCGATGACCACAAATGCGATCACCCCCAACGACCCAATCGCCAGCACCGCGACCAGCAGCCCGCGCAGAAATCCACCGCCGCGCCGCTCTTTGCCGCCCGGACGGGCTGCCGTCCCGCCATTGGCGGCTGACCGGGGGGACGGGCGTACCGGGATGGTCGGATGAGTCTCGGTCAGGCGCGCAGGTCCACTCATGCGCAGTTCCTGGGTTGAGCGCTTATCCTGGGTTGAGCGCTTATCCTGGGTTGCGCGCAGCTCCTGGGTGGCACGCTTGTCTTTGCGCCGACCCCGCCGCAGCGTATCGTCTTTGGCGGTTTCCAGCGAATCGAGGAACTGATCTTCGTCCAAACCCAGCCAGCGGGTGTAATTGCGAATGAATCCGTTGACCTGAACGGGTGAGAAGCCCGCGAGGTCGAATTCGCCAAGTTCAAACGCTTCGAGAAGGTGCTGCCGGATGCGCAGGGTGTTCTCGGCATCTTCGAGCGTGAGTTCACGTTCCTCACGCCGCTGGCGAAGCATTCGACCGAGGGTCTGCAAATCCATGATGGGCTACCGCGCGGGGATCTTCAACACAAAGGCACGAAGAAGACGAAATTCACGCAGAACTCGTCTGCGTGAACCTTCGTCGCTTCGTGCCTTCGTGTTCAATGGGTTGTTCAAGGCATCGCGCCGAATTATCCGTTGTCCTGCTGCACGGGGGCATCTTCGCCCCATTCAGGCTGGTCAGCGCTGGCTTCGACAGCAGGCGCTTCCGCTTCTGCGGGCACGGCTTCTGCGGCTGGCGCGGCTTCTGCGGCGGCGACCGCAGCCAGGAAACGCGAAAATTCTTCTTCGCGAACGATGGTGATCTTCAGGTGCGGCGTTTCTTCGCTGCCGAGGCGGATGGGGACGAGGTGCGTGCCGACTTCGCGCAGCGCGGTCTGGCTGATGCGGCGGCGGTTGATGTCCACACCGGTCTTCTGGTTGAGCGCTTCGGCGATTTCCGAGGTCGTGACCGAGCCGAACAGCTTACCAGTCGGCGAGGCGCGGCGACCGAAATAGAGTTCGACGCCGTCGATCTGGCGTGCCAGCGCATTCAGGCGATCTTCAAGCTGTGCGCGGCGTTCGGCAGCTTTGGCGCGCAGCGACTCCGCCTGCTTGAGCGCGCCGGAGGTCGCCTTCGACGCCAGCTTCTTAGGGATGAGCCAGTTGCGGGCGAAACCATCCGCGACATCGACGATTTCACCGGCGACGCCGTGCTTATAGACATCCGAGAGCAAGATCACCTTCATGGCGATGAGTCCTTTTAACACTGTTCAAACCCTGCGTATTTGGTGCAGGGGCTGGGTGCGTACACAATAGTGGGCATTATAAGGGGCGGCGGATACAAATCCAAGTGCGAAAGCGAGCAGCATCATGGACATGAACCCAACGCGCGTCATCCTCATCACCGGCGCGTCGAGCGGCATCGGTTACGCGGCGGCGCTGACGTTCGCGCGGCGCGGCTGGAACGTGGCGGCGCTGGCGCGGCGCAGCGACCGCCTCGAACAGCTTGGTGCGGCGGTGGCGGCGCTGCCCGCCGGGCATGGCGACCTGCTCGCGCTGGAAGCGGATGTGCGGGAGGCGGCGGCGCTGGAACGCGCGGTCGCGGCGGCGCTGGCGCGCTGGGGGCGGCTGGATGTCGTGGTCGCCAACGCGGGCTTGGGGCAGCGCGGCGCGCTGGCGGCAAGCGCCTGGGATGACCTGGAGACGGTCATGCGCACCAACATGGATGGCGTGCTGCACACCGTGCGCGCGGGCATCCCGGCGCTGCGCCAGACGCGCGGACAGATCGTCATCATCTCGTCGGTCACGTCCGAGCTGACAACGCCCTACACGGCGGTCTATGGGGCGACGAAGGCGTTCGTCAGCAGCATCGCCCGTGCGCTGCGGCTGGAGTTGGAGGGCGATGGCGTCGCCGTGACCGACATCCTGGTTGGGCGGACGGGCACGGAGTTCAACGAGCGGCGGCTGGGGCAGGAGGGCAGCCCATCCGGGCGCAAGGGTGTCCCTGTGATGACGCCGGACACGGTCGCAGAGGCGATCTTCGCGGCGGTCGAGCGCCGCAGCAAGCGCGTCATCCTGCGCCCGTTCGACCACCTGCTGCTGCTGGCGCACCGCCTCTTCCCGGAGCTGATCGGGCGGATGGCGCTGCGGCAGTATCGATAGGCGCACATTGCCCTCACCCTCTGCTTCGCCCTCAACGGGTCTCGCGTTGTTGCGCTCGCCTGCTGATCCTTGCCAGCAGCGCGGCAGCCGGCGAGATGGATGCGGAAGGGGGGAGAGGGTCATAAGAGGGACTACTTTCGGGTGGGAGGTGCTACAATCTTTTCGAGAGTACGGAGATTCAGCGATGACCATTCACGCGCGCGAGAACTTGTATCCGGGCGTTAACGCTCATCTGAACAGCTATTTGCAGCGTCCGGGCAATGACTGGGCTGACTTCCATGCGCGTCACATTCAGGACATTGCTGCACTGCTCGAAGAAATCCTGCCTGAAAACTACCTCGTGCAATCCGAGACATCCCTTCAGGTCAGTACATTTTCCTCGTTCGATGTGACACTTGGTACGACACGACCGGACATCAGCATTTTCCAACGCGCCCCTTCACGCAATCCAGCAACCACACAAATCAGCCCGCACCGCACGCTGCCGATTGAAGACACCCTGCTTGATGACGACGAGACTTCGATGGGGATCGTCATCTATCGCGTCGAAGACCAGCAGATCACCCGTATTCCCGTCACGCGCATTGAGCTGCTCTCGCCAAGCAATAAGCCGCCTGCGCCGGGCTATCGCCAATACCTGCGGCGGCGGACACAGGCATTACGAGCGGGTGTGGCAATGGTCGAAATCGACTACCTGCACGAAAGCCGCCCCATCATTGGGAATATCCCCAGCTATGCTGACGGTCACCAGGATGCACATCCATACCTGATCCTCGTCTCTACGCTCGAACCCAGCCCAAACTCTAAAGGGCTGGACATCTATGAAGCGGGTGTCGATGCGCCGCTGCCGACCATTGCAATTCCGCTCACAAAGCCAGAAAACATCCCCTTCGATCTCAACGCCGCCTACATGCAAACCTTTCGCTCGCGGCGGCTGCATGCGCTAGCCTGCGACTATGCAATTGAGCCGCCCGCCTTTGATCGTTATCGTCCAGACGATCAGGCACGTATTATGCGGCTGCTCGAAGCGATTCGCGCAAATGGCTGACGACTACAGCCTATCGCCAACTCGCGCGCGGCTCGTCCGCCGGGCGACCGAGCAGGCGCAAGACCTCTGACGGATAATCGGTGATGATGCCGTCAATGCCGAGGGCGATCATCCGCTGCATGTCGTCGGGTTGATTGATTGTCCAGGCATGGACGGCGACATTGCGCGACCGTGCCGCCGCGACTGAGCCGGCGCTGATGACCGTCAAGCCCTGCGCGCGTTCCGGCACCTGGAAGGCAAACGCGGTCGGCTGATAGACGGACGTCAGCCCGATTTGCGCCAGCAGGACAAATGGCGTCACCTCGTCCTGCGCGGCGGCGGTCGCCACCTCCGGGCAGGCGGCGCGGAATTCCCGGATGGTCGCGCCGTCGAACGAGGCGATCAGCGCGCGCTCGGTCATGTCCGTCGCGCGCAGCAGGTCGCACAGCGGCTGCGTGATCGACGGCGTGCGCTGCTTGATCTCGATGTTCATCAGACGGTCGGGGAAAGCACGCAGGACTTCTTCCAGCGCGGGGATCGTCACGCCCGTCCCGCGATAGGGGAAGTCGTCGATGGGGCTGCCCTCCTCATCGTCGAGCGTGGGCCAGTGATACGCCGCGTCGAATGTCTGCAACTGCTCAAACGTCAGGTCATTGACGCGCCCCTCGCCATCGGTCGTGCGGTCGAGGGTGGCGTCATGGATGACGACCAGCACGCCGTCGCTCGTGCTGTGGATGTCCATCTCCAGCACATCGACGCCGAGCGCGTCAGCGTGCGCGAACGCCGCCATCGTGTTCGACGGGCGTTCGCCGTCGCCGCCCTGATGCGCCATGACGAGCGGCTGCGGCAGCGCATCGGCGGCGCTGATCCAGGGGTGATCCGCCATTGGCTGGACGCGCGCCGCCAGGATGACGAGGACGATGGCGCTGATGGCGATGACGATCAGGACGATGGTGACGGCGGCGCGCAGGCGTTTCATAGCGATACCTTTGCTGATAGGGCGCAAGCGCTCGATTGGAGCGCAAAGCGCCCAGCAGCACAAATCCTTTCTCATGCCTCGTCCGCCAATTTCGCAATGCAAAGTGAACCGCCAGGACGCCAAGTGCGCCAGGCAAAGCGGTCTCTGACCTTTGCGTCGCCTGCGCCTTTGCGGTTCAATCCGTTGTCCGTCACCGATGCAAAAGGGAAATTCATGCCCCGCCTGTTACTCAATGCGCTCCTTGCCCTCGCCCTGCTTGCGCTCGCGCCGTTCGCGGCTGCGCAGACCGCCGACCTGCCGCAGCCGGAACGCAGCACCTACGACGACGACCTGCCCGCACAGCAACTGCTGGCGGTCTACCTGCCAGAGAATGCCGCGCCGCCCTATCCAACCGTCGTCACGATTCACGGCGGCGGCTTTTTTGAGGGCAGCCTGCGCACGCTGTCACCGCTTGTGCGCCGCTTTCAGGCAGCGGGCTATGCCGTCGTCAACATCACCTACCGCCTGGTGCCGGACACGCTCTATCCCGCGCCGCTGGAAGATGCCTTCTGCGCGCTGGCATGGGTGAGCGCCAACGCCGATAACTTTGGCATCGACCGCCAGCGCATCAGCGTCCTGGGAGAATCGGCGGGCGGGTATCTGGCGGCGCGGCTGGCGGCGGTCGATGATCCGTCGCCCTGGCTGGCAGGCTGCCCGAACGGCGACGCCGATTTGCCTGCACTCCAAGCCGCGATCCTCTACTACCCGATCATCGACTTCATGGCGGAAGACTTCCAGCCGATTGGCGGCGCGTTGAGCATCGGCTTGCTGGAAGGACGGCGCGGGCTTCCGGACGACGGCAGCCGCGCGGCGGTGGCGGCGCTATCTGTTCTGCCGGATGTCGAGGGCAGCGAGCCGCCCTTCCTGATCATTCATGGCGACCGCGACCGTCTCGTCCCGGTCACACAGTCGCTCCTCCTGGCTGAGGCATTGGAGGCGGTGGATGTGCCCGCCGAGGTGTTGGTGCTGCCTGATGCGGATCATGGCTTTGCGGCGCGCGTCGGCAGCGGCCCGGGCGCGGAGGCGGTCGCAGCCGCGCTGAGTTTCCTGGCAGCCCCCTAAATCGTGGCATCCCTGTGTGCGAAAGCGCTTGCTGCCATGCGTCAAAACGGGAATACTCTCTGGTAAGTCTTCGATTCAGCGAGAGACGCCCTGATGTTGAAATATGCGCTCCTCGGCTTTCTGAGCTATCAGTCTTTGACCGGTTACGAACTTGAGCAGCACATTCGCGCCTCGACCGCTCATTTCTGGCATGCGCGCCTTAGCCAGGTTTACATGACGCTCAAGGAGTTGGAAGCCGACGGGCTGGTCGCCTCGGTCGTGGAGCTTCAGGAGAGCAGACCCGACCGTCGCGTCTATTCGCTCACCCCTGCGGGGCAGGCAGCGCTGCACACCTGGCTCGCTGCGCCACTTACCGAGCGCAGTCTGGCGAAAGACCCGCTCCTGCTCAAGGTGTTTTTCTCCGCCGCCGCTGGCAAAGATGCGCTCCTCCGGCAGCTTCGCATCCAACTGGATCTTCATCGCCAGCAGCGTACGGTCTACTCAGGGGACTTGCCCGGCATGGCGGCAGAGCTTGTGGCGAGCGATCCGAAGTTGCAGGTGGATGCCCTGCTGTGGGATGCCGTCCGCGATTTTGGCGCACGCTATGAAGACCTCTACGTCGCCTGGCTTGAGGAGACGATCCAAAAACTGGAGCGCGACTTTCCTGCAACCTCCTGACGCGAACCACGTATATACATCAAGATTGATATATCAGTGTTGATATATGTACACCATGCAGGAGGTAGATCATGGTCGCGTCAAATCCCATACTGGTCATCGGCGGTACCGGGTTCGTCGGCAAGACAGTGGCACAGCAGCTTGCGCAGGATGGCTACCCGGTGCGAATCTTCACCCGCGACGGCAGTGCCGCGAAGAAGCATTTCGACAGCGCATTTACGGTCATTCAGGGCGATATCGCCGATGAGGCGGCACTTGCGAAAGCGCTCGACGGCTGTTCCGGCGTCCACCTGAGCCTACCCAGCGGCTCAAACGAGGCAGAGTTGGAGCGCGTTCAGCATCAGGGCGCGGCGCGGGTCGCGCGGTTGGCGGCGGCATCCGGCATTCGACACCTGACGTACACCTCCGGATACCTGGTGAGCGAGCAATTCGCGCACATTCCGGCTGAGCGTGCCAAGCTCAATGCCGAGAATGCCATCCGCAGGAGCGGCCTTCCCCACACGATATTCCGCCCAACATTCTTCACCGACCTGCTCCCGCGCTTCATCCAGGGCAAACGCGCCAGCGTCTTCGGAACACAGCCGCACCCGATTCGCTTTCTGACCCTGCGCGATTACGCGAAGATCGTCTCAAAAGCCCATGAAAGCCAAGGAACGAACCAGTCGCTGTTCGTGTGTGGTCCGGAGGCGCGGACGTTTGCGCAGGCGCTGCAAACGGTCGTCGATCAGGTGCTGCCAGGCGTAAAAGTCAGCCATTCACCTTTCTGGATGATGAATATGCTCAATCGGTTATTCCTGAAAGGGCAGATCACCGAAATCCTGCAACTGATGGCTGCCAGCGAGAAGGTCGGCGAAATCGGCGATCCTTCCGAGGCGAATCGCCGCTTTGGCGCGCCGCAGACCACCGTCGCCACCTGGGCGAAACAACAGCGCTCCACTGGGGGCTGAAAACCGCCCGGCTATATCATTCCGGCGGGAACCTGTCCCACGTCCCACCCTGCGCAGACCCCTGTGGGCGCTGGTATAATCGCCAGAGTTGAAAGTAATGAGGAATGCGTGATGCGTATTGCCATAAGGCACGCTCATCACAAATTCCTCATCACGCATCACTACCAAGCACTTCAACCCAATAAAGGCGACAGACTCGATGCGACTTGGCATTATCGGCTTACCCAACAGCGGCAAAACTACCATCTTCAATGCCCTCACGCGCGGCAACCTACCGACCGGCGCGGCGACCAGCGGACAGTTCGAGATTCATACGGCGGTCGTCAACGTTCCCGATGCGCGGCTCGATAAACTCAGCGCCATGTACAAGCCCAAAAAGACGATCTTCACCCAGGTGACGTATGTCGATATTGGCGGCTTGGAGAAGGGCGTGGCGGAAGGTGGCTTGAAGGGGCAGTTCCGCAACGAGCTGGCAGGGCTGGATGGCTTGGTGCATGTCCTGCGCGCCTTCGAGGACGAGAACGTCCCGCACCCTTACAACAGCGTCAACCCGCAGCGCGACCTCGATACCATCGACGGCGAATTCCTGCTCTCCGACCAGGTGACGGTTGAGACGCGGTTGGAGCGCATCGGCGAGGAGATGAAACGCAAGGGGCGCACGCTGGAGAAAGCCGTGCTCGACGAAGCGGAGACGCTGGAAAAGCTCAAGGCAGCGCTGGAAGAAGGCACGCCGCTGCGCAACCTCGACCTGACGGCGGCGGAGATCAAGCCGCTCAAGGGCTTCGGGTTGCTCACGCTCAAGCCCGTCATGGTCGTGCTCAACCAGGGCGATACGCTCAAGGACTACCCGATTGTCTACACGCACCAAAAGAGCAACGTCCTCAGCCTGCAAGGCAAGATCGAGGCGGAACTGAGCCAGCTCGACGCCGAAGACGCCGAGGTCTTCATGGCGGAGTACGGCATCAGCGAACTGAGCGCGGCGAAGGTCATCCGCCTGTCATATGAGCTGCTGAACTACGAGTCGTTCTTCACGGTTGGCGAAGACGAGTGCCGCGCCTGGCGCATCCCGATTGGCGCGACCGCGCCGGAAGCGGCAGGCGTCATTCACACCGACCTGCAAAAGGGCTTCATCAAGGCGGAAGTCTTCGCCTACGACGACCTGATGGCAGTGGGCAGCGAAGCGGCACTCAAAAGCAGCGGCAAGTTCCGGCTCGAAGGCAAAGAGTACATCGTTCGGGATGGCGACATTGTCAACATCCGCCACAGCGGCTAGCTATGACAGCCCTGCCCGCGCCGCGCCCTCGCGCAGGAAGCGGTTGCCGCCGCTCGCCAGCACGTCCGACGGCTGATTGGGCGGTCGCCACAGGCAGGTCGCCGCCTGGAGCAGCACCTGGATGATGTTACGCGGCGTCAGGAACAACTGCTGTCTCTCGCGGAGCATCGGCGAGAGGATCGTCATCGCCACCACTAGGACCACCAGCACGATGCCATACTGCGCGAAGAACTCCGCGAAGGGCATACGAGTGGGCGTTGTTGGAGTCGCGATTTGCATATCGTTTCTCTCACATAAGGCGTGACTGTAGGGGCGATCCATGGGTCGCCCCTACGTGACCTCGGCAATCTTCATCGTCGAGTCGCGCACCACCAGCCGCGTGTTCAGCTCCACCGTCTCTGGCGGCAGCCCAGGCTGCTGGATGCGGTCGAGCAGCAGTCGCGCGGCGGTCGCGCCGATCTCGTGAATGGGCTGCGCGACGGTCGTCAGGCTGGGGATCATGAAGCCCGCCAGCGGGATGTCATCATAGCCGACCACCGAAAGATCGCGCGGGAGCTGCAAGCCGTGCTTCGCCGCCGCGTGCATCACGCCGACCGCCGTCACGTCCGTCAGCGCGAAGATCGCCGTCGGGCGCGCGCTGCCTTTGAGGAGCGCCAGCGCCGTCTCGACGACCATATCGAACCGCGGCAGCGCCCCGCTCACGATCAGCTCGCCGTCATGCGGGACACCGTAATCGTCGAGCGCCTTTTCCGCGCCCGCCATGCGCTCCTGCATCGCGCGGCTGTACGCCGTCGTGCCGATCACGCGCACGTTGCGATGCCCAAGACTGAGCAGGTGCGCCATCCCCTCATAGCCGCCTCGGAAGTTATCGACCAGCACGCGGCTGGCATTCAGCTCACGCAGGTCGCGGTCGACCAGCACGAGCGGCAGCGCCCGCTGCGCAAACAGGTCGAGCAGGGCGGTGCCGCGCCCGGTCGGGACGAGGATGACGCCATCGACGCGCTGGCGCACGAGGATCTCGGCGTATGCCGCTTCTTTCTCCTCGTCCTCCTGCGCGCTGCACAGCAGCATCCGGTAGTCATTGTCGAACAGCGCCGTCTCGATGGCGAAGGCGAGCGCCGCAAAGAACGGCTGATCGACCTGCGGCAGCAGCATGCCGATGGTGCGCGTCTCCTGGCGGCGCAGCGAGCGCGCCAGCGCACTTGGCTGGTAATTGAGGGCGTGCATCGCCTCACGGACGCGGTCTTTCAGGTCGGGGCTGACGTAGCCGATGTTGTTGATGACGCGAGAGACGGTTGCCACCGATACTTCGGCGTGGTCAGCAACTTCGCGCATGGTCGTCATCGGTGCTCGCTCCTCTGGCTAAAGTTTCGTTTTGGCGTCCCTGGCGTCCTGGCGGTTTACTTATTGATTGAACCGCCAGGACGCCAAGACGCCATCGCAGGGCGATCGGTCATCACTCCGCTGCAATATGCGGCTCTTTTGCGCCGGTCATGTAGGCGACGATCTCCTGCGTCGTCGTCTCGCCTTTGTTGAGCGTGGCGACGTGTTTCCCCTGGCGCATCACCACCACGCGGTCGGCGCTGCGATAGACGTCCTGCATGTTGTGGCTGATGATCAGCATGGTCATCTGCTGCTGGGCGCGCAACCAGCGCCCGATGGCACCCCAGCGCGTCGTCTCGCGCCCCAGGTAGACATTGTCGGCGACATCAAGCTGCTCGATCAGCGCGAGGTGTTGGTAGACGGTCTCGATGCCCATTGCCAGCGCATCGGCGGGATTGCGAAAGGCGACAGGTGCGCCTTTGAAGATCAGTTCGCCGGAGGTGGCGGGGTACAAGCCGGAGATGATCTTGACGAGGGTGGATTTGCCCGCGCCGTTATCGCCGACCAGCGCGACGATCTCGCCGCGATACAGTTCGAACGAGACGGACTTAAGCGCCTGCACCGCGCCGAACGCTTTACTGATGTGGTTGATGACCAGAAGGGTTTCTTTTTGCGGCATACAAAACCACGAAACGTATTCATGAAATCGTTTACAGGAATGTAGCGCGCGGAAGGCGGTTTGTCAAAAAATTGGGCGGGGGGGCAATGCCGAGGCATCGCCCCTCCGCCCAAGCGCTTGCTATCCCCAGCGCTCGATCAGGATCTTCTTGTCGGTGTAGAACTCAATCGAGTCCGGTCCCTGCCCGTGCAGATCGCCGAAGAACGATTCTTTCTGCCCGCCGAACGGGAACGACGCCGTCGCTGCTGCCACGCCGACGTTGATGCCGATGTTGCCCGCGCGTACGCGATACTTGAAGTCGCGCGCGTGCTTGCCGCTGCTGGTGAACAGGCTGGCGGCATTGCCATAGCGGCTGGCGTTGATCGTGTTGACCGCCGTCTCGAAGTCCGGCACATGGATGATCGACAGCACGGGTCCGAAGATCTCGTCGCGCGCGACCGACATCTCCGGCGTCACGCCGTCGAGGATGGTCGGACCGACGAACGCCCCCTGCTCCAAGCCGGCGACCGTCGCGCCGCGACCGTCGAGCAGCACCTGCGCGCCTTCGCTTTCGCCCGCGCTGATCATGCCCTCGATGCGCTGTTTCGCCTGCGCCGAGATGACCGTGCCCATCTGCGTCGTCTCGTCCAAGCCGCTGCCCACACGCAGCGATGACGCGCGCTTGAGCAGTTCGGCGCGCAGCGGTTCATAGGCATCGCCGACCGCGACGACCACCGACCCCGCCAGGCAGCGCTGCCCTGCGCAGCCGAACGACGACCCCATGATGTTGGCGACGCTCGCCGTCATATCGGCGTCGGGCATGACGGCGATATAGTTCTTCGCGCCGCCCTGCGCCTGCACGCGCTTGCCATGTTTGGCGCACGTCTCATAAACGATCTTGGCGACGGGCGTGCTGCCGACGAACGAGACGCCGACCACATCGGGATGTTCCATCACGGCGATGCTTGACTCGGTGCCGCCCTGCACGAGATTGACGACGCCTTCCGGCAAGCCGAGTTCGTCGAGGATGTCGAACAGGATGTCCATGCTGATGGGCGTCTGCGGCGACGGCTTGAGCACGAACGTGTTGCCGGTCGTGATGGCGGTCGGCAGGAACCAGAGCGGCACCATCGCCGGGAAGTTGAACGGCGTGATCGCCGCGAAGACACCCATTGGCTGGCGTTCCGCCGTCTCGTCGATGCCGCTGCTGACATCTTCCATCCGGTAGCCGCGCATCAGCGCCGGGACGCTGGTGGCGAAATCGACGCTTTCGATGCCGCGACGCACCTCGCCGCGCGCCTCATCGCGCGTCTTGCCGTTTTCTTCCACGACCATCTTCGAGAGTTCTTCAAAACGATCTTCGAGCAGGTTCTTGAAGCGGTACATGTACTGTGCGCGGGAGAGCACCGGGGTGCTGCGCCATTCGTCAAATGCCTCTTTTGCTGCCTGAACCGCTTTATCGACATCCGCGCGCGTCGAATCCGGGCATTCGGCGATTAAGTCGCAGGTGGCGGGGTTGTGGACGGGGATGTACTTATCGGTACTCGCCTCGACCCACGCGCCGCCGATGTAGTTCTTCAAGCGCTTCATGACTATTCTCCACAACGTTATCCATACAAGAGCGTTGTGAATCTTAACGGCAGATCGGGGTGAGGCGCAATCCTCACTCGCGCTGCTCTCGCCGCGTGTATGGCGCATTTGAGGTTCTCTCCTTACAATGGGGGGTATCTTGCGTTTCACATTCGTAACATGGCATTACTTTATGGAAGTCCCCCCGAATATCGAAGGCGCGATTGAACTCCTGAAGTCGCCTGACACCCAAATCCGCCAGTTCGTCGCCTACTTGCTCGGCGAGGCGAAGCACCCCGCCGCCATCGAACCGCTGATCGCCGCCTTGAGCGACACGCATGTCGGCGTGCGCGGCGCGGCGGCGAACGCGCTCGGCAAGATTGGCGATCCGCGCGCGCTGCCGCCGCTGCGGATGCTGCTGGCGGACAAGAATCCCCAGATGGTCGTCTGGGCAGCGTTTGGGCTGACGCTGCTGGGGGATGACCACTTCGACGACCTGATCGGTTACCTGCGTTCGCCGGACGTGATGGTGCGCCGCAGCGCGGTGCTGGCGCTCAACCAGCTTGGCGACCAGCGCGCGATTCCCGCCCTCACGCTGCTGCTGGAAGACCGCGAGAAGCGCTTTGACAGCGACAACACCGTCGGCGAAGCCGTCGAGCGCGCGCTCGCCTCGCTGGGACACCGGGTGGGGTGAGGGTTGAAACGTTTTCTTCTCTTCCTCTTCCTCGCCACGCTGCCTTTCGCGTGGGCGGCGGCGCAGCCGGAATCTGCGGTCTTCGTCAGCATCAGCGGCGTCAACCCGTCGGAATTCCCGCGCGTGGTCGCCACCGTCAATGTGACGGATGCGCAGGGACAGCCGCTGCTCGGCTTGGGCGCGGCGGATTTCCGGTTGGGTGGCACGTTCGGCGTTCAGGCGGTGCTCACACAGGCGGTCAATGTCACCGACGATGACCTGCCGATTGCGACCGTCCTCGCCATCGACGTGAGCGACAGCATGTCCGGCGCGCCGCTCGCGCGCGCCAAGGACGCGGCGCTGGCATTCATCGACGGGCTGCGCCCGGATGACCAGGTCGCGCTCGTCGTCTTCGGCAGCCTGGCGCAGGTTGTCCAGGACTTCACGACCGACCGCGACCGCCTGCGCGCCGTGATCGACGCGCTCGAACCGGTCGGGCAGACGGCGCTCTACCAGGGCGCATACGAAGCGGTGCGCGTCGCCGCCGCATCACCGCTGCCGCGCCGTGCCGTCATCCTGCTGGGCGATGGCGTCGAGTTCGGCGGACGCAGCGTCGTCGGGCGCGAGGCAGCGCTGGCGGAGGCGGTTGCGCGCGGTGTGCCCGTCTACACCGTTGGGCTGGGCTTCGGCGCAGACCGCACTTATCTGGAAGAACTCTCGACCGGAACGAACGCACAGTTCTACGAGTCGCCGACGCCGGAAGCGCTGCTCGACATCTATCGCGGATTGGCGACGCGCTTTCGCAGCCAGTACATCCTGACGCTCGACGCTTTCGTGCCGGGCGACGGCACGATCTACACGCTCGACATCGCCGCCATCACCCCGCAGTCCACTGCCAGCGCGCTCGCCTCGTTCCGCGCACCTATCCCCGTCCCGATCATCCGCTTCAGCGGCGTGCCCTCGCTGCCGGTCATTCAGCCCTTCAGCGTGATGGTCGAAGTGCTGGCAGATCAGCCGCTGGCGGCGATCACGTTCGATGTCCCCGATGGACAGAGCGCACAGCCCACCCCAACGACCAACCCGTTCCCAATCGAGATCGACCCGCTGCGCCTGATGCCGGGCGCGCAGGTCTATACGGTGATCGCGGGTGACAGCGATGGAGATGTCGGGAGTGGGTCATTCACGATCATCGTCGATCCCGCCATTGGCTTGACGCAGACGGAGACCGCCCGCCCAACGGCGACGCTGACGCCCTCGGCGACGGCGACCTTTACGCCTTCGCCCACCTTCACGCCCTCGGCGACCGCGACGGCGACCGCCACCTTCACGCTGACGCCATCGCCGACCTTCACCGCTTCAGCGACGGCGACCGCCACGCAAACGCCGACCGTCACGCCCGACCTGCGCGCCACTGCCGAAGCGCTCGCCATGACGCAGACGAGCGTCGCTGCTCAGGCGACAGCGGTCCAGGTCAGCACTGAACAGGCGCAGATCGCGCTGCTCGGCACGCAGGCAGCGTCCACCCAGAGCGCGGGGACACGCATCGCCCAGGCGACGCAGATCCAGGCAACCCAGGTCGCGCTCGTCCAGGCGGCGGAGACACAGTCCGCACAGGCGACCCAAATCCAGGCGGCGCTGAATGCACAGGCGACCGCCGACCTGCTGGCGACGGCAACCAGCGCCGAGGCGACCCAGGTACAGGCGACGCAGGCTCAGGCGGCGCTGAATGCGCAGGCGACTGCCGACTTGCTGGCGACGGCAACCAGCGCTGAGGCGACTAGCGTGCAGGCGACACAAGTTCAGGCGGCGCTGGATGCGCAGGCGACGGCAACCAGCGTGCAGGCGACACAAGTTCAGGCGGCGCTGGATGCGCAGGCGACGGCGACCAGCGTGCAGGCGACCACCAACGCGCAGGCGACGAGCGCGCAGCTCACGCAGGTGGTCGTCGCAACCCAGGCGGCGTTCACGGCGACGGCGGCGACCCAGGCGGCGCTGCAAACGCAGGCGGTCAGCACCGACATCGCCGATGGCGCGACAGCACGCGCGCAGGAGGCGGCGGAGGCGACGAGCGTCGCGCTGCTCTCGACGCAGGTTGCGAATGCGCAGGCGACGGCTGCCGTTCAGACCGCGACCGCCAACGCGCAGGCGACGGCGGCGGCGGCAACCCGCAGCGCGGATCTGGCAGTGACGGCGCTTGTGGAAACACAGTTGGCGAACCTGCAAGCGACGGCGGCAGCGCAAACAGCAGTCATGCAGACGCAGTCGGCAGTTCAGACTGCCGTCGCGGAGACGCGCGCGGCGGATGTGACGGGCACGGCGCTGGCGCTGGCGACCCAATCGGAGCAGCAGACGCAGGCGGCGAGCACGCTGGTCGCGGGTGCCACTCAGACGGTGCAGGCGGCGCAGTTGACTCTGACCGCCAATGCCTTCGCCACGCAGACAGCGGCGGCGCAGGCGACCGAGGCACAGGCGACCGCCCGCATACTGACGCTGACCCCGCTGCCCACGCCCGCCCTGGTCGAGGCGCAGGCGGATAACCCGCCGTCGATTGGCGACCTGCTGCCGCTGGTCTGTATCATCGCGGTCATCGCCGGGGCGCTGGCGGTGATGTTTGTCTTGTTGGGCGGAAATAGACGCAGGAGGCGCAGACGCTAATGCGCGGATTTATTCTTCGAGTGATCATCAATGCGATCGTGCTGGCAGTACTGACCGCGGGTTGGTTGTCCGGCATCTTCGTCATCGGGCAGAACCGTTGGGTCGTCCTGATCGGCGTCGCGCTGATCTTTGGGCTGGTCAATGGCTTGGTCAAGCCGCTCGTCAACCTGATGACCTGCGCCCTGACGCTGCTCACTTTTGGCTTGTTCCGCCTGATCGTCAACGGCGCGATGCTGCTGCTGACGGCGGAACTCTCGCGGCTGGTCGAAGGCACTTTGGGTGGACGGCTGATCGTGGATGGGCTGGGGTGGGCAATCGTCGGCGCGATCGTCGCCAGCATCGTCGGCATGATCCTCGAAAACATGCTGGATGTCGATGGCGAGCGCGAGCGCCGCCGCGACAAGCGCGACAGGTGGTAGTCGTGGAACCCATCACCTATGCCGATTTCGAGAAGGTCGATGTGCGCGTCGGCGTCATCATGGCCGTCGAAGACTTCCCGCGCGCCCGCAACCCGTCGTACAAAATCACGATCGATTTTGGCGCGGAGATCGGCGTTAAGCGCTCCAGCGGGCAGTACACGAACTATACGCACGAGGATCTGATCGGGCGGCAGGTGGTCGCGGTCGTCAACTTCGCGCCCAGGAACATCGCTGGCTTCCTCTCGGAAGTGCTGATCCTGGGCGTGCCCACGCCCGACGGCAAAGTTTCGCTGCTCTCGCCGACCAAAGAAGGCGTCTTGGGCGGGAAGATGTTCTAAGGGCGGTTGATGTCCGGCAGCGCCGTGTGCCCAGGCGGCAGGTTCGCGCCGTTCGTTTGGATCACCTCGCGGTACCAGTGCGCCGAGTCCTTGAGGATGCGCTGCTGGGTGCGGAAATCGACATAGATCATGCCGAAGCGCTGCGAATAGCCTTCCGCCCACTCGAAGTTGTCCAGGATGGACCAGTGGAAATAGCCCTGGACGGGCACGCCATCGTCTATCGCCGAACGCAGCGAAACCAGGTAGCGCGTCGTGAAGTCGATGCGCTGCGGGTCATGCACCGCGCCATCGACCGACACCCAATCGTTGTTCGCCAGACCGTTTTCCATGATGATGACCGGCAGCTTGTAGCGTTCATGCAGGTAGCGCGGTCCCCAATAGAGCGCTTCCGGGCGCACCCACCACTTCATCGGCGTCATGGCGTGTCCCGGATGTGTCGTGACGACTTCCGGCGCGCCGTTTGCCCCCGCCCGCACGTATTCGCCGTGATAGATGTTGCAGCCGTAAAAGTCGAGCGGTTGGGCGATGGTCGCCATGTCATTGGCGCCAATGCTCGGCAGGTGGCGCGCGTAGGTGCGCAGCCCATCTTCGGGATAGTGCCCGAAGATCATCGGATCGGCATACCAGGTATTGTTCCAGGTGTCCGGTACGGGCAGCCCGAACATTGTTTGGCGCGCCGCCTCGATGTCGGCAGGCGTGTTCGTCGCGGGCATGAAGGTGACGCCGACCGGCACCGCGCCGACCTTCGACGACGTTTTGGCGCGCGCGCGGATCACCTGGACGCTCTTGCCGTGCGCGAGCAGGCTGTGGTGCGTCATGAGCAGCACATCATCCCAGCCCATCTTCAGCCCCGGCGCGTGGACGCCGTCGCGATGCCCCATACCGATGAAGCACTGCGGCTCGTTCTGCGTCATCCAGTGCTGAACGCGGTCGCTCAGGCGGTCTACGACGACCTGCGTGTAATCGGCGAACCAATCGGGGCTGTCCGGATGCAGCCAGCCGCCGCGACAGTACAGATCGTAGGGATAATCCCAGTGGAAGAGCGTCACCCAGGGCGTGATGTCTGCCTCCAGAAGCGCGTCGATCAGCGCGTCATAGAACGCCAGCCCCTTCTCGTTGACCCGCCCGGTACCCGAAGGCAGGATGCGCGACCATGACAGCGATAGGCGATAGGCACGAAGCCCGACCTGCCGCATCAGCGCGACATCTTCGCGGTAACGATGGTAGTGGTCACACGCGACATCCCCCGTGTGTCCGCCAAAGATCGCGCCCTGCTTGCGGCAGAGCATGTCCCACACCGACAGACCACGCCCATCGGTATCGAACGCACCTTCGATCTGATACGAAGCTGCCGCCCCGCCCCAGACAAAATCCTTCGGAAACGACATGAACATGACCTCTCAGCCCCCTGGCGAGCGAAGGCGCTGCCTTCCGCGCCTCGCGCGACTGGAGGCGTTTATTTCCAGCGTACGTCTGCGTAGCAGGGAATACCCAGCATCGTGGCGATGTGCAGCGCCAACTGCTGGAGGGATGTGCGCGCCTCGCTGGGTGTCAGCGGGCGAATGCCGTCCTGAAAGGCGCTCGCATTTTCCGTCGTCTCGATTTCGAGCGCCTGTTGGTTCATCACAAAATGAAAGCTGCCATCGCGGCGCTGCAAATTCAGCTCGCCGTACTCCACACTCTGCCGTCCATTGCGCGGCTTGCGCGCGGCGACGGTCGTCACGTAGATCGCCTGAAGTTCGTCCACCTCGTAACGCCAGCGTCCGCGCTTGGCGAGCAAGCCCCGAATCGCCTTCGCCTCCGGGTGGACGATGATGCGGTCAAGCTTGACGCTGCGCACCAGCAGAGTGCGGATCGAGATGCCCAGCAGGAGGATGGCGGCGGCGAGACCGAGGAACGGCAGGAACTCCGGACGCGGCAGGGCAATGCCGCTGACCAGCGTCAGGATCGATAGGATGATGTAGACGATGGACAAGACAAAGTACCAGATGGCACGGGAGAGGCGGGCGCGCCCGCTTTCCTGAGCCAGCGACAAGTCGATCTGCCCGTTCGGTGTCGTGGCGACCGTCCAGTTGTCGATTTTGCCTGGCAGCGCGGGCAGCGGCACGGGCGCGGGCGCGGGCGCGCTGCTGATTTTGGGCGGCACATAGTAGAACGGGCGGGACATCATCTCCGCCAGCGATTCGCCCGCCGCGCGCGCGGAGTTGGCGAACAGGTCGCCGTCCGGGTCGGGCCAGTGGACGAGTTCGCACCAGCGGCTGCCGCGCGGCTGCGCCAGCTCGCTGTCCAGCAGGAATCCCAGGTGCCACGCTTCATCCTCGTTCGACCAGCCCAGGACGACCCGCTGAACATAGGCGTTGGGAAGCACGCCTGTGTCCGGCAGCCTGCGGCTGGTTGCGAAAGTTGGCAAATAGCGTAAGGGTTCGCCGTAATTGGCTTCGACCAGCGCCGAGTCGCCATCGGCGGTGCTGTTATTGACCAGACGCCAGCGCGTCGGTTGGATCTCTATCGTCAGGCTGCCGCCCGCAGTAATGCGATTCATATCGAGGGAACGCCGTCCGTCCGTAGCAGGTTGCAAACGTTGAATATCTGTTACAGTCTACTTCAGAGACGGATTGAAGACAATCACGAAGTCATTCGCGCGTGCGGATCAACCGTTAGTCCATCGCCCCTGCCAGGATCTTCGCCGTGTCGCGCGTGTCTTCGACCTGGTGCGCTTCTTTGAACTGCCGCACGTTGATCTGAGACAGGGCATAGAGCGCGACCAGCAAGCCGAGCGCGCCGATGGCGAACGCCACGCCGTAGCCGACGGTGTAGGAGCCGCCGAACTGCACGCCGAGATCGCGCAAAATGCCGCCGCCCGCCACGCCGCCGCCGCGTGAGAACGTCACGACCAGCGTCCAAAAACCGAGGAACGTCCCCGCCTTGCCGAAAGGACTCATGTCCATCATCAAGCCAAGCGTGCCGACGTTCCAGATGCCCAAGCCGATGCCGAGCAGGATCAGCGCGGGCGTGACCAGCGGGCGGATTTCCGCGAAGGATGAGAAGGCGAGCAGCGCGAAAGTGGCGACGAGGATGCCGACGCCCAGGTAATTCATGGCAGTGTTGGTCAGCCATTTGACGCGGCGCGAGAGGACGAGGAAGACGACGGTGCCGAGGATCGCCATGCTGCCCCAGTAGGCGGCGAAGCGCGAGGTCGTGCTGGCGGGCATGCCGAAAACATCGGCTGCGAAGGGTTCGAGGATCAAATCCTGCGTGAAGGCGAACAGCATCGACAGCGCCAGATACCAGAAGAAGTAGCGCGTCTGACGGTTTCCCCATGCCAGCTTGAGGTCATCCCTCAGGGATGACGGTTGTTCGCGGTCCTCCTGGCGGCTGCCAACCGTCGCGTTGCGCCGCTCCTCACCCAGCACCGAGAAGAACCACAGGCTGCCCATCACCAGCGCGCCGATCAGGAAGAGGTTGAAAATCGTCTCTGGTGTGAACTTGAGCGTGCCTGCCATGCCTTCGGGATGCGCATCGCTGCTGGGCAGCAGCAAGCCGAAAAAGATGCCGCCGACCGTGAAGCCGAGCAGCAGGAACGTCCAGACGATGCCGACGGCGCGCCCGCGCTGGTGTTCCGGCGCGCGGTCGTAGATCAGCGCCAGGAAGGTGCTGCCGGAAAACGCATAGCCGAGGCTGAACGCCAGCAGAGCCAGGCTGATGACTGCCCATGCCGCGAAGTCCGCCGGGTTGCCGCGCGCCAGATGCGCCGTGATCGCGCCCAGGACGACGATGCTGACCGCCATCACCCCGCGTCCCAGCCAGATCCAGAACAGCCGCCGAAAGCCGCCAATGGCGCGCCGGTCGGACATGCGCCCCGCCCAGACGCCGAGTGGCGCGAGGAAGTAGCGCAGGGCGACCAGCAAGCCGACGGCGGTCGCACTGAAGCCAAGATCGCTGATCATGATGCGGTTCCAGACGCCCGTCGTGATGACATCCGCCATCCCGGAGCCGAGATGGAAGAAGCCGATCTTGATGTTGCGGGCGACGCTGAGGTTTGGTTGGGGGTCAGACATTGTGGAGGATGCTCTATAGATTTCTGTAGATTTATCGCTCAATCATACAGAAATCTATAGAAATCTGTCAATGTGGGAAACTGGCTCTCGTTCCAGATGGGAGCGTTTTCCCTATTTCCCATTCACCATCGGCATCTTGCGAATCCACTGCGATTGAGGCTGCGTCGCCTGCTCGACCATGAACGCTGCAAGGTCGGCGCGTGTGATCTGCGTGCCGCTCTCCGCGCCCACATAGCCGACGCGGATGCTGCCCGTCTTCGCGCCATCCGTCAGGCGCGGACCTCGCACGACGATCCAGTCGAGCGGCGTCGTACGCACCAGCGCGATGCTCTCCGCCGAGTCCTTCAGCACATCGCCAGCCGTCACCTTGAGCAGGAAGCCGAAGATGTGATCGATCAGCTTCGGCTGATCATGCGGGTCACGCACGCCCGCGCCCGTCAGCACGATATACCGTTTGACGCCCGCGCCCAGCAGCGCCTGCGTGATGTTGCGCTGCGCCGTCACCAGCAGGTCTTTGGGCGAGCCTTTGACAGGACCGAGCGCGCTGATCGCCGCCTGTGCCCCGGCGACCGCCTGTGCCACCGATGCGGCGTCGCTGCTGTCGCCCTGTACGATCTTCAAGCGTTCGTGCGCGTTCACCAGCTTCGCAGGGTCACGCACGAAGGCGGTGACGGTATGCCCCGCCGCCAACGCTTCATCGATGACCAGACGCCCGGTGCGACCAGACGCGCCGAATACAACCAGGTTCATGGATTGAGTCCTCGCTAACTTATAGATGATTCGATTTAAGGCTTGTCCGATAGTCCGGAAGATCCTCTCCCGTCCGCCGACCGTTAAAACGGGTCGGCTACAGGACTCAAGCCCACCGAAGGGGGCTGAGGAAATGCCGAGTCTTCGGCAGCGCCTTCAGTGCGCCCGACGCGCTTTAGCCGTCGGCGCGGCGGGCGTTGAGTATCGGACAAGCCTATTTTGGGTGAGGGTTTTTCGATTACGTTTTCGCGGTCTCCATCGCCGCCACGCGCTCCATCACCTGCTGTAAAACCTGCGGCGGCTGCGCCCCGCTGACGGCATAACGCCCGTTGAAGACGAACAGCGGCACACCGCTCACGCCGCGCATTGCGCCCTCGCGCGCTTCCGCCTCGACCTCCTCGCGCGCGGCATCGGTGGCGAGCTGCGCGCGCAGCGCCGCCGCGTCCACGCCCGCGCGTTCCGCTGCCCGCGCGATCACCTCGATGTCGCCTACGTCTTCGCCAAACTCGAAGTAGGCGTCATAGAGCGCATCGATCATCGCCGCCCGCCGATCCTCCGGCGTCAGGCGGATGGCGCGGTGTGCCAGCAGGGTGTTGGGTGCCTTCTCGATTCGCTCGAAGTTGAAGGTGATGCCCGCCGCCGCGCCCATCTGACGCGGCGCGTCGAACCACATCTCCAGGTCGGGGCTGCCGCCGCCTTTGGCGCGCATGTATTGGCGGAAGTCGTAGCCCTCTGGCGGAATATCGCCATTCAGGAAGAAGGTGCGATAGGTAACGCTGACCGGCTCGCCCTGCCAGCTTTCGAGCGCGTTCGCCAGATGCCGCTTGCCAATCCGACACCAGGGGCACGCGATGTCCTGATACACTTCGATCTGCATACGATACACCTCAGTCATGATCGTGCGTGGTGCGAAGTGCGCAGTGCGAATCTGCACAGATCGCCACAAAATTCGTTATAGGGGCGCACCGATGGGTGCGCCCGATGCTCATGCGTACGCCCCCTTCATCGCCGAATGCCATTGTCGCCGAGCACATTGGAAATAACAATTACGCATCTTTTTCTGGTATAGTATGAAAATCATACTAAAGGATCAACCTATGTCCCCCGCACCCGAAAAATGCCCGGTCGAGACGACGCTGGAGATCATCGGCGGCAAATGGAAGCCGCTCATCCTCTTCTACCTGCTGGAAGGCACGCATCGCTTCGGCACACTGCGGCGGCGCATCCCCGGCATCACCCAGCAGATGCTGACGCAGCAGCTCCGTGAGCTGGAGGCGGATGGAGTCGTCCAGCGCCTCGTCTACGCAGAAGTGCCGCCGCGCGTGGAATACTCGCTGACGGAGCGCGGGCGCTCGCTCGAACCTGTGCTGCAGGCGATGCTGGCATGGGGATTGGCGCGGCGCGCGGAGGGCTGAACGAGAACACAGGCGACACGTCAGGACACCTACCCACATCTCCTCCGAAAGTCCAGGCGCTGCTCCGCCGCCTATCGGATTATCTCCGAGGGCGACATATTTTATTCTGGGAACATCGAACGCAGGTTGTTTCCAGGAGTATCTCCCATGAAGTTCCGCTTCTTGCTCATCGCACTGATCGTGATGATGGCAGTCGTCATACCCGCCGCCGCGCAAAGCGCGGAGACGCTGGTCGTCTCGACGGGCGGCATCCAGCTCACCATCGACAAGGACTTTGCCACTGGCGTCAGCATCAACACGCTGCCCGCCGATGACCCCGCGCCGGGTCCCGGCTTCGCCGAACCCGCCAGCACGCAGATTGCTTTCATCAACCCGCCGCCCGGCTTCGCGCCGGAGTCGATCTTGACCGTGCGTCTGTATCGCACGGCGGATTTTGAGGGCTATCCCGAACATCAGGCGCGGATGACTCAGCTCCAACTGCTGCTCGAAGACATGACGCCTGAGGCGCTGACGCAGTTCATGCAGCCCGCTGCGACGATGGACGGCAACCCACCGCTGCCCTTCATTCCAGTCTATCCGCATGGTTCGGCATTGCAGGCGCGCGCGGAATTCTTCGAGACGCCGATGTTCCGGGGCGTCCGCTACATCGGGGCGTTCGCCGCCGCCGCCGAGCCGTTCAACAGCCGCAGCTTCCTCTATACCTATCAGGGAATTTCAAGCGATGGCTCGCTCTATCTGTCGGCGCAGGCGTTCGTCAACACGACGCTCTTCCCGGACGAGCCAGGTCCCATCGACCCCGCGACGTTTATGGACAACTTCGGGCAGTATGTCCAGGAGAGCATTGCCACGATCAACGCCGGGACGCCGGAAGACTTCTCGCCCAATCTGGCGGATGTGGATGCGATTGTCCAGTCGATCACCGTCACGCCGATTGTGCCGTAAGGAAAACGCCCGGACCGGGGGTGGTAGGGGCGACCCATGGGTCGCCCCTACGGATTCACGGATTTTCTAGCGTTGTCGCGCCGTCTTTGAAGAGGAACAAGCGCTCTTCTTCCAGCCGCTCCAGCATGACGAGCACTTCGTCCTGTGAAGTCCAACTGTTGTAGAAGAAGTGCATCTGCTGACAACGCGGATCAGCTTCCAGGCGCGTGAGAAAACACTGTTCCATGACTGCGTTATGGCTCTCGCCCATCTCGAACGCGCGCAGGGTGTTGGCGGCGTAGCCGACGACCAGGAAGATGGTGCTGAGTGCCATTGCGCCGATGATAGGTCTTCGCCAGCGCCGCAGGCGGCTTCGCGTTGAGAGGAGATAGCGCAGATTGGGGATCATCAGGGCAATGACGGCGATCCAGAAGGGAATCACGAGCGTGATATACCGCGCGACCAAAGCACCTGTCAGTTCGCCGCCGCGCCCGATGGTGAGCAGCAGCCCGTTCGCCAGGCTAAAGCCGATCAGCAGCAGCCATGGGCTGAGGTCGCGCAGGGAAACGCGGCGGACAAAGATTGCCAGCGCGAGATTGCCACCCAGCAATCCGATGCCGAGCAGACCCATGCTCACCGGGATGAGCGGCTGGAACCAGCCGCTGCTGCCGTTGAAGTTATGCAGCAGGTGCAGTGTCTGACCTGAAAGCGCATTGCCGAGGTACGCAAGGGCATAGCGCACATCATGGGCGTCGAACACATTGTTCCATGAGGGTTGGTCAGAGGTTTCCGGGACAAACCCGCTCACATAAAATCCTGTGCTGATACCCGCGATGACCAGCCACATCAGATAAAACGTCCAGCGACGATAGCCGTTAAGCCATAACGCAATCGGGATGACGCCCCAAAGGACGTTGCCGCTCAGAAACGACCATGCCGAAAGCCATGTGCAGCCCACACAGATCCAGAAGGCGCGTAGGCTGCGCGGAAAACGACCGATTGCCCAGGCGGAGACATAGGTACTGAGCATCATCAGGAAGATGACCTTCTGGTGTCCCCAAATCCAGTTCTCCCGCTGCCCGAACGAGAAGAGCAGGATGGCGGCGGGCACCAGGAAAATGAGCGCTTCGCTGCGGGAAGACGTTTGATGACGGTAGAGGTCGAACATCAGCAGCAGGCTGATGACCATGATCAGGATGCTGAACGCCAGTTCCCATCGCATGTCGCCGCCGTTCAACGCGGCGAGCAGGACAGAAATCACATACGGGATGACGTGGCGATGATCGCTCAACTGCACGAAAAACTCCGCGAACGTCAGCGTGCCATCCCGCTGCATGAGCACTAGCGGCACCATGCGCGTGTATTCATCCAGCCAGGGCACGGTATACCCGTAGCGCACGACATACAGGATGAGGGCGATCAGGGGGATCGTGGCGATGAAGACGAGTCCCCATTCCAGTTTGGTAAGCGAACGTGAGCGCATCAGCGCCGGCGTTCCAGCAGGATGGGTGAGCGGTGCGGCGGGGGCGCTCGTCATCCGATGTTGCCGCCTGACTCTGCTTCCACCTGGAAACGGATTTCGTCGGGGAAACGGCGCTCGTCGGGCTGTGCCTGTGCGGATGCGCCGTTTTCGTCATGCCAGGGGATGAAGACATCGTCGCTGGCAACGCGGAGTTGTCTCACGAGCCAGCCTCTCCACCGCCAGCACCGCGGAAAAGGAACAAGCGATGGGCATCGAGCTGATCGAGCAGTACGATGACTTCTGCTGGGTCAAGCCATATGAAAAAGTGAGATTCGCGACAAAGGTCGCTGGCTTCCAGTCGTGTGAGAAAACACTGCTCCATCATATCATTGAACGTTTCGCGCAGAACGAGCGCGCGGTACGTGTTGGTGACGAAGCCAAAGAGCACAATACATGCGGTGACCGCGGACAGAGAAATGAAGCTCTTCCAGCGCCGTCGGAGAGATTTTTCCCGCATGAAGTCCGCCAGATTGTGGACTGCGAGAGCAGCAATGGCGATCCAGAACGGGACAACGAGGGTGATGTAATGGGCTGTAAGCGCGTTTTGGATATCGCTGCGTCCCAGGAGGAGGAGCAGTCCGTTTGCCCATGTGAAGCCGATAAGGAGCAGCAGGGGGCTGAGAAGGCGCAGTGCGACACGCCGAACGTGCAGCGCGGCGAAAAGGTGGATGCCCAACAGCACCATGCCCAGGGTTCCCATCAGCATCGGCATTCTCACATCGAAGGTCGGTCTGCCTTCGATGAGTTCATCGAAGGTCGGTCTGCCCTCGATGAACTCCTGAAGAAAATGGATCGTTTCTCCGGAGAAGGCATGCCCCAGATACGTCAAGAAATAGCGAACGTCCTCTGCGCCCAGCCCAGTGTTCCACAGTACCGGATAAGTCGTGTCACGCGCGTATCCAATCACATACAACGTGATGTTGACCGTGGCAATCACCAGCCAGATCGCATACATGGACGGGCGGCGGAAGCCGTTGAGCCACATGGCGATGGGGATGACGACCCAGAGGACGTTTCCGCCCAGAAATGACCAGGCAGCGATGATCGTCGCAGCCACGCAAATCCAAACTGCGTGCCAACTGCGCGGAAAGCGCCCCATCGCCCAGGCGGAAAGATACGCACCAAACATCATCAGAAACATCTGCTTCTGATTGCCCCAGATCCAGTTCTGCCGCTGCCCGAGCGAGAACAGCAAAAAGGCGGCGATGGCGGCAAAGATGAGCGTTTCTGTCCGGCTGCTGCTGATGTGGCGATAGAGATCGACCAGCAGCGCGAAGCTGACCAGCATCAGCAGAAGGCTGAATGCCAGCTCCCAGCGCATGTCGCCGCCGCTGAGGACGGCAAACAGCACGCTGATGCCATAGGGGATCGGCAGCCGGTGGTCGCCGTACTGCACGAGCAGATCGCCGAGGGTAAACGTCCCTGCCTGCTGTCTGAGGACGAGCGGTACCATGTTGACATATTCGTCGAGCCACGGGACAGTGTAGCCGTAGCGGGCGACGAAAGTGATCACGCCGATGATGGGGAGAGCGGCGAGCAGGAGCAGTCCCCATTCCAATCTGGTAAACGCTCGCAAACGGAGCAGCGGCGGCGTTCCAGCAGGATGGACTGTCGGTGCAGCGGGAGCGCTCGTCATCAGATGTTGCCGCCTGGCTCTGCTTCCACCTGCAAACGGATTTCGTCGGGGAAACGGCGCTCGTCGGGCTGTGCCTGTGCGGATGCGTCGTTTTCGTCATGCCAGGGGATGAAGACATCGTCGCTGGTGCGGCGGTGGTCGTTGCGGATCAGCAGCCACTCAAACCAGACTGTCAACAGTGTGAACAGATAGCGACTGCCCTGCTCTTTCAGCTTAAGCTGGGAGACGCCAAGATCGCGGTTGCGCCACGAAATCGGCAGCACCTTGTACGAGTAGCCGCGCACGATGCACTTGAGCGGGATTTCGATGGTCAGGTTGAAGTGCGGCGAGACGAACGGGCGACAGCCGTCGATGGCGCTGCGACGGTAACCCTTGAAGGCGTTCGTCACATCGTTGAAGCGCAGTTGGAACATGATCTGGATCGCCAGATTGGCGAGGCGGTTGACCAACAGCTTGAAACGCGGATAGTCGATCACCCGCGAGCCGCGCAGGAAGCGCGACCCGAACACGCAGTCCGCGTCGTCGCGCAGGATCTGATAGTAGCGCACCACATCCTCTGGCGCGTCGGACATATCCGCCATGTAGATGACGACGGCGTCGCCCGTGTAATGCTCCAGCCCGTAGGCGACCGCGCGCCCGAAGCCGTTGCGCCCTGGATTGCGGATGACGCGGATGCGCTCGTCCTGCTCATGCTGCGCGAGAATCAGGTCATACGTCCGGTCACGGCTGCCGTCATCGACGACCAGGATCTCGAACGTCGAAATCCCCGCCTGATCGAGATGGTCGCGCAGGGCAAGCGTGGTGCGATCCACGTTGCCCTCTTCATTGCGGGCGGGGATGACAATCGAGAGTTTCACAGCAGTGCCTCGCTATCGTGTGCATACTCACGATGATAAGCGCTATCTGGCGAATCTTCCGTCAAGAAAACGGCTTAGAACTTCGCCGGGTAGACCTGCCGTGCCAGCGCTTCTTCCTGCTCGACCATGGCACGCAGGATCGCCAGCCCCTCGTTCCAGAAGCCAGGATCGCTCAGGTCAACGCCGATCTTCGCCAGGATGCGTTCCGGGTAATCGCTGTCGCCCGCCGCCAGCACGCCCAGGTAATCCGGCACGAACGATGCCCCACGCTGCTTGTACAGGTTGAAGAGCGCCAGCACGAGCAGCTCACCAAAGCTGTAGGCGTAAACGTAGCCGGGTGTAGCCAGGAAATGCGGGATGTAGCTCCACCAGTGGCTGTATTCGTCGCGCAGCGTCACGCTGTCCCCGAACATCGCCCGCTGCGTCTCCATCCACAGCTCGCCGATCTTCGCGCTGCTCAGTTCACCCTGCGTGCGCCGCGCGGTATGCAGCCTGTCCTCAAAGCGATTCATCGAAATCTGACGGAAGATCGTCGCGAAGCTGTCTTCGACCTTGCCTGCCAGCATCGCCAACCGGGTCGCCGGGTTCGGCTCCTGCGACATCAGGTCGTCAAAGACCAGCATCTCGCCAAACGTCGATGCCATCTCCGCCGTCGTCAGCGGCGTGTACAAGCCTGTGATGCCCTGCGCCTGCGCCGAGAGGTACATATGCAGTCCGTGCCCCAGTTCATGCGCCAGCGTCATCACGTCGCGCGTCTTGCCGGTGTAGTTGACCAGCACGAACGGATGCGCCGAGGGTACGGTGGGCGAGGCGAACGCGCCGCCGCGTTTGTTGGGCAGCAGCGCCGCGTGAATCCAGTTCTCGTTGAAGAAGCGCTCGACGGCTTCGCCCGCTTCCTCGCTGAACTTGCCATAGGCATCGCTGACGACCTTGCGCGCTTCGCCCCAGGTGTAATCGCGCTCGGCGTTCTCAATCGCCAGCGGGGCGTAGCGGTCGTATTCGTAGAGCGATTCGTAGCCCAGCAGGGCGCGCTTCAGGCGGTAGTGACGGGCGACCAGGTCGTACTGCGAGGTGACCGCCGTGACCAGCGCTTCGACGACCGTATCCGGCGCTTTGTTGTCCAGATTGCGCTCGCTGATCCACGAAGGGAAGCCGCGCCGCTTGTCGTCGCTCGCCTTGTCCGCCACCAGCGTGTTGAAGATGTAGGTCAGCTCCATCGACTTGTCGCGCAGCGTCTTCGTGATGCTGTCGGCAGCGATGATGCGCACCTCGCGCTGCGGTTCGTAGAGTAGCTTGAGCACCTGCGATTGGGTGAGCGCCTTGCCTTCGTAATCGAAGCGCGCCGCGCTGATGATCTGCGTGAAGAAGCGCGTCCAGGCGCTGCGCCCGGTGACGGATTTTTCGATCAGAAGCTGTTCTTCCGTCTCGCTCAGGGTGTAGGGTTTATAGCGTCGTTCTGCTTCCAGCGGATGCTGATACTTACCGAGCACGGGGTCATTCAGGATGCGCTGCGCGGCGGCATCATCCATCGCCTTCCATTCCAGGTTGAAGAAGATGGTTTGCTGTTGAAGCGCGGAGATCCATTCGGTCACATGCTGGACGAGCGCGCCATAGGCAGGGTTGCTGGTATCGGTCGTGAATGTCAGGTTGGCGTAGGACTGGATGCGCCCGCCCTGGTCGATCAGCGCCTCGTACATCTGCATCGCCTGGACGAATTCCGCCGCCGTAAGCTGCGCCACCCGTCCACGATATTTCTCGACATACGCCTGCACATCGTGCGCGACGACATCCATGTCGCGCTGGATAGCCGGATCATCGACGCCGCTGTAGAAAATCGAGAGATCCCACACCACCTCTTCCGCACCGGTCGTCTTTTCCAGGATCATGTCCGTCATCGTCGTTCCGCCTCTTCAGGTTCATCTGATGTGTGCATCAGAGTAACGGATTACGAGGCGTGTTTCAATCGCGATGTACATCCAGAGTTCAACACGGAGGAACGAAGGAGGCTAAGGTTCACGAAGGAATTGAAACATTTCCTCCGTGCACCTCCGTTCTCTCCACCCCGTCGCGTTGAACAAAATTCATGCGCTGCTCAGTCACGCCACCTATCATGGATGGCAGCATAGATTCAAACAAGGAGACTGTAAATATGGCGCGCAGCGTACTATCCCCCGAACAGATCGCCGAGCGGCTGCCGATGCTTAACGGCTGGGCAGTTGAGGACAACGTGTTGAGCAAGACCTTCCCGATGGAGACGTATCTGGCGGGTGTCGCCTTCGCCTCAGCCGTCGGCATCGTCTGCGAAGGACTCGATCATCATCCGGACATGCATATCGGCTGGCGTAAGGTGAAGGTGGCGTTCACCACGCACGACGCGGGCAATGCACTGACGGAGTTCGATTTTAAGGCGGCGGCGGCGGTCGATGCGCTGAAGTATCCAAAAGCGTAGAACCTATCTGTATACCCAGACCCCATCGTGCTCTTCCCGTTGCAGATCGCCGCGTAAGCGCAGATGCTCCAGGTGTGCCAGCGCCTCGGCGACGGCGAAACGCTGCTCGTGCGGCGTGAAGCGCTCGAACGGGAAGATCGCCAGGGCGACCTGGAACGCGGTCGCATCCTGCGCCGCCGCGCGGATGAGCGCCAGCCGTTCGTCATGATGATGCAGCAGCTCGTCGATGCGTCCGCGCCAATCGTGGATCAGCGCCTTGTGCCCCGGCAGCGCGAGGCGCACGGGCAGGTCGCGCAGCGCCGTGAGCGATTCGATGAAGCGCGCCAGCGGGTCGGCGTCCGAACCTGGCCACAAGCCGACATTCGGTGTGATCTTGAGCAGCACATGATCGGCGGAGAGCAGCAGCGCGTCGGCTTCGTCGTAGAGCAGCGCCTGCCCGACGCTGTGCCCCGGCGCTTCGAGGACGCGGAACGTCCGCGCGCCGATGCGCAGCACGTCACCGTCGTGGAGCGTTTCGATGTTGACCGGCGCGGGGCGGGTGCGCGCGCGGATTTGTGCGGTGATAGCGATGAAGCTCGTCAGCATTGCATCGCCCACGCCCGCCTGCCGCGACAGCACGCTGAATTCCTCACGCTGCCCGTCGTCGCGCCACCACACCTGCCGGATCATCGCCAGTTCGCGCGCCATGATCCGGACGGGGATGTCACGCTTGTTCCATTCGCACAGCCAACCCGCCATGCCGTAGTGATCCGGATGATGATGGGTGACGACGATCTGCGTCAGGTCGCCGGGTGTGATGGCGAGCGTATCGAAGGCAGCGCGCCATGCCGCTTCGCCCTCGTCTGTATGCAGCCCGGTATCGACGACCGCCCAACCGCCTCCGTCGCGGATCAGGTAGACGTTGACGATACGCAGCGCGAAGGGCAGCGGGAGCTGCACCTGCACGATGTCGGGCGTAATCGGATGCGTGACGGCGTGGGTCATACGGGAAGCTCCGGGCGTCTCCACCGCTTATGCCCCGCCGTTGAGCGGGATCACCAGATCGCGGTGGAAGGGCGTCAGAGAGACAAGACCCGCGTCCGCGCTCAGATAGTAGCTGTCTTCGACGCGCATTCCGAAGCCGCGATCCGGATAATACAAGCCCGGCTCAATCGTCACGACATTGCCGACCGCGAACACGTCATTCGAGAGATGGCTGAGTGAAGGGCGCTCATGGATGTTCATGCCAATGCCATGACCGAGAGAATGGACATAGCCTTCATTTGTGCCGGGGTGGCTGCGTGTGGTCTTGTGCCCCTTGTCCTCCAGGTAGGTTTGCACCGCCTCCTGCACCGCTTTCGTCGCCATGCCCGGACGAATCACCTCGACCGCCATGTCGAACGCTTCGACCACCTCATCATAGGCGCGCAGCACGTCGTCGCTGGCGTAACCAATCGACCAGGTGCGCGTGCAGTCGTGGAAGTAGCCGCCGCCCAGCTCGCGCGGGAACAGGTCGAAGACAATCGCCTGCCCCAGTCTGAGCGCCTCGCGCGATTCGCCCCGGCTGTGCGGGAAGCCTCCATCGCGCCCCTGCGCGAAGATCATGCCGTGTTCTTCCAGCTCGCGGTCGAGCAGGGCGCGGCGCACGAAGCGCTTGACATCGCCGATCAGCAGCGGCGCGCCGTCCGCCTTGACGACTGTTTCGCCCTCCGCGCGGTGCGAGGCGATGTAGTCCCAGGTCTCCGCCAGCACTTCCGCGGTGCGCGCGCCGATAGAGGTGAGGCGGGCAATCTCGTCGGCATCTTTCGTCAGATATGCCTCTTCAAAGATCGTCATGCCGCTTTCGCCGCTGAACTGGTAACGCGGGTAGGCAGCGCCAACGCGCGCCACGACATCGAGGATTTCGTTCAGGCTGCCGACGCCGTAGATGCCGATCTTACCCGCCTCGATCCCCGCTGCCTGCAAACAGCGCTCCCAGAACGGCACCTCGGCATTGACCCAGACGCCTTCCGCCGCCTTGACCAGATCCTGCCAGCCGAGGTCGGTGAGCGTCAGGGTGCGCAAGCCGCTTTTCTTGCCCTCCTCGATCTCCATCGGATTGACGATCAGGATGGGGGCAGTGCCGGGCTTTTTGACGATCTTGCCGCCCGTGATTTGAACGCCGCCGGTCAGGTAATCGCGTTCAGCGCTGAAGGCTTCGCTGCATTCGATGATCAGCCCATCCAGCTCGCGCGTGATCATCAGTTGGTCAAGGTCAGATTTCATCATTTCCTCTCTGACGAATATCCGGACGAGGCGTGCATCGTCCTCCAAAAAACGCTGTTCGCCCTAACCGTCATCCCGGCGGAACGCGAACACCGAGTTCCCGGACAGAGCGTAAATGAGATTCAGGTCGCTGCTCACCAGCACATCCGCCAGCGACTCGAAGTAGGGTTCGTTGGTCGGTCGGTAGTTGTGGACGAACGTGCCGCCGACAAGCGTCTCGTAGACCGCTCGGCTGCCTCGGCTGCTGATGTAGATCGCCGGGCGCAGCGGGCTGGTGCTCAGGTAAAAGGCGTTTGCCTCTCCCAGGACCTGACCCTCTGGGAAGCCCGCGTAGGCGAAATCGACACGCTCACCGCCCCGGAATTTGTACATCGTCCCGTTCGCCAGCAGAACATAGACGACACCTTCGGTGTCGATGGCGAAATCGACCGCCGTGCGGATGTCCGGGCGTCCTTCGCCGGAGAAGTATTCGAGCGGGGCATTGGGCAGCGCGCCTGAGTTGGCACCGGGAGGGTCATAGCGCCAGAGCTGGTTCGCGCCGGGGTCGAGCACGTACAGCCGCCCGTTCCAGATCTGAATGGCGGCGGGCGAGAGCCAGTTTTCGACACCCTGCAAACGCTGGGTGCCGCAGGTATCGGTGAAGCGCGGCGCGCAGTCGATCACCAGCCCGCCGCTGTCGACGGCGACCAGGACATTGTCCTGGCTCAAGCCGCTGCCGTCCTCCGCCCAGGCGATGTCGATCAGATCGCCGACCTGGTACTCGTTGACCTGCGCAGTGCGGCGCATGAACGCCAACGCCTGGCGCGAGTTGGGCTGCATCGCCAGCCCATCATCCGTCAGCGTGACACGGTAGACCTGATCGTTGCCGTTATCCAGCACATACAGATCCTGCCCCTGCAGGACACCGCGCGAAAGCCCAGCCTGCGGGAACGAGGCGACAATCGCCAGATCGCGGCGCGTGATGACCTTGAGCCGGTCATTGACGACCTGTGCTTCGGCAAGCAGCGTGGTCAGCGTTTCCGACGGTACATCCGGGCGCAGGCGCTGGCATTCGGTCGCAATCTGTGTCGCCGCGTTCCAGCCGTTGATGGTGCCGTTGACATCATTCGAGGGGACGGTGCGCGCGGTCTCCGCTGCCGCCTGCGCCTGCCGCACACACAGGTCAAAGGCGCTTTCGCCCGTGCCTGTCACCCACATCACGAAGACCACCGCGACGACCGCGACCGGGATCAGGATGGCGGCGAGCGCTGTGCCGGATGACCCCAGAGGTCCCTGCCTGCCTTCCGCAGGCGACGGGGCGATGCGGTCAAGCAGTTTGAGCGCACTATTTGCGCCGCTGCCGAGCACCTTCGCGCCGTTCGCCAACCCCTCCTGTACGGGCAGAGGCAGTCCCCGACTGCGTGGCTTGGGCGGCAGCGGAATGGGGGGAACCTCGGCGACAACCTCATCCCCCGTCGGCGAAGTAGCGGTGGAAGGTGCGCCGACGAGTTCGGGGGCGCTGACCGCGGGGGGCGGCACGGGTGCAGTCGTGACGGGGGGCAGATCGCGCGTCGATTCAGTCGTGCGCACGGGGACTGGCACCACGACTTCCGGCGGCACGAATTCGACCGCCATCAGCGTAAGCTGGAGCGGTACCTGCGCCTTGAGCGCGGTCAGGACCGCGCCAATATCGCTCGCCCCCATGCACCCACCGACCTTCGCCATCTCCAGGTCTGCCAGCCCGGGGTCGGCGAGCAGCAGGCGCGTGCCGGTTGCGACGCGCGTGGTCATCATCTTGACATCCGGCACGGGCTGGACGCCGAGCGGCGGACCATAAAGCGCGTCATCGTCGTCAAAGGGTGCTGGGAAAGGCGTCAGCGCGCCTTCATGCCGCAGCAGCGCCACGCCCGCGCCCGTTCGCGCCAGGATCAGCTCGGCGCTGCGCAGCACGGCGCAGATCAGCGTTGCTTCGTAGCGGCGTTTGTCGTTGCTATTGTGCTCGTAGAGATTCTCGTTGATGTGGTTGAAGACCGCGCGCAGCGCCGAGGTGACGCTGCCAGGGGTCTCGAAGTATTTTTCGGCGGCGAGTTCCGCCATCTGCTCGTAAAAGGCGGCTGGCGCGGTTGTCTCGCCGCTGGGCAGCACGAGCGTGAAGAAGGTATCGGTCTCACGCCCACGCGCGGCTTTGCGCGGCGCGACTTCGACCAGCGCGCCAGGCGGCGCATGGCTGATGGCACGCCCGCCGACGACGACCAGATGACCGACCAGAGCTTCGTATTCAAACGCCATTGCCGGATTTGATTCCTCCCGCCGCGAACCTGCGAGCATTGTACCAGCAATAGCGGGTGGAGGCACGATGGGCGATATCCTTTTTACGGAGGCTCGGGCGTGTTGGTTGGTGTATCGGTCACAGTCGGTGTTGGCGGGATAGGTGTATTGGTTGGTGTATCGGTCACAGTTGGTGTTGGCGGGATAGGTGTATTGGTTGGTGTATCGGTCACAGTTGGTGTTGGCGGGATAGGTGTATTGGTTGGTGTATCGGTCGCCGTTGCAGTCGGCGGCAATGGGGTGTTGGTCGGTGTGTTGGTCGGTGTTGGCGTCACGCAGCGCGGCGAGTTCTTGCTGGCAGTGGCGGTCAACTGTCTGCGGGAAGTCACGCGCCAGGTCAGGCTCGTCACCTGGCTTGTACCAAGAAAATCGACTGTGAAGACGGCTGTCTGTCGTCCCGCCAGGAAAGTCGTCACCTGTCCTCGTGCCTGGGGTGCCGGGCTGAAGCGGTTGCTCGTCCCAACAGGGATGACGGTGGCTGCGCCGGAATTGGCATAGCCGAAGACGGCGCGGAAATTACCCCCACCCAGGTCAACGACACATTCCAGGATCGGTGTGATGACAGGCAGCGTATAGGCGGCGGCGGGGTCCTGAATGAGCGAGGTTTCTGCCGCTGCACTGCGTTGAGTGCTGGCGAGGCTCACGCCGATGTTGAGCAGCCCAACCCCCAACAGGAAGGTGATGAGAACGGTTGTAATCGTTCGCAGGTTCACGATAATTTCTCCAGGGCGTGAAGTAACTACGATCTTCCAAGCACCATTTTAGAAAGACCCTGATCAATTACAAGTCATTACAATGACGCGCCACAGGGTCGACTCTCGTATACAGCATTGAGAGGGCATGAAGTGTGTAAAAGCATGAGAGCATAAGTTATTGAGTGCACTGATTGTCGTGCGACACAGGGCAAGGAAGCGAAGGCGTCAATAAAGGATCGTTGGCGCGAACACCTGGGCGCGCACGAAAACCCAATAGTCACTCAAGCCTTACAATTGCGTTAGAGATACTCAACCATCGCCCAGCATCAGTTACGCCTCAGACGTCAGCGTGTCTTCCCGCCGCAGCCAGCCCGCGACCAGCAGCGCCGCCAGCGCGATTCCCACCAGGAGCAGCCCCGTCCAGATCGCCGCATCGATGTCGCGCTCGATCACGTTGTAGATCAGCAGCGGCATGGTCTGCGTCCGCCCTTGCAGGCTGCCCGCGAACAGGATCGTCGCGCCGAATTCGCCCAGCGCACGCGCCCACGACAAGACCAGCCCCGCCGCCAGCGCACGCAGCGAGAGCGGCAGCGTGATATACCAGAACAAACTCGCACCCCCCGCGCCATCCACCCGCCCGGCATCCTCCAGCTCACGCGGCACGCCCGCGAAACCGACCGCCGCCGCCCGCACGTAGAACGGCGCGGCGACAAACGTCTGCGCCATGATGACGGCGGCGAGCGTGAAGGGGATCGTAATGCCTAGCTCGTCCAGCGGCGCGCCTAGCAGCCCGCGCCGCCCGAACGTCAGCAGCAGCGCCAGCCCGGCGACGGCGGGCGGCAGCACAATCGGCAGCTCGACCAGCACATTGATCAGCCGCTTGAACGGGAATCGCCGCCGCGCCAGGACATACGCCAGCGGCGTACCGAAGGTTATGGTCATGATCATGCTGACGAGCGTCGAAGCGAAACTCAACCAGATCGCATCCGGGATCGCCGTGCCTGGGATGTTCGCCCATGCCTGGTTTTGGAGCGCGCGGATGATGAGCGCGGCGAGCGGCAGAGTGAGGAAGAGGATCGCGACGGCGGCGAGGAAAATGACACCATTTCTACCCACCACAGCCCACCCTCGCCACGAACCCCCACCGCGCCAACACCGCCTGTCCATCGCACGAACGCACGTAAGCGACGAACGCCTGCGCAAGTTCGGGCTGCGCGCTGTCGCTGATGATGCCGATGGGATAGCGGGCGAGGGTGTTGAGCGCATCGGGGATCGGGATGGTGACCACATCGTCGGCGATGTCGGGCGTCACGTCCGAGGCGTAGACGATGCCCGCGTCGCCTTCGCCCAGCGCGATCTTCGCCGACACCTGGCGCACATTCTGCTCTTCCGAGACGACATTCGCCAGCACCCCGGCACGGTATTCCTCGCCGTAGGCGGGATCGGCGGCGAGGCGTTCCAGCATCGCATCGGTGTACGTCCGCACAGGCACATCCGGCGCGGCGAGCAGGAGCTGCACGCCGTCGGTCGCCAGATCGCGCAGCGATGTAATGCCCGCTGGATTGTCCGCCGGGACAATCAGGATCAGGCGATTGCGGGCGAAGATGCGCGCGCGCCCTGCGATGCGCCCCGCTTCGCGCGCGACGGTCATTTGCCGCGTGTTGGCGCTGGCGAAGACATCGGCGGGCGCGCCCTCGGCAAGCTGCGCCGCCAGATCGGACGAGCTGGCGAAGTTAAGGAGCACCTCGACGCCGCGATTCGCCGCCTCGAATGCCGTGCCGATCTCCTCGAAGGCGTCACTCAGCGATGCCGCCGCGTAGACGACCAGCTCGCGCGGCTCCTGGGCGCGGGCGGGAGAGGCAAGGGAGAAGAAGAGAGCCAGCAGAGTCAGAAAACGAACAGCGGATACCATGAATGGCGTCCCTACATACACGCTGCTGTAGGGACGCCATTCATGGCGTCCGTTGTGGTCTTGATCGTCACTTTGGGTCATTATGTGCAATTGGTGACTGTTCCAGAATACCATCCGTCAGTGTCCCATCCGCTTAGTATACCCCGCGAGCCAAGCCATCATGACCCCTTCCCTTGACACAGCGCCCTTCCCAGGATGATAATCGCCCGCAAAGCTGTGATGGAGACCATGCGCGCATTATTGCGCCTACAGAGAGCCGGACGCCTTAGGCTGTGAGCGTCGGCAGGTAGCAAGCGCGGAATTCGCTCCGGAGCTGGATACGTGAACCGGTTCCATAGGCGCGCAATCTATTGCGCCCCTACATCCCACAATAGCGTATCCCGTCCGTCCGAACGACATCGGATAACGAAGCGGGCTGTCGCACATTCTTGCGACGGTCAAGCAGGGTGGTACCGCGGGAGGCTTTACGACGCTCTCGTCCCTGAACCATGGGGGGCGAGGGCGTTTTTTGTTGCGAGGAAGCGAAGAAGCAAATTAGCGAAGAAGCAAATTAGCTTTTTAGCTGGATAGCCTGATAGCTTGCCTGAATGATCGTAACGGTTCGGTAAAGCGTTCCAGCTATCCAGCTATCAGGCTATCAGGCTAATTTGCTTCCTTGCTAATTTGCTAATTCGCTAGCGAGCGAAGGAGATGGAAATGCAGGATGCACTAGAGACACGCTACGCGCAAGCCGCCGCCGAACTGGACGCCATTGGCGATGGCGACGGGCTGCGCGCCTGGGAAGCGGCGACGCTGGGCAAGAAGGGCTGGCTGACGGAAGCGCTGCGCGCCATCGGCAGCATCGCGCCGGAGGGACGCGCGGCATACGGCAAGCGCGTCAACGAGATGAAGCAGGCGCTGACGGCGGCATACGAGGCGCGCGAGACGCTCGTCCGCGAACAGGCACTGGCGCATGACCTGGAGACGAACCAGATCGACGTGACGCTGCCGGGGCGTCCGCGCCCGACGGGCGGCATCCACCCCAGCACGCAGACGCTGCGCGACTTCTACGACATCTGGGCGGACATGGGCTTTCAGGTCTATCGCAGCCGCGACGTGGAGGACGACGACACCAACTTCACGCTGCTCAACATCCCGCCGCATCATCCGGCGCGCGACATGCAGGACACGTTCTATACGACCGACCCGAACATCATCCTGCGCACGCACACCTCGCCGGGGCAGATCCGCTCGATGCGCGACCTGGGCGAGAACGGCACGCAGGCGATCCGCGTCATCCTGCCGGGCATGTGCTACCGCTACGAGCAGATCACGACGCGCAGCGAGATCCAGTTCCATCAGGTCGAAGGCATCGCGGTCGGGCGCAACATCCGCATGACCGATCTCAAGGGGACGATTGCGGCGTTCGCCCAGCGCATGTTCGGCGAAGGCGCGCAAGTGCGCTTCCGCGCGTCGTACTTCCCGTTCACCGAGCCGAGCATGGAGGTCGATGTCGAGTGCTTCCTGTGCGGCGGCGATGGCTGCCGCGTATGCAAGTACAGCGGTTGGCTGGAGATCGCGGGCAGCGGCATGATCCACCCGACGGTGCTGCGCAACGGCGGCTACGACCCCTCGGTGTGGAGCGGCTTCGCCTTCGGCATGGGACCCGAACGCATCACGATGCTCAAGCATGGCATCGAGGACATCCGCTACTTCTGGGGGAACGATTTACGGTTTCTGGAGCAGTTCTGATCATGAAACTCAACGAGGACTGGCTGGCGACAATCATCGGCTTGGCGCTGGTGGCGGTCGTGGCGCTGGGGCTGCTCGGACCCGGTCCGCAGAACGTGACGATCACGGCGGAGCCAGGCGAGATGACCAGCAGAGAGGTGATCGACCGCGAGAACGCGCGCGTCACCGGGCGCATCGGCGAAGACAGCGTGCAGATTGAGGGAAATGGCTCATCTGCGTATGCCTGCGAGAACGCGGTGCTTCGGGCGCTGTCTTCGGATGCAGCGGTGGTCGCGTCTGGTCGTGTGACGCTGACGCTCGACAACCAGTGCGACCAGCCCGCTTCAATCACCTATCGCACCGACGCGGCGCTCCGCTGGCCCTTGTTCAACGTGCTGGGGCGGTGATGGAATGAATGAATTGCGGAATACGGGACGACACATGGGTCGTCCCCTACAGGCGCGTTGGCTTATTCGTAGGGACGAGGCGTGCCTCGTCCGTGCCTGGGAAATATCATGACCACAATCTCCACAACGACTCCGCCCCGCTCCCCGCGCGGCGGCGTGATCGTCGGCGCGGTGCTGCTCGTGGCGCTGACGCTGCTGGTTTCGGAACTCGACAGCGGCATCGCGGCGTTCTTTCGCGGGCAGGGCGTGGCGCAGAACCCGCTCGAATACCCGCTGACCGCCGTCGTCGTCGGCTTGGTCGCCAACTTCGTCCTGCACCGCCTGGGGTTGTACCAGTGGGTGCGCCCCGCCATCCGCACCGAACTCTTCCTCAAAATCGGGCTGGTGCTGCTCGGCGCGCGCATCAGCTTGGGCGATCTGCTGGCGACCGGCGCGGGCGGCTTGATCCAGGCGCTGATCCTGGTGACGGCGGTCTTCGGCTTCACCTGGTGGCTGGGTGGGCGCTTCAAGCTGCCGGAGACGCTCAAGGCAGTCATGGCGTCCGCCGTGTCGATCTGCGGCGTGAGCGCGGCGATTGCGGCGGCGGGGGCGGTTCATGCCCGCAAGGAGGAGGTGTCGTATATCACGACCCTCGTCATCCTGACGGCGCTGCCGCTGATGGTGCTGATGCCGCCGCTGGCGCACGCGCTGGGGCTGTCCCCGGTCGTCGCGGGTGCATGGTTCGGCGGCAACATCGATACGACGGCATCGGTGGTCGGCGCAGGCACGCTCTACGGACCGGAAGCGCAGGCGACCGCGTCGGTCGTCAAGCTGGCGCAGAATGTGTTGATCGGCTTCGTCTCGTTCGCGCTGGCGCTGTACTTCGCGCTGCATGTCGAACGCGGCAGCGAGCGCCCCAGCCCGCGCCTGATCTGGGAGCGCTTCCCTAAGTTCGTCATTGGCTTCGTGATCGCATCGCTGCTGGCGACGACGGGCGTGCTGACGCCGGGGCTGGTGCGCGAGCTGAACACGCTGACGCAGTGGATGTTCGCCCTGGCGTTCGTCTGCATCGGGCTGGATTTTTCGCTGGCGTCGCTGCGTGAGGCGGGCTGGAAGCCCGTCACGGTCTACCTGAGCGCGACGGTCTTCAACACGCTGCTGGCGCTGGCGGCAGCGGTGGTGATATTTGGACGATAAAGGACTCACACTATGCAAATCCCGCTTTCATGGCTGAAAGAATTCGTCGAAATCGACATCCCGCCCGAACTGCTGGCGGAAAAGCTGACCACCGCCGGGCTGGAAGTCGGCGCGATCACCTACATCGGCGTGCCGCAGACCGACGCTGAGGTCATCCGCAGACAACACAGTGTTAACATCCGATATCCCAAATCTGATCATCTCGTTTGGGATAAACAGCGCCTGCTCTGGGGCGCAGTCCACGAGGTCAAGCCCCATCCAGGCGCGGATCGGCTCGTCCTGGCGATGGTCGATTACGGCGCGGCGGAGCTGGAGCAGTGCGTCACGGGCGCGCCCAACCTGTTCGAGTACAAGGGCGTGGGTCCGCTGCCCGCGCCGCTCTACACCGTCATCGCGCTGGAAGGCGCGGAGGTGTGGGATGGGCACAGCGACGAACCCAAGCGCATGATCCTCAAGGAGAAGCCGCTGCGCGGCATCCCCAATCGCAGCATGGTCTGTTCGGACAAAGAGCTGGGCATTAGCGACGAGCACGAGGGCATCATGCTCTTCCGCTCCGACCTCGGGCACAAGCCGGGCACGCCTGCGCAGGATGTCTTGGGCGATGTCGTCTTCCATATCGAGCTGACGCCCAACCTGGCGCGCTGCTACAGCGTGCTCGGCGTCGCCCGCGAGATCGCCGCGCTGCTCGACAAGCCGCTGCGCACACCCGACTACAGCGTCATCGCCGAGGGTGCGCCCATCGACGGGGCGGTCAGCGTCGAAATTCGCTCGCCCAAACACAACCCGCGCTTCACGCTCATGCTGCTGCGGGGCGCGACGCTCCAACCGTCGCCCGACTGGATGCAGCGCAAGCTCAAGCTGTGCGGGCAGCGCCCGATCAACAACATCGTCGATGTCACCAACTACGTGATGTTCGAGATGGGGCAGCCGCTGCACGCCTTCGACTATGACAAGCTGGTCGCCCGCGCGGGCGGCGGTGCGCCGAACCTGATCACGCGCTTGGCGAACGCGGGCGAAATCCTGAAGACGCTCGACGGCAAGGAGCGCCCGCTGGTGGAGACCGACGTCGTGATCGCCGACAACCGCGACCAGGCGATCAGTCTGGCGGCGGTCATGGGCGGCTTCGACACCGAGATCGGCGACGACACGACCAACGTGCTGCTGGAAGCCGCGAACTGGGATTTCATCAGCGTCCGTCGCACGATGCACGCGCAGAAGCTCTTCAGCGAAGCCGGCACGCGCTTCAGCCGCGGCGTGCATCCCTCGCAGGCGGCGCTCGGCGTCCAGCGCGGCATCGATCTGATGCGCCAGGTCGGCGGCGGGACGGTCGCAAAGGGCATGGTCGATGCCTACCCGCTGCCCGCGCCCATCATCACCCACACGCTGACGACCGACGAGATCGAACGCATCATGGGCATGCGCTTCACGGCGGACGAGGCGGCGGCGCTCCTGCAGCGCGGCGGCTTCACGGTCGATGCCCAGGGCGATGCGCTGCGCGTGACGGTGCCGGATACGCGGCTCGACATCGACCGCGACCCGGTGATCGGCGCGGCTGACCTGATCGAAGAGATCGCCCGCATCAGCGGCTACGAAGGCATCCCGACGACCATCATCGCCGACGAAATGCCGAAACAGCGCCCCAACCCGTCGCTCGAACGCGAAGAGGCAGCGCGCGACCTGCTCGTCTCGCTCGGACTGCGCGAGAACATCAGCTACCGCATGACGACGCCCGAACGCGAGGCGCAGCTCGTCCCAGCGGGCATGACGCCCAGCTTCGAGACGAGCGCCGAGAGCTACGTCCGGATCGCCAACCCGATCTCGGCGGAGAAGACCGTGCTGCGTCACACGCTGCTGGTCAACCTGCTGGAAAACGCGGCGGGCAGCGCGCGCTACGCCGAACGTATCCAGGTCTTCGAGATCGGTAACGTCTACCTGCGGCGTCCGGGGCAGCCGCTGCCGGATGAACCGCGTAAGCTCGGTCTGCTGCTCATGGGCGGTCGCAGCGCTGCGAGCTGGGTCGGCGGCGACACGTCAGCCGTCGATTTTTATGATCTGAAGGGTGTTGTCGAGGGCTTGCTTGCCGGGCTGCATGTGCGCGGCGTTGGCTATGGGCGCGCAGCGCATTCGTCGTTCCATCCGGGGCGCTCGGCAGAGGTGAAGATCGACGGGCAGGCGGTCGGCGTCATCGGCGAGCTGCATCCGGCGGTCGCGGCGGCGTTCGATTTCGAGGGCATCACCGTGCTGGCGGCGGAACTCGATCTTGAGGCGCTGCTCAATGCTGCCAATCCGCTGCATCGCATCCGCCCGCTGCCCGTCACGCCGTCGGTCTACCAGGATGTGGCGCTGGTGGTGCGCGACGAAGTCAGCGCGGCAGAAGTCGAGCGCGTCATCCGCATGATCGGTGGCAAGCTGCTGCGCAGCGTCGCGCTGTTCGATGTCTACACGGGCGACCCGGTGCCGGCAGCGCATCGCAGTCTGGCGTATGCGCTGGCATACGGCACGGACGAGCGCACGCTGACGGACAAGGAAGTGGCGGCGCTGCACGCCAAGATCGTCAAGGCGTGCGAGCGCGAGCTGGGGGCGACGCTGCGGGCGTGAGCGCAATGCTCTCCTTCCGACCCTGAGCACTGAGCGCGGGGGAAACCGTATGGGATCGTCGCGGGTGCTTGCGCCGCGTAAGACTCTCGGTCCCCCAGACCCTCTAATGTTCGTCATGGCATTAGGAGAGCGGCTAAATGCAGAAGTACACTCTGTCGGAAATCCATCAGGCGGTCATGAATGCCATGCCAGCGCAGGGGGAAACCCTGTGGCTGGCGCTGGGCGGAAATGCAACGCTGCTGCAAGCATTTGGCTATTACTCAGGGGTCGAAGAAGCCTTCTGGGTCTTGCGCGGATACGGCGGACCAGATCAGCCTAAGGAAGTGGCAGTTCGCTATCTTCAGGAGGCTGCCTACACGCCGGAGGAGCGCAGTAAACGACTCGCTGATGTTGAGCGGCATTATCCCTATCAGGGATTCGTGCTGCCAGACCCCGCAGACGCGCACAATCAGGCGCGTCGCACGCTGACCGATGACCCACGCCAATACCTGCAACTGGCGCGGCACCCGCTGGCGCTGGAAACGCTCCTGGATCTCGTGCGCGAGTTCGGCATTCAGAGCTTGGATCATCGGACGCGCGCTTATAAGCGTATCGCAGACCGTTTGATTGAGGCTGCGGTCGCCGCGAAGGGCAAGGGTCTGTTTGGGCGTCGAGAATCGGCTGACCTGGTCTTTGCGGCATTGAAGGCGGTCGCAGGTGCCAGGTCTTCGCCCGTCTTCCGTGAAGCGACATCCGATGCGCAGCGAATTGTACGCAGCGACGCGGTTGACGCGGTGAGCCAGGCGCTCAACGTGAATGCTGGGCGGGCACAGGGGCTTCTCAATATCGCCGTTGAATCGGGCATCCTGTTCGAGCAGAAACAGTACGCCTTCGACAACATCGTATGGCGTGAATACTTTGCATCTTTTGCTCTCGACAGCATCTTTGAGGCGAGCAGTTCCAAGGGCGGAGACGCCTGGGGAGGGGTGTTTGATCCCTTCTGGTACCCCGGCAGCGCATTCCGCCTTGCACAACTGTTGGCTGAACGGCTGGACGCCCGCGATGCCGTGACGCTGTCTATCGCACCTCATGCGCCAGAAACTGCCCTGCGCTTGTGGATTGCGTATGATGACGTTTCTGCCCTCAAAACCTCACATCTGAACATGACGGGGGTGCTGCCGAAGGCTGTACATGACGCTTTGCTGGCAGGCGCGCACGGGCGCATCAACGAGCTGCATCCGCGTGGTCGGTCAACTGCGTGGAATGTCTTGTCCATCCTCGATGCCGATACGCGCCCAGGCATTGCCAACTTCGATTTCGCTGGCGCGTACTGGTGTGAGGTGGCGGCGGGAAACTTCACTTACCAGACCGACACGACGCTGATGCTGCCGCTCTATTTTGCCGCGAAGTATCTGGTGACAAACGCGCAGTGGAAAGCCTTCATGACCGCCGAGGATGGCTATCGTGATGCGCGCTGGTGGCTGGGGGGAGCGCCGCCGGAAATGCCGGTCTCTGCCAGTCACGAAAGTGATGTGCCGGGTCATGCTGTAAGTTCGGTGAGCTTACAGGCGGCACAGGCATACTGTCGCTGGTTAACCGCGCGCTGGCGCAGCGGCGCGCTTGCGGGTCCGGCGAATGCACCGGACGACTATGTGCTGCGGTTACCCACAGAACAGGAGTGGGAGAAGGCTGCACGCGGCACCGATGGGCGGCGCTATCCCTGGGGGAACGAGTACATTTCGGGCTATGCCAACATCGATGAAATCGGAGGGGATGTCCGCCACCGCGATGCCTACGAAGGTCACGAACCTGCGACCACCAAAACTGCCCCGTACTTCGTGGCGACCAAGACGGTTGTCGGCATATTCCCACGGGAAAGCGACTCTCTCTATGGTCTGGCGGATCTCTCCGGCAATCTATCCGAGTGGACACTCAGCGACTTCGAGCAGACCGACGCGGATGCGCGGCTTGGGGTTGTGGCAAGAGTCGTGCGCGGCGGACACTACATATCCGGAAAAACGCGATGCCAGTCCACCCACCGCGAACGAAACCAGGGGGTACCTGGCGGTCCATCGCCTGCGCTGGGATTTCGCGTGTTCTGCGCGGTGCCCTGAGCGCAGGGCTGCGGGCGTGAGCGCGCGTCCAGTATCACCACCCCGCGAACATGCGCGAGTGCGTGGCTCTGGAATCCCCTCCCCATTGCGATGGGGAGGGGTTGGGGTGGGGATTTCGCTCGAATGTTTCGGTGACCTAATTGAAACTATCGATTGAACCACTGGCGGAAGCGCAGATCCTGCCAGGTCTTGCCCTCCTCGTAGCGTTCGGGGTTGAGCACCTTCGGACGTGGGTCTTCCGCCTCGTCCAACTGCAAGACCATCCACTTAGGATAGGGCGTGCCGGGGTGCGATGCCTCGTCCAGCAGCGTCCAGTCTTCGTCACTCAGTTTGAGATCGACTGCCTTGAGATTGTCGAGCAGATGCGCATTCGTGCGCCCGGCGACGATCACGCTGGAGACTGGGCGCTGCGCCACCACCCAGGCGATGGCAACTGTCACAGGCGAGGTGTTGTTGCGCGCCGCCACCGTCTTGAGTGCGTCGATGACGCCGTAGCCGAAGTCGTCGTCGAACGGCACGAAGCGGTTGGCGTCGCCGAAGCGCGTGCCCTTGGGCGGCGGGTTCTCGCGGTCGTACTTGCCGCTCAGGAAGCCGCCCGCCAGCGCGCTCCAGACCAGGATGCCCATATTCGTATACTGGCTGAACGAGAACCAGTCATGTTCCAGGTCGCGCCCGACCAGGCTGTAATAGAGCTGCGCCGTCACATAGGGTTCGAGTCCAAGCTGCTTTTGCACGCCGAGCGCGGTCGCCGCCTGCCATGCCGTGTAATTACTCAAGCCGATGTAGCGCACCTTGCCCTGCCGCACCAGATCGTCGAGCGTGCGCAGCGTCTCTTCGAGCGGCGTGTTGCTGTCCCAGCCGTGAATCTGGTAGAGGTCGATGTAGTCGGTTTGCAGGCGCTTGAGGCTGCTTTCGACCCCGCGCAGGATATTGACGCGCTGCGCGCCGCTGCGGTTGAAGTTGTCGCTCATCGGCAGGCGGCACTTGGTGGCGATCACCAGTTCGTCGCGCATCCCTTTGATCGCCTCGCCGATCAGCGTTTCGCTTTCGCCCCGGCTGTAGACATCGGCGGTGTCGATGAAGTTGACGCCGTGATCGACGGCGAACTTGACCATCGCGGTCGTCTCGTCCTGCCCCAGGCGTCCGATGCCCATCGCCTGCCCGAACTGCATCGTGCCCAGCGAGAGCGCGCTGACGATCAAACCTGTGTTGCCCAAACGTCGGTACTGCATGATGGAAGCTCCTCTTCTATGAAAAAGGTGATGAGGGAAAAAGGTGATGAGGTGATGAGGCAAAAGGTGATCAGGATTGTGCGTGGTGCGAGGTGCGTAGTGCGAACGAACAGCGTTCGAGATGCGACCCTCATCACTTCATGCCTCATCACCTCATCACCTGGATACTCGTCGCCTGTCTATCTGCTTCTATTTAACCGCGAAGGAGCGCAGAAGGCGAAGATCATCCGTTGCCTTCATCCGACGCCGTCTCGTATAATTCGCACATGAATGACGCAAATCTCTCTCCCCGCGCGGAAAAGCTGCGCGAAGCCGGGCACAAGCTCACCCACGCTCGCCTGACGGTGCTCGACGTGATCGAGCAGAGTGGTGGGCACATCACCTCGACCGAGCTGCTCGACCGCGTGAACGCCGCCGACGCCAGCATCGGGCGCGCCAGCGTCTTCCGCTGCCTCGACCTCTTCACCCGCCTGTCGATCATCCGCCCGACCTACATCGACAGCAGCGTGACGCCGACCTACGTGCTGATGCCAGACGGGCATCATCATCACATCATCTGCTCGAACTGCGGGCGGGTGATCGAATTCGAGGACTGCCATCTGGAGGGGCTGACGCGCGAGCTGGAAGCGCGGCTCGGCGTCAAGCTGACGGGGCACCTGCTGGAGTTCTACGGCACCTGCGCGGAGTGCAGCGGCAGTGTATGATCGGAATCTAGATGGCGAAAAGATCCAGCGCCATGAAAATCGCTGTTATTTTGATAGGGTGCCTGGCGTTTCTTCTGACATCGGCATGTAATCTGGCTAGGTTTCCACGTGAATTCAATGCTTCTACTCCTCTAGGAACCATTGAACCTACGGTCATTTCGGGAACTCGATTTCTTCTGAGTAGCGAATCGACGCCCACCTTCTTTGAGTACAGTATTTGTTTCGTGATCGACGTTCGTACCTTGTGGGAACCAGGCGATACGGCTGATCAACTTAACGACCATCTGACGTCTTCCACCGTGGTGATGGTTGATCACGTGTTGTATAGTCGCGACAGGATAGGCTGGTACTCGTATTTGACCTATCAAGGCGTGCCGAACGAGACGGGTACCGACATGCTGGGGTCACATGGCGACATCAGTTTGTGTATCGATACCAGCAGCCTTGCTATCGGGATGCATGAACTGACCGTGAGGATGATTACAACGTCGGGAATTGAACACGTCAACACGCTTAACTTCAGCAAATGATCGAGGGTGCACACGCAATTACGATATGCTGCTCATTGAGGACGGAAAACACCGCCAATGATCAAACCACCCAGAGCATCGCTGCAATTAGGACGCAGGGTGTCGCTGGATGTAGCGCTCCCATTTGCCGAGGTTCGCACGCGATTGGAGAAGCTGGTCAATCCTGAACACGGATTTATAAAGCACTGGCTCCCCAACCGAAGCCATCTCTCCGAGCTAGAGGTAACACATGAGAGGCTGACATTCATCCTAAGCAACCATGGGATTCCCCGCGCCATGTTGCTGCTGATCGGAAGCGTGGAGGACGCGGGCGAGCAGAGCCGTATTGTCAGCGCGGTGTATACGAATGGTGTTCCAAATTTCCTCGTGGCTCCGCTCGGGGCTTACCTCGTCTATTGCTTCTATACGCTGGCACAAGGTTGGAATTACTTCGTAACCATCGTTGGACCCATGACGCTGTTCCTCAGCCCGATCTTCGCGCTTTATGCGCTCTTTATCCTCATAGCGTACATCCCCGTCCGGGATCGCCTTATTTCTGATCTCAAGAGTATTCTGCAAGAAACGTGAGGTGGGTTGGTTCCCCAACACAGCCCCACAATTATGAAGATGCGATGCGATAATGGGCAGGCGGACACATGGGTCCGCCCCTACGACGCATTAACGTGCGGATGGGCGTCCGGCTGACGGGGCACCTGCTGGAGTTCTACGGGACGTGCGCGGAGTGCACCCGCTAGACCCACTCACACGCGCACGATGCGGAAGCACGGGTGCGCCGCCTGGATGGGTACAAAGGCGCTCACCGGCGCATCTTTATCGACCGCCACATGCGGGCGTGCGCCGGGCGCGCGCTGAAGATAATTCTTGATGATCGGTGCGCGCTGCGCGACGGGCACTTCCTCCAACCGGACTTCATAACGCCGTCCCGCACGGATATACGCCTTACCATTCGCCGCGCGCACATTCTGCACCCACTGTGCCCCATCGCCCAGCATCGAGACGAGATAACGCTCGCCATCGAGCAGCCCGATGACGACGGGCAGAGCGATGATGCGCCCGGATTTGCGCCCGATGACTTCGAGCGTGACGAACCAGTTGGGGGCGATGCCCGACGACGCGACCCACGCATAGACGCGATTGATTGCCTGAGCGAGCAGACCTGGGCGATTCTCTGGATAGAGCCAGCGCTTGGCGCGATACAACCAACCGCGAGCGTTGGTGTCCATGATACAGTCTCCTGACTTCATTCGACTAAGTACTCATATGGGTACTATACGTGACTTGTGTCAGAAGGTTTCATGGGCGTGATTATGATGTGGATGGCAAGGTTGGGCAGTGAGGATCGAGAGGAGATCTGTAGTCTGTGGCATCTGCCAGGCTGGTCATGAAACGCCTTCTCTTTCAGTACTGGTCGAACAACCCTGCCGGGCGCGGCGGCGCGGGCGCGAAGTCGTAGTACACGCGGTTGATCCCGACCTGCGCCACCTCGTAAGTGATCCCCGCCTCCGCAAACCGCGCCTCCAACATCGCGTCCAGCTCCGGGATGTTCGCCGTGATGTAGGCGATGTCCTCGCTGGCGTCGGTCGCCTGGCGGTAGGGCGCGTAACGCTCGAAGGCGGGTGTGTAGGCGAGGTCGGACTTGTCCGGCAGCGCCGCGCTCATCTGGATGCGCTCGCCGCTCAAAAAGGCGATCCGAAAGCTGATCCAGTAGGTGGTATAGCCATGCCGCAGACCGCGCGCATCCATCCAGGCGATCAGCGCCGCGTCATCGTCGTTCGGCAGATGAGTCTGTGCGACGAACTGCGTCGTAAAGCCGACCACCGACCGCGCCGCCGCGACTTGCCCCGCCGCGTGATAGCCGAGTACAAGCGCGACGATCAGCCACGCCGCCGCGCGCGGCAGTCGCACGACCCACGCCGCCAGCGCGACCGCCAGCGGGAACGCCAGCGGCACGAAGTAGCGCCCGCTTGGATCGCTGGAAAAGCGCGTCAGCAGGAACAGGGCGCACAGTACGCCGATCATGCCGAAGATCATGATAGGGACGAGGCATGTCGGGTCCGTGTGCGAGGCGCGTGGTGCGGGGTGCGAATGTGCAATTTCCGACGCATTTTCGTGCGGTGGCACTCTGGCATCTGGTTCTTTCTCACCACGCACTGCGCACCACGCACTCCTCCCCGCCTGATAGAGTGCTGCTCCATACAGCGCCACCACGACCACGCCAATCGGCAGCGCGAAGAAATCGCCCGCCCAGGGAGCGCGCAGCCCGACCGCCGATGGCAGCCCCAGCAGGAACAAGCCGATCACGCGCTGATCCCAGGGGATGGAGGGGATGACCGCGCCGACGGTCTCGCGCCCGCCCAGCACCTCCGGCAGGAAGAAGCGAATCGGCGCGAGGTCATTCGCCAGCGCATACAGCCACCAGGGGGCGCTGCCGATCAGGAAGAAGAGGAGTGCGATGAGGACGTGCGTGGTGACCGGGTGCGTGGTGCGAAGTGCGTGGTGCGAACGGGCATCTGTCGTAGGGGCGGAGCCATGTCTCCGCCCGAACGCCCCGCGCAGCACGTACCACGCACCGATTGCCATCAGCGGCACGATGTAGACGACGATCAGCGCGTTCGTCCACCAGCCCACGCCCGCGATCAACCCGATCAGCGCCCAGCGCCATGCGCCGCGCGCGCCGCCCATCGCCAGGGCGATCAGCAGATGTCCGAACAGCAGCGTCTCATTGTAGCCGCCGAGCGTCGCCGCCGTATACAGCGTGAGCAGCGGCGTGCCGACCGCGAACAGCAGCCCGACGATCAGCGCGGCGTCGATGCGCCGCAGCAGGGCGTGCGCGGCGGCGTAGGCGCTGGCGACGACACCCAGGTAAAGCAGCGCCTGCACGATGCGGATCGTCATGACCGATTCGCCAAGCAGGCGGAAACCCGCCGCCACCAGCCAGGCATCCAGGCTGCCCATGTATGCCTGCCCGAAGAAGAAGGTCGGCGGGTTACCCGCCAGGATGTGGCGCGCCATCAAGCCGACGATTGCCTCGTCGGAGTGAAACGACAGGCTGCCGCTGGCGAGCAGCAGCACGCGCCCGACCGCCGCCACGAGGACGCCGGCGAGCAGGCACAGCCAATAAGTACGTGTAAGGGGTGTCTGCGGCATCCAATCGCTCCAGGTGATGGTTTGATTGTATGAGAAAGCCGCGTGCAGCGGGGTAAAGACCGATGCGGAAGCGTCTTGACCCGTGTACAAGAACGCCTTACAGTTGTCATTAAGCCGAGTACAAGGGCATCCCCCACCCGGCACATTTGATTCGTTTCATCTACCCCGAAACGAGGTTCACTGTGTCGCTCTTTCTGTCTTATTCACGCCGCGAAGTCACCTTTGCTGACAGCCTATCCGATCATCTTGAGACGCTTGGCTACGAAGTATGGGTTGACTTCAAATCCATCCCCCTGGGGGATGACTGGCAATCTGCTATCGATGCTGGCATCGACAAAGCGGATACTTTCCTCCTGGTTGTCTCGTCCACCGCCCTCGAATCGCCGTTTGTGCGCCACGAATGGGAAAGCGCACTTTCGCAGCAAAAACGGCTCCTACTGCTGATCTTCGAGGCAGCGCCTCTACCAGCGGAGCTGGCAGATCGTGAATGGATCGATTTTCGCAAGTCCTTTGATGCGGCGCTCGCTGACCTTCGGCAGCGGCTTGCAGACACAGAGGCAATCGCGCCAACCACGCTGCCGTCGCCCAGGCGAATCATTCCGCCCACGCCCCGCGCATTCATCACGCTGTCGCGCATGAAGTTCGCCATTCTTCTTTCCTGTCTGCCTCTGTTGAATTTCAACGCTGCTCGGGAGACAGCGCAAGAGTCCCTGCTGCTGCTGATAAGCGTGGTTCCGCTCGTGGTATTGGTTCTGGCTGTGACGATCTTCTCCGGATGGATCGTGCCATTGCCCGAATGGCATCTCGGCGAAAGCAGCGTGTTTCGACGCGCGCACAATTTCGGGACGACCAGTTTATGGTTATGGATCTGGCTGGTCGGTGGCGCAGCATTGATCACCCCCTTCTTCTCGCCATTCCTGGATCAGCGCCCTCTGTTGACGCTCTACTATCAGTTATTGACTGTTTTTTATATCGTTGTCGTTTTGGCGCAGCAGATCCTCCTGCGTCGCCCTGGCATGTATCGCTGGGGTACTGAGAAAGGCGTTCATGTGCGCTCGTTGGAGCGCAGCGGCATGACGCCTGCGCGTTTTGTCATGCTGCTCATCATCATCTTCCTGATCCTGGCAATCATCCTGGCGCTATCGAGAGGCAGTGGTGCTTTTCTCCTGCTCTACCTGGTTGCTGCTTACCTGGGATGGCGCGCCTACCGCCGGCACTATGAGCAGGGAAACACACTGAACGTCACCTGGTCTCCCAACACCTTCCACATCGAATACGCCCACCCGGATAATTTTATCGCCCAGCAGATGGCGGTTCGGCTGACCGCCGCAGGGCACACCTGGGTGCGGAACCCCGACGAGGCGCGAACGCTGATCGTCCTGATGTCGCAGTACAACACCCGATCCGAGAAGACTCCGACCGCCCTTGAAAAGGGTCACCGCATCATCCCGGCGCTTGTCCAGCCCGTTGAGTCGCAAGTGATGGAGACGGAGCCTGCGTATCGCTTTCAGGCGCTGGATTTGCGTTCGGATATTCGTGCGCGTATCGAGTTGTTCGCACGCAACTTCCATGAACTGAAGCGCGCTCCGGCTGACCTGGCAATCATGCCGTTCAAACTGAACGTTCGCAAACCGAACATCGTCCGAAACGCTGAAGCCGTCTTTGGGATAGGTGTGATCCTCGGGGTGCTGACCACGGTCGCGGGACCATTCCTGCTGTATAACCAGTATCGGCAAGCCACGGCACTTATGCGCGACTCGCCAGGAATGTACACGCTCGACGAAGGTGCCATCCTGCTGAGTGGCATTGGTATTGTGGTCAGCCTGATACTGGTCGCCCTCCAGTTCAACATGCGAAACATGCTCATCCGGCGCACGGGTTCGGTTGGGGAGTTTCGGACGCTCTTTGGCTGGTTCATCGGCATCATCATCATCGGGTTGGTGACGCGAATATTGACTGGTGGCGCTGGCATTTGGTTCCTGATGGCGCTCGCGGTTGGCATCTTCAGCAGCGACGAGATCCATTATTGGCTGCCGAACGAGTAACCATATGATGCAGTCGGGAATACCCCAGACCACCCACGGTGTTCTGGGGCTATTCGTGTTCCTCAGCGCTACTCCTCGTCCGGCGTGGTCGGCAGGATCAGCCGCTCGGCGTCGTAGAAACCCTCTTCGTCCACCTGAAGGACGCCGGGGTGATGGTCAAACAGCCAGTCCCACAGTTGTTCGAGGATGTCCTGGTTGATGTGACCCGCTTCCAGCACGCGCAGCGCCACGAGCGATTGCACGTTGTCCAGAATGCTCTGGATGAGCGGCTTGAGCGGGTCTTCAATCGGCGCGATCAGATCACGCAGTTCGTCAATATCCTCGGCGAAGACCTCATCGCCCGTGCGATTAAAGGCGATCTCGCCGAAGACCGTTTCGCCGTAGTAAAGGTCGCCGCTTTCGTGGTCGCTCGGATCGAACTGTACACGAAACTGCGGGTCAATGTCGTGGAGCGCCGCCTCGATCTGTTCGAGGTTTGCGGGGGCGCGAGTATAGAGATAGCGCATGAAATAGCTCATTGGCGCGGTTCCTATCGGGTGAGTGCATTTCGTTTTGTGCCATTATAACCGAGCTATACTGAACCCCATGCAATCCCATCGTCCTCACCGCTACTTCGTCACGTTGTGCGTCCTGTTCAGCTTCGGGATGAGTCTCTTCCTCGGCGATGTGGTTTTCGAGCGTCTGCCCCATCTGGAAGACGAGCTCGCCTACGTCTACCAGGCGCGCATCCTGGTGCGCGGGCAGCTCACAGTCGATTCGCCCGACCCACGCCTCGCCTTCTGGCAGCCATTCGTGATCGACCACGACGGGCAGCGCTTTGGCAAATACCCGCTCGGCTTTCCGGCGCAGCTCGCGCTGGGCGAGCTGGCGGGCGCGCCCTGGATGATCAACGCGCTGCTTGGAGCGCTGGCGGTCGCGCTGGTCTACCGCCTCGGCAGCGAGATCTTCCACCAGCGCGTCGGCATGATCGCCGCGCTGCTGCTGGCGTTTTCGCCGATGGCGCTGCTGCTCAACGCGACGCTGATGGGGCATACGTCCGCTCTGTGCTTCACGCTGCTGTTCATGTGGGCGTATCGAAGGATAGTAGTGAGTAGGAAGACAGATGATGCGGCGGCGAATTTCGATGAGCCGTCGCGCGCGCTCGCGGACGCCATAAATGGCGTCCCTACAGGGTCGCCCGTAGGGATGCCATTTATGGCGTCCGTTTGGTGGGCGGTCGTCGCAGGCGTCGCCCTCGGGTTGGTCGTCGCCAATCGTCCGCTGGCAGCGGTCGGCATCGGGCTGCCGTACATCGCCTGGAGCATTCTGAGCCTGTGGGCGGCGTGGCGCGCGGGATGGGGGGCGTTTTGGTGGACGCTGCGCCCGCTGGTGCTGATGGGCGCGATCGTGCTGGCGTTCGCGGCGACGATCCCACTCTTCAGCTATGCCACGACCGGCGATCCCGCGAGCAACTTGTACACGCTGGTCTGGCAGTACGACCGGGTCGGTTTTGGCGAATGCTGCGGGCGCAGCGGGCACTCGCTCGAACGCGCCTTCAACCACCTGCGCTATGACCTCTCGCTGCTGTCCGTCGATCTGCACGGCATCCAGATCGGGACATTCACGTCAGAGGTGATCGAACATCTGCTGCGCGAGGCGGACACGTACCCCAACCCCGGCTTGAGCCTCGTGCTGCCGTTGCTCGGCGTGCTGGTCGCCTTCTGGCGCGTGCGCGGGAGGTTGGCGCTCTGGGGGGTGGGCGCGGCGCTCTGGTGCGCGCTGCCGCTGCTGCTGCGCGACGCATTCCGCACGCCTGCGTCGGCGTGGGTGTGGGTGGGCGGCGCGGGGGGATGGGTATTGCTTGTGGGTGCGTGGTGCGTGGTGCGTGGTGCGAAGAAACAACGTGATAAAATCGCGTCCGTAGGGGCTCATCACGAGAATCGGTCGGCGCTGGCACTTTCGCACCACGCACTGCGCACCACGCACCACAATTCACACACTTCGACCCTCCACGAACGTGTCGTCCTGCTCGCCGTCGCGCTGATGCCTGTCCTCGTCCACATGACCTACTGGGTGGGGTCGCAGCGTTACAGCACGCGCTACTACTACGAGGGCATCGGCGCGCTCGTGCTGTTCAGCGCGCTGGCGCTGGCATGGCTGACGCAGCGGCTGCGCACACGCTGGACGCTGGCGCTCCTCGTGTTTGGCTGCGGGGTGACGTTCATCACCTACAGCCTGCCGCGTGTCGGCGCACTGCACGGCTTCAACAACGTTTCGCAAAGCTGGATCGACGGGGCGCGCGCGCGGGCGGGTGAGCATGACAAGCTGCTGGTGATCGTAACAGGGACGGAATTGAGCTGGCGGGCAGTGGGGTCCTTCATGGCGGTGACGAGTCCGTTTCTGGATAGCGAAATCGTCGGCGTCTATAACCGGGTGAGCGCGCCGGGTGAGATCGGGCTGCGAGAGCAGGTGATCGCGCAGTTCCCCGACCGCGCTGTTGTCGAGCTGACGGCGCGGGGCGAGGAGGCGCAGTTTGCGGGCGAGTAGACGAACGTCACCGCTTGCCCGTGACAAACGACACTACAGCGCGCGTGCGCAGGCTCGATAATAAGAGATAGGCAGTGTGTAGTTTGCCGAAAAGGTTGAAATCGAAGACTGTTTTGTAGCGCTCGACCTGGCGACGAATCGCGGTCGGGCGCTTTTGTTTTTCCCCATCTTTCCCTCAGACACACACCGCATTTACCCTTCATGTTCACCTCTAGGGAGGTACTGTTATGCGTAAGTGGCTGACCCTGTTGGTGGTCGTTGTCGGGGCGCTGATGCTGTTCAGCGCTGCTGCTGTGGTGGCGGGAGACAAACCGACTCCGCCGCCAGTGTTCTTCGATGGGCGGCTGAACGCCTATGACACGGCTGCGCCGGTCGTCATCTACTACACCCACACGACGATCCCGATGACGGGCTGGAATCAGTTCCGCCAGATTGACACGGGAATCGAACTGTATCATGTCGCCGGACGCGCCCCCGACCTCGGGGATCGTATCCTGTTCCTGACGGCTGCCGAGCTGAACGAGGCGGTTCAAGCGGGCATCATGGACTTTGAGACCACCATGCCCGGCTACGAACTGCATGTCGGCAGTGACGGCTGGATGTGGGTGAGCGGTCCGGATGTTGCGCCGAACAGGACCTACACATACTCGTGGGATGATAACGGGCGCCTGCTGAGTGCGCTGGGATAGCGCGACAGGCGAGCGGCACGCAGTAAGCCGCAGCTTTTTCGCCGCCGAGGTCAATCCTGCCTCGGCGGCGTTGTTGTGGTGAAAGGGATCAACGCGGCTCGACGTAGTAGCGATCGCCCAAGCCTTCGGCAGTCCAGCCTTCCAGCCCGCCATACAGGAACGTCAGGAAGCCGAAGACGGTCGCCCGGGCTGTAATGCCACCCCAGAGAACTCTGCCAATGGTCTTGCGTTGTTCACCCACGAGAGTCCACCCTTTCCGCCCTTAGCCGCCTGGCACCTTCACCCGTTGATAACGGTGGGTGTGTGTGGCTACTCCACTATAGTATATGGAAAATGGGATGGGATGCGCCCTTCGACAGGCAGTACGCTATACTCCGCGCCCGCTCTCTATCTCAGTAGCACGGGAGTACGTCAATGTCCCACTCGCCCCTTTTCACGCCGCCTCGCTTCTTCCAGAGTGTGACTTTCACCCGCCACACCAACCGTTCGATCTCGTGGCTGGAGCTGTTTTATGATCTTGTCTATGTCGGCACGCTGATCCAGATCGGCAATTTCCTCAGCGATAACACCAGCATCTTGGGCTTTGGACAGTTCATCGTCCTGATGATCGTCATCTGGTGGGCATGGACGGGCGAAACCTTCTATCAGAATCGCTATGTTTCTGATGACCTACTGCATCGCTGCCTGGTTTTCCTGCAAATGTTCGCCATCGCCTCGCTCGGCATCAGCGTCAGCCAGGCGTTCGGTGCGCTTTACGTGCAGTTCACGCTCGCCTATGTCGTCATCCGCCTGCTGCTGGTCGTCATGTACGCGCGCGCGATGGGCAGCCATCCGGAAAGCCGCTCTCTCTCCTGGGGCTACGTGACCGGCTTTAGCCTCGGCGCGTTGATCTGGCTGGGGTCGCTGCTGCTGCCCGCCGAACTCCATTGGGTCGGCTGGATGGTTGGCATCGCCGTCGAGCTGTCCGTCCCGCTGATGCCGGGAATGCGCCGCTTGCAGGCGCAGCACACTTTCGATCAGCACCATCTGAAGGAACGCTTCGGCATCTTCACACTGATTGTGTTGGGCGAGGCGTTCATTAAGGTATTGGATGATGCGCAGGGAAGTCTCATCGGAATTCCGGAACTGGCATTCAGCACCTTCGGCTTGATCGTGATGTATGCGCTGTGGTGGCTCTACTTCTCGGAGGTTGATGAGACGCGGATTTCGCTGCAAGTGTCGCTGCGGCGACTTGTTTGGCTGTATTCACATTCTCTGCTTGTCATCTCGCTGGTGATGTTCGGCGTCGGCGCGAAGAAGCTGTTCGAAGCGGTTATCGAACAGCCAGGCGAGGCGTTATATCCGCCGTATCGCCTGCTCTATATGGGGTCAATCGCGCTTTATCTTGTGGCGCTGGCGCTGATCGAATATGGGACGCACGAAATCGTGTGGCGGCGCATCGTGCTGCGCCTGGTGGCTGCGGCAGTTGTATTTGTCTTCGGGTTGGTGGCGACGACGCTCGATCCGATTGGCTTTGTCATCCCCATCGCCATCGTGATGGTCGCGCAGGTCGTGGACAGCATCACGATCAAGCGACCTGTCGAAGAGACGGTCCACATCGCGCATTCAACCTAATTCGGCGCTACACTACCCGCCATTCTGGCATACGAACTCGGAGTATCCGCTATGAACCCATCCGCACCCTGGTGGAAGAACGGCATCATCTATCAGGTCTACCCGCGCAGCTTCCAGGATAGCAACGGCGACGGTGTCGGCGACTTGCAGGGCATCATCCAGCGCCTCGATTATCTGGCGTGGCTGGGCATCGACGCCATCTGGATTTCGCCGATCATGCGCTCGCCGATGGTCGATTTTGGCTACGATGTGAGCGATTACTACGACATCGATCCGCTGTTTGGCACGCTGGCGGATTTCGACCAGCTTGTCACAGAAGCGGCAGTGCGTCAGATCAAAATCGTCATCGACCTCGTGCCCAATCACACCTCCGACCAGCACCCCTGGTTCGTCGAGTCGCGCGCTTCGCGCGAGAACCCCAGGCGCGCTTGGTATATGTGGGCGGATGCCAAGCCGGACGGATCGCCGCCCAACAACTGGCTGGCATACTTCGGCGGCAGCGCGTGGACGTGGGATGCGATGACCGAGCAGTATTACCTGCACCTCTTCACGCCCGAACAGCCCGACCTCAACTATCGCAATCCGCTGGTGGTCGAGGCGATGAAGGGCGTCATCCGCTTCTGGCTGGGGCGCGGCGTGGCGGGCATCCGTGTCGATGTGATCGACCGCCTGCTCAAAGACCTGGAACTGCGCGACGACCCGCCTGATCCCAGCTATGTCGAAGGCGTCAGCAATCCGCAGTTCAAGTATCTGCGCGTCAACAGCGAGCAGCATCCGGATGTGTATGGGCTGATCCGCGAGCTGCGCAAGACGTTCGACGAATTCGGCGACCGTCCGATCATCGGCGAGATCGCCTACACGACCGACGTGGCGAAGATGGCGCGCTGTTACGACGACATGCAGGGGATGCAGCTTCCGTACAACTTCGCCATGCTGATGCTGCCCTGGGATGCCGCCGTGCTGCGCGATTTCATCGACCGCTACGACGCCGCCGTGCCGCCGGGTGGGCAGCCCAACTACGTCTTCAGCAATCACGATCAGCCGCGCATCGCCACACGTTACGGCGAAGCACAGGCGCGCGTCGTCGCCATGCTGCTGCTGACTCTGCGCGGTACGCCGACGATCTACTACGGCGATGAGCTGGGCATGCCGGAGGCGGACATCTCGCCGGAACTGTTCCAGGACCCGCAGGGAATCAACATCGGCATCACGCGCGATGGCTGCCGCACGCCGATGCAGTGGGATATGACGCCCAACGCGGGCTTTACGAACGGGACGCCCTGGCTGCCAACCTCGCCCGACTACCTGACGCGCAATGTCGAGGCGCAGACGAACGACCCTGCGTCAATGCTGGCGCTTTACCGCCGCCTGATCGCGCTGCGCCGCGCGACGCCGACGCTGCTCTATGGCAGCTATCGCTCGCTCGATACGGGGGTGGCGGATACGCTGGTCTACCTGCGTGTGCTGGGCGGCGTGCGCATGTGTGTCGCGCTCAACCTGAGCGAGCGCATGGTGTCGCTGGCACTGCGCGACCTGGGGAGCGGGCGCATCGTCGCCTCGACGCACCTGGATCGCACGGAGCCGGTCGATCTCGGCGCGCTCTACCTGCGCGAGAACGAAGGTGTGGTGATCGATCTAGGGGCGCTGGCGTAGGCACTTTGCTGCCCCCTATCACCACCATAAATCCTTCATCAATCCCGCGCCGCCCCAAATGCTGACCAGGTGCAGCCACCACCAGAATGCACCGAAGGCAGCATGCGCCAGCAAAACAGCGGACGTACCCCCCACGCGCATCCAGTGGAGCGCCGCGCTGCCCTCGCGTCTGAACAGTGCATCCAACAGGGTGCCCAGGTTGGTCAGAAAGAGGATGAGCAGCGCAACATACGCACCCCAAAAGAAATTCCCAGCGGGTGCCTGGTAGATCTCGGTGAACAAGATCGCCTGGGTAAGCGAAATGAGATAAATGCCCCACGCGAGCATATTCGGCGCGGAACGCAGCACCTGGCGAGAGAAAAGCAGCAGAACTGCCAGCGGGAAGAGACTGGACATCATGATCTTGAGGACTGCCGTGCCCAAATCGGGGCTGTACATCATCAGCACTGCAAATGGATCAACCCTGATGCCACCGCGTTCATCATTCATGACAATCGATTGTAAGAGCAGCGCGAGGGTTGTTGGTATCCCCATCGCCAGCACGATACGCCAATCCAGGTGCTGCCTGCGCAGCCCGTGATAAGCGACCCATATCCCCAGCATCGGCAAGAGCGCCAGGGCATAGTTTGGCTTTGTGTAGACGGCGACGAGTGACAGTGCTGCAACGCCGATCAGCAAGGGGATCTTGACTCTGGCAGGGCGAAGACTGTTCAGCAGGATCAGAAACTGCGCCAATGCAAGCGGGCGAAGCAGGATGGTGGTAGGATTGTGATATGTCGAAATATGCATGTAACCTATGTACAGATTTTGCTCGCTGAGGGTGAGTACGGCGACGGGTGCCACAAATTGAATCAATGCCATGGGCACCGCAACCAGCCAACGTTGATAGTCAGCCTTCGGTGTGAAAAGATGCTCCGTCACGAGCTGGTAAGCGAGGATGCCAACCAGCGCGTAGGAACCGAGGTAAATGATCAAACCGGGAAACACCAAATTCTGCTCACCCAGCAGCCAATGCAGCGCCATCCACAACAAATGGTAGACAGGGTGTGGCAGCCCAGCGGGAGCTTGACCGCTGACAGACCAGGCTGCGGCAAGATGCTGATGAAAGCCGTGATCGGACCACTGCCCTAGCTCAAAGATCGCGGGAGCAAGCGCGATCACGGCGGAGAGCATCGCGCATAGAGCGGCAGGACCGTTCTCTTTCCAAAAAAGATGCAGAAAGCGTAGTATCATCATTGCTGGCTTGTGGAAATTGATATTCATGATGTGCCGATGCTGTGCCAGCCTGCGATTTTCGTAAAAGAGTTTATACCACATGAGGGTGCTCTACCTGCGCGAGAACGAAGGCGTGGTGATCGACCTGGGGGATTAGCGTAGGGCGTTGTGGAAAAGGTGAAGCGTGTGAAGCCACCCGCGAATCCTGCCACCCTCCTCAAGACTGACGAGAAATCCAATGACAAACACCTCTTCCGATCTGCACAGCACCGAGATCGACCGACTGCGCGGGCAGTTGTGGGTCGGCTTTTTCGTGACCACTATCGTGGTGCTGATCATCACGTCGGTCGCGCGCCGCATCATGGGCGAGGCGCAGCCGCCCCTCTCCTATGTCATTCTCATTACACTCATCTCCATCGCAGTGGCAGGTCTCTACCTGCTCCGAACACGGCACGCCAGACTCGTCCAGGGCATCTATGTCGTCTGCATTCATTTCGCTGTGCCGCCCGTCCTCATCCTCTATGGCGGCACACGCGGTTTTGGCGATATTGCGTTGTTGACCGCAGTCTTCGTCGCTTTGCTCTATGGCTGGCGGCGCTGGATGAATATCACGTTCGGGATTATGGCGATCACGCTCGTGTGGGTCTTGTACCATGACATCATTGGCGACCCGGTCGCGCCGCTGCTCAACTACTCGGCACAATTTACCTCTCTGAAGTTCTTCATTCTGATGCTGTTCACGATCTTCTTGCTGCGCTATTCCAATGCTTTTTATAACGGACTGTTGGACAGATACCGCCGCTTTGCCGAAGAGCAGGTGCATTTGAACCGGGAACTCCAGGTCTCCCGCCAGAAAATCGTGACCGCGCGTGAAGAAGAGCGCCGTCGGCTGCGCCGCGACCTGCACGATGGGCTGGGTCCGACCCTCGCCGCGCAGATGTTCCGGGTGGGGGCAGCGCAGGACTTGATCCACAAGAACCCGGAAAAAACGATCAAAATCCTGGATGATCTCCAGGACGGCATTGAAGGCACGCTGACCAGCGTTCGCCAGCTTGTCTATGAGCTGAGACCGCCCCTGCTTGACCAGATGGGGCTGGCGGGCGCGCTCAACGACTTTTTGAGCCGGCACGAAGGGGGCGGCGCGATTCACCTCAACCTGCCAAAGCAACTGCCCGTCGTGAACGCCGCCGTCGAAGTCGCCGCCTACCGCATTATGCAGACGGGTCTCGACAATGTGATCAAACATGCGCAGGCGACTTCTTGTGATGCGCGATTGAGCTTTACGGAAGATAATCTCTATATCGAAATTGTCGATAACGGGATAGGGATCGCCGACAAGTACAGAGCCGGGGTGGGGCTGACATCGATGCGCGAGCGGGCAGAGGAGTTGGGCGGTACGTTCGCCATCGCGCCCACCCAGCCGCATGGAACTCGTCTATCGGTCTCAATCCCGCTGCTTGCGCCATCGGATACCCGCAGGAATGAGGATGATGATTAAAGTCTTTGTTGTGGACGACCATGAAATCTTTAGGGACGGGCTGCGTTTGTTGATCGAGTCATCGGACGATATGGTCCTGATCGGCGAAGCGGAGTCAGGTGCGGATGTTATGCCGCGGCTGGCGAGCGATCCGCCAGATCTCATCCTGATGGACATCAACATGCCTGGCGAAAATGGCATCGAGGTCACACGCCGCATCAAACAGCGCTATCCGGGGATAACCGTGTTGATGCTGACCATGTTCGAGGATGACAAATCGGTCTTTGCCGCCATGCGGGCAGGCGCATCCGGCTATGTGCTGAAGGGGATTAAGCACCGAGAGATGCTGCAAACGCTGCGTCTCGCTGCGGGGGGCGGTGCCGTATTCAGTCCGCAGATCGCGGGGTACATCATGCAGTGGTTCGCCAACATGGGTGCTGCCCATGACCAGCCCAGCGACGAACTTCCGCAACTGAGCCGACGCGAACAGGACATCCTCACCTTGCTCGCCGCTGGCGACGACAATCCAACGATTGCGGAAAAGCTGGTTTTGTCCCCCAAGACCGTGCGCAACTACGTATCGCAAGTGCTGACAAAACTGGAAGCGAGCGACAGAATGGATGCCGCCGCAAAAGCACGGCGGGCAGGGCTGGAATAAGGGGATCGCGCATGACGTACTGAGAGCAGCGACGCTGATCGATTTGGGGATAACAATGGTAAGCTACCAACAACCGTTAGCGCTTGCATCATCGTTACGGAAATCTTCTACAACGACCTATTCCTCAGATTTGCACAGCGACGACATCAACCGATTGCGCGAGCAACTGTGGCTCGGTGTCTTTGTAACCACCATCGTCGTCATCGCCATCACCTATGGCATCCTCCTCTTCCTCAATGATCCCTTTACGCTCTCATCACAGATGATTGTTGGCACATTATTCGCGGTGAGCTTTGCAAATCTGTATTTCCTCAGAACCCCCTACGCTCACCTTGCGCAAGGGGTTTATGTGCTGTGCATCCATCTTGCCGTGCCGCCCGTCCTCGTCTTGCATGGAGGCATACGCGGTTTTGGTGATCTCGCTTTAATGGTCGCAATCATCCTGGCGCTGCTGTATGGCTGGCGACGCTGGATGCTGATCACCTTCGGCATTTCGGCGATGACCCTGATGTGGGTCCTGTATCGCGACATCATTGGCGAGCCATTGCCGCCGCTGTTTGCCGACTCGTCGCAGTTTATGAGTATCAAATTCTTCGCCATCATGCTGGCGATTGTGCTTTTGGCGCGCTATTCCGTTGTTTTCTATCATGGACTGCTGGACAAATACCGACGCTTTGCCGACGAGCAGGTACGTCTCAACCAGGAACTCCAAGGCTCACGTCAGAAAATCGTGACCGCACGCGAAGAGGAGCGTCGCCGGCTGCGTCGTGACCTGCATGATGGGTTGGGTCCCACGCTTGCCGCCCAGATGTTTCGCATTGGGGCGGCACAAAGTCTGTTGCACAAGAATCCTGAAACCGCCGCCAAAATCCTGGACGAGTTGCAGTCAGACATCGAAGGAACGCTCACCCATATTCGTCAACTCGTCTACGATCTGAGACCGCCTCAGCTCGATCAACTGGGGCTAATTGGCGCGGTCAGCGATTTCGTCAGCCAGCTTGATGGCAGTGGGATGATCAAGCTGATCCTGCCATCACAGCTTCCGCCGCTCAATGCTGCGGTCGAAGTCGCTGCCTATCGAATCATGCAGACTGCCCTCGACAATGTCATCAAGCATGCCCAGGCGACCGCCTGTGATGCACGGCTGACCCTCAAGGACGATCACCTGCACATTGAAGTGATCGATAAAGGGATTGGCATCGTCGAAAAGTATCGCGCCGGGGTCGGACTCACTTCGATGCGTGAGCGGGCAGAGGAGCTGGGCGGCACTTTTGCGATTGAGCCTATCCGACCGCATGGAACTCGTCTGTTCGTCTTGCTGCCGCTGCTGCCAACATCTGACTCGCAGTAAGGATGAAATGGATGCCGCCGCAAAAGCACGGCGGGCAGGGCTGGAATAAGCACGACTAAGGCATGGTGATGAGCGGCGCGATGATGGTCGCTGCGATGAGCAGCATGACCGTGCCGCTGACAAAATCCAGAATGCGCCAGGCAAGCAGCGACTGGAAGACAGCGGCGAGTTTGCTCGCGCCATACGAGAGCGCAAAGAACCAGGTGGTGGTTGCCAGTACGGCACCAATCGCAAACGCCAGTCGTTCGTAGGCGTGATAGTTCAGGCTGGTGGAGCCGATGACCATCAGTGTATTCATGTAAATGGCGGGGTTGAGGAAGGCGAAACACAGGGCGGCGATGATGCTCGTCTGAATGCCACCCGTGGTCGCTTGCTGCGAGGCGAGCGTGAGCGATGCGGACTCTTTACTCCAGGTGCGGCGTAAGGCACTTGCACCCACGTAGGCAAGAAAGAGCGCTCCGGCGATGGTGATGCCAATCCGGAAGAACGGGTTGGTCGAGATGCCGGCGCTCAGACCGCCAACCGCCAGCGAAATGAGAAGCACTCTTGCCAGCGTGCTGAAGAAGGCGGTCGCAAAGACATGCTGCCGTCGCAACCCCTGACGCAGGATGAATATGTTTTGGGGTCCGACGGATGTGATGGTGATGGCACAGAGGATGAACCCCTGAATGAAGGGGGTGATTGAGATGGGCAGCGTCATTGCGAACATGATGTTCTCTCGTTCTTCACATTCTCTTGGCATGACAACCGAGCAGGCTACAGAGTGCGGAGGAATGCGGGAAGCAGCGTACTGGCAATCGCCAACATCACCACGCCGCTCACGACATCCAGCACGCGCCATGCAATCGGCGAACGGAATATGGCGGTGAGGTTGCTTGCACCATACGACAGGATGAAGAACCAGCTCGTGGACGCCGTGACCGCGCCGACGCCAAAGATCAGGCGTTCGGAGGCGGAAAAGCTGAGGCTGCTGGAGCCGATGATCATCAGCGTGTCCACATAGGCAGCCGGATTCAGGAACGCAAACCCCAGCGCTGCCACGATGGTTGCCCCGATGCCAGCAGTGGTCTTGTGTGACGAGAGGTCGGGCGCTGCTGACCCGTTGCGAAAGGCACGGAGCAACGCGCAGCCGCCGTAGTACGCGAGGAAGAGCACGCCGACGACCGTGATGCCCATTTTGAACGTGCTGCTCGTCGCGATGATGGCGCTCAACCCGCCGACCGCCAGAAAGATCAGCACCACATCCGCCAGCGTGCTGAACATGGCGGTCGCAAACAGGTGCTGACGCCGCAGCCCCTGGCGCAGGATGAACAGGTTCTGCGGACCCACCGCGATGATGATGCTGGCGCACAGCAGGAAGCCTTGAATGAAGGGGCTGATTGTGGGGGTTATCGTCATCGCGGGCATGATCAACTCTTGTACTCGCTGTAGAAAATCGACGCGCAAAGGGACACGGTCATCCGGTAGGATGATCCGAATGGCTGAGTTCGGTTTCGGCTGTCTTTATCGGCTGTGTCGGCTTGTTCGCCGTTGTGAAGCTGAAATCAGAGTAGCATACAATCATGGGGCACGGTGTCCCGATTGTGTCCCTGTCGTGTCCTTATTTTTGGGCTGGGAGTAGGCGCAGGTACCGTTATCATGCTGCGCTGCCTGCGCGGGAACGAAGGCGTGGTGTTCGATGTGGGGCGATGGCGTAGGGGCGACGACGTGTCATCGCCCCCGAATGTCTCGCTAGAGGGTGGTCATGAACCAGGCGAGGCTGTTGAAGATCGCTGCGTCGAGCACTTCAGGTCCCGTCGCCAGCACGTCGAAGATGTGATCGCCATCCAGCACGATGAGCTGCTCATCGCCTTCGTGGTAGTTGAGGAATGTCTCGCCCATCTGCTGCGGCGGGAAGACGGTGGTATCACGGCTTCCCATGATCACCAGCATGGGATTGGCATAGCCCGTGATCGCCGCGACCGGATTGACTGTGAACAGCTCCTCAAAAAACGGACGCTTCATACCCGTCTCTTCGCCCCAGGGCAGCGTGACGGGCAGCACTTCGTCATCCGCCAGCGCCAGCCCCGCCAGGATCGTCTCCATCGGCAGGATGTTGGCGAAGTTCGAGGCGGGGTTGGCAGCGGGCGACCACAGCACGAGCGACTTAACACGGTCGTCCTGCCCCGCCGCCTCCGCGCCGACCAATCCACCCTGGCTCAAGCCGATGATGCCGATGCGTTCCGCGTCCACGCCCTCGAGCGTACCGGCGAAATCGAGCGCGGCGATAGCGTCGGCGATCTGCCCGGTGAAGGTCGTGTCTTCCCAGGCACCTTCGCTTTCGCCAGAGCCGCGGAACTCAATGCGCAGCGTGGCGATGCCGCGTTCGGCGAAGATGCGCGCGGTGCGGCTGAACATGGCTTCTTCGGTGTTCACGATGGGGAGTTCGTCGCGCTCGCCTTTGAAGCCGTGGAAGAGCAGCACCAGCGGCACTGCCTCATCGCTGTCAGGCATCGCCAGCGTGCCGATGATATTCAGACCGAGGTTCTCAAAATTGACGATGGTCTCGCCATACTCAAACGATGGCTCAGACGCCATCAGTTCGGTGACCATCGCCTCCATATCTTCCTGGGCGGCGGCGGGCAGCACCCAGAGACCGACCAGCAGCAGTAGGCATATTCCTATAAACGCGCGGCGCATCTTTTTTGCTCCTTGTGAAGGTAAAGGCATTGGCAAGTCTAACGCCGAACCGCCGCGCCCGCATCTCACAGCCAGCGCAGCCCATCGCGCACCTGCTGGCTGTGCATCCGTAAAGTATCGCCGTTGTGTTTGCGACTGTCGGGGCTGTCATCCACCTTGTAGAAGTGCGCGCCGATCCAGCCAAGCCGCATCGTGTCGATCAGACAGCCCAGATCAACCATGATCTGCCAGTCACTATCCTCGAACGGGGTGCCCAGGTACGTCTCCAGGCGCTCGCGGTAGTAGCGAATCGCCGCTTCGCGTCCCATGCCCGCCTCGACCACCGAGCGATTCCGCATCAGTATCCACGCCAGGTCGATGGTCATCAGCGCGCAGCCCGCCTGCTGCCAATCGAAGACGACGGGGACGCCCGGCTCGACGTAGGCGAAATTGGCTTCTCGGTAATCGCCGTGAATCAACGTCGTGGGAAAGCGGCGCGCAGCATCGATGACCGGCTGCGAATCGTCGCACAAACGCGACAGATGCCTGTACACCTCATCGTCCAGCAGTTCACCCAGCGCTGCCCAACCGCTCTTAAACCATTCCGGGAGGGGGCTTGCCGAGTAGCGGGCATCTTCCCCGACGCTTCTCCATACAGCGACGTCCAGTATTTGTTCCTGGCGCGCAATGCCGAGTTCCGGGCTGCGCAGGCAGGGGTCGTTCCAGAATGTGGCATGGATGCGCGCCATCGCGTCGAGGTAAACCGGCAGGAGCGCGGGTGGCATGGGCTGCTTATCCCACGCGAACGTGCTGCCCGTCAGGTCTTCCATCAGCAGCGCCCACCCCGCGCCATCGCGTGCGCAGGCGATCATCTTGTGCGCCACATGCGGCAGCAGCCGATCCAGCAGCCCATACTGCCAGAGCGTGACCGAACGCCCCACCGTGTCGCGGCTGCTCGCCATAACGTAGTCCGTCTCAATCGACATGCGCTTGAGCACGTAACGCCCCGCGTTCGTCACTACATAGCTTAGATGACCCCCTCCGAGACCGCCATGCTCATCCATCGGCAGCAGCTCCACCTGCGTGATCGGCTTTGAGAGCAGCGCGCTCAGCGTGTCCGGCGCGAGCAGGTCTTCGATACGGTCAAAGATTTCGTATTTCGCTTCAAGCTGCCTGATCATGATGGTCTCTCGCTCTCGGATGCAGGTTTCTGCGCAACGGTCAGCAAAGCGGGCAGTTCAATACGGATCAGCTCATCGACCCGCAGCGCCTCGATCTGCGCAGCCATCGCCGCTCGGATGCGCGCTCGTATAGCCGACGATTGGCTCTCCAGGATCAGACGGCTGCGCACAGCGATCCGGTCGAGGATGTCGATTGCGGGCTGGGCGGTCGCGGACTGATGTGCGACGCCGATCCGCTCAAAGGAAGGCGTGACAAAGCCCGCCTCGCGAACGATCTGCTCGCACAAGCGCGCATCCGCGAAGCGCAGACGTGTCCATGCCTCTGGCAGCCTTGGGGGCGCGATGACATGCGCCGCCACCGCCTCGCGCGCGATGGCGAACAGGGTGCCGCCATCGTCGGGTCCGCACCACAGCGTGAAGGCAAAGCGCCCACCCGGACGCAGCACACGATACGCCTCCGCCACAGCCGCTTCCGGGAACTCCATGTGCGAAAGCCCGAAGGAACAGGTCACCGCATCGAATGCCGCGTCGTCGTAGGGAAGCTGCGCCGCGTCCGCGACCTGAAAGCGCGCGCCAGAGTAATTCGCGCGCGCCAAGTCGATCATCGCCTGCGCGAAATCAACGCCTTCGCTGCCCGCGCCGCGCAGCGCCGCCGCCGCGACCAGATGCCCGGTGCCGCACGCCACGTCGAGATGCCGCGCTCCCTTCAAATCGCCAATGCTGTCGAGAATTGGCGGGATCGCCTGGCTGGAGATACCCGCGAAAGTGTCGTCGTAGATCGCCGCGCGCTCCGACCATGCCTCCAGTTCGATCTCGTGGAGTGTTTTTGTCAACATCATCGCCTCCTGTGTGCCTTCACCGAACACTCGACAGCATAGGGGATCGGGGCTAGTCGCGTCATCGAGAGGAGTCACGATCTTGCCGCGGTGATGATGGGCACCCCTGCGCCACAGACTACGTATTTTTACGTAGTGAGAAGGTTGTGCTTCATGGCGAAGGCGCTGGCGGCGGTGCGGTTGTCGCAGCCCGTCTTGTTCAGGATGTTGGTGATGTGGGTGTTGACGGTGCGCGGGCTGATGACCAGCATATCGGCGATCTGCTGGTTGGTCGCGCCGCCCGCGACGAGCCGCAGGATTTCGACCTCGCGTTCCGTCAGTCCGGCGGGATATGCCACCCGAACTGGCGCGGCAGGCTGCACAGCAGCGTCACACTGCGCCAGCCATTCTGCCGCATCAAACGATGCCTGAAGCGGCGAGCCTGCCAGCAGCCGTGCTGCCTGACGAATCATCGCGCGCGCCTGCGCCAACGTCTCGTCCGGCGCTTCGCCGCTGCTTCGCTGCGCGCGCGCCAGGCTGATCCGGATTTTCCAGCGCAGCGATCCATGCGCGATCTCGTCGGCGATGCGGGCTGCCTGCTCCAGAGAGGCGCGCGCGGCTGCGTATTGACGCAGTTCCAGCAGCACCCGCCCTTCCAGCCAGTGACTGCGTGCGAGGTTCTTCGGCGCGTGATACTCCGTCGCCATCGCGCGCGCCTCGTGGGCATAGCTGATCGCCTCGTTGTATCGCTGTTCTGCAAGACGCAGTTCGCTCATCAGCAGCAGATAGCGGTTTTGATAGCGGAAGCGCGCGTAATCGGGGTCGTTCTGCATCGCCTCAAAGCGCGCTGCGTATTCGTGCGCCTCCTCCAGCCTGCCGAGATGCAGCAGGTCGGTGGCGACATTCAGCAGGCTGTAGCGGCGCATTTCGTAGCGGCTGACGCCTTCGTTGTCGTAACTTGCCGCCAGCGCCCGTTGATCCCATTCCAGCGCCTGTGATGCGTCGCCCAGCTCCAGATAGAGATAGCCCATCTGATTGCGCAGGCGCGTGAGCTGATGGTGATAATCTTCGCTGGTCCCGGTCAGGTCGAGCGCCGCACGAATGCACTGGTGCGCTTCGGCATAATGTCCCGCTTCGATCTGGCTGAAGCTGAGGATTTGATAGCCGCCCGTGATCTGAAGCAGGTTGCCCGACTTCAAGCCGCATTCCAGGCTGCGCGCTGCATTGCGTTCGGCGTCGCCATAGCTGCCCGACCAGACATCCAGGTATGCCCGCTGGCGATACATATCGCTCTGAATGACGAAATCGCCGCTCGATACGCCCTGTGCGGCGAAACGCTCAAAGTGCTCGCGCGCCTGCCCAGAATCGCCGCGAATGAGCCGCGCCATGCCGAGCACGGCGTGCGCGCGTGCCAGCAGCGGATCGTCCAATTGCTCTGCGAGGGCGAGCGCATCCTGCGCCGTTTGCAGCGCTTGGCTCAGTCGATATTGCGAGACGCGAGTCTGCGCCAGATGGATCAGCGCCAGACATTGTGACGGCAGAGCGCCCATTCTGAGCGCGGTTTCGTACATCTCGGCGTAGGCATGCTCGGCATCAACCAGTTGGTCAAGGACGCGGTAAGCATTTCCCAGGTGTTCATAGATGTCGATTTCCTCGCGCCCTATGGCTGAAGGGGCTTCGCGCCGCGCGGTCAACAGCGCACGCTCAAAAAGCTCAATCGCGCGATGCATGGCGAAGCTGCGCGCAGCCTGATCGCCCGCTACGAAGTGGTAATGCGCTGCCTTGCTCCAGACCTCCGCCTCCAGGAAGTGATACGCGATTCGCGCGCTGTCCAACGGTACTTGCGCTTCCAGGTAGTGCCCGATGCGCTCATGCAGCCGCCGGCGACGCCGGGGATTCTGCTCGGAGTACAGAACCTCACGGATCAAGCCGTGTGTGAACTGGTAGCGCTCGTTCCGCTCGTCAAAGACACGGATCAGATCGGCTTTCAGTGCATTGTCCAGTGCCGCAAGCAGGGCATCCTCCGACACGTCGAGCAGATGTTCCACGACATGGAGCGCCCATGTCTCACCCACGAGGGAGGCATGGCTCAGGAGTGCTTCCGCCGTCTCGCCGAGCCGCGTCACACGCTGGAGGATGACCTGTCTGAGCAGCGTCGGCACTGGCACCGATTGATCCGGGGGCAGCCAAAGACCCTCTGCGCCGCGCGCCAGCAGTCGCTGATCGACCAGATCGTGCAGCAGCTCGACGGTGAACAGCGGATGCCCCTCGGCGCGCCCGTACAGGTAGTCCACCAGGCGCGGATGACACGCGCCATGATAGGCAGCCGCGAGCTGCGCGACATCGTCTTTCGTCAGCGGGCGCAGCCGCAGCGTCTCGGCTCTGTGATTGCGATGCAGGGTCGGTAGAAAACGATAGAGCGACTGCCCGCGCCAGGCTTCTTCTGAGCGATAGGTGGCGATGAAGAGGATCGGCTGATTTGCCAACGCACCCGTCAACTGGTCGAGCACTTCCAGCGAGTCGGCCTCCGCCCAGTGCAGATCGTCGAGCAAAACGACGAGCGGGTGGGCGGCGGCGATGGCGGACAGCCAATCCCCCAGCGCTTGCGTCAGGGTGCGGAGCGAGCGGGCTTGTGGCGCTGCGCCGAAAGGCGCGGGCAGCTCATCCATCGCCACGCCTGTCGCCTTGTGGAGCGATTGCACGACATCGCGCCACAGCCAGAAGGGCGAATCGCTCTGCACGTTGCAGCGTCCAAGGGCGAAAACCGCGCCTGCTCGCTCCGCCATCACTTCCTGCGTCATCGCCAGCGAGGTCTTGCCGATGCCCGAGATGCCCTCGATCAGGACGAGCGCGCCCTGCCCGCTCGCCAGGGCGCTTAAGCGGCGTTCCAGGCTCATCAGCAAATCGGCACGGCTGCCGCTCAGGACGAATTGGTGGACGAGATGGAGATAGGCAGCTTCGTAGATGGGCAGGTGTGCTTGCCGCTGCCGCGCGAAATCCAGAAAGCGAGTGAAGGACTGACGCTCTTCTGGAGCGGGATATCGATCCACGCGCACCAGCATCGCCTCATCCGGGTTGTGGGTCTGATATTCGCGTAATAATGCCTGAAGTTGTTCAATCGTCCGCATAACATTTTTCCCCCCTCCCGTTAAAGATTATAACGATTGAGAAGATGTCGCATCACAGACCCTCCCTATGCAGCCTGCGCGACTCGGTTTAGAATCGCACTATCACATTGACCCTCACGGGTCGTAGAGAGGGAATACCCGAAATGCCGAATACAATCGCTGACGGCGTGGTTGTCAGTCTGAAGTACACGCTGGAAGTTGATGGGGCGACGGTCGCACAGACGGACGCCGAAGAACCGATGGAATATCTGCACGGCGCGGAAAACATCGTCCCCGGTCTGGAAGCGGCGCTGGCGGGCAAAAAGCTCGGCGATAAGATGAGCGTCACGCTCGCGCCCGACCAGGCATATGGCGACTACGATCCCGAAGATATCGACGAGATCGACCGCGAAGACATGGCGCACATGGACGACCTCGAACTCGGCATGGCAATCGAGGTCGAAGATGAAGAGGGCGATGTTTACGTCGCGTTCGTCCGCGAGATTGGCGACGAAACCATCATCCTCGACTTCAATCCCCCCCTGGCGGGCAAGACGCTGACCTACCATGTCGAAGTGGTTGGGCTGCGCGATGCGACCGAGGAAGAACTCCAGCACGGTCATGTGCATGGCATGGACTGGATGGAGGACGAGGAGTGGGACGAGGACGACCTCGAAGACTACGACGATGACGAAGACTGGGAAGAGGGCGACGCGGATAGCAACGGGAAGAAGGCTTAGGTAGGCGTCAGAGTCGACTTGACAGTGCGTGATGCGTAGTGCGCAGTGCGAACAAACAAAACGCGCTGCTGACAGAACCAATTGTTTGTCCGCACCCCGCACCGCGCACCCGCATACAATACACGACATGACCGATATGAATATTGCCCGAATTGTTCTCGCCTCCAGCTCGCCGAGGCGGCGCGAACTGCTCGCGTCGCTCGGCATCGCCTTCGAGATCGTCAAGCCGGATATTGACGAAACGCAGCATCCGGGAGAACCGCCGTATGACTACGTGCATCGCCTGAGCCGCGAGAAGGCAGCCGCGGTCGCCGCACAAATCGCTGCGCCTGCCTGGGTGCTGGCGGCGGATACCGTCGTCATCCTCGCCGCCGACACGATCGGCGTCCTGGAAGGCGACATCCTGGGGAAGCCCGCCGACGAGCACGAGGCGCGCGCGATGCTGCGGCGGCTGCGCGGGCGCGATCATGTCGTCTGCACGGCGCTGACGCTGCTGCGCCTGGGGGATGCGCCCCGCGACCCCGATACGCGCCTGACGCGGACGACCGTCACCATGCGCGAGTATACGGACGACGAGATCAACGCCTATATTGCGACGGGTGACCCGTTCGACAAAGCGGGCAGCTACGCCATCCAGCACGAGGGCTTCCGCCCGGTGGCGCGCATCGACGGCAGCCACACTAACGTGGTGGGGCTGCCCATCGAGACGCTGCGCGAAATGCTGGGCTACGACTGAATGCCGCCGCCCGCGCTCTGCGCCGTGCCGCGTTCCGCCGCCACCTTCGCCGCGTAACCATCCGCCAGATACGCCGCCATCGGGTCGAGCGGCACGCCCATCTCTTCGCGCACCTTCATCAGCAGCGGGCGCACATCCGTCTCGAAGGCATCGACCAGCACACGATGACCGCCGAGTACATCCCCGCTGTTCTGCAGCTCCGCCAGCCGTCTGAGCGGCACGATCAACGCCTTGGCATACGCGGTCTGGCAGTTGAGCACGCTGTGCAGCATCGCCTCCAGCTTCGGCTCGATGTTGTGGCTCTGGTCGATCATGTACGCCACGTCCTTCGCCTTGTCTCCCGCCGCGACCAGCTCGACATAAATTTCGAACAGCTCGAACGGGTTGGCGCTGCCGACGATCAGGTCATCATCCGCGTAGCGGCGCGCATTGAAGTGGAAGCCACCCAGGCGCTCCTCGTCCAGCAGGAAGGCGACGATCTGCGCGATGTTTGTCCCCTGCGCATGATGCCCGGTATCGACCAGCACCTGCGCCTGCGGACCGCACTTGAGCGCCATCGCGTAGGCAGTCCCCCAATCGGCGAGGTCGGTGTGATAGAACGCTGGCTCGAAGAACTTGTACTCGATCAACATGCGTGACCCGGCGGGCAGATGCTTGTGCGTCTCGATCAGCGCCTGCTCCATCATCCGCTTGCGCTTGCTCATGCTGTCCTGCCCGGCGTAATTGGTGCCATCCGCAAACCACAGGCTGAGGAGCGTGCTGCCCACCTTCGGCATGATCTCGCAGCATTCGATGATGTGGTCGAGTGCCATTTCGCGCACGCCCGCGCTGGGGTTGCAGACGCTGCCCAGCTTATAGTCGTAGTCCTGGAAGACATTCGGGTTGACCGCGCCAATGCCGATGCCCTGTTCGCGGGCATACTGCGTCAGCGCGCTGTAGTCATCTGCCTTATCCCAGGGAATGTGGATGGCGACGGTCGGCGCGATGCCGCACAAACGGTGGATGTAGCCCGCGTCCGCCAGCTTCTCGTAGATGTTGCGCGGCGCGCCCGGATACGGGAAGACCTGGAAGCGCGTGCCGCCGTTGCCATACCCCCACGACGGAGTCTCGATATGCTGCGTTTTGAGCTTTGCCTTGACGGCGTTGACATCCACGCCCAGGGCAGACAGCTTCTCGACAAGGCGATCATAATCGGCTGCAAATGACATGGTGGTTTCCTTTGGAAAGAGAAAATCGTGTACAATGACCGAAATCGGAGTTTCTTTTGCTTTCAATAGCTTTCAGTTTAGAAGATTGGTGAGTTTCGTGTCAAATTCTGTCCACCCCTTATTTGTCGAGGAGCGCCGCCGTCTGATCCTGGAGCAAATTCGCCAAAACGGACGGGTCTTCGTCAAGGAACTCAGCCACCATCTCCATGTCAGCGCCGTGACCATCCGCCAGGATTTGCGGTCGCTGGAAGAAGAGGGGCTGTTGGAGCGCACCTACGGTGGAGCAGTACAGCGCGCGAACGCCGGGCTGTACCCGCCGGAGCTGTCGTTCGATGTGCGGCAGAGCAAGCAGGTAGAGGCGAAGGGCGCGATTGCCGCCACTGCCGCCGCGCATGTCCATGAAGGGGATGCCATCGCGCTCGACGCCAGCACCACTTCGTATGCGATGGTGCCGCATCTCAAAATGCTTGGCAAGCTGACGATTGTCACCAATAGTCTGATCATCGCGCAGAGCTTCATCGAAACGCCGAAGATCCAGGTGCTGATGCCGGGCGGGCGTTTGCGGCGCGATTCGATCTCACTGGTCGGCAAGCCGGACTTTCTGCCGGGGATCAACCTCAACCTCGGTTTTTTCGGCACACGCGGCATCAGCGCCCAGGGCAGCCTGACCGAAAGCGACGCCGACGAAGCGGCGATGAAGGCGGCGATGGTCGCGCACTGCATGGCGGCGGTGGTGGTGGCGGATGCCAGCAAGTGGGGGCAGGTCGCGCCCTACACCTTCGCGCAGATCGACCAGATCGCCGCGATCATCACCACGCACGATGCGCCGCACGAGATGACGGACAGCTTCGCAAGCGGCGGCTTGCGGATAGAGCGGGTCTGAGGTTTCGTTTCCGCCGGAAGACCTAGACGCCAAAATTCCTCCTCTCGCATACAATGGTAGAACCTGCCATCGACACCTTAGACACGAGGGTTTCCTGTGAAATCGGCACTGCGCATTTTGTTCGTCTTCGCTGTTCTGTTGTTCGCCATCGGTGCGCCAGCGCTGGCGCAGGAGCCGCTCCAGGCAGAAGGGGTGATCAACGACAGCACCCCCTCGGAATCGTTCGACCTGCAACTGCAAATCGGTGACATCGTCACCATCACGACCGAAGTGACGAGTGGCAACCTCGACACCACGCTTGCGCTTGCCGAGCCGGGCGGGCGCGTTATCGCCACCAATGATGATCGCGGCGACGGCACATACAACTCGCAAATCATTTACGTCGCCGAGCGCAACGGCACCTACACCATCACCGTCAGTCGTTACGACGGCACCACACGCGGCGAATACGACCTGACGGTCGAATTCGGCTTGGATGCTGCCGCGCCGGTCACGTTTATCGGCGGCGACGAGGAGACCCTGGAAGGCGAAGGTACGCTCGACGACATCATCCAATCGGAGTCCTACGAGATCGATCTGGATCGCGGGCATACCGTCACCATCACCACCGAGGCGACCAGTGGCAACCTCGACACCGTCTTGTTCCTCTTCGACCCCGACGGCAACGAGGTCGCCACCAACGACGACATCGTACGCGGCAACCTCAACTCCCAGATCGTCTATACGACCACGACGGGCGGTACTTATACCATTGAAGTCACGCGCTACGATGACACGTCACGCGGCGATTACACCATCCTGGTCGAGGTAGGGGGGGGCGAGACGACCACGACGACCGGGGCGGACGGCACGACGACGACCGTCGCCGCAGAGCAGGAAGTCTTTAGCGGCACGGGCACGATCAGCGACAGCATTGAGAGCGAAAACTGGGAGATCCAGTTTGAGGCGGGCAGCGTCGTCGTCATCGACGTGTCGAAGACCTCCGGCAATCTCGACCCGACGGTGACACTGCGCGCGCCCAACGGGCGGGAAGTCGCCTTTAATGATGATCGCGGCGATGGCACCCTCAACTCGGCGATCACGTATGAAGTGGAATCGAGTGGTACGTACACCATCATCGTCGAACGCTATGACGACAGCACGGCGGGCGATTACGAAATTGTCGTCAGTGTCGACCCGGACGCCACGCCCGACTTCAGCTTCGTGGATGTCGAAGGCAATGTGCTGGGGCAGGGCACGGGCACCATTCAGCAGCAGTCCGATGAATTCGAATTTGTGGTCAACCTGACGCAGGGGCAGAACGTCTACGCCTCGGTCGAAGCCACCAGCGGCGACCTCGATACGATCCTCAGCCTGTTTGATCCGCAGGGTTCGCTGGTCGCCATCAACGATGATCGCGGCGACGGCACGCTCAATTCCGCGCTGGCGCATACCGCCGAGATGAGCGGTACGTACACCTTCACCGTGTCGCGCTACGATGGCAGCGAGACGACGGGCAGCTTTGTGTTCATCGCCCAGCAGGTCGAGCAGCAGGTCGTGGACGATATTCAGGACACCTCCAACCAGGCGATCAGTCTGAGTGGACCGAGCGAAATCATCGAGACCGACCACTTCCGCATCTACTACACCCTGGCGGGCAGCGACGCGACCACGCCGGAATATGTGCGCGCCTTTGCCGAGACGCTCGAAGAAATGTACGAGGCGCAGATCAATCGCATCGGCTGGGCTGCGCCGCCTGCGGGCGATGACGGCTTGTACGAGGCATATCTGGCGGACGTGATCGGTACGGAAGCGGGTGCCCTGGCGTACGCGCGACCGATTGATGTGGTGGGCGACAACCCCAATACCGACCGTATCGAGCAGCGCGCGGCAGATGCCATCCTGGTGGTCGATAACGACTATGTCTTCCCAGGGCAGGATGTCAGCGCGCAGACCCTGATGCGCGCATCGACCACGCACGAATTCAACCATATCATCCAGTTTGGCTACGATTTCGACGAGCCGCTGTTCTGGATCTTTGAGGCGACGGCGGTCTGGACGGAGACGGTGACCGTCGGCGATGAGCAGGACGCGACCGGCTATATCGAACGCAACCATGAATATCCGGAACTCTGCTTCGCTACTGAGGATTTCGACGGCTCGCTGGCGTATGGCGATTGGACGCTGCTCGAAGTGCTGGCAGACCGCTACGGCGAAGGGATCGTCCTGCGTATCTGGGAAAACGCCATCGAGTACGAGGGCTTGGACATCATTACCGAGACGCTCGACGAGGTCGGCACCACGCTGCCGGAGATGATCGCGATCTGGCGCGCTCAGAACCTGCTCATGGACTACGACCTTGGCGCGCTCTTCCCGCGCCCCGTCTGGCTGGAGAACACGATTGACGGCTTCGGCGACTGGTCGGCGCAGGGCAACGGCATTCAGGAGATGGGGGCGAATTACTTCGCGCTTGACCTGAACAACACCATCGACATCGCGCTGAATGGGTCAAACACGCTCGGCTTGTGGGTGATCGGCATCGAGGGTGACCAGGCAGAGGCATTCGCCCTGGGGCAGAGCGGGACGGTTGACCTGCAACCGTACAGCAGCGCCTACGCGATGGTCGTTTCCAGCGAGCAGCCGCGCGACCTGGGGTCGTGCAGCTTCCTGGATTACAGCATCAGCGTGTCTGGCGGCAACGGGGCAGCGCAGGCGACGCCCACGGAGACGTTCAGCGCAGTCTACTATCAACGTCTGCGTTAGCGTTTCCCGATGATCGTGGGGCAGGTAGTGTCCTGCCCCACCCTCGCTGCAACTCTGGTTGCTCCTCGCGCGTATAGGGTTGCAATACAAAATCGTCATGATGACTCGTGCAATCGCATACAGCGGACGAGGCAGTGCGAAGCCTCCCTGTGGGACGCCTCGTCCCTATATTTGCCCGACGAAGCCGTAGGGACGACGACATGCGTCGTCCGACTATTCTTGATGAGGAGATTGCCCCATGCAGAACGGCAAAAATGGCACGTTAGTCGAGGTGCGCGACCTCGCCAAAACCTTTAAGGGCAAGAACGGCAAGGATGTCGCGGCGGTCAAGGGCGTCAGCCTCGACATCCGCCAGGGCGAGATCTTCAGCCTGCTCGGTCCCAACGGCGCGGGCAAGACGACGACCATCTCGATGATCAGCGGGCTGCTCGCGCCCACGCGCGGCGATGCCCGCATCGGCGGCTACTCGATCACCCGCCAGGGGATCGACGCCAAGAAGCTGATCGGCGTCGTGCCGCAGGAGATCGCGCTCTACCCCACGCTGACCGCGCGGCAAAATCTGGAATTCTTCGGCAGGATGTACAGCATGGGCGGCGCGGAGCTAACGAAGCGTGTCGACGAAGTGCTCGACTTCATCGACCTGACCGACCGCCAGCACGACAAGATCGAAACCTTCAGCGGCGGCATGAAGCGGCGCGTCAACATCGGCGTCGGGCTGCTGCACAAGCCGCGCCTGCTCTACATGGACGAGCCGACCGTCGGCATCGACCCGCAGAACCGCCGCCGCGTCCTCGATACGGTCAAGCGCCTGCAAAGCGAGCAGGGCATGACTGTCCTCTATACGTCGCATCTGATGGAAGAAGTCCAGGAAATCAGCGACCGCATCGCCATCATCGATCATGGGCAGATCATCGCGGGCGGCACGCTCGGCGAACTCATCCAGCAGATCGGCGAGGAAGACCGCATCTTCCTCAAGGTTGGCGCGGCAGCCATCAGCGAGGCGCAGCTTGCGCAGCTCCGGCGCAGCGTCGAAGGCGTGACGAAAGCCACGCATGACCGCCGCGAGATAAAGGGCGAAGATGACGCGGTCGTCGACGTGGATGGCGTGATTACGGTGCTGGCGAAGCGTGGGCGGAAGGCGCTGCCGCCGCTGCTTCAAGCGGCGGAAGAAGCGGACATCACCGTGCTGTCGGTCGAGGTGCGCGAGCCTGACCTGGAAGCCGTCTTCCTGCACCTGACGGGTCGGGCGCTGCGAGATTAGTGCGAAGTGCGTGGTGCGTGGTGCGAACATGCGCTTCTTGTGGGCGGGCGATTGCATGGCATTCGGGCGCATACACGGGTGCGCCCCTACGAACATGTTTGTTCGCACCTCGCACTACGCACCCATAAACAAGGACATATCTGATGTCGAAAATCCTCAACATCGCCTGGAAAGAACTCTACATCACCTATACCGACCGCAGCCTGCTGCTGGTCATGATCGTCACGCCGCTGGCGCTGGCGACCATCATCGGCTCGGCATTCAGCGGCATGGTCGGCGGCGGCGGCAACGACATCCCGGTGCAGAATATCCCGACTGCCATCGTCAACCTGGATGCTCCGACCGAATTCAACGGGCAGACCTTCAGCATGGGGCAGACCCTCGTCGATCTGTTTACGCCCTCCGGCGACGCCGCGCAGGATGCCGATAATGTGCTGCTGGCGCTGACCGACGCCGCGATCCTGAGCGATGCGGAGGCGGCGCGGGCGGGCGTGGACGACGGCACGTACAGCGCCGCCATCATCATCCCGGCGAACTTTTCGCAAAGCCTGACGGTGACGCAGGACAACCTGTCGCTGAACGTCGCGCCTGTCGAGGTCTACACCAGCCGCGCCGCGCCCGTCAGCGCCAGCATCATTAAAGCGGTGACGGAGAACATCGTCAGCCAGTTCGTCACGGGCGGCGTGACAGTCGCCGCCACCATCGGCGAGCTGGTCGAACGCGCGCAGGAGGATGTGGGCTTTGGGCTGCAATTCGCCGTCGGCTCCGCGAACTGGCAGCCGGATTTCGCCCCCGCCTTCACGCCCGATAGCCAGCCGATCACGATCAGCCAGCAGACGGTGAGCAGGCAGGTGGCGACGTTCAACCCGCTGGTGGCGTTTGGTGCCGCGCAGGCGCTCTTCTTCATGATCTTCACCGCCATCCAGAGCGCCAACAGCCTGCTTTACGAACGGCGCGACGGCACCCTCCAGCGCCTGATCGCTTCACCGACCTCGCGCCTGACGATCCTGCTCGGCAAGCTGCTGGGCGCGCTGGCGAACTGCGTCGTGCAGGTGGCGCTGCTGTTCTTCTTCCTGAACATCGTCGGCATCGTGCTGTCCGGTCGGATGCAGATCATCTGGGGCGATAACTTGCTGCTGGTCGCAGCGGTCATCTTTGCCGGGTCGTTGGCAGCCTGCGGCATCGGCGCGGTCGTCACCGCCATTGCCCGCACGCCGGAGCAGGTCAATATCGTCGGCGGCTTGATCGCCATGTTCTTCGGCTTGTTCAGCGGCGCGTTCTTCGACTTGCGCAGCCTGGGCGACCTGGCGATCCTCGGACGGGCGACGCCGAATTACTGGGCGGTCGATGCCTTCACGCAGCTTTCGCTGGGGCAGACAGCGATAACGACCAATCTGCTCGTCCTGCTCGTCATCGGTGCGGTGACGTTCGTCATCGGGCTGGGGCTGTTCGAGCGACGGTTGAATGTGTGAAGTCGTGCGAAGTGCGTAGTGCGTGGTGCGAAAAAGCACATTGTTTGTTCGCACTACGCACCGCGCACCACGCACTTAAAGAAGAGATCATTGCATCTCCTGGGAAGAGGGACTAGCGATGCGCAAAATCTGGGCGATTGCCCGTAACGACCTGCGGATCATCTTCCGCGAAAAAGACATCTGGATCAACCTCATCGTCATTCCGGTCATCCTGTCATTCGTGATCGGGTATGCCAACGGCGCGGGACGAGTCGCCAGCGCGCCGGAAGCGCCGGATGTCATCATCGACGTGATCGACGGCGACGGCAGCGCGACTTCGCAGGAATTCCTGGCGGCGCTGCGGGCGGCGAACCCGAATTTCGTCCTTTGCCCGGCGGATAACGACGACGGTGATCGCTGCGAACTGGGCGGCGCGGCGTTTGACGCGGCGCTGGCGGAGACGCGGCTGCGCGACCAGACGGCGCTGGCGCTGCTCGACATCCCGGCGGGGTTCGGCACGGATTTGGCTGCGGGGCAGAATGTCGAGATCATCTACCGCTCGAACGAGAACGCGACCGCGCCGAGCTTCATCCTGCAAGCGGTGCAGGTGAGCGTACAGCGCCTGGGCGCGAGCATCGTCGCCGAGCGCGTGGGGACTGCCGCCGCGCTGACCGCGCCGGGCTTGACGCTCGACGAGGGCGAACAGGCGGCGCTCAAGAGCGACATTCGCAGCCGCGCGTCTGATCTGCTGGCGGCGCAGTCGAGCTATGTCAACGAGGTCGTCAGCGAGACGGCAGGGACGCAGACCAATCCGGGCAGCGGGGGCTTCAGCCAATCGACGCCAGGCATGGCGAGCATGTACGTGATGTTCGCGGTTTTCCCTGCGGCGGTGGCGTTCATGACGGAGCGGCAGCAGGGCACACTCCAGCGGCTGGTGACGATGCCGATCACCCGCTGGCAGCTCCTGGGCGGCAAGCTGCTGGCACGCTTCCTGCTGGGGATGCTGCAATACAGCATCGTTTTTGCCTTCGGTTATCTCGTCCTCGGCGTGCGCTTCGGCAATGACCCGCTGGCGCTGCTGTTGACGATGATCGTCTTCACGCTCTGCATCACGGCGCTGACGCTGGCGCTGGCGACGCTGCTGCGCAGCGAGGCGCAGGCGAGCGCGGTCACGCTGCTGCTGACGCTGACGCTGGCACCCCTGGGCGGCGCATGGTGGCCCCTGGAGATCGTGCCGGACTGGATGCGCACGCTCGGTCATGTCTCGCCGGTCGCCTGGGCGATGGACAGCTACACCTCGCTGATCTTCTACAACGGTTCGCTGGCGACGGTGCTGCCGTACATCGGCGTGCTGGCAGGGATGGCGGCGGTCTGCTTCGCGTTCGGCGTAGCGCGCTTCAGGATCGAGTGAAAAAGTCTGCTACAATCGACATCATGTAGATGGAGTGTTGACCATGCTTGTCGCAAGCCAGGAGAAACAGCGCTATACCATCGCCGATTACGAGGCGTTCATCGCCCTGCCGGAACATGAGGATCGCCGGTTCGAGCTGATCGACGGGGAGATGATCGAAGTGTCACCGAAGCTGCGTCATGGACAGGCAACGCTCAGACTGAGCAGTCGTATTCATGTCTGGTTGATGGACCATCCCATCGGCATCGTCGCCGTCGAAGTCGATCATCAGATGCCGAACGATCCCAACAACGCGCGCCGCCCGGACATCTCCTACATCAGCAACGAACGCCTGCGGGATGCCGACCCGGATGAGACGCTGCCCTTCATGCCCGATCTGGCGGTCGAGATCAAATCGCCGAGTAACAGCGTGAAGGGTATTCGTGGGCTGCGCGAAAAGGCACTTTATTACCTGGAGAACGGTTCGCGGTTGGTGTGGTTGATCTACCCCGACCGCCAGAGCGCGGAAGCGTGCAGCCGCAGCGCAGAGGGGGCGATCCAGTTTGTCCCGCTCGGCAAAGATGACTCCCTCGACGGCGGCGACGTGCTGCCCGGCTTCAGCATCGCTCTGAGCGCGGTGCTGGGCGGAAGGTAGGCGTCAGGGCGTTGCGGGCAGCGCCTCGCCCCGCCCAAACAATGCTCCCCAATATGCCAGCACCATCGTCGTCTGCCTTCTACTGATCGGGATCGGGCGATAGGGATATACGCGCCATTACAGATCATTGCTGCGGCGATAGCGCATGTGTCAGCCAGTCAAATCGGCTATTGTTCCCACATTTCCTGCTGCCGCTTGCGTTCGACTTCGCATAACTGCGTCAGCTTCGCGATAACCTGTTCACGAACCTCATCGCGCATCAACGTTCCCTGCCAGACATTCGCCAGCTCATCCGAAAGGCGTTCCAATCGCCAGATCGCAGTTGCGGGGTTTTCGACCTCGATGGATGAGTCGGTACTCGCCCATATTAGGGCGGGCGTAACCCACTTTTGTATTCCGTCAGCCTTCAGAAACTGCCCCAACCGCGCGGCGTTCCTACGAGCCTGCTCGCTCGGCTTTTGCTTCTGCCGTAAGCTTGACCATCGCCCCTTCTTCAGATAGAGCCAGTGGTCACCCTGATAGCGGTACGCGCCATTCCAGTTCTTGATCTCCAACGCCCATAATCCCGTAGGTCCGACCAGAATCATGTCGATGTCACCACTCTGCCCAGGGATCATGACATTGCGGAAGAGCGTCCACTGCCCGTCGAGAGTGCGTTCGATCACCTCTAACGCCCGCTCTTCGCCTTCCGCGCCACGCTCATGCTGTTTGATCTTCTTCTCTGTCCACTTTACACATGCCTCAAATGCAACATCAAATAGTTTTAAGCCTCCCAGTAGAATTCCTATGAAGATTACCACCCCGATGATCAGGATGGGGTTTGCGTTCATTTGATCGACCGCTGCACTTGGATTGAATTGATCGAGTGAACCAAGATTCCAGATCACTGCAACGCCCAATAATGTAAACAACGTACCGTAGAGCAAGCCCAACAAGAGTGTATATGCGTATGTCCGGCGGATGGCGAAGCTCTTACCGGACGAGACAACCTTTACCGACTCCATCAGGGGTGATGGCTCATCCAAAGCCTGTTCGAGCCGGGCGCTCATTAGTGTCATCGCTGCCTCGCGCACGCGCGCATTGCGGGCGCGCTCGACGGCGTAACCCAGATCTTTGAGCGTAAGCTGCTGCGTATCGATCAGCTCGCCCATCGATTGCCCTGCGAACGGTTGAAACGGCCAGGGTGTGCTGCGTGCGTCTGCGAGCGAAAGTCTTAGCTTCAATGCATTTTGCTGTGAAGGTGGCGCGGCTTTCGGGGCAGGTGCCGCTTGATGTGGTTGTGCCTGCAAAAGGACGTGCGCAGCCTGTCGCAGCATGGGGCTGTAGGCTTTTGTCGCCGCCCATTCGAGACGATTACGATCGAGATAACCCTCGTCAAGCAGTTCCCCAAGCGGCTTGGGATTGGTGCGCAACCAGCGCACCTGCTTCGCCTGTTCGACGGTCATCAGTTGAAGTTGTGCTTCGCTCATGCGATGTGATCCGAACTTATCTGTTGTCTCCATTTATCATAAAGTCAGCAGCGTCGCGCAGAAGCGAAATGTTTTGCAGGTGCATTCTCAGATTTGCGTCAACTGCGACTCCTACGGCATCTTCATCAGCCGCGTCAGCGCCATCACCAGCGGCAGCCCCATCACGAAGGGCGCGATCACATGCAGCGCGTCCGGTCCCGATGAGAGCATGTTTGAGATCATGATGCTTGCATAGGCGAGCAGCGGCAGCAGTGCGAACAGCCGCGTCATGCCGCCCTCCGGCATGAGCGGGAAGCGCGCTTCGTACAGCCGATAGAGCACGTAGACGGTGAACGTCGTCAGCATCCAGCCGATGAAGTTCTGCACCGGGATGCCGAAGTATGGACCGCCGCTCGTCCACACCCACGCACCGACTTCCGCGCCGCTCAGGAATGGATCGACCACCAGATCCCACGCCGTCATCACCATCGCGCTCAGGAATGCCAGCCACAGGATGCCCGTCAGCCTGCGCGGCGAACCGGTCGCTCGATCCTGCGCGATCAGGTTGGCGATCACGTAGCTCGGGTAGATCATCATAAACCAGGCGAGCGGGATGAGCAGGGGGACATGACCGAGCTTGAAGCCGAGGAAGTCGGTGTAGTAGTACGGACCGTAAATCGCGCCCGTCGCCACGCCGACCTGTTCGAACGCCCACGAGACGACCGCCGTGATGCCGAAGAAGACCAGCGTATGTCGCCAGCCGAGCGCATACGACGCATGGAGCAGGCTGAACATCAGCAGCAGGAACGTCTGCCCGGAGACTCCACCTGTGATGTCTGGCAGCTCCATCCAGGGATGGACGATGGCGCGGAACGCCCCGGCGTAGGTGAAGACCAACAGCGCGACTGCCGACAATGCGAGCAGCACGCGCCCGCGCGACGAGTGTTTGCCCGCTTCCGTCGCTACGTTATGGCGTGGCACCGGAGATACATGAGCCATGACATTCCCCCCAAGTCTCTGATGAGATTGATGCGCTCACCCTAGCGCGCAAGCGCTCATGCAGACAGTGTAGATCGACAATGGAGCGCGTGCGAAGGAGCGCGTGCGAAATGTCACGACGAGGTACAGTGGGCGGCAACGGTGTCAGCGCCCAAGCGGTTAAGGCGCGTTAGTTGGATCATAGTAGATGACCTCACGCACGATTTTGCTATCCTCAATGTCCATGATGGAAACGCCACGGATCTCATACGCCTCGCCTTCATGCGTGCCTGCCCATATCCATTCGACGGTGGCTCGCGTCCCATCAGCAGAGACGAAATAGTCTGTGTCGTCGAGCTGCACGTCAGGGAGCGAAAACAGCCAGTGATACATAGCCTCCACCTGGGTCTTCCGGGTGAAGTAATCGCCACGAGCCCCATACCCGGGGTCTTCCCAGACAAGACGATCTGCATAAAGCGCAAGTGTCCGGTCCAGATCAAGCGCTTCCGTTGCAGCCATATACTCGTTGATAAGGGCTTCCGCGTCCGCCTGCGCGCTGCTGTTCTGCGCCTCCGACGGAGATATCGCGACAACAGAAAGCAGGATGACCAAGGCAGCTAATCCAAGGGAATTTCTCATCAGCTTTTCTCCTTCAGAAACAAACATGGCGTTATACGCTGCTACGCATAACGCCTTATTCCCCCTGCAATATATCAATGAGACGACTTGTGTAACAGCTCGTTTGCCCGCAGTCAAACGGTGTGTGCCACCCTAATTCTTATTGTAGGACTACACCTGGTTGTCCGGCAGTGTCGAACGTCATCTGCTTGGTCGGGCTATGCATTTGGTGCAATGCCTTATCGCGACCTCACACTATTCAGCGTCCCTGCTTGCGCACTGCCGCCGCCAGCACGAGCGCCGCGCTGATGAGAATGATGTCCTTGACAATGTACTGTCCGACCAGCGTGAACTGGTAGGGGAAGTTGACGAAGATCAGGTCAGGGCGCAGCACCAGCGGCGACATCGCGCCCACCATCTGCGCCAGCATCAGGAAGATCGTCAGGCGGGGGAACTTGCCGCTCAGGAAGAGCAGTCCGACGCCAACTTCCCAGACCGCCAGCAGCGGATACAGGATTTCCAGCGGCATAAAGCCCATCGCTTCGAAGATGAAGCCCTGGATTGGGCTGACGCCGGGGAACAGCTTGAGCGTGCCAAACCAGACGTAGACGATGCCGAGCGAGAGGCGCAGGAGCGTTAGGCTGTTGCGGGCGCACCAGGCGATGATCTCACGGTCGAGTCTGCGCAGGCGCAGCGTGAGCTGGGCGGCAGTGGTGACAAGTGTACGGTCGTTGCTTTGCGAGATGTTCATGTTTTCCCTCATATGCGAACTGTCAATGCCCTCATTAAACGCTTTTTCGGGCGCGCGCACTTTCTTCGTTCGAGGGATTCCGGTGTGGGGCTTGAGGCGGCAGGCAAGACGCTACGAGCGGAGGATGGACGTGATGCTAAAGGAGGAGAGCAAGGTTTCAGGTACCGAGCCGCCGCATCGCTCCGTCCCCATTTAGCCCACAAACCTCACCCCCAACCCCCTCTCCGTGTACAGAGAGGGGGAGCTTGAAGCGTTTTCGAGCCGATTCTGCGATTGCGCAACACTCTGGAAGTCCCTTCTCTGTACACGGAGAAGGGATTTAGGGATGAGGTTCCTGTAAACACGCGCAACTAGCAATCACGGTTCTCGAAGAGGCTGCAAGACGCGGCGGCACTCTCGTATGACCGAATTGAGAGCCGCTTCAGCGGCTTTTGGCTGGTCTTGCAGCCTGAAGCTTTGAGCTTCAGGTGGCGAAATGCGATTGAAGCGATGACCGCGCAGGGGGCATCATCCAGAATAGCCGGGGCAATTCATACCCTGGCGGATGCAAGCGAACGCTGCACATCCTTAGCCCGCCGCAGGATGTAACCCGTAGCGCACGACCGCTCCAAGAACCGCACCATAGACCAGATGCATGACAATCGAGATGCCGAACCACTGGGCAGTCTGCGATGCGTCCATCTGCAAGAGGATCGCGGCAGCCGTCAGCAGAGGAAGACTCATCGCCTCGACGTACAGAATGCCGGCAACGAGGATCTTCTTCATGGAATCGACGCGAATGGCTCTCACGCGCAGGATAGCTTCGGCGAAGATGACGCCAAACACAAGCCCAATTAGATAGTGCAGCATCGCCCCCAGCGGCAGCCCGCCCGCCACAATTATCCCAAGGCGAGCCAGGAAACTCGCCGCGGCATCTCCAATGACTGAGAAGGACAGACTAGCGGGACCTCCCATGAGTATGAAGATGCCCGCTCCAAACAGATCCATGATAATCGTGCCGACCAAGCCGCCAATCAACCCGACGAGGAATATCTTGCGAGAGGGGGTGGTGCTGGGAATACGTGCTACGTGCCAATCCTGATGTAACCGCTGATTCATGGCTTGATGCCTCCTTACGCCTGCCCCGTAGAAAGCTCAGTTGCCGATGAAATCTGTTTGGAGCTGATTTTCAAACGCGGCGTGCGCGAATGCGAATAAGCGCTTTTCGCCTTTCAAAGGGCGATAAAAGCACCCACATATCTTTGCCCAATTACAGCCTAATCCTGCTTGAATACGCTGTCAACCTCACTTCACCGCGCCGCTCGTCAGCCCGCGAATGAGCTGCCGCGAGAAGAGGATGTAGAGGATGATGACCGGGATCGCCGCCAGCGTCAGCGATGCCAGCACCGCGTTGTAGTCGTTGGCGAACTGCCCGAGGAACTGCTGCGCTCCCAGCGTCACCGTCTTGCTCGCTTCGCCGGGCGCGAGGATGAGCGGGAACCACAAGTCATTCCAGATCGGGATCATGTTGAAGACCATCACCGTGCCAATCGCCGGGCGGATGAGCGGGATCGTCATCCAGTAGATGCGGTACTCGCTCGCGCCGTCCACGCGCGCCGCGTCCTTCAGGTCGCGCGGCACCTGGCGCATGAACTGCGACAGCACGAAAACCGCCAGCGGCAGCCCGCTCGCCGTGTAGACCAGGATCAGCGCCCACAGCGTGTCGTTGAGATCGAGGTTGACGATCAAGCGCAGGATAGACACCGTACCCAGGCGGATCGGCACCATGATCCCAATCGAGAGATACAACCCCAGCAGCGTATTGCCGGGGAAGCGATACTCCGACAATGCATACGCCGCCATCGTGCCCGCGATGAAGATCAGCAGCAGCGCGCCGACCGTGACCATGATGCTGTTGGCGAAGTAGTTGGGGAAGTTGCCGCGCCCGAAGACCGTCTCGAAGCCAGCGGTCGAAAACGTCTCGGCGGTCGGGAAGTCGAATGGTGTGCGGAAGATGGCGTTGCGCTCTTTGAACGAGTTCATCACGATCAGCCCGACCGGGAAGAGCGCCAGCGCCGTATAGATCAGCAGCGCGAGATGCGCGGCGGCGAGCTGGAAGACGGCGCTGAGGGGTGCTCTATTCATGATTACTCCTGAATCGCGCAGCCAGCACCAGCGGGATTTGCAGGATGGCGTGCCGCTTGAGCGGGTTGTAGGGTTCTTGTTCATTCGGCATTGTTGGCGGCTCCGCGTAGTTCATCCCAGCACTCGCTACATCTCCACCGTATTCGCCACCAGGCGGCGCTGAATGGTGAAGAGATAGATCAGTACACCCGCCAGGATGATCAGGAACATGACGCCCGCGACGGCAGTCCCCATCGTCTGATTGGGGAGCTGAAGCTGGAAGCCAAAAAAGGTGCGATAGAAGAGCGTGCCGAGCAGGTCGGTGCTGTAGTCCGGTGCGCCGAGTGCGCCCTGCGTCGTATACACCAGGTCGAAGGCGTTGAAGTTGCCGACGAACGTCAGCACCGCCACGATGCCGACCGTCGGCATGATCAGCGGCAGCTTGACGCGCCAGAAGACATCCAGCGCCGTCGCGCCATCCACGCGCGCCGCCTCGATCAGCTCGTCGGGAATGCTGATGAGCGCCGCCAGGAACAACATCATCGGCACGCCGACCCACTGCCAGACGCTGATCAGCGAGACGACCGGCAGGGCGGTTTCGACCTGCCCCAGCAGCGGCGGCAGCCGGATGCCGATCTGCGCGAAGAGCGCGCGCCCGAAGACGGGCGACAGGATGAGCTGCCAGATGAAGCCGATCAGCACGACCGACAGCACGCTCGGCGTGAAGATCAGCGTGCGGTAAATCGCTCGTCCGGCGACGAAGCGCGATGCCAGCAGGGTCGCCAGCAGCAGCGCCAGCGGGTTCTGCACCAGCATGTGGAAGACAAAAAACTCAAACGTGTTCGCCAGCGCGCGCGTGATCTGCGGCTGCCAGAACGGATCTGTAAACAATCGTTGATAGTTGCCCAAGCCGATGAAGACTTCCGCTCCGCCCTGTTCCGGCACGGTGTACAGGCTCAACCGCAGCGAATCGAGCAGCGGATAGATCATGAACAGCGTGTAGATGATGACCGCTGGGGCGAGGAAGACGACGATATGCCAGGGAAATGCTTTTTTTGACATTATGTTTTGGGGGTGTAGGGGCGACCCGTCGGGTCGCCCCTACACAAGAATCTACTGCTGCGGTTCGAACCAGGCTTCGAGACCCGCCTGCACCGTGTCCGCACCTTCCTGCGCGGTCACTGTGCCGTTCAGGATCGAAGCGCTGACTTCCCAGAGCTGGGTTTCGTTGTTCGGCTCGCCGCGCGAGAGGATCTGGTAGGACGAGCGGATCGTGCTGGCGCATTCGTTACGCCAACCGACGAATTCCGCCGCCACCGGGTCTTCGACCACGACTGGTTCCGACGACAGCGAGAAGAAGCCGGGGAGCGCGTTGCTGTAGAGCGTGGCGAACTCGGCGCTGGCAACCCACGACAGGAAGGTCTGCGCGGCTTCGGCGTTCGGGGTCGCGGCGTTCATGCCGATGGCGATGTCGGTGTGGTCGCTGATGTAGCATTCATCCTGACCATCCGGCACGGGCGGCTTGAAGGCGCCGAACTCAAATTCGGCGGTGCTGTTGAAGACCGAAATGTCCCACGATCCTGAGGGATAGATGGCACCCAGTCCGAGCGCGAAGATGTTCTGCGAATCGGGGTAGGTCTGCGCCTGATAGCCATCGCCCAGGTACGGTGCCCATTCGCCCAGTGCCTCGAACGCCGCCAGGAAGCCGCCTTCGTTGTACTTGGCGCTGCCGTCGATCAAGCCGAGGCGTCCGGTCTCGCCCATCCAGTAGTTGGGTCCGATGTTCTGGAAGCCCATCGTCGCCGACTCCCACTGGTCAGCCGTGCCCATCACGAGCGGGGTGTAGTTGCCGTCTGCCTTGATGGCTTCCAGCACCGCGTAGAATTCGCTGACGGTCGCCGGTTCTTCGAGACCGAGTTCGGCGAAGATGTCCATGTTATAGATGAAGCCGTGAATGACCGACGCCATCGGCACGCAGAAGACATCCGCGCCGTCGTCTGTGATCCACGCGCTGCGCGCGACATCGCTGAAGTTCTCCATCCCGGACAGGTCGTTGAGCGACGCCAGGTAGCCGGACTGGTAGAGCGCCAGCGACGCATCGAACGGACGGCAGGTGATCAGGTCGCCTGCGGTGCCGCCTTCGAGCTTGCTGTTGAGTGCGGCGTTGTATTCCGCCGGGGCGGTTGGGGAGAAGACCACGTCAATATTCGGATACTGCGCCTCGAAGACCGGGAGGATGGTGTCTTCCCAGATCGTCAGGTCGTCGTTGCGCCAGCTCTCGATTGTGAGCGTGACGGTGTCCTGCGCGCTCGCTACGCCGACCAGCAGCGTAAGCGCCAGGCACAGGATCAACAGGGTACTCTTCTTCATGCTTTCACCTCATCGCAGCAGAAATCGATAAGTATCTGCACGGGCGACAAGACACCCCGCGCAGCCGCCTCATCAAAGGCGGATTGATGGAGAGCATAACGCGGCTATTCACGTTGTGCCAATGTTCGTACAGGTGTGGATAGCGGCGGACGGCAAGGAGCCGCTGTTCGGCATTTGGGCGAATCAGCACATCGACTCGAACGTGCGCGCGACCGTGCTTTCAATGCAGAGCCAGACCGACGCATAAGCGGCTCTGAACTGCCGACGACGCACCACGAGGAATAAAGTCGGAATCGCCACTCCGCCACAGGACGGACGAGCCTGCGGCGCATCTCCTTTATGCTTGCGGCATCGCAAATCAGGGATGAGGAATGCGCGATGAGTAGGGCGTGCCACACAATCGGGCTGCGCAAGGAAAACTCATCACCCATCACTCATTCACTTTCCACCGAGGCAGGCATGTTCAGCATTCTTCGCGGCATCGGCATCTTCATCATTCTCACACTCATCGGCGTCAGCACCACCTCTGCCCAGCGCGAGGCGACGGGGGAAGACGGCAGTTACTCGATCAGCGGCATCCAAACGGATGGCACTCCATACAGCGGCGCGCTTTTTCTGACCGATGTCATCGGGCAGGAGCCTCTGATGATTGCGACCGGGCACTTCGAGACCCCCTATCGTGGCATTGGCTATGTCCTTGAAGGTGTCGCCGGAATCGTCTATGGGGGGCAGCAGTGTTCGCTCGGCATGTATCAGCTTACGGATCATGGGATGCGCGGCATCTGGTCGATGCCCACGCTCGACGGCGTACGCGCGCAGGAAGCGAGCGTCACCGACTTTGAAGAGGGCGCAAGTATCCTCACGTTCAATCTCACCAGTGTGCTGGGTGAGGACAAGGCGCAGTTTGGCGACCTGGTGCTGGAAGACAGCGGCGAGACCGCCCGCGTCACGATGACCATCGGAGGCGAGGAATACCTCGGCACCGGGCTGGTGGTCTCCGACATCCTGGTGGTCGCTTATGGCGATGCGGCGTGCGGTGTGAGCGCTTACGACACGCCAGCGCCGACTGTGCTCGATGGCTTGAATACACGCTGGGGCAGCGATGTTACTGCGCAGGAACGCGGCGAGATGGCGTCGCTCGCGGGCGACTATGCTGTCGCGGGGACGAACCCGGATGGCAGCGCCTACCAGGGCGCGCTCACCATCACCAGCGAGACGTACCATCACACGTTCACCTGGCAGATCGGTGAGACGACCTACACAGGCGTGGCGCTGCTGCGCGGCGGTGTGATGGGCGTTGGCTTTGGCGGCGAGACCTGCGGCGTGACGACTTACAACATCTCGCAGGCGGGGCATCTCGACGGCGACATCTTCTTCCCCGGTTATGAGCGGCAGGGCTGGGAGACCGCCGAGCGTCTTGATGCGGTTGTGGGCGCGTATGGCGAACGGATTGCAGGCAGCTATCGCGTGGTGGATCGGCAGAACCCCAGCGGCGAACGCTTCACCGACACTGACATTACGGTTACGATCACACCTGTCAGCGACGAAGGACATGGCGCGCTCTACGATGTGCGCTGGGATTTCCCGGATGACACATTCATGAATGGCATTGGCATCTACCTGTACAACACGCTCTCGGTCGGCTTCGGCGGGGAACAGTGCGGGGTGGTGGCGTATGAAGTCTCAGGCGGCGCGCTCCGCGGCGGATGGGCGACGGTTGGCGGGCGCGCGCTGGGGACGGAGGACGCGCAGGCGGGGTAGGAGACTTAAGGGGGCGGAGCCATGGCTCCGCCCCTAGGGAATCGTCGTCGTAGGGACGCCATTGATGGCGTCCGCCCATTTCTCTACTTATGCCAGTACGTGCTCCAGCCCAGGTATTTGTTGAACGCTTCGTTCACGCTCGCCGCCACGTTCGTCTGGTTAATCGTGACGTGGTGCTCATACCCATTGTCGCAGATGTACGCCAGCAGCTCCTGGAAGCGCGGCACCTGGACGACGCCGTAGCCACCGAACGTGTTGATCGGATCGTCGGTGAAGACGCCTTCGCCCGTGTAGGCGATGATCTTGCCGTTGAAGTCGTCGGTTGAGATGCGCAGGTAGGTGAAGGGGTTCTTCTTGACGCGCCCGTACATCGTGCCATAGGTGTTGTCGATGCCAACAGACCCGGCGATGATTTCCTGGTAGGTCATGACCGGGATGTCATCCACGAAGACATCTTTCGGCAGGTTGGAGCAGTGGAAGACGACGCCCTTATCCGGGTCATCGCCGTAGTTGTTGTTCCAATCGACCAGCGCCGACGGACGCCCGGACGCGAGCTGAAGCGCCAGCATCGCCAGCGCGCCGACGATGTCGGTCTCGCACGCCGAGGGATTGAGCTTGTTGCTGCTCATGCTCATGAGCGTACAGGGCACGACGCCGAAATATTCTTCCATCGAGGTCCAGCACTGGATCGCCGTCGCGTCGAGCAGGTTGTCGTCCATCCAGCCATCCAGCACGACGCCGAACTTCGCCATGCGATACAGCGAGAGTTCCGGCACACCCTGGGTGCGCGCATAGTTGCGAATTTCGCCCAGTTTCGCCTGGACGCGCGCATCTTCGTCCGTCAGCTTCCCGATCCGCCCATAGACTTCGGACAGATCGAGCGTCTCGACGCTGATGCCCGCCTGATCCAGCAGCTTTTCGCTGAAGCGTACGGTCTTGAATGCCTCCGGACGCGCGCCCATCATGCCCATGCGCGCCGTGCGCATCCCGCGCACCACGCGGCAGACGGCGGCGAAGTTTTGCAGGTCGCGCATGAAAGCGGGCGATTCCGGGTCCATCGTGTGCAGGCTGGTCAGCGTGTAGGGGATGCCGTACTGCTTGAGGTTGTTGCAGGCGCTCATTTTGCCGCAGAAGCTGTCGCGGCGGTGCTTGAGATCCATCTTGGTCGCGTCATCGGGGAAGGCGTGGATCAGCACGGGGACGTTCAGCCCGGCGTAGCGCAGCGTATTGGCGATGGCGCGCTCGTCGCCGAAGTTCGGCAGCGTCACTAGCACGCCGTCGATCTCGTCACGGTGCTCGCGGAAGAGGTCAGCGCACAGGCGCGCTTCCGCCAGCGACTCAATCGAGCCGACGTTGGTATCCGCTTCCGGGGTGATGATGACGCGGATGCCCGCTTCCGCCAGCACGCGCAGGATGATCTCGCGTCCTTCGCCTGCCAGCCAGTGCGGGAAGAAGCCGCGATTGCCGACGATCACGCCGAGCGTGACGGGGCGGGTGTTCAGGCGAGAGGCGGGGAGGACTGAAGGTTGTGGAAGAGCCATATTCTACTCCTGAAGCATTCTAAATAAGGATGCGCAGGAGTGTAACGCGCGCGCAGGCAAAAGGGGTATGGATTGCCCGACATCCTCCACGCGCGCCTGGGTTTCCGCCGCCTTAGCCCTCAAACGTGACCGTGCCGAAACTCGCTTTCATGAACGCTTCCTGCGAGGAGACGGCGCGCTCGCCGGGCTGCGGCGCAAGCCGCGTGTAGCTGCCGTCGGCGTTCAGCATCCACGCCTGCGTGTTGTCCGCCAGCGAGGTTGCCAGCACGTCGAGCGCCTGCTGCTGCAAGCGTGGGTCGAGCAGCGGGAAGACGACTTCGACGCGGTTGTAGAGATTGCGCCGCATCAGGTCGGCGCTGCCCAGGTAGACGCGCTGGTCAGCAGGCGCGTTGGCGAAGTAGAAAACCCGACTGTGTTCGAGGAAGCGCCCGACGATGCTGCGCACGCGGATCGTCTCGCTGTAGCCGGGCACGCCGGGACGCAGGCAGCACAACCCGCGCACGATCAGGTCGATCTCCACGCCTGCCTGCGATGCCTGATAAAGCTTCTGTATCATCAGGTCTTCTTCAAGCTGGTTCATCTTGAAGATCAGGCGGGCGGCTTTTCCCTCGCGGGCGGCAGCGATCTCATGATCGATCAAGTCCATCAGCGTGCGCCGCAGGTATTCCGGTGCGACGAGCAGTCGCTTGTAGGTCGTGGTGGGCGCGAATCCGGTCAGGCGGTTGAACAGACGCAGCGCATCATTGCCGATCTCGCGGTCGCAGGTCAGCAAGCCGATGTCCGTATACAGGCGGGCGGTGCTGGCGTTGTAGTTGCCGGTGCCCAGGTGGACATAACGGCGCGCGCCGTCGTCTTCTCGGCGGACGACCATCGTCACCTTGGCGTGCGTCTTGACGGGCAGCTCTTCGACCCCGTAGAGGACATGGACGCCCTTTTCTTCCATCATGCGCGCCCACTCAAGATTGTTCTCTTCGTCAAAGCGCGCCTTCAGTTCGACCAGCGCCGCCACCTGCTTGCCATTCTCACGCGCCTTGAGCAGCGACTGCACGATGGGCGAGTTACGCCCCACGCGGTAAAGCGTCGCTTTGATCGCCAGGACATTCTCGTCATTTGCCGCCTGCTCAAAGAACTGCTCGACCGCTGCGAACGAGTCGTAGGGGTGATGCAGGAGCCAGTCGCGTTCGCGGATGGCTGCGAAGATGTCCGGGTAGTTTTCGATGCAGCCGGGGACGCGCGGGATATAGGCTTCCTGTTTCAGATCGGGACGGTTGACGCCCATCAGTTCAAAGAGCGCGCTGCCGCCCAGCGCCCCATTGACCTTATAGACATCGCGCTCAGGATGCACCTTGATCTCTTCGACCAGCTTTGTCAGCGCTTCCGGGCTGGTGTTCTCCATGACTGCCAGCCGGACGATGTCGCCGAATTCGCGGTCGCGCAGGCTCTCCTGGATGACGAGGTTGATCTTGCGGTGGTCTTCGCGCTCGTTTTCGTAGTCGATGTCGGCGTTGCGGGTGACGCGGAACGGCGTTTTTTCAAAGACGATCATGCCGGGGAAGAGCAGGTCGAGGTTGTGGCTGATAATGTCTTCCAGCCAGACGAAGGTGTCTTTGATGACCTGCCCGCCGTAACGCTTGAGGATCGGTTCCAGCGCGATCAGGCGCGGCAGTGAATCCGGGATCTTCAGGCGGACAAATTCATCATCTTCGCCGCTTTTTGTCCCTTCGCGGCGCAGACGAATGGCGAGGTTGAGGCTGAGGTTCGAGATGAACGGGAATGGTCGTGCGTGATCGACCGCCAGCGGCGTGAGAACCGGGAAGACTTCTTCCTCGAAGTAACTGCGGATCGCTTGCTTCCAGTCCTCCGCCATATGCGCAATCTCGAGGATGGCGACGCCTTCTTCCGCCAGCCGGTTGAGGACATCGTGAACCAGTACACGCTGCTCATGCATCAGTTCGCCGACTTCCTGACGAATTCTGTAGAGCAGCGGCTCTGGTTGAATCCCATCCGGGCGGCTGGTGCCCGCGCCCGCGTTGACCTTATTGTGGAGATATGCCACGCGCACCATGAAGAATTCATCGGTGTTGTTGCTGACGATGGCGAGGAACTTGATGCGTTCCAGCAGCGGCAGCGAGCTATCGCGCGCCTGCGCCAGCACACGACGGTTGAACTCGATCCAGCTCAACTCGCGGTTGATGAATGTTTCGGGCGTCAGCGCGGGCAGTAGCGCCTGCATCTCTTGGGTGTCAATCGACATGGTATAGCGCCTGGGCATAAGGTCAAACTCACAGTGATGCCGGATTGTAGGGCATCAGAACATAAGCCGTCCACCAAGAATACGGGTCTCTTGTAATATTTAATCAGAACTTAAAACTCGTTCGTGCGCAAGAACTCCTCTGACAAGAGGCGCGTGCGCAAGAAACCTTTACCAAAAGGCACGCCTCCAGGCGTCCGCTATAATGGCACTTTGTGCGGCTGCGGACAGAGGCGGGTAACCGATGTGTGGCATTGTGGGCATGGTCGATATGCGCGGGCATGGGCGGGCGGATGAGGCGCGCGTCCGGCAGATGGCGGCGGCGATCCGCCATCGCGGACCCGACGGCGATGGCTTCTTCTCCACGCCCGATGTCGCGCTGGGGATGCGCCGCCTGAGCATCATCGACGTGATGGGCAGCGACCAGCCGCTCTACAACGAAGACCGAACGCTGGCGCTCGTCTTCAACGGCGAAATCTACAACTACCGCGAACTGCGCGAGGGATTGGCGGCGCGCGGGCACCGCTTTCACACGGCGGGCGATGGCGAGACGATCCTGCATCTGTACGAGGAATGCGGCTTGGATCTGTTCGCGCAGCTTCGCGGCATGTATGCCATTGCGCTGTGGGACAGCACCCGCGCCCGGCTGGTCGTCGCCGTCGATCACATCGGCATGAAACCACTCTATCTGCACGAACGCGATGGCATGACGTACTTCGCCAGCGAGGTCAAGGCGCTGGCAGCGGTGGGTGCGCCGGAGCGCGCCCTCAACCTGGAGACGCTCGATACCTACCTTTCGTTCGGTTATATGATCGGCGAGGAGACGCTCTTCGCGGGGGTGCGACGGCTCATGCCGGGGCACGCCTTGGTCATCGAAGGCGGCGCGGCGAAGACGGTGAAATACGGCAATCCGGGCACCCCTACGGGCGATCCTGTAGGGACAGGGCATGCCCTGTCCGCAATGTCTGCGAATGGAGTGGACGCGGTAGGGCGGACGAGGCGCGCCTCGTCCCTACAGGAATCCTCTTCGCACCCCGCACCACGCACCCCGCACTCGCCAGAAGCAATCATCGCCGATGCTCGATCCCTCCTCCAGGCGTCCGTCCGCCTTCACCTGCGCAGCGATGTGCCGCTCGGCTTGTTCCTCAGCGGCGGCGTCGATTCGGCGGCGATGCTGGCGCTGATGACGCGCGAGGTGGGCGGGCGTGTGCTGACGTACACCGTCGGTTATGTGGGGGAGACGCCCGACAACGAACTGGAACAGGCGAAGCGCACGGCGGCGCACTTCGGCTCGCAGCATGTCGAGCGCATCATCACGCCCGACGACTGGTGGGATGCGCTGCCGCGCTACGTTGACCATCTCGACGAGCCGGTCGCCAATTCGTCGGCGGTCGCCCAAATGCTGCTGGCGGAGGAGACGGCGAAGCACGTCAAAGTGGTGTTGACTGGGCTGGGCGGCGATGAACTGTTCGGCGGCTATGCCAGTCATCGGATGATTCCCTGGTTGGTGCGGACGCACGAACGTCTGCGCGCCTTCGAGTGGTTCGCGGCTCCGCTCGGCGCGCTGGAGGCGCTCTACCCCCGCATGAAGAACTATCGTGTGATCGGCGCGCTGCCGACGTACCTGCCACGCCTCCGGCAGGTGCTGCTGCCGGTCGCCGACGGCTTGCGACGGATGCTGTCGTATGATGGCATGGTCATGAGCGACGCGCTGCGGGGCGCATTCTACGGCGCGGATCTGCGGGCGGCGTGGGGGCGGGCGCAGCACAAGGAGCGGACGTTCGCGGGCATCCTGGCGCGGAGCTGGCACGACGATCCGGCGGATACCGCCCATGCACTGATCCAGAACACCTGGCTGCACGGCAACGCGCTGCTCTATTGCGACAAGGTGACGATGGCGCATTCGCTGGAAGCGCGGGTGCCGTTCTTCGATCCGGTCATGCTGCGGTTCGCGGCGGAGACGCCGGTCGATGTGCGAATGCGCGGCAACAAGTACATCCTGCGCGAGGCGATGCGCCCGTACCTGCCGGATTTCGCGCTTGAACGCCCCAAGCAGCCCTTCAGCACGCCGATCCGCGGCTGGTTCGACACGACGCTGCGCTCGCGCATCGCCGAGGTGCTGTTGGATGGCGGCGCGCGCGTCCGCGCGTACTTCGACCGCGCTGGCTACGAGCGCCTCGTTCGCGCGCACATGGACGGGCGCGCCAAACACGAAGAAGTCATCCTCCGTCTGCTGCTGCTGGAGCTGTGGCTCAAACAATAGTCCATTAATTGATCTCAATCCAAGCACAGAGGCGAATCAAGTATCTGAGTTTCAAATTCTTGCAGAAACCTTAATGATTTCGTCGTGTGAGGCTGTTGCACATGCTATATAAGAGGATATATTTTGGGCAGGTACCTCTGGCTGATATTACATTTGTACGCTCTTCCATTGAGTTGGGGTAACAAGCTTTGTCAGTGATTGCAGGTTGGGAAGCCAAGTAGCATGAACGAACCTACGCAGAAGGACGCTCCACAGACTCAGCGCGAAGATCACAGCGCACCGATAGTTGAACCTAGCAGTCCAAGTCCGATACTCGCGCAGCGCACGAATCGCTTCCGCCTGACACCAGAAATTATCCTTAGCATCATCGGCGTCGTCATTGCCATCATTACGCTATGGGTACAGGCAAATCCACACATCCCAATTACGGCCACCCCCGAATCCTTTTCCACTGCCGCGCCTCGTCTCATCGCTACCGCAGAACCCGGCGAAATTCTAATTTTGGTAGAACGTTTCGACGGGACTACTGAAAATGCCGAAGCTGTGCGCGATTTGGTTTGGTCTGCCATTGACGACGCCGTCATGCGTCTGCACAGTCAGCAGCTTTACGACATCCGTGTAGAATCACTGGGTGATGGCGTTGCCATTACATCCCGACAAGAGGCAATTAACCTTGGCAGGCGGTACGGGGCATCACTGGTTGTCTTCGGGTCGTTCGATTCGCTAATCGGTCTCAATGTCAGCTTCGCGGCTGTAAGTCGCTCGCTATCGTCCCATGTCGATGGAAGCATTGACCGCTCAATTTCCATCCCTATGGAAAATCTGGGTGTCCAAATAGTGGATGTGCGCTCGTTCATCATGACAGCAGCCGCGGTCGTCTATAACCTCAACGACCGTCCTCAGGATGCGCTGCGAGCACTGGGTTTCGCTCACGAAGAACGCGATCCGGATTCAACGACTTGGGAAGCATCGGTTGGTTATGCCTACTACCTTGCCTTAGGTTTAGCGCACTACAATGTCGGCGAATTCGCAGAAGCGATCCAAGCCTATGACCAAGCACTACAAATAGAACCGCGTAGTGCCGATACACTCAACTCGCGCGCGAGCGCAGAGGTCGGACTAGAGCAGTATGAGAAAGCTGAGTCAACTTACCTTGAGGTGCTGGAAATCAATCCATCATTCGCTCTTGCGCAATTTGATCTTGGATCTCTTTACAAATACTACCTAATTGATGGTCGTGACCCTCAATTGTACTTTGAAAGAGCGATTGAACTCCTGACCACCCAAATAGAGGACGACCCAGAAAATGTCTTCCTTCTGCACTACCGGAGCAAAGCCTACACCGAAGTGGGTAATCACGCGAATGCTTTGGTAGATGCCCAGGCAGCGTCAGAATTAATGCCCGACCATTCTGATTTGACGCTTCATCTCGCTCTTGCCTACTATTATGCGGGAGTTTATGAGGAAGCGCTGACGACATTGAACGCAATCGAAGCAGACTTTGTCGAAAATGCCACATACTATGATTTGCGTGCCAATGTCCACCTCAGGGATTCGTTGCACGAAGAAGCCCTGCGGGATGCGCAGCGCGCGCTCGAACTTTCGCCAGATAACTCCAACTACATGTTCACACTGGCGATCATCCATTATCATCTGCGCCAGTACGAGGATGCGCTCGCACACCTCGAAGCTGCTGCATCGGATCTTGTTAACAACCTGAATTATTTTGATTGGCTTGGCGCAACCTACTACCAACTATGCCGTGTGGATGATGCACGCACAACCTACGCTACTTATTTCGGACTGGGAGGTGATACGGATGTCTGGTGGATGACCGAAATCAACCGGACTCCGGACGCCTGTCCCAACCCGTCACCCGCCCCTAGTGGCGGCGGTCAATAGGCGCGCGCGCCAAACACGAAGAAGTCATCCTGCGTCTGCTGCTGCTGGAGCTGTGGCTGCGCGGGAAGTGATGCGCCGCCTGATGCCTTGCATATTTCTGAAAAGCATAAATTTTCCATTGGCTTACGCCTGAGTTGCTCATTCGTCGCTTACGCTATATAGAGCGAGCAACGTAGCATTTGCTGGAGATGGGGCACTTCATCTTTTATTGCCCCTCGCAAGTATCTGCTTCAATCGGGAGTACGTCGAATGCATCCACAGCAGCAACATCATCCACATGAAGCGGGGCAAGGAGTGACTGAATATGCGCTCCTGATCTCTTCGATAGCCATCGTCATTATTCTGATTCTGAATCTTCTGACCCAGTCCACACGCGGTACGTTTGCCAACCTGATGTGCAACCTCCAGCCAGGCGGCATGTGTCCCTCGCTGGCAGAGCAGCTTGGGCACGGCGGCAGCGGCGGCGGCAATGGCGTTTCCGACACGAATAACGGTGGCGGCGGCGGTGGTGGCGGTGGTGGATCGGTACCAACGCCGACCAACACGCCGAACCCAGCGCACACACCGACCAACACGCCGAACCCGGCGCATACGCCGACCAACACGGCGACGACTGCGCCGACCAGCACCAGCACGCCAACCGCGACAGCGACAGCGACGGCAACGGCGACGACGACCGCTACGGCTACGACGACTGCTACGCCAACCATTACCGCGACCGCCACGATCGGTCCGACGGCGACGCCAACGCACACGCTGACGCCGGTGCCGACCAATACGCCCGTGCCGACTTCGACGCCGACGGAGACGCCGACCTCGACGCCGACGGCGACGACCGCTCCGCCATACATCATCTACGGCGATACAGCACTCAGCAATGGATGGATGAACTGGTCCTGGCAGATGGCAAGCGGTTCACCCAACTTTGCCAACAACAGTAACAACTATGCGGGTACAACCAACATCCGTGTCCAGTATACACAGGCATGGGCGGCACTTTATCTCCGCTCACCCTCGCAGATCAGCGGCAACTACAATACGCTGACTTTTGCAGCGCGACGCAACAACAACAACAGCCCCTCCACGCTGCGCATCCTGTTCTACAATCAGGCGGAAGTGGTGACGCATGTTCAGACAATTACGCTGACGAATAGCTGGCAGGTATTCAACGTCTCGCTGGGGTCCTATGCGTTGAGCAGTCTATATGGGGTTGCATTCCAGCCAGAGACCTTGCCCAACAGTCCCATTTTCATGATCGATGAGGTGAGGTTGGTGCGCAACTAACGCGCTGACGAACAGGCACAAAAAAGCGGCGGATCACATGATCCGCCGCTTTTTTATTGCGTGGGGCGCAAGGCATTGCGCCCCTACAGCACTTTCTAGCCGGGTTTAGTATTCCGGCATGGGCGGCGCTGAGGCAGGCTTGTCCTTCTCAGGCGCATCGGTGATGAGCACTTCGGTCGTCAGGATCATGCTGGCGATGCTCGCCGCATTTTCGACTGCGCCGCGTGTCACCTTCGCCGGGTCGGGGATGCCTGCGTCGATCATGTCACCGTATTCGCCAGTGAGGACGTTGAAGCCGATGCGGTGATTCTTCTTCGCCTTCTGCAGACGCTTGACTTCCTGGATGACGACCGAGCCATCGACGCCTGCGTTGGCGGCGATCTTCTTCATCGGCACTTCCAGGGCGCGGCGCACAATCTGCACGCCGGTGTTTTCGTCGTCGCCGTGCATCTTGAAACCGATGAGCGCGTCCACCGCGTTCATCAGCGCCACACCGCCGCCAGGGACGATGCCCTCTTCAACGGCTGCGCGGGTCGCGCTCAGAGCGTCTTCCACGCGGTGCTTCTTTTCCTTCAGCTCGGTCTCGGTCGCCGCGCCGACGCGGATGATGGCGACGCCACCGCTCAGTTTCGCCAGGCGTTCCTGGAGCTTTTCGCGATCATAGTCGCTGGTGCTCATGTCGATTTCCTTGCGGATTTCGTCGATGCGACCCTTGATCAGCTTGTCTTCGCCGTAACCATCGACGACCGTGGTGTCATCCTTGGTCGAGACGACCTTCTTGGCGCGACCGAGGTCTTGCAGCGTGACGGTTTCCAGCTTGCGACCGGTCTCTTCGCTGATGACCGTGCCGCCCGTCAGGATGGCGATATCGCGCAGCATTGCCTTGCGGCGGTCGCCGAAGCCCGGTGCCTTGATGGCGAGGACGTTGAGCATCCCGCGCAGCTTGTTGAGCACCAGGGTTGCCAGCGCTTCGCCATCGACATCTTCGGCGATGAGGACGACATCACGCTTGCCGATCTGGACGAGCTTTTCCAGCAGCGGGACGATGTCCTGCGCGGCGCTGATCTTCTTTTCGTAGATCAGGATGTAGGGTTCTTCGATAACCGCTTCCATCGAGTCCGGCGCAGTGATGAAGTAGGGGCTGATGTAGCCGCGATCAAACTGCATACCCTCGACATACTCGGTCTCGAATTCCAGACCCTTGCTCTCTTCGACGGTGACGACGCCGTCCTTGCCAACCTTGTCCATGACCTCGGCGATCAGGTTGCCGATTTCGTCATCCTGCGCCGAAACGCTGGCGACGCTGGCGATCTCCGCCTTGGTGCTGATGGGGGTTGCCTGGCTGCGGATGCTGTTGGCGACGATTTCGGTCGCTGCCATGATGCCGCGCTTGACGAGCATCGGGTTCGCACCAGCGGTGACGATGCGCAGACCTTCGTTGACAATCGCCTGGGCGAGGACGGTCGCGGTGGTCGTGCCGTCGCCAGCGATGTCGTTGGTCTTGGTGGCGGCTTCCTTGAGAAGCTGCGCGCCCATGTTTTCATACGGGTCTTCGAGTTCGATTTCCTTGGCGACGGTCACACCATCATGGGTGACGGTCGGCGCGCCGAATTTCTTATCGAGCGCGACATTGCGACCCTTGGGTCCCAGCGTCGTGGCGACAGCTTCGGCGACCTTATCGACGCCGCGCTGCAGGCTGCGGCGCGCTTCTTCACGGAAAAGCAGTTGCTTTGCAGGCATTGGAAGTTCCTCCAACAGTAGGTGATGTGGTTAGTGGGTGTGATAAAAGAAAAATCCTGTGCTTGTCTTCGTCGCGCGGGTGCTTAGACGTTGACAATGCCCAGGATATCGGCTTCCTTCATGATCAGGAGCTTCTTGCCGTCGAGCTTCACTTCTGTGCCAGCGTACTTGGCGAACAGGACGGTGTCGCCCGTCTTGACATCCATGTCGATACGCTTGCCGTTGTCGTCGCGACGACCTTCACCGACTGCCAGCACCTTGCCCTGCTGCGGCTTTTCCTTGGCAGTTTCCGGCAGAACCAGCATACCGCCCGCGATGGTCTCTTCTTGTTCCATCGGCTCGACAAGCACGCGGTCGCCCAGTGGACGGATCGAAACAGACATGCAGTGCCTCCTCAAAATAGTTACAAGGGACAAATTCGGATTGTGCCTTGTTCAGACACAATTTAGCACTCAAATCTTCCGAGTGCTAATTCATGTCCTTAAGATAGCAGAACTGGTGCTGCGGGTCAAGATACAGCCGGTGTCTCTAGCACACTTCTTATGTGCGTGCTAAGGCAGCGGGCGGCGCTGGGCAAATGTGCTTCTAACGCAATCTCACATCATATTCCGCGATAGTCCAAGTTCACTCACTCTTAAGATTTATTGCGCATCTTCTCAAACCTTATGCCCATTTACGTCGATTGGCTGGATGAAACGCATACTGTGATTGTGCAGAGGTTCCACAAAGCGTGGACGCTGGAGGAGTTTCGCGCCTCCGTCGCAGACATCAATGCACTTCTCGATATGACTACATATCGTGTTGATGTTATCGCCGATGTCAGAACCAGCGGTATGCCATCCTTACGCCGAACGCTAAACGCTTCCCGTGCCAATCGCTGTGCGCCATTCAACATGAAGACGACAGATTTAAGTCAGATTTAAGGCGCAGTTGAATGGGCGTTTAAGCACCGAATGCCGAGCTGTCGTATTGTGAAGACAGAGTCGGTAAGGAGCAAAGACACCCACAATGGCAAACAACGACCGTTCACGCAAACTATTGGTCAGAAGCGCTCTTGTCACCAGCGCGACCATTGCGACCTTCATCGGTGCACAGAATCTGGCGATGCTCGATCAAAGCCAGCTCGATTTGACGCTTACACCTGCATCGGCACCTACCGCGTCGGCGATAGCACTGATCAGTCCTTCGCCAGAGGCTGCAACCTCTGTCCCCGTTCAACATGTCGCCCCGCAGTTGATCATTCAACGTGCGCCGCCCAGTATCGTCATCCTGCGTCACTTCGGTCAGCAAACCAGCACTACAAGCACTACACCTGCTGTGAGCGTCCCTAGCACGACCGTACAGGCGAGCGCGGCGGCGGTTGTGGCACCTCCTGTTCCTGCGCAGATCAGCGTTCCCAACCCGGTCATTGTTCAACAACCCGTCATGCAGGTGGGGCGGTCAAGCCGATGAGCGCACTTTACTACCTCGCCTGGCGAGCAATGGGCTGCGATGTGTCCGTTCAGTTGGAGACGGACACGGATGGAGCCGCCCTGTTGCGCGAAGTACCCGCGCGGGTAGAAACAATCGAAGCGCGCCTGTCGCGCTTTCGCCCATCCAGCGAACTCATGCAATTCAATGAGCAAGCGGGAAGCTGGGTGGTTGTCAGCGACACGCTGTACGCCAACATCAGCGCCGCGAAGCACGCTGCACGCCTGACCAACGGAGCCTTCAATCCTCTGGTAATGCCAGCGCTGTTGGCACAGGGCTATGACCGGGATTTCGCCACCATCGACGAACCGATCATCACTTCTGCCCACCCGGCGGCGGATTGGCACATGATCGAGCTGCATCGTGCCAGCCGCGAAGCGCGCATCCCTTTCGGTTCGGCAGTCGACCTGGGAGGTATCGCCAAAGGCTGGACGGCGGCGCTCATCGCGGATGAACTTTCGGTCTTTGGCGCGTGCCTGGTCAACTTCGGCGGCGATCTGGTCGCTCGGAGCGCTCCAGAGGGTCTACCTGGCTGGGAGGTCGCCATTGCCGATCCCTATGGGGAGTCCTCACTGGCGACGTTCTGGTTGCGTGACTCAAGTCTCATGACCAGCGGTGTCGACTTTCGGCGCTGGGAATCCCGTGACGGTGTCTCTCACCATCACATCATCGATCCGTCCACCGGGCAGTCGGCTGAAAGCGATGTCTGGACCGTCACCGTTCACCATCCCGACGCTGTGACGGCGGAGGCTTACACAAAAGCCGTTCTCCTCGCGGGCGGACAGCAGGGATTGTACTGGATCCAGGCGCAGTGGAATGCTGCTGCACTCCTGGTTTGTCGCGATGGCGCTGTGCTCGCCACCCCTCAGTTTCTCTCTCACGTTTCCGAAAGGATAGTTCTATGAAACGCTTCTCTATCGTCCTGCTGGTGCTCACCTTGGCGAGCCTGGCGCTGGTTGTTCCTGCGCTGGCGCAAAACGCGGCGGATGTCATCGTTTTGGATAGCGCCACCCCGGCGATTGATGTGGTGATCTCGCTGCCAGCCGACACCACCGGTACGATCGCGCTGGATTTCAGCGGTGCATTAGTCCGATTGACGGATGCAAATGGAAACACGGTCTTCGAAGCGGCTGATCCACGCTTGCATGGTCTTGAATTGAACATTGCCCCCAACAGCGGATCCCATACGTTGACAGTGGAACGGCTGCCCGGCGTCGTCGAGGCGCTCGTCCACGTCTCCTCGCTGCCGGAGCTGTCACAATTCGGCATCTCAGACCTTGTGCCTGGTCTTTCGATCACACCCGCTCAGGAGGTCTCGCTCTCGTTGGATGCAACTCACCCTGGCGATACAGTGAATCTCAACATTCCTGGCGACTCGGCAGGCATTGTGACCGCAATTTTCCCAGGACTGGCGGCGACGACACAACTGGTCGATGCTTCAGGTGTGCTGATGGCACAATCCGGCAGCAGGAGTGTGGACGGCTTGAACCTGCTCGTGGACCCGGGTGCCTATCAATTCACAGTGCTGGGCAGCGATATGCTCAACGAAGTGATTGCAGGGGTGCGCCTGGCTTCAGCGCGTGATGCTGGAATCAGCATTTTGCAGGCACCTGAAGCGCCGGTGAACACCGTCTCGGATACGACCACTTCCTCGGATAGTGCCGCCCCATGCACGGGTGTCCTGAATGTCAGCTCGGCGAATCTGCGCAGCGGTCCGGGGACCGGATACACCATCCTCGGATACGGCTATCGCGATCAGGCGTTCACGATCGGGGGGCGTAACCCTGAAGACAACTGGCTCGTCGTGTCCACAGAAAGTGGGTCGGCGTGGGTTGCACGCAGCAATGTTCAGCTTCAGGGCGACTGTAATGCACTCACCACTTTCAATATTCCGCTTCAGGACGCCCAACCTTTCCCGCTGATCATCACGTCGGCGGAACAGCCCGGCGGTTATCATGACGACGAGGAGGCTGGCGAACACCACGAAAGCGGCGAGCGCGAAGAGGAAGGGGAACATGACGACTAATCACGACTGTTGACACAACCTGTCTCACCTCCGACGCCGGGATCAGGGGTGAGCTTCTCGGTTAGAACCCCACCCTTATCTATGCCTGCCCCGAAATTGAACGGATATTCCTGACGATAGGAGATTGCCATGAACAAGAAGACTTCATCTCGAAAGGACTTGCTGGTATTGACCGCCAGCTTTATCGTCATCGCTGTCTCCGCGTTATGGATGTTCCTGAGCGGCACTTTCAGCGTTTCGCTTGCGGCAGACACCAAAGTCGCCTGGCATATGGTGCGCTCGTCCGGCATCGTCGCTTATGTCCTGCTGCTGGGTTCGACGATCTGGGGGCTGATTATCAGTGCGCAGTTCGTCAAGAACTGGTCGCCTGGACCCGTGTCGATGACTCTCCACAGCACGATTTCATGGCTTGCGCTTGTGATCTCCCTGATTCATGCGCTGCTGCTGTTGTTCGATGATTACTTCACCTACACGTTGGGGGATCTCTTTCTGCCCTTCACAGGTCCCTATCGCCCTGAAGCAGTCGGCTTGGGAACGCTGGCGTTCTGGGGCATTGTCGCGGTAACGCTTAGTTTTCCCTTCAGGGCGTGGATGGGACATCGAGCCTGGAAGACCCTGCATTATGTCAGCTACGTCGCTTTCACACTCGTCTCGCTGCATGGTCTGTTTGCGGGCACAGAAGGCACGCACATTGGCTTACGGCTGCTTCTGGGTGGCGGCTTGTTTGGGGTCACGCTGCTGCTGGGCTTGCGCGTGTGGAAGGCGCAGAGCAGGGATAAGAGCAGGACGCACGAAGCCATCGCCGCCGGATGATGCCGTTTGGATTGCAGCAGGGTGAGCCTGGCAACGCTATGGGGTCACCGGGCGATGCGCGATGCTTGCCTGCTGCAAGTCGATGACGATCTTGAAGAGCGCGCCCTTGCCAATACCTTTGCTCTCCCCTGTAATCCGACCGCCGTAGAAGTCGAGGATGGCTTTCACGATGGACAATCCCAGACCATTCCCGATAAATCTGCCTCGTACTTCTTCTGCACGGAAGAAGCGCTCAAACAGATTGGCTGCCATCTCAGGGGAAAACCCGATCCCGGTATCCTGCACTTCAAACAGAACGGTATCCTTCGCGGAGGCGATGCGCATGTCGACGCTGCCCTGCGTCGTATACTTGACGGCATTTGACAGAAGATTATCAAGCATCAGGCGCAGGTCGTTTGGAGATACCGGCAGCTCGGGTGGCAGTTTTGGGTCGAACTGCGCGTTGAAGGTCAGCCCCTTCGCCTCAGCTTCGATACGCCAATGGCGGGCGATGTCATGGAGTGAAGACACCATGTCCCCGTTGACACTGATCTGCGGCTGTCGTCCTTCGTCAATGCGTGCCAGAATCAGCAGCGACGACACCAATTCCGCCATATGGTCGATCTCTTGCCGTATCTCGGAAAGGTAAGTGACGCGTTCTGCGGCGGGCAGCGTGACATCTGCGAGCGCCTCGGCACGCAGCTTGAGCGTCATCAGAGGCGTACGCAGCTCATGGGCAGCGTTGCTCACAAAACTGCGCTGCGTTTTCATCAGCGCCTCGATTTGCCCCGCCATGTAATTGAACGCTTGGGCAAGCTGTCCGAGTTCATCTTGCGATTGAACACGGATACGCGTATCGAACATGCCCTTTGCCATTTGCAAAGCAGAATTGCGCAGGTGCCGCATGGGCTGCGAAATTGTGCCATAGACCCACATCGATGCAGCGATCACCAGCGCCAGCACGGGGATAGTTGCAGATGCAAGCTCGGCATAACGGCGATTGATCTCGGCATAGGCGGGCTGCATCGGCTCCGAAAGTACCACAAATCCCAGCGGATCTCCCTCGTACTGGACAGACACTGCTAAATGCAAGGTGTCGTCTCCGGCGTGGTTGGGTCGAATATCGGAGCCAATCCGCTGTGAAAGTGCCATACTTAACTCCGGCGTTAATGCTGCGCGCGCTCCTGGGACATAGTCCGTGTTGGTTGTGGCGGCGACCACACGGTAGCTGCTGTCCACAATCAGATAATCGTGCCCGACCTCCTGCTGAAACGTAGAAATCATACGTCCGACACCCTCTTCGCCTTCGCCTTCGAGGAAATGCCCCAAGGGTTCGGCGAAGGTCGTGGCGACCAGTAAGGCATCGGTTTCAAGATGGTGTTTGTAGAACTCCAAGGTTGTCGCTTCTAGCTGCCGCCCGGCAATCACGAACTGCACCAGCCCTCCAACACATGCGATCAGGATGAAGATGATGAGAATTCGCCAGCGGATGGACAAGCGGTTGATCATGGTGGACTAACTCCGATCGGGGTCGTGAAAACGGTAGCCAACACCTCGGATCGTTTGGAGATAGGTTGGGTTTGCCGGGTCAGGCTCCAACTTCGCACGCAACCAGCTCATATGGACATCCAGAGTCCGCGTGTCGCCTAGCCAATCCGTTCCCCAAACCTCATCAAACAAGCGTTCTCGTGTGACGACTTTTCCCAGGTTGGTCATCAGTAAGGTCAGGATTTCGTACTCTTTCTGTCTCATGCTCAACTGCTGCCCGCCGCGCGTGAGCGTGTGCGCCTCAAGGTTGAGCGTGATGTCCCCTACGCTGATCGATTGGGGAATCTGGTCTCCTTGGTCAAGTCGCACACGGCGCAGCATTGCACGCACATGCGCCTCCAGCTCCTGGTAGCCGAAGGGCTTGACCAGATAGTCATCTGCGCCGAGTTCCAGCCCCTTGATGCGGTCTGTGCTGTCATCTAGTGCAGTTAGCATGATGATCGGTGTTGCCATATGTGTTCGTATTGCCTGACAGACCTGCCAACCGTTCAGCCCAGGCATCATCACATCCAGCACAATAACATCCGGCTTCTCAACCAGGGCAAGACTTAGCCCGGCATGCCCGTCACCAGCAACCGTGACCTGATAGCCTGCCCGCTCAAACGAAGAGCGCAGCGGGTCGGTCAGTTTGCGTTCATCATCGATCAAGAGAATATGTGTCATCGAGTACGCCTTAAGTTCACTCCTCATTCTACTGCCGAAGCCGAGGATTTAAGTCAGATTTAAGCTTCGTGCCGGGGCTTGGCAGTCGGCAGGGAACGTGGCATTGCAGCCCAACCGCTATGCTTCCATGCCGATCATGCTGTTGGCTGCAACCTCACTCTGCACGCCTGCGTATAAAAAGGTGAATGTAACAACACAGGCGATGGGGAGTAAGCACATGAGTATGCAAGGGACACAGGGCAATCAGGCGGGACGCAAAATAGGCGCGCTGCTGCTGATCGTCATCGGCGGGGTTTTCCTGGCGGGGAACTTCTTCAACTTCAGCTTCAACTTCTGGAATATCGGCTGGCCCCTCTTTGTGCTGGTTCCAGGTCTGGCGTTCCTCTTCTTCGCTATCACGGGCGATAAGAACGCCGTCGGCTTGATCTTTCCGGGCACGATTGTGACCGGAACGGGGGCAATCCTGTTCTACCAGAACATGACGGGCAACTGGGAGAGCTGGGCATACGTCTGGACGCTTTACCCACTGTTCGTCGGTATCGCCCTCAGTTACGAAGGCTACCGCCGCAACCAGCCGCACAACATCGCCACCGGGCGCAACATGATCATGGGCGGCTTGATTGGTTTCCTGGTCTTCGGCGCGTTCTTCGAGCTGATGATCTTCAACGAGAATGACCAACTGCTCAACATCGGTCTGCCGCTCGTCCTGATCGGCGTGGGCGCGTTCCTGCTCCTCAACCGCCGGAGCAACCAGCGGAGCGATGGCGACTATGCGCCGCTGCCCAAGCGCAAGAACGAGGCGGATGTTTCGCCGGAGCTGCGGCGCAAGATTGACGAAGCGCTCGACGAGCCAGAGGTGCCTGTGCGCTAGAGCGCAGGAAGTCGATGCAGGGACGCATAAAGTGCGTCCCTGTTAATTCTTGGGGGAAGGTGTTTTGGAGATTGCTTTATGCTCTTCTATGGAAGAGCCGTGTGATACTGAAGTTACATCCGATTTCAGCAACGGCGATGTCTTATGCCGATTACGATCGAGTGGGATAACGAGGCTCATACCATCCTTCTCCACACCTATGTGGGCAAGTGGATGCTGGCAGAATACGATGCAGCGGCTGCCCAGGCACGCGAGATGGTTGTGCAGGAAGGTCACCCCGTTTATTACATCATCGATCTGGTACGCAGCGCCGCGCCTCCGTTGGGCGTCGCCGCACGGGTGGTGCGTGCGACCGAAGGCAGAACAGCGAACGAAGGACTCACCATTCTTGTTGGGCTTAAGCAGCAGCCGATGCTCGCCATGCTCGCAGACCAGGGATCGCGCTTGTTTCCCCATCTGCGATTGACTTATCAATTTGCCGACAGCCTCGACGAGGCGCGGCAGATGCTGACGGACGTGACAGCGACATCACAAGCCAACTCACCGCAGCGCTATCCTCAGGCATAACCGTCGAATAGTCACGCTTATTTATACTGCGCCACGTATTCTCCCGACGGCGGGATCACCTGGATCACGTCGATCAGCACGCCGTTGGGATCGACCGTCGCGAAGTGACGTTGCCCAAAGTCCTCGGTCAGCAGCTCTCGCTTGAGCGGCAGTCCTGCCCCCTGGATCAAGCGGGCATATTCCGCATCGACATTATCGACCTCGAAATTGAGCAGCAGCCCCTGCACAGGCTTACGATAGCCTTCGACCACCGTCTCATGGTCATGCTGGAGCAGCGCCAGCTCAAACCGCCCATCCGCCGACTTGAGGCTGACATACCAGTCTGCGTCAAACGTAACCTGGAAGCCGAAGTGCTGCACGTAGAAGTCGCGGCTGATGCTCACGCGGTCGGTCATCAGAACGGGATAGAAGCTGTTGACTTGCATGGCTGTCTCTCCATTTGCTATTCTTTATGGGATACGTACAGTCTGTATGTATGACTATGATAGATACATACAGTATGTATGTCAAGTGGCGAGACATGAGCATTGGATAAGCGAGGAAGCATCCTATGACGGATCACAAGCCCACGCGCACGAAGGCAGCACAGCGCGAAATGACCACCGCCCGACTGATCGAGATCGCCCGCGAAATCTTTACGCGAGATGGTTACGCGGGCGCGGCGATGGAGGAGATCGTCCAGCAGGCAGGCGTGACGCGCGGCGCGCTCTATCATCACTTTGGCAGCAAAGAGGGTCTGTTCAAGGCGGTTGTCAACGCCGTGCAGGAGGATGTCGGGCGGCGTGTGCTAACGGCGGCGGAGCGCAATCCGGACGCCTGGGAGAGCCTGATGGCGGGATGCGCGGCGTTCTTGCAGGCGAGCCTCGACCCGCAGGTGCAGCAGATCATGCTGGTCGATGCGCCGTCGGCGCTGGGCTGGTCGCATTGGCGCGAACTCGACGCGCAGTACAGCATGGCATCGCTGCGCAGCGCGCTCGCCGAACTGATTGAAAGTGGGCAGACGGTCGCCCTGCCGTTGGATGCGCTGGTGCACCTGCTGTCTGGCGCGATGAACGAGGCGGCGCTGTGGATCGCCCAGGCGAAGCAGCCACAGGATGCCCTGCGCGACGCGGAAGCTGCGCTGCGGCGGCTGCTGGACGGGCTGCGGGTGGGGGGTTAGGGCTGATGTTTGGGCTGCGCCAGGGCGGACTTATTCTTGATCTCTACCCCCGCTGCTGCGCGCGGCGGATCGCCCAGCCGAGCAGCAGCTTCGCCAGCAGTGCCTGGATGAGCGCGGCGGCGAGCAGCGCCAAGCCGAGGAAGACCCCGTAAGGCACAATCGCCCAGATTTCGCCAAACACGCTCAGATGCAGGAAGCGCAGCCCCCAATCCGCCCACGCGCCAAAGCCGAACATCAGCGCGAATGCGGAGGCATCCGGCATGGGCAGCGCACCCTCCATGAAGCGCAGGTAGCCGAAGCCGAGCAGCGCCATCGTCCCGAAGCGCAGCAGGATCAGCACCACCTGGACGAGCGCGCTGTAGGTGCGCTGACGCACGTAGATCGAGATGAGCAGCCCCAGCGCCGCGTCGAGCGCGACGCCTGTGAACGGCAGGAGCAGCCCAGCGGTGAGCATGAACGCCAGCAGCAGGATCGCCACCGCCAGCCCCAGGTCGAGATCGGGGGTGATCGGGATCGAGAGCTGTGGAACGATGCCGCTGATCAACAGGTCGAGATACTCGCCCTGGAACGCCGTCAAATCCCAAAGAATGCCCGCCACCAGCACGAGGCGGATCAGCGTGATGGCGATGAGCAGCGGACGCAGGCGGTAGAAGACGGCTGCCCAGCGCGTGCGCAGCGCCAGCTCTGCCCCGCCCGCCGTCGCCCGCAGCGAATCCCACTGCTGGCGGCGCACGGCTTCGCCAATCGCGCCTGATGTCAGGCTGTAGGTGGCGAGGATGACGATGATCTGGAGGATCAGCGCGGGCGCGTAGAGCAGGCGGTTCGCCGATTCGGTGATGTTGGGCGAGAGCGGTTCGAGCAGGAACTGCGTCCCGGTCAGGAAGCCGATACCCACCAGCAGCGCGATGCCGACCAGAACGCCGAGCCAGGTGAGGGCGCGGCGGCGCTTGCCGCGCGCACGTAGTTCGTAGCGCAGCAGGGGGTGCGTTTCTTCCGCCCATTCGGGCAGCGGTCCCAAAAAGAATCTAATCATCAATCTTGCCCCAACACATCACCAATGACCGACTCCAGACCTGCCAGCGCGCCCTGCCAGATGTCGGTGGGGACAGGGATGGTCTGATTATAACGAATGTAGTGGATATAGATCTCCGGCGTCATCCCGGTCAGCCGCTGCACTGCCGCCGCGTAGACGCCGACCTGAAGATGATAGCGACGGGCGTGCTCGGCGGCGACATGCTGGTCGTGCCCGCCGCGAAAGGTGCTGCTCTTGTAATCGATGACGGCGTGTGTCCCATCGGCGCGCACGACCAGCGCATCCAGTTTGCCCTGGATGGTGCGCTTGTCGGTCGCGTAGATCAGCGGCAGCTCCGGATAATGCCTGCCCTTGCGCCGCGCCGAGTCGATCATGTTCCAGAGCGGCGTGCCGACGAAGGTACGCAGCAGGTTGCGCGCTTCGTTGATGGCAATGTTGATTTGCTCCGGATCGACGATGCCCTCTTCCCACGCGTAGGCGCGCAGCAGTTCGCGCAGGTCGTCCTTCTCAGACGGGAACTGCCACCAGCGCAGCGCACGGTGGACGATCTCACCGATCTTGCGCGGCGGGATTTGCTGAGCGTCATGGCTGCTGACGCGCTCGATGTGGTCGGGGGCATCACGCAGCAGGCTGTGGAGCAGGCGCACACGGTAGATGCCGCGCCTTTCCGGCGCTGTTTCGGCGGCGTACCCGCCCAACTGCGCGATCTGGGAGGCGGAGAGCGTCCGCGCGGAGGCATCGCGCGCCACACGCACGGAGGCGAGGAGCGGCGGCATGACGGGTTCCGCGTCCGGTGGCTGCCATTCTGGCGCGCGTGGAGCGCCACCGCGTTCCGGCGCGCTGTCCGCCGGGATGACGCTCAGGACGACCTCTCCCCACTCGCGGGGATGGGTGCCCGCCGCGCCTTCTCGCAGGTCAAAGGCGTCGAGCACCTGCGCCAGCCAGCCAGTCGTCTTCCAAATGCCGTCTTTTCGCGCCGCGCTGCCTGTGAAGATCAGCCGATCCTGCGCGCGGGTGGCGGCGACATAGAGCAGGCGGCGGCTTTCGGCATCCTCGCGGGCGGCGCGCAGGCGTTCTGCGCGGCGATGTGCGAAGGGCGTGACGTTCGTGTCTTTGGCGGGGTCATAGACCTTGCAGGCAAGCCCCAAGTCGGCGTCGTGGATGAGCAGTCGTCCGAAGCCGGTCGCCTCGCGCTGGCAATCCACCAGGAAGACGACCGGGAATTCCAGCCCTTTGCTCTTGTGGATGGTCATCAGGGTGACCGCGCCGCTGGCATCGAGCGAGACTTCGCCTTCGCGTGCTTCCATCGCGCTGAGATCGACCAGATGCTGCGAAAACTCGCCGAGCGTCAGCTTGCCGCCCGTGCGTGCCATCTCGACCAGCTTTTCGACATTGCCACGCCGCCGCGCGCCGTCAGGCAGTCCGGTCAGCACGGCGAGATAACCCGTGGCGTCGAGCGCTTCATCCAGCAATTCGGCGATGGTCACACGCCCGGCGAGCGTGCGCAGCCGCGTCAGCGTCTCGCTTGCGAAGGCGAGTATGGCGGTTTCGTCGTCGGGCACGCCTGTCGAATCCGCCAGCGCGTCCCATAGCGGTGGGATCGTTCCGTCGTCGCTGCGGCGCGCGCGCAGGGCGTAGAGCGCGTCATCGCTGAGGGCGAAGAGGGGCGACCGCAGCGCGGCGGCGAGCGCCAGTGCATCGCCAGGGTGATAGATCGCGCGCAGGAGGTTGAGCATGTCCCAGACTTCCTGGCGGTCGTAGTAGCCCTTGCCCGCAATGGTGACGAACGGCAGCCCGGCGCTCTTGAAGACCTCCTCGTACAATCCCGCTTCGCTCATGGCACGGAAGAGCAGCGCACAGTCGCCGTAATCGAGCGGGCGAGTCGTGTTCAATTCGCGGTCGTAGATTGGGGTTTTCGCTTCAACCAGCGCGTGAATGCGCGCGGCGATGGCGGCGGCTTCGGCGCGGCGGGCGGCTTCCATGCCGTCGTCGCCGTCGTAGTCGCTGCGGTCGATGAGCAGCAGTTCTACAAACGGCGTTTCTGCCGGGGCGTCGGCGCGCGCGGCATCCATCGGCTCGCCCAGCTCGATCTGGTAATCGGCGGCGATGCTGGCAGGGTCGCGCGTGAGCACGCGGCTGAAGAAGGCGTTGAAGCAGTTCACCAGCGGCGCGTGTGTGCGGAATGAACGCGCCAGGGCGACCGCTTCGCCGCCGAGCTGCAAGAGCGCATCATGCGCCTGATTGAAGACGCGCACATCGGCGCGCCGGAAGGAGTAGATGCTCTGCTTAGGGTCGCCGACCAGGAATAGCCCACCCTGTGCATCAGGCGGGGCGAGCAGGCGGACGATGTCCCACTGCGAATCGTTGGTGTCCTGGAACTCGTCCACGAGCAGATGGCGGAACTCCGCGCCCTGGTAGCGGCGGCGCACGTCCGGTCTATCGCGCAGCAGGCGGCGCGCCATCGCCTCCAGGTCGTCGAAATCGAGCGCGCCGCGTTCGCGCTTTGCCTCGCTGTAGGCGGTGCGCATCAGGCGCAGCAGTGTTGCCCAATGGGGCAGCAGGCGTGCGGCGCGCTCGTCCCATTCGTCGGGCGGCTCGCCGATCAGGTCGAGCGTGTCTTTGGCGTGCTCGCGCAGCATCTTCAGCGCGGCTTTCGCTTCGTCAAAGATTTCTTTGCCGCCCCAGACTTTCGCGCTTCCGCCCGTCAGCTTGATCGACTCCTGGAGATGGCGCACCGCCGCGAGCTGTACCGCCCAATCGTGGGTCTTCAGCAGCGTGTCGAGGTGCATGACGCAGATCTTCCACACGTCGAGGATGCGGTCATCGCCTTGGGGCAGCCCGCCATCCGCCCAGGCAGCCGCCGCGCGAAAAGCCGAATTGCTCATCAGGCGACCGAGCATCTGGGTCGCGTCGCTTTCCCAGAGCGCCCGCCAGCGCGCCATCAGGTTGTCGAGCGGGGCTTCGGCGGCTTCCGCGACGAAAGCGCGCAGGGTGGCACGCACGTCGCGGGTGTTGTACTGCGTGAAGACCTCGGTCGCCGGATCGCCATCGACCGCCAGCGCGGTCAGCAGGTCGTCCATGACCGTTTCCAGGAGGATTTGCGCGCCGATTTCGTCCAGCACCTCGAACGTTGGGTCGATACCGGCTTCGGCTGCGTTCTGGCGAAGGATCGCCGTGCAAAGCGCGTGGATGGTGTCGATGCGGGCGCTGTCCATCGCGCTCAGGCGACGCGACCAAATCGCTGCCCGCGCACCGTCGCGCTCCGCCTGCGCCGCTTCGAGACGCGCCAGGATCGCGCCGCGCACGCGGTCGCGCATTTCCTGCGCCGCCTTCTGCGTAAAGGTGATCGCGACGATTTGGTTGAGTTCCCACTCGGGGTGGGTATCGAGCAGCCTGAGGTAGCGTTCGACCAGCACGCGCGTCTTGCCGGAGCCTGCGCCTGCGACGACCACCAGGTTGCGGTCAAGGGCGTATATGGCACGTTCCTGAGCGGGAGTGAAAGTGGGCATAACGAGGTTGATGAGTCGATTAGACGATTAGCAGTATAGCTTGATAGCAAATTGGCAAATTAGCAAATCGGACGCCTTTGTAGGGTGCATTCGGTTTTTGGGAGAACCGCTTCGCCGGCGGCTGAATCAATGCCAGAAATTGCCCCCTTGACAACTTAGAGTAATTGCTCTAAAGTAACCACAACTTAGAGTAATTGCTCTACGGAGAAGGCGATGAAGACCAAGGACAGGATACTCGACACAGCGCTGACACTCTTCAACCAGCAGGGTACCGCCGCCGTCTCGACCAATCACATCGCCGACGCGGCGGGTATCAGCCCCGGCAACCTGTACTACCACTACAAGAACAAGGAAGAGATCATCGGCGCGCTCTTCGAGAGGCTGTTCGCAGCATGGGCCGTGGGGTTCGACCTACCTACCGACCAGATGCCGACGCTGGCGGATGTCGAGCGGCTGGTGCGCGAAAACTTCCGCATTGTTCACCAATACGCTTTCATCCACCGCGAGCTGGTCGCCCTGCTGCGCAGCGACAGCGCGCTGCACGACCGCTTCATCGCCGTGCGGGCGCGTGGACTGGATGGCTTCCGCGAGATCGTCGGCGCGCTGGAGATGAGCGGGGTACTCAAACCGCTCGCGGCACCCGACGAAGTCGCCCAGCTCGCTAACCTGTGCTGGCTCATCAGCGAGTTCTGGGTGTCGTCGCTGGAAGTCAGCGGGCAAACGGTCGATGATGATGGAATGCAGCGCGGTGTCGATCTCATGCTCTACGCGCTTAAGCCATATCTCAACGGGTGAACCCCGCACCCACCGATTTCTATCTCGCTCTCGTTCTTTTCTCAGCGGATCGCATCTTGCGACCCTGCTCTGTTCAATGCGCTCCGGCGCAAGGAGAAACTCATGACCACGCTCGATTTCACCGGTCTCGCTCTGATCGTCGTCCCACTGCTGTTCAACGTCGTCTTCTTCGCGCTCGCTCGTTCGTTTGAATACCCGGACATCCTCCGCAAGCCAACGGATGAAATCCTCCAGCGCTTCACGGCGGGCGGCGCGCGGCTGGTTTCGCTCTGGTACCTGTTCGCCGTGACTGCGCTGCTGGCTATCCCGATGGCGATCCTGGTCTTCTTCGTCTTCCTCGACACGCAGCCAGCGCTTGCTATCACATCGGCGATTCTGGGCACGTTGAGCGGGTTGGTGCAGGCGCTCGGTCTGTTCCGCTGGAGCTTCGTCGTGCCGTCGTTTGCCGCGACCTACGGCGATCCGGCGTCGTCGCAGGCGACGCGCGATGCGGTGCGGGTGGCGTTCAGCGCCTTCCATCAGTACGCAGGCGTTGCGATAGGCGAGCACCTCGGCTACCTGTTCACGGCGTCCTGGACATTCGTCCTCGCCGCGATGATGTTCGGCTCGGCGTTGTTCACCCCCGTGCTGTCGCTGCTCGGCATCGCGTCCGGCGTCGGCATCCTGGTCGGCTTGCTCGAACCTGCTGGCTGGAAGCCCGCCGGAATGATCAACGCCATCAGCTACCTCGTCTGGTCGCTCTGGCTCATCCTGGTCGGGATCACCTTCCTGTTCGCGTAGGTCAGCCTGGCTTACCCCTCCCTAAATCCCTCCCCACTCCGCAAGCTGCGTGGAGAGGGACTTCCAGACGGACGATACATGCCTCGTCCCTACACGACAAACCCATTTCACCCAAGGACATAATCTCATGAACACAATGACCCACACTCCACACCGCTTCTGGTGGCTCGCCTGGGCTGCCGCATTCCTCGGTTACCCCCCGGGTGGGGCACTCGCCACCGCCGTCATCGGTCGTCTTGATACGCCTATCGAAGGCATCCTGGGCGGCGCGCTGGCGGGCGCGCTGATCGGCATCGCGCAGTATCTGGCGCTGGGGCGACTGCTGCCCATTCGCCTGACCTGGATCGCGGCGACCAGCATCGGGCTGGCGGTTGGCGTCGGCGTGGGCGTGCTGTTGTTCGGCTCGGATACCAGCCTGAACACGCCGCTGCTGCGCGCGCCGTTCGCGGGCTTGGCGCTTGGCATCGCGCAGTGGCTGGTGCTGCGCCAGCATACGCGCAGGGCATGGCTGTGGGTGCTTGCGCAGACGCTGCTGCACCCGCTCGCCTGGTTCATCACCGCGCAGGTCATTGGGCAGAATATGGAGATCGGCTTTGTGATCTTCGGCGCGAGCGGCGCGCTTTTCTACCAGGTCGCGTTGGGCGTGGTGCTGGGCTGGCTGATACGGGAGCGATAGCCCTGGCTACCAACCGTGCGCGAGGCGCGCGATCAGGCGTTCGGGCAGGTCTGCCTTCGCCATGCGCTTCTGCACGGATGCCACATCGTAGGGGATGCGGCGGTGTTCCCAGGTGTTGCGCTCGACATCGAGGATGGCGTAGGCGGCGTCCGGGTTCTGATCGCGCGGCTGCCCGATGCTGCCGGGGTTGATGATGACGCGGCGACCATTAAGCTGGCGCATGGTGTTGTACGCCGGGGCGACCATGTCGGTATCGCCCTGGTCGTTGAGCAGCTCGTAGATGACCGGCTGATGCGTGTGCCCGACGAGGCAGTAGGGCGTTTCGAAATGGGAGAAGTTGAGCGACGCGACAATCGGCTCCAGAATGTACTCCCAGACGGGTTCACGCGGGCTGCCATGCGCCAGCGTGTACTGCCCGATGACGAAGGTCGTCGGCAGCGCCTCAAGATAGGCAGTGTTTTCCGGGGTCAGCATCTCGCGCGTCCAGTTGACGGCGCGGCGTGCGTCAGGGTTGAACGTGCGGATGTCGAGGCGACCGAGTGCCGCCCAATCGTGGTTGCCTGCCAGGCACAGATGCGGCAGCGTCTTGAGCAGCTCGACGCACTCGTTGGGGTCGGGTCCGTATCCGACCACATCGCCCAGGCACCAGACGTATTCCCAGCTTCCTTTAGCATCGTCGAGGACGGTTTCGAAAGCGGTGAGATTGGCGTGAATATCAGAGATGACGAGGATACGCATGTATGACCTAAAAAGGTAGTGACAGCCCGAATGCCTGACCCGACTTGAACTCATGGTATCATGCTTTCTGGACGCCTGCGAATTAACGTATTGTCGCCTTAAGGCTTTCTTTCAGTTTTGTTATGGCGTACTTTGGTCGTATTGCGAACATCATCAAGACTCTGCTGCACAGTGCATTGCCGGGTGCGGAGTGCGGGGTGCGCGCTGCGAACCGACACAGACCTCTTTCCTCGTTCTCCGGGCTTCTTACTTCGCGCTTCTCAGTTCACCTTTGCGCCACCCTCGTGATGCTGGTCGTTGCCGCCTGTGCGCCGCAGTCGCCTACTTCGCTGCCGCCGCCGCCAGATGTCGCCACGCCTGTGCTCGCTCTGCCGGTCGTAACGCCCACGCCTGCCTACCCCTGGACGGACGAACAGGCTGTCATGGGCGGCGTCTGCTTCGAGGCGGCACTGGACGCATCCGAGCAGCTTTTTATCCTGCGCACAGCGGAAGATCACATTCGCTTTTACGACCTTGTGGATGAGAGCCGCCTGTGCCGCCGCCCTGTGGCGCGCGTGCCGTTCGATTTTTCGTCCGGGCGGATGCTGGTGGGGTTATGGAGCGCGGGCGTCGGCTGCCGGGCGTGGCACGAGATCGTGCGCTACGAACGCGATGACGCTGCGCGTGCGTTTACGCTGACGCTGCGCCTGGTCATCGAAGGCGGGTGCAGTTATGAGCTTGTGCGCCCATTCTGGATCGGGTTGGAGGGCATGGCGGGGTATGCGGTGCGGATAGTGATGAGTAACGAGTGACGAGGAGTTAGTGCGCAGTGCGCAGTGCGCGGTGCGAACATGCGCGCTCCTGTTTTTTCGCACCACGCACTGCGCACTGCGCACGTAATCAGGATTCGATAATCGTCACGCTGTTGAGCTTGTCACCCTGAGCGATGGCATCGACCACCTTCTGACCATCCCCCATGACCTTGCCGAAGACAGCATGTTTGCCATCCAGCCAGGCGGTCTGGACGTGGGTGACGAAGAACTGCGAGCCATTGGTGTTGGGACCGGCGTTCGCCATGCTGAGGATGCCGGGTCCGCTGTGGCGCAGCTTGAGCGCCGACGGCTCATCCGCCCACTTGTAGCCGGGACCCCCGCGACCGCTGCCTTCCGGGCATCCCCCCTGAATCATGAAATCGGGGATGACGCGGTGGAAGTTCAACCCATTGTAGAAACCATCCTTCGCCAGGAAGACGAAGTTGTTGACGGTGATGGGTGCCTCTTTGGCGAACAATTGGATTTCGAAGTCGCCCTTGCTGGTCGAAAAGCGCGCGACATAGTTTTTCGCAGCGTCGATCTGCATGGGCGGCGGGGCGTTGTAGCTCTTGGGCATCGGATTATCCTCTGTTTTTGGGGATGCAACGGACGACTAGCGGTGCGAGGTGCGGAGTGCGCAGTGCGAAAATGCTTGTTCGCACCTCGCACTCCGCACCTCGCACGTATGTTAAACCGGGCAATTGACGGAGTAGCCGAGCGCGCGCAGGACATCCCACATCAGCGGGATGCGGTCCCACAGGCACAACTGGTCGATCAGGAACGCGCCGCCGATGGTGCCGCAGCAGCAGAGCAGCGACGCGACCCCGCAGCCGATCAGCACCAGGCGGGTGGTGTTGCGCGGTTCTTCTTCGCGCACGGCATAAGGGTCATAGTCATAGCCCGCTGCGGGCGGCTGCACCGCAGGCTGCGGCGCGTTGTAGGCAGGCTGCCCCGGCGCGGGGCTGTAGCCGCCATATGACGGGGGAGGCGGCGACTGCGGCGCGTAGGAGGGGGGAGCATAGGGGGGCGGTGACATCGGGCGCGCCTGGCTGGCGGCACTCGGCGCGGTCATGCCGGGCGCGTCGGACGCCGGGGCACCTGCGCCCGCCGACATTTCATAGGCAAGCGTGACCGTTTCACCCAAGCCGACCATATCGCCGGGGCGGAGCGGGCGCGCGCCCGTCAGCCGCTGCCCGTTGACAAACGTGCCATTGGTCGAACCGAGGTCTTCGAGCGTGAAGCCGCCTGCCCCCCGGGTGATACGCAGATGATGCCGGCTGCATTCGGGGTCATTGATGACGATATCGTTGGTGATGTCACGACCGAGGGTTACGATATCCTTGTTCAAATCGTAGACCTGATTCGGCTGCGGTCCCCGGCGGACGACCAACCGGAAGCTGTCGCTGCCCTGCATAGCGTTCCTCCCAAAATGGGCTGGAGCTGCCGCTCAATGTGTATAGGTAATAAATGCGAGGTGAGTATAATGCCGAACGAAGAGTCGTGTCAAATTGCGGCGCGGGCGCTTACCCGACGCCTGCTCATCGGCTTGACAACGCCGAGCCTCCCGCGTATCATGACGCATAAGCGCGGGCATAGTTCAGTGGTAGAACGCTTGCTTCCCAAGCACGATGTCAGGGGTTCGAGTCCCCTTGCCCGCTCAGAAGACGAATTGAAAAGCGCCGCAGAATGGGCGCTTTTTTGTTGGAAGAATCTCGCCATCCCCACTCGGTGATTCCGCTGTATAATACGCTTTGTAATACGCGCTCGAACTATTGACCCTCTTTTGAACTTCGCCAGAAGGAGCAATCTCATGGCGCGCAAAGATAGACCCAGGGCAGAACACCACCGACCCGCCAAGCATACGCATGAAGAAGAGATGGAGGCGCGGCGCGAGGAACGGCGTGAACAGAAGCACGCCTTCCACATCCTGCGCAGGCGTGTGCAGCGCACCGGTCATTCACAGCCGCAAGCGACGGAGTAATCGTATCTGTGGGGTACGATGGATCGCTTATGGGACCACTTTCAGTTCCTTGCGGAAGTAGGTGTCCAGGCGCAACTCCGTGATATCGACGAGCCGACCCAACAGCTTTTCATTCAGGCGCGCAAGAATTGCGCGCGATTGTGCGATCATGTCTTTGCCGCACTGGTAGGTTTCGCGCACGCGCGCGCTGTCTGCCCGTAAGGTCGCAGCGGTCTTCTTGTGATCTGTCAACCTGGTGAGTTTGTCAAAACCCAGGGTCACATACGAATAATGCCCGGCAGCCAAATCGGATTCCAGGTCCTGCCAGTCGTCAATCAACTGGATCGCAGCACCGAAGAGGAGAAAGATCTGCCAGTAATCGTCGATCAGGTGCGCCTTTCCGAGCCGCTCCAGGCAAAGCATATAGGGGGTGACCGCATTTGCGCCTTTCGACCCCAATTCTTCCGGGTGGTCAAGGCGATAGGGGCTGGATTTCCCGCGCATCGCCTTCTCCCGAATTTCCGCTTCCAGAAAGAGCCTGCGCATCCGATGCATGATCTCCAGATTGATCGGGGACACCCCAAATATGCGCAGGGCAAGTGATTCATATTCGGCGATCAGAGCCTGCGCGGTCAGGATCTCGACTTGCGATGGGGTGTTGCTATCGACGTTCACGTCGAGGATTCCATAGCCCGCCACGGCGAATACGCCCGCGCGCAGCACATCCCCGAAGCGTGCCACAATGTCGTCCAATCCCTCCTCATCCATCCAGACCGCCAGGAAAGCAAAAACGGGATAAGCATCTTTGAGGTATTGTGAGCGGTTGCTTTTCCAGCGCGAGACATCGAATCCGAGGGGGGCGCTGAACGCCTTGAGCACCTGATGGGCGTCTGAGTCCAGTCCCCTGAAGGCGGACAGCAGCCCAATATCCACCTGGAGATGATGCAGCCAGTCCATCAGCGAAATATGATTCGCCAGAAATGGTGCCATGATTGCCGCCCAGAATGCCTCTTTGTCGCGGTGATAGACGCGAAGAATAGCCGGAGCAAACTCGTCAAAAGCCCTTGTCGTACTCATCTGTCCGGCACCCTTTTTTTCCTATAGACTGCTTATGAGATCCACTGCGACGCGCCCACCACTCGTCGCGCGTTGTTGAAGATGGCGCGGCGCGAAGAACGCGCTTCTACTTCGGTTCTTCCGTCGTCACGCGGTACATCGGCACTGCGAGATCAAGGAAGGTCGCCCAGCCGTCGCCCGCCATCATCCTGCGCTGTTCGGCGTCCAGCGTGAGGCGCATATTCTGATCGCCCGTGTGCAGGTCGATGGTCAGCAGATCGCTGCCGTCATCCCGAATTTCCTCGAAACACTGCCGCTCATAGCCCATCGGATTGGCGAGGAACTTGCCCAGACAGCGTTCGCAGATGGGGAGCTGGTGATCACAAACGTTGCGGTTGATCTTGACGTACATGCCGCACCTCCCAATAAGTAGTTATGATCAGCGTAGGACGAAGGACAGGGCATCACCAGTGATATATGTCACGCCTGGAGATCGCCATCCGTCGTGAATGAGACCGGTGCGCGATGCCGTCTCACGGCGCCACCATCCCCATCGACTGACCAGGGCAAAAACTGGTCGCTGCTGCCGCATCCACATGACAGCCATCACTACCCGGCGTCACCTTGATCGGCGTATCGTGATGATCGGAGATTGTCTGTTTGTGTGTGGGAGGATACTGAACGTGAACACTTTACGAGAGCGCGTCGATGACTTCATGAGTCAGCCGCGCATCGCAATCGCGGGCGTCGCGCGGGATGGGACGAAGATTGGCAATGCGATCTACAAGCGCTTTCGCGATGCGGGCTTCAAGGTTTATCCGGTCAACCCGAATGCCGATGAGGTCGAGGGTACGCGCTGCTACCACAGTGTGCGCGACATCCCCGGCGGCGTGGATGGTGTCGTGATTGTGACGCGCCCGCAGTATACCGACCAGATCGTCAGGGACTGCGTAGCGGCGGGTGTGAAGCGGGTGTGGATGCACGGCGGACCGCACGGACCGGGCACGAGTGTCTCGTCGACGGCGGTGCAGATGTGCCGCGAGAACGACATCACGGTGATCGCGGGGGCGTGCCCGCTGATGTTTGGGCAGACGTCGGATGGCTTCCACCGCATCGTTCGTGGCTTCATGAACCTGACAGGGAGCTTTGCGAAGGCGTGAGGATTACTCCTCGTCGCCCTTCTTGCCATAGATGATCGGCGGCTGTTCCAGCCAGCGTTTGCAGGCGGTGATGAGCGCCTCGGCAAACGGCACAAAGGCGGGCGTTGTGTAGGCGATCTGCTCGCCTACACCGTCGCCAACGTGTCGGAAGCGCACGATGCCGTCCGCGCTGGCGACATCACGCCGCTGCATCACTTCTATCCCCTGGATCGTCTCCAGCGGCAGCGTTCGCACCACCTGGTCGCCCTGCAATTCGATCAGCGTCGCAGGCATCAGGTAGATCGCCAGCGGCTGCGACTCCACTGTCCACACGCCATACAGGTCTTCCTCGGCACGCCATGCGGGCAGCGGACCCGCATGAATATACGGGCGCTGGCGTCGATACGCGGTGACCTGCTCCGGCGTCGCGATCTGCTTCATGGCGCGTACGAAGTGCTGCATGGCATAGTGGGTCGTCCGCAAAGTCAGCACCTGCCACTGCCCGCCACGCTCGTAATGCAGCCAGATGTCGTTGCTGCCCGGATGGTACTTCTGCGGGCGACCGAACCAGCGCAGGGCAGCAGGCGCAAAGTGGAGGTGAATGTCCCACTTGCGCGTATGCGGGTATAGGTGGATGCCATCCAGTTCGACCGAAAACAGGCAGCTTTGCCAGCGCGAAGCTGGTTCCTGGCTCCCGATCACCTGGACGCGAAAGCGCGTGCTGCCGCGAGTGGTGCCGCCGAACCAATAGAGCGGGTTTCGCGCGCGGATCTCGTCAATGCGTTTCAGGAACGAGCGCGAGAGGAACGTATCTGCCAGCCAGTCAAGCATGTCCAACCTTGCATCACGCCGAACGCCGCTCGCTCGTCGCCAGCTTGTCGGCAATGCGCTCGATCTCGTGGGTCACTGTCTTTAAATCAGCGCCGCCACCTGCTTCGCGCGCAAGGGCGACCGGCTGTGACTGCACCACAGGCGCGCGCCGGGGGTCGATCTGGATTCCCAGATACTCATAAAGAATACTCGCGTCGGGCGCGCCGCAGTATGCCAGTGCGCCCTCGCGCAGGATGACGACGTCATCGCACCATTTGAGGACGCTGCGGGCATTCTGTTCGACGACCAGCAGCGTCATGCGCTCGCGCAGCCTATGGAGTGTCGCGAAGACCTCGCTTGCGTAGAGCGGCGAAAGCCCGGCGGTCGGCTCGTCGAGCAGCAGCACCTTCGGCTGTGCCAGCCAGCCGATGGCGATGGCGACCATCTGCCGCTCCCCGCCGCTGAGATGCCCGGCGCGCTGATAGTGACGCTGGTTGAGGAGTGGAAAGAGGGCAGACACCTCGTCCAGCAGGCGCGCTCTGGCATGACGATCCAGAGTGCGGACTGCCAGCAGCAGATTTTCGCGCACGGTCATGTCTGCGAACACATTGCTGCGCTGCGGCACATAGGCAATGCCGTAAGCGCCAACCGCCTCAGTCGGTACCCCTACCATTTCTCGATCATCGATGCGTATCGACCCGCTCGTGACCGTCGCCATGCCGAAGATGCTCTTGAGCAGAGTGCTCTTGCCGCTGCCATTAGGTCCCAACACTGCCGTGAAGCGATGTGCGGCAATATCGAGGCTCACGTCGTGCAGAATCGTCAGCTTGCCATATCCGGCGTGCAAATTGCGAATGGTCAGAGTGCGATCAGTAGCCAATGTACACCTCTCTCACCTGGCGATCGGCGGCGACGGCATCGGGCGTCCCATGCATGAGGATGCCGCCCTGATGCATCACATAGACCGTGTCGGCAAAATCGAACAGGATGTCGAGGCGATGCTCGACAATCAGGAAGGTCAAGCCGAGCGTATGGCGCATCTCGTTGATCTGCTCGAAGATCTGCCGCGCCAGCCTCGGTGCCACACCCGCCGTCGGCTCGTCGAGCAGCAGCAGACGCGGCGCGCCCATCGTCGAGCGCGCGATTTCGAGGAGCTTCATCTGCCCGCCGGACAGGTCGGACGCCAGCTTTCTGGTATGCCCGTCCAGGTTGACCTGCGCCAGCGCATCCTGCGCGCTGAGGGCATTCCCCTGCTCTTCGTGCACCCAGAGGTGGCGGCGCGGCGCATTCCAGGGGGTTTCGCCACGCTGCCCCTGGATGGGCAGGATGGTGTTATCGAGCACGCTCATGTTTACGAAAAGCGCTGGGTCCTGGAAGGCGCGCCCGATGCCGAGACGAAAGATGGCGTCCGGCTTCAGTCTGCTGATTTCGCGCCCATCGAAGGCGATACTGCCGCGCAAAGGGCGGAGAGTGCCGCCGATCAGGTTGAGGAGCGTGCTCTTGCCGCTGCCGTTGGGTCCAATCAAGCCCACGATCTGCCCGACGGGGATCGACATCGAGACGTCATTGATCACGAGCATCCCGCCCAGATCTGCCGATACGTTCTCCAGCGTCAGGATCGCGTTCACGACGACACCTCCCTGCGCGGCACGAGTGCCACATCGGTCGTGGTGGGCGGCTCCGGAAGCAGCCCGCCGGGACGGTAGTACAGCATGATGAGCAGCAGGACGCCGAAGACGATGTAGCGCACGTAGTTGAATTCCAGATTCACACCCGTCATGTTGATCTGGATGGCGGCGATTGCCGTCGCGCGATCCAGCAGCGTCACGATCAACGCCCCCAGCAGCGCGCCGCGTCTGCTGCCAAGCCCGCCCAGTACCGCCATCACCCACACGTCCATCGTCAGTGCGACCGTATAGTCGTTGGTGCTGACAAAGCCCAGGTTGACGGCGAACAGTACGCCGGAAACGGCGGCGATTGCCGAACCGATGCACAGGGCTTGGGCGCGCACCTGCGCCACGTCTTTGCCGAGGCTGCTTGCAGCGTGGTCGTTGTCGCGCACGGCGCGCAGCAGGCGACCGTAAGGCGAGCGCATCAGCCGCTCGGCGTACCAGTAGGCAGCCGCCGCCAGCATCAGCACCAGCAGGGCGAACAGCACGGCGGCGCTGCGCGGATCGCCGATCCACGAAAAGGGCTGGACGATCCCGGCGATGCCGTTGGAGCCGCAGGTGATGGGTGAGTAGCTGCGGGCGAGAATGCGCACGATCTCGGCGCTGACCAGCAGCATCAGCGCGAGATACCACTCCTGCCTGAGTCTTCGCATGATGATCGCCGTGGCGTAACCCGCCATGCCGCCGACTGCGGCGGCGATCAGCAGCGTCAGCGCGAAGGCAGCGAAGCCAATCGGTGGGGAAGCCTGCATGATGCTCATGCGAAGCTGGAGCGCATCCGCAAGCTGGCTGCCGCAGGGATCGATAAAGGACTGACCCGCCAGCAGTGGCAGCAGTCGGGTGTACGTCAGCCCAGTGACGTAGGCACCGACCGAGACGAACAGCGCTTTGCCAAAATTGGGGATGCCCGCCATGCCGTACTCGATGTTGAGGCTGATGGACATCAGCGAGGCGATGCCAAACGTCGTCAGGAGGGCGATCAACGTGGCGAACAGGTCGAGGTTCATGCAGGCTAACGCTTCCTGATAGACTGAAAGAGCGCCGCGATGCCGTCAGGGCGGAAGAGCAGCACCGCCAGGATGATGATGAACGGGATGGCGGGCTTAAAGCCGAAGTCCACGCCCAGGAAATAGTTGAGGAGCTGCATGAGCGTGTTTTCGGAAAAGCTGACGATGTAGGCGGCGACGATGGTGCCGACGAAGCTCGTCATGCCGCCCAGGAAGGTCGCCGCGACCACCGACAGGATCACCAGCCAGCCCATCGTCGGGTTGACGCTGGTCTGGAGCGCCCACAGCGCGCCTGCCACGCCCGCCAAACCGCCCGCCAGAAACCAGGTGAGCATCTTCACGCGCTCGACCCGTATCCCCATCACACGCGCGAGATCAAAGTTGCCTGCCAGCGCCCGCATTTCGCGCCCCAGCCCCGTGCCGCGCAGCAGCAGGGTGAGCAGAAGCACCAGCACGATGCTGGTGGGAACCGCCCAAAAGAACAGGTTGGTCAGGATGAGCGGTGTGCTGCGTATCCAGATTTCAACGGGAACCTGAATGCGTTTGTCGAAGAGCGAATAGGTGTCCACGATCAGAAACAAGATATATCGAAAGATCATGCCAACCGCAAAGGAGGCAAGCATCAAGGTATAAATCGAGGAGCCTTTGCGCTCCAGGGGGCGGAACACCAGGCGATGGGAGAGCACCGCCGCCAGCGCCGCCGCGATGAACGCCGCCAGCAGGATGACGGGCACGTTGGTGGAGATGCCCATCGAGACGAGCAGCGCGGCATAAGCGCCGATTGTGATCAGTTCGGCATGGGCGAAGTTCGGCAGGCGCACCACATTGAATGTCAGCGTAAGACCGATCGCCATCAGCGCGTAAAGGCTCCCGGTCTGGATAGAGCGTACAACAGAGTCGACGAGGAGTGCATCCAACATGATTTTGCGCCGTAAAGTCTTGCGCAGACTCGAGTCCCTCTTCCGCACAGGCGAGAGGGACTCGGCGGCTGTGTGCCCTTCTCTATTCGGCGGACGTCAGCTCAAGGAGGTTCTGGAGTGCGTCGAACGAACCGATCTGCATGAACTCGGCGCTGTCGGCGGCAGGCGTGTAGATGCCGTAGTAGGCAATCGCCTGGTCGCCGTTGCCGTCGAGATAGCCCTGCACCGAGGTGCCGATATAGTGGCTGGAGACGAACGGCAGCATCGACTCGATTGCCGCGCCGTCATTGCCCGCGACCAGCGCGGTGGACATGGCGATGTTGGTGGCGTCGAAGACCATGTTGGTGAAGGGACCCGGACGGTTGCCGTACGTTTCGACAAAGGCATCGATGAAGCCCTGGGTCAACGGGGTGTTCGTCCGCGCCATCGAGACGACGGTGAACTCAACGCTGCGCAGGAAGTCGGCATACACCGCGTCTTCCAGGATGGCGGGCGTGCCGAGGTTTTCGATGCCCATCCAGGGGACGCTGCTCAGGATCGGGTCCACCTGAGCGACCTGAATCAGCTTCTTGGCGTCTTCGAGATAGCAGATGCACAGCACGGCGGTCGATTCGCCCATGCGGGCGACTTCGGCGCTCAGAGCAGTGGCTTCGCTGGAAAGGTCGGTCGGGTTCGGCGTGTACTTGATCGAGGCGACCGTGCCGCCCGTCATTTCGGTGAAGCCGTCGCCGAACTGCTGCGAGAGGCTGTTGCCATACGGCTCATCGACATAGAGGATGGCGACATTCTGGTAGCCACGCGCTGCGGCAAGCTCGACGAAGGCGCGTGCGGAGAAGCGATCCGGTGGGTACATGACGCGGAAGATGTTGTCATCCGGGATAGCTGCCGCATTGCTGGCGGATACCGGGGCGACAATCACGATGCCTTCGCTGTCCGCGAACTGCTTCGCGCCGAGGACTTCGGCGGTGGTCAGCGGTCCGATGATGATCTGCGCGCCGGTCGTCTGGACGACAGTCTCGACTGCGCGGGCAGCACCGTCAGGCGTCCCGGTGGTATCCGCGCTGGCGATGACGAAGCGAGTCTCAACGCCAGCGGCGTCCAGGCGCGCATTCATCTGTTCGACCGCCAGTTCTGCCCCGCGTGCGAACTCCTGCCCATATGAGCCGAGGGGACCCGTGAAGGGCAGGACGACGCCAATCGGAATCTCAACCACTGCGTCCTGTGCGGCGACTGGCAGCACAAAGAGCAGCGCGCTCACGAGAAGCACAAATATGACAGCGTGTTTCTTCATTGTGGTATGACCTCAGTACTGGTAAAGCTGAATAACGCTTCTCATACTGTAGGGGAAGATGTTGAAAGAAAGAATAAATTTTCTCAATAAATATGGGAAGAACCCTATTTTCCCCCTATTCTGCAAGGAGAATTTACGTTTTACACAGACTATTGAGGTTAAGGGGCGGCTACCGGCTGACTCCCTGCACCATCACGCTGAAGGTGGCAGGCTCGCCGCCCAGCTCCGGGATGGCGACCTCGTAGCGCGCTCTCTCTCCCGGCGCGATCTGCGCCACGCCGACCTCCGCGAAGCCCGCCGCGATCACATTCTGCGCGGCGTCGAAGACCGTCACCACCACGCGCGGGCTTGCCGCCACCGTGTCGCCGATGTGCTCGATTTGCCCGCTGACGACGAAGCGCCCCAGTGCGTCGAAGCCTGATGTGTCCTCCGTGCGAAACTGCGCTTCCGAGACGAGCGCGCGCGCATCCGGCGCTGTCTCGCTCCCGCCCACCTGCACATCGAAGCGGACACTGCCCGGCGGCTGCCCCTGCCCAAAGCGCAGGCTGAACGGCGCGAATCCGCCCGGCAGGATGCCGTAGCCCATCGCTACATCTTCCGCGCCCGCCAGCACCCCGCCGTCCGCGCTCATCAGCACGGCGCGCACAGGCAGATCGACCAGTGTCGTGCCGCCGAAGTTGGCGACCTCACCCGTGATGAAGAAGACGCCGTCCGCTGTTGACCAGGCGTAGCTGTGGATGATGCCGATGCTCGCCGGGCGGGCGTTGGCGAGCGCTTCCACGCCGGACGCCTCCAGCGGCGCTGCGGGGTTGATGATGAACGAGTTGATGATTTGCTGCATCTGCGCCTGTTCACCTGCCGCAGCAGGCATGACAACCTCGATCAGCGCCAGGCGCTCGCCGCTGCGCTGAATGAAGGTATTCAGCGGCTCTGCCCCGCCGCCCGGCAGCGCCCGCGCGCCCGTCAACCGCCACGATCCATCGCCCATCGCCTGCCGACTGACCTCCACATAGCGCGTCACGTCGGGGCGAAGCTGCGTCTGCCAGCGGTCGAGCAGCGCGCCAAAGGCGTCGTCGCCCAACGTCGCGCCAAGGTTGACGACGGCGACCAGCAGTACCGGGTCGGTCTCGCCTGGGCGCGAAAAGGCGGTCGCGGCGAGCGTTGGCGCGTTCGTCTCGTAGAGTGCCCAGTTGCGCGGCGCGATGACGGTGAACGCCCCGCTGGGATGCGCGTAGGGCAGCGGCGAGAGGTCTGGCGGTGGTGGCGTCGGCGCGAAGACGACTGCATCGCCCGAACACCCGGTGAGCAGCAGGATGAGGAGGAAAAGGGCGGACGCCATGAATGGCGTCCCTACACAAACGATTCCGTAGGGACGCCATTCATGGCGTCCGCCGTCTGGAAGAGGGTTAGACGTAAACATCATGTCCGCAATTGGAGCGCAGGACGGGCGCGGATGCAATACGAAATGCGGTAAAATATGGCGTATGAAGTGGAGAGGACATAGGTCATGGTCATGTTGATGGTGGAAATCGACAAAGCGCTCATGGAGCGTCTGCAGGCGAAGGCGCTCGCCGAAGACAAGCCGCTGGAAGCAGTCGTCATCGCCGGGCTGGAGAAGACCGCCGACTCAGAACTCGACCTGGCAACCGATACCACTGGGCGGGCTTTCCTTCTCGAACTTGCCAGACTTTCTGAGGAACTTGATCTGCGTTCAGGACGGGAAGATGTTTCCGAGAATTTTGACTCCGTACTGGCAGAACTTGACGATGTAAACAATGAAGCCCTGCAAGGATAGACGATGGCAGCATCGCTCGTGCTAATGGATAGCAGTTTCCTCTACGCGATCACGGATCAGAGCGACCGATTTCACAATCCGGCACGAGCTTATGTCCGCGATAATCGCGTAGAATTCATGATTCCTGATGTCGTTTTGACCGAAGTGACCTATAGCCTCCGTAAGCTCGTCGGCAAGCGCGCAGAAATCGCATTTCTTGCTGCGCAAGCCAGCAGCCTTACACAACTGGTTCCAATTACCCACTCCGATCTTGCGCGCGTCCACGCTATTATGAGCAAGTACACGCAGTTTGATTTTGTGGACTGCTGCATCCTGGCGATTGCCGAGCGGCTGAACATCACGCACATCTGCACGTTCGACCGCCGCGACTTCCAGGCGTTTATCCCCGCGCACTGCGAGCGGCTTGAACTGCTGCCCTGATTTCTGCTCTTTTTCGCCTGTACATCCTGCAAATTCCGTTAAAATATTCCTCGGACATCGCGCACATTTCGTAGAAAGTGTTCTTTGATGCTTCGCAGTACAAAGTTCTTCACCACGCTCGTCGTCTGCCTGTTTATGCTCATGGTCAGCGCCGGCATGAGTGCCGCGCAGCCCGATGCGCTCCAGATCCCCGTTTTAGGGCGGAGCGTCATCTATGTCGTCTCGCCGGACGGGGCGAGCGCAGCCGTCTATCCCAACGCCGCCCTCGTCCGTGAGGAACCGCCCAATCCGGACGCGACGATCCTCCAGATTGTCGATGTGGCGACGGGCAGCGTGACGCAGACGCTGCGCGACCTCCCCGATTGGGTGTCCGATGCGGCGTATCTGCCGGACGGCAGGCTGCTGACAGCGCTCGTCAACGGCGACTTCATCCTGTGGGATGTTGGCAGCGGGGCGGTCGAGCGCCGCTGGTGGACGGGCTTGTATCAGAGCAGCCTGGTCATCTCTCCGGACGGCGCGCGGGCGTATGTGCTCGCCTCTGGTGCCGTGAGCACGTTCTTTGAGATGGATCTGGCGAGCGGGGCGCTCCTGCGGGCTTTGGGGCGGCACCCCGCGACACTTTACGACCTGATGGGCAGCCAGACGGACATCGAGTTCCGGGGCGACTTCAGTTTCGTGACCTTCGACGTATCGCCTGACAGCGAAACGTTTGCCTACGCCAATGCCGACGGCGAAATTTTCGTCGCTGACCTCGCCAGGGAGACATTCACCCTGGCGCGCGAACGCTCGGAGCAGCCGTTGGCGTTCGATGTGCGCAGTCTGCGTTTCGCGCCGGATGGCGCGTCGCTCTTCTATCTGCAATTCGCGCGCGACGCGCGGCAGGTGATGCAGGTCGCGCCCAACAGCGCAGTCATCGCCAGCTTTGGCGCGAACACGGTCGCCTACGCCGTCTCGGCGGACGGGGCGCGGGTCGCCTGGGTGGAGCGCAGCGACGACGGATCGCGCGTCCTGATGCAGGATGCGGCGGGCGGCGAAGTGGAGATCATCTATGAGCTGACCGAGGCGGGCTTGGCGACACCTTCAATTGCGACCTTGAGCTTTGCGCTCGATGGGACGCGCCTGCTGCTCGATGTCAATCCTGCGGATGGCGACGACGAGCAGGCGATCCTGTTGGTTATTCCGGTGGGGTGAGTAGGGGCAGACCCGTGTGTCTGCCCATCCCCTACAAATACGTCCCCGCCTCCGGCACGAACGGCGTCATGAAGATGCGCGTGTACTCGGTCGTGCAGTCGTTGACCGCCTGACGCCATGCCGCCACGTACTCGGTCGCGCGATGCGCCTCCAAAGCTGCCTGATCGCGATACATCTCGAAGACAACCAGTTTGAGGGGGTCTTCGTCTTGTCGGTAGATCTCGAAGCGCAGGTTGCCCGGTTCGAGCACGCTCTGGCGTGCGTCTTCTTCTGCGATCTTCAGGAATTCTTCAACACGGTCGGGCTTTATGGTGATGTGGATCATGAAGGCGATGGGGGACATGGGTAGACTTCCTTGTTCTTGCGAATGAAGAGAGGAAGATTTAACCGCAAAGACAAGACCGATCCAAATACCGCAAAAACAACGGACGCCATAAATGGCGTCCCTACCTCTTGCGATTCTGTAGGGACGGCATTTATGCCGTCCGTCTCTGCCGGATAGTTACGAGTTGGTGTTAGCTGCCAGCCTCTGGCGCTTCCATCTCGCTCTCATCTTCTTCGGTGGCGAGCAGGACGAGGTTGCCCTCCTGCGCGTCGGCGCGGACGATGCTCGCCAGCTTGAACTTGCCGGAGAGGATGCCATCGGACAGCGCGTCTTCGACTTCGTTCTGGATCAGGCGGCGCAGCGGGCGCGCACCGTATTCCGGATCGTAGCCCTTATCCGCCAGCCATCCCCGTGCTTCGTCGGTGATGTCGAGCGTGATGGCATGTTCGATCAGGCGTTCGCGCACCTTATGCAGTTCGAGATCGACGATCTGCTTGATTTCCTCGCGGGTGAGCGCGCGGAAGAAGATCGTCGCATCGACGCGGTTGAGGAATTCCGGACGGAACGCCTTGCGAAGCTGTTCGGTGACATGCTTCTTCATGTCGTCGTAAGCGCGCTTGTCGTCCGTCTTCTCGTCCTTCGGCGCGTTGAAGCCGAGCGTGGCACCGCGCTTGATGGCGTCGGCACCGATGTTGCTGGTCATGACGATGATGGCATTGCGGAAATCGACGCGGCGACCGCGCGCATCCGTCAGCGTACCCTCTTCCATGACCTGGAGCAGCATGTTGAAGGCTTCCGGGTGCGCCTTTTCGATTTCGTCGAAAACGACGATGCTGTACGGGCGGCGGCGGATGGCTTCGGTGAGCTGTCCCGCGTCCTCATAGCCGACGTACCCAGGCGGCGCGCCGACCAGGCGGGCGACCGAGTGACGTTCCATGAATTCGCTCATGTCGAGCTGGATGAGCGCGTCTTCGCTGCCAAAGAGGAATTCCGCCAGCGCCTTGGTCAGTTCCGACTTACCGACGCCTGTCGGACCGAGGAACATGAACGACCCAATCGGGCGTTTGGGGTCTTTAAGACCGGCGCGAGCACGGCGAACCGCTTTGCTGATGGCTTCGATTGCCTCGTGCTGCCCGATGATACGGTTGTGCAGCGCGTCTTCCATCTTCATCAGGCGTTCGCTCTCTTCGCCTGTCATGCGGAGAACGGGGATGCCTGTCCACATCGAGACGACTTCAGCGATGTCATCGCCATTCAGGCGCGGCTGCTGGGTCTCGGCGTTCCAGTTCGCCTTGAGGGCGGCGAGCGATTCTTCCAGACCCTCCTGCTGCATCTTCAGGCGCGAGAGTTCTTCGGTGTCGTCGGCATCCTGCGAGTCTTCGCCTTCCATCAGCTCGATTTCTTCGCGGACACGTACCAGTTCCCGCTCGGAACGGATGACGGACGACGCCTCCGGACTCTTGTACATGCGCAGACGTGCCGAGGCTTCGTCGATCAGGTCAATCGCCTTATCGGGCAGGAAGCGGTCGGGCACATAGCGCGCCGACAGGGTTGCCGCTGCTTCGATGGCGTCGTCGGTGATCTCGACGTTGTGATGTTCCTGATAGGGGACTTTGATGCCCTGAAGGATTTCGATGGTCTCTTCGATGCTCGGTTCCGCAACCAGGATCTGCTGGAAGCGGCGTTCGAGCGCGGCATCGCTTTCGATGTGTTTGCGATACTCGTCCAGGGTGGTCGCGCCGATGCATTGCAGTTCGCCGCGTGCCAGCGCGGGCTTGAGGATGTTGGCGGCATCAACGCTGCTGCCCGCCGACCCCGCGCCGACCAGCATATGCACTTCGTCGATGAAAAGGATGCTGTCGGACGACTTGAGTTCTTCGATGACGCGCTTCAGGCGTTCCTCGAACTGACCACGATACATCGTGCCCGCCACCAGCGAGCCGACGTCCAACTGCAGCACGCGCTTATCGAGCAGCGGCTTGGGCACATCGCGGTTGATGATGCGCTGCGCCAGCCCTTCGACGATGGCAGTCTTGCCGACGCCCGGTTCGCCGATCAGCGCCGGGTTGTTCTTGCGGCGGCGGCTGAGGACCTGGATGACGCGCTCGATCTCGGTCTCGCGCCCGACGACCGGGTCGAGTTTGCCGTCCATCGCCAACTGCGTCAGATCGCTGGCGAGCTGATCGACCAGCGGCGTCTTGCTCTTGTCGTCCTTCGTGCGGGGTGTTCGAGGAGAGCGCCCTGCCGTCGTTGGCTCTTCCGGGGGCGGGTCCTTCTGCTGCACCGGGCTTTCCTGCAAAACGCGCCGCGTTTGCCGGCGCACTTCCTCCGGGCTGACATTCAGCCGCTTGAGGATGTCAATCGCCACGCCTTCCGGCAGGCGGACAAGACCGAGCAGCAGATGCTCCGTGCCGATGTAGTGGTGTCCCATGCGGCGTGCCTCGTCCACCGCCAGTTCCAGGACGCGCTTCGTCCCAGGCGAGAGTTCCGGCTGAATGGTCGTGGTGCGGGCGCTTGCGCGCGTCATCCGTTCGACCAGTTCTTCCACTCGCCGCTGATCCAAGCCGAGTTCGCGCAGTACGCGCCCGGCGACTCCGCCGTCCTCGCGGATCAACCCCAACAGCAGATGCTCAGTCCCGATGTAATTATGTTGAAAGCGCTCTGCTTCTTCCTGCGCTAAGCTCAGCACACGCCGCGCTCGCTGCGTGAACCGTTCCATCTTGTTCGCCACGGTTCTCGACCTCCATCGCCATCCGCCCGCCAAGAAAATGGCGGGCAACCATAAACGTTACGTTCCGGCAAGGCTGAAACTTGCCACATTTTACCACAACGCCAGCGCACGATTCATCACAGAGGGTGGGCGCGGGATTGGGGATATTTTGGGTTATTCCAGTGTAACGGCATATCCCCTGCCTGCGCCATAAGCCGTTCGTAAGAAATTCGTGCGATTTGTGAGAGTTTCGCCGGAATTGGCGCGCTTTCAACTCCCCAAACGGATAGGCTAACCCAAACGGAGCGTGGTACGCATCAATCAACGAGCCTACGCTGATGCGCCCAGTAGGATGATTACTTTGATTTGTTAGGTGTGCTTTAGTGAAGTGAAAGGTTTTGTAAGTACTGTTAGACAAGGGACCACTTAGTCTCCCAAAAGTATGGGCTACCATTATGCTGCGGCAAATAAGTTTCATCCCGACCAAGAATGTCACGCACACCTATGTCGCCCCAGTGACATCTGCTCAACAGCGGATGATCGGCATGAACAGACGGCAGCGGATTGCCAAACGCGCGCTCGATCTTGCGGTGGGAAGTGTCGCGCTGTTCCTGAGCCTGCCCGTGATGCTGCTTGTCGCTATCGCCATCAGGATCGAGTCCAAGGGACCTGTCCTGTTCCGTCAGCGTCGTGTCGGCGAGGGTGGTCGCTTTTTCCAGATGTATAAGTTCCGTTCGATGGTGGTCAATGCCGAGGCGTACCAGGCGGGCGTCAACCGGACAAGCCCGAGCGGGCAGACGCTGCATAAACACAGGGGCGACCCGCGTGTGACGCGCGTCGGCAGATTCATCCGCAAGACCAGCCTGGACGAGCTGCCTCAGCTCCTGAATGTGCTGCGGGGCGATATGTCGCTGGTGGGACCCCGTCCGGAACTGCCCTGGCTGGTCGAGCAGTACGAGTCGTGGCAGCGTGAGCGTTTCCTGGTTCCGCAGGGCATTACGGGCTGGTGGCAGATAACGGGGCGCAGCGATAAGCCGTGCCACCTGAGCACGGACGACGATGTGTACTACATCCGCAACTACTCGCTCTGGATGGACATCAAGATCATCGCCAGGACTATTCCGGCGCTCTTCAAGGGCAAAGGCGCGTTCTAAAGCGCGCGTGTCCAGACCCCACAATCCAGCGAAATCGTCAGTTTCAGCGCCCCCTCCGGGCGCTTTTGGCGTATAGTGGATGGCGCAAGGAGGTCTGCTCATGCCCCTCACGCATCAATCGACTTACCGTGTTCGCCATTACGAATGTGATGCCTACGGACACCTGAACAACGCCAACTATCTGCGCTATATGGAGCAGACGGCAATCGAGGCATCGGCGGCGGTCGGCTATGACGACGCGCGTTACGCGGCGTTGGGCACGCTCTGGCTGATCCACGAAACCGACATCGAGTACCTGCTGCCGCTGCTGGCGGGCGATGAAGTCGTCGTCACGACCTGGGTCGCGGACTTCCGGCGCGTGCGTTCGCGGCGGCGCTACGAATTCACGCGCGTGGCAGATGGGGCGCTGGTGGCGCGCGCGGCGACCGATTGGGCATATCTCGACAGAGCGAGCGGGCGACCCGTCGCCATCTCAGCCGAGATGATCGCGGCGTTCGACCCTGCGAATGAGACGGTAGCGCGAACACCGTTCCCAACGCCGCCGCCCGCGCCGCCACGCCCGTACACGCTGGCGCGGCGCGTCGAATGGCGCGATATTGACATGGCGATGCATGTCAACAACGCCAACTACCTGAGTTACATGGAAGAATGCGGTGTCGAGTCGCTCGGCGCGTTCGGCTGGTCGATGGAGCGCCTGGTGGCGGAGGACATCGCCATCTTCGCGCGGCGTCATCGCATCGAATATCAGGGGCAGGCAAAGCTGGGCGATCTACTGGATGTGACGACATTTCTGGCTGAGGTGCGGCGTGCGACCGCCGTGCGCCACTTCGCCATTCGCCGCGCGGGCGATGGGGCACCGATTGCACGCGCGTATTCACAGTGGGTCTTCATGCATCCGTCGTCGGGGCAGGTGGCGCGCGTCCCGGAGCGCATCCTGGTCGATTTCGCCGAACACATCGTCCGCGAATAATCGATATGTCCCTGTCGTTCACCCTTCCGCCTACAGCAACACTAGTGGTCGTTTTCTCGCCTTCCGCACATAATCATGCATGTGCGACAAGTTCCATTATTTTCACCGATGACCAGGAGTAAATTGCTATGTCTCGCCGCCTCTTACGCATCTCACTGCTGCTCGCACTGCTGGCACTTGCGCTGGGCGCAGTGCCGACCTTCGCCCAGGCGACCACGATCACCTTTCTGACGCCGCCCTGGGGCGCGCCGCCCAACCCGGAAGCGCTCGCCGCCTTCCAGGAAGAAGCGGGCTTCACCGTCGAGGTGCAGTCCGTCCAGATGGCAGACCTCTTCAGCCGTGTCCAGGTCGCCGCCGCCTCCGGGCAGCCCGCCGCCGACGTGATCTTCCTGACCGAAGAAGCGCCGTCGAATATCGTTGCCACCGGGAACATGATGGCGCTCAACGATCTGATCGCCGCGACTGCCGAACTCGACCTGAGCGACTTCAGCAAGGTCGATTTCTGGACCCAGGATGACCAAGTTTACGGCATCCCCACCTATCTCCAGTTGGTGATGATGGACTACAACGCCGCCAAACTCGCCGAAGCGGGCTTTGACGCGCCGCCGGCGACCTGGGCAGAGATGCGCGATATGGCGGTCGCCATCCGCGAGCAGGGCATCGACGAGAACCCGATTGCGTTGGGTGCCATCGACTGGTCGTGGTATCTGATGGCGCTCTCGATGGGCGACCCGATGTTCGATGCCGACCTCAACCCGGTCTTTGCGGACGAAGGCTCGAAGGGGCGCGAGGCGATGGCGCTGCTGCTCAGTCTGTTCGCCGACGAGCTGATCAGCCCGGAAATGCTGGCAGGCTCGATCAACCAGCACGCACTCTTCTGGGGCGGCACGGGCGTCTTCCATCAGGGCTGGCAGGGGTCGGTGCAGGTGGGCAATAACCCGGATGTCTCGCAGCAGGCACCAGATGTCGCCTACATGCTGCTGCCGGAAGTCGGCAACACCTGGAGCTTCCCGGCGGGCATCGGCATCGCAGCCGGGTCGCCCAACGCCGAGCAGGCGTGGCAGTTCATCCAGTGGTACGTGGGCGAAGAGAACCAGCGCGCCATCTATGAAGCCGTGGGTCTCTATCCCTCGCGCGTTTCGGTCGCCGCCGCCCTGAGCGAAGAGGGCTTGATCGCGGGCAATGACGTGATCACCGCACAGAGCGAACTGGTCAACGAGCTGCCGCGTTACGCGCTGTGGTGGGGTCCCTTCACCAATGTCGTGAGCGAGGCGGTCCTGGAAGCGGCGCAGACCGGCACGTCGGCGGACGACGTGATCGACATGCTGGCGGAAGAGTGGAACGCGCTGAAGGAAGAATATCAGTAGAGCGCGAGATATAGACGACGCCCAGCCGCCCTCACCCCTCACCCCTCTCCCACACATCGCGCCGGAAGAGTCCAAGAGCGATAGACTCTCGTGCGATGGGGGAGAGGGGAACCAGAATGTGCGCGCATAGGCGACTCGGCTCCCCTCTCCCTCGATGCGTTTTCGCAAGCATCGCAATCCGCTGGCTGGGCAGCATCGCGTGGGAGAGGGGCTGGGGGTGAGGGCGGATTCCGCATACCATCATGCAATCAATTATCCTGAAAATGCTCAGGTCTAGTCCTATGCGACAACGTTTTTTCACGCAAGATCGCTTATTTATCGCCGTTATCCTGATTCCGCTGCTGCTCTTCATCGCGCTGCTGATCTACGTGCCCGCCGTCGATACCTTCAACACGAGTCTGACCAACCGCAACCTGCGCATCAATCGTCCACCGGAATTTCTGGCGTTCGAGAATTACGCGCGCCTGCTCCAGGATGACGAGTTCTGGGAGGTGACCGGGCGCAGCCTGGTCGTCGTGGCGTTGGTGCTGCCCATCGAGATGACGATTGCCTTCGCCGCCGCGCTGCTGCTCAACGAGCGCTTTCCTGGGCGCGCGGTCGTGCGCACGCTGGCGATCCTGCCGTGGATGGTGCCGCCCGTCGTCAACGGCTTCTTATGGGGCTGGCTGCTCAACGGCGAGTATGGCGCGCTCAACGGGCTGCTCTACCAGTTCGGCTTGATCGGCGAGTATCGCTCGTGGCTGCGCGACCCCAACGAGCAGCTTCTGTGGGTCGCCGTCGTGCAAGCGTGGACGCGCTTCTCCTTCCCGACGATTGTGCTGCTGGCGGGCTTGCAGGGCATCCCGGACGAGCTGTACGATGCCGCCCGCGTCGATGGCGCGAGCGTATGGAGCCAGTTGACGCGCATCACCTTCCCGCTGCTGCTGCCGTCGTTCGCCATCGCGCTGGTGGTCGAGTTCATCGCGGCGTTCCAGATCTTCGACGTGGTGTGGACGCTGACGGCGGGCGGCTCGGCGGGCGGGCAGATCAACCCGTTCACTCGAACACTGATGCTCTATAACTACGAGCTGGTCTTCCGCGATCTGCGCGTCGGGCTGGGCGCGGCGCTGTCGTATCTGATCCTGCTGATGTCGCTTGGCGTCGGCTTCATCTTCGTCCGCCGGCTGTATAACCAGGGGATCAAAGAATGACGTGGTTCAACGCCAAACGGCGACGCCTGCTCCTGCTCTATCTCGCCTCGTTCATCCTGCTCTTCTGGGCGCTGGCACCGATCTACTGGGTGTTCGTGTCGAGCATCTCGAACCGCATCGAGCTGTATGCTCGCCCGTACAAAGTCTGGTTTCCGTCGGAGCCTACGCTCGATCATTACATCACGCTCTTCACGACCGGGGCGGGCTACCGCGATGGCGGCTTTTCGCCGACCGCCGGGCTGATGGCTTCCGGGATGCGCAGCAGCCTGATCACGAGCGTCGTATCGTCCGCCATCATCACCGTGATCGCGACGGGCGCGGGCTATGTCTTCGCGCGGATGAAGTTCCGCGGCAAGCAGGTTTCGTTCTACTTTCTGATGTTCATGATGCCGCTGCCGATCTGGGCGGCGCTGATCTCGCTCTTCTTCCTGATGACGCGGCTCAACCTGATCGATACGCATCTGGGGTTGATCCTGCTGTATGTCGTCTTCTCGACGCCGCTCTCGGTCTGGCTGATGTCCACCTTCATCCGCGACATCCCGTCGGAGATCGAGGACGCGGCGTTCGTGGATGGGGCGAACCGCTGGCAGCTCTTGTGGAGCATCGTCTTCCCGTTGGCGCGCCCCGGCATGATCGCCGTCTTCCTGGTGGCGCTGCTGACGGCGTGGAACAACTTCCTGCTGCCGCTGATCTTCACCCGCTCGGCGGACGTGCAGCCGCTGACGGTCGTGCTGACGCTCTTCATCGGGCAGTACGAAGTCGCCTGGGAGGATATGTCGGCGGCGGCGGTGCTGACGATGCTGCCGCCCTTCCTGATGGCACTCTTCTTCCAACGCTATCTCGTGCGTGGCTTGTCGATGGGAGCAGTGAAATGAATGCTGTAGACACTCTTCTCGCTCAGATGACGCTCGAAGAAAAGATCGGGCAGATGTTCCTGCTCGCCTTCGCGGGTGACCGGCTGGATGAGGCGCGCGTGCTGTTCGAGCAGCATTTCGTCGGCGCGTCTTACATCAGCAACGACAACGTGCCCAGCCCCCAGGCGGCGGTCGATCTCGTCCGCGCGGTGCAGGGCTACGCGGCGAACACCCGCCTGAAGATCCCGCTCATCCTGGGCGTGGATCAGGAGGGCGCGTGGAGCGTGATGACGCCCGGCAGCAGTCCGGGTCCCGGCAACATGGCGCTCGGCGCGACCGGTCGCCCTGAGGATGCCTACGCGATGTATGAGGTGATGGCGCGCGAGCTGCGGGCGGTCGGCTTGAACACGCTGCTCGCGCCATGCGCCGATTGCAACTCCAACCCGCACAACAGCATCATCGGGATGCGCTCGTTTGGCGAAAAGCCGGGGCTGGTCGGGCAGATGGCGGCGGCGGCGGTGCGCGGTGCGCACGCGGGCGGCGTGATCGCCACCGTCAAGCACTTCCCCGGGCATGGCGATACCACGCTCGACAGTCATCGCGGCATCCCGACGGTGACGCGCAGCCGTGAAGATCTGCGCAGCATCGACCTGCATCCGTTCGTCGAGGGTATCCGCGCGGGGACGGATGTCGTGATGACCTCGCACATTCTCTTTCCGGCAATCGACCCGGACAACCCGGCGACGCTCTCGCGTGCCATCCTGCATGATGTGCTGCGCGGCGAGATGGGCTTTGACGGCGTGATCATGTCCGACAGCATGAACATGAAGTCGATGGTTGCCAATTATCCGGCTGCGGAGTCCGCCGTGCGCGCCTTCGCCGCCGGGGTCGATCTGCTCATGCTGGCGGAGGAGCATTACAGCCACGACGCCGCCAGCTACCTGCGCAACCAGACCGTGCTGATCGAGGCGGTGCGGCAGGCAGTGATCGATGGGCGGCTGCCGCTGGCGCGCGTCGAGGACGCGGTGCGCCGTGTGCTGACGCTCAAACATCAGTACGGACTGTGGCATGATGCGCCGCCGCCCGTCTGGAGCGCGCGCGAGGTCGGCACTCCGGCGCACGCGCAGGTGGAATTGGAGGTTTCGCAGCATGCCGTCGCCGTCATCCGCGACCGCGCCGGGCATGTGCCGCTCGCGCCGGATGCGCACATCACGCTGGTCAACGGGACGGCGCGCAGCGGTTACGCGCCGCTCGGCGCGACGCGCGGCATCGGTCCCAACCAGACGACGCCTGCCTATGATGTATTCGCGGCGGCGCTGCGCGTTCACACGCCGTCGCTTGCGGAGCTGTCGGCGGAGGATGTGCTGGGCGGCGCGCTGCCCGGCGCAGGCGTGATCGTCGTGGTGACGGAGAACTACCCGCTGCCCGGCATGGACTTTGAGCAGGCGAGCCAGCGCGCGGTCATCGAACGGCTGCACACGCACGCTGCCGAGCGCCTGGTCGTCGTCGCACTGCGCGATCCGTATGAGCTGGCGGCGCTGCCGGATGTTGGCACGTATGTCTGCGCGTTCAGCTTCCGCCCGTGCGCGGCGCAGGCGGCGGTCGATGTGCTGCGCGGCGTGGTGCCCGCGGCGGGGCGCTCACCCGTCAGCGTGCCGGGGACAGAAGTCGCCGCGAATGACTTGTAGGGGCGCTGACGACAGCCGCAGGCGGAACGCATCGAAACCACAGATGCGTTTTCGCGTCGCTGGAAGCTCAAAGCTTCCAGCTTGAAGGGTGGAAAAGCCTCTCGAAGAGGCTCCAGAGATTTTCTCATGTCGAAAGTACGGGTTAGAGAGCCGCTTCAGCGGCTTTCGACTGGGCTTGTAGCCTGAAGCTTTGAGCTTCAGGCGGCGAAACAGGTTTAATGCGGTTGCCTTCGGCTTGGGCGTGACGCTGGAGGACTACTGGCAGCGCGGCGATACGCCTGACGCCTGAGCGCCGCCCCATGCTCATGATCGGTGCGCAGGTCCTGAAAAGTCATGGACACTCTCGTTGCAGCACCTCACCGACCGCGCGCAGCACATAGTAGACGGAAGTCGCGCCGGGGTCCTGCGTGCCCAGGCTGCGCTCTTTGAGCACGGCGGAACGCCCGCGCGCCGCCACCATGTCCTTTGTCGATTCCATGCCCGCGCGCCCTGCATCGAGTGCGCCGCCCCACGCTGCCGGGATGGTCGCGCCCGCGCCTGCCTGCGCTCCAAACGCCTCCGTGAACGGGATGAGCGTGTCGAGCATGGTCTTATCGCCGAGCTTCGCCTTGCCCAGCTTCATCAGCGCGTCCTGAGCCTTAACGAGGGCGCTATGCACCTGGATCGCGGTCGTCACGTCGCCTTGCAGCCCGCCGCCCAGCGTCATCAGGTACATGCCGACCAGCGCGCCGGATGCCCCGCCCGCCGCGTCCGAGAATGCCATGCCCGCTTTGGCGATGACCTGCCCCGCCGTGCCTGTCCGGTCGGCGGCAGCAGCGGCGCGAAAGCCGCGCGCCATGCCCGCGCCATGATCGCCATCACCCGCGACCGAGTCCAACTGCGCGAGTTCCGGCTCTTTTTCGAGGATGATCGCCAGCGCAGCGTCAATGCATTGGGCGGCGAGGGTGGATTGATCCATGTTGTAACTCCTGCATCCTGCAATAATCGATCAGGTTCTATTTCGAGTGCGAAGTGCGTGGTGCGAAACAACAGGCATCGAAATGTAGGGGCGCAATACATTGCGCCCCTACTTCGCACCACGCACTCCTCTACACATTCGTCCACGCGGGCGTCTCGGTCGGGTAGTCGAGCAGCGCTTGCAGGTCGCTGTCGAGCCACATCAGCGTCAAGCCGCAGCCTTCCATGTTGAGCGAGGTCGCCAGCTCGCCGACGACGGGCTTGTAGAGGTCAATGCCCGCCGCCGCCAGCCGCTTGTGGATGTCGCCGTACATGACGAACATCTCCTCGTACTTGGTCGCGCCCAATCCATTGACCAGCACGACCGCCTTTGAACCGGCACCCGCTGGCACGTCCGAGAGCACTTTATCGACCAGCAGCCCGGCGATCTCCGATGCGCTGCGCAGGTCGGACGTTTCGACGCCCGGCTCGCCATGAATGCCCAAGCCGAGTTCCATCTTGTCCTGCGCGACGGTGAAGAGCGGCTGCGGCTGCCCAGGGATGGTGCAACCGCCAAAGGCAACGCCGAACGAGCGCGTCATCGCGTTGGCATGGCGTCCCATCGCCTCGACCGTATCGAGGTTGTCGCCGCGCCACGCCGACGCGCCGAGGACTTTGAAGACGAAGAAGTCACCCGCCACGCCGCGCCGCGAGTCGAAATCTGCCGACGACGCCACGTCGTCGGTGACGAGCACCTGGCGCACGTCGATGCCTTCCATCTCCAGGCGCATCTCCGCCATGCCGAAGTTCATCACGTCGCCGCTGTAGTTGCCATACGAAAAGACGACGCCCGCGCCGCCGTCGAGCGCCTTGCCACAGCGGTAGCACTGCTCGCCCGACGGGCTGGTGAAGATGTCGCCGATGACCGCGCCATGGGCGAAGCCCTTGCCGACCAGCCCGCAGAACAGCGGGTAGTGCCCGCTGCCGCCGCCGATCAGCACCGACACCTTGCCGGGCGTCGGTCCGCCCTTGACCATGACGCCAGCGGCATTCGGGATGCGTTCGACATAACGGCTGTAAGCGGCGGTGAAGCCTTTGATCATCTGTTCTTTGAAATCGACCGGGTTATTGAAGACTTTAGTCATCGTGGAAGTCCTTGAGTGGAATCGTAAAGAATCAAAAGCGCAGCATGTGGACTAACGATGACGAGGATCATAACGATGGCGGGCGTGGGGCGCAATAAAGGGGATCGCTTGGAACGGCTTTTCAACGTATTGCCCCCATACTCGCCGCTCCCTTTCGCGTTTCCGCTCCTCGAAACTGCACGACTGCTTGTTCGGTGAGCTGTAGTTGTCGTTTTGCCATTCCTCTATGTCACTTCATTTGGTTGTGTTTTCGGAAACATATTGTGATCTAACGCCCCCTAAAGCATTAAGGATAATGCAAGCTACAAGTCTTATGAGTTGAAAAATCAAATTTAAATTAATGTCAATGACAGGGCTGCAACTTACGCCCCTCATTCATCTGCTTTAGGAGACTCTGTTCATGACGTACACCGTTCGTATTGTGGCTCTTCTCGTCGTTTTCGTATTGGCCAGCGTCAGCATGGCGTTCGCACAGGATTCTGCTGAAGGTGGCGATTATTTCATCAGCGGGACTCGTCTGGACGGCTCAACCTACACGGGCGGCATGGAAATTATGCGCCATGCCACCCTGCCTTACTACACACTTTCCTGGCAGGTCGCAGAGCCATTTTACGGCCAGGGACTTCTCAACGGCAGTATTTTGACTGCGGGCTGGGGCATAAACTGCGTGGTTGCGGCTTTCGTCGCTGATGACAGCGGCAACCTGACGGGCCAGGTGGTGGACTCTTCCGCTGGTGCCGTGAACCCTCAGAATGCTGCCATCATCGAATCCGGCGCAATCAGCCGCTGGAACCTCACCGGCACACTGACGGACGGCACGCCCTATGAAGGTGTGATGACGTTCACTCCGAATGAGAATGGTCAAAGCGGTGCCGTCGAACTGCAAGTGGGCGCGGGCATCCTGTCTGGCGTTGCGCTGTTCGATGCCGGCGTCTTCTCAGTTGTTTATGGCAACGAAAACTGCGGTCTGGGGACATACGTGACCCAAGAAAACGGCAGCCTTGTGGGCCGTTGGACCCTTGTCGGACAGACCAACGTGGGCACCGAAAACGCGACTCTCATCGACATCAGCGGCGCGCACAACGTCACTGGCACCAGCCTCGACGGGACCCCATACGAAGGCACGGCGGCTGTGACGGCAAACAACCAGGTTCATACCTTCGATTACGGCATCGGCGAGACAGTGTTCCCCGGTGTAGGCATCCTACGTGGAAGCACTGTGGCCGTCGGCTATGGCAGCGAAACCTGCTCGGTTGCCTCCTACTTTGTCTACCCGAACGGTATGCTTTCGGGTCTGTGGTCGCGTGTGGGCAGCGACACCGTGGGCAGCGAAACGGCACTGCGCAATGAAGAAGCGGCAATCGCCGAAGGGGCGCTCATTCCCGATGTCGCGGGGAGCTACACGATTATCGGTACCAACGCCAGCGACGGCGGCCTCTACACGGGCACGCTCAATGTCATTCCGCAGGGAGATGTCTATCAGTTCTCGTGGACGTTCGAAAATGACGTCACCGATGAAGGCATAGGCATCCTATTCGGCAACACCATCACCGTCGCATCAGGCGGTGAAGGCTGCGCGGTGAATGCGTACCGCGTCCAGCCGAACAGCATGGAAGGCGTCTGGGCTGTGTACGGACAGAGCGTCCAGGGTACCGAGAATCTGTCCCGCTAGTGCCTAGTCCCTGCAACACCGAAAGGGCGGCCCATGAGGTCGCCCTTTTTGATTATCGCTCGCGCCGTCTGAGCCGTGTATGGCTGGGACACGACGATCCTGGGCGACGAGGAGGCGATGCTGCGCGCGCTGCTGGCACTCAACGCAGCGCGCGCAGGGGGGTGAGAGCAGGAGCGTAAAACGCTAGCCTTTCGTCGTATCTCCGCTCCCCGCCTTGCCGAACGTCCGGCGCAGCTTGCCGCGCGGGGCGGCGTCCGCCGAGTGCGCTTTGGGCGCGTCGTCGAGCGGTTCGACGCGCAGGCTGGACGCGACGGCACACTCGAAGACGACCGTCTGCCCGGCGAGGATCTTGACCTCTTTCGGCTTCATCTCGCCGCGCCCAATCGTGACGGCGGTCGGCAGATCGGTGCGAAAGCGTGCGCGGGGGGCGGTACGGGCAGCGCGTGCCTCGCGCGGCTCGCGCTTTTCGACGACCGGCATATCGACGTGGATGATGCCGTCGATCTTGTTCGCCGGATCGGTGACGCGGTAGCGCCCTGGGCGCACCAGGGTGACAGCGAACAGATCGCCCGCCGGGATGCCCGCCGCGCTGTCGAGGACGGTCGCGCGTTCTTTGCCGGTGATGCGGTCGATGGTGACGGTGTACGCCGCCTCGCCGCTCCCTGCGAAGAAGCCGAGCGCCCCGGTCGGCGCGAGCGCGTAAGTGGAGTCGAACGCGCCCGCCATGTCGATGTTGATCTGGAAGACGCCGCCGTCGGCGACCTGCACGGGCGCGCGGTGGATCAGCGATCCCTCGCGGCGGATGAACACCTCATACGTCCCCTCCGCCGGAAAGCGATGGATGAGCGTGGTCAGGGTCGTGAGCGCGGTCGCCTGGAGCGGGCGGCGGATGAAGATCGCCCGGTTGAGCAGGATTGGTTTTTTCTGAAAGCGCATGATTAGGCTCCTATATCTGCCTGGACGACCAGTTCGGTCGCGTCCACGCGGGCGACGACATTGCGGATAGGCACGGCGACCGGGATCAAGCCCTGCGGCGTGGCAGGCATGATCTCGAACGGGTCGGGCAGACGGAAGACGGGGATGCAGTGACCGAGGAAATCGGCGAGCGCCGTCAGGATGAAATCGCCCAAGCCGAACGAGATGTTGAAGATGTCGCTCAACCACTCGTCGAAATCGTCGCCAATATCGAGCACCGCGCGTATGACATCGCCGACGCCGCCGATGATCGCCAGGATCAGGTCGCGCACGACGCCGCCAGGGATCAGGTCTTCTACCAGCTCGGTCAGCGAATCTTCGATCAGGTCGCCGATGATGTCCGGGAAGTCGAACAGGTCGAGGTCAATCGTCTCCGGGTCGAGGAAAAGCTGCCATTCATCGCGGTCGAACGGCTCAATCGTCCCGTTGGCGACCAGTTGATTGCGCACGAGCTGACAGAGCGCGTTCAGCGCGGGTGGGTTATCGACATCGAAGTAACGCGGGATGACGCGCCCGATGATGCTGACTTCCTGGGCGACCAGCGCAGCGAAATCCGGCGCGATCGAGACATCCGGGTCACCGTCGAAGATGCAGGTGCGCGGCAGGCAGAAGGGACCCAGGCAGCCGCCGCCGACGCAGACCGCCGGGATGTCCAAGCCCAGGCGGACTTCCAGCGTGTCCCACTTGAGATCCAGTTCCTTGATCTCGACGGTGTTGTCGGCGCGGAAATCGATGGTGCCGCCTTCCAGATGGCACTTGACGGTGTAGCCCGTCGTGAGCGCGCCGTGATCCTGGTCGTCTGATTTCTCGAAGACGAAGTTATCCGTCAGCACCTTCATGGCGCGCTGAACGACCGTCTCGCGTGCTGCAACAGTCATATGAGCCATGATCACGCCTCCTCGATCACGAGATTGATGAACGCTTTAAGCTGGTCGCCTTCGATGGCGGGGTTGAACGGGAGTTGTGGGGTGATCGGCGCGGGGCGGAGCGAGACCTTCTCCTCGATGGTTACGTTGTTGTCCGACAGCATCGAGGTGATGTCGAGGATCATCGTCTCCATCGGCACGACCAGACGCGGCAGGATGCCCAGGCGCAGGGTCGTTTTGATGAAGCATTCGATGGCGTCTTCCATCGGCGTTGGCTGGAGATCGACGATCTCGATCCCGTCGAGGCGCGGCTTGAGATACTGCTTGCCATCGTTGCCGATGGTGCCCCACTCAAAGTGGGCGGTGGCGAACACTTCCAGGCAGACGCAGATCAGGCTGCGCGTGGGGAGCGTACGCGGTTCGTTGCTGCCGGGATCGAGCACCAGATCATCGAGATCGATCGCAATGTCGTCCAACGGGAAGCGGCGGCGAATGGGCGTGGCAAGGGTGACCGGCGAGGCAAGGCGCGTTACGTTCGCCAGCACCGGGCGCACCGATTGGGCAGCCATGCGGCGGGTGCGTGGACGCGGCGCGGGGGCGAACAGATCGCCCTGGCGCACGGCGGCGAGTTCCATCTCGCGGATGTGCTCGGCGATCACGTCGTCAGACGGGCAGTCGATGCCGACGCAGGCGCGGAAGCGCAGCGCCAGCCGCTGGGGGGGCAGTGCGCCGAGCTGGGGCGGCAGGGCGATGGTGTTGCCAGGGTGAAAGTCGATTTGAAAGTCGGTGAGCTGAACGCAGAAGTTCAGCCCGATCTTGACGGACGCGCCGAGGATGGGCAGCGGGTCCTGCACGGTGAAGAGCGGGTTGCCCGCATCGATGACGCGCTGATCGGCTTGGATGGGAGTGCAGAGGAGATCCGGGCGGCGGCGGAAGAACGGCGTGGCGTAGTTGAAGAGCGAGGGACGCTGGCGCATGACGTGACGCACCACGCGGTTGATCCCTTCCTCATGGACTGCGCCGAACAAATCACTGCGGTCTGTAAACGGCATTTTTCTCTATCCTTTGATAACACCGGATCAACGTCGCCCTTGTTGGCAACATATTGAATCATGCAGGGTCTGGGCAGATGTTCTACAAAGGGCGGAATACTCAACCCCCATTCGATGGGGGATCGCCGCGCGAAAAGGCGTGATACGTTGAGGATAATGGTACGCATAGCGCTCAGGAGTTTGCCTGCTATGACTACGCGCGTGCAGCATCACCGATCACGGGGACTGCTTGACATCATTCGGCAGTTCAACAAACACATCCTGAATCCGACCGTTCTGCGGGTCGTTCGGTTTATCCCCTTCTACGGCGTGGTCGAGCATGTTGGTCGCCGCTCCGGGAAGCACTACCGTACACCCATCCTGGTCGGGCGGGTCGCAGATGGCTTTTATGCCCCGCTGCCATATGGCGATCATGTCGATTGGCATCGCAACATTCAGGCGATGAATCACTTTACGCTGATGTGGCGCGGGCGGCGCTACCCTGTGGATTACACTGGGTTGGTCGATGCGGAGGAGGCGATCCCGCAGATGCCGAAGATGGCACAGCGCAGCCTGCGGGGAATGCACGTCGACCTGTACATCCGGCTGCACGACGCGCAGATCGGCGGCTGAAGACCCCTACGCGGGGCGCGCGCCAAGGACATACACGCATCGAGCATCCTGCGTTTATAATCGGGCAGCGTTCGTACTGCTGAGGCGCTCATGTCCCGCACTCCCGCCCGCTTGCTCCCCCTGCTGCTCGTCGTGCTGGCGCTCCTGCTGATCGCCGCCAGTCGCGTCGAGCCGATGCGCAGCGTCCCGCCGGAAGCCGACGAGATGAACAACCTGTATTTCAGCCTCGGCAGCCCGGCGGAGATCCTGGCGCGCACGCCTTACGACTGGGTGCCAGGTGGTTTTCTGATCATGGGCGGTTGGTCGGCGCTGGTCGGACTGCATCCGTTTGTGCTGCGCTGGCTTCCGCTGCTGACCTTTCTGATCGGCTGCGCCTTCGTCTATCGTCTGTTGGGGCGGTGGCGCAGGCGGGCGGCGGCGCTGCTGGGGATGCTGGCGTATGGCGGCTTGGGCTTACACGTTTTCCTCAGCATCTATATGCGCGGTTACGCCTATCCTCTGGCGCTGCTGCCGTGCGCCTTCTGGCTGACCGCCCGCTACTTCGACCATCCGTCGTGGCGGCGCGCGCTGCCCCTGGCGCTGGTGATGGTCGCCATGTTCTATACCCAGCTCACCAGCGCCGTCGCCTTCGCCATGCTCGGCTTGTTCACCCTCTTCGTCTATCGCGCCCGCGTTTGGCGCTGGTGGCTGCCGGGGGTGATGGCGCTGCCGCTGGCACTGCCGGAAATACTGCGTCAGCGCGATATCCTCGCCGGGCGGCTGCAAGGTATCCCCGCCCGCGACCTGCCGCCGCTCGGTCAGGCGCTGGCGGATCTGTTCGTCAATTACGCAGGCTCCGCTTTCGCCGTCTGGGCGATCCTGCTGCTGGTGGCGGCGGGGGGAGTCGTGGTCACCCTGGTGCGCGGGCGGGGCGCGTCCGCCATCTCGCTCTCCCTCCTGGTGTGGGTCTTCGGCGCGCCGGTCGCAATGTATGTGCTGAATGACAATCTCGGCTTCTTCAGCGGGCGCTATTCGTGGTGGATCGCCCTCGGCATCGCGCTGTTGATCGCCTGGGGGCTTGCCCTGCTGCCGCGCCTGGGGCAGATGGGCGCGGGGCTGCTGCTGGCGGCGCTCGTGCTTGCGCCGCTGCCGCCGACCGGCTATTACATGCCGACGCTGCCGCTGCTGGAGAACTTCCGCTGGCTGGCGGGGCAGTGGCGGGCGGGCGATGTCCTGGTGCGCGACCCGGGTGTGGACTGCGGTACGCCGGAAACCTGGGAGATCGCGCTCCGCGTCTTCTTCCCCAACGGCGTGGTATTCGACAGCGCCGCCCGCGACCACGCGCGCATCTGGTATCTGGCACGCGATGGCGCGGAAGACCCGATGTTGCGCGCATCGATCCGTGCCGGGCGTGCTGCCGGACGCTTTGTGGGTCCGCCCGACTGTCTGTTCCGCCTGTACGAAGCGCCGCCGGATGCGGCGGGCGTGCGCTTCGAGAACGGGATGCGCTTTCATGGGATGCAGGTGCTGGACGAGCGCGGGTTGGTCTGGAATGCGCCGGTTGTTCGCCGCGAGCGGGATAGCCTGCGCGTGCGGCTGTGGTGGTCGGCGGACGCGCCGATTGACCGCGATTACAGCGTCGGCGTCTTCCTGAGCGGGAGCGACGGTGCTGTTCTGGCTCAGACGGACAGCTCGCCACAGGTCATCCTTCCGGAAGGCGCGCCGCAGGAGACAAGCCGCTGGCAGCCTGGCACCTTCTATGTCGAGGAGCGCGTCCTGACGACGCCGGATGCCCTGAGCATGGGGGCGGCGCGGCTGGCGCTGGCGGTCTATGGCTGGTGGGATGGTGTGCGTTTGGGCGCGCCGGGTCTGGACGAGACAGGGCTGCTGCCGCTGGCGGAGATCGCGCTTGCGGCGTGGTGAAGGGCGCGCTTATCGCCATCCGCAGGGGTCTTCGGCATAATCTGCGGCGCGCGGCGTAACGGAGACTCGCGATGAAACTCACCCCTCATGTCCATGTCGTCGGCGGCGGGCGCTTCGGCTTCGGCATTTCTGGCGCGCTCGATTGTCATGTCTATCTGCTGGATGGCGGCTCCGAACTCGCGCTGGTCGATCCGGGTCTGGGGCTGCGCGGCGATTTCGACCGTATCCTCGACAACATTCGCGCCGATGGACACGACCCCGCCCGCATCCGCAAGCTGATCCTGACGCACTACCACTGCGACCACATCGGCGCGGCGGCGGAAGCGGCGGCGCGTCTGGACGTTGAGGTGGTTGCGTCGCAGTTTGCCGCGCCCGCCATCCGGTCGGGGGATGCGCAGGCGTCCGCGCTGGACGTGGCGCAGGCGGCGGGTTTTTATCCGGCGGATTTCGCCCTGCCGCCCTGCCGGGTAGACCGCGAGCTGCGCGAGGGCGATGTCGTGCGTGTGGGCGACCTGGCGCTGACGACTTACGAGACGCCTGGTCACTGCGAGGGACATCTCTCGTTCCACTTCGCGGGGGCAGACCGCGTTTACCTACTCGGCGCGGATCTCGTCTTCTGGGGCGGGCGCATCCTCTTGCAGAACATCCACGACTGCCACATCGACCGCTACGCCGCCAGCGTCGCCAAGATCGACGCGCTGGTGTTCGACGCGCTGCTGCCGGGGCATTTGCAGATCTCGCTTGGCGACGGGCATGGGCATGTCGCGGCGGCAGCGGCGGCGTTCCGCCAGTTGGCAGTGCCGCCGAATTTGACGTAATGGGCGTGCGAGGTGCGAACAAGCGCACCCCGCACTCCCTATATTCTCGTTATAATCCCGCGTCTCGTCACCCAGGAGTCGTCCTATGAAGCCGCCGCGCCTGCTCATCCCCGGACCTGTTGAACTGGAAGCCGAAGTGCTGGCGGTGCTGGCACAACCCGTCCAGGCGCATTATGGCGCTGCCTGGGTCGAGGTCCACAATGAGACCATCGCGCTGCTGGCGCAGGTCTACGAGACGCAGGGGCGCGTCTTCATGCTGCCCGGTTCCGGCTCGCTGGCGGTCGATGCGGCGGTGCATTCCGCCTTCCTGCCGGGCGAGAAGGTCGTGGTGGGCAACAACGGCTGGTTTGGCGAGCGCCTGCGCGACATCCTGCGCTCCAACGGCGTGAGCGTCGTGCTCGTCGAGTGCGACCCGCGCCAGCCGCTCGACCCGGACGCCTTCGCCCAGGCGCTGCGCGCGCATCCCGACGCGGTGGGCGTGGCGGCGGTGCATCTCGAAACCTCGACCGGCATCCTCAACCCCATTGACGAGATCGCGCGGCGCGTGCATGAAGCGAGCGACGCGCTGATGATGGTCGATGCGGTCACCGGGCTGGCGGGCGCGCCGCTGGAGACCGACGTCTGGGGCATTGACCTGTGCGTCTCCGCATCGCAGAAGGCGCTGGGCGCGCCGGCGGGCTTGGGGCTGGTCGCCGTCAGCGAGGCGGCATGGGCGAAGATCAGCGCGCGCGGCGAGGATGTGCCGCGCAGTTGGTATCTCGACCTCAAACGCTGGGGCTGGTACGTCGAGAATTGGGCGGACTGGCATCCTTTCCCGGTCACCATGCCGACTTCGGTGGTGCTGGCGCTGCGCCAGGCGCTGCGCTCGCTGCTGGGCGAAGGCGTGGCGGTGCGGCGCGCGCGTTACGCGCGGATGGCGGGGACGCTGCGGGCGGCGCTGGTCGAGCTGGGGATGCCGCTCTTCGCGCCGCCGGAACAGACCGCGCCGACCATCACCGCCGCCTACTGCCCGCCCGGCGTGCCCAGTGCCGCCATCCGCGACACCCTGCTGCGCGAGTGCGGGCTGCAAATCACGACGGGCTTTGGTCCCTTTAAGGAGAACGTGATCCGCGCGGGCATCATGGGCGGCGCGCTGACCGACGCGGACATCGATGCGCTGGTGGCGGGGCTGCGGGCGTTTGTGGGGCAAAGCGTATCCCGGTAAATCACGTTATAATAAAGCTCTACGTCCGCCGGAAACGATTTACTATTGCTTATGCCATTCACCCTCAGCACCCCGACTCTGACGCCCGAAGCCTTTGTGCAGCGCTGGCAGAACGCCAGCCTGAGCGAACGCGCTTCATATCAGCAGCATTTCGCCGATGTCTGCCGACTGGTCGGCGCGCCCACGCCCGCCGAGTTCGATACGACGGGCGAGGAGTACACCTTTGAGTACGGCTTGAAGAAGACCGATGGGCGGCAGGGCTACGCCGATGTCTTCCTGCGTGGGCACTTCGCCATCGAGTACAAGCAGCAGGGCAAGTACAAAGACCTGAGCGATGCTTATCGCCAATTACAGCAGTACCGCGAAAACCTGAACAACCCGCCGCTGCTGGTCGTCTGCGACATCGACACCTGGGAGATCCACACCAACTTCACCAACGCGCCGACCGTCAAGCACACGCTCAAGCACGCAGACCTGACGAAGGTGCATGGGCGCAATCTGTTACGGCGGATGTTCGCCGACCCCGCCTCGTTCCATCCCGAAAAGAACAAAGAGGACATCACCAAAGAGGTCGCCGCGCAGTTCAAGGATGTGGTGGACGATACGCTGGAATGGCAGAACGACCCGGAGCGCGTCGCCCGCTTCATGACGCGGCTGGTCTTCTGCATGTTCGTCGAAGACATCGGGCTGCTGCCCAAGCGCGCCTACGACGGCATCCTGACCGAGATCATCCGCATGACGCGGGGACGCCCCGACTTCCGCGACACCTTCCCGCGTTACATCGGCGAGCTGTTCACGGCGATGGCGCGCGGTGGCAACGTGCAGATGCTGGACATCCCGTACTTCAACGGCTCGCTGTTTGACGACAGCGCGGCGGACATCGTGCCGATGGGGCGTTACGCCCTGAGCGCGCTGGACGGCGCGACCGACCGCGATTGGTCGCATGTCGAGCCGACGATCTTCGGCACGATCTTCGAGCGCACGCTCGACCAGAAGAAGCGCGGGCAGCTCGGCGCGCACTACACCAGCCCCGACGACATCCGCCTGATCCTTGAACCCGTCCTGATGCAGCCGCTGCGCCGGGAATGGGAGGCGGCGAAGCTGGAAGCCGCGCCACTGCGCGAGCGCTGGCTGGCGGCGACCACGACGGCGGATCGGATGGCGGCGGCGTCCGCCCTGCTGACTGCCCGCGAACGCGCGCTCTACCCCGTGCGGGCGATCCGCGTGCTCGACCCGGCGTGCGGCAGCGGCAACTTCCTCTACATGAGCCTGCGCCTGCTGCTCGACCTGGAAAAAGAGATCATCAAGCATCCGCTGTGGGCGGGCTTTCTGGAGGACGACCTCAAGGTCAACCCGACGCAGTTGTACGGCATCGAGATCAACGAGATCGCGCACGCGCTGGCGAGCGTGGTGGTGTGGATCGGCTATCTGCAGTGGCGCTACGAGAACGGCTACTACACCTTCTCGCAGCCGATCCTGCGCGACATGCGCGAGAACATCCGGCATATGGACGCGATCCTGGCACACGACGCGGCGGGAAAGCCGACGGAGCCGGAATGGCCCACCGTCGATGTGATCGTGGGCAACCCGCCGTTTTTGGGCGGCAACCGCATCCGCGCCGAGTTGGGCGACAAATATGTCGATACGCTGTTCCGATTCTACGAGGGGCGCATCGGCGCGACTGCCGATCTGGTCGCATACTGGTTTGAGCGGGCGCGGGCGCAGATAGAAGCGGGCAAGGCGAAACGGGCGGGCTTGTTGGCGACCAATTCGATACGCGGCGGTGTTAACCGCGAAGTGCTGAACCGCATCAAAGAGAGCGGTGACATTTTTATGGCATGGTCGGATAATCCCTGGGTGCTGGAAGGTGCAGCGGTACGGGTGTCGATTGTCGGGTTTGACGGGAACGAAGAGACGACGCGCACGCTGGATGGAAAGACGGTCAGCACTATCAACGCGGATTTGACAGGGATAAGCGTTGACATCACGAAGGCGATTCAACTCCCTGAAAACACCGGAATTCAATTTGAAGGAACTAAAAAAGGTGCCGAATTTGAGATTTCTGACACTGTAGCCAGCAATATGCTCCGCACCGAAAGAAACAAAGAAGTTGTCAAACCATGGTTGAATGGTGAGGACTTCACGGGTGTTTCACGCAAAATGTGGATTATCGATTTCGGCGCAGATCGAGCACTTGCCGATGCTCAAACATATGCGGAACCGTTCGCATATGTCAAAGAGAATGTTATGCCAAAATACGAAGCCACTAGACGCAAATGGTGGCTGCATGAGCGCCCGCGACCTGAGATGCGTCTAGCGCTCGCTCCATTGTCGCGGTACATCGCGACCGTTCGCCATGCAAAGTATCGCTTATTCATTTGGTTGCAATCGGAAACGCTTCCCGACTCAGCGCTGATCGCAATCGCCCGCGACGACGACTACTTCTTCGGCGTCCTGCACTCAAAGTTGCACGAGGTCTGGTCGCTGCGCATGGGGACTTGGCTCGGCAAGGGCAACGACCCCCGCTACACGCCAACCACGACCTTCGAGACGTTCCCGTTCCCGTTCCCGCCCGGCAAAGAAGATATGTCCGACCCGCGCGTGCAGGCGGTCGCCGCCGCCGCCAAGGCGCTCCACGAAGAGCGCCACGCCTGGCTGCACCCCGGCGATCTCGCCGCCGACCTGAAAGAGCGCACGCTGACGAATCTGTATAACGCGCTGGCGGCGTGGCGGGGGAGTGCCCTCACCCCCCAGCCCCCTCTCCCACACGATGCTGCCCACACGCTATTCGGCGCTGCTGTCGAAAACGTATCGGGGGCGAGGGGGAGCCAGAGCGATCCACAGGTGGCGGATGTTGGAGAAACCTCGGAAGTTGGTGACGCGACTCCGGCTCCCCTCGCCCCCGTCGCGGATATCGCGTCCCCCGTGTCGGAAGCCTCGCCGCGACGAGTGGGAGAGGGGTTGGGGGTGAGGGCGATCTGGGCTGAGGGCAAGCGTCTCAAACCCGCCGCCGTCGCCTTCGCCCCGCGCCTCGCCGTGCTGCACGACGCGCTCGACCGGGCGGTCTGCGCGGCGTATGGCTGGGACGCGGCGATTTTGGCGGACGAAGAGGCGATGCTGCGCGCGCTGCTGGCGCTCAACGCGGCGCGGGCGGGGGCGTGAGCGCTACGCCTTCGCCTCATTCATGTAATGCTGCGCCCACTCCACGCCGTCCCAGGTGATCAGCTTGTGCTGCTCGGTCGGCGCGATGCGGATCAGATAGCGCGGGCGATCCATCGTCGGCACCAGGTATTCGGGTCCGCGCGGACCCAGGTAGCGCACGGACATGCGCTGCCCGATTTCCAGGCATAAGCCCTCCATCGGCGCGGGACCAAACAGGATTTCCGCGCGCCCGCGCATGAGCATCCGCGTATAGGTGCCGGTATCCAGCGCGCACGACACGGCGACCTTTGGGTTGCCGCGCAGGTGTTTGACGAAGACGGTCTTTTCGCGCGGGATGACATACATCGCCCCATCGCGCCACTCCTGCCAGACGGGCGTGATGTAGGGGAAGCCGTCTTCGTCCACGGTGGCGATGCGCGCGACGACCGGACCCGCCAGGAACTCGGCGAGTTCGTCCGCCGTCAAACCGCGCATCTTGCCCATCCATTCGGGGTGCTGCTGCTCAGACATCGCATCTGCTCCTGTGTGCGCCGGATAAGCCCTGGGGCACCATTGTCGCGCGCGGGGCTGCGATGCGCAATCATTGCGCCAATATTCGCACGGCAAACGCATCAAGCTTATTTCGCCGCCTGAAGCTCAAAGCTTCAGGCTACAAGCTCAGTCGAAAGCCGCTGAAGCGGCTCTCTAACCCGTGCTTTCGGCATGAGGATGGTCTTTGGAGCCACTTCCAGTGGCTTTTTCCGTCCTTCAAGCTGGAAGCTTTGAGCTTCCAGCGACGTGAAAACGTGGCTGCGGTTTTGCTGCATTCGCCCTGTTTCATAATCCAAAACGGACGCTAAAATCGGTCGTCGTATGATATCGTTGTAGGCGCGCGACAGATTGCGCCGCACCCTGACGGTTGTAATTCGTGGAATTCTTGACCAACACCCCCTCCATCACCGCCTGGCTGACACGCCTCGTCCAGATCCCCAGCGTGGGACCTGCCAACGCGGGCGCGCGTTCCGGCGCGTCCAGCGAGGCGCGCCTTGCCGCCCAGCTTGCGGAGTGGTTCGCCGCCTTCGGCGCGCAGGTCGAAACGGAAGACGTCTACCCCGGTCGCCCGAACGTCTATGGCATCTGGCGCGGCGCGGACGACCCAGCGGCGGGCTGGCTGGCGGTCGATATTCACATGGACACGGTCAGCGTCGAATCGATGCCGGGCGATCCGTTTGATGGACGCAGCGAAGGCGGGCGCGTCTACGGGCGCGGGGCGGTCGATACCAAGGCGACGCTGGCGATCCTGCTGGCGCTGCTGGAAGCGCTGCATCAGCAGGGGCGGGCGCTGCCCTGCAACCTGGTCGTCTGCGCCAGCGCCGACGAGGAGACGGGCGCGCAGGGTGCTGCCGTCTTCCGCGATTGGGTGCGGCGCAAGGCGCTGCCTCTGCATCAACTGATCGTGGCGGAGCCGACGCTGTGCGCGCCGCTCTACGGGCACAAGGGCGCGCTCGGCGTGGTGGTCGAAATCGAAGGTGTGCCCGTCCACTCGTCGCGCCCGGAAGCGGGAGCGAACGCTATCCACGCTGCCGCGCCCGTCATCAGCGCGCTGGCGGCGGAGCATGAGCGGCTGCGCGCGTCGCCCGCCGCGACCGCGCTCGGCACCGGCACGTTGAGCGTGACGATGATCCGGGGCGGGCAGGCGCACAACATCATCCCCGACCGCTGCGCCATCAGCATCGACCGCCGTCTGACCTTTGGCGAAGACCCGGATGCCGAGTATGAGCGCATCGTTGCGCTGACGCGCGCAAGCTGCCCGCTGCCCTTCACGGCGCAGCGCCTGCACGCGCTCACGCCGTTTTACCAGTCACCGGAGACGCCGTTCATCGACCAGCTTTGCGTGTGGGCGGGCAGCGCGCCGGACGTGGCGGCGTATGCCTCGAACGCCTGGGCGTACAGCGGCTTGGCGGACGAGGTCGTGGTCTTCGGTCCCGGCTCGATAGACCAGGCGCACCGCGATGTCGAGTGGGTCGAGATCGCCGAGCTGGAGCGCGCGGCACGGGTGTACGAGCGCTGGTTGGGGGTGTAGCCAGGAAGTAGCCAGGTCTCGACAACTACGATCTCACCTTCATTAGATTTTTTGTAGCACGCAAGGTATCTGACTTAAGATCTTTGTTAATCGACAAAGATAATGGGGCTTATCTCTTGACTGATGTATTCATCTCGTATTCTCGCCAGGACGGAGATTTTGTTCGCAGGTTATTTGACATTATTCAAGCCAAAGGACGTGATGCCTGGGTCGATTGGCAAAGTATCGATTATTCAACTAAGTGGTGGGAAGCGATTTGTGAGGGGATTGACCAGGCTAACAACTTTGTGTTCGTTATCAGCCCTCACTCTCTAGACTCGAAATACTGTCATGATGAACTTGTCTACGCACGCTCCAAGGGCAAGCGTACTATTCCACTCTATTTTCAGACAATTGATGAAGCGCAGTGGCTCAGGCAGCCACTTTCTGAACAAGCCAGGGAAAACTGGAAGTTTCTGAACACTATTCAGTTCATTAACTGGGACCCTGATCAGAGTCTTGATCGTGTCGCTAACGCCTTAATCGCAACAGCTGACATCAACCCTGAGTATGCTCAATCTCACACCGATTTGCTGCTTGCGCATAAGGCTTGGAAAAAGGCAGGCAAGAACCAAGGCTTCTTATTGCGGGGTGCGCGTCTTGTTGACGCAGAGCAATGGTTGATCAACTCCGCTTACAAATCTCCGGCTCCTACAGACGAGCAAAAGGACTTGATTGCCACAAGTCGTACATTTGAAGATGCAGAAAAATCCAGGCTGCGTAATTTGCAGGTGGTCAGTATCCTGGCGGCGATTACTGCACTCGCAGCTTTTGTCGGGGCTTTCTTCTTCGCTCAAAGCGCATCTGAAGCATCGAGTCGAGAGAGTGCTGCCAACACTCAAATAGCCGTGCTTGCCACTGATAGGCAGATTGCACTTGAGGCAGCAGCGACGGCGACCATTGCGCAGGGAGTCTCAATCTATGCTGAATCAACAGCGAGTGCGCGAGTTGCGACAGCAACGGTTGCACAAGGGGCTGCTCGCAATGCCGAGTCTACCGCCATTTCACAGGTTGCGACCTCGACATGGGTTCAGGGGCAAGCGCAGGAAAGCGCCGCCATTGCTATGACCGCCGAAGCTAGTGCACAGGAACAGAGTAGTAATTTTGACCAGATTGTCGAGACGGTATTGCTGATTTCAGATGGGCGTTCTATCGAGGCTTTAGACATTATTGATGCTATTCTTGCTCGACGCCCTAATGAAAGTAGAGCACTAATCGCACGCGCATTAGTACTTGAATCACTTGGGCAGTTTGATGAGGCAATTGAAGTATTTTCGGAAGCGATAGCGATTGATCCGACATCCGCTAGCGCGTACCTCAATCGTGCTAAGTTGTTCAGATCGACAGGTGACTTGAACAATGCACTTGACGATTACAACCGCGCCGCAGAATTGGATGAATCTACTGCCTGCTTCATATGCAGGGGCGGTTTATATGAACAAATCGGTGATCTTCAAGCAGCCGCCCGCGATTACCAACAAGCTCGAGTTCTGGATGACCAAGACTTCCGTTCTTACGTAGCACTGGCGAACTTGGCAGTGCAGCGTGGTGACTTTTCAGCTGCGATTCGAATGCTAGATGAAGGTATCGCAACAGTAAGACTAGACTCGGGACTTGTAATACTATACATTTCACGCTCAAATCTCCTGACTGACCCGCGCAATCCTAACCCCGACTGGGATAAAGCAGTGTCAGATCTGGAAACGGCTCGACTTGTCCAACCTGAAAACCCAACGGTCCTGATTGGTTTGGTCGCACTTCACACTAGTGAACGGACAGTAACTCCAGATTTTCAGGCTGCATTAGAAAATCTCGACCGAGTGATTGAGCTCTATCCTCGTAACTACAATTACTATACAGCTCGTGCTGATGCTCTTACGCATGTGCGAAATGAGACTCCAGATTTCGCGAGAGCTATTGAAGATGTGACAACAGCCATCTCCTTGAATCCTCGCAACGCTGATCTATACCTTGCTAGGGCTAATCTTTATATTGATCAGCGCAACCCCGATCAAAACACGACACTTGCAGATAGCGATTTCACTACCGCAATAGAGTTCAATGATCGGTACGCGATAGCCTATTATCTTCGCGGAAGTTTTTGGGCTTCGCAAGGCAATTTTCCTGACGCCATCAATGATTTATCAAGGATCGTTGAGGTCGATCCCAATGGGTATCAAGGTTACACCGATGCAGCGTTTGAATCTCTCTTCAGCATCTTTCAGGGGTCAAATCAACTTCAGCAGGGTATCGAACAGTTTACGCGTCTCATCACACTGACGCCTGAACGCCCTGCAGGTTACATGCTGCGAGGCGCTTTATACTATTTGTCGCGGGACTTCGAAAATGCCAAAGCAGATTGGGATACGGTCACTCTGACTCTTGGGGTTCCCGTTCAGATAAGATTTCAGGGCTTATATGACGAACTCAATCGACGGTTTCCGCCAGCAACAACGACTCTAAGTCCATAATGATGCGTGTCTACGGATGGAAAACCCAAAGATATTCTATCGTTTTAGCTAGTCCAACAACAACAATTATACAGAATATGTCGTTCATAAGTCCGCGCTCTACTTTGACGAGTCAATTAGGGTATTCGCACTTTCGACTTCAGAAGAGTCATGAACTGTTCCATTCGCATGAACTCTTCCATCTCCGTACGATCGGACTCGGAGAGGCGGTTCTGCTGATTGAGATCGAGCAGTTCCAGCGCGCGCTGCTCCAGGCTTTCCGGCAAGCGATAGTCAATGATCGCTTGCGGGGTAGGATTTCTGGCGAGGAAGTCGGTGATCGTGTTGATCAACTGGCTTGTGGTCGCAACAGCCATACTCGTCTTGCCTAAGGATAGTCTACCGACAATTGCCCATTATACGCCGGAAATCGGCACACGTTCCGCTGCGGCTACATCATCACCACGCCGCCGTTGACGTCCAGCGTCGCGCCCGTCACCCACGTCATCTCTGGCGTGCAGAATGGCAGGATGCCCTGCGCAATCTCCATCGGCGCTGCCATGCGCTTGAGCGGCACCGTCTCGACATACGCCGCCAGCTTGTCCGGCGGCACCGCCTCGAACATGCGCGTATCGACCGCGCCCGGCGCGACCGCGTTGATCAGGATGTTCCAGGGCGCGTAGTGGCGCGCCAACGACTTGGTCATCGAGAGCACGCCCGCCTTCGTCGCGCTGTAGACGGTCGCGTTGTGGACGCCGCCGACGCGCCCGCCTGTCGAGCTGACGTTGACGATGCGCCCGAAGCCGTGCGGCTTCATCGCTTCCGCCGCCGCGCGCGACAGAAAGAAGACCGATTTCATGTTGATGTTCGTGATGCGGTCGAACCACTCCTCGGTCATGTCCTCGACCGGGATGCGCGGGCAGATGCCTGCGTTGTTGACCAGGATGTCCAGTTTGCCCCAGCGCGCCACGACATCCGCCACGAGCTGATCGACCTGGGCAGGCTTGGAGACATCGCACGGCAGGTTCGCCGCCTCGCCGCCCGCCGCGTTGATTTCATCGACGACGGTCTGCGCGACCTGCGCGTCTATGTCGGACAAGGCGACTTTCGCGCCGTGCTGTGCCAGCAGCGCCGCCGTCGCCGCGCCGATGCCGCGCGCCGCGCCGGTCACGATAGCGATTCGATCTTTTAACATGGACTATCCTTTTCTGGTGTGCGAAGTGCGTGGTGCGAACAAGCTTCTAAACGGCGAAAGACCCTGTTTTTTCGCACCACGCACCTCGCACGGCGCACCCGCAATGTCGAAAATGACGCTTACACGTACAGATCCCGCACCTGCACCGGCATCCCACCCTGCGCGGCGGAGCGTGCGGCGGCGTCCAGCAGTTCGACCGTGTACAAGCCATCGACCGCGCCGGGGAAAAGCGGCTCCGCGCCGTCGAGCAGAATGCCGACGAACTGATCGACCGGGATGGCAGCCGGGTAGCCGGGGCTGTGACGCGCGATGTGTTCCTGCCGCCCGTCGTGCAGATGCATGAAGAACTCGCCCGTGAAGCCATCGACCAGGATGCGCCCCTTGCTGCCGTGCAGATGCACCTCGACCGACCCCGGATCGCCGGGGCGCAGGTTGCCGCTGCTGCCGAGGGTCGCCAGCGCGCCCGTGGTCATCCGCACCGCCATCGCATCGATGACATCGACCTTCGCCTTCAGGTTGTTCATGAAGGCGGTCACCGTCTCGGCGCGCAGCCCGGATGCCAGATGGAACATCATCGCCGCCAGATGCGTCACTTGCAGCACGCCCTGCCCGCCGCCCGCCACCGCTGGCTCGCTGTACGTCGCGGGCGTCGGACCCGTAACGGCATAGCCGCCCGCAGGCTCGAACTTTTCCGGGTGCCCCAGCAGCAGATCATACGTGACGGACGACATGCTGCACGCCACGTACTCGACATCGCCGATCAGCCCGTCGTCGATATAGCGCTTCGCCTGGGCGACGGTCGGGAGATAGGGGAAGGTGTAGCCCATCAGGATCTTCAGCCCGCGCGCCGCCGCCAGATCGACCAGCGCTTTCGCCTCGCGCGCGTAGATGGTCATCGGCTTCTCGATCAGCACATGCAGCCCGGCATCCAGCGCGTCTTTGGCGGCGGGGGAGTGGGCATGATGCGTGGTGGCGATGATCGCGCCCTGCAAATCGGGATGCGCGGCTTTTGCCTCGGCGACGCTGGTGAAGCAAAGCGCAGTGGGAATGTTGTATTTCGCGGCGGCGGCGCGTGCGGCGTCCGGGTTGCGGTCAACCAGGATCGTTTTGCCAACACGGGGATGTTCGATCAGCGCCGGGATATGGGCAGTGGTCGCCCACCAGCCAGTCCCGACGACGGCGATAGCTGCTTTGTCCGACATAATAATCTCCCGGAATTTGTTGATTCTTGTTGAATTTTTTCTATACTTGTCGAAGTTAACCCGCAATTTATCTTTTGTCAAAGCATTTTTCCCGCAAAGGTCATCCCCATGAACTGGCAAAAACCCGGATCGCTGACCATCCAGGCGATTGAGACGGAGGCAATTCGCGTGCCGCTCAACCGTGTCTATCGCGGCAGCAAGTATTCGATGCAGAACCGCTGCACCATCATCACGCGCATCCTGACGCATCAGGGCGTCGTCGGCGAAGTCTACACGGGCGATACGGATGACGAGCAGCCCGTCATCCTGAAGATCATCCACGACGAACTCGCGCCCGCGCTGGTTGGCATGGATGTCTTCAACACCGAAGGCTGTTGGGAGGCGATGAAGCCCGCCACCTATGACATCCTGCGCGACCGGGGCGTCGTCATGCAGGCGATCTCGGCGGTCGATACCGCCATCTGGGACACCGTCGGCAAAGCGCTCAACATGCCGCTCTACCGCCTGTGGGGTGGCTACAACAACGTGCTGCCGATGACCGCGATTGGCGGCTACTACGGGCAGACGCGCGACGAGCTGGCGCGCGAGATCGCGGATTATGTCGGCTATGGCGTGATTGGCATGAAGTTCAAGGTCGGCGGGGCGACGCCGGAAGAAGATCTCGAACGGCTCAAGGTGGCGGTCGAAGTTGGGGGTCCCGGCTTCCGGCTGATGGTCGATGCCAACCAGGGCTACGACCTCCAGCAGACGATCCGCTTCGTGCGGCTGGCGCAGGGCGCAGGGATTGACCTGGAGTGGTTCGAGGAGCCGGTGCGCTGGTACAACGACAAGCGCTGGCTGCGGGATGTGCGGTTGGCGACCGGGCTGCCTATCACCGCCGGACAGAGCGAATACCGCATCGACGGCGTGCGCGACCTGATCGAAGGCGGCAGCATCGACTTCTGCAACTTCGACTCGTCGTGGGGCGGCGGTCCGACGATCTGGCGGCGCGTGGCGGCGATGTGCAGCATGTACGGCGTGAAGATGGCGCATCACGAAGAGGCGCAGGTCTCGGCGCATCTGCTCGGCAGCGTGGCGCACGCGGCGTATGTCGAGTGTTTCCACCGCGACCGCGACCCGATCTTCTGGGACATCCAGACCGAGCGGCGCCCGCTCAAGGACGGCTACTACACGATTTCCGATCAGCCCGGCTTGGGCATCGAGCTGGATCGCGAATACGTGAAGCGATACAAGGTGTCGTAATTTCAATCAGCAAGCAACCGCGAAGACGCAGAGGGCACGAAGATCAAGCACATATACCTTCGCGTGCTCGCGTCTTCGCGGTTCAATCCAAACATCTCAAAGGCTTCACGATGATTATCAAAAAGCTGGATGTATATCCGCTGGAATTTCTCGAAGCGGTCGATAACTATTCGACGCGCTATGTCGTGCTGGTGCGCGTCGAGGCGCAGGATGGCACGGTCGGCTGGGGCGAATGTTTCAGCCTGTTCCGCGAGGCGACCGCCGCCATCGAGGCGCTGATCAAAGCGGGCTTGGGCGATCTCGTCGTCGGCAAAGACGCCTACGACATCGAGACGCACTGGCAGGCGATGCGCGAGCGCGCCTGGTGGTACGGCGACGCGGGTGGCATCGCGGCATTCGCCATCAGCGCCATCGACATGGCGTTGTGGGATCTCAAAGGCAAGCTGCTTAAGCTGACCCTGTCGCAGATGCTGGGTGGCAGGCAGGTCGAAAGCCTGCCCGTCTGCGCCAGCAGTCACCCAAAAGCCTCGAAGATCGACGACATGGCGGATGAACTGGCGGGGCATATCAAAGCTGGCTTCAAGTTCGTCAAGGTCGGCTTCGGTAAGAAAGGCGAGTCGAACCTGGGCGTCGATGCCGAGCGCGACATCCACTTCGTCAGGACGGTGCGCGCGGCGATTGGCGCGGAGGCAGGTTTCATTGTCGATGTCGGCGCGCGCTGCCGCTGGGATATTCCACGCGCGGTCTACACCGCCCAGGCGATGCATGAACACAGGCTGACGTGGCTGGAAGACCCGTTTCATCCCGATAACTTCAACGCTTTTCATCACCTGCGCGCTGCCGTGCCAGGGATGCGCGTCGGGTTTGGCGAGCGGCTCTACAACGTCTACGACTACCAGCGCGCGTTGGAGGCGGACATCTGCGATGTGCTGCTGATCGACGCCGGGCGTGCCGAGGGCGTGACTGGGATGTGGAAGGTGATCCAGATGGCGGCGCGGCGTAACGTGGCGATCAACGCCCACTCGTTCAGCAGCGCGATCAACACGGCGGCGAGCATTCATCTGTCGATGTGCGCGCCGCTGCGCCTGCTCTTCGAGCTGAAGCCGATGGAGACGGCGATGCATCACGAGCTGGTGCGCAACCCCGTCTGGCATGTCGATGGGCAGATTTCCGCGCCGGAGGGCTACGGCTTGGGCGTGGACGTGATGGAGGACGCCGTCAAGCGGTTCACGATCCGGTTCTGAACGAGTCCTCATGCCCTTCCCATTTTGCTGGGCTAATCTGCGCATATCTATAACGGTTTTGGATGGTTCATCATGAGCGCAAAATTTGACGATAAGCAGTCTGCCGTCATCGCGAGTGCCGAGTACATGTGGCTGACCACCGTTCGCGAGGATGGGATGCCGCAGCCGACTCCTGTATGGTTCATCTGGGACGGCGAGACTTTCCTGGTCTTTTCCACCCCCAATGCTCAGAAGGTCAAAAACATCCGCGCCAACCCCAAAGTCGCACTCAACTACACCGATAGCGCAGACGCCGAGACTTATCTGGTCATCATGGGTGAGGCGAAGATCGTTGACGATGGGGTCAATGTCATGACGCACTCGGCGTATCTGGAGAAGTATCGTGAGGGGATAAAGGGGATTGGCATGACGCCGGAGAGCATGGCGGCGGAGTATTCAGCAGCGATCCGCATTACTCCAACGCGCGTGCGACACGAATGAGGCTGTCAACAGCAGATCACCCTGCTGCATCACGGAATCAGCGCCCGAAGCGCCTCACGATCCGGCTTTAGCGCGTTTGTTCAGGAAGATCGTGAAGTCGATCTCGCCCGGCGAATGCCCGTAACTCGTCAGCAGATGCGCGCATTCGGCGCGATGCTGCATCCCGTGATTGACCACGTGATAGAGGCAGTGCCAGATCAAGCGCTCGCGCACGATTGCTCCGCCATCAACTTCATAGCGGATGATGCTTGTCAGGTCAGTGTCGCTCAGGCTGCCGATGTATGCGCGCATCGCCACTTCCTCCTCGCGCCAGCGTGCACGGACTGCGGCGAGCGTCGGCAGATCGTCCGCCGTCATGTCAGTGCTAAAGACACTGGATTGGAGCAGCGTCCGCCAGCCGTATTCGGTGTCAAGCGTATGGATGAGGGTCGCATGGAGGCTGCCGAAGCTGTGAGTGGACGGTGCCATATACTGCTCCGGGGTCACCTGCTCGCTGTGGTCAAGGATGCGCGCGTTCGCCCAGTAGTTGTACTCGTACATGAGGTGAATATCGGCAAGGTTCATAGCGTTGCTCTTTTCGTGGTGCTCGTGACGGCGGTTGACCACCGCATCAGATTGTACCGCCGCGACGCCTGGTTCACACCTCACCGCCCGCCGTTCTCGTTCGGGTAATGCAAATCGACGTTGCTGGGCGAGATGAAGGTGTGTTCGACATATGCGGCAGGCGGCACCGGCTCGCCGCTCAGAATTTTCAGCGCGATGTCGATCAGCCGCTCGCCGTAGCGTTCGGGATGGAACGCCGTCGAGCCGACAATGCGCGTGTGCTCATTGCGCAGCTCGTCGCGCATCCGTCGGTCCGCCCCCTGACCGACGATCAGCACCTCGTGCGCGCGGTAGGTCTTGCGCGCTGCCTCCAGTGCGCCGAGCGCCGCGTCGTCGTTGAAGCAGATGACGGCGATGCGGCGGTTGCGCGGCAGTCCATCCAGAGCACTGGTCATCACCGCCTCGCTGATGCCGCTGGTGTTGCCGCTGTCGAGCGTGATGATACGCGCCGGATCAATCGTGCCGATGATCGACTCGACGCCGTCGCGCTGCCCCTGCATCCGGCTGGCGGGGAGCTGCCCGGCGCGCGGGTGTTCCAGGACGATCAGCGTATCAATTTCGCCGCTCCATTCGCGCTGAATTGCCTTGCCGAGTTCCTCGCCCGCGACAAAGCCGGTCTTGTAGTTATCGACGCCGAAATGCGTCGCGCCGACCATCGGAATATCGACCGCGATCACGGGAATCGCGTGCTGCGAAAACAGGTGCATGAGCTGGCTGCCGACCGTCTCGTCGATCTGGAACTCGATCATCAGGTCGATGCCCTGGGCGATGAAATCATCCGCCAGCGTCAGCGCCTGCGAGCCGCTTAACTGGTTATCGGCGATGATCAGTTCGATCTGCCCGTGGGGCTTCGCCGCCAGTTCCAAGCCGCGCCGCACATCGCGCCCGAAGGAGATTTCCTCGGTCAGGTTGGCGAAGCCGATCCGGTAGCGCGTCGCCTGGGTGTTTTCCGGCGTGAAGGTGGTGGTCGTGTGGTCGCTGCACACCGTGACGGTCAAGCCCGCTTCGCAGGCGCGCTGGACGTTGTCCGTCGAGACTTCGCTGTCGGTCAGCAGGTGGCTGATGGCGGCGGTATCGGCGAACGAGGTCAACGCGACGCGGTCGAACTTGGTGTGATCGACCAGCGCGACCACGCGCTGTGCGCTGCGCACCATCAGCGCCTTCAGCTCCGCCTGCGCGATGTCCGTCTCCATCAAGCCCGCCTCCAGCGAAAAACCTGCACAGGAGACGAATGCCGTCCGCACGTACAGCCGTTCCAGCATCTGCTGCCCCAGCAAACCCGTGATGACGTTGCCATCCTTGCGGACGATCCCGCCCAGCAGGATGACCGTGTTCAGGCGCTGTTCCGCCAGCCGCCGCGCGACCTCCATCCCGTTGGTGATCACGGTCAGGTCACGGCGCGTCGAAAGATAGCTGACCATATGTAGAACGGTCGTGCTGGCGTCGAGCAGGATCGTATCGCCATCCTCGACCATCGTCGCCGCCCACTGGGCGATGCGCGCTTTGGCATCGGCATTGGCGAGTGTGCGCTCTTCGATCAGTTGGGCTGAGAAGGCGCGCTGTGTACGCGCGACCGCGCCGCCGCGCACGCGCTTGATCTGGTTTTCGTCGTCGAGCACCGCCAGGTCGTTGCGAATCGTGCCTTCGGACACGTTGAGCATCTCTGCCAGATCGGTGACTTTGATGCCGGATTGTTCTTCCAGGATGCGCACGATCATCTGGCGGCGCTCATAGGTAGTCAGTGTCTTCACGACGCTCACATTCTTTCCTGTGACGACTTACGATGCGAAACGAACTCTTGTAGGTTTGTAATCCACCAAATTATACTGATTGTCCCGCTCCCCGTTGCACATAATCCACCCGAAGAGAACCATCGCAACGATACCTGAACGTGAGAAACTTCATGAGTGAGACCCATCGTCAGCCGTCCGCGTCGTACCCGCCAGACTTCGCTGCCAACTATCGCCGGCAGTACAATCTGTCGCCCGACAGCCAGGTCACGGAAGCGATGATGGCGGAGCATTTTGAGACCGAAAAGGGGTATCGTATCCGCCTGCTGGCTGCTCCGCCCGACCAGCGGGCGGCAGTCTTTGAAGCATGTTATTCGGAACTCTATGTGCGCTTTCCTTGGTTGTATCAGGGCGCAGATCCAGCCGACCGAAAGATGGATTATGTGACCTGGGGGCATCTGCTGCCGCAGGAGCCGCAGGACATTTACGAGATCGGGTCGGGCAACGCGGGGCTGGCGCGTTATCTGGCAAGCCTGGGACATCACGTCACCGCGACCGAAGTCTCGTCCGAGCGCCGGGAGAAATCGGCACTGGATACCCCTGGACTGCGATGGGCGACGACGGATGGCGTCCACTTGCTGCATTACGAGACTGCGGAGTCGTATTCGGCTGTGATCTCGAACCAGGTGATCGAACACCTGCATCCCGAAGACCTGCCGATCCACCTCGAACATGCGCAGCAGCTCCTCAGGCGTGGGGGCTGCTATATCCTCTCGACGCCGCACGCAGCCGTCGGTCCTTCCGATATAGGGCGTGTGTTTGAAGCCGATACGCTGGTCGGGATGCACCTGAGAGAATACAGCTACGCAGAGCTTGAGCGGCTGGGCATCGCAGCCGGATTCGTGAGCGCCAGCGCGGTGCTGCGCATCCCACGCAAGGTGCGCGCGCTGCTGCCGCATGTGGCAACCTCTGTTGCCAGCAGGCGCTACTTTCAGTATCTCAAGCTGCTTGAGCGTCAGCTTGCCTCGCTGCCGACGCAGAAGCAGCGCCGTTCGCTGGGGCGCAGGGCGCGCGCCATACTGTTCTCGGACAATCTCTTCATCGTTCTGCGCAAAGCCTGATCTCAGGGTCATCGGTTGCACCGTTTATCCACCCGCAGGGATTTTCAGCTCCCGGCGGGTCGTTTCGTTTTGCTATTTGACATTCATTGTGTGCCATGTTACGTTATCCGACGAATTTCAACAAATATCGACAAATTTCAACAGAAAGGAATCGACACCAGCGTAAAATCCACGATTCGGTTCGTTCCGACAAAAACGCTTGCGAAAGATATTACGAATCAGGAGACCCTCTCATGAAGTTTTCTCGCAAACTGTCCCTCGTCTTCGCTCTGGTTGTCATGCTCCTCGTCCCGTTGTTCCCCATGGTCAAAGCACAGGACTGCCCGACCGCCCAGGACGAATATGTCATCGGCTTCGCCAACCTGACCGAAGACATCGTCTTCACCCAGCTCGTGCGTGAAGGCATCCTCGCCGCCGCCGAAGAAGCGGGCAATGTCGAAATCGTGCTGGCGGATAACCGCCTCGACGGCGCGACCGCGCTCGCCAACTCCGATAACTTCATCGCGCAGGGCGTGGATGGTGTCATCCACTTCCAGACCGACGAAGCGTTCGGTAACGTCATCATGAGCCGCTTCCGCCGCGAAGGCATCCCGGTCATCGCCATCGACATCCCGATGCCCGGCGCGACCTTCTTCGGTGCCGATAACTACAACGCCGGTCGCCTGGCGGGCGAAGCCCTCGGCGAGTGGGTGAACGAGAACTGGGACGGCGAAGCGAATGCCATGCTCGTCCTCGAACTGCCGCAGTCGGGTCCCATCCCGGCAGCCCGTATGCAGGGTATGGAAGAAGGCTTCCAGGAAACTGTCGAGACCCCGGTCGCGGACGATATGATCTTCCGTCTGGACAGCAAGAACACCCAGGAAGAGTCGTTCCAGGTCGTCAGCGATACGCTGCCCACCATCCCCGACGCTGAGAAGATCGTCGCCATCACCATCAACGATGGTACGGCGCTGGGCGTGATCGCGGCGGCAGAAGCGGCGGGACGCGCCGAACAGATCATGGTCGTCGGTCAGGGTGCTGATCCGTCGGGTCAGGAAGCCATCGTGGCAGAGAACAGCCGCTACCTGGGCGCGACGGGCTACTTCCCCGAACTGTACGGCTTCCAGATCATCCCGGCGATGATCGACCTGCTCGAATGCCGCGCGGTGGCACCCGCCATCTACGTCAACCACGTCTTCATCAACCAGGAGAACGTCTGCGAGCTGTACGCGGAAGCCTGGCCCGATTTCTGCGCGGAGTAGTAACTCAGGTACCACGCACGCGCCCTCACCCCTGCTTGCCCTCACCCTAAATCCCTCTCCCGAACGGCGAGTACGCCTGGGAGAGGGACTTTGAGACGAGTCCTTTGGCTCCCCTCTCCCAGCGGTACTCCGCGTTCGGGAGAGGGGATGGGGGTGAGGGCGGGCACCGTGAGGGCGATTTAGAAATAATCATTCTTGGCAGCATAGAAGGTCTTTTCTCATGCAGAACACCGCGACCGCAGCCCCGTCCAGAGGCATGATGCCGCAGCTTGGGCGCTGGCTGCGCGGCGAACGGCTGACAACGCTCAACCTGTTCGTCACCTTTGTCATCATCTGCATTATCTTCGCGTCACAGGCGCAGTTCTTCCTGACGCTGGAAAACTTCGTCAACATCGGGCGCACGCTCGGCGTGGTCGGCATTGTCTCGATTGGCATGACGCTGGTCTTGATCACGGGCGGCGTCGATATTTCGGTCGGTTCGGTCGCGGCGCTTTCCAGCGTCGTCGCCAGCATCCTCTGGCTGCAAGCAGATGTGCCGCTGTTCCTGGCGACTGTGATCGGTTTGCTCGCCTGTACATTCGTCGGCTTCCTGAATGGCTACCTGATCGCCGTCGTGCGCATCAACCCGCTGATTACGACACTCGCCTCCTTTTCGATAGTGCGCGGGCTGGCGTTCGTGCTCTCCAATGGGCAGACCAACCAGCTCAACGACGAGGCGTTCAAGTTTCTCGGTCGCGGCGAAATCGCGGGCTTTCCCGTCTCGCTGCTGCTGATGATCGCCCTCTATATCCTCTTCTTTTTCATCATGCATTTCACGCAGTTCGGGCGCAACCTCTACGCCATCGGCGGCAGCCCGGATGCCAGCCGTCTGGCGGGCATCGCCGTGCGCCGCCACCTGCTGATCGTCTATACGCTCTCCGGCTTCCTGGCGGGCTTGGCGGGCATCATCATCGCCTCACAGCTCGCGTCCAGTGCGCCACGCGCGGCGACCGGGCTGGAATTCACGGTCATCGCGGCAGTCGTGCTGGGTGGCACCAGTCTGAGCGGCGGCAAAGGCTCGCTGATCGGTACGCTGGTCGGGGTTTTCATCCTGCGCGTGCTCGATAACGGCTTGGTGCAGACGCGCGTCTCGTCGTTCTACCAGGACGTGGTCAGTGGGGCGGTGCTGCTGCTGGCGGTCGGTTTCGACCAGCTTCGCCTCAGGCTGACCTCCACCTTCGGAGGCAAGTCATGAGCGCGCCGCTGCTGGAAATGCGTCATATCGACAAGAGCTTTTACGGCGTCAAGGTGCTTGACGACGTGTCGATTGATCTGTTCGCGGGCGAGACCGTGGCGCTGCTGGGCGAAAACGGCGCGGGCAAATCGACGCTCATCAAGATCCTCAACGGCGATTACACGCGCGACAGCGGGGATGTCATGCTCGATGGGCAGCCCGTCCACTTTGCCGAGCCGCGCGACGCCGAAGCGGCGGGTATCCGCATGATCTATCAGGAGCTGCATTACGCGCCGGAACTGAGCGTGGCGGAGAATCTGCTGCTCGGTCGCCTGCCACATCGTCAGGGCGCGTTCGGCTGGATGGTCGATTGGAACGCCACGCGCGAAAAGGCACGTGAGGCGCTCAAGCTGCTCAACGTGGATATCGACCCGATGACGAAGATGCGCGACCTGAGCGTGGTCGAGCGCGAAATCATCGAGATCGTCAAGGCGCTCAGTCGCAAGGCGCGCATCATCGTGATGGACGAGCCGACCGCCGCGCTGACGCCACCGGAAGTTCAGCGCTTGTTTGGCATCATCCGCGACCTGTGCAAGCAGGGCATCGGTATTATCTACATCTCGCATCGCCTTGACGAAGTGTTTCAGATCGCCCATCGCGTGACGGTGCTGCGCGACGGTAAACACGTCGGCACGCATCCGATTGCCGAGGTGACGCACAAGGCGCTGGTCAAGATGATGGTTGGGCGCGACATCGAAGAGCGCGCCGAAGTCCGCAAAAACGCCGCCGCCATCCAGTTGGGCGAGGTCGTGCTGGATGTGGAAAAGCTAAGCAAGCAGGGCGCATTCGAGGACATCAGTTTGCAGGTGCGCGCCGGGGAAATCGTCGGCTTGTTCGGATTGCTCGGTGCGGGGCACAACATCCTGACGCAGACGATCTTCGGCGTCGAAAAGGCGGACAGCGGGCAGGTGCGTATCGGCGGGCAGGTCGTGCAGATCGCCTCGCCGCAGGACGCCAAGCGGGCGGGCATCGGCTTCGTGCCGCTGGATCGCAAGGTGAACGGGTTGGTCATGGGCATGAGCGTGCGCAAGAACATCACGCTTTCCAACTGGCGGACGCTGGCACCGCTGGGCATCTTCAGCCAGGGCAAAGAGATGCAGAACACACATCACTGGGTCGATCAGCTCGGCATCCGGATGGCGGGCGGCGTCGAGACGCATACGCGCTACCTGAGCGGCGGCAACCAGCAGAAGGTCGTGCTGGCGCGCTGGCTGGAAGCGAATGTGCGCGTGCTGCTGCTGAATGAGCCAACCTGGGGCGTGGACGTGGGCGCGCGCTCCGATATTTATGACCAGCTTGAAGCGCTGGCGGCAAAGGGGTTGGCGATCCTGATGGTGTCGTCCGACATCGAAGAGGTGCTGACCGTCTCGCATCGCATCCTGACGATCTATAAGGGGCGGCTGACGGGTGAGTTCATGCAGGGCGATGCGACGCAGGAAAAGCTGCTGCATACGGCGGCGGGAGGGGTGTCATGAAATCTGCGACCAGTCGCAGCCTGGCGGAGATCGCCAGCCTCGTCGTGATGCTGGCGGTGATCGTGATTTTCTTCGCGCAGGCATCGCCCGTCTTCCTGACGCAGCGCAACCTGGATAATACACTGCTCGACATCACCACCATCGGCATTCTCGCCGTCTTCACGACCATGCTGATGATCGGCGGCGGTCTCGACCTGTCGATCGGCTCGACAGTCGCGCTGTGCGGCGTGGTGATCGGCGCGCTGCAGAGCACCTGGGGCATCCTGCCCGCTGCCGGGTTCGCCATCGTGGTGGGGGCGCTGGTTGGCTTGCTCAACGGCTTCCTGGTGACGTATGTCGGCATTAACCCGCTGATCACCACGCTGGGGATGCTCTCGATTGCGCGCGGTCTGGCATTCGTCTTCTCGGACGGGCTGACGATCCCGGTTTTCGACCTGGAAGGCACGCAGATCGACGCCTACAACACCTTCACGCAGTTCGGCGAGGGGCAAATCCTGGGCTTCGCCACGCCAGTCTTCGTCATGTTCACGCTGTTCATCGTCGGCATGCTGGTGCTGCAATTCACCTCCTACGGGCGGGCGATGTACGCCATCGGCGGCAACGACAAGGCGAGCCAGCTCGCGGGCTTGTCCGTCCGCCGCTATCGCATGACTGCCTACATGCTGTCCGGCTTGAGCGCGGGCATCGCGTCCGTGCTGCTCACGTCGCGTCTGTACGCCGCCGACCCGCGCGCCGCGCCTGCCATGGAGCTGACGGTCATCACGGCGGTCGTCCTGGGCGGCATCAGCTTGGCAGGCGGCAAGGGCACGCTGATCGGTACCGCGCTCGGCGTGCTGATCCTGACGACGCTGCTCAACGGCATGAAGCTCCTCAGCACCTCGACCGACGCCCAGAACATCGCCCAGGGCATTGTCCTGCTGGTGGCGGTCGGCTTGGATCAACTGCGCACGCGCAACATTAACTGGTCGCGCTGGCTGCGTGGCAGCCGCGTCGTGCCGGGCGGGGCAGGCGCGAAGACGGCGGCGGGAGGCGATTGAGAGATGGGACTTACCACCGACCAGCAGTTCGCCATCGACTTCAACCTGCACGAGCTTTCCGCCCAGGCGGGGCTGCACATCCCGCCGAATGCCGAAGCGCAGATCTACGGCGTGCCGGAGGACGAGATCGCCGCCTATCAGGCGGGGGTCGATGCGCAGAACGCCGCGACCGCGCGCGACATTGAAGCGCTGCCGGAAGCGGCAGCGTTTCTGGCGCGCTTCAGCGCCGGGCAGCGTGTGCTGTTTCTGGGCGACTCGATTACGACCTATCGCTACAGCTATGCGCGTGTGCTGCGCCACCTGCTGGAGCCGCGCGGCGTGAGCGTGAGCAACCGCGCCTATTCGGGCTATACCTCGATGCATGGCGTGGAGCTGACGTACACGCAGTGCATCGATGCGCAGCCGGATAATGTTTTCGTCAAGTACGGCGTCAACGACAGCAAGCGTTTTGGCGCAGCCGACTCCCCGTTCTTCGTGGGCGTGGACGAGTACGCCAGCAACATCCGCATGATCGTGCGTGGCTTCCAGCAGCATACGAAGGCACGCATCACGCTGCTGACGCCGACTCTGCTTGTCGAGCCTGTGGTCGCGGCGGATGAGGTCATTCGCTCGCTGCGCATTCACTGGTTCAACCGCGATCTGAGCGCGCGTGGCAGCGTGATCGCGGAGATCGCGCAGGCGATGGGCGTCGAATGGGTCGATCTGCGCGCCTGCCTGGGCGATCCACCGGAGGTGTCGCTGTACTGCGCGGACGGGCTGCATCCGAACGTCGAAGGCGAGAAGCGTATGTTGATAACGATGATGAACGGGACTCGCCATGCGTCCTCCCACCCATGAAATGGGCGGGCTACAAGGACAACGCCTGCTGCGCAGGCTGAGTCGCGTAAGAGTGGAATCAGCCCCCACAGGGGGCGTTCCCGTAGCCGGGGCATTTCATGCCCTGGCTGAGCGAGAGACGACAACCGAATGTAGGGACGAGGCACGCCTCGTCCGGGGTGCGCGGGCAATAATGGTTACGAGGGAGAACAGACAATGCCGCTGCGTAAACAGGCGAAAATTGGCGTTTTTGGGATTGGGCTGGCGGCGTACTGGCCGCAGTTTGAGGGATTGAAAGCGCGCCTGGAAGGCTACCAGCGCGATGTCGAGGCGAAGCTGGTCGGCATGGGCGCGGAGGTTGTCTCCGCCGGGTTGGTCGATGACGCGCCGGGCGCGGTCGCTGCGGGCGATCTGTTCGCGCGCGAAAACGTGGACATGATCATTTGCTACGTCGGCACCTATTCCACCTCGTCGCAGGTATTGCCCGCTGTCCAGCGCCGCCGCGCGCCCGTGCTGATCCTCAACCTTCAGCCGGTGCCCGCGCTCGACTACCTGGAGACGGACACGGCGGAATGGCTCGCCAACTGCTGCGCCTGCTGCGTGCCGGAGATTAGCAACGCTTTTGCGCGGGCACGCATTCAGTTCAACGTCGTGTCGGGCTTGCTGCACGAGGTCGATGGACACGCCGGGCAGTACTATCAACGTGCCTGGGCGGAGATCGCCGATTGGGTGGGCGCGGCGTCGGTCATGCGCGACCTCTCGTACAGCCGCATCGGCTTCCTGGGGCATACGTACCCCGGCATGCTCGACATGTACTCGGATTTCACGATGCATCATGCGCAGTTGGGCGTACACATCGAAGTGCTGGAAATGGACGACCTGCACAAGCGCGTCCAGGCGGCGAGCGAGGCGGAGATCCAGGCGAAGATCGCCGAGATACAGGGCACCTTCGAGATTGTCGGGCGCGGGCGCGACAAGATTTCGCAGGACGTGACACCGGAAGCGCTGCACTGGACGGCGAAGGTGGCGGTCGGGCTGGATAAGCTGACGGACGATTTCGCGCTCAACGGGCTGACCTACTACTATCGCGGCTTGGATGGCAACGCCAACGAGGAGCTGGGCGCGAGCCTGATCATCGGCAATTCGCTGCTGACCGGGCGCGGCATCCCGGCGTCGGGCGAGGGCGACCTGAAGACCTGCATCGCCATGCTGATGATGGACAGGCTGAACGCGGGCGGCTCGTACACCGAGTTCTACGCCATGGACTTCAACGAAGACTTCATCCTGATGGGGCACGATGGTCCCGGTCATGTCGCCATCGCGGAAGGCAAGCCGGTGCTGCGCGGGCTGGGCTTGTATCATGGCAAGCGCGGCTATGGGCTGTCGGTTGAGATGAAGGTCAAGACGGGACTGATCACGATCCTCGGCTGCACACAGACTGCCGAGGGTAAGCTCAAGCTGCTCGCCTCTGAAGGCGAATCGCTGCCGGGCGACACGATGCAGATCGGCAATACCAATTCGCGCCTCAGATTCAGCCTCGACCCGGCGACCTTCATGGATCGCTGGTGCGAGCATGGTCCGACGCATCATGTCGCGCTCGGCGTCGGGCATCAGTTGGGGCGCATCCGCAAGCTGGCGCGCTTGCTCGGGTTGGAGTTGGCGGTGGTGGGCTGAAGTAGGTGCGAGGTGCGTTGTAGGGACGGCATGAATGCCGTCCCTACAAGACTCGTGTTTTGCGTATTTTCGCACTACGCACCACGCACTACGCACCTCATTGAGGATATTTCCTCTTAACATACGAAACGAGTAACATACGAAACGAGGTCAACGATGAAACGTATAGGCTTTCTCTTGCAGGTGAAAAAAGACCGCATCGCCGAGTACAAGAAGCATCACGAGGCGGTGTGGCCCGAGATGCTGGCGGCGCTGCGGCGCACGGGCTGGCGCAACTATTCGCTCTTCATGCGCGATGATGGGCTGCTCTTCGGCTACTTTGAGGCGGAAGAGAGCTTCGAGGCGTCACTGGCGGGCATGGCGCAGGAAGCGATCAACCTGAAGTGGCAGGAGTTCATGGGTCCCTATTTCGAGTCGATCAGCGGACGCCCTGACCAGAACATGATCACGCTTGAAGAGGTGTTTCACACCGATTGACGTTCCTTCGTCATGCGAGATGCCCCAGCGCCGGCAGCGGGGCTGGGATTAACGCTGGAGGTCAATCTTTACGCAGAATTCATAAATCCTATCCGCGCGTCGCCTCGATTACTTGGGACAATTTTCATATCTGGTCTCATAGACGTAATCAAGGAAATAAAATGATGCGACGTATGTTTTGGGTAGCGCTTATGCTGGTGCTGGCATTCGCGATTTCTGCAGTGGGCATTGCTGGCGCACAGGACAGCGAGCCGGTCGATAATTTGTGCGACGCAGGGCAGGCATGGGGCGACGGCAGATGCAATATCCCTGGTCATGATGGGGCGAGCGCCCTGGCGTGGGAATGCGGCTTCTATATGGCGCGTGTTCTTGACGGTCGTCTGTCGCAAAGCGATCTGCCGACGCAGTGCCGGCATCTGTTGGAAAACGGCGGTGTGGGCGGTCTCTGTGTCAGCGGCTACGAAGAAGAAGGCGGCTACAACTGGGAATACTGCTTCTTCAGCGATCAGACGGGTTACTATGCTGAGGAGTATGACGGCGAGTGGTATACCCTGGAACTCTTTCGCTTCATCAGCGAAGACCCGGATCCGTCCCAAGGCGCAGTCTGCCCGGAAATCGATGGCTGGTTCCCCAGCTACGGTGGTCCACTCGATGACTGGGTGTGGGATGAAGGCTACACGGAGGAAGAGTTGTCCTCGCTCGGCTTGCTACCGTTCTACTGCGCATATGGAAATGAAAACTCCTAACCAGCAAGCAACCTCCTAAACTGCGGCAAGGGCGCGCCAGAAGGCGCGCTCTTTGTTTTGGAGCAGCTAGGGGTGAGCTTGGGGATGCAGCCGGGGTGACGCCAAAAGCCGAGTCGCTGTATCGCGTCCGCCCACCCATGAAATGGGCGGGCTATTATGCGCCCTCTGCGAGGGCTTGGCGAGACACCGTCGTAGGGGCAATCGTGTAGCCGGGGCATTTCATGCCTCGGCGGACGGGGATGGTCTGCTGCCCACAATAATCGAATGTTCGAGACGAAATGTCGTTCCGGGCGCAACCTCGACCGCCTGATCGAACGCGAAGCTGAAGGCGACGCCGGGGTATTCCTGCGCGCGGACGAACCATTTAGTCGGAAAAGTATCGTAATTGTCCTTCCAGAATGACAGGCTCATGTCTGGTCGTTGATTCTCAGGACGAACCCACATGGATAGATGAGGCGCGTCCGAGCCGTTGTAATCGGCAGGTGGGGAACTGACGCTGTCTTCTGTGCTGTCTGCGGCGACCGCATACTGAAATTCCGGTGCTCCACGCCAGAACAAGCCTGTGTAGCCCGCGCCCGCGCGCCCCTCTGTCGCAGGCGATCCGAGACGCAGCACCTGCCCACTCACGTTCTCAAAAGCCATTTCCCACCTAACCGACCAGAACGGGGAATGATCTGTATGAACGACAAACCAAAGATTGCGCTGCTCCTTAAACCACATCTCACCAGACGCTGTAAGCCATGAAAGATGCTGCTCTGCGTAGACGTCCTCTTCCCATGTATTAAAGAGACCCCACCCCTCGTGTCGCACTTCGCCGACGTTGTCGAGCTGCACGTACTGCCCGTCGCGGTAGGTTGGTCCGCCCCAGAAGTTCTGGTCGTTGACCACGCTCATCGTCATCGAGATGCCCTTGTGCCAGGGATGATCCGCCGGGTGTACGTCGGTGACGAGATCGCCATCCAACGTGTACACGGGATGCAGATACGGGCGGCGGAAGAGATGGGGCGGGTCGTCATCGCGCAGCACGTAGGTGCAGAGCGGGCGACCCTCCCAGGTGATGTCGAGGCGGTCGGGGTGTTGGGTGAGGGCGAGCATAGGGACTCCGCTAGTGCCAGATGCTCAAGCATCTGGCAAAACGCGCCTCGTAAACGAGGCAATTTGCTGACGACAAAATGACCTTCGCCCGCTTTAGCGGATGCTTGGGTTGCCGGATGCTTGAGCATCCGGCGTGTTCCCTCGCATACTCGCATAAAACGGGTCGCCCGGCAGGATCGTGCCGCGCTTGACGGGCTGTCCGGTTGCCGCCGATTTGTAGAGCGCGGCGAGGAATTCGTAGGTCGGGCGTACTGACCAAAGGACATTAGATCGCTGACCACTTTGCAGCATTTCGAGATTTGAACGCCATTGCGTCGCTATCTCTGCCGGGAGTGTGTGTGGCTTTTTCCGCCAGGCTTGCAACCTGGAAACGAGGGGGCTGCTCGGAGGCACATCGGGCTGAATATAGAAGCGCCAGTCTTCGTTCACGTAACGATAGAGATGAGTCAGCTCCAGGGTGATGTGATCGAAGTCGAGGCGAACATAGGATTCCTGGCGCGGGGAAAGCGTGCTGTTATTGAACGAACCGAGCGCACCACTGGCAAAGCGTACCTGCGCTAGCGCAAGCGCATCGATCTCAAGTGCCTGCCCCAGAGATGCAGTAATCGCGCTGACGTCATCCCATTCGCCCATCAACCACAGCACCATGTCCATCGCATGAATGCCCATCGTCATTGCCACGCCGCCGCCAGATGTTTCCCACCGTGCGCGCCAGGGCGCAGCGGCATAGTAATTTGCTCCGCGATACCAGAGCGTATTGCAGATGGCAAGGCGAGGCTGCCCAAATTCTGACATCAGATTGCGCAGATGCGAGGCTGCCCCGTAGCGCCATTGAAATACTCCGATACAGGTGCGCCCGGTCTCCCCCTCGACGGCGGCGATCTCGTCCAGCTCCGCCAGCGAGAGGACGAGCGGCTTTTCGCACACCACATGCGCGCCCGCCCGCAGCGCCTCGATGGTCAGCGGGGCGTGGGTGTGCGGCGGCGAGCAGATCGCCACCACGTCCGGCTGTTCCGCACGGAGCATGGTTGTCGTGTCGGCGTAGGCGGCGGGGACAGCGTGCGCCGCGCAGAACGCCCGCGCCCGCTCCTGCGTTGGATCGACGACGGCGACCAGCCGTGCGAACTGCGGCAGGGCGGTGATGCTCCGTGCGTGCTCATGGGCGAAATCGCCCGCGCCGACGATGGCGATGCGGAGTGGGTTCATCGCTGCCTCTCCTTGATCTCCTTCTTGACCGCTGCCACCGCTGCCGCTTCCGGGCGGGCGGCGTAGAACGGGTCGAGCGGGAAGCAGCCGCTGACCATGCCGTGACGCGGCGCGGTCGTGCACTCGCTGAAGGTGCGGCAGATCAGCTTGCGCTGCAAAGTGCGCCCCGCCAGCACGTCGGCGGGCAGCGTCGGGTACGAGAGCGCCATCCGCCCCAAGCCGACGCTGTCCACCATGCCCGCGCGCACGACCGCCTGCGCCACGTTTGGCAGCCATTCCTGCAAATACGAATACCCCGACCCGACGACGATCAGCTCCGGGCGATGCTGTTTTAGCTCCGCTGTCACCGCGATCTGCCGCGCCACGCCGACCAGCGGGTCTTCCGGCGGCAGGTAGCCATCGGACGGCGGGAAGAGCGCCGGGCGCTGGATGTGCGGCACGTAGTACGGGCTGCCCGCCGTGATGCAGACGAGCGGGATATGGAGTTCATGCAGCAGGTCGAGGAAGCGTTTCGGCTCGCTCAGGTCGATGCCTGTGCCGCTGCCATCGCCGCCGAAAGCGTAGCGATATGCGCCCTCGTGTGCGACAGGGATGCCAACGCCGCCCGCGCCTGGCTGATGGGGAATCCAGTCGAAGGCGCTCAGACGCACGCCGATGCCCAGCCCTGGCGCTGCCGCCCGGATGCGGGCGACGATTTCGCGCAGGAAGCGCGTGCGGTTCTCGAAGGAGCCGCCGAATTGCCCGGGGCGGTCGTGCGCGCTGAGGACTTCGTGCAGCAGATAGCCGTGGCAGTGCTTGATGTCCACGAAGGCGAAGCCCGCCTCCTGCGCCAGCACTGCCGCGCGTGTAAAGGCGTCGAGCAGCATATCGAATTCGGCGTCGGTCAGCAGCGCGGCGTCGTCTTTGACGCCGAACTTCGCATCCAGCAGCGAATGGCGATAGGCGATGCGTGGTTGCAAGCCTGCGCGCGTCGGGCGTGAGAAGCGCCCGGAATGCGTGAGCTGCAAGCCGACTAGCAGATCCGCGCTTGTCCCGAACGCCGCCTCGTGTTCGCGGTCAAGCTCCAGCCGCAGGTCGCGCAGTCCGGCGACCGTGTTGTCGTTGATCAGAAGCTGATTGGGGTTGGCGCGCGCCTCCGGCAGTACGGCGACCGCCTCGCCGCCCCAAATCAGCTTGGCACCGCTCGCGCCGAAGCGCCGCCAGCGCCGCCGCGTCAGGTCAGACGGCTGCCCATCTTCTGTGCCGTCCCAGCCTTCCATCGGCAGGATGCAAAAGCGGTTGCCGATGGACCTCACCCCGTCTCCAGCGACCTCACCCCCAGCCCCCTCTCCGTAGACGGAGAGGGGGCTGGGGGTGAGGTCGCTGGAGACGGGGTGAGGTTTTCCCAGTGGTGCGTCCTCGCCGACCGCGACCTGCGCATCGACGGGCAGGCTGACGCCGAGCGCGTCCAGATGTGCGCGGAACTGTTCGACGGTGCGCAGTTGGGCGACGTGGCGATAATCGGTCATGACCTCACTCCCACTCGCTGACACGGTCGATGATGCCGCGCAGCACTTCGATGTCGCTGTCCGGGCGGCGTGGCGAGCGCGGGTGCGTCTCGTCGCTGGCGAGCCAGCCGCGCAGCTTCAGGAACTGCGCCGCGCTGTGCTTGTACGCCGGGACGGGTGCACGGAAGGCGAATTCGCCCAGGTATTGCAGCAGATCGTTCAGCGCGTAGAAGTCCGGGTCGCCCACTTCCCACAGGTGGTCGCGGCGGGCGAACAGGTCGGGCGCGAAGGTGCTCAAGCCGAGCAGGTAATCGCTGCCGTACATGACCATGTCGATGGCGAGGTCGTTGCCCGTGAAGACCTTGAAGTCCGGGCGCTGGGCATCGCGCAGTGCCAGCCGCTGCCATTCCAGCGAACGGCGCAGCGACGAGTGTTTGACGCCGATGCACTGCGGGATCGCCATCAGCCCGGCGAAGGTCTCCAGGTCGTAGATCCTGCCGAAGGGCGCGAACATCGCCCCCAGCTCGAAGCCGATGAACCTATCGCAGCGCGCCGCGAGGGCACCGTATGCCGCGAGGATGGCGTCGTTCGTCCCGCCCGTCAGTCCATAGGATTGAAAAACGATAGGAAGCCCGTTTCTGGCATGGATGTGGTCGATTTGGCGCGCGTAGGCGTCCAGGTCGAACGACGCGCCGGGCGAGTCGCCAACGAAGGCTCCCGCCACGAAGTCTCCGCCGCCCAGCACCGCGCGCGTCTCGTCCAGCACGCGCTCTCGCGTCGCCTGGTCGATCAGGTTGGCATAGCCCGTGTCCATGTTGACGGCAGGTGTGATGCCCGCCTGGGCGGTGCGCGTGACGTGGGTACGCAGTCCGTCCCAATCGATCTCGTGCGCGCTCGTAAAAGGCAGCAGGATCGCCGAGATGCCGGTGATGCGCCGCTGAGGACGCAGCATGGCGATGGGGTCGATAGGGAGTGGTGCTGTCATGATACAGACTCGTGGCAACAGGGGACGGAAGATGCCACAATGATAGTGAACGTCTGTTGCCGGAGCAATAAGTGGAATGAGCGACGGCTGGCGCGGAAGGTGCGTGGTGCGAGGTGCGAACAAGCAGGAATGTGTCTTTCCGCACCACCCACTGCGCACTACGCACCCTCATTCAAACAAGAGGCTCATTATGATTTCCATTCGTTCCCAACATCTGACCGGTGCCGAAGTCGCCTGGTTCGCGCCGCTATGCAGCGACGACTACGAATACCTCGCCGTGCCAGATAACCGCCTCAAGAGCACCTTCGACCACACCTCAAACATCCTGCTGACGGCGGATAAGCTGGGCTTCCGCAACATCCTTTGCCCGTCGTCCTACCAGGTCGGGCAGGACACGCTGACCTTCGCGGCAGGCGTCGCGCCGATGACGCGCAATATCAACCTGCTGACGGCGGTGCGCTGCGGCGAGATGCATCCGCCGATGCTGGGGCGGACGATTGCCACGCTCGATCACATGCTGCAAGGGCGGCTGACCGTCAACATCATCTCGTCGGACATGCCGGGGGAGACGATGGATGCGCGCGACCGCTACCAGCGCTCGCGCGAGGTGATCGATATCCTGAAGCAGGGATGGACGCAGGATCAGATTGACTTCGAGGGGCAGTTCTACAAGATCAAACTCCCCACGACCGACCCGGTCAGACCCTACCAGCAGAACGGCGGACCGCTGCTCTATTTCGGCGGCTACTCGCCGGACGGCAAGGATCTGTGCGCCGAACACTGCGATGTCTATCTGATGTGGCCCGATACGATGCCCAATCTGCGCGGGCACATGGAAGATGTTTCGAGCCGGGCGGAGAAGTACGGGCGGACGCTCGATTACGGCTTGCGCGTGCACATGATCGTGCGCGAAACCGAGGACGAAGCGCGGGCGCACGCGCGTAAGCTGGTCTCGAAACTCGATGAGGTCTTCGGCACAGAAATCCGCAACCGCGCGCAGGACGCCAAGACGCTGGGCGTGGCATTGCAGGCGGAGCTGCGCGAGCACGCCGACGACGAGGGCTACGCCGAGGAACACCTGTGGACGGGGATCGGGCGGGCGCGGTCGGGCTGCGGCGCGGCGCTGGTCGGCGATCCGGATCAGATTCTGGCGAAGATTCGCGGTTATATGGCGATGGGCATCCGCGCCTTCATCTTCTCCGGCTACCCGCACCTGGACGAGTGCCAGCTCTTCGCGCGTTACGTGCTGCCGCAGCTCGAAACGGTCTCGATGCCGCAGGTGCAGGGGCGCATCCCGCCGACCACGCCGCCAACGCCGCTTGGGACTGGCGAGCGGCGGTGAGAGAAGAGCATGGAAATGCGCGATGTTGATGATGTCTTTGTGGAGAACACCATGTTCCTTGAAGATTCATTGGATACGAAGGGCGGCGTCACGCGCTGGCTGTCCGGCGGGCTGATCACCTCGCCGCTCGACCTCGAAAAGACGATGGCTCCCGACGCGCCCGCCTGGGGTGACGATGGGCGCTGGGTGCTGAACTACTGGGCGTGGGACGAACGCTCCAAGCGGCTGAAGCAGCGCGTGTATGAGAGCCTGACGCCTCCCTCTGAACCTCCGGGCGACATTGCCTGGAAGTACGCCGTCACCGACGAAGACGGCGTGATCGACTTCAGCGCGTTCAACTTCACGCCGACGCTCATGCAGGGCTGGCTGCGCACGTTCATTCGTGCCGAGGCGGATTGCGTCGTGAAAGCGATGCTGCTGACGATTGGTCCTGCGCGCCTGTATGTGAATGGCGTGCTCGTCACACATTTTCATCAGCCGTTCAGCTATGTCGCCATTCAGTACGTACCGGTTGAACTCCCGCTGCGCGCAGGCATCAATGCTCTCCAACTCCATGGGGAGATGTTGGGCTGGCGCGAGGCACGGCTGGCGCTGGGGCTGCGCTATGTAGATGTCGCATCTCCCTCTATCTCGACCATGCTTCTGATGCCGGAATTTGCAACAGGTGTCTTTGGTACTGCGCTCACGCCGCGCGCTCAGGCGGAAATTGACGCCAATATTCAGCGCTGGCGTGATGCTGAGATCGCGCTCTCGCACGTCGAGGTCAGACAGTTCGCCTTTCCGACGCTGCCGGGCAAGGTCTACTACGACGCGGCAGCACCCGCGTCTGCCGAGTTCGATGTCGAAATCGAGCTGCCGATCCCGGAAAACGTCTTCGCGCAGCTTTCCGCCCTCAAGCGTCCGAAGGTATCGGCACGCATCCGCCTTGTACCCGGCGGCAGCGCTGACCTGCCGATCCTCCCCGATCTGACGGCGGGCATGAGCGGCATGCCCGGCGAGAACAGCCTGACGCTGACGATTAAACCTCACCCCCCAGCCCCCTCTCCGTTGACGGAGAGGGGGAGTCGAGCGGAGCGAGACGGGGGTGAGGTTTCTGCCGATGATGAGGCTGTAGGGACGAGGCATGCCTCGTCCGAGGCTGCGTCTCTCCTCCTCAAGCGCGAGATCTGGGCGGGGCGCAACACTTTCAGCAGCGCGCCCTATGGCGACTATGAGTCCCGGCGCATCGAGGCGCTGCGCCATCTCGCCGCCATGCCCTACGATGTGCCCGCCGCGCTGGCGGCGCTGGAGATCGGCGCGGTGGATCGTGTGCCGTCGGAGGCGGTGGCGCTGGCGTGTCACTTTATGGAAAACCGCTACGACTGCGCCGACTTTTACGCCATCGGCTTGCTGGCGCTGCTCTATCGCTACGGCGATACGCCCGCGCTGGCGGCGGACGACCGCGCGCGCATCGAGCGGGCGTTCCTCGGCTTCAAGTACTGGCTGGATGAGCCGGGCTTGGATGCGATGTGCTACTTCACCGAGAATCATCAGATCCTCTTCCATGTCGCAGCGTTTCTGGCGGGGCAGCACTGGCGCGATGCGGTCTTCGCCAACAGCGGGAAGACCGGGCGTGAACAGATGACGATCAACCGCCCGCGCATCGAGACGTGGATTCTTAATCGCCTGCGCGGCGGCTTCTCCGAATGGGACTCGAACGCCTACATGACGCTCGACGCCTTCGCCATGCTGGCGCTGGTCGAATTCGCCGAGACGGCGCGCCTGCGCGAGATGGCGACCGCGCTGCTCGACAAGCTGTTCTTCATGCTGGCGTGCCAGTCGTTCCGGGGCGCGCTGGGCAGCACACACGGGCGCTGCTATGTGTCGGCGCTCAAGTCGGCGCGGGTCGAAAACACGTCGGCGCTGGGGCGGATCGCCTGGGGAATGGGCATCTTCAACGGCGAGACGCGCGCGACCGGGCTGCTGGCGACGGCGCGGCGCTACACAGTGCCGGAGGTCATTCAGAAGATCGGCGCGGACACCGAACGCACGCTGGTGACGCGGGCGCGCTCGTATGGGACGTTCCTGCTCTATTCGGACATGCGTGATGACGCCTGGTCGGTCGATACGCTGACGTACCGCACGAGCGAGGTGATGTTGTCGGCGGCGCTCGATTACCGCCCAGGCGAGATGGGCATTCAGGAGCATCTCTGGCAGGCGACGCTGAGTCCGGAGGCAAACATCTTCACCACCTATCCCGGCAACAGCCAGGAGCATGGCAACGCCCGCCCGAACTTCTGGGCGGGGTCGGCACGGCTGCCGCGCGTGGCGATGCACGACCGCAGCGTGATCTGCCTCTATCGCCTGGAGCCGGAGGTGGGCTTGGGCATCAGCCATGCCTACTTCCCGACGGCGATGTTCGACGAATGGCACATCGACGGGCAGTGGGCGTTCGCGCGGGTCGGCGAGGGCTACGTGGCGCTGTGGGGCGATGGCGACCTTGTGCTGGCGGCGCGCGGTCGTCATGTGGCGCAGGAGCTGCGCAGCAGTGGAGCGGGCGCGGCGTGGGTCTGCCGCGTCGGGCGGGCGGCGGACGACGGCAGCTTCGGCGATTTCCAGCGCGCGCTCATCGCCCATCCGCCGACGGCGCAGGGCACGTCCGGACAGTGGGCGACGCCGGAGGGGACGCATCTCGCGTTCGCCTGGGAAGGCGCGCTGCATGTCGATGGCGCGGCGGTCGTTTGGGCGGACGTGCCGCATTACGACAACGCCTACACGCGCACCGAGGTTGGGGCGGACATGATGACGATTGAATATGCGGGCGAGCGGCTGATGCTGGATTTGCGGGCGGGAAGAAGGGGCTGAAACCTCACCGTTCTTAACATGCCCATCGCTTGCGCCCTGCTCCCAAACGCGCCATAATCAACCTCATGATGACTATTACGAAGTATTGTGATGCTCGGATCTAAAATCGCTTTTGTCTCGATTATACGCACCACGTTTGATGTCCCGCTTGCCGAGCAGATGGCGTCCCAGGCGCGCGCGCGCCTGGGCGAGATGGGCTATACACTCGTCGGCGATGCCGCGCCGCTGACCACGCTCGAAGACGCCCAGACCCGTGCCGCATCCCTCTCGGACGAAACTCCTGACCTGCTCGTCATCTTCCAGGCGACCTTTGCCGACAGCCAGTTGACGATGACGCTGGCGCACGCCATCGACGCGCCGATCCTGCTGTGGGCGGTGCCGGAGGAGCACACGGGCGGTCGCCTGCGCCTCAATTCGTTGTGCGGCATCAACCTCGCCGGGCATGCACTGACCCGCGCGGGCATTCCGTATGCCCATGTCTACGGGCTGCCGTCGGACGCCGATGTCGTCGAAGTGGTGCGCGTCCATGCGTTGGCAGGCGCGGTCAGGCGCAAACTGCGGCGCGCGCGCTTTGGGCGGGTGGGCGAAAACCCGGCGGGGTTCGATACCTGCCTGGTCGATCACGCCGCGCTGCGCGAACGTCTGGGCGTGGAAGTCGTGCAGGTCGATTTGCAGCGGGAAATGTTCGCAGGGATGCGTGCCGCCCCGCAGGCGGACATCGAGGCGGTCGGGGCAGGGCTGGCGACGCGGGTCGCCGGGCTGGAGACGATGGACGCGGATGCCACGCATGGGACGTTGAGCGCTTATGTCGCGCTCCGGACGCTGGCGAAGGCGCGCGAGCTTCAGGGCTACGCCGTGCGCTGCTGGCCCGAATTCTTCACCGAGATGGGCTGCGCCGCCTGCGGTGCGATGTCGATGTTGAGCGACGAGCAGATCCCGGCAAGCTGCGAGACAGACGTGAACGGCACGATCACGCAGTACATCCTGCAAAGCCTGAGCGGCGAAGCCGCCTTCGGCACCGATGTCGTTTCGGTCGATCATCTGGCGGATGCATTGGTCGTCTGGCACTGCGGTCTGGCACCGCTGTCGATGGCAGACCCCGACGCGCAGCCCGGCGTGACGATCCACTCCAACCGCAAGCTGCCGCTCCTGATGGAATTCCCGCTCAAACCGGGACGTGTGACGGTTGCGCGTCTGAGCGCGGCGACGGGTGAACTGCGGCTCGTGATCGCGGGCGGCGAGATGGTGCGCGGCGACAAGCCGTTCAGCGGAACCTGCGGCTTCCTGCGTTTCGAGCGCCCGGCGCGCGTTGTTCTGGATACGATACTTTCCGAGGGGTTGGAGCATCACATCTCCCTCACCTATGGCGACCATCGCCCCGCGCTGCGGGCACTGGCGCAAATGCTGCGTTTGCCGATACTGGAATTGTGAGGAGGGAGACGTTACAAAACCCCTTAACCGTACAGAGTATTCGTCAGTCCATAGATTTGAGGAGAATGATCGATGAAACGTTTCGCAATACTGTTTGTCCTGGCGCTCGTGTTGATGGGCGCGTTCGCAGTTCAGGCGCAGGATGCCGTCGAGCTGCGCATCACCTGGTATGACGATGGCAGCGAAGGCGTCGTCCTGCGCGATCTGCTGGATCGCTTCGAGGCGGAAAATTCTGACATCCGCGTCGTGGTCGATACCGTCGCCTATAACACCGTGCTCGAACAGCTCCCGCTTCAGGTGGAAGCGGGTGAAGGTCCCGACATGGCGCGCGTCACCAACTTCGACGCTTTCAAGGGCTTCTACCTCGATATGCGTCCGCTGGTTGCCGACGCGGCGTACTGGGAAGCAAGCTTTGCGCCCGCCGTCCTCGCCGCACTGCGTACTGGCGAAGAGGATGCCGACGCCATCTACGGCTTCCCGAATCAGTTCACCGTGACGGGTCCCTACATCAACCGCACGCTCTTCGAGCAGGCGGGCATCGAAGTGCCGAGCGACAGCAGTGACGCCGTGACCTGGGCGGAATGGACTGAGGCAGCGCGCGCGGTCGCAGAGGCGACCGAGACTCAGTATGCCATCGCCATCGACCGCAGCGGTCATCGCTTTGCGGGTCCCGCCTTCAGCGAAGGCGCGACCTTCTTCAATGAAGACGGCAGCATCACCATCGACACCCCTGGGTTCCGCTCTTTCGCGGAAACCCTGGTGGGCTGGCACACCGACGCCATCACCCCGGCGGAAGTCTGGATTGGTTCGGGCGGCTCGTATGCAGCAGCAGCCGACTTCTTCATCAACGGTCAGTTGGTGATGTACATGAGCGGTAGCTGGCAGATCGGTCGCTTCTCGAACGACATCGGCGATACCTTCGACTGGCAGGCAGTCCCGAACCCGACCGGTGAGGGCGGCAGCACGGGCATGCCCGGCGGTACGATGATGGTCGCTTTCGGCGACACCGAGCATCCGGCAGAAGTCGCCCGCGTCATGGATTACCTGGCGTCGGTCGATGCGCTCAAGGAATTCAGCGAACGCACGCTCTTCATCCCGGCGCACCTCGGCTTGGGCGAACTCGACTTCCAGACCGATGTCGCAGCGGCGCAGAACGCACTGCTGACCTTCGCGGCGGAAGTGCCGAAACTGAGCGAGCAGGCGTATGAACTCCAGTTCGGTGGTCAGGCGTTCGCCATCAATAACCCGATCCGCGATCGTCTGACGCAGGTGCTGACGGGCGAACTCTCGCTCGACGACGCCATCGCCCGCATCCAGCAGGATGTGGACGACGCGCTGGCAGCCGCAGCGGCAGGGTAACCACATCTATCGTGTAGGGGCGACCCATGGGTCGCCCCTACAATATTCCAGGACATTCCTATGGCAACACCGACCACGTATGTACCGGGCAAGCGATCCGGATCGCCGCTCAAGATGATCACCGACCCTTTCGAAAAGTTCTTTTCGGCGATCTATAACGGCATCATCAATGTCGTCGATTGGATCATGCATCCGTTGCAGGATCGCGTCGGCGTGCGCGGGATGGCGTATATTTTTGTGCTGCCCAACTTATTGATCTTTGGCATCTTCATCCTGCTGCCGATGCTGCTCAACTTTTACTACGCCTTCACCGGCAGCACCGAACTTTTTCCACAAAATCGCCCGTTCGTGGGCATGGAAAATCTCAACACGCTTTTTACCTGTCAGAACTTTTTGGATCCCAATAGCTGCCGCGAAGACCTGTTCTGGCGCGCGGTGTTCAATACCCTGGGCTATGTGGCACTGCAAGTTGGGACGATGGTCGTCCTCGCGCTGATCACGGCGCTGGCGCTCAACGCGCAGATCGTGGCGCGCGGCTTCTTCCGCAGCGTCTTCTTCTACCCCGTGCTGCTTTCCCCCGTTGTCGTCGCCGTCATCTGGCGCTGGATCTTGCAGCAGGATGGTTTGCTCAACGGCATCATCGTCTCGCTCGGGGGCGAGCGCGTCTCGTTTCTGACCAACGCAGGTTGGGCGCAGACGTGGGTGATCGTTATCAGCGTCTGGGCGCAGATGGGCTTCTTCACGCTGATCCTGCTGGCGGGATTGCAGGCGATCCCTGGCGAATTTTATGAAGCGGCGCAGATCGATGGCGCGAGCCGCTGGCAGTCGTTCTGGCAGGTGACGCTGCCGCTGCTGATGCCGACGATGGTCGTGGTGCTGGTGCTGGCGCTCATCCGCGCGGTGCAGGTCTTTGACCAGGTGTTCCCGTTCACAGGCGGCGGACCCGGCACGGCGACGCAGTACCTGGTGCAGTACATCTACCAGACGGGCTTCTCGAACCAAACGAAGGAATACGGTCTGGCGGCGGCGGCATCGCTGGTGATGGCGATGTTCCTGCTGGTGCTGACGGCGATCCAACTGCGGATGGGACGGCGCAATGAGGCGGCATAATGAAATGTGCGACGTGCGTGGTGCGCAGTGCGAACATACACGACCTTGTGCGGACGGCATTCGTGCTGTCCATCCCTTGGCGGACGCCATGAATGGCGTCCCTACAGCCGGCATTCTTGCGCACCACGCACTGCGCACCACGCACTCAAGTATGGAGAGGCTGCGGTCATGACCACAGTGCTACGGTTCCTCAGCAACACGCGCGGGCGAAAGCGCCTGCACATCACCGACGCGCTGACGTATCTCTACCTGCTGCTCGGCACGGTCATCATGTTCGGTCCCGTGCTGTGGCTGGTCATGTCGTCGTTCAAGCCGCAGGCGGAGCTGGTGCGCTTCCCTCCGCGCTTCCTGCCCTATCGCCAGGAGACGGTCGTCGTCGAAGGGCATGATGAGCCGCTCCAGTTGTTCAACGTGACACTGGAAGATGGCAGCGTGCGGCAGTTGGCGCAGGTGCGGCGCATCGGCATCGAGGCGCAGATGATCGACCCGGCGAACCCGGACGAGATCATCCCGGTGAACATCAACGCGCGTACGCCGGTCGAGTCGGTCTACATCGGCTTGGAGAATTATACGGAGGGCATCGCCCGCTTCAACTTCTGGCGCTACTTCTTCAACAGCGTGGTCGTCACGGTCGCCGCGACGCTGGTCACGCTGCTGATCAACAGCATGGCGGCGTTCGCGTTGAGCAAGTATGAGTTTCGCGGGCGCGATGCCGTGCTGCTGATCACGATCAGCACGCTGATGGTGCCGCTGTCTGTCATCCTGATCCCCGTCTTTCTCGTCATCACCGAGGTCGGCTGGAACAACAACCTGCTCGGCATCATCATCCCGGCGGCGGCGACGCCGACCGGCGTCTTCCTGCTGCGCCAGTACATGCTGACGATCCCTGACGAGCTGCTCGACTCGGCGCGCATCGACGGCGCGAGCGAGTGGCGCATCTACTTGCAGATCATCCTGCCGCTGGCGCGCCCGGCGCTGGCGGTGCTGGCGATCTTCTCGGTCATGTGGCGCTGGAACGACTTCCTGTGGCCCCTGATCGTGCTGAGTCGCAGTGAGCTGTTCACGCTGCAAGTCGGGCTGAATTCGTTTCAGGGCGAGTTGCAGGTGCAGTGGAATCTGATCCTGGCGATGACGGTGCTGACGCTGCTGCCGATCACGCTGGTGTTCGCCTTTTTGCAGCGGTATATCACGTCGGGCATTGCGACGACGGGGATGAAGTAAAGAAAGAAAACCCTCAACCCCCTGCCCCTTCTCCCTCAGGGAGAAGGGGAGCCAGAGGACTCGTTTTTAGCCCCTCGCCCTGAGGGAGAGGGGTTGGGGTGAGGGCTCGAGGCAGGAGTAGATTCATGAAGTTCTTTCTCGACAGCGCGATTGTCGATGAGATTCGCGTCGCGCTCGACCTGTGGGACATCGACGGCATCACCACCAACCCGCGCCATGTCCAGGCGTCCGGCAAGCCGTTCCTGGGCGTCGTACAGGAGATCGGCGCGATGGTCGCGGGCACGGACAAGACGGTCTCGGTGCAGACCAACCCCGCCCATCACAACAACTGGCAGGCGATTGTCGAAGAGGGGCGGCGGTTGGCTCCGCTCTGCCCCAATTTCGTCATCAAGATGCCTTCAACCGAGCATGGTTTTAAGGCGTGCAGGGTGCTGACCGACGAGGGCATCCGCTGCAACCTCACGTTGTGCTTCTCTGCCGTGCAGGGCTTGCAGGCGATGCGGATGGGCGCGCACTACATCTCGCCCTTCATCGGCTGGAAAGAGGGCAACGGCGAGGATACCGACCAGTTCATCGAAGACCTGGTAGACATCCGCGACAACTTCGACTTCGACACCGAAGTGCTGGTCGCGGCGGTGCGCAATGGGCGGCAGATCGCGTTTGCGGCGTCGGTCGGCGCGGACATCGTGACGGCAGCATACGCAGTCTATCAGGAGGCGTTCGCGCATCCTTACACCGACCTGGGACTGCATCGCTTCCAGGAGTTCTGGGATAAGACGCAGTATGAGTGATGCAAGAAGGTGATGAGGGTGTTGGGGCATAGCGGCGACGCCTCAGGTTCAAAACCTGAGGCTGATATCGATTGGTAAGCCCGTAAACGGGCTGTTTCGGCTTTCTTCAGCCCGTTTACGGGCTTTTGCACAGAATAATAGCCCACAGTTTTGAACTGTGGGCGAAAGAAATATGAGTTGTACGCATCATTTGGAGCGTATGGGGCAAATAGTGACTCTTAACAGGGACGATCTTCGCACGCAGCTCTGGCAACTCCTGGGCGAAATGCCGCCGCACTTCACGCCGGAGGTGACGATCCTCGAACGCGAAGAGCGGGAGGGCTGCCTGGTCGAGCGCATCGCCTTCGATAACGGCGCAGGCGCGACCGTCTATGGCTATTTCCTGCGTCCGCCCGACCTGAGCGCGCTCGCGCCCGCCATCCTCTATCACCACATGCACGGCAATAAGTACGACCTGGGCAAGCATGAGCTGTTCCAGGATTGGCTGATCGAAGGCGTCATGCCGGGACCGACGCTGGTGAAAGCGGGGTTCGTCGTGCTGGCGATTGACGCCTACTGCTTCGGCGAGCGCACCTCGCAGGGACCGGCAGGCGACGCCGAAAGCGGCGCGCAGACCGAGCAGGCGCTCTTCAAGCATTTCGTTTGGCAGGGCGGCACGCTCTGGGGCATGATCGTGCGCGATGATCTGCTGGCGCTCAACTACCTGCTGTCGCGCCCGGAGGTCGATCCGGATCGCGTCGGCGTGACGGGCATGAGCATGGGTGGCTCGCGCACGACCTGGCTGTGCGCGCTCGACGACCGTCCCAAGGCGCTCGTGCCCGTGGCGCAGATGACGCGCTACGCCGATTTCGCGGCGACCGGGCGCTACAATCTGCACGGTATTTACTACTACCTGCCGGGGATGCTCCGCAGCGGCATCGACATGGAGCATCTGGTCGCACTGCCCGCGCCTGCGCCGCAGCTTGTGCTGATCGGTGACAAAGACCCGCTTTCGCCGATGGAGGGTATTGAGAAGGTTAGGCGCTACGCGGAGAGCGTTTATGGGCGCTATGGTGAGCGCGGCATCATCCGCTTCGACGTGACGGCGGGGCTGGCGCACAAATACACCCCCGCGCAGTTTGAGAAGATGGTACGTTTTTTCCAGCAAGAGTTGTGAAGTTTCGTGGTTAACCCCTCCCCCAACCCCCTCCCCACTCCGCAGGCTTCGTATGGAGGGGGAACCAGAGGATTCGACGTACATGATGAGTCTTCTGGAAGTCCCTCTCCACGTAGCTTGCGGAGTGGGGAGGGATTTAGGGAGGGGTAGAAAGTAGGAATTAAGGTCAATCATGTCCAAGAAACCGAAAATTGTCATGATCGGCGCGGGGAGCGCGATCTTTGGGTTGGGCGCGCTGGCGCGTGTCATGCAGTCGCCGCGCCTGCACGGGTCGGAGCTGGCGCTGGTCGATATTGACGCCGACGGGCTGCGCACCATGCACCGTCTCGCCGACAAGATGAACCAGGCGTGGGACGCGGGAATGACGATCACCAGCTCGACCGAGCGCACGGAGTTGCTGCCCGGCGCGGACTTCGTGATCGTCTCGATCCAGGTCGGTCCGCGCGAGACCGTGTGGGAGATGGACTGGCAGATCCCACTGCGGCATGGCGTGCGCCAACCGTATGCCGAAAACGGCGGACCCGGTGCGTTTTCGCACACCGCCCGAAACCTGCCCGTCATCCTCGACATCGCCCGCGACATGGAACGGCTATGCCCGGATGCCTGGTATCTCAACCTGACCAATCCGCTGATCCGCCTGACCTATGCCGTGCATAAGTATACGAAGATCAAGGTGCTGGGCTTGTGCCATCAACTGCTGTGGGGCTACGCGATGGCGGGCGCGGTGCTGGCGGATCGCTTTGGCATCCAGGTGCCGCAACACTTCCATGTCCATACCGACGCCGACAACATGCCCAACTTCATTCCGGTGGCGATGGCGGCGGTCGAACATCTCGACATCAAGGCGGCGGGCATCAACCACTTCTCGTGGGTCTACGACATCCGCGATAAGGCGACGGGCGAAGACCTCTATCCGCTGCTGCGCGACCGCTGGCTGAACCACTATCGCAAGGACTTCGAGCCGCTCTCGCGCGAGATGTTCCAGATCTTCGGCATGATGCCGACGGCGGGCGACAGCCACATGTGCGAGTACCTGTCGTACGTCAGCGACCCGATCACCAAGCCGTGGGAGAAATACGAGCTGCGCCTACAAAGCTGGGACGGCAACCGCCGCCGCCGCGCCGAACGCTGGCGCATCGCACACGCGATTGTCGATGGCTCGATGGCGGTCGATGAGCTGAAGAACCTGCGCCGCTTCTCGATCCTCGAAGAACCGGTGCCGGAAATCGTCGAGGCGATCACCTTCAACGACACCTACTACAACCACCAGCTCAACATCCCGAACAACGGCGGCTTGATCCCCAACCTGCCCGCCGACGCGATTGTGGAGGTGCCGGGCATCATCAGTGGGGCGGGCATCCAGGGCTTGGGGTCGCCCGCTTTGCCAGAGGGCATCGCCGAGCTGTGCCGCCGCGAGCTGGCGCGCAGCAAGATCGTGGTCGAGGCAGCGGCGACGGGCGACCGCGACCTGGCGCTGCAAGCGCTGCTGCTCGACCCGATGGTGACGGACATCGACACGGCGCGGGCGATGCTGAAGGACATGCTGCACGATTTCGCGGAGTACCTGCCGCAGTTCGCGCGCGACAAGGAGTTCGTGGCGTAGGGGATACGCCTTAGGGGCATCTTCGGGCAGACTGCACAATATTACAAAGCGCATTTCAGGTGTAGGATCGAATGAATTGAGCAGTAGCGCATTCGATCTTCTGATGTCATGCGCTGTTCGCCAGCGTAATCCTTCGATTGCCAGATATGGGCGCAACCGAGCGTTACCGCGCAGCAGCGGGTAACGCTCTTTTGTTATTCGTCGTGCCTCAGAAGGGTACAAATCATGAAAAGTAGAATTGTGTTTTGGCTGTTTTTGTTGAGCCTGCTGACGTTCGCGTTCGCGCTGCCGCTGGCGGCGCAGGACACTACTATTCCTGAACCCGTTGGTCTGCGCCCGGATGCACCACCTTATGCCCTGCGTGGACCGCACTGGGTGGGGTTCCGTACCCGCATCGTCGAGTCTGGCAGCTATCCACTGTCGGTGGCGATCTGGTATCCCGCCCTGAATCCGGAGGGCTTGGACGAGGACATCACCTATCCGGCAGTACCTGCCAAGTTCGAGGGTATGCCCGCTGACTATACCTTGCCGTCCTACGGTCACGCGCTGACGGACGCAGCCCCAGATGCGCAGGGCGCGCCATATCCCCTGGTGATCTTATCGCATGGTTTCGCGGGGTATTCTTATGGCTTTGCCTATCTGACCGAGCATCTTGCCTCCCAGGGCTTTGTCGTACTCGCGCCGGATCATCCGGAAATGTGGGACCCTACCTACCGGGATATACCCACAACCAGCGTCCAGCGCCCGCTGGATATTCAACGCACGATTGCGTTGGCTGAGGCGCTGACCGCGGAGGATGGGGCACTCGCTGGGATGATCAATACAGACACTATTGCGGTTGCGGGGCACTCGTATGGCGGCTTTACGGCTTTGCTGATGGCGGGTGCGCGCTTCGACTTTGACGCATTGCGCGAAACCTGCGCACCATTGCCTCCTGAGCACACGATTGGCGCGTTGTGCGTGCCGCTGCTGGCGGAGGAAGCCGAAATGGCGCGCTTAGCAGGTCTCGATAGTCCCCTCGAAGGGCTATGGCCCTCCTGGAGCGACCCGCGCATCAAGGCTGTCATTGTCTCTGCTGGGGAAACCGAGCTCCTGGGAGCCGATGGGCTGGCAGAAATCGATATCCCTGTACTGCTGATTAACGGAAGCGGGGATCAGACGGTACCGATGGAATGGGGCGTCACACCGACGTGGGACAACATCACGAGTGACATAAAAGCTTCGGTGCTGCTCGATAACGCTGATCAAAGTGTGTTTACGGAATCGTGCGCCAATTTCCCCTGGCCGCTGGAAATCGGTTGGTATGCGGGTTGTTCAGATCCAGTTTGGGACTTGGCGCGCGCCCATGATCTGATGAACCATTTTTCCACGGCTTTTCTGCTCGACACCCTGACTGGCGATGTGGACGCACATGCTGCGCTCGCGCCGGACGCGGTGAGTTTCCCCGGCGTCACTTACCAAGCGGAGGGGTTCTGATGAAAGCAAAACCTTTGTTCTTGTTGGCTACGTTGGTACTCGCATGTTTTGCCCTTGCCGTCCCGCTGGCGGCGCAGGAGGCGATCTACTTCCCGACGACCGGCTGGCGCACCTCCTCACCGGAGGAGCAGGGGATGGACTCGGCAAAACTGCGGGAAGTGCTTGACCAACTGCGGCTGGGCACGGAGTCTGTTCACAGCCTGCTGGTCATCCGCAACGGCTTTGTGGTGCTGGATGCTTCCAGCTATCCCTTCCGAACAGATCAGCCTCACTGGCTTTATTCGGGCGTGAAGAGCATCACGTCCACGCTCGTGGGCATCGCCATTGACAAGGGGTTCATCGAGAGTGTCGATCAGTCGATCTGGGATTTCTTTTCCCAAGCGGACACCGCCAACATGGATGAGCGCAAAGCTGCAATCACTCTCCGGCATCTGCTGACGCATACCTCCGGACTGATGATGTGGTCGCGCGAGGATTCCGCAATGTTTGACCTGACGGCGGACGATCAGAGTTGGGTGCAGTATGTTTTGGACATGCCTATGGCGGCAGCACCGGGTACACAGTTCAACTACCTTGAAGCCAACACCCAGCTTCTATCCGCCATCATCGGGCAGGTGACCGGGATGAGCGCCGCCGATTTCGCCCAGGAGGTGTTGTTCGCACCGCTGGGCATGACGCCTTCGGCTTGGCGTGCCGATCCACAGGGTGTGAGCTGGGGCGGAAATGGACTTGCCCTGAGTCCGTATGACATGGCGAAACTGGGCTATCTCTATCTGCATCACGGCGAGTGGGATGGGCAGCAGGTTGTTTCGCCGGAATGGACTGCTGCCGCAACTGCTGATCAGACGAGTACCCAGATTGCCAATGGTGAGAGTTACGGGTATCTGTGGTGGGTGGGCAACTTTGAGGAACATCCCAACTTCGTCGCGTGGGGGTATGGTGGGCAGGAGATCTGGGTCGTCCCGGATCAAGACCTGATCGTGGTGCTGACGGGGGACACTGCGTCGGCGGGACCGACATGGATCGATGCGTTCATCATGCCCGCGATCGTGAGCGACGAGGCGCTGCCTGCCAATCCCCAAGCCTACGCGGAGCTGACCGCCAGGGTCGATGCGATGGCAGAGCCTGCTGCCGCAGAAGTGCCGGCGCTGCCCGCCGCCGTCGCAGATGTCGCCGGACGGCGGATCGTGTTGGCGGAGAACCCACTGGGATGGGAGTCGCTGTCACTTTACTTTGCGGAGGACGAGGCAGTCCTTTCGGTCACTGTCGCGGGGGTCCCGCTGGAACTGCCGTTTGGGTTAGACGGCGTCTACCGCACGTCGAGGGAGGGTGTCCTCGCGGAAACGGCGGGGCTGCCCACCGGTCCGTTCTCGCAGTCGCTGCCGGATGCCGCTGTCGCCGGACGCCTGTCGCAGATGCGCGAGAATGGCATGACACTACGCTTCTGGGATCTGTCGGGCGGACAGGCTTGGGATATCCGACTGCGGATTGACGATAGCATCCGTATACAGGTCATGCCCAGCCTGATCGATGGATCTGTGCAGTTGGAGGGAGCCGTCGAATAATTCGCGCCTTCCGCCCTCACCCCCAACCTCTCTCCCAAACGGTGAGTACACCTGGGCGAGGGGCTTCCAGACGAGTCTTCTCTCGCCCCCTCGCCCTAATCGCGCGCGAGACCTTAATGGAGTCTCCTGCACGATGTATGGCACCCAGGCGCAAGGCGGCGAGGAAGGGGGCTGGGGGGTGAGGGCGTTGCATTATCGAAACTCAGGTTCATTTCGGCTGCATCGTGCCCGTCTCGGCAAGCGTTCGCCGCAGCCAATCGCGCGCGCGCGACAGATACGACTGAGCCAGCGCGGTGTTCCTGGCGATGGTTTCAAACCCGTGCGGCGCGCCCGCCACGACATCGAACGTGCAGTCCACACCCGCTGCCGTCAGGCGGTCAGCATAGGTCTTGTCTTCCTCATAGAACAGCTCAATATCGCCGACCCCGATCCATGCGGGGGGCAGTCCTCGGACATCCTGGCGGCGCGCGGGCACCGCGTAGTCCGGAACCTGAGCGGCTCCAGGTTCGGCTGCAAGAAAGGCGCGCCAGCAGTAGCGGTTTTGCCGATTGTCAAAGATTTTATGCCGGAGGGCATCCAGTTCATGTCGTGCGGCGGTTCGATCATCTAGCATCGGGCAGATGAGCCATTGGGCAGCAGGCTGTACACCGTCAATGTCGTGTAGGCGTTGGGCGAGGCTGGCGGCAAGCCCGCCCCCGGCGCTTTCGCCGCCGACCGCGACGCGTGTCTTGTCGATGCCGAGTCGCGCTGCCGAGTCTTGCAGCCATGCCCAGGCAGCATAACAATCGTCGAGCGCAGCCGGAAACGGATGCTCCGGCGCGAGGCGATAGTCTGTCGAGACCACGATGATGCCCAGGTCGCGCGCGGTTTCAACGCAGAACAGGTCATCCTGCGCGGCGCGCCCGACGACCATGCCGCCGCCGTGTATCCAGAGGAGCGCCGCGCCCGTCAGCGCGCGTTGGGGTGTATAAATCCGCAGTGCGACCCCCTGCCTGGTCGTCTCTTTGTCAATCGATACCCCATCATAGTGTCTGTCACGAAACAGGAGCCACATCGCCCGGCGGACAAACCAACGCTCCAGGGCGCTCGTAACGGACAGATTGGGCATTCTTCCGATGCTTTCTCGCAGTTCTGGCGCAATGTCCGCGAGGCTCATGGGAGATGGCTGGCTGCCTGTATTCATGTGACTTTATGTGCCATTTCTGTGATGTTTGCGCATTGGAGTATTGCAGGTCTCACTCCCACGTCCAGACCCAGATTTCGCGTCCTTCGCAGCGTGCCTCCGGCGTCGTGCTCAGAAGCCCGATGCCGAATGAGCCGCTGCGCGTTTCGATCTTGACCCTGTCCATGAGTCGTTCGCCATCGACAAACAGCGTCGCCAGCCCGCCCTGAAGGACCATAAGGACGTGAGCGCTGTCACCAGACGTGAAGCGCACTGGCTCGTAATAGGCGTCGAACAGGTCATCGCGGAAATCGGCATCGAAGACGTAAGTCTCGCCGAAGCTGGTGACGCCAAACTCGGTCTGCGTGGTGGTGGAGCCGTTGGCGTCGGTGTTGACGCGCGTCATCAGCCCGCACGCCTGGAACTCGTCGCTTTCGCCGTAGGTGAAGGTCAGCTCGCCGCCCATCACGACGTTTTGCCGGGACTGCTGGCGTGCCAGCGGGGTGAACCAACTGCCTGTGCCTTCAAACCAGGCGTAATCTTCGCGGAACAGCACGTAACCGCCGCTTTCGACCAGATCCTGCGCCGCCAGCTCCGCCATCACGTCCTCAGGAGCGCCCGCGAAATCGACGACGCGCGCGTCTGCATTGCTCGTCGTCTCGACTGTGCGACCGCCGCCTGCGCTCGCCGTCTCGCCGAGCGCCGTCACGCGCAGATCGGCAAGGTCGAGTGTGCCGCCCTTGCTGCCTTCCGCCTCGAAGTACAGCAGCAGATCACCTTCCGAATAGGTGTCATCTTCGCCGCTGATCACCTGCTCGCCATTCACGAAGACGGACAGGCTTTCGCCGACAAATTCCATGGCAAAGGTCACCCACTCGCCTGGGTCAAGCACGGGGTCGCTGTAGTCGCCGAAGTCCCGCAGATACTCGCAGTCGGCGTCGACACTGCTGAAGAAGATTTCGCTCTCCGATGTGAAGACCAGATCGTAGCCTTCGCAGCTTGAGCCGCTGCCACTGCGCCCGGTGATATAGAGGGTGCCGTTCTGGATGCGCGTGGTCAGTTCCAGGCGATAATCGCCCCAGATTTCGAGGGTTTCGGGTTCAATCCAGAGGGCTTCAGGGACGATCAGGCGCGAGAACGGGTCGCCCTCGCCGGTGATCAGTTCCGGCTCGTAATAGTCCTCCGCATCGAAGTAGACCAACGCAGTACGGCTGCTGTCGAACGACTCTTCAAAAAGGATATCGCCCTGCGCACGCGCCCCACCAAACGTCAGCAAGGCGAGGGCGAACGCGAGGGATGCAAACCAGCGCACCATCAGAACACCTGTATGCATGTTTTCGGTTGCTCGTATGATAGAACAGCCTGTTGGATTGTGCAGTTAAGGGTTGGTGATCATGGCAGGGCGATTATTGCCGTCACTCCCGACATGACGATCAACATCTGCGCGGGTCCGTACGTCAGCCAGACGACATCGCCGATGCGCCGGAACGTCGCCCCGTTGAAGAGCTGCGCTGCCAGGATCAGGTCGCTGGCGAGGAAGAGGACAGCGCCGAGCGCGAGCGGGATGAAGCGCCCGTCCTGGATCGCCATGCCGAGCGCGAACCCGGCGGTGCTGGCGAGCAGCAGCGCATAGGGCAGCGCGGCGATGTGGAGCGGTGACCGCTTGCCTCCCTTCCAGACGACGACGTACCACGCGACCGCGCCGACCAGCAGTAGGGCGATCCATGCACCCAGGCGGAGGGGGGTATCGTTGATGGCGAGCCTGTCGCCCAAGCCGAGGATGGCGGCGATATAGACGATATGACCGAGCGCGAACGCGCCCATGCCGCCCAACACATGCTGCTGTACGGGGATCAGGCGCGCCATGAACAGATCGCCCAGGAAGCCGAGCGTCATGCCGAGGGCGATCAGCAGGCTGTAGGGCGCGATCTGGTCGCCATGCAGGACATGGATGTCCCACGCCAGCGCGACCAGCACGAACGAGGACGCCATGCGCGCCCAGGTCGGCATTCGGTGCGTCTCGTCGGCGTTCCAGCGCCCGAAGAGCGCACCGCCGAACAGCAGTGCCGCCCACAGGATGAGCAGCGTCCAGATGGAGATATGGAGGTTCATTCCGTCCTTATTGGTAGACCTCACCCCCTGAATCCCCCTCTCCGTGTACGGAGAGGGGGAAGTGAGCGAAGCGAGCAGAGGGTGAGGTCAAAAGTTTACTGTTGTGCGCGCTGTCCTTCATCATGCCGCAGCAGCATCCACACGCCGATCAGCAGCAGGATGACGGGCCAGAAGCGCCCGATCTGCTCCAGCAGGTTCATCGAGTCGCGGGTGTCGATGGTCAGCAGCGCGCCGATCATGCCCAGGATGACGCCGGGGATCAGCGGCCACCAGAAGGTTTTCTTCTCGAACAGCACGTTCATCAGCGCGACGCCGATGAAGCCCGCCGCCAAGCCCAGCACGATGATGCCGCCTTCGACATTGCCGGTCAGGTCATTTCGCGTTTGGGTGAACAGCACGCCAGCTCCCAGCCCCGTCATGATCGACCCAGCGACGGTCGCGCCATATTGCCAGGTGAACAAGCCATAGGCGAGCACCACCACGCCGATGACAGGCAGCACGTAGGGACCAATATCCGGCACTGTGACGATGTTGGGGACAAGCGCCAGCAGTCCGACCACGATCAGGATGAGGGCGAGGAAGCGGCGGTCACGCCGTTCGACGCGCTCGTCTTTCAGTTGCTCTGACATGAGATTTCCTCCTCATGTACAAGACCATCCTGCCCTCATCGTATGACAGTTGACAGGGGGCAGTCAGTGTCGTTTGACACATGCGGAGGCGAATGTTTGTCATGCGAGTTGTAATCTACCCCACCAGCAGCCTCGCGCCGATCACCAGCAGCAGCACGAGGATGATCTTGCGGAAGCGCGTCTCATCGATGTAGCGATCTAGCCAGAAGCCCACGCCCGCGCCGAGCAGGATCATCGGCAGCGCGATGGCGTAATCGCGCAGTACAATCGGCGTGTAATGCCCGGCGACCAGATGCGCGAACACCACGCTTACGCTGTTGACCATCAGCAGCACCTGCAAGTTCGCCTTGAAGACCGTCGTCTCCCAGCGCTGGCTGCTGCCGTAGATGACGAACGGCGGACCGCCCGTGTTGTATGCCCCGCCCAGCAAACCCGACGCGAAGCCGAAGACGTAGCCCCAGTTGGCGTTCTTGATCATCGGCAGCGGCGGCGCGAACAGGCTGTACAGCGCGTAGCTGACGAGGATCACGCCGAGTACGAACAGGATCACGTCGCTTTCCAACTGCGAAAGGGCGATCACGCCAATTGGGATGCCGACCAGCGAGCCGACCATCAGCCGCCAGAGCGGGCGCAAGACCAGCGCGCGGCGGTAGCGCAGCAGCATGATGACCTGCGTCGTCACCGCCATCAGCGCGACCAGCGACGCCGCCTCGACCGGCGCGATGATCTCCACCAGCAGCGGCATGGCGATCAGCGCCAGCCCGAAGCCGGAGACCGCCTGCGTGAGGATGGCGAAGAAGACGACGGCGGCGAGGATGAGCAGTTCAGGGGTCATGTCACGACGACACCTTCCGCGCAAATACCCTGATCTCCTGCACCCCGTCCACATCGAGCGGGATCGCGCCGCCATCGCGCACGAAGAGCGGGATGCGGTCGAGCGGTGCAGCGACCTCGACCGTCTGCCCGCCGTCATGCCATGTGCCCGTGTGCCAATCGCACCACGCTGTCCCTGCTGGGAGATAGACGCGCCACGTCCGCGCACCCGGCTCCAGCACCGGCGCGACCAGCAGATGCGCGCCGAGCATGAAGGTAAACGACTCGGTCGTGCAGCGCGGATCGTCGGGGAATTCGTAGACCAGCGGGCGCATGATCGGCGCGCCTGTCTCATGTGCCTCGACCATCAGCGCGTGCAGATACGGCAGCAGACGATAGCGCAAGCGGAACGCCTCACGGATGATCGGCAGCACCTCAGGGTGCATCCAGGGTTCGTTGACCGTGCCGTCGGTGTTCCACGAGTGGATCGTGAAGCGCGGCAGGAAGATGCCACACTGCACCCAGCGCACAAACAACTCCGCATCCGGCGCGGGACCGAAGAAGCCGCCGACATCATGCCCGACATTCGGGATGCCGGAAAGCGACATGCCCAAGCCCATTGGGATGTTCCAGCGCAGCGTGTGCCATGACGTTTCGTTATCTCCTGACCACGTTTGCACATAACGCTGTATCCCCGCCGTACCGGAACGCGACAGCACGAACGGAAGCTCGTCCGGGCGATGTTCCAGCGCCGCCTCGTAGGATGCGCGCGCCATCAGCAGGGTCTGCAGCGGACGCGCCAACGCCATGCGGATTGGGCTGCCGAAGCCCGCGCAGACCGCCTCATCATCCCACAGCTCGAATTCGTTATTGTCGTTCCAGGGCGCATCGATGCCGTAGTCAAAGAGCGCCTCTTTGATCTGCGCCTTCCACCAGTTGTAGCCCGCCGCGCTGGTGAAGTCGATGTACGCGCCCTCGCCGCTCTCGAACGCGCCGCCGCTCCAGAAGCGGCAGAGCGCAGGTTCGCTCGTGTCAGGGTCTTTGATGAAGCCGCCCGCCGCGCGCACCGCTTCATACTTGGGATGTGTCGTCAGCAGGTAGGGCTTGATGTTGGCGGCGATGCGGATGCCCGCGTCGTGGAACGTCTGCGTCATGGCGTGCGGGTCGGGCACGCGCGCGCGGTTCCAGGTGAAGACGTTGCGCCGCCCCTGCGCGTCGGTCGTATAGCCGGACGACAGATGGAAGCCATCGCACGGGATGTCGTGCTCCTGGCAGAGCGCCACGAAACGCTTGAGCTGTTCCTGGGCGTCTGGCGCTTCGGTATAGCTCATGGTCGATCCGAGATAGCCGAGCGCCCAGCGCGGCAGCAGCGCCGGTCGCCCCGTCAGCCGAGTGAACTTGTCGATCACCTCACGGATGCTGGGTCCGTAGATCAGATAGTAGTCGAGGTCACCGTCGCTCGCCTGCATCGTCCGGTAGAAGCCCCAGAAGGCGTCGATCTCGCGCCCCATGTCGAAGACGGTCGTCGCCAGATTGTCGTAGAACAGCCCGTAGGCGATCTTGAGCGACGGAATCCAGGTGATGTAGAAGGGCACATGCTTGTAGAGGGGGTCGCTCGTCTCGGCGTTGTAGCCCAGCGCGTCGAGGTTGCGCATCTCCATCCGCATCCCGCGCTTGTCGAGCGCGCCCGCCCGTTCGCCAAAGCCGTAGTAATGCTCGTCGTCGCGCCGCAGCAGGTAGTGGTAGATGGCGCGCCCCGCGCGGTCATACGTATAGGCGCGGCGGGGCAGGTCGGCGGCGAAATGCTTGCCTGCCCGCGTGTGCCATTCGAGATGCCCGTCGAGATGGACGTCAATGCGCAGCGCGTCCGTCCCGATCTGCCAAACCCGCTCGCCCTGCATCAGCGTATGCGCAGGCAGCGGGAAGGGCGACAGGTCATCGCGGCGGCGTCCTTCGCGCGGGGTGTCGCCGTCGGCATCGACGACCAGCCACGTCCGCTCCAGGCGGGGCGCGCCGTCGGGGTGATGCTGCACGCGGATCAGGTCATGATCGAGGACGGTGACGGCGAATGCCTCGCCGCGCGCTCCGGCGAATCGGTAGTGACTTGCTGTATCGGGGGTTGTCGGGCGCAGGTCGGTGAGCGTGGTGAGGCGCATGGGATTTTACAGGGGGCAGTATTCGAATAAGATGCCCCCGATGATACGTTGCAAGGCGGGAAACGACAAACGGTTACGCCACCTGCCGTTCCTTTTGCACGATGTAGAAGTCTTTCGGCGGCTTGATCAAGCCGTAGATGACGCCGGATGCTTCCATCACCGAGAAGATCGGGATGAGCAGGATTTGCAGCAGAAGCAGCCAGAAGTAGCGCCCCCAGCCCATCCGCCGATCAAAATTGCTGATGAAGCCGATGATGTAGAGCGCGACGTAATACATGAACGAGACGCCGCCAGCGACCGCCAGCCATACCGGGGTGCCCGTCGGTATGAAGATATTCAGGTAGACCAGCCCGATGCACAACGGAGCGACCGTCCACATCGCCATGAACGAACCCAGGATCAGGCGGTCACGCGCCGCGATGTACGGAGACAGCACACACAGCCACAAGCCGCCGAACCAGCGCCGCCGCTGCGCCGCGAAGTCCTTCAGCGAGTAGGGCGATTGCTCGTCCATGAAGGCGTGGATGAAGGCGAAGCGCACGCCGATATGGCGCGCGATCAGCGCGAAGTAAGCGTCTTCGGTGATGTTGCCCGCCGGACCATGATCGAAGCCGATTGCCGCCTCCAGCCGATTCTGGACGACGACGAACGAGCCATGCATCCCAAACCAGGCAGCACCATGCTCGAATTGCAGGCGGAAGCGCCCATAATCATCGCCAATGCGGATCGAGTCCGCCAGGGCGGTCAGCAGATTGACGATGCCACTGCGGTTGTAGCGGATGATGCCCTGCCCGATGCGCGGCATATAGTCGGACGATTTGAGCATGGCGCGTTCCTCGCGCCGCACAAACGCGGCAATCGCGCGCACCGTATCGGCGGTGAAGCGCGTCTCTTCATCCAGGTGGATGATCCAGTCTTCCGGCGTGGCGTCGGAGGCGCTGAGGGCATAGTGCAGCGCGCGCGCTTTGTAACGCGCGTCGTTCTCCGTCGCGTAGTCGGGTGGGACGACGATCACCCGCAGGTATTCGTCTTCGGTCAGCGGCTGCGGAACATCAACCACCACCTCCACGCGCCAGGAGTCCGGCGGCATCTCCGCCTGGAGCGTGGCATACGCCTCGGCGACGACTTCTGCGACCAGATGCGGATTATGCCCGCGCGAGACATAGCGGAAGATCAGCTTGCCGCGCGGCCCGAAGGTCACGGGCAGAGGCTCGGCGCGCACGAAGACGGGGTAGCGCAGAAAGCTGTAGAAGTTGAGCAGCGCGTACGGCGCAGGGACCAGCCAGAAGAGCTTGATTGCGACCAGCAGCCAGGGCGGAGACACCGGGTCCGGAAAGACCAGATCGGAAAAGTACCAGCCGTAGAGCACGCCGATGGTCGTCAGCAGCACAAGCAGCATGTAGTAGCCCGCGTAGACGCGCTTGCGAGGGCGCGGGGTTTGTGCGATGGCGCGCAGTTCCAGCGTGGACGTGCGCAGGGCGGCGTTGATGCTCATTTCTCGTGGGTCTCACTCGATAAATTTCGGATTTATAAAATTGATAAAGCGTAAAGATGACATGTGATTATTGTAGCATGACAACGTTACCAATAGCGTGAGATTGGGTAAAATCGGCGTTTGCGATAAGTTTGCTCAAAGTTGGTAAAGAGGCTGACTTGATGACCGAATGGACACGATACGACGAACGCCATCCGCAGCACACCGTCGTCGGCGACCTGCGCGTCTACCCCAGGCTGCACAGCCCGCAGCTTGGCAACAAGCGTGATGTGCTGGTTTGGCTCCCTGCGGGCTATGAGACGAGCACACAACGCTACCCGGTGCTCTACATGCATGATGGGCAGAATGTCTTCGACGCCAAGACGAGTTACGCGGGCGAGTGGTGCGCCGATGAGACGATGACGGCGCTGGCGAGCGAGGGCATTGAGGCGATCCTGGTCGGGCTGCCGAACGCAGGCGCGCAGCGGCGAGTCGAGTACAGCCCGTATGACTATCAGGCGGGAAAGCAGCAGATCATCGGCAAAGGCGAGCTGTATACCCGCTTCATCGTCGAGACGGTCAAGCCGCTGATCGACACTTCGTTTCGCACGCGCACAGACGGGGCGGCGACCGGGACGGTCGGCTCCTCGATGGGCGGCTTAATCGCGCTGTACGGCATCCTGACGCGCCCGGAGGTCTTCGGGCTGTGCGGGGCGTTCAGCACCGCCTACTGGTTTGGTGAGGATGCGCTGCTAAAGGAGATCCACCGCCGCGCCAGCGGCGCAGGGCGTGTCTATCTCGACGTGGGCACGCGCGAGGGAGATACCATCGCCAATCTGAAGATCGCCGCTCAAGACTTCAACATGCTCTACCGAGACGGTGTGCGCGACCTGCTCAAGGCGCTGACCGAGCGGGGGTATGCGCTGGGGCGCAATCTGATGTATGTCGAAGACGAGGGCGCGCTGCATAACGAAGAAGCGTGGGCGCGCCGGCTTCCCGACGCGCTGCGCTTCCTGCTGGATGATTTACGCCTACGCTAGGCTGATGGTCGAAGTAAGTCGTGGCACGGACGCCATAAATGGCGTCCCTACAGGATCGTGGATGTAGGGACGGCATTCATGCCGTCCGTTGAAACAATACTGGCTTTAGGACACCTTGTCCCGTTCCAGCGCCAGCCTGCCAAACAGCGGCAGGGTTGCGTCGTCGGTCGGCGGATGATACAGCCCGGCGCGGACATCGCGGTAGAAGCGCGCCAACGGCAGCTCTTGCAGCATGGACGTGCCGCCGACCACCCGCATCGCATGATCCACGACTTCAAGCGCCTTGTTGGTGGCGACGATCTTGGTCATCGCCAACTGCTCGCCCATGGACTCGCGCTGATCGGGGTAGTGATCCCAGGTGTCGGCAGCGTGCTGGATGAGCGCGCGCGCGGTTTGCAGCGCCAGCTCCCCCTCGCCCAAGCGCCGCTGGATGCTTTCGAGCGTGGCGATGGGGCGACCGAGCGCGGTTGGCACCCGCTCGTGGGCATAACGCAGGGCGAAGCGCTGCGCCGCCGCCGCGACACCGACATAGACACTGGAGATATTCAGGAAGAACCAGGCATTGGTACTCAAACTCCATCCACCGCCGGACGGGGGCGCGGGACTGAGATTGAGGATGTGGTCTTCCTCAACGACCGCATCGTGGAAGACGAGATCGTGGCTGCCCGTGCTGCGCATCCCCATCGCATCCCAGGTTTCTTCGATTTCGATGGCGGGCTGGCGCGGGATGAGGAAAGTGCCGATCTGCGGCTCGTCGCCCGCGACTGCGGCGGGCGTCACGTAGTAGTCGAGTGTGGGCGCGAGCGTTGCGAAGCTCTTGCGCCCGCTGACCAGCCAGCCCAAGCCGCTGCGCCGCGCGGTCGTGCGGGGCAGCCCACCGCGCAGCGGGCTGCCGAGTTCCGGCTCGGTGGCACAGGCGTTGACGAGCACGCCGCGCTCGACGATCTCGGCACACAGGCGGGCATAGGTGCCCTCGTACCAGGTGCGCGCTGCCGCTTCCGCGCCGATGACCTGGATGTGCATTGCCACTGCCAGTGCCGTGCTGCCATCGCCCTGCGCCAGGATCTCCTGCGCGCGCACGCTGTCGGACAGGCTCGCACCCCAGCCCCCGAATTCGTGTGGGACGGGCAGCAGCGGATACCCTGCCGCGCGCAGGTCGTCAAAGTTGTCCGCCGCGAACACCCCCGCCGCGTCGTGCGCGGCGGCGCGTTGCGCGAACGTGTCGGAGAGTGTCTGAGCGATGTGGAGGATGTCGTCGCGCGTCTTCATCATGGAACCTCATTTGCGATAAGCGCGATAGTAGACCGAAAAACCGGGGGCGTTTGCAAGTAGAGGACGATCCATCTTTTGCCCCTAGCGCACACATTCCTGCGCGCGCGGGTAAGTCGCCACGATGTAGTTCGGATCGACGGGGCGCACCGCGCCAAAGCGCAGCTCCGCGTTTGCCCGCCACAGATCGTCGCGCCCGAACGGGCACGCCAGCGTCACCTGCACCGACATGTCATTGCCGATGGGCTGAATGTAGCGGTAGCTGCGCTCAGAGAGGCGGATGAGGATGCCGGGCGGGGTTCGCGCGTGCAGCCAGTACCATCCAAACGGAATCTGGGTGGGGAGGCGGATCTCCTCGACGAATCCGCCTTCCACCCACAGGCTGCTGACGAGCTGCGCCGCGAGGCTGCCGGGTTGCCCGCCGCTCCAGTTGATGAAGATGAAGCCGTTGCCCGTGTTGCGCAGTTCGGCGGAGACGATCACGTCGTCAATCCAGGGATGCGTCTCAAGACTCGGTATCCCCAGCGTGTAGATCGTTGCGCCGGGGCGCACGCCGAAGATACAGGGCAGCGGGCAAGCCGGGTCGGCGGCAAGCAGCGCGCTGATACCGGGGTGCATCGCACGTCCATTTGAGACCAATCCGATTGCGCAGACCGCGCAAATCAGCACAATTGTGACGAAACGCAGCGTGGCTGACATCTGGAGCGATTTTTCATGCCTGTTGACCCTTCCGACTATATCTCGCTTTTGCCCACTGTCGAAGCGCACCTGCGCCAACCGCCGCGCCTGTATATCGGCGGCGAATGGATCGGCGCGAGCGAGTCGTTCACGACCACCAATCCATCGACCGGCGCGCCGCTGGCGCAGATCGCCCAGGCGACCGCTGCCGACGTGGATCGCGCGGTGGCTGCCGCGCGGCAGGCGTTTGACAGCGGCATCTGGCAGCGCAGGATGCCGCCGAGCGAACGCGCCCGCCTGATCTGGCGGCTGGCGGATCTGATCGAGGCGCGCGCCGAAGTGCTCGCGCAGCTAGACGCGCTGGACAACGGCAAGCCGTACACCACCGCCTTGAAGTCTGATGTGCCCTTGAGCGCCGAGCATTTTCGCTATTACGCGGGCTGGGTGACGAAACACGAGGGCGCGACCCTCCCGGTGGATGAGACGGGGATGCTGAACTATACGGTGCGCTCGCCGATTGGCGTCTGCGGGCTGATCGTGCCCTGGAACTACCCGCTGTTGATGGCGGTATGGAAGATCGCCCCGGCGTTGGCGGCGGGCAACTGCCTCATCCTCAAGCCTGCCGAGCAAACCTCGTTGAGCGCGCTCTACCTGGCGGAGCTGTTCGAGGAAGCGGGTTTCCCGCCCGGCGTGTTCAATGTCGTCACGGGGGTGGGAGAGATCACGGGCGCGGCGCTGGTCGATCATCCGCGCGTTGACAAGATCGGCTTCACGGGCAGCACGGAGGTGGCGCGGCACATCCTGCGCGCCTCGACGGGCAACCTCAAGCGCGTTTCGCTGGAACTGGGCGGTAAAAGCCCGAACATCGTCTTCGCCGATGCCGACCTCGCCAAAGCGATCCCCGGCGCTGCGTGGGCGATCTTCGGCAACAACGGGCAGTCCTGTACCGCCGGGTCCCGCTTGTACATCCAACGCGCGGTGTATGACGAAGTGCTGGAGGGCGTGGCGGATGTGGCGGCGGGCATCCGCATCGGGCATGGCATGTGGAAGGCGCAGCCACAGCTTGGACCCGTCATCAGCGAGGAGCAGCTCACCCGTGTGCTCGGCTACGTGCAGGCGGGCTACCGGGATGGCGGGCAGACGGTGCTGGGCGGCCAGCGCATGGGCGGTGCCTTAGCCGAGGGCTATTTCGTCGAGCCGACGATCTTCACGCGGGTCGCCGATGACATGCCGATTGTGCGCGAGGAGATCTTCGGTCCCGTCGTCTGCGCGCTGCCATTTGACGACGAAGACGAGGTGCTGGCGCGCGCCAATGACACGATCTATGGTCTAGCGGCGGGGTTGTGGACGCGCGATTTGGGCAAGGCGAATCGTTTCGCGGCGGGGCTGCAAGCGGGCAGTGTCTGGATCAACAACTGGGGCACGACCAGCGCGGCATCGCCGTTTGGCGGCTTTAAGCAGAGCGGGCACGGGCGCGAGATGGGCAAAGAAGCGATGGATCTTTACAGCGAAGTCAAGAGCGTGTGGGTGCAGTATGAATGACCAGCACTATCCCGCCGCAATTCATATCCAGCTCGATCAGGTGATCGGAGCGGTGCATCCGCATCTGTACGGCGCGAACCTCGAACACATCGGGCGCACGATCTACGGCGGCGTATGGGCGGAAATGCTGCGCGAGCGTAAGTTCGCCGGGCATGACCGCATGTACATCGGGCAGAGCGAAGGGCTGCGCCATCAGAACCCTGGTTATGGCGTGGTCGTGCCCTGGGAGGCATACGCGCCCGACCATGCGCGCGTGCTGTACGTCCACGACAACACGACACTCTACAGCGGGCAGCAGTCACAGCGCATCACGATCCGCCAGCCGGACGACGCATGGCATGGCATTCAGCAGGGTGCGCTCTCGCTGCACGCGGGGCGTGCCTATGAGATGCGCCTCGTCCTGCGCGGCGAAGGGCAGACGGTGCAGGTGACATTGGGCGATGCGGTGTGGGAGGTGACGGCGGCGCACGATTGGCAGACGTACCATCACACGATCACCGTCGAGCGAGCGCACCCTGATGCGGCGCTGCGCATCGCCGTGCGCGAGGGCAGCCTGTGGATCGGCTGCGCGTCACTGATGCCTGCGGACAACCTCGATGGCTGGCGGGCGGATGTCGTGGACATGATTCGCCAGCTTGCGCCGACCTTTCTGCGTTGGCCCGGTGGCAACTTCGTATCGGGTTATGCCTGGGAGGGCGGCATTGGCGACCGCGACCAGCGCCCATCGTATTTTGACCCGGCATGGAAGGTCTGGGAGTCGAATGACGTAGGCACTGACGAGTTCATGCGGCTGTGCCAGCTTGTCGGCTGCGAACCTGTGCTGACGGTCAACATGGGCGACGGCACAGCGGAGGAAGCCGCGTCATGGGTCGAATACTGCAATGCGCCTGCCGACACGCCCTGGGGTTCATGGCGCGCCAAACAGGGGCATCCTGAGCCGTACAACGTCAGGACATGGTTCGTGGGCAATGAACAGTTCGGCAACTGGCAGGTTGGACATTGCGACGCCGAAACGTATGCCAGCAGCTATCACGATTACGCCGACCTGATGCGCGCGGTCGATCCCGATCTCTTTTTGATTGGCGTGGGCGTACCGACCGATCTCTACGGACACTGGAACGAGCTGGTGCTGCGCGGGGCGGGCGCGGCGATGGATGCGCTGAGTGTGCATTACTACTCGATCCGCACCGAATCGTGGGCGACACCCCCGCCCGCCCAGACGCTCTATGTGCCGAAGGTCGCCGCCGCGCACGAAGTGGCGCAGATGCTCGACCGCACGCTCGATCTGATCGCACAGCATTCCGACCCGCCCGTGCCGCTGGCGTTCGACGAGTGGAACACGTATGTGGCGGGCAAAGCGCCGGACTTCTTCGAGGATTACACCGTCGCCGACGCGCTCTACCTGGGCGGCGTGATGAACCACTGCCTGCGCCGTTCCGACCGCGTCGTCATGTCCGCCATTTACAACTTCGTCAACGTGATGGGCAATATCCGCGTGACGCCGGACGCGCTGTGGGTGACGCCGAGCGCGCTGGTCTTGCAGATCATGACGCGCTATCGCGGGGGGCAGGCTGTGCGCGTGAAGGTGGAAGCGCCGACCTTCGACAGCCCGGAGACGGGCAACCAGCCCGCCATGCACGAGATTCCGCTGCTGGATGCGGCGGCAACCTACGACGCGGCGCAGCGTGTGCTCTACCTGTCGCTCGTCAATCGCGATCCGCGCCGCGCCGCGCATCTGCAAATCAGCGGCATCGCGCGCGTGGGCGAGGCGGCGCTGCACATCGTGGCGGGCGATGACCCGCTGGCGCTGAACACGGAGGCAGACCCCCACAGCGTCGTCGTCGAGTCGGCGGCGTGGGCAGCGGCTGCGGAAAGCCTGACGCTGCGCCCCCACAGCTTCACGCTGGCGGTGGTTCAACTTTCTTGACAACACCATTGCCTCGCGTTACAGTCCTGCATATCTGAAATTTCAGATATGCAGAATTTTGATAGTTGTTGTTTATGCTGCACGCCAATAGTCTTACACCCATCCAACTGCCGAATGTCGCCACCGTCGTCTATGAGCAGCTTCGCCGCCAGATCCTCGGCGGCGCACTTCGCCCTGGGCAGCAGTTGAATATCCGCCAGATCGAAGCACAGCTTGGCGTCAGCCGGACGCCGCTCAAGCTGGCGCTCGAACGGTTGCAGGTCGAAGGTCTGGTCAGCATCCACCCACGCAAAGGAACGTTCGTCACGATCTTCTCGCCGCACGACCTGCGCGAATGCTTCGAGGTGCGCATCGCACTGGAAGCGCAGGCGCTGCGCTCGGCCTTCGATGTCCAAAATCGCGCCCTGTTGGCGGAGCTGACCGACCTGTTCGCGCGCATGGACAGTTACTTCCGCAATGAGGCGACCTGGCTGGACGAACTGGTCGAATTCATGGACTGCGACCGCGTGGCGCATGTGCGGATGATTGAGATGAGCGGCAACGCCCGCATGAAAGAGATCTACGAGCACGCCAATGTCCAGGGCTATATCGCCGTTTTCGGGATGCGCTTTTCGTATTCCGATACGCTGCAAACTCAGGCGGAACATCGCGCCATCGCCGCCGCGCTGCATGCGCATGACCGCGATGCGCTGCTGGTGTCCGCGCGGACGCATCTCGAACGCGCCGGGCTGCGTGCAGTACAGCGGCTTTCGCAGCACAATGGCGGTGAGCTGTGACGCGCGTGCCGGTCGTCGTCGGCGTGGGGCTGACGCCGTTCGCCGCCAACCGCGTCGATGCCAGCATCCGCGATCTGGTCGCCGAAGCCGTCCTCGCGTGCATGGAAGACGCCGGACTGCTCGACCTGAAGGCGGTGCAGCACGGGCTTGCCAGCTACGAGAGCGACCACTTTAACCGCCAGATGACGCTTGGCGCGATCCTGCATGATGCGCTCGGCTTGACGCCGCTGCCGAACGTGCGCGTCGAGGGCGGCGGAGCGACAGGCGCGCTGGCGCTGCGTACCGCCTGGGCGTATGTACAGAGCGGGCTGTGCGAGTCGATCCTGGTCTACGGCGGCGAGATGAACGGGCGCAGCGTGTCGTCGGCGACCGCCAATGGCTTATTCGCGCTGTCCGCCGATGCCGATTGGGAGATGATGGTCGGTGGGACGTACACGGCATTTTACGCGGCGATGATGCGCGCGCACATGCAGCGTTACGGGACGACCGAGGCGCAGTGCGCGCATGTGGCGGTGCGCAACCGGCGGAACGCCCGGCTCAATTCCTTTGCACAAAAGCCGATGGATCTGACGATTGACGACGTGCTCCGCAGCAAGCCGGTCGCGGAGCCGTACAAGCTGCTCGATTGCAGCCTGTTGAGCGATGGCGCGGCGGCAGTCCTGCTGGCGACTGAAGACTGGGCGCGCGCGCACGGAACGCGCTTTCGAGAACGTCCGCCCGTTTACTACTGCGCGACGGGCTGCGGCACGGATACGATGCGCCTGGGCGACCGCTACCCGGAAATCACGAACTTTCGTGGCAAGCGGGCAGCGGCGCAGGCGGCATACGCGATGGCGGGCATCGGCGAGCCGCTGCTCGAGATCGACGTGGCGGAACTCTACGACAGCTACAGCGGGGTCGAAATTCAGGCGGTCGAAGACCTGGGCTTTGTCCCTGCGGGGCAGGGTGGCGCGGCGGTCGCAAGCGGCATATTCGATGCCGATGGCTACCTGCCCGTCAACACCAGCGGCGGGCTGCTCGGTCGCGGTGCCCCCGTCGGCGCGACAGGAATTGCGCAGGCGGTCGAAATCGTCCAACAGTTGTGGGGCGAACTGCCCGCTGGGCGGCAGGTGGCGAACGCGCGGCGCGGGCTGACCGACACCCACGCGGGCATCGGCACCATCTGCGTCGTCAATATCTTCGAGAGGCGGGACTGACTCATGACGACCGTCCTCAGCAAGCGCGATGTGCTGACCGTCAGCGCCCCGCTCCAGCGCACACCCGACCCGTGGGCGGACTTTCGCCAGATCGAGATTGTCACGCTGGAACTGACACAGCAGTATGCGCACAGCCTCGGCAAGACATCACGCTTCTTCCTGGAGCTGGAAGCCAGGCGCTTTTTCGCCACACGCTGCGACGGCTGTGGCAGGACGTACAGCCCGCCGCGCTCGCTCTGCCCGGACTGCCTGAAGATCACGCAGTGGGTCGAACTGGCGGGGACAGGGACAGTCGAGGCCTACTCCATCATGCACTTCGCGTCTGGCATCAACGACGACGTGAAGCAGGTCGAACTGCCGGGCGTCTTCGCCTATGTGCTGATGGATGGCGCATCGACCCTTTTTCCGCACTGGCTGCGCTGTGAACCCGCGCGCGCCCACATCGGGATGCGCGTGCGCGTCGCCTACACTCAGGCAGAACACGTCCAGCATCCCATTCACCTGATGTACTTTGAGGAGGCGTAGACGATGTCCGCACGGGCAAAGAAGCTCATCAATACGCCACACACGATCCTGCACGAAATGCTGGAGGGATTCGCTGCGGCGTATCCTCAATTCGTGACGCTGACGCCGGACGGACTGATCACGCGCGCCGTGCCCAAGGCGGCGGGCAAAGTTGGGCTGGTGATCGGCAACGGCAGCGGGCACGAACCCGCCATGATCGGCTTTGTGGGCGAGGGGTTGTTCGACGTGAATGTGCCGGGCGATATCTTCGCCGCGCCCGGCGCGGAGCATATTGTCCGGGGCATCAAGGCGGCGGAGCGCGGGGCGGGCGTGCTGCTGTGCGTTTCGCACCACGCGGGCGACCTGCTCAACGCCGAGCTTGCGCTGGCGCGCTGCGCTGCCCTGGGCATCGGCGATGTCGAGATGGTCGTGCTGTACGACGACATCTCCAGCGCGCCGAAAGGACAGGAAGAAGAACGGCGCGGGACTGCCGGGCTGTTCTTTACCTGGAAGCTGCTCGGCGCGTATGCCGAAATGGGCGCGTCGCTGGAAGAATGCAAGGCGATGGCGGAGCGCATCCGCGATCACACGCGAACGCTCGCGGTCGCGCTGACGCCGGGCACGAACCCGCTCAACGGGCAGGTGATGTTTACGCTGCCGGAGGACGAGATCGAGATCGGCATGGGGGTGCACGGTGAGGTGGGGCAGGGACGGCGCAAGTTCACGACCGCCGACGCGACCATCGACATGATGCTGCCGCCGATCCTCGACGATCTGCCATTTGTGGCGGGCGACGAGGTGCTGGTGCTGCTCAACAACAGCGGCAGCATGACGCAGATGGAACTGTTCATCCTCCACCGCCGCGTGGCGCAGATCCTGAGCGAGCGCGGCATCTCGGTCTACGGCACGTATATCGGCGCATATGCGACGACGCAAGAGATGGCAGGTTTCGCACTGTCGCTCTGCAAGGTGGATGAGACGATGTCCGCGCTGTGGGATGCGCCCGCGCGGGGAGCGATGTTCCGATGGGGATGAGGGCTGGGGACCAGAAGGATTTGCATGATGCCGAAACATAAGGTGCGCGTCGGGTTCGTCGGCTTGTCGATCAAGCCCTACTATTCGGTCGAGTTTCGCCAGCGCGAGCGTGCCATCGCCGGGCTGACGATGCTAGCCGACTCGCTCGGCTTCGAGCTTGTTGCCATGCCCGATGTGATCATGAGCGAAGAGGAGTCGATCCGCGCGGCGAACTTCCTGCGCGATCAGCATCTCGACTTCCTGCTGATCCAGACCAGCTCATGCAGCATGGGCGAACAGCTCCTGCCGCTGGTCGATTGCGCGCCGCGCCTGGGCTTGTGGGCGACGCCCGACCCGAACCTGCAAGGCGAAATCCAGATCCACTCGCTGGTCTCGATGAACCATTTTGCGGCGATTCTCAAGCGTTATCTGCGTCATGAGGAGCACCCGTTCAAGTGGTTCTACGGGCATGTCGAGACGGAAGATTTTCAGCGTCGCTTCGTGGTGACGGTGCGCGCGCTGACCGCCGTCAAAAACATCGAGCGCGGGCGCATCGGCTGGATCGGCGGCTTGTCGCCCGGCTTCCACGACATGATCTTTGACGAGCCGGCGCTGCGTTCGCGCCTGGGCGTGCAGGTCGGGCAGCACGAGATGGGCGAACTGGTCGCGCGGGCAAAGGCGTATGATGCCGCCCCGGTCGCGGCGCAGGCGGCGGAGATACGCGGCGCAGCGTCCGCCGTGACGGTCAGCAGCGAAGAGTCATTCAACCGCGTCACGCGGCTCTATCTGGCGCTCAAGGACATCGCATCCGAACATGGCTATGACGCGCTTGCTGTGCAGTGCTGGACGAAGGCGCAGGAAATCTACAACGTCGTGCCGTGCATGGCGTACTCATGGATGGGCAGCGAGGACGGCGTGGCGGTCTCGTGCGAGGGCGATGTGCTGGGCGCTGCCAGCATGTACCTGCTCAACCTGCTGACCGGCAAGCACGGCTCCTCGACGCTGCTCGACATGACGGCGCTCGACCTGCAAACGCAGACGATGCTGATGTGGCACTGTGGCGTTTCGCCCCGGCATTTCGCCAACGACGAGGGGATCAAGTGGGTCGATCACACCACGCTCGGTCGAAAGGCGGACGATGGACCGTACGGCGTATCGGGCGACCAGCTCTTCGCGCCCAACCCGGATACCAGCATCACCTACATCGGCGACGATGGGCGCAGCCTGCTGGTGCTGCGGTCGAGCATCATCGAACACCCGAACGGGCAGCGCGGTTTTGACGGCACGCGCGGTTGGTTCAACCAGTTTGAACTCAACAAGCAGCCGATCAACCTCTGGGATCTTGTCAACACCCTCACGGTTCGCGGGCACGAACATCACTTCGCCGTTGGGCAGGGCGATGTGACGAGCGAACTGCTGGAATTTGCCGCATGGAAGAAGATGCGTTTAGTAGAAAGGGTTCCCTATGCAGATTACTTGCAGTTAGAGGGGGTGAATGTGTGAGGAGTAACAAGAATAGTGTAGGGACGAGGCACGCCTCGTCCGCATAGGCGACGATCTGTTTGTCGTCCCGATGAATACGAACGAAGGCATAGAGGAGAAAGATGGTCATGGCACGGAAATGGTTCTTGCTGATCAGTTTGCTGGCACTATTGGTCGTCCCGATGATGGCATCCGCGCAGGATGACGCGATGGAACCGCCACCCGGGTTTGAGAGCTGGGACGCGGTTGTCGAAGCCGCGCGCGGGCAGACGGTCAACTGGTACATGTGGGGCGGGTCGGACTCGATCAACGGCTTCGTCGATACCTTCTATGGCGAAGTCCTCGCCGAAGAATACGGCATCACGCTCAACCGCGTGCCGCTGACGGACACCGTCGATGCGGTCAACCAGGTCTTGAGCGAATCGGAAGCGGGCGTCGCGGAAGACGGCGGCACCATCGACATGATCTGGATCAATGGCGAAAACTTCTTCACACTGCGCCAGGCAGACCTGCTCTACGGACCCTGGGCGCAGAACATCCCCAACAGCGCGCTGGTGGCTTGGGACAACCCGGCGGTCAACCTCGATTTCGGTCGCCCGGTCGATAACTACGAAAGCCCCTGGTCGAGCGCGCAGTTCCACTTCATCTATGACACCGCGCGGATGGGCGAAGACGACCTGCCGCGCAGCTATGCCGAGCTGACCGCGTGGATCGAGGCAAATCCTGGTCGCTTCTCGTATGTCGCGCCTGGTCCGGGTGCGTTCATCGGCACGCGCTTCGTCAAGCAGATCTTCTTTGAGGTCAGCGGCGGGCAGGAGCAGTGGGTCGGCGAGTTCAACCAGGATCTTTACGACGAATGGGCACCCGTCGTCTGGGATCTGCTCAACTCGTGGGAGCCGAACCTGTGGCGCGCGGGCGAAACTTACCCGGCAGGTGAAGCCGAGCACCTCGAACTCTTCGCCAACGGCGAGGTGGATTTCGCCTTCACGCAGTCGCCATCCGGCGCGGCACCCTGGATCGGCTCTGGTCAGATCCCGCCGACCTCCAAGGGCTTCGCGTTCACCGAAAATATGATCGGCGATTTCAACTACGTGGCGATCCCGTACAACGCCCCCAACAAGGCAGCGGCGCTGGTGCTGGCAAACCTGATTCTGCGCCCGGATCGTCAGGCAGCGCAGGTGCAGCCGGATAACGGCTTCTGCTGCGGCTGGGGCATCGACGTTTCGCGCGTGACGGATGAGGCGGGCTTGGCTGCTATCGAAGAAGCCTTCGAGAACCTGGGCGCGGCAGCGGAAGACCCGAACATCCTGGCAGCGGCGCTGGTCTCGGACATCGCGGCGGAATACCAGGCGCTGATCGAAGCGGACTGGGAAGCGAACGTCCTGCGGCGGTAATCGACAACAAACCCTCACCCCAAACCCCTCTCCCTCAGGGAGTTCAGGGGCGGACAGTTTAGTAAAGGGTACAGCATGTCTAGAGTTTCGCTTTAGCCCTCACCCTAAATCCCTCTCCCGAACGGCGAGTACGCCTGGGAGAGGGACTTCCAAACCGGACGAGGCATGCCTCGTCCCTACATCTGGCTCCCCTCTCCCAGCGGTACTCCGCGTTCGGGACGCTGGATGCAGAGCCGAAGCGGGCTGGGTGTAAGGGCTGATGCGAATATTGAGACATCTTGTACTCTATGTGAGACTGTCCGCCCATGAACCGTACACGGAGAGGGGACGGGGGTGAGGTTCTGATGGGGCATTGCCCTGTTATTCACCACGCCACACAGTCCGTTAAGCAACGTTCATGTTCTGATCTATCATAGTCTGAGGTTCTCCATGATCGGCGAACGCTGGCGCATCCCTTTGATGCTTGCGCCGACCCTCATCATCATCGTCGTCCTGTTCTTTGGCAGTCTCGGCTATGGCTTCCTGCAAAGCCTGGGCTGGCAGCCGAACATCGGCAATACGACTTTCAGTCTGGATGCCTACGCGACCGTGCTGTTCTCTCCGGAATACCGCGAGCAGTTCTGGTCGGGCTTGTGGCTGACGATTTGGGTGAGCCTCGCCAGCACATTCATTTCGGCGGCGCTGGCGCTGATGAGCGCGCTGCTGCTGCGCCAGACGTTCATCGGCAAAAAGATCGCTACGTTCTTATTTCAGCTCAACCTGCCGGTGCCGCATCTCGTCATCGCCATCGGCATGATCTTTCTCTTCTCTCAGAGCGGACTGGCGGCGCGCGCGGCGGCGCAGTTGGGCATGATCAGCACGCCCAACGAGTTTCCGGTCATGCTCCGCGATGCCGGCGGCGTCGGCATCATCCTGGCATACCTGTGGAAGGAAGTGCCGTTCTTCGGCATCGTCCTGCTGGCGATCCTGCAATCGGTCGGCGAGGATTACGAAGACCTGGCGCGCAGCCTGGGTGCGAACCGCTGGCAGCGCTTCCGCCATGTCATCCTGCCGCTGGTCATGCCGGGTTTGCTGTCGTCGTCGATCATCGTCTTCGCCTTCACCTTTGGCACTTATGAAGTCCCCAAACTGCTGGGCGTGCGCTTTCCGGAAATGCTGCCCGTCATGGCGCTTGAATTCTTTCTCAATCCCGACCTGAACGCGCGCGCGGAAGGCATGGCATTGAGCATGATCATCGCGGCGATCACGCTGCTGATCGTGGTGGCGTATATGTGGGCGGGCAACCGCGCCGTGCAGCGTTAGGAGCCAGACCATGACAGTCCGCAACCGCCGCCCTTTCTTCTACCTCGCCGTCGCAGTGATCTGCATCCTGCTGGTCCTACCGGTCATCACGTTCATGATCAACGCCTTCGCCTTCCGCTGGTTCTACCCGCAGTTCATCCCGGCGGAGTGGAGCCTTCAGGCGTGGGAACGCTTGCAGCTCATCCCGCCGGAGGGTGAGCGCACGCTGACGAACTGGCTCGCGCTGCTGGGCAGCTCGGATGTCATCGACGCGCTCGTCGTCAGCCTGGTCATCGGCGTGGGGGTCACGCTGTTCTCGGTCGTGATTGGCTTGCCCGCCGCCCGCGCGCTGGGCATGCATAAGTTTCGTGGCAAGCGGATCGTCGAGTTCATGATCCTGGCGCCGACGATTGTCCCGTCGATTGCCTTCGTGCTGGGTCTGAACATCAACTTCATTCGCTGGGAGCTGTCCGGATCGCTGTTCGGCGTAGCGCTGGTGCATCTGGTGCCGGTCATGCCGTATGTTGTGCTGACGCTCTCCGGGGTCTTCGCCAACTACAACCCTGACTTTGAAGATCAGGCGCGCACGCTCGGCGCGGGACCCCTGCGCACCTTCTGGTATGTTACGCTGCCCGCCATCTTCCCCGGCATCGTCGTGGCAGCGCTGTTCGCCTTTCTGGTCTCGTGGAGCCAGTACCTGCTGACGTTCCTGATCGGCGCGGGGCGTGTCATCACGCTGCCGATTTTGCTGTTTGCATCGGCAAGCGGCGGTAATAACGCTGTGATCGCGGTGATGTCGCTCATCTTTATCGCGCCTGCCATCCTCACGCTGCTGGTGACCTCGCGTTATCTGTCCGGCGAGTCGGGCGCTGTCGGAGGCTTTGGACGTATATGACCCATGTCATCCTCTCAAACCTGACCAAGAGCTTCCCCGGCAACCCGGTGGCGGCGGTCAACACCATGAATCTCGATATTCCGTCGGGGCAGTTGGTCGCCTTTCTCGGACCCTCGGGCTGCGGCAAGACGACCACGCTCAAGATGATCGCCGGGTTGATCACGCCGACGGTGGGCGACATCACTTTTGATGGCGCGAGTGTGCTCGCCGTGCCGCCGGAGAAGCGCGGCGCGGTCATGGTATTTCAGAACTATCTGCTCTTTCCGTACATGAGCGTCGGGCAGAATGTCGGCTTCGGCTTGAAGATGCGCGGAGTCGAGCCGAAAGTGATCGACCGCAAGGTGATCGAGATGCTCGACCTGGTCAAGCTGCCGAACATCGCCAACCGCCGCCCGCGCCAGCTTTCCGGCGGGCAGCAGCAGCGTGTCGCGCTGGCGCGTGCGCTGATCACTGAGCCGAAGGTGCTGCTGCTGGACGAGCCGTTGAGCAACCTGGACGCCCACCTGCGCGATGAAATGCGCGAGTTGATCCTCTCGATCCAGCGCAACCTGGGTGTGACGATGATCTTCGTCACCCACGACCAGGAAGAAGCGGTGCTGCTCGCCAACCAGATCGCGCTGATCTTCGACGGCGTATTGCAGCAGTACGCGGCACCGGATGTCTTCTATCGGCAGCCGATCAGCGAGCGGGCGGCGCGCTTCTTTGGCGGGATCAACTTCGTCCCAGCGACGCGGCGCGGCGAACGGCTGGAGACCGCGTTCGGCGCGTTCCATGTGCGCACGCCCGGCGTCGAAAACGCGCCGGAGGGCGAAGTGACGCTGACGATCCGCCCGGAGCAGGTGGTGCTCAATCCAGCGGATGACGAAAACTGCACGAGCGGGCGCATTCGCTCGCGCATCTACGTCGGCACGTACACGCGCTACAAAATCATGATCGGCGATATCGAGATCGAGGCGACGCGCTCCGGCGACATCGACCATGCCCTGAACGAAGGTGACGCGGTGCGCGTCGGCTTTCCGGCAGACAGGATATGGGTCGTTGGGCGCAGCTAATCTGACGAGCGAACAGCGGCGGGTTGTGCTGACTGCCTGGGGAACGTATGCCTGCTTTTACCTGGGACGGCTGAACCTAAGCATTGCGCTGCCCGCCATGACGACCGCGTTGAGCGCCAACCGCGCGGAGATCGGCGCGCTCGGCACGGTTTTCTTCTGGACGTACGGCATCGGCACGCTGGTGAATGGCGAACTGGGCAACATCGTGCGCCCGCGCCTGCTGGTCGCCGCCGGGCTGCTGGCGATCATCCTCGTCAACGTCATTTTTTCGCTGCAAACGTCGCTGTTGATCATGGCGATTCTGTGGGGCATCAACGGCGTGGCGCAATCGGCGGGCTGGTCGCCACTGCTGCGCGTGATCACGGATCATGTGAGCGCTCAGCAGCGCGGGCAGATTTCGACACTCTTTCCGATCAGCTTTCAGATCGGCGCGGCGGTGACCTGGGTGCTGACCGGCGCGCTGGTCGCTGCCTGGGGCTGGCAGGCGGCGTTTCTGGTGCCGGGGCTGCTGCTCCTGCTGCCGCTGGTGCACTGGTGGCGGTCGGGGATCGACGGACGGGCAGGGCAGCCCGCGCGCTTCAGCCTCGCCACCTCGCTCGGCGACCTGCGTGGGTTCGCGCCGCTGCTGCTCGCCAACGCCCTGGGCGGCTTTGCCCTGGTTGGCACGATCTTCTGGACGCCGACGTATGTCGTCGATACGGGCTATGTGTCCGCTTCGGCGACGGGAGTCGTCTCGGCAATGCTGCCGTTGGTGGGCATCGTCGGCATGGTCGGGTCGAGCAGGCTGATGCAGCACAGTGGGCGCGCGGAGGTGACGGCGATGCAGCTTCTCGCCGTCGGCGCGGCATTGATGGGCGGCGCGCTCTTGCTGCCTCTGGCGGGGCAGGCGCTCGTCCTGCTGCTGGCGCTGACCGCGCTCGGCGGCTTGGGCGGCATGATGACGAGCGCCATCCCGGTGCAGTTCGCGGGGGCGGGGCGCACGTCGTCCACGACGGGCATCTTCAACGGCGCGTTCAATCTGGGCGGCGGCTTCGCAGGGGTCGCCAGCGGCGCGCTGCTGGAGAGCAGCGGTTGGAACGCGGTGCTGCTGATGTGGGCGACGGCGCTGGTGCTGGCGCTGGCACTGATCGCCTGGTTTCGCTGGCAAAGATCGACGGCGTATGAGATGTGAGTGGCACGGGCGATGACCTGGCATCGCCCCTACGACGGGGGATGGACGCGATATGACGAATGCACCGCTGGCAGGGATCAAGGTCATCGACCAGACGCAGGCGCTGGCGGGACCCTACTGCGCGATGATGCTCGGCGACCTGGGCGCGGAGGTCATCAAGATTGAGCGTCCGGGTACGGGCGATCAATCGCGCCAGTGGGCACCGCCCTTCATCGGTGACCAGAGCTGCTACTACCTGGCGTGCAACCGCAACAAGCGCGGCATCGCGCTGAATGTCGCGTCCGCCGAGGGGCAGGCGATCCTCCATGAGCTGATCGCCGATGCCGATATCTTCATGACCAACCTGCCGACGGTCGAGTCGCTTCGTAAATACCGGATCGACTACGAGACGCTGGCGGCGAAGCACCCGCGCCTGATCTACGCTTCGATCAGCGGTTACGGGCGCACGGGTTCGCGTGCCGGGCAGCCGGGCTATGACCTGGTCGCGCAGGCGGAGAGCGGCACGATGGCGCTGACGGGCGAGGTCGAGGGCGCGCCGATGCGCTTCCCGACGCCGATGGCGGACCTGTCGTGCGGGCTGTTCACGCTGATCGGCATCCTGTCGGCGCTGTACGCGCGTGAGAAGACCGGGCGCGGGCAGTTCATCGACCAGTCGCTGCAAGAGGGTCAGTTGACATGGCTGGATAATTACGCGGGCGAATACTTTGCCAGCGGCGAGAACCCGGCGCGGCGCGGCAATCGCCACCCGCAGGTGGTGCCGTATGAGGCGGTGCGCGGTTCGGATGGTGAGTGGTTTATCCTGGGCGTCGGCTCGGATAACGTCTGGCAGGCGTTTTGCAGCTACGTGGGGCGGGAAGACCTGGCGACGGATGCGCGCTTCCGCGAGAACGTCCAGCGGATCGCCCATTACGACGCGCTGATGCCGACGGTGCGCGCCATCATCGCGGAACGCCCGACGCACGAATGGCTGGATGCGCTGCGTCAGGTCGGCGTCCCGGTCGGGCGCATCAATACCGTCCACGATGCCTTGAGCGATCCGCACCTGCTTGAGCGTGGGATGATCGTCCAGTTGGAGCACCCGGCGCTGGGCATGATCAAATCGATTGCCACGCCTGTGCATCTTGCCCTTACGCCGCTGGTGTACCGCCGCCATCCGCCGCGCCTGGGCGAGCATACCGACGCCGTGATGGCGGAGCTGGGGATGGATGCGGGCAGGATTGCAGAGCTGCGTGCGCGCGGCGTGATAGCGTGAAACCGTGTGCGAAGTGCGGAGTGCGTGGTGCGAAAAGACTTGGCGTTCGTGGCGTCATGGCGGTTAGATCGGTTGAGCCGCCCCTACGGGACTCCCTCGCTATGACGCCAAGTCGCCATGGAGAGCGTTTGGCTTGTTCGCACCACGCACGCCGCACTTCGCACCCGATAGTACAGATTAGGATAATGATGACCAATTTTCCATATCTCTCCGAGTCCTTCATGCGCCGCAGGCTGGCGCTGCCACCGCATTCACCGCGCGTGGTGATCGACACCGACACCGCCAACGAGATTGACGATCAGTTCGCGCTGGCGTGGGCGCTGCGCTCGCAGGATCGCCTGCACATCGAAGGTGTTTACGCCGAACCCTTCTCGTTCCGGCATCGCCTGGGCGAGATGAAGCGCGCGCGCATCGCCCGCGATACGCCTGAACTCGCCACGCCGCTCGACCACGAGATGCTGGAGGGCTACGCCGGGATGCTGGCGCATTACGAGGCGCGCGGCTACGACCTCGACACGGTCGATCTGCCGCCTTTCAACCCACCGGGCGTGGGCATGGAACGCAGCTACGCCGAGATTCTGCGTGTCTTCGAGCTGATGAACGAACCGGTGAATGGGCGCGTGCTGCGCGGTGTGCCGGGTTATCTGGAAGCGGAGGACAAGCCCGTGCGCTGCGACGCCGTCGAGGATCTAATCGAACGTGCGCTGGCATCGCCGGACGACGACCCGCTCTACGTCGCCGCCATCGGCTGCCTGACCAATATCGGCAGCGCGCTCCTGCTGGCACCGGAGATCATCCGCAAGATCGTCGTCATCTGGACGGCGGGCTATCCTTCGACGGTCGCGCGCACCAATTTTTCGCTCAACATGGAGCAGGACATGGTCGCCTCGAAGGTGCTGTTCGAGAGCGGGGTGCCGCTGGTCTATCAACCGGGCTTTCATGTTGGCGCGCAGCTCAGGCTCTCGCTGCCAGAGATGGAGGCGTTTGTGAAGGGGCGGGGCGCGATTGGCGATTATCTGTATCATCTGTATACGCATAACCCGCTGTGGGAGATGCTTGGCATCACCGGCACTTACGCCTCGACCTGGGTGATCTGGGATCTTATCACGATTGCCTGGCTGCTCAACCCGCGCTGGGTGCCGAGCGAACTCGTGCCCGCGCCTAAACTGGGCGACGACCGCCGCTGGTATCATAATGCGAAGCGGCATCTGATGCGGGAAGCGTATGACATCCAGCGCGACGCGATCTTCGCGGATTTCTTCCGCAAGCTGGAGAACGCGTGATGCGGCGATGAGGCGGCAGGATAGCGATATGGGAGAAGTGAATGGCTGATTTGGACCAATTCTCAAGCGGGCTTGTCGAGACGGCGTGGCTGCAAGAGCATCTCGACGACCCCGATCTGCGCATCCTCGATGCGACCGTCTTCTATCGTACAGATCCGCTGACGGGCGCGCCGATTGTCGAGAGCGGGCGCGCCGAGTGGGCGAAGGGGCATATCCCCAACAGCACGTTCGCCGATCTCGTCCGCGAGCTGTCCGACGCATCCTCGCCGCTCCGCTTCGCCATGCCGTCGCCCACGCAGTTCGCGGACGCGATGGGGAGGTACGGCGTCGGCGCGGGGACGCGCGTGGTCGTCTACGATGGCAACAACGCCATGTGGGCGACGCGCGTGTGGTGGCTGCTGCGCGCCTTCGGTTTTGAGCAGGTCGCGCTGCTCAATGGCGGTTGGAAGAAGTGGTCGTTGGAAGGACGCCCTACCTCGACCGAGATCATCGCTCGCCCTCCGGCGCATTTCGAGGCGAAGCTTGACCCGGCGTGGCTGGCGACGAAGGCTGATGTAGAGCGCGAGATGGCGAATGGCAGCACCTGCGTCATCAACTCGCTGGGGCGCGATGCCCACCGCGACGCGCATATCCCGAACAGCATCAACTTGCCCGCTGTCGAAATGCTTGACGCGGCGACGGGCGCGTATCTGCCGCTCGACGTGCTGCGCGAACGCTTTAGCGCCGGGGATGCTCTCGACCGCGAGCGGGTGGTCGTCTACTGCGGCGCGGGGATTGCGGCGACCAGCACCGCGTTTATCCTGGCGCTGCTGGGCAAGCGGCATGTCGCGGTCTATGACGGCTCGATGCAGGAGTGGACGACGGATTCATCACTGCCAGTGGAGAAGGGGCGAACTTAGAGGTTTCGCCCCGCCCAGATAAGATGCCGCGCGGCGGTCGCCAGCACGAGCGATGCTAGCAGCGCGAACAGGAACACCAGCGCGTCCGGGAAAAGGAAGAACAGGCTGAAGAAGATGATCGCCTCCGCGCCCTCGATGATGCCGCGCGGCATGTGGATGGTCGTCAGTTCGCCGCGCTGCTTCGCCCCCGTGTTGCGCCGTTCGAGGATGGCGGACAGGTAGAGAAACGCGCCCGCGTTGATGTAGCACGCGCCGAGAAAGTAGATCAGCGCGAACAGGATCGGCAGGTCGGGCTGGCGCAGGGCTAGCCCAATCGGGATGATCGTGTAGAGCGTGAAATCGACCAGCGTATCCAGGAAGCCGCCGAAATCCGACTGCCGCCCGGTCGCGCGTGCGACCGCGCCATCCAGCCCGTCGAGCGCACGGTTGAGCAGCCAGAGCAGCAGTCCCAGCGTGTACTGCCCCTGCCAGCCTGCCAGTGCCGCGCACACCCCAACCGCCCCTGCTGCCAGGGTGATGCTCATTGGGCTGAAGGCTTTGCCCACCTCGCGGGCAATCGGCAGATACACATCGTCTTTCACTTTGCGCAGTGCATGATCCATCATGGCAAGATTTTCACCAACCTTTTGAAAACTCGTCCGGCGACGCTGCCCAGCAGTTCCTCTACCAGCATCTTCGAGAGGGCATTCTTGGCGACATCGGAGTAGGTTGGGTAGGGATGGATGACGCCGATCAGCGCGCGGGCGCTGATCTTCTTTTCGATCACCAACGCATACTCAATGATCATCTCTCCGGCACGTTCGGCGACCACCGTCGCCCCCAGCAGCTCGCCGCTGCCGCGATAGACCAGCTTGATGAAGCCTTCGGTGTCGTTTTCGACCACGCTGCGGTCACCCTTGAGAGTCGCGTAGGTGTAAGTCTTGACCGCGTCGCCATATTTCGCCCGCGCCTCGCGCTCAGTCAGCCCGGCATGGGCGATTTCGGGATCGGTGAATGTCACCCAGGGCACCTGCGCAGGCAGCCCGTTCGCTTTGATGGGCAGCACCACGTTGCGACCCGCAATCGCCCCCTGGAAGCCCGCGTAATGGGTGAACTTCGCGCCGGTCGTCACATCGCCGATGGCGTAGATGTGCGGGATGTTGGTCTGGAGCGCTGCGTTGACAGGGATGCCCGCCTTTTCGACCTGCACGCCCGTCTTCTCCAAGCCCAGCCCTTCGACATTCGGCGTGCGTCCGGCGGCGACCAGCAGCATATCGCCCTCGACCGTTTGCCCATCCTTGAGCGTGAGAGAGATGCACTCGCCGTCTTGTTTCGCGGTCGCCACCAGCGACTCGATGATCGTGATGCCTTCTGCCGCGAAGACGCGCTTGAGGACATCCGCCGCTTCCGGTTCATCGCGCGGCAGGACCTGGTCGCCGATGATCGTCACCTGCGCGCCGAGGCGTGCGTATGCCTGCCCCAGTTCCAAGCCGATGGGACCTGCTCCCATAACGAGCAGGTGGCGCGGCAGGCGGTCGTTGTTGAAGATTGTGGCGTTGGTGTGGTAGCGCACGTCCGCTAGTCCGGGGACGGGCGGGACGAGCGCGCGTCCGCCGGTGGCGACGATGAAACGTTTGGCGTGCAGAGTCTTGCCATCGACCTCGATCCGGTGCGGGTCGAGGAAGCGCGCATCGCCCAGTATGACGTGGATGCCGCGTTCTGCGGTGGCTTCCGGCGTTTCGTGCTGATACAGCTCCTGGATGGCGTGCTGGATGTAGGCTCGCACGGTCGGCATGTCCGTCGTGGGCGGTTGCGTATGGACGCCGTAGTGCTGCGCCGTGCGCACCGTGTGGGCGATCTTGCCGACTTTGAGCAGCGCTTTGCTCGGCACACAGCCCGTCCAGGTGCAGTCGCCGCCGATGTTTTCGCGCTCGACCAGGGCGACGCGCTTGCCCAGCCCGCCGACCACCGTCGCGGCAGTCAGCCCCGCCGAGCCGCCGCCAATCACAATCACGTCGTAGATTTCAGACATTCTTGTTCCCCCGACGATTGAGCATACGCGAGAGAATGATGCTGAAGATGAGGATCAGCCCTGAAAACAATAAGATTGTCGGGTTGAGCGAGAGATCCCCCGACGCCAGGTCGCCTTCGATGGAAGCGCCGATGCCGACGAACGAAAGCGTGCCCGCCAGATTGCCTGCCGCGGTGGCGGCGATGAATGCCAGGAAACCGATGCGCAGGCTGCCTGCCAGCAGACTGACCGCGTCATAGGGCAGGTAGATCAGGCGCATGATCAGCACTGCCTGGAAGGGGTTTCTGCGCAGCAGGTCGATGAAGCCCTGGATGCGCGGATGCAGCGCGGCTTGCGACGGATCGCCGGAAAACCAGCGCCCGGCGGCATACGGGATGACCGCCGAGAGCGTCCCCGCGACCAGCACGATGACGAAACCCCAGCCCAGCCCGAAGATGCTGCCGCCGAGGATCGTCAGCAGCGACGCCGGGAAGAGGATGAGCGGGCGCAGAAGGTAGATCAGGATGTAGAGCAGCGGACCGTACCAGGTGCCGGTCAGCAGCGTTTGAAGCTGGCGCGTCAGGTCGGCGAAGGTCAGCCCGCTGCTGGTCATGTACTGGCGCACGGCGACCAGCAGGACAACCCAGCCCAGAATGATGGCGATCTTGCCGCGCTGCTGGATGATCCAATCGCGCAGGCGCTGTGGGAAGGGAAGCGGCGGGGATTGCGTCATTAGGGAGTCCTCAATTTGCGCGATGGTCGGTAGGGCGTGTGCCAAATGCGCCGACCAACGAATACCACATATGCCCGCGACAATCTGTTGGCTGGACAACACTTGTGCCGTGCATGACAACATGAAGGATGATACGGACGCATGATTACAGGCGGATTACCGAGCGCGCTATAATCAGGGTATAGACTGCGAGAAACCACGATGCCAGACACGCACCATGCCAATCCGTACCTCATGCGCTACCAACCCCCGCGCATCGACGGGGATTTCGTCGGCAAGCACATCCTCTCGGTTGAGCAGTTCGCCCGCAGGGACATGCAAACGCTGTTTGACGCGGCATCGTCGCTGCGCAAGCGCGTCCGCCAGTCCGACCGAGGCTTAAAGGAACTGTGCGCGACCCATGTGATGGCGTCGCTCTTCTTCGAGGCGTCCACGCGCACCGATCTCTCGTTCCAGGCGGCGATGCGGCGGTTGGGCGGGCAGATCATCTCCGCCAGCAACGGCGTGCAGTTCTCGTCGGTCTACAAGGGCGAAGACCTGGCGGACACTGTGCGCGCGGCGGGCTGCTACGCCGATGTCGTCGTGCTGCGCCACCCGGAGATCGGCTCGTCCTACGAGGCGGCGTACTACCTCGATAAGCTCAATCAGCAGATCGATAACCCCAGCGTCATCATCAGCGGCGGCGACGGCATCGGCGAGCATCCGACGCAGGCGCTGCTGGATATGTTCACGATCTACGACAAGAAAACGCATTTCGACGGGCTGACGATCACGATGGTCGGCGACCTGCTGCATGGGCGCACCGTGCACTCGCTCGCCAAGCTGCTCGCCATCTACGGCGCGGCGGGGATGCGGCTGTGCTTTGTCGCGCCGCCCTCGCTGGCGATGCCGCACACCATCACATCGGTGCTGCACGCGGGCGGGGTGACGCTTTATGAGACGAGCGACCTGAATGAGGTGCTGGGCGAGAGCGACGTGATCTACTGGACGCGCGTGCAGGAGGAACGCTTCGCCGATAATATGGCGGAGTTTGAGGCGATCAAGGACGCCTTCATCATGACGCCGCCCGTGCTGGCGCGCGCCAAAGGCGATGCCATCCTGATGCATCCGTTGCCGCGTAAACACGAAATGGGCACGCGCAGCGACCACGACATCCTGGATGAAGACCCGCGCGCCGTCTATTTTGAGCAGATGGAGAACGGCATGTACATCCGCATGGCGCTGCTGGCGAAGGTGTTGCGCGGAGTCCACGTCTGATGACGACCGTCCGCATCCCGGCGATGGTCGATCCGCATACGCACCTGCGGGATCTCGACTGGGCGCATAAGGCGACCTTCGCCAGCGAGACGGCGGCGGCGGTCGCCGGGGGGTACTGGGCGGTCTTCGATATGCCCAACACGCCGCCCACCACGACCAGCCGTGCGGCGCTCGATCTCAAGCTGGCGCGCATGGGCGAGACCGCCGTCTGCGATTGGGGCGTCTATTTCGGTGCGTCGCAGGCGGATAACACGGCGGAGTATGCGCATGTCGCCGGGACGTGCGGGCTGAAGATCTTCAACAACTCGACGACGGGCGACCTGCTGATCGCCGATCAGTCGCAGCGTGAACAGCACTACGCCGCCTGGGATGCCGCGCGGATCATCGCCGTACATGCCGAGGACGAGACGGTGCTCGATGTCCTGGCGCTCGTGCGGCAGTTCCGCAAGCGCACGCACTTCCTGCATATCTCGACTGCGCAGGAGATCGCCTGGCTGCGCGCGGCGAAGGAGGAAGGGCTGCCGATCACCATCGGCGTCTGCCCGCATCACCTGTGGCTGACGCAGGATGACCTGCCCGCGCTCGGCGCGTTCGGCATCATGAAGCCGGGGCTGAAGACGGCGCGCGACCGCGATGCGCTGTGGGATGCGCTGCAAACGGGTGTCGTCGATGTCGTGGAGAGCGATCATGCGCCGCACACGCTGGCGGAGAAGGCGAGCGAGCGCCCGCCCTACGGCGTGCCGGGCTTGGAGACGACGCTGCCGCTCCTCCTGACCGCCGTCCACGAGGGGCGGCTGGCGCTGGAGCGTGTCATCGATCTGGTGGCGCACAACCCGCGCCGCATCTGGTGGCTGGACGCGCCGCCGGACACCTATGCGCGGGTCGATCTGGACGCCGAGTATGTGATCGACCGCGCGCGGCTGCACAGCGCCTGCGGCTGGTCGCCCTTCGAGGGGCTGCGCGTGCGCGGGCGGGTGATCGAGACGTGGATACGCGGCGTGCAGGTCTACGATGGCGAGCGTGTGCTTGCCCAGCCCGGCTTCGGGCGGAATCTGTTCGCATGAACGCGCGCCACTTGTTGCTCGACCTCTACCGCCTGGGCTACGAACGCCTGCTGCGCCCGCTGATCTTCACACGCTCGCCCGAAGCCGCGCACCGCGACGCCATGCGACTGCTGGCGGCGTTGGATGGGTCGAAGGTGATGTGCGATCTGATGCGAGGGGGACTGAACCGCGGAGGCGCAGAGGACGCGAAGATTATTAAAACGGATGTGAAGGACAATATGACGGACGCCATTTATGGCGTCCCTATAGAGTCGCCTGGCGTAGGGACGCCATTCATGGCGTCCGCTTCCCACCCTTCCCATCCCCGCTCTCCCGCTCCGCTCCCTTTGCGTCCTTGCGGTTCAACACATCTTTCTCCGCTAACCCTGGCGGCGGGGTTCGTTAAAGGTAGGGGGTTTGCGGATGAGGACGAGGCGCTGCGGGCAGTCGAAGCGGGCGAGAACATTATCCCCGGCTGGCGCGCCATGCCCGCGCTGGTCGGCGCGGTTGAGTTCGGCTCGTTCACGCGCTACCCGCGCCTGGGCAACTCCGGCGCGATCCTCTGGCGCGACCCGGCGACGCGCTCGACGCAGAACCGCATCGGCTTGCGCAACCCCGGCGCACGCGCCGCCGCGCGTTTCCTGGCGCGACACAGGGCAGATTTCCCCTGGTATATTCGCTATGGGATCAACATCGCCGTCTCGCCGGGCGTGAGCGACGAAGCGCAGGAGATCGCGGAGGTCTACGAGAGCATGAGTCTGTTTCTCGACGCGGGACTGCGTCCGGGCTGGTTCACGCTCAATCTGAGCTGCCCCAACACCGAGGACGATCCCGAAGGCAACCAGACGGCGGCGCATGCCCGCGCGCTATGCAGCGCCCTGCTGGCGCATCCGGGGTTATCGCGCCATGAACCTCATCCCCCAACCCCCTCTCCGTATACAGCGAGGGGGAGCGAAGAGATGAGGTCAGATCCCATCCCGCTATGGATCAAGATCGGCCCCGACCTGGGCGCGGAGCAATACGCAGCGCTGATGGCGGTCGGCGCGGAGGTCGGCATAGGGGCGATCATCGCCACCAACACGCTGGCGCGGGCAGTGCCTCAAGCCCTCACCCCAAACCCGCTTCCGCTCTGCATCCAGCGTCCCGAACGCGGAGTACCGCTGGGAGAGGGACTTCACACGACTCCTCTGGCTCCCCTCTCCCAGGTGTACTCACCGTTTGGGAGAGGGGTTGGGGGTGAGGGCGTCCCCATCGCAGGCGTCGGCGGCGGTTCTCTCCACATCCACGCGCTGGACGCGGTGCGGCATCTGGCGGCGGCGCGCGAACGCCTGGGCGCGCAGGTGTGTATCGTCGGCTGCGGCGGCGTGCTGGATGGCGAGTCGGCGCGGGCGCTGCTTGCGGCGGGGGCGGATGCGCTGCAATACTGGTCGGCGTTGATCTATCGCGGACCGCTCGCCGCCGCCGTTATTCAACGGGAGCTGGATACGATACAAGATGAAGATAACCGCGAAGGCGCAAAGGACGCGAAGAGCGATTCATCTCTTCGCGTCCTTCGCGCCTTCGCGGTTAAATTGAAGTGTTCTCAAGGGAGATCGCGGATGGATGACTCGTTAAAGGTCGCGCGGGCGCTGCTGGAGATCGGCGCGGTCGGCTTTTCGCTCATGCAGCCGATTAAGTTCAAGTCCGGCATCCTCTCGCCGATGTATGTCGATAACCGCCGCCTGCCGTATCATCCGGCGCAGTGGCGCGTGGTCATCGAGGCGTTCGCCGCGCTCGTGCGGGATGGCGCATTCGCCTGTGACGTGATTGCGGGGGTGGCGGTTGGCGGCGTGCCGCACAGCGCGGCGCTCGGCTACCTGACCGGCATCCCCTCGGTCTTCGTGCGCAAGGAGGCGAAGGAGCACGGCACAGGCAGCCGGGTCGAGGGCGGCGCGGTCGACGGCAAGCGCGTGGTGCTGATCGAGGACATGGTGACGACGGGCGGCAGCAGCCTGGCGGCGGTGGCTGCGCTGCGCGAAGAGGGCGCAATCGTGACCGACCTGCTGGCGATCATCAGCTATGATTTCCGCGAGGCGGCGGCGGCGATGTTTGGCGCGGGCATCCTGCTGAATACGCTGACGCGCGTGCCGGTGGTGCTGGAGGAGGCGCGGGCGAGTGGGCGGCTGAACGAGGCGACCTTCCAGCGGGTGCAGGACTGGTATGCCGATCCGTATGGGTGGAGTGGGTAAGCGACCCCTCCCTAAATCCCTCCCCACTCCGCAAGCTGCGTGGAGAGGGACTTTATGAGCCGTTTAGTTCCCCCTCTCTACGCCAGTGGGGAGGGGGTTAGGGGGAGGGGTTAGATGAGCGTAATCGACAAATACAACGCGCGTTCCCGCGCTGCCCATTCGCTGCTCTGCATCGGGCTGGACAGCGATATGGCGCTCGTGCCGGAACGCTTCCACGCCGATGCAATGCCGCAGTTTGCCTTCAACCGCTGGATGATCGACCAGACCCACGCCAGCGCGGCGGCATACAAGATCAACACCGCTTTTTACGAGGCGCGCGGTGCGGCGGGCTGGGCGGAACTGGAGGCGACCATCGCCTATCTGCGCGCGGCGCTGCCGGATGTCCTGACGATCTGCGATGCCAAACGCGGCGACATCGGCAGCACGAGCGCGGCGTATGCGCGCGCGATCTTCGATCATCTCGGCTTTGACTGCATCACGCTCAACCCCTACCTGGGGCGCGACGCCCTTGAACCCTTCCTCGAACGGGCGGACAAAGGCTGCATCCTGCTCTGCCGCACCTCCAACCCCGGCTCCGGCGAGCTGCAAAACCTCATGATCGACGGCACCCCGCTCTGGCAGCATGTGGCACAGCTCGTCGATGGCGAGTGGAACCAGCGACGCAACTGTATGCTGGTCGTCGGCGCGACCTACCCGCGTGAGCTGCGCGGGCTGCGCGCGCTCCTGCCGGAGATGCCGTTCCTCATCCCCGGCGTCGGGACGCAGGGCGGCGATGTCGAGACGACCGTCCGCGCGGGCATTGACCAGCAGGGCGGCGGCATCCTCGTCAACGCCTCTCGCAGCATCCTGACGGCACCCGACCCGGCAGCGGTCGCGGAAGCGCTGCGCGCCGAAATCGCGGCAGCGGCAGGTACACTATGACCCTGCCTGCGGATTACCTGGAACGCACGTACGCGGGCGTGCTCGGCAAGATGATCGGCGTCTATCTCGGTCGTCCGTTCGAGCAGTGGTCGTATGAGCGCATCGCGGCGGAGCTGGGCGACATCACCTATTACGTCAACGAGCGCATGGGCGTGCCGCTGATCGTGACGGATGATGATCTGTCCGGCACTTTCACGTTCATTCGCGCGCTGTCGGACTATGGCTGCTCGCGCGACATCACCCCGCAGCAGATCGGGCAGACATGGTTGAACTACATCGTCGAAAACCGCAGCATTCTGTGGTGGGGCGGGATGGGCAATTCGACCGAGCACACCGCCTACCTGCGCCTGAAGGCAGGCATCCCCGCGCCTGACAGCGGTTCGGCACGGCGCAATACCCGCACAGTCGCCGAGCAGATCGGATCGCAGATCTTCATCGATAGCTGGGCGATGGTCGCGCCGGGTGACCCGGAACTCGCGGCGAGCCTGGCGGGTCACGCGGCGAGCGTCAGCCACGACGGCGAGGCGATCTACGCGGCGCAGGTGATGGCGGCGATGGAGGCGCTGGCGTATGTCGAAGGCGATCTGGGCACGCTGATCGACAGCGCGCTGACGCTCATCCCGCCCGACTGTCTGATCCGCCGCCTGATCGACGACGTGCGCGCGTGGCACGCCGCGTATCCTGACTGGCGAGTGGCGCGCGAGAAGATCGCCGAGCGTTACGGCTATCAGCGCTACGGGGGCAACTGTCATATCGTGCCGAACCACGCGCTGATCCATCTCAGCCTGCTGTATGGCGGCGATGACTTCGGGCGCGCGCTGATGATCGCCAACACCGCTGGCTGGGATACCGACTGCAATTCCGGCAATGTCGGCTGCCTGCTCGGCATCCGGGACGGGCTGGCGGCAATCGACCGGGGTGCCGATTGGCGGTCACCGGTCGCCGACCGCCTGTACGTGCCTTCGGCGGCGGGCGACAGCGCCATCACGGACGCCGCGAGCGAGGCGTGCCGCCTGGTCGAGATCGGCTGCGCGCTGGCGGGCGAGGCGTTCGTCGCGCCGAAAGGCGGCAGTCGCTTTCACTTCGATCTGCCCGGCTGCGTGCAGGGTTTCGCGCCGACGAACGACGGGGGCGCTGCTGCCTTCACGCTCGAAAATGTCGCCGGACACAGCGCGCTGGGTCGCCGCAGCCTGGCGCTGCGCTACCGCGATCTGCCGCCAGGGGGCAGCCTGTGCGCCGCCACACCGACCTTCATCCCGCCGGATTACGATGACCGCTTCGGCTATGGCTTGGATGCGTCGCCCAGCCTGTATCCGGGGCAGACGGTGCGCGCGCGCCTGTCCGCCGATGCCACCAACGCGGTTGCGCTGGAGGTCGCGCTGTTTGTCGATGTCTACGGCGCGGCGGATCGCCTTGAACGTATCGAGTCACAGGCGGTTCTCCTGCGCCCCGGCGAAGAGGCGGCGCTGGCGTGGCGTGTGGATGAGACGGGCGGCGCGCCAATTGCCCGCGTTGGCATTCGGCTGAAAGGGGGCGACGCCGTCAGCAGCGGCGCGGTCTATCTCGACATGCTGACCTGGGATGGCGAACCGGAGGTCGTCTTCCAGCGCCCGGCGGCAGGTGGAACGCTGTGGAAGCGCGCCTGGGTCAAGGCGACCGATCCCGCCGAGCCTGTTGGCGAGGAGGCGTTTCGCGTCGTGCACAACCGGGGGACAGGCATGTGGCTGATCGGCGGGCGCGGCTGGGCGGACTACTGCGTGAGCGCGGACATCACGCCGCATCTGGCGCAGGCGGCGGGCATCGCGGCGCGCGTGCAGGGGCTGGCGCGTTACTACGCCTTTCTCTTGTGCGAGGGTGGCAGGCTGCGTCTGGTCAAAGCGCTCGACGGCGAGCACATCCTGGCGGAAAGCGTATTTGAATGGCAGCCGGAGACGGCATACGCGCTGGCGATCTCGGTATCCGGCGCGCGCATCACCTGTACGCTGGATGGAGAGCCGGTCTTAGTCGTCGAGGACGCGGAGCGCCCGCTGCTCAACGGCGGCATCGCGCTCGTCTGCGCCGAGGGGCGGATGGCGACCGAGCGCGTACACCTGACAAAGATCACCCCGCCGCCTGCGGAATGTCACTAAGCCGAAAGGCAGCATCGTGGGACACTCTAGATGTATACAGATATGCGAATAGGTGGAGGTTCTGCCGCATGGCTATTCCTGGCACAGACGAACTGCAACTGCTGCATGAACAGATCTGTCAGGCGGTTGGCGATGTCAAACGCATCCAGATTCTGTACGCGCTGCACGACCAGCCGCGCCATGTGTCGGCGCTGGCAGACCTGCTGGAGATGTCTCAACCGACTGTCTCCCGGCATCTGGCAGTGCTGCGCGAACGCGCATTGGTCGTGGCGGAGCGAAACGGCGCGGCGGTGGTCTACCGCCTTGCCGACTCACGCCTGATCGACGTGCTTAATCTGATGCGACAGCTCCTGCGCGATACTTTGGAACGCCGCGCCAATATGATGAGTTAGCAGCTCACCTTCGGCGCGCCACAACTTCGCATTCCTGATGTGGAGTTGTTCTTATGCTGCGATCGTTCAAATATATCTGGCTGCTGGGATTGATCGGCACGATCCTGGTGGTGGCGGGCGTGATCGCGCTCGCGCTTTCCCCGCTGCGGGGGGTCGCGCCCGATCCCTGGGCAAACGTTCCCCCCGAACGCACGCATGTCGATCATTCCGACTTGATGACGGAGCCTTTCGAGACGGGACCGGAAGTCACCGCCGCCTGCCTCTCGTGCCACGAAGACGCGGCGCACGAGGTTTCGCGGACGACGCACTGGACATGGCAGAGCGAACCGGTCACGGTCGCCTGGCGCGATGAACCCGTCTCGACCGGCAAAGCAAACGTCATCAATAACTTCTGTATCGGCATCCAAAGCAACGAGCCGGACTGCACGCGCTGCCACGCGGGCTACGGCTGGGGTGCGGAAGAACCCTTCGATTTCGAGGATCTCTCCAACGTGGACTGCCTGGTCTGCCACGACCAATCGGGCGGCTACGTGAAAGCTGAAGAAGGCTTGCCCGCCGAAGAGGTCGATCTGCTGGCGGCGGCGCAGAGCGTCGGCTCACCCACGCGCGCCAACTGCGGCGGCTGCCACTTCAACGGCGGCGGCGGCAACGGCGTCAAGCATGGTGATCTCGACTCCAGCCTGTACTTCCCGTCGGAAAACCTCGACGTGCATATGGGCGGGCTGGACTTCCAGTGCATCGACTGCCACCAGACGCAGGATCACCAGATCGCCGGGCGCTCGATCTCGGTCAGCCTTGACGATGCCAATCAGGTCTACTGCACCGACTGCCACGAGACGACGCTGCACAGCGACGAACGGATCACCTCGCATGTCGATACGGTCGCCTGCCAGACCTGTCACATCCCAACGGTCGCCGTGCGCGACCGGACGCGCATTCTGTGGGATTGGTCGGCGGCGGGCGACCTGGCGCGTGAGAATGTGCCGGGGCAGTATCTTCAGACGCGCGGCGAGTTCATGACCACGCTCGACTATCAGCCGGACTACACCTGGTACAACGGCACGGCGCAGCGCTATCTGCTGGGCGACACGATGGACCCGGCGACCCTGACAGTGCTCGATCCGCCGCTGGGCGACCTGGACGACCCGACAGCGTTGATCTTCCCCTTCAAAATCCACTACGCGCGCCAGCCTTATGACGCCGAGTACAACATCCTGCTCCAGCCGACGACGGCGGGCGAGGGTGGCTACTGGACGACCTTCGACTGGAACTCAGCGCTGGCGAGCGGCGCGGAAGCGGCGGGCATCCCGTACAGCGGCAGCTACGGTTTTGCCGAGACAGCGATGTACTGGCCCCTGACGCACATGGTGCAGCCTGCGTCGAACGCGCTGACGTGCGCCGACTGCCACAGCGACAACGGGCGAATGGACTGGGAAGCGCTCGGTTACTTCGGCGACCCGCTGGTCTGGGGCGGACGGGAGGTGGGGCGATGAACAGGCGCTATACATCTATGCAATTGAACCGCGAAGACACGAAGGACGCGGAGATCAGAAACCATTTTCAACACGAAGGCGCGGAGAGGACGACGCATGCGTCGTCCCTACCGCCACGATGGCTGTTCCGTAGGGGCGAGGCGCGCCTCGTCCGCCGTATCGCCATCTCGATCCTCACAGGGGGCGGCGTCCTCTCGCTGATGGTCGGCATCCTCCTGCTGGGCGCGGGCGTCACATTCGCCCAGACCAACCCGTCATTCCATCCGCCGATTGTGCTGCGCGACGCGGACGGTGCGCTTGTGCAGGAAAGCGGCGCGCCCGCCTCCGCCATGATGACCTGTGGCGACTGCCACGATACCGCCTTCATCAGCGCCAACAGCAGCCATGCCGATGGCGCGCTGCGTTCGGTGCGCCAGGACGCCGCGCCGTTCGCCGCTTCATCCGGCGGCAGCGTCGAGACGAACTGCTTCATGTGCCACATCGCGCAGCCGGACAACGCCGCCCGCCTGGGCGCGCTCGACGCCGGGCAGCCCGAATGGGCGAGCAGCGCCACGCTGCGCGCGACGGGCATCGTGACGGATGCCGACGGAAGCTGGTCGTGGAACGCGGCGGCGTTCGCGCCGGATGGCACGGTCGATACGGCGCTGCTCGCGATTGGCGATCCGACCGATGCCAACTGTGGGCAGTGTCACGGCACGGTCCACAGTGACGGGCAGATGCCGCTCGTACTCACGGACGGCGAAAGCGGCTGGGAGACGCTGCTGCGTGGGCAGGTCTTCTCGCCGCAGCGCATCAGCAGCAGCGGGTTGAGCCTGGAAGACAAGAGTACGCTGACGCGCCCCTGGGATGTCCACGCCGAGCGGCTGGTCGGCTGTACCGACTGCCACTACGCGCTCAACAACCCGGTCTTTGATACGCAGCCGGATCGGACGGGTCCCGATCATCTGCAATTCGACCCGCGTCGGATGGACTTCGGCGAATACCTGCACCGCCCGCTGCATCAGTTCGCCAATTCACAAGGTGCGCTGAACTCCGATTTCGGGGGCGCGGCGCGCTCGTGCAGTTCGTGCCACGAGTCGGTGGCAGCTCACAGTTGGCTGCCGTATGCCGAGCGCCACTTTAGCGCCACGACCTGCGAGACCTGTCATGTGCCGACGCTCTATGCCCCGGCGCTGGAAAGCGTCGATTGGACGGTCGTCCATCCTGACGGATCGCCACGCATGACGTATCGCGGGACGGACGATGGGGCGACAACTGGATCGCCGGACGGGACAACAGACGGGTCGTCCCCGACGGGGCTGATCACGGGGTTTACGCCGGTCGTGCTGCCGCGCGTCGGGACGGACGGCGCGACACGCCTGGCACCCTACAACGTCATCAGCCGCTGGTACTGGGTGGCTGGCGACGGCACGCCGGTGAGCGAGGAGGTGCTGCGCGCTGGGTGGCTGGTCGATGGTGCTTATGCGCCGGAGGTGCTGGCAGCATTCGACGCGAACGGCGATGGCGCGTTGAGCGACGCCGAACTGCTCCTCGATACGCCGGAAATGACCGCGGTGATCGCGGACAGACTGAGCGCGCTCGGCGTCGCCGACCCGCGCGTCATGGGCGATGTGCAGTCCTACGCCATCCATCACAACGTGATCGGCGGCGAGTGGGCGGTGCGCGAATGCACGACCTGTCACGCCGACGATTCGCGGATGGCGGCGGCGCTCCCGCTCGGCACGGGGACGCTCGGCGGCGGCGAACTGACGCTGACCGCGAGCGGGCTGCCGCTCAACGGCGCGCTGGAGCCCGATGGCGATGGGGGCGTTTCGTACCGTCCTCTGCTGGTCGCCGCGCCGCCGCTGACCGCGCCGGTCGATCTCTACATCCTCGGTCACAACAGTGTTGATTGGATCAACTGGCTGGGCGCGCTGATGTTCCTGGGTGTCGCTTTCGGGGCGGGCGGGCATGGCTTGCTGCGCATCCTGGCGAGCCGCCGGCAGCGCGTACATCAGCCGCACGCCGTGACCGAGAAAGTCTATATGTACAGCATCTATGAGCGCGCCTGGCACTGGATGCAAACCGTGATGATCTTTGGGCTGCTCTTCACCGGGCTGGTCATCCACAATCCGGAAGCCTTCAGCATGTTCGACTTCCAGGGCGTGGTGCTGGTGCATAACGCGCTGGCGCTGGTGCTCGTCATCAACGCGGCGTTCGCGCTCGTCTATCACCTGGTCAGCGGCGAAATTCGCCAGTTCCTGCCGCGACCGTATGGCTTCTTCGACCAGATGGTGATGCAGGCGAAGTACTACCTGCAAGGCATCTTCCGGGGGGATGCGCATCCGTTCGAGAAGACGCCGGAACGCAAGATGAACCCGCTCCAGCAGGTGACCTACCTCGCCATTCTGAATGTGCTGCTGCCCTTGCAGATCCTCACGGGCGCGCTGATGTGGGGCGCGCAGCGGCTGCCAGAAGTGACGGCGCAGTTGGGCGGGCTGGGCTTCCTCGCGCCGTTCCATACGCTGATCGCCTGGGCATTCGCCACGTTCATCGTCCTGCATGTCTATCTGACGACGACCGGTCACACGCCCGTCGCCAACATTAAGGCGATGATGATGGGCTGGGAAGATACTGAACCGAAGGAGATCACCTCATGACCACGATGACACGAAACCTGCCGCGCGCAGGTGCCGGAACCCGCGTCGCGCGGGCGGAAAAACCGTATGTTCACCCTTATGCTGCGGGCATCCTGCTCGGAATCGTCCTCTTCCTGGCGTTTTTCATCACGGGCAACGGCTTGGGCGCGTCGGGCGGCATGAACCGCCTGCTGGTCGCGGCGCAGGATGTGCTGATGCCCACCCACATTGATCGCGTGCCGTACCTGCTCGACATGGCGGGCGGCGACCGCAACCCCCTCGATAGCTGGGTCGTCTTCATCAGCATCGGCACGGTGCTGGGCGGCGCAGTCAGCGGCTGGCAGCACGGGCGCACGAAGCTTGAGATCAACAAAGGACCCCAGATTTCTAACCGCACACGCCTGTTGATGGCGTTCGTCGGCGGCGGGCTGATGGGCTATGGCGCGCGGCTGGCGCGCGGCTGCACAAGCGGGCAGGCACTCAGCGGCGGGGCGACGCTCTCGGTCGGTTCGTGGGTGTTCATGTTCGCCGTCTTCGCGGGCGGTTATCTGGTGGCGTACTTCGTGCGCCGCCTGTGGAATTAGGAGGGCGATCATGTCCCCATTCCCACTTCCGATTGACACGCTGCTCGGTCACTGGCAGTCGTACATCGTCTACGTGATCATCGGCTTCGGCTTCGGTTACGTGCTGGAGATCGCGGGCTTTGGCAAATCGACCAAACTGGCGGCACAGTTCTATCTCAAAGAGATGACCGTGCTGAAGGTCATGTTCACCGCCATCATCGTGGCAGCGGTGCTGATCTTCCTGGCATCGGCGCTCGGCTTGCTCGATTACAGCCTGATTTGGGTCAACCCGACCTATCTGTGGCCCGGCATCGTCGGCGGGCTGGTGATGGGCGTTGGCTTCATCGTGGGCGGCTTCTGCCCTGGTACCTCGCTCGTCTCCGCCGCGACGCTCAAGATCGACGGTTTCGTTTTCGTCCTGGGCGCGTTCTTTGGCATCTTCGCCTTCGGCGAGACGGTCAGCCTGTTTGAAGACTGGTGGTACTCGTCCTACATGGGGCGCTTCACGCTTCAGCAGTTCTTCGGCGTGGACGCGGGTGTGGTCGTGCTGGGCGTCGTGCTGATGGCGCTGGCGGCGTTCGCCTTCGCCGAATGGAGCGAACGGACGTTTGGCAAAGGCGCGGTGGGTAAGCAGCCGCGCTGGCGGTTGGGCGCGGCGCTAGTGCTGGTCGCGCTGGCAGTCGTCACGATCATCCTCGGTCAGCCGACCAATGCCGACCGGATGGCACGCCTGGAGAGCATGCAGAACGACATCCTGAACGCGCGCGCGGTGCAGATTCACCCCGCCGAGCTGTTGTCCTATCTGAATAATCGACAGGTGGTGCCGTACGTGATCGACGTGCGCGGCGAAGCGGATTACAACGCCTTTCATCTGCCGGGGGCACATTACGTGCCGCTCGACGAGGTGCTGACTCATGCCGAGGTGCTGCAATTGCAGCCGCGCAACACGCTGTTTGTCGTCATGAGCAACGACGAGGCAGCGGCAACGCAGGCATGGCGTATTCTGAACGCCGAGGGCATCGCTAACCTCTACCTGTTGGAGGGCGGCGTCAACCGCTGGCTCGACACCTTCGCGGATGCGGAGTTCCAGGCGGCATACCGCGTGCGGGCGGGCGGCGATGACCAACTGGCGTATGCTTTCCCGGCGGCGCTGGGCGCGCGCTACGACGCGGCAGACCCGAACCCGGCGGCGTTTGCCGGGCTGGAGTACACGCCGAAGGTGACTTTGAGTGTCGGGCGTGGCGCAACCGGCGGCGGCTGTGGGTGATGACTCACCCTGGCACGTTTCCACCAGGGGAATCGCTTCAAAACCGAATCGCTAGAAAGTAGCTGCATAACCCCTCCCTAAATCCCTCCCCACTCCGCAAGCTCCGTAGAGAGGGACTTCCAGAGTCGTCTGGCTCCCCTCTCCACGCCAGTGGGGAGGGGCTGGGGGAGGGGTTCAGAGGGCGGAAATGCTTGGAGGCGATTTGAAGCGATTGCCCTGGCACACTTTCCACCGTGTAGATTTTAGGAGAGTTGGGTAACATGGCGTAAATCGAAGATGTGAGAAAGCGAACGTTCGTGGCAACACTTATTACCGGGGGCGCAGGATTTATCGGCAGTCATCTGGCGAACCGGCTCGCTTCTGGCGCGGACTCGGTGATCGTCCTGGACAACTTCGACGCCTACTACGACCCCCGCTTAAAGCGCGCCAATGTCGCTGCTTTCGACCCCAGCATCCTGGTTGTGGAAGGCGATGTCCGGGATGAACTCCTGATCGAGCGCCTGTTCAGGCAACATGAGATCACGCGCGTTGCGCACCTTGCGGCGATGTCTGGGGTGCGCAATTCTGTTCAGGAAGGGCGGCTGTACGCCGATGTGAACACCAGCGGCAGCGTAACGCTGATGGATGCCGCCCGTCGTCACAACGTCCAGATGTTTGTTCAGGCATCCACCTCATCCGTCTACGGCAATGCCAATCAGATTCCGTTTCAGGAGTCCTATCCATCCGATTACCCACTCGCGCCGTATCCCGCGAGCAAACGCGCGGTGGAGATGTTCGCACACAGCTACCATCACCTGTTCGGACTGAACATCACGGTGCTCCGCTTCTTCAATGTCTACGGTCCAAAAGGACGACCGGACATGATGCCGCTCAAGGCAATTGACGCAATTCTGCATGACAAACCGATCACCCTCTACGATGGTGGCGATTTGAAGCGTGACTGGACGTATGTGGACGATACAGTGCAGGGTGTGATTGCCGCGTTGGATCGCCCGATGGGGTTCCGGATCATCAATCTCGGTTACGGCGCGCCTGCTTCGCTGTTGGAATTCATGCAGATCTACGAAAACCTGATCGGCAAGAAGGCAATCATCCGCTCGGAGCCTGCGCCGTTGACCGAGCCACGCATCACCTACTGCGACAATACCCTGGCGCGGACGCTCCTGGGCTTCGACCCGCAGGTCACCCTGGCGCAGGGCTTGGCGCATACCTGGAACTGGTATCGCAGCGAATATGGGATCGATCTCCGCTAGATAATCCCTATTCGACTGTGACACTCTTGGCGAGGTTGCGCGGCTGATCCACGTCCGCGCCGCGTCGCACGGCGACATGATACGCCAGCAGTTGCAGCGGGATGACCGACAGGATCGGCGTCAGGAAGGGCGAACAGGCAGGCACTTCGATCACATCGTCCGCTTTGCTGCTGATGACCGTGTCGCCTTCGGTGACGAGCGCGATCACTCTGGCGTTGCGCGCCTTCGCCTGTTCGACCTGACTAAGCATCTTATCGTAGACATTGTCGCGCAGGGCGATGGCGACGACGGGCATGTGGGCGTCGATCAGCGCGATGGGTCCGTGCTTCATCTCACCCGCCGGGTAGCCCTCGGCGTGGATGTAGCTGATCTCCTTGAGCTTGAGCGCGCCTTCGAGGGCAATCGGGTAGTTGATGCCGCGCCCCAGATAGAGGAAGTTGGTGTATTCGTGGATGTGCCCTGCCAGGTCGCGCAGCGTGTGCTCGTTTTCGAGCGTGCGCCCGATCAGATCGGGCAGCTTCGCCAGCTCGCGGGCGTGCGCGCGCAGTTCACCCGGCGTCAGCGTCCCGCGCAGCATCCCCAGGTAGAGCGCCAGCAGATACTGATCGACCACGCTGGCGGTGAACGCTTTGGTGGATGCCACGCCAATCTCCGGACCCGCGTTCATGGTGATGTGCCCATCGGCGAAACGCATTGCCTGGCTGCCGATGGTGTTGACAATCGCCCACACCAGTGCGCCTTTCTCACGCGCCTCTTCCATCGCCGCTAACGTATCGACCGTTTCGCCGCTTTGGGTGATGGCGAGCACGGCGGTATCGCTGTCGAGGATTGGGTCACGGTAGCGATACTCACTGCCGTAATCGACTTCGACGTTCAGGCGTGCCAGCTTCTCGATATAAAACTTGCCGACCAGTGCGCTGTAGTAGCTGGTGCCGCAGGCAACGGTGACAAGCCGCTGGAGGCTGCGCGCGCGTTCGGGGTCCAGGTTGAGGCTGGGCAGGATGATCTGGCTGTGCTCGAAATCGACGCGACCGCCGAGCGTATCGGTGATGCTGCGCGCCTGCTCGAAGATTTCCTTCTGCATGAAGTGCTTGTATTCGCCCTTCGCCGCGCTGACCGGGTCATAGGGCAGCGACTGGACGTGCGCGCTGACGGCGGTGCCATCCAGCATCTGGATGGCGAATCTGTCCGCGTGGACAATCACCATCTGACGGCTTTCGAGGAACGCCGCGCGATGTGTGTAATCCAGGATCGCCGAGACATCCGAAGCGATGAAGTGCTCGCCCTCGCCGACGCCGACGGCGACGCCGCCCGCGTTGCCGATGCGCACGGCGACCAGTCGGTCGGGCTGGCGGCGGCTGAGGACGACGATGGCGTGAGCGCCGCGCAGTTGGCGGACGGCGAGTCGGGTCGCCTCGGCGACGTCGCCGTGCGCGCCATCGCCCGCGTAACGTTCGATGAGCTGGGCGATGACCTCGCTGTCGGTATCCGAGCGGAAGACGATGCCTTTAGCGGTCAATTCCTCACGCAGTTCGAGGTAGTTCTCGACGATGCCATTGTGGACGACGACAAAATCGCCATTCATGCTCAGATGGGGATGGGCGTTCTTTTCGACGACCGCGCCGTGTGTCGCCCAGCGCGTGTGCCCGATGCCGACGCTGCCCGTCAGGGGCGATGCGGCGACGCGGGCTCGCAGGTTGCTCAGTTTGCCGACATCGCGGCGGATGTGGATCGTGTCGTCCGCAAAGACGGCGATGCCCGCCGAGTCGTAGCCGCGATATTCGAGACGCTGCAAACCGTCCAGGATGACGGGTGACGCTTCGCGCGACCCGACATAGCCAACAATGCCACACATAAGTTGTTCTCTGTCCTTTGCTCGATCAGGGCAGATTCGCCCGGTACCATGCAACCGTTCGTCGCAAGCCCTCGTCGAAATCCACCTCTGGCTCCCAGGCGAGCAGGTGCCGCGCCAGCGAGCCATCGGCGCGCGAATGCTTGATGTCGCCCGTGCGCGCAGGCAAGTGCTGCGGCGCGATGTTCGTCCCCAGAATGGCGTTGATCTTGGCGACCAGCTCCAGCAGGGTGATGCGCTGACCGAGCGCCAGGTTCATCGCCTGTCCGTTGGCGGCGGGGGCAGTTGCCGCAAGCAGGTTGCCCTGGAGGATGTTGTCGATATAGGTGAAATCGCGCGATTGTTCGCCGTCGCCGAAGATGGTCGGCGCTTCGCCGCGCAGCATCGTCGTCACGAAGCGCGGGATGACCGCCGCGTATTCGGACTTGGGGTCCTGGCGCGCGCCGAAGACATTGAAGTAGCGCAGCGCCGCCGTCTCCAAGCCATACGATGCGGTGAAGGCGCGGCAGTAGTATTCGCCCGCCAGTTTGGAGACGCCGTACGGCGAAAGCGGCGCGGGTGCCATGCTCTCGACCTTGGCATCGCCTTCGATATCGCCATATGCCGACGACGACGCCGCATAGACGACGCGGCGCACGCCTGTATCGCGCGCCGCCATCAGCACATTCAGCGTACCCGTGATGTTGATCTCGTGGGAGAGGAGCGGGTCGGCGACGCTGCGCGGCACGGACGGCAGTGCCGCCTGATGAAAGACGACCTCCGCGCCCGCAAACGCCTTGTCGAGCGCGGGTTTGTCGGTGATGCTGATCTCGCAGACTTCGAGATCACCCGTGACCTCGTGCAGGTTCTCGCGTTTGCCCGTCATGAAATTATCGACCACGCGCACATGCCTGCCGTCGGCGAGGAGCCTTCTGACGAGATGACTGCCGATAAAGCCCGCCCCGCCCGTGACCACCACTGTTGCTGCCATGCCGCTGCACCCTCAATGTCTGGAAATAGTGAGGGTTATTCTACCACAACGAGGGTGGTGTTCTCCTTGCCTGTCCACACCCAGACGACGACTGCCAGCACGGCGGGCAGCAGCCACAGCACGAGCCGCCCACCGAACATGAATGCGAACGTGCACACGACCAGCCCGACGATGAAACCGTTGTTCTCCCAGAAGAACAGCATCCGTGCCGACAGGCGCGCACCCATCCGGGCGAAGAAGACGCCGGGGTAGACGCCCGCCGCGCCGATTAGCACAGCATAGAGCGGCACAAGCTGGGTATTGAACGGGAAGGCGAGCACCCCCAGCCCGCACAGCGCATACGCCGCCAGCATGATGACCTGAAGCAGGTACAGCGTCAGCGGGATGCGCGCGGCAAAGGCGCTGCCGAGCGCGCCGCCGGACAGCCAGCACAGCGTGATCAGCAGGTAGGTGCCAAAGCCGGACGAGAGCGTGAAGGTGAGCTGAAAGAACAGCCCGGTTTGCAGCACGCCGAGCAGCAGCCCGACGGCGAAAGGCAGGTGTCGTTTTTCGATCATCATCCGTCCAGCCGCCCGGCGATCCATGACGCGCTGATACTGAGCACAAGATCCATCGAGTCGAGCGTGATCGGTGGCGCATCGCCCACCAACGCTTCGACCGCCGGGCGGCTGTAGATCGTGTAGGACTGCTCGCCATTGGCATCCAGCGCCGCGTGCAGCGCGGTCAGGTCGAAAGGCAGCGCATCGCCGGCGAAGGCGAAGCTGAGACGCGCATCATGGGAGGTGACGACGTAGATCTCGTCGAAGACTTCCAGCAGCGAGCGGGTGATGCGGCGGGCGGTCAGGCTGTTCTCGGTCAGGCGCGTCGTCAGGTTGACGACCAGCACGCCTTCCGGTGTCAGCCGTTCGGCGATCTGCTCATAAAAGGGCTGCGCGTAGAGCGTCGCCGTCTGGATCGAGAATGCGGCAGGGACGTCGGTCGCGATCAGGTCATAACGCGCGTCGGTGTTGGCGATGTAGTGCTTGGCGTCGTTGATGATGACCGCGCGATTCGCCAGCCTGCTCATGTGGTTCGCGTCGTCCAGGTAGGTCGTGCTGGCAGCGACCACTGCCGGATCAAGTTCGACGGTCGTCACGCTGCCGCCCCGTTCGGCGATGAAGCGTTCCATTTCCATCGAGCCAGCGCCGATGACCAGGCTCGCTTCCGGCTGGAACAGGTCGGCGGGAACCGACCCCATGATGACGTTCAGGCGGCTCCAGCGGTTCGTCCCGTAATGCAGCAGCCCGTCGAGGTAGAGGTAGCGCCCGCCGTCCGGGGCTTGCAGCACATCGACCTTCTGATAGGCGCTGTAGCCCGTCGTCAGCGTCTCCAAGCCTGCGGGCAGGTCGTGGATTGCTTCGTACCAGCGCGCGTTGCTCCAGCGGTTGAGCGCCGGGAAGACCGCCAGCCACGCCGCGCACAGGGCTGCTATCGCCAGCAGCCTGAGCCTGCCGACGCCGAGCAGCGCCAGGATGACCAGCAGCGCGGCGGCGTACAGGACGTAAACGGCGGGCAGCCCGATGCCACCCAGCGCGACCAGGACCAGCACGCCGAGCGCGGAGCCTGCCAGCTCGACGGCGTAGAGCGTCGAGAGGGGAACCGCCTGCTGGTCGGCGTAACGGGGCAGAAAGATGCTGTAAAACGCCGAGACGAGGAACGGCGTCGCCAACGGCAGCAGCAGGAAGACCGCCCAGTATGCCTGGAGCGCTGCCAGTCCTGCCGCCGCCAATCGAAACCAGATCGGCAGGCTGAGGTGGAGCGCCAGCGTGATGACGCCGAACGCTCCCAACGCGCGCGCCGGGATGCGGCTCGACACGAGATAGCCCAGGGACAGCCCCAGGAAATACATCACTGTGACGAGCAGTACCACCAGCTCCGTGCCCATCAGGAGGGCGGTCAGTTCTCGAACCAGCACCCACTGTACCAGGATGAGATTCAGACCGCCCAGGAAGACGATGGCGAGCGGTTTAGCCCATGCCGCTGTTGTCGTCGCCGCCGTCGTCGTCGCCACCCATGCCGTCGTCGCCGCTGTTGGAGTTGTCGTCATTGCTGTTGCCATTGCCGTTGCTGCCATCGTCGTTCGAGTTGTCGTCGTTGCTGTTACCATTGTCGTTCCCGTTGCCATTGTCATCATCGCCGCTGCCGGGCTGGTCGATCACGAGGATCGTGCCGGTCTGCGCGTCGATGATCAACTCGATCCGACCCGCGATCTGAATCTCCCAGACTAGCGTGCCGCCAAAGCGCGTGGTCAGTTCGATGCTGCGGATTTGCGCGTTGGGATACACACGCAGGACTTCGGCAATCGCCTGCTCGACGGTGAAGGCAACGTTGGCGTTGCTATTGGCGTTACCGTTGGCATTCGTGTTGGCGTTCGTGTTGCCATTGCTGTTGGCGTTGCTGTTGCTGTTGGCATTCAGGTTGGCGTTCGCGTTCGCGTTGCCGTTGGCATTGTCGTCGCCGTCGTCATCGTCGCCGAATGCCAGCTCGATTTCGCGCGCGACCAGGACGCCGTTGACATTGCTGACATGCGCTTTGACGAGCGCCCCGACGACCAGTGGACTCTTCAGCTCCGCGTTGACGAAGCTGATGGTTTGACCGGCGATGGTCAGCGTGCCGCCGCTGATGCTTTCCAGCGTCCCGACGATCTCGAACTCGCCCATGACCGGCGGCTGCGTGCCTGCCGCGCCTGCCTGGACGGCTTCGACTTCGCGGGCGCGCCAGGTGTTGAGACCCGTCGCGTTGGCATGGATGCGCACCTGCTGCCCGACCGCCAGCGTGCCAGTGACTTGCGCGCCTGTCACGTCGATGGTCTGTCCGTTGATGACCAGGATCGTGCCGTTGATGCTTTCGAGGATGCCGCTCAGTTCGCCTTCGCCGGGCTGCTCGCCGGGCGCTGCGGGGTTGACCTGGCGTGCGGTGATGCTGCCATCTTCGTTCAGTGACCCTTCGACCCTGACCAGCGCGCCGATGACGAGCTGCGCATTCAACTGCGCCTGGCTGGTATTGATCTCCTGCTGATTCACGGTGATGGTGTTGACGCTCATCGCTTCGATCATGCCGACAAGCTCGACCGACTGCGCGACCTGGGCGGAGACGCCCGGCAGCATCGTCAGCAGCGCCAGGGTGAAGACCACGAGGATGAGGCTGGAAAGGCGGGACAATCGTTGGTTGAACATCTTGCTCTACTCCGTACGTATTTGCCTGACAGGCACTCAATTGCCTGTGATGTCCTAACAGTCCTGGGACGCGCGCAAAAGTTTCGCAGGTGGATGAGTTCTCATCTTTCGTTAATCACCTGACCCCATGCCGCTGTTGTCGTCATTGCCGTTGTCATCGTTACTGTTGCCGTTGTCGTTTGAGTTCTGGTTTTCGTTCTCGTTGCTATTGCCGCTGCTGCCCGAGCTGCCGCTGTCTCCGCTGCCTGCTGTGTTTTCGTTTGCGTTGGCGTCGCCGCTCGTTTCTGCGCCCGTCCCGCCACGGTCAATCGTCAGGATGGTGCCGCACGCCACATCGACGTTGACCGTGATTTGCCCGGAGATGCGCACCTCCCACACCAGCGTGCCTCCGAATTTCGTCGTCTGGAGGATGCTGAGGATGGTCGCGTTGGGGAAGACCTCCAGCACCTTCGTGACTGCCTGCGCGGCGGTCAGAGGCGCGCCGCAGCCCGGCGCGAAGGTCGCGCTTGGGGTCGGCGTGATCGACGAAGTCGGGCTGGCGGTGGGCGAGGGCGTCGGACTGGCGGTTTGGGTCGCCGTCGGCGTCAGCGTTGCGCTGGGTGAAGGCGTCTGGCTGGCGGTCATGGTGAGCGAGGGGATGACGGTTGTGGTCGGGCTGCTGGTCGACGTAAGCGATGCGGTGGCGGTGGGCGGGGGAGTAGGCGACGGCGTTTCGGTCGATGCAATCGGCGTGATCGCATCGACCTGCGGCGGCAGCTCCGGGCGCGTCAGGGCGAACCACGCCGCCGAAAGCATGAGCATCAGAATGACGACGGCGGCGAGGAGCTGGGTGCCGGGCGCGATGCGGCGGCGCGGTCGGGTGGCAATGCGGCGCTGTACCGCTTCCCAGACGAGCGCCTGATCCTGGTAGATTTCGCGCGGCGGCACTTGCAGGTCGCGGAACGTGGTGACCGTCTCCAGCATCGGCTGGAGCTGGTCGGCATACGCCGGGTACAGCAGCAGGCAGCGTTCGATAGTGTCGCCTGCCGCCAGACGCTGGACGCAGTCTTCGAAGATCTCGATGAGGGATAATTGTGCCATGTTATTCGCCCACCTCACCCATATCCAGGATCGTCCGCAGCGCTTCGACCGCTCGGAACTGAAGCGATTTGATCGCGCTGGTACTCTTGTTCATCAGATCGGCGGTTTCCTGCAAGTTGAGGTTCTGTCCAAAGCGTAGGATGAGGACTTCCTGCTGTTCGGCAGAGAGCAGCCGCAGCGCGCCGCGCAGCTTTTCCAGCCGGAAGGTTCTGAAGACTGCGAGTTCCGGATCGTCGTCCATTGATCCCGGCAGCCATTCTTCCAGTGTCGTCGTCGGGAACTGTCTCGTCTTTCCGTAGTGGTCGTAGATCTTGTTGCGCGCCACGCGGAACAGCCACGCGCGCAGGCTGGTATGGGGGGCATGCCTGCCGCGCGCTGCCGCGAAGAAATCGACGAAGACATCTGCCGCGATGTCGCGCGCCTGCTCGCGGTCGTTGACGCGCAGGCGGATGAACGCATAAATCGGCGGGAAGTACTGCTCGTAGATCGTGCGCAGTGCATCCGGCTGATTGCGATTGGCGTCCGCGAGCAGCATCTGCTCGGCGGCGGGTTCTGGAAGGACGATGACGATCAACGTTCAGCGCTCCGTTTGCAATGCCCTGATCTGCCAGACCAGACTGTTCGCATCCCGATAGACCAGCTCCATAGAGGGGTCGCCTTCGGCGCGGTTGGCGAAGGCATCGTGGCGCGTATCGCTCACGACGTAGGATGCGTCGAAGGTCTCCCGGATCAGGACGGAAGGACGTTCGACGATCCCCTGGGTGATCGACACCCACAGGTTCCAAAGATTGGGATCGGCAACTTGCAGATAGGTGGGGTCGAGACCGACCAGATAGGTGTTGCGTGTATTGTAGAAGTAAAGATACGGGAAGTCATCCCAATCAGTCTGGAAGACCATCGCGCCCGGTTCCGTGTTCTCGCGCAGCCATGCTGCCGCGCCCGCCATGTAGTCGGATGGCGCGCCCTGCGCCTCGGAATAGACCTCGCGTGTGGTCGCCCAGACGAGCGCCAGAACGGGCAGCGCGAGGATGACGGGCGCGAAGCGCAGGATGAGCCGCCGCTGTAGAGCGCCGGGCAGCAGACCCCGCCAGTCGATGCCGCCTCTGCCGAGCGCCGCCGCGCCGAACAGCAGCGCGAAGATCGGCGCATACTCGATGAAGCGACGCGACTCGAATGTCATGTAGAGCGTGATGAGGGCGGCGAACAGCAGCATCGTCTCGACGCGGTCGCGCCCGGTCTTGCGCAGGCTGGGCGCGACGATGCCGCCCACCAGCGCCAACAGCGCGCCGAGCGAGTTGTTGAGCAGCGCTTCGGTGGTGTAGGGGTACCACTCGCTACCGACACGCACACTGGCGGCGACATCGACTTTCTCGCCGAGGTGTTCGAGGATGAAGGCGATGTTCTGCGGGAAGTACGGATTGACGATCAACCCGGCGGCAGTGCCGATGAGCGCGAACAGCAGCGGCTGCGGGACGAAGCGCCGCTCTGTCAGCCAGGTGGCGGCGACGTATAAGCCGCAGAAGACGGGCAGCAGGATGAAGCCGTTGTAGAGCCATGTGAAGGCGAAGGCGACCGCCATCATCCAGCGATAGCGCCCTTTGAAGAGCAGATAGAGCGCGATCAGCAGTGCCAGGACTGCCGCGCCCTGCGTGCGCACCATCAGTATCCGATAGAGAAACGGCGTCGAGATGCCGAGCAGCGCGACCAGCCACAACCAGGCGGGGCGAATCTGGAGCGTGCGCAGTAGCAGCCAGAACGCGGCGAAGATGCCGCCAACGACCAGCGCCTGCGCGAACTTGGCACCGTCAATGCCGCCCCAATAGGCGAAGGGCGCGACGTACAGGTGATAGAGCAGATGGTGATCGACGAATTTGTCAGCGCTGAGGATGGTCATCGGCAGGACGGGGAAGGCGACGCGCAGGCTGCCCTGTTCAATGATTTCGGCGGACAGGCGGGCATGGTAGTAGTCGTCATTGCTGACGAAACCGGGCGTCGCCGCCAGCAGGAGCGCCGCCGCCAGCGCGCCGACGAGGAATGCCAGCGCTGCGCCTCCCCAGTTCGTCCAGCGACTGAACGCGCGGATCTGCGCGTCGCCTTGTGTCTGTTCGTTCATCGTGACTACTGCTTGTGCCATGCTGCCGCCTCCGTGATCGCCAGTCTGCATCCGAATTACGATACAGTCTGGCGACAGGCGAAAAAGTTTCGCAGATGGCAGCGCTTACCTTCCATTGTACTCCTCGTCCGTGACCGGGCGTATTTCAGGCTGCAAGCTGGGGCGTAAACCGAAGAAGAAGACGGACGACGTAAGAACGTCTTTTCGTCTTATCATTTACTCATCTTTTCTCATTCCTGGGCTGTCGATCCTGACGACTTCCATTCGTTGTATAGGTAGAGTTGCGCAAAAGGCGCACGCTAATCTGAGGAGAGCTGAAGATGAAGTACTTGCTGATGATCTACGGGGATGAAGCGGGATACGCCGCACTGACCGAAGCTGAAAATGCTGCTCTGATGGCGGAACATAACGTGTTCACACAAGAGGTGGTGCGTCGTGGGGTTATGCTCGGCGGCGAGGCGTTGGAACCGACTCACACCGCGACCACGGTTCGCGTCCGCGATGGCAAGACTTTCACGATTGACGGTCCCTTTGCCGAAACCAAGGAACAGCTCGGCGGCTTCTACATCCTCGACTGCAAGGATCTCGATGAGGCACTGCTGATGGCATCGAAGATCCCCGACGCACGCACGGGATCTATCGAAGTTCGCCCGATCATGAATCTGGGCGGCTAATCACGCGCGCTGCGATGTGCTCGACAAGGCGACCTGGGGACAGCACGGACTCGTGTTGCCCCTGGTTGCGAGATGGGGGAAGCCAGGATGACGGACACTGCTCAAATGGTTGCCGAGACTTTCCGGCAGGAATCCGGTCGTGTGCTGGCTGCGTTGGTGAGTGTGCTGCGGGACATCGAGCTTGCGCAGGACGCGCTTCAGGATGCGTTGATCGTTGCGCTCGAACGCTGGCAGAAAGATGGCATTCCTCCCAATCCTGGCGCATGGATCACCGTCACGGCGAGACGAAAAGCGCTCGATAAACTGCGACGTGAGGGCAACTTTCGACACAAAATCGCCATGATGGGCGATTTGCAGTCGCTCAATGTGGATGATGAAGCGGACGAGGTGGATGAAATGGAAATCCCGGATGAACGCCTGAAGCTGATGTTCACCTGCTGCCATCCCTCGCTTGGAGAGGAAGCGCAAATCGCCCTGACGCTCAATGCGCTGGGCGGCATGTCTACCGCAGAGGTCGCCAGCGCATTTCTCGTTTCTGAAGCGACCATGGCGCAGCGCCTGGTGCGGGCGAAACGCAAGATCCGCGATGCAGGCATTCCCTATCGCATTCCGCCGCTCGACCTGCTTCCCGAACGGCTCGACGCGCTGCTGACCGTCATCTACCTGATCTTCAACGAAGGCTACGCTGCGGCAAGTGGTGATTCCCTGATCCGTGTGCATTTGTGCGCGGAAGCCATCCACCTTGCCCGCATTCTCGCCGATCTCCTGCCAGATGCGGAGGCGCTGGGCTTGCTGGCGCTGCTGCTGCTGCAAGACTCGCGCAAGTCAGCGCGTGTGAACCGACAAGGCGAACTTGTCTTGCTGGAAGCGCAGGATCGGACGCTGTGGGATCATGCCAGCATCGCCGAAGGGACAGCCATCCTGGAGCGCGCGCTGTCACTGCGAGAGCCAGGCTTCTACCAGTTGCAAGCGGCGATTGCGGCGATTCATGCCGGTGCTGCGCGCGCTGAAGATACGGACTGGCGACAGATCTCGGCGCTTTACGGCAAGCTGGAGGAGATATCGCCCTCCCCTGTGATCAAGCTCAACCGCGCAGTGGCAGTCGCTATGGCAGAAGGTCCGGTCGCCGGACTTCGCCTGCTCGATCAGTTGGACGATGACGGCAGCCTGAAGCACTACTATCTCTTTCACGCGGCGCGCGGTCACTTGCTGGAGCGCACCCAATGGCTGGACGAAGCGAGGGGTGCTTATGAAGCGGCGCTTGCCCTGTGCGGCAATGCCGTCGAGCAGGCATTCCTGCGCCGCCGCCTCGCCGAATTGTGACTCGCAGTCCCCCGCCGAATTCGTTGACAGCCCGCCTATTCAATGTTACCGTCTCGCCCTGAATGTGCGATCATTCGTTTCTTTATCGACAAAACATCTGCTGCCTATTTATGACTTCTTTCACCCCAACGACGAACGGTATCCTCGACCTCTACCGACGCAGCCCGCTGCGCCATGTCCAGCCGGTGGTCTTCGCGCTGGTGGGCATGGTGATTGTGCTCGCCCTCGTCTCGCCGCGCTCCGCCGAACCCGCCAATCTGATTAACCTCGTGCGCCAGGGCGGACCGCTGGCGTTGGTCGCCATCGGGCAGACCATCGTCATGATCAGCGGCGGGTTGGATCTCTCGGTCGGGTCGGTCGTCATCCTGGCGGACGTGATGGCTGCGCAGATGATCTCCGGGCAGGAAGAGCGGGTCATCCCGGTGGTGCTGCTGGTGCTGGGCATCGGCGCGCTGATCGGGCTTGCCAACGGCGTGCTGGTCGTGCTGCTGCGCGTGACGCCGTTCATCGCCACGCTCGGCATGAACTTCGTCGTCTTTGGCGCGGCGCTGCTCTATTCGGGCGGTGCGCCGCGTGGCGATATCCCGCCGAACATGCGCTTCTGGGGCAATGGCTTCATCGCAGAGGTCATCCCGGCGGCGGCAGTCGTGCTGCTGCTGGTGGCGCTGGTGGCGTGGTTCCTCCTCAGCCGGACGACGTTTGGGCGGCGGCTGACGGCAATCGGCGCGAACCGCCGCGTCGCTTATCTCTCCGGCGTCAGTGTGCGCCGCGTCACGCTGCTCGCGTATGGGCTGAGCGGGCTGCTGGCGTCGGCAGGCGGCTTGCTGCTGGTGGCGTTCGTCGGCGTCGGCACGTTGGAGGTCGGCACCGACTTCCTGCTGGGGTCGATTGCTGCCAGCGTGATCGGCGGTACGCCGTTTGAAGGCGGCAAAGGCACGGTCGGCGGGACGATTGCCGGCGTGCTGTTCCTGATGGTGTTGTACAGCATCCTGACCGCGCTGGCGCTGCCCGTGAGCGGGCGGCGGATCGCGGAAGGGCTGATCATCCTGGCGGCGGTGGCGCTCTATGCGCGCGCACGAACATGACCGCCCAACGAAATGTGCCGGACGAGAACTTAAGGAGGGGAATGGCTTTCATACAGGCTCGGTCTACAACTCGGAATGGTAACTTTATTCGTACGGCAGGGAGAACAGGAACTATGCGCACGAAAGCAATTCTCGTTTTGATGGCGCTGCTGCTGACCGTCGGCATGGTCGCCGCGCAGGATGCAGTCGAAGACATCGTCACCGAATACTCGACCGATTACCTCAATGACGAAACACTCGCCGTTCAGGAGGGCGAAGAGGTTGATACCAGCGCCTTCGCCAAAGAAGGTCCGTACACCATCGGTTTCATCAACTGGTCTACCGCCAACTCTTGGACGGTGCAGATTGACGAAGAGATCAAGCACGAAGCCAGCCTGTACCCGGACATCGAAGAACTGATCACCGTCAGCTCTGACGGCGATGTCAACAAGCAGATCACGCAGATCGAAGACATGATCTCGCTGGGCGTCGATGTGCTGCTGGTCATCCCGGTCGCCACCGAACCGATCCTCCCGGCGCTGGAGCTGGCTGCTGAGCAGGGCATCCCGGTCGTCGTCTTCGCCTCGGCGCCGCCTGCCGAAGATTCGCAGGTGACGACGCTGTGGGCGGACCAGGTGCAGTTTGGTCGCCTCCAGGGCGACTTCCTGATGGAAGAACTGGGCTGCGAAGGCAACATCATCGTCCTGAATGGCTTGGCGGGCATCGCCACCAGCGACCTGCGTCGTCAGGGCTTGCAGGAAGCCATTGAAGCCTGCCCGGATGGTGGGGCAAACGTGACCGTCCTGGCGGAAGAAGATGCGCTGTGGGCGTATGACCAGGGTAAGCTGGCGGTCGAGCGTATGCTGGCGGCGTTCCCGGAAATTGACGGCGTCTGGTCGCAGGGCGGCGCGATGACTCAGGGCGCGATTGACGCATTCGAGGCGGCAGGACGTGACCTGGTGCCGATGACGGGCGAGGACAACAACGGCTTCATGCTGGCGTGGCAGGAACGCATGGACGACGGCTTCACGGCGATTGCTGCCTCCGAACCGACCTGGCAGAGCCGCGTCGCGCTCCAGGCAGGGCTGCGCATCCTCCAGGGTATCCCGGTCAACTCGTTCTATCGCCTCCAGGTGCCGACGATCACCGGCGAGACGCTGGAAGACTACGTGCGTCCGGAATACTCGGACGCCTACTGGACGAACTCACTGCTGCCCGCCGAAGTCGCGGATGAGATTTACGGGCAGGAGAGCTAGTGTAGGTTCTCGTATCTTTACGACGGACAAGGCACGCCTTGTCCCTACAGACGCAGCGATGCTCCTGTAGGGGCGGGGTGTGCCTCGTCCGCGAATGCTGAAAACTGGATTTTTTATGACCTCCGCGCCGCTGCTTTCAATTGAACATATCAGCAAGTCGTTTCCCGGCGTGCGCGCGCTGGCGGATGTATCGTTTGAGGTGCGCACGGGTGAAGTCCATGCGCTGGTGGGCGAAAACGGCGCGGGCAAATCGACTCTGATGAAAATCCTCGCGGGTGTTTACCACCCGGACAGCGGCGGCATCCGCTGGCAGGGGCAGCCTGTCGCGCTGCGCAGCCCCGCCGAGGCACAGCGCCTGGGCATCAGCATCATCTACCAGGAATTTAACCTGCTGCCGGATTTGACGGTGGCGGAAAACGTGCTGCTCAACCGTGAGCCGCGCACGCGCTGGGGCATGATCGACTGGCGGGCGCTGAATGAGCGCACGCGCCAACTACTGGGCGATCTCGACACCCATATCGACCCGCGCGCGCCGCTCCACGACCTGAGTGTCGCCCAACAGCAGATCGTCGAGATCGTCAAGGCGCTGGCTTTTGATGCCAGGCTGCTGATCATGGATGAGCCGACGGCGGCGCTCAATCCGACCGAGGTGGGTCATCTTTACACCATGATCGAACGGCTGAAGCAGCGCGGCAGCAGTGTCATCTTTATCTCGCACCGACTGGACGAAGTCTTTCACATCAGCGATACGATCACCGTGCTGAAAGACGGGCAGCATGTCGGCAGCGCGCCCGCCAGCAGTCTGACGCGCGAAGAAGTCGTGCGGCGGATGGTCGGGCGGCAGCTTCAGGACATCTTCCCCGCGCGCCTGCCGCCGGGAAGCGGCGAGCCGCTGATGGAAGTGCGCGGCTTGCAGGGTCCCCGTCTGCGTGACATCGATCTGCGCCTGCACGCGGGCGAAATCCTGGGCTTGGCGGGGTTGGAGGGGCATGGTCAGCGTGAGCTGGCGCGCACCCTCTTCGGCATCGAGCCGATCCAGCGCGGCGAGGTGCGCATCCGGGGTCAGGCGATCCACCTGCGCCACCCTGCCGATGCGATGACGCACGGGGTCGCCTTTCTGAGCGACGACCGCAAGGTCGAAGGCGTGGCGCTGACGCTTGGCGTGCGGGAGAACATCGGATTGCCCAACCTCGACCGCTTCAGCCGGATGACGGTTGTGCAGGACACGCTGGAGCGCGCCGCCTGCCGCCAGATCGTCGAGACGCTCTCGGTCAAGACGCCCGGCATCGAGCAGCCTGTGCGTCTGTTAAGCGGCGGCAATCAGCAGAAGACCGTGCTCTCCAAGTGGCTGATCTCCGAGCCGCGTGTGCTGATCTTCGTCGAACCGACGCGCGGCATTGACGTAGGCGCGAAGGTCGAAATCTATAGGTTGATCCACCAATTGGCGAGCCAGGGCGCGGGCGTCCTGATGGTCTCCAGCGACCTGCTGGAGCTGCTCGGTCTGAGCAGTCGTGTCCTCGTCCTGCGCGACGGTGCGATCACAGCGGAACTGCCCGGCGCGACCGCCAGCGAAGAATCGATCATGCTCGCCGCGACCGGCGTGCACACAGGATAGACCATGACCAGCACGCCGCTTTCACATTCCCCCACGACGAGCCGCAGTCGCTGGCTGAAAGGGCAGCGCGATGTGCTGCTGATCTGGGCGATCCTGGTCGTGCTGGTCATCATCGCCAGCCTGGCATCCGACCGCTTCCTGACGCCTTTCAACCTGGAGCGCGTGACGGCGCAGTTGACAGCGCTGACGCTCGTCGCCATCGGTCAGACCTTCGTTCTGCTGACTGCCGGGATCGATCTGTCGGTCGGGTCGGTCGTCTCGCTGGTCGGCACACTGATGGTCGGGATCATCACCGATGCGCCGGAAAGCTGGCTGCTGGGGGCGGTTGTGGCGCTGGGAGTGGGCGCGCTGGTCGGCTTGGTCAACGGGCTGGCGGTGACGCGCCTGCGTGTTTCGCCCTTCATGGTGACTCTTGCGACGCTCTCGGTCGTGCAGGGCTTGGCGCTGCTGGTCTTCGACCTCCAGCGAGACAGCGCCTCCGGCAGCATCACGCGCGCTTTTGGCGAGGTCTTCACGGGCAGCCTGGGTCCGGTGCCGATTCCGCTGCTGCTGATCGTCGTGCCGCTGTTCCTCAGCGCGCTCGTCCTGCGCCAGACGCCGTTCGGGCGGCACGTCTACGCGCTCGGCAGCAACGAGAACGCGACGCGCCTCTCCGGCATGGCGACTGACCGCGTGAAGCTGATGGTCTACGTGATTTCGGGCGTGATGGCGGGCTTCGCGGGTTTGTATACGGCAGCGCGCACACTCTCCGGTAATCCGCTGATCGGGGAGAGCATCGCTTTTGAGTCGATCACCGCCGTCGTGTTGGGCGGTGTCAGCCTGATGGGCGGACGCGGCTCGATCCTGGGCACGCTGGCGGGCGTGCTGATCATTGGCGTCCTCAGCAACATGCTCAATCTGCTGCGCGTGCCGAGCGATTATCAGTATGTGCTGCGCGGCGTGCTGCTGGTGGTGGCGGTCATGCTCTACGCGCGGCGGGGACGCCTGGCATGAGCGCGGACCTGCTGCTCGGCATCGACTCCGGCACGTCAGTCGTCAAGAGCGTCGTCTTCGACCCATCTGGCGTCGAGATAGCCGTCGCACGGCGTGAGACGCCCGTCCTGACGCCACAGCCCGGCTGGTCGGAGGTCGATATGGTCGCCCTCTGGCGCGCAGCCGCCGAGACGATCCGCGAAGTGGTCGCCGTCGTCGGCGCGGAACGCATCGCGGCGGTCGGCATCAGCGGCACCGCCTGCGGCGTGTGGGCACTCGACGCGGACGGCGCGCCTGTGCGCAATGCCATCCTGTGGAACGACGGCAGGGCGGCGGAGATCATCGCGGCGTGGCAGGCGGACGGCACCTATCGCCGCATCTTCGAGATTTCCGGCAATGCGCCATTTCCCGGCTACCCTCTTTCGACGCTGCGCTGGCTGCACCTGCACGATCCTCAGACGCTTCAGCGGGCGCGCTGGCTGCTTTTCCACAAGGACTGGCTGCGCTGGAACCTGACGGGCGATATTCACACCGACGAGTCAGATGTCTCGTACTTTCCCGGCGACATCCGCGCGCGGTCACACAGCGATGCGCTGCTGGAGCTGGCGGGGCTGAGCACCTACCGCGACCGCCTGCCGCCGCTGCTGCCCTCGCAGGCGGTCGCCGGACATGTCACAGCGGAAGCAGCGGCGCTGACCGGGCTGCGCGCCGGGACGCCGGTCGTGGCGGGCGCGGTCGATGTGGTGGCGTCGGCGCTGGGCGGCGGCGCGCAGGCGGCGGGGCAGGCGGTCGCCATCCTGGGGACGAGCTTCCTCAACAGCCTCGTCACGGCGGAACCCGCCTTCGTGCCTGTCGAGAGTGGGGTGCAGGCGGTCATGCCCGGCGGCGGTTGGCTGCGCTCGGTCGTCAACACCTCCGGCACGATCAACATCGATTGGCTGGTCGAACAGCTGGCGACGGACGAACGCCGCGCGGCGGAAGTGGCGGGCGACAGCGTGTATGCCCGCATCGAGGCGGTCATCGGGGCAGTCCCGCCGGGCGCGAACGGCGTTGTCTATCTGCCGTATCTGAACACGGCGGGCATCGTCTCGCCATTTGCCGAGCCGAACGCGCGCGGGCAGTTCTTTGGGCTGGCGATGACGACGACGCGCGCCGACCTGATGCGCGCAGTGTATGAGGGGACGGCGCTGGCGATGCGCGACTGCTTCGACGCCATCGGGCAGCCGGTCGCGGAGGTGGTGCTTGTCGGCGGTGGGGCGCGCTCCGCCTTCTGGGCGCAGATGTTCGCCGACGCGACCAACCGCCGCATCGTCATCACCGAGGGCAGCGAATTTGGCGCGCGCGGCGCGGCAATCCTGGCGGGTGTGGGGACGGGCGTCTTCCCCTCATTCGCCGAGGCGGTCGCGCGGACGGTGCGCCCGGCGCGCGTCTTCACGCCGGATGCCGACGCGGCGCGCATGTACGCGGCAGTCTATCCGCTCTATCAGCACCTTTACCGCACAGCGCGCGAGGCGTGGGCGATGCGGCACGGGATTTTCGGGTATTAGGAAGTGTCTTATGCCAAATGATGTCAAGGTCGCTTTTGTCGGCTGCACACACCCGCATATCTTCGCGCGCTTGCAGCTTCTGCGCGAATGGGGAATCGAGGCGGTCGGTGCGTATGACCCGGATGCCGCGCTGACCTCCGCGCTGGAGCGTGACTACGGTCTTAAGGCGTATCCTTCGCCGGAGGCGGTGCTGGATCAGCCAGGCGTGAACTGGGCGATCATCGAAGGCTGGGACCCGGATAACGCGCACTACGTGGCGGCGGCGCTGGCGCGCGGGCAGGCGATCCTGCTGGAAAAGCCCGGCGCGCCCAACCTGCCCGCCATGCATGCTCTGGTCGATGCCGTGAAAGCGGCGCGGGCGGTGCCGTTCCAGGTCGGCTACATGCTGCCCTACGGCGCTGGGATGGCGCACGCACGGCGCATTTTAGACGAAGGCGTGCTGGGTCCCGTGACGCTGGCGCGCTTTCACGGCGCGACTCCGGTCGGCGGTTCGCGCGAAATCTGGCAGAGTATCCCGGGCAACCTGGGTGGCTTGATGTACACCGACGCCTGCCATGTCGTCCACCTGATTGTGCGGCTGCTGGGGATGCCGCACGAGGTGCGCGGCAAGATCCTGCGCCTGCCCGCAGGCGAGACAGTGATCGCGCACGGCTTCAAGCAGGATACGCTTTCGGGGCTGGGCGCGACGGTCGAGATGCCGATCGGCGGGCTGGTCTACGAGGACGTGGGCGCGGCAGTCTTCGATTATGGCGACAAGCTCGTCACGATGGATCTGACGGGCTGGGAGGCGCATCCCTGGGTCGAGGCGTGGCGCATCGAATTGTACGGCGCGAACGGTACGCTGCATGTCGGATTGCAGCCGCCCTGGTACAAGCTGTATGTGCGCAACCCGAAGGCGGGCTACGAACCCGGCTGGCACGAATGGTCGAGCCTGGAAGGGAGCAGCGTGGGTAATTCGCTGCTGGTGGATGAGAATTACACCAACGAGATGCGCCACATGCTGGAGCGGGTGCGTGCCTGGGACACCAACAACGCGCGCTCGCTGATGGAGGCGGAGGCGGTCATCACGCTTCTGAGCGCGATTTACGACTCCGACCGCGACGGGTCGGCGGTGCGGGTGGGGCTGCGCTAAACAGGGCACGCCGGGCAGACACGCCGGGTAGACACATGGGTCTGCCCCTATGGAGGACGCCTGATATTGGGGTGATGCCGCGACATTTCCCGTATGGATGAGAGGACATGCCATGCTTCAACTGACGCCGGAAGGCTGCCGCGCACGTCGCGAATCGCTGATCGCGGCTGCCGAGGTCGATTTGATCGTCATCAACAATCCGCGCCACATCTTCTACCTGACGGGGATGTTCAGCACGCAGCTTCTGTTGAGCGCGTGGGGTCCGCTGACGCTGCTGATCGACGCGCGCAGCGGGCGGACGACGCTGGTCGCTCACGATGCGATTGCGGGACAGGCAGCGACCGCCTACGTCGATGAGCGGCGTATCTGGGGTTGGTATAACTCCGGCAAGGCGGCGGGTCCCGGCGGCGACTTGTTTGGCGGCGGGCTGAAGGCGCTGAATGACGCGCTGCCGACGCTCGACGGGCTGCGCGTGGGCGTCGAAAACGGCTGGCTGCCGCACGGCACGCCGATCCGCGAGGCACGCGATCTGAACGCGATCCTGGCGGGGCTGCGGCGGCGCAAGCATCCCGACGAGCTGGCGCTGATCCGCGAGGCGATCCGGGTGACCGAAGCCGGACATCGCGCGGCGCGCGCGGCTATCCGCCCTGGCGCGACGGAGCTGCAGGTCTTCAACGCCATCCAGGACGCGCTGACCGATGCCTGCGGTCATGCCGTGCACCTGATCGGCGACTTCGTCAGCGGGGAGCGCGCGCGTGGCATCGGCGGCTTCGCCAGCACGCGTGTCATTCAGGCGGGCGAGGTGATGATCGCCGATCTGTTCCCGATTGTGAACGGCTACCGCGCGGACTTCACCGCGACGATCCCCGCCAGCGACAGCGTAACCCCCGAACAGATGCAGCTCGATGCCGCGCTCAACGCGGCGCTGCGCGCGGCGGAGACGCTGCTCAAGCCCGGCGTCGTGGGCGGCGATGTCTATCGCATCGTCCAGCAGACGCTGGATGCGCACGGCTTCGCGGCACACTTCCCGCATCATGCCGGGCATGGTCTGGGGCTGGATCATCCGGAAGCGCCATACTTTGTGCCGTTGAGCGATGAGGCGCTGGTGGAGGGTGACGTGGTGACGGTCGAGCCGGGGGCATATGGCGCGGCGTTCGCTGGGCGCATCGAGAACAACTATCTGATTACAGCGGATGGCTTTGAACGCCTGACGAATCACCAGACGACTTTGTACTGAAGGGGAAACACAAAGGCGGGAGGCAGCACGCCTCCCGCCTTTGCGTTTGAATGCTATTCCTGGATAACCAGCGCGGTGACCATGCCGAACATGCCATTGCGCGATTCGGCGTGTGTCAGAATGTGACAGTGGAATGCCCAGGCACCCGGCTCGGTGCAGTCCACGATGACGTCATAACGTTCGCCCGGCGCGATGTTGAGCGTATCGCACAGATACGGCACGGGGAGGGGCCAGCCATCCTTGGTGATGACCAACTGCGGCAGACCGTGCAGGTGCATCGGGTGGATCATCAGACCTTCGTTCATATAGCGCACGCGGATGCGGTCGCCCAGCTTGGCGATGATCGGCTGTGTGTAGGGAAACCCGCGACCATTGATGGTGAAGCCGAGCGTCGAATCGTTGAGGACAAACGTGTAGTCGCCGGCGACTTCCGGCTCGCGGCTCTTATCACGGGGTTCGATGATGAACGCGCCGAGCAGCCCGCTGGTGACCTGTTCCGCAGCGTTGTGATGCGAGTGATACATGTGGGAGCCGGTATTCCGCGCGGTGAATTCGTAGACAAATGTCTCGCCCGGCTTGATCGGCGGCTGGGTGATGAAGGGCACGCCATCCATTGAGTTGGGCAGCAGGACGCCGTGAAAGTGGACGGCGGTCGATTGCACCATCTCGTTGGTCACGTTCACGCGCACCTTGTCGCCTTCGGTGACGCGGATTTCCGGACCGGGGATGATGCCATTGTACGCCATCGCCGTGTATGCCTGCCCTGGCATCACTTCCCAGGTGATGTCCTGGCAGGTGATGTTGAAGACCTTAACATCGCCGTCCATTTCTGGTTCCAGGCGCGTACCCCAGAATGCGGGATCTTGCCCGATGCGATCCAGGTAAATCTGCACACCTTCCTGGTGATGCGCATCCATCGCATCAGCATCCATCGTGCTGCTTTGCATATTCATTTCACTATGAGGCGTGGCGGAAGGGTCCTGGGCGCGCGCGAACTTCGTTCCGGCGACCGCGATCCCCGTTACCCCCGCAGCCCCGGCAACCTTCAGGAATTCGCGGCGTCCAAGCTGATTACTCATCAGAGCATCTCCTCAATACAATGGCAAGAATTGCACATGGCGATAAGCTTATGTAAGCTTGTCACTCTTCGTAATGTACAAGCGTCACAAATTGGATATGACGAATGGCACTGGTCATCTCGACTCAAAGCGGCTTAACTTTATACAATCGTGCTCTCAATGCCAAATACTTCTCCCGATCAAGGACAATTCATGAGTGATCAACGACAGGAACAAGAGACGCTTGCCGGTGGAATGCTGCCGACCCTCATTCTGCTGGTGACGTTTGGCGTCATTCTCTGGGTGCTGCTTGGCATCCCGCGCCAGAATGCCAATGACCGCGCTGCGGAAGCCGCCGCGCAAGCGACCGAGATCGCCGCACAGCCAACCGCCGCTCCCACCCTCGAACCCACCACCGCGCCAACGGAAGCGACTGCGGTCGCCGTTGCCTACAGCCCACAGCAGATCGACAGCGGGCGTAACACTTTCCTGACCACATGTGCCGCCTGTCACGGGCAGAATGGGCAGGGTATTCAGGGTTTGGGCAAGAACCTGGTCGTCAGTGAATTCGTGACTGGGCTGACGGATGAAGAACTGGTGCAGTTCATCATCGTCGGACGTATGCCAGGCGACCCGCTGAACACCACCGGGATGCTGATGCCCGCGCGGGGCGGCAACCCCTCTCTGACGGACGAGGCGATCCTGGACATCGTCGCTTACCTGCGCAGCGCGCGTGCAGAGCAAGACCTGTCCGTCGTCGGTGGCGGGGTACAGCCGCAGCCGCCGCGCGGCGATGTCGTGGAGGAGCCGTTCGTCATGCCGGGTCCTGTCGCGGCAGCGGCAGCCTATTCGGCACGGGCGGACGCGGGTTATCGCGCTGTCTATACGGTCGAAGAGACGTATAATCTCTCGTGCGCGGGGTGTCACGGCATGGATGGGAGCGGCGTCGCGGGGCTGGGTACGAACCTGTCCGAGAGCGCGTTGTGGGGGAATGGTACGGCGCTGTTTGAATTCCTCAGCGCGGACGCACCTCCGGTCAACCCGCTCGACGCTTATCCGCACCCGGTGCAGGGCAATCTCTATCCGGCGATGACGGATTCTGAACTGCTGGAACTGATCGGTTATCTGTATACCTTGCAGAATTAAGGGAGACGAGCATCGCAGTCGAGATCCGGATGCCTGACCTGGCGACCACCGCCGACGAAATCAGGATTGTGCGTTGGCTGGTCGCGGTCGGCAGCGCTGTGAGGCTCGGCGAGCCGCTGCTCGAAATCGAAACGGAGATTGGACGCTGGGCGGCGCAGACGGTGACTGCGTAGCGAAGGATATAGTGCTCAAAACAGAGGCTCGTCAGCTCATTCTGGTAGATCGTTCGGAATATCTGTTAAGCTGCTCATAGATAGACATAGATGCTTCATATGACTGTCGATACAGCTCATAGCCCTGGGCATAAAGCGCGCGGTTCTTTGGCGAAGGCTCGATAGTATTGATGACAGCAATCATGTGCTGGACTGCTTCTGTGTAATCGCGATAATAACCGACCCCGACAGCAGCATTGACGGCAGCGCCGAGCGCACCTAGTTCTGTTGCGTTGGGTACTTCTAGTGAGACATCAAGAATATCCGCCAGTATCTGCAGCCACAACCGACTGCGAATTATTCCCCCGGAGATCCGCGCCGACGTTATGGTGGTTTCGTGTTTTGCAAGCATTTCCTGGTGAACAACGAAGCAATCCTTCAACTCATAGGCGACTCCTTCCAACACAGATCGTGCGATATCTGCCAGGCTATGGTGAAGACTAAGGCCCAGGAATGCAGCACGAGCCAAAGCGTTGTAATGGGGTGAGCGCGATCCGCTCAACAATGGGTGAAAAAGCACGCCTCGTGCACCGGGCGGTGATTCCGATGCGGCTTTCATGAGGCGTGTGTAACGGTCAGACTCGCTTTCACCTTCATAAATAGTGTTTGTGAACCAACGAACAGCCTCACCGGAGGTATTTGTCGCAGTAGTCAGGTACCACCGATCTGGGATCGGGTGCAAGAAAAGCAGGCATCGCTGTTCTTCGTCGGCAATGAAGCTGGACGATGTGGACATGAGTACGCCCGCTGTGCCAACGGTTACACCAATCTGACCAGGTGCGATGATGCCCAGCCCAAGCATTGTGGACACTCCATCGCCACTTCCCGCAATAACAGGGAGTCCAGCGGGTAAACCAAGCTCAGTTGCGACCTCATTTCGCAGATGTCCCGCAACATCCGCTGATCTCAGGAGGCGTGGGAATAAGTCACCTGTTATGCCTATCTGCTCTGCAATGCTTGTATTCCAGGTACCTGTTCGATTGTCCAACAGGAGGGTCGCCGAGGCGTCGGTATAGTCTGTTGCCTGGATTCCTGTAAGTCGGTAGCGGATGTAATCCTTTGAAAGCATGACGGTGTGGATGCGTCGAAAGTTCTCAGGTTCGTTTTCTCGTACCCACAGCAGGGGCAAAATTGTCTGTGACGGAGACAGTGCAGTCCCAGTTGTCTCGTAGAGTAGCGTATCGAAGTGGTTGCGCTTGAGCCAATGTAGTTGAGGCAGTACTCGCTGATCGAGCCAACTGAGAGTTGGGCGAATGACGGCACCGTCTTTGTCCAGCATGACCGCCATCATCATCACACCGCAAACACAAACTCCCTTAACCTGGTGGGCGTCGATTTGTGCCACAGTGTCTCTCAAGACCTCGCGTGTCAGCGACCACCACATCTCCGGGTGAATCTCCAGCCAGTCATCGCGTGGATTATCGAAGCGGTAGTTCCGTTCTGCCTGCGCGCAAACCTTACCATTTTGGTCGATGGCAGAAGCCTTAATGCTGGATGTTCCAAGGTCTATTCCTATGAACACAGCCATGTTTCGTCCCTCAAAATTAGAGCGAGATCACTTGCGTTTCGCGGTACACACGAGAACGATGGAAGTACCCTTGGCAAGAGCTATACGGACTTACGCCGCCGATTCATGTCGATCGCGACAGCGACAAAAATCACGATACCCTGAACAAGTTGGGTATAATAAGGTGAGACATTGAGAAGGTTTAACGTATTCTGTATAAGTCCGAGAATGGCGACACCGATCAGTGTGCCCCAGACTCCGCCTTTTCCGCCTGCCAGACTCGTGCCCCCAATCACGACTGCAGCAATCACATCAAGTTCCAAACCGGTGCCCATAATCGTAGGTGCCGACCCCAGTCGCCCAACCAGAATCAATCCACCAAAAGCTGCAAGAACTGCGGAGATGACATAAACTGAGATCTTGACCTGGTTCACTTGGATGCCGACGATTTCCGCGGCTCGTTCGTTGCCGCCCACTGCGTAGATGCTGCGCCCGAAAGCGGTGCGGCTCAGGCTGATGCTCGCAATGGCGTAGATGCTTACCAGCAGTATGATAGGAATTGGGATGCCGAGAATACTGGCACGACCAAGGGAATCGAGATCATCACCCAAACCGGTTACAGTGACGGCTCTGCTATAAATGAGCTGCAAGCCACGGGCAACGCTCAACATTGCCAACGTTGTAATGAGCGGAGGGACGCGCAGCTTAGTAATCGCTATTCCGTTGACCAAGCCTATGACGATGCCGATACCCAAGGCGATCAGTATGACGCCAGCAAGCGGAACTCCTTCCTTTGAGAATGTCGCCGCGACTGTCGCCGCTAGTGCCATTGTCGAGCCAACAGACAGATCAATCCCACCGGACAACATGACGTACGTCATCCCTACTGCGACAATTCCTGTAGAAGACATGGTGATAATGACATTGACGAAGTTTCCCAAGGTCAGGAAATAGGGCGAGAGAATGGAGAGAACAACCCCAAAGCCTATGAGGATGATCAACAGCCCAAATTCGTCGGGAAGTTTTCGGAGAACATGGGTAGCGTGCCAGACAGTTTTCCCCGGAGGCGCTTCCCCTCTGGAATCCGCGGTGTGTTGAGTTGTTATTTCAGGTTTCAAGAGATGTACTCTCCGTCACGTATGCGATAAGTTGATTTTTCGTAACCTCACCGCGAGCAAACTGTTTCTTGATCCTCCCGTCATACATTACGAATATGCGGTCGCTCAGGTCAAATATTTCGTCAATCTCGGAAGAAATCAGCAATATTGATGTCCCCTCAGCCGAAATGCGTTGCAGTATGCGGTAGATCTCGCGTTTAGCGCCCACGTCGATGCCCCGGGTTGGTTCATCCAGTATGAGAATGGTGGAATTAAGGAGCAGCCATTTGCCGAGCACAACCTTTTGTTGATTACCGCCACTAAGATACATAATGAGCTGCTCGAGACTTGCGGCACGAACACCCAGGTCACTCACAGCGTTGCTGGCAAGCTGGCGCTGGGTTCTGGTAGCGATCAGTCCTAATCGGCTGCTTAATCGCTTCAACAGGGTAATCGTTGTGTTTTCTCGTACTGATAGGTTGGCAAAGATGCCCTCTGTCAGACGGCTCTCTGTAACAAACCCAACACCTTCCTTAATAACATCACGAGGGCTGCGCACATCAACGGGCTTTCCATGAATCGCAATTGTGCCACTCTCTCGGCGCAGTAACCCAAAAAGTGCTTTTGCCAATTCGGTCTTCCCTGCGCCCAGCAGCCCGCAAATACCGACGATCTCACCACGTCGCAGGTAGAAGCTGATATCGTGAAGCAGGTTTTTCACATTCAGCGAACTTACTGCCAGGACAACTTCATCCGCAACGGGGGAACCCATGTGTTTGGGGGATTCAACGCCATGCCCCACCATTTCGATGATCAAATCTGCCTTGCTCAACGCTTTCGCTGTGTGGGTATTCACCCTTTTGCCATCTTTGAGGACGGTGATGCGATCACAGATATTCAGAACTTCGTCCAGAAAGTGCGACACATAGATAATCGCTACACCTTCCTTCTTCAGACTGGCGATCAACCTGAACAAGAGTCGCTTTTCGTTTTCCGTCAGCGAGGAAGTTGGCTCGTCCATGATCAGGATGCGCGCGCTGGCAGAGTCAGATACTGCCCGCAATATCTCAATCGCTTGGGCTTCGGCGAGTCGTAGATTACCTACCCGCTCAGTTGGATCGACCGATAACTCCATTTTGCTCAACAGGGTGCGTGCTGCGCGAAGTTGTTCCGAATTCCGCAGGAAGCCCCAGCGAGACTTGTGAAGCCGGCCTGCAAACAAGTTCTCTGCTACTGAAAGATTGGGAAAGAGGGTCGGTTCCTGATGGATGAACGCCATGCCAAGCGCGGCGGCATCGCGCGGGTTTGTGATGATTTGAGGTTGTCCATCGATGCGTATCTCGCCGCCTTCAGGGCGAAGGACTCCGTTGAGGATCTTGATGAGCGTCGATTTTCCTGCGCCGTTTTCGCCTACCAGACCATGAATTTCGCCAGGCAGTAGAGAGAAGTCGACTTGATCGAGGGCAACAAGTCCTGGAAAGCGCTTTGTAATCCCTATCAATTCCAAAACGTTGGCAGTATGCATAGGACCGATTAACCTGTTTTGTGTCATAACCTTAGTTTTCAAATTTGAAGGCTGCCCTCCAAGAGCAGCCTTCAAGAGCATCAAAGGGGTCTATTACTGTACGATATCCTGCCCAAACTCAATATCGCCCCAGAGGTTTGGGAATGTGTCGATGTTATAAGGAGTGACGACATCGCCTCCGAAGAATAGCCCGCTGGGCACACTATCGCCGAGTCCCTGGATCACATAATCGATGGAGCGCACTGTCCATACACCCTGGAGATAGGGATACTGAGAGTATGACGCATCGGTTGTACCTTCGCGAACCTGCTCTAAGGTCTCGCCGTTGCCATCGACACCAATGATCCAAATATGGTTCGGATCGGTGTCCGGCACCATGCGGTTCGCTTGCTCGACAGCGGCGATTGCCCCGGAGTTCGTCAGGTCGGTCACCGAATAAATGACATTGATCTCCGGGTTCGACTGCAGGAAGGTCGTTACGATGGAGAGCGCACGACTTGGATCTACGCCAGCGTCAGGCGTTCCAACCAGCGTGAAGTTATCAGCATCCTGGAAAGCGCTCAGGAACCCATTGAGGCGATCTACGAAGGGAACAACGCTCACTGGCCCATAGAGGACAAGCGCATTGATGGGCGCATCACCGATTTGCTCGCGGACGTACTGTCCCAATCGTTTGCCCGCTACAACATTGTCTGTCACCAGTAAACCTGTTACTGGACCGCGAATATCACGATCGATGGCAAAGAAGGGGCGCCCATCTTCCATATATGCCTCAATAGCGGGCACCAACGCATCCGCGTCCAGTGCAATTGCCGCCGCGCCAACCACGTTGGTCACCCGGTAGTTGTCGATATGAGCGACCTGACGCTCAATCGAGTTCTCAGCATTGTTGATGATTATGTTATACCCCAACCGCTCTCCTTCATCCTTGAAGCCGTGGGCAGCAGCCCAGTAAAAGGGAGCGCCAGCAAACGGTATCGTGAGCGCAATCGTCGGACGCTCTTCCTGCGCTTGTACACGGTCTTGTAGACGAGGCGCGGCAAGGGTAAGGAATGCGAGGATGGCAAGGATAAGTCTCAAACTGATCTTCTTCATTTTCTCCTCTTTCCTGAGCCTAAATCTAATAGAGTCGACTTCGCAGTTTCTGTTCGGTTGCACCTTTTGGTGAGACATCGAACTTTCGCATGTGCATCGGCATCGGGACAAGCCCTAACATCATTATTCTCCTTTCTTGGCGGTATTCAGATGTTGCACAATGCCAGCGCACTTTCTCCATTTTCGACTGTTTGTTGAATTTGTCAATATGTTCATATGTATTGACAAACTTTCACGACTCCTCTAGAGTGAAGACTAATTGGTATACTCAATAAGGAGTGAATGTGCTGAACGACATGCGGTAGAGAGTGCAGGTTAACTGTGGGAATGCTTAAGCAGAACGGAGTTCCGTTATACGTGCAGCTTGAGGAGATTTTCGCGGGACGCATCATGACGGGCGAATGGATAGTTGATCAAACCATCCCCAATGAACTCGCCTTATGCAAGGAATTTGATGTAAGCCGCGGTCCCGTTCGTCAGGCGCTCGATCAGCTTGTTCGTAGGGGGATGCTCCGTCGAAAGCAAGGTCGAGGCACCACAGTGTTGCCCCCAAAAATCGAGAATCAGTTGAGCGACTTCTACAGCTTTACGACGTTAATTGAACGCAATCATATGCGTCCAGGCAAAAGGTTGCTTGCTTTCGACACTATGTATGCGGATCGGCATGCCATGAAGCATCTCGCCCTCTCTGCTACCGCAGAAGTGTACAAGCTTCGTCGGCTTCGGCTTGCCGACGATGAGCCACTTGTCGTGGAGACGGTCTTTATTCCTGCAGAGATTTGCCCTGAATTGACAGCAGAAGAGGTTGCCAGCAACTCGCTCTATCGGCTGCTCCGAGATCGATACAAGGTGAAACTCGTCCTCAGCAGACAATTCTTTGAGCCGACGGTTGCGAACGAGTTTGAGGCTCATATACTCGAGATTGAGAAAAATGCGCCGGTTCTCTTAATAGAGAACGTCGCATACTCCACGAGCAACAAACCAGTCGTCTTCAGCAAAGCCATTATGCGTGGAGATCGTGTCCGCTACGGCGTGGAACTGAAAGCACCGTTTGAACCCGGCTAATCAATGAGTCCATCTGTACAAGAGAACCAAGTGAAATTCATCGCCGATCATACTAGGGTAGGTCGAAGTTCCAAAGTTGCTCTGCCAATCGCCCTTCGAAGATTCCAGAAAGGCTACGAAATGTCAGAAATTCAGATCAGGATGCCTGACCTGGCGACCACCGCCGACGAAATCAGGATTGTGCGTTGGCTGGTCGCGGTCGGCAGCGCTGTGAGGCTCGGCGAGCCGCTGCTCGAAATCGAAACGGATAAGGCGACGATGGAGATCGAAGCCGTCGCCGCCGGAACGCTGATGGCGATCCATGCCAATGCCGACGACCTGGTCGCGGTCGGGCAGGTGATCGCCAGCATCGAGGGTGAAGCCGCCAGCGCAGCGCCCGCAGTTTCCGTGCCCGCTGCGACCGCGCCGCCTGCGCCCGTCATCGCCCATCCCGCGCCGCCCGCGCCTGCGCCCGCGCCGCCGCGCCCAGCACAGGCGAAAGTCAGCCTGAGCAACCGCATCCTGGTCGATGAACATCCCTATTCGCGCGATTTCCTGCTCTATCTCTACGAGAAGATGGTGACCTGCCGCCAGTTCGAGGATCGCGTCAAGCTGCTGTTCCTGGAAGGCACGATGCCCGGCACGATCCACCAGAGCCAGGGGCAGGAGGCGACGGCGGTCGGCGTGTGCGCGGCGCTCAACGCCGACGACTACATCACCTCGACCCATCGCCCGCATTCGCACGCGCTGGCGAAAGGTCTGACGCCCGAAGAGATCATGCTGGAGCTGTTTGGCAAAGCGGATGGTTGCTGCAAGGGCAAGGGCGGCTCGATGCACATCGGCAATATGGCGAAGGGCATGGTTCCTGCCATCGCCATCGTCGGCGGCGGCATCCCGCTGGCGACGGGGATGGGGCTGGCGTTCCGGATGCAGGAGGCGCAGCAGGTGGTCGCCTGCTTCTTCGGCGAGGGCGCGAGCAACGAGGGTGCGTTCCATGAAGGCGTCAATCTGGCGGCGATCTGGTCGCTGCCCGTCATCTTCATCTGCGAGAACAACCTGTATGGCGCATCGACCGCCGTCTCGAAGACGACGCGCGTGCCGCGTATCTCGCAGCGCGCCGAGTCGTATGGCATACGCGGCGAAACCGTCGATGGCAACAATGTGATCAAGGTCTACGAGGCGGTGCGGCGCGCGGCGGAGGAGTGCCGTCAGGGGCAGGGTCCCGTGCTGCTCGAACTGCTGACGTATCGGCGGGTCGGGCATTCGCGGCGCGACCCGGCGCACTACCAGGATAAGGACGAGCAGACGTTCTGGTTCCGGCGCGACCCCATCGCGCTGCTGCGCCAGGACATCGTCCGCACGGAAGTGGCGGGCGAGGACGAACTCGACGCGATTGACGCGCGGGTGGCGGGCGTGATCGAAGCGTCTATCGCCGTAGCGCGCGCCGCGCCGGAGCCGACGCCGGATGACCTGACGACCGATGTGTTTGCGACGACCTTAGCCCCCAGCACAGGTACAGGCGGCGGTGGCAGTACGAAGCATCAGAGCATTGTCGAGGCGCTGCGCGATGGCATCGTCGAAGAGATGGCGCGCGACGAAAGCATCTTCTGCATCGGCGAGGACATCGGCGTGCCGGGCGGCTTTGGCGGCGCGTTCACCGTCACGCTCGGACTTGAAGAGAAGTTCCGCGCGCGCATCCTCGACACGCCGATCTCGGAACTCGGCTTCTTCGGCGCGGCGGTTGGCGCGGCGATGATGGGCATGCGCCCGATTGCCGACGTGCAGTACAGCGATTTCCTGTATCTGGCGATGGATCAGATCGCCAACAACGCCGCCAAACTGCGCTACATGTCCGGCGGGACGATCAAGGTGCCGGTCGTCTTCCGCGCGCCGGTCGGGGCGACCGGGCGCGGTTCGCAGCACGCGCAGAACATGGAGCGTTTCTTCATCGGCATCCCCGGTCTGAAGGTCGTCGCGCCGTCGAACGCCTATGACGCCAAAGGGCTGCTCAAGGCGGCGCTGCGCGATGATGACCCGGTGCTGATGTTCGAGCACAAGCTGCTCTATGGCTCGAAGGGCACGCGCGCCGAGACAGGCACGACCGATGCCAGCAGCGAAGTGCCCGATGGCGATTATGTCGTCCCCATCGGCACCGCCGCCGTGCGGCGCGAAGGCGATGACGTGACGGTGCTGGCGTGGCTGCTGATGCTGCACGAGTCGATGGCGGCGGCGTCCATCGCGGCAGAGGCGGGCGTGAGTGCGGAGGTGATCGACGTGCGAAGCCTGGCACCCATCGACTGGGCGACGATTGGCGAGTCGGTGCGCAAGACCGGGCGGGTGATGATCGTCGAGGAGGGACCCAAGACAGGCGGCGTCGGCGCGGAGCTGGCGGCGGGCATCGTGGAACGCTTCGCGGACAGCCTGTGCGCGCCCGTCATGCGCGTGGCGTCGGCAGATGTGCCCGTGCCTTTCACGCCCATCCTGGAGAACCTCTATCGCCCGGATCGGAAGCGGATTGCGGCGGCAATGCGGGAGGTGGCCGGGGGGTAGGTGCGCCAAAGCGCCGGATGCTCAAGCATCCGGCAACAAGGTGCCTAGTTAACGAGGCAATTTGCGGACGAAATCCATTTCCGAATCCCGAAACCATTTTACCGACGCCATCAAAATGGTTCATGTAGCGAAGTCGGTTGAACCTCTATATGTTCGTTTCGGGTATGCAACGCCAACGGCTAATGCGCGTCGGCTATGTGGATTCAGGCGCACTGAAGGCGCTCTAGGCAACGGAGGTTTCCCACAGCACCTTGAGCGTGCTTGATGTTCGATAGCCGACCCGTTTTAACGGTCGGCGTCGCATGGCGACTCTTCAGCATTTCAACTGCATTAGACACTGTATCGTCCTTGATCATATGGGTACAACAGAGCTTGCTGCGAACCTTTTCCGCAGTACGCAGGCGGAAGAAAAGCTGCGGCGCGATCAGGTGCAGGGCAAAGAGGAAGCGAATCAGGTGCATTATCAAGCGGGTGTGATTGTCCGACGCGCAATTTCTGAGCTTGGTGGCACGATGCCGGAAGATCTGCCGACGGTCGAGAGCATCAAGAAGCTCGAACGCGCGGAGAAGAAGAAGTTGGGTACGGGCAAAGGGAAAAAGAGCTAGGCTGTCGACAAGACACCAGCCCAATTACCTCGGTTGAGCCTTAGCGTTCACCATAATCTATGCCCCTCTGGGTGTCGTTGATTAATTGGGCTAGTCGTTTTGCTGCATGGTTAAGAGCGGTTCGGTTTCGCTCGTGGAAATGTCCCCACATTTGCATTTCCTTCTTGCCACCTGCGGCTGACCGCTCATCCACAACAAAATTCCTGATTAGACGTTCGTTTGCAATTACTGACAAACGGTGGATTCTATGCACAGTTTTAGACTTGTTCGTCAAGTCTGGTAGTTGACGCCACTTCTCAATGGACTCATCTTTTTCATGCTTTAGTTCAAGGTCACCTTCTTCCGACAAGTCGCCAACTGATAGGCAAATCGCGATGGCTTCACCAATGATACGCGCGTGCTCCTGGCTATCTGCCGCATTCAGCTCTCCCGTGGTTGGATAACCAGGGTGTTTAGCCAACCATACTTCATAGTCGGCAATACATTGCGTCAGTTTATCCATTCTTGATGACAAATAGTCTTGGCGATTTTTGCGTCTCTACGCATCTACACTCAATCTAGTGGTCAGATATGCGCTTAAGATCGTTAGGATACCGCCAATCAATACACCTAATAGCCCAATTCCCGCTGCGTCCGTAACAAGTTGTCCTTTCACCGCAACGAACAATATCAGATTGTCACACCTCCTCCAACTCAAACCCATGCTCCGCCAGATACGCCTCCGCCTGCGCGCGGGTGAAGACGCTGGTCGTCGTCCCGACCGCCAGCGTCGCCGATGCGCCCAGGACGCTGGCGTAGCGCAGCATCTCCGGCAGCGCCCACCCACTGCCAATGCCATAGAGCAGCCCCGCGGCGAACGCATCGCCGCCACCGGACGGATCGACCGCGTCGACCGGGAAGGGCCGGGCGCGCCAGACCTGTTCGCCCTGCGCTGCCGTCAGCCCCTTGCTCCCCTGCGTGATGACCAGCGTGCGCGCGCCCCACGCTTGGAGCGCGGCGATCTGCTCGCGGACGCCGCTGTGCCCGGTCATGCGCGCCGCCTCGTCCTCATTCGGAATGAAGTAATCGACATGCGGCAAAATCTTGCGCAAGCCGCTGAAGTCGCTCACGCTCTGCGGAGTGATCACGTCTACGACGGTCGTCACACCCTGTTCGCGGCAGAAGCGCAGCATATCCGCGAAGGCGTCCATCTCGATCCCCGGCAGCACGTATAAGCCGCCGAGATAAAAGATGTCGAGCGTCCGCAGCCAGTCGCGATCCATATGTGCGACGGTCAGCGCCGCGTTCGCGCCGAACAAATGCAGGAAACGGCGATCCTGTCCTTTGACGAGCAGCACCACCGTCTGCGAAGTCGGTAGGGAGTCATGATAGGCAATGCGGTCGCAGCTCACACCGCCCTTTTCCAGCAGGGAGACGACGACTTCGCCCGCCCAATCCCTGCCGATGCTGCCGACGACCTCGGCATGAATGCCCTGCCGCGCCAGGCTGATGGCGACGTTCGCCGCGCAGCCGCCGACCGTGACGGGCAGCGCGTCGATGGCGAGCAGTTCGCCCTCATGCGGCAGGCGGTCGAGCGGACCGCAGAACAGGTCGGCGACGAGGATGCCCGTGCTGCCGACCGTGAAGCCGTTGTTGTGACTCGTGTCCGTCATGTTTTCGCCTGCCCCATGCTGCCCAGAATCCGCATTTTGTCCAGCACCACATCACGCACCGCCAGACGCCCGGCAACCATAATATCGGACTGCCCACCCATCCCCAACAACTCATGCGGATTTGGCTCACGGTTGTGCAGCGCCATGTGAACTGCCAGCAGGTACGTTTGCTTCATGACCGTGCCGAAGTTGACTTTGGCGACGCCCAGGCGGATCGCTTCCCGCAGCGAGTCGTCGTCGATTCCTGTGCCGCCATGCAGGACGAGCGGCACAGGGACTGCCTCGCGCAGCTCCGCGATGCGCGTCAGGTCCAGTGAGCGTCGCCCCTCCAGTAGCACATGCACATTGCCCGCGCTGATGGCGAGCAGGTCAATGCCCGTCTGCGCGACGAATTCCGCCGCAGACTGCGGGTCGGTCACATCGCCCGGAATATCCGCGCCGAAGGGCAGTGTGCCGAGTTCGGCTTCGACGGCGACCGCGTGCTCATGGGCATAGGCGGTGATGGCGGCGGTGCGGCGGGCATAATTCGCCGGCGGCTCTCCCTCGTCGGGCACGGGCATGACGATGTTGAAGCCTGCCGTCACCGCGCGGCGCACCCATTCGTCGTGCGGGCACTCGTTGAAGATCAATGCGCAGGGGATTGCCGCGCTCTCCGCCGCCGCACGCCCTAACGCGCCATACCACGCCAGCCGCTCCGGAGCAACGCGGTGTTCGCCGCTCATGAATTCGCCATTGAAGCCGATGATGACTGGAGACTGCGCCGCTTCCGCCGCGTCGATCACGCCGAGCAGCGACTCGAAGTTCCAGCTTTCGAAATAGCCGACCGCATAGCCCTGTTCGAGGGCGGGGCGCGTCAGTTCGTGTACAGGGACAAGCGGCATACCACTATTCCTTCGCTTTCTGGTTTGTTCTAGATCACAAGCCGTGCAGCCAATTGAACGTCTCATTCAGGTCGCTGCTGCCAAAGATCAACGATCCAGGCACGACCGCATCGACCCCCGCAGCGCGCATCGCCGGGATGGTGTGCCGGCGATTGCCGCCGTCGTTGGCGATCTTGATGCGGTCAGTCAGCGCGCGCGCGGTCAGCATTTCGCGCATCGTCGTGATGCGTCCTAACTGGGAAGGATCGAGATCGATCCCTTTGATCCCCAGCTTCGTCCCCATCAGCGTGACGAGGATGATGTCATCCAGCCAGGGCAGGACGGCATCCAGGGGCGTTTCCAACTGTATCGCCAACCCGGCGTGGACACCCAGGGCGCGCAGCCGTTCGAAACAGGGCGCGATATGCGCACCGTTTTCCGCGTGAAGGGTGATCAGGTTCGCGCCCGCTGCCGCGAAATCGTCGATCAGCGTCAGCGGATTTTCGACCATCAGGTGAACATGGATGGGCTTGGGCGTGAACGGGCGCAGCGCGGCGACCAGGTCGGGGAAAAAGAGCAGCCCCGGCGCGAAATGCGCATCGGTCACGTCAATATGATAGAGATCGACATAGTTTTCGACCCGCGCCATGTCCTCGCGCAGGCTGTGCAGCCGCGCTGACCAGAGCGAACCATCGACCAGCAGGCGGTGTGTCGGCAGTGTATCCCAGAAGTGACTCATCGACGGGTTTCCGTTGCAGGGCAGCAGTTTCGCTTTCAGATCGTAAATCGTCAGCGAAACCGTCGCTCCAGCCTGAATTCAGCGCAATGACCATAAGCCAGATCATAAGCGATGCGTCGCAAATTTCCAACGTCACAGAGAGTTTGTGCAAGTCTTAACAAAACGAGCTATCTTCATCCTCCATCAGCATCCGCAACTTTGCGATGCGCCTCATTTCCTCACTAGGAGGTTCACATGGGTAATCGACTCACACTTTTGCTGCTCGTCATCGCCGCTGCGCTGATGACGGTTGGCTTTGCTGTCGCCCAGGAAGGTGAATTGGGCAGCGAGTCTAATCCGATTCAGGTCTATTTTGTCCCCTCGGTCGAAGCTCAGACCATCACGACCGGTGGTGAAGTCATGGCAGCGGCGCTGGCGGAAGCGACGGGATTGAACTTTGAGGTCTTTGTCCCCACGTCGTACGCGGCGACGGTCGAAGCGATGTGCGCTGCTCCCGCCAGCTCTATGGGCTTCATCCCCGCCGCTGGCTACGTCATCGCCAACAACCGCTGCGGTGTGCAGGTCGAGGCGGCTGCGGTGCGTCGCGGTTGGAACGTCTACTGGGCTGCGTACATCGTTCGCCGTGACAGTGACATCTATACCTATGGTGATCTCGCCGGGCGGAGCTGGGCGTACCCCGATGCCGGTTCAACCTCCGGCTTCATTGTCCCGTCGGTCGAACTGCAAGCAGCGGGCATCGAACCGGGTGAGCGTGTCGAGGCGGGTGGTCATAACCAGGTCGTCCAGGCAGTGTACAGCGGCGAAGTGGAGTTTGGCACGACGTTCTTTAGCCCACCGCTCGTCCCCGGTGCAGCCTGGCGCGTTGGTGACCCCGCGGAACCCTATGACCTGACGGTCGATGAGTCGCGCCTTGCCGAAGATGGCAATCTGTTCGTCGGCGACATCCGCATCCTCGATGCGCGCGCCAACATTCGCGAGACCGCGCCTGATGTCATCGACCAGGTGCGAATCCTGCGCCTGAGCGCGCCCATCCCGAACGACACCCTGAGCTTTGGTCCGGAATTCTCGGAAGAACTGAAGGCGCAGATCATGGATGCGTTGTATGCCTTCGCGGAGACCGAGGCGTGGGGGCAGTCGATCGGCAGCGAAGACTTCTACGGTTGGAGCGGTCTCGCGCCGATTGAGAACGAAGGCTATGACCCCGTTCGCCTTCAGTTCGAAATCCTCGGTCTGACCGAAAGCGACATCTTCGGCGGTTAGTTCGTTCAGTACCCAACTGGGCAGGGGGTATTGCCCTGCCCAGTCCTCTGACAGCGACGAAGAGGCATGATGCTCATCATCCAGAACCTGACCAAAATATACGAAAATGGGTTTGTTGCCCTCAAAAATATCAATCTGGAAATCCCTGATGGTCAGTTTGTCTCGATCATTGGCTTGAGCGGCTCTGGTAAATCGACTTTGCTGCGCTGCATCAACCGCCTGATCGACCCGACGGCAGGGCGCATCCTTTGGAACGGCATGGACATCACGGCGGTGAGCGATGACGAACTGCGGCAGATACGCCGCCGCATCGGGATGATCTTTCAGCAGTTCAACCTCGTCAAACGCTCCAGCGTGATGACGAATGTCCTTGCAGGACGCCTGGGCTATCTCAACCCGTTATACAGCCTCGTCAACTACTTTCCTAAAAGTGAACAAGACCGCGCGCTTGCCGCTCTGGAACGTGTCGGCATCGCCGAAAAAGCCTACATCCGCGCCAGCTCTCTCAGCGGCGGGCAGCAGCAGCGCGTCGGCATTGCGCGTACGCTGATGCAGGAACCGGAGATGATCCTCGCTGATGAACCCGTCGCCAGCCTCGACCCGGCAACCTCCCACTCCGTGATGAAGTATCTGCAACTGCTGAACAAGGAAGACGGGCTGACCGTCTTGTGCAGCCTGCACTTCCTCAGCCTGGCGCGTGCCTATGCCGACCGCGTGATCGCGCTCAAGGACGGCGTGCTCGAATTCGACGGACTGCCCGGCGAGATCGACAATGACCGCTTCAAGCAAATCTACGGAGAAGATGCTGTCGAAGTCGAAATCAGTTAGGGAAAGAAGTTTGCCATGACCCAAACCACTGATCCTTCGCCTTCCCGGCGCGCGCTCAATCGGCTGTTCTTCGTGTTGGCTGCCGCCGTCGTGCTGGTCATCTTTGCCTATGGCTGGACGGTGACGGACATCGACTTCACAGTCACCCAGCAGCCGCAGCGCCAGGAAAATGTGACCAACGCGCTGCAAGAGCTGCTTTCGCCGAACGTCTTTACGCAGGACTACACGATTCAGAACACGACGACGTCGTTTCTCGTGACGTGCACGGACGACTTCAGCGCGCCTGCCACACAGCCGAACACGAGCGCGCCCTACATCGCGGTCGAGCCTGCCTGCGGGGACAGCAGCGACCTGGTGACGGTACGCGGCTATAACTTCCCACCCAACGCCCTCGCACGCATCAACTGGATCGCGACGGATGGCGAGCGCCGAATTCGGCAGGTCGTCGGCGTCGAAGCGGATAATTTCGTCACCAAGCCCGATGGCACATTCAGCGTGCAGATCGAAGTCCCGCGCATTCGCGGCACGAGCGGCGAAACGCACACGATAGAAGCGCAGGGACGTTTCCCGAACGGCGCGCCGCACTTCAGTGAAACGACCGGCGTGGTCATGGAGCGAATGATCGAGACGATCTTCCTGGCGTTGATCGCGACGACCATCTCGATTCTGCCGTCGGCGATTCTGAGCTTCCTCGCCGCGCACAACCTGATGCGTTCCGTGCGCATCCCGCTGGGCAACCTGCTGGTCGGCTTCACGCTGCTGCCCGTCGGGTATTTCTTTGGTGCGACTCTCTTGGGCGCGTTAGGCAGTTTCGTCCTTAATCTCAGCAGCGGCGGCATCGCCGCGCCCGCCGCTGGCATGATCGTGGTGTTTGGTGCCGTCGCTTCGACAAGCCGCCTGGGGAGTGCGCCGCAGATCGCGCCGCGCACCCCGCTGCGGTCCATCGCGATGACGCTGGTGGTCTCTGTGGCAGGGGTCATCGTCATCGCGTTCGTCGCGGGCTTGGCGCTGGCGATTGACCGCCTGGGCGGGGATGGTATTGTCGGCGACATCACACGCTTCATCGGCTCGTTGGGCGAGATCATCCAGCTTGTGCTGGTCCCGCTGTGCGGCATCGTCGGGGCAGTCGCGGCAGCATCGATCGGAGGGATGCTGACGACGCCGCTCCTGCGGCAGATCAGCGTGAGCGTCAGCCACATCCTGGGCGCGGTGCTCGGCGTGCTCGGTGGCGCAATCCTGCTGGGTATGGTGGCGAGCATTGGCATGTCGGCGGCGTGGATGGGCTTACTGGTGCCGGCTGTGGTGGCATCGCTGTCGTCGCCGCTGCTGCCCCAGTTGTACAGCCAATTCACTGGGGTAGGTCTTCACCCAACCGGGTCGCAGCGCGTGGTGCTGACCGCCTTATCATGGATTGGCGGGGCAATCGGGTTCTCAGCGACGTTCGTGCTCATGGATGTGTCGCGGGCGATGGTCGAAGGTGTGCTGCCTGGGCGCGAGGTGATCGTCTCGTTCGCCGGGGTCGAGGTCTATGCTTACGTGGCAAAGGCGATGCTGATCGGCGCGGTCGTGGCGGGGATCATGGGAGGGCTGCAAGGCACGCGCGCCAACTTCGGCATCGGCGGTGTTCTCTATTCGATCACCCGTACGCTGCTCAACGCGCTGCGCTCTATCGAGCCGCTGATCATGGGCTTGGTGTTCGTAATCTGGGTCGGCATTGGTCCGTTTGCCGGGGTGCTGGCGCTGACGCTGCACTCGATTGCGTCGCTTGGCAAGCTCTATTCGGAGCAGATCGAGACGATTGACAGCGGTCCCATCGAGGCGCTGCAAAGCACTGGCGCGAACCGCTTGCAGACGATTGTCTACGCAGTTGTGCCGCAAATCATTCCATCGTATATTGCCTTTACGATGTATCGCTGGGACATCAACGTTCGCATGTCTACGATCATCGGTTTCGTGGGCGGCGGTGGCATCGGCTTCCTGCTTCAGCAGCAGATCAACCTGCTGCGCTACCGGGATGCGGGCGTCGCGGTGTTGGCGATTGCCATCGTCGTCTCGATCCTGGATTACGCCAGCGCCGCTATCCGTGAGCGTTATGTCTGAGCGGACATCCGCCCGAATCTAAACGACAATCGACTGGAGTCAGCACCTTGGAGCAAGGCGTAATCGCTGCGCCACGACGCGCGGTGGAGTGGCAGTATGTGGGCATCATGTTTCTGGGCGCTTTGGCAGGCTCCTGGGCGGGCATTCTGGGGCGGCTGGCACAAGGCGAGGGGGTGCCGACTTCCTACATCATCGCGTTTCGTCAGGTCGTCGGCGTGCTCGTGCTCACGCCCTGGGTGCTGGCACAGTATCGGGATGCGCTCCACCATTTGCGCAAACGCGATCTGGTCTTTGCGGCGATCACCGCCTTCTGGTTCGCTGCCCATCTGCTGTGGGGCTTCGGATCGCTGGAGTTCACGACGGTATTGGTCAGCACCGTACTGGGCGGCACGACACCGATCTGGATCGCGCTGGTCGAACGCTTTGCCCTCCATACAATGCTTGGCAGACAAGTCTGGTTCGGCTTGTGGGTCAGCATCGCGGGAAGCATCCTGATCGCCCTGGTGAGCGCGACCGATCTTTCGCTGGGCAGCAACCCCGTGCTGGGTGTGCTGCTGTCTTTGGGGTCGGCGCTGGCGGGTGCGGCATACAGCCTGCTGGGGCGCGACGCGCGCAATCGGATGCCGCTGGTGCCGTTCCTGTGGCTGATGTTCGTGATCGCGGCGGTCATCACGGTCGCCATTGTGGTGGTCGAGCGCGTCCCGCTGACGGGCTACAGCGCATCGGCATATGTTTACATGCTGCTGCTGGTGCTGCTGGCGCAGTTGTTTGGGCACTTCGCCTACAATTATGTGCTGCGCCGCGTCCCCGCCACCATCACGGCGGTGATGGGGCAGCTTGGCGTCGTCCTGTCGGTCGTGATCGCTTACTTCATGTTTGGCGAAGCGCCCGGAATTCTGGAGATCGTCGGCAGCGTCGTCATCGTCGCCGGCATCACGATTGTCAACCTGCGCCGCTGAGTCCGGGCAGTACTTCCCCGTCGTCTTTGCGGCGCAGCATCCCGGCATAGACGCCGGGGATCGAGTCTTCGATCACCTGTGCGCCGACGGCACGCTGGTAAAAATCGACGGGACCCGCGCTGCCGATGATCGCGTAGCCATAGCCAATATCGCGCATGGCGTGCAGGCAGGCGAGCAGCAGCGCTTTTCCCACCCCGCGCCCGCGCATCGATTCTGCGACGCCTGTCGGACCGAAGAAGCCCAGCGCGGTCGTGTCGTAGCATCCGAAGCCGACCAGCGCCCCATCGCACGTGGCAATCCAGATGCTGGGCGGTTGGCGGCTGAAGGCGACATCACATTCGCTCTCCCAGTACTCGCTGAAGTGCTCCTTCGCCCATGCGATCACGAGGTGCTTTTCCGGCGCAAGACCCCGGCGAAGCGTGATCCCCTGCGCGGTCATCGCCGCGATGTCCGGTTCGAGCGGGGGCAGTGTGTAGAGCTTGACCAGCATGTCGGGCATGAGTGTACTCCTCGTGTCATGAGCCTATTCGTCGATTACCTGTCGCAGGATGCCGCCCGCATCCGCCAGCAGCGCGCGCGCCACATCAGCCGGGACGCCGCGCCGCGCCATGACAATGGCGGTCTTGACCTCATTGTCCGCGCTTTGCAGCAGCGCCGCTGCCGCTCCTTCATCCACCGCGCTAACCTGGGCGACTATGCGCCGCGCGCGCTGGAGCAGCTTTTCGTTCTTCACCTGCACATCGACCATCAGATTGCCATAGACCTTGCCCAGCCTGATCATGGTGCCGGTGCTGATCATGTTCAGCGCGAGCTTTTGCGCCGTGCCCGCCTTCATGCGCGTGCTGCCGGTGATGACCTCCGCGCCCGTCACGAGCGGGATGGCGATGTCGGCGGCGTCGAGCAGGGCGGAGGGCGCATTGTTGGCGATGCCGATGGTGAGCGCGCCGACACCGCGCGCATACGCCAGCGCCCCCAGCACATACGGCGTGCGCCCGCTCGCCGCGATTCCGATGACCGAGTCGTCGCCGTGCAGCTTGCGCTCGCGCAGGTCGGCTGCACCCGCTTCCGCGTCATCCTCGACCCCTTCGACAGAGTGGCGGAGGGCGTGGTCGCCGCCCGCGATGATACCCTGAACGAGGTCGGGCGGCGTGCCATAGGTCGGCGGGCATTCCGAGGCATCGAGTACACCCAGGCGTCCGCTTGTCCCCGCCCCGCTGTAGAACAGCCGTCCGCCGCGCTGCAATCGTGCCACAATCGCGTCAATCGCCTGGGCAATGGCGGGCAGCGCGCGGGCGACCGCCGCCGCCACAAGCTGATCTTCGGCGTTCATGACCTGCACCATCGCCAGCGTATCCAGGCGGTCGATCTGTGCGCTGTTGGGGTTTTGGTCTTCGGTCAGCATTGAGAATCCTTCGTTACGTTTAGCCCTCACCCCCAGCCCCTCTCCCGATCGCGGAGTACCGCTAGGAGAGGGGAGCCAGAAGAGTCGTCTGGAAGTCCCTCTCCCAGGCGTACTCGCCGTTCGGGAGAGGGATTTAGGGTGAGGGCTAAACCGAGAGTGAGGTTCATGATTCCACTATCAGCTTTGCCAGCAGCGCCGCCCCGATGACCGGTTCGTAGAGCGGATAAGGGATGGACTCAAGCCCAAGCTCATCGCAGAGTGCACGGCTGAGGGCGTTCTCGGACGTGAGCAGCCCGCCGCAGAAACGGATGGCGAACTCCGCTTCCACCCGCGCCGCCGCCGCCCGCGCGATCCACGCCAGCGCCGTCGCACCACGCCTCACGATGTCCTGCGCGGTCGCGTCGCCTTCATCCGCCGCGCGCAGTACGACCTCGGCGCGCTGGGCAACTTCGCGGATGGGCGGCGGCTGGCGATACAGCCAGGGGACGGCATCGACCGGACGCGCGAAGCCGAATGCCTGCTGGATGCGCGCTGCCAGAGGCGCGGCGGTCGGGTCACCGCCATCGCTGTGGCGGATGAGCGCGCGCAGCCCTTCCAGCGCCAGCCAGCAGCCGCTTCCCTCGTCGCCTAACAGATAGCCCCATCCGCCCGCCTGCGCCCACTCGCCATGCGCGTTGACGGCGAAGGCGACGCTGCCCGTGCCCGCCAGCACCATCACGCCGCGCCGCGCGCCGTGCGCGCCAACCAGCGCGATCTCGTTGTCCATGCTGGCGGCGACCGGGACGCCCGGCAGCGCCGCGCCGACGGTCGCCCGCAGCCACTCCTCGGCGTAAACGGCGGACGCGCCCGCCACGCCGATGCCTACGCCTTCGACAGGCTGCTCGACCGCTGACATCACGTCGCGCATGGCGCTCTGGATGCGCGCGGCGGCTTCCTCGCGCCCGATGGTGCTGGGGTTGGCGGTCTCGCGCTGCGCGTGCGCCAGGACATTGAGCGCCTCATCGACGATGGCGACGCGCAGGTTGCTGCCGCCGCCGTCGATGCCCATGTAGAGGCGACTCATCTCGCTGCGCTCCACGTCCGCGCGATGAGATCGCGGTAGTTCGCGCCGGGCGTGATCTGCCCCAGTACCGAGGCATGACGCGCGCCCGTCTGCTCCGGCAGGCAGCCGACGCGGTTGTGCCATGTCTCGTAGGCGAGCAGGGCGAACAGCAGCGCTTCTTTGAAATCGCCGTCGATGCCATGTTCATCGCTCGACGAGACGCGCGTCTCGCCCAGCCGCTCGCGCAGCATGGCAACCAGCGTGTGGTTGAGCCGCCCGCCGCCGCCGATGATGCATTCGGCAATCGGCGCGGGCGCGAAGTCGCGGTAGGCGTGCGCGATGCTGGCGGCGGTCAGCGCGGTCACGCTCGCCAGGATGTCCGCATCGCTCAAGCCGCGCGCGCGCCCCTCGTCCAGCAGCCGCGCTGCATAGTCCGATCCGAACAGCTCGCGCCCGGTCGATTTCGGCGGACGTTCCGCGTAGTAAGGATGCGCCAGCAGCGCAGCGAGCCACGCAGCATCGACACGCCCCTGCGCCGCCAATTTGCCGCCCGCGTCATACGTCTGCTGCCCATCCGTCATGATCGTCATCAGCGTATCGAGCAGGGCGTTGCCGGGTCCGGTGTCGAAGGCGATCATCTGCGCGTCAGGCTGCGCGAGCGGAGGCAGAAACGTGACGTTGCCGATGCCGCCGATGTTCTGCACAGCGCGCCATTCCGTCGGGTGGCGCAGCAAAAGCCAATCGAGATAACTCACCAGTGGCGCACCCTGCCCGCCGGAGGCGACATCGCGCGCGCGGAAGTTGTGGATCGTGGTGACCGCCGTGCGTTCGGCGATGATGCTCCCCTCGCCAATTTGCAGCGTGGCGACCGCGCGCCCGTTCGGGTCGATCTCATGCCAGAGCGTCTGCCCATGCGACGCGATGAGATCGACGGTAGGGACGCCATTGATGGCATCCGTTTCCTCCGTGCCGGACGCCATGAATGGAGTCCCCACAGATAGCGCCGCCGCCGCGAACGCGTCGCCGACTTCGGCGTTGAGTATGCACAGCGTCCGCGCGTCGGCTCCACCGGGGCGCATGGCGGCGAGCACGCGCTCGCGCAGGTCGGGCGCGTAGGGGATGGTCTGCGCTTGGAGGATGCGGGCGTGAAGGTGCGGCGCTGCGCCGTCGATCTCGCACAGCGCCGCGTCGATACCGTCGGCAGACGTACCGGAGATTAAGCCAATGACTCGCATCATAAACCCTCCATCACCGCATCATGCACGGCGCGGCGGAAGTCGTGCGTGCTGTCGTACGCCGCACTGTGCCGCCCGTAGTAGACGCTGTTGGTCAGCAGGGCGATCACGACCTGTGCGTCGGGGTCGATCCAGAGCGTCGTGCCTGTGAAGCCGGAATGCCCATAGGCGCGCATACTCATCTTCTCGCCCGCCATCGAGTCGGTCGCTGCCCTGAGCGCGAAGCCCAGCCCGCGCCGCGTGCCGTCGCTTTCGACCTGGAGCGTCGTCGCCTCTTGCGCGATCTCCGGCGGGATGCCGAACGCCGAGGGATCGCGCAGCCATTGGCTGCCCAGCGCAGCGACCGCGCGCGCCGTCCCGAACAGCCCGGCATGACCCGTCACGCCGCCCAAGCCGCAGCAGTTCTCGTCGTGGACTTCGCCCCAGGCGCGCCGTTTGCGCCAGGTTGGGTCGTCCTCCGTCGGGGCGATCTGTGCGCGCGCCCTCCCACCATCGCGGATGGGATTGAAAAGGGCGTGATGCCCTATGTCCCCGCCAAGTCTGTTGAGGACGCGCCTGCGGATCGCCGCTTCCAGGTCGCCTCCGTCCAAGCGCGCAATCGCCTCGCCGAGCAGCATCAGCCCGATGTCGCTGTAGCGCACCACGCCATCGGGCGGCGCGACGAAGGGATAGGTGTTGATCGCCGCCAGCCCGCGCCGCCAGCGCCACGCCCGCGCTTCCGGAGTCATCGGCTGGTCGGGTGGCAGGGGTGCATCGCCCGCCGCGTTGTAGACATCGCGCCAGGGCGGCAAGCCGCTGGTATGCGTGAGCAGGTGGCGGAAGGTCACGCGCGCCGGATCGACTGTCAGCCCCTCAAGGTCGGGCGGCGTCGGCAGGCGCTGTTTGCTGTGCGGGTCCTGCCCGCCTTCGATGGGGCGCGGCGCGACCGCGCCGAACTGCGGCACGACGCTGACGAGCGGGTCGTCGATGCGCACTTTGCCCTCGCCGACCAACGACAGAAACGTCGTCGCCGTGAAGAGTTTCGTCACCGACGCCAGATCGAAAAGCGTCTCGCTGGTGACGGGCATCGTCCGTGCATCGGGGTCGATCCACCCCCACGCGCCCTCATAGACGACGATCCCGCGATGGTCAACGCAGATCGTGCAGGCGGGGAAGGTCTTGCCGAGATAGGAATTGATGATTGTGTCGAGACGGGCGGTGTTCATACCTACAAGTCCTCCCGCGACGCCCCTGGTTCAAAACCAGGGGCTGTTACAATCCAGAGAAAGCCCGTAAACGGGTTGAAATGTATTAATGTCAGCCCGTTTACGGGCTTCCAGAAAAATGCCAGCATGGGGTTTTGAACCCCATGCGTCGCGGCATGATGACTACGCATACAACACCCCCTCCTCTCGCGTCCTGCGCCACTCCTGCGCCGCCGCGTCCCATTCCGCTGCGATGTCCGCCAGCGGCACACCCGCCTCGATCTGCTCGCGCAGAGTCGCGCCGCCTGCGAGGAGATCGAACGGTGGGTGCTGCGATCCGGCATACGGCGGCAGCCACGCGAAATCGGCGGGATAGAGGCGGCGCACTTCGCGGATGACGGCGACCCACGCCAGCAGCGGACGGTATGAGGCATCCGTGATATGCGCCTGCACGCCCGCGCAGACTTCACCCGCGTACTTGCTCGCCGTCGGCGTGAAGACGTGCGGTCGGTAGCGCACGCCCGGCAGCGCCAGCGCGTTCAGGCGCTCTGCCAGCGCGTCGCCGTCGATGTAGGGCGCGCCGCAGATCTCGAACGGCAGCGCTGTGCCGCGCCCCTCCGAGACGTTCGCCCCTTCGACCAGGCACGCGCCGGGGTAATGCCGCGCCGTGCTCAGGTGCGGCATGGCGGGCGACGGCGGCACGAACGGCAGCCCGGTCTCCTCCCAGGTCATGCCGCGCGGGTAGCCTTCGCATTCGATCACCAGCAGCGCGGCGGGCGTCGGGTTCCAGCGCGCGTTGTACAGGCGCATCAGCTCGCCGAGCGTCAGCCCGTGCTGCACGGGGATGGGCGCGCCGCCGACAATCGACAGGTAATCGGGCTGCACAGGCGCGCCATCGACCGCAGCGCCGAGCGGGTTGGGGCGGTCGAGCAGCACGACTTCCACGCCTGCCTCGCCCGCCGCCTGGAGCAGATAGCTGATCGTCCAGGCGTAGGTGTAGTAACGCACGCCAATGTCCTGGATGTCGCAGACCACCGCGTCCAGCCCCGCCAGCATGTCGTGTTTCGGGCGCATCGTCGCGCCGTACAGGCTGTGGATCGGCACGCCTGTGCGCGGGTCGATGCTGGAGGCGACATGCGCGCCGTCGCGGGCTGCGGCGGCGAAGCCATGTTCGGGACTGAAGAGCGCGCGCAGGTCGATCTGGGGCGCGCGGCGCAGCACGTCATAGGCGCTGGCGAGTTCGCGCGTGACGGCGCTGGGGTTGGTCAGCAGACCGATTCGCCGCCCTTCGAGCGCGTCGAAGCCGCGCGCGCGCAGCGCCTCCAGACCAGTCACGACGCTCATGCGGGCACCAGCGCCAAGGGCAGCGTGCCCGTCGGCACATAATCGCCCAGCAGCGCCGCGACCGCCGCGCCGAGCGAAGGCACGCTGTCGCCGCAGGTGCAGAGGATGGTCTCCGCGCCAACGAGCGCCGCCGCGTCGTGCGGGTTGCGCAGGGCGACCAGGATCGTCGTCTTCGCCGCGTCGATCAGACTTTGGGCGAAGCGGGTCTTCGCCTCGTTTAGATGCGCGCTGCGCGTCGCCAGCACCAGTGTATCGACGCGCGCCGCGAGCGCCAACGCCTCATCGGTGAAGTTCGCCCCGTAAACGATGACGACCTCGGCATCGGGCAGGCGCTCGCGCAGCAGACGGCTGAAGCCCGTCAGCCCATCGACTTCGCCGATGCCGCTCTCATGCGCCGACGCGAACTCGACCACGCCGACGCGCCCGCGCAGCGGCAGGGCAGTGCCCGCCCGCAGCAGCGTCGTGCCCGCGCGGGCGGCTTCGTCGGCGAGCGCCAGATGTTCGGGCGCGCGGATCGCGCTCAGGTCGGCGCGCGGCACGACATAGCGGTCTTTGAAGGCGGTGAGCCTGCGGTTGGCGTCGTCGATCACGCTCTGCGGAAGGCGACCGCTGCGTGCCGTGCCGAGCAGCGCATCGTACGCCGCCTCCTGACGTTCGCGGGTGTGCGAAAAGAGGATGGCGTCGATGCCCGCCAGCGCCGCCAGCACCGCCGATTCCGCCGCGCCGTAATGATGGGTGATCGCCTGCATCTCCAGGCAGTCGGTCGTGACCACGCCGTCATAGCCCAGCTCGCCGCGCAGCAGCTTATGCACGACGATGGGCGAGAGCGTGCACGGATACTCCGCATCGAGCGCGCGATAGAGCACATGCGTCACCATGACCGACGCCGCGCCCGCCGCGATTGCCGCGCGGTACGGCATCATGTCGATGGCGCGCAGATGATCGAGCGAGGTGTCGAGCGCGGGCAGGGCGATATGCGTATCGATGGCGGTGTGCCCGGCGCTGGGGAAGTGCTTGGGGCTGGTGGCGATGCCGCCCGCCTGGAAGCCGCGCACGGCGGCGGCAGCCATCACGCTGACCGTCTCCGGGTCGCTGCCGAAGGTGCGTGTGCCCATCGACGGGTTATCGGCGTAGTAGCTGATGTCCACGACGGGCGCGTAGTTCCAGTGGATGCCGAGCGCGCGCAGCTCCGCCGCCAGCACGCCGGACATCGCTTCAATCAGCCGCTCGCCGTCGCGCGCGCTCGCCAGCGCCATCGCGCCGGGGCTTTCGGTGAAGCCTTCGCGCAGGCGCGCGACCGTGCCGCCTTCCTGGTCAATGCTGATGATGACGCCGTAAGGCGCGTTCGCCTGCAGCGTGTCGGTCAGCGCCGCGAGCTGCGCCGGGCTTTCGACATTGCGCGCGAACAGGATGACGCCGCCGATGCGCCCGGCGCGCAGCCAATCGAGGAGGTAGTCGGGGGCTTGCAGCCCTTCAAAACCGACAAACAACATCTGACCGACGCGCGTTTCGAGCGTCGTGGGCGTTTGAAATCTCATGGTCGATCCTATCTCTTCTGACGCAGCCGCACCGCGCCGATGATGATGGCAAGCAGTCCGAAACCCATCGCGGCGCTGCACGCGCTCAAGACCTGCTCGGCGCTCCCCTGCGGCTGGAAGAGTGTGAGCACCAGCCCGCCGAAGCCCAGGAATCCCCCCAGGCTGATCAATCCATGCAGCGGCTCTTTATCCAGCATACCCGCTTGCCGCCGCTTTCGCCGCTTCCTGAAGCGCTTCCCCGCGCTGGAGCGGCAGGCACGCGGCATGCTGTGCCGCTCCGGGGATCGCCGTCAGATGCGGCAGGGTCTCATCACACAGCCCTGGCACGAAGAACGGGCAGCGCGGGTGGAAGGCGCAGCCGGGCGGGATGTCGGTCAGCTTGGGGATGTCATCGGAGCGCAGGCGCAGCATGTGCTTATGGCGCGTCAGCTCCGGGTCTGCCTCTGGGACGGCGGCGAGCAGCGCCCGCGTGTAGGGATGCTGCGGCGCGGCGATGACATCCTGCGTGCGCCCGATTTCGACGATCCGCCCCAGATACATGACGGCGATCCGCCCCTCCCACGCGAAGTACTTGGCAAGCGCCAGGTCATGCGTGATGAAGACGATGGTCAAGCCGAGGCGGTCGCGCAGCTCGTGCAGCATCTTGAGCAGGCTGATGCGGATGCTGACATCGACCATGCTCACCGCCTCGTCCGCCACGATCAGGCGCGGCTGCACGGTCAGCGAGCGGGCGATGGAGACGCGCTGGCGCTGACCGCCGCTCAGTTGATGGGGATATTTATTGACGATGTCGCCCGGCGGCGTCAGGTCAACCATCGTCAGCAGTTCCCAGATGCGGCGGCGAACGCCCGCGCTGCCTTCGACCATCTTATGGCGTTTGAGCGGGAATGACAGAATGTCGCCGATGGTGTGCGCGGGGTTGAGCGATGCGAATGGGTCCTGATGCACCAACTGAAGCTGGCGGCGCAGCGCGGAGCGTTCTTTGCCGCTGTAACTGGAGATCGGGCGTCCCTCGACCAGCATCTCGCCGCCGCTCGGTTCGAGCAAGCCCGCGATGATCTTGCCCGTCGTGGTCTTGCCGCAGCCGCTTTCGCCGACGAGGCAGATGATCTCGTTCGGTTCGATGCTCAGATTGATGTCCTGGAGGACGGGGATCGTCTGGCGGTCTTTGACGAAGGTGCGGTGTACCCCGCGTAGCTCGATGATCGGCGTCATGGCGCGGCGACCTTTCGGGTGACTTCGGACTGCGCCAGCACGCGCTCGGTCTCGTAACACGATGCCTGGTGTTCGTCGTCGTAGGTGATGAGGGGCGGCGGCGTCTGGCTGCACACCTCGCGGGCGAAGGCGCAGCGTTCATGGAACTTGCAGCCCGACGGCGGGTCGATCAGATCCGGCGGTTTGCCGGGGATGCTCTCCAGCGTCTCCGCACCGGCGCTCAGGCGCGGCGCGGCATTCAGCAGGCTGAGGGTGTAGGCATGGCGCGAGCGGTAGAAGACCTCGTTGACGGGACCGATCTCGACGATCTCGCCCGCATACATCGTGGCGACCGTGTCGGCGATCTCGGCGGCGACCGCGAGGTCGTGGCTGATGAAGATGACGCTAAAGTTCAGTTCCTCACGAAGCTGCTTCAGCACATCGAGGATTGAACGCTGGGTGAGAATATCGACGGCGGTCGTCGGCTCATCCATGATGACGATCTGCGGGCGCAGCAGCAGGCTGACGGCAAGCAGCACGCGCTGGCGCATCCCGCCGCTCAGTTCGTGCGGGTAGCTGCGCATGACGCGCGCCGGGTCAAGCCGCACCTGCTCGAGCAGACGCAGGGCGCGTTTGTGCGCCTCGTCGCGCCCGATGCCATGTGCTTTCGCGGTGTCGTAGACCATATCGCTGACGCGGATGATCGGGTTGAGCGAATTGAGCGCGCCCTGGAAGACCATCGAGCATTCCGACCACAGGTAGCGGCGCATTTCGCGGTCGCTGAACTTCAGGATGTCCGCCTGCCGCCCATCGCGGTAGGTGTAGATCACGCCGTCCCCGCTCGTGCGTGCCGTCTTGGGAAGCTGGCGGATGAGCGCAAGGTTGAGCGTGGTCTTGCCGCAGCCGCTTTCGCCGATCAGCGCCAGCGTTTCGCCAGCATGAAGGTCGAACGAGACATGCGAAGCGGCGCGCACCCGCCCGCGCTCCGCCTGGTACGTGACGGACAGATCGCGCACGCTGAGGACGACATGATTGCGGTCGTAGGTCATGGCGTCCCTTTACACCCCGGCTCGCAGCCGGGGGTTGAAGATTTCTTCCAGCGAGCGCGCGAACATGACGAGCGAAAGCTGGAAGAGCGCGATGGCGATGATGGGCGAGAGCAGCATCCCGGATGCCTGCGGCAGGAAGAGGACGCCCTGCTGCCGCCCGGTGAAGATCATGACTGCCCAGTCCGGCTCCGTCAGTGGCACCATGCCGAGGAATGTCAAGCCGACAATCGAATACATGGCGATGCGGATGGTGAAGATCAGATTGACGCTGATATACGAGACCATGTTGGGGAAGACTTCGCGGCTGATGATGTGCCACAAGCCCAGGTCGAGCACGAACGCTGCCTGCACATAATCGCGCTCGCGCAGGCTGAGCACCTGCGCACGGACGGCGCGCATGAGCGTGGGCCAGTTGAGCACGCCGAACAGCACCGCCAGCATGAAATCGCTGTCGAATTCGACCACCGCCGCCAGCACGATCAGCAGCGGGAAGCCGGGGATGGTCAGGATGAAGTTGGCGATGGCGCTCAGGATTTGATCGACCGCGCCCCCCAGCAGCCCGGCGGCGGAGCCGAGGATGACCGCGATGGCGGTGGCGATCAGTCCCGCCTGGATCGACGTGATGATCAGCCGCTGCCCGCCATGCACCATGTGCGACAGCACATCGCGCCCCTTCCAGTCGAGACCGAGCGGGTGTTCCCAACTGGGCGGGGCGACCAGCACGCGCGAACCGGGCGCACGCCGCTCCATGTGCGCCTCGCCCTCGTAGCGGATGAACAAGGGTCCAAACGTCGTCACCAGGACGAAGAAGGCGATGCCCAGAAAGCCGAGGAAACCTGCTTTGTTGCGGGTGAGGGCACGAAACGACTGGCGGACGCTCTTGCCCAACCCCGCGAGGATACGCTGGATGCGCTCTCGACCGCTTTCGTCGAAATTGACTTCCGTGATGGCGGCGCGCGAGGTGAAGGGGTCCTGCTTGTTGACATAGGCATAGGACAGGACAACGGCATAGGTGATGACGATCATTGGCAAGCCGCCGATCAAACCGCAGCCAAAGCCGCTGAAGGCGCAGGCGATGAAACCGCCAATGCCCGCGCGTACGTGCTTGTAGTGGATGCCCGCCGCGAGTGGCACGATGCCGCAGAGGATGCCGATGACGAGACCGAGCGGTGTAGCGACCGTTTCCAGACCCATCACTGCGCCGTCTCCCCGTCCGCGACGCGCACGCGCGGGTCGAGCCAGCCGATCACGAAATCGGCGAAGATGTTGGAGAAGACGACCGCAATCGTGATGACGAGGAAGATGCCCTGCATGGTCGTGTAATCGCGCCCGGCGATGGCGATGAACAGGTTGCGCCCCAAGCCGGGGTACTGGAACATCTCTTCGATGATGACCGTGCCGCTGACCACCAGCCCGACGCTGATGGCGAGGCGGGTGATCAGCGGGAGCATGGCGTTGCGCCCGATGTAACCCATGAGGATACGCTGCTCGGACAAGCCGCGCGCTTTGGCGACGGCGATATAGTCTTCGCCGAGCGTGCTGAGGGTGCTGCTCTTCATCGACAAGATCCAGGTGCCGATCGTGGAGAGGACGTAAATGAGGACGGGCATGGTGGCGAATGAGATGATGCTGCCGATGTATTCGAGCGTGAATCCCGCTTCAATCGTCGGATCAACACCGCCGCGCACCGAGCCGATGTCGAACCAGCGCAGTTGAACGCCGAAGATGACGATGATCAGCAAGCCGATAATGTAATCCGGCAACCCGGACAGGATCGAGGCGATGGTCGTCATCAGATTATCGAACCACGAGCCGCGCCAGTAGCCCATCGCCAGACCGATCAGGATGCCGAGCGAAAAGCTGACCAGCAGCGACAGCCCGACGCAGAAGAGCGTCCAGGGCAGGTAGCGCAGGATAATGCTGCTGACGCTGACGCCCGTGCGTGTGATCGAAGCGCCGAGGTCGCCGCGCAGCAGGTCACTCCAGAAGTCGGTGTATTGCAGCAGGATCGGGCGATCCGGGTCGAAGTTGAAAAGCGTCGCCGCCGCGCGCAGCGCTTCTTCGTAGGTCAGATTTTGCGTTTGCATCATCTGGTCGATCTTGATATCGACGGGGTTGCCAGGCATCTGACGGATGAGCACGAAGGTGAAGGTCGTGACTGCCCAGATCGTGATCAAGCCCGATAGCAGCACGCGGAAGAGGTAGCTGCGCGTGATCCTGCGCAGGCGCTGCCCCAGCGTGGGCGCGGCATCGGCGTGGGCTTTCGTCGCGTGGGGGGGATCGGCGGGAATTGCGGACATAAAGCGTTTCTCGAAATAGCGTCTATCTAACATATTGGCGGGCGCAGCATATCGCGTCCCGTCTGATGGTACGGGCGCACACACGGGTGCGCCCCTACAACACCTATATTCTTACTGTACGCGCGCGTCTGAGAGCGTGCCGTTCAGGATCAACCAGATGATGAAGTGATCGTTGCTCGGATTGGCGTAGATCGCGTCGCCATCGGCGGGACCGCCCGCAATCGCGGCTTCGTTGAGCGGCTCGACACTCAGCATCTCGTTGAGCGGGATGTAGAGCATCTGCGAGTTGAGCAGCGTTGCCAGGTAACCGGCGCGTTCCTGCTGGGCAGCGGTGTCGAGACCGGTGCTGACGTTGAGGATCAGGTCGTTCAGATCGACCGTTTCGCCGTTGTAATCGAACTCACGGATGTTCAACTGGAGACCCGGCTGGTCTTCCGCCAGGGCGGTCGTCCAGCGGCGCACCGGATTGTTCATGTTGGCGAAGGCGAACGGCGAACCCGCACCCCAGCTCCAGACCGAAAGCTGGAAGTCGCTGGCGCGGATGGCGGCGGCAGCTTCCTGCCAGGGCAGGGCACGCTCGGTGATGTCGAAACCAAACTCGTTCAACTGCGCGGTCGCATCGCGGGCGGCAGCGCTGAAGTCGGCGAAGTCTGCCGGGAAGGTGTATTCGACGCTGATGGTGTTGCCTTCAGCATCCGCCCACTTGCCGTCGGCATTGCGGGCATAGCCAGCCTCTTCCATCAGCGCGGCTGCGCCTTCGAGGTTGTACTCGTAGCGGTTCATGCTGTCCAGCGTTTCCTGGCTGAGGACATTCGGCGCAATCGAGTCGAGGATGCCCGACAGATAGACGGTGCCGGATGCGCCCAGACCGTTGGTCAGCAGCGCGCTCTGTTCGCGGTTGATGGCATGCGCCATCGCCTGGCGGACGAGCACGTTATCGAACGGCGGGACGGTGAAGTTGAAGAGCAGTGCCGGACCGTAGCCGCGCGGCGTGGTCACCAGGCGGATGCCTTCTGCCGCGAATGACTCGATGGTGGCAGGCGGATAGACGTTGGTCGAGTGCGCCAGTTCGCCGCTGAGGACGAGCGGCGTGGTCACTTCGGTTTCGCCCGCCCAAATCTTCAGCGTGCCAAAGTTGACACTGCCCGAATACAGGCTGTTGGGCTGCCAGCGCAGGGTCATGAACGCCTCGCCGACATCGTCGAGCGTATAGGTGTAGGGTCCGGTCGCCAGCAGCACGTCGGGGCGGAATTCGGCGATGGCGGTGGAGAGCGCTGTCCATGACTCGGACTCGCTGGTCGCGCCGTCGGCGACGAGCTGGCGCGCCTGTGCCGCGAGTTCGCCATAGGTGGCGCTCGGCGAGACGTATTCCTTGAGGATCTGACGCTCGGCGTTGAGCGACGCGCCGCCTTCGGTGAAGTTGAAGCGCACGGTGCTGTCATCGACCGCCTCGACGCTGGTCAGGAACGACCACTGCGACCAGTTGAGGATGCGCCCGATGTCGAAGGTATCGACCACGTCCTGTGAGGTGACGGGGCTGCCGTCGCTCCACATCGCGCCTTCCTTGATGGTGAATTCGTAGGCGGCGTTGTCATCGACAAAGCCCCACGATTCCGCCAGCAAACCGACGTATTCGTTGGTTCCCCACAGATAGTAGGCAGGGCTGAGATGTACGAAGGTTCGATAAACGAGACCGAGGTTGTCGTTGAGACCCCCAGCCGCGAATCCGTTCAGGTGGTGGGTGCCGGGTGCGGCGTAGGGCCAGGTGCCCAGCCATTCGCCAGCCGGGGCATCCTGCGCGCCCGCAGGCAGCGCCATGCCGAGCACGAGCGTCAGCAAAGCAAGGACGATTAACAGGCGTTTCATCTTATTAGTTCTCCTCGAAAAAGCTTAGAGTTGAACTGCGCTGGCAAGCGAACAAACCCGCAGCCTCACACATCTGGAAGGAGGGGTTAGACTCCGAGATGAGCGCAACCAGTTCTCGTGATCGGAGAACTGGTGCCACGCTATTCATGCGATTACGTTAGCGCGCGAGGAGTCGGATTGCAAATAAACGTTTCAGTGGACGCTTCGTTTTTCGAAGCTCACTGCTGAAGGCGTTTGCTGCGCTGCCGCTTGATAACCTGATCCAGCACGACCGCCAGCACTGTTACCGCGCCGGTGACGAAGGTGCTCCACGTCTGGTCGATACCGAAGAAGATGATGCCGCTGCTGATGACCGCGATGATCAGCACGCCGATGACCGCGCCGATGACCGTACCCCAGCCGCCAGAGAGCGGAGTGCCGCCGATGATGGCTGCGGCGATGACTGTCAGCGCGAAGTCCTGCCCGGAGGTCGGGTCGATGGCACCGCGAAATCCGACGAACAGCGCGCCGGAAAGCCCGCAAACCGCGCCGATCAGGATGATCGTTTGCAGCCGAACCCACGGGACGGGGATGCCTGCGAGCCGGGCGGCTTCCGGATTGCTGCCGATTGCCTGGACGCGATAACCATAGCGGGTGCGGTGCAGGACGAGGTGCAGCGCGATTGCCATGATCAGGAAGACGACCGCGACCATCGGGATCGCCCCAAAGAGGCGGGTCGTCGCAAAGGTGAAGAAACTGCTCGTCATGACTTCATCGGGCGGGACGACGGCGCGCGACTGGTTGACCACGAGCGCCAGCCCGCGAAACATCGAAAAGGTGCCGAGGGTGACGATGATGTTGGGCAGATTTAAGCCGACCGCCAACGTGCCGTTGAACAAACCGAGCAGCGCGCCGAAGACGACACCGCCGCCCGCCGCCAACCAGGGGTCAATGCCATTGACCATCAGCGTCGCCGTGATGACCGCCGAGAAGTTGAACATCCAGCCGACCGAAAGGTCGATCTCGCGGATCGCCAGCAGGAACACCATCGCCAGGGCGATCATGCCGTAGAACGCCGTGTTGCCGAACAGCCGCAGCAGGTTGAGCGGGTTGAGGAATTCCGGGCGCGCGATGCCGATCACGATCACCATCGCCAGCAGCGCGCCGATGACGCCGATCTCGTCGGGGAGTTGGAACCTGCGGCGCGCGGTGGAGGGAGAGGGTGATGCAGTTGCGGAGGGAGAATCTGACATGGTTGCGCCTCATCACACGACGATTAATTCCAATCACTTGCCCGCCGCCAGATGCTCAAGCATCCGGCAATCCATGCGCCCGGTTTACCGGGCGTGGCAATTTACACGAACTGCTGACCGCCTCGTTTACGAGGCGCGTTTTGCCAGATGCTTGAGCATCTGACACAGGTAGCAGGCGATCCAGATAGAAACGGCTGTTTTGTCGTCCGAGATCGCTTGCCCATCGACATCATTCTCACTTGCGCCAGGGCTGTGTGCTGGTCGGTTCGCCCCAACTGGGGATTGGCGCTTGCAGCCCGTTCTCGATCCACAGGAACTGCCCTGTGACACCCGCCGCCGCGTCGCTCACCAGCCCGGCGACCAGGTCGGCGGCTTTTTCCGGGTCATCGCCGCCGGTCTTTTCGACCCACGCGACCCAATCGTGATAGCCTGCCGCCTCCGCGCCCATATGCGCGACCTTCTCGCGGATGTCCGCCCACATCTCGGTCTTCACATCGCCGGGATGGATGACGTTGGCGGTCACGCCTGTGCCTTCGATCTCGGCGGCGAGATGGCGCGTCATCTGGTTGAGCGCGACCTTGCTTGTGCCATAAGCGCTGTTGGTGGGTCCAGGTTGGTGGAGCGCGGCTGCCGAGGTCACGTTGATGATGCGCCCCCATCCGCCCGCGATCATCCCACCGACGAACGCCTGGCAGAGCAGGAAAGGCGTGAGGGCGTTGATGGCGATGGTCTCCAGCCACTCGGATGGATCGACATCCTTGATCAGGCTGATCGGTCCGAAGATGCCCGCCCCGTTGACCAGGATCGAAGGCACGCCGAGCGTGCTCTCGATCTGCGCTTTGAGCGTGCCAATGGCTGCCGGGCTGCTGAGGCTCAAATCGGCGGGGAAGACTGCCGCTTTGCCGCCTTTCCCCGCGATCTCCGCCGCCGTCTCCTCCAGCCCGGCGGTGCCGCGCGCCACCAGCGCGACAACCGCGCCCTCGACCGCGAGGCGCACGGCAATGCGCCGCCCGACGCCACGGCTCGCCCCCGTGACGACCGCGATTTTGCCCGCCAGCGCGCCGCTCATGATGACTGACCCGCCTTGGTTTCCAGGTGGAAGATCTCGCGCACGGCGGTCGAATCGACCTTGCCCTCAGCGTTGAAGTGCATGAGGGGGTTCATGATCTCCGCCCAGCGGTCATGGACTTCGGAATTCCACAGCTTCGTCCACGCTTCCTCGTCGTGGATCTCGGAATAGAGGACCAGCATCGGATCATTCTCGAAGATGGTGATCTGCGCGATGCCGCTCTTTTCGATTTCGGCGACGAGTTCCGCCCAGATGTGGTCATGGTGGCGTTTGTAATCCGCCAGCCCGCCCTCTTTCAATCGCATCACAAAAGCCACTCGTTTCATCGATGAACTCTCCTAATGTGTTGTTGACCAACGTATTTTCCAGACGGACAGCATGAATGCCGTCCCTACAGGATCGCGGATGTAGGGATGCCATTGATGGCGTCCGCGTACAATGGCTGCTTCACGTCATCTCGCCCGTATTGATCATATGCAGCAGATTGTGCTCCGTGATCGCCTCTCTTGCCAGTTCGCCCGCCAGCCTGCCGCGATACAGCACCAGGATGCGGTCGCACAGCCCGATCAGCTCCGGCAGTTCGGTCGAACTGAAGAGCACGACACGCCCCTCCGCCGAAAGCTGGCGGATGAGGAGGTAGATCTCGCGCTTCGCACCGACGTCTACGCCGCGTGTCGGGTCGTCAAGCAGCACGACATCCGGCGCGACCTCCAGCCATTTGCCGATGACAACTTTCTGCTGGTTGCCGCCGGAAAGCTGGTTCGCCAGATGGTAGGGCGAACGGGTCTTGATGTGCAGGTTGTGAATCTGGCGCTCGGCGCTTGCCAGCAACTGGTCACGTCGCAGCCAGACCTGCCGCGTACGGAGCGCGCCAACGGCGACCTGGGCGATGTTATCGACCAACGACTTTTCCAGCATCAGCCCATTGCGGCGGCGGTCGGCGGGGACGAGGCAGACACCGCGCCGCGCTGCCTGCGTTGGGTTGTGGGGGATGCCGCCGCCATCGGGATAGATGAACTCGCCTTGCTTCGCCCTGCTCATGCCGAAGAGGATACCGAGCAGATCCGAAACGCCCGATCCTTCCAAGCCTGCCAGCCCGACGATTTCGCCCGTCCGCGCCTCGAAGCTGATGTCCTGAAGCGCGGCGCTGCTCAAGCCCCGCACGACCAACCGCTTCTCCGGGTGTCCTGCTGCCTGGGGCAGCGGCGGCGGGAATAATGATTCCTGCCGTCCGCCGATCATGCCTTCGATCACCTCACGGATGCTCGTCTCGCTGATGCCCCGCGTGAAGACCTCACGCCCGTTGCGGCAGACGGTCACCTGGTCGGCGATGCTGAAGACCTCTTCGAGGCGGTGCGAGACATACAGCATCGTGATGCCGCGTTCGCGCAGCCCACGCAAAACGGCGAAGAGCCGGGCGGTTTCCCGCTCGTTCAGCGCGGAATTGGGTTCGTCCAGGATGAGCAGGCGAGGGGCTTCCAGCAGGACGCGGCAGAGTTCGACCAACTGGCGCTCGCCGATGGTCAGCAGACTGACGGGCGCGTCCACATCGACATGCAGCCCCAACTGCTCCAGGATCGGCGCGCTTTTTTCGCGCATGAGCTGCCGCGAGACGAAGCCGTAGCGGGTGGGTTCGCGGTTGACGAACAGGTTCGCCAGGACGGAGCGTTCGGGGAACAGGCTGAGTTCCTGGTAGACGATGCCGATGCCGTGCTGCCGTGCCGCATTGGGGGAGTCGAAGGTGACTTTCTGCCCGTCGAAGTGGATCGTTCCGCTGTCCTGACGAACGACCCCGGCGAGGATTTTCATGAGGGTGGATTTGCCTGCGCCATTTTCGCCCGCGACCGCATGGATGGTGCCGCGTTCGACATCGAGCGACATGCCGTCGAGGGCGACCACACCACCGTAGTGTTTGACGAGCGATTGGACGGAGACCAGGGATGTAGTCATCTGTGTGTCACTTTGTCGGGTGCGCGGTGCGTAGTGCGTGGTGCGAAAGAACATCACTGTTTGTTCGCACTACGCACCGCGCACTTCGCACTCCGGACGAGGCGTTACGCGCCTTCGTTCTCGATGGGTTCCAGGCTGCACGACCACACCGGGGCGCTGCCATTCACGCAGTTCGCCCAGGGCTGGTAGAACGCACGATTCGCCTCGACATCCGCCGAGAGGTTCAGCAGTTCGTCAAAGCCGATCAGCGGCAGTCCGTTGCCCATATCGACGCTGTCGGCGGTCACGATCTGCGTGCCGGAGTCGATGAAGCCGGGTTCGAGCGGGATGCCATTACGCAGCGAGTCGACCAGCATCAGCACGGGCATGTAACCCTGGACGAACGCGCTCTGCCCAATCGAGATGGTGGCGAACCCATCCTGGATTTCACGCAGGTTGTCTTCGGTCAGGTCATAGCCACCGGCGATGAAGCTGGTGCCGCTGTTGCGGTTGAGCTGTCCGAGGCTGGCGATGTCCGGGGCGCACAAGCCGACCATCGCGGCGGCATCCGGATTGGCAGCGAGCTGCTGTTCCCATTGTGAGTAGTTTTCGACGGCATCGACCTTGACATCAAACGGACCCAGCACTTCCAGACCCGGCGCTGCCGCCAGCGCTTCCTGCACACCGCGCGCGCGGTTTTCCAGCACGGGGAAGCCGGGGAAGCAGTTGCCGAGGATGACCTTGCCGCTGGCACCTGCGCCGCCGAGGCGTTCGAGCACCATCGAGCCGAGGATGCGCCCGCTCTCGGTCGAGCGTTCGCCGACGTAGGGGGCATTGACGGCGGTACTGAGCAGGTTGAACTGCACGACCGGGATGCCGCTTTCGATGATCTCGTTCAAGCCGTTCGCCATCGATTCGCCGGGGACGGATGCCGCGATGCCGTCCGCGCCCGCGGCGACAAAGTTCTGCACGGCGACCAACTGTGCATCCGCGTCTCCACCCGCCGGACCGCCGACGACCAGCTCGACGCCGAGGTCGTCCGCTGCCGCGGTCGCGCCGTCGATGATTTGCTGAATGAACGGATTACCGACGACATGGACGACGAAACCGATGGTGATCGGCTCATCCTGGGCAAATGATGCCGGGACGAGTGCGCCCAGCAGCAATACGGTCAGGACGGCGATGAATGCAATGGTTCTCTTGAGTGACATTTGCAACCTCCAGCACTAGTTCAAGGTAAATTTGCTCTGCATTTTGGGGCATTATATAATGCGCGACATTGTATATAGTACGCACGCCGGAACACGAATGTCAAGGAAATTGTATTTGTTTGTGGAGAGCAGAATTGTCGATGAATCCAGCGGACGGCAAGAATGGCGTCCCGACACGGCATGTTGTAGGGACAGCATTCATACCGTCGGTCTTAATCGAAATGGATGGCTGTATGCCTGATCTTCGTCGCCTGGACACCACCACCCTCGAATACAGTGAGGACACGCGCTTTCCCGGCATCGCGATCAAGCTGCTGGAGACGCGGGCGACGCACCCGACCAGCAGCGTGATCATCGCGCGGGTCGCCGTCGGCGGCGAGATTGCGGAGCACGTCCACCCCGCCGAGACGGAGACCGCCTATGTGTTGAGCGGCGACGGCGTGCTGCATACGGCGGAGGGCGATTATCACTTTGCGCCGGGCGTGCTGGTGACGATCCCGCCGGGCGTGGTGCATCGGCTCGTCAACACGGGCGATGTTCCGCTGGAGGTGTTCGCGTTTCATACGCCGCCGACACGTTAATCGTGTTCGCCCGCAGACGGTCATTGGGAAGATTATTCATGTCGACGCAGAAAGCCAAAATAGGAATCGTCGGGACCGGTTGGTGGACAACCACCGCCCACATCCCTGGCATGCTCAGAAATGCCGACGCGGCGTTGGTCGCGTTGGCAGATCGCCGCCCTGACGCGCTGGCGAAGGCAGCGGAAGCCTATGGGCTGGCGGTGGGGCAGTACACCGACTACCGCGAAATGCTCGCGCATGAGCAGTTGGATGGTGTGATCGTGGCGACGAACCACAGCACGCATTACGAGGTGGCGCGCGACTGCCTGGACGCCGGGCTGCACGTTATGCTGGAAAAGCCGATGGTGCTCTACGCAGGGCACGCCCGTGACCTGCGCGACCGGGCAGCGGCGAAAGGTGTCGAGCTGATCATCGGCTACCCCTGGCATTACACCGCCAACACCCGACGCGCCCGCGACATCATCCAATCAGGCGAGCTGGGCGCGATTGAATATGTGTCGTCGCTTTTTACGTCGATGGTGATCGAATACTATCGCGGCGACCAGGAGAAATATCGCCAGGTCTTCAACTTTCCGGTCACGGGTCCCGGCAGCGCGTATGCCGACCCCGCGCTTTCCGGCGGCGGGCAGGGACACTTGCAGATCACGCATTCCGCCGGGACGCTCTTTTTCGTCACGGGATTGCAGGCGGAGCGTGTGTCTGCATTCATGAACCCGCTCGATCTGGCGGTCGATGTGGCGGACGCGATCTCGATGCGCTTCCGCGCGCAGGGGGGCAGCCTCGCCGTCGGCGTCGTCGGCAGCACGGGCAACCTGGGCATCGGCGATAGCGGCATCTGCGAGCTGCAAGTTTGCTGTGCGCGCGGGCGGCTGACGCTCGAACACATTAGCGGGGCGCTCTCCGTGCGCCATCATGACGGGCACGAGTCGCGTTACGAGATTCCCGAAAGCGAACGCTACCCGATGTTTGCCACCGGGAACAATCTAGTCGATGTTATTCTGGGCAGGGGCGCGAACGAATCGCCCGCCGAAGTCGGGGTGCGCACCGTCGAACTGCTCGACGCGGCGTATCGCTCGGCGGCGGCGGATGGGGCATCAGTGAAGATTGAGGATTTGTAAATGAAAATCACGCAGGTCGAGGTCATCCCGCTGCAACGCAAGCTTAACCAGGCGTTCGAGGGCGGCACATATCGCATCACCAACCGCTTCACGCTCGTCACGCGCATCCACACCGACGAGGGCTTGATCGGCGAGACGTTCGGCGGCGACGAGGACGGCGCGCAGGACAAGATCGTCCACTGCATCCGCGACTACTTCGCGCCGCTGCTGGTGGGCGAAGACCCGCAGAATGTCGAGCGGCTGTGGGGCAAGATGTGGGGGCGGCGCGTTGACCTGGGCAACCGCAGCCTGCATGTGCTGGATATGTACAACCACGCCATGTACATGCAGGCAATCGCGGCGGTTGATAACGCGCTCTGGGATCTGCTCGGCAAGATGCACAACACACCGGTCTATAAGCTGCTCGGCGGCTACCGCGACCGCGTGCCGATCATCGCCATCGGCGGCTACTATCAGGCGCAAAAGGGGCAGGATCAGCTCAACGACGAGATGATGTACTACAAGTCGTTGGGGATGGCGGGCGTCAAGTTCAAGGTCGGGCGCGTGAGCGTGCGCGAAGACATCGAGCGGGTGACGCGCGTGCGCGAGGTGGTCGGCGACGACTTCATCATCGTCTGCGACGCCAATCAGGCGTGGCACCCGCGCGAGGCGATTGACTTCTGCCGCCGCGCGGAAGGGCTAAACCTGGGTTGGATCGAGGAGCCTGTCCGCTGGCATGACCAGTTCGAGGGGATGCGCATGGTGCGCGAGGCGACCAGCATCCCGGTCAACGCCGGGCAGGGCGAGATCACGGCGTTTGGCTGCCGCGATCTGGTGATCAATCGTTGCGTCGATATTCTGAATGTCGATGTGACGCTGGCGGGCGGCGTGACCGAATGGCGGCGCATCGCGGCGATGGCGGGCATGTTCCATGTGCAGATGGCGCATCACGAGGAGCCACAGATCGCGCTGCATCTGCTGGCGAGCGTGCCGAACACGCTGTACGTCGAAATCTTCCCCAATTACGAGCGCGACCCGATGTGGGTCGATCTACCCATCGAACGCCCGCGCGTCGCCGACGGCTACATGTATTTGCCGGACGCGCCAGGGTTCGGCATCGACCTCAATCATGAGGTGATCGAGCGGTATCGGGTGGAGTGACGAGTAGAACAAGGTGATGAGGCAAAGGGTGAATATTTCATCCTCATCACCTCATCACCTTCTTCACCATCCCCGGTATCTCGCCCAGGCGACTCGCGACCAGAATGCCTGCCTCTCGCATCCGCACGATCTTGGCGGCGGGGCTGCCCGCTGCCCCGTTGACCATCGCGCCCGCATGACCGAAGCGGATACCCTGCATCCGGTCTGCGAAGCGCCCGGCGACGAACGCGATGATGGGCAGACGGGGGTGCTGCGCTTCGACATATTCCGCCAGTCGTTCCTCCATCATGCCGCCCGGTTCGCCAAAGATCACAAGCGCATCGGTCTCCGGGTCGGCTTCGTAGAGCGGCAGCAGGTCGAGGAACGTTGCGCCGATGATCGGGTCGCCGCCAATCGAGACGCAGGTGCTCTGCCCGATGCCCGCGCCCGTGAGCAGGCTGGCGATCTCGGTCATCATGCCGCCGCTGCGCGAGATGACGCCAACGCGCCCCGGCAGATAAGCGCGTCGCACGGCGTCGGCAGCGCCGCCCGCCATGCCAATCCGTGTCTTGCCTGGCGAGATAATGCCGAGCGAGTTGGGACCGACCATCTGTGCGCCAGCCTGCCGCGCTGCCTCGATCATCTGGACGACATCGCGCCGGGGGATGCGTTCGGTGACCACGACCAGCAGGCGCAGTCCGTTCGCCAGCGCTTCTCGCGTCGCATCCAGCGCGACGCCGGGCGGCACGGAGATGATCGCCGCGTCTGCGGGCTGTGCCGCCAGCGCGCCGCGCACGGTATCGAAGACGGGAACATCATGAATGCGCATGCCGCCTTTGCCAGGCGTGACGCCCGCGACGATCTTCGCGCCGTAGCGAATCGACTCGGCAGTGAAGGTCGCCGCTTCGCGCCCGGTGATGCCCTGAACAAGAATGCGCGTTTCCGCGTGGGCAAGGATCGTCATCGGATTTCCTCGATCACCCCTTCTATCGTCGTCTCGCGCCCGAAGTGGCGCACGCCATAGTGGTCGAGCAGTTTCGCGCCTTCGTCTTCCCAGGAGCCGGGAATGCGGAAGGCGGCGATCACGTCGCGCGGATCGCGTCCCAGCTCCAGGATGCCTTTGATGACCCCGCGTGCCATCAGATCGACCCGCGTATTGCTGACCACGTTCATGATGACGACCAGCTTTTCGACCTGCGGCTGGCGGAGGATGAGTTTCGTCAGCTCCTTGACCTTCCACACGCTGGGATTGCCGCCGATCTCGCAGTAGTTGGCGGGCGACAACCCGGCGTCGAGCAGGGCGTCCATCGCGGTCAGGCTGGCACCGCCGCCGCCGATGATCAGCCCGATGGTGCCGTCAAGCGCGACCAGCCGCCCCGCCGCCCCGCGATGATCGCGCTCGTCCAGCGCAGCGGCGCTCATCTCGAATGCGCTGCGGCGAGCAGCCAGAGCAGCGCTGAAGGGCGCGAGTTCCAGCAGCGCCTTCTGGCGGTAGAGCGCGTCATCGTCCAGCTCAAGATGCACATCGGCGATCCACCACGCCCCTCCGTCATCCACCAGCAGCGGGTTGCATTCCAGCAGCAGTGCGTCCCACTGCACGAAGGTCTCCGCCAGCGATTTTGCCAGCCCGCTGACCTGCGCGAACGCCTTGCCAGCCAGCCCCAGCGCCGCCGCCGCTTCGCGCCCAACGTAATCGGGAATGCTGACGTTAGGCGAAAAGCGTACCTGCCCTAATCCGCCGTGTGCCTCGATGTCGATACCGCCCGCCGCTGACGCCAGCAGGAGCGCCGAACGCTGCCCGCTGTCATACGTCGCGCCCAGGTAGTACTCGCCCGCAATCGCCAGCCTGCGCTCGACCAGCAGCCGCTCGACACGCCAGCCGAGCAGCGTCATACCGAGCAGATCGCGCGCGGCAGCTTCCGCTGCTTCAGGCGTATCCGCAAAGCGCACACCGCCCGCCTTCATGCGCCCACCCATCGGGATTTGCACCTTCAGCACGACCGCGCCACCCAGCGTCTCGGCGGCATATCGCGCGTCGTCGGGTGTGTCGGCAGTCATGCCGTCGGGGATGGGCAGCCCGCGCGCTTTGAGGAGCGCTTTTGCTTCGTATTCGACGATGATCATGATTACAACTCGATGCGCGTGTGGCGCTGAAGGTGGCAGTCGAGATTGATCGCCAGCGGGATGCCCGCGATGTGCGTCGGGTAGTATTCGATGCGCACGTCGGCGGCGGTGTTGACCCCGCCATAGCCCTGCGGTCCGATGCCGGTCGCATTGACGAGGTCGAGCAGTTCGAGTTCGAGCGCGGCGTAGCGCGGGTCGGGGTGGCGTACGCCAACTTCGCGCATGAGCGACTTCTTGGCGAGCAGCGTCGCCATCTCCAGCGTGCCGCCGACGCCGACGCCGACCGTGATCGGCGGGCAGGCGTTCGACCCCGCCGCCTCGACGCAGCGCACGACCTCGCGCTTGACGCCTTCGATCCCCTCGGCAGGCGTCAGCACGCGCGCCCAGCTCATGTTCTCCGCGCCGAAGCCCTTCGCCGCGACGGTCAGCGCCAACCCCTCACCAGGGACGAGATCGACATGGATGACGGGCGGCGTGTTGTCCTTCGTGTTGACGCGCTCGAAGAGCGGCTCCGCCACAATCGACTTGCGCAGGTAGCCTTCTTCGTAGCCCAGCCGCACGCCCTCGGTGAGGGCATCATGCAGCCCACCGCCGACCAGATGCACATCCTGCCCTAGCTCGACGAAGATGATCGCCATCCCGGTATCCTGGCACATTGGCATCTGCCGCGCCGAGGCGATGCGGCGGTTATCCACGATGTCCTGCATCGCCTGCCGCCCGGCGGGTGACGGCTCAAGCTGGAGGATCGACTCCAGTTGGATCATGACGGGTTCCGGCGTGTGGATATTGATGGTCTGCACGGCGCGGCGCACCGCATCGCGGATTTCTGCGACATCAATCGTTCTCATGGTGTGCGTTTGTACGCCGCCTTTCCCTGTTCGTACACATCGTTCCCGGAGATGTCGTTGGCGACCAGCAGCGGGAAGTCTTCGACCTCCAGGCGACGGATCGCTTCGGTGCCCAGGTCTTCATAGGCGATCAGCTCGACGCGCTTGATGCGGTCGGCGATCAGCGCCGCCGCGCCGCCGACGGCGACCAGGTAGACCGCGCCATACTCGACCATGCCCGCGCGCACCGCCGCGCTGCGCGTCCCCTTGCCGATCATGCCCTTCAGTCCGCGTGCCAGCAGCGGCACGGTGTAGTCGTCCACGCGCCCGGCGGTCGTCGGTCCCGCCGAGCCGATCACATCGCCCGGCTTGGTCGGCGACGGTCCCACGTAGTAGATGACCTGCCCACGCACGTCGAACGGCAGCACACCGCCCGCGTCGAGCGCGGCGATCATGCGCTTGTGGGCGGCATCGCGCGCGGTGTAGACGTGACCACTCAGGAGGACACGGTCGCCCGCCCGCAGCGCTCTCACGGCGTCGTCGGTCAGCGGGGTGGTCAGGCGGTGAGCATCGGTCATGTGCCTACTCCCTATGTCTTCTCTTGGCGTCCTTGGCGTCTTCGCGGTTCAACCAAAAGATCAACCGCCAAGACGCCAGGGACGCCAGTTATGGATTGCGGGGCGTGGCTTTGTTTCACGGGTGCTCTCCCGTGGAAACGAGCGTCTCATCGCAATAGGTCTTGCGGATGCGAATCATGCCGGGCGGCGCAAGCCTGAGGCAGAGCGCGCACAGCGTGCATTCGTCCTCCTGCTCCTCACGGGTGACCAGCGTCGCCGCTTCGACCGCGAAAATATCGACCGGGCAGACGCGGACGATGGCATCGCGTAATTCGGGCGCTGCGCCCTGCTGATCTATCGTGATTTCGATGAAGACGCCCATAGAATGCTCTCTTGCCACATGACCCTTAGCCCTCATCCCCCAGCCCCGCCTCCGCTCTGCATCCGGCGTCCCGAACGCGGAGTACCGCTGGGAGAAGGGGGGCCAGATGTAGCGACGAGGGATGCCTCGTCCGGTCTGAAAGTCCCTCTCCTAGGCGTACTCGCCGTTCGGGAGAGGGATTTAGGGTGAGGGCTTCTGCTACATTACTTCTTCAAATTGTACTTCTGCACCACCGACTCGATCACCTCGACGCCCAAGCCGGGCGCGTCACCAATGCTCATGTAGCCATCGACCGGGGCGAACGGCTGCGTCACCAGCTCGTGCTGCATCGGGTTCTCGAACGGCTTCATCTCGAAGATCGTCGCGTTGGGCGCGGCGAGCGCGAGATGCAGGCTGGCGGCGGTGATGATGGCGCTGCTCCAGCAGTGCGGGTCCATGCCGACGTTGTGGCGCGCCGCGAGCTGCGTGATCTGCTGCATCCCGGTGATGCCTTCCGTGCGCCCCGGATCGACCAGGATGACATCGCAGACGTTGGCTTGCAGCAGACGCAGGTAGTCATTGCGATTCCAGAAGCGCTCGCCAAAGCCGATCATCATCTCCGGCACAGCCGCGCGCAGTTGGCTGTAGCCGAGCAGGTTATCGGGCTGGAAGACATCCTCCAGCCACGTCAGGTTATGGGGCAGAAACGCACGCGCCATTTTGACCGCGTAGGGCAGCGTCCAATGCACCTTCGCGCCAATATCGACGATGAAGCCCGCGTCAGGTCCGATTGCCTGGCGCACCGTTTTGACGAACTCCAGGTCGCGAACGGCGCTCGTGCCCAGGTTCGCCTCGCCCTTCTTGCCAAAGCCGACCTTGACCAGCTTGTAGCCGTTGCGGATGTGCGTCGCCAGCTCCGCCGCCATCGCGTCGATGGTCGATGCTTTGGGGTGCGTGCTGGCGCAGGTCGGCAGCTTTTCGTGCTGCTTGCCGCCGAGCATCTGATGGAGCGGGATGCCGAGCAGCTTGCCCTTGAGATCCCAGAGCGCGATATCCAGCGCGCTGATGGCGAACGCCGCGATGCCGCCCACATCGCCGTACCACCACACCTGCCCGCGCACCGTGTTCCATAAGGTTTCGTGGTCGAGCGGGTCTTTGCCGACCAGCAGGTCGGTCAGCCCGTTTTCCAGCAGTGCGGTGGTGGCGTAGGTCGCCTCTTTGAACTGGCTGATGCATTCGCCCCAGCCAACCGTACCATCGCTTGCTTCGATGCGCGTCAGGACGATGTAACGCCAGGCGTTGTTGTCGTTCGGCTCCTGGTAGCCCAGCGGAAAGACATCAACTTTCTTGATCGTGACAGGCATTTTTGACATTCCTATGCGGCATGTGTATATTTTTGGAAGGATTATACATAATCTAGCGAGATTGCGTTTGCTTGTCAAATGGCGGTGCGGTATATGTAATCTGATGTCCTGACTTGCAGCACAACGAGGTGCGACAGCACGATGTGACAAAGCGGGTGAAACCCAAGTCTCAAAAGACGAAGATGGATCAGATCGTCGAGGTGCTGCGCGATGCCGTGCTGATGGGCGAATTTGGCTCCGGCGAGCGGCTCTTGCAGGAGGAGCTGGCGGAGCGCTTCAACACCAGCTCGACGCCGATCCGTGAGGCGCTGCGCCAGCTTCAGGCTGAGGGTATTCTCGAACACAGCCCGTATCGCGGCGTGCAGGTCGCGGAAGTGCGCATGGACGACGTGCGCGAGATCTACATGCTGCGCGCCGTGCTCGAATCGTTCGTGACGCGCCTGGCGGTTCCCTACCTGAACAACGCCTATCTCGAACAGCTCCGCGCGCTGCAAACGCAGATGCGTGAACATCTGGCGACGAACGAGATGCAGAGTCTGAGAAAGACGAATTACGAGTTTCATCTCTTGATCTACGAAGTAGCGCGGATGCCGCACTCGCTGAAGATCATCAAGAATCTGTGGGCGCAGTGCCCCTGGGATGCGCTGTATGTGCTGCCGGGGCGCGCGCCCAAATCGCTGGATGAACATGAGCAGATCCTCGCCGCCATCGCCGACCAGGATGCAAAACTTGCGGGGCAGCGCGTCCAGGAGCATATTGAGTACGCCGCGACCGCGCTGGCGAACTTTATCGATGAATAGCACTCAGTACTTAATAAAGAGGAGCTTGGATGCCGACTGAAATTGTGATGCCCAATCTTGGCTTTGATACACAGTCGGGGCGGTTGATCGAATGGCTGAAGAAGCCCGGTGACACCATTCAACGCGGCGATGTCCTCGCCGTCGTCGAGTCTGATAAAGCGAATGTTGAGCTTGAAAGCGTCGCGGCAGGCGTCCTTCTGGACATCCTCGCCCCAACGGACAGCGAAGTGGCGGTTGGGGCAGTCATTGCGCACATCGGCGCGCCCCATGAGCTGGTCGCACCGCCTACAACAGCCGCGCCCGCGCCGGCTTCGCCGCGCGTCCCGGATGTCTCGCCGATTGCGCGCCGCATGGCGGAAGAACATCGGATCGATCTGAGCGCGATCACTGGGTCGGGGCGCGATGGACGCATCGTCCGCGAGGATGTGGAGGCGGCGATTAACCTCACCTCTGAAAACCTCACCCCCCGCCCCCTCTCCGTCCTCGGAGAAGGGGTCAAGTTCCTCGCGCTGCCCCGTGTGCGCAAGGCTGCGCGCGAGGCAGGCATCGACCTGGCGCTCGTCCCCGCGACGGGCGCTCAAGGGCAGGTCACGCCCGCCGACTTGGCGCGCTACCTGGCAGTGCAGTCCGCCACACGCGCACAGGCAGCCGTTCCCGCCCCCGTCACCAGGTCCGCTGCGCCCGTGCCCGCCCGCGAAGGCGCGCGCGAGATCGCGATCAGTCGGGCGCGGCGGACGATGGGCGAGCGCCTGGGCAAGCACAAGCGCGAGGCTCCTCACTTCTACGTTACGGGTGAATTCGATGTCGAGGCAGCGATGGCGCGCCTGACCGGGCGTGCGCGCATCAATGACCTGCTGCAATTCCTGACGGTCCGAACACTTCTGCGCGTTCCCGAACTCAACGCGACCTACGAAGGCGAGCGCCTGTTCCATCATGAGGCGGTGCATCTCGGCATCGCCGTCGCGCTCGATGACGGGCTGCTCACGCCGGTGCTGCGCCATGCCGAACGCCTCTCGCTGGAAGGGATCGCCGATGAGACACGCGCATTGATCGCACGCGCGCGTGCGGGGCGGCTGAAGGCGGACGAAATCGGCGGGGCGAGCTTCACCATCAGCAACCTCGGCATGATCAAGCAGGTAGAGCGCTTTACGGCAGTCATCAATCCGCCTCAGGTCGCCATCCTGGCGGTGGGCGCGGTGAGGCAAAGACCCGTCGTCGTGGACGGTGGGCTGCATGTTCGGCGTACCGTCTATCTGACGATCAGCGGCGATCATCGTGTGGTCGATGGGATGCACCTGGCGCGTTATCTGGCGACATTCGGCGAAGAACTGGAACGATTCACGGGATAAATTGCGTAATCACGTAGGGGCGACCCATGGGTCGCCCCTACCAGACCAAAAAAGGTTCATGATGACACAACATGCTCTTGCCCCCGCGCTGCCCCTTGAAACGCGCCAGCGGATGCTGCGGCAGATGCTGGAAATCCGCCTTGCCGAGGAAAGCATACAGGGCTTGTTTCTCGAAAATCTGATACGCGGCACGACGCACCTGTGCATCGGGCAGGAGGCGTGCAGCAGCGGCGTCGCCGCCGTGCTCCAGCCGGGCGATACGGTCACCTGCACGTATCGCGGGCACGGGCACGCGCTGGCGATGGGCTTGTCGCTCAAGGGGATGCTCGCCGAGATGATGGGCAAGGCGAGCGGCATTTGCAAGGGCAAAGGTGGCAGCATGCACATGACCGATGCCTCGCTCGGCTTGCTGGGTGCGAACGCCATCGTCGGCGCGCAGCTTCCCATCGCGGTCGGTGCGGCGCTGACGGCACAGGTCATGGGGACGGGCACGCTCGCCATTACATTCTTCGGCGAGGGGGCGTCCAACATTGGCGCGTTCCATGAGGCGCTCAATCTGGCGGCGATCTGGAAGCTGCCGGTGCTTTTCATCTGCGAAAACAACCAGTACGGCGAGTACAGCGCCATGCACGTGACGACGCCCGTCGCCAATATCGCCGACCGTGCGTCGTCCTATGGGATGCCAGGGATCATCGTCGATGGGCAGGACGCCGAGATCGTGTACGACCAGGTGAAGGCAGCGGCTGATCGCGCGCGGAGCGGCGGCGGTCCCAGCCTGATCGAACTCAAGACCTATCGCTTCAAAGGACACTCGCGCACCGACCAGGCACCGTATCGCCCGAAAGGCGAACTCGACGCCTGGCTCAAACGTGATCCGATCCTGATCCTGAAAGAGCGGATGATCGCCGAGGGTCAGCTTGACGAAACCGAATACGAAGAGCTGCGCAGTGCGCTGGAGCGCAGTGTTCATGAGGCGGTGGAATGGGCGAAGGCGGAGCCATTCCCGGCGCTGGAAACGCTGGTTCAGGACATCTATTACGAAGGGTAGCGTTCTTCATGCCAAAAATGACGTATCGTGAGGCGATCACCAAAGCGCTTGCCGATGCCATGCGTGCCGATGCGCGCGTCGTTCTGTTCGGGGAGGACGTGGCGGTCGCGGGCGGCGTCTTTAAGGTGACGCCGGGATTGTATGAAGAGTTTGGGGCGCTGCGCGTGCGCGATACGCCGATCAGCGAGCAGGCGTTCATCGGCGCGGCGCTCGGCGCGGCGATCACGGGCTTGCGCCCGGTGGCGGAGCTGATGTTCGCCGATTTCATCCCGGTGGCGATGGATCAGATTGTCAACCAGATCGCCAAGTATCGCTACATGAGCGGTGGGCAGTTCGTCGTCCCGCTGACGATCCGCGCGGCGCAGGGGGCGGGCGCGGGTTTTGGCACGCAGCATTCGCAGTGCGCCGAGTCGTGGCTGATGAATATGCCGGGCTTGAAAATCGTCGTGCCGGGGACGGTGGCGGATGCCTATGGGCTGCTGCGCACTGCCATCGAGGAGAACAACCCGGTCATCGTCCTCGAACACAAGGTGATGTACAACCTCGCCGAAGAGGTGCCGGATGTGCTGCCGCATGTGCCGCTCGGTGTCGCCGCCGTGCGCCGCGCGGGGCGCGATGTGACGATTGTGGCGACGCAGCTCGTCATGCAGCGCTCGCTGGAGGCAGCGGATGCCCTGGCAGCGGAGGGGATCAGCGTCGAGGTGATCGACCTGCGCAGCATGGCACCGCTCGACGAGGAGACGATCCTGGCGTCGCTGGAAAAGACGCATCGCCTGCTGATCGTGGAGGAAGCGCCACACGCGGGCGGCTGGGGCGCGACGATTGCCGCGCTCGCCGCCGACCGGGGCATCTATCTGCTGGATGCGCCCGTGAAGCGCGTCAACATGGGCGGGGCACTGGTCGCCTACAGCCCGCCGCTGGAGGACGAGGTGGTGCCGAACGCCAAACGCATCGCCCAGGCGGTGCGGGACTTGGTGGCGGAGTAATTCTATGCGTTTGACCCCTCCCTAAATCCCTCCCCACTCCGCAAGCTTCGTGGAGAGGGACTTCCAGACCGGACGCGGCGTGCCTCGTTCCAGCATCTGGCTCCCCTCTCCACGAAGCCTGCGAAGTGGGGAGGGGCTGGGGGAGGGGTTTATATGAATTGAGGAGACTATTCATCATGCATCTGACCGCGAGCGCTTATTCTTTTGAAGTCCTGCCGCTGGAGGGCTGCCTGTCCGTCGTCAAGCACATGGGCTTCAGCCATGTCGATCTGTCCGGCTTCCGCAATCGCGGCGCTGCCAGCGTCGAACCGGAAGCGATCCTCGCCGATACCCAGGGCGAAGCGGACAAGATGAAGGCGCTGCTCGACAAATACGAGCTGATCGTCAGCGACTTCTTCCCGCAGTTCGGGCTGTCGTTCGACGAGCACTCGTTGAACAACCCCAACCCCGCCATCCGCGAGAAGAACCACGCCTTCATCCGCGCCTGCGCGCACTTCTGCAAGCTGATCGGCAGCCCCGGCATGACCATCCTGCCAGGTTATGATCATCCCACCCGCAAGCACGAGGAGAACCTGCAAATCGCGGGCGCGGAGCTGCAGCGTGCCGCCGAAATCGCGGGTGAATACGGCGTCGAGCTGCGCTTTGAGCCGCACACTGGGTCGGTTTCGCCGACGCCGGAGCTGGCGGTGCGGCTCGTGACGGAGTTCGCGCCGGATGCCCGACTGGTACTCGATTGTTCGCACTTCCTGCTGCAATACATCTCGATGGAGCGCATCTACGCCTGTGTCCCGTACACGGGGCATGTCCATGTGCGCCCAGCGCGCGAGGGCAAGCTGCAAACCCGTTATGCCGAGAACACCATCCCCTGGGGTGATCTGATCGGCAAGCTGCGGGCGGTGGGTTACGCGGGCGCGCTGTCGCTGGAGTACGTCCATGCTGCATGGTACGACCTGGATCGCTGCGACACGCTGTATGAGACGTGGGTGACGAAAGAGGCGCTGCTGCCGCTGGTGGGGTGACCTTCGCTCAGATTTCCCGACTCAATCGGGAACAAGCCCCATGACAGCGGGACACATGACGGATTATCGTGACGGTAGAAATGCATGACAAAAGGAGAAGACCATGCGCCGTTCTACCGTTTCGATCATCACAGTGCTCGCCTTGTTCATGTTGAGTGGAATCGCCGCGTTCGCCCAGGAAGACAATGCCCAGCGCAACAAACAAATCTATCTGGATATGGTCGCGCAGTACAATGCGGGCAATCGGGAAACATTTTATGGCTTGCTGACGGACCCCTTCATGATGAATCAGGGCGATCCCATGCTCGCCACCATGTCGCCGGATGACGTGCGCGCTTACGACAGTGCGCTCGCAGGTGCCATGCCTGACATCCAGATGAACCCGTCAGTCGTGATCGCGCAGGGGGATTGGATAGCCACACATGTTACGTGGACGGGCACGTTCACCGAGCCGTTCAGCTTTGCCCCGTTTGGTCCCGATGCGTTCCCCGCCAACAATGCGGCAGTCACCTGGACGGAGATGAATTTCCTGCGCTTCACGGCGGAAGGTCTCGTGGATGTCGCCTGGCTGTTGGCGGAACCCACGTTGATGTTTGGGCAGATGGGCATGTTCCCGCCGACGGAAGGGTCGCGCACCGGTACGCCGATTGAAGGTGCAGCAGGCTATCAGACCCTCAGTGCCGACGAACTCGCCACCACCTTCACCAGCGGCAATGAAGCGCGCAATCTGGGCATGTTTGTGGACATGATTGGGCTTGGATTTGGCGGTGACAGCAGCGGCTTCTATGCCGACCCGTATGTGGCATGGGGCTTCGGCGGCGCTTATTCGGTGACGGCGGCGCAGACCGCGGAACAAGCGGCTTTCCCGGCGATGCTGGCAATGGCGATGCCCGATGCTGCGATGGAACAGCCCGTGACGGTCGCGGAGGGCGATTGGGCGGCGACACTCATTACTCTCAGCGGGACCTTCAGCGAGGACATCGAATTCTTCGGGATGCCCCTGACCGCGACGGGTGAGACCATCACCTGGCAGTTTGGCGCGATCAACCGCTTCAATGCCGACGGCAAGATCGTCGAAGAGTGGATTGAAGGCGATTCCACGCCGCTGCTGGTCGGGCTGGGCATCATCCCACCGATGGGTCCGTAAACGCGCTATCATCTCCAAAAGTGAACAAGCTGAGGACGACGTCAGTCGTCCTCAAGCCTTGTGGTCGTCAGGATACGAACGATATGGCAAGCGCAATTTCCCTCGACAGTCATGAAACCCCACCCGCCGGCAAATGGCTGATCCGCGTTCGCGCGGTTTGGCTCGTGCTGGTCGCCGTTCTGTTTTGCACATTCCTCATGAGCATCCCGGCTGCTTACACGATGCTGACGACGGTTTGTGATGGCGATAGCTCGGACTCCTGTGTCTGGGTGCAGCAAAGCACGGCGGAGATACTGGCAAGGCACGATGTTTCGGTATCGAGCCTGGCAGCATTCAACCTGATTGTATTTGTGGCGTTTTCGGCTTTCTGCTGGGTTTCGGGGCTGCTCGTCCTGCGCTACCGCTCGCGGGATTGGCATGGGCTGCTGGTATCCTACCTGCTCATCACGCTGGCGGCGGGCGGTCCTTCTTTCGTCTTCATGAGTGCGTGGGACCATACGGATGTACCGCCCATCATTGCGGCGGTGCCGGGTCTTACCATCTTCCCGATGTATCTGGCGCTTTCGCTGTTTTTCCAGACCTTCCCGGATGGGAAGTTCTATCCCCGCTGGGGGCGCCTCGGCACCCTGCTCATTCTGGCGAATTACGCGGTGTGGATTCTGCCGCCCCCCATCAACCTCATAAGCTGGTCGCCTGCATTGGCGTCCCTGTGGCTGCTGTTGGTTTATGGCTTCCACATCGTCATTCAGGCGTATCGCTACCGCTACCATTACACGAAGGCGCAGCGGCAGCAGACCAAGTGGCTGGTCTTTACTGCGGCAGTCGCCCTGGTGAGCGTCATCGCTTTTTCTCTGGTTGTGGACAACGAGTACGGCGCGATTCTGGAAGGCGTCCTCACAACGATTGGTTTCTACCTGCCGATTGCCATAGGCATCAGCATCGCCATCCTGCGCTATCGCCTGTGGGACATCGACGTCATCATCAATCGCACGCTGGTCGTCGGCGCGCTCACAAGCATCCTGATCGCGGTTTATGCGCTGGTCGTCACCAGCCTCAGCCAGGTTGTGCGCGTCGAGGACAATTTCGTCGTCTCGCTGCTGGGCGCGGGCGTCATCGCCATCCTGTTTCAGCCTCTCCGGCAGTGGCTCCAGAATGCCATCAACCGCCTGATGTTCGGCAAACGCGACGAACCGCTGGCGGTGATGACCGAACTGGGCGCGAGCCTGGAGAAGATGCTTTCGCCGGATGCAGCGCTCCTGCACCTGGTGGAGATGACCGCGAAAACGCTCCGCCTGCCATATGTCGCCGTCGAGCGCGCGGACACGTCTGAGCGAGTCGCATCCGGCAGCCCTCGCGCGAATCCGGCGAGCTTCCCGCTGGTCTACCAGGCGCAGGTCATCGGCACACTCCTTGCGGCATCGCGTTCGCCGGGTGAGACACTCAACGCAGCGGATCGGCTGGTGCTGGAAGGCGTCGCGCGTCAGGCGAGCGGCATCGTCCACGCCGCCCGTCTGACGCACGATCTTCAGGCGTCGCGCCAGGAGATCCTGACCACCCGCGAGGAGGAGCGCCGCCGCCTGCGCCGCGACCTGCACGACGGCTTGGGTCCCGCCTTGGCAACGCTGACGCTCCAGGCGGAAGCCGCCCGCGAATGGCTGCCGACGAACCCTGACAAAAGCGACGCCTTGCTGGGCGAGATCATCGCAGGCTCGCAGAATACGCTGGCGGAGATTCGGCGGATTGTCTATGCGCTGCGTCCGCCGGCGCTTGACGATTTGGGGCTGCTCTCGGCAGTGCACGAGCAGGCGCGTAAGCTCTCCAGCAGCGACCTGACGATTGTCGTCGAAACGCCGGAAAATCTGCCCGCGCTGCCTGCGGCGGTCGAAGTAGCGACCTATCGCATCATCCAGGAAGCGTTGACCAATGTGACGCGCCATGCCAGAGCGCGCTCCTGCAAAGTACTGCTGTCCATCAACGGGCATATGGACATCACGATTGAAGATGACGGCGTGGGCATCCCGCCTTCGCACCACAGCGGAGTCGGATTGAAGTCGATTTATGAGCGTGTTGGGGAACTGGGCGGCTCCTGTCAGATCGAGTCGCATCCTGGGGCAGGCACGCAGATCAGAGTCTCACTGCCGAGGCAATAGGGAGAGACGATGGACGCCATCACCGTTCTGATCGTGGATGATCACGCGCCTTTCCGCGCCGGGCTGCGCGCGCTGCTGGAATCCGCGCCCGCGCTCTCGGTCGTCGGCGATATCGCTTCTGGCGAGGAGGCGATTCTGAGTGCGGCGAAGCTCCAACCAGATGTCATCCTGATGGATGTTCAGATGTCGGCGCTGAATGGCATTGAAGCGACGCGCAGCATCCTCGCCACCAGCCCGCATATCGCCATCCTGATCCTGACGATGTTTGAGGATGATGATTTCGTCTTTGCCGCGCTGCGCGCCGGGGCGCGCGGCTATCTGCTGAAGGGGACGATGAAGGCGGATCTGCTGCGGGCGATTCAGTCGGCGGCGAGCGGCGAGGCGATCTTCGGCGCTGGCATCGCCCGGCGCGTCATCCAGTATTTCGCCGAGGCGCGCCCCGCGAATGCCGCGCCTCCCTATGCTTTCCCGGAACTGACGCAGCGCGAGCGCGAAATCCTCGACCTGATCGCCAACCACGAAAGCAACAGCGAAATCGCCGAACGTCTCAGCCTGAGCCTGAAGACAGTGCGCAATCACGTCTCGAACATCTTCAGCAAGTTACAGGTCGTCGATCGCGCGCAGGCGATCCTGCGCGCACGCGAAGCGGGCATCGGCGGCGACGACGGTTGAATCAGCTTTAGGCGTGCTGCTCAGTTCTTGCGGATGATGGTGTTGATCTTGGTCTGGAGCAGCTCAAACGCCTCCGCCCATTTGGTCTTCACCCGCTCATTCAGCTCGCGGATCTCCTGCTTGTAGCGCCCTTCATCGGCGAGCAGCGTCTCGATTGCCGTTTGCAGGCTTTCCGGCGTATGGTCGATGAACAGTGTGCCGCCCGTAAAGTACTCTCGCAGCGCCGATTGGTCGGAGATAATGATGGGCTTGTTGATGAAAAGCGCATCCTGCGCCGCACCACTCAGCGAGTTGTCGTGGGTTGTCAGTACGATTACGGCGCGTGCGCGCGCGAGCTGTCCCCAGTACTCATCCTTACGCAGATAGCCCGTGAACTTGACGTTCGCGGGAGGGTCTTTCAGCCACTCGGGGTTGGCGAGGCTGGTATTGCCGAGGATAGAGAAGGTGTAATCGGGGAACTGCTTCGCCGCCTCCAGGATGATTTCGACGGGTTCATCGCTGCCGAAGGTGCCGACATAGGTGAAGTGCTTCTCGGTGGTTTGCGCGGATTGCTGAAGCAGTTCAGCGGAAAGCTGCTTCGGCGGGTTCGCAATCAGCATCGCCTTAGACCCCCAGCTCTCAAAGAGCGTTTTGAACTTCTCCTGATGACTGCAGATCGTGTTCAGGTCGGCGAAACGCGATGTAAAGCGTTGTAAGGGAAGCGTCCAGCCCCACTTTGCGTTGTAAAGCGACGGACCATGGTTATCCAAGACGAACGGCAGCTTCGTCAGCCACTTATAGACCATCACACACAAACCAGCGATAGGCGGCGAATTGGTCACGAAGACCAGATCGGGTTTATCGCGGAAGAGGACGTGCCAGGTCTGAAACCACTGGATCGGATAGCGGATCGGTACCAGATACGGACGTTTGTCCTTCAGCACGGAAATGTTGTACAGCTTTGCCTCGAGTCGTTCGGCGAAGGCTTCTGTACGCGCCTCATGCCGTGCCCAGACCACGGCGGCAATCTTGCGTGAACTCATTGTGATGCCCTTTCCAGAGGTGGGATTTGTTGCAGAGGTTTGACCATTCTATCGATGACCGCGTCCCAGGTAAAGTCTGCCCGCATTTTTTCGTAGGCATGGCTTCCCATCGCTTTGGCTTTGTCGGGATTGCGCAGAATATCAATCAGCGCCAGTGCCAGCGCTTCGGGTTCGCGGGGCGGCACCATCAGCCCATTCTGACCCTGGTCGATAATTTCCGGCATGGCGCAGATGTTGGTGCCGATGACCGGCAGCCCGTTGCCCATCGCCTCGACGAGGACATGCCCATACGGCTCGAACAGCGACGGCAGCACGAAGACGCTGGCATCCTGATACAGTTTCATCAGGATATCCGCGTCATTGATGCGTCCCATCCACTTGACTGAGTCGGGGGATGGGGTGCTGGGTACGTCAGGTCCCACGATGATCAGCTTCGCATTGGGCAGCACACGCGAGACCTGTTCCCATGCCTTCAGCAGGTATTGTCCGCCCTTGCGTTCAAACTCGTAACCAATGAAGAGAGCGATCTGTGAGCTGTAGTCCGTCTTGGTCAGCGGCTTGACGGGCAGGTTGCCGCTCGAACCGATGACAAAGATCTTCGCAGGGTCTACGCCGTAATCGTCGATCATGGACTGGGCAACAAACTTGCTCCAGGGAAAGAGCGCCTCGGCATTGCGCATGGTGTCCCGTTGCAGTTCGACCCATTCGTCGTGTTCACGATCGCTGACCTTTGGGACGTGCGGCTCCCACATACGCTGATTAATGCGGTAGGTCGAGTCGGTGCTGATGACGTACTTGTGATTGCGATTGGGCGACGGGTTGAAAAGGGGATGAAGCTGAAAGGCGACATCGAACTGACCCTGGATCGAATCCAGATACTCCTGAGACAGGCGGCTTCGCTGGCGGAAGCCCCAGGGATTCAGGATTTCGACCTTTCGCCAACGCTCCATGTTTGGGCGAAAACTGCGGAGACCACTGAAGTAGCGGGCTGCACCTTCAAAAGCGATACGCTTTATGCCCACCATCTCGAAGCGTTCACCCAACGTGCTGTACATCGAAGTGGCAGCATTGACGAACTTCGCATCGCTTCGTGGTCTGATATGAACGACGGAAACGCCTACAATTCTCAACTTCTGTGCAGTCATCGAATTACTCCAATTCATGCGTTTTGGGGAACCATGATACCGGTGCTCGCTTTTCATGAGCGGAAAACAGCCAGACCAGACCATAGACCAGTATGCCGGACAAGACCGAGCTTAATAACGCGACGGCACCACCGATAGGACCGTAGATAGGCACAAGCCAGATACCCACGACCAGGATCGTGGCGACCATGACGATACGACTCATCGTATCCCAGTGTGTTCTGCCGGAGCTGATGACCATCATGAAGATAATGCCGTGCGAATGCATGAGGATGGTTGCCAGCCCCAGAAGCGCCGGAAACAGCAAGCCGATGAAGTACTCTTCGCCAAAGAATGTGGTCACGAACCAGGGATAGACGAGCAGATAGGCGACCAGGAAGATCATGTTGGCGACCAGGGCGACACTGAGCGACATGATGAAATGCTTCCGCCCATCACTCCTGGTCATGGCGGCGATGGTCGGCAGCAGCACCAGACCAATGCCGCCGGGGATGAGCGCAAAGAGACTGCTGAGCGTTTTAGTGAACCCATAGACACCCAGTTCGCTGCGCGTGGCATAGTGCTCGATCAGGAAGACGTCGAGCCATTGGATCAGCACGTAGAGGATCTGCGACAGGAAGAGCGGCAGTGACGCGACAAACATATCCTTGAGGCGCTTGGCGTCGTATTTGAAGCTGATCCGAAGGGGAAGCGGAAAGAAAATGATCAGGATCAGCAGCGGTACAAAATACGACAGCCCGTAGACAAAGATGTTCGGTAAGACCGTATCGACGCGGACGACGAAGACCAGGATTGCGACCACCAGGATCTGAAACAGATTGCTGCCCAGATACATCGTCAGGACGCGCCACGATGACAGAAAGCCGCCCGCTACCCCCTGATATGTATAGAAGACGCTGATGCCCAGAAAAACGACGATCACTTCCCAGCTAAAGTTGCCGGTCGCAAGCAGCAGTGGAACGCTGACGAGCAGCGTAAGCGTGAAGAGCATCAGCCAGAGAAACCAGGCAGTACCCATGACTTCTTTTAGCTCGTCAGGGTTTTCACGGTTCTTGCTGACGTACAACGAGATGAGCGTCTGCCCGAACGGCTGTACGAGGATGGCGAGCAGGCTTGCCTGGGCAATGACAAACGAGACATAGCCATATTCATCCGTCGGGTAGTTTGCCGCCAGTACAAACGTAAAGGCGAAGCCCAGCGCACGGGCAAGTGTCAGTCCCGCCGAGTTGATCACCGACGACTTGAAAAAGGACACTTTATTCATGTCGCCTCGACTTCAGGTTGTGAGAACATGGGGTCACCGTTACCGTGCTGTCCATAGCAAAACATGCTTTGATGATATTCATCATAGCCGACCAAAAGACGGCGGTCTATGCGCAACGAGCATAGACCGCCGTCTACTGCGGAGAGGCGCGCTTAGGCGTTGACGAGACTGTGCTGATTCTCGAATGCTATGACGGTGTCACAGACGTAATCCACCTGTTCGCGAGTCATATGCGGGAACATCGGCAGTGACAGCAGACGATGCGCTTCGGCTTCCGTGATGGGGAAATCGCCCACTTTGTAGCCCATGTGCTTATAGATCGGCGACAGATGGACGGGCACAGGGTAATGGATGGCTGTGCCAATGCCGTTTTCGCCGAGATAGTTGCGCATTTCGTCGCGCTTGTCCGTCTGGATGACAAAGAGATGCCAGACCTGCTCAAGATGGCTGGGCGTCTGAGGCAGGACGACGCCGCTGCCCTGAAGGTTTTCGATGTACCATCCGGCGACCTGGCGACGCATGTCGTTCCAGCCGTCGAGCTTGCGGAGTTTGGGCTGGAGGATCGCTGCCTGGATGGTGTCGAGGCGGTGATTATACGGATGATAGGAGTGATCGTACTTCTGAATCTGTCCGCAGTTGCGCATCGCCTTGACCTTCTTGACGACGTTTTCGTCGTTGGTCGTCAGCACACCTGCGTCGCCGTACGCGCCCAGGTTCTTTCCCGGATAGAGGCTGAAGCCCGCGGCGTGACCAATCGAACCGACACGTTTGCCCTTGTAGCGTGCGCCGTGCGCCTGCGATGCATCCTCAACCACGACCAGGTTGTGTTTGTTCGCAAACGCCATGATGGGGTCCATGTCTGCCGGGCAGCCGTAGAGATGCACCGGCATGATGGCGCGGGTGCGCGGGGTCAGTGCCGCTTCCATCTTGTCGGGGTCCATGAGGTAGGTGTTGGGGACAACATCCACGAAGACCGGCTTGAAGCCGCCAAAGACAGCCGCCGCTGCGGTTGCAATGAAGGTGTTGGCTGGGATAAGGACTTCATCGCCAGGTTCAAGATCGTAGGCGAGCAGGATGAGTTGCAGGGCGCTGAGTCCGTTATCGACACCCACCGCGTACTTGGCTTCGGAATAGGCAGCGAAATCGCTTTCAAATGCTTCGACATCGCTGCCGAGGATGAATGCGCTCTGGCGAACGACACGCTCCATTGCGGACAGCGTTTCGTCCATGATTTCCTGATGCATTGAGATCAGATCGAGAAATGGAACCTTCATGGAATTCTCCCAAACATGATGATGGATATAGAAACGATAGTGACGGACGTTTTGGATAGATGCGATGAACAATAATCAGCATAATGCCCAGTCATCGCCTATTCAACGGGTGAATTGCGCCTGACGCCTGCGATGCCCGGACAAGGGGCTTAAGCCCCTTGTCCGACTCAGCATTCTCAGCTCGTTGATGTGTTAGGCAGCGCCTTTGCCGCGCAGCACACTCATCGGCGTGAGCGCCAGGATCTTCATGTCCAGCCAGAACGACTGGTGACGTGCGTAGTAGATGTCCAGCTCGACCATTTTGTCGAATTCGACTTCGCTGCGCCCGACCGCCTGCCAGTATCCGGTGATGCCCGGAACGCCTGCGAGGCGCTTCTTGTGCCACTCCTCATAGACTTCCACTTCATAGGGAAGCGCGGGGCGGGGACCCACAAGGCTCATTTCGCCCAGAAGGACATTGATGAGCTGAGGAAGTTCATCCAGGCTGGTTTTTCTCAGAATACGCCCGACCTTTGTCACGCGCGGGTCCTGCTGGAGCTTGAACACGTCACTGCCGCCGTTGAGGGCGCTCATCCGTTCCTTGTCATTCGCCATGAATGCCTTGACGAATTCCTCATGCAGCTTGGTGGGCGAATTCTTGTACATGCTGCGGAACTTGTACATCATGAACGTGTGAGACACCCACACCCACTGCCCATCCTTAAAGACGCGGCGAGTGCCGACGCGCTTCTGGATGAAGAAAGGACCGCCCTTGCTTTCGATGGAGATGGCGGCGGCGATCAACAGCAGCATGGGCAGCAGAAGGACGATCAGGAGCAGCGCCGAAATGCGGTCGAACGCCGCCTTGATGGCGAAGTGCAGCGATTTCTGCTCGCAGGGAAGCTCGATGTACAGCTTGTCGGCGACATCCTTTGCCGGTGCCGGTGTGCTGTCCACAGCCGCCGCAGCCGCGGGTGTCGATTGAACCACCGTCAGCACGGGGGGTTCCACGACGATAGGCGCAACTGCTGCCTGCGAAGGTGGGGTCTGCACCATCGGGGAAGGTGTGGGTGCAGCGTCTTTTCTGGCTGCACGTTTCCCGCTCCATGCGATCATCGGGTCACCGGTCTTCACCAGTACCAGGCGTGAAATGATGGCAAACACCAGGATGAGTGCGACAAGCTGCATACCGCTCTTGAGCAGCCACCGAAAAATGGATGATCCCCGCAGCAATGATTGGAAGTTGCTCATCTTCAAATACACCTTCAGGCTAGATGCCGTTGCCCAATGCAATCTAAAGGTAACGGCTTGTCCCTTGCATCAACATAAATCTCCGGATGTCTTTACTGCAAGGATCGACGCCAGCACCTTGTCTGCCCCGACTCACGCGAGAAACCAATCGGGCGGACGCGGTTGATGGATGTCGGGCAGACTTTTGCCGCACCGCCTGTCAGGGGTTGCCGAGCGTTCCTTACAATCATCACTGCGTGAATTTAGGAGGCTGTTAGGACGATTTCCAATACTAATAGAGGGTGCTCGACCACAGCATTTCGTCGTGCTATTCCCAACTCACGTGTACCGGGACTAGCGGCAGGGTGACTGCAAGTGGTTTGAAGGCTGATCAGAGAGAGCTAGCACAGGAGAACTCAGGCAATATGCCTCAAATTCGTGTCAGTGTTCGTTATCATAACTTCCCGACAGCAGCGCGCGCATTCATGCGAAGCCTGCTGGTTGTGGGCATGGCGTTCGCCGCTTTGAGTGGCTGCGTGCCCGCAGAAGCACCGCAAACAGCCGTGCTGGCTGCCAGCCCTACGTCTACTGTGCTGGAAACTGCCACTGAGCAGGCGACGGCAGCAGCAGCTACGGCGACCCCGCTGCCTGCGTCGCCCTCTCCGGTGCCTGCGTCAGCCACTTCGACTGTACGTCCCACCTCGCGCCCCACCCTGCGCCCGACACAGGTGCGACCGACCCCAAGCGTGGCGGCGACTGCTGTGCTTTCGCCTACGCCTGTCGAGACTGCGGAAGTACTGCCTCCCGAATCGATCATGACGTTTGTACCCCCGGAGATTCCTTACACACTCACGGTCTCCTATGCCATCGCGGACTTTCCCTCCGATTATCCCGCGCCGCCCAGTGGCAGTCAGTGGGTCGTCGTCGTGGCTTCGATCCTGAACAGCTCGGATGAAGCTGTGGACGTGGCTGCTGACAGCATCGAACTGGTCGATGAAGCGGGGAATGCGTACCCTACCGCAGAAGCGGACGAATTCACCAGTCCTTCTTTGGTAGGTACCACTGTTCCACCAGGCGTATCGCTGCAGGGCGTCGTGCGATTTGCCGTGCCCGTCAATACGGTCGCGGGTTCGCTTCGTTGGTGTCTGGATGCGGAATGTGCCCGCTCAGTCGAGGGTCGCATTCCCTAGAGGTTTCGTTGTGCTCTGACCCATCGATTGGGGAGCAGTGTTGTTGCTCATCGTGACAACGTGGATTTCGAAATCGTGAACGTTCATGGAAGTCATTTGAGAGTGGAGCTACCTTACATTATGCGCCGAATACTCACTATCATCGCCATATTGGTCTTCATGCTATCGGGTGCCACAATCACCCGCTCGCAAGCGACGATTGGGTTCTCAGCCAGCAACCTGCTGGGCGAGAACATCAACAACCCAACGACCTTGCAGTTTGGTCCAGATGGCAGGCTTTACGCGGCACAGCAGGATGGCAAGATCCTGGTCTATACCATCGCGCGAACCGCGCCCAACACCTATAATGTCACGGCGACCGAGACCATCTCGTTGGTTCAGAACATCCAGAACTACAACGATGATGGGACCGCGAACAGTACCAAAAAGCGTCAGGTCACGGGGCTGTTGGTCGTAGGCACGGCGACAAACCCGGTGCTCTACGTCAGTTCCAGCGATTGGCGTATCGCGGTTGGGTCTGACAGCAACCTCGACACCAATTCAGGCACTATCAGCCGCCTGACCTGGAACGGCAGCAGTTGGCAGATGGTCCACCTCGTTCGCGGTTTGCCGCGCAACGAAGAAAACCACGCCACGAACGGTCTGGCACTCGATCCGGTCAACAATCTGCTCTACATTGCCCAGGGTGGTAACACCAACATGGGCGCGCCGTCGAACAACTTCGCCTTCCAGCCAGAATATGCGCTGTCGGCAGCCGTCCTGGTGGCCGATTTGGACGTCATCGGCAATTCGACGTATGACATCCCGACGCTGGATGATCCCAGCCGCACGAACAGCGCTCCAGGGGTTGACCAGGGCGATCCGTTTGGTGGAAATAATGGAAATAATCAGGCGCGTTGGGTTGTGGGTGGTCCCGTACAGGTCTTCGCCGGTGGCTTCCGCAATCCCTATGATGTCATCATCAGTGAATCGGGGCGTATCTATACCGTCGATAACGGGTCGAATCAGGGTTGGGGCGGTCCGCCGATCAACGAAGGTCCGGGCGGTAACTGTACCAATGCGCCCAACGAACTCAACAGCGCCTCTCACCCGGACGGCTTGCACCTGCTCTCGCTGGGCTACTATGGGGGTCATCCTGCCCCGGTGCGCGGCAACCCGGATGGACTTTACGCCAGCGAGGCAGATTCGCCGGTTCCGTTCGCGCTGGCGGACCCCGTCGAGTGTGATTATCAGATTCGTGGTGTTGAGGATTCTTCACTCACCACCTGGCCTGCGTCGTCTAATGGTTTCGACGAGTACACCGCATCTAATTTTGGCGGTCAGCTCACGGGAGACCTGCTGGTGACCAGCTTCGACTCCAATGTCTACCGGGTCGTTCTGAATGCCGCGGGCACCCAGGCGGTCAGCAACACCGTCTTCTTCAGCAACATCGGCGGCGTGCCGCTCGACCTCACTGCCCAGGGCAATACGGACATTTTCCCAGGCACCGTCTGGGTCGCCAATTACGTCAGCGACAGCATCCAGGTCTTTGAACCCTCCGATTATGATGGAGGCAATCCTGTCTGCACCGGAGCCGACAATCCTGCACTCGACGAGGATAACGATGGCTACGACAATGCTGACGAAATCGATAACAACACCGATCCGTGCAATGGAGGCAGCAAGCCGCAGGATAATGACAACGATTTGACCTCGGATTTGAACGACACGGATGATGATAACGACGGCATCCTGGACCGCGACGATGCTTTCCAGATTGACGCGACCAACGGCACCAACAACACGCTTCCGGTCGCCAGCACGTTGTTCAACAACGATCCAGGCACGGGTTTCTTCGGTGTCGGCTTCGGCGGCTTGATGATACAACCCCCGTCGGGTCCGTTCGTGGAATACCTCACCCTCTGGAACCCGTTGAATATGACCGTGGGCGGTGCGACGGGACGCTTTACCGTCGATTCGATGCCGCCGACCAACGCTCTGGGGGCGCAGAACAACCAGTCCTATGCCTTCCAGTTGGGCGTCAATACCACGACGGCGACAGGTCCCTTCACCTATCAGAGCCGTATCGAACCGCCTTACTTCAACGGTGCGACGCCGCAAGGCAGTGAGTCGCTGGGCATTTACATCGGCAATGGTGACCAGGACAACTATCTAAAGCTCGTGGTTGCGGCGAATAGTGGCAATCCCAGCTTTGAAGTCGTGCTTGAGACCAATGGCACTCCCACGAGCGCGATGTACCCAGTCGCCAACCTTCTGAGCGCGCCCTTCATCAATGTCTTCCTCTCGGTTGATCCAGTTGCTGGAACGGTGCAGCCGCGCTACTCGCTTGGGAGTGGTACCATCCTCGACCTGGGCAGCCCGATCACCCTGCCCAGCGGATCGCCGCTGCTGAATGTGATTCAGGGTCCGCAGAGCCTTGCGATTGGTTTCATCGCAACCTCGCAGGGCGGCGCGCCGTTTGCCCCGACCTGGGATCGTTACGATGTCCGCCAGGATCTGCCCTCTACCCTGGAAGCTTCACCCTCGGTGCTGAATTTCCCGGCGACTGTCGTGGGGCAGACGGTGACTCAGACGGTGACGCTGCGCAACGCGGCGATCTCGGGCGGTGACATCAGCCTGCAAAGCCTCAACCTTACAGGCGACGCAGCGTTCAGCATCGTGACCAACCCGCCGCTGCCGTTTACCTTGCAGCCGAACCTGAGTGTCGATGTCGATATTCGCTTCACGCCAACCACCCCAGGAGCGGCTTCGGGCATTCTGTACGCGACGCACAGCGGCGTCAACAGCCCCGTAGCGGTCACCATCAATGGGACCGGGCTGGATGCGCTGACACCGGTTTACCGCGTGAATGCAGGTGGACCCGCCATCACCGCTACGCCGCTGAATTGGGCGGCGGATACCGCAGCAGCGCCGTCGATATACAGCAATGTCGCCTCCGCGGTGAGTGACGTGTTTGGTTCGCCCGCCACCATCAACATGACGAATCCGTCAGTGCCTGCGGGAACCCCGATGTCGCTCCTCCAGACCCAGCGGTTTGACAAGTCCGGCGGCGGGAACATGATCTGGCAGTTCCCGGTCAGTGTCGGCTCTTACCGGGTGCGTTTGTACTTCGCCGAGGTGTTCATCAACACAGTCGGCGGTCGCGTCTTTGATGTGCAAATCGAAAACACGCTGGTGATGGACAACTTCGATATCTTTGCCGAAGTCGGTCAGAACACCGCGGTGGTCAAGACCTTTGATGTCTCCGTGCTGGATGACAATCTCACGATCACTTTCCTGCGCGGCGTGCAGAATCCGTTCATCAACGCGATTGAGATCCTGCCGATCGGTGGTTCTCCGGAGCCCGACGGTATCCTGGGTGTTGCACCCACGAACCTGCCGTTTGGCGATATTCAGGTCGGTTCGTCGTCCGAACCACAGCCCGTGACTCTGACCAACACGGCGACAACGGGTAACCTCACGATCAACAGCGTCACGCTGGGTGGAACCGACAGCAACCAGTTCTCGCTCACGCCGTTCTCGCCGGTCACGCTCACGCCGGGACAATCGACCACAGTCGGTGTCACGTTTATCCCAACCAGCGCAGGGCTGAAGTCCGCGACGATTTCGATTGCTCACGACGGCAGCAATCCGTCGCCTCAGACGGTCACACTGTCGGGGACGGGGACGACGGCTTCGGGCACCACCTGGACGGTGGTCAGTGGGACCAACAACCCGACCGCGCGCCATGAGAATGGCTTCATCCAGGTGAACGGCTTGTTCTACCTGATCGGCGGTCGTGGCAATAAAGCGGTCAATATCTACAATCCGGCGACCAATTCCTGGTCGGTGGGTGCGACGCCGCCCGTCGAAATTCACCACATCCAGGCTGTTGAATACAACGGACTGATCTACGTCCTGAACGGCTACAGTGGTGCGTGCTGCAGTTCTGAATTCGGGCTTGCGAACGTCTATATCTACAATCCAGCGAACAATACATGGACGACAGGTCCGGCTATTCCGGAAGCGCGTCGTCGTGGTTCGTCGGGGACGGTCGTCTACAACAATCGCATCTATGTCGTGGGTGGTCTGAATGGTGGTCACGGTTCGCCGGGAACGTCGTTCGCCTTCTTCGATGAGTTTGATCCGGCGACCGGAAACTGGACTCAACTGCCGAATGCACCGCGTGTCCGCGATCACTTCAACGCAGTCGTGATTGGGAACAAGCTCTATGCAGCCGGCGGTCGCGATAGCAGCCACCCCAGCATCTTCAACATCACCATTCCTCAGGTCGATGTCTACGACTTCGGCACCGGCACATGGTCAACACTGCCATCCGGCAGCAATATCCCAACCCCGCGTGCAGGGACGAGCAGCGTCGCTCTGAATAACCTGGTCCTGGTCATCGGTGGTGAGTCCGGAACGCAGACCACCGCGCACAATGAAGTGCAGGCGCTCGACCCATCGACCGGAACCTGGCAGACTCTGCCCTCGCTGAATACGGGTCGTCACGGAACTCAGGCAACCATTTGTAACAACCGTGTCTACATCGTAGCAGGCTCCGGTCAGCGCGGTGGCAGCCCTGAACTGAACTCGATGGAGATGTATGCCCCGAGCGGCAGCGGCACTTGCGTGCCGAGTCTCTCAGCGGTCTTGTCCGCTGCTCCAAACCCAGTCGGTTTCGGCAACGTCACTGTTGGCGGAAATGGGCAGCAGACGGTCGTTCTGACGCACACGGGCGCAACCGGTTCACCGAGCATCACCATCAACAGCGTGTCCATTACGGGCACCAATAACCTTGAGTTTACGGCAACTTTGACGACGCCTGTGGTGCTCACGCAGGGACAGACAGTCAACGTCCCTGTCACGTTCGCACCGACATCAGGCGGAGCGAAATCGGCTGTGCTGAATGTGACCCATACCGGCACCAATCCGTCACCCCTGACGATTAATCTCTCCGGGACGGGGGTCTCTAACACAGCGCCGTCTGTGACGAACCCAGGCAATCAGACGACAGTGGTGAACACGCCCGTGACGTTGAACATGCTGGGCAGCGACCCGGATGCGGGACAGACGCTGACCTGGAGCGCGACGGGACTTCCGGTGGGGTTGACCATCAATCCGACCACCGGGGTGATCTCCGGGACGCCGACGGTTGTCGCAGTCTCGAACGTGACGGTGACGGCCACTGACAACGGCAGCCCCGTGCTGAACGGGTCGATCCAGTTCACCTGGACGGTCAACCCGGCGGGTCCGGTCAACAATCCGCCAGTGGTGACGAACCCAGGCAATCAGACGACAGTGGTGAACACGCCAGTGACGCTGAACATGGTGGGCAGCGACCCGGATGCGGGACAGACGCTGACCTGGAGCGCGACGGGACTTCCGGTGGGGTTGACCATCAATCCGACCACCGGCGTGATCTCCGGGACGCCGACGGTTGTCGCGGTCTCGAACGTGGTGGTGACCGCCACCGACAACGGCAGCCCCGTGCTGAACGGGACGGCAGCATTCACCTGGACGGTCAACGCCGGAGCGCCCACGATAGGGGTGACCAGCTTCACGCTCATCAACGCGGTTACGGATCTTCCGGTCGCGGGCTTTGACCCCATCCCGAATGGGGCGACCATCAACCTGGCAGCTATCGGGACATCCAACCTGAACATCCGGGCGAATGTCACAGGCAGTCCAATCGGCGGCGTCGTCTTCACCTACAGCGGGACGCCGGCGACCAGGAACGAGAACGGTGCACCGTATGCCCTGGCTGGGGATAATGCGGGCAACTACAACAACTGGGTGCCGGCGTTGGGGACGTTTACCCTGAGAGGGCAGGCATTCTCTGGGCCGAATGGGACGGGCACAGCCTACCCGGCGCTCACCATCACGCTGACGTTCGTGAACAATGCGGGTAACTCGGCACCCAGCGTGACGAACCCAGGCAATCAGACGACAGTGGTGAACACGCCAGTGACGCTGAACATGCTGGGCAGCGACCCGAATGCGGGACAGACGCTGACCTGGAGCGCGACGGGGCTGCCGGTGGGGTTGAGCATCAATCCGACCACGGGAGCCATCACCGGGACGCCGACGGTTGTCGCGGTCTCGAATGTGACGGTGACCGCCACTGACAACGGCAGCCCCGTGCTCAGTGGGTCGATCTCCTTCACCTGGACGGTCAACGCAGCAGCCAACAATCCGCCAGTGGTGACGAACCCAGGCAATCAGACGACAGTGGTGAACACGCCAGTGACGCTGAACATCGTGGGCAGCGACCCGAATGCGGGACAGACGCTGACCTGGAGCGCGACGGGGCTTCCGGTGGGGTTGACCATCAATCCGACCACCGGCGTGATCTCCGGGACGCCGACGGTTGTCGCAGTCTCGAACGTGACGGTGACCGCGACTGACAACGGCAGCCCCGTGCTGAACGGGTCGGTCTTGTTCACCTGGACGATCAACCCGGCGGGTCCTGTCAACAATCCGCCCGTCGTGACGAACCCAGGCAATCAGACGACAGTGGTGAACACACCAGTGACGCTGAACATCGTGGGCAGCGACCCGAATGCGGGACAGACGCTGACCTGGAGCGCGACGGGGCTGCCTGTGGGGTTGACCATCAATCCGACCACCGGGGTGATCACCGGGACGCCGACGGTTGTCGCGGTCTCGAACGTGGTGGTGACCGCCACCGACAACGGCAGCCCCGTGCTGAACGGGACGGCAGCATTCACCTGGACGGTCAACGCCGCAGCGCCCACGATAGGGGTGACCAGCTTCACGCTCATCAACGCGGTTACGGATCTTCCGGTCGCGGGCTTTGACCCCATCCCGAATGGGGCAACCATCAACCTAGCGGCTATCGGGACATCGAACCTGAACATCAGGGCGAATGTCACAGGCAGTCCAATCGGCGGCGTCGTCTTCACCTACAGCGGGACGCCGGCGAGCAGGAACGAGAACGGTGCACCGTATGCCCTGGCTGGGGATAATGCGGGCAACTACAACAACTGGGTGCCGGCGTTGGGGACGTTTACGCTGAGAGGGCAGGCATTCTCTGGGCCGAATGGGACGGGCACAGCCTACCCGGCGCTCACCATCACGCTGACGTTCGTGAACGGTGTCGTTAACTCGGCACCCAGCGTCACGAACCCAGGCAACCAGGTGACGACGGTGAACACGCCCGTGACCTTGAATATGCTGGGCAGCGACCCGAATGCGGGACAGACGCTGACCTGGAGCGCGACTGGGCTTCCGGTGGGGTTGACCATCAACCCCACCACGGGAGCCATCACCGGGACGCCGACAGTTGTCGCGGTCACGAATGTGGTGGTGACCGCCACCGACAACGGCAGCCCCGTGCTGAACGGGACGGCAGCGTTCACCTGGACGGTCAACCCGGCGGCTCCGGTCAACAATCCGCCGAGTGTGACCAATCCAGGCAATCAGGTGACGACGACGAACACGCCGGTGACGATGAACATGGCGGGCAGCGACCCGGATGCGGGACAGACGCTGACCTGGAGCGCGACGGGGCTGCCTGTGGGGTTGACCATCAACCCCACCACGGGAGCTATCACCGGGACGCCGACGGTTGCCGCGGTCTCGAACGTGGTGGTGACCGCGACTGACAACGGCAGCCCCGTGCTGAACGGGACGGCAGCGTTCACCTGGACGGTCAACGCACCAGCCAACAGCGCGCCAGTCGTGACGAACCCCTTTGAACAGAAGACAACGGTGAACACGCCAGTGACGATGAACATGCTGGGCAGCGACCCGAATGTGGGGCAGATGCTGAGCTGGAGCGCGACGGGACTGCCCGTGGGGTTGAACATCAACCCCACCACCGGGTCGATCACCGGAACGCCGACGATCTTGGGGACATCGATGGTGATGGTGACGGCGACCGACAACGGCAGCCCCGTGCTGTCCGGGTCAACGTCCTTCATCTGGATTATCACGCTTGAGACGTGAGGCACGGCAGGCGGGACATCCATCTCGACGGCTCGGTCGTGCAATTGCGCGGCTGTGCCGTGGGTTTCCTCGACTGAGTCAGTCCTAAGACAGAAAAAGAGCCGCCCCAGTACTGGGGCGGCTCTTTTTCTGTGGAGGTCATTCAGCCTTTAGGGCTGCTGTGGTAGTCCTGGAAGAGCGCGAAGTTCGGTGACTTGCGCTTATGGCCAGAGCAGCGGTCCCGCGTTTCGCAGGTTAGTCGCGAGCGCGAGCAGGTCGTGCAGACCGATCAGTCCGTCCAGGTTCAGATCGAAACTGCTGATCTCAGGGGTGATGGGCAGCCCGTAGGAGATGGCAAGCTGAACGGCATCCAGCTCGTCGATCACCGGCGGGTTGCTGATGGCGACATCACCTGCGAGCAGACGTGCCGGGTTCAACACGACGGGCAGTCCTTCTGCGACGATGATCTCTCGCTGCGCCGCCAGGTAACCGGGTGCGGACGCATTGATGATGTACGTGCCGGGCTGGATTTCCGAAATCAGGAAGTTGCCATCCTTATCCGTCGTCGCGGTATGCGAAGTCCCGGTCGTCGATAGCAGCGTCACCTGGATGCCTCCGGCGGGTCCATCAGAGCGCAGGACGATGCCGCTGACCGAAGTGGTCGTAAGCAGAGGCATATCCACGACGCCGTCTGGAGTCACTTCGGGGATGACCACGTCACTGGGCGTCGCCGCCAGCAGCGTCGATTCAATCACAGGTGTGACTTCAATCACAGGTGTGACTTCAATCACGGGGGTGGCTTCGACCAGGGGCATCGGTGTCTCAGTCACGAGGCTGGCTGTGGGTGCCGCAGCGACCTCACTGGTGCCGACGTTGATGATCACGGGTGTGTAGGCTACCGACTCTTGCTGGTCAGCAGCGTTGATGCTGGTCACATTACAATTGATCGTGGTTTCCCCGTTCGCAATCGGGTTGACCTGGATGGTGAACAGCGTGCCACTGCCGCTGATAGGTGGCGTGCCCGCCGAGATCGCAGCCGCGTAGACAAAGGTGTCGGCGACGAAACCGCGATTGACAGTCAGGCTCTGCGCACCAAAGACCGGTCCTGACGCAACCCCAACTCCCTGGACAAACCCGGACGGCGCGATGGTACACTGCGCCTCCAGCGCCTGGAGTCCTGATATACCGGCTGGCTGCTCAAGCACCATGTCGATGCTCGTCGGGCTGCCGACGACCAGGGTGCTGTTGAATGGCGAAAAGATGCGTGGCGATGTGATTGTCGCGGCAGCAGCCATCTGCGGTATGGGCGTAGGAGTCGCGGCTGTGGTCGCAAAGGTGATGCTGATGGACAGGGGAGCACTCGCTGTCCCAGTCCCATTCCGTCCTGTGTACGCGATAGCCCTCAGAGCATACGTCCCTGCCTGTGGGTTCCACGAGGCGTAATCGCCATTGAAATCGCCGACCAGCGCATAGGGTGCCTGGTTTTCGGTTCGTTGTGGGAGGTTTGTCGTTGCGGCGAACACGACACTGCCAATCGTCCCAGCGCCAGGGTTCGCGCGGACATTCAGGTTTCTGGTCGGCAGTGAAGCAAGGTTGATCTGCGCGCCGTTCACCAGAGGATCATACCCGGCAATCGGTTGTGACGTATCCGCGTTCATTAGCGTGAAGCTGGTGAGTCCAGGCGCAACCTGCGTACCAGCAGGGGTGGGTGGAATGGCGGTCGGCGCTATCACGGTCGGCGTTGCCCCGATGACGGTCGGTGCCAACGTGGGAACAATCGGGGTCGGCGGAAGCTGTCCCTGACCCAGATAACCCGGTGAACGGTAACCGATGCCAACGTTAGCGCGCGGCACGAATTCTCCGCCAGGGGGCAATCCCTCGCAAACACGCCCGGTGATGACAGGGGTGCGCATTCCGGGCCACACAGCGCAGTTGTATCCATCGCTGTGCCGCGTGATCTGCGCGTTGATGCCGTTGCGCGCACTGGCATTGGGCCAGACGGCATTGTTCAGCGTGTCACCACGCTGCGGGGGTACGTCAACCCAGACATTATCGATGACGACGGCTTGATTCCAGTTGGAGTATGTCTCTTGTACCCAGAACAGGTAACGCGCTGTCGGCAGACCGACGACATTTGCACGACGAATCGTGATTGCGCCCAATGGGCAGCTAAAATCACATTTCAGAAAGAGACCCTGGTAATCTGAAGCACCACTGAGCATATCGACACGAAGCTCGCGGAAGCTGCCGTACGGTTGAATCAGGTCAGGATGGTTATCCGTGAAGTTGACCTGATCGCGCGCTTCGATATTCTCGATGCGAATGTTCTGTAACTGAACGGTTGCGAGCGGCGCATCAATCTGGATGCCCTCGGAGATGTCGGGTCCGCCGAGCAACAGCCCTTCGATATGTATCACGCCTGTGGTATCCATGATCTTGATCCCGGTGCGCGACGAAATCGACGGATTACCACTTTGGGTTGGAATGGAGACCTCGCCACCGATCATGACGATATTGCGACCCCCGACGATGAACACAGGTCGCACCACCGGGCTAGACGGCATCTGAAGGACATAGTCTTTGGTTGGGTCGAGCCGAAGCGCCGTGCTGAGGTTCGGGTCGATGTTGACTATGATAGGGTTCGTCAGAGGGGGGGGCGCCCAACTGAGTGCGGTGGCGGCGGCGGCGGTTTGGGGGGTGGTGGACAAGGTAAAGAGGCAGACGATCACGAACAACGTGAAGATCTGCGCCAAGAGTCGACGTCGCGATATCTGTTGGTCGAGCAAGTGGTTTCGAATATGCATCAGTGGAGCTACTCCTGTTCCCGTTACCGTTTTTAAATCACCGCCTTCTTCAGTCCGAAGAAATTGAGGAAGGGCGTGTGATTCGTGAATATCATATATGGACTTTATGGTTCCGCAATGGTTCTTGAAGGAAACATAGCCCCAAAGTACTGTGAATTCGTCGAGTGGACCCGCACGAGTCCGAGTGACCGAGTTCTTAACCGAGCTTGAATTGCGTCTTGGCGGATCTTGAATGGGCGAAACTGCGGTGAGGAGAAAGACAACCCTCCGTGAGTCACGGAGGGTTTCACGATCTTCATAATTGAGAGTGTGATCCGAAAACCTGGCGACATTCCTCACCAGGGTGTGCAAGCGACGCCTCAGGTCGTGACGCTGCCGATCAGCTTCGAGGTCACGTTCGTGAGGTCGTTCATGAGTTGGGTGACTTTGGCGACCGAAGGTGTCCGACGCAGGACGAGGAGAACGCCATCGACTTCGAGAGCCAACCCAATCGCATCTGTCGCTACGGCGATCGGCGGCGCATCAAGCACGACAATATCGTAGCAGCGCCGCAGTTCAAGCAGCAGATCTCCCATTGCTGGCGAGATGAGCAAATCGACCCCGTTCCAACCCGCTGTGCCCGCTGGCAGGAAGCTCAGATTCTGGTGGGCTGTGAATTGAATGACGGGTTCAAGCTCTGACTCGCGCGTGAGTGTCTGAACAAGCCCGGCTTCCGCGGTGACTCCCAGGCTCTTGTTGAGGGTCGAGCCTCGAAGGTTGGCATCTACCAGGATCACCGACATGCCCGTGTTAGCGAAGGCAATTGCCAGATTGAGAGACATCTTGGACCCGGCATCCTTCGGCTCGACTCCGGCGACAAGTACCGCTTTTCCTGGCGACTTGCTTTGTGCTGGAACTTCCGCAACAGCAGTTTTTGTGCTGCTCCGCGCCTTGCGGGCGGGTGGCTCATCGACCTGTACCAGGTTCGTGTTCTGCGAATGGACAAAGGCGTGAACGTAGGTGCGGACATGGCGAACGGCGTCGCTAAGTGGTCCCGGCGTCGAGAACACATTCCTATCGCTTGAGCGAAATGTCGCTGGCATCTCACCGACCACAGGGGCACCAATCACCCGATGCAGTGCAGCCGTGCCATAGAATTTAGGATTGACCAATTCGGAAATGAGCGCCAGCCCCAGCCCGGCAATCAAGCCCGCGACCGCCGCTCCAACGAGCAGGAGCGGGAGGTTGGGGGACGATGGCACTGTCGGCAGACTCGCGTCTTCGACGACTGAGATGAGATTGAGCTGGGTTGCCGAAGCAACCAGCGCCTGATTGTAGCTGTCGTTGAGCTGTGCATACGCGGTCTGCCGCGAGGAAAGCAGTCCGTCGATTTCGTTGATGCGTGTGGTGTCGCGCGGGATGATGTCCAGCAACTGCGAGCGTTCCGCCGCCAATTGTGCGATTTCGCTTTCCAGCTCACCTAAACGTTCATTGAGGATCTCCTGGATGCCGCCGATGCTGTTGCCGTAGGTGTCGCGCGTAGCCTGTACCAGCACCTGAGTCAGGACGTTGGCGGCACGCTGTGCCAATTCTGGGTCGCTATCGGAGACGCTGATTTGAAGCAAGTCGGAATTTGAGACGACATCGACCGAAAACTGCGGCAGCGTTTCGACCTGAAGCTGCCGCAGTGCCTCGTCGCCTACTTCCGCGCGCTTGAGAATGGTGGAGAATGTTACGGCAAGCTGTTCAAAGTAGAGGAACGTTCCGTAATCCGGTCTGCTGATGCCAAATGGGGTGATGCGAAGCAGCGAGGATGTTGTATAGATGGTCGGTAAGCGGGATGACACGACCCATGTGATGCCAATTGTGACCAGGAAGGTCAACAGCACATACGGGAAATGTCTGCGGAGAGCGTAAGCATACTGCCCCATTGTTTCAAACCTTTGCTCGTTTTCGGACTTTCAGAATCGGGCTGCATTCCTCGATGCCTCACCCAGTTGCGTCACCCAGAGCTTCCAGCCAGGCGAAGACTGTAGGTGACTTCAACCTGAACACGGACAAATACCTCGCGTGGCTCCGCTTCCAAGATCTCGTCTCGCGTGATAGGCAGCACATCGTTGGGGATATTGGTGACGACTTCGATCTCGCGGATGACGAGCGGGTCGCCAACAGCTAACCCTGCCGCCCAGGCGATAGCACGCGCCCGCGCATTGGCATCGGCAATCGCACTAATCTGGGCGCTGTCACGCAGTTCCAGGATCTCTTCTGTGGCATAGGTTGGCGGTTCGATAATGTTGACGCCAGATTCGACAGCGGCGCTGATTGTCGGCTGTACCAGGAGGGGATCGAGGACACGTACCTGAATCGACACCCGCATCCGGTTTACAAACACCCCCGTCAGCGCATTTTCACCATCCAGCCAGTTCTCGACGGAGACCTCAATCCCGGAGGTATCAATGTTCTCTTCTGGGATTGGGACTTCATTCAGTGCCTCGCGGAGCTGCTCCACCGCGCCGTTGATGGAATTCTGCATGGTGATGAGGTTCGTTCCAACACGCTCAATCCCAAAACGCAGAATGGTAATCTCTGCCAGGGTGGAGGAGATACCCACGCCTGAAACGGTGACTGTATAGTTGGACTGAGCAGCAGCACCCCCTAATGGAAGCATGATGCTCAAGAGCACGACGAGAAGAACCAGGAAACGCTTCATGTATGAACCTTTCACCCTCGACTGTCTGGAATTCTAGAAGGAATACAAGGCTTGAGCAAGCAGGACTCGGTTCTGCTGCTCAAGCCAAGGTATCACTAGACCGGAACGGGTGCCCGTTCAATGATTTCTTCCTGCCCCGAGATTAAGGAACGGCTTCCTGCTTCGAGCACCTCGACGACATGTTTGCCCGCGAGACCATCGCTGACCGGATTAGTGCCATTGTTGATGCAGTCGATGAAGTGCTGGCATTCGATGCGCAGCGGCTCGTGCCAGCTCACATGCGGGATGGTGACCGCGCCATAGCGATAGCTCGCCCGGAATTCGCCGTAGGTGTCCGTGAGCGGTGGCGTCGAGACGCCCTTGTCGTAAATGCGGATCTTCTCCAGTGGCTCGATATCGTCATAGACCAGCATCTTCTTGCTGCCAACAATCGTGATTTTACGCGCTTTGTTCGGGTCCAGCCAGCTTACGCGCACGTTGCAGATGACGCCGTTAGGATAGCGGATGTGCATGTAGACGACATCATGCAAATTGTATGGGCGCATGATAAAGCTGCCGCCGGTCGCCATGACGCTGTCGGGATACGAGTCGAGGACATAGTTGGCGATAGAAATGTCGTGCGGTGCCAAATCCCACATCGCGTCGGTATCGAGCTGGAACAAGCCCAGATTGGTACGCACGGCATCGATGTAGTAAATCTCACCCAGTTCACCTTCCTGGATGTAACGTCGAATCTCACGAATCGCCGGATTGTAGAGGAAGGTGTGTCCGGTCATCAGCACACGATCGTGCTCGCGGGCAAGTTCGATCAGCGTCTCGGAGTCTTCTTGCTTCAGCGTCAGTGGCTTTTCCACCAGGACGTGCAGACCCGCTTCGATACACGCTTTTGCGATCCGAAAGTGTGTCTTGGGTGGCGTAGCGATGGCGACCGCCTGAATACCCATGCTGGGGAATTCGTTAAAGTCGGTGGTCAGTTTGGCATCGGGAAAGCGGCGTTTCATCGCTTCCAGACGTTCGGTGCTCAGATCTGCGATGGCGACCAACTTAGCATCTTCGAGTTCGTCAAAGTTGCGCGCCAGGTTCGGTCCCCAATAGCCCAAGCCAATGATTCCTATGCGTGTTTTCTCAACCATGATATGCAATGCCCCTTCAAACGAATAGCGCTCGAATAGTGTTGGATGATGCTTTTTACTGTAGTTTGGGCGACTAACACACGCCTAACGGGCTGAAGGCGCGCAACCGGGGAGAACTTGCAGCGCTGGCTCTGCGGGGACGATTCAACCTGGGCTATTCCTCTATTGTTTCATCCTCTCATTTGCCTCCACAATAGGAAAATGTAAGTTGCAAGTGGCATCATGCATGACAGGATTGTCGAGGTCTTTCGATTCCGGAAACTTCACGGAGGTGTATGACTTGGTTACTATCGAAAATCAGCCGATTCTGGCAGAAGCGCCTAGGGTACATGCGCACTCATTTGATTTCTACCGCCGCATGTACACCATTCGTCGGGTAGAGGAAACACTCCTGTTGGAATTGTTTCCAAAAGGGCTGCTCTACGGGACCGTCCATACCTGCATTGGTCAGGAGGGGGGTGTCGTCGGTGTGATTAGCGCACTGGATCGAGCGCAAGATGTCATTTGGTCTAATCATCGCGGACATGGGCACTTCCTTGCTTATTGCGATGATGTTGAAGGACTTATCGCGGAAATCATGGGGAAATCTACCGGCGTTTGCGGTGGAATTGGTGGCACTCAGCACATCTTCAAGGACAACTTCTATACCAACGGGATTCTTGGTGGAACCGTCCCGTGTGCCGTGGGCACGGCTTTTGCCGAGAAGCTCAAGGGCAATCAGGCGGTCGCCGTGGTGTTCTTCGGTGATGGTGCGCTCGGCGAGGGCGTCATTTATGAGAGCATGAACATTGCCTCGCTCTGGCAGGTGCCGATCTTGTTCGTCCTGGAGCACAATCGCTACGCTCAATCGACACCCTATCAGCTTGAGCACGCTGGCAAGCTGGAAGCGCGCGCCGATGCGTTTGATATTCCGGTTCAGGTGATGGATGGGCAGCATGTCGCGGAAGTCTACACAACGGCTTCGGCGATGATCGACGAAATCCGTACCCAGCAGCGCCCGCAGTACCTGGTTCTGCGCACCAATCGTTTTTCTCCGCATAGTAAAGGGGATGACAACCGCCCCCCGGCTGAACTGGCAGCGATGCGCACCAATGCCGACCCTGTCGCACATCTTCGCGCACCCCTGGCGCAGGTGGATGAGGCTCGTGTGGAAGCCATCGAGGCTGAAGTCGAAAGCCGCATTCAGCGAGCGGTCGAGGCGGCAATCGCGGCTCCCTTCCTCACGTCGGACGCATTCATCGAGGGCGTGAAATCATGGTAACTTATCTCGAATCACTCCAGGCAGGGCTGCGGGCTGCGATGCAAGGCGACAACCGCATCTACTTTTTGGGCGAGGACGTCCTCGACCCTTACGGCGGCGCATTCAAGGTGTCGCAAGGTCTCTCGACCGCATTTCCGGGGCGTGTCATGACGACCCCGATCAGCGAGGCAGGGATTGTGGGTGTTGGCGTGGGCATGGCACTGCGCGGGCTTAAGCCAGTCGTTGAAATCATGTTTGGTGATTTCACCACACTGACCGCCGACCAAATCATCAACTACGGCTCTAAGCTTCAGCCGATGTACAACGGGCAGGTGGAAGTCCCGCTGGTCGTTCGTACCCCCATGGGTGGGCGACGCGGTTACGGCCCTACTCACAGCCAATCCATCGAAAAGCTGTACATGGGCGTGCCCCATCTGGATATTGTCGCGCCCTCGATCTTTCACCAGCCTGGCGACCTGATCCAGACAACGCTGACCGAAAGCACACATGTGACGCTCTTCATCGAGCACAAACAGCTCTATAACACCCGCCTATTCGAAGCCGCTGCCCACCCAGGAATTCATGTTTCCAGCGTGCAGCACGGCAGCTATCCGACGGCGGTCGTCAAGAACTACAGCAGTGGTGCCCCGGATGTCGCGCTCGTCGCGTATGGCGGTTCGTCGCTGCTGGTGCTCGAAGTGATGAAGCGGCTGCTCCAGGAAGAAATCCGCGTCGTCGCGGCTGTTCCCGCAAGCGTTCAACCCGTCCCTGCCGACGATCTGGTCGAGGCAATCGGTGCCGCGAAGCAGGTGATTGTGGTGGAAGAAGGGACGTATGCCTTTGGCTGGGGCGCAGAAATTGCCTCCACGCTGCACACACGCCTGTGGGGTAAGCTGCAGAAGCCGGTGCGCCGGATCGCGGCGATGGATACGATTATCCCGGCTGCCAAACCGCTTGAAGAACTCGTGCTTCCCTCAGTCGCCGACATCGAAAACGCAATCTACGAGGTAATGACATGACACATTTCATCACGGCTCCATTGGTCAACGTCAACGACGACACCATGGTGCTGATTGAGTGGACAAAAGCGGCTGGAACCCTGGTCAAGAAGGGCGAAGTGATTGGCGTTCTGGAGACATCAAAATCCAGCTACGAGATACAGTCCGATGGCGCTGGCTATCTGACGACCTTCGTCGACGCGGGCAGCGATGTCACCGTCGGGCAAACCATTGGCGCGCTTGCCGAAACTGCCGATGCCGTCGTCTCACTTCCTCAGGCGGCAGCGGTGGCGACCGTCGATGATGCCCAGGCGGAGCGTAACTGGACGAAGAAGGCTGAGATTCTCGCGGGTAAGCACAATCTGGATATTGCGGCGATTGGGCGGGAACGCGCGGGGTCCATGGTCAATGAAGCCGATATTGAAGCGATTGTGGCTGCCAGAAAGGGAGCCCCATCCATCTCGGTTGCCGACGCGACCGACATCGCCGACGAGGTGTTTCCCACCAATCGTCAGCAGCGTATCCTGCTGCTGGGTGGGGGGATGGGAGCCACGCTGGTGCTCGATGTCCTGACCCGCGTGCCCAATCAGCGCGCGGTCGGCATTCTCGATGATAATCCGAAGATCCAGGGCAAAACGGTGATGGGGGTGCCCGTCATCGGTCGCATGGACGACATCGTGTCTCTGTGGGAGCGAAAGGCATTTGATGGCGCAGTGATCGCCATCAGCACGTTGTTGAAGCTTCGCAACGATCTCTTTAACAAATTCACCGCGCTGGGGATTCCGTTTGCGAACGTGATCGACCCGACGGTTGCGGTGAGTTCGAATGTCTCAATCGGGACGGGCAACGTGATCTTTGGCTTCTGCCGGATCGGCACTTGCACGACCATCGGCGACAACAACTTCATCAGCGCCTATGTCAATATCGAGCATCACAACACGCTGGGGGACTGCTGCACCTTCGGTCCGGGGCTTTGGACATCGGGAGATGTCAAACTTGGGAGCCGGATTCGCTTCGGCACGGGTATTTTCGTTGAACCCCACATCGTGATCGGCGATGACTCCATCGTTGCATCCGGCACGGTGCTCACCGCCAATGTGCCGCCTAAGTCCATCGTCAAGACGAAGGCAAATTTCTCCATCCAGCCGCTGTAAGCGGAATGGGGTGTGCTGGGGCTGTGCTTTCCAGCGGCGCAGTCGGCAGCGTTCAGGAAGCGGCTCTGATGCTTTGCATTGGAGCCGCTTCTGTGTTTGCGACGGACAGTGTCTCGCGCCCACGCAGGCAGATGATGAGCCCGGTCAGTATCCACAGATAATCCATCGTGCCAGAGTACGTAAAGACCGGGTTGGTCAGGCTCATCAAGAGCAGGTTGATGAACATCACATAGATCAGCAGCGCAAAGGCTCGCGACAGTGGATCTCCGGTGCGAATGGTGCGGCGCAGCCATCCCATCATCATCCCCGCCCAGACCAGATGCGCCAGCAGGGAGAAGACACCAGAGCGGAAGAGCAGCAGCAGATACTGGCTCTCTGCAAATTGGAAGCGCACATCCGTCAGCGTCGGCGTGATCCCCCACCAGGGGTTTTCGGCGATGAGCGGGATGTAAATCTCTGTCCAGACGTAGAAGCGATATTGCAGCGTCTGGGGGACGACCGAGCCATCGCCGCTGGCAAACTGAAATTCTAGTCGGGCGCTGATCAGCGGCAGCACGGCGAGGATGGCGATGGGGATCAGCACCAGCACTACGGCGAACCTGCGCAGTTGGATGTTGTTTGCGCGCGCTATGATCGAAACGCCGAGCACGAGACCGAAGATACTCGCCCACGAGCCGGACGCAAGCAGGCAGGCGAGGGCGGTAAGCACCATGATGCGCGTATTCCAGCGATACCAAGGGTTGGGCTGCTCTGGCTGATAACGGTAAAGCGCCGCCACGAGCAGCAGGTTCGTCATCAGGAACGTTCCCAACGTATTCCAACTGCCGAGCGTCGATGTGACGCGATTCACGCCCTCAGCAGCAAGCGTTTGCCCGGTCGGGTACCAGGTTTCAAGCAGGCTGACGACCAGGGGAACGCGGGCTGCCTGAAGCAGCCCGATAATGGCGACAATCGTACACGCGAACAGCATGGTCTGGACCAGCGAGAACACCTGGCGTTTATCGCGGGGGATGAAGATGAAGACGGCGCATAACAGGATGTATTGAATGGGGGCAAGAAGCGGCAGCAGTTCGTTGACCGCGAGCGGGCGGCTGCGTAAGGGATACGTGAAGGCGGGCAGGAGTGCTGTCCCTACGGTGAGGATGCCAACCGCGAGCAAAGGGGTGATGGGAATATGGCGCTGAATTCGAAAGACGATGGCAAACACGATGACCAGCACGACACTGACCAGCAGCAGCACTTCGTTGGGGACCAGTAACGGAATGAGCTCCCCTCGCGCCATTGATGAGCCGAAGATAATCCCATAAATGACAAGGTGGCACATAATGATTGGGTGGCGCAGGAGCAGGAGTGCTGCTCCCAGCAGTAGCAGCACGCCGACCACCAGCCAGGGCGAAAGCAGCATCGAAACGACCGAGATTAACGCGCCGATGACGACTGCGCCCACGCTCAGAGTTACGGCTTCTGGAACAATGAGTCGCGGCTGAGCCTGCATAATGTGTCCCCACTCGCGTTTCACGAAAGCCGGATGTGCCAGCACGACTGCTCGGTCCACACCCGATACTCATTATAGCTTTTCGCCCGTAACTTGCCTGCGCCTAAATTCCACACAAAACTTGCATCATTCGCGCAGTTTCGATTTAGGCGGGCATAGATTTAACACAAAGGTACGATCCTTGAGTGTATCGCATCACGCCCCAGGCTAAGATGAAGCGAGGGGTTCATGTTTGCGCGTTAGGCGGCGTTTAGGATGCTGGTCTACATTAGCGACCAATGCGATCATCGGTCGGTTCACTTTGCCAACCGCCGCCTCACGGTCTGTTATCATCTTTAGACAGTGCTCCTAATGAGCATCACTTCTGCAAGGGGAGATTATGCGTATCAGTGTCTTTGGACTCGGCTATGTTGGGTGTGTCACGGCGGTATGCCTTGCCAGCGACGGACACGAGGTTATCGGCGTCGACGTCAATCCTGCGAAGGTCTCGCAGATTCAGGCGGGTACCCCGCCAGTGCTGGAACCGGAACTTGAAAACAAGCTGCAAACCGCGCTTCAGAAAGGGCTGATCCGCGCGACGATGGATACTGCTGATGCCATCCAGAACAGCGATGTCACGCTCATCTGCGTGGGCACGCCCAGCAGCAGCAATGGCAGCCTTCAGTTGGAGTACCTTGAAAAGGTCTCCGTAGAAATTGGCAAGGTGCTTGCCAGCAAAGCCAGCTATCATGTGGTGACCGTGCGCAGCACAATTCTCCCTGGCACGATGCGCAATTGTGTCATTCCCACGCTTGAAGCGCACTCCGGCAAGAAGGTCGGTGTGGATTTCGGCGCTGCCATGAACCCGGAATTCCTGCGCGAAGGCACGGCGATTGCCGATTACCGCAACCCCAGCACCATCGTCATCGGGCAGTACGACGAACGCAGCGGGCAGGCGATCCAGGATATGTATGAAGGGATCGAGTCAAGCGTCTTCCGCGTCCCCATCGAAACTGCCGAGATGGTGAAGTATGCCCACAATGCTTTCCACGCCGTAAAGGTGTCCTTTGCCAATGAAATCGGCGCCATCTGCAAGGCGAACGGGCTGGATGGGCAGGAAGTGATGAAGATCTTCTGCCAGGATCATCACCTGAACATTTCCACCGCTTATCTCAAGCCGGGCTTCGCCTTTGGCGGCTCGTGCCTCCCCAAAGACCTGCGCGCGCTCACCTACGCCGCCAAGGAACGCGATGTCGAAGTCCCGCTGCTGACATCCATCATGCCGAGCAACAGCGTACAAATTCAGCGCGGCGTGCAGATGATCGAAAACACGGGCAAAAACAAGATCGCCATCATCGGGTTGAGCTTCAAAGCGGGCACCGACGATGTTCGTGAAAGTCCGATAGTCATCCTGGTCGAAACCCTGGTCGGGCGCGGCTATGACGTGCGCATCTATGACCAGAACGTCAACCCAAGTCAACTGATCGGCGCGAACAAAGCGTTCCTTCAGCGCTCGCTTCCCCACATCGCATCCTTGATGTCGGCTTCGCTGGACGAGGTTGTCAAGGACGCGGAAGTCGTCGTCATCACCAATGGCAGCAAGCAGTTTGCGGGCATCCCGGCATCCTTGCGCGCCGACCAGACCCTGATCGACTTCGTCGGCATTGGAAAGCAGCTTGAGGTTCGCCAGGGAGAATACGATGGCATCGCCTGGTAAGAAGTATCGCATCTGCATGCTGCTGGAGAACCATCCGTATCCCCAGGACACGCGCGTTCGGAAAGAGGCGCTGGCGCTGGTGGACAACGGCTATGAAGTGACGGTCATCTGCCCTCGCAGCAAACAACAAGCCTGGCGCGAGGTCATCAACGGCGTCTATGTCATGCGCTATGCAGAACCGCCAAGCGGAAATGGTTTCGTGAATTTCGTCGCTGAGTACGCCTACTCGTTGGTGATGATGTTCCTCTTCACCCTACAGTTGGCGTTTGGGCGTGGTTTCGACGCCATCCACGCTCACAACCCGCCGGACTTTTCGGTGCTGGTCGCGCTGCCCTTCAAGCTGTTTGGCAAGAAGTTCATCTTCGACCATCACGACGTCTCGCCAGAACAGTACCGCGCACGCTTTGGCAAGGATGCCAGCAACTTTGTCTACAACGTGCTGCTGTTCTTCGAAAAGCTGACGTTCTGGGCAGCAGACCATGTGATTTCGACCAACGAGTCCTATCGCAGCATTGCGATGCGGCGCGGCGGAAAACGACCTGACCAGGTCACGGTCGTCCGTAACGGTCCCGAAGATTCGTTCGCTCCTGTAGAGCCGGACGCGGCGCTGCGCGCCAAAGGCAAGATCATCCTCGGCTACATCGGCGTCATGGGCTTCCAGGATGGCATCGATTACTTCGTGCGCGCCGCCAAACACCTGCACGACACACTCAAGCGTGATGACTTCTACGCGGTCATGATCGGCAAAGGCGACGCCCTGGACAGCCTGCGTGAACTGACCACATCGCTCCAGCTCGACGATTACATCTGGTGGACGGGGCGCGTCACCGACGAAGAGGTCAAGCGCTATCTCTCATCGACTGATATCTGCGTCGCACCCGATCCGTTCAATCCATTCAACGATCCATCGACCATGATCAAGGTCACCGAGTACATGGCGATGGGAAAACCGGTGGTCGCCTTCAATCTGACCGAACATCGCGCCACCGCCGCCGAAGCCGCCGTGTATGTCGATAACAACGACGAGCTGGAATTCGCAAAGGCAATCGCCGCACTGATGGATGATCCCGCGCGACGCGCACAGATGGGCGCGATTGGTCGCAAGCGAATCGACGACTCCCTGGCATGGAAGTATCAGTACCAGAACCTTCTGGACGCCTATGCGAAAGGTGTCCGAAAGCACATCCGATAAACCAGGATTGTGGAACAGGAAAACGACAACCCAAACTCGCCACGTTTGTTGTGCTACAATGCGAATTGCCGTTCTTAGAACGGCAGTTCCCCCTGGCTCTCCAAATGGACGAGGTTCAGAACGCTGAAGCCCCCAACACCGCGCACCAAGCTGATGGTTGTTCTCGACTGGCTTGTTGCGCATCGGCTTCAGGCGATTGTGCTCATCTTTTGGGCGGTCGTGGTCGCGGTTGGGCAGCAGTATGCCACTCACGCGAACATCTCACTGGAGGCGCTGGAGTTACTCACCCGCGAGATCCTTCAGATTGCATTCTGGGGACCGCTTCTTCTCATCATCCTGTATGGCGTCCGCCCCCTGACATTTATACCGTCGTCGCTGCTGACCATTCTTGCCGGAAGCGTCTTCGGGATTTTCCCAGGCATTATTTATGCGCTGGTTGGCGGCGTGGTTTCCTCCCTGCTGCCCTATGGACTTGGCTATTGGAGTTCTCGCACAACGAACTCCGCTCCCCCAGGGCACAAGAACCCCCTGTTCACCTATATTCTGGCGGAAGTCCATGACCATCCGGCGCAGTCGGTCTTCATCGCTCGCCTGTTGTATCCACCCTATGACCTGGTCAACTTCCTGTTTGGCTCGCTGCGAATCCCTTTCCTGTCGTTCGTCGCAGGAACGCTCATCGGGAACATCATCGGGGCATTCGGCTACCTGGGGATCGGCGCGTCGGTCGAAGGCGTCATTACATCGGGGAACCTGGAGCTGAACGAAGGGCTGTTGTTGGTGTCGCTTTTCAGCCTGGCGGCAAGCCTCATCATCATGCTGTTTCTTCGCAGACGAACGAAATCACACTACCCGGCTGGCGACTAACGGCTTTCACTACTCCCGATGGCGATAAGATGTCGTCTTCCACCGGATGCCCGATTACAATCTGACCGTTGAGCGGTGGTGTTTCGATTGATGATGCAATGCTGACAGAACTTACGCGCCCTGGTTTATTGCGAGAGTACCACGCCGAGACGTTGATCCAGAGCATCAACGTCTGGGGCAACGTCTGCGACCGCGACCTGAATATCCTGGTGTGGAATCCGACCGCCGAGCGCACCAGCGGCTATTCGCGCGAGGAAACGGTAGGTCATTCACAGATATGGGATTGGCTCTATCCCGACGACGAAATGCGCACCTCGATTAAGCGATTGTCATCCCGCGTGTTGGTTGAAGATGGGATCATTCAGGAAGTCGAAACACAGATTACCTGCAAAGACCGCTCGCTTAAGACAATCGCCTGGTATTCGGTGCCGCTCGTTGACGGCGACGACAACGTGCAGGGTTTCATCACTTTCGGTTACGATGTCACGGATCGCAAAATTGCCGAACGCGCCTTGCAGAAGGCGCACAACGAGCTGCATATCCTCTACGAGATCGCCGCGCTGACGAGCGAAGTCAAAGACCTCAACCTGATCTTCGAGCGCGCCCTTGACCGCATTCTGGAGGCGACCCGCAGCAAAGGCGGCATCATTCACCTGTGGGATGAGGCGCGCGGGCAGATGATCGCGGGCACGGCGCGCGATGTGGACTCTGCCTGCTACCCGACAGACAGCCTGGTGCGTCACGCTTTCGACATCGGGCAACCGTCCTTTTCATCGGATCTGCCAGGCGCTCAGGAAGGCAGTCACTATCTGTGCGTGCCGATGCGGGCAAAGGGGCGCGTTCATGGTGTCATCAGCCTGCTGATCGACCATCCGGCGCAGTTCAGCGAGGACGAAATCACGCTGCTGACGTCGGTCGCCGACCAGATTGGCATCGCGGTCGAGAATGCGCAGCTTTACGAGCAGTCCAAACAGCTCGCCGTCTCGGAAGATCGGCGGCGGCTGGCGCGCGACCTGCACGACTCGGTCACGCAGTCGCTCTACAGTCTGACGCTCTTCGCCGAAGCCGGGCAGCGCCTGATGCGCAGCGGCGACCACGAGCGCGTCGAGAAGTATCTCGAACGGCTCGGAAAAACCGCGCAGGACGCCCTGCGCGAGATGCGCCTGCTGCTCTATGAGCTGCGTCCACTGGCTTTTCAGTCCGGCAAGCTGACGGAAGCGCTGCAGCAGCGCTTAGACGCTGTGGAACGGCGCGCGGGCTTGAGCGCGCACCTGATCACGAGTGACCTGCCGCCGCTCTCGCCGAAGATCGAACAGGGCATCTACCACATCGCGCTGGAAGCACTCAACAATGTGCTCAAACATTCACGCTCGGCAGTTGTCACGGTGACCCTGACGCATAATTTATCCAGCCTCATGCTCAAGGTGAGCGATAATGGGGTGGGGTTTGCGGTCGAAGCGGCTCTGGCGCAAGGAGGGATGGGTTTGAGCAACATGCGCGAACGCGCGGAGGAACTGGGCGGGATGTTCGGCATCGATTCGTCCGAGCAGGCGGGGACGCAGATCACCGTATTGCTGCCGCTGGAAAGCTGAGACACTTCGTGACTGCACCTATTCGCGTCTTCATCGCCGACGACCATCCGATTGTCCGCGAAGGACTGCATGCCCTGATCAGCACCGAGCCAAACATGATCATCGTCGGCGAAGCAACCAACGGTGAAGATGCCGTGCGCCGCGTGCGCGAGTTGAAGCCGGATGTCATCCTGATGGATTTGATCATGGATCGCATGGACGGAATCGAAGCCATCGAACGCATCAAGCTGGAGAACCCCAGCGCCCGCATCCTGGCGCTGACAAGCTTCACCGAAGATGACATCGTCTTCCCCGCCATCAAAGCCGGAGCGCTGGGTTATCTGCTCAAGGACTCCGCGCCTCAGGAATTGTTGCAGGCGATCCAGAATGCCTTTTATGGCGTGCCCTCGCTGGCACCTTCCATCGCCCTCAAGCTGTTTCAGGAGCTGCATCAGCCCTCCATCGTCGCCGGGAGTTCCAACGAGGCACTCACCGAGCGTGAGGTGCTGATCCTGAAGCATGTCGCGCAGGGTTTGACCAACCAGGAGATCGCCTCCGCGCTGGTCATCAGCGAGCGCACCGTGCGCAATCATGTTGGCAGCATCCTCAGCAAGCTGCATCTGGCGAACCGCACGCAGGCGGCGCTTTATGCCCTGCGCGAAGGCATCGCCCGGCTGGACGAGTCGCCCAAGGCACCACCAGCCGACTCATAGGTCAAATGACCTACGCCGTTAAGTCAATTGACTTAACTTCTCATCCGAACTGATCACCCCGCTATAATCCTGCCTTCCCATTGGCTGTTTCTTTTGAGAGGAAGAACGCGATGAAGAAGCTCACTTTACTGGTGGTCTGCTTGTTGTTTTCCGTCGTCTTCACAGCATCCGCGCAGGATGGTCCCAATATCGCCCTTTTTAACCCACTTGGCAACAATACTTACGTCGCATCCGCAGAGGCGGGCGTCCGCAGCATCATCGAAGCGGCAGGCGGCACGGTTCAGGCGTTCGACGCGGGCTTCAACCCCGAAGAACAGCTCAACCAGATCAACGATGCCATCACCTCCGGCGGCTTCGACGCCTTCATCATCTACCCGGTCGATGGCGTCGGCGTGACCGTCGGCGTTGATGCGGCGGCAGAAGCGGGTATCCCGGTCATCGCGCTGGATGCCACCATCAGCGCCGACCGCAAGTCGCTCGTCCCCTATGCCAATGTCGCCGGGCAGATCGCGCGTACCGGCGTCGGCGATGGCACGCAGCTTGGCAACGCCATCGTGATGGCGTGCGAGGGTATTGACCCGTGTGAAGTCGCGTTCCTGATCGGCTTCCAAGGCTTCCCGCTCGACCTGGATCGCGTCGATACCATCAACGCCATCATCGCCGGTTACCCGAACATCCAGATGGTCGCGGTGCAGGAAGCGCAGTACCTGGAAGATGTCGGCTTCGAGGTGGCGACCGATCTCCTTCAGGCAAATCCTGGACTCGACGTGATCGCCTCGGTCGGTGACCAGATGATCGTCGGCGTGGAGATCGCGGTGCAGGATGCCGGGCTGGTCGATCAGGTCAAGCTGATCGGCAACGGCGCGAGCGAGCCGGGTTACGAAGCGGTCGTCGAAGGGCGCTGGTTCGCCACGGTTGCCAACATCCCGTTCACCAACGGGCAGATCGCCGCGCAGATGGCGCTCCAGGCGATTGACGGCACGCTCATCATCCGCTCGGTCGATATGTACAACCAGGCACCGCCTTTCCCGTCGAGCGGTCCCATCATCACCCAGGAAAACGCGGCAGAATTCACCCCGCAGTGGTAAAAGCTGCCCTCACCCCCAACCCCTCTCCCTCAGGGAGAGGGGCTTAAGAAGACGCCTCTGTTCCCCTTCTCCCTCAGGGCGAAGGGGTAGGGGATGAGGGTATTCGCGCTGTTAACTGCTCGCAGGAACCCACCGCATGACCGCAGAATTCGTCATCCAAACGCGCGCCCTTTCCAAACGCTTCTTCGCCGTCCAGGCGCTGGATAACGTCGAAGTCGCCGTCCGCCAGGGCGAAATTCATGCGCTGGTGGGCGAAAACGGGGCGGGCAAATCGACGCTGGGCAAGATCATCAGCGGCATCATCCGTCCCGACACGGGCGACCTGATCGTCAAAGGGCGTTCGGTCGCCTATGCGTCTCCGCGTGACGCGCTGATCGACGGCATCACCACCATCACGCAGGAGATCTCGCTCTCCGGCAAGCAGACGGTGCTGCAAAATGTGCTGCTGGGGCAGGAGGACGCGCATGGCGGCGTCCTTGATTTCCGGCGGATGCAGCGGCGCTACGACGACATCCGCGCGCTGACCGGCTTCGACATTGATCCACAGACGCGCGTCAACATGCTTCGCATGGCGGATCAGAAAAAAGTCGAGGTCATGCAGGCAATCGCGCGGGATGCCCAGGTCATCATCATGGATGAGCCGACCGCCATGCTCTCCGGCGAGGAGACAGCGCTGTTCCTGAAGACTGTGCGCCACCTCAAAGGCATGGGGCTGACGATCATCTACGTCTCGCATTTCCTGCGGGAAGTTCTCGACCTCGCCGATACCGTGACGATCATGCGCAACGGGCAGGTCGTCCGCACCGCCCCGACGCGCGACGAAACGGTCGAGACGCTGGTGACGGCGATGCTTGGCAAGAGCGTCGCTCAGATGTACCCACCCAAGCGCTTCTCGCCACCGGACGCGCCCGTGATGCTCGAAGTCATGGGTATGCAGAGTTCGGTCTTTCAGGGCATTGACCTGACGATCCACGCGGGCGAAATTCTGGGGTTGGCGGGGCTGGTGGGCAGTGGGCGGTCGCGCCTGGTGCGCACGATCTTCGGCGCGGAGGACATCAGCGGCGGCAGCCTGCGCGTCGGCGGGGCGGCATTCATGCCAAAGACGCCGCAGGACGCCATCCGCGCAGGCTTATACATGCTGCCGGAAAGCCGCAAGGAGCAGGGGCTGCTGCTCAAGCAGAGCGTCCAGCTCAATATCACCCTGCCGCACCTCTCCGATGTCACGTCGTTCGGCGGCGTCATCGACAGCAAGCGCGAACTGCATGGCATCGACGACCTGATCAAGGCGCTCGACATCCGCGTCGGTTCGCCCACCACACGCATCCGCAACCTGTCCGGCGGCAATCAGCAAAAGGCGCTCTTCGGCAAATGGCTGTTCAAGCGCCCGAAGGTGCTGATCATCGACGAGCCGACGCGCGGCATCGACGTAGGCGCGAAGCAGGCGATCTATGAGCTGATCGCGCGGCTGGCGGCGGAAGGCATGGCGATCCTGGTGGTCTCGTCCGAGATCGAGGAAGTCCTGGGCTTGTGCCACCGCGTCCTGGTCATGCGCCGAGGGCAGATCGTGACCGAGCTGGGCGAAGCCGACGGCACACTGACCGAAGACAACATCATGCGCGCGGCATTCGGCACCGAAGCCGCGCAGCGAGTAGATGGATAGACCCGCTATGGCTATTGGCAAAACCGCGTCCGGGCAGCCACGCACGCTCACCCGACTGCTGCTCGATTACGGCGTCCTGTTCGCCTTCGTCGCGCTCTTCCTCTTCCTGGCGTTCCGGGCAGAGGCATTCCTGACGACGCGCAACCAGCTCAACATCCTCGACCAGGCGCATCAGATCGGCTTGATGGCGCTGGCAGTGACGGTCGTCATCATCGCGGGCGGCTTCGACCTATCGATGGGCGCGATCTTCGCCATGTCGGCGGTCATCGCCGCGTTCGTGGCGCGCGACCTGGAAGCGAATGAGTCGTTCGCCAGCATCGCGCCCTATGCGGGCTGGGTGGCGGGGGTGGTGGTCGGCACGCTGTTTGGTTTGCTGAACGGCGTGCTCGTCACGGTGCTGCGCATCAACACCTTCGTCGCCACGCTCGCCTCCGGCATCGTCATACGCGGGCTGGCGCTGATCATCACGCAGGCGGAACAGGTGCGCGTGCAGGACGAGCGCTTTCAGGCGCTGGCGCGCGGCGGCATCGGCGACATCAATAACACCATCCTGATCTGGCTCGGCTTCGCCATCCTCCTGACGTTCGTGCTGACGCGCACCAAGTTCGGGCGGCACGTCTTCGCGGCGGGCGATAACCCGGAGGCGGCGCGCCTTTCCGGCATCAACGTCAACCTCGTCCGCACCATCACGTTCGGCATCAGCGGCTTCGCGGCGGGGCTGGCGGGCGTCATCTCCGCCAGTAAGTTCATGAAGGCGCAGAACGACATGGGGCAGGGGCTGGAGCTGATCGCCATCGCGTCGGTCGTTATCGGCGGCACCAGCATCATGGGCGGCGAAGGCGCGGTCTGGCGGACGGTGCTGGGTGTGCTGCTCCTGCGCCTGATCGAGAACGGATTCAACCTCATCAATGTCGATACGTTCTATCAGGATGTCTTCCAGGGGTTGATCATCCTCTTCGCCGTCGCCCTCGACGCCATGCGGCACAGGCGGCAGTGATTATCAGTACTCAGCACTCAGTACTATTTTGACCCCCACATGTACAAGGACTTCCCAATGATCCGACTGACCGTCCTCTACAACCTCCCGCCCGGCAGCGACGAAGCCCTATTCTTGCGCTGGCGGCTGGGCGAACACCAGGAAAGCAACGCATCCATGCCCGGCGTCGTCACCACCGACTTCGGGCGAATCGACGAGCAGTGGACGACGGCGGGCATTCAGCCCGGCGCGCCCTACCGCTTCATGACCGTCGCGGATTTCGCCGACCGCGCGGCGTTCGAGCGCGCCTTTCTGACGCAGGAAGCGCAGGACAAGCTGCGCGAAGACATCAAAAAGATCGACAACCCGCTTTTCTTAGTCAGCGAGATTTTGATCTCCACACAGCCGGAGGCTTAACGACATGGGCTATCGCGTCGCCGTCGATATTGGCGGCACATTCACCGACTTTGTCCTCGCGGATGTCGAAAACAAGACGACCACGACCGGCAAAGTCCTGACCACCCCCGGCAATGCCGCGCAGGGGGTGATGGAAGGCATGAGGCAGATGATCGCCGATCCACAGTCGGTCGATTTCTTCGTGCATGGCACGACGGTTGGCTTGAACGCCTTCCTGGAACGCAAGGGCGCGCGCGTCCTGCTGCTGATGACGGCGGGCGTGCGCGACTCGTACACCATCGCGCGCGGCGACCGCAAGACGCTCTACAAAGTCCAGTATCGCAAGCCGGAACGCCTCGTCCCGCGCCGCGATGTGCTGGAAGTGCGCGAGCGCCTGCGCTGGGATGGCTCGGTGCTGGAAGGGCTGCACGAAGAGGATTTCGAACCAATCATCGCCAAAATCCGCGCTGAGGGCATTCAATCGGTCGCCATCTGCTTCATCCATGCCTACGTCAACCCGGCGCATGAGCTGCGCGCGCGCGAAATTCTCAAGGCGGCGCTCGGCGACGCGGTCTCGGTCACGCTCTCGCACGAGATCTCGCGCGAGTGGCGCGAATACGAGCGCGCCTCGTCCGCCATCATGAATGCCTACATCGCGCCGATTGTCGAACGCTACCTGCGCAGCCTGGAAGGCGAACTTGCCGATTTTGGCACCGAGGCACCCGTCCACGTCATGCAGTCGAGCGGCGGCGTCATCCGCGCCAGAACCGCGCGTGAGCAGCCTGTGCATACGCTGCTGTCCGGTCCGGTCGGCGGCGCGATTGGCTGCGCCGCGCTCTCCAAGGCGACCGGGCGCAAGAACATGATCGGCGTCGATATGGGCGGTACCTCGTTTGACATGTGCCTGATCATTGACGGCAAGCCCGGCGTCTCGAACGAGACTGAACAGCAGGGCTTGCCGCTGCTGCTGCCGCTGGTCGAAATCCACACTATCGGTGCGGGCGGCGGCTCGCTGGCGTGGCTGGAAGCGGGCGCGCTGCGCGTCGGTCCACAGTCGGCAGGGGCGCTGCCGGGTCCCGCCTGTTACGGGCGCGGCGGTACACAGCCGACCGTCACCGACGCCAACCTCTTCCTCGGTCGCATCGGCACCGACGCGCGGCTGGGCGGCTGGATGCAGCTCGATTACGACGCGGCGGCGCGCGCCATCCATTCGGTGGCGACTCAGATCAACCTGAGCGATGTCGAGATGGCGGAGGGCATGCTCTCAGTCATCAACGCCAAGATGGCGGACGCCATTCGCACCATCACGATCCAGGTCGGCATCGACCCGCGCGACATTTCGATGGTGGCATATGGCGGCGCTGGCTCGATGCACGCTGTCTGGCTGGCGCGCGAACTCGGCATCCGGGAGATCATTGTCCCCTGGAGTCCGGGCACATTCTCGGCATGGGGGATGCTGCAAACCGACATCCGCCGCGACCTGACGAGCAACTTCTTCCATCGCGCGGTCGATACCACATCCGAGATGATCGGGGGCGTCTTCGACCGCCTGGTCGCGGAGGGGCAGGCGCTGATCCGTGAGGAAGAGATCGCCGACGAGGACATCTACTTCGCCATGTCTGCCGACATCCGCTACATCGGGCAGGAGTACGTCGTCACCATCCCGCTCCACGCACCGTATGACATCGCCGAGATCGACCGCAGCTTCCATGACGCTTACAAGATTCGCTACGGGCATTCGACACCCGGCGCGCCGCTGGAGTTCGTCAATCTGCGTCTGACGGCGTTCGGGCGGCTCGACAGCGAGATCATGGGCTTCCAGCCGCTGGCGGACGCGGGCGACCCCATCAAGGGGGTGCGCGATGTCTATATCGACGGCGTGAAGATGCCGACGACCATCCTCAACCGCGATGCCATGCCCATCGGCACGCAGTACGAGGGACCGCTGATCATCGACGAGCAGAGTGCGACCACCGTCGTGCCGCCGGGCTATACCGTTCACGTCGATCCGCTGGGCAATGTGATCATCACGAGGAAGTAACCATGACGACCCGAATCGACCCTGTGACCACAGAGATCATCCGCAACGCCTTCATCTCCATCGCCCAGGACATGAACGCGACGCTCATCCGCAGCGCCTACTCGCCGATCATCTACGAGGGCAAGGACTGCTCAGTCGCGCTGCTCGACAATCACGGCAACGTGCTGGGGCAGTCGCTCGGTTTGCCGCTCTTCCTGGGCAATCTCCAGGTCTGCGTGCAGTTGACCGCCGAGCTGTACGGCTGGGATTACTTTCGCCCCGGCGACGTGCTGCTGATGAACGACTCGTACATGACGGGCACGCATCTCAACGACATCACCGTCTTCGCGCCGATCTACTGGCAGGACAAGCTGGTCGGCTTTTCGGCATCGCGCGCGCACTGGCTGGACGTGGGCGCAAAGGACGCGGGCGGTCCGATGGACTCGTCGGAAATCTACCAGGAGGGCATGCGCTGGCCCCCCACGCGCATCTACGAGAACGACAAGCCGCGCGAAGACATCATCGAGCTGCTGCGCCGCAACGGGCGCTTTGGCTTCCTGGCGATAGGCGACATGAACGCCCAGGTCGCCGCCGGGCGCACGGGCGAGGGGCGCTATCGCGGCATCCTCGACCGCTTCGGCTATGACACGGTAATGGCGGCGCGCGACGAAATCTTCCGCCAGTCCGAGGTGTTGGAGCGCGAGGCGGTGCTCGCGATTCCCGACGGTCTTTATCATGCCGAGGGTTTCATCGACAACGACGGCTTGGGCAGCCCGCCGATCCCGGTCAAGATGGCGGTCACCGTCTCCGGCGACAGCATGGAGATCGACCTGGAAGGTTCATCGCCCCAGGCGCGCGGTCCCGTCAACTGCGGCTTCGCGCAGACGATCTCGGCAGCGCGCGTCGCCTTCAAGCTGCTGGTCAATCCGGGGCGCTCGGTCGATGGCGGCACCTTCAAGACGCTGACGATCAAAGCGCCGGAAAGCTCGATCTTCCGCGCGCAGGAGCCTGCTGCCTGCCAGTGGTACTTCACGCCACTCGGCTTGCTGATCGACCTGTTCGTCACCGCCATGACGCCTGCCATGCCCGAAAAGGTGGCGGCGGCGCATTATGGCGACTCGATGGTGATCTTCCTCGCTGGCGCAGACCCGCGCAGCAAGCTGCCTTTCTTGGCGGTCGAACCGACGCCGGGCGGCTGGGGCGCATACCACGACGGCGATGGACAGGATGCGCTCATCAACAACGTCAACGGCGCGTTCAAAGACCTACCCATCGAGGTCTACGAGAGCAAGTTCCCGGTCATGATCCACAACTACCGCATCCGCACCGACTCTGGCGGCGCGGGCGAGTACCGGGGTGGGTGCGGCTTGGTGCGCGAGTATACGGTGGGTCCCGACAGCTACCTGTCGCTGTGGTTCGACCGCTCGGTTACGCCCGCCTGGGGTCTTTACGGCGGTGGCTCGGGCATGGGTCCCGACGTGCAGGTGATTGCGCCGAGTGGGAACGAGGAGCATCTACTCAAGGTGAACGTCAAGCCGATCCCGGCGGGCACAGTCGTGCGCACGCACACAGGCGGCGGCGGCGGCTATGGCGAGGCGTTCAGGCGCGACCCCGAACGGGTGCGCATGGATGTGCTGGATGGCTATGTCAGCCGCGACGCCGCGCGCGAGCAGTACGGAGTCGTACTGACGGATGACCTGCGCGTGGATGCCGACGGTACCGCCGTATTGCGTGCGCAGTGAGGTTGTAATCGGACGTGCGCAGCAGACCCGAATTTCGGGTCTACTGCGCACGTCCTATGGAATTTAAGTGCCTTGAGTGCGCTTCCCGCTGCAAAAAAATCCCCTGACCTGCGTTAACTCAGAAACCCCCCGTTCGGTCGAGATTTCCTGCGCTTTTCCACTGTTTTCACTCTAATCGCAGAACATGAATTATGATGGATGGTAGAGCGATGTTACAATATGTTATCTTTTCCTATTTCGGAGAAACATCCATGGCTGTGTCCCGCCATCGTATGCTCATTCTGGTTGTCCTTATGCTGGCAGTCGCCTTTGCCCCCCAGCCTGCTTATCGCGCCCAGGCACAGGCTGACCCTGAGCCGGAAATGTGCGAACAGATGACGCGCGACATCATGACACAGGTGGGTGTGAACTGCGCGGACACGCCAGTTGGGGAAGTGTGCTTCGCGTCGCCTGAAGCAGCCGCCCAGTTCACCTCTGAAGTCCGACCCTCAGCCTTTGACGAGCCTGGCGATGCCGCGAGCTTAAGCGCCCTGACTCGCCTGACGCTCGATCCGTTTAACGCAGAGGCTGAAAACTGGGGTGTCAGTACGCTGAGTTTGCAGGCGAACCTGCCCACCAACTTTGGGAGTGGCGCACGCATCACCGCTTTTGGCGGGGTTGATGTCGAAAACGGCGTGGGCGATGACACCCTGTTCGCGCCGCTGGACGAAGCAGTCTCGACCGAGACGAGCGCAGATACCAGCCTGCGCGCCCCGATCCTCGGAGACCCGAGCGATGCCGAGACGCTGGCGGATATTGACGCGGGCACAGAAGTCCTCGCCGACGCGATCAGTGAGGACGCGGGATGGGTGCGTGTGGTCGTCGATGAGACCGCTGGTTGGATCCCTGCCGGGGCAGTGGACTCAGTGGATCGCAAGGACTTGCCCACCTATGGGCAGGGCGGGTTGACGACGCTTCAGGCGTTCTACTTCCGCAGCCATGAGTCTGCCGCTTGCGGCAATCTGTCGTCGGGGCTGCTCATTCAGGGTCACGAAGACTACCCGATTGACCTGATCGTGAATGACGTGCCGCTTCGCATTGAGTCGACGGTCTTCCTGCGAACACGGCTTGATGCGTCTACGGGTCAACTGATCATGGACATCTTCGTGTTGTTTGGGCTGGCGCGCATCAATCCGGCGGTGGAGACGGAGGTCATCGTTCCACCGGGCTTTTTCCTGAGTGTGTTCTTCAACTACACGCCGGGCGATTTTGGCGAAGACGACCCCGCGAACACTCAGCCCGTGATTAATTTCACCAATGTTCTGCCGATGACGCAGGCGCTCGTGGATTTGTTCGGCTTCCTGCTGGAAATCCCCAGAGGCGTCCTGTTCTACATTTTTGAACTGCCGATCATTTCTCAACCTTCCGGCGTTGGTGGTGTGCGCATCCGGATTCGCTTCAACAATGGCGAGGCAGTGGCGGCGGCGGGTGCGCTGTGCGAGGCTGGGGTGCTGCCAGAGGAGATTTGCGATATTCTGGGCTTTTGAGTCGCGCGGTCTCCTGCTCATCCATCTCTCGCTTGAAACGCACCCCCTTCACACGTACACTGTGAAGGGCTTTATGCTGTCGCTTGAGCGACCTTCGGTTTGACCATGTCTTATGTCTTCGTGTCCCACAACGAAAGCAGTCTAGAGCTGGCGGAGCGGGTTCGGGAGCAGCTTGATGCTCTCGGTATGCAGACATGGGTACGTGATACGAGTATCGACTGGGCGCAGGATGAGAACGCCGCGATCCTGAACCGGGCGATCCAGGCAGCATCCGCCATCCTGGTGATCGTGCCGCGAGACAACAGCGATGTCGCGGACATCTCGCAGGATGTGCATCTCGGCTATCAGTTCTCAAAGCCGGTGCTGATGCTGCGCAACTTTGAAGAACTTCCGTCCATGATCCAGCGACTCGGTCGGCTCGTGCCGGAGCGCGTGGAATACAGCCCGCTTCCCCAGCCGATTTCCGACGAAGAGCGCGTGCCCGACACCTTCATGGGGCGTTTTGGAGGCTGGTTGGTCGCCGCGCTGCTTGCCTCGATCCTCGTTGCAGGCGGACTGCTGGTCCTGTTCTGGCAGCAGCGCCCGGTCAGCGTCGTCGAGAGCCTGCCATCGCCCAGCCCCACGCTCACGGCAATCGCCACGACGACCGAAGCGACGGTCGTCGCTTCGGTCGTGACGACGGCAGCGCCGACGGCGAGCGCGCCTGCGCCAACCAACACGCCCGCGCCCTCGCCAACCGCCCGCCCCATCGTGGCAAGCGCTACGCACACCGCGTCACCCACGCCGACAGTGGCGACCGCGACGCCACTGCCGACCGCGACGCCACTGCCGACCGCGACGCCACTGCCGACCGCGACGCCACTGCCGACCATCACGCCGACGCTGACCATGACACCTGTACCCACGCTGACACCCAGCGCGCTGCCGCCGACATTGACCGCTACCGTGCTGCCCACGACGGCGCTGCCCACCGCGACCGCGACGGCTGTTGTGCCCCCAACGCTGACGCCGACCGCCAGCGCATCCGCGACCAGCAGCGGCTGCCCCGTGCCAGCAGGCTGGGTCGGCTACAGCGTGATCAGTGGTGATACGCTCTTCTCGATTGCGACGCGCGTCGGCAGCACGGTGGGCGCGCTGCGCGCCGCAAACTGTCTGGCGGATGTGGATGTGATCATCGTGGGGCAAACGCTGTATCTGCCGCCGCTGACCACCGCGACACCGTCGGCAACTAACGTCGTCGTCGTGGTCGAAGGCTGCACCGCGCCCGGTGTCAACATCAGCGCGCCGCTGGCAGGCGCTCGCCTGACGGGGATTGTCGAGGTGAGGGGTACGGCAGCTATCGCGGACTTCGCCAGCTATCGACTGGAGATCCGCGCTGCCGATCAGCAGGACTTCACCGAGGTCATACAGGTGACACAGCCTGTCGTGGACGAGGTGCTCTGGCGGCTCGACACGGATGCTTATCCCACAGGCATCTACTATTTGCGGCTGGTCGTCCTTTCGCGGCGTGGCAGCTTCCCCCAGCCATGCATTATCCCGCTGGTTTTCGAATAGGGTTCAAGACGTTTCCATGGAGAACAAAACGATCCGCGTGCTGTTTGTGTGCTACGCTAATTTGTGCCGGTCGCCGATGGCGGAGGCGATCATGCGGCAGTTGGTCGCCAACGCGGGGTTGAGCGAGCGCATCGTGATCGACTCGGCGGGCACGCATTGTATGCAGCCCGGCGCGCCCGCGCATTCGCGGACGCTGGCGGTGCTGGCGGAAAACAATGTGCCGCCGCCGGGGAGATCGCGCCAGCTTGAGCTGGAAGACCTGACCCAGTTCGATTATGTGCTGGCGATGGATGGTGGCAACCTGTCGTTCATCCTGCGCCACAGCAGCGGCGCGAGCGCCGACATCCGGCTGTTCCTGAATTTCGCCAAAGCCGCCGGGCTGACGCAGCGCGAAGAGGTCGATGATCCATTTCCGAACGGCGACTACAAGGCGGCTTACCGCACGATCTACAAGGGCTGTGCGGCGCTGCTGACGCATTTGCAGAGGAGTTCATGACGCAAATCACGAGCGAACATCTGGAGGGGATGCGCGTGAAGCCGCTGTCTTTGCGCGCCAACTTCTCATGGACGTTCGCGGGCAACCTGATCTACGCCGCGTCGCAGTGGGGCATCCTGGTCGTGCTGGCGAAGCTGGGGTCGCCGGAGATGGTTGGGCAGTTCGCGCTGGGGCTGGCGATTGGCGCGCCGGTCATCATGTTCGCCAATCTGCAACTGCGCGCGGTGCAGGCGACTGATGCCCAGCGCGAGTACGCCTTTGCCGACTACTTTGGGCTGCGGCTGATGACGACTCTGCTGGCGCTGGCGGTCATCGTCGGCATCATCCTGGTCTCGCGCTACACGCCAGAGACGGCGCTGGTGATCTTTTTCATCGGGCTGGCGAAGGCGTTCGAGTCGATCAGCGACATCTTCTTCGGCTTGCTTCAGCAGCACGAGCGGATGGATCGCATCGCCAAGTCGCTGATCATCGAGGGACCCGCGACGCTGCTGGTGATGGGCGTGGTGATCGCCGTGACGGGCAGTCTGGTGCTGGCGACGGCGGCGATGGCGCTGGTGTGGGGGTTGCAGCTTGCGCTGTACGATGTGCGCAGCGGCTGGCTGATCCTGCGGGCGGGGGCGGTCGATGTGGGCGCGCTGCTGCGTCCGCGCTTTGCATGGGCGACGCTGCGGCGGCTGGCGTGGCTGGCGCTGCCGCTGGGGTTCGTGATGATGCTGATCTCGCTGAACACGAGCATCCCGCGTTACGTGATCGAGGCGAACCTGGGCGAGGCGCAGTTGGGCATCTTCGCGGCGCTGGCGTACCTGATGGTGGCAAGTGCGGTTGTCGTAAATACGTTGGGACAATCGGCTACGCCACGTTTAGCAGCGTACCTCGCAGCCTCAGATCGCAAGTCATTTGCGTCTCTTCTCGCTAAGCTGCTCATGTTCGGCGCATTTGCAGGCGTGGCAGGTTGTTTGATTGCCTGGATTGCTGGGCGAGAAATACTCACGCTCATCTATAACGACACATATGGCACCTATGAGGATCTGTTTCTGCTGATCATGATTGTAGCGACATTGACACATCTGTCATCCTTTCTAAACTACGGCATTACCGCGAGTAGAAAATTCTCGCTACAAGTACCTCTGCAAGTAGTTATTTCTATCGTTACAGGACTTACTTCCCTTTTATTTATCCCCACTATGGGTCTCTTTGGAGCAGCTATTGCCTTACTCGTTGTGTTCATCGTCCAGCTTATTGGACAACTTTACGTCCTGTTCAGATTTGTCTTGGCTGAAAAGTAACTGGACTTAGGTGAGATGAATACCACGACTGCAAAAAACGCGAAGCATATCAATACATTCTTCCTGCCACGCATTGACATGAGCAGCATTATTCTTGCTTCATTTTTGTGTTTGACAGTCAGCATTGGCTTTATCTTCACATCAGACAAATTTATTCACTGGTTTATCATCCCCACGACACTCAGCGGAATTGTTATCGGTGTTGATGCCGTCAACTGGGTGAGAAAGCGCGTTCCGCTTTTTGATCCCCGGGGTCTCTTGGGTATTTTCGGGCTACATTTCTTCTTCCTGGCACCGCTATTGCACATCGCCTGGGATTATCAGCTCCTTTATCTGCGTCCGATGGAAGATTGGCGCACATGGTTCGGGTACATGTCTATACTTAATTTTGTAGGTCTGTGCGTTTATAACATCGCCCGTCGATGGATCAAACCTTACAGTCAAAATCGATTACAGACTGTATGGCGACTAAATCCGCATTTAGCCTTGATTGGGCTGTACTTCGGCATGCTCTTCACCGGACTACTACAATTCTTGATCTTTTGGCAGTTCGGCGGCATTGAAGGGTTTGCTAGAACGTCACCCCAGGATGTTCGCGGTTGGGGTTGGATATTCACGTTCTCGGAAAGTTTCCCGTTACTGCTGCTATTCGCATTCGTGGTCTTTGCGCGTGACAAACCACTACTCCGGTCATGGACAGTAATTGGCATCGTAATCGTGATATTTTTCGCAATCCGATTGGTATTCTTCGGTGGGTTGAGCGGAAGTAGAAGTAGTACCCTTTATGCCATGATCTGGGCTGTCTGCGTCGTCCATTTCTACCTGAGACCCGTCCCAAGGCAACTGGTTCATTTTGGAATTGCGCTGGCGATCGTCTTCATCTACCTTGGCGGTCTATATAAGTCATATCGGGCAGATCTTCTGCAGATTATTCAAGATGAAGGTATCCAATCAATTCCAAGATTGTTGGACGAGGTCAATCGCGGGGTCGAAGAGGTTGTGGTTGAAGACTTTGGTCGTGTGAGTGTGCAAACATACATGCTATATCGTTTGACTGAAGAACTCCCTTATGAGAACTTCGAGTATGCTCACGGCAGAACCTATCTGGTTGGCTTGCTTGCTCCTATCCCAAGCGCCATTTTTCCAGATCGACCGACAGGTAGAGTTGAATTGGGAACAATTGTTATTGAACCGGACGCGCTCCTGTACGGCGGACTAAGTTCCAGAATCTATGCACTTGCAGGAGAAGCAATGCTCAATTTTGGATGGCCCGCTATCCCTTTCATGTTCGGCATATGGGGTTTGATTGTGGGGCTGGTATGCCGCTGGTTGATCGTCATTCCTTATGATGACACACGTATTTTGCTCTTACCAATGCTGATCGTACTCTGCTTCTTATTCCTGACTGCCGATTTGGATTTGAATGTGATCTATCTAGTGAGGCAGGGTTTGGTGCCAATTGTCATTTTGTGGTTCGCAAGTCGCAAAGAGCCGCTAGAACCAAGTTCAGAAACGATCCGGCAGACTGCATGACTTTCAGATCAAAAGGCTACTGAATGAAATTGGTAGTGTCGCTTGAGCAGCGATTTGAACGTACTCCAGATGGAAAAGTCTGGACACCTTCAACGTACAGCGTGTCGTTTTGGGACATATACCTGAAGGTTTTCGACGAGATCGAGGTAGTGGCGCGCACCAAAGACGTTTCTATTCAATCAGAGATGTGGAAACGCTCCGACACAGCCGTGGTTTCTTTTGTTCCGCTTCCTGCTTACGTAGGACCAAAACAGTATCTACTGAATGCTGCCCAGGTGAGAGACATTTTACGGGTTCAAGCCTCAAAAGACGCAGCTTATCTTATGTGGAGTCCCTCGCAAATTGCCTCTATGTTCTCAGGTTTCCTTAGGGCACGTCGTCATCCTTATGCGCTCCAAGTGGTAGGTGATCCTTACGATGTGTTTGCCCCAGGTGTTGTCGAGCACCCTTTTCGACGGTTGTTCCGTTTCTGGTTCACGCGGGAACAACGATTGATGTGTAGGCATGCGAGCGCGCTTGCCTATGTGACTCAAGAGGCGCTTCAGAAGAGATACCCGCCTTCTCCGGATGCGCATACGATTCATTTGTCAGTTGCCCAGTTGCCCGATCAGGCCTTCGTTGAAGATGCTCGTCATTATGAGAGCGCTGCAAATCCAATGATCCTGATCACCATCGGCTCGATGGATCAGCTCTACAAGGGGATCGATGTCCTGATCAACAGCCTGCGCATGTGCCACGATGCGGGAGAGCCCCTCAAGTTGGTCGTCATCGGTGATGGCAAGTATCGCCCGCAGCTCGAAGCGCAGGCACAATCACTCGGCTTGCAGGAGCATGTCCGCTTTACCGGACAGATTTCCTCCGCCGAGGAGATACGCGACGAACTTGATCGGGCGGATCTGTACATCATGGCATCTCGTACCGAGGGATTGCCTCGTGCATTGCTGGAGGCGATGGCGCGCGGCATGGCTTGCATCGGCACAACCGTCGGTGGCATCCCTGAGCTCCTGGATACAAGTGCGCTTGTCCCGCCGGATGATGCGAAGGGGTTGGCGACCAGGATACAGCACTTTATTGGCAATCACGACCATATGCGGCAGATGGCGAAACGCAATCTCGCTAAATCGCGAGATTATCATATGGCACGGTTGGAGGAACGTCTGCACAGCTTTTTGAGTCATCTGCGCGATGTGACCGCCGAAAGATTGAAAGACTAACCCATGCGCGTCCTGCATCTCCTTAAGACGGCGGTCGGCGCGACCTGGGCGCTGCGCCAGATGCGCGAGCTGGTCAAGCTCGGCGTCGATGTGCATGTCGCCCTGCCGGAGGGTCCGCTCATTCCCCAGTATCAGGCGGCTGGCGTTTGTGTCCACATCGCACAGTACGATTTTCCGCTGCGCCGCCCGTATGCCTTCCCCGCGCTGCGGACCAGTTTTCTCCAACTCGTGCGCGAAGTGCAGCCCGATCTCATCCACAGCCATTTCGTCGGCACGACGCTGACCATGCGCCTGGCGCTCGGCGGAAATCACTCGATTCCGCGCGTCTTTCAGGTGCCGGGACCCCTGCACCTCGAACATCCCTTCTTCCGCCGGATGGAGATCGCCAGCGCGGGTGCTGCCGATTCCTGGATCGGTTCTTGTCACTGGACGTGCGACCGTTATCGTGCATCCGGCATTACAGATGAGCGCGTCTTTCTGTCGTTCTATGGCACAGACATCGACGCATTATCGCCGCGTCCCCCTGGGAAACTGCGGCAGGAGTTGAACCTCGATCCCGACACCTGTGTCGTCGGCATGGTCGCCTTCATGTACGCGCCAAAACGCTACCTGGGACAGACGCGCGGTCTCAAGGGGCACGAGGACTTGATCGACGCGCTGGCGCTGGTTCAACGGCGACACAAGCACATCGTCGGCGTCTTCGCGGGCGGTGCCTGGGGCGGCGCGACCGGTTATGAAGCGCAGGTGCGCTCTTATGGGCGGCAAAAGCTCGGCGACCGTGCCATCTTTCTGGGCACACGTACCGATGTCGCCGACCTGTATGCGGATTTCGATCTCGCGGTTCACCCCTCGCATTCGGAAAATCTGGGCGGCGCAGGTGAGTCGCTGCTGATGGGTGTGCCGACGATCACCACTAGCGTTGGAGGCTTTCCCGACCTGATCAAGCATGGCGAAACGGGTTGGCTTGTCCCCCCACGCGATCCGATTGCCCTGGCGGAGACGATTGCCGCCGCGCTGTCTGATCCGGCTGGCGCACGGCGGTTGGCAGTGCATGGGCAGGCATTCGTTCGCGAAAGTCTTGATGTTCGCCACACGGCACGTCAGGTGTATGATGTGTATCGAACAATCTTAGAACGAAAGCCTGATGTCGTATAGAACGCTCAAGCGCCCGCTCGACCTCCTGCTCGCCGCCGCCGCCCTGCTGCTGCTCGCGCCGCTCATCGGGCTGACGGCGCTGGCGGTGCGGGTGACGATGGGCGCGCCCGTGCTCTTCCGCCAACAGCGCCCCGGCTTACGCGGCGTGCCGTTCACCATGCTCAAGTTCCGCACCATGAGCGACGCCCGCGATGCAGCGGGCAACCTGCTGCCCGACGCGCAGCGGCTGACGCGCCTGGGGCGCATCCTGCGCGCGACGAGCCTAGACGAACTGCCGGAACTCATCAACGTCGTGCGTGGCGAGATGAGCCTCGTCGGTCCGCGCCCGCTGCTGATGGCATACCTGCCGCGCTATAATGCACAGCAGTCGCGGCGGCATGAGGTGCGCCCCGGCATCACTGGCTGGGCGCAGGTCAACGGGCGCAACGCGATCTCGTGGGATGACAAGTTCGCGCTCGATGTGTGGTATGTCGATCATCTATCGCTGGCGCTCGACCTGCGCATCCTGGCGCTGACGCTGTGGAAGGTGCTGCGGCGCGAGGGCATCAGCGCAACACATTCCTTGACTATGGTTGAGTTTATGGGAAATGCATGTGTAGCAGATACCGATGTCGGTAAAGCACAGAGATGACTATTTACCGGCTCTAATCGTGAGTGGATCTTCCCAACTGGAGGTATAGAAACATGACGAAGGAAGTTTTTTTGCAGTTACTGGACGAACTGCTTGAATTGGAGCCTGGGACATTGACAGGTAACGAGAATCTCAAGGACTATGAGATCTGGGATTCAATGACAGTCCTTGGATTTATCGCTTTGGTGGATGAACACTTCGGATTCACGGTGTCAACTGAGCGACTTGCCCAAGCAAAAACGGTGGACGATCTTGTAGCGCTGCTCGACGGTCGAGTCAGTTACAAGTAAGTTTCGGAGAATGGATGATTGAAATGTCTGTAGCACGGGTTGCCAATGTTCGCCTAACTGGAATTGCTGCGGCAGTTCCTGAGCAGGTGTTTGGACTTGAGCAGTTAAGCTCCGAATTTGGTGAAAGAGACGCACAGAAGATAAACGACCTCACAGGCATTCGCAGACGCCATATCACCGATGCAAACATATGCACTTCCGATCTCTGTTACGCGGCCGCATTGCAGCTCTTGAGCGATCTCGAATGCAATGTCGCCACAATTGACGTCTTGGTTATGGTGACACAGACACCTGACTATATACTGCCCGCTACAAGCTGCGCTCTACATGGGAGGCTAAATCTTCCAAAATCATGTTCAGCATTTGACCTGAATCTCGGATGTTCAGGCTACGTCTACGGTCTCTGGGTAGTTTCACAGTTGCTGGCATCAGGGCATCTAAAGAGGGCGCTGCTCCTTGTGGGCGATACCATCAGTAAGCTTGCATCTCCCCAAGATCGCTCCGTTGCGCCTCTCTTCGGGGATGCAGGCACCGCTACGTTGTTGGAGTATGATCCTTCGGCAGCAGAAATGGTGTTTGTGATGGGTACGGATGGGTCAGGGGAATCTCATCTTATCGTGCCAGCGGGTGGGTTTCGCAACCCCCGATCGAGCAGCACTTCGGAACGCACTGCGCGCGAAGGTGGAAATCTGCGCAGCGACGAAGACCTATATATGAACGGCAACGAGATTTTCGCGTTCACGCTACGGGAAGTACCAACGATGCTAGAGAGTTTGTTGGAGGCTGCGGGGTGGAGCAAAGATACTCCTGATGCATACGTGTTTCATCAAGCAAATCGATTCATGCTTGAGCATCTGTCGAAACGTATGAAGTTGCCAACTGACAGAGTCTTGTATGCGCTTCAGGAGTTCGGCAACACGAGTTCCGCCTCAATTCCGCTTACCCTCGTAGACCAGCCCCCAAGTAGCCTTAAAGATGGAACGTCAAAACTCGTCCTAGCTGGATTTGGTGTGGGATTTTCCTGGGCTGGAGTCACGTTGACTTGCACCTCCCCAAAGATCAGCAACTTGGTCTATTTGCAGCATAGAAACTCCGAGGTAAGTACGTGATCAATCCGTTGGATTTATCCGGGCGGAAGATTCTCGTAACTGGTGCTTCCTCTGGGATAGGTCGTGAAACGTCGATTCTACTCAGCGAGTTAGGCGCAACTGTATTCCTGGTGGCAAGGAACGAAGCGCGATTGCAACAGACAGTGGCTTTGCTCCAACCAGCCGCTCACCAGATGTTTCTGTACGATCTGAATATGACTGATGACATTCCCAACTGGATGAAGGATATCACTCATAAGTGGGGACCCCTGGATGGTATTGTGCATAGTGCGGGGATGACCATCACGTTACCGCTTCGTTTGATCAAGACATCTGCCTTTGATCAGATCATGAGGATCAACGTTGCCGCAGGTATGAGCTTGGTGCGGGGGTTACGACAAAAGAACGTCCACACTAAACCAGCAAGCGTTGTCTTTCTATCTTCAGTTATGGGTTTAGTAGGGCAACCGGGTATTTCAGCTTACTCCGCATCTAAAGGAGCGCTTGAAGCGATGTGTCGCTCGCTTGCCCTGGAACTGGCTCCAGAGGAAATCCGCGTAAATTGTGTGGCACCGGCGCATGTAAGGACAGAAATGGGCGACGAGTTGAGAAGTATCCTCACGCCGACGCAAATGCAAGAAATCGAGAACCACCATCCTCTCGGTTTAGGGACAGCTCGTGATGTTGCTCATGCAATTGCATTCCTGCTGGCGGGTACGGGACGTTGGATTACAGGGTCGACCCTGGTCGTAGATGGCGGATACACTGCACATTAGAGGTGAGCTTTATTGGTCAACATACTCATAGTTGGTGCGGGTGGCTTTGGTCGCGAAGTTTACGGATGGATGATAGCGAATCCGAATGCTATTGAATACGATCAATGGCAAATTGCAGGATTCTTGGATGCAGATCCAAATGCGCTTGATGGCAAGAAATTTCCCGTCACAATTGTTGGCGATCCCCTTTCATACACGTTTATGGAAGAGGATCGGCTTGTCTGTGCCGTAGGTGATCCAATAACAAGACTGAGGCTGTATCGCTTAATGCGAGAACGTGGTGGGCGGTTTGTAACAGTCAGGGCTTCCAATGTCATTATCGGACCTGGTTGCAGAATTGACGACGGGTGTATCTTATGCCCTGGAGTTGTAATTACAACAAATGTGACGCTGATGGCATGCACCATTGTGAATGTTCACAGTAGCGTTGGTCATGATGCGATCATTGGCGAGGGCTGTACGTTAAGTGGACATGTAGATATAACGGGTGGGGTAAGGCTGGGTGAAGGCGTTTTCCTCGGTTCTCATGCATGTGTTCTGCCAGGGAAACATGTGGGAAGCTACGCAAAAGTTGGCGCTGGTAGCGTTGTTACTCGTAATGTTGCGCCCGGAGCGACAGTATTTGGTGTGCCTGCCAAGGCAATAATTGTTCCTAGCAAAGAATAAGGACAATTCATCATGCAATCAGCCACATTGAAGGCTATCGAATACATACTTCCAGAGCGCATCCTGACAAATGAGGACTTGATACAGGAATTTCCGGAATGGACGGTTGAGAAGATCTTCAACAAGACAGGAATTCAAGATCGCCGGATGTCGGATACCTCAGAATTCGCATCAGACTTAGCCATTAGTGCTGCGACCAAACTCTTTAACAGTGGAGCATGCCAACCCGCAGACATCGATTTCATTCTACTTTGTACGCAATCACCGGACTACTTCCTTCCTACTACAGCCTGTCTGGTACAGAATCGCCTGGGAATACCGACGACAGCAGGTGCGTTAGATTTCAACCTTGGTTGCTCTGGGTTCGTCTATGGTCTAGGGCTGGCAAAGGGGTTGTTACAGACGGGACAAGCGAATAACGTCTTGCTCATTACTACAGAAACGTATAGTAAGTATCTGAAGGCTGACGACAAGAGTTCTCGAGCTATTTTCGGAGATGCGGCAGCAGCATCGCTCGTGTCCCTGGTGGAGTCGGCAGACGGCGCTAACATCGGGCACCTCATCTGGGGAACAGACGGCAGTGGGGCTAACAACCTGATTGTAAAGCACGGCGGATTACGATATCCGATCGATAAAGACTCGGATCAACATCCTAGTCTTTACATGAACGGAGCAGAAATCTTTGCGTTTACCCTTCGCGTAGTTCCGAGCGCCATTGAAGCACTGTTGGCTAAGTCAGGCAATACCTTGGATGATTTTGATCTGTTTGTGTTCCATCAAGCGAACAGCTACATGTTGCAACATCTAAGAAAGAGGCTCAATATTCCAGAAGACAAGTTTTTTGTTTACCTTGAAAACTGTGGCAATACGGTTTCCTCAACAATTCCGATTGCACTGAAAGAGGCACATATCGCTGGAAGACTGCAACATGGCGCTCTAGTTATGCTTGTTGGTTTTGGAGTAGGCTATTCCTGGGCAGCGACAACTCTGCGTTGGTATACGGACACGCACTTGACATGATTCGAACTGGTATTGATTTGGTCTCAGTGTCGAGGCTGGATTACATGGTTGCTCACTATGGTGATACGTTTTGCCGCAACATCTTTTCCAAGCTCGAACTGGATCTATATCGATATGACACTCACTACCTCGCTATGTGCTTCGCAGCAAAGGAAGCAACAGCGAAAGCGGTGGGTTGTGGGCTATCACATATGAGTCACTCCGGAATGCCCGCAAACGAAATCCAGGTCACTATTCATGGAGCTGATAGGTCAGAAGTTGCGCTGAAAGGAAGCGCCTCCCATGTTGCTTCCTCAACAGGATATGCGCTATTTAAGCTAGTCACGGCTGTTCGATCGGATATGGCTATTGCAGTTGTTCTTGCGTCTGACCTACCTTTTGAGGAATAACCCATGCACATCCCCATGTCCTCGCCCGACATCACCCAGGCGGAAATCGACGCTGTCAACGCCGTCATGCAGACCGCCACTCTCTCCATCGGTCCGCAGATCAAGGCGTTCGAGGCGCAGATCGCCGCGTATACGGGCGTGCCCTACGCTGTCGGCGTCAATTCCGGCACCAGCGGCTTGCACCTGGCGATGATCGCGGCGGGCATCGGTGACGGCGATGAGGTCATCACGCCATCCTTCAGCTTCATCGCCTCCGCCAATGCCATCCTCTACGAACGCGGCGTGCCCGTCTTTGTCGATATTGATCTCGAAACGGGCAATCTCGACACACGCCTGATCGAACGCGCCATCACCCCGCGCACCAAAGCGATCATGCCCGTCCATGCCTTCGGGCAGCCGGTCGATATGGACCCCATCCTCGATCTCGCCCGGCAGCATCACCTGATCGTGATCGAAGATGCCTGCGAGGCGATTGGCGCGGAATACAAGGGGCGGCGCGCCGGGACAATGGGCGATGCCGCTGTCTTCGCCTTTTACCCCAACAAGCAGATGACGACGGGCGAGGGCGGCATGATCGTCACGCAGCGTGAGGAGTGGGATGCGCTCTTTCGCTCGCTGCGCAACCAGGGGCGCGATGTCTTCGACGCCTGGCTCAATCACACCCGCCTCGGCTACAACTACCGTCTGGATGAACTGAGCGCCGCCATCGGCGTGACGCAGGCGAAGCGGCTCGACGCGCTGCTGGCGAAGCGCGCCCAGGTCGCCGCCTGGTACAACGCACGCATCGCCGCCATCGAGGGCATTCACGCGCCCTGCATCGCGCCGACGACCACGCGCATGAGCTGGTTCGTCTACGTCGTGCGCTGCGCCGACGGCATCGACCGCGACTCGCTGATGCAGGCGCTCCAGGCGCGCGGCGTGCCCTCGCGCCCCTACTTCACGCCAATCCATCTCCAGCCCTTCTACCGCGAAAAGTTCGGTTGGCGGCGCGGCGATCTGCCACAGACCGAGCGGGCGGGCGATACCTTCCTCGCGCTGCCGTTTTCCGGCGTCATGACGGAATCACAGGTCGATTACGTCTGCCAGCAGCTTACGGAGTGCGTTGGCGAACAGGGGGAGGCGTTTCGTGACCGCCCAGATGTTTGATTTGAGTGGAAAAATCGCGGTTGTGACAGGTGCGACGGGCGTGCTTTGTCGTGCAATCTGTCATGGATTGGCAGAGGCTGGCGCAACACCGGTTGTGATTGCCCGCGACAAGGTCAGGATTGATGCGCTCGTCGATGAGCTATCTCAAAAAGGCTCCCATGCGCTGGGGATTAGTGCGGATGTTCTGGACAAAACCGCGCTGCAAGCTGCCTCAAGTGTCATCATGGACACGTTTGGGCGCATTGATATTCTGATCAATGGCGCGGGTGGCAATCGTGCGGATGCGACATCGATGCCCGGCGAGCGCACCTTCTTCGATTTGCCGCAGGAGGCGTTTCAGTGGGTGTTCAACCTGAATTTCATGGGGTCGATACTCGCCTCTCAGGTCTTTGGCGAAGTGATGAGCAAGCAGCATGCTGGCGTGATTTTGAACATCTCATCGATGGCATCGTACCAGCCGCTGACGCGCGTGGTCGCTTATTCCGCTGCAAAAGCCGCCATCAACAACTTCACACACTGGTTTGCCGTCTACATGGCGAAAGAACACAGTACAGCCATCCGCGTGAATGCGATCGCTCCTGGGTTCTTTCTCGGCGAGCAAAACCGCTATCTCCTGATCGACCAGAAAACCGGACAGTTGACGGAGCGCGGTCAGAGAATCATTGACCATACGCCGATGAATCGCTTCGGTGACGCCGAAGACCTCATCGGCACGGTCATCTGGCTGGTGAGCGATGCGTCACGGTTTGTGACCGGAATAGTCGTGCCCGTCGATGGCGGCTTCATGGCGTATAAAGGTGTCTAGCGCAGACGAGATCTAGAACGAACGCACCAACCCACCATCTACTCGCAGCGTCGCGCCCGTGATGTAGCCTGCGGCAGGCGAGAGCAGGAATGCCGCCGCATCGCCAAACTCTTCGATGGTCCCCAGTCGTCCCAAGGGGATTCGCTTGACTGTTTCCTGACGGATTTCCTCAATCGTAACGCCACGTCTGCGCGCGGCATTCTGATCCAGGTAGATCGTGCGATCCGTAAGGATCCGTCCTGGGATCAGGTTGTTGACGCGGATTCCATTGGGCGCAAGTTCTTCCGCGAGCGTTTTGAGCAGCGCTGCGACACCTGCACGCATGACGGTGGATAGAGCAAGCGACTCAATCGGCATGTTGATCGAGTAGGAGGTCACCGCCAGGATTGCTCCGCTTTCGGACATGTGCGGAATAACCTCGCGAATCATGCGGATTGTACTCATCAATGTGAGTTCGAACGCAGAATGCCACTGCTCATCGCTCAGGTCTTTGAAGAAGCCGCTGGGGGGTCCGCCAGCATTCACGAGTAAGCCATGAATGACACCCCAGCGTTCGACCGTTCCCTGCACCCATTCGGTAACCTGCTCCGCCTTCGTCACATCACACGCTACGGCGTGGACGTCTGCCCCGGTCTCTTCATGGATCTTGGCGGCAGCAGTTTCGATCTCTTCCAGATTGCGGCTGCATATCGAAACCTTCGCACCATGCTTTGCCAGTGCATGTGCCGTTCCAAAGCCGAGTCCCTTGCTGGACGCAGCGACAAGTATCACTTTGTTTTCTAGACCCAAGCCCATCGTTACATCTGTCCTTTTTTCGGATAACTGACTGCCAGCATGGTCTAGGGATGGTACCCGAAGCCGCATGAAATACAAGAGGACGCCGTAATGTTCTGCGGGTAATGCGGACGAGGCAGCGCGAAGCCTCCCGTGGGATGCTGCCCCTACGGAAGATTCCGCGATTACGCAGGGGCAAGGCACTGCCTTGCTCATGGGCGCTGAAGACAGCCGGCTGACCGTTGGGATCGAGCGCCCCTACCGCGATCAGGGCGGGATAGGCAGCCAGATAAAGCACCTGCTCGCGTCCTATGTTGCCTGCCGCTGCGACCACCGTGACACCGCGTTCGTCGAGTACACGGAGCGGCAGAATCATGGCATTCGGTGCAAGACCAGCCATGCCAACGCCATTGTCGAAGTTTGCCGCAATAATGTTGGATATCGCACAGCCATGCCCAAAGGTGTCTTGTGAGATGCTGTCATCGTCCACATAGTCCCACCCAGGGGTGATACGTCCCACAAGATCCGCATGGTCGGAGCAAATGCAGCTGTCGATAACCGCGACCAAGACCGATGCCGCGCCAGTTGGCATTGCCTGCCAGGCTTCGACCGCGCTGATATGTGCCAGTGACTGTAGGCGGGGCTGATCTGCTGGTTCTTGATATTCAAGCAGCGAACGGTGTCATCCATGTTGTGGATGGCTTGATTATTGAACCGGCAATCCTGTTAGGCGGCTGAAAGTGCTCTCCTATAAGGTCAGCTTGGGCATGATGTGACATTAATCCAACACTAGCCGAGCGCCGAATGATACCGCGGATAATTGTCCAATCTTCTATGACCTTTGGAACGCCGTTTAACGCAGGAATGTGAAACGCCTCTATGCTTTAGGCTTGCTTTTCCACGTTTGCCCACCTCATGCTATGATGTAAGACTCCAAGGAGTCAAACTGGATGACAGAGCCAGGCGTTGCCTACATACCGGCAGATCGTTATGCAGCACTGATCGAGAATCGACCGATGCCCGCGCGCGAGGGCGGCAGCGTTCTGTTTGCCGATATCACGGGCTTCACGCCTTTGACAGCAGCGTACGCTCAGACCCTTGGTCCACGCCTGGGAGCGGAAGAACTGACGCGCCAGTTGAACCTGGTCTACGATCAGCTCATTTCCAATGTCACGCGCTTTGGCGGCAGCGTCATTGGCTTCAGCGGCGATGCCATCACCTGCTGGTTTGGCGAAAGCTGGCCCCCCCTCGCCACCACATCCCCGGCGGCGCGCGCCGTCGCCTGCGGCGAGGCAATGCGGCTTTCGTCAGAATCCTTTCCTGTGTTCACGCTGCCGAACGGCACCTCACATAGCATTGGCATCAAGGTCTCTATCGCTTCCGGTTCTGCCAACCGCTTCCTGGTGGGCGATCCGACAATTCAGGTGTTCGACCTGCTCGCTGGCGCGCCCGTCGAACGTTCGGCAGTGGGTGAGCACCTCATCCGCAAAGGGGAGATGGTCGTTGATGCTGCCACCGCAAACGCGCTTGCTTCGATAATCGATATCACCGAATGGCGCACGGCAGTGGAAACCGGCGAAGCTTTTGCAATGGTCGGTAAACTGTGTGCCCCCGTACAGACGGCGCGGTGGAAAGAACCGGAAGAGACAACCCTGGACGAGGAACTGCTGCGTCCGTGGCTCCTGCCGCAGATTTATGATCACTTACAGGAAAATGGCGGCGACTTCCCGGCAGAGCTGCGCCCGGCAGTCGCACTATTTATGCGCTTTGTCGGCATCGACTTTGATGATCCTACGGCGGGGTCGCAGTTAGACCAGTTTCTGCGCTGGGTACAGAGCATTCTCCAGCAGTATGAGGGTACGTTGATTCAGGTGACGCTGGGCGATAAAGGCAGCTACCTGTACGCCGCGTTCGGGGCACCCATCGCCCACGAAGATGATGCGCGGCGCGCGGTCGCGGCGGCGCTGGAACTGCGAACCCTCCCTGGCACTATGACGAGCATCCAGTCGATCCAGATTGGCATCAGCCAGGGGACAATGCGCGTCGGTGCCTATGGTGGACATACACGTCGAACGTATGGAGTCCTGGGCGACGAGGTCAACGTCGCTGCCCGGCTGATGCAGCATGCCCGTTCTGGTGAAGTCATTGCATCGAAGCGGGTGCAAAGCGCGAGCAGCGATGAGTTTAGCTGGGAACTGCTGCCCCCTCTGCTCCTGAAAGGTAAGCAGGAACCGATCGACGTCGCCCGTTTGCAGGGTCGGCTGGCAGCTCGTCAGAAAAAAGCCTTCAAGACCGGGCTTTTCGGTCGCGACCAGCAGTTGCGGCAGTTGATCGATTTTCTGGCACCGCTCTGGGCGCAGGGGTTCCCTGGCATCGCTTACATCATCGGCGAGGCGGGCATGACGATGCTGAGGACATCGTCCTTAAGCCGACGTTCCGCAGGCATCGCCTATATTGTGGGCGAGGCGGGGATGGGCAAGAGCCGTCTGCTGCTCGAACTGCGATCCCACCTGCGGACGCGGCTTGAGGTCTCCTGGATGATCTGCGCCAGCGACGAAATCTTCCGTGACTCTTTCCAACCCTTCCTGAGTTTCCTGCGGGAATACTTCAGTCAATCACCTGAGCAGTCTTACGAGCAAAACCTCACCCGCTTCAACGATGTTTTCGATGGTCTCCTCAGAGGACTCGATCCCCTCCAACTGACCGAGCTGGTCGGCGCGCTGGGCGCAAGACGTTCGCATGTCGCAGCGCTGCTCGCACTTCATTGGGAAGATTCACCCTACCAGCGGGCGGAACCGCAGCAGCGCCTTCAGGACACTATCGAAGGCTTAATCACCCTGATCCAGGTCGAAAGCCTGCGCCAACCTGTCATTCTTCAGGTCGAGGATGCACATTGGCTGGATGCCGACTCCATCGAGCTGCTGAAACAGCTCATGAGCCGATGTGTGGACTATCCCATTGCGCTGCTGATTACCTGCCGTCATATCGACGATGGCGGGCTGTGGGCGGAAGGCGCAAAACATGCGATCAAGCAGGAGATATGCAATCTCCATGAGCTTTCGCTGGAAGGTATTCATGGTCTCGCCTGCGAACTCCTCGCCGCCGAGGTCAGCTCCGCGACCTCCGCCTTTCTGCGCGAAAAGACTGGGGGCAATCCATTCTTTGCAGAGCAAATGTTGCTGGACCTGCGCGAGCGCGGTCTCCTGGTACAGACCAACGGCGAATGGTCTTTGCTGCCGGAGGCATTGATCGAAGTACCCGGCACAGTCAATGCTGTACTGATCGCGCGTCTTGACCGCATGGCGGCTAAACTGCGTTCAGCAGTCCAGATGGCATCCGTGCTTGGTCAGGAGTTCGAGCTGCGTATCCTCTCGCATATGCTGCCGAGCGGGGCTGACGTTCAGGAACTGGTGTCCGCGGCAGATGCGGCATCGGTTTGGTCATCCGCACGCGAAGGGCGCTACCATTTTCGGCACGCACTCCTGCGTGATGCCGCCTATGAGATGCAGTTGTCGGTTCGCAAACGTGAGCTGCATCAGCTCGCCGCAGATGCAATCAAAACGGTCTACACAGACGAACTCGCGTCACAGGCGACAGAACTTGCCTATCACTACGAACAGGCGCTGGACATGGCGAATGCCGCCCTCTGGCACATCAGCGCTGGCGAGAATGGCATGAAGCTGTACGCGCTGGAAAACGTCATCTTTCACTACAGAAAAGCGCTCGCCTGCCTGGATGCCGATCCGCAGCGCATCCACACCGAGCAGGTGCGTCGCCTCAAAGTGCTGCTCGAACTGGGCAATGCGCTGCGCTGGCGAAACCGCTCGCTGGAAGCGCGTGAAACTCTGCGCGATGCCTATGAGGCATCGGTGGCGCTGGGCGATGAACTCACCACCATTGACGCATCGATCAGTCTGGCTGCCGTCCAATACGATGAAGGCGATTTTCGCCTCGCCCTGACCTACGCCACCGCTGCGGAGCAAATCGTCGCACACCGCCCCATATCGCGGCAGTTGCGGACGATCCTGGAAATGAAGTGCTGGTGCCTGTTCCGCCTGGGTGAACTTGAGGAAGCCCGCGCCGCTGGCGAACGCGCCCTGCAAGTGAGCCAGCAGCTTGACGAGCCTGGGCAGATTGCTCAGAGTCTGAGCGTGCTAGGGCTGGTACTGATGGCATCGGGGCAGAACCAGCAGGCGGCGCAGCACTTTGAGCACGCGCTGTCGATTGCCAGCGATCCGATGGACATCCTCGGCGTGACGAACAACCTGGGCGTGATCGCCGTAGCGATTGGGGACTATCAGCGCGCTGCCCTTCGCTTTGAGGAGGCACTTGCCTTGGCGCGCCAGCACAACATTGCGGAAGCCGAAATGGTCTTTCGCAGCAACCTCGGCGGCGCGCGTGTGGGGCTGGGGGATTTCGGACTTGCAGAAGCGGAGCTGCGCGAGGTCATTCGCCTCACGGGCGACTCAAGCTTTGGCGACTTGTCCGAAACCTATCGCTTCCTCGCCGAGTCACTGCTTGGTCAGGACAGAGTGGATGAAGCACTGGACGCCGGACGGCGCGCGCTCGCGCTGGGACAGGAGGTGAGTGCGCCGGAGTTCATCGCCATCGCATGGCGTGTCCTGGGGCAAATCACATCACGGCGCAGTGCAGCGCTTTCGCTGGGTGAGGCGGATGGAAATGCTGCACGCCAGTATTCGTCTGTAGAATGCTTCGCCAACAGTTTGAAGATCCTGAAAGAAACAGGGATGAAAGGTGAAATCCCCCGTACTCTGAGGGTTTGGGCGCTTCATGAACTGGAGCACGGCACCTATGACACGGGCATAACTTTGTGGCAGGAGGCGCTGCAATCATTCAGGGCACTTGGCGCAGAGCAGGAAGTAGACCGCATGAATCTGCTGCCCCCGCTGCCTTCGGGTAGTACAAACGCGAATCAGCCCTAAAAATAATTGCCTGTTTTTATGTACCGTTGTATAGTGTTTTGCATCGTAACTTTTATGTTCGCTTAAATCGAGTTGTACGAGGATATATTTGATGGGCAGGAGACTTGCACTCATCTTGGTCATTATGGCTTGCCTGTTTGCCATTACGGCAGCAACCTTTGCGGGGGGCTGGGGGGGCATTCGCGTCACGGGCGGTTCTCTCCGCGTGGAAGGGCAGGGCTACGGTCTGGGTCAGGTTGATCAGGCGCGCATCACAGCCACATTGAGCGGTTTTATCGTCTGCACGAACAACGGTGGCAATATTGCGCCGGGTCAGAACCGCTATACGACGACGGTCAGCCAGAACCAGGCAGTCACGGTGCGCAACGGGAAGTTCAACTTCAACTTCTTTTTCTCCGATGCGGATCTGGGACTTGCAACGACCGATTGGCAGGCTGCCGGTTGTCCGAACGCCAACTGGACAGTCGATTACCTGCATGACCGCCTGACGTTCACACTCAATGAAATAGAGGGAGGCGTCGTCATTGCACGCACCGCCGCAACCTATAGCTGCGTCATGAACCCGCCAGCGCTCAACGGCACCTACGTGTGCAGCTAGTCTCTGGACAGGCTGCGAATGGTGGATCGAGCAAGGGGCGTATGCCCCTTGTTCCCACGTCGCATTAAGCTTGCGGGTGTCCTCAGAGATGCATTAATTCTGAGGGCACCTGATGACCAGAGGTATGCCGGATGGCGTCAGGCAGGTTGGTTGGCGATCTCTTCCGCGCGCTTGAGCAGTGTGCTGAGATCGGCGATATTCTGCGTTTTGCCGCCATTGTTGATGGTCTGAGCGCTGGCAGTGAAATAGCGGTGGCTCTGAAGAAATCCGAGCTGACTGCGATACCAGTCGGCGTCGGTGAAGACCCTGCCCAACGCCTGAAGCTCCGACCGCAGCTCGCCATTTCTTCGCAAGAAGTACGACCGTCCCAGCACAAACAGATCGGCATCGGCGAGGATCATTGCAGAGAGGCTGGTCGGTGACTGCGGAAGGCGCGTCGACATGATCATTTCTGAAATGCGCTCGACATCGCTGGGTCCGTAGCCCAGTCGCAGCAGGACTGGGACGGCGATGCGCACGGAAATCATCTCGTGACCCTCGCCCTGCTCGACAAAACCGATGTCATGAAACCATGCGGCGGTCTTTATCAGGATGATTTCGTGCGCAGGCAGGCGTTCATAGAGAGCAAGCTGCTCGGCATAGCGGACGACTTCTGATTCTGTGTGTCTGAGGGAATGGTAACTGTACTGGTGTTTGAGTTCGAGCGCCAACCGAGCGCGTGCATAGGCGCGTGCAGCCCCGAAATCCGGTTTGAGAGCCGCCATGTGATCAGCCTCTACTACCCGCTGTGGATGCTTTACGCCTTGCCACGAAAAGGGTATTGGAAATTCAAATGCCAACTCGACCTACATGTCGATGATGTATTATCAGTATCGACAATCCGTTCATCCACGTCAAGGCACGCTGTGCCGTTTTTTCGTTAAGAGTCCATGATCTAAATGTTAAAGATTTCAGCAAACCGCGACATCTGTGGTTGAGCATGGATAAAATGGCTTCTCACTCATTCGATTCCCCCCCAATTCAGAGGATAACCCACCTATGTATCAGATTGATTTCTTCAAGAAACAGGAAAACGTCGTTGAGTATAAGGCGGGCGATACGATTTTCGAGGAAGGCGCAGACAGCAATTCGACGATGTATGCTGTCCGGGAAGGTACCGTCGAAATTGTGCTGAAAGGTGCAGTGATCGACACCATTGAAGCCGGACAGTTCTTCGGGGAAATGTCCCTGGTCGATACCGCTCCGCGCTCTGCAACCGCGCGCGCAAAGACCGACGCCAAGGTCATCCCCGTCGATCGCAGCCGGTTCCTCTTCCTTGTTCATGAAACGCCCACGTTCGCCCTCCAGGTGATGCATACCATGTCGGAACGCCTGCGCCGCCTGATGAACTAGCTCTAAAGCGCGCCAAAGCGAGGGGTACGTCGCGCGACGATACCCCATGGCTGTGACGGACTTTTCGAAGCGTCTTCAGCGACGGGCAACAGCATCGATGGTCTAGACTGTCCGCTTTCGTGTGTGAACGCTCCAATATATTGCACGAGTAATGGCTCACGAACATAATTGAGAAGATCCAATGCGGCATCTTTTGGATTTCCCTTATGGTCAAGCTGTTCATCTCGTACAGTCGCGTCGATACTCCCTTTACCGAACTACTGGTGGATCGGCTTCGGCGCGTCTATGGACTGCCGAATGTCTGGTACGACGATGAGCTGCATGGTGGGCAGCGTTGGTGGAAAACTATCCTCGAACAGATCGCTGCTTGTGATGTCTTTGTCTATCTTCTGAGCAATGAGTCGGTGACTTCGCCTTACTGCCAGGCGGAGTTTGCCGAGGCGCTGCGGTTGCAAAAGCCTGTCGTCACAGTGCAGATCCGCGATAAGACACGACTGTCCGATGACCTGAACGAAATTCAGTATGTTGATATGAAGCGTGGGTTGAACGACGACAACCTTGCGCGCTTGATCCGTGCGATCAACGAATTGGCAGCACTCCCCAAAAAACGGCGTGCCTTAAGCAGCCGCCTGACGCCGCTGCCGTCGATTCCCGAAAGCGAAGACGCAGATGCAGTAGCGCGCGCTGACATTGAGACTCCTGCGTTGGCATTCCAACGTCCATCTTCAGGTGGCGACCGCATAGTCGCAAGGGCGACGATTGTGAACGGCGCGGTTGTCAGTGTGTTGAGCTTAATCGGGGTCATCGTCGCCGCGCTGATCGCCAACTTGAATAACGCATCCACGAATGATGCGGCAATCCAAATGGCAATCGAAGCGACACGCACGCGCGAAGCCGCGTTCGTGATCCAGAACATCACGGCGACTGCCGATGCCCGGACGGATACCCCAACACCAACCTTGACCCCAACACCCGTCCCGACACTCCCAACCTCTGACCCGTCGCTACAAGCTGCGCTCTCTGCCGCTCGCAGCTTCACGGGCAGCAACGCCGACTGGCAGGCGCTGTACCCGAATGGTTTCCAGCATACGTTTGAGGATGGGGTGACGATGGTGCTGGTGCCCGCTGGTTGCTTCATGATGGGCAGTCGTGACGGAGGAATTGATGAACTGCCCGTTCATGAGCAGTGCTTCGATGAGCCGTTCTGGATTGACCTCACGGAAATGACTCAAGCGGATTTTGAGCGACTTGCTGGGAGGAAGGCGAACCCCAACTGGTTTGACGGGGATCAGCGTCCGGTTGATCAAATCACATGGTTTGAGGCGCGGGATTTCTGCGCACTGCGCGCTGCGCGCCTGCCGACAGAACGCGAGTGGGAGTATGCCGCGCGCGGACCGAATGCCCTCGTCCATCCCTGGGGTTCCGAGTTTCCTGAGAACATTCAGGGCTTCGCTGTTTTCAATCAAGGTGAGACTGCTGATGTGGGTGTCGGAATACGTGATGAGGGTCGGTCATGGGTCGGCGCTTACGACTTGAGCGGCAATGTGTCAGAGTGGGTGAGTTCGCTCTACCTGTCCTACACTAGTCTGGAAGATCGTGAAGCGGACACGGGTATAAGGTTGGATGTTTCGCGCGTGCAGCGCGGCGGCTCGTGGAGCGACGACTATGCAGGCAACCTCCGCTCTGCGTTACGGAACTGGAGCTCTCCTGATGGCAGGGGAGGCTACGGCGGCTTCCGCTGTGCCCGCTCTTTCGCGCCGTAGGTGCGGCTAGCTCTGTTTCCTGTTCACTATTTTCTGAGGCAGCTTGACGATAAACTTGCTACCCTGCCCCACTACGCCCGCGCTCTCAACCGAGATTGTGCCATCATGCAGTTCGACGAACGCCTTCGCAATCGCCAAGCCCAACCCGCTGCCGCCCGTGTCGCGGCTGCGCGAGCGGTCGGCGCGGTAGAAGCGGTCGAAGACATGGGGCAGATGTTCCGGTAGGATGCCCTCTCCGGTATCGGAGACGGTCAGGACTGCGCTGTCGCTTTCATCCAGCAGCGCAATCGTCACCTGCCCTTCGCCGGGCGTATGCTTAAGGGCATTGTCGATCAGGTTGCTCATCACCTGCTGGATGCGCCCCGCCTCTGCCTGGATCAGCAGCGCGCTGTCCGGCGTTTCGACCGACAGCCGGACGCCGCGTTCAGCCGCCGCGTGCCGAAACGTATCGACCGTGTTGCGCACCAGCAGCGCCAGATCGATCTCGCTCTTGGTCAGACGCAGTTGGTGCGCTTCTGCCTGAGCCAGTTCACGCAGGTCGTTGACGAGGCGGGTCAGCATATCAGTCTGGCTCATGAGGCGGGCGATTTCGTCCTTTTCGAGTGGAAAGACGCCATCCAGCAGCGCCTGGAGATTGCCTTGCAATACACTGAGCGGGGTGCGCAGCTCGTGGGCGACATCCGCCAGCAGATTGCGCCGCAGCGTCTCCGTGCGTTCCAGGTCGGCAGCCATCTCGTTAAAGGCGCTTGCCACTGCACGAAGCTCGGTGCTGCCCTTCACCTCCGCGCGTGCTTTGAAGTCGCGCCTGCCAAAGCGCCGCGCCGTGTGTTCGAGACGCGCCAGCGGTGCCGCCAGTGAACGGCTGAGGATGACACCGCCGCTCAATCCGAGAACTGCCGAGATCACCGCCAGTCCGACCAGCGCCGTACTGATTTGGCGCAGCAGAAATGCCTGCGAGTCGGCATTGGGCAAGAAGCTGGAAAGCGCCCGTTCTTGCGAGATGACCAGCGTGCCGCGCAGGCGTTCCCCCACCACAAGTGGGATCGCGACCCGGTTGACTTCCATGTCGTCAGCCTGGGCGCTGTCTGATCCGGCGCTTTTGTAGACGAGCACGCCACCCTCGTTGAGCAGCGAAAGCGAAAACGAGCGCCCTTCAGGTCCGCGGGGCAGCGAAAGGTCGTAGGATTGAAGCAGCGTTTCCACTCCTTCCCATCCCTGATTTGCCGCGTAATAGTTGCTGAGTTGCTCGGTCAGGCTGCCGGGAGACGTCAGCTCCATGCGGATGAAGAACATGAGTGTGCCGCTGTTGGTCACCAGCAGCCCGATGCTTGCCAAAAGCAGCGGTCCCAGCAGAACCACCAAGGCGAACGCCAGGCTTAGGCGCACCCACAGACGGTTCATCGGGCTTCTCCAAGGCGGTAGCCGACGCCGTAGACGGTCTGAATGTAGACCGGATGTGCCGGGTCTGGCTCGATCTTCTTGCGCAGGTTGCGGATGTGGCTGTCGAGCGTGCGTTCCAGGCTTTCGTAGTCGTAACCCAGTTTGCGCAGGATCAGGTCGGCGCGGCTGAAGGGGACGCCGGGGCGGCGCAGCAGCGTGACCAGCAGGTTGAACTCGGTCGGCGTCAGTTCGACGGGCTGCCCGTCGAGCAGCGTTGTCCGCCGCAGGACATCGACTTCCAGCGCCTCATACGACAGCCGCTCCTCGCTCGCCTGATCGCTGCTGTGAGCGCGCCGGAAGACGGCGCGTGCGCGCGCCACGATCTCACGCGGGTTGAAGGGCTTGGTCACATAGTCGTCCGCGCCAACCTCCAGCCCCAGAATTTTGTCCATGTCCTCGACACGCGCCGTCAGCATGAGGATATAGACATGACGCAGTTCCGGACGACTGCGGATGTGGCGGGTGATGTCCAGCCCGTCTTTATCGGGCAGCATTAGGTCGAGGATGAGCAGATCGGGGCATTCGTGCGCCAGGATGCTCATCGCCGTGCGCCCATCGTAGGCGATGCTGACGCGGAAATCCGCCTGTTCCAGATACGCGCGCAGCACGCGGACGATCTCTTTATCATCTTCGACAATCAGAATGTGTTCGTTCGGCATAACTCACACTCGATATGAATACAACCGCAGAACGCCAATAATCTTCGAGCCATCACGGGCGCACACACGGGTGCGCCCCTACAACCAACGTGTCCGTAGGGGCGGACACATGGGTCCGCCCGCCGGCGCGCAGAGAACGCAAAGAAATTTCCAACACGGAGGACATCGGGCATGATCCTCGTCCTCCGTGTTCCTTCGTACGCTTCGCGCCTTCGTGTTTCAATCCTGGCTGTGCGCTCTTGCGCTTATGTTCCTATTCTAGGGGCTATTCCCCTTCGCAGCCGATGAGACATACACCGTCGTCGTAGCGAGCCATGACATCGAGCGCGCCGCCTTGCAGGCTGAGGAGCGCGACGTTGCGGCTCATCTCGCTGCTGCCGTAGGCATCCGGGCGGTAGCTGCCCTGTACGCCGACGAAGCTGTCGAGGTCGGTCAGCCATGTCCGCAAGCCGCTCGTGCCCGCCTCATCCAAGCCGCGCCCGATCAGATGTACGGCGTCGTAGTAGGCGGCAGCCTGCGGGAGGGGGTCGGCACCATAGCGTTCACGATACTGCGTGGTAAAGGCGCTGCCGAACCAATCCTGACCATCCGCCCACCAGCTCACCGGCGCGGCGACCTCGAAGGACAGCGTGCCGAGCGTCTCCGCGAAGGCGGGCGTCATGAAGCCGTAGACCAGCACGCCATCCCAGCCGCGCGCCGTCAGTTCCGCCATCAGTGCCGACGCGGCGGGCTGCGATGACCACACGCTGACCGCTTCGACATTCGCCGCGACCATCTGGTCGGCAATGCCCGCAAAATCGGCAGCATCAACGGCATGTTCCAATTCCAGCGCAACCTCGCCGTCGTCGCTGGCGTTGACGACATCATTGAACGCCTCCGCGCTGTCCAGCCCGTAATCGGTACGGACGGCAATCGAGGCGAAGCGCGTGAGTTCACGCACATCAACCAGGTAGCGGGCAGCCGCATCCGCCAGTGACGCATCGGTCGCGCGCATCTGGAAGAGATAGCCGCCGCTGTTCAACCCGATCTGGTCGAGCGTCGCCGAGACAAGCTGGATGGTCTCGCTGGTTTCGGCGCGGAAGGCGTTTGGCATGACCTGAGCGTTGGTATCGGGACCGATGACCAGCGCGACGCCATCCTCGACTGCCTGCGCAAAGGCAGCTTCGGCGGTCTCGGCGTTGGTGGCATTGTAGGCGACCAGATCGAGCAGATAGCGCGTGCTGTTGGGTCCGACGATGCCGCCCGCGTCGTTGATCTCACGCATGGCAAGGCGCGCTGCATCTTCGATCTGCGTGCCGATGCCCTCTGCCGCGCCGTCGAGCGAGGCGATCAAGCCGATGCGCAGGGTCTCGGTCGTCGTCGCGGCGACTGCGCTGCTATCCGCCCACCACAGGTCGGCGCAGTTCTGGCATACGCCGCCCGCGTATTGCGCCGCTTCGATCAGCATCCCATTGGGCTGCGCCTGCACAATGCGGAGCGCGTCGGTCTGCGTATTATCGTAAGCACCCTGAACGCCCACATAGTCCGCGTTGGTCAGGTTGGTGCGGATGGCGCTGGCGTCGATGCCGACATCGCTGATCGACTGCGCGAGCATGAAGACCGCATCATAGTAGGTGGCGGCTGCGTCGGGCGGTGTGATGCCCCACTGCGCGCGGTAATCGGCGGCGAACGCCTGGGAGCGCGCATCGTAGGCGCTCGCGCTCCAGGCAGCGGGTCCATAGATGCCCGCCGTTAGTTCCGCGCCCGCGTCGGCGATGAAAGCATCATCCAGACTCGCGTGAACGACCATGCCATCCCAGTTGATCGCACGCAGCTCGTCGAGCAGCGCAATCATCTGCGCGTCGAGCGCCCAAACCAGCAGCGCCTCGGCGTCGCTGTCGCGCAGCGTGCGCACATCTTCGCTGAAGTCGTCCTCGTCGGCTTCGCGCACCAGGTCGAGGACGATGTTCGCCTCGCCCGCTGCCGTCCGGAAGGCTTCGGTGCCTGCCAGCGCTTCGTCGGTATTGGACGAAAGGACGGCGATGCGTGTCAGATGGCGCTCATCCACGAGATAATTCGCCAGCGCATCCGCCCGATCATCATGGGTGGCGGCAGCGCGGAAGCTGCCATTTCCGCTTGGCGCAGTTGCCGCGCCGCTGATGACTGCCAGCCCCTGTGTCCCGGCGTCGGCGACTGCCTGCGCATCCTCACCGTCATGGAGACCCAGGATGGCGATGGCGTCGTCGCCGACGGCTTCGTCGAGCGCGTCGAGGGTGTCGGCAGTGCTATCCGCACCATAGAAGACGACTTCCAGGTTGTAGCGGTCGCCGTTCGAGGCGCGCACGCCCGCTTCGTCGTCATCATCGCCCGCGTTGATCTGGTCGGCGGCGGTAACGGCTGCCTGATAGAGCTGCTGGTCAAGTTCCGCGCCGCGCCCATTTTCGCGCCCGATAAAGCCGATGCGCAGCGTATCCAGCGAGTCGTCCTGCGCGCCGACGGTGGCGATTGCGCCGACGCCGATTGTGGCGACCAACGCACCGAGTGTGATCCAGTTCCGCAATTTCATGATGTTCGTTCTCCTTGTCATAGCTCGCCTGGGGTTCAAAACCCCAGGCTAAATTGGATTTGTAAGCCCGTAAACGGGCTGGCGTTGCTCATGTTCAGCCCGTTTACGGGCTTTTTCTGGTTCGTAGCCTCCGGTTTTGAACCGGAGGCGAATGCAGGTCGAGAAATCGATGTCCAAGACCACGTCGCAATCTGTTTACTCGTATCTGAGCGCTTCGATGGGTTCGAGCGCTGCCGCACGGTTGGCGGGGTAAACGCCGAAGAAAATGCCGACGATGGCTGAGAAGCCCAGCCCCAACGCAATCGAGTCCCACGTGATGAGCGCGGTCAACAGTCCCGAGGCGTTGACCAACTGCGCGATGCCAATGCCGAACAACACGCCCAGGATTCCACCGAGGACGCTGAGGAAGATCGTCTCGATGAAGAACTGCTGTGAGATGTGCCCACGCCGTGCGCCAATCGCCTTGCGCAAGCCGATCTCCTTGGTGCGTTCGGTGACGGAGACGAGCATGATGTTCATGATGCCGATCCCACCGACCAGCAGCGAGACCCCGGCGATAGCGCCCAACAGGACGGTGAAGATGCCGGTGATGGTGCTGGCGGTATCGAGCAGGCTCTGCTGATTGAGGATGCTGAAATCATCGTCCTCATCCGCATCCAGGCGATGCTCACGACGCAGTAGAGCGGTCAGGTCAGCGATGACCGCATCGACGTTGTCCGTGTTGGTGACGCCGACGACGATGCTGGAGACCAGCTCGTCGCTGCTGCCTGCACGCCTGGCATTAAAGAGCTGGCGGTACCCCGTCGTGAGGGGGACGTGGACTTCGAGGTTTGGATCTGCGCCAAAGCCGCCATCCTGCTCCGCCAGCACGCCGATGATCTCAAAGCGCGTGCCATCAATGCGAATGTCGCGCCCGACCGGGTTCAGCCCGCCGAACAGCTCCTCTGCCGCGCTCTGCGCCAGGACTGCCACACGTTCGGCACCGTTGTAAGAGGCTTCCGACAGGTAACTCCCGATTTCGATGTCGATGTTGCGGACGTCGGCGTAATTCTCGGTCACACCACGCACCGTCGTCTGAAGGCGCTCGGATTCCGAGCGAACATCCAGCGTACCGCTGTACTGAGGCAGTACGGCGTAGATACCGGAGATGCTGCGTTCGATGGCTAACGCATCGTCATATGTGAGCGTATCGGAGCGCCCACCCAATCCCTGCGCTCCTGGGGGTCCCCCGGTAACGGCTGCGCCGGGCGAGATCGTCAGCAGGTCAAGCCCTGTGCTGGTGATTTGCTCGGTGACGGAGGCGGATGCGCCGCGACCGACCGCCAGCATCGAGACGACCGCCGCGACACCGATGATGATGCCGAGCATAGTGAGCGCTGAGCGCATCTTGTTCGCAAGCAGCGCATCGATGGCGACGCTCAGATTCTGCGACAGGCTCAAGCCGGAGCGTTTGACCTTCGGGATGAGCGCCTTCACCTGCGCCCGACTCTCGTCGATTTGGAGGCGCGGGATGAAGACCTGCGCCAGCAAACCGACCGTGCCGACCAGACCGAGCCAGTAGCCGGGACTCGTCAGGCTGACGAGGTTGATTGGGATGGGCAGCAGGTTATCCGCCGCGAAGAACAGGACGAAGAACGCGCCCGCCGCCAGGGCGAAGACGAACGTCACGCCCGACGCCAGCTTGCTCCGGCGCGGCTGCCAAAGGCTGACGCCGACCATGACAAGGGCGACGACCGCCGCCAGGACGACCAGCCCCTGACCGAGCACCGTCGGGTTGCCTCCCGGCAGTTGTCCACCGGGTAAGCCGGGCAGTCCTGCGGGTGTGGTGGCAGAGCCAGTTGCGGGCGCAGCCGTCGCCGGGGCGTCGAACCCGGCGGGTGGGGCGAAGGTATCGCTTGTGCTGGTGCTCGCGCCTGCGCTGCTGCCCGGCGGGTTGGCGAGCGCGCCCGCGAAATCGACCCAGGGATTGAAGGCGACCGCGCCAATCCCGATCAGCAGCGCACAGACGACGATCAGTATGCTCTTGCTGTGAGGCAGGAGACGCTTAAACATGATGCTCCTCCACGACCACGCCGTCGCGCATGGCGATGGTGCGGTCAGCCTGCGCCGCGATCTCTGGCGAATGCGTGACGAGGATCAGCGTGATGCCGCGCTCGTCATGGAGCTGGCGGAACAGCCGCATGATCTCTTCGCCCGTCTTGGTGTCCAGGTTGCCTGTCGGCTCATCCGCCAGGACGATGGCGGGGCTGTTGACGAGCGCGCGGGCGATGGCGACGCGCTGCTGCTGACCGCCGGACAGCTCGTTCGGCTTGTGATGAGACCGTGTGCCCAAGCCGACCAGTTCAAGGACCTCTTTGGCGCGCCGATTACGTTCGCTACCACTCACCCCGGCGTAGACCAGCGGCAGCCCGACATTGTTCAGCGCATTGGTGCGACCGAGGAGATTGAACTTCTGAAAGACGAAGCCGATGCGATAGTTGCGAATGTCCGAAAGGCTGTCATCGCTCATCTGCGCGATCTCGGTGCCATCGAGTTTGTACGAACCGCTGGTCGGCTTGTCGAGCGCGCCAATGATCGTCATCAGCGTGCTCTTGCCGGAGCCAGACGGTCCGACGATGGCGACGAATTCGCCTTTGTCGATGCGGATCGAGACGCCATCCAGCGCGCGGACTTCGGTATCACCCATCGTATAGATCTTGGTCAGGTCGTGCGTCTCGATGACCGGCTGGGCAGATGCAGCGGCTGCCGCATCGAGCACCGCCAGCGATTCGCGCACGTAGTCAGCGGTGAGTAGCTGCGCGCTCATCAGCCGCCTCCGAAGGGCAGCCCGCTGCCGCCCGCGCTGGTGGTTTCCGCCGGGATGATGACCGTCAGTCCTTCGGTCAGGTCGCCAGTGACGACCGTGAAACCGTCGATGGTTTCGCCAGTCGAGACGGGAACGCGAGTCGTCGCGTTATCGCCATTGAGAATTTCGACAAACTCGTCCTGACCCTCGCGCTGGATCGCCTGGGTCGGCACGACCAGCGCGTCCGCGATGCTGCCGACCAGGATTTCGACATCGGTGGTCATGCCGATACGGATCGGCAGCTCGTTATCATTGGTGATGTCCACGCGCACTTCGTAAGTGACGATGCCGTCGTTGTTCGTGCTGGTCGGGGCGATGCGGGTGACCGTACCGTCGATCTCCGCGCCGTCCAATGCTTCCGGGCTGATGCGCGCGGGCTGCCCGACTTCGACCTGCGCGATGTCCAGCTCATCGACACTCACGTCGATATGCATCGCACTGTGATCGACCAGGGTGATGACCGTGCTGCCCGTATTGACGAGCTGCCCGGGGTTGAGGTTGACGTTGGCGACGATGCCGCTGAACGGCGCGATGATCTCGGCATCTGCCAGTGCCGCGCGGGCGCTTTCGACATTCAGATGCGCCTGTTCCAACTGCGCCTGCGCCGAGGCGATCTGCTGCTCGGTCGCGCCCGTCAGCAGGTCGTCGAGCGCCGCCTGTGCCTGATCGACGCTCGCCTGCGCGGCGAGGACGGCGGCTTCGTACTGCATGTCCGGTGTCGTCTCGTTGCACTGCGCGACCGCGACGTTGTAGGTGCTCTGGGCGCTGCGCAGACTTTCGCCTGTTTCCGAGTCGGGGTCGGGGATGAATGCAGCATCCATGCTGTAGCCGTCGCTGAGGTAATCTGCGTAGGCATCCTGCGCACGGGTCAGCGTATCCTGCGCGCTTTCGACATTGGCGCAGTTGATGGTGATGTTGTTCGCTGCCGTGTTGGCGTTATTCTGCGCCTGGGTTAACTGCGACTGCGCGCTCGCCAGCGCTGCCTGTGACTGCGTGATCTCACGAACGGTCGGCTCAGAGACCAGATCGTCATAGTTGCTCTGCTGGACGATCAGCGCCTGCTCCTGGCGGGCGATCTGGTTTTGCAGGTCGGCTGTGTCGATGCTTGCCAGCACATCGCCCGCGCTCACTTCGTCGCCCACTTCGACCGCAACGTCGGCGACGATCCCCGTTGTGCCAAACGAAAGCAGCACTGTTTCGACGGGGGCGATGGTGCCTGTGGTTTCGATAGTCGTGCCGAGGGTGGCGCGTTCGACCTGCGCGGTCGTCGCGTCCTGCGCGCCGACGGGCGCAGCCCCGCCTTGCGACAGCACGCCGATCAGCGCCGCCGCGACGGCGATGAGTCCCAGAGCGATCAATCGTTTCTTCATGGTGGTAGCCTCCTCACAAGGTGTGCGGCGAGCGATATGCCGCCGCTGTACACAGGTGTATGAGGTTCAGTCTAGGGGGCGATTCTGGAGAAGTTATGGAGAGGCAGTGCAGCTTATGTGCAAGTTGTGAAGGCTAAGAATTGCATCGAACTTCAATCCCGCCTCCACAGGTTCTCCAGATTGTTCTCCTAGACTCGCCCTTGTGCATCAGCATTGAATCTAAGGAGAACAATCATGACGACACCGTTCCGTAAGGCGCTCACGCTCGTGGGCGTCGCGGGCATCCTGGCACTGGCACCAGGCGCTGCCTCCGCACAAGAGACGGTCGATCCGGCGCTGCTGGCGACGGTCGAGACGGCGCTGGAAAGCACGCGCGCGTTCGACAGCCTGCGCATCAGCACGCAGTCGCTGACCGAGAGCAGCGCTCAGTTTGGCAACCTGAGCATTCAGAACAGCAGCACGCTGGATCTGATGCGCACGGACGCGGACTCGGACTGGAACGCGGCGGGTGAGATCAGCCTCATCAGCGAGCTGCCCGTCATCAGCACGCTCAGTCTTGGCGCGGAGATGGTGCGCCTGGACGGCGTTACGATTGTACGCTTTGGCGACCTGCCGGATGGGCTGCCGATTGATCTGCCGCAGACGTGGACGACCACTGACGATCTTGAGGCGGGCGGTGGCATTGTGCCGCTGCCGACGACGGCGGAGGCGCTGCTCGGCGCACTCATGCTGCCGATCTCGGCGGACAGCGTAACGGTCATCGCCGCACTGCCGGAGGACGAAATCGACGGGCAGGCGATGTCTGTCACGCAGCTTTCGCTTGACCCAGCGGCGGTGCTTGAGAGCGAGGCGTCGGGGCTGTTGACACTTGGGGGAGGTCGGGGCTTAGGCGGTGGTAATCTGCCCGGCGGGCTGACGCCTCCCGGCGGCGCGCCGCTCCCGGCGGAGGTTGTGTCGCCGTCGCCGGAGGACATCCAGGTGACGCTGGCGGTCTACATCGGCGCAGACGATGGGCTTGTGCATCGTATCTACCTGCTGGTGAACATCGCAGGCAGCGACGATGGCAGCACGCCTGCCACGACCATCACGACGATCAGCGACTTCTCGAATTTGGGTGAGCCGGTCGAGATTGCGATGCCAATCATCGGCGAGTGAGGAACGTTCACCCTTGAGTGCCGGATGTGTTCTTCAGCTACGATGTGCTGGGCAACCGCCTGAGCATGACGGAGAAGAACGGGGCGGCGACGGTGCGCAAGGCGACCTATGGCTACGACCGGATGGGACGGCTGACGAGCGCCGGGTTCGATTGGGATGGCAATGGCACGGTCGAGGAGACGGTGGGGTATGCCTACGACGGGGTAGGACAGCGGACGACGCTGACGCTGCCGGATGGCAAGACGGTGAGCTACAGCTACGACGCACGCGGGCGACTGACCAGCCTGACGGACTGGGCGAGCCAGAGTGCCAGCTACAGCTACGACGGCGCGAGCCGGCTGGTGAGCCGGACGGCAAACGGCATCACGATGACGCAGGTGCATGACGCGGCGGGGCGGCTGCTGTCACGGGAGCACAAGGCTGGCGCGACGCTGTTGAGCAGCTTCATCTACACGCTGAACGCGCGCGGGGACCGGACGCAGAAGGGCGAGAACATCCGCCAGAACGGGGGCGCGTACGACAATGGTGCCTACTACATGTTCTATGACGGTCAGCGCCGAGTGCGCCAGGTGATGCAGTACGGAAGCGGCGGATCAGGACCCCTGTACGAATACGATCATGCTTTCGACGTGGCGGGCAACCGCACGCAGGAGGTCGTGAGGATCGACGCGGCGGAGACGACGACCGACTACGAGTACGACGACGCGAATCGGATGACGCGCAGGCGTGTGAACGCGGGTGCGTGGACGAACCTGAGCTACGACAACGCCGGGCGCATGACCAGCGACGGAACGAACACCTATGCGTGGGATCGTGCCAATCGCCTGCTCTCGATGGGCGGCGCGAGCTACGCCTACGACGGCGCGGGACGGCGCATTGCGCAGACCGTGAGCGGCGTGACGACGAACTACCTGCTCGACGGGTCGATGGACTTGTGGGAGACGCTGACCGCCACGACGGGCGCAAATGTCACGCGCTACGTGCATGATCCGCTGGGCGTGCTGGCGCAGCATGACGGCACGAGCTGGGACTGGATGCTGGCGGATGGCTTGGGCAGCGTGCGTAACGTTGTGGATGGCAGCGCGAACGTGTTGTGGAGCAGCCACTACGCGCCCTACGGCTCGCCCTACGGCGGGACGGGCACGTCACAAACCGCCTACGGCTTCACAGGCGAGCCGACCGACGGCAACGGACTGGTCTACCTGCGCAACCGCTATTACGCGCCCGGCATCGGCATCTTCGCCAGCATCGATCCGCTGGAGACGGCGAACCGCTATGCGTATGTCGGCGGCAACGTCGTGAACGCGACGGACCCGAGTGGGTTGCTGATGGGCTTCGGAGGCACAAACACGGGTAAGTCTACGGGCAAAGGCACGGGTGCAGTTAAGCCCCTGGAAGTGAAAAAACCGCCGGTGACGCCGTGGGCATGGAACACTAATCCGAACCCGACGCCAGTTGCGCCCTGGGGACAAAATGCCAATCCAAATCCAACGCCCTACACGCCGCCGACAAAGACGACGCATGGCGTGCAGAGTGGGTCACCCACAGACGGAAACACGCTGCTGCGTCAACCGACGACGGTTAATCAGGCGACAACGTTTGAAAACATGACGCCTGGGCAGCAACTCTTCACTTCGCTTCTTCAAGGGGTCATCTTGGATGTCGTGTACGATGTTGACCTAACTAATCCCAATGGAGGTATTTTTCCTTGGCTCTCATGGTACCAAGATGGGAACGGTCCTGCTCGAGTCAATGAAGCCTATCGCGCCGTGACTGACATTATGCGTGCGATTGCTGCTGAGGCGACTGGCGGCAACTATTCCCAGGCAGTTGATGTATTCCGACGCTCCTTAGGGGGTACGGACCTTCAACTTGTTCCAGGCAATGCCAGTGCCGCAACTGAGGATAGATTGCGTCCTGATGCAGCAGCAAGTACTAGCACCGTAGGTCGCGAGCCACCGGTAATCTACCTGTATCAAAACCCGGAAGGAGCTGGAGCAGGGTTTGTCCATAGTCGGCAAAACATCGTCCATGAGTTTGGACATGCATTTGTACGTAGGACTTCGGGCTTACCGAACAACCCGGCAGCCCTATGGGATCAGATCAACACCGTCGTAAGCCCCTTTGCCAGTACTGAACAAGGGTGGTTGAACGCAATAGATTTGCGCCAAAATCGGTATGCACTTGATAGCTTCGTTGGTCCAACCGCAGTGCAGCAGTATCGGGAGGAACAGATTGCGGATATGTTCTTGTACTGGACATATGGCAATGGTCGTCAACCATCGGGCAGCGTTCCATACCAGTTTGATGTGAACAACCCAGATGACCAAACACGTCGTCGTGCCGAGGCTCTGGAAAACTTTATCTATGGCGGAACATGGACGGATGTAAATCCTGCTGGGACTGAGACTCTGCTTCAGAGTCCTGGTGCTGCGGCTTGGTTGATGGCGGCTGCACAAAGATAGCTCAGCATTCGGCTAACCGAGAAGTCGTGGACTAAGCAGCCCGCTGGACTCTCACCACATGCGCTATAATGCGTGTGGTGAGAGTATGGGTAGCGATGAATTTGAAGGCTTGTAATATGAAGAACGAGGCTCTTGTCGGCTTGATGGTCTGTATCATTATTGCCTCACTTGGAATCTCGCGTTCAATTGCAGCTTCTCGCGCTGAAAATGCGTCTAACACGATGTATTTGTCTCTAGGAGCAGACCCAACTCCATACTTTACATTACCCCCATCTTATACACCTGCCTACTTGCAGCCCAATGATGATCAACTTGAGGATTACAATCGTCAGTTTGATGCGCCAAGCTGTACCATGCCCTGCTTGTGGGGCATGACGCCAGGAGTATCGCGCCTAGAAGATGTCTATGCGTTGTTTCAAAGCGCAGGTTTTTTGGGTAACCTGGATGAGGGTGGCGTGTTGATGTTTGGTCATGGTGGAGAACGAGAAATCAACTCTGGAGGGATCGGATTCCAGTTTGGTGGTGTCAGCCAGTCAACAAGCGTGACTTTTAGACTAGTCGACGATGTCTTGGCTTCTGCTTCTCTTAGAGCAGAAAGTCCTTCCCTCTGGCAAGATGTCAATACGTCTCCGCTGCGGCTTTCCACTGTTCTCTCTCAGTTGGAGTCGATCCCAGAAATGTACATGGTAGGCGTTCGCCCGCACGGTCTTTGGCTGAATTTCTTAGGGATGATGTTATATTTTAGGGAAGAAGGTGTATTACTGGTTTATCAGTTTGACTTTAGTGGCGATTGGGAGACACAACCTTCATCAGGAGGACTTCCAGAATTACGTAGGACATGTCCGACCCTAACCAATACGTGGCGTCTCACATGGCATTTCTGGGATGCAAGCAGATATGATTGGAATGATGTGATTACTGAAATAAGTTCCTTAGAATACTATCCGACCGTAGATGAAGTTCTCGGCATCAGTGCTGCAACATTTGTGCAGTATTTCCGCGCTCATCCTGATGGGTGTATTGAGTCGGCTGTGAGCGACACGTACTACATGGGTGAATGATCGTAGGGCGCAAAAACCCGTAGGGTGCAAAAATCCCATCCGCGCGTGATTTCAAGCGGTATCCTTGTAATAATCCCCGATGATTCCGCTCAAAACGTCGCGGCGGCGCACCTTACCCGCCGGACTTGCGGGCGGACGCGAGATGGGTGTCAACTGCGCTAGCCCTTGATGCGGTCGCGCGGTGTTGTGGTAGGTGACGTATTCTCGCATGACGCTGAGCAAATGCGCTTCGTTGACGATGAGGAGTTTGTTGAGGCATTCTTCACGGACGGAGCGAACCCACCGCTCGGCGTAAGCGTTGGCATTCGGGGCGCGAGAGGGTGACAATCGCTGTCAATCGCCACAAAGCGAAGAAGACCCCGCATCATCGATCCTCTCGCAAAGCCCCAAGCGTCGCGCTGCCTGGGGCGCAAATCCACCGAAACGAAACCCAACGCTGCAAGATCAGCAGCGACCAGAACATCCTCACGCAGGTGGAGTACGACAAGGCGGGGCGGCGCACCGCGATGCGCGACCCGCGCGGCAAGCGGACGACGTATGCTTACGACGCGCTCGACCGCCGGACAGGGCTGACCGACCCGCGCGGCAGCCTTTGGACGACCGCCTACTCGTCGCCGGCGCATCGGCGGGCGCGGGCGGCTGTGCTTGCGCTGGCGGGGCTAACGGAAATTGTTGCGCTTGGCTGCGGCGCGTTCACGGCGGAAAGTTTCGCGATCCATTGCTCGTTTATGAGACCAGCGTGGAGGAGTCTCCACCTCCTGCTTTGGAGCCAAGCCAGCCGGAACGTCCTTGGGGATAACGTCGATGGGCTGCTTGTTCTCCAGATTAGTCATGTAGGAGGTGAGCATATTCCCAAACGCCTCCGGATAGTCCGAACCGAGCGATTTGAGAATCGCATCAATTTCTTCGGGACTTTCGAGCTTCTTCATTTTTGGCTCCATGACTTATGCTCCTTGGGAGATGTAGTGAACAATTTAACCCTCCACGTTAGCTTTGGTCATGTGACCTATCTGCCCGGTTATCGCCATAGGCACGGATTGATTCGCCCTGCCCACCGACGGGTGCGGTGACCAGTGGCTGAGGAACGGGCACTGCTTTGCCACGCACCGCATAAAACCATCGGTGTTCGGTGAGGCTCGACACGTAGTAGAGAGCCACCAGGATGACAACCCCCGTTGCGATGAGTGTGGTGCGGTAGTTGATGTCGCTCAGAGGCTGTGTAGTCGCAACCAGGTTTGCAGCGGTGGTAGCAGCGAAGGTGACCACGCCTGCAGCACCCGAAGAACGAATCACCCTGAATTCACTCTCGCCGGGAGGGAGCGCAAATTCAAACAGATTCGTGAGGCTGCTGCCGGTTCCCTGCCGCACGGAAGGACCTGAAACGTCCGCAATTGTGCTGGCAACGACGGTAAAGTTACGGGTGCTGTTCAACTGTACCGGGATCGCTTGATCCGATGGATTGGTCAGCGCAACCATTCCCTCGCCAACCGTGAAGCTGAGGTTGGCACCAGAGTAAATGCTTGTGCGCACGGAGTCCACTGCCCACAAGACAGCTCCAACGATGACGATAACCGCCAGGATTCCTTTGAGCATTGTCCAATTCATCTTCATTTCCTATTCCTCCGTACTTTGCAGATCCGACAATTGCAAGAAGATGGGGCTGCACGGCGAAAGTCATCGTGCAGCCAGGGTTTGGCGTCAATCTAGCTCGGCTGAAGCTGCCCCGCCCAGATTTGCCAGGCGAGCACGGACTTTGCCACCAGACTTAACACAATGTAGGCGTACTCGCCGAACAGGTAGTTCTTCCAGAACCCAATACCGCGATATTGCAGCCACATATTGAGCGCAAAGATGTTGAAGAAGACGAAGATCGAGATGAGGATTGCGTAGACAAAGCCGGGTATCTCTGTATCGACGGATTGCGCTGCTCCGGCGATGTAAAGCACGATCACAATCCACGGGATGATTCCCGCGATACACCCATAAATGAACGCGGTCCAGTCTGTTTTGGATGTCGTCTGATTGTGCAGTTCCATCATCAAACCAAACAGATTCATCATCGCATTCAAGCCGAAGATCAGTATCAGGGTCGATAGATCGTAGATTCCAACCAGCATTCCAATGAGCACAAGCATGAGCGATGAACTGAGCGCGTATTCGTACCAACGCGCAGGATTAAACTTGCGCTTGAGATTCTTGACGTACCACTGATAGAGAACCGTCCCCAGCAGGAGGTGTGCTGCTGCGGACATCAGCAGGAAGAGCGCGACTGCGGGACCAAACGGGATGCTGCTCGTCTGTTGGAGATTTTGCTCCAGGCTGAAGCTCCCGTTTCCAACCACAGCACGAAGGTAAAGCGTGCTGAGCGAAATGCTGAAGTCCGAACTCAACGCAATCATTGCGATGCCCTGGATGAGGTGAAATATCCCCATCACGATATTGAAGCGTCGTAAATTGACGAAGATACGGGCGGGTGGCATAGGGTCGGAGGCGACTGCGGCTGCCATTTAGAGTCCTTATGTTGCAATCGAGAACTGATCCACTCTCATGGTAGATCGTTTCTCAAAGTCGCTCACCCTACATAGCAATGATCTTTTTGTCATCCAACAGGAGCATCTTTTTGCTTATCGCGCTGCACTCCGCCATCATCAAGGAAGGCAAAGGTCAAAATTCTCACCCTTAGCCCAGTAACGGCGGAAGTGGAGCGTGACCATGAGTGACCTCCAGGAAAAAGTCCAGGTAGTTCAGAGTTGGCTTGATGAGCTTCGACAGGACCGTCCTGCAAATCCACCCAGAGTAAACGTGAACGAAACAGTGCTGACTCAGGTATTGGAAGTGATTCAGCAGAGCGCTGCTGGTTCTGGCGGACCCGATGTGTCCCAGAACTATGCTGACCTGGAGCGGCAAGTTCAGAAGCAGACAGTGGCGCTCACCCGCGCAACCAACGCTTTGAAGCGCCAGATTACCCAGCGCGAGACAGCAGCACAAAAGCTGCGAAAAGCGTATAACGACCTGGAGGTGCATCTTCAGGATCACATCGCGTATCAGTCAAAGCTGAACCAGCGATTACAGGAACAGATCGAGGAAGAAAAGCGCACCCAGGTGGGCAAGCAGGAGGAGAAGGCGCTAAGCGAAGCTTTGCGAGACACACTTGCAACCATGAGCAGCACCGTCGATCTGGACAAAATCCTCGATCACATCCTCGACACCGTCAAAAGAGTCACGCCTTACGATGGAGCCAACATCCTGTTTGTCGAGTCAGATCTTGTTCATGTGGTGCGTCAGCGCGGCTACCAGGCGAGGGGGCTGGACAAAGACTGGCTAAACCAGCGCATTCCAATCACCAAGTTGGCAGTTCTGCAGCAGTTGATGGATGTCGGCAAATCGATGGCGATCCCAGACACCACGACTTCACCCCTGTGGATAGGTTTCCCGAACTTAGCCTGGGTCAATTCCAATGTCATCGCTCCCATTCGCTCCAACGGCAAAATCCTGGGCTTCCTCTCACTCGACAGCGCGACACCCGGCTACTTTACCGAGGTTCATGCTGAACGATTACAAACCTTTGCTGATCAGGCAGCGATTGCCATTCAAAATGCTCGCCTGCTGGAACGCGCTAAACGAGCGGCGATCCTGGCGGAGCGCAATCGATTGGCAAACGAACTGCACGATACCATTTCCCAAACCCTTTGGTCGATGAGTCTTCTGACGGAACGTATCTCTGCTATATGGGAAATTGATCAGGAAGAGGGGCGGCGCAGCCTTCTGACATTACACCTGTTGGCGCAAAACGCGCTGGGTGAAATGCGCTCTTTGCTTCTGGAATTGAGTCCGTCAGCCCTGACCAAGGGAAAATTGGGGGATCTCATCCGCCAAGCGGCTGAGGTGATCAGCAATCGCACCGCGTTGAGCATTTCAGTCACGGTCGAAAACCAAGAGCCGATTCCGCCGGATGTCCACTTTGCTCTCTACCGAGTCGTTCAGGAAGCACTCAATAATGTTGTTCTGCACGCCCAGGCAAACAAAGTTGAAGTCTACTTCAACAGTGATGGCAGGCGGGTTGAACTGTCTGTTCATGACAATGGTGTGGGTTTCGATCCATCTGAAATCGGCATTGGTCACCTGGGCTTAAGCATCATGAACGATCGCATCAAGAGTATTGGCGGAACGCTCGAAACCAGCAGTCACAAAGGAGAAGGGTCCCGTATTCGGGTCGTTTGGATCGCGCCCACTGCTTGACGCATGATACAATGGAGATGGGCTGCTGATACAATCGGGGCGTGCTAAAAATGGAATCTCCAGTGTCAACTCCGATTCGGATTGGTGTCGTTGACGATCACGCCATGCTGCGTAAGGGATTGGCTGTCTTCTTGATGAGCTATCCGGATCTCAAGCTGGTTGGCGAAGCATCCAATGGCAAGGAGGGCTTGACTCTCTGTGCCGAGCAACACCCCGACATCATCCTGATGGACCTGATGATGCCGATCATGGACGGCATCGCCGCGACCCGCCATATCCGCCAGGACTTTCCAAATATTCAAGTGATTGCACTCACCAGCTTTGGTGAAGAACGGCTGATTAAGGATGTACTGGAAGCTGGCGCAATCAGCTACCTGTTCAAAAAAGCGTCCGCAGACGATCTTGCCAATGCTATCCGTGCCGCGCATAACGGTATTTCGACGTTTGCGCCGGAAGTCACCGATATTCTCATCCAGTCGATTGGCAGACCTCATTCGGTGTTTGAGGAATTGACCCCACGCGAACGTGAAGTGCTTCGTCTTCTGGTCAAGGGGATGTCTAACAACGAGATTTCGAGCGCCCTAACCATCAGTGGCGCGACCACAAAGAACCATGTCAGCAATATATTGTCCAAGTTAGGGGTGACGACACGGGTTGAAGCGATTGTTTTGGTGATGACACAGAGCCTGAGTCTCGGCGATTTCTATATTTCCTAACGTATCAGCTTCAGTGATTGTGAAGACTGGCTTGATCCTCCGGATACCCTACTGATAAATCCTCCCTGCGTCGGATGCTCGCAAGAGCCAAGAAGACTAGACTGAGTATAAGCTCCCTTAGCATTCGAATATCATTCGTCTCGCGTCTTTGGGAGATTTGCCCCTTCGGCGACCCACAGCTCACTAACCACAATGCTCGCGCATCAGCCGCCCTGTTCTGATGCATGACACAACCAGAATTACCCGCTCAATCCTCGCCACCTTGTGTGGATGCCGACCACTTTCGCCCTGATTTAACAGAAAGCAAATCGCTCTATGAACACGACCATTGTCGCTATTTACGATGACATTGTTGTCGCACGTCAGGTTGTTGAAGATCTTGTGCAAGCCGACTTTGCACGCGATTCAATCAGCCTTGTCACCAACGATGCGCAGAATCAATACAGTCACTATCTGGACAAAAGCTACACTCCGAAGACGGATGCGGTTACTTCTGGCGAAGGCGCGGGGTTTGGGGCAGTCGTCGGTGTACTGACAGGCATTCTTGTCGGCGCGGCGGCATTGACCATCCCCGGCATTGGCTTGGCAATCGCAGCGGGTCCGATTGTTGGCGCGGTCACTGGCGTCCTGGCTGGAGCCGTGACGGGCGGCATTGTCGGCGCGCTGGTCAAAAGCGGCGTCCCCGAAGACGATGCCCCTTACTATGCCGAAGGGATACGCCGCGGCGGGACGCTGGTCAGCATCGAGACTCCCGATACCCTGCGTGCGCAAGATATTCTCAGTCGGCACGGTTCCATCAACATCCACGAACGCAGCAGTTTGTGGCGGCAAGCGGGATGGTCAGGGTTCGGTGACGAACAAGACGATACAAAAGATAAAGCGGCTTCCGACATGCTCGGTACGGGCATTCATGGTGGGGCGCACAGCCCAATAAAGGATCGCACCCATGAGGAAGATACAGCGACAGACCCGCCGATCAAGTCATTGACTGAAGATGTGCCTGAAGATGTGCCTGTTGATGACGAGGATACGGTCAAGACAGTTCCAGTGATTGTCTCAAGCCCCATGAGTGCAATCGTGCTGCCCGCTGGAACCCTTCTTCCGACGGTCGAAGTACCGGCTCGTCTTGATGACGCGGGCACCGCTCACTGATTCGCGTGCATCCATGGACGAGAAGATCACCCCAATGGATGACAAAAGAACCCACTCGAAGATGGATGCCTGGATGAGGTACCCATCGTAGACTGAGTACAGAGGTAGTCCTGAACATAGTTGGAGCGAAGAATCATGGATCAAATGGGATGGCTCGCCTGGTTAGTCGTCGGAGCGGTTGCCGGTTGGTTGGCAAGCATGGTGATGAAAACGAACGGACAGCAGGGGCTGCTCATGGACATCGTTGTCGGCATCGTCGGTGCCTTTATCGGTGGTTTTCTGTTCAACCAGTTCGGAGCAGCAGGTGTAACGGGCTTCAATATCTGGAGCGTTATGGTGGCTTTCGTCGGTGCGATAGTCTTGCTGGCGCTGCTGCGCCTGTTGAGCGGACGCCGAACATTTTCTCGATAAGTCCGTGTAGAGTAATTTCCGATAGGGGCACCGGTGATTTATTGCCCGTGCCTCTCGACAAAACATGGTGATCAACGAAATGAGGGTACAGAGAAATGAACAGTGATCGTATCTACTACAGCCACGACGCCGAAATGCATGCAATGCGCAACAGAGCAGTGCTGACGTTAGCATTTGTGACGTTTGGCCTGGGGATCGGAGCCGTATTAGCCGTCCTCTTTTCCCCTATCTCTGGCAAAAAAGCCCGCCACGAGTTCGCTGAGAGTGTCGGAGATGGACTGAATACGGGCCGCGAGTCAATTGAACCGCTTATCAAGCGGCTTGAAGAACAATTCAATGATCTGCGTAAAAGCGTTGATGACCGAATGAAACACGCCTAGCACATCGACGAAGTTTCTCGTCCTGGCTCATTTTGTCTAGAGTGGAATGGTGAAACATGATACGTTCGATTGTGATTGTCCCTGATACTGAGCCAGAGGCGGTCATTGAAGCCAACCCTGTATCCTCAGTCAATGGGGCAGCGGAAAATGTTTCAGCCGTTCCACTCACCCTACGTCGTAACCTCACCCAGGAAAACCTGCTGCTGGATCGCATCAGCAATCAGCTCAACGAACTGGAAGCGAAATTGCTGAGTGACAGTGACGATAAACACGCACAAAAGTCGGTCTATCGCATCAAACAGCATCTGATTGGGCTGCGACAGATGATCGCCCCGCAGCGGGAAGTGCTGTCGAATCTCATTGGCGAGCAGCGTGTCTCCAGCAGTAGTGATATTCGAGATTTGTTTCGTCACCTCTACGAGCGTCTGCTGGGAATTTATGATGTGATTGACTCGCAGCGGGATCTAACCAATAACGTGCTGGAAATCATCGCTAATCAACAGTCACGCAAGATGGGTGAGGCTGTCAACCGCCTCACGATCATTTCGCTCGTGTTCTTGCCCTTCACCTTTTTCGTGGGTTTATTTGACTCGAATTTCTTCACTATCGGCGAAACTGTGACGCTGCCGATTAATGGTCTGGTGATTTCTATTCTAATTACGCTTCTTATGATCGTGTCTATTGTGGTTATGCGCCTGATTTTTCAGCGGCACGGCTGGGTTTGAAGGTAGTTCTGACTATTTAGTCCTGGTTTAAGACACATTACTTGTTGCCCAGATGCAAAAATTCAGAGGTTCATAAGGACTAATAGACCAGGGAGTGAGCTGTGAAACAAGAAATGGGTTTGTGGATTGACCATAGGCAGGCTGTTATCGTGAACCTCGACCAAGAGGAAACAATAAAACGGATAACCTCCAATATGGAAAAGCATGTTCGTTATTCCGGGGCATCAGAGGCGAGTGGTACAAACGAATCCCACAATGACACCACAGAGGACGGACGCGACAGACGGTTTTATGACCAGCTTGACCGATACTACGATGAGGTCATCTCATCTCTTCGTGATGCAACCTCGATTCTGATACTGGGTCCTGGCGAGGCGAAGAGTGAGCTTCGCAAACGGCTGGACAGTCACGGACTCGGTGATCGTATCGTTGCTGTCAAAACCACTGACAAGATGACTGATGCACAGATTGCGGCAGAAGTGCGGCAGCACTTTCGAGACTCACAACGCAATTCGAATAGAACTTCCTGATATCAGGAAGTAGCTAAAGAAACGTGAGGCCCCGTATGAACACCAAAAGGCAAATCTCCCTTGAGGAAGCACGCTCGGTTGGAACAAAGCTTGGGATCGACTGGACGAAAATTGATCTGGAGCAGTTTCGGCGCGGGCTTGATGTCGAACTCGAACATGGCGCGTGTGACCCAGAGACCAACGTCACGAACGATGATCCCGTATTGACGGGGAAAATCGCCTGGGCACATCTGAAAGAGATCTGCGACTACTACACGCGGTTGGATCGACTCGAAGCCGAGTCAAAGGTTGAGGGCTTGAACAATTGACGCACTGTCATTCAAGCCCACTTCCAACTCTATATCCGCATCCATGAGGAGGCAGGAAAGAAATGACAGAGAATGAGCTACGTAGTCAAGAGTTGAACCGGCACGAAGAAAGAGTCGACCGGAATATTGAACATCATCAAGCTGTGAATCTGGGCGAAAAGCAACGGGGCATCGCGGCGGCCAATCAGAATTCTTCTGTCGCACGAATCATCAATATCGTCTACTTCCTGTTTGGGGCAGTGGAACTGCTGCTCGTCGTTCGCGTAGTTCTGGTTCTAGCCGGCGTGAATGCAGCAAATGCTTTCGCAGGGTTCGTTTACGGATTGTCAGCACCGTTTGTGGCGTTGTTTGCGAGCCTGATGCAAAACCCCACACTGGGAGGCACCTCGGTGCTGGAAATCACTACACTCATCGCCATGCTGGTGTGGGCGATCGTGGCATGGCTGGTGGCGCGGCTGATTTGGCTGGTACTGAGTCGTCCACGGTAGAAATTGATCGCGTGGCGACTATCGACTCCGCCAATGATGATGTCTGCATTGAAACGTTCGTTAATCAGTGAAAAGGGAAATGACGATGGCAACAACTGGAAACTGGGACAAGGTGAGCGGCAAATGGAAGCAGATCACGGGTGAAGTCAAGAAACAGTGGGGCACCCTGACGGACGATGAACTCATGGAGATCAATGGCGACCGCGAAATACTGGCGGGCAAACTCCAGGAGAAATATGGCATCGCCAAAGAACAAGCCAACAGGCAAATTGACAAGTGGGCGGACAAACTGAAGCTTTAGCAGCTTCAACCAACGAAGCAGGACAAAACCATGAATTGCCAGGAAATGATGTCTCAACACCCTGAGTGCTGTGTTGCGAGTGATAAAGTCTATACAGTTGCGCAGCGGATGCAAAGCGAGAATATCGGCGCGCTGCCCGTGGTGGACAACTATGTCACCAAGAAACTGGTAGGAATCATCACTGATCGTGATTTAGCCATTAAGGTGGTCGGTGCCAGTCGCGATGCAACCAGCACCCGGATTGCGGACGTGATGACACCGGATCCCGTAAGCTGCCACCCTGAAGACGATCTTGATGCGACACTGCGCACTATGGCAAGTTACCAAATCAGACGAATCCCTGTCGTTGACGAGTTTGGGCAAGTCGTTGGAATCATTGCCCAGGCGGACATCGCGATACATCTGGACGACCACGAAAAGGTACGGCAGATGGTGAACGAGGTTTCGCAACCCAGCTTGATTCCAAGCCCTTAGCGCCCATCTGAGGTTGTAAGCAGGATCTTCACTTCGTACGCCGATCACTGACGATCGCGATCGGCGTACGAAGCCGTAAGCCTGGAAATCATGACGAATATACGCAGGAGAATGCAATGTCTATGGATAACAAGCAGTTTGGCGCTTCGTTTGTTCGTACATCTACTTCCACACCACAACTGGGGCAGGTCATCACGCATGTTGGCGAAACCCTCCCCGATGGCTGGCTACCCTGCGATCACCGAATGCTGCGACGAGCCATGTACCCGGAACTATTCGATGTCATCGGCACCAAATATGGTGATGGTGATGGAAGCAACACGGCTTTTAATCTACCCCCTAGCTCGTCGCCGGACTCAAATGTCCGTTCGATTATGTTCGTGGGCAAACCAAGGTAGATAGTGCGCTGGACAGCTCCTGCCCTCCCTGTCTAGCGACGCTGCGAGACCCTATGGTACGACACCCGTCAGATTCGCCAGTTCTGCGCTGACGTCCCACAGCTTCTTGGCGACTGCCATATCGTTCGCCTGGGGGGCTGCCGGGACAATTTTTGAGTCGTAGAAGTATTTTCCGCTGATGCCGTCCACGTCAGGTGAGGAGGCAAGAAAGATCGGTGTTTCCGCGCCTCTTTCCGGAGACCGTGCGATCAGAGGGACGATGACCCGCATGATCTTCATGAAGAAGCCAGAGTTGTTGCTCCCGAATCCGGTATTGACAAAGCCCGGATGCAGAGCATTGACGGTGACGCCGGTTCCTGTCAGGCGCTTTGCCAATTCCGTCGTAAACAGAATATTCGCCAGCTTCGAATGTCCATACGCGCCAATCCCGTAATTCCGCTCGCCCTGAAGGTTGTCGAACTCGATTTTGCCGCCCGTATGTCCATTGGATGACACATTGATGATCCGCGCGGGGGCGCTGGCTTTCATCGTGTCGAGGAGCAAATGGGTGAGCAGGAAGTACGCCAGATGATTGAGAGCGAACGTCAATTCGATACCATCCACACTGAGCTGGCGCTCCAGGAATACGCCGCCCGCGTTGTTGAGCAGGACATGCAGGTGTGAGTATCTGCGCTTGAATTCATCTGCCAGGCGTCGAATGTCCTGCTGGGATGACAAATCCGCGAGCAGGGACTCGACGGTTTTGCTGCTGCTCGCGGCGCGAATTTCTTCAACCACCTGCGCGGTTTTCTGAGCATTTCGCCCTACGATGACGACCGTTGCGCCCATACAGGCGAGTCCCAGTGCGGTGCTTTTGCCAATCCCGTTCGTGCCGCCCGTAATCAGTCAAATCTTTCCCTGCATCGTCATCGCCATGTTTCCTTTATCCTTCGGTTTGTATTTGTATTCCATGACCCGCTTTTCCGGAAGCAGCATGGGAAGGCTGTCTTTCACCGCACTGCGATCCTGATGCAGGATCAACGATGTAAGTGACCAAGTGAAAATGGGCTGGTTAAGACAATGGAAGATTTTCAGAGGAGGCTTATCGCGTATTGAGCCAGTGTACACCTCATCCGCATGAATTACGAGATGGGGTCTAAAAATACCATCCGTGCCCATTTGCGCCGTGTCCTGGTCGTAATCGCCGATGATTCCGAGAGGGAAGGCTATCCGACTCACCGTACCAGGGACTGGTTCATTCCGAACACGAGCTTAGCCATCCCACTTCCATTCTCCATGCGGTACATCCGGGCGGTTTTGCGTGTGTCATGCGTACGCTTGTACGCTATAGGCTGCATCGATGTGACTTCATGTCGAAATCGGTCTTGGGGTGCGCATGGACGCCCCACGCTCAGGCTATGGCTGCTGACGAATGTGGCGAATGACGTGGTGGGGGGCGATCCAGCCGCCTGTGCAGCGTCTGAGTGGTACAAGTCCATAATAATCCGATAGACTTGTCACACTTCGCCGTTTGCTGCGCATAAAATGGTCATGATCATCGAATTCACTGGCGAAATCTGGTTCTGGAAGGGTCCAGCCCCTTGGTTTTATGTCACCATGTCGGCGGAGCAAAGCCAGGATCTAAAGGCGATATCGGCGGCTGTGACCTATGGTTGGGGTGTGATTCCGGTCTATGTTCGGATCGGCATCACCACCGGGGCGGACGAACGTCCGAATGTCATGGCAGGGCTGAAGCAGTCAGGTGTGAACCGCATCTGCTCAGATCGTCCCCAAACTGTCGCGCCGCAGCCCGCCATGTTAAGTCCGGATTACTGGCGTTCACGCCCCGCGCCAAAGAAAATCGGGTTCGTGATCGCCCACATGTCGCCTTTGGCGTCGCGCAGCTCGACAGTCGCCCAGCGCGCCTGCCCAGCGTCCAGCGTCCAGCTCGCCTCACCCGTCTCGCCTGCGTTGCGCATCTCATGAACCGCACCATTGACGATCAGGCGCAGTACATCGCCGTCGTGTGCATGCTTCCAACGGGCGGTCAGCGTAGCGCCTTCGTCCGGCAGTGAGTCGCCCATCATCGACTGCGCGCCAGAAGCGCTGGTCGCGGTGAGCAGCAGTTCGGGTCCCGCGCTGATGTAGGAATGCCCCTGCTTGAGCGCGGCGATGATGCCGTCCTCGCTGAACGTCTCCGCATAGACGACATTGCTGGCGGCGCGACCATGCGCATCGACGGGTGGACACTCGTGGATGTCGGTGCCGCTGGTGGCGACGAGGCGGTGCCCTTCGTTGAGCCATTGGTAGTAGAGCTGCACACCCTGTTCGTTGTAATCCGCCCACCAGCCATTCCAGATTTCGACGGCAGGTGCGTTGCCGGGCATCATGTCCAGATGTTCCCAATGGCAGCCGCAGCATTCCGGGTCGCCCGGTGCCATCGGATGCGCGATGATGAACAGCCGCCCCTTATCCAGCACAAGCTGCGCCAGTTCAGGCATCGTCAGTTCACGTTCGGTGCCAATGCGCCAATCGAAATACTCGTGAATGCCGAGCGCCAGCGCATGACCGAGGAACGTTGAAAGCTCAGTGCCACCGATGGCGACAAAGCCTTCTTCCGCCAGGCTGCGGTGCTGCGCCAGACCGGAGATCGTGTTGTGGTCGCTGAGCGTGACGAAATCTAAGCCATGACCCCGCATGAAGGCGACAAATTCGGGAATATCCCAACTGCCGTCGGAATGGATGGTATGCCCATGCAGGTCACCACGATACCAACCTGGACCGCGATCGGGTGTCTGCCCGGCTGCGTAGTGCGGTGCACCTTCGGCGATAGGGTCGTTCGACCATTCCACGGTCAAGCGGTAGCTGACCGGGACAGGCGGCATGACGCGATGCGAAAGCAGGAAGATTGTCCACGTCCCGGCAGGCAGCCCACCGGGCAGCGTACCGGGCGTCGCCGAATTGAGCGCGACATGCCAGCCGTCCGCCATCGGTCGCGACCACTCGCCACGCACACCGTTCGGATCGTGGATGGCGAAGCTGATCTGCTGGGGGAACGGCTGCCCCTCGGTATGGATAGGGGAGTAATCGAACTGTGCGTGAATCCGTGTTGTCCCTTCGGGGATGTCGAACTGGCAGGGGATGACGCGGCGGTTGTCGGCAGGGGTCAGCGTTCCTTCGAATACTGTCTTCATGATGGCTCCTTGTGGGCTTCCTGAGATGCGGTGGTGCGGCTGCCGGGGATGGTGATCCCGGCGAGATCGAGTTCGTCGGCATAATGGCAGGCGGCGAGCGCGCCCGATGTCATCTCGCGCAGTGCGGGAGTCTCGTGTTTGCAGCGTTCCTGCGCATAGCGGCAGCGCGGGTGAAAGGCGCAACCGGATGGCGGATTCGCCGGGTCTGCAACCTCGCCTTCCAGACGGATGCGTGTTTCTGAGCGGCGCTGCTGCGGGTCTGGCTCCAGCACTGCCGAGAGCAGCGCTTCTGTGTAGGGATGGCGCGGTTTAGCGAACAAGGTTTCGGTCGGCGCAAGTTCGACGATCTTGCCCGCGTACATGACGGCGACACGGTCGCTGATGTGCGCCACGACGCTCAGATCGTGCGAGATAAAGAGATAGGTAAGGCGATATTCCTCCTGCAATTCGCGCAGCAGATTAAGGATTTGCGCGCGCACCGAAACGTCGAGCGCCGACACGGGCTCGTCGGCGACGATCAGCCGCGGTGTCGAGGCGAGCGTGCGCGCGATGCTGATGCGCTGGCGTTCGCCGCCGCTGAAGGCGTGCGGGTAACGGCGGATGTACTCCGGGCGCAGCCCCACTTTGGTCAGCAGGTCGCGCACGCGCGCTTCAATCGTCTCGTCATCCATATCACTGTTGACGCGCAGCGTCTCGCCGATAATTTCGACCACGGGCAGGCGCGGGTTGAGCGAGGAATACGGGTCCTGGAAGACCATACGAATTTCGCGCCAGAGCGCTTTCAGGGCACCGCCATGCAGGGTCGCCAGATCAATCGTCTTTTCACCCGCACCGGTGTAGTGAACCGCGCCGCTCGTCGGTTTGTAGAGCCGCATGATGCACTGCCCCAGCGTGGTCTTGCCACAACCGGACTCGCCAACTAACCCCAGCGTCTCGCCCTCGTAGATGGCAAACGAGACGCCATCGACCGCCTTGACATGCCCCACTGTGCGATTGAAGAAGCCTTTTGTGATCGGGAAGTGCATTTTGAGTTGATCGACATTCAGCAGCGTGCGCTGAGGATGTGGGGACACGACAGAGACTCCACTGTCATCGAGCAGCGTCGGAATGTCCTGGATGTTCACTGTGTATCGGGTGTCGTAGGCGAGGCAGCGTACACTGCGCGCGTCCTCGATGGCGAGGGTCTCCGGCACGATGGCATCGCACAACCCCGCTTGTGCAGACACGCAGCGCGGGTGAAACGAACAGCCCTGCGGTCGGTTGAGCGGGTGCGGCACCATGCCTTCGATCACGTCCAGTCGTGCCCGCCGCTGCCTATCCAGCTTGGGGATCGAGCGCAGCAGTGCGCGGGTATACGGGTGCCTGGGGTCGCGCAGGACTTCATCGACGGTGCCATGTTCGATGACAGCACCGAGATACATGACGGCGACTTCATCCGCGATTTCGGCGACCACGCCCAGGTCGTGGGTGATGAACAGCATCGACATCCCCGACTGCTGCTGCAAATCGCGCATCAGGTCGAGGACGACCGCTTGCGTCGTCACGTCGAGCGCCGTCGTCGGTTCATCGGCGATCAGCAGCTTTGGCTCGCAGACGAGCGCCATCGCAATCATGGCGCGCTGGCGCATACCGCCGGATAGTTCGAAGGTGTAGGCATCGACCAGTTCCGCCGGGCGCGGAATGCCGACCTTGCGCAGGGCGGCGATGGCTTGCGCGCGGGCATCCTGCTTGCTGATCGGCATGTGCCAGCGCAGCACTTCCATGATCTGGTTGCCGATGGTGTAGAGCGGCGACAGCGCCGACATCGGCTCCTGGAAGATCATGGCGATGTCCTTGCCACGCACGGCGCGCAGCTCCTCGCCGAAGGGGTCGAGCTGCGTCAGGTCGATGCTCGACTCTGGCGTCGGATGAAAGCGGATTGCGCCTTCGACGATTCTGCCGGGCGGATCGACCACCTGGAGAATGGAGCGCGCCGTGATCGATTTGCCGCAGCCGGACTCGCCCACGACGCAAACCGTCTTGCCGCGCGGAATCTTCAGGCTGACGCCATCGACCGCCTTGACGACTCCCTCAGGCGTAAAGAAGTGCGTGCGCAGGTTGTCGATTTCGAGCAGGCTGTCGTGAAGGGGCATCGTCTCTCCCGTGCGCTAGAGGTAGGGGTCGGCAGCGTCGCGCAGACCGTCGCCGAGGAAGTTGAGCGAAAGCACGGCGATGATGACCGCCAGACCGGGCAGAAGCAGCCAGGGCGCAGTCGAGATCGAGCGGATATTCTGCGCTTCCTGCAGCAGTACGCCCCAACTGACCGACGGCGGGCGCAATCCGATGCCGAGGAATGAGAGCGCCGTCTCCGCCAGGATCATGCCGGGGATAGCGAGCGTGACGACCGCGATGATGTGCGACAGGAAAGACGGCAGCATGTGGCGGAAGATGACGCGCATCGGCGAACAGCCATCCAGCCGTGCCGCCTTGACGAAGTCCTCCGTCTTGAGCGCTAGAAAGCGCCCGCGCACGACGCGCGCCAGCCCCATCCAGCCGAGCAGCGATAGGATGATGGTGATGAAGAAGTAGACCTGTTCCGGAGCAATGCCCGGAGGGATGGCAGCGGCGAGCGCGATCCAGAGAGGGATTGAGGGCAGCGATTGCAGAAACTCGATCAGTCGTTGAATCAGATTGTCGATCCACCCGCCGAAGTAACCGGAGATGCCGCCGAGCAGGACGCCGAAGAACAGACTGAAGATGACACCCACCAATCCGATGGTCATCGAGATCTGCGTGCCGAAGATGGTACGCGAGAGGATGTCACGTCCCAGGCGATCCGCGCCCAGCAGGAACATCGGGTCCCCTTGATTGGCGGGTCCGATCAGGTGGATATTGCCCTGGATGATGCCAAGGATCGTGTAAGGCTCGCCCTGGACGAAAAAACCGACGGGATAACGCACGTCCGGATCGATGACGAAGTTGCGCCGTCCAGCATTTAGATCGACCTCGACCGTGTAGCCATTGACGTAGGGTGCAAACGCCCAAACGCCGGCGGTCTCCTGGAAGAGATGGAGTGTCTGCGGTGGAGCATAGGTATAGGTGGCGCTGTAGGCGTCGGCGGAAAACGGCGCGAGAAACCCTGCGAAGATCGCCACAAGATAAATCATGAGCGTGACGATGCCCCCGATCATGGCGAGGCGATGCCTGCGGAACTTCCACCACATCAACTGCCACTGACCGGCGACGACTGCGCGCTCACGGCGGCGTGTTTCGCGCGTTCGCTCGGGGCTGGGTGTGATCACCCGTGCTTCTGCCATGTGTTGTGACCCCTCACCTTACCGAAAGCGGATGCGCGGGTCGAGCCACGCCAGCAGGATGTCTGAGAAGAGCGTTCCGATGACGGCGAGTACACTGAGGAGCAGCAGGGTGCCGCCCGCCAGGAATGCATCCTGGTTGCGCAGCGCTTCGAGCAGCATCGGACCCATCGTTTGCAGGCTGAGGACGACCGATACGATGGTCGCGCCGGAGACAAGATTGACGAAGACATCGTTCAGGCTGGAAACGAACGGGTTGAGCGCATGACGCAGCGGATACTTGATGATCAGCCACCATTCCGGCAGCCCTTTGGTGCGCGCGGTCGTCACGTAGGGGCGGCGCAGCTCGTCCAGCATATTGGCGCGCAAGGTGCGAATGAGTGACGCGATGCCGCCAATCGAGAGGACGACCATCGGTATCCATAAATGCGAAAGGAAGTCGCCAACCCTCGCCAGCGACCAGGGCGCTTCGACAAATTCCGGCGAGAACAAGCCGCCAACGCTTTGCCCGAAATAGCGGAATGACACATACAGCAGCACGAGCGCGATCAGGAAGTCGGGGATGGCGACGCCGACGAAGGCGATGAAGGTCGCCATTGTGTCGCCGGGCGAATAACGGCGCACCGCCGAATAGACGCCGATGGGAATCGCAATCGCCCAGATGAATAACATGCTTGATAAGGACAGCAGGAAAGTCAGCCCCAGTCGCTCCGAGACGAGTTGGGAGACGGGCAAGTTGAGCCGGAACGAGATGCCAAAATCGCCGCGCGTGGCGATGGCGGAAACCCAGCGCAGGTACTGCTCTGGCAGCGATGCGCCCAGCCCGTACTGCATGCGCATGCCTTCTTCTTCTTCTAGCGAGATGACTTCACCCGTCATCCGCGCCTGCGTCACCAGTTGATCGACAAAATCGCCGGGCGGGATCGAGATGACGACGAACGTCACTATCGAAATCGCGATCAACGTTGGGATCATGTAGAGGATGCGCCTGAGGATGTACTGCGCCATCGATCATCCGTTTCTTTACGTGGGCGGACGCGCCGTTGCGCGTCCCTACCGACATAGTTGGGTGGGGACGCCCAATGGCGCGCCCCACCACAAATTGCCGTATTCGTAGGGACAAGGCATGCCTTGTCCGCCGTAATGATGCGTTTAGTTCGCAGGCGCGATGAAGAACGTCTCGAAGTTGGCGGGACCGGGACCCGGATACAGCCAACCCGCCAGCAGCGGATCGGGGACGTTCTGAAGTTCGTTGCTGACGACGCGGTAGCCACCGCTCGGCAGGCTGAGACCGATGGTGAAGAAGCCCTCGGCGGAAAGCTGGAGGAACTCGGTCATCAGCTCGACCTGGGTCGCGCTGTCGGCGGTCGCGTTGATTTCGCTGACCAGCTCGTACTGACGCTGGAGGCTGGCGGGCGGCACGACGGGTTCGACGGCGACTTCGGCATCCGGGTTCAGGCGCAGGGCGTCCCAGGCGAGCCAACCAGAAGCCGCTTCTGGCGTGAAGCTGTCGCGCGCGGCGAGCAGCGGCTGGAGACCGAGACCGTTTTCGCCGACCCAGACGAAGGCGTCGGTTTCGGGCAGCGCGGCGCGGTCACGCCAGACATCGTTGGTCGTCACGTCAACCGTGACCTCGATGCCAACTTCTTCCCAACCGCGTTCGACGAGCTGCATGATGTCCACCCATTCGGGGCGGAAATCGCGATTGATGACGACGGTGAAGGTCATCCGTTCGCCATCCGGGCGCAGGCGGAAGCCCTCGGCATCGCGTTCCGGCAGCACCTGGTCGAGCGCGGCGTTGGCGGCATCGACGTCATACTCGGTGTACTGGGTGGCGAGCTGCTCGTTGTAGAGCGGCGATTCAGGACGGGGACCCTGCTGGAAGGGCATGCCCTGTCCCAGGAAGATCGTGTCGATGATGGTCTGACGATCCATCGCCTGCGAGAGACCAATGCGGAAGTTAATGTCCTGGAAGATCTCCGCCTTGACCTGATCTTCGCTGTTGTACTTGATGTGAAGCTGCATCGTGTTGAAGTTGCTGTCGATGCTCTCCACGAAACGGTAGTCGCCGCTTTCCTGATTGTCGAAGAAGACCGCGCGGTTCAGCAGGGTGTTGACCGCATCATCCGACAGCGAGTCGCGCCCATCGATGGTCGCCAGCAGCGCCACTTCCGGGTCGGTGATCAGGGTGAAGACGCGCTCGTCAATGTAGGGGAGCTGGTTGCAAGCCGGATCGACTTTGAAGTAGTACGGGTTGCGCGCCAGGACGAAGCGTTCTGCGCCGATGTAAGAAGCCACCGGATACCAGGGCTGCATGGTCGGGCGGTTCGGGTCGTTGTACTCGGCAGGCGCGCCATACGAACCGACGTTGCCGTTCCACCAGGTGCCGAACTCGGTCTGACCTGCCGCCGCCATCATCTCGGCGACGCCTTCGGGGTTCAGATCGATGTCGAACTGTTCCATGTAGTGAGCGGGGAACTGCGTGATGCGGACGCCGTAGGCGGTCGAGAGCAGTTGCAGTAACAGACCGTGCGGCTGGCTCCATGAGAAGCTGAAGGTCAGCGGGTCGATCTGAGTGAAGGTGCCGACTTCGCCGTTAACGACGAAGTAGGGGTACGGACCATTGGGGCGAATGTTCGGGTTGGTCTCGACACGAGTCCACCAGAAGGCGATGTCGTCGGTCGTGAACAGCTCGCCATCCGACCAGCGCATTCCTTCGCGCAGACGGAAGGTGTAGGTGCGACCTTCGTCGCCGATCTCCCAGCTTTCGGCAATATTGGGGATCACTTCGCTGCCATCGACGTTCCAGCGCACGAGGTTCTCGTAGCCATACTGGCGGAATTCGGCAAGACGGCTGCCATTGTAGAGGTCGTTCATCGCGCCGCCGTACTGACCGATTGTGCCCACGTGGGGCGTGACGACGACCGGGTTAACCGGCAGACGTTCTGCGACGGACGGGAGTTCTCCAGCGGCGACACGTTCCGCCAGCACGGGTGCTTCGTTGTAGCTTTCGCAGACCGGCGTGTCCTGAGCGAGCAAAGTCATCGGTGCCAGCAGGAGGGCAGCCATGACCGACGCAAGGAACAAAATGCTACGATACCGCTTCATTCGGTTGTGTACCTTTCACCAAGAGTGAATATCACAGGAACCAGGGGAGGGCGACCTGCGCAGAGCGCAGCCAGCAGAAAGCGAGGACCGAATGCTTCACGCGTGAGCAACATAGGGAAGTTAGCGACCGTCATTTAAGGTCACACTTCACTCCCTTTAAGTGGCGATTAATTTTCATCACGCAATCACTAACGTAATTTTGTTTACGCGCCTTCAGCAAGTCGCAGAGATGGGAACGTGCTCTCGATAGTCTTCTGCTGACCGTCCGCACCCGACTCTTGTGCCTTGATCATGATTTCGAGTACGTGGTAGGCATGTTCTGGCGTGACCAGTGGGTGCGCGCCCGTTTGAATACATTCGACGGTGTGGCGCAAGCCATCCGTCCATGTCCATTCGGGGTGTGTTTCGGCGAAGACCTGCCATGCCCCGACTTCATTCAGCCACAGCTCATAGCCGCGCGGGCGAAAATCGTCGCCCATCAACTGAATCGTCCCCTGACTGCCGTACACCTCGATACCGGCGGTGCGATACTTCTGGATAGTGAAGCCGGTTGTGGCGACGGCGAAGATGGCATCGCCAAAATCGAGCAGCGTATGGGAATTGTCGTCCGCTTCGACCGGGATCGTCTGCCCGTCGATGATGCGCTCGTGCACCGCGCTGCCCGACATTGCCATCACGCGCTTCGCAGGACCCAGCAGCCCGGTCAGCGACGTGATGTTGTAGACGCCGAGGTCGAACATCGCCCCGCCGCCCTTCTGGTAAAACCAGGGTCCCCAGGTGGGTCCCGAATGCCCATAGAGCGAGCGCGCCATGTATGGGCGTCCGATATCGCCGCCCTGGATGCGTCGCCAGATCGTGCGATAGGTAGGGCTGAGGATGCTGTAGGGTGCGGGGACAAGGTAGCCCGCGCTTGTCCTGGCGGCTTCGACGAGCTGTATGCCTACGTCGAGATTGGGCGCGAAGGGCTTTTCCACCTGGACGTGCTTGCCAGCCGCAAGGGCGGCGAGCGCAATCGGTCCGTGAGTTTGCATCGAGGTGTAGATCAGGACGAGATCGACATCGCTGCGGGACAGCACATCCTCGTAATTCGTCGTGAAGTGGGCAAAGCCATAGGTGTTGAGTGCATCGTCGCGGTGCTTTTCCAACAGATCGCAGGCGATGACATGCTCTACGACGCCTTGCCAGCGCAGGCGCTCATGCCAGCGCAGGTAGGTGCGCGCCACACGACCGAAGCCGATGAGACCGATGCGAACAGGCTGTGTCATGATGTTTGCGCCTTGTAAATCGCTGAAAATGTCTGCAATGGAGCGGGTGCCGTCAGGGTCGTCCAGCGCTCGGAAGAGCAGGCGAGCAAAACCACCCCGACTTGATCCACCAGGCAGTATGCAGGAAATGGATAGCGTAGACGGAGCACGTTAAACGATCGGCGTATGGGCTTTAATGGCACATTAAGTATGGTTAGTCGGTTCGATCATCATCCAGCCGCCAACCTAAACCGGCACTTCTCCGCAATCCCTTAAACGAACGACATCAAAGCCTTAAAGGGCAGTCGCTAACCTTTGCGGGTGACAGACCTTTTTGAGAGGGAATAAGGTGAAGACCCGCACATTACCACTCCTCATCTGCCTTTGTCTCTTGCTTATCGTCGGTGTCGCGCACGCACAGGATGAACGCGGGACTCTCCGCATCAACCATGCGATGGAATTTGGCGGGCTAGAATCGCTCGATCCGATTTCACAGTATCGTTTCTTCGATGTCAACGCCCGTCTCTATAACCGCCTCGTCCGCGCGGATGCGCAGGGGCTGCCCGCGCCGGAACTGGCGACCGAGTGGTCACCGAACGACGACGCCACTGAATGGACTTTTCTCCTCCGAGAGGGTGTGCTATTTCACGATGGCGAGACGCTGACCGCCGCCGATGTCGCCTACAGCTTTAATCGCATCATCGATCCGGCGGTTGATACGCCTGTGCGCGCTGTGCTGGGCATCATGAACCGCGTTGAGGCGGTCGATGATACGACTGTGCGCTTTGTTCTCAATGCCCCCCATGCCGATTTCCCGCTGCTGCTGACCGATTACCGCGCGCTCGTCATCGCCGAGGGCAGCGCCGATAGGATCGAGCAGACAGGCAACGGCACCGGTCCGTTCCGCCTGGAGACGCTCGACCTGGAAGGCACAACCCGCCTGGTCGCGTTCGATGAGTATTGGGAGGGCGTACCGCAACACGGCGTGGTCGAAATATTCCCGATCCCCGATGCTACCGCCACCCTTCAGGCATTCCTCGCCGGACAGATCGATATCTACAGCGCAACAGTCGCCGAAGTCCCGCTCTTCAATCAGGATCAGGTCTACGTGCAATATCTGTTCTCTGGCGGCTGGGAGGGCATGGTCATGCGCACCGATACACCTCCCTTTGACGATGTCCGCGTGCGCCGCGCGCTGCGCGTCGTCGCCGACCGTCAGGCGATGCTCGATCTGGCGCTCGGTCCTAACGGCGGCACCATCGCCTGTGACAGCCCGGTGTGGCCCGGCGACCCTTACTTCTCTCAAATGAACTGCCCGCAGGACATCGAGCTGGCACGACAACTGCTGGCAGAGGCGGGCTATGCCGACGGCATCACCGTTGACCTCTATCTGTCCGACCTGTCGCAGACCTGGACCACGCTTGCGGAGGTCTACCAGCAGCAGGCAGCGCAGGCAGGCATCACCGTGAACCTCAATATGACCTCGTCCGATGGCTATTGGTCGGACGTATGGATGATCGAGCCGTTCACATTCACCTCGTGGGGTCAGCGCCCAGCAGACCAGATCCTCAATGAGGGTTGGCGCAGCGGCGCAGATTGGAACGAGACCTACTGGAACCGCTCCGATTTCGACTCTTTGCTCGATCGTGCACGATCTGCTCTGGACTTTGCGCAGCGCAAGGAACTCTACGCAGATGCACAGGAAATGCTGTGGATGGAAGGTGGGGCGCTCATCCCGTATTTCACAAACACAGTGCGCGCTGTCAACAACGCCGTGACACTGCCCGAGATCGATTACGACATGGTCCCCTGGTGGGAAGTGACGGTCAATCGCTAATCCGATAGGGCAAGGGATATTGAAAGAGGACGAGGCTTGCCTCGTCCCTACGGATCGGGTCCTGGGGAACACATGCTGAAGCTCGCGCTGCAACGGGTAATCCTGGCGGTTTTTACGCTGGCGATGGTGGCGGTCGTCGTGTTTGCGACGACCGAACTGCTGCCCGGCGATGTCTGCACGGCATTCCTGGGGCGCGATGCGCGTGACGTTGAGCGCCTGGAACGCTGCCGCGAGGAACGTGGATTGAATCGCCCGGCGGTCGAACGCTTTGGCGAATGGGCGGGCGGGCTTCTGAGTGGTGACCTCGGCACATCCGTTATCCGCGACCGCCCCATTGCTGACGTGATCGGCAGCCGGCTGCGCAACACCTTTGTGCTGGGCATCGCGGCGGCTGTCGTGGGCATCCCGCTCGCCGTAGGGCTGGGCGTGCTGATCGCCATCAAGCGCGACACCGCGCTGGATGTGACGATTTCTTCGACCGCGCTTTTCGCCATGACGCTTCCCGACTTCGTCACGGCGACGGTGCTGGTCTTCATTTTCAGTTTCGTCCTCGGCTGGTTCCCTGCGGTAACGCTCATCAATGTCAACGCGCCAATTGCTGAACTGCTGCCGAATATCATTCTGCCCATCATGGTGCTGACGTTCGTGATGGTCGCTCATATCATGCGGCTGGTGCGCACCAGCACCATTGAAGTGCTTGCCAGCGATTATGTGCAGATGGCACGCTTGAAAGGCGTGCCCTTCCGCCAGATCGTCTGGCGGCACGTGCTGCCTAACGCCATGCTGCCCGCCATCAACATCGTCGCGCTCACGCTGGGTTGGCTGCTCGGCGGCACAACCATCATCGAAAGCATCTTTAACTACCCCGGAATCGGCACCCTGCTGCTCAATGCCATCTCGGATCGCGATCTGCCCCTGGTGCAAAGCCTGGCACTGCTGATGGCGCTGATCTACATCGGTCTCAATCTGATCGCCGACCTGCTGACGCTGGCGCTCAATCCGCGCCTGCGTACGCTGCGCGCCTGAAAACAGGAGGCTGCCATCGCCACTTACGACGCCACCCGACTGCTTCACACGCTGCGCACCGCCTCATCGGGCGGCGTGCTGCGCGCGCTCCTGCGCTCACGCAGCGGGGTGGTTGGCATCAGCATCGTCATGCTCCATCTCGTGATTGCGCTCATCGCGCCGTTGATTGTGCCTTACGACCCGTCGGCACAAAGCGTGCGGCTCGCGCTCAACGCACCCTCCAGCCAACACCCGTTTGGCACCGATCACCTGGGGCGTGACGTCTTCACGCGGACGCTGCTGGGTGGTCAGACTGCGCTGGCGATCACGCTCATCAGCGCCTCGCTTGCGATTGTCTGGGGCGGAATGGTCGGCGTCGCGTTGGGTTTCATCGGTGGGCGGATTGACGAGCTGTTCATGCGGCTGGTCGATGCACTGCTGGCGATTCCCTGGTTGCTCTTTCTGCTGCTCATCGTGAGCGTGCTTGGGCGCGAGAACTGGGTGCTGATTGTGGTGCTGACGTTCTTTTACGGACTGCCCGCCATCCGCATCGTCCGCGCGGCGACGCTTGACTTCGTCGCCCGCGACTTCATCACGGCGGCGCGCGCCCGCGGTGAAGGCACCCTCACCATTGTGCGGCGCGAACTCTTGCCGAATGTGCTCGACGTGCTGCTCGTCGAAGGCGCGATGCAGTGGTCGTGGATGCTGCTCGGCTTCAGCTCCCTTTCGTTTCTCGGCTTCGGCGTCACGCCGCCCACGCCTGATTGGGGGCTGATGATCAGCGACAACACACGTACCTTCTCACTTTACCCCTGGGCGACCTTCTACCCGCTTTTCGCCCTGAGTTCACTCATCATCGGCATTAACCTGGCGGCGGACGCCCTGGCAAAGGCGCTGGGCATCGACCGCACGCAGGGAGCGCCGCTGTGAATACACCGCTGGTTGAAATCGAGCATCTTCGTGTCGGCTATCGCAACGCCAGCGGCGAGATGATCCATGTGCTGCGCGATGTCTCGCTGGACGTCAGCATGGGTGAGAGCATCGGCATCGTCGGCGAAAGCGGTTGTGGAAAAAGCACCCTGGCGCTGGCATTCATGGGTTATCTGCGCCGAGGCAGCGAACGCATCGCTGGGACAGTTCGCTTTGATGGGCGCGATCTCTTTGCGTTGGACGACAAAGCGCTGACGCGGCTGCGCGGCGGGCAGATCGCCGTCATACCACAGAATGCGGGTCAGGCGCTGACCCCAACCCTGCGCATCGGAGCGCAAATCGCCGAAGCGTTGGCGCTGCATACGACGCTGTCCCCGAAAGCCGTGAGCAGTCGCGTGGTCGAGCTGCTGATGCAGGTGCGATTGCCAACGCCGGAAGTCCTGGCGCGAAGGTATCCCCATGAGCTTTCCGGCGGACAGCAGCAGCGTGTCGCTATCGCAATGGCAATCGCCAGCCAACCGTCACTGCTGGTGCTGGACGAGCCGACGACCGGACTGGACGTCACAACTCAGGCGGCAATCCTCGATCTCCTGGCGGGCTTACAACGTGAGATGGGCGTGGCGATGATCTGCGTCAGCCACGATATCGGCATGATAGCGCGCCTGAGTCAGCGCGTCGCCGTGCTGTATGGCGGTGAAATCGCCGAGATGGGCGAGACGCAAGCCTTGCTGCGCAAGCCGCTGCATCCCTATACGCGCGGACTGCTCGCCGCGATCCCAACCATCCACGATACTGCGATTCCGCGCGGCATATCGGGGCACCCGCCCATCTTCACCGACTATTCGGTCGGCTGCGCGTTTGCTCCACGCTGCGCACATGCCGACGAAACATGCCGGGACGTCAGCCCGGCACTCGATCTGCATCGCAGTGATGATGTCCGGCAGGTGCGCTGCCACCACTTCGCCAGTCTTCTTGAAAAGACACCACCGCCGCCGCTCAATCGTGTGCCCAGTGTGCCACCGGGTGAGCAGCACAGCCCGCTCCTGGAGCTGGTCGATGTCTCGATGCGCTACGGTCATGACGGGATTGTTGAAGTGATCCGCCGCCGCATGAGCAACGAGGCATCGGATCGACCCATGACGGTACAAGCGGTCGGTTTCTCGGTTCATCGTGGCGAGACCGTCGCGCTGGTCGGTGAAAGCGGCAGTGGCAAATCGACGATTGTGCGCGCGATTTCGGGTTTGATGCGCCCGCTTGCAGGCGGTATCGCCTTCGCCGGGAAACCGCTCGCAGGCAGCATCGACCAACGCCCGCAGGAGGTTCGCCGTGCGATCCAGATCATCTTTCAGAACCCGGATGCATCCCTCAATCCGCGTCATACCGTCGCGGACATCCTGGCGCAGCCGCTGCGGCTTTATTTCCGCCTCAACGAGCGTGAATGTCGCCAGCGTGCTGCGGCGCTGCTGGAACGTGTTCGGCTGAACACGGCGTATCTGACACGTTACCCGGCGCAGCTTTCCGGCGGGGAAAAGCAGCGCGTTGCCATCGCCCGTGCCTTCGCCGCCGAACCTGATCTCGTCCTGTGTGATGAGATTACGTCGGCACTCGACGTGTCGGTGCAGGCAGCGATACTGGAGCTGCTGGTCGATCTTCAGCGTGAGCGCGGCACGGCTTACATCGTCATCGCCCACGATCTGGCAGTCGTGCGCGCCCTGGCAGACCGCGTCGCCGTCCTGAAGGGCGGGCGCATCTGCGAGATCGATTCCGTCGATGAAGTTTACGCTCCGCCCTATCACCCGTATACCGAGCAGCTCCTGGCTTCGGTTCTGCAATTGCCCGCTCATGCAGCCAACGGGGCAGGCTATGCCCTGCCCACCTACACCATCTCGCCTTCTCGCTAGACAAAGGGATTACCAGATGTCAACCTCCACGAACACCTCACTTCCCATCATCGGAGCTGCAATGGAAATGGCGAGCCTGCCCAAGTACATCGACTGGCTTGTCGACAAGCAGCGCCCGCTGGAAATCCAGGACCCGTGCAACTATGACGTCCTGGACGGCGATTGGAAGCCGGCGATCGTGGAAGCGCGCGCGCTGCTCAGTCGTCATGGCTACAGCGGGCGGATGGGGATTCACGCTGCCTATAGTGGGCTTGATCTGTCATGCAGCGACCCGCTGATTAACGAAGTGATCGCCAAACGTCATCGCCAATGTCTGGAGTTTGGCGCGGAGCTGGGGGCGACACATATGGTTTTGCACAGTCCATTTCTCTGGTTCGGCAATGTGCATACCAATTACATGCCGCGCAGCGAACGCCAATGGATGATTGATCTTGCCCACCAGGTGCTGACGCCGCTGATGCCGATGGCGGAGCAGATGGGCTGCGCCTTCGTCTTCGAGGTGTGCAGCGATCTGCATGTCGTCCCGCTGCTCGACCTGGTGCGCTCTTTCGACTCGTCCCATGTGCGCCTGAGCATCGACACCGGGCACGCCTTCGTCATGCAGCAGCAGGGCGGACCCACGCCGGAGCAGTGGGTTTACGAAGGCTCGGATGTGTTGGAACATGTGCATATACAGGATGTCGATGGGCAGGCAGATCGCCACTGGCAGATCGGCAAGGGCAACATCAACTGGTATGCCTTCTTTAAGGCGCTGCGTGAGACGCAGATCAATCCGCGTCTGCTCCTCGAAATAGACGAAATTCAGGAGTCGGCGGAATGGCTCATGCAGCAGGGGCTGGTGCAGTAAGGCACCTATCAGTGCGCCGCCAATGATGGATTTCAATGCTGCACGGCTTATTGAGGGATTTGCACCCGCCAGCGAACCGTAACCGTTGTGCCCTGATTGACACCAGGACTCTCGATTTGAATATCGCCGCCGTATGCCTGCACGATCGCTCCCACAATCGACAAGCCCAATCCCGAACCCGGTACGTCGCGCAGGCGAGCGCGGTCCGCCCGGTAAAAACGCTCAAAGAGATGCGGCAGATGTTCGGGAGCGATCCCGATTCCCGTGTCGGTCAGGGTATGAATCATCATCTGGTCTTCGCACACGAGCGACCAACGCACTGATCCGCCGTTCGATGTGTACTTGAGTGCATTGTCGAGCAGGTTGCGAAATACCAGCGTCAGATGCGCCAGATTGACATGGATGTGAATCGCCTGGTCTGGAGCAGTCAGCGAGAGGGTGATCCCTTTCGCTTCGGCTTGGGGCAGCATTTGATTCCGCAGTGCGGATGCAAAGCGCACGATGTCCACCTGGTCGCACCCCAGTTCCATCCGATCCACATCGAGCCGCGCCAACAGGGTAAACCCCTGTACCATGCTGGTCAACCGGGCGATTTCCGCCTCAATCTCGTCGAGATATTTGCGCGCCGCCGCATCTTCAGCGAGTGCCGGGGACCGCTTCAGGGCTTCGGTGCGGAGTTGTCGTTCGAATAACAGGGCGCATCGAGATGGACTGATGCCCGGCTCAAGCGACAAAAAAGGGCGCTTTGGAGCGCCCTTGCTTGGCAGGTAGCTGACTCAGGAACGATTCGAGCGGCTGGAGGTGGTGCTGCTTTCGTTGCTGCCGCGACCAGAACCGCCATTCGTGGTCTGTGACGCAACCTGTTCGTTGATCTTGATGCCCACAGAAGACAGCAGTTCATCCGTCTGCTTCTCCTCATCGAGCGTCTGGCGAAGCAGGCGGCTTAGTTCGTTATGCGTGAGCGCGTCGGCGTAAGCACAGACGGTGCCATACGCGGCGATCTCGTAGTGCTCGACGCGCTGCGCGGCACCGACTGTGAGACACGTCTGATAGTCCACCGGGATGGCGGAAGATCAGGCGCTAGGCACGGCGAAGTAAACGCAGCAGCGCCAATAAGACGATCGCGCCGATGAACGCGACCAGAATGCTTCCAATGTTCAACCCGGTGACCGCGCCGCCGACACCGAGCAGGTTGAGCAGGAAGCCGCCGATAAGACCGCCGACGATGCCGACGATGATGTCTGCAAGCAAACCCTGTTCCGCGTTGGTTTTCATGACGATGCTGGCGAGCCAGCCCGCGATAGCCCCGACGATCACCCAGATGAGAATATTGATCGGATCCATGTGTAGTCTCCTTGCTGATCTGTGCTGTGCAATATGCTGTGAGGCAGAAGTCAATCAGCCGCTGCGATTAGTTTTCGCGGTAGGCGTGTTCCCACTCGTCAATCTCACGATCGACATCGTCCTTCGCCATGCCGTAACGCTCGCGGATCTTCCCCGCCAACTTCTCACGGTTGCCCTGGATCTGCTCCAGGTCATCGTCGGTCAGGTCACCCCATTTGGCGCGTACATCGCCCTTGAACTGCTGCCACTTTCCGGCAATACGATCCCACAATCCGTCCATGGTCATTGTCTCCTTATTCAGACAGCGAGAGCGGTGTACCTCACAGTACATAGTTCCCAGTGTAGAGCGACTATCAAGCCGAATGATGACCCGCACGGTCACGCTGCCCTAGGTCAGACGACCTATACGCGCCTCATACCCCCCACTTGACCTAGAGGCGCATCCTCTGCGCAGCACATCACTAGAACTAAATAAAGACCTATATTGCGTAAGCAGATGTGTTGTTTGTCGAAACGATTTCTCTGACCACTGTCGCTGGCGAACGAAATTGAAAGGGAGCTTCATGAAGTGTGTGCTGACCGTACATTATGAGGCGAACGGCGTATTGCGCGCGCCGACACTGCTGATACGTCACGGTGAGGGAGAGGCTCAGGCTGTGCCAGCCTCCGAAATGAATGAAAACCATGCTCTGTTTACGGTCGAAGTCGACTCAAAAGACCTGTTGATTCGTTTCGCGGTTGGAGAAGACCATGAGCCTGACACGCTGTGGCGGCGTGTGCACTTTGGTAGAAGCCGCAAGCTGGAAATCTGGTGCCGGAGCTGGCACCCGTTCGTGATGCTCTCCGAACCTCAAGCGGTTGACTCGCGCACGGCTGCGGACATGGCAGCGCGGGACTTCACCTGGGGGCAGTACATCAGCGAGACGGGCGGACGGTTCGCGCTGGGTGCCAACCCACTGCGAGATGGTGGCGCGCTCTTCAGCTTCTTTCATCCGCACGCGGCGCGTATCTATGTCACCGGCAGCTTCAACGACTGGCAGTATCCGGGACGCGATGATGCCGACAGCAGTCGTTTCATCCCGATGAGCCTTCATCGAGGCCATTTTGACCAGCCGAACGTGTGGATGGCACAGGTGGATAATGCGAAGGTGGGCGATGAATATCAGTTTTACGTCGCCTACGATATGCAGGTTGGCAAACACAGTCACGCCGCCGCCCTGGTGACCGATCCGTACGCGCGCTGCTTCGGCGCAGATTACGAGCAGAACAACGCCAAGATCGTCGACGCGGGCGGCTTTGCCTGGGAATATGGCGACTACACGACCCCCGCCATCCACGACTTAATCCTTTACGAGCTGCATGTCCATGGCTTTACGCATGGGCACGCCGATATCGCCCCCGAACACCAGGGAACCTACCAGGGTGTCGTTGACCGGCTCCACGCAGGCTACTTCGACCGCCTGGGGGTCAGCGCGCTCTATCTAATGCCGTTGGCGGAGGCGCCAACGCCGCAGGGACCCCATTCACTGGGCTACAACACCGCCGTCTTCACCGCCCTGGAGCGCGATTTCGGCACGCCCGATGACCTGCGGCGTCTTGTCAACGCAGCGCACCAGCGCGGGATCGCCGTCATTGTCGATCAGGTCTTTAACCACACGGCGAACGAGTTCAATCCGCTGTGGAAGCTGATTCTCGATCACCCGGACGAATGGGAACGCGGGGATGAGGGCGGCTTGTATTTCAGCGGCGCGTCGCCCTGGGGCAATCGCACGGCGACCGAGCGCGTCGAGGTGCAGAACATGCTGATCGACGTCTGCAAGCAGATGATTGTCGAATATCACATCGACGGCTTCCGCTTCGACTACACCCACAGTTCGACCATGCATCACGACTTTATGAATCGCCTGGCGGACGAACTGCAAGCGCTCAAGCCGGATGTCATCCTGATCGCCGAGAACATGCCGAACGAAAGCGACCTTAATCGCGAAGGCTACAACGGCTTCGTACAGTGGCATAACCGCTTCCACGATGGGGTCAAGGCGCTGCTGCGCGAAGGCACGTTTGAGGCGATGGACAACCATCCCGAGATCGTTGGAGAGATGTTTTACTTCTCTAAAGGCGAATGGGCGGCACATACCAACAATGTTGTCAATTACAGCGAGAGCCATGACGAGAACAGCACCGCCTTTGAAGTGGGCACCAATGGCGATCCGAACCTGAGCACACCGCAGGCAAAGACGCGTAAGGCGATGCTTGGCTTCGCGGCGTCGATGCTGGCGCTGGGACAGCCGATGCTCTACATGGGTCAGGAATTCGGTGTTGAACGTGAACGCAATTTCGTCTACTACGAGCGCCCGGAAAATCCGGAGGATCACCAATTCTTCGACTGGGCAGCAGCCATGATCCATCTGCGCCGTCGCTATCCTGCACTCCGGCTGCATGGCTATGACCCGATGGCGGATGGTCACTTCCAGTGGATCGCCGGTCCGTGGCTGGACGAACGACATGGGGCAGGTAAGCGGGTGATCGGCTGGCGCGCGACCCCGACCGCCAGCACCTTTGACCAGATGATTGTCCTGATTAACTTCGAGAATCACGCGGTCGATATCGATCTGGAGCTGGGGTTCCCCGGTATCTGGGTGCGTCTCGCCACGATCGATTCTGTCAATGACCTGTCGCCGACGGGCGACAACCACGCGCAGCATGTCGACAGTATCAGCTCGCCAGATGGCAGGCTGCCCGGCTTCGTGCTGCCGGATTCGAGCGTGTTTATCTACAAATGGGAAGCAGAGAACGAGGGAACATGATGCTCAATGGGTTGTTCAGCAACAGTCGCAAAGAAGTCGAAACGAAGACAGTGATGGCGGTTGGCGATGACCCGGAGTCGCTCGCATTTCTGTCGTCGACACTCGAAGGCGATGGCTATCGGGTGTTGAGCGCCGCTGGCGTCGAAGCGGCACTCGACGCGCTCATCGATCTCGACATGCCTGACCTGTTCATTAGCGACTTTCGCGATCCGCAAGTCGATGGGACTGAATTCGTCCGCAGACTGAGCCTGCGTTATGGCAAGTCTTCGCTCGCACCTGTGATCTTCCTGCTGGACTCGGTCGAGGACGAACAGGTCGCCCATGAGACGGGGGCGCAGGATGTTCTCGCCAAGCCATTAAGCACTGAGGCACTCCTGCAATGTGTCAAGTCTGTAGTGGCGAAAATCTGAAAGAATCGGGGTCACCATGACGCTCGCCTTCATCTTCAAAGCCACGCTGACCATCTTCGTTGCGCTGGCGCTCGCCTACGTCGTCGCGCTCACGCTCAATGTCTGGGTCAGCGTTCTGGTTGCTATCGTCGTTGCTTCGGCGCTGCGCAAGCCGATATTGCGTTTGCGCGAGTGGCGCGTGCCACAGCCTGTTGCAGTCCTCACCGTCTACGGGATATTGGCAGTCTCCACCTTCACACTGTTGGTGCTCGTTTTGCCACCCGTCGTGAATCAACTCACGGGTTATCTGACCAATGAAGATCGCCTGGCGAACCGAATCATCACCGCGAAAAACTGGATCGAACGCACGGCGACCGACCTCACCGGCAGCCCATTTGAGATGGGGATCGAGAGTGAGAATATCCGCGATGCGGTGACCGATCTTTTGCAGCAGCTTCGGGTGACCGCGCCATCACTCCTCGGCAACGCGACGGGGTTCATCGGGGAGTTCATCCTGATTATCGCCATGGGGTTGTACTGGATGAGTACGCGCGAACGCGCCGAAGCCTTCCTGGTGGAACTGACACCGTTGAGCCGCCGCCCACAGGCTCAGGCGATCCTCAATGAAATCGAAACTGGGCTTGGGAGTTACGTTCGCTCGATTGTGCTGGTTTCGGTTTTGGTGGGCAGCGCCTGTTTCATCATCCTGACGATTTTTCGTATCCCAAACGCGGTGTCGATCAGCTTCTTCTACGCGGTTGCGACCGCAATTCCGATCATTGGCGGTCTGATTGGTGTGGTGTTGGCGACTTTTCTGGCGCTGCTCAGTTCGCCCAGCGCCGCTGTCATCGTCCTGCTCGTGACATTCTTCCTACAACAGGTGGAAAACTACTGGCTGACGCCACGGTTGATGTCTCAAGGTTCCGATTTTGACCCGCTGCTGGTGGTGGTCTTCGTCTCGATGGGCTTCACGCTCGGCGGCGTGACCGGGGGGCTGCTGGCAATCCCGGTCGCGGGCACTGTCTCAATCCTGGTCAAGCATCTGATCCTCGAACCTCGCAAAGCCAGTGTGACGCCGACCAGGATTGATGGCGGCGTCCTTCTGCTCAATGAACACCCGGAACTTCCCAAAGCGTGAGCATTAAGTATCTATCCGACAACCTCACCCCCTTAATCCCCCTCTCCGTGTACGGAGAGGGGGACGCGAGCGAAGCGAGCAGGGGGTGAGGTTAAGCTTACGGATAGGTTCTAAGCCCGACAACTCGGCTTAATGTACCAATCCATGCTCGATCGCCCGCGCGACCGCCTGGGTGCGGCTGATCGTGCCGAGCTTGCTAAGGATGCTGCTGACGTGGTTCTTGACGGTGGAACTGCTGATGTAAAGCCGCTCGCCGATGACACGATTGTTCAGCCCCTCCGTCATGAGCGCCAGCACCTCGCGCTCGCGGTCCGTCAGGTCATAACCGATGGGCGGCGGCTGTGTGGCGACGCGCATCAGCACCTGCGTGGCTTCCGGCGAGAGCGTGGGCTGCCCGCGATATGCCTTGCGGATAGCGCTCGCCAGCTCGTCTCCGGAAGTATTCTTCATCATGTAGCTCATTGCGCCGTTCTTGATGGCGTTTTGCACCGTATCGGGGTCGCCGAAGCTCGTCAGGGCGATGATCTGCGTCTCTGGGCAGTGCCGCCGGAGCAGGGGCAGCGCCTCAAGCCCGCTCATGCGGGGCATGTTCATGTCCAGCAGCATCACATCCGGGTTGAGATGCCGACACAGATCGACCGCTGCCTGTCCATCCTTGCCTTCGCCGATGATCTCCAGGTCAGTGAACTGCTCCAGCAGCACGCGCAGCCCCTTGCGTACCATGTCATGGTCATCGACCAGCAGAATACGGATTGTCGTGTTTTCCATGGTTCAATTCCTCACTATACTCACGGGTAACATTACAGTGACTTGTGTGCCCTGTCCTGCATTACTCTCGATGTGAAGCTGCGCACCGATGCTGTCGGCGCGTTCACGCATGATGTTGAGTCCGAGGCTTGTCGGTCGCTGATCTCCTGTCGAAAAGCCGCGCCCATCGTCGCGCACGCTCAAAATCAGCGCCTGTTCCGACTGGCGAGCCTGGACGGTGATGGTCGTCGCTCCCGCGTGCTTGACCACGTTGTTGATGGCTTCCTGGACAATTCGGTAGAGGGCGATTTGTATATCACCTGAGAGCAGTGGAATGTCCTCGATGTCGAACTGAATGTGAATCTGCTGATTGGCGAGTGTCGCCTGCAAGTACTGTTCAAACAACTGCTTCAGCCCGACCTGCGTCAGGCTGGCAGGGCGTAGTTCGAGCAGCAGCACACGCATTTCTGTCAGCGCGCTGGCGAGCAGGCGATAGACTTCGTCGAGCAGCGCATGTGCCTGTGTCGGATGGGTCGTCCACTGGCGCAGACTCGCCTCCGCCATCGTCTGCGCGGAGAACAGCGTCTGGCTGACCGAATCGTGCAGCTCTCGGGCGAGGCGCTGGCGCTCCTGGACAGCGGCAAGTTCTTTCGAGCGGCGGTAAAGCCGCGCGTTCTGAATGGCGATGGCTGCCTGTGCCGCAAAAGCCTTCAAACGCCCGGCTGTATTCTCTTCAAAGCAGTTGGGGCGTTGGCAGAAGATATTGATGAAGCCGATGACTTCATCCTGCAGGGTAATCGGCGCGCCCAGATAACTGCGCATGTGTGCAATGGGAGGATAGGTGTGCGCTTCGGTCAGGGTGTCGAGGCTGCCCAGCACGACCGGCTGACGCGACTGGCGCATCTGGTCGAGGATAGGGACGGCGTGGATGCTGGTACGGATGCCGACTAATTCCTGAGTCGCGATTCTGCTCCCCCCGCGACTGCGCGCGACATGAAACTCGTCTTCCTCGATCAGGACGATATTGGCAGCGTCGCTAGGGACGACCTGATGGATGTTCTCCAGTACGCGGTCGAGGACGACATCCATCTCCAGCGTACTGGTCAGTCCCTCAGCTGTGTTCCGCAGCGCTTCAGCAAAAAGGCGCTGCTCAATCTCCGCGAACTCGGCGTACTTGCGGACGGTGATGTCGGTATACTGCTCGATGCGCCCGCCCGTGTACATGCCCTCACGAATCGGTTGGCTCCAGTGTTCGAGCCAGCGTTCCTCGCGCTGTTCCCCAGCGGTGACGTGGCACTCGAAACGGTCGGGGAAGTCGCCATCTTCATAGGCGCGCAGCAGGCGTGCGGAATAGTCGTCCGGGTCGGCGAAGATGCATTTGAGCTTACTGTCGATCAGGACGCGCGAGTCCTCGCCCAGGATCTCTTCGCGGTTGACGCCGAAGTACTTTTCGACCGCCTCATTCATCCACCCAACGCGGAGTTCACGATCCAGGATCAGCACACCGACAATCGAGGTGTTGAACACGTCGTCGATCAACGAGCGGTATGCCTGCTCGCTGCGACGGACGCTTTCCTCGCCGCGATGACGCTCACGGGCATACTGAATCGAACGCTGAAGCCCACGCCCATTGACTTCACCCTTGATCAGGTAGTCCTGCGCGCCCGCCTGGACTGCCTCGATGCCGAGCTGCTCATCGTGCGACCCGGTCAGAACGACCAGCGGCATGTGCGCGAGGTCTTCTTTCAGGCGGTGGACAGTCTCCAAACCGCTGCTATCCGGCAGCGACAGATCGATGAGTGCCAGGTCAAAGGCGGTTTCGTGGGCGGCGGCTAGCCCATCCTCGAGCGTTTCGGCGCAGGTGAGTTGGTATCCCGGGACGTTGCGCAGCATCTCCTGAATCAGCCGGGCGTCCCCAGGATTATCTTCGATCAGCAGAATGTTCATCGGCTCGTTTACGGACATCGAGAGCGCCTCGCTTGGTGACTAATCAGGGGGCAGTCGCACAATCGAGAACCAGAAGTTCTCAATGGTTTTGACGATTTCGATGAACCGCTGGAAATCGACCGGCTTGGTGATATAGCAGTTGGCATACAGATCGTATGCCTGTAAGATGTCGTGGTCATCATCCGATGTGGTCATGACGACAATCGGAATGCGGCGCAGTGACTCTTCGTCCTTGATGGCATGTAAGACTTCGCGCCCATCCATGCGCGGGAGATTCAGATCCAGCAGGATGATGTCTGGACGCGGCGCTGCCTGAAAGCTGCCGCGACGATAGAGAAAGTCCATGGCTTCCACCCCGTCGGTGACGATATGCAGGGTGTTCTTGACCTTGCTGTCTTTCAGGACTTCCTGGGTCAGTCGGGCATCGCCGGGATTGTCCTCGACCAGCAGGATGTCGATAGGCTGCACAGCGCGTGAATTAGGCATCATCTTCCTCGCTTCCGTTCTTCAGATGGTCGGCGACTGTGAAGTAGAACGTTGCGCCGCTGCCGGGCTGTGAGGTCACCCAGATGTGCCCCCCATGTCGTTCGACGACCCGTTTGCAAATGGCGAGACCAATCCCGGTGCCTGTGTACTTTCCATGCCCGTGCAGGCGTTGAAAAATAATGAAGATGCGCTCCTGATATTTCGCATCAATACCGATCCCATTGTCGCGGATGGCAAACTGCCAGGCACCGGAGACTCTTTCGGCGGTGATGGTGATTTCCGGCGGGTCTTCCGAGCGGAACTTGATGGCGTTGCTGATCAGGTTTTGCAGGAGCTGCACCATCTGTCCGTGATCGGCGGTGATTTCGGGCAGCGCCTCGGCATGAATGAGTGTCCCGGTCTGCGCGATGGTGATCTCCAGGTTCCGACGCACTTCCCCCAGCACCGTATTCATATCGACCGAAGTGTAGAGTCCCTTACGAGTCTCCACGCGCGAATACAACAGCAAGTCCTGAATCAGCCGCTTCATACGGTTAGAACCATCGACGGCGTAGTGGATGAAGTCTTTGCCGTCCTGATCCAATTTGTCTTGATAGCGCGACTCGATCAATTGCAGGTAGCTGGAGATCATGCGCAGCGGTTCCTGCAAATCGTGCGATGCGACATAAGCAAACTGCTTGAGTTCGTCGTTGGAATTCTTCAGGCGTGTCATGTATCTCTTGAGCAGGGCTTCCCCGCGTTTGCGCTGGCTTACATCCATGATGACGCCGCACACGCGGGTACTCTGGTCATCCACCCCGCGCTGTACGATTGCCGCATACGACTCGACGGGGATGATCCGCCCGTCGCGCGCTTTCATGCGGAATTCCATCACGCCAGTCTCCGCCCCTGTGAAGATGTTCATCGCCTGCTCGGCGGCTTGCGGCATGTCTTCCGGCACGACGATCTCGGACCAGATGGGCGGGTCTGCGTACCAACGCTCAACCGGGTATCCTAGCATGTCCTGCGCGTAGCGGTTGACGTAGAGTATCTTCTGGGTGCCATCAGGCTTGCCCGCCCCTTCCCAGACCAGACCCGGGACGCGCGCGAGGATGCTTTCCAGGCGTTTACGCTGACTCTCCACTTCCGCGCTGAGTGTCTCGCGCTCAAGTTCGATGCGACGCCGTTGGGTGATGTCTACCGCGGATGGCAGCAGGGCGTAGATGTGCCCCTCTTCATCACGGATAGGCGAGAGGATGAAGTCAATAGTGGCGAACTGCCCCTCTCCAACCCGTATATCGACATCGAAACGCACGATTTCGCCGTTTTTGACTTGGGCAATTGCCTCTCGCATTCTTGTCTGAACGCCTGGATCGTAAGACAACGGGTAGAGGTCAGCGAAGGGTTTGCCCATTACATCTTCGCGCTTCAGGTTTGCCAGCGCCAGCGCCGGGAGGTTCACCTCGATGACATTGCCATCCAGATCCAACATGCCGACCAGCGCCGGGAGGTTATCGAGGATCTGGCGCAGGCGGTACTGGGCATCCACGCTTTCTGTGATGTCCCGAAAGATGTTGACCGCCAGACGCGGCTTGCCAGTTTCGTCCAGCAGCGGGGCAGTGGACAGATGCACCCATTTCTCACTGCCATCGTCGAGATAGCGGAGTTTGAAGCGGATTGTACCCCCCACGCCCTCCTGGAAGACTCGCGTGCGCGGCAGGCAGTCATAAGGGAGCGGCTGCCCATCCTCACCGAAGAGGGTGAAGCGGCGCTGCGCCGCAGCAGCGCTCAGCCCGATCATCGCTTCAACCGAGGGATACCCGGTGAGGACTGCCGCCGCTTTGTTGGCGAACATGACCTGCCCTTGCTCATCCTGCGCTGTCACGGCGTCGTCGATGTGAGTCAGGAGCGCCTGGAGTTCGTCATGGCGGCGCACGCTCTGACGCAAGGTCGTCAACCGCGCGTGATTGAGCCAACTGATGAGGATTGCGACACTCGCGAAGATGATCAGATGTGAGAAGTTGCCAGAGCTGGTGCCGAACTGACCAATCGGCGGGATCAGTACCAATTCGACCACGAGTATCGAGAGCGACGTTGCCGCAAGCCCGGCTGCCAACCCCGCCATAAAAGCCACTAACGCCACAGCACCATAGAAGAACGCGAACGGTGTCGCATAAATCATATTCGAGAAGAGCAGTGACAAAAGCAGTGCGATCATGACCAACAAGAGCGTGGTGGCAATATTCCCGATGGTCTGCGGTGATGGAAGACCCAACTCACGGATGAGGGACATGAAATACGTCTCTATGATGCCCGACGGTATCGACTTAACCCCACTATACATGAACTCTATAGCTGGGTGGATGAGAGGAGTGGCGGGGTTGCTATCACCCACTTGACCTATGTGCGATTGCCCATGTCACCCCTTAGCCAGAGTGCTGGACAGACCTTCTGAAGGCATTCCATACGACGTATGCTGAAGGTGTTCCATAAGTGTGTCGTTAGGTGATGGATGGAGAATCGAACCATGTCCGAGCGTATGTACTACAGCCGCGATGCGGAGATACGCGCGCAGCGGCAGAAACTGATCACAGTGCTCCTGGCGGTCGCACTCAGTCTGAGTGTAGGCACGATTGTGACGCTGCTGCTGGCTCCGCGCAAAGGCGAGGACATTCGCCGCATGGTCGGCGAACAGTTGAATGAGGTTGCCGAGAGTGTCAAGGAGCGTGTGCAAGATGCGCGTGGATAACACCTCGCTGGCGACGGTCGCCGGGGCATTCATCCTGGATCGTCTGAGCCGACGCTTTCACTGGGCGCGCTGGATGCGGCGGCTGCTGCCGATTGCGGCTGTCGCCATCACCTGGCTGCGCAGCCGCGCGAAGTCAGAGCGGAATTTATCGTCGCTGCCGACGAGCCAGTAATCCATAGGAGAGTCTCTCCATGCTGCTGAAGGACAAGGTCGTCCTGATCACGGGCGCGAGTTCCGGCATCGGGCGTGCCGCGGCATTTCTGTTCGCGCGCGAAGGAGCGTCCGTCGGTGTGCTGGGGCGCACCGCATCTGAAGTGGAGCGTACCACACGGACCATCCGGGACTTCGGCGGCGAAGCCTTTGCGCTGACCGCCGACGTTTCCGACATGCGCGACATGGAGGAAGCTGTCCGCGCTATGGTCCAGCGCTACGGGCGGCTGGATATTGTCTTCGCCAACGCGGGGATAAACGGCGTGTGGGCATCGCTGGACACCCTGACGCCGGAAGACTGGGATCAGACGCTCGACATCAACCTGAAGGGGACGTTTCTGACGGTCAAAGCGGCGCTGCCCTATCTCAAGCAGCGTGGCGGTTCCATTCTCATCACCTCGTCGGTGAATGGAACGCGCATGTTCAGCAACACTGGGGCGACGGCGTATGCCTGCTCGAAAGCAGCGCAGGTCGCCTTTGCGAAGATGACCGCGCTCGAACTGGCACAGCACCGCATCCGCGTCAACGTGATTTGCCCCGGCGCGATTGAGACCAGCATCGACGAGAACACCGAACGCAAAGACCTGGACGAGATCCGCGAGCCGGTCGAGTTCCCGGAAGGCGAAATTCCGCTCACGGATGGCGTGCCGGGAACATCGGAACAGGTCGCCGAGCTGGCGCTGTTCCTGGTTTCAGACCGCGCCAGTCACATTACTGGGACGGAAGTGTGGATTGATGGCGCGCAGTCGCTTTTGCAGGGCTAAGCCGATGGTCGAAGTAAAGCGTGGCACGGACGCCATGAATGCCGTCCGTTGAAACTGGCTTAGCTGCTCACCGGCGACTGCGCCGGCGGCAACACCTGGGGCTGCGCATTCTCGACTGCAAATTCGATCAGACGCTCCTGCTGCGCCTTTGTCGGGCGGATGAACGGGCGGACGCGGCGAATCATCTTCCATGCTTCGTCCGGCGTCAGCCCGGTTCTGACCAGATACGCCGCGACCAGCGTTGGGCTGCGCCCCAAGCCTTCCCAGCAGTGGACGTAAACTTTGCCGCCCTTTGCCAGCTCTTCTTCGAGGAACTGCACCCCCAGGAGAATATGTGCCTGGCTGGGCGCGGTGTTATCGATGGTGGGCAGATACAGGTAGCGCAGCGCCAATCCACCGACGTCCGCCTGATAGTCATATTCCTGACGCAGATTGATCACCCCGGTAATGCCGCGCCGGATGAGCGCTGCCCACACTTTCCGCGCGGGCTGTCCGCCGAGCAGGATCGACGGTGTGATCCAACCGAAGTAGTAGGAAGGTCTGCCCGTAACCCAGCGAATAAGCTTGTCGACTCCGGCGATCAGCGTCGGGTACAGCCCCTGAGTATGCAGTTGTTCACGCAGGCGTTTGATCTCTGTCCAGCGACTCATCAACAGACTCCGTTTCGGCGGGGACGGTGTTCGGCGGCACGACGATTCGCAGGGCGGCGGGGATGACTTCGGCGCTCACCCGCTTGCTGCGCTTGAGCGGTTCCCCATCGCGCGCGACAAGCTGGCGGTGCTTCATTTGCACGGTGACCTGTTTCGCCTGCCAGTGGTCCACATCAACGCCGCCGTTTTCCGTCGGGTTGGGCAGCAGGCTGCGCAGGATATGATAAAAGGTTTTGAGCAGCGTGCCCGCCCGCATATCGCGAATGACGATGACATCGAGCAGTCCATCGCCCACATCGCTGTTGTAGGTGAAGCGCAGATTGGGAATCCCGATCCCGCTGGAATTGCAGATCATGCAGGTGATGCCGGGGCGCACATGCGTTTCGCCATCGATGGTCAGGATGTAAGAGGTGGGGCGCAAAGTACGCAGCAGGCGGAGGGCATTTTCGAAGTAGGCGAGCCGCCCCTTTTTCGACTTATCGCCACGCGCCGCCTGGGCGGACATTTCCGCCTCGTAACCAATGCCCGCCCGCAGCAGAAAAACTTCGTTATCAATCGACCCCATATCGACCTCGCGCGTCGTCAGCTCCGGGCTGAGGGCGAGCGCGAGCGCATCTTCAAGCCGGGTCGGAATATTCAGATCGATCGCCATCACATTTGCGGTGCCGCCCGGCAGCATCAACAGCGGCGTGCTGCTGTGCATGACGCCTGCCGCCGCTTCCATCATCGTGCCATCGCCGCCATACGCTGCGACGAGATCGACGCCCCGGCGGACGGCTTCCTTCGCGAAGCGGGTCGCGTCTCCGCTCGCTTCCGTCAGATGCACTGTCGAATCGAGTTGGTCGGCATGTGTTTCCAGGAAGGCGGTGATGATGTCGAGCGCAGAACGGTTGATGCCGGAGGCGGGATTGACGATGAAGGTGACTCGTCTTTTTTCAGTCATGACAGGTTCTTTCTTATCGCGCACCAGGACGCAATGAAGCCTGGAGTTCCAGGCTTCTGCATCTGTGGGGTGCCGCTAGCGAACTGTCCGGCGACCGAAGAGCAGTGAAACGACGAACAGTACGAGGAAAATGACGAACAGGAGTTGAGCGATGCCTGCGGCTGTGCCCGCGATCCCGCCGAAACCAAAGACAGCGGCGATGATTGCGATCACCAGGAAGAGCAGTGCGAGGTTCAACATAGTGGTGTCTCCTTACCGATAGACCCTGCCAGATACAGAGAGTCTATGACAAAGGTGGCGCGGCGGAGCGTGCCCGTCAGGGCAATCAACCGTAGGTCAGGTGGGGGGTTGTGTCTGCTTCCGCCGCACTGTGGCGGACGTGTGCGTGGATGTGGCGGAATAGGTCACTTGTAGGAGGCACAATCGCCAGCATGTCTCTTCAACGGGCTGCCGAAGATCCGTACCGTGTGAGCATCGTACGGTATTAAAGAGGAAACCCTATGAATGATTTGCCGCTGCACACCATCCCGCGCGGGGCACTGGTATTCGACAGGTTGGGACGCCCGGTGGGGAATGTCGATTATGTGCAGACTCCGGACGTTCGGCGTGCAAACGACTTCGTGCGTGATGATCATGAAGTCAATAATCGTCAGGGCATCTGGGACTTTGCGGAAGACATTCTCGAACTCGTCTTTCAGGGTGATGACCAGTTCAGTGATGACCTGGTTGCTCGCATCGAGAACGGAGGCTACCTGCATGTGATCAAGCCCGATGGTTCAGGGGTCTTTGTGTTTTGGGATCAAGTTGCTCATGAAGAAGACGGCGCGATCTTCCTGAATATGGAAGCACACGATCTCCTGAGCCATCAGCCTTCGACCGCCCGTTGAAGGGTGCATTTCATCGCTTGGGCGGCGGGCTGTAAACTGCGCAGTACAGGGCTTGACACGTCAAGCTCTGTACTGCTCATCATTGAGCGGCAATTCAGCCAGGCGACCTAATGGAGCAGCCACAACTCGGTGGCGACGGCATGTATCACGCGCATATCATGCGCCAGCGTCTTCATGCAGCGCGAGTCGTACAGCGCGGCTGAAGGATGGAGCAGGGGGACGACCTTCACTCTGCCATAGTCCGCCTGACCGACCATCACCTCGCCATGCATATCGACCACGCGCGCGTTTTCATGTGGGACGCGGAAGCGCGAGAGCACATAGCTCATCGTCAGCCGTCCCATCGGCACGACGAGCAGCGGGCGCAGGATGTCGATCTCTTCTTCCAGATAACGGGCGTAATGGTTGATCTCGCTCTCGACAGGATTGCGTCCTTCGGGCGTACGATCTTTGATCAGATTCGTCAGATAGATGTACTTGCGATCAATCTTGTAGAGTTTGATCAGATCATGGAGTAAATGTCCCGCTGCCCCTATAAAAGGGCGCCCAAAGACGGCTTCGCGTGCGCCTGGTGCTTCGCCAATAAACATGATTTGCGCATCGGGGCTGCCTTCACCACAGACGGGGCGATAGCCGTTTTCCATTCGTTGGCTATAGAGAGGGGCGTGAGTATCGGTTTCTAATGCTCTGTGGAGTTCTTCGAACCGCTGACCTTTGGTATCGGTTCGGGTCTGAGAATCAATATCGACCATTAGTTTCTTCCTTCGAGCTGTCGTTTGTTACGCAGGATATACAATTGCACTCCCGATGTGATCGACCGAATCGCCAGTATCCAGCTAGGACAGATGGGGGATCATATTTCCCATGACCGACCACCCGCCACTCTTCCCAGGACGAAACTATCCATCCTGCCCATAGAGCCGCTGGGATGTTCGCCTAGAGTGAGCCTATAGCTTGGTATACGAGGAGAAACAAGATGAGTTCACAAACGGTGGAGCGGGATCGCCTTCGTACAGATGCAGCGGTCAGCAGCACCTATGATCGTGATGATCGCGATTGGTCCATGAATCTCACTGCGGTCATCGATCGTGTGCGTTGGGCGTCGATCCTGGCGGGTTTGTTCACCGTGCTGGCGACGCTGGCGACACTCACCGTCCTGGGCATCGCGGTTGGCTTGTCCACCTTTGACGCCAATGCGACCGATCGGTTTGGGATGGGCGCGGGTGTTTATGGCGCGGTCAGCGCGATCATCGCATTCCTGTTTGGCGGTTTCATCGCGGCGCGCACGGGCGCGGTGGCGGGGTCGGGCAATGGCTTGCTGAATGGTGCGATGGTTTGGATCGTGACTGTCGTCCTGATCGTCAACTTCCTGGGCACGGGCATCGGCACCCTGCTCGGCACGGCGGGTTCTGTGGCGACGACGGCGGTCACAGTCGCCAGCGATGCCGCGGCTGTCGCAGCGACCAATCCGGAAGTGGTCGACGCCGCGCAGAATGCGCTGCCGACGCCGGTCGGCGCGGACCCCAATGCGCCCGCTGATCCTGCTGCTGCCATCGCGCCGATTGTCGAGGATGTACAGCAGCAGCTCGAACAGGTGACGCCGCAGGAGGTCGAGGCTGCCGCCCGTAATGCCAGCGGTGCCGCCTGGAGCGCGCTCCTCGCACTGGGCTTGACGGCGCTTGCCGCCATGCTGGGCGGTGTCCTGGGGATGCGCAGTTACCCGACCGACGTTGCGGTCGTGAGGCAGAATCAGTAACGGATGACCACAGGTTGACTGCAAACGGACGAGCTTTGCCTCGTCCGTTTGCGTTTATGCTGAGACCTTAACGTAGGGAAATCAGCCCATTCGTGCGGGCAGGGCGAAATAGAAGGTCGCGCCCGCGCCTATTTCCGATTTCACCCAGATGCGCCCATCGTGGCGTTCCACCACTTTTTTGCAGATCGCCAGCCCGATGCCCGTTCCGCTGTATTTGGAGCGACTGTGCAGGCGCTGGAAGATGACGAAGATCCGTTCGGCGTTCTTCGGGTCGATGCCAATGCCATTGTCCGCCACGCTAAAGATCCACTCGTTATGCTGCCTTTGGACACTGACGTGAACTTTCGGCGGGGCATCTGCACGGAACTTGAGCGCGTTGCCGACCAGATTTTGCAGCAGTTGTGTCAGCATGTTGGCATTGCCGCACACGGTCGGCAGCGGTTCGACCGTTACGACCGCCTGGCACTCCTCGATCTTGCTGGCGAGGTGTTGCAGCACATGTTGGGCGATCTGATTCATATCGACAGGCTGGAATTGCTCCGGATTGGCCTGCACGCGCGAATGTGTCAGTAAATCGTGAATGAGCGCCTGCATGCGGGTCGCGCCATCCAGCGCGAAGGCGATGAACTCGCGGGCATCGGCGTCGAGCTGTGGCGTATAGCGCTGATCGATGAGCTGGAGATAGTTGGTGATCATGCGCAGCGGCTCTTGCAAATCGTGCGACGCCACAGAGGCGAACTGCTGAAGCTCCTCGTTCGAGCGCTTCAATTCCTCCTCGGCACGGCGGCGCGCCGTCACATCCGTCATGATGCCGCGCGCGCCGATGGGATTTCCGTCGGCGTCACGCGTGATAGCGGTGCGCGCCTCGACTGTGACAACCTGTCCCGCTTTGCCGATGAAGCGAAATTCAAAGGACTGCGGTTCTGCGGCTGTGAAATTTACCGCGCTTTTCTGCTTGGCAAGTTCAAGATCGTCCGGATGAATCCATTCCAAGCCTTTATCGGGGCTTTGGTTCCATTCATCCAGGGTATAGCCGAGCAGTTTTTCGCCATAGTTGTTGATGTAAACCATGGTTTGTCCCTGCGCCGGGTCGCCTTCGCCTTCCCAGACCATGACGGGAACGGTATTGAGGAGCGCCTCCAGACGGTCGTGCTGCTGGTTGATCACCTGCGCCTGTTGGACGATCTTGGCTTGGAGCGTCTTCTGTTCTGCTTCAGCCGTGTGGCGCTCCGTGACATTTCGGAAGACGTTGACGGCGCACTGTACAGTCCGCTTTTCATCAAGGATGGGGGCGGCGACGATGTGAAACCAACGTTCGCCCTCAAAATAGGGACTTTCCGAGCGCAGCGTGATCTCCGCCCACGCGCCATGCTTGAACACCTTCTGGAAGGGCATATCGTCAATATCCAGCAGCTGCCCGTTCTCATCGTACATATGGTAGCTGCTGCGGATTTCGTCAGGGACGATCTCCTTGAGTTTTTGTGGCGATAAACCCGTGACCTGGGCAGCAGCGGCATTGGCGTAGATGTAGACACCACCGCTGTCCTGCACGGTGATGCCGTCGCTCACCGCGTTGAGGATCGCCTCCAACTGTTGGGTCGTCCGTATAAGCTGTAGGTTGGTCTCCCGGACTTTTTCCTGCGACCAGGCGATGATGAGGGTGATGCCGAAGAACATCGCGTACCAGAGTGGCATTTGTGACGCCATGAAGTCTGGTTTGATCAATACCGACTCCACCAGGATGACTGACCACGCCCCGCTGATGGCCGCTCCGACCAATCCGCCCTGGTAAGTGCAGATGCTGACCGCCGCGACGAAAAGGAAGAGTGTCAGGCTGGGGACGTGTTGTCTGAGCAATAATGTAAGCGCCAAGGCGAAAGCCGGAAGGCTAAGAGAGAAGAGGATCTTTCTCCAGCCTATCTGTGGTGCCACCAGGAGGGCGTTTTGTCCCAAAGAAAAGCGTTTCGCAACTTCATTCACGATTGACATGGGTTGTGTTCTGCCTTTGAGACTTCTGTATACAGACTTAGCGTTTCAACAATGCTGCTTCTGTCTACCTCTCATTTTAGCTACTTGTCCCCCCAGCGGATCACCTAAAGGTGCTATTCTGAAACCCGTCTCAAACACCACATACGAAAAATACAGGTCGGGTGACCCAGCAGAAGGCGCGACAGGTAGTCCTTTTCGTATAGCCTCTGGATAGTACGATGGATCCAACATGCTCGATCAACATCACGAAAGTTGGGTTCTTCTGCCAGGAACTGTGGCGGTATGTAACATACAGAAAGCGAAAGATCATGCCCTGGACTCATACAGATTACCCGCCATCGCTGAAGAACATGGATCCCCACATCCGCGAGAAGGCGATTGACATCGCCAATGCGCTGATCGACGAGGGGTACGTGGTTGGCAGCGCGATCCCGATCGCGATTGCACAAGCGCGGAAATGGGCGGAGGGCGATAGCAGCAAAGACCGCAGTCGCAACTATCACGTCGTGCCGCACCCGCGCGGGTGGGCGATTCGCCGTGCCAATGGCGAGCGTGCATCGGTGGTGGTGGAAAACAAAGAGGAAGCACGCAATCAGGCAATCGCGCTGGCGACTGCCGAAAGCGTCGATGTGATCCTGCATGGTGATGACGGTCAGATTGAGGATTACATCCCGCTTTTGAGCGACTCGCAGCCCGCGGTCAACCGTGCTGTTGAGGACAACACTGCGGATTAAGCGTGAACCGGCACCCCAACAGGGCGAGTAGCAGGTGTGACCCAGGAACGCTTTCGCCACTTTACCTATGTGGGGTGTGCCCACCTGCTGCATTCAGCACATCAAGGATATTGGTACTGTGGCAGGAGTGCAAGCAGAGATGAAGGAATCTCCAATGGCAGAGTTCACGCACTCTATCGATGTCAATGTGCCCCTGTCCACCGCCTACAACCAGTGGACGCAGTTCGAGGACTTCCCGCATTTCATGGAAGGTGTCGAAGAAGTGCGCCAGTTGGACGACAAACGTCTGTTCTGGCGCGCGGAGATCGGTGGTGTCGAGAAAGAATGGTATGCCGATGTCGTCGAGCAGATTCCGGATACGCGCATCGCGTGGACCAGCATCACGGGTGCGCCGAATGCCGGTGTGGTGGATTTCCACTACATCAGCCCGGACACCACGCGTGTCACCCTGAGCATCGATTACGAGCCTGAAGGCGTGATCGAGAACCTCGGCAGCGCGCTCGGTCTCGTCAAGAGCCGCATGGCGAAAGACCTGGAACGCTTCAAGAACTTCATCGAAGCGCGCGGGGTCGAAACCGGCGGATGGCGTGGTCACGTCTAACGCGGTAACGCGCTGATGCGGACGGGGTACGCCTCGTCCGCACAGTCGTACTTCGATTCTACGAACTTCCATATAGGCAAGAGGGCGGGGATCATGACCAAGGCGCTCGGCGGTCAGCGCTGCGCTGTTGGGCGTGACCGGGTTTTTTGGTGGCGAGCTGATCAGCCGCTATCGAGTCAGTGTCCATCCAAGGTCGGAGCACTAAATGTTCAAAAGCTTTTTCATGGCTGGGTTTGAATGCTCGACGCATCGTCTGATCACGGGCGAGCGCCTCGACTTAGTAGCAGCGACTCAGCACGATAAACACGTCCAGACGGATTACCTTCGTATGCAAACGCTCGGCGTCATGACGGTGCGTGAGGGCGTGCGTTGGCATCTGGTCGAAAGCACACGCGGGCACTACGACTTTTCCAGTGTGCTGCCGATGATTAGATCAGCACGGCAGCTAGGGGTGCAGGTGATCTGGGATTTGTTCCATTACGGCTATCCCGATCACGTTGATCCATTTTCCCCAGCGTTCATCTCGTCATACCAACGCTACGTCCGCGCGTTCGCCCGCCTCCTGCGCAGCGAGAGCGACGAAATCCCTGTGGTATGCCCCATCAACGAGATCTCGTTCTTTTCCTGGGCGGGAGGCGATAGCCAGCATCTCAATCCATACACAGTTGGGCGCGGCTTTGAATTGAAGCGACAGCTTGTGCGGGCTGCGATTGAGGGCATCGAAACGTTGTGGGATGTGAATGCCGACACGCGGATTGTGCAATGCGATCCCGTCATCCACATTGTCCCACACCCAGACCGCCCACATGAACAGGCGGATGCGCTGGGGTATCGCGAGGCGCAGTTTCAGGCGTGGGATATGCTGAGTGGTCGTCTGTGTCCGGAATTGGGGGGACGACCTGCGTATCTCGACATCATCGGCGTGAACTACTATCCGCATAACCAATGGGTCTACAACGGCGAGTACCTCAAACCGCATGATCCACGTTATCGCCCACTGCACGAGCTGCTCTGCGAAGTCCATAAACGCTACGAACGCCCCCTGTTCATCGCAGAAACCAGCGCGGAAGATGGCGAACGTGTCCCATGGCTCAGTTATGTATGCCGTGAGGTGAGGATGGCAAGGAAGCTCGGCGTGCCGCTGCATGGCATCTGCTGGTACCCCATTCTCAACCATCCGGGGTGGGTGGACGGTCGTCACTGCCACAACGGCATGTGGGATTACAGCGACTCGTATGGCAGGCGACCGCTGGTGACGGCACTCGCCCACGAATGGATTCGCCAGCAGATGACCTTCCACCAGGTCACCCCCCTCGAACTAACCACTTGAACCATCTCGCGTTCCTGCGCCAGACGCTCCTGTCGTGCGGCTAAATGCGGTGTACTTGAGAAGTTCTAGGCATCGCACTGCACCAAACATCAGGGGAAAGGATAACGTCTGTGCAGGACTTGATTTGCATCAGCCACTTGCGCTGGGACTTTGTGTGGCAGCGCCCGCAGCACATCATGGCGCGGTTGGCAAAAGACCAGCGCGTATTCTTCGTCGAAGAGCCGATTGCGTCGGAAGAAGCCACGCAGCCAGAGCTGCAAAGCTATGTGTGGGAAGGCGATGACGGTGCGAAAGTAACGGTCATCCGGCTGATCCAGCCAGTGAGTTCGCTGCGTTGGATTGGACATGGCGATCCACTGACGACATCCACCTATCACACGCTGCTGCGCGATTACCTTCAGACGCAGCGCGTGCGCCAGGCGCAGATGTGGTTGTACACACCGATGGCACTTGGTTTCGTGCAGGCGCTGCGCCCTAAGCTGGTTGTCTATGATGTCATGGATCAGCTTTCCGCGTTTAAGGGCGCACCCAGCCAACTTGTCCAGCGCGAGCGAGATGCACTTTCCCGTGCGGATGTGGTCTTTACCGGGGGGATCAGCCTGTACTATGACAAGCGTCCCTATGCCGGGAGCATTTACCCGTTTCCCAGCGGCGTGGAAGCAGAGCATTTCGCGCGTGCGCGGCACCGCCACCACTTCCCACTGCCAGCAGAGCTGGCGAACATGCAGGGACCCATTCTCGGCTATTACGGCGTGATCGATGAGCGGATGGATTTGCCGCTGCTGCGTTACGTCGCGGAACAGCACTCTGAGTGGAACATCGTCCTGGTCGGTCCCGTCGTCAAGATCGACCCACAGGATGTGCCGCAGCTTCCGAATATTCATGTGCTTGGGATGAAAACCTACGATCAGCTTCCTGGTTACCTGGCGCACTTCGATGTGGCGCTGATCCCATTTGCTATGAATGACGCGACGCGATTCCTCAGCCCGACCAAGACGCTGGAGTACCTGGCAGCCAACAAACCTGTCGTTTCAACCCCCGTCCACGATGTGATCGAGCTGTACGGCTCCGTTGTCAATGTCGGTTACACGCCGCACGAAATCGTCCAGCATGTCGAAGATGCCCTGTCTCATCCTCAGCCCCAGGCGCAGCAGGGCGAAGTGCAGCGACTGCTCGAAGAGTATTCCTGGGATGTCATCGTCGGGCGGATGAAGCGCCTGATCTGGCGAAAAGCACAGGCGCAGCATCTTCTGGGTACCGCTGCCCTCTCACCGTCTGGATCGTCAGCATATTCATCAGAGTAGGAGCAGGGGATGACAGAGTCATCAATGGAACAGAGGATCGTCATTCTGGGCGCGGGTCCTACAGGTTTGGGCGCTGCCTATCGCCTGCAGGAGCTGGGTTACCGGAACTGGACGATTTACGAACGTAACAGTTATGTGGGTGGGCTGGCGACCAGCTTCAGCGACAGCGCGGGTTTCACCTACGACATCGGCGGGCACGTCATGTTTTCGCACTACAAGTATTTCGATGATCTGGTCGATAAGCTGTTGGGCGACAATTACACCGAGATCATGCGCGAAGCGTGGGTGTGGATGATGGATCGCTTCGTGCCGTATCCATTCCAGAACAACATTGGCTACCTGCCGCGCGAAGTCGCGCTGGAGTGCATCATGGGGTTGGTCGAGGCGCAGCGCAATCCGGACGCGCTGCACAAAGCGACCAACTTCAACGACCTGATCGATGCGCAGTTTGGCGAAGGCATCGCCAAATACTTCATGAAGCCGTACAACTTCAAGGTTTGGGCACATCCCGTCAGCCACATGAGCCGCGACTGGCTGGGCGAGCGTGTCGCAATGCCCAACCTGGAGCGCATCATCAAGAACGTCATGTTCGACCAGGCGGATAAGGGCTGGGGTCCGAACAACAAGTTCAAGTACCCACTGTATGGCGGCACGGGCGGTCTGTATACGCCGTTCGTCAAGTACATCGGCGACAACCTGGTCGTCAACAAGACTGCCGTTCGGATTGATCCCGTCATCAAGCGCGTCTACTTCAGCGATGGCGAAGCGGTCGATTACGATCTGCTGCTCTCGACCATGCCGCTCGATCTGCTGGTGCAGCGCCTTGAAGCGCCGCCGGAACAAGTCATCCGTGCGACGAGCGGGCTGCACCATTCCAGCGGCTATATCGTGGGGGTGGGCGTCGCACGCCCGACCGACAGCGAGAAGTGCTGGCTGTACTTCCCGGAAGAGAGCAGTCCCTTCTACCGGGTGACGTACTTGTCCAACTACTCGCCCTACATGACGCCGGACCCGAATCATATGCTGCTGCTGACCGAGACGAGCTACAGCGCGCATAAGTCGGAAGACCGCACGACCATCACCGACCGGGTCATTCAGGGATTGCTCAACACTGGGCTGCTGAAGCCGGAGGACATGGATCGGATCATCAGCACCTATCTGATCGACGTGGACTACAGCTACCCGGTGCCAACTGTTGATCGCAATCTGGCGCTGGCGACCATTCAGCCTTACCTGATGGAGCACCAGATCTATAGTCGAGGGCGCTTCGGTGCCTGGGAATACGAGATCGGCAACATGGATCACTCGGTGATGCAGGGTGTCGAACTGGTCAATCACTGGCTGCTCGATGAGCCGGAGACGACCTGGAAGGACTTCTCACACCTCGTCTCCAATAAGTCGCCCGCGCTGCTGCCGCAGCCGTTTCCCGTGAATGCGGTGTCAGCGTCGGGATACCGCGCCACCTCCGGTCATGGGCGGATTTCGACCCAGGAGATGGAAGTGCCGCTCTCTCTGCGTAAGCCCAAGGCACGCAGGAACGGCGTCGCGGCGAAGGATAGTGCAGCAACTGGCTCCTAGCACCTTTTCCTGCGGAGGCAGTCTGTCAGCGACCATGCGCTGACAGACTGCCTCTCTTTTTGTCCCTTCATTGCTTTTAAGAGGTTGTCGATGGAGAGCCTGCATCTGTTGGTCCCTGAGGGATTCGCGGCACCGCCGCTGCCGAGTTATCGAGGCTACATCTCACGAACAGCCAACGGACGGTATTTTCAGGATGAAGACGGCAAAGGGTTTGTCGTCATCGGTCATAACGATGCCATCACATGGCTGGGTTTGGAAGAATTGCTGGAAGGAGATCCCAATCCCACGGAACGCTATGTCGCCGACCTGCGCGCGCATGGTATCACCGTCAGCCGCATCATGCTGGAATACGCGCAGGAGCGTCGGGGATGGCTGGAAGACCCTGTCGGCGTGTTTTCACCCAAAGTGGTGCGCTTCTGGGATCGGTTCATCCCGATTGCAGAGCGCCATGGTTTGTATCTGCTGCTGACGCCCTATGACACATTCTGGCAGGTGCTGCATTGGCGAGAGTATCCGTACAACCAGGCACGCGGCGGTCCTATCGCGCGTAAGAGCGATTGGCTGACGGCGAAGGCGTCCATTGCAGCGCACAAGCGGCGCTGGGAGTTTGTCATCCAGCGATGGGGTGGCTCGCCTAACATCATGGCATGGGATGTGATGAACGAGATTGACCTGTATTGGAGTGGCAACCCAACCCAGATCGGGCGCTATGTCTCGGAGATTGCGGCGCACATTCGGGCGCTGGAGCTTCACTATTGGGGCAAAACCCACCTGATCACGGTGTCATCGGCGACCGCCGTACCCCAAGGGGAGCTGGGCGAAGTCATCTACAACCATCCGGACATCGATTTCGTCAACACACACCTCTATTCCGGCGCAGGCATCAAAGCGCCGACCGATACCATCGAAGGCGCGCTCAACTTCAGTCGGGGCGTCGCGGCATCGCTGGAGGTCATGCGGTATGTGCGACCTTACTTCGACAGCGAGTCGGGTCCTATCGACGCCTGGATCTGGGATCATCAGCTTGATGCGCAGTATCACCACAACATGAGCTTCGCACATCTTGCAGCAGGGGGGGCGGGTTCCGGAATGCGCTGGCCCTACAGTCTGCCGCATCATCTTTTGCCTGCGATGCGCGACAACCTGAAGAGCCTGGCACGCTTCGCTGCGACGATTGAATGGGGCAGGTTCAGCAGTCGCAACATCGACGCCTGGGTACGTGTCAGCGACGAGTGTGTCATCGCCATCGGGTGCGGCGACAGCCATCGGCTGATCCTGTGGCTGTGCTGTGACAAACGCCGTCGGATGGCTGGGGGGCTGGCGGAAGCGTGGGTGGAAGTGCGCGATATTCTGACGGACAGCCGTTACCGTGTCGATCTGTGGGTGACGAAGGGCGGTCAGCGCTACCACAGTCTGGACACTGTGGTCGAGGATGGAAAGCTCGCGTTTGCCCTGGCAATGCCTGGGTACGCGGTGGATGACATCGCGATATCTGTTTATCCGGCACATGAGTATGTGGAGCGCTGGTCATGACACTGAGCTATATCAACCCTGTCTACCCGGAGTACTTTGCCGACCCGTTCATCCTCGAACAGGAGGGCATGTACTATGCCTATGGGACAGGTCCAACCCAGGGCGACCGGGTGCTGCCGGCGCTCAGTTCGCCTAACCTCGTCGATTGGACGGCACACGGCGGCGTGCTGGTACCGCCTGCGGGAAGCGACGAGTGGTGGGCACCGGAAGTCGCCTTTTTCGACGGGATGTACTACCTGTATTACTCGGCGAAGGGCATCGACAAACGCGATCATCAGTTGCGTGTCGCATACAGCGCTCATCCGTTGGGTCCCTTTGAGGACTGCGGACGGGTGCTGGTGCCAGATCAGCCCTTCACCATCGATGCGCATCCCTTCCGAGATGAGGATGGCGTTTGGTATCTCTTTTACGCTCAGGATTTTCTGACCCTGGACGGCGACACGCGCGTCGGAACAGGCATCGTCGTCGATCGGCTGGTCGATATGTTGACGCTGGCGGGCGAGCCGCATGTGGTCGTTCGACCGCATCTCGATTGGCACTTGTTCAAGGCACAGCGGGTGATGTACGGAGGCGTCCACGATTGGCACACGGTCGAAGGTCCGTCGGTTTTGCGCCACGAGGGGCGCTACTACTGCTTTTATAGTGGGGGTGCCTGGGAACAGGAGACCTACGGCGTCAGCTATGTGTCTACCGATCATCCTCTGGGACTTTACACATCGCCGCTCGAAACGAGCTATCAGGTGCTGCGCTCACTGCCGCCGCATGTGATGGGTCCCGGACACAATTCATTCGTCCGCTCACGGGACGGTCAATTGTTGATGGTCTACCACGCCTGGGATGCCGCTCGCACAGGGCGTTACATGCGCCTGGACAAGCTGGTGTGGAAGGAGGGCGTCCCGCACGTTTCGCCAACCTGGACGCCCACAACGCTGTAGGGACGCCCAGCCGGGCGTCCGCTACAACTTTCCAGTTTCCTAACGGTCGCGGCTGCCACGATCATCGGTGCCGCTGTTACCAGGGTTGCCGCGGCGCCCGCCAGAGCTGGGGGTTTCCCCCTCATCGCCCTTGGTGGTCTTGCCCTTGCCGCCCTGTGATGCCTTGCCGCCCTGGCTGGCGATCTCTCGCTGCTTTTCGTCATCCATCGACGCAAAGCCGCGCCCGCCCTTCTTCTCCGTTTCCTTCTGCTTCGCCATTTTGCTTTCCTCATTCTGAACAGGATTAGATGCAGGCTCCATGCGCATGGTGCATCACGAGTATTTTCGTGTGTTTCTCCACTCGCCGGAGGTTCCATGTGACCCATCTTCCCTGCGTCACCTGAGGCTCCTGCCGACGCCCCTTTTGTCCCCCAAGTGACCCAAGACGTTCGACCACTTCAGCCCTTCAGAGTACGGCTGCTTCAGCATAGGGTGTGAGAGGGGCGCGAGATCTCCTCGCCTCTTCTATGTGGAAGCCAGGGTAGGGAAAAGGAGCATAACGATGCGTTTCAAGTCAGGTGCAGATGTTCACAGCAGTGATGGGAAGAAGGTCGGTCGTTTGCGCGGAGTCGTGATGACGCCAGGTTCAGATGCGATTACAGGCATCATCGTCGAACGCGGCTTTCTCTTCACCGAAGATCGCATGATCCCGGTCGATTGGATTGCTCAAACATCCGAGGAAGGGAACATTCGCCTGAGCGAGGAGCATCAGACGTTTGATGATCTCGAACGCTTTGATGAAAATGTCTACATCGCTGGCGACATGTCAAACCCCGCTGATATTGGGGTGCTGCCGACCTACTACTACTATGGTGCGCCCGCATACATCCCGAATGCAGCAAACCTGGGTCCTGCGCTCGCCACCGATGAGCGGATGCATGAAGAGGCGGAGATGGGGCTGGACGAGGGCGACGTCACCGTGCGGGTTGGCATTGATGTCATCAGCAGTGACGATCATCATGTGGGCAGGGTGGATGAGATCATCGCCAGCGCGCCCGAAAATCGCCTGTCACACTTCGTCGTCTCCAAGGGGAATTTGTTCACCACCCGCAAGATGATTCCTATGCAGTGGATAGGCGAGCTGGGCAGCGATCGTGTTCTTCTGGCGGTCAGCCGTGACTTCATGGAGCGCCTGCCGGACTTCGACGAGAAGCGCTGGAATACGCAGGGTGATGAGTACGCTACCAACCACGATACGGACAACATGAATGACACTGACGACGTCATGCTTGACGACGAACACGCGACGACTGCCAGCAGCGATGACACTCGCCCTCGCCGCCCAGACCACGCGGATAAGACGGGTGTCGAGACCTCGCGTTCTCGCGATTGAGAACGTACCGGGAGCGTGGGTTCAGAAGTGACGATGCCGGACGATGCCGATGACAACGCGGACTACCAGCGTGGGAACGAACGCCCGATCCAGAGCACGTAGTCGCAGCAATGAAGGGGGCTGGCGATGGCTCCAGCCCCCTTCCTGTTGAGCGTGCGCAGCAGCACTCTGCTGCACCGTATTCAAGTTGCCTTCAGTGACGAGTGGTTATTGTCCCAGGTCGCTGGGGTACATCAACTGATCGATGCTGACGAGTTCGACGGTTGCGACAACTGACCGCCGTATCTCGCCTTCCCAAATCTACCCACCCTGCCGCCTGTGCCAGATGTCGTTGACCCCGACGCCTGGCTGCACGCCTATCATGGGCGAACATTCAAGCGACACATCGGGCAAAACGGGCGCGTCTCGGTGGGTACTTATGATTACTACGTCGGCTACACGCTTTCCGGTGAGAAGATTGGCGTATTTTTGGACGCAAACGAGCGCTGCCTGCGTTTTCTGCATCGCGGCGGTATCGTCAGAGAATTGGAGATCCAAGGACTGATGGGGCAGCCACTCTCGTTCGGCGACTATTTGAAACTCATGCTCGCTGAAGCACGCACTGCAGACGCATAGACGCCCACTTTTTCAATAAGCCGCGTCTCCCGACAGGGGCATGTTCACTTTGTCCTCACATCGGTCACGATGTCCGGAAACACCCAGGGGAGTTGAACCACAAAAACAATACAGTTCCCGTTTGCCGCACCTATTGCCTTTTTCACCCCGTTGACAGCGTTTTGCGCGAGTGAACGCCTTTTTCGACCGCGACTGGAACGCGAAAGCCTAGCTTGAATTATCAACGATTCCCGTTTGCTGCGCCCCCTGTTTCTTTTATCAACTGTTCCCGTTTGCCGCACCCCCAAGCAGACTCCAGTCGAAGATAACGCCGACGGCGGACGAGCGATCGCGCAGCAGTCCCAGATAGGCGTCCGCCGCCTGTAACGGCGAGTAGCGATGGGTGACGAGGCTTTGCACATTCATCCTGCCGCGCGTCAGGTAATCGAAGAAGAGGTCGGTCATCTCGTCTACCGACCAGGGCGTGTACTCGGTCTTCTTATCCGGCACCTGGTAGCCATGAATGCCCAGGATGGAGACCGACTTGAAGACAACCCCCGGACCCAACGTCTGCTGCGTCGGGATGGGGGTGTCGCCCAGCAGCACCAGCCGCCCCAACCGTCGCAGCAGTTGAACGGACGGCGCAAGTGCACTGGGATGCCCGGTGACCTCGAACACCGCGTCCAACCCCCAGCCGTCCGTCAGGTCATTCACGGTCGCCAGTGCATCGCCGACGGGCATCTGGAGGATGTGCGTCGCGCCATTTGCCTGGGCGAGCTGAAGGCGGCTCGCCATCGGGTCAATGGCGATGATGCGCCGCGCGCCCGCCGCCGCCAGATACTGCACGACGAGCTGTCCCAGAATGCCCAGCCCGACGACGGCGGCGCTCTCGCCAAACTGGAACTCGGCGCGGCGCACGGCGCTCTGGGTCGTGCATGCCAGGCTGCGCCAGGTCGCCTCTTCGCTGCTGATCCGATCGGGCACGACGGCGGCGCTGATCCCTACCGGGATGTCATAACGTTTTTCGGGATGTGCCACCTGCACCTTGTAATACTGTTGATGCAGCGCATAACTGGCGATACGATCCCCTTCGCGGATGCCCTCGACATCCGGCGCGACCGCCAGTACGCGCCCAACCATGCTGTAGCCTGTGCGGAAGGGGTATCTGACCCAATCGTACCAATTGGTGCCGGGGTCGAACTGCCCTCGCAAACAGTGCAGTTCAGTGCCGATGCTGAGGAGCGAGCGCTCCGCCTGGCAGAGGATTTCGCCCGCCTCCGGTGCACCGACCTCTTCCTCCCACAGATCAACCTGCTCTTTTGCCGGGAAGACGATATAACGTGATTTCATGATCTAATCCTATTCATTCGTAAGTTTGGCGAGGGCGTGCATGTCGTCGCGTGTGTGCGGGTACAGGCTGCGATAAACCGCATACAAGGCGTCGTAGGTCGGTTTGACGACCGGGTTGGGTTCGACCACACGGGCGATTTTGACCCACTCGTCCTTGAGCGGCTGCGCGTCGTGGAATATGCCCGCCGCGTACCCCGCCAGGTAGGCATCACCGAACGCCGCGCCGACGGTGTGTTCCGAAACCTGCTGCGGCAGTCCGGTGACATCGCTGCAAATCTGCACCCACAGACTGTTGCGCACCCCGCTGCTGACGGCGACCAGTCGCTCCGGCATGGCGTCCACCTCCGCCATCGTCTCGATGTTGTGGCGCAGCCCGTAGGCGATGCCTTCCAGGCAGCTTCGGTAGACATGCGCCCGTGTGTGTTTGAGTGTGAAGCCAAAGAGCGCGCCGCGCGCCTGCGGGTCGTTGATGGGCGTTCGCTCGCCGCTGAAATACGGCAGCGCGATCAGCCCGTCGCTGCCCGCCGGGATCTGCGCCACACTTTCGCTGAGGAGCTGGTAGGCGTTGCCCTCGCCGCGCGCTTCCGCCTCTTGTTCGGGCTGCCCGAACTGATCGCGAAACCAGCGGATGAGCGCGCCGGACGTGGACATGCCTGCTGCCAGCGCCGCCTGCCCCGGTTGCAGATAGACCGATGCCCACAGGTCGCGGTGGCGGCGATAGCCCGCCACTGCCTGGATCAGGAACATCGTCGTGCCATACATGATCATCAGGTCGCCCGCTTCGAGCGCCCCGGCACTGACGGCTTCGCTGGCGGCATCCGCCGTGCCGACGGCGACCGGCGTCCCCGCCGGAATGCCGGTCTCCTCGGATGCCTTCGCCGTCACCACCCCAGCCATTTCGGTCGCCCAGGCGGTCTCCGGCAGCCAGCTCAGCGGGCAGATCGGCTCGACAAATTCGGGCGACCAGGCGAGCTTACCCACGTCGAAGAAGGGCGTGAAATACGGCGCGGTGTAGTTATCGACCACGAAGCGCCCGGTCAGCCTGTACGTCAGGTAGCTGGTGGCGGTCACGACTTTGGCGGTGCGGGCGTACAGTTCCGGCTCGTGGCGGCGATACCAGGCGACCTTGGGACCGACCGACTGAGCGCTGAGAAACTGCCCCGTGCGTTCGAAGATGCGTTCGGTGCCAAACTGCTCGGTCAATTCGTCGATCTCACGCGCCGCGCGTGTGTCAATGCCATAGAGAATCGCCGGGCGCAGCGGGCGAAATGCCGCGTCGAGGGGCAGCATGGTCGGCGCGATGGCGCTGCATCCCACCCCTGCGAGCTGCCCCTGCCGCAGCTCCACCTGGGCGAGCAGGGCGCGAGAGATCGTGCAGACGCTTCCCCACCATGCCTGGTCAGCATCATGCTCCGCCCAGCCGGGGCGCGGGATATCAAAGCCGTAATGTGTTTCGTGCTGCGCCAGGATATCGCCACGCAGCGTCACCAGCACGCCCTTCGCGCCTGTGGTGCCCAGGTCGATGCCCATCAGCACACGGTCGTCCGTCATGATAGCTCCTCCACCCAGCGCTGCGCGCGCAGCCAGTCGTCAATCGTCCCCAGCGGCGCGCCGTCGCGCAGATGCGCGATGAATGCTTCGATCATGTAGTGCTGCGAGTCATTCGTCCATGCTTCCCAACGCATCCCCTGGTCGAAGAGCGTCAGGCGCTGCTGGAAGGCATTGACGCGACAGAAGCCACCCGTCCCGTACAACTCCAGGGTCAGCGCCTCCGGCAGCGAATAACCCGGCGGCAGTGCGCGTCCGATGTCGAGCAGTGCATACGCGTCGCCCAAGCGCAGGGACGCAAGCCAGTGTTCGGGCGTCCGCTCGATATGGGTGTCGACGGGGTCGTCCCCGGTCAGCCAGTGGAGCACGTCGAGCGCGTGAATCAGCAGGTCTCTGAGCGGCCGCCCAGAGTCCTGCACATGATATTCAAGCCGCACGCTGATCAGCCGACCCAGCCGCCCGTCTGCCAGCGTCTCATGGAGCATCTGCATGGGGGGCAGTGTGCGCAGCGGCAGCGCCGGGTATAGGATTGTGCCATGCGCCCCAGCATCGGCGCTCAGCCCCGCCAGCACCTCGCTGGAGCCGAAGGGCGGCAGCAGCAGCACAGCGCGGCTCGTCCCCCATGTGCTGTCCAGGCGCGCCGAGTCGGTGATGACGCCGTCGAGGCTGTTCGCCGCTGCCGCGCCGCGTTGGAGCGGGTGCGCTTCGATCCCCAGCGCGGCGAGGACAGCACAGCAGCGCTCCGTCTGCGCCTCGTGGGTGAGTATGCCGATCTTCATTGTATCTCTGCCAAATGCACTGCGCGCCCCATGCGCATCGACTCCAGCACCGCCAGCGAAAGCCGCAGCGCTTCTCTGCCATCGTGAGGCGAGACACGAAACTCGCGATCCCGTTCGAGGCAGTCGAGCACATGCCAAAGCTGTTGGGCATACGGCTCTTCGCTGCTGCTCATCGGCTCGGCGGGCAGCAGCGCCGGGCGGCTCTCATCGCGCAGGACGAGCGTGAAGGGCTCGTCAGGCAGGCTGTCATACTGCAGGAGACCCTGGCTGCCGCCGATCTCGAAACGCTGGCGGAAGCGACCATCGGTCACCAGCCAGCTTCCCTCGATTTGTCCCAGCGCGCCGCTGGCGAACTTCAATGTCACCAAGGCATGATCGCCGACCAGCCCAGTCGGGTTATCGTAGGTCAGCCCGCGCGCGAACACCTGCTCGACATCACCCATCACCCAGCGCGCGTAGTCGAGATCGTGAATACCACCTTCCAGCATTACCCCGCCCGATTCCTCCGCCGCCTTAAACCAGGTGCGACGCGCATTGACCGAAGGATGCCCTGCCGCGCGCAGCAGCCGAATGAAAGACGGCGTGCCGATGGCATCGTCCAAGACGAGCTGGCGCGCGCGGACATACTGCGGGAAGAAGCGCAGCACCTGACCGACGAACAGGCGTACCCCGGCGGCTTCACACGCCCGGATGATGGCGTCGGCATCACTCAGCGTGCGCGCCAGCGGCTTTTCGCAGATTACATGCTTGCGTGCCGCCGCCGCTGCCAGGGCATGAGCGTGGTGATGTGGCGTTGGCGAGCAGACGTGCACGATGTCCACCGCCGCGCACAACGCCTCGACGCTGGCGAAAGCGCGCCCGCCAAAACGTTGTGCGGCAGCTCGGGCAGCATCGGTGTGCAAATCATAAAAGCCAACCAGATCGACAGGCAGCCGCCGCCAACGTTCGGCGTGCCAGGTGCCGATCCAGCCTGCACCGATGATGCCGACCTTGAACTTCACGCGGTTGTCCTACAGGTCTACCGGGCGACCGCTGCGCGCCGATTCGGTTACGGCGGTCAGCACGCGGGTGACGAGCAGACCATCTTCACCCGACGCCAGCACAGGCTGGTCATAGACGACCGCATCGACGAAACGCGCGATCGCTTCGAGCACGAAGCCGCTCATGCGCGGCTCTTCGCCGCCAAAGACGATCCCCATCACATCCGGCAGGCTGGCGTTCTGCTGGGTGTACTTTTGCACCGCCCGGTGATCCGATGTATTGATGTACATCGCGCCCTTACTGCCGACCATCTCGAACTTGAAGTTGAAGACCATCGGCTCGGTTTCCGGCAGAATCCACAGGTTCTCCAGCGTGACGACCGTGCCCTTTTTGAACTCGACGACCGCGACATGCAAATCCTGCGTATCGACCCCCATCGACTGGAGAATGCCCGAACGACTGACGGCATAGACTCGCCTGGGTTCGTCTTCGAGCAGATAATGCGCCAGGTCGAAGGTGTGGCTGGCGAGGAACCAGAGTGCCGAGCTCTTGCTCGCCCAGGGGAGCATCTGGGTCGCGACCCAGGTTGTGTTGCTCAGCCGGGCATAGATGTACGAGATATCGCCCAGCTCTCCCGCCTTGACGCTGGCTTTGGCGTTGATGAACGGCGGGCTGACGCGATTGTGAAAATCGACCATCAACTTGACGCCGGCTTTCTTCGTCGCGTTCAGGATCGCCTCGGCATCCTCGACCGTCGTCGCCAGCGGCTTTTCGACCAGGATGTGCTTGCCCGCCTCGGCGGCGGCGACGGCGATTTCGCGATGCGCGAAGTCCGGCGTGGCAATCGAGACTGCCTTGATCTCCGGGTTGGCGAGCAGCTCACGATAATCCGTGTAAACATGCGGCACATTGTACTTGCGGGCGATTTCGTTGGCGCGCTCTGCGTTGAGATCGCACACGCCCACCAGCCGCGCCTGTGGCATCCTCGCGTAGACATGCGCGTGCCACGCGCCTCCGACGATCCCTGTTCCGATAACACCAAATCCGACGGGTTCCATGATGACTAGCCTTTCACTGCACCGAAGGTGAGACCACGCACAACATAACGCCCCAGAATGAGAAAGATGATCATCGGGGGAAGCATGGCGACGACTGCCGTCGCCGCGATTTGATTCCAGTAGACGCCGGTCGAGGCGAAGAAGCTGATCGTCCCGACCGGGAGCGTCGCCGTCGTCTGCCTGCTGAGCACGAGCGGGAAGAGGACATTGTTCCAACTGAAGACGAAAGCGAACATCGATGTGACGATGATGCCCGGCAGCGCGAGCGGCAGCGTCACGCGCCAGAAGGCGAGCCAGCGATTCGCGCCATCGACCAGCGCCGCCTCTTCCAAGTCGTAGGGCACGTCATCCATGAAGCTCTTGAGCAGCCAGACGGAAAAGGGGATGGTGATGGTTTGCAGCATGACGATCATCGCCTGGTAGGTGCCCGCCCAGCCGATGCGTGTCATCAGGATGAAGAAGGGGATGATGAAGATGATCGGCGGCGCGATCAGCAGACTGACATACCAGTTGAGGATGAAGCTCTTGCCACGCATATTGAAGCGCGAGAGGGCGTACGCGGCTGAAAGCGAGAAGGGCAGGCTGAGAAGCGTTGCTCCAGTGCTGACGATCAGGCTGTTGACGAGCTGCGGCGCATTGTTGCCAGGATCGACAAAGGTCGTCTCGAACGATTGCAGCGTCGGCTGGAAGAAGATTTGCGGCGGCAGCACATATGTATCTGACGGGTGGCGGAATGCCAGCAGCATGAACCAGAAGATCGGACCGATGAACAGCAAGAGGACGAGCAGCGTCAGGGCGTAGATGATCGCTTTCTGCAAATTTGTCAGCCGCATGATCACCACTCCCGCTTACGAAAGATGAAGAAGATGTACAGGTTGATGATGATGGTCACGATGATGACGACCAGCCACGTCATCGCCGCCGTCAGCCCGATGTTATAGTTGACCAGCCCTTCGCGGTAGAGATTGAAGCTGAGTGTACGCGAGGCAGTGCCAGGTCCCCCTCCCGTAAGCACGAAGACCAGGTCGAAGCTGTTGAACAACTGCATGAAGCGGATCATGACCAGGAAGGCGGCGACCGGGCGCAGCAGCGGCAGCGTGATGCGCCAGAACATCGCCAGCCCGCTGGCACCATCGACGCGCGCCGCATCCTTGAGTTCTTCCGGGACGGCAATCAAGCCCGCGTAGAGCACGATGGCGAAGAACGGCGTCCACTGCCAGGTATCGGCGATTCCGATGCTCAGCAGGGCGGTGCTGGCGCTGCCGAGAAGCCCTTGTGGCGGCGGCGTCAAGCCGATGCCCGTCAGCAGCCAGGGCAGGACGCCCCCCTGCGGCTCCATCAGGTAGCGAAACAGAAAGCCGACCACGACAGGTGCCACGGTCGTCGGCATGATCAGGATAGCGCGCGTCACAGTCATGCCGCGCAAGTGGCTGTTGAGCAGCAGCGCGATTGCCATCCCCAGCCAGAACTGGACAAAGGTGCCGACGAAGGACAGGAGCAGGGTGTTGGTCAGCGCTTCGACAAACGGCGTCGTCTGGAAAACCATCCGGTAGTTATCCCAGCCCGAAAAGAAGAGCGGGGTGGGGCTGGTCTGCAAATTCCAGAAATAAAAACTATTGATGAGGGCGAAGCCCATCGGATAGAGCACCAGCGACAACAGGACGACGACGGAGGGTGCGATCAACAAATAAGGCAGCCGCTTGCGCAAGGGGTTGTCCTCCCAGAATACTTTTTGGTGAGGCGGCGCAGCCCGCGCCGCCTCGTAGGTTACAACATCACGCCTGCAGGCTGGCGATCAACGCCTGGGTGTTCTCCAGGGTGTCGTCGAAGCTGTCGATGTTGTACGGGATCATCTGGTTGCCGCTCAGGATGTTGCTGAAGAGCGTCTGCGTCGTCTCCAGCGCGACCTCCGGCGTAACAGCACCGGTCATCGCCTGGTTGAGCTGTAAGCCGTACACACCTTCCAGCGAGGTGTAAATCGGCGCTGGCGGGCGGACGACCTTGCCGTTGCCCAGACGCATCATCTCCAACTGGGTATCCAGGAACGGATAGATTTCACGCAGCTCTTCGTCCTGGTAGAGCGACAGACGGCTGAAGTCCGCGAACTGGTAGCCCGCGACATTGACCTTTCCCATCGCCTTCTGCCCTTCCGTGCCCGTCGCCCACTTCAGGAACTGCCAGGCATCGTCCTGGTTGGCGGAGGTGGAAGGCATGCCCAGCGCCCAGCCGCCCAGGCTGACGACCTGGTCGCCGCCGGCGGTCTTCGTCGGCAGGACGGCAGTGCGGAACTTGTCGACGACGGGGGATGGCGTGCCGGTCAGGTAACCTTCGTTGTTGACCAGATAGAAGTAGGGTGTCCAGTGGTAGAACATGGCGATATCGCCCTGCGAGAAGCGTGTGCCCGCGTCGAACCACAGGTAGTTGATCGATTCTGGCGGCGACCAGTCGTACAGGCGCTTCCAGTCCTGGAGCGCGGCGAGATTCTCCGGCGAGTTCATCGTCGGCGTGAAGTCCCACGGCGCGTTGGGGAACTGGGTGAACCAGCGCGCGCCATAGCTGGCGGCGAGCTGGGTGTACATGTGAACGACGGGGACGGGCTGCGCGCCGATTACGGTCGTGGCGAAGAACGTCGTTCCGTCCATCTCCATGCCGTTGACCTGTTCGAGAATCTCGAAATAGCGCTCCCAGGTCCAATCGCCCGCTTCGGCGGTACTGGCGGGCAGCGGGTCGATGCCTGCCGCTTCGAAGACATCGGTGCGGTACATGATGCCCTGCGCATACGCGCCAACGGGCAGAGTCCAGATCTTGCCGCGCCATGTGCTGAGCGAGTGGAGCACTTCCGGCAGGAAGTCGTCGATGGCGCTGTCCGAATCGGCGGCAATGTAATCGTCGAGCGAGCGAATCCAGCCATTGTCGGCATATTGGCTGATCCACATCTGGTCAACGGCGATCACATCGGCATCCGCCGTTTGTGTCAGGAAGGAATTGATCAGACGCGCCTGAAGTGCGACATATCCCAGCGACTCAATTTCGACGCCGATACCCGTTAGCTCGGTGAATTGGTCAACCACGTTTTGCAGCGCCAGATCCCAGGGATCGCCGACCGTCAGGACTTTGATGGTCCGTTCAGTCTGCGCCTTGGAACGTGCGACGATGCGATTGAACATGGGCAGTCCGGAAACCGCGAGCGCCCCTGCCGCACCAGATATGCGGAGGAAGTCGCGCCGGCTAAGTAAGTTTCTTCTGTACATGGTTCAGATCCTTTACCCTAATCGAGTCTTCATCTCTTCCAATGCAAGCACATGGGCAACGGGCATCACTACCACCCGTTTTCGCCAGTCTCTCTTTCGCTTCAGCCCATTGCCACCTCCTGCTCCCTCGTGATGGATGCTCGAGTGCGATCTGGCGATCTACACAGCGAGCCGTCCCTGTTCAAAAATCGGATGCCCGTCCAGGTATACAGTGCCTTGTTGACGGAGGTCTTTGACGATATCCCAGTGGATAGCGGATTGATTGGTGCCGCCGCATTCGGGGTACGCACGCCCCAGCGCCAGATGGATCGTGCCGCCGATCTTTTCGTCGATCAGGATGTCTTTGCAGAAGCGATCGACATGCGGATTCAGCCCAAAGGCGAACTCGCCGATCAAGCTTGCGCCGGCATCGGTTTGGATGACATGGTGGAGAAAGTCCTGATTGCGCGAGGCGGTGGCTTCGACCAGCTTGCCTCGCTCCCAGCGCAGGCAGATATCGTGGACGAGCTGCCCGCCCAACACGCCTGGGAACTCGAAGCGGATGCTGCCGTCGAGCGTCTCGGTGAGGGGCGCGGTGTAGATTTCACCATCGGGCATGTTGATTTTGCCGTCGAAGACCTGCCAGCTTCGCCCGGCGACCGAGAAGCGCAGATCGGTATCGACGCCGACGATGCGCACCTCGCTCCCGCGATTCAGCGTCTGCGCCTGCGCTCGCCAGCGCTCCGCCAGCGTCGGATAATCGACAAAGCAGGCGTCGAAGAACATGTTGGTGATGGTGTCGAGGTTGGTCTCTGCCTGCTGGGCAAAGGCAGCGTTAGGGACGCGCACCAGACACCAGCGCGTTTTTTGCCAGCGCAGCGTCGAGACTTTGCCCATCGCCGCCTGGTTGAGCGCCAGTCGCTCCGGCGCGATGCCGTCGTGCTCATGCAGATTGCAGCCGCCGCGCAGTCCCAGGTAGACATCCGCCCACTCCATGCCGTACGCTTCCAGCTCCGGCACCCAGGCGAGCTGTGCCTCATCGCCGTAGCGTAGGACGAGGTCGCGCAGCGATTCAGACAGGAACTGCACCTGTGGGTAGGCACCCGCTCGTACCGCCGCCTCAAAGCAGGCATGTACCAGCGGGTAGGTCTCCAACTCAGACATGGCGATCATCACCCGTTCGCCAGGCTCTACGGCGACCGAGTACTGGATCAACAGCTCTCCAAGTTGTTTCCAGCGACGATCCATGCCACAACCTTTGCTTTGATAGCCGCTACATCAACGACTTGTTGAAGTCGATGGCAGGCGTCGGCTTTGTGGGTGAATCCGATATGTTTCCGTTCGTCAGCTCAGGATCATATTGATTTTGCATCATCATCGCTTTCGACGTGACGCGGAAGTCTAGAAGAATGTTTTTGCGACATCACGATTAATTTCGGGATGATGATAGGAGCGTTTGGCGACCATGTCAACAAATTCGCTCACAAATCATCAATGTTTCGCAAAGATCATTCATAAATGACGAAACTTCAGCACTCTAATTGGGTTGTGTATCGATTCGGTTGAAATTGGGTACAGCCCATGTAGGTACTGCTGGCGTAAACAGTTGATAATTCGCGCTTGACGTGAAGAGCGCATCTGTGGGGGATACTTTAGCCACCTGCGCTGGATTCGCCTCGAAACAAAGCTACAATCCGCAGTCGCATGTGATATCCAATCCCCAATGAGAACAATCGCTGATGCGTCAATCCCTGCGCCAAGCGCTCCGTCAAGGATTCGTTTTTATCCTTCAGCGCGTTGAACAACGCTTGAAACACTGGACACAGCCCAAGAACGTGGGTCTCTTGCTGGGAGCAGTCATCGACATGTCTCGCAGCAAATCAGAGTTAGTCGCTGAGAATGCCTTCTTGCGCCAACAGCTGATTGTTCTGCGGCGTCAAACGAAACGCCCGGCATTGACTTCATCGGATAGGCTGGATCTAGATGTTGCCGACTTCTATTCGTGCTCCGAAAGCCAATACAATGTACGAACGCTTTCTGGGAAGCGTACAACGGGAATGATTAGATCATGTGGTGGCGTTCAACGAATGATATGATCTTGCTGGTCAAGTGGCGCGACCTGCTTGGGGGAGCGCTTCACGATGGCAATCCTGTTGCTTGACCAGCAAAATAGCTGCTTGGATAGGATTTCTTGTCATTGCAGGTCAACCGTGAATTGTCAACGATTTGCGTGGGTAGTACTGGACCCTAAAGAACGTTGTACAATCCGAGTGACATCGCGTGCCAGGACAGCCCTTGGAACACGGTAGCTTTCATGCACGCGAGTCCACTAAGACCGGCTCTCCAGTCCGGCTCGGTAAGCGAATTTGCCTTTCGACATGGCATATGCCACAATCGATTGACCTTATGAATACTTGCTTTTTGTTGATGAGACAAGACGATTCTGGAATTGCAATACGTGGATTGAACGCATTCCTGACGCAGTTTGATCGGAAATGCCTTGTCGTCATTGCACAAGACCTCGCGCACTGGCCCGTAGGCGAGGTGGCTGCGGGCGCAAATGCCGCCGCGCTCTCCGGTGGGTATCGCCTGATCTCCCTCGATTTTCATCGTTCCCCTGACCGTGAACGCGACCTGTTGCAGGTCTTGTGCAATTCGCAGGTCAGCGGGTGCATTTTTCTGTGGGATAACGCGCCCCACAACCTTGATCTTTATCAGGAGCTCGCCACGAATTTTCCGTGTGTTCAGGTGATCGATCCCAAGCCGATTCCGCAGCTTGATACGGTCATGTGCGATGACTATACGGGCGGGATGGCAGCCGTGCGCCATTTGATTCTGCTCGGATTCCGGCAGATTGGGCATGTGACGGTCGATACGCCGATGCAGGCTGTCCGGGATCGGCACCAGGCGTATGTCGATGCAATGCGTTTAGCCAACCTGCCGCTTGACGAGCATTGGGTACTGGAACTGCCCTATGGCGTGACTGAAGCTGACCGCGTCCTGCGTGCACCCATCATCCGTGAGTTCCTCTCACAGTCGCGTCTACCGAGGGCACTGTTTGTCTGTGCCGATTGGTTAGCGAGCGAAATTATCGAATGCACCCAGGAACTCGGCTTGGGCATCCCGCACGACATTGCCCTGGTCGGTTATGACGATGCTCTGCCCTATGCCCTGACGGGAATTCCGCTCACGACAGTGCAGAACGACTTTCGGGAAATGGGACGCCTGGCGGTCGAGCGTATCACCTTTCGCCTGACGAACCACCTCAGCGATGTCGAACCGTGCATCATTCGCATCACACCAACGCTGGTGATCCGGGCGTCATCCGTGCCGCTGTCGCCAGCAACCCAGCGTTGGGAAGTCATCATGCGGTATATTCAGGACCATTTCCGCGAAAACATTACCGCTGCCCAAACAGCGGATGTCTATGGGCTGGACTCGAATTACTTTTCGCACCAGTTCAAACTGGTTTTTGGCGTTCGCTTCACCGACGCTGTGAATAAGTTACGGTTGGAATATTCAAAACAGCTGCTCAAAACGACAGGCTACACAGTCGAAGCCGTCGCCGACGCCGCTGGCTTCCGCACCCCGAATCACTTTTATGCCCTGTTCAAGCGCGCCTATGGCATGACGCCGCATGCTTACCGCAAGCAGCACACTTTTCGATAGAAACGCAAAACTTTTCTGAATTGCTCCCCTTCGACACATCCCGCTATCCTCTGTAGGATAGGCAATTCGTCAACTATTGTTTGAACTGTCTGCCTATCCATTGACTGCTGAGGACATGGCGTGCTGCGCCCTGTGAAATCAGTTTTTGGGGATAGTTATTCGAAGCTATTGCCGAGCCAATTTATGGACAGTCCAATTAGAGTCGCGTCGATTACTTTCAAAAACTGGGCGGCGCTTGCGCTCGAAAACGATTTTGTCAGGATCGTGGTGATTCCTGAGATTGGCGGCAAAGTCGTTTCGATAGAGTCCCTTTCGAACCACCGGGAATTCTTGTGGCAGGATGACACACGCCCCTATCGTCATCCCCGGTATGGCGATGTGTTTGGCAATTACGATGCCAGCGGCTTCGACGAGTGTTTTCCCAGCATCGGCGAATGTGACTACCCCGAATTTCCCTGGGATGGCGTGCGTGTCCCCGATCATGGCGAGATGTGGTGTACGCCGTGGCGGGCTGAACCCGACGACAAGAGCGTTCATCTGGATGCACATGGCGTGCGTTTTCCCTATCACTTCGAAAAGTCGCTCACCCTGGCGGCTAACGCGCCGCGCTGCACCATCACCTATCGGGTGACCAATCCGGCACCGTTCGACTTCAAGTATTGCTGGTCGGCGCATCCTTTGTTCGCGGCGTCCGAAGGAATGTGCATTTTGCTACCAGATCACCCCGATGCGCGGCTGGTGTTTGCGCTCGGTAACCGTGTTGCCGGCGATCTACAGGAGACCTATCGCTGGCCGTGGCTGCGCACGCCAGCCGGTGAAATGCTCGATTACAGTCGGATAGGTTCGCCTGCGCTGGCAGCCAATGACAAAGTCTATGTTGATGTGGGGGATGAGGGTTGGTGTGCGCTCTATGACCCGACGACCGGAGATTTTGTCGGCTTCCGCTTTGCGCCGGAGTTGATCCCCTATCTCGGCATTTGCGTCAACCACGGTGCATATCCTTTTGAGGGCGCAAAGGGTTTTTGGGTCGCGCTGGAACCGTGTACCGGCTATCCCGACGCACTCAGCGACGTCATCGCGCTCCAGAAACACGCCACCGTGAAAAGTCGCAGCAGTGTGTCGTGGTCACTGGCGCTGCACGTTGGACAGGCAGATTCAGTTGCTGAGGTACGGCGTCAATTGCTGGCTTGAGCGCCAAGTTGACATCGAGTGCTTACAAAAGACCGACTCCTAGCGAAGAGGAGATGAATGTAATGGCTGTGGCCGCAACAAAATCCGAGAACAGACCGCGGCTGGGCACACGCACCACAGCGGTTTTTCGGCGTCTGTTCAGTGTCCCCGAAGTGGGCGTGCTGATTCCGCTGATTGCATTTGCCCTCATCTTCTACCTGGTCAACCCGACGTTTCTTTCGCCAGCCAACATCACCACGATGCTGAGGGCGGTGGCATACATCGGTATCATCGCCATCGGGATGACGTTCCTGCTGATCACTGGCGCATTCGACCTGTCCGTTGGCGCGACAGCGGGCTTGTGCGCCATCGTGTGCAGCTATGCTATGGTCAATCTGAGTTGGCCAATTCCGCTCGCTGTGCTGGCAGGGGTGCTCACTGGCGCGCTGGTAGGGTTGGTCAACGGCTTTGTCGTCCTCAAGCTGGGCGTTCCGGCGTTTATCACGACGCTGGGCATGCTGAACATTGCTAAGGGCATCACTTACCTCATCTCCAAAGGCTACACCATCTACCCTCTTCCCGAACCGGTTGGCGTTTTTGGGGAGGCAGAGCCGTTCGGCACGTCGTGGGCGGTCGTGATCTTTGTACTCATGGCAATCGCCGCGGCATTCGTGGCGACCCGCACTTCGTATGGGCGTAAGCTATACGTCGTGGGCGGCAACCCAGAAGTCGCCCGCCTCGCGGGGATTAACCCCGCGCGCATCCAGCTATCCGGATTCGTGCTGGTCAGCGTGTGCGCCGGGATTGCCGGGATGTTGCTGATGTCGCGCATAGCGACCGGGCAGCCAACGATTGGTCTCGGTTGGGAACTGAACGTGATCGCGGGGGTCGTCATCGGAGGCGTCAGTCTGTTTGGCGGTTCAGGGTCGGTCGTTGGAGCCGTTATCGGGTTGCTCATTATGCAGGTCGTCACGAGCGGTCTGGTCATCAGCAATGTTGATCCTTACTGGCAGACGGTGGCGATTGGGCTGATCATGATCGTCGCAGTCGCAATCGACATCCTCCGGCGAAAATCGAAATCGGCTGCTTAGTGCCTAGTCGCGGATTGGTTTACCTATAGATACACGAGCCGCAGGCGCCGAAGTCGATAGCTCGAACAACGACACCTGTACCTGAGCCTTTAGGGATAGAGAAAGGAGAGAGCAATAGGCAGGATCGACACTTTCTTGTCGGTAGGCCAACGAAGTCAACATTCAAATATGTCGTCCAACTGATTAGACGGATACGAGTTACAGAGGGAGAACAGACATGCGTTTCCAAAAGACCGGCTTTAAGTTCATCAGTTTGTTGCTTGCTGTGCTGCTGCTCGTCACCGCGAGCAGTATGCTGGTAAGTGCCCAGGATGCGCCGCGCATCGCGCTGATCCAATTCCTCAAGGGACATCCGGTGCATCGGTTGATGCAGTTGGGTTTCCAGGAGGGCTGCGAAGCTGCAGGTGCGCAGTGTGACATGCTGCTGACGGACAGCACCAACCCGGTAGACATGGTGCCGCTGGCAGAGCAAGCCCTGGCGCAGGGTTACGACGGCGTCGTGCTCTACGCCGTGGATGCCAGCTTTTTCCCCGTCATTCAGCAGTTCCGCGATGCTGGCATCCCCGTGGTCACGCCACACTTCACGAGTTTCGACCAGGAAGAGTCTGGGTTGACGGCAGTAGTGGGTGCGGATGTCGTAGCCTATGCCCAGGCGGCAGCAGAGGCGATGGGCGAACGGCTCGGCGGGGTGGGGACGGTGGCGGTGACGGTCGGCAGTTTCAACCAGACCGAGAATCTGGTGGCTGAGACGTTCACGGCGACCCTCAATGAGCAGTACCCGGACATCACTGTGCTCGAACCGCAGGAGGAAGGGTTCGACCAGGCGCAGGCGATCGCGAAAGCGGTGGCGATCCTGCAGGGGAACCCCGAGGTGACAGGTGCGTTCTCGACGACGGGAAATGGACCAACGACCTGGGCGCGCGCGGCAGAGGAAGCAGACCGCGACGGTATCAGCATCATCAGCATGGACTACACCCGCCCCAACCTGGACTTGGTGCGCGATGGCAAGGTCTACGCGCTGGTGGGGCAGCCGCTGTACGAGGAATTCTACAACTCGGTCGAACTGCTGGTGAGTGCGATCAACGGGGATGAGGTCGAATATCTCAACCTACTGCCCGCACCCATCATCACCGCCGCTGATCTTGATGCCTACTATGGCTTCAACGACCGCGCCGAAGCAGGTATCGCGGGCGAAGCTGTGACGCCGCGCATCGCCTTGATCCAATTCCTTAAGGGACATCCAGTGCATCGGTTGATGCAGTTGGGTTTCCAGGAGGGCTGCGAAGCTGCAGGTGCGCAGTGTGACATGCTGCTGACGGACAGCACCAACCCAGTAGATATGGTGCCGCTGGCAGAGCAAGCCCTGGCGCAGGGTTACGACGGCGTCGTGCTCTACGCCGTGGACGCCAGCTTTTTCCCCGTCATTCAGCAGTTCCGCGATGCTGGCATCCCCGTGGTCACGCCACACTTCACGAGTTTCGACCAGGAAGAGTCTGGGTTGACGGCAGTAGTGGGTGCGGATGTCGTAGCCTATGCCCAGGCGGCAGCAGAGGCGATGGGCGAACGGCTCGGCGGGGTGGGGACGGTGGCGGTGACGGTCGGCAGTTTCAACCAGACCGAGAATCTGGTGGCTGAGACGTTCACGGCGACCCTCAATGAGCAGTACCCGGACATCACTGTGCTCGAACCGCAGGAGGAAGGGTTCGACCAGGCGCAGGCGATCGCGAAAGCGGTGGCGATCCTGCAGGGGAACCCCGAGGTGACAGGTGCGTTCTCGACGACGGGAAATGGACCAACGACCTGGGCGCGCGCGGCAGAGGAAGCAGACCGCGACGGTATCAGCATCATCAGCATGGACTACACCCGCCCCAACCTGGACTTGGTGCGCGATGGCAAGGTCTACGCGCTGGTGGGGCAGCCGCTGTACGAGGAATTCTACAACTCGGTCGAACTGCTGGTGAGTGCGATCAACGGGGATGAGGTCGAATATCTCAACCTACTGCCCGCACCCATCATCACCGCCGCTGATCTTGATGCCTACTATGGCTTCAACGACCGCGCCGAAGCAGCGATCCAGAATTAGTACCGCGACACGATGAAAATGACGGGGGTTCTCCTGGGGGCGTGGTATGCCGCGCCCCTACCGACCGGGAGACCCCGTCAGGCTCAAAGGTTGCCCTGAAGGAAATACTGATGACACATTTGCTTGAGATGGCAGACATCACCAAGCGCTTTCCCGGCATTGTTGCCCTCAATGATGTCAGTTTTGCAGTTCAGGCGGGCACGATTCACGGGCTGGTGGGCGAAAATGGGGCGGGGAAATCGACCCTGATGAAGATTCTTTCGGGCACATACCCCGCCGGGACGTACGAAGGCGCAATCCGCCTGCACGGAAAGACACTCCATTTGCACACCGCGGCAGATGCGCTGGAGCAAGGCATCGGCATCGTGCCCCAGGAAACGAGTGTGATCGACCAGTTGACGGTCGCCGAAAACGTGGTTGTCGGCAAATGGCTTCAGCCTGGCGGCTTGCTGGTCAGCCAGTCGGCTATTCGACACACCGTCAGAAACTTTCTGGAAGAATACGATATCACGCTCGACCCTGCTATCTCGGTCAGCCGACTCACGACTGCGCAGAAGCAGTTGGTAATGATCGCACGCGCACTGTATCGAAAGCCGAGCGTTTTGATTTTGGATGAACCCACTTCTTCACTGGCTATAGACGAAATCGAGCGTTTATTTGCCAGTCTGAATGTGCTGCGCCAGAAAGGCGTCACCACCGTTTTTATCACCCACAAGTTGACGGAGATTTTTGAACTGACCGATCGCACAACCGTGCTGCGCGATGGCGAGGTGGCAGGAGAGTTCGACCGCAGCGAATATGACCAGGCGCTTATCATCGCGGCGATGGTCGGGCGACGAATCGAAAATCTCTACCCGACCCGCCATTCGCCCATCGGCGCAGACGAAGTGCTGCGCGTGGCACACCTCACCGTGCCACATCCGACAATCGCGAATCGCAACATTGTCGAGGACGTGAGTTTTTCGCTGAGACGTGGCGAGATTCTCGGTTTGGCGGGTTTGGTTGGCTCTGGGCGCAGCGAAACTGTCAACGCAATCATTGGGCGCACCGCTTATTCGGGCACGATCAGCGTTTTCGGTCAGTCCGTCTCTATTAGGAGTCCGGCAGATGCCAAGCGCGCCGGGATTGCGCTGGTCACAGAGGATCGAAAACGTGACGGGTTTCTTCCCAACCTGGAAATTCGCCCGAACACGACGCTCCATAGCCTGCCACAGGTAACCCGGCGAGGCTTGATGGATGTGTCGGCTGAACGCCGCCTCGCAACTGAAGCGGTTGCCCGTTTCAACATCAAGGCGCAGTCGATCGAGCAGATGGTTGTGAGTCTGAGTGGCGGCAACCAGCAAAAAGTCATCCTGGCAAAAGTCCTGATGGACAACCCACAGATCCTGTTTCTGGACGAGCCGACCAAAGGGATCGATATTGGGGCAAAGAATGAGATTTATAAGCTGATGCTCGACCTGGTGGCGCAGGGTATTTCGATCATCATGATTTCGTCCGAACTGCCCGAACTGCTGGCGATGTGTGATCGTTTCGTCGTCCTTGCCGAGGGTAAGGTGGCTGACGAGTTTTTGCGGTTGGATGCAGACGAACATCGGGTTATGCTGGCGGCGACAAGAGCGCGGTCGCAGATCACACAGGCGGCACACGCGAGCGCATCGGAGTTGACAGCATAGACCGTGAAAGGGCGCACGAGGTGAACAACAGATACAGCCTTGAAGGGAAACTGATTCTGGTGACCGGCGCGGGAACGGGAATCGGGCAGGGTATCGCGCTTGAAGCGGCACGACTGGGCGCGGATGTCGTGCTGAGCTATGCGCACAGCGCTCAGGGTGCACAAGAAGCGGCGGAAGAAATTCGTGGGATGGGACGCCGAGCGTTGGCGATCGGCGCCGACCTGAGCAAGGTTGCCGAATGCATTCGCCTGGTTGATGAAGCGGCTGCCTTTCTCGGCGGGCTGGACGGGCTGGTCAACAATGCGGGGCTGACACTGACGATGGGTTTCCTCGATGTGACCGAAGAACATTTCAACCGGATATATAACTTGAACATTCGCGGTGAATTCTTTTGCTCGCAGCAGGCGGTGCGTTATATGGTACAGCGTGGTCAAGCCCTGTGCGCGCAGTTTCCGGACAATCCCTGGGCTGGGGGCAGCATCGTCAATGTATCGTCGGTGCATGGTTTCGTGGGCTGCGCGGGGCATTCAGTCTACGCGGGCACAAAAGGGGCAATCAATGCATTCACCCGCGAACTGGCAATCGAATTGTGCCCGCTGCACATCCGCGCGAATGTGCTTGCTCCCGGTTCAATCGAGGTCGAAAGCTATTTCAAGTCCATCCCGGAATACAATCGCGCGTTCGGCGATAGTCTGGTGCCGTGGGGACGTATCGGGCTGCCAAGCGACTGCGGCCATATAGCGGCATTCATGTTGTCGGATGCCGCCGAGTTCATGACCGGGCATGTCCTGTATTTCGATGGCGGTCTGACTGCGAAGATGGCACTGCCTTTTCAGCCGAGCGACAGCGAACGTTGAAGCATTGTGAAGGGAAAACTATGACGCGGCGCGCCAAGGTCTTTGTAAGTCGCATTATTCCCGAAGCCGGTCTCGGTAGAGTGCGTGCAGCATGTGATGTCGATGTATGGCAGGATGCACTGCCGCCACCCTACGACGTACTCAAGTCGAGGGTTTTTGGAGTCGAAGGCATCTTATCGACTCTAAACGATCAAATTGACGACGAACTTATGGATGCCGCTGGGGACTCACTAAAAGTTATCAGTCAAATGTCGGTTGGTGTCGACAACATTGACGTGGTTGCAGCCCATCGGCGAGGGATTAAAGTAGGAAACACACCTGGCGTTCTTACAGACGCAACCGCCGACATCGCGATGGCGCTTTTGCTGGCGGCGGCGCGACGCATCGTCGAGGGTGTCGAATACATTCAGTCGGGGCACTGGCGCACTTGGGAACCGATGGGGTTGCTCGGCGGTGACCTGTCTGGTGCCACACTTGGTCTCATTGGACTAGGAAGGATCGGACGCGCTGTTGCACGCCGCGCCCGCGGGTTTGAGATGCGACTTGTGGCACACAGCCCAAGTTGCCCAGCGGAGGAAGCGGCTGCACTTGGTGTTACATTGGTTTCGTTAGAACAGGTACTCCGCGAAGCTGACTACTTGTCAATACATGTGCCGCTTAAGCCTGATACCCGCCACATGATTGACAGAGATCGGCTCGCACTTATGAAGAAAAGTGCGATCTTGATCAACACCGCCCGCGGCGCCATTGTTGATCAAATGGCACTATACGACGCTGTCAAAAATCGAGACATCGGCGGCGCAGCGCTGGATGTAACAGATCCCGAGCCGATTCCACTGAACGATCCACTTCTTACCCTGCCAAATGTCATTGTCGTTCCACATATTGGCAGCGCCAGCCATCGCACGCGCGACAAAATGGCAGCTATGGCAGCCGAGAATTTACTTGCCGGTCTCGCAGGTCATAGCCTTCCGAACGAGGTCTAGCCGTGCCATTCAATACTATTGATATCGAGCAGAAGGGTGCTCTTGTTTCCTATTTGAGAGGCAGCATGATGTGCCTAAAAACTGGACAGTAAAGTAGCACGATGATCAGTGGATTGGGAAGCACGATGAGAAACAGCCATAGTCCGGAATTTAAACCGAAATTGGCACGTGAGGTCTTGCGAAAATATTGAAGCTTTTCGAGTGTGCGCGAAGACGTATAGGAAACAGAAAAACCAACCGCATGGCTGGTCAATGTTCGAATTTTTTGTTCACTTGCGTTAACTTTGACCCTCAAGACACCCAAAGTGAACATGAGGCGGTGTTGGCAGAGGCAGCTGACGCCCTGATCGACTACTTCGAGCGCACGAGCTTTCCCGCACGCGAGCTGCTTCACCAGCTCGTGTTCGGCTCCGACTAACCTACCCTCCTGATCTCCTACTCAGTCTGCGCACAAGCGTATATGGAGGGAGATCATGACACGTGTTTTTGTCCTTACCAACAACAAGGGTGGGTGCGGCAAGACGACATCCGCCGCCAATATCGCGCTCGGCTTAAGCGGCGTGCTGCGCAAGATGGGCGCTGTGCCGGCTACTTCGCTCATCCGGCATGATTCCTGGCACACATCAGGTATAATCTTCGTCTGAAACGCCCTCTGAATTCCTCCGAAACGCAACAATAAGGACAATTCCAATGAACTGGCGTCAGCTTTGGACCGCCGGCAAACGCTTGGTCGCGCGCGGACTTCTTCAGGTCGAAACCAAGCTGAAAGAATGGAGCAAACCAGCACCGGATCGCCAAGTGACAGGTATAGTCACCGACTTGTTACGCACCAAGCAAGAGCTGATTGCAGAAAATGCGTTTCTGCGCCAGCAGGTGATTGTGTTGAAGCGTCAGAGCCCGGAACGTCCAGCGATCACCCAGCGGGATCGCCGCATACTGGTGGTGTTGGCGAGCCAGCTGCGCGGCTGGAAGGACGCATTGCACTTGCTGAAATGGCACCAGCGATGAGATCTGGTTCTGCGACTTTGTGCAGACCTATGACTTGTTCTTCGGCGCGATTTTTGTCTTCTTTGTGGTGGAGCTGGGATCACGCCGCGTGGCGCATTTCGGGGTCACACGCTCACCGAGTGATGCGTGGATAGTCCCAGCAGCTTCGCGAAGCCACGCCGTTTGGTGAAGGACCGCGTTTTCTCATCCGCGACAATGATGGCAAGTATGGCGACCGCTTCGAACGTGTGGCAGCCGGAACCGGCATCGAGGTGATCCAGACACCGTTTGGAGTGCCCAAAGCGAATGCAGTGTGCGAGCGCTTCATTGGCAGCGTCAGGCGAGAACTGCTGGATCACATCGTGATCGTGAGTGAACGCCATCTGCGACGCAAGGTCGCCGCGTACGTTCGTTACTTCAATCACGCGCGTCCGCATCAGGGCATCAACGGTCAAGTCCCGATCCCTGCCAGTGCACCGCCCTCGATCATCCCGCCGCTATCTCAACTCAGGCGTATCCCGATTCTCGGTGGTTTGCACCATGACTACCAATGGGCTGCCTGAGCGGAGAATCTGGCTCGGATGGCCTAAGTAGCCGGCACAGCAGCCCCTGAAGCGCCGTTTCTCGCTTAGATGCGCTAAGTAACCCCCACAACTTGCCTACTTATGCGCTGCGATTCGACTCCTACGCGCCGATCAGTTCCCGCACTTTGCGCACGGCGCTGGTCGCATCTGCCGCGTAGCCATCCGCGCCGATCTTGTCTGCGTACTCCTGGGTGACGGGTGCGCCGCCGATGACGATGCGGATCTGATCGCGCAGTCCAGCCTGCTGGATGGCGTCAATCACACTCTTCATGGCGGGCATCGTCGTCGTCAGCAGGGCGGAAAGTGCGATGACCTGCGCGCCGTTGCGGATGGCATCGACGAACTTTTCCGGCGGGACATCAATACCGAGATCCATAATTTCGAAACCGAAGCCTTCCAGCATCATCGATACCAGCTTCTTGCCAATGTCATGCAGGTCGCCTTTGACGGTGCCGATGGCGACTTTGGCGATCGGCTGGACGCCTTCGGCAGTCAGGTACGGCTTGAGCACCACCAGGGCTTTATCCATCGCGCGGGCGGCGATCAGCATTTCCGGGACGAAGGCGATCCCTTCCTCGAAGAGTTCGCCGATGCGCTTCATCCCGCTGATCAAGCCCTGGTTGAGGATGGTATCTGCGGATTCGCCAGCTTCAAGCGCCTGCTTGACTTTTTCGACCACCACATTCGCCTGACCCTCGATCACTGCTTCTCGGATTTCTTCAATCAGGGACATCATTTTTCCTCACGCGATGCAACCCAACAAGAACCGCCGCTACTTCAAAGCGCGAATGACCCGACCGTCGCATCCTGCGTCTGGAGTGCCTGGCAGGATTGGCGGACGATGAGCGTCGGCGCGAGTATGATCTGGTCAAAGCGCTCTCGCTTGCCATTAATGCGACGCAGCAGAAGTTCCGCAGCCACCTCGCCGATCTCATGAAAGGGCTGCGCCATTGTCGTCAGCGGCGGATCGAGATGGGCGGAGACGTCCAGATCATCGAAGCCCACCACAGAGAGATGATCGGGAATGGATATTCCCAGGCTCGCCGCCGCCCGGTAAAGCGCGATGGCGATCTGGTCATTGGCGGCGAAGACAGCCGTGGGGCGGTCGGTGCCGGTGATGAATTCGTGGAGCTGCGTATGGTCGATCAGCGGGTATCCGCCTTCGACCCGGCAGACCAACCGTTCATCCAGCATCATGCCGCGTTCCGTCAGCGCCTGGCAGTAGCCCAGATAGCGGTGCTCCATGCTGATCGAGGGCGAAAGCCAGGTCACGAAGCCGACACGTCTGTGCCCCAGATTGAAGAGCGCGTGCGTGGCGCGAATGGCACCGCCGAAATGATCGGTCATGACGTAGTCGGTCGAGATCGTGCGCAGATAACGGTCGATCAGCACAATTGGAAAGCGGGCGTTATTCAACTCTTCGATCAGCGCGATATGTTCGGAATTGATGGGATAGAGCGCGAAGCCCGCGACGTTTTCGTCGATCAACTTGAGGATGACGCGCTCCTGCTGTTGCAGATCATTGTTGACGTGATTGAAGATGACCGAGTAATTCGCCTGTTCAGCCACCTGTTGAAAGCCGACCAGGATCGCAGGCACGGAAGAATCGCGCACGTAGGGCACGATGAATGCCAGTCGCTGCGAACGATTGCTTGTGGCGCTGTACTCGCTCCACTGAACGAATGTGCCACGTCCTTGCTCGCGGCTCAGGTAGCCTTCGGCTTCCAGAGTAGCCAGCGCCTGGCGCACCGTGCCGCGCGCGACATCGAATTCCGCGCAGAGGACTTTTTCCGGGGGAATGTTGCTGCCGTTGCGCCAGTCGCCGTTGTGGATGCGCTTCTTGAGAATTGCGGCGACCTGGATATGCAGATGGGGTGCGTCGGGGCTGCGGTCGAGCATGACAGGCATAGAAGTCCACATGTACAATGCAACTCAAAAAGGTCTAGACCTGTTAACATAACACGATGCAGACCGCTTTGTCAAATGATTCGACAGAGCAGGCTGCATTCCCAATGGGTGGCAACCTGCGCTCTGAATCCGAGACTCTTGAAAGCCATGCGAACCCTAATGCTCGTGCGCCTCGATCGCCATCTTTTGCTGCATTCTGACCGGAGTGTTTTCCAGCAGCCACGCTTCCATCCGCTCTGCAATCTGCGCCGGAGTCTCCGGGTAGCCGTAGGCTTCCAGCAGTACGGGCGTCCATTTCTTTCCCCAGCGGATATGAAAGTTCTCATCGCTCCAGTCATAGCTGACCGCCGCCGCCGAGATCTCGTCGTGGATTTCTTCCCAGTGTTCGCGATTTGCCGACTTTTCCGGCATCCCATTCGGTTCGATTACCGTCGTCAGCAGCGCGTACTGCTCAACGGCGGGCAGTTTCATCATCACATCATAGATTTGTACGACCTGTGGTACATCCGCAGGCTGCAAGCCCAACTGCCCGATGCGCACCATTCCGAGCTGGCTGTGGCGAATCTCATCCCACAAGTGGCGTGAGACATTGTACTGGTACTCCCACGTCATTTCCGGCGTCATCCACAGGATAGAGCCGAGAGTCTCCGCCGCAGTCATCTCGTTCAGATAGTGCTTGAAGCGCCACAGACGATGCGCTTCCGGCTCCGCCTTGCGATCCGGTTCGAAATCGACTGAAGGGTCGAAGATCGGCCAGTCCTTCATCCGCTGGCAGTTCATCCACGGCAGCAGCAGCGGGTGATTATCAGGCTCATGCGGTTCGGCAGCCTTCGCTTCCATGCCGGTCACACCACCATCCGCCGCCAGCAGCCCGGCGACATAATCGCGCCACGTCTCCCAGCCGGGATAGCGCGCATCGATCTCTGTGAAGAATTTTTCCGCCCAGGCAACCTGACGTTCCAGCGCGGGCAGCAGCTTCTCGGTGATCTGCACGGTCGGGCGGTCGAAGTCACTCCAGGTCACGCTGGGATGACTGCGGTAGGCTTCCAGCAGCGCTTTCTTGATCACCAGATAGATTGTCGCGATCACCTCGGCGCTGTTCTGCGCGCGGTCGAGCGCCGCTGCCAGCCGGGGCAACAGCTCGCCGATGCCGCGTTCCGGCTGGTAGCAGCGCAGCTCGCGCAGCCGCTGGAAAATCAGATCTGCCGCGTCGCCGCTCTCCCAGATGTGCAGCCCGATCTCGTTCTTCGCTTCCCACTCAGGCACGCCCGGCAGCCACCCGGCAAGCGTCCGCATACACGCTTTCTCCAGGAAGGCGTAACGCTTCAGGACGTCGGTGTTCTGCTCAATCGTGATGTGAGTTTTCGCGCTCATGGCTCTCTCCCTCGTTACATGAGTTGCCGTCTTACTTCAGCGCTCCGCGCGCCAATCCTGAGATGATCATTCGCTGACCGAACAGAATGATCAACAGTACAGGGATAATCATAAATACACTGAGGGCGCTCATCATATCCCACGGCTTGGTGTATGTGGAGCCGGGGTCTGTCAGCTCTGTCAGCCCGACACTCAGCGTCTTGGTATCGACAGTATGGGCAAACACCAGCGGGTAGAGCAGCTCGTTCCAACTGATGATGAAGTTTATCAGGAACATGGTGAACAGCGCTGGGCGAATCAGCGGCAGCACCACGCGCGTGATGATCTGTACAGTGTTCGCGCCGTCGATGTATGCCGCTTCTTCGATCTCCGCCGGGACCTGTTTGATAAAGGATACCAGCGTGATGATCGTGAAGGGCAGCATCAGGCTGCTCATCATGATGATCAGTCCGTGATGCGTATTGACCAGCCGGAAGGTGTTGAACGTCTGGAACATCGGCACCAACACGGCGATCTGCGGCAGCGCCACCGACAGGATCAGCGCCAGGTAGATCGCGTTGCTGCCAGGGAAGCGGATGCGCGCCAACGCATACGCCGCCATCCCCGCCGCGATCACGGAGACTGCTGAAGAGCCGATGCCGAAGATCAGCGAATTGCGGAAATACGTCAGGAACGGAATCGACTGGCTCATGCGCAAATAATTGTCCAGCGTCGGTACGCTTGGCCAATAGGTGGGCGGCACATTGAACAGTTCTGTCGACGGCGTGATTGACGAGGAGAAGATGAAATAGAATGGGAGCCCGATCACAATTACGAAGATGGCGAAGGCTGCGTAAATCAGCACGCTTTCGCCATAGCGGGCGAGCAGCGCCGCGCGGTATCCCGGTCGCTCGTGGATGGGTGCCTGTGGGTGCAGGACTGCTTGTTGTGACATGTTTACACCCCCCTCAAATCGACACGTCAAAGCGGCGAAACAGGGTTAAACCAATCACGCCGACGACAGCGACGATGCCGACCAGCACCATACTGATGGATGCTGCGTAGCCATAGTTGAGCGAGTTGCTTTCCAGGTAGATCTTCTGCGCGATGACTGTCGTCGAGAAGCCAGGTCCGCCGCCCGTCATCAGGAAGGGCAGGTCAAACACGGCGAGCTGCCAGACGATCATAAACATGCCTGTCGTGATCAGGATGGGCAGCAGCATGGGGATGGTGATATAGAACAGGCTCGTCCAGGCATTCGCGCCATCGACGCGCGCTGCTTCGTACAGATCGCGTCCAATGCCTTGCAGTCCCGCCAGCAGCACCAGCGCCACAAAGGGAGTACTCTTCCAGATGGCGACCGCGATGACCGCCAGCTTGGCGTTGTTCGGGTCGATCAGCCAGCGCATTTCGATGCCCGCCAGCGTGCGCAAAAGATCGGGGATGATGCCGAACTGATCGTCGAACATCCAGCGGAAGCCGAGGGCTGCGACTGCCATCGGGACAGCCCACGGAATGAGCACCAGCGCGCGCGATAGGAAGCGCAGACGAAACGATGCATTGAGCAGATGCGCCACCGCAAGCCCCAACGTGAGTTGGGCAAAGGTCGCGCCGACGACGAACAGGATGGTGAAGCTGATGCTCGCCTGCACAACCGGGTCAGCACCCATGCGCTGGAAGTTGCCCAAGCCGACGAAAACCGGTCCATTATGATCGAATGCCGGGTTATAGCGGTGAAAGCTGAGGTATGCCGTCTGAAGGAAGGGGTAGAACGCTGTGAAGGTGCGCAGCATGACCGCCGGAAGCAGCAGCACAATCGCGACGACATAAAAGCGCTGCTGCAGCGTCAACTGGGCAAACAAGCCATGCCGACGATTCGCAGGAGATCGTAATGTCATATCAAGGATAGTTTCGTCTCTATTTTTCGAACATAGAATCCCCCTTGCCAAGCGGCAGGGGGGATTTGAGATAGACCTTACTGATCGAGAGCGGCAATCAACTGCTTGCCCTGTTCCAGCACCTCAGAGAGGCTGGACTGGTTGGTCAGGAAGAGGGATGCCATGTCGTCCACGACCGTCTGCGCTTCTGCAACACGCGGGTGGAAGGCACGCGGCGCGAACACATCGTTCTGGGCGTACAGTCCCATAGCAGCGATCAGTTCATCGTCGGTATCCGACATCGCTTCCAGGATCGAGTTACGCGGCGTGAGCAGGAAGCCCTGCTGCTTTGCCAGCTCTGGCGCGACTTCCTTCGACGTCAGATAGCTGATGAGCGCCTTTGCACCATCGGGGTTCGGTGCATACGTCGGGATCGAGTAGCCCCAACCGCCGATCCAACTCTTGCTGCCCGCAGGACCCGCTGGTGGCAGGCTGATGACCAGCTTTTCCGGCGCGTACCACTCGGTATTGCCCTCGGCGACGCCCTGGAAGAACGGCCACTGACGCATGAACCAGACCTTGTCACCCATGTAGAGTTCGTTCTGCGCCGTGTAATCCTGGTTGAGTGCCTCTTCCGGGAAGATCCTGTGGGTGTGGATCATGTCATAGAGGAACTGGAGCGCTTCCGCCGTGCCATCGTCGAAGTCGAAGACTTTGCCGCCCGCCTGTGCCGCCAGATAGGCGACGTAAACGTACAGCAGCGCTGGCTTGATCAGTCCGTCGGTGGTCGCCCAGACGCCGTTATCCGGGTCCGAGACTTCCTTGCCGACCTCGACCAGTTCTTCCCAGGTGGTCGGGGCGGCGAGTCCACGTTCTTCCAGCCAGTCCTGGCGGCTGAAGAAGTAGCCGACTGCGAATTCGTGCGGTATACGATAGGGGACATCGTCGATGCTGAGGAATCCGCGAATGTGATCCTGCATACTGGGGGGGAAATCATCCCACGTTTCCTGGGGGATAATCTCGTCCAGCGGCATGACCCAACCCGCGCGCATGAATGTCGGCGAGCTGTCGTCGGCATCGCTGAACAGGTCAACCGGGCTGGTGCCGGAGGCAAATGCCGGGCTGTAGCGAGTCAGCATATCGTTGCCGCTGACGGGTCCGCCTTCGAGCTGGACGGTCAGTCCGGTGTCTTCTTCGAACTGGGGGAGCACGCTCTGGATCGCCGGATGCGCGAATTCCTGAATAGCGAAGACGATGGTGTTGTTCTGACGAATGAGCTTGGGCGCGAAGATCCCTTGCGCCAGTAACTTGCTCGGACCGGTGGCTGCCAGCGCAGCAGCGATGCTGCCGGCGGTACCCTTGAGAAAGGTGCGTCGTGAAATTCCACTTTGAACCGCTTTAGAGAGAGTACCTTTGCGCATAAGGAATCCTTTCATCTAGTATCGTTGGGAAAATTAATGTGACATGCTATCATGATATTGGTCTAAACATTCTCTGTAAAATATATAGTCAATACTCTCCTTTGTCAAACAGAAGAGGTCGTTTCTATGGCACGTTTTCAAGCCACACTGGTCAGTCATACCCACTGGGATCGTGCATGGTACTGTACCTTTCAGGAATTTCGCATTCGATTGGTACAGTTGGTAGACAAGCTGCTCGACATGCTCGATGCTGAACCGCATTTTCGCTGCTTTATGCTCGATGGGCAGATGAGCGTCCTCGAAGATTATCTGGAGGTGCGTCCCAGCCGTGCCGCAGACCTGCGCAGGCACTGCCGCTCCGGTCGCATCCAGGTGGGTCCGTGGTTCGTGCTGGCGGATGAATTCCTGGTCAGCCCGGAAGCGCTGATCCGCAATCTGCGCCTGGGACATCGCATGGGCGAAGAGTATGGGGGTGTGGTCAAGATTGGCTATGTGCCCGATGGATTTGGGCATATTGCACAGCTTCCGCAAATCCTGCGCGGCTTCGGCATCGATAATGCCTTCTTCTGGCGCGGCATGGGCGCGGCAGGCGATGCGTTGGGCAGCGAGTTCATGTGGCATGCGCCGGATGGTTCCGTGGTCATGACTATCCTGATGCCCTGGGGCTATCACAATGTCACCAACCTCGGCTATGGCATCCACTGGGGCGATGTCTCGCAGATGGAATTCGATGTCGAGCTGGCGTTGGACAAGATCGACCGCGCGATCAACAAGCTGACGCCGATGGCGAATACCGACGCGCTGCTGCTGATGAACGGCATCGACCACGCCGAAGCGGAACCACGCATCCCGATGATCATCCAGCGTGCGAACGAACATCTGAGCACTGCCCAAATCCGCCAGGGGACGCTTGCCGATCATCTGGCGCAGGTGCGCTCGACCGACAAGCCGCTGCCCGATTTCAGCGGCGAATTCCGCTGGGGGCGCTACTCGGAGATTTTGCAGGGTGTCTATTCCACCCGTATCCATCTGAAGCAGGAGAATCACAAAGGTGAGGTGCTGCTTGAACGTTATGTCGAGCCGCTGACCGCCTTCTCATGGCTCGCGGGCGCGGAGGTGCCGCCAGGGGTGCCCGATTTGGTCGATCTGGCATGGCACTGGCTGCTGCTCAACCATCCGCATGACGACATCTACGGAAGCGGCATCGACGAAGTCCACCACGAGATGGATTACCGCTTCAGCCAGTCGCGCCAGATCGGCGAGTCGCTGGTGCGCGACAGCCTGCGCCGTCTCGCGATCCAGGTCGATTTCAGCGCGCATCCTGGCATCCCGGTCATCGCCTACAACCCGCTTGGCTGGGGACGTGAGGAAGTCATAGACGCCGAGATCGATTTCGAGTCCGACGATACGACCGCCGACTCGTTCAAGGTCGTCAATGCGGTGGGCGAAGTCGTGCCGCATCAGGTCATCGCCGATGAGCAGATCTTCTGGATGGAGGTGTTGAAGCCAAACCGCAAGCGCCGCATGAAGATGCTGATACCTGTGCAGGCACCGTCGTGTGGCTATACGTCGCTCTACATCCAGCCCGGCGCAACTGCCTCGCAGACGACCGACCTCGTTTTGACCGAGCGCGGCGCAGAGAATGCCTATCTCAAGCTGCGTATCGACGTTGACGGCGGGCTGACGATCCTGGATAAGGCGACGGGGCATACCTATGACAGCCTGGGGCATCTGGAAGATGTGGCAGACGCGGGTGATGAATATACGTCCTGCCCCGTCAAAGGCGATTTACCGTTCACGACCGCCGGGCAGCCCGCCGAGGTCACGCTCACCGAATCTGGTCCGTGCCGAGCTGCCTTCCGCATCCGCCGAACGCTGCATCTACCCGCGTGCCTGAGCGACGACCGCAGGCAGCGCAGCGCCGAGCGGGTCGAAATGCCCGTGACGATGGATGTTCACCTGTACGCCGGGCAGCCGGGTGTCTACATCACCACGCACATCGTCAATCACGCGCACGATCACAAGCTGATGGCGCGGTTCCCCAGCGGCATACGCGCGGTGCAGGCGCATGTGGATGAGTCGTTTATGGTCGCCGCGCGCGACCTGAAGCTGCCCGACTCGACGGGTTGGGTGGAAGATCCGACACCGCTGATGCATCAGCGCGCTTTCACCGATCTCAGCGATGGCGGGCGTGGGCTGGCGGTGCTCAATCGCGGGCTTCCGTCTGTCGAGGTCTACGAGGATGGCACGATCGCGCTCACGCTGCTGCGCAGCGTTGGCTGGCTCTCTCGCGACGATTTGTGGGTGCGGCGCATCGCGGCGGGACCGCTCGTGCCGACGCCGGGCGCGCAGTGCCTGGGCGAGTACTCCTACGAGTATGCGATCCTGCCGCACGCGGGCGATTGGCAGCAGGTCTACCAGACGGCGCACAACTACAACGCGCCGATTATGGCACGTCGCGCCGATACGCATCCCGGGCTGGAACTGAGCGAGATGAACATCACGCGCGATAACCCGGCGCTGGTGCGCAAGAAGCCGTGGCAGCGCGGTGGTCACTTGCCTTCGGCGTTGAGCGTATTGGATGTCAGCGCCTCCGGACTGATCCTGACGGCACTTTACCGCAGTGGCGACACGTTGATCGCGCGCGTCTACAATCCGATGGCGGAAGTCGTCAGCGGGATGATCGGCTGCGGGCTGCCGCTGGCACGTGCAGAGCACGTTCGGCTTGACGAGACGGTGCTGGAAACGCTGCCCGTCGAAGGCGGGCAGATCGCGGTGACGGTACGTCCGGGCGAGGTCTATACGCTGCGGCTTCATCCGCTGGGTTGAGGGCGAAAACGCCCTTCACACTGGGTCGAACAGACGATAGATCTCGTGCAGATCAGTCTCGTGCCAATCGTCGTCGATCAGTCCGTTAGTGATATCGACATTGATGAAAAGCCCGCGATAGGTCTTGCTCGCCGCTTTGACGCGCCGCACGTAATCCGCCATGCCCGCGAACTTGAGATCGCGGTGCAGCCCGACGCGGCAGGCGAGCGCGATTTTGCCGCCAAAGTGTTCCAGCACCGGCTCGAAAGTGGCTTCACTCGCGCCGAACTCGTGACCGCGCAGGTTGTGGATCTTGGCGAGGCTGGGGAACTGGTGCGTCCATTTGCCGCACGAATGCAAATAGACGCCGCCGAACGCCTCCGAGAGCTGATTGAGATACGGCACCTGGAACTCGTCATGCATCGCTGCGGAGACCATGACGCACTCGTCGTTGGAGATCGAGACGCCGAGACCATCCGGCATCCAGGGCTGGAACATGCTCGGCACGTACTCGCAGCCAAGGCTTCGTGCCAGGTCGCGCTGTGCCTGCACAAAGGCGATCGTCAAATCGGTGACCATCTGGAGCAGGTGATGTACCGCGTCCGGTTCGGTGTACATCGCCATGAGGAAGTTGTTGTGCCCCATGATCAGGGCACCGCTGTCCAGAGGTCCCTGGATGTCGCTCATCCGCAGCGGGTAACGACCGCCCGTTTGCTCGATGAAGTACCGTGTGTAATCGAGCATCCGCCCCAGCTCGCCATCGCGGACGGTCGGCGTGGGCAGTGCGTACACCGCCTGCGCGTCGTCCTGGATGACGGGGCGGATGGCGGGCAGGTCGTTCTCCCACCACACGACCTCGCAGCCAAACGCCGATGGAATGCCCACCAGCCCAAGCGTCGGGCAGAGCGATGGGACGAAATCGCCCTCCAGCTCCAACTGCGCGTCGATCTCGGTGAGCTGCGCTTTGAGGAACTTCGCAGGGTCTTGCAGGCGGTCACGGACGGTATCCGATCCTTCGGTCGAGAACAGCGCGCTCGGTATCGGTTTGCCGTTCTTCACACGCGGTCCGACGTAGCCGATCATGAAGCCGGGGCGCTCGTCATTCTCCAGCGCCCACAAGCGTTCGAGGAATGCCTTACTGCGCTCGATTTTCGATGCCGCATCCATGCTATTCGTACTTCCCATACATCTCCGCCGCTTCCATCATGGCGTTGATGTTCTCCAGCGGTGAGCCTGGCGGAATGTTGTTGCCATCCTGAATGATCAGCCCGCGATAGTGCCCAAGCTTGGCGATGATCTGGCGCACGGCTTCGCGCACTTCTTCCGGCGTACCGTCGTGGATCAGCATCGGGTTGACGTTGCCGATCAACACCACGCGCCCGCCCAATGCTGACGCGATCCTGTCCAGATTAACCTGGTAGCCAAAGCCCTGCAGCTCGTTGATCTTCAGGTCGTCGGCGAAGATCTCAAGCATGTGATCGGTCTTGCCGCACATATGCATACTGACGTAGCCGTCGAAATTGAAGCGCAGGCGCTTCTCGTAAGGCAGCACCAGATCGCGATAGGTCTGCGCGGAAAGCGAAACGGCGAGGTCATCCGTCCACGCGAAGTCTTTCGGCGTGGGGAGTTGTTCTTCTTCCCAGCAGAAATCCAACCACTCGATTAGCTTGTCGGTGACGATGCGCAGAAGTTCGCGCACGAAGTCCGGGCGCTCGTAAACGCCGAGAAACAGATCGACCTGTCCCATCACATCCCCGGCGACGCCGAACGGTCCGTCCGAGGTATGCGTGAGGGCGGGGTTCGCGCCGGGATAAAAGATCTCGCCGCCCTGAAAGCGCACCGGGTATTTTTCCGCCACATTCATCATCGCGCGACGGTACTCGATCTGGCGGGCGTTGATCCCGCCATGCACGAAATCCATCGCCTCCAGCCGCTTGAGGTCATCGTCAGTCTTGACCCAGCCGGGTCCGACCCAGGGAATGTCGTCATCCTGAAAGACGATCTCGCAGCCCAGGCTGCCGGATTCAAATGTGTTCTGGAAGTCCGTCCACGCGCCAACCCACGCCCCCGTGATGCTGTAGGCGTCGGTGCGCACATTCTCCATCAGCCACTTTTGCGCCAGGATCTGTGTGCGCAGCATCGTCTCTGGGTCGCTGTAGTAATCACGGAAGCTGACGCCGACCTGTGGCACGAGAAAGCGATGGGCGATGGCGGGGATGACCGGGATGCGGTCGGTCGTCTCAAAGCGCTTGGTGCGCTGGACGCGCTCGCGCCGCGCCGCGATTTCTTCGATAGGGACGCCAATTTCGATGACTTCAGCCATAGGTACACCGCCGCGCTTCGTCGGCGAACGCATCCAGCAGCGACAGATCTGCCTCAAAGAAGTGGTCGGAAGGGCACAGGATGTAGCCTCCGTTTGCGCCGGCTGCCTCAAAGCAGCGACGCACCTCGGCGCGTGTCTCTTCCGGCGTGCAATCGACGAAATTGTGGAACTGGTCAAAGCCGCCGATCATGCAGACGCGGTCGCCGATGCGCTGCTTGGCTTCCGCGAGTCGCACATCGCCGCCCATGTCTGGCGGGGTGAATGTCTCCATCGCGTCCGGCTTCATATCGGCGATGCGTTCCAGCAGGGGCATCATGCCGCCGCAGGTGTGGTAGACGATGCGCTGCCCGGCTTCATGGGCGAGCGCGATCAACTCGCTGTCATACGGGGCGACGAATTGGTCAAAGATTTTGGGCGAGATGACCGTCGATGACGCCGCGCCACCGCCCAGCTCCAGCAGGTCATAACGCGCGCCTTGGAGCGAACGGATGAAGGTCTTCTTGCGCTCCTGAAGGATCTTGATGAGTTCATGCACCCATTCCGGATCATCGTAGGTTTCTAGGATCAGACGCTCAGTACCAACCAGCTCGACTGCGTCCTGCCAGCAGCCCGGCTGCCCGTAGATATCGAAGTAGCAGATGTGCCCGCGCACCAGACCGCGATCGCCGAACGCCTCTGCCGTGCGGTTGACCGCTTCGACATCGCATGTAGGATGGGTGACCCACTTTGCGATCAGGTCGATGTCGCGCTTGTCTTTGATCAGTGGTTCGACCACCCAATCGGTGTGCTGGTTGCCCTGAAGCAGCATCGAAAGCGAGCCGTCCGGCGTGACGAATGTATAGCGAACGGTGTGATACTCGGGATGGGGGATCGTCTCGGCTTCGATGCGCCAGTTGTCTGAGGTGATGCGGTGGGTATGGTCGAGCGGGTGAATGAAGGTCTGGTTGGGGTCGAAGTATTCGCCTCTGGCGGTATCCGCTTTGTAGGGCACCGTCCACACGTAGGCGTCCATCCCAAAGCGATCAAAGAATTCGGGATATGAAATGCCATCCATGTATTTGTTGAGAAACGAGAGCATCACATGATGCGTGGTCACAGGAAGGCGATCCGGGATGCCCCCTTTGAGGGCAGTGAGCATGCGCTCGCGCGAAGTCATTGAACTCATAATTGGACCAGACCTTTGTAAAAGTCGTTAACGACACTATATGGACAACTGACCGGATCGGCAAATGTCAAACGACATCAATCGGGCGTGTGGGTTGTCTGCAAGACAGATGCTGGGTTACACCCAGCCTGAGCTTTCGGTGCTGTGTCCTAAGGCGTCGGTGTGGATGATGGCGTCGCTGCCGCTGAATTGGTTTTCGCCGATCTCCACATCCGGCTGTTGGACGAAAACAGCCGCCTGCTGGTTATTCTCGAAGGTGTTGTCGCTCACGACTGACTGGCGAACGCGGTGGAAGCGCAGTCCAGTCAGGTTGCTGCGAAAGGTGTTCCCGCGCAGACGCAGATCGTAGCTGACCTTCTCCGCCGGTATCTCCGCTCCCGTATAGCCGTTGAAACCGATGCGGTTGAACTCGATCAAGTTGTTTTCCAGGGTGTAGTCATAAGAGACCGCCCATTCCGGCCAGTGCTTGAGCGTCTCACCGCCACGCGTGAACAGGCGGATACCCTCGCGATTGTTCGAGATCTGGTTGCCGCGGATGATGAAGCTGTGTCCGTGTTCGATGGCGATGCCGACCATGCGACACGAATCGACAATGTTGTCCTCCATGACATTATCCCACGAGTAGCCCATCCAGAAGCCGTAGTTGGATCGACTGCAATCGTTGCGGCGGAAGATATTGCCGCGTGCAAACGTGGATTCGATGGCGTTATTCGTGCTTAATCGGCAGTCGTTATCTTCGATCAGATTGTCGTCACAGGTGGCTTTGCCGCCTTTGTGGTTGTAGCCTGCGATGAATATGCCGTCGCCGCCGCACAGGCAGCCATTGCGCAGCAAGTGGTTGCGACACGAGCTTTCGACCAGGACGATCGCGGCGGCATCAGCTTCGACGCGGATTGCGCCGCTTTCCGGTCTGCGAAAGACGCGGTTGCAGAAGTCAAGGCGGTTATCGAGGATGCGGTTGCCACTCGACCCGTTCAGGTAGACGCCCCAGCAGATGTTGAACGAAGCATTGCAGCGTTCGACCGTGACGCCGCCGCTATGATACAGCAGGATGCCGTTCATCTGATGCTGGAAGTCGCAATCGCGCACCACGCCGCCTTGTACGTTATTGAGCAGGATCGCGCCGCTGTAGACCTGCTCAATCGGATGCCAGAGGTAGAGGAAGGTGTCGATGCCTTCGATCTCGTAGGTGTCACGCACGCGGACGTTGTCGACCTGGACATCGCGGCAGTCATCGAAACGCAAGCCATGATAGAAGCCCGAAATCGAGATGCCACGCACGGCGATGTTCTGCCGATCGTGCGCCTGGATGCCTACGCCTTCGCGCGTCTGGTTGACGAGCAGCACGCCCTCGCCTTCGAGCGTGACATTATCCGCGCCGATGGTCAGCCCCTGGCTCAGCGGATAGATGCCAGGTGCGAAGCGGGTGCTTTCGGTGATGACCATGCCATCGGCCGGGATGATATTGTCGAGCATTCTATGTCCTTTCATAGGAGTGCGCTCATGAGCGCGCCTTTGCCAGTGTGATAACTGCGTCAATCTCATCGCGTGCGCCTGCCAGCGTGCCATCGACAAACGCCAGGGTCGGCACGTAATGCGGCTCGTCTGGGAGGCGTTCATACGGCGCGTAGCCGGACTCGAAGACTCCCGTACTGCCGCGGCTGGCTTCGCCGTCGCAGATGTGTCCCATCAGCCGGGCATAGCGCCCAACCCACGCGGGCACCTGCCGCCACTTCGCCGTTTGCTGAAAGATCGGAAAGATCGGCAGAAGTCCATCCCACCAGTCTTCGCCTGTCACGAGCAGTTCAGGGCGACCGGCTCGCAGACGCTCCACCAGCTCGTGATACCCCTCACGGATGTTGAAGTCCGGATCGTTCGTCCAGACTTCGACGGTGTCGAGAAAGACGGCGTCAAAGCTGTACTGCGTCATCAGCGTCGTGATCTGCCGCGTCAGCTCGGTTTGCCAGGCGGGCGCGCCGGGGTTCAGCCAAGCCTGCCAGCCGGTGTCGTGCGCGCGGCTCAGGTTCCAATCGGGCTGGTTGCCGAGGAAGACATTTCGCGTCGCCGATTTCATATATGACGGCGGACCAAAGCTGTGGAAGTTCGGCATCCATGCGTTGGCGCAGTTGCCGCCGAACATCGGCATGACGTGGACGCCGAGCGCGCGCGCTTCGTCACAGAGCCGAGCAAAACCGTCCGCGCCGCCCATGCGCGGTTCCGGGCGGAAATCGCCATATTGCCAGTAGTAGCGCCCCTCCCAACCCGGCAGGTACGCCAGCACATGCCGCCCGTCGATGCGTTCGGCGATGTAGCGGATGGTGTTGAGCATGGCGGCGTAATCGTTGAAGATATAGCCCGACCAGTGCATCCCGTGCAGGGTCAGCACCAGCTTCAGGTCGCGTGCCCAGTTGGGCATATCCGTGCGCTGTTCCCAGGGGATCAGTCCCGCGTGCGCTTCGCTGAACGCGAGCTGCTGCGTGCGGAATCCGTCGGGATCGGTCTGGCGCGAGAGCACCCAATCGGGCACGCGGATCGTCTTGTCAAAGCAGCGCGCGTCCTCGTCATGCAGGCACTCGACGGCGTTGCGCCCAGCCAGCGCGCCCATCCGTTCGGCGTAAGCGCAAAAGCGTTTGGCGCGATACTGCGCGTCTTCGCAGCGGAAGCCGAGGATGCCGATGTCTGTAGCGACCATCCACAAGGGCAGGCGGAGGACGTTCGGGTAGCGGTCAAGCAGCCCATCGACCGGTACGCTGCGCGGCTGATCGAGCAGGTCGAGCGGGCGCAGCGGCGGCAGATCACGGATCAACAGTTTGACTGTCGTGATCGGCTCCGGAGCGCTCGCCTCGATGCTGATCCTCAAGCCGCCGTTGTCTTCGGCAGAGAGCATCGCTGTGAGCGAGCCTTTCGCCTGCACCTGCCCGCCACCCCAGCGCAGCCCGGAGCAGCGCAGGTGCCAGCGGTTGCCGTGCTGCTCAAGGGTGATCCGGTCGGGGTCCATGTCGTAGGTGTTCTCGAATGTGATCACCTGGAAGCTCAACTTCCAACCCGCGACTTCGACGATGGGATCGTGCGCATCAAAGCTGTAGAACTGCATACTCGACCTTTCACCCGCGCTTGGGTGCACATTTCATTGTGATGGCACAGAATCCTCGTTCACGAACCTGCGAAGTCGATGATCACCTGCGAGTCCGCACTGCGCGGCAGTTGGATTTCCAGAGATGAGGTGTCTGCTGATTGCCAGTCCGTGACTGATATTGTCTTTCCATCCGCCGTCTTCAAGAGGATGCTGCGCACGCCAGCGGGCAGCCCGATGATGCGTAGAATGTAGGCGCGTTCCGGACTGCCGTTCCAGCCAAAAGTGAACGAGTCTTTGCTCAACGCGCCGCTGAATTCGGTCGTCCCCTCGTCTTCCAGGAAGGTATAGCGCATGTCCGCCGCAGGATAGATCTGCAAAAAGAGCGGGTCGATCAGCGTCTCCGAAATGCGGTCGTTCTCGTCTTGCATCGGCAGAATCGCTCCGGCGCGGACGAAGAGCGGCAGGGTATCGAGCGGTGCATCGACGCGAAGTTGCGCGGGACCCGAATAGCGCCGGTTGCTCCAGTAATCGACCCATTCGCCGGGCGGCAGATAGACATGGCGCTGGTCGCTGTCATCATAAACGGGCGCGACCAGGAGCGAGGGACCGAGCATGTATTCCAGATCTTCGCGGTAGCCGCCGGGGTCCTCCGGGAAGGCAAGCGCCAGCGCGCGGATCACGGGAAGCCCGGTTCGTACCGCTTCATGGGAGGTGCTGTAGAGGTAAGGGAAGAGCTGATTGCGCAGCCTGGCGTACCGCCTTACGATGGCGTTGGCTTCGTCGCCGAAATGCCACGGCTCGCGCGGACTGTCGCCATGCATCCGGCTGTGCGAACACATCAGCCCGAACTGTGCCCAGCGCACATACAGACGCGGCGTGGGCATGCCCCGGTACGCGCCGATATCGTTGCTCCAGAATGGAAGCCCGGACAGTCCGGCGCACAATCCGCTGCGGATGGTACAGGCGAGACTGTCGAAGTCCGCCGCCGGGTCGCCCGACCAGTAAATGGGGTAGCGCTGGCTTCCCGCCGTCGCGGAACGCGCCCAGACCACGCCATAGCCGCGCTCCTGCTGCGTGACTTCCGTGACGCAGCGGTTGTAGAGCAGAGGATAGAGGTTGTGCATGGTCGCGCCGCTTTCGCCGTTATGGAAGATCGCATCGTGCGGCACATCTTCGCCGAAATCGGTCTTGAAGACATCGACTCCCATGCGCAGAATGGGGCGATGCAAGTCCTGGAACCAGGCATAAGCGTCCGGATGCGTCAGGTCGATGATGGCGACGCGTGCATTCCAGGATGTTTCGGGGGTCGCATGACGCACGATGCCGTCCGGGCGCGGCGCGAGCGACAGTCCGTAATCGATGATGTAGACCTCACCATCCGGGCGTGTCAGGAAAAAGCCGCGCGCTTTTCCGTACTCGAACAGCTCGCTTTCGATGGAGATGTAGGGATGTTCCCACAGGCACAGCCTCAGCCCTGCCTCGTGTAGACTGTCGATGAAGCCTTCGACATCCGGGAAAGCTTCGCGATTCCAGATGAAATCGCAGTAGTTACGCCACTTCATCCACCAGGGATCGAGGTGGACGACGCTGGCGGGGAAGTCATGCGTTTTCAATCCCGCGATCAGCGCCTCCACTTCCGCCTGCGTGCGGTAGGTGCCGCCCGATGAAACCCAGACGCCATACGTCCACCTGGGGGGCAGCGTCGCCCTGCCCGTCAGGGAGGTATACCGTTGCAGAATGTCCGACAGCGTGGGTCCGTGAATGATGTAGGCGTCAAGCGCCTCGCCTTCTAAGTCGATGGTGTACGACTGGCACGAGGTCGCGCCCAGATCCCAGGTGATTCGCGCGCCGGTATCCAGCAGCAGCCCATAGCCGCGCGTGCTGAGCAGGAAGGGGATGTTCTTGTGTGAGCGTTCGCTGGTCGAACCAAAAGCATCTTGCGTCCAGGAGATGATGCGCTGTCCGACCTTGTCCAGCGGCGTGTATTTTTCGCCCAGTCCGTACAGATGCTCATCTGGGCGCAGGTGAAACGACGCAGTCACATGCGTAACGGACTGGTCGTCGCGGACAAAACCGAGCGGCAGCACGAACGGACGCCCCAGTCCGTCGATGTCGGTCGGGTTTTCACGCAGCACATCAAAGCCGCGCGCATCGAGCAGCCGAAAGCTCCAGGGGTCGCGGGTGATATGCAGGCTGAGACCGCCAGGCTGGTCACTGCTCACAGGCACGACAACCCATCCGCCGCTCTCTTCAATGATGTGCAGCGGCACTGGCTGAGGTTCGTGGTCGAGGATCGGCGTTTTGAAGATCCTGCCGCCCGGCGGCACGAACGTCATGCGCCAAATCGCAGGCGAGAACGCCTGAAAGCGCAGTTCGGCGCTGGCATCCTCGGCGCTTTTCACCGTCAGGATCAGCGTATCATGCTCTTGCCGCAATTCGGACACGCGGGTGATCCAATCGAAGCCAGGGGGGGCGTGGTGGGGAATCTTGTCCACTGCGGAAAGCTCCTTCAGCAGCAACACTGTCAGGATAAGGTTTCGCGGGCGCGCTGCGCACCCCACAGGCACACCTGCCACAAATCCGCGACCGGCACATGGGTGTGCGGCAGCGTATGCAGATAAGTCGGCGGTCCATATTCGGGCGTGAAGGTCAGGTAGTGCGAATTCGCTTCATGGTGAAGACGGCGGATTTCCTGCCACTGCTCCTCGTGCCACGCGCGTTGGCTCGCGTACTCCGGCGCAGAGGGATCAGGCACTTGAGGTCCTTGTTCATAGCCTACGCGCCCATGAATATGGACGGCGCGGCGGTTCGCCAGCGCCAGCGCGGCGCTTTCGTCGAGCGGCAGCCGCTCACAGACATTCACCCAATGGCTGTAATCAGCGGTAATCCGCAGCGCGTCAAACCGCCGAAGGTAGTGTGCCGTCACCCACGGTGTGAACAGGATGCGTCCCCGGTGCGTCTCATGTCCGACCTGCACGCCGATCTGTGCTTCGACGCGCAGGGCTTCTTCAAAGAAGCTGCTGGCTTGGCTTTCGTTCATGTTGTCGCGTCCGCTGTGCAGGTTGATGCGGACGGGTTCAAAGGCGGCTAGCTCATTCAGCGTTCGCTCGATCTGGTCTTGATCTTCGATTGCCGCGCCGACCACTAGCTTTTGTCCGTGGTCTGCCGCCAGTTTCATGATCTCCTGGCGTGAGATCGTCCATTGACCGGGCCAGAGTTCAAAGCCGTCATACGCAGCCGCCGCGACCTGCTCGACCTGTTGGTGAAGCGGACCGGTCATGCCCCACAGCGCACGGAAAACCAAAAGCTGCATTTCATTTCTCCAAGGTGACGTCGGAGCAGGCTAGCGCGCTGCATAGAAGTCGATAATTCGCCGCAAGCTCATCCGCGTCGATATTCAACTCGCTCACGTACTCCGGGTCGTGTTCGGCACAGCCGGAAAGCACACGGGTCAGGCATGAGCGACAGGTGCCGCTGCGACAGCTATACGCCAGCAGGATTCCCGCACGTTCAGCGGCGTCGAGGATCGTCTCACCCTCTTCGACAGTGAACTGCGCGCCCGTTTTGGCAAGGGAAGCGATATAAGCGGGCACAATCCCTACGCCTTCAGCGCTTCTTCGTCCGCCGCGACCGGTGCCCATTGGACGTTCAGGGCATCATCCGGAATATCGTGCAACATCGAAGCGATCACATCATGGAGCCGCTCGAAGTATGGGGCGAGTTTGGCTTGCGGGTCGTCTTTGTGCTCGGCGACGAAGCGGGCGATGATCTCGCGGGCGTCGTCGGTCAGCCGCGTCAGCTCCTCTTTGCCTGCGTTGCTGTCGCCGAGCAGATGGCGCAGCCATGTGTAGCCATAGCTGACGTGGATCGCCTCGTCTGCCCAATCGAAGTCCATGTCCTGCACACTGCCGTCGTCCTGCGCAGACTCGAGGATCTTGATCTCGATCTGCTTGGTACCCGCCCGGAGCAGGCTGTCTTCATAATAGTAGAGCAGTGCCAGACGCTGAATCGGCGGCATCGGTCCTAGCGCGTTGTAGAGCGCGTTGCCCCATGGGATCAGGTCGGGGACATCCCAACCCCAGCCTTGCAGGGCGCGGTAGCCCATCGTACTGTGCCGGGTTTCATCCCATGCCCATCGTGCGAGATCGAGGTAGAAATCCCAGGGCTGGTCATCAAAGTCCCACATCGACGCGGCGACGACTTCCGCCGCCCAGATTTCATTGAAGTGGCTGATTGCCGACCAGACCTGCATGGCGACACGTTTATCGAGCGCTTCGATGCGCTGCCAGGCTTTGCGCCCTTCAACATCATATTTGTTCTCGTGGGGCAGGTGGAATAGGACAGGTCGCCAGCGTTCGTCACGCATGACGCTGCGCCCGATCTCATAGGTGGGGCGTCCCGCAAGCGGATGATCGGCGGGCGCGGGTGCGCGTTCATCCAGACCGGAGATGCCACCCACTGCCGCGCAGCATTGGCGCAGATACCCCTGCCAGGCTGCTGTCCGCTCGAACAGCCCAGGTGACACCTCATCCGCCAGCGCGCGCATTCGTTCGATCTGCATTTCAAGATCGGCGACAATGTGACGCACGATGTAGATGCTGGGCGCGTCGTCGAGCGGGTCGGTCGCGCTCAGATAACCCTGGTAGGCGCGCACGAGTTCGGGAAGTAGGACGCCATAAACGCCGCCGATGAATTCGGCGTGCGCTGTTCCTTTTGCGCATTCCGCCACCAGCGCCATCAGCGCCGGGTCGGGCTTCTTATCCACGTCGCGGCGTGGATAACGTAGTTCGAGGATGCGCGTCCGCAAGGCGTCGGCGTGGCGCGACGCCTGCCACATGTCATTGGCTAATTGTCGCTTGAAATCCCACTGGCTGGTATCGACAAATTTCGCCGCCACTGTACGCATCAACTGGCGTTCGACGACATAGCATCGTTTTAAGTAACGCGAGGCGTTTTCGACACGTACATCGACGTGACTGCTGCGGCTGGCTGGTAAGACTTTGACCATAGCACCCTCATCAACATATTCTGAAAACGAAACCTGACTGTACAACTTATGGACATTATTTAGCGCTAGTGTAATCGGCACCGGATGGCGATGTCAAGCAATACGGCGCGCGCTATCCCGTAGACTCCTTGACAGCCCATCGATCACGCACTAGACTCGAATTGTTTGTATAGACAACATCCGCTTTAGCTTCAAACCTTTACCCGCTCTTGCCATCAACTAGTTGGAGGTAGATTGTCTGACGAAAACCACGGTTGAGAAGACTAGTCAAGATTCAGAGAACACAAGGAGCACATTATGTCTCGCAAATGGTTGAAGGGTTTTTGCCTACTTTCACTCCTGGCGCTCCTGCTTTCAGGGTCGCTTGTATCCGCGCAGGAATGCCCCGGCGATGTCGTGACGCTGCGCGTTGATGACTGGTCGAGCGGTGACCGTGTCGAATATATGAACCAGGTCATCGAAGCCTTCGAGGCAGAAAATCCCTGCATCGATGTCGTGCTCGAACCCAACATTGGGGATGACCAGAACACCCGCCGCCTGACCTGGCTGGCGGCTGGCACCAGCCCCGACCTGATGGCGTATCCGCCGGAGTGGGCTGCGCTCTATATGGAGGCGTCGGAAGGACAGGCGTATATCGACCTGACCTCGTACATTGAAGGCGAAAACGGCATCGCGATTGGCGAAGACGTCTACGAAGGCATCTATCAGCAGGGCTTCTACGACGGCAGTCCGGTCGCGCTGCCCAAGGATTACAGCACCAGCTCGTTCTACATCAACACCGCGCTGTTTGACGCCGCCGGTATTGCCTACCCGGAAGAGGGTTGGACGTGGGATGACGTGCTCGACATCGCGCTTCAGTTGACGCTCGACGGGAACGGCAACAATGCGGCAAGCCCGGATTTTGATCCGGACAACGTCGTGCAGTGGGGCATCGACATCGTCAATGATGGCTGGTGGCGCGCTATGCAGAGCTACCTCCAGTCTTGGGGCGTGCTGACCATCAGTGAAGACGGCACGACGACCACCGGTCTGCTTAACAGCCCGGAAGCCGTCGAAGGACTCGAATGGTATCGCGACCTGGTCTTTACCCATCACGTCGCTCCGTCCGGTTCGGCGATAGGCGCGGTCGAGGGTGGTCGTGTGCAGATGTTCCAGGACGGCGTGATTGCCATGGGTATCACCTTCCATGGTCCGTGGTGGTCGGATGTACTCAATGAGACGCCAAACCTCTCCTGGACGGTGGCTCCTGTTCCCGCGGGTCCTGGTGGACGTGCCAGCGTGTTGATGTGGCTGGGCTGGGGTATCTCCGGACAGAGCGAGCATCCCGATGAGGCATGGCTGCTGCTGCGTTGGCTGACGACAGAAGCTGGGCAGCGGGTGTTCGCGCTCAAGGCACTCAGCGGCAACCCGGTCGTCTCTCAGGAAATGCAGCGTGAAACTGACCCGTACTGGGGTGTCTATATCGCGGAAACCAGTCATCTGGGTCCGCTGGAGGAACTGCGCTCTCCGTATTACAGCCCGTGCGTCGCGACTCCGGCTGGCGACCTTGTCAAGCGTCTGCTGGCGGATGGCGGCGATGAGATCGACATCGCAGCCGAGTTGGATGTGCTGGTCGCAGATGCTGACGCATGCATCGCTGACGGCGGTCAATAGCAGCGCATCATCAGGAGCACTGGGTTAAGCCTGGTGTCTCCTGACGTAATGCCAATATCAACTTTCAGTACAGGGGTGTTCGCGTGTCCTGAGCGCGTGGAGCGCCCCTGTCTTTTTTGAGGCGAATACCATGTTACAGCTTGCCCGCAGATTGAGCCTGGGCACGCCGATGGCGCGCCGCGAGGCATTCACTTTTTATCTGCTGATTCTCCCCTGGCTGATCGGCTTCGTGGCGTTTCTTGCCTACCCGATGCTGCGTTCACTCTACCTCTCCTTCACGAGTTATGACCTGCTGTCCGCGCCAGAGTGGATCGGCTTGCGGAATTATCAGCGCATCTTCGCTGATGCCGAATTCTGGCAGTCGCTGAAAGTGACATTCCTCTACGCGATGGGCAGTGTTCCCGGCGGTACCATCATCGCCCTGGCGCTGGCGATGGTGCTTTCGCAGAATCTGCGTGGCGTCAATATCTGGCGTACGATCTTCTTCATTCCGTCGATCCTGAGCAGCATTGCGGTCGCGATTCTCTGGCTGTACATTTTTCGCCCGGATGGTGGTCTGCTCAATGTCATCCTCGGCTGGTTTGGCGTCGAAGGACCCGACTGGCTCCTGAGCGAGCAGTGGGCGCTGCCCGCGCTGATCATTATGAGCTGGTGGAGTGTTGGCGGGCAGATCGTGATTTATCTCGCCGGGATCAAAGGTATCCCCGATGTGCTCTATGAAGCGGCGGAAATCGACGGCGCGAATGTGTGGGCGAAGTTCCGCTTCGTCACACTGCCGATGCTCAGTCCCACAATCTTCTTCAATGTCGTGCTGGCGATTATCGGCGCGCTCCAGGTGTTTGACGTCGGCTGGGTGCTGACGCGCGGCGGACCGAATGACGCGACGCTCTTCTACATGATCAACCTCTATGAGCGGGCATTCGAGTTCGTGCAGATGGGCTATGCCTCGGCGTTGGCATGGATACTCTTTGTCATCATTATGGTCATCACGCTGCTGGTCATTCGCTCGTCTGCGGCGTGGGTCTATTACGAATCGGAGGCGCGTTGAGATGGACGGCACACGCGTAGCCCAGCCCGTAGGGCGCTGGCAACAGCTCCGCACCTCCAAACGCTGGCAGCGTAACCTGCGCCACGCCGGGAGCTATCTGGTCCTGCTGGCAGGGTCGGCATTTATGCTCTTCCCGATGCTGTGGATCATCTCCGCCAGCTTCAAGCCGAACTGGCAAATCTTCACCCAACCGCCGATCTGGATTCCGCAGCACTGGGAAGAAGTGCGCGCGGGCAATACGAACCGCATGATCAGTCTGTGGCAGGTCATGGTGAGTGGCGAGCCGCAGAAGGTGATCGAACTTGGCGTGCGCCGCTACACGACCGTGATTGACGCCAGCCTGCTTACGGAGCTCCTGATCGCGCCGACTGCTGAAATGGGCGAGGCGGCGGCATTGAATGTCAACGGCATTCTGCTCAATGTTCGCGACTGGACGGCGAACGGCGAAACGCGACAGGTGGTCGCGCTGGCGCGCGGCGAGGGGGATACGCTGATCGTTGCCGACGCGCAGCAGGTGCAGGCAGCCGCGATGCGCCTGCCGCTGGACGAAGTCAATGCCGGTGGACGAGCAGAGGTCACGATTGGCGAGGAAGTGTTTCGCGGGCGTGAGATCACGCTCGACGACCGCACGATCCAGGTCATTCCGGTTGGGCCGGAAACACAGCTTTCGGTCATGGGCGCGCCGCAGATCGCCTCGGCTGCGCTGCTCGTCCCCGCGGAAAGCGTGAGCAGCGCAGGCTTTGCCGAGGTCGGCGATACCGAATTGCCGCTGGTGGCGGTCGAGGGCATGACAGGCGAATACATCACGCTGGCGAGCGAGTCCTGGCAGCCCGTGATCGACGAAGCAGAGTTCGACGCACAAGCCCTTGTCGCTGCGCGGGCGCTGATGACTGAGGCACAGCCTCTACCGGTCAATGGCGTGGTGATGCAGGTCTCGACATTCACGCCGGATGGCGGCGCGCCGGTCGAGGTGGCGGTGCTGGTCAGCGGCACGACCCAGAGCATCGTCATCCCGGTCGATCAGGCGTCCACGCTCCGGCTGGCGCAGCTCGGCGGCTTAACCAGCGCGCGCGGTGACCAGCTCAACCGCATCCCGTTCCGTGTGCAGGATGGCTACAGCGAGGGTGGCGAAGCTGGACAGACCTCGTCCGTCGTGCTCGTCGGCGAATCGCGGGAGATGTCGCTGGTCGCGCCCTCGTCCGAGGTCAGCGAAGCGTTTGATGTGCCGCCGGAAGCGATTGAGCGCGCGCTGTACACCCAGTTCCGCATCGACGGTTACCGCGAAGCGCTGCAAACCAAGGTCGGCGAGACCTATTTCCCCACCTTCTTTGTCAATTCGTTTATCCTGGTCGTACTCAACGCTATCGGGCATGTGCTTTCCTGTATCGTCGTGGCGTATGCCTTCGCACGGCTGCGCGCACCGGGCAAGAATGTCTTTTTCGTCATTCTGCTCGGCACGATGATGCTGCCGTATCCGGTGACACTGGTGCCCGTCTACGAGATCTTCCGCGATCTGGACATGGTCAACACACTCTGGCCGCTGTTCATTCGCTCGTTCTTTGGTAATGCGTTCCTGATCTTTATGCTGCGGCAGTTCTTCTCGTCGATCCCGCGCGAGCTGGAAGAAGCGGCGCGCATCGATGGCGCGAATGTCGTGCAGATCATCCTCAGCGTGATCGTGCCGCTGAGCAAGCCAGCCATCGCGACGGTCATCATCTTCACCTTTTGGTGGACGTGGAACAGCTTCCTGGAGCCATTCATCTACCTGAGCAGCCCGGAGCTTTTCCCGGTCTCAGTTGGACTGAACTTCTTCCGCGACCAGTACGGTACGATCTTCTACGATCGGCTGATTGCGGCGTCGGTGCTCAGCATGGTGCCGATGATTGTGCTGTTCTTCTTCGCTCAGCGCTACTTCATCGAAGGCATTCAGCTTTCGGGCTTGAAAGGATGAGGTCATGAATCTCGGCATGAGTACGCTCGCCGGGCTGCCGCTGCTGCGCCCTGGTGTCCGCCGCCTGCGTGTCTCCAGTTATGACCCTGCCGGGGGCAACAGCGATTGGTGGGAGTTTGAGCCGGGGCAGGTGCGCGATATCGCCCATCTGCAGGGCGCAGGCTGCATCAAACACATCTGGATGACGATGTGGTCGGATGACAAGTACACGCTGCGCAAAGTCTTGCTGCGCATGTACTGGGATGGCGAGACATCGCCGAGCGTCGAGACGCCAATCGGTGATTTCTTCGGCATGGGGCACAGTATGTCGCGCAATTTCGTCTCGCTGCCGCTGCAGATGAGCCCAGAGGATGGACGCGCCTTCAACTGCTGGTTCCCGATGCCCTACCAGAGCGAGGCGCGCATCGAAATCGCCAACGAGGCGAGCAAGAAGCTCAACTTCTACTTCTACATCGACTACGAAGCCTATCCCGAAGGTACGCGGCTGGATGACTACGGGCGCTTTCATGCGCAGTGGCGGCGCGTCAATCCGACACCTGGCTGGGCAGACCCGTCTGTGCGCTGGGAGGACGATCACGACAAGATGCGCGCCGCCTGGCGCACGCCAAATCTCACCGGCGAAGACAACTATGTCATTCTGGATGCGGAAGGTCGCGGGCATTACGTCGGCTGCCATCTCGACATCGACTGCTTCCAGCGCCAGGCAAATGATTGGTATGGAGAAGGCGATGACATGATCTTCGTCGACGGCACGCCCTGGCCGGGACTGCATGGCACAGGCACGGAGGATTACTTCAACACGGCGTTCTGCCCGACACAGGAATACAGTGCGCCGTATCACGGCGTCATCCTCTACCAGGGCACGGAGGATTGGAAGTGGCGCGGCAAGAATTCGATCTACCGCTACCACATCGAAGACCCGATCTTCTTCGAGCAGTCGATCCGCGTGACGATCGAGCATGGACACGCTAACAAACTGACAAACGACTACTCATCGACTGCCTACTGGTATCAGGCTGAACCGCACAAACCCTTCCCGTCAATGCTTGCGACGGATGCGCGGCTGCCGAGGCTGTAACCGCGAAACAGGACGACAACCATGACGCAGTGGAATAGTGACATCAACGCATATTCGATCTCGCTCGATGGCGATTGGGAATTCTCGTTGGCGGGGCAGCTCGGCATGATCGGCGTGCCCGGCACATGGGAAGCGCAGGGATACTCCCGCCGCGCGGAAGGTCCAGCGGTGTACCGCCACAGCATCGCAATCCCGGCGCAATGGCTAGGAATGCGCGCACAACTTCAATTCGACGCTCTCAGCTATCATGTGGAAGCGCGGCTCAACGGCATATCGCTCGGTGAGCACAGCGGCATGTGGTCGGCATTCGCGTTCGATATCAGCGCCGCAATGCGCCCCGGCGAGGAGAATATGCTCGAACTCATCGTGTACAAGGTGGGTGAGCGCTTCCCGATGCGCGAGTCGCTGGCGGGCTTTTTGCCGGATGTCTCGATCCCGTTCGGTGGCATCTGGCAGTCGGCGCGGATCGTGGCAATCCCCGGCGCGGCGATCAGCGAAGTGTGGGTGCTGCCGGATAGCGAGTCAGGCATCGTGCGCGTCGAGGCACGACTGCATCGCGCCGCAGGGATGACCGCGGTGGTACGTCTGCTCGCTCCTGGTGGGCAGGAGATCGCTCGCTGGCAAGATACAGCCGATGCCGATCAACTGCGCGCCGAGCTGCTGGTCGAGGAGCCTCATCTGTGGCGTCCCGGCGATCCCGCGCTGTACACGACAGTGATCTGCATTGAAGTGGACGGTGAGACGCGGGCAGAGGTCCGGCGGCGGTTCGGCTTTCGCGTACTCGCGCATCACGGCGACCAATTGCTGTTCAACGGCGTGTCGGTCTGTCTGCGCGGCATCCTCAACTGGGGTTGGTACCCGGACATCCTCTGCCCCGCGCCGGACGAAACCGCCATCCGCGACGAATTCCAGCGGGTGCGAACGCTCGGCTACAACATGGTCAAGCTGTGTCTGTATGTGCCGTCGCCGCGCTACTTCGAGATCGCCGATGAGGAAGGTATGTTCCTGTGGCTGGAACTGCCGATGTGGCTGCCTGACGTGACGCCACAGTTGGAGGCGCGCGCGCCGGGCGAATACGCCGAAATCCTGATGCAGGTGCATCACCATCCTTCAGTGGTGATCTACAGCCTGGGCTGCGAACTTGACGCCGCCGTCAGCGCCGATTTCATTGGTCATCTGAATGCGATCATGCGCAGCCGGACGAGCGGCGTGTTGTCCTGCGATAACAGCGGCTCTGGCGAGGCGTACGGTGGACTGACGTTCGATTACGCCGATTTCAACGACTATCACTTCTACGCGGATTTGCAGTACTTTGCGCCGCTGCTCGATCACTTCCGGCGCGATTGGCGTTCGCCTCGCCCGTGGATCTTCGGCGAGTTCTGCGACGCGGACGACTACCGCGACTTAGACGAGATCGCCGAGGCGCTCGGTGGGGCGCTGCCTTGGTATCTGCTGGACAAGAACCCGATCCATCCGATCGAGAAGTTAGCCTATCCGGAACAACGGGCGCGCATTGCGCGACACGCCGATCTCGGCTTCAGCGGGCAGGACTTGCAGCGCATCTCGCGCCAGCAGTCGTTCATCATCCGTAAGACGATCCTGGAAAAGGTGCGCGGGCGCGCCGGGATGGGTGGCTATGTGGTCACCAGCTTGCGCGATACGCCGCTGGCGACCTCGTCCATGTTTGACGATCTGGGGCGCATGAAGTACGAACCGGATGCCTTCCGCGCCTTCAACGCCGACAGCGTACTGGTGTTGGAGCAGGGGCGCAGACGTGTATGGCATCGCGGCGGTGATAGACCTACGGTGATCGATCGCTACAACCTGCGCGCGGAGACGCCGGTCGATTACCGCGTCGTCCTGGCGCATGTGGGCACGCCGCTGGTGGATGGCGATGTGTATTGGCGTCTGATGGATGTGCAGGGAACGACGGTCGTGAGCGGAGGGAGCCGGGCGAGAGCATCGCGCGTCAACGGTGCCGCGCGCGAAATCGCCGGGATTGCCTTCACGACGCCGCAGCAGCCAGGTGAATACACACTCGTGGTCGAGCTGGGCGATGTGCGCAATGCCTGGACACTATGGGTTTACCCGCCAGCGGGCGACGCGCTGCCCGCGCTGGCGTGGCATGATCCCGGTGGAAACCTCAAGGACTTGACACTCCTGCGCGGGTCGGCGATCGATGTGAGCCGCGAAACTCGCCTTGATGCGCTGTCCAATCGGGTGCTGGTGACCAGCGCGCCGAATGACGCGGTGTTCGACTTCGTGCGCAGCGGTGGTCGCGCCTTGATCCTGCAGGAGGGCGAGGGAATGCTGCCTGTCGTGCCGTGCCCGTTCTGGCGCGAGGCAATCAAGCTTATTTACCCGCATCCCGCCTGGGACGGGTTCCCGCATCGCGGCTTTGTCGATTTGCAGTTCTACCATCTGGCGACAGATTACGCGTTTGACAGGGAACGGCTGGCGGCGCTGCCGGATGTAGACGCGGTCACGCCCATCCTGCGCCGCATGGATGCGCGGCAGTTCACGCTGACGGACTATCTGGTCGAACTGCGCATCGGCGCAGGTGTTGCGCTTGCCACCACGCTGCGCTTCGCGGGCGGCACAGGCGACCAGGTGCAGGGGCTGGAGGCAAACGTCGCAGGGCGGCATCTGCTTGAGCAGGCGCTGCGTTTCCTAGCAGGGTAGTCGCCGGCAAATGCATCACGACTGGCTTCCATGAAGGTCTGGATGCACACCGTCAGTCGCCCAGTCCTTCAGTCCGTTTGTACCGAGCGCAGCCATCACTCACGCCGTGATTGAGGATGCCGCAGCGCTCTAAGATCTGCCCTATCGCTGAATACACGCCTCTGCCTAGGAGGATTATGGTGTTTTGCAAAAATGCCGTAAACTCCACGCGCTTATTCATCGAGACGCGCGAGGTCATCCTAATGAGCTATCGGGTTCCGGGGATCGTGCTTGAGAAGCACGGTCAACCGCCCTCGTTGGAACAAGTCGTCGTCCACGAACCAGGGGCGAACGAAGTCGCGGTGCGCATGGTCGCCAGCGGCATTTGCCACACTGACCTCGGCGCGGTGCGCGACGCACGCGCCGTGCCCATCCTCCTGGGGCATGAGGGCGCGGGGGTGGTCGAAGCCATCGGCGTTGGCGTGACGCACGTTCAACCGGGTGATCATGTCGTTATCAACTGGCAGGTCAAATGCCTGAAGTGCCGCTGGTGCCTGAGCGGGCGGCAGGACTTGTGCGAAAACGTTCAGGCGACCGCCGCGCCGCGCGTCTACTGGCGCGATCAGCCGCTGAATCTCCTGCTGAACGCGGGCACCTTCTGCCCGATTGCCGTCCTGCCAGCGATGGGCGCCATCCCCATTCGCCGCGATATGCCGCTCGACAAGGCGGCGCTGCTCGGTTGTGCAGTGGCGACAGGCGTCGGCGCGGCTCTCTATACGGCGCGCGTCCTGCCAGGGCAAACGGTCGCCGTCATCGGCACGGGGGGCGTTGGGCTGAACATCATCCAGGGTGCGCGACTGGCGAATGCGGGCATGATCGTCGCCATCGACCTTGATGACGATAATTTGCGGCTGGCATCTGCGATGGGGGCATCGCACACCGTCAACAGCCGCCAGCACGATGCAGTCAAGACCCTTCGTGATCTGACGCAGGGGCGCGGCATGGAGCATGTCTTCGAGGTGGTCGGGCTGTCGGAACTGATGGCGCAGAGCATCGATATGCTTTCGCGCGGGGGGGCGCTGACTCTGGTCGGTGCCGCCGCGCGCGATGCGAACATGCAGTTTGCGCCGCGCCGCTTCATGAGCCAGCAGCAGACGATCCAGGGCTGCATCTACGGCAATATCCGCCCCAACATTGACCTGCCGTTGTTCGCCGATTGGTATATGAGCGGTGCGCTGAAGCTGGACGAACTGCACACGCGCGATGTTCGCCTGGAAGACCTGCCAGATCTCTTCATCAACCGCGAAAAGCTGCGCGGCATCCGCACGATCATCCAGTTCGGAGGCGCAGCATGACCGCTTACCGATTGGAAGAACTCTTCCCGGAACAACTCGAAGCGCGACTTGTCGAATGCCCGATCCTCGTCCTCTCGTTCGGCACGATTGAATGGCACAGCCACCATCTGCCGCTGGGGCTGGATGGCATCGTGGCAGCCGCCATTGGCGACCGCATCGCCGCCGCCGCCGCCGCCGTCGTCTGCCCGGTCTCGTACTGGGCGGTTGGGGGAGTGCCCTACCCGCATACGCTGACGTTGCCCGGCGCGGTCGTTGAGCCGCTGCTGATGACGCTGTTCGAGCAGTTCGGCGCGATGGGCTTCAAGGTGATTGTCGCCTTCACCGGGCACTTTGGGCTGGAGCAGACGCTGATGCTCAAGCGTGCGGCGGTGGCGGTCATGCGCCGTTCGCCTGTCACCATCCTGCCGCTTACCGAGTACGACCTGACGACCGATGCGGGATACAAGGGTGATCATGCGGGTATTGGCGAGACCTCGCTGCTGTGGAGCCTGCGCCCCGACCTCGTGCGCTTGGATGTTGTGCCCGCCGATGCACCTCTCGATGGCGTTTTAGGTGCCGACCCGCGCGGCGCTGCCAGCGCTGAACACGGCGCGGTGCTGCTGACGATGATCGCCGAGCGGGCGGCGGCGGTCGCGGGACGCTTGCTGCACAAGACGACAGCGCTCCAGCGCATTGACTACATCCAGGCACTGGCAATGGGTGTGAATGTGTTGGAAAAGACAGCGGCGGCGCGTCAGGCACAGCCCAAAGCCACCGTGCCGTCGATCACCACGCCAGCTTATCTGGCGTTTTGCCAGGCGCTGCATCAGGGCGATTACCGGGCTGCGCTGCGATATGCGGAACAGAAATGGGCGAACCTGAGCGAATGAAGCCATCTTGTATAAATGAGTTTGATCGCTTTCAGCAGGTAGATGTCTGGCAATGTCTATATGAATCTGTGAAAGCAGGTTATAATCTGTCATCACAAAGAAATCGTATCGTTCGAGCCTGGCATGACAGCGTTAAGCATTTTCATAAGGACAACAGGACATGGGTGCAGTGGCATATCTCCCTGGGCAGCATGACCGCGCAAAACTGATGCGTTATGACACAGCCGTGATCCTCAAACGTTTTTTCTTCGTGGAGGAATCGCTCGTCATTTCTCAGGCGGGCTGGCTCGCAGGCGTGGGCACGATGGAGGCGAAGTACACGCTGGCACGCCACATGTGGGAAGACTCGCTGACAGGCGACGCGCAGCGTACGCGTGTCTTCGAGCTGCGCTATCCCAGCCGCCTGATGGAGATCGGCGATGAGGAGCCGTTGATGCGCCTGGTCAACGAAGCCCGCAACGCGCCGAGCGGTCTGGCGATGGTGCAGTCGCTGGCGCAGGTCTTCAAGCCTGCACTGCTCGCTGCTTACCGCGCCTACCTCGCGCTTGCCGATGGCATCGGCGATGGTCCCAGCATCCGCTTCATGGAGCTGGCGCTGCGCGAAAAAGAGGCTCAGATCACGGAGTTGGAAGGGCTGCTGCCAGTCCTGCGCGAATACCACCCTGAAGATGTGGCGGATGCAGAGGCGTGGTGTGCGGAAATCGCCCGCCGTCTGAATGCGATGGGCGGCATCGGTCTTGATCCGGTCGAGGCGAAAGCGGGCGACCCGGTGACACTGCCGGGGCGCGAGCCGTTCGCGCTGGCGCAGATCCCGGAGCGCGACCGTCGCTTCCGGCAGGTGACGTACTATTGGCCCGATGTCGTCGATCCTACTTACCCCTACGGCGACGGCATGAGTCTGCAAATCCGCAGCGCTATCAGCCATCTCAACGAAGTCTGGGCGGTCGAGACGGGTGGCGCACTGCTGCACGCCTTCGCCGACGAGCTGGGTTGGGAATTCGTGCTGGATGCGGCGCGCTGGACGTATGATGAATCGCGGCATATGCGGATGGGTTACGAACGGCTGATGGCGTGGGGTTATGAGACTGCGGAGCTGCCGCTGGGGACGTACATCTATATGGCGGCATACAACCAGGACCCGATCTATCGCCTGGGCAGCCTGTACTTCTTCGAGACGAAGAACATCAAGCGCAAGCCGGAACGCATCAAGAGCTTCACCGATTTCTCAGACGATGTCAGCCGCCATGATATGGACTTCGACTGGGCGGATGAGACGATTCACGCCGCGTATGGCACCCGGTGGCTGACGAAGCTGTTGGAGGTGCGCGGGGAAGCGAAGCCCGACCCGCATGTCGTGCGCGCCTACGTCGGCAATCTGGTGGACAGCATGGTCGCGAAGGCGACCGATGCCGACCGCGCCGAAATCCGCGCCATCGCCGATCACATCATGACGAAAGCACAAAAGATTGCCGGTGCATAAATGCGCACAGATCCGGAATACAACAACCGCTAAGGCACATAGGACGCGAAGAATTACCGGTCTTCGCGTCCTTCGTGGTTCAGACTATTCCTATTTCTTCTTCTTCGCCAGGGCTTCGATCTTTCTGGCGTAGTGTTCCGGCGCGACTGTGCCGGGCTTGGTGAACCATTTCGGCACATCGACCCCGGAATAGAGCAGGATATTGCCCCAGGGGTCGAATGCCCCCGTGCGCACAATGACCTTCGCCTTCGCAGCTATCTCGTTCAGGATGCTGGCGTGTGAGATGAAGTTGTGGTCAGCATCGCCGAAGATCTTTTTGACCTTCGCAAGGAGCTTTGGATTGTTGGTCTTCAGCTCGTCGGCATACTCGACCTTTTCCGCCACGAAGTCTTCCGCAATCAGCGACAGCACCGTCTCCAGGTCGGGCAAGTCCTGCATGATGGCGAGGTCGATGCGCCAGGCGCTGCTGGGGATCGGGAAGCCCGCATCGCACACAATCATCAGATCGCCATGACCCATCGAGCCGATGGCGTAGTTCAGTTCGGCATTCAGGATTTTTCCACGCTTCATCGTTGTCCTCCGTTATGCATAATTCGCTGCGTACATCGTATCGATCTGCTCGCGCCGCCCTAAAGCCGGGATGACGCCGAGTTTGGTACAGGCGGTCGCTCCGCCGCAGCAGCCATAGCGCACCGCCTCGACCAGCGACTTGCCGTCGGCGAGCGCGACAGCAAAGGCAGAGTTGAAAGCGTCGCCCGCTCCAGTCGTGTCGACGACCTCGACCGCAACCGTTGGGACGTGGGTTTCGCCCTCATCGTTCAGAATCAACGCACCGAGTTCGCCCATCGTCACGATCACCGTCTTCACACCCATCGCACGCAGGCGCGCTGCCAGGATGGGGGTTGGCGTCGGGTCGTCGGGTGGCAAGCCAAGCAGGATACGCAGCTCGCTTTCGTTTGGCGTCAGGTAATCGACCATCTTTAGCAGCGTTTCGGGCAGGGGGGCTGCCGGGGCTGGATTCAGAATGGTCGTGACGCCGTGCTTCTTGCCCAGCTCCATTGCACGCTGGGCGGCGGGAATCGGGATTTCCAGGACTGCCATGACGATCTTGCTGGCTGCTATTTGTGCCTCCGCGCCATCGACAAAAGGTGCGTCAATCAGGTTGTTGGCACCCATGTCGAGGATGATGAAGTTTTCGCCCTTGCTGTTGAGGATGATCAAGCCGGCACCTGTTGCCATCTCGGACGTTGTGCGCAGATATGTCGTGTCCACGCCTTCACTCCGATACAGATCGACGGCGATTTCTCCCAGCTTGTCCTCACCGATCAGCCCGACGAACGACGAGTTCGCGCCCAGACGAGCGGTCGCAACCGCCTGGTTGGAGCCTTTGCCGCCGGGTCCCATATCAAAATCGGAGCCAATCAGGGTTTGCCCAAAGATCGGAAGCTGCGGTGTCCGTATGGTCAGCCCTACTGCAAAACTGCCGACGACCGTGATGATTGGAGCCATAAGAGGTTATACCTTTGGTTATGCGGGCGACCACGCGGGGTCGCCCCTACTGTCCCATCGCGCACGATAGGATTGCCTGTTCGTTCGCCGTCTGATGCGTGAACTCGCCGCTGATCTGCCCCTGATACATGACGAGGATGCGATCACAATGCCCCATCAGTTCTGGCAGTTCGGACGAGACGATCAGAATTGCCTTGCCCTGGGCGGCGAGGTTATGCAGGATGCGATAGATCTCCGCCTTTGCGCCCACGTCGATGCCGCGCGTCGGCTCATGCAGCAGAAGGATGGCGGGATCAGTTGCCAACCCACGCCCGAGGATAACCTTCTGCTGATTGCCTCCGCTCAGGGTGCGCATCTTCTGGTGCAGGCTCGAAATACGGGTGTCAAATTCGTTGACATACTGCTGCGCCACTTTTTGGACACTGCTCCCGTGCAATATGCCCAGGCTGCTGACGCGCCCCAACGAGGAGACGACCGTATTTTCTTGCACACTCATAACCAGGAACGCGCCCGCTCCGCGTCGATCTGCCGGGATGAGCGCCATGCCGTTCTCGATGGCGGCGCTCGGCGCGTGGATACTGGCATCGCGCCCTTTGATGCGCAGCGCGCCAGTGTATGCGCGCAAGCCAAAGATGCAATCCACCAGTTCGTCTTTGCCGCTGTCTGGCAGCCCAGCAACCCCGACAATTTCGCCCTGGTTGACATGGAACGACACATCCGTGACATGCTTTTCACAGGTTAGCGACTGGACTTCCAGCGCACGGTTCGTCGTCGGCTGTATGTCGTCCTGACGACGGAAGTAATCAATCGACCGCCCGACCATCTTCGTGATCAGGCTCTCGACGGTGGTGTTGTCGTTAGCGCTGGTATCGACATGTCTGCCATCGCGCATGACGGTAATGCGGTCGGCGATACGTACCACTTCTTCCAGGCGATGGGACACATAAATGATGGCGACGCCGTCGGCGCGCAGTTTGCGCAGCACCGAGAAAAGATGTTCCGTCTCTTCGATGGTCAGCGCAGAATTGGGTTCGTCCAGAATCAGCACCTCGCATTTCTGCGAGATGGCGCGGGCGATTTCGACCAACTGCTGCTGGGCAATCGAGAGCCGCCCGACCGTCTCGCGTGGGTTGGTCGCCATAAGCCCCAACTGCTCCATGACCGCGCGTGCCTTCTGCTCGAACCTGCGCCGCGAAATCGGCATCCAACCTGGATTGTTGGCAGAGGCAGGCAGCGAGATGTTTTCGGCAATCGTCAGGTTATTGCAGAGCGCCAGCTCCTGGTGGACTACGCTGATGCCCAGGCGCTGTGCCACGAATGGGCTAGGGATACGCTGTTCTTCGCCTTTGTAGAGGATGACACCAGAGTCGGGTTGGAGTTCGCCCGCCAGTACATTCATGAGCGTGCTCTTGCCTGCGCCGTTCTCACCCAGCAGTGCATGAACTTCGCCGGGCAGGATAGTGACGCTCACGTCATCCAGCGCCAGGACGCCCGGAAAGCGTTTGGTAATGTTGCGAAGTTCGATGACCGGGTTGCTCATGATGTTGCTGGCTTTCGGGTGGAGAGGTTTATTCGAGCATCTGCCGGACTTTGTCTGAGACTGCCGCGCCCAGTTTGGCGTGCTCCGCCTTGTCGAAGTGGATGCCATCAATATCGCTGGCTGTGATGATCTCGCCCGCGTCCAGGAAGCCACAGCCGAGCGTTTCCGCCTGTGCGCGATACTGAACGGCCAGCGCTTCCGATTTCTCTTTGCCGCCGACCCAGAGTTCCGCAAATGCCGTTAGCTTGCCTACACGCGGCGGACAGATGATGAGCACCTGTGCGGGCTTCTCCCCGCCGAAACGCGGGTTCATCGCCAGCGTCGCAAGCTGCGCCACTCCCCAGGCAATATCGAAGGCGGGTGCGGAAAAACGTACCTTCATGTCGTTGGTGCCGAGCATGATCGTCACGAGGTCGAGCGGGGCATGTGTCTCCAGACAGGGTAGCAGATACGACAGACCATTTTTGTGTTTGCCCTCAACCGGGTCGTCGAACACTGTGGTGCGCGCACTCAAGCCTTCTTCGATCACCCAGTAGCCCTCGCCAAGGCGCTGACGCATCACGCCGGGCCAGCGTTCGGTGATGCTGTAGCGGGGTTGAATATCTGCCAGTGATGCGATGGGCGGATGCCCATAGGTATTGGAGTCTCCAAAGCAAAGAATCGTCTTCATGAACATTTCCTACTATTGGATGGAGGGGCACTCATCATGCCCCTCCATCGCTGAATACTGGAGAGTTACGAGCCGACTTCCGCGATGTTGTCCGGTGTGAAAATGCCCACACCGGTATCGACGTTGCTGATCGTTTCGCCGCTCAGGAAGCGGAACAGCATGTTGACGGCTTCAAAGCCTTGTCGTTCGGGAGCCTGGTCGATCGTGGCATCAATCGCGCCCGTGCCGACCAGCTCGATGGTGCGAGGGACGAGGTCGAAGCCAACAACCGTCACGCTGTCAATCGCGCCATTGCGCTCCGCCCATTCACCCGCTGCCGGGGTCGAGCAGCATTCCAGCGAGAGGATGCCTGTCACGTCGGGGTTGGCGAGCATCGCGTTCTCAATAGCGGAGTAGATCGCCTGCGGCTCAGTGCCGGTGTTGATGGTCGCCACTACTTCGATGCCAGGGTAGTCCGCCAGTGCTTCGCGTGCACCGGTTTCGCGGTCGATGCTCCACTGCGCGGCAGCGTCGAGGGTGGTGATGATGACCTTGCCTTCACCCAACAGATCGCCCATCAGGATGCCTGCTTCGCGTCCGCTCTGCACCAGGTCCTGCCCGGCGAAGGCAAGGCGCTGGCTGAGGGGGTTATCGGTGTTGTAGGTGACGACCGGGATGCCCTCGGCGAGGATGCGGTCGATGAGGGGGGCGAGAGCGTCGCTGCTGACGGAGGAGACGGCGAAGCCATCCGCCGAGTCAATCAGCGTTTCGATCTCGGAAATCTGCAGGTCGGCGTCGTTGCCGACGGGACCGATGAATTGTGCGTTGACGCCAAGCTCTTCCGCGGCGCGTTCCACACCTGCGCGAATGTCTGGCGCGAATTCGTTCGATACATCCTGGTATGAGACGTAGAAGGTAAGGGTTTCCCCTGCGTCGAGCTTCGCCTGGATGCGGGGTGCCAGTGCGAAGTCCGCCAGGCTGACGCCCTCCGCCATGCCGCCACCCATCACATCAGCGATGTTCTCCGGTGTGAAGATGCCGACGCCAGTATCGACATCGCTGATCTCATTGCCATTCAGGAATTGGACGAGCATGTTGACGGCTTCAAAGCCCTGTCGTTCGGGAGCCTGGTCGATGGTGGCGTCAATCGCGCCGGTGCCGACCAGCTCGATGGTGCGCGGGACGAGGTCGAAGCCGACGACCGTCACGCTGTCAATCGCGCCATTGCGCTCCGCCCATTCACCCGCTGCCGGGGTCGAGCAGCATTCGAGGGAGAGGATGCCGGTCACATCCGGGTTGGCGAGCATCGCGTTCTCAATAGCGGAGTAGATCGCCTGCGGCTCAGTGCCGGTGTTGATGGTCGCCACTACTTCGATGCCAGGGTAATCCGCCAGCGCTTCGCGCGCACCGGTTTCGCGGTCGATGCTCCACTGCGCGGCAGCGTCGAGGGTGGTGATGATGACCTTGCCTTCACCCAACAGATCGCCCATCAGGATGCCTGCTTCGCGTCCGCTCTGTACCAGGTCCTGCCCGGCGAAGGCGAGGCGCTGGCTGAGGGGGTTATCGGTGTTGTAGGTGACGACCGGGATGCCCTCGGCGAGGATGCGGTCGATGAGGGGGGCGAGAGCATCGCTGCTGACGGAGGAGACGGCGAAGCCATCCGCCGAGTCAATCAGCGTTTCGATCTCGGAAATCTGCAAGTCGGCGTCGTTGCCGACGGGACCGATGAATTGTGCGTTGACGCCAAGCTCTTCCGCGGCGCGTTCCACACCTGCGCGAATGTCGGGAGCAAATTCGTTGGAAACATCCTGATAGGAAACGTAAATATTGAGAGTTTCTCCAGAAGCGACCTTTTGAGCGATGCGTTCGGCGAGGACGAACCCGTCCTGGGCGAAGAGTGCCCCTGTCCCGAGAAGCAGGACTGCCAGTGCCACTAACGCCATCAACATACGATGTCTACTCATCTCACCAATCTCCCTGATATATACCTTGTACAACTAAATCCTCTGACTGCATAAATGCCATACGCATGGCAATTGATGCCCTAACTGACGCGGCGGCTGGATGTCCATTTGTCGATGCCGACCGCGATGATGATGACCAGACCGATGATGGTCGTCTGCCAGAATGGCGAGATGCCAAGCAGGATCAATCCATTGCGCAGCACACCGATGATGAGTACGCCCAACACCGTTCCGAGCATGGTTCCTTCGCCGCCCGCCAGCGATGCTCCGCCGATGATCGTCGCCGCGATCACGTCCAGCTCTAGACCTGCCCCTGTGCGTCCCGCCTGTGCACTTGGCAGGAATGCCAAGCCGACAATGCCAGCCAGCGCGCTGAGGACGCCCATGATGACGAACGCCCAGATCTTGACGGCAAACACCTTGATGCCGGAGACACGCGCCGCCTTGACGCCCCCGCCCACAGCGTAAACGCGGAAACCGTAGGTCGTCAGCGAAAGCAGTGCCCAACCCAGGATGGCAACGCCAATAAAGAAGACGAGCTGCATTGGCAGCCCCAAGAACGTCCCTTGCCCCAGGAATTCAAACTGCGCCAGCACGTCGGGCAGCGAGCCGGAGTTGGCATTCACGGTGACCGGCTCGCCATTGGTGACGAGAAGCGCCACCCCTCGCACCACGCTCAACATGCCGAGGGTGGTGATGAAGGAGGGGAGTTTGCCAAAAGTCGAAAGGACGCCGTTCAGAAAGCCGACGACCCCGCCGATGAACAAGCCGACCAGGATTGCGGGCAGGAGCTGCCATTGATCGACGATCAGGATGCCGGTTGCCATGCTAGCGAGGGCGTAGATCGAGCCGATGGACAGGTCCACTTCCGAGGTGATAAGCACGAACGTCATCCCGACCGCCATGATGCCGAGCACGGATACCTGACGCCCGATGTTCAACAGATTGCGCGAACTCAGAAATGCCTCGGTTGTCAGTGACAGAAAGACGCACATGAGGACTAGTGCGATGAAGACACCCGCCTCGCGGGCGGCGAGCAGGCGGCGGATGCGCTGCCCAGGGGTTATTGGTGCGCTCTTTACAGAAACAACAGTGGTCATCGTAAATTTCCAAAAACCTCTCGGCTAGGCGATGGACTACTTTCAGAAGGTCAGTTCGCTCCTCAGGTACTCCGGCACCACATCATTGGAATTCGCTGCGCCGCTTCGTCGCACCAACGCGGACAGGCGGAAGCTATCACCGGCGAACCACATGTGCGAAGCTTCAAGCGCGATATCCTGCGGCGAATACGTAATCTGCGTGGCATACATGACGGGAGCGCCAGATGCCAGCATCAATACGGACGCAACTTCCTCGTCGGCAGCGTGCGCTTCAAAGACGCGTCGCCCCCAGGCAAGCGTCAACGCGTAATCTCGTTCCAGAACGTCAAACAAGCGGCGCTCCGCAAAGTCGGACGTCTCGATCCCGCGACAATAGCGATAGACCACATAGTTTTGCAGAAGGACAACGGGCTTATCGTTGACGCTGCGCACGCGCTTGAGGAAAAAGGTCTGTGCGTCAGGTTGCAGCGCAAGCATTTCTGCGATAGCGGGATCGGGCTTCGTAATGCGCTGCTCGAGCACGCGCGTCGTAAACGGGATGTTCTTGGAGATCAACCCTTCGGAGAAGGTCGTCAGATTTTGCGCCAGCGACTGCTCGACGACACGGCGCGCCACGAACGTCCCCTTGCCATGAATACGCACCAGTAGCCCTTCGTCAATGAGCGTCTTGATGGCATTGCGCAGGGTGCCGCGATTGATGCCCAGATCGACCGCCAGTTCATCTTCCGCTTTGAGCTGATAATGTTCCTGCCAGTGACCTGTCAGAATTTGCTCGCGCATCCAGTTTTGGATCTGCTGATAGATGGGGACGGGCGAAAAACGATCAATGGGTGGGAGCATGGTTCACCAAACAACGATGAATAATGTCTATAGAGCTATGCATACATTTCACCACGACCGGAAGCATATCGCCGCACAAGTCCGTTGTCAAGAATGGGCGAGATCTGCTCCGTCCACCGGCATAATTCCAGCGGCTTCAACAAGCCGAGGTACGATCGGTTCCCACCCAACCGCCATCAGATGGATGCCATGTACTGCCTGCAGCGCCTTGATACCCTCGATTAGCTCCAGCGCGATCTGATAGCCTTCTTCGGCTGCGCCATCGCCTGCCGCCTCCAGTCGCTTCATGATCGTCGCCGGGATCGTCACGCCGGGAATACGGTCATTCATATACTGTGCCATTTTCAGGCTCTTGAGTGGCGCTATGCCGACGAGGATGAACACCTTGTCGAGGACTCCACGCTTCGCCAGCGCATCCAGCCAGACTTCTAGACCCGCGAGGTCGAAGACACAGTTGGTCTGGAAGAACTGCGCGCCCGCGTTGACCTTCTTCTGCTCGCGCAGTGCCTGGAACTCTGGCTTGGATGCAAACGGCGATGCCGCTGCGCCCAGAAAGACTCGCGGTGGGGTCGTCAGGGCGCGCCCATCCAGATACCTGCCCTCGTCGCGCATCCGCCGCAAAATCCACAGCATCTGAATCGCGTCGAGATCCAGGATGTCCGACCGTCCATAGGGCGCAGCACCCGTGCGGCTGTGGTCGCCCGTCAGGCACAACACATTGCGAATGCCGAGCGCATTGGCACCGATCACATTCGATTGAATTCCCATCCTCGTGTGTTCGCGAGCGGTCATCTGGAAGACCGGTTCAAGCCCATGTCGGACGGCGATAGCGCTGCATGCTACGCTCGACATGCGTGGCGTCGCCGAGGCGTTATCTGTGAAGTTGACCGCCGTCACGCAGGGTTTGAAGGACAGGAGCGTACGCTCCAGCTTGTCCGTCGCCGCGCTCAGTGGGGGCCCGATCTCCGCCGTGACGACGAACTCGCCCGCGCGCAACCGCCGTTCTAACTGTGAGATCGGCTCAGTGTAGGCGGGGGGGTGATATTCCGAGTCGCCCTGCCACCAGTTCGGCTGGCGCACCGGGACGAAGACCGAGTCCCAGGTCTGCCCGCGGGTGAGGGCATCGCGCGCGCTCAGACCGTCGATAACTGTTCGCACGCCGACCCTGCGCACCTGCTGAACGACATCCCACCAGGTTTCCGTGCCAGCTTTGTCCCAATCGACAGGCGGCAGCACTTCGAGCAGCTTGTCCTCGCGCCCCAGCGCGAACGAGCGCGAGTAGATCTCTGTCCAGACGCACGGTCGTGTTTCATCGACATAACACTTGTCGGGCAGCGAGCCGCCGCAGGGACCGTTGCGCATCCCTTTCGGGCACTGCATATGGCAGATCATGGCGGTCTCCTGAAGCAGGCAGTTCCCGCACATGCGGCAGCCAAACAGCGGTCCTTTTACCGAGCGTTCCAGCGCGGCGAGCATCCGCCGAGGCAGCGGCTCGTGCTTGAAGGGAAAAAACGGCGGCTGCCAACGCCGTGCCCGCGTGTAGAGTGGCATGTGGAACCCCTTCAGACAGCCTGTACCTTCAGCTTTTCGAGCACGCGGTACATCCTGATGTAGCCCATACTGGTTTCGTCGCGTCCCAGCAGCAGATCAATGGCGCGCACGGCAAGCGCGATCTTGTTCGGATTGCAGATTGGCGCGTTGACGCCGGCGCTGATCAACTGCGTCATGAAGGCGATATTGATGAGTTCTCGTTCCGGCATCCCAAACGAGGCGTTGCTGGCACCAATCGCCATGTTGGCGTCGAGTTTATCGCGCAGAAGTCGGGCGGTCGCCAGGGTCACCAACGCAGAGTTTGGGTCGGTTGAGATGGTCGTCGAGAGCGGGTCGAACAGGATGCGGTCAGGGGCGATGCCATGCTGCGCGGCGGCTTCGAGGATGCGCTCCGCCGTGGCGAAGCGCACCTGCGGGTCCATTGGGATGCCTTTGCCATCGGGGAGGCAGAGCGCGATCACCGCCGCGTCGTATGCGGCGACAATCGGCAGGATATCGCGCAGCTTGTCCACCTCGCCATTGACAGAGTTGACGAGTGGGCGACCTTTTGCCGCTTTCAACCCGGCTTCGAGCGCTTTGGGATTCGCCGAGTCGATGCTCACGGGGACATCGATCGCCTGCTGTACAAGTTCGACAGCTTTTGGCAACACGGCGACTTCATCTACACCTATCGCCCCGACGTTTACGTCGATCACGCGCGCACCCGCCGCGTACTGCGACTGAGCATCTTTGGCGATGCGGCTCAGGTCGCCCGCCTGGAGTTCGGCGGTGAATGCCTTACGTCCGGTTGGGTTGATGCGCTCGCCGATCATGACTGTCGGCTCGTTGGGGCTGATGAGGGTGATGCTGGTGATGCCGCGCAGTTCTGTTTGCATGATTATTCATCCCATGGGGTGGGCAGCAGGCGCAGCGCCTGACTGAAACGGTCTTTGAAATCGGCATGGGCGGGCAGCTCGACAACTTGAATTCGCCTGACCATACGCCGAGCGGCGGCGCGCTCGCCCTCGTTGAGCAGCAGGCGCTTTGCCCCGGTGCCCGCCGCGTTGCCAATCTGATGAATCTGTTCGAGCGGCAGCGGCGGCAGCAAGCCGATGGCAACCGCGCTGGCGGGGTCGATGTACGAGCCGAATGCGCCCGCCAGCACGATGGTGTCGATGTCGCTTTCGTGCAGCTCTGCCATCTCGACCAGCAGCTTGCTGCCCGCGCGTATCGCCGCCTTTGCCATCTGGATTTGCCCGATGTCGTGGCGGCTGAGGACGATGGGACGCCCGCTGTGCGTCGCTTCCGCTTCCGCCAGCACGACCCACTGCCGTTCGCCCTCGCGCATGACCAGGGGATGCCCGCGCCGGAAGCCGCCCACCGGATTAAGGACATCCTGCTCGCGCAGGACGGCGATGCAGTCGATGACTCCCGATCCGCAGATGCCGACCGCCGGGCTGTCGTGAATGGTGCGGCAGCGCAGGCGGCCGTCCAGCCATACCACACGCTCAATCGCGCCGTCCGCCGCGCGCATCCCATGCGAGATCTTCGCGCCCTCGAAGGCGGGACCGGACGGCGCGGAACATGCCCAGTGCTGACCGCGCGCGGTCAGGCTGATTTCGGTGTTGGTGCCGATGTCGAGGTAGAGCGTCACGCCCGCCCGCGACCCCGCCTCGCTCGCCAGCAGCATCGCCACATGGTCTGCGCCGACGAAGCCCGCCACGCAGGGCGGCGTGTAAACCTGCGCACCCGCCGCACCCAGCAAGCCGAGCGCGCGCGCCGATGTGCTGAATTCCGACGAGACGGCAGGCACGTAGGGCGCAAGCCCAAGCTGGCTGACGGGCAGCCCGAACAGCAGATGGTGCATGGCAGTGTTGCCGACGGGGACGATCTCGACGATTGCGTCAGTCGAGACGCCCGCCTGCTCGCACATCAGCGTCATCAGGCGGTTGAGTTCGTCGATCAGCACCGACTGTAAACTTCGCGCGCGTGCGGGGTCGCGGTTTGCCAGCGCCAGCCGCGACATGACATCTTCGCCAAAGGCGATCTGTGGGTTGGTCGCGCCGACGGTGGACAGCGTTTCGCCCGTCTCCAGGTTGACGAGATAGCCTGCCAGCCCGGTCGTGCCGACATCAACCGCGAATCCGAGCGGTGCCGTCCCAGGGGGTAAGAAAGCGACGACGCGCTCGCCCTGCGCGACCATGCGCGTGCGCCAGTTGTGCGCGCGCAGGAGCGGCGACAGCGTCGCCATGACGGGCGCATCAAACAGCCAGCCTTCATCGCCTGCCAACCGTTCCCAATCCCCGCGCACATCGGTGACACTCGGCGCTGTGCAGCTCAGGTCATAAACCTGAATGCTCGGTTCGAGCGCGACGTCCGTATCGCCGCCTTCGACCTGGCTGCGCTGTGCGACGGTTTGCGTCTCGCGCGGAATGTCGACGACAATGTCGTCGTCGGTATCCACGACCTGCGTCTGACAGGCGATGCGCACCGAGCCATCCGCTTCCCAGGGATAGAGCAGCCCAATTTCGATGTCGTTGAGCGGCGTTACACTGCCGCTGAGAACGCGGATACGGCAGTTGCCACACGTCCCCGCTCCACCGCAGATGGCGCTGATTCCGACGCCTGCCCCCTGGGCGATGTCGAGGATCGACTCGCCGGGGATGGCTGCAGCGCGCTTGCCAGACGGCTGAAAGATGACCTGACTGCTCATCCACCTTTGCTTTCGATCATTGCCTTTGCTTTGCGCGCTGCCGACGCTGCGTCTGGCGCGTAGCCGTTCGCGCCCACCTCGTCGGCATATGTCTGGGTGACGGGCGCACCGCCGATGATGATCATCACCTTGTCGCGCACACCCGCCGCCTGCATAGCTTCGATGGTCGTTCGGATGTTGGGCATGGTGGTCGTCAGAAGCGCCGACATGCCGATGATGTCGTAACCCTCGTTCGCCGCTTCGATGAAGCGTTCAGGCGGTACGTCGATACCCAGGTCTTTGACCTCGAACCCCGCGCCCTCCCACATCATGATGACCAGCGACTTGCCAATGTCATGGATGTCGCCCTGTGCGGCGATCAGCATCTCTGGGACAAAGATTTCGCTTTCCTCGAACAAACGCCCAACTTCCTGCATTCCGGAGATCAAGCCGTCCTGGAGCAGGGTGTTTGGGTCTGCGCCTTCCGCCAGCGCTGCCTCGATTTTGGCAGTGGTCGTCTTCGCGTCGCCTTCGATGACGGCGGCGCGGATGTCTTCGAGCAGCGACATGGTTTAGGCTCCCTCGCGTGCGGGCGTTGGCGATGTGCGAATCGCGATGTCGTACATCGCCAACACATTTTCTAGCGGCGTATCGGACTGAATATGATGCGAGCTGCACAGCACATAGCCGCCGTCGTGCCCCAGGACGCGGATACGCTCGCGAACTTCGTTCTGCACATCTTCAACGGTGCCGCGTGGCAGCGTCTTGATGATGTCGATGCCACCATGAAAGACGAGCCTGTCACCGAAATCCGCTTTCAGTCCTTCTGGCTCCATCCCTTTGGCGTCTGCCTGGATCGGGTTGAGGATGTCGATACCCAGGTCGATCAAATCGGGGATGAGCGGGCGCAGCGCGCCGTCGCTGTGATACATCACCTTGATGCCATAGCGCCGTGCGACTTCGACGATACGCTGGTGGCACGGGCGGATGAACTCCGCCCACATGGCTTTGGAGATGAGCAGCGATTTCTGGCTGGCGACGTCATCGTAGAAGTAGAGCGCGTCGAGTTTGTCGCCCGCGACTTCGCAGACGCGGTGGGTGTTTTCGACGTACAGGTCGGTGAGGCGCTCCATGATGTATTTGGGGATGTCCGGTTCCATCGCCATATCGGTCAGGAAGGCGGACATACCGCGAAGCTGCCAGGCGACCTCGAAGACCGAGCCGATGCGGAACCGCACATGGACGCGCCCGGCGTTGTTCAGGTGGTCGATGACCGCGGGCAGCGGCGAAAAATCCCACCAATCGGGTTGTGGGAAGGCGTAGGATTTGAGTTCATCGACGGTGGTGAAGTCCGCCAGGGGGTAACGGCAGTTCTCTTCGTAGGCACCGGTCGGGTTGCGCACCACGCGCATCTGACGACCGAGGATTTCGATCATTTCGCCATTGGGCAGCCGCTGTCGCCACATGCGGCAGGGTGTCGAGCGACTGAGGACATCCCACCATTCGATTTCGGCACCGGGTTTGAGCACGGATGACGGCGGTGCACAGAACATATCGTAGGAGACGACACGGCAATCCACTTCGAGCAGGCGTAGGATCGCCTCGCGGGCAGGGTCGAAATAATCCGATTTCCCAATGCCTGTAATATCGGGTTGGAAGTGCGCAAGGAGCTTGTCCCACACCTCATTGGTCGCCAGAAAATCTACCGGACAGCGATCGGGTGTCTGGTGAGCGAGCGCAGTCTGCACACGGTCAAAAGGCATAATCAAAGTCGGCATAAAGCAACCTTTCTGCATTTATTGGTTACTTTATACCTCTATAGACATCTATTCTAGTGACGAATGTCATGAGATAGGGACTGTGGGGGATACTTTAGCCATCTGCGCTGGAAAGCTACAATCCGCAGTCGCATGTGATATCCAATCCCCAATGAGAACAATCGATGATGCGTCAATCCCTGCGCCAAGCGCTCCGTCAAGGATTCGTTTTTATCCTTCAGCGCGTTGAAGAACGCTTGAAACACTGGACACAGCCCAAGAACGTGGGTCTCCTGCCGGGAGCAGTCATCGACATGTCTCGCAGCAAATCCGAGTTAGTCGCTGAGAATGCTTTCTTGCGCCAACAGCTGATTGTTCTGCGGCGTCAAACGAAACGCCCGGCATTGACTTCATCGGATCGAGGTTTGTTGGTTGTCCTCGCAGGTCGCATACGCACCTGGAAAGAGTCCTTGCTCATCGTCAAACCAGAAACGCTACTTCACTGGCATCGTAAGGGCTTTCGCTTGTTCTGGCGTCACAAGTCCAAAGCAAAGACACGACCGTCACGCGTACCACCAGACGTCGTTCCCCTGATCCAAACGATGGCGCTCGACAATCGGTTGTGGGGTGTAAAGCGTATTCAGGATGAGCTTCACAAGTTGGGCTATTCACTCAGTAAGCGCACAGTTGCCAAATACGTGCGCCAAGCCCGTCGAGCGCGCCCGCCTCGGCAGACTGGTCAGACCTGGGCAACCTTTCTGAGGAATCACGCGCATGACACCTGGGCGTGCGATTTCCTCCAGACATACGACCTGTGGTTTCGAGCCATCTTCGCCTTCATCATCATCGAGTTGGGTTCGCGACGCGTTGTTCACTTCGCTGTCACCCGCTCGCCAAGCGACCCTTGGGTGGCTCAACAACTGCGGGAAGCGACGCCGTTTGACGTGCACCCACGCTTCTTGCTGCGTGACAACGACAGCAAGTACGGTGCAGCATTCGCCCGGGCTGCCAGCGGTATCGAGATACTCAGAACGCCGATTCGCGCCCCCAAGGCAAACGCCATTTGTGAACGCTTTCTGGGAAGTGTCCGCCGTGAGTGTCTCGATCACCTGTGGATCGTCAATGAACGGCAGTTGCACGGAGTGATGAAGGAGTACGTGCAGTATTTCAACACTGCACGACCGCACCAAGGCATTGGGCATCGCATCCCAGCAGCCCCTGCCGAGCCGGACACGCAAAGGAACATGGGAAGTAGAATCAGCGCATTTCCCGTTTTGGGAGGCTTGCACCACGCGTATCGGCGCTGCGCCTGACGCGTCGTTTCTCCCTCAGATGCGATAAGTAGCCCCCACAACCGCGTGAATAGGTTTTAGGAGTTACGCAGTTCAATCACTTTTGAGGTCAAGAATCAGCTCTGAATCGCGCCAATTCTTCTCTCAACTGCGTGACTCCTGGGTTTATTGCTACTACACGGCTAACCTGAGTACTCATATTCTACCGGCACATCTGCGCCGCTGCTGCCTCCACAGGCTGGTTGCCATAGTTACCGCTCCCCAGCGCCAGACGTCCGTTGCGAATCCGGCACTGCGGCTGCGACTGGGTCATGTCCATAGCAACCAGCATACTCACGACGGGTGCTGCGAATGACGTCCCGGCACGAAATACGTCATCTGCAAACGGAAACCATGCGCCTGGCGCGCTGACATCGCCATTGTTCGATTGAATCCAGAATCGAAGGTTATCGCCTTCGTTCGCGCTGACGCTGAGTACTTCCGGCCAGCGGGCTGGATAGAAGGGCACGCGTTGCTTGAAATTGCCGGATGAGGCGATGGCGACGATGGTCATCCCGCGCGTCTGGCGGATCACATCCCTGAGCGGGTCATTTTGCAGCCGCGTGTTACCGAGAAGCTGCAAGACACGCAAATCCTGGGCGCGGTGCTCTGGTCTGGACCCGGAGGGCGTCGGACGAACCTGACCAGCCTGATTGCCACGAAGCGACGGATTGTCGCGCGGCGCTTCTTCATCGGTGGTGGCGAGCGCGCTCGGATCGATGTACAGGACACGCGAATCCCGCAGGATAGAGCGCACATACTGGACATCGCCGCCTAACTGCTCGACCAGGGAGCGCTCCGGGTTGTCTACACGGGCGGCGACAAACTGCTGGATGTCGAAACCGAGCGCCTGGTCACGGCAAGGAATGAATACAAAGCTCAGGTTCAAGATTACGCGAGTGATCCCTAGGCCACGCAGTTCAGCCAGCGCTGCCTGGACTTGGGGAACGATCAGATCGGAACGGTAACCATTCTCTCCGGCGATATTGACCTGCCGCAGTTGGATGTTTTCGACCATGGCCGGAGGCAGCAGCGTATGCAGCGATTCCAGCACTTCGTGGACGAGCCAGCCGTGTGATAGGGGTGTCTCGGCATCGCCCTGCGACGAGAAATCGTCAACGATCAAGATCGCGACCCGTTCGCTGCCCGTGCTGGAGTACGGCAATGTCCGCATGATCCATTCGGCGCTGGCACTCAGTCCGCTCACCATGATATCTTCGCCGTCCGGCGTCAGACCGCCTTCGCCAACCTCGCCCGCCGCCCCGGCGGTGCGGCTGTACGCCTGACCGAGAATCTGGTCGGGCGTGAGCGCGCAGTTCGCCTGGTCCAGCGGATCTCTCTGCGCGAACAGACCGGGCGCACTCAGCAGTAATCCCAGGATGACGGCCAGGCCAACCAGGATGCGTTTGGCTGTAGTATTCATGAGAGTCCTCTCGGTGTTAATTCGAATCAGGCCCGATGCTGTAATTTCCCGCACGCATGTATTCGATCAGGTCATCCACCTGTGCTTTGGCATGCATCCCGCGCCACAGCCCAAGCGCCTGGTCAAACTCGGCTTGAGCCTCTGCGCGGCTGCCCATCTTGTGATGATCCTCACCCATCGACCGCAAGGTCGCCGCCATCCAATCATGATTATTCTCGCGCACGGCAGCGGTATGGGCTTCCTGGTGCGTCTGAAGCGCGATCTCCAATAAGCCTAACTCATGTTCCGCCGAGCCGCGATTGATCAGCGACCAGAAGTGAATATCAGTGAGTTCGTTGGCGGCGGCAATCGTGGCTGCTTCGTCGGAGAGTTCACGCCCCTTGTGATAGTCCGGTTGCGGCTGATTGATGAACTGGTAGCCACGGTGATGCAGGACAAAGCTCAAGGCAAATCCATCGCCAAGCTCACGTGCCAGCGCTTCGGCGCGCTGATAGTAGTCGTCCGCTTCTTCCTTCTTCTGGGCGAAGAGGACTTTCGCAATGACAGCCAGGAGGATGACCTGGCGAACACGATTATCTAGCGTCCGGGCCAGGTCGAGAGCGCCCTCGTAGGCTGTCTGCGCGCTCTCGTAATCGCCCACGAAATCGGCATATGCATTGCCCAGCTTGCTCAGAAAGTAGTGGGCTGTCTCCAATTCGCCACGTTCTTTTGCGACCTGGGCTGCCTGGTTGAGCAAGCCAAGTGACAGTGCCGTGTGACCGCGCGCCGCGAAGTAGACGCCATCGACCGTCAGCGCGCGCATCATGGCGATAAACCAGTCCTCGCGTCCGGTCTGGTGCGCCGCCTCCGCTGCTTCCAGGATGTTGCTCTGCTCGACATCGAGAGCATCAAGATCGCCGGTGTGATCGACACAGTAGCCGCGACAGGCATCGATGACCTGGTTGAAGCCCAGCCCCTTGTTCAGGTACATCGTGCGGGCGTAACTGTAGGCGAGATCGTGCAGACGATAGTAATCCAGAGCAGCGTGGCGGCGTAGATTCACCAGGCCGCGAACCTCCAATTCTGAGAGCGCCGCGCCCGTCTCAGCCGGTTCACGCCCCATCACGCGCGCCATTAGATTGGGAGAAGCGCTGGGTTCAAACATGCCACCCAGATTCAGGAACACATCGTAGAGGTTTCTATCGAGCGCGCTGACGCTTGCATCCAGTAGCGACTTGATCCCCGTGCGTCCGATCTCGCCGAAGTTGGCGGGCATCGCTAGATCGTGCGGGGCATGTTCGATATGCCTGAGCAACTGCCCCGGTGTCATGTCATAGACCTTGAGCGTCTTGCTTGCGATCTCCAGGGCGAAGGCGTGATTGCCGAGCAACTCACACAGCGCCCGCGCATCGGGGTCGCCAGTGAAATCGCGCCGGCGGACATGCAATCCCAACAGATTGATCGCTTCGTCAGGCTTGAGTTCGCCAATCTCGATGATCTCGTCCAGAGGGAATCGGAAGCGCGAGGTGACGAGCAGCGGACATTGGCGCGGCAGGGCCTTGACCAGGCGCACGAGCGCGCTGCCGTTCCACACGTCGTCGAGGACAACGAGGGCATTGACCTCCGCGAAGATGCGCCGGAATGCCTGGACGCGCGCATCGCCTGTGACGCCCGAAATCGCCTGCTGTGTGTCCAACGCCCGTGCGAGCGCCTCGAACACAGAATCGGCATCGGCTGAGCCCGCCTTGACCCACAGAACACCCCGTGTGCTGGCGGCCATATAGCCCGACGCCGCGACCGCCGCGATCGCGGACTTACCCATCCCGCCGAAGCCATGCAGCAGCACTTGCTCGCCCGCAGTCAGGAGTGACTGAACCTCGTTGACAAGATCGTTACGACCGATGAGTGTCTTGGGTAGTTCCGGGAGGTCGTCCGGTGTGTGGGCATACACGGCATGGATCGCGCTGTGATAGGCGATCTGCCGGTCGAGCAGCCATTTTTCGAGCGATTTGCGCACCTGCGCGCGCAGATCGTCAATGGTTGTGAACCAGCGCGGCGTGATGCCGAAGCGGACGTCGCTCTGCTTGTCGAGGAAGCCTTGTAACCGGGGGTCACGCCGCTCCGTATCGACATTCTTGATGTAGATATGGCGTTCGATGCCCCATTCGGTCGCCCGCTCAAACTCGTCCACCGTCCATTCGCCGAACTCGTTCCAGAAGAGTCCGATGTAAAGCGCCGAGTTCTGGAGCGCCTCCAGATAGACCTTGCGAATGGACTTGTCGCTGGCGGGTGCTTCGCCTTCAAAGCGCCAGGGCGAGAGCCTGAGGATGTCCTGGCCGAGCATGGGCAGCAGGTCGTCGAGTGCTTTGCGCTCGGCAGCAAGCTCGTGCATCTTTGAGCTGATGAAGATGCGCTGTTCGGCTGCCATGTGTCTCTGCCTTCAGTCTGCAACCATCACCCTTGACTATGGTACGGCAGATGCGCGTTTGGGACAAGCCAGCGCCGATGCTCGTCGGGTGCCAGGGTGTAATACCGCCCCGCCGCCGACGGTTGCGAACGTGGTTATTGCGGGGGTGAGCGCAGGGCGGCGGTGAGATATGAGCCGCCAGCCGGAGTTGAGCCACAAAAACAATACATTTCGCCCCTAGCTCAAGCGGCACGATGGTAATCGTGAAGCACTCCCCCAAGCTGGTCGCGCCGCTTGACAATGCCGCTCACTGCTACCTTCGTCGGTGGATCTGGGATCTTCTGCCCTGTTCCCCTGATGCAGCAAACAACAGTATCGAAGGATACTATCAGGCAACTTTTTGGTTTATTGCTACTACTTCCAAACGACTTGGCAAAAGCCCTTCTCAGACAGGAAGGAAATGTCGATCTTGCACGAGCACGATTACGCGCTCTTGCCAAGCTTTTGTCAGACGCGGAGCGTTACCTTGAGGAAGGCTGAGATTCGTTTACCCGGGTAAACAATTCTGTCGAGGGACAGACATGAACACTGAACGCGCGCCGCCATAACACAACAAAAGACCCGCTGGTTGGTACTTCGCGGGTCGGCGGAAACCGATATGTTGTGTCTGTGGTAAGCACAATTTATCACGACCCCGATCCGCATGCAACTCATTTTCGCCATTTTGTCGTGTCACTCGGCACGACCTCTCTTCGACTTTGCATGTAAGAGAAACGGGAATTGATTATGAGTATTGACCTGGAGCAGATTCGCTTCGCCAATCCGCTTGAAGATGTTGTGGCGCAGCGATTTGCGCTGAAGAAAGCAGACGCGCGGTTTGTAGGTGTCGAGCACGACAGCCTCGTCGTCGTGCCGCGCACGCAGATGTACTTCTGGAACTCGAAGGACGAACAGGGTGACGTCTTCGACTTCACGGGGCGACATCTCCTCAACCTGGGCACATGGAACCCGCGCGACCCGGCGCATTTCATGGAAGCGGTGCGTTATCTGGCAAAACGCGCAGACATCACACTTGAGGAAGACGAAAGCTTCAAGCGTTCGCACACCTGGGCAGAACGGCAGCTTGTGCAGCGTCTGCATGATGCGCTGCTCAACACCCACCCAGCGCTGGACTACGTCATCCAGGCGCGCGGCTGGTCATTGGAGACGGTGCGGGCGGCACGCATTGGCTTCATGCCAGCGGACAAGCGCGCGTTGGTCGCCGATCTGAATCTGCCCGATAAATGGCGAGGAGTCATCGGGAAGTTACCAGGAGGTATGATCCTCTATCCGCACCTCGAAGGCGGGCGGCTGACCTATCTCAGCGGGCGCTCGATTGAGGGCAAGCAGCATTACAATCCGCCGCGCGAAATCATCGGCGAGCGGTAGCCGTACTCCAATCATGCCTACAGCAAGGGCTGCGAGCAGATCGTCCTTGTCGAAGGGCAAGCGGACGCGATCACATTTGGCGAGTGGGGCATCGCGGCGATCGCGCTCGGCGGCATGAAGGTGTCCGATGAGCTGCTGCGTTCGCTAAAGGGATACAAGCGCGTCTTCGTCGCGCTCGACAACACGGATGAGGCGAACGCCAAGAGCCGCGAGATCGCTTTGATGCTGCGTGGTCAGACCTATCTGCCTAGCCTGCCGGACGATATCAAGGACGCCAACGAGTGGCTGGTCAAGGGGAAGGCTACCGCCGATGATGCATCGGCGATGCTCAATCGTGCTCCGCATTGGCTGGCGGCGGAAGTTTCGCGTGCAGCTTTCTTGGAAGGCTTGGAACGCCAGGATGCGATTCGCGAGTTGTTTGGCTACGCGGTCGCGCTGGATGACTTCGCGCTGGCGGAGTTCAAGGGGCTGATGGCGAAGATCGGTATCAAGGGGCGGCTGTTCGCCGAGATGCTTTCTGCCGCGCGAAACGGAAAGCGTGACCACGAGGATGATGACGACATGCCCGAAGTGCTGAACGACGATGTGCCGATCCTTTCGCCTGCGCTGGGTTTCCAGCGCGAGATGGCGTTGGTGACAGTCTCGGTGATGGAGCGGACGAAGGGCAAGCGGCTTAACATCCAGCCGTATCTCGTCACCAGCACACGCGAGATGCGGCGTCTGTCGGACGAACAGATCATCACGGTCAACGAGCAGGAGGTCGCCCTCAAAGTGCTGCCGGAAGGCACGGAGTTCCTGATGCGCTGGCGCTACAGCGACATCAAACGCTTTCTCGATGGCGAGGTCTACGCGCCGGGCGACGTCTTCAACGCGGTGCATGACCTGCTGACGACTTACTTTGACTTCCGCTCAGAGGTCGAGAGCCGCATCCTGACACTGTGGACGATTGGCACGTACTTCTACACCATGTTCCCAGCGTATCCCTACCTGGCGTTGAATGGTCCGAAGAACAGCGGCAAGAGCACAGTCATGCGCCTCTTGCAGCCGCTCTGCTTCAACATGGTCAGCACGTCCGACCCAACTGGTCCGAGCATGTTCCGCCTCATCCACTACGCGAGCTGCACCGTCGGCATTGACGAGGCGGAACGCTACCACAATCCGAAAGACCCAGGTATGCAGCAGATCCGCCAACTGCTGAACAGCGGCTACAAAGCCGGGATGCCTGCCATCCGGCTGATCGGCGAGGACATGAAGCCGCAGGCGTTCGATGTCTACTCGCCGAAAATCCTGGCGGCGATCCAGGGGCTGGAGGACATCCTCGCCTCGCGCTGCATCGCCATCCCTATGCGACGGACGGACAAAAAGATGCCCTGTTTCCCGCCCGACTTCGACGGCGCGGCTATTCGCCATCAGCTTTATCGATGGCGCTGACGCACTTCGGCAAGGTTTACAGCAACTACTTCGAGCGACCGGAACTGCACAAGCTGCACAATCGATCTGGCGAACTGTGGTCGCCGTTGGTGGCGCTGGCAGCGTTCTTCGAGGAGTTTGGCGGTGTGAGCGGGCTACTGAGTGCAATTTCGGACGCGGCGAGCTGGGACGAGCAGATGAGTGAGGGTAAGGCACTGAGCGAGCGCGAAGAGGCAGTCTTGCAAGCGTTGGAGATGCTGACGCGCTCGTCAGAGGGCGAGGTATGGCTGAAGGCGTCAGCAGTCCGCGAAAAGGTCGCACGGCTCCTGGGGCAACCCATCGAGCAGCTTGGTCATGCCCAATGGATCGCTCATATCATGACACGCCTTCAACTACTGGACAGCAGTAACCGCAGACGCCATATGGATGGCATGGTTTATAGGGTGACAAGGAGTCAAGTGATGGACATGATGCGGCGGTACGAGGTGGAGACTGTTGCGAGCGAGGACGGCTGAAAAACTCTACAGACTCTGCATGCACTTACATACTCTTCAGCACGTATCTACTGCTCGTTGATGCAGTACGGCGTTGCTGCTGCCCAGTGTTTGCGCCGCCTCCACGCCGAGCGTGAGGTGCTGTCCGGCGGGAACGTAGTGTGTGCAGCGGATTTCCGAGCCGATCACCTGCGACTGCTCCTCGATAACCATAGGGATGCTCTCATGCAGGCACGAGAGCGCAGAGGCATACAGCGAGTGCGTATGGAAGACCGCGCCAATATCCGGTCTCGCGTTTAGGATCAACCGATGGACGGAGGTTTCGCTAGAGGGCGGGCGATGCCCCTCGATGACGCGCCCATCGTCGCTGATGACCACCATGTGGTTGGGCGTGATCGCCTCGTAATCAACGCGGCTAGGCGTCACGATCAAGCCGTCGGGGATGCGCGCCGAGGCGTTGCCATATGTCCCGATGAGATAGCCCATCGCTTGCAGGCGCAGGCAGGCGTCGATGATCGTCTGCCTCAAATCGTGGTAGTGGCTCACGAACTCTCTCCTTTCCCAACCTTGTCCTGTGTGAAGTCGGTGATCCAGGTCGCATCCCACAGGCTGGGAAATGGATTCTGTACATAAGGGTGATCGGCAATCACGTTGTCGTTTAGTTCGATCCCTAAGCCTGGAGCGTTCGGATCGGGCAGCACGAACTGCCCGCCATGCATCGGGTTCCAACCCCGCACGAGCGCATTGCGCCATGGCACGTCGAAATCTGAAAAGGTCTCCTGAATGTAGAAGTTCGGCGTACTGATGTCGAAATGTAGCGCCGCCGCCAGCGCAACGGGCCCAATCGAACAGTGCGGAGCGATGCGGATGTCATAGACGGATGCTAGCGCGGCGATCTTCTTGCTGACGGACAAGCCGCCGCAATGCGCGATGTCCATTTGGACGACATCGACTGCCCGCTGGCTGAACAGGCGATGGAAGTCCACCAGGGTATACAGGCGCTCGCCTGCCGCGATGGGGCACGAAGAAGTGCGTCGCACTTCGGCCAGTAGTTCGATGTTTTCTGGTGCGACTGGTTCTTCGCACCAGGACGGACGATACGGCTGCAAGTCACGGATCAACTGCACCGCCATCACCGCGGACAGCCGACCATGAAATTCGATATAGAGCTGTACGCCCTGCCCGACGGCTTCGCGCACCGCTGCCACGCGGGCGATTGCCTCCTCTGCTTCACTCTGCGTCATTTCCTTCCAGGCGACGCCAAAGGGGTCGAACTTCAGCCCGCGATAGCCGCGACCGACCGCCTCCTGCGCCCGCTCGGCATATTCTGCCGGGGTGTGCGCGCCGCCATACCAGCCGTTGGCATACGCGGGAATATGCGCGTGGTAACGCCCGCCGAGCAACCGATAGACTGGCTGACCGCAGGCTTTGCCAAGGATATCCCACAGGGCGATTTCGACGGCACTGATGGCGGTCATGACGGTTGCTCCGCCCTGGTACTGGTCGCGGATCAGGTCACCGACGACGCGCTCGACATCGAAGGGATCGCGCCCGACGACGCGCCCCTCTACCCACTCATGCGCCAGTGTCTGGACGGTCTTCTCCTGCCATTCGAGCGAGGCTTCGCCGACGCCGCTGATACCCGTATCGGTGTGGAGGCGGATGAAGAGGTAGTTACGCAGCCCGGCATTCGCCATCAACGTCTCGAAGCGCGCGATTTTCATGAGCCAGCGTCCTTCAGGATGCGCCTGACGCGCGCGCGGAATGCCTCGACCTGCGCCGCGCCGTCGAGAATGCCGACCTCCAGCGTATACTCGCGCCTATCGCCCGGTTGGAGCACAATCAACTGTCCTAGCTCGCGCGCGATCTGCCGCCCAAAAGTATTGGTACAGGGTTCGATGCCCACAGCGTACTGCCCCTCGCCCATCATACGCCATTCGAGATACTGGGGCATCTGGCGCTGGTTATAGACGACGTACATGCCCAGGTCCTCGCGGTTGACGATGGCGACAGGCACACTGCCATCCGCTTCCCCACCCATCGCCAGCTCGAAGCCCTGAAGCTGCCAATTCCGCTGCGGGCTGATGAAGCGGCTGTACTCGTCGGCGGCGCTGGCGGGCAATCCGGCAGGAATGCTGGGCGGGCGCACGACAGGCGCGATCTGCTCCGAGCCGTCATCGACAATCGGGAAACCCGCGTTGATGTGATAGAGCAGCATATGCTCCGTCGGCAGCCAACCCGCATTTTCGACCGTATCGTGCATGAAGAAGCGCGATTCGCCCAGGCGCGCGCTGTAGCGCCGAGTCAACACGAGATTCTCGCCATATGCCTGCGCCTGCAGAATGCGCCCGCTGGCTTCGAGGATGCACTCATCGCTCTCCCATCTCTCGCCGTAGGACAGGAGCTGACCGGGCAGCAGCGCCATGCGGTCATGGACGCCGTAGGTCTCGGAGGCGCGCGCCGGGAAGTTATAACGCCCCACGTCTGCCGTCTCCGGGTTGCCAATATGCACCATGCCGCACGAGTTGTTCAAGCCGCCAAGCGCCGTGCGCAGCCAGCCGAAGGCGCTATCCTGCTCGAAGTACCAGGGCGCGGGAAGCCCTGTCGAGGGTATCCACGCCAGCGACTGCCCGCGATAATCGCAGTAGCCCACATCCATCCCGCGGTCCACCGCCACCTTGAAGCCAAAGCCCGTCCCGGTGCGGAACTCGACATAGCGCACGCCGCGCGCGGGTCCATCGCTGGCTTCCAACAGCGACACGCCGCCGATCTGCGAGAGATGCCCGACTCGGCGCATGAGTTCCGCGCGGGTGTAATCTTTGCCGAATAAGTGGGGCATAGCATCAGCTCCTTTTTAGCCAAGTGGCGACTTCGGCATCCGCTGCGGCGGGGTCGGCAAGCGGCAGTTCGACAGATGTACGACGCGCCAGCGACAGATGGACGGCGGTCAAGAGTTCGTAGGCGCGGCATCCCTCCCAGCCCGTGACGACGGGCGACTCTGCGCCGCGAATCACCTGACAGAAGTTTTCCACCAACCCCATATAACCACCGAACTCCTCATCAAACAGCAGTGTGTTGGGCACGACCGGACGCCACGACTGCGCGCCTTCGCGCTCACCAGCGTAAAGCGTTAGCTCGTACTGATCTTCTACGGCGAGCCAGGCATGGTCGCCATAGACCTCAACCCGCTCCCAGGGCTTGAGGCTGAGTGCTGATGCGCTGGTGATCAGGCTGCCGACCGCGCCAGAGGCAAAGTCCAGTGTCAGTACCACATTATCGACCGGATAACTCCCGCGCGGGTCACGTTTCATACCCGCCGCATTGACTCGCTGCACTGTGCCCATCAGGTACAACGTCAGATCAAAGAGATGGATCGTGCCCGCTTCGAGCAGATCGACATAATCATAACCAAGATTGAACTTGCCGCTGAATAACGACGGGCTGCCAATCACGCCGTCGTCGATCAGGCGGCGCGCGCGTTTGTAGGGCGGCGAACAACGCTTGTTGGCGACGGTCATCAGCAGCGTCCCGGCGGCGTCAGCGGCGCGGCACATGGCGACGGCATCGGCGAGTGAGCGCGCAATCGGCTTTTCAACCAGGGCGGGCAGTCCGGCTTCAGCGCAGGCGAGGACATGCTCGCGGTGCAGCGCATCAGGCGAGAGGACGAGCACGCCGTCGAGCGCCTCCTCAGCCAGCATCACGCGGTAATCTGCATAGCCGCGTCCGCCATAGATCGCTGCCACCTTGTCGCGGTGGTCGGCGCGCGGCTCGGCAAAGGCAGCGATCTGGATAGGCTCCCAGATAGTACGCAGGCGAGTGACAGCGGGCAGGTATTTGCTCTGCGCCACACCGCCCGCGCCGATCATGCCCATCGTCAGCGGCTTACGCGCCGCCCGTTCCGCGTCATAGCCGACGCCATAGACATCGCCATCGACAAACGCCTTCTGATACGGTGTATGTCCGTAGGTGTCGTCAAAGCGAATGAGAGTCATGCGCGCCCTCCCTTCGCCAGCCGCGTGCTCAGGGTGCCGAAGAGCAGCGCCAGCAGGATCGCCGCTGCCTTGTAGACGGCGATCTGCGCATCCATGATGCCCAGGTTACCAAGCCCGTTGTTGAGTACGGCGATGAACAGCGCGCCGACCAGCGTGCGCCGCATGTTGCCTTCGCCACCCAGGAACGAGTTGCCGCCGATGATGACGGCGACGATGGCGTCGAGTTCCAAGCCATAGGCGGCATCCGGCGCGGCTGCTCCGAGGCGGCTGACCGTGACAAGCATCGCCAGCGTGACCAGTACGCCAAACAGAGCAAACATCAGGAACTTGTACTTGCCGACGGGAACGCCCGCTTGCACCGCTGCGCGTTCGTCGCTGCCCATCGCGTACGTGTAACGTCCCAGCCGCGTGCGCGCCAGGATGAAGCCGCCGATGGCGAAGACGGCAAAGCTGAGGAGGATCGCGGGACTGATCTCTAGGAAGAGCGGGCGGCGCAGCGCATCGAGCAGCGGGTCGCGCACGGAAATCGAGTTCGCACCCGTCAGACTCACGGCAAGCCCGCGTGCCCAGATCCAGCACGCCAGCGTCACGATCAACGGATTGATGCCGCCGCGCACAATTAGCAGCGCATTGATGAGTTCGACCAGGATCGCGCCCGCGAAGCCCGCCAGGATCGCCAGGGGCAGATTGCCGGTCGCCTGGAAGGTCAGCCCGAGCAGCACGCCCGCCAGCGCCAGCACGCTCGCGGGCGAGAGGTCGATATTCTGCGAGAGGATGGCGAAGGTCGCGCCTGTGGCGATGATGAAGAGCGCCGCGTTTTGTTCCAACAGCGTCGTCAGATTCGCCAGCGTCAAAAAGCGCGGGTTGAGTGCGCTGAAAAGCAGGATCAGTACGACAAGCGCGCCGACCAAGCCGTAGCTGGCGAGCCAATCGCGCCAGCGTCCCGTGCGGGTGGGAGTGAGCGCGCCTGCCGTCATGATGCCTCCCTGCTGCGCTGCGCCAGGCGGTCGATGATAATGGCGGCGAGTACGAGCAGTCCGGTCGCCGCCTGCTGCCACTCGGTCGGCACACGGCGAATCGTCATCCAGTTGAGCGTCATAAAGAGGATGAGCGCGCCGATCAGCGTGCGTTCAACGCGCCCGATCCCCCCGCTCAGGCGTGTGCCGCCGAGCACGACCGCCGCGATGGTGAAGAACTCCGCGCCGCTGCCCAGGTTGGGGCTGATGACACCTGTCGAGGCGGCGATCAGCAGTCCAGCGATGCCCGCACTGAAACTGCACTGGATATAGGTGAGCATTTTGACAGACCGCACAGGCACGCCGGACAAGCGCGCCGCTGTGCTGTTGCCACCAATCGCGTAGACCATGCGCCCATAAATGGTGCGTCGCATGAGCAACGCAGCGATCAAATAGAGTGCGAATACGATGATGGCGATTAGCGGCAGTCCGGGGATGTTGAGTGCCTCGATCCCCGGTGTGCGTGTGATGGCGATGAACTCAAAAAACGGGTCTTCGACGCGGATCTGCGCATTGTTCATCAATACCAGCGCCAGCCCGCGCCCACCGATCAGTGTGCCCAGCGTAGCAATGACTGGACTGATTCCCACGCCTTCGATCAACAGCCCGTTGATCACACCAACCATCGTCGCCGCCAGCAGACCGACGCCGATGGCGACTGGCGCAGATGTTCCATCTCGCAGCAGCAGCGCTGATAAGCCCGCCGACATGAAGAGCGCAGACGAGACTGACAGGTCAATGCCGCCGATCAGGATGACGAGCGTCATGCCGATGCCAAGCACGGCGACGACCGACATCTGTCGGAAGATGTTGAAGATATTGTTGGGCAGCAGAAACGTCCCGCTGGTGATGCCGAAGAAGATGAACAATGCCAGCAATGCCACCAGGGCGCTGTTACCGCTCATCCAGTCGCGCAGGCGTGTGCGCAGCGAAGTTATCATAGCGAAGTCCCCTGGATCGCCGCGAGCAGATGTTCTTCATCAGCATCGGAACGGTCGAAAGTACGCAGGAGCTGTCCCTGGTACATGACCAGCATGCGGTCGGAGATACCCAGTATTTCTAACAGATCCTCCGAGATGACGATGATCGACTTGCCCGCCTGCGCCAGCTCGCTTAACTGGGCGTAGATTTCGGCTTTCGCGCCCACGTCGATCCCCTGCGTCGGCGAGATGAAAATCAGGATCTCGAGGTCGCGCAGCAGCCATTTGCCCAGGATAACCTTCTGCTGGTTGCCGCCGCTCAACGTGCCGACGGTCGCCTCCAGCGACGGCGTCTTGACGCGCACCTGCGCCGACATGGCGGATGTTCGCTCGCCTTCGTGGCGCCGGTCGAGGAAGAGCAGCGCACGGCGAAATGTGTTGAGCGAGGGCAGCGACAGGTTGGCGCGCACGGCAAGCGGCATCACCAGACCCTCGGTTTTTCGCTGTTCGGTCAGCAGCCCGATGCCCTGAGCGATTGCCTCTTTGGGCGAATGCAGCATAATAGGTTTGCCCAGGCGTTTGATCGTGCCACTTGTCTCGACCGTCAGCCCGAAGAGTGCGCGTGCTAGCTCATTTTGCCCCGCGCCGAGCAGCCCGGTAATGCCCAGGATTTCGCCCTGACCAAGCACGAACGAGACATCGCGTACCGCACGTCCGACACGGAGATGCTCGACTTCCAGTGCAGGTACGCCTGCGCGCGCCGCACGCCCATTATGACGGAAAAAGGACTCGACGCGCTCACCGATGGTCAGCTCGATCAGTTCGCTTTCGTTCGTCTCGGCGATAGTAATGGTCTTCACAAGTTGCCCGTTGCGCAGGATAGTCGCTCGGTTGCACAGCGCCATGATCTCTTTGAAGCGATGTGAGATGTAGACGATGGCGATGCCGCGCGCGCGCAGCCCTTGCAGCAGGCGCATCAGGAGCATAGTCTCCTCTTCCGCCAGCGCCGCCGTCGGCTCATCCATGACGAGGATACGCGGCTCGTGCGAAAGAACTTTGGCAATCTCAACCAGTTGCTGTTGCGCCAGCGGCAGCTCCATCACACGATGTCGCACGTCGATGCCACTGACTCCCAGATCGCCCAGAATGTGCTCGGCGCGGGCATTGATGGCTTGCTGATCGACAAAGATGCCTCCGCCGATCTCGCGTCCCAGGAAGATGTTGTCGGCGACCGAGAGCTTGGGCACCAGGCTCAAATCCTGGTAGACGATGCCGATGCCGTTGGCGAGCGCAGCGCGCGGACTGGCGAAGCGCAACGTCTGCCCGTCCACGCAGATTTCGCCTTTGTCAGGCTGATACACGCCTGCCAGAACCTTCATCAACGTCGATTTGCCTGCGCCATTCTGCCCGATGAGCGCGTGAATTTCGCCAGCACGCACGGAGAAATCGACCTCGCTCAGGGCAGCGACGCCAGGAAAGCCTTTGCTGATGCCGCGCATTTCCAGCAGCGGCGGAGCGGAAATAGACATTACAATGAACACATTTCTTCAAAAACCAACGTTTATTGGCGAACATAACACGGCGGACAGGGCACGCCCTGCCCCTGCGGAATACGTTCGTGGAGGGACGAGACGTGCCTCATCCCTCCTTAAGTTTTACCCGTTACCTGTTACTCACTGCCATAGCGCGCGCCGTAGTCCGCAACGATGTTGCCGACGGGCAACTCGAATGGGAAGATGCCGATGTTCTCCGCCAGATCGACTGAGAGCTGTTGGAAGCCCGCCAGATTTTCCGTCGTGACCATCGCGCCGGGCATGTAGTAGGTTGCCGGGAACTGCACGTCGCTGGCGACCAGATACGCCGCATAGACATTCCAGAAGCCATTATACTGCGGGAGCAGCGCGACTGTGCTGCGCAGCGAGCCATCGGCAACGCCCGCCAAGCCAACCTCGGTGCCATCATACGAGACAAGCATGATGTCTTCGCGCCCGGCGCGCTTGAGGACATCGCTGGCGGGTACGGTCAGCGAGTCGCTCAAGCCGTAAATCAGGTCGAGGTCGGGATAGGCGGTCAGCCAGTTTTCAGTCAAGGCGACAGCACGGTCTGCTTCCCAGTTGCCAGTCGACTCCGCCGCGACGACGGTGATGTTGGGGTAGTTGGCAAGCACGTCAGTGAAGCCGCCCGCGCGGTTGGTGTTGATGTCCTGCCCCAGTGCGCCGAGCAGAATCGCGACATTGCCACGCGGCTCGCCATACTTTTCGGTCAGGAGCTGCACAGCATACTGCGCGACCAACCCACCGTTGACGCGCTCCTCGAAACCGAGCACCGTCACGCAACCATCCATCATGCTGAAGAGGCAGACAACCGGGATGTTGGCGGCAGCAGCGGCTTCCATCGCCGGACCGAACGCCTGCGCGTCGAGCGGGTTGATCGAAATGGCATCGACACCCTGATTGACAAGGTCTTCAAATGCTTCGACCTGTCGCGTTACATCGCCTTCGCCGCTGGTGACGATCAGCTCAAAGCCATTGCGGCGGGCGGCTTCTTCGCCTCCGGCGACCTGAGCGATCCAGAATGGGTTATCGGTGCCCAACTGGACAAGCCCGATGCGTAGCGGCGCATCCTGCGCCCCGACGGCTCCAATGCTCAACGTCAACAACATGGCGAGGGCGACGAAGGTGATAAAAAAAGACATCTTGCGGTTCATAACATTCTCCCTGTAGGCAAAACCAACACTTCAGTCGGAAACGGCGTCATGTTCGCCGCGATTCCCCAATCGAGACTCAGAGTCTTTTAAATGAGCGATGATGGCGCGAAAGGCGCGGTCGGGATCACGCGCTGTGATCGCTTCAAGAATTTCGATATGTGATTCCAACCCGTGCTTAGTCGCGCCGGGCTGATCGTACGGTTCGGCGATGACATCATAGAGATAGCCGACCAGCGGTTCGAGCAGGATGCCGTAGAACGGATTCTGGGAAGCACGCGCAATCGCCAGATGAAAATCAAGATCGGCACTTGACCACTTTTCCAGGCTGCCCGCGTGCTCACGCATCCGACGAAGACACGTCTCTAGGGCGGCGATGTCATGTTCCGTTGCGTGCAGCGCGGCGAGGCGGGCGTTTTCGCCTTCTAACAGGCGACGAGCGGCGAAAAGGTAATGCAGGGTATCCGGCGCGTCGCGCATTCGTAGGTAGCGTCCCAGCGCGGTGCGGGTGTGATCGACCGATGGCTCTGCGACCGTTGCGCCGCTGCCATTCTGGATCGTGATCAGCCCCCGCTCTTTGAGAAACTTGAACGCCTCACGGACAACATTGCGGCTGACGCCGAACTGATCGGCGACCTGCTGCTCGCTTGGGAGTTGCGCGCCCACAGCCAGTGCACGCTGGATAATGGCATCTTCGATTTGGTCGGCGACGACCTCGGAAAGTGGTTTCTGTTCGACTTTAGCGAAGAGCACCATGCACAATCCTGATGTTCTACTATACAGCTATTCTACAAGTTCACCCAGCATATCGATCCTATCGGCATGTGTCAAGGATTTGGTATGACCCATCAGTTGATATAGACTCGATAAATCCTGTGGGGGCTACTTGAGCTATCGGGTCTGTAGGCGAGTTGAAACGGAGCTACAATTCGCACCTTCGTCCTTGCTACGCCCGACTCTAATGGTAGTCCATGCGCCTGCAATGCCTCCGTTCCGTCATTCCTCAGTGGTTGCTTGTTGTGATCACTACACTCGATCGGCAGCTCAAAAAACACTTCCAACCGACGCAACCCACTTTGGTGTTCGGCACGCTCGCTGACATGGCTCGCAATTAATCCGAGTTGATCGCTGAGAACGCGTTATTGCGACAGCAGCTGTTGGTCCTCCAGCGACAAACGAGCCGCCCAGCGCTCACGCCGCTGGATAGAGGTCTGCTGGTCATGCTCGCCAGCCGACTGCGGACATATGGCGGGCTGCGCTGCTCATCGTCAAACCCGACACGCTTCTCCACTGGCATCGGTGGGGCTTTCGCTTGTTCTGGCGTCACAAATCGCGAGCGAAGACGGCGCAACCGCGTGTCCCTGAAGAGGCGATCGGTCTCATCCAGGCGATGGCGCGCGATAACCGGTTGTGGGGCACAAAACGCATTCGCGACGAACTGGGGAAGCTGGGCTATCGCCTCTCGAAACGCACGGTCGCCAAGTACATCCGGCAGGTTCGACCGATGCCACCGCCGGGACAACCGAGTCAGAAGTGGGGCAGCTTTCTGAAGAACCATGCCCATGACATTTGGGCATGTGATTTTCTCCAAACGTACGACCTCTGGTTTCGCACGCTGTTTGTGTTCTTCATCATTGAAGTGGGCTCGCGTCGGGTGGTGCACTGGGCGGTGACATCGCACCCCACCGACGCGTGGGTGGCACACCAGCTGCGGGAAGCAACGCCCTTTGATATGCGGCCGCGCTGCTTGCTGCGTGACAACGACCGGAAGTATGGCGCGGAATTCGCACGCGTTGCGAGTGGGATTGAGATGCTGCGGAGACCGATTCGTGCCCCGAAAGCCAATGCGGTGTGCGAACGCTTCACGGGCAGCGTGCGACTGGAGTGTTTGGATCATATGCTGGTGTTCAACGAACGTCAGTTGCAGCGCGCGGTCGAGAAATGCGTTGCGTACTTCAACGCAGCTCACCCACACCAAGGGCTTTCGGGGCACATTCCTATCGCATCGAGACGATCGGAAGGGGAGGCAGTCTCAGACGCTCAGGTCGTTGCATTCCCTGTGCTGCGTGGGCTGCACCATGACTATCGGCGAGTCTCATGAGGCGTCATTTTACCCTCGGATACGCGAAGTAGCCCCCAGAGGCGGGCGCGATAGCGTCGTTCGGATTACTAACGGTTCCCGTATGCCGCACGCACGCTTGGCTGTTCCAACAGCCGCCGGATTGCTTGGTCTGCCTTTGGGAGGGCGGACTGCACCATTTCGCTCAGGGTGTCGCTTAGATCGAATGTTTCGCCGGTGATCGTGACGAGATAGGCTGGTGGGCAGCGACCGTAGAGCACATCCGCGAGGCGCAGTAGGTCGGGCGGAAGCAGGGCGTGGGCATCGGCGCTCAAAACTTCCGCTGGCGCAATGGACTGCACATGTACGCTGCCCGCCAGCCCTTCGACTGAGGCATCGACAAAGATCACGCGCTCGGCATCCGCGATGGCGGCGGCGACTTCCGGCAGCAACTGCTGGGCGCAGATGACTTGCACCGCGCCGCTGGATTCGACTTCCTGGGCGAGTTGGCTGGCAAGCTGACAACCTACCCCGTCATCGCCGCGCAGCGTGTTGCCGTAGCCGACCAGAAGTTTCATCCGCGCTGAACCCGTTCCAGCAGTGTCCCACCGTCATCCACGAGATCGATCACCAATGGCATCTGACCAATGGCGTGGGTCGAGCAGCTCAGGCACGGGTCGAAGGTGCGAATGACCGCCTCCACCCGGTTGAGCATCCCTTCCTCGATGTGATTCCCGTTGACGTACCGCTGGGCGACCTGCAGCACGCCGCGATCCATCGCGAGGTTGTTGTGTCCGGTCGCGATGATCAGATTAGCCCATGTGATCAGTCCGTTGTCATCAACGCGGTAGTGATGCAGCAGCGTACCGCGCGGTGCTTCGGAGACGCCGATTCCTTCGCTGGCATTGACGTTGGCGAGCGCCTGAACATGCTTGTCGAGGATGCTGCGTGTGTTCAGCAGCTCTTCGATCTTTTCGATGCCGTAGAGGATTTCGATCAGCCGGGCGTAGTGGAAGTAGAACGAACTCTGGCGCTCCTCCCAGCTCAGTGATTGATACTCCCTGAGTCCTGCATCAGCCAGCGGCGTTCCCGCGCGGGTGGCCATATTGCAGCGTGCCAGCGGCCCGACACGGTAAATACCACCCGGATACCCCACTGGTTTGAAAAATGGCGATTTGAGATAGGAATGATCCTCGACCGCCTCGCCTATCGTATCCATGTAATCGTTGGGGTTGATGTCGATGACATGTGCGCCCTTCCAGCCAACGATGCGCAGGATACCCTCATAGTGCTCTAGCGAGCCATCCGGGTTGATCAGGCCAAGATACATCGTCGGGAAGTTGGCGAACACCGCGATCTCGTCGCGGAAGCGGTCGATCAGCGGGATGAACCAAGCCAGCGCCTGCTGGGCGATGCGCTTGACTTCGGGAATATCGGCCAAGATAGCATCGCGCGCCACTTCAGTCAGCGGGTCGCTGACGCCGCCAGCGACGACCCAGTTCGGGTGGATGCGCTTACCTGCCAGCCGTTCGATCACCTGCTGCCCGAACTGCCGCAAGCGCACACCATTGCGCGCCAACTGCGGATCAACAGCGAGCATCCCCAGCAGGTTGCGCCGGTTCGGATCAGCGTCCATGCCCAGCAGCAGGTCAGGCGCAGAGAGGTAGAACACACTCAGCGCGTGCGACTGCACCAACTGCGCCAGGTTGAGGATCCGCCGCAGTGTGATGGCTGTCTGCGGGATGCGCACGGCCATCAGTTCGTCGCAGGCTTTGGCCGAGGCAACCAGATGGCTTACCGGGCAAATGCCGCAGATGCGCGCCATCAGTCCCGGCATTTCGCGGAAGGGGCGTCCTTCGGCAAACTTCTCGAAGCCGCGCAGCTGCGTGACATGGAAGTGCGCACCCGCGACCTCGCCGTGTTCATCCAACTGGATTGTGATCTTGCCGTGCCCCTCGATACGGGTCACCGGGTCAATGGTGATGGTCTGTTTCACGCAACACTCCTATCCGAAACGGGGGGCGAACGTGGGCTTCTGTCCGGCGAGCAGCGCCAGCAGCACATCACGAATGAGCGTGCTGGGTGGCGGGCAGCCAGGTAGGAATTGATCGACGGTGACAACGTTATGCACCGGCTGCACCTTCGGCAACAGCTTCGGGACGACCGACGTGGGTGGCTGGCGCTGGAGATCAGCGTTTTCGACGTAGGCGCGTTGCTGAATGGCTTCGACCGAGTAGCGGTTGCGCATTGCCGGGACGTTGCCGGTAACAGCGCAATCGCCCATCGCGATCAGCAGCCGGGTGTGCTGGCGAATTTTGATGATCTTGGCGCGGTCGTCTTCACTGCTGACTGCGCCTTCCACCAATGTAAGATCAACCATCTCTGGAAAGACCTTATTGTCCACCAGTGGGCTATAGACTAGATCTATGCGGTCGGCAATATTGAGCAGCACCTCGTCGATGTCGAGAAACGACATATGACAGCCAGAGCAGCCGTCCAGCCAGACTGTCGCCAGCGAGACTTTAGCGGTCATTCTTGTTCACCTCGCGCATGGTCTTGAGATAGGGCAGGAAATGGTTGTCTTTAGCCATTTCGCCGATTGCACGCGACTTCTTGAACAGTGCGCCGGTCGGGCAGACTTGCACGCACTTGCCGCATTCCGTACAGGTTGGCGAGGAGTCCCAACTGGTATTCAGGTCGGTGACGACATGCGCGTTGATGCCACGACCGGCCACGTCCCACGTATGTGCGCCTTCGATCTCTCCGCACACGCGCACGCAGCGCGCGCACAGAATGCAGCGGTTATGGTCGATAGCGTAGCGATAGTGCGAGGCATCGACGTGCTTATCGGGGTGCAGGTAGATCAGGCGGGTGTGATCGACCCCAAGGCGTTCGGCGAGCCATTGCAGCTCGCAGTAGCCGTTGGCAACGCACACTGCACACACATGATTGCCCTCGACAAACAGCATTTCGAGGATCATGCGACGGTATTTTTGCAGGCGCTCGTTGTCGGTGACGACCTCCATCCCTTCCTCAACTTGGGTGACACACGCGGAACGGAGCTTACTCGATCCATTGATTTCCACGAGACACAGACGGCAGGCGCCGACCGCGCTCAGTCCCTCAATGTGACACAGTGTTGGCAGGAAAATATCGTGCTCACGGATGACTTGCAGGATCGTATCGTCGGTGCGTGCACTGACATCTTTGCCGTTGATCTTGAGCGTCTTAACTGATGACATCGACTGTTGTCCTCCAGACCGCGCATTCAGGCCGATTCGGTCACAGGAGCGATACACCGCAGATACTCATCGCGGAAGTAGCGCAGTGTGCTGATGACGGGGTTGGGCGCGGACTGGCCCAATCCGCACAGGCTGGTCTGGCTGACCATGTCGCACAGTTCTTCCAGTAGTACCAGATCGTCGTGCGTGGCGCGCTGCGCGGTGAAGCGCTTCAGCAGTTCAACCATCTGGATCGTGCCGACGCGGCACGGGATGCACTTGCCGCAGGACTCATCCATGTTGAACGCCATGAAATAGTGCGCGACGCTGACCATCGACGAGGTATCGTCCATGACGACCATGCCGCCTGAACCCATGATTGAGCCGAGTTTGCGCAGAGATTCGTAATCGACCGGCGTATCGAGATAGTCGGCAGGGATGCAGCCGCCAGACGGGCCGCCGGTTTGCACGGCCTTGAACTGATTGCCATTAGGGATGCCGCCGCCGATCTCCATGACGATTTCGCGCAGGCTGATGCCCATCGGTACTTCGATCAGGCCGACGCGGTTGACCTTACCGGACAGCGCGAACACTTTCGTGCCTTTGCTGGTTTCCGTGCCGATGTTGGCGAACCACGCGCTGCCGTTGGTGATGATCGGGGCGACGTTGGCGAACGTCTCGACGTTGTTGATGAGCGTCGGATGTCCCCACAAGCCGCTTTCCGACGGGAATGGCGGGCGTGGGCGAGGATTGCCGCGCCGACCTTCGATCGACGCCATCAGCGCGGTTTCTTCACCGCATACGAACGCGCCCGCGCCAAGCCGAAGTTCGATCGAGAAACTGAAGGTCGATCCAAAGATGTTCTTGCCGAGCAAGCCTCGCTTTTCGGCCTGATGGATGGCGCGCTTGAGCCGCTTGATCGCCAGCGCGTATTCGGCGCGGACGTAGACAAATCCCTCAGATGCGCCGACAGCGTATCCCGCGATCGCCATGCCTTCAAGCACACGATGTGGGTCGCTTTCCATGATGCTGCGATCCATGAACGCACCAGGGTCACCCTCGTCACCATTGCAGACGACAAACTTGGTGCTGTTGGTCGCTTTGGCGACGGTGCCCCACTTCAAGCCGGTTGGGTAGCCTGCGCCACCGCGGCCGCGCAGGCCGCTGTCGGTGATGACCTTGCAGACTTCCGGCGGCATCATCTCCGTCGTCACCTTCAGCAGCGCTCCATAGGCACCGGCGGCCATCGCCGTTTCGATCTCTTCAGGGTCGATCTTGCCTGCGTTAGCGAGGACGACGCGCTGCTGGCGCTCGAAGAATGGGCTGTCTTGCCGCAGTTCGAGGTGTGGGACAGACGCCTGGCCGACGTGATCGAGGATGTCGGCAACATCGTCCGGCTTGACCTTGTGGTACAAGACGTTATCAGGTTGGACTGAGACGATCGGTCCGGAGCCGCACAGCCCCTGACAGCCAACACCGTTGATTCGGCAGGTGTGTTGCAGTCCGCGTGATTGGACTTCGGCTTCAGCCTGCTTTTTGACGTGTTCGCATCCGGATGCCACGCAGCCGGATGAGGTGCAGATGTTGACATGAACTGCGAAGGCTGCCGCCTCGTCGCGGCTTCGCTGTGCAATCTCCTCGAATTCTTCACGATCCATGCCCGTTGTTCTCCTGATCAATCTTGCCGCGAACGATATTTACTGCGTTGTCCGGCGTCAGTCCGCTGACGATTTCGCCATCGACGACCGCCACTGGAGCCAGACCACAAGCACCGACGCAGTGCGCGCTCAGCAGGGCAAAATTGCCATCTTCGGTCATTTCGCCGTGCTTGATGTGATAGGAATCGGCCAGCGCATCGACAATGTGCTCGCTGCCTTTGATGTAGCAGGCGGTGCCAAGGCACACGACGCAGCTGTGCGCGGCGGGCGGCTTAAGGCTGAAGAAGTGATAGAAAGTGGCGACGCCGTAGGCTTTGCTCAGGGGGACTTGCAGCCGTTGGGACACAAAAGTCAGCGCTGCATCATCCAGGTACCCAAAAGCCTCCTGGACAGAATGCAGCGTTTCGATCAACGCCTGCGGCATGTAACCGTAGCGCCGCATGGTGGCGTTGACAATGCGCCAGCGTACGTCATCGGTCGGCGGCGTGATTTCGGTTGCCTTCACCATGCGCAATCTCCGCGATGAGAACCCTATTTGGTCATTCTCCCAATAATCGCTGAGCAAATGGCATTACAAACGTCACGATTTATTGTGACGGATTTCACAATAAGTCGATATAGGGGTTGTGGGGGCTACTGAGCTATCGGGGCTGGAGTCAGGTTGAAACGCAATTACAATTCGCCCAGTCATCCTCGCTACGCCTGACTCTAATGGTACTCCATGCGATTACAGTGCCTCCATCCCGTCATCCGTCAGTGGCTCCTTGTTGTGATCACGACACTCGAGCGGCAGCTCAAGAAACGCTTCCAGCCGACGAAACCCACACTGGTGTTCGGCATGCTTGCCGATATCCCTCGCAGTCGATCTGAATTGATCGCTGAGAACGCGTTTCTGCGGCAGCAGTTGATCGTGCTCCATCGACAGACGAAGCGCCCAGTGCTCAGTCCCTTGGATCGCGGTCTGCTGGTCGTTCTCGCCAGGCAACTGCGGACATGGCGCGAGGCGCTGCTCATCGTCAAGCCCGACAC
>JALHQT010000004.1 GCA_022841825.1 Anaerolineae bacterium
GCCAAATGCGCTGCCTTCAACTTTGGTCTTTGGCTCAATCATTTGCTGGAGCGCCCTTCTCATGCTTTTGCTACTCTCATCCTTTAGTATCGGACAAGCCTATTTAGGGTGAGGGCAGGGGTTACTCCACAATCCGCCCGTAGACGCCCGGTCTGCGCTGGCGCAGCAGCGGGAAGAGATCGCGCCAGTGGGCGAGACGTTCGGCGTCCAGGTCGGCGATGATCACCTCGGTCGTGTCGCGCCCTGCCTGCGCCAATATCTTGCCCGTCGGGTCGCAGATGAAGCTGCTGCCGTAGAACGTCACGCCGTTCTCGACGCCGACGCGGTTCGCCGCGCCGATGTAGACGCCATTAGCGACCGCGTGCCCACGCATGACCGTCTGCCAGCTTTCGGCGGTGTCGATGTCCGGGTCGGTCGGCTCGCTGCCGATTGCCGTCGGATAGTAGATGAACTCCGCGCCGTTGAGCGCGTAGATGCGCGCCAGTTCCGGGAACCACTGGTCATAACACGTCGGCAGCGCCAGCTTGACGCCACCCGCATCATGCACCGGGTACTCGTGCCAGCCGTTGAAGAAGGTCGTCTCGTTGTAGCCTGTGCCGGACGGGATATGGACTTTGCGCGTCGTGCCGATCAGCGCGCCGCTTGCGTCATGCAGCGTCGCGGTATCCCAGTAGCGCCCGTCGGTGTCGCGCTCGAACAGGCTGCCGACGAGCATCACGCCATGTTCACGCGCCATTTCGCCGAAGAATCGCTCGGAGACGCCGCCCGGCAGCGGCTCCGCCCAGCCGAAGCCCTGCGGATCGGTCGTGCCTGGGAAGTAGGGGATGAGCGATAATTCCGGCAGGCAGACGAGCGCCGCACCGCGCGCCGCCGCCTGAGCGACGAGCGAACGGTACTGCGTCTGCATCGTTTCGATGCTGCCTGACCACGCGACTTGAATGAGTGCAACACGAATAGACTGCATTTGGGTTCCTTTTTGCTGCCTTCTCAGTGTAACGATTGCCAAAATCATCGCCAATTGCCGAAAAGGGTAAAAAAGCGCTAGGCACTCGTCCAGGTTCTACGGTGCTTAACGATCCATCTCGATCATCAGCCCTTACGATGCTATGTGGACATAAACTCGATTTCAAGAATACGGGCAAAATGGAAAAGCTGGGCTTGGCGATCTGGTGGGATTACTTGATTCAACCGTATCGAGGTATCGATAACGAGCAGGAACTGCTGCGTAGCAGACTCTTCGTATCGATTCAGCTTCTCTTCATTCTCATTACGACCATCAGTCTGCCGCTGATGGCGTATTATGAAGCGACGGCGACTGAACTCACGATGGGACTGATTGCCTGGCTCATGAGCGTCTCCTTTTACGCTTTTGGTCGTACGCGCTGGCACCGTCTGACCGTCCACGTATCAAGCGTTCTCATCTACACCTGGTTCCTCTTCATCCTCCCCCTGTTTCCGTTCCCCAGTTACGCGATGATGCTGATGGCGCTGCCACTCGTGCTCATCAGCCTGTTTCACAGTGTGCAGACGACCCTGATGGTTGCCGTGCTGACCGCGCCACTGCTCTTCGGGATCAGCATCCTGACGCCGTTGGAATACCCTCTGACCACGCTTCTGAGCGCGATCGTATTGCTCACCGTCGGTACGGGTATTTCGCTGGGCACAAACCTGCGCGAACAATTCACCCGGCGACTCGCGCTGCGCGCGCAACAGGTGGAGGAGCGCGAAGCCCGCTACCGACAACTGTTCGAGATTACCCCGCTTCCCCTGCTGGTGATCGACTTTGGCGACTTGGTCGCACGGCTGAACATCTTAAGTGCCGAACATAAAGCAGGTCTGCGCACCTATTTGGCGTCATGTCCTACAGAAGTTATCGCGCTTTTTAGCCTGCTGCGCGTCCTTGCCGTCAACGAAGCAGCGCGCAAACTTTTTGAAACAACGATACAGCGATTGCTCGCCGAAGACACCATGAGTCTCTTGGGGCAAATTCCGGAAAATCGTGCTGCCCTTCTGGACGCGGTGACGACCTTTGCTGCTGGCGCTGAGTCTGTTGAATTTGAACTAGTTCTCCTTACTGGGACTGGGCGAAAATTCGACTCTCAGGTGCGCTGGACATCCGCTCCAGGCTACGCGCCTTCTTCTCTGATCATGATGGTATCCGTGGAAGACATCAGCGCGCGTAAGCAGGCGGAGATGCAGCGCATCGAGTTGGCAGTCGGTCAGGAGCGTGTGGCATTCATTCAGCGCTTCGTGGGCGATGTTTCACATGACCTGCTGACGCCATTAAGTGTTATCCGCACCTCCGCCTATCTGGCGGGGCGAGGTCAGGTTGACGGCAGCGCCCGCGAACGGTTGGCGACCATCGACACTCAGGTGGAGTATGTACAATCGATGGTGCGCGACATGCTCATGCTGACGCGATTGGAGCAGCCTGCGGAACAGGCATTCACGTTCGAGACGGCAGACGTTGCACCGCTGTTGCAGCAGCTTGTCGGCGATTTGCGGGCGATTGCGACTCACAACGAGCAGGCGTTGAATTATGTCTCGACTGGCGATGCACTGGTTGCGCACCACGACCGCGAGAAGCTGCGTCGTGCAGTCACCAATCTCATCAACAATGCGCTGAAGTATACGCCGAAGGGCGGTAAGATCTGGGTGCGGGATTGCATTCGTGAGGGCGAAATCGTCATTGAAGTCCAGGACACCGGAATTGGAATAGCAGCCGATGAATTGCCACACGTTTTCAATCGTTTCTATCGGGCGAAGGAACACCGAAAGATGAGCGGTGGGCTTGGTCTGGGGCTGTCCATCGCGCAGAAGATCGTTCAGGGACATCAGGGATCAATTGAAGTCGAGAGCGTTGCCGGCAGCGGGGCGACCTTCCGCATTCGGCTGCCTGCAGTGAGGCTGCCAGAAGCGCTGCCCGCCGCCAGCGTCTCGTGACCCCCTGCGGCGGCTGTGCTACAATTCCTCTCGATGGCTGACAAAGAGATACCGAACCCAGATAATGCCCAGGCAACCGAATATCCTCTTCATCGTCTTAGACACGCTGCGCCGCGACCGCTTGGGCGCATACGGTTACAATCGCCCCACCTCGCCACATCTGGATGCGTTTACCCGCGACGCGACACGGTTCGAGCGTGCTATTGCGCCCGCCCAATGGACGATACCGTCTCATGCGTCGATGTTCACGGGCGTGTATCCGAGCGTGCATCAGCTCGTGCAGGCAAACGGGCTGTTGTCCGGCATGTTCCCGACACTGGCGGAAGTCCTGGGCGCGTCGGGCTATCACACAGCAGCGTTCTGCAATAATCCCCTCGTCGGTGCCATCGATCACGGGTTGACGCGCGGTTTCGATGAATTCTACAACTACGGCAGCGCCGTTCCCCAGCGCCCCAACGAAGCGCAGCGGCGATTGTACAGCGCATTCATGCGTCACTTTCGCCCGTTTGCGCGCAGAGTCGGGAATCAATTCGCACAGCATGATGCGCTGTTTCGCATGGCGCTCCATCCGTTCTGGGTGCCGATCTGGACAAAGTACATCAACTTCAAAGGCAATACGCGCCTCTCGATAGATGACATCGTCGCATACTGGCGGGACTACTTCGCAGGGGGCGCGGACAAGCCGCTCTTTGCGTTTCTCAATCTGATGCAATCCCATCTCCCATTTCATCCGCCGCAGGACTATGTTGACCGCGTCGCGCCCAAGCTGCGCAGCGACCGGCAGGCGTATGCGTTCATGGGGCGCTTCAATGCGGATGGTGCGGCGTGGGCAAGCCCACCTGTGACGCCGCTGCAGGATTGGCAATCGCAGGTGCTGAACGACTTCTACGATGCGGAAATCGCGCATCAGGACGATCATCTTGGGCGGCTGCTGACGATGCTGGAAACGAGCGGCGCGCTCGATAATACGCTCGTTCTGATCACGGCGGATCACGGCGAGGGGTTAGGTGAGCATAATCTGTTCGGGCACGGATTCGCCGTGCATCAGGAACTCGTGCATGTCCCGCTTATCCTGCGTGGCGCAGATCGGGTGCCGAGCGGCGGGCGCGTGGATGAGAACGTCTCGACGCGCCGCATCTTTCATACCCTGCTCGACGTAGCGGGCGCAAAACCCCCGCTTGCCTCGGATGATCCGAACGGGGATGTCGGCGCGCTTTCGCTGCTCAACGCTGTCCGAGGCGAAGACCCGGAAGCGGATGTGACGTTCACTGAAGCCATCCCGCCCTCGACGTTTCTGCATGTCATCGAACATCGGCATCCGGCGATCATCGAACCCATGCGTCTGCGCCAGACCTGGCGCGGCGTTTACAGCGGTGACCATAAGTTTATGCTGGCAGGCGAGACGCCGCAGGCGCTTTATGATGTCCGACACGACCCTGCCGAGACCGTTAATCTGCTGAATGAGTCTCCTCATATCGCCGCCGATCTTACGGAGCGCGTGTTGTCGTTCGCGCGCGGGATAACCAGCCACGACGAGCGAGCGCCGCAGGGAGAGGTGAGCGAGGAAGTGATGGAGCAGCTTCGGGCACTGGGATACGTGGATTAGGCAGCTCAGGTATGGACGACCAGGAACACGCAACCGAGCGCGAACGCGCACGCGAGATTTATCGGCGCATTGTCGCCGTTTCGGGCGGCTGGGAGCCGACGGCGCTGTCCTACTACGAGGGGCAGCCCTTCAAAGCGCTGGTGGCGTCGATGTTGAGCGCACAGACGCGCGAAGAACACACCATCGCTGCGACACGCGCGTTGTTCGCGCTTGCCGACAACCCATCCGACATGCTGAAGCTGACGGACGAACAGATTTTGGGGGCGATCCGCCGCGTGAATTATCCGCTGGTCAAGGCGGGCTATCTGCGCGACATCTCCACGAAGCTGGTCGAGCGCGGCGGAGATGTGCCGGAGACGATTGAAGCGCTGATGGCGCTGAAGGGCGTCGGGTGGAAAGTCGCGGTGCTGACTCTGGCGGTCGCTTACGGGCGCACCGAGGACATCACGGTCGATGTGCATGTGCTGCGTATCTCGATTCGGATGGGACTGATCCCGCGCGAGACGAAGCAGCCGCCGCGCGCCAACGAGCTGCTCAAGCTGGTGATGCCGCGCGAGTTGTGGGGCGAATGGAACGGGTTGATGGTGCAGTTTGGGCGCGCCATCTGCACGCCGACCTATCCGAAATGCAAAATCTGCCCGGTGCGCGATCTGTGTCCGAGGATTGGCGTATGAAGATTAAACCGCAAAGCCACGAAGGGCGCGAAGCAGGTTTCTCCATCTTCGCGCCCTTCGTGGCTTTGCGGTTCATTCCAGTTTGGAACTCTCTATGAAGCTGCTTGTCGTCGTTTCGTCGCTCGATTTGACACAACCGTTCAGCGCCACGCCCGCCTGGTGGCAGCTCCTCAAGGCGCTCTATGAAGTCGGCGCAGAGGTGATTGCTGCGCCCTATCAGGGTCCCGCTATCGAGTCGCTGTGGTGGCGCGCCGCGCCCAACCCCGCCAAGTGGCAGGGCGATGCCTTCAAGGCGCTGCGCGATGTCGCGAGGGGGGTAGGTTCTCAGTTCGGAGCTTCTCGTTCGCAGGGACAGCCTGCGTCGTCGTCCAGCAATGCGCAGCCAGAACTGAACACTCAGCACTCAGCACTCAGTACTCAGCACTCCTCGCAGAACTCCGAGTCGCCGAGTGAACGGTTCGTGCGCGAAACCGCCCAGCGCCTCATCGCGCCATTGTGGGAGGCACATCTCGACCGCCTGTTGACGAAAGAGCCGGATATTGACGCGGTGATCGTGCTGACGGTTCCGCTCAACCAGATCAAAGGCGTCGCGCGGTCGATCAGCCAGAAGCACAACAAGCCAATCTTCTATTACGACGGCGATGTGCCCGCCAGCCTGCCCAACATGCGCGGTTTTGCCAGCGGCTTTCGCATCTACCAGGGCAGCGATCCCTCGGAGTACACGGCGTTCATCAGCAACAGCGCGGGCGGTGCCGAACCCCTCAAGGCGTTGGGCGCGCGGGCGGTACATCCCCTGTTCTACGGCGTCGATACGGATGTGTTCAGCCCGGTTGAAGTTCCGCGGCAGGATATTGACTGCATGTTTTACGGGCATGGTCGCGAATACCGCGAACAGTGGGTGGACGCGATGATCGCGCAGGCGAGTCGTGCGATGCCAGAGGCGCGCTTCGCGGTGCGCGGTACAAAGTTGGGCGACCTGGGGCGAGCGGAGATGCTGCCTTATCTGAGCTTCAGCAAGCTGCGCGAATACGCCTGCCGCACCAAAGTCAACCTGTGCATCACGCGGATGGCACATGCCAGCGTGTTCGCGTCGTCGTCGTCGCGCCCGTTCGAGCTGGCGAGCATGGGCTGCTGCATCGTCGGCAACCCGTATGAGGGCGTCGAGACGTGGTTCGAGCCGGAGAAAGAAATCATTATCGTGCATTCGGCGGAAGAAGCGGTCGAACGCTACCGCTATCTGCTCACGCATGATGCCGAGCGCGCCAGAATCGCCCAAGCTGCCCGCGCGCGTGTGCTGAAGGAGCATACGATGCGCCATCGCGCCCGCCAGTTGATCGAGATCGTGCAGGGGTATCTGTGATGCACGAAACGATGCGTTGTCTGTTGCGATGTCGTGCTGCCGCGTGTTAAATTCTCATCCTGTGTTGAAACACAGATTGTCGCTAGTACATTCAGGAAAAATGATCATGAAGAAACTATGGTTGCTCCTTCTGTTGGTCATGCTGCTGCCATTGGGCAGCGCTGGCGCTCAGGATATGGTGATGGAAGTGGGAGCGGGCGAAGGACGCCTGGACATCATCGCCTGGGCGGGGTATATCGAACGCGGCGAAACCGACCCGGCGTTTGACTGGGTGACCGCATACGAAGCCGAGACCGGCTGTATGGTCAACGTCAAGACCGCCGCGACTTCGGACGAGATGGTGGCGCTGATGAACGAAGGCGTCTTCGACCTGGTGACGGCATCGGGCGATGCCAGCCTGCGACTGGTTTACGGCGGGCGCGTTCAGCCGATCAATCTCGACCTGATTCCGAGCTTCGCAAATGTTGACGAACGCCTTCAGGAAGCGCCCTGGTACGTCGTTGACCGCGACGGCGACGGCACCAAGGAACACTACGGTGTCCCGTACGTGTGGGGATCGAACGTCCTGATGTACAACACGGAAGTCTTCCCGGAAGCGCCGACGAGCTGGAATGTCGTCTTTGAAGAGATGACCCTGCCCGACGGCGAATCCAATGCGGGGCGCGTCCAGGCATATGATGGTCCGATCCATATCGCCGACGCCGCGATGTACCTGATGTACCACAACCCCGAACTGGGCATCACCGATCCTTACTCGCTCAACACCGACCAGTTCAACGCCTCGCTCGACCTGCTGCGTCAGCAGCGTGAACTCGTGGCGCGCTACTGGCATGATGCGTTTATCCAGATCGACGACTTCATCAACGAAGGCATCGTCGCCAGCGGCTCGTGGCCCTTCCAGGTCAATCTGCTGGGCGCGCAGGGCGCACCGATTGCCAGCACTGTCCCGCAGGAAGGCGCGACGGGCTGGGCGGACACCACCATGCTGCACAGCGACTCGCCGCATCCGAACTGCGCTTACATGTGGATGGAACACAGCCTGAGCGCGAAGGTTCAGGGTGATGTCTCGGCATGGTTTGGCACTGTGCCGTCCGTGCTTGCTGCCTGCGAAGGCAACGAACTGCTCGGTCCCGACGGCTGCGAAACCAACGGTCTGGGCAACTTCGAGCAGATTCGCTTCTGGCGCACCCCGACCGAAGACTGCGGCGATGCTGACGAAGCAACCACCTGCGTCCCCTACCGTGAGTGGGTGAGCGCCTACATCGGCGTCATCGGCGGTCGCTAGGTCAAAACCCTCCGGAAGGGCGATCCCTCGGGATTGTCTGGATAATCGTCTGACATATCGTAGGGGCGCAATGTATTGCGCCCCTACATCGTCACAAATGTCTGTAAGGGCGCACAGGTACGCCCCTACATGCGTTATTTGAGATGTAGGAAAAAGACACCATGAAGAGCTATAAACTTTGGATCAACGGGGAATGGGCGAGCAGCACCGGACGTAAGAAGGTGACTGTCTTTGACCCGGCGACGGGTGCCCCGATTGCCCAGACCGTTGATGCGAATCGTGAAGACGTGAACCGGGCGGTCAGCGCCGCCAAAGAGGCGTTCTACGATGGGCGCTGGTCGCGTTTGACGCCGGCTGCTCGCGCGCTGGCATTGTGGAAACTCAGCGACCTGCTCGAAAAGCGGATGGAGAAATTCGCCCGCGCCGAAAGCGAAAATACCGGCAAACCCTATGGCTTTGTCAGTCTGGGTGCGGATTTGCCGTTCTGTGTCGATAACCTGCGCTTTTTCAGCGCTGCCGCGCGCGATACGCACGGCTACAGCTCTGGCGAATACGCGGCTGGTTTCACCTCGATCTATCGCCGGGAGCCTGTCGGCGTGGTCGGGCAGATTGCGCCCTGGAACTACCCGCTCATGATGGCGATCTGGAAGATTGGTCCCGCGCTGGCGGCGGGCTGCACGACCGTCCTCAAGCCCGCGCCAACCACGCCCATCACCACGCTGATGCTGGCGGAGCTGTGCGCCGAAGCGGGCATCCCGCCGGGTGTCGTCAATGTCGTCACCGGGGGCAACGAGACCGGGCAAGCAGTGGTCGAACATCCTGACGTGCGTATGGTCAGCCTGACAGGCTCGACGGGCACGGGCAAGAAGATCATGAAGACGGCGGCGGATACCCTCAAGCGTGTTCATCTGGAGCTGGGCGGCAAAGCGCCGTTCATCGTCTTTGAGGATGTCGATGTCGATGCGTTGGCGGGTAGTGCGACGATTGGCTCGACGTTCAACACCGGGCAGGATTGCACGGCGGCGACGCGCGTGTACGTCGAGAAAAGCCGCTACAACCAGGCATTAGAGGCGATTGTCGAGAGTATGCGCGGCGTCAAGATCGGGCGGCAGTTCGATGATGGCGCGCAGATGGGTCCGCTCATCAGTGCGACGCAGCGCGAGCGCGTACAGGGCTTTGTCGAGCGCGCGAAGGCAGCCGGCGCGAAGGTCATCACGGGTGGGGGCGTGCCGAAGGGCTACGATGACGGCTACTTCTTCGAGCCGACGGTCATCGTGGATGCCGACCAGAAGGCGGAGATCATCCAGAGCGAAGTCTTTGGTCCCGTCCTGACGATCAGCACCTTCAAGGGTGAAGACGAAGCGGTCGCGTTGGGCAACGATGTGCTCTACGGGCTGGCGGCGAGCGTCTGGACGCGCGACATCGGGCGCGCCATGCGCGTCGCGCGCGACCTGGAGTTCGGCACAGTCTGGATCAACGATCATATCCCGCTGGCGAGCGAGACTCCGCACGGGGGCTTCAAGCAGTCGGGCTTTGGCAAGGACTTGTCGGCGGAAGCGGTCAGTGACTACAAGATCACCAAGCATGTGATGGTGAAGAACGGCTGAATTCGTGCGTGGTGCGCGGTGCGAAACGGCACATATATAGTCGCGCCACGCACTCCTTACTTGATTGGACTGCAAGAATGAACGTCAAGAATACTGCGACGAGTATCGCCGTGCATCTCGACAACGTTTCCCGCCACTTTGGCAGTGTTCGGGCGTTGGACGGCATTACGCTGGAAATCGAAGACGGCGAGTTCTTTTCGATGCTAGGACCCAGCGGCAGCGGGAAGACGACTTGTCTGCGCCTGATCGCGGGGTTTGAGCAGCCTAGCGGGGGCAAGATTCTCCTGCATGGCAAGAACGTCGTCGGCGTTCCGCCTTATGACCGCGATGTGAACACTGTGTTCCAGGATTACGCGCTTTTTCCGCACATGACCGTTGCGGAAAACGTCGGCTACGGACTGATGATCAAAAAAGTGCCGAAGCCCGACCGTGAGCGGCGTGTCCAGGACATGCTGGAGATGGTGCGGCTGCCGCAGATGGCTGGGCGTAAGCCGTCGCAGCTTTCAGGCGGTCAGCGGCAGCGTGTTGCGCTGGCACGCGCGCTCATCAACCATCCAAGCGTGCTGCTGCTGGATGAGCCGCTTGGCGCGCTCGACCTGAAGCTGCGTCAGGAGATGCAGATCGAACTCAAAGCGATCCAACAGCGCGTCGGCATCACCTTCATCTACGTGACGCACGACCAGGAAGAGGCGCTGACCATGAGCGACCGCATCGCGGTATTCAATCATGGCAAGGTCGAGCAGGTGGGGTCTCCGGCGGAGATGTATGAGCGTCCTGCGACGAGCTTTGTGGCGGGATTCGTCGGCACGTCCAACCTGCTCCAGGGCGAGGTGGCGCGCGCGGTAGCGGGGTCGAGCGCGGCGTTTGCCGTGCGTCCGGAAAAGATCAGGATGTGCCCGCCAGAGACACCGGTCAGCCCGGCAGAGTGTTCGCTGCTGGGCACGGTGCGTGATGTGGTGTACCTGGGGATGAACACGCGCTATCTGATCGAAGCGGAGGGCGGGGCGGACATCACCGTCGTCCAGCAGAACCTGGAGGCGACTTCGATGAGCGTGCTGACGGCGAAGGGGGAGCGCGTGCGGCTGATTTGGTCGCGCGACTTTAATCGTCCCGTGATTGTGGACTAGGGAGATCGATGATGGCTATCGCGACCGCCTCCCTTCCCGCAGCGCCTAAGTCGCCATTTCGGCGTGTGCTGACCTTCTTCTACAACCATCCCAACCTGACGCTGGTGATGCTCCTGCTGCTGCCGATGTTGTGGATGCTCGTCTTCTACCTGGGCAGCATTGGCGGGCTGCTCGTCCACAGCTTCTACTATATTGACGACTTTTCTGGCGTGCTTCAGCGCCAGTTCGCGCTGCGCACCTGGAGCGATCTGTTCACGCCTTCGCACTTTGATGTGTTCCTCCGCACGTTCAGCATGGCGCTCGCGGTCACGCTGGCGTCCGCGATCATCGCCTTTCCGCTGGCATATTATATGGCGCGTTACGCCAGTCGTCGGATGCGTGGGCTGCTCTACCTGGGGGTGATGGTGCCGTTGTGGTCGAGCTATCTGGTGCGCGTGTATGCCTGGAAGCTCATTCTGGCGGACGAAGGCATCATCAGTTGGACGTTTCGCTCGCTGGGCGCACAGGGCATTCTTGACGCGATCCTGGCGATCCCAGTCATTGGCGGGCGCAGCCTATCCTTCTCGTTCCTGGGGATGTTCCTGGTCTTCGTCTACATCTGGCTGCCGTACATGATCCTGCCGATCAATGCCGCGTTGGAGCGCGTGCCCAAGTCGCTGATCGAAGCATCGGGCGATCTGGGTGCGAAGCCTGGGTATACCTTCCGCAAGGTTATCCTCCCGCTGGCGATCCCCGGCGTCATCGCGGGGTCGATCTTCACCTTCTCACTCACGCTGGGCGATTACATCATCCCGCAGATCATCGGCAATTCCGCGCCGTTCATCGGGCTGGCAATCTATCGCTATCAGGGTTCGGCGGGTAATTTGCCATTGGCGGCGGCATTCACGGTCATTCCGATTGTGGTGATGGTGGTTTACCTGCTTCTGGCAAAGCGCACAGGCGCATTCGAGGCGCTCTAATCATGTCGACAGAACGCGCACCCTGGAGCTTGCGGCTTGCGGCGATTGGCGGGCTGCTGTTCCTGCATTTTCCGATCCTGGTGATTCTCCTCTATGCCTTTACCACCGAGGAGAACGCTTTCACCTTTCCGCCGCCGGGGCTGACAACGCAGTGGTTCGGAGCGATCCTGGAACGCCCGGACTTCTGGCGAGCGCTCATATTGTCTTTGCAGGTCGCCGCGATTGCGACGCTGATCGCCATCGTCCTGGGGACGCTGATCGCGCTGGCGACGTATCGTCGTAAGTTCTTCGGCAGCGATTCGCTGTCCCTGCTGATCGTTCTGCCGATCGCGCTGCCGGGCATTGTCAGTGGTATCGCGCTGCGCAGTTCGATCAGCGTCCTGGACATCGATTTTTCGGTCTGGACGATCATCATCGGTCATGCGACATTCTGCATCGTCACGGTCTACAACAATGTCGTCGCGCGCCTGCGACGAACGTCGAACTCACTGCTCGAAGCATCGATGGATCTGGGCGCGACGAACTGGCAGACCTTCCGTCATGTCGTGCTGCCGAATATCGCAACCGCGCTGCTGGCGGGTGGGATGCTGGCGTTCGCGCTGTCTTTCGACGAAATCATCGTGACCACCTTTACGGCAGGTCAGGATCGCACACTGCCGATCTGGATCTTTGACCAGCTCACACGCCCGCGTGACCGACCCGTGACCAACGTCGCGGCGATCATCGTCATTCTGACGACGCTCGTTCCGATTTATCTGGCGTATCGCTGGACGCAGGAGACGCGGGATTAACAATAAGTGATGAGTAATGAGTCTGAAATCAGCACTGCTCATCACTCATCACTCGTCACTACGTGATGGGCAGCCAGAAACCAAAGCGGCTGCCGACGCCTGGCGTGCTTTCGACCCAGACTTCGCCCTTGTGCCGTTCGATGATCGTCTTGACCAGACTTAAACCCAAGCCGCGCCCCTCAATGTCTTCGGTGCCCGCCTGGCGGGCGCGGAAGAATGAGTTGAAGAGGCGTGGCAGCACTTCGGCGGGGATGCCAATCCCGGTGTCTTCGACCACGAAGTGGACGTGGTTGTTTTCCTGATATGCCTTGACGGTGATCTTGCCACCTTGCCCCGTGTACTTGACGGCATTGCTCAGGAGATTCTCCATCGCTTCGCGCACCAGCGCGGGGTTGAGCAGGAGGGGCGGGGTGTTATCGAGCGCGATTTCTGCGCGCAAACGCTGCCCTTTGTTATCGGATGCAGCACGCATGTTGTTCAGCGCAATGTTGACGATATCCCGGAAATTGACCCGTTCATAGAGTTCCGAAGGCGAGGTGCGGATCTTCTCAACACGCAGCAGGTCGTCGAGAAGTCCTGTCATCCGCTCGGTTTGCTGCTGGACGATGCCGAGATACTCAGCGGTCTTGCTGGCAGGGTCAACATCAAGCTGCATCAGGCTGCAATAGCCGACGATCAATGCTAACGGGCTGCGCAGGTCGTGCGACGCCATTTGCAGCATCTCGTCCTTGAAGCGATTGAGGTCGCGCGTCTGTGTGATGTCGCGCATGACGACGACGTAGCCCGCGTTGCCTGCGCCCGCCTGGTGTTCCCAGACGGCGATATTCGCCAGATAATCCCGCTTGTGCTGCTCTGAGCGCACTTCAAACGACCAGTTCTGACCGCTTTGGAGCGGGCTATCGATGACTCCGACAATCATCACCAGCGACGTATCGACATGCGTGAACTCACGCAGGGGACGACCCAGGATCGCGTCTTTGTCCTGACTGCCCATCAGGGCTGCGCCGGTGTCATTGGTCAGCAGCAGTTGCCCCTTGTCATCCAGCACCAGCAGCACATCCGGCATCGCATGGAGGATAGCTTCGAGCTGCTTTTGCTGCCCCTTCATGTCGGTGAAGAGCTGCGCGTTGCGCATGGCAACCGCGACCTGGTTGGCGATGATCGTCATCAGGCGCATGTGATGATCAGTGAAGTGCCCCGGTTTGGGATGCATCAGCGTGAAGACGCCAATGACATGATCATCATGCATGAAGGGCACGGACAGCGCTGAACCGCCGGCAGATGGGATGTCCGGCAGTTCCAGCCAGCGATTATCTTCGCTGGTGTTGTGAATGATGGTGCCTTGTTTGTTGTGAATGATCCAGCGCGCCAAGCCTTCGCTGACGACCTTTTGTGCGGTCTGGAAAGTATCATCGCTGAACGGCGCACGCAGCATCCCCGTTTGGAACTGCTGGCGTAGGTTGAACAACCGCCAACGATTGCTGCCGTCCGTATTCATCAGCAGCGTGGACTGCTCCACGCTGAAGTGGCGCATCAGCAGGTCGATGACATTTTTCAGGACACGATTCTGGTCGAAGCTCGTGAGCATGTGCGAGACTTCGGTCAGAAGTTCCAGATCGTTAAGTTCCAGGTTCGTCATAGGCGAGATCATCTGCATGTAGCATTCATGAGCGGTAGTGTACCCGACTATAGAGAATCATACAGTGATACGCACCTGGCGATGCAGGTGTATTGTGCTAGAAAATTGTTTGGAAAAGTTTGCGAAATGAAATGTTGCAGGCGGCAGCCCGTGCGCCGCCTGCTCAACGCAATTATGAGAAGGAAAGCGGCTCAGACAGCAGCTTGACGAGGAGCTGCACACACGCTTCGACATCGCGGCTGTCCACCGTCTCGCTCGTGGTATGGACGAATCGGCATGGGATCGAAATACATCCGCTGGGGACGCCCGACCGCGCGACCTGAATGCCCGCCGAGTCGGTCGTGCCGAGCGTGAGGATTTCTCGCTGGTAGGGGATATCGGCGGCTTCGGCTGCACCGATCATCCAGTCACGAATGTGCGGTGGGACAACATGCCCGGTATCCATGATTTTGATCGCCGCACCGCCGCCGAGGCGAACGTCGTGACGTTCGCCTTTGACCTCGTCGCCCGTTTGCGTTACGTCGAGCGAGACGGCGACATCCGGGTCGATGCCATGCGCGGCAGGGCGCGCGCCGCGTAAGCCGACTTCTTCCTGCACCGTGAAGGCGAAACAAACCTCATGCGGCGTTTTTCCGTTCAGGCGGCGCATCGCTTCGATGGCGATGGCACAGCCGATACGATCATCCATCGATTTGGCGATCAGTCGTGTGCCGCGCTGCTCGAACGGACGCCAGAAACCCGCCGGACTGCCCGCCTTCACGCGCGACGTATCGCCTCCATCGCTCACATCGACGAAGAAGCTGTCGAGATCGGGCGCGGTCGTGCGCGCTGCGCCGAATGGCTCCGGCGCGGCGACGACGCCAATCGTGCCGTCTTCAAAGCGCACGCGGCTGCCGTGCAGCGTGGTATAGAGCAAGCCGCCGATGGCGCTGAAGCGAAGGTAGCCGCTCTTCGGCTCCTGGAAGGTCGCCATGATGCCGATCTCATCCATGTGTGCGGCGATCATGATCGTCTTCTTGCCCTTGCCGCCTTTTCCGACACGGCACAGCAGGCTGCCGAGTGGATCGACCTCGATCTTGTCGGCAAACGGCTTGACTTCCGCGCGGATCAGTTCGCGCACCTGATGTTCGTAGCCGGAAGGTCCCCACGCTTCGGTGAGCTTACGGATGAGGTCGATCACGATGAGAACTCCTGTAGGTCATGAAGCAGCGCCTGCACGAGACGCAGCGCATTGTCGTAGTCTTGCCCGTGCATGAAGGCGACCGGGCTGTGAATGTAACGGGCGGGATTGGAGATGACGAGGGTCGGCACCCCGCTGTTGGTCATGTGGATGGAGCCGCCGTCGGTGCCGCCACCGGGTGTCGTCTTGAGCTGATAGGGGATGCTGTGCTTTTCGGCGGTCGCGCGGGCGAAGTCCAGTAGCTTAGGTGGCACGACCAGGCTGCGATCCATGACCGTCAGGACGGGTCCTCCCAAGATGCGGCAGGTTGGATTGAGTTCTTCGCGCGTGTCCGGCTCGGCAAGCGCGTTGGGAATGTCGTTGGCGGTTGTCGTCTCCAGCACCAGCGCCAGATCCGGCTGAAGCGTTTGTGCCGCGACAACAGCACCGCGCAAGCCGATCTCCTCCTGGACGGTGAATGCCGCCAGGACATCCACCGGGTACGGACCGCCGCGCAGCACATCAACCAGCAGCGCGCAGCCCGCGCGGTCATCCAGCGCCTTACCGCGCACCATGCCGCCGCGCATCTCCGCGAAATAGCTGTCGAAGACGATCATGTCGCCGACTTTGACTTTGCCGTTGGCGTCATCTTTGCTGGAGGCACCGATGTCGATGCGCAGGCTGCTGATCTTCACGACGTTCTGGTCGCGCCCCAGATGAATGGGCGTCGACAGGATGACGCCGGGGATGGCGTTGGCACCGATGCGCACGCGCAGAGCGGGCAGGATACGGTCGTCGATGCCGCCGACGGGGGTGAAGCGCAGCAGTCCGTCGCTATCCACACCCGTGACCATGAAGCCGACTTCATCCATATGCGCCGCGATCATTACGCGGCGTTTGCGTTTGGCTGTACCGCTTTTGAGAGCGGTGATGGTGCCCAGGGGGTCAATCCGAATGTCTTCGGCGTGTCCGTCGATAGCGCCGAGGATGATCTTACGGACGGCATCTTCTTTGCCGGAGATGCCGTGCGCTTCCGAGAGCGACTTGAGCAGGTCGAGGTTCATGATGCCTCCTCCTGCGCCTTGAGATCTTCCCAGGCAATCGACTGCATGAAGTCCGGCGCGAGATTGGCAATGAACGCCGCCATCAACCGCCCGACCCGTTCGATATCGCGCGTGTCCGCCGTTTCGACGGGCGAGTGCATACTGCGGATGGCGACTTCCAACAGTGCGGTCGGCACGCCGGTTTGCGAGACCTGGATTGACCAGGCATCCGTCCCACTGCTGCCAGGCAGCAGATCATCCTGAAGCTTCATTTCCAGCGTCTTCGCCGTCTCGCGCAGTTTGTCATACAGCCTGGGATGAAAGTTCGGTCCGATGCCGATGCCAGGTCCTCCGCCCATCTCAATTGCCTTGTCGTCGTTGACACTGGGCTGCTTGGCAAAGCCCACGTCGAGCGCGATGGCGATGTCGGGCTTGATGGTGTAAGCGGCGGTCTTCGCGCCGTACAAGCCAGTTTCCTCCTGAACGGTCGCTACCGCGTAGACATCCCAGGCGTGATGGTACTTTTGCAGCTCATTCAGGCAGACGCTTACCGCGGCAACACAAGCGCGATCATCCATCGCTTTGCCTGCGACCCGGCTGCCATTCAGCTCCAGCATGGGCGCATCCAGCGTGATCAGGTCGCCGGGGCGGACAAGGCGCTCGACTTCGTCCTGTGGCAGACCGACATCGATCAGCAGTGAGGGAAAATCGATGTACTTGCCCGTGTTGTTCTTGAGCAGGTGAGGCGGAACGGTTGAGACGACGCCGCGCAGCATCTCTCGCCCGTGAACGACGACCGGCTGTGCCAGCAGCAGGCGGTTATCCGTGCCCGCGACGGGCAGAAATCCGACGAAACCTTCGACCAACCGCGAGACCATCATGCCGATTTCGTCCATGTGCGCGGCGAGCATAATGCTGCGCGGAGGGGTGCTCTTGCGGGTGGCGCGCTTGATGGCGATCAGGCTGCCGAGCTTGTCTTCCTGGAATTCATCCACCCAATCTGCCCAGGCATCGCGCAGCACGGCGCGGATGGGTGCTTCATGCCCGGACGGGGCGTGACTTTCGACCAGTGCCTTGAGATGTGCTTTGAGGTCAAACACGAACACACTATCCGAATGAGATAAGAAAGAGTGGGGGAGAGTATAGAGGGTGGGAGGCGGGAGGGCAACAGACTGCCCTCCGAATCACACGCCCGGCGTCGCCGTCTCGAACGGGATAAGCGTCGGCGGAATGGCGTCTGTTGGCGGCGGCGCGACGGTGGGCGGTTCGGTCGTCGGCGGGATGGGCGCTGCCGTCGCGGGCGCGATGGTCGGCTGCGGCGTAGCAGTCGCCGGGGCAAGCGTCGGGAACGGTGTCAGCGTCGGTGCCAGCGTCAGCGTCGGGAAGAAGAAGGGTGTTGGCGACAGGAAGCGTGTGACGGCGGGTGGGAAGAACTGCCCCGGCGTCGGCTGCAACTGCCCGAACGGGGTCGATGTGGCAATTGGGGTGATCAAACCGAACGGTGTGTTGCTCGGCAGCATCGTGACTGCTGCCAACGGCGTGAAGGTCGCGGTCGCGCTGCCGGGCAGGGGCTGCGCGCCGGGCGTGCTTCCGGCGGGAGCGGTCGCCCACAGGATGATACCGACGCAGTAGAACGGCAGGGTGATGAGAATGATAGCAAACAGCACGATGCGCAGGTTGCGCCGCCGCCGCTCAATTGCCAACGCCTGATCCATTCCAGCTTCCTTCGATACATACCGCATTCCAGCGGCGATCATACCATCAAACAGCGCGATTTTCGATTTGTGTCACTGAATTGACAGGGTGGCTTGCATGTTGCGGCTCGGCTTTCCGGATTATGCGACCACTCGCGACTTCTTCAGTTTGACATTTCGCTCAGGATGCTGGCGAACACCTTCAGAAAGAACGCTGCATCCGCCTGCGTGAAGATCATCGATGGGCGCAATTTGATGACGTTGTGATATGGACCATCTGTCCCCGCTAGAATGCCATGCTCCCGCAGCCGGTTGATGACAAATGATGCTTCGTCTGCCGCTGGTTCCAGCGTTTCGCGATCTTTGACCAGTTCGATGCCCAGGAACAACCCGACGCCTCGCACATCGCCCAAGATTGGATGATGTTTCATCAATGCGGTCAGCCCCTCCAGCAGGAAGCTGCCGACTGTCAGCGCGTTTGCCTGCAAATGCTCCTGCTCCAGCACATCCAGCATCGCCAGCCCGGCGGCGCAGGAGACCGGATTGCCGCCGAAGGTGCTGAAGAATTCCATGCCGTTGTCGAAGGCATCGGCAATCGCGCGCGTGGTGATGACCGCACCCATCGGATGTCCATTGGCAATCGGTTTGCCCAGCACAATGATGTCCGGGATCACGCCCTGCAGCTCGAAGCCCCAGAAGGCGCGCCCCAGTCGTCCAAAGGCGACCTGAACTTCATCGGCGATGCAGACACCGCCCGCCGCGCGCACATGCTGATAAACGGCAGCAAGATAGCCGGGCGGTGGGACGATTTGCCCGCCGACGCTCGGCAGAGATTCCGCGATGAACCCGCTGATGCCTTGCCCCCGCGCGCGCAGTCCCGCGATGATGTCCGCCACATGTGCGGCGTACTTGCGCCCGCAATCCGGGTCATGACGCTTATAGGGTCCCCGGTAATCATCCGGAACCGGGGCGATGTGCACCCAATCCTTGCGCCCCTCGCCGCCCTTCCCGTTGAATTTATAGGGACTGATGTCGATGAGCGCCGTCGTGTGCCCGTGATAAGCCGTATCCATCACGATCAGGTGGGTCTGCCCGGTGAAGGCACGGGCTAAACGCAGCGCCAGTTCATTCGCCTCGCTGGCGGAGTTGACGAAGTAACACACTTCTAAGGGTTGCGGCAGGTAGTCGCAAAGCCGCTCCGCGTAACGGGTGATGTTGTCGTGCAGGTAGCGCGTGTTGGTGTTGAGCAGCGCCACCTGTTGTTGGATCGCCTGGACGATGTGCGGATGGGTATGCCCCACATGCGGGACATTGTTGTACATATCCAGGTAGGCGCGCCCGGTATCATCGTACAGATATTGTCGCCAGCCGCGTACAATCTTCAACGGATGGCTGTAGGTCAGGCTGAGGTTGCCACCCAGGCGGCTGCGCCGCTGCCGGAGCGTTTCTTCGCGCGTTGGTTCTGGCGTCGGGAAGCGTTCGGGGGGGACACCGACCAGCACATTCGGATCTGGCGACAGGCTCAACCAGACTGCTCGCTGGCTCGCCAGACCGACGCCTGGGAAGTCGGCATCGCGTTCGAGCAGATCGACGATGATCTGGACATGCACATGCGGCGGCCAGTCGCCGTTGATGGGCGGTGGTCCCATGTGCCCCAGCAGGTCACCGGATTTGACCGCCTGCCCGATCTGCCAGCGGCTCAGGACATCCTCCGCCAGATGCCCGTAGAGCGTAAAGAACGGGTCGCCCGCCGAAGTCTGATGGCGCAGGATGACCAGGGGGCCGTAATCCAGCGGCGCGGCATTGTTGGCAAGGCAGTGTACAACCCCATCCAACGGCGCGAAGATCGGCGTTCCGGCGGGCATCCAGATGTCTAAACCCAGATGTATCGTCCGCGCTTCGTCGAGGGGATGAGATCCTGTCCTGAACAGGTCATTGGCGTAGATCAAGCGAGGCTCGTTGTAGCGTCCGATGCCGACGCGGGCACCCGCCGCGTGCATGGCGTCGTCGATCAGGCGGGTCATCGTGCTGCATGTGCTGTGTTCCGGGTTGGCACCCAGCATCAGGCTGCTCACGCTCAAATCCAGGACAAGACAGGCATCTCCCCCCAGGTCTTCCGCCACAATCGGTGCGAAAGTCTGCTGGGTCAGCCATGCCATGACGCGCTGGCTTTGGGGTACAGGCGGTAATCCGCAGGCTGCACGCAGCACATAGTGCGCCAGCCGAGGGTGAATCTGCCGAATCTGCTCCAGTGCTGCCCAAGCGGGCTTTTCGCTGATGACCACATACGGGTCGTCGGGAAGCTCTTGCTGCCGGAAGGCGGAATTGGTCACACTCATCGCCAGCCGCATCTGTATCAGCGGAAAGATCAGCGCGATTTCAGCCTCGATCAGCGGGCAGGTCTGGTGATAGCCGGCGACCACCTGCGCGGCTGCTGTTAGAGGGTCTGCCTTGCCCATCACGGCATAGGCGCAGGCGACCGCGACATCATAAACCAGGTACGTCTCCATCAGGTCGCCAAAGTCGATCACGCTGCTGACTCGCCAGGGATATTTTCCGCGCTGATCGACCAGCACGTTGTAGTCATTGGCGTCGGCGTGAATGACCCCGCGTCGTGTCGCCTGTAAAGCAGGGAGCAGATTTTGGAGAAAGTCATCGAGGATGACCTGCACCCATGCCCGCCGGGACTCATCCTGAATGGCGTGCAGGTAATTGCCAATCCAGCCCGCCTGTGCAATGTCCCACTTGTAAGGACGGCGCGCTGCCGGGTGCTCAAAGCCATCCAGTGCGCTGGTCAACTGACCCAGCCAGTGCCCCAGGCTGTGGAGCAGTTCCGGGTGATGGGGCATGACCTTTGCCATCACCTTGCCGGGTACATACGTTAGCAGCCACACAAGCCGGGGTAAGTCGTCCGAAACTGGGTAGTGCGCGACGAAGTCTCCGTCGCGTGTCGGTTGTGGCTGCGGCAGGAGCAGTCCTGGCGCATGTTCCGCCGCATAGCGCAATGCCTGGCACTGCAAGTCGATCTCTGCGAAGGTGCGGCTGGGGTGCGTGACCTTGAGGACATAGTCTTCACCCTCGGTGCTCTTCACTCGGAAGTTGAGATCATACTCGCCTGGAAGTGGAATGATTTCAGCAGCCGAAAGCCCATAGACATCGGTAAGTAAGCGTGCGGCATCCGCGAGGGCTAGGTGAGACATGTCGAGTAACGTCCTGTTGATCAGCCTCAAATGAGTAGGCGCAATGCAAGACCCATCCGCCACATTCTGGCGGATGCGCCCTCTAGAGTTCTCGTACCTGGTAGAGTGCGCCGTCGGCGAAGCCGCGCTTACGGTAGTAGCCGCGTGTGCCGACCGCCGAAATCACCGCCAGCCGCGAAAAGCCCTGCGCGCGCGCGATCTCTGCGGCGTGTTCGATGAGCTGTGTGCCTAACCCCGCGTGCTGTGCCCGACCCGGCGTGCTCTCCCCAATATCGACCGCCTGCCCATAGACATGGACCTCGCGGATCATCGCTGCGCCTGCTAACTCGTCGATCAGGGCTGCTTCGGTCGGCAGGGAGAGGCGCAGAAAGGCGGCGATGTGGCGATGGTCGTCAATGTATTGCAGGAAGATCTCCTCGCTGCATCCTCCGCTGTAGCGCAGCTCGTCCAGACGCAGCACACCGGGCTGCACGCGCGCGAAGCGCACCTCACGCGCGCGGATATCCATACAGTGGTCGCCGCGCCTCGCCAGCTCGTCATCCACGATCTGGCGGAAGTTCGTCAGCTTGTTGCCGACGACGATGTCAGTCGACGGGATGTCGCGGATGACGCGCGTCAGGCGGCAGTATTCCGGCGTCGCCTTAAAGCATTCGACGAGCACATGCAGCAGTTCGTCGTATTCATACGGCTTCCAGCGCCCATCCTGGAAGTAGCGCATCAGCTCCGCGCTGTCGATCAGCGAGCAGGGGTAAACCTTCAGCTCGTCGGGACGGAAGTCGGGGTCGTCGAACATGCGCGTGTAGTCTTCGATGTCCAACAGCGGCGACGAGCCATAAAGATTGGGCATCCAGTGCGCATGGATCTTGAACCCCATCTGCCGCAGCAGTCGTACGGCGCGGCGTGTGGCGGCGACCGTATGCCCGCGTCGGTTCTTGCGCAGCACCTCGTCGTTCAGGCTCTGGAAGCCGATCTGCACTTTGGTGCAGCCCAGTCGGCGGATGCGGATCACTTCTTCCGGGCTGATGTGGTCGGGTCGCGTCTCGATCACCAGTCCGACGCAGCGGCAGCGTGCCGATTCGTTTTCGTGGTGCGCCGCTTCCAGTTCTTCCCAGGTTGCGTATTCATCGACCGGTGAACGGGCGCGCACCCCACCCGCGATCTCGTCTGCGAGGTCGCGCGAGCGGTGCATCTCGTCGCGGTAGACCGATTGCACGACCTGGTTGTAGGTCTGGTCGAAGCTGCCGCCGTCAATCGTAACGTTCGTGGTATTGCGCTCCGGGTGAAGCTGCGACCCGCTGCGCAGCGCGCCTTCGACCTCGGCAGTGCGGTCGATGCCTTTGCCGTAGTCATGCAGCGCATCGAAGATGCGTTTGACGAACCAGACTTGATAGCTTTCGGGGTAGAACGACCAGGTGCCGCCGAGGACGATGACCTCGATCTTGTCGGTCGGGTGCCCGGTGGCGTAATAGGTCGTCAGACGACTGTAGGTTTGCAGATAGGGGTCAAAGCTGTTCTGCTCGGCACGCTGCGCGCCCGGCTCTTCGGACAGATAGCTCTTGGGCATGCGCACGTCGTTGGGGCAGAAGATGCATTCGCCAGGGCAGGGGAACGGCTTGGTGAGCACCGTCACGGGCGTGACGCCGGAACTGGTGCGCACGGGTTTGAGGCGCAGGCGCTCGACCACCGCCGGGTCGTACGGCGCGAGGTCATCGCTGCCCGCGAAGGCGCGATAGGCGGTGATCAGCTCATCGCGGCTGTACTGCTTGTTGCGCCCGCGCGCATGGGCGCGCACCAGCTTGTCGATGTCGCCCCGTTCGTTGGTCGGCAGGGCGATGATGTCTTTGAGCAGGGCGATCAGCGGCGCGCGGTGATCGTCCAGGTTGAGGGCAGTTTTCGTCTTCATGTTCATGCCCCCCATTGTAGCAGATGTAGCAGATCAGCCCTTCTCGAAATCAGCGTCGAAGAAGCTGTTTTTCGCTTTGGTCGAAGGCAGCGTGTAGCGCTCCTCCGGATCTTCGATCTCGACCTGCAAGCCGCCGAACTGGCGCGCGATGATGTTGTAAGCGAACGCGCTGATCGCCGCGCCGATGCCGCCGATGACCATGTAGAGGACGATGCCACAGATCGAGAAGAACAGCGTGCCCACAATGCCCAGACCCTGGAGCATGGAGTTCTCAAATGGGAAGTCCACATTGCTGCCGTTCACGCTCATCATCTCCGTATTGATGCTCGACAGCAGCGAAAACTGGCACAGCAGCGCGGGCAGGACAAAGACGAGCGCCAGCACGCCGCTGACCAGCGCGCCGATGCGAAATGCCGAGCCGACATCGAACTTGCGAATGGTGATCACAGAGTCCCCCTGATTGAAGTCAACAACAATCGTAATCGTATTGTAGTTGAATTGCTGCAAGCAGAAGATTGAAACACGAAGGTACGAAGAGACGAAGGATCACGGAGGATGGGGAGACTATATGCCTTTTCCTCCGTGTACCTCCGTCCTCTTCGTCTCTCCGTGTTTCAATTCTGCATTCTTACGGCTTCCGTGCGCGCCTGAGGTAGCCGTCGCCGGGCGCGAAGAGAAACGTCAGGATGAAGAACGCAACCAGCGTCAGCACAATTGCCGCGCTCGGCGCGATTTCGGCATACCATGCGACGTACAAACCAACCACGCCGCCGACCGCGCCGAGCAGCGCGCCGAGCATCATGAGATGATGCAGCCGTTTGACATAGTAGCGCGCCGTCCCTGCCGGGATGACCAGCAGCGCGGCAACCAGGGTGATGCCGACTGCCTGCAGTGCAATCACGACCGTCATCGCCAGCAGGATGAGCAGCGTCGTGTTGAGCGCTTGCCCAGGCAGACGCAGCGTATCCGTGAACGTGGGGTCGAACGAGATGACGAGGAATTCTTTGTAGAACAGGACGACGCCTGCCAGCACCACGAGTCCAATGCCGAGCATCAGCAGCAGGTCATCGCTGCCGACCGCCAGCAGGTTGCCAATCAGCAGATGCTGTAGGTCGGTCGAAAAGTCGCGGCTGCGCGAGACAATGGCGATGCCAAGCGCCAGCGCGCCCGCGAAGACGATGCCTATTGCGGTGTCTTCGCTCAGACGTGTTCCGCGCGAAAGAAAGCTGATGATGACCGCGCTGACGATGCCCGCGATCATGCCGCCTGCCAGCACCCACTGTGGATTGCCGTTGGTCGCGATATAGGAGATGGCGACCCCTGGCAGGATGGTGTGTGCCAGCGCGTCGCCCAGGAACGCCATGCCGCGCGTCACGACATACGCGCCGATGACGCCGCAGATCGCACCCACCAGCAGTACCGCCAGCAGCACGCGCTGCATGAAGGCGGGCGTGAGCGGGTCGAGCAGGAAATCGATCAGGCTTTGGAGGATGTCCACAGGGAGAATTCCATCCGGTAGTGAGCCAACGTCTCAGGCTGGCGATTCTACTCCCACCTCTGCCGCCTGCGTAGCCCCGAATCAAAAGCGACCATCCTTCTTGCGATGGTCGCTCCTTCTGACATGAATTCCACAGAAGGGGCGCAATACATTGCGCCCCTGCAGATGAACGGGGTTAGCCGAGTGCGTCGTAACCGGGACCCTTGCTGAAATAGTCGTAGTTCGGCTGGATGTCCGCCGTCAGATCGACCACCTCGCCCCCGGCTGCGGCGATTTCCACCTTGGTGTCGAAGGGGATGCGCTTCTGTGCCGCCGCCATCGTGTAGGATGACGGAACTTCTTCTTCGATGAAGATCGCTTCGTAGGGGCATTCGGGCACGCAGGCGCCGCAGTCAATGCAGGTATCCGGGTCGATGAAGTACCAGGGCCATTCGTTTTCCGGCTGACCGGGGACGATGCATTCGACGGGACAGACTTCGACACATGCGCCGTCGCGCAGGCACAGGCTGGTGATGATATGGGTCATGGGATCGCTCCTCAGGTTGGACAGTTCATGATGCAATCGATACTTGCACTATAGCGCAACTTAACCGCGCGATCTGGAACTTTTGTTGGATTCGGAAGATGAATTTTACATGAGTGTCAGACGAATTTCGCGGTGCGAGAAAAGAGTGATTAACTATGGTTAAAGCTAACGGTTCAATTCAGCTCATTGATTCGCTCAGGCAAGGTGTTGGATTCAGCGAGTGCTTCCAGCCCGGCGCGGTTGGTGATATAGAGACTGCGCCCCTTCTTGCGGATCAACCCGGCGTTCATGAGCTGGCGCATCGCCCGCCCGACGACTTCGCGCGTGGTGCCGAGGATGGCGGCGATCTCTTCCTGCGTCAACTGTGACGGCGCTTCCGAAAACTGATCGGCATAAGCGTGCTCATGGAGGAAGAGCTTGGCAAGGCGCGAGGGGATCGTGCGGAAGGTCATATCTTCCAGGCGTTCGATGTAGTCGCGGTTCACGCGCGCCAGCAACTGTACGGTGTTGCTCATCAGCTTAGGCTCGGTCGCCATGATTGCCAGCAGCTCTGTATGGCGGATGACTCCGACGATGACATTGGTGACCGCGGTTGCATGAAAAGGATTCGCGCCGCCATCGACCGCCGCGACTTCGTTGAAAGCGGCGACTGGGCGGAGCAGGCTGAGGGTATGCAGCCGTCCTTCCGCGTTCATACGGTAAATGCGCACCAGACCATCGACCAGCAGATGCAGCCCCGCGCCATCATCCGCTTCGGCGAAGATGAGCGCGCCGGCAGGATACTGGTGGAGATGGGTGCAGCGCTCCAGCTTGGCGATGCCGCAGTCATCAATCCCTGCAAAGTAGGAGACTTTGTTCCACTCAAAGCGCATAGGCGTTTGCCAGGTTATGAACACGAACAGATCGAACAGGTTTTAGCGCGGCAGGACAAACGCAAGGGCGACCAGCAGGACGACCAGCGCCGCCGCCAGGAGCGCCATGCTGCGCAAATCCGCGATCACGTAGCTGTAATCGCGACGCAGGTCGTCCTCAGTCACGACCTTGGTTGGGTTGGCGAGGAGTTCATTGATCACTTCCTGGGGAAGCGCCGCGGCAGCCGAGGGTTTTCGTTCGGTTGCACGTACATCGTCACGCCCTTCGTCCGATAAGCGCCGCGCTTTGCTCGTCTCGCGCGCCATACGCCTCGCGCGCCGCTCGCTGGCGCTGACGGTGCGGTAGGGATTGGCAGACGATTTCTTTTTCTCCGGCGACTCTTGTGGCATGTTGCGGTATCCCCTGAATAACACCCCGCTGAAGGACAGGTGCGAGTTTAGCTAATGCGGTCGGCAAATACGACGATCCGTTGGCTGTTCACCTGATACGGATAGCAGGAGATGAGGGTCGCCATCGTCCGCCCCGGTTGATCTTCCATCACCCAGACATCGTTCGGCTCGACCACCTCTGTCGAGGCGACCACATACTCATGCGGCTGAATCTGCGTATAGACCGTGAAGCGGTCGCCAGGTTCTAGCTGGTCAAGGTAGCGAAAGATTTGCCCAAAGATGTCGTTGTGCGCTGCCAGGACGAGATTTCCGTTGTCGGTATTCGGCGTTACGCCATTCATGAGCTGACCCACGCCGAGACGCAGTGCCTCCGGGTCAACGCCCGCGACGATTACCGCGTCAATGTCGAGTTTGGGGATGACGATGCGCAGCGCCGTTTCTTCCGTCGGTTCCGGTCGGTCGAGGACAGGCTGGAGGAGCTGGCTCTGCACGACGGGGCGCAGGTGCGATGGGATTTCGTTGAGGTTGAACTCGACGATATTGCCATTGTCCTCGACGATGTGCCCCGACGGCAGGACGATGTTTTCCCAGCGTATCGTCGGCGTCGGCGCAAACGTCGGGATGATGGCGCGCGCCTGTTCATCCGCGAGGCGCTGGACGGCTTCGGACTCCTGCTGAAGCGTGTTGATCGCGCCAATCAGATTGACGGCGATCAGTCCAATCGCGAGTACCGCCACGACTTCAACCGCGAGCAGGATACGGTCGATCAAGCGCCGTTCTTTGCGCTTGTCGCGTGGGCGTGGCGGTTCTGAGGGGGCGTCTTCGTCGTCAAAACGTGGCTCAGGGGTGTGCCTGGTTGAAGGTGAAGGTGGGTCAGCGGCTGCCTCCAGGCTTGGTAGCACGGGGGCTGGCTGCACGGCGAGCGACGCGGCGCTTGTTGGAGTAGGCGGCGGGGCAGGCACCGGGCGCGCATCGACCACGACACGCCCGTCACGTTTCATGCGCGCCATTTGTGTCTGGCGCGCTTCACGCTTGCGTATGGCGAGGATTCGTTCAAGCTCCTCAATGGAAAGCTCGTCTACAGGGCGTTTATCACGCATGGCGTGTCAAGTACTCTGTCGTCACTGACTCTACTATAGCCGATTTTGCCGCATCACGACTTGATTTTGGCGGCGACTGCGAACACCTCACGCTGGAAAAACCAGCGGAAGGGCGGCGTCTCAAACAAGAAACGGCGCAACTTGCTCAGGGGAGAGCTGCCCCAGGGTTGTGGTGGGCTTTCCAGCCAGACGCGCCCATCGAACCCCGCGCGATGCAGCGTGCGCTTCATGCTCCACAACGACTGCTCGTTAACGTGAACATGCTCATTGATCGAGACCAGGAACTGGCGCGGATCTTTCGGATATTTGTCGCCGCTGCCGAGCAAACGCCGGAAGGCGCGGACGAGCGGATAGGCGTAACGGTCGTACCAGATGTTGGGCGCGGTATGGACGATGAAGCGCCCATCCGGCTTGAGGACGCGACGGACTTCCAGCAGCGCGTCATGCAGCTCCCAGGGATGCAGATGTTCGACGACATCGAACATCAGCACGCGGTCAAATACGCCGTCGGGGTAGGGCAGCTTCTTGGCGTCCGCCTGCGAGACATAGGTTTGCCCCGGCGCGACGCCGTTGACGCCTTCGATCACCTGTTGGGACAGTTGTACCGCGACCGCCGCGTAATCCATGCCGTAGGCATCCGCGCCTAACTGGGCAGCGTGGCGCAGGATTTCGCCGCGTCCACAGCCGACATCCAGGATACGCATCCCAGGCGTGACCTGCGCAAGCGCGAACGCCGATTTCAGACGGCGCGAGAGCTGTTCACCCTCGCTGTGATTGAATTCATCGAAGCCCTCGCACGCGGTGCGAAAGTATTCCTCGGTGTAGAGGGTCGATGGGAGGGGTGCCTGGTCTCGCTGCTTGTCCAACGTCGGTTCGCCTGGGAAGAGTAGAGAGTGATGAGTGATACGTGATGAGTGGGCATCGCGCCCACGCATCATGCATGCCTCATGACTCGTCATTGACTGTGCGACGCATTATACAGGGTGGGTGACACACTGAGCAATGGACGCTCACGCTCGCAGCAGGCTGTACAGGTTGGCGTCGGCGGTTTCGCCATCGGCGCGGTAGCGTTCGATTTCGCGCAGCCCGCTCGCCGCGATCAGCGCGGCATGTTCGGCGTCATCGACATGGTGGCAGTAGCGAAGCGCGTGCGTACCGCGCCTCCAATCGAGCAGATAGTCCCCAGGTTCGACCTGCGATGCCAGGTCAGAGTCCCAGGGGACGATCCGATCCCGTAAGCGCACCTGCTCGTAGAAGCGCCAGCAGGCGAACGCCAGCAGCCCACCGGGCTTGACGCAATCCGCCAGCGCGCGCATCAGACGCAGACGATTTTCGTGACCGGGGACATGGTGCATGACGCCGAAGAGTACGACCAGATCGAATGGCTCGTCCGCAATCGCCACCCTGGGTGATGAAAGCATGTGTTCGATGAGATCGTATTCGCGGAATACTGCCTCGACATCGGCGCGCCCGGCAAGCGCCGCGCGGGCGAGGTTGAGCAGCGGTGCGTTGTTATCCAGTCCGTGATAGACGAGCGGCGTGCGCGCGTTGTCGGCGAGGAAGACGCCAAAGCGCCCATTGCCACAGCCCACATCCAGCACGCGCAGACCACCGCCGACATGCGGGAGCAGGCGCAGCCAGCCCTGCCATGCGCTGCCGCGTGTGGCGTGAAAGTCGCTAGCAGTCGCTTCGTAAAACGCGCGGTTGATCGCGTTGAGGTGTCGGGCGGTTGGCTTATCCACTTATCCCGCCATCTGACGCGGTGTGTAAATCAGCATCGGGCGTGTTCCCATCCCCGTGACTGGGACGAAAGCGTCCGTGCTCTCGAAGGCGATGGGGTTCGCTTCGTAGTAGCGGTCGAGGACATCCTGATATGGCTCGTTCAGGAATACCGCCCAATCGACGATGATCGCACCCCAGCGCTGGCGCTCGATGTCGGCGGTCATGCTGGTGATGAACTCGGCATCATCGCCTCCTGCGCCCACGATATTCATCGACCAGCCGATGCGGCTGCCACCGCGCCCTGCCATTTCGGCATAATGACCGTGTGCGATGACAAGGACTTCGCCGGACTGTGCTTCGAGGAGTTCGATGAATGCTTCGCCCGCCTGTCGATCTTCAGCGGTGGGTAGGTGATCGAATGGGAGATACACCAGAGCGACGAACTGCGCGCAGCACGCCGCCAATACCCCGATGCGCAGCGCTTGCGCGTTTGAGCCACACAGCTTTTGCACACTGCCGAAGACCAGCGCCGCCATCAGGACAAGGACGATATGCAGGGGGATGAGGACATTGGGCGCACCGCCTGCCCGCAGGCGCGAGAGAAATGCGACTGCGACCATCGCCAGCAGCAGCAGGACAAAAAATCCAGCTTCTTTCGTGCGCGCCGCCTGGACGAGATATGCGACGTAGGCGACAGCGCATACCAGCGCGATCAGCGCAGGCTGCATGTCTTCCGACCAGAATGTCACCAGTCGTTCGATGACATAAGCGCCTTCATTGCCCAGGCGAAATACATAGAGGCTGTACCAACCTTCGCTGGTAATCTCGAAGAAGAGCGTGACACTTCCACTCACCAGCAGGAGTGGCAGGAAGAACCAGAGCGACCGTCTGCGGTGAGCGAGCAGCGCATAGCCACTGAACACGATGATGGGGATGAGCGCAGGCTGCTTGGTCAGAAATGACAATGCCAGGCAGACCCCGGCGATAACCAGTCCACGAGGACGAGTCGCAAAGCGGAGCGCGTAGGTCCCGGCGAGCAGCAGAAAGGCGAACAGCGTGTCTACCCGCGCCAGGTCGAGCCAGCTTTCCGAGATTGCGAATGTTCCCGCGAACAGCGCTACCGCCAAAAAACCGCTCGTGCGCGAGCCTGTTTCTCGCGTTACCCAGCGGAAGAGAACGAACATGCTGCCGAGCGCGGCAACCCATGAGATCAGGCGCATTGGCAAAAACCCGACCCCCATGAGGTTCATTGCTGCTGCACCCAGAAAGTAGTAGACGGGTCCGTAGATGGGTGACACCCAATCCGAGCTTGGGGCAGTGTAGATCGGCTGACCATCAAGCAGTCGGGCGGCAGTATCGACCGATGCGCCCTCCATCCACTCCAGTTCAAAGGGATAGCCGATCCGCGATAGGGTGACAAAGAGGAAGATGCCCACCGCCGCGCACGCAAGCAGGATTGCCAACGCCGCCAACAGGCGCTCAAGGCGCGTCAGGATACTCATAGGCGTGATGAGCGAGTGGGTAGTAGGCGCTGGAAGGATCATGCGGTGTGCCTGTTGAACTGTTCCCCTGATATTGTACAGTTGGAGCTTGTTTTGTCCGTTAAGAGCGCCCATCGGGTTGTTTGAAAGTCGCACGCCATTTATTGCGAGCCATGCGCAACTTCTATATACTTTCCTATTCGTCTGCCACAACAGATGAATACCACACTCAAGTTCCACAGTAATTACCTTGCGTTGCGGAAGGATTGCATCTATGAAACGGTTCGTAGTGTTATTGGCGGTCTTGATCGCCCTGTTCAGCCTGGGCATGGCGCAAGCTCAGGATGAGACAGTCCTGATCATCGGTCATGCCGAGTCGACCGACTCGCTCGACCCTGCTCGCGGCTTTACGCAGACGACCGGTGTCGTCAACAAAGCCACGTATGAAACCCTTGTCACATTCCCGGATGGCGACGCCAGCGAAGTTCTGCCGCTTCTGGCGACCGAGTGGACGATTTCCGAAGACGGGCTGTCCTACACGTTCACACTTCGTGAAGGCGTTACCTTCGCTAGCGGCAATGCGATGACGGCTGCTGATGTCGTCTTCTCATTCAACCGTCTTATCAACGCCGATGGCAACCCGTCTTTCCTGGCGGACAACATCGCCAGCGTTGAAGCGTCGGATGACAGCACCGTCGTCATCACACTTGCGGCATCCAGCCCGTCGTTCCTGACCCAGCTCACCAACTCTGCATTCTCGATCAGCGACTCGGCAACCATTGCTGCCAATGGCGGCGTAGATGGTGAGGATGCGGCGACGGCGGATGCGGCTGAGGAATATCTGAACGGCACTTCGGCAGGTACGGGTCCCTACATCCTCGAAGCCTGGGAAGCCCAGGTCGAGACCGTGCTCGTGCGCAATGCGAATTACTGGGGTGATGCCCCGTACTTTGACCGCGTGATCATCACCAACATCCCCGAACCGGCGACCCAGGCTGTCGCGCTGCAATCGGGCGAAATTGATCTCGCGCTCGACCTGACCTCGGATCAGATCGCCGGTCTCGAAGGCACGGACGGCATCAGCATCTACCGTGGTCCCGCCAACATCGTCCACTTCCTGCTCATGAACGCTAACCCGGATGTCGGTGGTCCCGTTTCGAACCCGCTCGTCGCGCGTGCGATTCGTCTGGCGCTCGACTACGAAGGCTACAAGACCCTGTGGGGCGGCGTTCAGCCAGGCACGAACCTGGCAGTTGGTTTGCTGGGTGCCTATGGTGAAGACCAGGCAATCGAGCGTAATCTCGACGAAGCGCGCGCACTGCTGGCGGAAGCCGGTTTTGCCGATGGTTTCGACATCACCCTCGACTACCCGGACTTCTCGTTCCAGGGCGTCAACATGAACACCAACGCGCAGAAGATCCAGGCAGACCTGGCTGAGATCGGGATCAACGTCACGTTGAACCCTGCCGAAGTCCAGGTTGCGCTTGAAGGCTACCGTGCCGGTACGCAGGGCTTTGCCTACTGGTTCTGGGGTCCCGACGTCCTCGACCCATCCGACGTGCTGTCGTTCCTGCCGGGCGGCAAGGTGGCGTCCGAACGCGCGCAATGGCTGCCAGAAAATGCGCCTGCTGAGATCAACGACCTGATCGCGCAGACGGGGAGCACCTTCGCTGCGGAAGACCGTGTAGCCCTGTTCGGGCAGCTCCAGGACTTCCTCCAGGAAAGCGGTCCTTTCGCACCGTTTAACCAGCCGGACATCCAGACCGCCTTTGCTTCCAGCCTTCAGGGCTACGTCTGGCATCCCCAGTGGCTGCTCGATGTCGCCATCCTGAGCGAAGGTATGTAGACGCAGTCACGAGTGATGAGTAACGAGTAACGAGTTTTGGCACGCTGCGCCCCAATGATTCTGTTGGGGCAAAGCGTGCCTTGCCCGCCGTCGTAAATATCGTTAGTTTGGGTTTGGCGCGCCATGCCCCTACAAGATCGCCTGACCTATGTCTTTTCAGCTTTATCTTTTACGCCGCATTTTGTTCGTGATTCCTGTTTGCCTGGGGATCACGTTGTTTGCGTTTGTCATTGCCAACGCTGTTCCCGCCGATCCCATTACGGCGAATCTTCCGCAGAGCGCGCTCAACAATGAGGAGATCATCGCGGCGTTCCGAGCGCGCTGGGGATTGGATCAGCCGCCACATATCCAGTATCTGACGTATCTTGGCAATCTGCTCCAGGGTGACCTGGGGACGTCGATTAAGACACGCAATCCGGTCGCGGAAGACATCGGCAAGTTTCTGCCCGCCACGATTGAACTGGCAACTGTGGGGATCGTCTTTGGCATTGTCTTCGGAGTCGCATTTGGCGTTATCTCCGCCATCTGGCGCAACACACTCGCCGATTATCTGGTGCGTATTCTCTCGCTGCTGGGCGTCAGTTTCCCAGTGTTTGTCCTGGCGCTGGTTGGGCTGACGGTGCTTCATGCGCAATGGCGCTGGGTGCCGGGTCCAGGGCGCTTGGGCGTGCTGCTGGACGACCCGCCGTTTGTGACCGGGCTGTTTCTGATCGACAGCCTGCTGGCGGGCGAGTATGAGACGTTTCGCGACGCGCTCTCTCGGCTCATCCTGCCGGGGCTGGTGCTGGGACTGTATGTGTCGGGCATCATCGCGCGCATCACGCGGTCATCCCTGCTCAACGTTCTCGGACTGGACTATATGCGCACTGCCCGCGCCAAAGGGCTGCGTGAACGTGTGACGATTTGGGGACATGCGCTGCCGAACGCGCTCATCCCGGTCGTGACGGTCATCGGTTTGTCTTACAGCAACCTGCTCTCCGGCGCGGTTTTGACCGAGTCGATCTTCGCCTGGCCCGGCATTGGGCGCTATATGTTCCGTGCCTCGACGTCGCAGGATTTTCCCGCCATCATGGGCGGCAGCATCGTCATTGCCCTGATTTACGTGGGAGTGAATTTCGTCGTTGACATCCTCTATTACTTCATTGACCCGCGAATCCGGTTGGCGTGATTTCGTCCGCCAATCGGTCAACCAACTGCTGCGCAACCCGCTTGTCGTCAGCGGGTTGATCGTGATCGCCGCCTGGGTGGTGCTTGCCGTGGTTGCCGCCATCATCGCGCCTTACGATCCTTTGGCGCAGAATGTGAACGTCCGGCTGACGGCTCCGAACGATGTATATCCGTTCGGGACCGATGAGCTTGGGCGCGATGTCTTCAGCCGCGTGCTCTACGGGGCGCGCGTGACGATGCCCGCTGGTATCGCCGTCGTCGTGATCGGCAGTGTCATCGGCACGATTGTCGGCGGCGTGGCGGGCTACCTGGGTGGCTTGTGGGACGAAGCGCTCATGCGCATCACCGAGCTGTTCATGGCATTCCCCACCATCATCCTCGCGCTGGCAATCACTGCCGCGCTGGGTCCCGATATTCGGAATGCGATCATTGCGCTGGTCGTCGTCTGGTGGCCGCCTTACGCACGTCTCGTGCGTGGGCTGGTGCTGGAAGTCAAGACGCAGGAATACGTGACGGCGGTCAAAAGCGTGGGGGCACACGGCTTCTACACGCTCTTCCGGACGATCATCCCGAACTGCATCGCGCCCGCCGTGATCCTGGCGACTCTCGACATCGGCACGGCTATCCTGACGTTCGCGGGCTTGAGCTTCCTTGGTTTGGGTGCCGATCCGTCTTCGCCGGAATGGGGGCGCATGGTCTCCATCGGCATCGACTTCTTCAGCCAGTGGTGGATGTGGCTGTTCCCCGGTCTGGCGATTGCCAGCCTTGTGCTGGCGTTCAACTTCCTGGGCGATGGACTGCGCGACCTGCTTGATCCTCGTATGCGTAAACGATAGAAACGAGGGCACTATGGCATTGATCCCCGGTATTGTGCTGCCTCAGCTAGAAATTGGCAGCGACCCGCTGGCGCTGCGCGATTTCGCGCAGATGGCGGAAGGGATGGGGTATCGTTATTTGCTGGCGTATGACCATGTGCTCGGCGCGAACCCGGATCGTCCGGGCGGCTGGCGCGGTCCGTATACCTATCTGACGCCGTTCCATGAGCCGTTCGTGCTGTTCGCCTATCTTGCCGCGCTGACGCGGTCGCTCGAATTTGTGACCGGCATCCTGATCCTGCCGCAGCGGCAGACGGCGCTGGTCGCCAAGCAGGCTGCAGAGCTGGACATCCTGTCCGGCGGGCGGCTGCGGCTGGGCGTTGGCATCGGTTGGAACAAGGTCGAGTACGACTCGCTCGGCATGGATTTCTCGGTGCGCGGGCGGCGCAGCGAGGAGCAGGTGCGCCTGCTGCGCCGCTTGTGGACGGAGCCGCTGGTGAAGTTCGACGGTGAGTTCGACAAGATCGACGACGCGGGCATCCTGCCTCTGCCGACGCGCAGCATCCCGATCTGGTTTGGCGGCGAGGCGGACGCGGTGCTGGAGCGCATGGCGCGCTTAGGCGATGGCTGGATCGTCAACTTCATGCAACCGGACGAGGGCGCGCCCTACATGGAGAAGATAGGCGTCTATCTGGCGGCGGTGGGGCGCACGCCGGAGTCCTTCGGCGCGGACATCCGCGTCAACATGAGCAAGCAGCCTATCGGTGAATGGGCGGCGTATCTGCGCGGTTGGCAAAAGATCGGCGCGACGCACGCCGCGCTCAACCTGATGGGCGCGGGGCTAAAGGGGCTGGACGATTACGCCGCGCCGATGCGCGAATTCATGAGCGTAGTGCAGGGATAACCTTCTCCCCCATCAATCGGATGCCCACCATCGGATCGCTCAAGCCATGCGGTGTGCCAAACTCGATGCGCTGCGCGCCTGCCGCATAGAGCGCTTCCGCCTGACGGATGAGATCCGCCGGATTGCCCGCGAAGGCGAAGCGTTCCAGCAGGTCATCCGAGATCAGCCGAGCCGCCTCGTCGTAAGCGTTCGCGTCCGCCAGCGCCTGTAAGCGCGCGATCAGCTCCGGCTCGACCTGCACGGTCGGGTCGAGCGGTGCGACGACCGGCAGATACAACGCGACCGACCGCCGCGCGGCATCACGCGCTGCCTCACGATCCTCATCGCAGACGCTGACCGCGCCGACGACGATCCCAACGCTGCCCGGCGCGCGCCCGGCGATCTTTTCGCCTTCGGCGATGTAGCCGCGCACGACGGGGACGACATCGGGATTGGCGGAGCCACCGATCTTGACCTCATCCGCCAGTTCGCCCGCGACCGCGCACAGCTTTCTGCCCCAGGAGCCGATCAGGATCGGCACACGCTGGCGGGGCAGCGGGTAGGGTGCGCGGACATGCGGCGCGATCTGAAAGACCTGCCCCTGGTAGCCGCCATCGCGCCCGTCCAGAAGCATCCGCACGATTTCGACGCTTTCGCGGATCGCCTGGATCGGCGGTTGCAGCTCGCGGATACCATGCTGCTCCAGCCACGCACCGCGCGCGATGCCCAGGTAGACGCCGCCCGCCGCGATCTGCGCCAGCAGCGCCGTCTCCGCCGCCATGTCGAGCGGGTGAATGCGCGACGGCGCGATAGCGGCGGGACCCAGGCGCGCCTTGCGAATGTGCGGAGCCATTAGCAGCAGCGGTCCATAGCTGGGCTGGAAGGGCGCGTCGCAGTAGACGGTCACGCCGTCGAAGTCGTACTGATCGACGAGCTGTGCGAGCGCGATATATTGCGCGGGCGTCTTATCGGTCTGGAAGGCGATGCTGATTAGGGGGGACATTCCATTCTCCACAGGGCGTTGTTGGCGTTGTGGCGGTTAACGGACTTGACCGCCAAGATGCCGGCATGGCAGCAAAAAAGCCGAGTAAAATCAGGCAGGGTGCAAGGATCATAGCGAGTATTTGGTATCTCGCCCCTCTGGTTTTGCACTATACTGCATTGCAGAACATTCAGCGGATGCAATCATGCGTGAAAATCCCTATCCTGGTGTGAACGCTCATCTCAACAGTCTGCTTCAGACACCTGGGACGCCAGAACAGCCGTCGATGTGGCCCGGGTTTCACCTTGCGCATATTGCACATATTGTCGATGCTTTGAATGATCAACTGCCTGATCAATATGTAGCAATCGCAGAGCAATCTTTGCAGTCGCGGGGTTTGGACATTGCTATTGAGCCTGAACGACCCAAACCGGACGTGACCATTTTTCGCCAGCCCTCTCCGAGTCCGATGGCGGCTTCGTCAGTTACGGCTGCGCCATTTTGGGAAGCCCCATTAATCGCCATCATGGACCCCGTTCAACAGCCGCGCGCAGTGATCATTCGTGAAGTTGCACCGCAACATACGTTGGGCAGAGTGGTTACACGCATCGAGCTTTTGTCGCCATCGAACAAACCCGGTGGGAGCGGTGCTGACGGGTATGCTGCACGGCGTCAGGAAGCGCTCGACTCAAGTGTGCCCCTGATCGAAATCGATTATCTGCACGAATCTCCATCGGTCATCGCGCAGCTCCCTCATTATCCTACGCACGCACAGTCATATCCTTTTATCATTCTTGTCAGCGATCCTCGTCCTGTGTGGAGCCAAGGGGCGCTACGTGCTTATGGCTTTCGGGTCGGTGAGCAGCCACAAACGTTTCCCCTGCCTCTGATGGGTGATGACGAACTGCCCTTCAACCTTACTTCCGTATATGATCGCACTTTCCGTGGAGGGCGATGGGGATCATTTCTCGATTACGCTCGCGAACCAGAACGTATGCACACATACCGCGATGACGATCAGAAGACCATACGCTCGATTATGATGAACGTCGTCTCCAAGTCTGATTAGGTGAGGTCGTCGCTGTCCATCGTGCGCTTGGCGATGCGTTCGATCTTCATGATCAGGCGTTCATCCGGGTCGGGGCAGGCGACCAGCGAGTCGCGCTCCAGCCAATCGCCCGCCGCCAGTTCGCGCTGCTTCGCCGCAAGCAGCGGCAGCACGGCGCTCAGGGCGTAGATGCAGAAGTGCTTGCCCGGCGGGATGCGCAGGCGGCTGCTCTCGGTCAGCTCGAAAGTGTCGCCGACCGCCATCCCGCAGACCGAGCGACCCTCAATGGATACCACTGTCACTCGTAAATCATATAGCTCGAATATGTTCATAGTGTTCTCAATACCATCAAACCGCAGAGACGTGAAGAACACGAAGCGCTTGCAGCCTGGTCTTTGCGTTCTTCGCGTCTCTGCGGTTCAATCCCTAATCGATCACGATCAGCGACTGGTAGCCGCTGGTAAGTGGTTCGCCGCCGCCGGGTCGTGCCACGACGACATCTTCGACGCGCGCCGAGAAATTGTCGAACTGCGTGATGCTCGGCTCGACCGTGAACATCATGCCTTCCTGGATCGGCGTCTCGTCGCCCTTGGTCAGGAAGGGCGGTTCGTGGACATCCATGCCAATCCCATGCCCCAGGCGGTGGCGGAATGCCTCACCATAACCCGCGTCGGCGATGACGGCACGCGCCGCCGCATCGACCTGCGTCGTCGTTGCCGCGCCCGACTTCATCGCGGCGATGCCCGCGCGCTGCGACGCCATCACCAGGTCATAGACGCGCTGCTGCTCGGCACTCGGCGCGCCAAACGAGACGGTGCGCCCATAGTCATAGCAGAAGCCGTCATACACCGCTCCGAAGTCAAACAGCAGCGAAACGGGCGGGGTGAGCGCGCGCTTCCACGTCTCCTGGCGCTGCCCGAACAGCAGCGGCGTGTGTGTGCCAGAGTTGTACATTGACGTGGTGAACGAGGGTCCCAGAGAGCCATGTCGCCGCATCTGGTAATCGACTTCGCTGATGATGTCCAGCTCGGTCATCCCATGCTTGAGTTGCTTGAGGACGTCGGCAAATGCCGCCTCGGTGATCTCGCCCGCTTTGCGCATGATGGCGATCTCGTCGTCGTCCTTGACGACGCGCAGCGCGCGCAGGAGGTGGGTGGCATTGGAGAAAGTAGCGCCGGGGATGAAGGAGTGCAGCGCGGTCACGGTTTCGGCGTAGGCGCGTTCGCCGATGGCGATGCGCGGCGCTGTGCCGATGCCGAATGTCTTGAGGATGTCCTTGACGACCGCGAACGGATCTTCCCAATCGCCCATGACGCGGAGCTGCACCGTCGTGACGCTCGCCAGATTGCCGAACTCCGCCGACATGCGCGGCAGCACGAGGATCGGCGGATGGTCTGGCGTCATCCACACGCCTTCCGCCCACGCGCCGGGGTGCATGGTGACGCCAAAGTTCGGGATGTCGCGCGGGACGCCCGCGAGATATTGCAGGTCGGTCGAGACGGGGATGAGCGCCACATCTGCCTGACCGCTGAGGAGCGCCTGAAAGCGTTGAAGACGTGCGTTGTAACTGATCATGAAATCTGTCCGCAAGGTGGGATGGATACAGTGACGGAGACTATAGCACCTTGCGGACAGGTCGGCTAACCGCGGTTCTGCGCCGGGATATTTAACGCGTGGCTCAGGCGGTTCTGCGGGTCGTACTTCGCTTTGAGCTTTGTCAGCCGGGCGAGCTTGTCTTCCGCGAGGCTGCTGCGCACGCTGTTGAATTTTTCTTCCGCTTCCAGGAAGTTGAGATAGGTTCCGCCCGTCAGGTGCGGTTGCAGGGCTGCCTTAAAGTCGTGAATGTGATGTTCGACGGCGGTCACGGCTTCAGGAGTAGGGGTGACGCCGACCATCTGGACGACATACTGTGCATCGCGGTGGCTGTAAGCGGCGGAGTCCGCATCGACTTTTGCCATCGCCCCGCCTGCGTAGCGCACCTCCGTCTTCACCAACGCGGGAGGACCTCCGGCGGGCAGCGTAAAGCGCACCAGCGTCTCAACCGCATCGTCACCCAGGTTCGCCATCCATGCGCCGCTGCTGCGCCCCGGCATGGGTTCCTGCGGGTCATTGCTGATCGTGCCAACCTCGCTGAAGGGCATCTCGTGGAACATGTTGGCGATTGGCGCTTTCCAATCGACCCACGCCTGCGCCATCATCTGACCGATCTTCGGGTCACCCACGTAGCAGCCATGTACCATGACGACGGACTTCCCGCTCAGGAAGGGCGGCAGTTCCGGTAGCGGCGGCAGATTCATCAGTGCGACGGAAGTCGTCCACTCATCAGGCAGGTACTGTGTCCACTCACGGAAGAAGCGCAGCACCTCGCGCGCGTCGTCGGCGGGATAGATCATCACCCCGCCATAGACGGTCTTGACCGGATAGAGCTTGATTTCCATGCCTGTCACAATGGCGAACGCGCCGCCGCCGCCGCGCAGCCCCCAGAACAGATCGCTGTTCATATCTTCGCTGACGCTCAGCCGCTCGCCGCTGGCGGTGACGACCTCGAAGCGAACGACGCTGTCCGCCGAAAGCCCGTACTTGCGCGCCAGCCAGCCCATGCCGCCGCCGAGCGTATAGCCGACTGCGCCAACGCCAGGCGAGGAGCCGAGCAGGGGGGCGAGACCGACTTCCTGCGCTGCCGCCAACACCTTAGCCCATTTTGCCCCGGCTGTGACCCAGGCGGAATGCGTGACCGGATCGATGATGACTTCGTCCATCTTCGTGGTCACAATCAGTAGGCTGCCATCGGCGGCGCGGGCGGTGCCATGTCCGGTCGCCTGCACCGCAATCTCAAGACCGTGGGCAACGGCGTAGCGCACCGCTGCCGCGACATCGTCGGCGTGTTCCGCGACGACGATCAGCGCCGGATGCTGATCGACGGACAAATTCCACGCGGCACGGGCTGTATCATAGTGAGGGGCAGTGGGTTGGAAGACCCGCCCGACGAGGACTTCTTCGAGTTCGCTGACATCGTAATTTACGGGGACGAGGGTTGGCATACTCATGGTTATCTGGCTCCTGGTATTCACTCTGGCTCAATGTGCTTTACGATACGCCAGCCCAATACCCCACATCATCCCGCATCAGAAGTAGCGTGTGGTGTACTTTAGTAGGACGTCTGGAAAACCAGGTGCTCGCGTGTCCGTCCAAAGAAGGATGCGCAATCCTGAATTGGACGTAATCATAAATGTGCATTTAAGGAGTGCTGTCATGACCAGCCCGGTGAACACAATCTCGCTAGATGATGAGCGCAGCAGGCTCAACCAGATCGCGGCGCGGTCGGAACAGCTCCGTGCAATCACCACCGCCCTTTCGCTCGCTCGCGGCGAAGTCGAAATCCTGGAAGCGGTTGCGGAGTATGCGCGCCACAGCGGCGCGGTCGATTTTGGGCTGATGCATATCAATCTGGATTCCAGCGGGCAGCCGCGCGAGGCGGTTTTCAGCGCCAGCATCGGACTGCACTCTGATCCGATTTTCGTTGGGCGGGCGATCCCCGTTGAGCAACTGCCATATTTCTTGTTCGATAAAGATCAGCTTGATCGTCCGCTTGTGTTTGAAGATTTCGCCCATGATGCACGGATTACGGCGATTGCGCGCGAGAACACTGAGACAACCGGGATACATTCCGGGATTATCCTGCCATTGGTCATCGCGGGTGAATTGCAGGGCGCGATGTCCATTCTGTGGCAGGTGCCGCGCAGGTTCAGCGAGCAGGAACTGTACATTTACCATCAGATTGCTCCGATAGTTGCCGCCGTATTTTCCAGCCTGCGTGCTTACCGCATCGAGCAGGAACTGCGCCACGACCGCGAGCTGTTGTTTGAGGCGAGCGCCGCTATCAACGAGGCGAATTCATACGACGAGATCGTGCAGGCAGTCGAAAGGCTCAATCTGACGCAAGGAGATGTCCATCTGACGTTGATACGACGTGATGAGGCGGAAGGCGAAAACTACTATCACATCGTCGCCGCTTCGGATCGTCAGTTGAAGGCGTCCGGAGCCAAATTCAAGCCCGGTTCATTTCCTCGGTTCGAAAACTATCATGGCACGGCTGCCGATGTGATGGAGGACATCGAGACACTCTCGCCCGATGATCCGACGCGGCATGGGCTGGAGCAACTGGGAATTCGCTTTGTTGCCGGCTATCCGTTGGTGCTTGGCGAGCGTGTCCTGGGTGGGTTGAGTCTGGTGGAGCAGCAGCCGCGTCATTTTTCGCTGCGGGATAGACGCTTGTTCGAGGCGCTGGGGCGGCTGGTGACGGCTGCGGTCGAGCGCATTCGCTTGCAGGAAGAAACACTCACGGTCAGCAGAGCAGAGCAGGCTGCACGCTCGGACTTCGAAACACTCTATCGCGCATCAGAAGCCGTCAATGCTGCAATGAACTTCCAAGCGGTTCTGGAGGCTGTCGAGCCACTCACGCCAGACATGGACAGGCTTGGACTATTTCTTTGGGAGCGGCTGGATTATCGACAGAGTGATTACTTGGGTTTGGTCGCCGCGATTCACCGAAATGGCATCGGCGGTGCCCCGGTCGGCACTCGATTTTCGGTCGAGCAGTTCCCGATGGCGCGCAGTGTGACGAATGGTCGCCAATTCGTCATAGAAGATGTCACTTCGCATCCTGATGTCGATCCTGTGTCGCGTGCTGCCTTGCAGGACTCCGGTGTTCAGGCACTGTTGATGGTAACGCTTGTCCAGAATGGGCGCTGGTATGGAACGCTCAGTTTTGAGGCGCGCCAACCTCGTTCGTTCAGTGAACGTGATCGCCGCCTGACGCTGGCGATCAGCGATCTTGTGGCGAGTGCCGTCGTTCGCATCGCGTCGCAGATGGAGACCCAACAGGCGGAAGAAGAAGCCGCTTTCATGTATACGCTTGCCGAAAGTATCAACGCCGCCAATACATATCAGGATATTGCGGATGCAGTCGAGCGCATAATGCCAGACTGTGATGGCGTGTTTATCAACCACTGGGAGCATCACGACTTTGCGCGCGCCAGCTACAGCACAGTCCTCGCTGGTTCAAACGTACCTCCAGAGCTACGCGATCTCGTTGGGCAGCCGATGCCACGGAAGATGTGGCCAATTGAGGAACGGATCGCTAATCAGCGGATGACCGTCATCGAAGATGTACAGAACGACCCACTCGTCGATCTTCAGTCGCGTGAAAACTGGCTCCGCATTGGCACACGCGCCCTGCTATGGCTGATGTTCATCAAGGACGGACGCAACCTCGGTTTTCTCTTCTTCAACTATTCCAAACCCCATCAATTCAGCGAGCGTGATCGGCGCATCGCTCTGGGTATCGGCGATTTAGCACAGGCGGCGTCCGAACGGATTCTTGCGCAGGAGCAGTTGACGACGGCGGCAGAGGCGCAGCGTCTGGCGTATCTTGCCGAGCAGGCTGCACGGGCGGATATCGAGATGTTGTATCGCGCTTCGGAAGCCGTCAATGCCGCGACGAACTTCCAGGCTGTCCTGGAGGCGGTGGAACCACTGGCACCCGATGTGGACAGACTTCATCTGTTCCTATGGGAGGGACTTGACTTCCGCAATGCAACCTACTTTGAGCCGGTAGCGACCATCAGCCGCATGGGGGAAAGTGCCGCACCTCTTGGGACGCATCTCGAAGTTGAGCAGTACCCGGTGGCAGATCAGGTAGCCCGCACGCGGCAGCTCGTCATCGAAAACATCCATACGCATCCTCAGGTCGATCCCATAACGCGTACGAACTGGGAGGCAGTTGGCATCCAGGCGCTGCTGCTCGTTCCGCTGTTTCAGGATGAACGGTGGTATGGGACGCTCAGTTTTGAATCGCAATATCCGCGCACGTACAGCGAGCGCGACCGCCGCCTGACCCTGGCAATCAGCGACCTCGTCACAAGTGCCGTCGTACGCATTGCGTCGCAGATGGAGACCCAGCAGGCGGAAGAGGAAGCCGCGTTTCTCTATCAGTTTGCACAGGAAGTCAACAGCGCGACGAGCACGCAGGAGGTGGCGGATGCCGTTATCCGTGCCTATTCGACAGTCGAAGGCGTCTATATCCAGATTTGGGAGCACTTGGATTATCACCGCGCGTCGCATTACGTCATCGCGGGGGCGGCGGTTCGTGGCGATACGATGGTGGCGGATCGGGGAGCGATCTACTATAAATCGACCCTGCCAGACTTCTATGAGCGCGTGCGGCGTGAGGGGATCTGGATCGTCGAAGATGCGGACAACGATCCGCGAATCGATCCCTGGTTGCGTGAAGTCTATGCCTCGATTAACGTTCGCGCGACGCTCGTCCTGCCCATGCTGCAAGGCGAACGCTGGTTGGCATCGATCAGCTTCCGCTACTCGAAGCCGTATAACTACAGCCCGCGCGATCTTCGGCTGATGCGGGGTATCCGTGATGTCGTCTTCGCAGCGGTCGAGCGCATCGAATCACAGGAGGCGATGCGCCGCGCCTACCTGGCGGAGCAGGACGCCCGTGCCGAAAGCGAAGCACTTTACCGCGTCAGCGAAGACATCAATGCCGCGACGACGTTTCACGACATCGTGCGCGCGGTCGATAAGCTGGATTTTGGTCCCGGCGACATCTACCTCAACCTGTTCGAGAACTACAACTACGAAGGCGCGCGTTACTTCGACATCGTGGCGACGGCGAACGATGCCTTTAACCATGAAGGCGAGCGCTGGTGGATTTCGGAGTTTTCGCTGGTGCATCAGTTCTCACGTCAGGGCGTGTTCATCAACGAGAACATCCCCGAAAACCCGAACATCGACGAGTTGTCGAAACAGCAGTTCCTGCGTCTTGGCGTGAAGTCGAACATGCGCGTCAGCCTGTGGCTGCACGGGCGATGGATGGGTGGGCTTGGGCTGGATTCTGCGCTGCCTCGCAGCTACAGCGAGCGCGAAAAACGCTTGATGGCAGGCGTCGGCGATCTGGTCGCGGCGGCGGTCGAGCGCATCCGCCTGCAACAGGAGACTGAACGGGCGCACTACCGCGCGCAGGAACTGGTGGCGCTGGAAGAGCGCAACCGGCTGGCGCGTGAACTGCATGATTCGGTCTCGCAGGCGCTGTATGGTATTGGGTTGGGGGCGCGGACTGCCCAGGCAATGTGGGAAGAGGACAATGCGCTCGTCAAGGAGTCGATCGATTATGTGCTGACACTGGCGGAAGCAGCGCTGGTCGAAATGCGTGCCTTGATCTTCGAACTGCGTCCTGAATCCCTGGAGAACGAAGGGCTTGTCGTCGTCCTGGCAAAGCAGGCGGCTTCCTTGCAAACCCGGCACGGCTTACAGGTCAATCTTGAGCTGTGCGAGGAGCCGTCACTGCCGGTGGAGGTCAAAGAAAACCTGTTCAGAGTTGCGCGTGAGGCGCTCCACAACATCATCAAACATGCGGGAGCCTCGCGTGTATCGCTGCGGCTGACGAAAGAGGCTGACCGCATTGTGCTGCAAATCACGGACAACGGCGTCGGATTCGACAGCCAGAATCAATTCCCCGGTCATCTCGGCTTGCAGTCGATGCAGGAACGCATCCGGCATCTCGGCGGCGAATTTGATCTGCAAAGCGCGGTTGGCATGGGCACACGGGTCACCGTCAGTCTCAGCGGCTGATGGGCTGGGCAGCTACAAGCCTTCCGCCACATCGACCAAGCCGATCCGCGCCGCATACAGCGCAGCCTGCGTCCGGCTCATGACGCCCAGCTTGGACAGGATAGCCCCGACATGCGACTTGACGGTCGTCTCGCTGATGCTGAGTGCGACGCCAATCTCTTTGTTCGCCTTGCCTTGCGCGACCAGCCGCAGCACTTCCGTCTCGCGTTCGGTCAGCTTTTCCGGCGAGTGCGGCAGCTTGACTTCGCGCATCAGACGCGCGGCAGCCTGGGGCGAAAGCTGCACCTGCCCGGCGGCAGCGGCGTGGATGGCACGAATTAGTTCGGGCGAGTCGGTGTCCTTGAGCAGGTAGCCGGTGGCACCCGCGCGCACCGCGCCAACGACCGACTGATCTTCGAGGACACTGGTCAGCGCGACGATCTCGATTTCCGGCTGGCGCTGCTTGATGATGGTGATCGCCTCAACGCCGTTCATGATCGGCATCAGGAGATCCATCAGTATGACATCCGGTTTCAACTCTGCCGCAAGCTCGACCGCCTGCTTGCCGTTCGCGGCTTCCCCGACGATCTCCAATTCGCGATCCACTTTGAGAAACAGACGCAGCCCCTGCCGGACAACTGCGTGGTCATCGACTACAAGAATGCGTATCCCCATGATGGTCTTCCTAGTACAGCGGTATCTTCACCATCATGCCAGCAAATTGGCGATGGGAACTCATCCTAAAGTTGGAAATTTCGACCCCGTTCACTTATCGCACATCTGACCAGGCGGTCATGATCGACTCTTGACCTGCCTTTACGGCACGCAGCAGCGCATCCTGATCGACCGGGATGGCGTAGATGCGCACGCCCGTTGCATTGTAGATGGCGTTGCAGATGGCGGGTGTGGTGTTGATCGACGGGATTTCGCCGACCCCTTTCGCGCCGTAGGGTCCCTCGGCGGCGCGATGCTCGACCAGGCGCGACACAATTTCCGGAGTGTGCTTGATGCTGGGCATCTTGTAGCGCGCCAGCAAGCGCGTCCAGGGAATGCCGTCTTCGATGATGAACTCCTCAGTCAGGCAGTTGCCAAGCGCCATGACGATCCCGCCTTCGATTTGCCCCTGGAGCATGAGCGGATTGATCGCCCGCCCGATGTCGGTGCTGCTGAGGACTTTCTTGACCAGTATCTCGCCTGTCTCCATATCGATTTCGACCAGCGCCGCTTGTGTAGCATAGCTGAAGGCGAAGTGCATATCGCCGCCGCTGCCGAGCGGCTCGGTCTTCGGTGCCCAGTATTCATGGCGCGCGCGCGCGTCCAGCCCATGCTGCTTCATCCAGGCGACGACCTCGCCGACGGAGACGCGGCTGCCGTTGTAACGCAGCAAACCTTCTTCGTACGTGATCTGCTGGGGCGGTACGTCGAACATCTCGGCGACCGACTGCGTAATCGCTTCGCGCAGCGCGCTGGCGGCAATGCGCGCGGCATTGCCGGTCATAAAGGTCTGCCGCGAGGCGGTGGTAGGTCCGCCGTTGGGCGTCAGGTCGGTATCGCAAAGCAGCACGCGCACCCGCTCATACGGAATGTGCAGCTCTTCCGCCGCACACTGCGCGACGACATGCGCGATGCCCTGCCCCATATCGGCGGCAGCGGTACGCACCTCGACCGTACCATCTTCGTACGCTTCGACCTCCGCCTCAGACTTATCGGGCGCGCCGCCGCCCAAGCCTGTATTCTTGTAGGCGCAGGCAATGCCCCAGGCGTATGCCTTGTGCCCTTCGCGCCAGGTCCAGGCGAAATCCTGCGAGGGGTGATGGGTGTGCATGTCGCGCTCGACATCGGCAATCGTCTCCAGCAGCCCGACGGATTCGCGCAGGAGCTGCCCGGTTGCCGTCGTCACGCCGACCTTCTGGGCATTGATGCGGCGGAGTTCGATGGGGTCGATACTCAGCAGCGCCGCAATCTGATCCATATTCTGCTCGACGGCAAACGCCGACTGCGTGACGCCGAAGCCGCGAAATGCGCCGGATGGCACATTGTTGGTGTACATGGCGTAGCAGTCGATTTTGGCGTGCGGTACGACGTAGGGACCCGTCGCGTGGGTGGTCGCGCGCGTCATCACTTTGTCCGAAAGCGAGGCATACGCGCCGCCATCGCCGTACAGCTCCGCCTCGACCGCCGTCAGCCGACCGTCGCGTTTTGCCCCGGTCTTGATGCGGATGATGGTTGCGTGGCGCTTGGGATGGAAAATCAGCGATTCCTGGCGCGTGTAGAGCATCTTGACGGGGCGTCCGGTCACCGTCGCCAGCATCGCTACATGAATTTGCCCGGCGATGTCCTCTTTTCCGCCAAAGCCGCCGCCGATCAGCGTGCCGATCACGCGCACCTGCTCCTCCGGCAGCCCCATCGCGCGCGCGATCTGGTTGCGATCCTGATAGGGGATTTGCGAGCCGACGTAAACCGTCAGCTTCTCGTGATCGAGGCAGCCTGCCGGGACACCAATCGCGCATTCAGGTTCCAGGAAAGCATGCTCGGTCGTCGGCGTATGGTACTCGCGCTCGACGATCACATCGGCTTCTGCGAAGCCCTGGGCGATGTCGCCATGCCGCACCTTGATGTGCTTGAGCAGGTTGCCCGTCGGGTGATTGGGATGGAGCACGGGCGCTTCTGGCGAGTGCGCGAACTTCGGATCGCCGACGACGGTCAGCGGCTCATAATCGACCTCGATCAGCCCCAGCGCTGCCGCCGCGATCTCCTCGCTGTCCGCCGCGACGACCGCGACCGCGTCGCCGACGTAGCGCACGACATCCGCGCACAGGACGGGCCAATCGCGGTAGACCAAGCCGTGCAGGTTTTCGGCGGGTACATCCTGATGCGTCAGCACGGCGCGCACACCGGGCAGCGTCCTGGCGTGCTCGGTGCGGATCGCCAGGATGCGGGCATGGGGCAGCGGTGAACGCAGCGTGCGGGCGAATAACATGCCGGGGAATGTGAAGTCGTCGGTGAACTTTGCCGCGCCCGTGACTTTTTCGACCACCTGCTGCGGCGAGACCGAGCGGCTGATGACCTCCATCGGCTCGTCCACTTCGGGGTCGTTGACGGGCAGCGGTTCCGCGCCGTGCTTATGGCGCGCTGCCGACTGGATCGCCTGGATGACGCTGGTATAGCCCGTGCAGCGGCAGTAGGTGTCCTTGAGCGCGTGTTTGATGTCTTCGACACCCGGATCGGGGTTCTCGTCGAGCAGGGCGGACGCCGTCATGATCAAGCCGGGTGTGCAGAAACCGCACTGGACCGCGCCATGCCGAATGAACTCGCGCTGGAGCGGGTGCAGGGTTTCGCCCTGTGCCAACCCTTCGATCGTCGTGACAGCGCGTCCTTGCGCCTTAAACGCCGGGTAGATGCAGGAATTGACGGGCGTGCCATCGACCAGCACCGTGCAGATGCCGCATTCCGCTTCTTCGCAGCCGATCTTCGTGCCCGTCAAACCCAGGTCGAGGCGCAGCAATTGTGCCAGCGTGCGCGACTCTGGAACGTCGATCTCGTGCGCTTGCCCGTTGACCGTGATCATCAATACAGACATGGCATCCACCCCAATACAATGCTTTCACAGACGATTAGGAGACCTGCGACGACCGCGCCCGTTCCAACGCGGTGATCAAGGTTCGCCGCAGCAGGACTTCGATCATTTCATGGCGGTACTCGGCTGTCGCGCGGTACTTGCTGGTGCGCGGGCGCAGCGTTGCGTGCGCGGCGGCGACGGCGGAAGCGAGTGTCGCGTCGGTCGTCGCTTGCCCGACCAGCGCGGCTTCGACCGCCTCGGAACGCACGGGTGTTGGGGCGACAGGCGCGATGCAGACACGCGCCTTTGCATAGCGCGCGCCCTCCTCGTCGAGCGCGATCCAGACCGCGCAGCCCAGCACCGGAAGCGCGACTCCCTGGGGGCGCATGATGCGGTTGAAAGCGCTCGCTTCTCCTGGCTTTGTCCCGCGCAGGCGGAAGCGCAGCAGCAGGTCGCGCGAGGGGTTGAGCAGCGACTGGGCGGGTCCCAGATAGAGATCGCGGATCGGCAGCCAGCGCCGGTCTCCGTTCACGATGACTTCGGCTTCCGCATCCAGCGCGACCAGCGATACCGTGCCGTCGCCAGCGGGCAGCGCGTGCGCCACATTGCCGCCGATGGTCGCCACGTTGCGCACCTGCGGTCCGCCGACGACGCCGCAGCTTTCGACCAGGCAGGCTGCCTGCTGCTGCAAGAGCGTGGACTTGACGATTTGCGAGTGGGTGACGCCCGCGCCGATCATGACGGTCTCGCCGTCATGGGTGATGTCACATAACTCCCGGATGGTGGTGATGTCGATCAGCGCTTCGTGCGGCGCGTGTCCTTCCGCCCGGCTTTCGATCAGCAGATCGGTGCCACCCGCGACAATCCGCGCGCGCCCGCCATAATCGCCCAACAGCGCAAGTGCCTCAGGGATGGTATGGGGGGTGTGATAATGATTCCAGAGTTTCATGAGGAATTTCGCTTATCTATTTCTCATAAATGTACGACATTTAGGTGCGCGATGCAACACGAGCGACCGCTGTCGCTTTCACACCGCATCCATCGCAGCACCCGCCATCATCTGCCCGACCTGGCGAAGCGTGACTGACTCGCGCGGCAGCACGCCGACGATGCGCCCTTCATACATGACTGCGATCCGATCTGAGAGCGCGAAGATCTCATCCAGATCTTCGGAGATGAGCAGGATCGCGGTGCCATTGGCGCGCTCTTCCAGCAAACGCCGGTGAATGTACTCGGTCGCGCCCACATCCACGCCGCGCGTCGGCTGCGCCGCGATGAGCAGGCGGGGCGAACGCGAAAGCTCGCGCGCCAGGATCAACTTCTGGATGTTGCCGCCGGAAAGCGACTTGATCGGGGTATCCGTCGTCGGCGTCTTGATTTCGTAGTCCTTGACTGCGCGTTCGCATGCCTCGCGGATAGCGCGCAGATTGAGCAGTCCCCCACGATTGAAGGGCGGTCGCGCATGATCCTGCAAGATGTAGTTTTCCGCGACCGTGAACTCTTTGATTGCGCCGTCCAGCATGCGCTCTTCCGGGATATACGAGATGCCCGCTTCGTGGCGCTGGCGCGGGGATTTGCCTGTGACATCTGTGTCATCCAGGGTAATCGTCCCACTCTTGATGGCGCGCAGCCCGGCAATGACCTGCGCAAGCTCACTTTGTCCGTTGCCGGATACGCCAGCAACGCCGGTGATCTCGCCGCCATGCAGGGTGAGCGACACCTCTTTGAGTCCCAGTTCACCCCGGTTGCTCAGGGCGGAGACACGGTCGAGCCGCAGTCGCTCGCTGCTGACCTGTGTCGCGCGGCGTGCGTACTCAAAGACAACCGGACGACCGACCATCATCTCGGCGAGCAGCGGCTTGGTCGCCGCAGTCGTCGGGATGGTGTCCACACGCCTCCCGGCGCGCAGCACCGTGATGCGTTGGCTGATCGAGAGGACTTCATGGAGTTTGTGAGAGATAAAAATGATCGAACGTCCGTCGTCTGTCATGCGATGCAATATGCGAAATAAGTCATCTACTTCTTGCGGCGTCAGGACAGCGGTTGGCTCGTCCAGGATCAGCAGCGCCGCACCTTTGTAAAGCGCGCGCAGAATTTCGACCCGCTGCTGTTCGCCGACCGAAAGCTGCCAGATTGGGAGGTTGGGATTGACCTTTAGATTGTACTTTTCGGAAAGTTCGTCCAAACCTCGCGCGATCGACTTCAGATCAAGCTGCCATTTCGACGGTATCCCCAGCGCGGTGTTTTCAGTCACCGTCAGTGAGGGCACAAGCATGAAATGCTGATGCACCATCCCCACGCCCTGCGCGATGGCGTCCTGCGGCGAGCGGATGCGTGTCTCACGACCGTTGATCAGAATGCTGCCTTCGTCCGGCTGATACAAGCCATACAGCATTTTCATCAGTGTGCTTTTGCCAGCACCATTTTCGCCGAGGAGCGCGTGAATTTCGCCCGCCTGCACATCAAAATCGAGGTGATCGACCGCCAGCACGCCGGGAAAGCGCTTGACGATTCCGCGCATTTCTAACGTGTCGATCCGCCGTCCGTTTTCCGTCATAGACCGCCTCCGCAAGCGGGGTGCCCCAGAAGGACACCCCGCCGCTTTCTAACCTACGCTACATACCACGCTGCCCCATGACCATCTGCAAGCCGCCGTTCGCCAGCGTCAGCGTAAAAGCTTCGCCGCCGAGCGTGCCGCCCTGGATGCTCGCGATCATGTCCATGAGCACGACATCCCAGCGGTAGACCTGGAACATGACGCCAGACTCTGCCGCCAGATCCGCCTGGCTGGACTGCGTGCCAAACCAGGGGATGCCGTTCTCCGTCGCGACCGCGATGGGACCCACGACCATCTGCGCCGTACCCGTCAGGACATCCGCGCCGTTGGCGACGAAGGTGTTGGCGGCTTCGGTCGCCAGCGGGACATCGCTGAACGACTGGATGTAGGTCACCTGGACCTGCACGTCGGGACGGATGGCGGCGGCACCCGCCACGAAGCCATCGACATACAGCTTGGCATCGCCGACTTCGATGGGACCCACGACGCCGATAATGCCACTCTCGCTCATCATCGCCGCCATCGCGCCATTCAGGAAGCCGCCTTCACCGGCTGCCGCCGTGTAGGCGAAAACATTCGGCAGACCGAAGGTGTTTTGGTCAGTGCCCCAGGCAAACGAGGTTTCTGGGAATTCGGGTGCCAGCTCCTCGACAATCGCGCCGTACTGCGAACCATGCGCGATGATCAGGTCGTACTCGCCGGATGCTGCCCACTCGCGCAGCGCGACCGCCGCGTCATCGACCACGAACGTGCCTTCCTGGAAGACGAAATCGAAGGCGTCGCCCATTTCGGCATCGACCAGGGTCAGCGCGTCGAACATGCTCTGGCTGAACGCCAAATCGTTGGTCGCGCTGGGCGCAACCGCCGCAACGCGGAAGACATCATCCTGTGCATTGACCGTTGGCAGCACGCCGACCAGCAGCGCCGCCATCACCAGGAGGAGTGTTACAAGACGCTTGTTCATGTGCAGGACCTTTCTATATGGAAAAATTACTCACCCCGCTCAAATGGTTTCGTGAGCGCGTCCGGCTTTTCCGTCTGCCGTGACGCGAAAACCAACGCAATAATGGTGATGACGTACGGTGCCATCACTGCAAACTCGGACGGGATATTCAGCCCAATCGCGCTGATTTGTAACTGGAGGGCGTTGACGAAGCTGAAGAGCAGGGCACCAATCATAATGCCGACCGGACGCCAGCGCCCGAAGTAGACCAGCGCGACCGCGATGAAGCCTAGTCCGGATGTGAGATTCTGTTGGAAGACCTTGAGGAGCGCGACCGAAAGCGCCGCGCCCGCCAACCCTGCCAGCATACTGCCCAGGATGACCGTCATGTAACGCACGCGCGCCACGTTGATGCCCATCGCATCGGCAGCCTGTGGGTTCTGACCGACCGCGCGGATCATCAGTCCGAAGGGTGTGCGGTTGATGATGTAAGCGGAAATTGGCACCAGCGCAAACGCGACATACACCAGGATATTGTGCCGAAAGAAGATTTCGCCGATACCGAGGAACTGAATATCTGAAAGCAATGGAATGTAGATGGCAGAGAAACCCTCGACGGAACGCGGTGTGCCGACCAGTCGCTGAAACAGCAGCTCGCTCATGCCCAGCCCAAACAGGTACATGCCGATTCCGCTGATCCCCTGTTCTGCCTTGAGCGTGACGCTCACGAACGCCGTCGCCAATCCCAGGAGTGCGCCGACCAGCAGCGCCGCACCGACGCCAAGGACGGCGCTGCCCGTCATCAGCGCGACGTAATGTGCGAAAAATGCGCCCATCAGCATAATGCCATCGACGCCGAGGTTGAGCACGCCGCTGCGCTGCCCGAACATCTCGCCGATAGATGCGAACATGTAGGGTGTTGCCAGCCGGAGCGCCGCCGCGAAGACGCTGGCAGTGAAGACTTGTTCGATCATGCTTGCGCCTTTCTCGTCGCCGCTGCTGCTTCGGGCGATGAGGCAGTCGTGGGAGGGTTAATCTCGATGTTCCGCCGTCGCTGTCGCCTGCGCTGGACAAACACCTGGCTGCTGACGGCAAAGATGACGATGATGCCGTTGACGGCGGTGATCAGAGATGCGGGCACGCCGATGTCGCGCTGCATGTTCTGTGCGCCGACGAGCAGCCCGCCGAAGAAGATCGAGGCGGGGATCGCTCCGAAGGGGTTCAGACCGCCAAAGAGCGCGGCGACGATGCCGTTGAAACCCGCGTTTGCCGTGAAGCCCGCCGGGGAGCCATCCGTTTGCAGCCGATACTGCAAGCCCAGCACCTGCACGACACCTGCCAAGCCCGCGCAGCCGCCTGCCAGACACATGGCGAGGACGACCTGCCGCCGAACGTTGATGCCCGCGTAGCGTGATGCGCGGTCGTTGAAACCCACCGCGCGGATGCGGTAGCCAATCGGCGTATGCCAGAGCAGGACATAAACGACCACTGCCAGCAGGATGGCGAGGATCAAGCCGTAGTGCAGCCGCGTGCGCGCGAACACTTCGACGCCGTCAAACCAGCCAATCGTGAGGCGTGGAAGCTGAAGCTCGTTGAGGATGCGGGCGGTCTTGGGGATATGGTTGGTGCCAACCTCGGTTGGATCGAGGAGTGGACCATTCAACAGGAAATTCATCATCTGCACCGCCACCTGATTGAGCATGATGGTGCTGAGAATTTCATTGACGTTAAAGTATGCCTTCAGAAAGCCAGCGATGCCGCCGTACACGGCACCCGCCGCAAAACCCGCCAGGAGCGAGAGCACGATCACCAGCAGCGGTGGAAGTCGCCCGCCAAAGGCAATCGCAATTGTCACGCCCGCCACCGCGCCCGCGATCATCTGACCCTCACCACCGATGTTGATGACACTGGCGCGGAAGGCAACGCAAATGCCGATGGCGATGAAGAGGACGGGGATCGCCTTGACCAGCGTTTCGGCGGTGGCGTTTTCGGTGCCAAATGCCCCCGCCGCCAGCGCCAGATACGCTTCGCCGACATTGGCATTCATGACGATGAGGAGGATTGAAGCGACGGCAAGCGCAGCACCCAGCGAGGTGACAGGGGGAAGGAGGTCGAATAAGCGGTCAAACCAGGCGCGAACGTGAGGTCGAGGCATTTCTGCATCCTTTGAGGACGATCCAGACGTTATCGCATCCACATTATGAGTCGTAGATGAGTTATGCACAACCTATCATTTGTCACTATTGTGGAAGCTAAACAGCCTGCGTTCCTGTGATGGCGCGTCACTTGAAGTTGGCGGTCTGGATGCCATAGTGTTTCAGCTTGCGCCAGAGCGTCGTGCGGTCAATGCCCAATGCAGCCGCCATTGCCGACATACCGCCTGCGCACGCGCGCCCCGCCCGCATGATAGCATCCAGCTCCGCATCTTCGAGGGAAATCGTGGGCTGCAAGAGCGCTGAGTGCGGGTTCAGGCTGTGACCGAGGCGTACATTCTCCGGCAGATCACCCGCCTGGATCAAGCCATCGGTCGATTGCGTCACCGCGCGTTCGATAATGCTCTCCAGTTCGCGCACGTTGCCGGGATAGGGGTAGCTTTGCAGCATCAGCAGCGCATCTGCTTCAATCGATGCGGGCTGGTCCCCGGGCGTCAGCCGCTCAAGGAAACGGTTCGCGAGCTGACCGATGTCTTCGCGCCGTTCGCGCAGCGGCGGCACCTTCAGGTGAAGGATGTTGAAGAGGTAGTACAACTGTGGCAGGAAGCTGTGATTTTCCACCTGCGCTTCGATGTTCAGCGCTGTTGTCGCCACAATGCGGACATTGATATGCGAGGTACGCACGGCGTACAGGCGCGTCACGCCGCGGCTGTTCATCACCTGGAGCAGGACGCGCTGCGCTTCCAGCGAAAGCTGGTCGATCTGGTCAATGACCAGCGTGCCGCCGTCCGCCAGCTCAAACTTGCTGGGTCGCCCCTGTTCGCTGCCATGTGCGTCCCGACCGAGCAGCTCTTCGACCATGAACTCTTTGGGGATCATGCTGCAATTCAGGACGACCAGGGGTTTGCCCGCGCGCGGGCTGGCGTTATGAATTGCCTGCGCGAGCGCAGTTTTCCCCACACCTGCCTCGCCGGAGAGCAGCACCGGCGAGGCACCTTTCGCCGCAACCTTCGCCTGTCGAAGCAAGCCATGCATCTGGCTGGACGTGAATTCAAAGTCGTTGAAGGTGAGGGGCGGTGGCGCGCTCACCTGCTGATGCACGAGCGAACGCACCTGGGCGAGCGGGCGCAGCATGGCGATGCCGCCGACAACTTCGCCCACGCCGTTCTTGATCACACGCACATTGATCAGGCACTTCACAAAGCGGTCTACGATTTGCAGCGATGCCTCGACATCGGACAGCTCACGCTGCTGCTCAATCGCGCCGTGGATCAGCTCTGTGAAGCCGATCACCTCGTGGATACGATGCCCCAGCAGCGCCTTACGCTCAACTCCCAGGATTTGCCACGCCATGCTGTTGATGTGTTCAATCCCGCCATCGTTATCCCAGGTCAGCACGCCATCGGTGACTGATTCGAGAATTGACGTCAACATGCGCGTGCGTTGGTTTGCCTGTTCCAGGAGCAGGTTCGACTGCCCCTGCGCGCTGATCGCCTGGGCGGTGGTCATCATCAGCGCAAGCTGCATCTGGTTCGTCTCGTGCGCAGGGGTGATGATGCCGACCACGCCGACGATTGCGCCATGCTCATCATAAATGGGTGCGGCGGAACCGCCGAATGGATGAAGCGACTCAAGGCTGTGTTCTGCGCCGACCACCTGGGTCGGCATCGCCGTCACCGACGACAGGCTGATCGCATTCGTCCCGCGATACTCCTCCGACCAGCACGCGCCGATGCACAGCCCTGCCGCCATCAGGTGCAAGCCAAAATCGGGATCGCCATGCAGGCTGAGGACGACGCCTGTATATGTCGTCAGGACGAGGACGCTGGCTGCCCCTGCGATGCAGCCGTAGATGTCTTCGAGATAGGGCAGGGCTGTCGAAAGCAGTGCCGCTTCGCCCGCGGTGAGCGGGGCAGGCGGCGCTTCGCCCGCCACGACGGGATCGTGGCGCGGGGCATACCCCTTGCAGCGCTGCCATGAATCGCACACGCGCGGGTCAATAGCGGGCGAGGCAATCCCTTGGCTGGTACGGAATGCCCGCCACGCCTCTAGGGTGCGGTCATGATGGTAAGGATAATCGGTCGAACGCATAACATCGCAAGAGGAAGACAACCACGAAGGCGCTGAGGACGCGAAGATATGTGTTGTCTTTCTTCGAGTCCTTCGCGCCTTCGCGGTGTAACCTTCTTCCTACGCCTCGTACTTCACATCCACGCGCCGACCCGATGCCGCCGACTGCTGGATCGCATCGCAGATGACCGCGTTGCGGTAGCCATCGACGAAAGTCGCGCCATACGGGTCAACCGCCGTGTTGTTGACAATCGCGCGGAAAAAATGATCGAACTCATGCACGAACGAGTGCTCCCAGCCGATCATATGTCCCTGGGGCCACCAGTTCTTCCAGTAGGGGTGATGGGGTTCGCTCACCAGCACATTGTGGAAGCCCTGTGTCGTGTTCGGCTCCTCGCCCGCCCAGAAGACCTCCAGCTCGTTCATGCGCTCAAGGTTGAACTTGATCGACCCCTTCTCGCCGTTGATTTCCAGCACTTCGTGGTTCTTGCGCCCCTGGCAGAAGCGTGATGCTTCCAGCGTGCCGAGCGCGCCATTTTCGAACTCGAACAGCGCCGTGAACGCATCATCGACATCGACCGTCCCGCGCCCGCTGCCATCCGGGAGCGGACGTTCTTTGACGAACGTCTGCACATTGCCCATGACGGATTTCGGCTCGCCGACCAGGAAGCGCGCAAGGTCGATGATGTGCGCGCCCAGGTCGCCGAGCGCGCCGCTGCCCGCCACGCTTTTGTCGAGCCGCCAGATCTTCGGGAAGTTCGGGTCGATGATCCATTCTTGCAGGTAGACCGCGCGGTAGTGGAAGATGCGCCCCAGCGCGCCGCTCTCGATCAGATGCTTTGCCTGCATGATCGCCGGGACGAAACGGTAGTTGAAGGCGACCATGTGCTTGACGCCCGCCTTCGTCACCGCGTCGAGCATCGACTTCGCCTCTTCCGCCGTGCGCGCCAGCGGCTTTTCGCAGAAGACATGCTTGCCCGCGCCCGCCGCCGCGATGCACGGCTCGGCGTGGGCGTCGTTGGGTCCGCCATTGTCGAACACGTCGATGGCGTCGTTTTCCAGCATCGCGCGCCAATCGGTGTAGTAGCGTTCGTAGCCGTAGCGCTTTGCCGCTTCCGCCACCGCCGCCTCGTCGCGCCCGGCGATGCCGACCAGCCGGGGGATCGCCGCCGGGGGATACATCATGTAGGGGATCTTCTTGAAGGCGTTCGAGTGCGCCTTGCCCATGAATGCGTAGCCGAGGATGCCGATGCCGAGCGAGGGAGCCTCGCCCTCCGCACGCGCACCCGCCATTGTCGTGAAGCCGCCGCCTTGTTCTGTCATGATGCGCCCCCTATTTCTCGAACGCCGCGTCGAAAGCGACGTTGGACGACTTGAAGTCGTTCTTCTTGACCCACGCGCAGGCTTCCGCCGCGCCAAACTCGCGATCCATACCGCTGTCTTCCCACTCGACCGAGAGCGGTCCCGCGTAGCCCGCGCGGTTGAGCGCGCGGATCATCGCGTCCATGTCAAGATCGCCATGCCCAGGCGAGACGAAATCCCAGCCGCGGCGGTTATCGCCAAAGCCGAGATGTGAGCCGAGGATGCTGCGGGTGTTGTCCAGCTTGACCTTGCTGTCCTTGACGTGAACGTGATAAATGCGATCCGGGAAGCGGTCGATGAACTTCGTCGGGTCGAACAACTGATGGATGAAATGACTGGGGTCGAAGTTGAAGCCGAATGCCGGGCGATTGTTCAGCGCCGCCAGCGTCTTCTCCGCCGTGTAGATGTCGTAGGCGATCTCCGCCGGGTGTGCTTCGAGCGCCCAGCGCACGCCGACCTCGTCGAACACGTCGAGGATGGGGTTCCAGCGGTCAGCGAATTCGCGGTAGCCCGCGTCGATCATCGCGTCGCTCGTCGGCGGGAAGCGGTAGATCAAATGCCAGATCGGGCTGCCCGTGAAGCCGTTGACGACCTTGACGCCGAGCAATGCCGCCGCGCGCGCCGTGTTCGCCACCTCTTCCGCGCAGCGCCGCCGCACGCCTTCCGGGTCGCCATCGCCCCACAGGCGCGGCGAGAGGATGCTCTTGTGTCGCTCGTCGATCAGCGCATCAGCGACGCACTGCCCGACGAGATGCGTGCTGATGGCGAAGCACTTCAGCCCATGCTTCTCCAGAATGTCGTGGCGCGTGCGCACGTAGCCATCATCCGAAAGCGCCTGCTCGGCATCGAAATGATCACCCCAGCACGCCAGCTCCAAGCCGTCGTAGCCAAAGCCCGCGGCTTTGCCCGCCAGCGTATCGAGCGTCAAATCCGCCCACTGCCCAGTAAATAGTGTGACTGACCTAGCCATGAAAAACATCCTTTCGTCTGTCAAGTCTTGATGACCCTAAAGTTATCCTTGGTCGCAAAGCGCAATTATACCTCTCATGCGACCCAGAAATTGAAACTAAACAAGGTTGCCAGAATGCCGAGCAGCAGAAGGCTGGCAATCGTCCAAAGGCGGTCGAACAACGGCGACTTACCCCATTGCGCCAGCACCAGAAAGATTGCCGGCACCGCGAGCGCATAGCGCAACTGTCCGTTGATGATTCCCCCTGTTGCGGTCAGGAGGATGGCACCAAAGCTGAAGAGGGCAACGTTGCGTTGGATGCGAACTGCCAGCACCGCCGTGACGACTGATAGTAGCAAGGAGCCGATCTCCAACGCAAAGTAGAGGCGAGTATCCGGCGCGGCGGCGGTCACGCCAATGACGCGGACGAACGCACGCCCCCATGCCTGCGCCGCCTCGATGATGTCAAGCGTGCTGCGCCCGAAGAGTGCCTGCATAGCGATCGCCTCTTCGCCGAGGGTTACCCTCCAGATAGCGAGCATTACAACCGGCAGTCCAACCGCCACGGCAGCAAGGAGAGCCGCCGGGGACAGGGTGATGCTGCGCCGTTCCGGAGTCCGCCCATAGTGCGCCCACCAGGTCAGCGCCAGCGGAAGTACCAGCGACACGCCGACCAGGCGCACCCAGACGGCGACCGCCGCCAACAGGGCGGCTGCGATCAGGCGTTCACGACGCAGCAGTGACAGTGACGACAATGCAAGTGCCAGGAACAGCGCCTCAGAATAGACGGCGACCAGGAAGAATGCCGCTGGGAAAATCAACAGGTAATAGACTGCACGCCAGCCTGCCTCCACGCCGAGTGCGTCGCGCGTGAGATCAAAGAGCGCGACCAAGACAACCAACGCCGAAACGACAGAGATGACGATGCCCGCCAATGTGTGGGCGGGGATAGGTTCCATGCCCAGAGCAAGGAGTGGCGCGCCGACAACGCGCATCAACAATGGGTAGAGTGGCATGAAACCATAATTCACCGAGAGTTCGCGTCCATCGGCAACCTGGGCGCTGCTCATAAGCGGGTCGTCATATCCCACTGTGGCGATGGACAGATAGTATTGGGAGTCATCGCTGACCAGCGCATTCAAAAACGGGTCGCTTAGGTAGACACGAGTGGCGATGGCTTCTGCAGTGGTCGAGCTTTCAGTCCAGGGAAAGACGGTATCGGGGCGCTGGGGCTGGAAGCGGAAGCCGACAAGGTTCATGAAGAGAGTCAACAACACAGCCCACCCTAACCAGAGAGCTGAAATATTGCGAAATAACTTAGCTGGCATGATAAGGGTGTTCTCCGTCAATCAAATCGATACTGATTTCAGTTGCGCCTCGACTTCGCGCGCGGTCGGCAGCGCCAGGACTTCGCGCGCGAACGCTTGTGCATCCATGCTGCTCGTCTGGCGGATGATGTGCTTGACTTCGGCAATACTTGGTGCGCTCATACTCAGTTCGTCCACGCCCAAGCCGATCAGGACGCGCGTCAGCAGCGGGTTGCCCGCCATCTCGCCACAGATGCCTACCCACTTGCCGCGCGCGTGTGCCGCATCCACCACCTGCTTGATGGCAGTCAGAAGGGCGGGCTGGAATGGAGTTGCCAGCGGCGTCACGCGCGCATTCCCACGATCTGCTGCCATGAGATACTGCGTCAGGTCGTTCGTCCCGATGGAGAAGAAATCGACCTTGTCGGCAAGCTGCGGCGCGCACAGCACCGCCGACGGCACCTCGATCATGATGCCGACCTGCATGGTCGGATCGTATGGAGTGCATTCGGCGTCGAGTTCGGCGCGGATCTCGCGCATGAAGGCGTGGATCGCTTCAAGTTCTTCCAGTGTCCCAACCATCGGGAACATGACACGGATGTTGTGCTGCGCGCTGGTGCGGTAGATGGCGCGAATCTGTGCCCGCGCTAGCGGGCGGTCGCCAAGCCAGTAGCGGATGCCGCGATAGCCGAGGAAGGGGTTCTCTTCCGGCGGGATCTTGATATAGGAGATCGCCTTGTCGCCGCCTACATCGAGCGTGCGGATGATGATCGGGCGACCCTCTAACGCCTGTGCGACTGCGCCGTAAGCCAGAATCTGTTCCTCTTCAGTGGGTGCGCTTGCTCGTCCCATAAAGAGCAGCTCGGTGCGGAACAAACCGACGCCCTCCGCCCCCATCTCACGCAGTCGGGGCGCGTCTGCCGCCCCACCAACGTTGGCGGCGACTTCGATGCGCCGCCCGTCGCTCGTGTGTGCATCTTCGCGCACGGTCGTCAGCAGTACTTCGCGCTCGGCGCGTTCTGCGGCGATTTGTGCCTCGAACTCGGCGATCTGCGCATCGGTCGGCTCGGTGTATACCCAACCGCGCCCGCCATCCACCACCACCCGCTGTCCGTGCTTAAGCGAGGAAAAACCCCCGCCCAAGCCCACGACCGCCGGAATGCCCATGCCGCGCGCGATGATCGCCGTGTGCGAGGTCGCGCCGCCTTGTTGTGTGAGGATGGCGAGGACGTTCTGCGGGTCAAGCATCGATGTTTCGGATGGGGCGAGGTCTTCCGCCGCGAGGATGCAGGGTTCGTCCAGGACGAGCGAACGCGCGCTGCCGGGGATCAGTTCTGCCAGCACTCGCCGCCCGACATCGAGCACATCGACTGCCCGCCCTTGCAGGATGGGATTGGGCGCGGCGCGGTAGCGTCCTGCCAGCGCTTCGATTTCTGCCCACCATGCCGCCGCCGCCGAGACCTGATCCCGCGCAATCGCATCTTTTGCGGTTGTGTGCAGCCGGTCATCTTCCAGAATATACAGGTGCGCCTTGAAGATGTCCGCTTGGGTGTCATCGCCGCGCAGCTTTGCCTTCTCAAGCTCCGCTTGCAGCGCATTCATCACCCGATTTACTGCCATGACCAAAGCGATTTGTTCATCCTCAATGGGCTGCTTCAGCGCGCTGTCGATGACGGGAGGGTGTGTGCTTAGCAAATGCACGCGCGCAATGGCGATACCCTGGGCAGCCGCCACGCCCGCCAGTACGAACTTCTCAGGGGATGATGGTTGACCAGACGGCGACGTGGGCGCAGCCGTATCGTCATCGCCAAAGTTCTCGTTTGCGAGCGCCGCTAACGAATCGAGCAGGGCAGTCGCGCCCGCGCCGTCCGCAAAGAACTCGACGGCATCACCCTGTCGCATGTCCAACAGCATGACCTCGTTGATGTTGCGTCCGTCGGCGCTGCGTTCTCCCTTGCGGAGCGTGAGCTGTGCCGCGTGCTGCCCGGCAAGCGACACGATGCGGGCAGCAGGACGCGCATGGATGCCGAGTTTGTTGGGGATGGTGAGACTCAGGCGTTGTCCCGCGCTGGTGGGTGGCGGCGCGGCGACGACGGCTGTGGGGGGTTCTGCGATGCCGAGATGCTGGCGCTTCGCCAGCAGCGCGCCGTTCGCCGCCGCCATCACGCTCTCAGCGCTGCCACCGATTCGCGCCTGCACAGCCGCCGTCACCGCGCCTTCGGCAAATGGTGCCGCGCACAGGTGCAGATGAGGTCGCCATTCAGGGTCGAGCAGGTCGAGCGCGGTTTCCGCACTCATCAACGCGCTCCCCAGGTCCATCAGGATCACAACCCCATCGGGGGAGTAGACTTCGCTGATCGCGTTCATGACGCGGATGGGGTCTGTGCCGATGGGGTTCTCCTCGTCGTCGATCCCACCCGCGACGGCAATTGATACTTGCCCTTGCGTCATCTGCGCGGCTAAATCGCGAACCCCTTCCGCCAGCTTCTGGCTGTGGGAGACGAGGACGATGCCGATCATGACACGCCCGAGCCTTTGACGACATCGCGCAGCAGACCGAGGATCAACGTGGCGGAAGTCGCGCCGGGATCCTGATGTCCCACGCTGCGTTCGCCCAGGTACGAGGCGCGCCCCTTTTTGGCGACCAGCGGAATCGTCGAGCGTACGCCCGCTTCGGCGGCGGCAACACAAGCGTCAAGCGCGTCCGACAGACCAGCGCCTGCTTCCAACTGTGATTTGAGCGCGTTCAGCGCCGGGATGAGCGCATCGAGCATGGTTTTTTCGCCCACTTCGGCGCGTCCACGCTGGACGACGCCTTCGATCCCCTGCTCCATCAGCTTGACCAGATCCATCGGCTCAAGCTCCTGCCGCGCCTGCACCGCAGTGCTGGCACGCATGAAGAATGTGCCATAGAGCGGCCCGCTCGCGCCGCCCACGCTGGAGATGAGCGCCATTCCGCTGGTATTGAGGATGCTGCCGATGCTGGCATCCGCCATGCTCGGCAGCTTTTCCTTCACCTTGCCAAAGCCGCGCGCCATATTCAAGCCATGATCACCATCGCCGATGGCAGCATCCAGCTCGGTCAGGTAAGCCTTCTGCGTTTCGAGGAGTGCGGCGCAGTTTTCCAGCCAGGTGATGACCTGCGCTTTCGTGATCACGTCAGACATCACGCTTAGACTCCCCAACGCAGGGCAGGCGTCGAGACGGGCGCATCCCAGAACTTCAGGATCTCGGCATCCGCCTTGACCAGCGTGATGGAGAAGCCCTGCATCTCCAGGGACGTGATGTAGGGTCCCACCAGCTTGCGGGCAATCGTGATGTCGCGCGCTTCGCATAGTTCCGCCAGCTTGCGATACACCGCGTACAGCTCGCTGACGGGGGTGCCACCCATGCTGTTGACCAGCGCGATCACCGAGTCGCCCGCTTTGAATGGCTCGTCGATCACGTCACGCTCGACCCAGGTCGCGTTTTCGCGATCCCATTCACGCAGTGTGCGCTTGTAGGCACCGTCATCCAGGATTTCGAGCGCCAGGGTCTCGACAATCGCATCGGCTGGACGCAGCTTCTCGCGGTACTGCCCAGGCTCGCCATGAATGCCGATGCCGATCTCGACCTCATCTTCCGCCAGCGTAAAGGTCGGCTTGCCCGCTGCGGGGACGATGCATGAGGTGAGCGCCATCCCCATCGAACGCCCGTAGGAGTTGACCTTGCGCGCCAGATCTGCACAGGCGTCCAGTCCGTAGCCCTCCTCCGCTGCCGCGCCGACCACCTTCTCCAGAATGACCGTCGTGCCGACGCCGCGCCGCCCGGCGGTATAGAGGCTGTCCTTGACCGCCACGTCGTCGTCCACGATGACGTTCTGCACTTTGATGCCTTCGCTGTGCACCATCTCGGCTGCCGTCTCGAAATTCAGCACATCACCGGTGTAGTTCTTGACGATGAACAGCACGCCCGCATCGCTCGCGACGGCTTTTGCTGCCTCGTACATCTGGTCGGGGGTGGGGGAGGTGAAGACTTCGCCGGGGCAGGCGGCGGTCAGCATCCCGTGACCGACGAAACCACCGTGCAGCGGCTCATGCCCGCTGCCGCCGCCAGAGATGATGGCAACCTTTCCCGCGAACGGCGCGCCGACGCGCGTGATGTACTTGGGGTCAAGCGAGATGTTCAGTTCGGGATGCGCAGCCGCCATACCCTGGAGCTGTTCGGTCAGCACATTTTCGACCGCGTTGATCAATTTTTTCATCGATAAGCTCTCTTTCAGAATTCACCGCTTGTCAGCAAGGAGAAACGTGCAGCAAGGAGAAACGTGCAGCGAGCGAAAATGGAGAGACGCTCGTTACGCATCACTCGTTACTTCATATCAATTCGCTCGCCTGCCGGTGTGAAGAGCTTCACATCTTCCAGCGGGCAGGTCACCCAGACGCTTTCGCCGGGTGGCGGCAAATCGTTTCGTGTCGTCTTTGCCTTGATCATGGTGCTGCCGATCTTCAGACTGACGAGGTACTGCCCGCCGATCACCAGCGAGCTGCGCAGAATGACGCCTTTGACCGCTGCTGGCGTCTCTTCGCCCAGGTTCACACGCTCCGGGCGGATGCCGACGACCACATTCGACAACCCGTGCACTGCTTGCAGCGGGATGGGCTGCCGAAAGAGCGGCGCGCCGAGATGCTGCCCGCCGTCGTGATTGACGATGGTGTGTTCGACAAAGTTCATGCCTGGATTGCCGAGGAACCAGCCGCCGAAGCGGTTGTTCGGGTTGTTGTAAATGTCGCGTGGTTTGCCGCGCTGGACGATCTTGCCGTTGTCCATCAGCGCGATCTCGTCCGCCAGCGTCATCGCTTCCGTCTGGTCATGCGTGACGTAGATGATGGTTTGCGAATGCTGCTTGACGAGACCCTTGAGCGCACGTTTGAGCTGCACTTTGGCGGCAACATCAACATTCGTGATCGGCTCGTCGAACAGGATGATCTGTGGCTGTCGGGCGACTGCGCGCGCGACTGCCGCCTTCTGTCGGGTCGCGTTATCGAGCGTCGTCACGTCTTCATGCGCGACATGCGTCAGGTTGAGCTGCTCCAGGATGTCTTCGACGCGGCGTTTACGTTCCTCCTTGCTGACCGATTTGTCGCGCGTCAGCGGCAGCTCGACGCTCTGGAAGAGCGTTGTCCCGCGATAGACGACCGGATACTGGAAGACCATGCCGATGTTGCGTTCGCTGGGCGTCATGTCTGTGACGCGCTGGTCGCCGAAGTAGATTTCGCCGGACGTTGGGTCCTGCAAGCCCGCCAGCATACGCATGAGCGTGGTCTTGCCGCAGCCGGATGGTCCGAGGAGGCAGGTGACGGACTCGGCAGGGAAGGTCATGGAGATGTCATCGACTGCGATGGTTTGCCCGAAGGCGCAGCGCAGTTTTTCCATGCGGATTTCGGTCGCCATTTTATGCCACCCCCTGACCGATGAACTGCCCAGTCGATGCCGAATAGACCTTCAGGTCGCCGGGTTGAATGCCAATGGTCGCCTTGCCCTCGGTCAGGCTTTCGATCCCGGCGTTCGGGATCAACGCTTCCAACGGTGTTTTTTCGACTTCGAGGTAGACGTGCAGCTCGCCGCCCAGGTCTTCCACCAGGGTGACATCGGCGGGGACGACCAGCAGCCCATCCCGAAATTCTGGATTGATGCGGATGTTCTGCGGGCGTACCGCGATGCGGACATCGCCCGCCTTCGCCGCGCTGCCCGACGCCGCCAGCGCGAAACGCAGCCCCTGTGAGGCTACTCTTGTGCCGTCGTCGAGCGTGCCGGGGAAGACGTTGGTGTTTGGGAAGCCGAGCAGCTCCATCGTTCGTACATGCTGAGGGTGGGCATAGAGGGCGTCGGTCTCGCCACTTTCGACAATTTTGCCCGCGTCGAGAACATGGATGTCTTCCGCCAGGATCAGCGATTCGAGCGGGTCGGACGTAGTGTAGATGAAGGTTGCGCCCAGGTCTTCGCGCATCTGGCGCAGGTCATCGAACAGGCGCTCGCGCAGCTTGAAGTCTAAGCCGGTCAGCGGGTCGTCGAGAATGAAGATCTTGGTATCCTTGACGATGCCTCGTGCAATGGCGACGCGCTGCTTTTCGCCGCCGCTGCATTGATCCGGCTTCTTCTTGAGCAAATGCGTGATCTGCAACTGGCGCGCGACCTGCTCGACGACGGGTACACAGTCCTGCTTGCGCACCCCCATCAGCCGCAGCGGGTACGCGATGTTATCGAAGACCGAGTAGTGCGGATAGAGTGCAAAGGACTGTGGGACATAGCCGATGTTGCGGTCGGCGGCGGAAACCTTGCCGACATCCACGCCGCGCAGGAAAATCTCGCCCTGGTCGGGCTTATCCAGACCCGTGATCAGGCGCAGTAAAGTCGATTTGCCCGCGCCGGGCGCGCCGAAGATGACGGAGAAGCGCCCCTCGCGGATTCGCAGGTTCATCTCCTGCGCGATGACCACCTGCTTGAACTTTTTTGTGACATTCCGAAATTCAACAGCAAGCATTCTTGATTACCTCAATGCGTAACGTGTCGAGGGCGTGGCGCGCTGTGCGAACTCACAAAGCCGTCCCTGTTCGCACTGGGCACTTCGCACGCCTCGCTTGTAATTATCCCAGTTCTATCAGCCAGGGTACGAGCGAGATGCTCAACCAGACGACGAAACCCAGGATGACGATGGTCATCACAGTGCCGATCATCGCTTTACGAAAGCCCGCGTCTGGCGAGATGTTGCCGTAGCCCACTTGCAGGAGCGTGAAAAAGATCAGCGCCGTCAAGCCGACGCGATAGAAGTCGCGGTCATACTGCTGCGCGATCATGGCGAAGCACACCAGCAGCAGGATGATCAGCGAAATCTGGATCATGGAGGCGAAGGGCAGCCGCTGCTGGATACTATGCACGGCGGTGATGACGAAGGTGCCCGCCAGGATGATCCATGACCAGGGCTGGAAGACATCGGAAATCTCGAATTCTGAGGCTGTCCCGGCGGCGGCTGCTTCTGCCGCCTGCGCCTGCGATTCGCCCCAGGCGACCAGGAACATCGCCAGCGCCATCACGATGATGGCGACGACGTAGATGATGCGCGCCGTCTCTTTGGTGAGTGTGAAGCGGCGCTCCGGTTGCGCAACTGCCGCCATCGTCTAGACCTCCCCACGCACAGTCCCGAACGTCATGCCGACGAGCAGGTACTTCTGGAAGAAGAGGATCGAGAGGATCGGCGGGATCATGTAGACGGTCGCCATCGAAGCGGTGAATGTCCAATCGACACCACCATCCGAGTAGAGATCGGTCGAGAAGGACACTGGAATGCTGGTCGTGTCGCGCCCGCCCAGGATCAGGCTGAAGAGGAACTCGTTCCAGACAAAGATCAGATTGAAGATAAACGCAGCGACCAAACCCGGCGCGACCTGCGGCAGGATGACGCGGAAGATGATGTGCCAGCGCGATCCACCGTTGATGAGCGCCGTCTCGTCGTAGCGCTGCGAGACGCCATCGACGAAGCCTTTCAGAATCCAGACCGAAAACGGGATGCTGAACATGGCATAAATCATGATCATGCCGAAATAGGTGTCTTTCCATTGCAGCGCCGAGTACATCAGCGAGACGGGAATGACGACGGCGACGGCGGGCACCATACGGATCGAGAGCAGCATAAACATCAGGAAGCTTGTCCCACGCGGCTTGAAGCGCGAGAAGGCGTATGCCGCCAGGAACGCGACGACGATGGCGATGCCGACCGACGCTGACGACATGAGGATGCTGTTACCCAGGTAGCGCAGCACGTTGGGGCGGTTGAACAGATCGACAAAGTTATCGAGCGTCGGCACGAAGACGAACTGCGGCGGCACCGCCAGGATGCCATCGGTCGTCTTGAAGGCGCCCATGATGATCCACAGGATCGGCGCGAAGAAGATCAGGGCGATCACCCAGAGCAGGACATGATAGGCGGTTTTACGCCAGCCTCGTGCGCGGTTCATGTGGCGACCTCCTTCGCTTTTGCCTTGCTGTTCAGGTTGAGAATGTAGAGGTAGATCGAGGTGAAAGCGATTGCCGTCAGGAGCAGGATAATCGCCAGCGCCGACGACCACCCGACATTGAGCGCCTCGAACGCCGATTCGCGCAGCAGGATCGCGATCAGCTTGGTCGTGCTGCCGGGTACCGCCATCAGATAGACGAGGTCCAGCGTCTTGAACGAGTCGATGGTGCGCAGCAGGATGCCGAGCATCAGGATGTACTTGCCATGCGGCAGGATGATGTAGCGGATGCGGTCAAACCACGAAAGGCGGTCAATCTCGGCAGCTTCCATCTCCGCTTTGGGGACGGATGCCAGCGCCGCCAGCGTGATCAGGATCATGAAGGGTGTCCACATCCAAATATCGACGAACAGCACCGCCCAGAAGGCGACTTCTGGGTTCTGTAGCAGAAGCACTTCCTGCCCAAAGAAGCTCTGTGTGAACCAGTTGAGGATGCCGAAGGTCGGTTCATAGATCAGCCGGAAGAACAAACCCGCCGCGACCGGCGTGACGATCATCGGCGTGAAGAGCAGTGTCAGCGCCAGTCGTCTGCCGGGCATGCTTTTGCTGCCCCAGAAGAGGAAGCCGAGCACCATCCCCAGGAGGGTCTGTATGCCGACACCAAAGAAGACCCAGATGAAGGTGCGGCTTAAACCCTGCCACATCGCACGGTCACGAATAATGTCCGTATAGTTGTCTATTCCCAGGAATGCCAGGCTGTCTGGGATACTGATTTGGTAGCGATAAAAGCTCAAGCCGATCATCCACAAAGTGGGGATCACGTTCCAGACGATGAAAAAGATCAAGACCGGAGCAATCAGCAAGACCGGAAGCAGGCGTGCGTCGTCGAAAAGCCGGTTGAAGCGCATGAGAAAGCGCCGCAGCGGCGTCATAGCGGGTACAGCCGCTTGCTGCAGCCGCGCGGGAGAACTTAAGTCTGCCTGAGCCATGGGGAGACCTCGGAAGTTTCTTCTAATCTATATCGGGAATGGGCGGGGACTCAACCCCGCCCTTACACCGCGTTGATCGCAGGGGCGCAATCCATTGCGCCCCTGCGATTATTGAACCTTATTGCGGTTCGGCGTCTTCGCACTCATCCGGCGGCGCGACTTCGGTACGCCCGTTGTCGAACAGAATTTGCTGCTGTTCGCAGGCGACGAAGTTCAGCACGGACAGCGCATCGTTGTACTCGCCCGCTGCGAAAGCGGTGAAGGCTTCCTGCTGGAGTGCCAGCATTTCGGCGTAGTTCGGCTCATGCCAGAAGTCCTGCGCGCGGTCGTTCTGGAGCATGTACTTGTACGCGCGATTCCAGGGGTTGATGTCGTCGAACGTCGGGTCATTCAGGGTCGCCGCAACGGTCGGGTTGCCACCGCGAATGGCGAATTCAAGCTGAGTTTCTGGCAGATACCACCAGTTGAGGAAATCGACGGCGACGCGCATCTTGTCCGCCGGGTTGAAGGCATTCAACACCCAGGGCTGACCACCCATCGAGTAGACGCGCGAGGTCGTGCCGTCTTCGCGGACGAACTGCGGCGGCGGGACGATGGCGACGACATCGCGGTTCTCGTCGGTGACCATCGACAAACCGACGGCTGCCCACTGGATCGACGTGGCGACCTTGCCCTGCGTGAAGGCATCGACGTTCTCACCAATACCCATGCTCAACGCGCCGGGGGGCGTGTAGTTGAGCATACGGCGGTTCCATTCCATCGCCTCGGCGTTGACCGGGGTGTCGAGGACGCCAACCATCGTGCGGGTTGCCGGGTCCCATGCCTGCCCACCGAGCGACCACATGAACGGATAGAGCTGCATCGAGTAGAAGTCATAGACGATGGAGTGCTGCATGGCGACGCCATACAGATCCTGGTCGGGGCGGGTGAAGAAGCCAGCGATCAGCTCGAACTGATCCATCGTCAGGACTTCCCATTCCTCGAACGTGCTGGGGATGGCAAAGCCGTTGGCGGCTTCGAAGGCTGCCATTTCATCGGGGTTGTTGACGATGTCGGTGCGGACGAAGAGTACCTGCACGTCGCCTTCCTGCGGCAGACCCCAGATTTCATCCGAGCCGTCCGGGAAGACCTGATAGGTCGTGCGGGCGACATCGCTGAAGAGTTCGAGGTCGAGCGACGGCTGCGGGTCGATGCCCAGGTCGGGCAGACCATTCTCGATCAGTCCGTCAATATCGACGATCCAGCCGGGGGTCGCCAACGCGCCCAGCCATTGGCTGTCGCTGATGATGATGTTGAATTCATCAGACCCGGTTTGGAGCGAGGCGGCGGCGCGCTGGAACAACGACTCGAACGGCGACTCGGTGAAGGTGAAGCTCACGTTGTAGCCGTAGTTTTCCTGCGCATAGCCGACGAACAGGTCGTTCGCCATTTGCGCGCCGAGCGAGCTGGGGAGCCAGCCGCCGATACCGAGGATCGACATTTCTATCGATTGACCGGCGAGGGGATGTGCATCCTGACTCATGGCGGGGACGACGGACAGGACGAGGCTCGTCAGGACGAGCAGGGCGATAACCACTAATCGAGAAGAACGCCTGGAAACTCTGTTCATTAAAGGACACCTTCTTCACACTAAGTCAGTTATTGAGAGTGACGAGTGATGAGGAATGAGTGATGAGTGATCTCAGGAATGGAGCCTGCTCATTCCTCATCACTCATCACGCATAACTATCAACACTGACATCAACTACGGAAAGGACCGTTCTGGGAACGTATCCAGCCTTACTATACTCAGGCGATTTTGCCCATTGCAAGCATATCGTATAGATGTTGCAAAATGCAACGCTCGCATATTTGGGGATGTTGCGTTCTGCAACATGGGTCTTACATCGGCAGCCGCTCGGCAGTCTGCATCAGTTGCAGCGTGCTGTCAAAATCGACGATGCCCGCGTCCGATCCCAAGCCGGTGATGACCAACGCCGCCGACGCAGCACCCAGCAACCCACACTGTTCCAGCGACCAGCCTTTGCTCAAACCCACCAGGAAGCCTGCGCAGTAGGCATCGCCGCAGCCCGTCGAATCGACCACCGGGACTTTGAAGGCGGGTACGCGGATCGGCGCGGGCAGCTCGCGCGAGGCGATGATGCTGCCGCGCCCGCCCATCGTGAAGACGGCGTAGCGCAGCCCTCGCGCCAGGAAGAATTCGACAATCGCGTCGGTGTCTTCGACCGGTAAGCCGCTGATCATCGCCGCTTCTTCGATTCCTGGCATGAAGTAGTCGATGTAGGGCAGCGAGGGCAAAATGACGCCCAGCATGTCTTCGCGCGGCACCGCGAGGATGTCACACGTTGTCGTGACACCGTGCTGCTTGGCGAACTTCAGGACTTCCGCCATCGGTGCGCCGTCCAGCTTGGGCAGCAGGTAGGTGCCGCCAAAGTGCAGGTAATCGACCGATTTGAGCGCGTCCCAGGGGATGTCGTCGAGCGAGAACTGCGCGTTCGCGCCCAGCACATGGAGCGCCGGACGTTCGCCGTTGTGGCGGATGGGCAGCATCGTCGCGGAGGTCTGCACGCCGTCCTTGCGCACCAGATAGTCGGTACGGATGCCGTAGCGGTTCATGGTATCGACGATGAAATTGCCAAGTTCGTCTTTGCCAATCGCGCCGACCGTCACCACGTTTGCGCCCAGCTTCGCCAGATCGACCGCTGTACCCGCTGCGGTTCCGGCGACCGTCAGGCGGATTTCGTCCAGCAGATCGATATTCTGACCTGGTGGGATGCGATCCACATGGCGACCCAGAATATCGAGAATATGCACACCCATCGTCATGATTGTGGACATAATGGAATCTCCAAAGCTGTATTGAATTGGTCGGGGTGCAATATAGAACGCCTCAACAGAACCTGCAACAGGAGTCCAGGTCTGACCCAGATGGGTGTTATGTAAGTGTAGACTTAAACGCGCATTAAAGACCATTTGTCGTCCCCTTAACCCGTCGGCACTACTCTCCCCGTGACAAGCAGAGGCAGGCAGGATGTAACCCCGGCTGCCTTGCGTTGGCTGCCTGAGCTTGGTGGGCGCGACGTACTTGTCGATTCACGCTTTTCTCGGCTGTTGAGGAGATTGATTGATGAAGAAAGTCTTGGGGCTGACGATTCTCGTGGTGGTCGGGCTGCTGATGGGCAGCGCAGCATTTGCGCAGGAAACGATTGACATCAGCGTTCGCTGCGTTGGCGGTGAAATCGACCGTTGGCGCTGCGAAAACTTCGCCGCAGTCGAAGAACAGGTCGAAGCTGAACTCGGCATTTCACTGAACCTCACCCTCACGCACGATGCCAAGGCATGGGCGGACTACAAGAACGAGTTCCTGCTCGCGGCACAGGCAGGTGAGGCACCGGATATTATCCTCTCCGGTCACGAAGATGTCGGCGCTTGGGCACCGGCTGGCTTCATCATCCCCCTGGACGATCTGATTGCGCAGCACAGCGAATTTGAAGACATCGTCCCCACGCTCTGGGAATCGCAGTCGTGGGATGGTCAGGTCTGGGCGATCCCGCAGGACTCTGAGGCACGTCCGATCTTCTTCAGCCGCCTTCTGCTCGCCGACCTGGGTTGGAGCGAGGAAGAAATCGCTTCACTGCCGGAGCGCGTGCGCATGGGCGAATTCACCTTCGAGGACATGATTGCCACCGCCGAACAAGCGGTCGCCGAAGGCGTGGTTGAGTCTGGCTATGGCTTCTACCATCGCCCCAGCATTGGCTTCGACTGGCTGCCCTACTACCTCGGTCATGGCGGCGAAATCATGATCGAAGATGGCACACTGGTCTTCGATACCGAAGCGGCTCTGGGTGCCTACGAACTGATCGCCAGCTTCGCAGCGCGTGGCGTCACCCGCCCCGACATGATCGGCTACGACTGGACGCAGATGTACACCGAAGTCGCGCCTGCCGACCAGGTGCTCTTCTACCAGGGTGGTACCTGGCAGTGGGCGGACTGGGCGGTGAACTACATCGCCGACCTCGGCGGCAATGACTACCTGCTGGAAAATATGGGACTGATGCTGTTCCCGGCGATGACGGAAGAAGAAGGTCCGCTCACGCTGACGCACCCGCTGTCGTACATGATCAGCAGCAGCAGCGAGCATCCCGAAGTGGCGATGGCGCTCCTCGCCGCCGTCACCACCGTAGAAGCGAACAACCGTCATGCCATCGAGAGCTTCCACCTCGGCATCCTGAATGCCCAGGTTGAGGCAGAACCCTACAAGTCACACCCGGTTCTGAGCACCGCGCACTACATGCTCGATTACACGCGCTCGGCACCGAATCACCCCTCGTACAGCGCCTGGGCGAACGCCTACTGGCTGGGCATTACCGCCGCACACACCGGCGAAGCCACACCTGAAGAAGCCGTTCAACTGGCGGTCGAAACCCTCCAGAACGAACTCGGCGACGGCATCACCATTCGCTAGTGCGACGGACGCCATTTATGGCGTCCCTACAACCACGATCCTGTAGGGACGGCATTCATGCCGTCCGTTGAAACAAGATGGACACCCGCTCGTTGTAGGGGCGCAATGCATTGCGCCCCTACGGCAACCGGCACGTTTTTAGGGATGGGCATGGCAGCCGTAACCACAACACAAAGTAAACGCACCAGCAGCGGGCGACCCAATCTGACCGCATACCTGTTTCTCATGCCTGCGGTCGTGCTGGTCGTCCTTTTCTTTCTGATCCCGACAATTCTCGTGCTTTACATCAGCATGACGAACCTGACCAGCGCCAACTTCACCGCCGACATCGCCCAGATGGAATTCATCGGCTTTGCCAACTTTACAACCTTATTCAATGATCAGTTTGCGCAAAAAATCCTCTTTAACACACTCTTCTACGTGTTGGTGACGATGGCGATCTTCAATGTCGGTGCCTCGCTCTTCGTCTCCCTCCTGACGACCCACATCAATCGCCGCGCCAGTTTCGTGTTTCGCGCTTTGTGGCTGCTGCCTCGCATCACGGCAGGCACCGTCTATATCATGATGTGGCGTCGCATGATCGCAGATCCCCCGTTCGGGATTCTCAATCAGGCGCTCGGCGCGGTGGGCGGTACGCCCATCACAGGCTCTGAATATGTGTGGACGTTCGTCGTCATCGTCAACGGCATGATCGGTATGTCGTTCGGCATGGTGATCTTCACAGCGGCAATCGAGTCGATCTCGAAGGACATCATGAACGCGGCGCTCGTCGATGGTTCTACCATGCTCCAGCGCATCCGCTACATCATCCTCCCCTTGCTGCGCTGGCCCCTGCTGTTCGTCATTTCCTATCAGACGCTCTCGCTGCTCACTTCCTACGAGCAAATCCTGCTGCTCACCAACGGCGGACCGGGTTTGTACCAGACGGAGGTCTGGGCGCTGACGGCATATCATCGCGCGCTCTCCAATTACTTTGGCAATGCGCAGTGGGGCTACGGTTCGGCGTTCGCCGTTGTGCTGGTCGTGATCGGTGTGCTGCTGGCGGCGCTGTATATGCGGGTCTTCCGCTTCCGCGATCTGGTCGCGGAGCCGAAGATCGAGACCTTATAGTGTGGAGCACACCCCGATGAACGTTGACGAAACCTTATCTGCTCCCCTCGCTGATCTTTCCCCGACGACAGTGGTGCCGCCGCCCTGGCTGAAGATGCTGATCCAGATCGCCCGCAACTGCCTGGTCGTCACCGTCATTCTGGCGCTGCTGGCACTGGTATTCGGCTCCATCCTGCGCCCGGCGCTGGAAGCGGTCAATGTCAATGAGGAACTGACCGCTTTGCTCTCCTGGCTGCTCATTGCCGCCATCCCCCCTGCTCTGTACCTGACCGTCGGCTTTACGGCACGCACGCTGCGGAATGCCCACCCCGCGCGTGCCCTGGTCGTGGCGCTGCTGGCGGCAACGCTGGTCTACGGCGCGACTTTGCTGTGGAATGCTGCCTTCCCGGCAGCGCAGGCAGCGCAGGGGCAGCCTTCACTGGAGATGACCTTCGCACAGGCGGACAGCGGAGTCGTCATCGAAAGCATTGTCGCGGGCAGCGCGGCGGAGCAGGCGGGGCTGCGCGTCGGCGATGTCATCACCGCCATCCGCCGCGAATCCATCGATCTGGCGGCGCTGCAATCGCGCATTGAGGAAGAGCCGCTGGGCACGCCTTTCCGGCTGCGCGTGCAGCGTGATGGCGAAGAGTTTCAGGTCACGGTGAATTCCATCGCTTCGGCAACCGGCGCCGGAAATGCCGCGCTCTCCCGCGCGGCTGCTGGTCGGGCGGTCGCGCTCGTGGTGACCGCCGTGGGACTGCTCGTCCCGTTCAATTGGCTTCCTTATCTCCTCCTCGGCGTGACGCTGCTGCCGCTGCTGCTTGGCTATACCTGGCTCATCGTGGCGACGTTTTCCCAGGAGACGCACGGGCTGCTCCCCGTCGACAGCACAGGCAGCCTGGGCGGCTTGACGCTTTCCAACTGGGACTTTCTGACAGAAGTCAGCCGTCGGGGGAGCGTCTGGACGTACACCCTCAACTCCTTCGCCATCGCCGTCATCATGACCGCCGCGCTGCTCGTCCTGTGCTCGATGGCTGCGTATGCCCTCTCGCGCATGGAATTTCGGGGGCGCAGGCTGTTCCTCTCGTTCACGCTCATCCTGCACGGCTTCCCTGCCGTCACGCTGCTCATCCCAATCTACCTGGTGCTGCTCAATCTGGGCGCGCTGCCGATCATCGGCGAGTACATTGGCTTTAACACGCTTGGCGGCATCGCGTTGGTCGAAATCGCCTTCGGGATGCCGTTCGGCGTCTGGCTGATGAAGGGCTTCTTCGACAACATCTCGTGGGATATGGAGCGTTCGGCGTTGATCGATGGCGCGAACCGCTGGCGCACGTTCTGGGAAATCATCCTGCCCCAGATTCGCCCCGGTCTGTTCGCGCTGGGGATCTTCTCATTCGTCGGCGGCTGGAACACCTACCTGATCCCGGCGACCTTCAGCACCGGCACGCGCATCGCCAACCTGCCTGTTTACATCCAGCAGCTTCTGGGTGAGACCAATCCGATCAACTGGAATGAGATCGCCGCCATCGGCTTGTTCCAGATGATCCCGATCCTGATCCTGTTCGTCTTCGCGCAGGAATATCTGCTCAACATCTACTCCGGCGGGTCGAAGGGCAGTTCATGAACAGACAAGGCGAAACACGATGAAAGTAGATATCGAGCAGCTTAACAAATCCTTCGGCACAGTCGTCGCCGTCCACGACCTCAACCTCGACATCCGCGCTGGGGAATTCGTCGCCTTCCTGGGTCCGTCCGGTTGCGGCAAGACTACAACTCTGCTGATGATCGCGGGTATCTACAAACCTACAGGAGGCGTCATCCGCTTTGGCGAGCGCGTCGTTAACACGGTGCAGCCGCGCGACCGCAATATCGGGATGGTCTTCCAGAGCTACGCGCTCTACCCACACATGTCCGTGTTCGAGAATATCGCCTATCCGCTCAAGCTGAAGGGCGTGAGTAAAGACGAGCAGCGGGTGCGCGTCCAGCGCTCGGCGGACGTGATGGGCATCGGCGATCTGCTTCATCGGCGACCGGGGCAGCTTTCTGGCGGGCAGCAGCAGCGCGTGGCGCTGGGGCGTGCCCTGGTCAAAGAGCCGGATGTATTGCTGTTCGACGAGCCGCTCTCCAACCTGGATGCGCGGCTGCGTCTGACGATGCGCGGCGAAATCAAGGCACTGCAAAAACGGCTCGGTATCACGTCCATTTACGTCACGCATGATCAGGTCGAGGCGTTGACGATGGCGGATCGAATCGCCGTGATGAACGAAGGGCTGCTTGAGGCATACGACACGCCCGACGATCTCTACGACCATCCCAAGACCCTCTTTATCGCGAGCTTCGTTGGCAACCCGCCGATGAATATCCTGCCGATCCAGGCGGCTTTGGAAGGCGATGCGGTGATCCTGCAGAATGACGCGCTGCGCCTGCCTGTGCGCAGCGAACGCGCGCTCAAAGCCGCGCAGCAGCACGGAGATCTGCTGATGGGTGTGCGTCCGGAGGATGTCACCCTGTCCGCAGACGGGGCGCTGTGTGGTGAGGTGTTTGTGGTGGAACCGTTGGGGCGCGAAGACATGATCGACGTGCGTATAGGTCAGCACCGCCTCGCCGCGCTCGTGACGACCGAAAAGCGCATCCGAGCGGGTAATAGAGTACGACTTGACATCAATGCTGATAAACTTCAATTCTTCGACCCTGCCAGCAAACGTTCAATCCTGTGGACATAACCATGCACACCGATGCCGAAATGCTCGCGCTGCTGGACAGCGCTTCTGACGAAGATGCAGCTCTGGCGCGCGCTCATGCGCCCGTCATCCTCTTCGACGCCGCCGAGCCGTTCCTGCCGCTCGCAGCGGGTTACACCATCTTTCGCAGCAATGCGCCATCGCTTTCGTTCCCGCGCACGATTGAACTGCCGGAAGGCGCGGCGCTCGCCATCGAGTACGCCATCTGGTGGGATTGGGACATCGAACATCTCTACGAGCTGGAGCATGTCTGGGTCTATCTGGATGAGGCGGGCAAGCTGATCGCTGCTGACGCGAGCTGGCACGGTGGCTGGAACGCGATGGCGGTCGAAAACGGGGCGCTGACACTCTATTCGGAACCCGGCAAACATGCCTTTGCGTCGTCCGTCGCGCCGCTGCTCGAACGCCGCGCGACCACGCTGTCAGGCTGCACATCGCCGCGCAAGACGCGCGGGCTGCTGGTGACGCCGCACTTCCGGGGGGTCATCCCGCAGGGCAAGCCAGTCGAGCAGCAGCTTGTCCGTACGTACCTGGAACGGCAGCTTTTCCAGCCGAGCTACGACTTCTCGAAAGCCTTCGCTCTCGCCGATGCGCGGCTGGTCCCCTGGTCGCAACTACAGGCATGGATTCCGCAGCGTGTGCGCTGGTGGCTGGACAGGCTTGATGAGACGACTGCCTATGACGAGCGACGGGTCCTGAGCATCGCCCATCGCGGCGCGTCGGCATATGCCGAAGAGAACTCATCAGAGGCGTTCGCGGTTGCCTCGAAGCTGGGCGCGGATTGGGTCGAGGTCGATCTGCGCGTGACGACAGACTCGATCCCAGTCATTTCGCATGACGACAGTCTCAAGCGTGTGTATGGCGTGGACGGGCTGATTTCCGAGATGACATACTCGGAAGTCACAGCAAAAGCGCATGTGCTGACGTTTGCCGAACTGCTTGACCAGTGCAGCGCGCTCGACCTGGGCATCTACCTGGACATCAAGGCGATTGACCGGGAAGCCGCGCAAATCGTTTTTGAGCAGGTGGCAGACGCCCATGCCTGGCATCGCGTCATCTTCGCCTCGTTCCGACCGGACATCGTGGCGGAACTCAAAGCGCACTCTCCGGCGATCTGGACATCGATCCTGTTCGCATCGCCTCACGTCGACGCGGTGGCTTTGGGGCGTGCTGTCCGTGCTGACTTCGTCCATCCATGCTGGGAATATGCCTCGGAAACGCCTCACCTGCTCATGACGGACGAGTGGCTGAACGCTGTGCGCAGCGCGGGATTGGGCATCATCACCTGGGCGGAAGAACGCGCGCATGTCATCTCCGGGCTGAAGCAGCGCGGCGTCATCGGCATCTGCTCGGATCGCCCGGAGACCGTTGCGCAATCAGGCGCATCCTGAACGAAGGTGCATTTCGTGCCGTCTTTGACGCCTTTTCCTGAGGTCAACGAACTCCTGACGCGCCTGTTGAATGGCGTGAGCGCGATCCTGGGTAAGGATTTCGTCGGCATGTATCTGTTTGGCTCGCTGACGCTGGGTGCCTTCAACGATGGCAGCGACATCGATTACGTGGTCGTGACGGAAAGCGCCCTTTCTAATGGGTTGGTCGCGCGCCTGGCGGCATTGCACGAGCAAATCGCCAGCCTGCCTAACCGCTTTGCGACCGAGATCGAAGCATCGTATATCCCACGCAAAGCCTTTCGGCGCTACGACGCTGCGGATCGTGAGCATCCCCACATTGATCGCGGCGAAGGGGAGCGGCTCGTCCAGCGTTGGACGCACGAAGAGGACTGGATCGTCCAGCGGTATGTTCTCCACCAGCACGGCATCACCATCGCGGGACCCGATGTGCGCGGGCTGCTCGATCCGGTTTCGCCGGATGAACTCAAGGGTGCGGTCAGCGCTATTCTGCGCGGCTGGTGGCTGCCGATGGTGGACGACGACTACAAGCTGCAAAAGAGCGGCTATCAGGCATACGCCGTTCTGTCGATGTGCCGCATCGCTTACACGCTTGAACGCGGTGATGTCCTCTCCAAACTGGCTGCGGCAGCCTGGATGCTTGACCGTGAACCGGGATTCACCGATCTGATTCATCGCGCGCTGAAATGGCAGCTCTCAAACGACGACATTGCAACCACACAGCAGCTCATCGCGCGCGTAGGAAGACACCTGGACGGCAAGAAACTGGCGCGGTAAGCCATACGAGCGCGCGGACTGGCTATTCGTCAAAATCGACCAGGACGCCTTTCCAACCCGATGCGCGCAGCTTGTCACCGCCCTCTTGCGCTTACGCGCCGCCGCCCAGCACTGGGTCGCTGCCCGCCAGCGGCTCGAAGAGCGTCGCCAGGAAGAACTGCGCACGATCGGCTGCCCGCACATGCCCCATTGCCTCCTGGATTGCCTCTGTAGGCAGCACGCGGTCTGCGCCCTGCCGCGCGCACGCCTGCGCGAAGAGTTCTATGGCGCGGTTCGTCTCGCTGATCCACATTTCGACCGCCCGCACCGCAGGAACCATCGTCGGCGCTTGCGTGAGATCGCTTGCGGCATAGACGAACGTTCGTGCAGGCTCAGGGATTGTGTTGCAGCTTACTGCCTGTCCCGTATCCAGCGTGAACCACAGGCTGCGAATGGTGAAGTACGATTCCGCGCTGCGCTCGCGCTCGGTGTCGATTTGCTCCAGCAACCGCCCGAAGGCATACGAACTCGCCAGATTGGGCAGCGATAGCCAGGAGCCTTCGCTGGGGCGGTTGTAGGCGATGCTCCAGTAGTAGACAGTGCCCGGCTGGTTCGAGCAGCGAAATTGCAGCCAGAGCGGCATCACCGACCCCAAGCGTCCGGTGATCTCGACCTCGCAGCCCTCCGGCAGCGTCACCTGGTCGGAGAGGCGACTGGAGGGGCGCGAGTAGATCGCATCCTGCGTCGCCATGATGACTTCCTGTCGCCGGACAAACGGGAGCGCATCCACACCATCGACGGGCAGCGACATCCAATCGCCCGACCAGACCAGCAGCCGCGCATGGATCCAACCACGCTGTTCGCCAAATTCGACTTGCAGCCAGTGCGCCTGCACCGTGCGCCCGATGGCGCGCAGCGTCGTGGCGGGCGGGACGACTGCCAGCCGCTCCCAGTAGATGCCGGGACCTGCGCGCAGGCTGCTGAAGTCCTGCGTCGTCACCCATACATCCTGCGCAAGCTGCGCCCGCGCCGTTCCACCCAGTGAGAGGATGGCGAGCATCACGAGCAAAAGGATAGGTTTCATCATCACTCTCCCGCCGTCGCAACCGGGTCGTTGATCCATAGAAAGAGGTCGCCACCGCCAAAGCTCAGGTCGGTCACGCTGCCCGTTTCAGTATCGAGGACAAGCACATGACGCCCGACGCCTTCGACCGTCTCGTCTTCGGGCAGCAGCGTTTGCAGCGCCACATAACGGTTGTCCGGTGACCATACGAACGGTCCTTCGTAAAGGCGCGCCCCTGTCTCCGGCAGGCAGTAACTGCGTCGTAGACCGGTCTGGCTGTCCCACCATGCGATGGGCTGGGCGGGGTTATTGGTCGCGCGGATGCGGTAGCGCCCATCGTTCGACCAGGTGCCGTCCTGCTGCGTCGCCAGCCGTTGATGCTCGCCTGTCGCGACGACATACTGGTACCATTCCGTGCCGCCGCGTTCGGGATAGCCGTAGTAGAGGCGGTCACCGAGCGGATGCCATGCGAGCGAGAGTGTCATCGACGGATAATACGAGAGGCGCGCAAAGTAGTCCTGTTCGCCTGTCGCGATGTTGTAGAGATAGTACTGGTAGCCTTCGTCGATGCCGGTGCTGAACGTGGTGTAGGTGACGACCCAATCCCCGCCCGGCTGCCTGCTGACAATCGTCGCGTCGCGCGCACGGATCGTCAGTTGCGGGAAGTAGAGCGGTGGATCGGGGAAGACGCCCAGGATGTCGCGGCGGTACTGCCACTCAAAGCGATCCGCGTTGTCGGCGAGCGGCTCAAACACCTGCCACTCCAGCGTGTTCGCGCCACTCCAATAGATTTCCCGCGGCCAACTCTGGCGCTCCAGAGAGTTCTCCGCCTCGAACAACACGCGCGAGTCCGTGCCATCCGGCTTGACGACATAGATCTCGTTGATACCCCAGATCAATATGTTCTGGCGATCTGGCGACACGCGGCAGTCCAAACCCAGTGTGCAGGCGGGAACTTCTGGCGCGGGGTTTCGGCGTCCGTTTTCGGGTTCGATTGCCCACAACGCCTCACCCTGCACCGGACCCAGGATGCGCCCGGTCGCGTTGTAATCGGGCGGCAGGTTGCTGACGCTGTACAACGTCTCTGATGGACACAGGTTCTGCGTTTCGTCCGCACGTTCCTGCGCTGCGACGACCGCAGCACGCGGCGGTGGCGTGACGGTCATCGTTGGCGTCAGCGTCGGGCGCGCAGTGCCGATCACGCCGCGTGTCGGCGTGGAGGAAGGCAGCGCGCCGATGAGATTGGCGGTCGCCAGATTTGCCTCCGCCGTCGCCGTCCCATAATCCAGCAGGGTGCGATAGGTCGTCACGAGACGGTAGATGACCAGTTCGCCGGGCAGCCCCGATGCCGCGATGCGCTGCTCGTCGGGGCTAAGGACGACCTGATCGAGATAGCGTTCTTCCGTGCGCAGGAACTCGTCGAGAATCGGCTGGAGAGGGCGTGGGTTGCCGGCTGGCGTAAAGCTGCCGGTCTGCCGTTCGCCTGTTGTCGCGTCGATCAGCATCGTGAATGGGAGCGTTTGATTGCTCAAGCCCGCCTGTCCAACATCTTCCAAACCCTGACACAGCAAACGCTCCATCTCGGCGCGTTCGGCATCGCCCAACCCGGCGACCAGCGCGCGCCAATCCTCGCCAACCTGTTCCGCCGTGAAGGGGAAGCGTGCCGTCAAACAGACCGGGACGCCGGGCAGCACAATCGGTGTGAGCGTGGGCTGTGGGCGCGGTGTGGCGATGTCGAGCAGCGCCTGTTCGACCTGCTCCGCGCCCGGCAGAGCGGAACACAGCCGTACTGCCAGCGCTGCCATCGTGTCAGCGCGCAGGAATGCCAGCGCCTGATCCCACAACGCGACCCAGCTTTCGGCGCGGTCAGGGTACTGCTGCAAGAGGCATTCCGGGACGCCTGACGGCGCGAAGTCTGCCCCGTAGACGCGCTCCGGCTGCGCTCTCGCCTGCGTCTGCTGCTCGCCATAGATGTAAGCCGTGCGGTCGTCTACCCAACCGTAACTGCGCCCAATTGGCGAGGGCAGGTCATCACCTGCGATGAACGCGATCTGCCGCTGCTCCGCCATCCCCCATATCGCCACTTCGTTGCCCGGCGAGTAGGGACCGTAGGGGTTATCCCCATAAATGACGAGGAAGTACTGCCAATCGGCGCTGGGGGCGATTTGCGGTGCGCCGCGCCCGACGATGCTTTCGATGCGAAGCTGCTGCCGTTCGCCCGTCAGCGCGTTCAACGCCTCGATGATCACCCCACTCTCGCCGACTTCCTGCCGAGTAAGGTAGTTGGAGCCATCATCGCGCTGCGCGAGGATCGACCCATTGAACGCCAGCACCTGACGCTGTTCGACTTCACCCGTTGCGATGTCCCACAAGCGCCACTCGCTGCCGCTCAGGGTGACGACATGCGCGCTGTCGTCTGTGAAGTAGAAGCGTTCAAAGCGTGTCGAGTAGCGCAGGTTGCTGCTGATCGAATTGAGCGTGCGCGCGTCCAGCCGTTCGTAATCGCTGATGATGGTCGCGCCGTCAGCGCTGTAGGCAAGGACACGCTGCTGCGCGCCTCCGGCATCGTCGCCGCGAATGATCGGGATCGCGTTGGCGACCTGTTCGCCCGTATCGAGGTCGAAGACTTCCAGCAGCTCATTCTCGCCATACGTGCGCAGCAGGAGCTGCGTCCCATCAGGGTTGATCGTGACCTGATTACCGCTGTAACGCCAGCTCCGATTGTTGGTGACGAAGCTGCCTATGTCGGTCAGTTCGTTATACACAAAGAGCAGCGGCGTGAGCTGGGCATTCGCCCCTGTCACAGGCGCCAGGAAGTCGATCAGCGTGACAGTGATGGGAACTGGCTGCCGCGCCTCGTCCAGATACTGCTCGTTATAAAGTTCGCCGAGTATCCGCTGCAACAGCGGGTTGGGTGTCTTCATACCCGGCTCGCCAATCACGCCCGCCTGCTGCCCCAGTTCGATGCTGCCGAGCGCGTTCAGGTCGTCTAGTGTGAGTCCTGCGCCGAGCGGGAACTCGACCAGTACACCGCGGTCCGCATCGACCTGGATAAAGGTATTCACCTGCACCGGGCGCACGTAGATGCGCTGGTCGCGGGCGCTGCGCAGCACCGTCAGCGGGTCTTGCTCGAAACGGGCGGTGTCGATCTCGTACAGCACTTCAGTCGTCAGCGCATCCAGCACATGCAGCCGTCCTGGCAGCGCGGCGACGATGCGGGAATTGGGACCCATGACGAAGCCGTTGCGGTAATCGAAGAACGGCAGCGCTTCCACCTGACGTGGAAAAGGTGAGTCGCCTTCTTCGCGCGCGGACGGCAAATGCCACAGCCAGGGGACTTCGGTCGTATCGTTCTCGAAGCGGCGCAGTTCCTGCGGCGCGGGGTAGGTGCCGTAAAAGAGCAGCAGTTGGTCGTCATCGCTGAATTGCAGCGGACCATAAATGCGCCGCGCTTCGCTCAGGTCGGTGAGCGAGGCGGCAAGCGCGCCCGTCTGCGCATCCCACAATTCGATGCGCTGCTCAATCGCCAGCGCCAGCCAGCGTCCATCATTGCTGAAGGCGAAGTCGTTGTAGCCGCCTTCGCTATACAGCGTGTGCTGACGCTCAAACGACTTGCCATCGACCAGATGGAGTGCGCCATAGACATCGATCTCCGCGTAGCGGTCGAAAACGGGATCGTAAATCAGACGATTCGGCAGCGGAAAGCCGATTTGTGTTTCGACCTGGAAGGCAGTCCCGCGCAGGCTTTCCTGCGCGACGGCAAGCCCTGCGCCCGCGACAATCAGAATGAGGACGAACAGCAGCCCGTGCTTGCGTTTCATCTGGCGTCCTTGTGAATACTTTGTACGCGCTAACGAAGACAATCTCATTAGACAATGCCGCGTGTTGATCAGCCGAACGGGCATGATACGCCCTGCCTACGGCTTCCCTCCGCGCGTAAAACCTGTCCTAAAATGCGTTCAACCGCAACCGATGATCTCTTTTGGGCAAACGAATATGTCTCGAGGCTCTCTTTTCTATTCTACGTGGAGTTGGGTCTTATTGAGCCTGCTGATTGTGCCCGCGTCAATTTATGCGCAGGGCAACTGTGCGCCTGCTGAAGGGCAGCCGCTCCTGCTCGGCGCGGTGTTTCCGACCACCTCGATCTTCAGCGTCGAAGCGACGAGCGCATCTCGCGGCGCGGAGGCGATGCGGCAGGCGGTCAATGCCTGTGGCGGGGTGCGCGGGCGTCCGGTCGAGTTCATCCTTGAAGACGCCAACGATTATGAAGATGCCGTCGCGGCGGTCGAAAGCCTGATCACGCGTGAAATCCCGCTGATCGTCGGCGGTGGGCTGCCTGCCATCACCGAAGGCGCTGCGGCAGCCATTGGCGACCGCGCCATCTACTGGGAACTGACGGGCAGCATCGAACTCACGCAGTCGCAGGTGTTTTCGCCGACTGCCACCGATGCGCAGTTGGGGGAGGCGGCGAACGCCTACCTGACGAGCGAGCAGTTCACCAGCATCATGGCGGGCGAGCCGATCCGCGCGGCGCTGATTCACGACATTGGACAGCGGGGAAGCGCCGTTGCCAGCGGAATCCCCTGGGATCACTTAGTGCTGGATGCTCCCTATGTAGATCGCCTGGGGGAAACGGAAGCGCTGGCGCGTGAGATGAAGCGGCTCGGCGTGAATGTCGTGCTGGTCAGCGCGTTCGAGCGCGACGCCCTCAACCTGTGGTTTGCCGTGCGCCAGGTCGATCTCCCGCTGCGTGCCTGGGTGCAGATCGGCAGCGAGAGCTATCTGGGGCGCTTGTGCGAATACGGCTTGAGCGGCGATGCGGTCATCACCGTCAACCGCGCGGGTCACACCTCCGCCGCATTTCGTGATCAAGCGCTGGGCGAGGTTTACAATGCCTATCGTGCAGCGTACCTACGGCTGTATGGCGAACAACCGGATACGCAGGCAGACCTCAGCGCGTCGGGTGTTTTCACGCTGCTGCGCGGCGTGCTGCCAGAAATGCGCGGCGAACTGACCGCGCAATCCCTTTACAATAGATTGGGACGCTTCACGACAGACGTGCGCGGCATGTTTGGCGAAAGCGCAGACTTTGATGACGGCATGGGCGTTTCTTGGCAGCCATCGGTCGTCATCAGTCAGCAGCAGGGCGGTGTCTTGTGCAGCCTGTCGCCGGGTGAAGGTGCGACCTGCGCGGGTATCCTCTCGTTCCCCGGTTGGCGCGAACGCGCGCGCCAGGAGTCAAACGGATTGACGTGCAATGCGGATGTTTAGAAGGAGCGGACGATCATGACTCATCATGCCAACAGCGGACGCCATCAATGGCGTCCCTACAATGTCGCGACGGCAGGAATGCCGTCCGCTCGACGTTTTACCGCGACGATTGCGCTCTTCACTCTGTTTCTCCTCCTGACGGCGACGGTTGCGCTGGGGCAGGATGAGATGCCGCTTTACGGATTGGTCTCGGTCGATGCGGCGGAGGTGCGCGTGGGTCCCGATTTCGCCTATGATGCCATCGGGCAGCTTCCGCTCAACGGCTCGGTCGAAGTCGTCGGGCGTGCGGGGGATTGGCGGGGGAGCTGGGACGGGCGGCAGTGGGTTCAGATTGTTTACGGCGAGGGACGCGCCTGGGTTTACGCGCGACTTCTGCGCACCAGCGATCCGTTCAATTCGCTGCCTGTGCGCGGGATGATGCTGCCGCGTAACCGCGACGGGCGCGTGCCGGACACGTTTGATCTGTCGAGCTACGTCTGCGATCAGTGGCAGGGCGAATACGCGCGCGAAGGCGATTTTGGCTCTGGTGCGACGGAGTTCACCGTGCGTTATCCCGGCTTGCAGGGTGCGACGCTCTACAGCGTGATCGTCATCTCGCCGACGGGCTTCCGCACGGCGTTTGACAGCGAGACGACGACCGCGACCATCGAGTTGGATCGCCTGCCCGCCGAGGGCGGCACATACACTTGGCGCGTCGCGCCGTACTGGACGTACAGCACCGAACGCTGGCAGTGGCAGCAGGTGTGCCCGCTTCAGACTGGCGGCACTTTCGAGAAGGCGAGGACATAGGTTTTAGCGCCGCACACTGTCGATGATGTCCTGGATGTTGGCGATGCGACCGAGCGTGCTGTTGAGGATGACACTGGCGTTGATGGCGTTGTTGCGCGCGTTCAACGATTCCTCACGCGTATAGATGCCGCATTCCTGGAGCGCCATGACGACCTCGTTAAGCCTGGCGATGCCTTCGTTCAGGCGCGGGACGAGGCGGTTGAGTTCCGGCAGCTCCTGCACATCGCGCGGCACAATCTGATATTCGACGGTGAAGGGTGGCGGGGTGCAGGGGACGATCTCGCCGACCGTCACCAGCCACCAGTAGTCGGCGAGGCTTTTCGCCAGGTCTGCCGGTCCCATCACGTACTCACGCAGGCGGTCAAGCTGCGCCTGTTGCAGCTCTGGCGGGATGATCTCGACGACGATGACGAGCGGCGGCAGTTCGAGGTTGAGCGGCGCGCTCAGGATGTCGCCCGATGCCCGCACGACCGACTCGGACAACCAGCCGACGTAGCCGCGATAATTGACATACACCCACGAGCCATCCTGATTACGCCCCAGCACAGGCAGCGTCACGTAGAATGGCACGCTGATGATCTCTTCCGCGCTGATGAACGGGTCATCGCGCAGACGGGCGTTCGCCAGCACATAGACGGCGAGCGGCGCGTCGGTGACGACCTCCGGTCCCTCGATACCGTAGGAGCTGGTGATGGGGACTTCCCACGGCTCAAAATTCTCCGCCACGACCTCTGAGGAAATCCAGCCTTGCGCGCGGCTGCCCGGCACGACAATCTCAAACCACAGCCCGTCGGCATTGCGACCGACCGCCTCAAGCACTTGCCCCTCGGCAACTGAGCCGGTGGCGTCCGCATCCAGCCCCGGCTGCGCGCGGACGAGCGCGCTGTCGACAAACACCGTCAGCCAGCGCTGGCGCTCTTGCTGGGCAGACGCGGGGAACGCCGCGATGCAAACGAGCAGCAGGGTGAGAAGCGAAGCTACGCGCATGGAGATACCCTCGACACTGATGATGGTGTGTAACTCTCAGTATACGAGGAGGTGGGGGAAACGACTCCGCCACTTCTCGGCGGCTCCCCCACGCATGCCCTGCGGAAATTGAAGGACGCGGGGTTCTGTCCGCAGTGCGAGGGTTGCTCGCTGTCGCCGCAAGCCTCCACGTAGGAACTGGCGCAACCTCAGAGCTAGGTTGGTCAGACGCTCTGCCAGGTCTTCACAGACGGCGCGCCCCCGAGAAAACTGGCTCAGGAAAAACCCGATGATGAGGATCGATCTGGACAATGAGTCGTGCGGCGTTGCTTGCATAGCTTCAGTCATCTAACCTGTGCCAAAAGCGTTCGCGACACTCCTTGCCATGATCGAGCAGGGCAAGGAGCTACCGCGCGATCTGCGCGGCGATGGGCATCCACCGGGTTTTTCCAGCGCGCTACGGCAGTGGATAGGCGCTTGCTTTCGCATCAGCGACGATGCGCAAATACTCCCGCGCCTGCTCGGTGATCCAGCCGACGCCATGCACTGCAATCTGCTCCGCATCGACGAAATTGCGTGCGCCGCTCACTGCACACGCCCCACAGCGAATGTATTCGGCGGCGCTCTCCAGGCTTAGTCCGCCGGATGGCACCAGATTGGCATCGGGATAGACCATGCGCAGATTTGCCATATAGCGCGGTCCTGCCAGGCTCGCGGGGAAGATCTTGACGACTTGCGCGCCCGCCTGCATCGCGGCTAACACTTCATTGGCGGTGAATGCGCCCGGGTAGACGGCAACCTGATAGGTGTGCGCGACTTTGACGACTTCCGGCTCCAGCGCGGGCGAGACGACGATGCTGACTCCTGCCTGGATCGCCGCGTATGCCGCCGCTGGGGTGAGCGTCGTGCCGCTCGCCAGATGCAGCTTATCCCCAAAGGCGTGCTTGATCGCACGGAAAGCGTCGAGGACACCCGGCGTCGTCATCGTCACTTCCATGACGCGGATGCCGCCCTCGTAGAGCGCCTGCGCATAAGGCAGCAGGTCGCGGCTGTCTTTCAGTTTGATGGCAGGCAGTACGCCCGTCGTCTTGGTCAGGTAAACGGCTTCTTCGCGGCGGTTCATGGCGTTCGTCATCGCTTTACCCTCAAATCGATCTGATCACCCAGCAGCGGCAGGACTTCTTCGGCACGGAATGCGATGACATCGCCTTCGGTGGTGTGCGCCAAGGCGCAGGTGGCGTTCGCAAAGCTCAGTGCCTCCATGGCATGGGCACCCTGGGCGACATAAGCATACAGCAGCCCGGCGAGGAAGGCGTCGCCTGTGCCATAACGGTCAATGATCTCGAACTCGTAGCGCCGCCCCGCGAAGACTTCGCCGCGCCACAGTCCCTGGCTTGACCACGCACCGCGTTCCAAGCCGAACATTTCGCGCTTCGTCAGGCAGACCAGCTCGCAGCCAAAACGCCCGTGATACGCGCGCAGAATGTCTTCATCACTCCCCGAAAAGCCAAAGACCGCTTCGCTGACGCCACGATTGGTGACGACGATATCCACCAGCGGCAGCAGCGTTTCCCAGCAGGCGCGGGCTGTCGCTTCCGTCCAGAGGTGCTCGCGGTAGTTGACGTCGAAGGTCGTCTTGATGCCCAGTGCACGCGCTGTCGTCAGATAAGCAGTCACGGCAGCTCGGCAGCCCTCGCTCAAGCCCGGCATGATGCCGTCGGTATGCGCCACCTGTGCTCCGGTCAGCAGCGCCCGCCAATCAAAGTCTTCGGCGGTCATCGTGCTGGCAGCGCTGCCTTTGCGGTCAAAAATGGCGATGGGTGCGCGCGGCGAAGGCGAAAATTCCAGATAATTGATGCCCATGCGCGCGCCTGCCACCCGCTGTACATGCTGCATGTCCACCCCGTAGCTCAGGCAGGTATCGACTGCCAACCAGCCAAGCTCGCTATCCGGCAGCTTGGAGACGAAGGCAGCTTCACCGCCCAAGCGCGCGAAGTCAGCAGCGACATTCAACTGCGCGCCCGCGACATGTACGTCGAGCGAGCGCATCGTACGCAAACGCTGGAAGCGCGGCGGCGAAAGGCGCAGCATCACTTCGCCCAGGCTGATGAGACGAGCGGTCATGTCTCCTCCGGAACAGCACGGTCGGCGGCGGTCCCATACTTGTAGAGCCAGCGTTCGCGCTCGCTTGCGACGTAGTGCTGCGGGATGGGAATCGGCGTACCGACCGCGCGTGTCAGCAGGTACATCTGCGCGATGCGTTCGACAACCTGCGCGGCAAAGACCGCTTCCTCAATCGTACGTCCGCAGGCGACGACGCCATGATTTGCCAGGAGTACGCCATTGCTCTCTCCCAGCGTCCGCGCGACCTCTTCGCCCAGCGCCTGGTGCTGCCCGGCAGGGACATACGATGTACAGCGAATTTCCGCACCGATGACCTGCGACTGCTCCTCAATGATGACGGGGAGGGTCATGTGCAGACACGAGAGCGCCGAGGCATACAGCGAATGGGTATGAAAGACTGCGCCGATGTCCGGTCGCGCATTCAGGATCATCCGGTGGACGGATGTCTCGCTGGATGGAGGGCGATGCCCTGCGATGACGCGACCCTCCTCGCTGACGATTACCATGTCATCAGGTGTAATCGCCGCGTAATCGACTCGGCTGGGGGTGACGATCAGTCCGCCGGGCATTCGCGCGGATGCGTTGCCATAGGTCCCGACGAGATAGCCCATCGCTTGCAGGCGCAGGCACGAATCGATGATCGCCTGCTTCAAATCACGGTAATCGCTCATGGTTTGTCTCCGCTGGTGCCGATCTTGTCCTGCGTGAAATCCGTGATCCACCACAGGCTGGGGAACGGGTATTGCACATAGGGGTGTTCGACGATCACCTGGTTATACAGTATTCAGCTCCGTTCAGCCACGCGCAATTGGCTTTTCGACTCATGTCAAGGATCGCCGCGCAACGAGGAAGGTAAATTGCTTGACAAAACCGAAGAATCTGCCTACATTATGTTAACTGTCAAATGTTAACAATTTTCGCTCTCTGTTTTACATTAGGTTTGTGTCCCAATTATGATTGTTTCCCGCCCGATTTTCTTCGCTTCTCATGCCACCCAGCATTCAACAGCATTGCTGCATTTGCACATGCCGCTTGCCCGCCGCAACTTGTTGCGGTGGGACTCAGTCCGTGTTGATTTTCTCCCGTCAACGCCTCTATTCATCAGCGGGGCACATGACGAATGAAGAAGCGGGAGAACGGCAGCTTCATGCTCAACCAGTCTCATGAGGTCGGAGCCAGGTTTGCCCCGGAGCGCGATCTCCTGCTTGACGACGATACTGCGCCGCCATCGCTCAAGGTCTCTCTGGCGAATCGAGTCGCGGATTATCTGCGTGATGCCATCTATCGCGGCAGGATCGCGCCCGGCGAGCAGCTCCGAGAGGTGCCGCTCGCAAATATGCTTGGCATCAGCCGGGGACCTATCCGTGATGCACTCAGCCGCCTGGAGCGCGAGGGCTTGGTCACCATCCCGCGCAATGGACGCACCATCGTCGCCCGGCTGACGCGCGAGGACTTCGACGAAGTGTACAGTCTCCGTCTGGGCTTAGAGCGCGTCGCCGTGCAGTACGCCATCCGCAACGCATCGCCCGCCGACCTGGACGAGATGCAGCGCGTGGTCGATGTGATGGTCGCGCGGGTCAATGAGGGTATCAACGAGAAAGACGCCGCCGACCTGGATTTACAGTTCCACGATGTCGTTTATCAGGCGAGTCATCACAAACGGCTGCAATCGGTGTGGACGGATTTGCGCCCGCAGATTTACATCTTTCTTCTCAGCCGCAATGTCGCCGATTCCGATTTTCGCATCCAGATGGAGCGCCATCAGGAGATCGTTGATGTCATCCGTGCCAGAGATGTCGCGCGGGCGATGGCGGTCATCGAGACGCACCTGCAAGTCGCCTATACCCGCATCATTCGAACCTACGAGTCCGAGACGGAGCAGGGAAACCCATGAGCATCCGTGTGTTCCCAGACGCGCTGGAAGCCTTTGCTGTCCAGGCGATGCACCGCCAGGGCATCTCTGATGATGACGCGCGGCTGGCGGCGCAGATCCTGGTGATGACGGATACCTGGGGCGTCCACACTCACGGGACGCGCCAGCTTCGTGCCCTGCTGAAGAACTTCCCTATCGGGCGGCTGAACGCGCAGGCGGCGGCTGAGGTGGTACGCGAAGGTGGGGCGTGGGCGCTGATTGATGGGCATCATGCGCTGCCCTTTGTGACGGCGACACGCGCGATGGAACTGGCGATTCGCAAGGCAAAGACCGTCGGCATCGGCTATGTCGGCGTGATGAACACCAGCCACTTCGGCGCGGCGGGTTACTACGCGACCCGCGCGGCAGAGGCGGGGATGATCGGCATCGCGATGTGCAACGCCGACCCTCAGATGACGATCCCCGGCGCGCGTGGCAAGGTGCTGGGTACGAACCCGATTGCCTACGCGCTTCCCAATGGAGATAAGCCTGTCTTCCTGGACATCGCCACCAGCGCGGTGGCGGCGAACAAGGTCATCCGCGCCAAACTGCTGGGGCAGATGATCCCCGAAGGCTGGCTGACAGACGCCGATGGCAGACCGACCACCGACCCCAGCGGCTTCCCGGAGGGGGGCGCGCTGCTGCCGATGGCGGCGCATAAAGGCTACGGCTTCGCGCTGCTGGTCGAGACGTTGGCGGGTGTCATGACGGGCGCGGCGATGACGCGGCAGCAGCCGAGCTGGGTGCCGGATCTGGCGGGTCATCCGCCGGATTTCGCCAATCAAGGGCAGGTCTTCATGGCAATTGATGCAGGCATGATGCTCTCGCCTCTCGAATTCGAGGAGCGCATGCGCTGGCTGGCGGATTACATCCACGAGACGCCCAAAGCTGCCGGAGCAGAGCGCACTTATCTGCCAGGTGAGATGGAATGGGAACGGCGCGAGCGCGCGCTGCGTGAGGGGTTCGACCTGCCGCCTGATGTGGTCGAAAGCCTGCGGGGGCTGGCGAGCGACGCCGGAATACCGTTCCCCTTTGAGGAAGCGGCCGCTGCAGACAGGAGTCAGCCGCAATGACGCATCCGCTCTTCGATCTGTCGGGGCGTGTCGCGCTCGTCACTGGCGCGGCGCAGGGCATGGGGCGCGCGATGGCGATTGGCTTTGCCGAAGCGGGCGCTGATCTGCTGATCTGCGACCTGAACGAGGCGGGCGCACAGGCGACTGCGGAGCATGTGCGCAGTCTGGGGCGGCGCGTCGTCGCCACCGGTACAGACATCACCGACATCGCCCAGGTGCACGATCTGTTCGCCACGCTGGATCGCGAATTCGGCAGGATCGATGTCCTCGCCAATGTCACGGGACCCTCGACGTTGGCGCGCCCGGAAGACCTGAAGCTGGAAGACCTGGAACGCATTGTGCATGGGCTGCTGATCGCCCGCTTCTGCGCCTGTCAGGAAGGTGGCAGACGGATGCTGGCGGCGAAGAAGGGCAGCATCATCAACCTCGGTTCGATTGGCGGCGTGACCGCGCTCGGTCGTGGCAACATCGCCTACAGCGCGGCGATGGGCGGCGTCATCCAGATGACGCGCGAACTCAGTACGGAATGGAGCGGGCGCGGCGTGCGCGTCAACGCCATTCTGCCCGCGCAGGTCATCAATCCCGGATTGGAACAGCGGATGCAGGAAGACCCGCATCTGGAAGCGATGTTCCTGCGCGGCATTCCAATGGGACGGCTCGGACGCCCCGATGACATCAAGGGTTTGGCGATCTTTTTGGCATCGGATGCATCCGCCTGGATCACAGGCGCGATCATCCCGATGGATGGCGGCAATCTGGCACAGAACGCGGGCGGTACTCCAGGCAAAAGTGAAGGGTAGGCGGATCATGGCACAGTACAAAGTCGTCATCACAGATTTTGGCGCTCCCGAAAACGACCTTGAAGCGGATGAGTTTCGCCGCTCCGGTCTGGATGTCGATCTGATACGCCTGAACGCCAAGACGACGGACGATCTGATGCCTGCCGTGCTCGACGCCGATGGACTGATTGTGCAGTGGGCGAACATCAATCGCGATACTCTGCAAGCGCTTCGCAAGTGCCGGGTGATCTCGCGCTATGGCATCGGCGTGGACATGATCGACCTCGCCGCTGCTGGCGAGTGCGGCATCCCCGTCTGCAATACGCCTGATTACTGCATCGACGAGGTGAGCACACATACCTTGAGCTTTGTCCTGATGCTCAACCGCAACATCCTGCCGCAGCACCGCCATGTTCAGGCGGGCAAATGGGGATCGCCCGTACCAACACCTCCCGCGCGCCTCTCCCAACAAACCGTCGGCGTGATCGGCATGGGCAACATCGGGCGTGTGGTCGTGCGCAAGCTGCTGGCATTCGGCGTCACGGTGCTGGTCTACGACCCCTACATCACGGCGGAGCAGGCGGCAGCAGCGGGCGTTGAGCAGGTCGCGCTGGACGAGCTGCTGCGACGTTCGGATTACGTTAGCCTGCATTGCCCGCTGACAGACGAAACGCGCCACCTGATCAGCACGCCACAGCTCCGGGCGATGAAGCCAGGTGCCTATCTCATCAACATGGCGCGCGGTCCCATCGTCGATCAGGCGGCACTTTATGAGGCGTTGGCTGGCAGGACTATCGCCGGGGCTGCGCTCGATGTATTCGAGAAGGAGCCGCCACTCGCCGACGACCCGCTGCTGCAACTCGATAACGTCATCCTGACGCCGCATCTCTCGAGCTGGTCGGCAGAGTCGTTCGTGCAGCTTCGCCGCGAAGTCGTGCAGAACGTCGTGACCGTCTTGCGGGGCGAGCAGCCGCGTTCGGTGGTCAACCGCCGTTTTCTTGCGGCGCGCCATCATGAGGGGACATAAGGACGCACCATGACGCAGGAACGATTTCTCGTGACAGGCGCGCTCGGCTGCATTGGTGCCTGGGTGGTCAAGCGACTGGTGGACGAAGGGACGTCCGTCTGGACCTATGACCTGGGAACCAGCAGCCATCGTCTGCTGTTGATTATGGACGACGAGGCGCTGGCGAAAGTCCATTTCGTCCAGGGAGACATTACCGACTTCGACGCCTTTGACCGTGTCGTCGCAGACAACGGCATTACGCATATCATCCACCTCGCGGCACTCCAGGTGCCGTTCGTGCGCGCCCAACCTGTGCTGGGCGCGAAGGTCAATCTGGTCGGCATGTCGGTCGTGCTTGAATCGGCAAAGCGCCATTCAGAGCAGATCGAGGGGCTGACGTACGCCAGCTCTGCCGGCGTCTACGATCAATCCGGGACGGCATTCGTACCTGCCACGCTCTACGGCGTCCATAAGATCGCGAAAGAAGGCATGGCACGAATTTACTCGCAGGATTACGGCGTGCACTCGATTGGACTGCGCCCGCACACCGTCTATGGTCCTGGGCGCGACCAGGGGATGACCTCCTCGCCGACCAAAGCGATGCTGGCGGCGGCAGCCGGGCGTCCCTACCACATCACGTTCGGCGGCACGATTGTCCTGGAACATGCTGATGACATGGCGAAAGTGTTCATCGACGCAGCGCGTGCGCGTCCGTCACAGGCTGCGGTCTATGATGTCGGCGGCAGCACTGTCAGCGTCGAGGGGATCATCCAAGCCATCCTTGCAGCAGCGCCAGAGATGGCAGGCAAGCTTGACTACAACCCGGCACCGCTGCCGGTCAGCGCGTCGTCCCATGGGGAGACGCTGGAGGCGGCGCTCGGCAAACCTCACTGGCGTCCACTGGATCAGGGTGTTCGCGGGACGATTGAGCAGTTTCGCAGCGCCATTGATGCCGGGCGCATCGACATCGATCGCGCGATGGCATAGGAGAATTCGGTTGTCACTGATTGGGCTTGACCTGGGCACGTCGTATATCAAAGCAGGCGTTCTGGACATAGAGACGCTGACGATCGCTCACGTCCAGCGTGTGCCATTCCCTGCGGCGCTGCCTGGTCTGCCTCCGCTGCGGCGCGAATACGATCCACATCAGGTGATAGCCGCAGTGCGCAGCGCGCTCGCCGCAGTCGCGTTCTTTGCCGAGGACGTCGAGGGCATTGTCCTCTGCACACAAATGCACGGCATCGTCATGACCACCGACAAGGGCGAGCCGCGCTCGACGCTGACGACCTGGCAGGATCAGCGCGTGCTGGAACCTTATCCATCGGGCACGGGCAGCTATTTCGATGTCATGATGGCGCGGCTAACGCCTGACGACATTCGCTTGCTCGGCAACGAGACACGCCCCGGACTGCCAGTCGGATTGTTCTTCTGGCTATCCGAACAGGGACGCGCCCCTGACCCATCGCTGACGCCGGCATCATTGGCAGATTTCGTGGTCGCGCATCTGTGCGAAACACGCCCGCAGACCGACATCACCAACGCGATGGCGCACGGCTTGCTCGACGTGGAGACGCTGCGCTGGCACGACGGCGTGATCGAGAGACTGGGTCTCCGGGACATGCGCCTGCCGGAGATTGTGCCGCACGGCGCGGTCACGGGCTGGCTGGAACTCGGCGGACGGCGCGTGCCATGTTACACCCCTGTTGGCGACTACCAGTGCGCTATCCTGGGCGCGCTGCTCCAGCCAGACGAGCTGTCGCTGAACATCTCGACCGGGTCGCAGGTCAGCCTGTTACGGGAGGCTGCGCAGTTTGGCGAGTACCAGACACGCACCTTCTTCGATGGGCGCTATGCCATCACGGTGACACACATCCCGGCGGGGCGCGCGCTGAACGCGCTCGTTCGGCTCCTCTGCGAGCTGGCGACCGCGCAGGGCATAACACTTGATGATCCCTGGGCGTACATCACCAGCGCTGCCGCGCATGTGAACACGCCGACGATGCAGGCGAATCTGTCATTCTTCTCCAGCGCCTGCGGTGACGCGGGCGAGCTGAGGCAGCTCGTCGAGGACGAGCTGACCGTTGGGCATCTGTTCCGCGCGGCGTTCGAGAGTATGGCGCACAGCTATCGCACGTTTGCGCATCGGCTTTCTCCTCAAGCGGCTTGGCGTCGGATCGTCTTTTCCGGCGGTCTGGTACAGAAAACCGCTCTGCTGCAAACGATCATCTGTCAGCATTTCGAGTCTGAATATCGGCTTTCCCCGGCACAGGAAGACACGCTCCTGGGTCTGATGGTGCTGGGGTTAGCATTTTCCGGGCGTATGAGCAGCATCGAAGCAGCAACCGCCCACGTATCCGACGTGTACAAGCTGGAGGCGACAGTTTCCTGATGCCTGCCGTGACCAGCGTTTCGTATGAAGGAGGTGCATGACTCATCGAAGAGGCGAACACCCGTTTTCACCTATGGTACGCGAAAGAACCTTTAGCAAACTAGTGAGGGAATAGAGATGAACGAGAAACCCAAGACGACCCAATCGAACAAGACTTCAGTCAAGAAGGGTCTTAGCCGCCGCGATTTCCTCAAGATGAGCGCAGCCGGAACACTGGCTGTCGCCGCCGCGCCGGTCGCAGCTTCGCCGCGCCAATTCCCGGCGTTCATCCGCCAGACGCCGATGGAATTGGACCTGCTCACATGGATGTGGACGGAACCGGGGCGTGGCGATGCCTGGCGCACTATGATCGCCAAGTTTCACGAAGAACAGTCGGACATCCGTATCAACGAAGCAGGCTACGGCGAAAATGACTACTTCCAGCAAATCCTGATCCAGGCGCGTTCGGGGCGTATCGACGGCGATCTTTTCATGCAGACGCCGGATGGCTTCCTACGCCTGATGAACGCGGGACATACCATCTCCCTGGAAGATGTCGTGGAACGCGCGGGCGTCACCCTCAGCAGCGCTCAGGACATGTTCCGTAAGGATGGGGAAGTCAACGGTTTGGACGTTGTGACCGTGCGCTTCGGTCTGGTCTACAACCAGGCGTTGTTTGATGCCGCCGGCATCGGCGAACCTACGGACATCGAAAGCTGGGTGGCGGGCGCAACAGCATTGACCGAACGCCCCAACCAGTTTGGCATCTACTCGCCGCATCTGGCATCGGAACCGTTCACCGTCTGGTTCACGCTGGCACAGTGGCCCGTGTTGTACGGCGGCGTTCTGGCAGAAGGTCAACAGCCGATGCTCGACTCCGAACCGGTCATCAACGGCATCAAGCTGTTCAAGCAGATGTATGATGCGGCGATGCCGCAGGGCACGGATCTCGGCACGGCAAACCAAATGTTCGCCAGCTCACGGATTGCACAGTATCTCATCGTGTCGGCAGCCGTCAACCAGTGGAAGACCAACGCCGAAGATCCGGAACTGTATGGCAACCTGCGCAGCGCAGCGCCGTTCTGGCCCAGCAAGAAGGGCATCACCCGCATTCACCCGATCTGCGTCAACGCCAATACTGAACAAGTGAAACAGGATGCCTCCAAGGAATTCCTGGCATGGCTCTACAAACCGGAAAACTACCGGCAACTGCTTGAAGAGTGCCTGGATGTGATCCCGGCAATCGAGGGTGGTATTCGTCCCGAATACCGCGCGACGCTGACCTGGGCGGATGGCTACGATGCAACCGAAGCGATCACCGTGCCAGAAGTGCTGGGCGATTTTGTCCTGTTCAATGACGAACTGGGACAGGTCGTGACGCCCTACATCGAAGAAATCCTTGTGGGTGCCAGCACGGTTGAAGACGCGATGGCACGCGCCCAGGCGGATGCCGAAGCGCTGGCGGAGCGCGTGTTCGTCTAAGGATTTAGCTGGTAACTCGTTGAGCCTGACCTCACTCCCTGCTCGCTGCGCTCGCTTCCCCCTCTCCGTACGCGGAGAGGGGGATTGAGGGGGTGAGGTTATTGGACAGATCCTAATTACACGAGGGTGGGCGCGCGTTGGCGCGTCCGCCACCGATCATCTCAAGACCAGTTTGTTACAAGGAAGACGCTATGGCTGTGCAAACGGCTGCCCAACGACTTACATCCTCTTCCACTCGCAAGCAGCGCGATTACCTTCCATACATGCTCGTCCTGCCGATCATTGCTTATGAGGCGATCTTCGTCCTCATTCCGATCATTCAACAGGTCATCTCCAGCTTCACCAGCGATATCATCGGCATTGGGACGGTGCGTTGGGTCGGTTTTGAGAATTACGAGCGTCTGTTCGCAGACCGCAATTTCTGGAATTCGCTGCGCGTCACGTTGTCCTTCATGGGGGGCACCGTGGTGCTTTCCGTCGGCATCGGCTTGCTGGCGGCGCTGCTGCTGAATCGGCAGTTTCGCGGTCGTTCGCTGGCGCGCGGCATCATGACGATGCCCTGGGCGATGCCCGACCTGCCGACGGTCATGGTCTTCTTCTGGATACTCAACCCGAATTTCGGCGTCATCAACCTGTTCGTCCGCTGGATACTGCCGATTGAGCAGACGCCACGCTGGCTGCTCGACATCAATCTCGCACTGCCGATTGTCATCGCCATCGCCGCATGGAAGGCGTTTCCGTTTTACGGGTTGGTGACGCTCTCGGTGCTGCAATCGATCCCCCAGGAGCTGTACGAGGCGGCAAAGGTGGACGGCGCAACCCCGCTTCAATCGTTCCGCTACGTCACCCTGCCCGAAATCATCCCCACACTGATGCTGATGGGCGTGCTGGCATGCATCTTCGCCTTCCGCCAGTTTGCGCTGATCTTCCTCTCGACGGGTGGCGGTCCCGCGCGAACGACGGAGACGCTGGTCGTCTCGGTCTACAAAACGGCATTTGCTTCCTTCGATTTCTCCTACGGCGCGACCATCGGCGTCGCCGGGTTCGTCGCCGTATTCGCGATCACACTCTTATTTGCATACCTGCAAAGACGGCAGGAGGCACAGGCATCCTCGTGAGTACACTGGACACATCTCTCCCGCACGAACAACGACGGAGCCTCGCCAGTCCTAACCACTGGACACGGCGTATCCCAGTTTATGTGCTGGTGATTCTCTTCTGCGTCGTCACTGCCTTCCCGCTCTACTGGATGATCGTGAGCGTCGTCCAGCCGATCAGGCTGAGCCTGCAATACCCGCCCCCGCTCTTCCCGCAGGCATTCACCTTGCAGCCGTTCATCGAAATCTTCACCGGGCAGGATACCGCCCAGCGCATTGATGTCTGGATTTTGAACTCGGTCATCGTCGCCAGCGTCACGGCGGTCATCTGCACACTGCTGTCGATCCTGGGCGCGTTCGCGCTCTCCGGGCTGCGCTGGCGGGGGCAGGCGGCATTTGGGCTGATGCTGCTGACGACGCAGATGCTTCCGGAAGCCCTCATTGTCATCCCGCTTTACGCCACCATCGACCGGCTGGCAATGAAGGACAATCTCGTCACACTCGCGCTGGTGGATACGGCGTTCGTTCTGCCGATCTGTATCTGGATCCTGAAGAACGTTTTCGACACCATCCCGACCGAAATCCGCGATGCAGCGCTCGTCGATGGCTGCACCCGACTGCGGATGTTGTGGCGCATCATGCTGCCCATCGCCGCGCCGGGGTTGGTCGCCGTCGGTGTGGTCGCCTTCTTCCATGCCTGGAACGAGTATCTGTTCGCCGCCAGCCTGATCAGCGACCGCAGGCTCTACACAGCGTCCGTTGGGTTGGGATCGATGATCTCGATGATCGATACGCCGATTGACCGCCTGATGGCAGCCGGACTGTTGTTTTCGATCTTCCCGGTCATTTTCTACCTGCTGGTACAGCGTTACATTGTCGCGGGCTTGAGCGCCGGCGCAGTCAAGGGGTGACGTATGAGCAATCAGGAGCTGGAACAAGCGCGCGCCGAGCTGCGCAACCTGGGTGCGGATTTCGCGCTGCTGTCGTCGGGCGAAAACATCACATACGTCACGCACTATGAGGTGCCGACCGAGTTCGGCGCGCTGGCGACGCTGGCGTTCATGCCGCCCGTGGCGCTGATCGGCGCGCGCGATTCGACGGCGATACTGCTCACGCCGAGCTTTTACGAGGCAGCGGCGAAGGCGCGCAGCAGTGGCTTCGAGGTGCTGGCGTATGAGCCTGTCAACTGGTTCGTGCCCACCGACGGACGGGCGAACTTTCTCAATCTGCTGGGCGATACGCTGCGCGCGGCGGGGATAAGCGGGTCGGTCAGGTTGGCGGTCGAGGAGAAGACATTCGCGCTCGCCGCGCTGCAACACGTTGCCAATATCAATCCGCAGGCGCAGCTTCTCGACGCCTCCGCAGCCCTGAGCACCGCCCGCATGATCAAGACGCCGCGCGAGCTGGACAAGCTGCGCTTTGCTGCGGAAGTCAACAAGGCGGGACATACCGAGCTGCTCCGCCAGACGCGCGAGGCGGGCAAAAACGAGTTCGCCATGTGGTCGGCGGTCACCCAGGCGATGGAGATGAAGGCAGGGCATCCGCTCTTCGTCTTCGGCGAACTCGTCACGGGCGCGCGCTGCAAGATGGTCGATTATCCCGGTGGACCGAAAGATGTCATCACACAGCCCGGCGACCTGGCGCTGATGGATATGAGTCCGCGCGTTGATGGTTACTGGTCGGATACGACCAACACGATGGTCATCGGCGGCGTGGCGGCGACCGATAAGCAGCGGCGCTACGGCGTGGCGGCGCGCGAAGCGTTCCACGCTGCCGCCGAGATGCTGCGCCCCGGCAACCGCGCGCAGGACGCCTACTTCGCCGCCGAAGCCACGTTTGAGCGGCATGGGTTGACGATTGGGCATTACGCCGGGCATCAGATTGGCGTGACCGTCAACGAAGCGCCGCGCCTCGTGCCGTATGACGAGACGCCGATCCGCGCGGGCATGGTCTTCTCGATTGAGCCAGGTGCTTACGAAGGTATCGACGGCGATACAGGCGCGCGCATGGAGAAATCGGTCATCGTTCACCAATCGGGACCGGAGATCATTTGCGATTTTGAGTGGGGCTTCTGATGAAAATTATTGACATCGAGACGATCACTGTCAGCGCGGGGTGGAAGAACTGGCTCTTCATTCGCGTCGTCACCGACACCGACATCTATGGCATCGGCGAGGCGACCATCAACGGCTTCATCAAGACGACCGAAGCCTGCGTCCATGAGCTGAAGCACTTCGCCATCGGGCGCGACCCGCGCGACGTGACCGCCATTGCGCAGAAGATCATCAGCACGATCCAGGACGCCGGTCATATCCATCGTCTGGTGATGGCTGCCATCGAGATCGCCTGTTGGGACATCCTGGGCAAGAGCCTGGGCGTGCCGATCTATCAGCTTCTGGGCGGCAAGGTGCGTGAGAGCATCGAGGCATATGCCAATGGGTGGTATCGCGCCGAACGCACGCCTGAACACTTCGTCGCGGCGGCAGAGGTTGTGGTGAACAAGGGGTTCAAGGCGCTCAAGATCGACCCCTTCGGCACCGCGCGCAATTTCATTTCCGAGCGCGATCTTCAGCTCGCCTACGACATCCTGGCGGCGATTCGTGGTCGTTTCGGATCTGAACTCAAGATCCTGATCGACGTTCACTGCCGCTTCACGCCTGCCGAGGCAGTGCGTGTGGCGAATGTCATGAAAGACCTCGATCTCTTCTGGTGGGAGGAACCAACCTCTGCCGAGCAGGAGCGCCTCTCCAACGAGGTCGCCCTGCAAAGCCCGATCCGAGTGGCGACGGGCGAGCAGTTCGACAAGGTCGGCAGGTTTTACACACTTTCGCTGGCGGGTGGCATCAGCATCTGGCAGCCGGAGCCAATGTCGCTCGGCGGCATCCGCAACACGCTCGCCGTCGCGCACATCGCCGAGGCGAACGGTGCATGGATCGCGCCACATCAGAGCGGCGGACCTGTCGCAACAGCGGTCTGCTTGCAGCTCGCGGCGTGCATCCCGAACTATCTGATCCAGGAATACTTCGATCCCTTCAACGAACCCTGGACGCAGCAGGAACTTGTGACGTGGACGCCGACGATCAACCCTGAAAATGGACATCTCTCCTTCCCGGATGCGCCAGGGCTGGGTATCGACCTCAATCTGGAGGTGGCGGCTGCGCATCCTTACGACGTGAACGCCTTCCTGAACATCTACGAAGAAGGCTGGGAAAAGCGCCTGGGACAAAGAAAATGAAAATCACACGCCTGGAAACGATCTGGATCGACGACCAGCCCAATACAACCTGGGTGCGCATCCACACCGACGATGGATTGATCGGCTTGGGCGAGACCTTTTACGTCCCGCGCGCCATCGCCGCCATGATTCATGATGTTTTCGCGCCGATCCTGCTCGGTCGCAGCCCGCTCGACATCGAGAATCATTGGGCGAACATGATGGGCACGGTCAATTTCTTCGGATTCGCGGGCAGCGAAATGCGCGCCATCAGCGCGGTCGATGTGGCGCTGTGGGACATTCTGGGGCAGCACACCGGGCAGCCGATCTATGCGCTGCTGGGCGGGCGCAACCGCGACCGGATCGCCATCTACAACACCTGCGTCTCGCACGGAAAGCACCAGGACTTCCATCGCTGGCGCGAGCAGGAGCAGACCGGAGCGCTGGCGGAGGAGCTGCTGGCGTCCGGCATCAAGGCGATGAAGATCTGGCCCTTCGATCAGTTCGGTGTCTCGCTTGGCGGTCCGGTCGGGCGGCGCGCGGGAGTGGAAGCGGTCGGCCCCGTGACGCACTTCATCACTCGCGAGCAGATCAAGAAGGGGCTGTCCTATGTTCAGGACATCCGCCGCGCGGTCGGCGACCGGATGGAGATCGCTATCGAGGGACATGCACGCTGGAATCTGCCGGAAGCAACCAAGATCGCCCGCGCGCTCGAACCGTACGACATCCTCTGGCTGGAAGAGATCATCCCGCCGGATAACCCGGAAAGCTACGCCCGTCTCAAGCACGAAACAACCATCCCCCTCTGTGTGAGCGAGCGGCTGTTCACGCGCTTTGGCTTCCGGGCGGTGGTCGAGCAGAACGCCGCCGACATCATCATGCCGGACATGGCATGGACGGGCGGCATCAGTGAGACGCGCAAGATCTGTTCCCTGGCGGATACCTACTACCTGCCGATCACCAGCCATGACACCATCGGACCCGTCGCGCTGTGGTCGGCGGCGCATCTGATGCTGCACATCCCCAACGCCATGATCATGGAGACGGTGCGTGCCTATTACGACGGCTGGTACAACGAGGTGATGACCGAGAGCATCCCGATCAGCGACGGAATGCTCTCGCTGCCCGAACGACCGGGCTTGGGTACCGCGCTGCGCGAAGAAGTCTTGTCGCGCTCTGATGTCCACATCGAAGTCTCGGACATCAGCCAGTCGCGCACGGCGTCGAAAGGTTGAGGGGTGACGATGCGGACGTTCCGGCTCGCCATCACAGGCGATTACTGCGACGCACAGGGCAACAGCGCCTATGGCGATATCGGCTTCGGCGCGATTGAAGCGTGCCCATTCATCGCGCATCACTACATCGCCGACCATATGCCGAAAGCGAACGATCCGGGTTACTGGGATCACCTGTATTCGATGGAAGTGGAAGCAGCGCATATCCGGCAGATAGATGGACTGATCGTGCTGCGCCCGTATGTGCGGGCGAGCGCCTTTGCCGAGGGCGCGGGCGACCTGACGGTGATCGCGCGGGCGGGCGCGGGCTACGACAAGATCGACGTGCAGGCGTGTACGGATAACGATGTGCTGCTGTTCAACCTGCCGAATGTGCTCAACCATTCGACCGCCTCGACCGCGCTGATGTTCATGCTGGCGCTGGCGAAGAAGCTGATGGCGTCCGACCGCATCACGCGCGAGGGGCGCTGGGATTTGCAGCCGCAGGTGATGGGCATGGAGATCGAAGGCAAGACGCTCGGCATCATCGGCTTGGGTGCAAGCGGGCGCGAACTGGCGCGGCTGGTCGCGCCCTTCGGGATGCGCCTGATCGCCTATTCGCCGCACGCCGACCCCGCGCAGGCGGATGCGCTTGGCGTCGAACTGACGACGCTGGAAGCGGTCATGCGCGAGTCAGACATTGTGAGCCTCCACGCCAGTCTGACACCGGAAAAGTACCACATGATCCGCGCCGAACACCTGGCGCTGATGAAGCCGAGCGCTTATTTCGTCAATGTCGCGCGTGGCGCGCTGGTCGATCAGGCGGCGCTGGTGGAGGTGCTGCGCGAGCGGCGTATCGCCGGGGCGGGGCTGGATGTTTATGAGGTCGAGCCGCTTCCTGCCGACGACCCGCTGACGGCGCTCGACAATGTGCTGCTGACGCCGCACTTCGCGCCCGCCACTGCTGACGTGTGGAAAGCCGGAGGCGAGCAGGTCTCACGCGGCATCCTGCAAGCGGCGCGCGGCGAAGTGCCGGATAACGCGATCAACCGCGCCGTGCTGGATCGCCCCGGTTTCCGCACGAAGCTGGCGCGCTTTATGGAGAATCAAAGAATATGAATTATCTCGCCCTTTACCGCCAGATGCTCGAAATCCGACGCACTGAGGAGCATCTCGCCAAAGCGCATCAGGCGGGGATGATCCCCGGTGCGTGCCACACCTACGTGGGACAGGAAGCGATTGCGACCGGCGTCTGCGCGCACCTGACACACGATGACGCCGTCTTCAGCACGCATCGCGGACATGGGCACGCGCTCGCCAAAGGCGTTCCGCCGCGTGAGGTGATGGCGGAGCTGTTCGGGCGCGTCACGGGCTGTTCGCGCGGGCGGGGCGGAAGCATGCACCTCTTTGCGCCGGAAGTCGGCATGATGGGCACGAGCGGCATCGTCGGTCCGTGCATTCTGCAGGCGACAGGCGCGGGCTACAGCGCACGCCTGCTTAATAAGGGCACGGTTGGCGTGGCGTTCTTCGGCGACGGCGCGAGCAACAATGGCGCGTTTCACGAGGGGCTGAACCTGGCGGCGATCTGGGACTTGCCCGTCATCTTCGTCTGCGAGAACAACCTCTACGCCACTGAAGTCCCGTTTTCCTATGCCACGCGCAACACCGACATGGCGGAACGCGCCAGCACCTACGGCATGAACGCCGTCTCGGTCGATGGCAACGACGTGCTGGCGGTCTACGCGGCGGCGGGCGAAGGCATACGCCGGGCGCGGGCGGGCGAAGGTCCGACCTTCCTCGATTGCAAGACGTATCGCACACGCGCGCACGCCGAGGGCATGCCGAGCCTGGGGACATATCGCACGCAAGAAGAGCTTGATGCCTGGAAGGCGCGCGACCCGATCACGACCTATCGGGCACATCTTGTGAGCGAGGGGATCGCGTCCGAGGACGAGTTCGCGCAGATCGAGCGCGAGGTGGTGGCGATGGTCGAGGAGAGCTTCGAGTTTGCCAAGTCCAGCCCCTATCCCGACCCGGCGACCGTGGCGGAGCATGTTTATAGTGATGGGTGACGAGTGATGATGCGTGAACTGACCTTTACCGCTGCTGCCCGCGAGGCGCTCACTGAAGAGATGGCGCGTGACCCGTCGATCTTCGTCGTCGGCGAGGGCATCGGGCAGCGCGGCGGCAACTTCAACACCACGAGCGGGCTGTACGACCTGTATGGACCGATGCGCCTGCGCGATACGCCGATTGTCGAGCGGGGGTTCATTGGCATGTGCACGGGCGCGGCGATGACCGGGACGCGCCCCATCGTCGATTTCATGTTCGTCGATTTCATCCTCGATGCGATGGGCGAGTTGATCAACCAGGTCGCCAAGATCCAGTACATGAGCAGCGGACGGCTGAAGATGCCGCTGATCCTACGCGGCAGCATTGGCATCACCGGCGCATCCGCGACACATCACTCCGGCTCCTACTTCCCGATGTTCGTCAACATTCCCGGTTTCCGCGTCGTCGTGCCCACCAACGCCTATGACGCCAAAGGCTTGTTCAAGACGGCGCTGCGCGGCGACGACCCGGTGATTTTCCTGGAGCACAAGTCACTGCTGAACAGCAAGGCGCAGGTGCCGGAAGAAGAGTATTTCATCCCCTTCGGTCAGGCGGCGGTCGTGCGAGAAGGGTCGGCGGCGACGGTCGTCGCGGTCGGCTCGATGGTGCGCAAGGCGCTCGAAGCGTGCGATGCGCTGGCGGCGGAAGGGATCGCTATCGAGGTGATCGACCCGCGCACGCTGGCACCGCTCGACATCCCAACCATCCTCGCCTCCGTCCACAAGACCGGACGACTGCTGATCATGGATGAGACATTTCAACCGTGCGGCATTGGCGCGGAGATTGCGGCGCAGGTGGTAGCACAGGGGTTTGACGATCTCGACGCGCCGATTATGCGCTTGAATGGCGTCTACACGCCCACGCCCTACAGCCCCCCGCTGGAAGCAGCGGTCATCCCGAACCCGACGCAGGTCTTGCAAGCAATCCGCGATCTGCTGGCGGAGTGAGGAATAGAGATGGCTGTCGAAATCGTGATGCCCAAGCTCGGCTGGACGATGGAAGAAGGCATCCTGGTCGAGTGGATCAAGCAGGATGGCGACGTGGTACAACCCGGCGACATCCTCTTCACGGTCGAAAGCGATAAGGCGCTCAACGAGGTCGAGTCGTTCGAGGCGGGCATCCTCCGCATCCCACCCGACAGCGATGCGGTGGGCAACGCGCTGCCCGTCGGCGCGCTGCTGGCGTACATCGTCCAGCCGGGCGAAGCGCCGCCTTTCGAGACGGCATCCACCATGCCCGTAGGGTCTCGACATGCCGCGCCCGAATTCGCCGCGCTCGCAGGGACGAGGCAGGGTGAAATAGACCTGACACGGACGACGCATGCGTCGTCCCTACAGACCGCGTTACAGGGCGACCTGCCGACGATCAGCCCGCGCGCGCGTCGCGTCGCCGCCGAGCTGGGCGTCGATTGGGTGGCGCTCCGGGGCAGTGGGCGCACGGGGCGCATCGTCGAGCGCGATGTGCGCGCGGCAGCGCTGGCAACAAGCCAAGAACCTCACCCCCCAACCCCCTCTCCGTATACGGAGAGGGAGAGCAAGGGGGTGAGGTCAGGGTTAACGGAGATGCCTGTTGCGCAGACGCGCGAGACCCTCATCGAGGGCATCGCCGTCAGCACGCAGCCGAGCACGTCGATCAGCCTGACCACCGAGGCGGACGCGACCGAACTCGTCAGTCTGCATGATCGCATACAGGCAGCCTGGCGAAACGGTCGGCAGCCCGCGCCAACTTTTGACGATCTGCTGGCGAAACTGGTCACCGAAGCGCTGAAAGTGACTCCGCTGCTTCACGCACGCCTGGAGGATGGCACATTCACCATCATGAATTTAGGGATGTATGAGATCGACGCCTTCACGCCAGCGATGAGCGTCTCGCAATCCGCCATCCTGGGCATCGGGCGTGTCATCGCCAAACAGATCGTGATCGACGCAGAGAAGGAGCGAGTGGCGATTCGACAGATGATGTCCCTCAGTCTGACGTGCGACTCCCAAAGCGTTGATGTCGAATCCGCCGCGCGCTTTCTCCAGATAGTCAAACAGTACGTCGAGCAGCCAGTGCTCTGGCTTGTGAATCTACCATAGGAGTTCCATCATGAAGCTTGTTACCTTCACCCACCAGGGCAAGACACGCATCGGCGCACTCGTCACCCGCGACGGGCAGGAGCGCGTGGTCGATCTGCCTGCAGCTGACCCGTCACTGCCAGATGACATGATCGCGCTGCTGGCGGGCGGCGATGGGCTGCTGACGAGGGCGCAGCAGGCGGCATCGACTGCGACTACAGTGGCGCTTGCGGATGTCCGGCTGCTGCCACCTATCCCGCGTCCCGGCAAGATCATCTGCATCGGCTTGAACTACCGCGACCACGCCAGGGAGACCGGGCAGCCCATCCCGCAGTATCCCATCGTGTTTTCGAAATATGCCAACACCGTGATCGCGCACGGCGACAATATCGTGCTGCCGCGCGTGACCGACCAGGTCGATTACGAGGCCGAGCTGGGCTTCGTCATCGGCAAGCGTGCGCGCTATGTCAAGGCGGCGGATGCACTGGAGTATGTCGCGGGCTACCTGCCGGTCAACGACGTGAGCGCGCGCGACTACCAGACACGCATCAGCCAGTGGACGATGGGCAAGACCTTCGACACCTTCGCGCCGATGGGTCCCGCCCTCGTCACCCGCGACGAAGTGCCCAACGCGGGCAATCTGCGCATCAGCCTGACCGTCAACGGCGAAACGCTGCAAGACTCGAACACCAACGAGCTGATTTTCGGCATCCCGCAGCTGGTCGAGGCGTTGAGCGAGGTGATGACGCTGGAGCCGGGCGATGTCGTCTCGACAGGGACGCCGCCGGGCGTCGGCATGGCGCGCAAGCCGCAGCGCTATCTGCGCCCTGGCGAAACGGTAAGCGTGAGCATCGAAGGCGTCGGCACGCTGTCCAATCCGGTCGTGGCAGAATGAATTCCTGATGTTCTTCGAGAACACTTTGCCATGCGGCACTCTGTTTGCATAATCGGATATCAGCGTTTGATCATGAATCCACCGTCGACAAACAGTGCAGAACCCGTGACGACGAAGCAGCGGGTGAGGCAAGAAAGAGTGCCGCCTGGGCAACTTCATCCGGGGTGTCAGGATCGGAGCAAGACTTTCTAGCCAGTAAGCTGTCGCTGGACTATGACCCAACGATGGTTGACCCGGAATGGCGACGCCAGTATAGATTAGATTAGATGTTCTGATGGAGTGGCGCATGAGCGATTGATAAGATGCCATCCTGGATTCGATTGAGCGGATGGGGTCCGCGACACATCTCTAGCAGCGCTACGATCTGCGCAAGCGCGAGGCAAAGATTGTGATTAAAGAGAAAACGGGAACGCATTACTACACGTTCCCAGATGATCTGGTTATAGCTGGTTATGGAAATTTGGACCTGAGGGTCTCAGTTCCGTTAACTAGGCATATGCATCGCTTCGCCATCCCTCTTCCGGAATCAACCAAGACTCGCACCCGCATCCCCGACAAAGCACAGCTCCGCGCGGCGATCCTTGCCATGATGGAGCAGGGCATGAGCTATCGCGCGATTGGCGCGGCACTGGGCATCCACTGGACGCGGGTCGGGCAGGTTGTGCGCGAATGATGCAGTAACCAGCATTTCACCGCTTCGCAGTTCGCCTTAACGTGTCGAGCCGCTAGTGCGATGCCTTGAGCAGATGCAGCGACGATTCGAGGATCGTCATGCCCGCCGTCGCCCCTTCGTCGAACGCGCGCCCTGTACGCGGATCGGTATCCGCGACCGACCAGAGCTGGTCATCGACCATCACCATGTATTCGACTTCTGTCCCCAGGTACATGGCACTTTCGATACGAACCTGCTTAGCGCTGGGGTCATGCGCCAGGCGAATTGCCTCTGGGCGCATCATCAAAGTGGCGTGTTCACCTACGCTGAATGGCGTCTGCTGCAACGGAACGCGGAAGGTCTGCCCGAAGGCGCTGACGACTGCGCAGTTGTCGTCAATCGCCTGGATCTTTGTGTCCAGGAAGTTCGCCCTACCGATAAAATCGGCGACGAAGCGCGTCGCTGGATAGCGGTAGATGTCTTCCGGCTTTCCCATCTGTTCGATCTTCCCTGCGTTCATGACCACAATGCGGTCGGATAGCGCCATCGCCTCATCCTGGTCATGCGTGACGTAAACGCTCGTGATGTTCAGGCGGCGCTGCAAGCGATGGATCTCGCCGCGCATCTGTACGCGCAGTTTGGCATCCAGGTTGGAGAGCGGCTCGTCGAAGAGCAGCACCTGCGGCTCCATCACCAGCGCGCGCGCCAATGCCACACGCTGCTGCTGCCCGCCGGAGAGCTGATTGGGGCGGCGTGTGGCGAGCGCGCCGAGGCCCATCAGGTCGAGCGTGGCGCGCACCTTCTTGTCAATATCGCTGCGCGAAAGCCGCTTGAGATGCAGTCCATAGGCGACATTATCAAACACGCTCATATGTGGAAAAAGGGCGTAACTCTGGAAAACCATAGTCATATCGCGCTTGTTGGGCGGCTGCATGGTGATATCCCTGCCGCCCAGGTTAATCCTGCCAGATGTGGGCGATTCAAAGCCCGCGATCAGGCGAAGTGTCGTCGTCTTGCCGCAGCCCGACGGTCCGAGCAGCGTGATAAACTCCCCTTTGCGGATGTCCAGCGAAACGTTATCGACAGCGGTAAACTCGCCGCTCCCCTCGCGCTGCGGAAACTTCTTGACGACGGACTCCAGGCGCAGGCTCGTCATGTCGTTCATCTAGCGTCCCCCTTGTAAGCCGCGTGTCGCCGCACTTGATCCGCCGACCAGAAATGTCAGTATCGCAATCGAGATGAGCACGATTATGATGAGAATGACGCAGTAGGCGAAGGCATTGCCAAAACGTCCGTTCTCGACTTCGTTGAGGATTTGCGCGGTCATGATGCGCGTCTGCGGCGTCGTCAGGAAGACGATGGCGGAAATGGTGGTCATCGAGCGTGCGAAAGCATACATCAGTCCCGATAGAAACGCCGGGCGAATCAGCGGCAGGGTGATGCGCCGGAAAGTCTGCGCGTTGTTCGCTCCCAGGCTGGTCGATGCTTCCTCAATTGCTGGGTCGATCTGCGAGAGCAGCGAGACACCGGAGCGCAGCGCAGCCGGAACGCTGCGCACAATGTAGACCAGGATGATCGCCAGCGCGCCACCCAGCAGTGCGCGACCTCCCGTCAGCTTGGGGATGATCGGGATGACGAGCGGCGTCTCGCCGATGGGAATGGTCAGTTCGATGGGATTGTTGAAGACGATCAGGTAGCCAATACCCAAGATTGTACCCGGCAGCGCGATGCCGAGCATCGTAGCAAAGTCGAGCGCGCCGCGCCCTGGGAACGGTTTGCGCACAACGAGAAAAGCGATGAAGATGCCCATTAGCCCGGCGATTGGTGTGGCGATAGCGGAAAGCAATGTGGTATCGGTCATCGCCTCCGCGCCATAGCCGTTGATGACGAAATCGAAGTGAGACAATGTGAAGGCGTTATTGACGCCCAGCACTTCCGTGAACGCGCCGACGAAGATTGTGCCGTAAATGGTGACGATCAGCAGGCAGAACGCCATGACGATCCCCCACAAGACCCAGCGCACGACCGGGTGCTCGATCTGCTGCGGCTTGCCAGTCGGCTTGCCCGTGACTGAGACGACTGACGCCCGGTTGATCCAGTAGCGCTGCACCATGAAGACCGTCAGCGACGGGACGAGCAGGACGACCGACAGCGCCGCCGCCGCGTTGGTATCGAACAAGCCGACGATGGAGATGTAAATGCGCGTCGCCAACACCTCATAATTCCCGCCCAGCACGAGTGGATTGCCGAGATCGGCGATTGCTTCCACGAACAGCAGCAGGAACGACCCCGCCAGCCCCGGCACGAGCATCGGCACGGTGACCGTGCGGAAGATGTGCCATTTGCTGCCGCCAAGGTTAGTCGCCGCTTCGTCCAGCGCGGGGTCGAGCGCTTCGAGCATGCCTTTAAGGTTCATGTAGGCGACCGTGAAGAGCGAGAGCGAGAGGACAAGTGTCAAGCCATCCAACCCGTAGATGTCGTTACAGCCGCGCCCTTCGCCCCACAGACAGCGCGTATCGAAGATACCCTTCGTGATCAAGCCGCTGCGCCCGAACAGGATGATGATGGCACTGGCAAGCGCGAATGGCGGCGAGATGATCGGGATGAGCGCGACGATGTGGATGAAGCGTTTAAACGGCGCTTTGACCTTGACCTGCACATAGGCGAAGAGAAAGCCGAGCAGCGTACCGCCCAGAGCGACCGTCAAGCCCATGACAATCGTGTTGCGGATGATGTTCAGATAAACCGGGTCGGTGATGAAGCGTTGCAGACTGGTCAAGCCGTCGCCAGAGACGCCCGCGCTGATCATCGAGAAGATCGGCAGTAGGATGGTGAAGAAGACGAACAGCACGGCAACCAGCAACCCCAGCGCCAGCACCGGGTCGCCGAAGGTTCGGCGGAAGTCCTTAAGGGTTCGTTGTAAAGTAAACAATGAAAACATCCTGTCAAAAAAGGGACGTTCTGTGATGAACGTCCCCAAAACCTGTGATGCAAACTTATTCAGCCGGCTCCGGTGCGATCTCGCTGTCGAAGCGTGCGACCAGTTCGGTACGGCTTGCTCCTGCCGCTGCAAAGTTGTATTCGACGAGATTGACCTCATCCAGATTGACCGACAGTTCGGAAATCGGGGTTTCTGGATTGGTGGGCAGCTGCAGCGAATTGACCGTCGCGGCAATCGCCTGCGCGTCCGCCGTTAACGCCCAGTCATACCACATCTTCGCGGCATCCATCTCGGGCGCATTAGCGATGATCGCCATACCACCAATTTCGTAGCCAGTACCTTCTTCAGGGAAGGTATTGACGACGACATCCTGGAAGCCTTCGAGCTGGAGCTTCACGCAGTCATGCGAGAAGATGATCGCCACTGCGACTTCGCCACCCCCCGCCAGGCGACCCGGCGCGGACCCGGAGCGCGTGTACTGAAGAATGTTCTGATGTAGCGCGGCGAAGTATTCAAAGGCATTGTCGATTGCCGCCTGGGTCGGCGCGCCATCCTCGTCGTAGCCTGTGCCTGCCTCTGCTTCTTCCAACGCATCCGCCTGGAGTGTCACTTCAGTCCAAAAGGCGGTGAAGGCGGTGCCGGAGGTGGCAGGGTGCGCCATCGCGACGTTGCCGGCAAGTGCCGGGTCGAGCAGGTCATCCCAGGATGTTGGCGCTTCGACGCCCAGCTCTTCCAGCAGCTCGATATTCGAGCAGAAGCCGAGTGCGCCGACATATACCCCTGTCCATGTACCAGAGCCACGATACTCTTCGTAAATCATCTCGGCATTGGGTGATTCGTAGGATTCGAGCAGTCCTTCCTCGGTGGCAGCGATGAAGGCATCGGCGGGTCCGCCCCACCAGACGGAGAACTCGGGGTTATCCGCTGTTGCGCGGATGCGCGCCAAAGCCTCGCCCGAAGACAGGCGGACATAGCTGGTCTCTATACCCGTTTCTTCCTGGAATGCCTGCGTCATGGCGACGCACCAATCTTCCTGCGGCGTGCAGAGCACAGTCAGCGTCTGATCCTGCGCCGCCAGCGGCAGCACAAAAATCACCATCACGAACACGATCAACATTACCGTAAGCTTCTTCAATTTAACCTCCTCTTAAAGTCTGCGAAGATTGTAGCGTCACATACGATCCCGCACCATTGATTAACGCAACTTCACCAACACGTCGTTGATCAGATTCGCGGCGAGTTCCGCGCTGTTCACGGCGTGGATCATATGTCGATAGATTTCGCGCAGCTTGAGTACGTTCACCATCTCCTCCGGCGTGCCGACGTGTTGGAACAGGTCGCGAAATGCCGTGATATAGAGGGTGTCCATCCGGTTTTCCAGGCGGCGTACCTGCATGGAGTGCTGAATTACCAGGTCGGTATGATGCTCGATATGACGGATGGATTGGTGCAGTTCACTTGCACACTGCATCAGGACTTTCGCCATTGCTTTAAGGTAGGCGTTGGGCGGCACTTGCAGCAGATACATCTCACGCACTAGCGAGAAGAGATAATCCAGCACATCGTCGATGGCTCGTGACAGGCTGAAGAGGTCTTCGCGGTCAATGGGCGTGATAAATGACTTCTTGAGCTTCACGATCAACAGACGACGTACTTCGTCCGCCGTCTTTTCGATGGTGTAGACGCGCAGTGCATGTTCTTTCGTCGGCACGTCCATAAAGACATTAACCGCCTGTGCGCCATGCATCAACTGCTCTGTCTGTTGCAGCAGTGCACGCACCAACGGATCGATGCGGTGTTTGCGCGGCTGTCCCCAGGCAAAAGGCAACGCCAGCTTCATCAGTACAACCCGGACACCAACAGATAGACGAGCGCACCGACGAGCGCCGAGAGGGGGAGTGTGAGCAGCCATGCACTGAGGATTTGCCGGAAGACCCCCCATCGTATCTTGTGCAGTCGTTCTGCCGTGCCCGCGCCGACGATTGCCGATGAGATGACCTGCGAGGAGCTGACCGGGCTGCCAAAAAGCGAGGCACTCAGCAGTACAATGCCGGAGGCAGCTTGCGCGCCAAAGCCATGAATGGGCTGGACGCTGCACAACTGGCTGCCGAGTGTGCGGCTAACGCGCTTGCTGCCGGCAAGTGTGCCAAGCGCCATTGCAACACCACTGAACGCTGCTGCCCAGTAAGGCACCGTAAACGCGCTGCCGCTGGTTGCTGCGAGTCCGAGTGCCAGGATGCCCATCAGCTTCTGCCCATCGTTGGAGCCGAAGGACAGCGCTACCAGCAGGCTGACAGGAATTTGCGCGCCTTTGAAGATGCGATTGATGCGCGGTGTCGCTGATGCCGAGGCGAAATAAGTGAACTTGACGATCAGGTATCCAGCGATGATGCCCAGCACGGGCGAGAGCAGCAGAGCCGCCAGCGATTTGACGATGCCATCGCCGATGATCGCCTGTGCGCCGAAGCCCGCCCACACCGCGCCGACGAGACTGCCGACGAACGCCTGGGTAGTGCTGCATGGAATTTTGAGCCACGCCGCCAGCCCAATCCAGCCGACCGCTCCTGCCAGCGCCGCGATGATTACCGGGGTGGTCACCGCATACCAGCGCACCAGATCGACGCTGATCGTGCCCGCGACCGCCAGCCCAAACACAAACGGACCCACGCAGAGGCAGACGATGGTGAGCGCCAGTGCTATCCTTGGGGTGAACGCGCGTGACGAGACAACCGTCGCCAGGATGCTGCCGGCACCATTCAAGCCGTTGAGATAGCCGAATGCAAAGGTCAGGATGAGGATTGTCGCGAAACCGAGCCAGCCCATTGACAAATCTCCAGGGCGAATTGTTAAATAAAAGTTTAAGCCAATGTTAAGAGCATGTCAAGAAATTAGCGCCAGTTGACCCGTTCTGCCTCATCCTGAAGGACTGAAACCTCATGCGACTCTATGTTATCCGTCACGCTGACCCCGATTATCCGAATCATTCCTTAACAAATGCCGGCAGGCTGGAAGCGCAGGCTTTGGCGCGTCGTCTGGCAGCGCATGGGCTGGATGCACTGTATGCATCCCCGCTGCCCCGCGCGCAGATGACGGCGCAATATACGGCAGACCTGCTCAAGTTGCCGATCACAACGCTCGATTGGCTGATGGAACCTTCATGGTTTGATTACGAGATCGACCCGGCGGATGGCGGAAAGATGCCTGTCTGGGATATTCCGGGAGAAATCTTGCGCGGCAACCCTGCCTTTCATGCCTGGGAGACGTGGAGCACGGCATCGCCGCTCACAGAGACGAAATACGCCGCCGACTACGAGACCTTCGTAGCCGGTGCCGACGCGCTGCTTGAAGAGCATGGCTATGGGCGCGACGGCAATCGCTACCGAATACTTAGCGCCAACCAGAAGCGGATCGCCTGCTTTTGTCACAATGGGTCGGCGCTGCTCTGGCTGGCGATGCTGCTGCATATCCCGCCGCCCGTCGTATGGAGCGGTTTCTGGCATGCGCCAAGCGCGGTCAGCACCTATCTCTTCGAGGAACGCAGCAAAGAATGGGCAGTACCCCGCGCCTTGAGCATCGCCGATGTCTCGCATCTGTATGAGGCGCGTCTGCCCATCCAGCCGCGCGGCATTCGCGGCAATAATGTTTGACGGATGAATAACCCTTCAATCCGTCCGCTTGAACTCCACATCATCGGGGCGAAGATTGTAGACGCCCAACCGCGCGTGATCCTTGAATTCGATGATGGTGATGCTCGCCGAGCGCACAGGCAGGATATTCTGTGGCTGCAAGCCGAGAAACTCTGCGCAGGCGGCGCGGATGGGACCACCATGAGTCACGACAAGGATTGTTTCGCCGCAATCGGATAGCCCTGCCAGTACGGCATGCACGCGCTGACACAACTTCTGCCACGACTCGCCGTTAGGGGGCGTATACTGCCCATGCCGCCAGGCGACATACTGATCAGATGAATGCAGCATGATGTTTGCCACGAACTGCCCTGTCCAATCGCCAAGATCGGCTTCACGCAGACGCGGTTCCAGAATGGGCGCATCATAGCCCAGGATTGCTGCGGTTTCGCGCGTGCGCAGCAGGTCGGAGCAGAGGACGCGCGTGGGGCAGATTGTGAGAGCTACAAACTGAACTGGCTGGAGTTCACGTCCCCAGCCAGGACGATCAGCGCTCACGCATACGCCGCAGAGAGCAGCCGTGCCGCGCGCTTCATGTAGTGGCAGACCGCGTCGTAAGTTCGCTCAGTGTCGCGAGCAATGTCGGTGTAGGAACGACTGCCGTCGAGCTGGTCGCGCAGCGCCTGAGCAAGCCATGCGTTCTTCTCGTGCTTGTTCAGCAGATAGAGCGCGGGCGCGTGATTGCCTGCGCGGTACTCGTCGCGCCATGCACGAGACGGCGCATCGGGACGTGGCGCGGGCATGGCTACCTGGTTGAGATGCTCTACAACGCGCCGCTCGATCAACTCAGCACAGCCGACCCGGTGAGGTCGGCTGCTTGTCGTTGAGAGTTGTCCGCTCGGCTTTTTGGCCGGGTAGTTCGGTGAGCTTTTGGTAGCCAATAGGGGCAATCATGTATATACTTCACGCATCGGCTATAGCCTCAGGGTTTGGGTTTTTATGGCGTTGGCAGTTCAGCGTGATATGCTCATTAATCAGCTGCATTCGATGCAGCAGGGTGTATGCATGTCTGAGCATGACTCTTGCGCTGTCCCCTCAACAAAAAACACTACTTCCTCCTTGATCTTTTGGCATCTGCTGATCGACGCACACACGGGCTGCTCGCTCGTGGACGATAATCGTCTGCCCAGACGTCGCTAAACCTCCGGCGGATTCCGCCTTCTGCTCATCTTCGCTCCTTCACTCGGAGCGACAAGCTCCACTGACGAAAAATGTGTTTTTCTATGCTGTCCACATTGTTATCGCATTCACAAGGATATCATGCCTATGTTATGGATCGTAGTCATCATTCTTCCATTTATCCTGGCGCTTGCCATGACGCTGCTCCGTCAGCGCAGCAGTCCCGCTTTTCAAGGCTGGCTTGTCGCGGGCGTTCTCAGCATATGCTTTGTTTTGGCGCTGGGGCAGCTTACGACGATTACTCAGCAAGGCTACGCAGCGCTCACGGTCGAGTGGGTGCCGCAGTTGGATTTGGAGCTTTCACTCTATATAGATGGCTTATCGCTCTTATTCGTCCTGCTTGTGACAGGGTTAGGAGCGGCAATTGGTCTGTATGCAGGCTATTACTTTGAGGATGGAGAAGAATCCGGGCGTTTTCTGGCGCTCCTGATGGCGTTCACAGGGGCGATGCTGGCGCTAGTAAGCGCGGGCAATGTACTCACGCTTTTCGTCGCCTGGGAAGGCACAAGTATCATCTCCTTCCTGCTCATCGGCTTCAAGGGCAAGGACTCCGCTGCGCGTCACGGAGCGCTGCAAGCACTGATGATCACAGGCGGCGGTGGTCTGGCGCTGCTGGTTGGGCTGCTGCTGATGAGCGCGGCGAGCGGGACAAGCGATCTGTCCAGCATCCTCGTGAGCGGGGATACTCTGCGCGATCACGCATGGTACAACGCTATTGCTCTCCTGCTTGTTATTGGTGCATTCAGCAAGAGCGCACAGTTCCCATTCCACTTCTGGCTGCCTCAGGCAATGACTGCACCAACACCCGCTAGCGCGTTCCTGCACTCCGCGACGATGGTGAAGGCGGGCATCTATCTACTCGCACGTTTCGCACCGGTCCTGGGCGATACTGCGTTCTGGACGACAATTCTGCCTGGTTTCGGGCTGTTCACCATGCTGCTGGGCGCACTGCTCGCTTTGCGTCAGCGCGATCTCAAAGGGTGCCTCGCCTTTTCGACCATCAGCCAGCTTGGTGCGCTGGTCGCGTTGATCGGGTTGCCAGAGAGTATGGGCATTAAGGCGGCGATGGTTGTGATTCTGGCACACGCGCTCTACAAAGGCGCGCTCTTCCTGGTGGTTGGAGCGGTCGATCATGCAACTGGAACGCGAGACCTCGACAAGCTGGGCGGGCTGCGGCGACAGATGCCCGGTTTTGCGTTAGTCGCGGGCATCTCGACTCTGTCGATGGCGGGGGTTCCACCGCTGTTTGGGTTTGTCGGCAAAGAGCTGCTTATCGACGCCTCGCTCGATACCCCATTCGTCTTGATTGCAACTGTGGTGGTGGTGGTTAGCGCGGCACTCACCGTGACGATGGCGCTCATTTTGTTCTGGGATGTCTTCATGGGCAGCGCAAAGGCAGATGACAGTCATAATGCTCATCTCGACCACGCCCCGCATTTTCATGCACCTGCCACATCAATGGTCTGGGGGCCGATGGCACTGGCGATCTTGTCCATCGTGCTGGGCATCGGCATCGCCCCGCTGGTCACGCCCATTGTACAACCTGCGGTCGGCAAGCCGATCAGCCTTTATCTCTTTCCGCCAGAGGGCATCAACCTCGCCTTCGTGCTGAGCATGATCGCACTGGCTGTCGGTGTGCTGCTCTTCTTGCTCCGGCGCGTCTGGCTGGCGTGGCGCTTCCCGACGTTGATGACGGGTCCACAGGTTTACCTCGGCGCGGTGCGCGCGGTCGAAGCGTCAGCGGCGTTCCTGCTCAAGTCGCAAAACGGGCGGATCCGCGATTACCTTTTCGTCATCCTGGTCGCCGTCATTCTATTGATGTCTACTGCTGGGCTAACCAACATCGTCAATTGGAATAACCTGTCGCTCCAGTTGACCAGTGTGGCGGAAGTGCTGAAAAGCGTACTCATTCTGATCGCCCTAGGCGCAACCCTCGCCGCCATCCTATTCAGGCAGCATCTGCTGGCAGCACTGGCACTGGGGGTGGCGGGCTATAGCATCGGCGGCATTTTCGTACTCGAACCTGCGCCAGATGTAGCACTCGTGCAATTTCTAGTCGAGACGATTGCAACCGTATTGATCATCATGATTCTAGTGCGCACCAGTACGCCGGAACGTGAAGCGGTCATTGCGCGGGAAGAGAAAAGCAGTCGATGGATTTTGGCGCGCGATGTCGCGCTGTCCGCCATCGTCGGTGTCGGCGTGGCGTTGTTCGCACTTGCTGGTGTCAGCAGTCGTCCAACGCCGCAAACTGTTGCCCTTTGGTATGTTGAAAATGCGCAGCCACAGACACAGGTCAATGATGTAGTGGCGTCAATCATTACCGATTTCCGGGGCATGGATACGCTGATCGAGATCACGGTGTTTGGGATGGCAGCGCTCGGCGTCCTGACGCTGTTGGCACCAACCAAGCCTGGCAGAACGCTCAATTTGCGCCTGCCTCTGCGCAAACGCGATCAGGAGTCGCCGACGTCTGTCGCCGCCAAAGCCGCGACGGCGGTGCAGCAGGAACCGTCCCCTTCGGTCTACACCTTTGCCTTTTCCGACCCACTCAACCGCTTCGCTGCGCGGGTGGTGCTACCGTTTGCCCTGATAGTGGCGCTAGCGCACATTCTGTATGCGGGTAGCGCGCCTGGTGATGGCTTTACAGCGGGTGTGATCGCCGGGCTTGCCATTGCCCTCTGGTACATCATCTTTGGCTATGAAGCAGCAAAGACGCAGCTTCGCTGGCTGCATCCACCAGTCTACATCGGCGTTGGGCTGTCGCTGGCGATGGGGAATGCTCTGCTGCCGCTGCTGTTTGGACGCGAATTCTTCGCCTTTACCTATCTGCCGCTGAATTTGCCCGCAGACATCAAGCTCGCTTCGACCACGCTCTTTGAGTTCGGCATTTTCATCAGTGTCTTCGGTGGCATCAGCGCCATTATGGAAGCTATCACCCATCCCCAGGAGGTCGAAAAACTATGAGCGTCATTTTCGCCATTGCCACGGGTATCATGTTTGCCTTCGGCGTCTTCCTACTCCTACGGCGTGACCTCATCAAGTCGGCGATGGGCTTTTACGTGCTGTTTACGGCGATCAACTTTCTGCTGCTTGCCGTCGGCGCGTTCAACGGTACGGTCGCCCCTTATGTGAATGAGCAGAACCAGATCGTCGGACAGCCGAGCGACCCGCTGGTGCAGGCGTTGATTTTGACCGCCATCGTCATCAGTTTCGGTTCGTATGCACTGCTGACTTCGTTCATCGCCGTCGCGTCGCGTCGCTTCCGCTCCATTAACACCGACGACATTAACAAACTTCAAGGATGACCCATGAATACGTTAGTGCTCGGTGTGGTCTTTTCGCCGCTCATTGCTGCGGCATTTGGTCTGTTATTGGCGCGCAATCGCACACTCCAGCACGGGATAGGGCTGATTGGTGCGGTCGCGGCTTGGCTGTGCAGCATTGGTGTATTGCTGGCAAACCTGGAGAGCGGCCCGCAGTTGTACCGCCTGGGCGGATGGCCCACGCCATTTGGCATCGTCCTGGTCGCCGATATGCTCTCGTCCCTCTTCGCCGTCATGTCTGCAACCGTTGTCGCGGCAGGAGTGTTATATGCCCTCGGCTGCAAGGATAAAGTTGTCACCTATCCGGCATTCATGCCCCTCTTTTTGTGCATGGGGGCGGGGCTATTCGGCGCGCTGTTTACGGGCGATATCTTCACAATGTTTGTCTTCATCGAACTGATGGTGATTGCGTCGGTTACGTTGGTAGCAATCTCGGATAATCGGCTCGGACTGGAGGCTGCGATCAAGTATCTCCTCATCAGCTCGCTCGGCACCCTCTTCCTATTGATCGGTATCGCAGCTCTCTATGCTACCTTCGGTACGCTTACCATGGCCGATATCGCGCGGCTGCTCGCCAGCGGCGAACGCCCCTTGCTGGCACAGGCGGCGGCAGTCATGCTGATGTGCGCCTTCCTGCTCAAGAGCGCGGTCTTCCCGTTCCATTTCTGGCAGCCGGATTTCCATACGACCGCGCCGACGCCTGTCCATTCGGTGCTGTCTTCAGTCGTGGTCAAAGTCGGTATCTACGGCTTAATTCGCATGATCACGCTAATGTTCACAGCGGAAGCGGACCTGATCCAGGATCTTCTCGTGATTCTGGGCGTGATCGGTATCTTCTTTGGCAGTCTGGGCGCGCTGGGGACGTATGATGCCAAGCGTCTGCTGGCATATTCCACCTTTGGGCAGATTGGTTTCATCCTGGTCGCAATCGGCTGGGGGACGCCGCTGGCGCTGGCAGCAGCATTGGTCTATGCCGTCAACCACTCGTTCATCAAGTCGTCACTGCTGATGATTACGGGTGGCATCTCCAGTCGCAGTATCGGTAAGACAGCGCGCCTGACCGAGATCGCTGGGCTGGGCAAAAAGCTACCCTACATCAGCGTACTCTATTTCCTGGGTGGGATGGCTTTGGCGGGCATCCCGCCGCTGAACGGCTTTATCAGCAAGGTGACGCTGGTGCAGGGCGGCATCGGCGCAGAAAGTTGGCTGGTCCTGGGGCTGGCAGTGGGCGCGGGGATGATCACGCTGCTCTACATGATGCGCACCTGGCAGCATATCTTCCAGAAGGTGCCGGATGAATTCACCAAAACCAAGCCAACTGGCGATAACCTGCTGGCACCCTCGCTGCTCATCGCGCTTTGCATCGTCCTCGGTATCTATGCCGCGCCGCTCATTGACCTTGCGACCCAGACAGCAGCACAGATCGGCGATCCGCAAATCTACATTCGCGCAGTTTTGGGAGGATGACAATGGCTTACTATCTATTGCTTGCGCTGCCGCTGGCACTGGGTTGGATGATCGTGACGGACCAATTCAATCCGGGAGGGCTGCTGGTTGGTTACAGTCTCGGACTGCTCGCCGTGCTGCTGATACGTCCACCCGCTGAGAGATTGAATGCTCGCACGCTGCCAGGGCAGATGTTCGCGCTGATCATCTACATTGTGACTCTCTTTCGAGACATCTTCCTCTCCAGCATCTTTGTCGCGCGCATTGCGCTGGCACCGCGTTTGCGTCTGCGCCCCGGCTTGATCCGCGTGCCGACGGGCGATGTACGGAAGCGAGAAATCTCTGCCGCGTTGAGCGCGCATAACATCACCATTACGCCGGGTGAGCTGGTTGTGGACTTTGAGGAGAACGACGCCATGCTGGTTCACACCCTGGATCGTCCCTTGTCAGAAAAGAACGCCGATGCCAATCAAGCTCGGCGCATAACACTGATCAGCAGGATTCTGGAGGGAGAGAGTCGATGAGCGAAATTCTGCAAACCGGCGCGCAGGTCGCGTTGGTTGCGATTATTGTGTTGCTACTGCCGACGACTTATCGCGTTTGGGTCGGTCCTACCCCGGCAGATCGCTTGCAGGCGGTCGATACGCTGACGACGCTGCTGATTGGTATCATCGTCGTGCTGGGCATCGTGCAGGGGAGTGTTCTGCTGATCGATATCGGTATTGCCCTGGCGGCATTCAGCTTTGTCGGCGCGATTGCTATTGCACGCTATCTATCCGAAGGCAAGGTGTTTTAGGAGCCATGATGATCACAGATGTATTCGGGTTGGGCGCGCTCGCCTTTGGCTTGTTTTTCTCCATCATCGGCATTATCGGCTTGATCCGTTTTCCGGATGTTTACTGTCGGATCCATGCGTCAGGAAAGGTTGCTACGCTCGGGTTGGTCGGTTTGTTGGCGGCTTCGGCGGTCGCAATGCCGGAGACCGCGCTCAAGGCACTGGCGCTGGCATTGTTCATCGTCATCACCTCACCTGTCGCTTCCCACGCGATTGCGTCGGCAGCGTATCGCACAGGCGTCCCCATGCACACAAAAGACGACTCTGCAACACCGACGCAAGGAAATGTGCAGACTGAGGTTTCAACATGACAGTACCGTTGATGTATCCAATAGTCTGGAGTTCTCGTAGGTTCCAAGAAACCCATTTGCGGTGCGGTCACGCTTTGCTGTTGTAGTCCACTGGGATCATAAGGCGAAGCAAACGGGAGCGGCGTAAGCGTCGCGTTGTCACAACCGTCACAGCACGCAAAATGAGCATCGTGTGTGTTGGCAGACACCCCCACATTTTTCTGCACAACAAGTGCGGATAAAGATTCTGTGACTGTGACACCTGTGACGGGCTGTGACAGCTTGTACCGCAAAAAGAAAGAGCCTGTCACAGTGTCACAACTGAAACAGTCTCTTCTACAGTAATTCATAAGTGTACTTGATACGCTATCCTGTCACAGCGTCACAGTCGTCACAGGTCAGGAAATCGGCTTTGAGCTGCCAGAAGCGCGTTGGCACACCGCGCACCCGGCGCTGAACTGTGAGGCTGCTCGCTCCGGGGATGAGCCAGCCATCCTCCTTGAGCTGCTTTCCTATGTCCGCTGCACTGAACTTCAGCGCGCCGCCGCGCGCGACCTCCTGAAATGCAATGTCCGGCAGCAGCAACACATGCTTCTCATCCATATAGCCAACAATGGTCGCACCAGGTCGCGGCTCCTCGGGCTGCTGCAAGCTGCTGGCGAATGTCACCCGCCCGCTTGCGACGAGCTGCGTTAGCTTGTCTAGGAACACCTGCCCTGCCCGCTCCCCCTGCACCGCGCGCACTGTTTCGACGATGGCGTCCTGCCAGGGCGGCAGCGCGTCGTCAGCATCACGTTCGAGCAGGAACTCATGCACGAGCTGGTAGACGGAGACCAGCACCGCCCAGTTATTGACCATGCGCCCGGTGTTTGCCTGCCGCCCCAGCTTCGCTCGCAGCTTGTCCGTGTAGCCCTGCGCGTTCTGCGGATAGCGCGTGGCGAGATCTTCGGCGAGCACTCCACTGTCGGCGCGCATCGCGAGCCACTGAACGAACGCTGCGGTGAAGCCGGGGAGATGTCGCCGGAGCGCCTCCGCTTCAGCAAGCTTCCTGCCACCCGGATCGCGACGCTCCCACGGCGGCACTTCTAACACGAGCATCCGCGAGAGGATCGATGCCTCACCTTCGAGGGTCGTCTCGCCTGTCGAAAGCAGCAGCCCGCGACACGGACGCTCCTGGCGCAGCTTCGCCTCGCGCGTCAGCCGTCCGCGTCCCATTCCGCGTGAGTAGCTTTGCAAGAAGCGGGTGAATGTCCGCTCGTCGGCGTAGCAGGTCTTGTAGTCATCGACCCAGTACAACGCATCCGCCAGCGTGTAGCCCAGCGCCTCGACTGTGTTGACCGTATCACCCCACTGTGCCGGCGGCGTGTCACGGCTGAACTCACCGTAGAAGCTCGTCATCAGCGCCGCGATCTCGCTCTTGCCGCTGCCTGTGGTGCCGACCAGATGCAGCGCGGGCTTCGGCGCAGCAGTCGGGAAGAAGCGCTGCACCAGCGGGAACAGGGCGAAAGCGATCAGCACCGATGCGTGTTCCGGTGGGAACACAGCAACGGCTGAACGCAGTGCCGCGACCCCCTGCTCCCAGATTGATGGTTTCAGTCCATAATCGCGCAGCCGACTCTCCAGCGCGACCTCCGGCGGTTGCTCAACAGCGCCATTCGCCCCAATGGTCACCCCTGGCGAGACATATGCCCAACAGTTATCGATCTGCGTCCAACCGACAAAGCGATAAGTCTGACGGCGCGGCGCATCCCCCGACAAGCGCAGGATAGCGGGCGCGAGATGCTTGCTCATGCCTGCGCGCGGCGCAAATACCCCGCCTGCCTTGCCCGCAATGTAGCGCGCCAGCGCGTTGGGATCGCCGAACAGCTCATCTGGCGCGTCAATCGTCGTGGTGTAGGTCGGGTGCGTAAGCTGCAAGCGCATCTGGCGCTCGACCTGCCCATCGTCATCGACCTGCACCCTCCACTCCAGCACCCTCCCTGTCCAGTCGGCGACCGACTGCCGCGATACACCTCGCTCCGTCTCCCGCTCATAGACCATGGCACCCTCGCGCTCGACATAGCGCTCCGCACTCTCCACCTGCGGCAGCGATGCCCGGTCGCGCTCCCGCCGCGCTTCGCGATACTGGCGGTCGAGGTCAGCGATGCGAACACCTTCACCACAGACTGCCTTAAGCTGATGCCGCACCTCCGCCCACGCGACCGGATCAAGCGATGCGCAGGCACGCACGGTCTCCCCTAGCTGCGCAGAAGTGGGTCGCGTTTGCGACTCACTCATACGCCCATACTGTGCGATAAGATTCTTGACTCCCTCCCGCGCATCCGTGATGCCTTCAGAGAGCGACGCTATCGGCTCGCGCGGGGGACGATTGTTGGCGCTCTGGATCGTCTTTCGCGCTTCGCCTTCAAGACATCCATCTGCCACATAGCGCGGCACAAGCTGCCTTTCCGCGTCTGTTTCGGAATAGCCCGCATCGCGCAGTTGGCACGCAGCTGCGAACAATTCGTTATTTCGATGATGTGGCGGCGCACCAGACACCAGATAGTCCTCAGTGCGCCTGGGCAGCGGATGATGTCCGTTCCCATTCGGTGTGATGACACTTGCCGTGTGACCCTGCGCAACTCTCGATTGCTTCTCAAGCCACAAGAACTTCGCCAACGGATAGCGTCGATCCGGATGATGTTCGAGGATGGTCGCGACCGCGCCACCGCGCTCTGGCTTGGTGTTGACGCTGCCCGGCAAGCGCATGATCGAGGCGACCGATTTGACATACGAGGGATCGCCTCCCAGCCTAAGGAACAAACCGCGCAGGATGCTCGCCGCTCGTTCGCGCGCCACAGCATCATCGAGATGCATCGCTTCGGTGAGTAGCCAGTAGGCATGCAGCCCGCCACCACTATCGACGATGGCGGATGGCAGGACATCAAATGCTTGCAACCGCGCCAGGGCACCTATCCGTCCCGCCGCATCACCGTCACTGTCGATGTCAAGCCAGACTGCGGGCAGCAGCACCGCCGCTTCTGCGCCGCTCTGCTTGTCACGACGAGGGCAAGGGGCAAAATAGACACCATAGCCCTGCTGGTTGAGCGCCGCCGCTTGCCCAAACGCTGTCCCCAGCGAGTGCTGGTCATGAACTTTGCTCCATAGAACGCGCCGATTTTCCGAGACGGGATGGATGCAGCGCAGCTCCAGATAAAGTTCATGCGGCGCATCGGCAAAAAGTGCTTTCAGAAAATCACCCACCCCAGCTCCAAACGGTGGGATCTCCTGCTTATGCGGCGATCCGTTGTCTGTCATGGTGTCACTGTCCTCAGCATCACAAATCAATCTCGAAGGCGATGGCTGGCGGCGAGATCGGTTCGATACTCCGCACCCATGTCGTCCGTTCGGCTGCGTTCATCTTCCGAAAGTGTTCAACGTCTTCCGCCCAAACCTCGACGTCGCGCTTCATTAACTCGCCGAGGTAGCGCGCGATCAGGTTTGCTTCATCTGGCGGCAGGCGCGCGATGAGCGACCGGAAACGCACTTCACGACGGATATCCCCATCGCCCTCGTCAAAGTAGCCATAAATGCCAACGTCGGATGTCTCCTCGTCGCGAATGCGCGTGCCGCTCCACACTTGCCCGATCTCTGGCAGGTCGCCATGCGCAGGTTCGTCGATGACTGAGCGCTCCTGCTCCCGTGCCGCTTCCAGTGTGTCAATACGCTGCTCCCAGTCACGCCCAACATAGTGTTCCATCAGCGCGCTCATGCGATCCTGGGTGATGCTGTGCAGCATCTCAATGTGATTGACCGCCTTGTTGCGGCTGAAGTAGAGTGGCTTGCGAATGCCCTCATCTGGGTCGTAATATGTCCCCGGCAGCACGATATGCATATGAGGATTGTGCTGACCTGGCATCTGCTCGTCGTCGGTCAGGCGATGGTGCAGGACGGCGCTCCATTCGACACCGTTGTCGATCCCGCGCACATCGAAGAAGTCTTCGACCGTCCGCTCAGTTAGCGCGCGCACAAATTGCTCACGCTTCTTTTCCGGCACGAGCGCGACCAGGTCGGGGTTGGGATTGATGACGAGCGAGAACATCACCACATGCTCACTGGCGTATGCCGAGCAGTGGTCGGCGACTTCCTTCACGCTCCGCCCCATGCCATGATCCGTCCAGCGATCCACGCCGCGCACAAATCGCGCTTTCTCGTCGCGGCTCTCGCGATATGTGAGGTAACGCATCAGGTTCTTCATCTGGCGCTCGCCGCCCGGCTTCTTGTATTGCACATTGGCGACACACATCTGTTTGCGATCCATCAGCCGCCCTCCCGTTTCTTGCGGAAGAAGGCGACCAACTGCTCCAACAGCTCTGCCTGTTCGCGAAGCTGACCTTCGAGCGCCAACAGCCGTTCCTCGACCGCCTCGAAGCGCCCTTCCAGCTTACGGGTGATGGCAGCGCGTGTGCCGGGGATGTCGTCCTGCTGGGCGATGAACAGGTTGACCGCCGTGCGCAGCACATCCGCCATCGAGGTCATCTGCCCCGTTCTCGCCCGCGCGCGCAGAATGTCTTCCAGCCGCCGCCGCTGCTCGGCAGTTACACCGACGGCGATACGCTCGCCATACTGCCGCGCCTTACGTGTCTTGCTCATCGTCCTCTGCCTCCAGCTTCTCGCGCAGTGCTCCGCTCAGGCGATAGCGCCCGTAGACCCGTCGCAGCCGCCCCTGCACTGCGCCGCCCGCCTGGACGTCCTGCATCTCGATCCGCAGCGTCCCGATGCCGGGGATCTGCGCCACCTCGCCTTGCAGCAGTTCCACACACCACAGCTCGGCGGCGACCTCCAGCACGTCTGCGACCTGACCTGTTGTCATGAACGGCAGCCTGCGGGCGATGGCGTAGATCAGTTTTCGCTTCGTCATGCTCGTCTCTCCTCTTGCTGCACGCGCAATCGCAATCGGCGAGGCGGGTGCGTCCTGTAGTCGCGGTCGTCCGTGACGAGCGGCACATGCGCACCTCGGTGCGGCTGTGCCGTTGCAGCGCGCCGCGTGCGCTGCTTCAAGCCCCTCCGGCGCGTGAGGAGCCAGCATTTAGCTGGCTTGCGTCGGGGGGCATACAAATCTTCTTGCGTAAGCAGCGGCTCTTGCTGCCCCCTGACGCGGTACAGCGGCATCGCCACAGCGCAAAACGGCATCACACGGAAACGCCGCCTCTTCACCATTTTGCTCGGCGTGTACGTTCCGCGCGTCGTGCCGCTGCATCGTCTGGAACATCGTTGAGAGACGCCTGAACGCCATGATTTGCCGCGCCTTGCGTCCCTTGAATTACCGCCATCTGTGCCATCAGCCGCTCCAGATAACCGGGCAGATCGAGCATCGCTGTGCGTGTCCAGGCGGCATCCTCGACAAGCTGGGCGAAATGGCGTGGATCGAACGGCTGCGGCTGCGAGCGTGGGTACACTGGATAAAAGCTGCCGTTATGCCGCTCGATATAGTCGCGCATCATGTCCTTCATGATGGCGCTGCGGCTCCCGCGCGGCAGACTCTCCCACCAGCTGATCAGGTCACTGTCTTCGCTGTAGGTCAGCTTGGCGCTCACTGTCGCTCGTCGCTGCTTTGCCATCGTCTCCCTCCTTGCCGCATGTCCGAATCAGCCCGAATCCCGTCCGAAATATGCCGACATCACCGCTGCAATTCGGTGATAGCAAAACGGGCGTAGTTCAGGTAGCCGCGAGCGTTGGCGAGCTGCGCCCCCTCGACAACCACCGTCTGTGGATAGGCACCGCGTACATCCTGCGCCACGAGTGACGCCCCGCCGCCCGACAGGTAGACCACATCAACCGTCGTGCCGCGCTGCCACTTCTGACTTAACAGCCCCATCGTCGCGCTGCGCAGCGGCATCAGGGCATCCTGCACCTCGCTGCGATAATCGACCGCCTGACCATTGGCGTAGAAGATGCCGGAGCGCAGCGTTTCCTCGACAAACTTGAAGGGGATCTTCTCGCGGTAGTTGCGCTCCAGCAATTCCTCGATCCGTTCGTGTGCGGTATAGACGCCGCTCTCGACGCTGCCGCTTTCCGAGTCCACATACTCCCCTTCATCGTCCAGCGCAAGATCGACCGTGTAGGTCCCGACGTCGACCACGCCCGTGCGGCGGTACTGGTGCTGGCGGTTGATCTCGCCGCGCTCGGTCAGCGTGTGGGCATAGATCGTGCCGTACGGCTGCGGCATGACCATGACATCGACAATGTTGGCGATGAAGTCGGCGGTATCGGTGCAGACACGATGCTGCCCCAGCAGTGTTTGCTTGAGGGACGCGGTATCGCGGAGATGATCGGTCGGCAATCCGGTCGCGATGCGAACATGGATGGCATCGCGGCTGGTATTGCCCGCCAGCAGCTTACCGAGCGCGACCTTTGCCAGACGCAAGCGAAATGCGTTGCCGATCTCTTCCTCGTTGGCGGTGCGTCCACGCAGACGCAGCAGCTCGCCGGGTGGGGTGTGCGTGAGCGCTAAATCGCCGACAAACCAGCCGCCCTGGTCATCGAAGAGCTGGTCCCCGGGATGGCGGCGCGCGATCTCGTCACTCTGAAACTTGATGTCACGGGCATGTCCCATCACCGATGGAAAGCGCAGTGTCTGCCCATCGGTGACCGCTTTTACGACGCCATAACCGATGTCGAGCGCCAGCGTGAGGATGCTATCAGGGGCAATCCGTGAGGTGTTACGCTTGCTCATGAGGCTCCTCTTTCGATGCGAGAGCGGTTGTGAAAGCAGGTTGCATGTGCGACTCTTGCAGCAGGCGGTTGTCCAGCGCCTGACGGATCAGCACGCCCGCTCGTCTTCGCTTGAGCGCCACCTTCAACGCCTGATAGATCGCCGCTTCGCGCGGCTCGTCCAGATTGAGGGTGAACTCGATACGCTTGATCACGGCTATGACTCCTTTACGGACTGAATACGGAATACTCTGCGAAAAAAGAGAGGCGCACTACTCTGCCCGACTCAATAACGGCGGTGTCTCGACTTCTTCACCTTCATCATCGGTATCGGTAGTTCTTGTTTGCGCTGCTTCCATCCCAGCACGGATAAGCTGCGCCAGCAGGGTGGTGCTTGCACCCAGCGCCTCATGCACATTTGCAAAGCGCCAGCAGGACGGATCATTGCCAACTTTCATTGGGATTAACTTGGGCTGCCGCCCATGTCGCCTTGCCATGGTAGCTCCACAAATTACGTAAGTCGTACTCTGGTACGAGTTCGATCCAAGAAAAAAGGCACCCCTGAAGATATCTCGTACCAAAATACGATAATCGTGCCATGATGCAAAGTATATGGCATTACTCTACGTTGTCAAGCGGCAGAGAACAGACGCAGTCAGCTTCAGGTATAATCAGGGTAAAGACTGTTGACATCGTCGTAAGGACTTAGTCGCATGGCAAATATCCCACCTAGCCTGGGAGCATTTGTTGCTGACCTCATGGAGAAGCATCAACATAGTAATGTGTCACTGGCAGCCGCTGCCGGTGTCTCAGAGGGTGTCATTCGTAATCTCCTCAAGCATGGAATTGATTTGCGTGCGAAAGACCCTGATCCGCGCACGCTCCGGCTGGTTGCTGATGCGCTGGATGTGGACGCCGTTATGTTGTTTCGCCTGGCCGGTTATGTTTCCCCGCAAGCAAATGCAAATTCGGTGCGAGCAGAGTATCTTGCAGATGTTTTTGACGAGCTTCCGCCAGAAAAGCAAGATGCTGTGATGGGTGTTCTTGAAGCGATGACCGAGAGCTATACCCGTAAAGAGATTATCCATGCCATGCGTGAAGAGCCTTATAATCCGTTGGCGGGTTTTGATCTGCGGAATCCAGGGCTGACTCGCATGATAGCAAACAAACTCATCATCAACTATCAGATGGAGGCACCGCTAGAGTCAAATCGCATCGAACCAGATGCCATGGTTTTTGGCTATCGATGGAAAGATTTCCCACTCACGGTCCAGGAACGCGTGAAAGCACTCATTGAACACAAACTGTCGCTGCAATATGACCCAACGATGGTTGACCCGGAATGGCGACGCTAGTATAAAGTAGATTAGATGTTCTGATGGAGTGGCGCATGAGCGATTACGTGCTTTCAATTCCCGATAAGCTGTATGAAAAAGCGCGACGGGTCGCGCAACAGACGTCACAGCAGGTTGATGAAGTCATCCGCGCCAAACTGGAAGATGCGCTTGACGAACCTGTCTTTGATCTGCCAAATGATGAAAAGGAAGAACTGAAGGCGATGGCGTATCTGTCCGATGATACGCTCTGGACAATTGCCCGGGAACAGATGCCCAAAGCTGTTCAGGAACACATGTCGGTATTGATGACCGGAAACACGCGTGGAACGATCACCAGCAATGAATATTCGGAACTAAGCGAGTTGGTAGAGCGTGGAAATCGGCTGACCCTCCGCAAAGCTCAAGCCATGAAGTATCTCATCGATCGTGGTTACAAGGTTACTATGGATGACCTTAAACCTGCTGATGAGTAGCGATCTCTCCTGGGCGGAACTTGTACGTCGCGTCCATCAGCGTGCACGTTTTCAGTGTGAGTACTGTCAGACCGCACAGCGGATTACCGGACAGGCAATGCATGTTGACCATATTGACCCTGATGGGGAGGATGTGCTTGACAATCTTTGTCTAGCCTGCGCCAACTGCAACCTGAGCAAAGCGCAGGCAACTTCCGCACCTGACCCAGAGACTGGGCAAACTATTCCTCTCTTCAGCCCAAGTACACAGGTATGGTCAGAACATTTTGAGTGGACGCCCGACGGAACAAGGCTCAATGGTCGCACGCCGACCGGAAGAGCCACCATTGAACGTCTGAAAATGAACCAGGATCGTGTTGTGGATGCGCGAGTAATCTGGGTTTTCGCGGGTTTACATCCTCCCAAGTAGTGCTGGCTTCTCACAAAGGCGTCTTATGACTTCAGACACCCGCTATCTCCACCTCATCCGGCAGGACTGCCCACTGCCGCCCGGCACGCATGTTGTCCTCTACACCCGTGACTCCGGTGGAGAGGAACAGGATCGCAGTGTTGCACAGCAGATCGAAACCGCCCGCGAATACTGCCAGCATCATAATTTGGTCGTAGATCAGGTCTATGTAGACGAGTCCAAGCTCTCCTCGAACACCGAAAAGCGCGACCAGCTTCAGCAGATGCTCCTTGACCTGCGCCGCCGCTTCAAACACATCAATGATCGCTACAAGCGCGAGAAAGCGATGCGAGAGAAGCCGTTTGGCGTGATCTTCTGGAAATCCAACCGCCTTGGGCGCGATAGCATCGAAGCCACGAACATCAAGACCGATCTGCGACTGCGCGGGATCACCATCATCGATTTGGTGACCTCTGCCAATACTGGGAATGCCGCCATTGACGCGCTCATTGAGGCGTTCCAGCAGTGGCAGGATGAGCAGGCGCTCGACGAAATCTCGCAAAACGCCAGACGCGGACTGGCTCAGCTTGTCGGTACGCGCGATTACGATCCTGAATTCCTCAAATACAATCCCGAATGGCAAAGCACCGGCGCGTACCTGGGGGTGATGCCAGGCGGCGTGCCTACAGGCTTCAAGGGCGAACGCATTCAGGTCGGCGTCTATAAGCGCAAGAAGGGGCGGACGGCAGGGGAGGCACGTATCGTCCAGCGGATTGTGCCGGATCCCGAACTGTGGGATCGCTGCCACATGGCATGGGAGATGCGGCACGCAGGCGCATCGTATGGCGAAATCCACGCCGCCACACGGCTCTTCAGAAACATCAACGGCTACGACACCTTCTTCTCGAACCCCATCTACACGGGTGATCTGGATTACGGCGGGAAGCGCTATGAGGGCTTTGTTGCCGCCATGATTTCAAGGGAATGGTTTAATGCGGAGCAGAAACGTCGCGCAGCACGAGGAAATAAGCGCAGCGGAAAGACGACGGATCGGCAGATGGAACCGCGTCGAATCGGCAGTGAACACCTGCTTTCCGGACTGGTCTACTGCGGTCATATGGATGGCGAAGAGCATCCGATGAATGTGGAACACATCCCGGGCGAAAAGAACAAACGGGGGAGCTACACGTTCTTCATCTGTACGACTATGAAGAATTCTCGTGGTCAAGCGTGTGAGGCAAAGCGCGTCAGCATGAAAAGCCTCGACCAGACGGTCATCGAAAACCTGCTGGCGCATGTGCTAACGATGAACAATCTGCGCCCGCTGGCGATGAACATTGCGGAGACACTGGAGGAACGCAGCAGCGACGCGGGAACGCGCATCAGCGCCCTGGAAGACAAGTTCGCGGAAGTGCAACAGTCGCTTGATAACATCCTGGATGCGATTGAGCGGATGGGTTACGCGACGCATCTTCAGCAGCGCTACGATCTGCGCAAGCGCGAGGAAGAAGAGCTGCTCTCGGAACTGACGGTGCTGAAAGCCTTGCAGGTCAATCCGGTCTACATTGGTCAGATCAGTGGTGAAGCGCTGGAAGGCTGGATCGCCTATATGCGTGATGCGCTCAATGGCGAGAATAAAGCGCTGGCACGGCGGATTATCCATCAGTTTGTGGCAAAGATTGTGATTAAAGAGAAAACGGGAACGCTCTACTACACGTTCCCGTTCCCGGATGATCTGTATATGCCTAGTTATGGAAACTTGGACCTGAGGGGATTCGAACCCCTGACCTCTACAGTGCGATTGTAGCGCTCTCCCAGCTGAGCTACAGGCCCTTGATAACGTTCATTGTAGCCTTGCCATTAGGTGTGTCAAGGCACAATCTAGGGGCGGATGATTACGCCTCGTCCAGCAGATCGTAGGCATTCTCCGCGTATTCCGCTGCCGATCCACCTCCGACATCGATCAGTGCCACGCCGCGCGCTTCTGCGTCGGCAATATCGGTGACGATGGTCTCTTTCAGACGGCGGAGGTCGCGGTCAGTCGCATCAAACTTGAGCGCGCTGTCCACGATAAGCTGCGCGACCGTGAGATGCTTAGGACTCTGGATCAGGACATTGGCGAGGTCAACGGTGGTACTCACGATGTCGTCGCGCGCGCCGCTGGAGTATGCCAGGTGAAGCGCCTGACGATAGCGCAGGACTGCCTGCCCAAGCTGTTTCGCCTGTACCGACGCATAGCCCAGGTTGCTCAGTTGCAGCGCTTCTTCGCGTTTATCGCCCACCTCGCGCGCGATATGGAACGCCGAGGTGTGGAAGTTGATCGATTCGACCCATCGTTCCATATCCCCATACGCCGTACCCAAGCCACCCAGGACGCGACCTTCGTAATCGCGCCGCCCCTGTTCCTTGAACATCTTTAGCGCCGTTTCCCAGGTCTCGCTGGCGCCTTTGGCATCGTTGTTATCCAGAAGGGCGTAGCCCAGCTTGAAGAGTAGCACGGCTTCGGCACGGCTGTCATTCTCGCGCGCGAGCAGCCCCTGTGCCTGATCGTACGCGGTGATGGCGGCACTACTTTCACCCAACTGCTGCCGCGAGTCACCGAGGGTGATCAGAAGCTGTGTCTGGCGCTTACTGTCGCCAAGCTGATCGGCAAGGGCTGCGCCACGCGCCGCGTGGAGCGCGGCAGCCGAAAGGTTGTCCGTGTCCGCTTCGAGCTTTGTCAGCGCTTCGAGGACGTTCAGCATTTCTCCACGATCATTGACGGCTTCAAACTGCGTGAGCGCCTCACTGAAGCTGGAAATCGCCTCATTCTCCATGCCGTCCTGCTGCTGGAGTGCGCCGATTGCCTTCAACGCGGTCGCCTGGGCGCGATGGTCGTTGACCTGACGCGCCTGCATGAGCGCCGCGCGCAAACGCGCCATCTCTCCCATTTCGAGGGGAGGCGGAACACTCGCCTCAAAGGGAAGCGCAGCGGGTCGGGAAATCGGCAGGTCGTCTTCCAGTTCGTCCTCGTCAAAATCCTCTTCGTCGTCGATCAAATCTTCGTCTTCTTCGTCGATGTCCTCATCTTTGTCGAAAAGATCGTCGTCGAATTCGTCGTCAATCTCATCGTCGAATTCGTCATCGAAGTCCTCAGCGTCTTCTGAGGAAGCGGACACCGGGGCGGGAGCCGTCTGAAAGGCGGGAAACGCGGTCGGAGGTGCTGGCGGGGAAATCGACGCGGCGGGAGAGGCGAGCCGTCGGAGTAGACCCAGCTCGTAACCATAAGCCCAGTCGTTGACGAAACTGCTTGATCCCATGAGCGCTGCCGCGAGCAGGGTCGCGACTTCCCGATCCTCATCCGCCGCTGCCCATTCGGAGACCGCCACGAGATTCTCGATTTCCACCGCGAGTCTGGCAGGCTGGTTACTGAAGCGACTGGCATAGGCAATCATCGCCTCGCGCACCTTCGCTTCCAGCCCTTCCAGGCGGTTCGACCCGCGCAGCCAGTTTTCCGCAAAGTCCTTGACGAGCGGGTGAAGGCGATAATAGGTTGTCCCTGCTCGACTGAAGCGTTCGACCAACTGGCGCGCGACCAGCAAGCCCATCGCCTGATTCAGCCCTTCGACCGCCGCACCGCTGATCATACTCAGTAGTTCGCCAGACCCTTGTCCTTTGAAGGTTGCCCCCACCATCAGCATAAGACCCTGGAGGGCGTTCGGCAGCCCGCGAAACGCGGCGGTCAGCGCCAGCAATCCTGAAGGTGGATTCACCCCAGGAGCCTTCGGCAGCCCTGCGACGAATTCGCGTGCGCTTTGTTTGTTGGCTTTTGCCGCGCCCGCTGCAATGACGAGTGCCAGCGGTAAACCGCCGAGCGCGTCGAGAACCGGGCTGACGTCATCATCCGCCTGGACGTCTGCAATCTGGCGATAGAGCGCTGCTGCCGGATCGTTATCAAGCGGCAGAAGTTCGATCTTGCTCCAGGGACCTTCGCCTGGTTCCTCGGATGTGATGAGCACCGGGACGTCACTGGCGCAGCGTTTGACAAACTCCGCCGCGATATCCAGTTCAGGAAAACCATCCAGGACGATCAGCGGCTTTCGTTCCGAGAGCAGTGTTTCAATTGCGCTGCTCAACGATGCCGGATTGTCGTGATTGGCGATGTCGGCACGCTTGTATGCACGCGCCACACGGGCGACGAGCGAATTGAGCGTATCTCCTTCGACATCGAGCCACAACACGCCGCCCGCCAACTCGCTGTAGGCGCTTGCAAGCGTGGCGGCAAGTGCCGTCTTGCCGACGCCTGGCTCCCCATACAAAAGCACGGCGTCGTCTTTTTTGAGATCGCCGTAGATCTTCGCCAGCAGCACCTCACGCCCGAAGAGTTTTTGCGGAACATGGACGGGAAGGGATTGCGGGTCATGCACGGGAGATTCAAGAGGCGTCTGGTCTGCCATTGCGTTTTCTCGCTCCAACCGCGCTGAAGGGTAAAGAGACAACTTTAGAAGCTACGAAATCAGTATAGCTTCTCAATTTCCGGACGGCAATGAAGCGCCGTGACGCCTGACTACTTTGCTGGTGGAGGTACGGGCAGGTCTTCGACGGACGTTGATTTCCACCGCTCGCCTTCTTCAACCAGCATCACAGGTATCCCTTCACGAATAGGATACTTGTAGCCGCTGTCGGCGCATACCAACCAGCAACCCTTGACAAGCTCCAGTCTGCCCGGATCGCTGCCTTTATCCTTATAGTGTACCGCGACGGGACAGCGAAGAAGCTGCAACTGCGCTACGTCAAATTCGTGTGCGGCATTTGCCATTGTAGATTGCTCCGTTGGTGAATCGATTTCCCTTAGTATATCTGCCGTGTCACTGCTGGCAATGTTGAGAGTATGGGGCTTCGACCATTGGCTTCAGGTGTCGCGCAGATGCTTTTGATAGTGGATGAAGAAATCAAGCGCTTCCGGGTTGCGCATCGCCTCGCGTTTGGCAGCGGACTCCGCGTCCATGCCCAGGAGTATCCTGCGAATGGGGACTTCCATCTTCTTGCCGCTCAACGTATAAGGTACGCGAGGGATGACCTCGATGGTATCGGGCAAATGACGGGGCGAAATGTCCCGTCGCAGGCGGCTTTTGATCTGCTCCTTTAAGGCGTCGTCCAGTTGAATATCCTCACGCAGTACGACGAACAGGATCAGGTGAGACTCTCGCCCAAGCATCTCCAGATCGATCACCAGACTGTCGAGGATTTCCGGGAAAGACTCGATGACGCGATAGAGTTCCGCAGTACCTATGCGCACACCCTGGCGATTGATCGTCGAGTCTGATCGTCCGTAGATAATGCATCCGCCGCGCGCATTGATCTTGATCCAGTCACCATGCCGCCAGATGCCGGGGTAGTGTTCGAAATAGCTGGCGCGATAGCGCGTGCCATCCTCGTCGTTCCAGAAGCGGATGGGCATCGACGGCAGCGGCTGCGTGATGACCAGTTCGCCGACCTGGTCGATGATCGGGCTGCCGCTGTCATCAAAGGCGGCGACGCTTGCGCCCAGCGATGCGCCTTGCAGCTCTCCCGCGTAGATCGCTTGGGTGCGCACGCCGCCAATGAAGGCAGTGCAAAGGTCTGTTCCGCCGCTCAACGACTCCAGCGCTAGCGTTGGGTTGATGCAGTCGTAGACCCAGGCGAAACCGTCGGTGGAAAGCGGGGAACCTGTCGAACCGAGCGCGCGAATGCCCGACAGGTCGTACTGGGTGTTGGGGCGTATGCCCGCTTTCATGCAGGCGGCGATGAACGCTGCCGAAGTACCGAAGTACGTCACCCCGATGGTTTCTGCCAGCCGGAATAGAACATCAGGCGTGGGGTGGGTCGGACTGCCGTTGTAGAGGACGACGCTCGCGCCGGAGAGCAGCCCGCCCACGAGGTAATTCCACATCATCCAGCCCGTGCTGGTGTACCAGAAGAAGCGGTCGCCGCTGCGCAGATCGTTATGCAGCGTGGTCGCTTTGGCATGTTCGAGCACAATGCCGCCGTGACTCTGCACAATCGGTTTTGGCAGCCCGGTTGTGCCGGACGAATAGAGTATCCAGAGCGGGTGATCGAAGGGAACCTGTTCAAAAGCGAGCGCGCTGGCGGGCTGGTGTTCCATCGTTTGTCGCCACGAGGCAGTGCGCGGCAGGCTGGGTGGGGCGTCCGTATCGGTGACGAGCAGTACATGCTCGACGCTGGGCAGCGCGTCGATCAAAGCATGGACTTCGTCCCTGCGGTCATGCCATTTGCCTCCATAGCGATATCCATCGACTGCGACCAGCACCTTGGGCGCGATTTGCCCGAAGCGGTCGAGCACGCCGCGCGCGCCGAAATCGGGCGAGCAGCTCGACCAGATGGCACCGACGCTTGCGGTCGCCAGCAGCGCGATGACTGCCTCCGGGATGTTCGGCAGATAGGCTGCCACGCGGTCGCCGCGCTTTACGCCGAGCGCGCGCAGAACGTTCGCCGCACGTCCGACGGCATCGGTCAGGGCGTGCCAGGAGATGGCCTGAACGTCGAACGTTTCGTCGCAGTAGATCAGCGCAGGAGAGTTGTCGGATGCATGGGCGAGGATGTTCTCGGCATAATTGAGGTGCGCGCCGGAAAACCAGCGCGCGCCCGGCATCGTGCGCGAGTCCAGGACTGTCGTCCAACGTTGGGAAAAGCGGATGTCAAAGTAATCGAACAGGCTCGCCCAGAAATCTTCGATCTGCGTGACCGACCAGCGCCAGAGCGCTGCATAGTCGCCGCAGCGGACACCGCGCGCTGTCGCCAGCCAGCGGCGATAATGTTCCAGGTTCGACGCGGCGATAACTTCCTTGGAGGGCGTCCAGAGGAGATCGCCTTCACTGAGCGACATCGCGGATTACCTCATTCCTGACTCCAGATCGAAGAATGTCTGTGCCGCTGCCCACATCAGGTCTGTCTGATCGAGCAGTTGGTGATCGGAGTCCACGACGCGCAAATCGACATTTGGGCGCGTGGCGGCGAAGCGAACGCTTTGTTCGACATCGACGCTTTCGTCGCGGCGACCGTGAAAGATCAGGATCGGCTGGGATAAGGCGATCTCATAGGCGTTGTAGCCCTGCAAATCCTCGTACAGCCCGTAATGTACCGGTCTTAGCCCGCCTGCCGCGTAGTTGAAGAACTCGTGCGCGTCGCTCTCGCGCCAGCGGTTGATGCCTTCCGCTCCGAGGTCGTTCCAGCGGTTCGCGGCGAAGTCGAAGGCAGGAGCCATCAGGAAAAGCTTCGATACACGCGCCGCTTCCCGGTCACGATAGCGGTCGCAGAAGTGGAGCGCCAGCGCTCCTCCCATGCTCGATCCCATCAGACAAACATCGTCCAGCGGCAGGGTGCGAATTTCGTCCGCGACCTTTTCCAGCATCGCCGTCAGGGTCAGGCGTTCAAAGGTGGGGACGTTGAGATCAGGGACATGGAGCGTCAAGCCGAGCGCGGCAAACCGCCGTGCGAAATCCTGCGCCTTATTGGACTTCGGCGAGGAGGCGAAACCGTGCAGGTAGAAGTAATGCGTCATGGGGTTAGCCCTCGGGGAAGAAGTATGCCTCTAAGACCTGGCGCGCAATCGGTGCAGCCACGCCGGAGCCTTCGCCCGCGTTTTCGACGACGACCACGACGGCGATCTGCGGTGAATCCATCGGCGCATAGGCGGCGAACCAGGCGAAGGGCGGCAGTGTGCCGTCGCCGCCCGCCTGCGCGGTGCCGGTCTTGCCACACACCCCCAGGAGCTGTAGCGGCGAATCGCGGAAGACAAACTCGGCGGTGCCGAAACTGGTGCTGGTGACATCACACAAGCCCTGCTGTAAGGTCTCCAGTACTTCCGGCTGGAAGTCGAGCTGCGCCATCGCATCGGGCTGCGCCACAGCTTGAAGCGTGTCGCCGAGTAAGCCGACCTCGCGCACGATTTGCGGGCGATAGAGCGTGCCGCCATTCGCCAGCGCGCCGAACCATCGCACGACCTGAAGCGGTGTGACGAGCAGTTCGCCCTGACCAATGGCGAGATTTACCGCATCGGAGAACGACCAGTCTATTCCGAAGGTGACGCGCTTCCAATCCGGCGTCTGAATGTTGCCGGTCTCTTCGGGCAGGTCTTCCATCCCGGTGACCGCGCCGAAGCCGACAAACCCGGCATAGTTGGGCAGCAGCCAGGGATCAGCCTGATCCAGAAGGTAGCCCGACTCGTAGAAGTAGGGATTACAGCTCTGGGTGAGGGCAGTCGCAGGGGTGACCGTGCCATGCCCGCCCGCTAGCCAGTCGGTGCGTGGGATGTCGCGGCTCCACAAGCCGGTGCAGACGAAGCGATAGTCGGGTCCATAGATGCCTGCGTTCAGCGCTGCGTAATCCGTCACCGTTTTCATCACCGAGCCGAGGGGATATGTGCCCTGGGTGGCGCGGTTGAGTTCAGGACGGCGTGGGTCGTCGGTATTCGCCAGGATGATCTGCTGGGCGTTGTCGCGCCCCATCGTCGGGAAAGGCGTATAGGCATTGTTGTCGAAGGTCGGATAGCTGACCATCGCCAGGATCTCGCCCGTGTTGACATCCAGGACGACGACTGCCGCGCCTCGCGACCGCTGCGCCCAGGTGTCCTTTGCCTGGGTGTAGGCGTCCGCCAGGATCTGCGCCGTTCGTACCTGGAGGGCAGAATCGATGGTCAGGTAGACGCTCTGACCGGGTTGCGCGGTGATGCGCGCCAGTTCGCGCACGACCGCGCCGTCGGGGGTGACGATCAGGAGGCGTCCGCCAGGCTGACCGCGCAGGACTTCGTCCCAGCTTGCTTCGACGCCGCTGCGACCGAGGATGGCATCCTGCGGGAAGCCCGCGCGTTCGACTGCCTCGACCGCGCCCGGATCAGGGTAACCGACGTAGCCGAGGATATGGGGCATCCGGGCGTCATTGTTGTAGCGACGGGCGGGCTGCTCGCCAAAATCTGCGGCACAGGTGGCGCGCAGTGCCGGTTCGCTTTCGAGGTAGCGCTGCGCTTCGATGACGCCCACATCCATCAGCCAATTGGGTGGGCGAGCTTCCAGACGCGCCTGCACATCGTCAATCGGACGGTTGAGAACCTGCGAGAGCAGCGCCAGACAACCCGGATAATCGGGGATGTCCTGGCGGGTGACCCGCACGAGTGCGACACGACCTTCCTGATCTGCCAGGGTCGTGACACGGTCGCGAGCGTAGATGTTGGCGCGGTTGGGGATGATTGGGTCGAAGCGCAGGCGTGCGCCGCCCACCATCTCCGCGAAAATATCGGCAGGAGTCCAGGCGACACGCCACGCGCCGACGGTCGGATCGACGACGAGGCGCAGGCTGCGACCCGTGTCGGTGAATTCACCCATCAGGCGCGTCGTGAAGTGGGCATCGTAGAGCAGGTTGACGACTTCGTCGGTTTCGCGCGTCGAGATGGTCGGCTGTGTGCTGACGCTGACAAAGGTCATTTCGACTTCTGCGCCGCGATACAGACTTTCAAATTGGGCGTAGGGAGTGGATTCCTGGCTGGCGGCGGAGGTGAGCGCGTACATGCTTTCAAGATCGCCCGCGTGCCAGGCGTCGAGATAGTTCAAGCCGATGGTTTCGGCGTCTTCGATCAGATATGCCGAAGGCAGCCGAACGACTGTCGGCAGCGGCTGCCGCGCGGCGGGCTGCGCAGGCTGGCAGGCAGTGAACAGGATGAAGCACAGGAAGAGCGAACGCTGCAAAGGTGACAAATGAGACGCCCCAAACCACTTAGAAACCCCAGACAAGAGTATAAACCCAGAAAGCGCCTCGCACACAGTGAACAATATTGACCACCTTGAGCCGATGTGCAAATTGACACCCGCACCCCCGTCTGCTAGACTCCTCTTATGTTCGAGCAGCGCGAGTTATCACCAGTCTGCACAAGCTGGGCCCCACGCGGCGAACCCTCCGAACCGTGTCAGGACCGTGAGGGAGCAGCACTAAGGGGTAAAGTTCGGGTGTTGTGGGTCCCCCAGTTTGTGCAGAGTGAGGATAACTCGTGTTTGATCGAGGGCAGTCTGTGACCCTCTTACCCCCTGATGACAGCACACAATCGAAACCTCTCTTGCGACGCAGGCAGGCAGCGTTTGGGCGCTGGATGTGGGGCGGCGTGCTGGTGGCGGGGCTGCTCGCCCTGTTTGCCTGCGCTGCCTGTGTTCTACTGCTTCTGGCGCTCAATCCGATGTCGGTCATGGTGGTTGTCGCAGGCGAGGCGTTCCCGATACAGACGCGCGCACAAACGGTCGGCATGCTGCTGCAAGAGCACGGGATCGCGGTGGGGAATGCCGACAGCGTAAGTCCTCCGCTGGAAGCAGGCATTGCGCCGAATATGGTCATCCAGATCGAGCGTGCGCGCGCGGTTACGCTGCTCATTGACGGTGAGATGCGTGTGCTCCAGACGCCGCTGACCGATCCCATCACCATCCTTGCGGAGCAGAACATCGAATTCAGCCCGGAAGATCGCATCATCCTGGATGGCACGGTGGTGACGAGCGATCAGATCGCCAACTGGCCCGTGCCCGTCTCCAGCATTGCGCTGCGCCGCGCCGTGACCATCGAGTTCACGGACGAAGGCGTCTCACGCAGCATCGAGACGACGGCGGCGACGGTCGGCGAAGCTTTGTTCGAAGCAGGCGTCACGGTGTACATGGCGGATACGGTCGTGCCCGCTCTGGATACACCGCTCGATAATGGTCTGCGGGTCACCATCGCGCGGGCGCGCCCAGTCACGATCGTGGCGGATGGGGCGCGGACGCAAACGCGCTTGCAGGGCGAAACGGTCGGCGACGTACTGGCGGCGGCGGGTGTTGCGCTCCTGGGCGCGGACTACGCGGTGCCGGGCGAAGATCAACCGCTGGTGAACGGGATGGTCGTGCGCGTCATCCGTGTTCAGGAAACCGAAGTCATCGAAGAGACGGAGCTGCCGTTCGAGACTGTCTATCAGGCGGATGCCGCGCTCGAACTCGACCAGCAGCAGACGGTGCAGACGGGGCAGGTCGGGTTAGAGCGCCGCATCATCCGCGTGCGCTCCGAGAATGGGATCGAAGTCTCGCGCGAAGTGGCGGAGACGATCATCGCGCGTGAAGTCGTCAATCACGTCATCAGCTACGGCACCAACGTGGTCATCCGCACCCTGGACACGCCGCAGGGGTCCCGGCAGTACTGGCGTGTCCTGCGCATGTACGCGACGAGCTATCACCCTGCGGCGTTGGGCGGCGACGATGTGACGGCGACCGGGCAGCGGCTGACGACCGGCATTATTGCCAGCAACCCGCGCGTCATTCCGTATGGGACGGAAGTCTATGTGGAGGGCTATGGTGTGGGTCTGATGGCGGACACCGGCGGACCGCGCCGCTTTCCGTTGTGGATCGACCTGGGCTATAGTGACGCGGACTTTCGCTCGTGGTCGCGTTACGTCAATGTCTATATCCTGACGCCTGTCCCGCCAACGATTGATTATATTGTTCCATGAGGGAGAAAACTGAACCGCAGAGACGCGAAGGAGGCGAAGGGGAATAATGCCCAACTTCTCATTCCTCGCGCCTTCGCGGTTCACATCAAGTGAACCATGAACCCAAAGCTTCTGCTTGAACAATACGGTCTGGACGCAAAAAAGTCCCTGGGGCAGAACTTTCTCCACGACCCGAACGTGCTGGAGAAGATTGTCAGTCTGTCGGACGTGACTGCGCAGGATACCGTACTGGAGATTGGTCCAGGCACGGGAGCGCTGACCGAGGTGCTGGCGCGCCACGCCGGGCGGGTGGTCGCGGTCGAGCTGGATACGCGCCTGGAGCCGATCCTGCGCGCGCGCTTGGGGGAGATGTCGCACGTTTCACTGCACTTTGGCGACATCCTGCGGACGAATGTGCGCGCACTGCTCGACACAGAGCGCTTTCTTGTGGTGGCGAACGTGCCCTACTACATCACGAGCGCCATCCTCCGCCATCTGCTCGAAAACGATACGCGCCCCCAACGGCTGATCCTGACGGTTCAGCTCGAAGTCGCACAGCGCTTGGTCGCCAAGCCCAATGACATGAGCCTGTTGAGTGTCAGCACACAGTTCTATGCCACATCACGCATTGTCATGAGGCTCAATCCGGCGGTCTTCTATCCTCGCCCGGATGTGACGAGCGCGGTTGTGCGTATGGATGTGCATCCGCGTCCGCTGGTGGAGGTGCCGAGTGAGACGGCGTTCTTTTCGGTCGTGCGGGCGGGCTTCAGCCAGAAGCGCAAACAGCTCAAGAACGCGGTCGGTGATGGGCTGCACATGGCGACCGATGAAGCGGCTGTCATGATTGAGCGCGCCGGGATCGATCCGCGCCGCCGCGCGGAAACGCTGACGCTGGAGGAGTGGGCAGCGCTGACGCGCGCCTATGCGGGCTGAAATCTGCAACCATGTCCCCTTTTGCGCGTATACTAAGGTCAGTGGCGATCAATGCATACGACTCGCTGCTTCAGGGGACATCTGGACGTCGCCGCGAACGTCCGCACAATCATTAGCACAAGGCACGCTGCTTATGCGCATCAGAAGCAAGAATACGAGTTGGCTGGTCATCATCGGGGCGATGGTGGGCTTGGCTGTGCTTCCCGGCGGCTTGGACCCGGCAGCCGCTGGGCTGCTGGTCGCGCTCTTCGGCGCGTCGGCGGCAGCCACCCTGCTGGAATTCCAGCCAGCGCGCCTGGTCGAACGGTCACGCTCTTCGCTGAACGCGCTGCGCATGAGTCCCGAAGCACGGGAGGCGAGCGAACGTGCCCGGCGACGCGGCGGAAGCGCGCCGTCCAGCCTGGTTTTGCTCGATGTGGGCTTGATCGCGGCACAGATGACGGATCAGGGGCTGGTCATGCGGCGCGAACGAAGCCTCTCGAAAGACGATGATGGCGTGCGCCCGTTTGCCGTCTTGCAGGTGCCGCCGGAAGCCTCCGACCGCAATGCGGTCATTCGCTTTGAATTCATCGATCAGCATGGGCAGATCCGCTACGTCCATGAGATGCAGACCTATCTGCGAGATGGCGAGATGAACTTGCTGGCGGATCATCAGATGCGTCTGTACGGCAATGATGAGGTTGGTGCAGGCGATTGGGATCTGCGTATCTCGGTCGATAACCGCCTGATCGGGGCACACGCCTTCGCCGTGACACCTTCGCTGGAAGATCGCTATCCGGCGGCGGCGCGCGAACGTGCTGCACGGCGGCTGGCGCAGGAAAACGCACAGAATAACACGCCGTCGCGCCTGGAAGATCTGCTGCGCGACCAATCGCAGCAGCAGGGACGCCGATAGCCGATTCAGACCTTAGGGGTGCGCAGGGAATTATGTTTGAGCGATGGAAAATCGACCGCCGTTTCGCCGAGATCGTCGGCGGCATTGGGCTGCTGCTGCTCGCTTTTGCGTTTGATTCGGGTATTGCCTGGCTGCTGGCAGTCGGAGGCATTTATCTGCTCTCCCGCCAGTTCACACAGTCGAGCCGCGCGCTGCGTGGTGAAGGGACGGCGTCAGCCCCCCGGTTTCGAGGAAGTCGCAGCGATGAGCGGCGCGACGAAACCCACCTGATCAACGATGCGCCGGAAGGCTCGCAGATTTACACGCACGCGCGTGATGCTGTGGTGCGCGCGGGACTTAACCCCTCGACAGTGCCTGTTCTTCCTGTCGATCTTGGGCTGATGGTGTTCAGCCGCGACGAGATGCCCGCTGTCTTTCGTTCACGCGCGGTACCCGACGATGTCGATTACGTGCAGCCGTTCGTGCAGCTCCGTTTGGCGACCCACGCGACAGGCAAGGTGCGCTTTGAGCTGATCGATGCGGATGGGCAGGCAGTCTTCATCCACGAGGATATGTACGAGCTTCATACGGGGATGAATTTGGTCTCGCCGTCTGCGCGCCTGCCGATTCACGACGCTCATGCCATGCATCGTAACTGGAGCCTGCGCGTCAGCGCCGATGGAGTGCTGCTGGCTGAACACCATTTCGAATGGACGGAAAGCACCGAAAAGGTCATTCGCCGTCACGTCCAGGTGGATGGTGAATTGAGCAACGAGATGCGCCAGATGCTGGAAGACAACCGCCTGGAGAAGCTCAGTCTGGATGAGCTGCTGTCCGACCAGGAGGAAGTACCCGCCCAGCGTGCCCGCCGTTAGCGCTGGGCAGCCCACAGGCGCAAGGTGTTATCTCCCCCGCCCGTGACCAGGAACTGCCCGGCAGGATGGAACGCGAGCGACAGGATCGCTTTCGTATGCCCCTCCAATACCGCCAGAAGTGCGCCACTCGTCCTGTCCCATAACTTTGCGCAGGTGTCGCGCCCGCCCGTCGCCAGAAGTGCGTAGTCGGGCGAATAGGCGATGCAGTCAACCCCCCCGGCGTGTCCTGCGATGGCTCGGATTTCTCTCGCAGCGCTGATGTCCCACAACCGCCATGTTCCATCCTTGCAGGCAGTCGCCAGGATGCCACCATCTGGGCTGAAGGCAAGGTCACGGACCCAGCTTCCCTGTTCCAGGATACCTGCGGCTCGTTTTTTCTGCGTATCCCACAGCCGTACACTGCCATCCCAACTGCCGGATGCCAGGATGCCTGATGCACCAAAGGCGATGCTGGTGACGGCAGCCGTGTGCCCGATCAACGAGATGGGCATGCCATCATTGGAGAAGTCGTAGAGACAGATCGTGCCATCGCTCCCGCCGCTGGCAAGCATGCCGCCAGTGCGGTCAAACGCCACGCATTCTGCCGAGGCGGCGTGCCCGCGCAATACGGAGACCGACGCGCCAGTGCTGCTGTTCCACAGGCGCACGGTGGTATCGCTGCTGGCGGTGGCGATGACGCGGTTGTTGGCGGTGTAGGTGACCGATTTGACCGGTGCCTCATGACCGACGATCTGGAGGTCAGGTGCGCCGCCGAAACCGCCGCGCCAGATGGCGACGCCGTTCCCGTGCGCCGCAGCCAGACTGCTTCCGTCCGGGGACCAGGTCACCTGGGTGATGAAGCCGAGCGATAGGCGATCCAGCTCGGTAAGGTGGGCAGCGGTTTGCAGTGACAGCGGCAGGAACGACATAAGCAGCCTCTCATGTTTTGCTAACGCCATAATAGCGCGCGGCGTCTATGCTTTGCCATTATCAAGAGGATGTGCGTATGGCAGACAGTACTTTTTCCAATGTATCCGGGCACCAGTTCATGAAGCTGACGACGTTCCGCAAGACCGGGGTCGCCGTGCCGACGCCTGTCTGGTTTGCGCACGTCGGCGACGTGTTGTATGTGACAACGCAAGTGAATGCGGGCAAGGTCAAGCGTATTCGCAACAATGGGCGTGTGACGGTCGAGCCATGCACTGCCAGCGGTCAGTCACTCGGCGCGGCGGTCGAGGCGCAGGCGCGTGAACTCTCGCCTGAAGAATCCAAGCCGGCGGACACGGCACTCAGCAAGAAGTATCGCTGGCAGTACGCGATGTTCACGCTGATGGGCAAGCTGCGCGGCGGCAAGGCGACGTTTCTGGAAGTGAAGCGTTAAAGGCAGGAAAGTTAAAAGGGGTGATGGCAGATGCGGTATCATCGCGTCTCAATCGCCTTTAACTTTGCACTTTTAACTTTGAACGCTTAAGCCCATGCACATCGGTCTGAACGCGCATCTGCTTTCGTCTCAACCGGGCTACCGCTCGGCGGGCATTCACCAGTACATCGACAATCTCCTGCGTGAGCTGCCAGCCGCTGCTCCGGAGCATCGCTATACGGCGATGGTCGGCGCGCGCCAGCCGCGCACCTATCCGGCTATGACGATGCGCAAAGCGCCGCTGGATACCGAGCAGCCGCTGCGGCGCATCGTGTGGGAGCAGGCGGTTCAGCCCTGGTCACTGGGGCGTTACGATCTCTATCATGCGCTGGCGTTCGTCGCACCCGCTCTGCTGCTGACACCGATGGTCGTGACGATCTACGACCTGAGCTTCTTTCACTACCCCGACCGCCTGCCGCGCAGCCGCCGCCTGTATTTGCAGCGTTTGACCGAGTGGACATGCCAGCGCGCCCGCCGCATCATCGCCATCTCGCAGAGCACGGCGCGCGACGTGGCGGCAACGTTTGGCATCGCGCCTGATCGGATTGATGTCGCGCCGCCGGGCTGCGACTTCTCGCGCTTTCGCCCCCTGCCGCCGGAGGATGTCGCTGCCTTTCGACATGCGCAGGGGCTGCCAGAGCGCTTCTGGCTTTTCATCGGCACGCTGGAACCGCGCAAAAACCTCACCATGCTGATCGACGCGTATGCCGCGCTGCCCGATGCGGAGCGACTTCCTCTAGTGATCGCGGGGGGTAAGGGCTGGGACTACGAGCCAATCTTCGCGGCAGTCGAGCGCTATCGTCTGGGCGAGTGGGTGCGTTTTCCGGGATTTGTGTCGGCAGAAGCCCTGCCGCTCTGGTACAATGCCGCGCAAACCTTCATCTATCCGTCGGTGTTTGAGGGCTTTGGCATTCCGGTGCTGGAAGCGATGGCATGTGGGACGCCTGTGATCGCCAGTCATGCGACATCGCTGCCGGAGGTGGTGGGCGACGCTGGCATTTGCCTCCCCCCCGATGATGTCGGCGCGTGGACGGCAGCACTCCGGCGCGCGCAGGGTGATGCGATGTGGCGCACGAGCGCGGGTGAGGGCGGATTGGCGCGGGCGCAGCGCTTCACCTGGCGGGAGACGGCAGCGCGGACAGCGGCGAGTTATCGTAAGTGTTAGGCGTGCAGTGTTATGGAAACAAACGGATACCAAGCGGCGCAAAAGACGATTGAACCGCCCTGGCTCCTGCCAGCGGTAGATGTCGCCCTGGCGTTTGTCTCGTTTGCCCTGGCATACCTCGCGCGCTACGACTGGCAGATCATCCGTCCCGTCTTCGACCCCAATCGCGCGGGGTTTGAACCCTATTTGCCCTATGCCGCCGCGTTTGCCCTTTGGCTTCACATGCACAATCGCGGGGCAGGCTTGTACCGCCCGATGCGCGGTCGCCCGGTCATGGACGAAATCTATGGCTTGATCAACGGTGTCACGAATGCCACGTTGATCCTGATGGCGTTGAGCTTTGTCTTGCAGCCGCTGGTCTTCAGTCGTTTGATGATGATCTATGTCGCCGTGTTCGCCGTGCTGCTGATGTCGGCGGCGCGCATCATCCGCCGCTTCATTCATGCGCGGCTGCGTGCGCGGGGCATCGGCGTGCAGCGCACACTGGTGCTCGGTGGCGGGGAAGTCGGGCTGGCGGTGCTGCGCAATATGCTGGGACGCAAAGAACTGGGCTATTTTCCGGTTGGCTTCCTCGATGAGGACAGCGAACGCGCCAGCGCTGACATCGGGCGGGTGCGCGCGCTCGGTACGCTCGACAATCTCAAGCAGGTGCTGCGCGACCAGCGCGTGGATACGGTCGTGGTCGCGCTGCCCTGGTCGCAGCGTGAGCGCATCATGAAGCTGATGAAGGTGGCGCGCAAGGCGAATGTTGAGGTCAACCTCGTCCCGGATGTATTTGAGCTGAATCTGCGCCAGGTTCAGGTCGATCAGCTTGAGGGAATCCCGCTGCTGCGCGTGAACGGTGATGTGCCGTTCAAATCGTCGAATCGGCTGGTCAAGCGTGTGGTCGATCTCGTGCTGACAATCCTCACCGCACCCGTGTGGCTCCTGATCTTCGGGGTGGTCGCGCTGGCGGTGTGGCTGGAAGATCGTGGCGACTTGTTCTATGCACAGACGCGCATGGGTGAGAACGGCAAACCGTTCAGTATCCTCAAGTTCCGCAGCATGATCCCAAATGCCGACAAGCTGCACGAAGCGCTTGTGCGCCAGAGCGGTGACGATCCGCGCCACCCTAAGCTGAAGGATGACCCGCGCATCACGCGCGTCGGGCGCATCCTGCGCCGGACGAGCATCGACGAACTGCCGCAGCTCCTGAATGTGCTGAAGGGCGAGATGAGCCTGGTGGGTCCGCGCCCACCGACGCCGGATGAGGTCGAGTTGTACGAACCCTGGCACATGCAGCGTCTACAGGTGAAGCCTGGGATGACGGGCTTGTGGCAGGTGCGCGGGCGCAGCGAAGTGCCGTTTGAGGAGATGTGCCTGCTCGACATCTACTACATCGAGAACTGGTCGATGCAGCTTGACGCGCAGATCCTGATGATGACGATCCCGCGCGTGCTGCTGCGGCAGGGAGCGTATTAACTTGAGAGCAAATTGGCAAGGAAGCAAATTAGCTTGATAGCTTTTTAGCCTGGATAGCTCTAGAGATACTGTCGTTCAGAGCGCTGCCAACTTACCCAGCTATCAAGCTCTTGAGCTAATTTGCTAATCCGCTAATTTGCCTTGTGATTGAGGTGTATTGTATGACCGTAGCACTCTTCGATGGGATGTGCATGATCTGCCAGAGTACGCGGCGTGTGATGACGGCGCTTGATTGGGGGCGGCGAATCGAGTGGCTGGATGTGCATCGCTGGAGCGAGGTCGAGCGCCGCTTTCCGGGACTCGATTATCAGACGGCGATGGGGCAGATCCATGTCATGGCGGATGGGCACGTGTACGCAGGCTTTCTAGGAACGCGGCGGCTGCTGCGCGACGTGCCGCTGGGCTATCCGCTGTGGCTGCTGATGCAGCTCCCCGGCATGACGTGGTTGGGCGCGCAGGTCTACCGCTTTATCGCGCGCCACCGTTACAAGATCAACCGCCTGTTCGGGATGCCCGTCTGCGACGATGGCGCGTGTCGGATTTCGTAAATTGCGGTTACGCCCGCGCAACGACGACAGGCTGATAGAAGCCTGCCTCCTCCGGCATCAGCCATCGTACCTCATGAAACCCAGCGCGTTCGAGAGCACTCCTGAGCGTGCTGCGACGCAGTGCGCGGTAGCGGGTGGTGTACGTCTTCATGCTCCAGCCATCGGCGGGATGGAGCATCAGGATGAACTGCGTGACGACATATTCCTCCTCCTGCCAGTCCCAGACCTGGAACGCCACTCGCCTTCCTTGTGGTGAGTCGATGACGCGCTCAGAGGTCATCGTCGGGCGCTCTTCCAGCAGTTGGTCGTAATCGCGAGTGCTCGCAAGCAAGACGCCCTCTGGGCGCGTGACGGCGAAAAGCTGGCGCGCCGCTTCATCCAGTTCCTCGTCAGTGAGCAAGTGGGGGATGGCGTTGTCGTAGGCGAGGACGACATCAAAATTGCCTTCGACGCTGTGCGAGAGCGAGCGCATGTCGGCGACGCCGAACGTGATCGATACGCCCGCGTTCGTCGCTTCGTGACGAGCGCGCTCGACTTCTCTCGCGCTGAGATCCGTCGCGCGGACGATGTAGCCACCTTGCTTTGCCAGCCCAATTGCCTGCGTCCTGATTCCGCAAGCGCAGTCCAGAACGCTCAAGGGATAACGTTCGGCGGGCATGAGCGAGCGGATGAGCTGGTCAAGCGCAGCACCCTGGCGCTCGACCGATGCCTGCCAATCCGCGAAGATCAGATGGTAATCGTCCGCCATCTCATCATAGAAGTGCCTGGCGTCGTCGGGCATTGTTGGCTCCTCACATAACAAGAGCCATTCTAACTACTTCGGTGCGAAACGACACTGGAAGAAGCGCAGGTACTGCGGCTCGTAGGTCATCGTCAGCCCGCGCGTTTCGGCACGGCGGTCGTACACCGCCTTGACCGACTCCGCCACGACATCCATGTGTGACTGCGTGTAGACGCGGCGCGGGATCGTCAGGCGGGTCAGTTCCAGCTTGGGATAGCGATGGTCGCCCGTCTCCGGGTCGCGTCCGGCGCTGACGATGCCGCGCTCCATCGCCCGCACGCCGCCGTCGAGATAGAGTTCCGCCGCCAGCGTCTGCGCGGGGAAGTCGATCTGCGCGAGGTGCGGATAGAAGGCGCGCGCGTCGAGGAAGATGGCGTGCCCGCCGATGGGCTGGACGATGGGGATGCCCCATTGCTCGATCAGCTCGCCCAGGTAGCGCACCTGCCCGATGCGCGAACGAATATGCTGATCCTCAACACATTCTTCGATGCCAATCGCGAGCGCCTCCATATCGCGCCCCGCCATGCCGCCGTAGGTGTGCAGCCCTTCGTAGACGACGACCATGTTGCGCGCCGCCTCAAAGACATCCTCATGATTGAGCGCCAGCCAGCCGCCGATGTTGACGAGGTTGTCCTTTTTGGCGCTCATCCACGCGCCGTCGGTGTAGGCGCAGAACTCCTTGAGGATGGCGGCGATGGGCTTGTCGGCGTAGCCTTCCTCGCGTTCCTGGATGAAGAAGGCGTTTTCGACCATGCGCGTCGCGTCGAGATAGATGCGAATGCCGTGCTGATCGCACAGCGCCCGCAACGCGCGTACATTCGCCATGCTGACGGGCTGCCCGCCCGCCATGTTGACCGTCCCCGCCAGGCTGATGTAGGCGATGTTCGCCGCGCCGACGCGGTCGATCAGCGCCTGCACCTTGTCGAGATCGACATTGCCCTTGAATGGATGCGGATGCGTCGAGTCGTGCGCCTCGTCGATGATGACATCGACAAAGATGCCGCCCGCCAGCTCCTGATGCAGCCGCGTGGTCGTGAAGTACATGTTGCCCGGCACATACTGCCCGCGCTTGATCGCCGCCTGGCTGATCAGGTTTTCCGCGCCGCGCCCCTGATGCGTCGGCACGATGTACTTGTAACCGTAGTACTGCTGGATCGCTGCTTCCAGGCGGTAGAAGTTGCGGCTGCCCGCGTATGCCTCATCGCCGAGCATCATGCCCGCCCATTGGCGGTCGCTCATGGCGCTGGTGCCGCTGTCGGTCAGCAGATCGATATAAACATCTTCCGATTTCAGCAAGAAGGTATTGTATCCGGCGGCTTCCATCGCCGCGCGGCGCTGCTCCGGAGTGCTCATAAAGAGCGGCTCGACCATCTTGATCTTCCACGGTTCCGCCCAGGAACGCCGCCCCAACTGCTGTCCGGTGGTCTTTAAGTCGGTCATCTGCTGTCTCCTCGTTACAAGATGGGATGAGAGCGAATGAGCGAATGAGCGGAGAAGCAAGTTAGCTTGTTAGCAGGATAGCCTGGCAGTTCTGAATGACGGCATCTCAAAAGCTATCGGGCTAAAAAGCTATCCGGCTATCCAGCTAATCTGCTAATTTGCTAATTCGCTTCCTCGCTCATCCACACGCTCACTCAATCGGTATCTCCGTCACATGCTTAACTTCGCTCAGGACGACGCTCGTCTGCAAGCGTGTGACGCCGGGCAGGGTGGAGAGGCGTTCGACCAACAGCGTCTCCAGCGCCTTGCGGTTGGCGACCACAATCTTGATCAGGAAGTCGAACTCGCCCGTCATGTGATGGCAGTCCAGCACTTCCGGCATCGCGCGCACCGCCTCCTCGAAGGCGACGATGTGATCGCGGTGATGGCGCTGCACCGAGATCTGCACGAAGCACAGCAAGTCCAGCCCCAGCAGCTCACGGTCGAGCAGCGCCACATAGCGCTGGATGTAACCGCGCGCTTCCAGCCGCTTGACGCGGTGGTTGATGGCGGGCTGCGACAGGTTGAGCAGGCGGCTCAACTCCGCTTTGCTGATGCTGGCGTCGCGCTGCAAGTGTCGCAGCAATTCGAGGTCGAGGTCGTCGAGTCCGGTGGGCGAGTCAGTCATGGTATTGCTCGCAGTCTACGAGAAGAAAAGGAGTCGATGTGAAACGCGAAAGATTCTAACGTGAATAGGCAGTGTGGCTTATGGAAGTTTCATGATGCGAGGCTACTCTGAGGCAGCAAAGGAGTCGCCTATCCATGATCCGTGTCGGTTTTGTCGGCTACAGCCTGACGATGGACTGCCGCAGCTCAAAGAAGTTCCGGCTGGCGTCGTATTCGGAAGAGCGCTTCTGCGCCACGCTGGAGAGCAACCTGGCGTGCCTGGCGGAGATCATGCGCTACAGCGTCGAACATGGGATGCTCCATTTCCGCATCTCATCGGAGCTGGTGCCGTTTGCATCACATCCGGTCTGCTCGGTCGATTGGGCGACGCGCTACGCGAGCGTGTTTGCGGAGATCGGTGCGTATGCCCGCGAACACGACTTGCGACTTTCGACGCATCCGGGGCAGTATACGCTGATCAACTCGACCAGCGAGGCGACCGTCGCCGCCAGCGTTCGCGAACTGGAGTATCACGCGCAGATTTTCGACCTGATGGGCATGGACGCGACGCACAAGATCCAGATCCATGTCGGCGGAATCTATGGCGATAAGGACGCCAGCATCCCCCGCTTCGTCGAAAACTTCGCCCGGCTGCCCCCTGCGGTGCAGCGGCGGCTGGCGGTCGAAAACGACGACCGCCTGTACAGCGTCGCGGACTGCCTGCGCATTCATGAGGCGGTCGGGACGCCGATAGTCTTCGACAACCTGCACCATCGCCTGCTCAACGCGGGCGAACCGCTGGCGGAGGCATTCGAGTTGGCGCGGCGAACGTGGACGGACGCGCGGATGATGGTCGATTACAGCAGTCAGGGCGACAAGAAGCGCATCGGCGCGCACGCCGACACGCTGGACGAGGCGGACTTCCGCGCATTTCTCGATGGGGTGCCCACGCGCGATTTCGACCTGATGATGGAGATCAAGGACAAAGACCTGAGCGCACTCAAGGCGCTGCGGATTGTGGAGGAAGCGGGAGCGACGTAGGGCGGGTGAAAGGCTTCGCTGCTATATTTCGAGTTATGTTTGATAATTTGAGACAAAGACATCCACCAAATCCAAGTTTGCGCTTGATGCGCGACGACAATACGCCTGGTGCAATTGAAGCAAATGCACAAGGTATGCTCACTGTCCAACAGATTGAACGTATCGCACGCATAAATCCGGACATTTCCGTCGAAACGGCACGTCGCATAGAAGTCGTTCAGGCTGAATACGACCGACTCAACCAAGGCAATCTTTGGCGTATGCTTATTGGGCGCGGACGCACCCTTGAAGAAAGACTTGATCCTCGACTCGATTTCAGAATAGTCGCTACGCAGGTACAAGAGGAACGGATGTACAACCTCCGCAAGATCCTTCCTGGCGCAGCATGTCCTTTGGTCAAACGAATTGTGGGTGAACTATCGGCAGATGGATTCTTCGCAGTATTTATCAAGGGACATGAGATCGTCTGTTGGATTGAAGAGGACTGGTGGCGGGAGCTGCGTGAGCAGGAATTTCAGAAGCCCTTAGGGCGCTGGGCGCTGCATTACTTCGACAACTGGTGTACCCCACCCCCTATTCTGTCCCTTCAACCGCTGGACGTGCCACTTCCTCCGAGTGACGCGAAGCTCAAGCACGTCGTCGGCGTGGGCGATGATGGCGAACTGGTGTATGACGATGAGACGAGCCAGGCGCAGGAGACGACAGAGATCATCGAGATCGAGCGGAAGGATCGCGCAAACTTCAGCTAGAGCGCAGCGAATCAGGACTGGCGGCACCGGACGACGCATGCGTCGTCCCTACGAAACACCACGACACTTGTAGGGACGAGGCATGCCGCGTCCGCCGAGCAGCCCCACCTACTGTGTACGCCCATTCCGTGATTTCCGCTGATAGGACTACTTTCCGTTTATCCCCCCAGCTTCTTCATTTCCGCTACCGCGGCAGGCACGCCCTGCGCCAGCGTCGGATACTGTGGGACGAAGCCGGTCGCGCGCAGCCTGGCGTTGCTCAGACGGTTTTCGTAGGCGAAGCCTTCCGCATTGATCGGACCCAACAGCCATTCGAGCACGAAAAAGGGCAGCCGAATGCGTTTGAGCGGCAGCCCGTATTCCGCGAGTGACAGCCGCGCCAGCTCCGCCAGCGTGCTTGGCTCGTCGTCGACCAGGAAGTAGCGTTCTCCCGTTGCGCCGTGCTCCGCCAGGTGCAGGATGGCGCGCCCGGCGTCTTCGACATACATGAATGAGCCAGCCTTGTCGCGTGTGCCCAGCTTCACCAGGCGCGTCCCTTTCAGCAGCGCAGCCATCATTTCGCCGTACCAGGAACCCGCGCCGTAGATCTGCCCCGGAAACGCCTCGACGACGTTCAAGCCGCGCTCGCGGAAGGCGCGTACCTGCGCCAACGCTTCGACGATATACGGTCCCCAGCCCTTGGGTTTGGGCGTGGCGGATTCGTCGTGCAAATCTGGTCCCAGGTCGCCGTAGTACGACGTGCCGCTGACGTAGACGATGCGCTGCCCCGCGCTGCCCATCAGCGTGGTCAACAGGTTGAGATCCATCTTGAGGCGCTCGCGGCGGTAATCCTCGGCGCGCTGGCGCGTCACTTTGCCGCCGAATGTCAGCGGCTGCGCGATGTGGACGACGCAATCGGCGCGGGCGGCGGCGTGCTGCCACTCGCCCGGCGTCAGCAGATCGCCGACGATGACTTCGATGCCCTGCGCGCGCAGGACATCCGCGCGCTCCTGTGAACGGGTGGTCGCCGTCAGGTGGTAGCCTGCCCTCAACGCATGAGCGACGAAGTGCGTGCCAATGAATCCGGTCGCCCCGGCGACAAACAGTGTCTGCGTCATTCCATCGCCTCGGAATAGTCTACGGGCGCAACGCCATACATGGCAGCGCGGCGGCGTAGTTGATAATGGTCATAGAGCGTAATTCCGAAACGTAAAAGCAGCATGAGCGGGATGAACAGCCAGAATGGCAGGTTGCGTGATACACCCGGCTGCGTGCCGATGAAGACCAGGATGCTCAGGGCGATCAGCACCAGCAGAAACAGCACGAGATAGCGGAGGACTCCGCGCCAGGTGAGCAGCGTTGGTCTCCGGTTGATAAAGGCGATGTTCAGCCCGATGAAGGCACCGATCAGCGCGCCATCAACCGCGCCCTGGAGCGCGCGGATGTGTGCTGGCTCGCTGGCATAGGTGAAGAGCAGCGGGCTGGCGGCATTGTAACCGCCGTAGAGCAGCACGCCGACCACCACGCCAAGCTGAATACTCATCCAGTTGAAGCGCAGGATGAAGCGCAGGCTGTGCGCGCCAAAGACCAGATATACCAGCGCCAGGATGCCGCCGATGATACCGGCGAGCGTCAGCCCGGTCGTCAACTGCGTCGGCAGCTCGCTGTCGTGCCGCCAGACGATGGCGCGCAGCCCCAGGTAGCCCGCGACAATGCACGCGAGGATCAGCACGCCCGTGATCGCCTGGATGAAGCGGTAGAGGATGCCGCGCTGTTGATGTTCCAGATAGTCCGTCATCTACTTACGCACGACCTCCCAGGCGAGGTGGTTGATTTCGGGCAGAATCAGCTTTTCCAGCGCGACCTGGACGGCGTTCGGGCTGCCCGGCATCGAAAACACCAGCGTCCCGCGATACACCCCGGCGGTCGCGCGGCTGAACATCGCCGCCGCGCCGACCCCCTGATAGCTGAACATGCGGAAGAGTTCGCCAAAGCCGGGCAGCGTCTTTTCCAGCATTCGGCTGATCACATCGTAGGTCGTGTCACGGGGGCTGATGCCCGTGCCGCCGTTGAAGAGGATGATTCGCACGTCGTCCCGCGTCGCCAGTTCTGTCAGCGCATCGGCGACCTGATCCGGTTCGTCCTTGATCAGGCGGTAGGCAGCCGTGATGTGCCCCAACTCGGTCAGCCGCTTTTCGATGTACTGGCGGTTGGCGTCGGTTTCCGGCGTGCGTGTATCGCTGACGGTGACGATGGCGACGGGGACGGGCTGCGTCCCGGCTTTCTGGCGGTGTTCGTCTGCGCTCATATTGGGTTTCCTGCTGCCTTGTCCCCTTAAATTGAACCGCAAACTGCCGATGAACGCCAATCCGATCGATGAATGAATAGAACCATGAGGGACACAGCCGAGTTGCGCATAAAATCATGAAACGCCCCCAACACGGGTGTTTTGCTGGACAAAGGTGTGAGGACGTGTCAGAATACCATTAAGATAAATTGCTGGTCTCTTTCGTTACACACGTTGGGCATGCGCTTTTAGAGTGTCTTCGTAAAAAAGTCCTGTTTTGAGTGCCTCTGCCTGGCTCTATTGCTTCTTTGGGGCAAGGCGACGTGTGTAGAAGGAGACATCCTTGTGGAATTGTGCGTTATCCCAGGGGACGGGGTTGGTCCCGAGGTCGTGCCGGCTGCTGTGCGGGTCCTGCGCCAGATAGTGCCGGATGTGACCGTCTTTGAGGCGGAAGCGGGGTGGGAATGCTTTAAGAAGCATGGGACTCCGCTGCCGGAAGAAACACTGGCGCTCGCACGGCGTTGTGGTGCCGTCCTGTATGGCGCTGCGGCATCCCCTCACTATCCGGTGGATGGTTACTATGTGCCTGGTGTTCGCCTGCGCCGTGCCCTCAACACCTACGCCAATGTACGCCCGACTCGCTACCTGCCAGTACCAACATCGCGCCTGGGCGTAGACTTGATTGTCGTGCGCGAAAACACGGAAGATGTATACGCGGGTCACGAATATACGCAGGACAGTGGGCGCGTCGGGATCGGCGAGAAGGTCATTACGCAGGAAGCGACCGAGCGCGTGGCACATCGAGCCTACAGGTTGGCACAGAGCGTCAATCGCACGAAAGTGACGATTGTCCACAAGGCGAGTGTGATGCCACAGACTGACGGTTTGTTCCGTCGCGTCGCCCTGGAAGTTGCCCAGCAGTACCCGGATATTGCGACGGACGAACTGTTGGTCGATACCGCCGCTTACTGGATGGTCAAGAAGCCGGATCGCTTCGATGTGATCCTGACTTCCAACCTCTACGGCGACATCCTTTCCGACATGGCGGCTGCTTGGGGCGGCGGCTTGGGTTTAGCACCGTCGCTGAACCTGGGCGATGGGGTGGCGATGGCGGAGCCTGTCCATGGCTGTGCGCCGGACATCGCGGGGCAGGGCATTGCCAACCCTACGGCGACGATTTTGAGCGTAGCCCTGCTGCTGCGCTATCATTTTGAGATGGTTGAGGAAGCAGAACGGCTCGAAGCAGCGATTCAGGCAGTGCTTTCGACGGGCGATCATACGATAGATATCGACCGTGAAGGCTCCCTCTCGACCGCCATCTTTACCGATCATGTCTGCCAGCAGCTCATGTAGCCAAAGGGGTTTTGTAGAATGAGTGATGTGCAAGCGCTCGTGGTCTCGGAAGTCAGTCGTCAGATCGACTCCCTCGGTGCGAATGAGTTCGCGGTCGAGATCGATGGTGAGCGTGTCAGCGGCGTCTTTCGTGTTTCCGAATTGATCGCCTTCAAACTGGATGTCAAACCGTCCCTGACCAAGTACATGCAGGAGCCGTTCAAGATCGTCAAGATGCTCCAGCGCGATCCGCATTCGCCATTCAACCGCTGGGTGCGTGAGACGATTGCCGCGCGTGACGACATCGCCCATCCGAAACGCCAGCTTTCGATCATCGCGGTGGATGACGGCGTGGAAACCCGGCGTTGGGTCATCAAGGGCGCGTGGATTTCCGAAATTCGCTACTCGGACTTCAACAGCAGCTCCGCCGAGCTGGTCGAAGAAACGCTGCTCGTCCGCTACGATGATCTCGAGGTGGTGTGGCAGGGCGTCTAATCTCTGTGCGAAGTGCGGGGTGAGCGCTGCTTGCCGACAGAGGCTGGCTCCACGACTCACTTCGCAGGATGCAGCGGCGTCAGGTGTATAAGCCTATACTGAAGACGATCCCCAGGAGAGACAACGCAAACGCCAGATAGACAAACCGCTGCACCTGGCGCTCGAAGACCGTCAACTGGCGGTCAATGTGCTTCTGATCAACCTGTTCCTTGCGGTGACGGTAGATCCAGTGGATGGGCCAGTGCAGGATCGGTACTGTGAACGCCGCCCAGATCGCGTAGCCGATGCCCATGAGCAGGAAGACGGGCAGTCGGTTGTCACTGACAAACGCCAGCATGATGAAGGCGACCAGCGTTGCCCAGACGAACATCATCAGCGTCGAGACATAACGCATCACCAGCCTGCGCAGATAGAGGACATGGCGCACCATCGAGGTTTCGGTGGTGGCAACTTCTTCCACGAGCTTACGGTCGAGCGTGCGCGCCAGCCCGAATGCTGTATTGAAATGTTCCACCTGCTTGCGGTCGGCGTCGGCGGGTAGTCCCTCGGTGGCGAGCAGCTCGTGCCACTGCCGCGAGCGGGGAATGATCTCGCCGTTGGTGTTTTCGACGGTTTCCTCAAAGTACTTCTCGCGTTTTTCCGCACTGAACGGGATCAGAAAATTGATGGCGGTCTTGCGATACTGATAGGCGTAGACGCGCTTCTTGATTTCGGGCGATTCGTCTGGCGAGAATGTGATGCCAGACAGGACGAATGACGGCGTGAAGAGCGAGCCAGGGAAGCCTGGGGTGTAGATCGTGAAATAGAAGTGAATGACATCCTTGAGCAGGAGGTACAAGCCGTAGAGGGGCATGAACGCCGAAAGCACGAACGGGAAAGCCAGCGTCGCCATAGCTGCGATGCCGAATACCTGGTCTGATGTCGCCAGCGTGGGGAGTGTTTCGACCCAGAAGTTGATGAAAACGCGCAGTATCCCGGTGATTTCGTCCTTGATGAAGAGGGGGAAAAGGATCATCAAACCCGCGCCGCTGACGAAGCTGACCGCGATACGATGCAGGGTCGAAAGGCGCACTTCAGTGCGCTGAAGATAGGCGCGCATGGCGTTGCGTTCAGCCTCGGTCACGTCCCGTTCATGGTGGTCGTGATTGACGGTGGAGACTTGTTCGGTCTTGGGCATGGCGGACATGGAGTGTTTGGTCCTGACTCATTGCAGCAACGTTTTCAATCTATGCTGATTGCCCAGGGGAGTCAATCCGTGGGTGATGAAGTTCAGATGCACACCATGATCAATCGCTTGCATTTGGACTCGTCTCGTGCTAACCTCGGTTTCATGAGCAGTTTTTCGTCCCCCCTCGCCATTCATTCACCTGCCGCCGCGATGTGCTGCTGTATGTGTTGCATGATGATCACGGAGAGAACCCGGGACGCCTAACGCTCTTGCGATGCAGATCGCTCACAGTGCCAGTGAAGAGCCAGCCGTCCAGGTTGGCTCTTTTTGTTTGTGCGGCGCATGTGAGAGGGAGCCTGCGCCGCACCCAACAAGGGCACATGAAATGAGCGAGATCGTCGCCCAGACCATTGGCTTCAATCACAGGAGTACGACGAACGATGTCTGAACAGAACGGTAACCACAAGGCTTTCGAGACGCAGGCGCTGCACGCGGGCTATTCGCCAGACCCCACAACCGGGTCGCGCGCGGTGCCGCTTTACCAGACGACTGCCTATCAGTTCCGCGATACCGATCATGCCGCCGCGCTCTTCGCCTTGCAGGAAATGGGCAACATCTATACGCGCATCATGAACCCGACCAACGATGCTTTCGAGCAGCGTCTGGCGGCGCTCGAAGGGGGCATCGCCGCGCTGGCGACTTCGTCCGGCCATTTTGCAGAGGCGCTCTCGATCCTCACGCTTGCCAACGCGGGTGACGAGTTTATCTCGACCAGCTCGCTCTATGGCGGCTCGTACACGATGTTCTCGCATACGCTGCGCCGCCTGGGCATCAAGGCGCATCTCGTCCAGGACATCAGCCCTGCCAAGATTGAGCCGCTCATCAATGACAAGACGCGCTTTGTCTATCTGGAAACGCTCGGCAACCCCAAGCTGGATGTCCCGGACTTCGAAGCGATTGCCCAGATTGCTCATCATTACGGGCTGCCCCTGATTGTGGACAACACGTTTGGCACGCCCTACCTGTTCAAGCCCTTCCAGTGGGGTGTTAACATCAGCATCCACTCGACGACCAAGTGGATCAGTGGTCACGGCTTGATCATCGGCGGCGCGATTGTCGATGGCGGCAACTTCGACTGGAAGGCGGCGAATCGCCATCCCAATCTGCTCGAACCGGAACCCGCCTATCACGGTGCGGTGCTGGCGGATGTGCTGGGTGCTGCGGCGTTCATTGGGCGTGCGCGTGTCGTCGGCTTGCGCGATCTTGGCGGCTCGGCTGCACCGTTCAACACGTTCCTGGCGTTGATCGGTCTGGAGACGCTCGCCCTGCGTATGCAGCGTCACACCGATAACGCGCTGGCGGTCGCCAAGTGGCTGGAGAGTCACCCGGCGGTCAACTGGGTAAATTATCCAGGTCTCAAGAGCCACGCCAGCTATGACCTGGCGCAGAAGTACCTGCCGAACGGCGCGGGCGCAGTCGTCGGCTTTGGCATCAAGAGCGGGCGCGAAGGTGGACGTAACTTCATCGATAACCTCAAGCTGTTCTCGCATCTCGCCAACGTCGGCGATACGCGCTCGCTTGCCATCCACCCGGCGACGACAACGCACTCGCAGCTCACCGCGGAAGAGCAGGGGACTGCGGGCGTGACCCCGGACTACGTGCGCCTCTCGGTCGGCATCGAGAACATCAGCGACATCATCGATGATCTCGATCAGGCGCTGGCGGCGGCGGAGGGTGTCACCGTTCACCCGGTTTAGCAGCATGGGGGGTGCGCATGATTCAATTTGTGGCATGATTGTAGGGGCGCAATTTATTGCGCCCCTACACCCAACATCGTACATACTGTTGAAGACTGAGAGATGACACGGAGCGCAGATGGCGACGCTCAACGGACATCATGCAAGACCCCACGATCCCCATTCCGTCGGCATTGTCCAGCGGCAGTACGCACACTTCGATGTCGTGCTGCCGCTGCGCAGCGGTGCCCGACTGGAAGGCTTCACGCTGGCATACGAAACGTACGGTCAGCTCAACGCGGAGCGCACGAACGCGATCATGATCTGCCATGCGCTTTCCGGGGATGCGCATGTCGCGGGTTATTTCACCGACGACCCGGCTGAGAAACCGGGGTGGTGGGATGAAGCGGTTGGTCCGGGCAAGATGTTCGATACCGACCGTTATTTCGTGATCTGTTCTAACGTCATCGGTGGCTGTCAGGGCAGCACAGGTCCCTCCTCGCTCGCCCCTGATGGTCGCCCCTACGCGCTGCGCTTCCCCGTCCTCACCGTCGCCGATATGGTTCGTGCTCAAACCCACCTCCTCGAATTTCTGAACATTCCCACCCTTTTCGCCGTCGCAGGCGGCAGCATGGGCGGGATGCAGGCGCTGCAATGGGCGGTCGATTACCCGGAACGTGTGCGCAACGTCCTGTTCATCGCGGCGACACCCGTCTCATCCACACAGAATATCGCCTTCAACGAGTTGGGGCGGCAGGCGATCTACGCCGACCCACGCTGGAATCGCGGCGATTATTACGACAGTGCAGACCGTCCCGATGGCGGGCTGGCGGTCGCGCGCATGATCGGGCACATCACCTACATGTGCGAGGACTCGCTGAACCACAAGTTCGGACGCCAATTTCATGGGCACGACGGTTATGGCTTCACGTTTGAGACCGACTTCGAGGTCGAAAGCTACTTTCGCTACCAGGGGCAGAAGTTCACCCAGCGTTTCGATGCCAACAGCTATCTCTACATCACCAAGGCGTTGGACTATTTCGACATCGCGGATGGCTACGGCTCGCTGTCGGCGGCGCTGGAGCGTCTGCGCGCTGAGACGCTGGTCGTCAGCTTCAGCAGCGATTGGCTGTATACGGCGGAGCAGGCGCTTGACCTGGTGACGGTGCTGGAACAGATCGGCAAAGAGGTTGAGTATCATCTGATCCAGGCGAATTTCGGTCACGACTCCTTCCTGGTCGAGGTCGAGCTGATGACCCGGCTGATCGGCGGCTATCTGGACAGGCAGTGGCAGCGTGAGCAGGCGCGTCTTGCGGAGACCCCCAAGCCCGATGTAAGCTGAGGCGCAGACTTCCGCTTCTTGTCGTGAGGGTACTGCTTTGTCTGACCAACCTGTTCCGGTGATAAACCCAACCGAGCTGAAAGCGCGCATCGATGCGGGCACGGCTCCGCTGCTGCTGGATGTGCGCAATCCCGACGAGTGGGAGATCGCCAGCATCGAAGGGTCGATCAAGATCACGCTGCCACAGGTGCAGATGGCGGCGCAGCAGATCGCCTACTTTGGCAAGCCGCGCGAGGAAACGGTGCTGGGGCAAGTCCCGACCGACCAGCCCATCGTCGTGCACTGCCATCACGGGGCGCGCAGCGAGTATGCAATCATGATCCTGCGCGAAGTTGGCTACCAAGCAGAGAATCTCATCAATCTCGAAGGCGGCATCGACGCCTGGTCGGTCGAAGCCGATCCAAACGTATCTCGCTACTGATTTGCTCACGAAATCATGTTGAGAAGATATGCGGAGGAGCAAGATGTCAATTCTGACCACCGGACGGAAAATCGATCAGAGCGGTCACCTGATTGATGGGAGCGGATTCACCTATGACAGTGGTGGACGGCTCGAAGAACTGCTCAATCATCGCGTATCGCCACTTTTCTCGCAGCCCATCACTGGAGAATGGGTTTTTGGATTGGTCACCGCTTTGGAAATGCGGGGCGAGTATGAACGCGGGGTTGGGGTCTTCGCTCCTGGAAACGCGGGACCACCGGAGCATTTCCATCCCTCCTACGATGAACACTTTGACGTACTCTATGGCGACTTCATCTTTCGGATTGATGGCAACGAGCGTAGGATTGGTGCGGGCGAGAAGCTGGTCGTTGCGAAAGGTACTCCGCACACGTTTCGCTGCGTAGGCGAAACGCACGGCGCGGCGATTGTGGAGACACGTCCGGCTGCCAGGATCGGCGAGGTTATTGCCACCCTCTTTGGTCTCGCACATGAAGGCTCACTTACGCCGCAGGGTCAGCCGAAGCTGCTCCAGGCGATGGTCATCGGGAGCGAATATGTCGATGACACAGTGTTCACCAGCCCACCACCCAGCATCGCCATACCGATTGCAAAGGCTCTTGCCCCCCTCGGTCGTCTGCTGGGCTACCGCCCGACCTATCCGCGATTTGCAGAAGAGTCCTATTGGAGTGCGCGCGTGGAACAACCCCCACGCATCCAGCCCGATAGCGCCTGATGTCCACGGGAGCAGACAGGTGTATCTGCGATATCGCTTTTGGGCGGCGTTATTGACCGCGTAACCTGCGCAGTTCCGCCAGCTTACTGAGGATCGTCAGCATCCGCGTCTGCCAATCGCCCTCGAACGGGACTTCGACGGCGGTGCGTGTGACGCGGATGTCCTTGCCCAGGCGCAGCGCCAGCACATCGCGGTTGATCTGCGGGAGGTAGGGTAGGCGGATGTCGATGCGCCCCTCGCGTTTGAGGATGGCGGTCGCGCTGACTGCCTCTGCCAGCAGCTTGACCTGGATCTGGTACAACATGCCTTCGACCGCCGACGGCAGCACGCCAAAGCGGTCGATCAGCTCCGCGCGCATCGTATCGACTTCTTCGACACGTTCCAGTCCGCCGATACGACGATAGATGTTCAGTCGCAGTTCGAGTTCCGGGATGTAATCGGTCGGCAGATATGCCATGAGCGGCAGGTCGATGACGATGGCGCTCTCGCTCAGGGTGCGCGTCGTGCGCCCTGGGTCTTCTCCCTTCAGACGACTGACCGCCTGCGCCAGCATTTGCGTGTAGAGGTGCAGTCCGATGGCGGCGACATGCCCGGTCTGGCGCGTGCTGAGGATGTCGCCTGCGCCGCGCAGCTCCAGGTCTCGCATGGCGATCTGGTAACCCGACCCCAGATCAACGTACTCCGACAGCGTTTCCAGGCGAACGCGGGCGTCATCGGTCAGGCGGTTGTCGGCGGGGTGGAAGAAGTAGGCATACGCCTGCTGCGCGCTGCGACCAACGCGCCCGCGTAACTGATACAACTGCGCCATGCCAAACCAATCGGCGCGATCCACGATCAACGTGTTGGCGTTGGGGATGTCCAAGCCGCTTTCGATGATCGAGGTGGCAAGCAGGATGTCGTATTCACCATTGCCGAATGCTTCCATGACATTTTCAAGCTGATGCGCGTCCATCTGCCCGTGCGCCATGACCATACGCGCTTCCGGCACGATGCGCGCCATCTTGTCGTAGATCAGGTCTAAGGACTGCACGCGGTTGTGGACGACGAAGACCTGCCCGCCGCGCTCCATCTCGCGCAGCACCGCCTGTCTCACCAGGCGCTCGTCGAAGGTGCCGACATGCGTGATGATCGGCAGCCGTTCTTCCGGCGGTGTCTGAATCATGCTGATGTCGCGGACGCCCGTCAGCCCCATATAGAGCGTGCGCGGGATCGGCGTGGCGGTCAGCGTGAGGACATCAACCTGCGTGCGCAGCGACTTGAGATATTCCTTGTGCTTGACGCCAAAGCGCTGTTCCTCGTCAATGACGATTAAGCCGAGATCTTTGAACTGGACATCTGCTTGTAACAGGCGATGCGTGCCGATGATGATGTCAAGCTCGCCAAGCGCCAGTCTGCCGAGGATGGCAGCCTGCTCATGGCGCGTGCGGAAACGCGAAAGCGCCTCGATCCGTACCGGAAACGCGCCCATGCGGCGGCGGAAGGTCTCGTAGTGCTGCTGTGCCAGGATGGTCGTCGGTACGAGCACGGCGACTTGTTTGCCATCGACTATCGCCTTGAATGCGGCGCGAATGGCGACTTCGGTCTTGCCATAACCGACATCGCCGCAAATCAGGCGATCCATCGGATGGGGTTTTTCCATGTCGTGTTTGACTTCGCGGACGGCGCGCAGTTGGTCATCGGTTTCGATGAACGGAAATGCCGCTTCCATCTCCAACTGCCAGGGGCTGTCGGGTCCGTAGGCGACGCCCGGCGCGCTGGCACGCGCGGCGTAAAGGGCGAGCAGCTCCTGCGCTTCTTCTTCGACCGCCTTCTGTGCTTTGCTCTTGATGCGCGACCAATCCGCCTGACCGAGTTTGCTGATGGGTGGCGGTGCGTCGTCCGCGCCGACATAGCGCGTCAGGCGGTCGGTCTGATGGATGGGCACGTACAGGGCGTCGGTGCCGCCATATTCGACCATCAGGTATTCGCGTTCGATGCCTTCGAGCGTGCGACGGCGCAGCCCTGCGAAACGCCCAATGCCATGATCGATGTGGACGACATAATCGCCTTCACGCAGGTCACTCGCCGTCACGGGCGGCGCTTTGCTCTTGCGCGCCAGATTGCGGCGGCGCGGTTCCGGGCGCGACCAGCCGAAGATTTCGGCGTCGGTGAAGAGATGCAGGTCGCCACTTTCGGTGCGCAGGCGGAACCCCTCCTGCATCGCGCCATCGATCAGGGTCACGCTGCCGCCGTCGGGCGGGGCGGGCAGGGATGTTGTAAGCGTCGCGGACATGGTGTCCTGTTCGCGCCACAGTTCAAGGATGCGCTGCGCCTGCACCGTCACGCCGATGACGCGGTCGCCCCCTGCACGCAAGCCGCGAAGTTCAGTCAGCAGCGTCTTGAGCTGCCCGCCAAAGCGTTTGCCGGGCGCGAGCAGACGATGGAGCGCGGGCGCGTCTGAAGTGGGATCTTGGAGCATCCCGAAATCGACCACCTGATGGCGTGCCAGCCCCGCCTCGATCTCCCCCCAGCCCAGGTAGGGACGTGGGTGGTCGGGCGCAAGAAGAGACGCTGCCAGCTTTTCCGCGCGTGTTTCCTCCGCGCGCGCCGCAATCTCATGCACCGCCGCCATCAGCTCCTGACCGTCTTCCAGAACGATCAGAGCGCCCTGTGGCGCATAGTCGAGCAGGTTGGTGGTATCGGCATACAGGTACGAGAGGTAGTGCTCGATGGTCGGAAAGGTCGCGCCGCTTTCTAGCGCCGCCAGATCCTCGCGGGGACTGGTGGGGTCGTTCGACGTCTCGACTAGTGTGCCGAACCAGTCGCGCAGCCGTGCTGCGAGCGCGGGTGCGAATTCGGGCAGCGCCTCGCGAGCTGGCGGGATGATGACGCTGTCCAGCGCGGTGGTCGAACGCTGGGTGTTAGGGTCGAAGGTGCGGATCGTGTCGATTTCGTCATCAAAGAAATCGATGCGAACGGGGGAATCGCTTGCCGACGGGAAGATATCGACAATGCCACCGCGCCGGCTGTATGTGCCCGGCTGCACGACCAGGGATGTTGGCTCGTAACCGAGCTTCACCCAGCTTCCGATCAGCCGCTCAAGGGTCTCCCGTCCCCCGCGCCGAAGCGTGATTTGCCGTTCCCGAAAGATCGGTGGCGGGAGGGTGCGCTGCATGAGCGCGCGGGCGGATGTGACGACGATGGGGCGCTGCCCGGCATTGGTGAGCGCGGACAGTGTTTCCAACCGCGCGCGGATGCTGCTCTCGCCCCACGCAGCGCGCTCGTAGAATGACGCGGCAGGCTCGGCGAAGCGGTCGATCAACAGGGTTTCGCCTAACCAGATCGGGAGTTGTTCGGAAACGTTGTACGAGCGGTCAATGCGCGCCGTGACATAGATGACTGGCGCGCGCCAATCGCCTGCTAATGCCGCCAGCACGTAGGGGCGCGCAGCACGCAGAATGCCCAGTTGGTTCTGCGCGTGCCCGTCGCGCAGCCCGTGAAGGAGTTGTTTGTAGGCGCTGGTATCGCGCAGGAGCATCAGCAGCCCAGATAAGTCCATCATTCGGCGCTTTCCGGAGGCTTTGCGGGTTTTTCCGGCTTGGGGGCTTCGCCCGCGCCGTTGTAGCGATTCATCGCCGGGTCAATGCCGTCGGTCAGCCAGGTTTCTATCGCCTTGATCGCGCGGTCGATCATCTCGACCGCGCTGATTTCCTCGTCGCCCTTGAACGGCTGCAAGACATAATCCGCCGGGTTCATACGCCCCGGCGGGCGACCGATGCCCATGCGAATGCGATTGATCTCCTGCGTGCCCAACCTCTGGAGAATGTGCTTCATGCCGTTCTGTCCGCCGGAACTACCGCTCTTGCGCAGGCGCAGCGTCCCCATCGGAATGTCAAGGTCGTCGCAGACGATTAGGATTTTCTCAGTCGGGATCTTATAAAAACTCGCCAGGGGTCCCACGGAATCGCCGCTGACATTCATGAACGTCTGTGGTTTCGCCAGCAGGACGCGCTTGCCCAGGATCGTGCCGCCGCCGACGAGCGCCCGCTGTTCGAGCTTTGTCAGCGTGATGCCGTGTTTCGCCGCCAGCGCGTTCACGCTGCGAAAGCCGATGTTGTGGCGCGTGTTTTCATACTTGGAGCCAGGATTTCCCAGCCCCACGATCAAATACATATCCGGCATGACTCTGCTCCTGGGAAGACCGCGAACTCATTATAGTCGCCCGACCGACGGACTTGCAGACCCAAGTGCTTCATGGTTCTGCCATCCATGAGGACGCTTTACCATCTTCAGGCTGTCCTAACAGAATTTATTTTTACCTTTGCAAGGTTCATGAAAGGTTGACTTAAGGTAGTAAAACCATACTACTCAAAGTCGCTTGTCATCTGGCAAGAGTTATTCGCGCTTGCTTCGTGAGTGAAACCAGGGCTTATGATGATTACCCCGACTTCCTCCACTGTTTCCCGGCGCGTTTCTGCACTTCCCCTTGTCCTTCGCCAGCTCTATCTGCCTGCGCGCGGATTATCGCCTGCCCAAAGGCTGCTGAAACGAGTTATCGATCTCTTGCTATCCAGCGTGTGTTTCGCCCTGGCGCTGCCGATGCTGGTGTTGATCGCCGTCGCCATCAAACTGGAGTCGCCGGGTCCTATCCTGGTGCGCCAGCGGCGGGTGGGCGAGGGTGGGCGGCTGTTTAACCTTTACCGCTTTCGGACGACGTCGCTTGAGTCCGAGGTCATGCACGCTTCATCTACGCAACCGAGCCGCCATCGCCACAACTTGCTGATGGTTCGCGGCGCATCACAGACGCGGGTTGGGGCACTGCTTGGCGCTGCGAGCCTGGATGCATTGCCCCAGTTGATCAATATTCTTCGGGGAGACCTCAGCCTGGTGGGTCCTCGCCCGGAACTGCCCCAGGCGGTCGAACAGTATCATTCCTGGCAGCGTGCGCGCCTCCTTGTGCCCCAGGGATTGACGGGGTGGTGGCAGGTGAACGGGCGCACTTCATACAGCGTCGAGGATGACCTGTACTATGTCGAGCACTATTCGATTTGGCTTGATCTGAAGATCATCCTGATGACGCTTGCGGTACTGTTGGGATTTGACGAGTCTGTCTAGCGCATCTTCCCGTCTCCCCGCTATGCGATTTCGCGCTGCGCACGGAACTGCGTCTCGTAAAGCTGCGCGTACAAGCCTCCCTGCTCAATCAGAACGTCGTGCGTTCCACGTTCGACGATTTGCCCTCGGTCAATCACGAGGATGACATCCGCCGATAGGATCGTGCTGAGACGGTGGGCGATGACGATGCTTGTGCGCCCGACCATGATCTTCTCCAGCGCATCCTGAATCAACGCCTCCGATTGACTATCCAGATGACTCGTCGCCTCGTCCAGAACCAGCACACGCGGATTCTTGAGAATGACGCGCGCGATGGCGATGCGCTGCTTTTCGCCACCACTCAGGCGATAGCCGCGTTCCCCAACAATCGTGTCATAGCCCTTGGGTAATCCGCTGATGAAATCGTGGATGTTGGCGGCTTTGCAGGCGGCTTCAACCTCTGCCTGTGTCGCGTTCAGTCGCGCGTAGAGCAGATTGGTGCGGATGGTGTCGTGGAAGAGATGCGTCTCCTGGGTCACCATGCCGACATACTCATTCAGCGATACTTTTGTGATGTCGCGCAGGTCTAGCCCGTCGAGCAGGATCTGCCCTTCGCTTGGGTCGTACAGGCGCGGGATCAGGTAGGTGAGCGTCGTTTTTCCAGCGCCGCTGGGTCCGACGAGCGCGACGAGCTGTCCCGGATGGATGGCGAACGAGATATGTTCGAGCGCCATCTCACGCGCCTGGGTGCGGACATCGCTGGCTTCGCCCGCGTCTTCACCTGACGCGCCGGACAGCACTGCTTTCACGTTGTCGATTCGTCCATAGCGCCGGACCTGGCTCAGTAGTCCGGTGCTGCTGCTGTCGTACCTGAACGAGACATCATCGAAGATCAGCTCACCCTGTACGTTCTTGAGTGCGACTGCGCCGACTTTGTCCGACACCTCGTGCGGCAGGTCAGTGACTTCAAACACACGCTCGAAGGAGACGACGGCGGTCGAAAACTCGACCGGCGCGTTGACGAGGTATTGCAGCGGACCATAGAGTTGTCCCAGGTAAGCAGCGAAGGCGGCGATGGTGCCGATGGTAAATGTGCCTTGCAGGACGAAATTACCGCCGACCCAGTAGACGACCGCTGTGCCGACGACGCTGATCAAGCCCAACAGCCCCCAGAACTGACTGCCCATGACCGCGCGCTGGATGCCGATGTCGCGCACGCGGGCAGAGCGGTCGCTGAAGCGGTCGATCTCGACCTGCTCACGCCCGAACAGCTTGACGAGCAGCGAACCGCTGATGTCGAGAGTCTCGTTCATCATGGCATTCATCTCGGCATTGATGTCCATCTGCTCGCGGGCAATGCGGCGGAGGCGGACACCGATGGCGCGCGCGGGATAATAGATGAGCGGGAGCACGAGCAAGCCGAGGAGGGTCAAGCGCCATTCGAGCGAAAGCATGACGGCGAGTGTGGCGATGACGGTGATGCTGTTGGTGACGATGCCGATGATCGTGTCGCTGATCGCCGTTTGCGCGTTGACGACATCATTGTTGAGGCGGCTCATCAGCTCACCCGTGCGGCTGTTGGTGAAGAAACGCAGCGACATGTGCTGAAGGTGCGCAAAGAGGGTGCGACGCAGGTCGTAGATCACGCCTTCGCCGATGCTGGAGTTGTAGCGGCGGATGATGATGCTCAAGCCCGTGCTGATGATCGGAATCAGTATCAAGCCCGCTGCCAGCAGATTCAGGCGTCCGGCATCGCCATTCGGCAGCGTATAGTCGATCAGGTCGCGCAGGATTAACGGCGTGATTAAGCCGAGCGCGGTCTGGACGAGGATCAGCAGCAGCAGCAGGACGAGCAAGAGTCGATAGGGCTTGGCATAGCCCAGGACGCGGCGGACGAGTGCCCACGACCATTTCGCTTTCGTATCTTCATCGCCATGCGGATAGGCGTATCGCCACATAATTTTGACCTTTGGTGAGCAACACTTAATGTGATGACCTGCATCCCAGTGGATGGGTGCGTCGTGCGAGGTGCGCATGAGCAGGACAGTATGCGGACACAGATTATACCACCTTCAGGTATAACCGGATGAATGCGCGCTGTCACCTGCCTTTTTGCGCAGGGTTCATGGGTTGATGGTGAAGGGAATCGGTGTTCCCATCGGTATGTTGTCGACCAGGACTTCCACTGACCACGCACCCGGTTCCAGCGTTGTCTGGCTTGGCGTCAGATAGTACCAGACACACTGCCCATTGACGTTCCCGCCTGGCGACCAGGTATCCACCCAGACCTCGATGCTTTCCCGCTGCCAGCGGTAGGTGATGACGTTGGCGGAGGTCAGATTATTGGCAACTGCGACGACGTATACCCCCGGAGCGGCGGCGGAAAAGCTGCTCATCGTCGCGGTGGCACAGTCGTTTTCGCCCACCGCGTCGGCGATAACGATGTTGGTGAGTGACGGCGCATTGGGGTTGACGACGACGGGCACGGGAGTGGGAGCTGTGGTGGGCGTGCCAACCGCGAACGACCCCTGTGATGCGCCGCCTGGGAGGACGACGACTGCCGTAGGGGCGAACGCGCCCGCGCTGCCATCTGCGGGTCCTGCAGGCGTGATCTGCGAAGCGTCAATGAAGGGGGTGCCGAGCGCGATCACGGTCGCTGCAATGCGTGTGCCCTGCGCTTCCACATCACGCACGGCGGTTTGCAGCGCTTCCTGCGTCACCAGCAGGCGGTCTGCCGAAGCAACTTCGGTCTCGCGTAGATTGCCAATCTGCGTGCCCATGAATGCGTGGTCGGCTGCCAGCGTCTGGTCGGCAGCCGGGGGCGCGAAGAAATTGCAGCCCGCGAGCATCACTGCGGGCAAAAGCAGCGCCAAGGTACGGTTCATTCGCTGGAAAGTGCCTGGACATCTCATGGCGGGGAGTCTAGCTCAGGTGGGCGGTAAAAGACAACAGCCCCGCGTGGGGGCTGCTGCCTGGGATGGAGGTGCCGAGCATCGCAGCTCGGGTCCGTAAAATTCGACGCAATGCCTCTACAGGTTTAGTCTGCTACTTGAATCTCATCGGTGATAGCCCGGCAAACACGGTTCGCCACCGACCAGCCGATGTGTTCTTTTGCGCAAGCCTATCGGCGTCACTGCGCAGCATCCCGTCATTGGTGACGCCCGCAATCCAACCCGGATGGGCACGAATTGGGCGGACGGTTGGGGTACTATGCCCCAACACTCAGGCTTATGCCTTAGGCGGCGTAAGCGAGAGCAGGCTTGGTGTTGTTGGCACCTATTGTTTGCTCGTTTTTACGTGGTCAAGCGCCACGACCTGCCACACGGCGCCAGCCTCCCACGTCGAAACTGGTTCACCCCCGTGTTAGGAGCAGTGTAACAGATTTCACCGCCGAAGTAAATCCCGTGTAGATGTGCCATGCTCCGATGCGTTCGGGCAGCGAAGAGCGGCTGTGTCTACGACGGCGTGCGCATTTGCCAGTACCAGCCGCGATAGGCTTCGGTGAAGCCGATGGTGTTGTAGAGGGCGTTCGCCGCATCCATGCTGCCTGTATCGACATGGACATGCTGTGCGCCCAATAACTTGAGTCGGTTCAGACCTTCGAACATGAGCGCTTGCGCCAATCCCTGTCGACGATGATCGGGGTGTGTACACACCGGTTCAAAGATCCCGTAGCACGCTGTAGGTTCAAATGTGACACCCACATGCGCCGCGAAGGAGCCATTCGGTGCTTGGGCGACGAGGTTGAGATCGTGGCGAAAGGATGGTGAATAGCGCGCAAAGTTTTCGTATTCACCGGCAGTGTGTGTGTTTCGGTTGAAGGCGGCATTCAGGAGAGCCGCCATACGATGATAGTCCTCAACGTCCGCGCGTGTTTCGCGCAGGATGTATGGTTTTGCGACCTGGGCGGGTCGAAGGGGCTGGTTGCCAATGCGCATGTGGCGCATCATCCCGAAGTAGGGAACCTGTTCGAAGCCGTGTTTTTCGAGGAGTTGAATACGTGGCGCATCGTGTTCGAAGGCGAATGTCTCCAATCTGCGAGCGCTCTGCTGATCAAGCGCGGCGAGGTTCCCGACTGCCCACGTAATCATCTCCTCTTCGATTCGGCTGCGATAGTCGGGATGAATTTGCAGATAGAAATTGCCGGGTTCGCCTTCCGGATGCGCTGCGCCAATCACCTGCCCGTTTTCATTCTCCCAAACGCGAACAGTGGGCGTTTCTGAAGAAGTCATCATCACGTCTTCACGGTGGAAATGCTGCCCATCCCAACGGCGAATCTCCCAGTTGAAACCGGGACCTGTGATGGGGTAGGTGTCGATTAGTAGTTGGCGAATCCGCCAGAAGTCAGTTTCGGGGCGATATGGATGGGAGGTGAACGACGACATGACGATGCATCCTCCGATTGGACTCCAGCACTCGTATTCGGTGATGGAGGCACAAACCCGGTGGCTGTACCTCCCTCAAACTGCAGGCGTAAGGTGAAGCGATTACTTGCCCAACCGCTTCTTGAGTTCCGCCGTGACTGCCGGGACGATCTTGTAGAGATCGCCGACTAAGCCATAGCGCGCCATCTTGAAGATCGGGGCGTCTTTGTCGCTGTTAATGGCGACGATGACTTTGCTCGTGCGCATCCCCGCCTGGTGCTGGATGGCACCAGAAATGCCGCACGCGATATACAAGTCTGGGCTGACGGTCTTGCCCGTTTGACCGACCTGATGGGCATAGGGGATGTACCCCGCGTCAACTGCGGCGCGGCTTGCGCCGACCGCTCCCCCAAGGACATCCGCCAGCGGTTGCAGCGTGTTGGCGAAGCCGTCCTGCGCTTTCCATACGGCGGCATTGGCGCTGCCTGCGGGTGCTTCCTTCGGGTTTTTGTCCATGCCACGCCCGCCAGAGACGATGATCGCCGCATCGCCCAGATTGACCGTGCTGGCGGCTTCCTGGAAGCTTTCGATCTTGGTACCGATCTGGTCTTCGCTCAATGCAGGCGCAATCTGTGTGATGGCGAGGCTGCCAGCCGCATTTGCGGCATTGGGGCGGAAGGCGCGCCCGCGCAGAGTCAGGAACTGCGTCCCACCCGCGTTGACGGCGGCGTCGCTGAGGATTTTGCCCGCATAAACCGGGCGAACTGCGGTAATGCCGCCGTCACTCTGCGCCTCGAAGCTGCTAATGTCTGCCAGCATTCCACTGTCGGTATCGGCGGCGCTTGCGGCGAGCAGCTCGCGCCCGCGAGTGGTCGCTACCGCCAGCACTGCACGCGGTTTGCGTTCCTGCACGACTTTCGTCAACAGTGCGGCGTAGGCTTCCAGTCGGTAGACCTTGAGCGTGGCATCGTCGCAGATGAGCGCGCTTGCCGCGCCTTGTTCGCCTGCGACTTTAGCGACTGTGCTCGCGTTTTCGCCGAGGACGAGCGCCGTCAAGGGTACGCCCAGCTTGTCCGCTAGTGCCTTGCCCGCGCCCAGCGCTTCCCAACTGGTGGGCAGTGCCGCACCATGAAATGTTTCGATCCAGACGAGTACCTCGCTCACAATACCTTCTCCCCCAGCAAACGATCAACCAATATTGCTGCCTGTTCTTCAGGTGTGCCATTGATCATCTCGACCTGCGAATCGCGCACAGGCAGGTTCCTGTAGGCGTCGATGCGGGTGGGTGAGGCGGCGGCGCTGATGCCGAGGTCGGCGAGTGACAGCACCGGGATGACTGCTTTGGACGCCTTGCGAATGCCAATAAAGGACGGGTAGCGCGGCTCATTGATCTCTTTGGTCACGCTGACGACCGCGGGCAGTTTGGCGGTCACGACTTCTTTGCCCTGTTCGAGCAGGCGCTCGACCTGGATCGTCCCGGCGACTTCGTCGAGAGCGATGATTTTGGAGACGGCGCTCAACATCGCCCATCCGAGCTTGCGCGCTGTCCCGTAGATGTGCTGGTCGGTGCCGACATCGACGCTCTCTTTTCCGAACAGTACCAGGGTGACATCGCCCAGCTTCTTGACCGCCGCCGCTGCCGTCCGGGCATAAGCGAGGCTGTCGGTGGGGTCGAGCGCCGGGTCGTCGATGCGCATCGCATCGTTGATTCCCATTGCCAGGCTGTGCTTCAGTGCGTCGAGATGCATCTCGCCACCGAGCGCGATGACCGTCGTCTTGCCGCCATTTTGTGTTTGGACAATCGCCTCTTCGAGTGCGTATTCATCCCAGGGGTTGACGACGAGCGCCGCGTCGCCCCAGGTGACGGCTCCATTGGCTCCCACCTCGACCTTGGCTGCTGTGTCGGGGGTGGCACGAGTAAAGACTACACAATGCACGGATAATCCTCCTCAAAAGGGTGGAAGGGATGACCCCCTCGAATTATTGAACTGACGTTTGATTATAGCGCGTCCACGCTCACTTTGCCCGCCCGACTAGGCTCTGCGCAGGCGGCAAACACCCTGTCGCGCCTCGACAGGCTCCAGCTCAAAGACTCCTGCCGAGTGGATGCGTGCGTCTGCGAGGTTGAAGCCGTCGTTGGCGTTCGTCTGGGGTTCGAGCGCGAAGAACGGCTTGTCGACAGGCGCAAACAACAGCACATGTTCAAACAGCGGATCGGCATAGAATTCGAGCGCGAGCGACCAGGTGGGATAGACCATGCGCATGGGGCGGTCGGCCGGCGCGCGGGCGGTCAGAAGGTCATCGTGCTGGGCGTCGTCGAGCGCGCGCAGGGTGCGGAAATCGGATGCGGGTGTGATGGGGTGGGGCGGCGCTTCTGCCAGTGCATTGACGAGCGTGTACTGCATGTCACAGGGAATTTCGAGCTGGACGGCGTTCTCCGCGCTGACCGGCGCGCGCAGGAAGTACGGGTGATGTCCGAAACCCGCTGGAAACGCCTGCGCGTCTTCGTTGCGCAGCGTGAGTGTCATGATAAGGTCCTGAGCCTCAAGGCGATATTCCGCCTCTGCCGAAAACGCAAAGGGAAAGTTGATCTTCTCAAATAACGCGGTGTCGAACAGCAGACGAATGTGGGTGGCGTCCGCGCTGACGACGCGCCAGGGCAGTTTGCGTCCCACGCCGTGAATGGCGGTGCCATCGGCGCTGGTCGGTTCGAGCTGATAGTGCGTGCCGCGAAAGCGAAAGCGGGCGTCGCGCAGGCGGTTCGCCCAGGGCAGCATGATGAAGCTGGCGCAAGCGCTGGCATTGCCATAGTCGGCTTCGGCGGTCGGGCGCATGACATCCTGCCACACGCCATCGATGTGTACACGCCCGAAGGCAATCGAGCCGCCTGTCTCCGGCAGTATGCCGACCTGCCAGAAGTCGTTTTGCAGGGTGTGAAGCGCGTTGGGCATCGTACGACCTTCCTATTCGTCGCCTGGGCGAACTTTACCATCCGTCGAAATCGGCTGCCAGAACTGTGGATGCTTCGGATTGGTGAAGCGTGTCAGGTCGGCATCGGGCGACCAGGTGCTGCCATCGGGCAGCGTGGTCAGTGCATCGAGATAGGCGTTCTCAAGCTGCACATCGCGCAGGCTGGCGTTCACAAGCGACGCACCCTCCAGGTGTGTGCCGCGCAGGTCGGCTTCGTCAAGCAGGGCGTCGTGGAAGTTGACGCGGTAGAGTTTTGCCTCAAACAGCGTCGCGCCGCGCAGGTCTGCGCCGCGCAGCTTCGCCGCTTGCAGGTTCGCCTGGGTCAGCGTGGCACCCGCCAAACCTGACCCATTCAGATTTGCTTTCTTGAGTTTTGCCCATTGCAGGTTCGCGCCCTGCAAATCCGAATCCCAGAGTTTCGCCTCTTCCAGATGCGCGACGCGCAGGTCGGCTCCCTGAAGCGTGCCGTCGGTGAGCCAACCATGTGCGCGCAGCTCCTCGGCGGCGCGCCGCGCCACGTCATTGATGTTGCTGCCCAACTGCCGAATAAGTTGCGTGCGCTCACCTTCCTCGGCGCTCAACGCATCCCGACGCCGATTCAGCCCGTCGATGATCAGCACCGTGATGGCGATACTGGCGAATTCCGCGCTGATATTGGCGTAGAAATCGGCGATGAATGCACCCAGGTCGAAACCACCAGGGTGCTGCTGGATGTAGCCGCCGACACCCGTGATAAGCGCGAGCGCGAGCAGGAAATAGGCGACAGTTTGCGCACTCAGCACCTGCCCGCTCATCGGGCGGCGCACAAGAGGTTGAGACATGGCTTGCTCCGGCTATCTGGTTTGTGGTGGAAGAGGGGGCAGGCGCAGCTTGCCATGCACCTCTTACTTATCAAGATAGCACAGAGCGGTGGGTTCTAGACGGAACGTCTGTCCCTTGCCTGGTAATTGAGCAGCAGCGCGGCAATCGCACCCGGTATCCAGCCAGCCAGGGTGAGCGCGAAGACGATCAGCACGGTGCCGCATCCACGATCTATGACGGCGAGTGGCGGGAAAATGATGCACAGGATCGCACGACCACAACCCATTATCAGCCTCCAAAATGCTTTCGAGTGATAGCTGTGTATACGCAGAAGGTCGGGCGGAGTTGCGACGCGGGTTGCGATAACCGACGATTATGTTAAGGAATAGACCAATTGAGTTAAATTAATGTTAAATTTATGCGTATTATTGTTTATCGTTCGACTTTGAGAGCATGCACGATGAAAGATGATCTTATCAACAGAAGTGTGAAGGAGCGCGGTATTGTTTCGCTCGTCGTGCGTAGTCTTCTTCTGCTCATCACGCTTGCCCTGATCTCGATGGTGTTTATCATCGTCGGAAAGCACCATCCTCCATCGCCTCAGATCGCATTTCAGTCGAACCGTGGCCGTGATTGGGATGTGTACCTGATCGATGTCTTGCGTCAACTCGATGTGCGCATGACGTTCGAGCGCTCGTTCGACTACGCACCCGCCTGGTCTCCAGATGGGAGCCGTGTCGCTTTTGTGTCTAGTCGCAGCGGCTTTTATGACATCTACATGCTTGATATTGCACGGCATCAGTTGTATCCCGTAACGGACAATCTTGCGGCGGAGACACACCCCGTCTGGGTAGACGCACAGACGATTCGTTACAGAGTCATGGGTGAAGTTGAGACCGGGGATTACCTCTATCAGCTCGATCTGTTGTCAGGTGAACGGGTGTTCCTGGGAAGCGACAGCCCCTATCCTTCAGCACCGATCCCCTCGCCGGATGCGAGGCGGATGGCTGAGGTTAAGATTGAGCGCGGAAATCTCGACATCGCCATCTGGGATGTAATGACGACGGCTCAGGGGCGTATCGCCGCTCATACCACCAACGAGAACTACCCGTCATGGTCGAGTGACAGCCAATGGTTGGCTTTTGCGTCCGATCGTGACGGGAACTGGGAAATCTACATCGCGTCGTTGGATGGAAGGCACGTTCACCGCGTGACGCACAATCCGCATCAGGACATTCTGCCGTCCTGGCGACCCCTGGGGTGACCCTTTACGTGCGGTAACGGTCGGGCATCGGCTGGATATTGACTCCGCAAGGGTACGTCCAGGCAAGTGCAGTCATCGTGTCTTCAGTCGGCTGCCTGTTGTATACTGATAGCAATTGTCATGCCAGAACTGCGCTCACAGAATCGGCAGAAGTGCCGACTTTTTGACGCGCACTTCTGGCGAGTTCCAACACGTACAAGTTGAAGAGGACACCATGGATTTTGCGCTGAATGAAGAGCATCTTGCCGCCCAGAAGATGGTGCGGGATTTCGCGGCGAAAGAGGTGATTCCGGTCATTGGCGAGTGGGATCGCAAGCAGCAGATGAACCCGGCATTTCTGCCACGTATGGCGGAACTCGGCATTCTGGGCATCAGCATCCCCGTCCGCTATGGCGGGCAGGGCTTTGATTACATTACGCTGGGGCTGGTCTGCGAGGAATTGGAGCGCGCCGATACGACGCTGCGCGTGGTCATGTCCGTCCACCTGGGCTTGAACAGCCTGTCGCTGCTGCAATGGGGTACTGAGGAGCAGAAGCAGCGCTTCCTCGTCCCACAGGCGCGCGGCGAAAAGTATGCCGCCTTCTGCCTGACTGAGCCAGGCGTCGGCAGCGATGTCATCAATATGCACTCGACGGCGCGTCGCGTCGGCGATAAGTACATTCTCAACGGCGAGAAGATGTGGATCAGCCTGGCGACCAAGGCACACCACTTCCTGGTCGTTGCCAAGACCGACCCGGAAGGCGGGCATCGCGGGATGACGGCATTCGTCGTTACGAGCGATATGCCAGGTGTGACGTCCGGCGACATTCACGGCAAGCTGGGCGTGCGCGCAGGCTCGACTGGCTGGGTGAAGATGGAGAATGTCGAAGTCCCCATCGAAAATCGCCTGGGCGAGGAGGGCGAAGGCTTTAAGGTGGCGATGGGGTCGCTCGATAATGGGCGATATACCGTCGCAGCCGGGGCAACAGGTCTGATCCGCGCCTGCCTGGAAGACAGCATCAAGTATGCCCAGGTTCGCATCACGGGCGGGAAGCCGATCTCTGAACACCAGCTCGTCAAGCAGAAGATCGCCTACATGCAGCAGTGGTATGATGCCGCGCAGCTTCTTTATCTGCGCGCCGGATGGCTGAAGAACCAGGGGCTTCGCAACACGCGCGAGACCAGCATGTGCAAGTGGTACGCCACCGATCAGAGCGTTCAGGCGGCGCTGGAGGCTGTGCAGATTCACGGTGCCTATGGCTTCAGCGACGAGTATCCGGTCGAGCGCTATCTGCGCAACAGCAAGGGCGCGGTCATCTACGAAGGTACCAGCGAAATTCATCAGTTGATGCAGGCGGACTACGCTTTTGGGTTCCGCGACGACCGTCCTTTGCGCTGCGAGCTGCCCGCCTACGACGCGGAAGCCTGGCAGGCGGATACCGTCCCTGCGTAAGATGCGGGTTGTCTGTTTTGGAGACAGCCTGACCTGGGGCAAGTACGGCGGCAGCTACGTCGATGCGCTGGCATTGCTGAAGCCTGCTGATGTCTTCATCAATGCCGGGGTGGGCGGGGATACGGTGATCAACCTGCTGCGTCGGCTGGATGAAGATGTGGTCGCACACGAGCCTGACGCCGTATTTGTCATGGTGGGCGCGAACGATGCGATTTCGCTGTGCTATCCAGCGACGCGCCCCTACTACCAGCAGGTCAAGAAAATCCCCGAAGGCTATGTTTCGGTGGATGCATTCGGTTATGCTTATCGTACACTGTTGGAGCAGATCCAACTGCATCATGTGCCCATCTGGATCGGGCTGGAGCCGGGGGAGTATTCGCCTGTGCTCGATGCAACCCTGCATCTCTTTAACGCGCGCGCAAGAGAGGCGGGGGAGTCGCTTAATCTACCCGTCCTGGATCTTCACGCACTGATGCATCTGTCCCCACTGGAGGAGCGCGCGCCCCTGGGGCTGAATACGATTCAACTGATCGGGCGGCGTTCGCGCGACGGCTGGAATGATTACGAGGCGGAACGTGAACGCGGCGGTTTCTCTTTCACTTTCGACGGGCTGCATCCGACGCCTGAGGGCGCCCAGCAGATCGCACGCCATATCGCGGCATACATCAATGGTTGACATTAGCACCTGAAACGAGAGCAAAATGGCACGAGGAAGCTTGTTCTGGTTGTTGGCAGGGGTGGGCGCAGGCGCGCTTGCAGCCTGGTTTGGGGATCGCCGCTTGTTCGTCGGCGATAGCCCGCTCCAGGGGCGCGTGCTGCGGGGAGAGCGCATCGACAGGGCAATCATCGCCTTCACGGATGTGAGCGGAACGTCACTCGCGGGCGCGCAGCTCCCCAGCGCGGTGGTTGGCTTCAGCAACATGGAGGAGGCGGACTTCTCGTCCGCTGAACTGAGCGGCGCTGTATTCGCGCTGACCAATGGCGAAGAGATCAGTTTTGCGCGCGCACGACTTGATGGCGCGATGTTTGGGTTATGCAATCTGGAAGAAGTGAGCTTCGAGAATGCCAGCCTGCGTGGCGTCGTCTTCAATGGCTGCGTGCTGCGGGATGCCTCGTTCGCAGGGGCGGACATGATGGGCGCGCAGATCAACAACTGTGCCTGCGAAGGTGTGACGCTGCCTGATGGGAGCGATTGGACACCTGCGAGCGATTGGGGACGCTTCACCCAGACGGGGCATCCGCAGTTCTGGCGTGCTTCGGACGTTTAGTCGGAGGAGGTCGCCGTCTGTTCGCGGGTCACATCGGCGAGCGTGCCTTTGCTCATGAGCAAAAGCTGCGCCAGGGTGACAGGGAAGATGGCGTTATGGGCACCGCCCGCCGCATATAGCATCTCGAACCGCTGCAAAAGCTCGTCTATGTAGACGTGGATGCCGCTTGAGCGATGTGCCAGCGGTGGCATACTGCCTGGCGGGTAGCCATAAATGGCGACCATTTCGTCTGCGTTGGCAACGCGCACGCGCTTACGACTGACACCATAGAGAGCCGCGATTTTGCGGTCATCGACGCGCTGGTCGCCGCTGGTGAGGACGAGAACGGGCTGTTCCTCGACCAGGAAGGCGATGCTCTTGACGATTTGACCAAGCGCACATCCGATACTGTCCGCTGCCTGTTGAGAAGTCGCGGTCGTCTCTTCGAAGGTGCGAATCTGAATGTCAAGATTTAGCGCTGCCAGCGCATCCTCGACATGGCGCGGTGTCAACGGTTCCATCAAGTAGGCTCGCTATCGTTGATGCTGAACGGGCTCAGGCGTCGTCATCTGTCGTGTCAAAGAATTGGATCGCGCTGATGACTTCGAGGAACGCCTCGATGTCATGGCTGCCAAGCCTCTGCCGCAGCATCGCCTCGATTTCGTCTGCACTGCGCAGCACGTCTTCGCGGTGACTTCTGCCTTTTTCGGTCAGATAAATGTGAACGGCGCGCCGATCCGTCGGATCAGGACGTCGCTCGATCAGCCCCTTGTTCTGGAGTTTATCCAGGTTGGGGGTGAAAGAGGTTGCTGCGCGACCGACCGCGCGTGCCAGTTCGCTGGCGTGCTGCCCATCCTGCTCATAGAGCGAACGCAGGATGTACCACTCGATGATGCTGACGTCGATAGACGACAGCATTCGACCGATCACATGATCGAGGCGGCGCAGTGCAATGTCGAGGTTGACCCATAGGGAGCCATCAAAACGGAGGTTGGGTCGTGTCATGAGTTCGTTAGCCATCGATGCCTAAATATCCGCTCAATGTTATCTAAAGCGCTGTTAAAAGCTTCTGCTCGGCAATCATTGTGCCTTACTGATGGTGAGATGCAGCGTACCGAGTCGTACCTGGTTATGCTCTTCAAGTGGATACGGTACATCGGCGATCAGGCGTTTTCCATTCAGAAAGGTTCCATTTACAGATCCGAGATCCAGCAAGTGGGGCTGACTTTGAAAAAGGACAATCGCAACATGACGGCGCGAGATCCCCTTTTCCCTGGCACCATAAATGACCAGGTCGATGTCTGGCACAAAGTCGCTCGTTTCGTCGGAGCGCCCCAGAACGTACCCTTCTTCTGAGGGCACGTCTACCTGGAACATCGGACGTGTATCACTGTTGGTGAGGCGGATGACCAGACTTTCCAACGCTTGCTCCGGAGTGCACAGTGTTTTGGGCGTCAATACCATAAACATTCGTCTATTATATGCGCAAAATCTGAAAAGTAGAGAGAAATATCTTTATTGTGGTTATATCCGGTATTAATAGTGTTACGAGTCATGAATCAGGGGTTGGGATTGGGATCACGGAGTAATCTGAATCATGACTTGCGCCTGCATCACGAAGCGTTAGCCGCATACCGGACGCGGCATCATACAACCCTATGCGGAGGTTATAACCATTGCCTGCGCGCGTGTCAAAGGAATAGTGATCCACGATATGTTCCCCCGGAATCCACAGCCGTGATGGGTAGGCATTCTGCACAGGCATGGCATCAATCTGGGCGATGATGTTGCCCTCACTATCGACCAGATGGACGAAGACTGTGTAATCCACCTCGGCGATAGCGTCGGCACGCCAGACCAGGGTGAGCGTTATTCCGGTCGCATCAGACGAAACGCTGTAGCCATACAGCGCGATCCCATCGCCGTAGACGATCTCGGTCATTGTTTCGACGGCTGGCGGGTCAAACAGGCGCGCGACCCCTTCGACGCGCAGCCCGCCGAGCCTGAGACTTTCGTCGCCTGCTTCCAGCGTGATCTGATAGTCGCCTTCCTGAGTATCGCGCGGGATCAGCAACTGTAAGTCTTCGCGCAGAATGTCCCCCTGCTGCCATCGTGCTGTCGGGTAGCGTGAATCCAGCGGTGAAGCCTCGACCAGAAGGGTGTCTGTGCCGCCGCGAAGGACGATCTGGTAAGGCGTTCGGGGAGGTGCTGTCGCCGCTGCCCGCCAGACCAGACGAAGCCCGAACTGTTCACCGGGGCGGGCGCTCACGATGTCCAGGTCATAACCGAACAACGTAACTCCTGGTCCGATGGCGCGTTCCACCCGCGTCTCGACCTCAATCGCTGCGCTGTCTGGTGGCGTGTCCGGGCGCTCAATACGGAGGCTGCCGATATCGCTCCAGATACCGCTCTGGGTGCCATCCTCGTTACGATAAGGCGCATACTGGTCTCTGGCGCGCGCCACCCACGCCACCTCGACCGGATATATGCCGGGCGGCGCGTCCAGCGGCACGCTGACGGGCATTCGGATCATCAGGACTGCGCCGGGCTGCCAGGCATGGGTGTCCGTCAGGAAGACATCGCTGCGGCTGAGGACGATCTCATCGGGCGTCTTGAGCTGGATGAGCGGCGTCAGGTCGCCGTCCTCTGGTGAAGTTTTGATACGCCAGAGGGCGACGAGTTCGCCGCGTGCGCCCGCTTGCACGGGCACGGAGTAGCTGCCGATGAGCGAGAGGTACTCATTCTGAACGGGTTGGGTGGGCGCGGTTGCCGCAGGTAGGGGTGTATCCGCGTTCACGCGGAACGCTTCAAACGCGCTGCGCCCATCTGGCGCGAGCGGCAGGTCGGTGATGCGCCCTGGCTCCAGCCACGCTGCCCAATCGGGCGGCGGCGGCGCGCTGCGCGGGAAGATATACAGCCCCTGCTCACCCAGCGGCGGCAGGAACAGGGTGTCCGTTCCGATCCAGGTGATCGGCGGTGTCTGCTCGATGAGGACGGTTGGGTGCGAGCGGTCGCGCGCGGCGAGATAAATGTGTTCGTCCCGCTGTGCATTGGCGCTCAACCAGTGTGCGGCGGTGGAGAGATCGGCGTCCGTCTCGTAGAAAAGCGCTGCGCTTGCTGCCCATCCGAAGTACATCTGCCCCATCGCCGCGCCGCCCAGGATCACGCTGGCGACCGCCAGGATGGCGAGCGCGCGCGCCCGGTCGAACTGCGGGCGATTCGTCAGCCAGCGGAAAGCTGCCTCAAAGCCGATCCCGACGACGATGAAGATCAGCGGGATCATGCCGAGCGAACGCATGTGGCTGGGCGGCAGCCCGCCCGTCGAGATGACGCTGGGGATGACCATGAGCGGCGCGAGCAGCGCCAGGGTGTAGGCGGTCTTTTCCGGAGGGCGTGTGCTGTGCCGCAGCAGCACGACCAGTGCGACGCCCAGCCCCACGAGCAGCAGCACACCCTCCGGCAGCGTGAAGTAGGGGCGACCGGCGATGTTGTAGCGGAAGTAGGGATCGCCCTCGATGAAGAACATACGGAGATGCAGCAGGATACTCTCTGGCAGGCTGATGGCAGTGCTGGTCTGCGTGACTTCGCCCAGCCGCCCCCAGAAGATGTCCGGCTTTTGCAGCGCGTAGATCGCCATTGGCGCGGCGGTCAGTGCGAGCACGCCAAAGAAGGCGACGCCCTGCGCAAGCCGCATCTTCCAATGCGCCCGGTCGCTCCACAGCAGGACGAGCGCCGCCAGCGCCAGCCAGAACGGGAAGAGGCGCGATGCCATGTAGGTGTAGACAGCGCCGCCCGCCAGGAAGCCCGCCAGCGCCAGCCAGCCCCACCGGCGCTGACCGCGCAAGCCATGCCACAGAAACAGCAGCGCCAGCGCCTGCATGAACGGCAGCGTGACCGCGCGGAACGCCTGACGAGCGATGAAAAGCTGTGGAAATGAGACCAGAAAGACCACGCCGACCGCCAGCGCGATGATCATGGCGCGTTCGCCGCGAAACATCCGCCGCGCCAGGGTCATCGACGCCGCCAGCGTGACGAGATTGAGCATGGCGCTGCTGATGCGCAGGGTGAGCATGTGATCGCCGATGAGGTGCAGCAGTGGGGCGTTGAGGTACATATACAGCACCTCACGTCCCTGGTATGCCTCGACAATCGGGAAGAAGCGCGCGCCGCCAAAGGCGATGCTGCGCGTAATGAGCAGATACGCGCCTTCGTCGTAGTGCGGTCCTGGGGGATAGAGATCGAGCTGCCAGAAGCGGAGAAACGCGGCGACGAGCAGGATGATCGTCGCGAGCGGCAGATACAGTCGTTGCATGTCGCCTCACTGCCTACAACACTAGCAGCGGGCGCGCGGTTTGGCAAGGCGGGACGACAAACAGGTAGGGGCGCAATGCATTGCGCCCCTACAGCCTTGTATCGAATGCGCTTACTTGTGACCCGTCTTGATCGGGATCAGCTTGGGCTGCGTGGCTGGGCTTTTGGGCAGCGTCAGCGTCAGGACGCCGTCCTGGTAATTCGCTTCGGCAGCGTCAAAGTTGATGTCCTGCGGCAGCCGCAGGCGGCGTGCATAGTGCCCATAGCGGCGTTCCTTGATCAGGACTTTCTTGTCCTTGTGCTCGGTCGCCTCGTCCGGGATTTCGCCTTCGATGATCAGGTAATCACCCTCATGACGTACCTGGACGTGGTCAGGGCTGACACCAGGAAGCTCAGTCGTGATCGTATAGTTGTGGTCATCCTCGTGCACGTCGAGAGCCAGCGCGTGGGCGCTGGTCGAGCCGCCGTTCTCCTCATTGACGAATGGACGCCAATCCTCGAACATGCGATCCATCAGGCGCTGCATGGCGCTCATCTCACGTAGTGGACTCCAGCGGGTAATCATCTTGACTTACTCCTTTGTCTCCTATGAACGTAATCGTTCACTCACGACAATCTGAGTCTAGATCGCCCGTGTATGAGATTCATCGGAGCATTGTAAATTCTGCGCAAAAGTCGCTTAGGCATTCGCGGCGCGCCGGTTGAAGCGGTGGCGAAATTCGGCGCTGGGCTGGTAATGCGATGCTTCCGGATCATCGCTTGGGATCAGGCTGCACACGATGTGCTGATTCCCGTCTTCCAAAGCGTAGACAAGATAGTCCTGGTCGTTACGCAGCGGGATCTGCGGCGCAAGCCAAATCTTGAAGCGGTAGACGTTGCCATCCGTATCCTGCATCACCGCGATCTGCCCCAGCAGACGGCGGATGAACGGCGTCGGCGCGGCACGCAGCGTCAGCGCATGGAGGGGAGTGCGTGCGAAGCGACGTGCGCGGATGAGCAGCATCGCGCCCAGTACGACGATGATGATGGGGATGATCAGCCACAGGCGCGCCGCCAGGCTGGGCAGGCGCAAGCCGACGACCAGCAGCGCTGGAGCAAGCAAGAGCAGCACGGTTGTAAGCGGTTCGCCGGTGATCGCCAGCCATTGCGCCGATGTTAGACGACCATCCCGGTTGCTGCGCAGGCGTCGGATCATTTCTGTACGCACCCATTCACGTTTTGGCTTTGCCATGTCATTATCTCCTTATAGCCTATCATAAAGGGAGCGAGCAGAAGCGCAACCCAACTTCCAGGGGGAATATGAGCAAGCTGGAAAAGATAAGCGGGATTGGACCCAAAACAGCGCAGTGGTTGGCGGAAATTGGCATCGAAAGCGAGGACGACATTCACCGCCTGGGGTCGGTCGAAATCTACAGGCGGTTGAAGGCGCATCGCCCGAAAGAGGTGTCGCTCAATGCGCTCTGGGGATTGGAGGCGGTCATCATGGGTATTCGCTGGGATCAACTGCCGCAGGATGTGAAAGAGGATCTCAGACGGCAAATTGGGGAGTAGGGGCGACCCATGGGTCACCCGGTCGATGAGGTACCCATGACGGGCGGACACATAGGTCCGCCCCTACAGACGTTATGGTTATGGGAACAGACTGGCGACGAGCGACACGCGCTGCGTGAGGTCGGTCGCCAGGAATGGCAGAATGCCGAGCAGCATGGTGCCCGCGAAGCTGGCGTAGACAGCCCAGTTGAGATAGGGCGTTGCGCCTTCTGCCTTGTCGCCTTCGCCATCACGCAGGTACATGTTGACGACGACGCGCAGGTAGTAGAAGCCGCTGATGATGCTCGTCAGGACGCCGATGATCGCCAGCGGGATCAAGCCCGCTTCCAGGCTCGACTGGAAGATCAGGATTTTGCCGATGAAGCCTGCCGTCCCCGGAATCCCGGTCAGACTGAGCATGAAGATTGCCATCATCAGCGCCAGCATCGGGCGCGATTTGCCCAGCCCGACGAAATCTTCCATCTGTGTGCCGCTGCCATCGTTCTTCTCGACCGCCATCGCAACGGCGAACGCACCCAGGTTGGTGAACATATAGGCGAGCAGATAGAAGAGTGCCGCCTGTGCCGCGCTGTTGGGCAGCCCGGTGCCGACGCTGACCGTGCCAGTCGCCGCGACCGCCATCATGATGTAGCCGCCATGGGCGATGGACGAATAGGCGAGCATACGTTTGATGTTGGTCTGCGAGATGGCGATCAGGTTGCCCAGGATCATCGTCAATGCGGCGATCAGCCACATGATCGTCTGCCAGTCGGTACTGCTGGCGGTGGCTGCCGGGGCGAGCGTGGCAAAACCGGTGCCGAAGATACGCAGCATGGCGGCGAAACCACCGACCTTCGCGCCCACGCTCATGATCGCCGTGACGGGGGTGGGTGCGCCTTCGTAGACATCCGGCGTCCACATATGGAACGGTGCTGCGGCGACTTTGAAGCCAAGCCCGACCAGCATCAAGCCCGAACCGAGCAGCAGCAGGAGCTGCGCCGCGCCCGCGTTGGCAGCCTCTCCGCTGAAGAGCGTCGCGCTGACTGCCTGGAGGATGGCAGGGATGTTGGTCGTCCCAGTCGCGCCGTAGACCAGCGCGGCACCATAGACGAAGAAGGCGCTGGCGAAAGCGCCGAGGATGAAGTACTTGAGACCGCTTTCTTCCGACTTGAGGTCGGGCGCGCGAAAAGCCGCCAGCACGTAAAGCGGGATGCTGAGGAGTTCGAGCGCGACAAAAACGGTGATCAGGTCATTGGCGGCGACCATCCACATCGTGCCGACGGTGGCGAAGAGCAGCAGTGAATAGTACTCGCCGCGCTCAATCCCGGTGCGCTTCAGATAATCGACACTCATCAGGATGCCGATGAAGGTCGTCGCCAGGATGACCAGGTTGGAGAAGGCGGTGAATTGGTCGGCACGGAACATGCCAAGCATCGCCTCGCCGTCAGTGTTGAACGTGAAGGCGTTGGCGATGAAGGCGAAGACCACGCCGCCCGCGGCGAGCCAGGCGGTGGTCTCTTTGCGCTCTTTGGGAATCCACAAATCCACCAGCAGCAGGATGCACGCCCAAACCGTCAGGCTGAGGGCAGGCAAGGTGTACTGGAGATTGAATTCGCTCAGGCTTGGTACAGGGATCATGCTTTGCCCCTTAACGTGCCGCGACGGTCGTTACGAACTGTGTGACCTGCGCCACGATTTGCCCAACCGTCGAGTCCATCGGCGCGAAGAATAACGCCGGGTAGATACCAATGATGAAACAGCCGACCACGACGGGCACCAGTGCGGCGTATTCCTGCCAGCTCAAGCCGTGCAGGTGCTTGTTCTCTTCCTTGTCCAGCTCGCCCATGAAGACCTTCTGGAACATGTAGAGCATGTAAACTGCCGCCAGGATGACGCCGAGCGTGGCAAACAGGGCGAAGAAGAAGCCCAGGTATTCGCTGCCGAAGGTGCCCATCAGAATGGTGAACTCGCCGACGAACCCGTTCAGACCGGGCAGCCCCATGCTGCTCATGGTCAGCACGAGGCTGATTGCACCGAAGACAGGCAGTGCCTTCCAGATGCCGCCGTAAGCATCGAGCGCTTTGGTGTGGCGGCGTTCGTAGAGCATCCCGACGACGAGGAACAAGCCGCCGGTGCTGATGCCGTGATTGACCATTTGCAGGATGCTGCCCTGGATGCCCTGGCTGTTCAGCGCGAAGATGCCCAGGACGATGAAGCCCATATGCGAGACAGAGGAGTAAGCGACCAGCTTCTTGGCGTCGGTCTGCGCATACGAGACCCACGCGCCGTAGATGATGCCGATGACCGCCAGCACGCCGATGACGGGTGCCCAGGCGACCGAGGCTTCGGGGAACATCGGCAGCAGGATGCGGATCATGCCGTAGCCGCCGAGCTTCAGCAATACGCCTGCCAGGATGACCGAGCCAGCCGTCGGCGCTTGAACGTGCGCGTCGGGCAGCCAGCTATGCAGGGGCCAGAGCGGGACTTTGATCGCCATCGCTATGAAGAAGCCGAGGAAGAGGAACGACTGCGTGCTGAACAAGCCGCTGAACGGGAAGACGAGCGCGCCGCTCTGCACCGCCGCGATGATTTCCGGGATGGCGAAGGTTCCCGCCTGATTGCCGACATAGAGGATTGCCAGCAGCATCAGCACCGAACCCGCCAGGGTATAGAGGAAGAACTTGACTGCCGCATAGACGCGGTTTTCGGAACCCCAGATGCCGATCAGGAAGTACATCGGCACGAGGGTGACCTCGAAGAAGATGTAGAAGACGATCAGATCCTGGATCATGAACGCGCCGAGCATCGCCCATTCCAGCAGCATCAGGAAGGCGTAGTAGAGCTTTTCGCGCCCACGCTCTTCGAGGATGTGCGACGCCATGGATGCGAAGATCGCGACGGGCATGATGAAGCCCGTCAGGACGATCATCAGCAGGCTGACGCCATCCACGCCGACGAAATAGCTGACGCCGAAGGTGGGCAGCCAATCCCAACGCTGCACCATCTGCAAGCCGGGGTCTGCCGGATTGTAGCTCGCCCACATGACCAGCGTGAGCGCGAAGATCACCAGGCTGAAGCCGAGCGCGGTGTAGCGGATGTTCCGCCCCTGCGCTTCGGGGATTGCCGCGATGATGGTCATACCGACCAACGGCAAAAAGAGGATTACCGTCAGCAGCGAAAGTCCGCTTGCTTCCATCATGAAAAACTACTCCTCCAATTTAGCCGCCGGTATTGAGCAGCGGCAGCAGTAACACAAGGATGACAACGACGACGCCCAGGAGCAGCGACAGAGCATAAACACGCACGTCACCCGCCTGGATGAGCCGCACTTTGCTGCTTAACCAGCGCGTGACACGACCGATGCCGTTGACGGTGCCGTCGATCACGCCGAGATCAACCGGCTTGCTCAGGATTTCGCCAATGGCGTTGAAGCCATCGCGGATGACCGTATTGTGGAAGTAGCCGTGCCAGAAGCGCTGGTCGATGGTGTTTGCCAGGAAGCCCGCCATCGCATTGAATGGGCGCTCGAAGGCGCGGTTGTAGAATTCGTCCCAATACAGGCGCGCGTTTGCCAGCGACCAAATCGGGCTTTCCAGCGGGTCGCGGTTTTCCTCGCCGACCAGCGACTTCTCGCCACCATAGATACGTCTCGCCAGAAAGATAGCGACGAGGGCGCTGGCAGTTGCCAGCAGCGCGATGCCGAGCTGGAATGCCGGGGCGTGCGAATGGATGACGCTCTGCTGCATCCAGTAGACGAAGTGGTAGGTGCCGAAGATTTGGTCCAGGAAGAAGAACGGACGCGGAAGCTGCATAAAGCCCGCGAGGATGCTGCCGATAGCGAGCAGCGCGAGCGGGACCGTCATCAGCCAGACGCTCTCTGGCGCTTTTCGCGCAGCTTCTGTGCGCGGTTTGCCGTGGAAGACGAGTTCGATCTGCCGCCACATATAGAAGGCGGTCAGGAACGCCGCCGCGAAGAGGACGCCGAAGGCGATGTAGCCATGCAGCGCACCTTCTTCGAGTCCGATCAGCCACGAGTCGGCGAGGATTTCGTCCTTCGACCAAAAGCCGCTCAACGGGAAGATCCCCGCCAGCGCCAGCGTGCCGATGAGATAGGTCAGATAGGTGACGGGCATCCGACGCCACAGACCGCCCATGTTGCGCATGTCCTGCGGGTCGAAGTCGTCATCGTGCGCGTGGTCGTCGGCGTGTGCGTCGTGACCATGTGCGTTCTCGCCATGCACCGGATGCGGGTCGTGGTCATCGTGCCCGTGACCGTGTTTCCCGTGCGCGAGGTGATGCCCGTGTTCAACGCCGTGAATGACCGAGCCGCTCCCCAGGAAGAGGAGCGCCTTGAAGAAGGCGTGGGTGAGCAGGTGGAAGACCGCCGCGCTGTACGCGCCAACGCCGACCGCAGCGACCATGAAGCCGAGCTGCGATACGGTCGAATAGGCGAGGACGCGCTTGATGTCCCACTGACCGATGGCGACGAAACCTGCCATGATCGCCGTTCCAGCGCCGACCAGCGTGACGACGACCGAGGTGAGTTCCGCTTCGTGGTACCAGACGTTGGCGCGCACCATCATGTAGACGCCCGCCGTGACCATCGTCGCCGCATGGATGAGTGCCGACACGGGCGTAGGACCCGCCATCGCGTCCGGCAGCCAGACGAAGAGCGGGATTTGGGCGGATTTGCCCGCCGCGCCAAGCAGCATGAACAGGGTGATCAGCACAAGCACTGTTTCAAACGGCAGGCTGAAGGGACCGAAATCGACGATATGTTCACCCTCGTGCAGCAGGCGCTCGGTTTGACCGAAGACGCCGAGCTGTTCGGTGGCGATGTGATCGTTGTTCACATAGACGACGGCAGGTTCGCCGTGTCCTTCTTCTTCGCCTTCAGCGGCGGCTTCGCCCTCAGCGTGCGCTTCGCCTTCTGTGGCAGCAGCGCCTTCGGCGTGGCTTTCGCCTTCAGTCGTCGTGGTGGCTTCGGCAGCCGTTGCGCCCTCGGTGGTCGCGGCGGCTTCGCTGTGTTCGCCTGGGGTGGCTTCACCCTCGGCAGGCGCTTCGGTCTCGGATTTGTGCTCCTCCTGATAGAGGAGGTATGCCGGTGAACCCACTGGAGCGTATTTGCTGCCTTCTGCGAGTTCTGGGTTGGCGACTTCGCCAGGGCGATAGTAGTCGAGTGTGCCGAACGTCCAGAAGATCAGGAAGATCGCCATCAGCAGACCAAAGTCGCCGACGCGGTTGACGATGAACGCCTTACGCGCCGCGTTGCTGTTGCGCCAGCCGACACCCTTCGCCTTATCGAACCAGAAGCCGATCAGCAGGAACGAGCAGAGACCCACGCCTTCCCAACCCACGAACATCATCAGGAAGTTATTCCCGGTGACGAGGATGAGCATGAAAGCGAGGAACATATTCAGATAGGCGAAGAAGCGATGATACTTGGGGTCGCCGTGCATGTAGCCAGCGGCGTACATGTGGATGAGCGAGCCGATGCCCGTGACGACGAGCATCATCGTCACACTCAGCGTATCCACGCGCTGCTGCCAGGGGATGACGACGCTGTCACCGATCTGTATCCAGCCATCGAGCAGCGGAGGATTGACGACCGCCCCCTGATAATTGCTGTTGACCAGGTACAGGTAAAGCAGGAATGACACCACGAACGCCAGCGAGGCGGCAATCGTAGCGATGGCACTGACCCCTTTTTCCGTCAATCGCGCGCCCACAAACAGGTTGATGAACGCGCCAATCGCCGGAAACAGGATGACCAGGGTGACAAGTTGCGGATAAGTGTCCATATGCATGGAGGCTTAACCTTCCATCTGGCGCAGATCGTCGATGTTGATGCTGTGTTTGGTTCGGAAGATGGCGACAATCAGCGCCAGACCGACCGCGACTTCAGCAGCAGCCACCGTGATGATGAAAAAGACAAACAAATGCCCCGCTTCCGACCCCCACTGATGGGCGAACGCCACCAGCGCGAGGTTGGTCGCATTGAGCATTAACTCAACCGACATAAAGACCAGGATTGCATTCCGGCGGAACAGCACCCCCAGCACGCCCATCGTGAACAGGATGACACTCAGCAGAATAAACCATTCGGTTTGCATAACGTCCGATTGCTCCTTCGGTGCGGGTGCTAATCGCCAGACGGCTCGCGCTGGTCGGTTTCGGCGGGAAGCTGCGGCGCATCATCAACGACCTGATGCCCCGTCTGGCTGGCGATGACGTTCGTCAGCGGACGCGCCACACGGCGGCGCACATTTACGCGCTGCTTGACAGGGGTCACGGCGTGGCGCGTCAGGACGATAGCGCCGACCATCGCCGCCAGCAGCAGCACGGCGAGCAGCTGGAAGGGCAGCATGTAGGTGGTGAACAACTCAATGCCGATGGCACGCGGACCGCCGAATGACGGACGTGTCATCACGCCGAGCGGATCGACTGAGGCGCGGATGCTGCCATCGACCTGCCGTTCAGCGAACAGCACGATCAGTTTGGATTGGTCGCGTTCAAGCTCATACGCTTCTTCGCGCGCCAACACGTTGTCGATGCCCGGATTTACGCTGGACGAACCTTCGCCTCGCACGAACGCCAGAGCGTAATCACCCTCTATGAGCGTGGTGGTTTCCGATGCCGTGCCATAGGGGATGTTGTTGGCGTAAGTGGCGGTGTCGTTTTCGTCAAACTCCGAGCCGAAGTTGACCATGCTGATCGAAATATCCGGGTCAAAGGCGTTGAAGACGATGACACGGCTGCTGCGCGCTTCCTGCACGGTCGAGAGATCTTCGGGAACGACGGTTATGCTGGGTGCATCGCCTGTTCCGTAAGCCACGATGGTCTGCACGCTGCCCGCGGTGAGACTAATGGGGCTGGTGAGTGTGGCTCCGCCTTCTGGCGTGATGCTCACGGTGTAATCGCCGGGGGCGACCGTCATGAAGTTCGATACTTCGCGCAGGTTCAGCCCTTCCGCCAGCGGCTGCGAACGGAGCGCGCCGTCGAGCGTCACTGCCACATTGTTGCCAATGTCGGTCGCGGCGTGGACGAAACGTACCTGTGGGTTGGCGGGCGGTGGCTCGATCAGGTCGATGTTGTTGGTGAGGAGGGGTGTAGCAATCGCGAAGAACATTGCCGATGCCAACGCCGTGCCCAGGACAGGCACAACGGGGAAGCGCTCGCGCAGGTCGAGCTTATCCGCGCCCAGGAGCATGATGACGAAAATGAACAAGACCATGATCGCGCCCGCGTACACGGTGATCTGGATCATGGCGAGAAACGGCGCGTTGAGCAGCAAGAATAAGAACGCCAGCGCGCCCATCGTCAGGACGAGACCGAGGGCGCTGTGGACGGCATTCTTGCTGCTCAGCATGATGATCGCGCCAACCAGCGCGATTGTCGCGCCAAAGCCAAAGAGGACTGTTTCCATCGTGCTGTCCTAGTGTTCAGAACCGATTGTGCAGTTTATCGCAAACACACACGCATTTCAAACGAAAAGTAACGAGTAACGAGTGATGAGGTGTGAGTGGACTTGCCGTCGGGCGATTTCAATAAACTCATCACTCCTACTTCCCACACAAGAGGGGCGCACTGTCTTCGTGCGCCCCTGGCGTGTATCACTCTTTTGCCGACCCTTAATCGGGGTTCGGCATATCCGGGATCGCTCGGTTGAATACGCCTTCTTCGACCTTTTGCGGCGTCGCGGGCATCCCCGGCGCAGGCGCGTCGATCAGCATGTCTTTCGTGAAGATCGCGTCTCGGCGGTCGGTGAAGCTCAACTGATGTTCGTGCCCCAGCTCAATCGCCTGCGTGGGGCAGGCATCTTCGCAGTAGCCGCAGAAGATGCAGCGCAGCATGTTGATCTCGTAGGTCTTGGCGTAGCGCTCGCCGGGGCTGAAGCGAGTTTCGTCGTTGTTCTCCGCTGCCTCGACCCAGATGGCATCGGCAGGGCAGGCAGCGGCGCACAGCGAGCAGCCGATGCATTTTTCCAAGCCATTGTCATAGCGGCGCAGGTGATGGCGACCCTTATAACGCTCACGGAAAGGGCGTTCCTGCTCCGGATACTGGATCGTGACCGGTTCTTCGAGAAGATGCTTGAAAGTCGTGGTAAACCCGCGAATGATGTTCATCCGTCACGTCCTCTGGAATACTACTCGTTCTTGCTCACGGTGATGGCAGTGCTGCTGTCGGCTTTCGCCTCTTCTTCGCCCGCTTTATCGGCGGCGGACGCAAGATTATCCAGCCACTTGAGCGAAGCGCTGTAGAGTGCGAAGGGCACCGCCAGAATTGCCCCGACGACCTGGAGGATCGCCCAGCCCAGCCCCTTGCGTTCGCCCGTCACCATCGGGTCATCTTCAAGCGGTACCTGCTGGTATTCCTCGCCAGAGTCACGCAGGAACAGGTAGCCACCTGCGACGACCAGCACGAAGATGATGCCAGAGACGACCGCGTAAGCAATGGGCGAGCCGAACGCATCGCCGACCAGAACCGCGACCGCCGACCAGAACACCGCGAGGATTGCCAGCGGCAGCAGAACCTTCCAGCCGAACGACATCAGGCGGTCATAGCGCAGGCGGGGAAGGGTGGCGCGTATCCAGATCATGAAGATCAGGAACAGGACGATCTTGCCGATCAGAACGAGCGGTCCCAGGATGGGCAGATTGTTGACGATGCCGAACCCGTCCTGGTAGCCGCCCAGGAACAGGGTGCTGACGACGACGCTAACGCCGATCATGCCGAGGTACTCCGCCATCATGAAACTGGCGAACTTCATACCGCTGTACTCGGTCATGTAGCCCTGCGTCAACTCCTGCTCCGCTTCCGGCAGGTCGAAGGGCGAACGATTGATCTCGGCGAGCAGGGCGATGAACAGGATGCCCGCCGCGAGCGGGTTCTGGAAGATGAACCACTCGTAGATGTAGGTCTGGTCACGAATAATGTCGCCGAGGCTCATGCTGCCGACGATCACCACGGGGACAGCCATCGTCAGACCGAGACTGAGTTCGTAGCTCAACATCTGGGCGGAAGCGCGCAGACCGCCGAGCATGGCGTATTTGTTATTGCTCGCCCAACCCGCCAGAACGACGCCGTAAGTGCCGATACTGGTGACCGCCAGCAGCCACAACACGCCGACATTTGGGTCGGCAAGCCCGAGTGGGACGTTGTACCAGACTCCATCGAACCAGGGGATATTCAGGTTGGGTCCCAACGGAATGACCGCCAGCAGGATGAGGGCGGGCACGGTCTTGAGGATTGGTGCAAGCAGATAGACGAAGCGGTCTGCGCCACTCGGCGTGATGTCTTCCTTGAAGATCAGCTTGACGGCGTCCGCCGCAGGCTGAAGGAAACCGCCGGGACCCACGCGGTTGGGACCCACGCGCTGCTGGAAGAAAGCAATGAACTTGCGTTCCAGCAGCGTCGTGTAGGCGAAGCCCGTGACGATGATCAGGAAGAAGACCAGCGAGAAGACGATCGAATGGATGACAGGGCAGCCGCGTCCTTCCGGTCCGTAGCACGCCACGACGGCGGCGTCGCCGACGCGCGTGTTCGGCTCGAAGATGAAGCGGAGCACCGAATCGCCCGCGTTGAAGAGCGCGCCCGCGTTCAGGACGATCAGGATCAATCCCAGGACGAGGACGCCCAGGACAATCAAGACCCAGATCGGGATTGGGAACCTGCGCCCCTGCTGTTCAGGTACTGTTGTCGCCATCGTGTAGCCCTCTAGCTCTCTTTGCTAATTTCGACCGCGACCGGCAGCAGTGGCGCGGCGGTCTCTGCCAGATTGCGCGGGACAATGACCGCCCCCACAGGAGCGATGCCATCGACATGTGCGCGCGCGCGCAGCGGCGCAGCGCCCTTCTGACTGACGGTGACGCTGTCGCCCGTCTTGATACCGAGCTGCTTGGCGTCGGTGAAGTTGATTTCGACAAAGGACTCCGGCACGCGCCCACCCATGAACTCTGCTTCGCTGGGGCGGAAAGCCGCCTCGCGGTTGTAAAGGCGCGTGACGGGGATGGCGACCATGCCGCTCTTCTCCGCCTTTGGCAGGGTGACCTTGCCTGCATTGATCGTCCCGCTTTCGGCTGCGGACGCGATTTGAACGCCCAAGCCGCCGGTGTTCTTGTAGGACGTGCCGCCGTAGTAGAGGTCGGTACCGCCGACATCCGGGAACTGCTTGCTGACCTTCGACAGCTCGCTGTAGCGGCAGCCCTGCCAGCCTTCGACCTTCTGCGTGATTTCCAGCATGACGGCTGCTGCGGAGGTCTTCGCCTTCGCCTGACCGAGCTTTTCGCCCAGACGCTGGATGACGACCCAGGCAGGCAGCGATTCTCCAAAGGGTCCCTGGGCAGTATAGAAACGCTGGACACGGCGTTCGCCGTTGGTGTACGTGCCATCGCGTTCGGCGAAGCTCTGTACGGGCAGGACGACCGCGCTGCGCTGGGCGCTGCGAGTCGCAAACATATCGAGGCTGATGATCGTCTCGACTTTGGAGAGCCACTCGGACGCCAGCGGATCATCCGCCATCACATCCGCCTGAGCAAGCAGGAGGACTTTGGGCGGGTTGGCGATGATGCCCTGCGTCGTTTCCGGGGAGAAGCCCATATAGTGCAGCCCCATACCGTTCGCGCCGGGCAGCGTCGCCATCAAGCCGTTGTTCGCCTTGCCGACATGTCCGCTTTCGATCAGGAAGTTCGCTGCCGCCTGGGTGAGCGCGCGGCTCCCTTCGAGCGTCAAGCCCTCTGCGCCCACGATGATGATCAGGTTGGTGGCACCCGCAAGCTGCTTGCCGATGTCCATGCCCGCCAGTTCGCCCATGAACTTCGCGGCTTCGCCGACGCCGTATTGGAGGCATTCGCTGGCGAAGTGATCCATGCGGGTCGGTCGGGCGTTCGCCGTGACGAGCAGCGCGCCCTTGTCCTTGGCGCGCTTGATGCGATGACGCCAGATCGGCACTTCTTCTTCCAGGTCGCTGGCGATGATCAAGACGGCATCGCCCTTGCCAAGATCGCCCAGGTTTGTGCCGGTGCCGACGCCCACCTGCGCGATCAAATCCGCGCCCGCGTGGGTTGGGGGCCATGCGCCCAGGCGTTCGCTGCCGAGACCATTGACAAGCTGCTTGAGCGACCAAAGGTCTTCATTGCTCATCATCGGACCTGCGATGGCGGCGATGCTGCCGCCCGCAGCCTTCAGTTTGTCGGCGGCGGTCGAAAGCGCGTCGTTCCATGAGGCGCTGCTCAGGCTGTCGCCCTTGCGCAGGTGCGCGCCTGTCAGACGGTCGGCGCTGCGGGTGAAGTGATGCCCGAAGCGCGCCTTATCGCTGATCCAGATTTCGTTGACGAATTCGTTCTGGCGCGCCATGACACGCTTGATGGCAGCTTTGCCACCAAATTCACGTTCCAGGCGGACGCACAGCGTGATGTTCGAGCCTGCTGCATCCCAGGGGTCAATGCTGGGGATATTCGTCAGTTCCCAGGGGCGTGCGCCAAAGCGGAAGTCGCCCGTCGTGAGCGCGCCGACCGGGCAGATGTCGGTCGTGTTGCCGGAAAAATAGGTGTCGAAGCCGGGGTCGCTGACGGTGATGATTTGCAGCGTGCGTCCGCGTTCGTGGAATGCCAGCACCGGGTCGCCGACGACTTCATCCTGGTAGCGCACGCAGCGCCCGCACTGAATGCAGCGCTCTTCGTCAAGATAGATCAGGTCGCCGAGCGGGACATGCTTGTCGAGGTGCAGTTTGTCCTCGAAGTTCATGCGACTGCTGCCAGGTCCGTGCTCCATCGTCAGGTTCTGGAGCGGGCATTCTCCGCCTTTATCGCAGATCGGGCAGTCGAGTGGGTGGCTGGTCAGGATGAACTCAACCACGTTCTTACGCGCGTCGGCGACCTGCTGGGTGCCGGTGCGCACCACCAGTCCATCGGACACCGTCGTGGTGCAGGCGGTTTGCAGCTTCGGCATCCAGCGAATCTTCGCTTTTCCCTGCTCGTCGAGGACGACCTCGCCCGTCGCGCGGTCTTTCTCGATGTTGCCCATCTCGACCAGGCACATGCGGCACATGCCGACCGGCGACATCTTGGGGTGATAACAGAAGACCGGGATGTCATTCCCGGCGTAAAATTTTGCGACGTCTACCAGATTTGATCCGGCGGGGACTTCGTATTCTTTGTCGTCGATATAGATTTTGACCATCTTGGGCATCGTGCTGCCAATCCTCTACGACCATACCGGCTGTGCTGGCATCCAGCAGACATCCGGCGATTGTACCATTTCAAAACGTCACTACAAACCGATTTCCGGTGCGTAGGAGCGAACCCGTGTCTCGCCCCTACAAGAGTCGTCGTAAGCCTGCAACCGCGCGGTCTTGCAGCGCCTGCGACACCATCCCCCAGTCGTCATCGGCAAACTGCGCTTCCGCCAGCTTCAGCGCGGTGCGGAAATCTTCCTCCGCGCGCGCGCGCTCACCGATTTCTTCGTACACTTCCCCGCGTATCACGTAGTTCGCCGGGCTTTCGGGCTGTCGCTCGATTGCGCGCGTCAGGGCGACCAGGCGTTCGGCGATATACGTGCGCCTCGCCTGCGACCCAAACCACCGGGCGCGCAGGCGAGCAAACCATCCCTCTCGGTTGTCTGGCACTACCTCTTGCGCATCCGCATCGGTCAGAGGCGTGATTTCTTCCGTCGCCTCGTCATCCGCGGCGGGTACGTACAGGTCGTTCGTCATCGCGCCGCTTAGTCGCCCGACGGTTCAGGCGCAGCGGCACCGCGTCTTGCGCCGCCGCCACGGGTGGCGACCGCCGCGGGCGCAGCACCGATGTGCTTCTTGAAATCATCCGGGAAGTTCTTGATGGTATGAATGATCGGGTTGGCGGCGAAATCGCCGAGCGCACAGAGCGTGACGCCCTGCATGTTCTTGGCGACATTGTTGATGAGGTCGATGTCCGATTCCTGTGCGCCACCCGCCATGATGCGGTCGAGGACTTTGTCGAGCCAGTACGTCCCCTCGCGGCACGGCGTGCATTTGCCGCAGCTCTCGTGTTTGAAGAACTTCGTGACCTTCGCCGCGACCCAGGTGATGTCAGTGTCTTCATCCATGATGATGATCGACGCCGAGCCAAGGATCGTACCGACCTTTTGCATCGCCTCGTAGGAAAGCGGCGAGTCGAGGACTTCATCGGTCGCCGGGATGATGGGACCCGAACCGCCGGAGGGCAGGATCGCCTTGACTTTCTTCCCGCCGGGAACGCCGCCGCCGTACTGCTCGTCGAAGATGAGCTGGCGCAGGGTGATCGCGCCCATGACCGCTTCGTAGTTGCCCGGCTTGTTGACGTGCCCGCTCAGGCAGTAGAGCTTGGTGCCGGTGCTCTGCTCGGTGCCCATCGCTTTGAAGGCGGCAGCGCCTTCGCGCAGGATGAATGGGGCGTTTGCCAGCGTCTCGACATTGTTGACGACCGTCGGTTCGGCGTACAGACCGCCGCCTTTTTGAGCGGGGAAGGGCGGGCGAACGCGCGGCTGCCCCAATTTGCCTTCCAGGCTTTCCAGCAGGGCGCTTTCTTCACCGCAGATGTATGCGCCCGCCCCCAGGTGGGTGTACATCGGGCAGCTCCAGCCGCTGCCCAGGACGTTGTTGCCGACGAAGCCCGCTTTTTCGGCGTCCGCGATGCGCTTGTCGAGGTCATGGGCGATGTCCCAGTACTCGCCGCGCAGGTAGATGTAAACCGCCGTCGCCTGGATCGCCCAGGCGGCGATCATCGCGCCTTCGATGAGCTGATGCGGGTTGTTTTCCATGATCTGACGATCTTTGAAGGTGCCCGTTTCGCTCTCATCGGCGTTGACCACGACGTACTTCTTCGGTTCAGACGCAGGGATGAAGCTCCATTTGACGCCTGTCGGGAAGCCCGCGCCGCCGCGCCCACGCAAGTTCGCTGCCTTCACTTCGTCGACGACCTCTGTGGGTTTCATCGAGACGGCTTTTTTCAGCCCGTCATAGCCGCCATTCTTGACATAGACATCGAATTCGCGGATGTTCGGGATGTCTTTTTCACGGAAGATGACGTTGACCATACTTTATCCCATCGGGCAAGGCACGCCGTTGCCCCTACAACATCGATTAGGTCTATGACTTCTCGGCGCGCCATTTGGCGATCAGGTCGCGCATCTTATCCATGTCCAGGTTTTCGTGGAAATGGAAGTTGCACTGGAGCATCGGCGCGCGGTCGCACGCGCCCAGGCACATGACATGCTCGACGGTGAACATGCCGTCGTCGGTCGTATCATGGTCGTGATCGAGTTTCAACTCGTGCAGCACGTCTTCGTAGAACTGATCCGCACCGCGCAGCGCGCAGGCGAGATCGGTGCAGATGTGCAGCCAATGCTTGCCCTTCGGTCGCTCACGATACATGGTATAGAAGCCGGCGATGGACTTCACCTGGGTTGGATCGAGTTCGCACAGCGCAGCGACCTCTTCGATCCCTTCCAGGTTCACATAGCCATATTCTTCCTGAGCGATGTAGAGCAGGGGCATGACTGCCGACCGCTTCGTCGGATATTTCGCAAAGACTTTCTCAATACGCTCGGCGTACTTCTCAGCCAGCATGGAGTTCCCTTTTAAGTTTAGCGGTCGCTATCGCCCAGCACACAGTCGATGCTGCCGACAATCGCCACCAGGTCCGCGATCATATGTCCCTGCGACATCTTGCCCAGAGCGCTGATGTGCATGAACGAAGGTGTCTTAAAGCGCACACGGCGCGGCTTGGGTCCGCCTGTGCCGTGCAGGTAACAGCCGATTTCGCCGCGCGGGCTTTCAATCGCCATGTACACCTCTTCGTCTGGAAGCGAGAAACCCTCCGTCCACAGCTTGAAGTGGTGGATGACCGCTTCCATGCTGCGACCCAGTTCGGCGCGCGGCGGCGGGACGAACTTGCGGTTGTCCGAGCGGAAGCTGCCCTTGGCAGCGCCCAGTCGCTTGATCGCCTGTTTGAGGATGCGGGTGCTCTCGCGCATTTCATGCATACGAATGATGTAGCGGTCGTAGACATCGCCATGCTCGCCCAGGGGGACGTTGAATTCGTAGTTCTCATAGCTCATGTACGGCTCTGCCTTGCGAATGTCCCAGTTGATGCCGCTGGCGCGCAGACAGGGACCGGTCAGACCCCAGGCGAGGGCATCTTCCGGCTCGACAACACCGATGCCCTGGGTGCGATCTCTCCAGATCGGGTTGTTGGTCAGCAGCAGCTCGTATTCATCGACCTTCTGCGGGAAGTAGCCGAGGAACTTTTCCAGCGCAGGCAGGAAATCGGGCGGCAGGTCGCGCCAGACACCGCCAGGGCGCATGTAACTGGTCATCATGCGCTGCCCACTCAGCATCTCGAACATGTCGAGGATGACTTCGCGCTCGCGGAAGGCGTAAAGGAACACGCTCATCGCGCCCAGGTCGAGGGCGTGTGTGCCAAGCCAGACGAGATGGCTGTTCAGACGGGTCAGTTCGAGGCAGATGATGCGGATGACCTGCGCGCGCTCTGGGACATCGATCCCGCCGAGTTTTTCGACCGCCATGCAGAAGACGGCGTTGTTGGACATCGGCGCGAGATAATCCATGCGGTCGGTGAGCGTGACACCCTTTTCGTACTGCTTGGCTTCGATGTTCTTCTCAATGCCGGTGTGCAGGAAGCCAACATCGGGCAGGCAGGTGACGATTTCCTCGCCATCCAGCTCCAGCAGCAGACGAAGCACGCCGTGTGTGCTGGGATGATGCGGTCCCAGGTTGAGCAGCATCGTTTCGCCCGTAATGGCGCGGTCGGAGACCAAGCCACGCAGCGCGTCGAGATCGCCCTGCCACTCTGCCATGCCGTCGGCGGACGGGCGCGACAATTCCATTACCATAACGTGAAAACTCCCGTCTTACTCTTTGGCAAAAGGCTTGTGCTTGGCGATGTCCTCAACATTGAAGGAGAACATCACGGTTTCGTAACCGAGCGGGTAGTCGCGGCGGTGCGGGTGTCCGTTCCAGTCTTCGGGCATGAGGACACGGCGCAGGTCGGGGTGCCCGTCGAAGGTGATGCCCATCATGTCAAAGGCTTCACGTTCGAGCCAGTTCGCCCCGGGGAAGACCTCGGTGACGGTCGGCACAGTCGGGTCATCTTCAAAAAGATAGACCTTGACGCGCAGACGGCGGTTGTAAAGCATCGAATAGAGGTGATAACTGACGCCGAAGCGCTGTCCGTCATAGCGCGTCTCCGGGTAGTAATCCACCGGGCTGATGTCCGAGAGGAAGTTGTACACCAGCCCCTGGGTATCGCGCAGGGTGTGCAGCACCGCCTGAATCCGCAAGGGTTCGACGACGATGGTGGTCTCGTCACGGAAGGTTTTTACGTCAAGCACCGCATCACCCAGCAGGCTTTTGAGCGCGCTGGCGGGGTCGAGAGCTTTGGGGATATTCATGTGCCTATCCATTCATGTGCGGAACCACGCGCAGATGTCCGCGTTCTACAGGTTATGCCTTCTGGGTGAATTCCATCCAGTCGGTAATGCGTTCGCCCTTGATCTTCTCGTGCAGCGTCATGATGCCGTGAATGAGCTGTTCCGGGCGGGGCGGGCAGCCCGCAACATAGACATCCACCGGGATGATCTCATCGACACCCTGGACGATTGCGTAATTGTTGTAGACGCCACCACACGAAGCGCAGTCGCCCATCGAAACGACGTACTTGGGTGAAGCCATTTGATCGTAGAGCTGGCGCAGCACAGGTGCCATCTTGCGAGTGACACGCCCTGCCACGATGATCAGATCGCTCTGACGCGGACTGGCGCGGTTCAGTTCCATGCCAAAACGCGACATATCATAATTCGATGCCTGGGTGCTCATCATTTCGATGGCACAGCATGCCAGTCCAAACAGAAGGGGCCACATCGCTCCGGTGCGACCCCAGTTGACTGCTGTTTCGAGCGTGGTCGTAACCACGCCGAGGTTGCCGAGCTTAGACGATACTACTCCCATTCCAGCGCTCCAACCTTCCACTCGTAAATCAATCCGATTGTCAACACTCCAACGAAGATCAGCATAGCGATCAGGGCGTACAGTCCCATATCCCGGAATACAACCGCCCAGGGCAGAAAGAAGACGACTTCGATATCGAACAGGATGAAAAGAACGGCGATCAGGTAAAAGCGCACCGAGTAACGACGGTTCGCGGGACCTATCGGCTTCATGCCGCTTTCGTAGGGAGCGGTCTTACGGGATGTGGGGCGGAACGGTCCAAACAGGAAAGACAGCACCGAAATCAGGATGGCGACCAAGACCGATATAGCGATCAAAGCGCCAATCGGCGCGAATTCACTTAATGCATTCATGCATCACCTGTTGTACGTTCCGTTTGTTCAAAAAAGAACAATCAAAGTGAACTTAGGTTAACATGAAGGATGCACGAAGTCAAGAAAATTAAGCGCTTGTAATGCTGCCCTCAAAACGCCTTATTCAGGGTCAAAAAGCGCTCGATTTCGGGTGTGGGACGCGCGTAAGGCGGTCGATATCGGGGTTCTCTATCGTCATGATGGTTCCATCGAGCCACTGGACTTCTAACCGTTCGACCGCCGTTGCATACCCCAGCCCGAAGTGGGCGACCGGCTCCATCTGACAAAGGTAACCGCTGCCCGCATCGATGGCGCGAATTTGTGTGCGCTCTCCCGCTGTCAGACGGACGACTGCCCCGCGCGCGGGCGCGCCCTGCGGCGTCAGCGGCAGCACGCGCAGATAATGGTGATGGGTCGGATGCGTGCGGTAGAAGGTCAGCGGTTGCAGCCCGGATTCTCCATGCGCGATCAGCAGCTCAAGCTGACCGTCATCGTCAAAATCGGCGACGGCGGCGCCGGTGCCCAAGCCGCCCGGTTCGGCAGCGTCACCAATGTCAATCGGCACCCAGGTGCCTTCACGTTGGGCGAACAGACGGTTCGCCTCGCCCATACAGTTGAAGAAGATTTCTTCGTAACCGTCGTTATCGAAATCGGCGGCGATGACCGTGCGCACCCGGGCGGGCAGCGCCATATCAACAGGCGCGAGGTTCATGAAGGGACCACTGTTCTGCTGGCAGAACAGGCGATGCCCACCTTCCCAGTTGCCGATGACGAGATCGAACAAGCCATCGTTATTGGCATCCAGCACGCAGATCCCGCGCGCGTTTTCGAAAGGGTCGGCGACCCCCATCTCGATCCCAATCTCGTCAAACGTGCCATCACCCGCGTTGCGGAAGAGGAAGTTCGGTCCGCCCTCGTTGCCGGCGAAGATGTCCATCCGCTGTGTCAGCAGCGGCAGCGCCACCACACTGCGCCCGCCTGTCGTGAAGGCGAGCCGCGCTTGCGGCGCGACATCGCGCAGGATGCCGTCGTCATCCAGTTCGTACAGCCGCATGGGTCCACCGTAGTTGGCGATGAAGAAGCCGTACTGCCCATTGCCGGCGCGGTCAACACAGCCGACCGAGCGTCCGGCGGTCAGGTTGAGCACGCCGCGATTGACGGGGAGCGAGAAGAGATCCGTCCAGCGCCCGTCGACGCGATCGAAAAGGCGGTCTGCAAAGCGCTTTACGCCTGCGAAACTGTCGGTGTTAAGGACGTAGATTTCCTCGTCCCCGTCGCCATCCAAGTCACAGGCGGCGACGCCGATTGCCTGGCGGTTCTGATCTGCCAGCGACGGCGGCGCGACATCCACGAAACCATCGCCGACCCATTTGAGGACAAGATTCGGGAAGCCGGAGAATCCTGCGACGAATGCCTCGAAGCGATCATCACCATCCAGGTCGCAAATGGCGATTCCGTAGTTGAGTTGTGCGGGATTATGGCGCAGTGCAGACGAGCGATCCAGGAACATGTAGCGTAGACCTCATCGCAATCAGCGTATTTGTCCGGTTTGTTGACACTCGATGATACCTCATCCGCTGGCACGCGCTATCCACGCATGTGGAACTGCATGATGCCGCCTTCGGCAAAGCCGAGCGCTTCGTAGAAGGCTTTCACACGTTCGTTGGCGCGGTCGGTGTTGACCATCACATGATGAAGCTGCAAGCGATCCGCGCGTTTGAGGACGGCGGCGAGCAGTGCCGCGCCCACCCCCCGGCGCTGGTAGGTCGGCAGCACCGCCATGTCGTTGATGAAGCCGCGTCCTTCCGTCAGCCCGCGCACGATGGATAGCGCGATGAAGCCGATTAGGATGGGCGGCTGCTGGCGCGCCTGGGCGACGAAGACCTCGACCCCATTTGCCTCGCGGAAGCGCAGGGTGACATCGCGCCACTGGTCGCGCGAAAGATCGCGGTTGCCGGGGATGAGATGCAGCAGCGCCATCATCTCGTTGATGTCGCCCGCTTCTGCGGGTCGGATAATGAAGTCCGCTTCCTCATCGTCCTGCTCACGCGGGACGGCGGCTGGTTGGCTGTCCTCATGCGCCTGTTCGCGCAGATACTGTGCGATGGCTTCGCGATGGGTGCGGAAGGGGAGGGTAGGCAGTTCCGCAAGCTGGAACACACGCGCTTCCGTCGCATCATCGCCTGCGCGCAGTTCACCGCCGATGGGGCGGGCGCGGAAGAATATCATGATGCCGCTGATCGGCGGACCTTCCGGGAAGGAATTGACCCCGGCAAGCTCGATGATCTCGCACTTCAGCCCGGTTTCTTCTTGTGCCTCGCGCAGCGCGCCGTCTTCAGCGCTTTCGTCGGCTTCGATGAAACCACTGGGCAGCGTCCATTCATCTTTGTGCGGGGGATTGAGCCGCTTGATCAGCACAATGCCGCCCTCGTGCTCGATGATGATGCCGACGGCAGGGACGGGATTGACGTAGTGGACGTAGCCGCAGTTGGCGCAGCTCTGCCGCTTGCGCCCGCTGTCCTCGCGCCATTCCAGTTTTTGCCCACAGACTGGGCAGAAGATCAGCTCCTTAGCCATCGATCACCTGGAACGTATCCACCAGGAAATTGACAAATCCGCGCGCCAGGCTGCCATCCGGGTCCTTGTCGGGGTCGAAAATGGTGATGTTCATGCCGACTGCCAGGTCGGAGTTTGTCAGCGCGCGCAGCAGGCGACCCAGCTCCAGGTAGTTCATGCCACCCGCCATGGGGGAGTCTACGGCAGGCATGATGGCGGGATCGAGCACGTCGAGGTCGAGGTGGATGAAGAAGCCCGCCACCGCCGTTTCGTCGTAGCGCTCGACCAGGTGCTGGACGACGCTGGGGATGGTGATCTCACGCATCTTATCCAGCGTGACCATCTGAATCTGTGTCTTGAAGATGTGTGGGGCGGGATAACGCGCTGGGTCGGTGACATCGCGGTTTCCGATGATCCAGACATCATTGTCGCGCACCAGCGGCTTAAGCCCGCCAATATTGGTCAGCACTTCGGGACCATAACCCGTCGCCAGTGCAAGATCCATGCCTGCCGCGCCGCCTGTGCGCGAGGTTTGCGGCGTATGGAAATCGGTGTGCGCGTCAATGAAGACCAAGCCGTAGCGTCCCAGCTTGCGCAGCGCCAGCGCTGAACCGAGCAGGATGCTGCAATCGCCGCCAACCACGATGGTGAACTGATCGCGGCGCACTTCGCGCCCGACCATCTCAGCAAGTCGCACGCTGAAGCCGCGTATCGCAGCCGAATTTCGGATGCCAGTCTCCGGTTCGATGGCGGGATGGTAGACCGGCGGATCAAGACGACCGGCGTTCTGCGCGCGTAACCGAGAGGCGATCTGCGCTTCGCGGAAGGCGTCGGGCGCGCGCCCCGTGCCAGGAGCCTTGCCCTGTGCAGTAGGCATCAATCCGAGATTGGACGGGGCTTCAATGATGGTTATGTTGCGTTTGCGTGGCAAGGCGGGTCCGTCCTTTCAGGCGAGTTATCGGTTCGCCCCTACATGCCTCTACATCTCAAGGTAGTCGCGCAGTTGGCGACTGCGGGTAGGGTGGCGAAGTTTGCGCAGCGCTTTTGCCTCAATCTGGCGGATGCGCTCGCGCGTCACCCCGAAGTGCTTGCCGACCTCTTCAAGTGTGTGATCCTGTCCGTCGGTCAGCCCAAAGCGCATTTCCAGCACTTCGCGCTCGCGTTCGCTGAGGACGCCAAGCGCCGAGCGAATCTGCTCCTTGAGGAGTTGGCGACTGGCGGCATCGACGGGTCCGACGATTTTATCGTCTTCGATGAAATCGCCGAGCAGGCTGTTGTCTTCCTGCCCAATGGGCATCTCCAGGCTCATCGGCTCCTGAGAGAGGCGCATGATCTTGCGGACTTTTTGCGCGGCGCGGCGCAGTTTGCGGTTTAACCCCGCGTCCATCCGCGCGCCGTCACGACGGATCAGCTTGATGGCGTCGGTTTCGTCGCGGGTCAGGAAGTCCATTTCGAGCGCAATCTGCTCCGCGCTGGGTTCCGCGCCAAGCTCCTGCGTGAGCTGCCGCTGAACACGCATCAGGCGGTTGATAGTCTCGACCATGTGAACGGGGATGCGGATGGTGCGCGCCTGGTCAGCGATGGCGCGGCTGATCGCCTGGCGTATCCACCAGGTTGCATAGGTGCTGAACTTGAAGCCTTTGGTGTGCTCGAACTTGGCGACGGCGCGCAGCAGCCCAATGTTGCCTTCCTGGATCAGATCGAGGAAGTTGATGCCGCGCCCCATGTAGCGCTTGGCGACGCTGACGACCAGGCGCAGGTTGGCGCGCGTTAGGGCTTCGGCGGCGCTTTCGGATTTGCGGTCGATCCCCTCGTGCATATCGGGGAGCGCCTCGATGCCGAGTTCATCCGCCTTCAGCCATTCGTCGAAGCGTTCCTGGCTGGGCAGCGCACCTTCTTTGTCGTAGGCGCGGCGGATCTGCACCTGCTCGGCAAGCGGGATGAGGTAGAGCGCGTGGACGACCTCGAAGAAAGCAGTGGCAAGTTCGTTCCAGCGCTCGTCACGACCCCATTCCCGCTGCCGCAGATAGTCGCGGATGTAGGAGGTGCTGCTGACATCCCAGTCATCGGTCACGCCCTGCATTTCCGCGATCACGGATTTGAGCTGCGGAGGGTCGAGTTTGAAGCTCTGCGCCATCTTCAGGACCGCTTCCCAGTGGCTTTTGAGATGGGCATATGCCGCCTGGGTGATCTCGGTGAAGTCGGGCAGCGGTTTGTCTGCCGGGCGCGGCTTGGTGCACAGCTCGTCGCTGAGCGCACTGATCAGTCGCTCTGCTGCGATTTGTGTACTCAGCCACGTCTCGCGATTCGAGTCGAGCAGGGGAACCTGCCCGATTTCCTTAAGATACATGCGCACCGGATCATCCGCCAGCGCGAAAGCATCCATGCGGGCGGCTTCCATGAGCGCATCTTCTTCCAGGTCGCCCATGTCTTCGTCAAAAGCAATGTCGCTCGGCTCGTCTTCGCGCAGCGCAAGCCCGTCGTCGAAGTCGTCGAAGTCGTCGTCTTCGGTATCCAAATCCGCCTGGGTTTCTTCGGCGTCGTCAGCGTTTACTTTCCGAAATTCATCCGAAGTCCGAATGTCCTGGCTTCGTTTGCTTCGTTTTTTCGTCATGGATCTTTCTCGATTCCGAATAGACAGGTTTTACACGGGTCACTGGGCTGGGCAATATCGCTAGGGTCAGATTTGATGGAGTGAGCGACTCATATCGCGCAGCGCGGCTTCGATGCGCTGTTTCGCACGCGATGAGTGCATGATAACAATTTGAATTTGCTGCACAAGCGCTTCTTCCTTCTCTTCATCATCCATTTGTAAGAATACCAGTTCCTGACGTTCGCGCTGGAGCCGCTGCAAACGCAGCTTCAGCGCCTTTGTCAGCGCGTCGCCCATCGGGTCTGGCGGGGCGCTGGAAAGCTGCACGGCGTACGTGACGCTCTCAAGGTCGATCCCCAAGCCATGCCGAAGCTTGGGGCGCAGATGTTCCAGGTCTTCGCGCAGCAGGTTCTCGAAGACGGTGACCAGGTCGTGATTCAGTCTGCTGCGCACAAAGGTCAATACGTCGTGTTCATCCTGGTCGAAGTAGTCACCGAACAGGCTCGCCAGCGCGCGATAATCGGGGTGGCTGAAGTCATCCAGGCACAGATCGTTGAGCGGGGCGTTCAGAAGCGTGTCCTCACCACCCGCCAGTTCGCGCAGCTTGCGGTTGATGGGGTAGAGCAGCTCCGGGTCTTTGAGGAGCATCCGAATACAGTCGCGCTCCAGCCCGTTCTCGACCGAACGTGGTTTGCCCGACGGCAGTGCGGGCGCATCGCCCCTGTCGGGTGCTGCGTCGATTTCGTCCGGCGGCGCGCCAAAGATGTCGTCCGGCATCTCCGGCGGGACTGGTGTGCGCTGCGCCTTCAGGCGGGTCAGCACGGTTTGCTCGTTCGCCCAGGCGAGCAGGTCGCGTTCGGCGATATGGAGTTTCATCGCCAGCTTCTGAAGATTGTCCTTCTTATAGAGGTCGCTCTCAGAAGCATTGAGGATCGGCAGCAGCGCACGGGCGACGGCTTCGCGTTCCTGTAATGATGCCTTTGGCGGCAGGTGCGCCGTCTCCATTGCAATCACATAGTCGGCGACTGGGACGGCATTTTCGACCAGCCCCTGCCACGCTTCGGGGTGCTCGCGGATCAGGTCGTCGGGGTCTTTGGCATCCGGCACGGTCAGGATGCGAATATCGACCGAGAGCCTGCCGCCATAGTCGGCTTGCAGGGTCTCGCGCGCGACTTCCAGGCTGCGGCGGGTCGCGCTTTGCCCGGCGGCGTCGCTGTCGAGTGCCATGATGATCTTCTTCGCCCAGCGCGGTGCGACCAGCTTGAGCTGCGTTTCGGTCAGCGCGGTGCCCATCTGGGCGACGACGTTTGTATACCCCGCCTGATGCGCCTGGATCGCGTCGAGATAGCCTTCGACGACGACGACGGTCTCGCTGTCGCGGATTGCGCCGCCCGCCAGGTCAAGGGCGAAGAGCAGACGGCTCTTGTCGAAAAGCGGCGTCTGGGGCGAGTTGAGGTATTTGGGATTGTCCTCGGCAGCCAGCGCACGGGCGCCGAAACCGACCGGGCGTCCGCGCTCATCGCGTATCGGGATCATCAGACGGTTGCGGAAGCGATCATAGACGCGCCCGTTGTCATTGCGGATTGCCAGCCCACAGGCGATCAGGTCATCTTCGCTGTAACCGAGTGGGATGAAGAGGTCGAGCGCATTGCGCCAACCGGGAGGCGCGTAGCCGATCATGAAGCGCGCGAGGGTCTCGTCGGTCAGTCCGCGCTTTTCGCGTGCGTAGGCGAGCGTCCTGGACGCATCGGCGTCATGTGGGTCGAGCAGGCGTTCATGGTAGAACTCCGCCGCCGCCTTCATCAACCCGCGAAGGCGGTCCGTGTGTTCGTCGCGCGCCTGCTGTTCGGGCGAGCGCGGGCGGACTTCGACGCCCGTCAGCTTGCCGAGTTCATTGAGCGCCTCGCTGAATGTCCACCCATGCTGGCGCATGGCAAAGTTAATGACGTCGCCGCCCGTGCTGCACGCACCGAAGCAGCGCCAGCTTTGTCGCCCTGGATCGACGACGAAGCTGGGAGTCTTTTCGCCATGAAACGGACAGCAGGCTTTGTACGTGCGTCCGGCGCGCTTCAGCGACACCGTGCGTGAGATGTACTGCACGATGTCCAGACGCGACTTGATTTCGTCCACCACCGACATAGCCAGGCTTCCCCCACGTTACAGAATGCCATTATACGCATGAGCGTACACTCATGCAATTCGCGACGAGATGGGAACATGTGTTTCGTGACGACGCGGATGCTGCCCTGGCACGGCAAGCCTCTACTGGCGGCGCTGTCGTTCGAGGACTGCCCACAAGAGGCTGATGGTGAGAATGATGGCTGTGATGACAAACAGGACGCCATTGGGGTTATCAAAGCGGATGGGCCACATCGTATCGAAATTCATGCCGAAGAAACCCGTGACCACCGCGAGGACGCCGGTCGCGATCGTGATCAGCGTCAGGCGGTTGATGTATTGGTTGAGCTGCTGCGATTGCGCCGAGAAGAACAGATCGACTGCCGACGAGACGTTGTCCCGAATCGTGTTGGCGCTGTCGTAAATGCGCAGGAGATGATCGTAAACATCGCGCAGGTAATAGCGCAGGGTTGGCTGATTGATGATGGGCGACTCCTCGCGCATCAGGACGCTGAACATGTCGCGCTGCTGGGCGGCGATGCGATAGATTTCGGCGGCAGTGCGTTTGGTATGGAACAGGCGAGAAAGCTTGTCGCGGCTGGGTTGGTCGATGATTTCGTCTTCCAGGTGCTCCAACTGCTGTTCGATGCGGTCGAGCACCGGGAAGTATGAGTCGACGATGACCTGGATCAGGCTGTAGAGCAGGTAGCCTGTCGTGATCCCCTTAATTGTACACGTCTCATTCACGCGACGGCGCGCCTCGTCAATGGCTGGTTCGGGGAAGCGGTGGATGGTGACGATAAGGTTGTCGCGCACGAAGATATCGACTTCGCGGAAGTAGACATCGCTGCCATCGACCTGCGCGGAATTCATGATCGTGAACAGGTGCTCGGCGTATTCTTCAACCTTGGGACGCTGCTTGTGATCGAGAACCTGGTCAATGGCAACCGGATGAAAGCGGAATACTTCGCGCAGTGTGCGGGTGTCATCCGGGCTGGGACCCACCATGTCCACCCACACAATGTACTGATCGCTGCCCAACCAGCGCTCCAGGTCAAGGGCTTTAGTTTCGCTGAAAGTGCGTCCCTCGTAGAGCAGGATGCGCATGGTGGGTTTTCCTGTCTAGAAACCTGCGAGCTGGCTGAGATCGGCACGACCCTGCTGCATCGCGCTAATCGCCTGGAGCAAGCCAAGGCGGTTCTGTCGTACGGCGGCATCTTCGGCATTGACGAGCACGCCCTCGAAGAAGGCGGTCACGGCGGGCAGCATCGGTACGAAGGCGCTGAGGAAGCGATCCACGCCGCTTTCCTCGTTGAGACTGCTCGCCGCCGTTTGGTAGGCGCTGTGAAGCTGCGCTTCGACCGCCTCGCTGAAGAGCGCGGGGTTGACGGTGTAACGCTGTGATTCGCCGCGGGTAATGCGGACGCAGCGCGCGAAACCTTCCAGGGTGGGCTGCCAGTCATCGCGGGTAACCCAGGTGCTCAACTGACGAACGCTTTCGAACGCGCGCCAGGGGTTATGCGCCTGCTGTGCCAGCACCGCCGCGATGACATCGGCGCGCCATGAACCTTCGTCCAGCCATGACCGCAGTCGCCCGCCGATGAAGTCGATCACCTGCGTTTGTACCGCATCGCTGACGGCGATAGGCTGCGCGCCCGCGACCAGCGCGACGGCTTTGCGCAGATCGAGATCGCGCTGCTGGTCGATCAGGATCTGGATGATGCCCAGCGCGGCACGCCGCAGCCCATACGGATCTGTCGTCGCCTGCGGGGCAAGCCCGGCGGCGAATAACCCGACGAGGCTGTCGAGGCGGTCAATCAGGGCGAGCAGGACACCGGACGGGGTCTTCGGCAGCTTATCGCCCGCGCCGCGCGGCAGCCAGTGCTCGTAAATCGCTTCGGCAGTTGCGGCGCTGCGACCGCTGCGTCGTGCGTACTCGCGTCCCATCGTGCCCTGGAGCGAGGTCATTTCGACCACGACCTGAGTCGCCAGGTCCGCTTTGAGGATGCGCGCGGCGGCTTCGGCGGTGGCGATATCGCCAGTGTTCGCGCCGAGCATTGCTCCCACTGCCGCGACCAGACCGGTGACGCGGTTGTTCTTGTCGAGCATCGAACCGAGCTTTTCCTGGAACGTCAGCGTGCCGAGGCGCGGCAGGAAGTCGTCAAGCTGCTTCTGCGTATCCTGCGCGAAGAAGTAGTGCGCATCGCTGAAGCGGGCGCGCAGGACCTGCTCGTTGCCATCCTGCACCAGGTCGAGGTGCTGATCATCGCCGTTGCGTACGGTGATGAAGTGCGGCAGCAGTGTGTGGTTGGCATCTTCGAGCGCGAAGTATCTCTGCTTGTCACGCATGACGGTGACGAGCACTTCGCGCGGGAGTTCGAGATACTGCACCTCAAAGTTGCCGCGCAGGGCGGTGGGCGCTTCGACCAGATTCGTGACTTCGTCCAGAAGTGCCTCGTCCTGCAAGGCGTGACCGCCAACGCTCTTTGCCAGGGTTTCAACCTGCGCATAGATGGCGGCGCGGCGCTCCTGACTGTCGAGAAGGATGCCCTGCCCATTGAGGATGTCCCGATACTCTCCGGCGTCGCGCACGCGGTATTCCGGCGATCCATACGGTCGCAGCCCGCGCGTAACGCGGCTGCTTTCGACTTCCGCATAGCTGAACGGGATGACGTACTCGCCCAGCAAGGCGACGATCCAGCGGATCGGACGGGAGAAGGCGATGCCGCTGACGTTCCAGCGCATCGCCTTGCCAAACTTGATGGCGGCGATCAGCCCTGGCAGCTTTTCCCCCAGAATCTGCGCTGCTGGTCGTCCGGTTTCGCGGACGGTTGCAACGACGTAGCGCCCGCCGTCCATCTCCTCGACGCGCAGGTCGCTTACGCTGACGCCCTTGCCGCGTGCGAAGCCTTCCGCTGCCTTGGTAGGCGCGCCATCCTTGAACGCAATCTGTTCCGAGGGTCCGCGCTCGACGCGCTCGACGTCGGTCTGGCGTGGTGCGAGCTGTTTCGCCAGGATGACCAGGCGTCGCGGCGTGGCGTAGACTTCGATGCTCTCGTATGCCAGCCGCAGGTCGGCGAAGAGGGCGGGCGCGAGCGCCTGGAGCTGTCCCAGCGCGTCGGCGGTGTCGTCGGCGGGCAGTTCTTCGACGCCGATCTCCAGCAGGAAGTCGGTGGGGATGGAAGGTGCCGCGACTTCTTCGACGATCAGCGGTTCATGACGAACACTCCAAGGCGCGTTGAGCTTTTCCAGCGGGTGCTCCATCGTCTGGCGCTGTTCGGCGAAGGCTTTGGCGACACGGCGGGTCATATCGCGCATCCGGCGGAAGTAGCCTGCGCGTTCGGTCACACCGATGGCACCGCGTGTATCGAGGACGTTGAAGAGATGGCTGCACTTCAACACGTAATCGTAGGAGGGGGCGATCAGCCCCGCTTCGAGCGCGCGTTTTGCTTCCCGCTCGTAGACATCGTAGGTCTGCTTCAGCCCTTCGACGTCGGCAACCTCGAAATAGTACTTGCAGTGCTCAATTTCGGAGCGCAGCAGGATGTCGCCGTACAACAAGCCGTTGTCCATCCAATCGATCTTCCAGACGGAATTCTTGCCCTGGAGCGGCAGCGCGATGCGCTCAAGCCCATAGGTGATCTCGACGGAGACGGGGTTAAGTTCGATGCCGCCTGCCTGCTGGAAGTAGGTGAACTGCGTAATCTCCTGACCGTCCAGCCAGACTTCCCAACCTAAGCCCCATGCGCCGAGCGCCGGGCTTTCCCAGTTGTCTTCGACGAAACGGATGTCATGCTCGCGCGGGTTAATGCCGAGCGCTTCGAGCGATTGCAGGTAGAGTTCCTGCGGATTGCCCGGATCGGGCTTCAGGATGACCTGATACTGGTAGTAGTACTGCATTCGGTTCGGGTTTTCACCGTAGCGTCCGTCGTCGGGGCGCACGCTCGGCTCGACGTAGGCGACGCGCCAGGGTTCCGGACCCAGGACGCGCAGCAGTGTGGACGGGTTGCCCGTGCCCGCACCGACCTGGACGTTGTGCGGTTGCCAAAGTACGCAGCCCTGCGCCGCCCAGAACTCATGCAGCTTCATGATGATCTGCTGGAAAGTCAAAGGTTGGGTCATGGAGGTTTCCATAGAAGAGAGAACAGCAACGAATGGTATTATAAGGAAGCAGGGCGGTCTTGGCGAGTGATGCCTTGCCTTCGCCTTTGCTGGCACATGAATTTTCCGTGAACTTTTGTAAAGCAGCGCAACCGTCAAGGTGGAGCAGGGTTTTTACAGTTGACATGAACTTACGTAAGCGTCTGCTCAACCGAGCACGAAACTACAAACGCCTGAGCGACAGCGAGCTGGTCGAACTGGCGAAGGGTGGCGACAAAGACGGTTTTGGCGAACTGTATGAGCGCTATCTGGAGAAGATCTACAACTATGTCTTCTACCGGACGGGCAATCATCACGACGCTGAAGATCTTGCCGCGCGCGTCTTCTTTCGTGCGATGGCTCACATCGAGACCTACTCGGAACGCGGTGTACCGTTCCAGGCGTGGTTGTATCGTATTGCCCACAACCTGGTCGCCAACTGGCATCGGGACAGTGGTCGTCGCAAGATCATTCCGCTGGACGAGTTTGTGGCGACGAGTGTGCGCAGCCATGCGCCCGACCGCTATGCGGAAGATAAGCAGGAGCGTGAGGCGCTGCTTGCAGCCGTGCGCCGCCTGCCGGAGGAACGTCAGCAGCTTTTGCTGCTCAAATTTATTGATGGATTATCGAACGCCGAAATCGGCGCCATTATGGATCGCACTGAGGGAGCGGTGAAATCGCTCTACCACCGCACGTTGATCGCGCTGCGCGAAGATATGCACGGCGATGGTGTGGAGGACAGCGCGTCGGATATGTATCTCTCGGACTCGAACGAGGTCTAAACGACTCATGCAGACACCAGAACAATCGCAGATGCCGGACATGCTTTCGACGGTCACCGACACGATGCTGGCGGGCAAGAACATTGATGCCGTCCTCCATGTCTACGGCGTATCGCGCCGGCAGGTGGCGGATTTCCTCAACGTGATTACGCTTCTGCAGAAGTCGTTGGTCGGGGTCAAACCGTCGCGGCGTTTCTCCAATCGCCTCAAGCAGGATTTGATGGGTGCGCCGCGCATGAACGTAATCACGCGCATTCGCTACCTGCCGCCGCGTGTGCAGATCGCGGCGGGTGTCGCGCTGGTGGCGGGCTTCCTGCTGCTGCTGCGCCGCCGGTCGTCGGATGTGACGAGCCTGGAACTCGCGCGCGAGGCAGAGTCGCCGATCTAGGCGGAATATACACAACCAGGTCAATGAAAAACCGCCGGATTGCCCGGCGGTTTTTTTATGATCATGCAGGTGTTGCCAACTGCTTCAGCAGCGTTTCGGCATCGGTCTGCTCCGAGTCGCCGCTCAGTGACAGGTACTGCTCAAGATCGCGCCGCGCGCCTTTGAGGTCGCCTTTGCCGATGCGCGCTCTGGCGCGGTTGTTGTAGACGACTGCCAGACGGGGGTCGAGCTGAATCGCGTGCGTATAGTCGGCGATGGCACCGCTCAGGTTGCCGAGCGCCTCGTCCGCCAGCCCGCGATGGTTGTACGCCAGCGGCTGACGGGGATTGAGGTAGATCGCCCAGTTGAAATCGCCGACGGCTTCCGCGAGATTGCCCAGGGCGTAATGTACCAACCCACGATTGATATAGACTTCCGACCACCGGGGGAGCAGGGCGAGGGCAGCGTTGTAATCGTCCAGCGCCGATGCGAAGTCGCCCAGGCGATAGTACGCTCTGCCGCGCTGCACATGCGCTTCGACCAGCGATGGATCGAGGGCGAGTGCGCGCCGAGCGCTGACGAGCGCTTTACGCGGTTCGTCCTGCTGGATCTGGGTGATGCTCCACGACAGATAGGTTTTTGCAAGAGTCGTACAAAAAAGCCGGGTCAATCTTTGGGCGAAATTCATGATGTAACTCCACAAAGCAAATAGTCTACGATTACATTGTAGGACGATTTGCTTGGCGAAGCGATGACGATCCGTTGAGACTTTGGAAAGTTCAGGATTTCACGCACGGGTGGTTGCCGTGATGTTGGTTGCGTGCGACTTTATCCTGGGCAATTTGTTGTTTGGAAAAATGAAGCTGGGGCAGAGCGTTCACCGTTTGCGAAGCTTTCCAGCACCTGAGCACGTACGGATTCATCAATTGGGCATTCGGTGTCGTCCGGAAGACGGGTCTTTTCATCGCAATCAACGTCGGCGACGATCGCATCTGTTAAATTGGCACCGATAAGGTTGGCACCGTCAAGGTTCGCACGGGTGAGATTGGCACCTTCAAAATTGGCACCCGTGAGAGTCACGCCGCTCAAGATCGCGTCCGTCAGGTTTGCAAATCTTATTTGCGCTCCATGCATACACGCGTCCTGGAAAACTGTGCCGTTGAGATTGGCACCATTGAAGATTGCAGAATTCAGCCGCGACCTAGAAAAGTCCGCACGCCAGAGATTCGCACCAGTGAAATCAGCATATTCCAGTCGAGTTTCCATCAACAACGCTTCCCCCAAGCTCTGACCATGTAGGGTGCCGTCTGCGTGCATTCCTTCTGATACCAATTCCTCAGCAGCGGAGCGAGCAATTGCGGGGTCATCACTGCGAAGCTCACGCAGCAATCTTTCTCGAATCTCCGATTCTCGATCAAAGACCGCAACCAACGATCCGAGCAAGACCGCGGTTAGGACGAAACCAACTATCTCGGTGCTAAAGTCTGCCAACCAGTTGCGTAACCAAGGGAAGAAATATGATTTGCCGCTCACAGGCGGTTGCTCATCGACTGGCTGATCGATGTTGATCTGTTCTGTTGATTCATCAAGATGTTGTTGCTCTTGTACCGAGTCTTGCCGATTCGAAGAGTGTTCGCCCTTGTACTTGAGGTAGGAAAGCCCCATGCCTATGAAAGCCAACGCGACAAACATAAAAACAAAGACATCAATAAGCACACTCAGGATTTCAAATGGAATTCGATCTGCCAGTTCTACAAGCATCTTACATCACCCTCGAATAAGTTGTTCATTACATAAGCTGTGGAACAAGTGTAATCGTAATGGGCTGCCAGTGCGATTACACTCTCGTATTAAGTATTACAGAAATAAAACAAAGGCTCGTGTGTATAAAAAAGGTAAATTGTGTTTGTATTTTCCAACATGCACGTTAATATCAGGACTAAGGTACTGTCAGTAGAACTATTGTTAGCCTACTTTACCTTTGTTCAGCAGCGCTCTATGTTACCGATCATTGCAGATTCTGGGCGATTTGATCGTGCGCAAATTCCAAGCGGTCTCTATTCTTGTAGGATTGGGCATGAATGTGATTGCAGGTTGCGTGGGTCCAACAACTGCAACATTGGCGGTACCCACTCTACCGGCCACCACGCCACACGTATTCGGATCTTATACGCCAACCTCGACCAATACCGTTACGTTCACTCCGGTTCCCATCGCGACAATTGTTCCATCACAAAACCCTAAACCGAACCAGACGGATACGCCGCCCGCGACCAATTCTCTCGCGCCGTCGGCAACCCACACCGAAACACTGATACCAACGCCGACGCCGACCCCCACGCTCGTGCCACCGACCGCGACCATAACCTCGACTTCGACTCTCACGCCAACGCATACCTGGACACTCGAACCGACGCCGACGCCTACGCCAACTCCCTTGCCACCCACCTTGACCTCTACGCCGACGTTCACTGCGGTGCCGCCGACGGCGACAGCGACCTGGACGATGACGCCCACCATGACGGCAACTCCAACCCCTACGCCAACGGCGACCGAAACGCCCACACCCACTTCTACGCCTACGAACTGCCAGCGTGCTGATTTGAATGGTGATGGGGTAGTGTCTGACTCCGACATCAATCTGTTGAATGCATTTATGGCTTTGGGCTTGTATGAACTGCGCTTCGATCTCAACAACGATGGCGAGATTACGACGCTGGATGTGGCGATGCTGATGGGCTTTGTCGGATGCAGATAGCCGCTGCGACATAGCCGCATGAGGGGGCGAACGGCGCTGTGCGGCCAAGAATCGGGGTATGGCAAAAAGTTGGTGTCAAGTTAAAATGTTGTTTGCCCGCTGGATGTAATCGCATAACAGAGAGAGGTAGGCTCGATGACGACCTTAGTCCGTGCGCTCGTCTGCATATTGCTCGCTCTCTTCCCGCTCAGAGTTGTCGCGGCGCAAGACGCGATACCCGCTGCGCTGCCTCCATCTTTCGAAATCCTCGTGCTGACAACTCAGGTGCAGCATGTGGGTAGCACGGAAATCCTGGGAGTGGTTCGTACCACCAACGTAGATCTCCGCGCTATGAGTTTCAAGATTCTGCACGATCCTGCGGTTCTGCACATTCAGGCGATTGAGATAGAAGGCTTTGACGCCTTCAGCAATCCCAGTAATGCCGAGGGGCTATTCGAGATGTATGCCCCTGCTACGGCGCGGACACCTGTCGCAGAACAAGCGGAATCGGGAGATGTAATTTCGGAGTTTGCCTTCGTGTTGACCGTTGCTACTCAGTCTATCGGCAGCACCCGGCTGTACATTACAGATGTGGAAGCAGCCGACACGCTTGGAAACAGTATTGCCAACGATACGATCTATTCCGCCTCGCTCGAGGTCATCGAACCTGATGCCGATGCTTGTACCATTGAGCAAATACGTTATCGAATCGCAGTCGATGCCGCGAACATCCGCAGTACGCCCAACTATGGCGCGGCGGTAACGCGCGTCATTCGCCGCGATGAAGAGGTTGAAGTCCTAACTCAGGCAGCGATGCCCGATGGTATCTGGTACAACGTCCGCCACGTTGTGAATGCCACATCGACAATCGAAGGCTGGATCTATTCGGCGAACGTGACCTCCAACTGCGCGGGGGAGGGGATCATCCCAGTTGCTTCCGAAGTTCCTACTTTGTCGCCGATTGTTTCTACGGCTCGTCCATCGGGTGATCCAACACCAACACCATCGCCAACAAGTTCAGGGTCATCGCCGACCTCTGCTCCTGCCACCTCCTCTGCTCCTGCGACATCCGCCGCTCCAACCAGTACGTTGGCTCCGCCCACGCCAACGCCTCAACCTGTGGTCGTCAGCGATGGCGATGGCGATGGCTATCCTGACAGCTCGGATCGCTGCCCAGGTCAGGGTCCGAGTGGTTGGAACCAGGGCAGCGATTGCCCGGACTCTGACGCCGACGGCTTTGTAGAAGCGCCGGGCGTGGATGGTTGTCCCGGACAGTTCGGGACGGTCGGTGGGTGTCCCGACTCCGATGGCGATGGGATTGTCGATACGGCGGATCAGTGCCGGGATGCTCGCGGACCCGCCAGCAACAATGGCTGCCCGACTGGGTAGCTACGCCTGGATCTCCACGACGACGCCCTGCTCTGCCCAGTCGTAGAGCAGGCGGATGTTCTCGTTGCTAAGGAGGATGCAGCCGTAGGTCACGCGCGTGCCCAGGCTGTTCGTCCACAAGAGCTGGCTGCCGCCGCGCGTCGGGAAGCCGTGAAAGCCGTTGGTGAAGTCCGCGCCGGGGATCGGGCGGTAGACACCCATGAAGTTCGGCATCCACAAGTCCCAGTTGCCTGCGTAGGCATTCGGTTCGTGCGAGATGATCTGGTAGATGCCTGTCCAGGTGGGGCTGGATGTAATGCCCGTGCTGGCGACCCAATCCCACCGGAGCGCGCCGCCTTCGTAGACGCGCACGCGCTGCTCGCCGATGCTGACGACGATACGCTTGTCCGGCACAACCGGCAGTTCCAGGAAGTCGTCCGCCGAGGGGATCGTGATCGTTTCGCCGACGGAAAGCCCATCCTCAAGGCTTGGGTTCGCCTGCTGTATATAAAGGTAGGGCACGCCGTAATCCCAGGCGATGCTGGTGATGCTCTCGCCGGGCTGGACCGTGTGCGTGGCGTCGCGGTTGTAAAGACGCACGACCGCCTGCGTCTCGGCGCGCGCGATTGCCGCGTTGATCGTCGCCAGCGTCTCGTCCATATTCAGATACTCGTTCTGGGAGAGCGTTCCACGCTGCCCTTCGAGATAACCGCGCACTCCGTTCGTGTCGAACGCCAGCGCCAGCCCGGTCGGCTGCGTGTCATCAGGGGACGCAGTGAGCCAGGATGCCCAGGTATCCGGCATGACCTGCCAGTTGACGCGGGTGTTGGTAACCGGGTTGTAGGCATCAATCCTGAATGGCGATGCCAGCAGCGACTGGGCTGCCGCCAGGATAGGCGCGGCGTCCGTGACGGTGGGTGCGATGCGCTGCATGACCAGGTCGAGCGCGCCGTCGCGCAGCGCGCTGATCCCCTGCGCCTCGAACTGCGCCAGCGTCGCGCTGGCATCCACCGCGCGCCCTTCGACCGCTGCCCGTTCCTGCAACGCGCCGCCGACGAACGCGACGCCCGCGTTTCGAGCAGGGCGGTCGATTTGCGGGGCGATTTCGGCAAGCCCGCGCACGAATGTTTCGCGATCCAGGCTGATGATCGGTGCGAGCGCCACCTTGTCGAATGCCGCGCGCACCAGCCCACCCATGCTGACACCGGTTCGCCCATAGCCGACTGCTGCCTGCGCACTTGCCGCCGCGTCCAGGCTGATGCCGAGGAGTGACGGCTGAATTGGGTAAATCTGGTCGCCATCGCGCAGCAAGACGCCGCGCCCATCCCACGTTTGCGCGATCTGCGCGACTGCTGTTTCCGCGTTCATTCCACCGACGGGGATACCCGCGACCTGAATGCCCGGCAGCGCCCGGCTGCCGCTGAAGAGCAGCACGGCGCCGACCAATACAATCAGCGCCAACACGCCCAACAGCGCCAGCGGGGCGGCGAAGATCGCCCAGTTCATCCAACCGCTGCCGTTGGGTTTCTGCTGCCGATGGGGCGGCCGCCGCCGAGACTGCGGCGTTGGGGCAGGCGGCAGCGGCAGCGGCTGTAAGGTGGGCTGTGGGGGAGGTGCGGCGCGGCGCAGGGTCGTGCGTGTGCGTGGTGCGCGGCGCGGGGGCATCGGTTTTGAGATTGGGCGTTGAGACATAGTGTGTTCGTCAGCTTTCAGAAGCTGGGACGCTAACTTCTCTTCATTGTATGATGATTCGATCTATACAATGGTTGCCAGGTCTACTGCAATCCTACGTTTGGCGGACGAATACCCAACTTTTTCGCTTGACATTTAATATCTTTTGTGCAAATAATACATGTTCGGTTCCGTCCTGTTCATCTCATTTGCCAGGATTTGGAATGCACGTTAGAAGCCCTTCGACCCTTCATCATCCAGGATTGTACATCCTGCATCTCGTCCGCCATCTTCAATATCCACTGTCAGTTGTTTACGTGTCTAGAGGAGCGGTGCCTTGATACGGTTCACGCGAACGAAGAACTATGCTCGCTTCCCCGATGTACAGGAACTGCCTTCGCTGATCGAAGTTCAGTTGGAGTCGTTCCGTTGGTTCCTCGAGGAAGGTCTGGCGGAGCTGTTTGACGAAATCAGCCCGATCGAGAGTTTTCATGGTGACCTGAAGTTGTATTTCCCCGGCAACAGCAAAGAAGCCAAAGAGCTGGGGTTGCGCTACTGGTTCGAGGAACCGAAGTACAGCGAAGAAATCTGCCTCGAACGCGATCTCTCATATGCCGCGCCGCTTTACATTCGCGTCGGCTTGGTCAACAAGGAGCAGGGTGACGAAGTCATCCTTTCGGATATTTTCCTTGGCGACTTCCCGTTGATGACCGAAAAGGGTACGTTCATCATCAACGGCACAGAGCGCGTTGTCGTCAGCCAGTTGATTCGTTCCCCTGGTGTGTATTTCGATACCGAAGAAGACCGCCTGAGCGGTCGCGTGATGTCAAACGCCAAACTCATCCCGGATCGCGGGGCGTGGATGGAATTCGAAACGCGCAAGAGCGACTACCTGACGCTCAAATTCAATCGTAAGCGTACCGTGCCGATCACGATCTTCCTGCGCGCGCTTGCGGCAGTCAACGATGGTACTCCCGAAGGCATGTCGCCAATTGTGACGGGCAGCGATGAGGAAATGCTGTCGCTGTTTGCGGACATCGACGACAACCCCAATCGTCAGTACATGGCGCAGACGCTCAAGAATGAGCCGCAGTGGGATCTCAAGCGCGATCAGACGGTTGCGCAGGCGGCGCTGATCGAGTTCTTCAAGCGTATGCGACCGGGCGACCCGGCGACTCTCGACAACGCGCGCGAGTACATGGTCAGCCAGTTGTTTGACCAGCGCCGCTACGATCTGGAGCGCGTCGGTCGCTACAAGCTCAACCAGCGGCTGCATGCCGAAAATCCGATCCCGCGCCAGATTCGCACAGTTACGAAGGCGGACATCGTCAAACTGCTGCGCCGCATGGTGCTGATCAACAATGGCAAGCTCGGTCGCGACGACATCGATCACCTCGGCAATCGCCGCGTCAAGACGGTCGGCGAGCTGATCCAGAACAAGCTGCGTGTAGGGCTGCGCCGCACCGAGCGCGTGGTCAAAGAGCGCATGTCGATGCGCGAGACCAACAGCGTCACGCCGGTTGCGCTCGTCAATATCCGCCCGGTGGTCGCCGCCATCCGCGAATTCTTCGGCTCATCGCAGCTTTCGCAGTTCATGGAGCAGACCAATCCGCTGGCGGAGCTGACCCACAAGCGAACGCTTTCTGCGCTGGGTCCCGGTGGTCTGCGCCGCGAACGCGCGGGCTTCGATGTCCGCGACGTGCATCACAGCCATTACGGACGCATCTGCCCGATTGAGACGCCGGAAGGTCCGAACATCGGTCTGATCGGTCGTCTGGCGAGCTATGCGCGCGTCAACGAGTATGGTTTCATCGAGACGCCCTACCGCGAGGTCATCAAGTTCCTCGCGCCGAATGACCCCGGCATCGTCGGGCGTACCGTGCGTGATGATGTGACGGATGAGAAGGAACGTGTCCTCGCCGAAGATGGGGCGGTCATCACCGAAGAGATGGTCAAGAAGTTCATCAAGGCGGGGTTGACTAGCATTCCGGTCATGCCGTTCGTCGGTGATGCGATCAAGTATCTCTCGGCAGATGAAGAAGATAACTTTGTCATCGCGCAGGCGAACGCCCCGCTCGACAGTTTTCGCCAGTTCGCCTCCGACCGCATTTCGTCGCGGCATAACCAGAAATTCCTGGTCACCTCCGCACGGCGCATCGACTACATGGATGTCGCCCCGCGCCAGATCGTCGGCATCAGCGCCGCGCTCATCCCATTCCTGGAGCATGACGACGCCAACCGTGCGCTCATGGGCTCCAATATGCAGCGCCAGGCAGTGCCGCTTCTCAAGCCGGACGTGCCGATTGTCAGCACGGGCATGGAAGGGCAGGCGGCGTACGACAGCGGTCAGGTGCTGCTGTCGGATGTCGAGGGCGAGGTTCTGAGCGTGCAGGGCGACCGCGTCGTCGTGCGCACAACCAGCGGCGACGAGCGCATCTTCCGGCTGCGTAAGTACAACCGCTCCAACCAATCGACCTGCGTTGATCAGCGTCCCATCGTCACCAAGGGGCAGATGGTCAAGAAGCGCGATGTCATCGCCGACAGTTCTTCGACCACCCTGGGCAACATCGCGCTCGGTCATGATGTGCTGGGTGCCTTCCTCTCCTGGGACGGCGGTAATTACGAAGATGCGCTGCTCATCAGCGAAGACATGCTGCGCAACGACAAGTTCACGAGCATCCACATCGAAAAGCACGAGGTGGACGCGCGTGATACCAAACTGGGTCCGGAAGAAATCACCTACGACATTCCGAATGTCGGCGAAGACGCGCTGAAGGACCTGGACGAATTCGGGATCGTGCGTATCGGCGCGGAAGTCGGTCCCAACGACATCCTGGTCGGCAAGATCACGCCGAAGGGCGAAAAAGAACTCAGCCCGGAAGAGAAGCTGCTGCGCGCGATCTTTGGTGAAAAGGCGCGCGAGGTCAAAGATTCGTCGCTGCGCCTGCCGCATGGCGAAAAGGGCAAAGTCGTCGATGTGAAGACCTTCACGCGCGACGAACACCCCGACCTGCCTGCGGGTGTCGAGAAGATGGTGCGCGTCAGTGTTGCGCAGAAACGTAAGCTGACGGTTGGCGACAAGATGGCAGGGCGTCACGGAAACAAGGGCGTTATCTCGAAGATCGTCCCCATCGAGGATATGCCGTATCTGGACGATGGTCGCCCCTGTGAGATCATCCTGAATCCACTCGGCGTGCCAGGTCGTATGAACATCGGTCAGGTGCTGGAAATTCACCTGGGGTGGGCAGCGGAGCGCTTGGGCTTCCGCGCCATCACACCCGTGTTTGACGGCGCGAAGGAAGATGAAATCCAGAGCGAGTTGGGACGCGCATGGTTGATCGACCGCGCGTGGATGGAGATTACCGAGCGTGCCTTCCACTGGGTCAGCGAGTACTACTCGGCAGATGATCTCGAAGATGACGCGGAAGTGCGCCGCCTCTATATCTATGCGCTCCTGCGCGAGAACCCGCTCTATGATGCCGACCAGATCCTGGTGGACGAGGTCTATGCTCGTCGCGCAGTGCTGACCGAATGGCTGCGCGAAAAGGGCTATAACCCCGATGATGTCCTGCTCTTCGAGACCACTGGCTTGTCATCCGCAGAGCGTGATCGCCGTGACCAGTATGCCATCATTGTGGCGCTCCGTGAGTGGTGCTACTGGGCAGACCCCGGCATCGAAATCCCGGACGAAATTTCTGAAAAGGATCTGCTGAAGATCGCCGACCGCGTGATGTTCGAGACCGGACATGCGGTTCCCATCTACGGCAAGCAGAAACTGTACGATGGACGTACGGGTGAAGCGTTCGATCAGCCCGTGACAGTAGGCATCATTCACATGCTCAAACTGGCGCATCTTGTGGAAGACAAGGTTCACGCCCGTTCGACCGGTCCCTACAGTCTTGTCACGCAGCAGCCGCTCGGTGGTAAGGCGCAATTCGGCGGTCAGCGCTTTGGTGAGATGGAAGTGTGGGCACTCGAGGCATACGGCGCGGCGCACACGCTCCAGGAAATGCTTACGGTCAAGTCGGACGATGTCCAGGGTCGCGTCAAGACGTATGAGGCGATCATCAAGGGCGAGGCGATTGAAGAGCCGGGTATCCCGACCAGCTTCCGCGTCCTCGTCAAGGAACTGCAATCGCTCGGCCTGGCGGTCGAAGCCATCACCGAAAGCGGCGAGGTGATCCGGTTTGGCAAGGACGAAGAGAAGCGCCAGCAGAGCAGCAGACCGCAGCCTGCGGGCGGCGCCCCGACCATGCTTGGCATGGGGATGGACGACGGCGGCGACCTTTAGTCTGTAAGGATGAGAGTTACAACCGCGAAGACGCGATGAGCGCGAAGATCAGGAACACTGCTTCGTAGTCATCGTGCTTTCGCGGTTGTTTTCATTTCTAGGTTGGGATTATGGATCTCAAGACTGACCTGCACTCCTGGGACGTATCGCCTGCGGACGCCATTGCGCTGCAAAATCGGCTTGCTGAGCAGCTTCGCGAGCATGTCCTGGATTGGGAGCGGGTACGCACGGTCGCAGGGGTGGATGTCAGCGTGAAGAACTTCGTGTCGCAGGCGGCGGTTGTCGTGTTGTCGTTTCCGGACATGCAGGTGCTCGAAGTCGTCACGGCGGCGCAGCCCACCCCCTATCCGTACATCCCTGGCTTGCTCACCTTCCGCGAGGGACCAGTGCTCCTGGAAGCCTTCCAGAAACTCCAACTCACTCCCGATGTCTTCATGTTTGATGGCATGGGGCGTATTCATCCTCGGCGCATGGGAATTGCCGCCCACATGGGCTTGTGGCTGAGGCTGCCCACGATAGGCTGCGGCAAAACCTACTTCCTCGGTCAGTATGCCGAGCCAGAGTTGGAAGCAGGCAGCCGCAGTCCGCTGACGCATAAGGGTGAGGTGATCGGAAGCGTGGTGCGCACAAAGACGCGTGTCAAGCCGCTCTTCATTTCCCCCGGACACCTGATGACGCTCGAAGATGCGGTCAGACTGACGCTGCACTGCACAACGCTCTATCGTCTGCCGGAACCGATACGTGCCGCACATCACGCGGCGGGAGGCTTCGCTTGACCCCGCCCGACTGCCGCATCTATATCGACACCGACCTGAGCGACAACGAACTGCTTGGCATCATCCGCATGGTCATGTTCGCGCCAGCCGACCCGACCGATGGGCGCGTCGAATTATTCAAGAACGAAGACTATCATCAGGAGCGGCGGCGGCAGTTCCCTCAGGGGTTCATCTTCTTTCGTTACTACGCCGATGTCTTCATGCCCGGCACGGACGCGCAGCGCGCCATACGGATCGGCGATTTGCTCAACGAGCTGTGGGCGCAGGAGATTTCAGCCGTGGCCGGTTGCAGTTTCGAACACCTGCTGCCGGAACATGGCGGATTTCGCAGCGAAAATGTGCCTTGGGTGCGCGATTAGCCACGTCAGGAAGCGCCGCATAACCTTCTCTCATGGGTGCAGCATACTCCTATAGACCTCCATCGTCAGCCGCCCGACCGCCTCTGGTGAACCCTCCAGGTTGATCTTGCGCCTGCCAGCCTCACCCATCGCCTGTGCGAGTTCTCGGTTTTCCAAGAGCCGGATCACCGCATCCGCGAATGCCTGCACATCTGAGGGCGGTACCAGCAAGCCTGTGACACCCTCATCGATTGCGTCAGGGAGTGCGCCAACCCGGGTGGCGACCACCGGTCTCGCATACGTGTAGGCAAGTGGGATAACGCCGCTCTGCGTTGCCTCGACATACGGCAGTACCACAACCGCCGCTTGCGTGAAGAGTTCAGCTCTCATTTCATCGGGGATATAGGTGTTATGGATGATATAGCGCGATGGATCGGTCATCAGCGCACGGTAGCGATCCAGCGGCTCTCCCGTACCCGCGATCATGATCTTCATGTCTGGGACGCTGGCGGCGATGATCGGCTCGGCGCGGATGAGGATGTCCAGCCCCTTGTATTCCCAGATGCGCCCAAAAAAGAGGATCGTCTTTGAGGTGATGGGCGTGGTGCTGCCCTCATCGTCCCCAATCTTAACGTGAGGGATGATCGCAATCTTTTCGGCAGGCAGACCCAACTGAATGCACGCTTCTTTGATACGCTTGCCGTGCACGATGAGCCTGCTGGCGCGGTCGAAACCAAGTCGGAAGATGAACTGCGGTTGTTTTTGCTGCTCATCACCCCGATGAGGCAGCGGATCATGAACGGTTACGACGAGCGGATACCTGAACAGAAACGGTTGCAGCAGGTTGAACCAGATGAATCCCTGCTGAAGGTGGATTACATCAGGGCGAAAGCGTCGCAATTCCTGAGACAAGCGCCACATATTGCGGATCTGTTCGAACACATGCCGGATTCTGGCAGCGGGAATTGCGATGAATCGCACTCGTTTGTCCAGCAGCTTTCTGACCTCATCTTCGGAGTCCGAGAGCGCCAACAGGACATCCGCGTGATCGGCGATACCATTCACCCAACGGATGCTGTATTCGGAAAATGCGAAGCTGATAAATGCGACGCGCATGGAGTGACCGCCTGGTTGCGAGACTTGCGTATGAGTAGCCGCTAGCGATGACCGAGACTCTGAACCAGTCCCGCCAGGTCTTCAAATACGACAGTGGGTTGCAGGCGTGATGTGTTCACATCGTCGCGCGTGGCAACACCGCTGAGGACGAGCACGGTCTGCATTCCGAGCGCGTATGCGCCTGCGATGTCCGTGTCCAGACGGTCGCCAATCATGAGCGTCTCGCGCGCCTGGGTGCCCAGCCGGCTCAAGGCAGTTTCGTACATCGCGGGATACGGCTTGCCCATGATCTCTGGCTCCCGGTCGCTCGCGGCGCTGAGTGCCGCGACGATGCTGCCTGCGCCGGGTGTGAGACCTTCAAGAGTCGGTAATGTGCGATCCACGTTTGAGGCGATGTAATCCGCCCCGCGCCGCAGCAGGAGTGTCGCGGTTTTGAGTTTCTGATAGGTGAGCTGCGGGTCTAGCCCGACGACCACCACCATTGCGTCATCCGCCACGACGAAACCCGCGTCCGTGACGACCGCGCGCAAGCCATCACCGCCCAGGACGTGGATGGGCGTGCCGGGTGCATAACGGCGCTTCAGAGTGTCGGCGGTGGTTGTGCCGCTGGTGATAATCTGCCAGGGTTCGATCCCGCTGACCTCCATTTTTGTCAGTTTACTGACATAATCCTGGGGCGTCTTGCTGCTGTTGTTGGTTGCCAGCACAAAGGGCACCTGGTGATTGCGCAGCCAGTCGAACCATTCGAGCGCACCTGGCAGGAAGGTGTCCCCGCGCCAGATCACGCCGTCCATATCCATGATTACACTGGAAAATTGTGCTAGAGTCACGAGGTCATACTCCTGTGGGGATTGATTTGTTCGATCATTGCAGCAAGCGCGCGATAATTCAACGTTCAGGGATCTTTGCATGGCTGGCACTCATCTTACTGACTGCCTGTTCTCCACGCCAGCCGACGCAGGCATTTACCGCAGGTGCGCTGCTGGACGAGGTGCGCTTTGACTCGACCATCGAATGGGAGGCGTACAGCGATCTCACGCTGGGCGTGGTCGGCGCGGTAGCCGAGGGCGTTTATCGCATCGACATCGACGACGGCGGTTTCATGTGGGCGCTGCATGATCAGGTCGAGACGGATGTCATCCTCGAGGTTGAGACGGCACAGCTTTCCGACGACATGGACAATGCCTACGGGGTGATGTGCCGTGCCGACCCATCGGCAAATGGCAATGGCTACTACTTTTTCATCAGCGGGGACGGGTATTACACCATCCGTCGGGGAGTCGGGCGCGAAGTGCACGACCTGATCCCCTTCACCTATTCGGACTTCATTCGCCAGGGCAAGGACTTCAATCGCCTTCGCGTGGTCTGCCTGGGGGATTACCTGGCATTGTTCGTCAATGGGGTTTTCATTGACGAGGTGAGAGATGACCTTTATGGTGCTGGCACGGTCGGTCTCACCGCCGCCGTACCGAGCGGCGGTGATGCGCGCGTGACCTTTGATAACGTCCTGATCTTTAGGGCGCAGCAGGGATGATCAACTGCTGACCGACGCTCAGACGATCTGGATTGGTCAGATTGTTGGCGGCAATAATCGCGTCGGACGTGATGCCAAACTGCAATGCAATCGAAAAGAGCGTATCACCCGCCCGCACGGTGTAGGTCGTCCCATTCGTGCTTCCCGCCAGCGTCGCGGTTGCGGGCGGCGGAACCAGTGTCGGTGCGCCGGGCGTGATCGCTGCGCCGCCTGCTGGGACGCAGCCCGGGACTTGCAGCACCTGCCCAGGCTGGAGGATGGGGGCTTCGCCGACGAGTTCGGGATTGGCTGCCCGCATCTCGTCCAGCGATACATCATTGTTGGTGGCGATACGGAAGAGATTATCGCCCGCCTGGACGATGTAGGTGCATTCACCGGAATTGACGAGCGCGGTCGGCGTAATCAGCCCGGACGGTGTCGCGATGGCTGTGCCGCCGACCGGGGTTGCGCTGGGCAGCACGAGGGTGACTTGTCCGAGCGGGACAATCGGCGTGATGAAGCCGCCGGGCGTGGCACTGGGTGCGGAGACGGTGATGTTGACGACTGCCGGGTTCGTGATGACGGGCGGCGGGGTTGGGGTTTGCAGCGGCTGACCAAAGACCTGTGTGGCAGCGATGGTCGCTGGCGAGATAATCGTTACCGGAGGCAGGGTCGGTGTGCCCATGACCAGCGGCGGGATGGTCGGCAGTGCTGTCTCGCTTCCTGCTGCGGGATCAATGGGTTGTGAAACCACAGGCGGTGCATCGCCTGCCGGGCGCAGGCACCCCGCCAAAGGTATAACCGCTGCCATCACCAGTATCCCAAACCATTGCCGTGTCATCGCGCGCCCTTTCCGACCCAGACTCATGTTACAAATTTTACACCGAAAGCCATTCTCAAGACAGGTTTTCGTTTTTGCTGTGTACCTTACGTTATGATGTCAGTAGGTTATGGTGGCTTTGAGGTTAGTCTGGGAGAAGGCAGCGGGTGACTGGCGATACACAGCGAATATTGGTGATCGACGATGATCCCGAACTGCGGCAGCTCGTGCGCATCATGCTGACCCGGGTGGGTATGGAAGTCATTGATGCCGAATCGGTGGCGAAAGGGGTGCGTGCGCTGGCGACCCCACCGCTTCCTGACCTTGTCCTCCTGGACCTGATGCTGCCTGACCAGAGCGGAATGGACTTCCTGAAGCAAGTCCGGGCGCGCGCTGCGTTCAATGCTATGCCCATCATCGTTCTGTCCGCGCTGGTTGATACAAACCAGATCCGGGATGCGTTGTCTGCCGGGGCAGATCGCTACCTCACGAAACCCTATATTGCCAACAACCTGGTTTCGTATGTCCAGGAAACTCTGCGTACCGGGCGACGGAAAGCTTAGGGTGGTAGGAGCCGGTAGACGAGAAATCCCGTTCGCTGCCACTCGACACGCGGCATGAAACCTGCATCGTCGAGCGCCTCTAACCAGGGGCGCGCTTGAACCCAACGCGGAACAACCAGGTAACGCGGTGCTGGGTCAGGCTGGCGGAGGGCATCTTCCGCGAGCGCGCGCGGTGTCGGATAGTAGACACGGCGTTTATCCGTCCACTGCCCCAGATAGTAGCCAAGTTCCCATCCCAGCCAGTGATCATAAATGATTGTGCCGAGCGGCAGCGCATTAAGTTCATCCGCCAGCGCATCGATCTCGGACAGACTCTCACTGTTGATTCCGATGGCGAGTCGCCCTTGCGCGGCATCAAAGGCGCTGACGACGATTGCCGCGGCAAACAGCAGCCCGACAAGGCGAATTTCCGCCCACGCCAACTTGCCGATCAGAGCTTCTGACACGCTGATCAGCCCGCGCGCTGTCAACAGAGCGAGCGGGACGACGATCAGCAGCAGGTAGCGGTCATAGATGTTGAAGGCGACCAGCCAGTGAAGCAGCAGATATGCGACGATATAGAGCGCCAGCAGCAGGTCGATGAGAAGGTTGCGCGAGATGCCATAACGCCAGCGCCAGAAAATGCCGCCGACTGCCGCCGGGATGAAGAGCGCACTCATCGGCGTGTAGACGGACGCCATTAGCTGCACCCAGTGCGCCAAGCGGGGCAGCACCTCATCCGAACGGATCAGGCGCGCCGGGTCGTTGTTCGCCAGCGCGAGCGCGAAGATGCTGGTCTCTCGCCCGCGTAACGAATCCCAGAGGAGGAGAACTGTCATCCCCGCGCCCAATGCCGCAGCGAAGCGCAGCAGGCGCGAAGGCGTGAGGTCATGGAGCAGCCAGCCCAACCCGATGACCAGCGGGAGCGCGTACAGCGCCTGCTGCTTGGCTGCAAAGCCGAGCGCCAGCGCTGTGCCCGCCCATTCCCACTGTCCTCGAACGATGGCGTAAAGCGCGAGCGTCGTCAACAGCAGCATCAGCCCATCGGTGAAGGCAGTCGCCCCGAAGGCGGCGGTGAACGGGGAAATGGCGATGAGCAGTGCCGCCAGCACTGCCGAACTCTGCTGACGGTAAAGTCGCCATGCAAGCCCATATACGAGCGGGACCAGCAGCAGGCTGGCAAGCATCCCTGGTAGCCGCGCGGCGATTTCGCCCGACCGCGCGGTGAGTTCGGGCAGCCCATCAGGGCGCGATGTCGTGAAGGGCAGCATCGCCAATGCCATACTGTAGAGGGCGAGCGGCGGCTTATCGAGCGCGCCCGGCAGCATCCACTCGCCATTGAGCGCGGCGCTTCGGGCAAAGGTCGCAAAGAGCGCCTCGTCCCCATGAAACCGCACATCCGCTGTCAGCGCGGTGAGGCGCAGCCACGCGGCGATCAGCAGGATGGCGAGCAGGGCGGGCGGGGGTCGCCTCATCGCATCCCAAAGCGCTTGCGCAGATATTCCAGCGCGACACGGTCAATCTTGTCCGTGTCGCCTTCGAGACTCCAGCGTCCTTCGAGGTTTTCGCTGCCGACCAGTTCCCAGAATTTGGCTTTACTGGCGTCATCCCATCTGCCATCAGGTTCCTGAGTTGTGTAGCTGCCCAGGCGCATCATCGTTTGCAGTTCGCGCACGATGTCTTCACTGATGTTCAGCGCATCTTCTGCTTTAGGTGAACCGAGGAAGAGGTGGTGCAGATCGACCAGTTCCGCCAAGCGCGTGACGGGGGCAGGGTCGTCGTCGACGCGCAGGTCGAGATAGCGGTCGTTATCGCCACCCACGCCGCCGTTTGGAATCGTGACGAGCAGACCCGCGCCCTGCCGACCGCGCTTGTCACCGCCTGCTTCATCGCCTGCACGCAGCGCCGCCAACAGCCGGTCTGCCAATTCGCCGCGCGCTGAGATGAATGTCGCCGCCATCGCTTCGAGCACGTCTGCGCCAGTCAGGATGTTGCCCTGACAGGCGAAGTACTCGCCGGTGCGGCTGCCCGCCCACGCGAAGCAACCGCTTCCGGTGTAGGAGGCGCTCCGGCCCTGGGCATCGACCACACCTACCTGTCGCGTATCGCGTCCTGGGTCGGCGGCGACCAGCGCGTCGAGTGTTTCCTGCGCGCTCTTGCCACGCGCCATCATCGCCAATCCATCAGGTCCGTAGCCGACCTTCACGAACGACTGGGTTGCAACTGCCCCAACTCCCCCCTGCGCCCAGGAGACATAGGCTCCGACCGCGAGAAACTTGCTCGCGACGGCGACGCCATGCGCGTTTGCATCCGGATCATAGGCGACGATGGAAAAAGTCATGATTTGCCCTCACTGTCCAGGTTCAGCTTCCAATGAGAGCAAGTGTACTGATGCATCGGCGCGCTTGCGACTCCGGATTTCGTGAGCCGCTCCTGTCGCTTTATGCCCATGCAGACTGATGGTCTTCGACGAACTGACGGAAGCTGATAGGAGGACGCCCCAGCAGATTTTGCACGTCGTCGCTGATACTCGAGGCATTGCCGAAGCGGGTGATGGTATAGAGCATCGTCATCACCATTGTCATTCCCCATGGGCGACCGGCTTTGCGCTGATGAATGATGAATTTCGGAATGGAAGGGTCCTTGTAGGTGATGGGGTGCCCAAGGACATCCGACATGATGTCTGCGACCTGATAGTAATCGAGTGCTTGGCTGCCGGTCAGTGTGTAGACCTTGCCCTCGTGTCCAGCCTCGGTCAACACGACGCTCGCGAATGCGGCGATGTCGCGAACATCGACAAAGCTGGTTCTGCTTTTGCCAGCCGGGACATCAATGACATGCCGTTCACGGATTTCGTCACGATGCGTAGTTGCAAGGTTCTGCATGAAAAAGCCGCAGCGCAGGAACGTGTAGGGTATCTCGGCGGCGCGGATCGCCTGCTCTATCTTGTAGTGTGGAACCTGCTTATTGTTCTCAACGCCCTGGATGGAGAGGAAGACGATCTGCTGCACACCAGCCCTCTTTGCCGCCTGAAGGAAGGGCGTGATATATCGGGGGATGTCCGTGATGGCGGGAGGGCGCAGGAGGAAGAGACGCGAGATATTCTCAAGCGCGGGTGCGTACGTTGTGGGGTCGCCAAAATCGAAGCGGACGGCATCGATGTCGCTTCCGAGTGCTTGAATTATTGTCGCAGGCGAGATGTCTGCGGCGCGCGCGCTGCCGGGCGGGAGCGCCCGCATCAGTTCTCGACCGACGTTTCCACCGGCACCTGTGACGAGGATTCTGCTGTTCATAGTGTCTCACTTTGCAGGAGGGCACACTGCTGCACCCCTGCGATATAGTAGGCTTATGTGGTCGCGTTGGGTGGCACTTATAGACCAGTCTATATAATGGAGCGCCAAAAAAGCGAAGAGTCTTCCTTTTTATCTACGTTGGTCGATCAATATTGCCATTGCATCCGCGACGTTCAGCAGCGGCTTCTGACTGCGACTCGTTCGACACAGAATGATTCCGCCCTCGATTGCCGCCAAAATCACGCCTGCGAGCGCGTGCGCCACTTCATCAGGAGCATCGGGCGAACTCAGTTTGGCGGCAAACGCATCCTGCCACCTCGTATAGATGCCTTGGCACTCCAGACGAAGGCGGTCGCTGCTAGAGGCAGTTTCCATCGCAACTGTGGTGATAGGTCCGCCAGCACGATAACCTGATGCCTCGACGTTGTGCGCAATGTTGACAATGAAATCGCGTACCGCCTGTGCTGGACTGTCAATCGTATTCAAATGTTGCCGGATGCGATTGAGCACCACTAGCCCGACGCGGCTGAGCGCTTCCGCGCTTAGCTCCTCCTTGCCACCGGGAAAGTAGTAGTAGAGTGATCCCTTAGGACTACCGCTCTCCTTGATGATCTGGTTCAAACCCGTTGCGTGGTACCCCTGAAGCTCCAGAAGTTCACACATCGTGTCCAAAATCTGGTCTCGTGCCGTTGACATGATCGTTCTCCAACATCCGTAATTATACCAACTGGTCTATATAACCGCAAGCATCCTATGATTTCTCTCATTCAGTGCTTACAAGCTAGACGATTGTGCTCAGGCGCAAGCAACATGGGTCGGCGATCCTGTACTTTTGTGTAGGAAGCGGCACGCCACAAGTCCAACTGTTGCTCTCCCTTTCGTTGCGTGTATAATCGGCGGTAATGGTAAGGGCGTCCCGCCTTACAATCCAAGGTTACCAAGACACATCATGATCGAAGTGATTATTGACAGTATCCGTGTAAGTTTGATGTCGCAGCATCGGATCGTCATCCTCAAGGATACCAGCAGCGACCGATACCTTCCCATTTGGATTGGACCCTGCGAAGCGGATGCGATCACCATTGAGCTGCAAGAAGTGCCCCCGCAGCGACCCCTGACCCACGATCTTCTCAAGGCGACGATCCGCGAATTTGGCGGGCGCATCGCCCACATCCTCATCAACGATCTCCGCAATGATGTTTACTACGCGCGTATCGTGGTCGAAGTCAATGGCAAACAGATCGACATCGATTCGCGTCCAAGCGATGCCATTGCGTTGGCGGTGCGCGCAAAATCGCCGATTTTTGTCTCCGATCTTGTAATGGAACGCGCCGCCATTCGCCCTGACGAGGACATGGAGAAAGAACCACTGGCGAAGGGCGAAGACGAGGTCGTCGATGATGGTCGCCTGAGCGCCTTCAAAGACTTCGTCAATTCGCTGGACCTCGATGATCTGGACGACGAAGACGACAAGTAGCCCCAATTGCGACGGCTCAACAGTTTGCGTGGATGATGCGGCGGCGGGGAGACCCGTTCGCCGTTTTCTTTCTCTGGTGGATGGACGATGACGAACCAGTCTTTTGCGCTCCCTGGTCAAATGATCCCCTACAGTCAGGAAGCTGAAGAAGCCGTCCTGGGTGCCGTCATGGTCAACCCCGAGTCGTTCGCGGGCGTCGCCTCTTTTCTCAAGCCGGATGACTTTTACATTCTGCGCAACCAGTTCATCTGGGAAGCTATACTGCGCCTGGGTGAGCGTAACGATCCGATCGATTACCTGACGCTTCAGGATGAGCTGCGCATGTTGCAGCGCCTGAATGATGTCGGTGGACCTGCCTATCTGACGCATCTCATCAACAGCGTGCCGACTTCCGTTCACGCGGAGATTTATGGGCGGTTGGTCGAGCGCGCGTCGATCCGCCGCCGTCTGCTTATCGCGGCGGACGAGATCAAAGCGTTGGCGTTTGACGAGGAACTGGGCATCGAGCAGGTGACGAACGATGCCGAGTCACGGCTGTTCAAGGTGACCGAGCGTAATGTGCGGCGCGACATTGTGAGTCTTCGGCAGGCGCTGGGCGATTATTTCGACCGCGTCGCCCACCTGATGCAGTATCCCAACGAAACGAGCGGGCTGCCGACCGGTTTCCGCGACATCGATACGCTGCTGGGGGGCTTACAGAAGTCCGACCTCCTGATCTTCGCGGGACGCCCGGGCATGGGTAAGACATCCTTTTTGCTTTCAGTAACATCACAGGCGGCGCGGACGGGCGCGCGCATCGGCATCTTTTCGATGGAGATGGGGGCGGATCAAATCGTCCAGCGCCTGATCTCGATGGAGACTGGGATCAACTCGCAGAGGCTGCGCTTGGGGCAGTTGACGCAGCAGGAATGGCTGCGCTTCGTTCGTGCCACCGAGTATCTGCAAAACTACAAAATCTTCATCGACGACAGCCCGGCGCTGACACCTCTGCAACTGCGCACCAAGTGCCGCCGCATCGCCCATGAGCACGGACTTGACCTGATCATCGTCGATTACTTGCAGCTCATGAACGGTGGCGGGACCTTCGAGAACAATCGTGTGCAGGAGATCAGCTACATCAGCCGCAGTCTGAAGGAGCTGGCACGCGAACTGAACGTTCCCTTGTTTGCTGCCGCGCAGCTCTCTCGTGCCGTCGAGCAGCGCCAGGACAAACGCCCCCAACTCAGCGACCTTCGCGAAAGCGGGAGCATTGAGCAGGATAGCGATATTGTCATGTTCTTATACCGGGATATTGTCTACAACGAGGCGACCGAGTTTCCCAATCGCGCGGACATCATCGTCTCCAAGCATCGCAACGGTCCCACCGGCGTTGTGTCGCTCCATTTCGACGGCGCGCTGACGAAGTTCACCGACGCTAAGACGCAGACGATAGACCTGAGCAGCCTGTGATGCAGCAGTTTGACGGATTCCCCCCAGGCAAACCGCGCACGGTTGCGCTCCCTGCGCTGCTGTTCGTCGATCTGCTGCCCATGATCGACGATCTCGCGGAACTGAAAGTAACTCTGTTCGCTTTTTATGCCGTGCAGCAGCGCCAGGGCAAGTATCGTTACGTGCGTGAGGCGGATTTTCGTGATAACACAGCCCTGATGGCGTCACTCACAGGGGTGGCGAATTCCTCGGCGGAGGAGTCCTTGCGTATGGCACTGGCGCGCGCGTGTGCACGGGGCACGCTCCTGTTCGCCGAAGTGCCGTTGAACGGCGCGCGTCAGGCGGTTTACTTCATCAATGCCGAGCCGGGGCGTGTCGCCATCAAGCAGATTGCCGCGGGCAAGTGGCGACATGGCGAGCAGCCGCAGACGGTCGAACTGATGCCGGAGCGTCCGAATATCTATCAGCTTTACGAAGAGAATATTGGCGCGCTTACGGGGATCATCGCCGACCATCTGAAGGATGCCGAAGCGGACTATCCGCCCGGATGGGTCGAAGATGCCATTCGTCTGGCGGTCACGCACGAAAAGCGAAGCTGGCGCTACATCCAGGCGATTCTGGAGCGCTGGCGCAAGGAGGGTAAACGTGAAACCACTCAGAAGCCTGCTGCCGACGGACGGCGTGCCATCGCCGGAAACCTGGAGGACTTCATCATCGAGTGAGGAGGCGGAAGACCCGAACGTTTGCAAGCTGTGCGGTGGGCAGCCTTTGTGTGGCGGTCTCGGCTATGTGCGCTACGAACTGCCGGTCGATCATCCCGACTTCGGCAAGCTGTTTCGCTGTCCCAATCATCCGGGTAAGGCGAATGACGCGCGGTTGGAGCAGCTGCGCAAAATGGGCAATCTCGGCGCGTTCGCCAACAAGTCATTTGCCAACTTCGAGATAGAAATTCCCTATCTGACCGTGCAGCAGAAACAATCGCTGCGCACCGCGCTGCAAGTGGCACAGCAGTATGCGCTGAACCCGGATGGCTGGCTCCTGCTGGAAGGGACGTATGGCTGTGGCAAGACGCATCTGGCAGCGGCGGTCGCCAACGCGCGCCTGGAACGCGACGAGAATGTCCTGTTTATCACCGCGCCCGACCTGCTCGATCATCTGCGTACCACGTACGGTCCGACCTCGGACATTGGCTATGATGAGATGTTCGACCGGATGCGCAACGTGCGCCTGATGGTGTTGGATGATCTGGGTGTGGAAAACCCCAGTCCCTGGGCGCAGGAGAAACTCTTCCAGCTCCTCAACTATCGTTACAACAACCGCCTTGCGACGATCATCACGACCAACACCGATCTCGATCTGCTGGACCCCCGCATTCGCAGCCGCTTGCTCGACGAGAATATGATCAACCGTGTGCGCATTGCCGCGCCGGATTTTCGGACGCCTGTGCAGAACAAGCAGGATCAGCTTTCGAGCCTGTTTCTTTACGGAGATCGCCGCTTTGACAGTTTCGATACCCATACCGGCTTGTCGCAGGACGAGCAGGCGAATCTGACGCGGGCAGCGCAGGCTGCCTATGAGTATGCGCAGCAGCCAAACGGCTGGCTGGTGCTGATGAGCAAGTATGCCGCGAGCGGCAAGACGCACCTGGCGGCGGCAATCGCGAATTTCCGCCAGGAGCATGGCGATGAAGTCATCTTTGTGACCACGCCCGATCTGCTCGATTTCCTGCGCATGACCTTCAACCCAGGTTCGACGACCAGCTTCGACCGCCGATTCCAGACGGTACGTAATGCGCGACTGCTGGTGTTGGACGATTTAGGGACGGAAAGTGCGAGCGCCTGGGCGCGCGAAAAGCTGTTCCAGCTCATCGACTATCGGTATGTCGCCCGGCTGCCGACCGTCATCACGACCAGCAAGCAGCCCGACGAGATCGATGGGCGACTGTATAGTCGCATCGCAGACCAGCGCATCTGCACGATGCTGCGGATCACGTCTCCAGATTATCCGACTCGGCTTAAGCGGGCGTAACATGATCCTGCATCATTCTTCTGACACTCAGGCTGTGAGCGTCATCCAGTATCAGCGGCGCGACCGCAGTGCCGTGCGCGATCTCTTTCAGCAGCCCCATCATTTGCACAGCCAGTTGGATTGGTATGAAGCCGATCTGTGGCTCGAACAGTCATCGGCGCGCGCGTGGACGATCTGGCAGGGGCAGCGCCTGGCGGGCGTGGTCGGGATGAGCGAGACGCTGTCCGGCGCGGTTTGGCTGCGGTTGGCGCTCTTTCGGCTGGGGACTGACGTGACATCGCTCCTTCGCCATACATGGGGGATTATCACGCCTGTCCTGCGTGCCTCTGACGCGACACAGGTGGTCGTGCTGATTGGCGACGATTGGTGGCTGCTGCACTTTGCCGCGCTCGGTTTCACCGCCTTCGACGAAGTGGTCACGCTGCGCCGCGCCAGCATGAACCTGCCAGAGATTCAGCAGTCGCCGATCCAGGTACGCGGCTTAACATCGCCGGACATGCCAACGGTCATGGAGATTGATCGCGAAGCATTTGTCTCACCCTGGCAAATGCCACCCTCGGACGTTCGTCAGGCGGAACGCATGTCTGCCAGTGCGATGGTGGCGGTGCTCGACGGGAGGCTGGTCGGATTTCAGTTCAGCACGTTCTACTTCGACGGCGCCCATCTGGCACGCCTTGCCGTGCATCCGGATGCGCAGGGGCGTGGGGTGGGTCACGCGCTGATGACGGATCTGATCCTGCGGATGGCACGGCGGAGCGTTTACATTATCACCGTGAATACACAACTGACCAACACCAGTTCACAGCGCCTGTACCAGCGCTTTCGTTTTGCCCGGACTGGCTACGATTTGCCCGTTTGGAGCTTGACGATTTAGCCCCCAATGCTGCTGAAGGCATCGCTGTAGACGGCGGCTTCGTTGGGCAGCAGCCCGGCGTTGAGCTGGAGCAGGGCGTTCTGATGGACATAAACGTAGATCACGGATCGTCGGTTGTCCGGATCGGCGCGCAGCGTGTTGATGTACTGCTCCCACGCCTGGAGATCCGCCGGTGTGCGGAAGATGACGATCTGCCCGCCTTCCGGCGCGATGCTGGGAATCTGGAAGACGACCCGTTCCGTGAAGGTATTCGGCGCGTCGCGCCCGACGATCATGTCGTTGACGGGGCTTTGCACCGTCGCCCCTGCCGCGTTCAGCGCACCGACGACTTCGTGCGCGTTGAGCTGGTCGAAGGGAAGCACGGCAGGCTGCCCGCCGCAGGCAGTCAGCAAAGCGGTGATTGCGATGAACAGGGCGGCAAGGTATCGTTGCATGATCGTTATCCCTCGCTGGAACGGGATGGTGTCTGTGCCTCCGTATTCTATGTGAGAATTGACTGTGTGACGAAAAACGTACGAAATTGTAGCCGCCGCGCCCCCGTAAGTGCTTTCCCGTAAGCAGCGAGGCTGGCAAATCGAGGATAACGTCATGTCGTTTGTGTATCATGAAGAATCTGCCGATCTCGCGTTTCTCGATGGTAAGCAGGTCGGTTGCATCGGCTTTGGCAATATGGGGCGACCTTCGGCGTTGAACCTGCGCGACAGTGGTATCAAAGTGGTCGTCGCCGACCCCGACCTGCAAAAGTGCGAGCAGGCTGCGGCGGAGGGTTTTGCAATCGTGGACATCTCGACGGCGGTGCTGGAGAGCGATGTCCTGCTGCTTCTGCTGCGCGACGAAGCGATGTCGCAGCTCTATATGGATCATGTTTCGCCCAATTTACGCCGAGGACAAACGCTGATCTTCAGCAGTGCATACACCATAGCCTTTGGTTTCATCGAAGCACCGGCGTTTGTGGATGTCGGTCTGGTGGCTCCGCGTGCACTGGGGCGAGCGATCCGAGAGGCATATACGCAAGGGACGGGCTTTCCCAGTTTCGTCGCGGTCGGGCAGGATGCCAGCCGTCAGGCTTGGTCTACCGTCCTGGCGATGGCGAAAGCCCTGGGAGCGCTGAAAGCAGGGGCAGTCGAAGTCCGTTTTGAGCAGGAGGCGGAGCTTGATTTGTTCTTGCAGCAGTCGCTCCTGCCGATCTTCCATGAGTCGATCATCAAAGCGGCGGAGGTGCTCCTGCGCGCGGGGTATTCGCCCGAAGCGGTCTTCACGGAATTGTATCTCTCCGGCGAGTCAGCGGATTATCTGCGTCTTGCCTCGCGGCAGGGATTGCTGCAAACGCTCAAGCTGGCGTCGCTGGCATCGCAGTATGGCACACTGAGCCGGGGAGAACGTATCGACGATCTCAAACTGGAACGGACGATGGAAACTGCGCTGGACGAGATCCGCACCGGACGATTTGCCCAGGAATGGGCGCGCGAGTACGCCTCAGATTACCCGCGTCTGCGCCAGCTACTGAAGCAGCGCGAATCGCTGGACTTCTGGGAGCTGGAACAACAGACGCTGGAAATGCTGCGGCGCGATGCCATTTAGCTATGCACGACGAGGAGCCACTACGATGAACACTTCGAGCGAAGCGATCAAGACCCTTCAGGAGGCGCACAGCAAAGTCGCCTCTGCCGCCGCCATTATTCAGGATTTGGTCGCTGCGCACGATTATCAGGACGTGGCGCTGCTGGTCGCCCATGCGGGTGCCAAACTGGTCGAAGCGGCGACTCATCTGATGCAATCCGATGACACGGCGGCGTTCACGGCGTTGGAAGACGCCGATGACCTGCTGGATGCCGTTTATGACATCATTGACGCCGATTTGGACGGCGAAGACTGAGACTCGTCCGTTGGCTGCTCTTCAGGGGTGGTCGTCGCGCCGATGGGCACGGGCGAGGGCGTTTCCTCGCGGATGAAGCGCAGCACGCGGAACGTCTCGGCATAGGGGACGCCCGCTTCTTTGCCTGCCTGCTCGTCCCAGCCGCGCACCATGTCTCCCACCGATGCAATTAACTGCGATTCATGCGCCAGCAGCGCCGCGACCTTACGGTCGATGACACTGCTGATGTCCACCGCCAGTGTTGGCTGATGGGCGAAGCTGATATAGAGTTCGCTGACATGGTGAGGCTCGTAGCCTTCTGCCAGCAGTTCCGGGAAGATCGGGCGCGTTTCGGCGCTGGGAAAGACGGCGTACAGCGCCGCTTCGCCTGCCGCGCGGTGATCCGGGTGGTTGATATAGTCGAACTGTTCGTTCTTGACCATGATCGTCGTCGGGTCCATCAGGATGACCCGATATGGCTTCAGCTCGCGGATCAGACGGGTGATGTCACGCCGCAGCTCCAGCGTCGGCTGCAACATGCCATCCGGATAGCCGAGGAAGCGGACATCATGGACGCCGACCAGCACGGCGGCATTGATCTGCTCCTGGCGGCGGCGTTCGATCAGACTCTCGCGCGTCACATTCGGGTCGTTGCTGCCTGCCGCGCCATCGGTGACGATGCAGTAGACGACGGTGTGCCCGGCGTCTGTCCAGACTGCCACTGATCCCCCGATTCCAAACTCAATGTCGTCGGGATGGGCGACGACGACGAGGATGGTGCTGGGTGAGGCGAGTGGTTTTTCAAGCTCCATGCGGTTGTTATCCTTCGTGCGGCTCAACGATGACCAGTTCCTGCTTCACATAGACGCGCTGACCATTCAAAATATCACGTTCGACATGCGTGCCGGGTCCGACCTGCGCAAATTCACCGACTTTCACGCCCGGCATCGTCATCACGTCCACTGCCAGGAACGCGCCCTGCCCGATGATTGCACCAAGTTTGGTACGCCCACTATCCAGTTTTTGCCCTTTGACACGGCTGGGGACGCTGCTTCGGTCGATGCGCAAGTTGGCGGTGGTGCAGCCGGCGCTGAAGTTGACATTCGCTGCGAAGACCGAGTCGAGGACGCGGCAGGCGTGCATGTCGCAATGATCCGAGACGTAGCTGCGGGCAACTTCGGTGGTGAAGCCGACATTACAGCGGGTGAGCACCATCGAGCTGCGGACGAGCGCGTTGTTGCCGACGATGGTATCGGCACCGATATAAGCGGGTCCCACGATAGCAGCGCCGGGGAAGATTTTGACACGCTCGCCGATGTAGACATCGCCCACCAGCGTCGCCGTCTTGGCGACGAAGGCGCTTTCCGCGACGTGCTGCCCCTGGATCTTCGAGAGGTAGTAGTCCATTACGTCGAGGACATGCCAGGGATATTTGAGCGCGTGCCACGCTCCACGATAGGGCACGACGCGGTAGACGCTCTCCTTCATGAGTTTGTCCATCGCGCGCTCGTAGTGGTCGTCGGTCGCGATTGTGCTGGCATATTCAGCGCGCAGGGCGCTCATCAGGCGTCTCGCGTCGCTGTGCAGATGGGCGACGATGTTGACGAGGTTGCTCGGACGCTTGTCTGCGCCCGGCTTCTCGATCATGCCTGTAATGCGTCCGCTGGGGCTGACGATCAGGTAGCCACCAGGGAAGTAGTCCTCGCGCTCGTAACCCGCGATGCAGGTGACGCTTGGGTCGCCCTGCCAGGCGCGAAGAATGTCGCTATGCAGTGCCTCATCGACGACATCATGCACCTGCGTAATGAAAATCGGGAGGTCTGGGCGGCTGGGCAGGGCAGCTTCGGCGGCAAGGATGGCATCGCCCATGCCTTTGGGCTGCTCCTGGACGACGACGCGGATGTTGATCTGCGAAAGCTGCCCCGCGATGGCGGCGATGTCCGCCTTGTTTTCCGGATTGGCGACGATGACGATCTCCGTGAAGCCGAGCGCCTGATAGCGGCGAAGCTGGACGACGAGCAGCGGCTCGGTACCGAAGCGCAGGAGCGATTTTTCGCGCAGGGGCCACATGCGTGAGGACGCACCCCCCGCTAGGATGATCAGGATGGGTGTTTGCAAGACACGCTACTCCAGTCTGGGACGATGATGCGGAAAGTGTAGCGCAGTCTGAATAGTCTGACACTTATGGTTCCAATGGTCATACTTGGTCTTACAATCGGACTATTGGACTGCTAGAGTTGCCTTTAGATTGAGGCGACATTGTGGAGAAGGAATCCCAAATCTATGAGCACGAATGGTCATCACACGAATGGCAGTGAGACGGGCACCTGGGGCGTCAAGGTCGGGCTTGCCCAGATGCTGAAGGGCGGCGTCATCATGGATGTCGTCACGCCGGAACACGCCAAGATCGCCGAAGACGCGGGCGCGTGCGCGGTGATGGCGCTCGAACGCATCCCGGCGGACATCCGCGCGCATGGCGGCGTGGCGCGCATGAGCGACCCGGACATGATCGAGGGCATCATGGCGGCGGTCACGATCCCCGTCATGGCGAAGGCGCGCATCGGGCATTTCGTCGAGGCGCAGATCCTGGAAGCGATTGGCATCGACTACATCGACGAGAGCGAAGTGCTGACGCCCGCCGACGAGGAGAACCACATCAACAAGCACAAGTTCAACGTGCCGTTTGTGTGCGGCTGCCGCAACCTGGGCGAGGCGCTTCGGCGCGTCAACGAAGGGGCGGCGATGATCCGCACCAAGGGCGAGGCGGGCACGGGCGATGTGGTCGAAGCGGTGCGCCACGCGCGCACGGTGATGGGCGAAATCCGCCGCCTGACGTCGATGGACGAAGACGAGCTGTTCACCTACGCCAAGAACATTCAGGCTCCGTACGAGCTGGTTGCCCAGACGGCGAAGCTCGGTCGTTTGCCGGTCGTCAACTTCGCGGCGGGCGGCGTGGCGACCCCGGCGGACGCGGCGCTGATGATGCAGCTCGGCGTGGATGGCGTGTTCGTGGGCAGCGGCATCTTCAAGAGCGGCGACCCGGCGAAGCGTGCCAAGGCGATTGTCGAGGCGGTCACGCACTACCAGAACCCCGAAGTGCTGGCGAATGTCAGCCGCGGGCTGGGCGAGGCGATGGTCGGCATCAGTGTAGGTCCTGACCAGGTGATCTTGGGGAAGCGCGGTTGGTAAAGCACTAGGCGTGTCGGCGTTGTCTTCGATTGACTTCTACAACGCCGACAATCTCGTGATCAAGCATGACCAGGCGTCGTTTCCCCATCAGCCGATGAAGCGTTTGGTTGATGAAGCGGTTCTCCTTCTTCCAGAAACGCTCCAGTGTCATTGTGGTCAGTTCTTCGAGAGCTATCTGCTGGACAGAGTTGTTCTGCTGTGCAGCAAGTGTCTCTCCCTCTTGGCGTGCGCGTGCTTCGCGCACGACCTTGAGCTGTTCGCTCAGTTTCCTAATCTCTTCGTCGAATATCCCCTGAACCTCCTCCGGCGCGCTGACCTGCTTACGGATGGCAACACGCACTTGTGTTTCGATAGCCATGATTTCGGAATCCAGCTTGGCGAGGCGGCGTTGCAAGCTGGGGAGATCTGCTCGAGAGTCAGCGAAGATGTCAGCACTCTGCGCCTCTAACATCTGTCGCAGGTATTCGTTCAGCCGATCGACGACCTTATGCTGATTACACACACCTCGATTGCGGCAGTCAGGGAGCGTGGGTGCTCGGTGCTTCGCTGCCGGGCAATAGACGGCGCGATACCCTTTATCTACATGCGTTGCTAGGAAAGAACCACACTCTCCGCAGATGATGAGGCCTGTCATCATATGTGAGCGCGCTGGATGTGCACTTCCGCGCATGTGCACGGATCGTCGATCAATTTCCTGCTTCACTTTGTCGGCAACTTCACCCGTCCAGACTGCGGGGTGGGTGTTTCTGAAAATCAGCACACCTTCTGGCGCAGGTACACCTTCGTCATAAACCCAGCGCCCACACTTGAAACCGTTTAGGCTGTCCTTGTTGTTGTGAAAGCGCGCCATGTGACCCCAGAACATTGGCTTCATGATCAGGCGGTACATCTTGTTGGGGTAATAAGGCACGCCAGCCTCGTTGACGTGACCATAGCGTTTGTAGAGTTCGATTTCGATCTCAACCCATGCCACGCCTTCCAGAATGAGTTGCGCTAAATCATCCCACATTCGTCGCTTGCGCTCATCTACCTCGAGCCTGATCGCTTTTCCGCTCTTTTCGTCTCGAAGGATTCGATGGGATAGAGCGATACGGCTGCTGATAGGCTTTCCGATTTTGGCGTAGTTGGTCATCGCATCATCGCGTGCCTTGACGAGGCGATCAATTTCTCCTGCTGCCTTGTACCCAGACATCGCAATCCAAAGGCGATGGTTCGTAGAATCAACTCTTCCGTCTTGAAGCGAGTAAATCACGGCACCGCTATCAATGATGTTCTCTGTGACATAGGCATGGAGCGCCTGCGTCCTCGCAAAGCGATCGCCGTCCCGCACAATCAACACATCAAAGTCTTTCGACTCCCAATGGGTCTTGAGCCGATTGAAGGCGTCTATCCCTTCTTTGGCAGCGTGCGATGCAACCTCATGGAAATCGAGGTAACGACGACTGTGTCCTGGAACACGCAGAATATCGACAATCTGCCATCCGGATTGTTGCGCCAGTAGTCTCGCCTCTTCTTCCTGCTGAGGTAGGCTGATCTTTTCTGGCGAGTTCTGCGCACGGGTAGATACCGCGCACCAGATCACCGCACGGGTAGTCATGATGACTTCTCCGAGCGTGCGGTTACGGCGCGATACTTCCACTCATAGCCGATTGGCCCGTGTCGCGGAACCTGATCAGTTTCTATCAATCCAGCCTCAACTAGTTTGGCGAGCAAGACGATATCCCACTTGTTGAGTGCGGATTTGCCGACTCGCTTTGCCAGCTCCGTCCGATTCAGCCAATCTTCCGCCTTGCGCAGCTCGTCGAGAATTTTTTTTGCCTGGGGAGTCAAATGGCTTGGAGACGGAGGCGACATAGGAATTCCAAGAGCGCACGTAAATCGCCGCCGAATACCGCTGCAAGCTGTTCATTTGTGAGCGGAGTCCCGACCGGAGGCAATTGGACAAAGCTTTCACGCAGGCTAGGATGGATATGATCTTCGATCTCGCGCTTCGCCACGACATCGTGTCCATTTGCTGCATCGGGGTGGTCAATTGCGTTTGGCGCGATAGGGTGGGGTATGATCGCCATGTCGCTGCTCCTGAGTACACGTACATATGAACAGCGTAGCAAAGCGACGAAGGCGACTCGCTGTAGGATCAACAGAATTGCCGATGTAATTCTTACAGGATTTTGCATCGATATTTCAAGCCGTCTCTGCGTTTGAATCCTCCGTGCGATTACACGCTAGCACACTTGCGAGAAGAAACTGCTGAAATACTGCGGTGGTGGGTTAGCAGAATTACATAGCAATATGGCAAATTTCTATCATTTGTAGATGTGAACGGAGTGTATCCGAGCTTTACATAACAACGGTTGAAAAACTTGTCTTCACTGAGTGGTAGATTCGTCTTGCGACTGCAGCATCTCGGCTATGGTCGCTGCTAGTTTGGCGAATGCGGGATGTTGTGTTTCATCCGCACGAAACGAAACGCCGTTGGATGCCATCCAGCGTTCGACCCACTTGTGCTGAAGTTGGGGTGTATTGTCATGCGCAATTGCTCTAATGGAGTATCCCTCGGCTTTTGGCAGGAACAAGCCCAGTGGCATCAGCCACCCGCGGTACGCCATATTTTGCATATATCCGTCATCGATGGTCAATTGGAGGCTCTGGCTGGCAGCCTGCCAGTGCTTTAGGGTCACAAGCCCATAGACGCGTGCGAGATTAATCATGAAGCGCAGGTCTCGATTGATGGTGCTGGGCCAGATGAGGCTATCCACGGAAAGCACCCCCAGATGATCGAGATTGCGCTCCAACGCCTCACGTTCACCACGCAGCAGGTTGGCGAATGCGCTCATGGCAATTCCACACGCGCGCACGATTGCAAAATCTGCATCGTCGCTTAGGCTCAGCAAGCTCCGAGCATGTTGAGCAGCAGGTTCCCATTCGCCAAGCAGAACATAGACCCATCCCAAAGCGACAACTCTCAGAAGCGCACTTCCATGACTAAAAGTGTCGCTGAAAAATGTGAATGCCGAAGACAGGTCTTGTTTGGCGGTATCGAGCGCGCCGTCCAGAAGATGCATTTCCCCACGCAACACAATCATTTCGTATTCGCCGACGAGATCACCCACTCCACGACGAAGGCTGAGGCTGATCTGCATATGATGGCGCGCCGTTTCACGCTCGAATCGACCGATTGCGGCGTATGCAAGCCCCTTATGAAGCAGCCCCATGGCAAATGCATTTGGGTGGTGTTCGTAGTAACGGCTCGCTTTCTCAAACCACGAAACAGCACTCGTATGTTGTGTATCCATCAATGCGCGCCAGCCGAGTTCCATCTGGACATGCGCGACTTCGGCAGCTTCGTTGGCGGCTTCCGCCGCAGACAGGGCAGCCACGAGGCGCTCTGTGACATGACCATCATCAGCGTATAGACGAGAAACTAGCTTCGTGCGCAGCCATTGGCTTTCAGCGTATGGTACATTCCAAGCAAACTGGCGCGCTTCGTTGAACAGCGTCAAACCTTGTTCCCAAAGTCCACTGAATTGAAAGAACAAGCGAAGAGGTTCGATCATGCGCAGCAGGGCATTCGTATTGCGCAATGCCAATGCATATCGCCACGCAGCTCTGAGATTCGGCAGCTCCAGGTCAAGTTCGTGCCAGATCACACTTTGCTTATGCCCGGTAATCCCGTGTTCACGAGCAGCAGCGTAGCCGGCAAAGTAGACGCAGTGCGCTGCTTGCGCAGCTCGCAGCACCTGTTCGTCACAATGATCGTACAGGTACTGGCGCAACAGATCATGAAGTAGATAGCGCTGATTGCTGCCGGAATAACTGATCAAGGATTTTGCGACGATCTGTTTGAGCAGAGCCACCGAGACCTGAGATACATGCTGAGCAGCATGACGACTAAAACTCCCACGAAACACCGACAATCGAAGCAACCCCTGCTGCTCTTCTGCGCTCAACCTCGCCCAAACCGCATCCAGCACGGCACGCATCGAACGGTGACGTTCCGGCACATCCAGATAATCGGTGCGCAAAAAGTCGTAGCTTGCTGCGATTTCATCTGCGATCTCACTCGCTTGCAGCACATCGCACCATGCTGCCGCCAGAATAATCGCCAAGGGCATCCCATTCGTTAGACTGCATATTCGGCGGATGCCATTCAGTGAGGTGTTGTCAACGGAAAATGCTGGATTTACATGCTGGGCAGTGTGTATGAAGAGTTGTACAGCACCCACAAACTCATCAGTAGGCTGCTGCGAGGCATCAATGGGAAGTCCCTGGAGCGGAAAACAGAACTCCTGCTTCAACGAAAGGCTGCCTTGTGAAGTGACGATGAAACTGACGTGAGGCGCGGTTTCGAGGAGTGCCTGAATAACGTCTGAGGCTCCTTCGAGAGGATCGAAGTTATCCAGAATGACGAGGGAGCGCCGCGATTGAACACTCATGATCAGAGACCCTAACATGTCTCCAACGGGCAGGGGCGGTGCCTGAAAAACCCTTGAAAGCATTTCCAGTAAACCTGCTGCCGTGATGGGAGATGGAAAACTGATGAACAGAGACCCATCCTGGAACTCCTCAGCTATCCGATGTCCCAGCATGATTGCCAGATGTGTCTTGCCTATCCCAGACGGACCGGAAATCGTGATCAGGCGCTCATGATTGGCAAAAACGCCAACAAGTGTCTCCAGTTCCTTTTCACGCCCGATCAAGGGTTCCCGGATGGGCAGGATTGCGTGCGAAGAAAGTTTTAAGTGAGGTTCGTTACGGGTAGGAGACGTGGTATTTTGCTGAATTCGTTCATAAAGGGCTTGGGTGGCGGGATCTGGCTCAAGTCCGAGACCATTCATCAGCGCCGCTTGTGTGCTTTGATATTCGAGTAACGCATTGTGTCGTTGATTGGTGTCGATATAGAGCTGAATCAGCAGTCTGCGGAAGTCCTCATTGAGCGGGTCGATTTCCACAAGGCGTTTCGCATAGGGAATCGCTTGCGCAGACTCTCCATGGGCGATCTGTGTCTGGACATGACGCCTCAGAAGCTGCTCAAACGCCGACCTCAGCTTCTCTTCTTCTGCCCAATGCCATGCATCGTAGCTCGGCGCATCGGGCAGAGAAAAGCCCGCCAACAGGTCGAACTGGTAGAGCCTGACGACTTCATCGACCTCGACTGCGGACAGGCGTTTCGTAGTCTGCCGGGCGACGGTGGTCTTGATTTGCCCGACATCAGTCCATATGTCATCACCGCGCAAGCCGACTTCACCGCGTGAGCTGTCAAACCAGTCATCGCCCAAACGGTGGCGCAGCACCGAGAGGGCGATCCGAAGCTGCGTCCGGCTTGTTTCGACATCGGGCCACAGCAGGGCTGCCAGCCAATCCCTCGAATGCCCTCGCTCGGTGATTGCAAGGTACGCCAGCAGCGCGACTGCTTTCTGACGCTCAATTGAAATCGGCTGCCCCGCGAGTTCAATACGAGGGGTTCCCATCAAATAAAGATTGAGTCTTTTCATAAGCTGCAAACTCTATGCCACACATTCGCCTGATTCTAGCAGTTGTGCGGGTCGTAGGGTACAGATACGTTTCTGATACGCTCTGCATCTACACTCAGCAGTAACGGAAAACCGTTTTGTATGAATGATTGGAGTTTTGAGATGAAAAGGCTGCTTGTTCTCGTCCTAACGCTGTGTATTCTGTCGTTGACAGTCTTCCCGGCTGTCGCGCAGGATCGCCCCGATCTGCTCATCTGGGCAGATTCCACCCGTGCGCCAGCACTCCAAGGGTTGGTGGAACAGTTCTCCGAAGAATACGGTGTCACCGCAGAAGTCCAGGAAATCGCGATGGGTGACATCCGCTCTAACCTGCCCGTCGCAGGACCCGCCGGCGAAGGTCCCGACATTGTCGTGGGCGCACATGACTGGCTTGGCGAATACATTCAGAACGCGGCAATCGTCCCGGTCGAACTGGGTGATGTCGCTGAACAGTTCTCGCCCAGCTCACTCGGACTCTTCACCATAGACGGTGTCCTCTATGGCGTGCCGTATGCAGTGGAAAACCTCGCTTTCTTCCGCAACACCGATCTTGTGCCTGAAGCACCCGCGACATGGGATGAAGTGTTCGAGATCACAGCAGAGCTGGTCGATTCGGGCACGTCGCAGTTCGGCTTCGTCATCGCCAACAACGCCAGCTACGACTTCTTCCCGATTATGACTGCTTTTGGGGGTTATGTCTTCGGGCGTGATGATGCCGGTAACTTCCTCCCAGGCGACATCGGCATTGGCAGTGCCGGGACGATTGCCGCTGCCGACTACATCAAGCAGTTTGTCGATGCTGGGTATTTGAACGCCGATATCAATGGGGATGCGCAAATCGCGCTCTTCAGCACGGGCGACGCAGCCATGACCCTAACCGGTCCCTGGTGGCTGAACCGCCTGCGCGAGGCAGGCGTGCCATTCGCCATCAGCGATATTCCGGCAGGTCCCGAAGGTCCCGGTGTTCCGTTCATCGGTGGTCAGGGCTTCATGGTCAGCGCTTTCAGCGAAAACCAACTGCTGGCGCAGGTTTTCCTCGGCGAGTTTATGGCGACGACCGACGCGATGCTTGCACTGTACAATGTCGATCCGCGTCCGCCGGCGTTCCTGCCTGCGTTGGAAGCGATTGAAGAAACGGCGATGGCAGAATTCCAGCAAGCGGGCGCAGCAGGTGTCCCGCTCCCGGCAATTCCCGAGATGGCATCCGTCTGGGGCTCGTGGGGCAACGCATTGCAGTTTGTCGTCAGCGGCGAGCTGACGCCCGAAGAATCCTACACCCAGGCGCAAACGCAGATCGTCGAACTAATCGGCGCGATGGATGCTGCGCCCACCAGCGTTGGCTTGGTCGGCAACTTCCAGGCGCTGCTCGGCTGTGCGAGCGACTGGGCACCAGATTGCGAAAACACCTTCATGACCTCCAACGGCGATGATGGTTCATACTCGATTACCACGGCGGCGCTGCCTGCTGGCGACTACGAAGCAAAGGTCGCCTTTGACGGAGCCTGGGATCGCAACTTCGGCGCGGGCGGTACTGCTGGCGGCGATAACATCCTCTTCTCGGTTCCTGCCGATAACACGCTGATGGTCTTCAATTTCGACGCCGACAATGCCCTGTCGATCAGCGAAGGCTCGGTTGCGCTCGTCGGCAGCGTCCAGTCAGCGCTCGGTTGCCCGGGTGACTGGCAGCCGGAATGCGCTGAAACCGAAATGACACCGAATGGCGATGGCGCCTTCACGCTGACGACGGCTGCACTCGCCGCAGGCGACTATGAAGTCAAGGTCGCGCTGAACGACGGTTGGGCGATCAACTACGGTGCAGATGGCGCGCGCAACGGCGACAATATCGCCTTCAGCGTGCCAGCCGACGGCACCGAAGTGGTCTTCACATTCGACGCCACCAGCAATGTGCTGACAGTGGCGGCAGGCAGCTAGGGTGGCAGCGATCGTGGGGCAGGCTGAGAACTTTGGCGGGTTCTCAGCCCCCGCCCCCAAATGGTCCATCGCCTTACAATGGCTGTTGCTGCTGGTAGTAGACGCCTTCGGTATCTTTCTTGCGGTCTCGATTGGGCAGGATGGCAACTGGTTCTTCGCTATTGCCATCATTTTAACCTTACTGCTCATCAACGTCGTCACACTCGTTCCCAGGCTATGGCCCCTCAAGTGGGTCTCCCCAGCTCTGGCGCTGATGATCATTCTGTCTGTATATCCATTGTTGTATACGCTTTACATTGCCTTTACCAATTACAGTGATGGTCATCGTTTCACCAAAGTCGAAGCGGTGGAACTGCTCGGAGAACGTCGCTACCTGCCCGAAGGTGGAACGGCATACCGTTGGCTCGTCTTTCAGAATGAGGCGGGTGACTATGCGCTTTGGCTGACGGATGATGCAGGAGAAAGCTTCTTCGCACGACCGAACACTGCGCTCGAAGCAGTCACGCCGAATGACAGCGGCAGCGCTCCCTACAATGAAGACGGCGTCCCTGCCAGCATTAACGGCTACACGCTCCTGGAAGGCGGCGCGCGCTTCCGCGCCATTAACGACATTCAAGATCTTACCTTTGGCGATGCCGGGAATGCCGTTGGCATTCAATCTCCGCAGGCAGCCGGGGTCTTTGAGCAGCAGTGGGTGTACGACTCCGCGACGGATACCCTGACCGACCGCGCGACCAATACTGTCTACTCCGCCAATAATGTGACCGGTGAATTCGTCGCTCCCGATGGCAATACAGCACCAATCGGTTTCTGGGTGACCGTAGGATTCGACAACTTCGCACGCATCGTCAGCACGACACTGTCGCAGGGACCGCTGCTGCGTGTCGTCCTATGGACAATCGCGTTCGCCCTCATCGGGACGCTTTCGAGCTTTGGGCTGGGGCTGGTCAGCGCGCTGGTCTTGAACGGTAGCAGCTTCGGCATGCGCCTGCTGCGCACGCTGATGATCATTCCGTATGCGGTGCCGGGCTTGGTCAGTGTGCTCGTCTGGCGCGGGATGCTAAATGCGAATATCGGCGTCATTCCGACGACGATGGAGTCACTCTTTGGTTGGGCACCACCCTTTTCCACAGATCCCGGCTGGGCGAAGTTTGCCATTTTGCTCGTCAATCTGTGGTTCGCCGCGCCGTACTTCATGCTGATCGCCAGTGGCGCTCTTCAATCGATCTCGTCGGATGTGTACGAAGCCGCTGATGTGGATGGTGCGTCGCGCTGGACGCAGTTCTGGCGCATCACGCTGCCGCTGGTGCTGGTCTCGCTGGGTCCGCTGCTGATCGCGTCAATCATCTTCAACTTCAACAACTTTTTCCTAATGGAAGCGTTGTTTGGTGGGGGTCCGCCCATGGCGGGGACATCTGCGCCGCCTGTGGGGCACACCGATAACCTCATCTCGTACACCTATCGCTTGGCGTTCGCAGCAGGCGGTACCAAAGACTACGGTCTGGCATCGGCGCTTGGCGTCATCATCTTCGTGATCGTCGGTGCGCTGACGCTGTTGCAATTCCGCCTCACTCGCACATGGGAACAGGTAAGCGAAAATGTCTAGCTCAGCCGTTCAATCCCGAACGATCGCCGCACAGATTGGGCAAAGCGAGAAGCGCCCGTCTTCGAACGACTGGTTGTTGAAGGCAATCCGCGTCGTCTTCATCGTCGCGCTGCTGCTGTTTGCCCTCTTTCCCATCATCTGGGTCATCTCGGCATCGTTTAACCCATCGGGGTCGATGTCGTCGCAAACACTGATCCCTCAAAACGTTGAGAGCATTGGCGATCTTTTCACCAATTACAACCGTCTCTTCAACGACCCACAGGTACCGTTCTGGCGCTGGGTGGGCAACTCGTTGTTCATATCCGGGCTAACGTCGATCATCATCGTCCTGGTCGCCGCGCTGAGTGCTTACGCCTTTTCGCGCTTCCGCTTCCGCTTCCGCCGAAATCTCTTGTTGGGCATATTTCTCGTCCAGGTCTTCCCGAACATCCTGGCAATGGTCGCCATCTATCTGATGGTCTTGCAGCTTGGCAAGTATGTTCCCGCGCTCGGTCTGAATACCTATGGCGGGCTGATCATGATCTATATCGGCGGCGGGATGGCGCTCAACATCTGGCTGATGAAGGGCTTTTTCGATACCGTGCCGCGAGAGATCGATGAGTCGGCAATGGTCGATGGCGCAAGCACCTCGCAGATCTACTGGCAGCTCATCTTCCCCCTCGTGCGCCCTGTCCTGGCAGTGGTGGGGCTGCTCTCCTTCAGCGGCACGCTGGGCGACTTCCTGCTGGCGCGCGTGCTCATCACCGACCGCGAGAACTGGACGCTGATGGTCGGCTTGTACAGCTTTGTCGAGGGGCGTTTCTCGGATGACTGGGGCGTCTTCGCGGCGGGAGCACTGCTGGCAGCGATCCCGATTGTTGCGCTCTATCTCTTCCTTCAGCGCTACATCGTGAGCGGCTTGACAGCGGGCGCGGTGAAGGGCTGATCATGGATTTCATCTTCGGGACCTACGCGACGGATCAGCTCAAGCTGGTTCATCACCGAGCAAACCATCTTGGCATCCAGCATCGCTATGGGCTGCATCCTCGCGATCCGCGCCCTGGGGATGCGGTCACCTTGTCCGTCTGGGCAGGAGGAGATTTTTCAGCCGATGCCATCGCCTGCTACTACACGACGGATGGTTCCGAACCGCGCGGCAGCCGTGGGATCGTAAGCCAGGGAAAAGTCGAACACTTCACACCGGTCGAAACGGTGTGGGACAGTCTGAGCTGGGGATATGTCGTGCGCTGGGAAGCCACCCTGCCTGCCCAAGGCAGCGGTGTATTCGTGCGTTACCGTATCGGTGCCTGGTCATCGGGTGAGGATGAAGTCTTCGCAGACTATCCTGATGTTATGCGTGTCAGCGAAAACGCGTCCCACGCCTTCTTTCAGAATGCCGCGGTTGAGCCAAACTTCAGCATTGGGCAGAAGCAGCCCGGCACGGTCTTCGCGTATCATGTTGATGAGCTGCTCACGCCGGAATGGGCGCGAAATGCCATCATCTATCATCTGCTGGTAGATCGCTTCTATCCCGGCGATGGCAAGGACTGGTTGCAAACCCACGATCTGGGCGGCTTTTGCGGCGGTACGCTCGGTGGCGTGCAGGACAAACTGAGCTACCTTGAGGACTTAGGGATTACCTGCATCTGGTTAAGCCCGACGTTTTCATCGCCAACCTATCACGGCTATGACACAACCGACTTCCGCAAAACGGATGCGCGATATGGCGGTGATGCAGCACTGCGGTCGCTGATCGATGCAGCGCATCGTAGAGGGATGCGTGTTCTGCTCGATATGGCGTGCAATCACCTCTCCAATCAGCACCCGTTGTTTCAGCAGGCATTGCATGATGCCGCAAGCCGGGAACGTAACTACTTCACTTTCGACGACTCCGAACTCGGTTACCGAGCATTCTTCGGCGTCGCTTCTATGCCACAGGTCAATCTGACGGACACCGCCGCGCGTGACTGGATGGTTGAGAACGGACGCTACTGGCTGCGCGAATTCGACATTGACGGCTTCCGGTTGGATTACGCCAGTGGACCCAGTCCAGACTTCTGGTCATACTTCAATGCGGGTTGCAAAGACCAGAAGCCTGACTGCTTCTGCTTCGGCGAGATCGTAGAGGCACCGGAAGTTCAGCAGCGGTACATCGGACGCCTTGATGGCTGTCTCGATTTCTTCGCCAACGAAAGCCTGCGCAAAGCATTCTCCTGGCGCACACAGTCTGTAAACGATCTGATGCGCGCAATTGAACGCCACCGCCAGTTCTTTCCCCAAACCTTCGTGATGCCAACTTTTCTCGACAACCACGATATGGATCGCTTTCTGCATATCGCACAGGGGGATACAGCCGCACTGCGCGAGGCGTTTGCCTTTCAGCTCACATTGCCAAATCCACCTGTCATCTACTATGGCACCGAGATCGGCTTGACGCATGAGAAAGGCACTCGTGAAGAAGGACTCGAAGTCGGGCGGGTGCCTATGCCCTGGGATGATAGGCAGGATAGCGCGCTGTTGAGCTTTTTCGCCGAACGCATCCATGCCAGATCAGTGCAGAAAGAAGTGGCAGAGGTATGACCAAATGGGAGCCTTACCGGAGGCAGTCGAATAGCAGCGTTGTAGGCGATCTGCGCGTGTGGCAGGGGCTGTACAGCCCGCAATTGAACAATGCGCGCGAGGTCTACGTGTGGCTGCCTACGGACTATGAGGCGTCGGCGCGGCGCTATCCTGTCGTCTACATGCACGATGCTCAGAACTTGTTTGATAAGGCGACCAGCTACTCCGGCGACTCGGAATGGGAAGTCGATGAAACGATGACTGCCCTTTCCGAAGACGGTTTCGCCGCGATCATCGTCGGGCTGCCCAATATGCGGGAAATGCGTGGCAGCGAGTACAGTCCCTATGACTGGGCGCTCAACGACAAGGCGTTTCGAGGTGCGGGTGATGCATACATTGACTTCATTGTTGAAACGGTGAAGCCGCTCATTGATCGCCACTTCCGAACTCAGGTGGCAGTGCGGGCAACAGGAATAGCCGGCTCCTCGATGGGCGGTCTTATCAGCCTTTACGGGTTTCTCAAGCATCCCGATGTGTTTGACTTTTGCGGTGTGTTCAGTCCGGCATACTGGTTCGGAAACGACGGATTACTGACAACGACGCAACGCTGTGCCGATGGACACGGGCGCATCTACCTGGATGTCGGTACTCATGAAGGGGAGACACTGGCAGCCTTCAACCTTCATCAAGACGATCTGGATGCGGCTTATGTTGCAGGCGTTCGTGCATTGCGTGATGCGCTAGTTCCACGAGGGTACGTTCTGGGCGACAACCTGATGTACATTGAAGAAGAGGGGGCACTGCATCGGGAAGCAGCGTGGGCGCGCCGCCTCCCCAATGCGCTGCGCTTTATGCTAAAGCTGTAAACTCCAAAACTGAGTGACAGACCTATTGACCCCAAAACCGGAAGTTTACGAGATGACGCCGTCTATGCCGAAATTTCAACGCCTTCCTCTTGGAAGCATTCGACCAAATGGTTGGTCGCATGAACAGCTCCTTCATGATCTTGAGTTTGGATTTGCGGGCTGCCTCGACACGCTGACTGATCATGCGTCACGCGACTTGTTCAGCCAGCGAATAGAGTCGTCGTCTGAACAATATGCCTGGTGGGACGCCGAAACGCGGGGTAACTGGCTTTGGGGTTACACTATGATGTCGTTCCTGAGTGGACATCGTGACCATCAGACACGCGCGCTTGACCTACTACAGCAGTTGCGAGCAACACAGGATCCAGATGGCTACCTGGGCATTTACTCGCCTGTCTCACGTTACCGACATGGAAACGGGGAAAATGGCGAACTTTGGGCACAAAGCCGCGCGCTGCTGGCACTGTTGACGGCTTATGAATTCACTGGCGATGGCTCATTTCTGAGCAGCGTCGAGGCAGCAGTACAATTGACCATGCAGCATTATGGTGCGGGCCGCTCATATTTCCACGCCCCAGCGAGTTCACTCTCAATGTTGGTCGGCGTCACGCATGGCTTGTGCTATGTCGATGTGATGGACTGGTTGTATGCCCTAACCGGAAATACAGCATACCGGGACTTTGGAGTCTTGCTCTATGATGACTTTTCGAACCTCCCCATCCCTTTCGCGAATGACGATCTTTCCGTTCGCAGCCTGAATGATGCGCATCGTCCGTTGAGTGGTCATGCCGTGCACACTGCCGAGCATCTGCGCGTACTAGCCTGGGCATTTCATGTTACAGGGCGCGAAGGTCTCGGCGTCGCATTGGATACTGCGCAGCGAAAACTCTCGCGCTACACGCTGCCGAATGGCGTGTTGATCGGTGACGAGAGTATTCACGGGTTGCCGTCACCAGACATAGGCTATGAATACTGCACAATCACCGAGCAACTATTCAGCCTGACAAGCATTCTCCAAAAGTCTGGCAGCCACGCGGACCAGATCGAGTCGCTGCTCTTCAACGCGGGGCAAGGAGCGCGTTTGCCCGATGGCACGGGGGTCTCCTATCTGACGACCGATACACGGTTGGATGCACACGCAGCGCGTCCGGACAGCTATTCGCATTTTCATGGTAGTCACGGGCGCTTCAAGTTTTCGCCCACGCATGAGGACGTTGCCTGCTGCTGCAATCCCAATGCAACACGCATACTGTCGCATTATGTGAGTCATCAGTGGCTGCAAACGACCGATGGGACAGGGCTGGCGGCGGTTCTTTACGGGGCTTGCACTCTGCAAACCACACTCATGGGTGTCGAAATAGAGATAGAAGCAGTGACGGAGTACCCATTCGACGAAAAGATCACATTTATAGTTCGTCCGCAGAGGGATCATCAGTTTCAGTTGTATCTGCGGGTTCCGGAATGGGCGCAGACTCACTATCTGACACTAAACGGTGCACAGGTATCGGTAGACGTGGGTGCATCTGGATTTGTGATGATTGATCGCGAGTGGCACACAAATGATCAGGTGGAAATCGTGTTTGATGCGGGCATAGTGCTTCGACCCTACCCAAGTGGAGAATACGCCATCACGCGTGGGGCATTGCAGTATGTGATTCCGATTGAAAGTGAGACGCGCTTGCTTAAGCATTACACCAAGACCCGCCTGCACGACGTCGAGGTGCTGCCGAAACGTCTCAAAGATGCATACCAGATGCTCGTATTGGATGGCAGCCGTCCTGACTATGATCTTTCGTATAGGCGTACAGGGGTGACAAGCAGATGGGATAAGCCATCTGTGCATCTCACGATAGGTGGACTCAAGCTTGTGCCGATGGGCAGTTCACTTCTGCGCCGTGCATCGTTCCCGCTCGAAAGACAAGACCCATGACCACACCGCAATGGTGGCGCGAAGCGGTTTGTTATCAGATTTATCCTCGTTCCTTTGCAGATAGTAACGGGGATGGTATCGGCGATATTCTCGGTATCATCAACAAGCTCGATTACCTGAACGAGCTTGGCATTACCGCGTTGTGGATTTCGCCCTTCTACCCCTCTGCACAACTGGACTGGGGGTACGACATTTCCGACTACAAGGCGGTGCACCCTGATTACGGCACTCTGGATGACGTGGATCGTCTAATCGAAGCAGCGCATCAACGAGGTATCCACATTCTGCTCGATTTGGTGCTGAACCACACGTCCGACCAGCACCATTGGTTTCTGGAGGCACGCAACAGTCGAGATAACCCCTATCGTGACTGGTACATTTGGCATGATGGATCACCTGGGGTTCCACCAAACGACTGGGAGTCGATTTTTGGGGGTTCAGCATGGGAGTGGGACCCGGTTACAGAGCAATATTACTATCACTTCTTCTTTAAGGAGCAGCCAGATCTCAATTGGCGTAATCCGAAGGTGCGACAAGCGATTTATGATGTTATGCGCTTCTGGTTAAACCGTGGAGTGGACGGGTTTCGTCTTGATGCCATCGGGTCGTTGTTTGAGGATGAACACCTAACCAACAGCAGCACCGAAGGAACACTCGAATCCATGTTCATTCGTGCTCGTTCAGGCGTTTTCGCGGACTGGGAGTTAATGGCTCGCAAAATGCGCTACCAAATGAACCTTCCCGAAATTCACGAAGTGCTGGCTGAAATGCGTTCCCTGGTCAATGAATACGGCAATCGTGTCCTGCTTGGTGAGAGCGCCGATGAAAGTCTATGCGGCAGCGGAAACGATCAACTGCACAGTGTATTCAATTTTGGGCTTACTGATCTGCCGTTGAATGCTGCGCAATTACATGGGAACCTTTCGACGCGCTTAAGTCGTTTCCCAGTCGGTGCGCAGGATTGCAATACACTGAGTAATCATGATCGACGCCGATCTTATTCAGTCTATGCCGACGGCAAGCACGACCTACAGCGGGCACGCGCAGCCCTTGCGCTGATCACATTTCTGCCTGGAACGCCTGTCTTTTACTATGGTGAAGAGATAGGCATGACAAATCTGGCGCTGACCGAGCTTGAGCAGCTTCGGGATGAGTTTGGCATTAGATTCTATCACATCCTGCGTGAACGTTATGGGATAGCTCATGCCGAAGCATTCCAAACCGCTTCTGAATTCATGGGGCGAGACGGCGCACGAACTCCTATGCAGTGGTCAGGTCAGCCAGGTGCTGGTTTTACTTCAGATTATGTCGATATCTGGTTGCCAGTGAATCCGAATCATCTGTTGGGGGTGAGCGTGGCAGCGCAGTATAGCGACAAAAACTCGATGCTGACGTTTTTCAAAGAAATTGTGCGACTCCGCCTGGAAAATCCTGCGTTGAAGAAGGGTGACATCACTTTGCTGCCCGCGCACGATGATGTGCTGGCATTCTGGCGAGAGTCAAGTGAACAACGCTGTCTGGTGGGGCTCAACCTCTCAGAAGATCCCAAGATATTGCCGATTGGCAGAGCATCGCTTGGTACTGTTTACTCCACAGGCATAGAGCCGTTCTTTGCAACGAATGGCGCGTTGCATCTGGGACCATATCAGATATACGTTGGTGAGTACAAAGGATAAGTCGGATGAATATTCCATCGCTCGCCGGGGTCTGTTCCTATGACCAGGCTGCTCAGATAGGCATTGATGTTGACGAGACAGTACAGCGCCTTGTGCGCTATGCCTGGATCAACAAGCGGCTGATGGATTACGGTCTCTATTGGATCAATCCTACGCCGGAATGGGAGGTCAAGGAAGCACTGAGCTTACACACCTACTTGGCAACTGAACATGCTGCTCCGATGCGCAAGCGCGTCTCCGAAATGCGAAATCCTCCGCCACGTATGGATGTGCCCCCCGATGATCGGCTCGAACGCTTTCTCAACGAGATTCTTGCAGCGGAGACCACGCTTGAGAAACTGGTAGCTGTTTACGGAGTTCTGCGTCCCGCGCTGTTAGCGGAGTATCAAAAGCATTACGACGCGGCAAATCCGCTCGTTGACTACCCAACACGCCGCTTGCTGCGCAGCATGATTGTCGAAGAGGACGAGACGGTCGCCTGGGGCGCAGCCGCCATCGACGCGCTGGGTGGCATGTCGCAGGTGGAAGCATGGCGCAGCCATCTCCAGGCATATCTGGATGCGGCGGGTGGCATCAGCGGGCTTGTCGCTGTCTCGGACGATGTCCCGCCTTCTCGTCATGTGCAGCCGTTCACGCCCGACTTTTATCCTCGCCGTGACGCGCGCTTTGTTCAGCAGGGCAACTTCGTCTTTCCACCCCACGCTGTCGCACGCATGGAAGGCGTTTCCGACGAAGAAAAAACGCTGGCTTTGATGTGTAAGCGCACCCTCGAAATGGATGTGCCAGAGGTGATGGCACGTATGATCGCGGAAAGCGAAAAGCAGCCGTGGGAATACTATGTCGATATGACACGCCAGCTTTGGGATGAGGCGCGCCACGCGATGATGGGGTCAGTCTATCTCCAGCATCGCGGTATCGATTGGAAGCGCGAGATCCCCCTTCATCCTGGATTTTCGCTTCGTCTCAACCAGCACATGAGCGCACTCGAAGCGCACGCTGTGCTTTATACCATCGAGCAGAGCCTCATGCCTGCCGACACTGGCAAGAAGTATGAGTGGGTCACCGCCGGTGCCGCTGGTGACCCTTTGGCAAAACTCTTTCAGGATTATGACTGGGCAGACGAAGTGCTTCACGTCCACATCGGTCGCGAATGGGGCTTGGCGTTATCGGGGATGTCGCGGGCAGAGTTTGTGGACATGGGGCAGCGCAAGGCAAGCGAATCCGAGGGTGTTCTCGAAGCCTATGCCGACCCTGCCAAACAGTTCAATTGGTGGCCCGGATTTGTCCAGCATGTTCTTGGCAAAGCAACGACCGCGCAGGATCGCGAATTTGATACCAGCGATCCTGTCTATCGCAAAGCCGGATCATAAGTGGGGCGGAGCAGTATGGGCTATCACGAACGACGTTTCACGCTCCAGAAAATCGCTCGGCGGCTTGCTCTGGTGCAGGGGCTGGTCTATAGAAGACGCCAGCCCCTGCTGCCATTTTTGCTGGATGGTCAGCCCGTTCAACCCAACACCTACTGGGGCGAGCAGTACGCGCACTTCAGCTTACGTACAACGATTCAGGTGCCTGTCGGCTTTGAAGCTCCGCTCGCACTGCACCTGCCGATTGGCAGCGCCGGAGCGTTCAGCCATCCCGAAGCGCTCGTCATTATCGATGATAGCCCGCTAGCGGCAGTAGATCGGCATCACCAGGAAATCGCTCTGCCTATTGCGTATGCGGATGGTGAATTGCATCAGCTCGAACTGCGAGGATGGGTCGGTGCGATTGATGGTGAACCCGGCGAACCTGGCAAACGGCTGTTCATGCGTGAGTGTGCGGTCGTTCAGATCGACCCTGCGACGCGCGAGCTGGTCGCCTGGTCACGAATCGCACTGCAAGCGGTTGAGCATCTGGACGAGAATTCCCTCGATCGTGCCCATCTCACGCAGGCATTGGACGATGCCTACCAACTGCTCGATCTGCATGAACCATTCGGCGATGCATTCTACAACAGCGTACAGCCAGCACTTGTTTTGCTTCAATTGCGCTGCGCAATCGGGCATCCGTTGGATGCGGACATCATCGCCGCCGGGCACGCTCACATCGATGTCGCGTGGTTGTGGACACTGGCGGAAACGCGGCAAAAAGCGGTGCGAACCTTCTACAATGTGCTCCATCTGATGGAACAGTTCCCGGATTTTCACTTCTCGCAGAGCCAACCGCAGTTATACGAATACGTGCGCGAAGAAGACCCGCAGTTGTTCGCCCGTATTCAGCAGCGCATCCGCGAAGGGCGTTGGGAACCGCTCGGCGGCACATGGATCGAGCCGGATTGCAACATCACGGGTGCCGAGTCGCTGGCACGGCAGTTTCTATACGGTCGCAAATTCTTTGCGGAACACTTCGGAGCAGGCGCAGAGTCGCCTGTGTGCTGGCTGCCGGACGCGTTTGGCTATACCGCAAGTCTGCCGCAGTTGATCAAACTGGCGGGCTTGGACTACTTCTTCTCGATCAAGCTGGAGCAGAGTCAGTACAACAAGCTGCCGCATGATAGTTTCTGGTGGCAAGGCATCGACGGTTCGCGCGTGTTGGCGCACTTCAGTACATCGCCCGACCGCCCCTGGGAAGGCAACAAACCCGATCTGCGCAACACTGCCACCTATAACGCCGATCTGAATGCTTTTAGTGCGTTGGGCTCCTGGATAAAGCTGCACGAGAAAGCACGCCAACATGTCATGCTGATGAGCTACGGCTATGGCGATGGCGGCGGCGGACCCACGCGCGAAATGAACGAAAACACCCTGGTGCTGCGTTCATTTCCTGGGCTGCCGCGTGTGACTCAGGGCAAGGTCATCGATTTCTTTCGGCGGTTGGAAGATGAAAGCGGCAATAAACTACCGACCTGGAATGGCGAACTCTACTTTGAGCTGCATCGCGGCACGTATACCACGCAAAGCCGCAACAAACGTGCCAATCGCAAAGCTGAATTCTTGCAACATGACGCCGAGTTTCTGGCGGTCGCAGCAGCGCAGCTCGATCCGAGCTTTGAGTATCCGCATCAGACACTAAAACGTGCCTGGGAGCTGGTTTGCCTCAATCAGTTTCACGACATCCTGCCCGGCAGCAGTATCCAACCTGTCTATGAGGACTCATTGGCGCAGTATGTGGAAGCCACACAATTCGCTGAGGACGTGCGTGCAGCGGCGCTGGATGTGCTGCGTAAGCACTTTGGCGGCGATGTCCTGCTGGTCAACCCAACAGGTTTTGCGCAGTGCACGCTGGCTTTTTGGGCGGGCAGGCTGCCGGAAGGGATGCAGTTTGAAGGCGATGTCTATACGCAGGAGACGGGCGACGGCACCCTCCTCATGGCGGATGCAGCGCCCTATTCCTTCCAGCCGCTTCATATGATCGCTGGAACCGGAAACGAAGTCCCCTTTGCGGCTCATGCTGAGGCGCTCGCGCTCGAAAATCGGCTTCTTCGTGTCGAGCTGAACGTCGCGGGTGACATCACACGTATTTACGACAAAGAGGCGAAGCGCGAGCTTTTGCCGGAAGGCGCGCTGGCAAATCACTGGCAGGCATTTGAAGACCGCCCGCTGGAATGGGATGCCTGGGACATCGACATCTTCTATGAGGATAAGCGCTACTTTGCCGATCCTGCCGCCAGTATCCGCATTGTCGAGCAAGGACCCCTTCGCGCGACGATAGAGATCGAGCGACGTATCCTCAACAGCCAGTACATCCAGCGGATATCACTCTCGTGCGATAGCCATCAGATTGATTTCGCGACTGAGATCGACTGGCGAGAAAAGCACATTTTGCTCAAAGCCGCTTTCCCTGTCAATCTGCTGGCACCTGTCGCGACCTACGAAATTCAGTGGGGACAGGTTGACCGCCCGACGCATCGCAATACATCCTGGGATTGGGCGCGCTTTGAGGTCGCTGCGCAGAAATGGGCGGCGCTGCGCGAAGATGACTACACGGTCGCGCTCCTCAACGATTGCAAGTATGGCTACGACATCCACGACAATGTACTGCGCCTGAGTCTTCTACGCGCGCCGACGTTTCCCGACCCAGATGCCGATCAAGGCGTTCATCAGTTTGCCTACAGCCTCCGTGCAGAGTCTGTCACCGACCTGCAGAATGTCATTCGCGCCGGGTATGCGCTCAATGACCCGGTATTCGCCGTTGATGGCGAGAGACAAGCGGTGCTGCACGATGCGGTAACGCTCTTCAGTGTCGAGGGCGGAGCAGTCATCGAGACGGTGAAGGCTGCTGAAGACCGACGCGGCGTGATAATGCGCTTGTACCAGAGCCAGAGGCGGCGGGGCGCTGTAAGCCTCCATAGTTCGTTTGCAATAAAGCAAGCGTGGATCACGAACCTTCTTGAAGAAGACGAGACTGCGCTGGAGGTAAGCAATGGTATCCAAGTCGATCTGAAGCCTTTTCAGATTGTGACGCTGAGGCTTGTTTTGAATTGAGTTGCACCTACTTGATCAACATGAATTTTCGTTATTGCAACGATGAGTAGCAACTGTTGATGCAAAAGCGTGGAACCGGCCAGCTCGGTCGAGCGCAGCCGCTCAACGGAGCCGGGGACGATGCCGAAGGGGGAGCCAGTCCAGCATCCCGCAGGGAAAGCAGTAGTTCGGTCGTCCCGCCCGCAGGGTGGGATGACCGTACTGCTGCTGGTGCTGGATAGGGGGTGACCTCGCATCGTAAGATCGCCGAGTCGGCGGCTGCACGCAGCTAAACTTCCTTGCACCGCCGCCTGAACCGCGCGTACAGTCGCATCTTCGTCCGCAAACGTGACTTCACCTGCCTTCTCTCGCGCCTGCCATCGGGCATGATGGCACTCACATAACCCTTCCCCTCCTCTCGCATCACTTGTATCTTGCCAATGTAGGGAATATCGACCCATTCACCCTTAGCGATCTCCTCCGCGAGCGCCTCCAGATAGCGTTCAACTGCCTCGCGCACCAGCGCTTTGGTCAGACTCCGACGCTGCCGAGCGACATGGGCGACTCGTTGGGTGTGGTTCACAGTTGTTCTCCTGATTTGTCGGTAGTCAACTGACACTGCCGACAACCGACAATACCGACAGTCTGTCGTCGGTTGTCGGTGTGTCGGTTTTGTCGGTGCATTACGCCTGATCGCCGATATGCTCGACGGCGATGAACCATTCGGCACGCTCCATCCGCCGTTCTTCAATCAAGCCCGCGCGCACCAGGTCGCTCGCCAACCCACGCGCTTGCTTCGCCGAAAAGTTCAGATTGCGGTACAGGTCGCGCAAGCCAACGCCCGCCGCCCTGTCTGGCGGATGGCATTTAGCAGTCGATCCTGCTGACGCTTCTCCTGCACCGCCTCGCCGCTGCGGTCGAGCTGCTCCAGCAGACGATGCGCCGATTGTCGCCAGCCTTCGGCGATGGCTTGTCCCGCACTTCAGTGTTGAGTGTTCACGGTCGGTGTATCAGCGTTGGTGTCCAGCCAGTCCAACGCGGCGAACAGCGACGCCAGCTTGAACGCCTGGACGTGCATCCGCCCATAGACGCCCTTCAGCCGCTCGTCCAGTTCGGTGTCGCCACTCGGCGCGCAGCGCTTACGCAGCCAGTCGCCATAAGCTTGACACTCCGCCCAGCACTGCACCTCCAGCCGGAGTGCGCCCGGCGCTGCCAGCCCGAAATCGGTCGGCTCTGGCTGCGGCAGCCGGTCGTGCAAACGGCGCAGATCGTCAATAAGCGGTTGTGGCACAGCGCGATAGCTGGTGGATGCCGGACGTTCAACGTAGTCCGGTTCAGGCGTGAGCAGCGCGAAGCGGATGAGCAGCCCGTTGTCCCAATCGCCCCCGCTGACTGCACACGATAGGCTGGCGGGCGTGGTCACACCGAGGATCGAGAGCGCCGCATTCTGGACGATGTTCAGCCCGGTCTGGGTATCTTTGTCCACATAATCGGGACAGTCGTAGAGTTCCATCAACAGGTCTTTCATGCCGACCATGTAGTCCTTGCGGTTGATGGCTCCGAACAGTCCGGCGACCTCGTCCTTGAGGAGTCCGCGTTGGGCGGCGAACGGCTGCGCTTTCGTCAGCCGTTCCTGCTGCTCGCGGGCGAGCTTGTCGTAGTTGCCCGGCATCCGCCCCGCCAGCGCCTCCTGGAAGCGCTCCGGCGATCCAGGCGTCGGCATGAGCATGTGCGGGATCGCCGCCCGCGCCACGCCTTCTGCCAGCTTGTAGGCGGTCGATTTGCGGTAGAAGGTCGTCCCGGCGATCAGCATCAGGTACAGGTTCGGATAGAGCTTCACGCCCCAGGGCGCTTCGCCATACAGCCTGCGCCCGACGGCGGTTGCCAGCAGCCACAGCCCCGCCGCCTGATGAAAGACCATCGGCGTCTGGTTGCCCGTCGCGCCCGCCCATTCCAGATATTGCGCCAGCCAGTTGGGCAGCTTGTAGTCCCCTGCGACTGTGGGCGGCTCGTCGCTTGGAGGCGCTGGCTGACGAATTGCAGTGCGTGTTGCGACGACAAGCGGCTGCACAGGCTTCTCGAACAGACCACCAATGCTCGCCACATCGATACTCGAGGTCGCGGCGATGTCCTTCGCCAGCAGCGTGCCGCAGACGTAGCAATGCCCGTAACCACTGATCGCGTTGAACCCGAATGACGGATTGCGGTCGCTATTGCGATGGCGTTCCGGGTGCAGGCAGCGCCCGTGCAGCCACTCGCCATGCGGCTTGAAACCCTGACTGAGCAGGTTATCCCGGATGGCATCGAGCAAACGCGGATTGAGGTTGCCTTGCCCTGCCGGTGCTGAAACTCGCGGCGGATTCCACTCTGGCACAGCCTCACGAGGTTTGAACGACTCGATCCATGCCGCCAGTTCATCCAGATGCGCAACTCGCAGGATGTCGAGCGGCTGCTCGACCCGGTAAGTGTTGTTCGTGATGGGATGCACGCTCGGCGGCGCGACCACCTGCCGCCCTTCCGCGCACAGTTCGAGGTTGCCAATCGGCGTCCCCATCGCCTTGAGACTGGATGGCAGGCGGTTTGTGTAAAAGTAGACATGCTGTCCGACCCCTCCGCCCGTCGCGACGGTGAAGGTTTCGGTCAGGTGCGGGAATGTCGCGGCGAAGGCGGGATACCCGGCTGCCCCATCCAGATCGAGGACGACGAGATTGCCGGAGACCGCGCCGCAGATCAGCCCGACGTTCTGGAGCAGCCCGGCGCTGCTCCAACCGCGGATGACCTCAGCGGTGGCGGCGGTCTTCTGCAACGCTGCCCAACTCGTCAGCGCCGGACGCTTTCCGTTGAGCGGCAGGATGCTCAAGCCGAGCGCGGCATAGGTGAGCGCCGCTTCGATGGTGGTGGCGGATTGTGCCGCCCGGACAATGGGCGGTTGGTGTTCGGTATTCATGGTTGTGCTTTCTTTTGTGTCGTACAAAGTGATGGACAGCACAGCCGGACTGATGTATCCTCGATTTACCACAATCTCTGGACACTTCGTCCGACCGTGCCGCCAGCCCTTAAGCTGGCGGTTTCGTTTTGGACTGAGCAGCGTGTTCGATCAACGTCTGGATGCCGTCCTCAGCGGCGATGCCAGAGCGGATCATGTCTTCGAGCAGGTCACCCAGCTCATACGGCTTCTTGTTCACGCGCTCGTAGAACAAGTGCAGCGTTTGCAGGCTGATCCCCAGCGTGATGACCAGCAGGCGTTCAAGAGCATCGACGCGCCGCCCGAACATCTTGGTGAAATGCTTGCGGCTGCCGATCAGGTCTTCCTGTTCGTCGAGCCAGGCGCGCAGCGCGGCGCGCACGACCTCGGCTTTCGGCTCGTCACGCTGCCTGGCGACTTGCTCCAGACAGTCGTCCATCGGTTCGGTAATGTGGACGGTCAGGCGTCGGGTATAGTTGGAACGGTTGTCAGACATACTTCCTCGGGTATTTGGTTTCATCGGACGAAATCGGGACGATGGCGGATGAGAGGGGCGCGTTCAGGCATGACGCGCCATGCTTCTCAGCGACGGCGGACCCCTGGGACGACGGCGCTGGCGGCATCCCGTGAGGGATGGCGCATCAAGCCCCTCCGGCGCATGAGGAGCGAGTTTATTAAACTCGCCACCCCAACTGCGTAGTGGGTGGGGTGTCCCGGCGTCTACAACGCCTGCCGGACGACGACTTCGTCGCGCCGGGACACCCGCGAGCGGCTTCGCGCCGCTCGCATCTGCGACGCGCAGCGCTCGTTCGGTCACGGGGCTAAATGTCGAGATCAACATGATGCCCTCCAGCAATGCTTGGCTCCGCTTCCGGCTGCTCTACTTCGCGTGCCAGACGCCACTCGTTGCCGATGGTGCGGTCCAGGATCAGCTCAAACTCCTGTCGGGCGATGCGATGCAGGTTGTCCTCGCGGTTCAATCCACCGCGATCCGTGCAGACCTGCCCGCGATGCGTCATGTGTGACTCGCGCTCGCCCAGGCCGTTCTCAATCGTCCCAGCGACGAAGACATGCGTGTGCAGGTTCTGCAAGCCATAGTCGTCATCGGTATCCCGGTCGTGCAGGACATAGCTGTAATCCGGGATGTTCAGTCCGCGCGCGGCGTGCCAGCCCTCAATCGTCCGCTCGGTGACTTCGCGCACAACTTCAGCGCGCAGCGTTTCAGGGATCAGCGCCATCAGGTCGGGTGCCGGGGCGATGACCAGGTGATGCGCCAGCACATACGGTCCCGCCTGTTCGCCTGCCGCCGCGTACACCGCTTTCCAGCCTGCACCCAAGCCGCAGTCCGTCCAGCGGTCGGACAAATCGACCGGGCGGTGATCGGGACTCTCGCGGTACGAAACGTACTGGAGCAGCTTGCGCAGCGAGCGGTAGACGCCTTTGGTTGGCTTCTGGTAGTGCCAGTTGGGGATGATGGTCGGCTTGCTCATGCTTCAGTTCCGTCTTGATGTAACAGAGTGTTTGACACGAAATGCGTATGCAGCGATTTCCAGCGTGTCCACTTTGCCCGCTGCTTACAGCGGTTGCTGCAATACAATCGCTTGCGCCCAGCGTAGTAGCCCGATACCGGCAGCGGTTCGCCACACACCAGACACCGACCTACTGCCTGTCTGACACGGCTGTGTGATGACAATTGCCGTTGGGCGACAGCGCTAAAGGGCGCGGTTCGCTGCTGACCTCCGACGCAACCTCACTCATTTCGCCGGACAATGCAGGCTGCTCGTACCACTGGTCAGCTTGCAGCTCGCGGTAGACTAGCGCCCGCCAGTCGGCGGTTGTCAGGATTTCCAGCGCCTCGCGCTTGCGGCTGTTGGACTTGCGCAGGGCATCGCGCAGGGCGTTGGCGTAGAACTGCATCCAGCGCGGATGGTTCTCCGGGTTGAGTGCCGCGCGCTGCCAGCTATTGATCGCATCCTGATAAGCGCGCTCGTTGGCATGACGCTGCTCAATGGCGACCAGCATCTGTTCCTTGAGGACGTAAGCAGTGCTGAGAACCATCAGGGGTGGGGCGATGGCTTCCAGCCAGGCAAACGGGCTGTGCATATGACCGGGCAGGGCGACCTGCACATTGCCGACAAGCGCGATAGCAGTAGCGATCCCCATGCTGATGTAGAGCAGACGGCGCGCGCTCCGTGTTGTCCCGAGCGTCGCCAGCGCCAGCGAGAACACCACCTGTCCGATCTCGGCGGTCAGCACGGTAGCGATTCCAACTGCGACCGCTGCCCGCGCGTCCGGCACGGCTGCGCCGAAGGTCTCCGAGCCGATGACGTAGAGCCGGATCGCGGATGGCGTAAACGCTGCTAACAGCAGCAAAATGCACAGCGCGGTGATGAGCTTGGTCACACGGGGTGGGAAGCGCAGCGCAGCATACTGGTTGAACAGTTCCCGCTGCGGGCGCTCGCCGACGGCGCGATTGACCGCCTCCTGTGCGGCGGCGTAGGCGAGCTGGCGTTCTTCCTGGGTGAGCGGTCTAATTTGCGAAAGTGGATTGGTTTGGTCGTTCAATGCCTCGTCTCCAGGTTCTTGAGGGGCTTCGCCCTTGAACCTGGTCAGGCACTACAATGGTCGGCATCAGCGTCAGCCATATGCCTGAGGGCGAGAAGATCGCCGTGCGCGGCTGGTAAGGTAGAGAATCTGGGAAAGAGCCTTTCTTTCCCAGATTCGTTTTGACTTGCAATGGGTCATCTAGGTGATTTCCACCCTCAATCGATACCCAACCCCTGGTTCCGTAATCAACCGCTTTGGCAGCGCGGGGTTGTCCTCCAGCTTTTGACGAAGCTGCGCAAAGTAGACGCGCAGGTAATGGGTCTCGTTCACGTATTCCGGACCCCACACGGCACGCAAAATCTGCTGATGCGTGAGCACCTTGCCCGCGTGCTGGATCATCAGTCGCAGCAGCGCATACTCCGTCGGGGTCAGCTTAACCCCCTCGCCGCGTAGTGTCACCGTGCGCCGTGAGAAATCAACCTCCAGCTCATCCACGCGAAACGTCGAGTCCTGCGCCTCCGGGCGTGCATGGCGCAGCGCCACCCGGATACGCGCCAGCAGCTCATCGGTGCTGAAGGGCTTGGTCAGATAATCGTCCGCCCCGGCATCGAGTGCCGCAACCTTGCCCTGGTCGTCATCGCGCACCGACAGGATGATGACGGGTGTCGCCGTCCATTCGCGCAGGCGGCGCAGCACCTCCAGCCCGTCCAGATCCGGCAGCCCCAGATCAAGAATAATGATATCTGGGCGATGTTGGGCAGCGCGTGTGATGCCTTCGCCGCCCGTCAGCGCCTCCAGGACGTGATAGCCGCTCGCTTCCAGGCTGATGCGCAGGAAGCGGCGAATCTGCGCTTCGTCGTCGATGACCAGGACATGAACGCCTTCGCTCACAAGGCAGCCTCCTTGACAGGGGGCGGTGCCGCGCCCATCGGCAGCCGGATGACGAAGCTGGCTCCGTTCGGAACGCGGTTTTCGGCGGTCAGCTTGCCGCCGTGCGCTTCGACCAAGCCACGACTGATCGACAAGCCCAACCCGGTGCCACCGGTGGGGGTGCCGGGAATCCGATGAAACTTCTCAAAGATGCGCTCAAGTTCGGCGTTGGGAATTCCTGGTCCATCATCCATAACACGGATCAACAGATCGCCATCGGCGACTTCTGCCCTCAAATCAACCCGTGTTGTTGGCGGGGTATAGTTCCGAATGTTATCAAGCAGGTTGACGATCACCTGCTCGACGAGGACAAAATCCATCTGCACCAGCGGCAGGTCGGGCGGGCAGTCGATCTGAAGGGGGCGCTCGCCCAGTGCGCCAACCATGCGCTGCACGGCTGCGCCGAACAGATCGCAGACATCGCACCACTCACGCTTGAGCGTCAGACGCCCACTTTCCAGCCGCGACATATCGAGCAGGTTTTCGACCAGGCGATTCAAGCGTTCGGCGGCAATTTGGATGTCCTGCACCAGTGCCGTTCGGTTGGTGCTGTCGCTCGCGGTCGCCGGGTTGAGCAAGCCGCTCGCCGCACCCCCAATCGTGGCGATGGGGGTGCGCAGCTCATGCGAGATCGAATTGAGCAGCGCAGTGTACAGCCGCTCGCTCTCGCGCAGCATCGCCGCCTGCTCCGCCGCCTGATCGAGCAGCTCGCGCTCGATCACGAGCGCAACCTGATTGGTGAAGGTCTCCAGCAGCGCTTCCTGGTCAAAGGTCAGTCGCTCGTCCTCGCGCAGGCGCAGCCCCAGAACCCCGACGCTGCCCGCCGACGTGCGCAGCGGAATGTAGCGCCCGGCGGCGGACGGCAGCGTATCGGTGTGCCGCCCGGCGGAACGCTCGTTCTCGAATGCCCACTGCGCTGCGCCCAGTTCGCGCTCATCCATCGCCAGGCTGCTGCACGGGTGGGGCGTCTGGTTCAGCGCCCCATCCTGTGCCAACAGGATCGCGACATCGCCATTGAAGATGCGCCCAATCTGGGCGACAGCACTGCGCAGCACATCGTCCATGTCAACTGCTGATGCAATTTCATGCGCCAGTGTGTACAACGCCATCGTACGTTCAGCGTTTGCACGCGCCTGCCGTTCCTGGGTGCGAATGCGCGCGGTCAGGTTGCCCGCGAACAGCGCAATCGCAAAGTACAGCACCAGCAGCAGCACATCCTGCGCCTGCGATATCTGAAAGGTGAAACGCGGCTCAATAAACAGGAAATTCCAGGCGAGCGCGCTCACACCCGCCGCGAGGATGGCTGGACCACGCCCCAGATAAACCGCTACGATGAGCACGACCAGCAAGTCCAGTAGCCCAAACAATTGGTAACTTGCCAGATCGACCAGAAACAGTTCGAATACGGTTAACGCAATCATCGCGAGCAGCGCAATGCCGTACTGACTCAGGTTGGAGGTTTGGCGCGTATCCAGTTTGAACAGCGGTGTACTGGTGGGTGCAGGATTGCCCGTCACCACGAAGACATCAATATTGCCGCTGGCACGCACGACCTTGTCGACCGGCGACCCGCCACGTAGGGCGTCGCGCAGGGGCGAATGGACGGGCTTGCCCATCACAACCTGCGCAACGTTACGCTGGCGGGCAATATTCAGAAGCGTTCCGGGGATGTCATCGCCCGCTGTCGTGACCACTTCCGCACCCAGGTCGCGCGCCAGCTCGAGATTGCGGGTCAGGGTGGCGCGCTGGTCTGCGGTCAGCGCGCGTGAGGTTTCGACGTAAACCGCCAGCCAGTCCGCCTCCAGGTTATACGCCATGCGCCGCGTCCAGCGGATGAGCTGCTCAGAGAATGGGCTGGGACCGACGGCGACCAAAAGCCGCTCGCCGGACTTCCAGGGACCAGCGATGCGCTTGATCTGCATGTAATTCTGAAGCTGGTGATCGACCCGCTCGGCAGTCAGGCGCAGCGCCATCTCGCGCAGCGCCGTCAGGTTGCCCACGCGAAAGAAGTTGTTCGCCGCCGTCTCGACCTTGTCGGGCACGTAGACCTTGCCCTCTGCCAAGCGCCTGCGCAGGTCTTCTGGAGAGAGGTCGATCAGCTCGATCTCGTCTGCCAGGTCGATGATCGAGTCCGGCACGGTCTCATGGACGGTGATGCCTGTGATCTGCTTCACCGTGTCGGCGCGGCTTTCGAAATGCTGCACGTTGATGGTCGTGTAGACGTTGATTCCGGCGTCGAGCAGTTCTATGACATCCTGATAGCGTTTGGGGTGGCGAGTACCAGGGACATTGGTGTGCGCCAGCTCATCCACCAGCACGAGCAGCGGGCGACGCGCCAGGATCGCGTCGAGATCCATCTCCTCCATGGTCGTGCCGCGATACTCGACCTTCTGCCGCGGGATGATCTCCAGCCCTTCCAGCAGCGCATCGGTCTCCGCGCGCTTGTGCGTTTCGACATAACCCACGACGACATCGACGCCTTCGGATTTGCGAGCATGTGCCGCGTCGAGCATGGCGTAGGTCTTGCCAACACCTGCCGCCATGCCGAAGAAGACCTTGAGTTTTCCGCGCCCCTGCCGCTGTTCCTGATCCTGAATCGCGGCGAGCAACGCATCGGGATCAGGGCGATTTTCACTCATGGCATTACCTCATTCTCAGCGTTCCGTTGGGGCGACCCATGGAGTCGCCCCAACATCCATATCATTTTACCCGTTCGCCGCCTCGTCCAACGCCAGGTTGAGCAGGAGGACATTGACGCGCGGCTGACCGAGGAAAACAAACTGTGGCGCTTCGATGGCAGCATCGACCAGTGCATTAACCTGTTCGACCGCCAGCCCGCGCGCCGCCGCGACGCGCTCCACCTGCAAGCGCGCTGCTTCCGGCGAGATGTGAGGATCTAGCCCGCTGCCGGATGCGAAGAGCATCTCGGTGGGCACAACAGCATCTTCCGGCAGCGCGTTCGCCTCGCGGAAGGCGGCGGCACGCTCTGCGACCGTTTGTGCCAGCGTCGCACTGGTCGGTCCCAGGTTGCTGCCGCTGGAGGGCAGCGGGCTGTAGCCTATAGCAGACGGGCGCGACCAGAAGTAGCTTGGGTCGCCATTCATATTCTGCCCGATGAGCGAGGAGCCGACGACTACGCCGTCGCGCGTCTCCAGGCTGCCGTTTGCCTGTGCCGGAAAGACCGCCTGCGCCGCTAATGTGACGACCAGTGGATAGATTACGCCCGTGAGGATCGTCAGGACGACGAGCATTCGCAGAGCGATGAAGATCGATTTCATGAGGTTCAACCTTTACAGGACTGCGCACACTGTTATGCCAACCCAATCGCCGCGATAATCACGTCGATAATCTTGATGCCGACGAACGGCACAATCAACCCACCCACGCCGTAGATCACCAGGTTACGCTGCAAGACCTGCGCCGCCGCCATCGGCTTGTACGAGACGCCGCGCAGTGCCAGCGGGATCAGCGCGACGATGATCAGCGCATTGAAGATGGTCGCGCTGAGGATGGCGCTCTGTGGGGAGTGCAACGCCATGATGTTGAGCGCCGCCAAAGGTCCCGGCTCGCCTGCATTCGTTGCGTAGAGCGCCCCGAACAGCGCGGGCAGAATGGCGAAGTACTTGGCGACATCGTTGGCGATGCTGAAGGTCGTCAGCGCGCCACGTGTCATCAGGAGCTGCTTGCCAATTTCGACCACTTCGATCAGTTTGGTCGGGTCGCTGTCGAGATCGACCATGTTACCCGCCTCGCGCGCCGCCTGCGTCCCGGTATTCATCGCCACGCCGACATCCGCCTGCGCCAGCGCGGGCGCGTCGTTGGTACCGTCGCCCGTCATGGCGACCAGATGCCCATCGCTCTGCTCTTTGCGGATGCGCTTGAGTTTGTCTTCCGGGGTCGCCTGCGCCATAAAGTCGTCCACGCCTGCTTCGGCGGCGATGGCAGCGGCGGTCAGTGGGTTATCACCCGTGATCATGACGGTGCGGATGCCCATCGTGCGAAGCTGCGAGAAGCGCTCCTTGATGCCACCTTTCACGATGTCTTTGAGTTCAATCACGCCAAGCACATCTTTGTTCTCGGCTACGACGAGCGGCGTGCCGCCGTTCTTGGCGATGCCATCGACGATGGTCTTGACGTCTGCCGGGTAGGCACCGCCGACTGTTTGAACATGCTGGCGTACAGCGTCCGCCGCGCCTTTGCGAATGCTTCGCGGTTGGTGTCCATCATGGGCATGGAAATCGACACCGCTCATACGCGTCTGCGCGGTGAAGGGGATGAACTCCGCCTTGAGGTCGGCGATCTCGCGTCCGCGCAGTCCAAACTTCTCTTTCGCCAGCACGACAATCGAGCGTCCTTCTGGCGTTTCATCCGCCAGCGAGGAAAGCTGCGCCGCATCCGCCAGGCGATCCGGCGCGATGCCCGGTGCGGGATGAAAGGCAGTCGCCATGCGGTTGCCGAGCGTGATCGTTCCCGTCTTGTCGAGCAGCAGCACGTCGATGTCGCCCGCTGCTTCGACGGCGCGCCCGCTGGTCGCCAGCACATTACGCTGGATCATGCGATCCATCCCGCTGATGCCAATCGCACTCAGCAAGCCACCGATGGTCGTAGGGATCAGGCAGACCAGGAGTGCCACCAGTACGGGCAGCGTCGCCGTCGTCTGCGCGATGCCGCTTTCGTTTTCGCCGTAAGCAGTGAAGGCGCGCAGCGTCACGACCGCCAGCAGGAAGATGATGGTCAAGCCAGAGAGCAGGATGGTCAGCGCGATCTCGTTCGGCGTCTTCTGCCGCTTCGCCCCTTCGACCAGCGCGATCATGCGGTCGAGAAACGTGCTGCCCGGCTCGGATGTGATCTTGATAACGATCCGGTCGCTCAGGACGCGCGTGCCGCCTGTCACGGCGCTGCGGTCACCTCCGCTCTCGCGGATGACGGGCGCGGATTCGCCCGTAATGGCACTCTCATCGACGCTGGCGATGCCCTCGACGACTTCGCCATCGCCAGGGATTTGATCGCCCACCTCGCACACAACCAAATCGCCCAGTCGAAGTTGTGATGCCGCGACGCGCTCCTCGCGGTCGCCCGTCAGCTTACGGGCGGTCATCTCCTTGCGCGCTTTGCGCAGGCTGTCCGCCTGTGCTTTGCCGCGCCCTTCCGCCATCGCCTCGGCAAAGTTAGCGAACAGCACGGTGAACCACAGCCAGAGCGTGATTTGCAGATTAAAGCCGAATTCTGTTCCGCCGCCCGTCAGCAGGTCGCGGAGGAGGATGGCGCTGGTCATGAACGCACCGACTTCGACGACAAACATGACCGGGTTCTTGAGCTGCTGAAGCGGGTTCAGCTTACGCAGCGCATCGAACAGGGCGCGGCGGACAATGGATGACTCGAACAGCGGGCGAGCAGTGGATGTTTTCGACATGATTCACCTCTAGAAGCTACGCCCGGCAGCCATGAGCAGATGTTCGACAATGGGACCCAGCGTAAGCGCCGGGAAAAACGTCAGTGCGCCGACGATCAGGATGACGGCAATCAGCAGACCAGCGAAGACGGCACCATCGGTCGGGAAGGTGCCGGGGGAAGGCGGCGCGGTCTTCTTGCCAACCATGCTGCCCGCAATCGCCAGCACCGGCACGATGACGCCGAAGCGCCCGATCCACATGGCGATGCCGAGTAACACGTTGTAGAACGGTGTATTGGCGTTCAGCCCGGCAAACGCGCTTCCGTTGTTATTCGATGCGGACGCGAAGGCGTAGAGAATTTCGCTGAAGCCGTGCGGTCCCGCGTTGGCGCGGTTGCTCAGACCCGCCTCTGTGACGGAGGCGAACGCGGTCATCAGCAGAACAGCGGCGCTCGGCAGCAGAATAGCGACGATTGCCATCTGGATTTCGCGCGCTTCGATCTTTTTGCCCAGGTATTCCGGCGTGCGCCCGACCATCAGACCGGCGATGAAGACCGTCAGGATGACGAAGATCAGCATGCCGTACAAGCCCGCGCCCACGCCGCCGAAGATGATCTCTCCCAGCAGCATGTTGAGCATGGCGATGCCGCCCGCCAGCGGCGTGAAGCTGCTGTGCATGGCGTTGACCGAACCGTTCGAGGCGGCAGTGGTCGCCGCGCCCCACAGGATGCTGTTGGTGATGCCAAAGCGAACTTCCTTGCCTTCCATCACGCCTGCAATACCGAACATGGGATTGGCGCTGTATTCAGAGACCAGCATGAGCGACAGCCCGGCAGCAAGCAGGGTGAGCATCGCACCAAAGATCACCCACCCCTGACGCTGCGAGCCGATCATGCGCCCATAGGTGTTGGTGAGCGCGGCGGCGATCAGCAGCAGTGAGAGCATTTGCAGGAAGTTGCTCAGGGGTGTCGGATTCTCGAAGGGGTGTGCGCTGTTGACGTTGAAGAAGCCGCCGCCGTTGGAACCCAACTGCTTAATGGCGATCTGCGAGGCGGCGGGTCCCTGCGGCAAGACCTGGGTCTCGCCCATGAGCGTCGTCGCCTCGGTATAAGCGTTGAAGTTCTGGACGACACCCTGCGACACGAGCAATAGCGCCAGGATCAGCGACACCGGCAGCAGCACATACAACGTCGCTCGCACCAGATCGACCCAGAAATTGCCGAGGGTATGCGCGGTTCGGCGCGCCAGCCCGCGCGTGAGTGCGATGACGACGGCGATGCCCGTCGCTGCGCTGACGAAGTTCTGCACCGCCAGCCCCAGCATCTGCGTCGCGTAGCTCATGGTCGTTTCGCCCGCGTAGGACTGCCAGTTGGTGTTGGTCATGAAGCTGGTCGCGGTATTGAATGCCAGCGCTGGTTCGACGCTCGCCAAGCCCGCCGGGTTCAGCGGCAGCGCCCCCTGCGCCAACTGGAGCAGAAAGACGACCAGGAAGCCGAGGACATTGAAGGCGATCAGCGCGATGGCATATCCGTGCCAATCCTGCTCCTCCGTTGCATTTACACCAGACAGGCGGTAGATGATGCCTTCTACAGGGCGCAGGACGGGCGTGAGCAGCGTTCGTTCGCCCGCAAAGACATGCGCCATGAAACCGCCGAGCAGCGGCGTGAGGACGATGAGCACGCCGAAGAAGATGACGATTTGCAGCAGTTCCAACGGAGTCATCGGTTAGAACCTTTCGGGATAGAGCATCGAGTAGATGAGATAGACAAGGAGCAGCAGGGCGATCAACCCGGCGATGACAAGTTCGAGACTCATGATGCGGCACAGCCTCAAATGCAGGTTTTCAGATGCAGTGATTATCGCAGGAGCGAGGTCAGGAAGGCGTCAGAATGTGGCGTTGGGGTATCAAGAAATGATCAAGATGGAAAGCGCTCTCGCCAATAGCGCGGTCGAGCGCAGCCTCCGCGACGACCGGGACGCACACCGTCATCCGCGATGCTGGGATCGTCATCTAAAGTCCAAGCGCGCATTCCGTGAGAGGCTGAGGGCGTTCGTGTTCTGCGAATGCCCTCAACCTCTAGAGATGAAGAGGAGAATAAATCACTTCAATGAGATGCTGACTGATCGACCGCGACGAAGCGCGAGCCGTCGCAGGGCGATTAGCCCTATCACGACCAAGGCGAAGACGGCGAACCGCAAGCCCCAGATGACGAAGCTCTGCCACCAGGGGCTTTCCCCAGTTTGCGGCAGTCCATCCACCGCCTGCAGCGAGTCGAGCGGGGTGAGCGTGGCATCTCTGTCCACAGGGGTCGCAGGGTCGTCTGAAAGGACGCTGGCAAAGTTTGAGCCAGAAATGGTCGCTTGCAGCGAAACTTGGTTGGTCCCACTGGGGATCACCGCGTTCACCACCACATCGAACGTGACGGTGACTCTGCTCCCTGCCGGGATAGTTCCGACGTTGACGGGACCCAGCGGAATGTTGAAGCTGCCGCCCTGTGCATAGGCTGGTTGCGCGCCAAAGCCCAGAGCGTCTCCCAGCAAGCCAAGCACAAGAGCGCCATCATCCTGTGGCAGGGGCACGCTGGCGATGCTTTCGCCCGCGCCGGGTTCATAGACAAGACCTGATGATATGGGCAATATGCAGGAGGTTCCCACTGCCGTAATGGTTCCCGCCTGGGTGATCGCCGCACCCGCGTTCCCGCCATTGAAGAAACTGAAGAGTCCCGCGACCCGGGACAAGTTGAATTCCCCTGCAGTGTGCCCGCTTAATGTAAGGCAGAAATTGTTCGCTGCATCGGTCACGTCCGCCACAAATTCGGGGTTTGCGCCACTGTTGAGCGTGTTATTGACGACCGTTGTATGGGTATTGATCGCGTTCGACTGCATTCGGATACGAATAGCAGTTGCGGCACTCCCGCCAGTCGTATTGATATTGTTGTTGCGAATGTCAAATCGGATATTGTTGCTACCCGCCTGGTCGCGGATTTGAATTTCAATACCGCGTGCATTGAAATCGGTTCCCTGACTGGTGATGCTATTGCCTTGCATGAAGATATGTGCATTGCTCAAGGCAGGGGCGTTCAGTGCCGTACCGTCTGTGCGGAAGAGGATAGCGGGCTGCGTGCCGCTTGCCTCCAGGGTGTTGTTGTTGATATACAGCTCTAAAACGTTCAACGTATTGAGCGGAATAACCCGCACACTACTGCGCGAGACCCCTGCCGCAATATCAACACTATTACCCTCAAAACGCCCGCGCAGAGTCGAACCCGCATCCTGGGGAATGATGCGGATTATTCCGTCATTGGTCGCCGGTAAGCCGCTCGCCACATTGGTAAAGAAGTTGTTCTGAACACGGAAGATGAGCGTCGCGTTGCTTGCGGAAGCCAGTGTCATGCCGCCTAAGCCTACCCCAACAGGTGAGGCTTGCACGTCGTTCATGTTCAGCGTGAGGTTGGAGCTTCCAAGCGCAATGGCTTCGACCACGTTCTGATTGGCTCGGAAGTTGCCTAAAGCCCCTAAGCCATCTCCATCAATGTCTAAGGTGCCCGTGTGGGTTCCTTCGGTGGTGTACTCCACGCAGTCTTCCGCATTGATCGCTGCCGACATCGTGCAGGTGATGTTATCCATATCGAACAGGGTCAGCGTGCCCGTATTGGCGCGGAAGTAGAAGGCATCAGCCGTGTTGGCGACCCCTGCGCCCGTCACCGTGCCATTGTTGAACGACCCTGTGCCTGTCATATTGATGGCTTGAACGTTGCTCTTGCCCGCGTTCGAAAGCGTGGTGTTGTTGATGACGACATTGCTGCTGGCGCGAATATCGACATTATCCGCGCCCGAGCTGGTCGTGTTCTGGATGGTGCCGCCGTTGATGGTGAAGCTGCCGGTATTGCTGCTCAGGAAAACGCCATCGCCATCGCTCGTCGTGGTATCAGGATAGCCATCGACGTTGGTGTCGGTTTCGGCGCTCGTGCCCGCCATACCGGAGATAGAAACGGTGGCGAAGGTAAACGCAGCGCTCGAATTGTTGATGCGAACGCCATAACGATTGGTGCCTGTCGTGACGGTCATGCTTGAGGCAGTCATCGTGCCTGTGCCGCCGGTAACACAAAGCCCCGCAGGACTCGTCCCTGCCAGACACGACGTTGCCAGAGAACTATTGTTCGCCGTGAGCGCGCCAAGGTTGAGCGCCAGCGGCGTCGTGTTCCCGACTGCGTTGATCACGTTGATGGCAGCGCCACCAACGGCGCTTACGCTGCCGGTATTCGTGCTGACGGTCACCGTTCCCGTTTGGCGATTGGTCTCCAGTGCGGTGCCAGCACTCGTAGAGACTGCCAGTGAAGCGAAGGTGACAGGCGCAGATTGAATGGCACCATTTCCCAAGACCACACCGCGCCCCGCCGTCGATTTGGTCACGCTCGTTGCGCCCAGGTTGAAGCCTGCGCCTGAATTCGAAATGAGCAGGATAGCCTCAACGCCTGTTGCGGGATTGCTAATTGTCGTGCCGCCCGTCGAAGTCAGATTGACCACGGAATTGGCAACTCGCAAAGCGGCAAAACTGTTATCGGAGGAACTCGAACTTAGACTATCAAAGCTCGCGTTCACCGTTCCCGTATCCAGGTTCAGGATTTGCCCGTTGCCGTTGATGGTGCTTTCGCCAATCGTTGCGGTTCCGTAGCTTGTCCCGATAATGCCTGCAAACAGACCGGTATTCCCGATGGTGACGCCATTAATCGTATTGCCTGTGGCGAGCGTGATGCAGTCCGCAGCAGCGCTGGTCAATACGGGGTCTGTGCCGCTAAATGTCGGGTAGGGATCAAAATTACTGCCCGCAACCGGCGTCACGCCGCTGCGAGTCTGAAGAGAGCCGCTCGAACCATCGCCGATCAGCCGTTCGTTCACCGCCAACGTGATACCGCAGGTATAGCTGCCGCTGGCGACAAAGATCGTATCATTAGCGGTATCGAGCGCTGCAACTGTCGCGAGGTCGGCGGTGGGGCAAGCCTGTGTGCCCTCGTTCGTGCCCGTGCAGACAGCCGTTCCTGCGGGCGTGTTATCGACGAACCAGACGGATTCCTGCGCGTCAAACGTCAGGGTGACCTCCGCGGTATCCCCGCCTGTCACGGTATAGAAGAATGTCGCCGTCCCTGCTGCCGTCGTGTCGCCAGCATCGGGATAGAAGACAAAAGTCCCGTCGGCGTTCATCACCACGCGCCCGCCCGCGCCGCTCGCGGTAACAGCGTTCGTCCCGTTCGGAACTGTCCCGTTCGCAGCGCCGAGTGTTGCCCCAAAACCTGTGATGCTCACCGCTGCTGGCACATCATTATTGCGCACGCTCAAGGCTGCTGCGCCGCTGGCATACGTAAATTGAGGGGTGATGGTATATGCATCATTGTTCGCCGCTGGCGGTTGCACGGTGAACGCGAGGACGAAGTTATCAGCATCTCCATCCACAATATCGTTACTGCCATTGCCATCCAATTCATGGGGTGGATCAACAGTATCATCATCGGTGATCAGGCTTGAGGTCAGTGTAAGGGTACAGCTCGCCCCAAGCGGTAGCGCCGCGGCTGGTGTGAGCGCAATTGTGGTGACGTTACTTTGTGGCAAGGCAGGCGTAAACGCCACAGGGCTTGCATCGCAGATAAAGCTGATCGCTCCCGCAGCAATATCCACCATTTCGGTGAAATTGAGCGTCACAACCTGGTTGCTGGGAACGACAGCGCCATTCGCGGGCGTGCTGGTTGCCGTATCGACCCGCGGCGGCGTATCGGCGGTGCTGAAGGTCGCCACATAATCGTCCGCATCGCCATCTGTCACATCCACGCTGAAATCGCCATCAAGCTCGTTGGGCGGGTCAATGGGGTCGTTATCGACTACGTTGGCAGAGTCTATCGTGAGGGTACAAATGTCGCCCGCCGCCAAATCCACCGTAGGGTCAATCGTATAAACCAAATCGGGGGTGTTTTCGATGATGGTGATGCCTGTGCCAGTAAGTTCGCCTGTGCTTACACGATTACCACTCACGCTGCATGTCAGGTCAAACCACGCTCCTGTCAGAGTGGCTGGCTCGTTGAAAGTGACGGTGATGTTGCTGTTCACCGCCACATTACCCCCTCCGGCAGCCGGATTCGTCGTGACGGTCGGCGCATCATCATCGACAGTTGTGAAGCTGTGCGCAACGGCGGCAAGCGGTGTATCGGGCACGTCTGAGGTATCAACATCGCTGATGTTGGCAGCCGGGATGTTCAGGGCGCAGCTCGTGTTGAGCGGCAGCGTGACATCAGGATTGAGGACAATCGTCGCCGCGTTATTGGTGGTCACCGTCACGGGAATGTTGTTTCCGGCAGGGCATTGCAGCCCATTGGCGGGGAACGTGATGGAGACCGCTTCATTGAACACGAGCTGAATATTGCTATCCAGATCGACATTTGACGCGCCCGCGCCCGTCACATTCTGGAAAACGCCGCCCACTTCCGTTTCGGTCAGGATTTCGGCAGGCGCAGTATCGACCGAGAAGCTGAGGGTAAAATTCGCCACCATCTCATTGGGCGGGTCATCGCCATCGCCGTCACTGATATTGGTAGCGACGACGGTCAATACACAGTTCGCGCCTTCGGCAAGGACGCTCGTCGGCGAGACGGCAATGCTCGTCTGCCCCAGCGCAGGCAGCGCGGGTGACGTGCCGATCGTCACGGGTGCGGCGTTGCAGACCAGAGTGAACGCGCCCGCTGCCGCGTCTACCGCTTCGCTGAAGGGAATTGTCAGTGTCGGCGCGGTAGAAACCGGGTTATCCAGGCTGGCGGAGTTTGCTCCGGTGCTGGTTGAGGCAGGTACGATACTCGGCTGGTCAACCAGGGGTGCCAGATCCACGACTGTACCGAAGCTAAAGACAATGTTCGCTGCCATGTTTTGTGGTGGGTCAATCAGATCAGTATCGCTCACCTGCGCTGCGATCACCGTCACGGTACATGTTTGATTCGCTAAAAGATTGGTGTCGGGATCAAGTGTGATACTGCTCGTGCCGGAGCCTGAAATGGCATAGGTGTAGCTGGTTCCCCCTACCGGACATTCAATCGTAAATGAACTGGTAGTGACATCCACCGGCTCGTTAAAGTCGATCACGATGTTGCTGCCGGTGGCAATGCCTGATGCTCCATTCGCAGGGTTCGTCGTCGTCACGTTCGGCGGCGCTTCGGTCGTGAAAGTCGAAATAAAGTCCGCCGCCATCGTGTCCGGCGGATCGTCGGTATCTGTATCGACCGCCTGAGCAGCGAATACGGTCACTGTACAGGTTGTGGCATCCGGTAATGCTCCGGCGGGAGTGATGACGTAATTCGCTGCCGAGGCAGGCAGGACCGCGGGCGTGGTGACGGTAAAACCGATAGGCGTGCTTGACGGGCATTCCAGAGAAAATGCCGCCGCACTTGCAATGTTCACCGATTCGCTGAAGGTCATCTCAAGCGTTGTATTGGTCGGAACCGCTAAAGCCCCATTGGCGGGCGTAATGTTTTGGACAGTCGGGGCAGCATCCGCATCCGTCGTGAAGCTGAAGACGTAGTCATCCCCCTCGACATTGTCGCCATTGCCATCCAGCAGGTCGGGCGGGTCATTGGCATCCACATCGCTGACATTTGCGGCGATCACGGCGACCTGACAGTTTGCCCCTGATGGCAGACTTCCGGTGGGGTTGATAGTCGCGGTTGCCGTACCACTGCCACTGACGGCAAAGCCACCGGCAAAGGGCGTCCCGGCAGGGCATTCCAGCGTGAATGACGCCGCGCTGAGCGTCACAGGCTCGTCAAAAGTGATGACAATATCCGCTGCGTTGGGAACGGCAGTCGCCCCATTGGTTGGATTGGTCGTCGCAACGGTTGGGGGCGTTTCCGTCGAAAAGCTAAAGACATGATCTGCTGCCATATTGTCGGGAGGATCATCGCTGTCTGTATCCGTCACGTTCGCCGCGACGACCGTTACAGTACAGTTTTCGCCAACCTGTAGATCAACATTCGGATCGAGCGTGAAATTAATGCCGTCGCCCGTGACCGTCACATTGCCGGAGCTGATGTTGAAAATCCCGCTCACACTACAGACGATTTGAAACCAGTCCCCGGTGACATTCACGGTTCTGCTGAATTGCAGCGTGATACTGGCATTCGGGGCGACTTCTGCTTCGCCATTGGCAGGCGTGGAGCTTTGAACCGCAGGTGCAATCCCAACAGGCGTCGTGACGGGTGTACTGCTGGTGGGGCTGGCTTGCGGGGGGCAGGTGGTCGCAGGTTGGGGCACAGCCACCTGGACAGAGTTGGGGACAGCCTGCGTGTTAGGGTCCAATTGCCCTGTGACCTGCACGTTTTCGGCGGGCACGATTCCACAGTTGGTGATTTCGAGCGTGTAGCGCAGGGTATCCCCGGCATCTGCACGTCCATCCCCATCTCTATCTACAAGAAGCTGATCTTGTAATGTCGCATCGATTTGCGGTGAATTTTCCTGACCGCGCACGGAAAAAACTGTTAGGAGCATAAGAAAAAGCACGAAAACACTACGCGACAACTTTGAAGGGCGCATTTTATCCTCAAAAAGAACAAAGAACGGGCATGTTAATGGCACTGAGCCATAAACTGAACGCAAAGAACGCTGAAGCAGGTCGCGGAAACCAGGATTGCGCGGACAGGATGTGCCCTGCCCCTAGGAAGTCGCGTGATTTGCTGTAGGGGCAGGATGCATCATGCCCTTACAAACACATAGGAAAACCCACTTTAGGTCGATGGTAACACAAGTTCTGGATGTTGAGGCAGCGAATTTCTCTTAACGTTGCTGCCTCATCCACATGTAGATCGTCCGTCCGCACGACACCGTACCGCTCGCTTGCGCGCAGCGTTCCGACCGGCACGCACACCGTCCTCCGCGATGCGTAGCTTGTCGTGGAGGGGTGGAGCTAGGCTATCATGCAGTAGAGACGCAAGATGGCACAATTCGTATGGCTTGTGGTGGAGCTGAAGCGCTTGGAAACTTCCGAAGGAACGGTGGGTAAAGGATACAAAGAGAGTTCTACAGCACGTCCTCCCTCGCTACAGCCTGAACCCAACCCCCGCCAGCACAGCCACTGCAATCCCATACGCAATTTCGCGGAAGCCGAGGATGCGCGCGGGCGCTGCCTTTCTGAGCGAGGTAAGACCGCCGAGCGCGCGTGCCAGCAGGACGAATCCGCCGATGACCGCCATCCAGGGGAGATGTCCCCACGCAGCGAGCAGCGCCAGCGCCAGCACGCCAATCACATGCAGCGCCAGCGCTGGTGTCGTCCGGGTCGGTTTGCCTTTTTCGAGCAGCAGCCGGGTTCGGATGTACGGAATTGAGACGAGCATACGCACGAGGATGACCGTCCAGATGCCCAGCGCGGTCGCTAAGGTGCCCCCGCCCACGTTGACGATGGCGGGTGCCAGCGCGGCAAGCGCCGCTGCACCGCTCACCTCGGCGACGAGACTGCGCCCCTGATTGCGCAATTCGTGCAAGACCTGGATCAGTGCAAAGGGCAGCGCCAGACCCAGCGCGGCGACAAACGACGTGTTTCCGAGGAGAAGGGCTGTAACAAGAAAGATAGCAGCCGCCCCGCCAAACAACGCGGTGAAGCGTCCCGCCCATACCGTCCGCGCATAGGTCTTGCCACGCCGCCGGTCTTTCAGCCACATCGTCAGCGGGTGATGAAGCAGCAGAAGCGCCAGTCCCGCCTGCGCCAGACACAAGCCCGCCCAGGATGGAGTGGCGATGAGCGCTGCCAGCGATGGCTCCAGCCAGAAACCCCAGATGCCATGCTGCGCAGGCAGCGCAATCGACCGAAGATGGATGGCTTTTTCCGCGCTCTGCGTGACGTTCACTGGGATCGTGCTCATCTTCCCTACACAATAAGGATACACCGGGAACAGCGGATCAGGGCTGGGTTCGGCGGTCAGCCCGCACGAGACCCAGCCTCGATGGCTCGCCTAGGAGTCTGCGGCGGGCGCGCCTTGCAGCCGGTAGACCACTTCAAGTGCTGCGATCTGTGACTGCCGCGCCATGTCGAGCGCGTTGGCGAGCACGCGCGCGGATTCCTGTGGACTGTGGAACCCGGTACTGTTTTCCGAGGATACGAAATCCCAGCGCAGTTGCGCCGCTCGATGGAGCTGGAGTGCTTCTCCCAGGTCTTCGTCGGTCGCGCCCGCCTCTCGCGCCGAGACGATGGTCTCGATGGTCTCCAGCAGCGCTTCTTCTGTACTCCGCAGTAAGCCTGCGGTCGTCCCCTGGATGGTCAGGATACGCGCCTCTAAATCTTCTTCTGGAATGTTGTGGCAGGTCTGGCAGGCGTTGGTCAGGTTGGTCAGCGGGCTGCGTATCCAGTGGTCAGAAATCTTGATGCCGCCCTCGCGCATGTAGGGCATGTGGCAGTCCGCGCATGAAACGCCAGAACGCGCATGCAGGCTCGTCGTCCACATCTCGAACTCCGGATGCTGAATCTTGATCATCTGCGCGCCCGTCTCGGCATGGACGAAGTCGCGGAAGCCATAGGTGTCATAGTGATCCTCGATATTGTCGATCGTATACCCCTGGCTCCACGGGAAGGTCAATGTGCGGTCTTCACCCAGAAAGTAATACTCGACATGACACTGGGCACAGACATACGTGCGCATTTCCTGGCGTGTGGCTTGTGTGACGTCGATTCCACGCTGTTCGAGTGCGTTAACCAGCGCTGGGCGCGTGATTCGTAGCTGCATCGTGTTGGGTTCATGGCAGTCTGAGCAGGACGAACCGAAATGCAGTTGATCACTCAGGTCGTTGAAGGGCGTGCGGTTGAAGGTCTCCCAGCCCATGTCGGCAATCATCTGCGGTGCCTCGGCAGCGTGGCAGTTGATGCAGGCACCTGGTTGATTGGCGACCACTACGCGCTCGGTTTCTATCTGGTCAATGGCGGCATAGAAGTGACCACGTTCTTCGTTGTGGTCAACACTGAACGGCATATTTGCCCACAGCGTGACCATCGCCGGGTAGCGTTCCAGCTTGCTGTAGGCGGTCGAGCCCCCGTAAGGCGTCTCGCCATAGTCTGTTTGCGTCATCATGAAGCGGTCATAGTGAAGCGGGAAGTTCAGCCCCCAGACTGCCGGGTCTATCTCGTCTTCAGCAATCTCGACGATCTGTAAAGGATATTGACGCGCTTCCTGCTGCCGCTCGTTGATATTGAGCAGCAGCAAAGCGACCCCGATCGTCAGCAGAACAGCGCCGCCAAAGACCAGAGCGTAGAGTATGGCACGTTTCGGAAATCCGTTTTGCTTCATGGTTCTCCTCTTCTAGGGTTGCTATGTTAATCGCGTGTTCGGTGCCCGACACTGCCATGACAGGATACACACTGCGTCGTCGGATCGCCGTGTGGGTCATAGATCTGGTCTACCAACGCTTGGTGGCAGTACAGGCAGTTCTCCTGGGCGACTTCGGCGTTCAACTGATGGATTCGGATCGGCTCCTGGAAGTTGTCGAGCGTGAATGCAACGCTGTGGTTAAAGCCGTTCAGCGCCTTGATGATCCACTTTTCCAGAAAGGTGTGCGGGGTGTGGCAGTCATTGCAGGTGGCGACGTTCGCGTGGCTGGAGCGTTCCCAGGCGCTAAACTGGTCGCGCATGACATGACAGTTCATGCACGCTTGTGGGTCATCCGAGAAGTATGAGGTCCCTCTGGCATAGCTGAACGTGAAGAGGCTCAACCCGCTGAGGATGCCAATCATCCCCGCCAGGCTTAAGCCCCAGATCGCAGGGTGAGATCTGATGAAAAGTAGCAGCTTGTTCATAACACCTTCGATGCTCCTATCCAAGAGCGCGCCCCTTGTTCAGCCAGAAGTGAAGCGATGGCAGTAAGCGTAGTCGTTCCTGATAGTGCCGACATTGATCTAGATCAAGTGCCTTGGGTGACGAATGTCATGTGCGATGGCGTCGTTTGTCATGGATGTTACAATCTCGCGCATTGCTGGGAGATAGGGAACCATGACATTGACGAATCTTCGCCCGAAAGTCGATCTCAGTGATATTCCGGCGCTGTCGAGTCTCGATGACTCTATCCTGCGCGATCTGGAACGGATCGCTACTCCCTATGCGCTTGATAGCGGACAATTTCTCTATCGCCAGGGAGATCCTGCGCGCGCGTTCTACGTCGTCGCCCTAGGCGGCGTGCGGCTTGTCGAGCACACCAGCGACGGGCAGGATGTTCAGCTCAAGGTGTTTGCGCGCGGCGAAATCTTTGGCTTGCTCGCGGTGTCCGGGGAATACCTGCACCCGTCGAGCATTCAGGCGCTCGACAAGAGCCTGATCATCGCCATCCCTGGTTTGGCGGCACGCGACCTGATGGTGAAGCGGCCGACTCTGGCACTGCTGCTGATCGACTTGCTGGTCGAGCATGTCCATCATTCGCACAGCCGAATTCGCCAGTTCTCGGCGGAACGGGTTGAGCGTCGCCTGGCGCGCGCGCTGCTGCACTATGGCGAGAAGTTCGGTACGATCCAGCATGGGGTGGTCGCTATCGACATTGCACTCTCGCAGAAAGACCTGGCAGAGTTTGCGGGCACGACGGTCGAGACCGTCAACCGCACGCTCAGGGTGTGGGAGCAGCGGGAGTACATTCGGTGCTCGCGGCAGCATATCGACCTGCTCGACCGCCTGGCGCTGCAAGCGGTTGCGGAGGAAGCGCTTTACATGGGGCAGCGGTTCTAAAGCCTCGCAGGCATATCTGGGATAAGAAGGGATTGTGATGCGCAACAGCAGAGTTCTCGCCAAGCTGCGCCAGGGTCAGCCCGTGCTGCTGGCACAGATGGGGTACTTCATCCCGCCATTCATTGCCTATGCTGCCTCAGCAGGCTATGACGGAATCTGGCTGGATTTGGAGCATCGCGCCATGGACCCGCGCGAAATTCAGGCGTTGATGCCTTATTTTCGCCTCTATGACATTGACTGCCTGTTACGCGCGGCTACTCGTGAAAAGGCACCTCTCTATCGCTACCTGGAGGATGGGGCGACCGGTCTGATCATCCCGCACGTTTCAGATGCCGAGACTGCGCGTGACCTTGTCAGCAAAGTGCGCTTTCCGCCTGTTGGCGACCGAGGTATAGAAGGGTCGAGCTTTGAGACGAATTTCGGTCTGGAAACCGGCATCGCTGAACATGCCAATCGGGAGACGATCCTGATCGTCCAGATCGAGACCCCGCAAGCGGTGCAGAATGTCGAGGAGATTGCCGCCGTTCCGGGACTGGATGGCTTGTATATTGGACCCGCCGACCTGGGGCTGCGCCTGAAGCACCAGCCTGAAGGCGAGCGAGCAGACATTCCACAGGTGATGCAGCGGGTCGCTGCGGCGTGCGCGGCGCAGGGGAAGGTGTGGGGCAGCATGCCGCACAGCGAAGCGCAGATCGAAGCTCAGGTGGCGCTGGGCGCACGACTGCTGGTGTGGGGATCTGATGTGTCGCACCTGAAGCGCGGGGTTATGAGCAGCGGCGAAACCGTCACGCGCATTGCGGGTCTTGCCGGTTCGCCATGAAGCCTCGGCGAATCTTTTTGCGTCTGTTGGGCTTTGCGCCAAAATGGTGATGATGACAACACAAGAGGACTTCAACGATGTATAAGCTCGTATTGCTGCGTCATGGCGAGAGTACGTGGAACAAGGAGAACCGTTTTACGGGCTGGACAGATGTAGACCTGACCGAAAAGGGCGAGCTGGAAGCGCAAAACGCGGGTAAGCTGCTCAAGCAGGAAGGTTTTGTATTCGACCTGGCTTATGTGTCGGTGCTGAAGCGAGCGATTCGTACCTTGCATTATGCGTTAAACGAGATGGACTTGCTCTGGATTCCGGTTTACAAGTCCTGGCGGCTGAATGAGCGTCATTACGGCGCGCTCCAGGGGCTGAACAAGGCGGAGACCGCCGCCAAGTACGGCGACGAGCAGGTGCTGATCTGGCGGCGCAGCTATGCCACCCCGCCGCCACCGCTCTCGACCGATGACCCGCGTTATCCCGGTAGCGACCCGCGCTACGCCGATCTGGCGCAGGATGATCTGCCGCTGACGGAATGCCTCAAGGATACGGTCGCGCGTTTTCTGCCGTTCTGGCATGAGACCATTGCTCCGACCGTGCGGAGCGGAAAGCGTGTCATCGTCGCAGCACACGGCAACAGCATCCGGGCACTCGTCAAATACCTTGACAACGTTAGTGATGATGAGATCGTCGAACTGAATATCCCGACCGGGATACCGCTGGTTTATGAACTGGATGCCGACCTCAAGCCGATCAAGAGCTACTACCTCGGCGACCCCGAAGTCGCAAAAGCGGCAGCGGCGGCGGTGGCAAATCAGGCGAAGTCGAAATAGGGCGAAATCGTCGTCGGCGGGAGTGGTCAGACGTATGTCGGTGCTGATTGTCGGGGGGGGCTTAAGCGGTTTATCCGCTGCCTGGGAACTCGAACGGCTTGGCGTTGATTACCGCCTGATCGAAGTGAAGCCGCGCCTCGGCGGGAATATTCACACCCATCGTGAGCGCGGCTTTGTCATGGATGGCGGCGCGTTTCTGCTGGAAAAGTACAGCGATTGGCAGTTCCTCGCTGCACTGGGAATTCCCGATGCGCTCGAAAAAGCCGGGCGCTACCGCGATGGCGAACTCGTCTACTTCCGCGAGGGGACACAAACCCTGGTCGATGCCCTGACGGCGAAACTGCATGGCACGGTCATGCTGCGTATGGCAGTCAGCAGCATCGGCGCGATCCAGGGCGGCTACGGCGTTTGCCTGGAAAATGGCGTTCTCCTGGAAGCAGCGGGCGTGATCATCGCCGCGCCCGCGCGTTATGCCGAACGAATGCTGCGCACGCTGCTGCCAGATGCCGCCCAGTACTTTGCCGATTACCAGTATGACCCGGTCGTGCGCGTCTCGCTGGGCTATCGTCGTGAGGATGTGCCCGTGCCGCCGGAGCGGCCGGATGGTGGGCTGTTTCGCTTTGTCGAAGGGTACACCTTCCCATCGCGCGTGCCGGACGGGTATGTCCTCGTGCGCGCCGGGGTGCGCCTCGACCGCGATGCGCAAGTCAACACATCGGAGGCGGCGCTTGCGCGTGTTCGTGCGCTGCTGCCCGATGCAATACCTGTCGTCGAATGGGCGGCGTACTGGGCGGAAGATCACCCGCTGACGCGCGGGCTGCCCGAACATCAGGCGATGATGGCGGAGATTGAAGGGGCATTGCCATCAGGATTAGTACTGGTCGGCAGCGATTATCGCGCGAAGCGTCTGAACGATCAGATTGAGCAGGGGCAGGCTGCCGCGCGTGCTGTACAGGAGGCGACTTCATGACGATTCCGCAGTGGCTGGATTGGGCGCAGCGCTTGCAGGCGCTGGCGCAGGCGGGCTTGAATTACGATCCTCGCCCATTTGACAAGCTGCGCTATGAACAGCTTCGAGACATCGCGGCGGAGATGATCGCCGCGAACTCAATCGCGGATGCTGCTGACGTTGCGGCATCGCTGGCAGCCGAGCGCGGACACCCGACGCCGAAGGTGGACTGCCGGGCGGTCATCATCCGCGACGACAAAATACTGCTTGTCCAGGAGAAGATGGATAACGACCGCTGGACGCTGCCGGGCGGTTGGGTCGACGTCGGCGAGCCGCCCAGTCAGGCTGTCGAACGCGAAGCCTGGGAAGAATCCGGCTATCGTGTTCGCGCGACCAAGCTGCTGGCGCTCTACGACCGTAACCTGCACAGTCATCCGCCTCACATCTACCACATCTATAAGCTGTTCTTCCGCTGTGAGCTGCTGGATGAAACACGCGACGAGACCCCGAATGACGAGACCGGCGCTGTGGCATTCTGGGGATTGGACGAGCTGCCAGAGCTGTCGGTATCGCGCGTCACGGCGACCCAGCTCGCGCGCTTTCTTGAGCATGACCGCCAGACGGACCTGCCGACGGATTTCGACTGAATTTACGCAAATTCACTCTAAATATTTCCGCGATTGGGTGTATGATTTATGTAGTGCATTCGCAGTTTGTATGAGACTTAGTGCAGGGAGAGAAATGAACGCTACCGCTCATCGTCGTCCAATTTGATACCGCCCCGGTGTCCTGGCATTGACCTCCAATGCCCTGGTTTTGTTTTCCCAGTTTTGTTCTAGCCAGCAGACGACAGTGAGAACCCACAATGACCATCGATGTATTTCCGGCTGCCGCGCGCCACGCGGAGCTTGTGTACAAAATCATGCAAGCCGCCTATGCGGAATATGCAGAAAATGACGCGATGCCCTTCGCCGCGCACCAGGAAACCCTGGACGATGTGCGCGCTGCCATTGAACATGGCGGTGCGGTGCTTGCCTGGTATGAGGGTGCGGTCATCGGTACCGCCCGTTACCGCCTGGATGGCGCGCATTTCGTCATCGAGCGTGTGTCTGTGCTGCCCGGCTTTCGCGGTTGCGGCGTCGCCAGCGCGATGCTGCGAACGCTCGAAGCGACCGCCAGCAGTTTTGGTTGCGCGACAACGGAACTCTGTTCACGGCTTGCGCTGCCGCGCAACATCGCGATTTACCAGCGGCGCGGCTATGAGATCGACGAGGTCGATCCGAATGGTCGTGTCACCATGGTCAAGCACCTCAGGCACGCGGAAGAAGCGGTTCCTGGCTGATCGAAAACGCTCCTGTATAGGAGCGTTTTCGATCTTGGTCTCTGCACCGATCATGCTTTATGTTCAGCCGCCGTGCCCTGGGGGCGTCGGTGTCGCCCTCGGTGGCGTCGGTCGCGGACGCTGTGTTGCGGTGTCAGTGGGTATGGGTGCCGATGTGTTTGTCGCGCTGGGCGGCACAGGTGTAGGTGGTACAGGCGTATTTGTACTGGTGGCTGGCACAGGCGTAGGCGGCACAGGGGTATTTGTACTGCCCATCATCGGTGTTGGCGTCGTGTTCCCCTGCACGGTGGTCGGGGCTTGTGTGGATTCTGGAGCGTTCTGGACGGGGGTGGTTGTCGGGTTCGCTGGCGGCGATGATACGTCCGTTGGTGGCTCCGAGGATTCGTCCAGTCCCAGGTTGCTCATGTCAAATGAGTAGTGAAGCAGGTTGCCTGGCAGCCCCTCCAACCCCTGGAAACTGCGCAGTTCTTCCTGGGTGAACCGCCGCAGGTTTTCCGGTCCACTCTGCGCAATCCCGCTTTCGTCGAGTGCGAATTCTACGGTGTAACCTGCTTCGACACGGGTGCTATCTTCAAACTGCGCATGTCCGTCGAAGACGCCAATATACATCGTATCGGTCTCTTCAGCCGCCTGGATGCCAATGGTCGAGCCAATCGAGAATGCGACACCGTTAATGTTCAACGACACTGTCATGTTATTCGGACTTTGGATGAGCAGCATGGAGGGTGGCGCTTCTTCGCAGCTCACCCCGGTAATGCCTGTCCGCAGGAAGAATGCCTGCATCGAGCCAGTTGGCTGCGTCGGCACCTGGAGTAAGGTTTCCAAATGGGTGTCGCTGCTGATGAACTGGCGGTTCACCCAGCCAAGGCGATTTTCGTAGACCACCCGCAGCCAATCTCCCGTCTCGTCCGTGCCGTCGGTCAGAAGCGTTGTGCGTGGTGGGATGCTGATGAGGACGTTCGCGCGTTGTGACGGGCGGGTGCGAAGATTGAGCCAATCGACATTGGTAATCGTGAGCGGTTCTACGGTCTCGGCGGGTGTGCTTGGGGCGGCGTTTTCCAGTTCGACATCACCCATCAGAAGCATGGTGATGCCCTGACCCGGCAGGATGTCCGGCAGATTTGCCTGGACGTTCATGACTGCGATGCCCCACTCTTCCTCCGCCATGTCCAAAGGCGCGGTCGCAAGCGTTTCCAGCACGTCGATTCCAACCTGGTCGGCAGGTGACGAGAAGACGGTTGCGTCCTGGATATCCGTGAAGGTTGCATCGACGCGGTTGAAACCGTAACAGACACTGTTGCGCCCCAACCCCGCGCAGTTCTGTCCGACCTCTTCCAGAGCCTGGGCGACCAGGGTCGGGCAGAAATCGACCTGTCTAAATGTTGCTTGTGCGACAGAAACACCCAGGATAAGTAATGAAGAAAGGACGATTAGCCAGAGTTTTTGGTTCACGGGTGCCTGCAACCTCTTTGAAGATCTCGTCTCAGCCGAGTGTCGAGATGCGGAATACTCCCTATTCAACACGCATTGCCAGCGGATTGATGCCGTTGGAAAGAGTGCTTACCCCGACTATACGCCGAATCGGTTGCTCGGAGATGGTAGAATTTGTGAATAATTCGCATATTTCGTAATTATGCAGGCGAGGATCTTCTGCCGGTTCATGTCCTCCTGAAGGCGAAGTTCACGAAGGGGTCATTGGTTTCGTTCGTTCGACCGTGCGCGAGGAGCACCAGTCTTCCGTCCATCGCTCTGATCTTTTCCACACGCTCGGTGTCGGTCATGTTTTGCCACTTTGAGAAGACGGCATGAAATGTCCCATCTTTGTACGGGGTGAGATCGCGTGGGTTGATCCCAATGTATTCCAACATACGCATTACTTCACTGAGATGCATGGTGAGATCGTAGTCGGGTTCATTCTCGGCAGCCGGGCTGTCTGCCAAAGATTGTGCCAGGGGTGATTTTCCCTGCTCCTTGATCACTGCTGCCAGGTCTAGCGCAGCTTTGTAATAGCCTTCGGCAAGCCCACGCAGATATTCCGCCTGAGGATCGCCCTCTGCTTTGCGCTTGCCTTCCGCCGCCGCATCGCGCGCTTTCAGCGTCAAACGATTGGCGAGCGCGCGAAGCGCGGACGATAGGTCTTGCCCGGTCGTTCGGTTCTGCATGGTGGATTTACCTCTGGCTCAACACTGCTACAATCTCTTCTAAGATAGGGGCTGATACGCCTGAAGTCAAATCGTCGCTGATACTGGGGAGGCTGTCTGCATGGAACACTTCGATCTTGCCGTCATTGGCGGGGGACCGGCGGGCGTGACGGCTGCGCTGCGCGCACGCGAGCTGGGTGCGGCGCGGGTCGCACTGGTCGAGCGGGGGATCATGGGGGGAACCTGCACGAATGATGGCTGCGCTCCTACGCGCGTGCTGGCGAAGGCTGCCCGGCTCCTGCGTGACTCCGAGCAGTTTGCTTTGTATGGGCTGTTCGCGGAGCGCCCCCAAGTCGATTTCGCCCAGGTCTTGAAGCGCACTCAGCAGGTCGTCTATGAACTGCAAGAGAAGAAGCAGCTTGTCTATCATCTGGAAGAAGCGCAGGTGACGCCTTTCGTTGGCGTCGGCGCTGCACGCTTCGTGAATTCGCACGAAGTTCAGTTTGCGCACGGGGGTGGCTTACGCGCGGATCGCTTCATCCTCGCGGCGGGGGGGCGCCCACGACGACTTGACTTTCCGGGTGCCGAACTTGCGCTGACGCACAGTGATGTGTGGAGTCTGACGCATCTGCCAAAATCGCTCATCATCGTCGGTACGGGCGCGACGGGCTGCCAACTGGCATCCATATTCGAGGCGTTCGGCGTCCAGGTCACGTTGATGGAGGTGCTGCCGCATATTCTGCCTGCCGAAGACAGCGACGTAAGCCGGATCATGACTGAGGCATTTCGACTGCGCGGGGTGAAAATCATCACCGGGATGAAGGGAATCGCCCGAATCGAGCGGGATGGTCAGGATAAGCGCCTGGTCGCCAATATGGGCGACGGCGAGCTGACGCAGACGGCGGAGATGGTGCTGCTCTCGGTCGGCTGGCCCAGCAATGCCGATCATCTCAATCTGGCAGCGGCGGGTGTGGAGCTGAGAGGTAGTTTTGTCCAGGTGGATGATGGTTTGCAGACCACTGCGTCTCATATCTACGCGGCGGGTGACATCACCGGAAGGATGATGCTGGTACAAAGTGCGGCACAGCAGGCGCGGGTGGCGGTTGAAAACGCGCTGTTGGGCGCGGGACGCAGTGCCGAACACAAGCTCGTGCCACACGGTGGTTTCACCGACCCGGAGTATGCCAGCGTCGGCTTGACGGAGGCGGAAGCGCGTGCAAAAGCGGGCGTTGTCGTCGCTAATGTTCCTTACGCCGATATGGATCGCGCTGTCATCGACGACCGGACGATTGGCTTTTGTAAGCTGATCGTAGACAAGGAGACACACAAGATCATCGGCGCACACGTCGTCGGCGAACAGGCGGTCGAGGTTGTGCAGGTGATTGCGGCAGGCATGGCGGGCGATCTCCGTGTCGAACATCTGGCGGAACTGGAATTCTCGTATCCGACGTTTGCCGCGATTGTGGGCGTGGCGGCGCGCCAGATCGCCCGTGATCTGAATGCGGTACCCATCGCGCGCGAGTGGCGGCTGCTGACGCGGCTGCGCCCTGCGGAGTGGGAACGTGCCGATGGTGAGTCAAAGGGTGTGGAGTGAGAGCATGAGCGAGACGATTCCAGCTTTTGAAGGCAAACGTATCATTCTGGGCGTGACGGGCAGCATCGCCTGCTATAAAGCGGTCGATCTTGCCAGCAAGCTGACGCAGGCGGGCGCTCACGTCGATGTCATCATGACCGACGCCGCACAGCGCTTTGTCACACCGCTGACATTCCAGGCAGTGACTGGACGTGCGGTCTACACGGACTTATGGCAGACGGAGAGCGGCGGCGCGCTGCCGACGCACATTGCGCATGTTGGGCTAGCAGAAGGTGCCAGCCTGTTCGCCATTATCCCGGCGACCGCCGACACCATCGCACGATTGGCGAGCGGGCGGGCGGACGACCTGCTCGCCGTGACAGCGTTGGCAGCGCGCTGCCCACTGGTGATCGCTCCGGCGATGGATGGTGCCATGTATGCCCATCCGGCAGTCCAGGCAAATGTGGCGTCGCTCGTGGCGCGGGGAGCGGTGCTCGTCGAGCCGGGCTTTGGTCGCTTTGCATCCGGTTTGGAGGGGCATGGTCGGCTGCCGGAAGTTCCTGCGCTGATCGGCGCACTGCGCGCTGCGTTGGGGCGGTCGGGGGCATTGGCGGGCAGGGTTGTGATTGTGACGGCGGGCGGCACACGGGAGCCGATAGACCCTGTGCGCTATCTGACGAACCGCTCCAGCGGGAAACAGGGCTTCGCGCTGGCACAGGCGGCGATTGACGCGGGCGCGCGTGTCATGCTGGTCAGCAGCGCGAGGGGACTGCCGGTGCCCTATGGCGCGACTCTGATGGCGGTCGAGACCGCGCAGGAGATGCAGGATGCCGTGCTTGCAGGTGTTCACGACGTGGATGTTTTGATCATGGCGGCTGCGGTGGCGGACTTTCGTCCGCGCACGGTTGCGGAAAACAAGATCAAGAAGTCGGAACTCGCGACGGATGCCCCAGTGCTGGAGTTGGAGCGCACCGAGGACATCCTGGCAAGTGTCAAGGCAAAGCGGATTGCAGGGCACAGCCCGCGAGTCGTCGTCGGTTTCGCCGCCGAATCACAGGATCTGCTTCACTATGCTCAGGACAAGATGGCGCGTAAAGGGGTCGATCTGCTGGTCGCCAACGACATCAGTGCGGTCGATGCGGGGTTCGATGTCGAGACAAATCGCGTGATCCTGCTGCGACCGGATGGAACACAGGTGGCGCTGCCACTGATGAGCAAAGCGCGTGTCGCAGACGAAATCATCCGACGTGTCGCGGCTTTGCTCGGTTAGCTGTCATGCTGCTGATGTTCTTGGTTCCTCAGCGTCATGAGCAGAAGACTGACAGCGCAGGCGCGGCGAGCTGGAACAGCGATGACCATCCAGCATGGCATCCTACGCCGTTGTGGGATTTGTTCACGGGACTGGTCATATTCCCGCAGTGGCTTGATGAACTCATGCAAGATGAGTATACCTGCCATCAAATCAGCCGCACCGGGCAGTGGCTTTGCCTGACCCTGCTGGTGTTCCCTGTCCTGCTGCTGCTGATCGCTTTGGACTTCAACCCTGCTCACTGGCTGCTATTGACAGAAATGTTCGACTTGATCGCGCTATTCTTATGGGCGTTCTGGTTTGGTGCCGCCGCTGCGGTGGCTGTGGTTACGGATCATCCACTGCTGTTCTTTCTGGCAGCGATGATGGCGTTTTTCCTTGGCATGGTGGTTGGACTTGCGGCATTTCTCATCGTCGAGATCTGGCTGCGGCAGTGTTATCACTGGAGACACCCCTGGTTGGGGCGTCTCAACCTTATCCTGCTGTTGGTCTTGCCCGGCATAGGCGTTCTGCTGCTTTCGCGCTACGCCCTTTAATCCGCTTCCTTCACGTCTTCACCTGAGTTGGCGCGCCCGAAATTGACATAAATGCGCGCGTTGGATGCGCTGGACAGCGCTTGCAGCGTTTCCAGTTCGAGCAGGCGCAGCATGGCAGGGTGCTGCTCATACGCCTCTGCATGTTGGGCGCGTTCCAGCAGCGCGCGAATATCCGCCTCGGTCTTGATGCGCTGAATATCCGCCTCTAACTGCGCATTCTCACGATCTGCCAGCGCCTGTGCTTCCTGCTCGACACGGCGGATCGCCGCCTTCGACTCGGCATCGATGCGCTGGACTTCGGCTTTGGTGCGCGCTTCCACCAACTGCGCCTCGCTCATTCGCTCCGCTGCCAGCACGCGATTCATGATCTCCTGCAAGTTGCCGGGGAAGACCAGGTCTTTGACATCGGCGCGCAGGATTTCGACACCATAACCCGCCGCGATCTCTTTAACATCGCGCAGGATGTCTTCGCTCAGGCGTGTGCGGTTGGTCAGGATGTCTTCCAGCGTCATCGACGCCAGCGAGCGTCGCGCGGCAAGCTGGGCATCGCCGTAGATGCGGTCGGAGTAATTTTCGACCCTTTCGAGCGCCGCGCGCGGATCGAAGACACGAAACTGGACGACGATGCTCACTCGGATCGCTACCTTATCCGAGGTCAGGATTTCCTGCCCCTTGATTGTGAGGTCGCGTTCACGCATATCCACCAGGGCGATTTCGACTTCGGGCAGGCGGACGAATGGCAGCCGCCGCAGCCAGCGCCTGGGGAGTTTGTAACGCCCGCCTTCCAGCACTCGCAGCAGCTTCCCATCCTCGTACCATAATCCGCGGTGGGTGTCTTTGACGATGATGTAGTTCATGGCGAATTTCGCACCTTCCCCATGGGAGTATTCAGAAATGGCTCCGAAGCGCTACTGATGGTGAGGACGTGCTATCAGATTTAGCGATCTGATGAACCTCTTGAAAAGGGAGGTACCATGCCTATGAATGCACGCTCGTAATATCGCCGGAGCCAGGTAAATCGTATCATAATGGGTCATAAAAGTCCAGATTTGTCTTTGTATCTATACAGACGACATGAAAATGGGGCACTCGAAGAGTGCCCCTGAAAAAGCGATGTGATGGAGCCGAAGCTAGACGACGACGCCTATACCAGCGAAGTACTTCTTGAAGGCGCTCGCTTCGATGCCGAAGACGCCGTCGATTGCCGTCAGGTTGATGGGGCGCCACCAGCTTACGTCATACGAAATCCACGTCGTGTGGAGCGCGCCGACGGTGCCCTCGACGCTGCCCCATGGGTTGCGCAGGATGATGTACTTGCGCCCATTGTGATATTCCCACCCGAGGACGGTGTAGGCATGGTTGGCGACGAGGTTGGCGTCACTGTAGATGACCTTGTCTGGCGACGCTGCGCCAGAGGAATACGTCCAAGCTGTCATTGGGTCGAAGGTGCGGTAGCTCATAGAGTGGCTGCGCACCGCGTTCCACAGGTCGTCGGCGCTCGTGCTGGCAGTTGCAATGTACTGCCGCTGCCCACCCGTGAGCTGCGCGGTTGCCCAAACCATATCGCCGAAAGCGGTGGCAGGGATGTTCGGGTAATCGCCGGTAGTGTTGGTGATGTGCTTGGCGTATGCCTTTTCGTAGACGGCGGGCCAGATTTCGCCAGCTTCGCTCGACCGGGCATAGAGGAAACCACCAAAACTTGTGTTGATCGGGACGATGTCCGTTACTTCGACTTCGCGTTCGATCTGACCGCCGCTGTCCGGCTTGTAGAAGCGGATCATGTTGCGGAACTGCTGCTGACCTGTGCCCGTCGCACGGGTCATGTTGGCGATCTGGTAGGGACGCGACCACGCCACTGCTGAAAGCGCCGCGATGTAGTAGCAGTTGGCGACCGCGCCCTGGATGGGGTCGAAGAACTCGGTGGCTTCGTTGAAGAAGCGCCCCAGGTCTTGCCAGCCCAACAGCAGCGCAATGAAGGCATCGGAGAGCGGCTTTTCGTAATTCGGTATGAACGCCTCTGCGATTTCCGGCGTGAAGACGCGCGACAACATCTGGACGCGGCTGCGCTCTGGCAGGCGCACCGTCAGGTTGACATAGCCCTGGCGGGCGAAGTCGGCGTTGGTGACGACGAAAGCGCTGGTGTCGTCTTCGTTGAACTGCCGCTTCAGATCGGCAAGTTGGTGAATGTCGAGCTGGTTGAACGGGGTATCGAGGTCGTTGCCGCCGCGCCTCTGCGAGTCAATCGCCTTGAGCAGTGGAGACTGCACGCGCTCGATCTGCATGTCCGCCGTGAGTTTTGTGCCGAAGTAAAGTGGACCTTCGAATTGGGGGTCAAAGAGTTCTTCATACGGCGTTTCCAGGAGTTCTTCCAGCACGCGCGGCTTGTCCTGGATGCTGTTCCAGTCGAGCTTGCGCCCGGCGATCAGTTCCGCCAGCGCGTAAGGATTGCTGACGCCGACATTGGAAACGAGCTGGTCGGCTTTGTTGAGTTTTGCTTGATTAAACATGAGATTCTCCCCGTGAGTTTATACACTTTGTTTTGTACGTACACAGGAGTTATGGGGAGACATTGCTGGATTTCGACAGGATCGAAATGCGGATAGTAATTTTGTCCTGCTCGTGTAGATGAGCGGGCTGCGGGTGTCATTGGGGCAGCGCAGAGATTGAGTTCTGGCGTCCTGGCGGTTACATCCTGATTAGAACCGCCAAGACGCCACGATCCCGGCGAGTGCGCACGGGCATGGCGCGACACAATGCTACGGTTGCGGGTTACCCATCGGTCAATATTTTGTCCACCGCTGCTGCCAGTTCACGCAGGTTGCTGACGCGGTAGACGCCGTTGGAGAGCGGCGCATATTGCAGCATGTCGCTGTCGCCTGTGCCCCACTGCGCAGGATGTTCGGGATTGAACCAGATCAAGCGCCGGCTCTTACGCATGAGCTCCTGCGCGATGTCCGTGCGAGGATCGTTGTGGTTGTTGCGCCCATCGCCGAGGATGATCACGGTGGTCTTGCCAGTGATCAAGCCCATATGCTCTTTTCTGAACGTTGCCAGGCTGCTGCCCAGATCGGTGTTGTAGTAGCCCGGACGGTTTTCGCTCAGGACACGCTCGACCGCGCGTGCGGGTTCACATTCGTTGAAGACCATGCTGATGTCCACAATGTCGCTGATGAAGACGAAGCTGTTCGTCTTGGCGACCTGGTCTTGCAGCTCATAGATCAGCGTGAGGAGGAATTCGGCGCAGTAGCGCATCGATGTGCTGATGTCGCAGATCAGCACCAGGCAGGGTTTGACGTGGCGAGTGCGAAAGCGCAGTTCCAAGGGCACGCTGTCGTAGCGCAGGTTGGCGCGCATCATCTTGCGTGGGTCGAGCGTACCGGAGTGCGAACGTCGCTGGCGCAGCGAGGCGCGGCTGCGCAGTCGTGCCGCCAGGCGGCGAATTTCATCGCGGATGTGCTCTACATCTTCGTCGCTCAACTGGGTGAAGGGAACGTCGAGCAGGTCGGGTTTTGGGTCGGGTTCGCGGTCTGCCATCTGTTCGGCAAGGCTCGCGCCCGTGTACTGCGAGACCTGATCCGACAAACCCTGCGCATTCTCCTGAAGCATCTGGCGAATTTGTTCGCGCGCTTCGCCTTCCATACCCATCTCTTCCAGCGCCTTCATGAGCTGGTCGATCAGTTCCTGGATTTGCTGCATGTTGAGCTGGCGCTGCATCCGCCGCTCCATCCACTGGCGCATCTTCATGTCGTCTGCGTTGTTCAGACCCGATTGCTGCGCCGCGTTCTGAAGCTGGTCATCGTTGAACGGTTTGCCCTGCAAAAGCTGGCGCAGCAGGTCTTTGAGCGCGCCGAGATCGCCCATCAGCGATTGGAGCGCCTGCTTGAGAGTCTGCTGCTGCTCTGGCGTCAGGTTATCCGGGATGTTCTGCATCGGCGGCTGACCGCTGCCAAAGAAGAGCGGGAAGTAATGCTCGTAGGTGTTCTGGTCTTTCGATTCCTTGACGAGCGTGGTTTTCATCGCCGCGCGGAAAAGGTCGCGGTTGTTTGCGCCGAGGAGTTCGACGCCGCGCATCGCGTCAATGCTCTCTGCCAGAGAAATCCGTACTCCGGCGGCACGCAGCGCGCGGATGAACTGTACCATACGTTTATCCATCGGGTCCTCTCCTCCGTCTGCTGCGGTTTCACGAATTATACGCCCGCAATCAGGGAATGCCTCAGGTTTGCTGGCTATTCTTTTGGGCAGGGTGGGTATGCTGTTCGGCTTCCGCCTTCAGGTGATGCAGCATGGTGCTGATGTCCTGCTCTAGCTGTGCTTCCAGCGCTGGGGCATGCGTGCTGCTGCCGAGCAGCGCACCTGGCAGCGCGTAATTGAGCGCGAAATCGAGGGTAGTCGCTGCGCCGTCGTCGTCGATCACAACCTCGACGACGGCACTGATGCCGCTTAAGGTGCGGGCAAAGAGATAGCGGGAGGGGACAAAGTCAACGATCTCATACTCGCCTTTGAGCCGCAAGCCATGAAGGAGATAGGCGTAGCGCAGCAGCGTGCCGATAAAGCGCGGTGCAGCATGAGTTAACTCGTGCTGCGTGAGCGCATCCCACCAGCTCATCAGGCGCGGCGGATCGCTCACAAGACAGCGAAAGATACGCCTGGGAGTGGCATCGATGCGGAGGGTTTGCGAGATGATTGGCATAAGAAATGGCATGGTCACGTAGGGGCGACCCATGGGTCGCCCCTACGGTCTCAATGGTGCAGGGGAAGGGGTGCCTTGCCCGCTTGCATCGCCTTACGTCACGATTTCGCGCTCGCCTGTCCCATGCGTGTCACAGGCGGCTCGAAGATTTCATCCGGCAGAAGCCTGACCTCTTCGCCATCTTTGACAATGGTTGGTTCCGGCGTGAACAGCCCGAATTGATCGAAGAACGCCTTGACATCGTCGGCGAGCAGCTCTTCCTGCTCCATCAGGCGGGCAACCAGCGCGCGCACGACATCACCCCGTTCGCGCAGGGCGACGCGCGTCTCCTGCAAGATTTGCTGGAAGGTCTCTTCCATCGCCTGCGCCATTTCCGGCGGGATGTCCTGGCTGATGCCGAACATGCTAAAGCGGAACGACGCCGCACCACCCAACGGACCCAACATGCCCGCCAGCCCCATCTGGCGCAGGATCATGCGGATGTTGAAGAAGTCCCCGCCGACGCCGAGTGTCTGATTCTGCAAGCCGCAGAATTCGATTTCGGCGGCTTTGCCCGCGACCGCGACGCGAAGACGATCCATGTACTGCTCGTTGGTGCGCAGACCCTGGTACGCCTCACGCGCCGGGAAGTGCGAGACATGCCCAAATGCCATGCCCTGACGGATGATGGTGATGCGCGAGATGCGGTTGTAGGGCATGAACAGGCGGACGGCGACCGCGTGACCCGCTTCATGATAGGCAAGCCGTTCTTTTGCTTCGCGCGCGAGGTTCTTGATGGGCGAGCGAATGCCCATCTCATGTTCGGGCTTGGCGATCTGAAAGTCGTGATAGGTGACATAACGCCGCCCGTCGAAGAGCGCGTAGCGCAGCGCTTCGTTGAGCAGGTACTTGATGTCGGCAGGGGTGTAGCCGGGCGTTTCGCTGGCGAGCACCGCTGGAACCATCGACTCGTCATGTGACATTTTCGACAGGTAGTACTCGAAGATATCGCGGCGACCTTCCATATCCGGTGCGTCGATGCGCAGCTTCTTGTCGAAGCGCCCCGGACGTAGCAGCGCGGGATCGAGCGCGCTGACGCGGTTGGTCGCGCCAATCGTCAGAACGCGCTTGGGGATCGGTGGAGGATTGCGGCGCATGATGGTCTTGTAGAACCAGGTGCGCAGCTTTGCCCGCCAACCGTGTTCCAGGCTGAAGCCGCTCATCTCGATCAGCATGGTCGAGAGCAAGCCCATATCGCCGCCGCCGAACATGCCGCCCAGCGGATTGTTGTTGCGCCCGCCGGTCTGCGCGACGCCGCCGCGCGCGCCGAGCGCGTCGATTTCATCGAGGAAGATAACCGCCGCGCCGTATTCTTTCGCGGCTTTGCGCGCCTGGGCATACAGCCGCATGACCTTCATCGGACCGACGCCCATGAACATCGCCTGGAGCGATGAGGTGTCCATATAGAAGAAGGGCACGCCCGCCTCGGTGCTGATCGCCTGCGCCAGCCAGGTCTTGCCCGTGCCTGGAGGACCCTCAAGCAGCAAACCGTTGAGGGGTTCGCCGCCTGCGCCCTCGAATGCCTTGACACCGCGCACGAGTGTCACGATCTGCTGCGCCTGTTCGAGGATTTCCGGCTGACCGCGATAGTCCTTGAAGCTGACGCCTTCCGAGCCATCGCCGGGCATGATCTTGTACATGCGTGTTCGGGCGAGGAACCAGAACATGATGATGAACTGGAAGATGATGTAGGCGATGGCGAACATCAACTGGAAGACGAAGCCCATGATGCTGACGACGGACTGCATGACGACTGGGTCGAGCAGCGCGGCGAGAGCGATGCCCAGCAGCACGACGGGCAGGAACAGCCGCCGCACCATGCGCCAGATGCGGTAGGGCAGCTTCTTGCGGCGGTCTACCAGCGTTTCTTCGCCTTCCCAATCAAAGCGCTGATTGGGCTGCAAATAGGGCTGCGTCGGTGCCTGCTTGATCTGAATATCGGTCTTCTGCATGGTTACACCGCGCTTTCGGGCGTCACTTGTTCGGGCAGTTCCGGCGGTGCGACCTGCACCTTAGGCGTATACAAGCCATACTTGTCGAAGAATGCTTCGACTTCATCGGCGAGCAATTCGTTCTTGACCATCAGGATGGTGATGAGCGCCTCGCCCATTTCACGGTTGGCGCGCAGCATCATGCGGGCATCTTCGAGCGCCACACGAAACTCTTCTTCCATCGCATCCCGCATTTCCTTGGTCGGCGTCAGATTGCTGATGTCTGTGCCCATGTTCGCGCCCAGGGGACCAAACATGCCTGCGTTCGCCATCTGCCAGAGATGACCGCGAATGAAAGCGAAATCGCCGCCGACGCCCAGCGTCTGCTCGTTAACGCCGCAGAACTCCATTTCGCCAGCTTTGCCCGCCACAGCGACACGCAGATTGTTCTGCATGTTTTCGTACGTGTTCATGTAGTCGTATTCTTCGACGGCGGGGTAGCTCATGACGTGACCGAGCGCGCCACCCTGACGGATGACCGTGATGCGCGAGATGCGGTAGTGCGGTCGGTACATGCGGATGGCGATGGCATGCCCCGCTTCATGAGCGCACAGGCGGTACTTGTCCTCTTTCGCCATATTCTTGATCGGCGAGCGCAAGCCCATCTCATGCTCCGGCTGTGCCAGGCGAATATCCCGGATCGTCATGTAGGTGCGGTCGTCGAAGAGGGCATAACGCAGCGCTTCGTTGAGCAGATACTTGAGGTCGGCGGGCGTATAGAATGGCGTTTCGCTCGCCAGGATCAACGGGTCGATGCTGTCGTCGTGCGACATCTTGGTCAGGTAGTATTCGATGATGTCGCGGCGACCTTCGAGGTCGGGCGCATCGACGCGGATCTTCTTGTCGAAGCGACCGGGGCGCAGCAGCGCTGGGTCGAGCGCGCCGATGCGGTTGGTCGCGCCGATGGTCAGCACGCGCTTGTTTGGCTTTGGCACCGGTCTGCGCAGCACATACTTATACCACCAGCGCTTGCGGCGTGCGGCTGCGCCATGCTCCTGGCTGAAGCCGCTCATCTCTGTCAGCAGGGTACTCAACAAGCCCATGTTTCCGCCGCCCATACCCCCCATCATCATGCCTTCAATGTGGCGCTGCGGCGCGTCATGGTTGTTCTGACCCTGTGCTACGCCGGGGCGCGCACCAACCGCGTCGATCTCGTCGATGAAGATGATGGCTGCGCCGTACTCTTTGGCGGCGCGTCGCGCCTTGCGATAGAGGTTCATCACCTTGAGCGGGGCGATGCCAAAGAACATCGAAGTCATACCGCTGGCATCGACGTAGAAGAATGGCACGCCTGCCTCGGTGCTGATCGCCTGCGCCAGCCAGGTCTTGCCGGTTCCAGGAGGTCCTTCCAGCAGTAAGCCGTTGAGCGGTTCGCCGCCCGCCTCTTCAAATGCCTTCACACCGCGCAGCAGCTTGACGATCTGGCGCGCTTGTTCCAACAGTTCGGGCTGTCCGCGATAGTCGTCAAAGTTCAAGCCTTCCGCGCCGGGCCAGATGGTGTACATGCGCGCGCGTCCCAGGAAGTAGAAGAGCGCGATGAACTGGATCATGATGAAGGCGGCGGCAAACATGAAGCGGAAAATGACGGCAAGCGTCCCCAGGAGCGCGCTCATGACCGCCGCGTCGAGCAGCGCCCACAGCAGAATTCCGACGATCAGTGCGCGCCACCAGAACCCGCGCAGGAAGCGGGAAAGCCGCCGCAGCGGTTTGTTGCGCTGCTGAACGAGCGTCTCTTCGCCCTCCCACGAGTACTTACGACGGGGTTGATCAGGGAGGACTGTCCCCGATTTGACGATACTCATCGTGATTACCTCATCCCATAACTCTGACGACAGGTGCTCCCTGGCATGGAAGCAGGACTAGCCCAGCACGTCTGGGGCATTGGCAGGTGTCATGAACATCGGGTGGTTCGGGCTGCCCTGGTAGAACTCGGCGGACGTTGGCTCGTCCACGCGCAGCTTGCCGTCCACGATGAGGTCCTGGAAGGTTTGCAGCGAAGTCTGCGAAATCGACAGATAAGCAGCGGCATCGGCGCGGTCAATGTCGAAGGAGAGCAGACGCTGACCCAGGAAGCTGGGACCATTGTCGAGCGTCTCAATCGCCAGCGGTGCCAGGAACGTGACCTGGATCGTCTCGAGGTCGTTGATGTTCTGGGCGAGGACAGCGCGCCAGGTCACTTCCGACGCGCGGCGAAGCTGATCGATCAGATCGCGCTGTGATTGGACGCCGGAGACATCAAAGATCATTTCGATGTCGAATGCGCCGTCGCCAATATCGCGGACTTCGATGACATCGACAGTGCGAAGTGCCGACTCGATCCGGTCGCCGAGGAGTAGAATGCTGGGATCGGTGCCGCCCGTCTTGTCCGCCATGACGAGGTCGATCGATTCTACTGTACGTTGGGGTTCAAGAGCATCCTGCTCGCCGGTGAGGACGCGCAAGCCGGGGAAGACGCTGCATCCGCTGATGGCGAGCGCCGCGGAGAGGAACACTACCAATAAACGACGTGGAACCATAGAAAACCGTTCCTTAACCCTGAGAATGCTGAAGACGATACATCTCCAACCTATCTACTACATTAACACAGGCTCAAAATTCCGTCACAAAATTCACGGCATTTCTGAACATTTCCTTAAATTGCGGCAGGCGATCAGATGCTGCTGAGGAGATCGAGCACCGTTCGCGCGAAAGCAATCAGGGTGGTGTCGCCATCACTTTCGTTCGTGAGCAGCGTGACGCGCGCCAGGATCGTGCCCTGTGCCCAGATCGCTTCATATGCCTGTGGGTTCCGCCCGAAGATGCCTGGCGAAGGAAATCCAGTCGGTTGGGTCTCAAAGGGCGTAAGGTTGAGTGCCGGGATTGCCTGTTCCACGAGCGCGGCATAACGCGCCGCATCGCTGCCAAAGTAGACATTCAGGATCACTCGCTCGCCCGTATCGTTGGTCAGCAGCAGGGCGAGCGAGGCTTCCTCAGCCTGGTCGAATTGAAACTCCGGATCATCGGCAATCGTCCAGGCGATTTCGCCAACGAGGAATGGCTGCGGAAATGCCGCCAGGATGTCATCACGCCTTACGCGCGCGTCACTGAGTGTTTGGGCGCTGGCAGACGGCGTCGCAGTTGGGGCAATGCGAGGGGTGGGTGGGATGCTTGTCACGTTCTGCGCGCTTGCCTCCGCCTCCGCAATCTGAGTCGCCATCGCCTGTATCTCTGCCTCCAGGGTGGCGATTGCGGCGGCATCTGCGGTGGCGGTGCGCTGAACGCTGGCGCTGGTCGCCTGTGCCTGCTGCAAGTCGGACTCTGCGCTGGCGATTTGAGTTGCCTGCCCCGCCTGGGTCGCCGCCGCTTGTGTGGCGAAGTCTACCTGGGCAGCAGCCGCGCTTTCGGCATCGGCAGCCTGGGCGCTGACGATCAGTGCCACGCCTTCCGCAGTCGTTTGCAGACCCTGGATTTCTGCCTCCAGCGCGATCCGCGTCCCAAGAGAGCCTGCCTGGAGGGTAGACGCAGCGCCCCGTACGTCGTCGATTTGCGCCTGTGCGCTCTCCCCGATGGCGGTCAGTGTTGCTTCCCCGCTGAGGGCGACCTCCAGCGACTGAGTGCCGAGCGCGGCTGCGGTGGCGTTGGCAGCGGCGGCGGCGTCCTGCGCGAGGTTGAAGCGTTCTGTTTGCTGGAATGCAACGACGACTGCACCGACCGCGACGATGAGCAGAAGGAGGGTGACGGCGCGACCCGTATTGAGCTGCATGAGGATGCCTTTTCAGAGGTGCGATGAGGTAGTGTACCTTTGGCGGGCAAAAAAGAAAACGCGCCGCTAACCCAGCAGGCACTCCGCATAGGCTTCGCCGCCCATCACGGTTCCGTCGAGCGCCAGCAGCGACAGAAAGCCCCCACCGACGAGGATACGTTCCTGCTCATCGGCGCGCAGCATCCGCGCCTGCGGTCGGTTGTTCTGCGCGCCTCCCGCGTATATCTGTATCTGGTTGATCAGCGATCCATCGGAGGTGCTGAAGGTATTCAGCATCCCATCATCGTCGAGCGTATAGAGCAGGCAGCCCCCGCCGACGTCCATCAGCGGTGGAAGCTGGACGGTCGCCGGATACTGCGTTCGCCAGCGGGTTGTGCCATCAGGGTTCAGGGCGAGGAGTGTTCGCTGGCTGTCGGCGGCATACACATAGATGTTGCCAAGCGAGTCGCTCGCCAGAGCGCTGGCGCGCCCAGGGACTGCGCCCGTGCTGGCGAGGATGTTCGCGCCGCTGCCGTCGATGCGGAGCACGTCCATCCCGTCCAGCAGCAGCCATCCCGTCGCAATGGGCACAAAGAGCGGTGTGCGTTCAAAGGTCTGATCCCACACGACATTGCCGGCAGCATCGACGGCGCGCCAACGGGTGCGCCCGCTTTGACGATGCGCCAGCGCGAACCCCGCCGATCCTGACTGGAAGCCAACGATTCGCCCGCCTTCGCCATCGCCTTCTACCTCCCACAGGGGTTGACCCAACGGCGTGAAGGCGGCAATTCCCGCGTCCAGCGTGACGAAGGCGACGGTTTCATTCCATACGGCGAACGGCTCGTCGCGCCCTTCCACCTGCCAGGTCGCAACAATGCGCCCATCCTGCATCTGGATCGCCTGCCCCCCGCGACCGTGCGCGATGACACGCCCGCCGGGCAGCGCTGCCAGTCCGGTCACAACGCCTTCCATCTGGACATTCCAGAGTGGGGTCGTGGGAGGCGTATAGGAATGCAGGATGTCTCCGCTGGCGATGACCACAAGTCCGGTATCGAGCAGCATGGGCGGCAAGACCGGGTACTCCAGGAAAGTCGCGTAGCCGGTGGTTGCGGGGTTCAGTCGCGCGCGCCAGAGCAGCGTGAAGTCGAGAGGATGCTGCCAACCGAGCGTGAGTGGGTTGACCTGCGAATAGCCGGGACCGCCGTCGGTCGCCAGAAAGTCTCGCAGCTCATAATGCAGGTGGGGCAGCCCGCGCGAGGGCCAGCCAATCGTGCCGAGGATGCTGCCGCGCTCGACGCACGCGCCGACGAGCGGAAACAGGTAGTTGTTGCTCTGCTCCATGTGCCCGTAGAGGGAATAGTGAATGCTGCCATCCGGGAAGGTGTGTTCGACGATGACCACGCCCTTTTCCGTATCCCAGCCGTTCACGTCAGAATAGGTGACCTGCCCGCGTGCTGCCGCGCGGACAGGTTCCCCGCGCCGGTTGAATCCGATGTCGATCCCTGCGTGTAAGCCGCCGAAACGCGCGCGGAAGAGAGAGAAATCATCATAGCCCTGTACGAGCGTGTCAGAGATGTCGATTGGATAGTCAATGCCCTCGACAATGCCGCATGGAGCTGCCTGCGCCTGAATGGTCTTGTGCGGAATCAACCCAAGCAGCAGGACGCAGGCGATGGTCGTGATGACACTCTGGAGGGAGATCATTGAGGTAGGAAGGGAGGAGCTTAAGCGAGCGTGCAGCCGCTGCGCGCCCGCTTCATGCGACTCATAGACCCAGTTTATGCTCGTACATCGCCCGATGCTTGATGGATTCGCCGAAAATTGCGACGCCCGCGTTGAGCGTGATCAGGCTGAGTGTGCCCAGGATCAGCCACTGCCAGAAAGGCTTCTTCTGCGTCTTGAGGCTGGCGGAGTGCGCAAGCAGTGTCGCACCCAAACCGATAATCATCAGCCCACGCGGGGCGAGCGAACTCCACTGTTCGTAATGTTGATCCATGAGGATGAGTCTCGCTGTCTTCGTTGCCTATATCTGAGAATCATACCGTGTCTGCGTTTCCATGCAACCCAATTTACAGTCCATCGTAGGTCGCGCGATTGAGATGCCAGGTCGCCAGGGCGTCGAAATCCAGGGCGGTGCGCAGCCCTGCTTCCCACCGGTAATACGCCGCCGCCGCGATCATCGCTGCGTTGTCCGTGCAGAGGTTCAGCGGCGGGCAGCGAACGGGGAGTTCGGTTTCCGCGCGCATCGCCTGCCTGAGCGCGCTGTTGGCGCTGACGCCGCCTGCGATGAAGATTTCGGTTGCGCCAAATGCCTTGGCGGCTTTCGCTGTCTTTTCCACCAATGCGCCGACGGCGGCTTTTTGGAAGCTCGCCGCAACGTCGGCAATCGAAACTTCCGCGCGCAGTTTGTGCTTGTCCGCGCCCGGCTCGCTCGCACGCGCGGCGGCGGACGGCAGGACGGTCGCTTCGCGCATGACGGCGGTCTTTAGCCCGGAGAAGCTGAAGTCGTAGGCTTCGTCCGTCTTGGCGCGCGGAAAGCTAAAGGCGTCCGGGTTGCCGTACTGCGCCGCCTTTTCGATGTTGGGTCCGCCTGGGAAGGGCAGACTCAGCAGACGCCCGACTTTGTCGAAGGCTTCGCCTGCGGCGTCGTCGATCGTGCCGCCGAGCCGTTCATAATCGCCATGATCGCGCATCAGGAGCAGTTCAGTGTGCCCGCCGCTGACGATCAGGATGAGGACAGGGAAGACAGGTTCGCGGTAAGGGTCGGTCAGCCAGAGCGAATAGACATGACCTTCGATGTGGTTGATCCCCAGGAGCGGCTTATCGGTCGCCAGCGCCAGCCCCTTGGCGAAGTTGATGCCGACAAGCAGTGACCCCACCAAGCCCGGTCCGCGCGTGACTGCGATGATATCGATGTCGTCATAAGTGACACGCGCGTCCGTCAGCGCCTGTTCGACCACGGTGCTGATGGCTTCTGCATGGGCACGGGACGCGACCTCTGGGAAGACACCGCCGTACTTAGCGTGAAGGTCGATTTGTGATGCGATGACATTGGAAGTGGCGGTTTTGCCGTCGATGACGACTGCCGCCGCCGTTTCATCGCAGGAAGTTTCAATGCCGAGAATTGTTGTCATGGCGTTATAATCGCGTTTGTGGATGCCGCTTGATTATCCACTCTGTGGCGTGCCTGTCAATTGAGGACTCAATCATGTCTCAGCGCTCTATGATTATCGACACGGATACTGCATCTGATGACGCCGTCGCCATCATCATGGCGCTGCGCTGGGACGACATTGATGTTAAGGCGATCACGATTGTTTCCGGCAATGTTCCCGCCCAACAGGGTGCTGCCAATGCGCTCTATACCACTGAACTCTGCGGAAGCAGCGTGCCTGTCTATCTGGGCGCAGAGAAGCCGCTAATTCGCCCAAGGACTCATGCGCACTGGTTTCATGGCATCAACGGCTTGGGGGATGTTGATTACCCGCCTGCCAAGCGCTCACTGACCCCAGGGCACGGCGTGGATGCGATGATCGAGACGATCAAGGCGAACCCCGGCATCATCCTGGTCACGTTGGGTCCGCTGACGAATGTGGCGCTCGCCGTGAGCCAGGCACCCGAAATTGCCGCTCTGGTCAGCCGCTGCGTCGTCATGGGCGGCGCAGCCTGTACCATCGGCAATGTCGTGCCCGCCGCTGAGTACAACGTGTGGTGCGACCCGGAGGCGGCACGCATGGTCTTTCATGCCGGGCTGCCGATTGAGATGGTCGGTTGGGAGCTGTGCCGGGGCACTGCCAATGCTCTCCCGGAAGACATGGCGCATATCCGCTCGTTTGGGACAGTGCTGGGTGACTTCGCGGTTGATTCTAACCGCCGGGCATTTGAGGCGACCCAGAAGCAGTCGGGCGATCCTGGTCTGGGGCTGCCCGATCCGGTGGCGATGGCAATCGCGCTTGATCCCGCGGTCTGCACACGCAGCAGTCAGCACTATGTTGAGGTCGAGACACAGAGCGAACTGACGCGCGGCATGACGATTGTCGATCAGTTCGATCTGACGACCGACGAACGCAACGTGGATCTTTGGCGGCAGGCACATGCGACAGGCAAGATCTCCGTCTGCTGGGAGATTGATGTGCCGCGCTGGAAAGCGATGCTTTTCAACGCCTTGCGCTAACCCACCGCGCCGGATTCGTCCACGGTGACCGACGGCATGGAAGGCTGCCCACTGGCGGTACTGCTGACGATGTTGATCATGAATTCGACATAGCTTTGTGGTGCGTTCGCCTCGAAAACGATGGCGATGGGCTGCTGGCTGATCTCGTACAGAAATGGCAACCCGAATGTCTCGCCGCAGCGCAGCGTGGGCTGATAGGGTGAACCCCAGCGCAGGTATTCCGCGCCGACGCCCGTGCAGTTGACGGTGATGCTGAACTCGCGATAGTTGTTCGGGGCGAAGTTGTAGAGATTGATCGCGCGCACCCAGATCAGATCGCTGCTGTCTCCGTTGGGCGTCGAAAGTGCGTCACGCAGCATCCCCATCCCATCCCTATCGACTTCGACCATGTAGACTTCGGGATCGAGCGGCGCGGACGGGATGATCGGATTGAGCAAGCGGGGCAGCGAATCGCAGGTGCCGACGAGCGCTGCGACATCCTGGGACATCCAACTCAGGCGCTCATTCAGGTTGACAGCGAACCAGCCATCATCGGTACGCCCCAGCACGGGCAGATAGCTGCCGGGCGCGAGCATGGTCAGAATTTCGTAGTCTCCATGCGGTGCGCTGCGGACAAGGGTGGATGATTGCGTGGACGGGGTGATTTGGCAGGGCGGCGCGGCTTTGCTGAGGATGGCGGCGGGTGGGTTGGACTGTGCGGAGACGGCGGCACCCAACGCAACATTGACGCTCCCGATGCTGCCATGCTGCGAAGAGAGCTTGATCTGGTAGCTGCCGTTGTGTGGCGCGAGCGAGAGCGCGGCGACCTGGAGACGGCTGTCAAACTCTGCGACCAGGTCGCCATGCTCGTCGGTGACCTGGGCGGCAAACGTGAAGCCTGGCGACCCGGCTTCCAGCGCGAGCAGGGTTGACTGTGCGGGGCTTGCATTGAAAGCGTACATCGGGCTTGTACTGCCGGGCAGGAGGCGCACTTCGGTGCTGCTGTTATCCGCCAGCCAGGTGAGCATGACCTCGGCAGGCGGCGTATCGAATACCGGACGCAGCAAAAGCATCATGAGCAACCCGAACATCAGGAGCAGCAAAACGACTGGGATTAGAAACAACAGGATATTTGATTTTGAGGGCGGGGTCTGCGATAGCACGGTCATCTTCTCGACCTCCTCGAACCGTCCGCCATGTGGGACTTCAGTACTTCGTATCTGGACTAACCATACCTCTCGTTGCGTAAGCCTGTTGCACGGATGCCATACGCAAACCTGTCTTTAACCCTACGCACTTTTGTGCTAACCTTTTGCCTACTGAACTTGGCTGGAGGAGATGCGCAAAATGAGCGACCGCGCCGCACTGTTGGGGGAGATTGCCGCACAGGTTCGTACCTGTACCTTGTGCGGCTTACATCGCGGACGCACCAGGACCGTGCCGGGCGCGGGCAACCCGAATGCCGAGATCATGTTCATTGGCGAAGGTCCGGGCTTTAACGAAGACCAGCAGGGGCTGCCATTCGTGGGGCGGTCTGGCGATTACCTGGTCAAGCTGCTCAAGTCCATCGGCTTGACACGCGATCAGGTCTTTATCGGCAATGTCGTCAAATGCCGACCGCCGGAAAACCGCGACCCGCTTCCGGACGAGATCACCACCTGTAAGCCGTATCTGGATCGTCAGATCGAGGTGATTGACCCACTGGTGATTGTCACCCTGGGGCGCTTCAGCATGGCGCGCTATTTTCCGAATGGCAAGATCACGCAGATACATGGCAAGCCCAAGATCGAGGATGGGCGCGCATACTATCCGCTGTTCCATCCGGCGGCGGTGCTGCGTAACCCGGGCTTAGTGCCTCAGATGGATGCGGACTTTAAGCGGCTGCCCGACCTGGTCGCGCAGATGCGCGCACAACGCAGCGCGGGGGTGAAGCCGCCGGACGTCCCGAAAGACGATGATCCCCCCATGCAGCAGCTTCGCTTGTTCTGACGCCGGGAATTCGTGCTTAACCAGCCGGCAGATACTCACCCATCCAGTCACTGATCAGGTCAATGACGAACAGATCTGGGTCGGTCAGGAGGGCTGTGCCGTGTAAGCTGCCGCTGTAAAGCTGTACACCCAGCTCACCCTTTGCGATGCCTGTGAACAGCTTGACCGCGTCGGAACTGGTCGTGTCATCCTGAGAGGCGACCAGCAGCACCGGGCGGTCTTCAAGACCCTCGATAGCGAATTCCGGCGTGATGCCGCCGTAGTCTAATCCGGGTGAGAGGGCGATCACCGTCGCACAACGCGCATCGGCGGCACAGCCGACCAGCACGAGATTGGCTCCGATGCTGCCGCCGATTAATGCGATCGGCGCTTCTGCGCTGGTCGGCTGTGCCATCAGCCAGTCCATCCAGGTCTGTACGTCGCGTTCTGCCAGCATCCAATCGCGCGCTCCGCCTGTATCGCCGTGCCCGCGCAAATCGACCGCCAGAACGTTGTAGCCCGCTTCGGTCAGGTTGGGCAGCAGGGGCTGCCATGCCGAGCGGCGGCTGCCGAGCATGTGCAGCAAAAGCACTGAGGGCGCGGAGTCCCGCGCGGCATAGAATTCTCCAACCAGGGTCAAGCCATCGACGGCTTCGGCGGTGACGATTTCGGCGGCACTGTCGCGCTGTGCCTGGGTGGGCAGCACAAACAGGAAACACGCAATAATGATGAGTAAATGCTTCATATCCAACCCACTCTGGCGTGCTCGCCTCTACAATCGAACATGCGCCAGTATACTTCGCTGTACGCTTCATGGCGCAAATATGCCTTCATCTGCCGGGACAGACGACCCGGATGTTCAGCCGCAAAGACGAGGAATACCTGACGATGCTGACCCCTGAAACGCGCGAATTCCTGGATCGTAAGCTGATTGCACGACTTGCCACCTTGGGCGCAGACGGCTACCCGCATAATGTGCCCATCTGGTACATGCTGGAAGGCGACGACATCGTCTTCATCAGCGACCGCAGCACACGCAAGACGAAGAACCTGGTTGCCAATAGCAAAGCGGCGGTCGTGATCGGCGGCGACCCGGATGACGGCACCGGCTATATGCTGCGCGGCGATGTCTCCATCGAAGAAGACCCGGAAAAGGCGATGACGAAACGCATGACCTATCGCTATGAGACCCGCGAGGAGGGCGACCGCCTGCTCGAACTCTGGAAGGACGACGATATCATCATCATGCGGCTCAAGCTGAAGTCGGTCGTGAAGGTGTATTAGGAGTGACGGGTAACAAGTCGCGTGTAGGGGCTTGGCATGCCAAGCCCGTGAGCGGATGAGGATGCGGCACTGAATCGGTTACCCGCTGCGCGCGTCGTGTTTCACACCCTTCAATAGCGTTATGTCGAAGTCAGCCACGCCGTCGTCCCCGACGCGGTCGATTTCAGCGCGGACGGCGTCGGCGTCTCGGCGGAGTTGAGCGACATCGACGCCCTGACAGGTGTCGGGGAGCAGCGCCAGCCATGGGATGCTGCGCAGGAGCATCTTGCGCGCGCCGCGCATGTTGCCACGGGTGACCTGATAGTAGGCGATGCCGACCTGGAGGATGGCGCGATACAGGTCGCGCACGGGTCTCTGCTCGACCATCCACAGCGCCTCAAAGCGGTCATGCTGCTCGTAGTATTCGGCTGCGTTGAACTTCTCAAGCGCGAGCAGCCCCTCCTGCGGCATGGGTTCCTGGCACTGGCACTCAAGCTGCTCCAGGAGTGCGGTGTCTGGGATGCGAGCGAACGTTTTCGCAAGGGCGACACTGTCCTGCAGCAGCGTCGCCTGTGAGACGACACGATCCACCCCGCAGCGCGCTGCGGGCACCGCCAGCGTATTCGGGTCACCGACGACCAGAACCGGAATGCGACGGGTCGCCGGGCTGGTACGGGGTGTCGTCGCCCAGAATTCCCAATCATGGAGTGCGCCGTCGATCAGGATCAGCGATGCGAGGTCGTCAACGAGCTGAGACACGTAGCCCTGACGTTCCTCATATTGCTTGGTCGCAAAGCCCGCTGCTTGCAGTTGTGCGATAAGCGGGCGTGCCCACTCAGGGTCGCCGACGATGATAATGGGATGGGTGATCATTATCCTGGTGCTTTCTCGGACGCCGCGCGCCTCGACGCTAGGTTTGTTCGATGTGGACGGACAAGAGCGAAAGGCTCTGCGGCTGATTGAGCGGGACGATTCCCGCGCCAAAGCTGCCGCGCGGCGAGGCAATGGCGTACTGGTTGTCGATCCAGGCGACGAAACCGCACGCACCGCGTGGCGCGAACGGTGTTTCGTAGATGACACGCTCATCGATACTGAATTGCGCGCCGTCGCGCTGCCAATCGAGCGCATAGGTGTGAGGCTCGGCGAGGAGCGCGTCATCGAGCGGGCATTCGCCAATGGCGAGCGCTCGTTGAATTCGGGGATAGAGTCGGTCGTAGAGCGGGCGAGCCTGCATCAGCATCACGGCTGGCAGCGCGAGGGGGATTAGCGCGAGCGCCGAAGGACGGCTTGCGTCGATCATACTGGCTTTCCAGCCGTGACCGGGGACGCCGTGCGCCAGGTTCATCGCGTTCGGCGGCGCGCCGAAGAAGAACCAGATCGCCTGAGGCAGCCGGATGCCGCGGTGAAAGTGCTCGACATCAGGCGAAAACGGATGATTCCAGAAGCCGAAACCCGCCGTCCCGCGCAGGACATCTCCACCAGCGGAGGCACACGCGGTTACGCGCATTCTGAGCGGCGGTTTCCAGCGAAAATCAAACGTTTTGTAGTCATAATCGGTGATCTGAGCATTGGTGTAGCGCCCGTCAACTGGCGGATTGTGGAGTGTCAGCCGTCCATCGCCAACGCTAACCTTGCTGTCGCCAACTTCCGTCACCGTCCATGCGGGATGGAGTCTTCCAGAGAATGTATCGATGAGTGACTTGTTCATAGACCAGATGTTCGATCTGAGAATTGAATCGAAAGCCTGGGTTGAGTATAATCGAAGTTGAGTCGAAGTTGGCATCGGATAAAAGGAACGGGTCAGTGGAACTAACGTGGTATGGGCATAGCTGCTTCCGGATTGTCGAACGTGGGTATCTTACGGTCATCACCGATCCGTTCTCGGATGCAATTGGGCTGCCTGCGCCCAAACTCAAGGGCGACCTTGTGACCGTGAGTCATGATGCCCCTGGGCATAACTACGTTGATGCGGTCAAAGGGGCGCGCCAGACGATCTATCGCCCTGGCGAGTACGAGGTCGGCGATGTCTTCGTCACCGGGATTGCGCTGCATCAGATCACTGGAGAGAGCGTCCGCCAGAATATCGGATTCTTAATCGACTTTGACGGCATTAACGTACTCCACCTGGGCGATCTGGGACACGTTCCGCCGCAGTCGGTCATCGAGAACATTGGCGTAGTCCATGTGCTCCTCATCCCGGTTGGCGGTGGCAATGGGCTGAAGGCGGCGGAGGCGGCGGAAGTCGTGGCGTTGTTTGAGCCTAATTTTGTCATCCCGATGCACTACAGCCTGCCCGGCTTGAATATGGAACTCGATCACGTCGATAAGTTCCTCAAGGCGATGGGCATCGGCAAGCCGCATGAAGCCGAAACGCTCAAAGTGAGCGCGGCTGACCTGCCCGAACAAACACAGGTGGTTGTCCTTACGCCGCAGTTGCAGAGTCGTAACGGGGAAAACACATGACCGTCAAACTCCTGATGAACTGGGACATCAAGCCAGGACGCGATCAAGACTATTTCGAGTTCGTCGTTCGTGAGTGGGTGCCGGGGATACAACGACTTGGTCTGAAGCCGACAGGGGCATGGTACACGGTTTACAGCCGCGAAAAGGATTTGCCCCAGATCATGACCGAGGGCATCACCGATGATCTCGATACGATGCGCGAGATTTTATCCAGCGATGAATGGTCGCAACTGTATGAAAAGTTGTCGGAGTTTGTGAGCAACTATCAGCAGAAGATCGTGCGCGCCAGTGGGGGTTTCCAGGTTTGAGGCAGAGGTCTTTGCACGAGAACCGCGAAGCCCCAGGCGTACAAACAACACTCCGATATAGAAGCAACTGCAAAGAGCCGCTGTACGCGAAGAATTTGCCCCAATCTTCGCGCGTCCCGCGTCTTTGCAGTTTTGTTTTAGTGACAGGTGTCCGTCGTTAGTCGGCAGCGGCGGCTTTGGTCGCTGCTGGGGGCGTTGTGCTGGACGTGTCCGATGCAGGAGCGGTAGAAGACGATGCAGCCGCTTCCGCTTTGGGCGCAGCGTCTGATTTCTCACCCGTTTCGGTCTTCTTGGGACCATTGATGGTGGAATTGGTCTTGCCTCGGCTGTCATTCACATAAAAGCCGGAACCCTTAAAAATAATTGGGGCAGGCTGCACCACTCGCACCACGCTCTGACCGGTCTGCGGATCGACGGTGAGCGGATCGTCGTGGAAACCCTGACGAAGATCGAACGTGCTTCCATCCTCACGACGATACGTATAAAGTGGCATACGACTCCCTCATAGAGACTCAATACATTTGAATCGCTTTCGCCATATTACGACTGTTTGTGGTGGATGTCGAGGGGGACGCGGCAGATCTGATACACGTCTTACGCAGGTGGGGCATAGACAAGGGATGGGGAATGCGCTATCCGTAAGCACGTTCCCCATCCCCGATTACGCTTCGTGCTGCAGCGCTTAAAGCCTGCGCTCACCCGCCATATCCGCTGCCTCAATCAGCACGTTCAAGCCCGTTTTGAGGTCGCCGTGCAGGTGCAGGCGTAGACTGCGGCGCTCTTTGCTGACCAGCGCCTCCAGGTCGCCCGCTGCTTGTGCCGCCTTCAGGACGCCAAAGCTGTAAGGCTCGCCGGGTATGGCGATGTCCTGCGGGTCATCGCAGGTGATCTGGATGAAGATGCCGTTGTTCGGTCCGCCCTTGTGGAGCTGACCCGTGCTGTGCAGGAAACGCGGTCCGAAGCCCAGGGTCGTCGCCCGGCGCGTGACGTGACGGATACGTCGTCGTACATCGCTCAGGAGCGCTTCGATCTCTGGCTGCATGGGCAGATATGCCAGCAGAGCGAAGTAGTCTCCCGCGTTGGTCGCATTGATCTGCGTTGCCAGCAGCCCGACCAGGCTGGTTGGGTTTTGCTGCTGCGTGGCGGTATTGCGCAGTGTCGTGGCTAATGCGGGCGACATATACAGACTGACGCCGCCTTCAATGAGCAGTGGTTCGACCGACGGAAGTGCACCATGTGTTTTGTAGTGCTCCAACAGGCGTCCGGTGTTGTTCTTGCTCTCGGTGACGTTCGGTTCGTCGAACGGGTTAATGGCGAGCATCTTGCCCGCGACGGCGGTCGCAAACTCCCACCGGAAGAACTCGCCCGCAATCGCGGCTTTGTCCGGCAGCGTCAATATGACACACGGATAGCCTGCCTGCTGAAGCGCGTTCATCCCCTCATCCAGCACCGCGTTGTCGTCCCCATCGACGCGGATTGACACGAACAAGCGGTCGGTGGCGAAATCGTGCGGTTTTCCCAGGGTCGCACCGACGACGGGGAGGATGCCGTATCCCTCTTTGCCGGTGCTTTCTGCGACAAGCTGTTCGATCCAGTCGCCCAGCCCGTTGATGGATGGACTGGTGTAGACACTCAGCTTATCGCGCCCATCCTTGGCGAGCGCGCCCATGATTGCACCGAGCGTGATTGCCGGATGTTCCTTGCCTCGGATTTTCTTGCCGCACGCCTTCGCCATCGTCTCTGCGCTCGCCCACAGCGCGTCGATGTCCAACCCGGTCAGGGCGGCGGGCACCAGCCCGAAGTAGCTGAGAGCGCTGTAGCGACCGCCGATGTCGGTCGGATTGACGAAGACCTCGCGGAAGCCCTTTTCGTGCGCTTCTTTTTCCAGTGCGGTATCGGCGTCTGTGATGGCGATAAAGTGCGCTCCATCGCTGCCCGTGCGGTCGTAGAAGTATTTGAAGAATGAGGCGGTTTCTATCGTGCCGCCGGACTTGCTGGCGACCAGGAAGACCGTACGCTTCAGGTCAATCTGGCTTTCCAGCGCCGCGATGTACGTGGGGTCGGTGCTGTCGAGCATCAGGAGTTGTGGGTAGCCGGGCTGCGCGCCGAATGCGCGTTTGAGGACTTCTGGCGCAAGGCTGCTGCCGCCCATGCCGAGCAGAACAACATGGTCAAATGCCCCATTGTAGGCAGCGGCTTTGAGCGCGCGCAGGCGATTGATGTCAATGGTTGAGAAGACATCAAGCCAGCCCAGTCGATTCTTGATCTTTTCGACGATGGCGGGGTGGTCTTTCCAAACGGTCGCATCTTTTTCCCAGATGCGTGCGTTGATATGTTGGGCGTCTAATTCCTTGATCGCCGCTTCCAGCGCGCCCTGCTGCGTGCCGAGGAAGACGTTCTGACGCTTGATGACGCCGCTGGCGAGCACATTGCGCTTGGCATCCACCTGATCCAGCAGGCTGCGGAATGAATCGACGAACGATTCGACGCCGTCGATCTGAAGCTGATGGGTGATCTGGTCCATATCGACGCCGACTTCCGCCAGCATGTCCATGGTCTGCCCGGCTTCTTCGAGGTTTTCCTCAAGCGTCGGCGCGGCGGTTCCGTGATCTTTGAAAGCCTTGAGCGTATCGGGCGGAACGGTATTGACCGTTTGCGGACCAATCAGTGCATCGACGTAGAGTGTATCTCCATAGGCTGGGTTCTTGACGCCTGTGGATGCCCACAAGGGGCGCTGCACCGCGCCACCTGCCTCATGCAGCGCGTGAAAGCGCGCACCATGAAAGATTTCGCGGAAGCGCTTGTAGGCGAGCTTCGCGTTGGCGATGGCGGCTTTGCCCTTGAGACGATTGTTCAGGGAGACGCGCCCGATGTCACGCCCCTGTGCCGCACGAATGTTGTTGTCGAGCATTCGGTCAACCGCAGCATCGATGCGGCTGACGAAGAAGCTGGCGACGGATTGAATGCCCGTGACAGGTTTGCCCGCTGCCTTGCGTCGTTCCAACCCGCGAATATAGGCTTCCATGACCTGTTCATAATTTCTGACGCTGAAGATCAGTGTAACGTTGACGTTGATGCCTTCGGCGATGACTTCCTCGATGGCAGGGATGCCCGCTTCGGTCGCCGGAATCTTGATCATGGTGTTGGGTCGGTTGACTGCAGCGAACAGGCGCTTCGCCTCGCTGACGGTCTTCTCGGTGTCGTCGGCGATCAGCGGGGAGACTTCCAGGCTGACGAAGCCGTCACGTCCGTTTGTTCGGTCAAAAACGGGTCGGATGATGTCGAGGGCATGTTGAATGTCTTCGATGGCGAGCCGTTCGTAGATGTCATAGGGTTCGAGTTCCAGGAGATGCATCATGGCGGAATCGTAATCGCTTGAATCGCCAATTGCCTTCTGGAAGATGGTCGGGTTAGATGTGACGCCAAGGACACCATCTTCTTCGATCATGCGCTTCAGCTCGCCGCCTTCGATCAGGCTGCGACGAATATTGTCATACCAGATGCTTTGTCCGTATTGTTGAACGTCGACGGGTGGGTTACTGGACATCAGAAGATCCTCTGTTCCTATTTAGTGACCAGCGATTGGCGGGTTCATGCTGCTTCTGGGTATATGCCATAGTCCTTGACCCGCCCTAAAGAAGCGTGCAATGTTCGCATATACCCTGTGTGCGCAGTGTTCCTACGAACCGCTTTCGATGGCGCGAATCTTGCCTACACGCCTCAGGTGCCGTTCCTCCTGGCTGGGGACGGCGCGCAGGAACGCGACTGCCAGCTCTTCCGCCACCGCGGTACCGACGATCCGTGCGCCAATGCACAATACGTTCATCTGGTCATGTTCAACGCCCTGATGGGCGCTGTACGTGTCGTGGCAGACGCAGGCATAGAGTCCATCATGTTTGTTCGCCGCAATGCAGGCACCCACGCCGCTGCCACACGCCAGGATGCCGCGTTCGGCGTGTCCTGCGTGCATTGCTTCGGCGATGCGTGTGGCAGCGTCTGGATAATCAGAAGGTTCTGCATCGGTATAGACGCCCAGGTCGATTACCTCGTATCCCTGCGTGGGCAGCCAGGCGACCAGATGCTCCTTGAGCGGAAAACCCGCGTGATCGGCAGAAAGTGCGACTTTCATCTGGTTAGCCTATCACTTTCCTGGCAGCCGCGACGACTGCCGCGCTGGTCAATCCGAATTCCTGATAGAGGCGCTCGTAAGGCGCGCTGGCACCGAAGGTATTGACGCCGATGCATACCCCGTGCAGACCGACGAATCGTTCCCAACCCAGCGTGCGCCCGGCTTCGATGCTGACACGCGCCGTCACCGTGCTCGGCATGACGCTTTCGCGATAAGCGGCGTCCTGTTCCTCAAAGAGTTCCCAGCAAGGCATGGAGATGACGCGCGCCTTAATGCCTTCGTCCGCCAGCGCTTTGGCGGCTTCGTGGGCGATGTGAACCTCGCTGCCGCTGCCCATGAGCAGCACATCGGGCGTGCCTTCGCAGTCCGCGACGATATAGGCACCCCGAGCGACACCAGGACGCACATGGTCGCCGGTGAGCACAGGCAGGTTCTGGCGTGTGAATATCATCACAGCGGGCTTTTCGAGCTTCATCGCGGTGTGCCACGCGGCGGCGGTCTCGTTGGCATCGGCAGGACGGAAGACATACAGGTTAGGCATCAGGCGCAGGGACATCAGATGCTCGACGGGTTGGTGCGTCGGTCCATCCTCTCCTAAGCCGATGCTGTCGTGCGTAAAGACATAGATCGGGTTGATCTCCATCAGCGCGCCAAGGCGCATTGCCGGGCGCATGTAATCGCTGAAGGTGAAGAAGGTCGCGCTGTAAGGTTTGATGATCCCGCCGTGCAGCGCCAAGCCATTGACGATGGCACCCATCGCATGTTCGCGGACACCAAAGCGGATGTTGCGCGCGGCAGCTTTGCCGGGACCGGTGTTCTCCGCGCCCTTGAGCAGCGTCTTAGTGCTGCCTGCCAGGTCAGCATCGCCGCCGATCATGAGCGGCACGCGCGCTGCGATGGCGTTCAGGACTTCGCCGGAGGCGTTGCGCGTGGCGATTTTCTTGTCAGCGCCGTAAGTGGGGATGTCGGCGTCCCACCCGTCAGGGAGCTGCCCCGCCTGCGCACGCTCGAAGTCGGCGGCGAGTTCGGGGTAGGCGGCACGGTAGGCGGAGAACTTCTCGTTCCATTCGGCTTCAGCGGCAGCGCCTTTGTCAATCGCTTCGCGCCAGTGTTCCAGCGCTTCGCCAGGGACATAGAAGTCTTCCTGGGGCCATCCAAAGAATTCCTTGACCAGTTTGACTTCGTCTGCGCCAAGCGGTTCGCCATGCGCCTTGCTGGTCCCCTGCTTATTCGGGCTGCCATAGCCGATGATGGTCTTGATGGTGATGAGCGTCGGTTTATCGGTGACTGCTTTTGCGGCGGCGATTGCCTGCGAAATCGCGGCGGCATCATTCCCATCTTCGACCGTGAGCGTGTGCCAGCCATACGATTGGTAGCGCAGCGTGACATCTTCGGTGAAGGTCATTTCTGCCTTGCCGTCGAGCGTGATCGCATTGCTGTCGTAGAGATAGATTAGCTTGCCCAGCCCCCACGTACCGGCGATGGAGGCGGCTTCGGCGCTGATGCCTTCCATCAGGTCGCCATCGCTGACCAGCGCATAAGTATAGTGATCGACCAGGGTGTGTCCGGGGCGATTGAAGTAGGAGGCAAGATAGGCTTCTGCCAGCGCCATGCCGACCGCGTGGGCGGTACCCTGCCCAAGCGGTCCGGTCGTCACTTCGACGCCGGGCGTATGACCGTATTCGGGATGCCCGGCGGTTTTGCTGCCCCACTGACGGAAGTTCTTCAGCTCGTCCAGTGATACGTCGTATCCTGTCAGGTAGAGCAGAGCGTAGATGAGCATTGAGCCGTGCCCGGCGCTGAGGATGAAGCGGTCACGGTCCGCCCACTTGGGATTGCGTGGATTGTGCTTGAGGTGCTGCGTCCAAAGGGCATACGCCATCGGCGCAGCGCCCAGTGGCAGCCCAGGGTGCCCACTGTTTGCTTTTTGTACTGCGTCGATTGCCAGGGTGCGAACGGAATTGATCGCCAGCGTTTGAAGATCGACAGCCACGAAATATGCTCCTTGGATTGAATGACCATGACTGCTCACGATTATAGTCCGAGTCGGCGATGACGGGGGTGCAACTTCTCCACAATCGCTCACGTAGATGCTTGTGAATGCCGCTACAATTTAGGCTGCATTGTGAGGAGTAACGTGTGTGTTGATTTTGATAGGTGTAGCAGCAGCAGTCCTTTTCCTGTTAAACGTCGTGCTGAAGACGCTTCTGCGGCGTGAACGTGTTGGCTTTATCGATTGGTCACTGGCAATTCTGACGACGGCGTTGCTGGTCGCGGCGGTGACTGGCACGCAGCTTCAGACCGCCGACGACCCGTCCTGGTCACAAATCGCATTGCTGACCGGGGGTTCTATCGCGCTTGTCGGCGTCGTAACCATGCTGGTCGAAGTGGTGCGCAAGCAGCGCATCCTGGCTTCACGCGGGCTTCTGACACTGGGCGTGGGAGCATTGGCGGCGCTTTCTACTTTTAGCGTACCGTTCACGGCGGACACGCTGGCGTACCCGACTTCGACACCGATTCAGGTCGCGCAGCTCAGTGTGGCGGCGGCGACTGGGCAGCCCAGCCCGACACGCGCATCGGCGACGCGCGTGTCCGCGACGGCGACGACGACGCCCGTCACACTGACCCCGTTTCCGTCGCCAACCCCGCGACCGACAGCGACCCCCTGGACGTTCGTCACCCGCACGCCGCTGCCCACGGCGACCGATGTCACGCCGTGCCTGGTCACGACCGATTTCAATCTGCGGTTACGCACCGCGCCGGATCGTGAGGCGGAGACGCTGGCGGTGATCCCATTTGGCACGGTGCTGACTGCCTACGGTCGCAATGAGGGTTCGACCTGGTGGTATATCGACTTTGAGGACAGTCGTGGTTGGGTGGATGGCGAATTTCTGACGCGCAGCGCGAACTGTGATGCGCTGCCGCTGCGCGAAGGCTGAGGAGTGTGTGTCCGCATTGCGGACACACCGGGTTGAGTTACTGCTTCTTGGGCTGTACGCCTTCGCCGCCCTGCGTGCGAACCGCGTCATCATCCGCCTGCTTTGCTTTGTCCATTCCCTCGACAGGGAGTTTCGTGATGAACCCGGTGATGCTCATCGGATCACCTTCCGGGAATTCGGGCAGTGTGAGCGGCTGCGGCGGTTCAAACTGCTCACTGCCCACGCCGTCCATGCGTGGAATGGCTCCAGTCTTTCTGTCCATTGCTGATGGTTTCTTCTCGTCCGTCATATTGACACCCCCACGATACACGCTGTCCAGTGTAGAACAGAAGGGCTAGAAATGGCAAGTGAGAAAACGGGCACTCTCAGTCGCTGAGCCACTCGACGGCAACTGCCCCGCCGACCTCTGGCGTGATGCGCCGTACCTCGCCGCTGACAAGCGCAATCCAATACTCTGCTGCACCGTTCTCGACAGTCACCACCAGTACAGCGCTGCGATCCGGACTCCAGGCAACACGGACGGGCGGGGCTGTGCCGATCTCGCTGGTGAGCGCGACGCCATCGTTCGTGAACAGGCGCATTGGGCTTGCACTGCCCAGCGGGCTGCCGAGCATGACGATCTGCCCATTCGGGCGCTGGACAGCATTCTGCAGCCAGCTTAAGCCGATTTGCCCGGCGTCTTGAAGCTGCGGGTCGCTGCCGTCGCGGTTGACTGAGCCGACCACGACTCGACCATCGGGCGCGCGCCCGCTGACGATGATCCGCCCTCCATCATTCGGCCAACTGCCATAGTCATAGCGCAGGACGGGGGGGCGCGTTTGCGAGGTGGCAGCGCCGACTTCGGGCGAGACCAGTGTGATGCCTCGTCGTCCCTCTTCGGGCAGGTCAAGTTCGACCAGCAGCGCATCTCCTGAAGGACTCCAGGCGAAGCTGAGGCTTCGGTAGCGGTAGGGCGCATCCGGGCGGTTGACGATGACGCATCCGGGTTCGGGCGGGCAATCGCGCAGGAGCATGACAGCACCGCCGACGGGCTGCCCGCTTCCCGGATCGACGGGCAGCACATAGACGCCATCGTTGCTGCTGTCGTTATCACCTGTGTTGTCCGCCTCCGTATCGACCAGGAAGGCGACCCAGATGCTGTTGGGCGCGTAGGCGACCTGAACGACGCGCGCCTGGTTGGTTTCGGCATTGGCGGGTTCGGGGAACGAAAACGGCGATGTCTCGATACGCGCGCCCTGACGCCCGACGAAGTCACTGAAGATGAACAGCAGCCCGCGCGCATCCACCAGGGCGACGTGATTAGGGTTATTCGGGTCGCTGGCGAGCGTGATCGTCCCGCCCGGCATCTCCTGAATGCCCCCGCTGAATCCGCCGTTCGTACTGAGCGTGAAGGCGAGGTTGGGGATGCTGCCGGGTTGGATGACGGGCGGTGCGGCGATAGGCGTGGGGGGAAGCTGCGCGGTCGGCGCGCCCAGCGGCGGTTGTGTCGGGAAGACCGTCAGTGCGAGCGGCAGCGCGGTAAACGTCGGCGGGAGCGGCGTGACATTGGCTGGAAGCTCGCCCGCCTGCGCGGTGACGAAGGTCGGCGTCACGTCCAAGGTCGCGGGCGGGTCGGTCGGTCGCTCGCCGATGGGCGCAAACGCGGCGGGTGTGCTGCTGGGGGCAGGCATTGCGGTCACCGTCGGACGCGGCGTTGGCGAGGCGCTTGGCGTCGGCGTTGCGCTGGGCGCGGGTGTGGGCGTGCGCGTCGGACCGAGGGTCGGCAGCGGGGTAACGGTCGGTCGCACCGTCGGGCGCGGCGTTTGTGATGGGACGGGTGACGGCGTGGATGAGGGGGAGGGTGTGATGCTGGGCGTGGTGGACGCGCTGGCGGTTGGTGACAGCGTGGCGCTGGAGGTCTGCGTCGCACTTGGCGAAGGCGAGGCAGTGAGGGTGTTCGTCGCCGATGGGATGGGCGTGAATGAGGGGGCGGGGGTGTGACTGTTTGTCGGCGATGCGGAGGGTGTTGCCGAGGCGCTGCTCGTCATACTTGGCGTCCAGGTGGCGCTTGCCGTTTGGGTGGGCGATGGACTGGCGGTTAACCATGGCGAGGGGGTAACGCTCGGCGTGCGGGATGGTGTAATGGATGGGGGCGGCGTTGCGCTGGCGGGCGGCGTATGGGTTGCGCTGGGCAGCAGGGCGATGATCGTCGGCGTGTGCGTGGTGGTGGGCGTACTGGTCGGCAGGACGAGGGGTGTTTGGCTCGGCGTGCGGGTCGGGGCAATGGTCGGCGTCGCCTGTGGGATGGTCAGGTTGCACGCCGTCATGAAGAGTGCGCTCAATGCCAGACCGAAAGTCGCGCTGCGCCGCATCATCCTTCCCCCTGTTCGCTGGAAATGATTATAGAGCGTGACCCATCGGCGCATCGGGCGGCAAGACACCGCCTCCCCTACGGCGGCTCATGAATAATCGCGGGCGCAGCGGAAGCCGTCGTAGATGTTGAAGTAGTCCGGTACGTTGTTATTGCGAAATGATGTCGACAGGAATGCCTCACCACCGCTGTCATACGCCCCTCCGCGTATGACGCGGTAATCACCCTCCTCGTTGGCAGGGAGATCGCGACCATCTTCGTGGTCATAGGGATAGTCTCTGTACTTCGTGTTGACCCACTCCCAGATATTTCCGCTCATGTCATACGCTCCGACCCATGACACACCCTCCGGGCGAGAGCCGACAGGCAGAGATTCCTGCTCGGTATTGTCATCCCAGGCGGCATTCTCCTCGATCCACTCGTTGCCCCAGGGAAAGCGCAGGTTATCAGGTCCGCTCGCCGCATATTCCCATTCGGCTTCGCTCGGCAGGCGTGCGCCGCGCACCAGACAGAATCCACGCGCTTCGTACCAGGTGATGTTATCGCGCGGTTGGTCATCGTCGGCTGAATTTGGCTCTCGCTCTGCCTGCCCGTCGAAGCGCCAGAACTGCCCGTTGGTGACCTCGAATTTGTCAATCCAGAACGGCTCGTTGAAGCACAGTTCCACCGTCGGGCGTTCGTCGTCCGAGCCATCTTCGCTGCCCATCATGAAGCAGCCCGCAGGCACAAGCACCATTGGAACGCCGTCGAAGTCCTCGCTCCATACGCTCCAGTCGGCGTTGCGCGTGATTCGTGTGAAGCCGAGGGCGGTTTCGTCCGCAACAGGGGTTGTTTCGTCGGTTGCGGGCACCGTTGGCGAGGGCAGTGAGGTGTTTTCGGGGGTGTCCGCAGCAGGAGCATTCCGTAAGGTGAGCTGTGCCGCCGCGAATACGCCCCCGGCAATCAGTATCATCAGCGCCGTCAGCAATAGAGAGGTGGTTCTTTTGATGCCTCTGCGAGGAACTGACTTTCGAATCATTTTGGCGAGATCTTCAATCGCCTGATCGACATAAACATTCCGCACGTCGAGGATTTGGATGCCGTCTGACTGGAGCAGTTGGTCAACGGCGGGGGTCGGCGCAGACTCTGGGGGGTTGTACTGCTCCTGAAAGATGGGGATCATCGTCTTGTGATGGGCGGCGGCGTGCTCGATTTCGTTCCTCACCCAGGTCGAATCGAGTGTCGTGGCACCCAGCAGGCAGACGAACAGATCGCTCGTTTCGATGGCGCGGCGCAGGCGGTCGGGGAAAGGTCCACCCCCATCCGTGTTGCGCGTGTCTACAAAGGCGTCAATGTCGTATTCGTTCTTGAGCGTGACTGCGATCAACGTCGCAAGGGCAGCGCTGTCGAGACGGCGGTATGAAATAAATGCGCGCGGCATCATCGTCGCATTTCACGCAGGAGGGTATCATCAAGTGTCAGCATTATGAACCTGTGCGGCTTTGGATGCAAATGGTGATGTAATGGTCAAGAGGGTCGAACTGGAAATCGAAGCAATGACACAAGGTGGCTACGGGCTGGCGCGCCAGCGCGGGAAGAGCATCTATGTGCCATATACGATCCCTGGCGAGCGCCTGCACGCGCGGGTTGTTCGTTCGGACGAGCGCGCGACTTATGCGGAAGGCGTGCATCTGCTCGATGCATCAGCAGACCGCGTGTATCCACGCTGCCCGCATTTCGGTCCTGGGCGCTGCTGGCGCTGCCAGTGGCAGCATATCGATTATCCGGTACAGCTTCTTCTCAAGCAGGATGTGCTGGCGGAACATCTGGAACGCCTGGGCGGGGTGCGCGACGATGTCGTGCAGTCGGTCGTCGCCAGTCCCGAAGCGTACGGCTATGCCTATCACATGACGTTCCTGCCGCTCGCCTCCGGGGGTTTCGCGCTCCCTGATGCGAAAGAGCAGCCTGTTCCGATTGAAGTCTGTCATGTGCTGCATCCCGACCTGCTCGACCTGGTTGCGCGATTGGATATGACACTGCCGGCGCTCAAGCGCCTGAAGCTTCAGCTTGGCAGCGCTGGCGAACGCATGATCGTCCTCTATATGAGCGATGAGAGCGCGCCAGAGTTGGAGACGGATCTGGATGCCAGCATCAACCTGCTGCTGCCAGACAATGAGCCGATGAACCTGGTGGGCGAATCGCATGTCCGCTATCGCATCCATGACCGCAGCTTCCGGGTGACGGCAGGCAGCTACTACCGTGCCAACGCCGCGTTGGTGCCCGCCCTTGTGGATGCAGTTGTGATGCTGCTCGCGCCACAGCCTGACGAATACATCCTCGATCTGTATTCTGGCGTTGGGGTCTTTGGCGCGTTCCTTGCGCCGCGCGCGAAACTGGTCACCGTCGTGGAGAGTTACCCTCCGGCGGCGACGGATGCGGAGATCAACCTCGCTGACCTGGACAATGTCGATGTCATCGAAGGCACGGTCGAAGAAACGTTGGGTGAATTAGACGGGCGCTACGATGCGGCAGTGATCGATCCGTCAGCAGCACTCAGCGAAGATGCTCTGAAAGGAATCATGGATTTAGGCATCACGCGCCTGGTGTACGTCAGCGGCGACAGCGCGACACTGGCGCGGGATACGAAGCGATTGCTCAAGCTTGGCTTTCGCCTTGTGCGGGCGCAACCGTTCGATTTTGCCCCACAAACCTATCATATTGAGACGGCTGCATTGTTCGCGCGGAGCGGCGAAAACCCGCCTGAGAAAGCAGGATAGAATTGTGCGCACATTTGGTACGAGTATTACTTGACAACCCTGGTTTCTGCGCTTAAACTGCCGTTAACCCGCATGGGAAAGTTGTCACAAACGGTTTCTGTGGGAAGCGTATAGCACCAGCAGCACGGAGTTTTTCGAAAATGTCAGATCGTATGCGTGGCACGGTGAAGTGGTTCAGCGCCGAAAAAGGTTACGGGTTTATCACCCCTGAAGATGGCGCAGATGTCTTTGTACACTACTCTGCAATCGAATCCGCCGGCTATCGCAAGCTTGAAGCGGGCGAAATGGTTGAGTTTGAAATTGTCGATGGACAAAAGGGTAAACAGGCGAGCAACGTTCGCGCGCTGAAGGATGCATAATCCCCCAGTCACGAGTCGATCAGAAGCCCCTCGCAGCAGGGGCTTTATTCTGCAAATACAATTTTCAGTAGGCTGTCGAACTGCCGCCCGCCGTATTGCCGCCATCGACGATCAAGAGCTGACCGGTCATGTAGCTGGAGTCGTCGGATGCCAGAAACAGGACGGCACTGGCAATTTCATCCACCTGTCCCACGCGCCCCATCGGGATGTTTTCCCCTAAGCCTTCCAGGTACGCTTCAAAATCCGCGTCGCTCTTACCCGAACCGCGCATATTCGTTCGCCAGCGTTCGACCAGCGTGTCGCCGGGACAAACGGCGTTGACACGAATCCCTTGCCGCGCGTGGTCAAGCGCCATTGACCGGGTCAACTGTACGACCGCGCCTTTGGTCGCCGCGTAGGCTGCCGCGTTTTGCGCGCCGACGACCGCCCAGTCCGAGGCGTTATTGATGATGACGCCGCGTCCCTGGTCGATCATGGTGGGGAGGACAGCACGACTCAGGTAGAACATGCCGTGTACATTGATGGCGAACGCATCCACCCAGGTCTCGGTGCTGGTCGTGAGGACGGTACCATAGGGGACTACCCCCGCGTTGTTGAAGAGGATGTGAATGCTGCCAAACGCATCGAGCGCGAAATTCGCCGCCTGCTGACACTCGTCGGGTGAGCGTACATCGCACGGGAAGAAGCGCGCCTCACCGCCCATGTCTGCGATTTCGCGCAAGACCTCATGTGCCTTTTCAGGATTTCGGGCGGCGATGACGATGCGCGCACCTTCCGCAGCGAAGCGCAGGGCCGTCGCTCTGCCAATCCCCGAATTGCCCCCGCTGATAAGCGCAACCCGCCCCTCAAGGCGTTTTGTCATGCGCTCTGTTCCAGAAGTTCGGCGGCGAGATCGTCGAGCGTCAGATCATTTGCGCGTTGGCGTGCATCCGCCACCACACGCGGACAGAGCTGGAATTCCAGATCGTCCAGCAGCATATCGACATTCGCGACCATGGCACCGTGCAGGGGATATTGGGCGACGAGGTTCAGGATTTCGAAGGCGCGTGCTTTTTCGCCTTCTCCCGCCAGCACGTCGGCGATTTCATACAGTGTATGCAGCATCTGCGAGATCAGCTCGGCGCGACAGGAGAAATCCAGGCTGTCCAGCAGTTCACGCATCCTGGGATGCGAACTGGGTTGTGTCAGGCTGTTCATGATGGTTCTTTCTACATCTCCATACCAGTATACGCAAAAACTGCGCTCTTGGCAGCGCGAAGATCAGTCCCGAACAGAAGCATCTGCGGTGTCATCGTCAGCGGGCGGGATCGCGGCGAGATGATCGCGCAGGGTTGCCAGCGCATCACGCACCGAGGAGGGTAGTATGTCTGCCTCGGCAAAGCGCGTCGCCAGATACTGATCGTTGAGGTTGCTCGCCTGGATCGCCATGACGCTGAAGCGCGTGTAGTGCTTGAGCATATAGGGATATTCGGTCGTCAGATGATGGCGGATGGTTTGCAGCGTGGTCTCCAGCGAGATGTCGCGCTTGTCGATACGCAGTGTAAGCGCTCTGCGTTCTTCCAGTGCGATGCCCGTGCGATCCTGCGCCGCATGGACGGCATCGACACAGCGAACGCCAGCGCGCAGCCATTCATGCAGCCGGGGCTGGCGCAGCGATGTGCCTGCGATGGTTTCGCCTCGAAGGGTCATCCGCAGCGCTTTCCAAAAGGCGCGCACGTATCGTTGTATCATCGTTTCTTCCTTCGGAAGAATTCAATGCCAGCGCCGATCAGGATTATGACCTGCAATCCCAACCCAATGACGAGCCAGGTCGGGAGCGCTTGCGTACTCATGGCGGTCGGTGTCGCGGATGGCGCTGGCGTCGTCAGCAGGGCGATTTCGGTCTGGGCGGTCGTAGGGGATGGGGATGGCGATAGCGCGACGGCGGCGATCAACAGGCTTTCGGGGATGGCGGCTGCGGTCGCAATGCCCATCGGCGTCGGTGATGATGTGGGGGTGATCAGCATCGGGTCTTCTGGGAAGGGCGTCGGGAACTGCGCGGTCGCGGTCGGCGGCGTGGTGGGTTCGCCTGGCGTCGGGGTAAAGGTTCCCGACTGCGATGGCACTTTGAGTAGCGTCCCAACTTCCAGATCGCGCACATCGGCGATGCCGTTGATGCTCATCAGGTAGGGGAGTTCGTCCCAGGTGTAGCCGTAGATCAGGAGGATGTCGCCCAGCGTGTCGCCCTGCTGGACTTCGTGCAGGATGTTGCCCTGTTCGTCTAGACCGCGCACATAAGAAGGCTGCTGAGGCGGTGCAGACGCCGCGCCACCCGCTGTTCCACCGCTGCCCCCAGCCGCAGGCGGCGGCGCGGGCGGCGGTCCGCCAGGATTGCCAAAGACGAGGACAAACGCCGCGCCCCATCCGCCGCGCGCGATGCCAATGCCGATCTCCTGATACCGTTCATTGACCAATCCTCGATAGTGAATTCCGGAATTGACCCAGAATGACCAGGCATCCCCGACGCCTGCGCTGCCGCCGCCGTAGATATTCTCGCTGACGTCGTTGGTTGGATAGCCAAATGCCAGGGCGCGGCTGCGGACGCCATTGCCGTCTGGTCGGGTGTGGGCGACCGTGCCTGTGTTGACGATCCACTGTGCCTGATCCTGCGCGGCGGCGCTGAGGGACCCATTCAGCGTGTAAGCGGGACGCCCGACGCTGGCGCGCAGGTTGTTGATGCGCCCTAATAGATCACTCACCTCGCCCTGGGCTGAGACCCAGGAGATGGGGAGTAAAGTCAGGATGAGAAGGGTGAATACCCTCAGGCTTGTTCGTTTCATGGGCGCGATTTTAGCACACTCGGCAGCGCTCTCCAGCCTGTGTGCGTCCATTTCTTTCTCACGCGGAAAACGCGGCATGGGTGACTTGGGCAACCTTTGTGGGTTTTCCATTCACCGTCACGTATAATTTCTTTTGAATTACAAAATGTTTCACCAGGGCAATGGGGAGGGAGTAGACTCAGATGGAAATGGATTGGCTGCTGATCGCTGTGGTCATCTTGATGGGGTATTTCTTTGGGTCGATTCCGACCGCTTATCTTATTGGCAGGCTGCGCAATATTAACATTTTTGAGGTGGGCAGCGGCAACATGGGCGCGACCAACATTTCGCGCTCGATGGGATTGGGCTGGGGAATCCTGACATGGTTTCTCGACAGCGCCAAAGGAATTGTCGCGATCCTGCTTTCTCATCTGATCATGCCCAACAATATCGCCCTGGCGACGACGTTGGCGGCGATTGCTGCCGTGATCGGGCACAACTGGTCGGCGGTTGTCGCGGTGATTACGGGCACGCTGCGCGGCGGCAAGGGCGCGGCGACCGCTTTCGGCACCCTGTTGTTCATCGCTCCCGTTCAGGCGCTGGTCGGAATTGGCGTTGCGATTGCCATCGTCCTGGTCACGCGCTTCGTTTCGCTCGGCGTCCTCGTCATGTTCGCGCTGGCGACCGTCTGGACGCTCGCGCGGATCGCCAGTGGGACGATGGAGGCGACCTACGCCCTGTATTCGGTCGCCATTGCGCTGCTGATCTTCGTCCGCTTTCGCGAAAACATTCGCCAGCTTCTGGCAGGCACCGAGCGTAAGCTTGGCGAGCGCGTCAGGTGACGAATGCCCGCTGCGTGTGTGACTGCCAGCTCCCATCGCTCAGGATGCTGCTGATTTCTCCCATTGCCCGGTCGATTTCGGCATCGCTGGTATAGAAGTGCGGCGCGATGCGAATACCTGCCCCTTCGCGATAGTCAATGACAATATTGCGCTTGAGCATTTCGCGTGAAACCTCGTAGGCGTGAGGCGGCTGCACGGTCACGGTGCCACCGCGCGTTTCTGTGCTGCGCGGGGATGTGACCGGATAGCCTGCCGCCTCCGCCGCCGCGATGATGCGCGCGGTCTGCCGAATAGACTTGGCGCGGATTGCTTCGACGCCGACGGCACGGATCACTTCGACACCTGGCTGTACGGCGTAGAGCGATGCGATTCCGGGCGTTCCATTTGCCAGGCGATAGATGTCATCGCGTAGTTCAAGTTCACCCTCGAAGCTGAAGGGGGATTTGTGCGCGAACCAGCCTGTAATGCGCGGGTTGAGTGTTGGCAGCAGGTCGGGGCGCACATACATGAAGATGCCGCCAGGACCGCCACACAGCCACTTGAGCGTTCCACCGATGTAATACTCGATTCCCAGCGTCGTGACATCGACCGGGATCACCCCCACGCTGTGATAACCGTTGAACAGCACTTGAGCGCCGACGCGCTGTGCCTTCGCCGCGATTTCGGCTGCGGGCATGATGTATGCGCTGCGGAACAGGACATGGCTGGTCGAGACCAACCGCGTTCGCTCGTCAATCGCCGCGAGCATCGCATCCGTGTCGATTGTGATGCCATCAGCGCTGCGCACGACTTCCAGTCGTATATGAGGCGGCAGCATTGCCTGAAGACTGTAGGTGTCTGATGGGAAGTCGAGATCGGTGACGACGACTTTGTCGCGGCGCGTATCGCTCCAATCCAGTGCGCTCAGGAGGATGGCGTTGGCGATGCTGGCGTTCTCCTGCATCAGCACGCTGCCCGGCGGCGCGCCGAGGAGCGGCGCGATCAGGTCGCCCACCGTGCGTTTGAGATCCCACCAACCCGCGCTGCCCCAGGCGCGGACACCCAGGCTTCCCCAATCATCGGCGTAGGCGTGCAGCTTGTCATAGACGGCACGCGGCATGGCACCAAGCGAATTGCTGATCAGATAGGTGCAGGTTTCCAGGATCGGGAATTGGTCACGCCAGGAAAGCAAACGGTCTGCGTCCGAATTTGATGTCATGATGGCAGCGTCCTTCGCAAAAGCACACGGTTGACTATAGCACACTCGGCGGGGGGCGACCCTCCAAAGGTCGGAGCCGCGTCATCCTCCGACTGAAGAATCAGAAGGAGTGACTTACGATGGGCGACAGCTTCGAGGGAGTCGCCTACGATGGTGGCATCTTGTAAACAGGAGTAGATGAGATGAACGTTCGTAAGGCTTTCCGACGCATTGCAGTGGCGACGACTCTCGCCGCCGCGACTGTGGGCTTGACCGCTTCGCTGGCTCTTGGCACTTCGCCCGCTCATGCGCAGACGAGCGTGACCTGCGTGCAATCGCATGTTGTCCAGCGCGGCGAGACGCTCTACCGCATCGCGCGTATGTACAACAGCAGCGTTTCGACTCTGCAATCGATCAACGGCATTTCGAATGCCAACCGCATCTATGCTGGACAGACGCTGTGCGTCAACCAGACGGTCAGCGGCGGTACGCGCTATGTGGTGCAGGCGGGCGACCGCCTGGGCGCGATTGCCCGCCGCTATGGTGTTGACCTGGTGGTGCTGGCGCGCGTCAACGGCATTGCCAACATCAACCGCATCTATGTTGGGCAGGTCTTGGTCATCCCGGATTTCACCATCCAGGGTTAAGCGACGGACATTGGAGGGGCGCGCGGTACAGCGCCTCTCCTGTCCGCAGCGCTCTACTCCAGGTTGCGGAAGTAGGTGGTTTCGTGGTCAGGCAGCAGGTCAGGATGCAAGATGGAAATGAGATCTGCCAGCACGCCTGATGGATTGGTGACGCCCGTCTCGAAGTAGTCCCAACCGCCATTCGGATTGGCGCGCTTGTCATTGTTCCAGACGCTGCGGTTTTCGACCGCCGCGAAGTCGGCATAGCGTGCATCGGTGGCGACGAAGCTCGCCAAATCGGTCACGCCGAACGCGATGGGCACCCACACGTCCGCGCCAATTCCCGCGTCATAGACAGTCTCAAAGTCGAATAGGGCGCTGCCCGTGAGTGCTGCGGCATCCGGCGAATCGCTAAGGACGAGCGTTCCGCCTGCATCATCGAGCAGGCGCGCGATGTAGCTTTGCCCGCCGGGGATCGCCCAGGAATCGCTGAAGAAGCTGCTCCACAGCACAGACGGGCGTTCGTCAGTGGGGATGTCTGCCGCCAGCTCCGCCAGCGAGAAATAACGCTCCGCTTCCGCGCTGAAGACCTCGTTTGCTCTGGCTTCCGCATTGAAGAATGCCGCCGTGAACCTGATCCATTCGGCGCGCCCAAGCGGTGTCGTTTCCGACCAATCGCCATTCAGAACGACCGGGATGCCTGCTTCGACCAGGACTGGGTGGGCGTCGAAGTCGGGCGACCCGCTGCCATAGGTCATGACAAGGTCGGGTTCCGCGTCAAGCGCGATTTCGACATTGACGCTGCTGCCGAAGCCGACTTCAACCAGCTCGCCTGCCTCGCCCTTCTCTACGACTTCGGGCGTATTGGCGAACATCAGGCTGTCTACGCCGACGAGTTGATCCAGCAGGTCGAGCTGGGCAATATGCGGCAGGTAGGACGTGGACATGGCGATCATGCGGTTGGCGGGGATTTCGAGCATGGTCGCGGCGTCATAGCCCTCCGGCGCGGGCGCGCCACACTGCACCAGGACATATTGAAAGCCGTCAGTTTCAGAAGCGCCGGGCCAGGGGCTGGTCACCGTCAGGACTTTGTAGTGGTTGAAGTATTCAATGCTGAAGCCGCTGGCGTACTCGACCTCAGACTTATCCTGGAAGTAATCCACTGTCGGATCGTAATCGGTGATACAAGCGGGCAGCGCGGTATCCTGCGCGGCGCTAGGGGCGACGCCGAGCGCAAAGATAAAGGCGATGAGCCATAAAACAGAACGAGAGTGCATGGGGTTCCTCCGCGAGAACTTGGACGAGTGTTCGCAGCCTTCGCGGAATTGCGGGAACATGCAGTTGTGGCGCACAAGATGCAGTTTGTACGGGCGACATGCTCGTTTCCCTCATTCCACGAAGGACGTCACGAGCTAAAGGAGCAGGCGGGTATTCGGACTTTCCTCTACAGGACTACCGTTGCGGGACAGTGCCGGACTTTGACCGGGCTTCCCCCATTGTGTGCTGCACATCCGGGTGCTGGCACACCTGCGCTTTAGATTGTGGTGCGATGAGCCCGGCAGGATTCGAACCTGCGACCATGAACTTAAAAGGTTCCTGCTCTGCCACTGAGCTACGGGCCCTCAGCGCCCCCCATTGTAACGAAGAAAGCGGACAAAGCAACCGTTATTCCGCTCGCAGCGCCCGCGCGGTGACGATCTGCGTCAGGCGGTGGGCAGGATAAACCCCCGCCAGCAGCGCGGCGACGATGGCGACGCCGAGCGCCGTCAGGAACTCGTCAGGCGTCAGAGTGAGCTGCATCGTCCACCCGAATGATCGCACGTTGATGACGAAGATCAGCACCACCGCCAGCGCCAGACCAATCGGCAGCGCCAGGATGCCCGCCGTCGCGCCCATCAGCCCCGTCTGGATCAGGGTGTAGTTCCAAAGCTGGCGCGGCGTCAGACCGATGGCGCGCATTGTGCCGTACTGCCGCGTTTGTTCCAGTTGCAGCGAGAGCAGTGCGCTAAGGATGCCAATGAAGGCGACGACGGTCGCCAGCAGGCGCAGTGCAATCGTGATCGAGAAGGCGCGCTCGAAGACCTCGAACACGCTGGCGCGCAGGTCGCTGTTGCTTTGAGCACGCAGATCCGTGCCTGCCAGCGCCTGACGGATGCTTTCGAGCACGGCGGATCGATCAGCGTCGGGAGCGACGAATACTGCAATGTTCGAGATGAAACGATCGTTATAGAACTGGCGATAGATGGGATCAGTCATGAAGACCGTCCCCTGATCGACGGCATAGTCATAGAAGATGCCGATGACTTCAAAGGTCTGCTCGCCCTGGTCTGTCAGCAGCGTCAGTCGGTTCTTCTCTGGGGTGATGCCGCGCCGGATCGCGAACGGTTCGCTGACCATGACTGCGCCGTCCATCAGGCGCTGCCAGTACTGCTCGCGGGGTACGCCGAGCCATGCGAAGGTGCGCCGCTGCGTGACGTCAGCATCGGCGATGGAGAGGTTGACGGGAGGAAGGTTGGGGTAATCGGGCGCGCTGACAGTCGTTTGCCTGCCTGTCACAACCGAAGCGATGCCGGGAACTGCCCGAACGACCTCTGCAAGCGCCGGATCGACATCCGCCGTAATGCGCGTGGCAGTCACGGTTGGCGGCGAGATGTAGATGTCTGCGCCCAGCGTCGTATCCAGCCAGTCCGCCACCGTGGTGCGGAAGCTGGTGATCATGATGCTGACGCCGACGATGACGCTGATCGCGATGGTGAGTGCGGCGACGGCGACGGCTGTGCGGCTGAGGGAGCGCGAAACGGCGCGGGGTGCCATGCGACCGAGGACGCCGAATGGGCGCTCGAAAATGGCTGGCGCGACACGCATGAACGCGACGAGCACCGCCGGGGTGAAAAGCGCGCCGCCGATGACGATTGCGAACAAACCGAGGAACGCGACGACGATGTTGAGGGTGGGCAGCAGGAGCAGCACAGCGCCGAGTACACAGAATACGACAGCCGCGAGCGTGAGCAGTGGCAGCAGCCGACGCGTACTCTGTTCCGCTTCGGAACGTCGCATACTGCCGACTGGGGGCGTGCGCGTCGCATCAAACGAGGGTACGAGCGCAGCGCCGAGGCTGGCGAGTAATCCGACGCCCGCGCCTTTGAGCAGCGTGAACGGCATGACCGTGACGCGCTGGACATCAACCGAGAAATAGAGGTCGGAGATGGTTTGCGCCACCAGACCTACCGCTGCGCGTCCGAAGATGATCCCCAATCCCAATCCAAGCGCGATACCGATCACGCTGAGGAGGAGTGCTTCGCTGAGGATCAGCGTGAAGATCTGGTGCCGCGTTGCTCCCAATGCGCGCAGGATGCCGATGATCGGGCGGCGCTGTACGACGCTGAATGTGACGGTGTTGTAGATGAGGAACAAGCCGACGACCAGCGCCAAGAGGCTGAGTGCCTGGAGGTTCAGCTCGAAGGCGGCGGTCATTTGCTGCACCGCGCCGTTCTGCTCGGCGGGCGTCGTGATGGTCGCGCCTGGGGGCAGGATCGCCTCGATGGCAGCCAGGTCGTAGCCTTCCGGCAGGATCAGGTCAATGCGGCTGATCGTGCCGGGCTGTCCCACAAGCTCCTGCGCAGTGGCGATGTCGGTCAGAACCAGCGTTTCGAGCGCCTGCGCGCTCGTCTCGTTCTCCGCCGCGATCAGCCCTGCGACGCGCACCAGGGTGTCGCGCCCTTTGGGGCGCAGGGTGATCCTATCGCCCGGCTGAACGCCATAGCGTTCGGCTAATGTCTGGCTGATGAGGACGGTATTCGGCTCGGCGATAAAGGTGTTGAGCGCCTCGAAGGCGGTTTGTTCATCCCCTTCGACATTCACAGTCGTCAGGTAAGCGCGGAAGGGCGGTTCTGCGAAGGGATCGACCCCCAGAAGGAGCAAGGGCTGGTCTCCGACATCAACACCGGTGACGTACTCTTCTATGATAGGCGCAGCCTCGCGGATGCCGAGTTCCAGGCGGATGCGCTCGTAGACTTCGGTCGGCAGCCCGCCCGTGCCGCCAATGATCTGGTGGGTCGCTCTGCCGGTTACCGTCTGAGTACTGAGTCCGAAAGCGCGGCTGGCGCTGCCGTTGGCGATATCGATGGCGATGACAACGGCGACGCCAAGGGCAACGCCGAGGACAAACAGGATGCTTTGAAGCAGTCGGCGGCTGATATAGCGCCCAGCCAGGCGCAGGATGATCGGTTGGGGCATCGAATGGCTGCCTCTACAGCGTTTTGTGAATTCAGTTTGTTCTGAATATCACAAATGGTAGCCGGAGATGCTTAGTCGCGCATGAATGAGAGCGAGGTGGATAGAGGGAGCAAAAACAGAGGTTGACACAGACAACCTCTGCGAATTTGCATCATTGGGCGAGTGCGGGTCAGGACTCTTGAATTTGCGTCTCAGGTTCTGGCTCCGTGTCGTCGCAGTAGCCGAGGCGACGCAGCGACTGGAGCGCGGTATCACGAAATTTGTCGTGATCGGAGTTGAGCAGTCGGCGGAGCGCAGGGATAGCGCGCGCATCTCCGAGCTTGCCAAGCGCCTCTGCCGCATAGAGAGGCGTCTGATAGCCAGGCGCGTGCAGTGCCTGAATGAGCGGCTCGACTGCGCGAGCATCGCCCAGCATCCCGAGCATGAGCGCTGCGCGACCGCGCGCTATGGTGTCTTCGTTCTGGTTCGTGACGACGAAGATGAGGTTGCGGATCGCTTCTTCGCCCCCGATCATGCCGAGCTTCATGATGGCTGTGCGACGTCGATCCTTGTTGACATCGCGCAGCTCGGCGAGGACTTGTCTGAGGTTAGGAACCGGGTCTGGCATGATCAAATGCCCAACCTTTCATTAATCCCCACAACCCAAAAAACGGGCTGGGGCTTGCGACACTGTCGTAGAACTGTCAAGCGCAACGAGCAGAGGCGGCGCATGATAAAGAGGCTGCGCCGTCATGCCCCCTCCAATACTGGCAGAGGTGTGTGCTGCAAAACTGCGACTCTGCCTGATGTGATTTCGAGCTTTCCTTCGTGAATGCGGCAGACGCGGTCTGCAAGCGGCACAATTTCCGGGTTGTGCGTCGCCATAACGAGCGTGCGACCCGCACTGCGAGTCAATTCCAGCAGCAGTTGTGTGATTGACTCTCCGGTGTCCTCGTCAAGGTTGCCGGTCGGCTCATCGGCAAGGATGATCGCTGGCTCATGCACGAGCGCGCGGGCGATGGCGATTCGCTGCTGCTCGCCACCACTGAGGCGATCCGGAAACGCTGCGGCACGCCCATCCAACCCGACACGTTCCAGCAGCGCGTGCCCACGTTTCGCCGCGCTTGCTTTTGCTTCGCCGCGCAGTTCCAGGGGGAGCGTGATGTTTTCCAGCACGGTTAGGGTGGGGATGAGGTTGAAGAACTGGAAGACAATGCCAATGTGGTCGCGGCGAAATAACGTCAGTTGTCGCTCATCGAGTGTGGTGACATTCGTACCGCCGATGAGAATGCTCCCAGAGTCGGCTTTGTCGATGCCACTGATGAGGTTGAGAAGGGTGCTCTTGCCGCTGCCGCTCTTGCCGAGAATGACGAAGAATTCGCCTTCATGAATATCGAGGTCAACACTATCGAGGACGACACGGGTGCGACCCCCTTCAGCGTAGACCTTATGCAGCCCCCGAATTTGGAGCAGAGACGAGTTCTGGAGACTATCGATATTCATACGAACATTGTACCTGTGTCTTCTTCCAATTGCGATGCATGACTTGTATTGTTCCGAATTTCACAGATACATCATAAAAACGGTCCATGAGCGCACAATGATAGACTCCTATGGAGACTATAGTGCTTACGCCACATTTCGAGGAGCTAACAATTCGACAGAACTGCTTCCCACATAATTGTCAGGTTTTTACAAGGGATTGCGACTGGAAAAAAGTACGGCTGCATCGGGCAGCCGTACGCTGTTAGTTCCAACAGGGGGTCCGAAGCTCGATCACGGACGCTTCAATGTACTGCTGACCATGATAGCGCATGACCGAGATGCGGTGGTGACCATCGACGACGTAGTACTGGTCTCCAAACTTGTAGAGTTGTACCGGGGGGAGGTATTCGCCTTGCAGATAAGCGAGGTGGATAGCGATCCAGCGATCCTGAACATAATCGACGCGGGGGAGAAAGTCCGCGTTGAAGTCATTGCTGCGGTCGAGGCTGCCAACAATCCGGCTCAGTTCAATCGTCTGAACGCCGCGATCAATCCGGTCATAGATGGGGCATTCGGTCGGGCTGAATATGCGCAGGTGGCTGGGTTTGGCGGTCAACTTGCGGCTGACACTGCGCCACCAGGCTGCCGTGCGGGCGTGCTGAAATTCGTGTGCGGCTGCAATTCGTGAGTGATTCTGGGACATGATGCCTGTCTCCACGTACCAATCTCATTGGAGAGTGGGGGTGAGGCGCATGTGCCCCACCCGATTAGTTGTCGTAGACGCTGATTTCGGGAACCTGCATCTGCGCGCGCTGCTCGCTTTCGTTCTGCGAGTCCTGCTTGATCCAGCGGATGATCTGGCTGACAAAACGCTCACGTTCTGCCTGTGCGATCATGTCCTGCTGCTTTTGCCGGGCGAGCATTTGCTCGGTGTATGGGTGGTTCATCATGGTTGCTTTCTCCCTGAGTAATCACATTTGACACCCTCAGTAAACCATATTCGCGGTTTAGCATCATCATGCGCGCGGCGGGTTTTCGCCCCGCCTTTTGGCGGAGACGATTCTCTGCCTATCGCACAGGATTGATGTTTGAATTCCGCAACACTGGTTTTGGCTGTACAATGATTGATGACCTGACCTGAGAAAGATCGGCGTAATGCTGACAGTAGACCAGGCGATTGCCATCATTGTGCGCTTTCAGGCGGCAGCCCCGCCTGCGGCAGCCGAAAAATTGCAGGAAGTGACGGATTTGCTGCGGCATCTCGAGTCTGAGGTGAAGTCTCTCAACACGCAGCTAGAAGATGCTATGGCGACGGCGACATTGAGCGCCAACCAGCTTGCCTTATTCACCAGTGGGGCGGCTGGCGAATCGCGCTCTCGCATGAATGGGCACGACCGCAGCGTGACCGACCAGCTCGCCGATATCTTTGATGCGATTACGACTGCGGAGACAGTGAGCGCTTTTTCACATGGCGCTTCGAGCCTGGGGATTGGCGATCGGGTCATCGAGTATCCAGCACTTTCCGGTCTTTCCGCTGCTGACACGCCACAGACTGCCGAATCATCGATTGTGCAGAGCAGCGATCCTTCAGATCCGTTGAACTGGCTGAAGGAAGCCCTGCCACAGCTCTTGCTGTCGGACGACGAGCAGGAAATGCTCGAATCGGAAGTTCGAATGGCGAGTTCGCGCAAAGAAACCGCGCCCATTCTTGATCTGCTTTCTCCGCTTCAGGAGTCTCTGCGCCCCGCGATGCTGATGGTGCGTGCCCAGTCAGAACGTCTGCAATCGGGCAAGATGGGACGTCTGACCACCGAACAATCGGCGTCCCTGCGGTCTATCCGCGACCATGCGGACAGCGCGCTGAGTCTGGTCGATTCGGTCGGACAGGTGCTGGCGGTACATCATGGTCGGCTGAGAGTCGATCTCTCGACTCTCGATGTTTCCCAGTTGATCCAGCGCGCGGTCGGGATGATGCAGCCGACGGCGCGCACCCGCGACCACCAACTCATTTTCACCAAGTCGGAAAAGTCGCTGCTGGCATATGGCGATTTCGAAATCGCCTTGATGATCCTGATCGACTTGCTGGACAACGCGATACGCTATTCACCGGTCGGCGGCGTGACGCGGATTACGATTAACGAGTTAGGCTCGCACCTTCTTGTGAATGTGGCAGACAGCGGGGTTGGTTTGACTGAGACAGATTACTTGAATGTCGGCAGACCCTTCTGGCGGGCGACCTATCAACCGATTGTGCGGGATAACCCCGGCAGCGGGCTGCGCCTGTATCTGGCGCAGCGCCTCCTGGCGCTGCAAAACGGCGAATTGATCTTCTCTGGCGAAGCGGGTATCGGAAGCACCTTCAGTTTTACATTGCCCGCCGTTGGCGAGGTCTAAGCCAGTATTGTTTCAACGGACGGCATTCATGCCGTCCGTGCACGCTCATCGCCGTTGAGCGAGATAGTGCACCATTCCTCGTGCCACGATTCGCCAGTAACGAAGTTATCCATAGTTATCCATCATCACGTGTGACTACTGCTGCTGCTCGATGGCGACAGCGGTCGCGGTCGCTGCCACGAAGGGGCGAATGCGAGTCGGCACCGCCTGGAGGGTCGCAGGATATTCCGCAGCCTGTTCTATGCTGCCGGGAAGGTAGCGCAGATAGCCTTCGAGCGTCGGGGCAATCAGCAGGTCGCGCGTCTGTGCGACTTCGGTATCGACCAGGTTGTATTCTTCGAGGGGTGCCTCGATATTGAATACCGCAATGCCCAGGATGCCTGCCATGAACATCCCAAAGGCAGCTAAGCCGACCACCAGACCCGCACGCGCGTTGGAGCGGCGCGTGGCAGGCGTAAGGACTTTCAGACCGAGTCCGGCGTCTGGTCGGAGCGCGGTTTCCAGGTGCTGCCGCAGTTCTTCGATGGCGGTGTCATCCTGAAGGCAGATCGGCGTGAGGTGATCGATTTCCCTGGGCAGCGTCATGGCTGTGGTGGTGACGGGGATGATAGGATGCCCGGAATCGAGCGCTGCGTAAAGCTGCTGCATCAGGCTGTTGTCATGGAGTGCATCCGGCGAGAACAGCGCAATGACCGGTGCCTTGCGCGTGCCCAGTGCCTCCTGCGCGGTATCGCCCATTGCCGCCAACTGTTGACGAAGCGCCGCGGCAGCGGCGGCATCGCGGTCACTGTGAATGAGTGAGAATGTCATGGCAATCCTTCAGAAGCGGATGAGGTTTCACACTGCTCGGCTGAGTGCGTTAGAATGAACACTGCGAAACACGATAAAACGATCATAGCAGGCTTGGATGAGTAGAGACAGAGAGTCTCCGATACCAGCCTGAAGAAGAGAAGAGGGTAGAGTGATGGCTGCGATACAGGTAGCGGTACTGGGCTTGGGGCGATTGGGTTCGTCGATAGGATTGGGGCTGCGCCGCTACAGCAAGACCAAAGACGCGCGACAAGAGTTCGCAGTCAGCGCCTATGATCCGCGTGCTGTGATGATGAGCAGTGCCGAGGGGCGCGCGGTCGCTGATCGCTTTGTGCGTTCGCCGCAGGACGCTGTCAAAGATAAGGATGTCGTCGTGATGGCGCTGCCGTATGCCGAAGTTCAGGCGACCTACCGGGCGATTGCTTCGGCGCTGCGCCAGGACGCAGTGCTGCTCGATTTCTCGCCACTCAAGCTGCCGTCGCAGGACTGGACGCAAAAGTACCTGCCAGAGACCGTGCATGTTGTGGGCGTGACGGCGATCCTGAATGCGAAGTACCTCTATGACGGCTTGGATGACGCGACGCACGCGGCGGAAGATCTTTTCGACGACGGCGGCTTCCTCCTGATGCCGGGCACGAGCGCCAACCCGGATGCTGTACAGCTTGCCGCAGACTTCGGCACGATCCTGGGTGCAACACCTCATTTTGTCGATGTGGCGGAGCATGATGGACTGGCGGCGGCGCTTGAAGGACTTCCTGCGTTGTTGGGTGTGGCGATGTTCCAGATGCTCCTGCGCAGCGCTGGCTGGAATGACGCGCGACGGGCTGGGAATCCGGCACTGGGACAGCTCATCCACCATCTTCATGACGCACACCCCGACGATCTGCGCGATTTGCTGCTGCTCAATCGTGAAAACACGCTGCGGTACCTGAGCGAGTATATTGACGTGCTTGAAGGCTTCCGAGACGCACTTGGGCGTGGGGATCGTGGGGCGTTGGAAGAGGCGATGGTGCGCAGTGAGGCGGCATACCGCGAATGGATTCTCAAGCGCGCGAACAATCGATGGGAAGGGGGCAGTGAGCCGGACGTGTCCGCGCCATCGATGATGGAGGGATTGTTCGGCGGCTTTCTCTCAAAGCGGATGCGCGGTGGCAAGCGGTAGCAGTTTACGCTCTGTTTACATGGATTTTACCGGGACATGATGATTGGCGAAGCCATTCGCGTTACCCTGATTTGTGACTGAGCACTGCTTTGAGTCACGCTTTGGAGAGAGACACGTATGAAACGCCAACCCCTTCGTTCAGCCTTGATGATCGGTCTTCTACTGCTGGTATCGCTTGGCTTTGCTGCGATTGTGGGCGCGCAGAACCCTCCACACCGCGGCGAGGATCGCCCCTTCCTGGGCATTCGTCTGGAGCAAACTGCGGAGGGTGCCCTCATCGTGGATGTCCTGCCGGAATCGCCCGCGGAACAGGCGGACGTTCAGCCAGATGACATTCTGACTGCCATCAATGGTGAATCGGTCGAGTCCGCACGCGAGGCGGTGCGTGCGCTGCGTGGGTTCAATCCCGGTGACACGGTGACTCTGGACGTGACGCGCGGCGAAGAGACTCTGTCGCTGGAGGCGACGCTTGGCTCCATGCACGATGTGGCGATGGGCGCGCTGCCAGAGATGCCAATGATGCCTGGTGGCATGGGTCCATTCAACTTTGAAGTCATGCTTGGGATGAACGGGCGTCTCGGCGTGGCATTCGAGACGCTGACTGAGGATATGGCGTCAGAACTGGATGTGAGTGTCACTGACGGCGCAGTCGTGCGCGAGGTGGCGGAAGACAGCCCCGCAGCGGAAGCCGGTTTGCAGGTGGATGACATCATCACGGCGGTCAACGGCGAGCCGGTCGATGCAGAACGAACCCTGCGCGACCGCATGATTGCCTACGAGCCGGGTGATGTCGTCACGTTGTCCGTGCTGCGAGGGGGCGAGACCCTCGAAATCGAGGCGACCCTTGCGGAACCCATCATGCCTGAAATGTGGGGCATGTTCGAGGGGCACGGACGCGGCGAGGGTTGGGGACAACCTCCCCTCGTACCGCCGGCAGGTGCAAGCCTCTAACCTTACAACGACAGAAAATTCCCTCCCCTGAAAGCTCGCCCGGTCTTCCCCGCTGGGCGAGCTTTTTATGTATCAGCATGGTTGTCATGTATGATGAAGGGATGGTGATTGTTTTTGTCGAAAGGTCTCTCCATGAAGGGTGTGATACTCGCTGCTGGACAAGGGACGCGCCTGCGCCCTGTGACGTTGACGATGCCGAAGCCGCTTGTTCCGGTCGCCAACAAACCATTGATAGGATATGCGTTGGATGTGCTGAAAAGCGCCGGAATTGACGAGATCGCCATTATCGTCAACGACCTCTCGTCGCCTGTCGCGGGAGCCATCGGCGATGGCGCGGCGTATGGAGTCCGCGTTGAGTACATCGTACAGGAGAAGCAGCTTGGGCTGGCACACGCCATCGGGATGAGTCAGCCGTTTGTCGGCGATGAGCCATTCTGTGTACTGCTGGGTGACAACATCTTCCAGGACAAAATGACATCGCTGCTCAAGAGTTTCCCTGAGTCTAAGGTCGAATCGACAATTGCCCTGATCGAAGTCCCCGACCCGGAACGCTTTGGCGTTGCCGTCGTGGACAATGGCAAGATCGTCCGGCTGATGGAAAAACCGAACCCTGCGCCGACAAACCTCGCGATTTCCGGGGCATACCTGTTTCGCAAGTCGATCTTTGATGCGATTGCGAACATCAAGCCGTCCAAGCGCGGCGAGCTAGAAATCACGGATGCTATCCAATACCTGGTCGAGTCTGGGCAGCCCGTCAGCCCCTATGTTCTTCAGGGATGGTGGATCGACGCGGGGAAGCCAGATGCTATCATTCAGGCAAATCAGCTTGTCATGGGCGATATGCCGTATACCCCGCCGCCGAATGGGGCATCGATGATCGTGGGCAAATGCGATATTTCGCACCGCGTGATCATCGGCGAAGGCACACAGATCATCGACAGCGTCATTCGCGGACCGGTCATCATCGGCAATAATGTGACGATCAGGAACAGTTTTGTGGGTCCCTACAGCGCTATTGGCGACAACGTCATCATCGAGAGCAGCGAGATCGACTCCAGCATCGTCATGAAGAACTGCACAGTTCGCCACATTGAAGGGCGCATCGATGCCAGTCTGATGGCGGATAACTCGACTCTGACCTCGGATGGGCACGTTCCGGCATCGCACCGCTTTATCCTGGCTGAAAACAGCTACGTACAACTGTAAGCTCATGATACTGCCGCAAGGAAAACGGGACGATCTCCTGATCCGTGAGGAGCGTCCCTTCAATGCAGGACCATCGCCGCAACAGATGGATGGCACCCTGATCACCACGACTGATCGCTTTTTCGTGCGCAACCACGGCGATGTTCCAGAGGTCGATCCTGAAGCCTATCGTCTCTCCGTCGGCGGCATGGTGGCGCAGCCGCTCGAGCTGACGTTGCGCGATCTTCAGGCGTTCCCGGCACATCACCTCATTGCGACTTTGCAATGCGCGGGCAACCGCCGCCGCGAGCTGGCGCAGATCGCGCCGATCCCGAATGAGCTGGAATGGGATATGGAGGCGATCAGTACTGCGGAATGGCGCGGCGCGCGTCTGCGAGATGTGCTGGATGCCGCGGGGGTACAAGCGGACGCGGCGCATGTCGCGTTTCTGGGCGCGGATCGCATCGAAAAACAGGGCGAGGTGATCGGGCTGGGCGGCTCTATCCCGCTGGAGAAAGCGCTGCACCCCGATACCCTGCTCGCTTACGCGATGAATGGTGCGCCTCTGCTGCCGACGCATGGCTATCCTGTGCGCGCGCTGATTCCCGGCTACATTGGCGCGCGCAGTGTCAAATGGCTGACGGAAATTGTCGTCCAGGGGGAGCCGTCCGCCAACTACTACCAGTCTCACGCCTATCGCCTGTATTCCGCGACTGCCTCACCGGAAGACCAGGGGATCGAAAGCGGCGTGATGCTGGGGGAAGTGCCGGTCTCCAGCGTGATCACTTCGCCGGAACCTGGGGCTGTGCTGCCCCCAGGAGACTGCCTCGTCTCCGGCTATGCGTTGGGAGGCACGCGCGAAATCGTGCGCGTGGAGGTTTCTCCGGATGATGGCAGAAGTTGGCAGCTTGCGACCCTGCGTGGCGAGTCTCTGCCGTATGCCTGGCGCTGGTGGGATGCGCGCCTTGCTTTGTCGCCAGGGCAGCACATGCTGGTCGTGCGCGCCTGGGACAGCAGCGCCAACACACAGCCGGAGCGCATCGAGACGGTCTGGAATGTCAAAGGCTACATGAATAACGCCTGGCATCGCGTGCCCATCACTGCGCGATAGGGGTGAAACAAAAACGGGGAGCTTCGGCTCCCCGTTTTTGTTTGTGGCTTTAACCTACGGGATCAGCACGTTGTCGATCACATGGATGATGCCGTTGGAGGCGGGAATATCAACCGCGATGACGTTGGTGTTGCCGTTGAGGACAACGCCGCCATCGACGACTTCGATGGTGACGTCGCTACCATTGACGGTCGTGACCGAGGTCATGCCGACGACCATCTCAGACGACGCGGCGACGCCAGCGACGACATGGTAGGTCAGGACGCTGGTGAGGAGTTCAGTATCCGCCAGAACCTGTTCAGCGGTGACGCCGAGGGCTTCGAGGGTTGCAGCGAAGGCTTCATCGGTCGGCGCGAAGACGGTGAAGGGACCCGGACCCGCCAGGGTTTCGACCAGACCCGCCGCCTGAACTGCTGCGAGCAGGGTGGTGAACTGCGGTGCTTCCGCTTCGGTCGCCGCGACGACGACTTCCGGGATGCTGCCGAGCAGCGCACCATTAACAGGGTCAACGCCGGTCACAATCGTGCCAGCCTTGAGACCGTCGAGGATCGCCTGAACCTGAGCGGTGATTTCTTCAGAGACATCCGAGTCGTGGGGCGGGGCAAAGGCGACGCCATCGTTCAGCGCGCTGTAGATCTTGATGCCGGGGAAGCCGGAGAAATCCGTGCCGCCGACGAGCAACTCAATCGCCTGATAGACTGCGTTATCGACGCGCTTCTGGGCGCTGCTGATCAGGTTTTCTGCGCCGGGGGTTTCGCCGCTGCCGAAGGTGGTGAAGTACTCATCCTGGTCAACGCCAATCACCTGGACGCCAGCCTGCGCTGCGAAGGTGATACCGCCCGACCCGGTCGGTCCGCCCGCGCCGAAGATCACGTCCGCGCCTTCGCCGATGAACTGTTCAGCGGCTGCCGCTCCGCGATCCGGAGCAAGGAAGTCGTCAATGTACACGCCGAGGGTTTCGACTTCCGGGTTAATGTAGCGGACGCCCTGTTCGAAACCATTGCGGAACTTGACGACGGGCGGGATGTTGATGCCATAGACGCCGCCGACGGTGCCACTCTCGGTCACCAGCGCAGCCAGCGCGCCGACGACGAAGCCTGCCTGATCTTCACGGAACTGGAGACCAACGAGGTTCGGCAGCGCTTGATCCGGCGCGTAGAACTGGTCAACGCCGATGAAGTATACGTCAGGATTTTCGGTCGCGGCGGCGAGGGTCGCATCGGCAATCAGGAAACCGACGGTGATGATGGCGTCGAATTCTTCCGAGAGGCAGGTCTGAATATTGTTGGCGTAGTCGGTCTGCGCCTGGGTTTCGATGAAGGTGCTGTCCAGACCGAGGTCTTCTGACGCACGGACCATGCCATCATAGGCGTACTGGTTAAACGTACCATCGTTGATGCGACCGACATCGGTCACGAGGCAGACCGATTCAATCAGCGGGTCCTGAGCGGCGACCATTGGGGCGATCCCCATCGAGACGAGCGCCAGGATGCCAAAGGCAAGGATCAATTTACGACTCAACTTCATGTGAGCATCTCCTAATTCAGCAAGAATGCGGTGTGAGATAGAACTTCCCACGCTCAGGTACTATAACATACGCTCAACGCGCGGGCTATTCTGTCTGTATGAATCATATGAATCTCTGGTGAGATTTACTTGTCGCGGCTGATGCGTACGAGCCACAGGAACATGCTCCAGACATAGACGAACTGGATGGGTATCAGGCAGCGTAAGGCATTGTTGGTGGGGCGTCTGGCGGGTCATGCAAACGCACCAGGGCGATGGCGAAGAGCAGCCCCAAAAAGGCGCCGCCGATCAAGAATGGCGACGCAGCGCCGACGAACTGGAACAGACTGCCACCGACGGCGGGGGTGATCGCGTTGGCGGCGCTGGTCAGCGAGGAGCTGATGCCGAGGATGCCGCCCGCCTGTGCCGCTGCGCGTTTGGTCAGCAGGCTGTTGATGCTGGGCGAGAGGATGCTCGCGCCGACGCTCATGGGGATCATGGCGACGGTCAGCCAGAGGATACCCGCCCAGCCGAGATTCTCGTCGGCGGGCAGTTCCACAGAAACCACCTCCGATCCGGTGGGAGCGCTGCGCGCGGCGGTCAGCTCGCCAGTCATTTCGGCGCGCGAGTACCAGGGCACCGGCTGCGATGGGGTGACGGCGATCATCAAGCCGCTGATGGCGAGCAGCGCCAGCCCGGCATAGATGAGCCTGCGCTCGCCAAAGCGCGCGGTCAGCTTGCCGATCAGCCCGCCTTGCACGATGACCAGGATCACGCCGATAAAGGCGAACAAGAACGCATTGCCGCCTGCGTTCAAGCCCAGGCGTTGAAGATTGAAGAGTGCGAGCAGATTTTCGTAGCCTCCGAAGATGAGCTGCTGCGAAAACATCAACACCAGCAGAATTCCGGTCGCGGGATTGGCGAAGGCGCGTGCGACGCGCGTCAGCGTTGGAACGCGGGGAGCGGCTTGCTGCGCCCGCTGCTCGTCGGGATGATGGGTTTCGCGCAACCAGAAGGCGGAGAGCAGGATCGACGCAAGCGAGAAACCCGCCGCGATAAGCGCCGGGACGTGATAATTGTTGTCTGTCAGCGCCAGCGAAACACCGGCGATGACAGGACCGATGGTGAAGCCTAAGCCGAATGCTGCGCCGATCAAGCCTAAGCCCTGCGAGCGCGTCTTGGGCGTGGTCACGTCCGAGATGGCAGCCTGTGCCGCGACGATGTTTCCGCCGGAAAGACCATCGATCATGCGCGAGAGGAAGAGGAGCGGCAGGCTGTTGGCGACTGCGAGCAGGATGAAGCCTGCGAAGGTGCCAATCTGGCTGACGATCAGGACAGGTCTGCGTCCGATCCGATCAGAGAGACTGCCCAGGATGGGCGCTGCAAGGAAGGTCATGAGCGGATAGACGGTGTTGACCAGTCCGATCATGAACGGATCTGCGCCGAAGGATGCGGCATAGAGCGGAAGGAGCGGGATAATGATCGTCAACCCCAGCAGGTCCACGAGGACGATCACGAACAGCGGGAAGACACGTTTGAAGTCGAGCTTTTCGGCTTGTTCAGCCATGATTGCACCCCGGTTGATACCGACGTGGAACGAGCGTTACGCAGGCAGGTAGAAGCGCCATTGTATCGCGGCGGGCAGCACAAAGATGCCTGCGACGACGAGGACGAGCACTCCGACCATCAGCAGCAGACCGTTGCGCCAGCGGCGAGCATCCGGCATTTCGCGCCGACGCCAGGCGTGGTGAACGTGGGCGACGATCAGGACGACGGTCATTGTGACCAGGTGTTCCCATTGGTGACGGATGCCGAACCCTGCCGGGATCTGATAGAGAATAAAGAGGACGAGTCCGAGTATCCACTGCAAGCCGACCAAGCCGCTGAATGCGCTCAGAAGAGTCTGTCCCTGCTTGACCCAGGGCTTGCTTTGAACTAGCCCCATGATGAAGTAGACGACCGCAATTACGGCGACGACCAGGAAGATCCAGCGCGTCCAGGAATGGAGGAACTGGATAATGGGGATCAGGCTTGCCATCGTTGAGATTTCCTTTTGTGATAACTGTCACAGGTGGGATTATATCGCAGCAAGACGATTTATCGGTTACTTAGGGTTCATCACATTTTCAATGGTATAGTCTCTTCATCTCTTGCTGTATTTCCGATGGACACCACCATGCTACGCTTGCTTAGTCTTTTGCTGATCGTCCTCCTCGCTTTCCCCGCCCACGCGCAGGAAACGCCCTCGCTGCCCGGCGACCTGGGGGTCTTCATCCCCGCAAATGCCGCCGGTTTTGTTGCGGTGCGTCAGGATGAGCTGATGCTGCCCAGCTTAGGTGCGGCGCTGCAAACGGCGGGTGTGCTCCAGCCGACGCGTGTCAATCTGGGAAGTCAAATCAGCTTCGGGACGTTCTTTCCGCTGGCGCAGTTCGACCTGGAAGCTGCGAGTTGGACTGAACTGATCCAGCCCTGGGTGGGCGATGAGATCGTCTATGTCTACCGCCAGCTTTCACCGTTCTTCACAGCAGAGGCAGAAGACGCGCTGCTCATCCTGGAGACGCGCGATAACTTTTCCGCGTTGGCGACAATGGGTGCGGTTCTACGCGAACAGGACTTACTGCGTGAATCCAGTTTAGGCGATGTGACGATCTACCAGGGGGATCTGACGTCGTTTGCGTTCCCCCCCGGCGCGGTCATGATCGGCACGCCGACACTGATCGCGTGGGCGCTGGACGCGGCGGATGGTCAATCGGCGCGCCTGGTGGATGATCCTCTCTATGCTGCCGTGCGAGGGCAAACCTCCGACGACGACCGCATCTATATCCATATGAATGGAGAGACTGCGGCACAGGGCTTCTCCACGTTGATGGGCGCGTGCAGCATCAGCCGTGACCTGTTTGCGTCACTGGGCGAAGCGGTCGGGCAGTATGACAGCCGCGAAACGTTGGAATCTGCGCTGCTTAACGGCGCGGTCGATGGCGTCGGCGTGACTATTGCGCTGCCCGGCGGCGACCCGGCATCGGTGCGCGCAGAAGCACGAGTCCATACGACCCTGCGGACGCCGGTCGATGTCGCGGATGCGGCGGGGGCAGTGCTCGATTTCATTCCACGCAGCGCTGCCGCCGTGCAGACCGGGGCGGACGCTGGCAACAGCGCCTATCTGCCCGCGCTGGGGCTGCCGCTAGCGAACTTCGCTGGCTGCGCGCTAGGCGGGTTTCCGTTCCCGTTCACGCCCGGCTTGCAGACGCTGCCGCTGCCGGAAGCGGATGATTTGGTGGCGGCGTTCGAGTCGCTCGCAGCCGCGCTCCAGGAAGCCAGCGCGCTGGATGTTCGCAACGATCTGCTGGGGCAGCTTGACGGCAGCTATGCGCTGGCGCTCATCCCACGCCCGAATGCGCCGACACCGTTCTTCAACACGCCCTACGATCTGCTGCTGGTCGCACAGGTGAGTGATGCGGACAGCGCACGGGCGGGGACCCTGGAGCTCATCCAGAGCTTCCTGCCTGCGGAAGCATTCACCGAGGTGACATTCTCCGACGTGGGGTTCGATGTGGTGCGCATCCCGGATACCGACAACTACATCCTTGGCGTGGGAACCGTCGGTAATGTGCTGATCGTCGGGACGGGAAACGCGGCACGTCAGGCGGCGGCGGCTTATCGAGGGGACAATCGCCTGATCGAGATGCCGCGTTGGGAAGCCCTTGGCGAATCCGGCATCCCCACGATTTACCTGGACATCAACCCGATCTACAGCACCTTCCTGGCGCAGGCAGCGGCGAACGGGCGTCTCCCCGCCGAACAGGTCGGGATTACCACCGACTATCTCGGCGAGGGAACCTACCAGATCTCGCTGACGATGACGCTGCCGAGTCAGTAACCAGCTCAAGATCGAAAGTCAGAAGTAGGAGCGTCGGCTGGCAGCGTCCTCCTTCTGACTTCCTCTTTTAGCTCAGAACCGCTATCCGCTCGTCCCCTCCCATGTACGGGCGCAGCGCCTCAGGAATCACGACACTGCCGTCCGCCTGCTGATAATTCTCCAGGATCGCGATGATGACACGCGGCGTCGCCAAGCCGCTGCCGTTGAGCGTGTGGACGAACTGTGTCCGCTTGCCTTCGGTTGGGCGGTATTTGATGTTTGAACGGCGCGCCTGGAACGCCTCGGTATTGCTGCAAGAGCTGACTTCCAGCCATTCGCCCACGCCAGGAGACCAGACTTCCAGGTCATACTTCTTGGTCGCACTGAAGCCGAGATCGCCCGTGACAATTTCGAGGCGGCGGAAGCGCAGCTTGAGCGCGCGCAGCACGTCAGACGCCGCTTCCGTCAGGCTCTCTAACTCCGCGTAGCTGGTCTCTGGCGTCGTGAACTTGTACAGCTCCACCTTTTCGAACTGGTGCACACGCTTGATGCCGCGCACGTCGCGCCCCGCCGCGGCTTTCTCTCTGCGGAAACAGGGCGTGTGCGCCGCGTAGTAGAGCGGAAGCTGCGCTTCGTCCAGGATTTCGTCGCGATGCAGGTTTGTGATCGCGATCTCCGCGGTCGGCAGCATATAGACTTCCGCATCCGGATCGTTGTAGACGACATCGCGGAACTTGGGGAACTGCCCTGCGCCGTACATCATCTCCTCGCGCACCATGTACGGCACATACAACTCGGTGAAACCATGTGCACGCGCGCTGTCGAGGAACAGGCTGATGAGCGCCCGTTGCAAGCGCGCCCCCATCCCTTTGAGCACATAAGCGCGGCTGCCGCTCATGCGCACGCCGCGTTCAAAGTCGATGATGCCGAGCGCCGGACCGATCTCCCAATGCGGCTTAACGTCAAAATCGTAGGTGCGTACCTCGCCTGCGGGGGGGTGGGCGATGTTGGCGGCTTCGCTTTCTGCGACTGGCACGCTGTCATGCGGCAGGTTCGGAATCCAGAGCTGGTTCTCCAGCAGCGCGGCATCGACTTCGGCGATTTGCGCGTTGAGCGTCTCAACCCGTTCACCCATGCCTTTGAGCGCGTTCATCATTTCGTCCATCGCGTTCCCAGCGACTTCCCCGCTCACGCTGGCGGGCTGTTCGCCATCCATGACCTTTGCGGCGAGGTCGTATTCACCCTGGCGCACGAGCAGGGCGATGGCGGCAGCGCGCATGTTGCGGGTCGCGTCGTCGATCGTCTTGCTGCCGCGCAGCATTCCGACACCTTTGTTGAGCTTGTTGCGCGCTGCCTGGATCGTTTCGGATTCTGCCAGCAGCGTGCGACGCCGTCTGTCGAGATCGACGATGCTGTCGATGCGGGAGAGCGCGGCGCTGTCGAATAATTTGCCGAGCTGGGTCTTCACCCCTTCAGGGTTGTCACGGATCAGATTGATGTCGATCATGGTTATTTTTCCTCCTGGCGGCGGCGATTTCCGGGTAAGGGGCGATTAAAGTCTGCATACAGGCGTACGCCTGCGGCTGCCAGACCGATGACGATGACGACCAAAATGACGGTATCAAAGAACTCCGGACTCAGGCTGCGTAAGAACTCCATCGTAAGTCACCTCCAGGTATGCAAGCGATGGGTGCCATGCTGCTGATGACTCATCGCGCTAAAAACAAAAACGCCTCGCCTGAGAAATCGGCGAGGCGCAGTCAACACTGGCTCACAGCACTCAGGCGGTGGGCGTTAGGGCGACGACGACTGGTCAGGGGTGGATTCTTCGCGCCATGCGGGCAGGCGCAGGCTGAATGTCGTCCCGCTTCCCTCATGACTTTCGAACCACAATTGACCGTTCATCGCTTCAATCTCGTATCTGCACAGGTAGAGGCTCAAGCCATACCCAAATTCGCTGATGATCTGCGGCTGGCGCGCACGTTCAAACGGCGCAAATACGCGCTCTAATTCGCTCGTGCGTACCCCGTACCCCTCGTCGGTGATGTCAATCTGCACGGTTGAGTCGCGCTGACCCGCAAATGCAACGATCTTAATCGGGGTGCCACGCATGCTGTACATAATAGCATTGCGCAAAATGTCACGCAAGGTGAGCGTGAGGTAGTGCTGCGAGGCAGCGACAGACAGGTGTGGCGGGATAATCCGCTTGATGCGGGCGCGAAAGCCGTCGGTCTCGGTTTCCGGGTCGATCAGCGGCGTTTCGTCGAGCGCTTCCAGAAAATCCTCGAAGAAGTCGCTCAGGACAATGGCGCGCTGATCGGCGCTGATCAGTTCACGGATGCGCCCTGTGCGGATGTTCTGCAATCGGGCGGTCATGTTCGTCAGGCTGCCCAGGCGGAACATATGCACGCCGATGATCCGTGCGAAACCGCTGATTCGGCGCGCAAGCTGTTCCGGGTTTTGCCCTGGTTTGGCGGCGCTCTTGAGGATCAGGTCGGCGTGTCCGTTGGTCGCCGTAATCGCGTCGTCCACTTCTTTCAGGTAATGCCCCATGATGTCGTTGAGCGCCGTCCAGTCCGGGATCTCGATGGTGATCATGGTATAGACTTCGCCCGTTCTACCATGAAGCGCCGCCGCCCATCCCGAGATCAGCTCGCCGCTGCGAACGAGATGAAAGCGCTCCGCGCGTTCCCCCGTCAGCGCACGCGCCCGGATCGCATCAAGCTCGCCGTCACCCTGCACTAAGTACCGCTCGAAATAGCTGGATGCTGCACGCCAGCCTTCGGCTCGGATCATGCGCATATCCGTGCCGAGAAACGTGCGGGCGGACTGATTCATCATGACAAGGCGGTTGGCACTGTCAAAGATCAGCGTCGGCTGTCGCATTCCTTCGAGGGTGACCTGGATGTCAAGATCGCGGTTCATGTCCTCATCACTTCTGTTCCGCACGCAGGTGCGGATAGAGCAGCACATCGCGGATGCTGTCCTGGTCGGTCAGCAGCATGACCAAGCGGTCAATCCCCATGCCAAAACCTCCATTGGGCGGCATCCCGTAGCGCATGGCGCGCAGGTAGTCCTCATCGAGCGGTGTCTCGTCGTCATCCCCCTGGCGGAAGGTCGTCGCCATCTCCAGAAAGCGGGCTTCCTGGTCGCGCGGGTCGTTCAGCTCGGTGAAGGCGTTGCCCATTTCCATGCCCGCGATGTAGAACTCGAAGCGTTCGACATGCAGGTCGTCGTACGCCACGCGCTTGGCGAAGGGCGAAATATCGCGCGGGTAGTCCATGATGATGGTCGGCTGAATGAGCTTAGGCTCGACCGACTCGCCAAGCAGATGCTCGACCAGCTTGCCCCAGGGCTGCCCCGGTTTGACGGTGATGCCGCGCTCACGCATGACGGTTTCCAGCGCGTCGCGCTTACGGTAGTCCATATAATCGATGCCCGTCTCTTCGCGGATGGCATCGCGCATGGTGATGCGCTTCCAGGGTGGCGTGAAGTCGATAGCGTGACCGCGCCAGGTCGTCTGCATCGTTCCGTTGACCTGCTGCGCGGTATGCGATACGAACTGCTCCGTGAGTTCCATGACATCCTGATAATCGATATATGCCTTATAGAACTCTAGCATCGTAAACTCAGTATTGTGCTTAAAGCTCACGCCTTCGTTGCGAAAGTCGCGTCCGATTTCGTACACCGCGTCGAATCCGCCGACGAGCAGGCGCTTGAGATACAGCTCAAAGCTGATGCGCAGGTACAGATCCTGGTCGAGCTGATTGTGATGGGTGATGAATGGGCGGGCGGCGGCACCCCCATAGACGGGTTGAAGAATGGGGGTTTCGACTTCCAGGAACCCGCGCGCATCGAAGAACTGGCGCAGCGCCTGCATCACCTTCGCACGCTTCTGAAAGACCGCGCGCACGTTCTGATTGACGGCGAGGTCGGCGTAGCGCTGGCGGTAGCGTGCTTCGACATCGGTGAATTCGCCGTATTCGACGACGCTGCCATCCTCAAGCTCCTGGCGTTTGATGACCGGCAACGGGCTGAGGGATTTCGCCAGCAGGGTCAGGCTCGACGCGCGCACACTGATTTCGCCCGCCTGGGTGCGCATCATCGTCCCGCTCGCCTGGACGAAGTCGTCGCTATCGATTAACTTGTCCTTGACCAGATCGTAGGTGGCATCACCCAGCTCGTTGACGCGCAGGAACAACTGCACACGAGCCGTCTCGTCTTCGATGTGCATGAACGACACTTTGCCCTTCAGGTTGACGCGTCGAATGCGCCCACAGACCGTCACTTCGACAGGTGCTGCTGCTTCGCCGAGCGCCTCCTGCGCCTCGTATGCCGCCACCGCCTGCGCCGCCGTATGGGTGCGCTGGACGCGCGCGGGGAAAGGTTCGATATTTCGGGCTTCGAGCGCTTGGACTCTTTCCAGGCGGTCCACTTCCAGACGATTCGGTTCCCAGACCATCACGATCCTCGATTGCGGTACAAATAAAAACCCCGCAGGACATTCTACGGGGTTTTGAGCGCTTAGCAATGTTCAGCCGGGGCGTTAGTGGATCGCCTTGATTGCGAAGACGATTTCGCCTGCCGGGGCGTTTACTTTCACGTGGTCGCCGACTTTGGCACCGATCAGTGCCTTGCCGAGTGGGCTTTCCACGGAAATCTTGCCTTCGGACGGGTCTGCTTCTGCCGAGCCGACAAGATAATAGATTTCCTTGTCGCTGGTGCCTTTTTCCTGCACCGTCACGCGCGCGCCGACCGCGACGACATCCTTCTTGCCGGAGGCATGTTCGATGATCTCCGCGCTGCTGAGGATACCCTCCAGGCGCAGAATTTCGCCCTCGACGAACGCCTGCTCATTTTTGGCGTCCTCGTACTCGGCATTCTCGCTCAGATCGCCGCCTTCTTCCATCGCCATACGCAGACGGTCCGCGACTTCAGAGCGGCGAACCTCACGCAGATGCTTCAGGCGGTTATCAAGCTCCTTGTAGCCTTCGGGCGTTAGATACTCTGTCTGGTTGCTCATGCCCGTGCGTCTCCCTACGAAATATTCCTTAACGCTTATGCCCTAAAACCACAAAGACACAGCTTTTGCTGTGCCGCACAACTCGCGCAGACGGGTTAGGGGGATAAGGTCGCTCGTGAGGGGAAAGGTAACACACATTAAGGCGAAAGTAAAGACCATCGCCTCCTAAAAGTGACAAAAATCGTGTTCATGAGCGTCACCGCGCACAGGCTGGACATCCACTCAATTCCTCCCCTTACTTCGCGCGCGGATCGTGAGCGGGCGACCTCGTGCCTCATGCGAGAAGACCTGGGTTATCATGAGTGGGTTGGAACGCAGGCTGTCGGGGGTGATCACGCATGTCGGAGCGAAGCCTTGCTGTAACGCCCAAGCTGGTCACGGCGGCTGAGTTAGCGCTGATCGTGTTTGCGGCGCTCACGCTGCACTGGAACATGATCGCTGCACCTCCTGGGGAGCGCCTGTTCGGGCATGAGACGGAATGGCTGACGAGTTCGGTTCATCTAGCGCACCTGTCGCTGCGCGATTATGGCTATCTCCCGCTGTGGCAGCCCTACAATGAGTTTGGCGAGCCGCTGATCGACAGCCCTTTTTCGTTCATCTTAAATCCACTGAGTGCCGTTCCGTCGCTACTGATGGGTGGCAATCTCGGCATTCGCGTGAGTGTCGTACTTTACGCGGTGTTCGCCGGGATGGGCGGTTGGTTTCTGGCACGTCTTCTAAACTTTGGCGTGCTGGCACGGCTGCTGCTGGCGCTGCTGATGGTCGGCAAGGGGAACATGGTGGCGGCAACGGGGATGGGCTTCTTTCAGCTCGGCGTTGCACAGGCATATTTCCCGTGGATCGTCGGCGCGGCAATCGCGACCCTGCGTATTCCCCACGCACGTTGGCATGTCGCCCTGCTTGCGGTGCTGCTCACGCTGCTGTTCTGGGCAGGCAACATCTGGTATACGCTGCCGATTTTGTTCACGCTGCTGCTGCTGACCATCCTTCACATTCTGCCAGGTGCACGCGGGCGCTGGGACTTCGCTGCGCTGCGCAGGATGTTTGTGGCGGGGATGCTCACGCTTGGGCTATCGGCGGCGACGCTGCTCCCGATCTTCGTCCAGCGCGACTTCATCGGGGAGCATAAGCCGGAGGCAGAGGCGGGCGCGGTGGTCGATCCGATCACGATTGCCCGCCTTTTCTTCGCGGACGGCGCAGACTTGTTCGACGAAGAAGAGCTGTTGTACGTCCCGCAGTTCTACTATTCCTACGTGATGCCGTTCTGGTTCTTTGCCCTGGCGATGGCACTGCTCCCGCCGATTGGCGCGCTTCGCGCTTTTCAGCGCTCTGGTGTTCCTGAGGCATGGCGCATTACCTTGCCTGCATTGATCTTGCTGATCGGCACGTTTATCTGGGGGGTAGGGGGAAATCCGCTGGTGGTTTGGCTGTACGATGTTGTGCCCGGTCTGGCGCGCTGGCGGTTTGTCGGACGGGCGCTCGCCCTGACTTCGTTCTGGCTAATCCTCCTGGTCGCCATGCGCGTTGACAACGTCTGGAAGGTACTGCTGGATGCGGATTGGCTTCAGTCACGTCTGCCGCCTGCCCAGGTGCGGGCTGTACAACGCAATCTTGCCTTGATCATGTCTGTGGTCGCGCTGGCTGCCATCGTGCCTGTATTCACGGCTGCCCGCGAATATACTCAGACGCGCCCATTGAACCCGCATGAAAGCGTCTGCCTCGGCTGGCTGCGCATGCAGTATCCCAGCCGTGAACTTGCGGTCTGGCGTTTCGGCTATGAAGTGACCACGCCTTTCCTCGACAACCGGATTCGCCAGGTCGATATTGAGGCAGACTATGCAGCGCTGCCGATGGCGTGGACGATAGGGCAGATCGATCTCACACAGTCACCCGCTGAATTTGGAATCGACTGGTTTGAAGATGACGCTGCAACCCTGGAAGAACGCGGTTATCGCCCTGTCGTAGACAGTCTGCGATCAATGGGGCATTCGTGCCTCTATCGTCTGCCGGACGCGCTTCCCTACGCCTATTCGATACCGTTGGAGACGATTGGATCGGTCTCAGGCGAGGCGCTTGACGCGCGGCTGACAACGCCTCTGACAAGCGTGCAGCGTTATCCTGACCGCATCCGGGTCTATTCCGCTGCCGATTCTGCCCGCGCGCTGGTCGTCACGTTACAGGAACGCGCGTATCCTGGCTGGCAGGTGGAGGTGGATGGACGACCTGCACAACTGGAGTCGGTTGGGGGGCAGGTGGGTGTCGTGCTGCCGCCGGGGGATGCCATTCACGCAATCACCTTCGCCTACCGCCCGCCGCTCTTTTTTGTCGGCGGCGGGATTACGCTTGCTAGTGCGCTCATTTGCGCTGGCTACCTCCTGCGTTGGGACAAGCGATTTCGAACCCGGCGCAAGTCTGACGTTCCGTAAAGTCTCGATGCGCATGGGGACGCGCCTGGCGCATCCCCAACACAACTGCCGTTCAGAAATTTGCTCAATTCACCCCTGGAAATGGTGCCGGGGTCCCGCTGATGGTCAAGCCGTTTTCCGTGACTGAGTGGTGACCCGTCGCGCCGCGCGGTCGAACACCTTCAACCGCTTCGATCTGCGGCGAGCCATCGCCTTCGACGCAGCGCACGGAAAAAGTATGGTCGCCTTCTGCGAAAGCCCAGTCAAAGCGCCATATCGTCCAGGTGCGGTCGCCGATCGGGGCGCGCAGTTGTGCGGGCTGCCATTCGCCCTCATCCACACTCACTTCGACCGCCGAGACTCCGCGATCTCCCGACCAGGCGATGCCGCCGATGGGGATACGCACCTCGTCGCCCAGGCTGTAGGCAGCTTCGACCGCGACGGTATCGATCACTGAAGTGGCACGCACGCGCGCTACTTTGTCCCAGCCGCGTCGTACCCAGTAACCTTCCTGGTCTTCCGCGAGGATCTCGATGCCGGTGATCCACTTGGGCTGCTTCATGCCATAGAGGTCAGGAATATGAATGCGGATGGGGAAACCATGCTCGGTCGTCAGGGGTTTTTCTTCCCAGTAGTAGGCGAGCATGATGCGCGGATCATTGTTGATTTGCTCCAGCGAGATCGTCTCGTCAAAGCCGTCTGCAGAGGTGATCTTGAGGTATGCCGCGTTTTCTGGCAGCGGGACATCCTGCAAGAGCGTCTGCATCCGTACGCCCGTCCATTTGGTCGTGCTGATCAGGTCCCCCGCGACGCGGTTGGAAATGCACGACATGGTGATAAATGCCTCGACCGCATCGTATCCTTTGATCTCGTCGAGCGTGAACTCTGCCAGGACTTCCTGGCTGCCGCCCAGGCTGCTGGTGAAGGGCAGTACCCAGTCTTCCTCCTTGATCGTGGGGGGAATCAGGCTGATGTCGATGCGATAGTGGTCTTCGACGGGCGTGACTTCCGGGCGCGTGCCGGGCGCGGGCTGCACGGGATCATTCGCATTGGGAAGCGTGGGGTCGCTCACTGCCTGCGCGACAGCCTGCGCTTCAACAGGCGTGGAGGGTGCGGTATCGCGGTTGAGGAGTGCGTTCAGACCCGCGCCGACGACCGTCAAAGTCGCCGATGCGGTGCCGAGGGTGACGAGGAATTGGCGGCGGTCAATCCGGACGACATCATCGGTTGTGCTCTTTTCGTCTCGGCTTGCCAGCAGCCTGCCGTAGACCCAGGCGTGCGCGATTCCCCAGCCGACGAACAGGAGGAGCAGCCAGAGCGCGCCGACAATCTTCGGTTCGACGGTGGTCGTCACGCCGAATGCCTGGCTGATGAGCGCCATGGGGATGCCGACGATCAACCCGCCGATGATACCGGCGGTTGGCAAGGTGCGGCGCTCAACTCGGTTGAATACCCAGAAGAAAATGACGCCTGAGATGATGCCGATGATGAAGATCAATCCGACTGCCATCGCCGTTTCGACCTGCTTGGCGACCTCGTCAACACGACCGAGATTGAGACCGATGATGACATCGACCATGCGCTGAATTGTGAAGACCAGAAGTTCGCCGGGCGTCAGATCGCGCACGGGGTTGAAGAAGTCGGAAGGCAGGAAAGGCAGCCCTGCCAGGCGTTGACCAAGCGTGATGATCGCCAACAGGGGGGCAGTCAACAGCGCGCCGACAAGCGCACCGAGCAACAGACTGGGTTTGCGTGACATAGACATAATGTCCTCAGATAGAGAGAGTGTTTGGCAGGACTGTACAAGCGCAAGATTACACGCAGATGACACGCCGATGCGCATTTGGTTGGTTTTTTGGCATTTCCGCTCTAGAATCTCCTGCTGGCTTTTCTCATATGTTTGATAAACCCATGACTTCTCCATTGCTCGTCGTCGATGCTCATCAGGACATCGCCTACAACTACCTTGCATTCGGACGCGATTACCGCGAAAGCGCCTTCACCAAGCGTGAACGCGAAGGGGTATATGTGCAGCAGCAGCGCAGCGGGTCTGCGACCCTTGGGCTGCCGGATGCGCTGCTGGGGCGTGTGGCGCTGGTCTTTTCGACCTTGTTCGTCGCCCCGCGTAAGCGGACCAGCTTGTATGAAACCGTTACCTACACGACGCCGCAAGAGGCATACACGATTGCCACTCGTCAGTGGGATTACTATCAGCGCCTGGCGGATGAGGACGCGCGCCTTCGCCTGGTGTCTCGTCAGGCGGATCTGGATGCGGTGCTGGCGACCTGGGCGGATGGGCGACCGCTGGAGAACGCGCAGCAGGGACTTGTCCTGCTGATGGAGGGGGCAGACCCGATCCTCGAACCTAAGCAGTTCGAGGAATGGTACGAGCGTGGCGTGCGCGCGGTGGGGCTTGCCTGGGAACGCACGCGCTACGCGGGGGGCACGAACGCCCCCGGTGGCTTGACGTCGCTGGGGCGCGAACTGTTGGAGGTGATGGCGTCGTTCAATGTGCTGCTCGACCTCTCGCACATGGCAGAGGAAGCCTACATGGAGGCGCTTGATCGTTATGAAGGCAAATCGATTATCGCCAGCCATAGCAATCTACGTCGCTTCGTGGATACGGATCGCCAGCTCTCCGATGTGATGGTCAGCCGACTTGCCGAGCGGGATGGCGTCATCGGGGTGGTCTTCTATAACCATTTTCTCAATCGTGACTGGAGAACGGGCGAACCCCGGTCTCGTGTGCCATTGAGCCGCGTCATTGATATCATCGATGCGATCTGCCAGATGACTGGCAGTGCTGCGCATGTCGGTATCGGCACGGATCTTGACGGCGGCTTTGGCGTCGAAGATGCTCCTGAGGGTATCAACAGCGTCATGGATCTGTACAGCGGCATCAGCGGGGGGCTGCGCAGTCGCGGATTTGCCGAGCAGGACATCGCGGCGATCCTGGGTGGTAACATGCTGCGCAAGGTGCGGGAAGTCCTGCCCTGAGAGGGTCATGATGGTCAGAGCGACTCAATTGGGCGTAGCGCTGGGGGCATTGGGCTTCATCCTGACGCTGATGGGGTTGTTCCCCGGCGTAACCGGGATCATCCCTGGGCGTGGCGTGGGGGCGATTCAGTTCCTGGTCGTGTGGGTCGGTTTCTTTCTACTGATCCTCGGTGCCATCATTTACGTGAAGTATGCGTATTTTCCGCATGATCCGTCCAACCTGTCGCAGCAGGTTGGCATTCGTCTGGCGTGGACAGGATTGATCCTGACGGGGATGTCGGGACTCGCGGATTTTCTCGGATTTGGCTCGCAGATCCCATCGCCAGAAACCGTCCCCGTTTTTGGGGAATTGCAGCTTCTGGGGGTCGTGGGCGGATTCCTGATGTCTGCGCTGGGCGTCATGTTGTATGCCCTGGCGGGGATGCCGCGCAGCCCACAGCGCTGAGGGAGTAAGACTCAGCGTATTCTTACTCGGTTTTTCGTTTTTGGCGTGGCGTTGTCAGGACTTTTGGGGTATTGTTTACGTCTGAATTCGTCATCATGTGCCACATTCGCAATCAAACCTCGTGGCTACCGTGCTGGCGTTGAGAGAACTCTCTTTAGGAGGATACGAATGCGCAAGTTCATGACCGTACTTACCGTGCTGGCGCTGGTGGTGCTTGTCGCCGCGCCTGCAATGGCACAAGATCGCCCCTCATTGGCGGATTTCCTTGTAAATGATGGTCGCTTTAATACCCTGCTGGCGGCAGTTGGCGCGGCTGGATTGACGGATGCACTCGGCACCGAAGGTCCTATCACTGTGCTCGCTCCGACCGACGACGCCTTTGCTGCGCTGCCTTTCGGCGCAGTCGATTATTTGGTGCGTAATCCCGAAGTACTCGCCGGTGTTCTGACCACCCATGTCATCCCCGGTGAAGCCTATACCCTGCGCGAAATCGCGGGCGGTGCGACGGTCGATTCCTTCAGCGGCGAGCCTGTCACTTTCGCGCTTGCCGATGGCGTGCTAACCGCAAACGGTGCCACGATCAGTTCGGTGGATAAGCTGGTTGCGAACGGCGTCGTTCACATTCTCGACAGCGTCATCATCCCGACAGCGGCAGCGGAAGCCCTGGCAGCGGCGACAACTCAGGTGCGCGTTGCCCACTTCTCGCCCGATGGCGGTCCGGTTGATGTCGCCGTCGAAGGCACGAAAGTGCTCGAAGGTGTGACGTTCGGCACCATCAGCGACTGGCTGCCGCTGGTCGAGGGTGTCTACACGATCGAAGTATTCGCGGCGGGCGAAGCCAATCCCTTCCGTACGGTGACCACTCGCGTTCCTGGTGGTGCACATATCACCGTCGCGGCGCGTGGTATCGTCGCGACCAGCGACTTTGCGCTCCAGTTCATTCCGGAAGACTACAGCGAAATCGGCGATGGTCTCGCGCGTGTGACGGTTCTTCATGCCATCCAGAATGCGCCTTCGGTGGACGTCTGGGCGAATGGTGCGGTGTTGATCAGCAACCTGGGCTATCCTGGCTCGCTCGGCGATAACGACGGCGTGGATACAGTGAACGTGGCTGCCGCGACGTACAACATTCAGGTTGTACCGTTCGGCGCGACCGAACCGGTCATCCTCGATCTGCCTGGCGTGACATTTGCCCCGAACACCAACTACTTTGTCGCAGCCATCGGCACACCGACCAATCCATCGTACGCCCTGTCGGCGACCCCTGGCAGCTAGAGGCTTTCGCCCGAAGCTGTTGTAAACCCGCAAGTTATCGAGGTTGGGCATACGCCCGACCTCGATTTGTTTACCCACAAGGAGACTGCATCATGACCAAAATCCTTGATGTTGCGATGGCAGATGGTCGGTTTTACACCCTGATTGATGCGCTCAAAGCCGCAAACCTGATCGAGACGCTCGAACAGACGTCACCCTTTACGCTGCTGGCACCGACCGACGAGGCGTTTGCGCTGCTTCAGCCACAGGGCGTGTCGGCACTCCTCGCGGACACCGTGCTGCTGAACAGGATTCTTGCGCATCATGTGATCGCGGGGAAGTACTCGGCAGCCGAACTCCTCTTACTGCCGCCGCGCAGCTCGCTCGTCGGACAACCGCTGTCTGCCCGCATCGCGGAAGATGTGCTTTACATCGAGGATTCGCGTGTGCTCATGCGTGATATCGAAGGCGACGACGGCATTATGCACGCGCTGGATAAACTGCTTATTCCAGTGTAGGTTTTTCTGCGGCTGCCGCTTCTGCCAGATCGACGCGCGGAACAGAAAGGGATGTCGCGGCGGCTTCCGGCGGCGGGATTGGGATGGGCTGCGAGGGCGCGGTGTCTCCCGTCTTCACCGTCGGCTCGCCAGGCTTGCCCTGATAAATCATTGTCTTCAGAGCGCTGTGCAGGTCCTCTTGCAAACGCGCGCGAAATCCCTTGAGCGTTTCTCCCTGGCGTTTGCCGAGGAGCGTATAGGTGAAATTCTCCTGAATTGCCCCGCTGACCACTGTCATTTCCGGTTCCCAGTGGTCAATTTGCATGAAACTGCCGTTCACCACCTGATACAACTCAAAGATGATGCGGACTTCGCCGTGCGTGCCTCGAAATCTCAGATCTGCTGCGATGGGCAGCATCATGCTTCGGCGATTGACGTTCTTGAGAAATGCACTGGTCAGCTTGCGCGCAATCGGACGCACCCACTTGTCGGCGTCTGCTTCACTCAGCGTGCTGCTGCGGCGTACCGCGCGGTCGAGACGGCGCAGGATACCCGCTGCCGCCAATGTCTGGCTGCGTGCGACGCGCCCATAAATGTCGTACTGACTCAGCCGTAAGCCGCGCACTCGCCAGCCAGAGAGGGCTTTGCCGTCTATGCCCACCAGTACTTTGCGGATGTGATACTGTCCTTCGATCCTCGGAACGTTGAGCGTGTCGCTTTGCGCGTTGTGCTGCCAAAGCTGGCGTCTGCCGGCAAGCGTGTTGGGATCATGCGGGGGTACCGCAGCATAAGGCGGTTGCCAGATTTCAAACATGCGAGGTGGTCGGAAGACCAACCGTAAGATGACCGTCAACACCCAAAGCAGGATCAATGCCACACCGAGCAGTGCGACGATCCCTGCAATCGTCAGCGGATTTGCGAAATCAAGCGCCGCGAGATCGATACTGAAAGGCAACCCCTCAATGCTGATCGTTGAAGGTGCCGGAGTGGTAGTTGGCGGAAGCGGTGTCGCTTCAAGCGTTGCTGCCTGCGCCGGGACGGCAGTCTGCGGGGATAGAGTCGGCACACCGGGCGCGCGCGTGGGGCGTGGCGCGGTCAGTGTCGGGACCAGGTAGCCGACGCGCGCGATATTGTTGCCTGTGGTCTGACTTTCGGCAGGTTCGATATCGCCAATCCCAACTTCCAGGCGGAAATCGACGTTGCCACCGGGAATGTCGTCCAGCGCGACGTCAAAGGTCAGGATCTCGATGTCGGGACTGGCGGCGAGGGCGCGTACTGGCTGGGTCGCCACCAGCCGTTCGCCGTCGGTCTCCAGGTAGAGATTGGCGTCGGTGGATGTGGTGGCAGCGCCGCCAAGATTAAACACGCTGAACTGGAGGACAAGTGTGGTGCCGTCGGCGCTGACTTCGCGATTGGTGACAGCGACCTGGTAATCCGGAGAATCAGATTGCGCATAGACCGCAGTAGCGAGTGACAGTAGCACGATGAAGGTGGTCAGCGCCTGGCGCATAGCTTTTCTCTAAAGGTAACAACGGATACAACCACAGTCTAACTATATGCCTAAAAGCGCATATCTCCAAGACAAGTTATCGGCGGTTGCCCTTCGCGCAGTCGCCGTTCTGGCAACGTGTCCGCTTTGAGTCCGAATCACCGCCGCTTTCCCCCACAATGACCCCCTGAATATGAAATCGTGTGTGTATCGACCGAGAAGTTCAAAAGGGAGATACCACGATGTTCGGTTACGATGGTCCGCGCCCGCCCACACCCTGGGGTCCATAGTCCCGGCAGTGGCACAACGAAGAACGGCTCTCCTGCAGAGCCGTTCTTCGTGTCTGGATTGCGGCGAAGAAATCAAGAAATCTCTTCAGGGAGAAAAGCCCTGGGCATCCCAGGCGTCCCCGATTTTCCTCGCTTCGTCCGCGATGCTGTCTTCCAGAATATGGCGGATGTCTTTGTTATCGATTTTTTCTGCTGCTGCTGATGCCTGCGAAAGCAATAGCATCGCCCCAAGCAGATTCCCACTCATCCGTTCCAGATAAGTCTGTGCGATCTGGATGTCGATCAGACGAAACCCGGCACCGAGTCTTCGCCAGATGCGTCGTGCCTTGGCAAGATGGCGTTTCGCCTTGCGCACCTCATTGTGCGCCCCATAAGTAAGCGCGAGGGAGTGATCGCAATTGGCGACCATCGGCAGGGTCAATACCTTCTGAAATTTCTCGCGCGCGTCTGACCAGTCACGAATCGCCTGTTCGACATGACTCTGTTCAAGTGCGCCTGCCGCACGGGTGTAGAGCAGGTAGCCATGGAGAAGCAGAGTTCCGTTTGAGCAAACATGGTTCTCCAGGATCTTCAGGACGCGGTTCACCTGGTGGTAGCGCTGCTCGGTCCGCGCATTGTGCGCGCGGATGACGGCACAGTCGATTTTGCCGCGCAGGTTACCCATCCGCTTCCAGAGGCGCAAAGCACTTCGCAGGTACGAGTTGCTGGCGCGCAGGTTGTGGCGATAGGCGTAGAAAGCGGCGAGCGCCTGATAGAGTGCTGCCCGGGTAGGATGTTCCGCGGGGAGCTTCTTGGCGAGCTGCAGCGCTTTGTAGATCGTTTCCTGCTTCAAATCTGTGTAGTCACGCTGCGGCTGCGTCTGCAAGAACAGAATGTAGCAGCGGAGCTGTGTGTCGATGTCGCCGGTTTCTACAACGCGGCTCTGGGCAATATCCGCTGCACGTCGTGCGGCAAGATGATCGCCTTCGTTAAGCATGAACTCTCCGAAGTGCAGGAATATCTCCGCTTTGAGACGTTCTGTGGACAGCTCACCGGAGTTTACAATTGCCTCCAGAACCACGTACTGCCACCGCGGATAGTTGGCGTGCCCCTTGAGGACAGGAAGGAGTTCGTCCAGCAATTGGACGGCAGGGTAGAAAAACGGTGCTCGATGAATGCATTCGAGCAAAAGTGCATGGATCTCAGGCTCGCGGTTGTGTATCCAGGATGGATCGGGAACCTTATCTCGCACTTCCCGAATCTGACGCAGTCTCTCGAAATAGATCCTGTCGTCCGGCGTTGGTCCGAAAGGATTGGCGACCATGTGATGCCCCCAATAAACACTCGCTGGGTTCTAACGCACAATATAATGGCGGCTGAACGACCCATGCGGACAATTAGTGAGCATCATACAGAGACAACCCTTGCCGGGCAACAACATTGTTTTCGGGAAGTGTTTCACTTCCCGAAAAATTATTGAGGCGTGCTGCTCCTCATCAGGACTGTGCTGGCATAATTTGGACGATTGTGCCGGAGTAGTTGACGATCAGCAGTTCACCCGATTCATCTTCGCCAAATGAGCTGATCGCGTAGCCGGAATTGCGCATGAATTCCCACGACTCCCAGTTGCCCGCGCTGTCCTGCCGACCTGCCCAGATCGTCCCGTAGCCAAAATCGGCATACAGGTAAACCCCATTCAATTCAGCGATAGCGCTTCCTCGATAGATGTAGCCGCCCGTGATTGACACGCCTTCGTTGTGCGAGTACGTGAAGATGGGCATCGTCAAGCCATCCGTGGGTGCCGCTGAACGCGCCTCGTTCGCTTCATACAGACTCCAACCATAGTTCTCACCACCGGTCGAACTTACAGGTTGATAGTTGACTTCCTCCCACACACTACCGCCGACATCTCCGATGAAGAGGTCGCCAGTTGCGCGGTCAAAGCTGAAGCGCCAGGGGTTGCGCAGCCCATACGCCCAGATTTCCGGCAAAGCTCCACTCGTTTCAACGAACGGGTTGTCTGCGGGGATGGTGTAACCCTGTTCGGAGTCCACGTCGATTCGCAGCAGTTTGGCGAGCAGTGTGTCCAGGCGCTGTCCATTTCCCTGCGGGTCACCCTGAGATCCGCCGTCGCCCATCGCGATGTAGAGATAACCATCTGGACCAAAGGCGAGGTGCCCGCCGTTGTGATTGGCGAATGGCTGTACGACGTTGAGGATCGGTTCGAGACTGGCGCTGTCTGCCACATTTGGATCGTCGGAGACTTGCAGACGTGCGACGACTGTGTTGCCCTCTGTATCGGTGAAGTTGACAAACAGGGTGCCGTTCTCCGGGTAGTTGGGATGAAAGGCGAGTCCCAGTAACCCTTGCTCGGTATAGCCGAAGCTGTTCGCTGACGGGCTGACGAGCGGGCTGATGTCGAGGAAGGGCGTGGCGAGGCGTGCGCCGTTCTGGAGTATCCAGATGCGCCCACCTTGTTCGACGACAAACAATCGCCCGCTGTCATCCCCAGCATGTGTGACGAACAAGGGGCGCGCGAAACCGCTGGCGATTTCTTCCATACGCACGCTGCTTGAGTCGGGAAGTGGTTGAGACTGCGCCAATGCAGGCGTAACGATGTGTGCGAGCAGCACGATGACGATGGGGAGGATTTTCAGTTTCATAGAGGATCTCACCTTCTGACAATGCAGTGGCAGCAGCATACAGACTGAGCGTTGGAGGTGCATGAGAGACCCGCACTTTGACCCACGGCGTGGGGAAGCCGTATTCTACGACTGCATGATTCGCGCGCTCAAGCGCATCGTACCAACCTCAATCTCGTCGCTGGCGAGCAGGCGGTAGCTTTTCCCTGGCACCAGATCAACACCATTAATGCGCGTGCCGTTAGTACTGCGCAGGTCTTCGACGTACAGTGTGTCATCGTGGTAGCTGATGCGCGCGTGCAGGCGCGATACCCCGGCGCTCTTGGCGTCCGCGCTGGTCAGGTCAATATCGGGTTGAGAGGTATCTTCGTCACTCATGCGACCGACGATATAGCTGTCCTTAAGAGCGACCTGGAAGATGCGCTTGCGCGGTGTTTCGACCTGAAGGATCAGTCGAGCGCTGGGCGCCCCTTCGGCGGGTGTTCTGTTGAGGTCCGGGCGTAATTGTGACTTTGCTTTCGCCATTTTAATCAAGCTTGCTCAATGGATGAGAGAGGAATCAAGTGAAGCCGTTGTATTCCACTTCCCCAATTATACTCGTGAAGTTATTCGTATGTTTGAGAAAGATTGCGGACTTTGCCTCAATCGGTAGAATCGCCACAGATTGAGGAGAAATGTATGGCGCAAAGATGGTCTCTGCTGTTTCTGCTGGTGGTGATGTTTGTATCGGTGGGGACAGCTTCGGCGCGCGATGTTCTCCAGGGGGACGAGTGTTCGATTCCGGCGAGCCAGACGATCAACGGTGATTTGTTTGTACTATGTCGAACGCTTGAGATCGATGGCGTTGTCAATGGGAATCTGATCGGCGCGGCGACCACGGCGGTGATCAATGGCGAGGTCAATGGAAGCCTCTATCTCCTGGCAGGCGAACTGACGCTGAATGGTGAAATCGCTGGAAGTCTTCATTTCGCCGGACCTGCATTACGGATTGCCTCTGAGTCGCAACTGTCCTCCGCCGACAGCGACATTTTCAGTCTGAGTCTCAGCACCCAGCTCGATAGTGGTGCGCGCGTGCCCAACTCGGTGATCGCCGTCGGTTACCAACTCGTCCTCGATGGCACAGTCGGGGGAGAAGTCAGCTTCTGGGGGTCAGCGCTGAACATCACGGGCAGCATCACGCGCGACGTGAATGCAACCGTCGGCAATTCTGAGTCCAGCGGCGTCGCCGAGCTTCAGACGCTGTTGACCTTTCTGCCGCTCGATGTGAGTCTGGAGCCGCCCGGCTTGCGGGTCGCGGAGACCGCACAGATCGACGGCATCCTGAGTTATACAGCACCCGTACCGGGCGTGATTGCGGCGACATTGTCGCAGCCGCCGGCATTTACAGAGGTGATCACGCAGCCTGATCTGACTCAGATCGCCGACATCGTCCAGACGGACGACGCTGGACGACAACTCGGTCTGTATCTCGCACAGGTTGTGCGTGAATTTCTTTCTTTGTTTCTGGTGGGCGGGTTGGTGCTGTTGATTAGCCCGAACGGCTTCACCGCGCCGCTGCGCAGTCTGGCATCGCGCCCGATGCCGAGCGCTGGCTTCGGCTTATTGACGTTCATCATCTCGTTTCCAATGCTCGCTATCCTGGTGTTTTCGAGTGTCCTGGTGGTCGTGGCGTTCGGGCTGCTTCAGCTAGGCGATCTGACGGTGGCAAGCGCGGTTGTCCTGGGCGTGATCAATCTGGCGGTTGCGACCGCCTTTTACGTGGTTGCGATCTTTATCTCTCGCTCGTTGGTAAGCCTGGGGTTTGGGCGGATATTGCTGAGGGTACTGCGTCCGGGTGTGGGTGGACGTCAGAACGTGGTCGCCCAACTGGCGCTCGGCTCACTCGTGCTGGCGATTGTGTTCTCCCTGCCTACGGTGGGGTGGCTTCTGAGCGCTATCGCGGCGTTTTTGGGCTTAGGGGCACTGCTTAATACCGTTCAGTCACAGCTTGAGGCACGGCGCAGACCCCAGGTCGCGCGCGTGGCTGGACAGGTTGCCCTGCCCAGTCGCTCTGACGAGGCACGCCTCTATCCGCCGCCGATGCTGAACGGCGGACAAAAGTCACCCGGCATGGATAATCTGCCATCCGGATTTCATTGGTGGGATGACTAAAGGTCGTCGAACTCACCTTTGCGCAGCGAGATCTCAAAGGCGCGCCCGACCATCAGGACATACTCGATCCAGCCCACCAACTCATCTTCATCCACGAGTTCGAGTAGTTTGTCAAAGACATCGTCCGGGATCTGGCTGGCGACTTCAGTGCTCAGACACGCCATCGCTTGCAGGATCGAGTCGCGTGAAGGCGGCGGCTCGCTTTCCATCAATTTGTCATACCAATCGGCGACGACCGGATGTACCTGCTCACACGAACCCTCTTCTGACAGGTCGCCAAGTGTGCGGTTCGCCAGGTCCTGGAATTCTTCAAGCCACTGCGGGTCTTCGCTCGGTTCTGGCTTTTCTGTGTGTTCGTTCATCGCACTTCCTTTTCGCACACTCACTGCCATGACATCAGTCTAGTCGCAACCTGCCGCAAACTCAAGCGCACCTTACATACTCTAATTCTAACGTATCATTCACCTCGACCTTGCTGATACAATGAGTCAGATCTGTGTCTGTAGGTTGGAATCCATGCGGCTGCGAAATCAACTGCTTGTTCTTGTCGGCATCGCTGTGAGCCTTGTCTTCCTGTGGGTCGCCTTCAATGGTTTGAATCCGGGCGCTGTCTGGGGCTTTATCCAGCATGTGCAGTTGGGCTGGTTGATCGTCGGAGTCTTGGTCTTCTTCGCTTCGATGGTGCTGATTGCGTGGCGCTGGGGATTCCTGCTGCGGGGTATTCGCAGGCTGCCCATCCTGTATCTGAGCGGGTTGGTGTCGATTGCCTACATGGGCAACAACGTGTATCCGCTGCGTGCAGGTGAGTTTCTGCGCATCTTCCTGCTCAATCGTGATTACAGCGTGCCCGTCGCCCGCACGACGACGACGATCTTCATCGAGCGCATCTTTGACGGCTTCATCATGCTGCTGTTCATCGTCGTTCCCCTTCGCTACATTCGGATAGATTCCCCTCAGATTCAACAGGCGGTTGACCTGACGACTCCGCTGTTTGGCGGAGGGCTGCTCATATTCCTGATCCTGGCGCTTAATCCGCGCTGGATACGGGCGTTGACGAAGCTTATCTTGCGCATCCTGCCCGCGAAACTCTCGTCACTTGTGTATAAGTTGAGTGAAGATGTCATCAGCGGGATGGACTCGCTGCGCCAGCCGCGCTGGTTGGCAGCGGCGCTCTTCGCTTCTGTGGCGACGTGGCTATGTAATGCCGCAGTGTACTGGGTGGTTTCGTTCGCCTTTGGACTGAACCTTAGTTTCCTGGTGTTTCTGGTGGTCACCGGTGCGGTCAATCTGGCAGGCGTGCTGCCTGCTTCGCCGGGTCAGATCGGTGTCTTCGAGTTTTTCGTCAGCACGGTGCTGATCGCAGTCGGGGTCGGCGAGGAACGTGCAATCGCTTATGCGCTGGTCGTCCATCTGGTGATCTGGCTGCCGCCGACTCTGTTGGGCTTTATCCTGCTCGTGCGGCGGGGGTTTGATCTGGCATCGGTGGGGCGGTTGCAATCCGCGCCCGCAACTAAAGCGTCGGGCACATAAGAGAGGGATCATGGCGGATTCGGAACGTCTCAAGATCGCAATCATCGGCGCGGGCGTGGCGGGCATGTCCGGAGCCTGGGATTTCGCGCGTGCGGGGCATGATGTGACGATCTATGAGGCAGAAGCTACGGTTGGCGGGCTTGCTGGCGGCTTTCGCGACGACGGCTGGGCTTGGTCAATGGAGAAGTTCTATCACCACTGGTTTGAGACGGACAGCGAGATTCTGTCCCTGGCGGATGAACTGGGACTCCGCGAAAAGATCATCTTTCCTCGCCCGAAGACCAGCTACTGGATCGATGGCAAGGTCTATCGCTCAGAGATGAATCTTTCGATGCTGCGCCTGCCGCTCTCGCTCATGTCCCTGTTTCGGATGGGGCTGGCAGGCGTCTATCTGAAGTTTCTCACGCGCGACTGGCGGGGTCTCGAAAAGGTGACCGCGGATCAGTGGCTGCGGCGTTGGATGGGCGACGAGGCTTACCGCCGCCTGTGGCAGCCGCTTCTGATCGGTAAATTCGCTGATCAGTATCGTGAGGTGAACATGGCGTGGCTGTGGGCGCGTATCAAGACGCGCTCCATACGGCTCGGCATCTTCCAAGGCGGCTTCCAGGCATTTCTCGATGCATTCGCCGAGAAGCTCCTGGCAGCAGGGGTGCGAATGCGCCTGGGGACGCCGATATCGCGTATCGCCAGCGTGGGTGGAAAGCCTGTGTTGACGACGCCGGATGGTGACATTTCGTATGACATTGTGCTGACGACGACTTCGCCAGCGCTGCTACTCCGCATGGCACCCGAACTGGCAGCAACTGCCTATGGTCAGCAGGCGGCGGCGCTGCGCAGCATTGGCGCGCTGTGTGTGGTGCTTGCGCTCAAGCAACCGCTGCTGACGGATGGCACCTACTGGCTGAACCTGCCCGCGACGAGTTCCGACAAGCGCGAAACTCGATTTCCGTTCCTGGCACTGGTCGAGCATACCCAATGGATGGATCGTGCGAATTATGGTGGCGACCATCTTGTCTACTGCGGCGATTATGTGCCGGTGACACACGAATACTTCTCGATGAGTGAGGACGCGCTGGTTCAGCGGTTTACATCGGTGCTGAACACGGTCAATCCTGCCTTCAAGCCTGAGTGGATTCGTAAGTCGTGGGTTTTCCGTGCACCGTATGCGCAGCCTGTGCCGGGTGTCGAACACAGTCAGAACATCCCGGGGTTGCAAACACCGCTGCCGGCGCTGTACTGGGCGAGTATGAGTCAGGTCTATCCCTGGGATCGTGGTACGAACTTCGCGGTCGAGATAGGTCGTCGGGCGGCGCGATTGGCGCTTGCGGACGCGAAAGCCTGAAGTAAGCCGACGTTGTGAGTTGCTTGTTAGGCGTATCCATTAATCTTATGGATGCTTAGTGTCAGTTGTAACACGGCTGTCATCGTTTCCTGGCTGATGGCAGTGTAATTGGAGGCTTCATGAGGAAGATTTGTGTCATTGGAACTGGCTATGTGGGTCTGGTCACTGGGACTGGATTTGCTGACCTGGGGAACGACGTGGTGGGTGTAGACATCAACCCCGAACGCATCGAACAGCTCAATCGGGGCATCATGCCGATTTATGAGCCAGGGCTTGAGGAGATGGTCGAGCGCAACATGAAGAGCGGTCGTCTGCGCTTTACGACCTCCTACGAGGAAGGTCTGAAAGACGCGGAGTTTGTCTTCATCTGCGTCGGCACGCCGGAAGGCGTGGACGGAGAGGCTGATCTGAAGTATGTGCGCGCAGCGGCGGAGACCATCGCCAAGCTGATGACTCGTAAGTTGATCATCATCAACAAATCGACGGTTCCAGTGGGCACAGGCGATTGGGTGTCCGAAATCGTCAAGCGCGCGCAGCCGGAGCCGAAGCCGTTCGCAGTGGTTAGCTGCCCGGAATTCCTGCGCGAAGGTTCTGCTGTCACGGACTTCATGCATCCCGACCGTGCGGTATTTGGCTCGACCGACCGTGAAGCCGCTCAAGAAGTGTCCGAGTTATATGAGACGCTGAATGCGCCGATTGTCATCACCGACATCCGAACCGCCGAGATGATCAAATATGCCTCGAACGCCTTTTTGGCGACGCGTATCAGCTTCATCAACGAAATCTCGATCATGTGCGAGAAGATGGGCGCTGACGTGATGGAGGTGGCGCGCGGTATGGGCTTGGATAAGCGCATTGGGCAGCACTTCTTGCAAGCGGGTGTTGGATATGGCGGCTCGTGCTTTCCCAAGGACGTGAAGGCACTGGCGTACATGGCGGCTACGCATGGCACGCATCCGGAACTCCTCAACGCGGTGATGCAGATCAACGACTTCCAGCGTAAACACATCCTGCTCAAGCTGCATGATGTCCTGGATGGCAACATACAGGATAAGGTGATCGGTATCCTGGGGTTAGCGTTCAAAGAAAACACCGACGACATCCGAGAATCGCCCGCGCTTTCTATCGCCCGCCAGCTTGTCAATCGCGGGGCACAGGTGCGCGCTTTCGACCCGGTCGCGATGGAGCATTCCGCCAAGTCGCTGCCCGAGTTGGCGATGTGTGGAAATGCCTACGAAGTCGCGGAAGGCGCGGATGCGCTCGTGATCGCGACGCCCTGGAACGAATTCAAGCAGTTGGATATGGCGCGTGTGCGCGCGAGTATGCGGTTGCCAAACCTTGTCGACGGTCGCAACATGTACGACCCGGAAACCATGTGGGAACTTGGGTTCAACTATCGGGGAGTCGGGCGCGGCTATCAGGGGCGCGGTGTGCATTTCAAGTCCGAAAATGGCAATGGGAACGGAAGCCACTAGGATTGACGCTCGCAGCATTTGCGAGTCGCCTTGAGACAGTTCGCAAAAAGAAGGATGCCAACAGCGGCATCCTTCTTTTTGTGCGGAACTTCGCTGCTTGTCACGGGACGGCTTCCGAGGGTATAGTAACCGCAGATTCTTCTCACTAGTCACGCGAGATGTCATGCTGCGCAGCTTCACGGATCGGGTTTTCGGCGGGGTATGTGGCGGGCTTGCCGCTTCGCTTCGCATCAATAGCTGGATATGGCGCGCGCTTTTCGTGGTGCTGGCGGTTGCGAGCGGGGGCGCGTTTGCCGTGTTGTATGTGTTGTTGTGGTGGCTCGTGCCACAGCAGCGGCTGAGTGTCGAACGCCAGTCCGGGCTGCCTGTTCTCCTGGTGCTGCTGCTCATCGCGGTCACCATCGTGTTTTGGTACGGTCGTGATCTTGGCTGGTGGAATGCCCCGGATGGGACGACTCTTTATCTGCCCATACTTGCGCTCGTCGGGAGCGTCGTCTTCTTTCTCCGACAGGTAAGGGCGTAAATGCGTTTGCAGCGACGTACCGCACCTCTCTTAGGGCTGGTCTGCGTGATCATCTCTGTGACGCTGATGGCTCAATCCATCGGCGCGCTTCCCAGCGGTTTGATCGACCTCATGCTGCGGGGTTGGCCCGCGCTGCTGGTATTGGGTGGACTTGCCGTATTGCTCCGCGACCGCTTTCCCCTGAGCGGATTGATCGCCTTGGTGGTTTCCGTCGCGCTGACGGCTGGCATTGCCTACTACGCCTTCGATGCGCGTGCGCAGCAGCAGCGCAGCGATAACCGTCAGCCGATTGAGCAGGTCCTTCCCGCAAATATCACGCTGCTGCGGCTGCGTGTTCAAGCGCTGGATACTGAGGTTGAACTTCTCCGATCCCTCGACGCTGTCCCCCTGGTCACAGGGGAATTCGTGGGAAGCAGCGACAATACCTTTGATGTCTCCTATGAACTCCTGCCGGACGACTCGGTCACGCTGACGATTGCCGAAGTCCGTACGAGCGGGTTTCCGTTCCTGGAGACGGTCGGTCGCGGTGCTCTGCAACTTGAACTCCCGCCGGGTGTGCCGATGGATGTCGAATTCGTCAGCGAGCAGGGCAATATCATCCTTAATCTGAGTGGAACGGCGTTGGAGCGCTTGAATGTCAACGCGCGCGGCGGCGATGTCATCGTGACGCTGCCCTCGTACCAGCCTCTTTTCACTGGTGATGTCAACACACTTGGCACCATCGAAGCTCAAAATGGCGATTTGACCATACGTGTTCCTGAGGATGTCGCGGGGCGTTTTGAACTCAATCGAGGTGGTAGTGGCGTCGTTCCCCAGTTCAACCCGGATGTTTACAACTACCTTCAGGGCGACGTCTTAGAAGCGCGCCTGATTGACATTGCCGATATTGCCGTCCGCTACACCCTGACGGCACCGCGTGGCTTGATCCGTCTGGATGTCCCTGAGTCGCCTTCGGGCTGAGTGCTGATGACCTGGCGCGTTCACCTTCCGCACCCCGTCATTCGTCGGATTGATCTGCTGGTCGCCGAGAAGACAGTGGTTGCGGTCTGGACGCAGCCCGACCGCGTCCACTTCTATGATCAAAGAAATGGGTCGCTGCTTGGGGAGCGTGTGGTCGAAAAGCTCGCCTTCTCGGATCGTCAGGATGAGCGTTGGCGGGCTTTTTTGAACGGGCTGAAGGCACCCAACGAGCGCTTTCTGCCCGTGGTTCGCGCCCAGAACATGCTGATCCGCACAACTGAGGATGGGCGAACGCGCTTGCTCGACACCGGTGACGGACTGTACCTTGAAGTCCTGGGCAAGGAGTCATTGCTTACCATCGAGCAGGACAGCAAGCTGATCGCGGTTGAACTTGATCGCGAAAGTGGGGCTGTGGTCGGATTGGATATGCGTGGAAGACTGCATGTCTTTCAGCAGCGTCTCTACGCAGGCATCTATGATACGGGATTGGAGTCTGCGGATTCCTCCGCGATGCGTGTCCTGGTCGCAGATGGCGGTAACCAGATCATGGTGACCGATGGACAGAGCGTGGTCATGATGGATGCGCTGGGGAAGGTTCGCAAGCGGCTCGAACTCCATTACTCGTTAGGGGCGTGGGGCGTGTCGCAGGATGGAAAATGGTTGGCGACCGGCGATGCTGAGACCGGGGTCATGCGCCTGTATGATGGGACGACACTGATGCCCGCCTACCAGCGATTTGCCATCGATCTTGCTGCGGATGCTCGCAGGTTGAATCCTTCCGCCGGGAACCAACCGTCCAGCGTGGTCCCCGGCGTCCTCGCGCTGACCAATCGAGGCGTGTTGGCGTTTGCCATGGGTTCGCTCTTGTGTGTCACAAGCATGACGAAGATGCGCGCTGTCCCTGCGTCCCAGGCTTGAGTCTCATCGCGTATCCAGCCGGATGACACATGCTTGGGCGTGCGCGCAATGGGTAGGAAGATAAGGCATGTTCACTCCGCATCACTACGGATTGTTCTTCAGCCAGCAGCATGTTGACTATGCAAGAAAGCACGTAGCACATGCGCCGATAGCGGCTGCATTTAACGTCCTGCGCCATGCGACAGCCGAAGGAGCAGCAGCGGCGCAGTTGGCGGGTCTGCGTTATCGCTTCCTGAGCGATCTCGAGTCTGGCGAGATCGCCCTGACGATCATGGATGCGCTGTTCAGAGACTTTATGGAACGTCCTGACAATCTCAATCTGCTCAGGGATGCTGTCATTCTGGCGCAGTGCATCGAATTGCTGCGCGATCATCCCGCCGCGCACCCTGCGCAGGTCACACATTGGCAAGAAGCCCTGCACGAACGGACTGCCGCTCTCAACGACCGTGCGCACGCCGATGACTACCTTGAGACGCTGTGGATGGGGCTGGCGAACATGGCAACCGGAGTCGTGCTGGAGCGTGAACCGCTCTTTGAGCGCGGTGCGCAGGTGTATCGGGATGCCATTGCACACGCGGTGAGTCCACGCGGGCACATCGAGCCGCTGACCCTGAAGGGCGAGACAAGTGTGATGCTACGGATGGTGCTGGGCGTAGAGGCGCTGGTGATGATGGCGGAACTGGCTGCACAGGTCGGCGTCGATCTTTGGCGCTGCGAGGTGCGCGGGGTCTCGGTCATGACGTGTGCGCTGTACCCCATGTATTACTTCTACGTGACCGACAAGTGGAAGTGGGAAGCTATCACGCCCGAAGAAGTGCAGGCGGCTTACCGGGCGCATGGCGGCTATCTGGAGATTATCAATAAGCGCTATACTCCGCGCGACATCAAGCCGCTGCTCGAAGATTTGCGCCCGATCCATGATCCGCTGGCAGGCGGGGTCCCGACGCTTTCCCATGGGATTGTCGCGCGGCGCGGTTTGTTTGGCTGAAGCCCATGTGAACATCTGCAAAGGTCCGGAATTGTGAACTTCAATCCAGTCACTCCCGAAATTCTCGATGTGCTGCGTGGCATAGTCGGGGACGACGCACTTTCCACCGCTGCTTCCGAGCTGGATCTGCACGCGCGTGATCAATCGCACTATGCGCCGCATCGCGCAGAAGTTGTCGTCTTTCCAACGACGGCACAACAGATCGCGGACATTCTGCGCGCTGCCAACGACGCTCGTATTCCGGTGACCCCCTGGGGCGTCGGTACTGGGTTGGAGGCGGGGTCGATTCCACTCTTTGGCGGGATTTCGCTGTCGCTCGAGCGGATGGCGAAGATCGTCGCCATTCATGCGGATGATTTCCAGGTGACCGTTCAACCTGGCATCGGTCATAAAGATCTGAACGCCGAGCTGGCGCGTCACGGATTGTTCTTCCCGCCAGATCCGGGCGCGAACGCCAGTGTTGGCGGCATGCTCGCCAACAATGCGGCTGGGATTCGCACCGTGAAATATGGTGCGAGCAAAGATAACGTGCTGCAGATGCAGGTTGCGCTGGCGGACGGGCGACTCATTCGTGTCGGCTCTCGGTCGGTCAAGCAGTCGGCGGGCTATGACCTGCTGCATCTGTTCGTCGGCAGCGAGGGCACACTCGGCGTCATCACCGAGGCGACGCTCAAGCTGGTGCCGGTTCCCGCGCACATCAGCGCTGTGGTTGCCGCTTTTCCGACGGTCAGCCAGGCGGTAGAGACGGTGGTCGCGGTGCGTGGGGCAGGGCTTGACCCGGCGGCGCTGGAGTTTGTCGATGCTGCGCACGCGGTCATGTTGAGCCAGAGCGATGGTGTGGAACTGAGCGCGCATCCGCACGTGTTCATGGAGTTCCACGCCGCGCATAACGCGACGCTGGAGGCAGGGCTGGCGAGCGTGCGCGAAATCTGCGCCGAGATGGGCGCGCTGAATGTGCGGGCGACGACCGATACCGCAGAACGTAAGAAGCTCTGGCACGCGCGCCATCACTCCTACGAGATCATGGTTCGGTCACATCCGGATAAGCAGTTCTACATCATGGATGTCGCCGTGCCGATCAGCGCTTATCCTGAGTTAATCGCCTATGTCGAAGCGCTGACGGCGGAGCGTTCCATCAAAGCATATATGATCGGTCATGCGGGCGATGGCAATATCCATGTCGAGTTCCCGTATGCGACGGATGCCGAAGACGCGAAGATGAAGCAGGCAAATCATGACATCGTCCTCAAGGCGCTGGCGCTCGGCGGCACCTGCACGGGGGAACATGGCGTGGGCGTGGGCAAGGCGCGGTATCTGCGCGAGGAACACGGCGAGGGTTTGGATGTGATGCGCGCGCTCAAGCAGACGCTTGATCCAAATGGAATCCTGAATCCGGGGAAGATTTTTGTCGCGGAGGAATCAGATTAGCCGAGCGGTAGTTCTCGGTCGAGCAGGAAACCGCCACGACGCCAAGCCCGCCAGGAATATGAGTTCTTCCCACGGCGTGTTTGGCGTCCTGGCGGTTCACTTTACATTGCGAAGTTGGGGCTAACCCCCTTGTCGGCTTTTAACTTAACCTCGGTGCTGGATTAGCCGCGACGCAGAATGGTCTTGCCGATGAAGAGCAGGATAACCGCGCCGACGACCGAAATCACCAGGTTGATGAGGACACGTTCAACACCACCCGCTCCGCCGGGACCCATGCCGAGAAGCCCGGCGACAAAACCCCCGATGACCGAGCCTGCCAACCCCAGGAGAATGTCCTGGATGAGCGGGGCATCCGTGCTCTTCATAATCGAGCGCGCCACCATCCCTGCGAGCGCCCCAACGACCAGCCAACCCACGCAAATCAACGGATTGAGTGTCAACCATTCCATGCTTTGTCTCCCCTCATACACGTCTCTTATACCCCTATACGAAATTATAGGGATCAGGTTGCGTGAGGGCAAATGATTTCCTCTAGCCCACGATCGTATGCCCATTCCCATGCTGAACGCGCTCGATCATACGCACAGTGGCATTGAGTTCTTTGCGGCGTGCTTCGACCAGAACATTGACGAGGCGCGTCTGCATCGTCAGCGCGTCGGTCAGCGAGTCGATCTTGCGGTGTAAGTCCGCGATCTCGACTTCGTTTTTCAAATTGACCTGGTAGTCGTTTTCCGACTGTGCGCGGTCTTTTGTCGCCTGACGGTTCTGCGACATCAGGATGACGGGTGCCTGGAGCGCCGCGAGCGTGCTGAGTATCAGATTGAGCAGGATGAATGGAAAGGGATCGAATGCCTGCGTGCCGAGATAGAAATTGACCCCCATCCACGCACCCATGATGACCACGAAGAGGATGATGAATTTCCAGCTTCCGGCGAAGGTCGAGAGCTTGTCCGCGAGGCGGTCTCCAACTGAAGCGCGTTCGTCGATCTGTTCGTAAACATCGTCCGTCACGATATGCGGACGCAGATCGGCGATCAGTTCCTGTGCTTCCGGGCTGAGGAGGTTTTCCAGCTCTTCAATTTCGGTGATCAGATCCTGGATCTCGTCGTCGGACCCATCCACCGGCGGCACAATACGATTGAGCAGCAGATCGTTGTACATGAGATAGCCCTCCACTATGCATAGGGGTGAACAGCAGCATCCTGCGGTCACGCTGTGCAAGAATGATGTGATGCAGTTGTGGAACAGGGCTTAGGTTGCTGGGGGATGCCTCACACTCGTGAGGTCGGCAATAGCGCTGGTGCGCTCCCCAGCCAGACGTGGATGTGTGGGCTAGGGCGCTGTGGCGCTATCGCCGCCCGGCAACGGCGGCAACTGTTCGATATTACTACCAGCGTCCATCAGTTCCTTCACTTGAACAAAGCGAATAGAGTCGCACGCAGCAATGCGCACGATGAATCCGACTTTACAACGCTTTCTTACGCCTGTAAACCCCTCAATTCTGAGCGGTCGCCGGGCAGAATTAGAAGCCGGTGTATGCCTGTATTTGCTGCCCATCGCTCACGATCAGCAGCTCGTCATGGATCAGCATCTGCGAGGCGGCGATGTCGAGGGTGAGCGAGCCGATCTCGCCCATCGTGTTCGGGTTGGTCGCATCGTAAATGCGTAAGTCGCGGCTGTTTTCGCTGGCGACGATCAGCCATTCGCCCTCTTCACGCGCGCTGAACTGCATCTGGATGGGCTGGTCGCCTTCGACGGTGAGGGTGCCTTGCTGCTGCATGGTTGCCGTATCGAACAGGACAATCTCGTGGGTGCCGCTGATGACGGCTCCCAGGCTCAGTCGCTCATTCAGTATCAGTGTCCCTGGCTCGTCACGCAGGTCAAGCGTGCGCGCAGAACGGGGTGCCTGGTTGCGGCGTAGGAGGTACTGCACCACCTGAGCAGGCGAATCCTGCGCAATGAGTGCGACATTGCTGCCGATTGCCCCTGATTGTGGCTCGGCACGGGTTCCCAATGGATACGCAATCATGTCGGTTGCCGACACGATCTGTACCAGCGAGTACCAGCTTTCGCCGATCAACAGCGCCCACCGGAAATCCGGAGCGATATTGATAAAGCGGGCATTGTCTTCAATATCGACGATGTTCAGGACGGCATAACTGGAGACGTCGAAAGGGTCAGGTCCAATACTTTCCAGAGCATCACTGCCCGAACCGAAATCGACCGTGACGAGGGCGTAATCGCGCGCGGCAGTCAGCGCGCTCGGTTCGGCGTCGAGCGGTACCGCCGCTACTTCCTCCAGGAGATTTTCCAGCGAGAGCGAATAGACCTGGAGGATCTGGGTGCGGGCATTGGTCACAAACAGCGATCTGCCGTCGCCTGAGACCGCCATCGCCTGGACATCTCCGGCGTCAACAACCGCCGCCGGCACAGGGGAGTCCTGCGCCAGCACGGTTGGAACGAGTCCCAGAACTATGAGCGCAAACAAACACAGCGCGCGTGCGCCAGCATGACGGTTCATGACAGCCTTTGTCTAGTATTCGTCCTCGTCCTCGTAGAAATCATCCTCGTCGTCGTCAAACTCATCCTCGTCCTCGTAGAGGTCTTCGTCATCATCGTAGTCGAAGTCATCCTCATACTCGTCGAACCCATCGTCTTCGAGCTCTTCATCTTCGAACTCGTCTTCTTCCTCGATGACGAATTCACCTTCATCTTCGACTTCGAGATCATCTTCGAATTCTTCGTCGGTATCCCCGAAGTCTTCCACACGGTTACGGAGCAGGTCCCATTCCATATTGGTCTTCACCCTGGGTCTGTCAGACTGCCGAATCAACTGAGGTCATTGTAGCGCAAAGCGCGCGAATTTTAGCAAGACACTTGCATTGTGCAAGGCTCGTTTTTCATGAATGCTGATCCTTTCCAATGCCATCCACAAAAAGCCTGTGAAGGCGCAAATCGTCGGTGAGTTCGGGATGGAAGGCAGTCGCAAGCAGATGTCGCTGCCTTACGGCGACGATACGTCCGTCGTCCAGTGTCGCCAGCACTTCCACCCCGTCACCAGCGCGTGTGACAATTGGTGCACGGATGAAGATGGCATGGTAGGGCTGTGCTCCCAACGCGGGCATCACGAGATCGCGCTCGAAACTGTCAATCTGCCGCCCGAACGCATTGCGGTTGACGGTGATGTCCATCACGCCGAGGATGGGCTGTCGGTCGATGCCGATGTCTTTCGCCAGGAAGATCATGCCTGCGCAGGTTCCCCAGGTCGGTTTGTGCTGCGCGAAGTCGCGCAGAGGTTCAACCAGCCCGTAAGCAGTCGCCAGTTTGCCAATGGTGGTGCTCTCGCCGCCAGGGATGATCAGCCCATCAAGCCCGAGCAGGTCTTCGGGCATTCGAACTTCAACGGGTTCGACCGCCAGGGCTTGCAGCTTGTGTTCGTGTTCGATGAATGCGCCTTGCAAAGCCAGTACGCCAACTCTCATGCCTCGTATCGTCCTCTGTGCTTGACCAGTTTCTGTGTGCCTCACAAACTAATCGTGCTGCATCCCGGATGACTGGTCAAGCCCCAGACCCGCCAATTACACAGGAACCGCCGCGACTTCCAGCATCGCTTCGTGCAGGACCGCCATACCCTCGTCAATCTGCTCATCGGTGATGTTCAAAGGCGGCAGGAAGCGGATGCAGTTGCTGTACAACCCCGCACGAATAGCGATGAGACCTCGCTTGAAAGCTGCCTGGGTGATCGCCTGCGTCTCGTTGGTGGCAGGTGCTTTGCTGTGCGGATCGCTGACGAGTTCCATCAGCACCATCGACCCCAAGCCGCGCACATCGCCGATGATCGGGAATTCTTCCTGAAGGCTGATGAGGTGTGAGCGAATGCGGTCGCCAACCTGACGGGCGCGCGCCAGGAATTCGGGGCTGCGCAGCATCGTGATGGCTTCGACTGCGGCGACACAGGCGAGCGGGTTACCGCTGTAGGTGCCGCCCAAGCCACCGGGATGCGGCGCGTCCATGATCTCTGCCTTGCCGGTGACGGCTGCCAGCGGCATTCCTGCCGCCAAGGATTTGGCAGTAACGATCACATCCGGCGCGATGCCGTAGTGTTCGCTGGCAAAGAGCCGTCCGGTGCGCCCAAAGCCGCACTGAATTTCGTCGGCGACCATGACGATGCCGTGCTGCGTACACAGCTCGCGAATGCGCTGGAAAAAGCGGAGCGGCGCGGGCAGGAAGCCGCCTTCGCCCTGGACTGGCTCAATGACAATCGCCGCGACCGCCGACGGATCGACGTAAGCGGTGAAAGCATTTTCGAGGCGGGCAATGCAGTCATCGATATAGGCGTCCTCACTCAGCCCCGCAGGACGGCGATAGAGGTTGGGGAAGTGCAGGCGGTAAACTTCCGGTGCGAAGGGACCAAAGCCCTTTTTGAACAGGTTGTACTTGCTCGTCATCGCCAGCGTCAGGTTGGTGCGCCCGTGATAGGCGTTCTCGAAGACGATGATGGCGGGGCGTCCGGTGTAGCTGCGCGCGATCTTGACGGCGGTTTCGACCGCTTCCGACCCGCTGTTGACGAGCACGGATTTCTTGGGGAAGTCGCCTGGGGTAACCTCGTTGAGCAGTTCGGCGACGCGGACATACGGCTCATAGGTGCCGACAATGGCGCAAAGATGGATCATCTCTGCCGCCTGCTGCTGGATGGCGGCGACGACGTTCGGCGGGCAGTGCCCGACTGCCAGCGCGCCGATGCCGCCCGCGAAATCGAGGAATGTGTTGCCGTCGGCATCGGTCAGTGCCGCGCCTTGTGCTTTCACGACGGCAATCGGCGTCAGCTTGGCGGCACCGCGCGCCGTCGCCGTTTCGCGGCGGGCGACCAGCGCACGGCTGTTGGGTCCCGGGATTTCGGTTTTCAAATGAATAGTAGGCATCGCGCGGTTTCTCCTGAAAACACTACAACCCGCCGTAAACCCTGATTTGAGGTCAACACCAGGTAAGTCGGTTAAGAAATGTAGAGGCATATCATAGCGTGGACAGCAGGTAATCACTACGGCTTCGCGGTATGATTGGCGGGCTGTTCCGACCAAGACGCATGAACGATGACACTTTCCAAGAAATCCCAACTTGCGCTGCTCACTGCCATCCTCGTCCTTGCCGCTGCCACACGCATCCTGCACCTGGGTGACCAGGCGTTCTGGCTCGACGAAGGTTCGACCTACTTCATTCTGACGCAACCCGATATGTTCGAGGCGCTCGCGCGCACCGACGTGCATCCGCCGCTCTTTTTCATGCTGCTGCGCGGCTGGGTGGCGCTGACTGGCTGGTCAGAAGTTTCGATGCGCATGTTCTCCGTCCTGTTCAGCATCCTATGTGTGGCGCTGATCGTCCCGCTGGCGAAGGTGATGAATCGCGGGCGCGGTTGGTTCCAGACGCCTGTCGTCTGGATACTGGCGGCGCTGATGCTGACGCTCTCCGACCCGGATGTCGTGCTGGCGCAGGACGCGCGGCAGTACACGCTGCGGTCGGCACTCAGCATCGTCTGCATGATCGGCTATCTGCGCTGGGCGCACAAACCATCGTGGCGTCGCCTCTGGCTGTGGTTTCTGCCCGCTGTCGCGCTGATGTACATCCAGTATCAGAGCGCCTATCTGTTCCTGCTGCAAGGCTTGCACGTCCTGATCTTCCTGCGCGGGCGTGTGCGAATCGTGGCGATTGTGACGCTGGCGCTGGTGGGCGTGGCGTTTCTACCGTGGGCGCTGGGATATGCGCTGGGGCAGAGCGACAACGACTTTGGTATCTTCTCGTCGCTGCCATCGGACTGGTGGACGCTGACCGAGATCATGCGCAAGTACATCAGCACGCAGTGGGCGCTGATGCTGCTACTTATGGTGTTGGGGATCGCGGTGCTGATGCCGGAAAAGCGCCGGCTGAACTTCAAACTAGATGGCACGACCTTTCTGCTGGTGATGTGGATCGTGCTGACGGTCGGCATCACCTTCGTCTGGAACCTCTGGTATCCGGTGCTCGCGCCGCATCGTCTGCTGTTCATCTCCATCCCCATCGCGCTGCTGATCGCGCAGGGGCTGCGTAACATCCGTGCACCGGAGCGCTGGCTGCTGGTCGGCGTGATCACGGTGTTTGGCTTATCGGTCGTGGATGACTACTACCCGAAAGAACCCTGGGACGACATGGCGAGCAGTGCGACTCAATACAGCGAGCCGGGCGACCTGGCGCTGCTGGAGGTGTATCGCGGCGATAACCCGCTGCGCTACTATCTTGATCAGCAGAGCGGCTATGCACTGGATGTCGAGTCGCTGCACCGCTGGCGCGAGTTTCGGGCGGCGGAGTATCCGCACGGCATTCTAGACATCATCGATCAGCATGATCATGTCTGGCTGCTGCACTGGAGTCCGGATCGCTTCGTCTTTGACTTTCTGGCGCAGACCGGACATGTGCAGACGGCGCTGCAAACGACCAGGCATCTCGACAATGATCTGAATGTCTACCGTTTTGATCGACTGCCAGACGGCGAGGTTGCGCGCTTCGAGAACGGCATGATCCTGCGCGATGTCGCCATTCACGAGCCAGAGATGCGGGTCGATCTGTGGTGGACGACCGAAGCAGCGCTGCCGCTCGATTACAGCGTGTCGGCGTTTCTGCTCGATGCGAATGGGCAGCTCGTGGCACAGCACGATGGCTTCCCATTCGTGAATGCTCGCCCGACGACTGCGTGGTCACCAGGCGATGTCATCTATGATCCGAAGCCGTTGCAGCCAACGGTGCTGCCGCCCGGAACCTACACAGTTGCCGTGCAGCTCTATACCTATTTCGATGGAGTTCGTTACCCGACGGTCGGCGGCGACGACTGGGCGACCGTCGGGACGCTGATGATTACGCCGTGACCGCGGTCTCCTGTGTTTGCGCCAGGGCATGCCCGAAGACGGTGAGCGCTGCGTCAATCTCCGCATCGTTGACGATGAGCGGCGGAATCCAACGGATGATATTGCCGTAAGTGCCGCAGGTGAGCAGGAGCAGATGCTGCTCCAGGCAGGCTTTCTGCACCAACGCGGCTGCTGCGCCATCCGGTTGACCTTCGTTGGTGAATTCGACACCGATCATCAGTCCTCGCCCGCGCACGTCGCCGATGATGGGATACTGCGTCTGGAGGCGTTTTAGCCCATCGACTAATCGCGCACCTTCCGCTGCCGCATTGCCGGGCAGATTCTCATCACGGATCACGTCGATAGTGGCGCTCGCCGCCGCCGCGGCGAGGGCGTTGCCGCCATAGGTGCCGCCGTGTGAGCCGGGCAGCCAATGGCTCATCAGCTCGCGGGTGGAGGCGACGCACGAAATCGGCACGCCGCTGCCCAAGCCCTTCGCCATGATGATGATGTCGGGGTCAATTTGCGCCTGCTCAAAGCAGAACAGGGTGCCGGTACGCCCAAAGCCCGTCTGCACTTCGTCGGCGACGAACATGATGCCGTGCTTGCGGCACAACTCGCGGACTTCCTGCAAGAAGCGTGCGGGCGCGGGCACATAGCCGCCTTCGCCGAGCACCGGTTCGATCACGATGGCGGCAGTTTCGTCCGGCGCGGTCTGCGTCTTGAGCAGCAGGTGGAGTTGATTCAGGCAGTAATCGCTGGTCTGCTCGTCATCCCAACCGTACTTGTAGCTGTAGGGGAAAGGGGCGACAAGGACCCCAGCAGGCAGCGGCTGATAGCCACTGCGATAGACGGTCTTGCTGGTGGTCATCGCCATCGTTTGCGCCGTGCGCCCATGAAAGCTGCCCTGGAAGACGATCAGGTTGGGGCGTCGCGTCGCCATGCGCGCCAGCTTGACTGCGCCCTCGGTCGCTTCTGCGCCGCTGTTCGAGAAGAAGAAAGTGTCGATATGCGCAGGGGTGACTTCGTTGAGCTTGTGCGAGAGTTCGACCACTGTGGGCGAGATGACGACGTTCATCTGCCCATGCAGCAGCTTTGCCGCCTGCGCCTGGATCGCGGCGACGACACGCGGGTGACAGTGCCCGGTATTGGTGACGCCGATGCCACAGGTAAAGTCGACATAGCGGTTGCCGTGTTCATCATACAGATAGATGCCCTCGCCACGCACAGGTTGGATCATCGTCATGTGCGACCAGACGGGAGAGAGATGGTCGGTGGAGAGTGTCATAAACAAATCCTTTGGTGAAGGATGGTAAGCAAAGAAGAATGCCTCTATTGCCCTTACTTTAGACTTTTAACTTTAGACTTTCAACTACCAAGACATACAAAGCGAGGCTCGCCTTTATGCAAGCCTCGCGTGCTGACGAATCAACGATTGGGACTCCTGTTACTGGACTACGCACCTGCCTTTGCTGATTTGTCATGGTGGATAGTCGGGGTCTGAAGATAGGGTGAGGTCTGACGTGTGGTCAGCCCAATGGTGCGGCGTGTGGGATAGACGCGCTCCGGTTGGCGTTCCGGATGATAGTCCGGGTTATTCCAGACCATCAGGGCGGCATTGCCATGTGTATCGGGATCCCCCACGTAGTTAGGAATGATGCAGATCGGCTTGAAGCCCATGCGGAACTGCTTGGTCAGGTTGGTGTCAAAGATCTCGCCAGCAACCACATGACGCAGGTACTCTTCGGGCGTATAGCGTTTGTGATAGCGGTGATAGTCTTTGAGCGTACCGCCAGCAACAAGCCCGCGCAGGTTGAGCTTACGAATAACGTGGCGACGCGCATCCGTCAACTCTCGCCCGATGCCGCAGCCCTGGTAATCGGCGTGTACTGCCGACTCGACGCCGTACAGCCAGTTTCCATCAGGGTTGTGGGTGGAGATCCAGGCATGGTCGGTTGTGATGCGCCAGGGTTCGACGAGGGAACGGGGATGTTTGGGGTCAAAGGCGACCCTCATGCTGACGGTCACTCCCACCACACGGTTGTGGTCGGTATCGACCGCGATGAACTGCCCTTGCGGGAAGACCTTCATATGATTGAGGAATTGCTCGGCGAGGATGGCATCCCCAGGATTGTGAATTCGATCTGTGCCGTAGACCTGGTGCTGGAGCGCTTCCATTTGCGGTGCGTACTCTGGGCGGCTGCGTATCACATGGATATGGGGTCGCGGAGGCTCGCTCTTTTCGTGGCTCATATAATGGCGCTAAACGCGCTTCTTCCTTTCTGCTTTCGCTACTCTGCCGTCAAGTTTGTCATCCAACAGAAATATGACCAATGCACATTTCTGTAGAAAAACCGAATACGTTGTTTGTGCGAGCAGACCAAACTGCCCGCGTGAAGCGAGTTTTTACACTCGCTTCACCATTTTGACAACGTGTTTTCATAAACACGCTGGAGTTTTCGATATCGCTAATCCCCGATACCGCCTGCGAATGCTGCTGCAATACGCGGCATCGGCTTCGCCACATGCACGCGCCGTACCTCGAAGACCGGTGCTTCGGCTGGCTTACCCAGGACGTAATCCGGGTTGTGCCAGATGATCGCGACCGCCCAGTCATGGGTACGCGGGTCGTGGATGTAATCCGGGATCAGGTTATGTACCTTAAATCCCTTGTGAAGCTGCTTGGTCAGGTTCGTATCGTAGCGTTTGCCTTCGACCACTTCCTGCACGTACTGCTCGATAGAGACTTCGTGTGCGCTCAGGTGATAGTCCATCGGCATTGCGCCAGCGATCAAGCCGCGTAAGTTCAGGCGGCGCAAGACATTGAAACGTGCGTCCATCAATTTGCTGCCCACGCCTTTGCTGCGATAATCCGGGTGTACGCACGACTCAACGCCGTACATCCATTCGCCGTGGGACTTATGCGTGGTCAGTCACCCATCGCCGGTGGTGGCGCGCCAGGTTTCGCGCAGGTCTTCAGCCGGGTTAAAGTCGAGCCGCATCCCCGAAGTCAGACCGACGACGCGCTGCGTCGTGGTGTCGATGGCGACGAACTGACCTTCCGGGAAATGACGCAGATGGCTGCGGAACTCATCCGCGTGGAGAATTTCCGGGTCGCCTGCGTAGGCGATGCTTTGCAGTTCTTCCATCTGCTCGGCATATCGCTCGTGCGACGGCACGATGACGATCTCGGCATTGGCTATGCGGTTGTGTTGTTTTTCCTTCAACGGGAAGGCGTACATGATCGAACAGTTCCTATCTATGATGACATCTGTGGGCGCAGGAGAAATTCCCGCGTTTGGTCTGCTGCACGGCGACCACTTACGTATGCGCCATGCACCGTCGCTCCCCAGGCGTTTTTCACCGTCGCCTCGCCCGCCCAGAAGAGCGGCGGGGTAGGCGAAGCCAGCGCCGGGCGCGCGTGATGCGCGCCCGGCGGCACGATGCTGTAAGCACCAAGGGCGTAAGAATCGGCAGTCCAGTTGATCCAGCGGGCTGCCGTCGGCGTCAGGTCTGGAAGACCCAACTCGGTTTTGAGCGTCTGCAACGCTGCTTCCAGCGCACCCGCTTCGCCAAGCGCGTGGAGCGTGCGGGCATAGTCGCCCGTCGCAAAACAGGTGATGACCTGCCCGCGGACGTCTCTGCCAACGCTGGGTGACCAGATCATTGGCGGATTGAAGGCGCTGTAGAACGCGCCAATGCCTTCTGGCATCACCGGTTGGTCAAACCAGAAGACCAGTTTCATCCCAGGACCCATCCGCAAAGACTGGATCGTCGCCTGCTTGTCGTCGGGCAGCGCGGGATCAAAGGTCAAGCTGCCACTCTGAAGGACGCCGATGGGGAGGGTGATAATGGCGGCATCGCCGCTGAAGGTGTCGCCCAGCGTCGTCTGTGCCTGGACACCGTACTTGCCCCAGGTGATGCGTTCGACGACCGTGTTCAGGCGAATGTCCAACCCGTGCGCGAGACGATCCAGCATCCGAACGTAACCGCCGACCACGCGGAAGTCGCCGTCACCCGCTTCTGTGTCCGTCCATTCTTCCGACGCGGCAATCGCGCTGATCTTGTCGGGCGAGTCGCCGCTGGCATTGGCAAAAGAGCGGCGGGTGTAATGGATCTGCTCATCGGTGAAGCCGATGCGGCGCAGGTAACCTTCCAGCGATTCGTACTCGCCGGGTGGTGGAGTCAGAGGCAGTGCCCATGACCGCGTGATGTCGAAGTCGGGATGATGTTCGCGGGCATGCGCCATCGTCACCACCGAGCCATTGGCAAGGCGGACGAGGGAATCATCAGTTTTGCGCCAGAGATGAGTTTCTAGCCCTGTTTCGCGGGCGAGCAGTCAGCTTGGAGCGTTATCCCCATGGATAAACTCCGCGCCGAACTCCACCGGATGCGGGGCAAATGTATAGTCCGTGTGTACGCGACCACCGATTCGGGAACGCGCCTCCAGGACGAGGACATCTACACCGGCATTGCTGAGTTCGCGCGCAGCAGCGAGACCCGCCATCCCTGCGCCTATCACCAGCGTTGCCATCAGAACACCTGCTTTGCAGACAAAATGCCTATACTTAGGTTACAGCATAATCATGAACGTTAAGAAAGTCAACGGGGGTAGAGGTCTGTACCCCCCAGAAATTGGGGGGTACGTCTTTTGAGCGACCGCGTCAGTTCAGTCAGTTAGGCATGTGTTCGAGTTCGGTCTCGACGTGTGCCTGATGGCGTTCGACACCCAAGCCGATGAACTGCGGAATGGGGAAGCCGTTGAACGCCGCCGCATACTCGTTGGTGTAGGCACCGGCATCGAAGAAGACCAGGCGCTCGCCGATGTGCGTCTCCGGCAGTGCGACCTTGCGCGCGATGACATCGCAGCTATCGCAGCTTGGACCCGCCAGCGTGAACTCATGCAGGGGGCGTTCGAGTGACTCTTCGTCCAGCGGCTGGACAATCGGCGGGAAGCCCTCAAATGTCTCCATCAAGCCGTTGAAGACGCCCGCATCGAGATACAGCCAGGTTTCGCTGCCGCGTTCCGCTTTGCCGACGACTTCGACCACCAGGCGTCCCCCTTCGGCGACCATCGCGCGCCCCGGTTCCAGGATTAGCTTCATGCCGGGGGTATGCGGGATGTATTCATGGATCGCCATCATGACATCCATGCCGATGTTCTCAATAGTCGGGATGCTGGCGTCGTGGTAACTGCCTGCCGGATAGCCACCGCCCAGGTCGAGAAACGTGAAGTGATGCCCGCGCGCCGCCGCCGCGTGCCACAGGTCGCTGGCGGACTGGATAGCGTTGACCCAGTTGCTGGATGACAGGCACTGCGAACCGACATGGAACATGATGCCAATCGGCTGCAACCCACGTTCCTGTGCCAGGTCGCACAGTGCGAGCGCGGTATCGCCATCGACGCCGAACTTGCCAGCGAGCGGCAGGACTGCGCCGCTGTTATCGACGGCGAGGCGGATGTAGACGCGCGCGCCAGGCGCATGGCGGGCGACCTTTTCGATTTCGTACGTCGAATCGACGACCATCGCGTACACGCCAACCTCATGCATTCGCTTGAGGAACGGGACATTCTTGATCGGGTTGCTGCACAGGATGCGCTCGCCAGCGCCACCTGCGGACAAAGCCAATTCCAGTTCGGCGAGCGAGGCGATTTCAAAACCGCCGCCGAGTTCTGCGATGCGCTTGATGACCAGTGGGTTCGCGTTCGCCTTCATGGCGTAGAAAATCTCTGCACCAGGAAAGGCACTCAGGAAACGAAGATAGGTCGTGTCGATTGCGTCGAAATCAAGGACGAGCGCGGGAGTGACGAGGGACGGATCACGCAGAATGCTATCCAGGCGGTTGTTCATCTCGCTTTACAGAGCACCTCATTTGGAAAACTGAATAGGACACACAAGCATCACATGATACGGACTTTTTCCGCATAATTACGTTAAGTTATGCTTAAAATGCCACAAAGTTCTACACACGCTCAGCATTCAAGTTTATTCCCTGTCCCTGCGCTTTGTTCTAGGTGTTCCTCAGCAAAGACGCGGCATAATCAGCCTACCGTGTTTCCGATGAGGATTGGGTTGAGAAGATGGCGAATCAGGGCATTACAAACAGCGATGACATGAAAGACACTGGGCGCATTGACGCCTTCAGCGATGGGGTATTTGCAATCGTCATCACGCTGCTCGTCTTCAACCTGCGTGTGCCGCCGCCAGACGAAGCGGATCAGGTCGGGTTGATCACGCTGCTGCTGCGCGATTGGGTGGCGTATCTGGCGCTGATCACCAGCTTCGCCATCATCGGCATCATGTGGGTCAATCACCACCGTATGTTTCTCTTCATTCGGCGCGTGGATAACACACTCCAGTACATCAACCTCTTGCTGCTCTTGGGCATCACACTCGTCCCATTCGTGACAAATCTCGTCGGGCAGTACGTGGGTCGTCGTGATGCCTGGCTCGCGGGCTTGATTTATGGTGTCAATGCGCTTTTCATCGCCTTATGTTTCAACTTCTTCTGGCGGCATGTACGGCGGAATCCAGAGCTGCTGACCGCTGGATACAATGTTGCGCATATCGATGGCATCACCAGTGCCTATCGCTTGGGACCGCCGGGTTACATCACGGCGATCCTGCTCTCGTTCGTCAGCGTGCCACTGAGCCTTGTTGTACATCTGGCGCTTGCCATTTACTTTGCACTGCCGAACCGCCGCCCTGCATCATGAGTCGGGCGTTATGTCTCCCAGTCGGGCACAGCGTCGAGCGTTACGCCATCGTTCAGCGTGACCGCATCTGCCACGATCCAGACCACCTCACCATCGGGCATCGTGACTTGCAGGTACCATTCGCGTCTGATCTGCGCTTTGCTCAGGATCGCGACATTTGTTCCAGGAACGATACGCCCCGAACGCCGAAGCCCCCGAACCGGGTCACCGACCCAGATTGCGGGTGGGCCGTCTGAGGGCGCATCCCCATTAGCCACGACTCCGAAAATGTCCTCGGTGACATTGGGTGAGTCGCTTGCTGCGATTATCGGTCGGCTTGTGCCCGTTGGGCTTATGGCGGTGGGGAGGCTGGCGACTTGCGTCACGGTCGTCGCCTCGATATTGGCGACTCTTGGATTGCTTGTTTGCAGGACCAGCACGCCCACGATGCCCGCCAGGAGAATTCCAAGCAATCCGCCATAGCGCAACATGCCTGCGCTCCCGGACTTGCGTTTGCGGGAGACCTGCGATACCGGGGCGGATGGTTCAGCGGCGCGCTGTGGCATGGGCGGAATGGGTGCCGACGCGGAGGCGGACGGTGCTGCGCTCGTCTGAACAGGCGATGCAGGTGGGGTGGCTGCCTCAATGCGTTTGCTGATGTTGATAGGCACGGTGGGTGCGCTAGTGCTTACGGTCTTGCTGATGTCCACCGTTGCTACCGGACGGGTGGGCGCGTTCATCGCATTACGTTCACGCTCGGCGGATTGGGGAATGCCCACGCTGGCAAGCGCAAAGGCGTGCTCAGTCACCTGCTCGCTGATGCGCGTGGCGACCAGGTTTTCTGCGATGACGCGCTCCTCGATCACGAGTCGCACCATGACCGCCGCGCGTCCCAGGTACGCTGTATCCCTGGGCAGCAGAGTAAAGATGATCGTGCGGGTGTCGTGATCCGGTTGGATTTCGACTTCAGCCGCGCCTTCGCCGCAGGCGTTGTTCGGATACTGCACAGCGTATTGCTCGGATGAAACCTGGATGCAGGCGCTGACCGGGAGCAGTGTGCCGTCTGCCGCGCGCGGGAAGGTGAGCGGAAAGGTTGCCGCCCGCACATCGTCCTTCTTGATCTCGTCGCCATACTCTGTTAGATCCGGGAGTTCACCGCGCAGCCCCTGCGTATCGAGCTGGCTGATCTTGACGCGCACCTCGGTCGGGATGGCGCGGGCGGTCTGGCGTGGCATGGCAGATTCCAGGCGGCGTTCCTGCACGGTGCGGGTCGATGACGGCTTCATAAAGCCGCGCGGAGTCGGAACCTCGATATGGACTTCCTCGCCGCGCCGATTCTTGGGCGGCAGAACTTTGGCGAGCGCAGAATAGAATTCATCTCTGGGCAGCGACGCATTGCGCACATTGGCGAACTGCGTCAGGATGAGACGGGGGAAGACTTCCCCTGCCAGCAGCAGTGGGAAGATCGGCTTGCCCTGGTTTTCGGCATAAGCCAGCTCGCGGGGCACCCAGGCGCTGGCGGCAGCCTCCGGCGACATGATGACCAGCACGGCTGCCGCCTGGTCGATTGCCTGGACGATGGCGGATTCCCAGTTGTCGCCGTACTCAATGTGGGCGTCGAACCAGACGTCAAAGCCACGCTCAAGCAGGCTGTCCACAAGTTTACGAACGTACTCGATGTCCCGTCGGCTGTAGGAAATAAAAAGATGTGACATGCGCGACCCCTTGCCCCTATCAGCAGAACATCGTCGCTGATAGCGGCATTATAGGACGGGTGTGAATCGGACGCCACAAGGCGAAGGGGATGGGCGGGGCATCAGACCTCACCCCCTCAGTCCCCATCTCCGTTTACGGAGATGGGGAGGCGAGCGAAGCGAGCAGGGGTGAAGTTGCAGGTTACTCCACCGTCACCTCGTAGGCGATGTCGTCGAGGACGACGATGACACGCTCACCCAGGGCGAAGTATTCCGCCAGGTCAGGTTGTGCGGCGAGCAGTTCAAAGTAGGCATCGCTGAGGAAGACGACTTTCTGCGTGGTCATCGTGTCGGGTGCGAAGGTCGTATCCGTCCAGACGCCGTTTTGGAGCAGGAAGGTCTTGTCGCCCACCGTCTGGATTGGGTTGACCGGCGCAGGCGGCGCAAAGCCACCTTCTCCACCCACCCCTGGGGTGCCAAACGGGGCGAGAGTTCCGGCGGCGGTCATGGTTGGCATCGCTGCCGCGACGGGTGCTGCTGCCGCTTCCATCGAACTGAACGCATCGGCTGCATCGACCGCGCTTGCGCCCGATGTGCTGCCTGCCAGCATTTGCGCCTGCTCGTTGACCGCGCGTGCCGCTTCGTCCCGACCAGACTGGGTCAGGATGTCGTTTTCGTCAATCAGGAAGCTGGTGTAGGGGGTGATGATGCCGTAGCGCACGCTCAGGCTGACGATGCTGTCGACAAGTTCGGGATTTTCGCCGTTCAGGCGGATGTTGTTCATCATCTCGCCGATGCGTCGGGTCGCCCACAAACGCGCGATGAAGGACTCGCCGCCTGCCTGACGCGGGAAGTCCATGCCATCGTAGACCAGGGTCTGGTCGCTGCCCTGCATCGTGCCGCTGACGCGCACCGAGACATCGTCCGCGCCGTCCCGATAGCGCCCGACGATCACGAGCTGGTTGCCCGCGAACAGGTCTGGGAGGGGTTGCGCCGGATACAGGGTGTCGATGGTTACGCCATCGAGATCAATGACGAGATCGGTCAGGACGGGCGCGCTGATACGGTTGTAGAGGCTGGCGACTTCTTCATCGATTCGCTCGGTGGGGCGAACATACGAGCCAGTGCCGCGATGTTCGCGGACGATGGTATCAAGCAGGAAGGTATCGACATCATCACCGACGCCGAAAGTGAAGATGCGTGCGTTGACATCGGCGGCGTCGAGGTTCTGCAAGATCATCTGCGGGTTGGTCTCGCCTTCGGTCGCCAAGCCGTCGGTGATGAACAGGATGGTGAGCGGGCGTTCCGAGTCGGCGAAGCTGAGAGCGGTGGTCAGCGCGCCGTTGATGTCCGTGCCACCGTCGGCTTCCTGGCTCATGACCCAGTCGGCGGCGCTGCTCGCCACGCTGGCGGGTTCGAGCGCTGAGCTGTAGGTGCGCCAACCCGTGCTGAAGAGGATGACGTTGAAGCGGTCGGCGGGGTTGAGGTTGTCCAGCACGTAACGCGCCGCTTCCTGCGCCTGTCCCCACTTGAGACCATCCATGCTGCCCGACTGATCGACGACAAGCACGATGTCTTTGGGCGCAATAACCGTATCTTCGGTCTGTGACGGCGGTTGGACCAGCAGCATGAAGAAGCCATCTTCATTCGCGCTTTCGCGGTAGGTCAACAGGTTGACGTTCAGGCGGTCGCTGGTTTCGACGCCGTAGTAAAGGCTGAAGTCCTGGTCAGGGCTGTAGCCGGTCGCTTCAAAGCCAGCGCGGAAGCTCAGGTCGTCCGCAGCGCGGCTGAGGGCGATGCTGTGACTGGGGGAGTAGATGTTGCTGATGCGCTCGCTGCTGTTGACGCTGACGCTGATGCTAGTCTGCTCGACCGGGCGGCTGCTCGTCAGCCGTGTCACATCCAACGGGTAGACGTAATGGATCAAGCCGTTGTCGATGGTGAGCGCCTGGCTGTAGGTGATGGTGATGCGGCGATGTTCGCCCGGTGGGATGGGGAAGACGTTCGCCTGCACCAACTGCGAGCCGATGTACTCCAGAAGCGCGGGGTCGCGGTACTGGCGGACGATGGCATCATAGACCGCGCGTGCTTCGTCGGCGGGCAGAACGCGCGCTTCAATCGGAATGTCATTGATGTACATGACCAGGTTTTCGACCACCGCGCCCTGTGGCAGCGGGAAGACAAATGTGCCTTCTGCCAAGCCATTTCCATCATTATCGAAGCGCATATCGACGCTGGTGCGAGCGATTTGTGAGTCGATCTCGACATTGACGCGGTGATAGGGAATTTTGAGCCATTCGGGATTGGTGAAGACGCCGGGCTGAATCGGCTGTGGGCAGGGGGGGAAGGTTGGGCAAACCACACCCGGCTGACAATCCGGCGGCATCGGACAGGGCACCGTTTGCGCGCCGACCGCCGTAACACCGACCATGAGCAGCAGGAAGACGGTCATCAAGAAGCGTTTCATCTCGTTACCTCCGTGCAATGAACTTTCTCTGCATGGAGGTAACGAATGTCACGGACAACTTGTTCCCAGTGGAGTTGTTCAGATTTAGTATCTATCCGTAAACTGGTCTTGCTTGACCTCACCCCCTCAGTCCCCCTCTCCGTACACGGAGAGGGGGAAGCGAGCGCAGCGAGCAGGGGGTGAGGTTTCCGGATAGGTTTTAGTACGGAATCTGGACGACCACGAAGGTCGTGTTGCCGATGCGCAGGCGGCTGCCATGCCGCACCTGCTGCTTACCCTCGTAGACTTCGATGTCGTTGACGAACGTGCCGTTGCGGCTGCCCAGGTCTTCGACAAACAGCGCGGGTTCGTCGGTCTGCTTATCGCGCGCCAGCTCGAATTTGCAGTGCTTATTGCTGACGTATTCGTCGTGGCTGAGGACGAGTGTGACGGCGCTGTTCTTCTTTGACCGACCGATGATGTCGCCATGCACGATGGGGATGGGCAGCGCATTCTTAGGCTGGTCAAAGGCGAGGAGGAAGCGGATGGCGACTCCCTTGGGCTGCACCGGCTTGGCACCCCGCGCGACGGGCGCGGCGGGCAGCCCGCTGCGCATGGGATGCGATTCGAGGGTCGGCACGTCGGGGAACTCGGTGCGCCGCGTCCGCAGGATTTCCGGTTCATCGTCCAGATCGCGCGGCTTGACGGGGGTCGATGGCAGTTTGCCCGTGAGCGGGGCGTTGATCAGCGACTCGTAGTTCAGCGGGGTCGCCATCACGCCGTTTTCGATACCCGTCATGTTGACCGTGCCGCCTTGGACACCATGAATGTTGTTGGTGATGCTGACGCTGCGCGGCGTACTCTTTGATTTTTTGTGGCTGGGCACTGCCTTCAAGCCAGTCTCCGTCAGATCAAGGATGCCATCGCCTGCGTCGGCGATATAACCGATGGTGAGCAGCTCGCCAAATGCCTTGTCGGCGCGCGCGGTATCGGAGAGATGGCATGCGCTTTTGATCTTGCGTTTATGGCGCTCCATGGCATCGCGCGTACTGCTCATATAGGTGAGGATGGTTTCGGCATCCTGAGATAAGTTGGTGGTCTGTATGATAGCCATGGTCAAACTCTTTACGCTGGTCGCGCCTGACGTTTGTTACGATGAAGTCGCAGGTTGTTTGCGGCGGCGGCGTTAACCGAAAATCAACCTTCTCTCTACGATTAGAATATAATGAATTGTCGGCACAACAATAAAAGAAATTGTGAAATTCATAAATTGTCGCAGATAATTGCAGACACGGTAGAACTTTTCGCGTGATTTGCAGTCGTTATGCATTATCTCACTGGGCTTGATGTAGAAGGGTAGGACGATGCCAAGTCGTTCGGATGAATATCGGTCGAAAATACTGGATAAGGTGGATCGCCTGCTATCGGAATTCGCGGAAGGAAAAGTCAGCCGCGAACAGTTTCATGCCATCTATGAGCATTACAGCACCCAACTCGAAATGGTCGATCAACTGGACAATCCTGAGGTGAGCGCTGCATCGGCAGATGTCACCGGAACGACGATTGCGATCCGTGCGGCGCACATGGGCAAAGCGCTAGGCTTGATGATCTACCACAACAAGCGCGGTACGTTTGTCGATACGCTCGGTGAGTTCGACATTTCGCCCTCCACGCTCTCACCCACATTGAACAATTTCACGTCGATGATGGAGTCCGGACAGCTCATCGACCGTCGCATTATCAAACAACCGGACAATCGCTGGCTGATGTTCGCCGCAGGGCGGTTTACCACGGTGGTCTCGCTCTTCCATCACGAACCCTCGGCGATCCAGATCCGCGAAGTTGAGCGTATGCATCACGACTTCGAGCTGGCGAACGAATCGGCGCTCCGTAGCAGCAACGCCATCGACAACAACACGCTTGCCTATCCGTTCATCGTGATGCTGCAAAAGAAGCTCAAGAAGGCATGATCAGACCTGGACACGATTCGGGTCAATGACGTATTCCCACCAGTTCCACGCAATGCTGTTGGTGCTGCCCTCGATGTGCGGGAAGTGGCGGAACCACCACTTGTGATGCTCGCGGATGTCGCCGCCGCCCCAGTCGGATGCGGTGACAATGCGGGGTTCGCCTGTCAGGTCGGGGAAGCGAAGCCAGTTGTCACAGCGCGCGGGGACGGGACGCATGTTGCCCCAGTCGTAATCGCGCAGGCTGTTGGGCGCGAAGTGGACGTTGCCGCATTCCGCCTGACCTGGGTACTTGAGATCGTAGCGGGTGAAACGCTCGAACAGGTTGGCGTCGCCGTGCACGCGCTCAAAGACCTTGTAGAGGATCGATTCGGCGCGATGCCCCAAGTCCTCCAGCATTTCGCCGACGCCACGCTCAAAATTGAAGCCCATGATGACGAAGCGGCGCTCGCAGCTTTGTGTTCCCTGGAGCGGCGGCGCGTTGCACCAGAAAGCGCCTCTGCCGCACATGATCGACTCGTAGTAACCGCCGTAGGGATGCCCGAACAGCCAGACCTCGTCGATGTCGCCGCGCTCGATGCGGCGCATCATGTCGAACTCGCGGACGAGCGCCATGTAATCGACGCCATCGGGGTCGTGGAATTTACGCGTGCGCCAGGCGTCGAGATAGCTTGACTCGTCGTAGCGAAAGCCGTCGTTTTTGACCGGGTAGCCATCGACGACGATATGCTCGGCGATCTCGTAGTTGGCGTAGCCGTAGCTGCACCAGCGCACATCGTCGATGTAGCCCTTGGCGAGCGATTCGGTGTCGTTCCAGCGGAAGTGCTGCTTGAGGGTGATGCCGCCCTTACTGCGCAGCGTCGGGTTGTGGGTGATCATCAGCACTTTGCGGCGGATGGGGGCAGGCGCGGGGTAATCGCCGGGCGGCGGGTTGAACGGCTGATTGTCGAGCGGGTGATTCTCGCCAGCAAACCATCGCTGCAATTGTCCCAACCAGTTTGGCATGTGCATTCCTCGTCTGATGACTGGCGACCACTATACCGCACAAACGGGTGATATAGGCGCATAGAGGGTTTTGAAGTATCATTTTGCCAGGAAGCTACGAAAGGATTGCTGATGCTGACGAATTTGCCTGCGACTCATGAGGAGTTTGCCAAACTCTCCTGGGCTGAAATTGAGCCATTTGCTCAGGCGCTCATCGAACGCCCGCTGACTGCCGAGACGGCGGACGAATGGCTGCTTGACTGGACAAGCCTCGCCCGACAGATCGATGAAGCCAAGACACGGTTGGAAGTCGGGACGACGCTCGACACAACCGACGAGGCGCTGAACCAGCGTTATCTCGCCAATCTCGAAAATGTCGTCACGCCCTGGCGCGCCGCCGAGCAGAAGCTGAAGGAGAAGCTGCTGGCGAGCGGATTGGAGCCTGCCGGGTTTGAGATTCCGCTGCGCGCCATCCGCGCAGAAGCGGCGCTCTTCCGCGAGGCGAACCTAACGCTCTTCAACGAAGAAGATCGCCTGGAGACGGAATATGATCGCGTCATCGGTGCGCAGACTGTGATCTGGGACGGCGAAGAGAAGACCCTGACCCAGCTCACGCCATTCCTCGAAAGCCAGGATCGCGATCTACGCGAGCGCGCCTTCCGGCTTGCCGCCGAGCGCCGCTTGCAGGATCGCCCAGCGCTGAACGACTTGTGGCACAAGTTCCTGGACGTGCGCCATCAAATCGCCCTCAACGCCGACCAACCGGATTACCGCGCCTACAAGTGGATCGAGATGAAGCGCTTCGACTATACGCCGGACGATGCGCGGCGCTTCCACGCGGCAATCGAGGAGGTGGTCGTCCCGGCAGGGCGGCGGCTCCTGGAACGTAAGCGTGAGCGCATGGGGGTAGACGTGCTGCGTCCCTGGGATGCCGACTGGCGGATGACCATCGATCCGCTCAACCGCCCGCCGCTGGCTCCATTCAAGGACGGCGCAGAGCTGACCGCCAAATCGACCGCCATGTTCCGCCAGGTCGATCCAAAGTTCGGGGAGTACCTGGACATCATGGAGCGCGACAGTATGCTCGATCTCGTCAATCGCAAGGGGAAGGCACCCGGCGGTTACCAGACCTATTTCGCCGTGCAGAAGCGCCCGTTCATCTTCATGAACGCCACCGGTTCGCATGGCGATGTGCAGACGATGCTGCACGAGGGCGGGCATGCCTTCCACAGCTTTGAGTCGATGCACCTGCCGTACTATCAGCAGGGCGACATCACGATGGAGATCGCTGAGGTGGCGTCAATGTCGATGGAGCTGCTCGCCGCGCCGTATCTGACGGCGGACTACGGCGGCTTTTACGTGTCGCAGGCGGACGCCGACCGCGCCTTTGTCGATCATTTGACGGGATTGATTCGCTTTTGGGGTTACATGTCCGTAGTCGATGGTTTCCAGCATTGGGTCTATACGCACATTGACGACGCGCACGACATCGCACAGTGCGACGCCAAATGGGTCGAGCTGTGGAACCGCTTCATGCCCGTCGAGGACTGGTCTGGCTTCGAGGACTCGCTCAACGCCTACTGGCAGCGTCAGGGGCACATCTACGGCAACCCGTTCTACTATATCGAGTATGGCTTGGCGCAGTTGGGCGCGGTGCAGGTCTGGCGCAATTCCCTGAGCGATGCCAAGGGCGCGGTGGCGGCGTATCGTCAAGCGCTGTCGCTGGGCGCGACCCGGACGCTGCCGGAGCTGTTCGCGGCTGCGGGAGCGAAATTCGCTTTTGACGAGGCGATCTTCCGCGAGGTCGTGCCGCTGATCGAGGACACCATCAACCGCCTGGATGGGTAGTTGCTGATGCGTTGAAACACGAAGGGACGGAGTCAACGAAGAAACACGGAGGGAATTCCACTTGGCGTCGTTGGCGTCATGGCGGTTCAATCAAAGCGATCAACCGCCATGACGCCAAGAGCGCCAGATGTGCTGAATCTCCGTGTGCCTTCGTATTCTCCGCGACTTCTCCGCGACTTCGTGTTGAGATCAGATTTCAGGTTGGCGAAAAGCACCTGCCTCATCCGGTGCGTAGGGCACGACGCGGATGACGGCGTCGAGATTGAGCGGCGCGTAGAGATGCGGGAATCGCTCGTGCGCGCGCTCTGGGTTCCGGGGCGCTTCGTAGACGAGCGGTGTCGTCAGCTTGCCCGGATCGATCTCCAAGAGAAGGACGTCCTGCCTTCCGGCATAGTAGCGATTGGCGCTGCCCGCGACCTGCTCCAGCGTCGAAAAGTGTATGAAGCCCTCCTTTGCCAGGCTGGACGCGCTGTAATGGGTTCCGCCGCGCGCGCTGTCCCAGGCTGCCTGTGTGATGATGTGATAGATCATGGTTTGTCCTTGATAGTCCGGGTTTTCGCGCATGAGCAGCGTGGCGGTGTTATCCGAGCGCGGGTCGGTCACGTAGCCATAGAGCAGGCGGACAAAGCGCAATCCGCTGCGGAGCTGGGGCGTCAGCGTTGGGTCGGTCAGCTCGCCCGCGACCACACGCGCCGCATACGTCTCGATGCTCATGCCGCGATGCGTGTCATAGCCCGGCAGCAGCCCGGCGACCAGCTCGCCGCGCAGCCCTAATCGCCGCGCGAGTTTCTGTCGTTCGGCATAGAACAGCTTCGCGATGCCCATCCGTCGAAAATCGGGATGCACGCTCATGTCGATGCCATACAGCCAGACGCCGTTTGGCTCGTGCGTGGTCAGCCAGTTGTGCCCGATGAACGGAATGTAGTGGGCGGGCGGCGGATCGAAGTTCGTGCGCATACTGGTCGATGCGGCGGCGAGGCGCACCCCATCCGGCGCATGTGCCAGCGCGACGAACTGCCCTTCCGCGAATACCCGCATATGGCTGCGATAATGCTCCGCCGTGAAGTAGTCTTCTTCCGGCAGGGTAGGGAAGCATGCGCGCTGCATATCAGCGGCGGCTTCCGCGTGTTCCTCGCGCGTGTTGACGATCTCAAGCTTCATGAGTGTTCTTCTTTAGGCGCAGATCATAAGTGACAGTGCGAAGTGCGCAGTGCGAGGTGCGAACAAGCAGAGGATTGTTCTTTTGCACTACGCACTGCGCACCTCGCACGACTTCATACGCCGCCGATAAAAATCGTCTTGCTCTCCATGTACTCGTGCAGCCCTTCGGCACCGCTTTCGCGCCCGATGCCGCTTGCTTTGACGCCGCCAAATGGCGCTTCTGGCGTGACGGGCATCCACTCGTTTATGCCGATCATGCCGAATTCAAGTTGTTCGTAGACGTGGATGGCGGTCGTCAGATCGTTGGTTTGCACGTAGGCGGCAAGCCCGGCTTCCAGACCATTGGCGAGCGCAATCGCTTCGTCGGGATCGGTGAACGGGATGATCGGCATGACGGGACCGAAGACTTCATCGCTGTACACGCGCATGTCCGGCGTGACGTTTGCCAGCACGGTTGGCTTGTAGAAGTAGCCGCGCTCGAACTCCGCTGGGCGCGCCCCACCTGCCAGCACTTCTGCACCCGCACCCACCGCCTCGCCGACCATGCGCTCCAGACGGTCGCGCTGCACGGTATTGATGAGCGGTCCTACGTCGGTCGCCGGGTCAATGCCGTTGCCGAGTTTCAGCCCATTGGAGGCTTTGACGGCAGCGTCGATGAACTCCTCGGCGATTTGCGTGTGGACGTAGAAGCGCTGCGGCGCGATGCAGACCTGCCCGTTATTGCGGTACTTGCTGGCGACGGCGGCTTTGGCGACCTTTTCGACGTTGACATCGGGGAAGATCAGGACGGGTGCGTTGCCGCCCATCTCCAGCGCCAGTTTGGTAACGGTGCGCGACGCGCCATCCATCAGCAGCTTGCCGACGCGCGTGCTGCCTGTGAAGCTGATCTTGCGCAGGCGCGGGTCGTCGAGCATGACCTGCCCCATCGCCGCCGGGTCGCCGTTGATGCAGTTGATGACGCCAGCGGGCGCGCCGCTTTCGTGGAGCGCCTGCGCCATGAGCATGGCGGTGCGTGGTGTGTATTCCGACGGGCGACCGACGACGGTGCAGCCTGCGCCCAGGGCAGCCGCCCAGCCGCGCGCCGGGTTGTATGCGGGGAAGTTCCAGGCGGTGATGACGCCGACGACGCCGAGCGGCTGTGAGATGACCATCGTGCGGCGGGTGCTGCGGCGGTCGGGGATGACACGACCGTAAGCGCGTTTGCCTTCTTCCGCGTACCACTCAAAGAAGTTGGCGCTGGTCGTCCATTCACCGCTTGCCTCGCGCAGCGGCTTCCCGCTCTCCTCGCTGGTGACGCGCGCCAGGTCGTTAAGGCGCGCACGTATCCAGTTCGCGGCGCTTTTCAGGACTTCTGCGCGTTCATAGGGCGTCTTGCCCGCCCAGGTGGGGAAGGCGGCAGCGGCGGCGTCGATGGCGGCGGTCGCGTCGCGCGCGCCGCCGAACGGCAGGATGCCGAGCGAGGTTTCGTAGGCGGGGTTAATCAGATCCCAGGTGCCGCCGTCAAGGGCATCGACCCACTCGCCATTGATGAGCTGCTTGAAGATGTAATCGGACATGGATTCTTTACCCTTCTCGCTATTATGTGAGAGTATTCTGATAATATGACTCACAAATATGCACGCATGATTGACTTCAGAGGGTAGCCGATGACCACACAACAAGCAATGTTTGATAACTTCATGACCACTATTGTTTGGCTCTTTCAGCTTCTCTTTGATCTTTGGCCACTAATGCTTTTGTACGCGTTTGCGGGCATTCTGAATCGAAATGGCAACGTGCTGCGACCGTTGGCTGCTGTAGCTGTGTTGTGGGTTTTATTGCGGTTTGCACTCTACTTTCTTTCACCTCTCGCCCCCAACGTGACCGGATTGAAGATAATCCCGGAACCTGTCAACACAACTGCATATCTACTGGTTGCAGGTGGAATTGTTCTTTTGTGGCTGGCGTGGGAATACCTGAAACGTGGTTACTTTCGGCGGAAGACCGGAAAAATCGACAGCATAGCGGCAATGGTCGAGCTGTCTCCTTCGCAGTTTGAAGACATGATTGTCGAACTCTATCGCGTTGCAGGGCACGATGCCAAACGCACCGGGCGCACAGGCGATCACGGTATCGATGTCATCGTGAATGCGAAGAATGGCGAAAAGTGGGTTGTGCAATGCAAGCGCTGGCGCGGAGGAACTATCGGTGAGCCGCTTGTGCGTGACTTTTACGGAGCAATGCAGCATGAGAAGGCGGACAAAGGCATTATCATCACAACAGCCCACTTTTCCGCAGCTGCGCAGCGCTGGGCGCGCGGCAAGCCGCTCAATCTCTATCATGGTGAGCAACTGCTGCGCCTTTGGCGGCGCGCGCAGGCGACAAGAGAAGTAGCCACAAAGTCATCAACGATTGCATAATCGTAGCGAGCGGGGGAGATGGCGGACGAGGCGCGCCCCTACCACCACACTATTTCGCGTGTTTCCGATACTTCTCTGATGATCGCGTCATCTGTCCGTAAGCGTACATGCGGTATCATGGTGGCAAGTTCGATACACAGATAGGACTGCAAACGATGGAAAACGGAAATAAGCGCGAAGTGGCGACCCTGGCGGGCGGCTGCTTCTGGTGCCTGGAAGCGGTCTATGACGATCTGAAGGGTGTGACGGATGTCGTGTCTGGCTACGAGGGTGGGCGCGTCGCCAATCCGTCGTATCAGGCGGTTTGCACAGGCACGACCGGACACGCCGAGGTCATCCGAATTGAGTACGATCCTAGCGCAGTCACCTTTGCCGACCTGCTCGATGTCTTCTTCACCATCCACGACCCGACGACGCTTAATCGCCAGGGCAATGACGTCGGCACGCAGTACCGCTCCGCCGTCTTCTACCACACGCCGGAGCAGAAGCAGATCGCCGAGCAGAAGATCGCGGAATACAACGCCCTGGCGATCTGGCGGGACCCGATTGTGACCGAGGTTGCGCCTACGACGACCTTCTACGCGGCGGAGGACTATCATCAGGAATACTTCCGCCGCAACCCCAACCAGGGTTACTGCCAGTTTGTCGTCGCGCCAAAGGTCTCGAAGTTCCGCAAGAAGTTCTTCGAGCGGCTCAAAGCGTAGGGCAGGCAGCGGTCAATCGACCGTCAGTTGGATGAACGAGGGGCTGTGCGCCCCTTGTTCTGTTTCTGGCAAATCCCTACAATGCCGCTAATGGTGTTGGACGAGTTGGGTGAAATCATGAAAAAACATGCCGCGCTGTTGGTCGCTTTCGTCGCCCTCGCTGTGCTCATCACGCCCGCCCATGCCCAGCAAATCCCGTTCACGCCGACCCCCGCGCTGCAATCGCCGCTGGATGCTGCCGCCGCTGCCCTGCATATCGGCGACTATGCCGGGGCGCTGGCGCAGTACAACGCCGCCACCGCAAATTCTGGCACTTCGTGCGCCGCGCTTTACGGAACGGGCGTGGTTTATGATCGAATGGGCATGGACGCCGAGGCGGCGCAGGCGTTTACGCAGCACATGGATGCCTGTGGTGCGTCATTCCGCGCGCTGGTGCTGCGGGGCGATGCGCGACAGGCGACTGGCGATTCGAGCGGTGCCCTGGCGGATTTCGAGACGGCGCTCTCAATGGGTGGCGGATTGATTGACAGCTATCTGTATGAGCGCATCGCCGCCGTGAATCCGGATGCCAGCGTGCTCTATCTGCGGTTGGCTGCCGAGGCGGGGCGCGAACCCCAGAGCGAGTATGTGCTGCGCAGCGAGCTGGCACAGGTATACGCCGTGATTGGTCGCCCGGACGAGGCGCTCGCGCAGTATGAGGCGATCCTGGCGCGCGGGCTGCTCAGTGTGGACGGACAGCGCGATGACATCGCCGCCATCGAGGTGCAGGCTGCCAATCTGCAAATTGCCTTGGGGGACGCGCAGACGGGCTACGCGCGCTTGCAGCGGGTGATGAGTGAGTACACCGATGAACCCGCCGCGTTTGACGCGCTGGTTGCGCTGGTGACTGCAGAGCAGCCCGTCGATCTGCTGCTGCGAATGCGCATCAATGTCGCCAACGACAACTTCCAGCCTGTTGTCAGCGTTCTGACCGCGACTCTGGCATCGCCGCCAGGCGACCAGGCGAATCTTCCTGAGCTGTATCTGCTCTTGGGGCGCGCGCAGCGGGGGATTGGCGACAGCGCCGCTGCATTGACGACGTTCCAGCAGGTGCGCGACCTGTTCCCGACCTCGCCTGAAGCGTCGATTGCCGCTGTCGAACAGGCGGAGACCTACGAGGCGACAGGCGAAACCCTCAACGCCATCAACGCCTACATCACCGTCGCCAGCGCTTATCCGGCATCGCCGGAAGCGCCGGATGCAGTGCTGCGCGCGGCGCGCCTGCTGCGCGAGGCGGGCGACGCCGCGCAGGCGGTCAACTACTATGACCAGCTTGGGCTGCTGTTCCCCGGCACGGAGGCGGCAGAGGCGGGGCTGTTTGAGGCGGCACGCTTGCTGCAAGCGGCGGGCGACGCGCAGCGCGCGGCGGCATTCTATGGGCGCAGCGGCTCATCGCACGCGCTTTTGTGGCAGGGGAAGGTGTTGAGCGCAATTGGCGATGCTGCGGGCGCGCAGGCGGCATGGCAGAACGCAGTAAATGCTGATCCAGGAACCTTCTTCAGCCAACGAGCGTGCGCGCTGCTCAACAATACGCCCGCTTATGAGCCTTCGACCAACATCCGCCTTGCAGACCCGACTCCGCAGGAGATCGCCGACGCTGAAGCCTGGTTGGGCGGGATCATCGGTGCGCCTGTATCGGCGGCGCTGCCCCCTGACCTGGCGTCCAATCCGCTGCTGGTGCGCGGGACGGAGTTGTGGGCGCTGGGTTATTGGCGCGAGGCGAATGCCGAGTTCGTGGCGCTGCATCGCCAACTGCGCAACGATCCGGTCGCCATGTTCCAGCTCACGAGCTACTACCGGGGCATCCGCGCTTACCGTGCGTCGATCATTTCTGGAATTCGCGTTGTCGTGCTTTCCAACGTGCCGATCCCCGAAATTCCGTCGTACATCGTCCGGCAGGCGTATCCCATCTACTTTGCCGACCTGGTGCTGGAACGCGCGCGCGAATATCAGCTTGATCCGCTGTACGTAGCATCGCTCATTCGCCAGGAGTCCAGCTACGATGTAACGGCGTTCAGCGGGGCGGGCGCGCGTGGGCTGATGCAGCTCATGCCCCCGACCGCCCAGGATGTGGCGGATCGTTTGGGGCTGACGAGCTATCAGTTGAGCGATTTGTATCGCCCGCTGGTCAACGTGCAGATGGGGTCGTTTTATCTCGGTTCGACGCGCGACTTTCTGGGTGGCGATGTCGTCGGGGCGCTGCTGGGTTATAACGCGGGTCCCGGACGCGCGGCGGGTTGGACGGAAAGCGCGCAGGGCGACATTGACCTGCTCTACGAGACGATACCGTTCGAGGAGACGCAGCTTTACCTCGACATCACTTATGAGAATTTCGCGGTTTACCGCGAGATCTACGGCGATGGGATGCCGGACTGCTTCTTCGTCGTCACGCCGCCCGCGACGACGCAGGGCGCATAATCGCGGAAGACGTGACATCTCGCGGAGATCGAGAGATCATCGTCACTATCCGTAATCTCCCCTTCGCCTGATAATGTGAATACTTTCACAAGATGAGGTGAGGGGGGAGATATGGTGAAGTTTTTGATACCCGTTTTGTTGGCGCTCGCGCTGTTTCTGACCGCCTGCGCAACCGAACCGGTTGCTCTAAACGAGCCGCCCGCGTCCATCGCTGTGGGTCCTGTGCGCGATGCCTATTTGTACGCGATGTCGCACCCTGAGGAGCTTGCCAAATATCCCTGCCACTGTGGTTGTGACGCGATGGGGCACGAAAACAGCCTTCAGTGCTTCATTCAGGAGAGCAATCCGGACGGCACGTTTATCTTCGATATGCATGGGGCAAGCTGCGGTGTGTGCGTCTACACGGCACAGGATGTGCGCACGATGACGGATGCGGGGGTGAGCGAAGAAGAAATCCTCGCCCACGTCAATCGAACGTACGGGCAGCAAAGCTGACACCTGGAGGGTGCATTGAATTGCGCCCTCGTCATGAAATCGGCTACTTCCCCTCTTTTTCGTAAGGGACGCCGTCCGCCTTGGGCGCGACCGCTTTGCCGACCAGCCCCGCGAGCACGACAATCGTGATGATGAAGGGCACCATTTGCAGGAATTGTGACGGAATCGGCACGCCGAGTAGTTGAAAGCGCTGACCCAGCGCGTCCGAGAAGCCGAAGAGCAGACCCCCACCGAATGCGCCGAAAGGCGTCCAGTTGCCGAAGATCATCGCTGCCAGCGCAATGAAGCCGCGACCACTGGTCATGTTGTCCTCGAAGCTGCCATTCGTCTCCAGCGAGAACCATGCGCCCGCCAGCCCCGCGATTAGCCCGCCGATCATGACATTGATCCAGCGATTGCGAATGACGTTGATCCCCAGCGTATCCGCCGCTTTGGGGTTTTCGCCGACCGCGCGCGTGCGTAAGCCCCACCGGGTGTAGAACAGCACAATGTGCGTGACGAACAACAGCACGAACATCATATAAAAGATTGGGCGACCGTTGAAGAAAACTTCCCCGACCACCGGAAGCTGGCTGAGACCCGGGATGGCGAACTGCTGGAGCGGTTCGCGCCCTGCTTCCGACGAGAGCAGGACTTCGCGCCGGATGAAGCTGGTTATTCCGACCGCGAGGATGTTGATGACCGTACCGCTGACGATCTGATTGGTCTTAAAGGTGATGCTCAACCAGGCGTGCAGCACTGCCATGATGCCGCCCGCCAGCGTGGCGACGACGACGCCGATCAACTGCGCCTGGGCATTCGGCATCGTGCCGAGCAGCAGCGTGAATGCGACAAAGCCGAACGCCGCGCCCGTCAGCATCATGCCTTCGATGGCGATGTTGGTCACGCCAGAACGTTCGCACCAGATGCCTGCCAGCGCGCCCATGACAATCGGCGTTGCCAGACGCATACTGACTTGCAGCAGTACCGTGACATTGGTGCTGGCACCCGCCGCCGCGATGATGATGACCGCAGGGATAATCAGGATGCCGCTGATCAGGGTCGCGATGCGCTTGGCACGCTCCATTGCTGGAGGAGCAAGAAGGGCGAACAGCCCGCCAACGAGCCAGACAATGCCGATGACTAACGTGGCTGCCTGCGTTGGCACCAGAAGTTCCGGCAGATTTGCGCCAAAGGTCAGCCTTGTGACGGTATCGGGTGCAATGAACTGAATGGCGTTCCAGACCAGGATGGCGCCAAAGACGATGAAGAAGGTGGCAAACACGCCTTGCCGAGTGATCTTGATATCGTCACGCCAGCTTTTGGTTTGCTCCGCTGGAGCAGGGGCGATAGTGGGTGTGATGGTTGCCATGTGATGTCTTCTTAACTCCCCCAACCTTTGGCGAAGATGTTGGTGACCTTCTCGTCAGATTTGGGCACCCGCCAGACGTAGCGAACGATAGCATCTGCCGCGATGAACATGATGATCAGCGCCTGAATGATTTTCACCAGGTCAATCGAAATGTCTGCGCGGATCTGCATCAAGCCCGCGCCTGTCAGCAGCGCGCCCCATAGCAGCCCGGCGATGGGCATGCTGCGTGGGTTGCTGCGCGCCAACAGCGCGACGGCGATAGCATCGAAGCCGACGCCCGCAAAAAACAAAGGTTTCATGTTGTACTGCACGCTCGTCACTTCGATGGCTCCTGCCAGACCTGCCAGCGCGCCACCCAGCGCCAGCGCCAGGATGATGTTCCAGCGCACGTTCATGCCCGCATACCGGGCGGCGTCACTGTTCGCGCCGACGGTGCGCAGCTCAAAGCCGAGCGTGGTTTTTTGCAGGAACCAGTCCGTCAGCCAAACGGCGGCGACCATGATGACGAAGCCCAGGTGGAGGGCACCACGGACGTTGATGAACTGGAGGAACAAGCCCACGACGAGCGTGACGCCGCCGAGGATGGCGGGCTGCACGAATGCGCGCATACCGCTCGCCTTCTTGCGCCGCGACCAGAGCGCCAGCAGGAAGACGACGATGCCTGCTGCAACGATCACCCAGGGCGAGAGATCCGTGAACTGCGGCATTCTGAGGGCTTCTATCAGGTCGGGCGTCTTGGGGGTGCTGGCGTTGATGTCGAGCAGGATGACCGGGTCGGTCGATTTGATCAGCCAATCGACCAGGCGGATGGAGATGTAATTGAGCATGATGGTCACGATGACCTCATGCGCCCCGGTGTATGCTTTGAGCGCGCCGGGGATGGCACCCCACAGGAAACCGCCGACGATACCCATGACGATGATCAGCGGCAGATGAATGACGGGCGGCAATCCCGCGAAGATGGGCGAGATGGCAACCCAGACCGCCAGGATGGCACCTGCGTAAAGCTGCCCTTCCGCGCCAATGTTGAAGACGCCTGCTTTGAAGCCGAGCGCGACCGCCAGACCCGCGATGATGAACGGGATTGAACGGACGAGCATTTGCTCCAGGTTTTCTGGAAAGAAGATTATGGCGGAATTGCCCAGCCGCGCGTAGAGCGTCTGTGGAACGGTCGCGCCATCGGCGTTGGTCGTCGTGACGGTTCCCGTGAGCATGCTGCCCGCTCCGACGATCAGACGGTCACCAGGGCGGCGGATGAGCGTGTTGTTGGCAATGGCGTCGTCAAGCTCTTCATTGAGCGCGGTGCCAACATCGGCGTTCGTCAGGATGCCCTGTTCGTAGAGCGCACGCACCAACTGCACCTGCTCATTGAGCCGCGTGGGGTCGGTGATGCCTGCGGCGGTCAGCGGCTCGACGATGGCGATGGCTTCGAGGACTGCGCTGGCGGCGGAGCGCGCTGCCTGACCGGGATCGGTGTTATCCGCTCCAACTTCCAGAGAGGCGATTGCTGCAAGAGCGCTCGCTTCAGGGCTGTCGAGCGCGATGTTCGCTTCGCCAAGGCGGTCGATAGTGCTGACGAGGCGCTCAAGACGGACGATGCCTTCGCTGTTCAGGATTTGCATGTAGCGCAGCAGGTCGGCGTCGCCCATCGCTGCGGTCGAGGGGGCGAGTGCGGAAATCGCCTCACGCGCATTACTGGGAAGCGCGTCTAAGCCGATGACGTATGGCTCCGCGAGCGCGCGGACATCCCCGCGTTCTGCCTCGTTCAGTTCGGCGATCATCGGTCGCATCGTGTTGAGCGTTTCGACGCCGAGCGATTGGATCTCGCCGACGCTGACGCTCAGTTCCGCCAGTCCTTCGTCGCTCACTTCGCCCAGGGCGGGTAGGATTTCCGCGTAGCGCTGCGCGGTGTTAATGCCAACGGCGGACAGCGCGGCGGCATCCTGCCCCAAGCGGCGAAGATCGCGGACGGTGAATGCACCGGCTTGCGTGAACGTCGTGACCAGTTCAAGGTCGTCGGGTGTGACCGTATCGTTGATGGCGACGCCAAGCGAGCCTTCGATGAGCGCGCTGTAGGCGGTGCCAGAGATCGCCAGTCCGCGCCCGACATCCCCGCGCCCGCCCGTCAGGATCATGAACGGGACTGTCAGCAGTAGGGCGGTAAGTACCGCAAGCACGGGCACCAGGGAAGGGGAAATGCGCCCCCATGTCCGCCCGATAGGCGCGAGTCCCCCTTGTGGGCGGAGTGTTGCTTCAGCCATGTGCGACCGCCTTCTGTTGTACAGCCTGTTCCGATTTGACCCCCGCCATTAGCAAACCGACTCGGTTGCGGTCGGCGTCGGCGATAGGCAGGATATCAATGATCTGACCCGCGTACATGACGGCGACACGGTCAGAGAGCGAGAGGATTTCGTCGAGTTCTGCTGAGACGAGCAGCACTGCCGTTCCGCTGTCGCGCATGGCGACGATCTGGCGATGGATGAACTCGATTGAGCCGACATCGAGACCGCGCGTAGGCTGGGCGGCGATGAGCAGCTTGCTGGGGCGGGAGAATTCACGCGCGACGATGGTCTTTTGCTGGTTGCCGCCGGAAAGCTTGCCGATGTTGACGAAGATGCCTGGCGTGCGTACGTCAAACTTCTTCACCAGGGCTTCGGCATTCTCCTCTATGGCGTCTTCATTGGCGATTACGCCGCTGCTGAAGGGCTTGATGTAATAGGTTTGCAGGACGAGATTGTCCTTGATGGGAAAGTCGTAGACCATCCCGTTCTTCTGGCGGTCTTCGGGGACGTGCCCAACGCCGACTTCGGTCACACGGCGCGGCGAGGCATGGGTGATGTCATGAGTGTCGAGTGTGAGATGCCCGCTGATAATGGGGCGCAAGCCTGTGATCGCTTCGATCAGCTCGGTCTGCCCGTTGCCCTGGACCCCTGCGATGCCCAGGATTTCGCCCGAGAAAACGTCCAGCGAGAGATGCTTGACGGCGAGCAGGTCCCGGTCGTCTTTGACCGTCAGATCGCGGATTTGCAGGACGGGCGCGCCAGGGTTGGCAGGCGCTTTATCGACGCGCAGCAGGACTTCGCGCCCGACCATCATGGCGGCGAGCGATTCCTGCGTCGCCGATTTTGGATCGGCATGACCTGCGACTCTTCCGCCGCGAAGCACGGCGACGCGGTCGCAGATTTCCAGCACTTCTTTGAGTTTGTGGCTGATGAAAATGATGCTCACGCCCCGGTCGATCAGGGTGCGCATGATGTCAAATAAGCCCTCGGCTTCCTGCGGAGTCAGCACGGCAGTAGGCTCGTCGAGGATGAGGATGTCGCACTTCCGGTAGAGCGCCTTGAGGATTTCGACGCGCTGCTGTACGCCGACGGGTAAGTCCTGAACCAGCGCATCCGGATCAACGTCTAGCCCATACTGTTTGGCGATTTCGAGGATACGCGCCTTTGCCGCGCGGCGGTTGAGAAACAGCCCGCTCACGGTTTCATTGCCGAGCATGATGTTCTCGGTGACGGACAGCACCGGGACGAGTTGAAAGTGCTGATGGACCATGCCGATGCCTCGTGCGATGGCATCGTTCGGGTTTCGGATATGGGCGGCTTTGCCATTGATGAGGATTTCGCCTTCGTCTGGCGAATAAAGCCCATAAATTAAATTCATTAAGGTGCTTTTTCCTGCGCCGTTCTCGCCCAGCAACCCCAGTACCTCGCCTTTACGCAGTTGTAAGTCGATGTGATCGTTGGCGAGGACGCCTGGGAATCGTTTAGTGAGACCGCGCACTTCGAGCACGGTGGGGGTCTCGATCATCGATGAACCTCTTTTGAGTCTCGGTCGTTTTGTAACAGGATAAAAACTGTTAGCTGCCGAGTATATCGTCGCTTTGGAAGAGGCGCATCAATTTGAGAGCGACCTGCATATTGATCCTGACGAGCGGTTCATTCAGCTTGATTCCGCACAGCGTCTCGATTCGTTCCAGACGATAGTTGAGGGTGCTGCGGTGAATCGAGAGCTGTTCGGCTGCTTCGACGCCGTTGCCGCCAGCATCGAGGTAGACTTCCAGCGTGTTGAGCAGACTGCTGCCGGTTTCCGCCGCCAGGCGTCGAATGAGGGGGACATACGGATTACTCGTCAGGCTGCTGCTGCCTGCACGAAAGAGCGTATGAAGGTAGCCCAGCGTTTCAAAGTGTACGACGGGATCTCTGCTTGCGATACGCCGCGCGATCAGGAGCGTTTCCTGGCACTGCGCATACAGAGCCGGGACACTTGCGCCGCCACTCAGGCTGCCGCTGACCGCGATCCGCGCATCTGGGCTGGCGAGGAGGAGTGACTGCGCCAGTTCCGCGCTGCTGCTTTGCGCCAGGACAACAACCTGCCCCGCAAACTGCCCGACAACCCCCCGTGCATGGAGCGCGGCGAGCGCCCGATTGATCCTGCGATCCAGTTCCGTCAAGCGGATGGTCGCCCGTTCCGGCGCGTCAATCACATACATCGTCAGGACAGCGTTCACGTCAAGCCCATACCGCAGCGCCAGATCCGCGACGACAGCTTCGCGTCCCGGTTCCTGCTGGATGAGCTGCGCCAGCAAGCCGCCTTTGAGCGAGGCTTCGGCGTTTTGGACGGCTTCCTGATGGAAGATCATCAGCGCTGCGACGGTCGCGCCACTTTCAATCGCCAGGCGGTCGAGGTCGTTGAGGGGGCGGTCGCCCGCGATGATCCAGATGTAGCCGTACAAGTCGCCGTGCACGACTATGGGTGCGAGGATGCGCTCCATCTCCAACCCGACATCCGGCATCTGTGCAATGTGAACCGGGCGCATGGTGGAGCGGATTTGTCCCAGAATCCCGCGTTCTTCGAGCGCCTGAACCAGGCGTGGGTCGGTGCGCCCTTCCTTAAGCGTATAACTGCGTGCTTCGTCGTAAGCAGCGAGGTTACAGCTTGCCAGCGCTTCAAAGCGAGCGTTTTCGATGCTGACGGATTGATGGATCAGGCTCGCCAGCGTCTCCGCGAGGCTTTGCAGGTTGCCGCCTTCCAGGATGAGTTGATTAAGGCGGCGATGAATATCGAGCGCCTGCTCGACATTGCGCATGTTGGCGGCAGCGATGCGCTGGTTGATCGCTTTTGCCACGTCAACGAAGCGCACCTGCCAGGGGATTTCGATCAGTACGAAGTCGCAGGCTTCGGCGGCATCCCGCAGCGCGGTTGGCGCACGTTCGATAACACGCCCGACCGCCAGCCCAAGCGCGACGACCTGTTTCTCCGCCAGCGCCTGGATGTAGTCGCGCTGTTCCTGGTCGCTGTCGGGCAGGGCATTTGCGGTCGTCAACACGAATTCACCGCCGTTCAGCCATTGTGCGGCATCCGGGACGCCGACGACATGCGCCCAGGAGATGCTTTGCGTAAGATGGCTGCGCCCGGCAACGACGGCTGCGCCCGTCAGTTCCGGGAGTTCAAGCGCTTCTGAAAGGGTCAACATGCGTTATAATGCCGCTCTCTTGGGGGTGAAAATGTCCCGGTGGGCGTCCCGGTCTTCAAAACCGGTGGCAGGCTGCGTGACAGGCTGCGGTGGGTTCGACTCCCATTCACTCCCGTCATTCGCTTTGCGCGAACGCCGCTGCGTCAGTCGTGCTGCCCATCTATGGCGATTCCCTAGAAGAAACCAAAGCGTCGCTGATGCCGCTCCTCTTTGAAAGGGTCGCCATTGTTGTGATAGCCCGCGTTTTCCCAATAGCCGGGTTTGTCTGCCGCGCTGAATTCCAACGCGCGCAGCCACTTGGCGCTTTTCCAGAAGTAGCGCTTGGGTACCAATGTGCGCAGCGGGTATCCATGATCGGGTTCGAGCGGCTTACCGTCGAACTTGTACGCCAGCATCACGTCATCATCCATCATGACATCCAGCGGCACGTTGGTGGTGTAGCCGCCATCGCAGTGTGCGATCACATGCTTGACGTTCGATTTGATCCCGAACAGCGCGACGAAGTCGCGGAAACGCACACCCTCCCAGATCGTGTCGAATTTGCTCCAGGTGGTCACGCAGTGGATGTCGCAGGTCTGCGCGACGGTGGGCAGAGCAATGAACTCGCTCCACGTCCAGCGCATTTCCTTTTCGACCAAACCGAACACACGCAGATCCCAACGTGCAGCGTCGAAGCGCGGCACTTGCCCGACATGCAGGATGGGGAAGTCGAGCGTCAGCGACTGCCCTGGCGGCAGGCGTCCTTCTTTCTTGATCCGGGCTTCATCTGCGCGGCGCTGATCGACTGTCTCTCTGCTCATGGAAATCCCTCGAAATAGTCTCACACTCATCAGAGGGATTATAGTCCATTTGTGGCGAAAACTCCTGCCTCCAGGCAGGAGTTTTCGCTAACCAGTCTCGTTGTTTATTCGCTGCCGTTGCGATCCAGAATTACAGTGACTTCGCTGTCCTGGTAGCTGTAATCCTCTACCTGCACCAGCACAACCCCATCGCTTGGAACGACGAGGCTCGCCGATAGATCGCTGATGGTGCTTGCGCTGAGGTAACTGAGTGTTGACCCGGATTGCAGTACCGTGATTGACACTGACGACGACGGGACGTTGGTGTAATCGAACGTCAGAGTCACGCTTTCCCCCGCGTTCCCGGTAAACGTGACCGTGTTCCGCGTGATGTTACTGGAGAACGAGAGCGTCTGTGCGCCTCTATCCAGCGATTCCAACACGGTCTCGTCAAACTGAATAGTGACGCTGCCGCTGCTGTCCGGTTCAAGCGTGCGGACGAGGATCGTATAGGTGCCGGTGGTTGGAATCTGGAACGCTCGAATGGTCGGGTCGGCTCCGCTGTAACTATCGCTGTAGGCAACCTGATAGCCTTCGGGACCGTTGAGCACGAGTGCCGTGCCGACTACCGCGCCACCTTCGACGGTGAGATCGATGATGTCGCCCTGCTCGGCGCTGAACTGATAGTAAAGGTAAGAGCTTGCGCCGCTCAAACGCCCCTCGGCATTTTCGCCAAATTCGAGTGAGATGATCTCGGCGCGCTGCAGCGTGAGCGTGAATGTGCCGGTGTCGTCATTGCCGAAGCTGGTTGCCTCGATGGTGTACAAGCCATCTTCCGGGAGCACATAGGGACCAATGAGGGAGTTGAGGTTACCCGCGCCGTCGTCATTGCTGACCAGGGGGAAGTCCTTCTCCAGTTCCGGGTAGAGGTGGAGATAGGTATCCCAGGTATTTCCGGTCGAAATCATGGTGATGATGATGGTGTCTCCCGCGTCGCCACGGAAGGTGTAGTAGGTGCGCAGCGCGTCCGGCGTCAGCTCCCCGTCAATCGTCATGCCATATTCGATGAGATCGATGGTGGTTTCTGCCGTCGTCAGTGTGTATGCGCCGTAATTGTCCTCGGTTAGCGTCGAGCCAAGCGCCGCGCCGTAGCTCTGGACAACAATGGTGTACAGCCCACTTTCCGGGATCAGAAACCGCGAGATGCGTGAGTTTCTCTCTCCGGCACCGTCGTCGTTGCTCGCCAGGGTCTGTCCTTCGCTATCGAGGAGGGTGAGGAATGGGTCAAAATCCGTCGAGATCAGGGTAATGGTGATGATCTGTTCGGCTGTCGCCGCAAACTGGAAGGACGCACGCGGTGTTTCTTCTGACAACGTGCCATCGATCGTGTTGCCGATCACGATGGGACGGGCGTCATCCTGCGCGGAGACAACTGTGAGCGGTAAGGCGAGCAGCAGCGCCAGTATCAGCAATTGTCGTAGAGACTTAAACATGGAGAGACCTCCCTTAGCCAGTATTCGGTATTCTCGTATCCCCCAAGCCATTGTAATGCCGTTTCGACTTCGTCTTGCCTTGACTTGCCCAACGGAGTGCATACGACCTGCATGTGTGTTACAGTGGAACCATTGTTGGACTCGTGAACATCAAAAGGTCGATCACCATGATCGAACAAGCAGCTGGCTTTGCTCGCCCGCTTCTTAATCTGCCCTGGGCACGGCGGACGCGGCGCAACCATGCGCTGGAACACGCCACCATCACCATCCTGGCGACTCGGCTGCGCAACCTGCGCATGGCGGGGCGCAGCGATGCCGGTGGCTTCGTCCTGTTTGGCGATGTGCCGACTGAATCGGTCGAACAGGCAGCCGAGGATGCGCTCCTGCGCCTGGCGCGCGGCGATCACAAACTGGCAGTCCACCCCAACTGCGGGACGAACCTGATCACGACCGCGTTCATGACCAGCGTCGCCGCAATGGTCGGGCTGACCGGTGCGCAGCGCCGCGATTGGTTCGGACGGTTGCCATTCATGATGATGCTGGTGATGGTGGCTGGGATGCTGTCGCAGCCGCTCGGTACATCGCTGCAGAAACATGTGACGACCGATGCCGATCCCGCTGACACAGAGATTATCGAGGTCACGCGCCACGAAGTGACGATGCCTTTCGGCGGCAAAATGACCCTGCATCGGGTGAACACACGCTCCTCATGAGCAAGATCTACACGCTCTACCTGCTTCACGGCGACGATGACCTGCGGATTGAGGAAGAAGCGATTCGACTGGAGAACCAGTTTGACGATCCTTCCAACCCCGGATTGAACACATCGTCGTTTGATGGGGCTAGCGCGGATGTCGGTGAGATTATGGGCGCGGCGCTGGCATTCCCGTTCCTGGCGGAGCGGCGATTGGTCATCGTCAAAGACCTGGTCGCGCATCTGACGCGCAAAGGCGCTGGAAACACGGGCAAAAAGGCGCTTGAGACGCTGATCCAGCAGCTTCCGGACCTTCCGGATTGGGCCCGTTTGATCCTGATTGAGCGACAGCGCATTGACGAAAAAAACAAGCTCGTGCAGCTTGCGCGTTCGCATGAGCGCGCCGCCGAGAAGCTGTGCCTGGTTCCAAAAGACACCACCCAGTGGATCAGCAAGCGCGCGCAGGAAACGTACGGCACGCCGATCAATTCCCAGGCAGCCCATGCCCTGGCGATGGTTACGAATGGCGACCTGCGCGCGGCGGACAGCGAGCTGTACAAGCTCTCGTTGTATGTCGATGGCGCGCGCGCGATCAGCGAGGAAGATGTCAGCCTGCTGACTCCTTATGTTTCCGAGACGAGCATGTTCGATATGGTGGATGCACTGGCGGAAGGACGGACGACTGCGGCAGCGTCACTGCTGCACCGCTTGTTAGGGCAGCAGGAAGACCCCTTCGCTCTCTACGGGATGATCATCCGGCAGTTCCGCCTGCTGCTGCTGGCGAAAGAACATCTCGTGGGGGGTGGTAGCCCCAAAGACCTGCCCGGCGTCCTGGGTGTCCACGCGTACCCGGCGGAGAAAGCCGCGAAACAATCTCGCAGCTTCACGATCCCGCAGTTGGAGCGTATCTATCGCTTGTTGCAGGAATACGACTGGAAGATGAAGACCGGGCGCATCGAGCCGCTGCTTGCGCTGGATCTGCTGGTTGCCAGTCTGGGACGCTAGAGGCGTGATGCGTCACTCGTAGCAGGTTGTTGATCACAGTCGACGGTGTGAAGGTTATGGCGACAGCGGAATGATGATGAAACCCTCCGCGAGTCGTTCGCCATCGGCTGTGGTGACCGGAAGGCGCTGGTTAGCCAGCGGATCGATCCACCCAATGCGCAGGGCTGCGGCGTCCGGCGTCTGTGGAAAAAAGAGCTTGTCCTGGACGCTCTCTCCGCTCCTCCACGCCGAGGTTGGGTAGTAGCCGCCCAGCGGCGGACGATCCTGCTGCGCGATGATGCTGCCCTGCGCATCGAGAACATGAGCGAAGAACTGGTAGTCTCCCGCGTTTTGGTGTTCGGTCGTCCAATCCAGCGACACCCACAAGTCGCCGCTGTCCTCGGCGACGCCATAGCGGATCAATCGGATGTCTCCGAAGCGCCAGTCAACCTCCATGTCCGCTTCGGCAGCGGCGAAGTCGAAGTACAGCGCACGATGCCCGTCAACCGCGCTCTCCTGCGCAAACGAAGCATGTTCCCACAACCAGCCTTCGATCCAGTTATTCGCGTCCGCTGGCGGAAACCACGTGACATACCACAGTCGGCTGTCGAGCGCCTGTGCGTGCCGCCACATAGGAGCAGCGAGCGGATCGTCTGGGGCGGTCGGCGCAGTCATCGAGAGGACGGGGTGCGACTCGATATCGAGGAGCGCGCTGCCGTAATGGTTGCTGGCGACAAGGAGGGGCGCGGTTTCGGGAAGCGCACTCTCCAGGCGGCGGGCGGACTCGACCGATGGGTCGTCCTGTTGGCTTGCGGGTACGAGGTTCAGCACGACGAAGCAGATCAAGAGAACAGAAGCAAGTGGGCGGGCGTTCCGTGAACGAAACAGCCAGCCTGCCGTGCCTGCCAGCGCAAGAGCGCACACTGCGATCGGCCCATCGCCGCGCAGCCACATCGGGTCGAATGGGGTGCTCTGGGCGAGCAGTTCGAGGTGCCCGATGACGGCATTGGCGGAACCATCGGTCAGCACATCGTCGCGCAGGGTTGCCACTACGGCGTCCATGTCGCCTGTGCCGTAGCGCCCGCTGAGGACTCCGTAAAACGGATAGGGACTCAACACTATTCCGGGGATCTGAACTCCAATCGATAACGCTGCAAGCAGGCTGACGCCGACCGCAGTGCCGCGCTGGCTGAAGGTGCGCTCGATGATCGGTGCCGTGCAAAGCATGATCAGCGGGAGTACGGGCAGAATGAAGCGCGGACCCCAGACCACGCCACCGTGCCAGCTCCACCAACTGGCATATACGGCGAACTGCGCGCCGATGAGCGCCAGCAGTAGCCAGGTCGTTTTGCTCTGTACGCGCGCCAGCAGCCATGCACCCGGCAGCGCCATCAGGGCGAGCGGTGTGTACCACAACAGTCCGCGATAGGGGCTGAAGGTCAAACCAAAGAGTCCGAGCAGGAACGGGCGGTTGAATCCTTCACCGTCGCCAAAGTAATAACCGCTGGTCAGCGGGCTGCCGAAGCGGGCGGCATTGTAGATCGCGATGATCACCAGTGTGACCGCGATGGGCGCTGAGAAGGCAGCCGCTGCCTGCAAAAGGCGTGTTGCCGTCGCTTTGCCCCTGAGCGAAGGTGCGAGTGCGAAGACAGCGAGCAGCACGGCGGTCAGCAGATACGTCAGGTTGATGCCTGTGGCGAAGCCGATAGCGGCTCCTGCCCAGACGAGCGGGCGCAGGCTGCCATCGCGCCAGAAGCGGAGGATCGAGAGCACCGCGCTCAGGATCAACAGGGCTGCCAGGGGTTCGCCAAACAACGTCTTGGTGTAGACCACCGCCGTGCTGCCGAAGCCGTACAATAATGCTACCCCCAGCGCCGTGCGCGGGCGAACATCCAGCGCTCGCACCCCCGTATAGAGGAGCGCACCGGTCAGCGCGGTGACGAGAGGGTTGAAGAGCATCGCCGTCGCCCGCACGGGCAGCCATGGCGCGACTTGTGCGGCGATCGTGAGGGGAAGGAGCGCGAGTGATGGCGCGACGCCTTTCTTAGAATAGAGCGCGCCATCCAGCCCAAAGACGCCCATGCGTGACATGTCGTGTTCAAAGAGGGCATCCTGTGCGCCGATGACGCTGATGTCTGCACTGCCGCTGCGCACGAGCGCTGCGGATACGGCAAGGATCGCGTCTCCGTCCGCACTATCCGGCGTGTTGATGTAGACCAGGAGGTAGCCTGCCAGCAGGATCAGGAAAACGAACATGCGCAGACGCGCATCATTCGAAAGTGTCGGTTTCGCCATAGCGGGCGATTGTACTACACGCCCCAGAAGACGCGCATTCCTATCAACAGCATGACGAAGGTGATCACCGTCATGGCAGCGCCGACTTTGGGGAAATCGCTCGTTCGATAGCCGCCCGGACCCATCATCAGGACGTTGACAGGGTGCGCGGTTGGCAGCAGGAAGGCGGTCGAGCAGCCAATCGCCGCCGCGACCGCCATTGCCTGCGGATCGATGCCCGCCTGGATCGCCGCGCCTATGGCGATGGGTCCGATGACGAGCGAGGCGACCTGCCCCCCCATCACCTGGGTGATCACGGTTGTCAGCACGAAGACACCGGCGATGATGGCAAGCCCGCCGAACGGGATCAAGTTATTCGCCACGATGTCGCCGATCCGCTGCCCCAAGCCCGTGTTGACGAGCGCGATGCTGAGGGGAGACATGCCAGCGATCAGGAAGATGACGCGCCACTCGACGGCGCGATACGCACCATTCATCGTCAGGCAGCCGCTTAGAACCATCAGCACTGCGCCAAGCAGCATGGCGATGGGGGTAGGGATGACCTCGAAGAGGGCGAGCAGCAGCACGCCACATAAGATGCCTAGCGCCCAGTGCGCTTTCTGAGGGAGCGGCGGACGTGCAGTATGGCTGCTCTGGAGCATGAGAAAATCCCGATCCTGCGCCAGTGAGCGGATTGCCCGCACGGGACCGACCATCAGCAGTGCATCGCCGACCTGGAGCGGGAAGGTGCCGACATCGGTGCGGTAGCTGCGCCCTTCCCGCCACAGGGCAACATTTGTCAGCCCGTAGCGATTGCGGAAACGCAGCTCTTTCAGGGTCTTTCCGATGATGCTGGAGCGTGGTGGAACGATGATTTCGGTCAAATCGACCGCGTATTCATGACCATTGCTGCTTTCGCGCCCGACCAGTGCTCCCCATTCTTCAAGCCTGCGGACGCGCTCTTCACGCCCCAGGACGAGCAGAAAGTCGTCCGCCTGGATGACTTCGGTCGGTTCTGGCGTCAGGATCGCCTGCTGTCCACGCCAGATGGCAAGGACGGTGATGCCCAGTTTCTCGCCGATCTGACTTTGACTCAGCGGCAGCCCTGCAAGCGCTGCGCTGCCGGGGACGCGAATTTCCCACATGCGTTCTTTCAGGCGATAGGTATCTTCCAGGTTGCGGGATAGGGCGTAGGGACTTGCGATCTGACCGACGGAGTCGCGCTTTGGCAGCCACTTGCGCCCCACAAGCGCCATGAACAGCAGTGTCGCTATCACGATCAAGCCGCCGGTAGGCGCGAAATCCAGGATGCCAAGACCGGGAAGCCCGCGGTCGATCAGCGTGTCGCTGAGGACAATATTGGCAGTGGTGAAGTAGGTCGCCATGCCGCCGACCAGCGTTCCGAACGAGAGCGGGATGAGCAGCTTGGAGGGCGAAACGCGCGAGTCTCGCCCGACCTGCACCGCCGCGGGCAGCAGGACGGCACCCGCGGCAATATTGTTCATGACCAGGGAGAGCAGCGCCCCAGCCGCCATGAACATGACGACCAACCGTCCTTCGCGCCCTGCACCGATTTCGCGCAGGCGATTTGCAAGCCACTGGACGACACCTGTGTTTTCCAAACCCGCACTCAGGATGAACAGACCGAAGATGGTGATGATGGCTGGGCGGCTAAAGCCTGCGAGTGCCTCAGTCGCGGTGACCACGCCGGTCAGCATCAGGATCAGCAGCACCGTGAGCGCTACGAGATCGGCGGGTACTCGGTTGGTCAGCAGCAGGACAAGTGCCCCAACCACAACAGCAATGAGGATCAGTTCTGGGCTGGTCAGCATGGAACCACTCAGGGATAGCCGGGCAAGTCTTGCACAGTTGCAATGTTACCCGTAATCGGCTATTCTGTTCAATGAACCAACCTACGAAATTATTCTTTGCAAAAGAAATCTTGCTCAAACCTGTAGACTTGGACAGAAAGCGTGTCCATATGGTGTTGCCTGTGTTTGAATGTCTTGCTCTTTGGTTTGTAATCTCCGTGCCTTTCAGCCTGTTTCTTGGGGCTTTCCTGGCACGGCGTGAAGCCGGACAGAGCGTCGTGGTGCCTGTTCGCGCGCGCGACTCAGAGACACTTCCTGCGGCACAACCCGCCGCGACCAGCTATGAAGCTGCCAAATAGGTCGATCAGGCAACCTGCAAGTGCAGGGCTGCGCGTGCCTGATCCAGGGTTTCTGTGATTTCAAGCTGCTGGAAGAATGGCAGGATCATTTGCAGGGCTTCGTAGCCTGGTTCACAGACCAGAATTAACATGCGGACATTCGAAGGCGTATACGTGAACGCCGAGCGCTGATAGGCGGTAATCTTGCCCGCTGGCGGTTGGCTGTCCTTTGTATTGAGTATGATGTCCACGTCCTCATCCGTCCCCGCGATCATCGCACCAGAGACCCTTACGCTGTCTGCGAGTTCGTCCCACGACCAGGTGGGATCAAAATCCCAGCGGATGACGGTTTGTTCTTGATTGTCCCACTGGACTGTGATCGCCATTTCCCAACTCCATGACCATAGTACTGCTCTGATACTCTTATTGTAGCGGGAAACGTAAAAATAGAATTGAGATGAATTGAGAATTGATGATAAATTAACGAAATTCACGCTGCTTTACGCAACTATGTTTGTGTCCCCCCTCAGAGTGGGTACAATTGCATTTTCAACTAGCGAGTGAGCCGTTCGCCTTGACTTTCAATCGACGAGCCGTCTTGATTTTTGTCGCCTGGATGTTTTGCCTCTCGCAGTGGGGGCTGGCGTCCGCTCAGGTGTCCTCATCTTCACAGGCGAGTATGGAAATCGAAGCGGGGTATGACGGCTACTATCGCGAAAACGATTGGCTGCCACTGCGCGTTGCTCTGGAAAACCCAGGTGGCGACCTGCGTGGTCGTCTGGTGGTTCGCCCCGAAACGTCTGGCAGCGCCTTCGCTTCGACCTTCAGCACGCCCGTCGACTTACCTGCCCGCGCGACACAGAATATTCTTTTCTACGCGGTCGCTTCTGATCTGACGAATCAGGTTCGTGTGGAACTGCTCGACGAAGAAGGCGCAGTGCTCGCCAGCTCATCGGCACCCTTGCAGCGCATCCAACAGCCCGATCATCTCGCAGTCGTCATCACCGATGCCACCGCTGGGGCGGTCGATCTATCCGGGGTGCGCAGCGGCAGCTTCTTGGGCGTTCAGGCATTCATGCGCATCGAAGACTTGCCGGACCAAAGCGGGTTGTTCGACGCGGTGGACATGCTGGTCGTCTCGGATACCGACACTGGCGGGGTCAGCGACGCGCAGCGTGATGTGCTGCGCCAGTGGGTGATGAATGGCGGACATCTCATTGTCACAGGCGGCGCAGAGTGGCAGGCGACCGTCGCGGGTTTGGCTGACCTGCTGCCGCTGCGCGCGACTGCCGTCCAGGATGTGGAGGGTTTGAGGGCGTTTTCGCGCTGGCTGGGCGGGGATTCTGCGCTTGCGGATCGTACCTTGATCGCCATGGGCGAACTGTCTGCCGATGCGGATGTGCTTCTGGCGGATGAGCAGGGGCTGCCGCTGGTGGTGCGCCGAATAATGGGGGCGGGTGTTGTCGATTTCGTCAGCGCCAGCCCTAACGCGCTGCCGCTTCGCGGGTGGTCGGTGCTGCCGGAACTCTGGTATACCCTGGCTTCGTCCGCGCCTGGACAGCCCAGTTGGGGCTATGGCATCCTGCGGTGGGATCGGGCTGCGGAGGCAGCGCGGATTCTGCCCGGATTTGACCTGCTGCCTGACATTCTGCCGCTGCTCGTCTTTGTCGCCCTGTATATCGTCTTGATTGGTCCAATCAACTACCTGGTTCTCAACCGGATCAATCGCCGCGAGTGGGCATGGTTCACGATACCGCTGCTGATCCTGGTGTTCACTGCGGCGGCGTATGCGCTTGGCACGAACCTGCGCGGGACCGAAGTAACCCTCAATCAAATGACGTTAGTGCGCTCCTGGGCAGACAGCCCGGTGTCGCGGCTGGATGCAGTCATCGGGATGCTGTCTCCGCAGCGCGCCGTGTATGGATTGCAGATCGATAATGCTGCAGTGCGCCCAGTTCCGCTGCCGCGCATTCTGCCCGGCGGGGGACTTGATCCTACGCTGGAGGGGACGCGCGCCGATGTCGCGCAGGGTGAGGATTTTGCGCTCCAGGACATCACGATTGACGCGGGCTTCATCGCCAACCTGACGGCGAGTGCATCGGTGCCGCGACCGAACATGACTGGCGAGGTGAGCATCAGCGACGCCCCCTCCGTCGATGGGCAGCAGCAGGTACGCGGTGTGGTCAGCAATGATGGCAGCGTGCCCCTTTATGATCCAATTATCCTGGCGCGTGGTATTGCGTATCAACTGCCGGACGTGCTGCAACCGGGGGATGTTGTCCCGTTTGAGCTGACTCTGCCGGGAGAAGACCTGCCGTCGCCGACGCTTTATCGCCCCCTGGTTGCTGGCAACCTGACACTGGTCGCGGCACGGCAGGAACTGCGGCTCGACCAGACTCTCTTTGATATACTGGGGGATAATGCGGTCACCGATCTTGACAGCTTTTTCATCAACGAATCGCTGGCGGGCTTGGACAACAGACGGCGTCAGTTGTTTCTGGCAGCGGTCATTCGCGACAGCTTTGGCATGACCGGGCGTGCGAATGAGACCTATCTGATGGGCTGGACAGACGAGCGTATGCTGACGAGTGAGGTCAGCGGCGCGAACTGGCGCACGCAGGACACGACGCTCCACGTCATCCAACTGGCGCAGGAGCGCGTTTATCGCCCGGAACCGGTCGTCGTCAGCGCCGATCAGTTTGTTTGGTCGGGTCGGACACTCAGCGGGTTAGGCGTGGTTGCTCCGATGCTCGTCCGGCTGGACCCTGGTGAAGAAGTGACTTTTCGTTTCACCCCGGTCGCCACGGCGCGGCTGGATGAGGTCGAGTCGCTGTCAGTCGTCTTTGTGGGGCAGACGACAGGCACTCGCCGCCTCCCATTCGCCCTGTGGGACTGGCGACGCCAGCAGTGGGTGGATATGCAGGCGGAAGACACGCAGTTCCGAGTGCCAAATCCCGGACGTTTCATCGGTCCGATGAATGCGGTCGAGATGCGCCTGCGTTCGGATGATGTCGGCGGGTTCTTCCGAGTTGAACGGGTTGCCATTGAACAATCCGGGCGGTTTATTCGTTAATGAGATGGGCTACGGGCGGCGAGGAAGCGAACTGATGTCGGAATTCATCATCGAGACCCATGACCTGGTGAAGAAGTTTGGCAATTTCACGGCGGTCAATGGATTATCCCTCCAGGTACCTGTCGGTTCCATTTACGGGTTTGTCGGTCCCAACGGCGCGGGCAAGACGACGACCATGCGCATTCTGACAACGCTCACGCGCCCGACTTCGGGCGGGGCGTTTATCAATGGGGTGTCCGTGCTCGATGATCCGCGCGCTGTGCGGCGCGCGATTGGCTACATGCCCGATGAATTCGGGGTGTACGATGACATGCGTGCCTGGGAATACCTCGATTTCTTCGCTTCCTGCTACGACATCCCGCTCGCGGAACGCAAGAAACTCATCGACGACCTGCTCGCGTTGGTAGACCTGAGTCACCGCCGCGAGGACATGGTCGATAAACTCAGCCGAGGGATGAAGCAGCGGCTTTCACTGGCACGCACGCTCGCCCACGATCCATCGGTGCTGATCCTCGATGAACCTGCGTCTGGTCTCGACCCGCGTGCCCGTGTCGAAATCCGCGAACTGCTGGTCGAGCTGGCGAAGATGGGCAAGACGATCTTCTTCTCGACACACATCCTGGCGGATGTCAGCGAAATCTGCACCCATATTGGGATTGTCGAGGCGGGTCAAATCATCGCCCAGGGCAGCATGGATGAGATGCGTGCCCAGCTTCAGCCGCATCGTGAAATCACGGTCACCGTGCGGGATGCGGAAGCGGCGGAGACGGTCAAACGTACGGTGGGTGGGTTAACGGGCGTGGTCAACGTCGTGGATCTCGAAGCGAAGGGCGGGCGCTATCGCGTGCGCATTGACTATACAGGCGATGACGACGGGGTCGCGGCGCTCAATGCCAGCATTAACAACGCGGGCGTCTCGATCCTCGGCTTTACCGAGGAGACGAAGGATCTTGAGGCAATGTTCATGCGTGTGACCAAAGGGATCGTGACGTAACCTCATGCAGACCATTGACGCACGCGAGCGGGGGATAGCGCAGGCGATTGCCTGGCTGCGCAGGGGGCTGCTGACGCATGTCGCGGTCACGCTGCTGGTTGCGCTGCTGGGGCTTCTGGCAGGGTTCCAGTCATCGCCAGAACTCCTCGGCATGGTGCGCCAAAGCCTGATGTTCAACTACAGTGGCGCGGCGGATGCTGCCGCCCTGTTGCTTGTGCTGATCTCGCTGGCAAATATCAGCGCGCTGTTGGTGCTGGTAGTGGCGATACAAGCGCATGAGTCGTGGGTACTGCCGGGCAACGTGCTGGTGATCCTGGCGAACCTCGTGCTGGTCGTTTGGCTGGGTTGCCTGACAGGGCTGCTGACCGTCGTCTTCGGGGGTCTGGCAGTCGCGTCGATGGCGCGTGTTTCCGGGCTGCTGCGCTCTAACCCGGTCATGGTGCGCGAACTGCGTGGGCGGATGCGCGGTGCCCGCGCGTTCGTTGTCCTCACGTTGTATCTGGCGCTGATGGGCGGCTTTTCGCTCATCCTCTATTTCATCTTCGGCGCGGTCAACGCCCAGAATGCGTCGTCGGCGACGGGCATCATCGGTCGCACGTTGTTTACGGGAGTCGTGGGCATCCAACTGCTGCTCATTATCCTGATCGCGCCGTCCTTCACGGCGGGTGCGATCACCGGCGAGCGCGAACGTCAGACCTACGATCTTGTCCGCACGACTCTGCTCAGTACGCCCTCGTTCATCCTGGGGAAGCTGGAGTCGTCGCTGGCGTACATCCTGCTTCTGCTGCTCGCGGCGATCCCACTCCAGGCGCTGGCATTCCTCTTTGGCGGCATTGGTCAGGCGGAGCTGCTGCTGGCATTCGTAATCCTGGGCGTCACAGCGCTCGCTTTTGGCGCAGTGGGCATCTACTTCTCGGCAAGCCAGACGCGGACGCTCTCCGCGAGCGTCCGTACGTATGCTGTCATCAGCATCGGGGCATTTGGCGCGCCGCTCATCGCCCTCTTTGTGCTTAATCTGCTCCTCGGATCATCGCTTGTCAGCAGTGGCTCGGATGCCGCTCCGCTGATTGAGACCACGCTTCAGTATCTTCGCCTGCTGGCGACCAGCCTCAATCCCTTTACCACCGCCATCGATACGCAGGCGCTCCTGGTCGAACAGCAGGTCTGGGGGGTGTACGCCCGCACGCTTGCGAGCAATGGCAGCACCATTCCAATGATTTCATCCTGGATTCCATTCACTATCGTTTACGTGGCGGCTGCGGCAGTCCTGATGGTGGTGACGATCCGCGCTACTCGGTCCAACGACCACGAGTCATGAGGAGCGACGTATGGCGTCAAGTCCTGCATTAGGGTCGAACCTGCGCCTGCGGGCACAGGTGGGGCGATGGGAGCGCTGGCTGCGGCTCGTGCAGGGCATTCAATGGCTGCCGCGCTTTCTCCTTGCTGCGCTGGTCGTCGCGATCGTGGTCGCGGTCATTTCTCGGCTCCGCCCCTGGCTGCTGCCCGATCAGATTGTGATCGTCCTGCTCGCTCTTGCAGCCCTGTTCATCGTCATCGGCATGGGCGCGATCTGGTTATATCCACGCTCGCTGCTGGAGTCTGCGCGGCATTTCGATCGCGCGCTGGATCTGCGCGAGCGAACGACCGCCGCGCTTGAACTGCTGGGCGGACGCATTCAGACCAATGATGAGCTGCGCCAGCGGCAGATCGAAGACGCGCTGACCTTTGCGGAGCAGGCGCGTCCGCAGGCGGCGCTGCCGCTGCGGCTGCATCGCCGCGACTGGTCGTTTGTGCTGCTGCTCCTGGTTGCGCTGTCAGTCCTGCTATTGCTGCCCAATCCTCAGTCAAGCGCGGTGGCAGAGGATGAAGCGGCAGCGGCGGCGCTGGCGGAGGCAGCAGCGACCGTGCGTGAAATCACACGCGATGTCGCGGTCGATCCCGCGCTTGACGACGAGACGCGCGAGCAGCTCATGCAGACCCTGAGCAGCAGCCTGGATGTCCTGGAGCAGCCAGAGGTGACGCCAGAAGAGGCGTTCGCGGCGCTGTCCGACGCCGAGTCTGCGCTGCGCAGCGAGAGCCAGGTCATGAGTCAGCAGGCACAGGCATCCCAATCTGGGTTGGAAGCTGCCGCGCAGGCGCTGCGTGAGCTGCCAACCGTCGAGCAGGAGCAGCAGGAGCAGTCCCTGAGCGACCTGCTGGCGCAGATGGGCGTGCAGGCGGGACAGTTTGGCGAAGCAGAGCGCTCTCAGGCAGCCGACGCGCTCGACACGGCAGCGCAGGCGGCAGAGGGAGCCAACCCGCAGCTCGCGCAGGAGCTGCGCGAGGCGGCACAGTCGCTGCAAGAGGGCGAGAGCGGGCAGATGGAGCAGCAGTTGGGCGAGGCAGAGCAGGAAGCGCAGTCGAGCGAGGCAAATCAGCAGAGTGCGCAGCAATCCGCCCAGCAGATGGAGGAAAGCGCCGATCAGGCGCAGCAGTCCGGGCAGCAGTTGAATCAGGAGAGTGGGCAGCAGCAGTCTTCGCAGCAGGGACAGCAGCAGTCCGATGGGCAGCAGTCGGGTTCGCAATCGCAGCAGCAATCGTCAGCGCAGTCAGGTGCGCCGCAGCCAGGCGACCAGCAGGCAGAGCCAGGGCGCGAAGGTCAGCAGCAGTCTTCGTCGGAAGCCGGGCAGCAGGGGGCGCAGGGCGAGGCGAGCGAGAGCGCCAGCAGCGGTCAGAGCCAGGGCGTGCCCTCGAACGGCGAACAGCAGGATGGGCAGTCCGCGACGGGATCATCGAGTGCTGGCGACAGCGCTCCAGGGCAGATCGTGCAGGGTGGGCAGCAGGGTCAGCAATCAGCGACCGAGAATCAAGCGGACGGTCGTGGCGAGTCGCTCTTTGAGACGATCTATGCGCCGACGCGCCTGGGCGAAACCGCAGGCGGCACAGAGATCGAGCTGGAGTCGGACACGAGCGCTATGCCGGTGCAAGAAGGGGAATTCAGCGAGAACCCGATTGGACAGGCGAGCGTGCCCTACAACGAGGTCTACGGCGATTATGCGGATGCCGCCAATCGCGCGCTGGAAAGCGATTATGTCCCGCTTGGATTGCGCGATGTCGTGCGCGACTATTTCACCGGGCTGGAGCCGGGGCGCTAAAGACGTCATTCAGAAAGCCGATTACGACTTCGCCATAGCGCTGCGCGCCTGCGACCGTGATGTAATCGCCGTGCCCGGCATCGGGCACGATCCAGAGCGTGACGCGGTCGGGGGCGGCATCCTTCATCCTGTTCGCAGCTGTCAGCGAGACTTCCCGGCTGCCGTAGACGAGGAGTATCGGACGCGGCGCGCTCATCTGCACCGCGTCAATCGGCTTGAGAACGCTGATGTTCAGCCCCGTTGCCAGACGATAGGCGAGGCGTGCCCCCTGCGAAAACACCCCCCCCAGAAGCCCCAACTGCGCGGCTTCCGCATCGAGCAGCCGCTCGAAGTCTTCGTAACCCCCGTGTGCGACCGCTGTGCGGATTTCTGGATAGCGTGCCAGCGCCATCAGAGCGGCTGCGCCTCCTGCCGAAAAGCCATGCAGCCCGACGCTGTTCATGTCCACCTCTGGGCGCGTACGCAGGTAGGCGAGAGCATCGCCTACGGATGTTACTTCGGCATACCCCAGCGAATGCGTCACGCCAAAACAAACGCGCGCCCGATACGTCAGGACGTTGTAGCCATGCTCGTGATAAATCCTGATCGCGTCCATGTTGTCGCCGCGCCCCGCACCGAGCGCTGGCATGACGACCATGGTGATCCCGGTCGTGCCGGGGATGAAGTAGGCTTCGTAAGGCTGGGCGAATTCGGAGGATGCGAAGCGGACATCCTCATAGGGCAGCCCATGATCGGCGGGATTGGTATCGCCCTGGCAGGAAGAATGAGTCAGCGTGTACAAGAAGCCGAAGCCGAGCAGAAAGGGTATGCCCAGGAAGAGGACGCTGCTGATGGTCAGCATGAGGAGGAAGATGCGTCGGAACGGGGTGCGAAATGGCTGGCGTGTGGTGGTTGGAAACAAGAGCGCTCCACTGTATTCTTGTGGCGATGTTCGATTGAGTTGATTGCGATTCAAGAACCTTCTCACACTCACTTAACTTCCACCTGCTATACTGGTATTATGCCGTTGTTTGCCACTTAAGTGTATTTTCCGCCTGGACATTGGGGCGGTCGGTTACTCATTCAAACTCAACATGGGAGTTCCTGAAATGTCTGACGAAGTGAAAATTTATAAGGGTCTGGATGGCGTTGTCATCGACGAGTCCAAGCTGAGTCTTGTCAATGGTACGGATGGCAAACTCATTTACAGTGGTTACAAGATCGAAGACCTGGCAGAGCACGCCCTCTATGAAGAAGTAGTTTATCTTTTGTGGAACGGGCACCTGCCGAACGCGACGGAGCTGGAAGCCGTGCGCGCTGAGATCGCGGCTGGCGCGGAAGTGCCTGCGCCTGTCCTGGCGATGGCACAGATGCTGCCCAAAGATGCTGAGCCTATGGCAGTGCTGCGCACGCTGACTTCAGCGCTTGCGCATTATGACGACGAGAGCGAAGACAGCAGCCCAGCGGCGAACCGCCGCAAAGCCGCGCGCCTGACCGGGCAGGTGATGACCCTGGTTGCCAATTGGTCGCGCATTCGCAAGGGGCTGCCGGTCATCGCTCCGCGCCATGACTACACCGTCGCGCAGAATTATATGTACATGCTGCGCGGTGAAGCGCCCGAAGTCAACGCCGTCAATGCTATCAATGCCTTCATGGTGCTGCTGACCGAGCACGGCATGAATGCCAGTACGTTTGTCGGGCGCGCGACGACCAGTACCAAGAGTGACATGCACAGCGCCATCGTCAGCGCCATCGGCACCCTCAAAGGGTCGCTGCACGGCGGCGCGAACACTGAAGCGATGCGCATGTTCCTGGAAATCGGGGAAGTCGAAAATGTCGGGCCCTGGTTTGAACGTGAAATCAAGGAACTCGGCGGCAAGATCATGGGGATTGGGCATCGTGTTTACAAGGCACTTGATCCCCGCGCAGCCGTGTTGAAGGATCGCGCGGAGAAGCTGGCACGCGCCAGCGGGAATGGCAAGTGGTTTGATATTGCCGACCAATTGGCAAACCTGGCACGCGCCGATGCCTACTTCATCGAACGCAAGCTGTATCCGAACGTAGACTATTTCAGTGCCATCGTCCTCTATACGCTGGAGCTTGAAGTCGATATGTTCACGCCGCTGTTCGCCATGAGCCGTATGGCGGGCTGGACGGCGCACATCATGGAACAAACCGCAAACAATCGTCTGATGCGCCCTGATGTGCTGTATACCGGGGCGATGGATCTGCCCTGGCTTCCGCTCGATCAACGCCCTTAAGTCGTGTGTGATGCGGAATGGGGGTGTGCCTGGGCACACCCCTTTTGATTCTTGCTGCTGGGCGGCGGAATGTTGCCAAACGGGGTCGTGCATGGTACACCCATGCCAACCATCCACGCTGTTCAGGGGGAACCGCTATGATGCCGATTGGGGATATCAATCCCACCCGCCGCACACCTTATCTGACCTGGCTGCTGATCGCGATCAACGCCGCTGTCTTCCTGTGGCAGCTTACGCTGACGCCAGAACAACTCCAGGAAGTCTTTATGCAGCTCGCGGTAGTGCCGCGCAATATCTCGTCAGCACCCTTTGCGCCAGAGGCGATCCTGGACTCGATTCGCAGCATGTTCATGCATGGCGGATGGGATCATATCCTGGGCAATATGCTCTATCTGTTCCTGTTTGGCGATAACATCGAAGATCGGCTGGGTAAAGTGCTGTATCTGGCGCTCTATTTCATCACCGGCTTCGCAGCAGTCTATGGGCAGGTCATCATCGATCCGTCCTCGAATATTCCCATGATCGGCGCAAGCGGTGCTATCTCCGGCGTGCTAGGCGCATACCTGGTCATGTTCCCGCGCGTCAAGGTACGCGCGATTGTCTTCCTTGGCGTCTTCGGGCAAATCGCGGAACTTCCCGCATTGATCGTCCTGGGGTTCTGGTTCCTGCTTCAGGCGTTCCAGGGTTTCGCGTCCCTCAGTGACGTGGCGTATGGCGGTGGCGTCGCATTCTTCGCGCATATTGGCGGCTTCATCGCGGGCGCGGTGCTTGCCTTTGTCTTTGTGCGGATGGTGCCGCAGCCGCCGCCACCTGAGCGCTACGAGATGTTGTATCAGCGCGTCGGGCGTGGTCGCTAAAGCCGAGCACTGGCGCTCAACCCTGCGGGGGTGGCAGTTCGGTGCGGTAGACCATGCGGTACAGCATCGCTGCCATCTCTTCGGGCGTGTAGGGGTTGGGAGTCTCCAGCCACCACAACAGAAGCTGCAATGTCGCGCCCGCCATGAACTGCGTCATGAATTCGACCGGCAGATCGATGCGCGTGTTGTAGATTTGGGCACGCATCCCCGTCTCGTACACCTGCGTCATATATGCCTGGTAGCGCCTGCGCAGCTCCGCGCTGCCCTGAGACCCGAAGAGTTCAAGATACTGCTTTCGATGTTCGACCAGGTATTCGAACAACAGTCGCCATCCCTCAAATTCGCGATGTTCCTGCGGTGTCTCCATGATGCACTGGTTGATGCGCAGGTTCTCTGTCATCATGACTTCCAGGACCACGTCCCAGGCAGCATCGTCAATGTCCGCGTAATGCAAATAGAACGTGCCGTAGCCGATGTCCGCAAGTGCGGTGATCTTCTGCACGGATAGGCTCCGGTAACCGTCGCGCAGCATCAGAGTGCTGGTTGCATTCTTGATCTGTTCGTGGGTATGGCGTTTGCGGCGCTCAAAGCGCGTTGCTGTAGTTGTGTCTATGACTGACATTTGTCATTACTGACGATTTGCATTTGAGTCCCCACTTATTCTAACCTTTTCTCCGTGTGATGATGAGAGGGATTTCTCTCATGATCATCGTCGTTAGTCACGAGATGATCCATATGAGTATTGTGATGTAATTCACAAGCGAGAAGGAACATGCAGCCTCAACCCCCCATGCGCCCTGGGCGCTTTATCGTCGGCATCATGCCGGAATTTCGTCAGGACTCACTGGAGTTCATGCTTGATGTGCGGAAATATGGCGACCTGGTACGGACAAATTTCGGTCCGTTTCCGATGTACTTCGCCAATTCGCCCGAAGTCATACATCAGATACTGGTTGAAGACGCCAGCAAGTATCAAAAAAGCCAGGTCGTCAAGGATGTGCTCAAGCCGTCGGCGGGTAACGGCATCTTCACAAGCGATGGCGACTTCTGGCGACGTCAGCGTAAGCTGGTGCAGCCTGCCTTCCATACCCGGCGCATCGGCAGCTATGCCGATACGATCACGCGCTTTTCGGCAGAGACAGCCGAGGTCTGGCGTGATGGTGAGACGCGCATGATCGACGAAGATATGATGCATCTGACGATGCAGATCATCTGCAAGGTCTTGTTCGATGCCGAAATCCGTGAGGAGGTCGAACAGCTTGGCGGCGCAATGTCCCTGATCTTTAAGTTGAGCGATGATCGTTTCAACCAGCTTCCTGCCATCCCCTATTGGGTACCTACCCACCTGAACCGAACGCTGCGCGCGAACATCGGCGTCGTCGATGTGGCGATCCAGCGCTTTATCGACGACCGGCGCGCGAGCAAAGAGGACAAGGGCGATCTGCTGTCGATGCTGTTGGAAGCGCAGGACGAAGACGGGTCGGCGATGACCGACCGCCAGGTGCGCGACGAAGCCATGACGTTGTTTGGTGCGGGACACGAGACGACGGCGGTCACGCTGATGTGGACGTGGTATCTGCTGTCGCAGCATCCGGATGTCGAAGCAAAGCTGCATCAGGAGCTGGATGAGGTATTGGGCGGGCGGCTGCCAACCCTGGAAGACCTGGGGCGGCTGAAGTACACCGAGATGGTCGTCAAAGAGTCGATGCGGCTCTATCCGCCTGCCTGGGGGACTTCGCGCCAACCCATCGAGGATGTCACGGTCGCGGGTTATGGCATTGCAAAAGGCGTCAATATCTTTGCCAACATTTACGGGATGCACCGTGACGCACGCTTCTTCGCCGATCCGCTCCGCTTTGACCCAGAACGCTTCAGCCCGGAGCGCGAAAAGGACATTCCGAAGCACGCTTATCTGCCGTTTGGCGGCGGTCCGCGCGTCTGTATCGGCAACGCCTTCGCCATGATGGAGGCGAAGCTGGTACTCGCGGTGCTCGCGCAGCGTTTCCACCTCGATCTTGCGCCTGGACACATCATCAAGCCGGAACGCCAGTTCACGCTGCGTTCCAGGCATGGGATGAAGATGATCGTGCGCGCTCGTCAGCCTGCGCTATACTCGCCGCATGAACAAACTCTCGAAGCGCCGACCCCCACCGTCTAGCCTCGTCCTCGCCCCGTCAGACCTGACGTTTAATTTGGCGGCAGTTCTGCCGGGGCGCGCCAGCAGCCGCCACAGCCAGCGCGCTTACTACCGCTGGATCGAACGATACCTGGTCGAAATGGCGGCGCTCAAGCGTCCCAAATCTATGCCGCGGGAAGTGCTGATGAGCGCGCTGCCTGTCGAACCGCTGCTGGGCAGCATGACGGCTCCGACTCTGCGCGCCTGGCTGGGGAACCTGGCGCGCGAGGGGCATGGTCGCCAGGGTGTGAACCAGGCGCGGGCATCTATCGTCACACTGGCGGGTCTGCTGGCGGAATCGGAGCTGCTGCCCGATTACGTCAGTGCCGCGATGGGTAATGTGCGACCCCCGAACGCAGAGGATGGGCAGCGCCCAGGGCGCTGGTTGTCGATTGATGAGCTGCGGAGCCTGATCGGTGCCGCACGACAGATTGCGACCAGCCCCACTATGGAACTGCGCAACAACGTCGTGGCGACGATGCTGTGTACGATGGCGCTGCGCCGCGAGGAGCTTTCGAACGCGCGCTGGGGTGATCTGTCCAGGCAAAACAATCGCGCGGTGATGCGCGTGCATGGCAAGGGCAGGAAAGTGGCGATGATCGACGTGCCGCGTCCTGTGTTGAACGCCCTGACCTCGTGGCGCGGAATTCTGGAGACCAGCAATGTACGCCTCGCGCCGGAGACGCCATTGGTACGCCGCATCTGGAAGGGTGGGCGAATCAGCAAATTCGGGTTGACGCCCGATGGCGTGTGGTGGGTCGTGGGCGATGCCGCTGCCGCAGCGGGCATCGGGCATGTCGCGCCGCATGACCTGCGTCGTTCGGTGGCGGGGGCGCTGCAAGAGAGCGGTGTACCCATCGAGAAGATCAGCCGCCTTCTGCGCCATTCGAACGTCGCAGTGACGGAACGCTATCTGAGCAAGCTGCCGCAGGCGAACGAAGGGGCGATCCTGATGAGCGATGTCCTCGGTTTGGATGACGATCCGTTCGACTTCCGTGATGAGTCCTAACCTGATAGGTAAGGGATGAACAGCAGTACGATGTTGACGGTGATCTGACACAGCCAGGACGCTGCCAAGCCATTCCTGTCTCGCACGTAACTGTACATCACATTCATGAGCACAAGCGCGACGCCGACCAGGATGCCGACGCCGGGATAATTGGCAATATCGAGCATTGGGGCGAAGAGGGCGAGCGACCAGCCAGTACCGAGTGCAGCAACCAGCCAGAACGGGCGAGTCTCCTGCAGTACGCCGCGAAAGAAGAGCGTTTCCGCCAGCGGCATGGCGAAAATGACATAGGCGAGGACGACACCCGGCGGCATGGGCAGTATGCTGCCGTCAATGCTGGTACGAAAGAGCAGTCCGACGCTCGTCGCCAGGACGCTGCCACCGATCAGCAGAAGCGGCGCACCGATGATCAATCCGAAGATGACCCCCCAGGCGAGGTCTTCCGGTGCCTCCTGCTCAATTCGGGTCATACCGCCGAGCAGCCAGGCGAGCACGCCAAATCCTGCCATCAGCGCCCAGATGATTGTGTAGCGCATGTCCGCGCTGGCGGGAAGCAGGGGGGTCAAACCGATGGCGAGCGCGATGGCGATCAGATAACCGAACGTGGCATCGTTGCCGGATGCGCGATAGCGTCGTCGCCCGTCATCCGGGGCGACCGGCATCTCTTCGTACTCCGGCTCGTACAGTTCTTCCGGCTCTTCCGGGGGGTGAGAAGGCTGCGTGTACATGGTTATTGCACAGGTTGGGCTTCACGCGCTGTAAGCAGGGTGCGCATGGCTTCGACCGTCTGGCGAATATGGTCCTGCGTGATCCAATAGTGTGTGACGACGCGGAACTTGCGCTCGCGTGGTTCGTAGGGGCGCATCAGAATGTTGTACTCCGCCTTCAGGCGCGCGGAGAACTGCTCGACGGTCATGGGCGCATCCGCCGACAGTGTGAAATAGACCATGTTCGTTTTCACCCGCGTGACATCGACATCGACGTACGGCAACCGGGCGATCTCCTGCGCGAACAGGTGTGCGGTCGCGTGGTCTTCGTGCAGACGCAAGGGCATTTCGTGCAGGGCGATCAGCCCCGCCGCCGCGAGAATGCCTGCCTGCCGCATCCCGCCACCCAGGCTCTTGCGCACGCGGTGTGCCTGCTTGATGAACTCTCGCGAGCCAACAATCACCGAACCGACCGGGGCACACAAGCCCTTCGAGAGGCAGAGGCTGACGCTGTCGGCGTCCCGCACCAGGACGCGCGCTTCGACACCCAGCGCAGCAGCAGCATTGAAGAGCCGCGCGCCGTCGATGTGCAGCTTGATTCCGTGCTCATGCGCGAGATCCGCGACCTGCGAGACATAAGCAGCGGGCAGTGGTGCGCCTGACATTGTGCCCTGCGTGTTTTCCAGGCAGACGAGGCGTGTGATGGGCATATGGGGATTGTCGGCGCGGATGGCAGCGCGGATCGCATCGAGTTCGAGTGTGCCATCCGGCTGCACGGGCAGCGTATTGGGCTGGATGCCGCCGTACATCGCCATGCCGCCCGCCTCGTACTTGAAGATGTGCGCTTCTTTGCCGACGATGATCTCATCACCGCGCTGGCAGTGCGCGAGCAGGCTCGTCAGGTTGCCCATGGTCCCGCTGGGCACGAACAGCCCGGCTTCCTTGCCCAGGAGTGCCGCTGCATCCGCCTGAAGCTGGTTGACAGTCGGGTCTTCGCCATACACGTCGTCGCCCACCGGCGCGTTTGCCATGGCGTCACGCATCGCGGGGGTAGGGACCGTTACTGTATCGCTGCGGAGGTCAATTGCAGGCTGCATTCAGGGGCTTCCTTTGTGAGCATCGTCAATCCTCGTGAATCCTAGTAGCGACTGCGCGATAAGACAAGCCCTTGGGTTGATCTTGCCCTGCAATCCCGTCAGCATCGCTTGCGTGAGTGCCTCCATATTGATTGTGGTATGGCTTCTTCCTAAAGAGCCATAATGTACGGTGAACAATCGATTCAAAGTGTTGATATTATGACCGTGATCCTCGTTGACCATCTGTGTAAGTCGTTCCCGCAGGCGACAGCGACCCGTGTCGAATCTGTCCCAGCCGTCGATCATGTATCCCTCAAGCTTGCTTCAGGGCAAGTCATAGCAATCCTGGGTCCATCCGGCTGTGGTAAATCGACGCTGCTTCGCCTGGTCGCCGGGCTAATCGAGCCAGATGCCGGACGTGTCCTCTATGACGATGTCGATCTCCGACACATTCCGGTTGAAGAGCGTGGCATCGGCATGGTCTTCCAGGATGGCGCGTTGATCCCCCACTGGGACGTACGCCAGAATATCGGCTTCTTCCTATGGCTGCGCAAACGCGAGAGTGAAGTCCCGCAGCGCGTCAGTCGAATCAGCCAGATCACGGGGATTGGCTTGGAGAAGCTGCTTGACCGCCGCCCTCGCCAGCTCTCCGGAGGTGAGCGACAGCGGGTCGGCATCGCGCGGGCGTTGGCGCGCGACCCTCGCGTCTTTCTGTTCGATGAACCGTTTTCGAACCTGGATGCCAAGCTGCGGACACAGGCGCGGGTCGAACTTAAGAAGCTCCTGCACGAGTTCCCGGTGACGAGTCTGTACGTCACGCATGACCAGACGGAAGCACTCGCGCTTGCCCATCGCATCGCAATCATGCGCGCCGGGAAGCTGGAGCAGATGGGGGATTTTGAGACGCTCTATCGCAACCCGATTAACCTGTTTGTCGCCACGTTTTTTGGGACGCCGACGATGAACCTGTTCGAGGGTGTGGTGCGCGGGCATCACTGGCAGGGAATCAGTTTTGGCGGGCTGCCGGTGCGCGGCGACCTTGAAGAGGGTACGCGCATTACCCTTGGTGTTCGGGCGGAGAGCATCCGACTGGGTGGGGAGGGCGTGCCCGCGCTCGTCACCGCTGCGACGCCGCATTATGGCGAGAGGATGCAACTGGTCGAGGTCGAAAACGGACGTGAACACTGGACACTCGTCGCGCCGTTAGATGGCAGAGTGCTTGTCGGCGACACGCTGACGTGCACTCTGGCGGAGGTGGATTGCCTGTTCTTCGACAGTGTGACCGGGCAGCGGGTCGGCTAATCAAAGCGGATCAGTGGGGCAAGCGTTTCGAGCAGTGCAGCACCGAATCCTTCGATGTCGCCAAGCTCATCGAGATCCGCGATCCCGCCATTGAGACTGCGATATTCCACGATCCGCTGCGCCAGCGCGGGACCAATCCCCGGCAGCGCATCCAATGCTTCCAGTGTCGCGCTATTGATGGCGACGCGCTCGCCACCGCTGGGTGTGGCAAGCACGAGGTCAGGTTCGCCCGCGACCGGAACGTGCACCTGGTCGCCATCGCGAACTGGGGCGGCAAGGTTGACTCGATTGAGATCGGCATTCGCTGCCGTTCCACCGGCTGCCCGGATTGCATCCTCAACTCTGCTCGTGGTGGGAAGCACAAATACCCCAGGCTGACCCACTGCGCCACTGACATACACGGTGATCGGGGAAGGTGTTGGAGTGGGTGGGGGTGGGATGATGGAAATGACGGCAGTGGCGGGCTGCTGTGTGATGACGATGACGCTGCCCGCCAGGATCGCCAGGATCAGCGCGGCATAGACGACTAAGGTGAGACCAGACTGTCCTGGCGATCCTGAATTCATGGGCTTACTCGATGACGACGGCAGTTCCCGAAAGGCTGACCATCAGCATGGATCCCTGCCCGACGGTCTCAAAGTCGATGTCCACGCTGAGAATCGCGTTCGCGCCCTGGGCGGCAGCTTCATTCATCATCTCGTCCATGGCGATGCGCTTCGCTTCTTTGAGCGACTCTTCGTAGGCGGCAGAGCGCCCGCCGATGATGTCGGTGATCGATGCCATGAAATCGCGAACAATGTTCGCGCCGAGAATGGTCTCGCCAGTGACTAGACCGATATAGCGGGTTACACGCTTGCCTTCGATATTGGGTGTTGTCACAACCAGCATAATATGGACTCCTTGGATGGCACAGCACGACTCCTCTATTGTGCTGACGACAGCGCTGATTTGCCAACCCAGGTTCTAGGGTTTGCTTGCCAGACATTCGCTATTGCACGGAATGCAGACGAGCGGCTTGCGCCGCTCATCTGTTTCGTCTGAATCTGGAGTGAGTTTACAGCTTCTTGTCGAGCTTTTCGAGAACGGCGAGGATCTTCTCATCGGTCGTGGGACCTGCGGGGGGTGCCGGCTTCGGCGGGTTCATCTTGTTCGCGGCTCTGATGATCAGGAACAGCACCAAGCCGACGATGATCAGATTAATGATCGTCTGGACGAAGTTGCCCGTGCCGAAGAAGACTTCGCCAAGCGGCGTGGGAACGGTAATTCCCTGACCTGACAGATTGACTCCACCCGTCAGAAGACCGATGATGGGGCTGATGAGGTCAGCCACGAGCGAGTTGACGACGGCACCGAATGCACCCGCAAGGATGACAGCGATGGCCAGTTCTAGGGCGTTACCCTTGATGATAAAGTCGCGGAATTCCTTAAGCATTGCGTTCTCCTGAGACAAACGTGATCCTGAGCAAAATCGGCAAGTACATTGTCTCCACTTTTTGTGAAGGAATGTATTGACCTCAATGATGATAACAAGAAGGAAAACTTAAAGTTACGCACATAGATATTAAGGCTTCATAGTTGTTATGTGGGCGTTGCGTAAGATGACAACGTTGCGGGGCGGCAGAAGTACGCCGCCCTTATCATGTTTGGATCAGTAGCGGCGCACGATCGATTTGTAGACGAGCGGCTGCCGGTTCTGGATGAGCTGGTACTCTTCACGGTTCTTGCGGACTTCATCCAGGTCAATGCGCGCCACGGCAAAGCCCTCCAACGGTGCGCCCGTATTCGGGTCGGTCTCGGTGGCGAGCGAGGCGAAGATTTGTCCGCGCGGACCGATGATCATGCTTTCGCCGCCAAACGTGAGCGTGACATCTTCGCCAACGCGGTTGGCACCGACGATAAATACGGCGTTCTCGTATGCGCGCGCGCGCAGGTAGGTCTTCCACTCGTCAATCGCCGAGGCTTCCCAGTTGGCGACCACGCACAGGATGTCCGCACCATCGAGGACGAGGCTGCGCGCGACTTCCGGAAATGCCAGGTCATAGCCACACATCAGCCCGATATTGCCCACTTCGGTTTCGATCACCGGGAGCTTGTAGCCCTCACGGAATGCCATGCGCTCTTCGCCGCGAAGATGGATTTTGTTGTAAATGTCCAGCAGTTCGCCTTCCGGACCCACCAGCACAGCGGAGTTGTACAGGACGCTTTCGACACGTTCTTTCGTCACCATGCCGAAGGCGATGTAGACGCCGTACTCGTTGGCGCGCTGTGCGATCAGATTAACGGTTGGACCGGGGACTCGCTGCGCCAGCTCAGTAAAGCGCAGCCCCAGTTCGTACCCGCTGGTGATGAGTTCGGGGAAGACGATCAGGTCTACTTTTTGCTGGGAGGCGATTTTGGAGATCATTTCCGACATCTTGACGAGATTGTCTTCCGACTCGCCAAGTTTCGGCTTCATTTGTACGGTCGCTACGGTGATTTCGCGCATTGATTCGCCCTCTCGTAGTACAGATTCGATTATGCCGCAGATGAGCAGATTAGAACAGTCGAGACTTCATGCTGCCGCAATCGCCTAAACTGGTGTAAGTGTATCCACAATTGAGGACAACCGCGCGGGCAGCGGCGCTTCAAAACACATCCGTTGACCGGTCGTAGGGTGATCGAAGCACAAGCGCGCGGCGTGGAGGAACTGCCCGCGCATCAAGCGCTGCCGTCGAAAGCCGTAGAGCATGTCGCCAACGACGGGTGCTCCGATGAACGCCATATGCACGCGAATCTGGTGCGTGCGCCCGGTGAGCAGACGCACACGGACGAGTGCCTGCCCCTCACGGTAGCGCGTGACAATTTCGAATTCGCTGACCGCGGAACGCCCGCCACGCTGGACTTTCATGCGTTTGCGGTTTTCCGGGTCGCGGTCAATCGGCGCGTCGATGCGTCCGGTCTGGGTCTTCGGGGGGCGCTCAACCAGTGTCAGATAGACTTTCTCGACCGTCCGCGCCTGGAACTGTTCCATCAGGCGATGCATGGCGGCAGCCGTCCGCGCGACGAGCAGGACACCGCTCGTGTCTTTATCGAGGCGGTGGATGATGCCGCGCCGCTTCGGGGCGACGGGCATCTGCCCGATCTCTGGAAAATGTTCCAGCAGCGCATTGACGAGAGTTCCCTGTTCGTTTCCGACACCAGGATGCACGACCAATCCGGCAGGTTTATTGATGACGGCGATGTCCTGATCCTGATAGAGGACATCAAGCGCGATCGACTCGGGTTGGACGTGTTCATCCTGTTCGGGGGGAGGGATATGCACGCGGATCTCTTCGCCGCCTTTGAGTTTGGCGCTTGGCTTTGCCATGGCACCGTTCACCGTGATATGCGATTCATCGATGAGTTTTTGCACCTGTGCGCGGGAGAATCCACTGCCAAGCTGCGCGGTGACGACTTTGTCCAGGCGTTCGCCCGCAGCTTCGTTGAGAAAAGTAATGGTGACTGGTTCCGTCATGAATGGTTGTGCTTTGGATACGCCTGATTACTGCTCTATGATAGCACGAATGTGCTATGAATGTACAGGCTCTCTTCTTGCGCCTCCATGCTATAATGCACGTTATGCAGATGATCCCAACACTTTCTCACCCCACATCCTTTGATCTCAATTTCATCCGCGCGGGCATTGGTCCCGACGTATTGATGATACACGGATGGGCATCTTCAAGCCGCATGTGGTCGGCGTTGATGACGGCGCTCGCTTCCGAGCGGCGTTCATGGGCGGTTGATCTTGCCGGATTTGGTGGATCGCGGCTGCCTGCTCACGTCCGCCCCGACCTGGATTCGCAGCTTGCCTGGCTCGTTCGCTTCCTGGAGGGCAGGCAGATTCGCCCGTCGGTCGTGATCGGGCATTCGATGGGGGGCATGTTGGCGCTGAAGCTGGCGGTTGAGCGTCCGGATCTGGTTGAGCGCCTGGTCTTGATGTGCCCGGTCGTGACTGGGCGCTTTGGCTTGAATGCGCATCAGCTATTCGGTTCCCGCCTGTGGATGATGATGGCGGCGCGGACACAGCGTGCCTGGTCGCTGATGCAATCGGGCATGTTTGCACCGTTGATCAGTGCGCCAATGTACGTCGCGCCGCGCCATCGCGCGCGCTACGTGGAAGACTTCCGCCGCAGCAGTTGGGATGCGGCGATGGCGGCGCTGGAGAGCATTTCGCTGACATCAATGCAGCCCCATCTCTCAGAAATCCGCCAGGAAGCGCTGGTTGTCGTGGGTGGGCGTGATTTCACCGTGTCGCCGGAGGAAGGGCGTCTCGCCGCGCGGCTGATGCCAAATGCGTCGCTGGTCGAATATCCCAGTGTGCATCATCAACCCCTCGACGAAATTCCAGATCGCTTCATCGCCCTGACGCGAGATTTCATATTGCGCCGCCATGAGCCTTTGTGAACCAAATGCATTGTGCTATAATTCGCTCAAACGTACAGGTTATCAGAAACTGAGGGGTAAGTTCTGGACGCACAAGAACTGGCGCGCTTCATCGCCGCCGCACTCGAGGACAAGAAAGCTGAAGAAATCCGCGTACTCGATCTAGGTCATGAAAACCCCATTGCCGATTACTTTGTGATCGGCAGTGCCAACAGCGACCGTCAGGCTAAAGCGTTGGCGGATGCTGTACGTGAGAAAGTCAAGGAATCGTACGCTCGGTTACCTATCTCCGTAGAGGGGCACGCGAACAGTGGTTGGGTTCTCATGGACTATGGCAATGTCGTCGTCCACGTCTTCCTGGAAGAGGAGCGCAGCTTCTATAACCTGGAAGGCTTGTGGACTGAGGCGACTGTGCTCGTGAGCATCCAATGATTTAGTAGAAGAGGGCATCTGTGTGCAATCGCAGATGCCCTTGCTCGTCCCAGTACCTATCCGGGGGACGACTCAGTCTTCGGAGCGAATGGTTTAGCGCTGAACGGCAATCCAGGGATCGACGTTGCGCGACCAGCCGGGGAACAGCTCTGCTTCGCTGAAGAAATTGGCGACTTCCGCAAGCCCATTCTCTGGGCTGTCGGAGCCGTGCACCAGGTTGTAATCGACTTCCAGTGCGAAATCACCACGAATACTCCCCGCTTCGGCTTCGAATGGCTTCGTCTTGCCAATGGTTGTACGGGCTGCGAGGATGGCGTTGGGTCCCTCCAGCGCAAGCGCGATGACGGGCGATGAAGTGATGTAATTCACCAGCTTAGGGAAGAAATCGCGCTCACGATGAATTGCGTAGTGCTTTTCCGCCAGTTCGCGCGAGACGAGCATGAACTTCATCCCGATTATCTTCAAGCCACGCTGCTCGAAACGCTTGATGATTTCGCCCGCCAGCCCGCGCTGGACGCCATCTGGCTTCACAATGATGAGCGTTCTTTCCACAATGAACTCCTTAGAGAAGACAAACAAGGGTCATCCGAATGTCTGGACGACATGGATGACCCTGAGTATACCTTGCGAAGATTGTTGAGGGTTAGAGCAGATTTAGCGCCTGCCGGTATGTATTCAGCGCATCTTGCAGCTTGCCCTGGCGCATCAGGCTGTCGCCCCAAACACGATAGGCGACCGCGTTCTTGCTGGTGGTCGCAATACTGCTCAGGTCGCTCGCAACCTCCAGCAACGCCTGCCCGGCGCGCACCATCATTTCGTAGATCGCCAGCCCGCCCTCTGCATCGCCACTCTGATAACGGGCGCGTGCTTCTTCCAGGGTGCCGCTTCCAGCCGCGATGGGGGGCGGCGGTGCGACTGGAGGCGATACTGGGGGTGGTGCAATGGTGATGACCGGCGCGACAGGTTCCGGCTCAGACGGACTGCCGGACTGCCAATCTAGGATCGCCGGATGCTGCTCATCGGTGGAACGCAGCCAATCGGGCATGCCTGCGCTGAATTCCGAAGCACTCAGAGGTTCAGGTGCTGTGATGGCTGCCATCGTGCCAGTCGAAGTGCTTGTCATCCATCCTGGCACGGACTGACGTTCGCCAGCGCGCAGACTGGTTTCGACGGGCAGTGCGGCATCGGCAAGCTGTGTCGTAATGACCTGGATCGGCGTGATCGCAGGCATTTCGTCAGCTTCGCGCGCGGGTTCGCTTTCGGCAGGTACTGCCGCCACGACCGACGTTTCGATACGAGTGATGCGCGCAGGATTAGAGATATTTTGCAGATACCACTCCGGTGCCTCATCCGGCATGCCACCGTGTTCATACTCCTCGTCAAGTGCCTCGACCCAGGGGTCGTTCTCGTTGACTTCGATTTCCGAACGCGCCACGGGGATGTCCGCAAAAATGCTGGCGGCGGTTTCCGAGCTTGAGTCGTCATCTTCCAGCCAATCCGGAATGGAAAGTGCGCCAGTCTGGACTTTTGGAAGCTCATTCTGAAGGATGCTTTCAAGCGGAGGAAGCTGTCCAGTCTGCCGTTTCATCATTTGCTCTGCTTCGATTTGGGACTCGGGGTTCAACTCCTCCAACCAATCGGGCAGTTCGGCAGGCTCGGCTTCGTCAAGTTCCTCTTCGAGTTCTGGCTCCGGAATGTGCGATGCGCGCTCCATCTGAAGTTCCTGGTAGCGCTTCATCTGCATGGTGGTGACGCGCCCCTCGCGGATCGCGCGTTCGATCCCGTCAATCGTCATGTCGTCCGCAGCGGGGGTACGAAGCTGAGGCTCGGCTCTGAGCGCATCATCCAGGAAGCCGGCTTCAGATGCGAATGAATCCAGCAGGGACGACGGGTTTTCGAGCGCTGGGGCTGGCTGACGCGGGATGAGTGGCTCGGCAGGTTTGAACGCACTGCTGTCACCTGCTTCATCGGCGATGCTTTTCAGCCACGACTGAGGATTAATCGTCGTCTGCACAGGCATCGGAGGCGGCGCGGGCGCGATCATGTCCAGTTCGTCGTCCAGCGACGACAAGTCGAGGCTGAAGTCGCTCATGTCCTGGTCGGCTGCCAGGCTTTGCAGCCACGCCATCGCGTTGTCGCCGATAGCGGCATCCAGATTGACATCGTCTGCTCGCACAGGCTCGGACATCTGCGGCAGCGGCGCAGGCGCGGGGGGCGGCATGACCGGCGGAGGCGGTGAAGTGAAGAGCGGCATCGGCGCAGGCGGCGGTGTACGTTCAAAGGATGGCAGCGGCGCAGGCGCAGGCGGGGGGACGGGCGCGCGCTCGACACGCGGCGGCGGCGGTGCGGCTGGCGCAGACTTGGGCTGACGCAGCGATTCTTCATAGGGGACATAACCCGGCTCGTCAATAACGACGGAGTCCGGATCGATGTCGGGGATTTCGAGATCGGCTGCTGTAGTAAATCCTTCGTTCGCACCCTGACGTTTTGCTAACGTCTCCATCCATGCCATGATCTCGTCAGGCGACATATCGTCGAAGTTGGGCGTATCCTGGGACATCGCGCTTCCTTACCCATTCCCTTTACAAACTAACGCAACCAGGCGGGGAGGTCACTGTCATCTGTGACTTCAGATGCAGCGCCGCGCCCCTCGATAAGCCGTCGCAGCCAGCGCGGCGGACGTGAGAATACGAAACGCGGTGCCTGAACCGCAACAGCGGGAACCGCAATATCGGACTTCGTCTCTTCATCGACGATTTCATTGAGCCATTCGTAGTCATCTGGCATGGGGGCGGTGTTGGCGGCGTTGGCGGTTTCTTCGCTGATGTCTTCTTCGATCACATCTTCGAGGTCGCCAGCGCCTGCGGCGGTGTCGATATCCAACCCAGGCACCATGGCGTTGAGCCAATCCGGAGCATTGGAGCCTGTAGTGGCGGCTTCAAACGCAGTGTCAGGTTCGGATGCTGCCAGGTCTTCAAAGGCGCTGTAATACTTGTTGTCCGTCGCAGCGTCGTCTGCTGCCGTCTGCCAGTCAGCCTGCTCGGGTTCAATGACTGCGACCGGCTCAAACACGTCGTCCGGCATGTTGCTCTCCGGGACTTCCAGATCCCAGAACTCTTCGGAGGCTTGTGCGGGTTGTTCGTCGTCTGACGGGGACAGAGTGGCTGCGACAACCGCAGCCGCCGCGACGGGTGCCGCCGCATCCAGCAGCCAATCCGGAGTGGACGACGGCGCTTCTTCGGGCGACGCTGACTCGTCTGGCGTTTCATCCAGCCAGACGGCGGCATCCAGCTCCGCGTCGGTTTCGGGGACTTCAGCGACAAGAGGCTCGGCATCAAATGCCTCGGCAGGGGTTGCGCTGCCCGTGACGTCGGTCATCCAATCAGGCACTGACTGGGTTTCCCCGGTGTCGAGGAGCGAATTGACGAATTCTTCCGCGCTGGATTCAGCCGCTGGTTGCAGATCGTCGGACAACGCTGCGCCTGCAAAGGGCGGTTCAGCGGCAAGCAGATCGTGTTCTGATTGGGTGTCAATCGGAACATCGTGCTCGATCTCGGCGATAGTCGGTTCCTCAAACGCGGGTTCTTCCGGATGATGTTCATCCATAAGAAGTTCAAAGCCAAGCGGGGTTTCCTCGTCTGTCCAGTCCGAAACATTCGGCTCTGACAATGCCCAGTCGGATGCAACAGCCTCGGCAGCGCCCATCGCAGGCTGATCACTCATGTCCAGCGCAAAGGCTTCCTCGTTCGTCTCTTCGACCAGCGGAAGGACTCCTGTGTCTGACCCGTCGCTGGCATCATCCAGATCGCTGGTCTGAAGCCAGTCTGCCAACGCTGCAAAGCTGTCATCGGATGACAGAATTGCCGTATTCGCTGTGCCGACGAGTTCAGCCGTGCCCACATTTGCTTCAAGGTCTGCCTCGCTGCCGAAGGGTTCGGTCAGGGGAAGATCAGGCAGCAGTTCGTCCAGTGTCTCTGCCGCCAACCATTCTCCGATCGGTCCGCCGTCCGCGACCAGCGCCTGCGCATCCTGTTCTTCATCCCACAGGATCTCGCTCGTACTGGGAAGCTGCGCCTCGGCGGGCTGCGAGTCTTCGTACAGTTCATTCAGCCACGATGTATCTGGGGGCAGAATGTCGCCTGTCGCTGGTTGAGCGTCCAGTGGTTCGGTCGTGGGCACAACCTGATTGTCGCCCAGCCAATCGAGAATATCGGTCGCGCCGGTCTCGTCCTGGAGCGCGGATTCGAGACGTTTCTCAGCGTCCAAATCTTCCAGCCAGGCTGGGGTCTCCGGAACGTTGAGGTCGGCAGTCGAGAATTCCTGCTCGGCGTCCTCCTGCCCCAACGGTACAGTCGGCGGCATTGGGCGATTCTGTGAGAGCCAGTTGAGGATGCCTGTTGAACCCGTCGGCTCTTCGGACGTCGAGATCTGTTCAGACGTCACGTCATACGACGGGTTGTCGCCCTGCGCCAGCCAGCTTAGAATCCCGGTGGTGCCCGTAGATTCCTCCGATACCGGCGCGCCACTTTGGTCAAGGCTGGATGTTTGTTCAGCATTCTTGTTCTTGTCGAGCCAATCCAGCATCCCGGTGGCACCGGTCGATTCTTCCTCATTCTCCTTGGGAGTTTCATCGTCCCATTCAAGATCTGGTTTCTGAGAATCGGACATGAGTTTTCCCTCGCTTGAAGATGGCTCAGAAGTCATCGCTTTGTCCAGTGCATCCCATTCCTCGTCGCTCATTGGGGGGAGGGGGGATGTTGGGGGGGAGTTCGGGACTGCATCCAGGATCGCTGAGAATTCGTCCGCAATTGTCGTATCGTCCTGGATGGCGGAAGACTGAGCAGCAGTCGTCAATGGTTCCAGACCACGCGCCTCGTTGAGAAGGCGCTCGTTGATCTCCCATTCATCCAACGAGTTCGTGAGATCGTCGTTGTCCTCGCCCAGATTACGCTGTTCCGCCCCCAGGTTGAGCGGCATGGTTTGTGCCGCGCGTGCCACGAACGGGTTATTGGGCGTCGCAGGCTGCTGTGTCCAGTCGTCAACGATCATGTCCAGATCGGGCATAGGAAACTCGTCTTCAAGGGGTTCAAGCGCAGCCCCGCTGACTTCATCCGTTTTTCGCGTCGAGTCGTCCTGCCCATGATCGCGCGCTGGCGTAAGTCCTTCATCTTCTTGCCCGCCGGCAAGTTTGTCGGTGCTGTAGTCGTTGAGCCAGTTCAGCGGGTCTGCTTCGGAAGCGATTTCCGGGTCTTCGTAGACGATCTCTTCGAGTTCCTGGAGCATCGACGCCGTCGTAGAGGGATTATCAACGACTTCAATGCCGCTGCTGCGTAACCATGCCAATGGGTCTTCGGTCTTCGCTTCTGCCGCCTCCGGGCGCGCCATCGACTCCTCGGGATTGGCGGACGGAGTCTCAGCATTCATCCATTCGAAGGGGTCTTCTTCGATATGATATTCGGTTTCGAGTTCAAACTCGCCTTCATGAACGGCGTTCTCTGGCAGGACGTTGTCAGTCTCTATCGAAGGCTCAAATTCTTCGGGCGAACCCATGTCCTCATCATTTGCCCACTCAAAAGCGAACTCCTGGTCGGCGTCATCCGTTGGCACTCCCAAGTCGGGAAGCTGGTCCTCAGCGACCGCGTCATCGTCTGCCAGCGGCGAGGTTGTCGATTGCAGCGCAGAGGTGTTGAGCTGGTAACTCATCTCGATAGAGTCCAGATGGCTCAACCAGTCCTGCTCTACTGGTGTTGAGGGATCACCTGCCATGCTTTCAGGCAGCTCGCCCCCGTAATCGGCGAAACCACGCTCGATGAGACCCGATGTGCTGGGAAGCGAAGTGCTCTCGTCGGCATCTCCGACAGGAAGATCAATGTTCTGAAGCCAGTCAGGATGTTCGGAAACCAACTCTGCCTGGATACGACGCTGATAATCCAGCTCTGGCAGCATGAAACTGTTGTCATCTGCGGGCAGCCCTTGCACAAGTTCAATCGCCAGATAGGGATCGACGGCTTCGACCTTGTTGAGGTGGCGACGCGCATCAGAGGGGCGCTGCTCCGATAACCAGAGGGTCGCCAGCATCTTGTTGGCTTCCAGGCAGTTGGGATAGGTCTCGAGGACATCCATCGCGGTTTCCGCCGCATCAAGCGAATTGCCGCGCTGCCATAGCGCTTCTGCCAGCAGCAGGCGCAGATCGGCGCGCTGCGGTGTACGTTTGAGGGACGCGCGCAGCGCTTCTATCGCACGATCAAAGTCGCGACTGCGGATGTTCTGACGCGCTACAGCGGCAGTGGTGAACTGGATTCGCGGATTGGCGATGTGTCGATGCTCATGATACAGACGCTTAAGCTCGTCGATGAGATAGGTATCGTTCGGGTCTTGCTCGAAGGCACGTTCCAGATGCCAGATCGCCTCGTCCATGCGATGCTGGCGCTCGTAGGCGGTGCTGAGCAGCAGGTGGCTTGCTCTATCGTTCGGCAGGACGCTCAGTACGCGCCGCAGCGTGGCATTTGCCTGATCCCATCTTCCCAGGGAGACCAGTGCCCGTCCGACAAAGCGGTACGCATCAACATTCTTCGGGTAATACTGGAGGATGTGCCGCGCGTGCCACAAGACCTCGTCAGCCGAACCTGCTTGGGCGAGCTGATCGAGGCGGACAAGGTAATCGCGGAGGCTTATTTCAGACATTGGTGTCTGCTGTGTCCCTTCAGCAAGAACGTGCAGTATACGTTTCTAACACTTAAGGCATTATACCCCTATCCCACGATAACACGAAAACTCTGCGCAGCAGCGTGAGTTTTTTGTCCTGCTTCGATGAGGGTTTTGCACGAACTATACAACGAAAACAGGGGAGTCTTTGGCGATGATTCCTCGCCTTTTGATCAAAGACAACCTAAAATAGGTCTCAGTGCTTTCTGTTCTCCCTTGGGGGTAGAGATGCGTAAACTCATTATTGTGGTCGCTTTGCTCTGTTTGAGCGCGATTCTGGCACTGCCGACCTTTGCTCAGGACGAATTTGTGTTCGGAATGGTGCTGGTTGGACCCAAGAATGATGGTGGATGGAGCCAGGCTCACTTTGAAGGCGGCGTGTACGTCGCTGAGATGCTGGATGGCGTGACGTTCCTGGAACCCCAGGAAAACATCAACGCCGGGAACCCGGATGTGCCCTTTGATGTGGCGGTCAGCGCGCTGATCGACCAGGGTGCGCAGCTCGTCTTCACGGCTTCGGACGAATATGAAGAGGATACCTCGCGTATCGCCGCCGATTACCCCGATGTGACCTTCATCAATGTTTCTGGCGATGATGCCTATCTGGGCACTGCGCCCGCCAACGTCGGCAATGTGATGGGGACGATGGAGTGGGGCAAGATCATGGCTGGCTGCGCGGCTGCGCTCCAGACCGAAACCGGCAGCATTGGCTACCTGGGTCCGTTGATCAACTTCGAGACTCGCCGTCTCGTCAACTCGGCTTATCTTGGCGCGCGCCACTGCTACGAAGCGCGTGGGATGAACCCCGACGATCTGGTCTTCACGGTGACCTGGATCGGCTTCTGGTTCAACATTCCGGGCGTGACGCTCGACCCGACCGAAGAAGCCAATACGCTCTTGAACAATGGTGCCGATGTGCTCATCTCCGGCATCGATACGACGGAGGCGATCACGGTGGTCGGTCAGCGTGCGGCGCAGGGCGACACGGTGTGGGCAGTCCCCTATGACTTCATGGGTGCGTGCGACATCAGCCCAGATGTCTGCCTCGGTGTTCCGTACTTCCATTGGGGACCCGTCTATTCGGATCTGATTGGTGCGGCTCAGGCAGGAACATGGGAGCAGGACTGGTTGCTGACCAATCCTGATTGGAGCGACCTGAACAATCAGGACACCACCGGCATTGGCTTCATGACCGGTCCTGGTCTGACTGAAGAGAATGCTGCTGCCCTTGAGAGCTTCATCGCCGATGCGGCAGCCTACGCGGAAGAAAACCCGGAAGGCATTTATCTCTGGACGGGTCCGCTTGCTTACCAGGATGGAACCGTGCTTGCCGAAGAAGGTGCCAATCTGCCGTACATCGCACCGCTGGGTGAAGCACCCAGCGTGTGGTACTCGGAACAACTCCTCGAAGGTATCGTGGGTGCCAGTGAGAGCTAAGTCGACAGCCTCTGGGTCAATGGTGCCCAGGCTCACTTAGAAGGAGAAGGGTGCTGCCAGATACAACAGCACCCTTCTTTTATTGGCGCTATACTCAGCGACGTTGGGGGCATTGCAGCGCTATGAATATTGAGCTTCGACATATCGAAAAGCGTTTTGGCGCAGTTCATGCGAATAATGACATCAATATCACCTTTAAGGGTGGACGGATTTACGGCATTCTGGGCGAGAACGGCGCGGGCAAATCCACCCTGATGAAAATCCTGTCGGGGTATCAGCCGGCTGATGAAGGCGAAATTCGCTTTGATGGGCAATTGGTTGATTACCGGACACCGCAGGCAGCACTGCGCGCGGGTGTGGGCATGCTTCAGCAAGACCCGCTCGACGTGGGGGCGTTCAGCGCCCTGGAAAACTTCATTTTTGGACCCCTGAGCGCGCGTGGTTTGCGCGGCAAAGCTGCACAGGCAGAACTGGCACGGGTCTGCGAACGCTTTGGCTTTGAAATCGACCCGGAACTGCCGATCACGCAGGTCAGCATTGGCGGGCGGCAGCAGTTAGAAATCGCGCGGCTCCTGGCGTTGGGCGTCAAGGCGTTGATCCTGGATGAGCCGACGACCGGCATTTCCGCCGAACAGAAGCAGACCCTGTTTGATGCACTGAAACAACTCGCACGCGAAGATGGGATGACCGTTCTGCTGGTCTCCCACAAGCTGGAAGACGTCATCGCCCTGTGCGATGAGGTGGCGGTCTTGCGGGCGGGCAAGCTTGTCGGCGCGCAGGTGCTGCCTGCCACGACCCGTCAACTGGTGGAGATGATGTTCGGGCAGGCGCTTTCGCCCGCTGAACGCCCACGCAGTGATTTGAGTGGCGCATCCCCTGCGCTCAAGATAGTCCATGCGACACTGCGCAGCAAACGCCTTACGGTCGAGGCGCTGTCGCTGACGCTGCGAGCGGGCGAAATCGTCGGCTTGGCGGGGCTGGATGGCAGCGGACAGGAGCTGCTGCTGCGCGCCTGTGCGGGTCTGGTCAGGCTTTCGAGTGGGCAAATCTGGCTGAATGGCTTGGACATGACGGGTGAGTCTTACCGCCAGTTTCTGGCAGCGGGCGTTGCTTTTGCGGCGGCAGGACGGTTGGAAGAGGGGTTGGTCGCCGGGCTAACCCTGACCGAGCACATCGCGCTTTCGACCGAGACGGGCGCAGTCGTCAGTTGGGAGCGCGCGCGGGCACTCACGGCGCAACTCCTCGAACGTTACAACGTGCGCGGGCAGCCAGAAAGCCAGATTCAGCAGCTTTCAGGGGGAAACCAGCAGCGTATGTTAATGGCACTGACGCCGGAGCAGCCTACGCTGTTGGTGCTCGAACAGCCCACGCGCGGACTGGACGTGGACTCGGCGCGCTGGATTTGGCAGCAGCTTCTGGAACGGCGCGACAAAGGTGCGGCAGTTCTTTTTGCATCGCCCGACCTGGAGGAGCTGGTCACGTACAGCGACCGCATCCTCGTTTTCTACGCGGGCAAGTCCACCGAGATCGCCGATGTGCATCCGCAGCGGACGAGCGTCGAGATGCTGGGGCGTTTGATCGGCGGACACTTTGACGAGGTGACGGCATGAACCCACAGCGCCTGATGACACGATTTGGAAAAGCGCTGATTCCAGTTGCGATTTCGCTGCTGGTGACTGCATTGCTGGTCTCCCTTGCGGGCGTTAACCCGCTCAATGCGGCGACCGAACTGCTGCGCGGCTCCTTCAGGGATCTGGGTGCGTTCGCCAATGTCGTCAATTTCTGGATTCCGCTGACTTTTGCCAGCATTGGCTTGATCATCACGTTCACGGCGGGGTTGTGGAACATTGGAGTGGATGGTCAGATCACCATCGGGGCGATCTTTGCCAGCGCTGTCGCGTTGTCCTGGGATCTTCCAGCACCCCTGCTGATCGCAGCCCAAATCGTCGCGGCGATGGTTGGCGGAGGGTTGTGGGGCGCGTTGGTGGGTATTCTGAAGGCGCGCCTGGGCGTCAACGAAATCTTCGGCGGCGTTGCGCTCAACCAGATCGCAAACCTCGCCACACTCTACATGATCACCGGTCCCTGGCAGCCCCCTGAAGGGGGCAGCGTGCGCTCATCGCCGCCGTTCCCACCTGAGGCGCTGCTGCCACGACTGTCTGACGATTTTCGCATCAGCCCGCTGATGCTGATCGGCGTTGTCGTGGCGCTCATCGTGGTGTATCTGGCGCTGCGCGGGACGCGCTGGGGCTTGCAGCTTAAAGCGACGGGCAAGAATCCCCGGTCTGCCCTGTTGATGGGGGTTCCGACGAATCGCACAGTCATCACCGCATTCATCGTTTGTGGAATGCTGGCGGGGGTGGCGGGGGCTTTTCGAGCGTTGGTGGTTTTCCAGAGTCTGCGCCCACTGGTGAGCGGCGGTATCGGTTTTCTGGCGATTTTGGTGGCGCTCCTGGCGGAAAACCGCGTGCTCCTCGTGCCGTTCATCACGTTCGTGTTCAGCGCGCTACTGGGCGGCAGCGCGCAGCTCAAGGTCGCGCTGCGCCTGGACGTAGCACTGGTGGGGGTGGTGCAGGGCATCCTGGTCTTGACCGCGCTGCTGTTCAAGGGTGCCAGCGAGCGCTTCCAGGCGACTTCTTCACAGCCGTCGCGGACGGCGACAAGACCGGAGGTGGCACATGAGTGACCCATTGATCAGCACATTAGCGGGAATCGTCACCAACGCGACTCCGCTCGTCATCGCGGCGATGGGCGAGACGATCACCGAACGTGCCGGTATCGTCAATCTGTCATTGGATGGCAGCATTGTGCTTTCGGCGATGAGCGGTTTCGTCGTCGCGTATTCGGCGCAGCAGATCCTGATCACGAGTGCAGGCATGACTGCGCCGGAAGCGGCGGGGCTATCGGTCATCATCGGGGCAATCGGCGCGATGGTCGTAGGGGCGCTTGTCGCGCTGCTGATCGCTTTCTCGTCGATATCGCTGCGGCAGGATCAGGTGGCGGTGGGCTTCGTGCTGACGCTGCTGGGCACCGACCTGGCAGTCTTCCTGGGCACGAATTACGCGCGCATTCCTGGTCCGCAAATTCTGCCGACCGACCTGCCTCTGCTCGCAAATATTCCAGTCATTGGCGAAATCTTCTTTCAGCAGAGTGGCTTTGCCTACGTCAGCTATTTGCTCGTGTTCGGGACATGGTGGTTATTCTTCCGTACGCGCCAGGGTCTGAGCCTGCGTGCGGTCGGCGAACGCCCCGAGGCGGCATTCGCGCGCGGTATTCCGGTCAACCGCCTGCGCTATCTTTACACGGCGCTGGGCGGAGCGGTGGTCGGCTTGGCGGGCGCGGCTTACTCACTGAATGTGCGAGCGGGCTGGACGGTTCCGCCTGCGATGGGCGGGGATGGCTGGATCGCGCTCGCTATTGTCATTTTCGGGGGTTGGCATCCTTTCCGCGTCCTGATTGGCGCTTACCTGTTCGCCGGGCTGCGGTCGCTGGCGTCGGTCATTCAGCGCACACCGGGTATCGAGATCAACATTACGCTCCTGAATGCTGCACCCTGGGTGCTGATGATCATCACACTGCTGCTGGTCAGCAGCGGCGCGCTGGAACGACTCTTGCAAGTGCTGCCGCGCCCGCTGCAAAAGCCGCTGCGTGGCATCCTGCGGAGTGACCCGCCAGCGGCGCTGGGGACGCGCTTCGAGCGGAAGTGAATATGCATTCGATTGGAGCAGGCGAAAGCCCATTCTTAATCGCGGAAATCTGATTGATGCGTCTATAATGCGGACGTTGAGCCGCATTATTCCAACGTGAACACCCATGCTGACGAGACGTTTTTTCACATTGTTTGCCCTGCTGTCCCTCTTCTGCCTGAACACATTTTCCTACGCGCAGTCCGAGCCGGTTTTCGCCAGTGCCGATCGCCTGGGCATCGCCCATATCAGCTCGGTCGATGTCCCGCGTTCGGAGGAGCGTTATGCGCGCGCGCTCGAACTCGGCGCAGGGTGGAACCGCTGGCCCCTCTACTGGGATCGTGTCGAACAACCGAACGGGGATTTCGAGTGGGACGCCTACGATGACCTTGTCAGGGAAGACCTGGGTTATGACTTGCAGCTCAACGTCATCCTGCTGGGTATCCCGCAGCACCAGCGCGAGGGCGAGATCATGCGCGGCTTGATGCAGCCGATCTTCGCCGACGGCAGTGATACGCCCGCCCCTGGTAAAGCAGCGAACCCCAATAACCCCTGGGCGATGTTTGTCCAGGTGGCGGTCGAGCGTTATCGCCCCGGCGGGACACTGGCGCGCTCTGAAGATTGGGCGGAAGGTGTAGGAGTGCGCGTCTGGGAAATCTGGAATGAACCGGATTACGAGTTCTTCTGGAGCGGCACCGTTTTTGACTATTCGCGCCTGCTCAAGACGGCGTATCTGGTGATCGAAACGCTCGACCCGGAAGCGACGGTGATGGTTGGCGGGCTGCTGTACCCCACACAGGAAAACTACCTTGCGCAAATCCTGTCGATTTACCAGGACGAGCCTGAACCTGAGCGCTACAACTGGTACATGGATGCGGTCGCCGTGCATAATTATGGTGACTCGTGGCGCAGTGGCTGGCTGACGCTGGTCGCACGTCAGACGCTGGTCGAGTTCGGCATTGAGAAGCCGATCTGGATTACGGAGACCGGCGTCCCGATCTGGGATGATTATCCGGGACCTTTATGGGCGCAAGACGACCCGGACGCACGCGCGCTCCTGGCGACGGCTGATGAACAGGCGGCGTTCATGATTCAGAGCGCGGTCTATGCCTGGGCGGAGGGCGCGCAGGTGATCATTTATCACCAGCTTTATGATGATTGTGGTAACCAGCCGCCCGGCACGGACTTCGCGCCGAGCGCGTCCGAAGGCGTCTGCCGTCCGGGTGAAATCTGCGCGGGCGATGTCTTCGGTATCTTTCGCAACCCCGACAACGCGATCTGCTTCTCGCAGCATCCACAACCGGACAGCGCGCGCCCGGTCGCGTCCGCCTTCGCGCTGCTGGCAGAGGTGTTCTCGCAGCCATTCAGCCGTCGCGGAATTATCGACGATGTGCGCGAGGACAATGCGATTTTGATCACGTTCACCCGTCCGGAAAGGGATGAACGCGTCGTCATCGTCTGGAACACAGACGAGGAACCGTTGGAATTCGCCCTGCCGGCGCTCAACGAAGCGGCAGCCTTGTATGTGTACGGGATTGAAGGTGGGCAGACGATCCGCGCTGAAGAGGGGAGCTATCTCTTGACGCTGCCTGCCGCGACGATGCCGCGCCAGCGCTTTCTCGAAGATCGCAGGTCGGTCGATATTGGCGGCAGCCCGTTGATCCTGGTCGAGCAGGTGAGCGACAGCGACGCTCTTGCGCAGTTGGAATATCTGACGTTTGAGTCGACCGAGCGCCCACCTGACCTGGCGACGCCGGAAGCGGTTGTCCTCGGCGACAGGCAGATCGCACAGTTGATCGAGATTTCGCCAACGGGCGTGAGTTTCTACAGTACCGATAACGCGCGGGTGCGCAGCCTCCCATCGACCGAAGGAACCCAGGTGCTAGGGACGCTGCGCATTGGCGATGCGCTGCCCGTGACCGGGCGACTGGCGGATAATTCGTGGTGGCGCATCAGCTATAACGAGGGCGAGGGCTGGGTCGCGGCATTCCTGGGCGAGGTGTACGGGGCAGTCGAGAGCGTGCCGATCATCGAGGTCGTGCTGCCGACGCCGGAAGTGACGCAAGAGCAGCCAACTGTAGAACCGACACCCGCATCATGAACGAGCAGGGGCGCAGTACACTGCGCCCCTGCTCATACAAAACCCTAGCTGCGCGTGCGTTCGCGGCGGGGCGGACGGTTGTCAAACCTGCGCGGCGGACGAGAGTCGTCATCGCGCGGGGCGCCGCCTTCCTCGCGGGCGATAGTGACTTTTGCCCACTTGCCGCGCAGGTAAAGCCGCGCCGCCGCCATCAGGACTTTCTCCGCTGAGTCTTCGCGGACATCGAAATAGGTGTTGCGTCCGCCGATGTCAATCGCGCCAATCGCTTTGCCGGAGATGTTTGCCTCGCTGGCAACCGCGCCGACGATGTCGCCGGGCTGGATGCCGTCGGCGCGACCGAGATCGAGCATCAGGCGGACCATGCCGGTTTCGCGCCCGGTGCGACTGCGTCCGCGTCCTCGCTCAAACCGATCATCGCGGTCGCGGCGGTCGAAATCATCGCGCGAACGTTCGCTGCGCTCTGGCAGCTCGCGCACGTCTTCGATGGGGCGCAGTGACTCGATCTGCCGTGCCAGCTTCATGGCGGCTGCGGCGATGTCTTCTGGCGAATAGCCCGCTTCGATCATCTGACTGACGCTGGCACGTTCGCGGTCGAGCGACTCTTCGTCGAGCGTGTGCTGGACAATGCCGACGAAGCGCGAATCGCGTACGGCATGGACATCATCGCGCGTCGGCAGCACACCGCGCTGCAACACTTGCTTGGTGAACTGCTCGATACTGCGGATAAGATGGCGTTCGCGCGGGGTGACGAGCGTAATCGCTACGCCTTCGCGTCCGGCGCGCCCGGTGCGCCCGATGCGGTGCACGTAGTCTTCGGCATCGTTGGGGATGTCGAAGTTGAAGACATGGGAAACGCTCTCGATATCCAAGCCCCGCGCCATCACGTCGGTTGCGACGAGCGAGGTGACAAGCCCCTGACGGAAACGGCGCATGACGGTCTCGCGCGCTTCCTGTGCCATGTCGCCGTGAATGGCTTCGACGGGGTAGCCGCGCGCGATCAGCGTCTCGGCGAGTTCTGCCGCGCCGATCTTGGTGCGGGTGAAGATGAGCGCGCTTTTGACATCTTCGACTTCCATCAGGCGCATCAACCCTGCAAGCTTGTCTTCGCCATAGATGAGGTAGTAGCGCTGCTCGGTCTTTTCGACCGTCAGCGTCTTGCGGGCGATCTTGATCGTGATCGGGTCGCGCATGTACTGGCGCGAAATGCGCACGACATCGTTGGGGAAGGTGGCGGAAAAGAGCGCAGTCTGGCGGTCTTCCGGGGTGCCTTTCAGGATCGTCTCGACAGCTTCGATGAAGCCCATGTCGAGCATCCGGTCTGCTTCGTCGAGGACGACGTAGCGGACGGTGCTGAGATCGAGCGCGCCGCGTTCAAGCAGGTCGATGACGCGCCCTGGCGTGCCGACGACGACGTGCGCGCCATCGCGCAGCGCGCGGAGCTGCTTGCCGTAGGATGCGCCACCATAGATCGGCGCAACCCGCACGCCGCCATACTTGCCATAAAGCTGAATCGACTCGGCAACCTGGAGCGCGAGTTCGCGTGTTGGCGCAAGGATCACCGCCTGGACCACGTTCCGGCTCAAATCGATTCGTTCAAACAGCGGCAGCCCGAACGCCGCCGTCTTGCCAGTCCCCGTTTGCGCTTGTCCCAATACGTCGCGCCCTTCCAGCAGCGGCGGAATTGCGTCGCTCTGGATGTCGGTGGGTTGTTCAAACCCAAGCTCTACTACTGCGCGGACGAGGTCATCGCGCAAGCCGAGAGCAGCAAATGGATTGCTCATTCATACTCCTGGTAGTCAAAAAGCCCTGTCAGAGGCGACAGGGCAGTGCAGATTGTGGTGATATGTCTGCTTCGTCTGGTCATTATAGCAGACAACGGGTGGGTGTATAGGTGCGTCAGTCTGTCCCGCCATGCGCCACTGTGAGGGTTTCGCGCAGGGGTTGGATGTGGCGCGGCTCGCGAACCTTGAACAAAAGGACAGCGACTGCTGCCACGCCGAAGACCGCCGCAGTGACGAATGTTGCCCCGTAGCCGACGGTATCCGCCAGTGCTCCGCCCACGAGCGGCGCGATCAACGTGGCAGGTGCGACGAGCGTATTGCCCAAGCCGAGGTAGTAGGGGCGCTCGGCGTCCGTGCCGAACTCTGCGCTCATCGCGATGACGGTCGTCCATAAGGCGGCAACCGATACCCCAGAGAGTGCTGTGATGAGATAGAACCAGGGCAGCGAAGTCGCAGCCAACGCCGCCGCGATACTGCTGAGCAGGACGAGAATGCCGCCCGCCAGGATCATCCGATGGCTGAAGCGGTCACCCAGCCAGCCAAGAAGCGGGTTGGCGACCGTCTGCGCCAGCATTGAGATGCCTGTGATGATGCCAATGAACTCTTCGCCTGCGCCAAACTGACGCACGGCATAGATGACGAAAAATGCGCGCGCCATATCCGCACCATTCAAGAGCATGCGCGCGACCACGAACCACGAGAAATTGCGATCCTGCATCATGATCAGCTTCAGGCGCGCGACCAGTGCCGCCAGATGCGGCGAGGGTTCGATGTCTCCTGGCGGATGCTCCTCCTCGCGCGTCCAGGCAAGGAAGCCGCCGGATGCCAACATCGCCAGGCTGGCGAGGAAGAAGCAGAGTGCGAAGTTAAAGGGCGACTCGACCGCTTTGAGCAGCACACCCGCCGCGACCGCGCTGCCTGCTGCCATCAGGTTGGCGGCGGCAGATTGCATCCCATAAAAGGTGCCGCGCAGGCTTCCAGGCATGATCTTGTTGATCATGCTCTGCCAGGCGGTCGCCGTCAGTCCACCACCCAGCCCTTGCCACGTCAGCAGGAGCAAAGTCAGGATGAGCGCCAGCTCGCGCGGGATGATCGGGACGAGCAGGGCGACAATCGCCAGCCCGAAAAATGGCAGGCGCTCATGAATCGTCATGAGCAGCGCCATCGGCTTATAGCGCGTCAGCCCAGCCACACGATTCGCCGTCAGGAGCTGCGGGAACTGCCAGCCGATCCAATGAAGCTGCGACGATAAGCCGATCAGGACATTCGAGTTGGTGAGCGTGGCGACGAAGAGCGGGACGACACTGTAGAATGAGGCGATGCCGAGTGCGATGCCGAAGAACGCGCCGTCCATGACGTTGACCACGAAATTGTGGCGCAAATGCTGACGATCAGTTTGCAAGATGGGGACTCCCGGTGGCGAACATCACCATTATGCAGCAAATGCCACAATCCATGTGAGTCCACTGGGTGGGTTTTGGTTCGACCTTCACATCGGGCTAAAATCGCGCCCACAATGCCGCCCACGGAGGAAATGCGCGATGTCCGATATTCTGCTGCAAAACGCGATGGTTCTGAACATTGATCCGGATGGGCAGCGCGCAAGCGTCCTGCGCGAACATGATGTGCTGATCGGCGGGCAGCGCATCGAAGCGGTGCTGCCGACGGGGCAGACGGACTCATCGCATTTTCGCACAGTCATCGACGCGACCGATAAGCTGGTCATGCCCGGCATGATCAATACACACGCCCATGTGCCGATGGTGATCTTTCGCGGGCTGGCGGAGGATGTGACCATCGACAAATGGTTCAATGACTTCATCTGGCCCCTGGAAAGCAACCTTCAGGCGGAAGATGTCTACTGGGGGATGCAGCTTGGCTTGGCGGAGATGATCGAAAGCGGTGTCACCTCGGTCGCCGATCACTATTTCTACATGGACGAAGCGGCGCAGGCGGTCGAAAAGGCGGGCACGCGCGGGCTGCTGGCGTGGGCGATCTTTGGCAGCCAGGGCACCGGTATGATCGACCGCACGGCGGAATTCGTGCGCAAGTGGCAAAGCAGCGCTGAAGGGCGCATCCGTACCTGGCTTGCCCCGCACGCGCCGTACACCTGCGATGACGACTTTCTGCGCGCCAGCGCCGAGATGGCGCGTAAGCTGGGCGTCGGCATACACATCCACGTCAGCGAGGAGATGGGGCAGACGACGGCAAGCCTCGCCAAACGCGGCAAGACGCCGATTGAGGTGATTCGGGATGCTGGCATCCTGGATGTGCCGACGATCCTGGCGCATGTCTGCGGGGCGCTGCCGCAGGACATCGAACTGCTGGCGAAGGTTCCGACCGGTATCGCCCACGCGCCGAAGACATACCTTAAGCTGGCGATGGACATCGCGCCCGTGCTTGCGTTCCGCGCGGCGGGCATCCCCGTCGGGCTGGCGACCGATGGGGCGGTCAGCAACAACACCATGAATCTGTGGGAATCGCTGCGGCTGCTGGCGATGATGCAGAAAGACCGCGCCAAAACGCCCGAAGTCATGCCGATCCCGCAGGCGCTGCATATTGCCACCCGCGAAAGCGCGCGTGTCTTTGGTCTGGCGGATGACCTGGGAGCTGTTGAGCCGGGGTATCTGGCAGATGTGATCGTGGTCGATTTGAACGGTGTGCATCATCAACCGCTGCACAGCGTGACGGCAAGCCTGGTCTACAACGTGCAGCCGTCGGATGTGCAGACGGTGATCGTGAATGGCAAGGTGGTGATGCGCGACCGCGTCCTGCTGACGCTCGACAAGGCGGAGATCATCGCGCAGGTGCGTGCCAGCATGGCGCGCCTGGCGCAGCGGCAGACCGACAAGCGCATCCAGTCGTACAACCCGTAGGGGCTGCCCCTACGATGACAACCGGTGCATGTCTTCTTTGAGCGTCGGGTACAGGCTGACAAACTGGGCGTAGCGTTCGTTGTAGAAGGCGTGGCGTGCGGCGTCCGGCAGCGAGGGTGCGCTGTAGCGGGTGACGCGCGCCTTGGCATCGGCGAAGCTGCTGTAAATGCCCGCGCCGACGCCTGCGATTAACGCCGCGCCGACGCCTGCCTGCTCACTGAGCAGCGGCTTTTGCAGCGGTAAGCCGAGGATGTCCGTCATGATCTGCCGCCAGAGGTCGCTGTCCATCGCCCCGCCTGCGCCGATGACCGACTCCGCCTGTCCGCCGAGCGACAGCGCGATCTCCAGTGACTGGCGCATGGCGAAGCAGACGCCCTCCATGATCGCACGCGCCAGATGCCCCCGCGTATGGGCGGGCGTCAAGCCGATGAATGCGCCGCGTGCGCGGGCATCCATGTGCGGGGTGCGTTCGCCTGTCAGATAGGGCAGGAAGATCAAGCCCTCGGCTCCGGTCGGCACGGCGGCGGCTTCCTGGCTGAGGGTGGGATAGGCGTTCGTGTCGCTCCGCATGCCGAGCAGGTCGCGCAGCCAGCGCAGCGACAAACCCGCCGAGAGGATCGCACCGAGGACATAGTAAGTCTCCGGCACCGCGTGGTTGAAGACATGCAGGCGGCGGTCGGTCGCCAGTGTGCCATCCGCCGCGCGCACGACCGGGACGCAAACCTGTCCACCGCTGCCGACCGAGACGGATGCCAGCCCTGGCGCGATCAAGCCGTTGGCGACGGCTTGCGCGGGTTGGTCGGCGCTGCCCGCGTAGAGCGGTACGCCCGCCTTGAGCGTGCCGACCGCCCGCGTCTCGCCCACCTGCGCGCTCGACTCGTGGACGCGCGGGAAGATCGCCTGAGGGAAGCCCGCACCGTCGATAATCGGCTGCGCCCAGGTCTTGGCGCTCACGTTGTACATGCCGCTGCCCGCCGCGTCGCTGTAATCGGTGCAGATCTCGCCGCCCAGGTGCAGACGCACGGCATCCTTCGGAAACAGCAGCGTGACATCGCCTTCCAGCACTTGCGGCTGATGTTTCTTCAGCCACAACAGCGTCGGGGCGGTGAAACCGGCGGCGGGCAGCGTGCCGCAGATGCGTGCGTGCTCATCCGCACCGACCAGCGCGACGATCTCATCGACTTCATGCGCCATGCGCTGATCTGCCCAGATGATCGACGGGCGGACGAATCCGCGCTTCGGGCTGTAAAGGCTCACGCCATGCATCTGCCCGCTGAAGCCGATACCCGCGATGTCATCACGACCGCTTTGCGCGATCACCTGCGCGATCACGTTGTCGGTCGCCGCTGCCCATTCGGACGGGTACTGTTCGGCGCGGTCGGGCTGCGGTTTGTGGATGGGGTATTCCTCGCCGGCAACGGCAAGCGTCTGCGAGGTGTCTGGGTCAAAAAGGACGGCTTTGACGCTGGAGGTGCCGAGGTCGATTCCGAGCAGTAAGGGCATGGCGACATTTCCGGTGTAGACATGGATTCACGCCGCGAATGTAGCGAACACACCGCCCATCGTCAATGAGAATACTTTTTATACCACGACTTTGCGCACGAGGAAGCGCCTTGAGGACGGTTGAGAATGCTTTCGCACCTCCGTGAACCCTCATTACTTCATGTTGCGGCTTGCTGAACTGTCACACTCTGTGCCATACTCGGCATCAAGTGGACAGCAACCACGCCATCGGGGACAAGCCTGTGACGGCAAACTACGCCATCGAAACCTATGACCTCAAGCGCATCTACAAGATTCGCGGACCCAAGCGCAAGGATGATCCTGCCGAGCGCGTCGCGCTCGGCGGCGTCAGTTTACAGGTAGCGCGCGGCGGGCTGTTTGGTCTGCTGGGACCGAACGGCGCGGGGAAGACGACTCTCATTAAGATTCTCTCGACGCTTCTGCTGCCGAGCAGCGGTAGGGCGCTGGTGGATGGTTTGGACGTGACGAAGGATGTCACGGAGATCCGGCGGCGAATCAGCATGGTCAGCGGCGGCGAGACGAGCGGTTTTGGGCTGCTGACCGTCGAGGAAAACCTGTGGATGTTCGCGCGCTTCTACGGTCTGGAGAACGCGGATGCCAAGCGGCGTATCGACGAAATGCTGGAAGTCGTCGGCATCGCCGACCGCCGCCGTACAAAGATCGCCGATCTCTCGACCGGGCTTCGCCAGAAGATGAACTTCATTCGCGGCTTCATCAGTGACCCGGACATCATCTTCCTGGATGAGCCGACGCTGGGTCTGGACGTGACGGCGGCGCGGGATGTGCGCGAGTTCGTCAAGCGCTGGTTGCGCCAAAATCCAGACCGCACGATCCTGCTGACGACACATTACATGGCGGAGGCGGATGAACTGTGCGACCGCCTGGCGATCATCGACAGCGGCAAACTGCTGGTCGAAGATACCCCTGCCGGGCTGAAGAAGCGCGTTCAGGATGAGGCAATGTTCGTCCTCAAGGTCGCACCTTTGGGCAAGCCTGTCGAGGGTGATCGCATCGAAGACGTGCCTGGCGTTCAGCGACTCGCCGTGACGGATCATGATGCGCATGTCGAACTGACGATGGCGCTCACGGGCGAAGATGCGCTGCCCGGTGTGCTGGCGCATCTGAGCAGACGTGGGGCGGGATTGGTCTCGCTGGAGAAACGTGAACCCACGCTGGAAGATGTCTTCATCCAGCTTGTTGGGCGTCGGCTGACCGAGGCTGCCGGAGTTGAAGCATGAGCACACGCGCCAGGAAAGCGACCGGCATCACCTTGTTCTGGCGTATCCTGTGGGCGCGCGCCTATCCGCGCATCGTGGGCGCCTGGCGCGAAAAGGACTGGCTGTTTTTCGAGACGGTCGTCCCGCTCGGTACAACCGCCGGGTTCGTTTTTGTCTACCGTGCAGCCGGTGCGCCGCCGGAATTCGCGGGCTTTGCAGTACTGGGCGGGGCGATGACCGCTTTCTGGCTCAATGTGCTGTGGGCGATGGGCAGTCAGTTGTACTGGGACAAAGATGGCGGCAATCTGGAATTGTATGTGCTCTCTCCGGGTCCGTTGATGGCAATCCTGGTCGGGATGGCGGTGGGCGGCATCTTCATGGCGAGCGTCCGTGCTGTGACCGTGATTGTGGTCGCATCGCTGCTGTTTAACATCAGCTATCAGGTGTCCAGTCTTCCACTGCTGATCCTGGTCTTCCTGGTGACGATGGCGGCACTGTACGGTTTGGGGATGATCTTCGCGTCCGTGTTTCTCGCATCAGGGCGTGAAGCATGGCATCTGGCGAACCTGCTGCAAGAACCGATCTATCTTGTTTCAGGCTTCTACTTTCCGGTCAGTGCGCTCGGCTTCTGGGTGGCGACTTTTGCATCCGTCATCCCACTCACGCTGGGGATGGATGCCATTCGTCAGATCATCTTCAGTACGCAATCCAACATCGGTTTCCTGCCTGTCGAAACAGAGCTGATTCTCCTGTGTTTCCTGGCAGTCATCCTGCTCGCTCTGGCTTGGTATTCTCTACGTAAGCTGGAGGAGATCGGGAGACGCGATGGTCGGCTTATCGAGCGGAGGCGCTGACATGGCGATGATGAGCCGCATCTTCGCATCTCCCGCAGTCCGCCGAAGCCCGGCGCTGCGCAGTTTGCTGTCCGGACTGTGGTTGGGATGGCAGATCGAGACCAATTGGGCGAACCCCATTGTCTTCATCACCTATTTCATTGCGCGACCGGTCGCTTCGCTGACGATTCTGGTCGTCATGTACAGCGTCATTGCCCAGGACATCCTCGGCACGCCCTTCTTCGCCTATGTCTACCTGGGAGGCGCGCTTTATCTGCTCGCGGGGCAGATCGTGGTCGGCGTCAGTTGGGTCGTCATCGAAGACCGCGAACACTACCGGGTTGCCAAGCAGATTTACACTGCCCCTGTGAACAGCTACGCATATCTGCTCGGTCGTGGGATTGCCCGCTTCGCGGTCAGCGTGCTCTCGGTGTCGATCACCATCCCGCTCGGCGTGCTGGTGTTCCGCTTGCCCGTGACCTGGAGCGCGATTGACTTTCCCTTGTTGATCGTGAGCACACTGCTCGGCTTGATTGCGATGGCTGCGCTTGGCGTCATCATCGGCTCCTATACCTATCAGATTACGCGGCAGGCGTTTTCCGTTGGGGATACCCTGAATGGCGTCTTCTATCTGCTGACGGGCGCGGTCTTTCCTATCGAGCTGCTGCCAGAAGTTCTACGACCCCTCGGCTATTTGCTTCCCTCGACCTACTGGCTCGAACTGGCGAGGCGCGCTTTGATCCCGCAGCCCGTTGCTTTCCAGGCGATCAGCAGTCTGAATACGGAGACCCTGCTCGCTATCCTGGCAGGCATGGCGGTTGTCTTCGCGGTGCTGTCCGTCGTGGTATTCATTTGGTCTATGCGCCTTGCCAAGGAGCGCGGCGTTCTGGACGTGGAGACGAATTATTGAGCGATAAAGACATCCTGGCGCGCAGCCACGCGGGTATGCGTCTGATTGCGCTGGCGACCCTTTACAACAAGGGCGACTTCCAACGTATCCGCGCATACATGAAGGCGCATTACACGCCGGGCGCGCTGGACGTGATTCCGATTGCGCTGCGGCTAGCGGAGATGCGCGAGCAGTTTCGCGGCGAGGGAAAGGTGCGCGTGCACCAGTTGGTGGCGCACGACAAACACCATGTTGTCGTGCTGCTGGAGACGCAAAACGGCGGGATGCTCCTCGAAGACCTGGTCGTCGAGGAGGATTATCCGCACCTGATCAGCGCTCATACACGCCAGACGGTTGTTTAACCCGTCGTCTTCATCCCCGCGGCAATGCCGTTGACGGTCGTCAGCACGGCATCCAGGACGCGCTGGTGTTCCGGCGAGTCCGGTGACAGCACCCGCAGTGTGCGCAGCAGCGCGACCTGGATGTAGTTCAGCGGATCGACATACGGGTTGCGTCGGTCAATCGAGCGGCGCATGACCGGGCTGTGCTCCAGCACATCGCTCTGACCAGTGATGCGGCAGATCAGGTCACAGGTCAGGGCATGTTCCGCCTGCATCTGGCTGAAGATGGTCTCACGCAGCGTTACGTCGCTCACGAGCGATGCATAGAGCGCGGCAATTCCCATGTCGGCTTTGGCGACATCCAACTGGCAGTTGTCGATCAGCGTCTGAAAGAATGACCACTCCTTGTACATGGTCTGAAGCAGCGCTACGCCTTGGGGGTTTTCCTTGGCGATGCTGTTGAGTGCGGAACCAACGCCATACCAACTGGGAATGATGGCGCGGCTTTGCGTCCACGAGAACATCCAGGGGATCGCGCGGACTTCCGCAAAGCCGCCTGCCTTGCGCTTCGCCGGGCGCGAGCCAATCGGCATTTTGGACAGCTCGTGGATTGGGGTCGCCTGCTGCCAGTACTCGGCAAACCCCGGCGTTTCATAGACGAAGTCGCGGTAAGTGCGCCGCCCGTGTTCTGCAAGCGCCTCCATGGTCGTCAGCCAGACTTCCTGCACAGGTGCCTTGCTTGGCGCACCGAGCGCCAGCAGGGCGGCATTTAGCACCTGCTGCAAGTGGCGGCGTCCGATGTCCTTGTTGGCGTAGCGATAGGCGATGACTTCGCCCTGCTCGGTGATCTTCAGTCGTCCGTCGAGCGTTTGTGCGGGCTGTGAGAGGATGGCGCGGTTGGTGGGTCCTCCACCGCGCCCGATGCTGCCGCCGCGCCCATGAAACAGCTCCAGCTCGATGCCGCGCGCACGGCAGACCTGTGAGAGCGCGCGCTGTGCGGTATACAGACTCCAATTCGAGGCGAGATAGCCGCCATCTTTGTTGCTGTCGGAATAACCGAGCATGATCTGCTGGCGATCTCCGCGATGCTTCAGGTAGTCGCGGTAGACGGGGTTGTCGAACAATGCTTCCATAATGGCGGGTGCGCTGTGTAGGTCATCGATGGTCTCAAACAGCGGCACGATATCGACGTGGGGTTCGATGGCGGTTTCGCGGGCGAAGAGGAGCATCGTCAGCGCGTCGCTCGGCGCGGTACACATGCTGGCGATCACGCTGTCGATGGCGTGCGTGCCATGCAGACGGTGTGCCCGGCGGATCATGCGCCAGGTCGCAATGACGCGGTTGCTCGTGTCGCTCAACTCTGGGTCAACCGGGAAGAGTGGGCGATGACTGGCGATTTCTCTGCTCAGGAGCGCCTGCTTTTCGGCTTCCGGGAGCGTCAGGTAGTCCTCGCTGATGCCGTAACGCTTGAAGAGTTCGGCGATGCACTGCGCCTGAAGTCGCGCATCTTCACGGATGTCCAACGGCACGAGGATCATGCCGAACAGCCGCACCTTCTGAATGATGCGATGGACTTCGCCGCTGGCAACCCGCACGCACTTTGCGGCACGCAAACTCTTCGAGACCAGTTCCAGGTCGGCGAGCAGCTCGTCACTGGTCTTGTAACCGTCGTTCGCAAGCTGCGTGTGGATTGCGTCCATTACGGCGCGGTAATCCTCGCCGCTGTACTTTGCGCTGGGGGAATCCAGTTCAAATCGCTCACGCAGTTCCGCGCTCAAGGGAGTTTCTTCCGCCCACTGCGTCAGGTGGTCGCGCAGAAAGGTGATGTCGGTCAGATAGACCTGGATGGCTGCGCGGCGCATGGCGGCAAATGTCTCTAAGGTCACGTCTGCTGTCACATTCGGATTGCCATCGCGGTCGCCGCCTATCCATGAAGAGAAGCGCAGGAAGGGCGGGAGGTTGTTCCAGTCACCATCGGGATACTGCATCGTGAGCGCAGTGCTCATGTCCTGGTACTGTTCGACCACCATGTCCATGATGGCGCTGGTGATGAAGTAGACACCGAAATCGACCTCGTCGCTGACGGTCGCTTTTGCCGCGCGGGTGGGGCGGGTATGCCAGAGTTCCTCAATCTCTTCCAGCATGGCGGTCTTCAGCGCTGCTGTTTCGCGCGGGACCTGATCGGAGGCGTTGAAGCGCTCGACCATCTGGGTGATGTGGCGCAGCTTGACCAGGACTTCCTTGCGTTTTGCTTCGGAGGGGTGCGCGGTGATGACCAGTCGAACGCCGAGGCGCTGGAGCAGGCGTTTGACCTCGGACGCATCCAACCCGGCGGCTTTGAGCTGCGCGATGGCATCTTCCAGGCTCTCAGACAGCCCCTGGTTGCGTTCGCGTTCGCGCAGGGTGCGTATGCGTTGTTGATCTTCGGCGATGTTGATGAGCTGGAAGTAATTGCTGAATGCCTTGATGAGGATTTGAAGCGACGCGAGATCGAGCTGATCGATCTGAGTTGAAAGCTCGACGGCGGCTTCTGCCTGTCCGCTGCGGCGCGCTTTGGCGGCGATACGCACTTCTTCGACCAGTTTGAAGGCAGCGTCCCCGTGCTGCTCCTTGATGATGTCGCCCAGCAATTTGCCAAGCATACGGATATCAATGCTCAATTGGTTGACAATCTCGGCGGTTTCGCGCATGACTTTGCTCACATCCCCGTTGGAAAAACCCACCTGGAGCGATAGAGGTGGTAATTCTATCGTCCTGTGACGGTTTTCCAACAGCCGACTGACTCTTTATATGCTCATATGGACAAACATACATGCTGATGACTATGTGTGCGTTGGCATACATCGGCTGCGAGATTATAGTATTGTTGTAGCAGCGAGTATTTCATTGTGTTACACTAACCATAATCTGTATCGTAGTTCGTAATGTAATATCGGTTCGCGGGAGAAAGACTGAGATGAGACGAGTTCCTCAACAAGCGCGCTCTCAGCGTCGGATTGAGGCAATACTGGATGCCGCGTGTGCGATTATCGGCGATATTGGTTTTGAGGCGATGACGACTAACATGGTTGCGGAACGCGCAGAGACGTCCATCGGTTCGATTTATCAGTTCTTTGAAAACAAGGACGCCATCATCCGCGCATTATGTGACCGGCACCTCGAACGCCTTGTCGAGCCATTGGATAGTGCGCCTGTGCCTGGTGATCCCTGCGACGTACAGCTTGGGGCAATGTTGAGGGCGATTGATCAGTACTACTGGACCAATCCAGGATTCAGAGCTTTCTTGTTTGGAACTTATGCGCCGCGAGAAATGGCGATTATCAGTAAACACCTGATGCAACCACTGATCCACCGATTTGCTGCGGTGATGCGCAGCCATTTCGCGGACATGCCCGAATTTGAGGCACAAATTCATTCCGAAGTGATGCTGTATGCTATCTCGAGAATACTGTTATTCGTGGCGCGTATGGATGATAGCCTGGAGGCGCGCGCCGAAATGATGCAAAAGCAGCAGCTCATTCTTATGAGTGTGTGCAGATCAATGCTGCACAGTCAGTAGGGTGGTGAGGGAAGCCCCTGTCATGGGAGCGCCACCTCACCCATCCCTCTGCTGATTAGCTGCGTTCTCCAATGGTCACTGTAACATCGTGAGCTTGCCCACCTCGGATGACACGCGCCTGCGCGGTCGTACCAACCCGGTCGCCGCTCAACGCCATCATCAGGTCATCCATCTGCCGAATTTGCAGCCCTGCCATGTGAACCAGCGTGTCACCCATCAGCAGACCACCGGCTTCCGCCGGGCTTCCAGGCTCGACTGAAGCGATCATGAGACCCGTTTCCTGCTTCAGGGATTCTGCCAATGCTGCGGGCAAGCGTACCGGTTGGGCGCTGACTCCCAGGTAGCCGCGTTTGACATGACCATGCTTCAGGAGCGTTTCGGCGACACGGCTCACCGTCGCTGCCGGGATCGTAACGCTGGCACCGCGTACAAGTGCCGAAGAATTCAAGCCGACGAACGTGCCATCCGCACTCAGAAGGGGACCCCCGGAGAAGCCGGGATACATCAGCACATCCGTCTGGACGTAGCTGTCGATGGTGCCGCCGCTGCCGGTGCGCCAGCCGTCTTCTACCGCGCTGATGACGCCGAGTGTCGCTTGAACGCGCGTGCCTGGGCGACCCAGGGCGAGGACAAACTGCCCCACTTTCACTTCGTCAATCGCCGTCCAACGCGCAGCGTCCAGCCCGGATGCCTCGACTCGCAAAAGAGCGATGTCGGTGGTGTGATCTCTGCCGATAATCGTGGCTGCGTGGGTTGTGCCATCATGGAGAGTAACTTTGATGTTGTCGTCGCGCTCGATGACGTGGTTTGCCGTCACGATGTCGCCGTCGGCGGACAGGACGACGCCGCTGGCGGGCGTGTGCCGGCGCGCCTCAATGCTGACAATGCTGCGCCCAGCGGTGGCGGTGGTTGCCGCCATTTCCTGCGAGAGTTTTGTCAAAAATTCGCTCATGCTTGATCTTCCCCGAATGTAGGTAATCTCCGATGACGTTATTGAAGCAGAGTTCCCCAGCCATGTAATCGCCCATTACGCTAGTGGGGAGGCTGGAAGAAAGTGTAGTGACGGCGCTCAAAGCGCGATCAGACCCTGGCGTGTTGCACGAACCACGGCTTCGGTACGGCTTTGCACGCCAAGTTTGCCCATGATCGCGTTGATATGGAATTTGATGGTGTGCTCGCTGACATTGAGCTTCAGAGCAATCTGCTTGTTTGGCAGTCCTTCTGCGACCAGGCGCAGCACTTCAAGTTCACGATTGGTGAGGATGTCCGGCATGGGCAGCAGAGTCGGGGCTGCGGGATGGCTCAGGAGCGGGAGGCTGGTGTGGACGACGATGAGATTTGCCACTACGGCGTTCAGCGCGATAGCAATGGTTTCCGCATCTGCGTTCGAACCAAGAACGCCGCGCGCGCCTGCCGCGATCAGTTCAGCCGTTCGCTGTTCGTCGTGCAGAAGCAGCAGCGCGGGCGTTGCGACGTCGCGGAGTTCGGCAAGCCTGGGTGATGACTGAGCGGAATCTCGTGGGACTTCCCAGACGATGGCATCCGGTTTGTAAAGTCCCACAAGATCGGGAAGTGCGGAATCGCCCGCGCTCTGACCGACGACCTGGATGTGCGGCTGACTGCCGATGGCATTGACAATGCCGACACGGGTATAGGGATGATCGGAAATAACCAGTATTCGGAGGGGTTCTGCCCATGATGGCATGGTGACCTGCCTGATGAAACCACGAAGCAATGCGCTTCATCTTGGCACAGGCAGGATTAGAGACGTGTTGGAAGTTTCTTTGCAGGCGGTTATCGGAGGTCGCGGTGCATTTCGATTCGCCTGAAAACTTCGATGTAACCAATCTTCTGAAGCGCCGCCATGCCCGGAGCGGCAGCCGGGAAATTCTCCATCTTGGCATCCAGACTCGGATAAGATTTGTGGATGGTGTGGAAAAGTGCGGTCAGCATCGCGTCGGCGTATGTTGGAGGCACGTTGATGGCGAAGTGAGACATCTGAAAGCGCGCTTTGCGAAATAGAACCCAGCCGCTGCTTCCATCACGATGACACGCAGAAAACCCGGTGATGTCCTCACTCTTGAGCAGCGATGCCGACTCATCCAGCCAGCTTGGAGCTGTGTGGCGCTGCTCCGCGAGGCATAAGTGCAGCGCTTCGCCCTCCAGCGCAGTAACCTGAATGTCGTCTGCGGGCTGGGTCTCCAATCTCGCCGGAGGTCGATTCAGGATCGATAGCTCCCGCTCACCTTCAAATCCATGCCTGTGGAACAAGCGCTTCGCTGGTTCGTTGCCGACGATCACCTCAAGCTGGATGTGTTTGGCAAAAAGGGCGTATGCCCGTTCGATTAAGCCGGTCATCAACATGTGACCGAGCTTGTGGTGGCGCAAATGGGGGACAACCCCCAGTCGGGTCAACCAGGCGCGCTGCTCGCGAAACGCGATCATTCCCATACCAGCGGGATGCCCATCAGGGTCAGTTACTATAAGGGAATTGCGCAGATCCACATCGTAGTCGCGCACATAGTCTTCCATCCTGCGACCGTTCATCGGCATCGGGACGATATAATCAATGCGCGTCTCATTAAAGATATGTGCCAGCTCGTCATAGTTGTAGTCGCTCGATTTGCGCATCACCCATCGTATCGGGACGGGTTGGGATGTTGTGGTGGCGGAATCCAGTACGACCAAAGTACTCACTCCTGCGCAACGGGTGGGGCAACAAACGGCAGGAAGCCTGCGACCTGAGATGGAAAGTTGCGCGTGTTGATGGGCTTGTGAATCACGCCATCACACTTGTAGACGCGGGCGATTTCTGCCGCAACTTCTTCCGGATAGGCGGTGAATGCGACGATGCGCGTCTGATTGAGCAGTGGGTTCTGTCGAACCATCGCAATGATCGTCTGTCCATCCACATCGGGCAACCCGAGATCGACCAGAACCAGATCGGGTTTCAGGTCGAAGACCAGCGCCAGCCCATCCTCGCCCGAAAACGCGGTATGCACCTCATGTTTCGCTTTTAGGAGACGCGCAGCCAGCCGCGCGTTTTCCGGATGGTCATCAATGATGACTACGACGCTCATCGTCACTCCTCCACTGCTATGACGAATTCGGGAGGATCGGTGTCGCAAGAAAATGGGCAACCGTGTTCAACAGCTCGTTCTTCGTAATCGGTTTTGGGACGTAACCATTGCAACCCGCCTCAATACAGCGTTCACGGTCCCCATGCATAGCGTTCGCGGTCAGGGCGACAATGGGTATGTGGGCGACACTCTGCTGCGCCTTGAGGCGTGTTGTCGCTTCCAGACCATCGATGTCGGGCAAGTTAACATCCATCAGCACAAGGTTGGGGCGCTCACGCTCGACCAGTTCGATGCCGCTCTTGCCGTCCATTGCTTCCAGGACTTCGTAACCAGCGCTCATGAGAATTTTGCGCACGAGGCGCATATTCTGTGGATTATCTTCGACGCAAAGGATCCGCGCAACCATAGAGTATATCCAACCTGTCTGCCATAATTGGCATCAATTGTCCTTATCCTACCAATGTAAGCGCTTCGGACATCATTAAGGTGACTCGTTCGGGCGTAATGTCATCCCGATGGACGTGCAAGACCTGCAAACTACTGATACGCTCGTTTTTGTGCCGTCTCGGTTCAGCTTCAGAATACAAGATCACCGGGGTTTGGCGCAATCCGGTATCTTTGCGGAGCGCGATCAGAATGCTTTCGATTTCGCTGTCTGGCAGCGTCTGGGCACAGAATACAGTGTCCGGACGATGTTCATAGGCGAGCTTCAAGCCTTCGCGCCCGGTCGAAGCGTGGAAGACAACGATTGAGCCTGCTTGCCCAAGGACCGACTGGAGTTCAGCACTCGACGAGCGATCCGGCTCGATCAACAGCACGGTCGTAAACGGAACCAGTGAGTCCGTGAAGCCCTGTTCTTTTCGCGTGGTCTTGCGCGGTGTCGTGTTTGATGTATCCGACTCCACGTGTTGGATCAGGTGCTGGATAAACTGGCGCGCTTCATAAGTCCCCTTTGTCCAGGTCGAAACGACATATTCGTCAAGCACACGCCTGTCCTTATCGTCGAGTGACTTTGCGGTCATGACGACGACGGGGATATCCGCCGTGTCGGGATTCCATTTGAGCTGTTCGATCATGGTCAGCCCATCCATCCCCGGCATACTGAGATCGGTCACGATCAAGTCCGGCGATTGCTCATTGGCGATCAGAAGCGCATCCTTGCCACTCGTCGCTTCGAAAATGCGATAGTTTTTCCTCGCCTTGAGCAGCTTTCGGATAAGGCGCCGATCATTGGGATTATCATCCACGATCAGGATGCTGGTGACCTGCTCATCCAGGGTCATGAGGGCATCCTTGAGCCGGGCACCGCGATTGGTGACGCCAGACCCTGCGTCAAGGCTCAAAAGAAATTGATCGCCCAGAACATGGCTTTCTGCGGGGAAGGTATGCCCGGAGCAGTTGACGACCACGATCTCATCTTCATTGATGATGCCTTCGTAAAGCATTCGCTCCAAGCCTGCGAAGGCAACCGCGGCGGCGGGTTCGACAGAGAGTCCTGCGGTGCTGGCTACGCGACGCATCGCGGCAAAGGTTTCACCATCTTCGATAGCCATCATGATGCCGTTGTTGGAGCGCACAGCTTTGTCGAGCATGACGAAACTATGTCCCGGATCGCCCGTGGCAAGGACATGGATGAGCGTATGCGGGGTCACCGGTGCGGCGGTCGCATCTCCCCGCCGATGAGCGGCAACCATCGGGGCGCAGCCAGCAGCCTGAATGATGCCCAACCTTGGCATTTTGTCGATCAAGCCCATCGTGTGGAGTTCCTGGAATCCCTTCCACACGCCGAGCGGTCCGATCCCACCACTGACCGCCTGAATGTACCAATCCGGAGCAACCCAGCAGCCGTGTTTGCTGTCAAATTCCAGGGCGAGCTGTTCCGCAAGCTCAAAAGCCATTGTTTTCATGGCTTCCTTGCCGGGGATGGCGCGCGCCCCGCGGTCGAGATGGATACCCTTCCGCTGCGCGAACTCAGCGGCGACGGCTTTTGCTTCGTCGTACGTGCCATCAACCTTGACGACCTCAGCGCCGTACAGCGCTGCTTCGCGCATCTTTTCGCCGGGGACCAGGTGGGTCAGGAACAACCAGAGCTGAATCCCGGCGCGGGCACAGTAGGCAGCATAGGCGGCACCTGCGTTGCCGGTGGAGGCGAGCACGCACGCCGTAATGCCCGCGCGCTTGAGGGCGGTGACGGCGAGTGCCGCCTGCCGATCCTTGAAGGAGCTGGTTGGTCCCTGCCGCTCATCTTTGATGAAAATCGGCGCGTGATCGTACATTCGCTCATATGGGTAAAGCCGGAGGAGGGGCGTAAAGCCCTCCGCCATCGATACCTCCGGGTCGCGCACTGGGAGTGGAAGCAGCTCTCCATAACGCCACAAGTGCGCGGGGCGCGCCGATAAGCCGGTTTCCCAGAGGGGTTTGACACGCGCATAGTCATAGCGTGCATCCAACCAGGTCGAGCCGCAGGCAGGGCAGCTCGATGCCATGATGTTTGCGGGTTGTGTATGCCCACATTCCGCGCACTCGATATGGCTGAAGCAGGTTTCGATCATGATTGTGGCAGCGCTTCCACAGTATGCAGCGGGAGGGTGAAGTGGAAGGTCGTGCCCTGGTTGAGCGCGCTTCTCACCGAGATGGTGCCGCCATGAAGCTCGACCAGCGCTTTGGTGATGGTCAACCCAAGACCGGTGCCGCCTGCACGCCGCGTGGATGATCCATCCACCTGGCGGAACTGTTGAAAGATGACCTGGAGATCGCTGTCACTCATGCCAATACCGCTGTCACGGACTTCGATGTATGCCGTGGAAGCGTCCACGTGACCGTAGGTAACCACGATTGCGCCGCGTTCGGTGAATTTGATGGCATTGCTCACCAGATTGGTGATGATTTGACGGAGGCGAAGAGGATCTGCGCTGACCCTGTCCACTGGGGATGCCTCGACTAACTCCAGCGTGACGGGTTTGTCTTGTAACAAGACTTGCGCCGTATTCAGGACTTCTTCGGCGATCTTTTTCACTTCGACGCCGCGGGGGTCCAGCGACATCTGCCCTGCCTCGATTTTCGCCAGATCAAGAATCTCGTTGATGATCGAGAGCAGGTGCTGCCCACTGGTGTGGATAGTCGCCACGTCTTCATGCGCCTCTTTGGAGAGTTCGCCATCATCGCCGTCAAGCAGAAGTTCCGAGTACCCGATAATCGAATTGAGAGGTGTGCGCAGTTCATGGCTCATATTGGCGATGAACTGCGACTTCAGGCGATCGACTTCGCGCAGCCGGTCGGCAGTTTCACGGTCTTTTTGCGCTTGTTCTTCCGTGAGGCGCAGCATGTGTTCGCGCTCAATTTCGATCTCACGGCGCTCGGTGATGTCGGTTTGAACGCCCACGTAATGCGTCAATTCGCCGCGCACATTAAAGATCGGTGCAAGGCGAAGCTCGTTCCAGAACAGGGTGCCATCCTTGCGATAGTTGCGCAGGACGACGGTCGTTTGCCGCTGTTCTTGCAGCGCAGCCCGTAATTCAGCCAACTCTGACTGATCCTGTTCCGTGCCTTGTAGGAAACGACAATTCTTGCCCAGCACCTCACTCGCCGAGTAGCCGGTAATGACCTCAAAAGCGTGATTGACATAGACCAGCGGCATATCGGGAAGACTCGCGTCGGCGATGGACATGCCGGAGGTACTGTTTTCGATTGCGCGCTCGGTCAGGCGCAGGCGGTCAACAGCGCGCGCATTCTGCAAGGCGACCGCGATTTGCGCCGCGAGGGTCGTCTGGATGAGCACGTCGTCATCGCTAAATCGATTGATGTCTTTCGACTGGACATCCAGAACCCCGATGACCACATCACCTGCGATCATCGGAATTGCCATTTCCGAACGAGTTTCGGGAAGCATCGGATTGGGCAGGAAGTCCGGCTGCTGCCCAACATCGTTGGCGACGACGCCGGTGGCGGTGCGAGCGGCACGCGCCACCAGTGAGTTGGGATGTGCGGCGGGGATCTTGTGCCCTCGCTCCCTCATGATTTGCCCAGGTTCGCCAGCACCAGCCGCCAGCACCAGATATTCTCCCAGGTCGTCCAAGAGGTAGACATGCACGTGATAGAGTTCAAAATTTGCCTTCGTAAGGTCAACGACCGTGCTCAGGAGTTCATCCTGATCGAGCATGGTGGAAGATGCTGTAGACACCGTCGCGACCGTCTCAAGGTCGCTCGCACGGCGACGAAGCTGTTCTTCGATGGCACTGCGCGCTTCGAGGCTGCGGACGAGATCCGTTTGCGCATCGATAACCTGCTGGAAGGCATTGGCGTTGACGACGGCGACCGCAATCTGGCTCGCCAGGGTATTCATCGTGTGAGCATCAACCTCTGTGAATCGCCCCACGACTTCGGATTGCACGTCGAGCACACCGATGAGACGCCCGCCCGCCAAAATGGGAGCAGCCGCTTCCGAGCGTGTCTTGGGCAGGAGAGGATTGGGGAGAAACGTTGGAGAAGTCGTGACGTCGTTGACGAACCAGGGGGACTTTTCACGGGCGACGCGCCCCACGATACTGGTGGGATGAGAAATTGGGATGCGATGCCCGCGTTCCTTCATGATGCTTCCGGGCGTTCCGGCACCTGCGGCGAGCGTGAGAGTCTCGCGCGAATCATCCAACAGGTAAATGTGCGCGTGGTATAGGTCGAATCGGGATTTCGTCAATTCGACGACTGACAGCAGCAGCTCATCCAGGTTCAGGATGGTCGTGATGGCGCTGCTGACCTCCGACACCGTTTCCAGGTTACGCGCCAATGCCTGAGCACGCGCTTGTTCCGCACGAATCTGTTCTTCCTGGAGACGGCGCGCCAATCCTGCGGAGACCTGGTCCTGCATCAACCTGGCATTGTGAATTTCGTCAGGCAGGAAGTCGTGGTGCTTGCGGATGTAGCTGAGGAACACGATGCCAAGAAGCTGGTCGGCGGCGTAGAGCGGCATCGCCATGAATGACTTAATTCCGCTCGTTGGGTCGGAGTCGTCCAGAAGGATGTTCTGACTCTCGTCTGCGCGCGCGACAATCACCAACCGCCGATTCTGGTTGGCTTCAATTGCAGCGCGCCGATACAAATCTGAATTGAGGATAGCCTGTGCCGCTGCGTCGGATACTGCTGCACCAATCCCGGTGACAAGCTGCCAAGTCTCTTGTTGATCGTCTTCGCGAGCCACGACTGAGTAGTCTGCATGGAATACAGCGCCAATGATGCGCAGGATGTCCTCCGCCTGTTCCCCGATCTCGCGTTGTGAGTCGCGCAGATAATCCCTGATCTGCGCGCTTGCCTCCTGAAACTGTAACTGGCGTTGCTGCTGTTGTAAGGTGCGCACATTGCGCATTGCAATTGCGATCTGCTGAGCGAGGATGGTCTTGATGCGCACGTCCTCTTCATCGAAGCGTCCTGCCTCATCCGACTGGAAGTCGAGCACCCCGATGAGTTCACTGCCTACGGTCATGGGCAGCGCGATTTCAGCGTGGGTAGCGGGCAGATACTTGTTGGGCAAGAATCCCGGCTCTTGTGTGACATCGTTGATGGTCACACCAGCTTGGGTGCGCGCCGCGCGTGCGACGAGTGATTGCTGCCGCGCGATGGCGATACGATGACCCTCTTCCACCATCTTTGCCCCGATCTCACCCGCGCCTGCGGCGAGCACAAGATACTCGCCCGTAGGGTCCACGAGGTATACATGGGCGTGATAGAGCGCGAATTTGTCTTTTGCAAGATCCACCACTGTTTGCAGCAGCGCGCTTTCATCCAGCAGTTGTGTCGCAGCATTGCTGACTTCCGCGATCAGTTCAAGCTCGACTGCTCGACGGCGAATCTCCTGCGTGGAGCGTTTGAATTCGCTCGGAGCAATACGTTCAATCGTGACGCCGTTGTTGTTGCTCATAGTAGCCCTTGTCATTCGAAGAGATGGGGGAGTATCAGATATGTGACTCGTTACTCGATTCTAATAGGAATGCGCGAACCTTGTACCTTAACGTTTGCTTTTTGCGGAGTGAGTCGTCGGCTTTGTCCTAGGGAATACTCTCAACATTCAGGGTGGTGAGGGGCAGCGCATCCCTGCCGTCGCTGAGAAGCAGGCGGCGGTTGGTTGCGGGGTCATACCATCCCACAATCAACAGGACTTCTCCCGGTTGTGCCAATCCATTGTAGGTCAGACGGTGCCGGTCCACGATGTATTCGCCCGCGCGCCAACCCGCGGTTGGGCGCTCCCCACCTGCGGGCATAGAATCGCTCTGGGCGATTACGATGCCGTCTTGATTGAGGAGTTGTGCGAATACGGTGTAGTCCGTCTGGATGGGCAGGTCGCCGGCACGCCAGACGAGGGTGATTTCCGGCGGGGTCGTCAGGGTAAGCGTATCTTGCACCAGTGTGTACCCAACCAGGTGACCGAGCGTGGGGAAGTCCGCGACAATTGCAGCATCACTCGGAGGCGGGTCATACAGGGCAGGGACGTTGCGGATGCCAAATCGCGCGATCTCGGTTCCGTCAGGCAGAGTAAGCACCGCATCTCCATTCGGCGCGTCCGTTGGAACCCGTATCTCGCGCCAGTCGAGCAGCGCGCCATCGACAGACGCAGCGGATGGCGGAATCGCGAGCGACCAGTGCCCCTGGTCATCGCGGAACGTTAGCGCGGGGACAGCGCCAGACCCGCGCCACAGCAACGACAATCGCAGCCGATCTCCGTTTCGGACTTCTGTACCTTGTGGCGCGCCGATGTCTGCGAGGGCGAGGTTTGGGCTGATGACAATATTGGCATTCTGTGACAGTGGGGCTGTGCCGGTCTCATCCCAAGATCCGGGGGCTGACGTGCGCCACGTCCCAAGCAGCACGTCTCGCCCAGATGTCGCCAGGGTCGCGTCTGCGGGCACGAAACCGGAGGGTACTGCCTCCGGATCGTAGAGCCGCAGGTAGACGGCGTATTCGCCACCCGGTGCGCCGTAGGGAAGGCGAATCAGCGCAAAAGCGCGGGCAATCTCGTCCGCTGCCAGCGCGGTGCGTTGGTCGGCTGTTGCCACAATGGCATCGGCGCGGGCAACTTCCCAGCCCAACGTGTTACGCGCAATGAGCGCTATCGACAGCGCGCGTGGGGTGGGCTGTTCAAGCTGAAGCTCTATCGGGACGCAGATCGCTTGATCTGCGCGGATTTCCGGGAGGCTTCCGCTCTGGATGATGCGGGCAGCAGGGGTATTGTCCAGCGCAAAAGGAATATTTTGTGAGATGAGCATCGGCACTTCGGCGGCATGTTGGTGGAAGGTCAGATTGGTCATGCCGTACGTGGTGAATTCGACGGGCACGCGCGAGGTGCGATGACCCAGCAGGCACGGCAGCATCCCGCGATAGTCTGCTCGCTGCGTGTACCAGATGTTGAGCGCAATCGCGCCATCACCCTTTGGAAGGCGGGGGACAATGGTGTCCATGTCCGCGCCCTCAGGCAGGGTGACGCGCTGTGCGCGTGCGCCGAGTCGTTCCCAGTAATACCAGAGGTCGTAACGGTCAGCGTATGACCAGGCGAGCACCGTGTCTCCTTCGCCTAACGTCTCCGCATAGTACCGCACCATGCCGCGCACATCGTCGTTGCCGTATTCGGGGGCGCGCGAGAGCATAAGCGCCAAGGCAAAGCCTCCGATGAACAGCAGCAGGACGCCGCCCCGCAGGCTGCGCCAGCGCAGACGGGCGATGCCCGCGCCAATTGCGGCGAGCAGAAGTGGCAGCGCCATCACTGCGTAGCGTCCGTGGTATTCGTTGCCGAGGATGATTAATCCCGCGATGACGCCGCCAATCAGCAGCCCAAAGTGCAGCAGCAGCCAGCGCGCAGCAGCTTCACGCCAGGGGATGACCAGCAGCGTGACGATAAAGAGGAGTATGCTGATGACAAGGGCGGGGGATGGGGGGACGACCAGCGACCAAACCCCCACGACCAAGCCTTGCCAGACTGCCAGGGCAAATTCGGGCGTGAGGGTTGGCGCACTGCTGAGTGCCGCATTGGCTTCGCCCAGGTTGAGGAAGATGCGTAGCCAGGGCAGCCAAAGCACGAAGATCCCGATTTGCCCGGCAAACCAGGTGCGCCAGTTGGGGCGGTGGAAGTTTCGCGCGCCCACCCAGGCAATCAGTGTGACAAGATTGAGCCAGACAGCCGCGATGGGTCCTGTGTTATGGCTGTAGAGCAGCGCCAGTTCCGCCGCCCACAATGCAAGCCATGCAGCGCGTGTTGGGCGCTCAAGCAAGCGTTGCCAGGCGAACGCAGCGATGACGACCAGGAGTGCTAACATCGTGTACATGCGGGCTTCCTGGGATGCCCACCACAGCAGCGCGGCGCTAGCAGCGACTGCCGCAGCGTAGACTCCCGCCTTCCGGTCGAAGAGCCGACGAGTCAGGGCATAAAGGAGTGCGATGGTGATGAGATTGAATGCCGACGAAACCCAGCGCAGTGCATACGCGGTGGTGCCAAAGAAGCGGGCGAAGATGTTCAGCAGGAGGTAATAGAGTGGAGGATTGGTCAGATCCGCCCGTACTGCGTCCGCTAATGTGGGCTGCGAGGCGGCAAAAGCAGACCAGCCCTCATCGAACCAGATGCTCTGGCGGTCGAGGTCGGCGAAACGAACGGCGCTCGCGGCGAGGAGCACCACCACCATCCATGCAAGCGCGACACGAGAATTCATCATGCGAAGACGTTAGCGACTCTGAAGTTATCTGTCAATCGTCGGTAGAACGTTGGTGAGTCGTTGGAAGAATTGAGATTGTGTGAACCGCATAAAGCGTCATAGAATGTTATGATGATATTGCGATTTGTTAACCTGGGCATTTCCGAATGACTGACGACGCGCGTAAAGAGCAACCGCTAAATCTAGAAAAGCCGATACCAGTCGTGCCACCATTTTCGCCTGTTGTCGATGCTGCCAGGGGTGCTGCTCCAGCGCCGGAACCTTCCGTGCCAGCACCCGTCAACGGGACGAAGACTCCTGCTACTCCTGTGTCGCCAGCTTCACCTCCTGCAACCAGCGCGGCTTCAGCAGCACCTTCTGCACCTGCGCCCGTCGCGCCCCCGCCTGAAAAGGACAAGCCCTCCGGGACAGGCGACCTTTCTCCGATGCGTGTAACCCGCCAGCTTTCAGACATCACCAACAATAAGTGCCCAACCTGCGGATTGGTCAACCGCGTCGGCGTGCTGGTGTGCGAAAACTGTGGTACGAGTCTGCTTTCCGGCGCTGCATCGGTGCCCGCGACCCGCAGCTTGCAGGACAAGAGCGGGGGTACCGGGCAGCTTTCGGCAGATCAGCTTCCGGCAAGGTTTCTGGATGCTGAAAAGCTGCCGCTGACCACACTCCGCGTCGAGTCGAAGGCAGTCCTGGAAACGGCTCAGTCTGGCGTCACGGAAGACACGATCCTCAAGCTGGAGATCAGCGGCGGTCCGCAGCCTTTGATGGTCCTGCCGAAGCGCGAGGTCATGGTTGGGCGCAAGGATCTGACGACCGGGACTCTGCCGGATCTTGACCTGACACCCTTTGCAGGTTACCGCATGGGCGTGAGCCGCCGCCATGCCGTCTTTCGGATGTATGATCGTCGGATCGAAGTTGTAGACCTTGGAAGCAGCAACGGATCACGGTTGAACGGGGTTGTCTTGCACCCGCATCAACCCTACTTGCTGCGTGATGGTGACATTCTGACGTTTGGCAAGATGGAGATGCGGGTGAGTTTTCATCACCCGCCGCGCATCAATCGTCGCTAGACTGTATCCCGTGCCTGCGCACCGGCGCGAAACCCTGATGGCGGCGCTGAAGACTGGGTCGCTCTCAGTAACTGAGCGTCTCTTCGACATCCTGCGCCGCACGTTTTGTTGCGTACAGGATATGACTCAGCCGCGCGTCTTTTTCTGCGAGAACGGCGAGTGAGGCGCGACCTGCCGGGAAGATGACCATCACCCCTTCTTCACCTTCCATGAGCAGCCGCTCCAGGTTTCCCTGTGCCAGCCGCCCCAATGTCTTTTCCGCCAGACCGACCAGCGTCGCGGACATGGCTGCCACCTGGGGGCTACTTGTCGGGTTCTGATGTGGGTTTTCGTCATCCCCAGGTGGGTACGAGGCGACGAGCAGACCATCGATATTGACGATGACCGATGCCCTGATGCCATCAACTGCGATATGCAGGGTTTTCAATGTGCGTTCAAGGACTGCACTGCGGGATTCTTGCGACATGGGCACTTTTCCCAGGCTGTATGCGCGGAAGCTATGCTCATCGCGCGGCGTGTGTAACAAATTCTAATGAGCAGTATAGCCGATGTCTGGCGTGGACTCAATAAAAGCTGGCGTCAGCGGTGGCTAATCATCCGCCGTGTCTGCGCATAAGCTCGGCGTCTTCCTCCGCGAATTCCGCGAGCGCAAACTGGTCATCTTCGCTCAGTGCTGCCTTTCGCAGCAGGTCTGGGCGGTGATCCCAGGTGCGTCGCAGCCCTTCTTTGCGCCGCCAGCGCTCGATCTCGGCATGGTGCCCATCCAGCAGCACCTGAGGAACGCCCAAGCCGTCGAAAACGGGCGGGCGCGTGTAGTGCGGTCCCTCCAGGATGCCGTCGGCATGGCTGTCGCGGTCTGCCGCGCCTTCCGCACCTAGCACGCCTGGAATATGGCGGATGACCGCATCAATGATGACCATTGCCGCGAGTTCGCCACCCGTGAGTACGTAATCGCCGATGCTGATCTCGTCCGTGATCACACGTTGGCGAACGCGGTCATCAATGCCTTCGTAACGCCCGCACACCAATACCAACCGTTCATGATTCGAAAGTTCCTTGGCGATGGCGTGATTGAAAACACGCCCTTGTGGAGTCATCAGGATCACGGGAACATTCGTTGGCGCGCCCTGTCTGACGTGGGCGATGGCATCCACGACGGGCTGCGTCTTCATGATCATGCCGCCGCCACCCCCATAAGGCGTGTCATCCGCCGTCCGATGGCGGTCGGTTGTGAAGTCGCGGATTTGCACGAAGCGCAGATCGAGCAGCCCTCGATCTCGCGCCTTCCACAACATGCTCTCGGTCATGGGACCGTCGAAGAGTTGTGGGAAAAGCGTCACTACGTCAATTCGCATCAGCACTGCCTCGCTTACGACTGGTCAGGATTGTAGCTTGCGTCGGAAATCGCACAAACCGATAATCGAGATTGTGAATCGAGCCGGGAGAGAACTGTTTGCGTTGGATATCGCTTTTTGCGCTGGTGCTCTTCGCCAGCGCGTGTAATCTGAGTACGGACGCGCCGACGGCGACGCCTGAACCCGACATCCCTGAGGTGTCTTTTCTCTTTCCGACCAACGGCACGATTGTCGTCGAAGGTACGGATGTGCAAATCCAACTCTTTGCGCAGGATCGGCGTGGCGTGGGTGTTGCGCGTGTGGAATTGTTTGTGGATGAGGGATTAATTCAGAATTCGAGTCCACTGGTCAGCGCGGCAGTGACGGAGTTCACCGTCGATATGAACTGGCTGGCGGACGGTGTTGGACTGCACAGCCTGCGCGCTGTTGCCTATCGCCCGGACGGCACCGAAAGCGATCCCGCCATCATTACGCTGGATGTTATCGCGCCATCCGGCGACACACCTACTACTCCTGCGCCGTAGATGAACAGAGGGCAATGATGCTTTATCTCCAACGTCCCAAATCACCGCCGCAGTTGGAAGCACTGTCCGACAACGAACGGCAGGCTATAGACGGCAAATTTGACGCTCATCCGGCTGAACTGACTGTGAACGATCAGATCATTGCCTGGAATCGCATTGATGAGGTCGAAATCGCCAAAGCCGCGCGGCAGAACACGCTGGCAGGGTGGTTCGTGCGCAATATCGTCTATGCTGAAGAACGCTATCACGTCGGCGTTTATTTCGGTGCCCAGGAAGCCGTGCTCACTAACCTCCCATTGATGGCAGCCCAGTTTGTCGTCACGAGTATTGCCTACCACATGCAGGCGCCGATCCGTTACACAGGTGTTCAGGGGCTTATCCCGGTTGTCGAAGAATAATTGGGTCGGCGGGCTGTTGCTGCTGGCATGTCTTGGGTGCACTTCCGTGCCGGACAATCGCTGGGGCGATGCGACCCTGGTCGCTCGCGCGCCGCAGTCCGCGCCGCCAGGGCTTGCGCTGCTTGATGGCGTGCCAATGTTGTCCTGGGTGGGGGTGGATGCGCGCGGCGTGCATCATGATGCCCGTTTGCTGGGAGGCGAGACGGTCACGCTGCCGCTTCCGCCGAGGCAGCCGCGTGAGCAGCAGTTGATCGCAGGGGCGGGCGACAGCACCCATCTCTTCTGGCTCGATGCGGACGAAGCGGGCGTCACTCAGTTGTTCAGTGCGCTTCTGGATTCTGAACTCCAGGTTGAACGGGGTCCCACCCAGATCAGTAACGCACTGGTGCTCGATTACGCGCTGGCGGAAGATGCCAGTGGTGGCGTGTTTGTCGCGTACAGCGGGGGGCAGCCAGGAGAGCCGGGCATGATACTGTCCGGCGTCGATACCCAGGGTCGCCCGCTGCCGGTCACTGACCGCGTAGGCGCGGCGGAACTGCCGACATTCCTGTGGGTCGATGGCGATCTGAGGTTGTACTGGGTCAATCGTGAAATCGGGATGATCGAGGGCGGTGTCCTGCAAGCGGGACAAGTCCGGAATGTCGAGCTGCTCGTGCCGACCCCTTATCTGGCGACAGGGGATCGCATGATCGATTTGCACGTGGGTGCAGAACGCACGCACCAGTATCTATTCTGGAATGTGGAACGCGCGAGCGGTGTGTTCGAGGCATGGTATACGTTTGCCGCGCTGAGCGATGGCACCTGGACTTCGTGGGCACAGGTCGGCAGCCGCGCGGGTGCCGGCAGCGTTGGGCAGACGGGTTATAACAGCGGCTCGTTGCAGCTTACGCCAACGGATGCTGCGCCGCTGCATATGGTCGCGCCGCTGCCACAGCAGGGCGAGTCGCTGCCTGTGCTGGGTGCGCGCGGCGGACAACTGATCATGATGTACTTCCAGGCAGGCGAAGTGATCGGGGAGCAGACGCTTTGGGGCGAGGTCGTTCTGGTTGCTCCCCCGCTGCTTTCTAGCGACTCGGCGCGAAATCTCTTTGCGACCTGGTCACAAGTCAGCGCGGATGGCAGCGCTGACTTGTATGTCCTGAGCAGTCTCAGCAGGCGTTGAAACGGTCGAGCAAGTCGAGGATTTCGTCGGCGGCATCCCGCAGCTCCGCCTCGCCGTCCCGCTCGGCGATCTGCTTAATGCTCCGCACACCGGAATAATGCACGCTTTTGAAATCGCCATACGGAAGTTGATAGCGCGCCTTACTGGTTTCCGGAAGCGTCGGGTCGATGGCGAGGTGCCATGCGGCGTAGGCGTCAAGACCATTCTGATCGATGTACGAATCGGCGGCAGTGTCAGTCGGTCGGTTGTTCGACCAGATGGTGTTCAGACGAAACTGCGCCTGTTCGGCGAGCTTCAGCGCCTGTTCGAGACCCGTGGGATTGAGGACAAGTGGCATCAGGATGCTCCTGACAATGTGCTTACGAGACGTATGATTTAGATGACTATGAATTGGCGAAACTTACGACGACCACACGGGTGCAGATCCCTGTCGCATCGTCTCTTGACACATCTTGCGCTTGTTCACTGTGTCGGACGCAGGATGACGCGGTAGGAGATGACCGAACGGTCGCCGTTTTCCAGCGCGCAGCTCGTCGCCGTGAGCGGCTGCGAGGGGTCGGATAAGCCGGGCATATCGAGAATGTAGCTCAAGCCTGGCTCCATCTGGAAGTCGGCATAGCCTGGGTTGCGCCCAGGCTTCAGTCCCGTGGCGAAGCTGCTCTCACCACCATCCCACCGCACGCGCACGCGCTGCCCAGGGATACCCTGACCATTGAAATCGACGACATTCACTTCGATCAACCCTGCTCGTTCCTGACTGCAAAACGTCGGGATGTTGGCGATTTCGTAGGCGCTTTGCGGCGGGGTGGTTGGGACGATGAACAGACCGGGGGTGGGCGTGCCGCGTGCGATGGCTTCTGGCGTGGCGGTCTTGGTGGCGGGTGGCGTCAGGGTTGGCGTCGGGAGCTGGATGAGGACGACGGCGGTTGGCTGGATGTCTTCCGGCAGGACGATTTGATCGGCGCAGCCTTGCCGATTCTGAAGCTGATAGAAGCGCATCATCGCGCGCACCGCGCGCAGCCCGCTGCTGTTGTTGACATAACCCGATGTCGAAAGCGCGCAGGCGATGTCTGCGACCTCCTGGATGGGGTCTTGCTGCGGGCGCAGGGTTCCCAGTCGCTCCATTGCGCGCGCCAAATCGCTGGTGTAGCCGTAGTCGAGCATGATGGCGACGATGTACTGCTGGCGATCCTCGGCGTTGAGCTGCCAGGGCTGGGTATCAAACTCGACCACCGGATTGAGCACCCAGGTATAGAACAACCCACCGCCGACGCCGACGACCAAGCCCAGAATGACGCCAAGCCACGAGATCGGGGAACGCGGGCGCTGGTAGCGGCGCGGAATTCGCGGCTGTGCGGTGTCTTCGGGGAGTGATGTCGGTCTCACGATCCCCCCGGCAGTGTGACTTGCTGATAAGGCTCCATCAGAGGTGTGAGACGCCCTGCGCCGCTTGCCAGGTTGACCAACAGGCGGATGTCATCCACGCTGCGCGAATTGCTGATGTAACGTTCGGTCGTCTCCTGGATGTAGAGCGGGATGTCGTTCACCTCCAGAAGGCGCAGGCGCTCAAACGCGCCGTTCAGGTCGTTATCGGCGGCATAGCCCGCTGCAATCATCAGGATGTAGTCGTCTTTGAAGCCGGGCGCGAGCGAGCTTGCCGGGCTGTCGATGAACTGCACGGGGAACTGCACCCAGCCCAGATACAAGCCGACTCCCAGCCCAATCAAGGCGGCGACAAAAAACGAAATGAGAAAACGCATCATGAGGCTACTGACGCTCGTTGAACAGCAAAGCGGCGATTGCCGCGAAATTATAGCACGGGCGCACGACTCACCGTTGACCGAATCGTCCGATTTGCCTACCATACCCCTGCGATAAGTGGTACAGACAAAAAAAGCCAGCACAATCTGTGCCGACTTTTCTGAGGTGCCAGCGGTGGGAGTCGAACCCACATGCCCGTGAGGGCGCGCGATTTTGAGTCGCGAGCGTCTGCCAATTCCGCCACGCTGGCAGTACCAAACACCCTTGAAGGTGTTCTGAATTTGAGTGGAAATCCTACATGGTGTGGTGTGTTTATGTCAATCCCCGGTGTCAGTGATGACTGACGAAAACGCACTCATCTCTCGCGCGCAGCGTGGGCATCTTGAGTCGTTCAATCGCCTGGTGCTGATGCATCAGGACAGCGCCTTTACCGTTGCCTTTCGGCTCATGGGCGATAGTCATCGTGCGGCGGACGCGGCGCAGGATGCGTTTATCGCCGCCTATCGCAAAATCGACACGTATCGGGGTGGCAACTTCCGCGCCTGGCTGCTGCGGATTGTGACCAATCGCTGCTATGACCTGCTGCGCAGCCAGCGGCGGCATCCGAATCTAAGCCTTGATCGCGCGGGTGACGAAGATGATCCGGAACCGATGGAGATCGCGGATTCTCAGGCATCGCCCGAAGAGATCGCCCAGCAGCATGAACTACGCCGCGCCGTGCAGGGCTGCATCAACGCCCTGGGTGAAGACCAGCGGATGGCGCTCGTCCTGAGCGATGTTGAAGGCTTGAGCTATGACGAAATCGCGCTGCATACCGGCGCGGCGATGGGGACCGTGAAGTCCCGCATCAGCCGGGCGCGGGCGAGCGTGCGCGATTGTTTGCAGGCGGTTCGGGAACTCCTGCCCAGCGGTTATCGTCTTAAAGAAAATGGGACCGAGCAGCAATCACGATGACCGAACGCGATCTCGAACTTCTCTCTTCATACCTTGATGACGCGCTTTCCAGCGATGAACGCGCGGCGCTTACGAGTCGTCTGGCGTCAGATAGTGATCTGCGCCGCGAACTCGAGTTGCTGCGTGAGACGAAGTTATTGGTCGCAGCGCTGCCTCAGCTTCGTGCGCCGCGCCCGTTGACTCTGACCGCAGCGCAGGTCGGCACAGCGGTGCCGCGCCGCGCAGTGCTCCACTCGCCCTGGGTGAGCATCGCCAGCGCTGCGGCGTCGTTCCTGCTGATCGCTGCGGGTGTCCTTTCGGTTGCCACATCCGGACTTGCGCCGCGCGCGGCGATGGTCGCTTCGCAGCCAACCCTGGCAGCGACGATGACGGGTGTCACTGCGCCGTCTGCGCTGCCTCCTGCCACGGCGGCGCAAGCCCTAGTGGCTCCTGCTGCGTCTGCATCAGCTTCGGAAGCACTTGCGGCAGCAGCCACACTCGCGGTCACGGGCACTTCTGCGCCTACTCAGGACGCTGCTGCCGCGATGATGGCGATGCCGACGCCTGCGGCGATGGGGACGCAACTGCCGCCAGGTGTCGCGGAAGAAGCGGCACGCGGCGATGGCATTGTGCCGATAACCTACACGCCTGTGCCGCAGTCTGATGTCGCAAATGCGATCATGGATACAGGTCCTGCTGGAGGGTTTGCCCCTGAAGATGAGCAGGAGCTGACGACCCCCGCCGCCGACCTGATGCTGGAGTCGGCGAGTTCTGTGACGGACTCGGCGGATGTCCTTGAAACGATGCTGCCTGGGCAATTTGGCGAAGTGACGGGGGCTGGAGTGCCGCAGGAAGGCGCGACGCTGCTGATCGATCCGGCTTCCACCGCGCTTGCCTATGCCGCGACCGCATCGCCAAGCCCTGCGCCGACGGAATCGCCGCCCCCAACCTTCGTTCCAACGCGCGATGTCGGGGCGGATGCCGCGCCCATCGAACAGCCCTTCCGTGACCCGATGGGGATTGGGTTCATCGTGGCGGGGATGCTCTTCCTGTTCGTGGCGATTGTGACGACCTTGATACGCCTGCGGCGCTAGGCGGTAAAGCGATTTAAGACATGCGTGAAGCGAATTTCTGCCCGATTTGTGGCGCGCCGACGGCGATGCTTGAGCGCTTTGGCAAAGCGCGACCCGTCTGTACTTCCTGCGATTCGACGGTGTTCTTTGAGCCGAAGGTCGCTGTCGTCGTCCTCATGACCAGGGGTGATGAAGTGCTGTTGGTGCAGCGAGCGAATGACCCGGCAAAGGGGACATGGGCACTGCCCGCCGGTTTTGTCGAGCCTGAGGAAGATCCGCGCGATGCTGCGTGCCGCGAGACACGCGAGGAAACTGGACTTGAGGTCGAGATCGCCCGGCTCATCGACGTACTGCATCGTCCCGACCCGAACGGACTGGCGGACATCGTGATCGCGTTTGAGGCGCAGATTGTGGGCGGCGCGCTGGTTGCAGGCGATGATGCGGCGGCGGCAGCCTGGTATCGCCGCGACGCAATTCCGGAGATTGGCTTTCGGACGACGGCGATTCTCCTGTCCCGCTGGGACGAGGAGCGCGGATCTTAGGGGAGCTTGCGCGCGATGCCGACCTGATTGACGCCCATCGCCAGCGGGGTAAAGGTCCCGCGTGTGAGCACCTGCAAGAAGGCGGGCGCGCCGAACAGCCCGAACTGGACTGCCTTGGGGATCAATGGCAGATACGGTACATCCCATAAGCCATCGCCGAAATGCCGAAGCATCCGCAGGTTATTCTGTTCACACCATCCACGCCATTGCTCAGGCGGCTGGACGTTGATGTGCGTCTTGTCTTTGCCGATGGCGTCGTTCTCTCGGTCTTTGAAACGGCGCAGCGCGTAATCGGGGTGGGGGGTCGCAAAGAGAAAGATGCCGCCCGGAACCAGGAGTTCGCTGACCTGGCGGATCACATCGTCGGGGCGTTCGAGATGCTCGACGAGATGCAGTGCGACGACGGTGGAGAATCCACCACGCTCGAACATGCTAAGGTCGTCCGCGCTTTGGACGAACGCCTGCGCGCGCGGCGCGATTTCGCGGGTGCGGGCGACCGCCGTCTCGATCAGGTCGATCCCGAAGCACGGGAAGTCATCCTGAAGCAGCGAGAGCAGGTCGCCCAGACCGCTGCCGAGTTCGAGCAGCTTACCACCACGCGGCGCAAATTCACGAATCAGTGCCGCATAATAGCGCCGCGCGAACCAGTACATGGAGTACTTTCCGAGGGGGCGGTCGGCGTAATTCCAGCGCTCGAAGTACTCCGCGTTGTAGTGCTCGCGTGGGGCGCTTGGCTGGCTCATATGCGCATTCTCTCTCCAGGCTCGCAGGTCAGGTCGAACACCTCAAACTCCAGATTAGGCAGCCGCAGCACGCCGTAGGTGTGTGAGGTGAAACGCGCGGTGTCGAATGTATAGATCGAGCCTGCGTTAACGACGACGCCGCGCTTCACGCGCGCCAGAAACGGCACATGGGTGTGCCCCGTGATGAGCACATCCACGTTGAGCGACTCCAACATCATATTGAGCAGGGTGTCCGAGATGTGATCGCGGTACAATCCCCACAGGTTGTTGCCCGGCTTGCCATGACACATATAGATGGTTGTGCCATCAAATGTTCCGCGCCAGTCAAGCGGCAAATTGCGCAGAAACGCTTTGTTCTCGGCGGAAAGCGGGTATGCCCATTCGTCATGGTTGCCGCGAACGGTCGGGATGCCGCGCTGGCGGATGCGCTCGACGACATGGTCGGGCTTGGGACCACGTCCGACCAAATCCCCGGCGCAGACGATGTGCTGTACCTCATGGACATGATCGAGACGATCTAACGCGGTTTCCAGCGCGGTGTGGTCACCGTGTATATCAGAGATGATTCCAATGTTCATCCTGGAGTCCTAGAAGGTGGTCGAAATTACGCCCAGTATACCATTGTCGTCCAGACCTGCGCAGAGTCGATGTCTCACCAGAATCTCAGAGGGTGCGCGGTGCGCTTTTTTTCGCCTTATGCTATGATTCGCACATTCGTCTTATCGTTCGCGCGAATCATTGACACACCTATGACACAAATCCTGCTCATTCGCCATGCGACAAATGACTTCGTAAAATCTGGGCGCCTGGCAGGGTGGACGCCTGGAGTTCACCTGAACGATGAGGGCAAAGCGCAGGCGGCGGCGCTGGGCAAACGACTCGCGGACATGCCCATACATCGCCTTTACAGCAGCCCGCTGGAACGAACGATGGAGACCGCACAGGCGATTGCCGCCCACCACCCAAAGCTCGAGATCATCGAAAATCGAGAGGTTGGGGAGGTGCAGTATGGAGACTGGCAGGGTGAGCTGGTTTCGGTGCTGGGCAAACGCAAGATGTGGCATGTCATCCAGGAGTATCCATCGCGCGCCAGTTTCCCGAATGGGGAGACGATGCGCGGTGTACAAGAGCGCGCGGTGAACGCAGTCGAACTGATCGCCGCACGGCATCCGCGCGAAACTGTCGTCATCGTCAGCCACGCTGATCTCATCAAGATGGTCGTCGCTCACTTCCTGGGGATGCATCTGGACAACTTTCAGCGCATCGTCATCTCGCCTGCGTCGATCAGCGGTCTATCGTTGGGCTACGCGAGACCTTATGTGGGCACCGTGAACGATACCGCACACATCCTTCAGATGGAACGCGAGCGCAAACTGTCGGGTGGAACTCAGTGATATTGCACACACAGATAGGGCACAGATAAGTACATGCCAAACCAGGAGATCGAACTCAATCCGGTCGATTTTGTCACCATCGGGACTGTTGGACCGAAGGGGAAGCGCCTGTTTCATCTTCAGGCGGGGCAGGACGACCAGGTGATTTCGCTCATTATCGAAAAAGAACAGGCGCGTGCGTTGGGCGAGGCGATTGAGGAAATGCTTGAAGACCTCGATAAGCGTTTTCCGCCTCGCAAGGGCAGCGGCAGTCTGGAATATACGCAGATGAATATGGAGCTGCGCGATCCGATTGAGCCGATGTTCCGCGTCTCGCAGATGGGATTGGGTTACGACGAACAGCGCGATATGATTGTCCTGGTCGCGCAGGAACTGATGTCGCTTGAAGAAGATGTCAGCAGCGAGGAGACGGAACCGAGTGTTGTCCGCATGTGGTGCAAGCGGATTGACATGCGCGCACTCAGTATCCGCGCTGGAGAAGTGGTTCGTTCCGGGCGACCTGACCCGCGCCAGAATGGTCGATTAGTCTTCTACTGGACTTAGCGCAATGAACGACCAGCCAAATTCTGCTTCGCAGCCTTCGTCGCAGACGGTGCCGATTGAGACCGCGCTCAAGGTCATCACGGAAGGTAGTGTTGAGAAAGAGCACGGGCTGCTGCGCTGGAGTTCCAATTATGCGTTTCTGCTCGGTCTCCGCCTCGACGGTACTGAAGTGACCGCTGTCTACAAACCGCAGAAGGGTGAACGTCCACTTTGGGATTTCCCGGATGGCACACTCTGTTTTCGTGAGTATGCCTCGTTCCTGACATCACAGGAATTGGGTTGGCAAATCGTGCCGCCGACGGCGCTCCGCGAAGGCGCTCGCGGGATTGGTACCATGCAGTTCTTTATCGACCACGATCCTGAAGTGAACTACTTCACACTTGACGAGAGCTTTCATAACCAGTTGATGCGGATCGTCGTTTTCGATTCGATTGTGAACAATGCCGACCGCAAAGGAGGGCACTGTCTCGTAGATGCGCGTGGGCACATCTGGGGGATCGATCACGGGATCACGTTCAACACGGCGCATAAGCTGCGCACCGTCATCTGGGATTTCGCTGGGCAGTCCATTTCTGATCGACTGTTGAGCGATCTCGAGCGGCTGTGTATTGCGTTGGGCAACCGCCAGGGCGTTTATCGTCAGCAGATCGAAAAGCTCCTGTCAGTGGGCGAGATCGATGCTTTCCAGCGCAGGATCGACCGCCTGATGGAACTGCGCAAGTATCCGCTCCCAGGTCCAGGACCCAACTATCCCTGGCCACCGGTCTAACACGAAACTTTAAGCGAAGTTATCCTTCGCTTTCAATCTGCATAACATCGAAGCATCATCATTGCTGCTGTTTCTGTACCACTCTGTTGGTTGCGGTTTGTCACAGACTTTTGTGACTTCGTAATGTGCCTAATGATTTGTGGAGGTTCAGGATGCTGCGTCGTCTAATTGTTTCAGTCATTCTTCTGGCGATGTTGATGCTTGCGCTGGGCAGCGCTGCCGCGCAGGATGAGACGTTCGCGTTGACACTTCTCCATACCAACGATACCCATGCGGCGCATCAGCCAAATGGCGCTGGCGATGGGGGCGTGGCGCGTCAGATGGCGGTCGTCAGCCAGATTCGCGCGGAAGGCGGCAACGTGCTGCTGCTCGACTCCGGGGATCGCTTCACCGGGACGCTTTTCCATCGCGTCTATCTGGGGCAGGACAATGTCGAAATCATGAACCTGCTTGGCTATGATGCCATGACCCTGGGTAATCACGAGTTCGACAATGGCAGCGAAGTGCTTTTGGCGTTCTTGCAGGGGGTCGATTTCCCGGTCGTCAGCGCCAATATCGACTTTGGTGGTAATCGCGCATTAGGGAGCGAAGTCTCGCCGTTCGTCGTTCTCGATGTGGTAGGTGAACAGGTCGGCGTCATCGGCTTGACCACGCCCGACACGCCTGAGACGTCGTCGCCGGATGCCAGCGTTTCGTTTGATGGAGATCTGCAAGGTCAGGTCGAAGCGGCTGTCACCACGCTGACCGGGGACGGCGTCAACAAGATTATTCTGCTGACTCATGTTGGCATCCTGGTCGATGAGCCGTTGCTGAGTTCGCTGAACGGCGTCGATGTGGTCCTGGGTGGTCATAGTCATTCGCTTCTGAGCAATACCTACAGCGCTGCGACTGCGGCTTACCCGATTGAAGCGGAGACCGAAGCGGGCGAACCCATCCTCTACGCGCAGGCAGGTTCGAATAACGTTTACCTCGGTCGGTTGGATGTCGAGTTTGACGCCAGCGGAGTGATCGCAAGCTCAGGCGGCGACACCATCCTGCTTTCCCGGTTTATCACGCCCGACCCGACTATGGATGCCCTGGTTGCCGAGTTGGCTGGTCCCGTAGAGGCGCTGCGCGAAGCGACCATCGAAGGCGCGGTCGCTGGCGCGCTGCTGGTCGGGGATCGTGCTGTCTGCCGCGTGGAAGAATGCGACCTTGGCAGCCTGATTGCCGACGCGATGATCGCCGAGACGGGTGCGCAGATCGCATTTATGAATGGTGGCGGCGTGCGCGCGAACATTGAAGCGGGCGACGTCACGGTCGGCGAAGTTCTGACCGTGCTGCCTTTCGGTAATCTCGTCAGCACGTTTGAGCTGACGGGTGCGAACGTTCTGGTGGCGCTGGAAAATGGTGTTTCGCGTGTTGTCGCCGAGGGTGGCGTGGTGGTGCGCGATGGTGCATCGGGACGCTTCCCGCAAGTCGGGGGAATGCGCTTCAGCTATGATCCGACACAACCTGAAGGCAGCCGTATCGTCAGCGCGGAAGTCCGCAATGAAGACGGCAGCTTCTCAGCGATTGATCCGGCGGCGACATACTCGGTTGTGAGCAATGACTTCCTCCGTCGCGGTGGCGATGGATACGTGGTCTTTGCCGAAGAATCGATCAATCCGTATGATTTCGGTCGCCCGCTGGACGAAGTGTTCGCGGATTACCTGGTCGCCATTGGCGAGGTCAGCACGGGTCTGGATGGACGCATCACGCTCGTGAACGCGACTGTCCCGGCACCCTAGTTCACGCTCAATCGCCTGTGCCTGACGAGCCGCGCCAGATCCCGATGTCGTAACATGCAGCATCGGGATCTGGCGCGCTTTTTGTTTACGAAGTTTCTGCTTCTTATTCCGCTACAATAGAAGCTGCGATTTGAGCAGATACGCCTCAGGAGCCGAACGAGTGGCGAGCGAACAGGCAAAAGACCTTCGGCAGCGCGGGATCGCCGCGGCAAAGGCTGGCGACAAAGAACAGGCGAGGAAGCTGTTGCAGCAGTCGATACGCCTGGAACCGAAGAGCGAGCCTGCCTGGTTATGGTTGGCGAGCGTTGCGCGTGACGCGCGCGAGCGCCTCTTTTGCCTGCAAAAGATCCTTGAAATTAATCCTTCCAACGAGCAGGCACTCAAGGCGCTTCGCCAACTGGAAGCCTCAATGGGTGCCACGGCGTCACCGGCAGCGCCGGAGTCGCCCCCTGCTGCCGCAGGCGGGGTACGGAAGCTGGGCGGCACTGATGCGGAATCGCGTGTGCCCGTGCAAAAGCCACCAGCCCGTGTGACGACCCAGGAGATGATGGCACAGACGCCGGGTGTCCCAATCCCGCAGCGTGCCAGCGTCAGTGAAGCTGCACAGATCGCCGACGAAGTCGCACGGCTGGCGCTTGCCGAGCAGCCCAGTGAAATTAAGTGGGTGCGCAAGACGCGCGGGCGCGCCGGTGAGAATGACATCTGGCGGTTACGTGCCTATGTCGGCGCTGCCTCTGCCGTTCTGCTTGCGCTGCTGTGTACCGGAAGCTTCGTCGTCGTGAGCAACACGCCAGAATTGGCGCGGGTCGTTTTCGCCGCGACGCTGACGCCGACCTTTACCCCAACGTTTACCCCGACTTCAACGCCAGGGCTGACACCAACTCCCAGTCAGACTCCGCGCGTCGCACCTGCGGCGACGGCGACCGTGCCGCCGCTCTTCCCGACGGCGGACGTGTATTCGCCGGATGCTACTGCGATTTACCCTGAAGTGGTGGAAGCTCCGCTGCGCAATGCCATCTCGTTCATCGATAGGGGGGATTTGGCGCTGGCGCTGCCGACGCTGGCATCTGAACGCGCCAACACCTCGACCCGCTTTAACGCGGCACCTTACTACTACGAAGCGATAGCCCAGGCGCGTTCCGGGCAGCTTATCGCCGCACTCGCTACCCTGCGCGATGCTGAAGAGCGCCTTCCGGAAGCGCCAAACGAAAATTTCGCGCCGCTTGTGGATGCGGGGTTCGCCTATGTCCTGAATTTGCAAGCGCAGGATGCGCTTGAGGATGGCAACGCCGCACGCGCACAGAACGCCGCCTCTCAGGCGGAGGAACGCGCAGCGGCAGCCGTACAGCGCGATCCGCGACTCGTTCAGGGGCACCTTGAACTGGCGCGCAGCCTCTACCTGCAGGCGCGCTACGACGAAGCGATTGCGGCACTGGATGCGGGGTTGCAACAGCCTGCATTGCAGTTTGACACCAATCTTATCGCTGAAAAGTCGCGCATCTACTTTGAGCAGGGTGATGACGACGAAGCGGAGCGACAGTCGTATCTCGTGCTGTATGCCGATCCATCGGTCGAGATCGCGCATCGGATTCAGACTGAGCTTGCCCTGCGCGACGATCAGCCGGGGCTGGCGGTGCTGCGTGCCCAGGCATACCTTTTCTACTACCCTGGCAGCGCAGAAGCATGGCGCTTACTCGGCGATGCGCGCCTGGGCGAGGGCAATTACGATCTGGCAGTTGATGCTTATTCGCAGTCTCTGGCTGGCGAAGACGAGAACGAAACGACCAGCGCCGCGCTCCGCGGACGGGCGCGAGCCTACAGCGCACTTGGCAGATACGAACTTGCGACGGCAGACTTCACACGAGCACTGGAGCTGATGCCCGATGACGCCTTGCGCGGTGAGCGCATGGTTGCGGCATATCGTGCGGGGCAGCTCGATACTGCTCAGTCGGATGCTGCTGCGCTCGTGACGAGCGGCGATGTCCCAACGGGCTTGGCAGCGCTGATTCGCGGTCGTGTCCTGGTGGATGAAGCTCTCGCCGCCGGGGATGCTCCCGGGGAGGAAGCCATCGCTCAGTTGGAAGCTGCTCGTGCCGGGGCAGACCGTGAAGTTCTGGGCAGCATTGATGAATACATCGCACGGGCACACTTCCTGAATGGCGACAACGAAGCTGCCCTTGAGTCCGTCAATGCTGCCCTTGAACGCGCGGAAACTGCCGAGCGTTATTACCTGCGCGGATTAATCCTGGAGGATCGTGGGCAGGATGATGCCGCTGCCCAGGCATTCGATTGGGTGGTTGCCTGGAGCGCCGTTTATCCGGTGCCGTTTGCGCAGGATTCGGCGGAACGTCTTGCGACGTTGCGATGATGCGCCCGAACGAGCGATCTGGCAACCGGACAACGGGCTTGAAGTAAGCCAGCGATCCGACGCATCAGCTCCACTGTTATGTGGTGCTTGAACACATACTTGAGTTACACTGTTCCTTGTGTTCAGCCCAAGGGAGTCAATGTGGTTTGTCGGTGTAATACAGCGTGGCTGGTATTCTTCGTGGCACTCGCAGGCAGTGTTCTCGCATTCAGTCCGGCTTCTGCCCAGGAGCGAGCAGGTTTGGCGGCGACGCTGGAGGTTCTGGAGCCGGGTGTAGAGGTGCTGCGCGCCGATACCAGCAACTGGATTAGCGTGAACCTGGAATCGATTGTCGGCACCGGCGATACCATTCGCACAGACGCAACCGGGCGAGTACGCATCACCTTCTTCAACGACGGAACCAGCACAGAGCTGCTCCCCAACACTGAATATGTGATACGTGAGTTTTCGGGCGATATCACCTCATTCACACTTACACTGGAAGTCGTGCTCGGTCAGACGCTTCAAACCTTGGGCAGAGTGCTCGATCAGGCTTCCGAGTACAAGGTCATTACGCCCGCCATGGCGCTTTCGGCGCGCGGGACGGTATTTGCCATCCGGGTCGAGGACACTGGGCGAGCAGGGATGTTAGTCGTGGATGGAGTGGTAGGGGCGACAGCAGAAGGCGAAGAAGCAGAGGTGCCACCCGCCTTTGGTATTCGTGCAGAACTGGAAGGGGAACTCAGCCCTGTCGTGCCTGCCAGCACGTTTGAGGAGCTGGATGCGGCGCTCGATGGCTGCGCAGGCAGCGTCACCATCGCCGACGATGTCAGTTACAACGTCCGCGCCACGCCGTCGACGGATGCACCCGTCATCGCGATGATCCCGGCGACCGCTATCGACCGCTTCTTCGGCGTCACGCAATCGAGCGGTTGGTATCTGGTAGATGTCGATGGACAGCGGGGTTGGATTTTGGCGACCGTGGTCACCATTGACGAAGCGTGCGCTGGATTGCGTGTCTTTTCCGACGACGGCACTGACATGCCTCCTCTGTCCGGGGCATTCCGCCCGACGAACGCCAGCGTCACGTAGAGCCGGGTAAACCGCACGATGTGGCACTTGTTCCGCGCCTCTGCCGTCCGCCGGTCATTGCTTATCGCGTTCGCATGTACGATGCTCATATTGGTGGTTATCGGCGGTGAGTTTTTCTCTTCCGTGCGTCATCGTGCCTCGTACCTGCTTTTCACCAACAATCGCCTTTCCGAACAAATCGTCATCGTCGCAGTCGATGACCAGGCTTTGCGAGCATTGGGTCGTTCGCCGACTGAGTGGACACGCGACGAGTATATTCCGGTCGTCAACGCGCTGTCTGAAAACGGTGCTCGTGTAGTTGCTTTTGATCTTCTTTTTCCTGAACCTGCGCCTGGCGATGTCGCATTGGCATCCGCCATCGAAGACGCCCGAAATGGAGATATGCGCACTCGTTTCGTGCTTGCCGCGTATGCGGGAGGTCAAGCGCGCCCGGCGACACTGCCCACTGGCAGCCGGGCGGCACGCTTTCAAACGCAACTGCTGCCCATCGACGTGCTGCGGCGCGAGGTCGATTACACGGGTTACGGAAATGCCAGCCTGGACGCCGGCGGCGCGCTGTGCTGCCAGTTTTCCTATATTACGGTGGGCGAGGATATTGCGCTCTCGTTCAGTCTTGCCACTTATCTCGCGTATCTGCGTATTCCCACTGAAGCACGGGACGAGGTGATTTACACCGCAGGGCAGCAGCTTTACATTACCCCGCAGAATCATTTGCTGGTCGATCAGTACGGGCAATGGATACAAAGCTACACCGCACCAATAGGGCAGGGCTTCGAGACCCTGTCTTTCCTCGATATCGTCGAAGGCAGGGCGGATTTGTCGATTGTGGAAGACAAAATTGTCCTGATCGGATTGTATGACGCCGTCGGCGCGGTCGATACCTATCGTGTGCCGATGACCGACAGCACAGCCGAGATGCCCGGCGTTGAGATCCAAGCGAACGCCATCGACACTCTACTACAGGGAACGTCCTTGAGAGAGGCATCGCGGACCGAGATACTTGTCATCATCAGTGCTCTGGTGCTGCTCGCGTCACTCACCTATGAACACCTGCGCTGGTACTGGCGACCTGTCGCGCTTGTCGGATGGCTGATCGTCGTGATTGCGCTCGCCCATTACGCTTTCGCATTTCATCAGCTCATCACGCCCATCTTTGACGGGGCACTCACCGTCGGCATACCGCTGGTGATCAGTCTCGCGCATTACACCTGGCGAGAAGGGCAAAAGCGACGACTGGCGGAATACGCGATTGGTATCGCGGAGCGAGAAAAGCGACTCCTGGAAGACATTATCCTTGGGATGCCGACGCCGACGGTGATCCTCGATCGCAATCTCGATGTCCGCACACTCAATCAGATGTTCATGGCATTGCTCGATACAACCGTCCAGACAGAACAAAAACCGAAGCTGCTTGACCTGTTAAAGGATGAGGGGCTTGATCCCGCACAGGTCGATGATCTGAAGAGTAGGCTTGGCAGGGAGCAGGACTTTCACATCGACTTCAGCTTTAAGGGTCACAGCTATACATGGTCTGCGAACTGGCTGCCGCGTCTCAACCGCTGGGTGATCGCCTTGGCGGACATCACAATGCTGGTGGAGATGAACGAGGTCAAGCGACACATGCTGCTGATGGTCTCGCATGACCTGCGAAACCCATTATCTGCTCTCAACTTGCAGCTCTTTCAGCTTAGAAGGCTGCTTGGAACACCCGACTCTGCGGTTAATCGGGTGATTGAGTCGGCAGAGTTTTCCGCCAAGACGATGCAGTTCATCCTGACCGATGTCATTGACCTGGAGCAGGTTCGCAGCCTGACATTCCCAACCGTGCGTGTCGATCTGGAGCGTGTTTGCGAGTCTATTCGAGATCGATACAGAGAAGATGTGCAGCGGAAACGTCATACATTCAATCTGGAAATGCTCCATCCGGGGGCGTGCATTCAGGCGAACGAGGGGCAGATTACTCAGATGCTCGCCAACCTGGTCAGCAACGCCATCAAATACACTCAGGAAGAGGGCATCATCACGCTCACGCTCAGGATGGCTCCGAATGAACGTGTGCGCATCGAAGTCAACGACACGGGCATCGGCATCCCCAAAGATGCACACGGCAAGCTGTTCACGGAGTTCTATCGTGTCAAGTCTCGTGCCACCAGCGAGGTACCGGGTACAGGTTTAGGCTTAAGTCTGGTGAAGACCATCGTCAGAAGAAATGGCGGGCAAATCTGGTTTGAGAGTCAGGAAGGTATCGGGACAACTTTCTATGTTGAATTCCCTGTTGCGGCGACAGCCGACGAGCATCCTTAGCATCGGTGTCCTGCTGTTTTTGTTTCATGTATCAAGCACAGCATCTGCGGATGGCGTCGCACTCTCTGGACGAGTGGTCAATCCTGATGTTGTCTACAGCATTGCCAGCGCCGAGCGCAGCTTCACGCTGCTCGAAGATGCGGTGTTTGCGCTGGCGGCAGGCGATACGCTGACCACAGGGCGGGGGGGGCGCGTCTACGTTCGTCTGGAAGACGCGCTAGAAATCCTGGTCCTGCCCAATACCCACATCGAAATCGTCGCCAGCGAGGTTGCTGAACCAGAGAGCATACGACTTCTTGTCCGGATCGACGGCAGTGCCATCGCACGCTTTTCCGACCTGCGCCAGACGCAGGTGGTGCTGGAAATCGAAGCCGATCATTCGACTATCCGAGCAGATGAAGGCTGGTTCGCGGTCTGGAGTAATCTCGAAAATGGTGATGTCGTGACGGTCGCCCAGGGAAACCTTCGTGTCGAAGCGCTCGGCAGGACCGAAGTCATCTCGCCCGAAGATGCGATACGAGTTGACCGTTCAAGTCTGAACGTCATCCAGGTCCAACCCCCTTATAATGGCGCGCGCGTCATCGGCATCATTGATGGATGTGATGGGCGAGTGCAGAGTCTTCTCCCTTTGCTGAATATCCGCGCAGGCACCACGCTGGGATACGCCGAGATTGGGTTTCTGGATAATGGCGCGCAGATTCGCATCATGGGACGCACCACCGATGGAAACTGGTATCGCATTCAGCGATTCAGCGGCTTTGGCTGGGTGCTGTCCTCGGCGGTGCAAACGGACTGTGTGCCCCCGGAGTACCCAAATCTCTATGGCGAGAACAACCGTGAGCTGTTCAATGTTGAAGGGATTGAACTTGTTCTGCTGACACCCTTCTATGGCAGCTTCGAAAGCGACCCCTGGTTTTACCGCTGGCTCGAACCCCCGACCTGAAGCAGATGTCATCCCTCATCAAGTTCCAATGTATTTCTGATTGACTTGCCGACCGTCTGGACGGTATCATATCTCCAACGATAAAAACCGTCTGGACGGTAGGTATGATGAATACACTCAACGAGAAGCAGAACGCCGCACTGCAAACGCGCAGTCGGCTGATCGACGCAGCGCTCACGGTGCTTCAAACGCAGGGCGCACAGCACCTGACCCTCGACATGGTCGCTCGCCAGGCGGCAGTCAGCAAGGGCGGGCTGCTGCACCATTTCCCATCCAAGGATGCGCTCATACAAGCCACCGCGCGGCATCTGTATGAGAGTTTTGCGGAGTGCGTCCAGCAACACTATGATGCCGATCCCGCGACCCCCGGACGCTGGCTGCGTGCTTACATTCATGCCACGTTCGAACCGTTTGACGTGCCCTTCGAGACGTTGTACGGCTTGTTTGTCTATGGGCGCGACAGCATCGACCTGCAAACCCTCATTCAGGAGGATTACGCCCGATGGCAGAGTCGCCTCGTCAATGACGGCATCGACCCTGTCAAGGCGGCAGTTATCCGGATGGTCTGCGACTCATTCTGGTCGGAGCGGGTGACCAACATCCCTCAGGACATCCCGCCGGAGACGTTGCAGGCGTATTTGCTCGACATGTTGAATTGAGATGCGGTCATCATGACGATTGAGACGACCATGCAGCCCACGCCGCCCACAACCAGTCCAGTCATCAGTCCAATTCGCATACCGGATTTCCGCTTGCTCTGGCTAGGCGCGACGGCGGTATCGTTGGGTGTACAGTTCTATGCTGTCGGAATCACTTGGCTGGTGCTTTATCTGACTGGCAGCGGCGTCGCGCTTGGCACCGTGCTGGCAGTGTCGGCAGTGCCGCGTGCCATTTCCATGCTTCTTAGCGGGGCACTCATTGACCGCTACCCGCCGCGCACCATCCTTGTGATCTCGTCGCTGTTTAACGGGGTCATGATGGGCGTTATCCTGCTCCTGCTGGGCAGCGGCTGGATGAGTCTGACCGCGTTGTTTATCATTGGACCTCTGTCCGGGTTGATGGATGCGGTCTTCTACCCAACCAACACAGCGCTGATCCCACGCCTGGTAGACAAGCGCCAGCTCGCCCCCGCCAACGCCCTGATGCAGACCGCTGATACCCTGGCGAACATCGCCGGTCCCGCCGTCAGTGGCATCCTGATCGGAGAAGTCGGACGTCTCGCTAATTCCCCCGCCGTTGGATTGATGGCGGGCTTTGGCGTCAACGCGGCATTGTTCCTGATTGGGCTGCTGGTTTTCCTGGGGCTAAGTCGCAGGACTGACCGTCCGACGAACTTCGACAGCCAAGAAAAGCCGGAACCGCTTGGCAAAGCGATCTGGAATGGTATCCGCTATGCCTTGGGAAAGCCTGCGATACGCATCAGCCTGATGTTCATCGCCCTGCTCAACTTTTCTGCCATCGGTCCGATCGTGGTAGGGGGCGCGCTGCTGGTCGAAACTCGTTTCGACGGCGACGCCACCATGTCGGGCATCATCAATGGAGCCTTCGGCATCGGATCGCTGGTCGGGGCGCTCATCAGCAGCGTCATAGGACAGGTGAAGCGACCGGGAATGTCCCTGATCTACACGGCGTTCGCGCTGGCAGGAGGGTTGTTCGCACTCGGCGTCGCCCCCTCATTCTGGGTCGCTTTCGCCGTCTGCTTCGTCATCGGCATCTTTGGTGCCATCACGGGAATCAACGCCACCACCTGGCTGCAAATCAAGACAGATGCCCACATGCAGGGGCGAATGGCAAGCCTGATGGTTTTCGCCGCGGTCGCCCTCGACCCGTTTTCGAATGCACTCTCTGGCATCCTGGGCGAAATCGACGTCACGCTGCTCTACTGCGCCGCGGGTGCACTCGTGGGTGCCGGTGGGGTAGTCGCCCTCTTCAATCCGACTCTGCGCGAAGAGATCAAGTCCGAAACAAGTCGGTCTTGAGACAACATGTCCGCCCTTCGCCGCCTGCCAACAAGACGTTAAAGCGAATCGCCGCGCCTTTCCCAGCGCGGCGCGTTGGCGGGGAACTCGCGCTGGAGGGCGTGGAGGTGCTTGTGATACTCGACCTCGATGGTGTGGCGGTCCGCCTTGAAGAACTGTCGTTTGCGCGCCTCGACGTCCGCGGCAATCCGCTGGCGCATGTCCGCAGGGGGCGTGTAATTGCCGACAATGGCGTTTGCCGCGAGCTTCGCATGTGCGTCGGCGAGCGGCCAGATGCAGCCCAACGGCTGTACCAAGCCGATGAAGAACAATGTTGGATGATCCGGGTGGAAGGTGCGCAAATAGAGCGGCACATCGCCGTCGGAATAATCGAGGAATGACTTCTCGAAGAAGGGGTGCGTGATCACGAACCCCGTCGCCGCCACGACTACGTCATACGCTTCGACGGTACCATCCACGAAATGGACGTTCTTGCCGTCAAAGCGAGCAATGTCCCGGCGCGGTTTGACTCGCCCATGACGCAGGAAGTACAACAATTCCGAATTCATGGTCAGATGCTGCTGCAAGATACCGTGATTCGGGCGTTCCAAACCATAATCCTTGTAATCGCCCACTGAAAGCCACAGGGAGGCATACAGCAGGGGTTTACGAATGAAATCCGGCAGCCAGACGACAAGATCGTTCAGCATGTCGGCGGGTTTGCCCAGCACGAGCTTGGGCACGATGTAATAGCCACGCCGCATACTGATCGCCGTGAATGCCGAAATCCGCCCGGTCTCAACCGCGATGTCGCACGCCGAATTGCCGCCGCCGATGACCAGCACGCGCTTATCGCGGAAAGGTGCCGCGCTCTTGAATTCGTGCGAGTGCAGGTATTCACCCGTGAACTTGCCAGGATAGCCTGGGTAACGCGGATTCCAATGATGCCCGTTGGCGACCAGCAGATAGTCGAACACTTCGACCGTTCCATCGTGCAGGGTCAGCCGCCAGGTCTCGTCAGGCTGCTTCTCCGCTTTGCAGACCTCAGTGTTGAAGCGCACATGCTCGGTGACGCCGAATTCGCGCGCGTAATTCTGGAAATAGGCGAGAATCTGTTTATGGGATGGGTAGTCCGGATAATCTTCCGGCATGGGATAGTCGCTGTATTCCGAAAGTTTCTTGGAACTGATGACATGCGTCGTTTCGTAGACGCTGGAATGGCTCAGGCGCGGGGCGTAAATCCAGTTGCCGCCCACCTGGTCGCCTTTTTCGTACACGACCACGTTCTTGATACCGACTTGCAGCAGGTTTTTCGCCGCCGTGATCCCGGAGGGTCCCGCCCCGATCACGCACACGCGCGCATCAACACCCTTTTTCATACGATCCACCCTTAAATCATCGCAATAATCTACTGCCGATTTGATTGTTGAGTATAACGCGCGCGGTACCGGGAAAACACGCTTAAAGGGCGGATAGACTCGCGGTTGCTGAACCACGACGGCGCGAAGGATGCGAAGGATACGCTCGTTCTCCGCGCCTGTGTGGTGATCTTCCTACTTCTTACCCCAGGGCAGCAGGCGGCGAAGCCAGCGCTGGAGGATGCTGCCGCGTGCGTCGCCCCAGGCGCGCTCCGCGATGTCATCGCGCGCATCGGTGTCGCCACGGCGCTGCGGCGGCGCGTAGCGCTCGTTGGTATAAAGCCGGGTGAGGGCGGTCACTGGCGGTTCGGCAGCCGGCAGCTCCTGCACAATCTGTGCGCGGCGCTCTTCTGGCGTGTTTTCAGGGGAGGGGCGAATGCCGATCAATGGCAGGAATCGCATCAGGCGCGCATAGGCGCGCACGACCGGGTTCATCCCGCGCATCCCGCGCCATTCCCACCACCAGTAAATGAACAGCAGGACGAGTACGACGAACGCCAGCGCCAGGATGACCAGGAGCGCGGTCGTCAGGGTCGAGATGAGGAACGCGAACGGATCACGCGGCGGCGGGCGCAGCGGCGGCGGCGGCGTAGGCGCAATGATGGGGGTTGCAGTGGCGGTGGGTTGGGCGGTCGGTGCCTCGGTCGCGGTCACCTGGGATTGCGACTCGGGTGTCGAGTCTGGTGCGCCAGGGGTCGGCGAGCTGGTCGGCGTCGGGGTGGGTGAAGGCGTCGGCGTCGCCGTCGGCAAATCAGGCGTTGGCTGCTGCTGGCTGATATTCGGATCGCCGCGATTGATTTCCTGCTGTGCTGCCGTCGGCTCAAACTCCACCCAACCGTAGCCGGGGAAGTAGACTTCAACCCAGGTGTGCGCATCCCGTTCGCGCACGATATAGGCGTTCTCCTCGACCGACCATTCGCCCTCGCTGAAGCCCGCCGCCATCCGCGCGGGAATGCCCAGGTGGCGCAGCATCAGGATCATCGCAGACGCATAGTAATTGCAGTAACCCTGGCGCAGATCGAACAGCACCCAATCGACCGGGTCCTGCCCGGCGGGTGGCTGTGGGATCGTCTCGTTATAGGCGATGTTCTGACGCAGCCAGCGCTCAATCGCTTTGGCGCGGTCATAGGGCGTCAGCGCGCCCGCCTCGTTGACGATCTGGCTGGCAAGGGCGAGCGTCCGCCCGGTCACGCTGGACGGCACGGTCAGATAGATGTCCGCGATTTCGCGCGGGTAATCGACCGATGCCGCGCGCAGGTCGTCCGCTGTTGCGTCGATGACGAGGCTGGACGCCGTGTAGGTATCCCCGCGATAGAGCACGCGATAGGGTCGGATGACAGAGACCTGCATCGTGTTGGCGAGCACGCCCTCCGTTCCGTAGCGCAGGTCTGTGCGCGTCGCCAGGTCAACCCGGTCGGGCTGCGGCAGCGTGTAGATCAGCCGTGAGGCATTCATGGCTATGGTAAATGTCTGCAAGACAGGGGTGCGCGCACCCTCGAAAAATGGCTGCTGAATGACCTGGAAGGGTGCTTCCGGGTCGGTCAGGCGGGTGGTCGCGGCGGATGTCCAGGTGCTGCCCGCGTAATTGTCGAAGACACGCGAACGCCAGTACCAGCGGCGTTCGCTGCTTTCCGGCTGCACGGATACCAGCATCACGACCTGGTCACCCAGGCGGATCGCGCCGCTCAGTTGCAGCGAGTCGCCGCCATAGTAATCGGTCGTCGTGGGTCCTTGCAGGTCGCCGGGCGAAAACAGGCGGCTCCAGGCATCGGCAAGCTGGCGCGCGGGTTCGCCTTGCAGGAATTCCTGAAAACGATCCAGCCGCTCCTGCAAATCGCCGGACGGTAGCCCCAATCCCAGCACGAGCACGACCAACGCCAGAAGCGCACCGACGCGCAGAAACTGTCTGCGCAGCCGCTTGGGGACACGGATGCCGTTTGTGTACCAATCCCAGTGGCGTGCTTCCATGTGACTGCGCACCAGGAGCACCAGCGACAGAAAGATATAGAGGATCAGGTAACGGGTCAGGTCGCGGTCGCCGACATAAAAGAGATTGTTGGCGATCAGGATCAGCGCTGGCGGCAGGATCGCCAACCAGACACGATCCACCCGGAAGACATGCCACGAAACGTTGTAACCGAAGAACCAGAACAGGCTGGAGACGAGCAGCGTAAAGACGAGATCATCCTGATTGACGCCGCCCGTGAATGCATCGATCAGCCATTGGGCGAAGCGCGTAATGACATCGCCCAACCCCTGCGCAAAGCCTTCCGGCTGATTGAGCGAGGCGACCAGGAGGACAATCGCGAAGCCGTACAAGCCGCCAACGATTAAGGCAAACAGCTCATTGTAGCGGCTGCGCGCCAGGAAGAAGCCGAACAGGACACCCAGGACTGCCACCGGGATCAGCGTGCGCAGCGAGAGCGTCCAGCCGGCGTCGCGCAGCGCGAAGGCGGGCACGGCGAGCAGCGCCATGCAGGTGATGAGTGTCGTCAGGTCGCCGGGCGCAAACAGTGAGCGCCAGATCGTGAGCGCGCGTCGCCACAACGTGTCGAGCGGTGGGGCGGTGCGAGAATTCAGAGTCGTCATGCAATCCTCAGACTTAAAGGCAAAGGCGCACATCAGCGCCTTCACTCATGCCCATTCTACGGAAGATGGCGCATCTGAACAACCTGCGAAAGCCCAACGGGCATTATGCCCGCCCCAACTGCCACACCAGGAATGCCCAAAGGGCGAAGAAACCGACCGTACCAGCAATCGCGATGAAGACGATCCGTCCATCACCGACCAGCGGCAGCAGCCCGGTCAGCGCCGCAATCACGATGAGAACAGCCGCGACCGTGTTGATGATCGCCAGGCGCAGCAGGAACGGGGGCTTGATCACACGCTGGCGGCTGTAGGCAAACAGGAACGCGCCCCACAAAAACGATCCGACGCCCAGCACCTGGGCGATATTCTGCGGCAGCCCGGTAAATGCCGCGATCTGCCCGGAAAGCACGGCGAACGCCGCGCCAAGCGCCATGCAGAACAAACCATCCGTGCGCACCATCGCTCGCGCGGCACCCAGCGGCGAAATCGTCGTCGCCATACAGACTCCTTTGCACATCCGTGCTGACTCCCATGCATGGTACAATGATAGCGCGTCCAGGCAGACCGGGTGATCGCGGTTCGGCTCGACCGGATCGAGGAAAGTCCGCCCTCCAGAGAGCAATGGTGCTGGCTAACCGCCAGGCGGGGAAACCCGACGGACAGGGCAACAGAGAAGTGGATTGCCATGCGCGAGCATGGCGAGGGTGAAACGGTGGTGTAAGAGACCACCAGCGCGGGCAGCAATGTCGGCGGCTGGCAACCCCCACCAGGAGCAAGGCAAAGCAGGCGCATTGGGGCGGCTCGTCCCGCAAAAAGCGCCGGGTATGCTGCACGACCCGCCGGGCAACCTGCGGGCTAGAGAGATGATCACCCCCCGCAAGGGGACAGAAGGCGGCTTACAGGTTCGCCTGGACGCGAACAGCTTTTCTACGATTTAGGCATGGCTAACACGCTGCCTGCCGCCCCGTCGCGCGCAGGGTTGCGACGGACGGATCACGCACGCCATTGGTTTCGAACGAATCGCGGGCGATCCAACCTTGGTAGCGAAGCTGAGGTGATGCCTCGTAGACCACATTCAGCCAGTGATACCCGTCAGCCTCAGTTTCGATAGAATCAGGTATCAGAAAGACTTCCGCATTGTTGGGGACGCGAAAGACTTGTAACGCCTCTGTACTGGGCGCGGACCGCAGGCTCAGCGTATTGTCGCTTCTGGCACCGGAGTAGGTGAGATACACCGGGCAGCGCATGCCGAGTACCGGCACGCTGGTCACGGGAATAGCCGTCGCGACAACATTCGGCATGGGCAGGGGCGTGAGTGTGACGCCGAGCGCTTCGAGGGTGAGCGCAGTCGGGATGGGCGACGGCGTGGGACTCGGTGCGCGCGTGGGGGCGGCAACCGGGTTCGACTGCGAGAGGTTACAGGCAGCGCAGGTGAGGACAATCACGCATAAGAACCAGTAATACCGCATGGTTTTTCTCCTCGCTGGTCTGCAATACGCCATCAACCTCAGTACTCAGTACTGAAGCCCGCCATTGCTTTCACGACCGCCAGCGTCGTCAGGCAGTCGTCGAGCGCGGTGTGTTGGCGCTGCACAGGCACGTTGTAGTGCCGCGCCGCCGTCTTCAGGCTCTGGTAGCGATAGCGCCCGCGATGATGCGTGCTCGTCATCCCGTACACCTCGGAAAACGCCAGCATCGCGCACCACCAGCGGCTGAACGCCTTCCAGTCGGTCTTGGGCAGCCCGGCGATCTCCGCGCTCTTGTGCATCATCTTGCGGTCGAACACCGCGTTATAGGCGATGACCTGCCGCCCGTCCAGCATCGGCACCAGCCGATCCGAAATATACGCCCACGCTGGCGCATCGATCACCATCTCGTCGGTGATATTGTGGATCAGCGTCGCACTCGCCGGGATCGGGCGGCACGGCTTCACATAGGTATCGATGAGGGTCGCGCCGCTGCTGGAAACGACCGCGATCTGGCAGATTTCGGCGTCGTCCAATCCGGTCGTTTCGGTGTCGAGGATGAGGTAATCATCTCGACGAATCATCTCCATGAACCCTTGTAACTCTAAGCTTTGCCCACCGGGCATCCACCCTACTCCCCTTCTAACGCGGTTGCCACGCGCTTGAGATGGACGGTCGCAGCTTCCACCAGGTGGATGACTTCGACCAGCTCATCGAGGACGCGCTGAAACTCGCGGTCTTTCTGAAACGCTTCGCTGCGTTTGGTCTGCCCTTTGGCGATGCGGATTAGCGCTCGCGCGCGCCCCAGCTCCAACCGCAGCGGAAATGTAGTATCGCCTCGCACCGCTGCAAAGTCCAGATACGCATCCTCGATCTGATGCTGCATGATCTCCAGCTTTTGCACGACCTGACGGTTGAGCGAGCGGCGCGTCGAGATTTGCAGCAGGTTCAGGTCAACCAGGAGCTGCCCTGCGTCGTGCGCCGCATCGCCGGATTGGCTCGCGCTTTCGAAGTCGATCAGCTTAATCGTCAGATCGGCATCGCGCCGCGCCACACCCTCCTGCTTCGCCTCGCGGATCATGATGTTGCGCGAGTGCAGGTCGCCATGCATGAGCGACAACGGGAAGCGATCCAGCTTGCGCTGGAAGCGGATGATCGTGCCGATGGCATCGTCGATCATCGCCTCAAATTCGACATAACGTTCCAGCCGCCCATCCAGGACCGAACGCGCCCGCAGCATCGTCGCCGTGATCACCTCAAGATGCCGCAGGATCGGCACGATATACAGCTCTCGCACATGATTGGTCGTCGCCAGGCGGGCGGGTTCGCCGTCGCCGCGATGCATCCCGATCAGAAATTCGCTCAACAGCGCGCCCAGTCGCGGGACATCCGGTTTGAGCAGCCGTTCAAACAGCTCGAATAAGGTATAAAAGTCGATCAGGTCTTCCATGATGACGAATGCATGGCGATCTTTGTTGATATAAACGGTGCGATTGGGGATACGCACGAAGTACTCACGCACTCTCGCCGGAAGCTGGGCATAGCGCCGCCGTTCCTGCTCCATCTGCTCGATGGGACCCGACTTGATCACCAGCGATGTTCCGTTGAGCAGATTCGGCTTGCGGTAATCTGTTGGGTTGTAGAGGTGTGGCTCGATACGAAAGACACTCGCCTCGGAAAGTCCCAGCTTGAGCGGCTTGATCGCCGCATCGGTCAGATCGATGCCAATCCACTGTCGGAGCGCGCGCGAAAGATCGCGCCGTGTCGCCGTGCGCTCTTTGGCGAACTGCGTTCGCGCCATGGCGCGCAGCGGCTTCTGCCAGGCATGAGCGGCGAGCGGCACGCCTGCGTAGGCGTTGACGGCGACCATCGTGCGACAGAGGATCATCAGATAGTCATACTCTTCAGGAAAGAGCGCGCGCAGGATCGTCGGCGCTTTGTCGCCTTTGAACTGCGTCCACCACAAGCTCATGCTCTCGCGCAGCTCTGCCTCGCAGTCCGGCTGCAAGTGCGCCAGCGGCGACAGGTTTTCGATCACATAGCAGGTGTTGAGCATGACATCGCGGAACAGCTTCAGTTCCTTTTCGATGACATGCGGCGAGAGCAGCCCGCGTCCCATCGCCTCGGTGATCGGCTTCAGGCGGCTGCAGCGGCTCGGATTGACGACACCCCACAGGTGATCGAAGGTCTGCGCCCGCGTCGCCAGGTCTTTCAGTGCATCGGGGTAGTCCAGCTTGTTGTCCAGGTCATATTCCAGGCGGAGCGCGAGCGCAAGATCCTTGTCTTTGCTGCACTGCGGGATCAACTCACGCAGCATTTTGCTGATGTCGCGCTCGCTGATGCCACGCCCGATCAGACCCTGTTTGCGCGCCATGATGATCAGCTTGAGCGCCCACAGCGTGTCGAAGATCGGGTCGCGGTTGCCCTGCGTCTCGTCACGATCGACGATCTCAAAGTGCATCCCATCGCGCTGCGCCAGAAGCTGCTTCAGGCGCAAGGGGATGCCGGGGTCTTCTGGGCGCAGGTTGAGCAGCCCTTCCAGCTTGGTCATTTCCAGCTCATCAATCGGGTCTAGGTTGGCGGCGAAGGGTGTCGCAAACCAGTCCGCTGCCCATCGCAGCTCTGGTACCGAGGGCGGGAAGCCATAAGCGAGCAGTGCAGCGGTGTAGTGCTGCGTCAGGCGCAGCTTGCGCACGGGCGGGATTTGCGCCGGCGTCTCGTCCGGTTCGCCGAGGATGAAGCGGTCGTGGTTCTTGTGCGCAAACAGGAGGTACATCGCCAGCGTCGTAACGGTATCTTCAAGCTGATCCAGGGTTCGCAGGCTCATGGTTGAAAAGTTCTTTCACGGTAAAAAACCATCCACGAACAGAAGACATTTAATATTACCACAAACGGAAATTAAACATTTCCTGGCGCACCTGGCGTCATGGCGGTAACGGTTTACCCGCCATGATGCCAGGCGCGCCAGGCTCAGATCATTCGACGATGGGTATTACGACAGGTCTATGATATTTCTTACGCGCGGCTGCAACCATGGAAATGCAAATCCGTATAGAATGCTATATCAATCATCGGTGCCCGGAGGGGACATGAGTAATTTCATCGACCAGTTGATCACCATCATCTTCGGCTCATTCAGCACGGTCTCGAAGACGATCTCTCAAGCGACGGGCGGCTTAGAGGATTTCTTCGTCGTCAAGGTCAGCGGCTTGTCGTTCATCGTCCTCGGCGCGCGGCAGACCGGCAAGACGACGCTGATCGAGTGGCTGCGCCGCAACCTGCACGAGGTTGGCGATTTCGAGCCGGAACCGACCGCGGCGGGCGGCGACCTGCTGGACAGCTTTTCCTCGCCGGTTGATGATGGTCGCTACCTCAAGCTGAAGCCCAACCGCGATGTTGGCGGCGAGTACGGGATGTGGGAGACCGATTGGGTCGAGCTGCTCCGTGAGGCGAAACCGCGCGGCATCCTCTTCCTGACCGACCATACCGACGTGGCGCTGCACAAGGATGCGCTCAACTTCGTCTTGCAGATGATCGACGACGAGCCGGAGTCGGCGCGCAATCTGAAGGCGTTCTTTGTCGTCGTCAACAAGCAGGATGTCTGGGGCATTGACCATCCCGTCGAGGAGATGGTCGGCGCGTACCGCAACGAGCAGAAGCGCATGCGTGCCCAGGCGGAGCGCATGGGGTACAAGTGGTCGTTCATGGGCGGCAGCGTGCTAAATGGTGTCGGCATGATCGACATCCTGCGCAAATTCTTCAACACCATCCGTCCCAAACCGCGCTGATGGAACCGCTCGTCCTCGAATACGTCCTGTCTGGCGGGCAGCGCGGTTATAACTTCACGTCGCCCACGCGCGGTTACGACGACGAGACGCTCAAGCGCATCTGGCGTGGGGCGATGCCGCGCGGGCAGGGCTGGGGCGGCGACGAATACGTGGGCGCACGCTCGATCAAGTGCTTTCCGCTCGACGACCGCCGGATGGCGCTCTCGACCGTCGCCGTCACCGACCAGCGCGACGAGAGCGGGCGTAAGGGCATCCGCCGCGCCGTCATCCAGGTGATGAGCACGGAGGTGTGCGCCATGCAGCTTCGGACGCACTTGCGCGGCTACTCCTTCGCCGTCGAACGCGAGATCGAGCGCCTGCCGACGCCGGGGCTGTGGGCGCAGCTCGTCGGGCGAGTCGTGCCGATGCTGGGCAAGGCGGAGCAGCAGGTCGTGCTGACGCGCGATTATGGCAAGGCGGACTGGCAAGTGATGGAGGGCGTGATCATCAAGCTGGCACTGGCACTGACCACCGTGTGGAAGCGCGGCAGTCCACTCGTGCCGTTCACGACGCTGGCGCTCGACCCGCGCGAGGAGATGGCGCTGGTAGGCGTGCCGTCGGGGGCGCTGAAGGGCGATGTGGAGAATGGGCGGGTGTTAAGAGTCTGAAGGATGACGCGCGCTCAAGGATTACAGAAAAGCAGCAACGGGTGCAAATCGTGTTTTGTCCATTGCACCCGCTGCTGTTATTCAATTGTGTCTGCGAGGCTGCCCTTTAGCAGTTCTGGTCGCCGAGGTTCCAGGTGAAGCTGTAGACCTTACCTTCAAAATCTGCTGGTACAGTCGCCGTCAGGCTGTCGTCCACGTTGAGTGACAGCGCATAGCCCAGGTTGCTGACGAGCAGCATGGTTTCTTCGCGCTCCTCCGCCATTGCGGTCGCAAGTGCATCCGCCGAGATGCTCACGACGTTCTCCCAGGTCCCGTCGCTGTAGAGGAGTGCGTACAGGTCAATCTGTGTCATGACGCTGTATTCAGTCTCGTCGTCGAGGCTGTAGCCTTCGAAGTCACAGTAGATCACGACGGGCGCTGCCACTTCCCAACTGTTCACGCGCCCATCCGCAATGACAGGCACGCTTTCGGTATCATCTGCCGCCGCAATTCCGACGCCTACCATCAACGCGAGTGCAAGCACACCGACCATGAGATACGACCACTTCTTCATTCTTGTCTCTCCTCCGATGGGTCTCGGATAACGCTTCGATGAATTCATCATCGCAAAGTCATGTCGAGTCGGGTTGGACACGCAATGAAGGTGCTGTGTATCTTTTATGGAGGTTTTCTGGAGGATTCCAGATGTGTTACCCCAGTGGGAAATCGCCTTGCAAACGGAGCTTCTGCCTGCGGTCGATGCTCCACGACAGCAGCGATGCAACACCGCCCAGCACGCCCGCCGACAGGAAGATCAGCACGTAGTCGCCGAAGGTATCACGGAAGATGCCGCCCGCCTGCGCCGCTACCCCCGCGCCGATCATGTGCGCGCAGAAGATCCAGCCATAGATCGTGCCGAGCGAGCCACGCCCGAAGCGCTGCGCCGTCAGGTTGACCGTCGGCGGCACCGTCGCCACCCAGTCCAGCCCGTAGACGACTGCGAACAGCAGCATCCCATTCACCTGGTCGATGAACGGCAGGAATAGCAGCGACAAGCCGCGCAGCCCGTAGTAGGTCATCAGCAGCAGGCGGTTGTCGTAGCGGTCGCTCAACCAGCCGGATGCCAGCGTGCCCGCGATGTTCATGATCCCCATCAACGCCAGGATGCCGCTCATGTCGGTTGGCAGAAAGCCATGCTCCACCGAGTGGGGCAGAAGATGGGTGCCGATCAAACCGTTGGTCGTGTAGCCGCAGATGAAGAAGCTGCCCGCCAGGAGCCAGAAATCGCGCGTGCGGATCGCTTCGCGCAGCGGCGTCTTCTTCGCGGCGGTTGCTGCCTGTGCTGCCTGCAGCTTCCCGCCAACAGGCTCCAACCCGACATCTTCCGGCTTGTCGCGCATCAGGATGACGACTGGAATCAGCACTGCTGCCACCATCACTGTGACGATGGTCAGCATGTTGCGCCAGCCGTTGACTTCCGTCAGGTTGATGAAGAGCGGAAACAGGATCGACTGTCCTGCCGCAGCCGCCGCGCTGAACAAGCCGAGCACCAAACCGCGATGCGCGTTGAACCAGCGGTTCGCCACCGTCGCGCCGATCACGCCCGCCATGATGCCCGTGCCGACGCCGACCACCAGCCCCCAGAACAAATCGAGCTGCCAGAGTTCGGTCAGCCCGACCAGCGGCGCAAGCCCGGCTGATGTCAGCGCCAGCCCGCCCAACATCACGCGCTTCGGTCCGTAGCGATCCACCAGCGTGCCCGCAATCGGCGCGCCAAAGCCGAAGGCAAACAAGCTGACCATGATCGAAAACGACAGACTGGTGCGGTCCCAGCTGAAGTCCGCCTCCAGCGGCTTGATCAGCACGCTGGGGACGGTACGGACTCCGGACGCCATCAGGAGCGTCAGGAAGGTGACGACGACGATGACAAGCGCGTAATGAAAGGGCAGACGTTTGATCATGAAACCATCGGTTCTAGCTCCAACTCGAACGCCTGCTCGCGCTCGCTGCGGAACTGCTGGGTGTAAAGGCGATAGTAATGCCCACGCTGGCGGAGCAGCTCGGCATGACTACCTTGCTCTGTGATCTGCCCGTTGTCAATAACCAGGATGCGGTCAGCACGGCGAATGGTACTCAGGCGGTGCGCGATCACGAAGCTCGTCCGCCCCGCCATCAACTGTTCCATTCCGCGCTGGATCAACGCCTCAGTCAGCGTATCGACCGAGCTGGTCGCCTCATCCATGATGAAGATCTCCGGCTCCGCCAGCACCGCACGCGCCAGGCTGATCAACTGCTTCTGACCGACGGACAGCAGCACGCCGCCTTCGCCGACTGGCTCCTCATAGCCTTTGTCGAGCGTGGCGATGAAGTCATGCGCGCCCGCCAGCGTTGCCGCCGCAACCACCTCGTCATCAGTCGCATTCAGCCGCCCGTAGCGGATGTTCTCGCGGATCGTCCCGCTGAACAGGTGCGGGGTCTGCAGCACCATGCCGATGCGCGACTGAATGCCGTGCAGCGTCATCTGCGTGTAGTCCGTTCCGTTGATCAGGATACGCCCGCTCGAAGGCTCGTAAAAGCGACAGATCAGATTGACGATGGTCGATTTGCCCGCGCCGGTCGGTCCGACCAGGGCGATGGTCTCGCCCGCCTTGATCGTCACATCAATCCCACGCAGGACAGGCTTGTCCGCTTCGTAATGGAACTTCACATCCTCGAAGACGATGTCGCCGCGCAGCGTGCCGGGATCTTTCGCACCGACGTGATCTTTGATCTGCGGCTGTTCGTCCATCAGCGAGAAGACACGTTCCGCCGAAGCGACCGCCTGCTGCATCGAGGCGTAGACGCGCGCCAGTTCCTGGATGGGCCACAGCATGAACGTGACGTAGCCGACGAATGCCTGAATACCGCCGATGGTGATGCCGCCGACCTGCGCCTGCAAACCGCCGTACCAGACAATCGCGCCCAGAGCAATTGAGCTGATGATCTGCACGACGGGCATGAACAGCGCCGAGAGCCACGCCGCACGGAAGGAACGGCGATACATCTCATCCGTCAGGTGCGAAAATTCGCCCAGGTTCGCCGCTTCGCGCCCCAGTGCCTTGACCACGCGCACGCCCTGAATGTTCTCGTTGTACGCGCCTGTGATCTTCGAGTTCGTTTTGCGCGCTTCGCGATATTCCACAATGATGCGCTTCTGGAACCACGAGGCGATCACGATCAACACAGGGATCGAGACGAAAACGATCAGCGCAAGCTGCCAGTTGATCGTCAGCATCCAGATCGTCGCCGCAGTGATGTTCACGATGCTCCAGGTCACGTCGATGATGCCCCAGGTCACCAGCTCCGAGATGCGTTCAGTGTCCGAGTTGACGCGCGACATCACCCAACCGACCGGGGTCTTGTCGAAGTAATTGAACGACAGCGTTTGCAGATGGTCGAAGAGCTTCTTGCGCATGTCATAGCGCACGCGCTCACCCAATATCCCCGCAAACCAGATGAACGCGAAGACCAGCGCGGCGAAGACAAAGTAGATCGCGCCATAGACCGTCAGGAGTTCCGTCAGCGCCTGGCGGTCTCCCGGCACGATGCCCCGGTCGATGATCTGCATGGTCAGCCATGTCAGCGTCGATTCGAGCACCGACACACTTGCAATCGAGAGGACGAAGGCGACCACGCGCCACTTGTAGGGGCGCACCTGCGACAGGATGCGCAGGAGCGTGCTGCTCTTTACTTTCGTCCCCTGAAAATCTTCCTCTTCAAAGTGGTAATCAGACACCACTCAGCTCCTTTTCCAGTTCATCTTCAATACGCGCTTGAAGATCATAGATTTGACGATAGGTGCCGTCTTCTTCCAGCAGTTCGTCGTGCGTGCCGCGCTGGACGATTTCGCCCTGGCTGAAGACCAGGATCTGATCGGCGTCCATCAGGCTTTGCACGCGGTGCGCGATGATAAACGTCGTCCGGTCTGCCATCAGGTTCGCCAGCGCTTCGCGGATTTCCGACTCGGTCTCCATATCGACTGACGACGTCGAGTCATCCAGGATCAGGATGCGCGGGTTCTTGAGCAGGATACGCGCGATTGCCACACGCTGCTTCTGTCCGCCGCTTAACGTCACCCCGCGTTCGCCCACCAGCGTGTTGTAGCCGTCCGGGAAACCCATGATCGTCTCATGGATCGACGCGGCTTGCGCGGCGGCATGGACTTCGTCATCGCTCACCTGGCGCTTGACGCCGTAGGTGATGTTCTCGCGAATGGTGCGCGAGAACAGGAACGGTTCCTGCTCCACCACGCCGATCTGCTCGCGCAGATATTCGCGCGGCAGGTCTTTGATGTCGACCCCGTCAAGCAGGATGCGCCCGCTTGTGTATTCGTAGAAGCGCGGCAGCAGGCTCACCAGCGAAGTCTTCCCCGATCCCGTGCCGCCCATCAGGGCGACCGAGGTGCCTGGCGCGACACGGAAGCTCACGTTCTTGAGTACGGGTTCATCCTTCGTATACTCGAAGCTCATGTCCTCAAAGACGACTTCGCCCTTTGCCGCGCCTTTCGGATGGATGCGCGCTGCCGTCAGCGGCTCGCGGTCTTCATTGATGATCTCGGTGACGCGCTGATAGGACACCATCGCGGTCGATACCTGGACGATGATCCGCCCCAGGTTGCGAATCGGCTGGATCATCCAGCCCAGAATGTTCGCATACGCGAGGAACGACCCCAGCGACAGCTCGCCGTTGATGATCATGATCGCCGCGACGAAGAAGCCGCCCACCACCTGTATTCCGCAGATCAGGTCAGTCAGGGGCCAGTAGACGGCATGCATGATCAGGAGTTTGCGCCCGCGCTGGAAGTGCTCCCAGTTTTCCTTGTCGAACTTGTTCGACTCGTACTCCTGGCGCGCGAACGCCTTGACGACACGGACACCTGTCAGGTTCTCGTTCAGCGTCGCAGAAACGACGGCGTCCTGCTCCTGGAAGTGTTCGTATGCCTTCTCCAGCTTGCCGAAGAAGAAGACCGATACCACCGCGACAATCGGCACGCAGATGATCGAGATCAGCGCAAGCTGTGGGCTGATCCAGAGCAGGGCGGCGAAGTTGATGAAGAACAACAACGCAATGCGCCCCAAGCCAATCGCCTGCTCGTTAAAGAAGGCGCGGATGGCGTCCACGTCGCTGCTGACGCGCTGGATCAATTCGCCTGTGCGCATCCGGTCGTGGTACGTAAACGTAAGGCGCTGGATGTGGTCATACAGGTAGTTGCGCAGTTTCTGAACCACGCCTTCGGCGGTGTAGGAGGCGAGTCGTCCGCTCCACGCGGTGAAGCCACCTTCGACCAGCGCAAGCGCGACGAAGCCCAACGCGATCATCGGCAGCACGCGCCCGAAGTCCGGCATGGTGAGGACGTTATCGACGAAATACTGCAAGAGCAGGAAGGTCGCCGTTTTCGCCAGCGCGCCAAGCGCCAAGGTGATGTTTGCTGCAAGATAGGTTTTTCCATAGCCGCCCAGCATCCGCACGAGACCGAGCAATCGGTTCTGGGAGACGCGCGCTTTGAAGTCGGCTTGGGGAATGTTCGGGACAGAGATTGAGGTGACAGCCACGCGGCTTATCCTCCGTTTAGTGCAACATGACAAGATGAATCGTGGTGGAGACCGTTTGATCTCCCCGCTCGACACTGCCGCTTCGCTGCAACAGGAGGTGCGCGAGCGCGGCGTTCTAGCCGAGACGAGTTCTAATGATGATTGGGTTCATAACGTATCACACAGCGCCTCATGAGGGAACTAGAGCACACAAGGAGTAATTCTACGCCCGAAGGGGTAGCCATGGGAAGTTACAAGTTGTTAACCACCCTTGTTCAGTATAGGCATAAACGGCTCTGATCTCTATGCGACTTTCGGCGGAGGTCGTGACGGTCAGTTGACAAGGATGCCTCGACCGATCAACCAGGCGAGCCAGCCGACGATCAACCAGAAGCCAAAGCTGCCATGCAGTTTCGCCGTGCGTCCCTGCGCCGCATGGAGCTGCTGGGTGTCGCGGCTGGTGTTGATGATGCGAATCAGCTTGAGCGTTTCCGGCAGCGTGATAAAGGCGATCAATACGGTTGGCGGCATGATCTGTGCCAGCACCATCAGCACGACCATCCCATACGCGCCGAACATCAGCACCATGTACTCGATACGCGCGCCACGCAGCCCCAGCATCAGCGCCAGGGTGCGCTTGTTGACCGCGCGGTCGGCATCCATGTCGCGGATGTTATTGGCGTGCAGGATTGCGGCGCAGGTGAAGCCAATCGGCACGCCAACCCAAAGTGGGAGCGCACTAAACTCACGCGCCATCACATACCATGCGCCGAGGATCATCACCGGTCCCATGAAGATGAAGACGGCGACTTCGCCTAAGCCGTTGTACGCCAATGGGAAGGGTCCCGCCGTATACGCGATGACGACCAGCACGCCGCCCAAGCCGATCCAGAACAGCAGCGGACCACTCTGCGTCAGCAGATACAAGCCAATCACCACGCCGATCAACAGGGTGACAACCGCTCCGACGAGGACAGCCTGGGGCGTCAGCACGCCCTGCTTGATGACCATGCCCTGTCCCGCCTGCTTCAGGTCTTCCGCGCCGCGCTTGTAGTCATAGTACTCGTTGATCAGATTGGCGGCGATTTGCAGGAAGAGCGCGCCGATCAGCGCCAGCACAAACGGCAGGACTTGGAAGACGCCTTCTTGCAGCGCCAGCGCGCCCGCGAGACCGATGGGCACATAGGTCGCCGTCAGCGTACGCGGGCGCGCCGCGCGATACCACGCCTCCCATGTTGAAACAGTTGCAGTTGTCATAGTCACCAGAATCTGTAGGGGCGAGGCACGCCTCGCCCGTTAGTTAAGTTACAGCTCTAATCCTGCAAGCCGACGACGAATACAGCCGTCGTGTAGGCGGGCACGGTAAATACGCCTTCTTCGCCGCGCGCTGTCCGCACGACCGGGTCAACGGATTCCGCCAGCACCGGATGCAGTTCCCAGATCATGCCGCTCAATTCGATGATCGGCAGAACCTGTTCCTCCGGCGTCGCGTTAAAGATCACCATGATGTACTGCCACTGCGGGTCGATGTCGTCACCCAGTGAGTCATCGAGCATCATCGCCACCACACCCGGCGTCTGGTTGACACCGGTGTTGAAGAAGCGCACACGATCCTGAATGTCTTCTGCGGTGCGCAGCCGGAAGAGCGGTGAGCTGAAGCGGATTTGCAGACACTCACGGAAAACCGCATTCGCATCCTGGATCTGCTGTGGCGTCGGGCGCAGCGATTCATCTGCCAGAAGAGGCGTGACAAGTTCCCAGATGCGCTCGTTTTCGCCTGCGGGCGGCAGCCCAACCCCAAAGTTGTTCGTCCCATAGCTCAGGTCAAGGCGATTGTACCAGTCGCCGGAATTGTAGCTGTTGCGGTCGAACGACTTCGAGCGCAGGATGTCGTCGCCCGCGTGGAAGAACGGCACACCCTGGCTGAACATGACTGTGCTCAACGCCAGGTTGTTCATGCGGATGCGCAGGTCAAGTGGGGCGTCGGCGGGGGCTTTGCCCATCACGGCGTCGAAGATCGTCTCGTTGTCATGCGCCGATACGTAGACGATGTGCTCCTGTGGGTCGAGGTTATAGCCTGCGGGCGCGCCGTTGTAATCAATGTCCGCGCCTGTTACCTCAGCACCAAGAGAATCGACAAAGGTGTAGCCCGCCAGATTACCCGCCAGCCCGACACGCAACTGATCCATGTAGAGCGTCAGTCGTGCTGCCTGCTCGTCCTCCGTGCCTTCGGTCAGCCCGTTCGGCAGCAGCGACAATCCTGTTGCGAAACCCTGGAACGGCAGCGGGCTGAAGGGACCCCCGCCGCGCACGGCATCGCGCAGTCGGTCGCTAAACGTACCGATTCCCGTCCCTGCCATGTTGATCTGAGTCGCGTTGACGCCGCGCGCGTTGTTGGCGACTTCGCCGAAGTTCCAGCCCTCGCCATAGATATAGATCGACTGCCCATCCACACCATCGTCCTCGATGGTCAGCTCGCCCAGCGCCGCTTGCGCGTCGAGCATATTCTGGCGCATGTGATGCCCCATCAGGTCAAAGCGATAGCCGTCAACCTTGTAATCACGCGCCCAGGTCACGAGTGAATCGGTCATCAGGCGCGCCATCATGGCATTCTCAGTCGCTGTGTTTGCGCAGCAGGTGCTCGTCTCGACACGTCCGTCCAGGCTCAAGCGGTGGTAGTAGCCCGGCACGATGCGGTCAAGCACAGACTTTTCGCCCTGTCCGCTCGAATTCGTATGGTTGTACACGACATCCATCACCACGCGCAGCCCGGCGCGGTTGAGCGCCTGCACCATCGCGCGGAATTCGAGGATGCGCTGTGAACCATCTGGCTGGGTGCTGTAGCTCCCCTCCGGCACGGTGTAATGGAACGGATCGTAGCCCCAGTTGAAGCCGTCGAGGTCACGAAGCGGTTCGATCAGCGCCTGCTGTTCTGGTGAATCTGCTGGCAATTCGCCCAGCGCCGCCAAATCCGGTTCAGTGCGCTGCGCCGCGTCTTCGTCAATCGTTGCGATGTCGAACGCAGGCAGCAGGTGGACGTGGGATACGCCCGCCTCCGCCAGCGCGCTCAGATGGCGCATACCGTTCGACTCCAGCTCGGTGAACGCCATAAACGTCCCACGGTATTCCGGACGCACGGTCTCATCGAGGATGCTGAAATCGCGCACATGCAGCTCATAAAGCACGATGTCCTCGAACGCTTCCAGGACAGGCTTCTCGGTCGCTGCCCAGCCTTCCGGCATTAGCGCCGGGTCGCTGAGATCGACGATCTGACTGCGGCTGCTGTTGATCGCCAGGCTGAGCGAATACGGATCGGTCACCAGATTGGTCACAACTGCCGCCGCGGACGGCGCGTAGACCTCGACTTCGTAGAGGTAGAACTGGTCTTTCCAGTCTGGATCGCCTGTCACCGACCAGACGCCCGCCTGAGCATCGTGGGTCATGTCGATCACAGTCGCCGTGGTCGCCGGGTCGCTATCGGCGAACAGATGTAGGCGAACATTCCGCGCAGTGGGTGCCCAGACGCTCAGGCTTGGGACACTCTCCGCCCACGTCACCCCCAGGTCGCCGTCGTAGGTGAACAGGTCGTCCAGGACTCCGGGAATTTGCAGGAGTGTCGCGCCGAGCAGCAGCCCCTGCGCGGAGACGCCATCGACCGCGATCTGCCCCTTGAGCATATCTGGAACCAGGGATACATCCGCCTCGGCGAGCGTGAAGGCGTCGAAACGGGCAAGGTGCGGGAAACGCTCGGCAATTTGTGGCGTCACACCATCGCGCGTCGCCGTCAGCTCGACAAATTCGCCACCCGTGATGCCGCTCTCGCTCAATTCCAGCGATGCGTCCGCGCTGTAATGCAGGCGGTAGGTCGCGCCGGGCACGCGCCCGATGTCCCACAGAATGGTGTCGCGCGTCACCCAATGCGCGGTCGCCGTAAACAGATTGCCGGTCAGTGAACTTGCCGCCTCGCCGTCGATCACGATCGTCATAACGTTGTCCGCAGTGTTGAAGCTGAACTCGACCAGCGCGTTATCTTCCGACACGATGAATGGGATGTTTGCGCCGCCCCGCGCGCCGTCCGCGCCCCAGTTCAAGTCCCAGGACTGGTTGGCGGCGACCTTTGCCTCGTACGACCCGGCGGGAAGCGTTCCCACACTGTAGGTATAAACGCCGTCGCCGTCGGCATCCTGCAACCACGACTGCAGACATCCGGGTGACCAGTCGCCCGGACAGCCGATTTCGCTTTGATAGTTGCCGGGGACGTTGACGATCAGGGAATTGACATTATCGGTCGCCCAGCCAGAGGCTGGATCAAAGAAGAACTGGACGGTTGTCTCCTCGGCGACCACCAACGGGATGTTGTCGCCGTTGGCTGCACCATTTGCGCCGAAGCTGATGTCCAGGGCGTTGTTTATGGCGACCTTGTACTCGTATTCCCCGGCGGGAAGTGTGAAGGCTGCCTGCCAGAGCTGATCTTCTTCGTCGAATGTCAGATACGTGAGCGCGCAGTCCGACTGCCAATCACCATCGCAGCCCAGAACGCTCTGGAGCGTGCCCACCAGTGTGACGCTGGCGTAGGGGGTATCCTGCGCCGAAACCACTCCTGCCGAGAGCAGGAGAAGCGCCAGGACGAGCAATGACCATCGACGCATGAGGAAGCCTCTTCCGCAAAACTTTTACCGTGTTTCAGAGGCGGAAGAGAATACCCATGACGCAATCGTGTCGCAATACGCGCGCCTGATTAGGGCGGTTGGACTTGCGACGCGATCAGTGTTCGTTGACAATGCTGAAAATCATCGGACGTCGTTTGGTCTCGTTGAAGAGGGCGCGACTGATGTTCTCCTGGAGCTTTTCCTTGACACGTCCGTTGCGCTGCGTCTCCAGAGTATCGTTCACCATATCCTTGATCTGGTGGACGAGCGTCTCGGTTCCGCGCAGGTAGACGAAGCCGCGTGAATAGATCTCCGGGTCGCCGATCAACTTGCCGCTCTTGCTGTCGATATTGACGACGACGATCACGAAGCCATCGCGCGACAGGGTCTCGCGATCCCGGAGAATTGCTTTGCCAACATCGCCAACGCCGCTGCGATCGACAAAGACATAACCGCCGGGGATGCGTTCCCCAACGCGGACACCGTACTTATCTGCTTCGATGACGGTACCGTTTTCGACGGCAAAGGTGCGTTCTGCGGGAATACCGTTCTCGATGGCGAGGCGTCGATGTGCCCTGAGCTGCCGCAGCTCACCATGGATGGGCAGGAAGAATTTCGGATTCGTCAGGTTGATGAGCAGGCGCATTTCATCCTGCTTGGCATGTCCGGATACGTGGACAGGCGCAATCGGATCGTAGAGCACGTTCGCCCCGCGCTGGAGCAGGCGGTTAATGGTGCGACTGACAAGCTCTTCATTGCCGGGGATGGTGTGCGCTGAGAGGACAATCGTGTCCCCGTCCATCACGTCCAGCGAACGATGCTGACCCGTCGCGAGTCGTCCAAGGACAGCGCTGGGTTCGCCCTGTGAACCTGTCGCCATGATGACGAGTTCGTGCGGCGGTATGCTGTTGATTTTGTGCAGGTCGATCAACATCGATTCATCAATGTCGAGCAAGTCCATGTTACGCGCGGTCTTGACGTTCTCGTTCATGCTGTGCCCGGCAATCGCCAACCGGCGGTTGTAACGGGCAGCAAGATTGGCAACCTGCTGAATGCGTGAAATGTGCGAGGCGAAGGTTGCGACGATGATGCGGCTGTCCACCGCCTGGCGGAAGATGGTATCGAAGCCGTTCTGGACGACGCTTTCCGACGGCGTCCATCCTGGACTTTCAGCATTGGTGCTGTCCGCCATTAGGAGCAGTACGCCACGCCGCGAATATTCCGCGAGGCGCGCATAATCCGGCTTCTTACCATCTATCGGGTTCATGTCGAACTTGTAGTCGCCGCTGTGGACGATCAAGCCAAAGGGCGTGTTGATGGCAAATCCGACGCAGTCGGGGATACTGTGACAGACATGGAAACTTTCGACACGGAAGGGTCCCGCCTGAATGGTGTCGCCCGCTCGGAAGACCTTGATGGGGGTTTCGCTGAGTAAGCCGGCTTCGCGCAGCTTGACTTCGAGCAGCGCCGCCGTGAGCGGCGTGGCGTAGAACGGGACGCCTTTCAGCGCATCCGCGACATGGGAGGCGGCTCCCGTATGATCTTCATGCCCATGCGTATACAGCACGCCATGAATCTTTAGCCCTTTTCGCTCACGGAGATAGCGGAAATCGGGAATGATGTAATCAATCCCGAACATATCGCTGGCGGGAAACATGATGCCGGTATCGACGATGATGGCGTCATCACCCATCTCAAAGACCGTCATATTCTTGCCAACTTCGCCCAACCCTCCGAGCGGGATGATGCGTATTCTGTTTGACATAGCCGAAATCGCCCGATTACCTCTGAGGGATGCGGGCTTTCCTTTCCACGAGATATACAGTTACTTGAAAAGCTACTTAAGAGAATTCTTGTGTTTTACCCAGTATAGCAGAATTAGCTATCCGCATAACGTTTCTGGAGGGCGCTGTTGATCTGGCGAACGACTGCGAGCACTGCATCCGGGCAGTGATCACCCGGAACACCGCCCGCTTCGACGAAGGCATTCCTGAGGATTTTCCCCCAATTGCCGGTGCTGCGCACCTTTGGATCGCAGATGTACTGATGCACGGTTTGCGCGGCATGCCCGGAGAGAGGCTCCAGCATCCGCGAGAAACTCATGTACACATCGTCAATATCGCGCGGAGCGACCTCATCGAGATCCACGAGTGCACGATGCATGAACTTGCGTTTGAGCTGGTAGAAGTCGGCGAGCGTCATTTCTTCGCCTGTGGCAGTGATGACTGTCGCATCGGAACACAGCCGATCGGAAGCATCGCTTTGCTTTTGAATCGAGCTTTCGTCGAGTGGACCGAGCACCGCCCACATGACCTTGTCTTCGTACATGGGCTGAAGGTCGCAGCCATACTTCCGGAAGTAGTTTTCGATCACGGCGTGGCTGAATTCGAAATCGGTGAGTACCGCTGCCATGCGCGACGCGCTGACGTTGGTGGGCATTCCTGTGCTTTCGACCGTGGTCACGCGCTTGCTGGTGGAGAGATCCGGACGAATTCGCCCGACTGGATTGTGCATGAGCGATACAGGTTTGCCAAGCACATCGTCATACAGGAGCGCCCGCCCGACCGCGTTGGCACGCTCCAGCTTGAGCAGCGACGCATACTGTTCCAAGCCATCGGCGCTGAAGTGAGGACTTGTTGGCAGTTGCAGATAGCGCCCGGTCACGGTGGCGCTGCGCAGGTATTCGCGCGCGCACAGGAGTTCCGGGTCGCAAGTGCCGTTGACAAATGGGCACCCCTTGAGGAGCGCAGAATTGGCGAGTGCGGTGGCGCTGCGCAGGATTGTGTAGAACGTAAGCAGCCCCAGGGCTTCAGAACGCCCGGCGACATCGATATGGATGTGGCAGCCCTGGTTGCGGAACATGTTGACGTAATGCGCGTTGGGGTCTGTGACGTGATAGCGTTCCTTGACCGCGCGGAGATTTTGCTGGTACTGCGGGAAGAAATCATTGACTTCGAGCATGAGATCGACCGCTGTCTGAACCTTTGGATGATCCGTCATCTTGAAGTCAGATTCGGTTGGATAGCACGACATGATCGCGGTCAGCATCCCGGTTTCGAGGCTGGTGCGCGCCAGTGCTGTCATCATGCCATTCAGCGCCGTCCGCGTCTTGGGATAACCGATGCTTGGGGCAATGTGCGCTTCCACCTGATACTGGCAGGCTTCGCGGTCAAGTTTCGGGTAAACGCCCAGGCGCTGTGCATGACGGGCATAGGTTTCGATGTAGTCCTGCATCTGGCTTTCGTTGGGCGCGCTGCCGTCCGCGAGCATTACGCCCAGTTCGACTTCCGCCCCCAGGACACGCAGCAGGGTGGTTGGGTCTTCCGTCTCGTGGATGTTTGTGTGATTCACACTGGGATTCAGGTTATAGGGGACAATGCTTTCGTTGAAAGTATGCCCTCCGCGATAGCGTTCGCTGACCACACTGCCCAGGACATAGGGATGCTCTTGTTCGCGCGCCAGCAGGACGTTTCCTTCGCTCAGGTCGCTGGCGTCGTAGTAGGCTTCGACGCGCGCGCCTACCGCGGAAGAAAGCGCTTCAATGTCGAGCGTTTCTTCAGACGAGCTGGCGATTACGCTATTGAACTGTCGTCGCGCCCGTTCGATATCCTGCCAGGACACGTCACGGCTGTAGGCAATCAAGGTGTCGTTTGAAGGAAGCGGCGTGTCCATAGGTCACTTGTGGTTTGGATGAGCGGTACGGGTTTTGCTGCCGACGTATTGTCTCCTATGACCCACATTACAGCAAGTCGGAATCGGCTTTTGTTCCAACGGGGCAATGTTTGGTAAAGCGCGCGTGATCGCACTATTATTGTCATTGAATGTTGCACCCAAATCTTCTCGCCATATGGAGCGCCGTGTATGACGACGATTTATCCTCTCCCAACGATTGAAATCATGCCGCTGAGTCAGGTGAAGGAATCTCGCCCGACCGCGTTGGTGACGGGGCATCGCTCCTGGAATGCGGTCAGCTCGCTGCTGGAACTGCCAATTGTTGTGCAGGCGGAACCCCGCCGTTCTGACCAGGCATTTATGGACAACCTCGCCGCGAGCCTGCCGCAGGAGGTCGAAGTTGTCTACGGAGTCGGGGGTGGGCTGGTCGCGGACATCGCCAAATACATCGCCTGGGCACGGCAGCTTCCTGTCATTATCGTGCCCACCGCTTTGAGCGTGGATGGTTTCTTCACCGGTCTTGCTGCGGTGCGGCAGGATGGCGCGGTGCACTATGTCACGACTGGTCCTGCCAACAAAGTGCTGATTGATTGGGATGTTATTCGCAATGCTCCGAAGCATGTGCGGGGTGCCGCCGTTCTGGAATTGCTGACGATTGTGACGGGAATCCTGGACTGGCGTTACGCTGCGGAACGCAACAAGACGACACCGGACTCGCAGTTCGTGACATGGGCTGCCGGGTTGGCGGCGGGTATCGCGCAGCAGGCATTTAAGATTGCGGCGGGCGTGGGGCAGGGGAACGTGGATGCCCTGACCAATCTGCTTGACCTCGTATGTATGGAAGTCCAGCTCAACAACCAGCTTGGGCATAATCGCGCCCAGGAAGGCAGCGAACAGTTCTTTGCTTATGCATTCGAGTCACACAACGGCGGGCTGGCACTGCCCTATGCGGATGTGGTGGGTCCAGGGCTGCTGATTGCGGCTGCGCTGCATGGGCAGGACATTGCGCCGCTGCGCGCGACGCTGATGTCCGCCGGAGTTCGTCTCGGACAGTTACGCCCGGACGACATCATCGATACGATTCGTATCCTGCCCGAATACGTCAAGAAACATGATTTTCCGTACAGCATCCTGAACGAGCTGGACTTGACGTCCGAGCGCGTCCAGGAACTGATCGCCACAACCGGGCTGGATGTCAGCGGCGGGCGACCATTGTAGCGGTCATGTTCTGTCGCCGATGCGCGTGCGGTCTCCTGAGCCTGCGTCACTCCGCTAAGAAGATCTGCCGCGCGCGAGACGGTTGAGCAGCTCAAACCAGAAGGGCGCGCCCTGCGCGATGGCGATCACGGTGATGGCATAGCCCACAATCTTCCAGACCCACATGCCCAGCCAACTGCTGTTGTTTGCAGGCAGTAGATTCCACAGGTTTCGGGGATTGTTACATTCCGTTGGATTCAGGCTGGGGTCGGCGCAGCCGCCTTCAACCTCGGCGAGTTCCCAGCCGATGGGCAGCCGCAGAGTGAGAAGCTGGTCGATAGAATCGCGCGCCTCATTAAAGGCAGCACCTGTATTCGGCTCTGCCCCCGGTTCTGCAGGGGTTGGATTCAAATCCGGCTGAAGCGAGTCGTTGTCGATGCTCGCCTGCGCGGTCGCGGCGATAGTGGCGCGCAGCGCCGGGTCATCCCACAGCGTCCGCGCAACGTGCAAGCTGTCCACGTTAAGCGTGAGTACCATTAGCAGCCCCACGACAATCGAAAGATACTGGATATTCCGGCGATAGGTCTCGCTCAGTTGATCCATCCGCGTGTTAAACCAGAATTCCATCTTCGCGGCTGCCTCATCCACAGAGCGGGCGGTGGCGAGCAGCGTGTCCATCGCCTTTTGAAAGATCGGCTCCTGAATATGCCGGATACCTTCGAGCAGAGGGATGAGTTTCGCCTGGCTGTCATCGGTCGCCAGGGCAGCCTGCGCCTTCTGGACACGGTCGAGCGTGATGAGGAGCGACTGCCGCGCCGGGGCGGGCAGCGTCTCGAAGTAACTGCGGAGTTCGTCCAGCGTGAGTGTTGACCCCTGAAGCCGCCGAATCATCTCTCTCGCGCGCGCCTCGTCCGCACCATTGAGGGCGCGCTCGGCGGCGTCATAGAGCGGCTTATAGAGGTTGCGCGCCGCCTGAGCCGCGATGATATCCAGCATTGCCTGGGAGAAAAGCGTGGGCGGGATGTAGTTCACCGTCAACGGCTGACGACTGCTGACATCTTGGGCTGACTGTGCCGATAGGGTGTCCTCCGGCATGCTGCCGCGTTCCGGGGGGACAAGCTGGATGAGCGGATGAGAGAGAAACTTTGCCTGGATAACCGGGTCGCTGATCAATTGGCGAATGCCGTCCATCAGATGCTTGGCGCGCGTGTTGAGCAGATTTGTGAGCAGCGTGTTGAGCTGGGTCACAAGAATGCTGAGAAGGCTGTAGATGAAGATCATCCCGACGATGACTTCTATGATGGCTGAATTGAACATTGTGTTCATCCTCCCGTGTCTCTATGAGTGTAGCGCGATTTGGGCGAACGCCAACGCCAACAGAACTTACAGGTTTGTTCTAACCCCAGCGTTCTGGTATCTTATGTTGTGTAACCGTCCTATTATGTGATCATCTCAGCGAGGCGGGATCATGGCAGCAGACACAGAAAAACCCAACGCGCTTGTGCTGGTGGTCGATGATGACTGGATGAATCGCGAGATGATGCAGGCGTATCTGACGCGCGCGGGTTTCCGTGTCGAGGTCGCCCATGATGCGGAAACGGCACTTCAGAAAGCGGCGGCGTTTCTGCCATGGCTGATCCTGCTTGATGTGCGCATGGGTGAAAAAGACGGTTTCGAGGTTTGCCAGGAACTCAAACAAAATGCGCTTACACAGTCGATCCCGGTCTTGATGTTGAGCGCGCTCTCCAACGAAGAGGCACGCCAGCGCGCAGAAGAAGTTGGGGCAGCGGGATTCCTGACGAAAACCATGCATCTCTCAAAAATGATCGAGCACGTAAAGAAGTTTCTGCCCTCCGCGTAGCGGGTCGTCGCCCGACGGTTGCCCGCTGGACACTCGCATTCTGCTCATTTGCGGGCTATACATTCCGCCATTGTTTTCGCTATTGAGGTCTGGATGGGACGCTACACTCGCCGTACGCCTCGTTCCAGGGGAGGATTGCCGGGTTGGTTGATCTTCCTCGTGGCAGTAGCACTGGTTTTTGGAACTTTCTACCTGTGGGATGGCTTACAGCGTTTCGTCCGGACGGGCGGGTTGGGTGTTGCCGAATCGACCGCGCGGGCGGAGATCGTCTCGACGGCGACCGCTGAACGTGTGACGCGGGTGGGCATCATCACCCGTACACCGGCACCGACGCCGACCGCGCTGCCGGAATGTCAGAGCTTCGTAGTCGTGGTCGTCAATGCGCCAACCGCGTTGGTGCGGGCTGCCCCCAGCCAAAGCGGTCGGGTATTGGATGCTTTTGCCAATGAGACGGCTGTTTGCGTGTTATGGCGCGAGCCTAACAGCGAGTACTTTGCAATCGATTCCGACCCTGCGACACGCCGCTACGAGATCGCCTATATGCACGAAAGTGTTCTGGAGGCGCTCAATCCGACTGCGACACCCTCTCCATCCATCACGCCGCCGCCCAGCGTTACGCCACCCGCGACGTTGACGCCGTTGGCAACCATCACCGGGGCACCGGTGGTGACATTTACTCCTTCGGCGACCGAGGAGTCGGCGCAGCCGACCCTGCCGCCTGCGCCGACTCTGCAAGCTGGGACGGGTGGCGGCGATGGATGAGCAAGCGCGTAGTCGTCCAGAGGCGGTGACGCACTGCCTGGGTGCGAGTGGGATACGCCTGGCTGTACCAGATGGCAGCGAGACCAACGGCTGCGGCGAGGCGCAGCCCACCCCCCACAAGCATGATCTCATTTAGATCCATGCGCCCCTGAATGAGCGCTGTGCCGAGGAAGGGGGCGGCAAAGGTGACCAGCCCGGCTGCCTGATGATAGGCGACACTGTAGTGTGGGGCATCTTCTACCGGGACAACGTCGGTGTAAAGCCGGATGATGCCGATCATGGCGACCAGCATCCAGCCTGCACCGGAAATGGCGGCGGCGAGTAAACCCAGCGCGAGGCTGTTCGAAAGCCCAAGAATGCTGATGCCGAGTGCTGTTGCGGTCATCGCCCCAACCATCATCCAGTAGATGCCGAGTCGCGCAATGAGACGGGGCGCGACCACCGACACCAGCGCCCCCGCGAACAATTCGACAAGCCCGTATGCCGCCATATACCCTTCACTCGCTCCCATCTCATCGACCAGTCGGGCAGGGATGAGGGCGTTGACGGCGACGAAGCTCAGATGCGTAAGCGTTAAGATCAGGAGCACTGAGCGAAAGTCGCGCGACCGCCAGGGCGAAATGGCGGGTTTCCTGGGGGGGACGGAATCGACGATACAGGGGCGCACCCGCGAGCAGTGCCACAGGCTGAGCATAGCGAGACCAAACGCGACGACGTACATCGCCTGATAATTGTAGGGGAAGGGCACGACTTCCAGCCAAATGCCATAGGTCACCGCAGAAATCGCCAGACCGATGTTGAAATTGAGCGAGCGGCGGCTGAAGAGCAGGGTCAGGCGTTCGTTTGGGACTGATTCCTGGATGAGGACGACGAACATCGCACCAGCAATGCCTTGCCCGATGCCCGGCAGTGTCACTGTAATGACGAGCCAGGGAATGCGCCATGCTTCGGGCAGGAGGGGGGCGAAGGCAGGGAGGATGAAGATCAGACGGAAGATGAAACCCGGCAGAATCAATGCTCGGACGGAACTGGAACGCCGTTCGCGCCAGACGAGCGTAAATGTCGCGGAGATGGTCATGACCAGAGCGGGGAACGAAGCGAGCCATCCGAGCACGGTTTCATCCGCGCCCATGCGCAGGGCATATACGGACATAAACCGATTGACGGCGCTAAAGGCTAGTCCAAACCAGACAATATCCCAGACGAGATGCATGTAGTTACGTTGAACGACATCGGAGGTGGCGTTATGCATTTGTGGAGTCATGACAATCGTTGTGACCAGGGGGAAACGAGTCGCTGATTTCCAGCATAGCACATAACCACTAAGTTGCGATCCCAAGTCTTTCTGCTATAGTGACAGCGTCAGGGAAACGTAGGTCTAGCAAGGGAATGGATCATGTCGTTTTTCGGAAATCGTCGTCAAATCGAGCCTGCCCCCACACCGCAACAAACTGAGGTTCCACAGATCGCGCCACCTGCACCGCAGCCCTTTGTCGGTTTCGAAACGGTGCTGGGTGCCAACAGCACGATGGAAGGCACCTTACGCAGCGGCGCGAATGTGCGCCTTGACGGTGTGTTTTCCGGGACGCTGGAGATCTCCGGCAATGTCCTCGTCGGCGAAACCGCCCGCATCACCGCGGACATCAACGCCAAGAACATCAGTATCGCGGGCGCAGTTCGCGGTAATGTCACGGGCAAGAAGGTTCAGCTTCTGCGGACGGGTCGCATCTGGGGGGACATCCGCGCTCAGGCGCTGACCACCGAAGAGGGCGCGTTTATCGACGGCAAGATTGCGATGATGGGGCAAGAAGCCCCAATCGAGGCGTCGATCATCGAGACAAGCCAGCCACATCAGGCGGATGAAATTGCGCTCGACAGCGCTTCGACCACGCGAATTCTTGATGACACATCGGAGGTGCGTCCAGAGACGGACTCCGATGCCTCCGCGACTCCTACGGAGGGAGTCGAATGATCAAGGTGCTCTTCGTCTGCATGGGCAACATTTGCCGCTCGCCCGCCGCAGAAGCGATCTTCCAAAAGATGGTGAATGAGGCGGGTCTTGGCGACGCATTCATGTTGGACTCAGCAGGGATTGGCGCGTGGCATGTTGGCGAACGCGCGCATCCGCAAACGCTCGCCACACTCAAGAAACACGGCATCGAATACGAGGGGCGTTCGCGTCAAATCGCACGCGCGGATCTTGAGACGTTCGACTACATTTATCTGGCTGATCGCGAGGTGATGTCGTCATTTTACCGTCTGGGCAAGACCGGGGACGCAAAGGTCGCGCTGCTCCTGAGCGCCGCCTACGGCAGCAACCGGGTGGCGGTAGACGAGATCCCCGATCCGAATTACACGGGTCAGTTTGACGCGGTACACACGATGATCGAAATCGGCTGCGCGGAAGTGCTCAAGCGTATTCGTGACGAACGGAACCTCTAAGCCAGAGCAGTTCCTCGGAAGAAAACATGGGCGCGGACGCCAATTATGGCGTCCCTCTAGCCTTTCCAAACGGGCGCACGCTTCTCCAGGAAGGCGAGGAAACCCTCCAGACCGTCCGGTCCACTCAGGATGGCGCGTTGATGTTCCGCTTCGCGCCGCATAGAGTCGCTGAAGCTGCTTTCCAGCGCCGCCAGCATCGCGGCTTTGCCCCGCTTAAGCGCGCCCGGCGATTGGCGGCTGATGTGCAGAGCGTAGTTGACGACCTCTTCTCGAAATGTTCCGGTTGGCAGGATCTTATTTGCCAGACCGATACGATAGGCTTCTTCGGCAGCGACATCCATCCCGGTCATCATCATTTCCATCGCGCGACCCAAGCCGACGATGCGAGGCAGCAGGTAAGTGCCGCCGCCGTCCGGGATCAAGCCGACGCGGATGAACAACTCGGCAAAACGCGCCCGTTCGCTGACCAGACGCAAATCACAAGCGCACGCCATGTCGCAGCCAAAGCCTGCCGCGTAGCCATCGACCGCCGCGATGACGGGCATGGATGCGCCGCGAATTACCTGCTGGCATGGAGCGTAGTGCTCGGTCAGAATGCTGAAGACGTCATCTGGCGCGCTGCCTGCCGCCTGTTTGAGATCCGCACCCGACGAGAACGCACCACCCGCGCCGGTGATGACAATGCAGCGTGTGTCGTCGCTTTCACAGGCGAGAATAGCGTCGCGCAGGGCGTCAACGATTGGGTTGTTCAGCGCGTTACGGACCTCCGGGCGGTTGAGCGTCAACAGCGTGACGCCCTCGATGCGTTCGTGCAGCAGGATATTGGTCATGAGAAGTCTCCTGGGTTACGGGCTGCCGCCGCTGGCTTGGGCGTAGGTCGTCGTGCGGGCGCGTTCGTTTCGATTGGCTTTTTCGGCGGCTTGGTGGTGGCTTTGAGTGTGCGCTGGACTTCGCCGATCAACACTGGGCTGTTGCGATGATCGCCTGCAAGCGGAATGTAAAGCGCGACTCCGGCGAAGCCCAGCACCAGCGCCAGGGCGAGATTGCCGCTGGCGAGCAGAATCAGCGCCATCATGCCGACGGCAATGAAGATCATGATTTGTCCTCGCGAGTCTGCGCCGCTGGGGACATGAACGGTCACAGTGGTGATGCCTGCGCCTTTTTCAATCTTGCCATGAATGCGCGTTCGGCGACTGATTTTGCCGATGATGGGCGTGCTGGTGCTGATCGAGAAGCTGCCGTTCTTTTCGACCCAGCCATCCAGGCGTTTCCCGGCGCTGCTCAGGCGTTCCGTCAGGGCGGACAGGGATTGGGCGACCGTTTTTTCCGTGTAAAGTGTCATTCGCACGGCGTGATAACTCCTCTTATAGGGTTGGGATGGTGAAGCCGCCATCGACGACAAACGTCTGACCGGTGACGAAAGCGGCGGCGGGGGATGCCAGGTAGACCGCCATGCCCGCGATGTCGCCGGGTTGCCCCAGGCGCTTGAGCGGCGTGCGCGACGTAATTTCAGCCGCGACGGTCTCGTTTTCCCAGATGGCGCGCGCGAATTTCGTCTGGACTAGACCGGGCGCAATCGCGTTGACGCGGATGTGGTCATCCGCCAGTTCCATCGCCAGGGTCTGCGTCAGATTGATGAGTGCCGCTTTCGTCATGCTGTAGATGCCCTGCATTCTGCCGGGGCGCAGCCCATTGATCGACGCGATATTGATGATTGCGCCGCCATCAGCCGTGCGCATATGCGGCACGACCGCTTGTGTCAGCCAGATATTGCCCATGATATTGACTTCGATGATCTTCTGCCACAAGCCATCTTCCGCGTCGAGCAGCGTGCCAAAATGTGGGTTGGTGGCGGCGTTGTGAACGAGGATGTCGATGCGCCCGTAGGCATCCATCGCAGCCTGCGCAAGCGCTTGCTGGGCGCTTTTGTCACCGCTGTGCGCCGCGATCGGCAGCGCCTCACCTCCGCTGGCGCGGATTGCCTCGGCGACTTCATCGACACCTTCCTGCTTGCGACTGCTGAGGACGACTTTCGCGCCTGCCCCGCTCATGGCTTCGGCGATGGCGCGCCCGATGCCGCGCGATGCACCCGTGATAATGGCGATCTTGCCAGTCAAATCAAACGAAGACAGCATCTTATTCTCCAAAATGTTCGATGTTTTGTTCGATTGTCGCACAAAGGGCAGGTGTGTGCAAAAGCTTATACGTTTAGCATTCTGCGTGCGCTTCGATGCTAAACTGGTTGAGGATTTCAGGGAGTGACGATGGTCATTTACGACATCACGCGCACGGTGCGCCCACAGCTTGCCGTCTGGCCCGGCGACAATAGTTACTCGGCTTCACGTGTGCTGCGCATCGAAGATGGCGCGTCCGTCAATCTGACGACTCTCACATTAAGCGCCCACACGGGCAGCCACGCGGACGCTTACTTTCACTACGAAGCGGATGGCGCACATCCGGCAGGGATGCCGCTGGAGGCATACGTTGGCAGGGCGCGCGTCGTGTCCGTCGCCAAAGATGGGGCGCTGCTGCCGAGCGACTTTGCGCCTGCAATTCTGCAAGGTGTCGAGCGCCTGCTGATCAAGAGCCATGTCAGCACGCTGCCGGATGACGTTTTCCCGCCAGCGTTTCCCTACCTGAGTGTCGAACTGATCGACCTGCTGGCGGAGCAGGGTGCGCGCTTAATCGGTCTGGATTCGCCTTCGGTCGATGCGTTTGACAGCAAGACGCTGCCCTGCCATCATGCGCTGCATCGCCACGGGTTGGTCAATCTCGAATGTCTGCTGCTGCGCGATGTGCCGGATGGCGAGTATGAATTGATTGCACTGCCGCTCAAGCTCGATCTTGCCTGTGGTTCACCCGTGCGTGCGGTCTTGCGAACGCTGGATACAAATTGAGGATATCTCATCTCATGAACAGCCCACTTTCCCTCATCTTCTTCGCCTTGTTTGCCGCTGTGCTCGTCTGGATGTATCTGGCGATCCGCCGCAATTGGATGTCGCCCGCGTTTATCATTGGCGCTGGGCTGTCTGGCACCATCATCACAATGCTGCTGATGTCCGTCTCTCAGGGCAACGAAATCCTGCATGGAGTCGTCAACGGGGTCGTCATCGGTACTGTCTTCAGCCTGGCGACATTCGGGATCGCGACGTTCTTCAGCAAGCGCGAAGGCAAGACTGCCTAGCGCGCTGTTTCGAGGATAATGATCTCGTAATCGCCTTCGCCCTCACCTGCGTAGCGTGTCGCTTCGAGGCGATACAGACCATCCTGCGGGAGCTCGACCTGGACGATTTGCGCGTTCAACCCAAGGGCAGGGTCGCGGGCGTCGTCATTTTGCGCGACGATGCGCCCACTGGGATCGTAAAGGCGCAGCGCTGGGTCGAGCGTGCTGCCGGATTGGGCGAACATCGTGAATGTGTAGATCCTGCCCGCGCTGCCCTGGAATCGCCAGGTCTGGTTGGCAAAGACATCGCTGATGCTGCCGGAGACCCGTGATGCTTCGCCATCAAGGAGCGTGAAAGTGTCGACGCGGCGCACGGCGATGGAATAGACACCTTCGCCAAAGACGCTTGATACTTCTATCGTATAGACCCCATCCATTGGCAGCGTGACGTCATACAGCCCCGCATCGTAGATGCTGAACAAGCCATAGAATGCCGCGCCATTGTGGTTGTCGTTTTCGGCAATGACCGTGCCTTCCGGCGCGGCGAGGCGCATTCGCAGATTGAGCGCCTCACTGCGATTGATGTCGAGCGCATACAGGCTGATGGTTTCGCCGCCCCTACCGGCGTACGCCCATAGCTGTGTATCGACATCGAACGTCAGGCTGCCGAGCGCCGGCGTGTCCAGCTGGAGGGTTTCCGCGCCGATGCGAGTATAGCGGCTGCCATCGGGCAGCAGCGGCATTTGCCAAGCGCCGAGTACGAGGCTGTTGGCGACCTGGTCAAAGGCAAGCAGCAAGGCATTGCCATGCTCGCGCGGCGCGGCTCCCCAGATGAGCAGGGCGCTGCCATCGGGGAGCGTTGTCCCGCGCCCGATGCCGACCACCGCGCTTTCCGGCGAACGCGCGTGAACTTCGAGCGCGGGGATACTTGCCAGCAGCGAATTCGTGGGCGCGCCGATGCTGACGCCCGCGTCCGTCAGCGCTGCCGCCATCAGGTCGAAGACGCGCATGTCCGGCACGGCGAGCCTGTCGATGTGAAGGGCGGTGCCTTCGTGAAGCGTGTCGAGGATGGTCACGCGGATTCGATCCGCGCTTTCAGTCTCATTCGGCGACGACCATGCGTCCGGGTAGGCGAACGCGATATTGCCCGCTTCCCATGAATAGGCGATGCCGCTGCCTTGCGCAAAGACGAGACTGCGTCCCAGGAACAGCAGGGTGATGCTGACAACGGCGATCATGCGCTTCATGGGCTGCCTCCAGCGTATGCTGCCTGCGGCGCTCTAACGACGGGGCACGGTTACGATGACGGGCAGACCCAACATTTCGACATCCTCTCGACGGCGCAGCATCGGGTCGAGCAGATGCGCGACGTATGCCAGCGCCAGCCCGCCGAATAATCCGACGCCAATCCGGATGACGGGTCCCAATCGATCCACCAGCGGGGGCGGTGCAGGCGCGACGCGCGGCGCATCAAGCAGTGAGATGGTGGCGGGGATGCCGCCGAGTTGGGCGAAGTAATCGGCGTTACGATTATTCAAGACCCAGATGGCTGCTTCCGCGATCTGCGCGAGCTGTTCCCCGTCCGTCCAACTGATGAAGACCTGCCCAACACTGCGCTCGTTATCGCTGGCAAAGCGCCCGGCAAGCGCGGCAGCGTCAATGGCGATGCCCTGCTCGCCCAGACGGCGGCTGATCTCCTCGGCGAAGCTGCTACTGGTGATCCAATCGGTGAGGGCGTTGACCGTCAGCTCGGACGACAGCCAGATGTCCTGGTAGTCCCCTTCGCTGCGCGGGATGGCTTCGAGATTCTGAGCAGCGCTGTAGCTGAAGCGCGTTGTAAAGCCACCGCTGGCAGGTGCTTCGTTGCGCAGCAGCGCGGGCAGCGCGAAGGCGGCGGCAATCAGTGTGGGGATGGCGACCAACCACCACCAGCGCAATAGAAATCGAGGGATCAGGCTCACGGACATGCCACCTTTTCATAAACCGCGAAGACGTGAAGATCAGACACTTTTCTTCGCGCTCGTCGTGCCTTCGCGGTCAACTTCATTCCGGATTTCGGCAGGATTATAGCAAGTCAACCGAGCCGTGCGACCGGATCGCGCCAGATGAAGGCGCGTTTGCTCGAAAAGGCGTCCCATGCCTGCTCGACATAACTGCTGATTTGCCGATTGAAGACCTGCGTGTCGAAGCGTTCGGCATGCGCCCGCAGCGTCCTCACATCGTATGCGCGCGCGTTGAACGATGCCATCACGTGCATGAGGCTTTCGACCGTCAGGTGGTCGAACAGTTCGCCTGTCCTGCCAGGGATGACGGTATCGAGCGCGCCGCCGCCCGCATAGGCGATGACGGGGCGGCCGGCTGCCTGCGCCTGCACAGGCGTGATGCCGAAGTCTTCCAAACCCGGAAATAGGAACGCTTTGCAGCGCGCCATCAGGTCGGCAAGCTGATCATCGGGCACATAGCCGAGGAACTCGACCGTTGGTCCCGCCATCGCCTTCAGTCGGTCGAGATCGCGTCCACGCCCGCCGATCTTGAGCGGCACGCCCAGTCTCGTCGCTGCCTGTACCGCTAGGTCGATCCGCTTGTAGGGAATGAGGCGCGAGACAATCAGGAAGTAGTCTTCGACGACCGCTGACGGTTGAAAGCGCGTTGTATCGACCGGGGGATAGATGATGACGGACTCGCGGTCGTAAAAGGTCCGCACGCGCTGCTGAATGTCCGACGAGATGGCGATGAAGTGGTTCACGCGCTGGGCAGCGTCGTAATCCCACTTTTTGAGCGCCTGCACCAGGGGACGCAGCCCCAATTGGGCGACCTGTCCGATGCCTTCGCGCGCGATGTACGAGTCGAGCTGCCAGACATAGCGCGTCGGGGCGAGACAGTAGCAGATGTGCAGCGAGTCTTTGCCGTGATGCAGCCCGTGACAGAAGCCGCTCTTGTTGCTGAGGAGGACATCGTACTCCGTCGGGCGATAGCCATCCCAGGCGAAGGGATAGACAGGCAGATAAGGTTGATGATGCTTGTGGATGCCAGGCAGCTTGTCGATCCAGAGCGATCTGATGTCCCATTGGCGATAGCTGGTGGGCATCAGGTCAGGCGCGTAAAGTCCGGTGATGACGGGCGCATTCGGATAGAGCGCGACCAACGTTTCCAGCACATCTTCCGCGCCGCCGCGCTGATTGAGCCAGTCATGGACCAGTGCCAGCTTCATGGTTCGCCTTCGCGGTTCAGGATTGCCTGGATGGGTGCGAACGTCATGCGGTGGAGCGGGCAAACGCCGTGTGCCTCCAGCGCTGCCTGGTGCGCGCGCACGCCGTAGCCTTTGTGATGGGCAAAGCCATACGCCGGGTATTGGTCGCCCAGGCGCGTCATCTCGTCATCGCGCCAGACTTTCGCCAGGATGCTGGCAGCGGCGATGCTGAGAGAACGAGCGTCGCCCCCGATCAGGCTGACCTGCGGGACGTTGGGGCGGTCTGGCAGGAGCATGGCATCGATGAAGAGGACATCGGGGCGGATCATCGGCGAGCGCACCATCAGATCATCCAGGGCGCGCAGCATGGCGCGCATGGTGGCAGGCACGATGCCGATCTCATCAATTTCGACATTACTGGCGCTGCCGACACCCCAGGCGAGGGCGGTCACCTTGATTTTGTCAACCAGCAGGCTGCGCTGTGTGGGCGTGAGCTGTTTGCTATCGTTGACGCCGCGCATGATCTTGCTCAGGTCGCGGTTCTCGATGGGCAGGCACACTGCGCCTGCCGTGACCGGTCCTGCCCAGGTGCCGCGTCCTGCCTCGTCCAGACCGACAATCAGGCGATACCCATAGGCGGCGTACTGATGCTCATGGAGTAGATTGGCGGTCTTTTTGCGCGGGATCTTGTTCGCCATACTGCCCCTGCCAGCCCTTTAGACGGATGCGAAAAGTTTCAACCACCATGTTGATCGAATCGCGCAGGGGATTGATCTTGGACTGCGGCTTGTAGTACCAGGTGATCGGGATTTCGATGATGTTAAAGCCCCGGCGCTGCGCGATGAAGAGCAGTTCTACATCGAATGCCCATCCGTCGATGGTCTGCAACGGGAAGAGCGTCAGCGCGACCTCGCGGCGGAAGCATTTGAAGCCGCATTGGGTGTCGTCCAGCCCATGTACCGCCATCACGCGGACGATGAAGTTAAAGACCCGCCCCATGATGTGCCGCATTTCCGGCTCGTCGATCCGGCGAGAGCCGGGTGCTTCGCGCGAGGCAATCGCGATGTCGTAGTGTTCGAGCTGCGGGGGCAGGAACTTGAGGACTTCTTCAATGGGCATCGACAGGTCGGCGTCGCAGATGAAGAGGTACTGCCCGCTTGCCGCCAGCATCCCGGTCTTGACCGCTGCACCTTTGCCCTGCCGCAGTTCCGTCAGGACACGCAGGTAGGGCACGTTTTTGGCGGCATCTTCCGCGATCTGAAGGGTGTTGTCTTTGCTGTTGTTGTTGACGACGATGACTTCGATGCCGAAGGGCTGCGCTTTAACGAACGCATCAATCTCGCCGAGCGACTTGGGAAGGCGGTCCGGCGAGCCTTCGTTGTACGCTGGAATGATGATAGAAAGTAAGGGGGCTGTCTGTTCGCGCACTGGAAGCGTTCCGTACCCCTGTGATGCTGGCTGTGTCACCGCGTCTGCTACTCGTTCATGGTACTGCTTGGGTCAAGATGCTCTCCACGTACTCGGTTGTCACGCGCTTACCCTTCTGGATCATGCGTCGCTTGGACAACATGTGGGGCATACCCAGCACACCTGCCATCATGCCGCGCAGGCGAGCACGGGCGGCGGCACCACGCCACGCTCGGAGAGCTTCCAATGCCAGGCTGCCCTGCGCCCGCAGGATCGATAGCCAATGCTTTCGCCAAAGGGCTAACGGGTAGTTCTTGACCAGCACGTAGATTAAGTTTCGACCGTCGTGGAAGCTGGCAGTTACCCCGCCTCCGCTTGCCGAGAGATGATGGTACACGATGGCACGCGGGGTGTAAAGACAGCGCCAACCCGCAAGCTGCGCGCGCCAGGCGAGGTCGATGTCTTCCAACGAGAAGAAGAAGTCATCGTCCAGCAGCCCAACTTCGTCCAGCAGCGCCTTGCGGTAGGCAGACGAGCCGCCGCAGGCGCTGAAGACGTACTCCTCGCGGTCAAACTGCCCGCTGTCTTTTTGCCAGACCCCACGATTGCCTGCGCGCCCATCCGTCGTGAAGAAATCGCCCGCCGTATGGATGTGATCGCGTTTGTCAAAGAGCAGCATTTTGCTGGCGACGATGCCAATGTGCGGAGCGCGCCCGAACGCATCAACAACCGCAGCCGCCCAACCCGGATCGACCTCGGTGTCGTTGTTGAGCAGCGCGACAAATTCGCCATTTGCTGCCCGCATCCCGGCGTTGCACGCGCCTGTGAAGCCGTAATTCCTGTCCAGCTCGACCAGCCTGACCCAGGGGTAATCGCTTTTGATCAGCTCCCGCGATCCATCGGTCGAGTTATTGTCGGCGATGATGACTTCGATGTCGGGGTAGGTTTGCGCTTTGAGGGCGGCGAGGCACGTTGGCAGGAAGTGGACGGCATTCCAGTGCGGGATGATGATGGAAAGAAGTGATGAGTGATGCGTAATGAGTGATGTGGAAGAAGGGGATGGGGAAGAAGTACTGAGTACTGAGTACTGAGTGCTGAGGGAAGACGGGGATAAAGCAGATAGGCTGACTGCTGAAAAAGACATTATTCGCTTATGCCTGATTTCGTGGGACGAACTTGCCTTCTGCGGCGAGGAAGGCGTTGACAGCTTCCTCCCAGGGGCGGAGGGTGATGCCGAGCGCGCGGGCGGCATGGTTCGCCAGCGCCGAGAAGGGCGGTGGTGTCGAGGGACGCCGCCAATGGACCTGGGTAATCGGCTCGATAGGCATCGTCGAGTATCCTGCATGGTCAAGGATGTGGCGGGCGAAGTCATAGCGTGAGCAGTAGCCCTCGTTCGTCAGGTGGTAGGTGCCATAACGCCCGGCGGCGACGAGCTGGGCGATCCCCTGAGCGACATCGTTGGCGTAGGTCGGATTGGCGATTTCATCGGTGACGACGCGCAGCGGCTTGCCTGCCGCTGCCGCGTTGAGGATGGCTTGGACGAAGTTCTTGCCTTCATGCGCGAACAGCCAGGCGATGCGGACGATCATGTGGCGCGGGGTTGCGCGCATCACCGCCTGTTCTCCGACATATTTGCTGTAGCCGTAGGGGTTCGCCGGAACCGTAGGGTCGTATTCGCTGTAGGCACGCCCGTCGGTGCCAGAGAAGACCTCGTTGCTGCTGATGTAGAGCATCGCTGCGCCGACCTGTGCCGCCGCCACCGCCACATTGCCCGTGCCCAAGCCGTTGATCCGGATTGCCTGGTCGGGTTCGTTGGCACAGCCATCGACATCGGTCCAGGCGGCGGGGTGGACGACAAGTTCCGGCTTCGTACTGGCGACGAATGCCTGCGTCGCGCCCCAGTCGGCGATGTCAAATTTCGGCATGTCGGCGGGGATGATGTCGTGGTGGCTGCCGAGCACGTCAACCAGGCGGGAGCCGAGGCGACCACGCGCGCCGGTGATGAGGATGCGCAAGACTATACTCCGCCGTAGGTGGATGAGGTCGGGATGATCGGTTCAGTGGGCTGCTCGGCGCGGTCGAAGCCGACCCAGACGGGACTGAAGAAGCGGTTGTTGAGTTCTGCCACTTCGCGCATGTCGGTGATCACCTCGATGTGTTCGCGCCCCTGAGCGGCTTTGCGCCAGCCGATATCGGTCATGTTGGCGCTGCCCTTGAAGGCGAACAGTCCATCGATGATGATGATCTTCTGATGCGGGAACCACTGGCTATCCTGCCCGAAGAGGCGCGTTTGCATGAGCGGCGCGTCGCCGGCGTGGGTCGTCAGATCGCGGTAGATTTCGTCGCGCTTGATGCCGGAGATGATGCCGCGCACAGGCACGCGCTGCGCCGCCAGTTTGAGCGCGCCGAGCAGGAAGGCACTGATGCCGAAGGTGGTGAAGTGGATGCAGCGCTGGGCAGTGTTGAGCGCCTCCAGGAGCGCGCGCATGGGCGGGTAATCGGTCGTTTGCCCGTTGAGCGAGGCGCGGGCGCGGCGTGCCAGCAGTGCCAGCTTTTGCGCATGGGCGACCGGGTCGGCGAGCGCCATCGACAAGCCGCGCGCTTCCAGGTAGTGCCCGGCAGTCGGGTAGTCGTCGGTCGGCAGGTACATGACGCCACAAACCGGACAGCGATAGGGCAGCGCGTCGGGAATGCTGGTCAGCAGTGCGCAGCAGCGTTCGCACAGGGCATGTGGTGGCGCGAAGCGCAGGAGGGAGTCGATATCAAACGGTTGCATGCGCGTAAGTGTACGAGGAAACGCGGAAAGTGGGAAGAGTAGGGGAGGCTTTTCGCAGGGTCATCGTTTCAAATCGAGAACTGCGCTTTCACAACGCTGCAAGCTCAAAGCTTCCAGCTATGATTTTATGGCAAGCCACTGAAAGTGGCTCCAAGTCTGTTCGCGACAGCCCACTCTCGTGATCGAGAGCCGCTTCAGCGGCTTTTGACTGCACATGGAGCCTGAAGCTTTGAGCTTCAGGCGGCGCAATGCGTTCGCTGCGCTCAATGTGGATTCGTCATCTTTTGCCCCACCTCCGCGCCTGTGCCATAATCGCCTTTAGCAACTTGCTCAATCGTCGCCGTTGGCAATATTCATGCACTTCTTCATCAGCTACGCCAAAAAAGACGCCCGCGCCCTGGCGTTGGGTTTGGCGGAGGCGCTCGAAGCGCCGCCCGACCTGACCGCCTGGGTCGATAAGGAACTCAAGGCGACTGGCTCGATTTGGTCGCGGCAGATCGAACGCGAAATCCAGCGCTGTGACTACATGATCGTGCTGCTGTCGGAAGATGTGAACCGCTCAGAAGATCACCCGTCGGGCGAGAGCTTCGTCCTCAAAGAAGTTGAGTACATGATCCAGCTCAAGAAGGAGCGCAAGATCATCGTCGTGATGGCGCAGGAGACGCTTGTGCCGCTGATGCTGACGGGCAAGCAGTATATCGACTATCGCGGTGCGACGGACGCGAATGCGTTGGCAGACAGGTTGTGCGACGAGCTGGGCATCACGCGCGCGAGCGAACTGCGAGCGGCTAGCGCAGCGCAGCGGGCGCAGGCAGACGCGGCAGCGCGAGAACGGGAAGCGCAGGCACGCCGCGATGCTGAAGCACGCGCCGAACGTGAGCGGACGGGACGTGCGCAGCGTGATGCCGCTGCCGCCGCGGCACGCCAGCGCGAACGCGACGCGCAACCCGTAGGGACGCCATTCATGGCGTCCGCACCGCCGCCAACGGCACAACCGCGCCGCGCATCACCCACCCCTTTCGTGCCGCGCATCCCCTGGCGTCCGGTTGCCATCGTTGCAGTGGTCGCCGGAATGATCGCCCTTGCTGCGTGGGTGTTGCCTCAGCTTTTGAGCGGCGGGACATCAGACCTCCCCCTGCCCGACAACGCTTTCACCCGTCAGACGAACAACGCCGACTGGACGCCCTATAGCCGCGATTTCGACGGCATCGAAATGGTCTTGGTTCCGGCGGGCTGCTTCATGATGGGTAGCAATGAAGGTGTTTCAGATGAGCAACTTGTCAATGAACAATGCTTCGATGAGCCATTCTGGATTGGGCGCTACGAAGTGACCAATGCACAATATGGCTCGTCGGGCAATTTTTCTGGCGATCAGCGACCGCGTGAGACTGTCAACTGGTTCGATGCGCGTGGTTTCTGCGCTGTGCGGGGAATGCGGCTGCCGACTGAACGTGAATGGGAGTATGCAGCGCGTGGTCCTGACAACTTGACATATCCCTGGGGCAATGCATGGAACGAGAATAATGCTGTCTGGAGCGGGAATTCCAACAGCCAAACAGCAGACGTAGGTAGTCGCCCGGCAGGCGCATCCTGGGTGGGAGCGCTGGACATGACCGGCAATGTGTGGGAGTGGGTGAGTTCGCTCTATCTGCCGTATGATAGTCAGGAAAATCGCGAGGCGGATACAGGAACAAGAACAGATGTTCAGCGTGTGCTGCGTGGCGGCTCGTGGGGCGATACTTCGGTCAACCTGCGTGCCGCCTTCCGCGCCAGGCTCATCCCTGACGTCGACTACTACTACAGCGGGTTCCGTTGTGCCCGGTCTTCCTGAGCGCAGCGAAGGATAGCTCTGATTTCTGATCGCTGGATTCTGGTCTCTGATCCTTGAATCGTGAAAAGCGCGAAGCGCCGAATCGATTTTATTGATTGTGCATCGAATTCGACTGAAGTTACGGTTCTTCGCCTTGCGACGCTGACCGCTAAAGCGGGGTCGGCCACAGAAAAATCAAGCACACTGAAGGTGCTGTCAAGAATCCAGGTTGCGGGCAGCGCCCTTAATGACCTTGGTCGTTGGTAGCTGATGCGCTTTAGCCATCGGCGTGGTGCGCCCACAACGCCTCCAAATCCTTGCGCCATTCGGCTTCCAGGTCGCCCGTCTCGCGCCCCTGCACCGCCGTGCCGACGAAGTAGCCGCTGCTGGGCAGTCCGGTCGTCTTGCTGACAACCAGCGTGCACAACTGCCCGTGCCCCTTTTGCAGCTCCTCGGCGCAGACGGCGCGCAGCAGCTGCGAGAAGACGAACGAATGCGGATGGATATGGACGGGGAGCTGCGCCGCCAGCTCGCCGTAGGTGATGGTCGTGCGGGCGCGGGCGGTCTCGATCATGATGCTCGCCATCACCTGCTTGACGGCGGAGGTTTCGGAGTCGGTAAGGCGGGTTTTCGCGTTCATCTCAATACCAGCGTTGCGGCGCTGTCGTCGATCACGATCTGGGTAGGCGCGAAGGTCTGCCCGTCGGCGCTCATCGTCGCGCGGCGCAGCAGATCGTTCGCCAGCCCCTCTACCTGACGAATGTCGATGCCGAGCGCGTCGGCGGGCGCGCTGTAAAGCTGCCCGCCCAGGTCAATGCCCACGAACTGAAGCTGACGCCCCGTCGGATCGATTCGGAGCACCGCGCCCGCGCGCTGTGTCACGCCGCCGAATTCTGCCAGGCTGACATCACCATAGATGACCGCGCCGCCGGGGCGAAAGTCGATGCTCAGGTTTTGCAGGCGCGGGTCGGCGTTGGCGCAAATCGGCGTGTACTGGCGGCAGAGCGCCAGCGCGCCGTCCTCGCTGACGCGCACGTTCGCCAGCGGCGCGCCCGCTGCGTCGCTGCCGATGGCAACTGTTGTCAGCAGGGGGTCAACGGGCAGCGTTCGCGAGCCGTAATCGGGCAGGGTCAGCGTGACCGCCTGCGGGCTGGTCGCGTTGTTGACGGGTTCGAGCGCGATTTGTGGTGAGGAGACGAACGCGCGCGACGTATCCCCGCTCGGCTGGAAACCCGCGACGGTCGCCGCGATCCCGCCCAGGCGCGGTGCAAGGATTAACAGCACCACGCCGCAGGCGATCAGCGCGAAGACGAACAGCACGATGCAGCCCAGGTAGCCACCGCTGTTCGATCTTCGTTGCGCGGAGTAACGTCGGATGCTCATTCATATATTCCGGTAAAGTCCCTCTCCTAGGCGTACTCGCCGTTCGGGAGAGGGATTTAAGGCTTGTCCGATAGTGAAAGAGGAGAAGAAGGTATCCAGAATGCGTAGACTCAAGGTTGCCAAACCGAAAAGAGGATACGCATGGAT
>JALHQT010000005.1 GCA_022841825.1 Anaerolineae bacterium
GGCACGTCGCCAGCGTTCATCCTGAGCCAGGATCAAACTCTCCGTACTTTTTCCAGGCTCTTCTTACTTGGTTCCTTCTCACGCTGCTGTTGTTAAGGTGCAAAACGCGCGGCTTGTCTTTCCACAATTCCCGCGCGCGATGGGTAGTAGAATAGCACACTTCACCCTCACTGCAAGGGTAAAGTCAACCAATTTCGAAGTGAATTTTAATTTTGTTTGGGTTAGTTGGGATATATTGCACAAATGAAAGGTGCTTGCACCCCTACAAAGTGCTGCGTCCCTGCAATGCCCGCGTCAGGGTAACGGCATCCGCATACTCAATATCGCTGCCCACGGGCAGCCCGCGCGCCAGGCGCGTGACCTTGACCCCGGTATTGCGAAGCACTTCACGCTCGATAAACATGCACGTAGCATCGCCTTCATAGCTTGGATTGGTCGCAATGATCACTTCCAGGATGTCGCCTTTCTCGACTCGCGGACCCAGCTCTCGCAGCTTCAGATCGTCGGGACCCACGCCATTAACCGGACTGATCACCCCATGCAGCACATGGTAGACACCCTTGTAACTGCCCGTGCGCTCAATCGCCAGCACATCGAGAGGTTCTTCAACGACCATGATTGTGCGCTGGTCACGCATCGAGTCGCTGCACACCGGACACGGGTCATCCACCGTGATGTTATGGCAGACCGAGCAGAAGCGCGTGTTCGCTTTCAGGTCACGCAGCGCATCGGCGAGCGTGAGTGCCACGTCATCCGGCGCGCGCAGCAGGAAATACGTCAGGCGCGAGGCACTCTTGGGACCTACGCCGGGCAGCCGCGAGAAAGCTTCAACTAACTTTGTGACAGGTTCGGGGATCGCTTTGTTCACTGCTCAAACCATCTCTCAAATCAGTAACGAGTGACGAGTAACGGGTTTAGAGTCCCTTGGCAACTCGTCACTCGTTACTCGTTGTTACTAGCCAAACAATCCGCCAAGACCGGGGATATCGCCCAAACCACCCAGATTACCGCTGATCGCTTCCATGCGTTCGGCAGCGCGTCTCTGGCTCTCCTCGATTGCCTCATTGATGGCAAGCGTCAGCAGGTCGGAGAGATCGGTCGCCCATTCGGGATCGCTGGTATCCAGCGCCTCCGCCTTCACCATGACGGACTGCACGCGCTGGTGCCCATTGATGACAACCGTCACCACGCCGCCCTTGCTGATCTCGAACTTCTCATGTTCGAGCTGCTCACGCGCCGCCGCCATATCCTCTTCCATCTTTTGGCGCATCTGCTGCACCTGGCGCATCATCGCCTGCGGGTTGGGCATCCCACCACCAAAATTCCCCGGCGTTCCGCCACGTCGCTTGCTCATCAGTGTCTCTCCTCATCTCCGCTCATTACGGTCAACTTTCGCCCTTGTCCTGCTTGATGCGCCCACCGCGCTGCATCGCCTGTGAGAGCAGTGGGTCGTCACCGGAGGGGCTATCACCTGGTGCGCCGCCCATACTCGCGTCATTTCCATGGTAGACGACCTGAACCCGCAGCGCCACCTTAAACACGTCGTAGAGCGCGCTCTCAACCACCTTCTTCTTTTCAGGATAGGGATGGATACGCTCATAGAGCATGGCATTCTCAGTCGCCAGATAAACCGTACTGCCATCCACCCGCTGAACGCGGAAGTTCTGCATCACCGCTGGGCTGGATTTGTTGTGCCGGTACATGGCACTCAGGACATGATTCCACTGCTCCTGGATCGTGGCAGCCGGGATCACGGGTGGCGCGCCTGGCGGAAGCTCCACCGGCTGCGGTATTGCCGCGGGCTGCGCGACGGGTTGAGCAGGCGCGGCAGACGACGGGGCATATTCCGGTTCAACAGGACGCAGGCTTTCGATCAGTGCCAATTCAAACGTGAGTTGCGGCTGCCAGCCACCGCGATAGCTGTTGATGGCGTCGTTGAATGCGCGAATGGAGCGCACGAGCTGCGGGCGCTGCATCTGCCCCGCCTGTTGTTTGTAGATCGCCTTTTCGTCCTGCGAGGCTTCGATCATCTCGATGCCCGCCGTCTGTGCGAGCAGGACATTGCGCAGATACTCCACCACCTGCTGCCCAAACTGGCGCGGGTCGGCACCGCTGTCCACCGCTTCATTGAGCAGGCGAAGCCCGCTCGCTGCCTCACCCTTGATCAACACATCGACCAGGGCGCGCGTCGCGCGGTTGCTGGCGCTGCCAAGCACCTGCTGCGCCAGTGCGACGGTGATCGCCTCGTCCGGATCAGTAATGATCTGATCGAGAAGGCTGATGCTGTCACGCATGCTGCCCGTGCCGTAGCGAGCAACGATCTCCAGCGCCTCGCGCTCGTACTTCAGTCCTTCCGCCTCGACAATCTCCTGCAAGCGATCCGCCGCTTCATATAAGGATAGGCGGCGGAACTCGAATTGCAGACAGCGGCTCTTGATCGTCGCCGGGACTTTGTCGATCTCGGTCGTCGCCAGCACGAACACTGCGTGTGGCGGTGGTTCTTCCAGCGTCTTGAGCAGAGCATCGAAGGCATTGCCCGTAAAGCGATGGACTTCGTCGATGATGTAGACTTTGTAATGTCCCTCACCTGGCGCGAAGGCGATCTTGTCGCGCAGGTCGCGCACGTCGTCCACGCCCGTGTGCGTCGCCGCGTCAATCTCGATCAGATCGAGGTAGCGCCCTTCGTTGACCGCGATGCAGGAGGTGCATTGATTACAGGGGCGATTGTTCGGGTCTTCCTGCTGGCAGTTGATCGCCTTCGCCAGCAGGCGCGCCATCGTCGTCTTGCCGGTGCCGCGCGGACCGCTGAAGAGGTAGGCATGACGAATGCGCCCGGACTTGAGCGAATTGCGCAGGGTGCGCACAATATGCTCTTGACCGACCACGTCGTCGAACGCTGCCGGACGCCATTTGAGATAGAGCGCTTGTTGGGGCACAGGCTGATTCCTCCGAACAAAAGTTTAGCATGGACGCCCCGGATGAGCAACGAGGCTCCGCTGTCACGATTTCGTCAAACGTATGTCGCTTGCGAAGAACAATGCTATAATGCGGGGCGTTCGGGTGAGAATAAGGATTGCGAACATGAACCTGGGTCCGACTGAACTAATCATTATCCTCGTGATTGTCCTGGTGCTGTTCGGCGTCGGGCGCATCGGCAAGATTGGCGGCGAGCTGGGCAGCGCGGTTGCCAACTTCCGCAAGGGGCTGAACGAAGCAAAACCGGAAGACAAGAAGAACGAGACTGACGCGCCGCAAGCGTAGGTCGATTCGTTATACGGATGCCATGAATGGCGTCCCTACATACACGATCCTGTAGGGGCGGCATTCTTGCCATCCGCTGCTGATTGTCGCCCTGCTACTCTCCACCCTCTGTCTTGCCCGGCAGTTCCGGGGTTTCGCTGCTGTAGACGTTCGCCAGCATGTCCGTCATGACAGATGAGATGTAGCGAACGCTGCTGACCGCGCGACCATAGTTGATGTGGGTGGGACCCAGCACACCCACCGCGCCACTCACCTGCCCCGGAAGCCCATACCGACTCAGCACCATCGTTAGGTGACTCAGCTCCTCCCACCGTCCATTCCCGGCGATGACGACATGCACATCGTTGAAGTTGCGCGACAGCACTTCGTTGAGGATCAGCGTCAGGAACGCGCGCTCTTCCAGGACTCGCAGCGCTTGCTGTGCGCCTTCGTTGTTTTGCTGGAACGCCGTCAGCAGGTCAGTCAAACCGTCGCGGTAAATCGAGACGACATGGTTTTTGTCGGCACGCTCCATCAGCTCGGCGATCAGTTCGACGATCTCGCGTTCAAGGATGCCAAGCTGAACGCTCTTGAAGCGCACATCATCCGCGTCGAGATCGCTGCACAACGTGCTGATGCGCCCCGCGACCTCGCTCAGACGTCCCTGAGGCACGGGTTCCGCCAACGTCAGCATCTGCTGATGCACCGCGCCACCCTGCAAGACCAGCACCATCAACACCAACCGCCCCTGTACGCTGACCAGTTCGACATGCTTGAAGCGGCTGACATCCGCCAGCGGCGGCGTGATCAGCGAGGCGGAGTGCGCCGCGCGTGCCAGCAGCGCGGCACTCTGGCGCATCCACTGCTCAGTCGCCAGCGGCTGCGTGCCAAGCTTGGTATTGATGCGAGACTGCTCCAGCACGTCGAGATCGACCACGTTGAGAAGCCGACGCACAAAATAGCGATAGCCGCTCTCGGTCGGGATGCGCCCAGCACTGGTGTGCGGCGCAATGATATAGCCGAGGTCTTCCAGCGCCGCCATCTCGTTGCGGATGGTCGCGCTGCTGAAATTGAGCTGAAAGTGCTCGACCAGATACTTGGAGCTGACAGGTTCAGGATGCTCGGTATAGGTACGGACGATGAGCGACAGGATTTCTTCCTGGCGGCGGGTAAGTTCTGGAAGGTGGGTCTCGTCTATCATCATACCAGTGGATCGCTCTTGAACTAGGACGCCCTGGAAAGCATTCGCAAAGCGTATTATCCTGATGATCCTGATTGTATCACGTCAGGTATCTTGCAGGGCACAACGGGAGTCGAGAACAACCATGGGCATGAAGACGTTTGAAGTGACGGAAAGCAATTTCCAGACCGAAGTTCTGGGCAGCCAGCAGCCTGTCCTGGTGGACTTCTGGGCGGAGTGGTGCGGTCCCTGCAAGATGATCGCGCCGATTGTCGATGAAATCGCCGGGCAGTACGCAGATAAGCTGAAGGTTGGCAAGCTCGATACCGACCAGTTTGGCGAAGTCGCCATGCGCTACGGGATCATGGGCATTCCGACTCTGATTCTGTTCAAGAATGGGCAGGTCGCCGCGCGCATCACCGGCTATATGCCGAAGGAAAAGCTCGTCAGCCAGATTGCCCCACATCTGAGCTAACGACTCCAACCGCCGAATCATGGAGCGAGCCGTAAAGTTCGCTCCTTTTTATTTGCCACACCTGTGTATGCCTTGAACTGAAGCACTGAAATCCTATTTTCATGGTGACTCGCATGCCTCAGTATCTTTATGTCCTGCGACCCACTCGCCTCGAGATGCTCACCGACGGCGGAACGCCCCAGGAGCAGAAGATTGTGAGCGATCACTTCGCCTATCTTCAGCGTCTGACCGAGGAAGGCGTAGCTATTTTGATGGGGCGCACTCTGAACAATGACGAACGAACCATCGGACTTGTCATCTTCAATGCAGTAGACGATGCCTCCGCGCACAAGGTAATGGAAAGCGATCCGGCGGTGGCAAATAGCGTGATGACAGCGGAACTGTATCCATATCGAGTCGCGCTCATCCGCGAGGCAAACGCCACAAGCTTCTAGAGAGAAGCGCTCGCAATTTCCGCCGGCGCCGCCTCCAACCCGATCTCCTCAACTTCAACCGGTCCTTTTTCGAGATCTTCCCAGCGCGTCGCCGCACGTAAATCAGAATCCGGGTACGATCGAAGCATCGCTATTGAGACACCGCTCTATGAGAGGATGCCCTATGCGCCTGCGTTCGTCACTGCTCACCACCTTGCTGTGCGCACTGCTCGTGTCCAGCGTGCTTGCGCAATCCGGCTATCCGCAGCCACGCGACAACTACGTGAACGACTTCGCGAATGTGCTCAGTGCCGATGCAGAAGCCTACATACGCACACAACTTGAGGCGGTCGAAGCGCGCGCAAACATCGAAATGAGCGTCGCCACTATTGACTCCATCAGCGAGTACGACCGTACTGCGCGCACATTCGAGGCGTTCGCGACCGGGCTATTCAACACCTGGGGCATCGGCGATGCCGCGCGTGGCGATGGTATCTTGCTGCTGGTCGCCGTCGAAGACCGCGACGTGCGCGTTGAACTGGGTGAAGGATACGCTGACGCACAGGACAACGATGCCCAAGACATCCTTGAAGAAAACATCCTGCCCGCCTTCCGGCGCGGCGATTTTCAGACAGGCATTGTCAATGGCACACACGCGCTCATCAACGAGTTCACGGGGGTTCTGCCACCCTTGCCCCCAAACGGCGTCACGCAACCCCCGCAGACGTTCACTCAGGAGGTACGCGACGATGAGCAGCACGATAATTCGGGTGGCGCGCTGCTGGTGCTCATCCTCGTTGTCCTCGGCGGCGGAGGGTTACTCTGGTTCTTTAGCTGGCTGGCAGCAAGCGGAGCTGAGGATGGGTGGGCGAGCGACGCGGGTAATGACGACGATTGGGATGATTCATCGAACGGCAACAACAGCTCCGGCTACTCGCGCCGCCGTTCATGGAGCAGCCCTATATCCGACAGGTCATCATCGTCCAGCCGCTCATCCGCGCGGCGCAGCAGCTTTGGCGGCGGTCGCTCCAAAGGTGGCGGCGCAAGCGGCAAGTGGTGAAGTCTGCGTGTCTGTGATGAGAGCTGGACAATAATCGAATCCTGATTTGATTGTTTCGCGGTATCATAATGGCAGCATTGTTACTTTTTTTAGAAAGGCATCGCTCTAACCATGGCTTACCAGATTCGCAAAGCTGCCGTGATCGGCAGCGGCACGATGGGCGGCGGGATCGCCGCGCTCCTGGCGGGCGTCGGCGTCGAAACCATTCTGCTGGACATCCCCGCGCGCGATACGCAGTCGGGCGACCCACCCGCCAAACGCAACGCCGTCGTCAATGAAGGGGTCAAACGTCTGCAGGCGCTTCGCCCGCCGCAAGTACTGGCAGCAGGCGATCTTGACCTGCTGCGTGTGGGCAATATCGACGATAACCTCGGCTGGCTGGAAGACGCTGACTGGGTGATCGAAGTCGTCGTCGAACGTCTTGACATCAAACGCAGCCTGATGGCGAAACTCACGGAAGTCGTCCGCCCCGATACCATCATCAGCACCAACACCTCCGGCATCCCCATCCGCGCCATCGCCGAAGGGATGGGTGACGACTTCACACGACGCTTCCTGGGCACACACTTCTTCAACCCGCCGCGCTACCTGCACCTGCTGGAAGTCATCCCGCACGAAAATACCGACCCGGAAGTCGTCCGCTTTCTGAGCGAGTTCGGGCGGCGGCGGCTCGGCAAGGGCGTCGTCCTCTGCAAGGACGAGCCGAACTTCATCGGCAACCGCTTCATGACGATGACCGGGATGCAGATCGTCAACTACGCGCTCGACCACGACTTCTCGGTCGATGAAGTCGATGCACTGACGGGGCCGCTGATCGGTCGCCCCAAGACGGCGAGCTTCCGCCTCAACGATCTGGTCGGCGTTGATGTCGCCGTCCATGTCGCCCGCAATCTTTATCCCGCCATCCCGAATGACCCTGCGCGCACGGTTCTTGAACACGCGGAGGCGACGGCGCTCTTTGACATGCTGATCGAAAACAAATGGCTGGGCAACAAAAGCGGACAAGGCTTCTACAAGCAGGTGAAAGGCGCGGGCGGAGAGAAAGAGTTCTGGTCGCTCAACCTGAAGACCTTTGAGTATGAAGCACCCACCAAGCCGCGCTTCGAAAGTGTTGGCAAGCATCGCAAGGTCGAGGACACCGGCGCGCGTATCAGAGCGCTGATCAACGAGGATGACCGCGCGGGACAGCTCCTTTTCCATCATCACGCTTTCTATCTGGCGTATGCCTCGCAGCGCGTGCCGGAAATCACCGACAGCATCGTCAACGTCGATAACGCCCAGAAGTGGGGTTTCTCACACGAGATGGGACCGTTTGAGATCTGGGATGCCATCGGCGTGGCGGAGAGCGCGGCGCGCTTTGAGGCGGCAGGCTACCCGGTCGCCGAGTGGGTCACGACGATGCTGGCGCAGGGGAATGCGACCTTCTATCAGCGCGACGCCAAGGGGAGCGTCACCGGCTATTACAGCCCGCAGGCGGGGCGTTACGTGGCGCTGGAGCATGATCCGCGCGCGTACACCGTCGCCGCGCTCAAAGCGGGCGGCAAAGAGGTCGAGCGGAATGGCAGTGCCAGCCTGCACGACATGGGCGATGGCGTAGCACTCTTCGAGTTCCACAGCCCTGCCAACGCCATCGATGACGACCTGGTTGCCCTGGGCTATAAGGCGCTCGAACGCCTGCAAAGCGACTTCGACGCGCTGGTCGTCGGCAATGATGCGGAACGCTTCTGTGTCGGTGCGAACCTCTTTATGGTCGCGATGGCAGTGCAGAGCGGGCAGATGGACGCGCTCGACAAGACGATCCGCGACCTGCAAGACCTGACACAGGCGCTGCGATACGCGCCTAAGCCCGTCGTCGTCGCCGCGCATCATATGGCGTTGGGCGGCGGCGCGGAACTGCTGATGGCGGGCGCACGCGCGGTTGCGCATGTCGAGCTGTACGCGGGGCTGGTCGAAGTGGGCGTCGGCGTCATCCCGGCGGGCGCGGGCTGTAAGGAACTGCTGCGCCGCGTCGTCAATCCGGTCATGGCGTCACACCCGAACGCCGACCCGATCCCGCATGTGCAGAAGGTATTCGAGATGATCGCGACGGGCAAGGTGAGCGGCAGCGCCAAAGAAGCGCGAGAGATGGGCTTGCTTGCCCCCGCCGACCGCATCGTCATGAACCGTGCGCATCTGCTCGGCGAGGCGAAGCGCGAGGCGCTGCACATGGCGGATGGCTACGTGCCCGCGCGTCCTGGCAAAGTCTATGCCGCCGGACGAGATGTCTACGCGGCGCTGCTGGTCGGCATCATGGGCTTCCGCGAGCAGGGCTTCGCCAGCGAACATGATGCGCTGATCGCTCGCAAGCTGGCGTATGTGCTGACGGGTGGCGGCATCGCCGAGCCGGGCTGGGTGGACGAGCAAGTCATCCTCAATCTGGAGCGTGAGGCATTCCTGGCATTGGTGCAGGAGCCAAAAACGCTCGAACGGATGGCGTACATGGTGCAGAACAACAAGCCGCTGCGGAACTAGAACGAGGAGTATCGAAAATGCGTGAAGCAGTGATCGTCGCGGCGGCGCGTACCGCCGTCGGAAAATCGAAAAAAGGTACCACCCGCAATGTCCGCTCGGACGAACTGGCGGCGACGGTCGTCAAAGCCGTCATGGAGCAGACCGAAGGCAGGCTCGACCCGCGCGACATCGATGATGTCATCATCGGCTGCGCGATGCCGGAAGGCAGCCAGGGTCTGAACTTCGCCCGCGTCATCGCCCTGCGTGCCGGGCTGCCCGTCGATGTGCCGGGGCAAACCGTCAATCGCTTCTGCTCGTCGGGCTTGCAGACCATCGCCAGCGCTGCGCAGGCGATCATCGCCGACGATGCCGATGTGATCATCGCGGGCGGCGCGGAAACCATGTCACTCGTGCCGATGACAGGGTTCCGCATCAGCCCCAACCCGTACATGGCGGAGAATGAGCCGGAAGTCTATATGGCGATGGGACATACCGCCGAGCGCGTCGCCGACGAGTTCAACGTCAATCGCGCCGACATGGATCAGTTCGCCTATGAAAGCCACGCCAAAGCCGCGCGCGCGACGCAGGCGGGCTACTTCCGCCAGGAGATCGTGCCCTACCAGGTCGAAGAAACCACCATCGGCGAAGACGACCTGCCGCACTCGCAGACCATCACCGTTGATATCGATGAACACCTGCGCGCCGAGACCACGCTCGAAGGGCTGGCGAAGCTCAAGCCCGTCTTCCGCGAAGGCGGGCGCGTGACAGCGGGCAACAGCAGCCCCCTCAGCGACGGCGCGGCGGCGGTGATCGTGATGGAAGCGGGCAAAGCAGCGCAGTTGGGCTTGACGCCGCTGGCGCGCTTTGCGGGCTACAGCGTGGCGGGCGTGCGTCCGGAGATCATGGGCGTCGGACCCATCGCCGCTATTCCCAGGCTGCTCAAGCGTCAGGGCATGTCGCTTGACGACATCGACCTGATCGAGCTGAACGAGGCGTTCGCCGCGCAGTCGCTCGCCGTCATCCGCCACCTGGAAATGAACCCGGAACGCATCAACGTCAATGGCGGCGCGATTGCGCTCGGTCATCCGCTCGGCTGCACGGGCAGCAAGCTAACGGTGCAGCTCATCCACGAGATGAAGCGGCGCGGCAGCAAGCACGGCATGGTGACGATGTGCATCGGCGGCGGCATGGGCGCGGCTGCCGTGTTCGAGAATGTGAATTAGCGCATCGGTAGTTTAGAAGGGGCGATGGTGTATCATCGCCCTGCTGTGCATCCTACCCCTTGCACCTTATCATCTGCGCTAGAATAGAATGATTGTTGAACATGAGAGGTCGCGCCGATGGCCACGAATCCATACCCCGGCATCAACGCACATGTGAACAGCATGTTGCAAACGCCCGGCACACCCGATCAGCCAGCAATCTGGCACGCCTTTCATTCCCAGCATATCACGCACATTATGGATGCGCTCAACGCGCAGCTCATGCCACAATTTATCGCATTGGGAGAGCAGTCGCTGCAGACACGGGGATTCGATATGGGCGGACAGGTCGAAATTCTGTCACCTGTTCCCGATGTCACGATCTTTCAGCAACCTCATGTTGCGGTTGCCCTGCCTCAGCCAACAACGCAACCAAGATGGCGCGCCCGACTGGCAGAAGTACTGGAACCGATTCCGCAACCGCGTGCGATTCTACTTCGTGAAATGCTGCCCCAGAGCAAATTGGGGCAAATCGTCGCGCGTATTGAATTACTGTCGCCCTCGAACAAACCCGGCGGCAGTCATTATCACGCCTACGCTGCCAGACGCATAGCTGCCATCGATACCGGCGTTCCACTCATCGAGGTTGATTACCTGCATGAGCAAAGGTCACCTGAACTCCGCCTACCCCGGTATCCAGAAACACCCAATGCTTATCCTTACCACGTCCTGGTTAACGACCCGCGTGCAGGATGGGATGTGGGTGAAGTACAGGCATTCAGCTTCGGTCTCGCTGAACCGCTTACCTCTTTCCCGCTGCCCCTGCCCGGTGTTGAAGGCGTAAGCTTCGATCTTAATTCAGCTTACCAGCATTCGATTACAGTAGGACCATGGCGCACGATTGTAGACTACGCCCAGCCGCCGGAACGCTTCGAAACCTACAGCGCCGACGACCAGGCATTCATCCGCGAAATCATGAGCACAGCAGCGAGATAATACTTCAGAGCGCACTCGCCCTATTACTCCGCCGCGAAATGGTGATACTGACGATGCCCAGCACCGCCAGCGCCACCGCGCCCGCTGTCGAGTAGCTCCCCTCCCCGACCATGAACATCAATGCTGCCGCCAGCACCAGGATCACCCCGACGATAAATCGTGACCAGCTCATAGAACCCTCCCTCATACCGCCAGATCGCGCCGCTGGAATGCCACGAGCGACAGCCCGAACAGTACCAGCGCGATCACCAGCATGATGAAAAAATCGCCCCAGATCACACCGCTGCGCATTGTGTCGAGCGGCGAGAAGTAGTTGAAGAAGGACAGTTGACGAATCACGCCCAGCGTATCCTGAGCGACGGTCGCCAGGTTGTTGACGAAGTACGACGCGATGATGATCGCGCCCGTCACGCCTATCGCCAGTGCGCGCGAACGCAGCAGTGAGGTCAGGAAGAGCGTCATCGCCGCCATCACCAGTGCAACCGGCAGCATCGCCAGCGTCGCCTCAGCCATCCGCATCACGGTGATCCCCTGCATCTCAGGCGTCAGCCAGACACCGATCTGCGCGCCCAACCCATTGAGCGCCAGCACCAATACCGTGATCACGACCACCGCCGCGAACTTCTCCGCCACAAGCTGCCAGCGCGGAATCGGCGTTCCCAGCAGCACGTCCAGTCGCCCGCGTTCCTCGTCGTTCGAGACGATCCCCAGCCCAAGCAGCACCATGTAGACCGCCAGATAGAGCGGGACGAACGCCAGCACGTAGATGGCGAGGTATCCTTCCGGTGTGGCAAATGCCGCAGCGTCGGCGGTCTCTCCCAGGAAAGCGCGATACAGCGGGTTTTCCAGCAGATCAGCGATGTTGGAGAATGCCTGCTGAATCGTCGGGAACAGCGCCATTTCGAGCAATGCGAGAATGCCCAAGCCGATCCCCCAACCCAGCACGCCCATTCGAGCATCCCAGAGCGCGCGTTTGAAAATGACACCTACGTTCGTCATGACAATTTCTCCCCGTAGTACTCCAGAAAGATGTCCTCCAGGCTGGGTTCTTCATATGCCATATCGACGACATGATGACGCGCCGCCGCCTTGATGACGGGGTCGAGATCGCCGCTGACGCGGAAGCGGAGGCTGCCATTAATCGCCATCACATCGGTGACGCCGGGCAGCACCGCGAACTCCGCCGACTGCGCACCATCGTCCATTTGCAGCGTCATCCAGCGGAAGTGCACCTTCTTCAGTGAATCAATCCGCTCGACCGCAGTGAGCCGCCCGGAACGCAGGATGCCGACTCGGTCACAAACATGCTCGACCTCCGGCAGATTGTGCGAGGACATAAAGACCGTGCGCCCCTCTGCCTTGATTTCACGAATTAGCGCGTAGAACGTCTGCTGGACGAGTGGGTCAAGACCGCTGGTCGGCTCATCCAGGATCAACAGGTCAGGTTTGTGCATCAATGCCTGGAGCAAGCCGAGCTTGCGGCGCATGCCCGATGAACAGGCTTTCACCTTGCGTGACATATCGATGCCGAGCCGCTCAACCAGCTCGCTCACATAGCGCTTATCGACGCCACCGCGCAGCCCGCCCAGGTATTCGACCAGTTCCCGCCCATTCATGTGATCCCACAACACGAGATCGCCCGGCAGATTACCGACGCGCTGTCGCACCTCCACGCTCTGACGCCGAGTATCCAGCCCAAAGATCGACGCTGTGCCGCGTGTCGGGCGGATGAGGTCGAGCAGCAGACGAATAGTCGTCGTCTTGCCTGCGCCGTTCGGTCCCAGATAGCCGAAGACTTCGCCAGCCTGCACGTCGAGGCGCAGGTCGTTCAGCGCGTGAATGCCGCCATAATCCTTGCTGAGACCATCGATGTGAATCACGGGGTTTTGTTTTGCAGTCATAGGTTTACCTCCCCATATGAGACGGAAGTGACAGAGCCACGAGTCACTCCTCCCTTCAGCCTAGCACTCTCATCTCTCGGCTATCCACCCAATTTGCGGGGGGCGCCAGGCACTCAGAAAGCGCATCGACTCGACCTTGCGCAGAACGCGTGAATGGGCAACGATCTGAGGGGATCAAAAACGAGGGCAGCTCATGACGTGGATGTTGTACGGTGCAACGGGCTACACAGGCAAGCTGATTGTCGAAGAGGCAGTCAGGCGCGGGCATAAGCCGCTGCTCGCCGGACGCAATGTCGAAAAGCTGGCACCCCTGGCAGAGCGATACGGGCTGTCTTACGTTGCCTTCGACATCGACACCGCCGGACTGTTCGTCGCCAACAGTGGCATCCGCGCCGTGCTGCACGCGGCAGGTCCCTTCGTCGTGACCAGCAAGCCAATGGTCGATGCCTGCCTGCGAGCGGGCGTCCACTATCTCGACATCACAGGCGAAATCCCCGTTTACGAGGCTAACTTCGCGCGCGATTCCGAAGCGCAGGCGCGCGGCATCGTCCTCATCTCTGGCGTTGGCTTCGACATCGTGCCGAGCGACTGTCTGGCGAAGACCGTCGCCGACAAGCTGCCTGACGCCGACACCCTGGAAATCGCATTTGACGCGCTGCTGATGGATGGCGAACCAGGCATCACAGCCGGGACGCTCAAGAGCATGGTCGGTATACTGCCGGGTGGGTCGCGGGTGCGGCGTAACGGCGTCCTGCTGCCTTACGACCTCGGCGCGGGCGGCATCGTCAAGCCGTTCGGCGGTGAAACGCGCCATCTGATGCCCATCCCCTGGGGCGATGTCTTCACCGCCTACCATTCGACCGGCATCCCGAACATCACCGTCTACATGACGCTCCAGCCCCCTGCATGGCACGCTTTGCGGGCAAGCGGGGTGCTGCTGCAAACCCTGCTGCGCTTCGCTCCACTGCGTCGCCAGCTCGACCGCATCTTCGACGCTTATGTCCCCGGTCCAAGCGAGGCGCGCCTGAAAAACGGTCGCGCGCTCCTTTATGCCCGTGTGACCCGCAGGAGCGACGGCACAAGCGCCGAGGGCTGGATGCAAACACCCGAAGCCTATGCGTTCACCGGCATCTCGGCGGTCAATGCTGTGGAGCGCATTCTGGAAGGCGCATATGCTCGCAATGGGACACTGACCCCATCGCTGGCATTCGGAGCAGACTTTGCACTCAGTGTCCCCGGTACTCGATTGTTGGATATGCCGCTTCTTGATTGAGCCATCCGAAAAGTCGTAAAGCGCTATAATTAATTTTTTATTGCTTTTATATCCTCAACACAAAGCATTCTCAATTCTAAATATACTCAAGGTATCTGATTTCACCCTGCATCGGGTTGTTCTAGGGTACCCATGATGTTCAAGCACCTGCTCTCATCTTTACGCACGCTGCGCCTTCACCGTTCATTGATGGTCGCCGCGTTGATGTCCTTCACCCTCATCGCAGCGCGCGCCCATGCGAATGATGGCAGCCCGTTGATTATGATACCGTCGCTCGATCTGAGCGCGCCAATCGTGACGCTGCCCCTCGACCAGAGCATCGGCACCTGGGACACCGCCAACCTTGGCGACAATGTCGGACATTTTGAGTACACACCCTGGTTGGGTGACAATGGCAACATCGTCCTCGGCGGTCACGCCACGCTGGAAGACGGCTCGCCAAGCATCTTCTTCACGCTGGGGTATCTGGCGGTCGGCGATATTGTCACGATTCGCGTCAGCAGCGAGGATGTCCACTATGCCGTACGCAGCATTCGCTCGGTCGCAGTCAACGACCTGAGCATCCTCTACGCCTCCAGAGGCGAGACGCTGACGCTGCTGACCTGCTCTGGGTTCAACCCGGAAAGCCGAACCTACGAACGTCGGCTCGCCATCGTCGCGGAACGTATCGGGTAAATTACCGACGCAGCCGCTGAAAGACCAGCATGGCTGCCGCCCCCAACAATGCGAACTCGGCATTGTCGCGCGGGATCGGCAGCACACTCCCCTCAACCTCACTCAAAGGGATCGGCACAAACGTCACGATGAAGACGATGAGCGCGAGGACTGCGATTGCACGCCGCCGCCTGTCCAGCGGCGTGATGGCGTCCAATGGCACCGCATACAGCCGCCCGAATAAGAGCAGCAGGATCAGCCAGTAGAACCAGATGTCGCTGCGGAAGGTCAGCCCGATCAGGGCGAGGATGACGGGGAAGTACAGCCAGCGTGCGCGGTGACCCACCAGCGAATATGCGATGTGTCCGCCATCCAATTGCCCAATCGGGATCAGATTGAGCGCCGTCACCAGCAGCCCAACCCACCCCGCCGTCGTCAACTGGTTCATGTACACGTCAATGCTGCCGTTGGGCAGGAACTCGCCGAAAGTGATCGTCTTTGCCAGCGCGTAGACGAACGAATTGCCCTCGACAATCCCGCCGGGCGTGACGGGTCCCGTAGGCGCAGTCGATAATCCGATCATCAGGATCGGGAGGGCGAAGATCAGCCCGAACAAAGGACCCGCCGCGCCCACGTCAAGCAGCACCTTACGGTTGCGGTGCGGCTCACGCTGCAAGATCACCGCGCCCATTGTGCCAAGCAGGTTGAAGGGCATCGGAATAAAGAACGGCAGCGAGACATGCACGCGATGGAAGCGCGCCGCGAAGAAGTGCCCAAGTTCATGCGCGCCCAGAATGAGCAGGATGGACAGGGCATAGGGCAGCCCACGCCAGAGTTCCGGCGCGATGTCCTGCGCCAACCGCCGCGCCAGCGCTTCATCCGTCGCCGCCAGCTCGCTCAATCCCATGATCGTCCCGACGTAGAGAACGCTCAGGAATGTGGCGATGAAGAGGATGAGATTCCACGTCCAGCGGATCGGCTGCCGCCGCACCCGACCCGACATGATATGCACGACATGCTTGCCATTGACCAGACGGAAGAAAGGCGTATGGTTCAGAGGTTGCAGTGCGGCGTCAAGCTGCTCATACGCCGCTTCCGATTCGGTCATCAGCCTGCCCTCAAAGCTGGCGACCAACCGGCTTTCCGGATTGAACATGACCAGCGAGTCGCGCGCCATCAGCGCTTCCGGGGACTCGCTCGGTTCACGTTCAATCGCCATAACGCTCATGACGAGGACACGCAGCTCCTCATGGGTCTCGATCTGAGGATAAACCTCCACATTCGGGGCAGCCCGGAGCGTCGGACGATCATGGGGCGACGAAGCGGTTTCGTTGATCATAGTGCGAGTCGCAACACCCTAACCTGGCGTGATAATCTGCCAGCTTTCACCCGCGGGGGCGAGTTCGAGGACGGAACCATCTGCGCTGGTGACATAAAGCCTCTCAGTACCATTCGTCGCGGGCGCGGACTGGATGAAACCCTGGTAGCTGAATTCCGGTTGCAGCGCCAGACCCAGGCGGCTGCGTATGCGATCATTGCCACGCCAGGTGAAGCCGAGAACGCGCAGGGGTTGATACAAGCCCGGCGGCGGCTGGAATGAAGGCTCGGACTCTGGATGGATGGACGGATCGTAGCGGTTCTCCAGGCTCACCCAGGCAGGTTCGAAGCCATCATTGAAGAGCGCATAGACCAGGTTCGCGCTGCCCACGTAGAGCATACGTCCGCGTTCGAACGGCTCTTCGATCAACTGCGTCTCGGCGGCAGGACCCGTCGGGCAGGCGGTCGGCGACGGTGTGAAGAACCACGTATCCGGGCATGACAGCGGCACCATCAGATCGACCTCGACCGCGTCCACGCCTTCGCCGATGCTGAGGACAAAGCGCAGTTCACCCCGGTCGCTGCGCCCGGTATCCACACCGAGCTGCCCATCGGGACCCACGTTCCAGAGCTGGGTCCGGTTGCCGCCGCTGTCAAGCCGATAGATCTGCGCGGTATCTGCCCCACGCGCCGACCAGAACAGCGTTACGACATCGCCCGGCGCGACCGACAGCACATTGGTGGTGAAAAACTCGATACGCGGCGCATTCGGGTTGAATGGGCGTGTGCTCGTCGGCAGAGCATTGACGACGGCGGCAGCAGCCCCAAACAACGGGGTTGGGCTGGGCCCCCCCGTCGGCGTCAACGCGGGCAGCGTCGGCGGCGCGCTCGGCGTCACGTCCACGCCCGGTCGTCGCGTCCCCGTCACGGTGGGCGTGATGGTGGCGGTCGGCTGTGCCGTCGGAATGACAATCGTCTCCGCCGCCACGCACGCGCCGAGTAACAGCGTGAACAGAAGCGACAGGAAAATGAGGTTTGGTTTATAGCGACGAGCGATCATAAGCGAACAGCATAACCCATCGGCGTTCAATCGAGCAAGTTGACGAGTCGGCGGAAATCTTCGCCGCGCGCCGCGAAATCGACATAAGCGTCGAAACTGGTGCCGCCAGGCGAGAGCAGCACGACATCGCCCGCCTGCGCAGCTTTCGCCGCTAGCGCAACCGCCTCTTCCAGATTTGCCGCGCGCGTCACACGTTCCGCTGCGCCCATCGCCTCGGCGGTGCGGACGACAATATCCGCCACCGATTTGTCGCCGCTCTTGCCAAAAGCGATGATCTGCCGCGAGGACTCCAGCGCAATCGCCATGACTTCATCCCAGGGCAAGTCCTTGTCTTTACCTCCCAGCAGCAGAATGAGCGGCTCCTGGAAGCTGTGCAGCGCGGCGGCGACGCGCTCCGGCGCGGTGGCGATGCTGTCGTTGATATACGTCACACCCGCCCGCTCGCGCACGATCTCCAGGCGATGCGGCACGCCGCGAAAATCACGGATCGCCGCCAGCATTGCATCCGGCGAGCAGCCCGCCGCGCCCGTGATGGCACAGGCAGCAAGCACATTCAGCAGATTGTGATCGCCGCGCAGCCGCACATCCGCGCGCTCGGCGAAGACGTGAACATTCTCATCCGGGCTGCACACGCCGGAAAGTGCCAGTCGCCCGCCGATCATAAACGCGCCATCGGCGACGATTTCGCTGCCACTGAACCAGGCGACCTGCCCCGGTGCTGTCATCTCCAGGGCGCGGCTGTTGTAATCTTCACGTCCCAGGATCGCAACGTCGTCCGGCGTCTGGTGGCTGATGATGTGCGCTTTCGCGGCAATGTAGTTTTCCATCGTGACGTGGCGGTCGAGGTGATTGGGGGTGATATTGAGGATTGCCGCATAACGCGGGCTAGTAGTCATGATCTCAAGCTGAAAGCTCGACAGCTCCATCACCACGCGGTCTTCCAGCTTGATCTGCGGCAGGACATCCAGCAGCACGTCGCCGATGTTGCCGCCGACCCAGGTCGCGTAGCCCGCGCGCCGGACGATCTCGCCTGCCAGCGTCGTCGTCGTCGTCTTGCCGGCGCTCCCCGTGATGCCAAGCACAGGCGCTGGACAGCGTTCGAGGAAGAGCTGCGCGTCGTTGGTGATGGGGATGCGGCGCTGCCCCGCGCGCCGGACGGCAGGTGTTTCGAGCGGCACACCGCCAGAGACACACAGCAGATCGACCGCGTCGAGGAAATCTTCCGGCTGCCCGCCGAGCATGAATTCTACACCGGGGAAGTCCTCCGGGTTGAGTTGAAGCTGCGCCGCCGTCTTATCGTCACTGACACGCACGCGCGCGCCAATTGTCGGCAGCCATCGTGCCAGCGCCCTGCCCTGGCGCGCAAAGCCAAGGACTGCGACCATCTTGCCATGCAGGGGATCGACGTGTGTTGTCATGTGTGCGTACTTTTAGGGTGCGCTGCGCGCGTTAAACAGGTCGGTGACTGACAGCCTGAAGCCGGGCAGGACAGGCGTTTCGAGCGCGTCACCCGGTGCGTAGCTCTCGAAACCATCCATATCATTGCGGAAACGCTGCAAGACGCGCCGCCGAGGGAGAATGTACCATGCCTCTTCCGTCCCCGCCGCCAGATACTCGGCGATCTTCTTGAGCAGATCAGCATTGACCTGTCCGGGCGATAAGACTTCGACCGCGAGGTCAGGCGCACCCTCAAAATCGTTCAGCCAATTGAAGTCCGCAGGCATTCGTCCCTTGCGTAGAAACGACAGATCAGGAATACGCGCATCTTCGATGGACGGATCCACACCACGCAGGATATAGCGCGCGCCGTCGGGGTAAACGGTCCCCAAGTCATGCTTCGAAACATAGTCGTGCAGCAGAAGGAACAGCCACCGCACCATCATTAATTGCTGCCACGACACAGTGCGTTTCTCCGTGATAAGCTCCCCGTCGATGACTTCGAGACGCGCATCACGGTTGCGCGCTTCACCCTCCGCGAGCGTGATCTCGTCCTGCGTCACACCGACCTTGACCCGCATCATATCGCTCATCGCACATGCCCTCGCCAACCATCTCCGGACGCGCCGCTATCACGTCGATTGTAGCACGTTCGCACCCGCGCTCGGCTGGCTGATGTAGAGCGCAGGGGTCAGAGAGGTCGCCGCTGTGTATTCGCGCGCGACGCTCTCCGCGAATGCCTCCGCCCCATCAGCGCGCACCAGCGCCACGCAGCAGCCGCCAAAACCGCCGCCAGTCATCCGCGCGCCAAAACACGCCGGATGCGCCTGCGCCAGTTCGACCATCTTGTCGATCTCCCATCGTGTGATCTCAAAATCGTCGCGCATACTGATGTGACTGGCGTCCATCAGCCGCCCCAGCTCATGCGCATCGCCCGCGCGCATGGCGGCAGCGGCTTGCAAGGTTCGGGCGTTCTCGGTCAGCACATGGCGCGCGCGCTTGCGTGGCAGTTCGTCCAGGTGTTCCGCACGGGTGAAAAACTCGGACAGCGAAACATCGCGCAGCGTCTCGACCCCGAAAAAGTGTGCAGCCGCTTCGCACTGCGCCCGCCGCTCGTTGTACTTCGACTCCGCCAGTTCTCGCCGTGTCGCCGTGTCGAGGATGACGACGGCTGTGCCGGACGGCAGCGGCGCGGGCGTCAGCGTCAGGTGGCGGCAGTCGATCAGGAGCGCGCTGCCTTCGACCGCAGCCGCCGAAATCATCTGATCCATGATCCCCGTCTTGACGCCGATCCAGACATTCTCGGTGCGCTGCCCAAGCTTCGCCATGACCGGAGCATCCCAGGGGATATCACCCAGCGCGGCAAAGGCGCGCGCGGTCGCCATCTCCAGCGCCGCCGAAGACGATAGTCCTGCACCAATGGGCACGTCGCCTGCGACTACCCCCTCCCATCCACGCAGCGTAAAGCCTGCCTCCTGTAGTGCCCACGCCATGCCCTGTACATACTCTGCCCATTCCAGCTCGCGCTTGCGAATATCGTCCAACGCGAACTCGACGACCTCGCCCTCAAAATCAAGCGCCTGGATGACAATGTAGCTGTCCTGGCGCGGACGCAAGGCGATGTACGCCGCGCGCTCAATCGCCATCGGCAGCACAAAACCGTCGTTATAGTCGGTGTGCTCGCCGATCAGGTTGACGCGCCCAGGCGCACGCACGACCAAAGCCGGTGCTTCGCCATAACGCTGGCGAAATGCTTCAACGAGGGACTGTGGCAGTTTCATGTTTCGCTTCCTGTCTGGATGCGCCATTTTTGAAGAGATCGAACAATCCAGTCTGGCGCCGTCGACTCACGTTGCGGTCAGAAACCCAGGGAGCATACGGAGCCATCGTCAGTTCCGCCAGTGCCAGCAGCGTCACGTCATAATTGACACGCCATCCCGCATAATCGCGCCATGCCTGCTCACGGTCGGCGATCACGGGCAGCCCCGCTGCTTTGAGCTGGTCATAAACCTCATCATACTCGGCGCGCGTGATGCTGATGGGGTCGGTCGGCTTGGGATCAGGATCGTACGGCATCCGGAAGAAGTCGGCGAGGTGGCGCAGAGACGTGAAGCCCGCGCGGATGCACAGGCGTGCCCGCACATCCCAGGGCTTATCGATGGTCGATTCGACCAGCGCTGCCGCGTCGAGGATAGCCCCCGCCGCCGTCACCCACGAGATATTCGGGCGCGGCGAGCGAAAGAAGGTCAGAGCACCAAGCGACGTGTGTGTCTCAGCAATCTGCGCGAACCAGATCTCCCACGTCTCCCACAAATCCTGGAGCGCTGCTAAACCACGCGAATCGTTCAGGTAGACGCGCGTGATCAGCGTCACAGGAGATGGCGGCACATCGGCGCGTGCCTCCAGCATGGAGACGACCAGCTCGCGCTGCGAAAAGGCGCTGTACATCGTCGGCAGATACGAAATGAGCAGCGCGACCAGCACCAAGCCGATACTGGCTTCAATGAAAGCGGAGATCATGAGGGGTGTGGTCGCAGGGAGTACGAAGCCAAGCGTGAGCAGCGATGACCCACTGAGGCGAAACACCTCGTCGAGCGACGCTGGATGCAGCGCCCAGTCGATGAACATGAAGCCGACCAGATTGAGCATCACCCACACCAGCGGAAGCGAAAGCAGCGCAATGGGTGCGAAGAGCGCCATCATCCTATCACGCTGTTCGTAGGTGGTAGCGTGGCGCAGTCGAAACTGAAACAACCCGAACCAGAAGCGAAAGACCATGCGCGTCAACCAGACATTCATGCTGCGCGGGACGACGAAGGTCTTGATGGCGGAGAGCAGCGTCCCAACGACGACATAGGCTCCGATAAAGAAGGACGCAACCCGCAGAATCTCAAACCAGGGTGAGGGCATCATTGTTCCTTGTAGTGCACATCACTCAGGTCGCGCAGGCGTGCTGCCGCCTGCTCCGGCGTCAGATCGCGCTGTGCCTCCGCCAGCATCTCGTAGCCAACCATGAATTTGCGCACAGTCGCAGAACGCAGCAGCGGGGGATAGAAGTGCGCGTGGAGCTGCCAATGGCGGAAATCGCCGTGCATGGTTGGCGCACCATGCCAGCCCATCGAATAGGGGAACGAGACCTCGAAAAGGTTGTCGTAGCGTGTCGTCAGCTTCTTGAGGATGTCCGCCAGGGCGTCGCGCTGCCCATCGCTCAGGTCGGGCAAACGCAGCGTATGGCGGCGCGGCAGCAGCAGAGTCTCAAAGGGCCAAACCGCCCAGAACGGCACAACTGCCAGCCATTCATCGTTGTCTACGACGATCCGCTCGCCCTTTTCCGCTTCCAGCCTGGCGTATTCCACCAACAGGACATCGCCATAGGTGTCGAAGTAATAGGACTGATTGCGGTCTTCACGCGCCGCTTCGTTCGGTAGGAAGTTACCCGCCCAGACCTGCCCATGCGGATGTGGGTTGCTCGCGCCCATCGCCTCGCCACGATTTTCAAACACCTGCACCCACTCGTAATCCTCGCCCAGTTCTTCAGTCTGCTGCGCCCACAGATCGACCACACTGCGGAGTTCCGGCAGCGGCATTTCTGGCAGCGTCAGGTCATGGCGCGGCGAAAAGCACAACACGCGGCATGTCCCCTCGACGCTTTCGATTTGCAGCAGCGAACCAGGCTTGCTGTGAAAGTGCGGCGTTTCCCCCATCAGGGCGGCGAAGTCGTTGGTAAAGACATAAGTCTGCTCGTAATTTGGGTTGCGTTCGCCGTTGGCACGCTCATTCCCTGGGCACAGATAACACGTCGGATCGTACTGCGGGCGGGCGTTTTGCGCCGGGCGTTCAACCTGCCCCTGCCAGGGGCGCTTGGTGCGATGAGGTGAAACGAGCACATATTCGCCGGTCAGCAGGTTGAGACGGCGATGCGGGTGTTCGGTCGGGTCAAAGATGGCGTTGGCATCCATGTGCGGAGCCTCCTTCGGGCGTAGGGACGAAGTACAGCTCGTCCGACGAAGTGTCGATTGTAACGCCCTGACCGGAGGCAGACAACTGTACGCAGCAGGCGCAATCACCCCGCGACCAGCCCATAAAGCGTCACCAGCGCGAAGGCGATGATGATGCCGCCGGAAATCCGGTTGACCCAGCGCAGCATCCCTGCCGTGAACCGTTCGCGCAGCAGGCTGACGCCCCCGCTGAGAAACAACCACCAGAGCAGTGAGCCGCCGAACACGCCCGCCACGATCACCAGCGATTCAAGCGGGGTGCTGGTACCGCCATCCATCATCAAGCCCGATCCGACGAAGATTCCCGCGAATGCCAGGATAGTCATCGGGTTCGTCGCGGTCAGCGCCAACGCCGATCCGTACATCCCCAGGAACCCCCGCCCTTCGGCACGAGCGGCGTCGTCAGCGGGCACGCTCACAAGCGTCCGTATGCCAAGGTATAGCAGGAACAACCCGCCGATCAAGCGGATCGGAGTCTGGAGGCTGATCAGGATGTCTGCAATGAGGGTGAGACCAAATGCGGCGATGGCGCTGTAGAAGGCGTCTGCGGTGGCGACGCCCAACCCAGTGATGAAACCCGCGAACTGCCCGTGTGCAAGCGTGCGGCGAATAGTCAGAACGCCAATCGGTCCAACGGGCGCGGCAACAGATACGCCGATAATGAGGCTGCTAAAGAGCAGCCTGAAGCAAGTCTGTCATTGTTTACTCCCACGATCAGACGCAACGATGCGAAGCAGCATAATAGCGCGAGAAAATCGGACGCGCTAGAGATGAATGTGCTTATGTCGAGCGCCCTGCCGTCAACTGATCCTGATACGCCTTCATGCCGTCCATGTCGCCCTTGGCGGCATAGCTTGCCTGCTTCGCCCAGGTCGGCACGCTCGGCGCAAAACGCATCCCTGCCTTTTCGATGGCAGCGCGGATCATCTCTTCGCTCGCCTCCGCAAGCTGGGCAAAGGTCAGAATACCTGCCGCGTTCAGCGCCTTTTCCATCTTGGGACCAATGCCCTCCACGACCTTGAGGTCGTCGGGGGTCACAGGCGCTTCCGCCTTCGCCTTTTTCGGCTTGGGTGCGGCGGGCGCTTTCTTGCCGGCGGGTTTTTCGGAGGCAGGTTCTTTCTTCGCGCGCGATTTGGCGGGTGCCTCGGCGGACGCTGCTTCTGCTATGGTCGGCACTTCGGGGGCGGGAGCGCTCGTCACGACATAATCGCGCGAGACCACCTGCCCCGGCTCCAGCCCACGCACCAGGTAATCGCGGTACGTCACGAAACCAGGCTGATCGCCATCGGCGAGGTAGCGCGCCTGCTTCGACCAGTTGACAAGGCTGGGCGCCAACGTCAGCCCATGCTTTTCGACCGCAGCGCGCAGATCGGCAATGCTGGCGTCCGCAACTTTGCGATAAGTGTCAATACCTTCGGCACGCAGCGCCGCATCCATCTTCGGACCAATGCCTTCGATGATGAGGAGATCGTCTGGGTCACTCGACGCAGGAACGGGCTGTTCGGCTTTTGCGAACCCCATCATCACCGGCTCAGGAGACGGCGCAGCCGCCTCGACTGGGGTCGGCGCAGCAGACGATTCGGCGGGGGCGGGCATCGCCAGCGCAGCGGGGGTGTCGAATTCGCGCACGCGCGGGGGCACGACGGGTTCAGAGGCAGCAGAAGCAGGGACTTCCGCCACCGCAGAGCGCCCCCACAGGAACAGCAGCGCCGCCCCAACGACCAGCAACCCCGCAAGCCACCATTCGTCAACCGGTCGCTCGCGCACGATCAACCAGAGGATCACCAACAGCGCGGCGACCAAGAGACCCACTCCCCAGAAGGTTCGCGTGGTACGATCCAGCATAACTCTCCCTTTCTCATGCAGTTCGGTGATGGGCGCGTTGAAAAGTAAAGCTTGACAGACGGACAGTGTAACTCCTGGCAAATACTGGCGTCAAACAGCAGACGCCGCATAAAACACTCCAGTAATTGGGATTTTAAGCCCTTAAAGATTACAGAATCAATGACTTGTGAATTATTTCTGAATATTTCCCGGAAGTGATGTACTTTGTAGAATTTTCATCTATTATGAGGTCAAGCGTCAATGCTTTCTCAATGCATGGTGGTAATGGGGGTTGGGAAATCATGTTTTCATCTTATTTCACTTCTGAAGATTGTCAGCTTTTGTCGTCTCCCGTTCACGGAGATGTCCAGGGGGTTTACGATAAGTTCCAGGAACTTCATCGTTCACTCCAGCGCCGGATGCGTGACCACAGTTGGGATCTGCATCCCCATTGGAACCGCACCGAGATGATCAGCAGCTATTCGCTGGCGTCCGGCAGGCAGTTTCAGGGCTTCGCAATGCCCTTCTCACGTTCCCGCGAACAGGCAGTTCTGGTCGAACGACTGATGGGTCGAGACAGCTTCGGACCCGTCGGGCAGGTCGATATCCATCGCCATCCCGTCATCGAGGTTCGGTTGACCGCCAACCACGTTGCGGCAGAGTTGATTGTGTCGGGCACATCACTGCTCGACCAGCAGAATCTGATCGGCAAACTGGAAGTCGCTCGACATCGCCAGCAGCTCCGCAGCCTGATCCAGGCACTGCCGAGCGACACTGTCATCGGCTTCTGGAGTGGTGTCGAAGTCGACGACATGCACCTGACCGCCGGACAACTTTCGCGCGGGAGTGTGCTTGAGCAGTGGATCGGCACGTTCCAGGATGGGCATGACAACCTGCGTATCGGCGCGTGGTATCAGCCGCAGGACACCTGCCTCAGTTCAAGCAACATCCTTTCCGAGTTGACCCGTCGCATCAGCAGCCTGTACAACCTCTACAACTTCCTGCGCTGGACGAGCAACAATGACTTCCGGACCTTCTATAGCAAGGCGGGTCTCGGCTACAACCATCGGGATCTGCGCCTTTCGTAGCGAACTCCACAGCCCGACCAGACCGCAAGGCGACTATTCAGGTCGCCTTGTTCGATTCTTAAGGCAATCGCTCGAAAAAACGGCACTTCCATGCAGACCGCGTGTTACATATAGATAAATCAGCCGCCAATGGGCAGCCACCTTATTCGCGCGTTCCAACACCGCACTTGCGCCGATGTGCCTGCGGTAGAAAATTAAACACGATGTCCGCACTCACGCATGATCGAAAAAAAGTCAGAATGACAACCAAAGCGCCGCAGATCTCCCAAAACCTTCGGCAGCGCTGGATCACGGCAATCATCTTCGGACCCATCGTCCTCGCGCTTATGGCAATTGGCGGGTGGTGGTTCTTCGGAGTCGCGCTCGCCCTGGCGACCATTGGAGCGCTGGAGTTTTGCAGTCTCGGGCGCAATCGTTCCATTCAACCCTCTGCCCTCTTAGCGGTCAGTACGACCGTCGCGACTGTCCTGGGCTTCGTCCTCGGCTGGACGTGGGCAGTCGTCGCGGCATTCGCGCTCGCCTTCGTACTGGCACTCGCATCGAGCCTGCTCAGACGGCGAACCCCTCGTGCCGCGCTGCTTGACGCACTGATGACCATCGCGGCGCCCGCCTATGTCGCGCTGCCCGCCGGGATGCTGGCGCTTGTGCGTATGACCGAGCCAGGAGGCTTGCACTGGCTGCTGCTGATCGTCTTTCTCACCTGGGGGACGGACTCACTGGCGTATTTCGGGGGTCGCACCTGGGGCAGGACACTGCTCGCCCCGCGCATCTCACCCAAAAAGACGGTCGAAGGTGCGATTGTCGGCGTCAGTGGCGGCTTTGTCGTCGGTTTAGTACTGCTGCTCATCGCAGGCGCGTATCAGGTGGCGCTGCTCCCGCTCCTCATCGTTGCGCCCCTGGTCGCGGTCATCGGCGATCTGAGCGAGTCCGCGCTCAAACGTGCGTTCGACGTCAAGGATTCGCATCTCAGCCACTTCGATCTGTTTCCTGGTCATGGCGGCGTCCTCGACCGCACGGATGCTTTGATCCTGGTCACCTGGTTTTGTTTTGTCGTTTACCACGGGGTCGGGATACTCTAACGCGCGGTTTCATATCATAATAGGGGCATCATCGCAATTTGTTGTTACCATCGGTTGAGGAAGTGCCATGTCGGTATCCAAACCCCCGAAGACGTCCAACGCCCCTAATCGTGAAGAACTGCTGCTGATGGCGATTGATGCCGCAAAAGCAGGGCAAAAAGAGGGGGCACGCATGATGTTGCGGAAGATCCTCGCGGAAGATAAACGCAATGAACGCGCGCTCATGTGGATGGCAAAGCTTTCTGATAGCAAAGCCGAACAAACCCAATGGCTGCAAAAGGCACTCGCTATCAATCCGGATAACACGATTGCCCGACAGTCGCTTGACCGCATGAGATACAGCGGTGCCGCGCGCGACAACCGCACGCTGATCATCTTTGGTGTGGTCGCCGCAGTTCTGGTCGTGCTGCTGTTGGTCATCTTCCTGGTGATCGCAACGGGCACATTGGGATAGTTGTTGAATAGGACTTAATCCTGCTCGCCTCTAATCTGATGAATAATGTAAGCTAGTATCGTTTATGCTGCGCGTTACCTGCGCCATCTGACGGGCATGACGCAAAGCACAATATCAGGAGAGAGCGGCTTGGCAGAAAACACACAAGACAAGCTCAAACAGGCAATCGCCGCAGCGCAGCGCGGCGACAAGACTGCCGCCCGACGAATGCTGCAGCAGGTCCTCGGCGAAGACCGAGATAACGAACTCGCCTGGATCTGGATGGCATCCGTCGTCGATTCGTTCGATGAGCGGCGGGCGTGCCTGGAGCGAGTCCTCAAGATTAACCCCAACAACGCGCGCGCCAAAGAAGCGCTGCGTCGCCTGGGTTTCGATGCACCGACCGAGCGCACCGCTGCCGGGTCACCCTCTGCGGCAACAGCAACGACCGCCGCCGCAGGTGCCATCCGCGGCGGAGGCAACCGTACCCTCTACTTTGCGATTGGCGCAGCCATCACCATCGTGCTGATCGCGCTCGTCGTGGCGTCCTTGTTGTCTGGCGGACCGAGTGACTCGGATGTGCGTTCGACCGCGACGACCTTCGCCATCGCGCAGCTTCCCACCAGCATTCCACCCACGATTGACCCTGACACCTTCACGGCGACACCGTTCCTCGGCGTTCGGGTCACCCTGGGAAGCGATTCGTTAACACGGCTGCCTCCTACTTTTACACCCACCGTGGCGGCAACCGCGACAGAACTGCCACCCCCAACCGCGACCCCGCTGCCGTTGGCTAGCTTCCCCCTGGTCTATACCGCTCTGACGAGCGATGGGCAAACAGAACTGTTCGCACTCAATGCGGATGGCAGCGGTTTGCGCCCCGTGGCGCAGGGTTTTGGCGACCCATTCGCTGTCAACCCTGCCGGAGACCAGATTGCGTTCATCCGTCTCGTCCCCGCCAGCAGCGACTTCGTGCCGCCGACACCCGCCGAGGGAGAAGATGCTCCCCCAGCCACCAACCTGATGCCGCAGATCTTTGTTGCGCCGCTCCAGGATACCGCGTCGGCACGGCAGGTTACGCAAATGATCGGCTCGACCATGTCTAGACCCGCCTGGTCGCCTGACGGTGAGCGCATCGTCTTCAGCAGCAACCAGGACGGTGATTCAGAGCTGTACATCATCGACGCCGACGGCGGCAGCCCTCCCACCGCGCTGACAGCCAACGACGCGAACGATACTGACCCCAGCATCAGCGCCGATGGGCGACTGGTCGTCTTCGCCTCCGACCTGGAGACTCCCGGTTCGCAGGAAATCTTCAGCGTTTCGATTGATGGCGGCGAGATGCGTCAGTTGACGAATGCCAGTGGGAGCAGCACATCGCCAGTGTTCTCGCCAGATGGTTCTCGTATCACCTTCGTCAGCGACCGCGGAGGCGATGGCGACATCTGGATCATGGATGCCAATGGTCAGCGTCCCTTCCTCGTCACCATTGACGACGGAGGTGCCGAAGACCGGGCACCTGTCTGGACGCCCGATCTGCGCTGGATCGCCTTTGTTTCCAATCGTGGAGGCGAACGCTTCCAGGCATATTTGATCTCGCTAGACGGCAGCACGCTCCTGCCCATCACAGACGATCCCGACAACGTTCAATCCCTCGGTATGCTGCCGATCTCGCGGTCAGGTTAAGGTATCCATGTCAACTCAGATCAAGGAACTCATGCAGGATGGCATCGAGAAAGCGCGCCTCGGCGAACGAGCGGAGGCGCGCGAAGTCTTCGAGCAAGTCATCGCACTGGATGATAAAAACGAGAAAGCCTGGTTCTGGCTGGCTTCAGTGCTCGACGACGAGGCGCGGAAGAAAGTCGCCTTGAGCACTGTCCTGATGCTGAACCCGGATAACGAACGCGCCAAAAAGATTCTGGACTCGCTCGAGGCGCGCGATCGTGAACTCCAGGAACGAGATGAAATCATCCCAGGCGTCTCTCGCCGCGCGTTGACTCTGATGGTCGGCGGTGGGGGTGCCATCATCGTCGGCGTCATCGCCATCTTCATCATCATCACGCTCAACAATGCCCGCATCGCAGGCGATGCTCAGGCGACCGTGCAGGTAGCAACCCAGGCAGTGCTGGATGCACAGGCGTCGCAGACCGCGGTGATGGCGGCATTCAACGCGACGCTGGCGGCAACCACCCCAACACCCGTCGATCTTCAGGCAGTCGTTCGCACGCTTCCCCCAACCTTCACGCCGACCGCGCCGCCCTCGCCCACCCCAGCACCGGAAATCCTGCCTCCCCCGACAGGGATTAGTGGCAATCTGACCGTCTGGTCGGGTCGAGACTTTGACGTCAACGGTTATTTGCCCGTTGGAATCATTTCGGTCTCTACAGGCGCTTTCCAAAGAGCGGGTGAGCAGGAAGGACGCGATGTCGCGGTTTCGCCGGACGGCTCACGGTTGGTCTACACCCGTTTTCAGCCAGCAGTCTTCGACACGCTGATCGAAGCCATCAATGTCAATGGCACCAATCCCGAATCGCTTGGCGATCGCTGGATCGATCTGCAAACGCTCTTCAGCCCACGCCACCCCAGTTACTCCGCCAGCGGCGATGCCATCATCTTTGTCGCGCGCCCAGACGGCAGCCTGACCGAGCAGATCTTTTTGCTTTCGCTGCTGGAAACGCCGCCGGACGTCAGCCCGCTGCGGCAGATTTCGACGGATGCCGCGACCTATACGCAGCCTGTCATCTCACCCGATGGTACGAAGGTGGTTGCCGTCCGTGACGATGTCAACTCGGCGGACGCTGGCGCGGATCTCGTCATCATCGATCTGGCGACAGGCTTTGTAACCGCCCTGACCAATGATCGCGCGGCATTCGTCGAGTCATCGCCGCAGTGGTCGCCAGACGGCGCACAGATCGTCTTCGCGGCTGCACCACAATCCGCGCCCAACAACGCGGACATCTTTGTCCGTTTCAGCAATGGCGGCGGCGCGCCCACCATCGTTGCGCGCGACCCCTCAAACGAAGTCACGCCGGTCTTCAGCCCTGACGGTCGTCACATCGCCTATGCCAGCAACCGGCTCGGCAATTACGACATCTACATCTTTGACCAGACGACGGCGACGATCAGTCAGCTCACCAACACCGTCGAGGACGAGTACATTGGGGGATGGCGATAGAGCCAGCAACGAGCGACGAGTAACGAGTGAAGACAAATCGTGGTCACTCGTTACTCTGCACAACATCTGTCTATCTCCAATTGGTAACATTGTGCCCTTTTCCTGTAATGTTTTCGCGCTAAACTCTACGCAGAATTCGTTACAGGAGGGGCATCCGGATGAAGAGGTTCGTCAGTCTTGCTGTACTATTGCTGGTTCTTGTTCTGAGCATTACCCCCGCTGCCGCGCAGGACAACATTCTGCGAATCGTTGCCAATGCCGATATTCGCACCGCCGACCCGCACATTGCCTATGAACTTGATACATGGCCTACCGTCGCGCTGTTCTATCGCAGTCTTGTCGAACTGGAGAGCGCGGATGTAGCTGTGCCTGGTCTCGCTGAGGAATTCACCATCAGCGAAGACGGTCTGATCTATACCTTTACGCTGGACGAGAATGCTGCGTTCTGCAACGGGCGACAGGTGACATCAGACGACATTGTCTATACCTGGGAACGCTGGAACGATCCAAGCGTGCCTTCGCCGACTGCTTACTTCTTTGATGCGCTTCAGGGCGTAAGCGCCTACCGTGCGGGCGACGCCGAGTCGATCAGCGGCATCAGCGTCCTCGACGAGCGCACCGTGCAGTTCACCTTCGATTACCCGGTCTGGACGATGATTCAGCGCTTCGCGCTGCCGCCAGCGGGCATCATCGCGCGTGAAGGCGTGGAAGCGGCGGGCGACGGCTTTGGCTTCGCGCCGCTCGGTGCGGGTCCATTCTGCGTCACATCGTGGGAACCGGGGCTGCGCATCACAGGTGAGCGCAATCCGAACTATTTCAAAGAAGGGCTGCCGGTTGCCGATGGCTTCGAGATCGCGATTGGCATAGAGCCTTCGATTGGCATCCTGCGCATGGATGCGGGCGAGGCGGATGTCGCGATTGACTTCGTCCCGAATTCCGATTTCCCGCGCATCAACGCCGACCCGACACTTGCCGAACGCCTGGTGACGACCACAGCGTTCCCCAACATCGACTATGTCATCTACCAGACGCGCACCGAACCCTTCAACAATGTGGACGTTCGCCGCGCCCTGAGCATGGCGATTGACCGCGAACGCCTGAGCACCATCCTGAATGGTCGCGCCGTCGCTGCCAATGGTCCCATCCCACCTGGCGTGCCTGGCGATAACACGGAAGTTTCGCCTTACAGCTATGATCCGGATGGTGCGCGCGAGCTGTTGACGGGCGCGGGCTATCCCGATGGACTTACGACCGAAATTTTGACCAACACCGACCCGACCAACCTTGCCGTCTCGCAGGCGATCATCGCCGATTGGGCGCAGATCGGCGTCACCGCGACACTGCAAGCCATCGACAACGCGCAGTTCCTCGACATCCTGATCAACCAACCGGAGACCTTCCAGGTCGCAATGACCAACTGGTACATGGACTATCAGGATCCATCGAACGTGTATGAACCACTCTATGGCTGCGGCGGCTCCTACAACTGGGGTGGCTACTGTGATGAGGGTTTGCAGGCGACGTTCGACGAGGTAAATCTGATCCCGTTCGGAGATGAGCGTTGGTCGGCATTCGCCGATTTCGAGGCGATGCTGTTTGAGCAGCAGCCTGTCGCCTTCCTCTATCACCTGCAGAACTTCTACTATCGCAGCGAACGTCTCTCTATAGACACGGACGCCGCACTGCTCTTCAAGTGGGATACGGCGAGCGTCACACCATAAGCTGTGCGAAGTGCATGGTGCGCGCTGCGAAAGTTCAGCATTTGACTTATCGCACTGCGCACTGCGCCTTCGCAATACTAGTGATCTTATGACCACATACATTCTTCGCCGCCTTGTGGGTGCCGTCGCCGTCATCTTCGGCGTGATGACCATCAGCTTTCTCATGGTCGCGCTGATGCCGGGGGACGCTGCCCGTATGTTCGCCGGACCGCGCGCGCCGGAAGAGACCGTCCAGCGCATTCGTGAGTTGTGGGGGCTGGATCAACCGCTGCCCGTGCAGTACGTGCGCTACCTGGGGCGCGCACTCCAGGGCGACCTGGGCAATTCGACGCGCGACCAGCGCCCTGTCATCCAGGCAGTCACCGAACGGCTGCCCGCGACCATTCAGCTTGCGCTGGCGGGTTTGTTCGTCGAGCTGGCATTGGGCGTGCCGCTGGCGCTGCTGGCGGCGACACGACCGGGGTCGATCTTCGACCAAATCGCGACGGGCTTTGCGCTGATCGGCATTTCGATCCCGCCGTTCGCGCTTGGGCTGGTCTCGCTCTACGTCTTCGGCTTTCTCATCCCCATCTTCCCACTCGGCGGCTATGGCACGGTGCTGCACCTCATCCTGCCTGCGATCATCCTAGGCATTGGCGGCGCGGCATTCTATGCGCGCGTGCTGCGCAGCAACCTGCTCGACGTGATGGGCGAGGACTACATCCGCACCGCCAATGCCAAGGGCTTGAGTCCGAGGGTCGTCCTGAACAAGCATATCTTCCGCAATGCGCTGCTGCCGACCGTGACGCTCGCCGGGCTTGACCTGGCGCTGCTGCTGGGCGGCGTGGTCGTCATCGAGGCGGTCTTCGGTTGGCCCGGCATCGGCTTGCAGGCGTTCAACGCCATTCGCAATCAGGATACACCGATCATTATGGGAACTGTGCTCTTCGCCTCCATAGCCGTCGTCTTCATCAATCTGCTGGTCGATGTGCTCTATGCCGCACTCGACCCGCGTGTTCGTGTGCATTAGGGGGCGATCGTGGTGACGCTGGATACCGGGTCTCGTGACGATCATCGGACGTTCCTGGGAAGGATGCGCCGTCAGCCGCGCGCCTGGGTGGGCGGTGGACTGGTGCTGATGGTGGCGCTGGCGGCGATCTTCGCGCCGCTGCTGACGCCCAATGACCCGCTCGAACAATTTCGCAATGGCTTATCGGATATGGGGACGCCGCTGCCGCCGTCGCCGGATTTTCTGCTCGGCACGGATGGGTTGGGGCGCGATCTGTGGTCGCGGCTATTGTTTGGCGGGCAGGTGTCGCTCATCATCAGCGTGATCGCCAACCTGACGGCGGGCGTCGTCGGAACGCTCATTGGCATGGTCGCGGGCTACTACTCGCGGTGGATCGACTCATCGCTCATGCGCGTCACCGACGTGCTGCTGGCATTCCCGGCAATTCTGCTGGCGCTGGGGCTGGGATCGGTGCTGCGACCGAGCATCCCGACCGTGTTGATCATCCTGACGATCATCACCTGGCCCACGCTGGCGCGCCTGGTGCGCAGCCAGACTTTAGCGATCAAGGAACGGCAGTTCGTGGAGAGCGCGCGCTCCGTCGGCGCGACGGATGGCTATATCCTGCTCCATCATATTCTGCCGCACACCATCACCGTGACGGTCGTCTGGCTGACGTTAAGCATCGCCAGCACTGTGTTGATCGAGGCGTCGCTCAGTTATCTCGGCGTAGGCGTGCCGCTGCCAACCGCCAGTTGGGGCAACATCATCCGTGAGGGCAATACCAGCTATCGTATCGCGCCCTGGATCATCCTGACGCCGACCGTCGCGATCCTGGTCACAACCTTCGGCTTCAACCTGCTGGGAGATGCCATCCGCGACGCGCTCGATCCGCGCACATCATTACAGAAATAGAAGAAACCTCACCCCCAATGAGGCGAGATGCAGGGACAGGGCATGCCCTGTCCGAACGGGGTGAGGTTCATCCAAAGGAGCATTGTTTATGTCTAATCGCGCTGTCGTAGAGGGTCGCATTCCGTTCAAGGGCAACAGCACCTGGTATCGTATTGTCGATCATGGCGAAGCACCGGGTAAGCTTCCCCTCCTCTGCCTGCATGGCGGACCCGGCGCTGCGCATGACTATCTGGAGTCGCTCGACGCAATGGCGGCGACCGGACGGCGAGTCATCTATTATGACCAGCTCGGCTGCGCCAATTCGTCGCTGTCCCATCCAGCGCCAGAGATGTGGACGGTCGAACTCTTTGTCGAGGAGATCGACACCGTGCGCAAGTCGCTCGGTTTGGAGCGCATCCACCTGTTGGGGCAGTCCTGGGGTGGGATGCTGGCGATGGAATACATGCTGACGCAACCGCAGGGCATCGCCAGCCTGACGATTGCCAGCTCGCCCGCCAGCATGAAACAGTGGGTGGCGGAGGCGAACCGCCTGCGAGTGAAGCTGCCGGCTGAAGTGCAATCGGCGCTTGACAGGCACGAGGCGGCGGGGACGACGAGCGATCCCGAATATATCGCGGCGACGGATGCTTTTTACGCGCAGCATGTCTGCCGCGTGGTGCCGCCGCCGGAATACGTGGCGCGTTCGTTTGCGAAGCTGGCGGCGAACCCTGAGGTCTATAACACGATGAATGGACCGAACGAGTTCTTCGTCGTCGGCACGCTCAAGGAATGGGACATCATCGACCGCCTGCCGGAGATCAACGCGCCAACGCTGGTCACCTCTGGCAAGTACGACGAGGCGACGCCGCTCATCTCCGGCACGGTCTACACGGGCATCCCCGGCGCGCGCTGGGTCACCTTCGACCACAGCTCGCATATGGCGCATGTCGAAGAGGCAGACCGCTATATGCAGGTGCTGGGCGCGTGGCTGGCAGAAAACGAGTAGGGGCAGACCCGTGTGTCTGCCCGCGTTAGCACAATCGGTAACCTCCGTGCCTCCGTGTTTCAAAACTTCTTCGATGACCAAGCAGCGACGTTGAAAGGGTTGACTATGGCTGTCTATTCCATTGCGAAAGAACAAAATGCGGTCGCGTTTTCGCGCGAAATCCCGCCCGTGCTGGAGATCGAATCGGGCGATACGGTGACATTCTATACGGGCGACGTGGCGTATGAGCGCCTGTCGAAAGGCGAGTCGGTCGAAGCGATTGGGCTGGCGAACTTCAACCGCGTCACAGGACCCGTCCACGTCAAAGGCGCGATGCCCGGCGATGCGCTTCGCATCGAGATCCTGGATGTGCAGGTCGTGCGCGCGTGGTCGGTCTGGCTGCCGGAGTTCGGCGGGTTGGGGCATCAGACGAACGCCATCCGCGTGATGGAGACGCCGCTGCGCGATGGACGCGCTTATATCGGCAAGATCAGCGTGCCGATTCGACCGATGATCGGCTGCATCGGCGTCGCGCCCGCCGAGGGCGAAGGCTCGACCTTCATGCCCGCCTATCCCTTCGGCGGCAATATGGACCTGCGCGAGAACGAGCCGGGCACGACGCTCTATATGCCCGTCTTCGTACCGGGCGCGAACCTGGCGATGGGCGACCTGCACGCTGCGATGGGGACGCAGGAGCCGACGTGGGTGAGCCTGGAGGCGGCTGGCTCGGCGACGCTGCGCATCAGCCTCGTCAAGAATATGGCGCTGCCGTTCCCTCGCCTGCACCGTGGCAATGAGACGTTCTTCATCGGCATGGCGGAGCAGTACGAGGACGCCCACAAGCTGGCGCTCGATCAGGCATACGAGCATCTCGTGAATGTGCGCGGCATGGAGCCGTTCGAGGCGTATGCCTACATCAGCGCGACCTGCGACATGCGGCTGGGCGGACCCGCGACCACCATCGTGATGGCGGTGCTGCCGGACTTCTAGCGCGGGGTGCTCCGCAGGGGCAGGATGCATCCTGCCCTTACAAGCGCCTTACCGTGCACGCGGTGCTGACAGCCGCCCGATGAAATCATAGGGATAGGGCGGGTTAATGGCGCTGGCATCGTTCAAGCGCGTGCGCTGCTCGGCGCTTAATGCCCACCCGACGCTGCCCAGGTTGTCTTCGAGCTGCTTCATGTTGCGCGCACCGATAATGGGTGCGGTGATCCCCGGCGCATCCTTGACCCAGCTCAACGCCACCTGCGCTGCGCTCTTGCCGATCTCCTCTGCCACCTCGACCAACGTGTCGATCACCGCCCAGGTGCGCTCGTTGTTGTAGGCATCCCACCCTTCCGACCAGCCATGTTTGGTCGCGGCGGCAATGCGCGTATCATCGGGCGGCAGCTCCATGCCCCGGCGATACTTGCCGCTCAACCAACCCCCGCGCAGCGGACTCCAGGGGATGATGCCCAAGCCCTCCGCGATGCACAGCTCGATGATCTCCCATTCCAACGCGCGGTCAAGCAGGTTATACAGCGGCTGCAAACAGGTGAACGCCTCCCAGCCATGATGACGGCTGAGGTCAATCGCCTTCTGAATCTGATATGCCTTGTAGTTGCTGATGCCGATATAGCGGACTTTACCCTGCTGGACGAGGCTGTTGAGCGTGCCGAGCGTTTCGTCGAGCGGTGTGCCGGGGTCCCAGCAGTGTACCTGGTAGAGGTCGATGTAGTCCGTACCCAGACGGCGCAGGCTGCTTTCGACGCCTGCCAGGATATGCTTGCGGCTCAAACCAACTTCGTTGACGCCGTCACCCATCGGGAAACGCACTTTAGTAGCAATCACGTAGTCGTCGCGACGCTTGCCCGCCAACCAGCGACCGACGATTTCCTCGCTTGCGCCGCGTGTGTAGACATCGGCAGTGTCGATGAAAGTGCCGCCCGCCGCCGCGAAAGCATCCATCATGGCGAAGCTGCTCGCCTCATCCGCCTCGCGCCCAAACGTCATCGCGCCCAAGCACAGCTCGCTCACCTTCAGCCCTGTTCGTCCCAAGTAGCGGTAGTCCATTTCATGCTCCTTTGAGTGTCATCAGTCAATCGTCCCGCCTGCCATCCACGCTTCCAGCCCTTTTTCGCGCTCGCGCCAATCTGGCAGATGCCTGTCCATCAGCGCCTTGAAATCCTTCCCGTGATTGAACACGGTCAGGTGCACCAGCTCATGCACGACCACGTATTCCGCCAACGGGCGGGGCACCTGGCAGAGCGCCGTATTCAGGCTGATGCTGCCTTTGCTCGAACAAGATCCCCACTTGCGCAGCATCTCGCGCACGGAAATACGTGTCGGCGCGACGCCCATCCGCGCCGCCCAATCACCGACCATCGCCTTAAGCCCGTCTGGAGGCGTGATGACGGGCGCGTCCTTCGGCGCAGTCTTGTCGCCCAACTTCTGCACCGCCTCACGCAGAAAGTCACGCATGACATCGCTCTTCAGGCTGGCGCGCGTGGGGATGAACAGGACAAGTCCGAGCGGCGTCGTCTTCATGACGAAGGAGCGCCGCCGCTGGCGATAGACCCGAATATCGTGACCGTCTATCGTCAGGATTGCGTCTGGCTGCTTCATGCCGACGCAGGGCGACTCAGCAAGACGCGCGCATGATCGTTCGTCGCCAGACTGTAGGCACCCCATGCCGCCGGGACGAGGACGGTCTCGCCCAGCGTCAGCGGCACGACATGAATACCCGCACGCACCAGTGCGCTGCCCGCGATGCAGGTCAGGCTGTGAAAGTGGGTACCACCCGTATCCAGGCGAGTGCTCCTACCATTCTCCCCATTCAACTGGACAAGCGTCGTCGCAAAGTAGGGTGTCTCGACAATGCTGACGAGCCTCCCGGTCTCACCACCCGTATGAACAATCGTGGGGAGCGAGGACAGGTTGGCGACGCGCAGCCCTTTCTCGATATGCAGTTCGCGGTCGGTCCGACCCCAGTCGTAGAGACGGTAGGTGGTATTTGACGACTGCTGGATTTCGTAAATCAGCACGCCGGGTCCCAGCGCGTGGATCGTATTTGCCTCGACATACAACACATCGCCGGGCGCGACCTCGGCATAGACGACATATTGTTCGAGCGTGCCGGAGCGAATGGCTGCGGCGACAGCTTCGCGGCTCATTCCCGGCTGGATGCCGATCACCAGCTTCGCGCCGGGCGCGGCAGCCAGCACATACCACGCCTCGTTCTTGCCGCGCGGTTCGCCTTCCAGTTCGCGCGCCTGCTCGTCGTTCGGATGATCCTGGATCGACAGCCACTCGTTCGCGTCGATGAACTTCGCCAGCAGCGGAAAGCCCTCGCTCAGGTCGTATTGCTCGCCGACAAGCGCCGCACCCCATTCGGCGAGCACATCAGCGAGCGTCCTGCCCGCCAGTTCTCCATTGCGAATCACGGACGTATCGTGCAACTCCCACGCCTCACCAATGCGTCTGCCAGGGGCGATTGATTTGCCGAGGTGCGATGCCAGGGCAGTGCCCGCCCAGGGCTTCTCGTGTAAAGATGCTTGCAGCAGCAGCGGATACAGCGAGTGCATCATCTTCCTTTCGTGTTGAGACGACTCAAAAGCCGTAGATTAGAATACTTAGCAAGATCCCGATGCCGACCGCCAACATCCCGAAGATAAGCGCCAGTACCACCAAGCGCATCACCGGAGATCGAGGAAGCAAGCTGGATCGTCCCGCCTCCGCCACAGCCTGCGGGGCTTCCATGCCTAACTGGCGGATGCCCCTTGGAGCCGTCACCTCCGCGAAGTTCTGCGCGGGCAGCGGCGGCGTCAGATCGATCATGCTGACATCCATGTGCGCCAGGCGCAGCAGTCGTTTCGCTTCGAGGCTGTTCGGGTTGATGACGAGGATGTTCTCCAGGCAGACGACGCGGTCACTTTCAGTCTCGACAAGGTCGATCAGCGCCCACCAGATGGTCTCGTCTTCGGGGGCGATCTTCGCCGCTTCCTGCAGCAGTTTGTACGCTTTGGCGCGGTCGCCGTCGCGCAGCGCTGCACGACTGCCATTGATAAGCGTGATCACCATCGGATCACGTTCAAATTTCAGACTATCGAGTTCTGCCAACCTGTGATCCTCATCGTCCCACCATGCTTATTCAGTTTACCTGTGACGCAAAGCACGGTCTATAGCCGATCTGGATATCGACTCCTGGCGTCCCTGGCGTCCTGGCGGTTCAGTTCGTTCAACCGCCAAAACGCCAGAGACGCCATGGGAACACCTTTGTTGCGGACGCAAGACTTGCCAGGTCTATGTCTTTTTGAGGATTTCTTCCAGCGCCTGCCATGCCAGCAGTGCGCACTTGATGCGCGCAGGGAACTGGCGCACGCCTTCCAGCGCGTCCAGCTCTTCCAGCTTTGGGTCAAGTTCACTGTGTTCGATCAGGAAGGCGCGGAAGCTGGCGAGCATCGCCGCCGCGTCTGCCTTCGTCATGCCGATCAGCGCGTCGGTCATCATCGACGCCGACGCCGTGCTGATGGCGCAGCCCGCCGACTCATAGCGCAGATCGACCAGCACGCCGTCCTTGACGATGGCGCACAGGTCGATAGCATCGCCGCACGAGGTGTTCTCGCGGTGCACGCAGTCGGTCGCGTCGGGCAGCTTGCCGCTGTGCAGCGGGTCCTGCGCGTGAGCGAGGATCACCTCGCGGTACATGTCACGAACGGACATTGGCAAACATCTCCCGCGCGCCCATGAGCGCGGTCACGAGCGCGTCGATTTCTTCCGGCACATTGTAGAAGGCGAGGCTGGCGCGCGCGCTGGCGGGCACGCCAAAGCGCCGACCGAGCGGCTGCGCACAGTGATGCCCGGCGCGGATGGCGATGCCGTCTTCGTCGAGCAGCGCCGAGAGATCATGCGGGTGAATGCCCGCGAGCGTGAAGGCGAAGACGGGTCCACGCTGCGGCGCGCTGCCGAGCAGGCGCAAGCCCGGCACTTGCGGCAGCTTCTCCAGCGCGTAGGCGGTCAGCGTTGCGTCTTCCGCCTGGATCTCCGCCATGCCGATGCTGCACAGATAATCGACCGCCGCGCCCAAGCCGATTGCCTCGGAGATGGCGGGCGTCCCCGCCTCGAACCGGGCGGGCGGTTCCGCCCAGGTCGAGCCTTCCAGACGCACGCTCTCGATCATGTCCCCGCCGCCGAGGAAGGGATCCATCGCTTCGAGCAGCTCGTATCTGCCCCACAGCGCACCGATGCCCGTCGGTGCGCACAGCTTGTGCCCGCTGAAGGCGTACCAATCGCAGCCAAGCGCCCCCACATCGACCGGCATTTGCAGCACGCCCTGCGCGCCATCGACCAGCACCTTCGCGCCGACGGCGTGGGCGGCATCGGCGATCTGACGCACGGGGTTGATCGTGCCCAGGACATTCGAGGCGTGCATGAACGAGACGAGCTTGACACCTTCGAGCGCCGCATCCAGATCGCTCAGGTCGAGCGTGCCGTCGTCGTTGACGCGCAGGAAGCGCAGCGTGATGCCGATCTGGTCGCGCAGAATGTGCCAGGGGACGATGTTGCTGTGATGTTCCATCTCGGTCAGCAGGACGACATCACCCGCCTTGAGGAACTTGCGCGCCCAGCCGTGCGCGACGAGGTTCAAGCCCTCGGTCGTGTTGCGGACGAAGACGATCTCTTCTGGGCGAGCAGCATGGACGAAACGGGCGACCTTGCGGCGGGCGTCCTCGTAGGCAGCAGTGGCGGCTTCGCTGAGGGTGTGCAGCCCGCGATGGACGTTGGCGTTGGTTTCGCGGTAGTAGCGGTCGAGCGCGTCGATGACGGCGGTCGGCTTCTGCGACGTGGCGGCGTTATCGAGGTAGACGAGCGGCTTGCCATGAACCGTGCGGCTCAGGATGGGGAAATCACGGCGAACATCGCGCATGAGAGGGTGTGTCCTGTACTCAACGGGCGGCTTACATTACGACGCTTGGGACGCACCCATTGTAGCAAATGCGTAACGGCGGTTAAAGCGGAAGTTGAACGGATGCGTGAGAGGCTCAATAGTATCGGACGGGCAATTCCAGTGTCTCCAGCAGATCATACAAGTTGAGCGCAGGTATACCCAGGAGGTCAGCGAGCTTGCTAGCGGTGAACTCGCCTCCCATATGACGTGTGTGGAGATCGTTGAGCCGCGTCAGGAAGTCCGCTTCGCGAATTTGTGCGAGCGCTTCTGCCTCCGCGATGTGGTTGTAGGCGGCGTAAAGTTCGATGGTGAGCGTGTAGCCTTCGCGGGTTACGCTTCGCAATGTCATCTCGGTTTCCAAAAGTTGGGATGATCGGGATCGGTAAAGCGGAATAGATCTTCTTGTTGACTCCATCTTTTGCCATCTGGAAGGATAGTTGTTTCGTCAATCTGAATGTCCACAATGCTCGCATTTCGGAGGTTTGCGCCTGTTAAGTCAGCGCCTCTCAGAATTGTTCCGGCAAGCTGTGCTGCGGTAAGGTTTACAAGCCTTAAGCCTGCTTTGGTGAAGTTGGTTGTCCCTAAATCTGAGTTTGACAGATTAGACTTATCCAGTATTGAGTTCCGAAACTCAAAATCACGCAAATGGGCATTAGACAGATTTGCAAAGTGTAGATTTTTTCTCCATAACGTTCCATCTCGATGCCACCCCTTGTTTTCCAAGATTCTCGCCGCTTCAATTGCAAACATGTTATTAGGACTTGTCAGTTGATGTATGAGTAATTGTTTTTCTGTATACTGCTGACGGATTGAGGCGAGCAAGTCAACGAGCGCCACGGTCACCGCAATTCCGATAAGTTCGGAACTCAAGTTTATATACAAATCATTCGCGACTGTTTTGAAGTCCAATGGAATGGTTCGAGCACTAGCATAGCCTGCAAAGTAAATACCACCTGCTATGAGGAGCAAAGTCAAGGTCAGTGTTGTTCGGGCAATAAGAATGCGAGCCAATCTGTGTGAGATACGAACGAGCCACTCATAGATTGAGGTGGTCACATCCTCGAACGAATGACTCAACGGACTTGATCTTCTTCGTGGACTGCCACCATGCGCGTTCTGTTTACTCCGCTGACTGGTTCTCATCTCTCGAATCCTTGATTGTGTCTTGCATTCGTTTGTTGCGAAGCTCAGGCGTCTCAACCATGATTGAGTCAAAACTGGTAACTCTGTCGAACCGTTTGGAAATGCTCTCTAATTCTTTCGCTACTCGCATTACAGCCTCGCTAGCGCTGGGAGAAGGAAGTGTTGCCTCTTTCATGTAGCTGAGGTCAATGATGTCTTCTTCATCAAATGTGTGACCATTAAGCGAGCTATACCGTAATGAGACACGAAATCTGATAGTGCGACCTTCCATCAATAGCTCTGGCCCTGAGTCAATAATCTGTTCAAACTTTTTTCCGGATGGGAGAAGTGGTATAGAGTTGGCAAATGGCCCGACGTCGTTTAGTTGTTTTTCTCGCATGTATAGTGGGGAGGGGTCAAACTTAATGCAAATTTCTTTTGCAGGTGTGTGCCCAAAATTCTCTATGATTGCATAAATCATGTGGTTGCTCTTTCCCTCAAAATAGACCAAAACATGCGGATTTTCAGCATTTTCGCGTTGTCTTTGAATTTCGACTGCTTGAATTAGTCCGGCGACTGCGCTTACCAAAGAGAAGAACGCCGACACAGCGGCTATACCCACAATGAATGTTGGATCCGCATTACCCGCAGAAACGATCCATAAGAAGACAATGCCAAGACCCATGACCAAAAGCGCTAGCAAGATGCCCAGTCGACGAGCTAGCCACTTTAGGGTTCGGTTGATCATTTAGTTGAGCTCCCAAATTTTGGATAGTTGTTACAATGACTATTGAGCCATAAAATGAAATATTAAGCAAATACTTTCCAGCTAGCCAATTGATTACAAGGGTTGCTATTCTCGTTTATACACCTTCATGACATTCACCCGCCCTTTGCGTGATGTCTATCACTCTCCCCTCCCCCATCCACAGGGCTAAGATCGCCTTAGAATGAGGCTCTTTGTCTTCATGAGGGACGTGAGATGAAATCACCCGAATACATCACGCTTGACGCCAACGAGGCGGCAGCGCGCATTGCCTACCTGACCAACGAAGTCATCGCCATTTACCCGATCACCCCCGCATCCCAGATGGGCGAATGGGCGGATGAGTGGGCGGCAGCAGGCAAACCCAACCTGTGGGGAACTGTCCCGCAGGTGGTCGAGATGCAAAGCGAAGGCGGCGCTGCCGGCGCCATTCATGGCGCGCTGCAAGCAGGGTCGCTGGCGACCACCTTCACTGCCTCCCAGGGCTTGCTGCTGATGATCCCGAATATGTACAAGATCGCGGGCGAACTGACGCCCGTCGTCTTTCATATCGCCGCCCGCGCCATCGCCGCGCAGGGCCTGTCGATCTTCGGCGACCATCAGGATGTGATGGCGGCGCGGCAGACCGGCTGGGCGGTTCTCGCGTCGGCATCCGTGCAGGAGGCGCAGGACTTCGCGGCAATCGCCCACGCGGCGACGCTCCAGGCGCGCGTCCCCTTCATCCACTTCTTCGATGGCTTCCGCACCTCGCACGAGATCAACAAGATCGCGCTGCTCGACGAAGACGACCTGCGCGCCATGCTCGACGAAGCGGGCATCGCTCGCCACCGCGCGCACGGCTTGTCACCGGAACACCCGGTCATTCGCGGTACCGCGCAAAACCCCGATGTCTACTTCCAGGGGCGCGAGACGGTCAACCCGTACTACGCCGCCGTCCCCGGCATTGTCCAGGGCGCGATGGATCGCTTCGCCGCGCTCACCGGACGGCAGTATCACCTCTATGAGTATTACGGCGCGCCCGATGCCGAACATGTCGTCATCATCATGGCATCCGGCGGCGAAGCCGTACACGAGACGGTCGATTACCTCAACGCGCACGGCGCGAAGCTCGGCGTGCTCAAGGTGCGCCTGTTCCGCCCCTTCGACTGCGCGGGCATGATCGCGGCGCTGCCTCAGAGCGTGCGCAAGATCGCCGTGCTCGACCGCACGAAGGAACCCGGCAGCGCGGGCGAACCCCTCTACCAGGATGTACTGACGGCGCTGATGGAAAACTGGACGGGCGTAATGCCGCGCGTCGTCGGCGGGCGCTACGGCTTGGCATCCAAGGACTTCACGCCTGCGATGGTCAAGGCGGTCTACGACAACCTGGATCTCGACCAGCCCAAGAATCACTTCACCATCGGCATCAACGACGATGTGGGACACACCAGCCTGCCCTTCGACCGCGATTTCTCGGTCGAGCCGGAAACCGTCGTCCGCGCGCTCTTCTACGGCTTGGGCGCGGATGGCACGGTCGGCGCGAACAAGAACTCGATCAAGATCATCGGCGAAAACACGCCAAACTACGCCCAGGGCTACTTCGTCTATGACTCGAAGAAGTCCGGCTCGATGACGACCTCGCACCTGCGCTTTGGACGCGACCCAATCCGCTCCAACTACCTGATCACCAAAGCGAACTTCGTCGCCTGTCACCAACCGGGCTTCCTGGAGCGCTTCGACATCCTGGCGGACGCCGTCGAGGGTGGCGTCTTCCTGCTGAACACGCATGTGCCCGCCGACCGCGTATGGGACAGCCTGCCGCGCAACACCCAGGAACACATCGTCAATAAGCACCTGCATCTCTACATCATCGACGCGTACAAGGTCGCCAAGGAAGCGGGCATGGGCGGGCGCATCAACACCGTCATGCAGGTCTGCTTCTTCGCCATCTCCGGCGTGCTGCCGCGCGACGAAGCGATCAATGAGATCAAAGACTCGATCATCAAGACCTACGGCAAGAAAGGCGAAGAGATCGTCGAAAAGAATCTCCAGGCGGTCGATCAGACCCTGGGGAATCTCTACGAGGTCGCCGTCCCCACAGCCATCTCGTCGAAGGTCGAGCTGCTCTCGCCCGTCAGCGCGGGCGCGCCAGATTTCGTGCGCGGCGTCCTGGGCGAGATGATCGCCGGACGCGGCGACCTGCTGCCCGTCAGCCTCATGCCCGCCGATGGAACCTACCCGGTCGGCACAACGCAGTACGAAAAGCGCAACCTGGCGCAGGAAATCCCGGTCTGGGACCCGAACGTCTGCATCCAGTGCGGCAAGTGCGCGATGGTCTGCCCGCACGCCGTCATCCGCATCAAGGCGTACGAGCCAGAATTGCTGACAGGCGCGCCGGAGACCTTCAAGTCGATGGACGCCAAGGATACGGATTGGGCGGGCTTGAAGTACACCATCCAGGTCGCGCCGGAAGACTGCACGGGCTGTGCGCTGTGCGTGGACGTCTGCCCTGCCAAGAACAAGAGCGCCGCCAATCAGAAGGCGATCAACATGCGTCCGCAGCCGCCGCTGCGCGAGCAGGAATGCGAAAACTGGGACTTCTTCCTGGACATCCCGGAACTCGACCGCCGCCGCATCAAGACCAGCAGCATCCGCCAGCAGCAGGTGCAGCAGCCGCTCTTTGAGTTCAGCGGTGCCTGTGCGGGCTGCGGCGAAACGCCCTATCTCAAGCTGATCACCCAGCTCTTTGGCGACCGCACCGTCGTCGCCAACGCGACGGGCTGCTCGTCGATCTACGGCGGCAACCTGCCGACAACCCCCTGGGCATCGAACGACGAAGGGCGCGGTCCCGCCTGGGCGAACTCGCTCTTTGAAGACAACGCCGAATTCGGTTTGGGCATCCGCGTCGCACTCGACAAGCAGAACGAAATCGCGCGCGAACTGCTCCAGAAACTGGCGGGCGAGATCGGCGGCGAATTCGCCGAGTCGATCCTCCACGCCGTCCAGCGTGATGAGGCGGGCATCCACGAGCAGCGTGAACGTGTTGCCCTGCTCAAACAGCGGCTCGCAGAGCTGAGTTCCGTCGGTCGCAATGGCGCGTCTGATGCCAAGCGTCTGCTCGATTTGGCGGATACGCTGGTCAAGCGCGATGTCTGGATCGTCGGTGGCGATGGCTGGGCATATGACATCGGCTTCGGCGGTTTGGACCATGTCTTCGCCAGCGGACGCAACGTCAACATCCTGGTCATGGATACCGAGGTTTACTCCAACACGGGCGGTCAGGCATCGAAATCAACCCCGCGTGCCGCCATCGCCAAATTTGCGGCGGGTGGCAAGCGCGGCAGCAAGAAAGACCTCGGCATGATCGCCATGAGCTACGGCGGCGTTTATGTCGCGCACGTGGCGATGGGTGCCAAGGACGAGCAGACCCTGCGCGCCTTCCTCGAAGCCGAAGCATACGACGGACCATCCCTCATCATCGCCTACAGCCACTGCATTGCGCATGGCATCAACATGGGAACGGCAATGCGTAACCAGAAAGCGGCGGTCGATAGCGGGCAGTGGCTGCTGTATCGCTATCACCCGGAACACGCCGCACGCGGCGAACACTCGCTCACGCTCGACAGCCGCGCACCAAAGCTGCCGCTGAACGAGTATCTGCGTATGGAAAATCGCTTCAGGATGCTCGAAATGAGCAAGCCCGAGGTTGCGCGAGAACTGTTCGCTCAGGCGCAGGAAGATGTGCGGATGCAGTGGGCGCTCTATGAGTATCTGGCATCACGCTCTGTGAATGGCAGCGAAGTTAAGAGTTAGAAGGGCAAAGTCAAAAGTGGAACCTGTGTCCACATGCCCAAACTTTTAACTTTCGACTTTTAACTTGCAACTGGAGGGAACCGAATTCATGACTGACATCACGACGCCCTACCTGGGCATGATGCTGCGCTCGCCTATTGTGGTCTCCGCAAGCCCGCTTTCGGAGAAAGTCGATAACATCCGCCGAATGGAAGACAGCGGCGCGGGTGCAGTCGTGCTCTACTCGCTGTTCGAGGAGCAAATTCGCCAGGAACGTGAGGCGATGCACCACTACATGCTCTACGGGACGGAGAGCTTCGCCGAGGCGCTCTCGTACTTCCCCGAACCGGAGGTCTATCACGCCGGGACAGAAGACTATCTCAAGCTGATCCAGGATGCCAAGAAGGCGGTCGATATTCCCGTCATTGCCAGCCTGAACGGGGCGCATCCGGGAAGCTGGGAGAAGTTCGCACGCAGGATCGAAAGCGCAGGGGCTGACGCGCTCGAACTGAACGTCTATACCATTCCGTCCGACCTGCTGATGTCTGGCGCTGCGGTCGAGCAGAACATCATCGAAATCGTGCGCGAGGTCAAAGCGGCGATCAAACTACCGGTTGCGGTCAAGCTCAGTCCGTTCTTCAGCAACATGGCAAACATGGCATATCAGCTTGACCTCGCAGGGGCGGACGCGCTGGTGCTGTTCAACCGCTTTTATCAGCCCGATATTGACCTGGAGACGCTCGAAGTCGTGCCCAACCTGCTCTTGAGCACGCCGCAGGCGCTGCGCCTGCCGCTTACCTGGATCGCGCTGCTCTATGGTCGCATCCGCCCACAGCTCGCGGCGACCAGCGGCGTTCACACCGCGAACGACGTGGTCAAACTGATGATGGTCGGAGCGCAGGTGACGATGATGGCGTCGTCTCTGCTGCGCAGTGGGATCGACCACATCCGTCTCGTCGAGAGCGGAATGCGCAAGTGGATGAACGAGCATGAGTACGAGTCGGTCGCCCAGATGCGCGGCAGCCTCAGCCAGCTCAACGCGCCCGATCCAAGCGCCTTCGAGCGCGCGCAGTACATCCGCTCGCTCAAGTCGTACCAGCCGAAAGAGTAGGAGCCGAGTTCAGCGCGCAGCACGAATTGAAACACGAAGGCAGGGAGGCGACGAAGGTAAACGAAGGAATTTTTCCTCCGTGATCCTCCGTTTTCTTCGTGCCTTCGTGTCAAAAGTCTCTACGTGTTGTCCTCATTCGGAAGCGGTCATATCTTCCTCAAAGGCGTGCTGATCATGACGTTCTACCCTTCAAGACCTGCTTTCTGTCATTAGGGCAACACCTGTCCCCGATGCGACAATTCGGATCATGATGCGGAGGTCTTGCAGCGCTCCAGTGCGGAGCACTGTCAAGCGAAAGAATTGGAGCCAATAATGGTCACCGTGATGAACGAGACGGCTGCGGGGACGAAGAAGCGTACCCAGAAGCCTGTCGAAGCTGGCAAACGCTGGGTCTATCAGTTTGACGAAATCGAAGCGGTTGAGGCGCTCTGCGGCTCATGGGACAAGGTGCGTTCGCTGCTGGGCGGCAAGGGCGCGGGCTTGTTCGACATGACCCGCTCCGGCGTCCCCGTGCCACCCGGTTTCACCGTCACGACCGAAGCCTGCAACGCCTATATGGATGTGGGCGGAAGGTTTCCTGATGGCATGTGGGATCAGGTACTGGCGTCGATGAAGGGTGTCGAGGCGAAGACCGGTAAGATCTTCGGCGGGAGTGACAAGCCCCTGCTGGTCTCCGTGCGTTCGGGTGCCAAGTTCTCGATGCCCGGCATGATGGACACCGTCCTCAACCTCGGCTTGACCGACAAGATCGCCACGACGATGGTCAAACTGACGGGTGACGCCCGCTTCGTCTATGACGCCTATCGCCGCCTCGTCCATATGTTTGGCTCCGTCGTCATGAATATTGACGACGACGATTTCGAGCATCACCTGACCGCCGTCAAGAAGCGCAAGGGCGTCACGTCTGATACTGACCTGAATGCAGAAGACTGGATGGCGGTGACCGATGAATACAAACGAATCTTCAAATCCAGTGTCGGCGACGATTTCCCCCAGGACCCCTACCGCCAGCTTGAACTCGCGGTCGAAGCGGTCTTCAAATCGTGGAATGGCAAGCGCGCGATTGACTATCGCAATCACGAGCGCATTCCGCACAACCTGGGGACGGGTGTCAACGTCCAGACGATGGTCTTTGGAAACCTCGGCGCGAACTCCGGCACGGGCGTGGCTTTTACGCGCAATCCATCGACTGGCGAACGTAAACTCTTTGGCGATTACCTGATGAATGCGCAGGGCGAGGACGTGGTGGCAGGCATCCGCAACACCAAGCCCATTTCCGACCTCGAACGCGAGAATCCCGAAGTCTACGGGCAGTTCGTCAAGATCGCCGAACAACTCGAAAAGCACTACCGCGAAATGCAGGATGTCGAATTCACCATCGAAAGCGGCACGCTGTACATGCTGCAAACGCGTGACGGCAAACGCACCGCGCGCGCGCGCGTCCGCACCGCAGTCGAGATGGCGCAGGAAGGCTTGATCAGCAAGGAAGAAGCCGTTCAGCGCGTCAAACCGGAATTCGTGCTCCAGCTCCTCCACCCGCAGTTCGACGCCGACGCCAAAGACAAAGCGGAACGTGACGGACGCATGATCGGCAAAGGCGTCAACGCCTCGCCCGGCGCAGCAGTCGGCATCGCCGCCTTCGACGCGGACATTGCCGAGAAATGGGGCAAGGCGGGCAAATCGGTCATCATGGTGCGCCCGGAGACCAAGCCGGACGACGTGCATGGCATGTTAGCATCCAAAGGCATCCTGACCAGTCACGGCGGCGCGACCAGCCATGCGGCAGTCGTGGCGCGGCAGTTCGGCGTCCCCTGCGTCTGCGGCGCGGACGCGCTCGACATCAACGTCAAGGGGCGCGTCCTCAGAGTCGGCGATGTCGCGGTTTACGAAGGAGACACCATCTCGATTGATGGCGGCACGGGTGAAGTCTTCGTCGGCGAAATCGAGCGGGTTGAGCCGGACTTTATGCGCGAGACCAACCTGCGCAAGCTGCTTGCCTGGGCGGATGACATTCGCAGGGTCGGCGTTTATGCCAATGCAGACTACCCATCGGATGCCCGGCGTGCACGCGAATACGGCGCGGGCGGCGTAGGTCTTTGCCGCACGGAGCACATGTTCTTCCAGGAAGAGCGTCTGCCCATCGTCCAAGCGATGATCCTGAGCGAGCCAAACAGTGCCGCCGAAAAAGAGTACCTCGACCAACTCGAGGTCTTCCAGCACGACGATTTCTACGGCATCCTCAAGGCGATGGACGGTCTCCCGGTCGCCATTCGCCTGCTCGACCCGCCGCTGCATGAGTTCATGCCCAACCATGAGCAGCTCGCGCTGCGCGCGGCGGGCTTGCGTCTGATGGGGGATCGTCCGCTGGAAGTCGAGCGTATCGAGACCCTGATGAAAGCCGTCGAAGGCTTGCAGGAATTCAACCCGATGCTCGGTCTGCGCGGTGTCCGCCTTGGCATCACTCGCCCAGGCATCAGCGAGATGCAGGTGCGCGCGCTCTTCCGCGCGGCATGCAAGCTGGCGTCGGAAGGCGTCGATGTGAAACCGGAGATCATGGTCGCCGTCACCAGCAGCGAAAACGAGGTTGAACGGCTGAAGACGCTGATCGACCGCGTCGCGGAAGAAGTGTTCGCGCTTGCGGGCGTCCGCGTTCACTACCATGTCGGCACGATGATCGAGCTGCCTCGCGCGGCGCTGATCGCCGACAAGATGGCGCAGTTCTCCGAGTTCTTCTCGTTCGGCACCAACGACCTGACGCAGACGACATTCGGCATCAGCCGCGACGACGCCGAGGGCAAGTTCCTGCTCGAATACGTCGAGACGGGCGTGCTTTCGAACAATCCATTCCAGGTGCTCGACGAAGAAGGTGTCGGCGCGCTGGTGCGCATTGCCATCGAGAAGGGTCGCAAGGAGCGCCCAGACCTGGTCGTCGGCATCTGCGGCGAACATGGCGGCGAACCCCAGAGCATCGACTTCTGCCATCGCGTTGGCATGGATTACGTGAGCTGCTCGCCGTTCCGCGTGCCGATTGCGCGTCTGGCGGGCGCGCACGCGGCGCTGAAGAGCAAAAAGGCGTAACGATGACCTCATCCCCTGCGCGCCTCCGCGTCTTCGTACGCGGAGAGGCAGGCTGAGGGGGCAAGGTTAACGGCACTTCCGATCAATGCCCGTCGGGTTGGCGGGCAGGGTGTGGCGTAGAGAGGGTTGTTCCTGTGGGGCAGCCCTCTCTATTTTGATTGGGAATTTGCACAGACGGCGCGCGAAAGTTGGGGTACAGTTTGAAAATACGGGCAATTTTAAGATTTTCGTTTGGTGCAAACCGCCAGTCGTTTGTTATGATTAACGAGTTTGGGTGAAGTTTAGCTCAGATTTGTCGGTTCTGCGCCCTCGTGGGGAGAATACTGTTATGCGGAAGCCTTCGTCCAGCAGTGCCTGGATGCGTTATTCCTCGCGATTCGCATTGGTGATCGCGCTTATTCTGTTGATCGGCACGCCCAGCGTGCTCGCACAAACGAACACCGTCACGGGCGTCGTCTTCCGCGACTTTGACATGGACGGTGTACAGGGCAGCAACGAGCCGCCTTTCGCGGGCGTGACGGTGACGGTCACTGGCACGGCGAGTGGACCCGTCAGCTTCACGACGCTGGCGAATGGTGCCTATTCTCTCAATTACACGGGGACGGATGCGCGCGTCGAATTCACGCTTCCAGTAGGAAGCGACTTCCGCACTACAGGCTTCGGCAGCGACTCCGCGACCAGCGTTCAGTTCGTGACCGGAACCACCACCGCCGACTACGGCGTTCTTCTGCCGGGCGATTACTGCCAGGCAGATCCGCGACTCTCCCTGAGCTGCTTTGTCGTCGGCGACAACTCAGTCAGTGCCGAACCGGTGGTCATCAGTTACCCTTATTCGACCAACGCTCAGCAACCGCTGCCGACGGAAGTCACGATCTCAGATGCAAACGAAGCGGGTACGGTCTACGGCATCGCCTGGCAATCCACAACGCGCTCGGTCTATTCGTCGGCATACGTCAAGCGCGGCGCAGGTCTGGGTGTCAGCAACAGCACAGGCACCATTTACCGTACCGCCAATGCAGACTCCGCGACGCCCGGCGCAACCTCTATCTTCATCGAATTGAATGGGCTAGGGAGCATCGCCACTGGTGCTAATCCGCATCCGAATGGCACGCCCGCGCTCACGGTTGAGCAAGGCACGGCGGCATTTCAAGCGGTCGGGCTGGCTGGGTTGGGTGATCTGGAAATCAATGACGACGAGGATACGCTCTACACGGTCAACCTCAATCAACGCACGCTGATTGTCGTCCCGATTGACAATTCGGGCGCTGTGCCAACCGCGATCAGCGGGTCTGTCCAGAGTATTCCGGTGCCCGTGCCCGGCGATTGCGCGGTCGATTATCGCCCCTTCGGTCTCGGCTATCACGATGGCTTCCTGTACCTGGGCATGGTCTGCTCTGGCGCGAGCCTGCTGACACCCGCAATCGACACCTGGGCGGAGGTCGCTCCGCTGCTGGCATCACTCCAGGGCTATGTCTATCGCTTTAACCCTGGCACGAACGCATTCGACGGCGCGCCGCTCTTGCAGTTCCCGCTCAACTATCCGCGTCAGTTCGTCAACGAAGGGTTTCCTGATCCAGTACCTGGCACTCCCAACAACGAAAATGATGGCGAGTGGCTGCCCTGGACGAATGTGTGGGAGCCGGGGTATGCACCATTCCGACCGGGTACCAGGGCGCTCATTTCGAACCCACAGCCGATGCTGACCGACATCGAATTCGATGGGCAGGGCTTCATGATGCTCGGCATGCGCGACCGCTTCGCGGATCAATCCTATTCCGAGGATGACTATAGCCCGTTTGGTGGTGCGCCGCGAACACCACCCCTTCGTTCTTCACGTCAGGGCGGCGACATCCTGCTCGCCTGCCAGGGTTCGGGTGGAGCATGGTCGTTAGAGAATAACGGAACGTGCGGCACGCGAACATCCGTGTCAACACAGACCGACGCGGGTCCTGGCGGTGATGAGTTTTATTTCGATGAGCAGTTTGGAGCCTTCCACCGCGAAACCGCGCTGGGCAGCCTGGCGCTGATCCCCGGACGGAATGAGCTGGTGAGTACAGTTTACGACGTCTATGCCACGTTTGAAGCGGGAACAATCACGTTCAGCAACAGCGCGGGTAACCGCGTACGCGGCGCGCAGATTCTACCGCCGGACTCTGCTTTTCAAAAAGGTGGCGGCTTAGGCGATCTGGAGCTGCTATGCGCACCTGCGCCGATCCAGATCGGCAACCGCGTTTGGATCGATAGCAACAATAACGGTCAGCAAGATCCTGGTGAAGCGCCGATTCCGAACGTCGAGGTCGAGCTATTGTCGCCCGGCGGGGCATCTCTCGGCACGGTGACGACGGGACCCGATGGTACCTACTATTTTTCGTCCGGTCCACAGGTAGGGGCGGTGACGACAAATGCCTTATACGGGATTGCCGGCTTGACCTACAACACGGCGAATTTCCGCGTCGTGATTGACCCGGCACAAACCGCGCTGGCGGGTTATCAGTACACATCAGCGCCGAACACAGGGGCAGACACAACGGACTCGGATGGCGTGCTCAATGGCGCGACAGGGGATCTGGAGGCGACGTTTGCAACGGGTGGACGCGCCGAGAACAACCATACTTATGACTTTGGCTTCCGACAGGTTTCGGATCGCGGCGACCTGCCCGACACGGCGGCAGGCATCGGCGCGGGCAACTACGAAACCCTCATCGCCAACGGCGGTCCTTCGCATCCCATCGTCACAGGCTTGCTGATGGGCGCGACCGTCGATGCCGAGGCGGACGGGCAACCGAACGCGACGGCGAACGGCGACGACACGACGTTGACGCCTGACGATGAGGACGGCGTCACCGTCACCACCCTGGTGGTTGGTTCGCCCGCCGTCTTCTCGGTCAGCGTCACCAACACCACCGGCACGCCCGCCAACCTCTTCGGCTTCCTCGACCTCACCGGCGATGGCGACTTCACCGACCCCGGCGAGACCGCGACGGTGACCACTGCGACCGGGACGGTCTCCCTCACCTTCGGCAGCGTACCTGCCGGGACGACGCAGTTGTACGCCCGCTTCCGCCTCAGCACCGACGCGACACTGACCGCCAACGGCGCGGCGACGGACGGCGAGGTCGAGGACTACGTCTTCCCGCTCGCCGTCGTGGATCGCGGCGACCTGCCCGACACGGCGGCAGGCATCGGCGCGGGCAACTACGAAACCCTCATCGCCAACGGCGGTCCTTCGCATCCCATCGTCACAGGCTTGCTGATGGGCGCGACCGTCGATGCCGAGGCGGACGGACAGCCGAACGCAGCGGCGAACGGCGACGACACGACGTTGACGCCTGACGATGAGGACGGCGTCACCGTCACCACCCTGGTGGTTGGTTCGCCCGCCGTCTTCTCGGTCAGCGTGACCAACACCACCGGCACGCCCGCCAACCTCTTCGGCTTCCTCGACCTCACCGGCGATGGCGACTTCGCCGACCCCGGCGAGACCGCGACGGTGACAACCGCGAGCGGGACTGTCTCCCTCACCTTCGGCAGCGTACCTGCCGGGACGACGCAGTTGTACGCCCGCTTCCGCCTCAGCACCGACGCGACACTGACCGCCAACGGCGCGGCGACGGATGGCGAGGTCGAGGACTACGTCTTCCCGCTCGCCCTCGTGGATCGCGGCGACCTGCCCGACACCGCTGCGGGCATCGGCGCGGGCAACTACGAAACCCTCATCGCCAACGGCGGTCCTTCGCACCCCATCGTCACAGGCTTGCTGATGGGCGCGACCGTCGATGCTGAGGCGGACGGACAGCCGAACGCAGCGGCGAACGGCGACGACACGACGTTGACTCCTGACGACGAGGACGGCGTCACCGTCACCACTCTCGTGGTTGGTTCGCCTGCCGTCTTCTCGGTCAGCGTCACCAACACCACCGGCACGCCCGCCAACCTCTTCGGCTTCCTCGACCTCACCGGCGATGGCGACTTCCTGGACGCGGGCGAGACGTCGAGTGTGACAGCGGCAACCGGAACTGTCTCCCTCACCTTCGGCAGCGTGCCTGCCGGAACCACCCAGCTCTATGCCCGCTTCCGTCTAAGCACCGACGCGGTGCTGACCGCCAACGGCGCAGCCACCAATGGCGAGGTCGAGGACTACGTCTTCCCGCTCGCCCTCGTGGATCGCGGCGACCTGCCCGACACCGCTGCGGGCATCGGCGCAGGCAACTACGAAACCCTCATCGCCAACGGCGGTCCTTCGCATCCGATTGTGACCGGACTGCTGATGGGCGCGACCGTCGATGCTGAGGCGGACGGACAGCCGAACGCGACGGCGAACGGCGACGACACGACGTTGACGCCTGACGATGAGGACGGCGTCACCGTCACCACTCTCGTGGTTGGTTCGCCTGCCGTCTTCTCGGTCAGCGTCACCAACACCACCGGCACGCCCGCCAACCTCTTCGGCTTCCTCGACCTCACCGGCGATGGCGACTTCCTGGACGCGGGCGAGACGGCGAGTGTGACAGCGGCAACCGGAACTGTCTCCCTCACCTTCGGCAGCGTGCCTGCCGGAACCACCCAGCTCTATGCCCGCTTCCGCCTCAGCACCGACGCGACACTGACCGCCAACGGCGCGGCGACGGACGGCGAGGTCGAGGACTACGTCTTCCCGCTCGCCCTCGTGGATCGCGGCGACCTGCCCGACACCGCAGCAGGCATCGGCGCGGGCAACTACGAAACCCTCATCGCCAACGGCGGTCCGTCGCACCCCATCGTCACAGGCTTGCTGATGGGCGCGACCGTCGATGCTGAGGCGGACGGACAGCCGAACGCGACGGCGGATGGCGACGACACGACATTGACCCCGGATGACGAGGACGGCGTCACCGTCACCACCCTCGTCGTCGGCTCGCCCGCCGTCTTCTCGGTCAGTGTCACCAACACCACAGGCACGCCCGCCAACCTCTTCGGCTTCCTCGACCTCACTGGCGATGGCGACTTCCTGGACGCGGGCGAGACGGCGAGTGTGACAGTGGCAACCGGAACTGTCTCCCTCACCTTCGGCAGCGTGCCTGCCGGAACCACCCAGCTCTACGCCCGCTTCCGTCTAAGCACCGACGCGGTGCTGACCGCCAACGGCGCAGCCACCAATGGCGAGGTCGAGGACTATGTCTTCCCGCTCGCCCTCGTGGATCGCGGCGACCTGCCCGACACCGCAGCAGGCATCGGCGCGGGCAACTACGAAACCCTGATCGCCAACGGCGGTCCTTCGCACCCCATCGTCACCGGACTGCTGATGGGCGCGACCGTCGATGCCGAGGCGAACGGGCAACCGAACGCGACGGCGGATGGCGACGACACTGCCCTCACACCTGACGACGAGGACGGCGTCACCGTCACCACCCTCGTCGTCGGTTCGCCCGCCGTCTTCTCGGTGAGTGTGACCAACACCACAGGCACGCCCGCCAACCTCTTCGGCTTCCTCGACCTCACTGGCGATGGCGACTTCCTGGACGCGGGCGAGACGGCGAGTGTGACAGCCGCGAGCGGGACTGTCTCCCTCACCTTCGGCAGCGTGCCTGCCGGAACCACCCAGCTCTATGCCCGCTTCCGTCTAAGCACCGACGCGGTGCTGACCGCCAACGGCGCAGCCACCAATGGCGAGGTCGAGGACTACGTCTTCCCGCTCGCCCTCGTGGATCGCGGCGACCTGCCCGACACCGCAGCAGGCATCGGCGCGGGCAACTACGAAACGCTCATCGCCAACGGCGGTCCCTCCCACCCCATCGTCACCGGACTGCTGATGGGCGCGACCGTCGATGCCGAGGCGAACGGGCAACCGAACGCGACGGCGGATAGCGACGACACTGCCCTCACACCTGACGACGAGGACGGCGTCACCGTCACCACCCTCGTCGTCGGTTCGCCCGCCGTCTTCTCGGTCAGTGTGACCAACACCACAGGCACGCCCGCCAACCTCTTCGGCTTCCTCGACCTCACTGGCGATGGCGACTTCCTGGACGCGGGCGAGACGGCGAGTGTGACAGCGGCAACCGGAACTGTCTCCCTCACCTTCGGCAGCGTGCCTGCCGGAACCACCCAGCTCTACGCCCGCTTCCGTCTAAGCACCGACTCGACGCTGACCGCCAACGGCGCAGCCACCAATGGCGAAGTCGAGGACTACGTCTTCCCGCTCGCACCTTTGAGCCTGGGCAACCTGGTTTGGAATGACCTCAACAACGACGGCAACCTGGACGGTGGCGAAGCAGGAATCGACGGAGTCACGGTTCAGCTTTACCGCGATAGCAACGGCGACAATATCCCGGATGGCGCGCCAATCGCGACGACGACCACTGCGGGCGGCGGTTATTATCTGTTCGATAACCTCCTCCCTGGCAGCTACATCGTCGGCATCCCGGCGACGGACTTCCAGGGTACGAACCCGCTCGTCGGTTTCCTCAGCAGCACGGGTCCCGGACAGCAGGCGAACCCGAACGGAGACATCGACAGCGATGACAATGGGCTGGATACGCCGACGCCTGACGTGGGCGGTGTCTTCAGCAACGCCATCACCCTGACCATTGGCGGCGAGCCAGCAGGCGATGACGAGACGGGCAGCGGTTTGGGCAGCGCAGCGGATAACAGCAGCAATCTGACGCTCGACTTCGGCTTCTTCCAACCGCCCGCCAATACGCTGAGCCTGGGAAACCTGGTCTGGATCGATACGGATAACAGCGGCACGGTCAATGGCAGTGAGTCTGGCATCGGCGGTGTGGTCGTCAACCTGATCCAGAATGGCGCGGTCATCGCCACGACCACCACCAATGGCAGCGGCTACTACCTGTTCGTCGGGCTGGCTCCGGGCGATTACGTCGTCCAGGTCGCGCCGTCGAACTTCGCCAGCGGCGGCGTACTCTTCGGCTCGACCAGCAGCACGGGCGCGGGACAGGAACCCGATCCGGAGAACAGCGGCGACATCAATGACAACGGAATCGACAACGCCGATCCCGCAACCAATGGCGTCTCCAGTGGTCTGGTCACGCTCGCGCTCACCGTCGAACCGATTGACGAGAGCGACCTGGGAAGCGGCACGGGCGGCGCTCCGAACAACAGCAGCAACCTGACAGTCGATTTCGGCTTCAGCCAGCCGCTGGTGACCGGAACCCCACCACCCCCGCCGCCGCCTGTGACGCGGGATCCGGCGATCGTCAAACTCGCAGACCCGGCGTTTGCGCTGCCCGGCGAAGCGGTGACGTTCATCATCACCGTGACCAACCCGAACAGCATCCCGCTGGACAGCGTGATTTTCACCGATATTGTGCCGAATCAGTTCACGGTTTTGGGGGCGACAGCCACTGCGGGCACGGTCACGGTGACCGGGCAGACCGTCAGCTACTTCTTCCAGACCATGCCACCCCTGAGCAGCTTTGAAGTTCGTATTCAGACGCGCGTGCGCGATGATGTCGTCCCGCCCCTGGCGGTCGATAACATCGCTATGCTCGGCGGAATCTACAGCGGCAGAGCGACGGCGACGGTGACGATTGACTTTGGCGATATCAGCGCGCGTGTGACGCAGCTACCGAGCACGGGCGAAACCCCTTGGTGGCGTACTCCCGTGTTGGTTGGCGGCGGGCTGCTTCTCCTGGCGGCAGGCTACGCCGGGCTGCGCCGCGCCAAACGTGACCTGATCGGATAAAAAAGCGCGCGGTGCGAATAGGCAGGAAATGCCTCATTCGCACCGCGCGTCGTTTCTACGTTTCCAGCAACTTAGCGCGTCACGGTCACCTTGTTCAGACCGCGCGGCGCATCGACCGGGTAGCCCTTCGCAAGCGCCACATGCATTGCCAGCACCTGCCCTGGGATGACGGCGGTCAGCGGCGTCAGCCACTCGGGAATGCCAGTGGGAAGACGTACGCTCCGTGTCGCCAGTGCGAGCGCCTCATCGTCATCAGAAATGACGATGCTTTCGGCGTCGCGCTCGCGCAGCTTGACGAGCAGGTCGCGCATCAGCGGCAGCGTCCGATCGTTCGGCGCGATGACCACGACGGGAAATCCCGGTTGGATCATGGCGATAGGACCGTGACGGAAGTCTGCCTCACTATAGCCATGACCGGGAATGTAACAAAGTTCCTGGAGTTTGAGATTGATCTCGAACGCAGTACAGAAGTTATAGCCACGCCCCAGTGCCACACAGAAATTCATGTAGCGGTAACGCTGTGCCCAACTGCCGATCTCCGCACTGGTCGCCAGCGTCGCCGCGAGGTGTCCGGGCATCTGATCAAGCGCAGCAAAGTGCTCCGCATCGCCTGCCAGTGCCGACGTCAGCAGCGCCAACGCCCCAAGCTGGGCGGTATACGTCTTGGTCGCCGCCACGCTGCGTTCCTCACCTGCCCCAATGTCGAGATGATACTCCGCATTCTGCGCCAGCGGTGAGTCGGGGGCGTTGGTGATCGCCAGCGTCAGCGCACCCTGTGCCTGCGCATCCGCGAGCACCTGACGTACATCGTCGGATTGCCCAGATTGCGAAATGCCGATGACCAGCGCGCGCGACAGGTTCGGCGGCGCATGATAGAGGGTGTGCAGCGAGGGCGTCGCCAGCATCACAGGCAGACCAAGCTGCGCGCCAAAGGCATACTGCGCATAGCGCGCCGCATTATCCGACGTGCCGCGCGCGGCGATACACACAAATGTCGGTGCGAAGGCACGGATCGCAGTGGCGATTTTCTCGGCATTGCTGCGCTGGTCTTTCAGCAAACGCGCAATGACATCCGGTTGTTCGGCAATTTCGATTTCGATGCGGTGCATGAGCTTTATTCTGGACTCCTGGTATAGGCAATGCGCCCACCGACGATCGTCCTCTGTACGCGCAGGTCGGCATCGAGCAGGACGAGATCCGCATCTTTGCCATACGCGATGCTGCCCTTGTAGCCGTCGATCCCCAACGCGCGCGCCGGGTTCAGCGAGACAACTTTCCAAGCCTGCTCGACGGTCACCCCTGTCGCACGCAGGAACTGCGCGAACGCTGTGTCAAGCAGGGTCGTGCTGCCCGCCAGGGTGTTGTCGGGCAGATAGGCAGCATCTCGCACCTGGACTTCGCGCCCATCCTGGAGATAAGTCTCGCCTGATGCCAGCCCTGCGCCGCGCACTGCGTCGCTCACAAGTAGCATTCCGTCCGCGCCTTTTGCCCGCCAGAGCAGCAACTGCGTGGCAGGATGGACATGCACGCCATCTGCGATCAACTCGCACATCAGCGCGTCAATCGTCAGCGCCGCACCCACTGTGCCCGGATCGCGGTGATGAAGCGGACGCATGGCGTTGTAAGTATGGGTCGTCTGACGGACGCCAAGCGCGACGGCGCGTTCCATCTGGGCGTAGGTCGCATCGGTGTGCGCGGCGGAAACGCGAATTCCTCGCGCAGTGCACTCTTCGATCAACCATTCATTTTCGGGATACTCCGGCGCAAGTGCGAGCAGGCGAATGATCCCCAGATCAAGGAACTTCAGCGCCTCCTTGCGCTCGGCGCGGCGGATGTGCGTGCTGTCCTGCGCGCCGCAGCGAACCGGGTTGAGATACGGACCTTCGAGATGTGCGCCGATCAGCGCCGCACCCTGCGTCTTACCTATCGTGGCGGCAATCGCCGCCAGCGCCGCATCGACGCGCGCCCGGCTGTCTGTCCAGGTCGTCGCCAGGAATGCCGTGACGCCGTGCTCGGCATAACAGCGCGACATCGCCTGCAATCCCTCACTGCTGGCATCCATCGTGTCGTGCCCAACCGCACCATGAACGTGAACATCGATCATGCCTGGCAGCAGCCACGCGCCCTGCGCATCAATGCGCTGGGTATCCACCAGCGGCGGCATCCCCGCGCCAAAATGCGCGATCTTATCGCCATGACAAAGCAGCCATCCGGGAAAAATAAGTGCCTCGGCGGTCACGAGACGAGCGTTATAGATCAGCATCTTCAATCTTCCTGTGTACACGGAGATTCGACCGCAAATCGCGCGTGGATGCCAGCAATTCGTTATACTCCTGGCGTGTTAATCCCCAGCCCTGGAGTGATCCTGATGATCCTAGCCGTGACGCCGAACCCATCCCTTGACCGCACCCTCGTCCTCAGCGACTACCAGGAGGGCGGCGTACTGCGGGCGACCCATGTCTTACAGACGGCAGGCGGCAAGGGCATCAACATGAGCTACGCGGCGCGCTCGATAGGTGTTGAGATGGTCAACCTCGGCTTTCAGGGCGGGCACACAGGGCAGCAGATCATGGACTGGATGGCGGCGGATGGCTTCAAGTCGCACTGGACGGTGATCGAGGGATGGGAGACTCGCTGCACCACCCACGTCGTTAACCAGGCAAGTGGGCTGGTTACGGTCATCAACGAGAATGGGCAGCCCATCGATCTGGATGCCTGGCGACGCTTCGTCGCGGACATTCACGCCGAGGCAGGCGCGGCGAGCATCGTCGCCATGTGCGGGAGCTGCCCGCCCGGCGCGCCGCTGGACGACTATCAGAAGCTGCTGAGTGACCTGCTGGCAGCCGGCAAATCCGTCTGGGTTGATGCAGCCGGCAAGCAGTTGGCGGCGGCGATTGAAACCCCCGGCGTGCACATCAAAGTCAATGGCGATGAGATCGGCGGCATTCTGAAGATGCCCGTGAGGACCGTCGAGGACGCGGCGGCGGCGGCTCGGCGTTTCGCGGGCGGTCGCGGAGTGCCCTGCGTAGTCACGCTGGGCGGCGCTGGCGCGGTCTATGCGGATGGCGCGCTGGCTTGGCACGCCCAACCGCCCACCATCCAGATGGTCAGCCCGGTCGGCAGCGGCGATTCCTTCCTCGGCGGGCTGTTGATCGGCTTGCAGGCGGGCGATGCGCCTCCGGCGGCGCTGCGGCGCGCCGTCGCGGCGGGCACGGCAAACGCGCTCTCGATTCCAGCGGGGCGCTTCACGCATGCCGAATATGCAGCGATGCTGGCGGAGACGCGCGTAAACGAACTCCCTTAGATTATACTGAAGCAGGTTGAGTCACGAGGTGCAGAGATGAACGCGCAAATCGCACAGCCAGAAGTGGTGACAGCGGATGCCTTCGACGAGTATGCGCTGCTGCCGGAGAATCGCGACAGGCGGTTAGAACTGATCAACGGGAGGATCGTGGAATTGGTCTCGACAGATTATCCTTCGATGATTGCTGGGCGTATCCTGACCTGGGTCAACGTACATGTCATGCAGCACAAGCTAGGACGGGTGACTGGCGCTGACGGCGGTTACTGGGTGATGAACGAACGCTACATCCCCGACGTTGGTTACATCGCCAACGCCCGCCAGCCGGAACCCAGCCATAAGGCGTATAACCCGCTGCCGCCCGACCTTGCCGTCGAAGTGATGTCGCCGACCGATGATGCGGCGGATGTGCGCGATAAGGTGATCAACTACATGCTCGCGGGAACGGTGGTATGGGTGGTTGATCCACAGAAGAAGACCGTTGCCGTGTATGTGAGCGGACAAAAGCCGCAAACGATTGGCATCGATGGCGAGATCGACGGCGGGCAAGTGCTGACCGGTTTTCGCCTTAAAGTCGCAGAGATCTTCTAATCCGGGCAGTCCACGCATGGCGTTCTTCATTCTTCGTCTTTTCGCAGTATTCGCCGCCTCATGTTTTTCCATCATGGCTGCCGGGGCGTCCGCGCGCATCCTGCCTGACGAGGGACAGATTCTCTTCCAGCGGGGTCATCCGCAGACAGGCTCGGCGATCTATCGCCTGGATGTGCGCACCGCCCTGTCGATGAGCCTTTCGCGCACAGTGCGCCGTGCAGAAGGGGCTGCATCCTGGTCGCCAGACGGGCAGTCCATCGTCTTCGGCTTCAACAACCGCGCGATTGCGGTCGGCTACAGCGCGGGCAGCGTAGGCATTATGGACGCGCGCGGGCGCGGGCGTCAAACACTCAGTCGAGACGGCGGCGATTTCCCGGTCTGGTCGCCAGACGGACGCGAGATCATCTTCGCGGTCGTGGATCGATTCTTCGTCCGTGTCGATCTCGAAGGCGCGATGCAGCCCGTGCGTGATCTGCCGATCTGGCATCCGCTGGCGCAGCGCGGGCGGCTGCTGGCGTCGCGCGTCTCGCCCCCCAATACGATCACGGCAAATGCGCCTGTCGCGGTAGCGACGCAGACTTCATCGCCGCTGATCCCAGCTCCGGAAGCCGCTGCGCAGGACGATGTGCAGCAGGGCGCAATCCTCGATCTGTCATGGTCACGTTCGGGCGACCTGGTCATCGTCGCCTACCTGAACGGGAGCGAAGCGGGTTTGTACCGTCTGGACAGCCGCTGCATTCCCAACTGCGCCGGTCAGCTCATCGCCATCCCCAATACACGCGGCGCGCTCTATCCTTCGCTCGCGCCGGATGGATCGCGCATTGTCTTCATCTGCCCGACGCAGCCACGCCAGCCCAACGAAGTGTGCGTCATCAATCTTGATGGCAGCGAGCTGCGCCAGATCACCCAATCGCGGCGCAGCAGTTCGAATGTCAACCCAGAGTGGCGACCATGAGACAGCAGGAGGCGTGATGGCGGGCAAGTATTACGACGAAATCGAGGCGGGGATGATCTTCCGGCATGAGCTAGGGCGAACGCTGACGGAGGCGGACAACGTCCTCTTTTGCAGCCTGACGATGAACACCCAGCCGCTCCACATCGATGAGCATTTCGCCAGCAAAACGACATTCGGAACGCGCATCATGAACGGAATATTCACGCTTGGCGTCGTCGTGGGCATTAGCGTGGGCGATCTGACGCAGGGGACGATCATTGCCAACCTGGGCTACGAGAACGTACGCCATCCGAAGCCGATGTTCGCGGGCGATACGCTCTACGCCGAAACGACCATCGTCAGCAAGCGCGACAGCAGTTCGCGCCCCGACGCGGGTATCGTGACGATGAAGCACAGCGGGCGCAACCAGCACGGCGATCTGTGTATCGAAGTCACCCGCAGCGCCCTCTTCCTCAAGCGCAAAGAAGATCTTTAGCACGACGACACGGAGAAGAGAGGAAGTCGCGGAGGAATGATGAAAAACAGTATCCTCCGTCTAGCTTCGATCCCTCCGCTCCGGGGTGTTTGAGTCTTTTCTTCGCGCCCTCCGCGTCTTGGCGGTTCAATCCATCTTCTTTTGAACTGTTTTCCCGATCACTGCGTATTGCTCATTAGAGAGGAGCAGCGCGTGGACGACACCATCACCATCCTGCTGGCGCAGGCGCAGGCAGGCGATCATGCCGCTTTTGAGGCGCTCCATGAGACGTTTCTGCTGCCGCTGCTCCGCTTCACACGGCGGCTCGTCCCGTCCGACGAAGAGGCGGAAGACATCGTCCAGGAGACGTTCATGACGCTCTACCTACAGCTTGGCAAGATTCACCCGCCGGAGAAGCTGCGCCCGTTCCTCTATCGTGTTGCGCGGAACCGCTGCTACGACCGCCTCAGGCGCTCCGGACGCTTTGAGCAGATCGAGTGGGATGAAGACGATGCAGCGCCGCGCGTGCGCGTCTCGTTCGCAGGGGAAATCGCTTCGGCGGACGAGGACGACGCAGCACACTGGTTGATGCTGCACCTGGAGGTGAAAGCGGCGATAGACAGCCTGCCGGAATTGCAGCGACAGGCGCTGCTGCTGTATGCCGAAGACGAACTCAGCTATCAGGAGATCGCCGACATCATGGAGGTGAGCATCGGCACTGTGAAGAGCCGCATTTTTCATGCCAAGCGTGGGCTGCGTCGGCTGCTTCCGCGCGAAACCCTGGCGGCGATTGAAGACGAGGCAACGCCAGAACCATCGGACGAGGCGCGCCTCGTCTCTACATCAGGCCTTTTGTCATGATTGCCAGGGCGGACAGGGCATTCCACAGGGAGGCTTCGCACTGCCCAGTCGCTTCTCATCACTCGTTACTCGTTACTGTATGGAGACCTATCATGCCTGAACATCCAAATCCACAGATCGCACAGATCGTGCAGGCGCTGCGCGCGCTCTACCGCACTCTCGAACGCACCCAAAGCGAAGGGATGCACCAGGGCGCGGGCAAGCTGGCGGTCAAAAGCTACCAGGGACTGCACAGCCGCATCGCCGCCTTGCTGCCCGACGACTTCTATATCACCGACTCGCTCAAGCTGGAGATTGAAGATGGTGCGGACGACGAGAGTATGCTCAATCAGGTGAGCTTCGCGGCAGGGCAGCTCCTGATCTACCTGGAGAACAGCGCGCGTGAGGAGCTGCAGCGCCCACCAATGTCCGGTATGCGTATACCCCCTATGCCACCGATGCCCGGGATACCGCCGATGCCCGGTGTGCCGCCAACGCCGCCGATGCCCCCCAACCCACCGGATTGGAAAGGATTTGGGCGCGAGCTGAGCGAGCAGATCATGAGTTTGACGCGCGGCACGCTCCAGCGCGCACTCTCGCGCATTGATGTCGATTTCGACTTCGACATCGACACAGGCAAGCGCGGCAGTATGCGCGGGGCAAGTATGGAAGGCGCGAACCTGGCAGGGCGCGATCTCTCCGGGATGGACGTGCGCGATGCCGAGATGGATGGTGCGAACCTGAGCGGCGCGAACCTGACGGGCGCGAACCTGCGCCACACATCACTCGAAGGCGCGAACCTGAGCGGTGCCAACCTGACGAGCGCGAATTTGCAGAATGCCAATCTGGAAGGCGCGAACCTGAACGGCATCAGCGCCGAGGGAGCGAACTTCCATGATGCAAACCTGGAAGGCGCGGTGCTGGATGGGGCGGGCTTACAGGGCGCGAACCTGAGCGATACCAATCTGGAAGGGGCACACTTGAACGGCGCGAACCTGGAAGGCGCGAACCTGACGGAGACGAGTCTGGAGAATGCGCATCTCGACAACGCGCGGCTGATTGGCGCGAATTTGCAGCAGGCGAACCTGAGCGACGCCACCCTGGTCAACGCCGACCTGACGGGCGCGAACCTCCATGATGCCATGCTTGAGAATGCCGACCTGCGCGGGGCGACGCTCGTGGGCGTGGTCATTTCGGGCGCGGTCTTCGAGGATGCCATCATGCCCGACGGGCGGCGCTACGACGAGCGGATGGACATGACCGTCTACACGCAGGGCGAGCCGAAGCGCAAGAATGACGATGTGGTGTAGAAGTGTGGTGACATGGGGGGCGCATGCCCTCTATGTCTCTTTCGGAGGAGCTGCCGTCAAGAAGGCAAAACGGGGATTACCCCTTCACCCGTCGCTGGCGTGCTGCTTCAAACAAAATCACGCCCGCCGCGACACCTGCGTTGATCGACTCGGTGTCCGCCGCCATCGGAATGCTGACCGGAGCCGTCGCCAGCGCCCGCGCCTCCGTGCTTGCGCCGTGCGCTTCGCTGCCGATGATCAGCGCCCAGGGCTGCGTCCAATCGACGCTCGTGTAGTCCGTCTCCGCCTCAGCCGCCGCCAGATAGCGCGCGAGCGTCTCGCAATACGTCGCGATCTCCGCCCACGACGCCTCGACAATCGGCAGACGAAAGTGGGCGCCCATGCCGCCGCGCAGCACCTTGGGGTTGTACGGATCGACGCAGTCGGGCGAGAGCAGCGCGACTTGCACACCCGCCGCCGCCGCCGTGCGCAGCGCCGTCCCCATATTGCCGGGGTCGCGGACGCCATCGAGGATCAGCGCGCGGCGGGGCTGGCGGGGCAGGTCGGGCATCGGTATGGGCAGCACAGCGACGATGCCCTGCGGCTGATCGGTCGTGCTCACGTGCTTGAGGACTTCCGGCGCGACCGGCAGTACCTTCACCTCGCCGATGGCGCGTTGGAGCGCAGCGATCAGCTTCATATCGGCGGCAGCGGGATCGAACAAGACGAACTCCGGCTTACGCCCGCGCTCGTGAGCATCGCGCACCAGGCGTGTGCCTTCCAGCGCCAGTTTACGCTGGCTGCGTCGCACCTTCGGCTGATTCTGCAGCGCGTAGGCGAGCTTGACCTTTTCGTTCTGTGAGGAGGTGATCATAGGGGGAAAGCAGATTAGCGACTTAGCAAATTAGCCGACTAGCTTTTTAGCTTGATAGCCGATTGTTATCTTTTCGGGATAACAAACGCTATTCAGCTATCTGGCTAAAGAGCTAATTTGCTAATTCGCTTCTTTGCTGACTTGCTACTGGCTCTGCTGCGAGAGCGCGGCGAGCTTGCGGAACGTGTCGGCATCACGGATGGCGATGTCGGACAGGATCTTGCGGTCAAGCACGACGCCCGCCTTCTTCAAGCCATACATAAAGCGGCTGTAGTTCAGCCCGTGCAGATGCGCACCCGCGTTGATGCGGGTGATCCACAGGCGGCGCAGAGCGCGGCGGCGGTTGCGGCGGTCGCGGTACGAATACCACAGGCTCTTCAGCATCGCTTCGTTAGAGCGGCGGAAGAGGCGCCCGCGCGTCCCCCACTGCCCCTTGGTCATCGCCAGCACCTTCTTATGCGAACGGCGGCGTACAAACCCTGTCTTTACACGAGTCATGTCCGATTACTCCTGACAAAAAACATCCTGGAGCGCCGCCCCAGGCAAAGTGCTAACGAAAAGTCCCGCCGTTTAGCCGCGCGGATTGCTCTTGTATAAGCCCAGGTACGGCGCGAGCGTACGAATACGCTTCAGGTCACGCTTGTCAACAGGCTGGAGCTTGCTCAACGCATTGAGCGAACGCTGTGAACGACGGCGGCGGAAGTGCGTCTTACCGCCCTTCGAGCGCATGAGCTTGCCGCCAGCGCTCACCTTGAAGCGCTTGACCGTCGCCTTGTGTGTCTTGAGTTTGTACTTCTTCAGTTTGCCCACGATACTGCTCCCGATTGGCACACACACTGTGCGCTGCTATTTTTTCTTATCGGCAGACGACGACAGCACCATGATGATGGATTTGCCCTCAAACATGGGCGGCTGCTCGACGGTTGCCACGTCCTTCAACTGTTCGATGATGTTATCCAGCCGCGCGCGCCCGATTTCGGGATGCGCAATTTCGCGCCCACGAAACTTGACACGCACTCGCACCTTCATCCCGTCGGCGAGCCATTTACGCGCATCGCGCACTTTGAACGACAGATGGTGGTCATCAGTCTTGACCTGGAGCTGAATCTCCTTGATCTCGATCACCTTCTGCTGCTTGCGTGCTTTGCGTTCACGGCGCTGCTTGTCGTACTGGTACTTGCCGAAATCCATGATGCGACAGACGGGAGGGCTGGCATTCGGCGAGACCTCGACCAGATCCATGCCTTTTTCTTCCGCCATCTGAAGCGCCACGTTGAGCGGCAGAACCGCGTTCTCTCCACTTTCGGAGATGACACGCACTTCGCGCACACCGCGAATCTGATGGTTGATGCGAATCTCGTCTGAACTGTTGATGTTACATCATCCTCTCTAACCAGAGTACAAGACCGCGCTGCCCACAAACAAAACGAACTCCCTGATGAGAAGGGAGACGCACATCATCAATGATGAGTTGTGGAGACTGCGCGTTTCTTTAAGGCATTATAGCAGAACGACTCCCCATTTCAAGGCGCGTTCAGGCTCATTTGCCCAGTTCCAGTGGGGAAAATCAGGCTGACGCGGGCATCGAGAAGGCTGAACTGCCGAACATCAGCGAGCGAGCGGTCATACAATGCCAGAAGTTCGGCGTCATCGCCCTTGTAACGGCGCAGCATCTGCACCGCGCACGCGCTGCATCCGCGCATCGCCCGGTAGCTGTCGGTCTCGCAGCCCAGGCATCCATTCAGGCGGATCATGGTGAGCATCAGCGCCAGCGTCTCTTCATGCGTCGGCGGGAGCGCCAGAATGCGATCCACAAGCGCGCGCCAATCGCCGCCACGCACGTCACGCAAGGCAGGGATCGACTCGAGCGAAAAAAACAAAGCATTCTCTGCGTACATACCATCCCATTTCTGAACTTCATGACTGCAACGAAAGGACTTTCGTAACAGTATATGCAGAAATGGGTTCATCTATACGCTTCTAACCCTGGTGATGAGACAAAAGTCCCAACCGCGCCTCGCGCCACATGCGCCACACACGCCGCATCCCGAACGGCGCGTAGACCGCCAGCAGGAGCATAGGGGGATAAATCGGCAGATAGTAGCGCTGCCAAGCCAGTGGCGAAACGAAGGTGATGATGATCGACAGGGCGATCCAAACCAGCAGCACGAGCCGTTCCCCCAGCTTAAGCTGTGGATCACGTAGCAGGGCAAAGAAGCCGAAGCTGCTGAAGACAATGAGCAGCCCCGCGCCAAGTGGCGAACTGCCCAACCCCCAACCCGCCCAGGGCGAGCCTTCGTAGGCGGCGACCTGTTGGACGATCTCCGGAATATCACCCCAGCTCAGGACTTCGTAGTACTGCGGCTCCACGCCATAACTCATCTGCGCGAAGCCGAGGATCTGCGTGTTCAGCCCGGTATACCCCTGGTGATCCGCCGTCTGCCCGGCGAGAAGATCGCTCCGCCATTCAAGGATCGTCCGTCCAATCCGCAGCGGGTCGCCACCCCACCACGCCGGGTTGAGCGCGAAGAAGACGAGAAGGACAAGGACAGCGGCTGCGAAGAGGTGGAACAGGTCTTGAAGGGCGGACGAGGCGTGCTTCGTCCCTACAGGCAACGGCGCGCCTGTCGCGGCTGGACGCGCCTCGCCAGATCGCGGCAGCCGACGCTTATCGATCCACACGAGAATTCGTTCCACTACCCACCACAACACGACCGCGGCAAACACGCCCGCCACCAGCGCCGCGCCGGTATGCTTGCTGGCGATGCTCAGTCCACCCGCCGCGCCCAGCAGGAGCGCCGCCGACCATGACCGCCGTCGCGTGAACCAAATCGCCGCAGCGACCAGCAGCAGGCTGAAGAAGATCAGGCTGCCTTCCATCATCGCGCGCCGCCCGTTGAGCAGCAGGATAGGATGCAGCGCGAACAGGATCGCCGTCAGCCACGCGCCCGGACGCCCGGCGACGAGCCAGCCGAGCATGAACATCAGCGGGACCGCCGCCGCTAGAAAGAGCGCCGAAGGCAGTCGCGCCGCCGTGAGCAGTTCCGCCGAGGGGTAGCGCCCGGTCGTGACGTTATAGTTCCAGTCGGCGCTCCAGTCCCAATCGCTGTTCAGCGTATCCGCCGTGCCGCCGCGCAGCCACCAGGCAAAACCGATCAGCGTCTTGTTGATCGTGCCGTTGATCAGGCGAAGCTGCATGTCGGCGGTCAGGGTGGCAGCGGGGTCGTAGCGCAGGCGGTCATAGTCGCCTTCGACGAACTGGATGAAGAAGTCGCGCCCCATCGAGATCTGCGTCGCCTCGTCGGCGTGGAAGGGCGTCAGCGGCACGCCGAGCAGCACATAAGTAGCAAGCGCGAGGATGAGCAGGATATCTAGCAGGCGGGCGAGCGATGGGCGGGGCATAGGCAGCTTTCGGTTGGCACGACGCATCAGTAGATTAACGTACCACGAAAGGAGGACGAATGATGCTAAAATCTGAGCGTGCTCTTTAAACATCCATGTTCGTTTACTCTCTACCTGCTTCGCTCACCCTAGCGGTGTGAGGCAAGCGCATAGGCAAAGTTCTAGAAGCGATTTGGTCGAGAAAGAAATCGAGGCATGTTACAGCCGCTTGAGATCATCTTTGGAGAGCGTATTGAGGAGCTGTTGAGAAATCACCAGGTTGCTCGCATTCATGTGATGCAAGCATTGGAATTACAACCCACCATGAGACACGTTAAGCCAGTGTTTTTCTTGCGGATGAAGAATCCTGGTGCCACCGAGTTCGTCGATAGCCTGTTGGAAACCCATCTAAACGCGCTGGATTCAAAACTATTCGATGAACTTCTCAGAGCGACTGCGCTTGAAATCCGCGAGTCATGGTACCCATCAAACCGTTACGAAGTGTTTGAACAGCCGTCTGCGCCTTTTTCTTCTGATAACGAGATGTTCTACAATCACTTGATCCCCATGATCGGCTTCCGAGCAAATGAGCAAGATGAGGTTTACCGAGGTGTGCGAGCGATAACCTATGTGCGTTTCCTGAACGAGTTCTTCATCGAATTTTGCTACCCAAGAGGGCACATCGATTGGGAGAAACTGATGGCATTCTACACGGACAAATTGAAGCAAACTTCCTACTCGCGAGCATAGGTGTTTTTCACAAGTGACCCGCATCGCCGCCCTCGCCGACATTCACGGCAACCTGCCCGCCCTCGATGCTATCATCGCTGACCTGGCGCATCTCGATCTTGATGCTGTCGTCGTCGCGGGCGACCTCATCAATCTCGCCCCCTTCTCAGCCGAAGTCCTGGAGCGCGTCTTCAGCCTCGGCTATGCTGCCATTCGCGGCAACCATGAGTTCTACCTGCTCGACTACAATACGCCGCGCGCCCTCGCGCAGTGGGTGGATTACACCACCCCGCGCTGGCTCAACGAAACGATCCCACTCCCCCTCAAGCGCCGCGTCGCCGCGATGCCCGACAGCCTCACGCTCGTCTTCCCCGATTCGCCGCCGCTGCGTGTCCATCACGGCTTTCCGCATACCCACTGGGACGGCATGTACCCCGCCAACAGCGATGAAGAGCTGATCCCGCACTTCGCCAGCACGCCCGAAGAGACGATCGTGGTGGGACATGTGCATCTCCCGCAGGAACGCTGGCTGCGCGACGGCGAGCGGACATGGCACATCATCAATCCAGGTTCTGCGGGTTTGACGCTGGATCGGCAGGTCAAGACTGCCCCCTATGCGCTCCTCGAAGGCGATGCGTCCGGCTGGCGAACGGATTTTCGCCGCGTCGAGTACGATCCGACGCCGTTGCAAGACGCCTTCGCCAGCGAGGACTACCAGCGCGCGCATGGACCGTATGCCCGGCTGTTCGCCGCCGAGTTCCAGCACGCGCGGGTCTATGCCTGGCCCTTCCAGCGCTGGCGCGCCGCCACCCACCCCGACACGCCCGTCACCGATGCGCTGGTGGATGCATTCCTGGCGCTCGGCGAGGCAGGCAGGCGCGCCTGGGTTCCCGCCAGCTTCCCCGAACCGCCAAACGTAGGTTTGCCTACTCCAACAGACGCCCCTTGAACAGAAGCTGCGGGTCGTCTTCGACATACACCCGCAAGTCGTCCGGGATTTGCGTCACGAGGGCGCTGCTGACTTCCATCTCTCCCCCGGCGACGATACGTACCCGGTAGTTCACTTCCTGCGCCGGGTCAAGATCGGGGTAGTCGTAACGCTGGTGCGCGCCCCGGCTTTCGCGCCGCTCGATGGCGCTGCGCAGGGTGGCTTCCGCTGCATCCAGTGCGCCGCGCAGATCGTAGGCGACGGCGAGATCCTGCCAGCCTTCGCTGCTGGGGCGGACGTCCACCTGCGCCGATGCCTCGCGCAGCTCGCCCAAGCGAACCAACCCCATCTCCATGCGCTCCTGACTGCGCACCACGCCGCAGCATTCCCACATGATGTTGCGCACTGCGCGCTGGAGTGGGCGTGCCATCTCGCCCCCATCGCGGATCATGCTGCTCAGGTCATCGTTCGCTGCACGGATGACCTCCTTATCGCGCATCTGCACATTCAGCCGGCTGGAATATGCGGCTGCCTGCTCACCCGCGCGCCGCCCAAAGACAACGGTTTCGACCAACGAATTGCCGCCGAGTCTGTTCGCGCCATGCAGTCCCGATGTTACTTCGCCTGCCGCATATAGCCCGGCGATCTCGGTCTCGGTCGTCTCGGGATGCACCACCACGCCACCCATACTATAGTGCGCAGTCGGGGAGACCTCCATCGGCTTCCGGCTGATGTCCAGCATCTGTGTTTCCATAAACTGGCGGTACATGCGCGGTAGCTTCTTGAGGATGAAGTCTTTATCACGGTGGCTGATGTCGAGGAAGACACCGCCATTCGGTCCCTGCCGCCCCTCGATGATCTCGGTGTAATTTGCCAGCGCAACACGATCGCGAGTCGAGAGTTCAAGGCGTTCGGCGTCGTACTTCTCCATGAAGCGTTCTCCCGCCGCGTTATACAGCCGACCGCCCTCGCCGCGTACCGCTTCGGTGACCAGTGTCCCCGCCATCTCTTCAGGATGCGTCATCCCGGTGGGGTGAAACTGCACAAGCTCCATATCCGCCAGGGTGCAGCCCGCGCGCAACGCCAGGTACATGCCGTCGCCTGTGTTCTCGTCGCGGCGCGACGAACTGCGCCGCCACAGGCGGGTATGCCCGCCCGCCGCTAAGATGACCGTATCGGCGAGATAAACGGTGCGCTCGCCGCTCTGGATGTCGAACGCCAGCGCGCCAAAGCACACGCTGTCCTTGACCAGCAGTGACGTGACATACTGGTAATCGTGGATTTCGATCCCCAGCTCGGCGACCTTGTCCGCCAACGTATAGAGGATAGCGCGTCCAGTGTAGTCGCCTGCATAACAGGTGCGACGATAACGATGTGCGCCAAAGAAGCGCTGGTCAAGCCTGCCATCTGGCGTACGGGCGAAGTTGCAGCCACACTCTGCAAGCTCCCGTACGGCGGCAGGGGCTTCCTGCGCCATCACCTCGACCATACGTGGGTTGTTGAGATAGTAGCCATCGCGGATTGTGTCCGCATAATGCCACTGCCAGGTATCATCCGGGTCTACACTGCCCAGAGCTGCGTTAATGCCACCCGCTGCCAGCACGGTGTGCGCATCCTTGCGCAGTCGCTTGCCAATCAGCGTGACCTCGCAGCCCGCCCTGTGCGCGGCGATTGCGGCGCGCAGCCCTGCCCCTCCAGTGCCGATCACGAGGACATTCGAAACGCTGGTACGATACGATGTCATTATCTTTGCCTCAAAACAATACGCCACTACCTGTGAATATTTTCACGAAGTTTTGTGAAGAAGCGCACAAGTATCAATGAGTCTATGATGAAGAGACTCAGACACTAGGAGTGCCGGATGATTATTCTGTTTTTCGCCCTGTGTATACCGATTTTCTACTGGGCGCTTGCGCAGCCGGAACGCGCCTTCGTCCCCGGCTGGCGGCGGCGCAGCCTGTGGATCATCACCTTCGCCATCTGCGCGCTCGTCCTCTTCGCCGCGACAACCGAACAACCCGGCTATTCGCTGCTTTTCGTCGCCTATCCAATCCTCTATAGCGTCTTACTGCGCAGGCGGGTGCGCGCTCTGTTCGCGCGCTGGATCGGCTCGCGCGTTGGGAAGTTCGCGTTCGTCTTCCTCCTACTGTGGTTCAGCGAGCTGTTCGCCGCCTTCGACATCGCCGACCGCGACCCAGTAGGGCGGCATATGGTCGCGTACATCGGCTTCTATGTCGGGCTGGCACTGATCATTACGTTCGCTATCCCACGCTGGCGGTATGGTTTTTCGGCGCTTTACACCATCGGCGGCTTATGGGGCATCACCGTCGAGCGGCAGTTTGCGGGCATTCAGATGCTGGCTGCGGGCGATCTGATCAGCTTCTTCATGTTCGCCAGCCTGATCTTCAGCGTCTACGGATTGTACGCGGCGGGTCCATATTTGCTGCTCAATGAGGAGTGGAGCGGTGAGCGACCGGCTCCCCGCTGGCGACATGTGCTGCTGTTCATCCTGCTGGCGCTGGTGCCGCTCGTCGCCTGGGGCATCTTCAATCTCATCCTGGCTGGGCTGGGGTTCGACGTGAGCGTGCTGGTCGTGTGACGCTCACGAGCACATGCCCGGTCGTTCGCGCTCCAGGTAATGCGCCCCGGACATAAAACCCTGCCAGCGATCCAGCCGCCCCAGGTCGGCGACCTGCGTGATCGTGTTGATCGGGTAGCTGGCGGGCATGATGAAGATGTTCTCGACCAGCGTGCGCGGCGAAAACGGCGTATCGCACGAGCGCCTGCCGACGATCTCCACGAAGACTGTCGCGCCGCGAAAGCTGAGGATGTGCGGCGCGACGAAACCATCCGGCTCGCCCAACACTGCCATCACATCGCCCATCCGCACGCCAGGGCAGTCATGCAGCACGACATCCGCGACAATGCCGAAGCCATAAGCGATGCGCACGAGGCATTCATCGCTCCCCGCCCGTTCAAACGTGATCGGATTGGTGAAGAAGCGACTGACGGGCTGCTGCTGGTAGCCGCGCTCGATCAGCAGCGCGCGCGCCGCCTCCAGCGTTGTCTCGCCGGAGGTGATGCCACGCCAGCACGGCAGCGGGCAGCGATCCAGGTCGGCAACCGAAGCAGGCGCGCGACTCCACGCCGCCCCTGCCCGCATCCCCGTCACAAGCAGCACGCCGATAACGAAAGAAATAGACAAAGATGTCCACAGCAACCGGATCACGACCAAGCGTCCCTAAGAGTCGATGATGGATAATTGAACCGCAAAGACGCGAAGCGCGCGAAGAATTCTTCCCACGATTTCCGTGCCCTCAGTGCGTGCTCTGTATGTCTCCTCTTGGCGTCCTTTGCGTCTTGGCGGTTCCATCAAATCAACCGCCACGACGCCATGAACGCCAAGCATACATTGTGCGGTGTGGTTGTGTTTCATAGAAACCTTGCGGTTCAATTCACGATGAGTATTCACCTATAATCATCGATAATGATGATGGAGGACGACATGGCGGACGAGGCGAAATTCGATCTCTTTATCGAGCGGGTGTGCGGGCGCGCGCTGCCGCAAAACCCGATGGCGAAGGTTCGCACGCTCGCCAAAGAGCTGGCGGAAGGCGCAGCCGAAGGGCATTGGGACACGACCATCTCCCATTTTCGCGGCATGATCAACAAGCGCAGCGTGCTCGTCTACCTGCTCGCGCGCTGGAGCCAGGATGCCCGCCCCGACCCCGACGTGCCCGCGCTGCGCCAGCGGGTCGAGACGGACGAGATCGAAGCGATGGCGCGCGCCGTCTTCGACACGGGCAATGCGCCGCTGCTGACGCTGCTCATCAACAATGGCTACATGGCTGCCGACAACGGCTACAACATCCTCAAGCCCGCCTTCGACCTGCTCGAAGAGACCGAACCCGCCAACATCTTCATCTCCTATCGACGCAAAGACAGCAGCGCCTTTGCCCTGCTCGTGCTGGCGCGTCTGAAGATGGCGGGCTTGGAGCCGTTTCTCGATCTCGCGCTGGTACCCGGCGAGGACTGGCGGGCAGGCTTGCGCGAACGCATCCGGCGCTATGACTACTTCATCGTGCTGATCGGGCAGGAGACGCTGGCGTCCGAGGTTGTGATCGAAGAGATCGCCTGGGCGCTGGAGGCGAAGCTAACATTCATCCCGATCTGGCACAACGGCTTCAGCTACAAGTCTGACGACTGGACGCTGCCGCAGCCCATCGACGAGGCGCTGCGCCTGCGACACACCATCCGCGTGCTGGAGGAGAACCCACTGGCATACAACAACGCCATCATCGAACTGCTGAACAGGTTTGGCGGGACGGTATAGAGATCGAATTATTGCGGTGAACGCCATCAATGGCGCCCCATATTCGGCAAGTTCAATGATGTTTGTCGCATTTCGTCCGCCCACCCATGGAATGGGCGGGCTACAAAACGAACGCCTGCTCCGCAGGCTGTTTCGATAATTCCCGCAGTCAGCCCCCGAAGGGGGCGGCGTTAGCGTAGCCGGGGCATTTCATGCCCTGGCGGCGCAAGTTGAACTGCTTTGTGCGCCAGCTCAAAATCCGCGCCCGCGAAAAGCTGGTAGAGCCTGCATGACTCATGTTGTTTGTGATCTTTTGTCACCGGACGAGGCATGCCTCGTCCGCCGCAATCCCCGGCATTACAACGCCACCGTCTCCCGTGTCACGCCTATCGGCAGCCGAACCTCCATCCCTTCCTTCGCCGGGATGTGGCTCATCGCGTATTCCGCCAGCGCCGTGATCGTCAGGCTGGGGTTCACGCCGGGGTTCGCCGGGATGATCGACCCATCGACAATGTACATGCCAGGATAGTTGAACACCTCGCATTGGATATCCACCACGCCGTCCTCGGCGCTCTCGCCCATCGGGCAGCCGCCGATGCAGTGCGCGGTCGCCGGGATGCCGAGCAGCGTCTCCGGGATGGTGTCCTGGGCGATACCGCGCGTCTTCTGGGCGAAGCGCCGCGTCACGCCATGCGAGATCGCCTCCTGCGGCGAGAGCGATGCGCCCTTGGGCAGTTCGGACACCAGGTTCTGACGGAACAGCGTGAACAGATTGCGCCCCAGCCGCACCCGCAGCGTGCTGTCCACCGTCTGCATGATCAGGATGATGGTCGAACGCTTCGCCCACTGAGAGAAGAACTTCGCGTACAGGAATTCCAGCGGATGACGCACGCCATGCGCCAGCGTCCCAAGCAGGCGCTTGATCGGACTGCCCGCCCCATCGATCATCGGGATGGCGAGCAGGCGCATGAACGACGACTTGTCGGGGTAGCGCACCGGCTCGACCTGCGTCACGTCGTCATACTGGAAGATCGATGTGATGGCGATCCCGGTCGAGTAGTCGGTCTTGCCGTCCCAACTGGTCGAGCCGACCAGCGCCTCGCTGTTGGTGCGCACGCCTTCTCCCAGTCGCTGCGAAAGCTTCGGCAGCGTGCGCTGCACATCGCGGCAGCGGAAGAGCAACCGCATCGTGCCGAGCGCGTGCGCGGCGATCACGACATTGCGCGCCCGCACATGATAGCGTCGCAGATCCCAGGGCGGTGCGGTCGGATTGCGATAGATCAGAACATAGCGCGCGCCGTCCGGCTGGTTCGGCGGCAGCGGACGAATATCGACCACCTGCGCCTCCGGGCGGATCTCCGCACCCCACTTCTCAGCGAAATAGAGATAGTTCTTGGACAGTGTATTCTTGGCGTTATGGCGGCAGCCGACCATACAGCCGCCGCAGCCGATGCAGCCCGTGCGGTCGGGTCCCTCGCCGCCGAAATACGGGTCGGGCGCAGTGACGCCCGCCTCGCCAAAGTACACCGCGACGTTTGCCTGCCGAAAGGTGTGCTCACGTCCCTGCTCACGGGCGATCTCGCGCAGCGCGTCGTCGGCGGGTGTCACAAATGGATTGGGCGCGACACCCAGCATCCGCTTTGCCGTTGCGTAGTGCGGCTCCAACACGCGCTTCCAATCGGCGAGCCTGCTCCAGGCGGGAGCCTCGAACAGCGTATCGCTCGGCTCCTCCGCCACATTCGCCCACACCAGCGAGCCACCGCCGACACCGCTGCCATGCAGCACCATCAGATCGTTGGTGAAGCTCATCTCCTGGATGCCGAAGCAGCGCAGGGCAGGCAACCAGAGGTATTTGACGACATTCCAGTTACTTTTGGGATGATCCTCGTCGCGCCAGCGTTTGCCACGTTCGAGGACAAGCACGCTGTAACCCTTTTCCGTCAGCCGCATAGCCGAAACGCTGCCGCCAAAACCTGACCCAACCACCACATAATCAAAGACTTTTTCGCTCATGAAAAGTACTCCGCCGACTCGCGTCATTAACTCATTGTAACGCCATCGCCGCTGCACCGAATGGGAATTGTGAGGAATGTCACAGATAACGATCATGCTGCCTGTCGTTCATAAAATCAAATCGTCGTTAGATTAGTACAGGGTGGTGAAAGAATTCGTCACAAATTCCTGCACTGTGCAGCTTGTTTTGTTTGGACAATGTGTACTACACTGAGACCACTGTCGGAAACATCGTTCGGTTGAGCATCCTTTCTTTCTTCGCCGTATCCTCGCTCAAAAGACGAGACATATAGGCAGATACGTGTCGAGCATAGTCAACGCGAGGTTTTGCGCATGGCTTCACAATTCATGCATGATGTAGCAATTATCGGTTCCATCACACCAGAATATGCAGAGATTCTGACGCCGGAAGCGGTCGTGTTTGTCGCGCAGCTCGCCCGCAGCTTCCGCGAGCGTCGGGGCGATCTGCTGCGCAGGCGCGGCGAACGGCAGGGCGCCATCGAGCGCGGCGAGATGCCCGACTTTCTGCCGGAGACCGAACATATTCGCGAGAGCGACTGGACAGTCGCACCCATCCCGCCGGACTTACAGGATCGTCGGGTCGAGATCACGGGTCCGACCGACCGCAAGATGGTCATCAACGCGCTCAATTCCGGCGCGTCGGTCTTCATGGCGGATTTCGAGGACGCCAACTCCCCCTCGTGGACGAACCTGATCCAGGGGCAGATCAACCTGCGCGACGCGATCCGCCGCACGATCACCTTCAGCAGTCCCGAAGGCAAACACTATAAGCTCAACGACAAGGTCGCGGTGCTGATGGTGCGCCCGCGCGGCTGGCACCTGGATGAAAAGCACATGCTGGTCGATGGGAAGCCTGTTCCCGGCGGCATCTTCGACTTTGGGCTGTACTGCTTCCACAACGCCAAAGAACTGATGGCGCGCGGCACGGGTCCGTATTTTTATCTGCCCAAGCTGGAAAGTCATCACGAGGCACGCCTGTGGAATGATGTCTTCGTCATGGCGCAGTCGCTGCTCGGCATCCCACGCGGGACGATCCGCGCCACCGTACTGATCGAGACGATCCTGGCGTCGTTCGAGATGGACGAAATCCTCTACGAGCTGCGCGAGCACAGCGCAGGGCTGAACTGCGGGCGCTGGGATTACATCTTCTCGTTCATCAAGAAGTTCCGCCACGACCCCGCATTTGTGCTGCCCGACCGCTCGCAGGTGACGATGACGGTGCACTTCATGCGCTCGTACTCACAGCTCCTCATCCGCACCTGCCACCGCCGCGGCATCCACGCCATGGGCGGCATGGCGGCGCAAATCCCGATCAAGAACGACCCAGCCGCGAACGAAGCAGCGCTGGAAAAAGTACGGCAGGACAAGCTGCGCGAAGTTCGCGATGGACACGATGGGACATGGGTCGCGCACCCTGGTCTCGTGCCGATTGCCAAAGACATCTTCGACGAACTGATGCCGACGCCCAACCAGATCGACCGCAAGCGCGACGATGTGCATGTGACCGACGACGACCTGCTGCGCGTCCCCGATGGCACGATCACCGAGCATGGCGTGCGCTGGAACATCCGCGTCGGGCTGCAATATCTCGAAGCATGGCTGGGCGGCAACGGCTGCGTGCCGCTCTATAACCTGATGGAAGACGCAGCGACCTCCGAGATTTCGCGCACGCAGCTCTGGCAGTGGGTGCATCATGGTGCGCGCCTGGAGAGCGGCGACCCGGTGACTCCCACGCTCTATGACCGCTATCTACAAGAGGAGATGGCTTCGATCCGCGCGGAGATCGGCGCGGAACGCTACGACAGCGGGCACTTTGGGCTGGCGAGCGAGCTGTTCTCGAAGATGGTCAAAGACGACCATTTCAGCGATTTTCTCACCTTGCCCGCTTATCAGTATCTCAATGGGGAATAGTAATCATGCGTAATGCCGAACAAGTCACGATGGAATGGAACACCAGACCGCGCTGGAAGGGCATCGAACGCCCCTACACGGCGGAGGATGTCGTCAAACTGCGCGGCTCCGTGCATATCGAGTATTCGCTGGCGCGCCAGGGCTGTGAGCAGTTGTGGGATTTGCTCAACCGTGAGCCATACCTCAACACGATGGGTGCGCTGACCGGGACGCAAGCGGTGCAGATGGTCGCCGCCGGACTCAAAGCGATCTACGTCAGCGGCTGGCAGATCGCCGCCGATGGCAACAGCGCGCTGCATACCTATCCTGATCAGAGCCTCTACCCGGTGGACAGCGGTCCGAACATGGTGCGGCGCATCAACAACGCCCTGCTGCGCGCCGACCAGATCCAGGTGATGGAGGGCAAAAAGGGTCCCTACTGGCTGGTGCCACTGATCGCAGATGGCGAAGCGGGCTTCGGCGGCGTGCTCAACACCTACGAGCTGACGAAGGCGTTCATCGAGGCGGGCGCGGCGGGCGTGCATTACGAAGACCAGCTCGCTTCCGCCAAGAAGTGCGGCCACCTGGGCGGCAAAGTCCTCGCGCCAACCTCCGAGATGGTGCGCAAGCTGATCGCCGCGCGCCTCGCCGCCGACGTGATGGATGTGCCGACGATGATCATCGCCCGCACGGATGCGGAAAGCGCGACGCTGCTGGCGAACACCATCGACCCCCGCGACGAGCAGTTCATCACGGGCGAGCGGTCGCCGGAAGGCTTCTTCTACGTCAAGAAGGGGCTGGATTCCGCGATTGCGCGCGGTCTCGCCTATGCGCCATATGCCGACATGATCTGGTGCGAGACTTCGCATCCTGACCTCGACGAGGCGAAAAAGTTCGCCGAAGGCATCCGCCGCGAATACCCGGACAAACTGCTGTTCTACAACTGCTCGCCATCCTTCAACTGGAGCCGTCACCTGGATGCCGGGACGATTGCCAAGTTCCAGCGCGAACTGGGCGCGATGGGCTACAAGTTCCAGTTCATCACGCTGGCGGGCTTCCACCAGCTCAACTACGGCATGTTCGAACTGGCGCGCAAGTACAAGGCGCAGGGCATGAGCGCCTATGTCGAATTGCAGGAGGCGGAGTTCGACGCCGAGCGCGATTACGGCTACCGCGCCGTCAAGCATCAGTCGTTCGTCGGCACAGGCTACTTCGACGCGCTGCAAGAGGTCATCAGCGGCGGCGCATCTTCGACGACCGCGCTGGCGGACTCGACCGAGGCGGCGCAGTTCACCGAGCCGACGCCGGAGATGAAGACGAACGGAGCGACGATTTCATAGGGTAGCTTCAGAAATAGCCTACCCTGCAAGTTAAGCGTAAATTCTCCCATCTCGCCCGCCCGACGTTTTCAACGTCGGGCTACACCTCTCTGCAAAAGCCCGTAAACGGGCTACGGAATACCCGCACAGCCCGTTTACGGGCTTACCAATCTGATCTCAGCCTCAGGTTTTGAACCTGAGGCGGCGCAAAAAGGCAAGCGGGCTATCTCTTTGAAGGCACCCGCTGGGATACTGGCACTGCTGGAACGCGACTCTTCAGCTCCAACAAAACACTGACAGCAGTCCCGTTCCGAACGTTTGTCACCCATCATTTGTGCTTTTCGTCACAAGTCCTCCTCCGCGATGATCCGCGCCTCGCCGAAAGCGCTAGACTAGTAACATTCGCAAAAAGCGCACCCTTTGGTTAAGTTATAGTTCGGATTGTTTTAGGGATTCACGCGCGCCCTACCCTCTCGTTAAGCTGTCTCTATGAGGGTCCCGATTACTGCTGATGGGAGAGGCAAGGGGCGCGCGTTGATTGTCGTTCTCCTGGTGCGGCATGGTAGCGCTCGCGCACCCATCATCGAACGGAGTAGAAGGCATGACAGACCGAAAGATCGAACTTCTGCGCAGCATGCGTGAACAGAGTCGCCAGGGCGGTGGCGAGGAACGCATCAAGCGACAGCACGAAACCGGACGCGCCACTGCGCGCGAACGCCTGGATATCCTGCTGGACCCCGGCAGCTTCCGTGAGCTGGACGCGTTCGTCAAGCATCGCGTGGATGATTTCGGCATGGACAAGCAGCGGCTGCTGGGCGACAGCGTCGTGACCGGCTGGGGTACCATCAACGGACGGCTCGTCTACGTCTATTCTCAGGACTTCACCGTCGTCGGCGGTACGTTGAGCGAAGTTCATGCACAAAAGATCATCAAGGTGATGGAAGCGGCGATGAAGGTCGGTGCCCCCGTCATCGGTCTCAACGACAGCGGCGGCGCGCGTATTCAGGAAGGCGTGCTCTCGCTCGGTGGTTATGCCGATATCTTCCTGCGCAATACGCTTGCCAGCGGCGTCATCCCGCAGATTAGCGTCATCATGGGTCCGTGTGCGGGCGGCGCGGTCTACAGCCCTGCACTGACTGACTTCACGCTGATGGTCAAGGACACCAGTTACATGTTCATCACGGGTCCCGATGTGGTCAAAGCCGTGACCCATGAAGACGTGTCGTTTGAAGACCTGGGCGGCGCATCTGTCCATTCAACCAAGAGCGGTGTCTGCCACCTTGTCGGCGACAACGAAACGCAGACACTGCTGCTCGCCCGCGAACTCCTGGGCTATATGCCGCAGAATAACATGGAAGACCCCCCTTACCTGCCCAGCAAGGACGACCCGCTGCGCGCCGAAGCGGACCTCGACACGATCATCCCCGATAATCCCAACAAGCCCTACGACATGAAGGAAGTCATCCGCCGAGTGGTGGACGAGGGCATCTTCTACGAAATTCAGCCGGAATTCGCGGCGAACATCGTCGTCGGCTTCGCACGTCTGGGTGGTCACAGCGTCGGCATCGTCGGTAACCAGCCGGCAGTGCTGGCAGGCGTGCTCGACATCAAGGCGAGCGAGAAAGCCGCCCGTTTCGTCCGTACCTGCGACTGCTTTAACATTCCGATCATCACATTCGTCGATGTCCCCGGCTACATGCCCGGCACCGACCAGGAACACAATGGCATTATCACCAGTGGTGCCAAGCTGCTCTTCGCCTACTGCGAAGCGACCGTGCCAAAGCTGACCGTCACCACCCGTAAGAGTTACGGCGGTGCCTACTGCGTCATGAGCAGCAAACACCTGCGCGGCGATCTCAATCTGGCATGGCCCACAGCCGAAATCGCCGTCATGGGTCCCGAAGGCGCGGTCGAAATCATCTACCGCCGCGACCTGAAAGCATCGGATGACCCGCTGGCGCTCAAGACCAAGCTGGCGGCGGATTACCGCGAGCGCCTCGCCAACCCCTACATCGCGGCGGAACGCGGCTTCGTGGACGATGTGATCGAACCGCGTGAGACGCGCGCGCGCCTGATCAACGGGCTGGAAGTCTTCCAGAACAAGCGTGACACCAACCCGCCCAAGAAGCACGGGAATATCCCGCTCTAGAGCGAGGAGGAGCAGCTCATGGCAAACTACGAACCAACACCGACCAAGATCAACAAAGTGCTGATCGCCAATCGCGGCGAGATCGCCGTGCGCGTCATCCGTGCCTGCCGCGACCTGGGCATTGAGACGGTCGCCGTCTACTCCGATGCCGACCGCGCCGCCCTGCACGTCCGCTTTGCTGACGAAGCCGTCTATATCGGCGCGCCGCCGCCCCGCGAAAGCTACCTGAAGGCGGAGACCATCATTCAGGCAGCCAAGAAGACGGGCGCGGATGCCATCCACCCCGGCTACGGCTTCCTGAGCGAACGTGAATACTTCTCGCAGATGTGCCAGGACGAAGGCATCATCTTCATCGGTCCGCCGCCGCACGCCATCGCCACGATGGGCGATAAGCAGTCGGCGCGCGAAGCCGTCAAGAAGAACGGCGTCCCGGTCGTCCCCGGCACCGAGCCAGGCTTGGGCGACGAAGAACTGACACACGCCGCCGTCAACGAAGTCGGCTTCCCGCTTCTGATCAAGGCGACGGCGGGCGGCGGCGGCAAGGGCATGCGCGTCGTCCGGCGTGCCGAAGACTTCGGCGAGGCGCTCGCCAGCGCCCGCCGTGAGGCGGAAAATGCCTTCGGCGATGGCACCGTCTATGTGGAAAAGCTGATCGAAGGCGCGCGCCACATCGAATTCCAGATCCTCGCCGATATGCACGGCAACACCATCCACTGCGGCGAGCGCGAATGCAGCATCCAGCGCCGCCATCAGAAGCTGGTGGAAGAAGCGCCCAGCCCGTTCATGGACCCCGAACTGCGGCGGCGCATGGGCGAGATGGCGGTCAAAGCCGCCGAATCCGTCGGCTACGTCAACGCGGGCACGATTGAATGCCTGGTCGATAAGGACAAGAACTTCTACTTCCTGGAGATGAACACCCGCCTCCAGGTCGAACACCCGGTCACCGAGCTGGTACACGGACTTGACCTCGTCAAAGAGCAGATCCGTATCGCGCGTGGACGCCGCATGGGTCCGACGGGCAGCTTCCTCGAACCCAAGGGCTGGGCAATCGAATGCCGCATCAATGCCGAAGATCCGTACAACAACTTCATGCCGTCCATCGGGCAGATCCACACCATCCTCGTGCCAACCGGTCCCGGCGTGCGCGTCGATAGCGGCGTCTATCGCGGTTACGAGATTACGCCCTACTATGACAGCATGATCGCCAAGCTGATCTGCTTTGGCGAAGACCGCGCCGAGGCGATGCTGCGGATGCGCCGCGCTCTCTCCGAATACACCATCATGGGGGTCAAGCACAACATCCCCTTCCATCAGAACCTGCTCAACAGCTTCAGCTTCATGGCGGGCAAGTTCGATACCAAGTGGGTGGAAGAACACTTCAAGATGGGCACCTACGAGGACGACCCGAACGAAGCGGAACTGGAGACGGCAGCCATCGCCGCCACCCTCCACGCGCATCGCAGCCGTCAGCTTGCCAGCCAGGTCGTCACCCGCAACGAGCGCGATACAAGCAACTGGAAGTGGATGAGCCGTTGGGAGCGGATGCAGCGATGACCAAGTACATCACCACCATCAACAATAAGAAGTTCGAGATCGACATCGACAAAGAGGGCGCGATCACGATCAACGGCGACAAGCGCGAGATCGACTTCCTGCCGCTCAGTCCGTCGCTCTACAACCTGCTCACAGAGAACAAATCACACGATCTCGTGGTCGATGAGAAAGACGGCGAGTACCAGGTGCTACTGGGTGGGCGGCTGTACACAGGCGAAGTGCTGGACGAGCGCGCGCAGCTCCTGGCGTCCACGCGCACTGGCGCAGGTGCCAGCAGCGGCGAAATCTCGATCAAGTCGCCGATGCCGGGGCTGGTCGTCGCCATCCCGGTCGCCGAAGGTCAGGAGGTCAAGGGCGGGCAGACCGTCATCATCCTCGAAAGCATGAAGATGCAGAACGAGCTGAAGGCACCGCGTGATGGTATCGTCTCGCGCATCAACGCGCAGGCGGGGCAAAGCGTGGAACAGGGCAAGCTGCTCGTCACGATTGTGTAACCACAACGTCGTAGGGGCAGACCCATGTGTCTGCCCGCATTCTCGATCACGTTGGCGCAGACCTGTGTGTCTGCCCGATGAGGGGCGCGTCGGAAATTCCGGCGCGCCCCTTTTCTATTTCCGCTCGGATTGGAAGATCGATCACAACGCAATATTGAGCGTCGCACGAATATCGCGCAGTGACGTATACTGGAAATATCCATTCAAAATTGGAGCACAGTATGAGCAGTATTTCCACCGTCACGGTACCGCCGGGACCTAAGGGAATCCCGATATTGGGCAGCCTGAACACCATGCGCAATAAGGGGATCTTCGACTTTCACATCGACCTTTGGCGTGAGTACGGCGACACCGTACAAGTCAAATTGGGACCGATCACCTCGATCATCTTCACGCGCGCGGAGCATATTCAGTACATCATGGTTCAGAACGCGGACAAGTTCGTCAAAGGCATCAGCCATGAGAAGCTGCGCACCGCCATCGGGGACGGCATCCTGACGCTGGAAGGCGAGCGATGGTACACGCAGCACAAGCTGATGCAGCCGACTTACACACGCAAGAATGTCGCCAAGTTCGCGGAAATCATGCAAGAGGAGTCCCAGAAGATGCTGGAGCGCTGGGACGCGCTGCAACCGCGAAGCGTCGTAGACATCAATCAGGAAATGACCCGCGTGACGATGAGCGTGATTATGCGTTCAATCTTCAACATTGACGTCAGCGAGAATGTCAAAGAGGCGATCAAAGCGCTGCATAACCTGCTCGAATACACATCCCGCAGTACGGACTCGATTATCGATGTGCCGCTGTTTGTGCCGACACCAGCAAACCGACTGCTGAAACGTTCCCGCGCCATCGTCACCGAATTTATCCAGAGCATTATTGCCCAGCGTCGCCGCGAAGGGCTGGGAGACGACCTGCTGTCGCTGCTCATGAGCGCGCGCGATGCCGACACTGGCGAACCGATGAGCAATGAGCAGATCGAGAATGAGATCCTGATCACCATTTTCGCCGGACACGAGACGACCGCCAGCCTGCTGACCTGGGGTCTGTACGCGCTCTCACTGAATCCGGAAGCAGAGGCGCGCCTACACAACGAAGTGGACAGCATTATGGGAGGACGCCCTACAACCACGGACGATATGCCAAAGCTAACGTACACACGCATGATCCTGGATGAAACCCTGCGCTTATACTCCCCGGTGCCCATTATGGCGCGCGATGCCATGGTTGCCGACGAAATCGGCGGTTACGCCGTGCCGAAGGGAACACTCATAATACTGATGCCTTACGGCACGCATCGCAGCCCAGACTACTGGGAAAAGCCACTGGAGTTCTATCCGGAGCACTTCCTGCCCGCAGCCGTCGAATCCAGACCGCGCTACGCTTACCTACCGTTCGGCGCGGGGCAGCGCATCTGTTTGGGCATGCACTTTGCCCTGCTCGAAGCGACGCTCATCCTGGGGGATATCGCACAGCGCTACCAGCCGCGCCTGGCAGTACCCTTCGATGGCAAGGTGAAATACATTGGTGTAGTCCGCCCCGTAGCCCCTATCATGCTGCGGCTTGACAAGCGTGACGCGGGCTGAAGCCGTATTTGCATCACTTTTGTAGACGAGGCATGCACCTTCACACGCGACTCCGCAGGTGTGTCATGCCTTGCGTCGGCGAGAACATGCTCGATAAAAAAGGGGGCGCACGCTGCGCCCCCACTCATCACCTTTGGCCTCATCACCTTTGGCGGACGACACATGGGTCGTCCACTACTAGAAATTGATCATGTGCCCTTCAAGCCCGTGCGCGGCTTCCTTGATCGCTTCGCTCAGCGTCGGATGCGCATGGACGTTGCGGGCGATCTCCTCCGCTGTAAGCTCGGCGTTGCGCGCCAGCGTCAGCTCCGGCAGCAGCTCAGTCACGTCGGGACCGATCAGGTGCGCGCCCAGGATTTCGCCATACTTCTTGTCGCTGATCAGCTTAACGAACCCCGTCGGGTCGCCCAAGCCGTGCGCCTTGCCATTCGCCTGGAAGGGGAACTTGGCGACATTGATGTCGTAACCCTTGTCGCGCGCCTGCTTCTCCGTCCAACCGAAAGAGGCGACCTGCGGCTGGCAGTAGGTCGCGCGCGGCATAAAGTCGAAATCGAGTTCCACGCTGTGCGCCCCCGCGATGCGCTCGGCGGCGATCACACCCATCGCCTCCGCAACATGCGCCAGCATCAGCTTGGACGTCACATCGCCGATGGCATAGATATTTGGCACGTTGGTCTGCATGTGGCTGTTGATTTCGATCGCGCCGCGCTCCGTCAGCTTGACGCCCGTCTTTTCCAGCCCGTAGCCCTCAGTGCGCGGCTTGAAGCCAATCGCCTGCATACACCTGTCGGCTTTCAAGACCTGCTGCGCATTGGTCTTCAGATCGGTCACGGCGACTTCCACGCCGCTGCCCGTGTCGGTGATCGAATCGACGCGCGTGCTGGTCAGGATCTTCACGCCCAACTTCTCGTACTGCTTGCGCAGCTCCGCCGACACCTCTTCATCCTCCAGCGGCAGCGGGCGGTCGAGGAATTCGACGACCGTCACATCGACGCCATAGTTATGATGCACGTAGGCGAACTCGATGCCAATCGCGCCTGCACCGGCGATGATGATCGACTTGGGCAGGTTGGCGTCCATGATCTGCTCTTCGTAGGTGACGACGCGCTCGCTCAGTTTCGTGCCAGGGATCAGACGGGTGGTCGCGCCGGTCGCCAGAATGCACGATTTGAATTTGAGCGTCTCTTCGCCACCTTTGTTGAGCGCCACCTTGATCGTGTTGGCGTCCACGAATTCGCCCCAGCCATCGTACTCGTCGATCTTGTTCTTGCGCATCAGGAAGTGAACGCCCTTCACGCGCCCATCGGCGACCTTGCGACTGCGGTCATATGCCGCCTGGAAGTCCATCGTCACCTTGCCTTCGATCTTGATGCCGAAGGTCTTCGTCTCGTGCTGAAGGATGTGTGAGAGTTCGGCATTGCGCAGCAGTGCCTTGGAAGGGATGCAGCCGACATTCAGGCAGACGCCGCCCCAGTACTGCTTTTCGACAATCGCGACCTTCAGCCCCAACTGACTCGCGCGAATCGCCGCGACATAGCCGCCGGGACCTGCGCCCATGACCACGACATCGTATTCCTGCGCCATGATGATCTCCAGATGTGATTGAGCGGAACGTACGCATTATACCAAACGCACTGAGGATGAGGGTATCACCAGCAGAATACCGCGCTTAAGGCTGGTCCTGCGTTCGCCGCCGGAGCCGCATCTGGCGCACCACACTATAGGTGACCAGGAAGACGATGACGACCAGCAAAATGACCAGCAGCGACACCAGCACGGCAAGCGAGAACACGAGGAGCGCCGCGCGTGGGTCTTGGGGGTTTGTCTGCGCTTCGCCGCCTTCTGCCACCTGGGCAGTGGCAGCCGCATCCGTAGGCTGGATAGACGAAGTGGCATTAAGAGACACAGCAGCGGATGGGGTCACGGCAGGCGAAGCAGTGGGCGCTCCGGCATGGAGGACAGCTTGCGATGCATCAAGCACGGGGGCATTCACCGAGCGTGGCAGCAGTCCTATCGGCAAGCCCACTACCGTCGAAAGCTGGACGGCGACGGGATCGCTCATCTCACCACTGGGAGTAAGCCGGGCGTCCAACGGGATTTCCACCTGCGTCCCAACCGCCAACACCTGCCGGTGCCCGCCCAGCGAGACGGTGATCGTGCCATCCAGCGCGCTGACGGTCATCGCTTTGTCCGGCTGCGCCTGAATGAATGCCGTGCCTGCTGCCTCGATGGTGACCCCGTTGACCGTCAATTTGACCCGCTGCATGTCCTGTGGGGTCTGTACCAGCAGCCCATCGGCAGGACCTTCGGCACAGCGGATGCCTGTAACCCCCGTCTCAAGGCGAAAAATCTGCATCGGTTGGGCATCTGGCGAGAGCGGGTTTGCTTCGATACGAGTGTCGCCCAGGAGCAGGAACGTAGCGTTCAGCCCGGGCAGGGTATCCGGCAGGTTCGCTTGCAGGCGCAGCAGCGCAACGCCCCACTCACCCTCGTCGAGGTTCATCGGTGCCGTCGTCAGTGCACTCACATCCAGCACGGAGATGATCTCGCCAACATTGAACGGCAGCGACGAGTCGCCCTCACGGGCTTTCGCTTCTACGCGGAAGTAGCCGTGACAAGCCTGGTTACGTCCCGTTGCGGAACATGCCTCGCTGACCAAATCGATTGCGCGCTGCATGATAGCGCTGCACTGTTCCTGCGCATAAGCGCTCGTCGTCCATGCCAGAAGGATGAAGAGCACGACCGTGCGGATCGCTTGTTTCAAGATCCCGTCCGTTCATAATCCCATCATACGCCAATCATACCTCACACACGATGCAGGTTAAGATCAGTGTTTACTTCTATTGTAACAGCATCAGGGCATGGAAAGGATTAACTAGACGAAGTTGGTACGAAGCGAGGAGGGGGTGAGAGACTAAACGTCAACCATTATTACCGCGACCATTGCCGTTGCCAGGATTCTCGCCGCTGTTGCCACCTCCTCCGCCATTTCCATTGCCGCCCCCGTTACCACCATTCCCACCGCTGTTGCCGCCGCCACCTCCTCCCCCATTCCCGTTACCGCCGCCCCCATTGCCGGGATTTCCGCTGCTGTTCCCGTTCCCCGTACCGGGGCTTTGCGAGCAGTTCGCTGCTTCCCAGGCAGATCGCCCACCGGGTTGTCCACTCCAGGGAGGATTCCCGGTCCCCGGGTTTCCAGGGCTGCACCAATCGACGGCGGCAGGTGCCTGCCCGTCGCTTTGAGAAGAGGGTGAGTCTACAGAAACGCCATCTTCATCAGAACCGGGACTCACGACAGGGGTGTCGAGCACTGACAGCGGAAGCTGGCTCAAACGCTCTTCATCGAAAGGCTGAGGCTGTACGACCAAAGACGACGTGGAAGACAGACGCAGGCTTTCGCCAGGCATGACCAACAGATCGATCCCATTCGCCTGCAAAGCTGCCGAGCCTTCAAGCGTCGTCACGGTCAATGAATTCGGTTCATCCGCCTGAAACAGCACGGTAGAACCGAGGCTGACATCGACATTGTTGATGTTGAGAGTTACGCGCTCAGCGGCATCATGCGGTGTCTGGATCAGCAGTCCATCCAGGGCAGCGGCGTCACAGCGCACGCCCGTGATACCGGTCTGCAACCGGATCGCCTGCATTGGGCGGGTGCTCGTGCCGTCACCTACATCAGCGATTTCCGCATCGCCAAACAGGAGGAAGGTGGCGTTACTCCCCGGCAGCATGTCCGGCAGATTTGCCTGAACGCGCATGAACGCGACGCCCCAGTGCCCGGTCACGACATCCAGCGGCTGCGTGCGCAGCGTCCGGATTGCCTCCAGGTCAACGATATCTCCGACGTCAAACTGGAAGGATTCGCCGGGTGTACGGGGTTCAGCCTCAACCTGTAGATAGCCATGACAAGCCTGATTACGCCCGGTATCAGCGCAGGTCGCTTCGACAGCCGCAAGCGCTTGCTGGACGGTGGCGCTGCATTGTTGAGCAACTGCGAGAATTGGAAATCCAAGGGAACAAAGGAGGACCCATGACACCAGCACGGTTACACGAGAAAAGCGCTTCATACAGCACACAATCCGGGACAAAAGCCCAGCCTGCTCCATAACATCCACACAAAGTATAGATCGCTTCGAGAGCACATGCGCACGAATTCCCCAATGCTCATGAACATGCGCTGACACAGCGGCAGACAAATCTGTGGAAGCGTGATTTCGCAGATTGCAGCGCGTGGTTCTTCATCAAAGACAACCAAGCCTTGCAAAAGAAAAACCGCAGTCCTGCGTTTACTTGGGTGGGTGGGGGAGGTGCAGGGCTGCGGTTTGACTTACTTATGATAGTAATGGCAAACCATCGTCGCAAAACCTTGACGTTTTGCCCAAAATCGTCCAGGTTTGCTTGACGAATTCTCAAAAACGCAAATCAATCCTCGACAGCAATGATCTGCCCCTCGGCTGCCCGCAGCAGCCGATCATAAATCGCGTCGCCCAGCCCGGCGCGTGGCAGCGCCCGCACCAGAATCACGTCAACACCTTGCGCATCCAGCGCCCGCAGCGATGAAAACAGCTTCGCGCCGACGCCTTCCAGGTCTCGCTCATCACCCATGACTTCAGTCACCGCGCCCAGTGGGGCAAAGTGCGCGACATCGTCGCCTATCGCCAGGACACCCACACGCTTGCCTTCATGCGTGTAACGCTGCGTGTCGTTTTGCATCCGCTCCAGCACAGCACCAGCGCTGCCCGTGTACAGCAGGACGCGGGCGCGCGGCGAGTAATGCTTGATCAGCATCCCAGGTGCGGGAGTCGCGTCCTCGGTGTCTATCATGCGCTGCTTCTGCGTGACGTTCGGGATGACCACACGCAGTGCTTCCAGCGTGACCGCGCCAGGACGCAGGATGGCGGGGACTTCCCCGGTCAAGTCCAGCACGGTCGACTCCAAGCCCATCTTTGCCGCGCCGCCGTCCAGAAGAAACTCAATCTTTCCGTCTAGATCTTCCAGGACATGCGCCGCAGTCGTCGCGCTGGGTCGGCTGAACGTATTGGCGCTCGGCGCGGCAATCGGGATCTGTGCTGCCTTGAGCAGTGCGCGGATCACGCTTCCGCTCGGCATACGCACAGCGACTGTATCCAGCCCTGCGGAGACGGTTGCCGGAATAATTGGGCGGCGCTTGACGACGAGCGTCAGCGCGCCGGGCCAGAAGTGTTCCGCCAACCGAAGCGCCAGCATGGGCGGGTGCTCGGCAACCAGATAAAGCTGCGCCAGATCCTGGATGTGGACGATGATCGGATCGTTGGCGGGGCGTCCCTTCGCCTGGAAGATGCGCGCAACCGCCGCCGCGTCAAGGGCATTCGCGCCTAAGCCGTACACCGTCTCCGTCGGGAAAGCGACCAGCTCCCCGCGCCGAAGTGCGTCCGCTGCGATGCGTAAACCGACGCTTTCCGGCTGTGCGGGGTCAATCGTGAAGATGCGTGTCATCGCAGGAAGCGCTTGCTCATCAGTCTCCGGCAGGGACGGGCTGCGCAGCAACCGCAGCGTCGTTCGACTTCGCCTGTTCCTCGGTCATGATGCTTTCAGACACGAGCACGCGCTTGAACGCCGCAATCGCCACCTCGATCATGTCGAGATCCGGCTGGCGAGTCGTCAGGTGTTGCAGCGCGAGGTTCGGCTTAATCAGAATGCGGATGATCGGGTTATCGATGTTGCGCGCCGTGTAGCGGATGATTTCGTAGGCAATCCCCGCGACAATGGGGATGCCGATCACACGTGAAAGGACGAGAAGCGGAAAATCGGGACGCCCGATCAGCGAGAAGAGCAGCACGCTCACCAGCATCACCGTCAGCAGGAAGGCAGTGCCGCAGCGCGGATGCTCAATCGGATACTTCGCTACGATCTCCGGCGTCAGTTCCGCACCCGCTTCATAGGCGTTAATCGTCTTGTGTTCCGCACCGTGATAGCCAAACAGCCGCTTGACATCCGGGATGAACGAGATCGCCCAGATGTAAGCGACGAGCAGCACGATCTGGATCACGCCTTCGATCAGGTTGATGATGATCGGACCCGCGCTCCACACCTGCTGCACCGTGCCGTCGGCTGCCGTGACATCGACCGCGTAAGTCGTCGGGATGCTGAGGAGGTTGCCGATGCCGCTCGACGCCAGCAGCGGCACGAAGAAGAATAAGCCAATGCCGAACAGCAGCGACACGCCAATCGTGGCAATGCCAACCGGACCGGTAAAGCTGATCTTCTCTTCCTCTTCGCTTACGGCGACATCTGCCGCCCACATCAGTGCCCGCGTACCCAAGCCGAGCGCATCCCACAAGCCAACCAACCCGCGCAGGAACGGCGTGCGCGCCATCCGTCCGCGATAGACCGTCGCGTTGAGCGGCTCTTCGTGGATGACAATCTCTTTCGACTTTTCCTTGCGCACGGCAATGGCAGCTTTGTGCGCTCCGCGCATCATCACGCCTTCGATGACTGCCTGCCCGCCGTAGAAGAATTCTTTCGCCATGTCTCATCCTCAAGTACTGCGTAAACAGTGCCGAGTGCGGAGTGCGGAGTACTGAGTTATCGATGCGCCACGAGGTGCGAAATGCCGTCCAGGGCTTTTCGTGCCTCGCACTCAGTACCCAGTACTCAGTACTCAGTACTCACGAGATCAAGTTCAACCACGCCAGACGGGGCGATCTCCATGACCTGGAAATCGCCTGCCGACTGAATCACTATCGCCGGATTGCCGCCGACAGCGCAGGCATCGACCGCGTTGCAGAGCGCGCCCGGCAGCGTGATCGTGTATTGCCCGTCCATCGGTCGGATGGGCATGATCATACCATATTGATCGAGAAGCTGCGCCTCTTCATCTGTCGCAGCAATCTGTACCTGCGTGGGCAGCCCGCTGCGCGCCCAGGCGACGATGATCGCACGTTCGCCCGCGTCGAGACGAACCACGTCGAGCGTCTCGCTGCGCGCAAGTGCCCCGTCCGTCACGTCCGCGAATTCACGGACGATCATGCCCCAGGTGGCGTAGGCGGGGCGCAGCGTGCCGTCAGGACGCAGGATGCCAAACGACTCGCCGCCGGGGGGCAGCGCGAAATCGTTCAGCTTGTAGACGGCGATGGCATCCGCCCCGCCAGCCAGCCCCAGCGCCGCCGCCTGCAGCAGGAAAGCCGCCTGCTGGTCAAGTGTGATCTGCCAGGTCGGGCGTTCAACGCGCCAGTCGGGATCGAGGTTGGGCGAAGCGTTCGTCTCATTGATCCAAATCGCCTTGTCGCCCAATCCATAGCGTTCGAGCAGCGCGCGCGTCTCCGTCACGATCTGCCACACGGTCTCGGTGCGGTAGTAGATGTGCAGCGTCACAACATCGAAGTAGAAACCGTGCGCGGGCGCGGCGGGGTCGGCGGTCAGAATTTCGAGCAGGCGGTCGAGGTAGAGCCGCCGCCCGGCGTTCACATCGTGCCAGTACGTCGTCCCGGCGAGGTGGATACGCGCATCGGGATCGCTTTCGCGTGCGGCAAGCGCGGCGACGCGCACCATCTGCGCGTAGTCTTCGACGGTGCCCTCGAAGATGAAGCCATAGGTCTCGCGCGTGATGTCCGGCTCGTTCCAGATAATCCAGCGGTGGATGCCGAGCGGGGCGTAGTATTCGGCGGCGCGGCGCATGAAGTTCGCCCACAGGTTGCCGGGATCGTCGAGCGGCAGCGATAAGCCGCGCGGCACCCCGGCGTTGAGCAAGCCGTCGGTCGCCCACCCCGGCGTGTGCTTGACGATAGCGACGACTTCGCGGTCGCACGCCTGGGCATCGCGCAGCCACTGCGCATCGACATTGAGCGTGTTCCAGTCGCCGGGACCTGTCGGCTGAATCTGCGCCCAATCGAAGATGATGCGTTCCCAGCCGACGCCGAGCGCGCAGGCTTCATCCGGCATCCAGAAGCCTTCGACCACCCCGAACGGGTTGGGTGGGTCGGGCGGCTGGGCGGCGCTAGGAGCAGTCTGAACCGCCAAGACGCACAGGACGCAGACAAGCAGGTAGCGCACCTGCGCGATCCTGTAGGGATGAGGTGTGCCTCGTCCGTCATTTCGGTGAGTCTCGTCACTCTTCACTCGTCACCTATCACTTTCACGTCGTGATTAACCGCACCAGCCCGACCATCGCCATGTAGATCCCTGTCAGCACGAGCATCATCTCCAGCCACCGCAGTCGCCTGATGCGCGCCGGGGGATACACCGCGCCGATCAGCCACTGCGGCTTAATCACGCACAGCATCCCGAAGAGAAAGAGCAGGAGGTCAGCCATCGGACGATTTTCGCGGCGCGGCTTCACACTGCGCTGCCTTCTCTGCATAGGATGACGTGGCGTTCCCTTGACACATACTCTATCCTCAAGTCAGAAGATCATAGAGGCAGGAAGAGATCATGACAAAACATCGGATTTATACAATGGCTTTCGCCAGGGTCTATCCTGAGTATGTCGCCAAGGCGGAGCGCAAAGGACGAACGAAAGCTGAAGTGGATGAGATCATTCACTGGCTGACAGGCTATGATCAGTCAGCGTTAGAAGCGCAACTGGTAAAGGGAACGGACTGCGAGACGTTTCTTGCCGAAGCGCCGCAGCTCAATCCTTCGCGCGCGCTGATCAAGGGCGTGGTGTGCGGCGTGCGCGTCGAAGACATTGAAGAACCGACGATGCGGGAAATTCGCTACCTGGACAAGCTCATCGACGAGCTGGCGAAGGGAAAAGCGATGGAGAAGATCTTGCGAAAGGCATAATCTCTTCGAGAGAAACGCGCCTTTAGACTTCACTCGCCCGCACGTCCTGCACGGTAAGCTGCGCTGTCCGCTTGCCGTTCCATTCGTTGATCGTCAGCTCGTAGGCAACATCGACGCGCCCGCGCAGCTCGCGCGCCAGCCCGCCCAGCCCAAAGCCAATGCCATCGACCGTCGTACGTCCCGGACGCGCCAGCCGCAGCTTGAGATGTCCCTCATCCTTGCCCACTGGGCGCGCCTCGATCACCTCCAGACCGCGCGTCATGAACACGGGCGGCGGGTTGTGATACCCGGTCGGTTGGAGAGCGCGCAGTTCCTCCGCCAGCGGCAGATCGAGCATATCGAACGGCAGCTCGGCGTCGATGTCGAGCATCGGCGACAACTCCGCGCCGGCAAGCTGTGCCTCGGCGATCCGCGTCAGCTCTGCACGCAGGCGGTCGATGTTGCTGTTCATGACCGTCAAACCCGCTGCCTGCGCATGACCGCCATGCCGCACAAGCAGGTCGGCACATTCGTCGAGCGCCCGCGTGATGTCGAACTGCGGGATGCTGCGGCAGGAGGCGCGGCTTTCCTGTTCGCCATGATGCAGCACGACCGCCGGACGGTAGAATTCCTCGGTCAGCCGCCCGGCGACCAGACCGACAATGCCTTCCTGAAAACTCTCGTCCATTTCGAAGATCAGGTATGGGTCGGTCTCGCCACGTTCGACCATCCGCAGGCGCACCACATCCTGCGCCTGCCGTGTCAGTTCCTGGCGTTGGCGGTTGAGGTCGTGCAGCTCGCTCGCCAGCTTCCCCGCGTCAAGCGGGTTCGCCGCCATCAGCAGTTCATAGGCGGTCATCGCGCTGCCCAGCCGCCCCGCCGCGTTGATGCGTGGACCGAGCGCGAAGCCGATGCGCTCGCTGTCGATCACGCCGTCCTTGACGCCCGCCACATCCACCAGCGCCCGCACGCCGGGGCGCGACCCGTTGTTGATCACGTCCAGCCCGCGCTTGACGAGGATGCGGTTCTCCAGCTTGTCCATCGGCGCGAGGTCGGCGATGGTGCCAATGGCGACCAGATCGAGCAGGTGTTCCAGCGGGATGTCCGGCTGGCGTTTGTCCTTCATACTCTTGGCACTACGGAACAGCGCATCCGCCAGCTTATAGGCGATGCCGACGCCCGCCAGCATCTTCTCCGGGTATTTGCAATCGACCTGCTTAGGGTTAATCACCGCGTCCGCGCGCGGGATGATTGCCCCGACGCTGTGGTGATCCGTGACGATGATGTCCAGCCCGGCGCGCTTGCCCTGCTCGACCTCCTCGACTGAGCGGATGCCACAATCGACCGTGATGACAAGCTGCACGCCCTGGTTATGGCGCAGGTTCAGCAGCGCCTCGGTATTCAGCCCATAGCCCTCATCAATGCGATGCGGGATGTACGGCTTGACGACCGCCCCGAGCGAGCGCAGCGCCTGGATTAGCAGCGCGGTCGCCGTCACGCCATCGGCGTCAAAGTCGCCGTAAACGACGATGCGCTCCTGCATTTTGATGGCGCGGCGGATGCGCGAGACAGCCTCATTCATGCCTTTGAGGGTAAATGGGTTATGCAGGTCTGTCTCGCCGATCAGGAAGCGCAGCGCGGCGGTCGGCTCTTCGAGTCCGCGATTGTAGAGTACCTGCGCGAGGATCGGCGACATGCCGCGATAACGGGCAAGATGGTCAGGCGGGACTGGCGTAGCGAGCAGCCAGCGTTTTTGAGCATTGGGCATTTTTAGAACTAGCGTTTCATCCGAAAGACGAATTATACTGGGAATGAGGCAAGGGATTCAACCGGAGTAAAGGATTGGCAAACGTCGTCTTCATGGGCACGCCGGACTTCGCGGTGCCCGCCCTACAGCAGCTTATCGCCCACCACACGGTCGTCGGCGTCGTCACACAGCCCGACCGCCCCGCTGGACGCGGCAAGCAGGTGCAGATGTCGCCCGTCAAGCAAACGGCGCTGGCGGCGAGCATCCCCGTCTTTCAGCCAGAAAAGCTGCGCCGCACGGAGGCAGTCGAAACGCTGAAGCAGTGGCAGGCAGATGTCTATATCGTCGCCGCCTTCGGGCAGATCCTGCCGCAGTCCGTCCTCGACATCCCCGCGCATGGCTGCATTAACATTCACGCCTCCCTGCTGCCACGCTGGCGCGGCGCAGCACCGATCCAGGCGGCGATCCGCGCGGGCGACGCCGAAAGCGGCATCACGATCATGAAGATGGACGCCGGACTGGACACGGGACCGATGCTCGCCAAACACGCCATCGCGCTCGCGCCCGACGAGACCGGGCAGTCGCTGCATGATAAGCTGTGCATCATCGGCGGCGAGCTGCTGATCGAGACGCTGCCGCGCTACCTGCGCAGCGAAATTAAACCACAGGCGCAGGACGACGCACTGGCGACCTTCGCGCCGCGCATCGAGAAAAACGAGGGGCGAATCGACTGGTCACAGCCCGCCACGCAGATCGAGCGGCTGGTACGCGCCTTCACGCCCTGGCCCGGCACTTTCACGACCTGGGAGGGCAGGCTGCTCAAGGTTTTGGAGGGCACGGCAGACGTGACAACGACGGACGCAGCAGAACCGGACGCCATGAATGGCGTCCCTACAGCATCGCGCGTAGGGACGCCATTCATGGCGTCCGCTCAATCCGATCCGAACGTGGACATAGGGACACGCAACGCCGACACCTCCCACGGCGAGGTCATCCGCCGCCACGACCGCATCGGCATCACGACCGGCGACGGCATCTTCCATCCAACGCGCGTGCAGCTAGAAGGCAAAAGCGCCGTCTCCGTCGACGATTTCGTGCGCGGGTATGTGGGGTTTGTGGGAGCGAGGGTCATTTAATCGTCCGCCCTTTCCAGCGCACCCCGCCGTAGCGCGCCTGCCAGTAGACCGCCTGCGCCGCGATGCGCGTCATCAGCAGCACCGAAAGCGGCAGCGCCAGCGCGTCGCCAACCCGCTGGCGTGTCGTCGCCGCCGTCAACGCCCGTACGCCCACGCCCAATGCGCACAACCCCGCCACCCCCAGAATGTGTTGTACGGACGACGCATGCGTCGTCCGCTCGCCCCATCTATTGGCGACATCCCCGATTAACCACACCCACGGCAGCAGAAACACCGCCCAATGGAAGATCGCCCCCATCAGCAGTCCGAACACGCTGCCGTACCCCGCGATGATGTTCTTGGCGTAGCCATCGCGTACGTCCGCCCACGACGTGTACATGCGGCAGCCGATCAACCCCGCGCCGTCCGCCGTGCGCAGCCGCAGACCCGCCCGCTTGATCAGCCGTGCGAACGTGATGTCCTCGACGATGCGCTTGCGCACCGCCGCGTGCCCGCCGATATGCGTATATGCCGCGCGCCGGAAGCACAGGCACTGCCCATTTGCTGCTGCCAGCGAGGCGAACGGCAGGTGATGTACCGCCAGGGCGGGCAGATAGCCGAGGATGACCAGCGCCATCAGCGGCACGACCAACCGCTCACCCCAGGTGATGGTCGTCTGCGTGGGCCAGACCGTCAGCAGATCTGCGCGTGTGCGTTCCGCCGCCGCGATCAGCGCCGCCACCGCGTCCGGTTGCCAGCGCACATCGGCATCCGTGAAAACCAGCCACTCCCCACGCGCCGCCTCGCCCAACTGCTGGCACGCCCAGCTCTTGCCCATCCAATCGTCCGGCAGCGACTGCCCCGTCAGCACGGTCAGACGTGCATCGCCCGCCGCGCGCGCGATGTCCGCCGTGCCATCAGTCGAGCCGTCGTCGAGAATCAGGACTTCGAGATTTGGATAGGTCTGCGCCAGCAGCGCGCGAACAGTCTCGCCGATCACGCGCGCCTCGTTGCGCGCGGGAATGCAGATCGAGACCAGGGGAGAATTAACCGCCATGACGCCAGGGATAACAGCAGCGGCGGATGCCATGAATGGCGTCTCTACCGACGAAGAGTCCTGTAGGGACGAGGCATGCCTCGTCTGTCCTTGTTCCGCAACCCTCTCCGTGAGCCTCCGTCCCTCCGCGCCTTCGTGTTGAAAGTCCTTCTGCAAGCGCCGGAATGTCAGCGCGTTGAGGATGGCGATCCCAGTGATGGCGACCAGTGCGCTCCCGACGACAATTACGATCAGGTCGTGCGCCATATCCGCCGCTTAAACGACTCGCGCAGATCCAGCGGCTGACGCAGATCATCCCGGTACTTGTACGCCAGCAGCGCCCAATGCGCGAGGAGCGTGAACAGGAAGATCGGGTTGGGATAGGTGATCAGGTAGTACACCATGATCACCGCCATCGTCAGCATGACTGCCCACCCCGACCCCTTGACGATCTTGAACCACAGCAACAGCACCAGCGCCATGAAGATCGACGCTTCCCACACCGTCAGCCCTATCCACACGCCGTAGGTCACCGCAATCGCCTTGCCGCCGCGAAAGCGCAGCCAGGGTGAAAATGCATGACCGAGCGCGGGCGCGAGCGCGATGAAGAACAACGGCGCGCCGTCGATGCCCAGCAGCCAGCGGGCGATGAACGGCGTGATGCTGCCTTTGATGATGTCGAGCAGTACGCCTACGATGCCCCACGCCTTGTTGACGGCGATCAGGTTGAACGCGCCGGGATTACCATCGCCCACTTCGCGGATGTCGCGTTTGAGTGCCAGCTCACCGATCCAGAAAGAGAACATCAGCGAACCAAGGAAGAAACCCGCGATGACCAGCAGCAGCTCGGTCGTATTCATGGCGCACGCTCCGGCAGGCGGACGATTCCCATCACCATCACCGCTCCCATGATAACACCGCCGACGACTGCCGAGGTTGGCAGCCCCCAGAAGAACAACTGCCCGATCAGGTGCAGCGCCCAGGTGATGATATAGATGATCAGCATCGGAAGCAGCGGCAGCCTGCGCGGGCGGGCAATCATGGTGATCAGCGCCGATGCCAGCAGCCAGCCGAGAAAGTTCGTCCAGGGGATCAGCCCGACATAGGCGCCCGCGCCAGGGTTTTCAAACACCCAGGCATTCCACGTCACCATCTGCGGGTCAAGGAAAAAGTCCCACGCCGTCATGGCGACCGCGCTGGCGACGATGAACTGCCAGCCGCTCCATTTGCCAGTCAGCAGGTGCGCCAGCGCCCACGACGGCGGCATCATCATCATCCACGCCAGCGGGATGAGCAGCGGTACAGCACCAATCTGTGGTTGAAAGCGCGGCGTGTAATCGTAGGAGCCGAACGGGAAGCCCGTCGTATGCCCGACGAACTCGACCGCCCAGCCGCAGAAAATCACCAGCGCCGACGTCGTGAGCGCAGCACGCCAGCCCCACGCCCGACTGAGCACGAACAACACGACCCCAACCTGCGCGATGACGCCGAGCATAATGCCAATCGTCAGCCCAGGCTCGCCCCACGTCCAGCGCAGGATCGGCACGCAGATGAAGACCAGCGCCCACAGCGCCAGGACAATCCAGGTCGTGCGGTCGGGCAGCGCAGACGCACGATTCGTCCGTACTGCCGTCACCCAACGGGAGCCGCGCAGTTGTCGCCAGGCGTTCATCGGACGATCAGCCGTTCCCAATCGCCCGCCACTTCGAGCGCGGCGCATTCCCCAATTCCAGCGAACTCCGGCTCGCTGCCGCGTCGCAGCGGCACCAGCGTAACCTCGATCTGCGAACGCAGCGTTTCCGGCACGCGCTTGCCCATCTCGATTTTGTCGGGACCCGGCAGCGGCGTGGTATCGGCGCGCTGCGCCCGGATGTGCAGCCGGTGCGTGCGATTGCGCAGTACCCACTCGACATGCGTCACATCGATGTCGAGCTTCTCCGTCGGCGAGCGCAGATACGTCGTGAAGCGGTGCAGGGTTCCCTGGTGCCAGAAGCCGACGATATGCCCGATGAAGCTTGTTCCGGCGAAGGGGATGTTGGCGATGGAGGCGGTCAGGCTGATGCCCGGCTGCGCAAAATGATTGGACTGCATCCACACCCACCCCGAGGGGAATGACTGCCCCCAGTCTTTCTCGATATACCCACGCCCATGCGTGAAGTCGTGCGGCACATCGTCAATCATCAGGCAGCCTTCGACCTCATGATCAAGACCGAGAACGCCGTGATAGCACTCCATAAACTGAAGGTATCCGAACGGTCCCATGATCCCCGGCGACGCCAGCGTCACGGGCCATGGAGTCACACCCTGAAAGCGCAGGGTGCCGCTCACCCGCAGGTCGTCGTCCGCAATCGCCAGATCAATGCGATCGTGCGTGAAGTGGTTGTCACCGATTCGCACGGAGAAACGATCCTTGTCCGCCTCGAATGCCTCGGCAGGGAATCGATGATAGGTCGCGCGCCCGCTGATGCCGTCGAAGACCTGGATGAAGGCGTGATGGCGCGCGGGGTCGTCGCTCAGGAAGATACCTGGAATGATGGCGCAGCGGGTTTTTCGATCAGCACTGACCATCTTGTAATACCACCCTTCAAAGAAAGGGGGTGTTTTTTCGTAGCCGTGATAGCGTTCTGGATGAAAGGTAAGCTGCACGTAGCGTGCGAGGTTCATTAGCGCTGCTTTTCGCTTGTCGGGTAATATGCTACCGATTGTGCACAAGTGCCGCCCATAAGCAAGCGATCAGCGCTGAGAGTGTCGTGAGTTCAGCCCTTCAGCGCGCGAAAGCTGCTGTCCAGCCATTCCTGCTGCTGTCCGAGCAGTCGAATACCCACCTTCAGGGGCACCCAGTATAGGGTGTACGGTTGGACAGGTTCCGCCTTCACTTCCCATCGTTCAGCAGTGCTGATGGTTGATGTCAGATGAAACAGGTGGCGCTCAATCGTGGACGTTACATTAGGCAGGGGCAGCCAGCCGCTGCGTCGCGCAGTCACGATCGTTTCCCCGGCAGTGTCCGAATGAGTCTCTTCGTAGAGGACACGAGCAAAGTCGCCATCCGATTCCAGCAGCCTGACCGATGCCCCGCGCCGCAGTGCTGTCCCCCGAACGACGGTGGATGAGGTATCTGGCATAAGCTGAAGCAAAGCATCCGCGAGCAGCACACGATCATCGCCTGTGAGGCTCATTCGACGACTGCCCAGTTCTGCAATCAGCGTCAGATCCGGCAGCCCACTCTGTTCACGGGCGACTCGCAGTGCCGCATGAAGCGCGGCTTCACCATCCAGCACCGTGCCCGCCGGAATTTGTGTGCCACCCGCATGATCAAAGACAAGCAGTTGCCTTAAGCCAGGCTTTCCCCGCGTGATGAACATTGCGACTTTTTTAAGAGGGGTTTCAATCATACACTGTGCCAACCAGATGCATCAATACATTCATCCTATATCGATTATTCTCAATTCCATCACAATCCTTGCTCGCAGAACGTGCGGGTTTCTCACCCACGCGGGTCACTCCCACGCCAGGGCCAGGTTGGGACCTTCAGCGCATGAAAGATGTCAAAAATGAGGAGAAACAAGCCCTGAAGCACAATCCCCAAACCCATCCCTCGTCGGGCGGGTTTCTCGCTGCGCATCGCCCACGCGCCGCCGAGCATGTAAAGAACATCCAAGCCCGCGTTGATCCACAGCACTCGCTGCAACTGATTGGCTTCTCGCATCATCTCTTTCGGTGAATCAGGGAGCGCCAGTTGCAGCTTGCGCTGATCCGTGAAGAACTTGCCGCCTATGGCAATTGCGGCGTTCACGACCGCCCACCCCACGAACTGACCAGCCATGCCGCGCCCAAATCTGCCGAACGCGCTCATGACAATGCCGAGTGCCGTGCTGACGCCGCTCCAGACCAACAGTCGTTGGCTGACTTTGCTTTGAAACTGCCAGATCGTCTCTTTTTGCTGCATGATAAGCCCTGGGAAAGAAACCACCGGATGATGTCCAGAATTATAGCGTAAAGTGGCTCCTAACGTAGCGCCGCAGGTCAGCCGTCGGTAGCAGCACCGCTCAATTACGATTACAATAAAGTGATACTGTGCGCACCACACATGAGCGCTTCCTGACCCCTCTTGCGCGCAACCTGGAATCACTGAACGATGGAACTGATCTGGGCGCTGCAAAACCTGACACCAACGGCGATCCTCGACATCCTGATCGTGGCGCTGTTCTTCTTCGCCCTCAGCTTCTTCATTCGCGGCACCCAGGCGGTCGCCTTGCTGCGCGGCGTGCTGCTGCTGATCGCCGCCGTCGCGCTCGTCTCCAACAGCTTGCAGCTTCTCGCGCTGCGCTGGCTGCTGGAAAACCTTTTGACCGTCCTCGCCGTTGCCGTGCCAATCATCTTTCAGCCAGAAATCCGCCGCTTCCTTGAACGGCTCGGACAAGGCACACTCTTTTCGCGCGCACAGGCACCGGAAGCCGTTCGACTGCGCATCATCGAGGATGTTTGCCAGGCAGCGGAACGCCTGGCGGAGCGCCGTCATGGGGCGCTGATCGTCCTGGAGCGCAACAGCAGTCTGGGGGAGTACATCCGCACCGGTGTGCCGATGAACGCCCAGGTCAGCGCGCAGCTTCTGCTGACGATTTTCCTGCCCAAGACCGAGCTGCATGACGGAGCGGTGATCATTGACCGCTCCGGACGCATTGCCTCCGCCGCCTCGGTGCTGCCCCTCTCATCCGTGCGCACCATGCAGTCACCCAAGCTCGGTACGCGCCATCGCGCCGGGCTGGGCGTCAGTGAAATCAGCGATGCCATTGTCGTCGTCATCTCCGAAGAAACCGGGCGCATCTCGATCTGCCAGAATGGTCGGCTGATCACGAAGCTGGACGGTATGCGTCTACGGACCATCCTGAATGCCTTTTATGGGCTGGATCGCCAGGAGGAAGTACGTTTGAGGACGCGCTTGCGCGGGCTGTTTGCCAATGGCGTACTGCGTCGCCGTCAGGGGCGGCTATGAGTCAGCAGCGCGCCCTGAACTTCCGCCAGATGTTCATCAGCAATATTCTCTGGCTTGCTGGGTCACTGGCGCTGGCTTTCCTAGTCTGGATGACCGCTGTCGCGCAGCGCGACCCCATCGAAGAGCTGCGCCTGCCCGGTCGTGTACCGATCCAGTTTCAGGTCGATGAAGCCATGCTGATGACCAACGCATCCATCGAATCCGCCGCAATCCAGGCACGCGGGCAGCGCAGCGCACTCAGCCTGCTGACAAGCGATGACATCACCCTGAGCGCAGATCTGCGCGGGCTAGGACCCGGCACACACGCCATCACGCTGAATTCAGACATCCGCCGTGAGCGTATCATCGTCGATACTGTGCCGCGCCAGGTGATGATAACGCTTGAACTGCTCGAATCGAGGCTTGTCCCCGTCGCCATCGAAACGCGCGGCGTGCTGCCTGGTGCCTATGAGCAGGGCGACCCACAAGTCGAAACGTTCGAAGTCCAGGTCAGCGGTGCAGCCAGCCAGGTCGAACGGATTACGGCGGCGACGCTCATTATCGACCTGGACGAAGCGCGAACGACCATCGACACCGTCGCCGCGCTGACGCCTGTCGATGCCGAAGGAGGAGTGGTGGCAGACGTGACACTGGAGCCTTCCACCATCGCCGTCATCCTGCCAATCCGCCCACGTCCGGATGTGCGGGAGGTGTCGGTACAACCGAACCTTGTCGGCGTCGATGAAATGGTGGAAGGGTATCTGCTCACCCAGTTGGATTATGAGCCGCGCTCAGTGCTGGTGAGCGGTTCAGCCACGCTGCTGGAACGTCTGCCCCAGACGTTCTTCACCGAGCCGATTGACCTGCGCGACCGCACTGCCGACTTCGAAGCGACCATTCCTATCGAGCTTCCATCGCCCGACCTGATTGTGCTGGCAGGCGGCTTGATCACCGTCAGGATCGGCATCAGCACACAGACGGCAAGTCAGCAGTTTGACAACATCCCGGTCGAGGTCATTGGCTTGGGCGACGAACTGACCGCACAGCTCTCCCCTTCAACGGTTTCGCTGCTCATCACCGGTCCGCAACCGGTGGTGGCGGGGCTGCGGACGGATGAGATTCGCGTGATCCTGGATGTAAACCGTTTGCTCCCTGGGACATACCCGCTTCTCCCGCAGCCCGCGCTGGCGCAGGGGGTGCCCAGCGGGATTACGATTTCCGTGCTGCCCGCCTCTATCGACGTGCAGATTGTCGCTGCAGAGACAACCCCGGTGCCAAGCGCGACGCCGGGTCGATAAAGCATCTGTTCAGGAGAAAAATCATGAAACAAATACGCATTTACGAGCAGGGTGAAGCGAACGTCATGCGCTACGAAGACGCCGCGCTGCCGGATGTCCCGCCGGGCAGCGTGCGCGTCCGCGTCGAAGCCATCGGCGTCAACATGATCGACCTCTACCAGCGGTCGGGGCAGTACAAAATGGGGCTACCCTTTACGCCGGGGCAGGAGGCGGCGGGCATCGTGGACGCGGTCGGCGAAGGGGTGACGGAATTTCATTCGGGAGATCGGGTCGCCTATGCCTTCGTACTCGGCGCGTATGCGGAATTCGTCATCGCACCCGTAGAGAAACTGGTGCGTTTGCCGCTCGACGTACCCGCCAGGATCGCTGCCGCGCTGATGCTGCAAGGAATGACCGCGCACTACCTGATCACGGACACCTTCCCGGTGAGCAGCGGCGATGTCGTGCTGGTCCATGCGGCAGCAGGCGGCACCGGTCAGCTCCTGGTGCAGATCGCAAAACTCAAAGGTGCGCGCGTGCTGGCGGCGGTATCGACCGAGCAGAAAGCAGCGCTTGCACGCGCGGCGGGTGCGGACACCGTCGCGCTTTATGACGATTTCGAAGCGATGGTCAAAGCAGAGACGGGCGGACGCGGCGTCGATGTGGTCTACGACTCCGTCGGCAAAGACACCTTTGAGCGCAGCCTGAACTGCCTCCGCCCGCGCGGGATGCTGGTGCTGTTCGGTCAGTCGAGCGGCGCGGTTGCCCCGTTCGACCCACAAATCCTGAATGCCAAAGGCTCGCTGTTCCTGACGCGCCCATCGCTGGGGCACTATCTCTTGACGCGCGAAGAGCTGCTGCACCGCGCGCGCGATCTCTTCGAGTGGGTGGAAGATGGGCAGCTCCAGGTACGCATCGACCGCGAGTACCGCCTGGCTCAAGTGGCGGAAGCGCATCGCGCGCTCGCCAGTCGCGCCACGACGGGCAAGATCGTGCTGATACCATGAGACAGCACTGCTTTGAGCGACAAAGGTGAGTAGGCATGAGTGCATTATTTGATTTGACGGATCGCATCGCGATCGTGACAGGCGGCGGGCAGGGCATTGGTCGCGAGATCGTGCGTACGCTCGCCAGCGCAGGGGCACACATCGCGATTGCCGAGTTCAATCCACAGACGGCGCAGGACGCAGCAGACGAGGTTCGAAACCTGGGGCGGCGGTCACTTGCTATCCCAACGGACGTGCGCAACCACGAGAGCGTTGAAGCGATGGTTGCCGCCGTTCTGGCGGAATTCGGCAAAATTGACATTCTGGTGAACAACGCCGGGATCGCGCTCAACGTCCCGTCTGAGACATGCACAATCAAGGAATGGAATCGCATTCTTGGCGTCAACCTTTACGGCGTCATCTGGTGCTGCACGGCGGTCGGTCGGCATATGTTGGAGCGGCAATCCGGCGTCATTGTGAATATCGCGTCAATGTCCGGTTCAATCGTCAACAAGCCACAGCCCCAGGCAGGCTACAACGTCTCGAAGGCGGGCGTCATCATGCTCACGAAGTCGCTGGCGGCTGAATGGGCGACACGCGGTGTGCGCGTGAACAGTGTCTCCCCCGGCTACATCGGAACGGAGCTGCTCAACAAGGGAATGAAAGAGTTTCCTGATTGGGGCAAGGTCTGGTTAGAAATGACCCCGCAAAAGCGCCTGGGTAAGCCGAGTGATGTCGCCAACGCGGTCTTGTATCTGGCATCCGACGCAGCGGAATATGCGACCGGGACCGACCTGATCATCGATGGCGGCTACACCCTATGGTGAGCGCATCACCTGCCTGATCCGTAAGCAGAAGGAGAAACCCGCGTGTTTGCTGTCGCAGTGACCGAGCAACAAAAACTCGAGCTGGTGCAGGTTCCCAAACCAACGCCGGGACCGTATCAGGCATTGGTGAAAACCGAGGCGGCATGTCTCTGCAACATGACTGACCGCAAGCTGATCGAGGGACAATTCCCCGGAGTTGAGCAGTACCCGCTGCTGCTTGGACATGAGACCGTCGGCATTGTCGAAGCAGTCGGCGCACAAGTCCGCAGCTTCAAAGTAGGTGACCGCGTGGTCGGCGGGCTGCTGCTCTCGCCAACCGATCCGGCTTATGGGAGCGGATGGGGTGGTTTTTGCGAGTACACGCTGGCGGGCGACCATCCGGCGATGGTCGCCGATGGACGCGCGACCGCCGAACAGGGGTGGTTTGAGGTGTACGAGATCATGCGCGTCGTGCCGCCGCATATCAGCGTCGAAGACGCCGTGCTGCTCTGCACCTGGCGCGAAGTCTACGGCGCGTTTGGCGATTTTCACCTGAAGGCGGGCGACGACATCCTGATCTACGGCGGCGGTCCGGTGGGTCTCAGCTTCGTCAAGTTCGCGCGCCTGCTGGGATTGAATGAAATCTACCTGGTGGATCGGTGGGCGCACAAACGCGAACGAGCGCTGAGTATGGGCGCGACGGCAGCGTTTGCGCCCGACGACCCCGCGCTGGAGCACCTGCGGCGGGCGAAGCGCGGCGCGCTGGATGGCGTGATCGACGCAGTGGGCAAGGAAGAGATCATCAACAACGCGCTGCCGCTGGTCAAGCTCGGCGGCTCGATCTGCGTGTACGGCGTGATCGACACGCCCACGATTCGCCTGGACAAATCGCGCGCGCCATACAACTTTAACCTCTTCGTACATCAGTGGCCCACCCGCCGGCGCGAACACGACGCCCAGGAACCGCTGGTCGCCTGGATTGAAGCGGGAAAACTCAGCTATCGCGAGTTCGTCGCCGCCGAGTACCCCATCGCGCAGATCGCAGAAGCCTATGAGGCAGCGCAGCGAACAAGAGCCATCAAGACTCTGCTGCGCTACTAGGGTTTGATGGCGAGGACTATCATGAACGACAAGATTGCCGGATGTTTGTTCGGAATGGCGCTTGGCGATGCGCTGGGTGCTGAGACTGAGTTTCTTTCCTATGATGGAATTTTGCGCCAGTTTCCGCCCAACGGACCGCTGGAGCCGCCTGGCAATCCCGCCCGCGTGACCGACGACACGCAAATGGCGCTTGCCGTCGGATATGCGCTACTCAAGGCACCACGACCCTACAGACCTGCTACGCTTCTGCCGTTTCTGACAGAGGCATTTGTCGCCTGGTATGACGACCCGGAAAACAACCGCGCTCCCGGCGTTACCTGCCTGGAGAGCATCGAGAACCTGATGGAAGGGCAGTTCTGGCGCGAAGCGACCAATATCAGCTCGAAAGGTTGCGGCGCGAACATGCGCGTGCAAACGGTGGGTCTCCTACCTTTCGATCGAAAGACACGCGCGGCATTGGCACAGTTCCAGTCGGCGATCACGCATGGACATCCGACCGGGCTTGCTGCCGCCGACCTCACCTCGTGGGTCATCGCCGATTTGCTGCACGAAGGCGATCCTACAACTTTACTCGCCCGCACACGCGATTACGCTGAGTCGCAAAGGCAGGTTTATCATCGATATTGGCTTGGAAGCCTGCACCGCCGTGCGCTTGTCTTTTTGAATGGGGAGAATTACATCGCCTTCGGCTGGGACGAATGCCTGAAAATGATCGGGAGAGTTGAGGAGTCGCTGGCATCCGGCGACCGCGACGCCGACCCATGCGTCCTGGTCGGCAAAGGCTGGATCGCAGAGGAAGCATTCGCCACCGCGCTCTACTGCTTCCTGCTTTATCCCGACGATCCCGTCGCGGTGATGCGGCGCGCCGCCCTCAGCAGCGGCGACTCCGACTCAATTGCCTGCATCGCGGGCGCTTTCGCGGGGGTTCACTGTGGACTGACTGCGCTGCCGCGTTCGTGGGTCGAACGCATCGAGTACCACGATACGCTGGCTAAGATGGCGGCGGATTTGAGCGTGCTGTGGTAACAGATAAACCCCGCCCCTAGAGTGATCACCCTCAAGCGCGCCGAAATCAGCGTATAATTTACAGTAGACGACAAGGGATTGAGACTCTAAGCCGATGGTGACAATACGATTGGATCTCCCACAGGAGATTGAGGAAGAAGCGCGGTCACTTGGGCTTCTGACGAGCGAAAAAATCACTGAGATGATCGAGGCGGAAGTGCAGCGTCAGCGTAATGGTGCCTGGACACGCCTGCAAGCTACACTCGCACCTGTGCAGGCAGCTTTTCGCAGCGAGTATGGGCATCTTAGCGACGATGAAGCGCAGGCGATGATTGATGCGTGGATTCAGGAAGATGACACACCCTCAAATGAGAAGACCACATGATTTTTCGTGTGGTGATGGATACCAACCTCATCATTTCTGCATTTCTCTGGGGTGGGATTCCCAAAAACCTGTTCAATTCGGTTATTGAGCATAGTATTCCGCTCCTCATGTCTGTGGAAATGATGGCGGAACTCGAAAGAACACTCCGAAAACCAAAGCTTGCGCCGCGCTTTACCGACCAGAGTACCAGCATCGAGAAGGTTGTGGATGAATTCATGCCTTTAGTGACTATTGTGCAGAGCTCTCCCATCCCTGATGGTGTAGTTCGTGATCCCAAAGATCACATGATCATCGCGGCTGCCGTTGGTGGAAAAGCAACTCACTTGATTAGCGGTGACAAGGATTTGACCTCCCTCGGCCGCTATGAGATAACAGATATTGTGACTGCCACACAATTTCTCGCGCTCCTCCATAAGCCACCTTCACCGTCCGAGTAATTGTCCTTTACGATTTCTCATTCCGCGTCCGCTCCATCCACGCGACCGCGAAATCGACCAGCGGGCGCTGCCGCACGAAATGCGCTTCGCCCTTGCCAACACGGCACGGCGTAATCCCGTTCGCTGCTTCGTACGCTGCGCCGATCTCTGTAAAGTCGCCATCGTCCAGGTCGAACAGATCGTATGCTACCCAGCGTCGCTCGCCATCGATCAACATCGCCGTGCCCTCGCATATCGTTGAATGTGGGATGTCCGCGCGATACTCCGCCAGATGCAGCGACGTACATTTGCTGTAGTCGATCCCCAGCATGAAGACATATCCATCCAGCGCGTACAGCTTACTGATCGGGGATGGATGGTCGAAGATGCGCGTCAGCGACGTGTGATCCGCCAGCAGGTGTTCAGCATTGGGTCCTATCGCCGCGAAGGACGCTTCGGGATGAGCGCTGCGCAGCACACCAGGGAAGGTGCGGAAGAGTTCCGGCACGCTGCCCACGCCCCAGGTCGGCGTCGTGCGCGGGTCATACGGCGGCGTGTGGTCGCGAATGATCTGCCACCAATGCACTGGCACGGGCGGGTTGCGCCAGTTGGCGGGGTCGGTGTTATCGGGCGAAAAGGCGGGCATCATCAGCGTGCCGTCGGGCGTCAGCACGCGCAGCAGGGCATGGATGACCGCCGCCGCGCCGCCCGCGACCCAGCCGAGCGCGCTCATGCGTGTATGCACGATGACGGTCTGTCCGGCTGCCAAGCCGCAGGCAGCGAACTGCTCCGCCAGCGAGTCGATGGTCAGCGGCAGCGTGTTTGGGTCGATACGATCATGTTCAGACATCGTTCGGCTCCCTTGACGTAACGGCTCAAGTGTACACCCTCACTACCCGCGCGCATTTCTGCTATCATGGCGCGTATATTCGTCAGCAGACTCCCCAGACTTGAGTACATTGTATGCCACGTAAACCCCTCGTCGCCCTGGTGGGCAGACCGAATGTGGGCAAAAGCTCGCTCTTTAATCGTCTCGTCGGCGAACGCCTCGCCGTCACCCACGAGATTCCCGGCACGACGCGCGACCGCCTGTATGGCATGTTCGACTGGCGCGGCATCGACTTCCGTGTGGTCGATACCGGCGGTATCGAGGTCTACCAGGCAAAAGGCACGCGCGATAGCGCCCCACTCGCCGAAGGCAGCATCGACTTCGTGGCGCAAATCAAGGCGCAGGCGCTGCTGGCAGTCCAAGACGCCGACCTGATCATCATGGTCGTGGACATCCTGGCAGGCATCACCGCCGCCGACGAGGAGATCGCCGAAGTGCTGCGCCGCACCAACAAGCCGGTGCTGATCGCCGCCAACAAAGCCGACTCGATGAAGCGCGCCGAAAACTCGGTCGAGTTCTACGGCTTGGGTATCGAAAAGGTCTACGCCATCAGCGCGTTTCATGGCATCGGCGTCGGCGATCTGCTCGACGGCGTAGTCGATTCGCTCGCCGATCCGCAACTGGCAGCCGACCAGGAGGAGGAAGCGCCACACATGAAGGTCGCCATCGTCGGGCGTCCGAATGTCGGCAAGAGCAGCCTGCTAAACATTCTGATCGGCGAAGAGCGCATGATCGTCAGCCCGATTGCCGGGACAACACGCGACGCCGTCGATACCGAGCTGACGTGGCACGGCGAGCGCGTCACGCTGATCGACACCGCCGGGATACGGCGGCGTGGCAAGATCGAACCTGGCGTCGAGAAATTCAGCGTGCTGCGCGCCATGAACGCGCTCGAACGCGCGGATGTGGCGCTGCTCCTGATCGACGCGACGCAGGGCATCACCGACCAGGATCAGCACATCGCGGGCTACATTCAGGAATCACATCGCAGCGTCGTCATCATCGTCAACAAATGGGACGCCGTTGAAAAAGACCCGATGACGCACACGAATTTCGAGCGGCGCATCCGGCACGAATTCAATTTCCTGCCCGACCCACCGATCATCTTCATCAGTGCGCTGACCGGACAGCGCATCCACGAAGTGTTGGAAATGGCGCACAAAGTCTGGCAGAACCGCTACCTGCGCATCCCGACCGGCGAACTCAACCGCATCCTGCGTGAAGCGGTCGCCAATCACCAACCCGCAGGCAAGGCAGCGCGTCTCAAGATCAAGTACGGCACCCAGGTCGCCGTCGCGCCGCCGCTCTTCCTCTTCCACGTCAACGACCCGACGCTTGTGCATTTCACCTATCGCCGCTACCTGGAGAACCAGATACGCGAGACGTATCCTTACGAGGGCACGCCGCTCCGGCTGAGCTTCCGCGAGCCTAGCAAGAAGGACGACGATTAGCGCCGGTCAGCCAGCGCCGTCATATGCCTGCCTGATCCAGGCGAGCAGTTGCTCGTCGATGTCATCGAGCGTGTTCACGCGCACATGATGGCTGACCATACCGTTAAACCCGCCCTCCAGCAGCCGCTCTGTGGGCGCAGCACCCTTGAGCTTGATGCCGACATCCACGCGGTCTTTCGTACTGGGCTGAATGCAGAGAAACTGCTTCTTACGCCGCAGACTGACATACGCTTTCATCGGCGCAATCTCGACATCATCGCCAAAGGCGAGCACGATGCTGAGTACTTTGTCGTAGATGGGGCGCAGAGCCGCCTTCGCCCCCGCATACTGCTGTTCGATGAAGGCGTCGCGGTCGTAGCTCAGCACGGCGGCGCTGGCAAACAGCGTGTGGGCAACCAGGTTGGCATATCCATGTCCTAAGCCGTGATTGTCCTTGAGGTACTTCAGCACCTCACCATGTTTGGCAAGCTTGCTTGCCCTGGCGATTTCGACCCACTCGTCAAACGGCTTCCCTGTTTTTGCCTGCAAACTCTCTTTCATCGCCCGTACTTCAGAAGGTTCATTTTGCGCCATCACTCAAATCCTTTCGCACAAGGCGCGGACTGCGTTAAAGTTGCAGGCGCGCTCATGCACTGTATGCGTTCAGCGCGTCCAAATAGGAATATGCAGTCTGGCACACACGCACATGGATGACCGTCAGCGTTGGGAGAACGTCAATTGCGATGGGAACGCGACAGGTCTATAATGCAAACATTGCACGTCACCATCAGGGCTTTTCATAGTGACCGATCTTCCCATCCAGAACCAACCGATTGAACTTGCGCGCCCTCGACTGCAAACCCAGGGCTTCATGAACTTCGTCCGTGAAATCGTCGAAACCGTAGTGCTCGTCGGTGCGATTTACGCACTCGTCAACCTGGCAACGGCGCGCTTCATCGTCGAAGGACCCAGTATGCAGCCCAACTTCCATACCGGGCAGTTCATCCTCGTCAGCCGCCTCAACTATATGCTGACGCAGCCGGATCGCGGTGACATCGTCGTCTTTCATTACCCGCGCGACCCCGACGAAGATTACATCAAGCGCGTCATCGGCGTGCCGGGCGATACCGTCGAAATCCGCAACCAGCAGGTCTACGTCAATGGCGTCGCCCTGGACGAGCCTTACATCAATGAGCCATGCAGCGCCAGTTCCTGCCGCGACGAAATCTTCCCAACACTCGGCGAAAACCAATACTTCGTCATGGGCGATAACCGCAATCACAGCCAGGACTCGCGCGCTTTCGGCGTAGTCGAGCGTCAATTCATCGTCGGCGAGGCGCTCGTTCGCTATTGGCCCCCCACCGACTGGGGCATCGTCAACCGCATCGCCGCACCCTAGGCGGCACCAGGAAAGAGGCTGAATGCACGCCAAATCGCCTTACATGTGCCCACGCTGTCAAATCGGGCATTTACAGCGCGGGCAGGCGACCTTCGTCACCTGTGTCGACGATCAACTTCTCAGCATCGCGGATGTCGCGGCATGGACGTGCGACATCTGCCATTACCGCGAATTCGACGCAGAAGCGATCCGCGAGCTTGAGTTGATTACTGGTGCTTATGTCTCCCCCATCGAAGCGATGCGCACGCCACCGCGCACCGCCAACGGGGATGTCCCCACAACCACCAAAGCCACCGCGTAATCCCCTGATGTGGAAGCACGCTGTGTGGTAGACTCACCACAATGCACCCGCAGGCGGACATCACAGGGATCAGGACCACACTATGCAGTCGGGCGAAATCATCGTCGCGATGGGAATTGCGCTGGCGCTGGCGCTGATCTACAACGCCTATCAGGCACTTCTGCGTCGCCGGCTTTCGTCTGAACTGGACGCACGGCAGAAGCTCCAGGCGCAGCTAGAAGCGGCACAGCACGAGCTGCGTCATGCCCGCAGCGACCTCGCCAACGAACGCACGATTGTTGAGACTCTGACGCAGCGACTCAGCGAAGCGGGAAAGTCTCGCGGGACGTTTCTGGATCACATGGGGTATTTCATCCGCACGCCACTCAACGTGATCATTGGCTACAGCGAAATGCTGATCAACGGTGCTTACGGCGACCTCCAGGACGTGCAGCGTGCACGGCTGACCGTCATCCAACGCAGCGGCAAAGACCTGCTCAAATATTTCAGCGACATGCTCGAACTGCATCGCCTCGAAATCGGCAGCGTTGAACTCCAGATGAAAGCCGTCGATGTCGCCCCGCTCGTCACGCGCGTGCTCTCCGAAATGGAAGACTCGCAGATCCGCCAGAATGTGAAGCTGACTCAGGAGATCGCCGAGGATGTCGGCAGGTTCATGGGCGATGAAAAGCGCATCGAGCAAGTCCTGGCACATCTGCTCTCCAATGCGGCGCGCTTCACCCATCAGGGCGCTGTTTCCGTGCGCGCACGGCGCGTTAGCGTGCGCGATGGCGCGGCGGCGGACTTCACGTTTCCCGTCCGGGGCTGGCTTAAGGACGGCGATTGGGTCGTCATCAGCGTCAGCGATACGGGCATCGGCATCCCGTCAGAAGCCCAGGCAAGCATCTTCGAGACGTTCTATCAGGTCACCCGTGACCAGACCGACGAACAACGCGGGATCGGGCTGGGGCTGGCAATCGCCAAGCGAATGATCGAGTTACACGGCGGAGTGATCTGGGTGAAGAGCGCGGAGGGGACGGGGAGCACGTTTCATGTGGCGCTGCGTGCCTATCGCGATGTGCGCTCGACGGACACCCAGGAGCGCTTCGTCCCCACATCCGACCCGAAAAAAAGCTAGCCCAGGCAGAGACCGCGACAAATTCCACAAACAATGGCACGAGAAGCGCGTATAGACTAAAGTTGATGCGTAAGTGTTATGGAAGGCATCAGGACTCCATCCATGTCCGCGAATCTCATCCTGGTGGTGGAAGACAACAAAGATAATCTCAGGCTCATCCTCGATCTCCTGGAGTCGATGAGCTATCCCACCCTGGTCGCCACCGATGGTGAACAGGCAGTCAAACTGGCTGGGGAAGCCAATCCTGCCCTCATTCTGCTCGACTTGTCGCTGCCCACAATGGATGGTTGGACAGCAGCACGCCTCATCAAGGAGCAGCATGCTCCCAAAACCATCCCCATCATCGCCCTCACCGCCCATGCTATGTTCGGAGACAAAGAAAAGGCGCTGGCGGCGGGCTGCGACGATTATGTGTCAAAGCCGATCAATTTCCGCGAGCTGGCAGGGAAGCTGAAGCAGTACCTTGCCACGCCGCCAGAAAGCGAGACGCCATGATCATCCTGGTGGTTGACGACAACGTCGATAATCGGCAGCTCCTCAAGGACATCGTGACCAGCATGGGACACACCGCTGTCCCAGCAACCGATGGCGAAGAGACGCTCAAGCTGACCCACGAGCTGATGCCAGACCTGATCATCCTGGATGTCAACATGCCGGGCATGAACGGTTTCGAGGTGCTCAATCATCTCAAGAACGACCCGAAAACGCGCCACATCCCCGTCCTGATGCTGACCGCACTGAATGCTGCCGAACACCGCGTCCAGGGCTTGGAGATCGGCGCAGATGACTATCTGACCAAACCCTTTAACCCCCGCGAGCTGATGGAACGCATCAAAACCCGCTTGCGCCAGAAAGAGCAGACGGATTCGCTGCTGAATCAGCAGCAGGCAATCCGCGTGACCTTCGAGCGCTTCGTCGCCCCAGCGGTGGTCGAGCAGCTCCTGCGCGATCCAGGCAAGATTGCCCTCGGCGGCAAGCTGCAAGAGATCACGGTGCTCTTCGCCGACCTGGAAGGCTTCACGCAAATGGCGGAACACACGGAGCCAGAAAAACTGCTCGGTATCCTCAATCGCTATCACACGCTGATGGCGAATATCGTGCGCGACCAGGGCGGCACCATCGACAAGTTCGTGGGTGACGGCTTGATGGCAATCTATAATACCCCGCTTGAACAACCCGATCATGCCACTCGCGCCGTACGCACCGCGCTGAACATCCGTGCTGGACTGGAAGCCTTCTACCTAGAACTGGAGCCGGAATTTCGAGTGCAGGTCAACTTTGGCATTCATAGTGGCAGCGCGGTCGTGGGCAATGTTGGCTCGCCAGACCTGATGAACTTCACGGCAATCGGCGATACCGTCAACCTGGCGTCACGCCTCCAGGCAATGTGCAGCGGTGGGCGCATCCTGATCAGCGAAGCCACCTACACACGAATGAATGGCGCGATCATCAGTCAGAATATGGGCTTAATGACCGTTAAGGGTCGCGGGACCCCCGTCCTGACCTACGAAGTCACCGATGTCTCCTAAATACAGATACACCTGCTTGCGTGAAACTTAAGTCTCCGTTAGACTGTTTTCACGCGCTGCATACACAACACAGGCACTCCGTGTCAGAATTAATCGGTCAGCTTCTGGGTAATCAATACCAGGTCGTTGAAGTCCTGGGAACAGGCGGAATGGCAACGGTGTACCGTGCGCGCCAGACCTCTGTTGACCGCGATGTCGCCATCAAGGTCATCCGCACGGAGATTGCCAAGCAGTCCGATTTCCAGCAGCGCTTTGAGCGAGAAGCCCGCACGATTGCTGCCTTCAGCCATCCGCACATCATCAAGCTGTTCGACTACGGTCGTCATGAACAGTTCTCCTATCTTGTGATGGAATTGATGACGGGCGGCAGCCTGAATCAGTTGATCCGAGAAAAGAACGGGCTTTCGCCCGCGCAAAGCGGGAGGATGCTGCGTCAAATCGGCGAAGCGCTCGAATACGCGCACAAACGCGGCGTCATCCACCGCGACCTCAAACCGCAGAACATCCTGCTTGACGAAAACGGCAACGCGATGCTGACCGACTTCGGCATCGCCAAGCTACTGCAAAGCCAGACGACCACGCTCACCCAGACGGGCACATCGGTCGGCACGCCGTCGTACATGTCGCCAGAACAGTGGCGTGGCGAAGAGTTAGACAGCACCTCCGACATCTACGCCCTCGGCATCATCCTGTTTGAGATGCTCAGTGGACGCCTGCCCTTCGTCAGCGATACACCTTACGGGATGATGCACAGTCATCTCTTTAAGGACCCGCCTGCGCTGACCGAAGTCAATATGAGACTCCCGCGCAGCGTCGATGCTGTCCTGCATCGCGCGCTCGCCAAAGACAAGACCGCTCGCTTTCAGACGGCAAGCAGCTTGAGCGAGGCATACGAAAGCGCGCTCCAGAATTCGTCGCCGGCGAACCCGACACCGCCGCCGGCGCCCACGCTCGACGATGTCACCGAAGTCTTCGACAGTAAGTCGGGCGTGCCGCTCCCGACAACCCCGGCACCAACGCCCGCCCAGTCGTCGGCGAAGACGCCAGCCGCCAAGACCCAACCTGCCGCACCCGCTGCGGAGACTGCCGCGCCTGCCCCGACAGCGCGGGCGGGCGGGCGCAGTTGGCTGCCGCTCGCCATCATTCCGCTGCTCCTCATCGTCGGCATCGCGGCGTTTCTGCTCGCCCCGCGCAGCGGCGGCGATACTGCCGCGACGCCGACCGTGCAGGCGCTGGTTGCACCAGACATCCAACAAGCGTCAGAGACACCAGTCCCGACGGAAACCGAGGAACCCACCGACATCGTCGCCAGCCCAACCCCGGACTCGTCAAACGATGCCCAGGGTTCTTCGACGCCCGTCATTGTCGCGCAGGCAGCAACCGCAACCGACGAACCTTCGGCAACCGCTGTGCCACCCACCGAAACACCGCTTCCTGCCACGAGACCAGTAAACAGCACGCCGGGCATTGTAGTGCGTCCGACCAACACACCGACGCAAACGCCGACCCAGACGCCATCCCCCACCAGCAGCGCGACGAACACGGCAACCCACACGCCCAGCGCCACGCGCACGCCCACCAACACGGCGACGCATACGCCGACGCGCACACCTACCGCCACCCACACTGCCACGCCGACCCGCACCCCGACGGCGACGAACACGGCGACCCATACTGCGACGGCGACGGCAACCCCGACGGCGACAGCGACCTTTACACGGACGCCGACCAACACGGCGACGCACACGCCAACGCGCACACCCACTGCCACCCACACTGACACGCCTACACGCACCCCAACGCCGACAGTGACGCGGACCCCCACCGCGACTGCAACGCGCACCCCATCGCCGACGCCTGCTGCGCTTGCGTCCGCCTTTATCACCGCCAACAGCGCCAATGTCCGCACGGGCGACAGCACCGCTTTTCCGGTGCTCGCTTCGCTCTCCAGCGGCACCACGGTGCCGATCATCGCGATCAGCGCTTCGGGGTCAGGCTGGTTCCTGGTCGAACTGCCTGATGGTCGTCGTGGCTGGATGTCGCCCGTCACACTCCAGGCACAGGGCAATATCGCCGCGCTGCCGGAAGTCGAACCGCCGCCCGCACCTGTTGCGCCAACTTCGCGTCCTGGCGCAACGACCGCGCCGGGTCAGCCGACGCCGACGCCAGTGCCAGCAGACGGCATCATACCGCTCACCGTTGCGACGAGCTGCGTCGCCAGTGCAGACACCGAGCGCACGTTCACCAGCAGCAATCCCAACGGGCGAGAAATCCCCATCAGTTTCCGCGTGACGACGGGCGAAAGCGGCTTCTACTTCGCACGTCCGAATGGGCAGAACGAAATCCGCGTCCGCATCCAAAGCCCTGGCGACCCCGCCAATGCCGAGATCACCTTTACGATCGATTGGGGCACGGGCACGGCATCCGCGACATCGAGGGTATGCAGTTAGAGTGCTGAGAAGGATTGTAAAGCGACGTAGATCGCGATCACGAGTAGAAAATACAAAGGGCGCAACGGATTGCGCCCTGTTTTTTCGCACCACGCACTGCGCACCTCGCACCGAGTAAACTCAGCACTCAGTCCTCAGTCCTGATCCTTAACCGCCTTCATAGGCGAGATTCATCCGCCCTATGCTGATGACATCGCCCGACTTGAGTGCGTGCTTCTTGTTGAATTCCACTTGCTGGCTGTTGACGTACACCGGACGATCTTCCTTGATGACCTCGACAAAGTGCTGACCGTTCGCGGTGACGATCCGCGCATGGGAGCGTGAAACCGATTTACCATCGCGGAAGCTCTGCAAATCGACATCCACACCCTCGCCATCGCCCGTCGAACGCCCGATCACCGTGACCGTATTCCGCAGCGTGAAGGTGCGCCCCGTCTCGATCTCGCGCAGCAGCGCGGCTTTCGGAGCGCTTGGCACTTTGGCGGAACTGGGGCTTGGCTCTGCCGAGCGTGCGGAAGCGACTTCCTGAGTCGAGGTCATCGCGCGGACAGGCTCGTAATAGCCCAGGATCAGTTCCTGCGAGGTATCCAGCCCTGCCTCGCCGATCACCATCTCGGCGTCCAGCGTCCGCCCGCCCGCAATCAGGATGTACTTACGGTTGAGGTCGAGTTCGAGCGCGAACTCACGCAGGATGTCCGCGATCAGTCGCTCGACCGTCAGATGTCGGCGCACCAGCACCTGCTGCGACTGATCGAAGATATTGACGTGCAGCGCGATGTGAGTTTCTTCGAGTGGATTAGCGATCATCGCGTTAGCCCTCCGGCTTTTCGACAGGCGCAGGTTTTTCGATCAAGCCGTTCGCCTGCGCCATCTCGATGATCGCGGCAGGCGGCAGGTTCGTGACCATATCGGGAGACAGCCCCATTGCCACATATTGTGCCGCCAGCTTCTCGCGGAGATCTGCGATGACTTCTGGCGTGTACCCAGCAGGCGCGGATGACGGTGCGGCAGGCGGCGGGGATGCGGCGCTCGCCTTCGCCTTCTTACCATCGCCCTTGGCGGACGCAGCTTTCGCCTTCTCCGGCTCGTGCCCATTCCCGCTGCTGTGGTCGCCCTCCGGCAGTGGTTTCCATGCTGCCTGCTTGCCCTTGTGTTTCGCCATGATCCCTTCAACCCAGCGATCCATCACCACTTCCACAGGCTCATCCGGGTTATAGGGCGTGGCAAGCTGGAGCATTTGCGTCTTGCCCGCTTTGACGATGAAGCCTCGACCGAGCGGCAGTTCACCCTCGCGCAGGCTGCGCGGAATTGTGGCGTTCAGAGGCGCTGCCTGGACGCTGGCGCTCTCCAGCGCCAGGGCGTTGCGAGTGATCGCCACGCGCTTGAGGAAATCATCCGAATTGCGTAAGCCAAGCGGAGTCCCGCAGACGACGAAATGCAGCGTCGGGCGACCGGGGCGGATGCGCGTCAGCGCGGCAAGCGCATTGAGGTCGGGCTTCAGATCCTTCATGTCGTCGTAGTTATCGATGAAGACGAAGATTTCGTGCGGGCTCATCTTCTCAGCAGGCAGCACGCCATATTCGTAGTTGAGATGTGCCAGCACCCGATCCATATCCGGTCGCTCCGCAACCACATCCAGCACATGCGGCAGCGCCGCCAGCGTATGCTCTCCACCCATGTAATTGGGCAGGATACCGAGCGGATCGATGAGAATGAACGCCACCTGATCCGGCGTGTAGCGCTGTGCCAGCGAAATGATCCAGGCGCGCAGCGTCGCCGTCTTCCCAGAAAGCTGCTGCCCGCTGATCAGGAAGTGCGGTTGCTGATTCAAATCCATCAGCGTAGGACCGAGGTCCGTATCGTTGATGCCAATCACCGCCACTGGGTGGTCTTCCGGTTGCAGCGCCGGGTCGAGCACGCTTTCGAGCGTGACAAAATTGCGCAAAGTCTTGATTTCGGCGGGACGCAGGTCGTCGGAACTCCAACCGTCATTCCAGCTCGCGCGCATCCGGTCGATCAGCGCGCCAAGCGCCTTCGTCTCGTCGCGCCCAACCGCACGCTCCTCAGCCGACAGCGGCACCGGGATGCAGGTCTGGAATTCCAGCGGTTGACGATCAATCGCCAGGAACCCGCGCCCAGGAATGTCTTCGATGCCCGGAATACCGCGCCCGACAATCGCGCCGTAGTCCGTCATGTCCGCCAGTTTGAGGGCGAAGCGCTCGGTGAAGAGGCTGAAGAGGCGGTTGGGAATGGCGTTCGACTGCTCGCCCGTGACGGCGAAGTGCACACCGTTTGACAAGCCCTCGCGCACCAGCGAGGTCAATACAGGAATGCGCGTGTCGAAATTCTCGCGGAACTCGGCGAAGTTGTCGATCAGCACCAGGATCGATGGCAGTGCCTTTTCCGGATTTTGCGCGTTGTAGCTGAAGAGGCTGCTCGCCTGCGCCTGGCTGAGGAACTGCTTTCGATTTTCCAGTTCGTCGTCCAGATGGCGCAAGAGGCGATCCACCCGCTCCTCTTCATCAGGGGTGATGATCGCGCCAACATGCGGCAGTTCGCGCAAGACTTCAAGCGCGCGCCCGCCAAAGTCGAGGATGTAGACATGCAGCTCTTCCGGCGAATGGATCGCCGCCAGGCTCATCACCAGTGTGCGCAGGAAAGTCGTCTTGCCCCAACCGGACGCGCCGAACAATGCCGCGTGCCCGCGCCGCAGGTTGAGCGTGAGCGCGCGCTGTTGGGCGCTGCCGGGGTCATCGACCAAGCCCATGACCGCGCGCATGGCGCGGTTGCGCCAATCGACGGAGGACCATGAGCCGCGTGCGCCCGATAACCAGTTGTTCATCGCCGCGTTGATGCGAAGCGGCGCGCCTTCGTCCTGGATCTGGTCGGGTGCGGTCGAAAGGTAGTCCATGTCTTCGGGGTGAAGATATTCAATCTCCGGGATCGGATCGCCCAAGCCGATGTACGCAGGCAGCGGGCTGGGCCATGGCTTCTTTTGCGGCGCTGAATGCAACTTGGACAGGCGATCCATCTCCGCGACCAGCACCTCGAACAACTTAGGCGGCTCCTTCGGCTCTTGCAGCCGATCCACCCAGATCACATCACGGTCAGCGTAACGACGCAAATCAATCGAGTCGTCTTTGCCAAGGTCGTAGCCGATATACTCAGCACCACTGTAAGCGACCTGAATCAGTTCGATGTTTTCGTTGCCAACCTGCAGGTAGCCGCGCCCAGGCACACCCGGCGGCAGATACGCTGCGTCGGGGCGACGCAGCATTTCGTTGCTTTCCTCGCGCGTTTCGACGCGCAGAGAGATGCGGAACTTGATATTCGCGCGCATCTGGTCAGTGACGCCCGTCGGACGCTGTGCGGCAAGGATCAGCGTAACGCCGAGCGCGCGACCGAGGCGTGTGATACTGTTGAGCTGCGCTTTGTATTCCGCCTTGCCCGCCATCATTTCCGCGAATTCGTCGATGATGACGAACAGGTGCGGATATGGCGCGCGTTCCGGGTCGAGATGATAGCCCTTCTGGCGGTAGTGAACGATGTGTTTGACGTTCTCGCGCGTGTTGATTTCCTGACGGCGGTTGAGTTCGGCGTTGATCGCCGCGAACATGCGATCCACCGCCGAGCCTTGCAGGTTGGTCACGATATCGACACAATGCGGCAGATTGGCGAAGGGCACAAATGCCGCACCACCCTTGTAGTCGATCAGCACGAAGTTGATGATGCTGGGGTCGTAGCGTATCGCCAGCCCCAGGATGAGCGTCATGAGGAGTTCGGATTTACCGGAACCCGTGCTCCCGGCGACCATGCCATGCACGCCGTCGCGGTCGGCGGAATAGACCAGGCGGCGAACCGCCCCGCCCGACATGATGCCGAGCGCGCCCTCCATCCACTCACTGTTCTCCGACTTGGTGCTGCGCTCCCAGTTATCTGTGATGCGCAAGCCGTCCAGGCTGTCGGTGCGGAAAAGCTCGAACAGTCCAACCGAGCTGGGGATGTCTTCGCCGTAGGAGCGCCGCACCTTCCAGTCGGTGATCTTCTGCGCAAACGCCTTGAGCACCTGCGGGTCATGGATGGCATCCGCGCGCCCGACATAGCGCGTCGTATTCACGCCGACTTCGGCATAGCGGAAGTCGAGCGTGCCGGGGTCGGACTCATGCTTACTGACCTCGATGACCGCGCCGCAGCCGCTCGGCACTTTGCGCCGTTCCGGGACAAGGAAAAGCACTGCCGCGCCCAACTGGGGACCCTTGTTGATGATCGTGGAAATCGCCGCCTCAGACTCCAGGTCTTTGAGCGATGAGTTCTCCAGCCAGTTGGCGCTCGGCGCGTCCATCATATCGACAATCACGAGCAGGAATGGCAGACGGACATCGCCCGCATTCTTGTCCCCGCGCCGCATCTGGCGCTGATCCAATTCAAAGCGCAGCGTCTTCCAGAACAGCGAGACCTTGTCGCGTTCCTTATCCGGGTCTTTGCCCGTCTCCGCCTCAAAACAGATCGGGTAATACTGGCGCTGGTCTTTGCCCTTCGGCACCGGGCAGTGCGGCAGTTTATCCAGCCACGACCACTGGCTCGTCGCGCCGTGCCTGCCGACGACCAGCACATTGGCATCCGTCGGCGCGTGAAAGGCGACGTAGTGCCCACTCAGCGAACGAATGAAGGGATAGAGGTCGCTGGAGTCGCCGACGATGCCGACGGCGTGATGCTGTTCGGCGGGCGGTGCTTCCTCTTCTTCCTCTTCCTGCTCGCCCGCGTCATTCAGTCTTCCGAACATCGAGAGCAGCACGGGGACGTCGAAGATCACCTTCGATTCTTCCGCCAGCTTACGAGCATCGCGGTGCAGTGGCTGCTCGTCGTCGGAGGCGTTGCCCGCGTTCTGCGTCTTGTAGACGATGGTCGATGGGCGCGAGCTGATGCCGATGCGCAGCGCGCAGAAGTCATCATCGCCGCTGCGCCGCTCCCACAAGCGGCTGCCAGAGCGGCTGTCGATGTTCGAGCCATCAATGCGCAGAACACGCTCTGGATCGGGGTAATTGTGATAATAAAAGTTTCGCTGCATGTCATGAGAATTAATCATGTCTTTGCGGAGTTCCGCCAGCAGCAGTTCGTATTCTTTTTCCTCTTCTTCCTGCTTGCGCAGTTCAGCGCGATACTGCTGGAAGGCGAAAATACTGGTGATGACAACCGATAGACCCATCGGCACAATCATCAGCAGGTTACGCCCCTGCCCGAACACGCTCACCATCACATAACCGATGACAGTGATCAGCGGGAGCATCGCCTGGCGTACCGCCATATTGCTGCGCTCCCGCCGCTTGGGAGCCTGCGGAATTTCGACCTCGCCCATCGGCAATACCGGCTGTATGCGCGGCGGGCGATCTACATAACCTTTAGGTTCTGCCACGATGAACCCCTTCGGAGGCAATAAAAATGGCGCACAGAATCCATTATAGGGGGAATATGCGATGGCACAACCGATGAGAGTGCGAAGTGCGTGGTGCGAAGTGCGAAAATGCAGAAGGCGAAACTCCGATTATGAACTTCCTCAGTGCCCGCGCCGCGCGCACCATCCTTGCACGACACTGCTTTGCTTGTTCGCACCGCGCACTTCGCACCACGCACTCTTCATCCTTCGTTACTCGTTGCTCTGTTCCGTGCTATAGTGATAACCAGCGCCGACGCGACAAGGAGCGTTTTTCCTCATGAAGCTTATTTGTACCTTGTGCGGTCAGATGTCCACCGATGGCAACCTATGGTGCGAACAGACCGACTGCCCGGCAGGCAATATTCCAGTCGTGCTCGATTACGGTGAATTTCTGGGCGACATCAAAGTATTGCGCCTGCTGCGGCTCTTTCGTACCGCCGCCGTATACGAGGCGGAACGCGATGAGCAGTTGATCCTGCTCAAGGTCGCGCATGTCGGTCACGAAGAAGGGCTGAAGGCAGAAGCAGCGCTGCTGGCACGGCTGGCGAAGGCGAGTCAGACCAATCTGCCTGTCTTACTGCCCGCCTACCGCCAGGGCAATCTGCGCGATCACAGCTATGGCAAAGCCGTTTTCCGCAATGAGACCAAATACTACGAAGTCTTCCAGCACATCACGGGCGAATTCCTGCGCGATACGCTCATGAAGAACCCGCAGCCCTGGTATCAGCACACCGCCTGGATCATGACGGGCATCGCCCAGGGCTTGAGCTACCTCTACAAACACGAGGGTGGGTTGAGCCTCAACGTGTGCCCCGATGTGATCATGATTTACGAAGACGAAAACGCGACGCCGATCCCCGTGCTGCTCGATCTCGGCTTGATCCTCAAGCCACAGAACACGACTCCCGAAGTGCAAGGTCGGGCGCTGCGGCATGTCATGCCCGCGTATCTGGCACCAGAGCTGCTGGAACGTGGGTCGAACGTCGGCGAATCTGCCGATGTGTACGGGCTGGGACTGCTCTTCCACGAAATGCTGTCCGGCGCACCCGCCTATGCCTATCGCCTGCGCGCCGACGAGGAAATTCGAGCGCAGGTCAAACGCAGCGGAATCCCCCGCGCCGAACGCCGCGACATCCCGCAGGCAGTCAAGGTGCAGGAGCTGATCGAAAGCGCGACCCATCGCAGCCCCGCCAACCGCCCGCAATCCGTCGTCGAATTCGGCAAGCAGGTGACGCAGATCTTCGGCGCAATCCCAGCGCCCAAGCGGACGTTCATGAAGCGCTTTGCCGACTGGAGCGTCCCGGTCATCGTAGGTTGTGTGATATTCGTGCTGATCGCGCTGCTCTTGGGGGCGTTGGTACAGGTCTAGGAATCCGTAGGGGCGACCCATAGGTCGCCCCTACAGCGCAGGCTGCGCGCTACGCGCTAGAAGCTGTTGCCCGATTGCGACGCCGCCTGGTGGTTGGCAATCGCCGTATCGATGTCGTCGCTGATCTCGCCAGTCTTCTTCGCCAGGTTCTCGACCTTCGGCTGAAGATTGGAAACCCATCGTTCCATCCATGCCGTCGCGCCGAAGCTGATGAACGACGCGAACTTGAGCGCGTACATCGCCGCCTGAAGCGCCATGCTGACCGCCTTCAGCGTGTTCGAAACCCCTTCAAAGCCGTTGGACACGTTCTTCATCTTGTCGGTGTCCATGAATGTCGTTGCCATGTTCGTTTCCTCTCAGAGTTAATCGTCAAAATGCGTTGCGAATTGAGAGAACAGGAATGAGTGATGAGGAATGAGTGATGAGTCACGTCGCCGTCATACAGGGGCTGAACTCATTACGCATTACTCGTTACTCATCACTCCTTAGAAAATTCCCTGGAAGATACCAACCAGGTCTTCGACGATGCCGAGCGCCTGATTGTCTGCGTTCTTGATGTTGTCTGCCGACTGGGTGATGCCGCTGCTCATGCCAAAGATGGCAGCGATCAGGTCGGCGACCATCGGCAGGACGACCGAGGTGATTTCGTTCGCCATTGCGTCGGCGTCTTCACCTTCCCATGCGCCACCCATGATGGTACCGAGCAGGGCGTTGACGGGCGATTCGACCGCATCCTGAACAACCTTGCCCTGGTTCAAAATCTGGTTGAGGACGCCCTCAACCGCGTCGGAAATGAAACTGAACATCTGCTTTTTCTCCGTGTTGTGATTTCAGGTTATCTGTTGAGCCAGGGCAAGCCTAGAACAAACCCGCCGACTTCTTCTCGGCAGCCTGCATGTCTTCCTTCTCCATGTTGACGTAGCGCGCGCCATCGGTGAGCGCGGCGATCAACTCGTTGATCTTGCCGACTGCCGAACGACGGATGCCCGCCGCCAGTGCATCGCCCGCCTTGCCGAGCAAAGCGCCGCCTTCGAGCGCGGTCGCGATGCCTTCCAATTCGGTCACGATGTCCCCGTAGTTCGTCGCGGCTTCGTTCAGAATCTGAACCATCTGATCCGCTTCGGGGTATTCCATCTTCAGGATATTGTCTGCCATCGTAAGCTCCTTATGAGGTCAAGTGTTCAGGGTAACGAGATGAATTAGGTGGGGAAGTACGACTTGTTCTGGTCGTCAGCATCCTTAATGATCTTCTGGATTTGCTCGACGGTTTCAGCAGCACTTGCCATGGACTTGGTGAGGCGATCCATCGCGGGCAGCCAGTCGTTCTCCATGATTTCGTAGAATTTGTCCGCGTTGGGACCGATCCATGCACCGCCGCGCAGGACTTCCATCTGCGCCAACACCTTATCGTAGGTGGCGCGGGCGGACTCCGACCCATCGTTGAACCGCTGCACGATCCCATTCAACTGGTCGTAGTCACATTGAACTGTGTAAGCCATGAGAGTCATCCTTTCAGAGACAGAGTAAGGGTGAAGGGGCTTCAAAACGCATTGCGTTTTCCGATATGCACACTATATGTGGATTTTCCGGAAAACTTCTACAACGTTTCAAAACCCCAACAATCGGGGCACCCAGATCGCGAAAAATTTGCAACGTCAATGACTCGCTCAATTGCGCACGACCACTTCCCGCATATAATTGGTTTCAGGTCATTTCGCGGTCTCGCTCCGCAGCTTTCAAAAAGGGCAGAATGTTTATGGCAAGATTTGCGCGATTCGTATTCGTTTTGCCGTTGACGATGTTCATCCTCGCGCTCGTCTTCGGAAGTGCGCTGGCACAGAACAACGCCCAACGTGTCATCATCAACTACACGTCCGTCAGCGAAACCGATACGCAGCAACTCGACCTCTTCTTCACTGTCCTGAACAACACCGGTCAGGCGCTTCTCAATCCCGAAATCGACGAGGTGAGCATCTCGCTCGATAACAACGCGCCAGTCGAAATCCTGGGCGTGACGACGCCAAATATTCCCTTTTATATCACTCTCGTCCTTGATGCCAGCGGCAGCATGGGACCCGTCAGCGCCGTGATGCAAGCGGCAGCAAACAGCGCCATCAATAACATGCCTTCGGACGCACAGATTTCGGTCATCCGCTTCAACCAGCAGATCGATCTGCTCCAGGGCTTCACAACCGACAGAGGGTTGGTTACGCAGGCAATTAACCAGACCTCGTCCGTGCGCAACTCCGGCACTTGCCTTTATGACGCCATGTTCCAGGGCTTGGAACTGTTGAACAACGCGCCCAACCCCGCCCGCCGCGCGCTGATCGTCTTCACCGACGGACGCGACGAAATCACCGCCGGACGAGGCGACCGCTGCAGCCAGAAGACGGATAGCGAAGTCATCGATCTGGCAACCGGCTCGCGCCAGCCGATCCCGATCTACACCATCGGGCTGCGCGGCGACCGCAACATCAACGAGACCGAACTGCGCAACTTCGCCGACGCCACGGGCGGCTTATCCGCCATCGGCGAGCAGTCTGTGCTCAATGATCTGTTCCTGCAAATCGTCAACAGTCTGCGCAGCCAACTGCTCGTCCAGGCGCGCGTGTGCAGCGAAGGCGGCGCGCGCACCGCGACGCTGATCGTCAATACCGGCAGCCCCTTGCAGCCGGACGTGACGCAGTTCACGCTGGAGACAGACTGCTTCCTGCCGACGGCGACGCCCAACCCGACCGCGACGCCGACGGCGACTTCTACGCCGACGCCGACGCCTGTCCAGCTCTTCATTGAATCGTTCGCCGTCAACAACACTGCGGAAACACTGACGTTTGAAATCCGCCGCACGGGTCAGGTGCCGTTCACGCAGATTCGCGTCCAGATCGCCGATGGCGGAACCAACGCTATCCTGGAACAGCGCATCATCACGATTGGGGATACCCCGGTCGAAGTCGTCGAATTCCCGCTGACGGATCGCATCCGAGGCGACATCGAAATCATCGCCAGCGCGCTCGACGCGCGTGGCAACGTGGTCGCCCGTGTGGAAGAGGCGTTCGGCGTGGCGCTGCCGACGCCCACGCCGACGCTCCGCCCCGTCGAAGTCTTCATCGACGCCTTCACCGTCAACATTGACGAGGAACTGATGCAGTTTGAACTGCGCCGCGAAGGCGATACTCCGGTCAGCCAGTACCGCATCCTGGTCAATAACGCTTCGACAGGTGTGCTGCTGGTCGAGCGCATGGAAGAAGCGGACGACGCGCCAACACAGATCGTCCAGCTTTCGACCGAGGGGCTGCCCGGTGGTGACATCGAGATCGTGGTGAATGCCCTGAACGCGACCGGCAATGTCATCGCACGTCGTTCTGGCGATTTCGCCATCGTTCGCCCAACTGCGACGCCGACCGCGACGCCGATCCCGATTGCCATCAGCGTCTCCAGCCTCGAATTCGACACCGAAGAAAAGCTGCTCACACTCAACCTGACGACGCGCGGCACACAGCGCATTCGCAATCTGGAGATCACGGTCGTCAACCGCGCGACCAATCTTCTCCAGGGCACCTACACGCCCGACCTCGCACAGCAGATAGAGATACCGCTGCCGACGCTGGAACCGGGCGAATATGATGTCCGCCTGACGGTCGAAAGCGACACGGGGGAAATCGCCGAAGCGGAAACCAGCTTCGAGTACGTCCTGATCCTCACGCCCACGCCGCAGGTGCTCGCCAACCTCTCGACGATCAACTGGGACCCGACGACCGAGCTGTTCACCATCTCGGTCGATGTCCAGAACGAATCGCAGATTGAAGGCTACATCGTGCGGATCGTCAACAGCGAGAACGGCATCCTCGTCAGCGAATTCACCACCTTCGACCTGCCGCCCTACGACCGCGTGCAGTTCTCAAGCAGAGATCTACCAGTTGGCTCGTATGTCATCGAGGTGACGGCGCTCGACGCCAACAATCAGCCGATCACCGAGTCGGACATTGAAATCGACTGGACTCCGCCGCCCACCCCGACCCCAACACCTATGCCGTCGTTTGTCGAACAGGCGCAGGCTGCCATTAGCCAGAATCCGCCGCTGGCGATTGGCGTGGTCGTCGTCGTCCTGGCGCTGCTCGGCTTGTTCTTCGCACTGCTGCGCGGGCGCAATCGTAAGCCGGATAGCTGGGGTAGCGCACTGCCCGAAGCGGGGCAGACGGGCGTCATCAGCATTCCGCGCGCGCCCGCCGCAGCCGCCAAGCCAGCGGCTGCCGACGGCGACGCGACGCAGATCATCGGCATGACCGGTGCGAGCGCGACCGCTGCCAGCCTGTATATCGCCCGTGCCGCCGCCGAGACCGGTCTCCAGGGGCAGCGCGTCAGCATTGTCCCGCCCTTCAGCATCGGGCGCAGTGGCTCCAGCCTCAACTTTGCGGGCGATAAGAGCGTTTCGCGCAGTCACGCCCTCATCACCTATGATGGGACGAACTACCTCATCCAGGATCAAGGCAGCGGCAACGGCACGATCGTGAATGACCAGCGCCTTGCACCCAACGCGACCGTCGCCCTGCGTAACGGGATGACCATCAAGATCGGCACATCAACCGAGTTGATCGTCGAGATGGGGGAAAGCGACGACCGTACCCAGGTGTTCTAGCCCACCAATGATCGGAGTGTTCCATGCAACGGATGCCAGGAATGGCGTCCGTTGAACGATGGCGAACATTGGTTTTACAGATTCTGATGGCACCTGGAGAAGTCAGCTATGGCAGACAATTTTGAGCGCCCGGTTTTTGCCCATCGCTGTGAAATCGGGCTGAAGCGCCCTCGGAACGAAGACTCGTTCGGGGCGCACACCCCCAATGGCGGCGATAAGCGCGAGCGTGACCTGGGATCGCTGTTCGTCATCGCCGATGGCATTGGCAGCATCGGCGGCGGCGAGCAGGCGAGCGAGTGGGCGGTCAAGACGCTGATCGACACCTACTATGACGCCGAACTGGAAGACGATGAGCCGCGCGAGCGGATCGTCGCCGCCATCCAGGATGCCCAGGATGCCGTGCGGGCGCGGGCGCGCGTCCTCAAGGTCGATACGCTCGGCACGACGGTGGCAGGTGTGCTGATCCTCCCTAATGGGCGGACGCTGATCTTTAACGTGGGCGACAGCCGCGTCTATCGCCATCACAACGGCGAATTCGAGCAGGTGACGGCGGATCAGACCTATGTCGATCCCAAAGGCGACCCCAAGCGTGCCAAGCTCACCTCCTACCTGGGTCAGCCGCAGCCGATCCTGCCGAACATCTACGAACGGACTCTCAAGCGGGGCGACAAGCTGCTGATCTGCTCGGACGGCTTATGGGGATTGGTCGAAAAAGACGAGATCGCGCGCACCGTCAGCGCGCACGACGCGAAGAAAGCGGTCGATCTGCTGGTCGAGCGCGTCTATGAACGCGGCGCGCGCGACAACGTCACGATCTGCGTGATCGAGACGGGCAAGCCGCGCGGAATCAACCCGCTGGTCTGGGTGGCGCTGCTCATCGCGGCGGCGCTGCTGGCGGCGTTTGTCGTGCTGCAAAATCAGCCGCTCACGGCAGCCCTGCCGCTGCCTACGCCAACCGCGACCGCGGAGGGAACCGCCGATGCCGCGCCAACCGCTGGCGTCTCGATCCACCGCGACGCGACCGCCACGCCCGACGACGGCACGGCAGAGCCAACCGCCACCCCTCCGCCAGGCTCAACGCTCGTCGTCCGCACCCCGACGCCGGGGGGATGAACAGATGCCTTGAAACACGGAGGAGCGGCGAGAAGAGGAGGACACGGAGGGAAGAGATGCATGGGTTCCTCCCTCTCCGTGATCCTCCTTTATCTTCGTTCCTCCGTGTTGAATAATCCTGCTCCGCTTATTGCTCTTCCCCTCGTTTTCAGGTAGCGTATACGCATCTTCCGCCCACAGTATCCAGAAGTCAGGATTGTTCCCATGTCCCGCACGATGCAAGGCGTTTTCTTCCTCGAACCCGGCAAGCTTGAACAACGCGAAGTCGCCATCCCCGAACCGGGCGCGGGCGAAGTCGTCATCAAAGTCGAATCGGCGACCACCTGCGGCACTGACCTCAAGGGCTTTCTGCGCGGGCATCGTCTGTTCCGCCCGCCGATGCCGTTCGGGCATGAGTACAGCGGGGTTATCGTCGCGGTTGGGGCGGGCGTGACGCGCTTCAAGGAAGGCGACGCCGTGACGGGTGCCAACAGCGCGCCCTGCAACCACTGCTACTACTGTAAGCGTGGATCGCCGCAGTTGTGCATCCATCTGGAAGACGCCTTCAACTTCGGCTCGTACGCCGAATACTTCCGCATCACCGCGCCCATCGTCGCGCAGAACCTGCACATCAAGCCAGACAATGTGCCGTTTGAACATGCCTCGTTCGTCGAACCGCTGGCGTGCGCCGTGATGTGCATCGTCAACGCCAACATCCGCCTGGGCGATACAGTCGCCATCATCGGACCCGGCGCGCAGGGCTTGATGCAGATTCAGTTGGCAAAGGCGGCGGGTGCGGCACGCGTGATCGTGGTCGGGCGCGCGGCGGGGCGTCTGGAGCGGGCGAAGCTACTCGGCGCGGACATCACCTTCAGCACTAACGACGGCGACGCCATCGCCTTTGTGAAAGAGCAAACGGGCGGCTATGGCGCGGATGTCGTCATCGAGGCGGCGGGCAATGCCGAAACGTGGTCGCAGGCGCTGCTCATGGCGCGCAAGGGCGGCACGGTCGTGCAGTTCAGTGGGCTGGCGGGCGGCACGCAGGTCAGCTTTGACGCGACACACCTGCATTACGGCGAGATCACGATGAAGGGTGTCTTCCATCTCACCCCGCGCACGGTCGAGCTGGCGGTGCAGGCGCTGGCGAACGGCACGGTGGATGTGGCGCCGATGCTGGATGGAAAAATCCCGCTTTCGCAGGTCGAAGACGGCTTGATGCGCATGAAGCGCAGCGAGGCGATCAAGCTGGCGGTGGTGCCGGGGATGGCATAAGGAGTTTTCGATGACCACCCTTCTTGCAGTCGATTTGGGCAACGAATCCGGGCGCATCATGCGCGTGCGCTTCGACGGCGCGCGCCTGACGAGCGAGGAAGTCCACCGCTTCCCCAACAACCCCGTCACCGCGCACGGCACCCTCTACTGGGATGTCCTGCGCCTGTGGCATGAGATCGAGCACGGCATCACCCTGGCGCGCCGCGAGGCAGCCGACGGCATCGGCGTGGCATCCTTCGGCGTCGATTTTGGGCTGCTCGACGCGCGCGGCGCGCTGGTCGCCAACCCGGTACATATGCGCGACCGCCGCACCGAAGGCATGATGGAGTGGGTCTTCGAGCGCGTGCCCAAGGCGACCCTTTGGGAGCGCAGCGGCGGCATCGGTTTCTACGTCATCAACTCCCTCTACCAGCTCGCCGCCATCCGCCAGCAGCAGCCCTGGCAGCTCGCCGCCGCCGAGACGCTGCTGACGATGCCCAACCTGATCAACTTCTGGCTGACGGGCGAAATCGCGTCCGAGTTCACCCACACGACGACGACGCAGTGCTACAACCCGCTCAAGGGCGACTGGGATCGCGAAACGCTCGATGCGCTGGATATTCCGACGGGCATCTTCCCGCGCGTCGTCCAGCCCGGCGCGCAGATCGGCACGCATCACGGCGTGCCCGTCTTCGCTGTCGCCAGCCATGACACAGGCAGCGCGGTCGTCAGCGTGCCCGCCGAGACGCCAAATTACGCCTATATCAGCAGCGGCACATGGTCGCTGTTCGGCGTCGAAACGCACGCGCCGCTGCTCAACGATGCCGCACAGCGCGCCAATCTGACGAGCGAAGGCGGCGCATTCGGGACGTACCGCCCGCTCAAGATGGTGATGGGCTTGTGGATCATCCAGCAGTGCCGCGCGGCTTGGGCAGCGGCGGGAGAGGCAGTCGATTACGCGGGTTTGATGGCAGCCGCCGAGAAGGCAGCGCCGCTGCGCTCGTGGATCGACCCGGACGACTCGGTCTTCTTCACGCCGGGCGATATGCCGGGGCGCATCCGCGATTGGTGCGCCAGGACCGGGCAGGCAGTGCCGCAAAGCCAGGGTGAAGTCATCCGCTGCGTGCTGGAGAGCCTGGCGCTCAAGTATCGTGTGGTCGTCGAGCAGCTGGTCGAGGCGAGCGGGCAGCCTGTGGACGTGATCCACGTCGTCGGTGGCGGCGCGCAGAACCCGCTGCTCAACCAGATGACGGCGGACGCGACGGGGCGCGTGGTGCTGGCGGGACCGACCGAGGCGACGACGCTCGGCAATGCGCTTGTGCAGCTCATCGCGCGCGGCGAGCTGCGCGACCTGGCGCAGGCGCGCGAGGTGGTGCGGGCGACGCAGACCATCACGCGCTACGAGCCGAAAGATGGGGACAGGTGGGACGAGGCGTATGAGCGGTTTGAGAGGATGTTGGGGAAATAGCTGAAAGGGCATTGAATGGTTATGCCCTTGGGGTTAGGGATAGCAGAATGAGAATTACCAGAAGTACCAATTCATCTATTCAGCCCCGTGCATACGAAACTTTAGCGTTTCGTCGAGATGCTAACTACTTTCATCAGCAGCGGACGCTTCGGCATCCATTAGGAATTTATGGTCGATCACTGAATGACATCTGGGAAGGTTTTGAAAGTGTACTGGATGAACTTGAACGAATACTGGTGAGTAAGCCCTTTAGAGAAATCCCCCCAGTAATAGGCTGGGACATCGAGCTTACACTGAGGCAGGAAAAGTTGATGCGAGATCTGATGCGGCATTTCGATGACTGTCGCAATTTGATACTGTGTTTGTATGAACAGGACTGGAAGCAGGTGCAAAAAATCCCAATAGTCGCGAATGCACTGCAATTAACGCAACCATATCGTGACCACATAGCAACAATCGAGAACCACATAAAGCACTGTCAAGGTTCCTTACGAGGATTAGCCCTATTTAACGATACGATAGCGATCCCCGGTTACTTCGTTGAACACGTCGATACAACTGGTGCGATTGGGACACATCCTGATGTTCATCCAACTTATCAGGGAATGCACACGGCATTTTCTTTCTTTCGAGATTTACGTTTCAATTTCTGGCTCGTCTTTGCAGTCTCAGAAATAATTGCTGATGTAGTTTGGCAAGTGCAACCACAGCCTACCAACAGTGAAGTTGACACGACATCTGATGCCTTGCTTCTACAGTTAGCCACACGTATTGCCAGCTTGCCGAAATGGATGTTTAAGGATGAAGCAACCAAACCGTTTCCGGAAATTCGAGCTGATAATTCTTTTGTGATACTTGAATACCCCAGCAATAACACTGAACTTCCAAGTTTGTCTGGAACTTACTCGGTTGCTTTAAGTTTCAGGGGCGATGGAGTGAGTACAATTTTTCAATTGCCTTACTATAGTGGATGATTACGGTCGCTTCTACATCTCGCCCACGTTTTCATGCTCATAAAAGATACAACTGACACTAAAGATTCCACTGGTCTGCCATGATTGCTAGCCATATACCCATAAGTTGCACATCAACACTGAACCACCCACCTGACCTATCCCACAATCACCCATCACAACCGTGGTGAGGGGCGCCCCTTACTTCATGATGACGCATGTATGGGCAACTATTCTGCTCATCAGAAAGGGCAGGTCATGAGCCTGGAACGCAAAGAGCATGTCGAGATTGTCGAGGATGAAGGGTACGAACGCCGACAGCAGCGTACGGAAGTCACGCCTTCTACGCGCTCGACTGTGGTTTCGCGCATCATCCAGATCATCGCGTTCATCACCACCATCATCGTGCTCCTCATTGCAGTACGCTTCTTCCTGCAACTGATCGGCGCGAACGAGGCGAATGCTTTCGCCAACATTGTCTTCGGACTGACCAACCCGCTGGTCGCGCCTTTTGCCAGCCTGTTCCCACCCACCGCCGCGCAGGAAGGCATCGTCATCGAGTGGTCTACATTGGTCGCTGGAGTCGTCTACATCGGATTGGGTTGGCTGATCGCGACGCTCATTCGCATTATCTTTGGGTCAAGCGGCTCGGTTCGTCGCGTGCGCACGGTGGAGCGCTCACGCCTGTAATCTCTCGCCACAACCTCGCAGATGATGCAAACGCCGGGCGGTCGCTGCCCGGCGTTTTTTGCGTTTCAGAGCATGGGTCGCCATTCCACTGGCGGGCGTGTGCCGCGCAATTCGCTGATCCGCGCCTCTACCCCGCGCTTGCCATCGAGGAATTCAATCGGCAGGCTGTCGAGCATCAGCTTCCAGCGCTGTATCCATTCCGCCCCCGGCAGTCCGTGACTCAGGTATAGAAACCGCTCGCCCGCCTTGCCATGCACATAGTCGCCACAAAAATCGAGCGTCCCATCCTCCTTGCGAACCACCTTGAGCGTAAAGGTGTAGATCAGGCTGCCATCCACGCCCGGCGCGCCGGACTGCACCTGCTGCGCTTTGTCCTGTAAGCCGAAGCGCGCATCGGGCGCGCACAAGGGTTGTTGGGTAAGCACGATAGACAGGGGAATTTCGACTGCTTCAGGCACGATAGTGTCTCCTCTCTGTGCGTTCTTGCAGTATACTCCGCCGCAATGACACTACTTTTAACTTTCTACTTTGAACGTTGAACGTCCCCAGGAGCCCCTTATGTCCAAATATGTCGCCGCCATCGACCAGGGCACAACCTCCAGCCGCTGTATGATCTTCGACCGCGAAAGTAACGTAATCGCCGTCGAGCAGGAAGAACACCGCCAGATTCTGCCGCGCGCGGGCTGGGTCGAGCATGATGCGCTCGAAATCTGGGCGCGCGTGCAGGAGGTGATCGAGGGCGCGCTCGCCAAAGCGAACGCCAGCCCGCGCGACCTCGCCGCACTCGGCATCACCAACCAGCGCGAGACAACCGTCGTCTGGAACAAAAGGACCGGGCAACCCTACCATAACGCCATCGTCTGGCAGGACACGCGCACCTCGGATATCGTCGCGCGCCTTTCGGCGGACGGCGGCGCGGACCGCTTCCGCGAAAAAGTCGGGCTGCCGATCTCGACCTACTTCTCCGCCACCAAGCTGATCTGGCTGCTCGAAAATGTCGAAGGGCTGCGCGCGGATGCCGACAAGGGCGATGCGCTCTTCGGCACCATCGATACCTGGCTGGTCTGGAAGCTGACCAACGGCGCAGCGCACGTTACCGACGTGACCAACGCCAGCCGCACACTGCTGATGAACCTCCACACGCTCGATTGGGACAGCGAGCTGCTCAAGCTGCTCAAGATCCCGCGCGCCATGCTGCCGGAGATTCGCCCGTCGAGCGACCCGACGCCCTACGGCGTGGCGAAGCTCTCCGGCGGCGAGGTGCCGCTCACAGGCATCCTGGGCGACCAGCAGGCGGCGCTCTACGGGCAGACCTGTTTCTCCGCTGGCGAGGCGAAGAACACCTACGGCACGGGCAACTTCATGCTCATCAACACCGGCACGCAGGCGATCCAATCCAAATGCGGCTTGCTGACCACCCTCGGCTACAAGATCGGCAGTGCGCCCGCCGTCTACGCGCTGGAAGGCAGCATCGCCGTCACCGGGTCGCTCGTGCAGTGGCTGCGCGATAACCTCGGCATCATCCGCAACACAGTCGAGATCGAAGATCTGGCGAAATCGGTCGAAGACAACGGTGGCATCTATTTTGTTCCGGCATTTTCGGGCTTATTTGCCCCCTATTGGCGCATGGATGCGCGCGGCACCATTGTCGGCATGACGCGCTTCATCAATAAGGGGCATATCGCCCGCGCCGCGCTCGAAGCGACCGCCTACCAGACGCGCGAGGTGCTGGACGCCATGCGCAAGGACAGCGGGGTACGCCTGAAGACGCTCAAAGTCGATGGCGGCATGACGCGCAACAATCTGCTGATGCAGTTCCAGGCGGACATCCTGGGTGTGCCAGTCGTGCGCCCGCGCGTCAGCGAGACGACGGCGCTCGGCGCAGCATACGCGGCAGGCGTGGCAGTCGGCTACTGGGCAGGCGAGAGCGACCTGCGCAGGAACTGGGGCGAAGACGCGCGCTGGAAACCGCAGATGGCTGCCAAAGAACGCGCCAGGCTTTATCGCGGCTGGAAGAAAGCGGTCAAAAAGAGCCTGGGCTGGGCGTGATCAGTCGCCCGCCCCTGCCATACTTTTCTGACCCGACTTGGCGCTGCCATGCATCGTCTTATCCCAGTAGTGCGGGTTGAAGATGAGCTGATTGAGGGCGCGCCACGCGGCAATACTCATCAGAAACCAGTATGCGGGTGTGAGCAGCATCCACTTGATGGTGCCATATTCGCGCTGCACGAATGCGCCCGTCAGGCTGATGTAGATCGCCAGGAAGTTGCCCGCCAACATCGCCAACGCGCCCAGGTACAGGATGGGACCGGGGAATAGACTTTCGATAAAGGTCGAGCGCGTCAGAAAGTAGACGGCGGTCAGCACCCAGAAGAGCGGGTTTAGCAGGTTCGTCAACGCCGCGACACCGAACATCATCTGGAAGACGAAAAAGCGCTGCCAACCCAACTCGCGGAGCAGCGCGAAAGGGTCGCGCATATGCGCCAGGTACGTTTGCATGTAGCCCTTGATCCAGCGCGAACGCTGCTTAATCCAGCTCCACAGGTGTCCGTTCGCCTCTTCCCAGGTATTGGTCTTGACCGTCTTGATTTGGTAACCCGCCCGAACCAGGCGCACCCCCAGATCGGCATCTTCTGTCACGTTAAAGGGGTCCCATCCGCCCACCTCACGAAGCACGGACACCTTGAAGTGGTTCGAGGTGCCCCCCAGGATAAACAGCCAGTCATGGCGCGCCAAGCCCGGCAGATAAAGCCGGAACCAGCTTGAGTACTCCGACGCGAAGAAGCGCGTCAGCATGTTTTCGCGCGGGTTATGATGCGTCAACAGCCCCTGAACACAGGCGACGTTGGATGGCAGCGTTTGGAATGCGGCAACCACTTTCAGAAGCTGATCCGGGTCGGGGCAGTCTTCCGCATCGTAGACCACCAGATATTCGGCATCGACGTGCTGCAAGCCGATGTTCATCGCCTTCGGCTTCGTGCGGGGCTGCGAAGGCGGGACCAGCAGGAGGTGGAAGTTTGGCGGCAGCACGCGCGACTGGACATGCTCGACCATCGGCGTGTCGTCGGCTTCCAGCAGCAGGATGATCTTCAGCTTCTCCTGCGGGTAATCCAGCGCGGCAAGATTTCGAATGAGGTCGTCAACCACACTGGTCTCTTTATAGAGCGGAACCATCGCCGCGTAGCGGGGAAGCTGGCTGCGATCCAAGCGGCGCGCGATCGTCTTGGCATCGATTAAGGCGTCTTTGCCTTCCGACTCGGCAAGCAGGAAGACATTAAAGACCATCTGTACGAAATACAGGATCGTGCCCCCCGCGATAAACACGATGATCAGGCGGAGAGGATGCACCCCCAATACCATGAGCGCAACGGGAAGCATGAGCAGAGCCAGCAGCGCCCACTTCTGGAATCGCCCCAACTGATGCTTTGCGCTGGACGGTAACGACTTAAGCTCGATAGGCGTTTCCGGCGGAACATTCCAGACAGGATTAACCATGCTTCAGCCCCCTTGCACTTGTGCTTGTTCGTTCCAGGAGATGGCTGGCGGTAGTCCAGGGCGTTTGCGGTAGATCTCGTAATACACGTTTCGGAAAACGAGTTCAAAATCCTGTCGAAATCCTGGTTTAGCACGCAGCAACCGAAACAATAAGTCGCCTGCGAGACCCGAGCTGCCCTCTTCCTCGCGGTATCGCATCAACACCCAGTCGGCATACCGCGCAGGGTCGTCGAGCGCAGCATCCCAAAGCCGATAGCTGCCTTCATAGATGAGGAGACCCAGAGGAAGCCGCGCCTCAAACTGGATGGGCGTGTTGCCATATGACTCCATCAGGAGCGGGCGTTGATCATAATTTGCCAGCATCCAATCCCGAGCTTCGGTCGCCGAGATAGCCAATGGTTGCGTGGTGTAGCTGATGGGGTCGCTCAGGGTAATGATGCCGTAGATCTGGAGATGGGCGTACGTGACAAGCGGGATGACCAGCACCATCACCAGCTTCGCCCGCCATGAATGGCGAGTGAGATAGGCAAAGATGATGGCGATGGGCAGTGCCATGACCAGCGCAAACCGGATGTTGTACATCGTACCTGTGAGTTCTGGAACCTGGAGCGGACGCTGTCCCAGATAGAGCATGGCGACGAATGCCGGGAAGAGCGCGACCAGTGCCAGAACAGGGATGCTGACGGGGCGCAAGCGCGTCTGCCATAGATAAACGACAAGAGCGAGTGGCGCGAATACAGCCAGGGGACCGATGGTGGAGAGAGTGGCATAGGCATACGACAGAAACGAGACCGGGAGGTTGCGATACACCGCATCCTCGCTCGATACCCATAACGCAGGCGAAGCATATTCGCCCCGCTGAAAGTTGAGCGGATCGCCAAAGATCAACCAGTTCCACAGCATCCAGGCTGCGGCACCCGCGAATGCCCAGAATCCCCAATAGACCAACGTCCCTTCGATCTGTACCAGGCTCATTCGATGCCTGAAATAGATGTACAACAGGCAGGGAACATAGATCAGCGAGATGATCCAAAGTTCATAGCGGATGAGGGCACCCAGCGCCAACGAGATACCGCACCCCAACATGTAAAGGCGATTTTCTGGAGCCTTCGCCATACGCACGAGGAAGTAGGTCGCCGCCATAATACTGGCGTACATCGGCACCTCAGTCATGGGCGTGGTCTGCATAAAGAGCATGTTGGGATTCATCATGAAGATGAAAACCCCGATGACACTGCTCCACCGATCCTGCGTCAGCAGTTCAATCGTCTTGTAGAGAAAGTAAGCGGTGAGCACGAAGGCAAGCATCGACAGAATGCTCAATGCCAAGCCCGTTTCGTAGAGAAAGTCGTTCCAAATCAATGGAAGGGAGAGAATATGGGTGAGCGGGGGCCAGACGGCACCGAGCTGCGCCAAACCCGCCGTCGGACTATCGATGACACGGCGGGCAATCAGCAAGCGTGCCATTCCGTCGGCGTAACTATTGGTCAACCCCGCCTGAAAAAACACCCATAGCGTGACAATCGACAATGATGATGCCGTTGTGAGAACGAACGCGAGAAGGGGAATGCGCGCCAAGGTCCTGAGAAGGACACCTAACCCATTGTCAGGAACCTTCCTTGAAACCGATGGTGATACAGGCTGCGATGCTTGAGTGTTGGGAAAAATAGAAGCCATCACGACACTCCTGATTGGGCTAGTCTTCGCGGCGCACCAAAAACAAGACTTAGACTATGTTTCGGATGGAAGCGGCAACGATCAAAGAGTGGTGAATTAATGAAGCTTGATTCTTAAGGACGACAGTATAGACCACGCCTAGAGGCAAAAAACCCCTGACAAAGGTACCGTCAATATTACAGATTTATAATATTACAACTTAATTTGTGAAGTTTGCAAAAACTCTACCCTGCAAAGAAACCTTGGCAAGTCCTGTATGACCTTGCGTTGATCGACTCAGATGACGAACCCGTCTTCCAATCGGTCACCGCGCTTGCGAGCAAAATCATCGCCACGCTGATGTCCGTCATGTCGATGGGCGGTGACGAGTACCAGTTCTTCAAGAGTGCATACATGTCGTGGCGCAAAACGCGCCGCTGATCGTTGAAGATGCGCGCGTACACCTTCCCCTCGACCCGTAAGACGATGCGCCACGCTCGCATCTGAATCATCAATACCTTGTATTATCGTAAGATTGAGAAGCGAGCATCGCCATGAACCCCCTCGTCCAGCAAATCATCGACACCGTCTCTGCCTGGGAGGGCATCACGCCGGAGCCGCACCGCTTTGGCGGCACGGAATTCAGCCTCGGCAAAGTCGAAATCGGGCATGTCCACCACAGCGGGCTGGTCGATATTCCCTTCACCAAAAAGCTGCGCGAAGCGCTCGTCGCCGACGGGCAGGCGCAGGTGCATCATCTTCTCGTGGACAGTGGCTGGATTAGCTTCTACCTGCGCAAGCCGGGCGACGAGGCACAAGCGCTGCGCCTGATGCGTCTGTCATATCTGCACAAGCGCAGCCGCCGCCAGCGCGATCTCGATGTGGCGGGTGAATTGGGCGATTTGAACTTTGCCGCGTCTGTCGTCGCCGCCTTTGGCGGTCAGGCAGAGGAGTAGAACGAGATAAGTGAGCGGACGAGGTGTGCCTCGTCCCTGCACCTTTGTCACCGCTTGTCTCATCACCTGTTCGCGCTACTCATCACTCCCATATATCCGCGTCTCCGGCATAAACGCCGCCCACGCGAACCAAAAGTGCGGCGCGGCGATCTGGAGCTGCAAGCGCGCGCCCGCCAGCTCGCCGTCGAGCGCCTCACCGAAGGCGTTCCAGGTCGTCCCGGTCTCCACATCGCGCAGCGTGCCGTCTTCCCAGGTGAACGTCAGGGCGCGCCCATCAACCTCGCGGCTGTAAAGTGCCGCCCAGCCGATCTCACGCGAGTCGTCGATGCTGCGCGCGTCGAGCGCGCTGGTCACGCCGCCCTGCCAGACCGCCACCACCGGCACCTCGTCGATGACGTCGTTGATCGCGCCCTGCTGGCGCAGAATTGGGAACGGATAAGCGACCGCCTCCTCGCCCACGTACGCCGCCAGCACATGCTCGGTGGCAGGCAGGCGCGCATCGATCACGCCGTCAAAGAGGAACGGCTGCTCCGTCGAGTCGTAGCCCACGTAGGGATTCGCGCCGTAATCGCGGCTGACGCCCGTCTCGCGCGAAAGCACATCGCCCTCCGGGAACTGTTCAACGAACGCGCCAAAGCCGATCACCAGCGACGGCAGGAACGTGAGCTGCGTCCCCGCGTAAGCACCGACGATGCCCTCGCCCGTCAACTGCTGCCACCAGCTCTGCGTCTGCCGATCCCACATGACCAGATCGCTGTTACGCAGGTTGCCACTGACGCCGAAGGTCAGCACAGCGTCACCGACGCGGCGGTCAAAGACAACGGCGCTGTTGCAGAGCGGGCAGAATGTAACGGCGATGGGTACATCCGCCAGCGTGTCGTTAACAATCTCATGCCAAGTCAGGATGGCGAGCGGGTAAGCGCGCGCCTCGCCATCAATCTCCAGCTTAATGACGGGCGACTGTGGCTGAAGCCACGTCGAAGCGTCGGCGATGCTCTCGAATGAAGGCGTATCAATGGGCGGGATACCATCTGGCGGGACGCCGCCCCACAGGATGTCCTCGTAATCAACCGTACGCTGGCAGAAATCCGTCTGCTCCCACAAGCTGGCGTCGAAGCGAATGAATGCCCCTGCGAAAGGGTCATCACACGAGTTCTGCGCGGATGCTGAAGGTGCGGCAAGCAGCAGCGATAGGAGAAAAATGACGATAGCCAGACCGTTGCCTCTCATACCTGTACTCCGTACTACCCTTTTGCTTCTCTTCCTCGCGTTCTTTGCGTCCTGGCGGTTCAATAATGAATTGACCGCCACGACGCGATTGACGCCAGATTCATGTTTCTTGGAGTGATTCAAGTATGTTCACTCCAAAATCTCGACGCCTTCGGCAACCAGCAGCGCCTCGACCCTGGCGCGATGGACGGTCAGCGTCCGCCCTGCGCCACCCAGCATCCCTTCCCGACGTAATTCATTGATGAGCAGGTTAGCGGTCGTCCGGTTCAATCCGGCGATACTGGCGACATCCGCCTGGGTGATGCCCGGCGGCAGACAGTGCCAAAACTGCTCGGTCTCCTGCGACTGTCGCGCCAGCGTTAGCAGCGTGCCGAGCAGACGAAAGCGCGCATTCAACTGGCGCACCGCGTGCAGGCGCGCCAGCGTCTCGCGCTGGCTGTCCGCAAGATGCTGGATCATATTCAGGCTTAAACGGGGGATCGTCGTCGATAACTGCTCAAGATCGCTGCGCGCAAGCGCGGCAAGCGAGACATCGGTCACGGCGATGGCAGTGGCGATGCGATGGCGGTACTTACCCAGAAAGAGCTGCCCCAAAATGTCGCCCTTCTGGTAAACACCCATCACCTGCTCATCCCCCCGCGCGTTGCTGTAGGTCTTCTTGACGACGCCTTCCAGAACAACGAACAGCACATGCGCAAGCTCACCCGCGCGAAAGATGATCGCCCCGCGCGGATACTGCGAGTAGCGCAGCACGCGACAGACTTGACTCGCTTCATCCGGCGACAAGCCATTGGTGAGCAAGGGGACACCATTCTGCACGCGCGATCATCCTCTCCAGCGAAATCATCCGTATTGTAGCGTCATCCGCGCGACCGCAGCACCTGAACCACCGCCGCCGCGATCATGTCCTTCGCCAAGCCGCCGATAATCCCCCGCGTGATCGGCTGCGCCATCCCGCTCGCACCCGTTTGCGAAAGTGCATTTACAGACATCATGGACCCCTCTCATCCTCACTGGCTATGCCCACACTGTATGCGAGGCAACAGTCGAATTCTGTTGTCCAGACAACAGAGGTGGTTCTTGACACCCCCAGTAATTCGGGGGATGATGGCGAAATCCTCAGTCTTGTAAGGTCGCTTTATGTTTCGCCAGATGACTACCCTGCGCGCGGTTTCCTATGCTCACTTTGCCGTTGACATTCTCAATGGGCTAAATGCGGTTGTCCTGACCTTCATCAGCGCGCACTTCATGACGATTTCCAAGACGGAAATTGGCTTGTTACTCGGTCTCTACAGCCTGTGCGCCTCGCTCAGTCAGCCATTCTTCGGCTGGCTGGCAGACCGCGACGGGGGCAGGCGCATTGCACTGATCGGGGTTATCTGGCTGCCTGTGTTCCTGATGGCTGGCTATTTTGCCGGCATGGCGACCAAGAATTACTGGCTCATGCTCGTCCTGCTGGTGACGGGCGCGCTCGGCAGCGGTGCTTTCCATCCCGTCGGCACCATGCACGCCACCGATGGCAGCGCCAAACGCGCGGCGCGCGGACTGTCTTGGTTCTTCATGTCGGGTCAGTTCGGCTTCGCGGTCGCGCCCGTCATCATCGGCTGGCTGCTGGATCATTCGCTTGTCAACGGCGAAGGCGGCTCCCTGCTGCCGATGTTGTTGTTCGTCCCGCTCTCGATTCCGGCGTACCTTTGGATGCGCCAGACGCTGCCCACGCGCGAAGGCTACGCCATCGACCATCCAAAGGAAGAGCGTACACGCCTGAAACTCGTCCTGCCTAAACGAGAAATCAGCCTGTTGGCGTTGGTCGTCGGGCTGCGTTCGCTATCGACCCCGGCATCGGCGGCATTCATCGCGCTGCTGTTCGCGGAACGCGGTTGGTCGCCGGAGGCATATGGCTTGGCAGTCACCGTCTTCTGGCTGACCAGCGCCTTCACGCCGATTGCCGCGAGCCGCCTTGCCGAGCGTTACAATGGCAAAGTGGTCATCGCCGTCTCGCTGCTGCTGGCAGCACCGATGTTCTGGCTGCTGCCCGCTAGCGACGGCATCGCGGCATTCATCATCGCCGGGCTGGCGGGCGGTTTGAGCGGGGCATCACACAGCCTGATCATCGCGCAGGGGCAACGCATGATGCCCGCGCGCAAAGGCTTCGCGTCCGGCTTGACGATGGGCTTCCTGTTCAGCGTCGGTGCGGTTGGCAGCCTGATGCTGGGCACGCTCTCCGACCGTATCGGCTTGCCCAGCACGTTCGAAGTGGTCGCCATCGTCACCGCCATTGCCGCGCTGCTGGGGCTGCTGCTGCCAGAACTAGGCGCTGCGCGCGCGCCACAGCCCACCAAACTGGCAGCGGCGGGTCAAGCGGGAGATTGAGATTCTTCACCCGCGCGTGCGTGTATCCGGCAGGGGACCGGGGATGACGATGTATTCCTCGGTATAGAGATGGGTGCGCAGAATCGTAAACGCATCGCCATCCGCGCCCGCGTCCTGACCGATTTTTGTGGCAAACGCCACCTCCATCTCTTCCAGGCTGTCCCACCACAGCTCCGCTGTACCGTCGTAATCCGGCGCGCCTTCCGGCTGCGTCGGAACAGCGATGTTGATGCGATACCCCTTGCAGTTGGGCAGCTTGCCGGAGATCTTGGTGTGCTCATGCACCCAGCGGGCGCGGAATTCCTCCATCGTCATGCCGGGCTTGCGCTTCAAAAAAGCAATCAGCTTGATCATCATTGTCCTCAGAGTATTATCCGAAAAAAGAACTTCACTCACATTCATTTTAACGCGCGCCCGTCGACTCACCAGTGAAGAATAGGCAGTTTGACCGAAGTACCTTTACCCATACAGGACGTTTTTGAATCGATGGTTAGATTTAAGGTAAACTTATCTTTCTTTTGTATACTCGCCACATACGATTCTAAAGTGTGCAGTTATGGCGAAACGCGCCACTCGACAGGAACCCGATACGCCTATGGAAACACAAGCGATGACCCTACCCCGCGAGAAGCTGTTGGAGTGGTATCACCAGATGGTGCTGATCCGCCACTTTGAAGAACGCAGCCTGGATATTTATCACGCGCCCAAGCCGGAAGACAGACACATCGGCGGTGTCTATCTGCACGTCTACAACGGTCAGGAAGCGACGGGCGTCGGCGCACTCGCCGCGCTCAAGCCGCAGGATCATGTCATCACCGCCTACCGCGATCACGGCATCGCCATTGCGCGCGGCGTCGATCCCAAGCGCATCATGGCGGAGATGTTCGGCAAGAAGACGGGCGTCAGCGGCGGCAAGGGCGGCTCGATGCACATCGCCTCGGCGGAACACCGGATGTGGGGCGGCTACGCCATCGTCGGCGGGCATCTGCCGCTTGCGACCGGCATCGCCATGAAAGCGCGCTACATGGATCTTGATGAGGTGACACTCTCGTTCATTGGCGACGGTGCCACCAACAACGGCTACTTCCATGAAGCGCTCAACATGAGCGCCGTCTGGAAACTGCCCGTGATCTGGTTGATCGAGAACAACCTCTACGGCATGGGCACGGCGGTCGAAGATGCCTCCGGACAGGTGGCGCTGCATAAGCGTGCCATCGCCTACGGCATGGAAGATGGCGGACGCATTGATGGCATGGACGTGACGGTCGTCTATGACGCCATCACTCAGGCGCGCGAATATGCCATCAAGCATGGACCGATCCTGATCGAGTCGATGACTTATCGCTATGAAGGGCATGGCGTTTCGGACAAAGTCGCCAAAGAACGCAAGGATGAGATGGCGAAGTTCCAGGATCGCGATCCCATTAAGCTGCTGGCACAGCAGATGCATGATGCTTTTGGCGCGGGGATCGACGACGAAATCAAGCGGATTGACGCGCAGGCACTGCGCGAAGTTGATGAGTCTGTCCAGTTTGCGCTGGAAAGCCCGGACCCAACCTACGCGGATCTCTTCAGCAACATCTATGCGTAATCCACAGCGGGCGGGGGCGCTTCCTCGCCTTCGTCTACACCCTGAAAGGCAAACGGGACTGATTCATGGCTGATAAAAACATTTCGATGCGCGACGCCGTGCGTAACGCACTCCTTGAAGAGATGCGCCGCGATGAGCGCGTGTATATCATGGGGCAGGAAGTCGGCAAGTGGAACGGCACGCACAAGGTCACGCGCGGTTTCCTGGATGAGTTCGGACCGCGCCGCGTTAAGGATGCGCCGATCAGTGAGATGGCGATTGCGGGTGCGGCGATTGGCTCGGCGATGGTTGGGCTGCGCCCGGTGGCGGAGATCATGACGATCAACTTCGCCTTCCTCGCCCTGGATCAGCTCATCAACCACGCGGCGAAGATTCACTACATGTTCGACGGGCAGATGAAGGTGCCGATGGTGATGCGCTGCGCAACCGGTTGGGGCAACCAGGCGACCGCCTCCCACTCGCAGACGCCGGAACCGATCTTCGCCCACTTCCCTGGTCTGTATGTTGGCTGCCCCTCAAACGCGCGCGATGCCAAAGGCATGTTGAAAGCGGCGATCCGCGACGACAACCCCGTGCTCTTCACCGAAGTCATCGCCCTGTATCCCAAGCCAGGTCCCGTGCCGGACGACGAAGAGTTCCTCGTCCCGATTGGCAAGAGCGACCTCAAGCGCGACGGCGACCATGTGACGCTTGTCGCCTACGGGCGCGGGGTCGATTGGGCGCTGGAAGCGGCGAAGATGCTCGAACGCGACGGTGTACGGGCGGCAGTCGTCGATCTGCGCTGGCTGCGCCCGCTCGATATGAGCATTGTCTTCGAGAGCTTCAAGAAGACCAACCGCTGCGTCGTCGTCGAAGAATCGCTGCCGCACTTCAGCTTTGGCAGCGAGATCGCCGCGCAGATCCAGGACAAAATGTTCGACTATATGGACGCCCCGGTCAAGCGCGTCAGCGCGCTCGATGTGCCGCTGCCGTTTGCCGCCGAAATCGAGTTGATGGCACTCCCGAATGCTCAGAAAGTCGTGGACGCCGTGAAGGAGATACTATAATGGCGCAAGAGATCAAGCTGCCCAGCCTCGGCGGGGACTCTGCCGAAGGCACGCTGCTCAACTGGCTCAAGCAGCCTGGCGACAGCGTGAAAGCCGACGAGATCATCGCCGAAGTCGAAGCGGACAAGGCGACCATTGAAGTGCCCGCAGGGGTGGATGGCACGGTGCTTCAACTGGTCGGCAGCGTCGGCGAGACCGTCCGCGTCGGCAGCACGATCGCCGTCATCGGCGCGGCAGGAGAAAACGCTTCTCCCGCGCCGACTGCTCCCACGCCCGCCGCCGCCAAGAGCAACGGCGCACCGGCTGCGGCTGCGCCCGCCCCTGTGCTGCCCGTCGCCGCCGAGGATGATGGCAGCTTCCCCGACGGCGTCAAGGCGTCGCCGATTGCCCGCCGTATCGCCGAGGAACGCGGCATCGACATCCGCCTCGTGCAAGGCAGCGGTCCTGGCGGGCGTGTCACCAAAGCCGATATCGAAAATTGGGTCGCTCCGGCGGTCGCACCCGCGCCACCCAGCGCAGCGCCTGCATCGGCACCCGCCGCGTTCGTGGCGCTCGGTCAGACCTGGCCCGATATCGTGCCAAGTGCTGATGTCGAGATCATCGACCTGACACGCCTGCGCGGTCGCATCGCTCAGCGCATGAACCTGAGCAAGCAGCAGGTGCCGCACTTCTATGTCACGGTCGATATTGACACCGCGCCGCTCGTGGCGCTGCGCGCCGAGATCAACGCCACGCAGCCAGACGACAACAAGATCACGATCAACGATTTCATCATCAAGGCGGCGGCGCTCACGGTCGCGCAGTTCCCGAACCTGAACACGCACTTCTACGGAGACAAGCTGGTGCGCTACAAGCGCATCAACATTGGCATCGCGGTCGCCGTGCCGAATGGCTTGATCAACGTGGTTGCGCAGGATGCGGATAAGCTGGTGCTCGGAATCATCGCCAAACGCAACAAAGAGATGATCGCCCGTGCGCGCGAGGGCAAAGTCAAGCCGGATGACGTGCAGGGCAGCACCTTCACCGTCAGCAACCTGGGTGCGTATGATGTCGAGCATTTCTCGGCAATCATCAACCCACCGGAGAGCGGCATCCTGGCGATTTCGTCGGCGAAGAAGGTGCCAATTGTGCTCGAAGACGGCACGCTCGGTGTCGGCAATCGTATGAAGGTGACCCTCAGCGTCGATCACCGCGTGAGCGATGGCGCAGAAGGCGCGCAGTTCATGCAGTTGTTCAAGGCGCTGATCGAGAACCCCAAGCGGCTGCTGGTGTAGAGCGGCTAGACGCGGCATTGATAGACGCCATAAATGGCGTCCCTACACATGACATTGTAGGGGTTTGGCGTGCCAAGCCCCTTTTTTATGCCTTTAGACACGCGAATGTCGCTCGCAAACGCGCGCAGTCTTCCTCAGTCAATCCCCCAATCACTATTCCTTCCAGGCAGTTATCGTTACCCAGAAAGAGCTGCACATCTCCTCCTACCACGCACATTCTTGGCATGGGAGTCTCTGAAAGTAGAATGGCGAATCGTTGTTCCTCGAGGGAGACTGTAAAATTGCCAACATCGTCAACGTATGCAGGAAGGGAGCCGATGTTCCCAAGTTCCGCAATAAGCGACGCATTCTCAATAGGTGTGTTCTTCGTCCCGTATAGGCTTTCAATCTGAGATGGCGAAGCAAGGCTGTCTGCCAATAGCAGAGTTATTGATGATACTTCTCCAAACGGATGCTCAATACCGATCTCAATAAATGAGGTACGCAAATTACCGGAGCGCCACCATACATGAGGGTTGTTGCTTGTGGTTGCCCAGCGGATCTGAAAGAGATAGTCATCAATAAGGACTGTCGGAGGTGGTAAAAAGAGTAAGCCTCTCGTCTTGAGCGCCATGTCCGAGTTCACTGTTTCATTTGATCAACGATTTGTGAAATCGAGCACAAATCCGGTAACTGATCGTTCCAAAGAAGAGAAGTATCGAGAGCGAACTCATGCAATTCTGATGACACCAGGAGTGCTGGAGCCTTTATTACAACCTCACGATAGAACTTTCCGTCCAACCGAAAAATGAGTACGCGCCTTCGAACAGTGTCGATCAACCAATACTCTGGCACGCCTGCCGCTTCGTACAGGAGACGCTTATGCCCGTAAGCAAGATCATCAGTTTCATGCGTCGCAATCTCAACGACAATGTCGGCAATGCCCTCAATATCAGTGTCTCGCAGGCGACCTCGATGGTCTCCAAGCAGCACCATCAAATCCGGTTCCGATGTCTGTGTCTCGTCAATTCGCATGGGCATGCTAGCAGGAACGACAACGCCGTCGATTCCGTGCGCATCGATATACGACTTGAGCACGCTTGATAGAAATCCGGCAATGTCTTGCATGACTCACCCCAGCATCTCATCAACTACGATCAACTTGCCACCCAGCATTTCCGAAGTGAATGTCTGTCCGGGACCGTAGATCCCCTGCCGCACAAACTGTCCTTCTCGCAGCACGTAAACCTCGACGTATAACTCTGTCGGGTCGATCATCCAGTACTCGCGCACGCCGTACTTTTCGTATAGCGTATACTTCTCGTCACGATCCCGCCGCGTGGTTCCGGGCGAGAAGATTTCCACAATCAAGTCGGGCGCGCCGATGAGGGTCTTCTCGCCAACCTGACAGGTGCTGTTTTCCGCCACCCACACCAGGTCGGGTTCAGGGATATTTTCCTCGTCAAAATAGACCCCGGTCGGCGCATAGAACAGTTCCCCACCCGGAACGGCGCGATCCAGCACGAACAATGCTTTACGACTGACGCGCTGATGCAGCGTGACGGGTGGCGGCGACATGATAATCTCCCCATTGATTAGCTCGGATGGTTGCGTGGTTTCTGCCATTTGCAGAAATTCGTCCGCCAACACTTTCTGCCGAAATATGTCAACCATGAGGCTGTCCTCTAGACTTTTTCTGCCGCAATTGTAGCATGATCCACTGTTACCGAGCGGTAACGCGCCCCCGCGTGCATCATCGCCAGAACGACGATGTGATGGAACGGGCGGACAAAAAAGAAGTACACCGGTCCTGCCCAATTGCGATACTTGACCGTCGTCCCGACATGAAACCGTGTGCCGCCGCTCGCCAGCGGTTCAGCGGCGATCACCAGATACGCTGCCAGATGGCTGTCGCTCGCGCTGCCCATCCAATATTCGCCCTCTTTCGCCGCCTCGACGATGAAAATGGTGCAGCGCTTGCCGGTTTCAAAACGCACTTGTTCGGGACGCAGATTCCAACCACGCGGGAAACCCTCCTGCTTCATCCCTAGCAGGCGGACGAAGACCGCGCGGATGGCATAGAGCGCCTTGATCCACGACGGGTAGTACGAGAGAAATCCGGCGAGAAACTCGCGCAGGCTAACGTTCGCCTCAACAGCCTTGAGATCGACATAATCCGCACCGTCGAAAAATGGCTGCGCTGCTTCCAGGTGTCTCAAGAAAGTCATGACTCGCGCTCCTTCATCGCACTCATACGACCGATTGCAGTAAACATTGCGGATAGTTCTTCGCGGGTGGCGGGCGGAATGATCTCTGACGCGCCGATCAGGGTGGCGTAGAGCAGCAGCGCGAAGGTGCGCGCGCGCTGCGCATCCCCATGCAGCGCCGTATGAACCATCGTGAGATACGCGATACGACGCCCATCGACACGCTCGACTACACGACGGGCGCGCGCATCCGTCTGCGCCCAGGCGCGAATGGCGTTTTCCTGCGTGCCGAACGTCTCGACGACGATTTCCTGAAGCCGATTCAGTTGTTCGGTCGGTGTCGTCCCTTGCTGACTGTATTCGATGAACGCCGAGGTGTAGTGTTCCTCCCAATGCAGCAGCAGTGCATCCTGAAAATCTTCCTGCGAGCGAAAGTGGTGGTAAAACGAACCTTTCGTCACTTGAAGCTGCTGGCACATCGCATCGATGGTGACCACCTCAACACCACTGCGTACCAGTGCTTCGAGTCCTCGTTCCAGCCAATCTGACTTTGTGTAACGTGCCATCGTCCCCATATCCGTTAGATATGCGAAACATACCATACAGTATGGTATTGAGTCAACTGAAACGGATCTACACCAACGGACTAGACGTGTCTTGCCCGCTGACAAAGATGGGAAGTCACCGAAACAAAATCACGAATGCGCGGACGAGGCGTGCCTCGTCCCTACGAAAAAACCCACCGTGCCTGTAGGGACAAGGCATGCCTTGTCCGAAAAGATACGAAAACCTACTTTAAGTAGGTTTCGAAGTAAATCGTGTTGCGGACGCGCAAAAGCGCGTCCGCCATATGAAATGTCTTGAGCCTCTAACGCCGTGTGCCTCCGTGCTCACTGGTCGTCCGTGTTGACATCATCATTCGCCCTGCGTGATCGCGAACACGTCGCCCGCGCTGCGCCCGAAGACCTCCGGGAAGTACGCTTCACGCGCCGTCGCGGGCAGCACCTGATACGTCCCCGGTAAGCCTGGACGCAGCGTGTAGACGAATTCGTATACGCCTGCGGGCAGGAACATGGCGTTCAGCACGACCTTCTCATCGCGGAACTGGATGCTGCTGAACCACCACCAGCCCCAACCCTGGGTCAGCGGATCGGTGCTGTCGAATTCGGGACGTGTGCCGACCTGCTGGCTCGTCAGCAAATCAGGATTCACCGCCTCCGCACCTGCCGGGATCGGATCTTCGACCACCACATAGTACAGGTCGTTGGGCGCGATAATCGTCAGCCGCACCGTCACCGCCTCGCCAACAGCGGCGCTGGTCACGCTTCGCAGGTCGTCGCCTTCGCCAATGGTGTAGCGCCGCTCGACCACGATGCCCTGATTGAGCGCACCGTAGTTCGAGGCAGGCAGCGTCAGGTCGAGCTGCGCGGTGTAGTAGACGGTGCTCGCTCCCGCGTTGGCAATGTCGATGCTGCTCGGCGCATCGGTCGGGGCAGGAACGTTGGCGACTGCTGCGTCTTCAACCACCGTCAACGACACAACCTCGCCATCGACCGTTACCTGCGTCACGTCCGCTGCCGCCTGCGCGGTCAGCCCCACGTCGCCGGTCGCGCCAATGTAACGCGCGATCCCCATCAGCGCCCAGCTTGTCTCCTGCGAAGTCTCCCAGACATCCGCCTGACGCGCACTGACCAGCCAGCGGACGATGTTCGGGATGAGCGCGCTGTCCGGGCGCTGCTGGAGGAACGTATTGAGGACAATCGCCGTCGTGCGGGTATCCGTTGCCCAGTTGTATGGGTCGCGCTCACCCTCTTCCCAGTGCGCCCCGGTCGCGCTCAGAATCACCCGCGTCGCCAGCGCATCCAGCAGATCGCTCGCCCTTGGGTCGGCGGGGTCGCGCAGCGCCAGCGACTGCGAAAGCAGTGCCTGCGCCCACTGCGCCAGACGGTCGCGGCTTTCATAGAGCGTCGCCATGCGCGCGTCGTCGGGCTGCCCGCTCACTGCGAGCGCGTAGAGGATAAACGCCTGGCGGTTAAGCAGCCACGCGGGCGTCTCAAGGCTGGGGGCGACGAGCTGCTGGCGCAGGTAATTGCGGGCACGCTGGAGAACGCCTTCATCGACCGTGTAGCCATCCTCGCGCGCAGCGCTCAAACCAATCAGCGCGTAGGCGGTCGTGTTCGGGTCGCTGTCATCAGCCAGATACCAGCCCCAGCCACCACCCACACGCTGGTTGGCGACCAGGAATTGCAGAGCGCGTTGGAAATTGGCGCGCGCGCTGCTTTGGACTGTCGGGTTATCGATGCCCGCAGCAACAAGTACGCGGTTGACCAGGATATTGGGCAGGAAACTGCTGACAACTTCTTCGACGGAGGGATTGGACGAAAGCACGGTCGCGTCCAGGCTGCGCAGGGCAGCCGCGATCAGCGACGGCTGCACGCTGATGCGCGCCTCCGCCGATGTCGCGCCAAGTTCAGCCGGAATGCTGATCGTCTCGGTCACGCTCTCGCCCGCCGCCAACGCACCCGCCGTCGCCACCGTCTCCGGCGCGTCATAGCGGATAATGGGCAGCACGCCGTCATCGCCCGCCAGCGGCGGCGCGCTGGCATCCTGGAGGTCGGCATTCTGCGCCTGGGCGAAGAACAACAGCGCGGCTTCCTCCGCATCGCCGACGGTGAGCGCCCAATCCACGCGAGCGCGTTCGCCCGCTGCCAGCGTGACCGTCTGCGTCAGTGGAGATGTGCTCTCGCCCTGCTCCGGCGATCCAATCTCCAGGCGCACATCGACCGTCAGTTCCTGCTCGGTATTGTTGTTGAGCACCGCCGCAACCGTTGCCTGATCGCCCACCACGAAGAAGCGCGGCGTGACCGGACGAATGAGCAGCGGTTTAGTGCTGATCAGGTCGAAGGTCTCCTGTCCAACGCGCGTATCGCCATCAGCGCCGCGTGTGACCGCGCGTGCATCCAGCCGCCAGGTCGTCAAGTTGTCCGGCAGCGTGACGCTGAAAGTCGCCTCGCCATTCGCGTCGGTGACCAGCGCGCCGTTCCAGTAGGCGGTATCGACGAATTCCTGACGGATGTCAAAGATGCCGCCCTCACCGAAGCCGCCGCCGCCGCCCTTGATCGTGTCGAGAATCTCCTGCGTCAGTTGATCGACATTGATGGTCAGCGCGGTCGCGGTGCGCACCCCCAGGCTTTGCAACCCGTAGAAGTAGTCGAGGATCGGCGTGCTGTTGGCGGGCGCGATGCTCAACGACGCCAGATCGGTCAGCCCAACGCCGACTTCCGCCGAGATCGGCGCACCCGTGTAATCGGTTGTGCGCACCGTGTACGTCACGGTGTCACCGGGTCCTGCCTGTTCGCGGTCAGGCGTCAGTTCGAGCGTGATCTCGCGCTGCTCAGTATCGACACTCAGCCCGATCATGCCCATACGGAAGGCTGCGACCGGGTTGGTCTCGTCCACGCCTTTGACGATCAACACACTGACATAGACATTCGGCGCGTAGTCCGCTGTGATCGGCAGTCGATAGACCGTCGAATTGCCCGCCAGCATGATGCGCTCGCTGAACAGCACATCGCCGCGTTCGACCGTAATGAGCGCCTCCGCGCTGCCCTGGAACGGCGACGCGATCAGAATCTCCGCCGTGTCGCCAATCGCGTAATCATCCTGATCGCTGACCAGGTCGATCCGGTTGCTGTTCTGCTGCCGCCACGAGATGAAATCCTCGCTGCTGACCCAGATATTTGCCGAGGCGACCGCCGTATTGCCCGCATCATCGCGCGTCCTGGCGATCACCTTGTAGATGCCGCCCGCTGGCGGGGTGAAGACAAATTCCGCCGCGCCGTTATCGTCCGTCGTCACCGATCCAGTCGTGACCGGGATGTCTTCGACCTCCCACGACCAGATCGTGCGCCCGGCGTCGTCTTCCTGCTGCACGCTTGACCAACGGCGCTCGACGACTTCGACATCGACCGCTGCGCCGCGGATGGGTTCCCCCTCCCAATCGACGACCGTCAGATCGACACCGGTCTCCTGCCCAACAGTCGCCACATATTCCTGCGGGCGCACGCCGACATAAACCTCCGCTTTATTGACAATCACGTCGGCGCGCCCGCTGACTGCCTGCCCGCTCTCGTCGGTCACGGTCGCCTCGATGGTATAGGTCAGACTCTGCGTGGCATCACGCAGGTCGGCAGGCAGCTCGATCATGAACTGCCCGCTCCCATCGGTCGTGCCTTCGCCCGTCGCGATTTCGCCGCCGCCAGCGCCAAACAGCTCGCCAGCGCCGGAGTCGTAGTTGAAGTCGATGAAGCTGTAGCGCGACATCCCATCCGGGCTGAAGAAATAGGGCTGGGCGACGACGCTGTACTGTACGTCAGCGTTCGAGACCGCGCCGCCGAAGAAGAAGCTGCTGTCCACCAGCACGCGGATGGTGTCCTGGGGACCGACCTGTTCCGTCTCCGCCGTCACATTGACCTGGAACTCCGGCAGGCGATACTGTGCGACCGAGAAGCCAATCGTGCCCTCTATGCCGTAGTACTCACTTTCGGGGTTCAGGCGCGGGAGCTGCGCCACCAGACGATAGAACCCCAGCGGTGCATCGCCCGCCAGATCGAACTGCCCGCTAAAGGTGCCGAACGGCGTCAGCGGCAATGTCGCCTCGTAGAGCAGCGCGCCATCGTCGCCGCCGAAGATCTGCACGGGGACTTCCGTCAGGTTGGGCAGCGTATAACGCACATCGTCGCGCGTGCGCACCACACCTCGGAAGTAGACCGGCTGCCCCGGTCGGTACACCGGGCGGTCGGTGTAAACGTAACTGCGGAAGGGTTCCGGCTCGACTTCGAGCGGCAGCCCATAATCGTAGCTTTCGACGCCCGCCGACCAGTTGTTCGCGCCGACGCCGAAGTGCGTCCCGTCGTCCAGCACCGCCATGCGCGCTGTGTAGAGATTGACCGCGCGCGGCAGCGAGACCGTCATCAGTCCGTCCGCGTCGGTTGTGCCCTGGGCAATGACACTATAGTTTTGATCATAGAGCGTGATCGGCGCGTCGGCGATGGGCGCGCCCGTGTTGACATCCGTCGCCCAGACGAGCGCGCTGTCGATGCTCGTCTTGAGCGTCAGGTTGGCGCTGCCGACGATCAGGAAGTGACTTAGTCCCTGGTAGCCGCGCTGCTCGGTCTCTGGCGAACTGACGCGGAGAAAGTAGATTCCAGGGGGCAGCGCGCCCCCGTCAGTAGCCAGCGTGGCGACCGCAGCTTGGGCACCGCCGACACGCTCGATGAAGTATTCTTCCGGCAGTCCTTCGGCGATCCAGGCGTTCTGACCATCGCGCAGCCGCACCTGCCACCACAGAATGCCCTCGATGCATTCGGGACCGCCGGTGATCGTCAGCGCGTAATCGCGATAGAGCAGCGTGACGATTTCGCCGTCGCCGGGCGTGGCGCGGGCGCGCACCGGGTCGGGTGTGCTGATGATGCGAGCGCTGTCGCCCACCTGCAAGCGCGCTGGTGGCGCGCCGGGGCATTCGACCGACCCCGACGCCGCCGCACCCAGGTCGAGCAGCTCGTAGCGCCGTGCATTCAGCGGCGCGACGGACTGAATCGACCAGCTCCGCAGCAGTTGATCGACGTTGGGCACGAAGTCATAGGTCGGGTCGTAACTGTTGGGACCCACGAACAGTGGAAGCGCGTCGCCGAGGCTGACCTGATACAACGACAGATCGACCTGACTGATGTTGCGATGGTTCAGGTAGACCTCGGTCTCATCGTTGGCGGCATTGTAAAAGCCCACGCCGATGGGTGCTTCCAGGCGAATATCCGGCTCGAAGGGCAAGGTCGAAAACGCGAACGAGAACGGCTGCTCGAGCCGGTTGCCAAAGGCGTCTTCCGCGCCCGGCGCGAGCGTGATGGTGTAGTCGGTGCTCGGCTCAATCGGGAACGAGAGCACGTAGCTGTTGTCCCAATCGCTGTAATAGGTATCCGGTTCACGCCAGGGTTCCGGCGTGATCGTCACTTTGTCTTCCAGCGATGCGGGGTTCATGGGTGAGGCGAAGAAGATCGTCACCCCGTAGAGCGGCGCGTCGCCCTGCCCATCGAACGGGTCGGTGCGAACGACCGCCGGCGCGGGCACGGTCTCGAAAAACATACTCAGCCCGTTCGCGAGCGAGCCGCCCGCAATCGCCTGTGCCGCTCCCGCAAAGCCATATTCATAAACCGTCGCCAGGTCGAGCAGCGCATCGGGGACATAGCGCAGCCCGGTGTTGTCGTCGTTCCACTCAAAGCTCCCCGCGATGCGCCCGGTTCCGTTGTTTTCGCGGAAGAAGAAATCCGCCTCGGTCGCCGCACGATCCATCGGCATGTTGAACGTCACCTGGAGCGACGTATCGATGCGCGCCAGCGGGTCACGCCCCGGCAGCATCTCGGTCACGCTCGGCGCGGTCGTCGTAAAACGCCAGAGGAACGGCTCGACAGTCGCGCCATCGACCGCGGTCAGCGCCGGGTTCAGGCTGATGGTGTAGGTCGTGTTTGCGGCAAGCGCGGGTTCGCCCTCGAAGGTGTAGATGGCGCTGTTCAGCCATTCGCCGCGCCCGCGTGTCGCGGGTTCGATGATCAGCGCGTCGGGGAGCTGGTCGCCCGCTTCGACCGCCGTCAGCGGGACGACCGGTCGGTTGAAGATCACGGTGATCACGCCGTCGGTCGGCACCTCAGAAGCGCCATCTCCCGGCAGCCCATCAATCACGCGCAGGACATCTGGTGGAGCACCTTCCTGTGCCTGGGCAGCACCGCCCAGGATGAGAAGTGCAAGAAGGGCAAGGGACAATAAGCGACGAATCATGATGTTCCCCCCGGAACACGGAGCGATTTGTCTCTATTATAGTCCTGTTCAGGGGGCGTAGGACGGGCGGCGGGAAAGCGTCACGGGTACATTCGGAAATGGGGGTGAATTCGTCCGCAGGCGGTTGAGAATCGCCCGCTACAAGGAGGCGACGCCCCCTGCGGGGGCTGGCAGCAGGGGATTCGGGAAGAGACGAGCCAGCCTATGACCGAATGCACGCGCAAGGCATACGCCTCGCGCCTCGCCCCTATCCACGTTACAATCCGCGCTCACACCTCCGTATGCCCCTTGTACGCAGGAGAGATAGCGCGATGAAGACCCGCCCGGATGTGATGATCAGCAGCACATCGTATGATCTGCCGGAGCACCGCAAAGAAGCGCTCGAAGCCATCCAGCGCCAGAGTATGCATACCATCCGTATGGAAGACCTGCCTGCCAGCAGCCGCACGGCGCTGGAGGTCTCGTGGGCGATGGTGGATGAGGCGGAGATCTATCTGGCGATCATCGCGTTTCGCTACGGCAGTATCGACGACACGCCGCGTAACCCGAACAGGCTCTCTTACACCGAACTGGAATATGAGCGAGCGTTTGCGCGCGGCGATGCGATGGAGCGCATGATCTTCATCATGAGCGACAAGCATGAAATCACAGGCGGCGATGTCGAAAAGGGCGAGGGCGCGGTCAAGCTGGACGCCTTCAAAGCGCGGCTGCGCAAAGAGAACATCGTGCTGGAGTTCGACAGCCCCGCCGACCTGCGCGCCAAGATCATCGACAGCCTATCCAAGTCACGCTTTAAGACGGCGGACGCCGCCTCCACCCTGCACGCCAATATCGACATCCCCAAGCCGCCCGCGCCCTATATCGCCCATGCCTATTCGCTGCTGCAAACCGACGGGCTGATCGGGCGGCAGGCGGAGCTGGAAAAGATCACCGATTGGGCGACGCGCGCGACGGCGACGCCGATGCTCCAGATCGTCGCCATCGGCGGCATGGGCAAGAGCGCGCTGACGTGGAAGTGGTTCAACGAGACCGCGCCCAAAGAGCTGAAGCTCAAAGGGGGGCTGTGGTGGAGCTTTTACGAAAGCGACGCCACCTGGGAGAACTTCGTCATCCGCGCGCTGGCATACGTGAGCGGGAAGCCGCGCGAGGAGATCGAGAAAGGCGTCCCGGCGGGCGAGCGCGAAGACGCGCTGTGGGGCATCCTCGACCGCGAGCCATACCTGCTGGCGCTCGACGGTCTGGAACGCATCCTGATCGCCTACGCGCGGGCGGACGCGGCGCGGCTCCAGGACGGGCAGGTCTCGGACGAGCGCGCGCTGCGCAAGACCGCCGACCCGCGCACGGGACTGTTCCTGCGGCGGCTGCTCAAGCTGAATGCGTCGCGCGTTCTCGTCAGCACGCGGCTGTTCCCGGCGGCGCTGGAACGCGAGGATGGCTACCCGATGCCGGGCGCGGCGCGCCTCGACCTGACGGGACTGAGCGACGCCGACGCCGTCGAACTGTGGCGGGCGTTCGGCGTGAGCGGGACGCGCGAGGAGCTGACGCCGCTCTTCGCCAGCTTCGGGCATCATCCGCTGCTGCTCCAGGCGCTGGCGGGCGAGGTGAAGAAGGACCGCCGGGCGCGCGGCGACTTCGCCCTCTGGCGCAAGAACAACCCCGGCTTCGACCCGGCGCAGCACCCCGAACTTGGCAAGCGGCAGGCGCACATCCTCGAATACGCGCTGCGCGGGCTGGACGACGGCGCGCGCGCCGTGCTGCACACGGTCGCCGCCTTTCGCATGCCCGCCAGCCAGGAGACGCTCGACGCGCTGTTTGTCGGCGACGACAAACGCTTCGCCAGCCCCGGTGCCTTCGACGCCGCGCTGCTCGACCTGGAAGATCGCGGGTTGGTCGGCTGGGACGCCGGGGCAAATCGCTACGACCTGCACCCGATCGTGCGCGGCGTGGTCTGGAACACGGTCGATGGCGACGCGCGGACGGCGATTTTCACGACGATGGAGGGGCACTTCTCGGCGCTGCCAGTGGTCGATCAGGATGAGGTCGAACGCCTGGAAGATCTGACGTCCGCCATCCAGCTCTACCACACGCTGATCGATCTCGGCAGGTATGCCGACGCCTGCGACCTGTTCGACGACCGCCTTAACCGAGCTACGCTCTACCGCCTGAGCAGCGCCCGCCAGCGCGTCGAGCTGCTCGAACGCCTCTTCCCCGACGGTCTCGACCGGCTTCCGCGCCTAAGCAAGCCAGACGACCAGGCGTTCACGCTCAACGCGCTGGCGCTGGCGTATCAGTACAGCGGGCAGCCGGGTGCCGCCGCGCCGCTGTACCGCCGTCAGAATGAGGTTCGAGAAGTAGCCGACGACAAGAAGAATCTGAGCGCAGGTCTCCGAAACCTGTCGAACGCTCTGCGCTTCTCCGGTGCGCTGCACGACGCCGAAGCCGCCGCCCGCCATGCCCTTATGCTGACGCGCGTGATCGACGATGCGTTTGGGGAAGCGGTCAGCCTGCAATATGTGGGGCTGGCGCTGGCGGCGTAGGGGGGGCAGGATGAGGCGGCAGGTGGCGGCGTAGGGGCGACCCATGGGTCGCCCCTACTACAGGCATTCCGCCGCGCCATCGCCATCTTCCGCCAAAGAGACAATCAACAATCCGTCGGTCTGAATTACGCCTACCTCGCCCAGGCGGCGCTCTGGCGCGGCGATGCGGGGGCGGCGCGCGTCCTCGCCGACCGCGCGTGGGAGCTGGCGGGGGTGCGGCGGAATGCGCGCGATGTCATCCGCCCGGCGCGTTTGCAGGGCGCGGCGGCGGTGGGGGGGATGGCGATGGGGAATTTGGGGAATGGCGGGGGGGATGCGGGTGGCAGCGGCGGACGTAACCCCTCCCTAAATCCCTCCCCACTCCGCAAGCTGCGTGGAGAGGGACTTCCAGACGACTCGTCTGGCTCCCCCTCTCTGTACACGGAGAGGGGGTTGGGGGGTGAGGTTGATGCGGGCGGACGAGGCGCGCCTCGTCCCTACGGCGACGATATGGGGGGTGAGGGCTTTGATGCGGCGAGTGAGGGCTTATCCGCCTTCGCCGACGAGCGCCTGCACTTCGCCATCACCAAAGCGCGCGAGATCAATGATGCCGAGAACGAGCTGCCCGCGCTGGTGGCGCTGGCGGAACTGCGGCGCTTGCAGGGGCGCACCGAGGAAGCGCGCGAGCGGCTGGGCGAGGTGTGGGACGGCGCGGAGCGCGGTCCGTATCCGCTGTTCCACGCCGACGCGCTGAATGTGCTGGCGCAGATCGAACGCGACGCGGGCAATCGTGATGCTGCCATCGCCGCCGCGACGAAGGCGTACACGCTGGCGTGGTGCGATGGCATCAGCGCCGATGGGCGCGAATGCTACGCCTATGCCTACGGGCTGCGCAATGCGCGCGCGCATCTGGAGGCGCTCGGCGCGCCCATTCCGTCGCTGCCGCCCTTCAGCTTCGACGGGCGCGAGCCGATGCCGGAGGTCGAGATCGACCCCGATGACGAATGGCATGTCGGGGACAGAAAGGTGGAGGAGGAAGACGCCTGAGGGCGATCAGCCGCGCCGAACGTTGGAAACGTCCGGCTAGTTTGACGACGCCTGCTGCGCAGGCTGACTCGCCCCCTGTCGCTTCATGGGTGAAAATTTGCTGCGTGTCAGAAAAGTAAGCCGCAGGTCAGCGTGTCCTATGCTGCTCGCAGGCTGGCAGCCTGCGCAGCAGGCGTCGTCGCTGTAGCCTTAGGTTTCCAACCTGAGGCGGTGCGCACGCGCTCACTCCTCATCCGGCGTGCGTTCCAGCGCAGGCTCAATCGTGCCGTGTGCGTGATGTTCTTTCTGGCGGCGGATGTAGTCGACGGCGTACTGTTTGCGCGACGTGCCGAAGGTGAAGGCGCTGTAGCCGCGCTGCCATTGAAATTTCGTTTCGGCATCCGGCAGCAGCAGGTTGACTTCGCGCGACGAGTACGCCTTGACATCGCTCACCCACTTGGCGACGGCAATCGCGGGCGGGATCGATACGGCGACATGCACATGATCGGCGACGCCGTTCAGCGCGAGGATGGGTGCCTTCAGCTCGTTCGATTTGTGCCGGATCGCCTCGTAGATAATCGGCTCCAGCAGCGGCGTGATCGCAGGCTGGCGATAGCGGGTTGCCCACACGATGTGGTAGTAGAACAACCAGAATGGCATCCAAGACCTTTAATCACATGCTCCACCTGAGGATTCCGTCCTCAGGCTACAGTTTGGGCGACGCCTGCTGCGCAGGCTGACTCGTCCAATGCCAATCGATTGCGCAGAACTCGCCGTACCTGACCACAGCGCTTCACAGGTCAGCGCGCCAACTCTTGCGCCCGCGCTGCCAACCTGCGCAGCAGGCGTCGTCGCTGTAGCCTTAGGTTTCCAACCTAAGGCGCTTTACCCCTCCGCCCTCCCCACCCGCACCGGGCGGTTTTCGCGCAGCGAGCGCAGCGCCGCCATCGCGATCACGACAGGCGCGCGCCCATCCGCGCCGCTGACGGGCATGGGCGTTCCATCTTGCAGACAGCGCACGAAGGCGCTCAGTTCCGCCTGATACGACGGAATGTAGCGATCCATAAAGAAGTTGAGCGGCAGCCCATGCCGCACCTGCTCCGCCGTGCTGATCGTGACGGCATCCGCGTACAGGTTGCCGCTGCTGGCGCTGCCCTGGCTGCCGAAGACCTCGACGCGCTGGTCATAGCCGTAGACCGCCTGGCGGCTGTTGTCGATGGTGCCGAGCGCGCCGCTGGCGAACTTGAGCGTGATGAGTGCGGTGTCGATGTCGCCCGCCTCGCCAATCGCCGGATCGACCATCACGCCGCCCGCCGCGTAGACCTCGCTCACCTCGCCGAGCAGGAAGCGCGCCATGTCAAAGTCATGGATCGTCATGTCGAAGAACAAGCCGCCGGAGACGCGCACGTATTCGACGGGCGGCGGCGACGGGTCGCGGCTGACGATGTGAATGAGCTGCGGCGTGCCGATCTCGCCATTCGTGATCGCCTGCTTGATGCGGGCGTGGTTGGCGTCGAAGCGGCGGTTGAAGCCGATCATCAGCCGGACGCCCGCCGCATCGACCGCCGCCAGCGCCGCGTCGATGATGCCCAGGTCGGCGGCGATGGGCTTTTCGCAGAAGATGTGTTTGCCCGCCTGCGCCGCTTTCGTGATGAAGGGCGCGTGCGTGTCGGTCGCCGAGCAGATCACGACCGCCTGAATGCGATCATCGGCGAGGATGGCGTCGTAATCGGGCGCGACCTGCGGGATGCCGAAGTCGGCGGCGGCGCGCTCTGCCGCCTGCGCATTGACATCGGTGATGGCGAGCAGCCGCGCGCCGGGCACACGCTGCGCCAGCGTTTGCGCATGGACGCGCCCGATGCGCCCCGCGCCGACGAGACCGAGGGTGATGGGGGACATGGTGATACTCCGTGTGTTATGGAAGCAAATCAGCGAATTAGCAGATTAGCTTGATAGCCAAACAGCTCGATAGCTTCATTCTTCGACACCTGATTTTGTGACAGAAGCTTGCAAGCCAGAGGCTATCCAGCTAAAAAGCTATGCAGCTACAAACTTTCAGGCTTACTCGCTTTACAATCCAATGCTGCGCAGATACGCGCGATTTGCTGCCGAGAAGCGCTTGGGCGCGTCGAGATCGTCGGTCAGGATGTCCTGCTCGACGACCGCCCAGCCATCATAGCCGATCTTCTCCATCTCACGGATGACGCCGGGGAAATCGACCTCACCCTCGCCGAGCGCGCAGAAGACGCCCGCCGCCACCGCTGCGAAGTAGTCTTTGCCCTGCGCGCGGCATTCAGCGGCGATCCGCCCTTGGCAGTCCTTGAGATGCAGGTAGCGCACGCGCTCGCCAAACTCGCGCACGGCAGCGACCGCATCACCGCCCGCGTAATGCCAGTGCCCGGTATCTAGGCACAAGCCGACGCTCATGTCGGTCTTTTCGAGCAGGCGGCGCGTCTCGTCAGGCGTTTCGACATAACCCGCACCGTGATGATGAAAGACGACACTTAAGCCCGTCTCATCGCGCAGGCGCGCGGCGATCTCGTTGACGCCGCGAGCGACGATCCGCCATGCCGCGTCGTCCAGCGCGCTGCCGCTGCGCCGCCCCGCCTGCGCGACAAGTTCAGGCACCTTGCCGTTGTCGTCCGCCAGTACGATGCAGCGCGCGCCCAGCGCCGCCAGCAGCCGCCCGACCTTCAACGCATCCTCCGCACCTGCGGCGTGCGCATCCGCGTCCACGAGCTTCACCGGGACGAAGGCGGACAAGAGTTGCAAGCCGCGTTTGTCCAGCTCGGCGCGCAGCACATCGGCGTCGGTCGGCAGGTAACCCCAGGGACCCAGCTCGATCCCGGTGTAGCCCGTCTCGGCGATTTCATCCAACACGCGCGCATACGGAAACTTCGGCTCGATGCCTTCAAATTCATAAATACCCCAGGACACCGGGGCAGAAGCCAGATGGATCGTCATAAGTGGTGTCTCTCCTTCTCTTTATCCGCCGCGTATTTCTCGCGCGCTGCCTGCACCGCCGGGTTTTCGCTCACCTCCGCCACCGCCACATCCCACCACGACTCGTAACCGCCGACGCGCTGGCGGCGGTCGGTCTCGGTGATGATGCAGACCGGTCGGTCGGTGATCGTCCGCGCCTCTTGCAGCGCCGCGCCAAAGGCGTCGCGGTTCAGCGCGCGGAGGACATGCGCGCCCATCCCGGCGCAGATCTGCCCGAAGTCAAGCGGCAGCGTCTCGCCGTCGAGCTGGTCGTTCTCCGTGCGGTAGCGATACTTGGTGCCAAAGCCGTCGCTGCCGACGCTCTTGCTCAAGCCGCCGATGCTGGCGTAGCCGTGGTTGTCCAGCACAACAATCGTGACGTTCAGACGCTCCTGCACCATCGTCACAATCTCGCTGTTCATCATCAGGAACGAGGCATCGCCCACCATGACGTAGACCGCGCGCGTCGGGTCTGCCATCTTCACGCCCAGCCCGCCTGCGATCTCGTAGCCCATCGTCGAAAAGCCATATTCCAGGTGATAGCCGCGCGGGTCGCGCGTGCGCCACAGCTTGTGCAGGTCGCCGGGCAGGCTGCCCGCCGCGCACAGCACGACATCCTGCGGGCGGCTGAAGGTGTTGACCATGCCGACGACCTCGCCCTGGGAGAGCAGCGGCTCGTGCTCGAAGTTGTAGATGCGCGTCACCTCGGCGTCCCACTCGGCATTCAGCGCCTTGCAGCGGGCGCTGTATACCGCGTCCGTGTGATAGTCGCCCAGTGCCGCGCTCAGTTCGTCGAGCGTGACGCGCGCATCGCCCGTCAGCGGGATCGCGCCGCGCTTGTAGGCGTCGAACTCCGCGACGTTGATGTTGATGAAGCGCACGTCCGGGTTCTGGAAGGCGGTGTTCGAGGCGGTCGTGAAATCGCTGTAGCGCGTGCCGACACCGATGATGACATCCGCCTCGCGAGCGATGATGTTCGCGCCATGCGTGCCCGTCGCGCCGATGGCACCCAGGTTGAGCGGATAGTCATAGGGCAGCGAACCTTTGCCCGCCTGCGTCTCCCCTACAGGAATGCCGTGCTTCTCTGCGAAGTGGCGCAGCGCGTCATGCGCCTCGCTGTAATGCACGCCGCCGCCCGCGACGATCAGAGGATGCCGCGCGCCGCGCAGGAGTTCCGCCGCGCGCACCAGCGCCGCCAGGTCGGGGCGCGGGCGCGGGATGTACCAGACGCGCTCCTCGAACAGTTCGGCGGGATAGTCGTAGGCGAAGGTCTGCACATCCTGCGGCAGCGCCAGCGTGACCGCGCCCGTCTCGGCGGGCGAGGTCAGGACGCGCATCGCCTCCGGCAGCGCAGTGACGAGCTGTTCCGGGCGGTTGATGCGATCCCAGTAGCGCGAGACGGGCTTGAAGCAGTCGTTGACGCTGATGTCCTGCGTATGTTCGCTTTCGAGCTGCTGCAGGACGGGTGCCTGGATGCGCTCGGCGAAGATGTCGCCCGGCAGCAGCAGCACCGGGATACGGTTGACGGTGGCGACCGCCGCGCCTGTCAGCATGTTGGTCGCGCCCGGTCCGATGGACGACGTGCAGGCGAAGGTTTGCAGGCGGTTCTTGTGCTTGGCGTAGGCGATGGCGGTGTGGACGTGTGCCTGCTCGTTGCGCGACTGGTAGTAGCGCAGTTCGCCGCTGTACTGTTGCAGCGCCTGCCCGATACCCGCGACATTGCCGTGCCCGAAGATGCCCCAGACGCCAGCGAAGAAGCGGTGACGCGCGCCGTCGCGCTCGACGTATTGCGACGCCAAATACTTTATGAGTGCCTGAGCTAGGGTGAGTGTGACTTTGCTTTTCATATACAACTCTCTTTAGCTTGATAGCCGGATAGCTTGATAGCTTCTTGATGACGCATTAATCACCATGCAATCGCTTGATGAACGGTCCTAGCATCATCTTGATCTCCAACAGTCTTAGATTCATGTTTTCGTATTGCTCGGGGTTTAAATAGGCTAAATCGCGAGCCAGCAGAAGCTGATATTCAAGTTCAGACGTCGATCCCATTGAGATCTGCATGTAGCGTGCAAGTTCAGCTTCACTGCTTTTGCCGCATCCTTCGGCAATGTTGCTTGGAATTGATACTGCTGCCCGACGCATCTGGCTTGTAAGTCCGTAAAGTTCATGATTTGGAAATTGGGCAGTCGCTTTGTAAATCGCAAGTACAAGCTGATGGCTCTTTTCCCACACCTTCAACTTACGGAATTCTCGCACGACAGGCATGTAGGCTTGCTCCTTCTCATCAAGTTCCGGTTGACCTGACGATTATGACAGTACGAAAAAGCTATCAAGCTACCGAGCTATCAAGCTTCCATCGCCATACTGACAACGGGGACTCGCGGGTCTTTATCTGTCCAGGTGCCTCTGACCCACGCATACGCCGGATCATCCACATTCGCCAGACTCTGCGCCGACCCCGCCAGGAAGTTGAGATAGTACGTCGTGTAGCCGTGGGCGCTGACGACCGGATGATAGCCTTCCGGCACGAGCACTGCGTCGTGGTTGCCTGCCAGCATCAGCGCGTCGATGCGGCGGTCGTCGGTGTAGACGCGCTGGTAGGCGTAGCCTTCCGGGCGGTCGATCTTGTAGAAGTAGATCTCTTCGAGATCGGCTTCCAGCAGCGTGCCGTCCTCGGCGACTCGATGAACATCATGCTTGTGCGGCGGATAGCTCGACCAGTTGCCCGACGGCGTATAGACCTCGACACAGACGATGCGCTCGCACGGGAAGCCGGGCGGCAGAATGCCGTTGATCTGGCGCGTGGCATTGCCGCCGCCGCGTATCTCGACCGGGCAGTCCTGCGGCGTGACGAGCTTGGGCGGATGCTGCGACTCGCTGGTGACCCAGCAGGACGCGAATTCGAGCTGATGACTGATCGCTTCGATTTCGAAATCGACGCCCGGCGGCAGATAGACCGCCCAGGGCATGCCGCTGAAGACGTTCTCGCGGCGACCGATATTCAGAAATTCGCCGCGACTGGTGCGGACATGGCAGCGCCCGCCCAAAATGACGATGGCGTTCTCGCAATCGCGCGTGCTGTCCGCGTATCGCTGCCCCGCGAACAACCGCATCGCCGCCATGTTGAGGTGTTCCCAACCGACCGCTTTCGCATCGATGCTGGCAAACACGCCACTGTCTCCTTTATCGGCGGATTTGATCAATAAGCCGGAAGAAGTTGTATCCATGATGAATTCCTTTTTGCGGACGAGGCGTGCCTCGTCCCTACGGACAACCCGACACTATTTGTATGGACGCGGCATAACTCGTCCGCCGAATGGGTTTGCAGCGCCAACCCTCTGGATAATGCTTGTTCGCACTGCGCACTACGCACCTCGCACTCTTCTACTCCAATCCCCCGCGTGCTTCGACGAAAGCCATCACCTCTTCAAGCGTGGGCATGAAATTCGCGCAGCCGTGTTTCGTGACGACAATCGCGCCGCAGGCATTGCCCAGCCGCGCCGCTTTGCGCCAGCCCCAGCCATGCACATAGCCATACAAAAAACCGCCGCCAAAGGCATCGCCCGCGCCGAGGATGTTGTAGACCTCGACCGGGTAGCCCGGCGCGTCGATCACGTCGCCGCCGCGCAAATAGATGCGTGACCCGCGCGCGCCCGTCTTGAGGATCAGCGCTTCCGGACCCGCCGCCAGGATCGCAGTGATGGCGCGCTCAGTATCGCCTTCGACGTGCGTATCGGACACTGACTGCGTGGCGGTCATCTGGCGCGTATCGACCAGCATCGCCGCGTTGATCTCGTCCTCGGTGCCGATCACGACATCGACCAAGCGCAGCGCCGACCGCACCGCCACGCCGAACGCGCGCACGTCATGCCACTGGTTAGGGCGGAAATCGACATCCAGCACCACTTTCGCGCCGCCGTCGTGCGCGCGCTCAACGGCGAAAAGCGTCGCGCTGCGCGAAGGCTCTTTGCTGAGGTTCGTCCCCGCAAACTGGAAGACCTGCGTATCATGCAGCGGGGCGGCAAGCACATCGTCGATGCTGATCTGGATGTCGGCGCAGTTATCGCGGTAGAAGAGCAGCGGGAACTTGTCCGGTGGTTCGATACCCAGCACGACCGCACTGGAGTTATGCCCCGGTTTGCGCGGGATGTAATCGGTGACGATGCCCTCTTTACGCAGGAAATGGAGGATAAAATCGCCGACCGGATCGACGCCGACGGCGGTCAGCAGCGCCGTCTTCAGCCCCAGGCGGCGCGCGCTGACGCAGATGTTGGTCGGCGAGCCGCCAACGTAAGCGGCGAAGCTGGTGATCTGCTCGAAAGGCGCGCCGACATCGTTCGAGTAAAGGTCAATGCCGCTGCGCCCCATGTTGATCACGTCATAAGTTTTGGACATGAGTTGCACTCGTTGTGTGACACCTGTACTATTTTCTGACGATTATAACGCGCGGTGGGAGCGGCGAATGGCGAAGATCAATCTCGGCGTGATCGGGCTTGGGCGGATGGGGCAGGTCTACGCCCTGCACGCGGCACATCAGATCGAATCCGCGCGGCTGGCCGCCGTCGCGGATGCCCGGCGCGAAGTCACCGACTCATTTTCTGCCCGCGTCAGTGGCGTTGCTACCTATGCTGATGTCGCCTCGCTGCTGGCGCATCCCGGTCTCGACGCGGTCATCGTCGCCACGCCAACCTCGACTCATCTCGATGTGGTGCTCGCCTGCGCGGGAGCGGGCAAAGCGATCTTCTGCGAAAAGCCAACCGCGCTGACCCTGGCGGCGACCGACGAGATGATCGCAGCGGTCGAGAAGGCGGGGGTGCTCTTCCAGGTCGGCTTCATGCGGCGCTTCGACAGCGGTTATGCCGAGGCGAAGCGGCAGATCGACGCGGGCGTGATCGGGCAACCGGTCGCCGTGCGCTCCATCGGGCGTGATGCCGGGCGCACCAGCCTGGAATACGCCGACCCGAACGTCAGCGGCGGCTTGATCGTCGATATGGGCATTCATGATATTGACCTCGTGCGCTGGTACATCGGCGCGGAAGTCGAGCGCGTTCACACCGAAGTCGCCTCGCTGGTCTTCCCGGAATTGCAGACCGTCGGCGATGTCGATTACGCCATGATCAACCTGCGCTTCAGCAATGGTGCGCTCGGCAACATCGAGGTCAGCCGCGCTGCCATTTACGGCTACGACATCCAGACCGAGATCATCGGCAGCCAGGGCACGCTCAAGGTCGGCTATCTACAGCACACGCCTGTGCTGGTGACGACCCAAGCGGGGGTGCAGCACGACATCGTCCCGCACTTCCCGCAGCGTTTCGGTCCCGCCTACACACGCCAGATCGAGCACTTCGTCAGCTGCCTGACGACGGGCAGCGCGCCACTCATCACCACCCACGATGCACGCGCGGCGCTCCAGGTCGGCATCGCCGCCACCCGTTCGCAGCATGAGGGGCGTGTGGTCTATGTGGACGAAGTGCGTTAGTATTGCCATTCACATCCGCCAGACCGCCCCCCTCAATTGGGGCGTGGTTGAAGACAGGATGATAATGGGGCGGCGCAAGCCGTCAGGCAGGTTGGATTACTTTTTGAGGAGAGAATCATGAAACGGTTTGTCAAAGTAATGCTTCTGGTCATGGTGCTGGCGCTTGCGTTCAGTGCGGTCGCCAATGCACAGGATGCGCGCCCGTACCGCATCGTCGTCGTCACGCACGGTCAGGCGTCCGATCCGTTCTGGTCGGTCGTCGCCAACGGCGTCAACGATGCCGCACGCGATATGCGCGTCGAGGTCGAATATCAGGCACCCGGCACATTCGACATGGTAGCGATGTCACAGCTCATCGACGCGGCGGTTGCCAGCGAACCAGATGGCTTGGTCGTATCGGTTCCGGATGCGGCGGCGCTCGCTCCGTCCATCGAAGCCGCAATCGCGGCGGGCATCCCGGTCATTTCCATCAACTCCGGCAGCGATGTCGCGGCTGAATTGGGTGTGATCGCCCATATTGGTCAGACGGAATATGAAGCAGGCTTCGGCGGCGGGCAGCGCATGGCGGCGGCGGGCGTGACCAACGCGCTGTGCGTCAATCAGGAAGTCGGCAATGCGGCGCTCGACCTGCGCTGCCAGGGCTTCACCGATGCCCTCGCAGAAGCGGGCGGCAGCGTGAGCGTCCTGGCGGTCGATCTCTCCGACCCGTCGGGTACACAGGCGCGTGTCTCCGCTGCGCTTTCTGAAGATGAGAGCATCAACGGCATCCTGGCGCTGGGACCCACTGGTTCTACGCCGACGCTGGCAGCTCTGGAAGCCGACGAACTGATCGGCACCGTGCAGCTCGCGACCTTCGACCTCTCGCCGGAAGTGCTGGAAGCCGTGCGTGATGGCAACATGCTCTTCGCCATCGACCAGCAGCAGTACACCCAGGGCTACCTGGCAGTCGTCTACATGACGCTCTATCTGGAGAACGCCAATACCCCCGGCAGTCTGCTCGTCCAGACGGGTCCTGGCTTCGTGACGGCAGACAACGCAGCAGCGGTCATCGAGTACTCGGCACGCGGCACGCGGTAGAACGCGCCATTAACGATTGTAGGGGCGCAATAGTTTGCGCCCCTACATGATCGTCTGCTGTAAATGGCGTCCGTCGCGGTGGCAATCAACCCACCGGTGTACACCAATAAATCTTCTTGAGAGGTTTTTTCGTTTATGCAGGCAGCCAACACCACCACCCCAGATGAAAGAGTCAGACGCGAAGGCGGGCTGCGGCGGCTGCTGCGCCGTCCGGAGATGGGCGCGGTCGGCGGGGCGCTGCTCGTCTGGCTCTTCTTCGCCATCGTCGCGGGCGACAGCGGCTTTCTGACGCTGCGCGGCGCGGCGACCTATCTTGAAGTCGCGGCGCAGCTCGGCATCCTGGCGGTCGCCGTCTCGCTGCTGATGATCGCGGGCGAGTTCGATCTGTCCATCGGCTCGACCATCGGCGCGTGCGGCATGATCATGGCGCTGCTGGCGGTCGATCTGGGTTGGAACCTGTGGGCGGCGATAGGTGCTTCGCTCGTCTTCGCCCTGCTCGTCGGCGCGATCAACGGCATCCTGGTCGTGCGGACGAAGCTCCCGTCTTTCATCATCACGCTGGCATCGCTGTTCGTCATTCGCGGCTTGACCATCGGCATCACACGTCTGGCGACCGGACGAACGCAGTTGGGCGGCATCGATGAGACGCTCGGCTTTGACAGCGCGTCGGCATTCTTCGCCAGTGCGCTGCGGATAGTGGATCCGGCGTCCTCGCGCGGCGCTTCCGCCGAGTTCCCAATCTCGGTTCTTTGGTGGCTGCTGATCGCGGGCTTGGCGACCTATGTCCTGCTGCGCACGCGCCCTGGCAACTGGATCTTCGGCATTGGCGGCGATGAAAACGCGGCGCGCAATGTCGGTGTGCCCGTAGACCGCATCAAGATCGCCCTGTTCATGACGACGGCGGTCGCCGCATGGCTGGTGGCGACCATAACCGTGATTGAAGCGCGCGGCGCGGATGTGCTGCGCGGTGAGCAGCGCGAATTCTTCGCCATCATCGCGACGGTCATCGGCGGTACGCTGCTGACCGGCGGCTACGGCTCGGCGATTGGAGCGGTCTTCGGCGCGCTGATCGTGGGGATGGTGCAGCAGGGGATCGTCTTCGCGGGCGTCGATGCCGACTGGTTCCAGGTCTTCCTGGGCGCGATGCTGATCATCGCCGTGCTGGTCAACAATTTCATCCGCAGGCGTGCATCACAGGCGAAATAATATGTCCACTTCTACCCCCGTTCTGGAAGTCCGCAACATCGTCAAATACTTCGGCACGGTTATCGCGCTCAACGACATTTCGCTGCGGCTGATGCCGGGCGAGGTGCTGTGCCTGTTGGGCGATAACGGCGCGGGCAAATCGACCCTCATCAAGACGCTGTCTGGCGTGCATAAGCCCGACGAGGGCGAGTACCTCGTCGAAGGCAAGCAGGTCTCGTTCGACTCGCCGCGCGACGCGCTGGCGCATGGCATCGCCACCGTCTATCAGGATCTGGCGATGATCCCGTTGATGAGCGTCGCGCGCAACTTCTTCCTGGGGTCAGAGCCGACGCGCGGTTGGGGCATCTTCAAACGCTTCGACGTGGCGCGTGCCAGCCAGATCGCCCGCGAGGAGCTGAACAAGATGGGGATCGACATCCGCGATGCCGATCAGCCCGTCGGTACGCTGTCCGGCGGCGAGCGGCAGTCGGTGGCGATTGCGCGGGCGGTCCACTTTGGCGCGAAGGTGCTGATCCTCGACGAACCGACCTCGGCGCTCGGCGTCAAGCAGGCGGGCGTCGTGCTGCGCTACATCGCGCGGGCACGGGCGCAGGGTGTGGCGGTCATCTTCATCACCCACAACCCACATCATGCCTATCCGATTGGCGACAAGTTCGTCATCCTCAAGCGCGGGCGCATCATGGGGACATACACTAAGGCGGAACTGCCGCGCGACGAGATGATCCGCATGATGAGCGGCGGCGAGGAACTCGACGCGCTCGAACACGAACTGCGCGAGTTCGCGGGCAAGTGAAGCCTGGGTACGCGTCCTCAGGCGGTCAAAAACCCCCTACGCGCGCACCATCGAGAACATGTCCTGCTGCTGCGCGTACAGCTTGTCGATCAACCGCCCGTCCGGGAATTCCACGTCGTCTATCGTCAGATAGCTGTCCTTCGGCAGGTCGCGCCTGACCGTGCAGCCTTCCGCCAGACCAATCGGCAGCAGCCGCTCGCGCTGGACGATCTGGCTGTTCTCCGCCTCGCCATACATCGTGTAGCCGCCCAGGTAGTCCAGCTTATCGCCCGCCTTGAGGTCGATCTTTGCGACGGTGATGACTTCGACCACCGGCGCACCCAGCGGGGTGATCGCATAATCCTGAAACAGCACCGCACGGGCAATCGAGAGGGGTGCCTCAAAGTGGCACAGGTGGTACGGCTGGTAGAAGCTGTAGAGAGGACCCTCGCCCAGCTTGTACAGGTTCAGGTAATGGCGCTGCTTAGGGTCGTCATGTGTGCCCAGTACGAACACGCCCGGCGAAGGCTTGCTGCCGACAACGTAATCGACGATGCCGCCATGCGACTTCAGCATCTCGATGTCGAAGCGCTGGGTCAGTTCGTCCACATGCCCCTCATGCGCATAACCCAGCATCCCGCGCTTCGCCACGCGCATCCCGGTCGCGTTGGCGACCAGCGCCTGCTCGAACGAGATCTTCGTGCCATCGGCGAAGCTTGTCACCATCGACGGGTTCTGCCCCCACTTTTCGGCGAAGCCCTTCTGCGTCGTCGGGTTGCGATAGGGGTCTTGCAGCCCCTTGATGTTGCCGCACATCAGCGGCGTGATGCCCAGTGATTTGACGAAGCGGTACAGGTTCATCTGCACGCCAGGCTGATCGCCATCGCTGCCCGTCAGGATCACGCCCGCCCTGTCCGCCAGCTTGCGCAGCAGCGGACCGACTGTGCCGTCGAGTTCCGCGTTCATCGTCACCATGTGCTTGCGGCACTCAATCGCCTTCATAGTGATGTGCGCACCAAATTCCAGCGCCCCAGTCACGTCGAACAGACAGTCAATGTTGCCCGCCTCCGCCAGCAGAAAAGCGTTGTCGGTGATCGCCGGGTGGTCATGGGCGACGGCGTCTTCGAGCGCCTGAACGCTATCCACCGTCACGCTGTTTTCGACGCCCGCATAGCGATAGGCTTCCCCAGCGCGATCCAGCGTGCGGTTGGCGATGGCAACCAGCTTCATGCCAGGTTGCGAGTTGACAATCTGATTGGCAAGCGCGCGCCCCATGAAGCCCGCGCCGATCATGCCTACACGAATGGGCTTGCCTTCTGCCGCCACCCTCGCCAGTGCACTCGCAGCAATCTGCATTCAGGTTAACCTTTCAGAATCAGTCATGAACACTATAATGCGGCGGCAGAAAAAAGCGGCCAGTTCGCATCCTTGTCCGAGATGACGGAGACAGGCAGGGGCCAGTTCAGCTTGAATGCCGGGTCATCATAGCGCAGCCCACGCTCATAACCGGGTGTGTAGAATTCACTCACGAGATACAGCGCCTCGCTATCGTCGCTCAGGGTTTGGAAGCCATGCGCGAACATCTCCGGAATGTACAGCGCACGGCGATTCTCCGCCGTCAGTTCGACAGCGATGTGCTGCATGAAGGTCGGCGATGCCGGGCGCATATCGATGATGACATCGTAAATGCCACCGCGCACGCAGCGAACGAACTTGGTCTCGGCGGCAGGAGGTAGCTGGTAGTGCATCCCACGCAGCGTCCCCTTGCTGGCGCTGAACGACAGATTCACCTGGGCGACCCGCGTTTCCATCGCATGTTCGCGAAACTCATTGGCGCAGAAAGCCCGCGCGAAAAACCCGCGTTCGTCGCTGCGCGGTTCAAGATCCACGATAAACGCGCCCGCCAGCCTGGTCTCAGTGAAGATCATGGTGTGTCCCCAGTCGCTCCTAACTGCGCCTGATTGTGGTCTATTCGCTACAATCGAGTCAATGCTTTTGATCTTCGTCGCCCTCGATGCCTTACGATTCGAACGCATAGTGTCACATCATACTGGAGAACTCACGATGACTCCTGGCAAATACCGTCACCTGGCAAGAGCCACTTCACCCGAAGGCTTCTTCGTCATACTGGCAATTGATCACCGCGCCAACCTGCTCAAAGCGCTCAGCGACCACGCCGGCGCACCGCTCTCCGACTTCGACTTCACCGTCTTCAAGCAGACGGTCATCGCCGCGCTGGCGAAGCATGGCACCGCCGTGCTGACCGACCCGGCATATGGCATTGGCGTTGGGCTTACCAGGGGATACCTGCCCCATCACACAGGCTTGCTCGCCCCGCTCGAAGTGACCCATTATGATCTGCGCGCCAGCGCGCGCGACGTAGAACTCATTCCTGGGTGGTCGGTGGGCAAGATCAAACGCATCGGCGGCGACGGCGTTAAGCTGCTGCTGCCGTACCATCCGGACGACGCAACGGCGGAGGGGCGCCGCGCAGTCGTCCGCCGTCTGATCGACGAATGCGGCGTGGCAGACATCCCGCTCTACCTCGAACCGATCACCTACTCGCTGGATAAAACCCGACGGCTGAGCAGCACCGAACTCACGCAGATCACCGTGGCGATGGCGCGCGAGTTCAGTGCGATGGGAGCGGACATCCTCAAGCTGCAATTCCCGGTCGATCCAGACGAAACAACCGACCTCGCCACCTGGCGCAGCGCCTGCGCCGCTGTCAACGCGGCGTGCGGGGCGACGCCCTGGACGCTCCTGAGCGCGGGCGTCTCGTTTGACACCTTCGTACAGCAGACGAGCATCGCCTGTCGTTCCGGCGCTTCTGGAGTCATCGCCGGGCGAGCAGTCTGGAACGAGGCAGTTGTCCTGCAAGGCGACGCGCGCGCCGACTTCCTGGATACCATCGCTGTAGGTCGCATGACGACGCTTCATCAGGTGTGCTGGAACCAGGCGGCGCGGATTCTACAGCGCACTGCGCCGAACCTCTCATCACCCGATTGGTACGAAACCTATGACGATCTGTTTTCGTGAGCAAACCATTAAGGTACAGGCGTACTATTCTCAATTCTCCATCAATCCGTTACGTTCTTAGGGAAAGAGAAACCATCCAGCGATGAACTGCACCACCTGCGTGTAGGAGACCGTCCAATGATACGCAGCCATGTTCCAGAGCGACGAGAGCATAAGCCCGGCGCGCTGTACGTTCTACGCCGGGGATTGCTCACAGGAGCTATCCTTTGGCTGCTCGCTATCAGCGGCATCACCCAGGCACAGGCGGCACTGAACGTCTACGACGACGCGCTGGCAAGCGGCTGGCAGAACTGGTCATGGAACACGACCGTGAACTTCGCCTCCACCACCCAGGCACAGAGAGGCACTCAGTCGATAGCCGCCACCTATACCCAGGGATGGGCGGGCGTCTACCTGCGTTCGGGCGCGGCGCTGCCGGATGGCTACACGACGCTGCGCTTCTGGGTGCATGGCGGTACAGGTGGCGGGGGGCAAATCCGCGTCGATCTGTACGACCAGGCGGGCAGCGGTACGACTCTTGGCGAGATCACCGCGCAGGCGGGGCGCTGGACACAGCACGATCTCGCGTTGACAAGCTTCGGACCCAGCAGCCGCGTCTGGGGCGTCGTCTGGCAGGAGAACACCGGCAGCGCCAGACCCGCCTTCTATCTCGACTCCACTCAATTCATCGGCGGCACATCCGTCACCCCTGTCCCACCGGGTCAGGGTCCGGCGCTGCGCATTGACGCCGCCGCCGACCGTCGTGCCATCCATCCGCACATTTACGGCATGGCGTTCGCCAGCAATCAGCTCGCCCGCGATCTGCGCCTGCCCATAAACCGCTGGGGCGGCAACGCGACCACGCGCTATAACTACCGCCTTGATGTCTCCAACCGCGCCGCAGACTGGTTCTTCCAGAACATCCCCAATGATGTCGCGGATGTCTCGGCGCTGCCGCGCGGGTCGGCGGCGGATAGCTTCGTGCGCGACAACCGCGCGAATAGTGCCGACTCGCTGATGGTCATGCCGATGATCGGCTGGACACCGCGCAGCCGCACGTATGCGGAGTGTGGCTTCCGCGTCAGCGTCTACGGCGCGCAGCAGACGGTCGATCAATGGCACCCGGATTGTGGCAATGGTGTGCGCCCAAACGGCACGTTCGTCACTGGCAATAACCCGCTCGACACATCACTCGCCATCGACGAGACGTGGGTGCAGGACTGGATTCGCCACCTGCATAGTGAATTCGGCACAGCCGCGAACGGCGGCGTGCGCTACTACTCCCTCGACAACGAGCCGTCGCTGTGGAACAGCACGCACCGCGATGTGCGCCCGCTGCCGCTCGGTTCTATCGAGCTGCGCGACCTGACCTATCGCTACGGCGCGGCGATCAAAGCCGTCGATCCGGCGGCGCTGCTGTTTGGTCCGGTCGAATGGGGCTGGACGGCGTACTTCTACAGTGCGGTCGATGTCGCGTCCGGGCAGTGGAGCAACCCGCCGGAAGCGGGTATTCGCGGCGGGCTGCCGCTCGCGCCCTGGTATCTCGATCAGATGCGGCGCTACGAGCAGCAGAACGGGCGGCGCCTGCTCGATTACTTCACGCTCCATTACTACCCACAGGGGCAGGGCGTCGCGCTCGGCGGCGCGGGCAGCAGTGCTACCCAGGCGCTGCGCCTGCGCTCGACGCGCTCGCTCTGGGACCCGACCTATGTGGACGAAAGCTGGATCGGCGAAGCGGTGCGCCTGCTGCCGCGTATGCGTGAATGGGTCGATCAGTACTATCCAGGGACGCGGCTCGCCATCACCGAGTACAACTTTGGCGGCTTCGAGCATATCAACGGGGCACTGACCCAGGCGGATGTGCTCGGCATCTTCGGGCGCGAAGGGCTGGACTTTGCCACGCTCTGGACATCGCCCGATTTCAATCAGCCCGTCGCCTTCGCCTACCGCATGTATCGCAACTACGACGGCGCAGGCGGCGCGTTTGGCGAGACCCGCGTGCGCGCGCAGAGCGACGACCAGGCGCGCCTTTCGACTTATGCCGCGCTGCGTGCGGATGGCGCGCTGACGATCATGATCATCAACAAGACGGATGCGGCGTTGACCGCCCCCGTGCAGGTCGCCAACTTCGGCGGCACGACGGCGCAGGTCTACCGCTACGCCAATGCCGATTGGACGCGCATCGTCCGCGATACGGACATCACGCTCTCCGCCACAACGACCATCAGCTTCCCCGCGTCTTCGATCACACTCCTGGTTATCACCCCTGGGAGTACGAATGCGTCGCTCGCTGGCACGGTGACTCTGCAAGGGCGCGGCGCGGCGAATGTCCCGCTGCGCGTCTCACTCAACAACACGCAGCACACGCCGACAACCGATGCCAGCGGCGTCTTCCGGCTGACGAATCTATCCCCTGCAACCTACACCATCCGCGTCAAACACGCCCAGTCGTTGGCGGTGACGCAAAGCGCGACGCTGGCGAGCGGGGCGAATACCGCCACCTTTCCACTGCTGCGCATGGGCGACGTCAATGACGACAACGCCGTCACACTGGCGGATTTTTCGCTGTTGGCAGCGAGCTTCAATCGTGCGCCGGGGCAAGCGGGTTACGATGCACGCGCCGACCTGAACGGCGACGGCGGCGTGACGCTGCAGGACTTCTCGCTGCTGGCGGGTAACTTCAATCAGGTTGGACAATGAAAAGACTCTCAACACGAAGGCGCGAAGTGGACGGAAGTAAACCGAGGACATTTGGCAATTTCTCCTGGCGTCCTGGCGGTGTAATCAACATCAACCGCCAGGACGCCAGGCATTCCTCGCCTGTGAAACCCGTCGCGTCCTTCGCGTCTTCGCGGTTGCATCGCTCCGTGTTCCTCCGTCTCTTCGTCCCTTCGTGTTTCATGTTCTTCTTGCTCGTCGCACTCGGCATCGCACCGACCGCCGCGCAGGGGGCGGCGACCTACTACGTGAGCAGCGTCAACCCGGCGGCGAACGATAGCAACCCCGGCACACAGGCGCTGCCCTGGCGCACGCTGGCGCGCTTACAGACTTCAATCGCCAGCCTGCGCCCCGGCGACCAGGTGTTGTTCGAGCGCGGCGGGACATACCCGGGCAGCCTGAACACCGGCGGGCTGATCGGAAGTTCGACAGCGCCGATTGTCTTCGCCGCTTATGGCAGCGGCGCGGTGCCGATCATCAGCGGTCTGGAAACGCTCACCGGTTGGGTCTCGCTCGGCGGCAACCGCTGGGAGGCGACCTGTGCGGGCTGCGGCGCGGCGATCAACCACCTGCTCATCAATGGTGAGACGCAGCGCATCGCTCGTTACCCCAATATCGACGAGGGCGACGAAGGCTATCTCTATTTCGACGGCGCGTTAGGGCGCACGTCGATTACCGACGCTGCGCTCGCCGGGCAGAACTGGGTCGGCGGCGAACTCGTCGTGCGCAGCATCGCCTGGGTGCTGGATCGAATGCGCATCCAATCACACAGCGGCAGCACGCTGACGACCAGCACACCCGCCAACTACAATCTTGAGGTCGGCTATGGGTACTTCATCCAGAATCACCCTTCCGCGCTCGACCGCCAGGGCGAATGGGTTTACAACCCGACGACGCGAAAGATCACACTGCACAGCACGACCAACCCTGCGAGCGCCCGCGTCCAGGTGACAACGACCGACACGCTGTGGCTGCTGGAGAACAGCAGCGATGTGCAGCTGCGCGACCTGGCGCTGCACGGCGGCGATGAGTACACGCTGGATGTCACCAACTGCACGCGGCTGAAGATCGAGCGCGTGGAGTTTTTGTACGGCGGCGGGGAAGCCCTGCGCGCCACCAGCTGCGCGGCGCTGGACATCAGCGAAAGCCGCCTTGCAAACGCGCTCAACTTCGGGCTGCGCCTGTGGCAGTGCCGCAACTGCCTGATACGCCGCAGCACCTTCGAGAATATTGCCACCTTCGCGGGCATGGGCAAAGGCAGCGACGGGCAATACAGCGGCGTCCAGTTTGACGGCATCGACTCCGTTTTCGAGAACAACATCGTTCGCTACACGGGCTATATCGGCGTCAACTTCGGCGGAACGGTGACGATCCGCAACAACCACGTCAGCTATTTCAACCGGGTCAAAGTCGATGGCGGCGGCATCTACGGCTGGCACGCGGTCGGGGCGCGCATCCTCGGTAATATCGTCCTCTATGGCGACGGCAGCTCGGCGGGCATTCCCTGGGACAGCACGGCGACCCACGGGATTTACGTCGACGACAATTCCGAAAACATCGAAGTGCGCGATAACCACATCGGCTACATGAGCGCGTCCGGCATCTACCTGCACAACACGCGCAACGTGCAGGTGGTCAATAACACGATTTTCGACGTGGGCGAGCAGGGCATCCTGCTGGCGGATGATGACCTCGGCAGCTACAACATTGAAAACAGCCTGATCGAAAACAACCAGATCTTCACCGTCACGCCAACTGCCTTTGGTATCTCGTTGGCGACGAACAAGACCGAGTCGGCATTCCTCGGCTGGGTGGGGACACTGCGCAACAATACCTACTGCCTGCCGACCGCTGATGCTGCCGTCCGCATGACTCTAATCAGCAGCGGCTGGCGCTCGCAGGATTACTCGCTCGTTCAGTGGCAGTCGCGCAGCGGAAAAGAGAGCGGCTCGACGACCTGTGACATCCGCCTGCCCGCCTTCACCGAGACTGGGACGCTGGGCGGCAACCAGATCGCCAACAGTACACTCGACACCAACGTGGATGGCTGGGTGCGCTGGCCCGAAAACATCAGCAGCCTGGCGTGGGATGCGCGCATGGGGGGCAGCTTCCGTTTCGCCCGCACGGGTGGCACCCAGGAAATCTACGCCCACCATGTCATCGGTGCGGTCACCCAGGGCACACTCTATCGAGTCCGGCTGCGCGGCATCAGCGAAGGGGTCGGAACCTCGGTCACGCTCGTCTTGTCGCGCCAGGGCGACGACTACGCTTGGATCAGCCCAACGACCCAGGCAGTCCTGACGGCGAGCGAACGTGTCATTACGGTCTACCTGAGACCGTCCAGCAGCTACGCCAACGCGCGCCTCAATCTGATGCTGACCGGCAGCACACCGATCTGGGTCGATAATGTTGAAGTGGTGCCCGTCAACGCTGCGCCGCTGACGGCGGATGCTGCTGCGCGTTTCGAATACAACAACACGACCGCGCCGCGCACCTTCACGCTTGATGCAGCCTATACTGACCCGCGCGGCAACAGCTACACGGCAGGCAGTACGGTGACGGTTCAGCCGTTCACGTCGATCATCCTGATCCGCAGCGCGTCAACGACGAGCGTGACGCTCGACGGTATCGTCACGATGCAGGGGCGGAGCGCGGCGAATGTGGCGCTGCGCATCTCGCTCAACAGCGTCGCCTACACGCCAACCACGACCGCGAGCGGCGGCTTCTCCATCGCCAGCCTCACAGCGGGCAGCTACAACGTGCGCGTCAAACACGCGCAGTCGCTCGCGGTCGTCCAGCAGGTAACGCTCGTCGCCGGGACGAACGCAGTCACGTTCGCCCTCCTGCGCATGGGCGACGTGAACGACGATAACGCGATTACACTATCAGATTTTTCGCTGCTGGCAGTGAGCTTCAATCGTGCGCCGGGGCAAACGGGTTACGATGCGCGCGCCGATCTGAACGGCGATGGCAGCGTGACGCTGCAAGACTTCTCCCTGCTGGCGGGCAACTTCAATCAGGTTGGACAATGAAAAGATTCTTAACACGAAGGCACGGAGAGGGCGGCGGTAAACGGCGGACATTTGGCAATATCTCCTGGCGTGCCTGGCGTCCTGGCGGTGTAATCACCATCAACCGCCAGGGCGCCAAAGACGCCAGGCATTGCTCGCCTGTGAAACCCTTCGCGCCCTTCGCGTCTTCGCGGTTCAATCTCTTCGCGCCTTCGTGCTTCATCTTGTTCTTCCTGCTGACACTCTCTATCACCCCCGCCCACGCAGCCGGCGTCGTCGGCGATGGCACGCCCGCGAGCTGCACGCGCGCGGCACTGGCAGCGGCGCTGACGGGCGGCGGCAGCGTCACCTTCAACTGTGGAGCAAATCCGGTCAGCATCAGCATCACGCAGACGCTGGAGATCAGCGCCGCCAGCACGACCCTCGACGGCGGCGGGCGCGTCACGCTGCAAGGTGTGGCGGGCGTGCGCATCCTGCGGCATTTCACCTGGGGCTTTAACGCGCCGAGCACACTCACCCTGCGCAATCTGACGATCAACGGCGCATCGATCAGCGGCGTGGGCGATGCCGCGAACGGCGCGGCGATCCTCAGCCAAAACCAGAGCGCCAACTTCCCGCAGGACTTCCCGACGCTGAATCTTGAAAACGTCACCTTCACGAACAACACCAGCACGCTGACCGGGCTGCCCAACCAGTCGAGCATCGTCGGCTACGACTTCGGCGGCGGCGCGATCTTCTCGATTGGCGGCGTCGTCAATATCACCAACAGCACCTTCACCAACAATCGCGCCAACGGCGGCGCGGGTGGCGCAGTCCATATCCTGGGCAGCAATCTCACGATCAGCGGCAGCACCTTCACGGGCAATATCGCGACCGTGCGCGTGGCGAACGACACGAACAGCGGCTATGGCGGGCATGTCTCTGTCGATGGCGCGTGGTCTGGCAGGGGCGGCGGAGTCAGCATCATGAACAGCACCTTCACGGGCGGTCGAGCCGCCAACCAGGGCGGCTTCGCCTACATCAACCTCTACTCGTCACGCGGCGACCGTCTGACCATCGACGGCAGCCGCTTTGTCGATAACGTCGTCTCCGGCGGTGGCATGGGCTTGGGCGGCGCACTCAGCGGCGGAGTCACGCCTGATGGCGGCACGAATACCGCGCCCATCACGATCACAAACAGCCTCTTCAGCGCCAACACCGTCTCTGGCGGCACATCCGGCGCATCCGGCGGCGCAATTGCTTTCGCGCAGCCCGCCACTGTCATCATCGCCAACAGCACCTTCACGGGCAACCGCGCCAACGGCGTCTGTACCAACTGCTGGAATGCCAATGGCGGCGCGATCTACATGGTCAATCATCCGGTCGCCGCGCAGTTCACCAATCTCACCATCGCCAATAACTATGCGGGTTGGGTCGGCGGCGGCATCAGCATCGGCGGGCAGGGCGCGGTGCTGCGCAATACGCTCTTCGCCAACAACACGGCGGATAATGGCGGCAACGGCTGGCAGATTCAGCAGCACTGCTCCGCCAGCTACACCAACAGCGGCGGCAACCTGCAATTCCCAAACCGCAACCCCAACCCCAACTTCTGGAACGAAGTCGTCTGCGCCCCTAACATCACAGTCGCCAACCCCCTGATCGGCACAACCCTGAGCGCGGGCAGCACACTCATCCCTGGCGCAGGCAGCCCCGCCATCGACGCGGGTGACGCAGCAATCTGCGCGGCACCGCCTGTCAGCAACCGCGACCAGCGCGGCGCGACGCGCCCACAGGATGGCAACGGCGACGGCACGGCACGCTGCGATATTGGCGCGCATGAGGTCGATGCCGCGCCGACGACTGCGACGCTCGACGGGACAGTCACCATGCAGGGGCGAACACCCGCCGCGAACGTTCCGCTGCACGTCACCATCGGCAGCACTGTCTACACACCCACCACCAATGCCAGCGGCGTCTTTTCCATCCCGAATATCACGCCGGGCACCTATTCGATCCGCGTCAAGCACGCGCAGTCGCTCGCGGTCGTGCAGAACCTGACGCTGACCGCCGGGGCAAACGCCACGACGTTCGCCATCCTGCGCATGGGCGACGTGAATGACGACAACCGCATCAGCCTGACGGATTTCTCGCTGCTGGCGTCGAGCTTCAACCGCGCGAATGGGCAGCAGGGCTACGACGCGCGCGCCGATCTGAATGGCGATGGATCGGTCACCTTGCAGGACTTCTCCTTGCTCGCGGGCAACTTCAACCAGGTGGGATCATGAACAGATTTTCCTCCGTGAACCTCCGTCTCTTCGTACCTTCGTGTTTAATGCTCATCTTCTCCCTGCTTCTCCTCGTCACCCCTGCCACCGCGCAGGAACCCGACCTGGTGGCGCTGGTCAACCAGGCGCGCGCCAACGCGGGAATTGCCCCGCTGGTCAGCAACACGTTGCTCGTCAACGCCTCACAGCGCCACAGCAATGACATGGCGGCGCGCGATGTCCTCAGCCACACAGGCGGCGACGGCAGCAGCGTTGGCACGCGAGTCACCCAGGCAGGTTATAGCTGGAACTTCGTCGGCGAAAACGTGCTCTACCGCTGGGATGTCAGCGCGCAGGGGGCATTCGACCAGTGGTGGAACAGCACCGGGCACCGCAACAATATGATGAACGCCAGCTTCTGCGACATCGGCGTAACTCGTGCGCGGGCGGCGAGCGGGCGCATCTATTACACGATGGTGCTGGCGCGGCGCTCCGGCGTTTCGTCATGCCCCAGCAGCGGGGCGACGGCGACCCCCACCCCAACGCCCACCCGTACCCCCATCCCACCCACAGCGACACCAACGCAGACGCCGACTGCAACCAGCACCCCACAGACGACCGCCACGCTCAACGGAACCGTCACGATGCAAGGGCGAACACCCGCCGCGAACGTTCCGCTGCGCGTCACTATCGGCAGCACCACCTACACGCCCACGACCAACGCGAGTGGCGTATTCTCAATCCCGAACGTTGTGCCCGGCACGCACACCATCCGCGTCAAGCACGCGCAGTCGCTCGCCGTCCTGCAAAGTGTGACGCTGACCGTCGGCGCGAACGCTGCAACCTTCGCCATACTCCGGATGGGCGACGTGAATGACGACAACGCCATCGGACTGACGGACTTCTCGCTGCTGGCGACGAGCTTCAATCGCTCGTCTGGGCAGTCGGGCTACGATGCGCGCGCGGACTTCACCGGCGATGGCGCAGTGACATTGCAGGACTTTTCTCTGCTTGCAGGCAATTTCAACCAGGTCGGGGGGTGAAAATCACCCCTGCGGAATTTACGAATTTCAGAATATCCAACGTCTGAGCGAGCGAAGTTATCCATAAGATTGAATTGTGTTTTATCGCAATCAATCAGGACTCAATTATGCTTCGCAAATTCATCGTGTTGGCAGTTTCGCTCTGCCTTCTCACCATCATCGCTGGCATTGCCAGCGCGCAGGACACCCCGCCGCCGCCCGTCGAAAACCTGTGTGACGCAGGGCAGCCATGGGATGACGGGCGCTGCAACATCCCCGGTCATGAGGGCGCGTCTGCGCTGGCGTGGGAGTGCGGCTACTACATGGCGCGCGTGCTGGATGGTCGAATTGCCGCGTCGGATGTCCCCACGCAGTGCGAGCATCTCGTCAAGCAGGCGCTCAACGAGCTTTGCCGCGGCACAGACATCATTGAGGAAGGCTTCATTGCCTGTATTCGCAGCGACGGCACGGGCAGTGTCTATTTTGACATTAACGAGTTCGAAGGTCAGCGGCTCCCGTTCGACATTACGCTGCCAATCTTTGAAATCCGCTTCTTTGATGTGGAAGTGGAACCCTCCCAATGCCCGGATGTAACAGGCTTCGAGTTGATTTCCGTCTTCGCACCTGGCTACTTTGGCATCTTCTCGGCGGACGAGCGCGCATCGCTGGGTCTTGGCGGTTGGATGTGCTTCTACGTCAACGAGCTTATGTTCTGACCTTCGTACGACCAGGGAACACTGAGCCTGCGCAATGCAGGCTCGTGCTCGCCTGCCAGCTTCCACTTGATCGTCCCCGATGATCCTTTTGTCCCCGTAGCGTTATTCTCGGCTACACTGTAGGATGTTAGAAGCGTAAAGACATTCTGCGCGCGCTGTCGCCCCAGGCGACGCCCTGTCGTCGCGTTGTTCATCCTGAGGTCGCCTGTGAAGCAACGGCTCACGATCCCATCGCACCGCGTCCTGCTGCTCGTTATCCTGCTCGCCGCGCTCACTATGCGCGTGATTGGCATCAACTGGGATCAAGGCTCCCACATGCATCCCGACGAGCGCTTCCTGACGACCATCGCCAGCGCCATCGGTAAGCCGGACAACCTGACGAGCGAGGCGCGCAATCGCTGCCCGGATACGGCGCGTCATACCGCATACTTCGATACCCAGTGCAGCGTCTTCAACCCCAACAACATCAGCGAAGGCAGTTACGTCTACGGCACGCTGCCGCTCTTCATCATCAACCTCGCTGGGCAGGGTGCAGCCGCGCTGAATATCGGCGGGCTGGAAAATCCCAGCCACTGGGTCGGTTACGACTACATCCATCTCGTCGGGCGCTTCGTCAGCGCCATCGCCGATACCATCACCATCCTCGTCCTCTATCTGATCGGAAAGCGGCTCTTCACCCGCAATCATGGCATTCTGGCAGCGACACTCTACGCCTTCGCCGTGCTGCCCATCCAGCTTTCGCACTACTGGACGGTCGATGTCCAGTCGCACCTGTATGTCGCGCTCGCACTGTACGGCGCGATAGAGATCGGCTTGCGCGGGCGCTTCTGGGGCTACGCAATTTTCGGCTTGGCGCTGGCGGCGGCGCTGGCGTCGCGCGTCAATCTGTATCCGCTGGCAGGAGCGCTGCCGCTGGTCCTGCTCCTGCGCTACTGGCTGGGCTGGTACGAGCATCGGGAAGCAGGCGTAAGCGCCCTCTATCGCCAGACGGTGAGGCAGAAGGCGCTCGAAGATGGCTTGCTGACGCTTTTTGCCATCGCGCTGGCGCTCGTCGCGTTCCGCGTCTTCCAGCCTTACGCCTTTGTCGGTCCGGGCATCAATGACTGGACATTCGACCCCGAATGGTTGCGCGAGCTGCTCTCGGTCTCCGACCTGTCGCGCCTGCCGTCAGAGGGCTGGCCGCCGTCGGTGCAGTGGTTCGGGCGCATTCCGTTCGTCTACCCCTGGGTGCAGATGGTCTTGTGGGGGATGGGCATCGCACTCGGCACCGTCGCGACCTTCGCGCTCGCCGCATCATTTGTCCTCCAGGTACGCAAACGCCGCCCAGTCTTCGCGATGGCACTGCTCGCAGTGTGGATACTCGCCTATTTTGCGACGACGGGCGGCATCCACCAGATGACCATGCGCTACTACCTGCCGATCTACGGCGCGCTCATCCTGCTGGCGACGTGGGGTATCTTCGCGCTGCCAGCACGTTTTTCTGGCGCGGCGCTGGCGACGACCGTCGGATTGACGGGGTTATGGGCAATCGCGTTTCTCAACATCTATCTCCAGCCGTTCACACGCATCGAGGCGTCGCGCTGGATGGAAAACAACGCGCTGGCGACCATCACCTTCAGCGACGAGAGCGGCGGCATGAACCGGGCGCGTATTCCCGGTTACGCCTTCAGCTCGCCGATGCAGCCGGGTCTGCGCGGCGAGTCATATATAGGCGAACCGTTCGTGCTGCCCCCCAACCAGACTCTGCTCGGCGTCGAAATCCGCTTCACCGATGATTTGCCCGTCGAGACGACCATTCAGCTCATTGCGGGCGAAGATTCCCAGCCGCAGAATATCGTCTATCAGACGCTGCTGACGGACACCGCCGGGCTACCGAGCACTTTTGTGCTCACTGCCCAGGAGTTCGCCTCGCTCACATCTGGCACCTACCGCTGGCATATCGACAATGAGTGGCAGGGCGGCAGCGAGATGCGCCAGTTCATGGCGGTCACCGTCATGCGCGAAGGCGACCGCATCCTGCGCACGCCCGCGCTCTTCCGCAGCCCGTATCAGAGGACGCCGTTTATCCCGCTCAACCGCGAGCAGATTCTGGAGGTGACGGTTGATGTCGAAACCACCGCCACTCGCCTGCTCATCCCGCACCTGCTGGGAGATGTCACGGAGTTGGAAGTCCGCGTCAACGACGAAAGCGTGCGCGCCATCCTCGACCAGAGCAGCGATACGCAACTTGGGGATCGCGTCGCGTTTCGTCTGGAACGACCACTGACGCTGCCGACTGGGACGAACATCGCCATTCGCAGCGAAACGCCCGCCTACATTACAGGGACGGTGCTGGCGACCGAGGGTGCATGGGATGACGCGCTGCCGCTGCTCTACTGCGAGTACCGCCCCAGCGACAATGTCTTCAACGCGCTGATCGGCGGCTTGCAGCAGTACTGCGAAACCCGACACGGCTATTCGCGCGGCTGGTTCGTCGATCTGCCGCTGAATATGGCGGAGACGGACAGTGAGATGAAGATGCGGCGGATGCGGGATATTCTGGGCAAAGCCGATTTCCTGGTCATCAGCAGCAACCGCTTCTACGATGCTCAGGCGCGCGTCCCCGGTCGCTTTGCAACCTCCACCGCGTACTATGAAACGCTGTTCGATGGCGAGCTGGGCTACCTGCTCGAATTCACTGCGGCGCGCTTTCCGTCAATATTCGGCATCCCCATCGCCCATCAATCGCTGCCAAACAGCGACAATCCACGATGGATGAACGAACTGGAGGCGGAAGAGGCGTTCACCGTCTACGATCACCCGACCGTCTTCATCTTCCGCAACAATGGCTTCAATGCGACGGCGTTCCCGGATTACGCGCCATTCGTGGTCGGGCAGCGCAGTTTCATCGACCTCGCCACTCTGCCAGAGCCGACCTATACACTGACCGACCGCGCCATCAGCGACGGCGAAGTCCGCGACAGCCTGGCGGGGTGGATCATATTGTTCCTCGCGCTGGGTTGGGTCAGCTATCCGGTCCTGTTCGTCCTTCTGCCCGGACTGCCGCTGCGCGGTTTCGCGGTCGGGCGCGGCTTGCTCTGGCTGCTGCTGGCATTCATCGCCTGGTATCTGACCTCGCTCAACGCCGGGTTCTTCTGGACACAATCCGGCATCTGGCTGCTGTTTGGCGTCTGGGTGCTGCTCAATGGCGCGGTACTGGTGATTCGGCGGCGCGACATCGGCGCGTATGTGCGTGATAACCGGCGCGCCTTCGTGCTGGCGGAACTGCTCTTCCTGGGCGTACTGACGCTTGGGCTGCTGCTGCGCGCGGTCAACCCGGATTTGTGGAATGTCGGGCGCGGCGGCGAAAAGCCGATGGATTTCGCCTATCTCAACGCCGTGCTGCGCACCCCGGTCTTCCCGCCGCCCAATCCCTGGCTGGCGAACTTCGAGATCAACTACTACTACTTCGGCTTCGTCATCGCGGCACTGCCCATCAAGCTGGCGGGCATCGCGTCAGAAATCGGCTACAACCTCGTCATGGGGACGCTCTACGCCGTCATCTTTATGGTCTTTTACGTCGTCAGCTATGCGCTGCTGCCCGCCATGCGCGGGCTGTGGAAGGCGCTGCTGGCGCTGGTCGGCGCGATCCTGGTGATGGTCGCTGGCAACCTGGGCACGCTGCAACTGCTGCTCGCCCCGGAACAAAATATGGACCCGCACCGCTGGTACTGGTATCCGACGCGCGTCCTTGGCGAGTCCGCCAACCGCGCAGGCGGCGCGATCAACGAGATCCCGCTTTTCTCGTTCCTGTTCGGCGATCTGCACGCGCATGTCGTCGCACTGCTGCCGACTGCGCTGATGCTCCTGACGATGATCGTGATGGTGCGTACAAAACGCTGGTGGACGTTCGTCTTGCTCGGCGCGCTTTCGGGCATGATCCTGATGACCAACACCTGGGATGTACTGCTTTATGTGCCGCTCGGCGCGCTGGCAGTATGGCTTGCCAGCAGAGACATCCAGCGTTTCATCCGCAATGGCGTCATCGTCAGCGCGGCGGGCATCCTGACGATCATGCCGTTCTTCCTCAACTTCTCCAGTGGTGCGGCAAACGGCGTCGAAGCGTGGCATGGCGACCGCTCGCTGATCGAACCCTGGTTGATCGTCTGGGGTGTCCCGCTCGGTATCGCCCTGCTCTGGATGCTGCACCGTGCGCGCCAGTGCTTTTTCCCAGCGGTTAAGGCACCGCTCGAACTGGGCATCGTCGGCGTGCTGGTGGTCGCCATCCTCGCGCCCATCCCGACAGTTGCCACCAGCATTGTCTGCGTCCTGATCATCCTGCTGGCGCTCCTGCTCGCCTGGCGCGACGACGCAGAGCATCGGCTCGTGCACGCCTGCATCGCCATCGCCGCGACCGTGCTGCTCGTGATTGAGTACGTGGTGGTACGCAACGACGTAGGGCGCATGAACACGATTTTCAAGACCTCGTATCAACTCTGGGTCTGGCTGGCACTCGTCACCCCGATCATCATCTTCCGCCTGTTCCAGAAGCGCAGCGTTGCCCCTGCCGTCGTGGCGCTGCTCTTGATCGGCTTCGGGGTGCTGTATCCGGTCTACGCGATCCCGGCGCGTTTCAACGAAAATCTGAGTGAGACGGTCACGCTGGATGGCAACCGCTTTCTGCGCAGCATCGTCATCCCGACACGCGGCGGCTCAATCGACGCCATCGAAGACACCGCTTTGATCTACTTTATGCGGCGCGAACTGCGCGGCTTTCCGGTCATCGCGGAGTGGTACACATCCGAGTATGGCTGGAACAGCCGCATCTCGGTGCAGACCGGGCTGCCGAGCGTCGTCGGGTGGGCGAACCACATGCGCCAGCAGTATTCGGAGATGGTGCCGCTCATTCAGGAGCGCATCAGCGATATTCAGCTCATGTACAACGCGACCGACCGTGCCGAGATCGAGCGCATCATCGAGAAGTATGCGATTGAGTACATCGTAGTGGGCAAGCTGGAACTGCGCGAAGGCAACCCCATGACCTTCGCCACGCTCGCCCTGATGGTGAGCAGCGATGATCTTGAGGTTGCCTTCCAGAGCGGCGAGACAACCCTGTATCGGGTGAACCGTTCGGAAACAGGCTAACCGCCCAGAGACACGCGGACGGCATTCTTGTTCATGGCGTCGCATGCTCAGAATTGTAGATCAGCCCGACGACGCCAGAGCTGAACACCCGACACTCGATGAGCTTCAAGGTCGCGGGGATGCCGCCCCGGAAGAGGCGTTCGCCTTCACCGAGGACCACCGGGTAGAGCAGCAGCCGATACTGATCGACCAGATCGTGTTTCATCAACGTTTGCACAAGGTTGGCACTGCCGTGAACGACAAGGTTTTCGCCGCCTTCTGACTTGAGCTTGCGGACCTGCTCGACCGCATCCCCCCGGAGCACGACCGAGTTGTTCCATTCCGCCTTTTCCAGCGTATTGGAGACGACGTATTTGCGGACTCCGTTGAAGTACACGCCACCTGATTCTGCATCCGTGCGCTGGGGCCACGCTGCCGCGAAGCCTTCGTAAGTTACGCGTCCCAATAAGAGAACATCGTTGGCGGTCGTCTCTTCGGCTTTGAAGTTCGCGATCTCGTCGTTCCAATACTTCATTGTCCACATCGGACTTTCGATCACGCCGTCAAGGGACATGAACTCGGTCACGATCAACTTGTGCATAGCCTGCTCCTACTGCCTTCGCCGCTCATGTATCGAATAGTAGCATCAGGCAGGAGAAGACGCCTTAGGAAGGCAGGCTAGTTTGCCTGAGAAACTTCACCCCCTTAACCTGTGCTCCAACAAGGGGGCAGGGGGTGAGGCTCATTGCGTGCGTCTACAGGTTCTTAATTCGGATACAGCGTCGGCACGCATGCGTTGACATCGACCGCCGCCGCCGCATCCGGCTGCGGCGATGATTCGCCTGCGTTCTGCTTCAGCAGCGCGTCACGCGCATCGATCTGCGATTGCAGCGACTCGAACGACTCGACCAGAATATTCAGCGGCAGCGCCCCCAGGTCGGTATCCGCGAACTGAGTCAGCGCGAAGATGACCACCTCGCGCACGAACGCCCCGGTGAACCCAACCAGACGCGGCGCGAGCGCGCGATGGTCATCCTGCCACGCATCGCCCAGATAGACCTTGAGCATCCGCTCCGCCTGCGCCTCGTCGGTCAGCGGCGGCACGATAAAGATCCGGTCGAGCCGCCCCGGACGCTTCAGCACACGCTCGTCAATCGCCTCCGGGTAGTTGGTGGTGGCGATCAGCAGCGTGCCATGCGCGTTCAGCCGGGACTCGTTGCCATCCAGCACGTTGAGCACCATCGCCTTCTGCTCCTTGTGCAGATAAGCGTCGATCTCTTCGAGCAGGATCATCGTCGGATGCTCGGCGTGCGCCGCGATGTTGAGCGCCTGGTCGATCTTGGCGAAGGTCGCCCCATTGCAGTCGGCAGACGAGACGTAGATCACCAGATAGCCCTGCTGGAGCATCCAGGACGCCAGCGCGGTACACAGCATGGTCTTTCCGGTGCCCGGCACGCCCGCCAGCAGCAGCTTGCGGAACGGCTTGAGCTTCAGCTTGCGATAGACGCCGACGCCCCGTTCGTAAAAGCGCCGCACGTCGTTGAAGACATCCGCCTTCAGTGCCTCCGGGAGGATCACGTCGTCCAGTGCGATGCGCGGCACGAACTGATCCATCCGTCCACCGACCACATAAACCTTCTGCCCAGCATGGAGCTTGCTCTGAATCCGCCAGCATTCGGCGTCGAATTCATACCACTCTTGCAGGTGCTTCTCCGGCACACACGCCAGGGTCATCGTGTCGTAGCCCTGTTCGACCAGAAAGGAGTGGATGATCAGCGCGACGAAAGTCTCGCCTGTCGCCTCATGTGCGAAGGTCAGCGCGAACGCCCCCGAAGCGGTCACGCCATACGCGAGACGCGGCACTTCCGGGCAGAGGACATCGGACTTGCCGACGAAGCGGAATCCCGCGCCGAAAGTCATGTCCTTGTTCATCTGCGGCAGCACGCGCGAATCGACCACAGTCGTGTACGAGAGCAGCGTCACCCAGGTGTGTTCGGGGTGCTGCGGAATCCACTCGCGCTCGATCCACGCGCCCATCAGGTTGTGGCGACCTTGAGTCACATGCAAGGCTTGTACAGACATCATCACCTTCCCTCAGGTTCCTAAACCCTCTTGAACCCTCATGAGCCTATTATGATGAAAATCGATCTGGAGTCAATGATCAATGCCGTGACGAGGCGTCGGTACAACAGAATGGGAATCTCAAAATTCGTACTTTTCGGACAAGGCGTGCCTTGTCCCTACAAGCATTGTTGGGTTTTCCGTAGGGACGAGGTGTGCCTCGTCCGTGCCTCCTGCAATCTTTGCCCTCACATCCTGAACACGCCATACTGCGTCGGTGCGCCGCCCGTCCGCGCGCAGACCGCCAGCGCCAAGCCCAGCACGCGCCGCGTCTGCGCCGGGTCAAGAATGCCATCATCCCACAGGCGCGCGGTCGAGTAGTACGGACTGCCTTCACGCTCGTACTTGTCGAGGATCGGCTGCTTGAACGCCGCCTGCGCCTCGTCGCTCATATCCGGTTCGCCCGCCCGCGCCAATTGGTCGCGCTTGATGGTCAGCAGGACGTTCGCCGCCTGCTCGCCGCCCATCACGCTGATGCGCGCGTTGGGATACATCCACAGAAAGCGCGGCGCATACGCCCGCCCGCACATGCCGTAGTTCCCCGCACCAAAGCTGCCGCCGATGATGATCGTCAGCTTGGGGACGGCAGCATTGGCGACCGCGTGGACAAGCTTCGCGCCATCTTTGGCGATGCCTGCGTGCTCAACCGCTTTGCCGACCATGAAGCCCGTGATGTTCTGCAAAAACAGCAGCGGAATCTGGCGCGCGGTACACAGCTCGACGAAGTGCGCCCCTTTGAGCGCGCTCTCGCCAAACAAGACGCCGTTATTGGCGATGATGCCGACGAGATAGCCCTCGACGTGCGCGAAGCCCGTGACAAGCGTCGTGCCATAGTTCGCCTTGAACTCGCGGAAGCGGCTGCCATCCACGATGCGCGCAAGGAGTTCGCGCACGTCATAGGTCTCGCGGAAGCTGGTCGGCAGAATGCCATAGATTTCGTCAATCGGATACAACGGTTCAATCGGGGATTGTTGGGGCATGGACGGGCGCACACTCGGATGCGTCCCTACGGTCTTGTCGTCGTTGAGGGTCGCGACGATGCCGCGCAGCAGTTCGAGCGCGTGATCGTCGTCTTCCGCATAATGATCGGCGACGCCAGAGATGTGCGTATGCACGTAGGCACCGCCCAGGTCTTCCGCGCTCACCTCCTCACCCGTCGCCGCCTTGACCAGCGGCGGTCCCCCCAGGAAGATTGTCCCCGTCCCCTTGACGATGATCGTCTCGTCGCTCATCGCGGGCAGATAGGCACCGCCCGCCGTGCAGCTCCCCATCACCGCGCTGATCTGCGGGATGCGCGCGGAACTCAACTGCGCCTGGTTGTAGAAGATGCGCCCAAAGTCGTCGGCGTCGGGGAAGACTTCATCCTGCAAGGGCAGGAACGCCCCACCGCTATCGACCAGGTAAAGGCACGGCAGGCGATTTTCCAGCGCGATCTGCTGGGCGCGCAAGTGCTTCTTGACGGTCAGCGGGTAATACGTGCCGCCCTTGACCGTCGCGTCGTTGGCGAGGATCAAGCATTCAATGCCACTCACCCGCCCGATGCCCGTGATGATGCCCGCGCTCGGCACGTCATCCTCGTAGACATCCCATGCCGCCAGTGGCGAAAGCTCAAGGAATGGAGCCTGCGGGTCGAGCAGGCGGTCGATGCGCTCACGCGCCAGCAGCTTGCCCTGTTCGCGCTGGCGCTGCTGGTAGCGTTCGCCGCCGCCCTGGCGTATCTGGGCGATACGCCCGTGCAGCTCCGCAGTCAGCGCGCGGTGATGGACAGCGTTGGCACGAAAGGTCGCAGAAGTAAGGTCGATCTGACTTTCAAGAACGTCCACAGTCCCTCCATGCGATTTGCGTTAGAAGTTGCGCTGTGGCATCAGGACTCTTCTTCAATCCCGAATCCATAAATCGTGCGGCGATCCCAACCCGACAGCGTGGCGAGCGCCTTTGCCGCGACCTTCAAGGGTTCGCCCTCGTCCAAGCGCGCCGCCAGCGCCGCCCGTACGCGCGCTTCATCCCACGCCTGCGCCACCGGCGGCGGTGCGCCGCCGATCAGCAGCACAACCTCGCCCCGGGGCGTGTGAGACTGATAATACGCGAGGACTTCGCCTATCGGCGCGCGCGTGTACTCCTCGTGCAGCTTACTGATCTCGCGCCCAACACACGCCGGACGCGCCGCGCCCAGCACAGCGAGCGCGGCTTGCAGCGTGTCCACCAGGCGATACGGGCTTTCGTAAAGGATCACCGTGCGCGGCTCATTCCGAATCGCCTCAAAAAAGGCGCGCAGCTCGCTCGCCTTACGCGGCGGGAAGCCGAGGAAAGCAAACGCATCAGTGGGCAGCCCACTGGCGACCAGCGCCGTGATCGCCGCGCACGCGCCCGGCAGCGCCTCTACGCGCACCCCTTGCGCCAGCGCCGCCACGATCAATTCGTAGCCAGGGTCGCTGATGCCCGGCGTACCCGCGTCCGAGATCAGCGCGACATCGCCGCCCGCCAGAGCAGCGAAGATCGCATCCAGTTTGGCGAGCTTGTTATGCTCGTGATAGCTGGTCATCGGCGTCTTGATGTCGAAGTGATCGAGCAGCACGCGCGAGGTTCGCGTATCTTCGGCGGCGATCAGCCTGACCTCACGCAGCACCCGCAGCGCGCGCAGGGTGATGTCTTCCAGGTTGCCAATCGGCGTGGGGACGATGTACAGGGTGGCCATAAGGAATCACCCTCGTCATTTCCCGCGTTTTGTCTCGCTGCGCCACAACCGCAATGCTGCTCGGCGACCGCTGCGGCTAGCCCCACTGCTGCGCCCTTCCCCGCTGCGGCGTCGCAGCGTCAGCGGGCTGAGATAGAGCGAACCGGTGCGCGCGAGCGCCTTCGCCGTCTTCGCACCCGGCATATCATCGAACTGCGGCAACAGCCGCCGACGCACAGTCGGGATCGGCGCATGATGTGCGTAAGTATAGAGTTCCTCCGCGATCTCCCATACCGCGTTTGGCTTGCCAAGTGCGGCGGCGGCGTCTGAGCGTTTCGCCAGCCCGGCAGCGCCCTCGCCCAACCATGCTTCAACGGTGTCGGCGACCTGACGCGGGCTGGGTGCGAAAACGCCCGCGTCGTTGTTGACGATCCACTCGACATTGCCCGTCTCTTGACCCGGAATCGCGTCATAAATGATCGAAGGCACGCGCGCGATGCAGGCTTCGCAAAGCGTGGCGGGTCCCCCTTTCGTGACGAGGATGTCGGCGGCTGCCATTAGCAGGGGCATGTTCGTGACGAAACTGTAGGTCTGGGTCGGCTGATTCCACTCGCTGGTATCGAGGTTATCCTTGAGCTGCTTGTTGCGCCCGGCGATGATGGCGAGCTGGCACTTCAGGTTGCGGGCATTGATGGCGCGGCTGGTTTTGTAAAGGGGACCCATACCATCCCCGCCGCCAACCATCAGGATGGCGGGAAGATCGGGGTCCCAGCCCAGTTCGGCACGAGCAGACGCCTTGTCCTTGAGCTTTTCGGCGAACTTGGGGTGGACAGGCAGTCCGGTAATCCGCATCTGCTCCGACGTCAAACCCGCTTTCACGCCGCGATCATACGCTTCCTGGGTGGGGACAAGCGTGCGTTCCGCGCGGCGGTCGTACCAGAAGTAATGCGTCGAGACGAGGTCGGTCACGACCACGATGTACGGAGGGCGCGCGCCCGGCATCCGTGAATATGCCTCCATGCAAGGACGAGCCAGCACGGAATGCACATTCACGACCAGGTCTGACGGGTGTTCGCGGATCATCTGCTTCAAGCGATTTTCGCTGTAAGAATAGAACCCGCGTGAAAGCGCCCGCGCGCGCAGCCGCGTGTTCGAGAACTTATAACCCGCCCCCCATGAAGACTTGCTGTTGTTAATCAACCAGGGATAAAACTCCGGCATTCGGGTGTAAGGAAAGCGCGTATAGTGGCGGAAGACATCGACGATCTCCGTTTCCAGCTCGCCGGGGTAGCGGACATGCAGCGCTTCGATGATGGCTTCCGCCGCCGCGCGATGCCCGCCACCCGTATCTGACATCAAGAACAAAATTCGCTTCATTCACAGTCCTTTTGTGGAAAAATGAGCGTCGGGAATAGATGATGAGTGATGAGGGGATGAGGGGACAGAAGTGCTGGTTTCTGCCCTCATCACCTGCTTATTCATCACGCTTTCCTAGTTGTGCTGACAAGTTCTTTTTCATCCGCTTCTTGAGTTGGCTGCGCGGCAGGAGGACGTTTCGCCCGCATCCAGCGCACTGCAATCCGATGTCCGCGCCCAGCCGCACGACCAGCCATTCATCGCTGCCGCACGGGTGCTTCTTACGAAGCTGGATGCGGTCGCCGACGGCGAGGACATGCTCATCCACCATCGTCATTTGCCCCTCGCGCTGCGTATTCGCCACGCATCCCCATCAACCCAGTGTCGGCACGGCGAATACATCGCGCATCCTGAGTGTGAAATCCGGCAGCAGCGCGCCTCCGTCCAACACATCGTCGATCTGGTAGACCTGTACCTGCGCCCGACTCTCGCGGAAGTACTGATGCAGTTCTTTTTCGCGCGGGAAGACCAACCAGACCTGATCGCTTCCTGCGTGAAGATACCGCCGCACGCGCAGCAGCACTTCCTCGATCCTGTCGTCGGGCGACATCACTTCGACCGCCAGCGTCGGCGCGCCGGGGTACGGCTGCTCCATCTGCCACGTCGCGATGATGTCCACGCCGCGAATGAACGAGACATCCGGCACTTGTGCGCCCCTGATGCCCTTGTCTTCCTTATGCAGCAGGTAGAGCAAGCCATCCATGAAGACAAAGCCGAGGTTGTGCTTGCGGGTGAACGAGCGCAGTTCGTCGTAGATATTGCCCGCAATGAAGTGATGCAAGCCGCCGACCGGACTCATCTCGACGATCTCCCCTTCGATGACTTCGATCCGCGCTTCTGACCCCAGCGCCAGCAGTTCTTCGACCGTATGCAGTCGTTCTCCAATCACCACATCAGCCATAGGAGTGCCCTTCTCAGTTGGTAGTGGCTTCCGCCTGTGACCATTATACCGTGCCACTACGCAGAACAGCAGTCGGTGCTACAATCAGGCGTGCAGTGTCCTTTTAAGTCACGGAGTCCCTTGTGTTAGGACTTTCCCCAGAACTCATCGTCGCGCGCATCATCGCCGCGCTCATCGGTATGACCATCCACGAATTCGCACATAACTATGTGGGCTACAAGATGGGCGACCCCACCCCGCGTGACCAGGGCAGGCTGACGCTCAACCCGCTCGTCCACATCAACCTGCTCGGATTCCTGATGTTCGTCCTGGTCGGCTTTGGTCCGCTCGGCTCTGCGCCGATCTCGCCATATCGTATGCGGGCGGATAACCGGCGCTGGCGCTGGCTGGCAGCGGTCGCGGCGGGTCCGGTCTCGAACCTGCTGGTCGCTATCGTCGTCGCCATCATCTACAACCTGCTGCCCGTCAGCGTGCTGCGCGTCGGCAGCGTAGCCATCGTCTTGCAGACCCTCGTAATCTTCAACGTCCTGCTGTTTGTGTTCAACCTGCTGCCCCTCTTCCCGCTCGATGGCTGGCAGGTCGCCTACACACTCCTGCCGCCCGACCTGGCGCGCTGGTGGGAACGCAACCAGATGAACACCTATTATGTGTTCTTTGGGCTGATTTTCCTGAGCTTCGTGGGGAGCAGAGTCGGTATCCCAGATATTCTGGGCATCGTGATCGGGCAGCCGGTGCGCTTCATCGTGCAGTTGCTTTTCGGCTTGTAAATGCAGGTGGCGCTCTACCGGCTGCGGCAGGGCTTGCGGGCGCTGGTCGCCTTTGCGCGCCCGGTCGATGAGGCGCTGGCGGCGCAGCAGCTCACCCCTGCGCTCCTCGACCGCTTTCGCCAGATGCGGCGCAGCGAGCAGCAGCACAGCCTGCGCGTCCTGCGCGCGCTGCTCGATGAGGGCGGCGTCTCGCCCGCGCTGGCGACCGCCGCGCTGCTGCACGACGTGGGCAAGACCTGTTATCCGATGTCGCTCTGGCAGCGCAGCCTGCCCGTGCTCGTCAAGGCGTTTTCACCCGCGCACTTGCAGCGCCTGAGTGCGGGCGATCCGCGCAGCCGCTGGGCGCGCGGCTTCGTCGTCTATGTGTATCATCCGGCGTGGAGCGCGGAGATCATCGCGGCGGGTGGCGGCGCGGCGGATGCCGTCTGGCTGGCGGCGCACCATGCGGACGATGCCGGTGCGTGGCGCGATCACCCACTCCACAATGATCTCAAGCGCTTGCAGTACGCCGATGACCACGAGTGAGCGTTAAAAACATGAAAATTGTGTTAGAATTTGGATTGTTCGATAATATTATTCTGAAGATAGCGGCGAACGCGGTGCTTGCCGCCGCATCTGCCCAAGAAATCGCACCGCTTGTTGAAGTACCAGCAACATCTTGTTAAGGTGCGGCGTTCTTCCGAAGAACGTCGCAAGACACGCGCAGGCGTGTGCAGTTATTCGTAGAGAAGGGGAAACTCATACCATGCGTCGTCTGATCCTCGTCTTCACGCTCATCGCCATGCTTGCGCTGTTCACCAGCGGCGTGAGCGCGCAAACCACCGCGTACACCGTCCAACCCGGCGACTCGCTGACTGCTATCGCCAACCGCTTCAATACGACGGTCAGCGCACTGGCAGCAGCCAACAATCTGACAGTGACGACTCGCCTGCTGGTCGGACAGCGTCTCGTAATCCCGATTGCCGCGCCGCTTCCCGGCACGACTCAGAACTATACGGTCCAGCGAGGGGATACACTGGCGTCAATTGCCCAGCGGTTCAACACCACCCTCCAGAACCTCGTCAACCTGAACGGCATCCAGAACCCCAACCGCGTCCTGGTTGGGCAGGTGCTGCGCGTACCCGCCGCGCCGCCGCTGGTCAGCCATTACACGGTACAGTACGGCGATACGCTGTTCCGCATCGCCCTGCACTTTGGGGTCAGTGTGCAATCGCTCCAGGTGAACAACGGCATCATCAACCCGAATCGCATTTACGCCGGGCAAGTGCTGCGCATCGTGCGCTAACCCGTACGGCACCGCCCAAATTCCGCACCACCTTTTGCGTCGTCGTCGAAATAAGGAGATAGGCTTTATGCGTCGTATTCTGCTTGTGCTGGTCGTGGCATTCCTTGCTTTGACCCTTATCCCTGCTGCATCCGCCCAGCAGGCAACCGCGCAGACCGTTCATGTGGTACAGCCCGGTGAAAACCTGTTCCGCATCTCGCTGCGCTATGGTGTTTCGATGAACGCCATCGCCGCCGCCAATGGCATCTCGAACCCGAACCTCATTTTCGTCGGTCAGCGCCTGAACATCCCGGCGGGCGGCGTCGTGCCAACCCCTCCGCCCGCGACTCCCGGCGGTCCTACGCCTGTGCCACCGACGCAGCCGCCCGCGCAGGGGGGCAGCTATACAGTCGTGCGCGGCGATACGCTCAACAGCATCGCGCGCCGCTTTGGGACGACATCAGCCGCCATCGCCAGCGCCAACGGCATCGCCAACCCGAACCGCATCTTCGTCGGGCAGGTGCTGCGCATTCCTACCGGCACCGGACCCCAGCCGACGCCGCCCCCCGGCGGTGGTACGCCTCCCCCGCCCCCGCCCAACACCGGCTTTGAACTGGGCGGTCATATCTTCGCCTTCCAGTTCCCTGACCAGATGCGCGGCGCAGGCATGAGCTGGGCGAAGTCGCAAATCGTCTGGAACCAGGGCGATTCTCCGAGCGCTGCCGGTGGAGCAATTGAGCAGGCGCGCAGTCGCGGCTTTAAGATCTTGCTCGGCATCGTCGGCAACCCCGCACAGCTCGCCGCCAATCCGACGCAGTACTATCAGGATTTCGCCAATTACCTGGGCGAAGTCGCGCGGCTGAACCCGGACGGGATCGAAGTCTGGAACGAGCCAAACATCGACCGCCAGTGGCCCGCCGGGCAGATCAGCGGTCAGAACTACACACAGATGTTGAGTGCAGCATTCCAGGCGATCAAGCGCGCCAACCCGAACGTGCTCGTCATCTCCGGCGCACCTGCGCCGACGGGCTTCTTCGGCAACCGCTGCACCGGGCAGGGCTGCGATGACAACGTCTTCATCCAGCAGATGGCGTCGGCGGGCGCTGGACAGTTCATGGACTGCGTGGGCGTCCACTACAACGAAGGCATCCTGCCGCCCAGCGCCACCAGCGGCGACCCGCGCGGCAGCAGCAGCCACTATTCGCGTTATTACACCAGCATGGTCAACCTGTACGCGGGGATCTTCCCCAACAAGCCGCTCTGCTTCACCGAGCTGGGCTATGTGACGCCGGAAGGCTACCCAGGCGGCACGCTGCCGACAGGCTTCGACTGGGGCAATGGCAACACGCTCCAGGAACAGGCGGAATGGCTCGCTCAGGCGGTCCAGTTGGCGCGCAGCAGCCGCCGTGTGCGTCTGATGATCATCTGGAACGTGGACTCGACGACGACGGGCGCAGACCCACAGGCGGGTTACGCCATCGTCCGCAACGGGCAGTGCCTCGCCTGCATTACGATGGGCGCGGCGATGGGGCGCTAACGAAATCTGTAGGGGCGACCCAAGGGTCGCCCCTACCCCTTATCCCCTTGGCACCATGACCGCGAAACTGCGCAGGTCATTCGCAACCGCAGAAATATCCACATTCTCGCCATCAAACGCAGCGCGCCAGACGGTCAGCGGCATCAGCAGGTTCGCTTCTGTATCGGTCGCCGTCGCCGGGTCGAACGTGCCATCGACAATTGCGTTCGCCCAACCGTCGATGTTGGGGATGACGCTCAGGTAGACGCTGTTTTCACCGCGCAGGATGCGCCCGATAGCGAACCCATCGCCGTTGAACACCAGGCTGCTCCTTCCGGGGTCGCTGGTGACGTTGACCTCATAGAGGCTGACCGCCCAACGTTCGAGGGGAGTGCCTTCACCCAGTACAGCATCCAGTCGCGCCCGCGCGTCGCCTTCGTAGTTGAGCATGGTATCGAACGCGCGCACGCTGTAATAGACGCCGCTGCCCGTCTCATTCCAGGCAAGCTGATCCGGCACTGCATCGACCGGAATATCCGATACCGAGTTGGTCGTCAAATCCAGAATGCGGACGACGAGAGGAGCCGGCTCACCACGCACAAACGGGATGGCGGCGATGCGCGTCTCATCGGGCGAGAGCACCGCGCGGCTCACGCCGTCGAACGTGGCTAGGCTTTGCCCGTCGAGCGAGCGCACGGCGAGATTGATCCCCTGGCAGTCGGTGCTGTAGACCAGACCGAAAGGCGTCAGCGCCAGCGTCAGATGATTTCCGCCCAAACTATAGGTCTCGGATGTGTAAAGCTGATCGGTCGGCAGGGGCGACCCACCGCCACAGCCCACGCCGAACTGCACAGGAATCATGGAGGAAGATGCCGACATGGGCAGCGGTTGGATGAAGACCTGCATCTGCATCACTGCGCGTCCATCGCTGCCGACCACGAACTCGCCATCGACCGCGTAGACCAGCTCGTTCAGGTTCGTGAAGCTGAAAGGCATCCCAGCGGTCAAACCAAAGGCAATGGGGATGATTTCCCCCGTCGTGCGATCATAGACGTTCAGCGTACGGACGAAATCCTCACCATAAGCGGCGAACGCCAGGTAGGTACCATCGGGACTGGCGACCAGCTCGCCGTAGCGCTGTGCGCCTTCGGCGATGATCGCCATCGCGCCATCTTCGTCCAGCATGACGATGCGATTGTCCTGTACGCCCGTGAGATAGATGGGCGACTGTGCAAGTGTGGGCATGGCAGATACAAACAAGAGGACGATGAGAAGCGAGGGCAGAGCAAACTTCCTAAACATAGGAACATCCTGGAAACACTCATGAACGATACGATTACCAGAGTAACCAGGTTTCTAAGCAAGAGGATCAGACGCGAGGCTAAGTTTGGCTGCGGCGTTCGGCGGAGGAGGCGCTCCGCCGAAAGAAGGGGCATACCACTATTCGCGTGGTCGAGCGTGAAATTCGTCGATGAAGGCGATGGCGTCGGCTTCGGTCTTGACAATCCGCTTGCGATCCTGCTGCCCGCTCACGCGCATGGTCACCGTCAGCGTAGCAGATTGGATCGCGTCCTTGGCGATGATAGCGACCGGGTGATTTTGCAGGTCCGCCTGCTGATTGACCTGCTCGCTCTGACGAGCGGTCGAGCTGATGTTGCTGTTGGCGAACTCGGTGACATCGCGGAAATCGTAGATCGAGCCGCGCGCGGTCATGACCTTTGCTGGCTGTGCCTTGATGATACTGCCCAGCCACTGGTAGAACTCGGCAGTGACGGCAGGGGTTAGCACCCCCAGATACTTGACGCGGAGTATCTGGCGCTCTTCGTCGTAATAAGCCGCGATGTGTTCGGAGATATAGCGCACCAGCGCAACCGTTTCGTTCATAAAAGCACGCTCCGCTGCTCTTGAGCCACTCACTTCTATAGTTATACCGCGATTCTTATGGCACGTTCATAATGAACTTGAGACGCAAACGCTGAGAAATAATCGCCGCCCATCGTTCAATTCCCGCGCCGCCTGGGCTATAATCGCCACAAATTCATCTCCGCATGACTGCGAGGACGCTGCATGTCTAACCAACCGCTGCCTTCACCCACCCAGGACTTCTCGGCGTGGTACAACGATATTGTCTATCGCGCTGACCTGTGCGATCAGTCGCCCGTGCGCGGCTGCATCATCATCAAGCCCTATGGCTACGAAATCTGGGAAGGGATCAAGGGCGCGCTCGATATGCGCTTTAAGGCGACTGGGCACGTCAATGCCTACTTCCCGCTCTTCATCCCGATGAGCTATTTGCAGCGCGAGGCGCAGCATGTCGAAGGCTTTAGCCCGGAACTGGCGATTGTCACCATCGGCGGCGGCGAGACGCTGGCGGAGCCGCTGGTCGTCCGCCCCACCTCCGAGACGATCATCGGCGAGTCGTTCGCCAAGTGGATACAGTCCTACCGCGATCTGCCGCTGCTCATGAACCAGTGGGCGAATGTCGTCCGCTGGGAAATGCGCACGCGCCCCTTCCTGCGCACAGCGGAATTCCTCTGGCAGGAAGGGCACACCGCTCACGCCACGCATGACGAGGCGGAAGAAGAAACGCTGCAAATGCTGGACGTGTACGCCGATGTCGCGGTCAACGTCGCGGCGATCCCGGTCATCAAGGGCTTGAAGGCGGAGAGCGAGAAGTTCGCGGGCGCGCTGCGCACCTACTCCATCGAAGCGATGATGGGCGATAAGAAGGCGCTCCAGAGCGGCACCAGCCATAACCTGGGGCAGAACTTCGCCAAGGCGTTCAACATCCAATACCTCGACCGCAGCAACCAGCTCCAGCACTGCTGGACGACCTCCTGGGGTCTCAGCACGCGCATGGTCGGCGCGGTCATCATGGCACACGGCGACGAGAAGGGGCTGCGCCTGCCGCCCAAGCTCGCCCCGCATCAGGTCGTCATCGTGCCGATCTACAAGACCGACGACGAAAAGAGCGGCGTGATGGCTGCGGTCGAGTCGATCAAGAAGCAGCTCGTCAGCGGCAACATCCGCGTCTGGGTGGATCGGCGCGAAGACCTGTCGCCCGGCTTCAAGTACAACGACTGGGAGATGCGCGGCGTCCCGGTGCGCCTGGAAGTCGGACCCAAGGATGTGGCGAACAACGTCGTCATGGCAGCGCGCCGCGACATGGGCAAGGAGGGCAAGCGCAGCCTGCCGCAGGAGAACCTCGCCGCAAGCGTGAGCGCCCTGCTCGACGAAATACAGGCAAATCTGCTGGCGCAGGCGACGGCGTTCCGCGATGCCAATATCTTCGACGTGAAGACCTACGACGAACTCAAGCAGGTCGTCGAGGCGGGAGGCTTCGCGCGCGGCTGGTATGCGGGTGACAGTTCCGATGACAAACGCATCAAGAACGACACGCAGGCAACCCACCGCTGCTTCCCGCTCGAACAGCCGGGCGGCGGCGGCGAGTGCCTGCTGACAGGCAAGCAGGCGGAGAAACTCGCCCTGTTCGCCAAGGCGTACTGATGTCGCGAGTTCAGGGCATTATGTCAGCTCAATGAGATTGACGATGTTACCGCGTATGGATTCACGCTTGGGTTGCTGACCGACTGCCTGAATCTCGATTGGCATTTGACGGGCGCGCAGTAAAAACAGGAAACTCGCCTGAACCTGCGCGTTCCGAATGACCGAAAAACGATAGCGCTGAAGCAGCATTGCCAGCACAATCTTCATCTCCAGCATGGCGAAGGTCGCACCGATGCAGCGACGCGGTCCGGCGCTGAAGGGAATATACTCATAAGGCGAAGGATCAATGCTGAACCAGCGTTCCGGCATAAACCGATTCGGCTGTGGGTACAGGTGAGGAAGGCGGTGCGTGAGGAAATGACTGATCATCACCGATTCTCCCGCTGCCAGTTCAAAGCTCCCCACACGGACTGGCTGAGACACTGTCTTGGTAATAAAGGACACTGGTGGAAACAAGCGCAGCGCCTCGTTAACCACCCCCTCCAACAACTTCAACCGGCTGATCTGTTCTACCGTCGGTGGGCTGCCGTGCAGCTCACCTTCCACTTCATCCACCAGATCCGCCATGATCTTGGGATGCTGGGCTAACAGGAATAATGCCCAGCTCAGAGCGTTGGCACTCGTTTCATGCCCAGCCAGATAGAGCAGAGTGGCATTGCCGATCAACTCGGCATCCGTCATCTGCGTCCCGTCCTCGTCATGCGTCTTCATCAGCATCGACATGACATCCCGGCTCTCATCCAGATGGGCGCGTTTCTGGGCGAGTAATTCGCGAACGATCGCTTCAATCCGTCCTGCCACAGCGACTAACCGTCGAGCTGGCGAATAAGGCAGGTTCTGCGGGACGACATTCGCCAGGATGGAACTGCTCAATGCAAGCCATTCCTCCAACAGACTGCCCAGCGCATAGCCGTTTTTGTCCAGCTCTAGCCCAAACAGAGTCTTGATGACAATGCCCATCGTCAGGGCTGTCATCTCGTCGATCATGTTGACGCGCTGTCCCGGATGCCAGCGATCGATCAACTGCTGAGTGACCGCGATCATATCCTGGGCATACCCATCCACTTCCTTCTTATGGAAAGCCGGCATAATCAGGCGACGCTGCTGCCTGTGATGCTCGCCATTCAGGTACACCACGCCTTGGGTCAGGCGTTGTGCAGCAGTGTCGGGTGGAGGCGAGGTGGTGACTGCATGAAAGACTTTGGTGTCGCTCAAGATTTGCTGGTTGTATTCCGGTCCAACCGCAAGCACGACGCCCTGTGAGCTACCCCGACTCAGTGTGAAATCCATCCGGCTCAACGTCCCGTGATTTGCAACCTGATGTTGGAGGCTCACCAGAGGATCACGAAAGAACTTGATCATTTCCCACAGTGCCAATAAACACCTCCTCGACTCACTCCAGAGCACAACGGTTGCAGAGCATTATGACAACTTCTGACTCTCAGCAAACACCCAGTCTTCCTGCTCGGCGACGACAGTATAGCCGATCCGCTGGTAAATCTTGTTGCTGGTGAGGTTGTTGCGGTCGGTGTAAAGCGCGCACCACCTGCGTCCACTCGCCAGCAGGTGCGCACTAACGGCGGCTGTCAGAGCGCCTGCGTAACCGTTGCGGCGGTGTTCAGGCGGCGTGTAGACGCCGGAAACCACCGCGCCATGCGGTGTCAGGCGGTTGACCGACGCCATCGACACCGGGCGATCCCCGACGTCCCACACCCAGATACCGCGCTCATCAGATGCTTCCATCAGTATGTCGATGTAGCGCTCGGACTCGCCGGGGCGGAATGTTCCAAAGGCATCCTCTTCAAAGCTGTCCATCCAGGTGATGAGCTGCGCGCGCTCGACCGGGTATGCCTTGCGCATGACGCCCGTGACCCCTGTCGTCGGGAGGACGACATCCAAGCGATAGAGAAGCTGTGGCATGTCCATATGCGCCTGCTGCCCGCACCCCTGACTCCACACCTCTGCAAAGCGCTGGCAGGCGGCGGGTTCACCCCGGATGCCGGGCAGAGCAACGCCATCCGCGAGCAACCGCTCGGCAAGCGCGGTAGCGATCGCTTCTGCGGGGGTCACCAGGTTGAGTTTACGCCCAGGGGTGAGCATTGCCGCGCCGATCACTGTGCCCCCGTCATGCACACGCCACATCTGCACCCTGCTCGAACCGCCGCGCATGGCATTGAGCGTCAGTCCAATGGTGACGTTATTCTCGACCTCGCGCTGCATCAGAAACGCGCCTGTCGTGCTATAGAATGCACCCGGATGGGTAAAGTAGTCTATTTGCAGCGTGGACATAGTCATTTCTCCTGAAGAAGATACAGTATTCTAAAGCTTTGTCGTGGAGAAACCATCATGCGCGATCATCTCAGGATGCTCTTTAACTATACCTACTGGGCGCATAAGCGTGTCTGGACAAACTGCATTCTGCCGCTTTCGGATGAGCAGTATCGACAGCCGCTCGACTACTCTATCGGATCAATCCACAATCAGGTCGTCCATACAATGAGCGCCGAGTGGATGTGGTTGAGCCGCATTCACGGGCACAACCCGTCCGCCATGCTCAACCCGGACGACTTCGCGGATCGTGATGCCGTGCGCGCGCGCTGGGACGCGCTCGAAGCGGAGATGCGCGCCTATGTCGATGGGCTGCCCGCCGACGTTTCGTCGCTCACCTTCACCTACACGACGACTTCGGGCAAGAGCTACACGCAGCCCGTCAGCCACATCCTCTTCCAGCTCATCAATCATGGCACCGATCACCGCGCGCAGACGCTCGCGATGATCCATACGCTGGGAGGGGCGACCATTGCTCAGGATTTGATCATGTACCTGCGAGAGCTGCCATGACCCACGGCTTGTCACAGGCAGGTCCCGATTACACAGCGGAATTCGCGCGTGACCCCCTGGCATTTCTGCGCGCGCAGGCAGGCGAGCGCGCGGTGCGCTTTCGCCTCAATGACCTGCCGTATGTGCTGGTCAACGACGTGAAGGCGATCCATGACCTGCTCGTCACACAGTCTGACCGCTTCACGCGCACCGAGTTCACCCGCGAGGCACTGGCACCCTTTCTGGGGAACGGATTACTCACGTCAGACGGCGACCTGCATCGGCGCCAGCGACGGTTGATGCAGCCCGCTTTCCATCCCTACCGCATCGAGAACTATGCCAGACTGATGATTCGGCACATCGAGCACGCGATCAGCGGATGGGTTGACGGCATGCAGATGAATGTGACAGAAACGGTCGTCGCACTTTCGCTCGGCGTGGTGACCGAGGCACTCTTTGGCGAAGACGCCTCGGAAGCCGCGGGAGACCTGCACCAGATGCTGCACCTGATGCAGCAGGCACAGGCGGCAGAATTCGACCCGCAGCGTCATGATGCCACGCGGCGCGCCGAGTTTGAGCGCGACCTGCGCGCCGCAGTTGGCAAGATCGACCAGCGCATTCACGGACTGATCGCTCGGCGACGTGCGGGGGGAAGTGGCGGAAATGATCTCCTGGCGATGCTGCTGGCTGCGACGGACATTTCCGGCGAGGGGGGCATGAGCGATCAGCAGGTGCGTGATGAGGTGATCACCCTGTTCATCGCAGGGCACGAAACGACATCCGTCACACTCACGTGGGCATTCTGGCTGCTCGGCAAAGATCAATCCGTCTACGACGCGCTGATCAGCGAAGTCGATGGTTCGCTCGGCGACGGCGTGCCGACGCCCGCGCAGCTCATGAACCTGGCGCTGCCGATGCAGATCATCCGCGAGACGCTGCGCCTGTATCCAACCGCCTGGATTCTCTTCAACCGCCTGGCGACCACTACGACGAAGCTGTCAGACATCCCCGTCATGTCTGACGAGATCGTGATGGTTAGCCCCTACGCGGTACAGCGCAGCGCACATCACTTTGAACACCCCGACGCCTTCAATCCGGGGCATTTTGCGGAGGGGTGGGAGAAGCGGCGCGACAAGTTCAGTTACTTTCCGTTCGGCGGGGGTGCGCGCATCTGCATTGGACAGCACTTCGCGCTGATGGAGGCATCGTCGCTGCTGGCGATGATGGCGCAGCGCTTTCGTTTCCGTCTGCTCGACCCGGAACAGGCAATCATCCCGCAGCCGCTCACCACACTTCAGCCAGATGTGCCGATTGAAATTGAACTGGTGGCGCGCCAGGAAACGGAGAAAGGGCGATGACACGGCATCGCCCCTACAATCGCGTTATGACGAAGGCGTCGCCGTCGCCGTCGGGCGGATACGGGTAGCGGTCGCTGTCGGTGGGACATTCGTCGCCGTCGGCGGTACGGGTGTGTTCGTCGCCGTCGCAGTGGCGGTCGGCGGCACAGGCGTGTTGGTCGCCGTCGGCGGAACTGCGGTGTTGGTGGCGGTCGGCGGTATGTCAGTCGCCGTAGCAGTCGGTGGTACGGGTGTATTGGTCGCCGTCGCGGTCGGTTCTGGCGTATTCGTCGCCGTGCTCGTCGGGCTGGCGGTCGGCGTCGAAGTCGCCGCGAGCGTCGGCAGCGGCGTGTTGGTCGGCGGCAGGTTGAGCGGATTGAGTGGGATCGGCGTCGTCAGACGGAACGTCTCCAGGATGGTGGCGTAATCACGATACGCCGCCGCCGGATCAAGCGTGACGGGCGCGGGCGTGGCATCCGCCGCTGGGGTCGCATCGGAGGGGGCTGCCGCTTCCGGCAGTGCGCTCAGGTCGATGTCCGTGCCAGGGAAACGCAGATTCGCCACATTCACACTGCCTTCGCCGCCCAGCACCAGCGCCTGACCGCTGAATGGCTCGCCATCCGCAGTGCGGTAGGCATAACTGACCGCGAAGCCTTCGGCGGCATCGCGCGTCACGGGAGTCACGCTCAGGATCGTGGCGTTGCTCTGCTGCTGTGTCACAAACTCGCGCGCAGCTGCCTCGTCAAGGGCAGCATCGCGGGCAATCGTATCGATGCGCAGCGTCTCGCCGCTGCTGCCCGCAATGCTGCTGGTGATGCCTGGCGCATTATCCTGTACCGTCCAGGTCTGTGGATAGCGCAGAATCGTATTGGCGAACGGGTCATATTTCGCCTGCCACTCAAACGGCGCGAACGCCAGCGCGGGATTGAGCGTGAGCGTGGCGGGCAGGTTCTCCGTCAGCCAGCGCACCAGGTCTATGGCGTTGTTCGGCGCGACGACGCGCACGGAGTAGATATACTGCGAGTCGAACCATGTCACCTGACGCGCCACATATTCCTGACGGCGGAAATCGACGTTGAAGTCGATGATCAGGCGATCCCCCTGGATCTCGCGCGTGGCTTCACTCCACTGATTGAAGCGCGCCCAGGTTTGCCCCAGGACTTCCTGCGTGAGCTGCGCGCTGACGTCGTCGATGGAAGCGACGGGCGTGATCGGCTGCTGGATGTAAGCATCGATGACGGCGAGGTTCGCGCTGTTGTTCATGCCCACCTGGGCAATACCTGGCTGGGTGGTCGGACCCGTGATCGTCCAGCCGGTCGGCTGCGCGATGGTGTACAACCCGGTCGGATGCAGATACAACTGGTCAAGTGCAATCCCGCCGAAATCCGTGATCGGTGGCGGGAAGGTGGCACTGGGTACGGCAGTCGGATCAGGTTGATCGATAGGCTGAAGGGCGTTGTTCTGGAAGATTGGCAGGATCGTCCCGGCAATCAGGACGACCGCCATGAAGACGCCCAGGATAAGGCTGATCCGGCGGGTGTTATTGTTCATGAGAAGCGAAATCTCCGGCAAAAAAGGGTTACGAAGCGGCAACCATAATAGCGCAAATGCCCCCGCTTGTTAAGCGCTCATCCTTTCGCCCTTCTATGCTCTGTTCCCCCTCTGCTATAATGGCGATTATCGCGTTCGACCCGTGCGCCTGCTGCCTGGCGCATGTGGTGACATAGCCTGGCAGTGAGATTTCAACCATGCCGCTTACAAAAGGTCAGAAAACCGAGCTTGTGGGCAAGTTCGGCAAGAATGAGACGGATACGGGTTCGGTCGAAGTACAGGTCGCCATGTTGACCGCCCGCATTCATCAACTCACCGAGCATCTGAAGAATCATCCGCAGGATCAACATTCGCGCGTCGGTCTGCTCAAGCTGGTCGGTTCCCGCCGCCGCCATCTGAAGTATCTGGCGCGTACCGATGAAAAGAGCTATCAGAAGCTCCTGCAGGATCTCGGTCTGCGTCGATAAAAAGTAACGAGGAACGAGTAATGAGTAACGAGAAGTGCGCAATGTGTGGTGCGAAGCTACAAGACAGACTGTTCGCACAGCGCACTACGCACCCCGCACTTTCTTGACACTCATCACTCATTTCTCATCACTCTAATCGGTAAGCTCACGACAACACCCGGCAGCGCAGGTATTGGCAAGCGTGACTGAACAAGCCAGGTTCAGCCCCGGTCGCCAGTCCCTGAGCGCGGGTGGACACACGAAGTACTGAGTGCCGAGTATTGAGTACTGAGCGCAAACAAGAGAACCAACTTCAGTCCTCAGTCCTCAGCACCCCCAATGAATTCAGGGAGACAAAACATGAAATTCGAAACCCCAATGGGTACTGTCCATCGTTATACGGTCCAGCTTGGCGGGCAGGAACTGACCTTCGAGACTGGTCGTCTCGCAGAACAGGCGGGCGGCGCGGTCACCGTCCAGGTCGGTCAGACCGTCGTCTTTGCGACGGCGACCATGAGCAAGCACGCACGCGAAGGCATCGACTTCTTCCCGTTGAGCGTGGACTACGAAGAGAAGATGTATGCCGCCGGGCGCATCCCTGGCTCGTACTTCCGCCGCGAAGGTCGCCAGAGCGAGAGCGCCATCCTCGTCTCGCGCGTCATCGACCGCCCACTGCGCCCGCTTTTCAGCGAAGAGATGCGCAATGAAGTCCAGGTCATTCTGACGGCGTTCAGCCATGACCAGGAAAACCAGATCGACATGCTCGGCATCACCGCCGCCAGCGCCGCGCTCGCCATCAGCGACATTCCCTGGGATGGTCCCGTTGCCGGCGTTCGCATCGGCTTGATCGACGGCGAGCTGGTGGTCAACCCAACCATCCCCCAGATGGAAGACAGCATCCTCGACCTGCGCGTGGCAGGCACTGCCGACGCCATCAACATGGTCGAATGCGCCGCCGCCGAAGTCGACGAAGAGACGATGCTCAGAGCACTCAAGCTGGCGCACGACAGCATCCAGCCGGTGATCGCTCTGCAAAAGCAGATGGCAGCAGAAGTTGGCAAGGCGAAGTCGGAAGTCATCAAGAACACGGTTGATGCTGCGCTCCAGGAAGCCATCGCCAGCAAGACGCGCGCCGGTGTGCGCGAGGTGATGGTCGAAACGACCGACCGAGGCGACCGCAACGAACGTCTCGACGCAATCCGCGATGCACTCGTCGCCGAATACGAACAGGCGAACGCGGCGGCTGGCGCGACCCCCATCGACCTCAAGATGGTCAAGCTCGCCTACGACAACATCATCTACGAAGAAGTCCGCCGCCGTATCACCGTCGATGGCGTGCGCCCTGATGGACGCGACAACACCACGATCCGCCCACTGGCGGCGGATGTCGGCTTGATCCCGCGTGTGCATGGCAGCGGCTTGTTCAAGCGCGGTCAGACGCAGGTCATGACCATCGCCACGATCGGCACACCGCGCGATGCGCAGTCGATTGAGACGGTCAGCCCGGAAGAATCGCGTCGCTACATGCACCACTACAACTTCCCGCCCTACAGCACGGGCGAAACGTCGCCGCTGCGCGGACCCAAGCGCCGCGAAATCGGGCATGGCGCGCTGGCGGAAGCCGCGCTGCGCTCGATGATCCCCGCGGAAGACAAGTTCCCCTACACCATCCGTCTGGTCAGCGAAGTCCTGTCGTCGAACGGCAGCACGTCAATGGCGAGCGTCTGCGGCAGCACGCTGGCGCTGATGGATGCGGGTGTGCCGATTGTGCGCCCGGTCGCGGGCATTGCCATGGGCTTGGTCAAAGAGGACGACAAAGTCGCCATCCTGACCGACATCCAGGGTCTGGAAGACCACCTGGGTGACATGGACTTTAAGGTCGCGGGCACGACCCAGGGCATTACCGCGCTTCAGATGGACATCAAGATCAAGGGCGTCTCGGACGCGATCATGAAGCAGGCGTTGGCACAGGCACGCGACGCCCGCCTGCAAATCCTCGAAGTCCTGCTCAAGGCGATCCCGGCTCCCCGCGCGGAGATCAGCGAGTTCGCCCCGCGCATGACCACGCTCAAGATCAACCCGGAGAAGATCGGTGCGCTGATCGGTCCCGGCGGCAAGAATGTGCGCGGCATCCAGGATCGCACGGGTGTCAAGATCGACATCGCCGACGACGGCACGGTCTTCGTGGCAGGCATCGACGCGGCGACCGTCTCGCTGGCGGTTGATGAGGTGCGCGGCTTGACGGAAGATGTCGAGATTGGGCGCATCTACACCGGCAAGGTCAACCGCATCGAGCCGTATGGCGCGTTCGTCGAAATCATGCCGGGCAAGGATGGTCTCGTCCACATCTCGCAGCTCGCGGATTACCGCGTGAACAGCGTCGAAGACGAGGTCAAGATCGGCGACGAGATCATGGTCATGGTCACCGATGTTGATCCGGGTGGCAAGGTGCGCCTGAGCCGCCAGGCAGTCCTGGCGGGCTGGACGGCGGAAGAGGCGCGTGAGCGCGACCGTCGTCCGCCGGGTGGCGGCGGCAATCGCGGTGGAGACCGAGGTGGCGACCGAGGTGACCGAGGCGGTCGCGGCGGTGGTGGTGGTGGGTTCGGTGGAGATCGTGGCGGACGCAGATACGATTAACCACCTGTAGGGGCGCACCGATGGGTGCGCCCGAAACCCGTGTGTCGTCGCGTTTTCCGCCGATCCAAAATGAAGGGCGAGCCATCTGGTTCGCCCTTTGCATTTCTGCGCATATAATCGTGTGAAGTCACCGAGAGCTTTCCCAACGAGACGTTATTCTAATCATGCAAAAGTACATTTCCGCCACACATGCCGCCGATAATCTCCCCCGCAGCGTCGATGTCGTCATCATCGGCGCGGGTCCTGCGGGCAGTGCTGCCGCCTGGGCGCTCGACCGTGCGCAGCCCGGCATTCGCACACTCGTCGTCGAACGCGCGGCGACCGTCGGCGCGGGCAGCTCGCGCGCATCGCTCGAAAACTTCCGCACCTGCTGGCCCTGCGCGCCCCTCGCGCGCATGATGCAGCGCAGCGTCCACGTCATCATGAACGCCGACGATACCCTGGGCGCCGGCGCGCGCGACACGCTCCATCCCAAGCAGCAGGGCTATCTATGGTGCGCCTTCGACGAGCGGCAGGCGGCGAACTTCCGCGCCGATGTCGCCCATCTGCAAGGCATGGGCATCGACGTGGTGAGCTATCTCGACGGCGAAGAGGTCGCCTATCGCTTCCCCTGGCTGGGAAAAAACGTCATCGCCGCAAAGTATGACCCAACGGCAGGCTGGCTCGACTCCAACGCGCTGATCGGGCGCTTCCTGGCGGCAGCGAGCGGTGCGCAGGTGCTGCTCGACGCGGGCGATGTCCGGCTGCGCATTGAAGGCAGCGCGGTTTGCGGCGTCGAGACCGCGGCGGGGTTCATCGCCACGCCGCGCGTGGTGCTGGCGGCGGGTGCGTGGTCGGTCGAGATCGGGCGCGCGGCGAACATCCGCATCCCGCTCGAACTCCGCCCCCGTCAGAGCTTCACGACCGGTTGGCGGCACGACGCCTTCCCGGAAGACGCGCCCATGTTGATCGGTTCCGCGCCCTTCCCCCATGTCCGTCCGGAAGCGCGCAGCGGGGCGATCTTCGGCTGGGAATACCGCTGGCACCGCAAACATGCAAAGGGTGAGGGTCTAGGGACGCCATTCAAGGCGTCCGTGCATGATGAGCACGGGGATACACATACGCCGGATGACGCCATCGAATCGCCTGTCGCCAACCTCGACGCGCTCAAAGACCCGCGCTTTCCGTCGATCACGCTGGCGCTGCTGGCGAGGCAGTTCGGCGATCTGCCGGGCAACGGCTTTGCCGACGGGCGCTACATGCGCTCGATCTACCACAACATCGGCTACTACGTCTATCGAGACGCGACGACCGCCTATCGTACCAACGCTGATGGCAGCCGGACGCCCTATGAGAGCGAACGCGCCATCCTCGACGCACATCCCGATGTCGCGGGCTTGTTCCTGTCGATTGCCCACGTCGGGCACGGGGTGATGAGCGCGCCAGCGGCGGGCGAGATCATCGCGGCGAAGGTGCTTGGGCAGCCGCTGCCCGACCCGATCTTCGCGGACTTTGGCATCAACGTGCCCTGGGTCGCGCATGACGAGAATGCGCTATGAAGTTATGCGGTTGACAACGCTGTGGAAACAATAGCAAGAAGAGCTAGAATTGCGCGCATGATCCGCTTCATCACCCGTCACAAACTGCTGGCGCTGCTCGTCGTCACCGTCGCCATTCGGCTGTCGCTGTTGATCGCTCTGTATCCGTCGATTTTCGCCTTTGAGCGCACTGGGGCAATTCACGGCTCCGGTGCCTACGACACCTATGCGCTTAACCTGCTCGCCAGCGGCGTGTATGGCAAAGCAGCACCCGGAGTCCCGGATGCGCACCTGCCGCCGCTTATCAGCTATGTCACGGCTGCAATCTACGCCACATTAGGGCGCAGCGGCTTCGCGGTTGGGGTCGTCAACATCGGGTTCGATCTCATCACGGTTGCAGCGCTCTATCACCTGACGCGGCGCTTACTCCCCCGCTATGGCGAACCAGCCGCCCTGTTGGCGGGCGCGATGTTCGCCTTCTATCCCTATCTCATCTTCCAGAACCTCACGCTGATTGATACGCCGCTTTTCATGGCGCTGCTCTACAGTTGGCTGCTGACGCTGGTCTTGCTGCGCGAACGCGCGTCATTCGACAGCGGGGCATGGCGGCTCGCGCTGCTATCCGGCGTGCTGCTGGGGCTGATCGCCCTTGTGCGCACCAACGCGGTGCTGCTGGCTCCTGGACTGGCGCTATGGTTTCTCCTTCGCCGCAGCCTGATGCAGACGGCGGCACGACTGGGGATCGTCGCGCTCGTCTCCGCGCTGGTGATCGCCCCCTGGATGGCACACGTCTACAGCATCTATGGTCAGTTCGTGCCGGTCGCACTCAACGGCGGCGAAAACTGGTATCAGGGCAATAATCGTTATCTCATCGCCTATTTTCGCGCGGGGTATGATGCACAGTGGATACCCCCGCCGGATGGGGTGCAACCGCCGGAGCGATTCTCACCGGAACACAGCGCCCGGCTCGCGGCGGCGGGCTGGGACTACCTGCGCGATAACCCACAGGTGATCCCGGAGCTGCTATGGACCAAGCTGCTCGTGCATTGGAGCATACCTATCACGCCTACCCGCAATCCGGTCGCAGGAGAACTGCCGCGCTTCGATTACCAGGGCGACGCCATTTCCTCGACTGACGCGCAGGGAAATCTCGAAATTGGAGGGCTGCCCCCTGGTGATCCGGTTGATCTCTACTCGTCCAGTCTGTTCGATATCGTCGGTCGAACGATTCACGTCGTCTACTTCGGCTCGTTGTTTGTGCTTGGGCTGTTTGGCATATGGCTCACACGGGATGCGTGGCGCGATGTATCACTGATCTGGATCGTCCAGATCGCGACAACCGTCACCTATGTCATGTTCCACCCCTCGACGCGCTACCGCGTCCCGACTGACCCGCTGCTTTTCATCTTCTCCGCCTGGGCGCTGATCGCGCTCTACACCTGGTGGCGCGGCGCCCGTTTGCCATCCAAACGGGTACAGCCCGCATGAACACGCCACCTCCCGCCTCGGACAGCGCGCTGGCACAGGCACTGCTCATGCCCTGGAAAGCGCGAAATGAGATCGAGCGCCTGCTCATCCTGCCATTCGCCTGGATGAGCGCGGTCGGCGCAGGCGCAGGATGGGGCGCAGGCTGGAAGCTCTATGGCTTCCCAATCTGGCAGCTTCATCGCCGCAGTAGCGTGCAGATCGGCGCGCGTCTGAGCCTGCGCTCGACCTGGCGCAGCAACCCGCTCGGTCCCAACCGCCCCTGTATCATCAGCACGCGGACGGCGGGTGCGGAACTCGCCATCGGCGATGACTTCGGGATGACGGGCGGTTCCATCGTCTGCGCCGAGCGCATCGAGATCGGCGGTCGCGTTAATGTCGGCTGCAACACCATCATCACCGATACCGACTTCCACCCACTCGACCCGACTGCCCGCCAATCAGACATCAACGCGGGTGCGTCCGCTCCTATCATCATCGAAGACGACGTGTTCATCGGGATGCAGTGCCTAATCCTCAAGGGCGTGCGCCTGGGCACGGGTTGCGTGGTCGGGGCGGGCAGCGTCGTCACACGCGATGTGCCGCCGCGCGCCATCGTCGCGGGCAACCCCGCCCGCGTCCTCCGCACACTAGCGTGATACGCGGACGTTATATCGGGCGGACACATCGAACAATGCCACAGGTTTACGTCAATAGGCTCACCACAGTCTTTACTCAGTCCTCAGCACTCAGTCCTCAGTCCTGTCATGCCTCCCACTGCACGACGACAACGCCGACGATGATGATGGCAATGCCTGCGACCTTGCGCAGGTCGAGCGTCTCGTCGCGCGCCAGCACGCCCAGCGCTAGCACCACCACCGGGTAGGCAGCCGTCACGGCGACGGCGACGGATGCGCTGGTATCGCGCAGCGCGAAGAAGAACAGCAGCGCCGCGCCCGCCGCCGCAAATCCCGCGACCAACGCATAGCGGAGGGCGCTGCCATCCAGGTTCGTCTCTGGCGCAAGGCGCGCGCCGAGGATGTAGAAGACGGGGATCAGCAGTGCGGAGGGAATATAGTACATCCATTGAACTGTCAGCGGATGGGCGCTGCCAACCGCACGCCCATTGGCGAATCCCCACACCCCCCACAGAACCGTCGAGACAATCAGCAGCAGCGTAGACATCGAGCGGGCAACCTTTCAGGTAGAGATGTCGCTCTAGAGTACCGCACTCGGCTGGCAGATGCCGATGTCAACAATGCTCAGTCACCCGCTTCATCCTCTGGCTCATCGTCCTCTGCCTCAGCGTCATTCGGCGGTGGCGCTGCCTCGGAGACCTGAACCGGAGGCAATACGGACTGCGACGATTGCGCTGGCTCAACAGGATTTTCGCCCTCCTCCTGCATTTCACTCTGGGATTCGAGGGCGTCTTCTTGCGCCTCTGCTGCTGCGTCGACCGCGTCTTCCTGCGTCTCCGCTGCTGCGTCGAGCGCTTCTTGCTGCGCCGCCAACGCTTCCTGCGTGAGTTCGCCTGAGGCTGTGCTGCTGTCGCCCTCATTCAGCAGACTCTCCTCAAAGGTCGCAGAATCCGATGGAGAGATCGGGTCTTTGTGCGGGTTTTCGCCCAGGTTAAAGATCGGCAGCGAAGGCAGCAACGCCTTGGAAGGCTCGTCATACCACACGAGCGGCTGGGCTTCTTCCTGCGCGGCGGCTTCGGCAGTCCCCAAGCCCAATGCGGGCCAAATCAGGAACGCGAACGCGACAAGCAGCACAAGATGGACGGGCAGCAGTATGCCGCTCAGGCGCAGAAGATCGCGCGAGGCATACGTCGCACCATCGACCTTGCTAAACATGGCAACCGGTTTAGCGCTTACGGGCAGGGTCAGGCAAAATCCTGTGGCAGCGGCGGTCATGAAGGCGAAAGTCGTCGGCGAAAAGCCCAACCCGACCGCCAGGAAAATCACCAGCGGAATAATGACCGACGCGCGTGAGCTGCGCGAGGTGATGACGAGGTGCGAAAGCAGCCCGAACAGCGCCACCAGCGAGACGACGACAATTGGTGACGAGAAAAGACTGCTCTCGAAGATGCCAAAGGCATTCTCGATCAGCCACTGCGCCCCGCCCGATTCGATCAACGCTTCCCCCAATTCCAGAGTCGCCGCCATGAAGATCAACATGCTCCAATCGACCTCCTTGATGGCACTCTTAAACGAGATGACATTCAGGAACGGAGCGGTGAGCAGCAGCGCGCCGAGGATGGCGATGAGTGTACTGCTGACGCCGTGCAACGTCTCAGTCGCCCACAACACGACCAATCCTCCCGCAATTAGCGCCACAATACGCTCTGCTGTAGACCAACTTCTACCGGTGGCGGCATCCGATGGCATCAGCGGCGCAGCGCGGTCTTCCCGACGCATGAACTGCGCCATGATGACCACGACGGCGGCTGCGCTGCTGGCGATGGCGAACGGCAGCCCCATCACCAACCAGCGCCCAAATCCTATGTACTCCCCACCCGTCCGCCAGAGAATATCGGCGGTGATCAGGTGCGCTCCTGCGCCGATCAGCGAGGCAATCGCCGAGAGCAGGATAACCGCCGGGAAGAGCAGCGCCAGCGCTTTCTGCGCGCGTTCGTTCGGCATGAGCGTGCGCAGCGCAAGGAAGACGGGCAGCATCAGCGCCGCCCGCCCTGAGGTCGAAGGGATGAGAAAGGCTGTTGCGACCAGTACGACGGTGACAAGAATGAAGAGCTGGCGCACCGTCTTCGCGCGGCGGGTGACTGCGAACGCCAGCCGCTCAGACATACCCGATGCCTTGATCGCCGCCGCGATCAGGAATGAGGCAAACAGCAACCATATCAGCGGGTCGCCAAGCGTCTCGAAGAACTCATTCGGCTCATCAATCCCGGTTGCTGCGAAGACAATCGCCGCCGCGAGTGCGACGTAGGTGTCGTTGATGTCAGTTAGCGTCCAGGCGATGATCGCCAGCGCGAAGGTGATGAAGGCGACCTTGGCGTGCAGGTTCAAGTCTGGCACGGCGAGGATGATCGCGCTGATTCCTGTACTGAGCAGTATGGCGAGAACCGTTCGAAACGGGATCTGCGTTCCGAATCCACTTGTGGGTATCGCATTTGCGGACATGATTGAGACAATCCATTACTACAACTACAGACGAAGGCGAAATCGGTTCAGCTTGCTTTCTGAACCAGGCGCATCCCGACGTTGACCTGGCGCATGACGCGCTCGGCGGCGCTGGTGAGATAGTTGCCCGCATGTTCGATGGCATTTTCGAGCGTACCCGGAGCAGGCATGATGCTGGCAAAAGCATCGATCCCGGTCGCGTAGACACTGTCTACGCCCTGCCCCAGCGTGCCTGCAATGGCGATGACCGGGGTTCCATGCATCTGAGCGCGCCGCGCGACTTCGCTGGGCACTTTGCCGTAAGGGGTCTGATAGTCGAGCGCGCCTTCAGCAGTGATCACCAGGTCTGCCCATTCCAATCGGCTGTCCAGGTCAATGTACTGCATGATGATGTCGAAACGGGGATGCAGACGTGCGCCGAGACAGGCGAACGCGCCCGCTCCCAAGCCACCCGACGCACCGCTGCCAGGCAGGTGACGAACGTCCCTCTGGAGATCACGGGCGATCACATCGGCGTAATTGTCCAAAGCGGCGGAGAGCTGGTGGACGGTCTCCTGGCTCGCGCCTTTTTGCGGACCGAAGACCTGCGCGACCCCCTTGCTCCCGCACAGGACATTGTGCCAGTTGCATGCGACGTCGATTCGAACGCGCCGCGTCCGAGGGTCGAGTTCGCTCAGGTCGATCCGCGTCAGACGCGCAAGTTCCCCGCCGCCAAAGCCGATCTGCTGCCCCCCCTCGTCCAGCAGATTGCCACCCAGCGCCTGGATCATGCCCGCGCCGCCGTCGCTCGTGCCGCTGTCACCACAGCCCAGCAGGATCGACTCCGCACCTGCGTCCAGCGCTGCCTTGATCAGCTCGCCTACGCCCCAGGTCGTCGTCTTCAGGGGGTCGCGCTGGTCATGTGGCACAAGGCGCAGCCCAGCGGCCGCCGCCATCTCGATGACAGCAGTCTTGTGCTTCTTCCCACCCAGAAAACCGAAATGCGATGTGATGCTCTGCCCAACGGGACCCGTCACCGCCACTTCGTGCAGCCTGCCGCCGGTCAGATGGACAAGCGTCCGGGTGAAGCCTTCGCCCCCGTCGACCATCGGCACCTTCGAGATAGACACGCTGGAACAGGCGCGCATGACGCCCGTCGCAATACAGTCCGCCGCTTGTTCGGCGTCGAGGCTTTCCTTAAATCCAGAAGGCGCAATCAGCACCCGCAACATTTCCATAGCCATGATTTACACTCCCCAAAATCGATACACCGTGTCTATTCGTCGATATCGACTGAGTAGTGGGGGAAAAGTTGCAATTACTTTAAGGGGATGTGAAGAGGTTGCTTGACGAGCGAACAAGGAAGTCGAATCCCTTGTTCGCCCAACAGGCTGATCTTGTGGGTGTACTAGCCTGGTTTGTTCGCCGTCACCCGCGCGCTGAATATGCGCGGCATTCCTTCGCTCCGCTCGACGATGCCTTCCGCATCACTCTTGTCGACCACCTGAATTTCGACAAAACCCGCCGCCCGCATAAAGTCCGTGTACTCCTCAACGGGAAGCGCGCCTGTCACGCATTCCGCCCATTGGAGCGTGTCGGCGCGCATCTCAGGCGTGAACTCGCCTTCAGTCACGATGTCGCTGACGCTGATGCGCCCGCCCGGCTTCAGGACGCGGAATGCCTCGGCGAACACGCCTGCCTTGTCAGGCGAGAGGTTAATGACACAGTTGGACATGATCACGTCGATGCTGTTATCGACTACGGGCAGCGCTTCGATCTGCCCACGCCTAAACTCGACATTGTGCGCGCCCAGCTTCTGCTTGTTCTCGTTGGCACGCTTAAGCATCTCCAGCGTCATATCCACACCGATTACATATCCCGTGTCCCCCACCTGCCGCGCCGCGAGGAAACAATCGATGCCGCCGCCGCTTCCCAAGTCGAGCACCCACTCGCCTGGTTTCAGGCTGGCGATGCTGACCGGGTCGCCACAGCCAAGCGAGAGGTTGACCACTTCGTCCGGCAGCGTCGCGAGATTTGCGGTGTCGTAGCCAAGCGCGTCCGCGCCGCAGTTTCCAGCAGGACCACAGCAGCTCTGACTGACACCGGCGGCGATGCTGCCATAGCGCTCCTGCACAACTTCGTGAATAGTGACATTAGCGATAGACATTTCGTGACTCCTCTTGGATGAGTAAAACTGGTTCTTGTTCTGTGGGTCGTGCCAGCGAACATGCGCTCGTCTGAGCATCGCATCGATAGCCATCGATGAAACCACCCAAAAGACCTGAGCATTCAGTCCTACCGTTCGCGCTGGTTACGACTTCATCACGTCGATACGAGCGACAGGCACGATTGCGTCCGTGTCCTCCGGCGCGAGCACGCGCTGAAGGTGATCGCAGCAGACGGTGATATGATCGCGGTTGAGCGTGTAGAAGCGCTGCCGCCCTTCCTGGCGCACCAACACCAGGTTCGCCTCTTCCAGCACCTTCAGATGGTGGCTGACGGTCGGCTGATTCACCTTGCCGCCCATCTTCTCGACGACTTCGCTCACGCTGCACCATACGCAGCACAGATGCAGCATGATGTCATAGCGGGTGTCATCCGCGATCGCTTTCGCAAACTGGCGCTGAGATTGAAGCATGTCTCTCGTGTTCATGATTAGAGTATATATTGATATTCATCGATGCGTCAAGAGATCAATCCGGTCGCAGGGACTCACCCGCGATTAGCTCCATCGTGGTCTCCCCCGGCAGCATCCATTCCAGATAAATGCGTGAGAAATTTTCCGTATCTCGCTGACGAATCTCGACCGGATGCCAACCCTCAGCAAGCGTGATGAGTACGCTGTCGCCTTCTTCGCTGTCGGACTCGACCAGTATCTGCCCATCCACCCGCAGCGTGCCTTCCGTCATCGCGCGCAGCCCCAAGCGATACTCCCCAGCTTCCGGCGCGTAAAGGCTGCCCTGCCAGAGGACGCTGTATGGACGGGGGAGCGGGATGAAGTGCACATAACGATAGACCAGCGGTTCCAGGCGCACCATCGTCGGGTCGCCCTCCCAATCGGCATTCGGGAAGTAGCTGGCAAGCAGCCCATGCCTGCCAACCTGCTCTCTGTAGAGCGCTTCGCCAGGGACGTCGGTGGCAAGCGAACTGCCCGGCGTGAGCCATCGCAGCGTGGTATCCGCAGGCTCAAGCTGGAGCGAGTGGTTGCCCTGCGCCAGTGTAAGCCCGAATTCTTCCCGCGTGAAAGGAACCCCGTTGATGGTGACGGTGCTCCCCGGCTGCGCGTAAAAAGTGTATTCACCGTAAGATGGCGTGTAGAGAATACCTCGCCCACCGTCCAAGCCCTGAACAGAAGCAATATCGTCCGGCGTGAGCAAGACCGAATAGAACAAGGTATCGCGCTCATCAGGGTGCACATTCACACCGTAGTCGCGCGCGCGGATTGGCGTCACGACGGCATTCGGATACAGGCGGAGCGCTTCCGTAATGTACCACTCCTGGTCATATGCGAACATCAGCATGACGGGCGCACTGACGGTCTCACGCAGGGGCAGCGCCGCCGGGATGTCGAGGCGTCTGACCTCCGCCAGACGATCCGGCGCGACGTACTGCGTTGATAAGCCGAAATCGACGAGGTCGGGCGACGCCCACACACACGTCTCCGCGGGCAGCGCGTTGAGCCAGCGCGCGGCGGCGGTCTCAACCGCCGAAAAACTCATCCAGACCGCGAGATCACGGCGCTGCTGGTTGAAGTACACATCGTAGTTGACACCCAGCATCGGTACACCTAAAGCACAGACCGCCACGACGCCGAGCGCGCGCAGTCCCCGACCGGAAGCGCCCAGGCGTTCGGCGTACTTCAGGACTGCATTAAGCAGCACATGCGCCGCCAGCGCAGCAAAGTACGCCACGAGCGGCAGCCCGCCGATGGTGCGCAGAGCGTGCGGCGCTTCCGACGGCAGACTCAGGATGCCCGCTGACAGGCTGGTGCCGATGAGCAGGAAGGCGAAGATGTGCTCCGGCTTGCGGATCTGCCAGATGCCGATCAGCATCCCCGCGACAAACAACGCTCCTGTCACCGGATCGAGTAACGGGGCACCAGGCAGGTTGTGCCTGCCGTTCATATCCCCGGAAATCGTGAACATCATCAGATGGCGGCGTGCGCTTTCGAGGAGCGCCGTCGGGATTTCCGCCCGCGGAATTTCGGGGTCGGTGAAGATGCTGGTCTGCTGCACACGCACGAAGAGACGCTCTGGCTGCTTCAGCGCCGTCACGCCCAGCGGCTGTGCGAAGATCACCACCGTCACCAAGCCGACGCAGGCTGCCAGCAGCAGCCGCCGCGCGCCCAGGCTGAGACGCCAGACCAACAGCGCATAGACACCCAGCGGCACCAGCAGGAGCTGAAACGCGCGATAGAACCAAAGCCCAAGCCCGATCATGATGCCTGTGAGCAGCACATCGCGCAGATGTGCGCTCTTGCCCAGGCGGATCAGCGCCCAAAAGGTCAGCAGAACAAACACTGTCACATCGACGCCAGTCATCCCGATCCGGCTGAAGTTGATCGACCAGCGCATCACGGCAATGATGAATGCGAAGATCAGCCCGAAGGTGTCTCCACGCAGCAGCCGCCCGACATAAAACGCGGCGACCACGGATGCCACGCCAAAGAAAGCGGAGACGATACGCATGCCCGCGATATTGCCATCCCCAAAGATGCGCGCGCCGAGCTGAAAGAGCTGGAAGTGCAGGTACGTCGCGTTGTCCAGGATGATCGGCTTGAAGCCTGGATCGGTCAGGAAGCGGCGTGTGGAAAGCCCGTAACCGCCCTCGTCATACCAGACGCCAAAAGGCAGCAGTTCAAGTTCACTCAGGCGCAGCGCAATCGCCAGGGCGACAATCGGGATGAGCAGCCAGGGAAAAGGTGCGCGCTGGGTTTCGCGCCCGCGCGTCAGCAGCAGCATACCCGCCGTCCATGACAGAGCGCTCGCGCAGAAGATGCCCCACGACAGATCGCTGATATTGGGGCTTAATGTCAGCAACGTCACGAAGGTGTAGATCGAGACCCCTGCAAGGATTACGCCGACAGCGGTCAGAAACACGCCCAGGTAAAGGAGCATTGTCGTGTGTCGGGGAGTTGTCGTCATGGTTTACAGCCCAGGGAGTCAGTCACTTCAGCAGTGTAGCAAACTTCCCCGGCGTGATTTCGTAAGGAATGCCCGCATCCCTATTGCGGGCGCAGGTACTCGCTCGTCACCGCCTGCATGTGCGTCGTGCCCGGCATCATCCACTCCAGGTAGATACGGGAGAAGTTCGCCGTATCACGCTGGCGAATCTCAATCGAGTGCCACCCCTCGGTCAGGGTGATCTGAGCGTTTCCCCCGGCGACGGAGTTCGACTCGATCAGGCGCTGCCCATCAATCGAAAGTGTGCCTTCCGTCAGCGCGCGCAGACCCAGGGTGTAACTGCCGCTGATCGGCGCGTACAACATCCCTTCCCAGAGGGCGCTGTATGGGCGGGGAAGCGGGACAACGTGGACATAGCGATAGACGAAGGGTTCCAGGCGCACCAACGTTGGCTCCCCTTCCCAATCGGCATTTGGATAAAAGCTGGCAACCAAACCCGTCATGCCGACCGAAGCGCGATAGAATGCCCAGGGAGGCACAAACTCCGCGACTTCACTGCCAGGGATTTTCCACTGTAGGACGGTGTCTTCCGGTTCCAGACGCAGCGCATGATTGCCCTGCCATAGCGAAACGCGGAACTCTTCGCCCATGGAAGGGGTACCGTTGAGCGTGACGGTGCTCCCCGGCGGCGCGTAGAACGCATACTCTCCGTAGCGCGGCGCGTAGAGCAGCCCCTCGCCCCCTTCCAGCCCCTGCACCGACAGGATGTCCTGAGGCGACAGGAAAATCGAATAGAAGAGCACATTCTCCTGTGGCGTTGGGGCGCGGATGCCGTAGTCGCTGGCGAGGATCGGGACGACCTGCGCGTTGGGATAAAGCCGCCGCGCCTCGGCGAGGTACAAGTCCTGATCGCGGGCGAAGAGCAGCGCGACCGGATCATCGACCATCGCGCGAATCGGCAGCGCAGCAGGGATGTCCAGGCGGCTGACCTGCGCCAGTTTAGCGGGCGCGAGGTACTGCGTCGGCAGCCCATAGTCGATATTGGGCGATGCCCAGACGCGGACATCCTCATTCAGCGCTTCCAACCAGCGCGCGGCGACCGTTTCAATCGTCGAGTAGGTGATCCAGACGTTGTAGCTGCGTCGCTGCAGATTGAAGTAGACATCGTAATTCACGATGAGCATCGGCGCGCCCAGCGCAAACGCCGTCACCACACCAACATCGCGCAGTCTGCCTGGCGATGCGCGCAGCCACTCGGCGGCGCGAACGGCAGCTTTGATCAGCATTTCCGCGCCAAGCGCTGCGAAGTAGCCCACCGCCGGAACCACCCCAATCGAACGGAGTCCCTGCGGCGCTTCTGAGGGCACCGTCAGGATACCAGCGGCAAGCCCGGTACCCATCAGCAGGAAAAGAAAGATATGCTCTCGCTGACGGATCTTCCAGATGCCGATCAACATCCCGCCGACGAACAGAACACCCGTGACCGGATCGAGCATCGGCGCATCCGGCAGATTGTGGCGACCGTTACGGTCGCCCGCGAGGGTGAACATGCCCAGATGACGCTGGGTACTGGCGAGAATGACTTCGGAAATCGAGCGGTCGCCCAGGTTCTGGTTGAAGATGCTCGTCTGGTCAACACGCCCGAATAAACGCGCAGGATGATAGACCGCGACAGGTGCCAGCGGATGCGCGAAGACCAGCAGTGTCACAAGCCCCACCAGCGCCACGATGACGGTGCGTCGCCACCCAAGCTGCCAGCGCCAGATCAGCAGCGCATAGACTGCCAACGGCAGCAGCAGAAGCTGGAAGGCACGATAAAACCATAAGCCAATGCCAATCGCCGCACCCACGCAGAGCGCCGCGCGCAGATGCCCGCTGCGACCCAGGTGAATCAACGCCCACAGCGTGAGGAGGACGAAAAAGGTCACATCGATCCCGGTCATGGCGATGCGACTGAAGTTGATCGACCAGCGCATCACCGCCAGGATAAAGGCGAAGATCAGCCCGAAGACTTCGCCGCGCAGCTGCCGCCCGACGAAAAACGCCATCACCACTGAACCGACGCCGAACAGTGCCGAGATCAGCCGCAGACCGGCGATCTCGCCATCGCCAACGGCGCGCGACCCCAGGCTGAAGAGCGCATAATGCAGGTAGGCGACGGTGTCCTGGACGACCGGGCGAAACGCTGGGTCGGTCAGGATTCGGCGATTGTTGAGCGCCGCCATCGCCTCGTCAAACCAGATGCCGAATGGGAAGCTGTCCAGTTCGCTGACGCGCAGCCCAAAAGCCAGGAGCACGATGGGCACCAGCAGCAGGGGAAATCTGCCCTGACGCACTTCGTTCCCCCCTTCATTCCCCCGCGTCAGCAGCAGTATCCCTGCCGTCCACGCCAGGGCGCTGGCGGCATAGATGCCCCACGCAAGATCGTTGACAGTTGCGCTGAGTGACAGCAGCGAAGCAAATGTGTAGATCGAAACCAGCGCCAACACCACGCCGGCAGCAGTCAGAAAGACTCCCAGACGAAAGCGTAGTGACGAGCGACGGGTCAGCGTCATCAGCGATTACAATCCGTAGAGGTCGCCGAACTTCTTTTCCAAGTACGCGATATAGGCATCGGCGTTGATCCCTTCACCGCAGACTTTACGGGTCAGCTCATCTGACGTGAACTTGCGACCATGCACATGGATGTTGGTGTTCAACCACGTGAGCAGTGTATCAAACTTCCCCTGTTCGATTTCATGAGGAATAGCGGGGTGATCTGCCAGCGCCTTGTTGTAGTACTGTGCGGCGAGCAGGTTGCCAAGCGCATACGTTGCGAAATAGCCGACCAGCCCGTTTGACCAGTGAATATCCTGCAGGACGCCGAGGGTGTCATTCGACGGCGTGATGCCCAGGTATGCCTGGAACATTTCGTTCCATGCTTCGGGCAGATCAGCAACCTTGATCTGTCCACCGATCAAGCCAGTCTCAATCTCGAAGCGCAGCATGATATGCAGGTTGTAAGTCGCCTCGTCCGCCTCGACACGAATCAGCGTAGGTTCGACTTTGTTGACCGCGCGGTAGAAATCTTCGGAGGTTGCGCGTGCGAGCTGGGCGGGGAAATGCGCTTGCAGTTTGGGGAACGCCCACTTCCAGAAGCCCCGACTGCGCCCGATCATGTTCTCCCACATGCGCGATTGACTCTCGTGCACGCCCAGCGAAGTGCCGTTTTCGAGCGGTCCACCCTCCAGGTTCTTGCCCACGCCCTGCTCGTACATGGCGTGCCCTGCTTCGTGCATCATGCCGAACAAGGCGGGGTTGAGCCAGTTGGCATTGAAGCGCGTCGTGATGCGGGCGTCGCTCGAATAGCCCGACATGAAGGGGTGCACGGCGGTCGCCTGGTGTCCGCGCGCCATGTCATACCCAAAGCCCTTGACGACTTCCATCGCAAAGGCGCGCTGTTTATCGATGTCATACGACTGATGGACAAGCGCATCGCTTACGCGGTCACGCACCTTGCTGATGGCTGAGATGAGGGCAACCAGGCGCGGTTTGTGTCCCTCAAAAATCTCCCGGACGCGCGCGGTCGTGATGCCACGTTCGTACTGCCCGATCAGCGCGTCATAGGGATGCTCCGTGTAGCCGAGGTACTCGGTGCTCTGCCGCACCAGCTCGATGATCCGCTCCAGTGACGGGCGGAAGTGGGCGAAGTCGTTGTGCGCACGGGCGTGCGCCCAGACCTCGTTCGCCTCTGACGTGACGCGCGCGAACTCGGCGACGAAGGTCGAAGGCAGCCGCGTTTGTTCGCGGTAGTCTTCCCGGACGACGCGGATCAGGCTCGCCTCGTCACTTTCGTACGGCATCCCGGCGATCTCGCTTTCGGCGGCGTCGAGCAGGCGCGCGGTCTTCTCATCGACGAACAGGTCATGCCCGATACGCGACAGGGTCGCCAGTTGGCGGGAACGCGCCGCCGCCCCACCCGGCGGCATATTGACCCGCTGATCCCAACCAAGCAGGCTCGTCGCGCGGTTGACATTGGTGACCTCGCCGAGGTGCTCCACCAGTGCCCGGAATTTTTCACCCATGCTTCTGACTCCTCAATTCGATACGCACTCTAGAATCGTCTAAACGCCTGCATTATCACTGATCAAGGGCGCAGCGCATTGCTCTGGCTATCGATTGCGCGCGGCTTCACTTACTTCAGTCCTTTCGCCAGCAGTTCGGCGATATGCACGACGCGGCGCTCGCTCTGCTGGCGGCTCAGTCCGCCGTTCATCTGCGTCAGGCAGCTTGCATCCCCCGTAACGATCACGTCGGCATCGGCGGCGTTGATGCTGGTGACCTTTTCATCCAGCATCGCACCGCTGATGTCTGGCATCTTGACCGAGAACAAGCCGCCAAAGCCGCAGCACTGATCTGCACCCTTCAGTTCGTTCACCGTCACGCCGTCGATTTCCTGCGCCAGCGCCTGCGCCTGCGACCCCAGGTTGAGCAGGCGATAACCGTGACAGGCGTGATGAATGGCAACTTTGGTCGGCGGCAGCCGGGCACCGATGTCCGTGATGCCCAAGCCATCGACCAGATATTCGGTGAATTCCCAGGTGATGTCCGCCGCCCACAGCGCGCGGTCATGCCACTCCGGGTCGTCTTTGAAGAGTTCGGGATAGTAATGACGCACCATCGACGCGCAGCTCCCCGATGGGGCGACGATCACCTGTGCGCCCTCGAACGCGCGCAGGAACTGCTTCGCCACCTGCGCCGCATCGCCCTGGAAGCCCGCGTTGAAGGCGGGCTGCCCGCAGCAGGTCTGTGCCACAGGGAAACGCACTTCAATTCCGAGGTGTTCGAGGATTTCCACCACCGAGACACCCGTTCCCGGATAAATCATATCGACAATGCAGGTGACGAACAGCGAAACCGGTTTGTAACGCGGGGAGGGGCGGAGATCAGCGGTCATGATTGCGTGTATCCATTCGTTGCGGAACATCGCCCCATTATAGCCAGATGCGCGGCGGCGGGCTATGACGAAGCACGAATGGCGAAAGCGGGCAGCTTCCCGTTGCACGCCCAGGCATCTGCGCGCTATCATCTGCTCAAACACCTTCATTCTAAGAGTGACTCTGCCATGCCCTACATTACCCAACGTCAACAGACCGCCGAGTACCACGATCACTTCCGCCAGCGCGGCGCGACACTCGCCATCTTCTGCACGGGTTCACACTGGAACACCGAGGCGATCCTGCTCGCCGCACAGCACATCGGCGAGAAATACCATCTGTCGCAGGTTCCCGTCGCCGTCGCTATGACCGGCACCTACCCGCACATGCCCCAAGCGCGGCGTGCCACGTACAGCGGCGACCCACGCGCGGGTTTCCTCTCGGTGATGGCGCATCTGCGCGTGCTGACCGAAGGCGACGACGCACCGTACAAGCGTGTCGTCGCCCTGCCACATCTCGATCACCACGATCCGGTCAACGACCGCTGGGCACTGACTGAAGGCGTTGCGCATGTGGCGACCGTCATGTTCGACGCGCAGAAGTACCCGCTTGAGGAGAATATCGCCCTGACGCGCGACTACGTGGCGGCATACGGCGAGCGAGTCATGGTCGAAGGGATCATCGAGGAACTCAGCGTAGCGGGCATGAAAGACGCCGTGCAAAAGGACGACTACATCGAAAAGGCGACCGAATACATCGCGCGCACAGGTGTCGATTTCATCGTCGCCGACCTCGGCACCGAGCAGCAGTCCAACCACGCGGGCGGCGTCACATACCTCAAGGCGCGTGCACAGGCGCTCACGCACGCGCTCGGCGGCGCGGGGCGGCTGGTGCTGCATGGCACGTCCAGCTTGCAACCCGGGCAGATGCAGGATCTGGCTGGGGATGGCGTGGTGCGCGCCAATATGTGGACACGCCTCGTCCGCGAGTCCGGGCAGGCGGCAGCGGCGCGGCTGGTGGCGCGCTATCCGCAAATCGAACGCGGCGATTTTGAGGCGACCGAGGCGAATCAGTACCTGCGGGATAATACCGAGGTCGCAGCCGAGCGCATGGTTGAGGTGATGGAGCTGCTGGGATACGGACGGTTGGGATTATGAGCTTACTGGGCATTGATGTCGGCACGACCGCCTGCAAAGTCATGGCGATGTCCGCCGACGGCATCATCATCGCGGAAGCACAATGCGAGTACCCCGTCCAGCGCCCGCAGCCCGGTTGGGCACAGCAGGACGCTGCCGCCATCTGGGAGCAGATACAGGGTGTCATCCAGCGTGTGGTGGCGCAAACCCGGCATGACCCGGTCGTCGCGCTCTGCGTCGATTCGATGGGCGAAAGCGTCATTCCAGTCTCGGCAGATCGCCGCATCCTGGGACCCGCGATCATGGGCTTTGACGCGCGCGGCGAGGAGATCGTCCGCCAGCTTCAGCAGATCAGCCCCGCGCAGATGTACGAACGTTCAGGCAATGTCGCCAGCAGCCTGTTTGGGGGTCCCAAGATCGCCTGGCTGCGCGACCATCAACCGGAGTTATTCGCTCAGACCTACAAATTCCTCAACTGGGCAGACCTCGTCCCGTATCTGCTGGGCGCAGACCCGACGACCGACTATGCGCTGGCGAATCGCTGGCTGCTGCTGGACGTGCGCGGCGAATGCTGGTCAGCGGCGACTCTGGCAGAGGTCGGGCTGCCTATCGAGAAGCTGCCCGCCGTCGCGCAGGCAGGCACACGAATCGGCGAGGTATCCGACGCGATGGCGGCGGCGCTGGGGCTGCCAAATGGCGTCCAGATCGTATTGGGCACGCACGACCAGTGTGCAAACGCGACCGGCGCTGGGGTCTGGCAGCCCGGCATGGCGATGTATGGCATCGGAACGTTCATCTGCGTCGCACCCGCCTACCGCGCTATCCCGCCGACCGAGCGCATGCTGCCGATCAACCTGGGCGTCGAACATCACGCCCTCGATGATCTCTATGTCAGCCTCTACTACAACCTGACGGGCGGCGCACTGCTCAAGTGGTTCCGCGATACTTTCGCGGCGGTCGAACATGCGCAGGCGCAGGCACAGGGCAGGAACATCTACGACCTGCTGCTCGCGGAGATGCCGCCCGAACCGACCGGGCTGTATGTTCTGCCGCACTTTGGGGTGACAGGTCCGCCTTATTTCGACGACCGCCCTTTCGGCATGATCGCCGGGTTGACGCTGGCGACTTCGCGCGGCGAATTCGTCAAGGCACTGCTGGAAGGCGTGACTTACTATTTCCGGCATGGCATCGAACTGATGGCGTCGGCGGGCATCCCCATTGACATCCTGCGCGCTGTCGGCGGCGGTGCCAAATCCGATCACTGGCTGCAAATCAAGGCGGACATCCTGGGACTGCCCCTGGCGCGCCCACGCGTGGCGGAGGCGGGGGTCTTCGGCTGCGCGATCCTGGCGGGGCTGGGCAGCGGCGTCTATCACTCGGTCGAGGAGCCGATGCGCATGATCGATATCGAGCGCGTCTTCGAGCCAGATGCGCGCAACGCAGCGCGCTATGCTGAAAACTTCGCGCGCTATCTGGAGCTGTACCCGGCGGCGCAGGCGATCAGGGATAAGGCGATTGGGCAATGAGGCAGAAGGATGAGCGAAAAGCATAGCGGAGGGACTTGTCAATGACAGTTGTTTCAGAGTCTCTGAAGCATGGTCTCCCCTCTACAAATTGTGCTCCCGCAAGCCATGCGCCAAAGGATTACGCACGCAGCAGCGCCAGCAGCCGGTCGAGGAGCTGCGCGCCAAAGGCTCCCCAACATGCCCATAAGCGCCAATCTCGCACGAGCGGAGGGCCAGCGCCGCGCAGGAGTAATCCTGCCGAGGTCACGATCAGGATATAGAGCGCAGACTGTGCGCCCCAGGTGAAATTGGCATTCCCCGGCAGTGGGTACTCGATAAATAGGAAGCCCTGAGCGAGCGCAAGCGCAAATGTCAGCCAAGCCAGTTGCAGCGGCAGACTGCTGAATGTGCGACGGGGGAAAAGAGCAGCCGCCGCCAGCGGAAAGACAACCGACAGGAATATCGCAATCGGCAGCCACCACAGAGGTACACCCCACATCTCCAGATGAAGGACGAATGGTGCAATCTGCACGCTTTGGTCTGCGCTCTGGAGCGTGGACGTGCCTTCTGGTGTGAAGTAGAAGAGATATTGCCACCCCAGCAGCAGCGTTGCAGGCAGAACGACAGACACCGCCAGCCATAAGGGGTGTCGCTCGCGCAGCCTCAGCGCACGCACCATCACGAGCAGCACCAATGCCGGTACAAATGCCAGGGTGTAGTTGGGCTTCGTCATCGTCCCCAGGATTACCAAAAGCGCGATCCCGATCATTTGCAGGATAGAAGGGCGTCGCATCCGCTCCCAAAGCGCCACGACCCCCCAGAAGAGCAGCAGCGCCCAGGGTTTCAGGTACAAAATCGTCGGATTATGCGTGACGTTCGGCGAGATCATCGCCACGCCAAAGGGATCATCAACCGGTTTGAACCCAAGCCGGATGGGACCGATGAGCAGGATGCCAAGCGTGAGCACTGCGATCACAACATCATGCGCGCCTTGCCGGGAGAGCCAACGAAGCAATCCAAACGTCAGCAGCGCTGCCAGAAGGTAAGACAGCATAACCGTTACAAAGGCGGCATTCTCCAGCGAGAGTCCGCTTGTCTGATGCAAGGCGATTAGTGTTGCCTGATAGAGAAAGTGTGGCGGCAGGGCATTGGGATCTTCCAACGCGATTTTGGCAAACATCGTGTGACCCACGAAGTCGGACAAAAGATTGACGTTGTTGCGCATCATCGGTGCGAAGATGACGAGGGTAGCGAGCAGCAACGGACCGCGTGCGCCAAACAGCCGCCACAATCCATAACCCGCACACAGCAGCGTGATCGCCCAACTCAAGAGAATAGCAGGCTGGTGATAGAGCGGCACCTGGGGGACGGTGTACGTATGGCTCGTGTCATCTGTGAATTCGACGTCCAGCGTGATGATGCCGCTGACCGTACAGGCTTCCTGCTCGCCCGCGCCGACCTTGCCCTCCCCATTCAGATAGACCGCGCGGATGCCCTCCAGTTCCCACCGCACATACGCACATTGCGCAGGGAAGATCTGTCGATCCCGACTCACGAACATGGAGACGGTGGCTCCACTGCGCGTATCCGCGACCTCCACAGGCTGCGCCTGCGCATTCTGCGCAAGGAGAACGGCTGTTCCGACAAGGATGCCGGCGAGGACGACAATGAGCAGCCACTGTTTTTGCAATGCCTTCATCTCGGCACCTCGAATGTGAGCAGCGCATACGAGTCCTGATTCGAGGGTGAAATGCGCTCACGGACACCTGTCGTGTAGTCGTACAACCCCGCGCGCACGACGTAACGTCCCGGCGCGAGATCCGGTGGCAGAGTCAGACTCATGGGCGCGCTGATGATCGTTTCGTCCGAGGCATCCCAGCTCAGTGTCGGGCGTGCGGAGGGTCCCGGCGCGCTATCCCACTGCGCCAGCGGTCTGGTGTCGCCGTCAGCAAGCAGGTGCAGGAAAAGCGAAAAGTTTGTCGGCGGTACGGTCTGCGCATTCCAGTAGAAGCGGAAATTCAGGGTCTCACCCGGTTGTGTTGTGCCATCCTGATCCATCCCTGTCAGGCGTATATGCTCGCCGAATGCGACATCGAGCGACTGCTCTGGGCGCGCGAAACGCAGGACGATAACCTGTGGTCCACGCATCGCATCGTCGGCGAAGGCGCGCAGATAGAGCATCTCGTCCAGGTATTCTGCATCGGCGGGCTGCGAACGCCACGCCTGATATTGTTCGCTGGTCACGAGCGCGTAGATGACACCCAACGCCTGCCAGTCGGCAGGTGTGCGCTGGCGCAGATCGTCCGAAATCGTCCAATCGACCCACCGCCCACCACTCAGGCGCATCCCACCCCAGAAAGGATTGAAAGTCTTCTCGTTCGCCGGATCGACCACGATGTTTCCTGCATCGAGGCTGTCATTGAACCAGCGATGAAGCGCAACGCGGCTTTCCGGGCGCTGCCGCTCTCGAATGATGTCGAGCACCGACGGCAGCGGGATGAGCAGCAGAAGCGCGACCACCGCCAAACCTGCCGCGCTGCGCCATTGAGGCAGCAGATTGATGACCGCTCCGAGACCCACGCCCGCCACCACACAAACCGCCAGCGTTCCCGGCAGAACATAGCGCGCAAACGGCGGAAATACGTAGGTGTACGACGCGGCGAGCCAGGGCGTGGCGATGATGAGGCTGGCACTCAGCAAGAGCACCCAACCCACTTTCGGCACGCGCCGCCACAGATAGGCGATCACCGCGAGCAGCACGAGGATAAGCGCAGCAGTGCCGAGTGGCTCGATAGTCTGAATGAGATTATTGTGGACACGACCCAGATCGAGCATGTTGCTCAAGCCCTGGTCACGCACCGTTACGCCTTCTCGCTGGAAGGTGATGCCGTAACCAAGCGCCAGCCACAGCGCGACTGCCGCGGTCAGCACTACCGCGATCAGCAGCGTCGAAAGCCCACGCCTGTGATCGCGCCGCAGAAGTGCCAGGATGGCGATGCCACCAGGGAGAAGGGCAGGCAAAGCAGGATACTTGAAGATGACTCCCGCAAGCGCCGCGCCAATGCACGCCAAACTGTAGGCACGCGCCCTGTCGGGTGTATCCAGCGCAAGTACTGCCCAATAGAGTGCGAGCGAAGTACACAGGTAGACATAGGGATCGGGCAGCGCATTGATGCCGTTGACGAGGACGAGCGGCGCCGCGCCCCACAACGCCCCCGCTGCCCACCCCGCCACATTGCCTGCATCGCCAGCGAACGCTCGCCGAGCAGTCAGCGCGATGACGACGAGTGTGGCGAGATTCATAAACGTGCTGACCCAGCGCAGCGCATGCACATGTTCCGACAGTTCGGAATACCCGATGCTCACGAGCAGCGCCCGCGCTCCAGCACTCACCCACATGAAACCGGGCGGCACGCCGTCATAGTAGCCCCGGTCATCGTATTCGCCGCGCAGGTGGAGGGCAGCCAGGTAGTAGGCTGGTTCGTCGGCATGATCGACATACGGCAGGCTGTAGTCGATGATGGCAATGCGGGCTGCCCCCGCCAGAACCACGATCAGCAAAAGGATGCTCCAGAATAACGGACGCTGGGGTGGGTGAACGGGTGCCAGGCTCATGGGGCTGTGTGGCTCGGTTAGGATACGCAATCAACAGGCATAAACTGTACCCAATTGAACACCCGATTGCTTGTCCTGCCGCACGTCGGGGTCACCGGATCGCCCTACTGCGATGACCGCCCTTTCGGCATGATCGCCGGGTTGACGCTGGCGACTTTGCGCGGTGAATTCGTCAAAGGACTGCTTGAAGGCATGACCTACTACTTCCGACATGGCATTGCGCTGATGGAATCGGCGGGCATCCCGATTGATGTGCTGCGCGTGGTGGGCGGCGGCGCGAAGAGCGACCGCTGGCTGCAAATCAAGGCGGATATCCTGGGGCTGCCGCTGGCGCGCCCGCGTGTAGCAGAGGCGGGCGTTTTTGGCTGCGCGATTTTGGCGGGCTTGGGCAGCGGCGTGTACGGTTCTGTCGAAGAGCCGATGCGCATGATCGAGGTCGAGCGCGTCTTTGAGCCGAACATGCAAAACGCCGCGCGCTACGACGAGACCTTCGGGCGCTATCTCGATCTATACCCGGCTGCGATGACGATACGAGACAAGGACATCAGGTGTCAGGCAATCAGGAAAGAATCTGCCTGATGCCCTGACCACCTGACCACCTGATGTCCTAATTTGTGAGCGGCAGCCGAACGCTGAAAGTTGTTCCGCTGCCGGGTGTGCTGACGACGGTGATTTCGCCCTGGTGCGCATCAACGATTTTTTTAACGATGGCAAGCCCCAAGCCGCTGCCGCCATCGATGGGGCGGTGCGACTCGACGCGGTAGAAGCGGTCGAAGATGTGCGGCAGGTCGGCTTCGGGGATGCCAACGCCGCTGTCTCTGACCTCGATGGTCAGGTGGCTGTCATTGACGTCGCTACACACATTGATGCTCCCCTTTTGGGGCGTGTACTTGATGGCGTTCTGGATTAGGTTACGCATCGCACGCCCTAGCGTGTGGGAATCGTAACGAACGCGATGGGGAACGATCGCTTGCGTATAGATGATTTGCTGCTGTTTGCCCTGTGCCAGCGGCTCAAACTCAGCGACGGTCTCGGACAGGACCTGGCTGACATCGCCAGTTTGAAAGCAAAATGCATCTTCAGCCGGGGCATCTAAACGCGACATCGTGAGCATGTCCTTGATCATCGCTTCAAGATGGTTTGCCTGAGCTTGGATGATATGCAGCCGTTCGTGCGCATTGTCGAGCGTTTGCGCGCGTAAGCCCAGGTAGACCGACGTGTTGACGATCGTGAGCGGGGTGAGCAGGTCGTGGGTGGTATCGCCGAGGAAACGCCTAAGCATATCAACGCGCGCACGCTCGACTTCAAGCTCCTGGCGCTGGCGTTCGGCATCCTTGATTGGCGTCAGGTCTTCCAGCGAAACGACGATTCTCGGCGGCTTATCGCTCAGGCGCACCCATTGAATGCGGCAGTCGAAACGTTCTCCCCGTATGGTGTAATCGGCGGCTTCGTAGCTGAATTCCAGATCGCCACGCCAGAGCGCGATAGCAGACTCGGCGATCTGCTGCTGATTGAGCGAAAAGAACGCTTCCGCAAAGTAATGATCGAATTGGGATTTATCCTTTGCGCCATAGAGTTCGAGGGTTGCTTCATTGACCTCGATGGGTTCAAGTGCGCGAAAGATTACTTCGACTGTTTCGGGATGTGTGCGCAGGTACGCCGGGACATCTTCAATACCCTGCGCTTTAAGCGCTGCCGTCGTGGTGTTGACGATTGAGAAATCTTCTTCGCTCAGGGGGACGGCGCTGCTCTGGAAGAGCGCGCGATAGCGTTCTTCGCTCCGCGCAAGCGCGTCCGTGCGCGTCGCAAGCTTTTGCGTATCCCGCTCACGGATGATGCTGGTTATGACGATGCCGATACCGCAGATCAGGATCAGCAAAAGGGCAAAGACAAGCTCAAAGGTGACCGGTCTGCCGCCTGTGGTTCCAATGACCAAACCGAGGAGAATACTGGCGAGGGTTGCAAGGATCGTGATACGCGCGGAGAACAGCAGGTTTACGAAGACCACCGGCAAGACCAGCACGAAGACCGCATAGTCGGGGTGTGGGCTGAGTGAAATCGTTACACTGATCCACAGGTAATTGACCACCATGGTGGCGACTATGGCGATTTGGACAAAGCGCGTTCGGCTGAGTGCGTAGATGAAGAACACTGCTGGCGTGCCGATGAGCGCCGCATTGATCATGATAGGTTCTGGATTAAACAGCAGTAAAAGCGCAAAGCTGATCAGGGCAATGACCATGCCAATGAGAGATAGAAGCGCGTACAACTGCGCGCGTTGTCGTTTGGCATCGCTCACGATGGCGGGATGTGGCAGCGTGTGTTTATCAAACCAGCGGATGATCTCTGAAATTTTGAGCATGTTTAGAAGCAACGTTCCAGGACTACAGTTCAAAACCTCTCTATTCTAGACCCAGGTAATAAGAAAATATCGATAAGGCTTGTTCTAGAAACTGGGTTTTATTTCACCTCGACGCCGAACAAGCGCCAGATGATCCAGCGGGTGAGGGCGATGATGGCGTTATCGATGAGCCAGCGCGGGAGGCTGTCGTCGGCGCGGAAGCCAAGCTTGAGTTCGGACAAGTTCACGTCGGTGATGAGCAGATGTGCTTGCCCATGCTCGTCGTCGATCATGACGACATTGTTGAGCAGGGCGTCCTCTTTGCGTCCGGTGATGGCGGCGATGAGCGAGGTGCGAAAGCTCTGGTTGCCAAAGAAATCGATGCTCAGGTCGTGCTGGTCGATGATCTGGTGGTTGCCGCGCGCGATTTCGGCGAACTGGTCGCGGACGCGCGCGAATTCTGCGCCATTGACAAAGCGCGCCTGCGGGTAGTAGCGCTGGAGGACGATGTAATCATCGACATCGTGTTTGCCCTGCGCAATCTCCAGGATCAGCGTGTACTGCGTCTCGTCATCCCAGGTCAGACGATGTTCGTTGAGCGCCAGAAACTGTGCTAGTGCGCGGGCAGCAGTTCGCTTGTTGCCATCGGCGAACAGGGATGATACGCCAGCGATGAGAACCGCGGCGCGTTACCTGACCTCGATCCCGAACAAGCGCCAGATCATCCAGCGCGTGAGCGCGAACAACCCATTGTCAATCAACCAGCGCGGCAAGCTGTCATCAGCACGAAAACCGAGCCTAAGCTCCGAGAGATTGACGTCAATGATTCTAAGCTGCGGCTTGCCTGCATCGTCCTCAACCAGGACGACATTGTTGAGGAGCGCACTGCCTGGTTGACCCGTGACTGCTGCGAGCAGTGAGGTTCGAAAGCTCTGATTACCGAAAAAATCGATGCTCAGGCTGTGCTGGTGGATAAGCGCGTGGTTTGCTGCGACGATTTCCGCGAATTGATCCCGCACGCGCGGGAACTCGTGCCCGCTGACGAAACGCGCAGCAGGATAGTAATCCTGAACAACGATGTAGTCATCCGCGTTATGGTTTCCATGCAGGACTTCCGTCGGTGCCAGGTAACGCGGTGCATAGCGGCGGAGCAGCTCGACATCGCGGTGGACGACTTCGTAGGTAAACGCGCCGTAGATCTTCATATACAGCGACTTGTTAGGCAGCTTGAGTACCTGCGCCTCGCCATAGCGGAAAATAGTGTGCTGGCGTCCAGCCGAAAGGACCTCGCCCAGCAGCGCAGGATCAAGGGCGAAGCCTGCTAAATACTCCAGGGCATCTGCGCGCTCCATCATGACTTGTCCGGCACAACATGCCCCGCCAGCCGCTCGGCGATCTGCGCGACATCGTGTTTGCCCTGCGCAATCTCCAGGATCAGCGTGTACTGCGTCTCGTCATCCCAGGTCAGACGGTGTTCGTTGAGCGCCAGGAACTGCGATAGTGCGAGCGCCGCCGTCCGCTTGTTCCCATCGGCGAACAGGTGATGATACGCCAGCGATTCGAGCAGCGCGGCTGCCTTATCGACCAGCGTCGGAAACTGCGGCTCGCCGAACAGTGAGAGCGAAGGGCGGCGCACTGCCGAGTTGAGCAGGTTGATATCGCGCACGAAGGTGTGCCCCTCGGTGATGGCATCATTGAGGTTGTAGATGTCCGACGCGCTGAGATAGCGCACCGTTTTAGCGGGTTTCGAGGGCATCCAGCAGCCACCGGTGTTCGCTGATGATCTGATCGATAATGCGCATGTCGCGCTCGGCATCGGCGTCAGGCGCGGGGTTGCACGGTCGAGTCGGAAGCCAGGCAGCCAAACCTTCCCAATCCAGCCGCCCCTCTGCCACGTCGATGATTTTCCCCAGCGCCTCATGCGCATCCCACGCGGCGCACGCGCCATTGACTTCGAGCATGAAGAGCGCCCCAACCGTCGCCGTGCGCTTATTGCCGTCGGTGAACGGGTGATTGCGAGCGACCGAGTGCAGCAGCGCGGCGGCTTTGTCGTGCAGGGTTGGATAAGCGTCCTCGCCAAACGCGCTGGCAGCGGGACGCACGACGGCGGCGTCGAGCAGATCGACATCACGCACCTTCTGCTTGCCCGTCATGATCCTGGTATTGTCCAGGATGCGCCCGTTGATATAGATCATTTCGGATAAAGTCAGGTAGCGCAAGCAATAGCCCTTGTCCGCGTTTGAACTCACCCCCTCCATCTCCGTGTCCGTGTTCAGAGCGAGCAAAGCGAGCAGGGGTGAGATTTCCGCACTCAGTATACCTTGAGCAGCTCGACCTCGAAGATGAGCGTGGCATTGGGCGGGATGAGACCGGGCATGCCGCGCTCGCCATATGCCAGCTTGCCGGGGATGGTGAAGATGGAATGCCCACCGATTTTCATCAGCGGGATGCCCTCTTGCCATCCGGGGATGACGTTGCCGAGCAGGAACGAGATCGACTCGCCTCGGTCATACGAGCTGTCGAAGACGGTACCGTCGATCAGCGTACCTTTGTAATGCACCTCAACCTCGCTCAGGGGCGGGCAGGGTGCGCCTGTCCCTTCGCGCAGGACTTCGTGCTGCAAGCCGGACGCTGTGGTAACGACGCCGGGCTTTTTGGCATTTTCGGCGAGATATGCCATGTTGTCTTTGAGTGCTTTGGGGTTCAAGATCGTGTGTTCCTTTCGATCATTGTTCGGTAACGAGTCATGAGGATAAAGGTGATGACGTGATGAGGCAAGAGGTGATGCGGAACGAAGACAGCAACCTGACAGCCGCCATTCATGGCGTCCCTACGTCCGATCTACTGGAGGGGCGGCATTTTTGACCTCCGCAAATATCCTCATCATCTCCTGCCTCATCACCTAAAACTCCAGCTCAATCCACGCCGGGTCGTGGTCGCTGCCGTCGCCGCCGTGTTTGCTGCGGCGGTCGATCATCGCCTTCGTCAGCGAGGGACCGAGCACCGGGCTGATCCAGATCTGGTCGAACAGATCATAGCGAGCGGGCTGCCCGCTCGGCTTAAAGCGATGCGTCCATGCCTTGCTCGCGGGCGGCGGATTGTCCTTCTTCGCCGGGCGCGACTCGTCGGGGTTGGCGAGCGCGTTGATCATGCCGACGCGCGGGTCATTGAAGGCGGCGAGCGGTTGGGAATCGGGCGTATCGTTCATGTCGCCGACGAGGATATAGGGCTGCGTGGGGTGCATTTGCAACTTGAAAATGGCGTTGATGGTCTCCGCCTGCTGTGAGCGCAGTGCGTTCGCGCGCAGGCGTTCGGCTTCCGCTGCTTCAGGGGTCGGGAATTTGAGCGGATCGACAAACTGGCTCTTGAGATGCGTATTGTAAAGCGTGAAGAGGCGCTTCTTGCGCGCTTTGTCGAGGATTTCGACTTCCAGCAGGTCGCGTGAGAAGACCTCCGAGTTAGGGGTATCGGGATGGGTCGCCTTCTGATGGGAAGTGATGCTGCCAATCGGCAGCTTGGAGAAGACGGCGACATCGATGAAGCGCGGGTCGTTGCCCTCCACCAGTATTAGATGTGGATACATGCCGCCCAGTTCTTCCTCGTTGAAGCGGCGCAGGGTGGTGATGTCTTCGACCTCCTGCGCCGCCAGCACGTCGAGATTCATGCGTTTGATGCGCTCGACAATCGCCGCGCGTTCGGCAGCGGGCTTCGCCTTGATGAGCGTGCCCATGAACGAGCGTATTTTATAGCCCGACGTATCGCTAAAGTTATAGGTGATGGTGATCGCCTCTTGTCTGGCGGGGACATCTTCGATTTCGACCTGAAAATTGAACCGCGAAAAGAGATTGTTGAGATTAAACGTGCCGACTTTGACGCGCATAGAAAACCTCCAGGCGATTGCAGGGTAATCATCATTTGCCCACTATACCCCTGAAACGCTTCTGAAGCGCACGCCATGCAATGAGGCTGGGTCGGGTGAAGGATGCCGCGTGGTGGGTTTGGGGGTAGGCGTCTTTATCAAGCTGCCTGATTCGTCACGCAATTGCGCACATTAAATGTGGGCTTCACCTTGAGTTGAAACGCTTCTCGCGACGTAGAAGGCACGAAATTCATTCGACTGGTGGGTGCCACGAGCTTTCGTATAACATGCTATCGCGATTTGCTGCCGGACTATCACAGGCTGGCGTGTAGGGACCTCCACAACCGCTGGCACTATCAATTACATTATCCCACGAAAGAGAAATGGGACCCGCCTGTATCAGTTGATAACTACGAGCTTCTCCAAAATCATAGGTGACTCTGTAAGTGATCGGGATATCTGCTGGCTTTTCTGTCTGTAAGTATGAAACCAAGTCTTCCGAACAGATAATATCATAGTTGCTATAGTCCACCAACATAAGAATGATGGCTTGCGTAGCACAATTGCTGCGAACTTCGGTTACCCATTGTGCGCGATGAACTACAGACCCCGTTACGCCGACTTCTCGATAAGGCAACAAAATCAGGTAACCAATTGCGACAAATGGAATGCCGAAAGCCAATGCATTCCAAAACAGGGGCGTAAGCCCACTATAACTGGTATTCCTTAACTCGGATCTAATTTCTGCGAAAGAGGTGAACGCTTTTACCATTGCCCCAGCGAACATTCCAAGCGGTGCAACATAAAGAAGCAATGGGAAACAGTAGTAGATCGCTACAATTGGCCCACCGTTGGGAATGGTAATGATGGAAATAATGAGTGCCGCACCTGTCAGGCTTAACAATGCTCCAATGATTGCACTGCGGAGGAGCGCTAGCATCACTTGAATCATGTTTCCAAGTCGCGGCTTGATGTACTGTGCAAGCTGCATTTACGATAAGGCTCCGATCATCTCGACAGTTCCGAACAAACTCATGGAACAAACATAAGGGTCATCACTCCCCCAACTGCCCCTCCACCAGTCGCACGATTTCGAGAAGGTTGGGCAGCGGATCGCGCCAGAGGACGGCGACGGGCAGTTTGAGATCGGGCAGCATGGCGAAGGCGTAATTGCCCTCGCGGTCTTCGGTTGCCGGCTTAAACAGCCCTTCGTCCGTGCGCTGGTAGAAGGTCGCCGCCTTACGCTGCGGGTCGATGATGACGTACTCGTTGACGCCTGCGGCTTCGTATTCGCCCAGCTTGGTGCCGTAATCGCGCGCCACGCTCTCCGGCGAGACGATCTCGATACACAGGTCTGCGCCGCTGCCCATGAAAGTGTCGGTCAGGTGGATCAGTCGCTCGTGGAGGATGACCATGATGTCTGGCTCACGTCCGCTCTTCGATCCGGTCTTCATGGCAAAAGGGGATGCCTGCACGACGCCGATTGGGCGTTCTGACAGATATGCATTGAAGAACATGATGAAGAACTGCGACAAATTGCTGTGGCGCAAGCGGACTGGCGACATCTGTATCACTACTCCGTTTTCCAATTCCGTGAAGGTATCGTCGTAATCGCGCAACCAGTCCTCGAAGGACACCCCGGTGGCGAGAATAGTCTCCTGGTTTTCCAACGGATGTTCATGCACAGCCATCGCAAAATGCCCTCGTCTCTCGCACATCTGTTAGAATTATACCGATCTTTCCCCACACGGAGCAGACGGCATGGCGGATTTACTGGCGGGGCTGAACCCGCAGCAGCGTGAGGCGGTGACGACAATCGAGGGACCGGTGCTGGTGCTGGCGGGTCCCGGCTCCGGCAAGACACGCGTGCTGACGCATCGCATCGCGCATCTGGCGAAGGATCATCGCGTCTACCCCGACCGCATCCTCGCCGTCACCTTCACCAACAAAGCCGCCGCCGAAATGCGCGAACGCTCCGAGCGGCTGATGGGCGGCAAGCTCGACGGCTTGCAGATCGGCACCTTCCACGCCATCTGCGCGCGGCTGCTGCGCCGCGAGGCGGACAATACCCCCTACGGACGCGACTACGTGATCTACGACACCGACGATCAGAACAATGTGATGCGCGGCATCCTCAACGAGCTGAACGCCGACAGCAAGAAGTTCACGCCGGGGCGCGTACTGAACGCCATCTCGTCCGCCAAGAACGAGCTGGTCAATGCCGAAGCCTTCGCAGACCTGCCGACCAAGGATTACTTCAGCGAGCTCGTCCGCCGCGCCTACCCGCTCTACCAGCGCGCGCTCGTCGCCAACAACGCGATGGATTTCGACGATCTGCTGATGCAAACGGTCGTCCTGCTGCAAACGCATGAACCCACGCGCGAGAAGTATCAGCGGCGCCTGGAGTATGTGCTGGTGGATGAGTTCCAGGACACGAACCAGGCGCAGTATACGCTGGTGCGCCTGCTGAGTGCGCCGCAGCAGAATGTCTTCGTCGTCGGCGATGAAGACCAGGGGATCTACGCTTTTCGCGGGGCGGATTACCGCAATGTGCATCAGTTCAAGGCAGACTACCCGCAGGCGCATGTGATCCTGCTGGTGCAGAACTACCGCTCGACGCAGATCATCCTCGACGCGGCGCGGGCGGTCATCGACGAGAACCGCAACCGCACGCCCAAGGCACTCTTCACCGACCGCCAGGGCGGCGCGCGCATCACCCTGCGCGAGGCGTACAGCGAGAGCGAAGAGGCGGAATACATCGCCGAGCGCATCCGCGACGGACGCCGCCGCGATGGGCGGGACTACAAGGACTTCGCCATCATGTACCGCACCAATGCACAGTCGCGCGCGCTGGAAGACGCGATGGTGGCAGCGCACATCCCGTACCGGCTGGTCGGCGGAGTCGGCTTCTATCGCCGCGCCGAGATCAAAGACCTGATCGCCTACCTGCGCCTGATCCACAACCCGAACGACAGCGTCAGCTTCGAGCGCATCGTCAATGTCCCCGCGCGCGGCGTCGGCAAGACCTCGGTCGAAAAGTTCAAGGAATGGTCAGCACTGCGCGGAATCGGCTATGGCGAGGCGCTCGGCGGGATGATGCAGGGCGAGGCGTCGCCGATCACCGGGCGCGCTGTGAAAAGCTTGATCGAGTTCGGGCATCTGCTGGCGCACTGGCGGGAGCTGGCAGGACAAGGCGACCTGACGCATGTCTTCGACAGCATCGTCGAGCGTACGGGCTTCACCATCCACCTCAACAGCATCAGCGACTCGCCCGACCAACTGACCGAGCGGATGGAGAACGTGCAGGAACTGCGCGCAGTCATTGAAAGCAAGAAAGACCTGGCGCTCGGCGATTTTCTGGAAGACGTCTCGCTGGTTGCCGAAGTTGATCAACTGACCGATGAGAACGACAGCGTGACGCTGCTGACGCTGCATTCGGCGAAGGGGCTGGAGTACCCGGTCGTCTTCCTGGCGGGGATGGAAGATGGCTTGCTGCCGCACTCACGGTCGTTCGACGAGCGCGAGGCGATGGAGGAAGAGCGGCGGCTGCTCTACGTCGGCATCACGCGCGCCAAAGACCAGCTCTACATGACCTACGCCTTCCGCCGCATGATCTTTGGCGAGAGCAGCGTGAGCGAGCCGTCGCGCTTTCTGAGTGATGTGCCTGCGCATCTGCTGGAAGGTGTTTCGACACAGGTCAAGTCGATGCAGGAGCGCGATGGCTACAAACGCATGGTGACGTGGGACAGCGACTCTGGCGATTGGGGCAGTGTTGATCGCTCACGCAGCGGCGCGTCGGCGAAGATCCTGCCGTTCCCCGGCGCATCGGCGATGCGCAAACCGCCGCCCGCCCCGCCCACCCATCCAGCGACGCCTTATCGCGTGGGGCAGCGCGTGCGCCACGCCAAGTTCGGCGATGGCGAAATCCTGTCGCTGGAATTCATGAAGGATGATGTCGAGGTGACGGTGCGCTTCGACAGCGAAGGCACCAAGCGGCTGTCGACGGCATTCGCGCGGCTGGTGATTTTGGGGTAGCGAAAGCGTATTTTTGTGTTTTCCTGACCCATATGATGGTAGAGGTCGACAAGAGAGAAGCAACGGACGCCATGAATGGCGTCCCTACAACCGACGATCCTGTAGGGACACCATTCATGGTGTCCGTCTCTCGCATGACGAACCTGGGAAAGGTGATCTGAAAACGATGCAGCCCTTACCGCAGCGTAAATCACCGCGTTTACACGGATATGATTATCGCCGGGAGGGTGCCTATTTCGTGACGATCTGCACGCATAATCGCGTGGGGTGCTTTGGTGAGGTTGTAGGGGAACAGATGGCGCTAGCAACCCTGGGCGAGATTGCGCACAGCGAAATTCTGACCATTTCTCATCATTGGACACAGGTCGATATTGATGCGTTTGTGGTCATGCCCAACCATATCCATATGATTGTCGTGATCGACCAGGGTAAGGCAGCGAACGCCATGAATGCAACGGACGCCATGAATGGCGTCCCTACAGGCAAGCCGCCTACGTTGGGAGAAATCGTTGGCAAGTACAAAGCTGGTGTCACACGGAAAGCGCGCGAACGTCGCGTCATCGAAGATGGTTATCCGTTGCGGCAATCTCGGTACCATGACCATGTCATCCGCAACGAGGCAGATTTAGCGCGCATTCTGAATTACGTTGAATTCAACCCTGCCCGATGGGCGGAAGACACATTCTTTTCCGCGAGATGATGTAGGGACGCCATTCATGGCGTCCGTTACCATCGCCCGTAGGTCAACCGTCACGCTTCAATCCCCCGCGCTCGCCGCCGCCATACGTTCCCGGCGCATCCCGCGCAGCGCCCCGAAGATGACTAGCGCGGCAATCCCGGTGATCAGCGTGGTCGCCGCCGTGACGGCGAACAGGAAGCCGTAACCAAACTGTTCGACCCAATTGCCCGCGAAAAGCGTGACCCCGAAGAACCCCATGCTCCACGCCGCCGTGCTGACGCTGCTGACCATGCCGATATGTTCTTCGGGCACGTAGTCGAGCAGCAGCGGATTGTAGAGCGGCGACATCGTGTTGCGCAGACCGAGCGCCAATGCATAGGCGACGATGGTCGGCGCGATGGGGAGCGGTAGACTGAGCAGGAAGAACGCGCCCGTCGTGGCGAGCATGGCGACGACCAGCGCGTGGGTCTGCCCCAGGCGGCGCGCGCTATACGGCACGCCCAGCGTGATCACCAGCATGGCGAGCGAACCGAGCGAGAAGATCTGCCCGATCATGTCGTCCGCAAGCCCGAAGGTGTCGCGGAAAAAGAGATTGTAGTAGGGGATCGATAAGCCAGCTCCGACGCCGAAGATCAGCATCGGCAGGCTCATCAGCAGGATGGGCATCCAGGGCGTGCGTGTGGGCGCGCGCCTCACCTCGGCGGACGGGCTTTGCCGCGCCTCCGGCAGCATGACGAGCGGGATCAGGCTGAGCGCGACCACCCCGGCGGCAATCAGCAGGCTGGCAGCATAGGCATCCCGGCTTTCTGGTCCGCCGAGCCAGGGCAGGAGATTGGCGAGCACGCCAGGCAGGCTGCCCCCCAGGGTGTTGGCGATAGAGATGCAGAGCGCGACGACGATGAATTGCAGCGAGAAGACGGAGGTGTACTGCTCGCTTTTGACCAGCTTGCCGACCATCGGGATGCCTGCGATGAAGACGGTGGTGTAGCCCGCGCCCATCAGCACACGAACGCCGTATTGCCAGCCGAAGCTCGCGCCCAGTGTCATGCCGACCATGCCCGCCGTGATCATCACCGCTGCGATCATGAAGGTGCGGCGCGCGCCCAGACGTGTGACGAGCAGCCCGGCGGGCAGGCTGAAGAGCAGCGCGCCCAGGCGCTGCGACCCATTGATGATCGAAATGGTCTCCAGATTGAAGCCGCTGCTCCGGTAGAAGAAGTTGAGAAACACATCCATCATGCCGTAGACACCCATGTCGATGAGTGCGGTCGCGGCAATGAAGAGGATGACATTCCGAGAGGACAAGAGGCGACGCATGTGGAGTCCTGTGGGGAGAATGAGCAGCGAGCCTATTGTCGCAGAAACAGTAGGGCAAAATCAATTTGGAGATGTCCTGCCTGTGATGCACACTCTTGTATCCACAAACGGCGGCAGGGTGCTAAAATCCGGTTAGTGAATTGGAATGTGTCTCATAATCGATGTCCACACGTCACCTCCTCAACCTCGCGTCTGACCATCTGCGCAGCCTGCCGATTCTGATCCTCTATCTGACCGACGGCTGCAACAGCCGCTGCATTACCTGCGATATCTGGCGCGCCCCGCGCCTAAACATGCGGCGCGATCTGGTCGAGTCGCTCATCGCGGCGGTCAAACCGCTCGGCATCCGCTGGGTCGTCCTCAGCGGCGGCGAGGCGATGCAGCATCCGGCATGGGCGCAGATCGCTGCGCAGTTCCGTGCTGAGGGTGCGCGTGTCATCCTGCTCACCAACGGGCTGTTCCTGCGCAGAGATGCGGCAGACGTGATCGCCAGTATTGACGAGGTGGTCGTCTCGCTCGATGGCGGCACCGCGGCAACCTACGCGCATATTCGCGGCGTGGGCGCCTACGATCTGGTACTGGAGGGTATCCGTGCCGTGCGTGCGGGCGGCGTGAGCGTGACGACGCGGACGACCGTGCAGCGCGCCAACTACCGGGAGATGCCGCAGATCGTCGCAGCGGCGAAGGCGGCAGGGGCAAACCACATCAGTTTCCTGACGGTCGATGTCCAGAACGCGGTCGCGTTTGGCGACCGGACGCTGCACCAGGCGGTCGATCCGTCCGCGCTCACATCTGACGACATTCCAGCGTTTGAGGATGTGCTGGCAGCCCTACAACGCGATCATGCCGATGATTTCTCATCAGGACTGATTGCGGAATCGCCCGCCAAGCTGCGCAGGATGATCGCCTATTTCCGCGCACTGCTCGGCGATAGCGAAGCGCCGCCTGTGCGCTGCAACGCGCCGCACACGTCGGTCGTCGTGCAGGTCGATGGCACGCTGCGTCCATGTTATTTCCTGCCGACAATGGGCAAGATCGATCTGATAAATGGAGAAGGGGCGACCCATAGGTCGCCCCTACAGACCGCCCTCAATACCGACGAGGCGCTGGCGCTACGTAAGGCGTACCGCTGCGGCGAAAGACCGGAATGCGCGCGCTGCGTCTGCCCGCTGTACAAAGGCGCGCGGGCGTTGATGCAGCTATAGGGGATGGCGGTAAAGATCGCAGTCGCGCCACATCGCCGTCAGGAAGATCATGGAATCGATGCGCGGTTACTGGGGGTTGGGGCTGCTGCTCGCGTTTATGGGTTGTGGGCTGTTGATACGCGCGCTTCTGATCCAGACAGGCAGATACAAAGCTCCGCTGCTGCGTGAGTTTGAGCGCTACCGCGATGCCCCATTTCGCTACAACGTGCTGCGCGACCTTGCGGCTTACACGGGGGCGACCTGGGGCGGGATCATCCTCGTCCTGGCGCATCTCACGCCGCTGCCCACACCCTGGCTGCTGCCGATGGCGCTGCTGTGGGGCGCAGCACTGCTCGCTCACTGGCTGGGGGCAGACCTTGAGCCGATCATGCCGATGCCACGCTGGTTCGCGCGCTTCCTGCGCATGACATCCGCATCGGAACGCCGCCGCATCGCCTACGCCTGGCTGAATATTACGCCAGCAATGCGCAAGCACTTCAACGCGCAGGATGACGACTTCTTCGCCTGGGTCGATCTGGTCATGCTGACGGTGGTATAGCCTGCTGAAAAGTGTGAATTTCGCTCATCAGCAATTCGGCAATCGCTCGCTTATCTGAGGGGAGCAGGGTAGAAGGAGTTGTCACGATAGCTGTCGAAGATCCGGTGCGAATACTCGTCAGGTAGCGCGTGGCGGTATCGCGCGCCGATTGATAGCAGTCAGGATGAACGGCACAGTATTCGAGCAGCGCCAAGCTAAGCGACCGCTTCCCCGCCATATTTAGCACAATGGCGACCTCCGCAAAACAATCGATCTCCAGCCCAAGCTGTGGGTTGCCGAGTAGCCCCTGTAAGGTCGTATGGAAGGTCTCAATCGCTTCTGGAATGTGCCCTAGTGCCAGTTTGACTCGCCCAATACTGATCTGCGTGCGATGGTAGTTCCAGACATCTTCCCACTCCGTAGCGGCGGCAAGTACGGCGGCGTAATGTGCCAGCGCCACCTCCGGCTTGCCGCGTGTTTCCGCCGCCAAGCCCAGTTCGGTCTGCACAATGCCTGCGCCCCAGCCGACAGCATCCTCCCGCCACAAGCCCAGCGTTTCCAACTGCTGGGCGTAAGCGGCTTCGGCATTGCCGAGCAAGTGCTTCACGCGCCCGACCTGAAAACTCGTGACGATGGTGAGATAAGGATCGACTGGTTCTATGCGCGACAGTGCGGTTAAAGCCCGCTCCACGCTCGCCAGCGCGCTTACGCCATCTCCTAAGGCGTGAAAAACATACGAATCGATGACATGAATGTGATATGCATCGCGCGGGTCTTCGCTTCGGTGTATCTCGTCCATGCGTGGGGCGGTCATGAGGAGATGAGACTCTGGAATGCGTCCCTGGCGCAAGAGGAACGAGGCGACCAGCACCTGACTGAAATCACCCTGGCGTTTTTCCGCTGCGTTGCCGTTCGCACCATCAAAGACTTGCGCGGCAGCGCGAAACAAAATCTCGCCTTCCTGAAAATCAGAAGTGATGTTGTAGTACAGCCATAGGGGTTCCCAACAGCGGTCGAACCAGTCGAGTCTGCGCTGATCCAGCATCGTCTCCCATGCTAGATGCAGGTTTTCGATCTCGCCGTGCAGCCTTGGAACTTCTTCGTACGCGTAGACAAACTTGATACGCTGCGCGCTGTGCTTGAGACTTTCGATGTAATATTCCGCGTGTGCCAGACGCGCATCGCGCCATGCCAGCTCATCCGCCATCAGCTTTTGCAGCGCCAGTTGGCGGATCATTTCGTGCAAGATGAGACGATTTTCACTCCGCCGATCCACCAGCATCTTGTCCTGCAAAAAAGCCAGAACCGCCGCATCCGTCGCCGCCACTGCCTGGGCAGCATCCATTGTGAAACCGCCGCGAAAGACTGCCAGGCGCAGGAGCGCAGATTGCTCGCGCGCGGAGAGCCGTTCCCAGGTGGTCTCGAATACGGCTTGCAGGGATTTATGCCGCTCCCCTGAATCGCGATAGCGCGAGGTGAGATCGAGGACTTTGGTAGACAGGCTCCTGAGGATTTCCGAGGGGCTAAACACGTCCGTCCAGGAGGCTGCCATTTCGATGGCAAGCGGGATGCCCTGAAGCGACCGGCAGATGGCATGGATGGCGTCGCCTTCCGCAGGGATAAAATGCTGGTTCCTGCGCTGCGCCGTGCTGACGAACAGGGTCACAGCATCGGTCAACGGCGAGTCATCCGTCATGCCCAACCCCTGAAGCCGAATCGACCATTCGCTGCTGATTTGCAGGCGCTCACGAGAGGTGATGAGCAGCTTTATCCCCGGCGCGCGTTCGAGGATAGCGGTCAGCAACTGCGTGCTGTCTGGCAGGAGCTGTTCAAAATTGTCGAGCGCCAGTAGGATTTCTCTCGCGGAGAGCGCCTGCACGATCTGCTCTTCCGACGATGCAAAGGGTGTGAGGGTTATCCCGACGGCTGAGGCAATCGCCCGCGCCAACTGTTCCGGCGTGGTCGTTTCCGTCAGGTTGATGAACCACGCTTCCTGAAAGAACTCCTGTGAAAAAGTGGCGAACGCCCGCGTTGCCAACCGTGTCTTGCCGACCCCGCCGACTCCGACAATCGAGATGCAGCGGCAGTCGGGATCTCGCAAAAGGGCGGCGATGTGCGCCATTTCTGCATCACGCCCGAGGAAGGGCGTGCCGGAACGATAGCCCACGCCCGTCTGTGTCGTTCTGTCTACCGTGGTTGCTTGTTTGAGCGCAAAACGCAGGATGGCGTCTCGGTCGTCGTCCTCGTCTGCCAGCGCCTCCACCAATCGCTCGACGACGAAGCGCGTCAGCGCATAGCTGTCGCTTTCAACCTGACGAATGGTGATCTCCGCGTAGCCAATCAGGCTGCCGAGCGCCTTCTGCGTGATCCCCCGTGCTTTACGACGCGCGCGCACCCACTGCCCAAACGACCTCACGGATGAAAGAGACATAGCAGACCTCGCGGCGCGGATGGCGTTATCGCTTTTCTATCGGTCGGCGACGCGGCAGACAGCGACAAAGTCCGTATGATGCTGAGTGTCATTATAGGGTGATTCTTACTGTTTGCGCGATCTCAAATCGCGAAACACCTCATGGGGGAGGTCAGCACTATGCAGTCTCGACGCATCAATAGGCTTGTTCGCTCATTATGCCTTCTGGCAGTCGTGGTTCTCATCATCACGCTCGTTCCGCGTCTGTCGTCGGTCGCGGCGCAGGGCGGCGTGGACGCGGTGGATGACAGCTACACGCTGTTCAATACTCAACCCTACAGCTTCGGTGCCCCCGGTCTGCTTGGCAACGACACTGGCGCGGAGGGCGTATCCGTAGTCGGATTCGACGCGACGACCGCCACAGCCGGTGCCGCCGTGAACGTCAACCCTGATGGCTCATGGTCAATTGGCTCCGCGAATGGCTACCTAGGCAGCGATAGTTTCACCTACACTGTCGCGGACTTCGCCGGGGAGGATACCGCCACCGTTTACCTGACATATCAAGCCGCCTCGGTGGACGCTGTAGACGACAACCTGACGGTATGCGCTCAACATCGTGCATTCCTTTCCTGGACAGACAACGATACCCCATCCACAGCCACCCTCACCGCCAGCGAATATTCCACGACGAATAGTGGATTAGTACGCAATATAAATGGGAACAATTGGGAATTTATCCTGCCCCAACTTGGACCCGATGCATTTTCCTATACGATGACCGATGGAGTCTCGCAGGATACTGCCACAGTATATCTGGATGTCATTCCCAATACCTTTACCACAATGAATGACACTTACACAGTAACTGCTGGGGAAATTCTGAGTGGTGTAAACGTCCTCAGTAATGACAGTGGCACCAATCTGTCAGTGGTAAGCTACGTCGATCCGCCAGAAGCGTATACGGTCGGCGATGTGTTTACCATCAACTTTGCCACAGGCGACTTGTACTATGCACCATCGCTTTCGGTGAGCGGCACCATTACTTCGACCTATTGGGCGATGGATAACGACTTTGGATGCGTCGTTGAGGGTGTGGTCACGATTCAAGTGAACTCCTCGATACCCACACCGACCAATACGCCAGTGCCGCCAACGCCGACGGACACGCCAACCAGCACAGCGACTGCAACCGCGACGGCGACCAATACTGCTACTAACACGCCGACAGCAACGGCAACGTCGACCAGCACGGCGACCGCCACGCCTGTGCCGCCGACCGCGACGCCAACCAGCACGGCGACCGCCACTGCGACAGCGTCACCGACTGCAACGCCAACCAGCACGGCGACTGCCACAGCAACTGCGACGAACACGCCCGTGTCGGTCAACCGCGCACCGTATATATATGCCCCCAGTCTATCGGTCGTTGTTTTAAGTCGTGGGGGGGGGTTATTCATTTCGGGTGCAGCCCAGGATCCTGAACGTGACCCAATAACAATGACTGCTTCCGTTGGTCAGATAAGGCAGTTCATTTCACAGTCTTGGTGGCCGGTAGGGACGACTGTATGGAGTTGGAACTACAGGGTACCTATTGATACGCCAACGGGTACGCGCATCACCGTGACGATCACGGCGACGGACGCGCGTGGCGCATCGAGCAGCATACAGTTTGAGTTACGGGTGCGCTAATCCAACCTGTGTATCAAATAGGGCGAGCTCATGGTTCGCCCCAACATGTTTTGATTCAATGTTGAGGAGGGCTTTGCGATGCGCAGTGGACGTTTTCGTGTCACGGTCAATGGCTTTCGGGTAAACGCACAAACATGGGATGATGCGCTCAATTTTGATGGGTGGGGCGATGAAGTGTTCTTCAAAAGCAGCGCTCGCGGATTAAACGCAGATAAGACTGAAGTCGCATATGAAGACAGAACGACTTCTCTTATGGGGGATACCAGTGCCTATGCGCCGAAGGTGCGAGCAGGGACAGGTAAGCCAACAGGCGGACTTATCACAGGGGATACATTCCCTCCGCCTGAACCCTGGAAGAAGAGCCGATCTGCAAATCTGGATCAGGAATACCCGCCGTTCAGGTTGTGGGAGGGAGATCTGACTCAGAAGGAGCACACGGTATTCATCGCCCTGGCATTGTATGAATGGGATCCCGGCGAGAATTTCCTGCAAGGTATCGTTGAATGGCTAGGCAAGTCCCTTGCCAAACTGAAACAGACAGATCTCTTCGGTCCAACTGCCAAGAAGGTGTTTGAGGGTTTTGAACTCGGTTTGGATGTCTTGGGCGAGTTTCCGTTAGGGAATTCCGGCACCAAGCCAATCGGGATCAAGAAAGCGGGCAAGTCGGGATATGGGGAGTTCACTCCGAAAATCATTGTCCTGAATTACGACAATGCTATTCAGCTCATCAATTCTCGCCCCTCTGGCAGAGACTTTGGTGTGATCGAGATTAACTATTTTGATGATGTGTACTATGCTGGGAATTATTCGATTTTCGTGCAGATCGAATATCTAGTGGATGAGGATGCAGTCATCACATCCGACTTCTCACCGAAGGTGTATACGGTGGTGGGTGGGGGCAAGCTGTGGATTGACTTGCCGAGCCAACTGGATGAGCGTTACGATGGGACGGCTAGACTCACTGTAATCCCCCATGGCGTTATTGAAGTGATGCCCGATTATCCAATGGATGGAACCCTTATCCAGGAATGGGACAAGCCAGAAGTCTATGTCATGCTGGCAGGCGCAAAAGTCTGGATTCCCTCTTTTGAAGAACTCAAGTGGTATGGTGCTGTAGAGCGAATTCGCAAAGTTCCTGTGAACTCACTATCCCGCCTCCCCAATGTTCCGCGACCGGGAACAGTCTTTGTCGAACGTTTCTCGCGAAAGAGAGTCCTGTTTTCGCAAGAAGGTGCGCAAATTCCGTGGTTCGAAATGCCGGGCGTCGATGCTTATACGGTTCCAGATGGAACATTGGCACGTATCTGACGGCGAAGCATAATTTCAGTCCCTCGCCGTTACGACGAGGGACTGGAGGCAATAGAGTGTCTTACCCCTTCACACCGCCGAGGCTGAGACCGCCGACGATCCAGCGCTGGAAGGCGAAGAACAGGATGATGACCGGCAGAGAGATCAGGATCGACATGGCGGCGAACTTCTGCATGTCCGGCGGTGCCTGGTTCGCGCCGTTGGTCAGCGTCGCCAGCGCCATCGCGAGCGTGTAGCTCTGCGTCTCGCCCGTCAGGAAGACCCACGACAGGATGAACTCCGTCCAGCCTTGCATGAAGCTGAAGAGGATGACGATGGCGAAGGCGGGCAGCGAGAGCGGCAGCATCACGCGGATGAAGGTGCCGATCAAGCCCGCACCGTCGATCAGCGCTGCTTCTTCCAGCTCCTTCGGGATGGTGTCGAAGTAGCCCTTCAGGTTCCAGATCGCAAACGGTAGACCGCCGGAAGCAAACGCCAGCGCCAAACCGAGCAGCGTGGTGCGCAGCGGTTCGGTGCCGCTGCCGGTGTTGCCCGCTGCCAGCCGCCCCTGAAGCATCGTCCAGCCCAAACCGATGATGATCGCCGCCATCAGGGCGTACAGGAGCAGATTGGTGAAGGTCTTCGGTTCGACCACGTTCTTGAGCGCACGGCAGATCAGCCAGATGCCCGCCGCGCCGAGCAGCGCCGCCGCCCACGAGATCAGGATTTGCGGGATGATGCCCAGGAAGGTGTTGTTGCGCAGCGTGATGATCGCCGCTGCCTGGTTATCGACCTGTTCGCGCGCTTCGGTAAGCGTCTGCTCGGCGGTGAGGAGGTTGACCACTGATTCGTCGGCATTGGCGCGCGCGGTTGCCGCGCCTGCCTGCACATCCTGCACATCGATGCGCGCGGTTTCGACCGCAGCCTCCAACCCCGCACGGAAGCCTTCAAGCCCGCCAGTGTCGAGGATCGGCAGAGCGATCAGCAGGATCTGAAGCTGAATATCGTCTTCCGCGTCATCGGGGTCCGTGAAGAGCGCCTGTCGTGCGTCGATTTCTGCCTGCATCGCGGCGCGAATCTCTTCTTCAGAGCTTAATCCCTCGATGCGCACCTGAAATGCCTCCAGGTTCGCCAGATTGGCGACAGCGAGTTCGGCGCGTTCTTCGCGGCGGATGGCGGTTTCCTCGCGCTGCGCGACGCTGCCAACACGCTGGTCATAATCCGCCTTCGCTTCGTCAAACTGCGCTTCAATCGCCGCCAGCGGCACGCCGAAGGTATCTTCGTAGAGCGGCGAGCGCTGGAAGATCGCAAACATCGTGATGGTGATCGCGACCAGCGCAACCAGCGCGGTGACGATGGTCACGGGCACAGGACCCGGATTCAGCCAGCGGTCCAGCTCGATCTTGCCCCAACCACGCACGAGGTTGAATGCAATCCAGACGACCCCGGCGACCAGGATTCCAACGAAGAATGATGGCACTGCCGCTGCAAGCGTGCTGTTGATCTCAATCGAGTTGAACATGATGTAGAGCGGAATGAGGGTGCCCGTACTGGGCAGCATCAGCAGGATGATGAAGCCGAGCATACCCCACTGCCGACCGATGAACTTGAAGCGCGAGAACGCATATGCCGCCGACGCGCCAAAGGTGACGGTCGCCAGCGAGACGCCGAGCGCGACGAACAGGCTGTTGACCAGCAGGTCGCCAAAATAGATCGGCAGCACGTTCGAGAATGGCTCCGTCAGGACGGAGACGAACGCATCGAGATTGGCGTTGGGCGGGATCAGCGTCAGGTCGGTCGGTCGTGTAATGCCGCGCGGGTCAGTCGCCATCGAGACAATCCACAAAATCGGGAACATCACGATCACCGTCATGAGGAGCAGGAATGCCTGCAACCCAAGCTGACGCAGGATGATCCCGCGTGTGTGGCGATTGAGCTGAAAGAAGCCCGCTTCTGACCTGGCAGGCGCGGCGGCAGGCATCTGCCGGGCAGGTGCCGCGCTCGATTGGATAATGTTCGGATTGCTGCTCATGGTTAGTACGCTGCCTCCGTCGCCTTGGTGATCCGGTTCTGGATCAGCGTGATGGTGAGCAGGATAAAGAAGACGATAATCGCGAACGCCGATGCCGCGCCGTAGAGTTGATCCTGCGCGATCAGCTTGTATGCCTGCGTGATCAGCAGGTCGGTTTCGCTGCGCGGACCGCCACCGGTGATGAAGAAGATGACGCTGAACTGGTTGAACGTCCAGATCGTGCCGAGCATGATGGCAGGCACCATCGCCGGGCGGATCATCGGGACGGTGATCTTCCAGAATTGCGTCCACTTGCTCGCGCCATCCACATCTGCCGCTTCATACATATCCGGCGGGATGCTGGTGAGCGCGCCGGTCGCCACCACCATCATGAAAGGCCAGCCGAGCCAGATGTTCGCCATCAGCACGGAGTAGAACGCCATGACAGGCGCACCTGCACGCTCGAAGAACAGCGACGCGGTGGATTCGGCAACACGCCCGCCGAAAATATCGGCAAAAGTGGCGATGGCGACCAGCGTGAGGACGATGATCCCCCCCAGCCCGAAGACCGTCTTATCGATGCTCAACTTCCCCGTCACTTTGTCTTTCAGCCCATTCTTGCGCAGGTAAAAGACAAGCCAGACGACGATGGCGGCACTGGCGATGGCGACGACATACGGAATGATCACGCGCAGGTCAATCGGGCGGTCAAGGGTCGTCAGCCAGGCGGTGCGTGTCGGGAAACTCGTACCAAACGTGTTGTTGACGCTCTCCAGCAGCAGGTTGAAGCCGCCGGACTGCTCTTGCCAGAGGTTATTCCAGATCAGCGCTGTGATGTAACCGGGCAGCGCCCAGGGCAGGACGAAGATGGCGCGGTAGAAACGGCGGAACAGCACGCGCTGCCCGTTGAGGGCAATGGCGACTGCCAGACCGATGGTGACATGGAAAAAGACGTTCACCAGCGTCCAGATGATGTTAAAGCCCAAGAGCGGCAAGAAACGATAGTTTGGAATGGTCAACTGGCTGGTCAGAATGTCGCCGAAATTCTTAAGCGCGACATAGGGTGCTTCAACCTGCCCGCCCAGGTTCTGCGCCTGGAAGTCGCGGAACGCGATCCACACCTGGTACAACTGTGGATAAAACGAAATGAACAACATGACGACGACGGACGGTAAGACGAACATCCAGGGGATGCCGCTTTCCCGCACGCCCTTCTTCACACTATCCCACATGCCAAGCTGCGTATCAGGATAGGATGGTGACTGTGAAACGGTCGCCATCGATTAGTCCTCCCCCTTTGATAATTTCTGATGTCCGACAAGTCCTCTAGCAGATGCGATCAGGGGCAAGCCATCGGCTCGCCCCTGAGATGCACACGTACTTTTTCTCCCCTCCCCTTGCCCCTCCCCATCACAATGGGCAGGGGATGGGGGTAGGGAAAGCCTTGGCGCTTATCTCTAGCTGCCAGCGTGCAGTGTATCGATACCCGCCTGGATCAGGTCGTAAGCGGCAGCGGTTGCATCGGCGACAGTCTCGCCACCCGCGCTAACAGCGGTGATAGCGTCGCCCATCGGACCCCAGAACTGACCGAGTTCAGCACGGTTCGGGAACGGGGTGCCGAGCGCGAACTGTTCGGCGAAGACCTGGAGGTTCGGGTTGGCAACTTCGACCGCCGGGTTAACAGGCAGCAGACCGCCCTCTTCGCTGGCAATCGTCTGACCTTCGGCGCTGGTCACGAAGCGCGCCCAGGCGAGGACAGCTTCGAGCTTGGCGGGGTCTTCGGCGACGGTGGCATTGACGAAGAAGCCTTCTGCCTGCGCGAACAGCGCGGGGACGCTGCCGTTATCAAGCGCGGGCATGATCGAGACACCCAGGTCATCGCCCAGGTCGCTTTCGAACTGTGCCAGATTCCAGATGCCGTCGTAAACCATGGCAACTTCGCCGGTCTGGAAGCCTGGGTTGGGCGATGCACCGTCAATGACGACGCCGCTGTCCGGGTCCTGCGCCAGGGTGTACATATCCTGGTGGAACTGGAAGTACGCTTCCATCGCGGCGCGACCTTCGCTGTCCGGCGGGAAGGCAGCATTGCCATCCGCGTCCATCAGCGAACCACCGAGCGAGAACAGGAAGCCTGCGCTGTGGAAGAAACCGTTCTGGAATGCCAGACCGGTCAGACCGTCAGCGGCGAGTTCTTCGCTGATCGAGAGGACATCCGCCCAGCTTTCGGGTGCATCCGGGACGAGCGCCTTGTTGTAGAAGAAGGCGAGCGTCTTGGCGCTGTAGGGAATGCCGAAGATGCTGTCTTCAAACGTGAAGGTGCCCCAGGCGGTCTCGGTCGCCTGCGCGAGCAGTTCTTCATCGACGCTGGAGGTCAGGTCGGTCAGCAGACCCGCAGTCGCCCACGGACCGGTGCTGTCGTTCGCCCAGATGACCATATCGGGACCTTCGCCCGCGCCTGCTGCCGCGACAAAGCTATCCTGGAGTGTACCGCTGGGGTTGAAGACCTGCTCGACGGTGATGTTGGGGTTGGCTTCGACGAAAGCGTCGAGGAGCGCCAGCAGCGCGTCGCCTTCAGCATCCTGCTTGGCATGCCACAGGACCAAGTTGACCGAGTCCTGCGCGCCGATGCTCATGGTGGGAACCACGAGGAGGGCAAGCAGCGCCAGCACCAAAAGGAACTTCTTCATGGAAACGTACTCCTTAAAAACCTGAAAATCGCATACGACCGGTGTGAATCGAACAGGTAGGTTCGCCGAGATTGGCGATTGCCTTGATCGATTAAGGTTAATGCAAGCTCAGATTATAACGAGGGGGGAAGCTCAATTCAAATCTGTATTCGATTTTGTGCGAATTGCACGATAAGTGCGGACAAATATCGCCTGGGGCGTGAGGCGCGCGCTCATCAGCGATGGAGGGTCAGAAGAGTCTTCTTCAGCCCCTCGCCCCGAGGGAGAGGGGTTGGGGTGAGGGTTTGCGTGGAATACACCTACCTTGTCAGCGGCATCCCATGGGATGCACCCTACTGGATGCGGTCGCTGGCATTGACGATGCGGTGCTCGCCCGTACGCCGCGCATTCTGGGTCGCCAGTGCGCGAAGCCACTCGTCCAGCACGTTGTGAATCTGCTGGGTAATGGATGCATCGTTGTAGACCTGCCCCGCCATGACATGCGAGACTTTGAGGATGCGCCGCAGGTGGCTCTGTTCTTCGGAGGACAGCGGCTTCTGCTGGAGAATGTTGTTGATCAGATCATCAATGGGCAGTTGGTGATAGACATCGGGTTTGGGAGCCAGCAGCGGGTCGAGATCGAGCGCAAAGCGCTTACGGATGATGTAGAGGACGCGGTCGCGCGCCTCAAAATACGTCTCGTTGAGCGCCATCAGCTTGTGCTGAAGTTCGTCGCACAACTCGCGCAGGACGCTGGTGCGCGGTGGGTCCTGCGCAATTTGCTCCTCGACAAATTCCAGCATCAACACCGGGCTGCCGAGCTGGATGCAGCGCTCGTACAGGTCGCGCCCCTGTGCGAGGAGCGCTTCTGAGTCGTTGAGTTGCGAGAAATCCGGCATAGGCGTCGTCCCGAGTGCGATCATGTAGGTGTTGGGTCGGGCGGGCATAAGCGGCGCAGGTACTCCCATGTGTAGATGCCCGTGTGATGTCCATCATCCCAGGATGGCTGTAAGGCATAGTTCCCGATCATTTCGACGTTGCTGATCACATAGGAGCGTTTGGGAATGAGCGTGAGGATGTTATCCGGGTCATGCTCGCGCCCCATGAATTCGTGACCGCCTCGGCATTGGACGCATGGGCACGCCTCGCGCAGATGCGAGAGCGGGTAGCGGCAGACCTTGTCGTCACTCCAGACGATCTCCAGGTAGCCCTCGTTCTTGTTCACGGTGATGCCCTTGGGGCGCAGCGTCGTTTGCATAATTCCTTTGTACGCGAAAATGTGGGTTTTGAGCGTTAACACTTCAAGGTGATGAGGTGATGAGGCAAAAGGTGATGGATGGAGTAACGAGTAACGGGTCACGAGAACAGGTGATGAGGCGAAAGGTGATGAGGAAGTAAGCAGAGCAGTCTTATGGTACGCCCCGCTGATTTCGGGCATGGGCATCAAATACGAAGGCTGGTACCCGCTGCCCTCATCACCTCATCCTCTCTTCCCTACATCACCTTTTTCTATCCCTCGTTGTTCGTTACTCGCTCTTTCGCCTGCTCGATCCAGCGTTCGCGAGCGATACGCTCGGCGGTGATGCGCCCGCCCATCTTCTCCGCCAGATCCTGCGGGTTTTCTTCGGCAAGCTGGGCAAAGCTGGTGATGCCGAGGTCGTTCAGGCGGTTGACGAAGGTGGGTCCGATACCCTTGATGTCGAGCAGATTATCGACGACGACCGGAAGTTCTTTGGTTTTGGCAGCATCCTGTTCGGCGCGCAGACGTGCGGCTGCCTGCGGTGCGCTCGAGGTGGGTTTGCTGAACGACTTGATCTCGGTGTGCCCGTTCTGCGCGGCACTGGAGTCTTGTTTGTGCGGCGAGCGCATGAGCCACGAACCGATAATGAGTCCCAAGAGGAACATGACGAGGCGGAACATTGGCGAATCCTTTGTCGGCTGATCCGACGAATGTCTTGCAGGGATGTATGTAATTCTAGCACAGGCGGTTGCAGGGGAAGTAACGAGTGACGAGGATGTAGGGGCAGACCCGTGTATCTGCCCGATGACGAGGACAAAGGTGTAGGGACGAGGCGTGCCTCGTCCGATGACCGCGTGCCATCCCAAATAGATACAACATTGTAGTGGTTTGGCTCGCCAAAATCGCCGCGGAAACCTGCCAACCGAGGTAAAATAGGGGGTATCCACAATGCGTGTGCGAGGATATTCCCCATGCCCGACAACGCGAAACCCGCCTACGACGAAAGCAGTATCAAGCCACTTGATGGCATCGAACACGTCCGACTTCGCCCGGCGATGTATATTGGCGGGACGGACAAGAAAGCGCTGCATCATCTGGTTTTTGAGGCGATGGACGTGAGTGTTGACGAGGCATTAGCGGGCAAGTGCTCACAGATAGAAATCACCATCTTCCCAGGGGAAGAGATCAGGATCACAGATAACTCAGAGGGGTTGTCTGTAGCTATACGCTCTCATCGCAATCCACCTGTGTCAGTGCTCGAATTGCAGATGACGACCATCGGTTGCGGTGCCCCTTATTCTGCGCGTTACTCGGTACAAGGTGGGTTGCATGGTGTGGGGCTTCCCGCTGTCAACGCGTTGTGTGCCATTATGGTTGCGCAGGTGCGTCGTGATGGCTTCCTTTGGCAGCAGCGCTATGCAGCGGCTAGACCGCAGACGCTTGTCGAGCAAATACGTCCCCTCAACGCCGACGAGTCAACAGGAAACACATTCGTCTTCACGCCCGATTTCACCATCATGGATCCAAATCAGTTGGATTTCGACCTGATCGCCGCGCGCTGCCGAGAGGTGGCGCACACGGTCGCCGGACTGCGGCTGACGCTGCGCGACGAGCGGGTAAGTCCAGCGCGCGAGCAAGTCTTTCATGCGCCGCAGGGAATCCGTGCACGGCTGGCGGAGCTGAAGGCGAATGCGCAACCGATGAGCAGCGTATTTTACCGGGCAGCGGCATTTCAAACATCGACCGATCCTCGCCGCCCAATCCTGTTTCGCATCCAGATTGCTTTTCAGTACACAGACATCAAGCACACACAACTTGAGAGCTATGTAAACACAATTCCTTCCACGGGCGGGACCCATGTGAATGGGTTCAGACGCGGCATGTTGGAATTATTGTCGGACTGTTTGCTGGAGTACGGGATTTCAAATAGCCAGTATATCGAGCAAGGACTCAGCGCAGTCATCAATGTATTCCACAACTGGGCGTCGTTTGAGTCGCAATCCAAAATAGTGCTGCTCAATCCTGAAATTGAGGAAAGTGTCGCTTCGATGATGTCGGAACTATTCCAAACCCATTTCCAGGCATCCCAAAAGCTCATCGAATACCTCAAGTCGCGGCAGTCGTGACCACCGCGTACATGCTATAATTTTCCGCAAGCACACGATGAGAGAACGCCATGATCGCGCCGGATAAACAGCGCCTCACACAAGCGGACTTCAATCGACTGTTGATGCTCCCGGAGTATGGGGATCAGCGCGTCGAATTGTGGGATGGGGAGATCGTTGAAAAGATGCCGAAGCCGCGCCACAGCCTGATTATCGGCGAACTTTTCTTCCTGATTCGCCTCTTTCTGCAAACGCATCCCCTCGGTACTGTAATGACCGAGACACAGATCGAGATCTCTGGCGAGGATTACGCGCCGATCCCTGATTTGTGCTTCGTCGCTGCCGACCAGGGCGAGTGGGATAAAGACACAGCGCTGCCCTGGATGCCCAGGCTGATTGTGGAAGTGCAATCGCCGGGGCAAACCGATCAGTTCATGCGCGATAAAGCCGATTACTACCTCAAGCACGACTGTCAGAAGGTCATCACGATCTACCTGAAGCCAATAGTCGAAGCCAGAACGACGACGACGACGCTGCTCCTCGTGCCTGGCGATACGCTCGATCTCGGCGATGTGCTGCCAGGCTTCGCGATTCCCGTTGCGGATTTATTGGCGGCGTAATGTGGTGCATTGCGCGGGACGACACATCTGTCGTCCCCTACAGCGGACGAGGCACGCCTCGTCCCCTACACCCACATCATCTCATCACCTTTTCCCTCATCACCTACTCTCGTCACTCGTTACTCGTCACATGCTCCAGCGGCACCGGGACATGCCCGTACACGGGCGCGGGCGCATCCGGCGCAGGCGCTGCCCAGCGCACCGCGTTGGCGATGACGTGCAGCACTTCCTTCTGATAGTAGATCGGGTAGGTTTCGTGACCGGGGCTGAAGTAGAAGATCTTGCCGCGCCCGCGCTCGTAGGCGCAGCCGCTGCGGAAGACTTCGCCGCCCTGGAACCAGCTCACGAACACCAGCGAGGTCGGCTGCGGGATGTCGAAGCGCTCGCCGTACATCTCCGAGCGCGGGATCTCGAACGTCTCTGGCACGCCTGCGGCGACCGGATGGCTGGGGTCGATCACCCACACGCGCTCGCGCTCGCCGATCTCGCGCCACTTCAGGTTGCAGGTCGTCCCCATCAGGGTCTTGAAGATCTTCGAGAAGTGTCCGCTGTGCAGGACGACGAGACCGAGCGCACCGAGGACGACGCGCTCCTGAATTTTGGCGACGAGCGCATCGCTCACGTCGTCGTGCGCCAGATGTCCCCACCACGTCAGCACGTCGGTGTCGTCCAGCACACTGTCCGGCAAGCCGTGATCCGGCTGGTCGAGCGTGGCGGTGCGGACGTTCATGCCCTGCGCGCGCAGGTGCTCGGCGATGGGCGCGTGCATTCCCTGCGGGTAGATATCGGCGGGGATGCCGGGGTGGGTTTCGTGGCGATATTCATTCCAGACGGTGACACGAAGTTGTGACATGATCTTCCTCTAGTTCTTCACTTTGACGACTGCGCCGTTCATCCCTGCCGACTCGCGGATGGCATCCCACAGCTTCGCCATGCGCAGCCCGATCTCTGGCGGCGATGGGTTCTTGATCTCGCCCGCGCGCACCTTGAGGAACTGCTCCCAGACGCCCATCGATTCGGCGACCTTGACCGGGCGCAGCATCCGCCGCCCATCCTTTTGCAGCTCCAGCCGTTCGCCCCACTGCCCCGTGCGAATAATGCCCTTGGTGCCGAAGACGCGAATATCCGAATGGCACGACTGGATGGCATCGCCGCAGCCGTTGAGCGTGACCAGGATGCCGGACTTGGTGCGGGCGATGACGACGCCCAGGATTTCGACCTTACGCCCGCGATTATCCAGCCACGCGGCCACTTCGTCGAAATCCTCGCCGACCAGGTCGGAGACCGTGTTGAGCATGTGCGCGCCCGTGTCGAACATGAAGCCGCCGCCGCTGATCGCCGGGTCGGTGCGCCAGGTATCGCCGTTGAGTGCGTTCCAGTTCTGCCAGACGGTCGCGTTGATGTTGAGCACCTGCCCAAGGTCGCCCGCCTGAATCATGCGGACGGCTTCGCGGATTTGCGGCGACAGGCTGCCCTGGAAAGCGATGACGAGCAGCCGCCCCGTGCGGTCGCGCGTCTCGATCAGGCTGTTCGCCTCCTGCGCGTTGAGCACCATCGGCTTTTCCAGCAGCACATCCAACCCGCGCTCCATGCAGGCTTTCGTCTGGTCGTGGTGGTAGGCGTGCGGCGTGATAATGAAGGCTGCATCGAGGTGATCACCGAATTCGTCGAGCAGTTCGTTGAGGTTGGGACGGTTGGGTGGGGTTTCTACGTCCATCGCCTCGAAGGTCTGGCGCGTCAGGTCATACGATTTTGGGGATGGCTCGCAGATGGCGACGATCTGCGTGGTGTCCTTCTGCTGCAAGGCGCGGATGATGTGACCTTGCGCCATGCCACCCGTACCGATAAAGGCGAGGCGTACACGATCAGTCATGAGGGGAGACTCCAGGATGATGATACGATTCAAGACGAGGAGGTTCGATTGTACAGCACGGGAGATGAACCGCAAAGACGCGAAGGACGCGACGCAGGAGAAGCGCGGGAAAGGTTAGCGAAAGGGGAGTAAATCGGATTTTGGGGTAGTTCTGGGGTAAAAAGGACAGTAATCTCGTTACCTAGCGCGCCAGGCGTGACTCACCCCTACAGAGGCACCGTGTATGTCTAGGGACGAGGTATGCCTCGTCCGCTCTTGAATTCATTTGCTTGCTTCAGGACTCCTCCCCCATGAAATACTTCGGCTTTCTCGCGCGTTACGTCGTCCCGCCCCTGCTGTTCTTCATGACGCTCAACTGGTTCGACCACAAGCGCGGCAAGAAGATGCCGCCGGAATTCCGCAACCTCAAGCCGGAAGCGGCGCTCTCCGGGCATGTGGCGGTGGCGGTGGCGTACACCACACCCTGGGATAATTATCTCGTGGCGACCAAAGTCTGGTGGTATGACCCCAAGCTGGTGACCGGGCTGGTGCTGGGCTGGGTGCCGATAGAGGAGTACACCTTCTTCGTGCTGCAAACGATGCTGACCGGCTCATGGATGATCTGGCTGGCGAAGCATCTTCCGCCGGAGACCAAGAAGCCCGCCAACCCGCTGCTGATTCGCGCGGGGATGACGGCGGCGCTGGGCTTGATCTGGTCGGCGTCGGTCTGGAACCTGCTGTGGGGTCCGCAGTCGCGCCGTTATCTGAGCCTGACGCTCTCCTGGGCGCTGCTGCCGCTTATCGTGCAGGCGGCGTTCGGCGGCGACATCCTCTGGCAGCACCGCCGGTTGGTGGCGCTCGGCATCATCCCGACCACGCTCTACCTCGGCATCTCGGACTCGCTGGCGATCTCGTCGGGGACATGGAAGATCAACCCAGAGAAGACGGTCAAGGTCGATCTGATCAAGGACAAGCTGCCGCTCGAAGAAGGTTTATTCTTCCTGGTGACGAATGTGCTGGTGTCGATGGGGATGACGCTGGTGATGGCGACCGACAGCATGGAGCGCGTGCCGAAAGTCGTGCAGGATTGGCTGCGGCGCTTCACGCAGGAGAAGTAGACGTTTTCGATGAGTCTAAAGTTCTACGCTGACACGCATGTAGATAAGCAAATAACACTGCAACTCCGCGCGCTCGGCATCGATATCGAACGCTGCCAAGAGATGGGGCTTGCCGACGCGGATGACGAAACACATCTCTCCCACGCAGCAAAGGAAAGTCGTATACTGATCACATTCGACATAAGGATTTCGCGCGCGCGCCTTCGGGTGGATAGCACAAGGCAAGATGCACTCTGGCGTAATGCTGTGCAAGTCGCACCTGCAAGGTGAAGCAGGCATCGGGGAAATTGTGACGCTCTGCAAATTTTTCGCAGATGCATTTGAAGCTGGCGCTGCAACGGCAGATGACTTCCGTAACCAGGTCATAGATGTTGAGTAACGTGTGATGGATGCGAAAATTGTAATTCCCGACTTCATCGTCTTTATCGACGGCGAAGCGCGTATTGCCGGCAAAACGCACCTCAAGGCGGAACTCGTCGCCCGTATGCAAGCTGATGGTGGGCGTGATGTCGAATACGTCGCCGAGCATTACGGGCTTTCGCGGGCGCAGGTTCACGCGGCACTGGCATACTACTTCGAGAATCAGGCAGCGCTCGATGCGGATTATCATGAGAGTTGGGATACGAGTACAAGCGTAAAGGCAGAAGAGCTGAGGCGAAGCATCGAGAAGCGTCGCGAACAATTAGACTGAGCGCGAACAGATCCCCTCACATACCTCCCTCAAAAGCCCCGCCATGAAACCGTCGGCGGGGCAAGCGAGCACGCCATCCGCCAGGTAATCAACCTGACCACCCCGCTCCACCGCCAACCCGGCACGCCCATAAGCATGGCTGACGACCTGCACTCCCCACACTGCACCCCGGTGCGCATACGCATGGGCGGTCGTGGCGAGGCGCGCGCTGCTCTCCAGCCACGCGCCATAAATCGCCATGAACGGCGGCGGTTCTGCCCGCGACAAACGCGCGCGCAGCAGCGCATAGGCGTAGTTCTGCGTCACATCCGCGAAGCCCGCCGCCGCGAACTCGATCTCGACGGGATTCAGATTGACCACATCATTGATGGCGTACATCTGCGCGCGGAAGACGCTCGCCAGCATTTCTGCTGTGGCGACGAGATCGGGCAGCACGATCTTCGGCGGGATGGCTGCGAGCACCGCCGCGCGGAGTTTGTTGAGCGCGGCACCCGCCCCGGCGCCGTCGATGCTGCCCAGGTCCGCGTAATCCTTCGGTTCGAACAAGGCGACGCCAAACTCGGTCGGCAGCTCATGCTGCGCACGATACTGGCGAATGGGGACGAAGCTGCGGCGCGTGCCGCTGATTAGAAGTTCCATGCTCCTCCGTTCAGCTTTTCATCACGAAGGCACGGAGAGGACAAAGGCACACGGAAAATCAGGAACTCTTGACTATTTCCGCCGTGAACCTTCGTCCCCTCCGTTCCTTCGTGTTTTAATTCTTGAAGGCACCAACACGATTTTGCGATGGAGGCGCGCATGGGGCAAAATCAACCGCATCCTCGAACGCAAATAGACCGGAGTTATTCTTCATGGCAGACGCACAAACCTCCACCACCCGCCTCGACATCGATATCCTCGCCGACATCCAGCGCTGGATCTACACCTACCCGCCGCTTTCGCATGACCGCCGTCACATTCACGTCAGCGTCGAAGGCGGCGTCGCACAGATTAGCGGCAATATCAAGACGCCGATCACCCGCGATTACCTGCGTAAGCACATCCGCGAAGTGTCCGGCGTCCTCCAGATCGAAGATGCCAACCTGTACGACGACGATACGATTCGTCTGGGACTGGGCAACATTCTCCCGCCCGGCGCGCTCGCAAATCCCGAGTGGGGGATGGTCGTGCTATCCGGTCAACTGCCCTCTGGCGAAGCGCTCGACAAGCTCTTCGGAGAAATCGGTCAGATCGCTGGCGTGCACAAGGTGGTCGCGGTCGGGAGCTAACCCTCGACTCGCACTTTTTCGTTTTCCCGCGCTGGGACAGGGTCGGGCGGCGCGTACTGCGCCGTCCTGCGCTGCTGCGGCGTCAGCCCCCGATGCTGGAACATCATCTGCCAGACGCGCGCCGCCGCCTCCAGTGGAATCTTCATGTCCATCTTCGAGGTGCCGTCTCTGCGATCCGGGAAGTAGATCGGGATCTCTGCCAGTTTGAACCCCAGGCGGTGGGCAACATATGCCATCTCGACCTGGAAGGCGTAACCGTTGGAGCGGATTTGGTCGAGGTTGAGTCCGATCAGCGTGGCGCGCCGCCAGATACGGTAGCCACCCGTCGCGTCCGAGACCGGGATGCCGAGGATCAGACGCACGTAGATGCTGTTCGCCCACCAACTGAGCAGCTTGCGGCGCAGGCTCCACTCCTTATCGACGCCGCCGCCGCGCATGAAGCGCGACGCGATGACCAGATCGGCACCACTTTCCAGCGTGCGAATCAGATGGGGGATATACGACGGCTGATGTGAAAAATCAGCGTCCATCTGGATGACATAATCCGCGCCCGATGCCAGTGCCTGCTTAAACCCGGCGACATACGCCGGACCTAAGCCCTCTTTGCCCTTGCGATGCAGCACCGCGACCCGTCCGGGATGCTGGGCTGCCAGTTCGTCGGCGATTCTACCCGTGCCATCAGGCGAATGATCATCGACGACCAGGATGTTCAGGCGCTGCTCCTCCATGCTCAACAAAGTGTCGATCAAGCGCGGGAGGTTTTCCGCTTCGTTGTAGGTCGGGATGACGACCGTGATGTTGAGCATAGATCCGAAACTCTCTTCCTGCCGGAGCCACGCATTGCGCAGCCCGGTCAAATGTGCTTTATGATCTTAGGATACGCCCTTACACGAGACAAGACCAAAAAGATTAACCTGTCTTCGCATAGAACCCTCGACTATAATCGCCGGATTACTTCGTAAGGCACCCTGGCAGGTGCAACGAGCGAGCACAGAGGATTTGCGTCGAGGATATGACCCAGACTTACCATGCCACCGAAACGATAGACAAAAACGGCACGACGATCACCGTCGTCATCCCCTGCTATAACGAAGTGCACACGCTCGAAAAAGTCCTGGCGCGCGTTCAGGCGGTTCAAATTGCGGATGAGATCGTGATCGTTGATGATGGTTCGCAGGATGGCACGCGCGATTTGCTGCACCGGTTAGAAGCAGAACAACGTGCGGGAGTTCGTATTCTCTTCCACGAACATAACCAGGGCAAGGGAGCAGCGCTGGTGACAGGATTCGCGGCGGCGCAGGGTGACATCGTGCTCATCCAGGATGCCGATATGGAATATGACCCACGCGATTATCCGAGGCTGATCCAGCCCATCCTGGAAGGCATCTCGCCTGTCGTCTATGGCTCACGCTTCCTCGGCGGTCCGCGCAAAGCGATGAACTTCTGGAACATGGTCGCCAACAAGGGGCTGACGCTGGCGACCAACGTCCTCTACAACGCCATCCTCAGCGATATGGAGACCTGCTACAAGGTCTTTCGGCGTGAGGTTGTGCAGGGCATGAAAATTCACGCGCGCGGCTTTGAGTTCGAGCCGGAGTTCACCGCGAAGGTGCTCAAACAGGGCATCCGTATCTATGAGGTGCCGATCTCGTACAACGGGCGCGAGTGGACGGAAGGCAAGAAGATCAAGTGGACGGATGCGCCAATTGCGCTGTGGACGCTGTTTAAGTATCGCTTTGTGGACTAAGCAAAGTAATGAGTGATGAGTGCGAGCGTCGTGCGTAGACTTATCACTCATGCCTCATCACTCATTCCTCATTACTGAGAAAGTACTATGCTCGATAAACTCGCCGCGATAGAAGCGCGCTATGACGAACTCGAACGCCTGATGAGCGACCCGGCACTCCTCAGCGATTACAGCAGGATTGCCGACTACGGCAAGGAACGCACCAGCCTGGCTGAAATTGTCGACGCATACCGCGACTACAAACGACAGATGGGGCAGCTTGAAGACGCCCGCGCCATGCGCGAAGCGGAGAGCGATGCCGATATGCTCGCCTTGGCGCAGGATGAGATCGCCGAGCTAGAGACGACCATCCCAGTGCTGGAGGAACGACTGCGCGTGCTGCTCATCCCGAAAGACCCACGCGATGACAAGAACGTCATCATGGAAATCCGCGCGGGCGCGGGCGGCGACGAGGCAGGCTTGTTCGCTGCCGACCTCTTCCGCATGTACAGCTATTACGCTATGCAGCACGGCTATAAGATCGACGTGATCGACCAGAGCGACACCGGTGTCGGTGGTTTCAAAGAAATCAAGTTCGAAGTGAAAGGCAAGGGTGCCTACAGCCGGCTCAAGTTCGAAGGCGGCGTGCATCGCGTGCAGCGCGTGCCGGCCACCGAGAGCCAGGGGCGCGTTCATACCAGCACCGTCACCATCGCCGTCCTCGCGGAGATGGAAGCGCTCGACGTGCAGCTCAATATGAATGACGTGCAGATGGACACCTTTCGCGCGGGCGGCGCGGGCGGGCAGAACGTGCAGAAGAACGAGACGGCGGTGCGCCTGACCCATATCCCGTCGGGCTTGGTCGTCGCCGTGCAGGACGAGCGCAGCCAGCTCCAGAACAAGGAACGCGCGATGTCCGTCCTGATCGCCCGTCTGTACGAGCTGGAGGTGGAAAAGCAGCGTTCGCTGCTGGAAGGCGAGCGGCGCGGGCAGGTCGGCACAGGCGAACGCTCGGAGAAGATCCGCACCTACAACTACCCACAGAACCGCGTCACCGATCACCGCGTCGGCGTGACCAGTTACAACCTGCCCGCCATCATGAACGGTGCGATTGACGAGTTTATCGATGCACTCAACACGCAGGATCAGGCAGAAAAGCTCGGCGGCGGCGCGCTGGGGCGGGCGGCGGTCGATGACGACGAGGAATAACGTGACGAACTGTCAGGACGATAAAGGCACTGACGAGGCATGCCTCGTCCCTACGGACACCCCAACGCGCCTGTAGGGACGACGCATACGTCGTCCGAGGCTGCGCTTTCATACACTGGCGAGATCGCAGAATCTTCGTCACTTTGTGCTTGAGACACTTTTGCGACAATGACCACCATTGCCATCGCCCTGCGCTCCGCTCGCCAGCGCCTTGCGCCTGTGTCCGACAGCGCGTCGGGCGATGCGCAGGCGCTGCTGGGTCATGTCCTCGGCGTCGAGCGCCCCTGGCTGCTTGCCCATCCCGAACACGTCCTCACGACAGAACAGTCCGCCGCGTTTGAGGCGCTCGTTGCACGCTGTGCCGGTGGCGAACCACTGCCGTATGTCCTGGGGCGGCGTGCATGGTACGACCGCGATTTCATCGTCACACCCGATGTCTTGATCCCGCGCCCGGAAACCGAACTTCTGCTGGAACAGGCATTGGCGTGGGCAAATGGTGACAGGGATAGCCACAATAAAGGCAGAGACAACACGGACGCCATGAATGGTGCCCCTACAGACGATCCCGTAGGGTCGCCATTCATGGCGTCCGCCCGTACGACGGGTGACCCGCCTATCGCCGTCGATGTCGGGACGGGGAGCGGCATTCTCGCAGTGACGTTTGCAGCGCTCCAACCTGGCTGGGAAGTCCATGCGGTCGATGTCAGTGAAGCGGCATTGGGCGGGGCGCGGCGTAATGCTGCGCTGCATGGCGTTACACGTCAGGTGATGTTCGCACAGTCAGATTTGCTGGCACAATGGGATACCAGTAAGCGGATCGACCTGTTGATGGCGAACCTGCCGTATATCCCCAGCGCCGACGCCGCCGCGCTGCCCGTTGCACGCCATGAGCCGCTGCTGGCGCTCGATGGCGGCGCGGATGGACTTGAGCTGATCCGGCGGCTGCTGGTGCAGGCAGCGCGCGTGATGCGCCCCGGTGGGCTGATGCTGTTGGAGATCGAAACGCGGCAGGGCGCGGCAGCAGCAGCGTTGGCGCGGGAGGTATTCCCTACATCTCAGGTGGCTGTGCTGCGCGATTATGCGGGGCACGACCGCATCGTGCGTATCGCGCTGCCGGATTAGAACGGCGTCGGATCGGCGCTGACGGCAGCATAGCGCGCACGAATGCGCTCGATCAACTCGACCTCTGTGACCTCTATCGGCGGCAGCGTCGCGTCCTGCCCCTGAATGAATACCAGCGCTTCGTCAAAAGTCGGAAAGAAGCGCAGTCGCACATGACCGATTTGAACGGCGATGGAGACCAGCATCTTGATCACAGGGTTGATGCTGCCGACGACCAGATACCAGCCCACGCGAGGGTCGCGCCCCGCTGAGATGGTCGCCAGGTCTTTGAGCGAGGGAAGCTGCTCAAGCTGTGAGTGATCGGCTATCGTGTGCAGCAGAGGCGCGGTCGTCGCATTGAGCAGGTCATACGATTCGGCGTCGTAAGGCGCAATGTCGTCCGCTTTGAGCGCGCCCCACGACTTCCAGTATGCGAGATGACCTTCGACGATCCAGGTGGAAATGATTGGCATGGTGTCCCGCCTGATGACTAGGCTGTCGATCTTTCGCCAGCTATCTTACTCTTTTGTCGGGTAGCGTACTGCATTCACTATACGCTGGTTCGCGCCTGCTGCGCGCTTAAGATGTCATCATCGGGGCGGCGTGGTAGTATTCTCATCGCACAGTCCAATCTAGGAACCTCCATGCCATTACAGCCATCCAGCACCGTCACACTGCTTATCTCCTGCCCGGATCGTCAGGGGCTGGTCGCCGCAGTGACCGCTTTCATTGCCCAGCATCACGGCAACATCCTCCACCTGGCGCAGCATGTCGATCAAACGCAGGGCGTGTTCTTCATGCGTGTCGAGTGGGAACTGTCATCGTTCGACCTGCCGCGCGACGAAATAACCGCCGCCTTTGCGAAGGTCGCCCAACCCCTTGGAATGACATGGACGATTCAGTATTCGGATGTGCGTCCCCGGATGGCGATCTTCGTCTCCAAGCAGGCGCACTGCCTGTACGAGCTGCTCTCGCGCTGGCAGGCGGGCGAATGGCAGGTCGATATCCCGCTCATCATCAGCAACCACCGCGACCTGGCAGGGGTCGCAGCGCAGTTCGGCATCCGCTACATGGTCTTCCCGATGACACCGGAGACGAAAGCGGCACAGGAAAAAGAACAGATCGCCCTGCTCCGCGAGCATCACATTGACCTGATCGTGCTGGCGCGTTACATGCAGATCGTATCCCCCGATTTCGTGGGTGCGTTTTCGAACCGTATCATCAACATCCATCACTCATTCCTGCCCGCCTTTATCGGCGACCGCCCCTATCACAAGGCGTACGAACGCGGCGTCAAGATGATCGGCGCGACGAGCCATTACGTGACGGCGGATTTAGATGCGGGACCGATCATCGAACAGGACATCGTGCGGGTGGACCACCGCGACACCATCGACGACCTGGTGCGCAAAGGACGCGACATCGAGAAGCTGGTGCTGGCGCGGGCAGTGCGCGCCCATCTGCTGCATCAGGTGCTGGTCTATAACAATAAGACAGTGGTGTTTAACTGAGGGGAAAAGGGGCGAGTCGCGTGACTCGCCCCGAAGCGCGCAAATCGCCCTACGGATGTTACTTGCCGCTGGCGCTGCCAACCTGCTCAAGCGAGATGCCGAATACACCATCCTGCGCGTAGTCGCCATCCGCCGCGGTGATGAAGCCATAGCCGGTCGCAAACATGAAGTACTTGCCGTCTTCGGGCAGCTCGACAGCCAGCAGTTCCGCCGCGGTGCCACTGCTGTCGTCATTGGCAGCGATGCGGATGCCGTTGGGGGCGAACAACCAGAGGATGGTATCAGTCACGGTGTCCGTCTGGGTCTTCACGTCGATCACCTGACCCGCTACACCCATGAAATCGACAAAGTAGATCGGTTCGACCCCGTTGCTGTACAGCGTGTTGGACTGACCGATTTCCACGCTGCTGCCGCTGTAAAGGAACGACTCAGGGTCCGCCCCTTCCGGCAGGGTGAAGCCGCTGGCGCTGAGGCTGTAGGGGTAGGGTCCGCCCTCGGTATCCTCGCTGCCAAAGTTCATCGAACCGACCAGCGTGGTGGCGACGATGAAGTAACTGCCGGTTTCGGGCAGTTCAAAAGCAGCGATTTCTGCCGAAAACGCCGGGTCCTTATCGGACTCGCTGTCGTCGTTGTAGGCGTACACCGCGCCTGCCTGACCCAGCAGAATGATATACGGGTCCAGGAAGCTGTCGCGGTCGGTCGGCTGCATCGAGATGGTGACGACATCGCCCGCGGTACCCTGGAAGGCATACAGATGGGCGTCGTTCGTCGTCAGGAAAGATTCTTCAACGGTTTCGCCGTCTGCCAGAATCGGCAGCAGGTATGCATCATCATCCTGTGCAGCGGCTGCCGAGGCAAAGCTCAGGAGCAGCAGCGCGAGCGCAAGGAGAAGCAACGGCTTATGAGTACGCATCAAGACACTCCACATAACTAGCGGGCGCTGGCTCATTCGGGTGCGCCCAATACCACCACTCTACACCCAAAGTGTTTTTCGCGTGGCTCAAGACTCGGCGTGAAAACAAACATGAGATTGTCTTCGCATTCCGCGTCTTGAAAGCAGCGCTTTATCCCTGGCGGCGGGGAATATTGGGCGGGCGCGAGCCATCGCGCACCGGGGGCTGTGGTGTATCCGGTGTGGGCGTGGGCGGCGGGGGATATTGCACGCTGGCTGCGGGGGGTGTCATGCCGGGAGGCGGATAAGGCGCGTTGACGGGCGCGAAGCCGGTTTGTGCCTGCGCGCGCTGATGATAGGCGGCGAGGTAGGCGGCGAATGCCTCGCGTTGAGCGTCGAGCGCGCCGCTCTGCTGGGCGGTTTGCAACTGCGCGAGACGATTCGAAATCTCGCTTTGCACACTCTGCGGGTCGCCGACGCTGCTGAAACGCTTGGCATCCTGTGTATCACCGCCAATCAGCGAGATGCGGATGTCGCCGCGATTGAGCAGCGTGTTGATCAGACCCATGACTTCAGAGATGACGTTATCGACCTGCGCCAGCCGGATTTGCTCGACATCGTTTTGCAGCCAGAACGGGCGCTTGTGAATGAGCATGATCGTCTCTTTGCCCACGATCAGCATGTCATGCCGCCAGTCCCAGTCGGCGACATACGCCCAAAAAGCGCCGACGATCACCAAGGCGGCAGCCGCTGCCAGCGCCGCGAATTCGATGGCGCGCAGCGCGGGAATGAATGGGCTGGCGATTGCCAAGCCGATCCCGCCCATGACCAGCAGAAATCCGGGGGCAATGTGCCGCAGCCAGATCGAGATATGGCGGCGGTAGACCGACGCACCGTCGGCATTGACATAGCGGGTGCGGAAGGGATTGACGCTCGTATTGACGGGGCTGTGAGCAGGCAAGCCATCGACACGGCGGGCAGGGGCAGGCGTCTGCATCTGCGCGTTGGGGATGCCCAGCGCAGCGTCGATGTCCTGGTTGATCAGTTCGCGCGAGCGCACGCCAGCGTTCTGGTGATAGCTATCCCGCTGAGAGAAGATCAGCTTTTGTATCTTCGCCGGATTGGCGAGGGTATCGATGGTGATCGTACCTGCCGCGCCCGCCGTCTTGATGGTGACGGTGCCATAGCGAAAGATGCGTGCGAACGGATCGGGCGGGATTTCGGCATTGACCTCGTGCGCGCGCTCGAACGGGATTTCGCTAACTTTCTTCTCGAATTGCAGGAGCGTGTCCGAGATCTTGACCAGCCGTTGATCGGTGACGATCAGGCAGTCATCCTGCCAGTCCGCGTAGAGCAGAAAGGCGACCGCGCCGGGGATGAGGACTGCCGCGCCGAAGAGCAGCATCGCCAGCCAGGGAACGCTCGCCAGCAGGAACGCCGCGCCGAGCAGCATGAGTGTGCTGATGCCGATCGGCAGCCAGAGGCGGCGGACGAATGCCCACCAGTGGCGCTTAAAGATATGCATCACGCTTTCGTCCGGGCGCTGTCCCTTGAAGAGCGAGACCTGTTCGCGCGTCGCCGTCTGCTGCACGCCCATGTTGGCGCGGATTTCCGGCGTCTGGAAGATCAGCGCGGCGAGCGGCGCTTTCGGGACGACGAGGACGACGGCGCTATCGACGACACGCACGGTGTACGGCTCCAGCCGGTCGCTGTAGAGCGCTTCTTCGCCCGTGTGCTGCCCCTCACCGATCATGCCAACCTGCTGTTCAAAGCCCTGCGGCGTCTGCTGAACGAGCATGGCGGTGCCGGAGACGAGCATGATGAACTGCTGGGCAGGCTGCCCCTGCCAGACCAGCACCGTGCCGGGGTCGGCGCGCATGAGCTGCGCGATGGAGGCGACGCGCTCGAGCTGGTCAGGCGTCATGCGCGCGAAGAGCGAGATCTGGCGAAGCTGAGAGGCGATGAAGCGCAGGTTCGGGTTAGCAGCCATCGGCGGTAGCCTTGCGGTCACACGATGCGATGGGGTTATTGTAGCGCAGATGGGAAGGGTGAAATGAGGTGAAAACTTGTCTCAAACCAAGCCGATGTGCAAATTCGTTATTTCGATAGTCCTTTTTCTGTATCAATACAGGCAGGTGCACCAGAATGCCCAGAACGTCATGCGCCATTGCCTTGGCGCAGTACCTTCGGAGGCATATCTCGACAGAATTAAATCTGCAGTCACATTTGCAATGATTGTGCTGGGCTTTTTTAGTCGTTACTCGATCAACTGTAATTTGGTCTTGTATAATCCACTTACTTGAATGCTTTCTGGCTTGCCTTCGTTTTGTGTGGGTGAAGCATGAAATATCGACGCTACTACTCTGTTCGAACTGGCAAGAATTCCGCCGCAGCCAAATATGAACTGCCTATTCTCCTGCGCCTGTTCAATGATCTTGTCAAAAAGTTCGAAGGAAATGGCTACTTTCAAGAAGCATTTGGATACGACTGCGTAGATCGTGGATTAGTTCCAGGCACATTTGGCGGAGATATTGAAGCACAAATATTCAGAAGGCTGCGAAAGCCAAACTTGTGGCCGGTGTGGAAGAATTTTGAAAACTACTCTGAGGATGATGTTTTTGATTTAGCTGAAATCCTTTTTGATAACGTTTCCAAACCACTAGAAGGTGACTACCATAGTTGGAGCGATTGTGGCTGGCATTATTACAAATTTGATCAACAGGAAGGGCGTGAGGAATTTCGAACAGAGATAAATGAAATCCTTGGCGACTACAAAGAGGGCTTCAGTCTTTCGCTAAATGGTGAAGTTGTTGCGCTAGCTGATAGCGGTCTAGAGTACTTGATAGAAGCTGAAATACCAGATCAGGATGTTGACAACATCAAGAAACGAATAGATACCGCTGTCCGGAAGTTTCGACGACATCGGTCTTCGATTGAAGATCGTCGCGATGCTGTTCGAGACTTAGCGGATGTGTTGGAATTTATTCGACCTAAGCTCAAGAAAGTACTGACCAAGACTGACGAAAGCGATCTCTTTAATATCGCGAACAACTTTGGAATACGCCACCATAATGCAGACCAAAAAACCAACTATGATCCAGCAATCTGGTTAAGTTGGATGTTCTATTTCTATCTTGCGACCATTCATGCCGCTTTGCGTCTAATCGACAAATCTGAAAGAGATAGGCAAGATTTGTAGCGATTGCTTTCACCCTGTTTCTACACGCTCAAATCCCATCCCCCAAACCTACGCGCCGTTCGGGAGAGGGGATTTAGGGGTGAGGGCGCTCTCGCGTCCTACAACACTGCTGTCAGCTCCAGCTTCGTCGGCAGCTCTCCGTTCGCCTTCGCCGCGCCGTCTGGCGACGTAACCGCCGCCACGCGCCCGGCTTCGCCCACCTTCGCCACCGCATCGCCGAACGTCCGGAAGTCCGCCAGCGTCGTGGCGAACATCTCATCGCGCACGCGCTGCCGGTCCGCGTCGGTATAGCCGATCAGGTAGCGCGTCGTCGCCTGGAAGCCCTTGGCGTCGGGCAGCAGGTAGCTATCGACATTGCCGAGCGCGCCGATGATCGCCTTCTCCAGTTCCTCCTCGCTCAACTCGACACTGTGCAGGTATTCGCCCGCCGCGTCATAGACCTTGAGCGTATTGACGAGGTTGGGGTCGCGGTACGAGAAGAAGGTGAATACGCCAGAGAACGGGTTGAAGCTCGCGCCGCCGCCATACGCCCCGCCCTGCACGCGGATCTTGTTCCACAGGTAGTCGAAGTTCATGTGGTTGAGGATGACCGCCTGCGAGCCATGCACCTGGTAGCCCAGGTCGGTCAGGCGCGCCCCCTTGCCGACGAAATTGACCTGCGCGGGCACCGTCAGCGCTTCGTAGGCGGGCGGCGTGCTGCGCTCCCATGTCTGACGCACGAACTCGCGCGCGGGCAGCGCGGCGAGGAACTCCATCAACTGGGGCTGGAACACTGCCCAATCCGTCCCCGCCATCGTCACGTTGACGACCAGCGCATTACGATTGAGGAGCGCCGCGCGGATCGCTTCCAGATCTGCCAGCACACCCGCCCAGTCGTTCTGGACACGCTCCGCCAGCGCGCGGATGAAGAACAGCCCACTTACGCCGCCCATCTGCTCATTCGCCCAGGCGGCATCGCCAAAAGCGGCGGCGATGCGCGAAGCGGCGACCTGATGCCCGCCAAACAGCATCCCGCCCTCCATGCCCGCTTTCTCTTCCAGCACCATTTGCAGGAAGCGCTCGCGGTTGTCGAGCTTGACGGTCAGCAGCATATCGCGCAGGATGGCGAACAGATCGGCGGTCTGGTGCATCATCGACTTGGCGCGCACGAACAGGTAGGCGATGCTGCCCTGCCCTTTGTAGGTGGTGGAGGTGATGACATTGCTGCCGATGCCGCCGGTCTTCGCGCCGACGCGCGTCGAAAGCTGGACGAAATCTTCCGTCTCGGTGCCGATCTCCGTCAGCGCCGCGCCGAACAGATCGACATACGGGATCAGGCGGGTGGGCAGGCTGTAGAGGTCGAAGCCGAAATCGACATAGGCGACGCCGTTGGTCGGCAGGTCGTGATAGAGAATCTGCGCGCCCAATGCCGGGATGACTTCGGTCGGCGTTTTCTTCGCCTCGCGGTCAAGGTCGCTCAGGCGCAGCGTCGGGATGCTGGCAAGGACTTCCGGCGAGTCCGGCGTGTTCTGGATGCGTTCCAGTTCCGCCATATCCGCCAGGACGCGCTCGATATCGCTGTCGTTCATCTTCGCCCGCTCGCGTTCCAGACGGGCACTTTCCGCCGCTTCGCGCTCGACCTTGACCTGCGGATCAGGCTGGAGGATGACGGTCGAACGGTGTGGGTTGTCAATCAGATACTCGCCGACCAGGTTTTCGAAGTACCCCGGCTGCGCGCTGTAACGTGCCTTGATCGCCTTGAGCTTTTCCTCGAATGCCAGGTGCGTCAGCGGGTCGCCGCCGTGTATCCAGGCGGGCAGGATGCCCAGGTAGGCGGCAAGCCCGCGGGGGAAACGACCTGTGTTCTTTTCGCGCAGGCTGAACTCGGTCGTGTTGAACGCCGCTTCGATCATCTCCGGATTGATGCCGTTTTCCGCCAGATCGCTCAAGGTCTGCGTGACCAGCATCTCGACCTGCGGCGCATCGCCGGGGACGATGCCCTTCAACCCAACGGAGAAGGTCGCCTGTCGTGTGAAGCGATCGATGCCTTCGGAGACGAGGTCCTCGCCCAAGCCGGAGTCGATGAGCGCCTTGCGCAGCGGCGAGGCGGGTGTAGAGACCAGGATATAGGAAAGAATCTCAAGTTCGAGCAGGCGCTCGGCGTCGGTCACTTCTGGCAGCAGCCAGCTCATTTTGACGAACCCCTTGTTCGCCTCCTCGTCCGCCTCGCCCGCATCGTAGCGTTCGACGTGCGTGCGCGGCGCATCGAAGCGCGGCTGCAAGGGGAATTCCGCCTTGACCGTAATCGCCTCGAATTCTGCGATGAAATCATTCACGTAGCGCAGGCGCTCCTCCGGCTCATCATCGCCATAGAAGTAGATGAACGAGTTCGAGGGATGGTAGTAGCGGGCGTGGAAGCCCTTGAAAGCCTCGTAGGTCAGATTGGGGATCGACGCCGGGTCGCCGCCGATGTCGTGGCGATACGGCGTATCGGGCAGCAGCTCGCGCCGCGACACCGTCTCCAGCACCGCTTCCGGCGTCGAATACATGCCCTTCATCTCGTTGAAGACGACACCTTTATAGTTGAGCGCGCTGTGGTCGCCGCTCGTCTCGTGATGCCAGCCCTCCTGCTGGAGCGTCTTCTCCGCGATCAGCGGGTAAAACACGGCATCCATGTAGACATCGACCAGATTCCAGAAGTCCTTCAGGTTGGTGCTGGCGATGGGATAGACCGTGAAGTCGTTGAAGGTCATCGCATTGAGGAAGGTATTGACGGAAGTCTTCAACAGCGTGACGAACGGCTCTTTGGCGCGGTACTTGCGCGAACCGTTGAGCACCGCGTGTTCGAGGATGTGGGGTACGCCAGTATCGTCATACGAAGGCGTCTTGAAGGCGACGCCGAATGACTTGTTTTCGTCGTTGTTCTCGACCGAGAGCAGCCGCGCGCCGGTGCGCACATGGCGGAATAGCCGCGCCTTGGAGCTGATCTCCGCGACATCCTGCTCCTGAACGAGTTCAAATCCATGCATATTGGTCATGTCAAATCGACCCTTTCGTGTTGTGAGTGGGCATATTGTAACGGCAGAACGTTAGAAACGCGGAAGTACGGGGGGAGGCGATCAGGCGATTGGAAGGAAGAGGCGTGCAGCGCCACAGGGAGGTCGTCCAAACAAGAAGTTTTTCACGATAAATTCATGGATTTTCCATTGATAAAGAGTTGTCTCACAACGGTTCCACTGTAAGGTATTCAAATGCAATCGTTTGTTTTCGGAATGGATTAAGGATCAGAAAATGGCTCGACGACTGGGTATTGCGATACTTTTCCTGCTGATACTTGTTGGCGCAGGGATCGCATTCGCGCAAACGCCGCCAATGGACGACACGTACAATTGGTGCTCAGACCCCGCCTATTGGGGCGATGGACGCTGCGACCACCCTGACGACGAGACGTTGCAGACTTGGTACTGGAATGTAGGCTGGTATATTCCGCGCTGCCTCCAGGAGTCTGGTTTCGATATGAACAATAGTATTTGCCGCGAACTGCTGCCCGACATTTGCGAAGGGGCAGGCGAATATTTTGTCGTCATGCTGGAAGGCAGCATCTACACGGGGGCATACGATCTGTCGGTTGCGGGCGATGACTTTGATGCCAGCACATTCTCGATCTTGTGCGAGCAGGGCTACGCCATTCACGGCAATCAGAATTCCAACACTTTGATCGGCAGTGGCGGCAATGACCTGATCGTCGGCTACGGCGGCGCAGATCATATCGAAGGCGGCGCGGGCGACGATGACCTCTATGGTCGCGGTGGAAGCGACACCCTCTACGGGGGTGAAGGCAGCGACCTCATCGATGGCGGGGACGGACACGATGATCTCTACGGCGACGGCGGGGATGACCTTATTCGTGGGGATGGTGGCAATGACATGTTAAGCGGCGGCAGCGGCAATGACATCCTGCGCGGCGGGGATAACAATGACACCCTGTATGGTGACGACGGCGACGACGAACTCTATGGTGGTGCCGGGGACGACTCGCTCGATGGCGGTGCTGCGTACGACGTTGGGTCGGGCAATGCAGGTACTGATGTTTGTACAGCCATGGAGAGCGTCACGAGCTGTGGTAGATAACCTCCCGACTAGACTCCTCTGATGATCAACATGAGCGCGCCGATCAGGATGACTGGTCGGCGCGCTTCGTTTAGCGTACAGCCCATCCATAAATCACGTCTGGGTCAGTTCCTGGGTGCATTCGGAGATAGGGGCGGCTTCTGAACGGTAACAGACGCACCATTTATCCCGACCGTAAGCTGGTCGAGGTGCTGACGCCGACGACGCGCCACCTCCTGACCGCCGACAAAACGCTGGACGGCAGCGATCTGCTGCCCGGCTTCAGCGCGCCCGTGAAAGACCTGTTTCCCAATTAGTGTCTAATCGTCCAGGTGCTACTGCAGGGGCGCGCAGCATTAGGTGCCATTGTGGCTCCTAAGGTTCATAAAAGATCGCTTGGTCATTTTAAGACTCCCTGGCAGATCATGTGGACTAAGTGGTCGATCAAGTCCTCTTCCGCTATGGACATCAGCGCATACGATGGGATCTTCTGCGCGATCAGCAGACTGCTAAGTCCGTGGGCATTCGTCCAAATCAGCAGCGCGACGTGCTCCGCCTCGTAGCCGCCCAGCTCATCTCCGCGCTTCCCTGCGCGCACGATCTCGATCAGCATCTCGAATGTCGCGTGTGCTGCGCGCGCCAGTTCTGGATAGTTGGATGACGGCAGGTTTCCGAACATCACACTCAGATGGCTGGGATGCGCGAGCGCAAAGGTGACGTAACTGCGTGCCGCCCGCGCGATGCGCTTCTCAATCGGGGCTTCGCGCACGCTCTCTTGCCCGGCGGCAATCGCATCACCCAACAAGCGAAAGCCCTGCTCGGCAATCGCGGCGAGTACCGCCTCTTTATCCGCAAAGTGCATGTAAGGCGCGTTGTGGCTGACGCCCACCTCGCGCGCCAGCTTGCGCAGGCTGAGACCTTCCGCCCCTTCGGTCGCCAGCAGCTTCACGCCTGCGGCAATTAAAGCATTCTTCAAGTCCCCATGATGATAACTGTCATCCGATGTTGACACTGTCCATATCCTGTGCTTTACTCTATATTGTCACTGTCAATATACCCGATCTGATGCTTTTACTCAAGAAGGTGTCCTATGCCCGACCAGCATCTGTTCCACGACCCGAAGGTGACGCCATGAATTTACTCCACTGGGAATGGATCATCGCCTTAGTGGCGCTCGTGCTCACCACCATTGTGGTGCGCTATAGCTGGCGACGGCTGCGCATCGTCTCACTCCTCATCGTGGCATGGTTCGCCCTCGCGCTGCTGATGTCGCTCGCGGGCTTCTTCGAGAGCCGCGAGGGTTTCCGGGATGGCGACTTACTGCCATTCGGCATCTTTGGGACGCTGATGACGCTTCCCGCCGTGCTGATGGTCGTCGCCTATCTGCGATCTGCGCGGTTTCGACATTTTGCAGATCAGATTTCGCTTCCGGCACTGACCGCATTGGAAGTGTACCGTCTGGGCGGGCTTGTCTTCCTGTGGATGGGGGCAGAGGGGCTGATGCCGCCCCAGATCGGGATCATCACCGGATGGTCCGACACGTTCATCGGGATCACGGCGCTGCCGCTTGCCTTGGCTTTGGCGCGAAGGCTGCCGGGCATACGGAACATCGCCGTAATCTGGCATCTCTTCGGCATCGCCGACTTTGCCATCGCTATCTCCCTGGTATCCCTCGCCTTCGCGGATGTGATCGCTCTCCAGCCCGATCCGGCGATGATGGGCTTTCATCCGCTCGCGTTAATCGCCCTATTCCAGGTGCCGCTCTCCATCGGCATACACATGCTCGCGCTTCGTCAGCTTCTTCAGAAGAAAGGATACAGCGAATGGCAACCGTCCTCATCGTCGGCGCTTCCAAAGGCATCGGCTTAGAAATCGCTCGCCAGCTCCAGGCTCGCCAGCACATCGTCATCGGCACCAGCAGAGCGACTGCGGACGACCGCCTGCTAACGCTCGACGTTACGGACACAGCCTCGGTCGATCAGTTCATGCGCACCCTGGGTGATCGCCACCTCGATGCGATGATCTACTGCGCAGGTTATGACCTGTACAGCGCCGCCGAAGACACCCGCTTTGAAGAGCTGATGGCACAGCTCGACGCGAACTTCCTCGGCGCAGTGCGCATCACGCAGGCAGTCCTCCCCAGGCTGCGAGAGAGCAAGCGCGCAAAGCTGGTCTTCCTCAGCTCGCTGGGAGGCTTGAATGCCCTGCCCTTCAACAGCGCCTACTCCGCCAGCAAGTTCGCGCTGGAAGGTTATGCCGAGTCCCTGCGTTACGAGCTGCTGCCGCACGAACTCTACGTATCGCTGATCGAGCCGGGGCAAGTCAGGACAGAAAGCCTGGCGACCTCGATCCAGAGCATCAAGCGCGCTTCGCAGTATGGCGTCTCGTCGGATCAGCTTGCTGAACGCGCACGCCAGGCAGGCGAAAAGTCACGCCTGACCGCGTCGAATGTAGCCAAAACAGTCGTCTCGGTGATCGAGAGCCGCGCCCCTCGTCTGCGCTATTTCGTGGGTGCGCAGACTCGCACGGTGCTGCTCCTGCGGCAGATAATGCCCGCATGGATGTTTGAGGCGTTCATCGTCCGCCAGTTTGTCCATTCAGTCGTGTGATGGCGCGAACCTGACGCGCGCTTGCGCCAAGTTACCCGCTGCGCCACAATCATCACCAATCACAGATGAGCGACCGAGGAACCCGATGCGCCATACCGTACTCTTCTACAATCCCATCAGCACCTCGCCGGGCAAGCAGCGCCTGCCGCTCTCGCTGCTGGCGGTCGCCGCCGTCATCGCCGCCGATTACGATGTCGAGTTCATCGACGGCAACCTTGTCGCCGACCCTGCGCAGGCGATCATCGAGCGCGCCAAGGCGACCGGGGCGCGGCTGCTGGCAGTGACGGTCATGCCGGGTCCACAGCTCCGGCAGGCAGTGCCCGTCTGCAAGCGCGTCAAGGCGGCGCTGCCGGGACTGGTCATCCTGTGGGGCGGCTACTTCCCCACGCAGCATGCCGAGGTCATCCTCAACAGCGACTGCGTCGATTTCATCATTCAGGGGCAGGGCGAAGCGCCCTTCCGCCAGTTCGTCGATGCGCTGCATACGGGCGGCGCGCTGCACGACATCCCCTCGCTCGGCTTCCGCAACAGCAGCATCACGATCAACCCGCGCGCGCCGTATGTGCCACTGGATAAGCTGCCCTGGTTCCCCTACGACCGCATCGACGTGAGCCGCTACGTCGGGCGCTCGTACATGGGCAGCCGCGTACTTTCGCACAACACCAGCTTCGGCTGCCCGTTCGCCTGCAACTTCTGCGCGGTCGTCGCGCTCGCCAACCGCCGCTGGCTGCCGGAGAGCGCCGAGCGCATCACCAGCATTGTCGATCATCTGCACAAGAACTGGCAGATCGACGGGCTGGAATTTAACGACATGGACTTCTTCGTCAGCGAAAGCCGCACGGCGGAGTTTGCCGAGCGGATGCGCGGGCGCGGCATCGCCTGGTGGGGCTTGGGGCGCGTCGATACGCTGATGGCGTACAGCGACGACAGTTGGAATAAGCTGCAAGCGGGCGGAGCAAAGATGATCTTCATGGGCGCGGAGAGCGGCGACGACGAGATGCTGGCGCGCATGAACAAGGGCGGGCGCAGCGGCACGGCGCAGACGCTGGCGCTGGTCGAACGCATGAAGCAGTATGGCATCGTGCCGGAGCTGTCATTCGTGATGGGCAACCCGCCCGACCCCATGGACGACATCGAGAAAACCATCACGTTCATCCGCAAGATCAAGGACATCAACCCGGCGACCGAGCTGGTGCTCTACATCTACACGCCCGTGCCACAGGAGGGCAGCCTGCTGCTGGAAGAGGCGACCAAGCTCGGCTTCAAGTTCCCCGATACGCTGGACGAATGGGCGAGCGACACCTGGGCGCAGCGGGCGATGCGCCGCGACCCCGGCACGCCCTGGTTCAAGGACAATGTGCGGCGGCGGGTCCGCAACTTCGAGACGGTCGTCAACGCCTACTACCCGACGGTGACCGACATGCGGCTGAAGGGCAACGTGCGCCATGTGCTGAACATCCTGAGCGGTTGGCGCTACAAGTCGCAGACGTATGCCTTCCCCTTTGAGCTGAAGGCAGCGCAGCGGGTGATCAAGTACCGACGACCGGAAACAACTGGGTTTTAATGGGGATCTTCACAGTGGATATAGAGAAAATCATTGCGGAGCAGCCGCCGTTTTCGGGGGTGGTGATGGTGCGGCGCGGCGGCGAAGTCATCCATGCCAAGGGGTATGGGCTGGCTCACTACGCGGAGCAAATCCCCAACAGGATCGACACCCGATTTGGGACCGCATCAGGGACAAAGACGTTCACGGCAGCGGCAGTTTGCCAACTGGCGGAAGCGGGCAAGATCGACCTCGATGCCCCCATCCGTGACTATATCCGCGAAGGACTGCCAACCTATGACCCTGGTGTGACGGTTCATCAACTGCTGTCGCATACGTCCGGCATCGCCGATTACCTGGACGATGACCTGAGCGACGTGAATTATGCTGCGTTGTTCGCGCGCTATCCGGTGTATACGCTGCGTGGTCCAGCCGATTACCTGCCGATGTTCCCCGCTCGGATGGCGTTCAAGCCGGGCGAACGCTTCGTCTACAACAACGGTGCTTATATTCTGCTGGCGCTGCTGGTGGAAACGGTCAGCGGGATGCCGTATGCGAAGTACGTAGAAGACGGTGTCTTCGCCAGGGCGGGCATGAGCGATTCCGGCTTCTTCGAGTCCGATCATCTCCCCGCGCGGACGGCGCTCGGCTATCTGCCGGACAAGGGCGACGGCATCTGGCGGACAAACGTGTTTCTGCTGCCGATCCGGGGCGGTGGCGACGGCGGAGCGTATGTGACTGCGCCGGACATGGCGAAATTCTGGGATGCGCTGCTGGGCGACCGACTGGTGAGCAAGCCGATGCGAGAGCGGATGCTCAGTATCCAGGCGACCAGCGCGGATGACCCGACCGATCACTACGGCTATGGCGTGTGGATGACGACCGACGCGGCAGGGCACATCACGCGCTATGCTGCCATTGGCAGTGACCAGGGCGTTGATTTCGCGTCTGCACGGATGCCCCAGCACGACAGCGTGGTGACGATCATCAGCAATACCAAAGGTCCGACCTGGACGCTCTATCGTCAACTCTGCGCGGGGGTTGGGGGGTGATAGGTCGGCGACAAGCAATCCACCGACTCGCAGTGATTCTGGAGTCTTGAGGTGGCTGATCGAGATGCCAAAATCTCGACCCTGATCGACAAAATCAGGTGCTGAACGACCGGAAACAGCATCTTGCGCCCCGCCGAACGTTGGAAACGTCCAGCTATCCCGACGACGCCTGCTCCGCAGGCTGACTTTCCTGTGTCCGAATTGCCTGCTGCCAGCCCCCGCAGGGGGCGTTGTCTCCTTTAGCGGGCGGTTTCCAACCGCCTGCGAGGCACAAACGAACGCACGATTGCTGCGATTCCCACGGTTACGTTCATCCCAACAAAATGTGGGTAAGGTACGCACCTCCAGCCCCGGAAAGAGCGCGCTTACGTCGATGAGTTCTTCACCCTGGGAGATGCGCACGATGTCCTCGTCGCGGCGAGGTCGGGCGTCAGCAGCTTTTGCAGCCTCACGCCGTATCGTGGGCTGCAAAACGAAACAGCCCCACTCGATGAGCAGGGCTGCTGGCAAAGTCGATGAAGGCAGGGGCTAGCTGCCGAGGTAGCCGCTCACCCAGTCGAGCGCCCACGCACGATCCATGCGGAAGACGCCGCCGGTGCCCGCGCAATTGCCGTTGATGCCGAACGAGGTCACAGCGCCGACAACATTGCTGCTGCCGATGAAGTTGGGTCCGCCGGAATCGCCGAAGCAGGTGCCGCCGGTGTTGCTGTTGTTCGATAGCAAGAGGGAGAAATTGCCGGTGTAGCCAGTGTTGATCTGGATCAGATGCGGGGTCGCCAGCATACGAACGCGCACGTTGTTTTCCTGGAACGATGCCGCATCCGGGAAGCTTTCCTGGAGACCGTAACCAACCGCTGTAAACGTCTGGTTTTGCTGACCACGCCGGGTCTTGAGCGCGTCCAACTGGTTGAGCGTCGGCAGCGTGCCGTATTCCGACACATAGTACGGCTCATCCAGGACAACCACGCCCACGTCGCGCACGAAGAAAGCAGCATCGATGTAGTCGGGGTGGGTGTAGGGGGTGCCGCCGACTTCCCCACTGAAGGGGTAGCCATTGGCAGGAATGCCGGATTCGACATCCGCGTCAAACCAGATTTCGACATGCCCCGCGCCAAAGGTGCAGTGCCCGGCGGTCAGGAACAGCGTTGGCGAAAGCAGTGTGCCGCTGCAGCGCCAGAGCGGTGCGCCCTGTGCGGTCTGCGCGACCATCAAGCCGACGTAGGGATGACGGTCACCATCCATCTCGCCGCTGGTGACGGCGGCGGCGCTGCCGACCAGTGATAGTGCGAGGGTGAGAACAGCCAAAAGAACCAACATTTGAATAAACTTCAGGCGCTTCATGATATCTCCTTTATTGGTGAAGCCAGCCCATGCGCGTAAGTTACATTAATAAATTATGAAAAGCAACCAGAAACCATAAAGATTTACGAATTTCATCCGATTGAATCATACGCTGCCAGGAACTCCAGCACCACGCGGTTAAAGTCCGCCGTATTGTCCCAGTTCGCGGCATGACCGGCGTCTGCGATGAATTCCAGCCGCGCATCGGGGATCATCTGCGCCATCTCGCGCCCCTGCTTGTGCGAGAGTCTGTTCTGCGCGCCGCACAGGATGAGCGTCGGACAGGCGATGCGCGGCAGAAGCGGGCGTCCGTCATAAGCGTTCATGGCGTCGAGGATGGCGAACAGGTTGGGCGCGTTTTCGGCATGAGCGTCGATCTCGCGCGTCATCACCGCCTTCACGCGCGGGTTCGCGGCGATTGCCGCGCTCGCCGCCCGCGCAGCGGTCTTCGCGCCGATCAGCTTGAAAACGGCAGTCGATATGCCCGCCGCGAATTTCATCATGGGGTCATTCGCCACGCCGTAGTTACTCTCGGCGATGACCAGCGCGCGCACCTTCGCCGGATGATCGGCGGCGAGCTGCTGGGCAACCATCCCCCCCATCGAATGCCCCAGCACGAAAGCGGGGTCGATGGTGAGCGCGTCCATCAACGCGGCGATGTCGCCCGCCCACTGCCGGATGCTGTAGGGATAGCCGCCTCGCCCGGACGCGCCGTGCCCGCGCACGTCCGGCACGATAAGACGATAGCGCGCGCTGAACGGCGCGATCTGCGGCTCAAATTCCGCGCCGCTGATCATGCCGCCATGAATGAGCAGGAACGGTTCGCCTTGTCCGTGTTCCTGGTAGGCGATCTCAATGTCGTTTAGATGAACAGTGGGCATAAGGATTTGCCTTTCCTTGTCGGATAACGCGGAACCGCGCGCCAGGCAGCCTGAAACCAGCGATAGCATTGTACCTCGACACTCATGCGCGCCACATTTTGGCGAGGCATACTCGTCAGTCAAAAGTGATGCGTGATGTGGAACAAGTCGAGTCAGGCGCGTAAGGTCTCGACGCATCATGCATCGCGTATTTCTCATCACTATCTGTGGAGTTTCGCCATGCCCCGCCTCATCCGCTTCTTCCTGATCGGCGCGCTGGTCGTCCTGGTCGCGCTGGTTGGCATTGTCGGCTTCTTCATACTGACCGACTCGTTGGGGGGCGAAACCGCCGAGCAGCACACCAACGTCACCTTCAGCGCCGCCGACGGCACGACGCTGCGCGGTTACCTGGCACTTCCTCCTAACGGGGGCGATGCAGCCCAGCCTGCCGTGATCATGGTGCATGAGTGGTGGGGGCTGAACGCCGAGATCGTAGAGATGGCGGACAAACTGGCGGCGGAAGGCTATGTCGTCCTCGCGCCCGATACCTATCGCGGCAATCTGGCGACCACCGTCCCCGGCGCGCTCTACCTGCGCATCTCCGCACCCGCCGACCGCGTCGACAGCGACATGCGCGCGGCATTCGCGTATCTGGCGGAACAGACGAATGTTGATCCGTCGCGCATCGGCGTGATGGGCTTTTGCTACGGCGGCGGAGTCGCGCTGCGCCATGCCATCCAGAACCCACAGATCGCCGGCACAATCAACCTCTATGGCGATACGGTCGATGACCCGGCAGAGTTAGGCGCGCTGCTCACGACGGACGCATCCGTGCTGGGCATTTTCGGCGAGCGCGACCAGCAGATCCCGGTGAGCGAAGTCGAGGCGTTTGAGCGCGCGCTGGCGGATGCAGGCATCGTCCATGAGGTGACGATCTACCCGGAGATGCCACATGCTTTCGTCAACCCGGCGGGCATCGCAGCAGGCGGCGCGCCCGCCGACGCCTGGGCGCAAATCCTGGCGTATTGGGAGGCGGCACTGCGGGAAGCATAACCATGCTTACCCGTCGCCAGCACGTCCTGCTCTGGCTCCCCTTCGCGCTGCTTGTCATCCCCTGCCTGCTGCTGCCGCTCGCTGCCGGCTTTGGAATGAGCTTTACGGACTACCGCGCATTCGCATCTGAGATCGCATGGGTGGGCTGGCGCAATTACGCGCGCATACTTCAAGACGACATCTTTCGAAGATCCATCGTCACGCTAGCGCTTTTCACGCTGGCGATCATCCCAGGCGCGCTCGCCCTCGGCTGCGGGCTGGCACTGGCGCTGCGAAGACATGCGCGCACGCGCGGCTGGCTGCGATTGTCACTCCTGCTGCCCTGGCTGATCAGCCCGGTCGGCAGTGGCGTGATGTGGCATTACCTGCTGTCGATGGAGAATGGGATCGTAAACACGATTGGCGCATACCTCGGCGTCCGAGTACCGTACCTGCTCTCGAACAGTGCAGCGGTCGGCGTAGTCATCGTGGCGGAAATCTGGCGGACGGCTCCGCTGGTCACGTTCCTCGTCCTGCCAGGCATGATCAACATCCCGGCGGAACATTGGGATCAGGCGCGCATGGATGGGCTATCATCATGGGGCAGGTGGCAGCATGTTGCACTGCCGCATCTACTGCCACTGATCCTGACGACGACGCTGCTCACAGCGGGTACGACGCTCGGCATGTCGGAGAGTCTGCTCTACCTAACAGGCGGCGGTCCCGGCACACTGACGATGACGCCGGGACTCTACAGCTATAGACGCGCGATCAGCGTCGAAAACCCGCTCGGCGGCGCGGTCATCGGTTGGCTGGTTGCGCTGTTGATTATTGCGCTCGGCAGCATCCTCACCCTCTATCAGCTCAGGAAGCGCGACCATGCGGGTGCCTGAAGCGCCCCTTGCGCGAATGACACGAGCGCCGCGTATAACATCCATCATCCTCGTCATCGCACTTGTGCTTGCTCTGCTCCCGCTGGCGTGGACACTGCTTGCAGCATTCGGTGTTCAGCCAAGGGCGGGGACGCCGCCGACCTGGTCGATGATGCCAACGTTGGAAGGCTTTGCGCAAATTCGCAATGAGCAAACCTATTTCTGGGGGCAGATGCTGAATTCCATCGGCGTTTCGCTGGCGACGACAGGCTGCGCGCTGACGGCAGGCTTCCTGGCGGCGTACAGCCTGGCGCACATGCGCGGAAAACGACGCGAATGGATCGCGCAGATGCTACTCATCCTCGCCTGTCTGCCCGTGATCACCTACATCATCCCCCTGCGCGAAGTGCTGCGCGCGCTCCGGCTCCACGATACGTTTCTCGGCTTGCTATGGGCGCAAAGTGCGCTCTCCACGCCGCTGGTCGCCTACATCCTGTATGGGTATCTCGCGAGCGATTCACCTGACCTGGAAGAAGCGGCACGGCTTGACGGCGCGACGCCAGCCCAATGTATGGGGCGTGTCACGCTCCCGGTTCATGGCCAGGGTATTCTGGCAGTCGGCGTGATCGTCTTCATCCTGACTTACAACCAGTTCATCATGCCGCTCATGCTCACCAGCACGCAGGTGCGCATCATGCCTGTCTCGATGCGCGACTTCTTTTCGCTCGAACGCGAATTTGAATGGCGGACGGGCGCGGCGGTTATTGTCGTCACGCTCTTGCCCGCATTGATCGCCGTCGGGCTGGCGCACCAGGCACTGAACCACTTTGCCCTGCCCAGCAGTCTCACGGACTAATCTTCCTCCAGCGCGCTGCCGCGCTTGATCATTCCGCGCCCGAAGCGACTCTGGAGATCGTCCAGGGTCGCTTCGAGCTTGCCCTGCTGCGCGTCCGCCTGCGCTTCATCCTCCCAAAGCGTGCGCTGCACCGCCGCCTCGCCAAAACCGCTGACTCCCACGCCGATCAGCCGCACCGGACGCCCTGCCGCCCACGTTTTGTCGAACAGGTCGCAGGCAGCATGATAGATCACATCGTTGTGCTGGGTCGGCTGCGGCAGCGTCACCTGTCGCGTCAGCGTCGTAAAGTCCGACCAGCGCAGCTTGATCTTCACCGTCGAGCCATGCAGCCCCTCCGCGCGCAGCCGCTGCCCCACCTCGTCCGCCATCCCACGCATAACCCGCTTGAGCTGTTCACCATCGCGCACATCGCGGGCGAAGGTCGTCTCTTTGCTGATCGACTTCGTCTCGTCTTCAGTCTCCACCCGCCGCTCGTCGATCCCGCGCGCGCGTAGCGCCATCTCTGCGCCATGTTTGCCGAAAAGCTGCGTCAGCCGCGCCTCCGGCTGCGCTGCGATATCGCCAATCGTGCGGATGCCCATCGTCAACAACCGCTCCGCCGTCTTGGGACCGACACCCCATAACTCGCGCACCGGCAGCGGCGCGAGAAATGCCGCCTCCTCGCCCGGCGACACAACCAGCACGGCGTTGGGTGGCGCGCCTTTGCCCGCGCGTTCCTTACCGATGTTATTGGCGATCTTGGCGACCAGCTTGTTGCTGGCGACCCCCAGCGAACAGGGCAGCGATAGCTCGCTGTTGATGAGCGCCTGTAACTGGCGCGCGATCTGCTCCGCCGGGTCGCGCAGCATCGTCACGTCGAGGAACGCCTCGTCAATCGAGATCTGCTCGACATCCGGCGTCAGGTCATGCAGGCGCGTCATCACTTGGCGCGACGTTTCGCCATATGCCTTGAAGTTCGCCGGGCGGATGATCAGCCCAGGGCAAGCACGCACCGCCTGAGACATCGGCATTGCCGAGCGCACCCCGTACTGCCGCGCGGCATAACTGCATGATGCCACCACGCCGCGCCCTTCGGGACGCCCGCCGACGGCAAACGGCAGCCCACGCAGCGACGGGTCGGCGTTCTCTTCGACCGCGCAGTAAAACGCATCCAGATCGAGGTGAAGAATCTTGCGGGGCACAGGGAACTACCTCACCCCCAACCCCCTCTCCGTGTACGGAGAGGGGACGGCGAGCGAAGCGAGCAGGGGGTGAGGGTCTTGACTCATTGAAACAGATCGCGCAGCGGCAGCGCAAACTCTGGCAGCACGTCGCCGCCGGTCAGCACATCCGCCTCTTCCAGGTGACGCGGTTCCGCGCCCGCCGCATACACGACGGCATTGCGGTTCTGCCCATCAATCACCCAAACGAGCCGCACACCATCCTGCAAGTACGCTCTGACCTTGTTGTTGACATCGGTGTACTGATCTGTAGGCGAGATGACTTCGACGGCAAGATCGGGCACCAGTTCCAGCGGGCGAAGCTTATGATCAGGGTATTGCAACTTGTACTCTTGAATGCGATCACCCAGGTAGACCATCACATCAGGGATACGTGATCCCTTCACCCAGTTTTCGTCATAGTTACCGGGCAGAATGAACGTCGTTTCGCTAAACACAGTGCCGCGTTTTGATTTCATCAGGTAGACGAAGAACAACTGATAGATCACATTGATGAGATCGCTTGGACCAAAGACGGTCGGCATCTTGGGTATCCTCTTTCCGTCGATTAACTCGAAACGCTGCTTGTGCGACTCAGCGATAAACTCGTCCAGTGACATGCCGACGCGCTCGATTTGTGCCTGCATTTCCAATGCCTCCGACTCTACTGCTCCTATTATATGCGCACGCGCCATTCATCCGCGCCCCATGTTGGTGTGGAGAATAGAATGAGTGACATAAAAGATGATGAGGTGATGAGGCAACAGGTGATGAGGGTAGAGCAAGCGAAAGTGATGCGTTCTCCCTCAACATGTCATCCCCTCATCATCTTTTATCTGAAGGACTGAATTCATGATCCTGATTATTGGCGCGGGCATCGGCGGACTGAGCGCGGCGATCCGGCTGGCGGCGGCGGGGCAGCGCGTCGCCGTGCTGGAGGCGAACGCGCAGGTCGGCGGCAAGATGTACGAAATCGCGGCGGATGGCTATCGCTGGGATACCGGACCGTCCGTCATCACCATGCGCCATGTCTTCGAGGAGCTGTTCGCCAGTGCTGGACGCAGGCTGGACGACTACCTGAAGCTGCTGCCTGTCGAGCCGCTGACACGCTACTTCTACCCCGACGGCGTGATCCTCGACACCACGCGCGACCTCTCCGCGATGGCAGAGCAGATCGAGCGCATCGAGCCGCGCGATGTCGAAGGCTACCTGGCGTATCTCGCCTACGCCGCCCGCATCCACCGCATCACGGGTCCCGTCTTCATCTACGACCAGCCGCCGACGCTGCACCGTATCCTCCGGACGCCGCTGCGCGATATGCCCGCCGTCGATCCGCTGCGCACGATGGACGCCGCCATCCGGGGTTTCGTCCGCTCACCGCATCTTCGGCAGATGCTCGGTCGCTTCGGCACCTATGTCGGCGGCAATCCGTTTGCCTCGCCCGCCACGCTGAATGTCATCGCCCATGTCGAGTTGACAGGCGGCGTCTGGTATCCTCAGGGTGGCATCTACGCTATCGCGCGAGCGCTGGACAAGCTGGCACGCGAACTCGGAGTCGAGATTCACACCAACACGCGCGTGACACAGATCGAGGTCAAAGACGGGCGTGCCTGTGGCGTCACGCTCGAAAATGGCGACCGTCTGCCCGCCGACGCCATCATCGCCAACACCGATGTGGCGACGGTTTATGAGCATCTCCTGCCGCCCGGTACAGTCTCGCAGGACAAGGTCGCCGCGTTGAACAGCGTCGAGCCATCGGGCAGCGGTTTCCTGATGCTGCTGGGCGTCGAAGGCGACTATCCGGAGCTTGCGCATCACAACATCTTCTTCTCGTCCGATTACCGCCGCGAGTTCGAAGACATCTTCACGCGCGGGCAGCCCCCCGACGAGCCGACGGTTTACGTCTCGATCACCAGCAAAAGCGACCCCAGCCACGCACCCGACGGACACGAAAACTGGTTCGTGATGGTCAACGCTCCTGCCCATGACGAGCGCTTCGACTGGACGAAAGGACGCGGCATCTTGCGCGAGCGCGTGCTGAGGCGGCTGGCGGCATTCGGGCTGGACATTCGTAGCAAGATCAGGAGCGAGAGACTTCTGACGCCGCTCGACCTGGAGCGCATGAGCGGGGCGCGGCGCGGCGCGCTCTACGGGCAGTCATCCAACGACCGCTTCAGCGCGCTGCGCCGCCCGCACAACCGCGCGCGCGACATCAAGGGGCTGTACTTCGCGGGTGGCACAACTCATCCCGGCGGCGGCGTGCCGATGGTTGCGCTCTCCGGCAAGGTCGCGGCGGGCATGGTGCTGGAGGATGTCGCGGCGTCCCACTGAGGCGCAAAACCCGCCTGCCCTTCGCGCAAGGTGGGGAGCGCAGACGCCAGCACCTCGCGCACCTGCGCGTAGTGGCGCTCATCCCAACCGCGCTCACGCAGCAGCGCGCGCGCCGCCTCGCCTGTCCCCGCCACAAAGCGGCTCTTCGTCTCATGAAAGTTCTGGATGACGAACTTTTCGACGCCCGTCGCCCGCAGCGCCTCGGCAAATGCCGCCAGGTTGCGCACAGGGAGCAGCGGCGTCATCGTCACACAGGCATCCACGCCGTCCGCCTTCACCGCCGCGATGGCATCCAACCGCTGCGCATTCGAGGGGCAGAGCGGCTCGAACGCCTTGCGCACCGTCTCGTCGTCGGTCGTCACGGTCATGTTGACGCGCGCATGGGCGAAGTCGCGCAGCACATCGAGATCGCGCGTCACGAGCGGGCTACGCGTCTGGATGACGACGGTCACACGATGATAATCGGCAAGCTCGCGCAGGATGGCGCGCGTCAGCTCCAACTGGCGCTCGACAGGCTGATACGGGTCGGTGACGCTGCTGATGTAGAGCGATTTGTCGATCAGCGGGCGCTTGCGGCGGGCGCGCAGGAGTTCGAGCGCGTTCTCCTTGACGCGCACCCACTTGCCCCATTCATCCTGAAGCTGCTGCGTCGGCGCGAAGAAGGCGGCATAGCAATAGCTGCACGCGAACGCACAGCCGTTGTACGGGTTGAGCGTGTAATCGAACGCTCGGATAAAGCCTGTCGCCTTCGACAGGATGCCGCGCGCCGGGGAATGATCGATCTGTGCCATCGCGTCCTCGATTGTCTATGCTGCGGTATGGCTGTATGGCGATGCCGAGCGACTGCGATCCATATTGCATGGATTTCGGTACAATGGTTGGAGGAGTTTGGAGGCGCACACAATGGCAGACATGCTGGTTGAAGACAAGCTGTTGACGCTGGACGAGTTACTCGTCATGAGTCAGTCGCAGCACGTCGAAATCATCGATGGAGAATTGATCGAGATGGGCGGAGCAGGCATCCTTCATGCACTCATCGGCGGCAATATCTTTCGCTTGCTTGATTTATACCTGCAAGCACATGACATCGGCGTGGCAATGGGAGATGGCGCGATCTTTCTCATGAATTCGCCCGCCGCGCGACTCAAGGACCCGTTCTCGCCAGATGTGGCGTTCCTGCGACACGAGAACGTGCCCGCCAATTGGGATGCCGAACAGCCGCATCCGGGCGTACCCAACCTCGCCGTCGAAATCGTCTTGCCGGGCAACGACGCAAGCAGCATTCAGTACAAGCGCATGACGTATCTCGAAAAAGGCAGTGAGCAGGTCTGGCTCGTCTACCCCCGTTTGCACGAAATCCACGTTTACATGCCTGATGATGTCATGATCTATCGCGGCGAGAGCGCCATCGATGCGTCTTCGCTCTTCCCTGGCATCGCGCCGCTGTCGCTATCCGCGATCTTCAAGCTCCCGGCGTGGGCAGCGCCAAAGGGGTAACGTCCGCCATCCACCCGCACACCACGCGCGGCAGATCGTCCAGCGCGGGACCGCCCCATTCCGGTGGCAAGCCGTTATAGCCGCGCAGGTAGCCAAATTCGCCCTCCACCTGCGCCCGCGCCGCCTGCGAATGCTCTGCGTCCCCGACCGCAATCGCGTGAATGTGGATGACCGACCCCGGGTAAAGCTCATCCTCACTGCGCAGCCACGCGGCAAAGCCCGCCGTCCGCATCGCCATCAGCGCAGGCTGGATCTCGCGTTCCAGCACCATGCGCGTCTGCAAATCGCGCACCGACAGATCGACCGCGCCGCCGCCGTCGTGTGTGCCAAAGCTCGCCTCGACATAGCCCTCGTTGTAACTGCCCTGCATGACCGCCGCGCGGAAGTCGATCATGCCGCCGCCCGCGTCGTAGAGCATCTGTGCATGATCGAGCATCGCCAGCGTGCGTAGGTTGATCTGCGCGAAGTCCTTGATCCAGAAGCGGCGGTAATCATCCGGCGGGCGCGCGCAGCCAACAGGATCGCCTTCCATCGGGATCGTTTCGAGCGTCTGCCTCTCAAGCGGCTCGTACCAGCTCTTCCCGCTCGGCGCATCGGCGATCCAGCCGGGAGTGCCCGCGTACAGCACTGGCAGCCAGCGGTAGTCATCGGCGCACACCGAGTCACCCATCACGAGGAAGATGTCGTCAGCAGGGATGCCGCCGACGCGCTCGGCAGCCAACCCAGGCGCATCGCGCAGGTTGTGCGGCTCGCCATCCGCCACGCGGGCCCACATGCCCGGCAGCAGCGTCTGCGGCTCGCAAGACGGCTCTTGCGCGGACAGCGGCGCAGCCAGGGCGACAAAAAGCGAAATGATGATGCACAGTCCAGCAGTACTTGCGTGTCTGGCGTTCCTGGCGTTATGGCGGTTGAATTGATTGAACCGCCAGGGCGCAAAGGACGCGAAGAAGACGAATATGGGATAAGAATATCGTCTCATACTTATTCTTCCTGCCTCAGCAGCATGCTCGTCACCTCATCACGCAGCGCTGCATTCGTCACCAGCAGCAGCCGATCTCCCGACTCGATGACCGTGCCGCCGTTCGGCACAATCGTATCATTGGCGCGCCCGATCAAGGCAACCAGCACGCCCGACGGCAGCCCAAGGTCGATGATCTGGCTGCCGACGATGGCGCAGTAGGCGGTGATCGGCACTTCGAGCAGGTTATCGCCGATCCTTCCGTCATCCATGACGAATGCCAGCGGGGTGCGCGGCGCTCTGTACGCTGTCTCGTAAACACCGAGCAGCTTCGCCGCCGGGACGATCAACGAACCTTGCAGGAGCACGGAAACCAGCACGATAAAGAAGACCAGATTGAAAATCTGGTTAGCGCTTTCGACACCCGCCAGGAGCGGAAAGGTCGCCAGCACAATCGGTGCCGCGCCGCGCAGCCCAACCCACGAAATGAACGCCTGCTCGCGCCACGACATGCCGCTGCCCAGCAGAGCGAGCATGACACTGACCGGTCGCGCGACCAGGCTCAGGAATGCGCCGACCGCCAAACCCATCGCGATGACGCCGGGAAGCTGCGAGGGGAAGACCTGCAAGCCCAGCGTCAGAAACATCGCGATCTGCATCAGCCAGGCGATGCCATCGTGGAACTGGAGCAGGCTGCGCTTGTGAATAAAGTCCTGCCGCGCCAGCAGCACCCCTGCGAGATAAACCGCCAAGAAGCCATTGCCACTCAGGGTCGCCGTGCCGCCATAGATCAGCAGCACGCCCGCAAGTGTCAGTACCGGGTACAAGCCGTCATATTCCAGGCGAATCCGGTTGAGCAGCCATGCCAGCCCGCGCGCCCCGGCGACACCGAACAGCGCGCCGATCCCCATCTGCTGGATGAACATCGGGATGAGCGCCAGCGGCGAGGTCTCCGGCTGTCCGATCAGGAAGATCATGCCCAACGTCAGGAAGACCGCCATCGGGTCATTGCTGCCGGATTCCAGTTCCAGCAGCGGCTTGAGCCTGCCCTTGAGCTGCACGCTCTTGCCACGCAGGACGGAGAAGACGGCGGCGGCATCCGTCGAGGAGATGATCGCGCCGAGGAGAATGCCTTCCAGCCATGAAAAGCCGAAGAACGCCTGCACGAACCAGCCGACCGCCAGCGCCGTCACCGTCACGCCGACAGTGGACATCAGAAGCCCCTGACGCAGCACCGGGCGCACGTCGTCCCAGCGCGTATCCAGCCCACCAGAGAAGAGGATGTATGCCAGCGCCACCACGCCAACTGCCTGAGACAGCCAGGGGTCATCGAAATAGATGCCGAGGATGCCATCCGACCCCGCCAACATACCCAGTGCGAGAAACAGCAGCAGGGCGGGCACGCCGACACGCACCGATATTTTGCTGACCAGAATACTGATGAGGAAAAAGAGCGAGGCTGCGAATAGAATCCATTCAATCGGCATCATCACGGCATAACGACCTGTCCTTGTTATGCCCCCGATTTTACAGGGTATCGAGGAACGCGATCAAATCCTCAATATCCGCTTCGCTCAGCATATCCGCGTAACCAGGATACATCAGATCGCGGAAGCCGGGGACGACGTAGGCATGCGGATCAACAATGCTCTGTTGCAGGTAAACGTCCGCTGCCAGCCCGGCGATACGGTCGCCTGCGCGCCCGGCGACGCCATGCAGATCGGGCGCGAGCGCAAAGCCGCCCGGCTCCAGCGCGTGGCAGCTTATACACGGCGGCGCGCCGTTGATACCCTGCCGAAAGATGTTCTCACCGCGCACTGCATCGCCTGCGACAGACTGAGGTTCGGAGGCGCTGACGGCGGTGTAAAGAATTGCAGTGGCATCAACCGTGCAGCCGCTGGCGAATAAGACGATGAGGACGAGCAATGCGAGGTGTTTCATGATCATGACCTGCGATAGAACCGTTGCACTGATACGCGGGCGAAGCGCGCCTCGCCCCCACAGATAATCCTGGGTAGCCGTAGGGGCGCAATGCATTGCGCCCCACCATTTGAAACGTGGTGCGTCCTTACATATCCAGCCTCACGACGCCGCCCGTCATGCCCGGCTCGAAGGCGAGCGTGCCGTAGCTGACGTAGAGCGCGCCGTCGGGACCCTGGGCGATGGCAAAGGGCGCGAGCAAGCCTTCGGCAACCGGAGTGGCACCCTCTTCCGTCAGCATGACAACATCACCGGGACCAGGACCTTGTTCGCCGAAAAGGAAGATCTCGACCGCGTACAGATTATCGCCGTCAAGCAGGATATCGGTCACGCCGGTCAGTCCATCATAGGTGTGAACCAGCTCGCCGCCCGACCAATGTTCCACCTTGGCAGATCCCGGAGCAATCGCTTCGCCCAGGAAGCCGATGTAGATATCGCCATTCTCTGCGATCTCGATGGAGGTCGGCACTTCGTTGCCCCACGCCTGCACCGTCGCCAGGCCATCCGCTTCTGTCCACGAGAGCAGCGCATTCATGCCCGCATCGACGATGTAAAGCGTGCCATCCGCACCCCAGGCGATGTCGGCGACATTGCTGTCGTAACCGCGACCATCGGGGTCGTTATCCTGCTCATAGGCGTTGAGATTGATGACGCGGCGGATTGCCAGCGTCGCCATGTCGATCTCGGCGATGGTGTCGAGCCAGAACGCGCCGGTCAGCGCGGGACCGGAGCCGCTGAAGAGCACCCACAGCGAGTCGCCATTCGGAATGGCGCGATACAGCCCGGTGGTCTCGCTTGGCGCGGCGTAGCTGGGGAAGCCTGCGATCACATCGGTCGTGGTGCCATCTGGCGCGACCGAGATGATGCGCCCGGTCAGCCCAATCTGCATGACCGACTCCCCTTCCGGGCTGGGCAGGGTCATCTGCAATTCGCCACCAGAACCGGCGACCGCGACGATCAGGTTGCCAGCGTCATCGAAGGCGATGCCGCGTGGCGCGCTCAGCTCGCCGATGACCAGTTCTCCTGGCAGCGGCGGCATGTCCTGAGCAAAGGCGAATGTGGGCAGTGCGAGGAGGAGCACAGCGATCAGAAGCAGAGCAGTACGAACGAACCGAGGAGCGACCATTTTCATTTTCCCCTTGAGTAGATGTGGTTCACAGACCACGCTTTGTAGTATAGCCTTTTCGCGGCTGTGGACACATCACGCGAAAGTTTACGCTGCTCTCCACCTTTTGGCGGAGATGGCATGGTGTTGCGCTGTCAGACCAAGGGCGGTCGATGTTCGCCTTACAGGTCATTTTTTGCTCAGGTTGCCCAAGATCAGTAGGGACGAGGCGTGCCTCGTCCGCGCTTATGCATTCACTCGCGCGCCGCAACCTTCGCGCTTCTGCGACCAGCGGAAGTCCCTTTGGGGCGGTTCAATCCTTCTTATCCCTACGCCAACTGCCCTTCCAGATTATAGAGCGCCAACGGCTCCTGCCGCCGACTAATCTCCCATATGAACAACGACCTTGCCGCGCCCATGCTGCTGCTGACTGAGATGCAGTCCGTCGTGGATCTGACCAAAAGGCAGGTCATGGCTGATGTGAGGCTTGGCATGACCACCATCGATGTGTTGGGCGAGCTTTTCGAGGTCATCGCGTCTGGACTCCGCACCAAAGTACTTCACCGTCACCTGACGTTCAGCAGCGGCATCCATTGGCGCGGGAGTGACAATGCCTACAATCGTCCCCCCTGGCTTCAACACCATCAGCGAACGGGCAGACACCTCGAAACCCAGAGTATCTAACACCAGGTCAATATCTGAAACGGCATCTTCGAACGCGACAGTGTTGTAGTCGATCACCTCGTCAGCCCCCAAACCTCGGACGAAATCGGCGTTGTTTGCCGATGCAGTGCCAATCACGTATGCACCGGCATCCTTGGCAAACTGCACCGCAAAATGACCCACGCCCCCAGCTGCAGCATGGATGAGGACTCGCTGACCGCGCTTGAGATGCCCGTGTTCGAACAGCGCCTGCCAGGCAGACAGCCCGCCCATTGGGACAGCGGCTGCTTCTGTGTAACTGAGTGTGCTGGGTTTACGAGCGATCATGGACGCTTTTGCGAGGGTGTAATCGGCAAATCCGCCCCCTGCCAGCCCCTTCATCCCATATACAGCATCGCCCACTTGCAGGTCATGCACGTCATCACCAAGCTGCTCGATGTCGCCTGCAAAATCCGATCCAAGGCTGAAGGGTAGGCTGACATACTGCTGCAAATACCCCTCGCGAATTTTCCAATCCAGCGGATTAATGCTGGTGGCGCGGATGCGAACGAGCACCTCATCAGCACCCGGCTGCGGCACATCGCTTTCCTCAATAACTGCCTGTTCCGCTCCGCCCCACTGTCGAACAACAACCGCTTTCATTGAAATTTCCTTTACAAAAACGCAAATTTGTGACTTACAGCATTATGTGCCTAATTTTAATTTCCAGCAATTAATCACACTACGTACAAACGCAAACGGAGGCACCCATGCGCCTCCGCTTACGTTCTATCCTCATATTACGAAAGGTACATCAGCCCTTCTCTACGCCAACTGCCCCTCTTCGCGCGTGAATACCATCGTTTCGCCATCGGCGCTGACATCCGCCAGCACATGGTCGCCATCGACCACCTGCCCCTCCAGGATGTACAACGCCAGCGGGTCTTGCAGCAGCCGCTGAATTTCGCGCTTGAGCGGGCGCGCGCCATAGATCGGGTCGTAGCCGCGCTCTGCCAGGAACAGCCGCGCATCGTTCGTCAGCTCCAGCGTCAGGCGGCGCGATGCCAGCAGCTTCTTGAGCCGCGCAAGCTGAATATCGACGATGCGCAGGATGTCATCCTGCGAAAGCTGCGTGAACATGATCACGTCGTCCAGGCGGTTGAGAAACTCCGGACGGAAGAAGACATCCAGCTCGTGCTGCACCGCCTCGCGCAGCGCCTTCTTATCCGCGTCCGCGCCCATGCTCTTGATGATGTGGCTGCCCGCGTTGCTGGTCATGATGATCACCGTGTTGGTGAAATCGACCGTCCGCCCCTGCCCGTCGGTCAGCCGCCCGTCGTCGAAGACCTGGAGGAAGATGTTGAAGATGTCCACATGCGCCTTCTCGACCTCGTCCAGCAGCACGACGGCATACGGACGGCGTCGCACCACTTCCGTCAACTGCCCGCCCTCCTCGTAGCCCACGTACCCCGGCGGCGCGCCAATCAGCCGCGCGACCGTGTGGCGCTCGCTGAATTCGCTCATGTCGATGCGCACTAGCGCGTCCTCGTCGTCGAACAGGAACTCCGCGAGCGAGCGCGCCAGCTCGGTCTTGCCGACGCCCGTTGGACCCAGGAAGAGGAAGACGCCAACAGGGCGGTTCGGGTCTTGCAGCCCGGCGCGGCTGCGGCGAACGGCGCTGGAGACTGCCTTAACCGCAGCCTCCTGCCCGACTACGCGGGCGTGCAGCCGCTGCTCCATCCTGAGCAGCTTTTCGATTTCGCCCTCGACCAACCGCGCCACCGGGACGCCCGTCCACTTGCTGACGATCTCTGCGACACCATCGGCATCGACTTCCTCACGCAGCATCATGCCGCCCTCGGCGCGACGCGCGTTGACGTTCGCCTCTGCCTCGGCAAGCTGGCGGTCGAGTTCCGGCAGCACGCCGTAGCGCAGGCGTGCCGCGTCCTCCAGGTTCGCCTTGCGTTCCGCCTGTTCTAGCTGGATGCGCGCCTCGTCGATCTGCGCCTTCGCCGCGCGGATGCCGTCGATCAACTCCTTCTCCTGCCCGTAGCGACCGAGCAGCGCCGTCAGCTCCTCGCGCTGGTTGGCGATCGCGGCGTCCAGCGCTTCCAGCCGCTCCATCGACGCCTTATCGCGTTCGCGCTTGAGCGCCTCGCGCTCGATTTCAAGCTGCATGATCTGCCGCTCGACCTGATCCAGCGCCTGCGGCTTGCTGTCGATCTCCATCTTCACGCGCGCCGCCGCCTCGTCAATCAGGTCAATCGCTTTGTCGGGAAGCTGGCGGTCGGTGATGTAGCGCGCGCTCAGGGTCGCGGCGGCGATCACCGCGCCGTCCTGGATGCGCACGCCATGATGCACCTCATAGCGCTCTTTCAGCCCGCGCAGGATGCTGATCGTGTCCTCGACACTCGGCTCGCCGACGAAGACGGGCTGGAAGCGGCGTTCCAGCGCCGGGTCTTTCTCGATGTGCTTGCGATACTCATCGAGCGTCGTCGCGCCAATCGCCCGCAGCTCGCCGCGCGCCAGCATCGGCTTGAGCATGTTGCTGGCGTCAATCGCGCCTTCGGCAGCACCAGCGCCGACGATGGTGTGCAGCTCATCCAGGAAGAGGATGATGCGCCCGTCGCTGTCGGTCACCTCTTTCAGCACCGCCTTCAGGCGCTCCTCGAACTCGCCGCGAAACTTCGCGCCCGCCAGCAGCGATCCCATATCGAGCGCCACAAGCTGGCGATTGCGCAGGCTCTCCGGCACATCGCCGTTGACGATGCGCTGCGCCAGCCCTTCAACGATGGCGGTCTTGCCCACGCCCGCCTCGCCGATCAGGACGGGGTTGTTCTTGGTGCGGCGGCTGATGACCTGGACGACGCGGCGCACCTCGTCCTCGCGCCCGATCACCGGGTCGAGCTTGCCCTTACGCGCCAGCGCCGTGAGATCGCGCCCGTACTTTTCCAGCGCCTTGAACGTCCCTTCCGGGTCCTGAGAGGTGATGCGCTGCCCGCCGCGTATCGCCGTCAGCGCCTGCAAGACCGCGTCGCGCGTCACGCCGTGCTTTTCCAGCAACCCTTTGACGCCCGCGTCATCGACCAGACCCAGCAGGATATGCTCGGTGCTGACGTAATCGTCCTTCATGTTGCCCGCCTCTGCCTCGGCGCGGTTGAGCGCCTCGACGCCCTGGCGCGAGAGGTTGGGCTTCATGTTGCTGCCATACGAACGCGCACGCGCATTCAGCGCTGCCTCGACCTCCGAGATGAACTGCTGCGGGCGAACGCCGATCTTGGCGATGGTCTCCGGGACGACGCCGTCCTTCTGCGTCGCCAGCGCCGAGAGCAGGTGGATCGGGTCGACGGCGGTGTGCCCACGTTCGGACGCGATGCTTTGCGCGCGCAGGACGGCTTCCTGCGCTTTGTTGGTGTATTTGTCGAAATCGAATGCCATACGGCACCTCAGGTTTAGCCCATAAAGAGTGTGTTATCCCAGATCGTATCCCGATTGTGTTAGAAGATCAGCAGAACAGCGTCGGATGAATACAAACGGTGATGAGTTCTATGCGGGAGGCTTATGGTAGAAGTTCAAAGTAGCCGAAAGTAGAAGGCTTCACAAGCGAGAAATCACGACGGTCAAAGGTACAGATGCGCTTGATGAGCCGCCGTTCCGCAATTGCCATAATGCAGCAGTCGACAAAATCAAGCTTGGCGGCTGGGTAAGTTGCCATAATTTCTCGACCACGCTGCAAATCAATAATTTGCAAAGTTTCAAAATCTGGCGCTGTCACAACCAGGCGGTTCATAAAGGAGAGAACTGCGGCAATGCCACCCTCACGTCGAATGAGGAACGCGGTTTCCGGCAACACGACTTCGGGGATCAACAAGTTATCTTGCGTTTCAAACGCAAACTTTGCCGCTTGAATGTGCCGATCATCGGTGCGGCTGTTCAGCGCGACCAGAAAGCTGGTATCAACCAGGATATCAGCCATTTTCGTCGCGTCTTAGGAGATGATTGCCAAATTCGTCTTCCAAAATCTCACGGCTTCGAGTAGCAAGATCGGGCGCAAAACCATCCCATGCACCCGTAGTGTCTTCGTCCGCCAACCGTGCCATGTGTCCCGCCCAATCATTACGCCCTGTGCGCGGGAGCGTAGAATATTGCGCCAGCATGTCCATCAGCACATCGTTCACGGGGCGCTTCTCATCGCGGGCAATTGCCTCCAATCGCTCTGCGATGTGTCTTTCAACAGGCATATCAACCATGCAATCACTCCTTGAACAATCCCAATTATACAGGCAACTAGAAGTCGCGAAGTCGCTCAGGGCATGTCGCCAACATATCCACGCCCGCATCCGCCTCATGACAAGCGGGCAAGGCGGAAACCTCTGTGGAAGTTCCTGCCACAAGGATTACTCCCGATGCGGAAGTCGCAGCGAAAAATGCCTGAATAGTCAATAATCCAGGAACCACCCCCCAAAAAACGGGTTTCCGCCAGACTATTCACATCATTCGTGCCTGCATCAGTATCGGTCAGACACCACTCCCAGACATTCCCCGCCATATCGATCACGTTGAAGGGACTATTGCCTTTGCCTTCATACTCACGCACCGGTGTGGTCACCTCGCTTTCGCAAGGTTCAACCGAGTTGTTGCACCTCTGGCAATCCCAATCATTGCCCCAGGGGTACGCTCTGCTATCGTCTCCTTGTGCGGCATACCACCACTGCTCTTCCGTCAGCAGCATGATTGTCTCGCCAGTCACCTCGCTCAACCACAGGCAGTAGGCGACCGCTTCGTACCACGACACACCGACGACAGGCTGCTCCGCCTCGTTCCATTTGCCATCGCGCCAGTAGCGCGGCTCGCCCCATGGCTTCCCGGTCTCTTTCAAGTTCGTGTCATTCAACACCCAACCTCGGGCGCGTGCGTCCCACCCTGCCTCTGTCCACCAGCGGCGCTCGCCATAGCCCCCCGCGTCCACGAACAGCTTGAACTGCGCATTGGTGACCGGATATTTGCCGATCTTGTAGGGCTTTCCCGTCCAATTCTTGCCGATGGTGCCGGGAATATCGATCCAGGCAAAGGGGGCGGGCAGGAGCTTTGCGCTTGGCGTCAGGATTTGGCGCGGGCGGGCATCAACTGCGATTTCATCAGGATCATAGTCGGGAAAGGTTTTCCAGAAGGTTTGCAGCGCTGCCCACACGGTTTCCGGGTCGGCGTAGCTCTCGATCACGCGCAGTCGTTTGTACTGCTTGTCACGCTCGGCAAGCCATGCCTGCTCTTCGCGAAAGCGATTTTCAGTCTCGATTTCGCTTTGTACGCGCAGTTCCTGGGCGTCCGGGTCAAAGGGGGTTGGGTCTTCGCCTGAAGCGCGAATCCGCCCCAGGATATTCAGCGCCTCCGACCAGTTGCGGGCGCGGAAGGCGGTGCCAAAGGCGTCGATGGCAGCATCGACATCAAAGCGCGATGGCGAGGAAGGCTGCGGCAGGGGTGCGCTTTCTGCCTGCACTCGGGTCGTCAGGCGGGACTTGTTTTCGCCTTTGCCGCGTGGCGTGACGTGCTCGCCCAGCCGTTTGAGCAAATCGCCATCGGGCATCCCCCCATCTTCGACGCTGGCGAACTGCGTCAGCACGAACAACTCCCAGTTGTCGCCATTGAGCAGGAGCGGGAACATCGGCTTGCGCCATTGCAATGCCAGGAAGGTTTCTTTCTTCACCCACTCGGAGGCTTTTGATTCCGGCGTCATGATGACCAGAAACGCCCCGCAATCGCGCAACCCCGCGACAATCGCATCCCACCAGTCCACGCCATACTCGATGCCTGTGCGGTCTATCCAGACGTTGAAGCCGTTCGTCTGCAAGAAATCCGCCAGTCCATAGGCGTAATCTTTGTTCTGCTTGCTGTAGCTGACGAAGATATGTGACATGACTATACAGTTCCCGGCGGCAAGATTTCGCCCGATTATGCCGTTCGCTGCACACGCACGCAACGCGCGCATGTAGAGCCAATTGCAAGACGAAGCCCAAATTAGCGTGAGCAAATACAAACGTCTCTTAAATCGATCTCCATCAATATTTTATACGTTCTTCATAAAGCGCGGGCACTATTGTGCACTGTACCTGTGAGAACGTTTACCGCTTCACAGAAGGACAATCGCCTATGTCCAGCCCCGCGACCTATTTCATCCACATCACCGATACCCACGTCAAAGCGCCGTCCGGCAAGCCATTCCTCAACCTGGATACTACCGCCAAGCTGCGCGCCATCTTCACAGCGGTGCGCGACCTCAGCATCGCGCCATCGTTCTTCGTCATCAGCGGCGACCTCGCCCACGAGGGCGATATCGAGGACTATCGCTTTCTCAAGACACTGATCGACGAAGAGAGCGCAGCGTTCGGCGTGCCGATCTTCGTCGCGCTCGGCAACCACGACCACCGCGCACCCTTCCGCGAGGGATTTCTGGGCGAAGCGCCCTCCGAAGAGCCGTACTACTACACGGCGATGGTGGGCGATGCGCGCGTGATCGTTCTGAATTCGCAAATTCCCGGCAAAGTTGAAGGCGTCATCGACGAAACACAGCTCGCCTGGCTGCGCGACCAGCTCATTACACGCGCCCCCGGCGGCACCGTCCTCGTGCTGCATCATCCGCCCACGCCTAACACCATGCCTCTGCTCAAGGATCACGGTCTCACCAATCCTGACGCGCTGGCAGAAGTCATTGCGGGCAGCGACATCGTCGGCGTGCTGTCCGGTCACATCCACTTCAACAGCATCGGCGTCTACGCGGGCACGCTGAGTGTCGCGCTGGCGGGCAGCGCCTTCAACCTCGACCCGACGACGCCATCGAGCATGAAGATGTTCGACAGCAGCGGCTACAGCCTCTGCATGATCCGCGACGGCAAGCTGATTGCGCAGCCGATGCCCATGCCCGGCGAACACCCCATGGTGCTTCACTGGCATGTCGGCGCGTCTCTTCACGACATCGCCGAGCATCCCGAACGTATCCCGGAAGAAATCCGTTCGTAAGCGAAAGCCTTTGCGCTCTATGTCTTTTCTTTGGCGTCCCTGGCGTCCTGGCGGTTCCATCGAATCAACCGCCAGGACGCCAGGGACGCCAGAAAAACCTTGTGCTTTCTGCTTCTGTTCCTTCGTCATGTGCTTCGATAAGGAGAATCTGTTCAATGCGCAAGTTGTTCCTTGGTCTCGTATTCGTCGTCGCGCTGCTCATCACCGGCAGCGCCTTCGCCCAGGACTTCCCGACCATTCCTGAAGGCGAAACCGTCACCATCCGCTTCTACAGCTACAACCTCGGCAATGCGACGTTTGGTCCCGGCACCGAACAACTCATCGCCGAGTTCATGGAACTGAACCCGAACGTCATCGTCGAAGGTGTCGCCGTGCCCGCCGGTGAAATGACGGCGCGCGTCCAGGCGGACATCGCCGCCGGAACGCCGCCGGATGTCGCGCAGCTCATCTTCGACGCGACCGATTTCATCGTCAACAACTTCGCCGCGGTGCCGCTGGAAAGCATCGTCCCTGCCGAAGAACTGGCGGCGCATTTTGAAGGCTTCTCGCCCAACGGCTTGCGCCTGGGTCAGTTGAACGACCAGACCTACGGCTTGGCATTCACCTTCAGCACGCCCGTCCTCTTCTACAATGCCGACGTGCTGCGCGCTGCCGGTCTCGACCCGGAAAACCCGCCGACGACCTGGGAAGAGGTCAAGGAAGCTTCGCTGACCATCACCGAAACGACCGACTTTGAAGGCGTCCACATCGCAGGCTTGGGCGGTTTCGATTGGCTGACCCAGTCGCTCATCAACAGCAATGGCGGCAGCGTCATGAACGATGACCGCACCGAGATCGCCTTCGGAAGCGAAGAAGCGATTGGCGCGATTTCGATGTGGCAGGATCTTGTCCTGAGCGGCGCACACACCCGCCTGACCGATGGTGAGGCGGTCGAGACCATGTTCACCGGGCAGCTTGGCTTCTATCTTCAGACCAGCGCCCTGCACTTCGGCATGAGCAATGCCGCCGAAGGTGCGGGCTGGGAACTGCGCGCCGCTCCGATGCCGCAGTTTGGCGACCTGCCGACCGTCCCGGTCAACTCTGGCAGCGCGCTCTTCATCCTCTCGGACGACCCGGCACGTCAGCGCGCATCCTGGGAATTCCTGAAGTTCGTCACCAGCGAGCGCGGTTATACCATCATCACCAGCCAGATGGGCTACCTGACGCTCCGCCCGTCGATTGTCGAAGAGCCTGAATATCTTCAGGCATGGGCAGAAGAGAATCCGTATATCTTCGTCAATCTGGAGCAGCTTACACGGCTCGAACCCTGGGCATCGTATCCGGGTCCCAACTGGCGTCAGATCGAAACCATCCTGCTGGAAGCCGTGCAGACCGCCGTCACCAGCGAAGGCGATGTGGCGACCATCATGACCGATGCGGCGACGCGCGCCCAGGCGTTGATGCCGTAAACAGACAAGACAATGTGCGGACGAGGCATGCCTCGTCCCTACGAACGCGCTTTTACGCGGGACGACCCATGGGTCGTCCCGCGCAAAACGGGCAGACACACGGGTCTGCCCCTACAGACACCGAAAACACCGCCCATCACTAAAATGGGATGACCGATATGCAACGAGACACGCGCCTGACACTCAACCCCGCTGCCGCCACGCGCAGCGCTGCTGTTTTAGCGAAAACCCGTTCGAGCAGCCTCACCTGGCTGAACCGACTCGAACCGTACCTCTACCTCCTACCGGCGGTGATCGCCGTCGGCATCTGGATCTACCGTCCGCTGCTGCAAACCATCGAACTCAGCTTCTATCAGTGGAACATGCTGCCAACCGCGCCGCGAACCTTCGTCGGCTGGCAGAATTACGCGCAGCTCTTCGCACTGCCAGAGATGAGCCGCGCGCTCCTCAACACCGCCGTCTACATGCTGGGCATCCTGCCGCTCTCGGTCGTGCTGCCGATGGTCGTCGCCATTCTGACGCAGGACATCGGCAAGCGCGCGCGCACGCTCTACCGCATGTTGATCTTCCTGCCTGTCATCATCGCCCCAGTCGTCGTCGCGGTCGTCTGGCGCTGGATTCTCCACCCGACCAACGGCATTCTGAACAATACGCTCGAAGCCCTCTCCCTCATCGAAGAACCGCTGCGCTTCTTCACCGACGAGCGGCTCGCCATTTGGGCGATCATCTTTATCACCGGCTGGAAACTGATCGGCTTCAGCACGCTGATCTTCTCCGCCGCGCTCACCAACATCAACCGCGAATACATCGAAGCGGCGCAGATCGACGGCGCGTCGCGCTGGCAGATCACCCGCTTCCTGCTTATCCCGCTCCTTTCGCCCACCATTCTCTTCATGACGATGCTGACGCTGCTGCTGGCGTCGCAGTGGTCGTTCGCCTACATCAACGTGCTGACGCAGGGCGGACCGCTGAACGCGACGACCAACATCTATTTCCTGCTTTGGAACTATGGCTTCCGCAGTTTCGCAGTCGGGTGGAGCTCGGCGGCGGCGACCGTCTTCTTCCTCGGCTTCAGCATCATCGCGCTGCTGTTCATCCGCCTGAGCAGCCGGTTTGCCTTCTATGACAATTAGGCAAAAACAGGTGATGAGAAATCGAGTGCGTAGTGCGTGGTGCGAAGTGCGAACATGCAAAACGTAACCGTGCCTGCACTGACCCGGCTTGTTCGCACGACGCACTGCGCACCACGCACTTCATAAGGATGGATGACCATGACAACAACCGCCAGGCGTCCGCAGTATCTCAGCCACGCGCTGCTGCTCACCCTCAGCTTCCTGGCGATCTTTCCGATCTACTGGATGATCATCACGTCCGTGCGTCCCGAACGGGAGATCTATTCGCCCGCACCCATCCCTGGCGAGGTGAGCTTCGAGAACTACGAACGCGCTTGGAACGCTATCCCGATGGCGCGGATGCTGGGGAACACCATTGCCACCGCTGTTTCCCAGACGATATTTCAGCTCACCACCAGCGTTCTGGCGGCATACGCCTTCGCGCGCTGGCGCTTCCCAGGTCGCAACATCCTCTACGCGCTCTTTGCGCTGACGTGGCTGGTGCCGTTCCAGGCGATCATGATCCCCAATTACGTCCTGCTCACACAATTGGGCTGGCGTGATACACTCTTTGCATTGATCGTTCCGAATATTGGCTCGGCATTCGCGGTGCTGCTGCTCTTCCAGAGCTTCAAGGCATTCCCGCTGGAGCTGATCGACGCCGCGCGCATCGACGGCGCGGGGAGCTGGGGAATTCTGTGGCGGGTTGTGTTCCCGAACCTGCGCGCTTCGATTGCATCGTTGGGCGTCCTGCTCTTCATCTCGTCGTGGAACGATTACTTCTGGCCCCTGCTGGTGACGAGCCGACCGGAGAACTCGACCGTTCAGATCGGCTTGCAGGCGTTCATGTCCAGCGATATGAACCTGTGGGGACCGCTGATGGCGGCGGCGACGCTCGCCAGCCTACCCATCCTCGTGATGTATCTGCTGTTACAGCGGCAGGTGATTGATTCGTTCGTGAAATCGGGGTTACGCTAATGATCGACATCTCCTCTGACGTCCAGCGCCGTGTCCCGCTGGAAAACGCCTATAACGTGCGCGAAATCGGTGGCTATCCTACGGCGTCCGGCGGGCGCACGCGGCAGGGCAGAATCTACCGTGCTGACAGCCTGCATCGTCTGAGCGCCGAAGACCAGGCGCGCCTGCGCGAGCGCGGCATCCGCACCGTCATCGACCTGCGGCGCGACGACGAAGTGGCGCAGGCACCCAACGTCTTCGCCAGCGCACCAGACATGATCTACCGCCATATCTCGCTCTTCGTCACACGCCCCAGCACGGGCGTCCAGCAGGGGACGTTCCCGCTCTCGCTGACGGACGTCTATCGCTATATCCTGGAAAGCAGTCAGGCACCGATGCACATGGTGATGAGCGAGATCCTGTCGTCTGAAGGCGCGGTCTTGTTCCACTGCACGGCGGGCAAAGATCGCACGGGTCTCGTCGCCGCGCTGCTGCTCGACCTGGCAGGGGTCAGCCGCGAAGAAATCGTCCACGACTACGCACTGACGGAGCCTTATATCGAGCCGCTCATGCACGAGCTGCGCGAGAATCGTCCTGCAGCAATGCCGCTGGAGCTGTACGTCAAGCTGCTCGACGCCAAGCCGGAATTCATGCGCGCTACGCTCGAACATCTCGATACGACGTACGGCGGCAGCGCGGGTTACCTGCGCGCGCTCGGCTGGCGAGATGAGGATGTCGCGCGGCTGCGGAGCGTGATCGTCGAGTCTTGAACCAGAAGCATTGAAACACGAAGGGGCGAAGGGACGAAGGTTCACGGAGGGATGGATAATCTCCAATCCCCTATGCAGCAAGTTAGGGATCACCTAGCTTATTTAGGTCGCGCGCCTGCGGTTCAAAACCGCAGCCTGACAATGGAATTGCAAGCCCGTAAACGGGCTGACGAAAGCCGTCACAGCCCGTTTACGGGCTTTTGCAGAGAGTCTTAGCCCGCAGTTTTGAACTGCGGGCGGACGAAATGCGACCAACAACGCTCAACTTGCAGGGTATGGCGCAGAGTGCATCCTGCTCCTACAGTCGGGCGACGCTCTTCCGTGCCTCCGCGATTTCGTCGTCGCTGATGGTGTGCCCCATGCCCTGGTAGATGCGTTCGGTCACCTCCGCGCCCAGCACGCGAAGCTGCGCCGTCGTCTCCTGCACGCGCGCCACCGGGATATGAAAGTCCTGCGCGTCGCAGCCGATGAAGACCGGCGTTCCATCAAACGAGCCGCGATAGCGCTGCGGATCGATCTCCTTGCCGATCAACCCGCCGCTGAAGACCAGCAGCCCGCCCCAGCGCTGTGCATGGCGCGCCGCGAACTCCGCCGCCAGGCATGCCCCCTGCGAAAAGCCCGCCAGCACGATCTTGTCCGCCGCAATGCCCTGCCCCTTCAAATGTTCGACCAGCGCGCCAACAGTCGCCAGCGCCGACGACAGATACGGCTCGTTGGCGTGGATCGGCTCGATGAAGCGGTAGGGATACCAGGTATTGCCCGCCGCCTGTGGCGCGATATACACCATGCCCTCGCGCGGCAGGACATCCGCCAGCCCCGCGATGTCCTCAGCGCTGCTGCCGCGCCCATGCAGCAGGATCATGGCGGAGGTCGCCTCGCCAAACGGCGCGCCTGTTACCAGGGCGCGTTGGTTTTCATGGATACGTTCGGTCATCTGTGCGTCCTCATCCCTGCAATCGTTATGAGCAGTGCGTAGTGCGTGGTGCGAACAAACAATTCAGCTTTTTCGCACTACGCACCCGATTCTCGTTACTCTTCACGCATCCGTCGTCACGACCGGTATCTCGAACTTCGGCAGCGCCGCCGAGATTTCTGCCCGCTGCGATTCGTACCACGATGGCAGCTTGAGCGCCGTACCGAGCGTCTCGACCGGCTCGTCATACAGAAAGCCGGGCGCGTCGGTCGCCACCTCGAACAGCGTGCCGTTGGGCTCGCGGAAGTAGATCGAGTGGAAGTACTGGCGGTCGCGCACAGGGGATACGCTCAATCCCGCGCGCGAGAACTTTTCCAGATATTCCAACTGTTCGCTGTCATCGACCGTGCGGAAGGCGATGTGATGCACCGTGCCCGCGCCAAGCTGCCCCTGGGCTTCGCCGGGGCGTTCAAGCAGGTCGATATACAAGCCGATGTCGTTCGACGCGCCCTTGAAGCGCGTGCGGTTGCCATCGACGCCCGCCATCTCGTAGCCCATCAGGTCGAGCACGCGCGCCGTCGCCGCCGCCCGTGTCACGTTGAGTGTCACGCCATGAAAGCCACGCAGGGCGTGCGCTTCCGGCACGGGACCTTCTGCCCAATGCTGGATCGTCGCCGGCGCATCGTTGGCGACCAGCTCCAGACGCAGCCCGTCGGGGTCGGCAAAGGGGACGACCATGCTGCCCCAACGCTCGAAAGGCTGCTCGGTCAGCACGCCGTACCCTTGCAGGCGGTCGCGCCAATAGCCAATGGAGCCGGACGGGATGTTGTAGGCGACTGCCGCCGTCTCGCCGTTGCCTACCCGCCCGCGCTTCAGCCCGCGCCAGGGAAAGAACGTCATCACCGTGCCCGGCGTGCCGACCTTGTCCGCGTAGTAGAAGTGATAAGTGCCGGGGTCATCAAAGTTGACCGTCGTCTTGATCAGCCGCTGACCGAGGACGCGGTGGTAGAAATCGACATTTGCCTGCGGTTCGCTCGCCATCACCGTGACGTGATGAAGTCCCTGAATGCGCTCCATCGGAACGTGCCTTTCGATTACTTTAGCATTCAACTATTGATTTATTAAAGTTTACTGGCATAAGAATCGCATCAGCGCAGCAAAACAGACTTATAAGAGATCCCTGTTCTACTCACTCCCCATGCCGACTTTCTTGCACAATCGCGCCAATTCTTCCTGCTCGCCGGGCGACAGGCAGGCGAACGCTTCCACCACGCCCGTGATGTGGGTGGGCAAGACGCGCTCGACCATCGTACGACCCGCATCGGTCAGATGCACGGCGATATAGCGGCGGTCTTCACCGCTGCGCTCTCGTAAGACCAAGCCACGCGCTTCCAGGTGGTCGATGACATGGGTGACATTGCCCGTCGTCTTGAGGATCTTCTCGGCGATCTGCGCCTGATACAACGTTCCCAGGTGATAAAGGCTTTCCAACACGCCGAACTGACTGGGCGTGAGATGATAATCGTTCAGGTGGGCATTGATGCGCGAGCTGACCGAAGCAGAGGCACGGAATAACTTAATGAAGGCATTGAGCGCACGGGTCTGCTCCTCAGTGCCGTCGTAATGGGTCGCCATGCAGTCGCCCCTAACGTGATGTATCGTTAATCATAACGTTTTCGTTCGAGATACACATCGTACTGGCGGATGAAACACAGATGATGAGGTGATGAATGATGAGTCGCTGCGCCTGGGTCAACTTGAACGACGCGCTCTACGTGCGCTATCACGACGAGGAATGGGCTGTACCGCTGCGCGGGAACGACGCCGCGCTGTTCGAGCGCATCTGCCTGGAGGGCGCGCAGGCGGGCTTGAGCTGGATTACCATCCTGCGCAAGCGCGACAACTACCGCGCGGCATACGACGGGTTCGACCCGGCAGTTGTGGCGCGCTATGACGACGCGAAGGTCGCGGCGCTGCTGGCGAACGCGGGCATCGTGCGCAACCGCGCCAAGATCGCCGCGTCGATTGGCAATGCGCAGGCGGTTCTGCGCGTGCAGGAGGAATTCGGCTCGTTCGACGCCTATCTGTGGCGCTATGTCGATGGCGTGCCAATCCAGAATCGCTGGCACAGTCTGAGCGAGATCCCCGCCGAGACGCCGCTTTCGCAAACGATCAGCAAAGACCTGCTGAAGCGCGGCTTCAAGTTCGTCGGTCCGACAATCTGCTACGCGATGATGCAGGCAGTTGGCATGGTCAACGATCATACGCTCGACTGCTTCCGCCACGATGAGGTCGCGGCGCTGGGGAAGGAGCATGATGACCTTGGCTTGCCGGATGGTGACGATGGTTCCACGCCACCGGAAATCATCCAAAGCATTCAGCAGGGAATGCGCGAAGCGCTGGCGGGCAAAGGTCGCCCTGTTCAAGATCTGCTGGACGACCTTGATGGTTGAGCGTCGACTCTAAACCAATTTCTCAAAGGACATGGTCAATTTAGCGCTCTAAAAAATAGAGTGCCAATTCAAGCTTGACTCAGACCAGACTGCGCGCTAGATTCGCCGCAATTTCTAGCAGTCTACCGCAATGAGTGCTAAATGACCGTCGAATCACGCCCGTTCAGCGCCTTCGTTCGCGTCTGGTTTGGGCAGCTCGTCTCGCTGCTCGGCAGCGCCATGACGCGCTTCGCCCTAACGATTTACGTCTGGCAGCTCACGGAAGAAGCGACCCCAGTCGTGCTGATCGGCGTCTTCGCCGCCGTGCCCGCCGCGCTCGTCAGCCTGTTGGCGGGCGTGCTGGTCGATCGATGGGATCGCAAGCGCACCCTCCTGCTCGCCGATCTTGGCTCCGCCAGCGCGACGGGGCTGCTCTTCCTCTTCATGGCGACCGGCGGCGCGCAGCTCTGGCAGATTTACCTTGCGGCGGCAGTCGGCGGCATCTGCAACACCTTCCAGTGGCTCGCCTTCTCCAGCACGCTGTCGTCGCTGGTCGAGAAAGAGCAGTTGAATCGCGCAAACGGCATGATGTCGCTGGCGGAGTATGTCGCACTGGTCGGTGCGCCGCTGCTGGCGGGCGTGCTCATCCCGCTCATCGGCGTGCAGGGCATCCTGACCGTCGACATCATCACCTTCCTGGTCGCCGTCTCGACCATCGCCATCAGGCGCATCCCCAACATCCGCGACAGCGCCGCCGATCCGGAGGCAACCGCGGGCGGCATCCTTCGCCAGATCACGTTCGGCTTCCGCTACATCTTCAGCCGCCCTCCACTACGCGCGCTGCTGATCGTGCTGTTCCTCTTTGGCGCGATAGAGGCGATGGGCTACACCCTGCTTGCGCCGATGATCCTGGCGCGCAGCGGCGGCAGCGAAAGCACACTCGGCATCGTGCAGGCGGTCATGGGAATTGGCGGCATCGTCGGCGGGGTGCTCCTGAGCGTGTGGGGCGGAGCGAAACGGCGCGTGTACGGGCTGCTCGTCGCGATCGCGCTCACGGGCATCTTTGGCGATGCGCTGATGGGCTTGGGTCAGGGGCTGATGGTGTGGTTGATCGCAGGTTTCGCGCTCGAATGCTTTATCCCGCTGCTGATCAGCTCGCATCGCGGAATCTGGCAGTCGAAGGTCGCGCCAGCCGCCCAGGGGCGTATCTTCGCCACCATCGGCTTCATCATCGGCTTTGCAGAGCCGACCGCCAGCATCCTCGCCGCTGCGCTGGCGGATAACGTGCTGGAACCCGCCATGCGCTCGCAAAGCTGGCTCGCCGCGACCTTCGGCAGTCTTGTTGGCGTGGGCGACGGCGCGGGCATGGCGCTGCTGTTCGTCTTCAGCGGCGCGCTGCTGGGGATCACTGCTATACTGGGAGGGTTGATCCCCGCGCTGCGCACCCTGGAGCGTGTGATTCCGGATCATGATGCGGGGAGTACTCACGCGAAAGGGTAGGTCAGAGTCCATGAAACGCGTTCAATCAAGGCGATTTATCGCACGCCACCTCTACCTCATTATGATGGTGACGCTGACTGTCTCCATCGCAAACGCCCAACCTGCAACCTACACGACGCCGCCGACCGTCGGCAACTGCCCGGTCTTCCCGGCGGATAACCCCTGGAACTGGGATGTGCGCGGGCTGCCCGTTGACCCAATGAGCGAGACGTACATCGCCAGCATCAGCGCGGGCGGGAACGAGTTCCTGCACCCCGATTTCGGCGGCGGCGGTGAGTACGGATTGCCCTACGTCGTCGTCGGGGCGGATCAGCCGCGCGTGCCGATTACGTTCATTGACTATGGCGACGAGAGCGATCCGGGACCATATCCCATCCCGCCTGACGCGCCCGTCGAAAACGGCGGGGACCGCCATGTCATCACGGTGGATGGCGACAACTGCATGTTGTACGAACTCTACAATGCCGAGTGGAACGGAGAAGGATGGAATGCGTCGTCGGGCGCGGTCTTCGACCTGCTCTCCAACCGCCTGCGTCCGACCTACTGGTCAAGCGCGGACGCCGCCGGGCTGCCGATCTTCGCGGGCTTGGTGCGCTATGACGAGGTGGCGGCAGGCGAGATCCGCCATGCGCTGCGCTTCACGGTCGAGCGGACGAAGCGCGGCTTCATCCCGCCCGCGACGCACTTCGCCAGCAGCAGCGACGACCCGACCCTGCCGCCGATGGGCTTGCGGATGCGGCTGCGCGCCGACTTCGACACGTCCGCTTACACCGGGCAGGCGCGCGTGGTGCTGGAGGCGCTCAAAATCTACGGCATGATCCTGGCGGATAACGGGACAAGCTGGTTCATCACCGGCGCAAGCGACCCGCGTTGGGACGACGAAGACCTGAGGCAGCTCAAGACGGTGCCGGGCGCAGCGTTCGAGGCACTGGTCACAGGCTCCGTCATCCCGCCGCAAAACGAACAGGACGTCGGCAGGGGGTAGCCTCGATCAAAGCGACTGGGATACGGCGGTCAATGCGGGTGCAGGCGCGCTCATCCTGCCTGCGCCGCGCGCCACCGCGTATACACGCCGTTCAGCCACAGCAGCAGATAGCCGAGCAGCACATACTCGACGAAGCGGATGAGCATCGCGCCCCAGATCGGCACTTCCTGGACCACTGCCCCTGCCGCATCCAGGCAGTCGAACTGCTGCACGATCACGGTTGTGCCGGGGCGTGGATTGGAGATGTCCGCCTTGCGTGCGAGCTGCGTCCCCGCCGGGCAGAATGCCCACTGGATCGGCAGGTTGTAGAGAGCGTTGCCGGGCTGGTCGAGCGCAAACCCCGCAAACGCGAACGAGAGGATGCCGAGCGCGACGGCGATATTGTTGGCGAGCTTCTGCGCGTCATCCAGCGGGCGACGCCGCTGGTTCTTCGCGTGATAGCGCTCCGTCAGGATGCGGATGCCGACCCAGCCGCCGACCAGCAGCAGGATCGAGCCTAAGCCCTCGATTTGCGTGAAGCCGAAGAAGGCGCCGTTGATCAGCGCGATCACGGCGACGATGCCGAGGACGATCAGGATGACCCAGATGAATGAGGGCAGTGTGCGCAGGTTCAATGGGGTCTCCTATTCATCGGCATAATCGCCCGCCGCAACTTTGTCCAGCTTGGCGAGATGGCGTTCCGGCTTGCGGAACTCCGTCACCAGCGCCCGCGCCGCCACCATCTCGTCATCGAAGGGCAGTCCCATGCGCCCCTTCAGCCGCGCACGCTTCAGCCGGCAGTCCATCAGCGCCGCCTGCCCGCCCAGCTTCTCCAACAGTCGAAGCTGCACGTCGCGCTCCGCCAGCGCCTGTTCTGCGTTGTCACACAGCTCGTAGTATTCGCACAGCGAGTCATAGTACCAGTTATCCGCCGTCAGGTTTGATTCTTCGTAGAAGCGCGCTCCCAGTCCAACCAGCGCCGCCGCCGCGTGATGATCGCCTTCACGCCGCTTATAGACCGCCTGCGCCACCTGCGCATACGCCACATCCTGCTCGCGCCCGGATATGCGTGCGGCGTCCTCGCTCTGCACAATATAGCCAAATCCGGTCGGGAAATCCCGCTGGTGGCAGGCGATGCGATGCAACATCTGGAAACCGTCTGTTTCGCGGTAGGCGTGACCGCGCACCAGGTCAATATACTTAAGGGTCTGCACGCGCGCTTCTTCCCACTGGTCGAGATCGTAATAGATGCCCGACTGCCGCCACTTGACGAGATGATAGGTGTCCTCGTCCATCGGCACATGTGCTTCCATATAGCTGTTCATCGCGGAAATCTCGTCGAGATAACCGAGGTTATCCGTGACCGAGTAAATATCGACGAACATGCGGTAGACGCGCCCCACCACCGCGCACGTTGCGTAGTGCGGCTGCTGCGCCATGATAAACGCCTTGACCGCCTGCTGTCGCGCGCGGTTCATGTCGCGCTGATAAAACGCATATGCCTCGCACGACCAGTACTCGTAGAAGAGTTCCCAGCAGGGATAGCCCAACTGCCGGGCAAGCACCGCCGCGCCCTGGAAGATGTCCGCCGCGAACGATGGCTCTTTGCGCAGGTATTCCCAACCGCGCCGGAACTCACCATGCAGCTTCATGCGCACGGGGTCACGCAGTCGTCGCGCCTCCATGCCAAAGCCGTCGAACCAGCGCCACAAATCGACAAATCGCGGCATTGCCCTTCAATCCTCCGAGTAATCTCCAGCAGCAACACGTTCCAGCTTGCTCATGATGCGATCCGGCTTCTTAAGCGCGCGCGCCGCTTCGCGCGCTGCCGCCAGTTCCGCGTCAATCGGCAGCCCCAGCCGCCCGAATAAACGACAGCGCCCCAGGCGGCTTTCCGCAATCCCAGGCGCGCTGCCAATCATCATCTCTTCGGTCAAGTCGCGTTCCAGGTATTCCAATGCCTTTGCAGAATCGCCAACCTCCTCATAGTAGGCACTGACGATATGATAGAAACCGCCGCGCGGCTTGACCGCAATACGCGCGTAATGTGCCATCCCCTGCTCAAAGCGCCACGCCGCGTCGCTGCCATCGCCCCGGCGCAGCAGGTAGAGTGCCTGCGCCAGCAGCGCAAAGCCTATTGTCCGATCATCGCTCGCACGCCGGGCTGCTACCTCACTCATGCAGATGTATTCATATGCCGCGTCGAAGCGCTTCTGACGAAACTCCACCCAATACAGAAAGCTGTAGGCGGTCGCCTCGCGGTAAGCGTTGCCGCGCACGAGGTCGAGGAATTTCAGCACCTCGATACGCGCATTCTCCCAGTCTTCCTCTTCGTAATACAACCCGGCGCGCCGCCGCTGGATCAGGTGGACAGTATCGTCATCAAGCGCGATGTTCTCCTCCATGTAGTCGATCATGGCGAGTACCTGCGCCTGGTTGCCGCTCATGTCGATGAAGCTGTGGATATCCATAAACGCGCGATAAACACGCCCAACACACGGACAGGCGCGGTAATGCGGCTGCTGCGCCATCGTAAACGCCTTAACCGCCTGCGCTAATCCCTGACGATAATCCTGAAGATAAAAGATGTACGCTTCGGCGCGCCACAGCTCGTAAAACAGTTCCCAGCAAGGATAGCCCAACTTCCGCGCCAGTTCCGCCCCCTCGGTGAACAACGACAGCGTGCGCTCAGGCTCGGTGAAGCGGCTGTCAAAACCAGGGTTGAAGTACCCGTGCAGGCGAATTCGTGCCGGGTCATTTTTGCGATGTGCATCAAAGCCGAAATCGTCGAACCATTTCCACAGATTGACCATGCGTGGCATGGGTCACCTCACCAGCATGGGCATGGCGTACCATGCCCCTACGACGAACGGGGCGCGCCTTTACACTACGCATGACTCGTCACCAGGGTATCGACAGCCCGCGTGAACGAGGTGTAGACATCCGACGCAACCTTCATATCGAGCATTCGCCCGCTGAAGAGCCGCGCAAAGCTGTAGATCAGGTCGAGCGCAGCGTCGCGCTCCCCGCCTGCTGGCATCCGCGCCAGCTTCTCGATCAGCGGGCTGGCGGCATTGAGATGCAGCGTGCCCGCCGCCACATCGTGTGCCTCCTGGCTGCGCAGGAAATCGGCGATCAGGTCGCTGAAGGGCGGCGCAATCGTATCGTTGTCCAGCGCCTCACGGGCATCGCGCACGACTTCGGCGTTCTTGGGATAGATCATGACCGCGGGCAGGTGCGACGGCGTGAAGACCACCACCGACGCCTTGACATCGCGCGCGGCGAAGTAAGTGAGCAGCGCGGCGAAATCCGACGACGACGCGGGCGCGAGCAGTTCGCCGGAGCCTTCGCTGTCGAGCGCGACCGCACGCACCCCATCGCTGCGCTGTGCGTACTCAGTCAGAAAAGCGGGTTCGGCAAAGTATGAGGCATCAATAACGGGCTTGCCAAAGCCTTCGCTCAGGACCTGGTCTTGCAGCGCACCCGCCGGGCGGCTGCTGTAATAGAGCGTCCCATCAGTCAGCGTCAGATAGTCCTTCAGCGTCATCATGCCGCGCGTGGTGCGGAAGGCGATGATGTCGCGGATCTGCTCGAAGAACTCCGGCGACTTGACCGCCCAGCCAATCATCACGTCGCGGTGGCTGTCCACTACCTGCCGCCAGACGGGTGGGTTCTCGACCGCCAGCTTCGCCAGCCCACCTCCCAACTGCTCGTCGAGCGCGCGCTGCACCAGCAGATAGTTCTCGTCGCGCTGGATCTGTTCGCGTGATGCGGTCGGCTGAAGCTGTGGGCAGTCGATCACGCCGCTGACGAAGCGCGCCCAGGGCGGCAGCAGTTCCTTGACTGCCTCGCAAATGAACATGTGGCGGATGTAGACATCCAGGTCGCCGTACTCGTGCAGCGAGGCAACCGTCCCCGGCGGGATGAACAGAAAGCCGCCGAGCGGGATCTCCATCGTGTCATGACCCAGGTCGATGGTGTGCGGTTTGAGCTTGAGCACATAAAGTGGGTTATGAAACCCGTACTTCTGCTCGATATACGTCTGGATCGCTGCGTCCGGGTCTTCAGCATCCCAGGGCTGCACCATGACATTGAGCGGACGCCAATCGCCCGCGATGTGAATGGGGATCGGGAGGAAGTTGGCGTAGGTGCGAATCGCTTTCGCCAGGTTATCGCGTTCCAGCAGGTACGTCACCGTCGGTTTGAGAAACACCTCCACCTGGGTACCGACTGCCCGTTCCTCCGCCGCTGGCGTGACGAAGTAGTTGATGTCGCCTTTCGAGCGCCATTGCAGTGTGGTGCTGTCCGGGCGAAACGAGCGCGTGGTCAACACTACTTCTTCCGCGATCAGGAAGGCGCTCAGGAAACCCAACCCGAACTGCCCGATCAAGCGGTCGGCTTCCTCCGGCTGTAGGAAAGACAGGTTCTCACCAAGCTGGCGCGTATAGCTGCGCCCAATCGTCGAAAGATATTCTTCGATTTCGGGACCCGTTAACCCCGACCCGTTGTCCTGGATAGCGATCACACGCCGCTTTGCATCCACACTGACGGTGATGCGTGGGCGCTGGTCATTCGCCTTGTCTTCGACAGCGCGGCGGACACAACTATCGTGGGCGTTTTGCAGCAGCTCGCGGATGGCGACCCGCTCATCCGAATACAGACTTTCGGCAAGGACGCGCAGCAAACCAGGGAGATAGATTTGAAACTGACGTGGTTCCGTAGACACGAAGGGAATCCTTTGCCACACCGACACAGGCAGATCAATCCAGCGGCACAAATTCCATTGTAGGTGGGGAACCAAAAACACGCAAAAGTAGGGGCGCACCCATGTGTGCGCCCGTCCTATGTGTGCGCACACGATCCGGTGTGTGCGCACGGATCGTGTGCGCCCGATCCTGGGCGCACACGATCCGGATTAGTCCAGTCGGTTCTTCGCCTCGTCGAACGTCGGCAGCGTGAACGCGAACAGCGATCCACCCTCCGGATTGTCTTCGATCCAGATCTTGCCGCCGTGCGCCTCAATGACGAGGCGGCAAAAGGTCAGCCCCAGTCCGCTGCCACGCCGCCGACCACTACGCCCCTGCACCTGCACGAAGCGGTCAAAGAGCGTCGCCCGTGCGGCTTCTGGCACGCCGGGTCCCTGGTCGATGACCTCGATTCGCGTGAAGTTGGGAGGCGCGCCGCGAGTCCCAGGCGGATGCGCGCGCATCGTCACGACGCCGCCTTCCGGGCTGAACTTCAGCGCGTTATCCAGCATGTTCAACAGCACACGCTCTACCTTATCGGTATCAACATCCATCAGTGTGAAGCCATCCGGGATTTCCGAACGCACCTCGACGCTCAGCTCGTGGGCGAGCGGGCTGAGTTCGACACAGGCACTGTCGATCATGGTCGCCAGTTCGGCAGGCTGTGTATCCAGTTCCAACTGCCCGCTTTCCATTTTCGCCACATCCAGCAGCGAATCGACGCGGTTGAGGAGTTTCTTAATGGCGCGGCGTCCGGCAGTACTGCTGGTTTCCACAACCGTCTTGTATTCGCTGTCCTCCGGGATGATGTCGTTCATCAGCTTGAGGCTGGTCGTCACCGCCGTCAGCGGTCCGCGCAGGTCGTGGATGATCATGCGGGCAAAGTCTTCACGCGCCTGCGCCAGCTTGCGCGTCTCGGTCTGGTCATAATAGACGAACAACATCCCCACCGTCGTCCCATCCGCGCCACGCACGGGCAGGATGTTGCGCTGGAAGTAAGTCGGTTCGCCGCTGGTCTCAATCCGGAAAGAACTGGACGGGTAATGCGGCACCAATGGCTTGCCGAGACCGCGCAGCGTGCTTTTCACTTCGTCCGCCGTTCGGAAGCCAAGCTTCTCCGCAAACTGGAAGCCGGGATACGACAGCAGCGATTCAACCGTCTGATTGCGGACCAGGTCAATATGCAGCCCCAACCGATCGACATGCGGATTTGCCATACTGATCTTACCCGCGCGGTCGATCAGCATCATCGGCTCACTCATGTTGTCGATGATGAGCTGAATTCGGTCGCGCGTCTCGGTGATGTCCTGGAACAGCCGCGCATTGTCGATGGCGATGACCGCCTGGTCGGAAAGCTGCTGGACGAACTCCTTGTCCTCCTGGGGAAATGCGCCCAGTTTTTCGCTCTCGACCGTGATCACGCCGATGATCTCGCCCGCGCGGACAATCGGGGCGGCAAGCTGCGCCTTGAGCGACGGCATCAACGGCTTGATGTCTGATCGACTTGACAGATCGGGGACGAAGACCGGTTCGCCCGTCCGCAGCGCCTCCAAAGTCACCCACTGACGAAGCAGATCGCGTCGGGAAACGCTTTCCAGAGGGTGATAGCCTGCCTGCGCCAGCACGTCGAGTTCGCCCAGGTCATCCTTCAGCATGACGGTGCCGATATGTGTATAGGTGGCATTGAGGGCAAACTGCAAGACCATGGTGCAAATCTGCGTCTGATTGACTGTGGCGGTCAGTTCGTGACTGACCGACGCGAGCGCCATCAACTGCCCCACGCGGCGCGAGAGCGCTTCGTCCGTACGCGCGTACTCGCCTGCGTTGCGGATGCTTTGCCCCGCCTGCGTCGCAAAAGCGCGCAGAAGTTCGGTATCTTCGTCGTCGAAGGAGCGAGGTTCACTAAAGAAGAGGACAAGGACGCCAATCCGATGGCTGGCGACGATCATCGGCAGTTCCATCCACGCTGCGATCTGATCGCGCGCGAGCTGTTCACGCATTTCCGGGCGACCCGCCTCGCGCGAGCCGCCGATGACGACGACCAGCGGCTGGCGCGCGTCGCCAACCCACCCCGGCAGTCGAGCGGCGACATGGGGCGACACATGCATACTGCGAGCCAGCGTCAGGACATCCCGATTTGCCTCGCGCATGACTTCGGCGTCCTGGAGAAGCACGGCGACGCCAGTCGCGCCAGAAAACTCGGTCGCCTTATCGACCACGGTGTCGAGGATGGCGTCGGATGAGAGCGATTCGGTGAGCTGGGCAACGATGCTGTTGAGCAGGCTCAGGCGTTGAGCACGCGCGATTTGACGTTCGTACAAGACGCTATTCTCCAGAGCCACACTTGCACTGGCGGCGACAATGTTGAGCAACCGAAGGTCATCCGACGTAAAGATGCGGTTAGCGTTCGACGAGGTGACGATCATCGCACCATACAGACTTCCGCCTGCCTGGAGCGGCACGCCCAACCACGAATACACGCCTTCCGGGACGGCGAGCCCGCGCACCCAGCCTTCTTTCTGGGCATCACGACCGAGGAGCAGCGGAAGCTGGGTATCCAGCACACGGGCAACGGGCGAGTTGCGCACCAGGGATTGCGCGGGCTGTTCGACCATCACGCCATCGCGGATGACCAGCGGGTATTCCACCAAGCCTTCTTCCGGACGAAACAGCGCGACGGCGAAATTGTCGGTGTCCAGCAGGTTCGAGACCTGGACGTAGACCATATTCATCAGCGCGCGATACTCGTAGTTGGCGCGGATCGCCTGGCTCATCACCGAAAGCGAACTCAATTCCTCGATCTGCTTGCGAAGCTGCTTTTGTGTGCGGCTGATGATATTGGGCGAGAGGATCGCCAGCGCCAGCCCGACCATGCAGATGGCAAAGGCGACGACGCTCAGCGTGTTGAAGATGTGCGCCCCCAGGACTGCGAGCGGCAGCGGCAGCCCCAACGCCGAGACGATTTCCGGCAGATTGAAGCGGATGATGCGGCGCAGCCCGTATGCGCGCCCATAGATCTCCAGGAAAAACAGCAGCAGATAAAACGACGTATACGCGGCACAGAAGGCGATGATGACGAGCAAATCGTTGAAGCTGGCGAGGCGAATGGGAAGCTGCCCGCCAACCATCAGATAAAACTCTGTCGTGACAACAAAGCTGAGGGTGACGCGCGCAACCAGCAGCAGAATGGTGCGCAGGCTGCGCTCATCCGCGCGCTGTCCGGGCAGCCGATGGTTGCCGAGCAGGGCAATAATGCTGCCACCCATTGCCGCGCCGACCGCGATTGCCCAGACGCTTGTGCCCAGGGCATTGGCAGGCAGCGACAACGCCGCCATGACGCCGACTGCGTGTGCGGCGCTGAGTTCGCCTTGCAGCAGCGCCGCCGCGAAGACCAGCGCGAACGCCGTCAGCACGCTGAACAGCAGCAGCGGACCCGAGTACTCGGCGACGACAGATGGGTCCGGCAGGTTGAGCGCCAGAGCGAGCACGGTCAACCCGATAAACGTCATGGAGATGAGCAGCTTGACAGAACGATACTTCATCAGGCAGTAATCCGATATTGGACGCAGCGGTTGCCGTGTGAACCGCCGCATACGGTCGGTGGTCTTGACAAGTTATTGACAACCAGCATTATAGCGTGGATTGAAAAGTGGGTAGCGAAAGGTTTGGAGCGAGATGTGTTAAACTCGCAGCCTTACCATCCGCCCACATACTGGGTACTTCCTCATGCCTGAACCCATTCGCCTGCTGCATTTCGCCGATATCCACGTCGGCATGGAAAACTTCGGCAAGTTCGACCCGGAGACCGGCTTCAGCAGCCGCGTCCGCGATTTCCTGCGCCGCATGGACGAGATGATCGCCTACGCTGCCGAACACGAGGTCGATCTCACGATCTTTGCGGGCGATGCCTTCAAGACACGCCAGCCCAACCCAACCTACCAGCGCGAATTCGCCCACCGTGTGCGTGAACTCTCGCGGCTTGCCCCGCTGGTGATGCTGGTCGGCAACCACGATATGCCGCCGACGCAGCTTAAGGCGTCGTCTATCGAAATATACGATACGCTCGCCGTGCCCAACGTGATCGTCGCCGACGACTATCGCCTGCATATCGTGGAGACTCGGCGCGGTCCCGTCGCCGTCGGCGCAGCGCCGTACCCGATCCGCTCGCGCATCCTGACCGACGAGCGCACCGCCGGGCTGACGATTGCCGACATCGACGTGCTGCTGCAAAAGGAACTGACCCGCATCCTCGATACGCTGGCGGAAGAAGCGGGCGAACACGACATGCCGCGCGTGCTGACCGGGCACTTCACCGTCAGCGGCGCGGTCACGGGCAGCGAGCGCGGCATCATGCTGGGGCGTGATGTGCAGGTGCTGCCGTCGTCGGTCGCCGACCCGCGCTGGAGTTATGTCGCCCTGGGGCACATCCACAAGCACCAGAACCTGACCGCCAAACGCAGCGCGGGCTTGCCCCCGGTCGTCTACAGCGGCAGCATGGAGCGTATCGACTTTGGCGAGGAAAGCGATCCGAAGGGCTTTTGCTGGGTGGAACTGGCGGACGGCACGGCTCAGTACGAATTCATCCAGCTCCCCGCCCGACCATTCGTCACGCTGGAGATCGACTTACGCACGTCGGAGTCCCCGACCGCCGAGGTTGTGGATACGATCAACGCGCATCAACTGCATGAGGCGGTCGTGCGCCTGATCCTCCAGTTGACGCCGGAGGTCGAAGCAAAGCTGAATGAAGGCATCGTCCGAGACGCGCTGCGCCGGGCGGGCGTCAGCTTTATCGCGGCGATTCGCAAAGAGGTGGATGAGCCTGCGCGGGCGCGGCTCGGCGACAGCCCGGAAGGATTGACCGACCTGGAACTGCTCGACCGTTATTTCGCCAGCAGGGGCACGGACGAGACGCGGCGCGTGCTGCTGCGCGAACACGCCGAGCGCGTGATCACTCAGGCGGGAGATTCGATAGAGTAGATCATCGCTTGATAACGGTGCGAGGTGCGTGGTGCGCAGTGCGAAAAAGCGTCCAACGCGCAGTGTTCTCGTTTGTTCGCACCACGCACTTCGCACCTCGCACTGATAAACACAGCACTCGTCACTCGTTACTCATCACTGATATAAAAAGCGACGCCCCCGGACGAAGCCGAGGGCGTGCTTTTGCTGTCTAGGAGTTGCGCCGCCTAAGTGCGACGCGCTCACTACAGAGAGACTCGTGAGGCGCTAGGAAGGGCGCACCCCCATATGACTGCGACAATTCACGATCACCTCCTTTATGGTCTAAGCCGACAACGAAAAAAAGCATAGCACAAGGTTCAATGCGGGTCAAGAGGTGTAAAGGATATTCGTAACTACCTGTTTGGGTAGCTGGATTCTGCCTGATTCCAGAACCTCACCCCCGTCCCCTCTCCGTAAACGGAGAGGGGTAAACACGTTGCGCATGAGGCATCTTTGGCGGGGTGAGGTTCTCGGATAGGTATAACTGAGTACAACATCGCGCTACAATTCCCCGTCGTGATCCGATAATGATCCACACACGGGAGAATGCCCGATGGCGCAGACGATCTTCATCAGCCACAGCAGCCGCGACGACGCCGACATCGACCGCATCGCCGAGGCGCTGCAAGCGGGGGGCTATGACTCGTGGGTCGATCATCGCCAGGGCATCACCCCCGGCGCGCCCTCTTGGGATGCCGCCATCCGCGCCGCCCTGGTCGATTGCGCGGCGGCGCTCTTCGTCATGAGCGGCGAAGGGCTGGCGAGCGAAATCTGCGGCAGCGAGTGCCTGCTCGCCCGCGAACTGGAGAAGCCGCTCTACGTGCTGCGCCTGCGCGAGGTGGAGCCGAAGGATGTCTGGCTCTACATCAAGCAGATCCAGTACGCCGATCTCGTCCACGATTTCGAGGCAGGGATGGCGCTGCTCCTGAGCACGCTGCGCGGCGAAAAGCGCGAAGGCGCGCCGGAAGTCGTGCGGGCGAAGTTCACCGGGCGCGCCGCGCTGCGCCTGACGCTGCCCTACATCGACACCAACCCGCTGCGTGGGCGCGCGGACGACCTGGAACGCCTGCGCGCAAGCCTGGGCGCGCATGTCGTCCAGGTGACGGGCACAGGCGGCACGGGAAAATCACGCCTGGCGGCGGAGGTGGCGCTCGAACACCCGACCGGCGCGCTCTGGCACCGCTGCACTGCGAACACGACGGCGAGCGACCTGCTGATCGGGCTGGCGGAGCATGTCGGCATGAAAGCGGATACGCCGCGCGCGGCGCTGCTGGCGGCGTTCAGCCGACGCCCCGCGCTGGTCGTCGTCGATAACGCGGAGGACGTAGCGCAGGGCGCGCGGCGCGACGACTACCGCGAACTCCTCTATGCGCTGATCGAGGCGGGCGCGCCCGTAATCCTGACGGCGCGCGCGCCCTGGAACGAGCTGAAGCCGCGCCGCGAGATCGTGCCGACGGCGCTGGACGAGGCGACCGCCGCGCAGATCGCGCTCGATTTCGCCGCCGCCGAGCAAATCGCCCTGAGCGCGGACGAGGCGACCGAGCTGGCAACGGCGGCGCGCCTGTATCCCCGCCTGATCGAATGGGCAGTGACGCAGATCCCGGTGCAGACGGGCGGGCGGGCGCGCGTGCTGCGCATGCTGCGCGACCTGAAGAGCCACGATGTGCAGGCGGCGCTGGACGAGATGATCACGCGCACGCTCGACCAGATGGAAGCGCAGGCACACGACGGAGCGGCGGCGCGCGCGCTGCTGGCACGGCTGTGCATCATGCCGGGCAGCTTCGACCGCCACGCCGCGCTCTATCTGCGCCAGCACGAGAGGGTCGATGAGGACGACCTGGACGACGCGCTGACGACGCTGCGGGGCTGGCGCTTTTTGCGCGACGTGGGCGAGGAACGCTGGCGGGTCGAGGAGGTGGTGCGGCTGGCGGTGCACCACGACGAGGACGCCTTCCTCCTTTTCGTCGATCACTACACAGAAGCCGCCGCGCAGTTCCTCAGCGTTCCGCCAGAGGAGTGGGCGGCGACCGTCGAACGCGACAGCGACAACATCACCGCCGTCGGCGATCTGCTGGTCGAACGGCTCGCCACCGCGCCGACCGCCGACCTGCACAAGCGCGCCGTCGCATTCGCAAGCAATATCAGAAACTACCTCGCTATGCGGCGCGAAGTCAGACGCGCTGCCTGGCTGGAGATGGGATTGGCGGCAGCGCAGGCGCTGGGTGAGGAGTATCGAGCGAAGAAGGCGAACTTCTTCAGCTCGATAGGTTTGCAAGCCCATGTTTATGGCGACATGGAGTCTGCCCTTGCTTCCTATGGGCAAGCGCTAATGATCCGTCGCGCTTTCAATGATAAACGCGGAGAAGCGACCATACTTAACAATCTTGGTGGTGTCTGGGCTGACCTGGGCGACCAGCACAAAGCGCTGGGCTTCTACAACCAATCGTTGACCCTTTATCGCGCGAACAATGACAAGGGTGGAGAAGCGACATCGTTCAATAACATCGGTCTGGTATGGTCCCACTTGGGTGACAAGCAAAAGGCGCTCGATTACTTCAATCAGGCGATACCGCTCCTGCGCGATGTCGGCGACAAAGGCGGGGAGGCTGCGACGCTCAACAACATCGGCACAATCTGGTCTGCTCTGGGCGACAAACAGCAGGCGCTCGATTACTTCAAGCAGGCGCTGCTGGTGGTACAGGTAGTTGGTAACAAGGTTGGTGAAGCGAAGACGCTCAATAATATCGGCGATGTGTGGATTGAACTTGGCGAGCCTCAGAATGCGCTCGACTACTATGAGCAGGCGCTGCCGCTGCGTCGTGCGGTCGGCGACAAGGACGGCGAAGCGAGGACGCTCAACAATATCGGCGGGGTCTGGTATGGCCTGGGCGAAAAGGATAAGGCGCTCGACTACTACCATCAGGCGCTGCCGCTGCGTCGTGCGGTCGGCAATAAGAGCGGAGAAGCGACGACGCTCAACAATATCGGCATGGTCTGGGATGACCTGGGCGACAAGCAGAAGGCGCGCGATTACTACGAGCAGGCGCTACCGCTGCTTCGCGCACTGAGCGACAAGGGCGGCGAAGCCGTCACCTGCTTCAATCTCGGATTGCTTCATGAATCGCTCGGCGATCTCGAACAGGCGGTCAGTTATTTCGAACGCTGCATTACGTTGGGCGAGCAGGTGCAGAGTCCGCATCTCGAACGCTTCCGCGCGGAGATGGCGCGGTTGCGGGCGAAGCGGGATGGGGGGAGCGCGCCTTAGGTTGGAAACCTAAGGCTAGGGCGACGACGCCTGCTGCGCAGGCTGACTCAAGGTTTTTCGGTGCGCCTATTGCCAGCCTGCGCAGCAGGCGTCGTCCACCTGTAGCGGGCGGTTTTCAACCGCTCGCGGTCGTCGCGCGCCGGATGCTCAAGCGCAATACGGTAGAGATAAGGATTGTCGCCCTCACCGCCCACCTGCCCGCCTGCGCCCCATGCAATGTTGCGTTTCGCCCTCACCCCCAGCCCCTCTCCCGACCGCCGCGCATCAAGAGTCTGCAAGCGGCTACCTCCACGCGCGGCTAGGAGAGGGGAGCCAGAAGAGTCGCCATGCCTGGCGATCTTAAAGCCCCTCTCCCAGCGGTACTCCGCGTTCGGGACGCTGGATGCAGAGCGGAAGCGGGTTTGGGGTGAGGGCTTATCCCTACTGTATTGATGCTCAAGCATCCGGCAACCCATGCGCCCGCTAAAGCAGGCGAACAACTCCCCCACGACCACCCTGCGCCTCGTTCACGAGGCGCAGTTTGCCAGATGCTTGAGCATCTGGCAGGGAGAGGCGGCGTCCTGGCGACTCCCCTCAATACCCCAGCTCCCGATGCACGAGGTTGAGCAGCGGGCGGTTCTCCAGATAGCGCGTCAGGTTCTCGATGAAGACATCGGCACATTTGTCATGATACTGCGCGCTGTTGCCCGCCACATGCGGGCTGAGGATCACGTTGTCGAGGTTCCACAGCGGGCTGGTGATCGGCAGCGGTTCCTCGTCAAACACGTCCAGCGCCGCCCCTGCGATCTGCTTTGCCGCCAGCGCAGAGATCAGCGCCGCCTCGTCCACCAGCGCCCCGCGCGCCACATTGATCAGCACGGCGGTCTTTTTCATCGCGGCGAGCACATCGGCATTAATCAACGCGCGTGAGCTTTGCGTCAGCGGCGCGACCACCACCAGGAAGTCCGATTCGCGCGCGACGGACGCCACCGCCTCTGGCGGATAGATGCGCAGCGGGATTTCGCCCTCTGGATCGCCGGTGTTGGACAGGCGGTAGGTATCATAGTCCGCTGGATGCATCACATTGCGCTTGATTGCCAGCACCGACATGCCCAGCGCATCCGCCATCCGCGCCAGCTCGCGCCCGATTGCCCCGTAGCCGACGATACCGAGTGTCTGCCCGCGCAGGTGCTGCGGCGCGAACACCTCGTGCGGACGGCGGGGCCATTCCGGCACTGCCTGGTACGCCAGCAAGTGCGGCAGCTTGTAGGCGAACGCCATCATCATCATCAGGCAGAATTCGCTGGTCTGCACCGCGTGGACGCCGCTGGAGTTGGTGACTTCGACATCCTGCGCCTTCATGATCGGTTGGTCGATGGCGTGGTCAATGCCCGCCGTATGCATCTGAATCCAACGCAGACGCGACGCCTGCGCCGGATCGGGGAAATGGCGCAGCGTGTACAACACTTCGGCATTCTCCCAGACCTTGTCCGGCACATCGGGATAGTGGCGCTCGACCTTCAGGCGAGACGAAACTGCGCGGATGCGCTCGATGATGGCATCCGAAAAATCCATCGCGACGACGACATGAACGGTTTCGCCAGTGTTGGGCATGGCGCAGGCTCCTCGATGTGCGACCCCGCCTAATTGAACCGCAAAGGCGCGAAGGGCGCAAAGAACGGACAGGGCGCAGGGTCACTACAACACAGTTTGACTTCGCGTCCGTTGTGTCTTTGCGGTTCAATTCGCCTTGAATGCACGTTTCAATTCTGTGATAGGATAGGGCGGCTCTGAGTACGAAAGTTTGAGGTCATGCCCGATCTGACGTTTGGCACGGACAGTCGCCCGAAACGCGCCGACGCGCTGGAAAACCACACGCTGCTGCTCGACACCGCCAAGCGGCTCTTCAGCGAGCAGGGGATCGAGAATGTCTCGATGTCGGCAGTGGCGGAGGCGGCGAACGTCGGCAAAGGGACGCTCTATCGCCACTTCCCCAAGGGCAAAGTCGAGCTGATGCAGGCGCTGCTGGACGAAGACCAGCGCGATTTGCAGGCGCGGGCGTTCGCGCGCTTCAACAGCGGCGGCGACGCAGCAAATCATCTGCGCTGGTTCGTCGGCGAAGTCTATGCGTTCGTCGCGCGCAATCTGGGGCTGATGCATCTCGACGCCACTGCGGGGGTCTGTTCGCTCATCGATCACCCCGCGCACTTGTGGTGGCGCATGACGATACGTGGGCTGCTGGCACGCGCCAACCGCCACGTCGATGCCGATTACAACGCAGACGTCCTCTACCTGATGCTCGACCCGCGCACCATCGACTTTCAGCGCAACACGCTGGGCTACGACGTAGACCGCATCACCAGCGGGCTGCTGGCGACGGTGGAAAAGCTCGTTCAGTCGTAAACCGCCCCGACACGAAGCATTGTGAATGCCTGGTGTACGCACAAGCACCACCCGCTTCCCCACAACGACAGGCTCGCCTGTGCACCGTTCAACCTGCCCGTAAACGGACTTCAGTCCACTTCTAATAATACTCTTACGTGCAAAGCCCGTAGAGTGTGTTATAGTTCACTCGTCAAACGGACTACAGTCCGTATATTGCTCCGGACAACAGATGAGGGAAATGCACAATGTCTACCTGGACTCTTGATACCGCCCATTCGTACGCGAACTTCAGCGCCAAGCACATGATGATCACCACCGTGCGCGGCAGCCTCGCCGTCGTCAGCGGCACCATCGAATTTGACCCCGCTAACCCGGCTGCCGCCAGTGTCGAAGCAACGCTCGACGCTACCAGCGTCAACACCGGCATGGGCGACCGCGATGGTCACCTCAAGAGTCCCGATTTCCTCGACGTCGCCAATCACCCGACGATCACCTTCAAGAGCACCAAGGTTGAACCGACGGGCGACAACACCGCGCGCATCACCGGCGACCTGACCATTCGCGGCACCAGCAAGCCGGTCGTGATGGAAGCCGAGTTCCTCGGCGCAGGCAAAGACCCGTTCAGCGGCGCGGACAAGGCAGGTTTCACTGCCAGCACCGCCATCAACCGCGAAGACTGGGGTCTGACCTGGAATGTCGGGCTGGAAGCCGGTGGCTGGCTGGTCGGCAAAGAACTGAAGATCTCCCTCGACGTAGAAGCGGTCAAGGTCGCGGTCGCCACCCCCGCGTAACCGAACTCGCGCACGGATTGCAATGCCAGGCTGCTGCCGGATGGGGAACCCCGTCCGGCAGCAGCTTTTGATTCCCGTCAATCAAACCGCTGCGCCAGCACCAGCACAAAGCCGCCTCGGCTCACCGGGCGATCTGCGCCTTCGTAGCGCGCCGCCTGCAGGTAGTAGACGCCGCTGTATGGCAGCGTATAGCGCTCGACCAGCGCGTTCAGGCTGCCGCCCCCGTTGTCGTCGCTCGTCAGGAGCTGCTGATTAGCGTCCAGCAAGCCGACCACCGGGTCGAGGTCGCCGCCCGCGTTAACCATGCTGATCGTGATCGTTTCCCCCTGCGTGCCGTAAAAGGCGTAGATCAGCCGGGGCACCAGGTCGTCCAGCGTGCCATTGGTGCTCGTGCCATAGCCCAGCCGCTGAATATCGCCCGGCACACCGTCGAAGGCGTTGCCCCCGCCCCGCACATTGAGTATGTATGCACCGCTCGTCTCGCCCCCCGCGCCATTGAAGCGCGTCGCCACGATGTAGAACGCACCCCGGTACGGCAGCACGAAATCACGAATCGCGGCATTCTGCCCGCCCCCGCCATCATCATCCTCCGCCAGCACCGTGCCTTGGTCATCCGTCAAGCGCAGGAAGGCGTCAAGCGCGCCGCCATCGCGGTTCATCTCGACCGTCACACGGTCATACTGCTCGCCCTCGATGCGATAGAACGCCTCATAGCGTTCCGCGCCCAGTTCGCCCTCATAGGCGAAGTCGTACTGCGCGGGAATCGCGAAATCGACCGTCGCGCCCAAACCGCTCTCCGCGCCTGTCTCCAACGACAGGACAAACGAGCCGCTGCTGCGCCCCGCCACCTGCCCGTAGCGTGTGGCGACGATGATGTAGGTACCGTCTTCTTCGATGGTGTGTCCGATGATGCCAGCATCCAGGCTGCCGCTGCCTTCGATCTCGTCGTTTTCGGCGACCACCACGCCATTGCTATCCACGAGTTGCAGCGCCGTATCCAGGTCGCCGGAGGTGCGCTCCATGCGGACGCTGAGGATGTCGCCGCGTTCGGCGCGGAAGGTGTAATACAGCAGCGGCGCGTTGTCGTCGATCTGGTTGAGTACGGTATCGCCGTAGCGTAACCCGCTGCCATCGGCGGACGAGACGCCAATGCGCTCCAGCCTCAGCTCGAACGCGCCGCTGGTCATCCCCAGCCCATAGCCAAAGCGCCCGACGACCACGAAGTAACGATCGGTACGCGGGATACGCAGCGATTCGATGCTGATGTCGCGCCCGCCGCCGCTGTCGTCACGCTGCGCCAGCACCGCGCCCTGGCTGTCGATCACCAGCACCATCGGGTCAAGCGTGCCGCTCGTGGTGCGCAGCGCCAGCGAGATGAATTCGCCGCGCAGCCCGTCGAAGCTGTAGACGATACGCGGTGTACTGTCGTCAATCGTGCCGCTGGCGCTCAAGCCAAAGTCCAGCCCGGCTTCCTCGGTCACTTCCGGGGATGGCGATGGCGTCGCCTCCTGCGCGCGGACGAAAGGGGCGAAGGCAAGAAGGAAAAGCATGATTAGGAGGTGGATACGCATAGGGCGGCAATGATACCTCTATGGGTAACGCCCAGCTCCGATAAGCGCCCAGCGCGCTCGGACACGAAGCGGATCGTTGAGCTTCAGTACAAACACGGTGACACGCCCGATGGGAGTCACGGCGACAATCGTCGCACCATCCAACCGAAAATGATCATCCCACGTATGCTGACGCGGGTCGAACAACACTGATATGTGGTCAGTTTCTGGATCAAACGAAGCGAAGTCGCTCCCTTTGTTTCTATTGCAATCCAGGCAAGCCAGACAAAGATTAGGCAGTTCGGTTTCGCCGCGATGCTTGACGGGGATGATGTGATCGACTTCATGCACATAAAGACTATCTTGCTGATGCACACGACAATACTCGCATCGATCCTTTGCGCGTTCGATCACCTGACGCCGAATCGAGTCTGCAATGTAGCTCATCTTGCCTTGAGGGACTTGTGCGCCCTAGCCTTGAGCAACATCACCAGATGATTCATCTGACCTGCTTCATCGAGTTCTGCACGCTCGTCCGGCGTTAGAACACCCTGGCGATTTGCCTCCAGCAAATAACGTAGCCGCTCTTGAGCATTTTCGGAGGCATGAAAGTCAATCATCTCCTGTGGCGATGGCGCAGACATCAGAAAATCCAAGACATCGGATTGGATGCTGGTCGAGGGCGCGTAATCGGTCATGAAACAACTCTTCCTCATGCACGTCACTTGATCGAATCATAACTATCTTATGGGTCAGTGCAAATAGAGAGCAGTATCTGGAGAGAAACCACCACGCGAACCAAAGTCCTCATCCCCCTAGCAAGGTGTGTGATCTAATGGATCTTCGTGCAGATTCAATGTGTCTTCTCCCGCCACAGCATGATCAGCGCGACGCCGCCGACGATGCATATCAGCGCAGGCAGCACATACTGCCCCGCGTGCTCGCCTGCCAGCACAACACCCAGGAAGACGGCGATCACCGGGTTGACATATGAGTAGCTGGTCGCCAGCGTCGGGCGGACGGTATCCAGCAGATAAACATATGACGTGTAGGCGATGATGCCGCCGAAGGTGAAGAGGTAGACGAACGCCAGCAGCGACTCGGTCGTCGGCAGCGCCGTCATGCGCTCGCCGCGCAGCAGCCCCGCCGCCAGCATCAGCACGCCCGCGCTCAACATCTCCGCGCCCGCGCCGGGCAGCCCCTTGGCGGTATCCCTGCCGCGCTTCCAGAACGAGCCGAGCGACCAACAGATCGTCGAAAAGAGGATGATCGCGATGCCCAACCCATCTGCGCTCAGGTCGGCATCCACATTCAGCAGCACGATGCCGACGAAGCCCAGCAGCACGCCGATCAACTCCGTCATACCAGGGCGCTTGCCCCCTATCGCCGACCAGATCACCATCCACAGCGGCACAGATCCGATGATCACGGCGGCGACATGCGACGACACCTTCTGTTCGGCAAAGGTGATCCCGCCATTGCCCAAGCCCAGGATCATGCCACCAAAAAGCGCCGCCAGTCCCCACTGGCGCGCGCTGGGCAGCGGCTGCCCGCGCAGCCGGGTGACCAGCAGCAGAATCGAGCCGGAGATGATGAAACGCCCGCCCGCCATCAGCAGCGGCGGGATCGACTGGATGGCGATGCTGATACCCAGGTACGTCGAGCCCCAGATGATGTAGACGGCGAGCAGCGCCAGGATGATCGTCAGGCGCTCTCGCGATGGGCGCGCAGACTCGGACGGGGCAGATACGGTGGTCATGAGTACGTCTCGTTCAGAGTGAATAGTCAGACGGATGATCGTATTCCCGCTGTGCTGGATAGGCTAGTACCATGCTCACGCGATGGTTTGAATAAACAAATCAAACCCTTTTGTAATCTCGGCTAAACTAAGGCGAAAATCATAGAACTTCTCAACCGTGTTTCAATTCTTTCAGGGGATTTGGGCATGAAGCAGCGTTTTGTTATTGTGGGGCTCCTCGCCGCGCTGGTCGTGCTTGGCACATTGGTCTTCGGGCGCGCGCAGTTCATCGCCTCGGCGGCCGTCACGCCGGGTCCCAACGCCCAGGTGCGCGAGATCTTCAACCGCACTAACCAGCTTCGCCTCCAGGTCGGGCTGCCCGCGCTGCGCTTCAGCGATGCGCTGGCGCTCGCCGCCTATGACCAGGCGGCGTATCAGGTCGCCAACGTCTGGTGGGGGCATGTCCGCCCCGATGGCAGCCGCCCCTCCGACCGCGCAGCGCTGGCGGGCTATGTCAGCCCGATCCGCTGCTGCGGCGAAAACTACTATATGAGCATCGACGCTGATGCCGACCTGGTCTGGAGCTTCTGGATCAACAGCCGCGACCACTACAACAATCTGACCAACGAGTGGTACAACGACCTTGGGATCGCCGTCGCCACCGATGGCTACCGCAAGAGCTACGTCATGGTGTTTGGCGTAGGACCCACCGTGCCGGTCGCCTCTGCGCCCCCCGTCCGCTTTGATGCGACGATCCAGACCGGCGTCGAGACCGGGACGGTCACTTACATCGTCACACGCGGCGATACCATGCAGGCAATCGCGCGTGCACACGGCGTCTCCATCGAGTCCATCGCCCGCGCCAACAATATCGCCAACCCCGACCGCCTGATGCCCGGCGATGTCCTCGCAATACCCGGCGTCCCGCCGATCTTCCTGACCGCGCTGCAACCCGCGTCCGTCGAGGACGACCCAAGTGTCGCCCCACTAATGGGCAGCGGAACGCACACTGTCGCGCCCGGCGAAAACCTGTATCGCATCGCCCTGCGCTACGGCACGACCATCAGCGCGCTTTCCACCGCCAACGGCATCGCCGACCCGACCCGTATCTACGTCGGTCAGTTGCTAACCATCCCCGCCGCGCCATAACCCCCCGCGCGCCACAATGCGGCGACCCGGTATCGCGCCAGGTCGTCGGAATGCTGCCGCAACTTTTCATCGTATTCTCAGTCGTAGTGATGAGGGAAGCACAATTTCAGCGTGGGAAGCTGTTATTATTGTCTCCTAATGCCCCTACAGCACTGCATGATGCTGTTCGTGACGATAGGGAAACCGCGTGATTGTCATTGTCCTCCCCGAGATTGCTGAAGAAGACCGCCTAACGGAACGGGCGAGACGTGGCGACAAGCAAGCGATGAAGCAGATTTATCAGGCATATTTCTCTCCAGTCTACAACTTCATCCGGCTGCGGGTGGACGATGCGCAGCAGGCGGATGACCTGGCGAGCGATGTGTTCGTCAAGCTCATGATCGCCTTCCGCAACGGCAAGGCTCCACGCAAAAGCCTGCGCGGCTGGCTCTTCCAGGTGGCGCGCAATGTGCTGTACGATACCTATGGGCGTGGGCAGTCCTACACCGAAGAAGCGCTGGAAGAGTGGGTCCCCGCCGCGCGAGAGGATACCGATCCGGAAATCCAACTGCTTCAGGCAATGGACTCGCAGCGCGTCCGCCAGGCGATGCAGCGCCTGACACCCGACCAGCAGGAAGTGCTGGTGCTGCGCTTTGCACAGGCACTCAGTCTGGAAGAAACGGCGGACATCACTGGCAAGAATATCAACACCGTCAAATCGCTTCAATTCCGTGCCGTCAACGCCCTGCGGCAGACTCTTCTGGGCGACTAAGGTCTTATCGTGGCAGCAAATCTTCTCGTTGACGCTTTTGAAGTCTGCGTGAGCCAGATAGCGCGAGGGCAAACCGTCGCGCAGGTCGTCGCGCAGTACCCGCAGTTTGCCGCCGAGCTGCGCCTGATGCTCACCGTCGGCAGTGCTGCCGCGCGTTACGGGCTGCCCACCGCAGAAGTCGAGGCGGCGCGCGCGCGTGTCCAGCCTGGGATCGATGACCTGATCGACAGCTTCCCGGATCGACGACTTCCACCCTGGGTCATCCCGCTCGGCATCCTGCTCGTCATCGCCATCGTCACCCTGCTGTTCATGTCCCAGCCAGGCGGTGCCTTCGCGCCAGCACCGACCCAGACGCCATCGCTCACGCCGACGACCACGCAAACCAGCACGCCGCTTCCCAGCACAACGCCGACACTCACACCCACATTATCCCCCAGCATCACGCCAACAAATGCTGCCCTTGCCTGCACGCAGGCGCTGGTGCTGGAAGGTCCCATTGAAGCGATACGCGGAAATCAACTGGTGATTTATGGTTTGACTGTAGTGACCAGCGATCCCGCCCGCTACCGTGTCGGGATGGTCGTACGCGCCGAAGTCTGCACATGTGACGGTGGCGACTGTACAGGCGTGACCGCTGCAGCTATCGCCATCCCCACGACAGCTCCCGTCGCCCAAGCGACGACCCCACCCGCACAGGGCGAAGGTGCGGTGTCCGGTGGCAGCCCACCTGCGAGCGGCGATGATGATGACGATGGGGACGATGATGGAGATGACGACGGCGGGGATGACTGAGGCGTTGATTTGTTCTGAACACGCGGTACTCATACCGCCCAAAATGCGGGGACGAGGCGTACCTCGTCCCCGCATTCGCGCCTGACGTGCGCTGATCGGAGTCAGCGCGGCATCACGCAGACCGTGATGCGCTCTGGGGATGCCGCCGGGCAGGCGCGCCGCAAGCCATCCCCCAGGCTGGCGATTTCAAACGGTGCCGCCCAGAAGCGCACATCTGCCGCAACCGAGAGGTCGCCCACGACCAGGCACTGCGGCAGCATCGCACCGGACTCCTGCGGCACTGAACTCCGGAACAACAGACACTGCCCAGGGGCAAGGCGACCGATCTGCGCCAGCGGATTGACGTAGGTATACAGGGTCGGGTCTCCGACAGGCACGCCCAGACCCGGCTGTAGGGCATTGTTGTTGTACAGCATGTAGCCATCCAGCAGCATCCACTGATCGTCGGATGTATTGCGGATCGTGAACCAGTCCTGGGTATAGGCGAAGTGGACAAAGTCGGTGCTTACATCGCCAGAAGCAGCGCCGTCACCGAGGTAGAACTCGCATAGTCCTGCGGTGCTGACGACGCAGACCGCCCGCAGATCGCCATTTTCCGAGATCGTGAACTGCGATGCGCCACCCTGCCCCGTCCAGAAATGCTCCTGGGCATTATTCGTCGTCAGCCAGAACTGCATACCCTGGCAGCCTTCAACATCCTTCGCTCCACCGCGACCGATCGACCAGACCTGGACGCAGCGCCCTGGCGGCAGCGTGTCCGACCAGCGTGCCCCGGCGAAGCTGGCGCTGCCGTCACCACCCATCGAGGCAAAGGTGAGTGTCGTCAGTGCAATCGGGCTGCTGCCCTGGTTGAGCAGCGTGAGATCGTTGTCGTCGTAGATGGCGACGACGTTCGCGCGGCGCAGCACGGTAATGTCGATGCGGCTGCCAGTCTCTGCCGCCGTATTCGGCGCGACCGCCTGGGCGACGACAGTCCCCGGCGACGTAGTAAGCGCGGGCGACCAGAGCTGCACGGTTTCCTCGCCCAGCGCGTACCCCGCCTCGTTCAGCCGCGCCGCTGCCAGCGCGACCGATATGCCCGTCACGTCCGGCACAACACCCTGGTCAGACTGCGCATACGCGCTCACGACCATCCCCATGACCAACACCACCACGATGATAGACCGGATAAAGCGCTTCACTTGCCTTTCCCTCCTCATTGGATTGAGTTCTCGCATCTTCCGAACGGACTTCCCTGCACTGTGAAATGCACTACGATACGTTTTTGGTGGCAGATGAAACCGGCAGGACACCAGTGCCGCCATGGGAAGAACACACGTCCCTGGCGCGCCTGGCGTCCTGGCGGTTCATTTTGCATTACGAAGTTGGTGGACGAAGCATTTAGTCGTCGTCCCCATCATCATCGTCGTCATCATCGTCGTCATCATCGTCGCCACCGCCGCCGGTGCCGCCTGACGTGCCGCCGCTCGGGGTGTCCGAAGTGTTATTCGGCGTGCTGCCCCCTTGGCTGCCAGACGACTCAACACTCGTATTCACCGAGGTGATCACGTTCGCCACGACCTGCGCGCCGCTGCAATCATCGTCATCGTCTTCGTCATCGTCATCGCACCAGCGCCCTTCGACGCGCACGACCGACCCGACCGCAATATTGACGTTCGATTGCGCGTTCGTAATGACCACATTCACGTTATAGATGGTGATGATGTTGACGTTGATCACCTGGATGGGACCTTCGATCACCAGGATGGCATCATCATCGTCGTCGGTCGCGGTCGGGGTAGCGCTCACCGTCGCTGTCAGTGTCCCGGTGACCGTGGGCGTCAGAGTGCCAGTCATCGTCGGTGTCAGTGTCCCAGTGACCGTAGGCGTCAGAGTACCTGTCGGCGTGGTGGTCGGCGCGGGTGTCTCGCTCACGGTTGGACTGACTGTAGGTGTGACGGTCACCGTCGGCGTCGGCGTCTGGGTGACATCATCGTCGTCGGAGGTGTCGTTCGAGGTGTTATTCGAGGTGTTGTTGCTCTGATTGCTGGACACCGATACGCCATTCAGGGTGAAGATCTGCTGCACGATCCAGATGCCATTCGTCTGCTGAATGGTCCCTGTGAAACTCTGCCCCACCTGGAGCACGATGGCGTCGTCGTCACGGTCCACCTGGCTGACATCGACGACCAGATTGCCGACGGTGACCTGCGTCCCGTTGATGGCGGTGATCGGTCCCTGGAGCGTGACGCCGTTAGCGTTGCTGATCTCAACGCCGACCAGCAACAAGACGACTGCTGCGATGAGTACGATGACCATCCTACTGAGAACGGACGTTGTGGACAATGTACTGCTCATCATTTCCTGCCTCTATTCATCATTCGGACACGCGATGCGCAGAAGTGCGCTTCTGTGAAAGTCGTCTGCGAAACCAACGGAAAGTTGCATCGCGTGCGCCGCACTCATCGCACTCTCATCTACACGAAATGGCAGCGCCTTTGTGACTAATTCACCCCCGCCAGACAATTTTCCTTGACAATATGTAAAGCTTGCTTTACAATTTTGGATGTTAGATAGGTAAGGATGCTTCGCATGACTCCAAACACTCCACGCAAAATCTCCCCCACGCTGTCGCTCGGCGCGGCAATCGCCATCGGGATAGGCATCGGCGCAGCGACCTCGAACATCGCCGTTGGGATCGCCATCGGGATCGTCCTCTTTGCCGCAAGCACGCGCCTGCGCCACCGCGACCAATAGGGCAAGCGCAATGGCGTCGCCAAATCCAACCACCCGCGCCAATCGGCAGTATGCGCGCAGCTTCATCCTGACGATGGGGCTGTACGTGGTGACGCTGCCGTTCGCTGTCGGCTTCGTCAACATCCTGCCGGAAGGCGATCCCCTACGCTATCTGATCATCCTCGTCCCGGTGCTGCCGCTGTTGGCGACTCTGGTCGTCTTCATGCGCTGGCTGCGTCGGGTAGATGAGTTCCAGCGCAAAGTGCAGTTCGAGGGCTTCGCCTTCAGCATGGCGGTGACGATAATCGTCACGCTGACGCTCGGCTTCCTGGAACGCGCCGGCTTCCCCAAGCTCGATACGCTCTGGATACCAATCATGATGATCTTCCTATGGGGCATCGGCGTGGCGATTGCGAACGGTCGCTACCGATGAGAAATCGCCTGCGCGTGCTGCGCGCCGAACGCGAGTGGTCACAGGGGGAGCTGGCGGATCGGCTGGGCGTGTCGCGGCAGACGATCAATGCGCTGGAGACGGGCAAGTACGACCCCAGCCTCGATCTGGCATTCAAAATCGCCCGGCTGTTTGAGATGAAGATCGAGGAAGTGTTCATGCCGGGGGAAGAGGAATGACCTGAGTCTTGGATGGGCAGAAGCCGCTATAATGGATACACAACAATTGGAACAGGAATGACTGGCATGGCAGTTCAACGGTTAGCGGCGTGGGAGGAGGTGGATGAGTTTTTGACGTCCACGCCTACGCCGCAGCAAATCATCGCGTTTCGTCTTTCCGATGCCTCTCAGCAGCGCCTGTCGATGCTGCTAGAGAAGAATCGACGTGGAGAGATCAGCCTTGCAGAAACCGAGGAACTTGATCAGATGCTGGCGATTGACACGTTCATGGGGCACTTGAAGGCGAGGGCGTTCAAGAAGCTGCGCAAATGACATACATCCCGGTGTCACTTCGTCGCATCGTAAGCGAGCGTTCGGGAGATCGCTGCGAATACTGCTTGCGTCCGCAGTGGACGAGCGTACTCACATATGAAGTTGATCATATCATTGCGGAAAGTCACGGCGGCGACACAGTTGAAGAAAACTTGTGTCTTGCCTGCCCGCGCTGCAATCGACTCAAGGGCAGCAACCTATCATCCATCGATCCTGTCACGAAAGACATCACGCCACTCTTCAATCCTCGTAAGGATGTATGGCGTGAACACTTTTTACTAGACGGTGCATTGATCGCAGGTAAAACGAACATAGGTCGAACCACCGTCCGTCTCTTCAATCTGAATACCCCTGAAGAGGTCAGCCTGCGCAGAGAGTGGATCGACCTCGGTATCTATCCTTAAGACGACTACATCCGCTCCGCGATGATCTCTGCCACGTCCTTGACTTCGGGACCACCCTCAACCGCCGTCTGCGCCGTCGTGAACATCTGCATACAGAACGGGCAGCCAACCGCCAGCGTATTCGCGCCGGTCGCCTTCGCCTCTTCGTAGCGCTCGATGTTGACCGCCTTCGTGCCGTGCTCCTCTTCCTTCCAGAACTGCGCGCCGCCCGCCCCGCAGCAGAACGAATTCTTCTTGCTGCGCGGCATCTCGGTCAGCGCGGCACCTGTGCTCGCCAGCACGGTGCGGGGCGCGTCAATCACGCCGTTATGACGCCCCAGGTAGCACGGATCGTGGAAGGTGACGTTCGACTGGCGTTTGGGATGCGCATCCGCCGGGATTTTGCCCGCCGCGATCAGCTCCTCGATCAGCTCGGTGTGATGAACGACTTCGTAATCGCCGCCGAACTGGTGATACTCCTTGCCGATGTTGTGGAAGCAGTGCGGGCAGGTGACGACGATCCGCTTGGGGTTGACGGCGTTCAGCGTCTCGACATTGCCCTGCGCCAGCTCCTGATAGAGATATTCGTTGCCCGCGCGACGCGCTGCATCGCCCGTGCAGTTCTCCTGCTCGCCCAGCACCGCGAACGAGACACCTGCCTTGTTGAGCACCTTGACGAGCGCTCGTGCCGTCAACTGCGCACGCGGGTCATAACTCGCCGCGCAGCCCACCCAGTAGAGGATGTCGAAGGTCGGGTTTTCCTCGACGGTCGGCACTGGGAATTCCAGCCCCTTCGCCCAGGCGAAGCGATTCTCCGTGCTGCCCCAGGGATTGCCGCGCCGCTCCATGCCCTGGAACGCCGTGCCGAGTTCGCTGGGGAATTCATTCTGCGTCAGCACCTGGTCGCGGCGGATGTCGAGGATGTCGAGCATCGGCTCATTGCCGACCGGGCAGATGTCGATGCACGCGCCGCACGCTGTACACGCCCAGACAGCGCTCTCGCTGATCGCCCACCCCATCAGAGGCAGCGGCGTCGCCGCCCCGCCCGCCAGATCGCTGAAGTGTTCGCGGAAGATCGACCGCTTGTTGACCTCATACGCCGCGGGCGACAGCTCCTTGCCCGTCGTGTAGGCGGGGCAGACATCCTGGCAGCGGTTGCACATGATGCAGGCGAAGCCATCGAACAGGTTGGTTTTGGTCAGCTCCTCGATCTTGCCCGCGCCGAACTGCTCTGCCGTCTCGTCTTCGAGGTCGAGCTTTTCCATCTCGCCGAGCGAGCTGCGGCGTGGGCGTGTCAGGAAGTTGAGCGGTGCCATGAAGAGGTGCGCGTGCTTGCTGTAGGTGAAGTACGGCGTGAAGAGCAGGATGCCGCCGAGCGCTACCCACCAGAAGAGATGCTCCATAATGCGCGCGCCATCCGGCGTCAGCACCGCCCAGATCGGCGCGACGGCGCTGGCGAATGGCATGAACGGATCGGCGTCGCGCGACGCGATCACACTCTCGCCGAGGAAGCGCGCGCCGACATGCAGCAGGATGAAAACGCCGACGATCAGCGAGTCGTTGCTGACCGCGCCTTCTTTGACCGACTTGTGAAGCAGCACATTGTCGTGGTATTGCAGCTCGCGCTTGTTGGGCAGCACGAAGCGCCGCAGCAGGAAGTAGACCACGCCGACGATCACGGCGACGCTGAAGACATCCGCCAGAAGCCGGAAGATGTCGTAAACAGCCCCAAAACTCTTGAGCGTGGCGTCGAAGTCCGGGATGTAGCCGCGCAGCAAATCGACCGCGTTGACAAGGAAGTAAAAGGTGAAGCCCCAGACGATGCCGAGGTGGAACAGGCTGGAAATCCTGCGGGTTTTGAGCGTGGTGGATTGGGACAGATACACGCTCAGGGCGCGCCAGGCGCGGCGCGGCAGGTCATCGAGATACAGCTCACCTTTGCCACGATGAATGATCGCGACCATCTTCTGGAATCCCGCGACCGTCGCGCCGATGGCAAACAGCGCCAGCATGAAGAACGCCATCTTCTCGACCAGTGTGAGCATAAATTGTCCCCCTGAGGCTCTCCCCTGCTTGAGGCTGGCTTGAGCGCAGCAAGAATTGTAAATCTCTATCAGATAATTCGAGTCTACCCCGCTCTCTCAGAAGCCGCAAAAGTCGCCAACTTGGTCGTGAAAAGCGAATTATGCGTGAATATTAACGCCGCGTAAGCGGACTATCCGTTAGAATGATCCAGACTTAACCTTGTTTCTTCATTCAGTTGAGTGATGCCCATGCAGAGAGTGTTCACCCCGGCGATTCGTGTGATGAATCGCCTACGCTATCCTTTCAAGTTTCTCCTGGTTGGGCTGCTTCTGCTCATCCCGACCATTGTGCTGCTGACGCAGTACATCGACAGCATCAACCATGACATCACATTCTCCGCCAATGAGAAGCTAGGCGTGGAATACAACGCGCCCCTGCTGGCATTGTTGGAGGGGATCAATACGCATGGTTACTATGCTTATCTGGTCAAACTGGGGAGCGAGATTGAGTATGCGGATGAGTTGGCGGCTGCCGCGAGCGACATGCAAGATGCGTTAGACACGCTGACGACGATCAACGCGCGTTTGGGATCTCTACTCCATGTAACCTCAGATTTCACGCGCACGCAGGTATCCGTGGAGAGATTATTGACCGACGTGGGGCAGATGTCTGCTGAGGAAAGCAATAATGCCCATCTCGCGGCGCGAACGAGCGTACTCAACCTGATCGTTGTGGTGGGTAACAACTCGAACCTGATCCTCGACCCAGACATCGACAGCTACTATCTGATGGATGCCGTTATCAACAAGCTCCCTCAGCTCTTGAGCTATCTGTCGCAAATCGAAATTGCGGGTGCCGTTGCGATACAGGAACGTTCCCTCGACGAAGACCGGCTGCCCATGACGCTGCTGGCAGAAAACGCAGGCTCCATTCTTCAAAGTAATGAAAACGGCTACGAATTCGCGTTCGACTATAATCCACTGGTGTCCGTGCCGTTGCGTCCCCCAGTATCAGAAGCGTTCGACACCACCCGTGCCTACTTGCGAAATGTCACCCGGTCAGACGATGATCTGGGTACGATCCCCGAATTTCATGAGTACAGCATCCGCGTACGCCAGCAACTCTTTGCCCTTTATGACCTCGTCGCCGAGGAGCTGAACATGCTGCTGGACGCACGCATTGATGACTTCATCGCGCAGCGAAGCGCGGTGCTCGCGGTCGCGGCGCTGGCAGTGCTGGCATCCGTCTATTTCTTCGTCGGCTTCTATCTCGCGGTTCGCCGCACGATCGACGACCTGCACCGCACGTCCGAGAGCATGATCAGCGGCAGGCTGCAACAGTCGATGGTGTTCGAGAATCGTGACGAGTTCCAGGAAGTCGTCACAGCGTTCAACAATGTCGCCAACGAAATGGTCGCCGCTCGTGACCGCGCGCTCCAGGCGAGCCGCCTGAAAGATGAGTTCCTCGCCACGATGTCACATGAACTGCGCACGCCGCTCAATTCGATCATTGGCTATACGGGCATCCTCGTCACCGGGATGCGTGGCAGCATTGACGACACGGCAAAAGGACTGCTTGGGCGTGTCCGCGAAAGCAGCCAGAGCCTGCTCAATCTGATCAACGACATCCTCGACATCGCCAAAATCGAGGCAGGACGCATGGACATCATCGATGCGCCGTTTGTGCTGCGCAATCTGGTCGACTCGCTGAGCGGGGAAGCAGAAGTTCTCTCGCGCCAGAAGCAGGTCAATTTTGAGGTCGTCGTCGATCAGGAACTTCCGGATACTGTGATCGGCGATGTGGATAAGCTGAGGCAGGTCGTACGTAACCTGCTCTCGAACGCCATCAAGTTCACTGACGAAGGCGTTGTGCGCCTGAAAGTGTACGGCAAGAGCGAGACGCTGCATTTCGAGGTGAGTGATACCGGGATTGGCATTCCGCCCCAGGCACTCGACTACATCTTTGATGAGTTCCGGCAGGTGGATGGTTCGACCCGCCGTGTGTATGGCGGTACGGGGCTGGGATTGGCGATTGTACGCAAGTTATGTCTAGCGATGGGCGGGCGCATCACCGTACAGAGCAAGTTGGGCGCGGGCAGCACATTCACGGCGATCGTGCCGCTGCGCGTCGATGTTTCGCAGACTTCAAGTGCCATGAGGAGTGCATGATGAAAGCAATACGTCAAGACCTGTTAAGTGGGTGGAAGGTGCTGGTTGTCGAAGACGATCCCTTCAGCCTCGACGTCGCAACGATCATGCTGGAAGCCCACGGCGCCCAGGTGCATACGGCGGAAGATGGTGCGCAGGGTTACAAGACTGCGCAGGTGGTGCGCCCCAACTTCATCCTCTCGGATATTTCGATGCCAGGCATGGATGGCTGGATGATGATCGACGCGCTCAAGGCAGACCCGCGCACCAAAGACATCCCGGTGATCGCGCTGACCGCGCACGCCATGAAGGGCTACCGCGAGCGGGCGATTGCCAGCGGCTTCCACAACCTGCTGACCAAGCCGCTGACGCCAGAGACCTTCATTCATGACCTGATCGTGCTGTTGGTTGATGTGCCGGAGCTGACCGCCGCGCTCAAGGACAGCGTGTGAATGGTCACGTCAATGCAGTAGAGCCAGGTTATGGTCGTATTATGAGAACACTTCGCAATCCAAACAGGGAGAGTACCTGATGAGTGAATGGCACATGTTGGTGGTCGAGGACGACCTGTACAGCCAGGATGTTGCTTCGACGATCCTGCAATATCACGGCGTCCATGTCGATGTCGTCGCGACTGCGGAAGAGGGGCTTTCACTCCTCCAGAATAATCATTATCACGCGGCGATCATCGACCTCTCGCTGCCGCAAATGGATGGCTGGGGGTTGCTGCGTCAGATCAAAGGCAGCCCTGCCCATGCCCACATGCCCTGTATTGCCGTGACCGCCTATTACAGCGGACAGGTCGCACAGCAGGCAATTGAGTCGGGTTTCACGGCGTTCTTCCCCAAGCCGCTCGAACCGGAGAGCTTTGTTCAGGATCTGGCACAGTACCTGTAGGTCACACCTTTTCGCTGACGAGGGCGACCAACCCCTTCGCGTCGTCCTCGCCATCCAGCAGCATGATCTTGACCAGCAGCGTCAGCGGCACCGCCAGCAGCGCGCCCGACGCCCCCAGCACCCATGTCCAGAAGATCAGCGAGAGGAAGATGAAGAGGCTGGTGATGCCCAGGTCTTCCGCCATGAAGCGCGGCGCAATGAAGCTCTCGATCACGTTGTTGATGACGCTGTAAAGCACCAGCAGCACCACCGCCATCAGCGGACCCTTCTCCAGCAGCGTCACGACGACGGGCGGGATGACGCCCAGCACAAAGCCGATGTTCGGGATGTAGTTGGTAATGACCGACAAGACACCCCACTGCACTGCGAAATCGACGCCAATGATCAGCATGACCACCGTCTGCACGACGGCGATGATGACGCCGAAGACGGTGCGCAGGATCATGTAGCGCTGCACGCTGCCGATGAACAGCGCCGCCTTATCCAGCCAGCGGCTGTCCTCCGGCAGCACCGCGCGCAGCCGCGCCGGGATGTTCGGTGCGTCCAGCAGCATGTAGACCAGGATCAGGAAGACCAGCAGAACATTGCCGAGCGAATTGCCGACCGCGCCCAGGATGCCGCTGACGAACGGAAAGAGCGAGGTCGGGTCGAAGGTCTCAATCGCCTCGGTCGCCTGCTCGGATAAGCCGAGCGACTCGATCTGCGTAGTCACCCCTTCCTCCAGCGACTGCACCTGCGCTTCGTAACGCGGCAGCGCGCGGATGAGCTGGTTGGCGGAGACACCGACAAAGACCACCAACGCCGCGCCGATGCCAAGGATCAGCAGCAGGATGACCGCCAGCGACGTGCCCTGCGACATGCCGCGTCGCATCAGCCCATTCCGCAGTGGCGCGCAGAGCATGGCGATCAGCGCCGCCAGGAAGAAGGCACTCAGCGGCTCGGCGAAGGCGCGCATCCCAGCGACGACGACGATGACGGACGCGGTGACCATGAGCAGGCGCGCGGGGCGCGAGAAAGCGGGGAGGGTGGGCATGGGCGAGTTTCCTTCTGACAAGCGCTACAGCATAGCATACACGAAACGCACGATTGTTAACCACCGACCCCTTGACATCAATCGAAATTTCGTTCTAAGATCGCACTAATGTTCTCATGGCGATGTGAGGAACGCCATGCACAAGGCAGCTCCTGAGCACAGGTTCCGCGATCAACTCGACCAGGGCAAACGCGCCGAAGCCTTCCTTGACATCTACTTCTCCCGCTGGTTCCACATCCACCCCGTCTCGCTCGATACCGAGCTGCGCGACGGCTACGACCGCATCTTCCAGCGCCGCAACAACCCCGAACGGCTCAAAATCGAATACAAGGCAGACTGGCAGGCGGTGGAGACGGGCAACGCCTTCATCGAGACGATCTCCGTCTACGAGGAGCGCAAGCCCGGCTGGGCGCACACCTCGCAGGCGGACATGCTGATCTACTTCGTACCGCCGCGCGGCGCGGTCTACATGCTGCCGCTGCCCGCCATCCGCTTCATGCTGCCGAGCTGGAAGCTGCGCTACCGCGAAGTCCCTGCGCCCAACCAGGGCTACAAGACCTATGGGCTGCTTGTTCCGCTGCTCCAGCTTGGGCGCTTCGGCAATGTGCGCCAGGTGGCAACTATGCGATGATCATCGGCAGCGTGATGTACGATGCCTGCGCCCCGCCGCGCCCGACCTGCCAGATCGGCGTCCCCTGCGCCGGGATGCGCGCGAAGGTGTCCTTATCCGCCCCCGCCAGCGCGACGCGAATGCAGTGATCCTTGCGGATCAGCACCGAGGTTGGCTGGAGCGCGAAGGTGAGTTCGACGTACTCTCCGCGCGGCAGCGGCGAAGCGTCGGCGCGTCTGAAGGTGCGATGCGGCATCGGCGTGATGTAGGGTGCGGGTGCATCCGCCAGCTTGCGATGGATGCCGCGCAACTGCCCTTCTGTGATGTAGCGCACGACGCCCTGCGGATCGACATCTTCCAGATAGACGAAGAATGCCCCGTCGTCTTCACTGCTGGCGATATGCAGCGTCACCAGCGGGTAGCCCGTGATCTCGACATCCTGCCGGAGCGGCGCGGTCGTGTAGATGAGCAGGCGCTGGTCTGCCTCGGCACGGTCGGGGTAGATCAGCGGCTTCGCCATCTGCGTATGCCAGCGGTTTGTTTTGCCGGTCGTCGCCTCAAAATCGACCGTGTAACTGTCCGCCGTCGTCTCTCCCGGCGCGGTTTCGACCAGCGCGTGATCGGCGGCGAAATAGAGCCGCTGCGGGCGCGCGTTGGGCGGCGGGAATGACTCCGCGCGCTTCCACGCCTCCTCGCCCAGCGTGTAGTAGAAAAGCGTCTTGCCCTGCGGCGGCGCGTCCTCAACCAGCGTCTGTTGGAAGAACTGCGCCATCGCCGCCCACTGCTGCTCTTTCAGCGGATCGGGCGCGTCATTCGGCTTGCGATAGGGGCTGCCATGCGCCGTCATCTCGTGCTTCCAGCCGCCGATGACGGTGATCTGCGGGGCGCTGTAGGTGTTGTGATTGCGCAGCGCCGACTCTGCCGCAGCACCGTCCAACCAGCTCCCCCAGTTGAAGAGCGGCACCTGCCTGCCCTCGATGGCGGCGTTGTGGGCGAAGACGCTGAAGTCGTCCAGCGTGACGCCTGTATCGCCAAATGGATCGTCGCGGTAGGTGATGCGACTCAGCGCCGCGAACACATCGGTATTGCCCGCGTGTTCCGCCACCGCCGCCTTGAGCTGCGCCCGACTCTTGCGATCCTCGTCCACCGAGCGCACGCCGCGAATAAACAGGCGGGCAAGCGCAGGGAACAGGCTGGACGTCTTGTTGCTATCCAGGCGTTGATTGCTCTCGCTCCAGGCGCGGGTGAAGGCTTCGTTGAGGATTCCGCCAGGGAAGGCGATGTCGGTATAGACATCGTACTCGATCTCCTGTGGGATGACAGCCTTCACCCCCGGCGCATTCGTCGCGATCAGGCGCTCGGCGGTCGCCCCTTCGTAGGAGATCCCATACGCGCCGATGCGCCCATTGCACCACGGCTGCGCCAGGATGTGCGCCGCGACCTCGCCATAGTCCGCCAGCTCGGCGCTCGACCAGGGATGACGGCTGACGCCGAATGACGCGCCTGTGCCGCGAGCATCGACCACCACCAGCGCGAAGCCGCGCGCGACGAAGAAATCGACCGTGTTCTCGCGTGGACCGATGGGGGCAGCGTTGGGCGGCGAGGGCATCCACAATTCCATGCTGCGCCAGTAACGCGCCATGATCATCAGCGCGGGGATGCGCGCGCCAGGCGCAAGGTCGGCGGGCAGCATGATGTCGATGGCAATCTTTGTCCCGTCGCGCATCGTCAGGTAGCGCGATTGGGTCGACACGCCCTTGTAGCGCGCTTCCGGCGGGTGGGCGAACAGGTCGGCAAGCTGAGTGGGCGTGGGCATGTGGCGATACTTTCAGGAGGAAATCGGATATATGTCATATATAACGAGTTTCATATGACAGAAGTTGCGAGGCACCGCTCGATGTCGCCCGCGTGCATGGTACTGTGGTGGATGGTGAAGAACAGCATCTCGCGCAGCGTCAGCACTTCGCCCATCGGGTGCGGGATGACGAGGCGGTCGAGGTCGGCGTCGCTCATCGCCTCCATCCCGGCGATCAGCTTGTCGTTGCCGTCGTTCCACGCCTGCACGAGATGCGCCTGCACATCCGTCACGCCCTCTGGAAAACGGTAGCTCGTCGGCAGCACGGGCGGACTCATCTCCGCGCGCATCCCGCCCGCCAGCTTCGCGCTGTAGAGCACCGCGATCTCGTCATAGGTGCGTTCCGGCTGCGCCGCGACGCCGAACATCGCCGCGATCTTGTCCGGCGGCAGGTGGTAAACCTTCGCCGTCGGTTTGACGCTCAGGACGAGATGCGCCAGATAGCCGGACGCCGACCAACCGCCCGTCGAGTCGTCCATGAATACCGCGTAATCCGCTGCTGCCACAGCATCCGCCACCCGCTTCTGCACTGCCCGCAGCGCCGCCGTGATCTCGTCTTTTGTCCAAATTGCCATCATGCCTCTCCTTTTTCGTCAATGAACGTCCCAAGATACGCACGCAGGTGCGCGACCATGTAATGCACGTGGCGGGCGTCGCCGTAGGTCTTGCTCAGGACGATGGCACCCTCCATGCCGCCGACGATCACCGATGCAATCGCCTCCGCGTCCGCCGCCGCATCGACGTCGCCGAGCTGCACCCCCTTCTCGACCGTGCGGATGATGAAGGCGCGCCAGTCGTCGAAGGCGCGCTGCGCCCGCTCGCGCAGTGCGGGATGCGTATCATCCGCCTCGACCGCCGTCGTCAGCAGCACGCAGCCGCCCGCGAACATCGGCTCGTCGATCAGGCTGCTGAACAGGTCAATCGCCGCTTCCAGGCGCGTGCGTGTCGTGCGCTTGCCCTCCAGCGATTGGCGGAAGCGCTCACGCATCATCGCCACCGCATGGTCAAAGACTTGCAGCGCCAGATCGTCCTTGCTGCCAAAGTGGTTGTAAATGCCGCCCTTCGTCAAGCCCGTCGCGCGCGTCAGCTCGTCCATCGACATGCTACCGAAGCCGCGCACGCTGAATACCTGCACCGCCTGATCGAGGATTGCCGTCTTCGTCCGCTCGCCCTTGCTCACCGCTGCTCCAATAAAATACCAACCGGTCGGTTTTATTGTGTGGCGATTTGTGAGAAATGTCAACCTGTTTATCCAAAACAAGACTCTAAGCACGAAGGAAATGAAGGCACACGAAGGCGCATGGAGAATTCTTGCAGACACATTTTCGTGCGATGTTATCAATCCGAATGCTCGACTTGCCCGCCGAATGCTCGAGCATCTGGCAAAGTAAGCCTCGTAAACGAGGCGATTGGTGGATGAAGCAGCAGCATTTGCCCGCTTCAGCGGGCAGCCTGTTTGCCAGATGCTTGAGCATCTTGCAGCGGAGGAACATCTTCACGGCGAAGATCGTCTATCGGATGCAGCATCGATCAGGCGTAGGCTGCGCGTAGTCTGCGCCGGAATCGAACGGCTGTACAATGAATCGCTAAACTGAGAATCACAGGATTAGTTTTGAAGATGAATGCGCTTCCGCCGCGTTCGCTGCCCCGCAAAACCTCACCCCAAAAGCGTGCCCGCCCGGCGCAGACCACACGCCGACGCGGTGGTCTCCCACTGCAACCCGCCGCGCTGATCGTGGCGCTGCTCGCACTCGGCGGCGCGGTCATGCTCGTGGCGGCGCTGGCGGTCGGCGCGGCGGTGCTGGCGAACAATCGCGTCGCGCCTGGCGTCAGCGTCGGCGCGGTCGAAATCGGTGGGCGTTCGCTCGACGCGGCGCAGGCGGCGCTCGAAGATGCCTATGCCAGCGCGCAGGTCACGCTGATCGATGGCGAACGTTCGTGGCAGGTTGGGCTAAGCGAGCTGGGCGCGATGGTCGATGCGGGTCGCGCCGCGAATCAGGCGCGCCGCGCGTCCGCCAACGCACAGATCGCCCCCTATTACACCATCGACCTCGTGCGCACGCAGGAGACGTTGATCGGTCTGAGCGAGACGATCAACATCGATGCCGTGCCGGGCAATCCGCCGCAGATCGGGCGTGCCATCGACATCCCCTGGGCGCTCGACCGCCTGCGCATTGACCCGACGACGGAGTTGGCAGACGGCGTCTTCGAGCTGCCCATGATCGAGAGCATTCCGGAGGTGGTGGAGACGCGCCCGGCATACACAGGAGCGACGACCACGCACATTGTCGAGGCGGGGCAGGAACTCGGCTTGATCGCCCGCGAGTACGGCGTCGGCATCGACGACATCCTCGCCAGCAATGACATCAGCGACGCCAATCTGATCTTCCCAGGGCAGACGCTGCTCATCCCGGCGGCGGGGCGATTCGTGCCGGCGGTCATCCCGCCCGCGCCGACCCCCAGCGGGCGCGCCATCCTGGTCTCGACGGGCGAGCAGCGCATCTACGCTTACGAAAACGGCGAGATGGTGCGCACGCATCTCGTCTCGACAGGCACCGCCGAGACGCCGACCGTGCTGGGCGATTACCGCATCTATGCGCGGCTGGTCGCCGACGATATGCGCGGACCCGATTACTTCCTGCCGCAGGTGCCGTACACGATGTACTTCCATCAGGGCTACGCCATTCACGGGACGTACTGGCACAACAGCTTCGGGCGACCGATGAGTCATGGCTGTGTCAACCTGCCCGTCCCTGAGGCGGAGTGGTTCTTCAACTTCGCTGACCAGGGGACGCTGGTGCGGGTGATCTAACGTCTTTTCCGCGTTATGATGGTCGCGGGCGCAGTCTGGTGCGCCCGTTATCCTTCGACGCTGGAAAGCCAATGCTATGCTGGACAGAGACTCGCTCGCACTCCTGAGTGATGTGGCGGCGACCATGGAAGCAATGTTCGCCCATATGCCGGATGTGCCAGGCGACGTAGACATCGAGCCGCTGCGCAGCGTGCTGATGCGCACCGCCGAACGTATGCAGGACAACTATCCCTATCCACACCCGCTCTACGCGGGGCAGATGCTCAAGCCGCCGCATCCCATCGCGCGGCTGGCGTACACCATGGCGCTGTGGGTCAACCCCAACAATCACGCCCTCGACGGTGGCAAGGCAAGCTCGCGGATGGAACTGGAATGCATCCGCGAGTTGGGGGCGATGTTCGGCTGGGCGGGACATCTGGGTCACCTGTGCGGCGGCGGCACGGTCGCTAATCTGGAGGCGCTCTGGATTGCCAACTCGCTCTCCAATCGCCGCAAAGTCGTCGCCTCCGAGCAGGCGCACTACACCCACCAGCGCATCTGCGGCGTACTGGGTGTTCCGTTCGAGGCTGTGCCCTGCGCTGCAGATGGTCGTATGGACGTGCGCGCGCTCGAACGGATGCTGGAAGCGGGCGATGTCGGCACTGTCGTCGCGACAATGGGAACGACCGCGCTCGGCGTCGTCGATCCACTCCGGGACATCGTGGCGCTTCGGGATCGCTACGGCTTTCGGCTGCACGCCGATGCGGCATATGGCGGCTACTTCACGCTGGTGGATGATCTCAACCCGACCACACGCGATGACTTCGACCACCTGCGTCACGTCGACTCGATTGTCGTCGATCCGCATAAACACGGCTTACAGCCCTACGGCTGCGGCTGTGTGCTGTTTCGTGATCCGTCCGTCGCCAGGTTTTATAAACACGACTCGCCGTACACCTATTTCACATCCTACGACCTACACCTGGGGGAGATCAGCCTGGAATGCTCGCGTCCTGGCGCGTCGGCGGTCGCGTTATGGGCGACGCAGCAGATGTTCCCGCTCGTCCGGGGTGACGAATTCGCGCGCCAGTTGACGAAATCGCGGCGGGCGGCGCTGGCGCTCTATGCCCGATTGAAGGATGACGCGCGTTTCGTGGTTATGACAGAGCCGCAGTTGGATATTGTGGTGTGGACGCTCGCTGGGAGTTCTGCAAGCGAGATTTCCGCGACGATACGTCGGGTTTTCGACGCCTGTGCCGAACAGCATTTATTCCTGGCGCTGGCGGAAGTCGCCTGCAGTCTGCTCCCCAACAGCGCCTTCGCCTTCGATCAGCCGACCATCACCTGCCTGCGCTCCTGCCTCATGAAGCCGGAGCACCTGGATTGGCTGGACGATATCTGGAAGCGGCTGGATCGCGCGATGAGCGTGGTGGAGTAGCCAACGGTGCGCGGCGTGGGACTACACGCCAAACACCCAGCGCAGCGCAAGGGGCAGCGCCTCGCCCCACATCACGAAGTCGTGTCCGCTGACGTAGCGCGCTTCAAAAACGTCCAATCCGGCGCTCCGCAGTCCGTCCGCGACGCGCGCGGTATTGCGGATGAACTCCAGTTCGAGCGTCCCGGCAGCAAAGTAGTAGCGCGCCTGCGCAGGCGCGCTGAGATCAAGTAACCCAGGCGGTGCGCCGGGCGAAAAGCTGACAACATTGCTGTACAAATCGGGGTGCCGAAGCCCCATCGCGGTGGAGAAGACGCCGCCATTCGAGAAGCCGAAGACGATGCGGTCGTCGCGCGCGGTCGATGCGCCCAGCATCTCCTCCGCCCATACGCGCACCTCCTGTGTGAAGAACGCCTCATGTGCCGTGAAAGCAGCTTCGTTTAGGTTAGGGATGTACTCGTCAGCGCGCCCGGATCCCGAAGCCGAATGCGTGCCGATCATGACCAGCGGCGGGATCGTCTCGTCGCGGATGAGCGGCTCAATCACGCGGGCGAATGGTTCGACGGTCTCACCGTCGGTCGCGTAGAGCACTGGGTAAACGCCATCGGGGTCATATTCCGGCGGCAGGTACACCGTGATAGCGCGCGTTTCGCCGAGCGCCTCGCTCTCGAAGCTGTACTCCTCGATCCGCCCCATGAGTACCTCTGCCACTTCGACGGGAGGCGGCGCTTCCGAGCCGCGCCATACTCCGCCTGGGACTTCCCCACCTTGCCCATCGACCGCCGTGACGAATCGGTAGCTGATCACCGCCTTTGCTAAATCTCGGATGCGCAGCATAAGCGCCCAATAGTCGCTCTCGCCGACTCGGTCGAGTCGTTGCGCCAACCCGCAGCAGATGGCGACCCCATCCACTGCTCCTGCAAACAGGAACGTCAGTTCCTCCGCCGCCACATCCGCGATCACCGCCGTCGCTTCGCCCGCCAGCAGCGACTCGATTTCGTCAACATCCCAATCGCGCGCCACCTGGCATACGGGCGCGCGGCTGCTCGTCGCGCAAGCCTCGAATGTCTGTGCGGAGACGATGCGGACGCTGAAGAGGAGTGCCGCACAAATCAGGACGAGGCACATCCCATGTCGCACACCATGCCAGGTGCTCAAGCATCTGGCAAAACACGCCTCGTAAACGAGGCGATCTGAAGGCGACAAGCGAGGAATCGCCTGCTCTAGCGGGCGCACCCTTTGCCAGATGCTTGAGCATCCGGCGCGCGGGACGGGTGCGGGAGGGTTAGTGTACATCCGGTGTGTACGGCGCTTCGGCGTGGATCGCGCCGACGAACATCGGCAGATCCATGTGACCGAGCATCTGCCGCACTGCCTGCGATTCGCCCAGGTGATACCAGTAATGATAGGTCATGCGCAGCATCACCGAGCCAATGCTCTCGCGATGCGGTTTGCCGTTGACCTCCCAATGCGTGATCATGACCTCAGATGTGAGCGTGTCCAGATAGGCATCGGCGGCAGTGGTGATCTCCTCCCAGCACGCCCACATCGCGTCGAGCGGCGGCGTCGAGGCAGGCTTGCCGATCCCCGCCAGGTCGTTGATCTCCGGATGAGGCGTCAGCCCTTGCGCACGTGTCAGCCAGCAGAGCTGCTCATGCCATGTCAGATGCGCCACCATCCAGCCAAGCGAATTCATCGGCAGGATACGTCGCTCACCGTCTTCATTCGAGACGCCGTAAATCGCCCGTCTGAACTCAGTGCGAGCAAAGCGCAGTTGGACGACGAGAGGGTGTGCGATCAGGATGAGCCTCCAGGAATAAGCCGCGCAGCACCGATTGTAGCGGCGATCAGCGCTGCCTGCCGCTCCGTCCCTTGCGCCGTCATATGCACATGATCGCCCTGGTAGTACGCGCCGTCGCCCATCTCCGCCGCCAGATCGACCAGCGTCACATCCAGCGCTCCCGCCATCGCACGCACCAGGGCGTTCTGCTGGTCGATGGCGCGGATCAGCGCCTCCGCCTGGTACTGCTCCGGCGTCGCATCGACCTGCGCTTGCAGCGCCGCCCGATTCCAGGCGAAGGTCGTGAAGACGACCTGCGCGCCCGCTGACCGCGCCAGCCCCGCCATGCCGCGCAGGTTGCGCTCGAAGAGCATGGGCGGGTTGGCGGCGAGCGTATCGAGCGGGTTGACGCCTTGCGGCTCCGGCGGGCACAGCCGAGTTGGGGCGAGCTGCGCATCGAAGACCGCCGGGTCGGGCATCCAGCCCAGGCGGATGGCGACCAGGCGGTAGAGCGCGCTCGGCGGCAGCGGAGTCTCATCCACCGTCCAGATGCCGCGATCCAAGCCCATGCCAAAGAGCGGGTTCTCGCCCGCCGTGCAATCGGGCGATTGGAAGATGCGCAGCGCCGCGTCGTTGACGCCGTCGTAGACGATGACGACATCCGGTTCGAGCGCTACGCCGCGCGTCGCCAGATTGACGAGTGAGTCGAGGCTGAAGTAGCCCGGCACGCCCAGGTTGACGACTTCGACACGGTCGCCATACGTCTCACGCAGCAGGCGCTGAAGCTGGGCGGGGTACGCTCCGTCGGCGGTCAGCGCGTGCCCGTAGGTGGTCGATCCGCCGAGCGCGACGATGCGGAAGACGCCCTCCGGCTTAGGGATCGCCACGTCCTGCCCGCGAAAGCCGCGCGCGTTCACGTCGTCGCGCGCCGGGTTGAGCGCGTAATTGAGGTACGGGATGCCGATCAGCTCGGCGTCGCGGTCGGCGATCTGCTCACGCGCATCGAGGTAGCGCACGCGCTCCTGCTCTGTACCGCGCAGCGAGAACCAGACGCGCACGCCGACTTCAAGCACGACGAGCGTGAGGAGGAAGGTGACGAGGATGACGATGGAGGGTCGTGTAAAGCGTGTGGGCATCAACGAACTCAAAGTGCATCCGTAAAGGCTCGATTATGCCTCAAATGTGAGAACGCCGCCTTTATCGCGAATCAGTTGTGCGAAGCGAATGCGATCATCCAGCGCTAACGTGCCACACTTCCCTCACTCATTTGTGAAATTTATCATTATCACGATGTTCAGAATATTTTGAACATCGTGGACGTTTTTGTTTTCTCATGTGAGGTGTATCGTGCCTGAACTGTCTATCTCACAGTTTGGAGTGGTGTATAACGCCTTCTCCTTTACTTTTGCCGCCATGATGGCGACGTTCATTTTCCTGCTCCTGTCACGCAGCAACATCGCCCCACAGTATCGCGCTGCCATCACCATGTCGGCACTTGTGGTCGCCATCGCCGGTTACCATTACTTCCGCATCTTCGAAAGCTGGGATGCCGCGTTCGTCCTTTCAAGCGTTGCGGATGGTGGGGCACGCTACGTCGCCAGCGGCAGCCTTTTCAATGACACATATCGATACATCGATTGGTTGTTGACGGTGCCCTTGCTGGTGGCAGAGCTGATCGCAGTGATGACTCTCGCCCCTGGCAAGAAGGGTGCTCTCACATTCCGACTGGCGCTCGCCGCCGCGCTGATGGTTATCCTGGGTTACCCTGGCGAAATCGCTGGCGATACGGCTTCGCGCGCGCTCTGGGGCTTCATCAGCACCATCCCCTTTATCTACATCGTCTATGAGCTGTTTGTTGGGCTGGGACCTGCGATCCAAAAAGAGACGGGTGAAGCAAAGACACTCCTGAGCAATATTCGTCTGCTTCTGCTGGGGACGTGGGGCTTCTACCCCATCGTCTACCTGCTGCCCATTCTGGTCGGCTCGACGGTTGACGCCAACACCATTGTCGCCGTTCAAATTGGCTACTGCATCGCGGATGTGGCAGCAAAGTGCGGCTATGGCATCATGATCTACGCGATTGCTCGCGCAAAGAGTCGGCAGGAAGGTTACGACTTGTCTTCTCGTGCAATTGCAGCGAGCGGTTAGCCTGACCTGACAGGCGGTCGCACGATTTCCTGTTCTCCCCTGAACACAGGACACCCGCGAGCAATCGTGTGTGTCCTGGCACCTAGCCCCGCTTGTGCATCTTCATTCCCTGTGTTCACATCACAATCTGTTCAGGTTTGATCCGCGCCCCACGCCGCCAGCACCTGCCGGATGTGTTCGGGATCGCTGGGGTTGAGAGTCAGCGCCATCTGCATATCGCGTATCGCCGCACCGCTGTCGCCGCGCCCATTGAGCAAGCGGGCACGACGGATATAACCGTCGGGGTCGTCAGGGTCGCACTCGACCGCTTTGTAGAAATCCGCCAACGCGCCATCCACGTCGCCCAACTCCTCGCGCAGCACCCCGCGATTGTAGTAGGCGTAACCCGCCTCGGCATCCAAGACGATGATCGCGCGGTAATCATCCAGCGCGCCTGCCAGGTCATCGCTGGCATAACGCAGCCGTGCGCGCGCGCCGAGATAGGCGATAGCCTGCGGCTCAAGCTGGATCGCACGATCCAAGTCGCCCAACGCGCCCTGGGCGTCGCCCAGCGTCTCACGCGCCTTAGCGCGCTGATAATATGCCCCGGCGTGATCCGGCTTGAGGGCGACCACGGCGTCAAAGTCCTGGCGCGCGCCTTCGGCATCGCCGTGTTCCAGTCGCAGCATCCCCCGGTTATAACGCGCGCTGGCGAATTGCGGATCGGCAGTACACGCCGCGTCGTAATCGGCGTAGGCGCTGTCCAGCGCACCACGCTGGTAGTGGGCGTTGCCTCGGTTGAAGTACGCCGCCGTCATCGCCGGGTCAAGCCGGAGCGCCTCGCCAAAGTCGGCGATTGCACCCTCCAGGTCGCCCAATGAATAACGCAGTGTCCCACGATTGTAATACGCCTGCGTGAATGCCGGGTCATGATGGATCGTCGCGTCGAGATCGGCAATCGCTCGTTGGTAGTCGCCCCGCGCTTCGTAGATCTGCGCACGATTGTAGTAGGCGACGGCGAACTGCGAGTCCTTTTCCACCGCTGTCGTGTAATACTCCAAAGCCCGGTCAATCCCCCCGCGCTTATAGGCGAGATTGCCCAGGTTGTAGTAGACCTCAGCAAAATCCGGGTTGAGCGTCAGCGCGTGGTTCCAGGCGGCTTCGGCTTGTTCCAACCGCTCCAGACGATAGCAGGCGTTGCCAATGTTGTAGTGGGTTGCCGCGTAATCGGGTTTGATCTGCGCGGCATGGCGATAGGCAACAAGCGACTGCTCGTAGTCGCCCCGTCGATACTGGGTGCTGCCGATGTTGTACTGCGCGATCCAGTTGCCCGGTTCGATCTGGGCTGCATGCTGATAATCCGCCAATGCTCCATCAAGATCGCCCTGCATGTCGCGGATGGTGCCGCGATTGTTATAGACCAGCGCAGGCTGCGGTTCGATCTGGATCGCAGCGTCGAAATCTTCCAGCGCCGCGCGCATCTCGCCTCTTTTGTAATAGACGTTCGCGCGCAGGCGGTACGCCTCCGACGAAGGTTGGCGACGAAGCGCTTCCGTCAGATCCGCCAGTGCACCTTCCTGGTCGCCGCTCGTCGTCCGGGCGATGGCACGCAGGATGTAGGTAGGCGTGTCGCCGCGCAGTGCGACGACCTCGTTGTAATCGGCAAGCGCGCGCTCGCGGTCACCCTGCTGGCTGGCGAGCAGGGCGCGTCGGAAGTATGCCTGCGCAAAATCCGAATTCAGGCGAATCGTTCTGCTGTAGTCGGCGCTCGCGCCCTCGGCATCTCCCAAGGCTTCGCGCAGTGTCCCGCGATTCAGATACGCCTCGGCAAAGTCTGGGCTGTTGGCGACCGCCCGATTGTAGTCCGCCAATGCTTCGCTGTGCTCGCCAAGTGCCTGATGAAGCAGCCCACGATGGTTGTAGGCGATCCCGAGCGTGGGATCGAGCTTGATTGCCTGCGTGAAATCCGCAAACGCACCATCGTAATTCTTGCGCATCTTGCGCAGCAGACCACGATTGATGTAGAAGGTCGGCACGCTGCCGTTCAATCGAATCGCCTGCGTATAATCCGACAGCGCGCCATCGGCATCGCCCGTTCTGGAGCGTACGACACCCCGGTTGTTGTATGCCCAGTCGAAGTTCGGGTCAAGCCGGATCGCCTCGGAAAAGGCAGCCAATGCTCGCGCCGTGTCGGCATCCAGGCACTCCAAGCCCTGCTGCAAAAGCCGCTGCGCGTCCAGCGACTCGGTCGCGACCACTGGGGCAGCCAGGGGTGGTCGCTGCGCCCCGCTTGGCGCGAGAAACTGTTTGCGCAGTTTTTCCAGTGCTTCATCCAGATAGCCATCGGGGACTTTCAGGCGGTTGAAGCGACTGAAGGGAGTTACGATGCTGTCTGGCAGGTAACGTTCGATGTCCTTGGGGTCAAAGCCATCGACTTCGAGCGGGATGACGACACGCCCTTGTTCCATCGCGTAGAGGATTTCGCGCAGCACCCAATCGCCTGCTTCGAGGCAGCGCGGCAGTGTACCAGGCGTCAACAGCGGCAGGAAGTAGGTGCGCACGCCGATCTCAGTCAGGATCTTCGTGTCAAACGCCCCGCTGCCGATGCTCTGCGTATCGAGAAAGACATCGTAGCCGTGCTCGGTCAGGTCCTTGTAGACGTACTGCGCAAGGTATTTGCCCGTATCACGGCGATAACTGAGGAAAACGCTGGTGTTCATAATCCCATTAGTTTAGCGCTGTTCTCATCCCCTCGCCCGCTCCTCGTACGCGCTGAACACGCTCTCCGCCGCCGCGTTGCCGCCGCAGATCAGCGCGACGGGCGCGCGCAGATGCGAAACATCGACCGCGCCCGTCCGCATCGCCGCGATCACTGCTGCTCCCGATGGCTCGACAAGCTGATTGGTGTGCAGCCACAACCAGCGCATGGAATCGACCATCGCCGCGTCCTCGACCAGCACGATCTCGTCCACGTACTGCGCGGTCAGCGCGCGCGTGCGCTCGCTCACGGCACGCGGCGAGAGGGTATCGGCAATCGTCCGCACCTGCGGCAGCTCGACCACCCGCCCCGCCTCAACCGCCGCCTGCATCGACGGCGCGCCGACCGGCTCGACGCCGATGATGCGCACCTCCGGCTTTGCCAGCTTGATGGCGTTCGCCATGCCCGCGACCAAGCCGCCGCCGCCAATCGCGATCAGCACGGCGTCCATGTCCGGCACATCGTCCAGCAGCTCTAAGCCCAGCGTGCCCTGCCCGGCGACGGTCATGTCGGCGTCAAACGGGTGGATGTACGGTAGCCCGTGTTCGGCGGCGTGAGCGCTGGCGACCGCGTGCGCGTCATCCCAGTTGCGCCCATGCTGAATAACCTCCGCGCCCCACGCTTCGACGCGCTTGACCCGGTCGCTGCTGGCGCTGGCAGGAAGATAGACTGTCGCCTTCATCCCCAGCCGCCACGCCGCGTAGGCGACGGCGACGCCATGATTGCCGCCTGACGCGGTGACGACGCCGAGCGCACGCTGTTCGTCCGGCAGTTGCAGCAGGGTATTGAAGACGCCGCGCGGCTTGAACGAGCCGACGACCTGGAGGTTTTCCAGCTTAAGGCGCAGCCCACGCGGCAGCTCGTCGGTCAGCGGCGGCAGCGGCATAATCGGCGTGTGGCGCACATACGGGCGGATGCGCGCCAGTGCCGCGCGGTACGTTTCGAGGGAGAGCGAGTAGGACATCGTTTAACCCTTGGTGTGTGGTTCAGTTGGATCGCCTGTAGGGACGCCATTCTTGGCGTCCGATCTTCCTCAAAATGCGCTCGTCACGACAAAAACACCAGCTCGTGCGGCGACTTGCTCATCTTCAGCGTCGTGCCGCTGATCGTCAGCACATCCGCCAGCCGCAAAAAGTCGCCGTCCGTCGTCACGTAAACATACGGGTTGCCATCCGCGAAGAAGTTGTCATATGCCGTCGCCGCGATGGGCAGGATCGGCGCGTCCGGACTGCGCAGATGACTCCAGTAATGCTCCATCTTCTGGCGAAAGTCGTACTTGATCACGCGGCGGAACAGATACGGATAGAGCGCTTTTTCGCCCACCAGCGTTTGCAGATCACGCACATCCACACCGCTCATCGTCTGGTCGATGCGCCAGAGCGACGGCGCAGGGTTCTTCGAGGCGCGCGCAGCATTCCGCCGCGCCTGTCCGACCGCCTTATCGAGGGTCTTGCGCAGCACGCCCGCCAGCGACATGAAGTAGTAAGGATAGACCTGTCCAAGGGCAAGCATCTTATAATTCAGAGCGTTCGGCAGCATCTCCGCCAGCGATGCGTTGGTGATCGCGGTGCCATCGGCAAGCGGTGTTTCGCCCGTAAACACCCACGCCAGCGGGCGACCGTTCATCTCGACATCGTTCGTCACGATGTAGCCCGGCAGGGCGTCCTTGAGCTTCTCTTTGACCAGCGGCGCGCTTGCGTCCGCGCCCATCCGCGCCTCGCTCACGAACGCCGTCTTGCCGAACGCGCCCCACTTGACCGCCGACGCGCCCAGCAGCCCCAGCAGCACATTGGTCGATGCCCGCCCGAAGTCGATGAGCTGCGAATATTCGGTCGGCTTCGGCACGCTCATTGCCGCGCTCGTCTTGCCCAGGACATCAGGCGGCGACTGGAGCGGCGGCGCGGCGTAATGCGTCTCCAGCGCGTCGATCCCTTGCAGGCGCAGCGTGACGACACCTGCGTCTTCCGCCAACTTGCGGTCGAAGGTCGCGCGGTTATCGGTGTCGATCTGCGCCCACAGGTTGAAGTTAGCGGCGCGGAACTTGACCGAGTCGGCGTCCGGCGACTGGCGGACGATGTGGTAGGTGCCCTTAATCAGGATGTATTTCATCGGGGAGCGTCTTTCGGAGAACGATAGAAATAAGCATGTGGCGGGGATTATAGCGAAAGTAGGTGATGAGGTGATGAGGCAAAAGGTGACGAGGGGAGAAAGCATCCGCACATCGTTTCCCTCCTCATCACCTCATGCCTTATCACCCGTCACTTCACGGGCGCGCGATACGCCCGCGCCACGAAGCGCGAGGGGATGATCTCCGGTGCCTCAGGATCGGGGTAGTGCTCCGCGACATACGCTTCGAGTGCCGCAATGCCCGCAGTCAGCGCCTCATCGCTCATCCGCCAGGTGCTCGACCAGATGCGGTCGCGCGCCTGCTGAATGAACTGCGCGGGCGAGCGCCTCGCCTGATAATCCACCGCGCCTTCTCCGGCGGGTATCCAGCCTTCTTCTTCGGCGACCGTCTTGCGCTTCGCCCAGGGCATCCCGACATCCGCGCCGCGCCCGCTCCCCGTGATCTGTATCCAGATCTGATCCATCAGGCTTGTACGCTCATTATCGCTGAAGGCGTGGATCAGCAGACCGCTGGGCTTGAGCATTCGAGATGCCTCCGCCAGCGCCGCGCGGTAGTCTCCGACCAGATGGAAGACATGCACGGCGACTACCGCGTCGAACTGCGCCGACGCAAAAGGCAACCGAGTCACATCGCCCTGGACGACGCGAATATTCTCGCCAGATTGTTTGCTGCGCAGGCGGCGCAGCATCGGCTCAGACAGATCAACGCCCTCGACACGGCGGACGTGGCGTGCCAGCGGCAGCGCGATCCGCCCTGTGCCGATGCCGATCTCCAGCACATGACTCGCGGCATTCAAATGACCCGCTTCAGAGATGACCTGCGCCGCCTGAGCATCCACGCCGAGCGGGAAGGCGCGCGTCATGTCGTAAAAGTCCGCTGCACGGTCGAACGGGATCGATTCGGTCATCAGCACCTGTTTCCTTGATCGCCCTCAGAAATGCACACTGCTGATTGTAGTCGCAACGGTGCGCTGCCGCTATCGGCGCACCGCGCGGGGCGGGCAAGGCATTGTTTCTCCGATATTCGGTGGCATAATTCGCGTTCGGCTCACAGAGGGCAACCGTAAGGTGGCAAGGAACCCATCACCGTGCGTCTGTTATGGTATCTCGCGGGACTCTATCGTGTTCCCTGGCGCGCGTTGACGGTGCTGTTGACGGTGGCGTATGCACGTTGGATACGCGCAGTCTGGGGGGGTGAGGATGCCGCGCTGCTGCTGACACGGGCGCGCAAGCACGACATAAAGCCGCTGATGCGCAGCCTGGGTGCCCAGGTAGCAACCGACGCCGATATCGAGACCCACATGATTTTTCACAACGTCCCGCAAGGGCTGGGACGCTTGCGCATTGGTCAGGCGTGCCATATTGGCAAAAACGTCTTCTTTGACCTGAGCGCGCCCATCACCCTTGGCGATCGGGTGACGGTTTCGATGCGTGTCCAGTTCATCACGCACATCGATGTCGGACGCTCACGCCTGGGCACGACCGCCTTCCCGCCGCGCCACTCCGCCATCAGTGTGGACGATGACGCCTATATCGGCGTGGCGGCAACACTGCTGATGGGTGTGCACATCGGGCGGGCGGCGGTGGTGGCGGCGGGCGCAGTGGTGACTGAGGATGTGCCCGACCTGGCGGTCGTAGGCGGCGTGCCTGCACGGGTGCTGCGGATGCTGCCCGAATCGACATTGGGGACAAGTCATAGAACAGACAAAGGTAGAACAGACCATGACGACGCAGATACCAGTATTCAAGCCGGCAGTCGGTGACGAAGAATGGCAGGCGCTGCGCGAATGCTTTGAAACAGGCTGGATTGGACTGGGACCCAAGACGGGTGAATTCGAAAAAGCGTTTGGCGAATACATCGGCAGCCCCTATGTCGTCGGCTTGAACTCGGCGACTTCTGCGCTTGACCTGGCGTTCAAGATCCTGAACATCGAATCAGGCGAGGTCATCACGACTTCGCTGACGTTTGTCTCCACCAACCATGCCATCCTCTATAACGACTGCACACCTGTCTTCGCCGATGTGCAGCCCGATACGCTGACGATTGACCCGGACGACGTTCGGCGGAAGATCACGCCGCGCACGCGCGCCATCATGGCGGTGCATTATGCCGGGCATCCTGCTGAAATGGACGCGCTGACAACCCTCGCGCGCGAGCACAACCTCGCACTGATCGAGGACTGCGCCCACGCGGCGGGTTCGCAGTATCGTGGTCAATCAGCGGGCTTGATCGGCGATGTTGGCTGCTTCAGCTTTCATGCGGTCAAGAACATCGCCATGGGAGAGGGTGGCGCACTGGTCGTGCGCACCCAGGAGCAGTACGAGCGCGCGATGCGCCTGCGCTGGTGCGGTATCAACCGCAGCACCTGGGAGCGTGCCAAAGGTCGGTCATACGCCTGGCAGTACGATGTGCAGGAGCTTGGCTATAAATACCACCTGAGCGACCTCTCGGCAGCCATCGGGCTGGTACAGCTTCGTAAGGCGGAACAGCACCGTCTGGCGCGTGAACGCATCTGGCAAGTCTATAACCAAGCATTCGCCGACCTTCCGGTGGTGCCGCTGGCAGTCCATGATGATGTAAAGACAACCTATCTGTTTTACGTCATCAGAGCCGAGCAGCGCGACAACCTGATGGCGGCGCTGGCGGAGCAGGGCATCGGCACGAGCGTGCACTACTATCCCAATCACCTGTTTGAAGTCTACCGCCCCTATACGACATCGCTGCCGGAGACGGAACGGGCGGGCGATTCGATCATCACACTGCCCTGTTACCCGACCCTGACCGACGAGCAGCAGGCGCACATCATCGCGGCGGTGCGTACATTCTATGGGAAATGACGCTCGATGAAGCTCTCGACCATCATCGTTAACTATGACTCGCGCGACGAAATCCGCCGCCTGATCGAGTCGTTCCGGGCGAATGCAGGGGATCTCGCTCACGAGATCATCGTCGTCGACAATCATGGGCGTGACGGACTGGCGGACATGCTGCGCGCGGATTTTCCGCAGGTGCGGCTGGTTGAGCCTGGCAGAAATCTGTGGTTCACAGGCGGCAACAACACGGGCTTCAGCGTGGCGACGGGTGAGTACGTCTACTCGCTCAACCCGGATACCCTCATCCTCCCTGGGGCGCTGCAAGCGATGGTGGCGTACCTCGATGCGCATCCCAATGTGGGCGGTGTGACAAGCAAAATGCTCTTCCCGGATGGCAAGCTGCAAAAGAATTGTTCGCGGCTTGCCCAATTTCATGATCTGCTGCTGGATTACACCCTGCTCGGCGCACTGCTGCGCCCGCTGCGCAAAGGACGGCAAGCCGTCATGTGGTATGCCGACTGGGATCGACTGAGCGATCATCCCGTCGAAGTCGCGCCAGACTCGAACCTGATGATGCGCCGGGTACTGGTGGAGCGCCTGGGTGGATACGACGAGCGCTTGAAACTTTACTTTACCGAGGATGACATTTGTCGCCGCATCTGGCAGGCAGGCAGTGAAGTCCACTATGTAGCGGCAGCCGAAATCATCCACGAAGAACATACCAGCGTGAGAAAAGTGCAGCGCATGGCAACGCGCGTGTACTTTGATGACCTGATGACTTACACGCGCATCTGGTGGAGCGCGGGTCATGCGGCGCTGCTGTCCGGGCTGTCATTTCCGACCCGGGCGGCGATGGATGTTGCCCACCGCCTGCGAGGGCAGTAACTCTGTAACGTCCGGGCGCACCATTGCCTCATTCGCCGCGCATAACAACCTTCGCTATACTCTTCTGTATGTGCCCAACAGCCAGCAGGATGAGCGGATATGCCGAGCATCTACATTAGCAACAGCCCCGCCGACCGGGAATTCGCCCGACGTATCGCCCAAACGCTCGTCGCACTTGGTGCTGATGTCTGGGTGGATGTGGTAGACCTACCCAACATCCGCTGGCACAACGATCTGACGACCGGCTTCGAGATGTCCGACGCGATGGTCGTCGTCCTCTCCCCCACTGCCGTTGCCGAGCGCAAGGTCATCAGCGATTGGAACGCCTATTTCGAGCGGCGCAAGCCCGTCGTGCTGGTCACCGATCACGACGACGCCGAGATGGGGATGCAGTTGACCGCTGGGCAGTATGTCGATTTCTACAGTCAGACCGACGAAGTTGCCACGCGCACCCTGATCGAAACGCTGCGCTTCTACAACGTGCTGCCTGCGACCGCACCGACACTCAGCCCGCCTGTAGTCATTCCGACGGCGGTCAATCAGGGCGCGACCATCGCCAGCCCTGCCGTCAACCCACAGCCCGCCACCCAGCAGCCGCAGTCGCGCACGCTCGGCATTCCGGGACTGGGCGCACGCCGCGACGCGGGCATGACGCAGCCTACGGTTGCGCAGGAAACGGCGATGGCGATGAATGCCCAGCAGCGGGCAGCCTCCGGGCGTTCGCGCTGGCTTGTTCCCGCAATCCTCGGCGTCGTGCTCGCGCTGTTCGCCATCGGTGCGCTGGTCTTCCTCGTCCTGCTGCCACAGAACGAACGCGCCAATGCCGAAGCCACCGCCGCCGCCATGAATACGCTCAACGCGCAGTACATCCAGCTCACGGCGGATGCCATCCAGGTCGCAGCCGCCAGCACGCGCGCCGCCGAGGATGCCGCGCTGTTCGCCACCCAACAGGCAGCAGCGAACGTCGGGGCGGATGCGACGGCGACCGCCAACGCGGTCTTTACGCTCGCCACCCAGAACGCGCTCCAGGCGACCCAACAGGTGTTAAGCGTGGCAATGGCGGCGACCGCCACCGCCGATGCCTTCTTCCAGGATGCTGCGGAACTCGGCGCACTGCAAGCAACGTTGAGCGCGCAGCAGGCGGCAGATCGCGGTGTGGCACCCGCCAACGCGCCGACCACCCATCGCTTCGCCAACCAGAGTCTGATCTTCAACCTTCAGCGCGAGTGGTTCATCAACAACTATGTCGTCCGCCTGTGGCAGGACCCGACCGCGATGTATCAGGCGCTGACGATTGACCGCGCCGGTCAGCCCCGCATCCAGCTCGACAGCATGATCGGCGGGCGCGTGGACGACCTGACCAGCACAGACATCACGGGCGAGGGCAACCCGGATGTCATCTACGAGATCGCCTTCGCAGGCAGCGACCCACGCTGCTCAGTCATCGTCTACGACCTGGGGGCGCAGGCGGCGACTCGCATCGCCGAGACGCCCTCAGGCATGTGTGGCGCGCGCTTCTCAGACCTGGACAATGACAACACGCGCGAGCTGATCGTCAACGATCCGGCATTTGTCAATCAGTTCTGCGGCGTTGAAGTCTCGCCGCTGGTGGAAGTCGTGCTGGAATACAACCGGTCACAGCGCCGCTTCATCCCACAAAGTGCGCTTTTCCCCGATTACTACGAAGCGCAGGCGCAGAGCTACCTGGCGCGCGTCGATATGCCCGCGCTGCTGACGGCGCAGGCGCAGGCGAACGAACTGGGCAGCGCCAAATGTACGGTGCTGGGGGTGGTGCTGCCCTATCTGTACGGCGGAATGATCAACGAGGGATGGACGACGCTGCGGCAGTATTACACATTCGCGGATGTGGCGCAGTTCCAGGCGCGGGTGAACGAGATCTTCACGACCAGCCCGTTCTGTAAGTGAAATACGATCGTATCCTCCTCTACCTCCCCTGCTGCATCGGCGATGTGGTGCTGGCGACGGCGACGCTCACCGCACTGCGCCGCGCCTACCCGAATGCGCATATCACCTGGGCGGTCGGCGGCTGGTCGAAGGCGGCGGTCGAAGGACATCCCGCGCTCAACACACTCCTCGACACCGGCAGGAAGGCGCTGCCCGTCAAATCCGCACGCGGCTTCGCCGAAACGGTTCGTCTGCTGCGCGGTGGGCGCTATCACCTGCTCGTCTCGCTCGTGCGCTCGCCCCTCATGAGTGCCGCCGCGCTCCTCAGCGGCATCCCCACCCGCGCGGGCATCGACAGCGGCGGACGCGGCTTCGGCTACACCCACCGCGCGAAGATCGACCCCACCCACCCGCGCCATGAAGCCGAGGTCTACCTCGATGTCGCGCGCGCCCTGGGAATCGATACCCAGGGCTGTTATGCCAATGTGCCTGTCCCGGACTCAGAGCGTGGCATCGCGGCGCGACACGGCGTGCAGGGGCGCTACCTGGTCGTCAACCCGACGGGCGGTCGCAACCCCGGCATGATCATGGACATCAAACGCTATCCGCCCACGCAGATGGCGGCGTTGGCGGAGCGCCTGGCGGCGCAGCTCGACGCGCAGATTGTCGTGCTGGGAGGACCGGGCGATGCCGAAATCGTGACACAGATGGGGGCTGCGATTCGCCAGCCTGTGACCACGTTCGTGGGGGCGCTGAGTTTCGGGCAGATCGCGGCGCTGGCGGCGGAATCGGTGCTCTACCTGGGCAATGACACCGGACTGACGCATTACGCGGCGGCGGCAGGCGCAAAAACCGTCATGATCCTGGGACCCAGCGATCCGGCACGCTACGCGCCATTCACGCCCAACAGCCTCGCGCTCTGGAAGATGACGGCGCTCCCCGGCGGCGGCGTCGCGGGCGGCGCACCGCGCGGCTTCGATTGGGGGACAGACGGGATTACGGTGGATGAGGCGGAAGCGGAAATCACTCGCTTCCTGCGCCGCGTGAGCGGATGATTTCGCTCAGGCGCTCGCGGATGGTCTGCGTGCGCGGTGCTTCCGTCAGGTCGGCGTTCACCGACTCTTCCAGCGAATTCAGCGCACGCTCTGCCTCATGCACTGCCTGTTCGCTGATCCTGGCGGATGCCCGCAGCAGCATCTCCAGGGCATCGCGCAGGTTGCTGCCGCGAAACGCATCACGCACAGCGTCCGCCTTCGCTGCGATCAACCGTACGCGCGTCTTACCCGTCTCGCCGCTCAACACATACACATGCCCGATGTTCCCGCGCAGCACAATATGCACCGGCGCTTCGCGCAGACTGATGACTTGATCTTCCGGCAGCAGCCGACGTCGAATCGCCTCAGCCACTTCCGCGCGTGGAGCATCGACAATGGTGGATTGATCGAACATCAGCATAAAGTTTTCCTAAAGACCACTACACCTTAGAGGATCAACTTTAATTTTACGCCAACGCACCTGGGGCTTCAGTAAGCCGTTATGAATATTTCCTGAACTTCACGTCGTCACACCCTACACATCCATCCACGACCGCAGCGCACGGAGCTGCGCACGCTTCTTGATCTGATGCCCTTCCATGCGTCGCAGCACGTCATCCAGCAGCGTGACCGCATCAGCGATATAGTCGCCCTTGTTCAGCATCACGCAGTCGGCGCGCGCGCTCATCGCTGCATCTGTCACTTCGGCGCGGCTCGGTCGCCCCTTCTTGACTGCGCTCTCCAGAACCTGCGTCGCCCAGATGACGGGCACATGCGCGGCTTCGCACACCCACAACAGTTCTTCCTGCATCTCCGCCATCCGCTCAAACCCGATCTCTACCGCTAGGTCGCCGCGTGCGATCATCAGCCCGAACGGCTGTTTTCCCGCTGCCTGGATCAGGATCTCCGGGAGGTTGCGCACCGCGCGCTGGGTCTCGATCTTGGCGACTATCCCAAGCTCGCGCACTTTTTCCGGCGAAAGACGCTTCGCAAGTTCGCGCTGGAGCAGCGCCACATCTTCCCCCGCCTGCACAAACGAGTAGCCGATCAGGTCGGCATGATGAGCGACGAAATCGAGCGCATCCAGGTCGTCGTCGGTCAGGGGATTGAGAGTCAAATCGCTGTCGGGGAAGTTCAGCCCCTTTTCACCGCGCAGTTTGAAGCCGTCCGGTTCCGCCTGGGTGACGCGCAGGACAATCCCCTCCGGCAGGATGCGTTCGACTTCTGTCCCCAGCTTGCCATCGTCGAACCACACGCGATGCCCCACCTTCACCTGGTCGAGGGCTTCAGTCAGCAGGCTGTGGACTTGCAGCGGAAAGTCACGATGCGGTGTCGGTGCTGCCCGCGTCAGCAGAATGGTCTCCCCTACTGTTACACGATGCTTGTCGGGCACGATCAGCGCCCCGGTGCGCGCCTTCGGACCCCCAAGATCCATATGTATGCGGCAGCGAAAACCCGTCTCCTGTTCGGCGCGACCGATGTGGTCAATCATCCGCTGCCACGCTTCCGGGCTATCATGCGCGCAGTTGATGCGTGCGACATCCATACCGCGCTCCACAAGGGTGCGAATGAGCGCGTAGTCGTCCGCCGCCTGCGCAGGCATCGTCACCATAATGCGCACGCGCCGACCCCGCCGGGTCTCGCCAAACAGGCGCTCAATCTGCCGACGCAGCGCGCGGTCGCCGCGCAGAAATCGGTTCATCGGTGGGTGCAGGGCACCCGTACTTTGCCCCACCAGAGCGCTAAGTGTGGCGATGACCGCGTCCAGGCTCGCCAACACATGAGACTCGCTGCGCCCTAACGAGGACAGCCCCCAGGGCGTCAGCGCCTGCTGAAGTTCGCGTACATCGCGCCGTCGCAGCGCCAGATATTGTGCAAGGTTGACCGCACTGGCGCAGAAATCGCGCCGTTCGATGCTGGGACGCCAGCGTTCAAAACGCTGCTGTCCTTCGCGCGTCACCTCCGCGCGCAACGCCTGCATTTTCGCCAGCAGCTCCGCCGCGTCTTCCCGACGTGTCTCTCGCATAATTCATCATGCCCCTGAGTCGTTTGCAGGGGGGATTATAGCGCCAATATCAAGGTTGCGAGGGGGGTTAACAATCGCCGCGTTACAAACCGCGCAGGCGGCTGATCAGGCGCTGGACGATACCCTTGCGCTCCTGCACCTTTTCGGGGTTCATGCGCTTTTGCTGTACCTGTTGGCGCAGGAGGTGCTGCAACCGCCCAGTCTCCTGGATGATGATCGCCTGATGGACGATCTCATCATCAACGAGATACCACCCGTTCCCCAGGTAGCGCATAGAAGGCTTGCGCAGGTAACAGGTGCGGTAAGACTCAACATAACTCTCGATGATGTCACGTGAGGTTATCGTTAGGGTCGGATCAAGCACACTCATCGGGCGCAATCTCTTGGTAAGCAGCTTCGTTGGTTTAATTATCATCTGAGATCTACGCCAGAACTCTATGGGAATTGAGAGGTGTTATGAAAAATTCGTAAAGGGGGCGTGGCTGCCCCCACTGTCATGCGTGCTAGAGGTTACGCAAACGCGAGATCAGGCGGTGAATGACGCTCTTATCCGCCTTCAGGAGGGTCTGCTTCTGTGCCATTTCGCGCAAGCGAGCGATTTCCTGGACGAGCACGTTGTGATGGACGGCTTCGTTATTGACGAAATACCAGTAGTTGCCCGCGTAGCGCACGGAGGGTTCGCGCCCATTGACCGACTTATAGGCATGGCGATAGTTCTCGACCACATGGCGAGGAGGAAGAGCTGTTTCCTCACGTACCCGCTGTTGAATCATCGCAATACCCTCGTCGCTTTCAACGTCCGACGCTTACTTACAGCCTATGCCGTAAACACTTCGCGAAACCCGTAAAATGAAGTTGAGGTTTCTAGACAAAACATTTATCAATTTCAACAGAACACAATATACGTCAAACAGACTTCTAATCCGAGTAGGACAAAAGTCATCCCTACCCCACGCCTCAACGCAAATCAAATGTTTTTCTAGCCAAGTAAACAACCCGCATGGTGTTATCATTGGCAGCGAGGGACTCATCAGAAGGTGGGCTTATGTCTAAAGTATTCCTACAGCGCGTCATGTTCATCGCCATCGCGCTGGCAAGCGTCCTGATCATCCCGCAGCAACGCGCCTACGCGCAGACGGCTTCCATGAACGTCAATCCTGGGTCGCAGACGGTCAACGTCGGCGACTCGTTCAGTGTGACGATTGGCGTCAACCCCGGCGGTGTGACCATCAACGGCGCGTCCATCGTGCTGGACTTCAACCCTGCGCATGTGCAGGTGACTGGCACGACGGTCGGCACAACCCTCCCCGTCCCCGTCGGACCGACGGTCAATAACACGACCGGCGTGCTCGATTATGCGGCAGCGCTCTTCAGCGGCTCCGTCAACACGCCATTCACGTTGATCACCATCAACTTCAGCGCTATTGCGCCTGCAACCAATTCGCCGCTGACCATCCGCCGATCAGGTTTCCCGATCAGCCAGGTCACACGCTTCCCGGACGCCGTTGACATCCTCGCGACCGTGAGCAGCGGCACCATCACCATCACGGGACCGACGCCCACACCAACCAACACGCCCACCAACACGCCGGTGCCACCCACGCCCACCAATACCCCAGTGCCGCCGCCCACCAACACGCCTACTCCGGTGCCGCCGACCAATACGCCAACCAACACCCCGATCCCGCCCACGCCAACCAATACGCCGACCCAAACCCTAACGCCGACCCAGACCCTCACGCCAACGGCAACGCTCACCCCCACACCGACCAACACGGTCGGACCCGGCACGCCCACCAACACCCCGCTGCCGCCCACAGCAACGCCGACACTGACGCCGACCCCCACCAATACATCGATGCCGACCAATACGCCTGTCCCCGGTGTACCCACCAACACTCCCGTGCCTGGTGTGCCCACCAATACGCCTGTCCCTGGTGTGCCCACCAATACTCCGGTGCCCGGCGTACCCACCAATACCCCGGTGCCAGGTGCGCCCACCAATACCCCCGCGCCGGGCGGCGGCAGCACGAGCGGAGGACTTCCACCCTTCTGCCCCGACTTCAGCGGAACGACCAATACCGTCGTGCGCGCCTCCATCCCGCCCAACACCGCGACTTCACCGGGACGCACGGTCAATATCTACTGCCGCATTCTCAGCATTCCAGCCGAAATCTCTGTGCCCAACGAGACGATTCTTGCCGCGGTTGAGGTGTTCGCGCTTTCGACTGATGGTCAGGTATCCGTGACGGTCTTCAATAACCCGATGCGCGTCTGCCTGCTGGGGACGGGCAGCATCCTCTTCCGCGATGCCAATGGCGCGCCGCGCATCACGCGCGAGCTGGGCGGCTTCCTGTCCAGCGGCTATACCTGCACGGACATCCCCAACGCGGGCACGGTCATCCTAGTCGCGCGCGCGGGTGTCGTCCAACCCACACCGACGCCGCCCAGCGCGTCAGGGCTGACGCATGTCGTCCAGCGCGGTGAAAACCTCTTCAGAATATCGCTGCGCTATGGCGTCTCGCTGAATGCACTGGCGGCGATCAACGGCATACGTAACCCGGCGCTGATCTTTGTCGGGCAGGTGCTGGTCATTCCGACGGGCGGATCTGTCCCCGCACCCACGGCGACTCCAACCCGCATCACGCCGTCCGCAACGCCGACGCGCGCCGCAGCGACGGCGACGCCAACCCGCAGCGTGCCAGGTGCGACGGTGACGCCCACGCCCATCTTCCAGCGCACACACATTGTGCAGCCCGGCGAGAATCTGTTCAGAATATCGCTGCGTTATGGCATAGATTGGCGTGTGGTGGCGGCGGCAAACAATATCGCCAACCCGCGTTTGATCTTCCCTGGTCAGGTGTTGATCATCCCGAACCCATAGGGGCATAAGGGCGCGCGAATGGCTTCACGCCGTCACGCGCTCGACGAGTTCGGCTTGATAGGGTGCCAGTTCCTGGCGCAGGCGGTCGATCCGCTTGTCGGAATCGCGCAGTTGGAGGACGAGCGCCGCATGACCGGTTTGCAGGCGCTCGGTGAGCAGCGCGATTTCCGACGAATTCAACTGGGTGTCGATCAGATTAGTGGCAATACGCCCGGTCGCACTGCCAATCAACCCGCCGAACAGCGCGCCAACCCCTATCGCGACGATCGGTCCGACACCGGGGAGCGCCAGCGCGCCAAGCTGGACGACGCCGAGCGCAGCAAGCGCCGCGCCGAACGTGCCGCCCGCCGCGCCGCCTTCTTCGGGACCCAACTCGTCATCCACCATCACCAGTTCGCCCGTCGTCGCGCGGGTGAGCGCCAGCGCATGCTGAATGCGCAGTTCCGGCAGGGTCATCAGATGGTCAAGGGCTTTTCCCAGATGGGTGCGTGATGGGAAGAAAGCGACAATGAAATTGCGCTGGGTCATCGCGTATTCTCCACAGCCAAAATACGCACCCATTGTAGAGATATTCGAGACAGAAATACATTAACGTTCCAAAGCTTGCGAAGTTTTAACCTTCAGCCTCTCGTTAACCCACCCACTCCCAGCGCACAAACTGCCCGGCAAGATCCAACTGCCATGCCCATAACGCCAGCGCGATCACCAGCGCCAGCCAGGTGCGGCGCACCAGAAATGCGGCGATGATGAAGCACGGAAACAGCATCACAGAATAGCGCATCACGCTGTTGAACTGCGCTTCGTTAGGGACATAACGCATCAAAAAGAGTAGGAATGGTGGCAGCGTATACAGCAGATAGACTCCCCAGGGCGGTCGCGCCACGGTGCCCTGCCCGGAGCGCGATCCTTCGCTGCGCCATGTCCGCCATCCCAACACCAGGATCGAGAGGAACATAAACAGCACTGCTCCGGCGTCGCGGTTCTCATGCGGAAGGCTGATGCCTGTGCCGAGACGTTCGAAATACGCAGCGACCGTCACCCAGGGCGGCATGGTGATGGCGCGCCATTCGCTGCGCCACGCTTCATCCAGTGTGCCCAGCCCGTTGACGTTGAGGTACAGCAGATACAACCCGATGGACACGAACGGCGCGAGCAGCGCGGCAGCCATTGCCGGGCGCGCCCGCCCCGCCGCCCGCACCTGCTGGTACGCGATCCACGCCAACGGCAGCACGATCAGGAAGCCTTGGATGCGCGTTATGCCAATCATCAGGGCGCAAAGTGCCGCCAACACCCAGCGCCGTGCCTCGGCAGCCGTCAGCGCGCCGAGCGCCAATGCCAGGAAGAGCGACTCGGTGTACCCTGCCAGCAAAAAGAATGCGGCGGGATAACTTGCGAACAGCAGCAAGCTGATACGCGCCAGGCGCACATCCCCGAAATGTCGTTCGACCAGCCTGTATAGCAGAACAAAGACGGCAAGACACGCGGCGCTGCTGATGACGAGCGCCGCCAGCACCGCGCTGCCCACCAGCGGCGTGAGCGCTGCGATGAGCAGCGGGTAGCCGGGCGGGAAGACGATGGCGACGCTGCCCGGCGTGTAGCCTGTCAGCGCGACGTGCGTATACCAGGTGGTATCAAAGCGCCGCCAGGGTTCGACCCAGCTTGCGAGTGGCGATCCTGCGGGCAGCGACGCCTCATGGGAGACGCGCGAAGGCGTCTGATAGAGAAAGTAATCCGGGATGACTGGTGGTGTCGTTTGCACGACGGCCACCGCATGAACCGCGATGACGACGCGCCAGACGAGAAACAGTGTAATGGCGAACCAGGGCAGACGGGCAAGCTGCCCCCGCGAGGCAGGTAGTTTGGGGGTCAAGGGATCCTGCAACCATCATCTTACCAATGCCGCCAGTATACGCGAAAACGCCGTTACTGGGCGGGCATCAGCTCGAACGCAGCCTCCGCCAGCCGCGCCCCATTGACCTGAAGCTCGACGCGGTGCAGCCCGCTGTACAGCGTGCGTGTCGTCACTGGGCGCAGCAGGTGGCGCTTGACGACCGTCCGCGTTTCGCCGGGCGGGAGCGTGAGCGCCGACCATTTGAAGACTTTCGCGCCGGTGCTGCCGTTGGCGCGCACAAAGTGGATGCAGTAATCGATGACCGCCTCGACAGCTTGATCACCCTGATTGCTCACAGTCGCCGTGAGGGTGAGCACACTCGGCACGGACACATGCGCAGGGCTGATCGCCAGCGTCGCCGCCACATGCTCCGATGCCGCGTAGCCCAGGATTGCCAGCGCATTGGCATTGCCCGCCTTGACGAGCGTGCGCAACCCATGACGGACGATCCAGCGGCGGTGGTCGCCGCCGTCGGCATACCAGCGCGCGGCGGTTTCGATCACGCGCGCTGGATGATCCTTGGCGATGTCGTTGAGATGGTTGGCGACCGACTTGCGCACATAAACCGAGGGATCGTCCTTGAGCTTTTCCAGCAGCGCCAGCGTCGGCGTGGGGTCGGCGATGAACATCTCCAGCCGCTTGCCCCAGGGCAGACGCGGGCGACTGCCTTCGCTGACGAGGCGGCGGACATGCGGATTCGGGTCGTCCGCCCAACGATGCAGGTGCGCCAGCATCGGCTCGGTGTAGCGCACGAGATACGGGCGGATGGCGAACTCGGACGTGAAGCGCTTGGTCACCTCGTATAGACCGCGCACCGAGATGTCGAAATCGTCCAGCCCGTAGACCTCGACGAACGTCGCAATCGGGTAGACCCAGCTCCCCGCGTTGAACATGCCGCCCTCGTCGGGCAGCGGGTCGCCCAGGATGGCGATCAGGCGCTCCAGCGCTTCGGGATAGGCGGGCGGCAGATGGCTGCGCAGCCCCGCCGCGATCAGCCTGACGCGCCCGACCAGTTCGAGCGGTTCGATCTCTGGCGCGATCTCTGCGATGAACGACTCGGCGGCGAAATCGGGATCGGCGGCGGAGAGCTTCGCCGCGTATTCCTGCGCCAGCGCGAGACCGTAGTAATTTTTGAACGGACCCGTGATCGGTTCGGACATGATTCACCACCCTCGAAAAACTTGTCTTCACTCCTGTGCAAGTCGAAACAATAGGATAGCGACCCCCGCCAGCACCATCATCCCGATCCCGCCGATCACGAACGGTGCCGCCGCGCCCCAGCCCTGGAACGCCAGCCCGCCGAGCAGCGGCGCAATCGCGTTCGCCGCGCTGACCGCCCCGGCGCTTAAGCCGAGCACCGCCCCGTAATCGGTCGCCGCCACGCGCTGCGTCATCAGGCTGTTCAGGCTGGGGCGAATTAAGCCTGCACCGAGTGAGATGACCGTCAGCGCAAAGAGCAGCCAGGCGATCCCGACGAGGCTGCCGCCGACCTCCCGCGTCGGGATCTCGACCGCGATCTCGCCGATGACCGCCTCTGCCCCGCTCGGCGCAAGACGGGCGATCTCGTTTTCCAGGATCTGCCGCACGTAGAATGGATGCGGCTCGACAGGCGTCGCCGCCAGCAGCAGCAGCCCGACGCCGAGCAGGAGCAGCGCCGCCTTCGCCACCCACGCCTCGCCGTAGCGCGTCGTCAGCCGCCCAATCATGCGCACCTGGGCGAAGACCAGCACGATGCCGACGAAGACAAACACGAAGCCGATCCCCTGCCCCAGCAGCCCGATCCGGCTGAGAGCGAACAAGCCGAGCAGCGTCTCGAAACCATAGAAGATCACCTGCTGCGCAAACATCAATGCGATGAGAAAGGCGATCTGTGAACGGCGCAGCAGCGGCAGCCCGGTGAAGCTGCGCAGCCCGCGCGCCGAGCCGCGCTTGTCTGGCGGCAGCGTCTCCTCGAAGACGAACAGCGTCAGCACGATGGACACCGCCGAGTAGGCTGCCGCGATCCAGGCGGGGATGGCGAGGCTGTCGGTGAATTCCAGCGTGATGGCGGAGATGGCGGGACCGAGCATGAAGCCCAAGCCGAACGCCGCACCCGTCAAGCCCAAGCCGCGCGCGCGGTTCTCCGCCGTCGTCACGTCGCTGATCGCGGCTTGCGCGGTCGAGAGGTTCGCGCCGAACAAGCCGTCGAAGACGCGCGAGAAGATCACCATCCACAGCGAGTTGGCGGTCGCCAGCATGATGAAGCTGATGCAGGTGGTGATTTGGCTGATGAGCAGCAGCGGCTTACGCCCGAAGCGGTCGCTGACTGCGCCCATGATCGGCACGCCGACGAGCTGTGCCAGCGGGAATGCCGCCGCCGTCAGCCCGATCTCCAGCGGCGACGCGCCGAAGGCGATGGCGTAAAGGTGCAGCAGCGGCAGGATCAGCGTCAAGCCGAGCACATCGACGAACGTCAGCGCGAAGATCGGCGCGACGCGGCTGAATGAAAGCTGGGGAGGCGAGGATTGATCTGTCATGATCCTTGAGCTTGCCGACATTCAGTGGAAGAATGGGTTATAGTCTACCGCAAAGCAAAGGATGAGCAGCGATGCTTCCCTTCCTCACCCATACACTTTTGCGCGGCGAACGTGTTTACCTGACCCCGGTACTGCGCAGCGATTGCGGCACGATGGCACGCTGGACGGAAGACATGGAATATGCCCGCCTGCTGCGGCGCAACGAGGCATTCCCCAGCACGGCGGAGGACATGGAAAGCTGGATGTTCCGCGACAGAGGCTACGAAGAAGAATACTTCCTCGCCATCCGCCTGACCGACAGCGACAAGCTGATCGGCGTGCTGGGACTCAACCGCATCATGCGCCAGCCGCGCCACTGCATGTTCTGGATCGGCATCGGCGACCCGGAGAGCCGGGGACAGGGCTTGGGCAGCGATGCGCTCAAGCTGATGCTGCAATGGTGCTTCCTGGAGATGAACCTCAACCGCGTCGGCTTAGAGGTGATGAGCTACAACACACGCGCTGTCGCAGCATACGAGCGGCTCGGCTTCCAGCATGAGGGGCGGCAGCAGCAGGCGGTCATCCGCGATGGCGTCTACTACGACATCGTCCTGATGAGCATCCTGCGCGATGAGTGGGCAGCGCTCCACCACCCGACGATGAAGGGCTAGTGTCAGCAAAGAATCGACCGCATGAATAGAACATGGAGGCAGCTTGCAAGACTCGTTTCTCAGCGATCTGAATACGTCGCCGCTCCATACGGACGCAAAGGAAATTCTGCGCCAGCGCCATCGCGGGCGACCGCGCCGAAAGCGTGATTTCAAGCCTGGCACGTCTACGGTCAACGACTCGTGCGCGCGCGCCAGATGATAGTAGAGCCAAAACCAGGAGATGATATGCCACACGCTTACATTGCCGGACCGCTCTTCAACGAAGGCGAACGATGGTTTGACGAGCAAATTGACCAAATCGCGCGCGAGGTCGGATTTACGACTTTCTTGCCGCACCGCGACGGCAAAGAAGCCAAAACCTATGAAGGGACTGAGCGCGTTCAACGCATATTTATCGAAGACGTGAACGGTGTGGATCGCGCCGACATCGTGATTGCCAACTTGAATGGCATCACGACCGACGATGGCACAGCCTGGGAACTGGGTTACGCTTATGCCAAAGGCAAACATCTGGTCGGCGTATATACTGACTGGCGACTGCAATTCAATCACCAAACCGTGAACCTGATGATTGAATGTTCCTTACACAAACTGGTTCGCTCACTCAATGAATTGCGCGACTATCTAGCAGCATATAAAGCCGAATAAACTCTGGTCGTCCTGACCTAAATAACACCTACGACCTTCGACACACCAAAAGGGAACCGTCGATAATTCCGACTATACTGTTGCGCCCGCTCGGCGGCGATTTTCGCGCCGACCGACCCGAAATCCACGCCAATGGAGTCTGGCAGGTGAGTATTTACCTCAACACGCTGCATCGCAGCGGAGTGTTTCCGTTCGTGACAGCTCAAACAGCCTGCGGCACCGGGTGGTGCAGCAGATCTTGGACTGACCACAAGTGGTCTGTCAGGTGTAGCGCCATTGCGGGTGACCGCGCACGAAAGCGGCGCTTCATGCCCGGCACTTCAAGGACTAACGATTCATGGACGCGTATCAGGTGGTAGTACAGCCGGAACCACTCACAATGCAGTCGTCGGTATCGCCTTGCTCAGCGGGTCGAACACCAACCACAACCATGCTGCGATGCCGTCGCACGGACGCGCGTGTACAGCTCATCCCTCTGCGCCAGGGTCAAGATGAGGTTACGAAACAGCAGATTGTGCCAAGGCAACACATTGAGTAGGCTCGAGGCGTCAGAGATGGGCAGAGATACTCGAACATGGCAAGCGCCACATCCTACTTGCACGCCTAGTCCGGTCAAGTGCGAATTCTCAGAGGACTCAGTCAATGATCTCATAACGTTTGTCGCCGCCATGCTCCAAATGCTCCCAGTCTTCGCGCGTCCAATCGCCCTGGCGTGGACCACGCACGGGAATGCTGTGTTCGGTTGGGATGGCGAATGTGATCATGACCTACTGCCTGTGGGCTATCAACGCTTGCAGTATAGCACGACAACTGGCATAAACTCAGCACCTCCGAAAGGCGATAATATCTATGGCTTTCCCATCGATCGGCGTCATCTTCCACCCTTCGTTCTCACCCACTCTGCTCGTCGAGTACGCCCGCAAAGCGGAGACAGCAGGGTTCGATGAACTGTGGTTGTGGGATGACTGCTTCTGGGCGGGCGCACTGACGTCTGCCGCCGTCGCCCTCGCCAGCACCGAACGTCTGCGGGTGGGCATCGGCATTCTCCCCGTCGCCGTGCGCCATCCGCTCTTCGTCGCGATGGAAATCACCACCTTAGCCTGCCTTTATCCGGGACGCATCCTCCCTGGATTCGGGCACGGAGTCGAGGCGTGGATGAAGCAGATTGGCGCAGCGGCGAAGTCTACGCTGACCAGGCTGGAGGAAGTTGTGACCGTCGTACGTCAACTCCTGGAGGGCGAAGAAGTCAGCTTCGCGGGGACGGAAGTCAGGATGGAGCGCGTTCAGATGCAGCGCGCCGCCCCACAAGTGCCCCCCCTGCTGATCGGCGCAATGCGCGAGAAGACGATTCAGCTTGCCGGGCGCGTGGGCGACGGCGTTATCCTGGCCGAGATGTCGTCCCCCGCTTACGTACGCCATGCACGCGGGCAGATGAACGCAACGGAGAAACAGACCGTCGTCTATGTGCAGGCACGCGTCAGCGCAGATGGAACCACCGCTCGACAAGCAATTCGACCAGGGCTGCTGGATGGACTGAGTTGGGCAGAACCACAGCTTCGCGCAGCCGGTCTGTATGAAGAAAGCCGCACGCTGCTCACGCTGGGTCCAACTGAGGCGGCGCGCAGCCTGCCGGATGAATGGCTGTCGATGCTGACCGTATCCGGCACGCCGGAACAGGCAAGCGCGTCGGTCATGGCGCTGGCTGAGGCAGGTGCTACGTCGGTTGTGCTTCAGCCGCAAGCCAATCACCCTGAGTGTCTGGACGATTATATCCGCTACCTGATGCCCCTGCTCAGGGCATAGGCGACCTCAGGTGTCACAAACCATCCTTGTCATTCGTCCTATCTTCGTGATGTTGTTTCACGAAAGGACGCATGATCATGACTCTCTCGCAATCGAACCCGGCGCGGCTGAAGCTGCTCGCGCTCGTGCTGGTCGGCGCGCATCTGCTGGTGACGCTACTGCATGCCGCCGCCCACATCGGCGCGCCTGTGCCCAGCACCACCGGGCAGTACGTATTTGTCTTCACCATCATCTACATCGCGCCGCTCGCCGCCGTCTGGCTGCTGCTGCGTGGGCGGCGGGAAGGTGCGGCACTCCTGGCAACCAGCATGGGAGCGGCGTTCCTGTTCGGGCTGATCAACCATTTTATCGTCATCAGCCCCGACCATATCTCGCAGACGCCGCCGGGCATCTGGCAGGCAGCCTTCGCCTGGAGCGCCGCCATCACCGCCGCACTTCAGCTCGCCTCGGTCGCCGTCGGCGCTGCGCTGCTGCGCAGGAGGAACGGGCGATGAAGACGATCCTGATCACGGGCGGCACGGGCGGCTTGGGCAGCGCACTCGCCGACGAAGCGCGCGCAGCCGGGCATCGCATTCGCATCATGAGCCGCCGCCCCGCACCTGTGTCGCTACTGCCAAATACCGAGTGGGCGCAGGCGGATGTGCTGACCGGGCAAGGGCTGCGGTCAGCGCTCGATGGCGTCGATACCGTCATCCATGCTGCCACGTCGCCGTTCAACAAGGCGTGGGAGACGGAAGTCGAGGGGACGCGGAACATGGCAGCGGCAGCGAAGGCAGCGCACACGCCGCACTTCATCTATGTCTCGATTGTCGGCATCGACCGCATCCCCTTAACAGGAGCCAACCGCGTGGTTCGGATGAAGGCAGTCGCGCCGCCATTTGAAAAACAACCGCAAGGACACGAAGAACGCGAAGATAAAGACAGTTTGGTCGCGTCCTTTGCGTCTTTGCGGTTCAATCCAGATTACGAAATCACGACGGACCCGGCGCGCGTGCCCTACTTCTACTACCGCGCCAAGCTGGCGGCGGAGCAGGTTGTCATGGCAAGCGGGATCGACTACACGATCCAGCGCGCGACGCAGTTTCATTCGCTGCTCGATCTGTTCCTGGGCATGCTGCTGCGCTTCCCCCTTGCCCTGCTGCCGACCGACTTCCGCTCACAGCCCATCGCCACCCGTGACGCGGCGCGCGTCGTCGTCCGACTGGCGGACGGCGCGCCGCAGGGTCAGGTCGCGGACAGCGGCGGACCGGAAGTGCTGACCTGGGGTGAGATGGCGAGGATGTGGGTCCAGGCGCGCGGCATCCATCGGGCGTGGCTGCCGATGCATGTGCCGGGGCGTCTCGCGGCGGTCTTCCGCAGCGGCTATACTACCTGCCCGGAGGCGCGCGTGGGCACACAAACCTGGGGAGCGTGGCTGCGAGAACGTTATGCACGACGAAGCGATGACGCCCGACGCCCAGTTCGAGAGACATAAGCCGCTGCTCTTCTCGATTGCCTATCGCATGTTGGGCAGCGTGATGGATGCGGAGGATGTCGTGCAGGAAGCATACCTGCGCTGGCAGACCGCCGCATCCGCGCAGTCCATCGACGCGCCGAAGGCATATCTGGCGTCGATTGCCACTCGCCTGAGCATCGACCAGCTCAAGTCGGCGCGCCATCAGCGTGAGGTGTACGTGGGCGAGTGGCTGCCGCAGCCGCTGATCGGCGAGCACGATGACCCTGCGAATGATCCGGATACGCTGTCCCTCGCCTTCCTCAAGGTGCTGGAGAGTCTGTCACCCATCGAACGTGCGGTATTGCTGCTGCATGATGTCTTCGAGTATGGCTTTGACGAGATTGCGCCTATTGTCGGCAAATCGCGCGACAACTGCCGCCAGATATTGCATCGCGCTCGCAAAGCAGTCGAGGAACGCCGCCCACGCTACCAAGTCGATCAGGCGCAGCATGAGGCGCTGCTCGCTCGTTTCGTGCAGGCAGCAGGTGATGGCGACCTGGAGGGTTTGATGGCGCTGCTGACTGCGGACGCGGTGAGCTATTCCGACGGCGGCGGTAAAGTGCACGCCGCGCTGCGCCCGGTACACACGGCGGAGCATGTCGCGCGCTTCATGATTGGCCTGGCGGGGCGCATCGCCGCCGACCAGACCGCGCGCTTCGAGACGATCAACGGGCGGTCGGCGCTCGTCATCTGCAACGCCGATGGCAGCCGCGCCAGCGTGACGGCGTTCGACACAACGGGCGACCGTATTCGCGGCATTTACATTGTCGTCAATCCAGAGAAGTTAGGCGCTTAATCCCGCCAAAATCGGCAGGATCATCTGCATCGCCCGCCCGCGATGGCTGATGGCGTGCTTCTGCTCCGGCGGCAGTTGGTCGAACGTCACGTCGTAGCCGTCCGGGATGAAGACCGGGTCGAAGCCGAAGCCGTGCGTGCCCGTCCCCGGCGCAAATGCGATCCGTCCCGCGCATTCGCCCCGCACCTGCTCCGTCGTCCCGTCGCGCCTGACGAGCGCGATCACACAGACGAAGCGCGCACCCCGCTCGCCTTCCGGCACGTTCGCCAGCTCGCCGAGCAGCTTCATGTAACGGTCGCGATCACTCGCGCCGTCGCCCGCGTAACGCGCGGTCAGCACGCCTGGTCGCCCATCCAGCGCATCGACCATCAAGCCGCTGTCATCCGCCAATGTCGCCAGCCCGCTCGCCTGGGCATAGGCGCGCGCCTTGTGAATGGCGTTCTCCTCGAACGTGTCGAACGGTTCATCGACCTTGAGCGTATGCAGATCAATATCACGCAGTCCGACAGTCTCGTAGGAAAGTGTGGCGAACATCTCGCCATATTCGCGGACTTTGCCCGCGTTGCTGGAAGCGATGAGTAACTTTGGCATGTCAAGTCCTTCATTTCGCGGATTAGCTTCCTGGCTTTCTAGCTTGATAGCCCTTTTGCCGCGACTGCCATTCGACACAAAGCTAATTTGCTATCAAGCTAATTCGCTCATTTGCTAGGGTGCCAGCCCCGGTATCACGCGCCACAAAAGCCACAGGTTGAGCGGGATGAGCAGCGCGATCACCCCCACCGCAACATAATCGCCGTAGGTGCGCCATTTTTGGCGTCCGCCCTCGCCCGCCTCGGAATTGCTGTAGGGACGAGGCGGTGCGAAGCCTCCCTGTGGGATGCCGCGTCCGTCCTTTCCACGCGCCGACAATCGCCCAACCGCCCAAGCCACCAGCCGATCCAGCCCGCCGCCCACCAGCAGCGCAAAGGGCAGCAGCCCGGTGTACAGATAGCGCCCCTGGAACTGCACAAACTCGGTGTTGTAGTAGACAAATTGCGCCACCGCCAGCACGAGCACCAGCCCCAGGACAACCGCCGTCTCCGCATCGACACGCATTTCCTTTGCGTCCTTCGTGTCTTTGCGGTTCGCCTCTGCATTGGAACCGCCAGGACGCCAGGAACGCCGCGAAAGCAGCCACCCTGCCAGCGCCGCCACCAACAGCACACCCATCGCCCAGTATGCCCAGGTCGGCAGTGGCAGCGACATCCAGCCCAGTTGCCCAAAGAAACTCTGGTAGGTGGTCGTCAGCGCGCGCGACAGGTACTCGCCCGCGCCAAGGTCGGAGATCAGCGTCTCGGTGCGGAGCTGCCCGACGACCACGCGATCATGCGCCGCCAAGCCCAGGAAGTCGGGCGCGCCATAGGTGGCAAGGTTGCGCACCCACCACACGCCCGCCAGCACGAGCGCGGGGACGAGGAAGGCGGCGAGACGCAGGGCAACCGCCTGGGGTTGAAAACCCCAGGCTACAGCTTGCGGCGGGAAGCCGCTTGAAAGCGGCTCTGACCCGCCGCGACTCGCCTTCGCCGGAGGGTGAGATGGGTCTTCAGACCCTTTCCCGCCGGATTGTTGTAGCCGTGGGGCTTTCAGCCCCCGACGAAGCGCCCTGATCACAATCGCCACTGGGACGACGCCGAGCAGGAAGATCGCGCTCACCTTGGTCAACAGCGCCAACCCGACCAGCACGCCCAGTACCATCTCCGTGCGCAGGTCGCGTGCCTCGGCGCGCAAATACGTCACCACGCCGATCAGCGTCAGCCCGATCAGCGACCAGGAGAGCGCGTCATTATTGACCGATGCGCTGATGCCGAGGAACTGCGGCAGGAAGCCAACGAACGCCGCCGCCGCCAGTGCCGCGCCCGGACGCCGGGGAAGCACGAGCCAGGTCAGGATGTAGGCATAGATGACGACCGTCATCCCAAAGAAGACCGTCGCCAGCCGAAGCGCGAGCAGGCTGCCCCCTGTGACAGGATAGATCCCTGAGAGCAGCAGGTAGTAAAGTGGCGGCTGATGGTCTTCGTACTGGATGGACGGCAGTTCGTCGAGCAGGGTGGGCGCGAAGTTGTTCGCCTTAAGCTGATCGAGATACGCCGAGTCCCAATCACCCTCCGCGATGATCGGGCAGCAGCCGCCATTCGCAAGCTGGGCGATGTAGTTGTAATGCGCAGGCTCGTCCGGTGCCTGCCAGGCGGGCGTGCGGATGGCGAAGAGCGCGCCGAGCAGCAGATAGCCGAGGCAAATGGCGAGCAGCGGAAACGGCGACGTGCGGTACATAGGCAGCCTGTAGTGTGCGAACAGACCGCCGATTATACCTGCAAGTCACCCAGGCGCGGCAACGTTAAGCGGCACGCCGATGGCGCCGGACACTCTGGATCGACAGTGTACGCGGCTCGACGCGGCGGATGACGTGGTAGTGAGCGTGGTGGGCTGCCAAAGGCGGAGAATAGCGTTCCGTCGGTGGCGCGCTCCGTGCCACTTTCACCAGGCGCTGATACTCTGCTTCCCTGGCGAGTTCGCGAATTCTGATCGCGACGAGGAGGTGATTCAAAAGCGTCATAGCTTGTCCTCCGTAGTTGCAAGCGGTCTCGCAGTCGAGACGCGCCATCAATAGCCACTGGCGGGCGATTCTGGCGCTGCACGACGCCAGACATCGCCGGAGAACTCATCTACATTATACGCCCGCTCGGTCAATCGCTCCTAGATGACGAAGATCACCCCCTTGGCTGCTCTCGCTGCCTGATTGGCGACTTGCCATCAGCAACACTTCCGTATGCACCTGCACCGGGGCTTTGACTCGCCCGCGCCCGCTGCGCAGGTTACACTCTGCTGCACTATTCGTCATCTTGTCGGAGAATGCACCATGTCCCCCATCGAAACGCTTGAACGCGCGCGCAGTCTGGAAGCGATGACCATCGCCCTGCGCCGCGACTTTCATATGAATCCTGAACTGAACTTCCGCGAGGTACGCACTGCCAACCGCGTCGCCGAGGAACTGCGCAAGCTGGGGATCGAATTCGAGACGGGGGTCGGCATCACGGGCGTGGTCGCGCATATTGGCGAGGGACGCCCCGCCATCGGCATTCGCGGCGACATGGACGCGCTGCCGATCCAGGAGCTGAATGACGTGCCGTACAAGTCGCAGGTGCCGGGCGTCATGCACGCCTGCGGGCACGACGCGCACACTGCTATCCTGCTGACCGTCGCCAAAATGCTGGTCGAGATGCCCGACCGTCCGGCGGGCGAGTTCCGGCTGCTCTTCCAGCCGTCGGAAGAGGAATTCGGCAGCGATGGCAAGAGCGGTGCGGTCCGCATGATCGAGGATGGCGCGCTTGATAACCTGGATCATGTCATCGCGCTGCACGTCAACAGCGAAAAGCCTGCGGGCAAGATCGGCATTGTCGATGGCTACGCCTGCGCCGCCGTCGATTCGTTCCGCGCCAAAATCATCGGCGAGGGCTGTCACGGTGCCTACCCGCACACGGGCATCGACCCGATCTACATCGCGGCGCAGGTCATCAACGCGATCCACGGCGTGCGCGCGCGGCGCATTAACCCGGTGCTGCCCGCGCTGATCTCGGTCGGCACGATTCACGCGGGCATCGCCGACAACGTCATCCCGGCGGAGGTCGAGCTGCGCGGCACGATCCGCTCCTACGACGCCGAGGTGCGCCAGCAGCTCGCGGTCGAGCTGGCGCGCGCATTCAGCGTGGCGCGCGCGCTGGGCGGCGATTACGAGCTGAAGATCGTCAATGGCTATCCGTCGCTCTACAACAATCCGGACGTGACGAACGAGATCCGCGCCGTCGCCCGCGAGATGCGCGGCGACGATGTCTTCTATCAGGATGAAGCGGGGATGGGTGCGGAGGACTTCAGCTACATGGCGCAGAAAGCGCCGGGCGCGATGTTCATGCTCGGCGCGAAGTTCGATGCGACGAATCGCCCGCACCACAGCCCGATCTTCGACATCGACGAATCGTCGTTCCACCTCGGCGCGGCGGTGTTGACCGAGACGGCTGTCCGACTGGCGCGGGCGCGGGGAGGATAGCTCCCCCGCCCCTTAGCGCTCGCGGGGGTGGACGCGCGCTTCCAGCGCCTCGTGGAAAACCGTCAGCGCCCGCTCCATCGTGATCTCGGGGCTGACTTTCCAGACATAATCGATGTCTTCCATCACCGTCCTGCCAAAGGCGCTGGCACTCGTCAGCGCCAGATGCGGTGCTTCGCTGGTCGTGTGGCGCGCCCAGAACGGCGCGAACAGGATGTTCTCATCGACGACGTAGCTCGCAAATGCCGGGGGAGCCTCGTAAAACCGCAGTTCGAAGGCAGGCTCCTCGTGGAGATGCCAATCCTGGATCGTGCGCGGCATGTCTTCCAGATAGGCGTAGAACGAGAACAAACTCACTTTTGTCGTCTCGTAGCGCATGTTCACTAGCGGCGAGTCCGGCTTGAGCAGGAGCATCCGAGCCTGCGCGCCCCGTTTGACCGCCGACACAAACTCCTCGGTGAACTTCATCGGGTAGAGCAGCCAGTTCTGCACAATCCAGATTTGGCTATCCGGCTTCGCAAGCGCGCACCACTCGCTGAATCGTCGGTCGTAAGCGTCCGAACCTATCAAGTCTTCCTGCTCCATGCTGCTGTGATACTTGCCGCTGCGCGCCATCTGGAATGCTTCCATGATGGGCGCTTTGGGAAAGTCTTCCCGCACACGCCCGACCGCATCCAGGAATGCCCTGATGCTGCCATCATTAGGCGTGTTGCTGCCGTCAATCCACCGTTGTAAGGTCTTGGTCGCTACCCCGAGGTCCTGATCGCCTTTTTCCCAGGCGGGGATGTATTCATGAAGTGCCTGTTGCAACCGGCTTTGAAACAACTGCTTTTGTGAATTTACGCCGTTCATCTTGATCACCCAGACCCACCCGATTTGATCTTTAAGGTAAGTATAAGGCAGCTTGAATCATACGGAATTGGGGTCGGATAGGAATTGTGTCCTAATCTGGAATATGTCATCCAGTTTGTCCGATCTGTCTTGTGATTGCCAGCACTTGATCGGACAAACCTGGGATGTCATTCGCCAAAGAGCGAGGTGAGCAGCGCGATCCCGCTGAAGACGTAGCCCGCGACCGCCGGGATGAGATCGCCATTGGTATAGAGCAGGGTCGAAGCCACGACTAACCCGCCGAAGATCACGGCGCGCGTTGTCCGCTTGCTCTGCTGCTCGATACGCCGAAGCTGCGCCTTGTAGCGAGCGTTTGGCTCCACCTGGATGCGCAGGTCGCCGCTTTCGAGGCGCTTGACAAGGTCGCCTGTGCCATTGCTGGCGGGCGCGCTGAGGAACTGCCCCACCTGCTGCCCAATCGTCATCAGTGCCTGCCCGGCGTTGCCGCTCAGGACGGCTTGCAGGATGGGCGAGTTGAATGGCGAACTGGTGGGCAGCCCGCCCTCGCGTACCGTTCGGAGCAGGAACTTCTGCGTGAACGGCTGGAGTTCGCTCCAGGGGTTGAAAGTCGGATCAATCGCCGTACACATGCCGCTCAGGATGCTGACGGTGCGCCCCAGGTAGATGAAATCCTGCGGCACCTGGAACGGCATGGCGAAGATCAGGTCGTTGAACTCTTTGCCCAGGTCGGCAGCAGCGCTGTAGCTGATGTTCGCCATCTCGTTCATGCTCAAGCCCCAGACCGTGTTGAAGACGGCGCGCGTAGCCTCTTCGATGCGGTCGAGGTCGGCTTCGGGCGTCAGGAAGCCGAGCTGCTGGTAGCTTTCGATCAAGCCGCGCGCGTCGCGTTGGACGACCGCCGTCAGTGTGCTGATCAAGCCGCCAGCGATCTGCGGGGTGAGCGTGCCCGTCATCCCGAAGTCGATGAAGATCAGGTAGAACGGGCGCTCGCCGTGCCTGCTGGGAGCATCCGGATCTTCCGGCAATGGATAGACGAACAGGTTGCCCGGATGCGGATCGGCATGGAAGAAGCGCTGCTCGAAGATCTGCGTCAGGTAGGTGTCCATCAGCCGCTTGGCGACTTCCTTGCGGCTGATGCCCGCCGCTTCCAGCGCGGTGTAGTCGTTGACCTTGAGGGTGGTCACATCTTCGATGGTCAGCAGACGGTCGGTCGAGTGTTCCTGATAAACCGTCGGGATGTAGACGCCCATGTCATCCCGGAACATGTTGGTGAAGGTCTGGGCGTTGCGCAGTTCATGCTTGTACGACAGCTCTTCCAGCAGCACACGCCCGAATTCGCGCGCGAGCGCCACCGCGTCGGCGCGCTTGCTGACGAAGCTGAAGTTCATGGCGAAACGCGCGACTGCGTTCAGTGCAGACAGGTCGGTGTGGCAGATCTGGTCAATGCCGGGGCGCTGGATCTTGACGACGACGCGGTCGCCATTGAGCAGGCGCGCGCGGTAGACCTGCCCCAGCGAGGCGGCAGCCAGCGGCTCATCGGCGAACCAGCTAAAGCGGGCGCTGATCGGACCCAGCTCGCGTTCGACGATCTGCATCATCGTCTTGTTGGGGATCGATGGCACGGTATCGCGCAGCGCCGCCAGCTCCTCGGTCACTTCCGGCGGCAGGATGTCCACGCGCGTCGAGATGAACTGCCCCGCCTTGATCATCACGCCGCCCGTCTCGATGGCGAAGTGTTTGAAGGCACGCGCATAGCGCGTCCAGCGGCGCAGGTTCGTCCGTTCGACATACTTCGGCGCGTAGTTGCTGACGAACATCTGCCAGAAGACGAGCCGCGCGAAGAGCTGCACCGCGAAAATAAAGATGCGCCAGAAACGCAGGCGCATCCTCAGTCCGCGCGGCGGGTTCGGCTCGGTCGGGATGACGACCTCGCCCTGCTGCTCCATGTCGATGGCGCGAAAGGCGGCGGGCAGCGCCCCCGCCCCATTCATGCCCGGCGCGGGCGCACGCCATGCAGGATCGTGTGCCCCATTGCCGTTACGCGCGCTGTTTGACGGTGTCGCGTGCGAAACGGATGGCGAGGGTGGATTGTTCAAATTTTGCATCGGCAATCTCAAGTTCCCATAGAGCGAACGGGAGGACGATATTTCGTCGGTACGGTCCCACGCGCAGCGTCAGTTCGTCGCGCGAACGATAGATTTCCAGGTCTTCCTTGCTGGCAAAAGGCAGCGGCACATACAGCATCGTCTCGCCCTCGGCATTGGTCTCGATCCGATGCGGCTTGCCGTCGAACAGCTTCTGTGCAGGCTCTCGCTCGCTGTACAACGCATTGCCCAGCAGACGCAGACTGTCCAAACCGCCGACTTCGTTGCCGAACAGCGGTGCCTTGAGCAGCGGCAGTTCGCCGAACGCTTCGCCGATCAGCGTGAGGTTCTCCTTCTGCGTGCGCTTCCACATCTCGAAATACGGGTCGGTCACGCTGTCCGGGATAATGCGGTTGCAGAGGATGGCGTCGGTGGCGTAGCCATACAGATTGAGATAGGTGTAGGTGCGCTGCGTCTCTTTGATGACCATGCGCTCCGGGTTGACGACCAGGCGCACGCTGGAGATTTCGGGATCAGTCAGGATTTGCCGGACTTTGTCGAGCGTGTCGAAGAGCGCGTTGACCTCATCCCAGGCGCTGGCTTCGGGAATCGCGTCGCCGCGCCCGATCAGCTTGCCAATCGGGCGAATGATCTTCGACGCGCCGCGCGTCAGCGAGATGATCTTATCGAACCACCAGCGCGTCACGTCCGGCAGACTGAGCAGGCGCAGCGTCTCGGCGGTCGGCGCTGCATCAACAATCAGCACATCGAACTCATTCTGTTGGACATACTGGTTGATCCAAAGGAGATGGGCACCTTCCTCCAAGCCCGGCAGGATTGTGACCTCTTCCGCGACGATGCTCTCGACCCCGGGGCGGCTGAACAACGCCGTCATGTAACGCTGAATCTTGCCCCAGTACTTATCCATCGAATAGCGCGTATCGACTTCCTGCGCCCAGAGATTGGGGTAGATTTCGGTGGGTTCGGGTCCGATGGTCTTGTCGAGGGAATCACCGAGGCTGTGGGCAGTGTCGGTGCTGATGACGATGGTCTTCAATCCCTGCTCGGCACAGCGCAGCGCTGTTGCAGCCGAGATACTCGTTTTACCAACCCCGCCTTTGCCCGTGTGGACGATGACACGCATGTCTGTCTCTTTCGTTCAGATTGTTCTGAATTGTACAATAGGATCGCAAGCCTGTTCCTTGCTTCTCATCCAACGTATACGAAGCAGCGGGGGTGCGGGTTGTGCAGCGCGGCGGTCAGAAGCGATGATCCATGCTTGACGCTGGGGGGAGACGCTGGTAGACTACCCTTTATTGTGGCCCTATCGTCCAGAGGCCTAGGACGTCACCCTTTCAAGGTGAAGACCAGGGTTCGAATCCCTGTAGGGTCACTGCTTTACACAACCCTTGAAAGCGCCACACGGCGCATCCTCACCCGCTTGTACGGGGGTTTTTCGCTTCCCGACATGCCCATCACGAAGAAGCACATCTCCAAAGCCGAGCGCAACGCCGACATTATCGCGCGGCACCAAGCAGGCGAAAACCTGTCGGAAATCGCACGCGAGTACGGCATCAGCCCTCAGCGTGCGCACCAGATTGTGACGGGTAAGTCGAATTGAACTTGCGGAGAAGCATAGCAGTACAGATTAGGTCGTCACAACAATGTCACCGTCCTGTCGAAATGACGGGCGGTGATCCCTGTATGGTGGAAAAACCTCATCCCTGGGGAGATTCAAGCTGCATCGCGATAGTAATCGTGCAGAATGCCTCCGAGAACATCGCGGCATCGTATGGCTCCTTGCGGAGAACGGGGTATGGGAATGGGTGCTTGCTGATCGAGTCCCTGATGAGGACGAGCCACGTTGTAATAATCGATGTATTCCTTGAGCACACGCATGAGATGCCGCTGATTCAAAATCAGCAGGTGGTCAAGACACTCGTGGCGAACTGAACGCACCCAACGCTCAGCGACGGCATTCGCTCTCGGTGCTCGAAATGGCGTCCGCACAATTTCTATGCCTTCTGAGACGAAGACCCGGTCGAAGCTGGGCGTGAATTTGCTGTCCCGGTCATGAATGAGGAACCGCATCGGTGCTCCAGACTCGTCCAACTGCCAGACGAGTTGCCGCGCCTGCTGCGTGAGCCAAGTGTTGTCGGGGTTGGTCGTGCAACCCGCCAGACGGACGCGACGTGAACCCAGTTCGATGAAGAAAAGAACATACAGCGTTTGCAGATGCAGCGTTTCGACGGTGAAGAAATCGCACGCCAGCATCTGCTGTCGATAGTGTGTCAGAAACGTCCGCCACGTAGTCCGACCCCGTTGTGGCGCGGGCATGAGACGATGACGGCGCAGGACGTTCTTGACCGTCGTTGGATCGACAACGAAGCCAAGCTTCAACAGCTCGCTTTGGATTTTGTCGTACCCCATGCGCGGGTTCTCACCCGCGATCCGCAGAATCAGCGCCTCGATCTCCCAGTCAAGCTTTGGCCGTCCTCCGTGGTTTGGTCGCCGAAAAGTCCATTTCCGACGCACCAGTTCTCGATGCCACTTGAGCACGGTTTCCGGTTGGACGAGCAAAACAACGTCGCGCAGACGCTGCCGCCAGCGCCGCGTTTGCGCCTGCAACCGAGTTGTCAGGGTGACGAGCATCAGCTTTTCGGGACGTGTGAGACGTGGTTTCGTCTTGGTGTTGCGTTCCAGCACGCGGATTTGCTGCCGGAGGAGGGCAATCTGGAAATCTTTCTCGTCCGGCGCAACACGGCAGGCTGAAAGCACGTCGAAGATCACCGCAAGCGTGCAGAGTAGAAGATGATAAACCATAGACCGGGAAACGGAGCCTCGATGGGGAAATGATCGCTTTTCAGCATACCACTTTCTCCCACTGAGATTCAGTGTCGAGACTCCCTATGAGAAGCACCGGCGGCGTTTTTCCACCTTACAGGGTGGCACAGGAATGCGATGCCCAATGCCTTGGTGCGGTCGAGCAGAGTTGAAATACGTCACGTACTCCTTCATCACTCGCTGCAACTGCCGTTCATTGACGATCCACACGTGTTCGAGACACTCACGGTGGACACTTCCCAGAAAGCGTTCACATATGGCGTTTGCCTTTGGGGCACGAATTGGCGTTCTGAGGATCTCAATGCCGCTGGCAGCCCGGGCGAACGCTGCACCGTACTTGCTGTCGTTGTCACGGATCAAGAAGCGTGGCTGCACGTCAAACGGCGTCGCTTCGCGCAGTTGCCGAGCCACCCAGGCATCGCTCGGTGAGCGGGTGACAGCGAAGTGAACGACGCGACGAGAACCCAACTCGATGATAATGAAGACGAAGATGGCTCGAAACCACAGGTCGTATGTCTGCAGGAAATCGCACGCCCAGGTGTCAGGCGCGTGATTATTCAGAAAGGTTGTCCAGGTCTGACTCGGTTGTCGCGGGGAGGGCATCGGGCGTACCTGGCGGATGTACTTCGCGACTGTGCGCTTCGAGAGTCGATACCCCAGCTTCCCCAGTTCGTCGCGAATTCGCTTTGTGCCCCACAAGCGGTTCTCGCGCACCATCCTCTGGATGAGTGCGATGACTTCGGGAGCGACGCGCGGTGGCCGGTGTTTCGCTTTCGACTGATGTCGCCAGAACAAGCGAAAGCCCTGCCGATGCCAGTTGAGCAGCGTGTCGGGCTTGACGATCAGCAGCGCCTCTCGCCATGTCCGCAGCTGGCTGGCGAGGACGACCAGCAAACCTCGATCCGATGGAGTCAATGCCGGGCGTTTCGTTTGACGCTGCAGAACAATCAGCTGTTGGCGCAAGAAAGCATTCTCAGCGACCAACTCGGATTTGCTGCGAGTCACGTCGGTGACTGCTCCCAGCAGGAGACCCGCGTTCTTGGGTTGTGCCCAGTGTTTCAAGCGTTGTTCAACGCGCTGAAGCATAATGGAGACTCCTTGACGGAGTACTTTCCGCAGGAATTGAAGCATCATTGAATGTTCTCATTGGGGATTGGATATCAAATGTGACCGCGGATTGTAGCTAGGTTTCGAGGCAAATCCAGCTCAGATGGCCTAAGTAGCCCCCACAGGTGTAGAGGCGCTTTCGCGCACAGCTAATCTGGGTTGTAGCAGGATCTGTTCGACGGGTGCAGACGGCTGCTGGAGCGCGTTGATCAACATCGTCGCCGCCTGGTAGCCCATCGTATCGGTTGGGAAGTTGATCGCGGTCAGGGCAGGTGTGACGAGCTGGGCGATGCGCTCCGTCGCCAGCGCAACCACAGAGCAGTCATCCGGCACTAAGCGGTCACGGTCACGCAGTGCACGAATCGCGCCGGGTGAACTGGCACCATGCACGGTGAAGATGGCGGTCAGCTCAGGCGCTTCGTCCAGCAGTTCCAGCGTCGCTTCGTAGACGTCCGGGACGGTGAGCTTGACTTCACGGTAGAGCGGGGCAAGCCTGTATCGCTCCAATGCGCGCTGGTAGCCCGACATGATGCGCACCGATGGTCCGATCTGTTGTGCGCGGGCGCTGGCGGGGCGGGCGATGAAACCGATGCGCCGATGTCCCTGCTCAACCAGATACCCAATGGCTGTCTCGACCGCTGCATCAAAATCGAGGTCGATATAACGATAGTGCTGATTATCACTCGTGCGTCCGATCATGACGAACGGATAGTCGTGGCGTGTGAGCAGTTCTGGCCGCCAGTCGTCCATGCGGATCTGCATCAGGATCACGCCATCAGTCTGCCCGGAGCGAAACAGATTGAGCAGATGATCAGCGTCCATCGGCTCGGTCATCAGATTGAAGAATGTGTCATGTTTGCTGCACGAAGCGGCTGCGCCGATGAAAAAGTCCAGCTCAAGCTGTGTGAACTCGGCATGATCCATTGGGAACAGCAGCGTGATCACCCGGCTCTTGGCGACTGTGGCACCAGATGCCAGGCGCTGCGCGCTCACGTCGGGCGAGTAGCCTGTGTCATGAATGACTTTGAGGACGCGCTGACGGGTCACCTCGGCAACATCAGGTTTCCCGTTCAGGATGCGTGAGACGGTCGAAACCGACACCTGTGCCAGCCGCGCGATGTCCGCAATCGTGAGCGATTCCGATGATTCAGAAGACTGTATCAAGAGCAAAATCCCGAATAAGAAACCATTTCAGAGCAATCATTTGTGTTCCGGTAGCGTTACCGGTAACGCTACCGGGCTAGTGTAGCGTGTTTGTCTAGGTTGTCAACCGAGGAATCGCTAACTTCACTGAGTTATGAGCCGAATTATGTTAAACCCTTGTGGGGGCTACTTCGCATATCCAAGAGCAAAGTAACGTCTCAGGAGAATCGTCGATAGTTTGTGTGCAACCCGCCCAGCACCGGGATTACTTCGCTCGTCACGCGATAGAGGACATGTCCTAGGGATCGCAGTCGCATTATCATTCGGCTCAATCCCCGACGAATTGACAGACTGCTAGCACCATAGTTGCGGAATCGCCATCGTTGGTAACAATTTGGAATCCAAGGCGCTGGTAGAGACGAAATGCCGGGTTGCCAACTTGCACGCTCAGGCTCACCCGCTTGGCAACCGGTGTGAGCGCGACAAATAGCGCCTCTATCAAGCGTGTGCCGATACCCAACCCGCGATACTCAGGAAGAACCGCAATACTCATTTCAGGTGTCGCGTCATCCACAAAACCATAGCCGCGCATGAAGCGCGCCCAGGCTGCTCCAATAGGGCTTTCACCGTCGAGCGCCAGGACACCCCTATCGCCTGCGCGCGTCCCGAATCCCTCAATGTAGGTGACAAGTTCGGGAAGGTCGATGATCGTTCTGGGTGGCGGTTCGGCATCCGGCGGTACATAGATGGCGTGATAGAGCGCCTCGCGCAGAAAAGGCGCATCTGCAAGCGTCTGTGCACGAATATGGATTGTCATCCGCCGCCTCGTTATAGAGGTTCGATTTTGAGCAGACTCAGACCACCACCCGGCGTTTTGTCGCGTTTCACCTCCACACTGAGCTGATGAAGGTCTTCCGCGCTGACCTCCCACTGCGCATCTGTCCAGAGGTTGGTGAGGCGATAACGCGCATGACCTGCCAAGCCCAGAAGTTGCAGAGGTAACGTCACCATAGGGGTGACATCGCGCGAGATTTCCGGATTGCCTACCACGATGACCGCTTTACCTGTCACCCACCGCGCGTAAGGCTGCGGCAGCGGAACATCCGACTGGTAATCCAGCGAAATCAGATGCGGATCGCCATAGCTCGAAACCGCACCGAGTACGTCCGCCTCGCACCTGCGCACGGCGAGCAGCCGCTTCACATCATCGAACATTGCACGATGCGCAGGTTTCTCCAACGCATTCCACTGAACGACGCCTCCATACAGCCATTTGCCTTTGCCTGGCTCCGCACCACCGAAGAGATATGGCGAAAGCTCTGGCAGCGCCACAAAGGGCGAATCGAACTCCTCGCCCGACACCCAGATCGGCACCAGCCCGGAAAAGAGCGAGCCGTAGCCGAAGATGAATCGGCTGCCCTGCGCGACGTAGGGGTTGTCGAACTCGAAGCCCTCCCAGCCGTTGTCGTGCGAACTGATCTGCCCCGATGAGTAGGCGAACGACGGCACTTCGCTGACGGTGCTGCGATGCGTGATGCTGTGCAGCCAGGCGTCCCATTCAGCTTTGCCCCAGGTGTTAGCGTAGCCGTGCTGACCGTTGATCTCGTCGGGGCGCTTGCGATGCGGGCTGAGCAATGTCGGCGGGTCACGCTGCACGAAGTCAATCGCCTTAAGGAACTCCTCGCGGGGAGGGATGCGCGTTAGCTCAGACTGCTCCGAAAACTCCAACGCGCCCTGGTAGTTCAATTCGTTGATGAAGATGATTTCTCGCCCGGCGCGGGCGGCGTTCTCGCGCACTTTCAGCCACAAATCGACACGGCGCATCCCCAGATCGATTCGATAGCCATCGACGCCGAATTCGACGGCGTAGCGCGTCCACATATCGACCCACCATTGGTCGAGTTCGGGATCATGCAGATCGAAATCGTAATCGACCATGCCCCAGCTCTTGCCGCGGAACCAGTGCGGCTTGCGCTGCACAAGCGGGCTGTTCTCCATCACACCATGTTCGATCACATCAAGGAACACACGAATGCCGACCTCGTGTGCCGCCGCGATCATATCCTTGAAGTCCTGCTCGCTGCCGAGCGCGGGATCGATTACGTCCGGCTCGATGCAGGCATACTGCGTCCAGATGTTATAAAAGTGCTTCGGGTCTGCCAGGGAATGCCCGGTGAGCCAAATGCCCGTGATGCCCAGTTCATGCAGATAGGGCAGCTTTTCGCGCAGGCTGTCGAAGGTGCCGCTGCCAGGTCCCTGCGGCGAGGTGAACGACTTGGTGGCGATCTCGTACACAATCAGGTCGCGTATCCAGCCGGGCGAACGAACGTAATCGACCATTGAAATCTACCCTTTGACAGCGCCGAGCGTCAGCCCGCGCACAATGTACCGCTGCAGGAGCAGCGCCAGGATAATTGTCGGAATAATATACATTACGGCGGCAGATGCCATCAGATCCCAGCGCACGCCGTAAATCAGATTCATGTTCGAAATGCCGACGGGCATCGTCACCAGACGCGGCGTCGGGGCGAGGATGAGCGCGAGGTCGAGGTTATTCCAGCTGAGGAGATATGAGAAGATGGCACCGACTGCCAGCCCTGGTGTGACGATGGGCAGGACGATCCGATAGATCACATTGAAGCGGTTGCAGCCATCGACCAACCCAGCCTGGATCAACTCTGTGGGCGTGTCCTCGAAGAAGCCCAGCATGATCCAGATCACCAGCGGAAGCTGGATGGCAGTGTGCGCCAGAATCAGCCCAGGCATGGTATTGGTCAGGCGTACCGACGAGAACAGATAGAACAAGGGAATACCGACAGCGACGCCGGGCAGCAGGCGCATCAGCAGTGTCATCAGCATAATCGGCTGGCGCGCGCGGAAGCGGTAAAGCGAAAGGCTGTAGGCAGCCAGGGAGCCAGTCGTCAGCGAGATCAGAGTCGAGCCGACGGCGATGAGGACGCTGTTGATGAAGTACTGCCCAACTGGGAAGGTCTCCAGCACCGTCTGGTAGTTCTCCAGGGTCAAGCGAGAGGGCAGCGCTACCGAAAGCACCTCGGATGGCGGCTTGAACGACGTGATAAACAGCCAGACAATCGGAAAGAGAAAGAGGAAAGTTGCGGCGACGACGATCAGATACGAAAGCGCCATCACTCCGGGGCGTGTTTTCATGCTCGCCTCCGCATGAACCGGATCAGGATTAAGCCGCCTGTCAGCAGGATGATGCTGACGATCCACGCCCCGGCGCTGGCGAGACCGAAGTCACGGTCGGTAAATGCGGTGCGGAAGATATAGTACGACAGCACATCGGTGCGCAGCGCAGGTCCACCACCTGTAAGTACGTAGACCAGATCGAAGACGCGAAAGGCATCCATCCCGCGTATCAGGAGCGCGACCAGGATGACCGGCTGCAAAAGGGGCAGCGTGACATGGCGGAAGACCGCCCACGCCGAGCCGCCGTCGATGGCGGCAGCTTCATAGTATTCGCTGGGTATCGACAGCAAACCTGCCAGCAGCAGCAGCACAAAAATCGGTACGGTCGCCCAGATTTCGACGATGATGATGCTGAACAATGCCAGCGGCGTATCCGTCAGCCAGAGCGGCGGACGGTTAACGCCCCATTCGCGCAGCAGGTGATTGATGATGCCCAGCTCGTCGTTGTACATGAACTTCCACATCAACGCCATGACGGCAGGCGCGAGCATCTGTGGGATGACGAGCAGCGTCCGGAACATACCGCGCCCGCGCGTGATCGTCGCCAACGCCAGCGCCAGAATTAAGCCGATCGCGAATTCAATCGGCACCGCGACCAAGACATAGGTCAGCGTGTTGCCCAGCGCCCGCTGAAAGGCATCATCCTGCAGGATGGTCGCGTAGTTTTCAAACCAGATGAACCGCGTGCGATCCGGCCGGGTGATTTCGAAGCGATGCAGACTGGTGTAGGCGGAAAAGACCAGCGGAAAGACAAATACCGTCAGCATGATCAGCAGTGCGGGAACGGTGATGAGAAAGCCAAACCAGCCATCGCTCAGATGGAAGCGCGCCACAGGCTTTGGCGGAGGTTTTGCGTACACCAGCGGCGATGGATCTGCGCGTTCTGTCATATGCGACTGCTCTCAACACCATTTCAGCGGGCGGCATTCTTGCCGCCCCTACCAACACAGTTTCGCACGGACGCCCGCCAAAAGGGGCGCCCACTCAAAGATATTTGCTTTAGCTTTCCCCGAGAAGCTGCGGCAGGATTTCGTCGTAGAACCCGTCGTCCTGCAAGATCGCTTCGATTTCTGCGCGGGCATCTGTCAGCGCCTCTTCAGGAGTTTTCGCACCGATCAACGCTTCCTGGATTGCCTGATGCTGCACCGCTTCAATGGACATCCACGACGGACCGGTCGCCAGCCAATCGACGCTGCGACCATCCGCCTGGTTGACGGCGATTGCCGCGGTCAGCACAGGGTCTTCTGCCGAAAGGATTTCGCCGACCGAGGCACGCACCGGCGCGCGACCCGCGCGTCCCCACGCCAGCGAGAAATCTGGGCTGCTCATGAACTTGGCGAATGCGGTCGCCAGTTCCGGTGTGTCGCTCATCGTAAAGACGTTCCACGACCAGCCACCGATGTTGCCGCCGTGTGTCTCCTGCCCAGGCTTGCGACCGACGTTCACCAGATCGACGACCTGAGACTGTTCGGGGTTCTGGATCAGCGACCACATATAGGGCCAGTTGATCGCCATCGCCATCTTGCCCTGAATGAACAGCGTGTGGAACTCGGTGTAGTCGTAAGTCGTCGTATCGGCGGGATAGATGCCGTACTCACGGAAGTTATCAACCACCCACTGAAGCGATTCGACGGCTTCCGGAGAGTCGATGGTGACGTTAAACTCGTCGTCCATCAGGTCGCCGCCAAAGGCGTAGAGATAGTTGTACCATTCCCAACTGCTCGCCAGCCCAGAGACACCCTTGAAGCCCAGACCGTAGACCTCAATGTTGTTCGGGTCGAAGCCGTCTTCACCGGGGTGCAGCCCATTCACGTCGGTCGTCAGGCGGATGGCGTATTCGCGCAGCTCCTCATAGGTCTGCGGGGGGGTATCGGGGTCGAGACCCGCCGCTTCGAACAGGTCGGTGCGCCAGAAGAGAATATTGGTATCGGTGACCATCGGCAGCCCATAGAGCGTGTCCGCCACCATGTACTGCTGCAAATCACCCTGGAAAAAGTCGTCCGCATCGGGCGGCATCGGCAGTGGCAGCAGGAAGCCGCTCAAGCCATAGTCCTTCGCGCCGCCCGCGCCTGTGTGCATCATGTCGTAGGCGCCGGAATTGGTGGACATCTCCAGACGCACCTGGTCATACATCTGATTTTCCGGCAGGGGGATGTAGTTCACTGTCGCGCCGGTCGTCATCTCGAACATCGCCTTGCCTGTGTTGAGCACATCCGCGCTGGCGGGGTCGTTAAAGAAGCTCGCGTTGAGCACCACATCCAGCGACTGACCGGAATACTCACCCGGCATGTAGTATTCCTGCACCTCGGCGGTGGCGGCGTTCAGCATATCCAGTGGGATACTGGTCGCATCTTGTGCCAGCACGCTCCCGCCCAGGAGTCCCAGGCTTAATAGCGCGGCAAGCAGAATTCCGATAAGTCTATTTCGTCCAGCCATAGTCTCTTTCCTCCCAAAGTAACCTGTGAATCGCACATTATTGCGGTCTGTCCGGAGCTTGCGGACACATCGCATCTTTCTCGACGGAGGATTATGTACAGCAGCTATCTATCTGTCAACCTATTTGACAGGTTGCCTATCACACGGTTTAATAGGAGGCATTGCGCCAACGATAACTTGTGTTGATAATTCACCATCATTTTGCTAGCTGGATACAAAATATGAGTACCGTCAAACTGAATCGCGCGACACTGGCAGAACAGGTCGCCGAGGCATTGATAGAGCGCATCGAGGCAGATGGATTGAAGCCCGGCGATCCCTTGCCTTCCATCAATCGGCTGGCGGATGAGTTCGGCGTCAGCAAGCCCATTATCCGCGAGGCGCTCAAAACGCTGGAAGGTCGCGAGATGATCGAAACCTCGAATGGGCGCGCACCCATCGTGAAGCCGATCTCTGGCGAGGGTCTCCGCCTGTTTTTCGAGCGAGCCGTCATTGTGGATGGCGAGTCGATGATCGAGCTGCTCGAAATCCGACGCGGATTGGAAATCCAGAGTGTGACACTGGCGGCACGCAAGCGCACCGACGGCGAAGTCGACGAAATGCGCGGCGTGGTCATGGAGATGCGCGACCATCTCTATGACCCGAATGAGTACACGGAACTTGATCTAAAGCTCCACTTTCTGATCGCGTCCGCGTCCCGCAATACGCTGATGATCTATCTCATCCAATCGATCCGTGATGTCCTACGCAGCACCATCAAGGAGGGATTGCGCAGCCGCTTCAGTGAAGCACAGATCCGCAGAGTTCAGGAGCTGCACGAAGCTGTGGTCAATGCGGTCGCCGATCAGGATGCTGCCGCCGCAGGCAGCGCGATGGCGGCGCACTTTGACGATGCCATCGACGCCATCTATCGCTCGATGCTCCAAAGCGCCGAGTCTTGACCCTCACCTCACCAGGGAGATAGTGAATGCCAATGTGGAAGACTGATGACGAGCTTTTTGCACTTGTGAAGCGGGAACTATTCACCGCCGTCGTCGGAGATGTGATGGACAAGCTCGGCGCAACCCACCAGTTCCTGCCTCAGTGCATTCAGCCGCTGCGTCAGGACATGGTGGTGATTGGGCGCGCGATGCCTGTGCTGGTCGCCGATTACTTCTCCGAGCGCGTCGAGGGACATAACGCCGTCGGTCCGAAGCCCTTCGGACTCCTGTTCGAGGCGCTGGATGATCTTAAGCCGAACGAAATCTATCTGGCGACGGGCGGATCACCCAGCTACGCGCTGTGGGGTGAATTGCTCTCGACACGAGCGCGTCAGCTTGGCGCAGCCGGGGCGGTGCTGGATGGCTTCTCGCGCGACACGAACGCTATCCTGCGCCTCAACTTCCCGGTCTTCTCGATGGGGCGTTATGCACAGGATCAGGGGATGCGCGGCAAGATCGTCGATTACCGCATTCCCATCGAGATTGGGCAGGTGCGCATCCAGCCGGGCGATATCGTCTTTGGCGACCTGGACGGAGTGTGTGTCGTACCGCAGCAGATGGCAGCAGCGGCGTTCACAGGCGCGCTCGAAAAGGTGCGCGGCGAAAACCAGGTGCGACAAGCGCTGGAAAATGGCATGACGACCGTCGAGGCGTTCTCGAAATTTGGGATCATGTGACGATGCCGAGAATCACGAAAGTCGCGACGGCGGTCGTTCAGGCAAACTTTCACTGGTCGTATGTGCGCATCTACACGGATGCCTCCGGCGGCAACTATGGCACCGGTGAGTGCTTCTTTGCACCGGGGCTAACACAGATCGTCGAAGAATTTGCGACCATCCTCGTCGGCGAGGAAGCGACCAACATCGAACGCCTGGTGGAAAAGATGCGCTGGGCGGCATCGGGCGCGGGATCGACGGGCGGCATCATCTGGAATGCCATTTCCGGTATCGAGGCGGCGCTCTGGGACGTGAAAGGCAAGCACTTTGGTCTGCCCGTGTGGCAACTTCTGGGCGGCAAGTTTCGCGACCGTGCACGCATCTACCTTGACTGTCACGCGGCGGGCGCGCTCGAATGCCTCTCGACGCTTCTACAGGAGACGCCCGTTACCTGGGAGATGACGCACAGCAGCGCCCCGCTCACCCGCGATGCGATCATCGATGGGTCGGCGGAACGAGCGCGGGAAATGGCGGCGCTGGGCTATACGGCACTCAAGTTCGATCTCGACCTGCCGGGCACGACCTTCGACTCACCTACAGGCTATGCGCTCGACGCTGCGGACATCGACTGGATGGTCAAGCTGACGCACTCTATTCGTGAGGCGGTGGGCAATAAAGTCGATTTGGCGATGGACGCACACTGGCGCTACCGCCCGAATGACATCCTCCAGGTCTCTAAGGAATTGGAGGCCTGTCGTTTGCTCTGGCTCGAAGACCCCGTGCCACCCGATGACCGGAATTCACTGCGCTACCTGCGCCAGCACACGCTGACGCCCATCGGCACTGGCGAAAACCTTCAGCTTCGGCAAGGTTTCTGGGATCTAATCGTCGAAGATTTGTGCGATGTCATCACGCCAGACATTCAGAAAGCCGGCGGGCTGGCGGAAGGGCGCAAGATTGCCGATATGTGCGCGGCGGCAAACAAGCCGATTGCTTTCCACATGATCGGCAGCCCGCTGGCACTGATGACGAGCGCACATCTGGCGCTGACAGTGCCGAACTTCAACGTCTGCGAGTTCCATGCACACGATGTGCCATTTTTTCATGATCTGGTGCAGGGCGGTACAGGAGAATGGTTCGCGCCGGGCTGGGTGACACCCAGTGACGAGCCCGGCTACGGAATCGAACTGGACGATGCGGTTGGGAAACGCTGGCGGCTGCCTGGCACGCGCTGGTTTGACGAAGGAGTCTAGGTGATGGGTGTGTTAGATGGCAAAGTTGCGCTCGTCACGGGCAGCACCAGCGGAATTGGCAAGGCACTTGCGCAGGGCTTTGCGGCGGCGGGCGCGCGCGTTTGGGTACATGGGCGCAACGAGGCGGCTGGCGAGGCGCTCGCAGAGCAGTTGGGCGCGCGGTTCGTGGCGGCAGACCTGGCGCATTCGGAGCAGGTCGAGCGTCTTGCAGAGACGATCCTCAACGAAGAGACTCAGCTCGATGTTTTGGTCAATAACGCGGGCGTCGAGATCATCATGCCGATTGAGAAAATGGACATGGATAAGCTCGACCAAATATGGCGTATCAACGTGCGCGCCCCCTTCCAGCTTACGCATCTGCTTCTGCCCCGCCTCAAGCAGGCGCGCGGTTCGGTCATCAATATTACCTCGATTCACGACACCATGCCTTACCCGAACAATTCAGCATACTCAGCTTCGAAAGCGGCGCTGGCAATGTTCAGCAAGACCATTGCTGTTGAACTTGCACCGCATGGTGTGCGCGTCAATAACTTTGCGCCGGGAGCAGTCGAAACCGAGATCAACCGGGATGTCATTCACGAGATCGGTGAGGACAAGTTCCGCGAATGGATTCCGCTGGGGCGTGTCGCGCAGACGGAGGAGATGATTGGTCCAGCGCTCTTTCTCGCATCGGATGCCTCCAGCTACGTGACAGGGACGACTCTTTACGCGGATGGCGGCTATCTGCAAAACCTTGTTCGCTATCGTCCAGACTAGAGGACACCACGATGCCCGATTTTGACGACAAAATCGCTGTAGTCACAGGAGCGGGTGGCGCAATCGGCTCGGCGGCAGCGCGGCTGCTGGTCGAACGCGGCGCGCGGGTGGCACTGCTTGACCTACCGACGAGCAGAGCGCATGAGCTTGCCACGCAGCTTAGCAATGCTGTACGTTTCATCCCCACCGACGTGAAGGACGAAGGCAGTGTTCGTGAGGCAGTGGCGCAGACAGTCGAACATCTTGGGCTTCCGTCCCTGCTCGTCACCGTCGCCGCGATTAACCTAACAGGTGCGGTCGAGACACTCTCCGTCGAAGACTGGGACATGATGATGGCGGTCAATGTCCGGGGCGTCTTTCTACCGATCAAGCATGTTGTTCCACATATGAAGGTGCTGGATGCAGGTGCTATCGTCAATATGTGCTCGGTGTCCGCGTTCGTCGGCTCGACGGGTGGCTCACCCTATCACACGACGAAAGGCGCTGTCCTCAGTATGACACGCTCGCTGGCGCAGGAATTGGCACCGCACAACATCCGCATCAATGCCGTCTGTCCCGGTTGGGTCGATACACCCTTCACCGACGCTTACATCAACGCGCAGCCCGAACCCGCCGCGCTGCGCGCATATGCCAACGGACTGCACGCGCTTGACCGCATGGCACGACCCGACGAAGTAGCGGAAGCGGTCTGCTGGCTGCTTTCGGAGCGCGCCAGCTTCACGACCGGCAGCGAGCTGTTCGTCGATGGCGGCTACATGATCAAGCGATAGAACGATTCATGGCCAATCCTTGACAAGAAGCGCATTCGGCTATACATTAATCGCAAGTAAGTTCATTCACTGAATAAACGAAGATGCCACCCAAGCACTTTCTCAAAGCGACCAACCGCTCCATCATCCTCAACACGATCAAATCGCGAGGTCCCATCGCGCGTACCGATATTGCCCGCTATACGGGGCTTAGCCCGGCGGGCGTCACGGGCATCACGGCGGAGCTGATCGAAGAGGAACTGGTCTTCGAGAAGCAGGAAGGCGATTCGCGCGGCGGTCGCCGCCCGATCCTGCTGGCGCTCAACTCCGAAGGTGCCTACGTCGTCGGCATCAAGCTGGCGGAAGGCTCCGCCACCTTCGCGCTGACGGATCTCAACGCCTCTGTATTGCGACGCCACAGCGCCGTCATCGACACCCGCCGGCCAGAACGCGTGGCAGCGCAACTTGCGGAGATCGTCTGTGAGATGACGGAAGCCGCCGGAATGCGCATCGACAGGCTGCTTGGCATCGGCATCGGGCTGCCGGACATCGTCGAAACGACAACCGGAATCTGCCGCGTCTCGCCGTTCGATGGCTGGCACGAAGTCGCATTCGCACAACTCGTGGAAGACAAACTTGGCTTATCCGTCGTCATCGACAACGATGTGAACACGCTCACTGTCTATGAACGACTCTACGGCGCAGGACGCCACGTTGAAGATTTCCTGGTTGCCACCCTGGAACGTGGTGTCGGTTTGGGTATCGTCCTGGATGGGCAGATCTACCGAGGCGCGCGCGGCGGTGCGGGCGAATTCGGGCATACCAATGTCGATCCGCAGGGTCCGCTGTGCAACTGCGGCTGCCGCGGATGCCTGGAAACCTTCGTCGGCGATGCCTGGTTGCTGCGACACAGCGCGCTCAATGGCTTGAGCGTAGACTCGCCGGATGGGCTGGTGCAGGCGGCAAACGAGGGCAGCGCGATTGCGCTGCGCGTGCTCGCACAGGCGGGCGAGGTCTTTGGCAGATCGCTTGCCAATGTGATCAACCTGCTCAACCCGGCGCTGATCATCATCAGTGGCGAAGGCGTGCGCGCGGGTGAGCATTTGTTCGAGCCGATGCGCAAGGCGATCCGCGCTTACGCCTTTCAACCGTTGGGCGATGATGTCGATATCCGCGTCGAGGCGCTGCACGACGACTCATGGGCGCGCGGCGCTGCCTGCCTGGTGCTGGATAACATTTTTGCGTCGCCAAATGTGCCCGTGCCGAATAGTCGCTAGTTTTTTTGCCTGCACTTCGTTCATCGAGTGAAGGAAGATTGGTCATGACCTGGAACAGAGGCATTCACAAATGGAAATGGGTGGCGCTTTTTCTCGCCCCCAGCCTCATCGGGTTGACGATCTTCATCCTCTATCCGATCCTGTCGTCCTTCTGGCTAGCATTCCAGGAGTGGAACCTGCTGTCACCGCCGCCGTACCCCCAAAAAACCTCGTCTCAGCTGAAAGCGCATCATTATTCTGCCTGATTTATGGTCTAAAATAGTCTTTTGGCAACCTTAGAAATGGGCAGGTATGGTCTGGTTCATTCTCACGCAATTCCTTTCGATCGTGTTGGAACTCATTTTTCTCACCAGACAAACCGACATCGAGAAGGATTTCGAAATTCTCCTGTTGCGACGGCAGTTGGGCATTCTGGAGCGCAAGTTGACCAAATCGTTGCCGGTGTCTCGTGTTGAGAAATGGACGCTGGCAGTGTTGTTGTTCCAATTGAAACGCCGAACCGGTCAGACGCTCCAGCGACTGCGCAATGTGATGCGGCTTTTTCAACCCGAGACCGTCCTCAAATGGCATCGCGACCTGGTACGGCGCAAGTGGACCTATCGTCGTCAACCGCACGGCGGACGACCCCGAACAGAGACGGAAATTGAACGGTTGGTGCTGCGACTGGCACGCGAGAATGGCTGGGGTTGCGGCAAGATCCAGGGTGAACTGTTGAAGTTAGGCTATCCCATCAGTGATGAGACGATCCGGCATATCTTAAGGCAGCAGGGCGTTCCGCCTTTAGATGTGCGGCGACCTTCTCCCGGCTGGCAGCATCTGATGAGCCACTACAAAGAGCAACTGCTGGCGTGCGATTTCTTCACGCTTGAAACGCTGTTTCTACAGACCGTGTATGTGTTGTTCTTCATCGAACTGGGGACGCGCCGGGTTCACTTTGCGGGTTGTACCGCGCATCCCACTGGCACCTGGGTGACACAGCAAGGTCGCCAGATGGTTTGGAAGCTAGAGGAGAGTGAGCGACCCATGCGATTTCTCATCCACGACAACGATCGTAAGTTCACATCGCATTTTGACGCGGTCTTTGCTTCGGAAAAAATGACCGTCATTCATACCCCCTATGCTGCCCCCAATGCGAATGCCTTTGCCGAACGCTGGGTGCGAACGGTGCGAGAGGAGTGTCTGGATAAAATCATTATTCTGAACGAAACCCATTTGCGACGGGTCATGCGTGAATATATTGAGTACTATAACACCGCACGACCCCATCAGGGGATCAAGCAGCAGATCCCGGTTCCGAAAACCGTTGCAACCACCGGAGGATCCATCCGATGTCGGAGCGTGTTGGGTGGCATTCTTCACGACTATCATCGTGTTGCATAGCTTTGAAAACTAGCGCAGATGAGGTTTTTTGGCAATACGGGAGCATAAGAGGGGATTGCCCTGTGCAAGCACCGCGTCATAGGCTTGCGTATCTGCGTAATAACCTCTGAGATCGCTCAGATTGCGTTCGACAACTGTGCCGTTCGTTAATGTCGCCGTATTTGGATCAAATGTTGAAAGTAGATTGGAAAAGGACATGAATTCTATCCACAATATCATGATGATATGAGATAAGCATTAGTGTTATAAACCACAATTTATATCATTTTATATCACATGTCAAGTACCCCGCACTGTCGATGTGCTGTAGTATAATGTCGAGATTAAAGCTACCTTCCAGAAGGACTGCTCTGTGGACGACGTTCACCAGAACCATGGCAAACTCCTGACCGATCAACGCCGTAAACAGATTATTGAGATGATCCAGAAGCGGGACACAATTACCACCGATGATCTCATCAATCACTTCGCGGTGTCATCGATGACCATCTGGCGTGATCTGGCAGTACTGGAAGAGAACCGTCAGCTCAAGCGCATTCGCGGGGGGGGCGGTGCGTGTGGACGCTGCCGCATTTGTGGAGCCGCTCTTTTCTAACAAGCGACCGGTCAACCGCACGAAGAAATCGGTGATAGCGCGCTACACGGCAAACAACTTTGTCCACGATAACGACATCATTATTCTCGAAGCAGGGACTACCGTGGCGATGATGGTGCGCCACCTCACCCAACGCAATCTGACGGTGATTACTCATGGGCTGGCAACGCTCAATGAGCTTGCGCCTAGGCTGCCAGACACGAATATCATGACGTGTGGCGGCATGCTGCGCGATGTTTCGCTTACGTTTGTGGGCCCGCAGGCGATCCAGTACTTTGAGAATATCCGGGTGAATACATTCTTTGTCAGCGCGACAGGGATTACGCCAGAGGATGGACTTACTGACCCCAACCTACTGGAAATACAGGTCAAGCAAGCGATGGCTTCCAGCGCTAGCCGGATTATCGCTTTGATGGACAGTACCAAATTCGGTGTCCGCTCTTTCTCGCAATTGCTGAAACCTGATGCGATTGATGTGCTGGTGACCGACGCTGGGGCACCGCTGCCCGATGTTGAGCAATTACAGGCATCGGGGATTGAAGTGCACATTGTTCGTTGAACCATCATGCAGATTTGTATGGCTCCATAAACACAGAATGGCGACGAAAAAGCTCGTCACGCTGGTTGTGAGTCCTATGTGATTGCTTTGCTGCGCCTCCTTCACATCTCAGTGGTGACCTATGCCCAAGATTGAGACAATCTACCTCATCCATCACAGCCATACGGACGTGGGTTACACACACGACCAACCGATTGTCTGGGAGTTGCAAACGCGCTTCATTGATGAGGCGCTCGATTTGGCTGAATTTTATGCAGATCACAACAGCGACGGAGCGTTCCGATGGACAGTGGAAAACACGGCGGTGCTGAAACGCTGGTTGACGCGGGCTACCACCCGCGACATTCAGCGCTTCCAAAAGCTGGAGCAGGACGGACGCATCGAAGTCACGGGTATGTTTGCCAACCTAACGCCTCTGCTCGACACGGATCAACTGATCGAGACCTTCCAGATTTTGCGCAGTCTGCGTGAGGATTACGGGCTCACGATAGAACACGCGATGAACTGTGACGTGAATGGAGAAAACTGGTCCCTGGCTGATGTACTGCTTGATCTGGGTATCAAAGGCTTCACGATGGCAATCAACACCCATTTTGGAGGAGCTGTGCGTCCAAGCCCGCTACCTTTCTTATGGGAATCCCCATCGGGGCGCACCCTGCCTGCTAACAACGGATGGAGATATGACAGAGGCTGGCATGAAGGCATTGGTCGCGACGCAAAGGAGTTCGAGCGTGTGCGCTTCCCTCGTCTGCAAAAATACCTGGACGAAATCGGCTATCCTCTGCCCATATTGCTGCTGCAAAGCATTCATCCCTATGGCGACAATGGATCGGCATTCAGTTTTGCCTCGTTCATCGATGCATGGAACAACGCTGGGAAATCACCTCGTATCGTGCTGGCCACCCCGCGCATATGGTGGAAAGCACTGCAACCATACATGAAAACACTACCTGTGCTGCGAGGCGATTGGACAGATTACTGGAACTTCGGAAGCATCAGCAGCGCACGGGAACAAACGATGAACCGCATGAGCCGTACCCGTCTGCGCACCGCCGATGCTATGTTCGCTCCCATCGCCGCTGCAAAGAAGCAGGCACGCTGGTCACACAGGACGTTTGACAGGTATCGTGAAGCCGCATGGGAAACGCTCACCCTATGGGATGAGCATACATGGGGCGCGGATTGTGCTATAAGGGCGCCCTACAGCGAAGACACGGTGACGCAGTGGCATCACAAAGCCAATTACGCTTATACGGCTCGCAGCCTCAGCCTGCTGTTGCAGCGCGATGCTGCAGCCGATTTTGCCCGAAGCGTGCAGCGCAAACAGAATGACGACCTGCTTGTTTTCAATCCACTGCCTTATGCGCGCACAGTGACCGGTAAAGTGCCGCACTTTGTGATGAATCCTCGTGGCACAAGCGATGACAGCACAGCCGGACGGCAGCACCAGGATAGAGACGATCTCAGCAGGTATCCGTTCGATGCTGCTTATCTCGCCCATACGCTCCCCCCAACAGAGATCCCAGCCTACGGGTATAAGGTGATCCAGCGCGCAAGCCTGGTAAAGCTCGTTTCTACAGCGAGTGAATCCGATGTGGTTGAAAATCATCGTTATCGCATAACGTTTGACCGCAACCACGGCGGCATCATCTCGCTTTACGACAAACAGCTTGACTGGGAACTTGTCGACACCGGTTTTGAGTACCCCCTCAATGGCTATATCTCTGAACGAGTCGCCGATGAGACAGCGGAGTGGGCGCGTCACCACCTGTTTTTCCAGGAATCGGCCCCAGACTCCGCCGAAATCCCGCCCGGATGGAAGAGCGGTTGGCGCGCAAAACGTTCCAGTGCAGCAGCGGTCATTAAGCACACCGTCCAAAAGAGTGATATTGGGATCACCGTTGTTCAAACGCTGAAAGCAGCGGGCGTCATTGGGCATCTTATGCAGATTGTCCATTTGCCACATTATGCTGATTACGTAGAAGTTGAGGGGTGTTGGACGATGGGCTTAGATAGCCATCCCGAAGCAGCCTACATAGCCTTCCCATTCGATTTGCCGAATGCGACAGCCCGGTATGATATTGGCTTCCAGTCGGTCATCGCGGGTGCAGAACAACTGCCGGGCGTGTGCCGTGACTACTTCACTGTGCAGGGCTGGGTTGATTTCTCGAATGGCGAACGGGGTGTCACCATTGCAACTCCCGATAACCCAATGGTGCAGTTAGGCGGTATTCACTTTGGCGACTTTCAGCAGGATTTCAACCTGGAACGGTCGCTGTTGCTCGGTTGGGTGACGAATAATTACTGGGACACCAATTTCCGCGCCCACCAACCGGGACAGGTTTCATACAGGTACCGGATCATTCCCTATAGCGGAGCCTTTGATGAAGCCCGTGCTCACCGTTTTGGGCTTGAAGCCATGAACAATGTTCCGCTGTTTCAACATCTTGGTGAGGAAACGACATCAGGCGACTTATTGCCGGAAAGCGGTAGTCTGCTCATATTACCGGACTTCCCGACCACTGTGCAGCGCATCAAGGCATCGCAGGACGGAAAAGGGATTATTGTCCGGTTATTGAACGCCAGCGATGCAAATCACACAGCGGTCATCCAATCCGGCTTGTTGACCATTACCAGCGCAAGCCGATGTGATCTGCTGGAAAAACCAATTGACACGATTCAAGTGAGTGATGAACAGATCCAGGTGACTATTGAGCCTCGACGTATCGCTGTCCTTCATCTGGAAGTCAGGTGATCTGTATATGCCTGGTTATTGAAGCTTGGACCTGACGGACTTTGAACGCTTTATTCCATAGATTGAGATCATTCGTCTGAACAACCTGCTTCAGCCACCTGTGGGGGCTACTTCGCGTATCCGAGCAAGAAATCGGACTTCGCGTCGCGCCACAATAGTCTTGATGCAGTCACCAAGCTCCCGTCGGAAGTCGACGCAATTCGCCCCGACTTCCCCCCTTTTCAGTGGTCAGTATGGCCAGTTTTAGCAGTCTGATCAGTTTTCTGGTGCGACCAAATCAATTTCGTAGCGCCGCATCATGTCCAGCACCTCCGCCCGCTTGATGCTGTACATCTGCCCTGTGGGGGCTACTTCGCGTATCCGAGGGTAAAATGACGCCTCATGAGACTCGCCGATAGTTATGGTGCAGCCCACCCAGCACCGGAAAGGCAACGACCTGACCGTCTGAGACTGCCTCCCCTTCCGATCGTCTCGATGCGATAGGAATGTGTCCCGACAGTCCTTGATGTGGACGAGCTGTATTGAAGTACACGACGTATTCCTTGACCACACGCTGCAACTGTCGTTCGTTGAGCACCAGCATCTGGTCCAAACATTCCCGTCGCACACTCTCCAGGAACCGTTCGCACACTGCATTGGCTTTCGGTGCGCGGATGGGCGTCCGCAGCATCTCAATCCCACTCGCAACGCGTGCGAATTCCGCGCCATACTTCCGGTCGTTGTCACGCAGCAAGCAGCGCGGCCGCATATCAAAGGGCGTTGCTTCCCGCAGCTGCTGTGCCACCCACGCGTCGGTGGGGTGCGATGTCACCGCCCAGTGCACCACCCGGCGCGAGCCCACTTCAATGATGAAGAACACAAACAGCGTGCGAAACCAGAGGTCGTACGTTTGGAGAAAATCACATGCCCAAATGTCATGGGCATGGTTCTTCAGAAAGCTGCCCCACTTCTGACTCGGTTGTCCCTGCGGTGGCATCGGTCGGACCTGACGGATGTACTTGGCGACCGTGCGTTTCGAGAGGCGATAGCCCAGCTTCCCCAGTTCGTCGCGAATGCGTTTTGTGCCCCACAACCGGTTATCGCGTGCCATCGCCTGGATGAGACCGATCGCCTCTTCAGGGACACGCGGTTGCGCCGTCTTCGCTCGCGATTTGTGACGCCAGAATAAGCGAAAACCCTGACGATGCCAGTGAAGCAGCGTCTCGGGTTTGACGATCAGCAGCGCCTCCCGCCATGTCCGCAGTTGGCTGGCGAGCATGACCAGCACACCGGGATCCAGGGGCGTGAGTACTGGGCGCTTTGTCTGGCGGTGGAGGATCAACAACTGCTGGCGCAAAAATGCGTTCTCAGCGATCAACTCGGACCGCTTGCGAGCCACATCGGCGAGCGTGCCGAGTACCAAAGTGGGTTGCGTCGGTCGGAAGCGTTTCTTGAGCTGCCGATCGAGTGTAGTGATCACAACAAGCAGCCACTGACGAATGACGGAACGGAGGCATTGCAGTCGCATGGAGTACCATTAGAGTCGGGCGTAGCGATGACGAATGGGCGAATTGTAGCTGCGTTTCGACCCGACTCCAGCTCCGATAGCTCAAGTAGCCCTCACAACGTCCCCATCAGGGGTTGGCGCAACTCACACCCATCGCACGCCCGCATGTCCGACGGGTAAGGCGCGCCGCCGCGAGGTTTTGGATGGAGTCATGGGGACTCTACCGAGACACCGCCTGACCCGCGTGTGGATGGGATTCTTGTGCCTTACCGCCCATTTGGGCATCACGATTAAGTCATTCGAACGACAATTCTGCTTGCGCGAACGCTGTTTCCAACCATCCACGAATCTCGGCATACTTCGGGCTGCTCGCCTCAGGCAGCATCATCGGCTTACGGGGATAACCCGGCTCATACCCGCGTGCCGCCAGCGCCATGTGCGATGCGATCGTGCTGTCCGTGAAGTGCAGCTTGCCACTCAAGTCCATCATCAGCACATAAAGCGCTTCTGCACGCGCCATATCGCCGGAAGTGGTCGCTTGCACCAGCGCGGTGATAATTTCGGGAGCCCAGTTGCTCATGCCGCCAATCATGGCACGAATGCCCATCTGGTAGAACGGCAGCCAGCCTTTAGAAGTCCCCAGGATGAGCTGAAAGGGCTTGCCGCTGAGCTTGGTCTCATAGTAGACGCGGCTCACGAATCCCACATCCAGCGGGCTATCCTTCATGCCTGCCAGCCCCATCTCCTGAAGCTTACGAACGGTACCGAGTGTGAATGAAAAGCGCGATGTCTCCGGATTGTTGTACGCAAAGACCGGAAGCCGCGTGGAGTCAATTAAGTCCTTGTAAAACTGAAGCACCAGGTCTTCTGCATGTTTGTAGTAGAAGGGGGGCACTGCACCCACAGCATCCATGCCAATGTCTTCTGCCGCGTGTGCCAGTGCGACGGTTGATGCGGTGTCGATGGCACCGACATGTGCGATCAGCGTCCGGTTCGAAAAAGCGCCTGCGACTTCTTTGGCGGTGCGGTACACGCTGACGCGCTCGTCGATCGTCATCATCGGTCCCGCGCCATAGGAACCCGTCAGGAAAAGTCCATCGACGCCGCGTTCGAACATCCAATGCATATGCCAGCGGGTCTTCTCCAGATCAAGCTGGCCATCGGCGGTGAAGAACGTGATATTGGGGACAAGCGAACCATGAATCATGCTGGATTCTCCTGAGATAGATTGAGCTTCTGGAGCTGTTGATTGAGAAGGCAGAAAGCCTTGTAACGCTTCTCGTACAGGGCGTGATGCAGATCATAGGGCACGATCTTCGTGCCGGGTTGGGCGAAGGACTCATAGCTTTCCGCAAGACCGAGCGTAAGCCATCCCAGGATTGCCGCGCCTCGACTCGAGGATTCGGGTGACGGCGGGACAATGACCGGTCTCCCAAGCACGTCTGCCAGTGTCGCCTGCATCAAGGGAGAGGCACTCAAGCCGCCGGTGACGAAGCTCGCGCGTGTTGCAGTGCCGTGCAGTGTTTCGACCCGGCGCACGATACGCAGCAAAGCGAATGCCAGCCCTTCCAGCGCAGCGCGGAAGACGTGACCGGTTTGGTGACGTAGAGTAAGACCATAGAGCAGCCCTTTCGCGGAGGGATTCCAATCTGGGCTTTGCTCACCGGACAAGTAGGGGATAAACAACAGGTCATCCGCGCCGGGTGCCACTGCTGAAGCAAGCCGCTCGGCGTCTTCGAATAACGTATCAGAGGCTTCGTCGGCTTTGTGTCCCAGCAGATCCTTCAGCAGCCAATCAATGACGATCCCACCGCTGCCCACGATGCCGCCAATCACCCAGCGATCGACATCCGCCACATAGGTCCAGAGGTGTCCCGCGGGGTCGGTCGCTGGCTGCGCGATCAATGCGCGAGCCGCCGCGCTGGTGCCGAGATTGATGGCGAGTGTCCCCGGCATCGTTGCGCCCGCCCCAATGTTTGCCAGCGGCGCATCCCCCGCACCAAGGATGAGCGGCAGGTGCTCCCGAATTCCGACGCTGGCACGAACATCGGCGCGCCACTCGCGCAGGATCGTGCGCGGCGAGGACAGCTCCGGGAGCGCGGACGTATTAATGCCAGCCAGCGTCAGCGCCTCGTCATCCCAGATCTTGCGTGTGATGTCAAGCAGCCCCGAAGCGGAAGCAGTGGACCAGTCTGTGATCCAGCGCCCTGTCAGGCGAAAGACGACATAATCTTTGATCGAGACATAACGCACCGTACCCGGCAGGTCGCCGTGCTGGCGCAGCCAATGAATCTTTGCGAGTGGGTAGATCGCCTGTGTCGGGCAACCGGTACGCGGCGCGAGCAAGGCGCTGGCACTCTGCCGCAGCGTGGCGGCACTCTCGGTCGCGCGCATATCCGCCCACGTCAGCACCGGCGTCAGCGGTTGACCCTCGGCGTCCACAGCCAGCAGGCTGTAGAGTTGTGTGCTCAGGACAACTGCTTCGAGCGATGCCTGCGCGGGTATCGCTGCTACGGCGCTGCGCAGCACCTTTGTGACGCTTGCCACGACGGCATCGGCGTCCAGCTCTGCCCAGCCTGGTTGGGGATAGCCAGTCGCAACCGAATCGCGCACCTGGAAGCCCGGCTGCGCGCGCTCGTCGAAGAGCAAGGCGCGCGCCCCGCTGGTGCCAATATCCACCGCCAGAATGAGCGGGGCGCGCATGCTCATGATGCGCTGCTACCGCGCAGCCAAATACGAGCGCACGCCATCGCCCAGATATGCCTTCCAGACGACGAAGTTATGCGGGTGCTCCCAATCTAGATCGCCACCGAATAATTCGTGGAGGCGATTGCTGTTGAAAATCAGAGAGCCTTGATTGTCGAAGGTCATGCCATCAACCCAGATCATCCGGTCGTCGGTGATGAAGATCCGGTTTGTCCGAGTCGCTGGATCGTGAATGCCGATGCCTTTGCCTTCGAGCATGGTGTAGTAGATCAACCCCTTGTCGTCCGCGCCCATCCCATCCGTGTTGGTGCCCTTATCGCCAAGATCGATGACAGCGGCTTCGACGGCGCTCTCCGGACTGCTGAAATCCCGCAGAACGCTCGTGTTGACGGCGTACAGATGGCGTGCAGTCAGGGCGCACCAATAGAGCATCTCTCGGTCAGCGGAGAGCGCAATGCCATCCGCTCCGGTGCGCATCGGGCGATCTTTCCAGATCTTCTTGCCCGCGATCTCGAACCAGTAGCCAGGCACATCCTGCGTGCTGACATGTTGGTGAAGCACGCGGCGCAGTTCTTTGCTGCGCATGTTGTAGATGATCAGTCCGCCTTCGAGCGGGTCCGTGAAGATGCCGGAGTCGGCGATGTAGACGAAGCCATTGGCGTTATCGACCACCAGGTCGTTCAGAAACGACGCTTGATAGGAAGCAATGTGATGCGGAATGGGGATCGACTCGACCAGCGTGTTGGTCGTCAGATCCCAGCAGACGATCTTTTGTGCCCCGTCAAGACAGGGCTGGCCTTCGATATGCCCCTGGTCGAGGAACCAGGCGCGGTTTAGCTCGTCGATTTCCCAGCCCAGCACCGATTGCAGCGCATCCGGACGCCCGATCTCGTTCATCTCCCAACTGGGATAGGCGTTCAGCATCGGCTTGCCATCGACGACCTGGATACGATTGACGGTGGCGGGTATGCCGGGCGACCAGCGCGGCACCGAAAGGTAATAGTTCCCGTTGCGATCGACCTTGAAACCGGCAGGCATTGCGCCTTTCCAATACTCATTCTTCAAGAAGACTTCTTGGGCGGCGTCATCCGGAAACAGCCATTCCAGGCGACTCCAATGAAACAGGATTTCGTAGCTGCCGACGGCTGGAGTTTGCATGGGCGATAACCTCACAAGCGTGTCCGATAACGAAACAAGCCATTTACTGTACTGCCGCGACGATTTTCCCGCGCACATGATGTCCGGCGAGTTCATTCAAGGCACTGGGGACTTCGGCAAGGTCAACAACTCGCGACAGCGTCGGGCGCAGCCTGCCGTCGTCGAGAAGCTTGCCAACCTCACGCGCGATCTCAGCCAGTTCGACCTGGGCTTTGCGGTCGCCGGAGAGATGCGCTACGCCCAGCGCAATTTCGTGCAGCGAAAGCGCTTTGGCGAAGGGACGGATTTTGCTGAGATCGGGGAGGCTGTCCACGCAGATCAGATGCCCGCCAAACGCTAACATCTCCAGGGCGGCGGTGGTCGTCTCCTGGCTCACGGCGTTCAGAATGACATCCGCGCCGCGCCCGCCGCTGATCTCTGAGATGCGTTGGGCGACATCTTCATTCTGGTAGTCGATGACGTGATCGGCACCCAACTGACGAACGTACTCATGATTGCGCGCGGATGCCGTCGTGACGACCTGCGCCCCCGCATATTTGCCAAGCTGAAGGGCATAACCTCCCACACCGCCTGCGCCGCCCTGAACGAGGAACAGCACATCGTTTCGCATCTGCACTTTGCGAAATATGCCCTGATACGCGGCGAAAGCAGAACATGGGACAGATGCAGCTTCTTCGAAGCTCAATGATGCAGGTTTGGGCGCGATGACATGGGCGGGGATGGTCGTGAGTTCGGCAAAACCGCCGCGACGGCTGAAATCCCCATGATAGTAAATGGCATCACCCGCTTTCCAGCCGGTGACTTGCTCCCCAACAGCAGCGATGACTCCAGCGACATCCAGCCCCATGACGAATGGATACTGCCACTTGGGGTTGCCCCAGGCGGCTATCTTGTAATCGGCAGGGTTGAGACCGACCGCGTGGACGCGCACCAGCACCTCATCAGGCGCAGGAACAGGGGCGGGAAGGTTGGCGATGTACCAATCGCTGGGGTCGCCGGGGCGGTCGAGAACCAGTGCTTTCATGAGCCGTATCCAGAAGCGCCAGTCAGTCTTGTCCAGTGAGATTGTAACAACCAGGGTGATATGATGTCAACCTGTCATGACAATTTGTTTTGGTGCGACGAGGATGCCAGATGGCAGAGGTGAAGAGGTGGGAAATTAGGGGACGCTGTGCTCGAACTGGAAGCGCGACTTGTCACCTCGCCGCCAAGCGGTGTAATACTCGATTGGAGCGCCGCTTTGTGTGTAAGCGGTGTTTTCGATGTACATGATCGGGAAGCCCGCTGGAATGCTGAGAAGCGCCGACACCGTCTCATTGGCGGCAATCGCTTCGATGACGCGCTTGACTCGTGACACAGGCGTCTTGTACACGTCCCGGAACGTCTGATAGAGCGAGCAGGTCCTGAAGTCGATTTCATTCAGGTTGGGAAACAAGCGGGCTGGTATGTAGGAATCGACGACCAGTATCGGCTGACTGTGGATGTAACGCAGGCGCTTGAGGAAAAAAATCTCATCCTGTGTTCGCAGGTCAAGCTCCTTACGCAGCGCGGGCGTTGGCGCGATGCGCGTCATCTCCATGACGCGCGTTTCGATGAGCAGCCCCTGCTTCGTCAGCGAGTCGCTGTAGCCGATGGCAGAGCCTGACCATGATTCCAGGTATTTGGGGTCTGCGACAAATGTCCCTCGTCCTTTTTCGCGGAGCAGCAGCCCTTCGTTGACCAGCGCATCCAGCGCCTCACGCACCGTGGTGCGGCTGAGTTGGTACATCTCACACAACTGATGTTCGCTGGGCAGTTGATCGCCCGCCCGCCACTGATCCAAACGAATTTCTTCGCGGATGATTTCGCGCAGTTGGTAGTGATAAGGCATCGGGCTTGATTTGTCGATCTGTCGGTTTTGCACCGTCTACTGATCCTTCGTGAAGTGCCGCACCCTGTCAGCAGTGCCCCATTGTTCGTCACAACGAGTACATGAATACGTCTAACAGACTAATGCAGGTTCCTTGTGATGACAAGAGGACATATGCTGTGGGAGCGCTCTCCCAGGCGATATCGGGTAAATCAGGGGGATGTGTCATGTGTCGTCACCTAAATGTCATGACAGGTTGACATCTTGACAACATGACACAAGATGGCTATAGTCTCAAAAATGGTGCAGAAGCGTGACACTTCGTGCTCCATAGACATTTCTTTCGTTGGTAAAGTGCGTTTAGGAATGAGCTGCTATGTCTCTTAAAGTTGACCAGTGGCCTTACACCAACCCCCTTGTTTCCCCACTTTATGGCAAACCGCCGCTCGTCTGGCGCGATATGCGCGTGCAGTTGGTGGTTTACGAAACAGACATCGAAAACGTCGCCCGCGTAATTCCTGAGCCTCTTGAACCACGCTCCAACATCGTCATCACCTGGGTCTCAGAGTTTCAACTCGGCACTACGCAGGGCGCGTTTGCTGAGTTCGCCGTTTATGTCCAGGTCAAGTACAAGGACTATGAAGGCGATTACGAACCCTTCCTGTACGTCAACAACCATCTACCGCTGACGGGCGGGCGGGAAATCTGGGGCTATCAGAAGAAGATGGCGCAGATCAGCCTTCGGCATGAGCACGAAGCCGTCATCGGGCGTGTTGATCGGCTGGATCACGCGATCTACAAAGGTCTGGTCGTCCCTGAGTACGAAGCGCAAATGAGCGAAGTACCCTGGAGTCCTCATGGCGTTTTCTCCCTCAAATACATCCCCGCGACCGAAGAAAACGGTACCCCTTTGCGTGAGCTGGTGCTGACGGAAGGCAAGTTCACCGCGCAGCCGGGCAAATTCTTCGGTGGGCGCGGCTCTGTCACCTATGAACGGTCTGAGATTGACCCCACCTACCTGCTGGAGCCGAAGCGCATCCTGGGGGGCTTCTTTGGTCAGGGCGATCTCTATCTGCCGCTCGGCAAAGTCGTCCACGACTATCGCTAGAAAACTGGCACCTCTGCCAACCCGGCACGGGTGACCAGACAATATCCCTCTGACAGAGTCGTTGTTACAGAAAGGAGATCGGCTTAAGAGGCGATATCGAAGCGCATCAAACAGTTTAGTTCTATTGTGCATTGTGTCTTGAGAGGAGATTGCGCATGAACAGGATTCGGCTCTATGGGCTGATGCTGGTCCTCCTGATCGTATTTGTTTCTTTTGGTAGCGTCGCTGCGCAGGACGGGGTGACTATCAACTGGGTCACCATCTCTGGTTTCTACACCGATTGGGCAGAGCAGGTTGCTGCCCGCTTTGAAGAAGATACGGGCATCAACGTAAACATCATTGATGTGGACATCGGGCAGCTCTACGAAACACAGGTGCTCGAGTCGGTTGCTGATACCGGTGCCTATGACCTGCTGACGTACGATGCCGGACAGAAGGCGGAATTTGCCGAAAGCGGCTACCTGCTTCAGATCGACGAGTACATCGCCGCGGCTGACCCGGAAGTGATTGCTTTTGAAGACATCGCTCCGGCACTGCGCGAGGTGACCAGTATGTGGCGGGGTGGCGTTTTCGGGCTGCCATACTACACCTTCACGATGGGTTACTTCTATCGCTGCGATCTGTTTGAAAACCCGGACGAAATGACCGCGTTCGAAGCTGAATACGGTTATGCGCTGGGCATCCCCCAGAACTACGACCAGATGGCTGACATCGCCGAATTCTTCCGCCGCACGCCGGGCGAAACACTTGCCGGGCAGGCGATTGAGCAGGACTTCTACGGTATTGGCGTGATGGCTGGGCGCTTCGACCAGGTGCAGGACGAAATCAACTCCATCGCATGGTCGAGCGGCGCGCAGGTCATCAACGACGACGGTACTCCTGGCGTCGATGATCCCGAATTCCTGGCTGCGGCTAATCTGTATGTCGACGAGCTGCTGCCGTTCGCCCCTCCGGGTGCACTCAGCTCTTCTTTTGACCAGATCGTCGCTCAAATGCAGCAGGGTCTGATCGCACAGACGGCGGCATTCTTCCTTGATCAGTATGCCAATATGGCGAAGACGGAAGACATGATCCCCGGAGCGCGCATCTGCACGGCTCCTGCTCCTGGCGTCCACTCATGGGTCGGCGCGTTTGGCGTCGGCGTATCTTCGGACTCGACCCATCCGCAGGAAGCCTTCGACTTCCTGGCATGGATGGCGGGTGCAGAAGCGCAGCGCGAATTTGCGACTGGCGGCGGCACCACTTGCCGTACCAGCATTCTGACCGATACGGCGCTGATCTCCGAGAATCCACAGACGATGGGGCACTATCCGACGCTGGTCTCGGTGCTTGATCACACCGCAGCAGCCAACTTCTACCCCAACTATCTGTTCGTGCCGCAGGGTGGAAAGATCTATGATGAGATGACCACCTGGTATTCGACTGCGGCGGCAGGCGAAATGTCCGTGGAAGAAGCGATGGCGAACATGGCGACTGCCATTGAGCGTCAGTGCGGCGGTGCCTGCGAGATCGCCAACGAGGCACTCGGCGAGAATTATACGCCCGTCCCGATGCCGTTCGATTATGAAGCCTTTGTCGCCAGCCAGGCAAACGATATCGATGCCTGGATTGCGGCACAGTAACATTGCGCTGTCCGAGGGTGCAGCCGGGCTGCACCCTCAACCTACACCTCATCGCCCGCCTGAACGAGGGGACAAACCTCGAAGGATCTAGAAGGAAAACTCCCATGAGCACGGGTTCGGTGCCCTTACCAGACACATCAGTCAATGGCTCTACGGGTTCCAAGGCAAAACACAGGGCACTATCCGATACGCTGTACTCGGTGTTCCTCATCACCCCGGCGATGATCCTGATCCTGATATTCGCCCTGGTTCCGTTGGCTTACGCAATTAATGTTTCATTCCGATTTGCCGACCTGACCAGCCCGCGCGGCGTCGCGGAGTGGGTCGGTCTCGAAAATTATCACTTTGCGCTGAACGATGCCTTCTTCTGGTCGTCTGTGCAGCGCACGCTCCATTTTGCAATCTTCGCGGTCGTCATCGAGATGATCCTCGGCGTTGCGATTGCGTTTCTGCTAAACGATATTAAGTGGTTCAAAGGGCTGGCGCGCAGCCTCATCATCCTGCCGCTTGCCGCCTCGCCGTTCGCGGTCGGTTTGATCTGGCGCTACATGTACCATCCCGATTTCGGCGTCTTCAACTATCTGATTTCTCGCGTGGGCATTCCTGAACAGAACTGGCTTGGCAATTCCCAGATTGCGATGGGGAGCGTCATCGCCTTTGACGTGTGGCAGTGGACGCCATTTGTCGCCCTGATCGCGCTCGCCGGCTTGCAAGCGCTGCCAAAAGAGCCATTTGAGGCGGCTGCGCTGGATGGAGCATCTCGTTGGCGCGTGTTCCGCACGCTGACGTTCCCGATGCTGGCACCTGTCCTGACTTTGGTGCTGGTGCTGCGAACGGTTGACGCGGTGCGTTTATATGATGCCATTGTGTCGCTGACGGCGGGAGGTCCTGGCACTTCGACCGAAGTCCTGACGTTCTATCTCTACCGCCTGGGGATGCGCTTCTTCCGTCTGGATCAGGCAAGTGCGATGGCACTGCTGTTTCTCTATGCGACGGTGGTCTTCACCGGACTTCTGATGCGCCGCTTTATGCAGAACATGGCGGCACGCACGCGTGCCAAGCAGTAGGAGAGTCAGACATGGAAACGCCCCGCATCACCGTCGGTATGGTCCTCCGTCACCTGCTTATGCTCTTCATCCTGCTGATCTTTCTGTTCCCCATCTTCTGGATGGTGTTGACTTCGTTCAAGCCTGCTGAAGAAGTTCTGACGCGACCACCGACGTTCATCTTCCAGCCGACCCTGGACAACTATCGCTATGCGTTTGAAGACGCGGATTTCTCGCTGTTCATCCGCAACACCATCGTCATCGCCGGGCTGTCCACACTGTTGGTGGTAGTCTTCGGGTCGCTGGCATCGTACAGCTTCGCCCGCTACAACCCCGGCGACGGACACATCATGTTCTTCATCCTGACGACGCGCATGATGCCGGGCATTGCCGTCGTCATGCCCTTCTTCCTGATCTTCCGCGACCTGGGAAAAACACCCTTTGGGCAAGCACTTGGATTGGGGTTGGATCAGGTTGGGTCGCTGGTGGTCGCTTACACGGTCTTTAATCTGCCGTTCGCGATCTGGCTGATGTTCTCCTTCTTCCAGGACATCCCGACCGAACTGGAGCACTCTGCGCGCCTGGATGGCTACAGCCGTCTGCAGGTGTTTTTGCGCGTGGTGCTGCCCCTTGCCGCGCCAGGTATCGCGGTGACAGCGATCTTCAGCCTGATGTTCGCGTGGAATGAGTTCCTGTTCGGGTACATCCTCACACGCGACGCCGCCCGCACCATCACGGTGGGCGTTTCGGGCTTTCAGACCCAACAGGGCATCTTATGGGGACCGCTGGCGGCGGCGGCGGTGGTCTGCATCCTGCCCATGCTTGCAGTTGCCATGTTCTTGCAGCGATATATGGTGCGCGGACTGACGTTCGGCGCTGTGCGCGGATAGGAGACGGGAACTGTCATGAACCTTTCACAAGCGTGGGATCGCATGTTCTGGGCGATCATGCTCACGATTTTCATCGGTTTAGTCTGGATGCGTTTCCTGCAGGATGTCGCGGCGTGTGAAGGTCCCGGGCTGCTCGTTGCGCTGACGGCTGGCGTTGTCTTCTTCGCGACCGGTTTCCGCCGCAAGTCATTGGCAGGTACTGCACACCAAGAGGAAGAAGCCTGAATCATGCTTGAGCTTCGCTCCGTCACCAAACGCTTTGGCAGCAAAACAGCCGTTCACCGACTCAATCTGGAGTGCAAGCCCGGCGAGTTCGTGGTCATCTTCGGTCCTGCGGGCGCGGGAAAGAGTACGACCCTCAACCTGATCGCTGGGATCACTGATCCTACCGAGGGTGAAATCTGGTTGAATGGGCAGCCGCTCAACCGAGTGCCGCCGGAACACCGCAACATGACGATGGTGTTCGAGAACTACGCGCTCTATTCTCATTTGACGGTCTTTGACAACCTCGCGTTTCCGCTGCGGGCGCAGCGAATGCCTTCGGCAGAGATTGCGCGCCGTGTGGATGAGATGGCTGCAATCCTGCAGATCGGACCATTTCTCAAGCGTCGCCCTGGCTTCCTGAGCGGCGGGCAGCGCCAGCGTGTGGCACTTGGGCGTGCGCTCATCCGCGATGCCGACGTGTATCTGCTCGACGAGCCGATCTCCCATCTGGATGCCAAACTGCGCCATCAGATGCGCGGCGAGCTGAAAGCGCTCTGCCAGCGCAAGCAGGCGACGGTCATTCATGTCACTCATGACTACCGCGAAGCGATGTCGCTCTCGCACCGGATGGTCGTCATCGATAAAGGGCATCTGATGCAGTTCGATACGCCGGATGCCATCTACCACACGCCCGCCAATGAGTTCGTCGCCAGCTTTGTCGGCGAACCGCCCATGAGCTTCATCGATGTCAAGCTCACGACGCGCGACGGTGCGCCCTGCCTGCTGATCACGGGTACGGAAGCGCAGCCCGCCATCGTCAGCCTGGGGGATGCTGCCACAGCCGCGCTCGCGGAGAATGCGAACGCGCTGCGCATCGGAGTGCGTGCCAGCGATATTTCTCTTAGCACGACCGCCAGCGCGAGCCACGGGACCCGTGCTGAAGTCTACGTGGTGGAGACGCTGGGGCATCGGGACATTGTGACGACCCAGATCGGCACGCACCTTGTCAAGGTGATTGCGCCTTCTGGTCTGGGATTGCAGGTTCGCGACACGGTATGGCTAAACATCGAACCCCACACCTATCACCTGTTTCGTGACGAGCAGTCCATCTCGCATCCGACAGACGAGATGCGTATCGCGCAAGGAGTGTAAGCCGCATGGCTACCGTTCGTCTGCACCATCTCCATAAGAGCTATGATCGCGGCAAGACAATGGCAGTGAAAGATGTTTCACTGGAAATCGCCGATGGCGAATTCATGGCGCTGTTGGGTCCATCGGGCTGCGGCAAATCATCCACAATGCGCATGATCGCCGGGTTGGAAGAGTTGTCCGGGGGTGAAATCTGGTTCAACGATACGCTGATGAACCGCATTCCCCCCAAGGGTCGCAATGTCGCGATGGTGTTTGAGTCATACGCGCTTTACCCCACGTTGAGCGTCTACGAAAACCTGGCTTTTCCGCTGCGTTCGGCAGGGAAGCCCCTTGACGAGATTGAACGCCGCGTTCGCGAGATCGTCGGCATTTTGCAGTGCGAAGACCTGCTGCAACTGAAGCCTGCCAATCTGAGCAGCGGGCAGTCGCAGCTTGTAGGGCTAGGTCGCGCGCTCATGCGCCAGCCAAACGTGTTCATCATGGATGAACCGATCTCGCATTTGGATACGCGCCTGCGCAGCCGGATGCGTTCCTATATCAAGCGTCTGCACATCGAACTGGGCTACACGATGCTGTATGTCACGCACGATCAGGAAGAAGCGATGGCGCTTGCCGACCGGATCGCCATCATGGATGTCGGTCAGGTGGTGCAGATCGGCACGCCGGGGGAAGTCTTTCACCAACCTGCCAGTCGCTACGTTGCGGGTTTCGTCGGCGAACCCCCGATGAACTTCCTGGAATGCCAGACCGAGCAGAATGGCGGCAGCCCAAGCTTGTCATACAAGGGACATCCTATCCCTTGGGGAAGTTCTGAACATACGCGCGCGGCGGGACAAGTTCCGCGCGATGTCGTCGTCGGCATCCGACCCTTCTACGTAAGCCTTGCAGGCGAGCGCAGCGCTTCGCACAACGTACCCGCCGAGGTGTTCGTCGTGGAGCCAATGGGGGACACGACGGTCGTCACCGTCAAGGCGGAGGACACACGTATTCAGATTGTCGGCGAACAGAAGATGCGCGTGAACAGCGGAGAGGTCTTGTGGCTGGGCTTTGACCCGGCGCACCTGCTGCTGTTCGACAAAGATACAGGCTTACGCCTGGGATAATGATAAGGAAAGTCACGATGGCTGAACAGACGCTCTCCTCGCGCGAGATCGCCAGCATGATCGACATCAGCGCGGTACAGACGCCGCATGGCGAGGCGGAGATTCGGGAACTGGTCAATGTCGCATCTCAGTTTGGCATTGGCGCGGTTCATGTCCTGCCCGCGTGGGTGACGTTTGCGCGCACGCTCCTGGCAGACACGCCGCATATCGCGCTCGGCGCACCGGTCGGGTTCCCTTCCGGAGGCAATCATACCCGCATCAAGTATGAAGAAGCGCAGCAGGTCATCGCCGATGGCGTCAGCGAGTTCGACATGATGCTCAATGTCGGCAAGCTGCGCTCCGGCGACGACGATTATGTGCGGACAGAATTGCAGACGGTCATTCAGTCGGTGCGCGTCCCGGCAAAGGTCATCCTGGAAACGCATTATCTGAACGATGACGAGATTCGCCGTGCTTGCCAGATGGGCATTGAAACGGGCGCTGCCTACATCAAGACATCGACCGGTTGGGCAGATACCGGGGCGACGTTTGAAAATGTCCGCCTGATCCGCGATTGTGTGCAGGATCGCATTGGCATTAAAGCTGCGGGCGGCATTCGTGACCTTGCGACGCTGGAGGCGATGTACGCGATGGGTGTCCGGCGTTTCGGCATTAATGTGCAGGCAGCGATTGCCATCATCCAGGCGGCTCGCCAGCGCGATGTGGAACACGGCTCATGACAACGCTAATCGCCTATGATCTCGGCACAGGAGGGTGCAAAGCGTCGCTCTATGATGCGGATGGGACTGCGCTCGCCTCGGTCTTCCGCGCCTATGATACGCTTTACCCGAATGCTGGCTGGCACGAGCAGCGTCCAACAGATTGGTGGGATGCCGTCGTCTCCAGCACGCGCGAGCTGCTCGCGAGCGGCTCTGCGGATGCGAGTTCGGTGCGCGCACTGGCGCTTTCCGGGCAAAGTCTCGCGGTCGTACCGCTGGACGGCGCGGGCAATCTGCTGCGGGATACAGTGCCCATCTGGTCGGATACCCGCCCGGTCGAACAGGTGCAGCGCTTCTTCCAGCAGGTGGATGCCGACGAGTGGTATCTGACGACGGGTAACGGGTTCTCGCAGCCCACCTACTCCGTATTCAAGATCATGTGGTATCGCGAACAAGAACCCGACATGTTCTCGCAGCTCCACAAAATCGTCGGCTCCAAGGATTACATCAACTACCGGCTGACGGGGCAGATCGCTACTGATCATTCGTATGCATCCGGGAGCGGCACCTATAACCTGGCGACACGCGCCTATGACACACGCTATCTGGCAGCCAGCGGCTTGTCGATGTCTCTCTTCCCGGAAATTGTCGAATCTGCGACCTCGCTTGGCGGTCTGACGGCGGAAGCGGCGGCGGCGCTCGGACTGCCCACATCGGTCGAGGTCTTCTGCGGCGGTGTGGACAATTCGTGTATGGCGCTGGGTGCAGGCAATACGCGCACCGGGCGCATCTATCTCTCGTTAGGCTCGTCTGCGTGGCTGGCGGTCTCGTCAGAACAACCGGTGGTCGATCTTGCGATACGTCCGTTCGTCTTCGCGCATGTCATCCCGAATCTGACGACATCCGCAACCTCGATCTTTGCCGCAGGCAGTGCTTTTCGATGGGCGCGTGATGTCCTGTTTGCGCAGATGAAACAGCGAGCGCTGGAAAGCGAGCGCGATGTCTACGACCTGCTTGTTGACCTGGCGATGCAGTCGCCGATTGGCGCCAACCGCTTGTTCTTCAATCCTAGCCTTGCGGGTGGATCTGCGGCGTATGCAAACCCGGATATTCGCGGCGCATTTCTGGGGCTGGATCTCCGCCACACCGCGTCCGATGTGCTGCGCGCGGTCCTTGAAGGAATCGCCTTCGACCTGTGCATCATGTATCGCAAGCTGGCGTGCCTGGTTGAGCTTGACGACACGATCCTGATCGTCGGCGGGGGCAGCAAGAGCCAACCATGGCGTCAGTTGTTTGCGAATGTCTTCGACAAACCCTTCGCGCGCGCCAGCAGCGGGCAGGACGCTGCCTCGCTTGGGGCGGCAGCGGTGGCAGCGGTGGGCAGCGGACTATGGAAGGATTACGAGCGAATCGAGCAGTTGGTGCAGTCCGATCAGGTCGAGGTGCCGGATGCGGCTTCATCGACACAGTACCGGTCGCTTCTGCGTGTCTATGAACAGACATGGTCTCATCTCTCCGAAATCGCCGACCTGATGAAAACGCTTTAGTCGTGCAGCGCCCGCGACAGCCTGCACGTCATTCTCAGGAGCAGACACGATGTATGATTTGAAAGCCTGCCGTGTGCTTGTGACTTCAACGTCCTATGGAATGAGTGATCCCTCGCTGAAGCGCGAGCTTGAGCAGACGGTGGGCGAAGTCCTCTACAATCCGACGGATCACCCGCTCACTTCTCTGGAACTCGCGCCGCTGGTCAAGGGCATTGACGGCATGATCGCCGGATTAGACGAAATCAGCGCGGAGGTCATTGAGAGCGCAGATCGACTGCGTGTCATCGCTCGCTACGGGGTTGGTTTGGACAGAGTCGATCTGAAGGCGGCACAGAGCAAGGGAATCGTCGTCACCAGCACGCCGGGCGCAAACGCGGTGTCGGTTGCAGAACTCGCTGTGGCATTGATGTTGGCACTGGGGCGCAACATTGTGATTGGGGACAGGCGCACCAAAGCCGGCGAATGGCCCCGCATGAAGGGACAAAGCATCACCGGGAAGACCGTCGGTTTAATCGGGCTGGGTGCTATCGGCAGGCATGTTGCCACACTCCTGGGCTGCTTTGGCTGCCGGGTAATTGGCTATGACCCAGCCGTTAGCCGCGAGCAGGCGCAGAGCCTGGGGATTGAATGGCGGGAACGCGATGATGTCATTCGCGAGTCGGATTACCTTTCGCTGCATCTGCCCGCAACACCGCAAACCGAGAATATGCTCGATCAGGATACGATGCGCATGATGAAGCGTGGCGTCTTTCTGATCAATACGGCGCGAAGCGAGCTGATCGAAGAATCTGCGCTGCTCGCAAACCTGAGGAGCGGTCATATTGCAGGGCTGGGGCTTGATACGTTCCATCATGAGCCGCCGGGCAAAGACTACGCCCTGCTGCAATTCGACCAGGTGATCGCAACGCCGCATACAGGCTCGCATACGGACGAGGCTACGAACCGGATGGGCAGGATGGCGCTCGACGATTGTCTCGCCGTTCTGCGTGGGGAAGCACCTCACTATCGGGTCGTATGACACATCTGCCGTGAAGGAATTTTGCCATCAGTGAATGCCTACCCCTCGTACGGCTACAGGATGAAAACGATGACCGAACCCACCTATGCAATCGTCAACAAGAACTTGCCGACTTTCTACTTCATCGGCGTCACGACGCGCCAGTCTTCAATCAACAAAGTCTTTCCGCGATGGGTGCAGGCGTTGGGGCGTCCCGAAGTGGTGTTGGAAGGCATCGATTGCAAGCTGAATGATGACCCGCAAGCCTACCGCGCCGCCGTCGCGCAGATCAAGTACGACCCCAACTCGATCGGCGGGTTGGTGACCGCGCACAAAATTAACCTGCTGAATGCCGCGCGCGATATGTTCGACTATCTCGACCCGTATGCGCAGATCTGCGGTGAGGTGTCGTCGATCTCTAAGCGCGGCGCAATCCTGCGCGGACACGCAAAAGACCCTATCTCGTCCGGGCTGAGTCTGGATGCAATGCTCGGCAGCGGCTACTTCGGGCGCACAGGTGCCAGCATTCTGTGCTTCGGCGCGGGCGGGTCGGCGGTAGCGATGGCGCTGCATCTGATCAATAAGCAGGACGCAGGCGGCCGTCCGAAGCGGTTTATCGTCGTCAACCGCTCACAGGGACGACTGGATCATCTCCAGTCGATGGTCAGCACGCAGACGACGGACATTGAGTTCGAGTACATCTGCAACAGCGACCCGCGCCGTAATGACGCGATCATGGTGACCATGCCGCCTGGAACCATCGTCATCAACGCGACCGGAATGGGCAAGGACACGCCCGGCTCACCGATCACCGACGATGGGATCTTCCCGGAACATGCCATCTCCTGGGAGCTGAATTATCGCGGTGAGCTGGACTTCTGGCACCAATCCATGGCACAGGTGGAGACCCGAGACGTGATTGTCGAGGATGGGTGGCTGTACTTCCTGCATGGGTGGACGCAGGTCGTTGCAGAAGTGCTGGATATCGAGCTGACTGCCGAGCGTTTTGCCACACTGAGTGAGCTGGCGGCAGATCTGCGTCCGCCGCTGGTCTTTCGTGGCGAGGACAAGTGAGCGAACAAGCAGCAATAGGTCTTCTAGCCACGCACGCGAACTGGAATGATCTGCCCGGTGAAGAGAGACGCAGCTCTGGAACACAGCTACACGGCTATGCTCGAAAGCTCTAAGGAGATATTGGTTGGCAGAGGCAATAACACTTGCGCATTATCTGCAATGTGGCTACTTTCTGAATTGATCACGAAATTTAGTCTTATCCCTTCAACATACCATTGGACAGCAATTGCCTGAACAAGAGTGCATAGACTTGCTCGCAAGGTGACCTGCATTACGTTGTAATCGATGTTTGATTGCGATAATCCATCAAGAGTACCGCCGCACTCTGGGAGCGCCTCAGGTGTACTCGAGAGGCTCTCAAAATGCCTATGGTCCGGATCAACATCCTGTAGTAGCAACAAACACTATCCACGTAGTTTTCCTGTATTGTCTTCACAGCTCGACTCCGGTTCTAGCGTCCTGACATCATAAGGGAACCAAACAAGGCGGTACCGAAGTCAGATGACAATCCACTATGTCGCTCCACTCTGCATGCCCCTTAGGACATGCAGAGCATGAAGTCCATGCAGAGTCTGCAGAGTTTGTCACCCATTCCGAAATTCAATCGTCGCCACCTCATACCGCCGCATCATGTCAAGCACCTGCTCGCGCATGACGCGATAAACCATGCCATCCATCTGGCGTCTGCGGTTACTGATGTCCAGTAGTTGAAGGCGTGTCATGATATGAGCGATCCATTGGGCATGACCAAGCTGCTCGATGGGTTGCCCAAGAAGCTGTGCGACCTTTTCGCGGACTGCTGACGCCTTCAGCCATACCTCGCCCTCCGACGAGCGCGTCAGCATCTCCAATGCCTGCAAGACCGCCTCTTCGCGCTCGCTCAGTGCCTTGCCCTCACTCATCTGCTCGTCCCAGCTCGCCGCGTCCGAGATTGCACTCAGCAGCCCGCTCACATCGCCAACTTCTTCAAAGAATGCTGCCAGCGCGACCAGCGGCGACCACAGCTCGCCGGAGCGATTGTGCAGCTTATGCAATTCGGGGCGCTCGAAGTAATTGGCGTAGACCGTGCCGAAGTGCGTCAGCGCCAGAGTGTAGAGCTGATGCCGAAGCGAGGCGCCATCAAAGTCGGGCGGGAAGCAGGGCATCTTTTTGTCCGTCCGTCGCATAGGGATGGCGATGCAGCGCGAGGCGAGGATGTCCTCCAGCCCCTGGATCGCCGCCAGGATTTTCGGCGAGTAGACATCGAACGCCTGCGGCTTCATGTCCTCGCCGATCAGCCGGATGGCAGGCATCCCGGCTTTGTAGCCGCTGTTCAGCAGTTGGCGGATCTGCTGCATACCTGGGTCTTTTGGATTGTGGTAACGCTCCGCCTCGTCGATGCCGACGGTACAACTCGTGTAGTGGATCAAGCGAAACATACTCGGTCCCGTTGGGTCGGAGGTGCTGACCATGTTGAAGCACAGTGGTTGTAAAACGCGCATGACTGTGCTTTTGCCGCTGTTCTTGGGTCCATTCAGCGCCAGGTAGGGATACGCTGGGAACATGGTGTAGTAGTACGTCCCAATCGCCCAGAGCGTCAGGATGCGGCTTTCGACCTCCGAGCGAAAATCGATGTATGTTGTCAGCAGATCATGCACCGCATTGAAGACTTCACCCGGCGCGTAGACCTCGCCATCCAGAAAGCGCTTGATGTCGCTGTAGCGCCAGCGCATCAGGAACTCGTTGCCTTCCGGCAACACCTTGAGCGCGACCTCCTGATCGTTTACTGTGATGATCTGCTCATCTCGCAACCGACGCATCTCGCGGGTGCTAGTCACCAGATAGGGCTGGATGTTGAGCCGCTTGCCCTTGGTCCGCTCCATCACCGAGACTGTCACCAACGCCATCTCGCGCTGGAAACCCAGCGCAGGCGAAAGGATCGGCACATCGTCGTTCAGCACTTCGGGCATGTCGTCATCATCCTCGTGGTCACGCTTTCCGTTTCGCGCGGCAGAAAGCATCTCGGCGAACAGCCGCCCCTTGATACCGATCTTCGCCATCAGCCCTTTGAACTCCGCCAGCGCGAAGTCATCCAGCGCGATCGCGTAGCCGAACAGCTCGCGAATCGCATCCTGTCGCTCCAGCCCTTCCAAGAATGCGGCGCGCGACACCTCCGCTGCCAGCCAATGCTGCGCCCGGTTGAGCATCGCCGAGGCATCGTCCGCCGTTGCCTTCGCCTTAACCAGCCAATCATTGGTGTCCTTGATGTCGCTTGGCAGCCTGGGCAGAAATGTGTTTCCGCGCAGCGCGAGCGCAATCTCGCGGCTCTTGGCGTTGGCGTCATCGGTGTTGTCGAGCGCAACGAAGACGCACTTGTAGCCCTTAAGCGCACGCAGCAGCTCATCGGACACCTTCATGCCGCCGAGCGCGATCGCCGCGATGCCCCACTCGCCAATTGTGATCGCGTCCGCTTGCCCTTCGACAAGGACGATCTGCTCGCAGCCCTTGCTGTAGGCATGATTGGAGTACGGCTGCCGCTCGCCGATGATTTCGCGCGGCGGATTGTAATGCTGCTTGCCCTCAATCGAGCGCCCACTGAGGTAGGTCAGCCGCCCGCCTTCGAGATGGGGATAGACGATCATGCCCGTTGGAAACTTCTGGATGACCGCGCGCCACTTGTCCGACAGATTGAGATCGGCGAGCAACGCGCGCTTGTCCGATGGCATAAAGCCGATGCGCGCTGCACGAATTGTCTCCAGCGCCCATCCGCGCGTCTTCGTCACATACTCCAGGGCGGGCCTTGTGTTGAGCAGTGCATCGTGCAGACGCTGGACGAGCTGTCGCTCCGCCCAGGTGTGCGAGCGCTTGAAGCTCTCGTCCTCCTCAATCGTGATGCCGGCGCGTTTCGCCAGATATTGCACTGCCTCCATGAAGTGCGTCGGGTCACGCGGGTTCCATGTGCCAAGGTCAAGGAGGTGACGCCCGACAAAGTCAAAAACATCACCTTGTTCATCTTTCGAGTTCCAGAAGTACATCTGCGTGCGCGGCATGACGACCAAGCTGTCATGCTCAACACCTACGAACCGCGCGCCCGCTTTTTTCAGCGCGAACCGCTGCGCGACAATTTCTTCAATCGGATTAGCGGAGCGAATCTGCTCCAAATCGATGCTCATCTTCCCGTCTCCAGGCAATATGAAGCACACGTCGTGTGCAATACATGACGAAAAAAGGATGTTCGAATTTGCGCGGAGGATCGAGACATGCTAGAGTGTCAAATGTTCCGTTCAACACTCCGATTTCCAACGCGCCGCCGCGCCCAGCCCATTGATGCAGCCAACATCAGTGGGCTTTTGGTTTCTCAGGGCAAGGCGTCTATTTAAGGTGGACTGCGCCCGCTATGGTTCACCGTGTCGCTCCATCATGTAACCACGTGGTTACATCATCCCTGACTCAGTAGATGTTGTTCCGCCTCGTCCAAGAAGCGTCGCAACGAAGCGATGCGTGCTCTAGCAATGTCTGGGTTGCGCTCCTGCTGAAGCAGCGCGCGCGCCAGTTCCAGCCCGAATGCTTCATTGCTACTCCTTGCCAATCGCGCGAGTTGGCGGGCAGGTCGTGAGAGCTTGTCTTGACGGCTGTCGAGCTGTGCTTGTTCCTCGCCGGATGCCGCACACAGCTCCTCGACCTGCCGGCTGGTCAGGTTGAGGTCGATGATCTGGCGGACGACTTCGACGTGATACTCGGAGGGCAGTCCGACCAGATGCCGCAGCTTGCCCTCTTCAAGGGAATAGCGATCCGCTAGTTCCATTGCATCATCGCTGAGGTAGAGAAGCGCCTTATAGCGACTGAAGTGCATCCGGCTAATGCCGCCCATCGCTGCCAGGATGTCCGCGCTGTACTCCTGCTTAGTTCGCAGGTCGAGATCGAGCGCCTGCCGGTAGAAGTCATTGCCGACCGCGTACGCCGGGATTTCGCCGCCATGCACGGTCAGTAGAAGTAACGCCGCCTGTCGTGCCAGTGCGACCGCCGTCAGTCCGGCGCGGGCAGTGTTCTCGCGCGCCTGCCGGAACACGGACGCGCTTTCGCCAGGGATGATGATGCACGGCAGCGTTCCATCGCCGCGGTAACCGGGGATGAACTCCTTCAGCAGCCAGGTCGCCCAGTAGCGTCGCTCGCCGGTCTCGATACGAAAGAGCTGCGTCGCCCCCTGCGAGACATCGACCACCGTCAGCGGGTTGACCTGCCCGTCGTCGCGCAGGGTGATCGCCAACGTCAGCAGGTCGGCGAGCAGTCGCTCTTCGGGGGAAGGTTCGCTGCTGCTCTCCTGCTCTTCTTCGGTTTCAGCATCGGGTAGCAGATCGAGCGGGGAATTGAACGGTCGCCCGCGCTGGCGGGCGGCGATCTGCGCCATCTGCACCACCTCCCGCAGTGCCTGCACGGGCGAAAGCCGCCCCTGATGGAACGGCTGGTGTACGCGCTCCGGCAGCACGCGCCTCGGCTGAAGCGGGTCGGGGCGCACCAGGTCGAGCAGCAGCCGCTCGACCCGAATGCCTTTGGCTGCCAATTGCTGCGGCTCGACGCCCAGCAGGTCCGCGCTGATCGAGCCAAGCAGCGCATCGAGCTTGTCGGTCGTGTCGCGCTTCGCCATCATGCACCTGCCTGGAGACTGCGCTTCATCAGCGTCCCGACCAGCTTGAGGTAAGCAACGCCTGCGGGTGCGTGGTAGTCGTATTGAAAGATGCTCTGGTGCTGGCGATGGGCATACGACACGGCTTCGTTGGCAGGGATGACGCCGCACAGCAGCCGGCCCAGCACCTCATGCTCGCGCAGCTCGCCCAACAGGTACTTATGCCCGCGAACGCGCGTGTCCATCTTGGTGACCAGGATGCCGCTCACACGCAGATGCGGCACCCGCCAGCCCTCGCGAATGGTCGCGATCTTGTGCATGACGTTCATCAAGCCGACCGTTTCGAGATACCTCGGTTCGACCGGCACAATAGCGTCGGTCGCCGCGATTAAGCCCATCTCGGTCATCAGCGAGAACGACGGTCGCGTGTCGATGAGAATGGCGGCATAGTGATTTGCGAGATGGCTGAGGGGGTCGGCGAGACGATAAGGCGCGCCTGCCGTGCTCATCAGCTCGCGCTCCGCACCTTCCAGCAGCGGCGAGGCAGGCAGCACATGCAGGTCCGAGTCCCAGGTGCTTTGCACAATGACCTTTGCCATTACCGCGGGTGCCTGATCACGCGGAGCCATCAGCACGGCGTACAGGCTGTCATCCTGCCCGAAGTCGTTGCGACCGGTGGTCACGAGTGTGGCGTGGCACTGGCTGTCGGTATCGACCAGCAGCACGCGGTGATTGGGCGCGCCCATCTTGCGCAGGACGCCGCTCAAACCGAGTGCGATATTGGCGGCGGATGTCGTCTTCCCGCAGCCGCCCTTGTTGTTTGTGAGGACAAAAACACGAGTCATGATCTCCCTCCGGATACGCTGGTACGCAGACTGAATAGGAGATCAGGAGGAGTGGGTTAGTCGGAGCCGAACACGAGCTGATGGAGCAGCTCGCGCGAGGGAAAGCTCGTGCGTTCGAAGTAGTCGATCAGGGCGTCAGCCGTCTCTGCCCACAGCGTCTCATGTTCACTTTGGGTTTCTGTAGGGTCATGAAACTGTCCATCACTTGAAACGCCGCTGTTGAAGCGGTTTTTCATTTCTTCTCCCAACTGGTCATAGTACAGCGCAGCGCGCATCTGCAAGAATGGCTCCGCCCATGCCTTCAGCTTGAAGTCGGTGATACGCCGCGTGTCGAGGTCATACACCACCTCGTCGAACAGGCTGTGCGCCAGAATCCGGCGATCTTCGCCTGCCGTGATGTCCCAGAACCGCTTCAGGCGGCTGATCATCTCGATGGTTGTCAGCAGCTCCAGTGTGATCTTCTGGCGGTCGGTCGTTTGAGCCTGCCAGTAGGCGATCTGCCGCTCGTGGTACTCCTTCTGGCGGAAATACTCCTCTCCATCAATGTCGCCGCACTGAAAGACGGTCAGATTGTTCTTCAAGGCACGGCGGTGTTTGGCGATGGCAATCGCCTTCTGCGCTTCCAGATCTGCCTCATCCTGCGCGCCGCCGAAACGCGACTGGACCGCCAGCTCCGCCATCAGGTCTGCTGCTTCGGGATGCACCTCCAGCGCATCGATCAGGCGCACGAATTCATCCTCAATGACCTCGCGCAAGACAGACCTTGCCTTACCCTGGCAGCGATGGGCATCGGAATGGCGATAGCGCAGCACGCCATTCTTGTTATGCCCGACGATGCGCCTGCGCAATCTCGGTTCGTTCGCGGCTTCTGCCTCTCGGTCGCAATGTGTGCAATAGAGCATGAACGAGAGGGCGAAGATGTGCTGCTGGCGAACGGAACCGACCGGACGTGTCGTCACGCTGCGCGTCTCCTGCACCTTGGCAACCGCGTGCAGCAGCTCCAGCGAGAACACCGCGCGCCCAGTGTCGTAAAGTACACCGCTTGGACTCTCGAAGTGATGCGCAATCCGCTCCTTCGCACGACCGTGATCGACCAACCCGGCATACTCGCGCCAGTTGGAGGTGACGCGACGGATGTCATCGCCGTTCAACTAGCGCGGCTTTCCCCAGCGATCGCGGAATGCCCAACCCTGCCGGTTCATCTCGTCGGCGATCCAGGCGTAACCATGCTGGTTCGTCGCATACAGCTCCAGGATCGCCTTGGCGCAGTCGTAGTAGCCGCGCCAGACAGCATCCGGCGGCACACTATCGCCCAGCTCTTTTGGCGTGCGAAAGCTGCCATCAGAAAGGAGCCACACACCATGCGAGCTGGGGATGTGATAACCCTCCTCATTGCGCACCGTGCCAAACGGCGGCATGCCCAGGCTGATCCCTTTGTTCTTGCGGTAGCGGGCGCTGTCCTTGGCGCGCCGTGATGCATCAAGGGCATACAGATCGTCCAAAAAAGCTTGGATGTAGGCGGACATGCGTCCATCGGGTGTGGTGATGTCGATCGTGCGATCCACCGACGCCAGATGCAGCACGACACCATAGGCGGGCAGCTCCTCGAACAGCTTGATCGCGCGCCAGGCGTTGCGCATCGCCCGTGACTGCTCGTTGACGACCAAAGCAGCCACATCAGCGTCCTTCAGCCGTGCCTTGAGCGCAATCCACGCCGGGCGGTTCTCCTCTTTGGTCGCGGATTTGTGTCCGCGCGCGTCTTCGTACCACTCCGGCGTCCAACCATACTTGGCGCACTGCGCTTCGATGTTGGCGCGCTGACGAGCGGGGCTGGTCAGATCGCTTTGATCCTTAGTCATCGACAGGCGGATGTAGCACAGAGCGGTTTTGCGTTCGGGGGATGAGCGGGTCATCGTGAGGTCTCCTTCAGACATAGATGGGGCAAATGGCAGGCGTCCTGCCGACACGCTATAGTCTGTCGGAGGTCGCTGCGCTACGAACACTAGTGCATCGACTCAGGGCGGCGGGGTGCGTCCAACACCCTTCCGTCCGTTGTGAACAAGGTAGCCCTATTCGCCTTCGTCGTCAAGCGGTTCGCTCATGCGATTGAGATGCTTCGCCTGGATGCGACTGGCCACTTCGAGAAAGTGCGCGAGTCCATTGACCCGATCCAGGTCGAGCGGATCACCCTCGCCGCGACGGCGCGCCAGCCCTTCGCAAACGGCGCGAGCGTATGCCACGAGCTGGTCGCGACCGGGTGGGAGGTAGTGCTTGTGCTGTGGCGACGAAGGCTTCATGGGTGTCTCTCCAAGTTCTGCACCCTTCACCCTAGCACACTCGCAATGTCAAACCTCTGAATTATTTCAACTTTGGTGATGGAGTATTTCAGCTTTTCGTCGCAGTGTTGGCGGTGCGCAGCGCGCCCTTGTCTCGCGCCGCGCAGAGGAGGGGACCCGTCCAGCAGCGCGAATGCGCAGGCGGTGGTTCGGCAGTCCTGCCCAGCGGGTAGGATTGGCGTACCGCCGCTGGTGCTGGATGGGGTGGCGTCCCGCACGGCAGACTCCCTTCAGGGCGCTGCGCAAGATAAGGATCATTGAGAGCTACTTGCCGAAATACCTGGTAGAGAAATCAGGCGCTTTTGAGTGAGGGTGTGCCGTGTGAGCGGGAGCGTACGCGCTCACATGCCAGGAAGCACCCGCGAGGGGCTTCCTGGGTGCGCCACGTGGTGGCGCACGGTAGCCCCCACCGGCGCATGAGGTGGCAAGCTTTTAGCTTGCGACGACCTCAGCCGCGGGTCCTGCTACGCAGCCCCGCTCTGCTGCGCTTGTGGTGAACCCCGCGCGCGGCTGAGGTCGTTCGTGCATCGCTGCTGCCAGGCAGCGATTCAGGAGCTACCTTGTCACTCGCCAACTTGCGGGTACGTCTACAAGCACCCGTTTGAGACGTATGGCTTGGAAGTGCTTCTGCCGTCCGTTCACAAGGCGCATCCGCAGACGACGCCGCGAGACGTGGTCGATCAGATCCTGGATTGGATACTGCGGCAGGCGGGGATTGTGTTGAGCGCGGCGACTGGGCGGGACATCCTGAAAAAGAACAAGCTGGGGACGCGCACAGTCAACGCCTTTATGCGCTGGAGCGCAAGCATCTGGAGGCGTCGCGCAGCGGCTACTACGCCTGGTTCCGATCGAGGTGTCTGATTTTGCTGGTGGAGTGAAGTCCGCCTTCCTGAGCAAAGAGGACGGTATGATGTGCTGTAAGCGCTGTTTGCGACATTTCCTGATGCGGTGTTGACCATTGATTCGTCGGCAAGAACTGACAAAAATGAGGCGCATGGCACAGCCTTTGAGGCGGTCAGGTTCACTTACGTGACCTGACCATGATTCCGTAATTGCCCGGTCGTTAATCAACGAGACATACGCATGATCCAGCTTCATCGCAAAGCGACCCGAGTTGTCCGAATCATACGCAACCTCCTTATCGACTTACGATATGGGGGCTATCTCGGGGTCAATCTTCACCCCAGGGACATCCTGCGCCGCGCAGATACCAAGAATCGTTTGCTCTATGCCTATAATTCTGACGATGAAGCACTTCAACAGGTTTTTCGAAATCGAATCAAACCGAACGACGTGCTCGTAGATGTTGGCTGCGGCCGTGGCAGGGTACTCAACTGGTGGTTGTATAGTGGTTATCGCAACCGGATGATAGGTCTTGAGCTGGATGCGGAAACTGCTGAACAGACGCGCCGCAGGCTCAAAGCCTATGAGAATGTCAGCATCATTACGGGTAATGCGGTCGATCACCTACCGCCTGAGGGAACAATATTCTATCTCTACAATCCTTTTGACCCGCCCATCATCGATATGTTTCTAGATCGCATGAAAACCATCTGCGCGAAGAACCCCCAGGTGACGATACTGTATTACTCCTGCAAATTTATCGATGTATTTCGTGCCGATCCTGATTGGGACATCGAAGTAGAAACGCTGGTAGATTCAAGTAATTCCCCATTTCCGCCGCTTGCCATCATTACCCTCAAGCCGGATGCAAACATGGCCTAATCCACGGTCGATTAGGCATCACGAAAGCCAATGATCCGTTTGACCGTTTGACGAAAGTGGTTCACAAGGCGAGTGAGGGGTAATTGCTCTAGAATGTATTCATAATAAGAGTAGCCGGTTGCTCCGAAGCGCTCCTTGAAACTTGCAAGACCTTCCGAATTGCCGGACTCCCCCAGGTGGTAGTAGCGGCAACCGGCTTCGCATGCTCGCTGAATAGAGCAGGATAAGATTAAATCGTTCGCGCCCGTTTGCGATGAGAGCGTGTAGTTTACGGCGTTGCGGATGTCGTTGGCGTTGTGGTGTTGCAGCACAATGCTCGCGCATACGGGTTCGCCCCGGTACCATGCAACCCAGACGCCACATGCGTGATGCATGGTGCGGGCGATCGTTTCGAGTTTCTTGAGCGGGTTTCGTCCGTGGGTACGCCATTTGGCAAGCCACAGCGGCTCATGCTGTTGCTCCGCCCACTTTCGTACTGAATGCTCAAGGAGCTGAAAGTACACGGGCATGAGGCGACCAGAATCATCAAACTCCACCTCAACACCCAGACGCTCCGCCTTGCGAATCCTGTTGCGCGTGCTTTTCGAGAACAGGTTTCCCCATACTTGTCCGAACCCGCCTTCGAGCCGGATGACATGCGCAAAGCGCCGCACACGGATCGCCGGTGCCGACAAACCGCATTCCCAAATATGCGCCAGACATGGGTTAGGTCGAATAGTCAGATGCAGAAATCTTCTTGACCATAGATCTTTCGAGATTGCACCGACGTCTTCACATGTGAGAGGACTATCACTGAGGAGACCACCATTTCCCAGACGTAATGAGCCAGAAGCAGACAAGCCAAATCTTGGAGGCATAACTGGGCTGCGCACGACTGGGAGAACGATCTTCTTTTGATCGTCCATTTCGTAGTAAAGACTTGCATCGACAAACCCGGTAAGCCTGCAGAGTGTATCCAACCAGTCCGGAGACTGGTACGGCATTGCATCTGGGTCTGCGGCAAACACACGTTGATACACATCCCGAGGTGCTGGGCTGATCACTCTGGCTATTCGTGCGGAAGACGTGTTCCGCATATGATTTCTTCCATAGTCAATGATACTGGCATTATAGCAGTAATGCATAGGCGCAGGAAACAAAGGTGCGTTGAAAATTACTGTATGCGCTTTGCTGCTTCGCCCTGTGAGCGGGCAAGCACTTGGTCTTTAGGATTCTGTAACTTTACTTAAGATACAATGTCTTACAAACGTCTGATACATCCATCACTATCCCGTTGGGGTCATGGGACATGTTTTCTCTCTAACATACAACTCTCATTATTTAAGCTGACTATCAGCAGGAAGACAGATGATGTCTCTATTCATCCGTGCGTTAGTACTTTTCTTTGTGCTCCTTCTCGCGGCCAGCTTCCGTTCAGAGATTGCAAAGGTTAGTGCTCAGGAGTCCCCACCCACAGACATCTGCGCTGATGTCCGCCACATGATCGCGCTCCGGACAACGCCCTATCAACAGGGGCTACAGGGCGGCGTGATCGAGGACAGACAGTCGATCGAGCGCACCCTCATGGCGGGTGACTATGCGGATTTCTGGGCGCTCAACCTTGCCGATGATGGCGTCGCTGCAACCACCCCATCCATCACGCTAAATCTCATGTTCGACCTGATCCAGGGTGAGGAGCTTGAGTTCGGAGTCTTCAGGGGCATGCTGCAAGTCCAACCTTATACCCCCCTGCGTCCGCAGTCCTTCGCCATCCAGCTTTCGCAGTTCGGAACCTATACGGTGGTGGTGCGTCGCAACCAGGTCTCAAATCAGGGGTCGGCATCCTACAGGTTGAACTTCAGCGTCGAAGGACCCACCCGCCTCGCCCCGATTGAGACCGGGAACATCCGTGATGCCGTGTCGAACCTGCCTTACACACCCGACGCACAGATTCAAGACGGTGTGCTGTCGCTGCCTTTCCCGATAGCCAACGCCAGGATGCATCTAGACAGCACGCGCTTGGTCAGCCCACGTAACGGGCAGTACACGCAGGTGTTCTTTCCCGATGATCGCCTCACAGCCGTCAATCGCTACTCAATGGCGGTTGGAGGCTGGGCGCAGGAAATCAGCTTTCTCGGCGGGGATTTTGCAGCGGTCAGCACCGACCCTCAAAACCCACGCATCTACTTTGTGGAGGGCTTCGACTACAAAAACACCATCAGCGGTTCCAACCCGCGCGAGCTTGAACTGAACAACATGGCCTACGGCGATGGGACCCGTGTCGCGGTGGACTGGAGCATCATCGAAGGGCTTTGGGTCACGCGGGAGTGTACAGGCGCTCTTCTGAGAGACGGGCGCATCTTCACGGCGCAAACCTCATCGCAGGATCGGAATGTCAGCTTGTCGGGTGCCTTAGAATCTTTCCTAATTCAGCTAAATGTCTCATCCGAGACTGGCGAACCGCAGCCGTTCCGCCTGCAGATGGACTGGAACAATATCGAGACGCAGTCCAGCGTGGTCGTGGCACATGGTACGGTTGAAATGTCATTGGTGCACGAGCGGCAGTTGACGCTCCAATCCCTGGATATCGAATTCGCGACCCAACCACCCCTCGCCAACAGCCCAGGACGTCTAGACGGCGCACTACGCGACCGAGACATCACGTTCGCGCTCGACTGGATCAATATGGGGCAGTTCGTGGTCGGTGCAGATGCGCTGACACTGGGCTTCACCGATGTGCCCCGCGCGGCGACAACACGACCACTAACCAACCTACAAAGCGTCGAAGCGCTGCAAGATGTCGTGCACCTGGTCTACAGTGGCGCTAGCGATGCAGTACCGGGCGAAACGAGGCTCCTGCTGCCTGCCAGCGAAAGCTACATCGAGGTCGTCACGCCGGAAGGTCTTCCAAACTTCGACGGGCGTGCGCTCCCAGGGCAGCCGGGTTATACGCCACGCGCACTGAATAATACAGGCGGGGAATGCTCGCCAACTGGCGCGCTGGTCGAACCCGCGAGCTGCCCGCCCAATGGGCATCCGAACCCCGCCAATGGCAACTTCTGGTTAGGAATGATCGACGCCGCTGCCGACGGCGATCTGGTCTCTCTCGCGGTGTCGCGCAGCTATAACAGTCGCTATGCCGTACTGGACAGCCCATTTGGCAGGGGTTGGACGACCGAATACCTGGTGGATTACAACATCCCCTTCGACCCCGTGACAAGTGCGCGCACCCTGATCCCCGGCGCACAGGATTTCGCCATCGGGCTCGACCTGACCTGGGCGCCTCGTGGAATCGTCACATTTACTTCTCCCACCGGCTCGCGCCACACCTTCGTAAGCGCCCAACCTGGGTTCAACGGGGGCGAACTACGCTCGATCACAATGCCTGACTGGATCCTTTCGCGAGCGGACATGCGCGACCCTATCTGGCGGCTGACAAAGCCCGACGGCGAAACCCTGGAGTTCGACCGTGCGGGACGTTTGCTGCGTTTCGGCTACCCGGGGCGTGGGCGCGTCGTCGAGATCGCGTATCCTGACGGTCTCCTGAACGGTCCCGCAGACCTTGGCGATCAGCCGCTGATCGTTCGCGACGTCACCCACGGCGTCGCTCCGGAGCGCCAGCTTGAGATCTACTTCAATAGCGAAAATCACATTCGGATGACGAGGCTGCGCAGTTTGCTCGGTTCACAAGCAGGGGACTGCACGCTGGAAGCGAACTGCCTGGAGGTAAGGTACGAGTATTCGGGCGATTTGCTCACGCGCGTGACGTATCCGGATGGGCAGATAGCATCGTACGCCTATGACGACGCTGGGCGCCTGGTCGAGCATCAGGACCCGCGCGCGCCCATTTCGCCGCGCATGCGCTACTCATACGATCAGGACGGTGGTATCGCTGAGATCGTGCTGCTCGATGACGCGCAGCAGCAGTACCCCTGGCGCTGGCTCAGCGGTGGCAGCGTGAATGGCGATCGTCGCCAGGCAACACTCACCGATGAGTGGGGCAACGCGCGCACCTATAGCTATGCAGCAGATGCGGGCCAGCTCCGTACGGCTGGCAACACATTCACCCTCGTCAGCGAAACAAGCCCACTCGCCACCGTAGACCCATACGAGGCGATCCCGCAGAACTACGAATGGTCGAACGGGCTGCTCACACGCATCGCATCAAGAGTGAGCGTCCCGGACGAGGGTCGGAATGGGATCGATATCCAGTACGCGCCGGACAGCGCGAACGTCACCTGTATTGCCTGCACGCTACGCGGGATGCCAGATATCCGCGTGGGTTACAATGTCGACGCCACAAGCCGCGTGAACAGCGCCATGCCCGAGCTCATCATCTACGCAAACGGCGCTTCCGAGTCATTCGATTACCTGCCGGGGACGCCCGGTCTGGTCGAACGATACACCAATCGGGATGGCGCGACCTATGTTTATACCTGGAGCAGCAGCCCGCCGCTCCAGGTGCTGCAGGTGCTGCTCGAGCAGGACGGGATGACTTGGGACTACGCCTACACCCCGTCCGGATTGGTCAGCCGCGTCACCCAGCGTTCAACCCCGGATGACCCTGGCTACACGATTACCTTCGACTATGATGGGCTTGGGCGCCTCACAAGAGTGACCGACTCCGAACTGGGCAGCTATACCTATCACTACGAGCTGGTCCGCGATGAAGCTGCGCAGCGCGTGCTGCAACGCCTCATCATCACCGACCCGCTCGGCGCGCGCGAAATTTCGGACCATGATGCGCGCGGCATATTGATCGAACGGTCGGTCACTGCGGGTGACGTGACACTGAAACGGACAAGCTACACTTACGATGTTTACGGTCGCCTGATCGAGAAAACGCGCTGGGATGTGCAGGTGAATGTGCAGGCGCCACTGACGACCCGCTATGCCTATCAATCGCTGGCACAGATCGCCCCCGTCCGCCCTGGTGAAGCTCCGGTGGATGTCCTCGGCTTCCAGGTCGTCATCACCGATGCCTACGGGCGCGAGGAACAGCAGGTGTACGATGCGCTGGGGCGTCTGAGGATGAACACCGACGCCACCGGCTCTGTGAGCCTGTACAACTACCTAACCAACGACACCGGGCAAATCCTTGGCTTGCGGATCGAGGAGCGCGTCTACTTCCCGACCAGCGCCACTCCGCAGATCCGTAGTTACCTGTTCGACGCCCGCTGGCAGTTCCGCGGTTTGCAGTCGCCGGAACAAGAGTGGCAGCTGGATACCGCTGGCGACAGCATCCGACCGCGTTCGCTCACGTTCCGCACCGTGGGCGGTCGAGACTTGCAGCAGGTCGTGTGGAACGAGTACGTGGACGGGCGCACCACTGGCTTCGACCTGCGCCAGCCGCTTCTGCAGTTTGGAGGCACCGACCGACCTGACACCTGGTTCCAGCCCGGCATCGATATCGAGCACGACTTTCTAGGAAGACCTCTGCGTACCGTCGAGGGTAATGGCAGCGCACGCGCCATTGCATACTGTCCCCTGGAGCGCGGCTACATGCGCCAGATCTACGCGCCAGCAGGCGAGCCATCCGCCGCCTGCGACACAGCGGACAGCGCGCATGCCCTGACATTCGACCCGAACGGTCGCATAACTGAAGCGCGTGATAATTCGGGCAGGCGTTCGTTCGTCTATGTTGCGGACAGCACCAGCCACCGCTGGCTTGTCAGCATAACGCTGATGGATAATGATGGGACAACACACAACTGGCTGGCGGAGTATGACGCGCTCGGACAGCAGACCGCCATGCGAACAGAAGCGGCATACAAGGAGTTTCGCTACGACTCGCTCGGTCGCCTGATCGCTGTACTGGTTGAAGGGCAACCGGAAGCCTCCTACCGGTTTGAATATAACGCAGCGGACAGGGTGGTTCGAGCAGTCGATGGCACGGGCAAAGGGTTCTCCTACAGCTATGACGCGCTCGGTAACGTGACAAACCGCATTGATGCACGATCGGCTTATACGACGAGCTTCACCTACGATGCCAATGGGCATCTGACCAACGTCATCTCGCCAGAGGGTGTAGCATTTGCGTTCCTGTTTGAGGACCCCGTGAATCCATCGCGAGTGACCGCGAGCATTGGTCCTTCCGGAAACCGGAGGCAGTACACCTGGGACGACGAAGCCCTTGTCTTCAGCTATATCGACGCGAATGGGAACGAGGTCGCTTACCAGTATGACAGCGTTGGTCTGCTGTGGCGGATTGAAGACGCACTCCGGGCGGGAGAGAACCGTCAGCGGGCGTATGCGCTGCGCTACGACGACAACGCTCAGCTCACAGCATGGCTGTCCGACGTGCAGGCGAGCGGTCGCGCGGCGCGCTCGCTCTTCATCACTCGTCCAGATCCTTTCCAATGGCTGGTCAGCCAGGATGGCGGCACAGAAACTGTCGAACTCACCCAACTGACATTCTCGCCCATGCAGACGCTCGTGAGCATAGGAGATGTCCAGCTCGCTTACGACGCGGCCGACAGGCTTAGGTCGGTAGGGACACAAGATCAGGAATGGGATCTTACCTACGATGCCGCACAACCGACCATAACCGTCACAGACCCGTTTGCCTCGACGCTCACCCTATCGTACGATGCGCTCTACAGGCGCATCAGTGAAGAGGATACGCAGTTTGTCTACGCGTCTGAGCTTGGCGAGGACGGTATCCCGACGGGGCGTGTTGACCTGACGGTACAGGATGCCATTCACGGGGAGCGGCGATACAGCTTTACGCCCGGCAATGCGCGACGCAATACACCCCCGAAGATCGGCATTACCAGCCATGGGCAGCGCGCGGAATATGTTTTCAACGAAAATGGCGTGCTCGAGTCCATCACAATGTCATTGTGCCTCAACCCGGCAATCGAGTTGATTGAGGCATGTGAGCAACAATCGACAGTGTGGACGCAGTCGACATATTTCTTCTATGACGCCTTGGGACAGCCCATCCGCGCAGTCGATGAGAACGGGAATGCGTACATCTTCGCTTACGATCCCAACGGCAATCTAGTGACTTACCAGGACCTCGTCGGACGCACCTATACCTACAATTACGACAGCGCCAACCGCTTAACAAGGGTGATCAGCCCGACGGGCATCAACCTGCTGCTGAATTATGACACGCTTGACCGGGTCGTGGGCATTTGCAGGAGCGGCGGTGCTGGCAGTGACACCTATGACACATGCCAGAATGCCGGTGGCGAGCTCGAAACCTACGAGTACGACACCCTCGGTCGACTCTCCATCCGTACATTCGGTGATTACGCCGACGGAGACATCCGCGCGCCCTTGACGACGAGATACCGGGATGCCAGCCAGCTTCCGGAAGTCATCAGCTTTGGGCCCCAAAGCCAGATCAATCTGACATATGACGGGCTGGATCTGCTGGAGAGCCTGAGCACGGCAGACGATCTGGTCGTGTTCGGCTACCGCGCGCTGAACCGACTCGCCACCGCGGGTGCCAGCGATTACACATACGACAGTCGGGGCAGCCTCACCACCATCTCCGAGGCAGGATGGTCAGTCGATATCACCCAAGACTCGTCGGGCGTCACCATGGCTGACCAGAGCGGTGTCCGGCTTACGCGACAGCTCGATGCGCGCGGGATCTTATCCTCACTGGGGCTGGAGCTGCCGTGGGTCGAGGCAACCTATTTTGAGAATGCGTTCGATCTGACCTCAACATCCATCGACGCCGTGGTCTCATACAGCCTCGATGATCGTTGGAATCCCCTCTCGCTTATCTACGATGGAGAAACCTCACTCGATACATTCTATGAGCGCGACCCAGCAGGAAATGTGTTGCGACAGTCGCTCGTCATCGCAAGCCCTGATGAAGAGACGAGGGTGTCTTTCGTCCGTGCAGTCAGTTTGGATAACGAGGGTCGTCCACAAAACCTGAGGGTTACACAGGTGACGGACTCGGCTCGTAGCCAGCCTGTCGAGCTGCAGGTGGTCTATACACAGACCTTTACCTATGATGCGCAGGGAAATCGTGTCGCAGAACTAATCCAGTATGCCAACAATTCCCAGATTCAGATTGTCTACGCGTACGACAGAGAACGCATCAGCTCGGTGACGCTCAGTCTTCTTGGCAGCCAGGCGGCTGTGAACACGAGCGCGGCAATGCTGGCAGCGGGCGCGTTCGCCCTCTTGACCTTCCGGTATCGGCACGGGCGTTACGCGCGAGTCGTTTTGCTTGCGCTTGGCATTTCGCTCGCGAGTCTCTCGTGGGCGAACGCACAGCAGGGCGTGGGTGCCTATCGTTATGACTATGACTATGACGCATCCGGCAATCTGACTGCAATCATGCTGACCGCCGGGGGCGAAAGCCCTTCCTCGTGTATTCAGGCGACCTACGATGATCACAATCGTCTAGTGCGCCTGGTGCGTCCAAGCGATTCGACGGATTACGTCTATGATGCCTGGGGACGCCTGGTTCGGGCGGATGACGTGCAGCTCAGCTACCTCGGCGGAACCCATGATCTGACGACTGTACGCCAAGGTGCCAGCTCGGTCTTTTTTGCGCAACCCCAGGATCACCCGGCGTTGTATGCTGTCGACGAGACGGGCAACCGCACGTCATTCATCCACGACGGCGAGCGGCGGATCATCGGCATCGTCGATCCGAACGCGTCATCCGCCCCGCAGCCCTGGTTGTTTGACTTGCAGGAGCGGCTCATTCGTTTCGGGGTGCCGGATCTTGTCGCCGATCCGTGCAAGTTCAGCGGCGTGCCGGCAGACATTCCTGCCGAGCTTCGTCTGCTGCCGCTTGCGGATGGCACCATCTGGGACACGAAGACCAATTTGTACTTCGTGGATCAACGCGTCTATGATCCGAATCGTGGACAGTTCATGCAGCCCGACCTGGGTGTCCCACAGGCATTTGGCAATGCCTATACCTATCCGCTGCGTGAGGTAGCGCTACCCATTCGCCAGCGCGAAGCGCAGTATCTGGAAGGACTGCGTTCGCTTTCAGACAGCCTGGCTATCGTGAACATCAACGACACGCTGACCGCCGAGTACATCACCAACGCGCATCTGCACGATGGAATGTTCGGTTCGCAAACACCTGAGTGGGTTGGACTTCTGGAGCAAATGCGTTCGCCCTATCTCGAAACGATCGCCAACCTGTCAGCTCTGCCGAAGTGGTTGGAAGCTGATTATAACCTCTCTGCTCCAACCAGGGATATGTCCACAGGCGCGCTCAGCCTCTCGCTGGGTCCGCTTTTCTCCGGAAGCACCGCGCATCGGGAGCAGTTCACGCCTCTGAACACTGCTCCGGTGCAGTGGCGTACTATGCTCGGCGGCATCGCTGACGCTGGTGACTGGATGGCAAATGCGCTGGCTCACCGCCATCTTCCCCATGGGGCAGCATCGACATACCTGGGATATGACGGAAGGAGTCTCATGACGCAGCTTCAGGGAGATCCGCAGTCTGCGCGTGTCGCCATGCCTACGCTGTCTCCCCTATCACCAGATGCAGTCCTCAACTGGCTACCTCAGACGCTGGCGGCTCCTGAAGTTGGGGTGCTGACCCTCGATGGCGCAGCGGAGATCTATCGCTCGGCGCAAATGCCCAACCATGAGTTGATCACGACGATACTGAGCGATGCGTTTCCGTCGTTACCAGATCTTCCAGCAGGCGATATCGCTGCGTGGCAAAGGCAATGGTTCAACACGAACCTGACCGGGCTTTCAGATATCGCGTCGGCTTTCCTTCCGGAGATCCCTGCCGTACCCAACTACCCATTCGGCAGCAATCTCGATTGGCTCGATGTTCTGGAAGGCGCCGTGTTCGCCCCATAATCCGCTAGTCCGCAGGAACAACTTCGCAGCACGAACCACCGGACTACCACCCAACCTACAAGAAGTGCATAAACGCTGTGATGGAACTCGGCAGACGCCGGGTTCCATCGCTGTTTAACTTAGATTTAAGGAACCCTTATACAAGATTTGATACTTTCGTCTAGAATTGATGTATAATTGATTAGCTTCAAGTCGAATAATGTGGTTCAAGGTTTTCCCCAAGGTCGGCTTCGTCTGCCATTTCTCGTACATTGCGAGAAAGGAAAATAGAGACCCATATGAATATCAGCCTAATCACCAACTCGTCATTTCTCCCGATGGTGCTTGTTTGGCTATTCATGCTCCCTTTGGGCATCGTGCTTTTTTTCAACACCCGGATCTATGAAACCGATAGCCGCTTCGCCGGTGGACGCAAAGCGCGTTGGGTCAATACCAATGGCGAAGTGACCCGCACAGAGCTGTTTGTTCGTAAAGAGAAGAATGCGGATGGAACCGGAGGCAAAGCGGATTTCCTGGTGAGGATCGAGTTCACCTATGTCATCAACCCTGGGGTTGAAAAACATACCCTGACGCGCACCGGAGTTCACGAAGTCGCCTTCGACCGTCTCGACATCGCACGGCAGGTCGCGGAAACCTACCGTGTCGGCGAAAAACTCACACTGGTGTTTAATGCCGTTTCACCCAGCACATTCCGTTTCATCGAGATCGATAAGAAGGGGCTTTCGACACTCGATATCTAATGCTGCCTGAGCAAACACAGAGCGTGCGTCACACCTGACCCTGCTGACGACGCTTGAAACGTCGAATACAACGCCAGACTTTGGTGCGCATGCGCTCACCTTTTCGCGCAAGTGGCACACTTTCTCCACGCAGCAGACGCCTAAAATCCGCAATCGATATGTTGATAGGAACCAGCAGACGCGCCAGGGCATAAGGGTCGTCCTCAAGGTGACTCATGGCGTATTTGACGGCACAAGCGGATGAATAGCCCACATTCCTGACCTCATCGATCACCACTTGAGAATGATAGCCATGAGGATAGGCGAAGCTGTTGACCGGACTGCCAAGCTGCTTTTCCAGGATTTCCTTGGGCAGCGCAATCTCGTCACGCAGTGCCTCCTTTGGAAGGAGATCAAGTTGTGGATGGGTGTGTGAATGCGCACCAATCTCGATGCCAGCATGATGGATCGCCCGAATCATGTCCCACGTTAGCATTGATCTCCCGACAATGCGCGACGAGGATAAGCAATCACTGGTCGCACCTATGCAATTGGTCGGGATGTAAAGGGTCGCCGAGTAGCCATACTCCTTGAGCACGGGGAGCGCATGATCATAAAAGTCTCCATAGCCGTCGTCGAACGTGATAACCACCGGACGTTCCGGCAGCCCCTTACCTCTTGCACACAGTGCCCGCACATACTCCGTAACGGTGATGGGTGTGAAGCGATGCTCGTGAAGATGCTCCATCTGCCGCGCAAACTCGTGCGGTCGCACGATGAACGGCAGAAAATCGTGGGTACCCGTATATGAAATACTGTGATACATCAGTATCGGGACTTGCAGGGAGACCGGTTGATTACTCATGACCACTCTGGTCCAATCACAAGATATTGAAGCACAGAATACTAAGTCCAGGTTACTTGCTCAGACCACCTGCTCATGCGCCGCGGTCCGCTCATGCCCCTTGAGCGCGAGCTGCATACTCCCCCACAAGTAGCCGAGGGCCGTACAGGAAAACCCGATGACAATAGCCCCGGCGCGGAGCAAGCCAGCAGCATCGCCGCGCAGCGCGTCCCGGGCTCCGCCAAGCACGCCCAGCGGCAGAGTCCGTATGGTGTAGGCGCTTTCAGAGGACAAGCCATCACTTCGACCGATATGGCGGGCGATCAGCGCTTTGGATAAGCCCTCGGAATAGCAGCGATCGACAAAGTAGCGGAAGCGTCCCCGACTTTCCGGAACGCGGTGGTGGACAACTGCCGACGGATCGTAAACCATACGGATGCCTGGCATCTTCTGACGTGTTCGGATGCAGAGTTCGGTCTCTTCGCATCCCACAGGTCGCGTTCCAACGCGACCGATGCCGTCCGTGAACAGCCCAACCCGTTCAAAGACCAACTGGCGAAACGACATATTGCAGCCGATGAGATTGCGAACATCGGCGATTTCCTGCGGCATTCCGGTGTAGGTGCAGCCGATCACCCAGTCAAACTCACTGGGGAACCAGCCTGGTCTGCCTGCAACCCAGTTCGGCAGGATCGCACCACCCACGCCCATCACAGAATCGGACTCGTAATGGGTCAGCAGCTTCCGAAGCCAGTCCTTCTCGGGTACCGCGTCTTCGTCCATGAAGAGGACAATGTCGCCTGTAGCGTGGGCAATCCCGGTATTGCGCGCGCCGGATAGTCCGCGCTGCTCTCTGTTCGCGATCACGGACACCGTCGGGAACGTCGCACGCGCCCGCTCCAGCAGTAGAGGATTGTGGTCGATGACCAGGATTCGCTGCGTGATCGGCACCGTTTGCTGATCAAGACCTGCCAGGGCAGCGACAAGGTCATCCCACCGCTGCTCTGTGTACGCACAGACGATGATCGACGTCGTCAGCGAACTCATTGCTGGCTTCTGTTGCTGATTTTAAACTGCGCAATCTCAGAAATAGGGTTTGGATCACTCTCCCGCTTCTCGAAAGCCCATGGGAACTTCCAATCCAGCCACTCACGAATGATTGTGCGAAGGATGCGCACACCATCACGGACGGCATTGAGGTTGGAAAGCCCATGGATGCGCTCATGCTCGAAGCTCGGGACTTCGGCAATACGCATCCGGGTCTTGATGACGCGGATGTTCATGATCGTCTCGATCTCGAAGCCAGGCGCGTTGACATCGATGACTGGTACCACCCAGACCCAGAAGGCGTTATAGCCGTAGCAAAGATCGCTGAATGACTGCCCGAACAGGGTACGCACTGCCATGGTGAGACCCCAGTTGCCGAAACGTCGGATCGCGGTCATATCGGACGAGCCGCCACCCTGGGCGAAGCGCGTTCCCTTGGCGTAATCTGCCCCTGCCAGCAGCGCGCCCACGAAGGCGGGGATTTCGCGCGGGTCGGTGGAGCCATCGGCGTCCAGCATCACGATGATGTCGCCGGTCGCCGCCGCAAATCCTGTGCTCAGCGCCGCGCCTTTTCCACGCCCCTCCTGCATGAGAATGCGCGCTGACGGGCATAATTCCCTGGAGACTTCGACGGTGTCGTCGGTTGAATGCCCGTCGACGATAATAATTTCGTCAACCCAGGCGGGAATGTACGGCAGAACGTGTGGCAGGTTGCTCGCTTCGTTGAGAGTGGGGATGACCACGCTTACCGTGGGTGCGTTATCCTCAGTGAACGCCTTGTGCGTACGTATCGGGAATAATTTGTGTGTAGTCATGGTGATTCCTCAGAACAACAATGAAAAACGGAAAATGGATACGCTGTGGTGCTCAGTCCAACAAACTATTGGAGCTGAATTCAACTGTGCCGCTCCATTCTCGTAATAGAATGAATAAGCTTTCAATATGAGTAGCATTGGGCGTAATACCTCCCATGTTATGTTAATTAACCTTTCACGAAACTAAAACTTCCTTAACATTTAAGCTGTCCAGGCTTACAAGCGCGTGAAGCGCGTAAAAAGCCTCAGCCATGAGGACGCAAAAAGAGGTAGTCGCGGCAGTTTGATCTGACTTCGGCTTGATCTTCGACTAACGATATATGAAAATCGTAAGTCAAGTATTTTGTGATTGCGCAAGGCGGACGGGAAAAACTCTATCATAACGTAACACTTCTTTCAACTCATTTTCATTAGATTTGCGATATCGAATGTCAGAGTTCAGCACCACACTTGCAGCCTTTCAACCGATTCGAATTGCCGAAGTTGAATTGAGCCAGCCTATATCAGCCCTGCCACCATATGACGAAGTGACACAGCAGCGCTATTGTCGTGCACTCTCGCTTGTGCGGCTGCATTCGCGCCCGCTGGGCATTGTGCAGCTCAGCTTTGGCGAACACGGTCTAAACGCAGAGGAGTATGCGCAGGCGATCTGGCGCGCACTCGAGTCTGAAATTCGGACGCATATGCGTGAGGACGATCTGCAAGCGCCCACGGAACTGACCCCAGAGGGACTTGCGACCCAGACCAGGGCGCGCTGCCTTGCAGAAAGGGAAGCCTGGCTGGCAACAGCGCCCCTCGTGACCGCCATCATTGCCACACGTAACCGCACCACCAGCCTTGGTATCACCCTGGACTCGGTGCTCGCATCCGAGTATCCGCACTTCGACATCATCGTCGTGGATAACGCGCCCAGCAATGACGATACACGGCATTTCATCGCGCAGCGTTATGGCAGCAGAGCGAACATACGGTACGTGCGTGAAGATCGTCCGGGGTTGGGGCGCGCGCACAACGCCGGCTTGAAAGATGTCCAAACACCTTATGTCGTCTTCACCGACGATGATGTTGTGGTCGATCGATTCTGGCTCCTTGAGATGGTCAAGGGCTTCAGCATGGCGGACAATGTCGGCTGCGTGACAGGTTTGATCATGCCTGTAGAGCTGGAAACGCAGGCACAGCTCTGGATCGAGCAGTACAGCGGCTTCAGCAAAGGTTTCGCGCGACGCATATTTGACCTGAACGGCAACCGTCCGCCGGGAGCGCTCTATCCCTACACTGCGGGCGTCTTCGGCTCTGGGGCAAGCATGGCGTTCGACACGCGCGTGCTTCGTGAGATGGGCGGCTTTGACTCCGCCCTTGGGGCAGGGACGCTCGCCATGGGCGGCGATGATCTGGATGCCTTCTACCAGGTGGTCAGCAGGGGATACCGGCTTGTCTACGAACCCGCTGCGATCCTCCACCACAGCCACAGACGTGAGTACCCCGGCTTGCAGAGGCAGGCATACGGGTATGGCGTCGGGTTGACCGCTTTTCTAATGAAGTCGGTGATAGAACGCCCTGCTATCGCCCTGGACTTGTTGCTAAGATTTCCGGCAGGGCTTGCGCATATCCTAAGCTCGGACTCCCCCAAGAACTACCGCAAGCAGGCAGATTACCCCGTCGAGCTGAATCGTCTGGAGCGCAAAGGCATGCTGTACGGACCTCTCGCATACTGGCGCAGCCGAAACGCTGCGCGAAAGTCATGATAGTAAGACGCGAACCCTGTGCTGTGAGCCGCCCTGCAATTCATCTGCGTTCCGTATGCCTGTGAAAGGTAATTGTCCGTGAAAGCATATACTGTGATAAGCCCAGCACCGCGCGATGCATGGGAGGAGCTTTACCGCTCAGACCCCTTCGCGGTCCCGTACCAATCGCCGATCTGGTTCGACTCGATGTGCGCCACCGGATCCTTCGAAGATGCCAGTCGCTATTATTTGTCGGCGGATGGGAACAAGCGGATGGTTCTGCCGCTGGTGCGGCAAAAACTACTCCCGGGACCGCTGTCGATCCAGGAGTCAATGCCGCACGGTTGGGGGATGGGCGGTGTACTGTCATCATTCACGCTGAACACCGAGGACATCCGCTTTGTCATCGACGACCTTGAGGCAACGCCGAGTCTGAGCATCTCCTTACGTCCAAATCCGCTTCACGCTGAATTGTGGGCTGCCGCGCGCACCCCTGGGATGGTGGCGGTTCCGCGAACCGCGCATGTGCTCGACCTGGAGGGTGGCAGCGACGCCGTCTGGACGAAACGCTTCTCGAGCGACACGCGCAACAAGATCCGCAAGGCGCAGAAGTCGAACATCGAGGTCGAACACGATACAACTGGGCGGCTGATCCCTGTCTTCTATGATCTTCTGCGCCTCTCGTTTGACCGTTGGGCGCAGCAGCAGAATGAACCGGTACGGCTGGCGCGCTGGCGCGGCGAGAGGCGCGATCCGTTACGGAAGTTTGAAACGATCGCCAAACACCTGGGAGCAGCCTGCAACATCTGGGTAGCTCGCGTTGAAGGGCAGCCGGCTGCGGCAATCCTCGTTCTGACGGGCACCAACGTCAATTACTCACGCGGGGCGATGGATAAAGCGCTCGTGGGAATCACCAGAGCAAACGAGCTATTACAGTGGACAGCGATTGAGCACGCATGCCAGATAGGGGCACGTCACTACCACATGGGCGAAACCGGCTCTTCAGAGATGCTCGCGGATTTCAAAAGCAAATTTGGGGCGCAAGCGGTGCCATATGCCGAATATCGAATTGATCGCCTCCCGATTACGAAGATCGACCACGCACTGCGGAGTACCGTGAAGCGTATGATCGGATTCAGGGACTAAGATTCCTTGCGACCGAATGCAAGGCAGGGCAGGAAAGGGACAGAATGGTGAGGTTAAGCACGATAGTGCTGGTATTCACGGTCATCATCGCGGCGACGACGCAGTGGGCGGTTGCTCTGGGCGCGCATGACCCCACACCTGTGGGTCAGGATGGCGACTGGACGCTGATCTTTCACGACGAATTTGAAGACGACTCATTCGACACCGATCTCTGGGTGACCTGCTACTGGTGGGACGACGGCGGATGCACAAACCTGGGAAATCGGAACCTGAACTGGTACCTCCCGGAGAACGTCATCGTCCAGGATGGCGCGCTCCATCTGCGCGCCCTGGAAGAGGAAGTGGTTGGCAGCGATGGCGCGACGTACGTGTACACCTCGGGGATGGTGACGACGGGAAGTACGGTTGATGACCCATCTGCGCCGACGAAATTCACGTTCCGTTATGGCTACGCCGAAATTCGTGCGCAGCTTCCTGCCGGGCAGGGCTTGTGGCCCGCTTTCTGGATGCTTCCAGACAGCCAGACATCTCGTCCCGAAATTGATGTGATGGAGTTCCTCGGTCAGGACGTGACATCGATACGCATGAGCATGCACTACCGAGACTCGTCGGACGAGCGCCGGCGTGTCACAACTTTCTTCGACGGTGCGGACTTCACTGACGGCTGGCATATCTTCGCCGTTGATTGGACGCCGGAAGCGGTGGTCTGGTATATCGACGGGGTCGAGCGCTTCCGCTATGAGGAAGAGTATGTCCCCGACGTGGATATGTATATACTCCTGAACCTGGCTGTTGGTGGCGATTACCCCGGATCTCCGGACGCAGATACTCCTTTCCCCAGTGATTTTGTGATCGATTATGTCCGTGTGTGGTCACACGGCACCTGAACAGAATTGAAGCGCGCTAATCATGTGGACTACACTGCGGAACGCACACCTCCCACGCCTCATGGAACACCTGCGTTCACCGCTCTACCGCAACGGTTACGCGCTGGTCATCAGTTCAGGCGCGACGTCAGCGCTTGGGTTCATATACTGGATTCTGGCGGCGCAAAACTACAGTACGGAGACTGTCGGGCTGAATTCGGCGATCTTGTCCGCCGTCATGTTCCTGGCGAACGTCTCCCAGCTCAACCTGGGAAATGCGTTCAACCGTTTCCTGCCGAGTTCGGGTCGTCAGTCACGCAGCATCATTCTCTACACCTATGCCCTCACTTCAGGGGTGGCGTGCATCGTGGCTGCGCTGTTCCTGCTGGGTCTCAATGCGTGGGCGCCACAGCTCAACATCTTGTATTCCAGCCCGCTCCTCATTATTGGGTTTATCCTGTCAGTAGTCGCCTGGCTGATATTCATCCTGCAGGACAGCGCGCTGGTGGGCTTGCGCCAAGCAACGTGGGTACCCTTTGAAAACATCATCTTCGCAGTCGCCAAAGTGCTGCTGCTCATCATACTCGCAAGTTTGCTGCCGGACTTCGGGATCATGGTTTCGTGGATTGTTCCGGTGATGATCCTTCTGCTGCCGGTCAATTATCTGATCTTCCGGCGGCTTCTCCCGCGCCATATCGAGGACACGCAAGATCGTGCCGTGCCTGTGTCCCGCGCTCAGATTACGCGCTACGTCACAGGCGACTATCTCGGCTCCATCATCTCGACCGCGACTGTCGACCTTCTTCCCATCATCATTGTGGAGCGCGTCACGGCATCCGCGAACGCATTCTTCTTCCTGTCCTGGACGATTGCATATGCGCTTTATCTGTTCAGCCGCAACATGGGGATGTCGCTGATCGCTGAGGCGGCGATTGAACCCACCAAGCTCTACATCTACAGCTATCGTATATTCGTGCAGACGGCGCGAATTCTGGTGCCATTGGTGCTCGTGGGCGTCATCGGCGCGCCACTGATCCTGCGCTTATTCGGCGACGCCTATGCGGCAGAAGCGCCTGATCTGCTGCGCCTGCTGTGCCTGTCTGCTATTCCCAACATCATCGTGCAGACGTATCTGAGCATCGCGCGCGTTCAGCGCCGGGTGTCGGCACTCATCCTGGTACAGGGCTTTATCGCCATCGCCGTCCTTGGGCAGGTCTTCCTGCTGCTGGATGTGTTTGGCATCACCGCGATTGGCATCGCATGGCTTTCCACCCAAACGCTAGTGGCTGTCTTTCTGCTGCTGACTCAACTGCGCACCGCCTGGATCCACGAAGTGAACCTGAGCTTCGTCCTCAGCGCGCTGGCACTGCCACGCCGCCTCTGGTGGTCGTGGAAACATCGTGGCGATGTGGCGAATGCCCGCCAGTTGCTGCCTGCACTGCTGCCCGCACTTTCGGTATCGCTCGGCGGCAAAGATAATCATCCCCTGGATGTGCAGCGGCTGCTGCCGACCTTGAACGAGGTCAGCGTTATGACCGTCGGACGTGCGGATGAGCCTGAGGTTGCAGTACTCAAGGTATCACGCTCGACAGCGGCTGCCGCGAGCCTGAAACGCCAATACGCTATCCTGCAGACGCTGCGAGAAGAGACATGCCTGGGCGATTGGCAGCGCTACCTGCCCGAAATCCTGGCGGTATCCGAGCGTAATGGACAGGTCTGCTTATCTGAAAGGCTGATGCAAGGAACGCTGGCTACGGTATTCATACGAAACTCCGATGCTCGCGCTGCCGCACAGGATGCTTCGCTCCGCTGTATCGCCGAGTTCCATGAGCGCACCCAAACCCTTCGCACGGTCGATGATGCCTTTCTCAGCCATCGTATCAGCAGACTGCTCGATGTACTCCATAAGTGGAATGTCAGCCGAAAGCGTGAAGAGACCTATGCACAGAACATCGATCGCCTTGGTGCAGAGCTTCACCGCATGCTGTCGGGGCGCACTGTTGCCCTGAGCTGGGTGCACGGTGACTATTCGCCGGACAACATCATGATGTCCAATGATGGGCTACAGGTGAGTGGTGTGATGGATTGGGAGCTTGCGCAGCCTGACGAGCTGCCACAGTTGGATGTCATGCAGTTTCTCCTTTCCTGCCGGATGCTGGTGCGCAAGCAGGAACTTGGAGATGTACTTCGTGACCTACTGCTGAACAACAGTAAATGGTCGCCCCATGAGCAGTCTGCATGGGAGAGCGCGCAGGCTCATCTGGTCGGAGACGCCCTCAATATGCGGACAATGCTGCTCTTCGCATGGCTTCGGCATGTGACGGATAATCTGGAAAAATCGACCCATTACGCTGCACATTGGTTGTGGACGACCAAGAACCTTGAAGGGGTACTGAAGTGCATATGACGTCCAGTAAGGTCACGCTTCCTGCTTCAGCACCCACACTGTCTCAGCGAGACCTGTGGAAGGTGCGCCAGGTAAGGCTCCCCGGCCTGATGGTGCATTGGGTCATGCTGGCAGCTGCGTTGCTCCTCTGGTTTGCAGCGCTTCCTCTGATTGACCTGCGAGGTATGACGGATCTGGGCTTAATCACGGTTCTGCCCGTTCATTACTTCTTTGCCCTGGGCATCGTGATCCTGAGCTGTTGCCTGATGATCCGAAATGCTCAGGCGTATCCAAGACTGCTGCTGCTGCACAGCGTCCTGCTCATCTTTATCCTGCATGGCACGCCAACCCTGCTCTATGGTTCGCTGCGATATTCGTGGGCATGGAAACATGTCGGCATCGTCGATTACATCAATCGCTTCGGAGTGGTCAACCCCACGATCGCCGAGATGAACGTCTATCATAACTGGCCTGGTTTCTTCACATTAAGCGCCTTTCTCGACCAGGCAAGCGGTTTAGCGAACCCGCTCGGCTACGCACAACTGGCGACCCTGTTCTTCAACCTGCTTGCACTTGGATTACTTCTGCTGATCTTCCGTTCGCTAACCACCGACGAACGACTCGTCTGGCTCAGCGCGCTGTTCTATTTTCTGACGAGTTGGGTGGGGCAGGACTATTATGCCCCCCAGGCGCTGGCGTTCGTCTTACATCTCGCCGTCATCGGCATCAATTTGCGCTGGTTTCGTGACTTAACTCCAGCGAACAAAGACGCCATCAGAGCGCGTCTTCGGTTCAAGTGGCTCGCCAACCTGTACTATTGGGGCGTAAGGCATTCCAGACCTGAAGGGATCGCCGGGACGGACGTGACCCCTGCACGTCGCATTGGTTTGATCCTGATGTGCATGATCTTCATTATCGTGATCGTCACATCGCACCAACTTACGCCAATTATGACGCTGCTCATGCTCGCGGTACTCGTCGTCTTCCGGCAGTCGAACGCATATTACCTGCCCGTTTTTGTCATCATCATGACGCTGGCGTGGATGTTTTTCCCCGCTGAAATCTATGCGGGCAACGTCATCCAGTCCACAGTGAAGTCGCTCTCTGGCACTGCCGAGACCGTGCAGCTCATTGACCTGAACGCGGTCAGCCCCGAGGGTCAGATCATCGCGATCATCGGCCGCTTGCAGACGGTCGCTGTCTGGGGTTTGGGAGCGCTCAGCGTCCTACGCCGGCTCTGGCTGGGCAAGTGGGATGTCGCGCCGATTCTCCTGGCATTCTGCCCATTTCCTATTTTGGTGGTCAACAACTACGGCGGGGAGATGATTTTCCGGATCTACATGTTCAGCTTGCCTTTCATGGCTTTCCTCGGTGCGGGGCTTTTCCTGCCCGATGCCAACCGAGGGCGCAGTTGGTTCACGACGATGCTGACCACTGCGATTTCCGTGATTTTTGCTGCAGCGCTGCTGTTTCCCTACTATGGCAAAGACAGCCAGTACTATTTCTCACCGGAGGAAGTTGCCGCAGGGCAGTACATTGTCGATAACGCACCCGAAGGGGCGCTGATTATCGAAGGGACACGCAACTACCCGTCGCGCTATCAGAACTACGAGTATTACACGTACGTCGCGCTGTCTCGGGAATCGAATGAGGCGCAGGAACGTTTCCTTGCCGACCCTGTGGGGGTCATGGAAAGATGGATGAGCAATCGCGAATACACAGCGTCGTACCTTATCATCACGCGTAGCCAGAAGGTTGAAGTCTCCATCACGGGACCCATGCCGTTGGGATCTCTGGATATGATTGAGAATCGCCTGCTCAATTCGCCTCGCTTTGTGGTCGTCTTCCGGAACACCGATGCGATCATCTTTGCGTTTGCAGATCGATGGACAGCCCAGGTTTCGGGGCAATCTTATCCCCGCTAGCAAATGCATTCGAGGAGTGTTGGTCTTGGTGGTTTCGATGGTTGTTCTCGGGCGTATGGACGGTCAAAGATGAATCGCAAACCCACACCCAGCGAGCAGCTTTCCCAGGAAATGGATCAGTTGCTGGCGCATACGACCCGCGACACTGAATCGCCGGCAAACCTGTACCTCATGCTAACGACTCAGCGGATACTGCAGGAAGCGCTGGAAGGCGAAGCCGACAGTTACCTGGGTCGCGGACGGCATGAAAAGCGCCGGTCGCCATTCGGACGCCGCAATGGCTACAAGACCGTAAAGCTCACGCTGTCGCAGGGTGAACTTGAGCTTCGAGTGCCACAGGTGCGCGGTGCTCCATCGCCCTACCACTCCAGGCTGCTGGAACAGCTGAAGGACAATGCAACCAGTCTGGAATACCTCATTGACCACCTCTACGGGCGCAAGTTTACAAACGATGATGTCGCGAATTTGCTGCACGCCTATCAGGTCAAAAAGCCAGTGCTTGCACCAGAGGTCATCCTGGACATTCTCCGACGTGTGGAAGCCGATTATGCCAACCTATGCCAGCGAGACCTGAGCAAGAGCAGGATCGAACAGCTATTTCTGGCACCGGTGCGTGAGAACGAAAGAACGACCTCGCTCCCCCACGACTCGCTGCTCGCTGCCTGGGGTGTGCGCCCGGGTGGGCGGGTCGTCGTGCTACACTTTATCCGCGGGGATAAGGAAAACGAAGCGGTCTGGCGGGATTTCATCCTTGATATGCGCGACCGCGGTCTGGCGGAACCTAAACATATCTATACACACGGGTCGTCGGCTGCCCTTTCAGCCGCCCGACGTATCTATCCGTTTGCGGCTCTCAGAGGCATTTCCTCGCTGTTGATCGCACTGTTCGCGCTTTCAGCCCTTGCGCTAAGTATGCTCTGTCCCGACACGATGATCAGAACCGTGGTGGTCTTCCTTTTCCTCATCAGCGGCCCAGGTTTGGCGTTCGTACGACTACTTATGCTCGGAGATGAGGTCACTGAGCTTACGCTGGCGATCGTGTTCAGCCTTGCGGTCAGCACGATTGTCTCCGAAATGCTGGTACTTTCACACATATGGTCTTACGAATTGGCGATCCTCATCGTCGTCACGATCACATTGGGTGGGTTAATGCTGGACGTGTTCCCGCTTCGCCGTCAGAAGGTCAGCAAGAACTGGGCACACTATGGAATTGGTTATGGATTCTAGCCTTCTAAACCTGGTCAGTTCCATATCCTTTCTCTTTCTCGCCCCTCTGATCACGCTCAAGGTTATCTTCCAGGCGTATGGCAGCGGCAGACTGCTCATATGGAGTCGTAGGCTTAATCCAATCCTCTTTATCCTTTCCGGGGTATTCCTCGCATCTATTGCCATGCGGATCATGGTGATCTCTCAAGAGTCAGCACTGAGCGAACAGAACATCATCGTTACCTCTACGGTGGCTGTGACCGAGCTTGCTGATCTGCCAATCGAAACGGAAATTTCGTCTCCGCAATTAGTGTTTACATCCACCGTTATTACGGTGCAGACGGCAAGTGCAACCGCAACGATGACCGCCAGCCCAACCGTGACACAAACCGCCAGCCCTACTGCGACACAGACGGCGAGTGCAACCGCAACGATGACCGCCAGCCCAACCATGACACAAACCGCAACCCCGACCGCGAGCGTGATGGCAACAGAAACTGCCAGCCCAACCGCATCAGCAAACCCGACAGAATCCATGCCTGCGCTGGCGGATGTCCTGGCAGGGCTGCTCCCGGGTACGCCCAACCAGTTTGACTGCGTTACGTACAAAGAGAACTACGAAATCCTGCAGGGCGCGCTGGAACGAGGAGACCCGACTTACCTCCCCGCCGAGCGTCTGTTCAGCTCGGCGGACAGCGCTGTAAGGCTGATCTATCTATCGTGTCTGGAAGCTGGAGCTTTGCGCATTAGGCAGATCGACCCTGGACTGTACAGTGACCTACGGTTTGAGGTTCGACTTATCCTGGCGAATTGAACGAATTCTGCCGCGCCTGTGCGCTCTTGTTCGCAATCCTCGTTCGAGATCGTGAGCGCGCGATGGTCTCCTTTCTCGTGCTGAGCTGGAATATGCGGAGATTCAGGCATGGAGGGTCTATCACCTAGACTCCCCTATTTCACAATCTGCCACACTCGTTGCGGCGACACGCCATATTCGCGCGCCAGATCGCTGATCCTCGCGCCCGCTGCGTGGCGCTTTCGGATGCGGATGTCGCGCGCCGCGTTCGTCTGCGGCTGTACAATATGTGCGTGATAGAGAATTTGGAGCACCAAGCGCTTCGCGTTCGGCAGTTCAAAACTGAGGACACTTTCGCGACCCTCAACCCCTGTAGGGTCACTGCTTTACACAACCCTTGAAAGCGCCACGCGGCGCATCCTCACCCGCTTGTACGCGGGTTTTTTGCTTCCCGACAAGCCCCTCACCAAGAAGCATATCTCCAAAGCAGAACGCAATGCCGACATCATCGCACGACACCAAGCAGGTGAGAACCTGTCGGAAGTCGCGCGCGAATACGGCATCAGCCCACAGCGCGCGCATCAGATTGTGACGGGCAAGTCGAACTGACCAACAGCGAAGGATTGCTATATAGATTAGGACGCAACATCCCTGACACCGTCCCGTCGAAATGACGGGCGGTGATCCCTGTGCCGGCTACTTAGGCCATCCGAGCCAGATTCTCCGCTCAGGCAGCCCATTGGTAGTCATGGTGCAAACCACCGAGAAGCGGGATACGCCTGAGTTGAGATAGCGGCGGGATGATCGGGGACGGTGCACTGGCAGGGATCGGGATTTGACCGTTGATGCCCTGATGAGGACGCGCGTGATTGAAGTAACGAACGTACGCGGCGACCGTGCGTCGCAGGTGGCGTTCACTCAGGATCAAGATGTGATCCAGCAGTTCTCGCCTGACGCTACCGATGAAGCGCTCGCACACTGCATTGGCTTTGGGCGCTCCAAAGGGTGTACGGATCACCTCGATGCCGGTTCCGGCTGCCACACGGTCGAAGCGGTCGCCATATTTGCCATCATTGTCGCGGATGAGAAACCGCGGCCTTTCACCAAACGGCGTGGCTTCCCGCAGTTGCTGCCCCATCCAGGCATCGCTTGGTGAGCGGGTGACAGCGAAGTGAACGACGCGTCGCGAACCCAGCTCGATGATGATGAAGACGAAGATGGCTCGAAACCACAGGTCGTATGTCTGGAGGAACTCGCACGCCCAGGTGTCATGCGCGTGATTCCTCAGAAAGGTTGCCCAGGTCTGACCGGTCTGCCGAGGCGGGCGCGCTCGACGGGCTTGGCGCACGTATTTGGCAACTGTGCGCTTACTGAGTGGATAGCCCAACTTGTGAAGCTCATCCTGAATACGCTTGGCACCCCACAACCGATTGTCAAGTGCCATCGTCTGGATCAGCGCAACGACGTCCGGTGGAATGCGTGACGGTCGTGTCTTTGCTTTGGACTTGTGACGCCAGAACAAGCGAAAGCCCTGACGATGCCAGTGAACCAGCGTTTCCGGTTTGACATCAGCAAGGACACTTTCCAAGTGCGTATTCGCCCTGCGAGGACAACCAACAACCCTCTATCCGATGAAGTCAATACCGAGCGTTTCGTCTGACGACCTAGAACAATCAGCTGTTGGCGCAAGAAAGCATTCTCAGCGACTAACTCGGATTTGCTGCGAGACATGTCGATGACTGCTCCCAGCAGGAGACCGGCGTTCGCAGGCTGTGTCCAGTGTTTCAAGCGTTCTTCAACGCGCTGATGGACAAAAACGAATCCTTGACGGAGCGCTTGGTGCAGGAATTGAAGTAGCATCGACTGTTCTCATTGGGGATTGGATATCACATGCGACTGCGGATTGTAGCTTTGTTTCGAGGCGAATCCAGCGCAGATGGCTAAAGTATCCCCACAGAGACGCGCATCAGCATCGTTATCGCTTACGTCATTGGGGTATGGTTTTCTATTTGTTCTCCCATGATGGCAATCCGTCTCAAGTATTTAAAACACCGTTAGATCGGCTGCTCTGGAGGATGAATCTGTGCGCTCAATCCGCCATCAACTGCGATCACCTGCCCGGTGATATACGACGCGTCGTCCGATGCCAGGAACGCGACCACCGCGGCGACATCGGATGGCGTACCCGGGCGGCGGATGCTGAGAAACGCCGAGGTCTCCCGCACATATTCCGCATCCGCGACAGGATCGAGATTCATCGGCGTCCACCCAGGCGCAACTGCGTTGACGCGAACGCCGTATTCGCCCAGGTCCATTGCCAGATTTCGGGTCAAGGCGTCGAGCGCACCCTTTGTCATGCCATAGGGTAGCCCCGGAAGCTGGGCGCGCTGCCCACCGACTGAAGAGATGTTGACGATCACGCCCGCGCCCTTCTGCTGCATCACCGCTGCCGCGCGCTGACTCAGCATGAGCGGTGCCCGCACATTGATCGCCCACTGCCGCTCTATTGACTCTGCGGACAGGTCGGCAAGTCGAGTACGCTGGATGTCGGCTGCGTTATTGACGAGCAGGTCTACAGAGCCGTATGATTCGACGGCGAATGACACTACCCGTTCAAGATCGGTTTCGTGCGTCAGGTCGCCTGCCAGGCTTCTGGTCGCCCCCCCCAATTCACGAATGGCAAGCGCAGCCGCAGTCGTTTCTTGCGCCTCCAACCCGCAAAGGACGACATTCATTCCTTCGCGCGCAAGCCGGGCGGCAATGCCGAGACCGATGCCTCGGCTTGCGCCGGTGACAATCGCGGTGCGGTGCGCAAGTTCGCGGTATCGCTGCGGCAGCGTGTCGTAAACGTGAATGACGTCGGTATGGCGCATCTACCAATCCTGTACGCTGCCATCAGGGCGGCGCAGCGTGGGCAAATAACCGCCGGGCTGAAATGGGTAGCGCGCAGCGGCGGCTTCGTTCACGTCGGTGCCTAACCCGGGGGCATCACTCACCCGCAGCAATCCATCGGCAAAAGTTGGCGTGCCTCGGAAAACGTCGGCAACTTCCTCTGGAAAGATTGAACTTTCTTGCACACCAAAATTCGGGATCGCCATATCCGTATGGACGTTTGCGGCGTGGGTAATCGGCGCAACATCTGGCGGACCATGAAATGCCATCTTTACATGATACGCCTCAGCGATAGCGGCGATTTTGCGCGCTTCGCTAATGCCTCCGATATGGGCGATGTCCACCCGCACATAGTCGATCAACTGCTGTGTGATCAATGGCAGGCATTCCCATCGATGATTGAACAGCTCGCCCATCGCCAATGGTGTTGTGCTGTGTTGGCGAACAATATTCAGGCTTTCCTTGTGTTCCGGTCGAATCGGGTCTTCAAGAAAGAATGGGCGATACGGTTCCAGATCGTGCGCAAGACGTGCCGCCTGGATGGGCGTCAGGCGTTCATGAACATCGTGGAGGATTTCCGGCGTTTCTCCCAGCTCGTGGCGCAGCGCTTCGAACAGCCGGGGAATGGCGCGCAGGTAGGGCGCATCCTCAAACGGTTGATAATAGGTGGTGGAGTCTATCCAGGTTGTGTCGGGGAATTGTGCCTCTCCGGGCACATCCACTTGCGCCCGGAAGACCGTGTAGCCGAGCGCATGCGCCGCGCGGATGTTGTCGGCGATTTCGGCTGCGTCGCGCCCATCGCAGTGGCGGTAGGCAAGCGCGCCTGCCCGTGTAGGTCCTCCGAGCAAGGCGTAGACGGGCAGCCCCGCTTGCTTGCCCTTGATGTCCCAAAGCGCCAGATCAATCCCGGCGAGCGCCGTCATCAGCACCGGACCTCCACGCCAGTAGGTCCCACGAAAGATCGACTGCCAGGTATCTTCGATTCGCCCGGCATCGCGCCCAATCAGCAGTGGGGCGATGTGGTCGCGCAGTGCGCTTGCGACCGCCAGTTCGCGCCCATTCAACGTGGCATCGCCCCAACCATAGAGACCGGGCTGATCGGTGACGACTTTGACCAGCACGTAGTTGCGCCCAGGGCAGGTAACGACGATCTGGATGTCTGTAATTTTCATAAGCGGGATCTCGCGAGTTTCACTGGTGTACTGGTGAAAAATATAAATTATAATAAGCATCATGGCAAACTTTTCTCCCCTATCCTCTCTGCCATTGTTCGCGCTCGGCACCGGGTCATTTCGCGGCTTGTACCGCGAAGTCTCTGATGAAGATGCCATCGCAACGGTGCATTACGCACTCGACCATCAGGTGCCAATGATCGACAGCGCGCCATGGTATGGCGCATTCCAGGCGGAAACGCTGGTCGGGCGTGCGCTGAAATCGCGCCGCCGCGAAGGGTTCATCCTCTCGACAAAAGCCTGTCTCTGGAGTGAGGCCGGCGAAGCAAAACGCGGCTATCATCGCGACCAGATATTGTGGAGTGTCGAAGGCAGCCTGAAGCGGTTGGGCGTAGACGCGGTTGACCTCCTCCATATCCACGACCCGCTCGAAGCGGATGCATCGGTCATTCTAGACGAGACGTATCCCACTTTTGCAGATTTGAAGGCGCAGGGGGTGATCGGTGCTCTCGGATTGGGCACAGGAACAATGACGGCGGCACAATTTTTCGCCGAACGTTTGCCACTCGACTGCCTCATGCTGGCGGGGCGCTATACCCTGCTCGATCAAGCTGCGCTGCCCTTTCTGGATTCGCTGCACCTACGGGGTATCCCGGTTCTTTCGGCAGGCATGTATGCGACCGGTATTCTGGCGACCGGTGCTGTCGAAGGTGCAAAGTACAACTACAGTGACGCACCGCATGCAATCCTCGCGCGTGTTCGCCGCATCGAAACGTTGTGTCATCAGCATGGTGTCTCGCTCAAGGCAGCGGCAGCGCAGTTTGTGCGCGCCCATCCGGCGATTCGCACCATCGTCTTCGGTGCAGAAAGCGCGACGCAGGTCGCCGAAAGCCTGAGTGTCTTCTCCGAGCGTATCCCGGCTGCATTCTGGCATGACCTACGCCAAGCCGCCCTGATTGACCCCAACGCACCTACCCCGAGGGAATGAGCGATGCAGCCTCTGTTTCAAAACCCGATCCTCCCAGGCTTCTACCCGGATCCGTCGATCTGCCGTGTAGGCGACGATTACTACCTGGTCACGTCAACGTTCGAGTGGTATCCGGGCGTACCGATCTTTCACAGCTGCGACCTTGTGCATTGGCAGCAAATTGGTCATATCCTCTCTCGCCCGTCGCAGCTCAACCTGGATGCGGTCGCACCGTCCAGCGGCATTTTCGCCGCGACCATCCGCTGGCATGACGGTATCTTTTACGTCATCACGACCCTCTCGGATCATCAGCATCGGCGGCACAATTTCATCGTCACAGCGCGCGATCCGGTGGGCGAATGGTCAGACCCGTATGTGCTGGAGAATGCTCCTGGCATCGATCCGTCGCTGTTTTTCGAAGGTGGGCGCGCCTGGTATTGCGGCAATCGCACACCACAGGGTGAAGACCATCGCAACACCTCCCGACGAGAAATCTGGCTGCAGGAGCTTGATCTGACGACGATGCAGCTTACAGGCGATGTTTTCGTCCTGTGGGATGGGTTGTCGCGCGGCGAAGCGGTGCCGGAAGCGCCGCACATTTACCACGTTGGCGACTATTACTACCTCCTGATTGCCGAAGGTGGCACCTTTCACGAACATTGTGTCACCCTGGCGCGCAGCCAGGCACTTACGGGCACTTACGAACCCTGCCCGCTGAACCCAATCCTGACCCATCGCCATCTCGGTTATGCTGCACCTATCGTCGCCGTCGGTCATGCTGATCTCGTGGAGACACAAGCGGGTGAATGGTGGATGGTCGTCCTGGGTGCGCGTCCGTATGGCGGCTATTTCTACAATCTCGGACGCGAGACGTGGCTGCTACCGTGCACATGGGAAGAGGGATGGCTGCTGCCCAGCCCTGGCAGCGGTCGAGTCGAGTTCAGCTATCCGTATCCCGCGCTCCCCAGCCATCCGACTCCCAGCTTGCCCGCCTGCGATCACTTTGACGCGGAGACGCTTGCCCCGTGCTGGAATATGCTGCGCACCCCCCGAAGCGAATGGTACAGCCTCTGCGCACGCCCCGGATGGCTGCGCATTGGCGTGCGCCCCGAAACGCTGTCGGAGCACGTGAACCCAAGCTTCATCGGGCGGCGGCAGCAGCATACCAGCTTTGCTGCGCGCACAAAGATGGACTTTGTGCCCGACCAACAGGGCACGGCAGCAGGCATTGCCGTCGTCCAGAACGACCGATTCTACCTGCGCTGCCTGTGTATGCAGACTGCAGATGGCGCGGTTGTCGTGCGCCTGATACAGCGCGCTCACGGCGAAGATGCGTTGCTGGCAGAGGTTGCGCTCTCCTCCTATCTTGGGAGCATCCACTGGAAGATTGAAGCCCACGGGCAGGCATATCGCTTTTTCTATGCGCTCCAGCCCGAAGGATGGCTGCCCATCGGCAACGCCGTGCATGGCGGCTTTCTTAGCTCGACTGTCGCCTACGGCTTCACGGGCGTTTACATCGGCGTGTACGCGACGAGTCACGGCAACCCAAGCGCCAATCATGCTGATTACGACTGGTTTGAATACACACCGACCTGATACCACCACCTGCTAGGCAGACAGCGTCAGAGAGTCGCCGACTTGCAGCACTTTCACCGCGAACGGATGCGGAGCCGTAGCATAAACGGCGAAGAAGCGTCCCAAGTCGCCGCTGAACCCACGCCAGATATCCCAATGGAACGGGATGAGCGTCTTCGGTTGAAGGCGGTTCGCAGCGCGCAGCAGGTTTTCGGCGCTCATATACCAGGGTTCCCCATAAGCGAGCAGGGCGACATCGAGAGTATATTCTGCGCGAACGACATCAAGCAGCGGGGTATCCTGGGTATCCCCGGCGAAAAAGATCAGCCTCTCACCAACCTTCACCACAAAACTGACCGCCCCTTTCTCCGCCGGATCATCGGCTCCAAAAGTGACAATCTCTGCAGCACCCACCGTTAACCGACTGCCCGCTGCGACCTCCAAAATGCGGTTGCCATCGATGCCAAAGCGGCGCATCTCGGTGGCAGAGGTCGAGGGTGCGATGAACTTCGCCTCGGTCTGCGCGGCGATGGGCAGTAGCGTGGCGTCATGGCAGTGATCGATGTGTGCGTGGGTGGATAGAACAAGATCGGCGCGCCGGATCAAGGCTGAGTCGATAGGTATAGCGACGGCGCGATGCAGCCCTGGCGGCGAATCGGGTGGTGTGCCGCCAAAGTACGGATCGATCCAGATCAACAATTCGGGAGTGCGCAGCGCAAAGCTGGGACCCCCAAGCGCCCACAACAGCATACCAGACTCGACCGTCGTCGACTCAACCTCGTCAAGAAAGCTGCGATCCCAAGTGAAAACATCATTCATGATAAAGCTCCCAGGCGATAGACACGTGCTGCCGCGCCGCCGAAGATTTCTGCCTGAGCGTAGGTCGAGAGATGTGCTGTCGCCGCGCGCATCAAAGCGATGTCGTCTGCGTAACCACCAGCACGTAGGCTGATGGGGTAATTGCTGCCCCACATCAACCGACCTGCGCCAAACAGTCGGATTGCCTCATCCACGAATGTGCGCAGCGTCTCTGCCTGCAATGGGCGTGGATCAGCAGATGTTGTGTGACCGGAGAGCTTCATCACCAGATTTGGCACGTCCGCCAGTCGTGCAATCTGTTCCGCCCAGGGCTGCGCAGCCCCAGGGCGCATCGTCGGTAAGCCAAAATGAGCAAGGACGAATGTCAGCTCCGGCGCAGAACGGGCGATGGCTGCCGCCGTCGCGTAGGCATCTTGCCCGGCGATAATGTCGCAGGGGAGATGATGCTCGCGCACGATGACGGGAACGACAGCCTGCATATCTGGTTGTAGCCAGGGGAGGCGGACTCCGCTGAGTCGGGTGATGACAGTGGCAGGAGGCGGGTCCTCCAGGCTCGCCCAGGGGATAATGCCCGCAATCCAGGGATGTGCGTCCGCCAGTTCGAGCAGATAGGGGATTTCGGCGGAGCTGTTCGCCGCCTCGACCAGCAGCGCGTGGCTTACGCGAGCATCGCTCATCAGGGGTGCGATTTCGCTCGCTGTGACTGCTCGATGTAATGGGTCGTCATGCGTGAGCCAGTGGTAGTGCAGGCGCTCGACGTCCCAAAGATGAAGGTGCGCGTCGATGATGGGCATAGTGCTTGTGGCTTTCGGTAATCGATGCTAGAATAAAAATTATAATTTATTTTAGATATTTCGAGAAGAACGGCACATGCTCCTCACCATCAACGCGCCAACGGACGATAGGACGCTTCACTATGCCGCCCAAGAACTCGACACGCTGCTCTCCGCTGCCTTTCCGTCCGCAGCCGAGTGGCACTTTGCTCTAGAAGTTGACCCCACTCTTGAGCCATTTTCATGGTCGGTAAATGTTGCTGAAGCTTCCGCCACCATTCGTGCGCACGACAGCGCCTGTGTGCTGCATGGCGTCTACGATTTGCTGGAGCAGGCAGGCTATGTGTTCGACGTGACGGGTGCCTGGCTGCGCGCAGATGCGAGCCTCGCGCGACTGCTCGGTTGTTACTCGGAGGTGCGTCCCGCCGTCCAATGGCGGGGCATTCGCCAGCATCTCAACTTCCCGATGGACATCTCCGGGTATCCCATGGAAGAGGCAAAGGACTATCTGCGCCAGCTTGCGCGGATGCGGTTTAATCACATCACTTTCCACAGCTACCCTGACCAGTGGTACGCGGTGACGCATGAGAACATCACCCGACATGCGGGATACTACTTTTATGGGCAGCGCCATGACCTGCCCATACACCCCCTTCGCAGTGTCATCCGCAACCAACACACCTTCTGCATTCCAGAGCATGAGGTGGAGATCGATGACATTGAGGCAAACAGCCGCAACGCGCAGCACTGGTTGGGCGCGATGATCGATGAAGCGAAACGGCTGGGAATGCGCGTTCAGTTCTCGTGCGAGCTGCGTGAACAGGATATCGCGCTCTCACTGGCGACGCTGAACAACATTCTGACTCAGTATCCGCAGATCGATGTGTTAGAAATCATTACCCAGGAAACCGGAGAATGGGGCTATGCCGCACCTCCAGAAGCGCTTCGAGAACTAGCAGCACAATACTTCCCGGGGGCGTTGGACGATGTGGAGATTACGTCGCATCTGGTGGCGGGTCAGAAAGACCTCGACAAGCTGCTGCGTGAAATCGGTCATGCGCTACAAGTCATTGACGCGCTGCGCACTGCCGAGGCAGCGCTGCCGAAGCTGACGCTGGGAGTCTACTGCACAGTACGCTCGAATCACGCGGTTGTGCTCAGGCTGCTTCAGCACTACGCACCGCCGGATGTCTCATTCGCATTCCTGGTCGATCACGGCGGGCGTGCGGTGGCGCGTAACCTGCGTGACCTCGCTATGCCCATCCAGGATTGGGGACGCAGCCTGATCTACAGTTGGATTGAGTTCGACGGCACCATTTATCTGCTGCAAAACGCGCTCCAAGGCATCTCCGATCTGCTGCGCCTGGCGGGGAATGTTCACGGCGATAAGCCGATTTCTGCCCTCGCCTTCAACCACTGGCGCAGCGCTGAGAACCGTACCGCGCTTCGTTTTGCCGCGCAGGCGATGCTGACGGGATCGACCGTCCCAGAGAGCTTTTATGGCGACTATGCCCGTGCGTTCGGCATCGGGTCCATCGAGGATTACATGGCAGGAATGGTGCTGATCGACGATGCAGAAGCGCAGGCGCGCGATGACCTACCGAATGTTGGGTTCTGCTATGTCGGCTGCTGGGGAGACCAGGGTCTGGGCTACTATGGCGTATTCCAGGGCGACAAGGCAGCGCGCGTGCGCGCACAGTACGAAGACGCAGAACGCCATCTGGAGCGCTGCCTGCGTGAGCCAGTCAGCGATGCCGGGCGCGATTACCTGACGCTTCTGCTCAATCGTCTCCGCTGCACGATCATCTATCTCGAAGCGATCGAAGTGGCGAGCGGCTTACAGCCGATCTGCGGCAACCGCCCACCGGAAGCGTTGAGCGATCATGAGCGCGCGGCAGTTCTCGTAATCTGCGACCGGGCGCTGGAGCTGATGGAGGACTATATGGCGCGCCATGCTCAGATGCTGCCGGATCGTGGCACTGAGGGAACGCTGATCAGCTTCTACTACACGCCGCCGTATGTGCTGAGGCGTATTCGAGCGGAGTATGCAGGCGTGGGCACGGTCGAAGGGGTGAAGGCGCATGACGCGCCTCCATCACCCATCTGGTCGGAGGCGCTTTCATGAAGCTTGGCGTCATCGGGATGATTCCGGCGGACTTTCGTGCAGTGGATGACGCGCTCTGTGAGCACATCCGCGCGATGGGCTTCAGCGGCGTGGTCGCCCACGTCGCGGGAGATCCCTTCATGGCGGATATTGGTGCGCTCGACTATCTGAAGGACATGCTGACCAAACATCGCTTGCGCTGGGTGCAGCTTTGGGGCTGGTATCCGTCGATAGTGGCCGGCGATGAGATGGTGCGCGCGCAGGGCATTCGCGCTGCCAGCGAGATCATCCGCCTGGGCGCTCTGGTAGGTGTCGATTCGATTGGTATGCGCCCGACGAGCATGAGCAGCGTGGGTCCCTGGTCGCCGCACCCCGCCAATTACCACCCCGATACCGAAGCGCGCCTGATCGACAGCCTGCGCCAGATTGCCGCGACAGCCGCGCGCTATCAGATGCCGATTGCCCTCGAGTGCCATGTCCTGACGACGCTCCACAACCCAGAAGTCATCTGGCGGGTGCTGGACGCAATTGGGTCCCCCTGGCTCAAGGTTAACTTCGACCCGGTCAACTTTGTAGGCGATCTTCATTCAGCTTACGACATTACAGGCTTGCTCAACCGACTGTTCGACCTGCTCGGCAGCGTCGCAATTTCGGCACACATCAAGGATGTTTGCGTCGAAGATGACCTGGTCGTGCATATCCGTGAGGCGCTGCTGGGCGAAGGTTTGATGGACTTCGATACACTGCTCACGCGTTTCGAGGCACTGCTCCCGGAAGGGTATGCCTTCATCGAACACTTGCCGCCGGAAAAAGTGCCGCTGGCGGCAGCCTTCCTGCGACACAAGCTCACCGAACTGAACATTCCGATCTTGGAGTGAGATATGTTGCTTGAGAAAAAGGTCATCTTCATCACAGGTGGCGCGCAGGGGATTGGCGCAGCTATCGCAATGACCTGTGCCCATGAAGGTGCATTTGTCTATGCTGCGGACATCCATGAGAAAGCCGGAGCGCTGCTCGCCGATGAACTGGGCAGTCGGGGATTTTTTATGCCCGTCAATGTGACCGATGAAGCGCAGGTAAAGGCAGCGTTCGGTCACGTCCGCGCCAGGCACGGGCACCTGGATGGCATTGTATGTGCGGCGGGTATCTTTCGCGGTGCGTTTGAGGCGGTCGATCAACTGGCGCTTGACGATTTCGACGCGGTACAAGCGGTCAATGTACGCGGCGTGCTGCTGTGCGTGCGTTATGCACTCCCGCTGCTGCGTACCAGCACACAGCCGGTCATCATCGTCGTGGCATCGGGTGCGGGTGTCGTCGGTCCGAGCGCATCACTGGCTTATGCCGCGAGCAAAGGTGCCGCGAACGGGCTGAGTCTGACCCTGGCAGCGCAGCTTGAACCGCAGGGTATTCGCGTCAACACCCTCAGTCCCGGCAACATCCTCACCGAGCTAAAGCTGTCGGTCGAACGCGAAAACGCGCGCCGCAAAGGCATCCCGGAAGAAGAAGTGGTCGCGCAGGCACGCCGCGCATACGGGACGCCGGAAGGCGTTGCGCAGGTCGCCGCATTCCTGCTTTCCGACTCCGCCGATTATGTGCGCGGGACCGTCTTCACCCGCTGACGAAGGATCATATCTTGTCTCGACAACGCTCGTATGACGAAAAAGCATCCGCGCTGACCTTTCCCCTTGGCGGAATCGGCACTGGCACGGTCTCACTGGGCGCGCGGGGTGAACTGCGTGATTGGGAAATCTTCAATCGTCCGGCAAAGGGCACGCTGCTGCCGAACACCTACTTTGCGCTGCGAGTCTGCCCGGAAGGGGGTACACCGAGCGGGCGTATCCTCGAAGCGGCACACCAACCGCCTTACGAGCTGTCGCACGGGTTCGACCCGCAAACCGCCGCCGGGCTGCCACACTTCCCACATTCGCGTTTTGTTGGCGAATATCCTTTTGCCGAGGTCGCGTTTGAAGACGCATCGCTGCCGGTAACGGTTCGGCTGGAGGCGTATAATCCGCTCCTGCCGCTCGACGCGGAAGAATCCGGTATCCCATGCGCATTCTTCACGTATCACGTCACAAACACGTCGGATGTCCCGTGCGATGTGACGGTGGTGGGTTCACTCTTCAACGCAGTCGGTTTTCCGCTGTTCGACCCCACTGACCGACGACGCAAGGAGCAGCTCGGCAAGACAGTCAACCATGTCCGACGCGAGCCGGGCAGTGCAGGCGTCTTCCTGACCAATCCCGAGATCGCTGCTGACGCGCTGGAGTTCGGCACACTGGCGCTGGCGACCGACGCCGCACAAACGACCGTCAAGCCCGCATGGCTGCGCAGTGGTTGGTGGGATTTCCTGCGCGATTTCTGGCATGATCTTCTGGATGACGGGCGGCTGACTGACTTCGGCTATGACGCGCCAGGCGATTATCCAGATACGGCATCCGTCGGCGCGTATGCCACACTTGCGCCGGGCGAAACCACCGCGCTTCGATTTGTCCTCGCCTGGCACTTCCCCAATCGCATCAATAGTTGGGATAAGCATGACGCCTCGCGCATCCGAAATCATTATGCGCTGCGCTTTTCCGATGCCTGGGATGCCGCCTCCTATGCGCTGCGCGAGCGCCCCAGGTTGGAACATGTAACCCGCCAGTTTCGTGATGCGGTGTTCGAGAGCAGTCTGCCCACATCGGTCATCGACGCCTTCAGCGCCAATATAGTGCCGCTGCGCAGCAATACCTGCTTCTGGCTGGACGATGGACGCTTCATGGCATGGGAGGGCTGCTTCGACGAGGCGGGATGCTGTCATGGCACATGTACGCACGTCTGGAGCTATGTCTACACGGTTGCGCTGCTCTTCCCTGCGCTGGAACGCGAGATGCGTCGTATCGAACTGAACGTCGAAACGGACCCCGATGGGTACATGGCATTTCGCTCACTGCGCACCTTCGACCCGACTGCGACGTGGATCATCAATGGTGGTCAGAATGCCGCCGTCGATGGTCAGATGGGGACGATCCTGCGTGTTTACCGCGAGTGGCTTCTGAGCGGCGATACCGAGTGGCTGCGCAGCGTTTGGGGCAACGTGAAGCGCGCAGTCGATTATGCAGGTATCCACTGGGACAGCGATGGCGACTACATCCTCGATGGTCGCCAGCACAACACCTACGACATCGACTTTTACGGCGCGAACCCGTTGTGCAGCATCTACTATCTGGCGGCGCTGCGGGCGATGGCGGCGATGGCGCAGATCATGGATGAGCCGGAACTGGCGGCGAGATGCGATGAACGCGCGCGCGTCGCCGGGGCGCGCGTCGATGCACTGCTTTGGAACGGCGCGTACTTCGTCCAGCGCCTGGAGGATGTCGATTCCCATAAGTATCAGCATGGGCTGGGCTGCCTATCCGACCAACTGCTGGGACAGGTTCACGCGCACATCCTCGGTTTGGGTGACTTGCTGCCACCAGATCATGTACGGACCGCGTTGCTTTCGATCTACCGGCACAACTTCCGTCATGGCTTCGCGATGCATGTCAACACGCAGCGCACGTTTGCACTTGGCGATGAGTCGGGCTTAGTCTTGTGTACGTGGCCCGATGGCGGCGAGCCGCGCTTCCCGTTTCCCTACTCCGACGAGGTGTGGACAGGTGTCGAATACCATGTCGCCGCCCATCTGATCGCAGTGGGTTGTTTTGACGAGGGCTTATCGCTGGTTGAGGCGGTGCGCGCCCGCCACGATGGTACACGCCGCAGCCCCTGGAACGAGGTCGAATGCGGGCATCACTACGCGCGCAGTATGGCGAGTGGAATGTTGATGTGGGCAGTCAGTGGGATGCGCATTGACCCCCTGCGTCGTGAGATGCGCTTCCAGCCTGCACACAGTGCCGAGAACAGCGACTTCGCCAGCTTCTGGTCGAACGGGCAGGCGTGGGGAACGCTGCGCATTCAGTCCGGGAAAGAAATGGTCGAGGTGTTGGGCGGCAGTCTGGAGGGTTGGCAGGTTTGGGTGAACGGCATGAAAGCGCGCTAGACCGGGCGCTGGCGGCGTGGGTCGCGGACGAGCAGCAGCACCCCCAGGGTCACGATACCTGCGAGCGCCGTGAAGGCAAACATCACGCTGTACCCCAGGCTTTCAGCAGCGAAGCCTGCCAGGAAGGGGGCGATTAAGGCGGCGAACGCAGTCAGTGTGTTCGCCAGACCGATGTAGTATGGGCGCTCCTCCGGCATCCCAAACTCCATCGTCATGGTGACGACGTTGGTCATCAGGATAGCGCTGCCCGCACCAGCCAGCGCATAGATGGCGAAGAAGGCAGCCTGTCCCCCTGCCAACCCTGCCAACCCTGCCGCCAGCGCCATCAGGAACGCGCCCCCCATCAGTACAATCCGATGCCCAGCGCGGTCGCCCACCCAGCCGCCGACCAAAGCGCCCACGATCTGCATAAAGAAGAGTAAGCCGGTCAGAATCCCTAACGTCTGCTCGCCAGTGTCGAAGTCACGCGTGGCATAAATCGCCAGAAAGCTCAGAGTCACTAGGGTGAACTGGGCGGTAATGCGCGACAGAACGAAGCAGCGAAAATTGCGGTCACCTTCCCAAATCTGCCGCAGGCGCAGCCAGGGCACACCATTGGAAGCGCTGGGCTGGCGAACGTGATGCAGCGGTTCACGCGCCTGGGCGAGGAAGAACCACGAAACTCCGAGCGCAAGGCTGGCAGCGAAGAAGCAGAGCGCATAGTTGTAAGGCTGGGGCAGCGTCTGCAACCAGGTCCCCGCCAGAATCGCACCTAAGCCCGAAAGCAGGCTGTATCCCGCCATCTGTGCGCCGAGAAAGATGCCCCGGCGTCGCTCAGGAAAGATTTTGCCGATCATGCTTTGGTAGGGTGTGGCAGCAAAGCCTGTGCCGAGCGAATGCCAGATGAACAGCAGATAGCAAAGCAGGATGACCCAACCACTTTGTAACAGCGGGCTTGCCAGCGCCAGCAGCACCAAGCCAATAAACGGCAGGCGCTCATGCGCAGTCATCACTACCGCGAGAGATTTGTACCGTCCCAGCTTGGCGACACGACCGACCATTAGAAGCTGCGGGAGCTGCGAGCCGATCATGTGAATCGAGCCGATCAAACCGATCAGGATTGTCGAGTCGGTGAAGTTAGCGATGAAGAGTGGGAGGATGGTCACTGCCGAGGCGAAGCCCATCGCCAAGCCGAAGAATGAGCCATCGACGAGATTGACGGCAAAGTTGTGACGGAAATACTTCTCAATATCTGCCTGCACGTTGATCACAGCTTAATCGCGCCGACAGAAAGCCCATCGATGAAAGAGCGCATCCCCACAATGAAGATGACGATCATAGGAATCGACGCGATCACGCTGCCTGCCATCTGTACACCGATCTCTGGCGCACCTGCGCCACTGGAAAGCATGACCAAACCGACGGAAATCGGGCGCAATTCGTCACGGTTGAGGACGAGCAAGGGCCAGATCAGGTCGTTCCACGCGCCGTTGAAGCGTAGAATCGCCATCGACGAGATGATGGCGGTCGAAAGCGGCAGCGTGATATTGAAGAGCAGCACACGATGCCCCGCCCCATCGATGCGCGCTGCCTCAAAAAGTTCCTCCGGCAGACTCTGGAAGAATGTGCGCAGAACGATGATCTGGAAGGCGTTAGAACCCAGCACAGACGGCAGGATGACCGCCCACAGCGTATCGAGCAGTCGCAAATCACGAATCAGCAGATAGCGCGGAACGAGCGTCAGAATGCCCGGCACCATCATCAGTGCCAGCACTAAGCCGAACAGCAGTCTTTTGCCGGGAAACTGATAGCGTGCAAAGACATAAGCGGCGATGACGGAGAGCAGAATATCGCCAAAGACGATTGATACCGACAGAATGATCGAGTTGGTCAGGTATCCTCGGATGCCCATGTTCCAGGCGGTGACGTAGTTCTCCCATTCGATTGGCAGCGACGGCAGCATCGGGTTCGTGGCGATTTCGGCAGGTGACTTACCGGACATGATGAAGAGAAGCGCCACCTGAAACAGCGCGATGCCGATCAGGATGAGCAGCAGTCCATGAGAGATGTAGGTGAATATTCGTGATGTATGCATGATGCCTGCCGCCTACTGTTCAGTGCTGCGGATAAGACGCTGATTGATAAGCGTGAGGACAAGGATGACGATAAAGAGAATCACACCGATAGCGGAAGCGTAGCCATACGCGTTTTCCTGGGTGAAAGCGTTGTACATGCGCAAACCAGGCACCATCGTTGCGTAACCAGGACCACCGCGCGTCATGAAGAGCGCGCGCCCGAAGTCCTGTACGGTGCCGATGAATGTCAGAATCACCAGTACCTTGAGCTGCCCCTGCACCTGAGGCAGCTCGATGCGAAAGAAACGCTGCCAGCCTGTAGCGCCATCAACCGCTGCTGCATCGAGCATCTCTGAGGGAATAGCGATAAAGCCGGCAAGGAAGATCAGGACTGTGAAGGCTTCTATCCAGGGAAAGCCCATGAACATGATCGAACCGAGCGCAGTATCGGCATTGCCCAGCCAGACAACCTGCGAATCGACGCCGAGCGCGCGAAGGATGATATTGATCCCGCCATCGAGAGAGAAGAGCCACCGCCAGAGTACGATAAAGACGAACCCTGGCGCGATGATCGGCAGGACGACAAGCACACGATACCAATAGCGATGCGCCGCGTTCGGCAAGCGATAGATGAGGTAAGCGATCAGGAGGGGCATCGCCAGGGAGGCGAGGTTAAAGATCAGCAGCAGAAAAATATTGACCCATGATTGCAGGAGGCGCGGGTCTTCCAGAAAGAATTCATAGTTGAAGAGACCGACAAACCGAGCGCGCCGCCCATCCCACGAATGGAATGACCCCCAGAACGCGGTCAGTGCCGGATAGTACTGGAAGACGATCATGCCGATGATCGTCGGCGAGAGCAGCAGGTAAAGAATACGATTCTTCCAGATCGCCCGAAGCAGGCTGGAGCGACTGGCAGATCGTGCGGGTACGTCTTTGCCGTCGAGGTCTGCTTGTGCGACGCTAAAGTTCGACATAAAGCCTCTATCTACTATTTCGAGGGGGCGTCCGGCTGGCGGACGCCCGTGGAAGCGATGCGATGATTAGGATGCGGGTGCTGCGGGCCAGGTACTGGTGTCCCAGCCATTATCGATAATGGCGCGTTCTGCCCAGCGTTCCCATTCGGTCTGGACCTGTTCACCGAGTTCTTCCAGCGTGATTGTACCGCTGTTGTAGGTCATGAAGAGGCGGTTGAACACACCATCCGGCGTTGGGTCGCCGATGCCGCGAATGGCGGTGTCATTGGACATCGTCGGATTGTAGAAGCCGAAGAGCTGCGTCTGCTGAACGGGGTCAGTGACGACCTCATCGACCGATTGATCCTTCGGGATGCATGGCATTGGCTGGGTCGCGCACCACGCATCATTGGTCGTGCGTGCCGTCAGGTACTGGAGCAGGTCAATAGCGAGGTCAAGCTTACCGTTGGCTTCGGTGGTCGCCGGGATCATGTAGGAGTTGCCGATTTCACCCCCTTCGACACCGCCCCAGCGGCGAACGAATGGCAGCGTCGCCAGCGGAGTGCTTTCCTCAGTAATGAGCGGGAAGGCGAACGTACCGAAGTCGAAATTCATGTCTTCCGAGTTGCCGTACAGACCGAGCATCCAGAAACCGTTGATGGTCATGGCAGTGCGGTTGGTGAGGAAGTAATCGACACTGGTATCCGGTGCCTGCCAGTCGGTGTTCCAGCAGCGTGTCGCCAGCTCATTCATGATCCGCGCGCTTTCCAGAACGTACTCGTTGCTGCCGCTGAGGACGCCATTCTGCACCGCCCAGGCGAGCATCTCGCCAGTGACGGCAAATGGAGCATCTTCAACACCCCACGCCGAAAGGATTTGCGTCGTGATCGGCGCATACAACCCCTCAACAATCGGCAGCGTGTACCAGCCGAAGAAGGGGCCCGTGCCATCGTTAAACATCGGCGTGATACCCTGCGCATTGAGCGCATCGCAGGTCGTCAGCAGGTCGGCAAAGGTGTCCGGTCGTTCGAGACCAGCTTCTGCAAAGACCTCGGTGTTGTAGAAGATCACGAGCTGACCAATGTTGCTGGGAAGCGAATTGCCGACGAAATAGACCTCGCCCGCAGGGATCGCTGTGTCGCGCAGACCGACACTTTGATCGTACCAGAACTCTTCAGACCAGGTATCGAACGATCCGTAAGGGTTGGGCTGCGACATATAAGGTGTCAGATTGACCAGCAGGTCGAGATTTCCCGTCAGGAAGGAGTTTGACGGGTACATGGCGACCACATCCGGCAGCGTGCCGCTGATGAGCTGAGTGCGGATGCGGTCGTAGATGCCGTCAATAGGCTGCGAGATGAATTCGACGGCGACACCCTTCTCCTCCGCCCACTGGTTGATCAGGTTGTAAGAGGCTTCCCAGGCAGCGTTGTCGCTGTTGCCCTCGGCATATTCCTGAACGTTACCCCAGAAGGAGATGGTGAGCGTCTCTTGGGCGCTGGCGACTCCAAACGAGACGACAAGGAGCATGAGACAGGTCAGAAAAGCAAGTTTGCGCATATCAATCTCCAAGCAAATCTAATGGACTAACACAATTCATCAGCGAGTCGAAATGGTTTCTCCCGCTGAAGAATTATCAATTATAATTTACCATCGATATTTTATCTTCGCAACAGCTTTTGTGCAGTCTGGATAAGGTGGGCGATTGAATTATGTATCTGGATCGCCCACCCTGACGCTGCTTTATAGCACTTCAAGCAGATTGGCGTCTGCCAGGCGCGCCCAGCCAGCATGTGGTTCACGCTGATACCAGAACGCCGTCGAGGCGATGTCATCCTGTAACGGGAGATAGCGTCCATTCGAGCGCCAACCTAGCGCCTGGACGGTCACACGGAGCGCGCTCTGAAAGCGGATGGGATCCGTGATGTGCCAGCGGTACATGCCGAAGCGCTGCTGACTCTTGTAGAGACCGTCGGGTATGATGACCTGCGGCAGCCCTGAGTAAGGTGTAGAGAAAACTCCATAGCTGCCCTCTGGGTGCTCAAAGTTCCAGGCACCCCCAAAGTAATCCTCAGTCCCCGTACCGCAAATGGTGGGGTAATCCCTGTCATCATCCAGATAGAACTTCATTTCACCCTCGCCCCACCAGCCATTGTTGTGGACTCCCCATGCCATGTACGTGCCCACGAAATGCCCTTGCCCACGCACGCTATCCAGCAGAGTATGCACCTGCGCATAGGGCAGCGGGTTACTGCGTCGCCATTGGGCATGAAGATAAGCGGCGTCATCGGGAACATCTGTAAGGGCATAGGTGATCTGATAGTAAAGCGGGTCGCTTTCCTCATCAGTCATGTTTTCGACCGTGATGCGCGCGGCAGTCCGAAATGGCATCTCCCAATAGCTGTTGAACCCACCTGCCGGATTGACCGCAACGGGCAGCGAAACGACGTTGCAGCGCACGCCCCAACCGTTGCAGAAGAAGTCGCCCAGCGGGGTTTCGATTGAGGGTGTTGCCTCGCCATCCCAGTACATGCGCAGTACCATGCGCCGCCACCATGTGGGGTGGATTGTCAGCCAGATGTGCTGGATGGCACCGGATCCATCAATATGCGCGATCTCGTGCTCCGTGCGAGCAGGAACATGGATGCTGGGCGAGACCTTCCACCCTGTGCCGAGTTCGCGCGCATAATGGGCACCGGTTCCGCTGGTCGCCATGCCGCCGCGTCCTCGCTCTCCCGTCGGGTTCTCCGGGCTGATCGAGCGAGTCTGAGCATTCGAGAGGCGGGAGAGGTTGCCAAGGGAGAGATTCAAGCCGTTGAACATGAGTTACCTCTGAGGTTAGGGCGGGAACGCAGGGCAGCGCCCGCTTTTCTGAACGCGCTTCAATCCACCTGGGTGATTCGCCGCATGGTACTGCCGAGGTTTTCTAGACCACCGTGCAAGCCAAATTGCAGGTTGAGGTTCATCCACGCCGCACCGGACCGCACACCCTCGAAGCCCTCGATGGTATATCGAGCATCGCCATTCAAGCCGTGCAACCGCAGGGTAAGCGAGGGTTCATGCTGCCCGATGTAGGTGCGAAAGGCGAAGATCACGCCATCGCGCCGATCCTTGCTCAGGTACGCAACGGCGGAGAATCCCCGCTCATCCGCTGGGCAAAGGCGATACAGGTCGCCGAACTGGATCAGGTGGCGTACCGACTTGAAGACCGAGATCCAATGGCGCGCGCGCTCCATCTCTGCTTCTGTCCAACACGTGATATTCGCACCGATGCCAAGCAGACCACACATCGCCGCATGAAAGCGAAAGTCGAATGGCACGTCTGTCTGTTGGTCGGTCACCCATGCCTGCATCGTTGACGCTGGGAACATCTGCGTGTAACCCTGTTGGATGCCCAGACGATATGCCGCGCCACTGTTGTCGCTGATCCAGATCATGTCTGAAACGCGCAGCATCCCCAGGTCGATGCGCCCGCCACCGCCGGAGCAGCTTTGCCAGATGACCTGCGGGTGCCGCTCGCGCAAGGTGTTCCAGACACGGTACAAACCATATACATAACGTACCCAGAGTTCGCGCGCCTCGCCTGTGTCTTTCTGCCACCCAGGCTCGCTGATATTGCGGTTCATATCCCAGTTGGCGTAGCGAATGTTGTGCGCTGCCAGTACCGAACTGATCGACTCGATCAGGTACGCCTGCACATCTTCTAAAGCAAGGTTGAGATGGAGCGAGTCGCGACCCAGGCGGCGTTCGCGTGTTGGATAGTGAATCACCCAATCAGGGTGTTCGCGGTAGAGCTGACTATCAGGGTTGACCATCTCTGGCTCGAACCACAAGCCGAAATCCATACCGAGAGCGTTGATCTCCTCAATCAGCTTGCTCAAGCCATGGGGGAACTTCTGCGCGTCAGGCTGCCAATCACCAAGACCGCTCGCTTGCGAGAAGCGTCCACGATACCAGCCGTCGTCGATCATGAACATTTCCGCGCCCAGTGATGCCGCCAGCTTGGCGAGACGAAGCTGCGAGTCGTGATCAACGTCGAACAGGGTCGCTTCCCAGGAGTTATAGTACACCTTATGGACGACCTGAGGACTCGGCTGGATACGCTCGCGGACGAAGTCATGCAGTGAGCGGCTTGCAGCGCCAAAGCCGCCGATCGTATAACCGGCAAAGGCGTGCGGCGTCTCAAATGTTTCGCCCGTCGCCAGCACCCAGGAAAAGTCCCAGTCGTTTAAGCCAATCGCAACACGTGTTGAGAAGAAGTCCGTGACTTCAGCCGTCAGCTTCCAGTTGCCACTCCAGTCGAGAAGCCCATACCAGACCTCACCGTGTTCTTCCGCCGCATCCCCTCTATCGAGTGCGAACCAGGGTTGATGATGATGACTGCTCGTCAACCTGCGACTTTCGAGCGTTTTGACGCCAGGGTGGAGCGCTTCGCGCGTGAGATGCATCTCGTCAAACCATCGCCCATGCAGATGACTCAGGCGGGCACGATCACCGACCGGTGGATGCCATTGAGCAGAAAACACACGCTCCAATCTGAGCGGTGCCTCTCCAGCATTACCGATAGTCGCCCAGCGTTCAATCAGGTCATACGCTGGCAGTGCCCGATAATGCAGCGTGAGCATGACATCATAAACCGCATCTCGAAGACGCATTTGCAGTACGTCCTCAACGATGTTGGCAGAGTCGAAACGAGGTGACAAATCGCGCACGCCATCAGCATGACTGACCTTGATACAGGGTTCGATAAACTTCATGTCCTCCCACGCCGGATATTCTTCCGGTGTCAGGTGTGCCGGGTTATTGAACGGACCCCACGCACCGGGGGAAGGCGGCGCAGGATAATCATCCGGGTAAGGCAGCCTGGCACCCCAGTAGGCATGAGTCAACAGCCCGTCGCGATTGAGTCCGAGTGCGTATGCTGTTCGTGCGGTAGAGAGTATGTAAAGACCGTTGTGCGCGGTGACAGACATGGCGTGGTGACTTTTTTGATGATAGCTAAGGTGAAGTGCCGCTGACGACACGGTCGACAAACACGCTTGCCAAGCCAACATAATCGGCGGGGTCCAGGAGCTGGTCGATTTCGCGCGGGCTGAGGTACTGAGCGATTGCCGGGTTTGCCTTGAGGACATCAGCAAACGGTCGCGACTCTTCATAGGCGGTCATGGCGGCGTCATACACCTGGTCGTGCGCCTGCTGCCGCCCAACATGGCGACCGAGCGCCAGCATGACGCGCTCGGCAAGCAGTGTGCCACGCGTTCGTGACAGGTTTTCCGCCATGCGCTCAGGGTAGACATGCAGACCTTCGAGGATGCGCTGACACAGCTCCATCGCACCATGCGCCATCACGCACAATTCTGGCAGGTACGCCCACTCCATCTGAAAACTTGACCAATCGCGCTCATGCTCGTGCATCATGCTGTCGATGGCAGTAACAACCTGCCCGCGAGTCAACCGCGCCAGTGTCAGCACTGCCTCGCAGAGCATCGGGTTGCGCTTCTGGGGCATTGTGCTGCTGCCAATCTTGCCCATCTCGAACGGCTCTTCGACCTCACCGAACTCAGTCTTTTGCAGGTCGATCACTTCGTGGGCGATTTTGCCCAGCGTGGCAGTGATCATGCCGAGCAGGGCAGCGAACTCCGCCACGTGATCCCGCGAGGTATGCCATGCAATATCCGGCACGCCCAGCTCAAGCTCCGCCATCAGACGTTCCTGAATTGCCAAGCCATGCTCGGCGACACTGGCGAGGGTGCCAACCGCTCCCCCAAATTCGCCAACCAGTACGCGCACCTTGCACGCAGCCATGCGCGTACGATGACGTTTGAGTTCGGCAGCCCAGACCGCAGCCTTAAAACCGAAGGTGATAGGCAGTGCCTGTTGACCGTGCGTTCGCCCTGCCATCACCGTATCGCGGTAGGTGGATGCCAGATTCAGACAGGCGTTAATGAGGGCGTCGAGCGTATTCTCAAAATGCGGATAGGCATCCTTGATTTGCAAAATCAGGGCGGTATCCATGACATCCTGGGTCGTCGCGCCCCAATGGACGTAGCCACCCGCGTCTCCTGCACAGCGCTCACTCAACTGCCAGATCACGGACACAAGGGGGTGAACCGTTTTGTCGATGCCGCGTTTTATCGCGCTATCGTCGAGAAACTCTCCTCTAGCCTGAGCGGTGATTTCGAGAGCAGCGGACATGGGTATGACACCAACCTGTGCTTCCGCCCGAGCAAGAGCAGCTTCAAAATCGAGCCACTTTTGGAGCAGCGCATGGTCATCGAACACAGCACGCATGATGGCGCTGCCGTACAGGTCACGAAAGTAGAGGGAGTCGATGGCGTGCGCAGGCATGAGTTAATCTCTCCGCGCTTCGATGTCTTTCGCCGCCAGGGCACGAACCCCTTTAAGGGTTTGCTGAATATGCCGCTCGATCGCCGTGCGCAGCAGCTCGGCATTCCGTACAAGCGCGGCGTCCAGGATCGCCTGATGCTCGGCATTGATCATGTCGTGCTGATCTCTAACGAACATGTAGCGATAACGGTAGCGCTCCGCAAGTTCCCATAAACCCGCGATCATCTCGCTGAGGTATTTGTTCCCTGGCGCGTTGTAGAGCACAAAGTGAAATTCGTGATTAAGCCGAGTGAAGTCATCATAGTCATCACGGTTCAAGGCTTCCTGAAGCTCGATGGCGAGCTTTGAGAGTCGGGCGGTGTCGGCGTCCGTCAGGTGTGAAGCCGCTTCGTATGCGACCTGCCCCTCAATCAGCTGACGCGCCTCATAGAGATGTTCAAGATCCGTCAGGGAGATATCGACGACAAATGCGCCACGACGGGGGATGATTTGAACGAATCCTTCGCTCTCAAGCTTCTTAAGTGCTTCACGAACCGGGATGAGGCTGGTATTCAATTCCTGGGCAAGCTGATTCTGATCGATACGCGAACCAGGCAGTAGTGTGCCGCGCAGGATGGCTTCGCGAATGCGCTCCTGTGCAATCCCGGATACAGTTTTCATCGAGTCGGTGATGGCAGGTAGCCTGTTCTTCATGACCGCAAGTTCCGTCGCGCTATGAGTGAGAAGAAAGTGATTTTCAATCCTATAAATGATAAACTAGAATTTATAATTTGCAATTCTCACCACGGAGCTGCCCTGTGGGGGGCTACTTCGCGTATCCGAGGGTAAAATGACGCCTCATGAGACTCGTCGATAGTCATCGTGCAGCCCACCCAGCACAGGGAATGCAACGACCTGAGCGTCTGAGACTGCCTCCCCTTCCGTTCGTCTCGATGCGATAGGAATGTGTCCCGACAGTCCTTGATGTGGACGAGCTGTATTGAAGTACACGACGTATTCCTTGACCACACGCTGCAACTGTCGTTCGTTGAGCACCAGCATCTGGTCCAAACATTCCCGTCGCACACTCTCCAGGAACCGTTCGCACACTGCATTGGC
>JALHQT010000006.1 GCA_022841825.1 Anaerolineae bacterium
CTTTTCGGTTTGGCAACCTTGAGTCTACGCATTCTGGATACCTTCTTCTCCTCTTTCACTATCGGACAAGCCTTAAATCCCTCTCCCGAACGGCGAGTACGCCTGGGAGAGGGACTTTGAGCGAGTCTTCTTAAGCCCCTTCTCCCTGAGGGAGAAGGGGTCAGGGGATGAGGGTTGGTGGAAATTATGACCACCTCTAAATTGGATCTATCCTGCTAGGTCTGCCCCGCCTTCAAATCCTTGTTGAACAGATTCCCGCCTGGCTGCTGGAGCCGCCCACCGTCGCGCAGCGCACCCATATCGACCGCCGCGAACCCGATCTGCTCGATCAAATCGCTGATGATCTCTTTCGCCTCGGCGTCATCGCCCGCGACGAAGATGGCACGGCGCTCGGCACGGGGCAGCGCGGGGTCGCCCTGCGTGCGCAAATGCTCCGACCAGATGGTGTTAAACGCCTTGACGATGCGTGCGCCAGTAAAGTACTGCTGCGTCAATTCGCTGGAGGTCAGCGCGCCGCTGTCCAGCTCCGCAGCTCTGCCGTCGCGATCTGAAAAGTAGTTGTTGGCATCAATGACGATTTTGCCCGCGAAGGGAGCGGCGGGCAGCGTCTTGTAGTTGCCGAATGGCACGGCGATCAGGACGACATCGCCAAAGCTCGCCGCGTCCTCGATGGTCATGGCGTGCGCATGATCGCCGAGCCGCGCCACCAGATCGCGCAGCGTCTCCGGTCCGCGCGAATTGCTGAGGGCAACCTCATGCCCCGCCTTGACGAACACTTCTGCCGCCGCTGCGCCGACATTCCCCGCGCCGATGATCCCGATCTTCATAGCATGTCCTTTTGCTGCTGTTGTTCGGAATGATCGACACGCGGGCGGTGGTGAATCTTACAGCTACCCACTCACATACGACAGCCAGTCGCCGTACATGCCGCTGTTGGCGGTCAGCGGCTGCACCTCGTTCAGGTCGAGGTCGAGCAGATACAGCTCGTCATCCCCGGTCGGATTCGACGTGAACAGGATGTAGCGCATGTCCGCCGTGTACGACTGCCCCCACTCCACGCCGGGACCGTCGTAGATAATGCGGCTGTTCCCGCCATCGAGATCCATCTGCGCAATGGCAGCGCCGCCCTCGCCATCGGTCGTGTAGAGAATGGCGCTGCCATCCGGCGTGAAGGTCGGCGACGAATCGCGCGCAGTGTTGTTCGTCAGCGCGATCACCTCGTTCGTTCGCCGATCCAGCCGCATGATCTCCCAGGTCGATTCGACCTCCGGCATCCCACCGGTGAAGATGATGTAACGGTCGTCGGCGCTCCAGCGCGGATGGCTGTTGCGCCGCCCATCGCCGTAGACCAGCGTCAGGTCGTCGCCGTTCGGGCGCACCTGATAGAGATCGTGCGAGCCATCGCCGCGCGTGCCCGACGAAAAGATCACCCATCGCCCATCCGGACTCCACGCCGGGATGCGGTCGATAGAACCGTTCGCCGTCACCTGCACGAGATTTCCGCCGTCGATGTCCATCACGTAAATGTCGAAGTCACCGTCGCGGTTGGAGACAAAGACGATCTGGCTGCCATCCGGCGAGACCTGCGGGTACATATCCGTGCCCTCGTGCGAGGTCAGCCGCACATCCTCGCCCGTGACGAAGTTCAGGCGATAGAGGTCATAATTGCGATTGCGCAGCGCGAAATAGACGATCTCCGCGTCCGGCAGATTGCCCAGCGCGCCCGGCAGAGGCGTGCCGCGCTCGCCAAGCGGCGCAAGGCTCGGAGTCGTGGCGATGCCGGGAAGCGCGGTCGGCACGTCGCCTGGTTCGTCGCCATTCGCAATCGAGGGAGGCGCGTCCGTGCCAGCCGTTCCATCCACAGAGTCCAACGCCGTCGCCGTGAGCATTTGTGTGATGCCCTGTTCCTCGCGCTGTGTATTGGCGATCACGACGAGTGCCCCGATCACCAGCGCCGCCAGCAAGCCACACCCCAACAGCACGCCAATCGCGGCGCTGATGACCAGATTCGGGCGGCGCGCTCTGCGCCGAACCGGGGGGACACCATTCGAGTTCGACACTGGCTCGTAAACCGGCGCGGGCGTCGGTTGAACGGGCGCGCGCTGTGGAATCGGGACACCGCCCGGCTGCGTATCGGGCATCAGGTTCGGCACCGCCGGCTGCATCGACCTTTCGACCGCGTCCGCGAACTCGATCACGTCACGGTAGCGATCTGCCGGGCGTTTGTTGAGCGCTTTGTAAATCACCTGCTCGATCACGGGCGAGATGTGCGGGTTGAGCGAGCGCGGGGCGGGCGGTGGCTGCGTGACCTGCATGACGGCGATGCTGTACGGGGTATCGCTCTCGAAGGGACGGCGACCCGTCGCCATCTCGAACAGCATCACGCCCAGCGAATAGATGTCGCTGCGCGCGTCGATCTCGTGCCCCTGCGCCTGTTCCGGACTCATGTAGCTCGGCGTGCCGACGACGCCCTGCGTCGTGATGTTGGTGCCGCTTTCGCCCAGGATGCGCGCGATACCGAAATCAGTCAGGTATGCGCCGCCGTCGTCGTCCAGCAGCACATTGCTCGGCTTGATGTCGCGGTGCAGCACATGCTTGCTGTGCGCAAAATCGAGCGCGGGCGCGATCTGCGCGATGATGGCGACCATCTGCTCGACCGAGAGCGCGCCGCCCGCCAGCAAATCATCGACCGAGCCGCCCGACATATAACGCATGGCAATGTACGGCTGACCCTCGTGCTGCCCATAGTCGTAGACCGGCACGATGTTGCGATGCTCCAACTGCGAGATGATCTTGACCTCGCGGGTGAAGCGCTGGATATAGGTGTCGTCGGAGACGAACTGACGCGGCAGCACCTTAAGCGCGACGAGGCGGTTCATCGAGACCTGCTGCGCACGGTAGACGACAGCCATGCCGCCGCGCCCGATCACATCCAGCACCTCGTAACCGCCGACCTTCTGCCCGATCAATTCTTCCGACATATGCTGCACCGCAATGGCTAAATGACGATTGACCTCGCCCCCTGCTCGCTTGGCTCGCTTCCCGTTTACGGAGAGGCGCTAGGGGGTGAGGTTTACGGTTCATCTTTGATAATGCTGGCGATTATATGCCCTTTCACCCTCCTGCAACAATCGAACACGACACTCCCCGCGCGATTTGCGCTACACTTATCGTCAGCGCAATCAGGGAGGAATTCCCCCATGCACCCATTGACCACCTTACGATACGCGCACAAGACGCTGGTCGACTCTACACGGGGCTTGAGCGACGCCGATTGGGATACGCCGGGCGTGTGCGGCGTCTGGTCGGTCAAGCAGATCATCGCGCACATCACCGCCTGGGATTCATACTTCTGCGAGTTCGTCGCTCCCCATGCCGGAATGGACATCCCAAGGCCGCACATCGACGACTTCAGAGCATTCGACGGCAGCGATGATCGCTTCAACGAGAAATACGGCACGTCGGCGTCGAGCAAGACCAAAGAGGAACTTTTGGCAGCTTTGGAAGCCGTCTATGCGCGCGAAGTCGAAATCTGCGGCTTGATCTCCGACGAAACCTGGCACAAGACCGGCGTCCTCCGCTGGGCACCGGAGAATGATCTTGAGGACTACCTGCTCTACGCTGTCTACGGGCACAAGTACGAACACGCCGCCCAGATCGTCGTCTTCGGCGACCGCAAAATACTCCACGAAAACGCAAAGGGATAACCCCGATGACGCCATCTCCCCAGACCATTTCGCACGCCCTCGTCCTGCCGGATCAGAACTTCCGCGACTGGCTGCGCGCCACCGAGATTTACACGCGCACCTTTGAGCGCGTCGTCATCGTCCGCTCGCCCGCTGGCAACGACCTCAACCGCTATCGAGATGTGACTGCCGTGCAGGCGCCGAACGTCTGGATCGGCAACGACGCCGTCGCCCACATCCGCCGCGCCTACCCCAACGTCGTCCGCATTGACCTGATCCGCGCGGCGACGCCGGAGGCACTGCAAACGCAGCTCAATGAGCGCGTCAACCGCCGCGACCGCTTTGCGACCTGGCTCAACGATGGTCACCTCAACGACCGCTTCATTCTGACGTGGAACAGCGATGCCCAACCCGCGCGCATCGTCCGCGCCTTCAACGCTGACCTCGGCGGCGGGCGGCGCAACGAAGGCATCGATGTCTTCACCGCGCCGGGCATGAACGTGCGCGCGGCAGCAGAAGGCACTGTAACCGTCGTCCAGCGCACGCCCAATGCATCGCTGGGCTATGGCGAGTACGTGCAGGTCGTCACGCAGTTCAACAATCAGTCACACATCCTCTCCTACACCCACCTGACGAATATCGCCGTCACCATCGGGCAGCGCGTGCGCATCGGAGAGGTGATCGGCAAAGCGGTCGGCGCGTTCAGCCGCCTGGTCGTCCAGCGCCCCGGCAGCGGCAGCAGCGGCTATGTTCTGCCGGATATCGTCAATCCGACCAACATGATCTACTGGGAGGCGCTGCGCCTGCGCCCGACGGTTGATGGGCTTCGCGTGCGCGAAAAGCCGGGCACGGACTTCGCAGCCATCGGGCAGGTCTACGTGCTGGATACGCTCGAACCGCTGGAGATGCACGGGCGCGTGCTGCAAAAGCTCGGCGAATCGAACAGTTGGATCAAAGTCCGCACGCCAACCCGTCTCGAAGGCTTCGTCGCGGGCTGGTTCACGCAGACCATCCCGCCCGACCAGCTCACGGGCAACCTGAACGGTATGAACCTCGACCTGCGGCATGTCCGCGGCGGTCCCGCCGCCGAACGAATGCGCGGCTTGGGCTGGCTGCGCCTGCCCTATAAGGCGACGATGTCGCAGGGCTTCCCGTCGATGAATGACGCGCACAGCTTCTACCAGCCGCGTCTGGAGGCGTACGCCCGTGCGGGCTACAAGCAGATGATCATCCTGACGCATCAGACCTTCGGCGAGGGCGCGGGATATAACTGGCCCAGCATGTACGCCAGTGATCGCGCCAAATGGCGCGAGTTTGTGCCGCGCTTCGCCGACGCCTGCCGTCAGGTTGCAGCGCGCTACGCCGGGCGCAACATCGTCAACGTCTACCAGATCTGGAACGAGCAGGATACGCCCTTCCAGTTCGCGCAAGCAGCCGTGCCCATCCAGCCGGAAGATTACGCCTACATGTTGACCGAATGCATCAAGGCGATACGCGGCGTCGATCAGACCGCGCGAATCATCACAGGCGGGCACATGAGCGGACCCGTGACCGGCGCAAATTACGCGCGCGCGACCATCGCCGCCATGCCCTCAGGCATCCGCCCCGATGGGATCGGCGTGCATTCCTACGGGCGCGGCGCGCCAGACAGCCCGGAACGCTTCAAGAGTTTCGGCTTGATCGACGAGGACATCAACCGCTACGGCGCGATCATGCGCAACGTGCCGATCTGGATCACCGAGTACGGCGTCCTCGACCATCCCGAAATTCCGGCGACAGAGGTCGCCCAATACGGCGTCACTTTCATTCGCCACCTGCGCACCAACTTTGCGCGGCGCGTGGCGACGGCGATGTGGTACGCCTGGGCGGATGGCATGCACAACGGGTACGGCTTGGTCAACGAAAGCGATCAACCCAAGCAGCCGTTGTACGACATGTATCTGCGGGCATGACGGCGAACCATGCGCCTCACACCCCTGCTCAGGATTGCGGCGCTGCTGCCTGTCTTCGCGCTGATCGGATGGTTTCTGGCGGAACAGCTCCCAGTGTGGCTCGCTCCGCCGCCGCCCTGGGAACGCTACCCTGACCTGATCGCGCTGCCGATGGGCTGCGAGGCGGCGCTGACGCTGGCGACCACAGGCGCATCGCTCACGTCCGCCCCACCCAGCGCCGCCGTTGATGCGGTGATTGCGGAGCAGATTGAAACGCAGTTCCCGGAGAGCGCGTACACCCTGCTGGTCACACCCCAGGGCACCCGTTACGCAGATGGCAGCGCGGGTTGGTTCGCGCTTGTGAACTTCACGCGCGATGACGGGCAGTCGCTGGCGCGCGGCGCGGCGCTCTTCTTTGGCGCGGAGGGTGCCGTGAATGAAGTCATTTACCTGGTCGGCGGCGATAGTGCGCGCGGTGAGCGCTGCGGAGATTTCGCGCCACAGCCGAGCGGACTGCGCGCGCGGCTTCGCCCCTTCCTGCCGCTGATTGCGCTTGCAGGCTATCTTGGCGTCCTTGGCGTTCTGGCGGTTCTATCAAGAACTCGACCGCCACGACGCCGGTGACGCCAAGCATCCAGTATGAGAGGCGATCCAGAGATTTCGAGGGAGCCGCATGAAACGTCTCTTTTATGGCGAGCGCGTGCGCCTGGGCGCATTCCACCCGGAAGATGCGGTGGCGTTGGCGCGCTGGGATCAGGACACCGATTACTCTCGTTACCTCGACAGTGCCCCAGCAGTCCCGCGCACCGAAGCGAAGCTCAAACGCTGGATGGATGAAGAAACGCGCGGCAGCGCCGTCTTCACCTTCGCCATCCGCACGCTCGATATCGACCTGCTGATCGGCTTCATCCAGATCGATGGCATCATGTGGAATCATCGCACGGGTTGGGTCGCCATCGGCATCGGGGAAGCGGAGTATCGCGGGCGAGGCTATGGCTACGAGGCGATGCAACTGGCGCTGCAATTCGCCTTTGACGAGATCAACCTGCACCGCCTGCAACTGACGGTTTTCAGCTACAATCTCACCGCCATCGCGCTGTACGAGAAGCTCGGTTTTCAGCGTGAAGGGATCATGCGGGATGCCCTGCTGCGTGACGGCACGCGCCACGACATGCTGATGTACGGAATGCTGCGTCACGAGTGGGTGCGCTAGCGATGCAGCGGAGGTTGTAGGGGCGCGATGCACTGCGCCCCCTGTAATCTCGTTCTGTTACCCCTGCAACACCGCCTCAATCGCGTCAATCGCATCCTGCTTCAGCACCACGTCGCCCGCCTTCGCCGTCTCGTCCACCTGTGCCGCTTTGGTCGCGCTCGTGATGGCGCTGCTGACACCCGGATGACGAAGCGTCCACGCCAGCGCAAGCTGCCCGCGCGTCAGGCTCAGGTCGTCGGCAATCGACTTCAGGCGGCGCACCTTTGCGACATTGGCGTCGGTGAAGAAGCGGTCTTTTGCCCAGCCTTCACGCGCAAAACGGCTGTCCGACGGGATGCCCTCGTCATACTTGCCCGTCAGCATCCCCTGCGCCATCGGCGACCAGCAGACCAGCCCCATGCCATTCTGCGAGGTCACCGGCAGCACATCGCCCTCGACGACATCGCGCCACAGCATCGAATACTGCGGTTGTTCCGTCTTCGGCTTCTGCAAACCGTACTTTTCACAGACTGCCAGCGCCTCGCTGATTTGCGCGCCTGACCATTCCGAAGTTCCCCAGTACAGCACTTTCCCCTGTGTCACCAGATCATGCATTGCCCGCACCGTTTCCTCGACAGGCGTCTCCGAGTCCGGGCGATGGCAGAAGTAGATGTCCACGTAGTCCGTGCCCAGGCGCTGAAGGCTCTTGTGAATGCTCTCCATGATGTGCTTGCGCGACAAGCCTCGGTCGTTGATGTCGTCGCTCATGGGCCAGAAGACCTTGGTGGCGATCACCAGCGTGTGACGCGGGAACTGCTTGAGGACCGCGCCCATCTGCTTTTCTGCTTCGCCCCGCCCGTAAATATCGGCGAGATCGAAATAGTTGATTTCGTTCTCGTAGGCGCGGATGACCGCGCGGCGCGCTTCATCCGCCGCGACTTTGCCCTCGCCATAATTGATCCATCCGCCAAACGCGATGGTGCTGACGCGCATCCCGGCGTCTCCCAGGCGACGATATTGCATGGTGTCGTGACTCCTTATCGTGTGGTTGCTAGGGCGGATTGTAGTTCGTCGTGCGCAAAGGGGGTCATGAATGGTGGATGAAAAGTTGGCTGTTGAAACAAGCCCCTCCCCGCGTGTAGACTTTCCCCAAGAAGATTCGCACTCGCCAAGAGGACTCCTCATGAGCGATATCCAGGCTGCGCCGGACGACCAGACCCAACATCTGCGCGAGGCACGCCATGAATACAACAACATCGTCGCGATTGTCTCGCTGACGCGGAATCCGGCAATCCTGGCGCAAGTACGCAAGCTGTGGGACGAGTTCTGTCACAAATACCCGGATTTCACCGAAGACCCTGACGGCGTGGAAGAAATCCTGCGGAGTGATCCGTGATGCGAAGTGCGTGATGAGGCAATTCAGCAAAGGCGCTCGCCGAGCGCATAGCGCGTCCGTTCTCCAGAACTTCTGAACTCGTCACCCTTCCCTCGTGACTCATCACTGTCGTTACAGCGCGGTCACCAGAATCGGCTTGCCCCTGGTAATCACCACCGTATGTTCATACTGACAGGCGAGCGTGTGATGGGTTGTCCGCAGCGTCCAGCCATCTTCATCCTCGTAGATGTGCGCCGACCCGCGCGTCAGAAACGGCTCAATCGTCAACACCATCCCGTTGACGAGCTGCGTACGCGCACTCCGGGTGTGGAAGTTCGGGATGTTACGCGGTTCCTCGTGCAGGCTGTAGCCCACCCCATGCCCGCCCAACTCCCGAATCACCTTGTAGCCCCCCTTACGCGCCACGCTTTCCACCGCCTGTCCGATGACCGAGAGCGGTTTGCCCGCCGTCACCACGTGACACGCCGCATCCAGCGCCGCGCGCGTATGCTGCATCAGACGTTCTGCCTCGCGACTGGCGGTCGGTACCGCGACGGTTCCCCCGGTATCCGCATAAATGCCTCCCAGCTCTGCCGAGACATCAATGTTGACCAGATCGCCAGGGCGAACCACGCGGCGTCCGGGAATGCCGTGCGCCGCCTCTTCGTTGATGCTGATGCAGGTCTCCGCCGGGAACTGGTAATCGGCAATCGGAGCGGGTGTCGCGCCCTGCTTGTAAAGGTAGCGGGCGCCGATCTCATTCAGTTCTTCCGTCCTGATGCCCGGACGCACGGCGTCCTGCATGATCTTGAGGGTGGTCGCCACGATTTTGCCAATGCGCATGAGCGCCTGAAGCTGGTCATCGGTATAGATCGTCATAGCTCTCGATTGCCGTATCTTACGAGCAGAATGTGACAAGGTTACGCAAGCTTTCGCCTGCCGTAAAGGGGCATGATCAGCATATCGGCATCAGCGCATGGGCTGTGCTATACTCCGCGCCAGCATTTCCCCCAACCTGTCTATGACGACGAGTGACCCATGACCGACCTGACCCAACTCAGCATCACCGACGCGCTGCAACAGCTTCGTGACAAAACCATCTCCGCCGTCGAACTGACGCAGGCATACCTCGCGCGTATCGAAAAGCTCGAACCGAGCATTCGCGCTTATATCACGCTGACGCCGGAACGCGCGCTGAAGGATGCCGAAGCCGCCGATGCCGCCCGCGCGCGCGGCGAGGACAAACCGCTGCTCGGCATCCCGCTGGCGATCAAGGATGTGCTTTCGACCAGCGGCGTCCAGACGACCTGCGGCTCGAAAATTCTCGATGGCTATGTGCCAGTTTATACGGCGACGGTCGTGCAGCGTCTGGAAGCAGCCGGCATGGTCATGCTTGGCAAAGTGAACATGGACGAGTTTGCGATGGGATCGTCCACCGAAAACAGCGCCTACCAGATCACGCGCAACCCCTGGGACACCACGCGCGTGCCAGGGGGCAGCAGCGGCGGCAGCGCGGCGGCGGTCGCGGCGTGCATGGCGGCGGGCGCGTTGGGAACCGATACAGGCGGCAGCGTACGCACACCAGCGGGCTTCTGCGGCATCGTCGGGCTGAAGCCGAGCTACGGGCGTGTTTCGCGCTATGGCTTGGTCGCGTTCGGCTCATCGCTGGACTGCATCGGTCCGATGGCGCGCACGGTTGCCGACGCGGCGCTGCTGCTCCAGGTCATCGCCGGGCATGACCCGCTCGACTCGACCAGCATGGCGCTCGATGTGCCGGATTACGCCGCCGCGCTGACGAAATCGATCAAGGGTCTGAAGGTCGGCGTGCCGAAAGAGTACTTCATCGAAGGGCTGCAAAAAGACACCTCGGATGCCATCCTCGCCGCCATTGACCAGCTTCGGTCGCTGGGGGCGCAGACGGTGGAGATCAGCTTGCCGCATACGGATTACAGCCTGCCCGTCTACTACATCATCGCTCCGGCAGAAGCGAGCGCCAACCTCGCCCGCTACGATGGCATTCGCTTTGGACCCAAGGTCGACAAAGGGCAGATGTGGGATACCTACAAGGCGACGCGCGGGCAGGGGTTCGGTCCCGAAGTCAAACGGCGCATCATGCTCGGCACCTACGCGCTCTCAGCAGGCTACTACGACGCCTACTATGGCAAAGCGCAGCAGGTGCGTACGCTGATCAAGCAGGACTTCGAGAAGGCATTCACGCAGGTCGATGTCATCGCGGCACCGGTTACACCCCACACGGCGTTCAAGATCGGGCAGAACACCAACGACCCGCTCCAGATGTATCTCGAAGATGTCTTCACACTGCCCGCATCGCTGGCAGGCGTACCAGGACTCAGCCTGCCATGCGGGACGGACAGCGCGGGGCTGCCCATCGGTTTGCAGCTCATCGGGCGCGCCTTCAGCGAAGAGGTGCTGCTGCGCGCCGCGCACGCCTACGAACAAAGCACCGAATGGCACAAAGCGCTAGCGAAGGTCTAAAGGTCTTGCGCGCTAAACCGCTGGCTTACGCCATCAGGACGCGCTGTTGATGGCGCTGACCAGTCCAGATGCTGAACGATCCGTGAGCAGCGCTGTCAGAGTGCCATCAGGGCGAATGATCCACTGCGGCTCGCTGGGTGGCACCTGCACCGTGCTGCCGAGCGCGCCGACAAGTTCGCGCACCAGATCGGGGGATGCGACCGCAAACAGCCAGGGAAACTGATTGCCATCGGCATATTGGGCAAGCGACGCCGCCGTGCTGTTGGTCTCAATATCCAGGCTGACGATGACAACGTTGTTAGCATCGACCTGGGGCAGTACGTTATCGCGCCAGTTAGTCTGCCCTTGCCGGCAGTTGCTGCACCACTGCGCCATCGCACGCACCAACACCGTCCTACCGCTGAAATCGGCAAAAGTGAAAGACTCGCCCGTCCGTGCATTCACCAGCGGCAAATCGCGCCAGGTGGTCGCCGCTGCGGGTGGCGGTGCCTGGGTCGGCGGGTTCTGTGTGGGGGTCGCAGTCGGGGGAATGGCAGTTGGCTCTACAAGGGTCGGCTGTTCAAGCGTGGGGACAGTCGTTGCTTCAACGGCGGCTGACGGCGGATTTGTGGGTTGCGATACAACCTCCGACACATTGGGCGCGCAGGCACTCAGGAAGGTTAGCGCCGCCAGAAACAGAACCGATACTCGTATCATGTTGACCTCTCACAAACAAACGAACGTATGAGAAGTCAACATGAATGAGATTACGCATCGCTTACGGGGTACTGTCGCTGAATTTCACGTCCCGTTGATCAAACTCACGAGACTGTTTGCCGAATTGCTGCTGATCAAGCCGACAATCGAGCCATCGGGGCGGATCAGCCACTGCGGTTCGGTCGGTGGGATCGTCACGCCCGCGCCAAACTGGTCGCTTAACTCGCGCATCAGTTCTGGCGTGGCAACCGCGAAAATCCAGGGGAAGCCGTTGTCATCCGCGTACTGTGCGAACGACGCGGCGCTGTTGTTGGTATCGACATCCAACGTTACGAAAACGACATTTTCCGCATCAACCTGCGGGAGCACTTCGTCGCGCCAACTGCGCTGACCTATACGGCAGGTCAGTCACCAGGTGCCGACGGCGCGCGCCAGCACCGTCTTGCCGCTGAAATCGGCAAATGTGAAGGTCTCCCCCGTGCGCGCATTCACCAGCGGCAGACTCAGCCACGAAACCGTCTGGCTGGCTGCCCCAACACCCGCGTTGCCCGCCGATTCTGCCGTCGGCGTCGGCGCGGTGAGGTCGTCGGCGGTCGGGGTCGTGCTGGCGGGTGCGCAGGCGGCGACCACGAGCAGCAGCAGCGACATCAGCGCTGCCCAAATCTTCTGCATCGTGCATCCTTTCATCTTGAGAACGATCACGTCGAGTAAACCGCACCTTCATTAACCCACGATTACATTGCGCTGACTGTTTGTCCTGTAGAATAGGGCGATGTGTCGTTGTGGAGAAATCACCGCCCATGCGCAAGATAGTCTTCATCCTCGCCAGTGTCGTCGTCAGCGTCGTCGTCCTTGCCGTTGCTGTCGGCGATGTCCCCCTTGACGGTGTCGGCGAGCGCATCAGCAGTGCCGACCCGGTGTGGTTGGTACTCCTCGCGTTCATCATCGTCGCTGGGTTAGCAGCGCGTGGGATGCGCTGGCAGGCGCTGCTGGGGTGGAAGCTGACCTTCGCGCAGTCCTTCCACAGTTCAAATGTCATGTTCATGCTCAACTTCCTGCCGCTGCGCGTGGGCGAAGTCGCGCGCGCCGCCCTTGCGACACGCTATAACGTCCCGTTCGTCAGTGCCGCCACCGGCGTCCTCGTCGAGCGCTTGATCGACACGGTGCTGGTCGTCGTCATCCTGTCGTTTTCGCTGGCGCGCGTCCCACAGGCACCGGAGATCGCGACCACCAGCGCGACTCTGTTCGGAGCAGGCGCGCTGATCGCCTTCGTGGTACTCCTTGTACTGGCGCGTTTCCCCGCTGCGGCGGAACGCCTGCTCGACATCGTCGAAGGCATCTTCCCGCTGGTCAAACGGCTCCCCCTGCGCCGAATTCTCCACGACATCCTGCTCGGCTTGGAGCCGCTGACGCATCTGCGCGGCGCGTTCGCCATCCTCGGCTGGACAGTCATCGGATGGATCTTCTCATTCAGCGGCTACTATGCGCTCCAGCGCGCCTTCGACCTGCCGCCGATTGACATGTGGCTGAACAGCCTTCTCAGCGTCTGCCTGATTGCCCTGAGTATCGCCATCCCAACCACCATCGCCCAGGTGGGACCGTTCCAGGCAGCGGCGCGCGTTGGCGGGGAAGCGCTGGGCTTATCGGCAGCCGACGCGCTCTCGCTCGGCATCCTGTATCACGTCATGACGTTTGTCGTCTACAGCACGCTTGGCGTCATTGGCTTGATCGTGCTTGGCGTCTCGCTTGGCGATGTTACAGGTCGAAACAAGGCAAAACCCGAATCGCCAGCAATCGACCCCGCGCGGTAGAATAGAATGATTGCCGTAGGGCGTGCCCATGTACGCCCACCTCAGGGATTTTCACATGCCATTTGTCGAAACCACCACCGGCGCGCGCCTGCATTACCACATCCAGGGGCAGGGCGAACCTCTCATCGCACTGCATGGTCTGCTCGGCACACCGGAAGCCCATCTCCCACAGGTGATCAACCTTCTGAGCGAACGCTACCAGGTCATCGCGCCCACCCTGCGGGGATACGGGCAATCCACGCCCAAACCGCGCGACTTCCCTCACGACTTCTACCATCGTGATGCCAACGACGTTTTAGCCATGATGGACGCCCTGGGCATCGCCCGCGCGCATATCCTCGGCTACTCCGATGGAGGCGAGATCGCGCTCATCCTGGGTGGGACGGCTCCAGAACGCACCCTCTCGGTGATCGCCTGGGGTGCGGTAGGATACTTCGGACCCAACATGCGCCCATTCGTCCAGCGCCTTTACCCGGCGACATGGATGACCGAGGACGAGAAACGGCTTCATCGGATCAGCGACCCGGATGGGTTTGCCCTGGAGTGGATTGCCGCGCTCAAATCGATGATCGACTCTGGCGGCGATGTCAGCCTGAGCCGCGCGGAGGACATGAGCGCGCCCGTCCTCCTCATGCTGGGGACACAAGACTCGCTGAATCCTCAGGAATACGGTCAAAATCTGATCAGCCGGACGCCGCGCGGGCGTCTGGTCATGTTCGAGACCGGGCACCCCATCCACGATGAAGACTGGGATGGCTTCAGGCAGACCGTGACGGAGTTCCTTTCCAGCGCTGGAGTAGGTTAGAAAGAGCGATAGGCATTTCCAATGTCTGACCCGATCCAACTGTTCGAGACGTACGAACACTATCACGAGGTCGAATTCACCTCCGACCTGTGCGTCAAATGCAATATCTGCACCTCCGCCTGCCCGGTCGCCCCCGTCACGGAACTCTTCCCCGGACCCAAGACGGTCGGTCCCCAGGCGCAGCGCTTCCGCATGACGGGCGAGCGCGGCGACGAATCGCCCGATAAGAGCGTCGATTACTGCTCCGGGTGCGGCATCTGCACGATGGTCTGCCCGCACGGCGTCAAGATCATGGAGATGAACACCCGCGCCCGCGAAAGCCTGTACGACGGCAAGATACCGCTGCGTAACCGGCTGCTCGGTCGCTCAGAGCTGATGGGCAAGTGGGGGCACAAATTCGCACCCTTGCTCAACTTCGGCAAGAGCATCCGCCCAGCGCGCATCATCGTCGAGAAAGTGATCGGCATCCACCGCGACGCGCCGCTGCCATCCTGGGAGTTCACCAGCTTCCGCGAATGGTTCGCGCGTCATAAACCGCAGCCCAGCGCACCCGTGCGCGGCAAGGTCGCCTACTTCCATGCCTGCGCAGGCAACTACTATGACACGGCGGCGTCCAAGGCGGCGGTGCTCGTCCTGGCGCATAACGGCTATGACGTGGTGCTGCCCGAACAGAACTGCTGCGGACTGCCGATGCAAAGCAACGGTGAATTCGATGCGGCGCGCGCGCATGGCGCACGCAATGTGTCCTGGCTGGCTCCCTATGCGCGCCAGGGCATCCCGATTGTCGGTGCGTCAACATCGTGCACGCTGAGTCTCAAGTCCGACTACCGCGAAATCCTGCGCCTGGAACATCCCGACCGCGACTTTGTCGGGCGGCACGTCTACGACCTGAGTGAATTCCTGCTGCTGCTGCATGAAAAAGGCGAACTGCGGACCGACTTCAAAGCGCTGCCCGGCATCAGCGACACCCTCATCTACCACGCGCCCTGCCAGCAGAAGGCGCATAACATCGGGCAGCCCGCCCTCGATCTGTTCGACCTCATCCCAGACTTGCGCGTGCGGATGGCGGATGCCGCCTGCTGCGGGATCGCCGGAACCTATGGCTTTAAGGCGGAGAAGTATCAGATTGGGATGGATGTCGGCAAGCCGCTGTTTGACCAGGTGCGCGCCAACGGTGTCGATAAGCCCGTCATCTGCGACAGCGAAACCTGCCGCTGGCAGATCACGCACGCCACCAGCGCACGCTCCGTGCACCCGATCCAGGTGCTGGCTGCCGCTTACGGGTTGATGCCGCTCTAATGGCGTGCGTGGTGCGCAGTGCGAACAAGCTCGTACCCGTATTTTCGCACCACGCACTTCGCACTGCGCACATAACTTCGGCAAAGGGCTGCCCTTATCATGCTGCCACTTACAGGCGTCCGTGTCCTCGATTTTTCGCGCGTGCTGGCGGGACCCTACTGCACGATGCTGCTCGGCGACATGGGCGCAGAGATCATCAAGATCGAGGAGCCGGCGCGCGGCGATGAAACCCGCGAATGGGGACCGCCCTGGGCAGGTGACCCCGCCGACCGCATGAGCGCCTACTACCTGTGCGCCAATCGCAGCAAGCGCAGCATGACGCTCAACCTCAAGTCCGATGAAGGGCGCGCCATCGCCCGCGAGCTGGCGCGCGGTTCGCATGTCATCGTCGAGAACTTCAAGCCCGGCAATCTGGCGCAGTACGGGTTGGGCTATGACGACCTGTCGATTCTCAATCCCGCTCTGGTCTATTGCAGCATCACCGGCTTCGGGCAGACCGGACCCTACAGCGAGCAGCCCGGTTATGACTTCGTCATCCAGGCGATGAGCGGCTTGATGTCGATCACGGGTCCCGCCGAAGGAGAGCCATACAAAGTCGGCGTCGCCATCACCGATGTCATCGCCGGGCTGTTCGCCTGCACGTCGATCCTCGCGGCGCTGCGCCACGCCGAAGCGACCGGGCAGGGGCAGCACCTGGATGTCGCGCTGCTGGATACCGCCCTCGCCGCGCTCGTCAATGTGGCGAGTAATGCGCTGATCGGCGGGGCAGCGCCGGCGCGCTATGGCAACGCTCACCCCAACATCGTCCCCTACCAGACCTTCTCCGGGAGCGATGGAGCGTTCGCCGTCGCCGTCGGCAATGACCGCCAGTTCGCACAGCTCTGCCGAGTCATCGGGCGACCGGAACTGAGCGGCGATCCGCGCTACGCCACCAATCCAGCGCGCGTCCAGCATCGTGACGCGCTGGTCGAGGAACTCAGCACCGCGTTCGCGGCGCGCGCCAGTGGCGAATGGGTGGCGGCGCTCCTGGCGGCGGGCGTGCCGTGTGGCGCGGTCAACAGCATCCCGACCATCCTCAGCGATCCGCATGTCCAGGCGCGTGGGTTGGTCGATATCGTGACGCTGGCGACGGGCACGCAGGCGCCGCTCGTCGGGATGCCCGTGCAGTTCAGCGCGACACCGCCGCACTCAGCGTTCCCACCGCCGCAGCATGGCGCGGATACAGACGGCGTGCTGCGCGACCTGCTGGGCAAATCGGAGGAAGAAGTCGAGCGGCTCCGCCAAACCGGCGTTGTGTAGACGTGACCCTCCTACACCCACGAGGTGAACGTGGCACCCGAACAAGGGGCTTAAGCCCCTTGTTCGAACCTTCGCTCTCTCCTTGTACTAACGCCGTCTTTTCTCCGTCTTTCCCAGCGCGACCGCGCCCGTCTGACCATTGACCAGGGCGGCACGGCGGTCGCCATCGCGTTCTTTCATCGTCACGACAAAAACCGGCAGCAGCAGCAGACTAAACGACATGCTCTGAACGTGCGCAAAAACGCTCACAGATCCCTTACGCTCTGTGTCGGGGAGCTGGTGCTTGTCGCGCATCGTCTGGGATGCGCGTGAACGGGCGCTGAGAGACGCCGCATCAAAATCGACATCGTAAAGCGAGGCGGGCTGCTTCGCCAACAAACCCGGTTCATAGGGCTGTACACGACTGAAGTCATAACCCGTGATGCGCTCCATCAAGTCTTCGTCCAGCTCCCTGATCCCCTGAATCGGCAGGTTAAACAGCGCATCGCTGAACGTTTCCTCACGGGGCTGAACAGGCTGCCCCCCGAAACGCCCAATCTGATCCATGCGGACATCAACCACGGTGCGCCGCAGGTTGACGATGACGTCGAAGACCCAGAACGGCACGTAGATGGCGTCGATGATCGCGCTGCTGACACGGTTGTCGTCGAGCATTCCTGCCAGCTTTTCCAACGGGGCATCGAGCGCGCGCTTGAGCGCAGCGACGACGAAGCGTTCATCAACAGCGAATTGAATCAATCCGTCCGGCTGGATGAACGACCCTATGGCATCCGTCTCGATCACCTGGTTCGAACCGCAGAACGGGCATTCCATCGACAGCGTGGTCGCCGGGATGGTGCGTTCCGCGCCACACTCATTACAGTGCAGCAGACGCTCTCCGATCACCCAGCGAACAGGCTCCGCCTTGCGCGCGATCAGCGCTGCGCCGAGCGAACGCCCGCCAACCTCTGCGCGCTCGCGTGCCGCCGCGACATGCCCACAAAAGCGGCAGGTCGTACGCCCAGTATCATCGTCCACAGTCATATGCCCGCTGCACACTGGGCACAGCAGCGCGACCGACTGTGCCGCGACTGGCGCATCCGCAGTCCGCACGTCTGGCGCATCGCCGCGCGCCGCCCGCGCGGCACCTTCCGCCGAAAGCTCGCCGCGCATCAGCATCCACAGGCGGAGCGCCTCGGCGTTGCCAGGATCGTACGCCAGCGCGGCATCGAGATGCTCACGCTGCACTGCCGGATCGGAACTCAGGCGCGCAATCGCCATGTGCGCGTCGACAAACTCCGGCTCTATGCCCAGTGCGTCGAAAAAGTGATCCAGCGCCTGAACAACTGCCCCGCGCGCCGCCGCCGCCACACCATCCTGATACAACGAGCGCGCCCGCAGCGTCAGGTCACCGCGATAGGTGATCTGCATCGGAAGCTCAACCGGGCTGCTCACGTCCGCGTCCTCGCCCCCCAGATCGGCAAACGCGAAGACTTCGGCTTGGGGCGCGGCATCCAGTTGTGTGATGCCGGGGATGAAGCCGCACTGACCGCACATCAGCAGTCCGCTGCGTCCGCTTTTCTGGATCGCTTCGCCGCAGCGCGGGCAGGTATTGGGCAGCGTATACATCGTGCATCCATCCTGGGATGAGTCGGGTCAACTGATTTCAGTATAGGTGCGAAAAGGACATGGGAATGATGAGGATCGGCAGCTTGAACCGCGACGGCGCGAAGAGCGCGAAGAACCCATACCAGGTCTTCGCGCCCATTGTGCCTTCGCGGTCGCTACCTGTTCTTCTGAGGCAGGAGGTGCCCTCGCAGTGATGCCTATCCCTGGATCATGCGCGGAAGCAGCGCTTCCATCAGGGCAACCGTTTCGTCGATTGAGTTGAAATCGTCGCCATAAGACAGCACGTTCAACTGCGGATCGTAACTCCAGAAGCCCGCTGTGTCGTAAAGGTAGCGGATATACGTGTAAGCGATGCCCAGGACGACGCGCACCAGCGTATCGACCGTGTAAGGGAAAAACAGGATGACCCCGCGATCATGCACATGCAGCGTCAGGTCGAGCTGCGGCATCGGGAATTGCAGCTCGACATCTTCGCCATGCCCAGGCGTGGCGATCAACGTCGGGTCGAACTGGAGCAGCATCCGCGCCAACGGGCGCGGTTTGACGCGGCGCACGGGCCAGTACGGTTCTGGGGCATCCGTGCGCTGCCCGTGCTGGAACAGCCACTCCATCATCGCCGGGGTCAGCCGCCCCGTCTTAGGCACATAAAGATGCATTTCGTACCGCATAGTCCGGCTTAGGGGGTGCCCGCCGCGAAGACCGTGAGATTATCGAACTCGATGGTCACGCCGAGGCGATTAGCAGCGCTTGCCACCAACCCGACCTGCCCCTCACGATACGTCGCATCGATCACCTGCGCGACCTGCTGCCCGTTGATCGAAAACGCAAGGTAATCGCCAACACACGTCGCGCGCAGGGTATTGCGTTCGCGCCCCTGGTTGACGACAGCGCTCGTCGTCCAATCGACCAATGGCGTCAGCGCCCGACCGCGCGCCACGAAGATGCCATATGCGCCCGTGCCCTGCACGAGGAACAGATAGCCATCGCCGCCGCCAAAGGTAGGCTCTTCGGTCGCGTCGCTCGCCGCGTCCGGTGTCTCTGCCGTCGCTTCCTCGGTTGCTTCCTCGGTTGCCGATTCGGTAGCCTCAGCAGTGGCATCCGCTGCCTCTGGGTCTGCGGTCGCTGCTTCTGGTGAAGCGGTCACCGCTTCATCAGACGGCGCGGCTTCGGCGGTGGCTATGTCTTCGGCGTTGGCATCGTCGAGCGATTGCCCGACCGTCCCGCGCACCCGGCACATCACGCCATAGGCGTTTTCGTTGCGTTCAGTCGTCTGAGTCGCCTCGACCTGAACGATGGAATCGCCGTAGGTATCGCCCCACTGCCCCCACCAAAGTTCGCCATTCCCCTGCCGCACATCAATGCGATACACCCCGTCACGCACACGCAGGGTTGCATCGTCATAGCCACCCTCTTCAAAAGTCCCAGACTCTGAAAAGCTGTATTCTGCCGCCACATCACCCTGTGTCACCGTTCGCAGCGGCGCAGCCGGTTGGCACGCCGCCAGTAAAACGCCAGCCATGACCAGCGCTGCAATCCGACCCCACATCATCGACATTACACCCTTCAAGAAGCGCGCACGATGATTGACTCTACCACACACCAACCTAATCGGGATGAATACGCGCTTAACGCATGACATCACAACAGACGTAGGGATGCTGCGCACGAGGCTATCGGGCAAATCGTGATAAAATCAACTCGTTCGCTGCTGACAAGGACAATTCTTTTATGTCTACGGATCAAGCATTTCAAGCGCAGGCACTCGTCCAGGATGATCTGCTGACGAAGTCAAACGTCGTCGGCGTCGCGGTTGGCTTCAAAGAGTCAGAAGGTGTCGTGACCGACGAAATCTCTGTCGTCGTCCTTGTCGAACAGAAGAAACCGCTGGCAGCGCTAACGCCGGCGGACATCGTCCCCAAAGAGATCGACGGGATGCGCACCGATGTCGTCGAAGTCGGCGTTCTGCGCGCCTTCCAGGGCGGGCGCGCACGCTATCGCCCGGTCATCCCCAGTGGAGTCAGTATCGGGCACTTTCAGGTTACGGCGGGCACGCTCGGCGCGGTCGTCCGCGATAAAAACACTGGCGAGCGGCTCCTGCTCTCCAACAATCACGTCTTTGCCAACAGCAACGATGCCCAGATCGGCGATGTGATCTTACAGCCTGCTGCGATGGACGGCGGGCAGAACCCGGCAGATCTTGTCGCGCGGCTCGAACGCTACGTGCGTCTGCGCTACATCGACGACACAGACAATGGCGGCGATATCCTGGTCGGAGGCACCCCGCCGCCCACGCCACCGCCGCCCCTGCCGCCGACTCCCATTCCCCCGCCACCGCTGCCGCCTTCGCCGCTTCCACCGCCGCCCGCACCGCCCCCACCGACACAACCACCTACCTCTGGGAACGGCGGCTGCCTGGAACTGATCGTTCAGTTCGTCAACGCGCTGGCGGCGATCTCCGGTTCGCAGCGCCGCGTCACCACCCAATCGCTGGTGCAGGCGGCAAGCGCGCAGAATGTCGTCATCGCCCCGGCACCGACGATCATCACCGCGCGTGCGCAAGCCGCCCCGGATAATCTGGTCGATTGTGCGTTGGCGCGCCCGCTTGACGCGGCGATGTTCAGCGATGACATTCGGAACATCGGCATGATCAGCGGGACGAAACCGGCGACCCTGGGAATGCGCGTGCGCAAAAGCGGGCGCACGACCGAATTCACGGAAGCGGGCGTCACGCTGCTCAACGCAACCGTCAACATCTCGTACAACACAATTGCGGGCGTCAGAACAGCGCGCTTTGTCGGGCAGGTCATCACCAATTCAATGAGTCAGGGGGGCGATTCCGGTTCGCTGGTCGTCGATGCCAGCGACAACCGCGCCGTTGGGCTGTTGTTTGCGGGGTCGAATCTGGCGACCATCTTCAATCCGATTGATAACGTATTGCGGATTCTGAACGTCACGTTCTAGGAGAAGCCTCGTATGAGTCCTTCACAACCGACGGAAACCCCGAACGATTCCATCATGCAGCATGTCGAGTACGTGCAGCATCGCTACGAGAATTATCTTCTGAGCAAGCCGCATGTCATCGGCGTCGGCGTTGGCTATGCCTGCTGCCGAGGGGAGACGACGCCGGAACTGGCGGTGGTCGTCATGGTCGATCAAAAGCTGCCCAATGAAGCGCTGGCTCCGGCAGACCGCCTGCCATCACGCCTGGAGGGTGTGCGGGTAGACGTGCAGGAAATGGGTCAGTTCAGCGCGCAGAGCGGGGCAATCGGAGACCAGCCGTCAGCTTGAGCGGCTCGCAAAGACGGGCGAAATAGGTTAAAGTTCCGCTTTGGATTAGAAAACGCCCAGTTGAGGAGCGATCCTAGCGATGAAGCGATTGCCCTTTTCGCCCAAACTGAGCACACGCAAGCTGCTTTATTGGTGCTGCCTTCCGCTGCTTCTGGTCGGCTGTAACCTCAATCAATCGCCTGTGGGCGAGGAAATCGCAGCGATCAGCGGTGCTCCCGTGGTGCGGATCATTTCACCACAACCGAACGCCATTTACCGCGAAGGCGTCAGCGTGCCGATCCAGGCGCAGATCAGCAACGCAGGCTCAGACATTCAGCGTGTCGAACTGCTGATCGATGGTGCGGTTGCCCGCACTTTTGACGCACCGAACGACGCGGGCGCGCCTGCTTTCAGCGTGACGGATACGTGGACAGCGACAGGTCCGGGTCCGCATAGCATTGACGTCCTGGCGTTCCGCGCCGATGAATCGAGCAGCGCGCCCGCCGCTGTCAGCGTCACCGTCGTCTCGGAAGCAGCGCTCCAGACAGAAGAACCCTCGCCGACTTCGGCACAGCCCGCCGGAGCGACCCAGGTGCGCGCCACCAGCGCCCAATCACAAGCGCAGCCCACCAACACGACCGCGCCGGCAGCGCCTGCCGCCACCGCGACTTCGAGCCGACCGACGGTGACAACGCGACAGGGCATCAACGTCCGCAGCGGTCCCGGCACAAACTTCAACCCACCCATCGGCAGCCTGGCAGCAAACACGACCGTTGACCTGCTGGCGCGCAATCTGGCGGGGGACTGGTACAAGATTCGGTATTACAACGGCGAAGGTTGGGTCTTTAGCGGTCTGGTCGATGTCAGCGGCAACATCACCAACCTGCCATCGGAGGCAGGTCCGCCCACGCCGCTGCCGCCGACCCCTGTGCCCGTGCTGCCCACCGTCCCGGCTGCCACACCGGTTCCGACGTCGAATGCCAATCTGGTCGCGGGCAACTGGCGCTTCGACCCGGCAGGCGACCCGACCTGCGGACAAACCTTTAACATCTTCTTCGACGTTGCCAACCTGGGCAGCACCGCGACGACCGTCAGCGGCACCGTCCTGGTGGTCGATACCTGGAACGGTACGGAGCAGGGTCGCACGACCGGCGGCTTCGGCATCATACAGCCGGGGCAAACGGTGAATGTGGGTCCCATCCCATTCACCATCAGCACCAACTACAACGCAGGACATACCATCCGCCTGACGATCAATGCGGACAACGCGGTGCCAGAATCGACCAGCGGCGACAACGTCCGCGAGATCAATTACACCTTACAGCGAGGAAGCTGCCCATAACGTTTGCTTTATCCCCCACTGGCGAGCCATACGATCTTCGTGTGGCTCGCCACACGCTGCTTTCGCGCCACATCGACCGGATTTCTGCACGCAGCAATCAACTGGCGACCGCCGAGCAGATCATCAGCAATGCGCGGCTGATCGCGGTCATCATGGGTGCTCTGCTGGCGTCGTTCTTCTTCGCCAGCTCGCCCGCCGCGAGTGCCGTCTGCATCGTCGTCACTATCGTGGTATTCGCCGCGCTCGTTCGCTGGCACAACCGCGTGCGACAGCGGCTGGGACGCGCACGCGCCTGGATGGTGATCAAGCGCACGAACTGCGCCCGTATAACGCAGGACTGGGCGAATATCCGGCAACCTCCCGAATTCCCGATCGTTTCCGATCACCCTTTTGAGACAGATTTCGACATCAGCGGCGCGCGCTCACTCCATCACCTGCTCGATACCACATCCAGCCGTCAGGGCAGCGCGCGACTGCGCGATATGCTGCTTTACCCGCTGACCAGTACGGATGCGATTCACGCACGTCAGAGTCTGCTCGCCGAGCTTTCGCCGCTCTGGTGCGACCGCCTGGCGCTGAACGGCGGTGGCGCAGCAGTTGGCGAGCGCCCTCGCGATACCCAGCGCATTGTGGACTGGCTGGAAAGCACCGACCTCACGCGCGTCTCCGGGCGCTTCGTGGCGCTGCTCGGCGCACTGTGTCTTCTATCCGCACTCCTGTGGGTACTCAATCAGCTTGGGCTGCTGCCGCCGCTTTATGCCTTCAGTTTCGGCGCATATGCGGTGCTTTCGTTTACGAAGGCGAAAGCGGCGCAGTCGCTTTGGTCGACGGCGATGGGGCAGCATGACATCTATTCCGCCCTCAGCAGCGTCTTCGCCTTCCTCGAACACACGAAAACAGCCCACAAGCCAGGGCTGCATGCCATGCTCGCGCCGTTCAAAGGCGATGAGCGCCCTTCGCGGCTGCTGCGCAAGCTGCTCGGTGTGATCGCGGCGGGCGGTTTGCAGGCAAATCCGATCCTGTGGATGTTCACCAATGTCATCATGCCCTGGGACTTGTACCATGCGTATCGCCTGGCACGTCTGCGCGATGAGTATCGCCAGCGCCTGCCCGGCTGGCTGCGCGTGTGGCACGAACTGGAAGCAATGGCGGCGCTGCGCATCTTCGCCCACCTCAACCCGGACTATGTGCAGCCGACCATTACGGAAGGCGGCGGATTACAAGCGACGCAAATCGGGCATCCGCTGATCGATCCCGACACACGTGTATGCAACGACTTCCGCCTGGATCAGACTGGGCAGGTTGTGCTCATCACTGGCTCGAATATGTCGGGCAAGAGTGCCTTCCTGCGCACGCTCGGCAGCAATCTTGTGCTGGCGCAGGCGGGCGCGGTCGTCTGCGCACAGTTGCTGGAGGTGCAGCCCTTGCGCCTCTACGCCTGCATCCGCATCAACGACTCGCTGGCAGAAGGTTACTCGTATTTCTATGCAGAGGTGCGCAGGCTGCGGCAGATTCTGGACGCTCTCAAGGCGGACGAAGCGGTGCCGCTCTTTTATCTGATCGACGAAATCTTCAAGGGCACCAACAACCGCGAGCGTTTACAGGGGAGCCGTGCCTACATTCAGGCGCTGATGGGCAGGCACGGCATGGGGCTGATCTCGACCCACGACCTGGAACTCGCCAGCATCGCGGGTCTGCTCAACTATCACTTTACCGACAACATTTCCGACGACGGATTGGCGTTCGACTACCAGTTGCGCCCCGGAGTCTCGCCATCCACCAACGCCCTGCGCATCATGGCGCGCGAAGGGCTGCCTATCGAGTAGCCCTATTCTGCCGGGCGAATCTGCACATCCATCTGCGTGTGTGCTATCTCCGGCATCGGCGCGGCTGTGATGATATCGCCCTCTTCGTCCTCGCCGATGCAGATGGTCTGGGCGGCGATCACGCAGGTGTAGTCTACGCCGAAGGTTATCTCGCCGTCATTCGCCTCTGCATATGCCCGCATCCATGCATCGTAGGCAGTCACAAACTCCAACGAGTCATTGCGCGTATCCCATATCAGCTTGAGCGTCCAACGCACGTCGCCCTCGGTGTTCGTGTAGACCTGGAAGCGGTCGCCGCCCCAGCCTGCCGCCGCCGCTAATGCCTCGGCGCGTGGCAGATGCTGGCGCAGATGCTCGCCCAGGTAAAACTCGCCCAGCGCCGTATCCCACTGCTGCGTCCAGCTATCGAGCATGAACTCGTCCATCGAGACAAATTCAACCTCTGCGCCCACCTCGCCAGCCAGGTACTTATCCGGATGCATGATCTGCTCGCTGGTCGTCGGCGGGTTGGCAAACGCCGCGTTGACCGCATCCCAGCTATTGGCGCTCTGATAGACCGAAAGGGCGAAGTTCAGCCCAGTTTCGTAGGGGAACATCAGCTCACGCAGGAGCGGCGCGGGGATGTCGCCCGGCGGCAGCAGGTTGCCCGCCGCCAGTCCATCGGTGATGAGCGAGAGGGCGGCGAGAGGATTCGCTTCGGCGGCGCGCTGCGTGTACAGGTTCATGACCGCGCTGGCATCGCCTTCGACCAGCGCCAGCGACGCCAGGGCGCGATCCGGGTGATCCATCAGTTCGTCCGTGCCGACGAAATTGTCGAGATCGAACGCCTGATCCTGTAAGGCGTGGACGTATTCATGGACATAGATGATCTGCTCGGTCAGGCTCAGGCGTTCGCCGGGGTCATCGCCCACCGTCGGGATCACATTCATCACGCCCGTGTCCGGGTCATAGAACCCCGCGACCTGGCTGCCCAGTACTTCGATGTAGAGTTCGGTCAGGTCAACCCCCGCTGGCAGCATTCCGACAGCGTTGTAAAACGCCAGCGAACGCGCTGCCAGTTCTGGCGTCAATTCTTCCTCATACGTTTCACGGATGTACGCGCGGACTTCATCGCGCGTCGGGAAGTCATGGGGCACCGCGGTCTCCGGCGTCAGGTCGCGGGCGGCTTCCGTCCAACGATCCAACTCAAGCATCTGCGCTTCCAGGACAGGCGAGATCACGCCGGGTTCCTGAGCTGCCATGTAGCCAGCACTCAAGAGCATCACTCCAGCCATCGCCAGCATCAACCATCGTTTCACGCACTTATCTCCTCAAGTTACCTCATCCGACCCTTCGATTATGCGGGCAAGCCGCTGCTTTCGTCATCCCTGATTTCGGGGAGATTGTGCAACCCGCGCGGCGGAGCTGCGTATAGGACAAGGAAGATAGCAACGTGTGATGAGTCATGAGTAACAAGTGGACTTTCGCAGGTTCGACTCGTGACTCGTCACCCGTTACTCGTTACAAATTGGAGCACAGGAGGCTCTCGATGCCGTTTATCATTCTGATCATCCTCGCCATCATCGGCTTGTTCGTCATCCTGCCGACGATTGGCTCACTCTTGAATCTCGCCATCATCCTGGCGGTCTGGGCGTTCATCGGCTGGGCAGCGGGCAAGCTGCTGCGCGGGCGCGGCTACGGCACGCTCGGCAACATCGGGTTGGGTCTGGCGGGCGGCTTAATCGGCGGTATGGTCTTCGGGCTGGTCGCGCCGGGACTGAGCGCCGGCTTGCTTGGCGGGCTGTTAAGCGGCGTGGTCGGCGCGGTGCTGGTCATCTACATCATGCGCCTGCTCGGCAATCCCAACTTCGGCAGCTAGGGTGCGGCGCGGCCGTACAGCCCTCAACACTTCTCGACGCATACATGACCTATAGTGAGACAGATCAACAATTTGCCAGTTGCTCTCTCTCCACTAGAGGTCATTGTGAAATCGAAAACTGTTTCCGTTGGGCTTTTTGCCCTCCTCATCTGCTTGCTTCAGGCAGTCCCAACATTCGCCGCTACCGCCAGCGTAAACGGGATCAATTCGATCAGCGTAGATTGCGCTGGCACGGTGATCAATCTCAACGTGAATGTCACAGTCAGCGCAACAAATGCTGACTACAACTTCGGCGGCACGAATTATGATCTCTTTGAGCTGGTGCTGTACGATGGCGCGAATACCGCGTTCGCTTATAAGGCTACACTCGTTACTGTTGGCGGGTCCGGGTCATATAACATCGCCTATAATATCTTCATGAACCTCCCCAGCTATCGCCCGTTCACGATCCGTTACTTCGATCTCAGCGCCTTTCCCGTCGATTTTGCAGAAGCGCAAGCGGGTCCGCTCCTGGATGAATTTACGTTCGATCCGAATGACTATGTCATTGCGCCTTGCACCGATTTACCCCTCCTGTCGCTACCCGTCGTCGAGCCGCTGGCGGATGGTCGCATCAACTACCGGGACGCAGGTGCGCCCGTCATCGTCTATGGGCATGATGGAGAGAAGGGGCGAGGGCTGGTGCTCTACTCACCACAGGGCGTGCCGCTGCTCCAGGTTACTGCCGAACAAATCGCGGCGGTTGCCGATTGCCCAGACACAAACACGCTGATCGCCAAGGCGGGCGCAATCGAAGTTTATCGCCTCTCAAGCTGTCTCTATCAGGTGAATGCACTTTCGCTCGACGGGATGAAGACCTATGTCCTCATCTTCGACCAACTGACGACGCAGCGTGGTGCATACTACTTAAGCTATGAGCAGTGACATGAAGTGATGCGATGCATCGAATCGGACGCTACAATTGGCATGAGATTGCTCGCCTGAGGAAAAAATCATGCTAAATGCGACCGAAATCGTCCAGATGAACAAGCAGAACACCCTCGCCAGTTGGATGGCGCAGGGTGGCTGGAACCCGATCCCGATTGATCATGCCGAAGGCGTCTACATCTACGACGCCAACGGCAAACGCTATCTTGACTGGTCATCGCAGCTCGTCAACGTCAACATCGGTCACAGTCATCCGCACGTCGTCAAGGCGATTCAGGATCAGGTCGCCAAACTCTGCTATGTCGAACCAGGCTTCGCCACCGAGCCGCGTGGACGCTTGGGCGAGCTGCTGGCAGAAGTCACCCCCGGCAACTTGAGCAAGGCGTTCTTCACCAACGGTGGCACCGACGCGGTCGAGAACGCCATGAAGATCGCGCGCCTCTACACGGGCAAGCAGAAAATCTTCACACGCTACAAGTCGTATCACGGCGCGACCTTCGCCTCGATGAGCGCCGGGGGTGACCCGCGCCGTCTTGCGAACGAGCCAGGCGTCCCCTGGATCGTGCGTATGCCCGATCCGTATGCCTATCGCAATCCGGTCTATCGCGGACGCACCCAGGAAGAAGGCGACCTGATCATCTGCGACCAGATCGAAGACATGGTGCAGATGGAAGGTCCCGAATTCTGCGCGGCGTTCCTGATCGAAGGCTACAGCGGTAGCAGCGGCGTCATGCAGCCGACCGCCGCCTTCTACACACGCCTGCGCGAGATCGCCAACAAGTACAACATGCTGATCATCAGCGACGAGGTGATGAGCGGCTTTGGGCGCACGGGCGAATGGTTCGGCATCGACCACTACCCCGACTGCCAGCCCGACATCATGGCGCTGGCGAAGGGCATCACCAGCGGCTACATTCCGCTCGGCGCGACCGTCGTCAGCGAACCCATCGCCGCCTACTTCGACGATCACGTCCTGCATGGCGGTCTGACCTACAGCGCCCATGCCCTGGCGTGCGCGGCAGGTGTAGCGACCATCGAGGTCTATCGGGATGAAAATCTGGTGGATCGCTCGCGCGAACTCGGCAAGGTCTTACGGCGAGGGCTGATGGACTTGGCGGAGAAGCACCCTATCATCGGCGATGTGCGGGGCGCGGGACTGCATCACTGCATCGAGCTGGTCAAGAACCGCGACACGCGCGAACCGCTCAGTCCGTTCAACAAGCCGTTCAGCGAGCCGATGAAGATGGCGGCGAAATCGCTCAAGGACAATGGTCTCAGCACGCTCGTGCGCTGGAACTACATCTTCAATACGCCACCGCTGATCATCACCGAGACGCAGATCCAGGAAGGGCTGGACATCCTCGACGGCGTGCTGACCGATCTGGACAAGTATTACGAAGGCTAGACTAGCTGGAAAATAGGGGCGCAATGCATTGCGCCCCCACACCTCATTCCGCCCGCCCTCTAAGTCTTATTGCTCGTCTCGCCGTCTACCAGTTCGCGAATCACGGCGTCCAGGTCGAGCGCTGCACCTCGTGCCCAGGCGTCGGCGTATGCCTGGGGGGTGAGCGCTTGTTGGAGCTGGGCAATCAGCTTGATCGTCAGCGGCTCGCGCTCTGCCCACCAGGGTGGCGAAAGCGGATGATTCACCGCCAGCGACAGCAGTTCGACGGCGCGCTCCGGCTGTCCCTCGTGCTCGTAAAGCGCGGCGAAACCCGTCAAACCGTAGCGTTGGCTGACATCGTCCACCGGAGCTGACGCTGCCCATTTCATGCCGGGACGAAGGCACTCAGTAACCGACCGCCACTCGCCCAACCCAATGTTTGCGCAGCCGACCGCGAGGAATGGATAACCCCGCTCGTACCGCTGCATGTCACTGGTAAGCAACGAACCTTTGTCCAGCGCCTCGTGAGCCAGTCTGAGAGCTTCTGAATAACGGGCTTGCAGCAGACGCAGCAGACTGAGTTCGAACAGGAACAACTCCCCATTCGCCAGATTCTTGACGACATCGGCTTGCTGGAGTCCGAACTGAATACGCGCTTCGGCAAGATCAAAATCCCCTTTGTGAAGAGAGTGGGCGACCTGATTGCAAAGATTCACACCCATTACAAGGACGTCGCCGAGTTCTTCGCAAAGGGTCTGACATTCCTGGCTGTACTGTTCAGCCTGCTCCCACCAGCCACACCGTTGGGCATGATCAGAGAGATTCACGAGTGAGCGTGTCAGCCCGACCTTATCGCCAATGTCGCGGCGCAGCCTCGCGGCTTCCAGTGTCCATCGCTGACAGGCATCCAGATCGCCTGGTGATGCAAAATACCCCAATGAATTGTATGCAAAAGCCATCAGATACTTGTCATCCAGTTCGCAGCAGATCTTGATCGTTTCCTCGCAACTCTGAATGACCAGGGCACGACTCATACGATGATCAGCAATTGCCAGTAGCCAAAGACAAAGGGCAATCTGCTGACGATCATTTTGCTCGCGGGCGATGGCTAAGGCTTCCCGCGAAGATGGAGCCGCCAGATCACCCTGCCAGGCAAACCTCCAATAGATCCCCATCCAGGACAGCACCCGCCCTAGCAAACTTCGAGCCTCGGTATCGTGCCGGTTCCGAAGGGTGTCCGTAAAGGCGGACATGAAGTCGAGTCCTTCATGGAGTCGCCCGCTTGCATGGTAGAAAAGCCCCAGACTCCCAATGATTTGAAGGGCACGAACATGCTGTTCGCGCTCAACAGCCCAGGCAAAAGCCGCTTTGACATTCTCCAGGTCAGCGGCGATACCGCGCATCGCCACAACCTGATCCGCCCCCTTCAGGTCGCGTTCGCGCAAAGCCATCTGCTCCGAGTAATAGGCGCAGTGGGATGCCCGCTGGGCTTCCGCAAGTCCCGCTTCCTCAAGCGCTTCCGCTGCGTACTGGCGCAGCAGTTCGTGGGTGATGTAGCGCTCTTCATTCGGCAGCCACGTCACCAGCGCCTTGTCCACCAGTCCCGACAGGGTCTGCAACCCGACCCCAGCGACCGTCAGCGCCGCGCGCCGGGTACAGCCTCCGCGGAACACCGACAACTTCATAAACGCGCTGCGTTCCTCATCCGTCAGTCGTCTCCAGGACGACTCATAAACGGCGCGCACACTGCGCTGGCGTTCCGTGATGTCGCGCATCCGGGTACTCAGGAAATCCAGACTCAGCGCAATCTCATCGGCGATTTCCTGCGGGGGCAGCACTTCGAGCCATGCCGCCGCCAGTTCAATCCCCAGCGGCATTCCCTGGGTCAATTGGCAGATGCGGACGACCTCCTCGACACTGGTCAATGGATGATCCGGGCGCGCCCGCTGCGCGCACTCGATGAACAACTGCACCGCGTCGTAGTCCAGCGGTCTTTCTGTCGCTTCCAGTGGATATGACATGCTCTCCAGCGCATAGACCGTTTCAACTTTCACGTTCAGGCGCTCGCGCGATGTGACGAGGATCTGTAAATGCGGTGCCGCCTCCAGAAGAGAATTGACCAGATGCGCGCCGTCCAGGACATGCTCGAAATTATCGAGAATTAGCAGCATGCGCTTATCGCTCAGATAGGCGAGCAACTGCTGCTGCTGACTCCGCTGATCGCGTTGGAAGGGATAACCCAGGTGTTGTGCCAATGACGGAATGATGTCGTCGGGGTTGTTCAGTGCCACCAGGGGCACGAAGAAAACGCCGTCGCGATAGAGATGAAGCCGCTGCTGCGCCGCAGTCAACGCCAGTCGCGTCTTGCCCATGCCGCCTGGGGCAAGGATGGTGACCAACCGGCTGGTTGGATGCGCGAGGAGACGGCTGAGATCGGCGAGTTCTCTGCCGCGACCCACGAACGGCGTCGTCTGGGACGGCAGGTTATGTCTGGGCACAGCTTCGGGATCAGCCGCCGCAAATAGTCCCAGGTTTTCAGCAAGCTCGATGGCTTCGCGTCGGTTGCTCACCCCGAGTTTGTTGAAGATCTGGCGGTTGTACCACTTCACGGTGGTATAGGCGACGACCAACTTGGCAGCAATCTCGCGATCGGTTCGCCCTTCGGTCAGGAGCTTGAGGATGTCTTCTTCGCGCTCCGTAAGTGAGCTAAAGGGCGTCTGGTTCGATTCCGAACGGCTGTGCACCATCATGCTCTCCCTTTCGTGAGCATCTTCGACGGCAGCAGTCCTCCTATTGATTGTAACACCAACGGGATCCAGATGCCTTTCCCTCCCATGTTCCCTCCTTCGCCCCTCCGCCTCGGACGGTGAGCGCTATCCCGCACTGACCTACAGTGAGGATAGCTCAGGGAAGCAAACGCAAGTAGGAGACAAAGATCATGTTTAACAGCAACGACATCACCAGGCACGAAGCCTATCGGAAACAGATCGTGCGCGACGCCGAAAAGCAGCATCTGGCTTGGACAGCACAAACGAATTCTGAAGCCGACATTTCTCAGCAGCCCACCCCGCACAAATGGCTGATTGCCGCAGTCCTGTGTGCGCTGCTCATCCTGATCCTGTTTCTGACGCCGCAGTCCACCCATGCACAAGATCTCGCAGATCCTGGGCAGATGATGCCCTTCGCTTCGGCGAACGCAGCTTACCGCGTGGGACTGTATTTCTTCAACCAGGGCGACTACGAGCGCGCTATCTCTGAACTGACGACTGCCATCAACGGCATCCCATCCGAGGTCTTCGCCCTCAACCTAGACTACGCAGTGTTCTACTGGACGCTGGGTGACGCGCAGTTCATGAACATGCAGTACGACGATGCGCTGGCAAGCTATGAACATTTTCTGGAGCTGGCAGGGGAAGAGGCAAGCGAGGCAGCGCTGCAATACGTGGGAATCCTACGTGACGCCATCGGCACCAACGAAATGGTGAACGTAGCACTCCTCGCGGGATGATGAACAGGCAAACCCCAGGAATCAGGGCGCTGGTGTGAACCATCAGCGCCCTGTTCAATTTAGGACCGGTCGAAGCTCGCGCTCTACGCCTCGTAGCTTTTGTGCCACCCCATTTCGCCAGCCAGCGGCGCGTAAAAGTCCGTCCACTTGCGGGCGTGCTTATCGGCGATTTCGTTGAGCTGCGCGACGCGCTCGGTCGCCTTGCCCGTCAGGAACGCCGTGCGCTCGGCGGGAGACATGACGACGCATTCCTTCCAGATCGCGCGACCAGCCAGCCAGCCGCTCGCGCCCGCGCTGCACGCAATGCGCGTCTGATCTGCAAAGGTGGCGAAATCAACGCCCGCGCTCAACAAGACCCAGGGGACATCCACCGCCGCGCTCATCTCCTCGCAGGCAGCGCGCCAGGCATTCTGATCCGTGTGGTAGGCGGCGTCGTGCGGCATCTCCATCTTCAGCACGTCCGGCTTTAGCTTCGCCAGCCGCCGCGCCGTCTCGACCACGACTCGCGGGCGCTGTTCGGCAAACGCGGCGCTCTCTTTGTTGTACGCCGGGTCAATGCTGTAGGACATCGGCTCCAGGAACAGCGGCAGGTCGTACCTGTGAGACTCGGCGATCACCCCCGCGATCACCTCTTCGATTTCTTCAGCCAGCGCGCCCGACTCCGGGTGATAATAGGCGAGCAGCTTGACCGCCGTCCCGCCCATCTGCTTAATCTTCCCAACTGTCCAGGCATCGTCGAACACCAGCTTGCGATACGTCGCGTCGCCGCTGTAACCGCTCTCTTCGATGGACAGCATCAAGCCGCAGCCGCCGCGCATGTGCATCGCGCTCGGCAGACCATAGGTGTTATCCAGCAGCACCGCACTGACGTGATTCGACAGCGTGACCACGACTTCCTGCTTGATCTGGAAGGCGTCCTCGACTGTTGCACCCTGCGGCAGCATCTTGCGGTAACTTCCGCGCTGATCGAACGCGAGAATGTTGAAGATATTCTGCGCGCTGCTCGTGCCCTTCAAACCGCGATAACGTCCCGGACTCAGTGTTGTCGTCATTCGTGCTTCCTTATCTCTTATGTCAACCCAAACCCCGCCACCGGAGTTCCTGTGTTGCGCAGCGTATCCAAACGACCACGCAAGCGCGTGATTTCATCTGCATCGCTGTAGACTGTCAGTGTGATCTGCCCCATATCGCGCGTCTCGCCCGCGCCGAGCAAATCCAGGCGTCCGTGCTTCTCCGCCGCGTTCCGCCCTTCAGGAATGCAGTTGCCGGGTTCAACGCCGTGAATGTACATTCCCTGGCGCAGGTTTTTCCACTGCGTCAGATACGGCAGCGCCTCCGCATTGTAGCGGAAGCCCAATGCCAAAGCATCACCCGTCAGGAGTGCCGCTTCCGTCCAACCGTCCTGAACCTGTACATGATGGAAGAAGACCTGCTCGACATATCCGGGCTGCGCTTCAGTGTATTCCCCCCAGGTCGCCAAGCCCTTCCGCGCCTCTTCGTCGCGCGGCACTGTCGCGCCGGATGCGGCGAGCCGCGTGCCCGCGCGCACCATCGGATACCCCAGGTTGAAGTGATACAGCATCATGAGCGGCACGGGTTTATCCGTCAGATTGGTGACGACATCATGCAGCCGGATTTCCGGCGCGGTCATGCTCAGTTCATAGGTGCGCGTCAGGCGCAGTTGATAGCCATGCAGCCAGCCTTCGGCAATCGTCGCCGTCAGCCGGATGACATATTCGCCGCCTTCCCATGTACCCACCACGCTCGGCTCGCTGGCGCGCATCCGGGTGTACAACCCGTGAAGATCGCGGAATTCGCCAGTCTTCTCGTCGCGCTCCGGCGGACCGACATGCGTCAGCCCACAGGTGACCAGCAAACCACCGGGGAACTGCTGCAGCCAGGGCATCCCAAAGTCGGGCTGCATCGGTGCCCCCTGCGCAACCCACGTCAGCGGCATCCCTCGGAAATCCGCCGTCCAGATGTCCAGTCCACGATCCACAAGGATGGTGTAGCGCAGCCCGGACGTGTTGTAGGCGTCGAAGACGCGCATGCCATTCGGCAGCGCCGACTGCCGAAAGCCGGCGAACTGCTGAAGATCGACGCTGTGTTTTTCAATGTGTTCACGAGAATAAAGGGACATAATTCAACTCCTACACGGACACGGACGAGGTGTGCCTCGTCCCTACAAGCACCATCCATTAAAGGTAGGGGGACCCATGGGTCGCCCACGCATGGGTCGCCCCAACGCGCCCTTCACGGATCTTACGCCGCGCCTTCGACCGTGCCGACGATATGCTTGACGATCAGCTCCTCGGTCGCGTCGGCACGCATCATGTCCGCCGCCACCTTGCCGCGCCGCATGATGACGATGCGGTCGGAAACCTGCATCACGTCGCTCATCGTGTGACTGATCAGGATGATCGCGACACCCTGGTCGCGCAGCGAACGGATGAGCGCCAGCACCTTGCGCTGTTCCGGCACGCCGAGCGCTGCTGTCGGCTCATCCATGATGACGAGGCGAGCGTTCCAGTACATCGCGCGGGCGATGGCGACCGCCTGACGCTGACCACCCGACAGATTGTCGAGGCTCTGCTTGAGCGACGGAATGTGGATATCCAGCCGAGCGAGCAGTTGCGCCGCTTCATGGCGCATGTAGTCGTCGTCGGTCACGGCGATGAAACCGAACAACTGCTTCTTCTTCTCTTTACCCAGAAAGACATTCGCGCCCACATCCAGGTTGCCCGCCAGCGCCAGATCCTGGTAAATCGTCTCGATCCCTTTGTCGCGGATCTCTGATGGAGGTTGGCTTGTGATCTCTTTGCCCTCGAAGAAGACCTGTCCATGCTCCGGCTTGTAGACACCGGACACGCACTTGATGAGCGTCGATTTGCCTGCACCGTTATCGCCGAGCAGTGCGACGACCTCGCCGCGTTCGACATGAAAATCGACCTGATTGAGCGCGGTCAAGCCGCCAAAGTGTTTAGAGACACTTTTGCATTCAAGAATAGCGTTAGGCATTTGCCTTCAACCTCTCCAGATACGCCTGCAACTGGTTGACGAGGACGGCGACGATGATGACAATGCCGACGACGATGAACTGCCAGACGGCATCGACATTCAGGATGACCAGCCCCGTTTGCAGCACGCCGATGATCAGCGCGCCGATGACTGCCCCACTGATCTTACCTTCTCCGCCGAACAGGCTTGTACCACCGATGACAACCGCAGCCACCGATTGCAGCAGCGCGGCTTCGCCTGCCTGTGGCGCACCCGACGTAAAGCGGAAGAGATAGAGAACACCCGCGATGCCCGCCGTGAACGATGACAGGACGTAGATCCAGACGATGTGATTCTTGACGTTGATGCCCGCGCGCATGGCTGCGTCTTCATTGCCGCCAATCGCGTAAGTGTGGCGTCCAAACTGCGTTCGCCCCAGGATAAAGGCGAAGATAACGACGACCACCGCCGTGATGATCACGGGATAAGGCAGCAGCGGCGCGACACCGCGGATGATGGCGGGCGGCAAATCATCCGGGCGCGCGAACCAGGCGATGCCCTGCTCCGGTATCCAGTAGACGAGGCTGCCGCTCCCGATGGCGCGCAGGACATCGCGCACAGCATCCGGGAGCTGCCCGACCACCTGTTGTCCATCCGTCAGCAGGAATGCGACGCCGCGCACAATGCCGTACATGCCGAGCGTAGCGATGAACGGAGGAATTTTGACGCGACCGATCAGGAGTCCATTGATGAAGCCAGGGATCAGGACGACCACCAGCCCTACAAGAACGCCGATCGCCATCGCCGGAGCGACGGGCATTCCACCGTTATTGAGGTCGCGCATCGTACGTGCGCTGACGACCGCAGCCAAGCCCACCGTCCACGCAATACTTAAGTCGATGCCTGATGTGATGACGACATACGTCTGTCCGATTGCCATCAACGCGACCAGGGTACTGGTGACAAGAATATTCGAGAAGTTCTGGACGCTGAAGAAACCTGGTCCAGTCAGCGAGAAAAAGATAACCATTCCCAATAAGAACAGATACGCCCACGCACGCGCCACAAAATCGACAATTGGGCTGGTCGCTGCGGAACGTGAAGGAGCGGGGGCTGTTGTTGCTGCCATAAGTCAATCCTGAGATAAGAAAATGTCGAGGTGTCTGTAGGGGCGCAATGGTTTGCGCCCCTACAAAAACAATCGCTAACTTACGTGAGTTACCCTGTATAGATGAAGCGTGCTGCTTCGGGGTCATCCACGTTTTCTGCCGTGAAGACGAAGTAGCCGGTCGGGACACGTTCCGGGAACGACGTCACGCCGCGCGCCAGCGCCGCCTGCCCGATCACACCCATGAAACCCATATCCGCGGGCTTCTGGGCAATGACCAGCGAGACGGTACCATCACGCAGGTAGCCAATGTTCTCTTCCGAGGCGTCGAACAGCGCGACCTGAACCGCACCTGCGAGACCTGCGTTCTCAATCGCCGCACCTGCGCCCAACGCGCCAAACGTGTTGGTCGCGAAAATGCCGGTGATGTCCGGATTCGCCTGCAACACAGCGGCGGTCTGCTGCTGCGCGTTGTCGGCGAGGTTTTCGTTGTAGTCGATGCGGACGACCTCAAGACCACGATCCGCCGCTGCCTGTTCGCAGCCATCTTCGCGCTGGTCGGTGGTGCTGATGCCGGGTCGCACGTTCTGGATATAGATCTTCGCGCCTTCGCCGAGCGCATCCGCCAGCGACGAGCAGGCGATGTAACCACCCTGCGTGTTGTCGGAGCCAACGTAGCTGATCGGGAAAGTCACTTCGCCGTTGAGATAGTCGCCATCGCCAATAAAGGTGTCAACGGTCAGGACCGGGATACCCGACTCAAAGGCTTCTTCAAGGACAGGGATCGACTGTTCCTTGTCGTTCGGGGCGGTCACCAGCGCGTCAATGTCGCCGCGAGCGACCAACGCCTCGATGATCGGCGCGGAAACCGCGACGTTGAAATCCGGCGGGTCCTGCTGGATGACGGTCATGCCCAGACGAGCCGCCGCTGCATTCACACCACGCGACATGGTGATGTAGAACGGATCGGGGTTGACGCCGGGGACGAACGCCAGGTTGAAGCTCTCGTCAAACCGAGGCGCGATTTCCGAAACATTGCTGCTGTAGATGAAGCGCGCCGCTTCCGGATCATCGACGTTTTCCGCATTGAAGACAAAATAACCCGTCGGGATACGCTTCGGGATGCTCTGGAAACCATCGAGATAACCGGTCATCAGCGCGACGGCGAGATAACCCATGTCCGAGGGCTTCTGGGCAATGACCAGCGAGACGGTGCCGTCACGCAGGTAACCAATATTCTCTTCCGAGGCGTCGAACAACGCGACCTGAACCGCACCTGCGAGACCTGCGTTCTCAATCGCTGCGCCTGCGCCCAACGCGCCAAACGTGTTGGTCGCGAAAATGCCGGTGACGTCCGGGTTTGCCTGCAGCACAGCAGCAGTCTGCTGCTGTGCGTTGTCGGCGAGATTCTCGTTGTAGTCGATACGCACGACTTCCAGACCGAAGTCAGCGGCGGCAGCTTCGCAGCCATCTTCGCGCTGGTCGGTGGTGCTGATGCCAGGGCGCACGTTCTGGATGTAAATCTTCGCGCCTTCGCCGAGCGACTCAGCCAGCGACTGGCAGGCGATGTAACCACCCTGCGTGTTGTCGGAGCCGATGTAGCTCAACGGGAAGGTGACTTCGCCGTCGGCGTAGTTGCCATCGCCGATGAAAGTATCGACCGTGATGACCGGGATACCCGCATCGAACGCTTCCTGGAGCACGGGGATCGACTGTTCCTTGTCGTTCGGGGCAGTGATCAGCGCGTCAATGTCGCCACGAGCGACCAACGCCTCGATAATCGGCGCGGAGACCGCGACGTTGAAATCCGGCGGGTCCTGCTGGATAATGGTCACGCCCATGTCGGACGCCGCCTGATTGACGCCCACGCTCATCGTAATGTAGAAGGGATCGGGGTTGACGCCGGGGACGAAGGCGATGGTGTAGTTGCCATCATCCTGCGCGCTCACGCCAATCGCCAGTGAAAGAAGGACTAGTGCCAGGGCGAAAATCGCCAGTTTACGGATCATCAGCAAACTCCTTAACTCTTGGAATAGAGACATCGATAGTCTTATTGCCCGTATTCATTGCTTTCCCTCTTGCCGATACTGCTCTCCTTTTCATGATCCAAACCACTTTATGAACGCGACGGACACTTTCGTTCGCCGCGGGACACAAGCTAAACCGACTGACGGACGATCAGGCGCGTTGGCAGCATCACCCTCTCGACAGGGGTGTCCTTTTCAGCAACGAGACGCGCAAGAAGGAGCTGCATCGCGCGCTCGCCGATCTGATAGGCAGGCTGCTCGATGGCGGTGATCGGCGGCTGAAAGAACGAAAACACATCCAGGTCATCAAAGACGATCAACGCCAGATCGTCCGGTATGCGCACACCAAGCTGACGACATGCCGCCAGCACACCCAACCCCAGTTGGTTATTGAGTGCGATCAGCGCCGTTGGGCGCGGATGGACACGCAGCAGTCGCTGCACAGCAATCATGCTGTCCTGCGAACTTAACCCCGCTGCCTCAGCGGTGAATGCAGGTTCGTATGGAATATCCAGATCCGCCAGCGCCTGCCTCACCCCAGCTTCGCGCTCTGCCAGCGTGCTGATGCTGCGCCGCCAGCGCACAACGCCAATCTGATGGTGACCACAGGCGACAAGATGGCGTGTGGCTTCGTAGGTTCCAGCGAAGTTATCGACCACGACCGCATCCGATGCGATGTCATCGACCGTGCGATCCACCTGAATGACCGGAATTCGCTGCGCGAGGTCACGCAGATAGCTCAGGTTGGACTCGGTGGGTCCTAGAATAATGCCATCCACATGCTTGTCTTGCAGCACTTCCAGATACAGTTGTTCCCGATCCGCGTCTTCGCTGGTATTGCACAGGATCAGACTGTAGCCATGGCGATGCGCTTCGTCTTCGACACCTCGGGCGATGGCGCTGTAAAACGGGTTGGTGATGTCGTTCAGGAGCAGCCCAACGCTGTAAGTGACGCGCGTCTTCAGGCTGCGGGCGATGTGACTGGGGCGATAGTTGAGTTTGCGGATGGCGTCCTGCACAGCATCACGCTTTTCGGGGCTGACGACAGCACTCCCTGTCAACACACGCGAGACAGTACTTGGAGAGGTCCCAGCAACCCTGGAAATATCTTGAATAGTGGTCTTTCGAATCATTTTTTATCTGTGAGCGCGGCAAAACGTATAGTTATGAAATCGATTTCAAGTCTATCGTGCTTTCGACCAGCGTCAAGTTCTCTCATTTTTACGATCACTCCATTTTGGCGTTATTCTTTGCGTCCTTCGCGCCTTTGCGGTTCAATTCCGGTATGCGCGTCAGTATTCGGGATCAGGGACTCAATCGTGAAAATCGCTTATGTCGTCAGCGGCGGGGATGCGCCAGGTATCAACGCGGCACTCTTTCACTTCGCTCGCCACAGTGCCCGCCTGGGAAACACCGTACTGGGCGTACAGGGTGGCTTTCCAGGCTTGCTGGAAGAAAAGTTTCAGTCCTTCGGGGTCAGCGATCTCCTGCCCTGGGCGGCGATGCCCGGCTCGATCCTCGCCTCCAGCCGTGTGCCCGTGCTGGCACAAGAAGACGCGCGCGAGAAGCTGGCGGACGTGCTCAGGCGTCATGCCATTGATGCGCTGGTCGTCTTCGGCGGCGACGGCACACTCAAGCACATCCCGCCCCTGCTGGCGAGCTGGGGCGTCGCCTGCATTGGCATCCCCACCACCATCGACAACGACGTTCCGGGCAGCGACTACACGCTTGGCTTCGACAGTGCCTGCAACTTCGCATTGCCGATCATCGACGGCATCCGCGCGACCGGGGCGGCGCTGGGCGGACGTATCTTCACGTTGGAGACGCTCGGCGGCTATTCCGGATTCCTGGCGCTGGAGATCGCGCGCGCGGTCGGCGCGGATGCGGTGGCGCTGCCAGAGTATGACTGCGACATCCCGCTGATCTGCGACCGCCTGCGCTGGACGGCGGAGAACAAAGGGCAGGCGCTGCTCGTCTATACCGAAGGCGTCAAGAACAAGGAAGCGCTGCTCGCCGCAATCCCGGAACGCACGGGCATACGCATTCGCTCAACCATGCTTGGTCATGCGCAGCGCGGCGGCACGCCGACCGCCCGCGATCGCGGGTTTGCTGCCCAGGCTGCGCTCGCAGGGCATAACGCCCTGCACCACGGGATGATGATGGGGATGACAGTCGTGCAGAAGGGCGAGTTCGTCCTTCACGAAGGAACGCTGGACGGCTTCGAGCCACGCAAGCCCGACCTCATCCTCTATGACAAGATCAATCGCATGGCGAACGGATAGCCCATGAAAGCACTGGCGATAGACCTGGGCGGGACACGCCTGCGCGCCGCCCTCTACGACGAAAACTACCAGCAGATCGCCCGCGCCGAAACGCGCACGCTCCCTGAAGAGGGCAAGGAGCGTGTGCTCGAACGCATCATGCAGACAGCGCACGAGGTCACACACGGCGTGCGCCCCGACGTGATCGGCATGTCCACGCCCGGACCAATGGATGCCGAACGAGGGGTGATCCTGCATTCTTTCGCGCTCCCTGGCTGGCAGGATGTGCCGCTCGCGCAGATCGTCAGCGATGCGTTTGGCGGCGCGCCGACCTTTGCGCAAAATGACGGCAACGTCGGTCCCATCGCGGAGTATCGTCTGGGCGCGGGGCGCGGCGCAAACCCGATGATCTATCTGACGATCAGCACATGGATTGGCGGCGGCATCATCATCGATGGCGAGTTGTTTACCGGGTGGAACGGGCACGCCGCCGAGCCGGGGCATATGCAGTTCCTCGATCACGAGGGCAAGCCGCGCCGACTGGAAGAGCTGGCGTCCGGCACGGCGCTCGGCTGGAGCGCGCAGCGCAGGCTGAAGACGTGGCAAGGGGATACGCTGCTGCGCGAAGCGCCGGAGGTGACGGGCGCGGCGGTCGGCGCGGCGGCAGCGCGCGGCGATGCGCTGGCGCTTGAGGTCATCCAGGAGGCGGCGCAATACCTGGGGCTGGGCATCGTCAATCTGCTGCATCTCTTCAGCCCTCAGGCAATTGTCATGGGCGGCAGCGTCATGCAACTGGGGGATCTGCTCCTGGCACCCACGCGCGCGGTCATCGAGGCGCGCGTGCTGGACAACTCGTTCCTACCACCCAACCTCATCCGCATGGCATCGTTGGGTGATGATGTCTGTCTGCTCGGCGCGGTCGTCAATGCGCGCGACCGGGCGGGGGTATAATGGGACAAGATGATGCCCACGCGGTGCGAGCAGCACTAACCCTTTACGCAAAATTCAGAAGTAGTTGAATATCCGTAACACAAAACAATTATACATTGAGGTTATGACCGTGCTTGAAGCACAACCAGTATTGTTTCGTCGTCTGGAGTATCCTCAATGAAACGTCTTCTTCGTGTTTCGAGTCTCGTCCTCATTCTGGTCGTCGCAGTCCTCTTTGTCGCTGCGCCCGCCGCCGCCGCGCCCACGACTTATACGTGGAACGGATCTCTTGCTATCCCGGACAATAATCCCAGTGGAGTCTGCGCCACCCTGAATGTGCCGGACAGCATCGTCATCAGCGACCTGAACGTGACATTCAACGGAAACCACGCCTGGGTGGGTGACTTGAGCTTCAGGCTCATCAGCCCTGCCAATACGCAGTTGACGCTCATGAATCGTCCGGGACGCACAAGCTCCGGCTTTGGGAATTCTTCCAATCTTGCAGCCGCCAATACCATTACCTTCGATGACAGCGCATCGTCATCCGCCGAGACAATCGGGAATGGATTAAGTGAATCTGCTTCCATACCGACTGGCTCATTTTTCCCGGCACCGGAGGGCGGCGCTGGCAGCAACCTGGCGCAGTACAACGGCACGAACGCGCAGGGCAACTGGCAGTTTTGTATAGCGGATGAGGCAGGTGGCGATACTGGTTCGATGGTCACGTGGGCATTGGTGATTGAAGCCGACACCACGCCGCCTGACACCACGCTGACGGTCATGCCGGGCGACCCGCACACCAGCAGCGATGCGACGTTTGAATTCACCAGCAGCGAAGCGGGCACCTTCGAGTGCAGCCTGGAGAGCGCAGCCTTCGTCGCCTGCACCACGCCCCACAACGTCAGCGGGCTTACCGATGGCAGCCACACCTTCCAGGTGCGCGCCATTGACGCCGCCACCAATGTTGACCCCACTCCCGCCAGCTATGCCTTCACCGTCGCGCTGCCGGACACTACCGAGCCTGACACCACGCTGACGGTCATGCCGGGCGACCCGCACAACAGCAGCGATGCGACGTTTGAGTTCACCAGCAGCGAAGCGGGCACGTTCGAGTGCAGCCTGGACAGCGCAGCCTTCGTCGCCTGCACCACGCCCCACACCGTCAGCGGGCTTACCGACGGCAGCCACACGTTCGAAGTGCGCGCGATTGACGCCAACAGCAACGTGGACGCCACCCCCGCCAGCTACACCTTCACCGTCGATACTACTGCGCCGCCCACGCCGCCTGTCGTCGTGACTGCCGAGCCGACGCTCCCCCCACCCCCGCCTGATGACCTGCTTGCCGACTCCAACTTTGCAGGCGAAGGCGGCGTGCGCGGCAGCGTTCCTGACTCGCTGCGCGCCTTCATCAACTTCCGCGTGATTGTCGAAAACGGCAGTTACGTCCTGTGGAACAACGGACAGCTCACCAACGCGGGCACTCTCGGCAACCAGGGCGTCGTTGACCTGGGCGTGCTGCAAGCCGTCAACGTCTACAGCCCCTCAGGCATGCAGCAGTTCGGCGAAGGCGTGGTCGTCTGCCTGCGTGGCGAAGGCTACATGCTCTGGAAACCCGACGGCAGCGTCACCAACCAGTACTTCTGGGTCGAAACCTACGCAGTCGAAGAGTTCCCCGGCTTCTCCTGCATCACCCTGTTTGAAGCGGGCATTCTGGCACTGGTGCAGAACCAGCCGAACGTCCCGTAACCCACAGGCTGTCACGGGGCAGGAAACATCCTGCCCCTGTGTCTCGCTAAACCTTAAGGCGTCGAAAGCCCGTCATACGCGGGGCATGTCGCCGGGATGAGCAGCGCCTGCCCTGGGAAGATCTCGTTGATATTCTCCAGTTCGTTCGCCTCCGCCACACACGCCACCTGCACATCCAGCGTCGCGCCAATGACGTCAAGCGTATCGCCAGGCTGCACGACATAGACCTCGCCCGCCGCGCCGCCGCCCTGCCCATCGCCAACCGCGCCCGTCAGCGCCGGGAAGAGTCCGTAAGCAGGCGCGTCGGCAGGAATGACAATCTCCTGACCAACGCTCAGGAAGTCACCCGGTTCAAGCTCATTCGCCTGCTGCACTGCCACCACCGAGACATCCAACTGCTGCCCGATCGTGTCCAGCGTATCGCCGATGCCAACGACCCAAACCTGATCGCCTGTACCGCCGCCACCTTGCCCATTGCCGGCGGGTGCGCTTTGCAGCCCGAAAGCAGCGCTGGCATCCGGGCGCGGGTTGGTCACGAAGTCAAACCCACCGTAACGCGGGCAGCTATCGCTGATGATCAGTTCGTCGCCTGGAAAAATCTCGTTAATGTTGCCGAGTTCGTTCAGCTCGGCGATGCATTCGACCTTCACGTCATAGAATGCGCCGATGCTGTCGAGCGTGTCGCTGACCTGCACTGTGTAGCTTACTTCGCCTTGCAGCACGTTCGGGTTGGCGGGCGCGTCCTGCGCCATCGCCGCGCCAGATATTACAAAAACGACGAGGAATAGGAGGGGCAGGGAGCTGCGGATTGAGGTCATGGCATTCTCTCTCCATCTGCAATCATCATCAAATCTCTGCGCCGATTGTAGCACATTCACGTTTTCTGAATGCTGCGACAATCGTCCTGATGCCCCCAATTTGTGGCAATGAGCAGAATGGGATTTTCGAGTACACTCAAGGGGAGTGCTGAGTACTGAGTGCTTGGGTGAGATCTTTCTCTTATTTTCATCAAAGAGTGACTAGCGCACACCATGAGACGCGGAAGCATTTTCGTCATCCTGTTCGTTCTGGTCGCCATCGGCATCGTTGCCGCGAGCCAGTTCGTACGCTCGCAGCCGGCGCTGGAAGTGCGCATCGCCGTCAGCCCCCTGGCGGAAGCCTGGGTGCGCGCCGCAGCAGATGGCTTCAACGCCACGACGCCGCTGGTCAATGGAACGCAGCCTGTTGCCGTCCGCGTGCAGGTACAGGACGAGGTCGCCGTCTGGCGGGCATCGCCGCCGCTCTGGTCGAGCGCGCAGCATCCGACCGCCTGGATGCCCGCCCTGGCATCGTCGCTTGATTACGCGCGCGAGGCACGCCTGCCGTATGAAGCCCTCGCGCCATCCACCGCGCAGACCTTACTGATGTGGGGCATCTTCGAGAGCCGCGCCGGGGTCGACAGCGCGGGCGCAGCGCTGGATTGGGAGCAAGCGCAGGCAATCGCCGCAGCCGAGCGTTGGGATGCCCTACCTGGGGGTCGCAGCGATTGGGGTTTCGTCAAGTTCGCCTTCAGCGCGCCTGAAAACGCGGTCGGCGGCGTCGGCGTACTCCTCAGCGGTGCTGGCGGCTATGCGCAGACAGCAGGTCTTACCCCGGATGCCACCAACGATGCCGCCTTCCGTGCCTGGTTGCAACCCGTCCTCGCCAGCGTGCCCAATTTCAACACCTTGGGGCAGGACCCTGCAGCGGCGCTGACGCGGGGACCCTCGGTAGGCGAGATCGCCCTTCTGCCAGAGAGCCAGTGGCTGACCAACCTGAGCGGCATACTCGCGCGTGAGCCGATCCGCCTGAGCTACCCGGCATTTCCAGTGATTTTCGAGTTTCCCCTGGCGGTCTGGTCGGACGCGACGACTCCTGCCGCCGAACGCGCCGCAATCGAGTTGTTCGCCGCCTGGCTGCTGGAGCCTTCTCAGCAGGAGGCTGCCCAGCGCTTTGGGCTGCGTCCAGCGTCCGGCAGCGTCGGGGCTGCGTCGCCGCTGTTCAGCGCTGGCGCGAGCGTGGGCGTACTCCCTGCGCCCGACCTCAGCCAGCGCATCCAACCGCCCAACCGTGATGCTTTGATACGCCTCCTGGCATGGGCTGGCAGCGCACGGTGAGGGTTCATAGAGTGGGGTTGAATTCACCCAATGCCAACCGCGTCTTCATAACGCCGATGTACAGCGAAGGAAATGACCCGATGACCGTAATTCGACGCTTCTGGATGCTCTTGCTGGCGATGATAGTGCTCGTCGCCTGCTTGCCGCAGGATGCGCAGGTGACGCCTGGCGCGGGCGGCGTTTCGCGCCCCAACAACGCCATCGACGTGAGCATCATCTATGCGCCGGAGTCTGACCTGTATATGCCACAGGTGATCGCCGACTTCAATCGCGCCTTCGCCGAGGGGCGTAATCCGGTCACGGGCGAACGGCTGGCAAGCGGCGAACGCCCGATCTATGTCACGGGCGAGCCGGGATCATCCGGCACCGTCATGCAGGGCATCATCAACGCCTTCATCGCCCCCAACAACCAGAATGTCCGCCAACCGGTCATTTTCCAGCCCTCGGTCAGCCACTGGCTGGCGCTGGCGAACTACCAGGCAGGGCGCACGGTCTTTGACCTGACGCAGGCGCGCGCAACCGCGCTCGCGCCGGTGGTCATGGCGATTTGGGAAAGCCGCCTCAACGCGATCCAGCAGACGGTCGGCAGTGTAGAAATTGGCTGGGAGGAACTGCTCACAGTCCTCAACAGCCCCAATGGCTGGCAGGATTTCGGCATCCCCAACGGTCGTCGCACGGTCTATTACGGGCATACCGACCCCTTCGTCAGCTCGACCGGGCTTTCGACCCTGATCGCCGAATTCTACGCAGCCGCCCGCGCGGATGGCTTCACCGGTCGCCGCCTGACCATCGAGCAGGTCAATGACACCGAAGTGCAGCAGGGCGTGCGCGATATTGAGCAGTTGATCCGCCATTACTCACAGCGCACAACCGAGTTCAAAGAATACATCGCGCAGGGACCCGAATATCTCGACTTCGTCGCGCTCGAAGAAAACGATCTGATCTTCATCAATCGCGGGCTGACGGAGTATCAGCCACCAGAACGTCTGGTTGCGCTCTACCCCAAGGAAGGCACCTTCTGGCATGAACATCCGATGGGGATCGTCAATGCGCCCTGGGTGACGCCGGAACAGCAGGATGCAGCGCGCGTGCTGGTCGATTATGTGCTGACGCCCGATGTGCAGCGCCTGATCATGTCGCAGGGCTTCCGCCCGGCAAATCCGGATGTGCCGCTCGAATTCCCATTCGTGCCGGAGAACGGCGTTGACCCCGCCCAACCCACGACGGTGCTCGACGTGCCAGAGGCGGCTGTCATCACTGCCATTCAGCAGAGCTGGGAGCTGGTCAAAAAGCAGGCGGATATTCTGCTGGTCATTGATGTATCCGGTTCGATGGCGAACGAGAACAAGCTGGCGCAGGCGCAGGAAGCAGCGCTTGCATTCATCGAAGGCATGGAGACGAACAACCGCGTCGGTCTGGCGACCTTCAGCGACCGGGTCGATCTGCGCGTGCCGATTGACGACCTGGAACGCACGCGCAACCAGCTCTATTCGCAAATCCGCAGCCTGCGCGCCGATGGCGGTACGGAACTTTTCCAGGCAGCCGCTGCTGCCGTCGATATCATGAATGAACAACCGGACGAGCAGCGTATCCGCGCCGTCGTCATCCTGAGCGATGGCGAAGACACGGGAGATCGCGGCTTCGCGCTACAGGACGCGCTGACGGCGATAGCCGCGAGCCGCGAAGCGCTCAACCCGGTCATCGTCATTCCCGTCGCTTACGGCAGCGACGCCGACATCCAGACGCTGAACGCGATTGCGCGCGAAAGCAATACCCGCATCCAGGCGGGCGACCCGAATAACATCCAGCGCGTGCTGGACTTGATCGGCAGCTACTTCTAACGACGAGCGGGCGGGGCGAGGCGCGCCTCGCCCGATCCTGATAGACAGAGACCTGGACATGAGTCACGACCTGATCGAAAACCTTGCCGCTCCCGATCTGTGGGCGCGCATCGCCGCCAGCGCTGCCCTGCGCGACGCAGGCGAATCGGCGCTGGAACCGTTGTGCGCCATCGTCACTGACGCGAACGCGCCCTTTGAATGCCGCTGGCGCGCTGCCCTGCTGCTGGGCGAAGCGGGCGACGCACGCGCGGTGCAGCCGCTGCTGCGCGCTCGCCACGATGCGGCGCTCGACCTGCGACAGAGTGCAATCTGGGCGCTCGGCTGTCTCGGCGATGCGACCGCCTTTGCTGCCCTGGTCGATGTCTTCACCGATCCGGCTGAAGAAGAGCAGCTTCGTTTCATCACCGCCGCCGCCCTGACCAACATCGACGCCGAACGCGCCATCCCCCTGCTTCGAGCTGCGCTCGACGGCAAAGAGGCGCAGCAGCGCGCCGCCCATGCTTGGTTGGCGACGCTGGCGAACCGGGAGCGCAGCACATGAGCCTCAACGCCGCCATCGCCAGCGCCGCCGCACTGCTGCGCAATGCCCAGCGTCCCTGTGTTCTGACGGGCGCGGGCGTCAGCAAGGAGAGCGGCATCCCGACCTTCCGCGATGCGATGGGCGGTTTGTGGTCGCAGTTTAATCCGATGGAACTCGCCAGCCCGTTCGCCTTCCAGCGCGATCCGAAGCTCGTCTGGGACTTTTACGAGGTGCGGCGCGAAAAGATGCGCCCGGCAGAGCCAAATCCGGGGCACTATGCGCTGGCAGCGCTGGAGAAGCGTTTTGCCCGCCTGCCGATCATCACGCAGAACATCGACGACCTGCATGAGCGGGCGGGCAGCACCGGGGTGATCCATCTGCACGGGTTGATCGCGCGCAACAAGTGTTATGCCGCCTGCCAGGGCGAGCCAACGCTGATCGACGTATCGACGCTGACCTGGGATGCCAGCGCAACGCCGCCGCGCTGCCCACATTGTGGTGCGTTCGTGCGCCCGGATGTCGTCTGGTTTGGCGAAATGCTTCCACCGCTCGCGCTTCAGGCTGCCAAAAACGTCATTTACAACACAGACCTGATGCTCGTGATCGGAACATCCGGCGTCGTATCACCCGCCGCCGAAATGCCCTTTGTCGCCCAGGAGCATGATGCGAAGATCGTCGAGATCAATCCCTATCACAGCGAAATCACACCGATTGCCGACATCTGGATCGAGGCGCGTTCCGGCGAGGCGCTGCCGAGACTCGTGGAGATACTGGAGACGGGCGGATGAACGGTCGTCAGCGCAGATCTATCGATCAACCTGGACGCCGCACCTCGCGTCTCCGCCTACGACGGATGGCAGTAACGCTGGGTATGACACCCGTCGTCGTTGCCGTCCTGCTGCTCGCAGGCATCGCCAGCGCACAACCCACCATCCCGGATCAGGTTCATCCGCGCCAGGTCTTTATCGCGCGCAATGTCGATGGTCTGGGGACGACGCGCCTGATCCTGGTCGATCTGCTCACGGGTCAGGAACGGACGGTCGATGTCTTCGGCGAACGTTTTTCCGTGACCCCGCAGGGGGTGATGTATTATTCCCCCGCCGATAAGCGGGTCAAGGTCGTCGGCGGCGATGGCAGCATCACGGAGCACCCATTTGTGCAGCCGGGCGAAACCAGCCGCCGCATCGATTGGGTCGTTGATGCCGATGGGCAGCGCATCGCCTGGACGCTGACGGACGGGCGCGATGGCGCACTGACGACGTTGACGGAAGTCGCGGACGTGAATGGCGAAAACCGCCGCCTGCTGCTGGCGGATGGTCCACGCGCGGGCATACGCGCATTTCCCGTCGCGTTCAGCCCCGACCAGACAGCGCTTTATATGGATTATCAGCCGGACAGCATCGGTGACCTGACCACATTCCGCCAGTACGCGGGCTTGTTCGCCGTCGCTCTGGAAGATGCCGAGGTGCTGTCACTGCCGGGAGAGCCGGGCTGCTTCTGTGGCGGTGGATTCGGCGGCGGCTGGTTTCTGCGGCTGACGCTGACGCCCGACCTGCCCAACTTCGCGCTGCGCGTCACGCAGCTTGAACGCGGACAAAGCGAGATGCTGTCTGCCCTGCCATTGACCGACTTCACCCAGGGCGGCGACGTGCTGATCAGTCCGCAAGGCGCGCGGGCGATCTACGCGCTGGCACAGGTTCGCAATTTTGGCACGCCGGAGCAGCAAATTCAGACGGTGCTGGTACAGGTCGATCTGACGACGCTCACCCAGACAGTGTTAGGCGATGTCATCGACTTCCTCCTCCGTCCCGTCGCCTGGACGGAGGACGAAAGCGCCGTCATCCTAAGCAGCCCGCAGTTCGACGGCACCTGGAAAATCGGTGTCCCGGATGGCGAGCTGGAGCAGACCGCCCGTGCCACCTACCTGGGAACGATCCGCGCCAGTGCATAATCGCGTAGAAATCATTTGTCGCTCACGACAATCTGTGCTTGAATGAAACAGAATACAAGCGCGGTTTACCATTGGATAATCAGCACCTGATGACGACGACTCAAGTCTCCGACTTCAAACGACGAGCGGCGAAATATACGGCAGTCTCCACAGGGTTGGATTCACTGTATGAGCGCCCGATCTGGAAGGCGCCGACGCACACCGCCCTCGACGAGTTGATCGACTGTATCCTCAGCCAAAGCACCAACGACGCCAACCGCGATAAGGCATTCGCCGCGCTCAAGGTGAACTTTGCCGATTGGGACGCCGTGCTGAACGCGCCAACGCAAGCGGTTATCAATGCCATCAAGCCTGCCGGCTTGGCGAACCAGAAAGCGCCTCGTATCCAGCAGGTGCTGCGAACAATTTACGCCGAGCGCGGAACCCTGAGCATCGACTTTCTGCGTGAGATGCCGTTGAAAGACGCGCGCAACTGGCTGACGGCGCTGGATGGTGTCGGACCCAAGACTGCCGCCATCGTCCTGTGTTTCGCTTTTGGGCTGCCCGCATTCCCGGTGGATACCCATATCTATCGCGTGGGGCAGCGGATCGGCTTCATTCCATCCAAAATGAGCGCGGACAAGGCACATCCGCACATGGAAGCCATTGTGCCGGGCAGCGATCATTATCACTTTCACTTGCAGATGATCTGGCACGGGCGGCAGATTTGTACCGCGCGGCGCGCGATGTGCGAACGCTGCCCCCTGACCCAGGTGTGTGACTACTACGCACAAACGCATGTTACAGAAGGCAAAAGCAAACATGGCTGAAGAAACCGTCATCGTCCGGCTGAGGGACAACGACATCCTACAGGTCAAACAGACTGTCGATCTGCTGCGAACACAAATCTATGCCAAGCCCATCGATACCGCATTTCTGGAAAATCAGCTTGCTAAGATTGGCGATTTTGTCGCTCGCGCCGAAGCAGAACACAGGCAGTCCAGGCGTGAGGGGCGTTTCGAGAGCCTGTACAACGTCACGCGCACCATCGGCGAATCGTTGGATTTGCAGACCGTGCTTGATCACGTCATGGACTCGGTCATCCAGCTTTCTGGCGCGGAGCGCGGCTTTCTGGTCTTGCGCGACGACGACGGGGGCGTGCGGGTCGCGGCAGCGCGCGGCATTGACCAGCAAACGCTGACCAGCGACAAATTCGCTTTCAGCCGCACAGTCATCAACCGCGTGATCGACGAAGGCATGCCCATCCTGACGACCAACGCCAGCGAAGACCCGCGTTTCGCCGGGCAGCAGAGCATCATGACGCAGGCGCTGCGCAGCATCATGGCATCACCGCTGCGCGTGCGCGGGCATGTCATCGGGGTCGCCTATGTCGATAACCGCGCGCACTCCGGCTTGTTCGCGCAGGATGACCTGGTAGCGTTGGAGACCTTCAGCGTTCAGGCGGCGATTGCCATCGAAAACGCCCGCCTCTTCGCCGCGACCGACCAGGAATTGCAGCGGCGCGTCGAGGAACTGACGCAGCTTCGGCGCATCGACCAACAGATCAGTGAAACGCTCGACCCACGCAAGACGATGCTGACCGCGCTCGATTGGGTCTGTCGGCTGGCAGGCGCGGAAGTCGGGCATGTCGGGCAGCTTGTCGGCGACCCGCCGAGTGTCCAGGCGGTCTACCATTACGGCATCAGCACCAACGAGACACAGCCGCTTCAGCTCGAAACGTTCTATCCTGAAGTCATCGACGCGGCGTATCGCGGCGAAACCGTCTCGATGACGAATGAAGCACGCGGTTACGCCGTCCTGATCATCCCCATCAGACGCGAGGAACGCCTGATCTGCGTGGTTGTGCTCCGGCGGGCGGATGAGTTCGCTCCAGAAGCGCGCGAACTGGTCGAGCGTGTCATCACGCGCGCCGCCGTCGCCATCGAAAATGCGCAGCTTTACGAGCGGGTGCGTGAAGCGGATAAGGCAAAGAGCGAGTTCGTCGGCATCGTCGCCCACGATCTTAAGGTGCCGATGACCAGCATCTACGGCTACAGCGACCTGCTGCTGATGGATCGCGCAAACCTCGCCCCGCACCATGTCGATTTCCTCGGCAGGATCAAGGACACCGTGCGACGCATGGAAAACCTGGTCGCCGATCTGGCGGACATCAGCCGTATCGAAAGCGGTCACTTCTATATGGACCCGACGCGCGTCCCGGTCGACAAGGTCATCCAGGAGATCCGTGATGCGACGATGACACAGATCAACTCGCGGCATCATACGCTGATGGAGCATATCGCGCCCAACCTGCCCGATATGCACACCGATTACTACCGCCTGATCCAGGTGTTGACCAATCTGGTCAGCAACGCCTACAAGTACACGCCGGAAAACGGGACAATCACGATCTCTGCGCGTCAGCAGGACGACCGCGTCGAGTTCAGCGTGCGCGATACAGGCATCGGCATGACGCGCGAGCAGATCGCCATGCTCGGCGTCAAGTTCTGGCGCGCGGAAGACGACTTCACTCGTTCGCAACCAGGGACGGGATTGGGCTTCGCTATCACCAAGTCGCTGGTCGAACTGATGGGCAGCTTCATCAAGATCGACAGCGCGCCCGGCGTGGGCAGCAGCTTCAGCTTCAGCGTCGCCATCGCGGAGGACAACTCATGAGCAGTACTCAAGACGTACAGGACAAAATTCAGGCGCTGATCGAAGATGCGAAGAAGGGGGCGATCATTCCCGTGCGCCTCGCCGGGCAGCTTGAGGAAATCGCCGCACTGCTCAACGCGGCGGCGGATGCGACCGCTGCCAGTGCGCCTGCCGACTCGGCATCGCCCGACCTGCTGCGCGAGCAGGCATACTTCGTCTCGCACGCCATCCATGAGCTGCGCACGCCCATGACGAGCATTCGTGGTTATGCCGACATGCTCGTCAACCCGGCGATGGGGTCGCTGTCGGACATGCAGAAGCAGTTTATGGAGACAATCCGCACGAATTCCCGGCGCATGGACACGCTGATGACCGACGTCAGTGACATCGCCAAGATCCGGGGAGGCACGCTCAAAATCGCCATCAAGATGGACATGTTCAAGAACATCGCCATGATGGTCGAAAACGCGATGATGCCGACCGCAGAACAGCTTGGACGAACGCTGACCTTCGACATCCCCCAGGGGCTGCCGCTGCTGAACACCGATGGCGAGATGCTGGCGAAGGCGATCAACAAGCTGGTCGAAAACGGGCTGCGCTACCAGGAACACGAAGGGGGTAGGGTGACGGTGCGCGGGCGCGCAGAGGGCAATAGGCTTGTCATCGAGATCGCAGACACAGGCATCGGCATGACAGCGGATGATCTGGCGCAGTTGGGGACAGTCTACTTTCGGTCGGAGAATGAGGTCGTGCGCAGCCACAAGGGCAGCGGATTGGGCGTTCCAGTCGCCTATGGCATCCTGAAGGCGCTCGGCGGCAGCGTGGATGTGACGAGCAAAGAAGGCGAGGGCACGACGTTCACGATTCGGATCGCGGGGATGGGGTAGCTACTTTGGATAATGAACCATTCCTGTATCACGATCTTCATCGAACAGCTGCGCAAACTCAGATAACTGAGTGATTGCATCGCCGATGTCTTCCTGGTAACGGTAAGGCAGGCAGAACAACCCAAAGAAATCTGTCCGTGCTCTCGTTCGTCCAGCAAACGGATGATCAAACGTGACCATCACAAGCCGCTGCTGAGTAGCATAAATCAAATGCTCTTCATCGGTTTTAGCTTCCATGCCCACATCGACAGCCATCACCACCGTTACGCCTTGCGATTGAAGCGCATGAGCGATTTTGCGGCTCATATGTTCATCGAAGTAGAGACCGACGCTGCTCATTTTGGCCAGTTCTGGAATTTGCGGTTTGCTTCTTCAGACTCCTTCGCATCAGCAGCGTACTCGGCATCTATTGCATCTTTGTGTTCGCGATAATAGAGCAAAGCTGCCAAAACCTGCTCTTCAGACAATGTGAAATTGTAAGCAAGTTCGGTAACTGAGCTGGCATTCTTGACTTGATCAATTACGATGAACGAAACAGGCAGCCGCCGCCCACGAATGTTGGCGCGACCATCGCGCATCTCGATGTACTTGCTGAGATCGACCGTTGTTGGGTTGGCGGTTGGCGCAGTCATAACTCTGACCCTCAAGTAAACTGCGCATATTGTAGCATGATCGCGAGATAGTGATGGGCAGTGAGCCACGGGGGAGTGTCATGTTCCAACTTGCGATTGACGACCAACTGGCATCACGTCTGAAGGCGATTGCTGAACGCGAGCGGCGTCCGATTGAAGATGTGCTGGAGACGATGGTTGAACGATACGAAACCGCCATTACCACCGAACGCACGGTTGATGAACGTGCCTTGGCGCTCGAACAATTCATCGGTGCGATCAAGGACAACATTACAGACGCATCTATGACCGTACGCGAGACAATGGCGGAATTCTATCGGCGGAAGTCTGACGATCCTGATTGAAACGGATTCGAATAAATCCTGACTACGGCATCCAGTGAACCTTGCCCGTGTCCTTGTTTTCATCAAAAAGCTCGGCAAACTCTGTGAGCAGCGCAATCATCCCTCCAACATCCTCACGAAAATCCTGTTGCAAGCACAGCAGGGCGAAAAAATCGGTTCGCCGCATGGTGATGCCTGCGAAAGGGCGGTCGAACGTCACCATCACCATCTGTTTTTCAGTCGCATAGGCGAGATGCTGCTCGTCAGGCTTGCCCGCCATACCGACATCGACCGCCATCACGCAGGGATAACCTGCCGACGAAAGCGCGTTAGCGACGACGCGCCGCATATGCTCGTCGAAGTAAAAGGCAATCACGATTGTCCGGGTTTCCGTTTGCCATACTTCTCGTGCATTTCGCGCGAGGCAGCGCGTTCTTCCTCATCCTGGCGATCAATCTCGTCTTGATGCTCATAGTAGTAAAGCAGTGCAGCGACGACTTGTGACTCGCTGATGGTGAACTCATATGCGATCTCGGCATTAGAAAGCCCATTCACGAGCGCCGCGCCGGCAATGAACGAAACAGGCAGCCGCCGCCCGCGAATGTTGGCGCGTCCCTCGCGCATCTCGATGTATTTGCTCAGATCGACCGTTGTTGGGTTGGAGGTTGGCGCAGTCATGGCATCAATCCTCAGGCTTATTGCGCAAATTGTAGCATGATATCCCACACCGTCCGCGCATTGACCGCATCCCCCCTCTTGGCGTATCATCAGCGGCGTTGTGTCGCAGCCAGAAGCCGAAAGCTGAACGTCACCCATGCCAAAGCACATCCATGTCTCCGTCGCCTGGCCCTACGCCAACGGCGACCTCCATGTCGGGCATCTCGCGGGCGCGTACCTCCCCGCCGACATCTTCGCGCGCTACCACCGCCTGGCGGGCAACCATGTGCTGATGGTCAGCGGTTCGGACAGTCACGGCACGCCGATCTCGGTCGAAGCGGACAAGCGCGGCATCCCGGCGCGGCAGGTGTTCGAGCACTATCACGAGCGCTTCCTGCTCGCGCAGAAGAAGATCGGCATCAGCTACGACCTGTTCACGCACACGGACACCGAGAATCATCACCGCGTCTCGCAGGATTTCTTCCTCAAGCTGCTCGAAACCGGCTGCCTCTACAAAGAGACGCAGGATCTGATGTACAGCGAACTCGAAAAGCGCTTCCTGCCCGACCGCTACGTCGAAGGCGAGTGCTACATCTGCCACTACGCCAACGCGCGCGGCGACCAATGCGATAACTGCGGCAACCTGCTCGACGCCACTAAGTTGATCAACCCGCGCAACCGCGCCAACCCCGACGACAAGCTGATCGTGCGCACCAGCGAGCACTTCTTCCTGGATCTCGGTCGATTCGAGCCGCAGTTGATCGAATACCTCGACAAACACGCCGACCACTGGCGTCCGCAGGTGACGCGCTTCAGCCGCAACTTCGTCGCCGACGGGCTGCACGGACGCCCGATCACACGCGACATCGACTGGGGCATCGACGTGCCGCTGGAAGGCTGGGAAGCGAAGAAGCTCTACGTCTGGTTCGAGGCGGTCATCGGCTACTTCGCCGCCAGTGTCGAATGGGCGAAGAACATCGGCAAGCCCGACGCCTGGAAAGACTGGTGGTATAACCCGGATGCGCAGATCTACAACTTCATCGGCAAGGACAACATCCCCTTCCACACCATCATCTGGCAGGCGGAGCTGATGGGTGTGAACGGAATCTACAACGGCGATGAGGACAACATCGGGGTGCGCTATGATGCGCCGCTGCAACTCCCCTACGATGTGCCCGCCAACGAGTTCATGAATATCGAAGGCGATAAGTTCAGCAAAAGCCGCAACTGGGCGATCTGGCTGCCAGACATCCTCGAACGCTACCAGCCTGACGCCATCCGCTATTACGTCGCGGCGACCTTCCCGGAAACCGCCGATGCCGACTTCGCCTGGGATGGCTTCTTCAACCGCGTCAACGGCGAGTTGCTTGCCGCCTGGGGCAACCTGGTCAACCGTATGTTGAGCTTCGCCTACAAGCGCTTCGAGGGCAAAGTGCCGTCACCAGAATCGTTGACCCCCGAAGATGAGGCGATGATCGCCAAGGCAGAGGCGGGCTTCGAGGAGGTCGGAGGGCTGTTAGAAGCGGTGCGGCTGCGCGAGGCGCTGGTGACGGCGATGGGGCTTGTCCGCGAGGCGAACGGCTACCTCGACCGCCGCGAACCCTGGAAGCGCATCAAGGGCGACCCGGAAGATGCGGCAAAGTCCGTCTACGCCATCCTGCGCGTGATCGACAACCTGAACGTCCTGCTCGCGCCCTACCTGCCCTTTATGGCGCAGCAGGTGCATGAATACCTGGGCTACGACGGCACGATCTTTGGCGAGCAGAGGATCGTCGAATACCGGGAGGCGACGCGCCCGCACAAAGCACTGATCTACGACGGCACGAACGCGATCGGACGCTGGCAAAAGCGCGCGCTGCCGCAGGGGCAGGCGCTGCGCGAGCCGAAGGCGCTGGTCGTCAAGCTGGAGCCAGAGGTCATCGACCGCGAGCGCGGCTTGCTGGGTCAGCCGCGCGACGAGCGAGAGATTGTGGTTTAGAAGAACAGCTTCGCAAAGCGCAGCGCACCCTGGCTCCACGGCACGCGGTGTGAGACGCCGCTCTTGCCCTCGAACTCTTGCAGGTGCGCCAGATACCACTCGTAGTTACGCACCAGCGCCTGCTTGTTGCTGTACTTCGGCTTCCAGCCCAGGATGCGCTCCGCCTTCTCAATCGAGACGAACGAGTCCTTGCTTGCCGTCTCGTACACCCAGGGATAAAGCGGCGACAGCTTGAGCTTCTCCAGGATGCGCAGCGCGATGATGATCGGCTCAACCGGTGTCGGGCGGATCTTCTTGCCGAAGCCCGCATGATCCAGCACCGCCTGGTAATCCTCACGCATCGTCGTGAAGTCCTTCGCGCCGACGTTGAAGGTGTCGTTGACGACCGCCTGGTCAAGCGTCGCGCACAGGTAGATCGCGTCGCACAGGTCTTCAACATCCAGCAATTGATAGCGATTCTTGCCGCTGCCGATCATCGGGAAGCCGCGCCCATCCTTCGCCCAGTCGTAGAACAGCGCGAACACGCCCAGGCGTTCGGGTCCGATGAACGACTTCGGGCGGATGATCGGCACACACAGCCCCTTGGCGCGGAACTTCAGACACTCCTCCTCCGCTTCGATCTTCGCCTTGCCATACGGACCCACGCCGATCAGCGAGTCGGTCTCGTAGAGCGGGTGATGATCCGGCACGCCGTAGACCGCTGTCGAAGAAATGTGGATGACACGCTGCACATTGTGCGCCTGCGCGCTTTCCAGAATGGTGCGCGTGCCGACAATGTCGGTCGTGTAAATGTCTTCCGCCGTGTACAAGGGTAGCGCCGCCGCCGTATGCACGACGATGTCCACGCCCTGCATCGCCTTATCGACATCGGCGCGGTTGCGGATGTCGCCCTTGATCTCGGTGATCTGCGAGCGCTCGGGGTAGTCGAAATCGGCGATGTCCAGCGAGACGACGGCATGCCCGCGCGCCAGCAAATAGCGCGCCATGTTGATGCCGAGGAAACCCGCCCCGCCGGTGATCAGAAACCTCTTTGCTTCAGCCATGCTCAAAATTGCTCCATGCAGTGTCGCTACTGCTTATATTGTACGGGATGAGTCGCAGCAAAAGCGTGCGAAGTGCGTGGTGCGAACCAGAAAGAATTGCCTTTTCGCACTACGCACCTCGCACATTCACTCGTTACTGCTTATCCTCCGGCAAGTCGGGGATCGGTGGGCGGCGTTTGCCGGGCTTGCGCTTGTCGGGCGCAATGCCAGGGGGTGGACGATTGGGCGGCAGATCGGCAGGCAGCGTCGGTGGACGTTCGTCCGGCAGCGTCGGCGGCGGCGCACTCATGCCAAAGAGATCGGGGGCGGGCGGCGTCAGCGGCATCTGCCGCACATGCAGCGCCAGCAAATCCTTGACATGCCCGACGAGTTCGCTGCGCAGGCGTGTATGCTGTTCGCGCGGCAAATCCGCCGCCTCCAGCGCATCCAAGACAAGATCGACCAGCCCTCGCAGTTCCGCCTCGGATACGGGCTGCCCACCCTGCCGCACCGCGACGAACGGCGCGACATAGTCACCGATTGCCGACAACACAGGGGATGCCGAACCGACCACCACGACCAACGGCGGCCACTCGTTGTCTGCGTAATGCGCGCTGCACTGGCTGAATGACGGGAAGAGAGCACCCGTCAGCACAGTATAGATGCGGGTATAGGTATCCACCCAGAGCTTCAGGTGAACACTCGCTTCGTTGGTGTATGGCACGGGCACATCACCCAAAAGCGGCAGCGCGCCATGTGCCGCCAGCAGGCGCGCCAGTTCCGGCAGCGGACGCCCATAGTCTCCAGCGCGTGACCATTGAACAGGCGCAAGCTGTGGCGCATGACGACGAGCAAGATCGATAAGGGTGCGTTCCAGGCGTTCTTTCATGGAGCAGATTCAATCTTCCCAGCGCAGACGACGAATGTCTCCTCAGCACTCAGTACTTAGTATCTATCCGTAAACTCGTCTTCTTGACCTCACCCCCTCAGTCCCCCTCTCCGTGTACGGAGAGGGGAAGCGAGCGCAGCGAGCAGGGGGGGAGGTTTCCGGATAGGTTCTCAGTACTCAGCACTGCACCTTTAGTTTACGCCACCGCGCGGATTTTGGAAGTAGAGGAGACTCTCACTAATGCCCTGGAAGAGCAGGCTGACGCCGAAAAACGCTAAGCCGATAATCGTCAGCAGCAGAATTCAATTCGTGAAGACAACTGCGAGCGGCACATTGAACCGCAAAGAATTGAACCGCAAAGACGCGAAGGACGCAAAGAGTAGAAGCTTCGATCTTCGTGTTCTTTGCGCCTTCGCGGTTGAAGATCTACCCAAGCTGCCCTGCCGTCACGGGCAGCATCAGCGCCGACGGGTGCAGCACGTCATGATAGATCGTCTGCTCCGCCACCCTGACCGTCTGCCCGCTCACCCACGACTCGCCTGTGCCCAGGTTGCGCGCCCAGCGTGGATGCGCACCGCTGGCGACCAGTAGGCGGATGCGATGCCCGCGCTTGAAGTGATACGCCGTCGCCCACAGATCAATCTCGATACATTGCGTACCATCCGGCAAACGCGATGCACGTTCCGGCGTGACGCGGACGAAACCATCACAGATGTTGATCGAGCGCCCATCGGGATAGACATCACACAGCCGCGCGAAAAAATCGGTATGATCGACGGACGAATGGGCGTACAGCGTTAACCGCCCTGTCCCGATGATCTCGACGGGACTTGTGAGCACGGCTGATGTGTAGGTCAGCACGTCACTGCGCCGTTCAAGCGGGCGGTTGTCCTTTGCGCCCGCACGCGGATTGAATTGATTGCCGCCCAGGATCGGTGTCGGATGGCTTGGATCGTAGACGTAGCCGTCGAACGACTCCGACTCGTCCGATTGAGCGCGTGTGAGCGTCCGCCCTGCGCCAAGATAGAGCAGCGCCGGGCGAGACGACGGCGGGAAGTCTTTGAGCGCGCGCCATTGGTTCAACCCCATGATGTAGAGATGAACGGGGCGCTCGCGCTGTGCCTGAGTATTCCCATGCAGATGCACATCGAACCAGCGCAGCCCTTCGCGCAGCGCCAGCGGGCTGACCATGCCGTTGAAGTGATGGTTGGGTCCAATCGTCAGGTACGGCGTTTGCCCGGACATTCGGAGTGCGTCGTAATCCGCCAGCAGCCCGCGCAGGAAGAAATCGTACCAGCCGCCGACCAGATGCACCGCCGTGCCTTCGGTGAGGCGAATCTTCTCGCTCAGATCCCGCCAAAGAGGGTCGTCTGCATCGCGGTGTTCCAGCCAGTTGCGATAATAATCGACCGGCTTCCCGACCGCGACCGCCTCAGCGTCGCCAATCGGCAGGTGCTGAAACGCCGGTTCGATCTGCTTCTCGACAGAGGTCAGCATGAACAAAGTCGCCGGGTAGGGATTGCGCTTGTGCTTTTCCAGGGTATCCAGGATAGCAACCCAGCGCATCGCCAAGCCCAGATCGAGCGTGTCATCTGGCATCAGCACGCTGCGCAGATCGGAGCTGGTGACGATTGGCATAATCGCCTTGACCTGGGGCGCATGAGGCGCAAGCGCCCACTGCACGATGCCCAAATAGCTGGGACCCCACATTCCAACCTTGCCATCGTGCCAGGGCTGCGCGTCCAGCCATTTGAGGGTCGCCAAGCCATCATCCGTTTCGTCAAACGGCGGGTTGAATACGCCGCCTGATTCAAAGCGCCCGCGCGTGTCCTGGATAATGACATGATAGCCGCGTTCGGCGAACAAGCGGGCGATGAAGGCGAGAAACGCGCCAAACGGGCTGTAGCGACCGCTGCGCCCATAGGGGGAACGGATCAGGATGGTCGGCAGCGGCGACTCCGATTGGGGTGAATAGTGATCCGCCACCAGGAGAACGCCATCGCGCGCAGGAATTTGCAGCCTGCGTTCGATATGAACGCGGTAACGCGGTGCGGGCAACCGCGCCGCCGACGCCAGCAGGCGGCGGCGTAACCCAAACAGGCTCGCCAATGCTAAAGCGATCAGCGTCAGCCATGCCCAGAAACGTTTCATCTTTCACCCTCCCGACGAGGGCGCTGCATTATGCCATCGCCACCGGCTGTGGCAGCCGCCCCGTGTCGACAAACTGCGCCAGGAATGTTCGCACCATGCCGTCATCCACTGGCGGACAGGCATAGCCCCAATTCCGCAGCGCCGCCACCGTCTTCTCGCTTCCCAGCGCACGGAAATGTGACTCGTCTATCCCTAGCATACGCCGTGCAAACTGAATATGGAAGAACGGCATGAGCGGATAGAGCGGATTGTGATCAGGGTCGGCGACTTCTTCTATCGCCTGCACCCATTGATGGAACGGCAAGTGCTGGACGGCATAACCCACCTTCTCGACCGAGTCGAAGATGTCGCGCCAGTGGATGGGATTCGGATTCAGCAGATGGAAGACACGCCCCAACGACTCTGGCTTCTGGCTCAGATAGACCATCGCGCCCGCCACATAATTGACCGGCGTCATGTCCATCGCATTGCGGATGTCCGGCGCATAACCCGCCAACACGCTTCCGATCAGGATGCGGGCGACGAAGTCATCGCTGTTGGAGACTCCGCTGCGGCTGTCGCCGACGATCAAGCCGATGCGGTGGATCGTCACCGGAATACCCCGATCCCGCGCCAGGCGCACGACCGCTTCGCCGACATACTTTGAGCGGAAGTAGCCGACATCCGGGCACTTACTGGCGTCCAGCGCATCCTCTTCGCCGCCGCCGACAAGTTCCTGGTACGCCATCAGAATGCCAAGCGACGATACATAATGCACGGGTTTCGTCCTGATCGTCGTTGCCAATCGCAGCGCCTCTTCGGTGCCGCCCACGTTCGCCGACTTCAAATACTCGTACGGTGCGACATAACTCAATTTGCTGCCACAGTGATAGATAACATCGATTTCAGCCGCCATACGCGCGAACTGCTCCGGCGACCAGCCGAAGCGTACCGCCTTCAGATCGCCCAGGACGGGCAGCACGCGCGCCGCGAAACGCTCTGACCACAAGCCGTAACTCGCCAGATTCTCGCGGATGCGCGCGAATCCTGCGACCGGATCATGTGCGCGCACCAGGCAGTGAATGTGCGCGCTCGTCTGATCGAGCAGTTCACGCAGCAAATACGCGCCGACGAAGCCTGTCGCGCCTGTCAGAAAGATATGGTGCGGCGGTTTGTTCAGGTCAACCGCTGTGGGCAGCGGCTGGATCGCCGGGTCGAGCCGCGCTTCGGCATCCAGATCAAACCCCGGCTGTTGTGATGGAAACATGCAAAACCCCCTCGTGGTTCGCCAGAAACACTATCTCCTTACCGATATACCGCGCTTCTGCCCCCCGCCATAGTGTCAGAGGGAGGGTTTAAGGGCGGAGATTCATCATGTTTCTTCCACGAGAGTGTCATCCAGCGTAGCGAACAATGATCTTTGTCGGTAACCACAATGACAAGAGTGATCTAGACTACAGGAATAAGGCATCGTGTCACAACGGAGCAACCCTTCATGCGCGAACTGCCACTTCTGCAACGCAAGCCCGGTACCGCGCTCGTCCTGAGCGGCGGTGCAACCAAAGCGTTTTATTTCCACCTGGGTGTGCTCAAAGTGCTCGGCATCGATGATGTCTCGTCCATCGTCGGGACCAGCGCGGGTGCCGTGATCGGCGCATTTGTCGCATCCGGCATTGACCTGCACACACTTGAAAGCGCGATTCACCAGAAGCAGGTCTATCTGCCGCGCTTCGATACCTGGATGCGCACGATGACCTCCGACATGCTGTTTCGCCCGCAGTACGGGGATGTCCTGCGTCAGGTACTCGCGACGGGGTGGAGCGGCTTCCGCTTCGCGTTATCGCTGCCGCGCCTCTTCAACAAGGATATGCTGGCAGAGTTGATCGACTCCATCCTGCACAGCCAGTCGCATGTTTCGGCGTTCTTCGACGAAGGCGCACTGGAAAAGCTGGTGCAGGCGTCACTGCCTTCATCGAATTTCGCCGATGCCGAGATCGACCTCTATATCACCGCGACCGCCCTCGACCGCTCGCAGCGGGCGGTCTTTAATGCCAGATATGACTTTGAAGACGATCACAACCTGTTCATGACCGGCGTCCCGATCCACACCGCCGTTCGCGCCAGCAGCGCCATCCCCGGCATGTTTGAGCCGGTGCGTATCGCCGGGCGCTATTTCATTGATGGCGAATTCAAGCAGACGCTTTCGGCGGACGTTGGCATTCAGGTGGCAGATCGAGTCGTCATTTCGCACACCTACCAACCGCTCCAGTTGAAAACCGGCAGCGTGCGCGACCTGGGCTGGGTCAACATCCTCAAACAAAGCACATTCATGGTTCTGCGCGAGCGGATCGCCACCTGGCACGAAATCTACGAACGGGAACACCCGGACAAGAAGATCCTCTGGATCGAACCCGATGTCGATGATGTCGAATTCTTTCTTGCACCGGAGTTCTCATTCCGTCCCGAAATCCAAACGATGCTGATTCAAACAGGCGAGCGTGCTGCATTGCGCGCTTTGGAACAGGTCAGCGTGCGAGAGCGCAATTAAGGACTTGGGCATGTCCAGCGGCGAGCTGCCGACTCGCTGTTGATGAAGGGGAGAAGTGAGCGATGAAACAAGAGCCGGAATTCTTAGGTCCTGTCGATACTGCATTCCTGCATGTCGAAAGCGATGTCGCGCCCATGAACATCGGCGCAGTTTCGCTGTTTGAAGGCAGGATCACCTTTGAAGCGTTCATCAAACATGTGGACGACCGCATTCACCAGGCACCGACATACCTCAAGCGTCTTGTCATCCCACCCTTCAATGTGGGGCAGCCGCGCTGGATGGATGACCCGATGTTTGATGTTCGCAGTCACGTTTTCAAGGCGCGTGTGGATGCGCCGGGCGGTGAGGAGCAGATACGCCGTTTGGCGGGCAAGCTGATCAGCAGCCGCCTTGACCGGAACAAGCCGCTGTGGGAGATCTACTATCTCGATGGGCTGACCGATGACCGTACCGCGCTGCTCTTCAAAGTCCATCATGCGATGGTCGATGGCATCGCCGCCATCGAACTCTTCACCGTGCTGCTCGACCTGACGCCCACCGCGCGTTACACCAGCGACAAACCGTTCGTCCCGCCAGAACCCCTGCCCGAACCCACGCAGCTCCTCGTCGACTCGCTCATGCAGGAAGTGAGCTACAAGGTCGAAATCCTGGGCAAACTCAGCCAGAATCTCAGCTTCCTCGGCTCAGTCCTGGGCGACTCCGAGAAGCGGCGGCGGATGTTCCTGGGCGCTGCAAACCTGCTCAACGATGTCCTCACGCCTCTGCAACCGCTGGCGATCACGGGTCGCAACACGGGTGACCAGGAAGTGGCGTGGACGGATTTCTCGCTTCAGGAAGTCAAGGCGATCCGCGCGGCGACAGGCGTATCCGTCAATGACGTGATGCTGGCAGTGCTGGCAGGCGCGGTTGATCGCTACGAAGCCCTCCAACACGGTCTCGCCGGTCGCAAGAAGCGCATCATGCGCGTACTCGTCCCGGTCAATATGCGCGACCGCGATGACCATGAGCAGCACAACCGCATCTCCGTCCTGCCGATTGACGTGCCGCTGGGCGAAGATGATCCGGTCAGGCGGCTGCGTACCATCGGCGAGTACACGCGCACGATGAAGGCGTCGTATCTCGCCAACGAACTCGACACCGTGTTATCGCTGCCCTCGCTCTCGCCTGCCATCACCCAACCGCTGATCTGGTCGCTCGCGCCGTCGATCTTCGCCGCAGTCGCCCACACCTGGTGCACGAACGTTGCAGGTCCCGATCTGCCCGTCTACCTGATGGGGCATCCAATGCTGCGCAGCTACGGTTTCTTCCCGCTCAACCCGTCCATGGGGCTGGCGTGTGTCATCATGAGCTACGACGGGCGCATCAGCATGAACCTGATCGCCGACAAAGGCATCGTGGACGATGTCCGCACGATCCGTGAATACGCCCACGAAAGCTTCCGGGCATTGCGCGAGGCGGCGGGCGTGCGCCCAGTCGAAGTCGTCGTCATTCAGGAGACGCGCGTCGTCATCGAAGAACTGGTGAAAGTGCCCACAGCGCCTGTTCTCAGCGAAACGCCGCCGGAACCCCCGCTTGCCCCGCCTAATGGCAGCCACACCGCGCAAGAGGCAGTGTTTGACGCCCATCCCGAAGCGGTGGTCGAAACCGTCGTGGAAGACAATACCCAGGACGATGCCGAGCAAGGCTATCCGCTTTTTTCACAGGCATGGGCGGACGCCTTCCGTACCGCCATCAACCAAAATCCCAACTACAAACGCACGTCCACGCACTGGCGGGCGGGCGCGCTGGCATTCCTGCTGCGGGCATCGGCGGGCAAGCCAAGCGCCGCCGTCCTGCTCGACCTGCATCAGGGTGACTGCCGCGATGCGCGCAGCCTGCCTTTATACGAGGCGACCAACCGCGCAGCATTTGCCATCGAAGGCGACCATCACGCCTGGATGCGCGTCCTGCATGGAGAGGTCGCGCCGCTGGCAGCGTTGATGCGCGGCGATTTGCGGCTGGCGAAAGGCTCGCTGCTCCGGCTGCTGCCCTTCACGCAGTCAGCGGAACAGTTGGTGATGAGTGCGCAGCATGTGCCGTTGGAAGGATAACCCGCGAATCGCGGATGATTGTGACAAATATCACATGTGAGGACTGATGTTCGGCACGAACTGCGCAGTTCGGTGAGGAGTACACTATAGGAAATTGAGGGTATGCGCTGCCTGCGCAGCCCAGCCTCGAAGCGTGAAAGGTATCGCTTTATGCCAACCAAAACTCCAACCCGCGCCCGCACTCCGGATGTCAAGACACCGGTCGAGACCGATGTTGTCGCAGAACAGATGGAAAAGGCGGTTGAGACCCCATTCGATGAATTCCTAGAACACCAGCGCCACGCGCTGCGTGAGACCACGAGCGCACTCCGCGCACTGCTGCCTAAAGAGGTGCAAAAACATTCGCGCACCGCTTACAAGGAAGCAGTCGAGGGCTATCGTGGGCTGTTCAACGCTGTGATGGACGACCTGATCGACACTATCGAAAAGATCAAGCTGCCCGACACACCCAAAAACTAGAAGACCATCTCCTTCTCCCTCATAGGCTCGCCTCCGGCATTAAACACCGGGGGCGAGACCTTTTAAGCCACACAGCGCAAAATGCTTGACAGTGCCTGTAGAACTGGATATATTGATAAAAAGTACAGTACATGAAAAATTGTTCAGAATGAAAGCAAACCCGTAGAATGCTTGATCTTCACACTCATGAATTGCTGGCGCGCGTCGCCCTGATGTATTACGAGCAGGAAATGACGCAGGCTGAGATCGCCGATGAACTCGGTCTTTCCCGCATCAAGGTGCATCGCCTCCTGCGCGAATCGCGTGAACGCGACATCGTCCACATCACAATCGACTGGCCCATCCGCCGCGACACCGTGCTGGAAGAGGCGCTTCAGCAATCCTTTGGGCTGGCAGAGGCGCGCGTCTTCAGGACGGGCTATGAACAGCCGATGACCGACCTGCGCATGCTGGGACATCTGTGCGCGCGCTTCATGGAAGATCTGATGGGCGGCATTTCGCGTTTCTCCATCTGCTGGGGACGCTCCACCTACGAGGTCGTCAACGCGCTGCGTCCCGGTCTGCGCGCCAATATCCAGATCGTCCAGGCGGTTGGCACCATCCCCCAGTCGCGCGGAGATTTCGACAGTTCGATGCTGGCGCGCCAGCTCGCGCACAAAGTCGGCGGGCAGGTGTTGTACCTGACGTCTCCGCTGATGGCGGATAGCGCCAGCGCTGCGCAGGTCATTCGCAGTCAGAGCAGCATTCAGCACACGCTGACGATGGCGAGCAGCGCCGACATCGCGCTCGTCGGCATTGGGCAGCTTGACCCGCAGACATCAGGCTTCGTGCGCGAAGGCATGATGACAGAAGCCGAACTGCAAAGCGCCATCGCGGACGGCGCGGTGGGCGATGTCGCCTGGCGCATCTACACCTCGACGGGTGATCTCTACCCCTGCGCGCTCAACGACCGCATCATCGGCATTACGCTGGACGAGCTGCGCCAAATCCCGATGACAATCGGGGTGGCAAGCGGCGCGTCCAAAGTGCCCGCCATTGCCGGTGCCCTGCGCACGGGCGCGATCGATGTGATGTGTACGGACGATAGAACGGCGCATGCAGTCCTCAACCTGGCATGAGGGCGTCACGCCATACAACAGGAGTTCATCGACGTGAGCGATACGATTGGAAAAGTCGGTCAAAAGTGCAAGATCGCGGCAGGGTTATTTTGGGCAGATTACGCAGTCCTCGGCGCACAGGTGCATGAACTTGAAGCAGCCGGCGTCGATTGGCTGCACATCGAAGTCCGCGACGGGAAATACATGGACTTCGGCATGCCGCGCGGCGGCTTCGACATCATCGAGGCGACGCGCGCCAGCAGCGGGCTGGAGATCGAAGCGCAGCTTCAGATGGTGCGCCCGAACTTCGACGTGTTTACACAGCTCAAGGACCTGGGCGTCAACCTGATCTCACTGCCCATCGAGACGATGGGCGAGACGATGATGCAAAGCATCACGTACATTCGGGAGAAGCTCGATTTGAAAGTCGGCGTCTGGGCATGGCAGGGGACACCGTCCAGCGCCTTCGAGCAGTACATCCATCCGTATGTGGACATCATCGAATACGAATGCCGCGCGCCATTCTGGGTCAACCCGGTCGGCGGCAGAAGCCCGCACACGATGGACCCGATCATGCTGACGACGATGCGCAAGCTGCACGACATGATCGTCGAGGCGGGTATGGAAGACCGCATCGAGCTGATGGAAGACGGCGGCTTGAACGTAGGCAACGTCGCAGACTTCATCGGCGTCGGCATGACGGTTGGCGAGTTTTCATCACCGCTGCTTAAGGGACCCAATGGCAAGCTGAAGCCGGGCACAGGCGAAATCGCGGCGGCGGTCGGCAAGCTGCGCGCGGTCATGGATGCGGCGAGCGAGCAGTATCGCAGCCCGCAAGGCAAGCTGTTGTAGGGGCGACGCTGTGTCATCGCCCGCTTTAAGAGATTACGAAAAACGGACGCGCCGTGGCGCGTCCCTACAGAGGTGAATAATGACTTTTCGTATTGGCTTAATCGGTTACGGCGGCATCGGGCGCGTTCATGCGCTCGCCTATCGCTCGATCCCCTTCTATTACGCGCTGCCAAACGACGCGATCCAGGTCGCCGCCGTTGCGACGACACGCGCGGAGACCGCCGAAGTCGCGGCGCGCGAGATCGGCTGCGAAAGCTGGACGGCGGATTACCGTGAGCTGCTCGCGCGTGAAGACATCGACGCCATCGACTGCTGCACCCCCAATGACTCGCACGAAGAAGTCCTGGTCGCCGCCGCCCGCGCGGGCAAGCACATCTACTGCGACAAACCGCTCTCGATGGGCATCGCCGACGGTCAGCGCATTGTCGCCGCCGCGCGTGAGGCAAAGATTCTCGGCGGCATGACGTTCAACGTGCGCTTCTACCCTGCGATGCAGCGCGCCAAACAGCTCATGCAGGAAGGCTTTGTCGGGCGCATCTTCTCGTTTCGTGGGCGCTACTACCGCAGTTCCTATATTGACCCGCTCAAGCCAACGAGCTGGCGATTGAGCAAGGAGCGCAGCGGCGGCGGCGCGCTGCTCGACCTCGGCGCGCATGTGCTCGACCTGCTCTACTATCTGCTCGGCGACTTCGCCTCTGTGCAGGCGACGCTCGACACGCTCATCAAGGAACGTCCGGCAGCCGCAGGTTCGAGCGAGCGCATCCCCGTCGATGTGGACGACATCGCCCTGCTCCACGCCCGCACCGCCGATGGTACGCTGGGACTGGTCGAAATCTCGCGCATGGGCACGGGCAAGACCAACGAGCTGATCGTGGAAATCTTCGGCGAAAAAGGTTCGATCCGTTTCGACGCGACCGACCCTGGCTGGCTGGAAGTCTACGATGTGCGCGACCCGGATAAGCCGATGGGCGGGATGCGCGGCGTGCGCCGTATCGAGACTGGCGGGCGCTATGAGGGCGCGCGCGCGCCCGACTGGACGATGGCACCGGATTTCGTGCGCTCGCACGCCGAGTGCCAGTACCAGTTCTACAAGGCGGTCAGCGCGGGACACAGCCCCGTGCCAAGCCTGGAAGATGGATTGCATATACAAGCGGTCATCGCTGCCGCCGAACGCTCCTCGCAGGAGGAGCGCTGGGTTCGCGTCGATGAAGTCATGTCCGCTTTTCCCTGACGGTAATCACCCAACAGGAAGGAGGTCCGCTGCAAAAGACTCTGACGCATGATTCGTCTGTACTTAGTTGTCGCACAGATTGGGAGTATACAGAAAATGAAAACGAAGATTCTTCTCCTCCTCATCGTACTGCTCGCCGCGCTCGCGGTCGGAGCCGTCAATGCGCAGGACGACGGCATGGTCCCGGTTGACGAGAGCGTCACCGGTGACCTGGAAGTCTTCTCATGGTGGACATCCGGCGGCGAAGCTGCCGCACTTCAGGCACTCTTCGATAGCTACGCGGCTTCTTTCCCGAACGCCAACATCGTCAACGCGACCGTCGCGGGCGGCGGCGGCAGCGCGGCGCGTCCCGTGCTGCAAACCCGTCTCGCGGGTGGCGACCCGCCTGATACGTGGCAGGTTCATCCCGGTTGGGAGCTTCTGGGGCAGTACGTCGATCCAGAATATGTCGTCCCGATCAACGACCTGTACGAAGAAATGGGTTGGAACGATGTTGTCCCGGAACAGCTCCGCGACATGATGACCCGTGACGGCAACATCTACCTGGTGCTGGCAGGCGTCCATCGTGGGAACGGCTTCTGGTACAACAAGCCCATCCTCGATGAACTCGGCGTCACGATTGGCGAAACCCTGAGCGTTGACGAATTCATCGCCATTGCCGACCAGATCGTCGCGGAAATGCCGGATGTCGCGCCGCTGTGTGTGGGCGATTCGGGCATTTGGGCGACGGCACAGTTGTTCGAGAATACGCTCCTCGGCGTACTCGGACCGGAAGGCTATCGTGGTCTTTGGGATGGCAGCGTATCGTTCGACTCGGATGAAGTCAAGCAGGCGATGACTGTCTATGGGCAGATGCTCGACTACCAGAACTCCGACCATGCCGCCCTCTCCTGGGATCAGGCGGTCGATGCGCTGATGGAAGGTCGCTGCGTCTTCAATTCGATGGGTGACTGGGCATACGGCGAATTCGTCGCAGCGGGCATGGAAGACAACGTCGATTTCGGCTGGGTCAGCCATCCGGGTACGGCGGGAAGCTTCATGGTCGTCGCCGATGGTTTCGTGATGGCGAATGGTGCGCCGAATGAAGCCGCCAACGCGGGTTGGCTCTCCGTCATCGGCAGCCGCCCGGCGCAGGAGGCATTCAACCCGCTCAAGGGGTCGATCTGCGCACGCACTGACTGCGACCGCGAACTGTTCGGACCGTATCACAACTGGTCGATGGACTCGTTCTCCGCCGACGAACTTGTCGCCTCGGTCGTTCACGGAACCGCCGCGCCCGCCGACTTCCAGCAGGCGATGAACGACGCGGTGACGCTGTTCGTGGTTGACCGCGATGTCGATGCGTTTGCTGCGGCGCTGGTCGATGCCGTGGCTGCGTCCGGCTTCACCGAAGCAGGCATGTAGCTTCGTGAGATGCGTTCACGCTATGTGAACGCATCGGATTTGTAGAGTGTTGGGGACGAAGGTCAGGTTTCGTCCCCGCTTACAATAGAGTACACCTTATGGCACAAACGTCCTTTGCGAATGAAACTGTTCTGCGCGCCGTGACTGAAAAACCGCTGCGCCAAAAGTGGCACCCGGAGCAGATCCAGTCGTTTCTGTTCCTGCTGCCGTCGATGCTGGCGATCATCATCTTCGTCTACGTCTTCATCGCCGTCACATTCTATATCTCACTGTCAAATTGGCGAACGGCAGTGCAGGACTGGACGCTGCGCGAGCCACTGTTTGCGACCTATGGCGATCTGTTCAATAACACGCGCTTTCAGATCGACCTGCGCAATACAATTGTCTTCACACTGCTCTTCATCCTGCTGGCGGTGCTGCTGGGGCTGATGCTGGCGATCCTGCTCGATCAGAATCGCAAGATGTTCGGCATCCCGCTTTTCCGCAACGCCTTTCTCTTCCCATACGCCCTGTCCTTTATCGTGACGGGCGTCGCCTGGCGCTGGATCTTCAATCCCGAAACAGGCATCAACCTCTTCTTTGAAATCTTTGGCGTCAACGCCCTGCTTGCGTCACAGGGGCTTGATCCGCTCAAACCTGGATGGGCAACCGACCCCAGCGTCGTGCTGCAAGTCAACGATGCGCTCAACGTCATCATCCCCGGCGCGAGCGATTGGCGCGTCGCGCTCGGCATCCCGGTCGCGCTCATCCCGGTCGCCATCGCTGCGACCTGGCAGCTATCGGGTTTCGTCATGGCGATGTATCTGGGCGGCATGACAAGCATCTCGCAGGAGGTGCGTGAGGCAGCACGCATCGACGGTGCCAGCGAATGGCAGGTTTACCGCCATGTCATCATCCCGATGCTCAATCCGGTCACGATCAGCGTGGTCGTCATCCTGCTCCACACCTCGTTCAAAATATTCGATCTGGTGATTTCGATGGCAGGCAGCGGTCCCGGCTTCGCGACAGACATGCCCGCCATCTTCGTCTTTGACCAGATGTTCAAAGGCACCAAGCCCAACCTCGGCACCGCCGCGTCGATCATCATGCTGCTGATGGTCGCCGTCATCATCATCCCCTATCTGCGCAGCCAGACGCGGGAGGACTAGACCATGGCAGCACAAGCGCGCCTCGCCGACTCGCACGAGTCTTCTCCGATTGGCGGCAGCCGCATCGGAAAAGTACTCACGATCATCGTCCTCCTCATGGCGCTCGTCTTCTACATGACGCCCGTCTTCATCATGGTCAACAACGGCTTGAAGGACGCGACCAACGTCAGCCTTTCGACGATGTGGAATCTGCCGGAAACCTGGACGGGCGGCGGCTTCGTCGAAGCGTGGGACAAACTGCGCCCGAACATGATCAACAGCATCATCATGGCGCTCCCGGCGACGATCATCTCGGCGCTGCTGGGCGCGATCAACGGCTACCTGTTCAGTAAGTGGAAGTTCAAAGGCTCGGACACGCTCTTCACGATCATGCTGTTCGGCTTCTTCATCCCCTACCAGAGCGTGCTGTTCCCAATGGTGCGCTTCTTGCAGGAGATCGGCTTATACGGCACGACGGCGGGCTTGGTACTCGTCCACGTCGTCTATGGTCTGCCCGTGACGACGTTGATCTTCCGCAACTTCTACGCCAATGTACCGACCGAGCTGGTCGAAGCAGCGCGCGTGGATGGTGCAGGGCTGGTCAAGATCTTCACGCGCATCATGATGCCCGTCTCGATCCCGGCATTCGTCGTGGTCGGCATTTTCCAGTTCACCAACATCTGGAACGACTTCCTGTTCGGGGTGATCGTCGTCCAGAACCCCGACGCGCAGCCTGTTACCATCGCGCTCAACAACTTATCCGGCTCATTCTCGGTCGATTGGAACGTCGTCATGGCAGGTGCCATCGTGGCGGCGCTGCCGACCATCCTCGTCTATGTGTTCCTGAGCCGTTACTTTGTGCGCGGGCTGCTGGCAGGCTCCGTAAAGGGCTGAGATCATGGCTACCGCGTTCGACATCATCATCATCGGCACAGGCATGGGCGGCGGCACGCTGGCGTATGCGCTGCGCGACAGCGGCGCGCGCGTGCTGCTGCTGGAGCGCGGCGATACGCTCCCGCGCGAGGCACAGAACTGGCAGGTTGGCGCGGTCTTCGACGAGAAGCGTTACAAGCCCGCCGAGCAGTGGATCGACGCCCGTGACGGTACGACGTTCCAGCCGGGCGTGCATTACTTCGTGGGCGGCAATACGAAAGTCTACGGCGCGGCGCTGCCCCGGCTGCGCGTGCGCGATTTCGAGGCGATCGAACACGAGGGCGGCACATCGCCCGCCTGGCCTATCCGCTACGCCGATCTCGAACCGTACTACGCTCAGGCGGAGCGCATCTACCATGTGCATGGGCAGAGCGGCGACGACCCAAGCGAGCCACCGCGCTCCGGCGATTTCCCCTTTCCCGCCGTCCCCAACGAACCCTACATGGACAACCTGGCGGGCAGCCTGCGCGGGCAGGGGCTGCATCCCTTCTTCCTGCCGATGGGCATCGACCTGCGCGAAGGCGGTCGCTGCATCCGCTGCAAAACCTGCGATGGCTTCCCCTGCCGCGTCGATGCGAAAGGCGACGCCGATGTCTGCGCGGTGCGCCCGGCGCTCACGACAGGATCGGTCACGCTGTGGACGCGGACGAAGGCGCTGCGCATCCTGACGGACGAGAGCGGACGGCGAGCGGTCAGCGTCGAGATCGAACGCGACGGCGAGCGCCAGATCGTTTCGGCAGATGTGATTGTCGCCGCGTGCGGCGCGGTCAATTCGACGGCGCTGCTGCTGCGCTCGGCAAACGACCAGCATCCGCGCGGCTTGGGCAACTCGTCCGGGCTGCTGGGGCGCAACTACATGGTGCACAACAACAGCGCGATGATGGCGGTCAATCCGCTTAAGCGCAATCCAACCTTCTTCCAGAAGACGATGGCGGTCAATGACTATTATTTCGGCAGCGAAGACTTCCGCTATCCGATGGGCAATATCCAGCTCCTGGGCAAGCTGCAAGCCGGGATGCTGGCGGCGTCACAGCCGCTCGTGCCCAAGCCGCTGCTCGGCGAGATGGCAAAGCGCAGCGTGGACTGGTGGATCATGAGCGAAGACCTGCCGGACGAGAACAACCGCATCGAACTCGCGCCTGCTGGCGGCATCCGCGTGCACTGGCAGGCGAACAACCTGGTCGCGCATCAGAAGCTGATCGAAGCATCGGTCAGAATGATGCGGCGGGCGGGCTATCCGTTCGTCTTCATCGAACGGATGGGTATCGCTACCAATTCGCATCAGTGCGGCACCGCGCGCTTTGGGGCAGACCCGGCGGCGTCGGTGCTTGACCCGTACTGCAAAGCGCACGACCTGCATAATCTCTATGTGGTCGATTCGTCGTTCTTCCCATCGTCCACCGCCGTCAACCCGGCGCTGACGATTGCGGCGCAGGCGCTGCGTGTGGCGGAGCATCTGCGGGCAAAGTACAATTTTTCGAGCAAATGAGGAGAATTTGAATGAAAACGACGACCGTTTTGACCCTTGCCGACGCGCAGAAAGTCCTGAGCACCATTCAGGCGGAACTTGAGCAGCACAACGAAGGCGCTGCTATCGCCGTCGTCGATGAGCATGGTGAGCTGCTCGCCTTCGCGCGCACCGACGGCTGCCCGTTCACGTCGATCTATATCGCCATGAACAAGGCGTACACCGCCGCACGCGAACGTAAGCCAAGCAAGCAGGTCGGCGATGCATCGCGGGCGCAGGGCTTCCCAATGAGCAATTACGGCGAACTGCGTTATGTCACCTGGGGCGGCGGCGTGCCGATCAAGCATGAGGGCGTCGTCATCGGCGCGGTCGGCGTGAGCGGCGTGCCGGAAGAACGCGACATGGCGCTGGCACAGATGGGCGTGGAGGCTCTGCAATAACGTGTAGGGGCGATGCCGTGTCATCGCCCGCGAGTGACGATTCCTCGTTACTCACCACTCGTGACTTGATCCCGAATCATCGCAGCAGAGGACGTTTATGACACACGTGTTGGGCGTTGACCTCGGCGGGACGAAGATCGACATCGGTCTGATCGCACCCGACAACACCATCCTGGCGCGCACACGCATTCCTACCCATCACGAGCAGGGTGGCGCTGCCGTCGTCGAGCGCATCGCCAAAATCGCCGACGACTTCGCGCGCGAGCTGCCCGCTGGCGAGCGCACCGCCGCGCTCGGCATCTGCACGCCGGGTCCGGTCGATCATGTCGAGGGCAAGCTGCTGACGCTCGTCAACCTGCCCGGTCTCTCGCAAACGCCGCTGCGCGCCATGCTCTCCCAACGTCTGGGCATCCCCGTGCGGCTGGAACATGATGCGAAGGCGGCGGCGCTCGGCGACTTCCACTATGGCGCAGGCAAAGATGCGCGCAGCATGACCTACACCGTGATCGGCACGGGCGTCGGCGCGGCGATCATCCTCGACGGCGCGCTTTACTATGGCGAAGGCAATGCGGCGGGCGAAGTCGGGCACATCACGATTGACCGCGACGGCGAGATGGAGAACAGCGGCGTGCGCGGTGCCGTCCAGCGCTACACCAGCGGACCGAACCTGGCGCACCGCTACGCACAGGCGATGCTGACGACGACCACGCCCGACGGCGAGCCGATCACGGGCGAGTATGTAGCGCTGCGCGCGCGTGAGGGCGATCCGGTCGCGGTGCGCCTGATCGCGGAGGCGGGCGAGGCACTGGGCATCGCCGTCGCGTCAATGGCGATGATCCTCGACATCGAGCTGAACGTGATCGGCGGCGGCGTCTCGGCGCTGGGCGATTTGCTGCTGGCGCCTGCGCGCGCCGCGATGCGCCGCTACACGTTTGCGGCGCTCGGCGAGCGCGTGCGCATAGTTGCTTCGACATTGGGCGACCGCGGCGCGCTGCTCGGCTGCGCGTACATGGCGCGCACGTTGCTAAGTTGATCCGATTTGTTGGAACAATTCCCTGAGCGCCGTGTACGCCGACCTGAACCCTGCGTATTTCTCGCCATAGGCGGCGGCGCGCGCCGTATCGGGCACATACGACGCGCTGATGGCAAGCTCTGGCAGCGCATAATCGCTCCGTTCGCCGCGCGCGACCTGCGCCGCCAGCAGCGCGCCGCGCATCCCCACGTTCGCCGCATCTTCCGCGACGGCGACCTCGACCGCCGTCACATCGGCAAGCATCTGGTTCCAGCCGGGCGAACGCGCGCCGCCGCCCGTCAGCACCAGCCGCGAGACAGGGGCGCTGATAAGCGCATCGAGCGCGTGCCTGTAGGCGAACGCCACGCCTTCCAGCACCGCACGTACCATATCCGCCTGGGTATGCGCGCCGCTCAAGCCGATGAATGCGCCGCGCGCCAGCGGGTCACTGATGGGCGAGCGTTCGCCATTCAGATAGGGCAAATAGAGCAGCCTGCTTATCGGCGCAGCGACCGCCGCCTCCATCATGCCCGCGTGCGTGTCTGCGCCGACAATGCGCTTGATCCAGTCAAAGTTGCCCGCCGCCGTCAGCAGCGGCGCAACGCAGATGTAAGCGCCTGGTCGTGGATGTGCCAGCGTGAAAACGCCCGTCGCGGGATCGCCGCGCTCTGCCGACGTGTAGGCGACCCACCCGCTGGTGCCGACGTAGCCATACACTTTACCTGACTCGCCACTGCCCGCACCGAGCGTAGCTGCCCCCGCATCGCCGGGACCGAGATGCACGGGGATGCCCGCGTGTATGCCCAGCGCCGCCGCCATTTCCTCACTGACTTCGCCCACTTGCGCGCCGCCTGCGACCAGGCGAGGGAGGATCGACACGATATTCACCCCGGTCGCTGCTGCAAGGTTGTCGCTGCGTAAGCCACCACTTTCGATGATCAGCCAGTCGCGGGCATCCAATGCCATCAGTCCCGTGGTCGAAACGGTCGTCATGTCGCTGGCGGCGCTCCCCGTCAGGTGATAGGCGATGACATCCGCAGCACCCATCAGAAGATGGCGCGCACAGAGCAAATGATGACGCTCCTGGTTCGCCAGCCAGCGCAGCTTTGCCAACAGCCCGCCCGCGCCCTGCTCATTGCCCGTCAAGCGCCTGAGGCGCTGCCCGCCCAACATCGCGCTGACTTCATCCGCCTCTGTGCGGGCGCGGCTGTCGCTGTACAGGATGACAGGTCGCAGCGCCTTGCCCTCCTGATCGAGCAGGATGACATTCTGCATCTGCCCGGTGATGGCGATGGATTCCGCGCCTGAAGCATCGATCTCACGCGCCGCATCGCAGGCAGCGCGCCACCAATCGCCCGCGTTCTGCTCTACAATGCCGCCGTCGGCACTGTGCGTAGCATAGTCCCGCGTGGCGCTGCGCAGTACGCGACCCCCTGCATCCAGAAGCGCCGCCTTCGTCCCTGTTGTGCCGATGTCAAACACCAGCCATGTCCTGATCATCGGTAACACTCTTCCTACTTTCGTTTGCTCAGGCTGCTGAAGGTGACTGCGCCAATGATGATCGCGCCGATCAGAATCTCCCGCACATAGCTATCGACGCGCATCTGTGTCAAACCGTTGTCGAGTACACCCAGGATCAGCACCCCCAGCAGCGTCCCCAACACATGCGGCTCCCCTTCTTCACTCAGCGTCATGCCCAGAAAGACGGCGGCGATGGCATCCAGCATCAGCCCGGCTCCCTGCGTCGGGTTGGCGCTGGCGACACGGCTGGCGTACATCAAGCCTCCCACCGCCGCGCCAACCCCCGTGATCATGAAGGCGAACAGGCGGAGTAGGCGCACACGCACGCCACCCAGACGCGCCGCTTCGGCATTGCCACCGATGGCATACAGGCGGCGACCGAATGGCGTCTGTTCGAGCAGCACCCAGATCACCACAAGGACGAAAAGCGCCAGGAGGGTGAGATTTGGGAAGACGAGCACACGCTCGCCAACCATCCCAATTGGAATACCGCCGCGCGCGAACATGCCGAACGCCTCCGGGATGTCTCGCCCGAAGATCGTCTCGCCGCCGCTGATCAGAAACGCCGTGCCGCTGAACATCGTCAGCGTGCCGAGGGTCGCCACAAATGGCGTGATGCCCACATAGGAAACCAGCACGCCGTTGACGATGCCCCCCAGCAGCCCCGCTGCCAGCGCCGCGATGATGCCGACCAGGATCGGCTGCTCGGCGCGAAAGAGGATGGCGGCGATGATCCCCGCCAGGCTCGCCATCGAGCCGACGCTGAGGTCAAAATCGCCCATCACCATGACGACCGTCATCGTGAAGGCGACGACCGCCAGCATACTCACCTGCTGCGAGATGTTGAGCCAGTTCGGGAGTGTCAGAAAGGTATTCGGGATATTGAGGCTGAAAAAGACGATGATCGCCAGAAAGCCGAGCAGTGTTCCGGCACGACGCAGCGTGAGCAGTGTTGCGGACATGAGCAGGAATCCGAATGTGATCCGAATAACGAGTGACGGGTAACGAGGACGCCTCGTGAAGTCGAATCTACACTCGTTACTCGTCACTCGTTACTGATCAAAAGATACCCCGCCCGCCTCAGAGGATGCAAAAAGCGCGCCGGGTGGACGCGCTTCCTGTCGTGAGGGGCTGCCGGGATTCCAACCCGGGACACAGCGCTTAGGACGCGCTTGTTCTATGCACTGAACTACAGCCCCATTCCCTCTGTTGTATCACGCATCCCGTAGATTTCAAGCCTGGGGCTGCGCATGATGCTGACGGAACCACGCGACCGTCTCGCGGATGGCGTCGGCGGTCGGGGTCGGCTTCATACCGAATGTGCGCTCGAAGCGGCTGCTATCGACCACGAATGGCTTCTCGAACTCGTAAAGCATCTCAATGATTTCCTTCGCCGGTTTGTTGAACAGTCCCAGGACAGACAGGATGAAGCGTGTGCCCACCTGTGCTTTCACTGGGTGACCCAGCTCTGCCTCGACCCGTTTCTTGATTTGGTTTTGTGTCGTCGGCGGCGCGGTGGGCACGATCCACGCCTGCCCAAGCGCCTCGTCGCGCGTGCCCAGGATCGCCAGCGCGCTGCCGAAATCGCGCACGTAGGTGAAGCTGTGCGGCATCTCCGGATTGCCGAGCAGGTTTGCTGGCTTGCCCGTCAGCGCGGGGATGTAGAGCTGTTCACCCTGAACCATATCGTAAGGTCCGAAGAAGTCGGATGCGCGCCCGGCGGTCACGCGCAGCTTCCCCGCGCGATGCGCCGCGAAAGCTGTTTCGGTCATCGCCTGCCGCACTTTGCCTTTGCGTGTATGCGCGTTGTACGGCATATCCTCCGTGATAGGCTTGCCGTCGGGGTCGCCGTACATATACAGGTTTTCGCACAGGATCAGATTCGCGCCTTCACCCGCCGCTGCCTCCAGAATGTTCGCCTGCAGCGGCGGGAATTTCTCGACCCATTCGTGATACTCCGGCTGCGCGCACTGGTAGACAGCGACTGCGCCGCGCACCGCCGCGCGCACACTCGCCAGATCGTAGGCGTCTGCTTTCACGACTTCCACGCCGCTCGGCATGTCCGCCTTGCCGCTGCGGTTGACCATCCGCACCGACTTACCCAACTCGACCAGCTTACGCATCGTCCAGATGCCAACCGGTCCCGTTCCAAAGATCACATGCAGTTCGTGGGTATTCATGATCATTCTCCATTTGAGTAGGGGCATAGCGTGCCATGCCCTTGTTTGGACACTAACAGGCGCGTTGAAGAAACCTGATGCGCAGTGGCATCAGCCGTGATAAAGCGGATAAGGTGTTCGCAGCCAGGCTTAAGAACGAGGGCGCTGGTGATCGGGCTTCTCTCGTTACCCGTCACTCGTCACACGTTACTACGGCTCCCATCGCATCCCCATCGTCGTCAGGAGCTGGCGCAGCGTCGTGTGATAGAACGTTTCGACATCGCCGACGTTGGGACCGATGTGATTGAATAGCTCCAGCATGATGATTCCGTGCATCTGTGACCAGCAGATCATCGCCAGGTGGTACGTTTCGACCGAGATCGGGAAGCCACCCGTCGTCACCAACTGCTGCTCATGCGCACGGATGTGTTCCGGGATGCTGTTGAAAGGTAGCTGCGGCTGAAACGCGCTGCTCTCCACCGCCTGTGTCATGCAGCGCATGAGCGGCACGAACGTGCGCACGACTGCCGGGACGGTGATCTCGCTGGGCGCGACGTAACCGGGGATCGGATTTCCGTAGATGAGTTGGAAATCCGTCGGATGTTCCAGCGCCCAGCGCCGATAGGCACTCGCCACCTGGATCAACTGCTCTTCCGGCGGGAGCACACGCGCCTTGTATTCCGCCCGCTCCAGTGCATCAGCCAAGGCGTTGAAGGCGTCCACGATCAGCGCGGTGATCAGGTCGTCGCGTGTCGGATAGTAACGATAAAGCGCGGGCGCGCTCAACTCCATGTCTCGGGCGATGGCGCGCAGCGAAATACCGGCGGTGCCTTCGGTCGCCATTTGTTTTCGCGCCAGCAGCTTGATCGTCGCCTGCGTCTCCTCATAGACTGTTTCGTCGCGTGTGCGAGGCATATGGACACCCCATTGAGTAAACAGTGTTTCAGTTACACTGTTTACTTTACGACGTTTATTTTATTTTGTCAAGGGGAGGGGTTACTGCGTCAGGACGCGGACGGTTTCGGCATCCCAGAAGACATTCACGCGCTGCCCCTGGGTAAAGCTTGTATCCGAGCGCAGCCCGTAATTCTGCACGCGCACGACGACATCATGCTGCCCGCCAACATTGACGGTATAGCGCGTATCGGTGCCGATGTAATTGGCGCTCTTGATGTAGCCCTCGACGATGTTGATATCGGGGTCGCGCCTTAAGCCGGTCTTGTAGACCTCTGCGCTGTCGCTGCTGCCATCCGGGAACTTGACGTTGCCATCGGCGGCGAACAGGTTGATCTTCTCCGGGCGCACCGCGAGAGTGACATTGGCGTTCAGCGCGATGTTGGTGTCCGACAGCGCTGCTTTGGTTTCAATTGTGGTGCCGTCGAACTGCACCCATCCAAACATCCCATCCTTGCGCGTCAGGCATCCTGGAAGGAAGACCGTCTCGCCAATGAAGTCGGCGACGAAACGGCTGTTCGGCGCATCATAGATTTCTTCCGGCGTCCCCACCTGCAAGACCTTGCCCAGGCTCATGACGGCGATGCGGTCTGCCATCGTCAGCGCCTCTTCCTGGTCATGGGTGACGAAGACGAAGGTGATGCCCAGTTCGGTCTGCATGTTCGCCAGCTCGATCTGCATCTCTTTGCGCAGCTTGAGGTCGAGCGCGCCGAGCGGCTCGTCGAGCAGCAGCACCTGCGGACGCTTGACCAGCGCGCGTGCCAGCGCAACACGCTGCTGCTGACCGCCGGAAAGCTGGCGCGGCTTGCGGTCGCTGGCGACCGGGAGCTGCACCATCTCCAGCGCTTCGGCAGCGCGTTTGGCAGCTTCGCGCTTATCAACGCCTTCCATCTCCAGACCGAACATCACGTTTTGGAGCACGGACATATGGGGGAACAGCGCGTAATCCTGGAAGACGGTGTTGACTGGACGATGAAAAGGTGGCACATCCTGCATCGCTTTGCCGCGAATCAGGATCTCGCCCGATGTCGCCATCTCAAAACCCGCAATCATGCGCAGCATGGTCGTCTTGCCGCATCCGCTGGGACCCAGCAGCGCGAAAAATTCGCCATCCCTGATTTGCAGGGACACGTCGTCTACGGCACGGAAGCGCACGTTGTCTTTGCGCGGCACGTCGAATTCCTTGATGACGTGCCGCAGCTCGACATCAATCGCCCCGTCCAGGTTCTTCGCTTTTGCAGCCATCGTCTTCCCCCAACATGCAGAAAGGGCGGGCTTGATAGCCCGCCCTCAAGAATTCACTTACCGACCAATCGCAAGCTTGATTTCTTCCCACGAATCGCTGTAGAGGATTTCGCCATCGCCTGTGGTCAGCGACTGCACTTCAAACAGCTTGGCGTCGATCTCCGGCGTCGGATAGATGCCAGGATTGTCCAGCAGCTCCTGGTCGATCAAGCCCAGGTCAATCGATGCCTGATTCGGCGAACCATACTGCACCCAGTTCGCATTGATCGCGGCGATTTGCGGGTCATACATGTAGTCCATGAAGACCTCCGCCAATGGCGCGTTCGGCGCACCCGCTGGGATGACCATATTGTCCGTCCAGCGAACCGCGCCCTCTTCCGGGATCACGTAGCGGAAGTCGGCGGAGCAGTCCGCGCTTTCGGAACATTCCGCCGCGATCTGGAAGATGTCGCCGTTGTACTCAATCGTCATATCGACATCGCCGCGCGCCAGCAAGACCTGACCATCATCCTGCGCAATCGTCACGACATTCCCACTGTTTGCCTGGAGGAATTCAACCGCCTGGGCGATCTCTGCGGCATCTTCAGTGTTCGGGTTCAGCCCCAGGATTTCGAGCGCAATGCCCATGACCGAGCGGCGGTCTTCCAACCAGGACACGGGACCCGCGTACTGGAAGAACTGGTTCCAGCTCGTGATTTCTTCGCCGACCTTGTTGAAGTCGTAGCCGATGGCAATCGTGCCCCAGAAATAGGGCAGGGTATACATCTGTTCCGGGTCATACCAGGGATTCGCCAGGTTCGGGTTCAGGTTGGCGGCGTTGGGAACGTTCGCCATGTTGATCGGCTGGATCAGTTCTTCCGCGACAAGATCCGGGATGATGTAGCCCGTCGGCATGGCGAGGTCATAGCCGGGATTGCCACCCCGCAGCAGGGCTTGCAGCGCCTCGCTGCTTTCCATCGTGCCCTCATAGATCACGCTCACGCCGCAAAGCTGCTCAAAGTTCTGGATCAGGTTCTCGTTGACATCGGCGGTCTCCGCGTCGTCTTCATCCGAGATGTAGGTTCCCCAGTTGAGGATGCTCAAGGTTTGACCGGCAAACCCCTCTGGGCACACCCAGGGTTGCAGTTCAGTATCCTGCGCTGCGACTGGCAGCGCGAACAGCAGCGCCAAAATTGGCAGCAGCACCATCAAAACACGCTTAGACATTCCATTGACTCCTTCCAGTCGATTCGCTCAGTGCGAAAATACGTCGTTTTGTTAAGCGAACAGCGCACGATCTTAACGCGGGCAGGCGTTTCATTCCAGCGTCAACGCCCCCAAAAAAGCGGGCATTTCGTTGTTATTTGCCACCGGCTGCGTTACGCCCTTGCAGCATCATCGAGATGCCAATCAGCACAATCGAAATCACGATCATCAAGGTCGAAATCGCGTTGATCTCCGGTGAGATACCGCGGCGCATCAAGCCGAAGACGAACACCGTCAGCGTGTTCGTGCCGGGACCGGAGAGGTAGGCAGTGATCAGGTAGTCGTCGAGCGACAGGGTGAATGCCAGCAGCGCCCCGGCAACGATGGCGGGCATCAGCAGCGGCAGGGTGATGCGCGTGAAGGTCTGCCATTCGTTGGCACCCAGATCGCGCGCGGCTTCCTCCAGGCGGGGGTTCATATCGGCAAGGCGCGCGCGGATGACGACGACGACGAAGGCGATGTTGAAGACGACATGCCCAACGATGATAGTCCCAAAGCCGCGATTGGCATTTGGCAAGCCAAGCGAAGCCGCCAGTGTCGCATTATAGAAATCGAAAATCACGCTGAAGAACAGGACAAGCGATACCGCCTGTGCAATTTCCGGGATGACGACCGGCAGGTACAACAGCCCATCGATGAAGCTCTTGCCAGGAAAGCGAAACCGCACCAGCGCCAGCGCCAGAGCCGTCGCCAAAACCGTGGCGATCAGGGTCGAGATGATGCCAATGATGAAACTGTTGCCCAGTGCGTCGAGCGCGCCCGAAGTGGCGGCGCGGCTGGCACCCCCAGTCACGTTGGCGAAGATGTTCTGATACCACTGGAGGGTGAAGCCCTCCCAGCGCGCCACCGAGCGCGAGTCGTTGAACGAAAAAACGATCAGGACGACAATCGGTGCCCAGAGGAAGAAGTACGTCACGGCGGCGTTGAAGACGTAGAAGACTTTGCCCGTCCGTCGAATCGCCATATCTCGCCGGACAGCCCCCATGTCGATGTCGGGCGCGGTAGGCAGCGAAGGAGTCAGTGCGGTCTGAGCCATGGTCTAGCGCTCCCGGTTGCCGTAACGGACGTAGAAAATCAACGCGATCAGCACCAACCCCATCAACACCATCGAGACCGCCGATCCACGTGGGAAGTTGCGGTCACTGATGAACTGGTCGTTGATCAGCTTGCCGATCATCAGCACGCTTTCGCCGCCGAGCAGTTCCGCCGTAATATACGTGCCGAGGCAGGGCACGAAGACAAGGATGCAGCCCGCGACCACCCCTGGCAGCGTCATCGGGAAGACGACGCGCCAGAACGCGCGCCAGTCGTTCGCGCCCAGATCATGCGCCGCCGAGACGAACTTAAAGTCGAACCGTTCGGCGGCGGCATAGATCGGCAGCACCATGAACGGCAGATAGCCATAGACCAGACCGAGGACGACGGCGAACGGCGTATAGAGCAGGGTCAGCGGTTCGCCGCCCAAGCCGACGATGAATTCATTGATCAGCCCCTCGCGCGCCAGGATGGTCTGCATGGCATAGGTGCGGACGAGGAAGTTCGTCCAGAACGGCAGAATGACGAGGAAGAGCGTGATGTTACGCACCGCAGCGCTCTTTTGCGTACTGATGAAGAACGCCAGCGGGTAGCCAATCAAGAGGCAGATCACGGTTGTCAGGACGGACACCCAGGTTGATGTCCAGAGGACAGGGACATAGACCTGAAAGACACGCGCATAATGGTCGAGCGTGATGGGAAGCTCGATCACCCCGCGCGCGCCGCGCGAGAGAAAGCTGACTCCGAGGACAAACAGCAGCGGGATGACGAAGAAGAGGATCAGCCAGACGACGCCGGGCGTGGCGAGCCGCCAGCCCCCCTTAGACCCTGCTTCTACCGCCTTGCGCCGCCGGAGAGACATCCCAGCCGCCATAATCTGCCCCCTGTGACGCCGCGGACGCCACCCCAAAAATGCACACGGGACACGCATTGGGCGTGCCCCGGAAACGTCGATTGACAGCGGGCTAAATGAGACCGCAAGTCTGGCGAAAATACAAGGGATGGCGCGGGAGACTTGACTTAGGTTGGGTCACTCAGGAAGGATGGCTAACACGGTCAAGCTACCACCAGAAACGATTTCTGTGCCCTATAACGCGGGTTCGCGTAGAAAAATCGCAATAACGGCACATAATGAGTTAGAGATTATTGCATATTGAATTCGGGGGAGTGCATATGCAGCGTTTTTCGATATGGCAAAATGGTTGGCTGACTATCATGTGCACGCTCCTGCTGACCCTTTTCAGCGGTGCTGTACAGGCGCAATCTGCCATTTCCATTACTCCAACGAGTGGTCCCCCTGGGACAACGGTATTCATCACCAACAACAACCCACAAGCCCGTGCACAATGCGTTGCCAATCAGCAGTCAACGACTGTGCCAGCGGGGGGTACTGCCACCTTTGTCATCAATGATCCTGCTGGCTCCCAGGTCACCATTGGCTGCAGCTTTGGTGGGCAAGGCGGGTTCGCCGCCAGTATCGTCTTCATCGTGACATCGCCGGACAGCGATGGCGATGGCGTGCCTGATAGCGCCGACCAGTGCCCGACGGTATTCGCGCAGACCGAAACCGGCTGCCCGGATGTTGTCGATAGCGACCAGGACGGAATACCAGACCCTGCCGACCAATGCCCAACGGTATTCGCGCAGACGCGGAACGGCTGCCCGGACACCGACGGCGACGGCGTGCCCGATAACCTGGACCAGTGCCCACAGGAGTTTGCACAGACGGAGAGCGGCTGCCCGCCGACTTCTCCAGTTACTCCGCTTCCCCCGTCGCCTGTACCCGCGACGCTGCCACCGCTGCCGCAGCTTTCCCCAACAGGGACATGCCAGCTTGCGACGCTTGATTACAATCCTGTGAACGTGCGCCAGGAGCGTTCGACGGAGTCGACCATCCTGTTCCGGCTCGATCCGTTCCAGATTTACACGCCGACGCAGTTTGTCGAAGGATGGTACTTCCTCGAAGCCTTGGGCGGCTGGGCTCGCCAGGATGTCGTGCGCACAGGTGGCGAAAACTGCGCCACACTGGGCGGCGCGCCAGTCGTACCGACGCCGGAACCCAGTCCTGTGCCGCCGACCAACGGGCTGCCACCCTACATCGTGCCGTTGAACAACGACCTCTCTGCGTTGTTCGGCGCGTGTCCAGATCTGGCATCGCAGGTTGGACGGCTGGCGATTGCGCAGGTGCTGCGGCTTTCGATCAGCCCTGACCCTTGCGGAGGTCTACAAAATCTTCTGCGGGAGATTTCATTTGGCGGCTTCCCCCCGCTCGTGCCGGAACAGATCAGCCAGGTGATGAGCAGTACAGCGCAGTGCAGCACCGAGTCGCGCCCATTCCCCAGCCCCGAACTGCTGGCATTCATCAGCGCGCTTGACCAGATCGACCCCAACCTGGCGATGCAGCTCAATCTGGCAATCGTCAGCGCCGTTGGCAGCGCGCCCGGCTCGGACGGCGACAATTTCCTGTGCGCACTGATGCGTGGCGACATGTTCGCCGCAAGTCTTATTCCAGGCTTCCTGAGCTTCCCGACGCAGAATGAATCTCTTGTCTTCGCAGGCGGTCTGTGTGTTCCGCCGCTGGAAGGGTCTGAGATCAGAGCGTCGGTCGACCGACTGGCGGCTGCGCTGACTGCGGGTGCTGGCTCCGGTATTCCCACGTTCGATGCCTTCGCCCAATCGCTGGCAGATGCCAGCATTGCCTTCGCAGAGCGGCGCGAGATCTTCTGCGGCGCGCTCAGTGTACGCCCGCTCGGCATCACCATCGACACGCTCACGCCGGAGCAGCGTCTGTCCGTCGATTGGCTGGTGGGCTGCGGGCTGGTGGCGGAATCGGGACTCGCGGATTTCATCAGGATCGTCAACGAAATAGAGGCAGCCAGCGGCGCGGGCGGTGCTCCCGGCGCGGGGATTGACTTTGGCACTGGCTTTACCTGGGCGCAGTTGCAGGACTTTTTTGCCAGCTACGCACCGGGGACGTGCCCGTCATTCCTGGACTACCTGACGTTTGCGGAGCGCGCTCGCGAGGAAAACGGTGAGTCGCTCGTCATGATGGAAACATCGTTAGACCTTTTCGGTGGGCTGGATGTTCCGCTTGGTATCGGCGGGATCGTCTACACAGTTGTCTGCGATCCTTCGGGTGCCAGTGCGGATGCGCCTGCACCGCTTGGCTGTAGGTGGTCGGACGATCCATCGCCCTTCCCATCAGGCGATCCCTTCCTGAGGCTCCTCTTCCCAGGATTAGGCGGTACCCCAGAAGCGCCCGCGCCACGTTATTTGCAACCCAATTCCATGCGCGATCCGTTCGAGCCGGGGATTCCAGGCGTCGAAGTCACGATCAACAACGGGGCATGCGCTTCTGCTGGCGCGCCAGCGGCTGTGGTCATGACCGACTCCAACGGGCGCTTCTTCGTCGAAGATCTCCCCTTTGGCTCGTACTGCGCCAGCATTTCGCCCGCTGCCTTGGGCGAAGGCGAATGGTGGGCGATTGGCTATTCTGGCGGTGATGCGGGTCCCTATCGGCTCGATCTTGTCACGTCGCCCGTCATTGGACTCTTCCAGCAGGTTGGATGGTGGCGTCCGAGCGGTGAAGAATTGATCTCCTACATCCCAGCGCTGCCATCCGATCTCTTGCTGCCAGACTTCATCCCGACGGTGCCGCCGCCGGAAGGCACGCCTGCACCTGCGCCCATTTCACAGCGGCTGTCGATGGTGGTCTATGACGACCGCTGCGAGAACACCGCCTACGATGGCGTCACCCTCCCCGCGGGATGCACCAACCTGTACCTCGATACGCTGACCGCCGACGGCCTACAAGCGGCGGATGAGACAGGTATCGCTGGCGTGCAGATCGACCTGATCGATGGCGACTGCGACAGTGGAACAGACCTCGGCTTCCTGACGACCGATGGTGCCGGGTCTGCGACGCTGGAAGCGCTGCTCATCCCAGGGCGCGACTACTGCATCAGCGTGCAGGCGGACAGTTCTGTCAACGCGCCGATCCTGGTCCAAGGCGGATGGACGACGATTGCCGGACCGCGTTTCACCTATCGCATCACCGCGCCCGCCATCGCCAGTGAGTACAACATCGGGATGCCTTGGTGGACGCTCGCGCCAGATGTGATCAACGGATTCAATCCCTTCCTGCTGCCGACGCTCCCAACGGACATTCCGCTGACGTTGTTCCCAATCCCCACGGATTTGCCGTTCGCAATTCCCACCGTTACGCCCATCCCGCACTACAACGTGCCATTCCTGGCAATCGTCTGGGCGGATGTCTGCAACGGCGCGGCGTGGACGGGCGATTTCCGCACAGTGCCCCCCGGCTGCGCCATCGTCGCGCCAACCACGCTCGACAGCAATGGCATCGCCGACGACTTCGAGTCGCGGCTGGCAGGCGTGCAGATCAGTCTCATGCTCGGTGCATGCGACTCTGGCGCATCAATCGAGCCATTGATCACCACCGATGGCACTGGTCAGGCAGCGGGTAACACCATTCTTGCAGCGGGCACCTACTGCGTGCTGGTCGATCCGGCGGCAGGAGCCAACCCGGCTGCGCTCGGCATCGGACAGTGGCGCGGCGCATTGGGGACACGCGCGCTCACGCAGATCACCATTCCATACTTCCAGCCAACAGTCGTGCTCAACTTCCCCTGGCAACCGGCAGGTGCCGTCGTCACGCCCGCTGCGCCGCCGCCCGTGCCCGCTACGCCGCCGCCCGGCGTCATACCGCCCGCGCCTGCACACGGGGGTCCCATCTGCCCATCGGGCTGTACACCGCCGCCGCTCCCATCCCCGCATGTGCCGCCATTGGCTCCCCTATCCGGGACGCCGACGACGCTCGAGCAGATCAAGGCTTTGGGTAGAGCGTCTGGGATCAACTGGCGCGACTTCCAGGGCGAAATGGATGGTCTGGGTGCGTTCCTGGGTGACAACGTGATCGACCCGTCGCTGTTGGAAGGCTTGTACCTGTATGACAGCGGCGAGATCTTCAACCTGATCCTGGGACCTGGGCAAGACCCCGTCGCCGCCAGCCTCTCGCCGGATGGAAATCTGCTGGCGTACGTCAGTCGCGACGCCAGCGGACGAGGTACCCTGTTCATGATGAATGTGGTGAACGGCTTCTACACGCCGATCTTCACCGAACCGGACGGCGCGCTGCTCGACGACGACGCGCCGTTATGGAGCAAGGATGGCAAGCTGCTCCTGCTGGTGATTGCGGACGTTAACCCGGACGGTACGCAGACGCCGAATGTTTACTCCATCGATCTCACAGTGCTCAATGCAGTTCCGGAGCTGATCCTGCGCAACTTGTCGAACCCGACCTTCTCCGAAGATGGTGAGCTGCTGGCATTCGTGCGGGATCGCAATGTCTATATCCAGCTTTCGCGCGATTCAATTCCGCGCCAGTTGACCAATCAACCAGAAGGCACGACCTGCGACAGCCCATTCTTCGACGCGTTGGGCATCAACCTGTATTTCATCTGCCGCAGCGGCGAAGAAGCCAGCCTGGTCGTGCAGGGTTTTGATGGGTTGCAGCCAGTCTCGACTGGGCTAACCGTTGTGACAAGTGCTGAACTTGGACCGGTTGATGGCATTCTGACGGTCGGCGATGGTCGCAGGGTCTTCATCGTCGGGATGGATGGTCTGAACCTCAAGCCGCTGATCGACCTGGGCGACCTCGATGTCGATGGGTTCGGTTGGGCGGACTAGGGCGAGAGACTTTGAGGAGTCTTCTGTCGCCACTTCTCCCTGAGGGAGAAGTGGCTGCGGGTTGTGGGTGTATTCTTGGTGTTTACTATTCCCTCGCCTTCATGGCGAGGGGTTATGTGCGGGGTTGAACCACCTACACCAAAAACGTCCCGAACTGCCAGACATCCTCGTCATTTGGACGCTGCCTGCCGTAACGCTCGAATGGGTCGAAGCGATTCTTCAGCGGCGTCCAGTCCGTCTGCACCGAGGGCGTCGTGCCCAGATACGGGGTGGCAACGGCGAGGATTTCGTCGTGCGGCATTTCATCCGGCACCTTCACGCCTTCGCGCGGATGCGCGATCATCCACTTCAGCGCGCCCAATATCGACGCGGCAACCTGCAAGGTCGTCGCGCTTTGGTGCGGCACATGGCGGCGCGCCTCATGAATATCCAACTGCGAACCGACCCACCAACCGTTGAGATCATGCCCCAGCAGCAGCACACCCAGCTCGTCGCGCCCCTCGACGATCTCATCGTTCATAATGCGCATCTTGGGCTGCAAATCGAGATTGCGCATCTTGAACTCATGCAGACTGGCGATTGCCGCATCGGTGGGCATGTACGCATAGTGAACCGTCGGGCGGTAGATGGGTCTATCGCCTTCGCGCACAGTCAGCGTGTCGCTCAACGTGAACGCCTCGCCGTGCCGCACGAGCATCCCGATGATTTCGCCGCCCAGCGGAACCCACGACCTCACATAGGTGCTGATCCCCATCTGGCTCAGGCAGATCTGGTTGCCGGGACCCGAACGATGCATCTGCGCGCCGGGCGGCAGCCGCCGCTCATGCGTTCCCCAGCCCAGTTCCGCAGGCGCGACCCCTTCTTCGCGCAGTCCTTCCACCGACCACGTATTCACGAACTCCCCAACCTGCTTGGGCACGTTCGCCACCTGGGTATCGCGCTCGGAGATGTGGATAACCTTGACGCCTTCGGTCATCGCCAGCGTCGCCCAGTCGCCATCCGCCAGCGCACGCTCCAGCGCGGCGTGCTTGTGTGGACTCACGCCGCCCGTCAGCATCGCCTGCGCGATGTCCTTCAGCCCCACCTTCGCCCAATGCGAGACCAAGCCCGGGTTCGCACCATGCTCGACCACCGCCGTCGCGCCCAGCTCGCGCCAGGTCGCCACACGGCGGCGCAACTTCATGTGGCGCACGTAGAGCGTACGCTCGGTCGGATGCGCAGCGAGCATGTCTTCATACGGGTCCCAAGCCTCGACCGAGGTGTTGATGTACAGCACGTCGTGATCGTGGCACCACTGGACGATGTCTGTCGCGTCGATGCTGTATGCCAGGTCGATCAGCAGATCGCCCGCGCCAACGTACTGCACCAGCGTCTCCGCCATGTTTTCGCGCGTGATCTCGTGCTGCACGTAGCGCGCGCCCGCCGCCAGCGTCTGGGCGATGACATGACGCCGATCCAGCATGTCCATGACGGTCAGCTTCGAGAAGTCCATCTCGAAATGACGCAGAAGCAGAGGTTGTAAGCAGGTTGAGACGGAGCCAGAACCGAGGAGGAGAACACGCCCACCGAAGGGTATCTTCATCTTGGGATACGACCATCCTTTTTGCACGTACACATATTTGCTTTTAAACAGCGAATTTTAGGGTAATCCGCCGCCTTTTCAACCCCTATTGCCCGTCATTCAGGCACAAGCAACAAACCACGAAGGCGCGAAGAAGTCAGATCTTGACCTTCGCGCGCTTGGCGTCTTCGCGGTTCAAGCTTCTCCTCACGCTTCGTAGCGCAGTTCGCCGCCCACGTAGGTCTGCTGTACGCGCAGGCTGGGCAGCGCGTCCGGCGCTGTCGCCAGCGGGTCGCCGCTCAGGATGACCATGTCCGCCCACTTTCCCGGCGTCAGGCTGCCGCGACTCGTCTGATCGCCGCTGGCAATCGCGCCGCCCATCGTGTAAGCGTAAAGCGCCTCGCGCGCCGTGATCGCCTGTTCCGGCGTAATGGGCGCGCCGTTCGAGTCTTCGCGGTCGAGCGCCGCCTTCATCCCCATCAGGGGGTTGTCGTCAGGCACGACCGGCGCGTCTGAACTCAGCGCCACAGTCAGCCTGGCATCGATCATCGCGCGCACAGGGTAACAGCGCGGATAGAACACATCCGGCAGATAGCGACGATAGGTCGTCCCCAGGGCGTACAGGAAGATCGTCTGCGGCACGGCAATGATGTTCAGCGCTCGGCAGCGCGCCAGATGATCGGCGCTCGGCAAGCCGAGATGCTCGATGCGGTGGCGCAATTGCGAGGGCTGCCGCGCATGGATCGCCTCATAGGCGCGGATCACCTGCTCAATCGCCACATCGCCGATGGCGTGCGTGGCGATGCGGAAACCCGCGCGGTGCGCCTCCCACATCAGCTTGGTCAGCTCGTCGTCGTCAAAGCGCAGGACGCCTTTGTCGCCCGTCACCTTATAGGCTTCGCTGATCGCCGCTGTCGCCCCACTCAAGCCGCCATCGGCGAAGAACTTCACACAATCGATGCGCAGCGTATCGCTCACATAGCGTTCCGGCAGCGGTATCGTCTCCGTGCCACCGTCGGCGCGCCGAATAGGCAGACCGTTGATGCGCACAACCAGCTCGCCGCTGGCTTCGAGCTGCCGGTAAATCGACAGGTGAAAAGGCGTCAGCAGCGGATCGGTCGCGCTTGTGATACCCAATGCAAGCTGATGGCGCAGACATGCCCGAATCGCATCCGCTATCACCCCCGACTCCTCTGGCGGCATGGCGCGGGTGATCAATCCTTGTGCCGTCTCCTGCAAGAGTCCGGTCGGCTCACCGTCGGAGTCGCGTACTATCGTCCCGCCGTGTGGGTCTGGCGTGTCACGGGTGACGCCCGCCAGCGCCAGCGCGCGGCTGTTGGCGACGATCATATGCCCGCAGGTGCGCGTCAAAGCAATCGGATGTTCAGTGCTGGCGGCGTCGAGATCGGCGCGCGTGAGATGGCGTTTCTCCGGCAGTTCCGCCTCGTTGTATCCTCGCCCGGTCAGCCACGTCCCTGGCGCTGTCGTCTCGGCGCGCGCGCGAAAGCGCCCGACGATGCTCGGAATATCCGGCGCGACCGCTTTGCGCGCGTCCACCTGCACCGTCAGCAGCAAGCCCAGCTTCCAGATGTGGATGTGGGCATCATTGAACCCCGGCAGCAGCGCCGCCCCGCCCAGATCCACACGCCGCGCGCCGGGGGCATGAGCGGCGAGATCGGCAAGATCGCCGACTGCCGTGATGCGCCCATCGTCGCCCACCAGAACAGCCTCTGGCGACGGGTAGCGCCAATCCACCGTGTGAATGATGCCGTTGTAGAAAAGCTGAGGCATAAGATTTTATCCAAAAGATGGGCGAGGCGTGCCTCGCCCCTACGCGCTACTCGTCACTGCCTAACACGCCGATACGCCCTGCTCGAAGCCATCGACGAATGCTTGAACACGCTGGTCGCCTGTGCCATGTGCCTGCGAGTCCCACCAGGGCGTGCCATCCGGGTCGCCCGCATTGAAGAGCGCCACCGCGCCCTCGCGGATGTCCGACTCGTCAAGACGAATGTTCAGGCTGCGGCTGTTGGCATACTGCGCATAAGCACCTGCGAAGCAGTCCGCCTGCAATTCCAGATCAATGGTGTAGCCACCCGTGTTGAGCGCGCCCAGCAAACTCTGGATGGTGTGTCCCCACTCGTGAGCGATGATCGTCACGACGGCGAAATCACCGAACTGTTTCCACTGCCCATCCATGAAGCGGAAGGGGTAATACTGCGAATGATCGGCGCTGCAATAGAACGGACCGACCTGCGCGGGCGCGGTGCCGCATCCTGTGCTGACCTGCGAGCGATCGTGCAGCACGATGCGGGGTTCACGATAGGGATACCCGTACTCCTGGAATGTCTCGATCCAGAAGGTGTTGATGTCTTCGGCGGCGATGTCGAAAATTTGCTCCAGCGATGTGGGCACGACACCCTCTACCTGATTACGATTCGCCTCAGTGACCGAAGCCGTCTGCGGGCGCACTGCCGGTACTGGTGTGGGAGGGATGGGTGTCGGCTGCACGGGCGCAGGCGCGCTCACGGCGATGGTGCCGAGGAACTGCCAGTTGAGCTGATTGACGCTGGTCGCGCCGGCTGTGCTGGCAGCATAAACCTCGCCGGAACTCGTGACCCGCAGCGCATAATCGCCGTACAATCCCACGCCTTCTGCCTGCCGCAGTCGCACGGTTTCGTCCAGGAGCGCCTGAGCGCAGCCTTCGAGCGTGACATAGAGCGCGCCGCTCAGGCTGCCATCCAGGTTGATATATCGACAGGCATCGGTCGATTGGGCACCTGCCGCGCTCCAGGGAATGAGCAGCACCACGAGCGTCGTCACGATCATCCAGCGCCAACGGTTGAGCTTCATAGGACCCCCACATCCAGATTATTGCTACGCATAATAGTACCTTAGACGTAGATTTTCGCATCCCCGGATAGCGCGGTATCATTTCTGAATCAGGTACAAGGATCAACAAGATGGGGTCATATCGCTACGAGACCGCGTTTGTCAGCGGCTACATGGTCGATATGCTGGCACGCAACGGGAAGCTGGGGCTGATGCGCGCGAACGGCGGCGATATTGTGCTGTTCGAGACCCCGCAGCGTGAACTCGTCAGCATCCATATGATCGAGAGTGCGCTGCCACTCTATGAAATCCGCAACACGCTCGTCGCCAACAGCAGAAAGAACATTCATACCCTGTTCGTCCTGTGGTGCGACATGATGCTGCCGCACAATGGGCAGGTCTACACCAGCGACGACTGGATGGAAGCGCTCTACACGCTCTACAACGGCTGCATCTATGCCTACGAAGTAATGGACAAAGAGCACTACGTCTTCCCGGTCTATTTTCGCGGCACAACCCCCGTGCGCTCCATCGAATATGGGGTAACCGTGCGTTACCGCGACTTGACCTGTCGCAGCGTCAGGACACACCTGCCCGGTTTGAACGACGCCTGGCGCGTGGCGGATTTTGGCGGACTGCGTGGCAACGCGCACGACCCGAAAGCTGCTGCCACCTACGGCATCGCTCTGAGCAGCCATTATGTGCTGCTTGGCGTCACGCCGCAGGATGACCGCGACACCATCAAGAAGGCATACCGCCATCTGGCGCGACTGTATCACCCCGACCTGAACAAATCGCCGGAAGCGCATGGCAAGATGCAGGAGATTAATCGGGCATATCAGGCGATACTGGGGGATGTGCCGGAAGCAGCGAAGGAGTAGAGATGTCGCACGAATTCAAAGACAAAGTCGTCCTCGTCACGGGCGGCGCGGGCAATCTGGGGCAGGCGGTCGCGCGGCACTTCGCCCAGGGCGGGGCGCAGTTGGCGCTGGTGGATCGCAGCGAAGAACGCTTGTTGGCTGCCGCCGCAGAACTTCCAGGCGGCAGCCTGACGGTAGCGGCAGACCTGGGCGACCCAGCGTCGGTTGATGCGATGATCGCGCAGGTCGAAGCGCGCTATGGGCAAATCCACATCCTGGCGCACACCGTCGGCGGCTTCACGTCGGGCACGCCTGTCCATGAGACGCCGCTCGACGTATGGGATCACATGTTCGCGCTCAATGTCCGCCCCGTCCACATCGTCTGTGGGCGTGTGGCGCGGCACATGCTGGAGAATGCCGTCGCCGGTAAGATCGTCATCGTGCTGGCGCGCGCGTCACTGGCGGGTGCCGCCAACAGCGGCGCCTACACCGCCAGCAAAGCCGCTGCGCAGCGCATCATGCAGAGTATGGCGCTTGAACTGCGTGACCGGGGGATCAACGTCAACGCCGTGCTGCCGAGCATCATCGACACACCGCCCAATCGCGAATCGATGCCTCATGCCGACACCAGCAAGTGGGTGACAACTGACGACCTCGCCAACGCCATCGGCTACCTTGCCTCAGACGCCGCGCACAGCCTACACGGGGTGAGCCTGGAGGTCTACGGGCGGGTGTAAGCAGGTCGATGTGCCGCGCCAAGACTCATCATGTTTTCATGCGCGTCGTTTTAACTTCTGGCTATAATTCTACATAGGTGTAGAAATGGAGCAGCGAAACAACAAAACCTATCGCCGCATCGTGGACGCAGCCGAGGCGCTGTTTGCCGAACGCGGATATGCGGGTGTCTCTCTTCCGGATATTGCCGGGGCAGTCGGGATGCGTCATGCATCGCTCTACTACTATGTTCCCAATGGCAAGGAACAGCTGTATGTAGATGTGATGGAACGCAGCTTCAGACAGCACCGGGAAGGGTTGACGAACGCCATTATCGAGGCGGGCGATGACTTCCGGGCACAGATCCATGCTATTGCAGCGTGGTTTGCCACCCACCGCCCTATCGATCTGGGTCGTATGGTTCGGTCGGACATGCCAGAACTTGCGCCAGAAAACGCCCGTAAGCTGACGGAATGGAGTCTCGATGCCCTGCGCATGCCGATTTCAGCGGTCATCCGCAACGGTATCAAAAAGGGGCATATCCTCGTTCCAGATATTGATTTCGCGGCGATGGGGCTGGTCGCGCTGGTGCAAAGCATCCACAACATTCCGCGTACGTATTTGCCCGATGAGGATGACGTGATCAAGGCGGCAAAGGCAGCGGCGGATATGCTGCTGGATGGGTGGTATCGGCGATAGGTGTTTTTTTACCAATCCATTCTACAGCTATGTAGAAAATAGGGAGAGTGCATATGTTGAGCGAAGCAGTGTCGATGCGGGTGCGAGGGGCAACAATCGCGGATATTCCGTTCCTGGCGTGGTGCAACTACGAGGCATCGTCCCCCCATCCCGGATTTTGCTACTGGGACCCGCTGCTTCAAGAGATTGGGGCAGAGACTATCCCCTTCATCGAAGCCGTCTTTCGTGTGCGCGCCCTCGCCTGGGGCGATCCGGAAGACTTCATGATCATCGAAGATGATGGCAAGCCGATTGGCGGCGCATCAGGGTTTACGATGAGCAGCGAGGATTACCGCCCTCTCCGCCTTGACCGGATGCAGCAGGTCGCGGACGCGTTGGGCTGGCGAGAAGAACAACTCGCGACGTTCCTGGGCGGCTATCAGGGTGTCTGGTCTGACCCGCACGACATCACGCTTGCACCGAGCGCACCATGGATTATCGAGTGCGTTGCCGTCGTTCCAGAATCGCGCGGAAAAGGGGTCGCCAAGAGACTTCTCAATGCCCTACTGGATGAAGGGGCGCGCCGGGGCAACAGTCACGCTGGAATCTCGGTGACACTGGGTAATGCCCCAGCGGAGCGCGTGTACGAGAGCATCGGCTTCCAGCGCTATGTCACCTATTGGTCGGAATACTTCGACGGCTACTTCCCCGGCACCATGAAGTACAAGATGCGCCTTGTTCAGCGTTCGTAATTCCCGTCGTTGAAGATGCCCGTCGGGTGGCAGCCACGGTTCGCCGCCGCTGCCGCCTGTTCAAGCGGGATGAACGCGCCTGCGAACGCCACATTGGGCGGATACTGCACCACTTCCGCCCACCCCTCTTCGATCAGCCGCGCGTTCACGAAAACGCCATCCGCATAGATGTAGCGCAGCAGCCGCCCGAAACGGTCGGTGTTTTCGCGGTCGGCGACCAGCGTCACCGTCCGGTTTTCGACCAGCGCCACGTTCGCCCGGCGTGCCTCGCTGTAACAAACCTCGTCGCGCTCCGGCGTGTTGATGCCGATGTAACGCACGCGATAGCCCACCCCACCAATCTGCACCTCGATGGTGTCGCCATCGGTGACGGACGTGACGACCGCCAGATCGCCAGCGGGCACATTGACGCTGCCCGGCGGCTGCTCGGTATAAATCGAACCAGGACTGTTGGGCGTAAACCCAATCGAGCAGGCAAGGCTGGCGAGCGCGAGCAAGACCAGGGCGAACAATGCATGTGGGCGCATAACAAACGTACCTTAACTAGGTGCACACTCAGGAGTGAAAACAGAGGAAACGTGAGACGCAGAATAGCCCACAGCATCGAGCAGACAGACATCTTCTTAGCGAGATGATCTATTGTACTACGATCTTTATGCCAGTTCATCCAGCTTGCGCCGCAGATAGGCGTGTTCCAGATTATTCTGGCACAATTCCAGCGCCCGTTCATAGGCATCTGCGGCGGCTTCACGCTGATTTGTGCGGCGTAAGAGGTCGGCGTGGGCAACATGAAACGGAAAAAATTCTTCCATTTCTAGCTTCAGGTGGTGCAGAATTCGCAGCCCTGCCTGTGGGTTTCCCGCCATCGCCATCGCCACTGCCCGGTTGACTTCCACGACTGGCGAAGCGGTCATCTGGAAGAGCGTCTGGTAGAGTTCTACGATTTGCGCCCAGTCAGTCTTTTGGGCGGTTTCTGCCCGTGCGTGTACGGCACTAATCGCTGCCTGTACCTGATAAGGACCGGGATTGAGCAGCCGCAGGGCGTAATCGAGGATCGCTGTCCCTTCGTTTATGCGGTCGTGATCCCACTTTGCGCGATCCTGATCTTCCAGCACAACCAGTTCACCATTGCCGTTCACACGGGCATCTCGCCGGGAGTCATGCAAGAGCATCAGCGCCAGCAGTCCCCGTGCTTCCGCGCTGATCGGCTTATCGGGCAGGAGTTCCACCAGAATCCGGCACAATCGGATCGCTTCGCTGCACAGTTCGTGGCGGATGAGCATATCGCCGCTGGTGGCGACGTAGCCCTCATTGAAGATCAGATAGATCACGGTCAGCAGCGCGTCCAACCGCTGCGGGAGCAGTTCGGCGGGAGGAACACGGTAGGGGATGCCTGCGTCCCGAATTTTGGTGCGTGCTCGCGCCAGACGCTGTGCCATCGTCGTCGGCGGGATGAGAAAAGCGCGGGCGATTTCGTGCGTGGATAAGCCGCCTAACGTACGCAGGGTGAGTGCGACCTGTGCATCCAGATTGAGCGAGGGATGGCAGCAGGTGAACATCAGCTTCAGGCGTTCATCCGGGATAGTCTCCATTTCTTCTTCCTCATCGTCTTCATCCCCTTTAAGGGAGTCGAGGATGACCTGCTGGTTGCGGGTGAAGTTCGAGTCGCGGCGGATGCGTTCAATCGCTTTACGTTTCGCAATCGTGGTGATCCATGCACCGGGATTACGGGGTACGCCGTCCTGCTTCCACTGTTCTAATGCCGCGATCAGCGCATCCTGCAAAGCATCTTCTGCCAGCGCGAAATCACCCAGCGTGGCGATCAGCACCGCGAGGACTTTGCCATGCTCCTGCCGGAAGGTGGTCTCGATTTGTGCCGCAATCTGTCCTGTGGTCATTCTCTATCCGTCATCAGGTGGGCGGATTTTAAATCCGCCCCTACATGCACGTTTATTCAAATGTGACCACTGGGCGGATTTCGACGCTGCCCTCTCGCGCAACGGGGATTTTCGAGGCGATTTCGATGGCTTCATCAAGGTCTTTGCAGTCGATGACGTAGAAGCCGGCCAGACCTTCGCGGGTTTCGACAAACGGACCATCGGTGGTTAGCGTTTTGCCATCGCGGACGCGGATGGTGGTGGCAGCAGAGGTGGGGCGGACGGCTTCGCCTGAAATGATGGTGGCGCGCTGGCGAGCATATTCAAAAAAGGCGTTGTAGTCCTGCATCTCCTGCATCTGGTCTTCCTTCGTCATGTTGGCGGCTGCGGCTTCGTCTCGATAGTTGAGCATCATGTATTTCACGGGAAGTTCTCCTTATTGGCTTGTGTGAAATGCAGGTTTTCGCATTTCTATCAATACGTCGAATGAGAGTCCATCAAAATGACATCTTTGTTCTCATTTTAATCATTCTCTCATTTTAGATATTCGAATTTACATTCACTTCTCAAATGTCAACACAACCTACAAATCCAGGGTGCGCAAGTGGTTGACGATGTCCCAGCGCGCAGCGTCGTCAAGATCGGCGGCGCAGGCGGGCAGCGTGCGCCAACCCTCGCGCGTGAAGGCGAATAACTCCTCATCGCGCAGGCGGGACAGGCGCTCGACCAAATCTCCCAGGCTATCGGGCGCTGCGCCCCAACCACATGAGGCACTATACGTCAAACGCCCACGCGCCAGCGATTCGGCATCCGGCAGCACAGTATTGACGATCTGCGGCGGCGGGAACAGCGCCAGCTCCGTCCGACGATTCGAGTCGTCCGATAACCGGACCGCGACGACGACCACCGCGACCCCCGCCGCCACCCCCAACACGCCGACCAGCAGCGCCGCCGGGGTCAGATCGAGTTTGCGGTAGACCACACGCAGGGTTGGCAACAACACGACACCCACAACCGCCAGGACAAGCCCGAATGCCGCGAGATTCAGAATGTTGGGGTCGCGCGTCAGGCTGACCGCCGCCTCATCGCGGATCGGCATGACGAAGGCGGCACGTTCCGTACCCTGCGCCCCCACCACATCGACCACCGCCCACCACTCGCCCGACCGCGCAATCTCCGCGCCCGCCGCCACGTACAAGCCGCCGCCGGCGCTTTCGGCGACGTGACGCTGTCCACGCCGCTCCAACGTCGGGTTGACGAGTTGGATGCGCACATCCTCGTCGTCTACTGGAACCCCTCCGCGCATCACTTGCACATCATAGGTATTCGCGCCCGGACCGCCTGGCGTGATGGTCGTCGTCACCTGCAAATCGCCCAGTGTGGTGCTGCCGCTCGGCGGCGGAATTTGCGCCATCAGCGTCGGCTGCGGCACGGGTGTCGAAGCGACCAGCCCCGCCAGGACAACGGTCGCAATCCCGACGACGCCTTCGACCCGTAGTGTGCCTGCGAGGCTGCCGATGGGGCGAGCAAACGCCCGCCAGCGCGCGTATCGTTCGGGCGTCAGGCTGACATGATGCGCGCCTGCCAGCGCGACCAGACCGCCGACCATCACCAGCTTGAGCGCCAGCGATGCGCCGTAGGGCGTTGCCAGGTCATCGGCTTCTGTGAACCAGTTGCTGGCGTTGTAGGCGCCCGTCGCCACGACAAGCAGCGCGCAGGCGAATGCCAGGCGTGAGAAGCGACTTAGAACCGCACGCAGCGCGCCGCGTTTGCCCTCGGCATCCAGCGGGGCGAGCGCGGTCGGCAGCACCAGCACGAGTGCTGCCAGACCGCCCGCCCAGATGCCAACCATCGTCCCGTGCAGCCAGTCGCTCAGGATGGCGAGCCAGGGCAGGACGAGCGCCCCCGCCGCGTGTGCCCCGATGCTGAATGTGAAGAACACCAGCGGCATCGCCCACGCCCCCGCCGTCCAGAAGGCGCGCACCAATCCGGGCTGCTCACGGCGGAAATAGCGCGCGGCGACCAGCAGCGCGGCGACAATGCCCAGCAGCACCACGCGCGCGTTCCAGGTATCGCCGAAGCGCGTCCCACTGCGAACCGTGTCCCACAATCCCTCGCCGAGGACGCGCGCGGCATCCGCGCCAAAGAAGACCATCGACTGCTGCACCAGCGCGATCAGGCTCCCGATCAGCAGCACCACCAGCGCAACGAACGCGAGGGCGTCGAGGCGGCTCATGACGCGCGGCGGCAGCAGCCCCGCCGCATACGAACGATTCCCCCACGCTGGGACGAGCACCCAGGCGTAAAGCGAGAAGACGCCCGCCAGCAGCGTCGCCGCCGCCAGCGAAAGCGCGCGCCAGACGACTTCCAGCGCTACCGCCTGATCCGCCGCCAGCACGCCAGTCACGCCTTCGACCGCAGCGCCGACAAAGAACAAGCGACGCTCGGCGATGACGTGCCCATCGCTGGCAAACGCCAGGCGCAGATCCACAAAGTACACGCCGTCAGGCAGGTCATTGGGCAGACGTGCCGTCAACAGCTTGTCGTCATTCGGCGACAACCCGCCAGACGCGACGACACTCCCCGCCTGATCGACCACCTGGATGGTGCTGAATTCCGGCTCCAGCCCTTCGCTGAACCAGTACTGCACACGCACGGGAGCGCGGTCGAGCACGGCGCGTTCTTCGGGGATGGCGCGGATGAGATAGCCATGCGCCAGTGTGGGCGCAGGTGCGCTAAAGAGCAGCAGTGTGAACAATGCGATGAAGAAGCGTCGGAACATGGAGGTTGCGGGATTTTCTGTAGGGACGAGGTGTGCCTCGCCCGTCTTCTATGTTGTGGCTACTGCAAACGGAAACGGTCGCCTTCTTGCGGTGCGGGTTCAGTGGCGGCTTCGTCGTCGTCGAGCGGGGCATTGCGGCTGCGCAGCCAGCTCACGCCCATCATGACCAGGAAAGCGACCCCAACCGCCGCGAAGATCAACTCATCATAGATACCCAACGCGCCGTGCGCGAGGACAACAGGCATTGCAGAATCCTTTGCACATCTGGCGTCATTGTAGCAGAAAAACGATTTGTGAGGAACTTCACGAAGAGAGATTCGGCTGTGCCTGCTCGCCATAACACAGCGAAAGCAGATCATGCTGCGTCAGCCCCGCAGACTCCACAATCGTCGTCTGCCTCCGATCGCGCATGACCAGCACACGGTCGCATAAACCGATCAGCTCGCCCAGGTCGGACGAGACCATGATGACGCTCACACCGTCCGCGCTCATCTGACGGATCAGCGTATAAATGTCGTACTTCGCGCCCACGTCCACGCCGCGCGTCGGTTCGTCTAGAAGCAGCAGGCGTGGCATACGCGCCATCCCACGAGCGAACAGGATCTTCTGTTGGTTGCCACCACTCAACTCGCGCGTCGTCTGGGCGACACCCCGCGCCTTCAGGCGGACGGACTCGCCTAACGTCTTCGACTCGCGCGCCTCACGTGGCGGGTCGAGCAGCAGTCCGCCTCGGCTGATCGCGCTCAGATGCGGCAGCGTGACGTTGTCGCGGATGCTGCGCGAAAGGATGAGACCCTGCGCGCGGCGCTCCTCCGGGATGTAGGCGACACCCTGCCGCCATGCCCAGGTCAATCCGCGACCCAATGCCGTCTCCTCGTCCAACACGACGCTGCCCGCCAGAATGCGATCCGCCCCTGCCAGCGCGCGAAGCAGTTCCGTCCGCCCCGACCCCGCCAGCCCTGCCACGCCCACGATTTCGCCCGCTCGCACGTCCAGATCGGCATGGTGAACATGCGCCGTCGCAAAATCGCGCACGCGCAGCCGAACAGCCGAGTCCGCTGCCTGAGTGCGCGGCGGATAAGCGTGCGTCAGGTCACGCCCGGTCATCAGACGGATCAAATCCTGCTGGTCAACTTCGCCGATGGGCGCAGTGGCGACCACCCGCCCGTCACGCATGACCGTGACCACATCGCAAATCTGAAAGACCTCTTCCATACGATGCGACACGTAGAGGATCGCCGCGCCCTGCGCCTTGAGTTGAGCGACCGCCGCGAACAGCCGTAGCGACTCGTCGCTCGTCAGCGCTGCGGTCGGCTCATCCATGACATAGATCGATGCGGACTGGCTGCCGATGTTCAGGAACGCGCTGGCGATCCTGACGAGCATCTGATCGCCCATGCTCAGGCGCGCCATGGCAATTCGTGGGTCGATATGGGTGATGCCGAGCCGCGCCAAACCCGCGCGCGCTTCATCCGCCAGCCGCCGCCAATCGACCAGCACACCCGCGCGGCGCGGATAGGGCTGCCCGATGAAGAGGTTCTCCGCAACGGAAAGCTGCGGGACGACATTGAGTTCCTGATGGATGAAACGCAGCCCGGCGTCAAATGCCGCCTGTGGCGTGTCGATAGTCACGGGCTGCCCATGGACGAGGATCGTCGCGCGGTCCGGCGCGACGACGCCCGCCAGAATTTTGATCAGCGTGCTCTTGCCCGCGCCGTTTTCGCCCATCAGCGCATGGACGCGCCCAGGCAGCAGGTCAAGCGCCGCGTCGATCAGGACAGGCGTCTCGCCATAGGTCTTGCTGGCGTGGCGGAGGGAGAGGAGGGACATGAAGGTGATAGGTGATCAGCGGATTAGCTTTGCAGCCTGATAGCCCATTAGCTTGATAGCTTTTGCTGCGCTGGGTCTTGCTCGCTATCTGGCTATAGAGCAGAGCTATCAAGCTAATTTGCTAATTTGCTTCCCCGCTAATCCGCTTCCGTGCTAATTTGCTATTCTCCGACGAACTCCGCCACATTCGCGCTGGTCACGAGCACCGTCGGCATATAGATCACCTGTTGGTTGATCGTCTCGCCGCCGAGGACGCGCTCGACCGCATCCGCCGTCGCGGCGCCGATCCCTGCAAGATCCTGCGCTACGGACGCTTCAAAATTACCGCCCGCCGCGATGGCGTCCAGCGCCTGCGGGTTGGCGTCGATGCCGACGATCACGATGCCTTCGCCTTCACGCCCTGCCGCCTCAATCGCCTGGAGCGCGCCCAGCGCAGGCTGATCCCACGCCGCCCAGACCGCGCTAATGCTGCCGGGGTCGGGGTTCGCCGCCAGCACCGCTTCCATCTGTGCGCGCGAGTCAGCGATGCCGCCATCGGTCACGTCCGGCGTGATGCGGTCGATGATCTCGATGTCGGGGTTGTTGGCGAAAATCGCGTCGGCGATGATGCCGCGCATCTGCACGGGTGGGAACGGATCAAAGACGAACATGACGACGCGCCCCTGCCCACCGATGCGGTCGGTGACATAGGTCGCGGTCTCCGCCGCCATTGCGTAGCCGTTGCTGGTCACGTTGGTGACGAGCAGCGGGTGCGTGCCCGCGTCCATGCCGAAGACCGGCACACCCGCATCGGACGCGACCTGCAAGCCCGCCTCGACCTGCGCAGGATCGACATTGATGACGATGGCATCGACACCCTGGTTGACGACATCTTCGATGCGGCTGATGACCGCCGCGACATCGCCCGCTGTGTCGATGACATTGACCGTCCAGCCCTTTTCGCTCGCCGCCGCCTCGAAGCCCTCGACGACGAACTGAGAACCCGGCTGCGCCAGGTACGGCGTGATGACGGCAACCGTCGGCGCGTCCTGCGCCATGACGCCCGCGCCAAACAGCGCGAACACAATCAGCAATGCACTCACTATCAAGAAGCGACGCATGGTAACAACTCCCTTAAGCGCAAATGGGTTGAATATGCGGAACGGCACGAGCGCGCAAGCTTATCGTGCCGACCATCATGCCGCAAGCAGCACGCGCAAAACGCAGCCGACACGCAGAATGTCACGGTGTCAGCGCCACCTTGATCGACTGCTTGCCCGATGCAACCATCGCCATGCCGTCGTGTAATTGAGACAACGGAAGCTGATGCGTGATGATGCGTTCCATCGGCAGCAGGTTCTTTTCCAGCATGTTGATGGCAATCGGGTAGCAATACGGGCTGAGATGCGAGCCGTGAATGTTGAGTTCCTTCGAGTCGCCGATGATCGTCCAATCGACGGTCACCAGTTCACGCATCACGCTGAACTCGACAAATGTCCCCAGCTTGCGAATCATGCGCAGCCCCTGCTCGACCGCGCCCGGGTAGCCAGTCGCCTCAATATAGACATCGCAGCCATAATTCTCTGTCATCTTCAATACTTCATCCACGACATCGACTCTGGCGGGATTGAAGACAATATCCGCGCCGCACAGCCGGGCGACTTCCAGCCGCTCGTCGCTCATATCGATCACGACCAGGTAGCGCGGGTTCTTGAGGCGAGCGGCAGCGATCATCCCTAAACCGAGCGGTCCCGCACCTGCGATCACGACCACATCGTCGAGTTGGATTTCGCCGCGCTGCACGGCATGAATGCCGCAGGCGAGCGGCTCGATGTAGGCGGCATGATGCGCCGGAATGGAGGCGGGCACTTTGTAGTTGAGCGACCCAACCGGGAATTTCATATATTCCGCCATCGCGCCAAAGGTCGCCTGGCGAAACCCATAAACATCATGCTTGTCCTGGCACATCCAGTACTGCCCGCGCTTGCAGAAGCGGCACTTCCAGCACGGCACGATCTGTTCCGAAATCGCCAGATCGCCGAGTTGCAGCCCATACTTCTCGCCAGCGCCTTCGCCCAGCGCCACGACTTCCCCGACGAATTCATGACCGGGGATGACGGGCGGCTGGCAGTAGCCCTGGCGATGCTGGTCTCCCCAGAAGAGCGGCGCGCCCTGATAACACTTGAGGTCGCTCGCGCAGATGCCGACCGATTGCACACGCACGACCACTTCTTCCGGTCCCGGCTGCGGCACATCCCATTCCTGAAAGCGGTAATCTTCTGCGCCCCAGCAGACAATCGCCTGCATCGTCTTCGGCAGGGGTTGATGTGCCTGATAATTCATGTTTTCTCCTTCGTGGGTACTTTTCGGTGGACTATAACAACAAATCATCGGTGTTGCGCGCTGCTCTTGGCGTCCTTCGCGCATTGGCGGTTATATTCTGCTTAAACCGCCACCATGCCATGAACGCCAACCATACTCAGCACGGGCTAATCGGCATTCTTGGACCCTCTGCGGTTGATTTACACGAGAATGAGTATGATTGACGATGTTTGACGGTTCACTTATGGAGATGTGTGTTATGGAGAACAATCTTTCTGGCAAAGTGGTCATCGTTACAGGCGCAAGCTCCGGCATTGGGGCGGCGACCGCGCAGATGCTGGCGGAACACGGATGCAAGCTGACGCTGTCGGCGCGTTCGGAGGATAAGCTCCATGCGCTGGCGGGCAAGTTGAACGCCGAGACACTGGTCATCGCAGCGGACATGACCAACCCCCAGGACATCCTGGCGATGGTCGCGCAGACGGTCGAGAAATTCGGGCGGATTGACGTGATGTTCGCCAACGCAGGCATCTACATCCCCGGTCAGGTTGCCGAAGGTGACCCCGCTGCCTGGACACGACTGTTCCAGATTAACGTGGATGCGGTCTTCCGCTGTGTCCATGCTGTGCTGCCGCATATGACGGCGCAAAAGTCGGGCGACATCCTGGTCACCAGCTCGATTTCGGGGTTCCTCGATATCCCGTGGGAACCGATCTACAGCGCGTCCAAGCACGCCATCCAGGGGTTTGTCCACACCCTGCGCCGTCAGGTGGCAGCAGACAATATCCGCGTGGGTGCGGTTGCGCCGGGCGCGGTCGCCAATGAACTGTGGGGGTTCAGCGATCCTGCCGAGATCGACCGGGTTTCATTCGGCGAGCATGGCTATCTGCGCTCGGAAGATGTGGCGCGGGCGGTCATCTACATGCTGTCGCAGCCGCCGCATGTCACCATCCGCGATCTGGTCATGCTGCCGCAGAAACAGGATCTATAGGGTTAAGTCGCCATGACAAGCGCGCATTTCACCGCGTGTTGCAGGGGTTGCTGCGCACAGGGGGGCGGCTATGCCTGAGGTCGTTCTTATTCCAACCGTCACCGATGTGGAGAAGGTCGCCCCTCTGAGCGATCCGGTCATCCGCAATTTGCAGATCTCGCAGTGCTACTACGAGCTGGCACTGGCGATGACGACGCGCCTGGGTGGGATGGCGAATTGGTGCACCTTCGCGACGTGGGCATCCAGGCAGGCGGGGCAGACCATCCGCAAAGAGGATATGAAGCGCATGTTCGAGCATGGCGCGCTCGCGGCGCAAACTGCGGAAACCCTCGCGACAAATGCCCAGGCTGCCGGGTCGATACGAAGCGGCATGGAAATCCAGCAGATCGTCACCAGCGCCATCGACCCGTTAGGCGCTGTTGACCGCGCAAGCGCTGCCGTCGCGCGCGGCAACAAGAAGGTCTATGAGGAGATCGGTCGGGAATTCGCGCGCTTCTGCGCGTCCTGCCTGCAAGACACCCATTTCGACGAGGCAAACATCGTGCCATTCTGCGCGGCGCTGCGCCCGGGCGACCCGCCCGACGGGCAGCAGTACCTGCGCCAGGCGTTTTACCACTACTATCAGGCGCAGTTTGAGGCAGATGCCAAGCAGCGCGCCGAGCTAATGCTGCTCGCCAATATCGAGATCGGCTTTCACGAGCAGACGCGCTTGCAGCCAGAAATCGCCGAAGCGCTCGATGCAGTATTTGTCGATGAGCGGCAGGTTCGCGCGCAGGTGTTGAAGCGTCTGTTCCCCTTGTGGGCACGGGTGCGGCTGTTCATCCTCAGGCTGCTCGGTCGCCCCAGTTCCTTCGACAGGGCGTTGAACGACCTGCTGGCAGAGTTTCGGCGTCTTATGCACCGCATAATCACCCACGCCATGATGTCGCTGGAGATACCCCCTGGGCTGCGGCTGCGCCTGGGCGACGATGTACCAGGCGACTTCCCTGCGTCGCTGCGGCAGATCACGCTTCCCGAACTGCGCGACCTGCTTCAGAAGATCGACCCGACGCCCGACAGCATGCGCGAGTCGGGCGCGGTCGATTGGGCGGAGCTGCCGGATCGCGTTCACTTCATCGTCGATATGTTCCGGCGCTACCACGAAGCGGGTGAACTGTTCGAGCCGCCGTTCACCGCGGAGCAGGTGGCGGCGATGAAGGCGGGGCGTCTGCCGGAGGGGAGATTGTGAAGTCACACCGAAGACTCAGGTCGCGCTAGTGTTGCTCGGCTATGCTATAGAGAGCTTTTCCATGCACGTCAGACTATGAGGCAGTACCCTTATGTTCAACCGCATTCAACGACAGGAGCCTGGTGAGAATCAGGAGTCTGTTTGGGATTATCCCCGCCCGCCGCGCGTCGAAGCTGTGCCCGAACGCATCCGCATCGTCTTCAACGGCGTGACTATCGCCGACAGCACAAATGCCCTGCGCGTCCTCGAAACCAGCCACCCGCCCAGCTACTATATCCCGCCTGCGGACATCCTGATGCAGCATCTTGTGCTCGTGCCACGCTATCACACCTTCTGCGAATTCAAAGGCGAGGCGAGCTACTGGACGCTGACCGTCGGCGAGCGCACGGTGCCCAACGTCGCCTGGAGCTACGCGCAGCCGAGCAAGGGCTATGAGGCGATCCGCGATCACCTCGCCTTCTACGCCAGCAGAGTCGATGAGTGTTACGTTGGTGACGAGCGCGTGCAGGCGCAGGACGGCGACTTCTACGGCGGTTGGATCACGTCGCGCATCGTGGGTCCGTTCAAGGGCGGACCCGGCACACGGGGATGGTGATGTGTGACTCCACGCCTGTATCTCTTTGACATCGACTGTACGCTGCTGTGGACAGGCGGCGCGGGGCGCGAGGCAATGCGCCATGCCATGCTCGAAGTCTTCGGCACCAACGACGGCATCGACGACCACCCTTTTGGCGGCAAGACCGACTGGCTCTCCCTGAACGAGCTGCTCACCCCGCGCGGCTTCAGCCGCGACGAGATCGCCCGCAGCATCCCCGCCTATGACCGGGCGATGGGTGTGCATCTGGAGCGCGTTATCGGCGCTTTCGACGTGACGCCCTGCCCCGGCGCGCTCGACCTTATCCATCATCTGCATGTGCACGAACACGCGGAGCTGGCGCTCGTCACGGGCAACTGTCGCAGCAGCTCGCCCGTCAAGCTGCGCGCGGCGGGCTTCGATCCGTCGTTGTTCCCGGTCGGGGCGTATGGCAGCGAGGCAATCGACCGCGACGCGCTGCCGCCGATGGCGCTGGCGCGCGCCGTCGAATACTACGGGCATGCTTTCCGCGCGCACGAAGTCGTCGTCATCGGCGATACGCCTGCCGATGTGCAGTGCGGGCGCGCGCTCGGCGCGATCACCGTTGGCGTGCACACGGGCTTCTGCAAGCCCGGAGAACTCGCCTCCAGCAACCCCGATTACCTGCTGGATGACCTGACGCAGTTTTCCATGATTACACTCTGACAATTCCGCAGAGATTCGTTATGTCTTTCTCTGCGTCCCCTGCGCCTGTGGGCGGACACATGGGTCCGCCCCTACAACCAACGTGCGACCGTAGGGGCGCACCCGTGTGTGCGCCCGCATCCGGTCTTTTATCCATAAACGTGATCCCCGAATCATCGGTGCCTTCGCGGTTCAATCCCTCCGACGCCGAAACGGCTTGACATAATCTATTCACCGGGTGTATAGTTTTCAAGTGTAAATCTAACCACCCGGTGTCTAGGTTTTTATGTCGGTCAAATTCACCCTGCTCGCACTCCTTCATCAGCGCCCGATGCATGGCTATGAACTCGGCAAACAATTCTCGTCCATTATGGAAGCGGATTGGGATGTCAAACCGGGGCAGATCGCCAGCACGCTCGCGCGCATGAAAGATGGCGGGCTGGTCGATTACGAGATCGCCGAGAGCAGCGACGCGCCCGACCGCAAGGTGTACTCCATCACCGACGAAGGGCGCGCCGACCTAGAGCTGTGGTACCGCACGCCCGAAGTGCGCGATTATCGCCTGAGCGACACCTTCTACATCAAGCTCGTCCTCAGCATCCTCGGCGGTCCCGTGCCGCCCGAACAGGTACTCTCTGCACAGCGGCGCGAGCTTTACCAGCAGCTTCACAATGTCACCGAGATGCTGCGCAAGACCGATGCGCGCAAGCAGCTCCCCTGGGTGCTGCTGCTGGAAAGCGCCACGATGCACCTTGAGGCGGATCTGCGCTGGATCGAGATGTGCGAGGCGCATCTGCCCGACCTGAAGCATTACACCCCACCCAAACCACCGCCCAGGCAGCGCGGGAGACCCCGCCGCCACGCCACGCCCGAACGCGAGAGCGACGGGGCATTGGGCGGTTCATCCGAAGCATGATCTCTGCAAGCGAAGGAGCTATCGATGTTCATCTTGAAGACCGAATCGCTGACCAAGAAGTACGGCAGCGAAAGCCAACCCATTTATGCGCTGCGCGACCTGAATATGTCGGTCGAGGCAGGCGAATTCGTCGCCATCATGGGACCAAGCGGCAGCGGTAAAAGCACCGCGCTCTACCTCATGGGCGGTCTGGATCGCCCGACCAGCGGTCACGTCTGGCTGCGCGACAAAGACATCACGACCATGAACGACGACGCACTCTCAAAAGTCCGCCGCGAGTCGATTGGCTTCGTCTTCCAGTTCTTTAACCTGATCCCAGTGCTGACGGCGGTCGAAAATGTCGCCATGCCGCTCATTCTCGACGGTGTGCCGCGTCCGCAGGCGCTTGAACGCGCAGAAGCCGCGCTGAAGCAGGTCGATCTAGCGAACCGCGCCTCACACCGCCCATCCGAGCTTTCCGGCGGGCAGCAGCAGCGCGCCGCCATCGCCCGCGCGTTGGCAGCGAAACCCGCCATCATCCTGGCGGACGAGCCGACCGGCAACCTGGACTCGCGTTCCAGCGATGAGGTCGTCGCTGTCCTGCGGCGCACGGTCGATGACTTCGGGCAGACGCTCGTCCTCGTCACGCACGACCCGCGCGTCGCCGCCCACGCAGACCGCATCGTCTTCATCAAGGATGGAAACATCGTGGATGAAAACCGACTCAAAGGCGCGGATCGCGCCGAGCAGATTCGAGAAAAATTAGGCAGAGTCGCCATGAGCGAGGGCTAATGCATCATGAACAACCTCGGACAAATGACCCTGATGGCGCTGCGCTATCTGAACGGGCGCAGGCTGCGCACAGCGCTCACGACACTGGCAATCGTCTTTGGCGTGGCGTTGATCTTCGCCATCAACATCACGCTGCCCGGCGCAATCGCCGCCTTCACACAATCGCTCTCGTCGCTGACAGGCGCGGACATGACGATCACCAATGTCACCGGTGCCTCGTTCGCGCCGGAAAGCGCGCTGCCGCTTGTGCAGGATGTCGAGGGTGTTGCGGCGGTGACGGGCGTGCTGCGCCGCAGTTTCACGCTGCCCGCCATCGGGAGCGAGCTGGGCAGCGCGACCTCGATAGAAATGATCGGCATTGAGCCAGAGACCATGCAGCAGGTGCGCCAGTTCACCATCAGCGACGGACGCTTCCTGCAACCAGATGACCGGGGCGCGGTCGTCGTGCCCGCCGGGATCGCGGAAATCGCCCCGCAGATCGAGATCGGCTCCACCTTCCCGCTGATCTCCGCCGCCGGGCTGCGCACCTACACCGTCGTCGGCTTCTCCGCTGAGCAGGGCAGCCTCTCACAGCCGACGCTCTATCTCAACCTGCCGGATGTGCAGGCAGCTTTCGGGCAGCCGGGGCAGATCAATACCATCGAAATCGCGCTGTCGCCCGGCGCAGACGCAGCAGCCGTCAGCGAGGCAGTGTTGGCGGCGCTCGGCGATACCTACATCGTCGATGGCGGCGCGGCAGGGAATGAGGCATTCGCCGCCGTGCAGGCGTCGCTGCTGGTGCTCAATCTAATGGGCGTGCTCGCGCTCTTCCTGGGCGCGTTCCTGATCTTCAACACCTTCCGCACCATCGTGATCGAACGCCGCCGCGATTTGGGAATGCTGCGCGCTATCGGCGCGACGCGCGGGCAGATCACGACGATGATCCTGGTCGAGAGCCTGCTGCAAGGCGTGATCGGCACGCTGATCGGGTTGCTCCTCGGCTACCTGATGGCATCGGCGATGATCTATGGATTGGCGGGGGTCTATCGCAGCTACTTCAGCGGTGTCTCGCTCGGCATCACGATGAGCGCGGGCGCGGTCATCTCCGCCGTCGCACTCGGTTTGCTGACGGCGCTGCTGGCGGGCTACTTCCCCGCGCGCGCCGCTGGCAGGATCAGTCCACTAGACGCACTGCGCCCGCCGACACCCGTCAGCGTCAACCGCGCGACTCGCAGCAGCCTGATCGTCGGCATCGTGCTGATGGTGCTGGCAATCGTCATGCTGCTTGCCGGCGGGCAGACCGCCGTCGGCGGCGCGGTTGTCTTCCTGGTCGGCATGGTCGCCGCCGCGCCGGGGTTGATCATGCCGCTGGCGCGCCTGTTCAGCCCGCTGCTCACGCTGTGGTTCGCGCGAGAAGGCGACCTGGCGCGCAGCAACCTCCAGCGCCAGCCGGGGCGCGCCGCGATCACTGCCAGCACCCTGATGATCGGACTTGCGGTGCTCATCCTGATGGCGGCGATGGTGCTGGCGCTCGGTCAGCTCGTCAATACGCTCGCCGACCGCAACTTCGCGAGTGATGTCTTCATCACGCCGCCGTCGATCAGCGTCTATAACAACGTCCTCGGCGCGGATGCGTCGCTGGAAGACCGCCTACGTGCCCTGCCGGAGATCGAGACGGTCGCATCGCTGCGCTACGCCTCGTCTGGGCTGGATGGGACGCGGCTAGAAGTGCTGGGCATCGATCCGGCGACCTATCCGCAGGTGGCATCGCTGGAATTCAGTGCAGGAAGTGAAGTGGAGTCGTTCGCGGCATTGGGCGAAGGACGCACGGCGATCGTCACCGGTCTGGCAGCATCTACGCTCAATCTCGAGATGGGCGACGAGATATCGCTGCAAACGGCGAATGGGGCGCAGACCTACCGCATCGTCGGCATCGGCGAAGACATCCTGACGTTCAAGCTGGCGACGCTCTTCATCTCGCAGGCGAACATGGCGGCGGACTTCAACAAGACCGAGGATGTGCTGCTGATGGCGAACTTCAGCCCCGGCGTCGAAGACGCGGCGGGCTTGGCGGCGGTGCAAACCGTCATGGCGGATTACCCGCAGTTCACCGTCCATCTGACCGGGCAGTACCGCCAGACCCTGGTCGATACCACCAGCGCCGCCTTCGTCATCTTCTACGGGCTGGCGGGGCTGATCCTACTGCCGGCGGCGCTCGGTCTGCTCAATACGCTGACGATCAACATCCTCGAACGAACACGCGAGATCGGTGTCATCCGCGCGGTCGGCGGCAGTCAGCGCCAGGTGCAGCGGATCGTGACGGCGGAGGCGCTGCTGCTCGGCATCTTCGGCGCGGCGCTCGGCGTGCTGGCGGGCGTGGCGATGAGCTACGGTTTCATCGGCGCGTTCTCGGCGCTCGGTTGGGAAGTGCCCTACATCTTCCCGGTCGCAGGGATCATCGCCGCCATCGTGGTTGGCGTGCTGATCGCGCTGTTCGCGGGCATCCTGCCCGCCCGCAGCGCCGCCCGGCTGGACATCATCCGCGCGCTGCAATACGAATGAACGTGTGTGTGGGGTGCTATACATTGCGCCCCACACACCACGTATCGCGCAAAAAAGCATCCATCGCTATAATTCTAAGCAAATAGCAACTTGCCGATGGGAGCATTGCCATGCCGCAGTGGGCTTCATTCGACGCATTCCTCGAAGATACCAATCGCGCCAAGACCGACCGCGAACGCCAGATGATGGTGGATGAGTTGTTTTCCGAGCGCCCCCATTGGCCCTGGCTTGAACACGACAAAGCGGTCTTCGCCTACAACGGTGCCAGCGCACAGACGGTTGCTCTCAACCTCGACACCATCCACGCCGACCCACCCTTCGCGCCGATGACCCGCATTCTGGGGACATCCATGTGGTACGTCGAGCGCAGTTTCCAGCCTGACGACCTGCTCGACTACCTGATCGCGGTCGATGACCCCATGACGCCGCTGTCGCAGGAGCGCGACATCGTCGGGCGCATCGCCCGCCACTGGCGCGACGACGGGCTGAACCCCACGCGAATGAACACCGCGCAGGCGACCGTCTCCATCCTGCGCATGAGATACGCGCGTCCGTTCCCCGATTGGGCGTCGATGCGCCATGTGCAGCGCGGGGACGTGCAGGAACACACCCTCAACAGCAATGCTTTAGGAATCCAGGGGCGCAAACTGTGGGTCTACACGCCTGCCGGTTATGAAGACTCAGGCTTGGATTACCCGCTTCTCATTCTCCAGGATGGGCAGTGGGCGGTGGGGGCGCTGCAAGTGGCAGAGATGGCGGATGCGCTCATCAAGCACGAGCGCGTACAGCCGCTGATCATTGCGATGGTGCAGAGCGGAACACAGTCGGAACGCGAACGCGAATATGTCGTCAACGACGCGCATTATCAATTCGTCGCCGACGAGCTGATACCGCTGCTCCAGAGCAGCTACCGCATTGCCGCCGAACAGGTCGGCATCGGCGGGGTCGCCATCGGCGCAACAGCAGCGATGCACGCCGCGCTGATCAACCCTTCGCTCTTTTCCAGCCTGATCATGATCTCGCCGCCTCTCGGCAAGGGCGCATACGCCGAGCAGGTGCGCGCCTTCGCCGGGCGCTTTGCCGAGTCCGCCGTGCTGCCGCGCCGCATCTTTCAGTCCGTTGGGCGCTACGAAGCCACAGGACGTTTCGTGAAGCCTGCCTTCGCACTGCGCGAAACGCTGTCCACGAAGTCTGGCGTGTATTACCGCTTCTGCGAAATCGGCAGCGGGCATGGGCTGGCGGCATTCCGCAGCATCCTGCCGGAAGCGCTGGCGTGGGCGTATCCCGGTGCGGCGTTCTCCTAATCGACGCCGCGCATCCGGGGGTCAAGCGCGTCGCGCAGACCATCGCCGAGGAAGTTGAAGGCGAACATGATGAAGAACAGCGCCAGCGCCGGGAAGATCGCCTGATTGGGATAGCTGGTGATGGCGCGCGAACCTTCGGCGATCATACTGCCCCAGCTTGGCTGTGGCTGCTGTACGCCCAAGCCGATGAAACTCAGGAACGCCTCGTAAGAGATGTAGGTCGGGATGGTCAGCGTCTCGGCGACGATCAGCGGACCCAGAATATTGGGCAGGATGTGGCGGAACATCAGCCCCGGCGTGCGCACGCCCATGCTGCGCGCTGCCTCGATGTATTCCTTCTCGCGCGCGGACAGCACCTGCCCGCGCACCAAGCGCGCCATCTGCATCCACGACGTTAAGCCGATGCCGATGAAGATCAGAAACATACCGCCCCATGCTCGGTCAAGTTCCCCAAGTATCGCCTGGAGAGACCCCGGCTCCGGTGCTTCGGTACTGAAGCGGAAGAACGTCATCAGCAGGATGATAAAGAGCAGTGTTGGGAAGGCGTACATGATATCGACGATTCGCATCAGCAGCGTATCGACCCAACCCCCAAAGTAACCCGCCGCCAGCCCAACCCCTAACCCCACCGCGATAGCGACCACTGGACCGACAAAGGCGACCATGAGCGAGACCCGCGAGCCATAGATGATGCGGCTCAGGAGATCGCGTCCCAGCGTATCCGCGCCGATGGCATAGCTGTTGTCGATGTCCACATAGCCGCCGCGCTCCTTGGGCACCATGCTGGGGAACACATAGGTCACCCATTCCGGGACAGTATCCTTGGCGCGAAAGTCCGTTTGCTGGAACGGGCGCGGCGCAATGACCGGCGCGAAGATGGCGATCAGGATCGCGACGATGATGATGATCAAGCCGATGATCGCCAGCCGATTGCGAAACAGGCGCTTCATGGCGCTCGCCCACAGACTCTCACCTTTGATGTGTGTTTCGAGCTGTGCAACGCCCGAAGGGGAGACCTGTCCCTGTGTTTTCACTGCCGACATACCATTAAGTCCTTCCCCTGCGCCGTTGTAACAACATTTTATTGCCTGTAGGGGCGCAATGCATTGCGCCCCTACAACCAAATTTTCTGCGCCAAATGCCCATCATGTATACCGAATGCGCGGGTCAAGCCACGCATACACAATATCGACGACCAGGTTCGCCAGCACGAGGAAAGCCGCGTACAGCAAAATCGTCCCCATGACGACCGTGAAGTCACGGTTGCCAACGCTGGTCACAAAGTAGCGCCCCATGCCCGGCACAGCGAAGATCGTCTCCGTCACGAAGGTCCCGGTCACCAGGATGGCGAACAACGGACCAATCACGGTCACGACCGGGATGAGCGAGTTCTTGAGCGCGTGCAGCAGCACCACCACGCGCTCGGATAAGCCTTTGGCGCGCGCGGTGCGGATGTAATCTTCGTTGAGGACTTGCAGCAAACTGGCGCGGGTCAGGCGCGCCATCAACGCCGACTGCGCGAACCCCAGCGTGAAGGCGGGCAGGATGATGTGCTCAGGTCTGCCCCAACCGGACGCAGGCAGGACTTTCCAGACTGCGCCAAAGATGTACTGGAGTATCGGAGCCATCACGATGATCGGCACCGAGACGCCGATGATGGCGACGCCCATGCTGGAATAATCGACCCAGGTATTGCGCCGCAGCGCCGCCACGATGCCCAACGGCACGCCAATCGCGATGGCGACGACCAGCGCCGCGCTCCCCAACTGGATCGAGATCGGCAGGTTTTCGGTGAAGATCATGTTGACGGTGCGGCTGCGCACGCGCAGCGACGGGCCGAAGTTCATCCAGCGAAACGCGGCTTCTTCGCCCAGAAATGGAAGGTCGATGTTGATCAGGAAGTCGGTCGTCAGTGTGCGGCGGTATTCGGGACCTGTGATCGTAGGGACAAGAATGTCGGATAAGTATTTAAGATATTGGTCTATCAGCGGTGCATTCAGATTGAATTTTTCTTCGAGCGCGCGCAAAACCGGCTCCGGCACGCCGCGCTCCGTCTGAAACGGACCGCCCGGCACCGCGCGCAGCAGGACAAACGTAATTGCTGATACGACCAGCAAAACGACTGCCAGCCACAAAAGCCGTCGAACAATAAATTTTGCCATACCGCCCCCCAGCGCCCGCGATTTGTTTTGACTAAACCCTCACCCCTGCCCCTCTCCCTCAGGGCGAGGGGTTTTCACGAGTCGCAAAAGTCCCTCTCCATGAGGGAGAGGGATTTAGGGTGAGGGTTTAAAGTATCTTAGCGGTTGATCGACCACTTCTCATAACGCTCGCGGGTGATGAACGAGTGCGTGCGTTCCACCCAGGGCTGCGTCAGATCGTTGGTGACATAGTAGTACATCGGCGCGATAGCGGCTTCGGTGTTGACGAGGATGTTGTCCGCCTGCGCGTACAGCTCGGTGCGCTCTTCGACCGTCGGCGCGACGAACGCTGCGTCGATCAGCGAGTCGTATTCCGCATTCGCCCAGTGCGTATCGTTTTCCGCCAGCAGGTCGCTGTGGAACGGCACGTCATAGTGGAAGTTGTGGCTGTCCGGGTAGTCGAAGCACCAGGCAGCGCGGAAGACATCGTAATTGCCGCGCGTGTCGAGATAGGTGGCAAAGTCCGCAGTGGCGATGGTCACGCTGACGCCCAGCGTCTCCGCCCACATCTGCTGAACTGCCTGCGCGATCGTGCCGTGCAGACTGCTCTCGTTGTGGAAGATCGTCAGGTTGAAGTCGGCAGCAGATTGTCCGGTCTCGGTCAGATACTCGTTCCACAGGGTGGAAGCAGCTTCCGGGTCGCTGAAGATGCCGAGTTCAGGATACGCCTCGGAGGTCGGCGCGGCGTTCAGCGTCGGCAGCGTCCACAGGTTGGACGGGATTTGACCAGCGCCCAACACGTCGTTCGCCAACGCATCGCGGTCAATCGCCATCGAGAAGGCGCGGCGGGCGCGCACATCGTCAAACGGCGGGCGTTCGACGTTGAAGCCGTAGTAGTAGGTGCAGGTGCCAGGACCGGTGAAGTATGCCGCGCTCAATGCTTCGTTGGAAAGAACACGTTCGAGTTCGGTGTCCGGCATTTCGGCAACGTCAATCGTGCCCGCCTCGAACTCGGTGAGCTGAACTTCCTCGTCGAGGAAGCGGAAGACCACTTCGTCAATCTGGGGCTGCGGAATGTTGGCGGTTCCGGGCCAGAAGGGGTTCTTGATCATGGTCAGGCTGCCGCCGTCACCACGCACCCAATCCTTGAGCGCGAACGGACCGTAGGTGGTGATGTTTTCCGGATTGATCCAGAAATCCGCCTGCTCTTCGATCAGCCACTGGGGCTGCGCGTTCACCAGCCACAGCGACGCCATGACCAGCTCCGTAACTGCCGACGGCTGGGCGGCGGTGATTTCGAGCGTGTACTCATCGACCACACGCACGCCGACATCTTCAGCAGCGCCTTCGCCATTGAAGAAGGCTTCGCCGCCGGCGATCCAGGGCGCGAGCACGCCGCCATACGGGGCAGCGGTTTCAGCCGCAATGCCGCGCAGAATACCGTAGGCAAAGTCCTGCGCCGTCACATAGCGCGGGTTGCCATCGGCATCCAACACCTGCTCAACCGCGCCGCTGTCTGCGTTGTAACGCACCCAGGAGATTTCTGGCATGATAGAGTAGGTCAGCACGAGCTGATCGTCCGAGATTGATACGGTCGCAATGCCGTCTTCGACGGCGGATGTTTCTTCGTTGATGCGCCCCAAGCCGACGAAGATCTGATCGATGATCTGCACCGATGGCACGTCTTCTGCCAGCGCCGGGTCGATGGTCGGGATATCGCTCGACCCCATCTGTCGCCCTGTCACCAGGACGACTGGACCGTCCTGGGCGGCGACGATGCCCCCAGCCAACGCCAGTGTCAACAATCCCAATAAGAGCAAGCCGAATATCTTCTTCATGTGTCCCCTCCGTGCAAAAAGTACCGCCCGCAACACAGTGGTTATGGCGAGCAAAGCACGCGAATGCTAGCATGAAACATATCAGCATTACTTACCGAATGCAAATTTGATTTTCACCAAAGATTCAGGTTGTGGCTTGTTAGGGGAGAGCATTTTTCAGCAGAACCAGCGCAGCCATCCCCATGATAATCGTGAGCAGCGTGTTCTTACTGCGCCATGCAACCAGGAACGTCACAATTCCCGCCAGCAGGTACTCGTTATTCAGGTTGAGCGCCACTTCCCCTCGCTCCCCCACGACCATCGCCGGCAGGATGATGGCGGCAAGCACGGCGGGCGGCACGTAACGCAAAGCGCGAAAGACCGCTTCTGGCAGCGGCAGCTTGCCGACCAGCGCCAGCACCGGGTAGCGCACGCCGAACGTCACAAGGAACATCCCCAGGATAAGCAGGATTTCTTGCTCACTCATCGTCCAACCTCTTCCTGAGCAGCGTTGTGCTTCGCCACAGCCATCGCCTCCTGGAGCGGCGTGCGTATGAATCGCTCGGTGGCGACGCCTGCCACCAACCCCAGCAGCGCCGCGATCAGCAGCCCCAGCAGGTTCGGCAGGTCTCGCAGTACAACAGCCGCGACCCCGGCGACGAGCGCCGCCGCCAGCATGGGCTTGGCGACCAGGAGCGGCACCAACATGGCGATGAACGTCGCAATCAGCGCGAAATCCAGCCCCCAGTTCTGCGGATTGGGGATCGACTGCCCCGCCACGATGCCGACCAGGGTACTGAGCTGCCAGAAGCTGTACATCGCCAGCGCCGAACCGAGAAAGAAGTAGTGCTTGTAGGGCGACGAATCGGTTTGCTGAAACCGCTGGACGACGACGACAAAGCTCTCATCCGTCAGCCAGAAACCGAGCGGGATCAGCCAGCGCTGTGACAGATGGCGCATGTACGGCGCAAGCGTCGCCGCATACAGGCTGTGGCGCAGATTCACCACGAACGTCGTCAGGACGATAAACGGGATCGGCGCGCTGCCCGCCACCATGTTGGAGGCGATGAACTGCGACGACCCGGCGAAGACGAAGGCTGACATGCCGAGCGCCGCCGCTGGCGACAAGCCGTTCGCAACCGCAAGCGCGCCAAAGATGATGCCAAATGGCACTGCCCCCACAACCAGCGGGAGAGTCGCACGGACGCCCGCCAGAAGCTCTGCGCGTGGCGTCCCTTGTGGAATAGTCGTCGTCGCCATAATGCTCCAGTGAAAACAAACCGCGAAGGCGCGAAGATCAGGAAACCTTTTTCGCGCCCTTCGCGCCTTCGCGGTTAACGCTTCTTCCCTTTACCCCAATGAATGATGCCGTGCGTGAGCACACCAAAAACCAGCCCCCAGAACGGCGCGCCGATCCCGAACAGGCTGAAGTTCGCCGCCGTACACAGCAGCGCAATCAGTCCCCCCTCACGCACATCAGGATCGTTCATCGAAGCGGACAGCGCGCCAATGATCGCGTTCGCCAGCCCCAAGCCCGCTGTCGCCGCGATCAGTGCGTGCGGCAGGATCGTGAACAGCGAGACGAGCGTTGCGCCGAAGACGCCGATGACCAGATACCAGACGCCCGTCGCTACCCCTGCCGAGTAGCGCTTATCAGGGTCGGGATGTGCCTCAGGTCCGGTCACCAGCGCCGCCGTGATCGCAGCCAGCGTTACACCATGCCCGCCGAAAGGCGCGGTCAACAGAGACAGCACGCCTGTGATGACCAGCGCGCCATCGATGCGCAGTGTGTAGCCCGCGCTGCGTAATACCGCCAGCCCCGGCGCGTCCTGCGACGTCAGCGCCAGCGCGGTCAGCGGCAGCGCCAAGCCAAGCAGCGCGGGCAGCGTGAATGCAGGCGGCGTCCATAACGGAGTCGCCAGAGAAAGGGTCAGCGGTTCCGGCTGGATCGTGCCGCCGAGCGCGGCGATGACCAGCCCGACCCCCAGCGCGATCACCGTCGGCGCGCGAAAATTAACGCGCCGCAGGAGGAAATAGACCGCGATCATGCTGATGACCATCAAGGGGTTTTCCGGGATGACATCGAACAGCCCGAAGCCAAACTTGATCAGCACGCCCGCCAGCATCCCCATCACAACCGGCTGTGGGATGCGCGCCATAATCCAGCCAAACAACCCGGTAAACCCGATCAGCATCACTACAATGGCGGAGATGAGATAGGCACCCACCGCCTCGGCAAACGTGTAATCCGCCAGGCTCGTCACCAGAAGCGCAACGCCAGGCGTAGACCAGGCGGCGATGACGGGCATCCGATACCAGAGGCTCATGGCGATACTGGCGATCCCGCTGCCGATGGTGATCGCCACCACCCACGAAGAGATCTGCGCCTCAGTCAAGTCGCCATTGTTCGCCGCCTGAAAGACGATGACGAGCGACGCTGCCGTGCCGATGACGATCACCAACAGCCCGGACAGCACCGCCGACAGACTCATGGCGCGCGGCAGATCACGGAGATTGGCAATCACCGAAGTCGATGAGGTCTCGATGGCAGACATAGCAGTAATCCTTCAAGAACGGACGAGGCACACCTCGTCCCTACAGCATCCTATGGTTTCGTAGGGACGAGGCATGCCTTGTCCGCCCGCCGTCCATCCGCACACGCACCGGACTTTTCACCCCATCGCGGCTCAATCCCCGTTCTCTTTCAGGGAGATTGGATAGACAAACGCGCCTGGAAAGTCTGGCGGGGCGACCTTGCGCTTGCCGCTCCACGCCTCGATTTCGATCTTGAACACGGAGGTCCGCGCCAGTTCGTCTTCGGTAACGCCGCGATAATCGCGCCCCGGACGCAGGTGCGGCGCGTACTTGTCGAGCAGCAGTTGCAGCGCTTCCGCCGCTTCCTCGCCTTGGATCACCAGCGCCCTGCCAAACACCGTCACACCGGAGTATTCGACGCTGAACTCCAACGCCTCGTCCGCGGGCAGCAGCCGACCAATGTCGCTGACGCTGAAGCAAACACGCTCATCCGCCTCGACATTGCCGCGCGTGCGCCCGACGCGCGCCGTATGAAGGTAGATGGCATGGCGCGCTTCGTCGTAAACGAACAGATTGGTGTTGATGAACGGCTGCCCTTCGTGAACCGTCGCCAGGGAGCCATGCGCCGCCGCTCGCAGATACTCGCGTATCCAGCTTTCATCTTCAACCACTCGGTCGCTGCGCCGCACGGTTTCGGGCGGGAGTTTGGTGTAATCCTTCGCCATCGTCTTTCCTTGCAACATCCTGTGTGCGTGTGTATTCCGGAGGATCAGCGCTACAGACGGTTCAGAGTAACGAAGTTATGCTTGTCCTAAAAGCGCCGATTAAGTCCATTGATGTACGTGAAAGGTAGATCGACCAGAATCCGACCATAGGCACTTTACCCAATAAACGGGGGGCATGGGCAATTGCTCAGGAGCGAAACCCAGAGTACAATACACCCTAATGATCAACATCTGCGAACGTTTCCCTACCCTGCTGTTCAGCCACCAAACCCGATATGGTGCGCTGGGCGCTGGAACCCAAGACCCGTGTAAACGATGCGCAACACCACTCAGCCGTGTTCCAACGAGACAGGAGCGCCTTCTGTATGCCATCCCATGAAACCCAGACCCGTTCAGTGATGCTCGTCGATCTGCCGCTGGTGCGGCGCGTCTGCGATAAAGGCGTCCTCCTGGACAGCGAACTGGCTTATGCGCGTGCAGCGGGGGGACCGCAAGGTGCAATTCTGTCGAGCATCATCCTGCCACAGCGCAACATCCAGACGCTGATCTCCAAGTGCGATAAGCAGAGCGTCATCGGGCAGTTCCGCATGAAGCCGGATGACCAACTGGCACAGATCGTCACGATTGCGCCCGCGCTCGAAGAAGAGACGGAAGACAACACCGTCTGGCTGCACGCCATCGACGCGATGACGATAGCAGCAGGTAAGCGCGGCGCACACATGATCACCGCCGAAATTGACGAACGCAGCGCCATGTTCACGACACTGCGGCGCGCTGGTTTCGCCGTCTACGCACGCCAGGAAATCTGGCGGCGCGAACCAGGGCAGCCGACTCCCGCCAACATCACGCCCGCCATGCTGACGGACGAGACCGACGCGGATGCCATGGACATTCAACTGCTCTACAGCAACATCGTCCCCCGCCTGGTGCAGCCTTTTGCCGTGCCTTCGAGCGAAAGCGAAGGACTGGTCTACCGCCAGAACGGGCAGGTTCAGGGCTACATCGCCCTTTCGGAAGGCAAGTACGGCATCTACATCATGCCGTTCCTGCATCCCGACATTCTCTTTAGCGAGGCATCCGCCATTATCGCCGCGGCAATTGCCCATACGGCGAAGGCGGAAAAGCTGCCGGTATATGTCTGCGTGCGTCGGTTCCAGGACTGGTTGGAAGACGGGCTTGCCGTCCTCGGCTTTGCACCGATCAGCCAACAGGCAGTCATGGTGCGGCATATCGCAGCCGGGGTGCGTCACGCAGTCTTCGCACCCATTTCGCACACGCTGGAGGTCATCCCCAACACGGTGCGCCCGCCGACGAGCCGGGTCGGCGACTTATCGGATTTTTATGCACCAGGGGTGGACAGCGATACTGAATGGAACGCCGGATAACCGACAACATCTCCGAACTCAAGCGCGTCCTGCCGACCCACATCACGCGCCGACTGGAAGAATTGGGTCGTATTGATGATCTTCTGGAGGTCGTTCTCGACCTGGGGCGCGTGCCTACTGCGCGCTATATCACCGGTGAGGTCGAACTCACCGACAAGGAAGTCGCCCGTTTCGACCTCGACGCTATCGTCGAAAGCATCGGCGATTTCGACGCGGACAACCGCGCGGGCATCGAACGCACGCTGCACCGTATCTCCGCGATTCGCAACCGTCGCGGCGATGTCGTCGGTCTGACGTGCCGCGTCGGGCGTGCCGTCTACGGCACCATCGACATCATCCAGGATTTGATTGACTCCGGTCAAAGCCTGCTCATGCTCGGACCGCCCGGCGTCGGTAAAACGACCATGCTGCGCGAAAGCGCGCGTGTGCTCGCCGAGTCGCGCCGCGTGGTCATCGTCGATACATCCAACGAGATCGGTGGCGACGGCGATGTGCCGCATCCCGCCGTCGGCAAGGCGCGCCGGATGCAGGTGAGCAAGCCGGAACGCCAGCACGAGGTCATGATCGAAGCGGTCGAAAATCACAATCCCGAAGTCATCGTGATCGATGAAATCGGGCGCGAGCTGGAAGCGCACGCGGCGCGCACGATTGCCGAACGCGGCGTCCAACTTATCGGCACCGCGCACGGCACCGCGCTGGAAAACCTGCTGATGAATCCGACACTCTCGGATCTCGTCGGCGGCATCCAGACGGTCACGCTTGGCGACGAAGAAGCGCGCCGTCGCGGGACGCAGAAGACGGTGCTGGAACGTAAATCGCCGCCCACCTTCGACGTGCTGATCGAGATTCAGACGCGCGACCGCCTGATCGTGCATGAAGATGTCGCCGTAGCCGTCGATGGCATTCTGCGGGCGCGCCAGGTACAGGCGGAACTGCGGTACCGCAATCAGGAAGGCGAACTGATCTACGAGCCGCACTTTCCGGAGGTGCGCGCGCTCAACGAGCAGCGTGGACGGGACGGGCGTGCGCTCGGCGGCGACCGCGGCGCATCGGGCAGCAGTCGGCGAGGCAGTTACACCAACGGCAGCACGCGAAGCCCGAACAGCGATCCGGACATGCGTGAGTCGCGCCCGCTTGCACGCCCGGAAGTCCTGGGTGAAAGCCGCCCTCAGGGGATGCGTGTCTATGCCTATGGCGTCGCGCGCAATCGTCTGCAGCAGGCGTCTCGGCGGTTGCATGTGCCGCTGACGGTGGTCGATGAAGTGAGCGGTGCCGACTCCATCGTCACGCTTAAGAACTACTACCGCCGCCGCCCCAAGGTGCTGGTGGATGCCGAACGACGTGGCACGCCGATCTATGTCCTGCGCGCCAACACCGTGTCACAAATGGAGAGCTTCCTGGGCGACATGTTCAATCTGGAAGGCAGCGCCGACGATGGCGGCGATCCATTTGAGGAGGCGATGCGTGAGGCGCGTGCCGCCATCCTGCGCGTGCAATCCGGCACACAGTCGGTCGATCTGACGCCGCAGGACGCGCATATCCGCCGCATTCAACATCAGATGGCGCGCAAGGCGCGGCTCGAAAGCGAGAGCTACGGCGAAGAGCCGGAACGCCGTGTGCGTATTTCTCGTCGCGCCGGATAATTCTGAATCCTACACACCCCACTCGCTCCGAGCGGGGCGCATGAGGAGCGAACACCATGTCACGATACCCGTCATTGCTGCGCAGCCTGTTGTTCGCTCCTGCGCTGATGCTTGTCCTGGTTGCCTGCAACCTGACGAACGTGCCGCGCACCCCCACGCCGCAGCCCACCCCCATCCCGCTCATCCTGCCCACGACCCCACCCATCATCGCGCCGGGCACAATCATCACGCCGGTTGGCGGCGGCGCGACGACAGGCGGTTCGCCCTGCCCGCTGACACCGATCACATGGGTGGCTTATACCGTCCTGCCTGGCGACAGCCTCGGCGCGATTTCGGTCGCGGTCGATACCCCTTTGCAGGAACTTGTGATCAACAACTGCCTGGCGGACGCCAACTCGCTGTTTGTCGATCAGGTCATCTACCTGCCGCGCTTTCCGTGATGCAACCCAATGTCAGCCTGCGTCGTAAAGTAACGAATGACGAGTAACAAGTCTCCACTTGTTACCCGTTACGCGGGACGACACATGGGTCGTCCCCTACTCGTTACTCAACACTGAGATCACTATGAACAACCCTCCACATCACTGGCTGGATGCCCTGACCGACGGGCAGTGGGTGCGCGATTGGACGAGCCTGAATGCGAACCTTGTCTTTGGCATCTTTTACTGGACGGCGCTTTCGGTCGTGTTTGGATTGGGGATCAGCCTGGCAATCGTCATCATCGGCATTCCACTGGTGCTGCTTGCCTTCCACGGCGCACGCTCGCTCGCCGCGCTCGATCATCAGGTGACGGCGGCGCTGCTCAACCGCGCGCCCCGCATCATCGAAGAAGACCTCGACATGGCAGGCAGCGGTCTGTTGGGACGGCTGGGCATGGTGCTGCGCAGCGCGCGAACCTGGCGCAGCCTGATCTACCTCGCGCTCAAGCTGCCGCTTGGCGCGCTCACGGCGAGCGTCGCCTGGACGCTGCTGCCGTTCATGGCATTCGAGGCGCTCATCCTGGGACCGCTGACCATCAACACGGGCATGGTCACCTTCCGCCTCCTCCACGCATTGGCGGTCTTCGCGCACGAGGGCAGCGCCCTGCTGCTTCCGGAGCGGCAGCAGCGCCCATCCCGCGAGAAAGCGAAGCACGATGTGCGTATCGAGCGGCTGGAGGTCATTGACGACGAGGAAGACGCAGAACCGCCAGGGCGCTACGTGCTGACCGACGACGGAGAGATCGAGTTCAAGAAACGCTATTAATCTCCCCTGGCAGTGTCTATACTCTGCGCATGAATGTGCTGATGTTGAGCCTCGACCCATCGCTGATCACCGACCCGGAAGGCAGTGCCCGCGCACGCCATCTGGACTATGCCGCGCGCTGCGGTACCCTGACCATCCTCGTCCGCGCCCCTCGCAGCTTCCGCCAGATTATCTCCGCTTCGCGGCATCTGACGCTCATCCCCATCGCCAGCCGCCACCCCGCGCTGTACCCCTGGGATGCCCTGCGTATCGGTCGTGCGTTGCGTGACTTCGATCTGATCGTGACCCAGGATCAGTTCAGCAGCGGATTGGTGGGCGTCTGGCTGCGCGGCAGGCTGAAGACACCTCTGCTCGTCCAGAACCACAGCACCATTTTCGACAACCCCGCCTGGCTGAACGAGAAGCCGCTGCGCAACCGCCTGCTGCTGGCGCTGGCGCGTTATGTCCGCGCGCGTGCCGATTTCGTGCGCACCGTCAACGAGCGAGAACGCCGCGCCGCCATCGCCGCAGGCGTCCCACCGGATCGGGTCGCCGCGCTGCCGCTCGGAAGTGTGAGCCGCGCCTTTGCCACGACCCCAGCCCCGGAAGCGGTGATGGCACTGCGTGAGAAGCTGGGTCTTCTGCCGGAGCATCGTGTCATCCTGTGGGCGGGCTACCCGGTCGCCTTCAAGCGCCTTCCGCTGCTGCTCGATGTGTTTCGGCAAGTCGCCAACGCCCAACCCCAGGCACGCCTGCTGCTGGTTGGCGACCTTGCGCGCTCCCCCGACGATCTGCTAGCCATCATCGCGCGGCTTGCCTTAGGGGAGCGCGTCCTCATGCCGGGCAATGTCGCGCATGACGCCCTGCCCAATTACTATGCGCTGGCAGACGTTTACGCCCTCACTTCCGCCTATGAAGGCGTGCCGCGCGTCCTGATGGAGGCGGCGAGTGTCGGACTGCCCATCGTCGCGATGCGTGTGCCGGGTGTCGAAGAGATCGTCCGCGAAGACGCGATGGGCTGCCTCGTCGCCGACAGCGATACACAGGCAATGGCGCAGCAGATCATCCGCATCCTCGATGAACCCACAGCCGCGCGCGCGCAAGCGTCCCAGACTCGCAGCGCAGCGCTGGACACATACGGAACGGATCGCTACAGTGAGCGCTGGGTGGCAATCTGGCAGCGCGCGATAGACATGGGGATGCGACGCGATGACCGATAATCTGCTGGTCTTCAATCTGGCGACCGATGCCGACGACCCGGTGCTGGGCTTCACGACGGAGTGGCTCAACCGCCTCGCGCGTCGTTATGACCACGTTGATGTGATTACGATGCGCGCGGGCACACTCGCCGTCGCGGACAATGTGCGCGTCTATTCGGTGGGCAAGGAACGCGGCTACAGCGAGGCGCAACGCGCGGCAGAATTCTACCGCCTGCTGGGGATGCTGCTCATCCGCAGGCGTTATGTCGCCTGCTTCGCGCACATGATGCCGCTCTTCGCGGCGATGGGCGCGCCGCTCCTCACCCCCGTCGGCATCCGCCTCGTCACCTGGTATACCCATCGCCAGGTGTCGCGAACGCTGCGCATGGCGCTGCGCAGCAGCAGCCGCGTGGTCACCGCCGCGCCGGACAGCTTTCCGATTCCTACGCCCAAGCTGCGCGTCCTCGGTCACGGCATTGACGAACAGTTCTATCGACCCCAATACGCCGAGCTGATCGACCCGCTCAACCCGGACGACGATACAGGCGGCACTCGTCCGCGCCTGTCGCGCACGCAGGAGGCGGTGATCCGCGATGGGAGCTACATCATCCAGGTCGCTCGCCTGATGCCGATCAAACATCAGGAGACCCTGCTGCGCGCCATCGCGCCGTTGGAGAATGCGCGCATCGTCATGGTCGGCGGCTCCCCCCCAGAGATCGGCGGCGACTATGAACACAAGCTGCGCGGCTTGGCACATGGCTTAGAGCTGGGGGCGCGCGTCGCCTTCGCCGGTCCGCAGCCCCCACTGCTGGTGCGCGAGTACTACCGCCGTGCGGCAATCGCCGTCAACCTCAGCCCGCCGGGGCTGTTTGACAAAGCGGCGCTGGAAAGCATGGTGATGGGCTTACCCACCATTGTCGCCAACCCCGCATTCGACCCGCTCCTCGGCGAACACGCCGGGCTGCTGCGCGTCGCATCGCCAGAAGATGTCGATGGGCTGATGGCGCGCCTGAGCAAGCTGCTTTCGTTCATCCCCCTCGAACGCCTCGCCATCGGGGCATCCATCCGACGCCGCGCGATAGAAGCACACAGCCTGAACGGCTTGGTCCAGCGGCTCGACCAGGTGCTGCGAACGGGAGAATTCACCTCTTGAAGCTGATCTACGTCGCCAACATCCGCCTGCCGACCGAAAAGGCGCACGGCTTGCAAATCATGCAGAACTGCGAAGCATTCGCCGATGCGGGTGCGCAGGTGGCGCTCTGGGCAGCCAATCGCGTCAATTCGCCAGGGCTGCGTGATGTCGATCCGTATGCGCACTACGGCGTAGAGCGCCGTTTTAGCCTGCAACGACTCCCCACGCTCGACCTGCTGCCCCTGGTTCCCGGTCGCAGCGATGCCATCGCACGGCTGATCTTTGGTCTCCAGTTGGTCACCTTCACGCTGGCGGCGGTGCTGCGCGCCCTGTTCACGCGCACCGCTGTCTTCTACAGCCGCGACCCGCTGCTGCTGCTGACGCTTTCGTGGATCAAACCGCGTCGAGTCCTTGCTTACGAGGCGCACAGCCTCGCGCCGGGGCGAATAGGACGTGCCATTCAAACGATGACGACCCGGCGCGTCGGGACGATCTTCACGACGACCGCCCGACTGCGCCAGGACATCATCGCGCTGGGGGCGGCGGCAGCGCGTGTGCATGTCGCTCATGACGGCATCCGCGAGGCACGCTTCGCTGGCGTTCCCGATCAGCGAGAAGCACGCCTTGCGCTTGGTTGGAATGAAGACGCCTTCATCATTGGCTATGTCGGGCGCCTGCAAACGATGGATATGGACAAAGGCGTGGGCGATCTGGTGGCGGCGGCGGCAGCGCTTGGCAGCGCACAGATCGCGCTCGTCGGCGGACCCGACGCGCTCGTCGAGCCGCTGCGCGCCCGCTGGCGAGCGCTGGGCAGGGGCGACGAGGACTTTCTCTATGGCGGACAGGTGCGCCCGGATCGTGTACCGCTCTATCTGGCCGCGTTCGACGTATGCGCGATGCCCTTCCCCTGGACGACCCATTTCGCCTATTATGCGTCGCCGATCAAGCTCTTCGAGTATATGGCGGCAGGACGCGCCATCGTAGCTTCTGACCTGCCTAGCACTGCCGAAGTCGTGCGTGAAGGCGAAACCGCGCTGCTCTACCCACCCAGCGATGTACCAGCGCTGGTCGCCGCGCTGCGCCGCCTCAAAGAGGATGTGACACTGCGCGAACGGCTGGGCGCGGCGGCACGCGTAGAAGTGCTGGCGCATTACACCTGGGCGGCGCGCGCACGCATGATCCTCTCGCTCATCGCCGCCGAATGACGGTGCTCGCCTGCGGTGTGGGTAACCAGACCGTGAAGGTTGAGCCTTTGCCCTCGCCCTCACTCATCGCCGTGATCCTGCCGCCGTGTGCCTGGACGATTTCATTGACAATCGCCAGACCCAACCCGGTGCCGCGCCTGGGACCGCGCGCCTTATCGACCTGATAGAAGCGCTCGAAAATCCGCCCCAGGTCCTGCGGCGCGATGCCTACGCCGGTGTCCTTAATGATGATATTGATGCCGCTGTCGCCCATACGGGTCGCAACCCAGACCTTGCCACCTGGCGGCGTATACTTGATCGCATTGCTGATCAGGTTGGTCAGCACCTGCGCCAGACGGTCGCCATCGCCGGAGACCTCGCCGACAGGACGCGCATCCACCTGCATCGTGATGTACTTCTCCTGCGCCATGATCTGCAAGCGTTCCGCAATTGCGCTCGTAAGCTGCGCCATATCGACCGGCGACCAGTGCATCGACATACGCCCCGCCTGCAAGCGCGCCAGGTCGGTCAGCTCGACCACCATGCGATTGAGCCGCGCCGCTTCCTCGTGGATGATCTGCGCGGCGGCGACCGGATTGCTCGCCGCGCCGTCCATGATCGCTTGTGAGTAGCCCTGAATCGAAGTCAAAGGCGTCTTGAGATCGTGCGAGACATTCGCCAGGAAATCCTGCTGCGCCTTCTGCGTCGTCTGCACCTGCGCGCCCATCTCGTTGAACGCATTCGCCACCGCACGGACTTCGGGCGGTCCTGCTACAGGCGCGCGCTCATTGTAATTGCCAGCAGCCATACCTGCTGCCGCCAGCGCTACGCTTTGCAGCGGTCGCGCAATCGTCCGGCTGATGGCATCCGAGAGCAGGAGCGCGATGACACCGCCGACCACACCCGCCTGACACAGCAGCGGCAGCAATACATCGGCGAAATCAATCAGGGCTTCTTGCAGTGACTGCTGCCCCTGCTCATCGGCGAAGACGACTGCGTTGGCGGCAAAACCGCTGCGCACCACCTCCAATGCCACAAACAGCCAGTTCTGATCGCGTGAAGCATCGCGGAAACTGCCGAATACGCCATTCGTCGTCGTGAACGTACCGCGCTGCAAGGGCGATGGGAGGGTGTAAACATCCGCCTGCAAATCGATGGCGGCTCCCGGCTGGAAATACCCCGCGCTGTCGTAAGTGACGACGCTGCGCCGAAGATCGACCAGGAGGACACGCACATCCCGTTCGGTGGCGACCTGCCCCAGTTCTTCCTGCATGACCGCGCGACGCGCAATCCCTGGCACATCCACACTCAGCGCCAGTGCGGCAAGCCGCTGGTAGGTGGGCGATGGCGGCGCGGGGCGCGTTTGCAGGATGAGCAAAAACGCGACTGCCATCACACCCAATGTGATGCCCAGCACGAGCAGAGATGCGAGCAGAAGGCTCCAACGAAGCTTCATGATTCGAGCTTGTAACCGACACCCCACACGGTCTCTATTTGCGCGGTCGTCCCCTTAAGCTTATGGCGCAGATGGGCGACATGCACATCGACTGTGCGTGTCTCCCCAGCGAAATCATAACCCCAGACGACATTCAACAGCTTTTCGCGCGTGAAGACGACACCGGGGTTTTCCACCAGCGCGAGCAGCAGGTCAAATTCCTTCATCCGGAGTTCAACTTCTACGCCTTTGACCAGCACTTCGCGACGCTCCGGATGGATGACCAGATTCCCAACCGAGAGCGCGACATCCTGGGGTGCCGGTGTAGAAGCACGCTTCTCGACACGACGCAGGATCGCCTTAATGCGGGCGACCAGTTCGCGCGGGTTGAAGGGCTTCGTCAGATAATCATCTGCGCCCAGCTCAAGCCCGACGATGCGGTCGATGTCGTCGCCGCGTGCCGTCAGCATGATGATGGGAACGTCGCTCTCAGCGCGCACCCTGCGGCAGACCTCCCAACCATCCATGCCCGGCAGCATCAGATCGAGGACGACCAACCCCGGCTTTTCGCTCAGAATCTTGCGCAGCGCGGTCTTGCCATCATTGGCGGTATCAATCCCAAAGCCATCCTGTTCGAGATACATACGCGCCAGATCGACAATATGCTGCTCATCGTCTACCAGCAGAATCATCTCCGCCATGGCACTCACCCTTTATGACTTGTCCGGCTTCTTCTCCCCGTCCTTGGGCGGGACGCGCGAGACCATGATCTTGTCGATGCGTTTTCCATCCATATCCACAACTTCAAAGCGCAGTTGCTCCCAGATGAAGTGATCGCCCGCTTTCGGGATCTTTCCCTGTTGGGTCATCACGAAACCCGCGACGGTCTCGTACAAATCGTCTTCGCCGGGAAGTGCATCGATTTCGAGCAGCTCTTTGAAGTCTTCGACCGCCATCAATCCATCAACGAGATATGAACCGTCTTCGCGCTCGACTGCCTCAGGCTCTTCAATATCGCCCACAATCTCTTCGAGGATGTCCTGCGTCGTCACAAGACCCTGCAAGCCCCCGTACTCCCCGACGACGAAGACGATGTGCTTGCCCGTTTCTCTGAACAGCTCAACCGCCCGGCTGGCGATCATGCTCTCCGGCACGAACAAGGGCGGCACCATGACTGTCTGCAAGTCGAACGCCTCGCCCGCCAGCAGGCGCGGCAGCATGTCCTTGGCGCGCACCATGCCGACCACGTTATCGAGGCTGCCCTGGCAGACGGGAAAACGCGAGAAGTGACTCTCGGCGATCTTCCGTTGGTTGAATTCCGGCGGGTCTTCCAGGTCAAGCCAAACGATCTCCGTACGCGGCGTCATGATCGACGTGATACGCCGGTCACCCAGTTTGAAGACGCTTTCGACCATCTCATGTTCAGACGCCTCGAAAACCCCCGCCTGAACGCCCTGCTGGATCATCGCGCTAATCTCTTCTTCGGTAACCGGCGACTGCTTGGTGTTACTGGCACCCAGCAGCCATAAGACGGCGTTGGTCGAAGCCCCCAGCAGATTCACGACCGGCGCGGTCAGTCTGGCGAGCAACTGCATGGGACGCGCCACGCTCGATGCGATGGCTTCGGGGGTACGGAGCGCCAACCGCTTTGGCACGAGTTCGCCAATGATAAGCTGGATATAGCTGACGACAATGACGACCAACAGCAGCGCCAGCGCTTCGGCATACGGGGCAAGCGCGGGTGTCTCGCGTAAAGTACGCGCCACATCGTTGGCAATCGTCGCGCCGCTGAACGCGCCGGACAGCTGTCCAATCAGCGTAATGCCGATTTGTACCGTCGACAGAAAGCGATTGGACTCCTCAGATAACCCCAGGGCAGCTTTTGCCCCGGCATCGCCCTTGTCCGCCTGCTGCTGCAATCGCGCCTTCCGCACCGACAACAGGCTTGCTTCTGACATGGCAAACACACCATTCAGGATCGCCAATAGCAGGATGATCAACAATTCGGTCATCGAATGCCTGAATGCTCCTCAGATTTGAGATAGGATGAGTGTATCATGTCTTCGAAGAGAACCGTTTGCCCAGCTTTACCACGCAGGTCCCCACCGCATATGGACATGGGTACGCTGTGGATGAAAGCCATAACGCAGCAAGAGCGGCTTGACCAGGTCGTCATCCGCGGGGTGCTCAATCAGCAGCGGACTGCGCATTCCAAAACGCCTCACAGCAGAATTCAGCAATGCCTCGTCATAAATGCCCATATAATCTGGCGCAACCATCAGGGTCAGCTGAGTGGCGCTGGCTGCGAAAGCGCTCTCTACCCACAGGCTGGCACACAATTGATGTTCGTCTTCAGAACGCACGACCAGTCGTTCGAGCGAGCGAAAACTCAGCGCGTTGTTCAACGCCTTCAGCCATGACGGACGAAACAAGCCCTCATGCAGGGGGCGCTGCCAACCCACGCCACCGCGATCCCTGGGTCGCACCTGCACCGCCAACTCATACTCCGCCTTCCACTCGTCATCACGACGACGGTTAATGCGAAACGAAGTCGCCAGGGGAGGCGGCACGCGCAGTGCGCTGCTGCGCCGCCAGTGAGTCCAGGCGCGCTCATAGGCGAAACCCAGGCGCTCGTACAAGCCCTGTGCAACCTGATTGTTATAGTCCACCTGTAGGATAGCGCGATGCCCCCGCGCACTGATCGCATCCATACTTGCAAGCATCAGCCGCCGGGCAATCCCACGTCCGCGATAGTCGGGGTGAGTGGCGACATTGGCGATAATCCAGGTTTTGCCAAGCTGAGTAGGAACATCCGCGGGATAAACCGAAACATTGCCGACAAGCTTTCCGTCGGCAATCCAGACATAACCCAGGCTGATGCCCGCAACCAGCTCGTTGACGCCCAGCAGCAGATTCAGGGCAGGGCTGCCGCGTCCCAACGTTCGCAGTTCACGCACCGCCGCCCGCCCATTGCTGTCCATCGTTTCCGAAAAGGCAAGCTCAATCAAATCGGCAAGCGGGGCAAGATCCGTTCGGAGATTGACGGCGCGAAGTCCGTCACCAGTCAGTGACGGGCTGGAAACACTCAGGCTGACCACACAGACCAAATCCTTACGCTAGGCACGATAAGCGTAGCCATGAAAGCCCGTTTTCGCAATTGCGCTTCAAGGAATACTTTACAGAAGTTCAGTTATTGTCAAAAGTTCACAACACGCCACCCTACATTATTTACGAAATTCGGCTCGCTCTCGATCTATGATACATAGATAGAAGCATAGTGCGGAAAGGAGAAAGGAATGAGTCAGGAATCAGATGACTTGATCCAGCGGCGATTCAAGCAACTCATGGTGGAGCATGGGCAGGGTCTCATCGAGTATGCGCTGCTCCTCATGTTGGTCGCGTTCGTCGTATTTGCACTCGTCATCGCGTTCGGCGGCAGCGTCGGACAACTCTACAGCAATATTGTTCGCGCCCTGTAGCCGATTGCCCGATTTCACATCATCCTCATTGTTCAGGCACTCATCTTTAAGAAAGACCCTACCGTTGCTGCGATAGGGTCTTTCGTTTAGAATGTCCCCCGCAACCAACGCCAGTTGGAGAATAATCTCTATGTCGAGAAACTACAGCTACCCACCGCGCCGATCAGGTGGCGGATGGCAGTGGGCAATTATCGGGGCAATTCTGGGCTTCGCCTGTGCGGCGGTTATCGCGTTCCTGGGCATCATCTTTGGGGTGATCAACCTTACGGGTACGAATATCGCGTTCGGGGCGACCAACACGCCGACGATCATTACCGCCACGCCACCCCCTGCCACCAATACCGTTCCGCCGACCGAATTCGTCCTGCCATCACCAACGGCAGGCGTCGCAGTCGTGGCAGCACCCACCGCCAGCCCGACGATTCCACCTACCGTCCAGACGCTGCCCACCGCTTCCCCCACGACATTCCCATCACCAGCGCCGCTGACCTCAGCGCAGGCAGTCGTCGGAGAACCCGACACACTCCTGCTCGACCTTGTACAGCCAAGCGAACTTCTGGCGGTCGCGGGAGGTCAGTTCGTGATGGGCACGACCGCTGCCGAAGTCAACACGGCGGTAGAGTTCTGCGTCTCGGAAGGTGCGCGCTGCACTCCGGCGATGGGCGAAGACGCCTTCCCGCAGCACAACGTGACGTTGAGCGCCTTCCAGATGGAACGCACTGAAGTCACGTATTCGCAGTTCCTGGCGTTCATGAACTATCTTCAGCAGCAGCGCGGCAGTGCGAATGTGCATCGAAACGGCTGTTTTGGTCAGCCGTGTATGCTGACGAACCTGGAATCGCAAACCAGCTCCGTGCAATACGACAGCATCAGCTATGATGTGTTGGATGTTATCGCCAACCTCCCGGTCACGGAGGTAACCTGGTTTGGCGCGCGCGCTTACTGCGAAGCCATCGGTCGCCGGTTGCCCACAGAAGCCGAATGGGAACGTGCAGCACGCGGCGATGATGGGCGCATCTACCCCTGGGGACCCCTCTGGGACCCGGCGCTGGCATCGACCAGCAGCCAGGTCGAAGGAGTCACCATCGGCAAGGTCGACATTAATGCCTATCCGTTGGGGGGCAGCCCTTACGGCGTCCTCAACATGGCGGGCAACGTCTCGGAATGGGTGTCGGATTGGTATGACGCTCGTTTTTACGGGCGACCGGAAGCCATCGCGCCCGATCCGGTGGGTCCGCCGTCGGGGACAACCCGCGTGATTCGCGGCGGGTCGTGGGATGCGCGCCCCTTCTTCGCGCGAACCATACATCGCCAGGAAGCAAATCCTGCTGAGGGCACGCCGTTCATCGGCTTCCGCTGCGCTGCCGATGCGCCGACCGCCCCAACGGGTAACGCGCAGGGCACCAGTCTGCTGCCCGGCGCAGTCGGCACACCAGACCCAGCGCTGCTGGGCGCGGCGACGACCATCGCGACAGTGGACGCAGCGCCGACGCTGCCGCCACGCATCCCCAGCGCAACACCCCCCGCCGCGCGCCCGCAGGCAAGCCCGACCCTCGCGGGGACGCTCGACCCCGGCGGATAAACGTGGTTTGACCGAAGAGATGCCAGCGCAAACAGTCGCTGGCATTTTCTTTCGTCCGCCTGCCTGCGGCTACTGCGGACGCATCGCCATCATCACCTGCCACGTGCCGGACTGCACCACTTTGCCCGCCTGATTGACGATACGCACGTCCAGGTCAACCGTGCCTGCGGACAGACGCGGCATCGCCTTCAGTTCTTTGATCGTGAGTTCGGTGCGCAGCGTGTCGCCGATGAAGACCGGCAGGCTGAACTTCATCTCCAAACCGCGAAACGCGACGACAGTCCGCTCCATGAAGCCAAGCTGGTACGCCTGCCCAACCGCGTAGCTCAGGCAGAGCATTCCGTGTGCCACCCGCTGACCGAACTGCGACGACTTCATGTATTCCGCATCGGTATGCATGGGGTTGTAATCGCCCGTCAGCCCGGCAAACTGCACCAGATCGCTTTCCGTGATCGTGCGTCCGCGCGTAACCAGTTTCTGCCCGACCTGAATATCTTCAAAGTACAACCCGATGGGTCCATCTTCGCGCAGTTGCATGGGGATCTCTCCTGTGTCCGATGAGTAGTGCAGTGGTTATAACACGCTTGCGCACGCAAAGGAGCAGCGCTCAGTACCTCCACAAGATGATAGTACCGGGTCGGACAAGGGGCTTAAGCCCCTTGTTCAGGGCATCATCGGTGCCCTAGCGGCGGCGGTTCATCGCCAGTGCCGCCCCGATTTCGGCACCCAGCGAGGTCGGTGGCAAAGCGCGCAGCCAGGTTCGTATACGCTCGCGCTGGCTCTCGTCGTGCTCGTCGGGCGGAACCAGAAAGATGAATGGAATATCGCTCAGGATGATGTCAGCGCTCATCCGCCGCATCAATTCCAGACCGCCAATCGGCGAATGCGTCAGATCAACGATGATCAGGTTAGGGGGTTCATGGCGGAGCTTATCGGCGTTCAGCTCGGCGGCACGCAGCACCTGCGTGCGCAGCCCCAACTGCCCCAGCCCCGGCGCGAGCGCTTCCGCCGCGTCGCCCAGCAGCACCGTCGTCTCGGCGGCACCCGCCTGGGTGACACGCATAATCGCATCGATCAGGCGGTCGAGCGATTCTTCCACCCGTACTGCATCCACGAGTCGCAGATGGACGACAGCGATCCCCTCGTCCTTGCGAGACACCAGCAGCAAAGGTAGAAAGGCGGTCGTCTGCTGGAACTTGAGCAGGCTGACCAACTGCCACAAATTCTGAAGGGGCGCATCCACATCCAGCAGCAGCGCCGCGGGCTGCATCCGCCGCGCCCAGGTCACGAAACGCGCCGGATGCGCCGCAGTCAGCAGATGCAGCGACTGATCTTGGTATGCTTCCTGCACCCCAGTCCGCAGGTCGGGATCGGCGCTCAGGAGGAGTGTCACCCAGCCTTTTGCCTCCAGCAGCTTCAGGCTTTCGTCTTCTCCGTCCGAATCCAGGGGCAGGAGAACGTAGAATGTACTTCCCTTGCCGACGGTGCTGTCAAGCCAGATCGTGCCGCCCATCAGCAGCAAGAGGCGCCGAGCCACCGCCAATCCCAGACCGCCACCGCTGTACTCGCGCCTGGTCGAGCCATCTCCCTGGCGAAACTCATCGAAGATATACTGCTGCTGCTCCGGGGTCACACCGATCCCGGTATCCTGCACGCGAATGACCACCCAATCGCCATTGGGGATGTCGAACCCAGCGGGCGGCACCTCTCCCAGCAAGACATACCCCTGATAGACGCTCAGTCGCCCAACCGAGACGTCGATGCCGCCCTGGTGCGTGAACTTCAGCGCATTGTCAATCAGGTTAGAGAGCACGCCCGTCAGCGCGGTCGCATCTCCTTGCGCAACGACGCCCCCAGGATCTGGCTGCAGCGTCAGGGACAACTCCTTGGCGGCGGCTTTCGAACCGGCACTCGCGACGATCTCCTCCAGGAATGGATGCACGGAGATCGGTTTGGGTGTCAAAACGATCTTGCCCGCTTCGATGCGCGCCAGAGCGAGAATGTTGTCGATCATCCCCAACAGCGTCTTGCCGCTGAGAAAGACGCGGTTCAGGCGGTCGGTCTGCTGCTCGGTCAGGTCACCGTAGATGTTCTGGAGCAGCATATCGCTGTAACCGATGATGGCGTTCAGCGGCGTACGCAGTTCATGGCTGATGTTTGCGAGAAATTCGCTCTTCAGGCGATTGGCGGAAATCGCCTCCTCATACAATTCGGCATTGTTCAGCGCCAGCGCAATCTGCCCGGCGATGGTCAGGAGCACATCGCGGTCATCGTCGCCAAACGGCTTGCTGCCCGGTCTGCGTTCAAGGCTGATCGCCGCGATGACGCCCTGTTGTGTCACGAGCGGCGCGATCAGCGCCGAACCCGCACCCAGGCGCGCGAACAGGTTGGCGGTCGCCGTATCGCCTGCATCCACATCCAGCGAAGGCAGCGAAACCGCCGTCAGATAGCGCCTCAGGGCGTCGAAGATCGCGATGCCGCCCGTTTCTATCCTTAAGCCAAGACTGTCGGTTGCGGGATGTTCCGCTCTAATGACCGCGAAGTTGCCTTCAAAGACAAATGCTGTGCAGTGATGGGCTTCAAAAACCTCCGCGAGCAGTTCTACCGCCAGAGCCATTACCGCGTCTTTCGAAAGCGATGCGGTGATGACCGACGCGATGCGATTGAGCGAAGTCAGACGCTTATTGCGTTGGTTCAGTGCCGCGACTGCCTGATGACGCGACCGCTGAAGCACCATGTTGTCCAGTGTGATCACTGCCTGGCGCGTCAGCGCATAGGCTGCGCTGGTATGTCGCTCGTGGTAGGTCGATGGTTCCACGCTGCCCAGCATCAGCAGCGCGGATACGCTGTCCTCCGAGACCAGTGGCAGGCACATCCACGCGCGCATGCCAGACATGGTTACCCATCGTTCCGCCTCAGGGTACTGGCTCAGGTCTTCGATCATCAGGGGCTGCTGCGCGCTGCACACCTGTTCCAGCAGGGGCGACTCGGCAAGCGCCAGATGCACATCGCCCGCGAATTGCCGCCCATCATGGGTGGCAAGCAGTCGCAGCCGCCGCGTGTCGTGTTCCAATCCCCAAAGGCTTGCGCTCTCGAACGATACGAGGCGGTAAAGATGCTCAAAGAGCATTTGGTAAATGTCTTCGCTCTGCATTAACGCATCGGCACCCCGCCCCAGTTCAATCAGCGCATCCCCCAGCAGTCGGCGGTCGCGTTCCAGCGCTGCGAGGCGCAGTTGTTCGTACACGAGCGACATCTGGGTCGCCAGATTAAGCAGCAGCGCCAGATCCCGGTCGGAATATGCGGCGGGCAGCACATGCTGTAAGGCGATTACCCCGATGATCTCACCAATGCGACTGCGCAGCGGGGCACCTAACCAACTCCGCGACCCGCTGCCGGGTTCCGCTGCATCCGGCTGAACCCCCAGGCTCAACAGGCGCTCTGCCTCCTCATGCAAGTCCTGAACATAAACTTCGCGCCCATGAGCGATCACCGCCCGACTGATGCCGGTCAATGGCAGCGATGCGTGCTTCACCAGGCTGCCATCCTCCAGCACCATTGGGAATGTCAGCAGCCCGCGTTCGGAGTCATAGATTCCGACAAATGCCGATGTCGTCTCGAAAATGCTGCTGATGACATTACGCGCCGACTGCCACAGTTCGTCGTAGTCCAGGACACGAATGAAAGCGCGATTCAATTCCGTCAGGCTGGCAAGTATATCGGGTGACATGGGATGCATAGACATGATCCAGGCACAAAAAGGCGCAATGCACAGTGTCATTATGCCATCAGAAGTGTGTTTGGCGACGATAAGACTCCGTGTGACAGCAAAACCGCCGTCTGGGCAACGGTCTCGCGCTCAAGCCTGTACATTCTGTCGATCCAACGCTATCAATAGAGGCGTCGAGTCACAACAGGGATGATGCGTGATGCATTGGTTTCAAAGGATGGTCATGATCGGGACTGCGGCGCTGCTGGCGACCAGCGGCTGCGAAGCGCTGCTCTCCACAGGCTCCAACCCTGAAGAAGCACCTGCCATTCAACTTCTACAGCAGTCCCCTGAGCAGGTCGCGGCGGCGTTCCTTGATGCCTGGGGGCGCAGGGATTACGCTGCCATGTATGGGCTGATCGCCCCGCAAAGCCAGGCGCTGACCCCATCTGAGGTCTTCCGCGTCATCTACGAGACCGACGACGCCGTTGTCGGCATCGATGGTCTGCGTTATGCGGTCGGCGCGGTCGAGAGCCAGGGGACGACAACCATCGTTCAGTATGACCTGACGCTGCAATCCAACATCTATGGCGAGATCGTCGATCAAGACCGCATCATGCGGTTGGTGCAAGTGGGAAACGATTGGCGCATCGCGTGGTCACGGATGGATGTCTTCGACGGGCTGGCACCGGGCACCATCCTGGAGACCGTCACCGAACGTGCGCCGCGCGGGAACATCTATGACCGCAATGGCGACTATCTGGTCGAAGAAAACGGCACGGTGACGACCGTACTGGTCTCGCGCTTCGACATGCCGGATGTCGTCGAATGCTACACCACGCTGGCGCGCGTCTTCCGCCGGGATTATGACGATCTCGCCGCGCAGCTAGACTCCTTCAATGCAGAAACCGTTGTCCCCGTAGGCGACCTGGATACTGACGTCTACCTCGCCAACGAGCTGGAAATGATCGAGAACTGCAACATCCAGTCCTACGACCGTCAGACGCGGCGCTATGCCGGTCACGGCGCGCTCGCGCACGTCACCGGGGCGATTGGACAGATCAGCGCGCAGGATTTGGAGTTCTGGCGCAGTCGTGGCTATGATGCCGATGCGCTGGTCGGCTTGAGCGGGCTGGAGCGGCAGTACGAAGAGACTCTGGCAGGCGAACCCGAACGTGTGCTGCGCATCCGCGAGCCGGGCGGAGCTATCGTCCGCGAAGTGACGCGCGTCAGCGGACGTGCGCCGCAGGACATTCGGCTGACGATTGACCTCGGACTTCAGATTGCGGCAGCGCAGGCGCTGGCGGATGCCTATAACTACGCAGCGCCGAACTGGGCAGAAACCGGGCGCTCCGGCGGCGCGGGCGTGGCGATCCTCGATGTCAACACGGGCGCGGTGCTGGCATTGGCAAGCTGGCCCACCTACGACCCCGGTATCTTCAATCCGGACACCCCTTTGTTCCTGGTCGGCGAATACATCCTCTCGCTGCGCAACGACCCGCGCCGTCCCTTCTTCAACCGCGCGATTCAGGAGCAGTACCCACCCGGCTCGACCTTCAAGATCATCACGACGGCAGCCGCGCTTGCGGAGGGCGTCTGGGGTGCGGACGAGATCTTTAACTGCGGGCTGCGCTGGGAAGGGCGACCGTTTGGAGACTCGCTCGCCGAACGAACGGACTGGCGCGTGCTGGAGGAAGACCGTGAAGCGGCGGGCGATATTGTTCCGGCACAGGCGCTGGCAGCCTCGTGTAATCCGTTCTACTACCAAATGGGTGCGCTCCTCTATCGCCGAGGACCCGGCGTGCTGATGGAGTACGCACGCCGCATGGGATTAGGCGCGCCGACCGGTCTGGACATCAACAACCCGCCCGAAGCCGTCGGGCAAATCCCGCCCATCCGCGCGACTGACGAGGCGATCAGCAGTGCTATCGGGCAGAGCAACGTCGCCGTCACGATCCTGCAAATGGCACACATGGTCGCGGGCGTCGCCAACGACGGCAGCCTCTATCGCCCCTATGTCGTCGCGCAGGTGGGCGAGCAGAGTGCGCGTACGCCGCAGGTTTCCAGCGAAATGGGCATCAGCGAGGCGGTGCTGAATGAGGTGCGCGAAGGCATGTGCCTGGTGACGACTGACACCACCTATGGCACTGCCTGGCGCGTCTTCGGAGATTTCGAATTCAACGTCCCCAGCACGCCCTACATCCCCTGTGGCAAGACGGGGACAGCGCAGACGGTGCGCGAGCCGCACGGCTGGTTTGTCGCCTACGCGCCCAACGACAATCCCCAGATCGCGATCGCGGTCATGGTGGAGAATTCGCGCGAAGGCTCCGAGACGGCGGCACCGATTGTCCGCCGAATCCTGGACTACTACTTCCAGTCGCCGCCGGAGCTGGTCGCCTCCTATCCCGGTTGGTGGACGGAAAGCTATGTCCCGCTGCCTATCCCGGAAGGAACGACGGGAGGATAATGCGCGGTGCGAACACGTAGGGGCGCAATGTATTGTGCCCCTACGCACACGCCTTACGACAGCGGCTCGAAATTCTCGGCGCTGAAGCTGAAGATTGGCGCGGGCATTGCCCCATCCCCTTCCGCGACCTTGATCGAGTAGTCGATAAAGCTGCAATCGCCAGGCGCGCTCGGTACGGCGCTGTTGAAGACCATCAACCCAGCGTATTCAAAGCCGGAGGTATCGAAGACCGCCTCGCGCCCCAGTGGAATCACCTGGACTTCGCCATCCGCGACGCCCAAGCCGACCATTTCCAGGCTGGCATCCCCATCCAGCACCAGCTCAAACGAGCCAGTCACGTCCAGCACAAAGTAGTTCGCACCCAGTTCCTGGATGCCCGCGCCCGTGAACGTCCATTCGCCTTCGCCATCAATCGTGTTTTCCAGCCAGACGGCGCGCTCGAAAACGGGTGCCAGATCATAATCACGAGCGAAGTTCTGTGCGCGCCAGCGCAGGATCGCCGATGGAATGGTGCTGTTCACGCTCGCCAGCGTCTGTTCCATCGTCTCAAAGCCGTCGTACAGCACGCTGTTCTCCCAGATGCCCACGACAAAGCGCTCGCCATACTGGTCGGCAAGCGATTGCAGCAGCGTCCATTGGGCGTAATCATAGCCCTCGTCGGTCGTCGTCCAACACAGTTCGGGCGAAATATAGTCCGTCGTCACATAATCCGTCGCGTCCTGGTCGTTGCCGACGGTGGTCGTCTCCGTCCACGAGGCGGTCGATTCGTAAAGCCAATCCAACGCCTCTTCCGTATCGTAACCGAACTGGATGACATGGTTGAACTCATGTGTCACCGTCGCGCGCATCAGGCTGTCTGATGGGGCTTCTTTGTCGTCCATGCCGTCGAAGTCGTTGTCGATGACGAAGACGGCGCGCGCCGCGCTGTTTTCGCGCACGTCGGGCGTCGTGGGGTTATCAAAGACCACCAGCACCGATTTGGCGTAGCCCATCGCGCCTTCCGCCAGGGTATCGGCGACATAGGCATGGTAAAAGCCGTCCTCATGACGCACAGGTTCCGCCCAGCCGATCTGGTTGACCTGTACATCGTAGATTTCTTCGAGCGTATCGGAGACTGACTGCGCGTACTCCTGCGTCGTTCCATCAGCGCCTTCAAGCGTGTAGAAGACGAGGAAATTGGGGGACTGGATGACCTGTTCGGGTCCACTCAACGTGACCGTGTTATCCAGCAGTTCCATCAGCGTATCGACGACCGAAGCATCGACAGACGAGAGTATCAACTGGAAATCGCCACTGCTGGTGCTGCGCGTGAAGCGTTCGATCGTCAGCAGATAGGTGCCGGCTGAAGGCGCAGTGTACGCCACCGCAGAATTGAGCGAACCATCGCCACGATCGTCATTGCTGGCGACCGGGAAGCCATCGGGACCGAGCAGCGTCAGCACGGTATCGAGGTCACCGCTGGTTGCGTCACTCAACGCTAGAAGCGTCTGCCCGGCACTGAGTTCGACCGGGTATTCCAGCGCGGTCTGATCGTCGTCGAGCGTGCCTGTGTATTCGGCAATCGGTGTACCTGGGATTGCAGCGAAGTTAAAGGGCGGCTCGGCGTTTGGATCGATGGCAAGCGAGAGGAACAGATCGCCGACCTCATCGCCGCTGTAGCTGCTGGCGATAACCTCGTAGCTTCCCGCTTCGACGACTTCGTAGACGAGCTGTGAATTCAATGTGCCATCGCCACGATCGTCATTCTGCGTGACCGTTACGCCATCGGCATCCCGAAGCGCAAGCGTGGTATCCAGTCCATCGGTCAGCGCGACGGTCGTGGCGACGAAGATGTCGCCCGCCGCCAGTTCGACCGTGAACACGGCTTCCGTCGTCGTGGCGTTGAGCGAGACGTTCTCCTCGCGGATCGACTGCGCCGCCTCGGACAAGCCAAAGTCGATCCCATACTGTAGCGTCAGCCCAAAGCTGCCTGTTGCGTCGTCAAAACCTGTCACGACCGCCGTGTGCGTTCCACTCTCCTCGACCATGTAAACAATGCGTGAGGTGAGTACACCGCCGCCCACATCGTCATTTTCCGCGACCGCTACGCCATCAGGTCCGTTGAGCACGAGGACGGTATCCAGCCCGTCGTCAGATGAAGTGGTGAGGGTAATAATGTCGCCTTCTTCAAGCGGGATGTCGAACGACGCGCTGGGTCGCCCGTTGGTCAACTCGCCGACAAATTCCTGATCTTCAGGTTCTTGTGCAGAAACAGTCGCAGTCAATACTGCCAGCAGCAGCAGGGGAATAAGCGCAATCCGCGCACGCATGGGCGGTCTCCTCACGTAATAAGCGATAGAGTCCATGATACGCCCAATTCGCAGTCAGAACTTCCGCCGAAGGATAGAGAATTCGTCCTTCAAAAGAACAAAAGGCACGCCTTGCCCCTACAGATAGATTGCATTTTCCGTAGGAACAGGGCGTGCCTTGTCCGCGCCTGCTTGAGTGCCTGATTTAGCCGATGATGTTGTCCTGTGGGATATTGAGGTAATCGCTGTCGGCGTTTTCCTCACGCTCGAAAATGAGCTGCCCATCGACCTCGTCAATGAAGACCAGATCGCCATCGCTGATGTCGCCCTTCAGGAGCTGTGAACTGAGCGGGTTTTCGACATAACGCTGGATGGCGCGGCGCAGTGGGCGCGCCCCGTACTGCGGGTCGTAGCCCTTTTGCGCCAGCCATGCGCGCGCCGACTCAGTCAGGTGAATGCCGATGCCGCGCTCGCGCAGTTGGTTGAAGACATCGCGCATCTGCAAATCGACGATGCTTTCCACCTGCGCCAGCGAGAGGGGCGCGAAGATGATGATCTCGTCAATGCGGTTGAGGAATTCCGGACGGAAGGTGTCGCGCATCGCCTTTTCGATCTTCTGATGATCGACAACCGTTTGCTCGTCATTCCCCTGGATGAAGCCGAGCGCCCCACCGCGCCGCGCGAACTCGGTACCGAGATTGCTCGTCATGATGATGATCGTGTTGCTGAAATCAACGGCGCGCCCCTGCCCATCGGTCAGGCGACCGTCTTCAAGGATTTGCAGCAGCGCGTTCCACACGTCGGGGTGCGCCTTTTCGATCTCGTCAAACAGCACCACGCGGTACGGGCGGCGGCGTACCGCTTCCGTAAGCTGCCCGCCTTCTTCATAGCCGACATAGCCGGGCGGCGCACCAAACAGGCGGCTGACGTTATGCTGCTCGCGGAACTCGCTCATGTCGATGCGGATCAGCGCGTCCTCGTCGTCAAAGAGGAATTCCGCCAGCGTCTTCGCCAGTTCCGTCTTGCCGACGCCGCTGCTGCCAAGGAAGATGAACGAGCCAATCGGACGACGCGGGTCCTTCAGACCGCTGCGCGCGCGGCGGATGGCATGGGCAATGGCGCTGACCGCATCCTCCTGCCCAATGACGCGCTCATGCAGCGCCTCTTCCATGCGCAGCAGCTTCTCGCTCTCGGTCTCCAGCACCTGGTTGACCGGGATGCCCGTCCACTGCGCGACCACGCCCGCGATGTCCTCGGCATCGACCACTTCGTCGATCATGTTCTCCCGCTGCCAGGCAAAGCGCTGCTGTTCAAAGTCCTGCTCAATTTGCAGGCGGCGCATCTTGTATTCCGCAGCGCGCTCGTAATCGCGCGCCATGCCCGCCGCGTCTTCCTCGCTTTGCAGCCGCGCAAGCGCCTCTTTCATCTCCTTGAGATGATCCGGCATCGAATAGAGCGCCACGCGCAGCTTGGCGGCGGCTTCGTCGAGCAGGTCGATTGCCTTATCCGGCAGGCGACGGTCGCTGACGTAGCGGTCGGCAAGCCGTGTCGCGGCGACGACTGCTTCATCGGAGATCGTCACCTTGTGATGCGCCTCGTAGCGGTCGCGCAAGCCGTAGAGCATCTCGATGGTGTCTTCGACGCTCGGCTCCTCGACGAACACAGGGGCGAAGCGGCGGTCGAGCGCGCTGTCCTTCTCAACGTACTGGCGATATTCGTCGAGCGTGGTCGCCCCGATGCACTGAAGCTCGCCGCGTGCCAGCGCCGGCTTCATCATGTTGCCTGCGTCGAGCGCGCCCTGCGCCGCGCCTGCCCCGACGACCTGATGCAGCTCGTCGATGAAGAGGATGATCTCGCCCTCGGCGCGCTGGACTTCTTCGATGGTCGCCTTCAGGCGCTCCTCGAACTCGCCACGAAAGCGGCTGCCCGCCAGCATCGCGCTCAGATCGAGGCTGATCACCTTCTTGCCCTGCAAGACATCCGGCACATCGTTAAGCGCAATCTTCTGCGCCAGCCCTTCGACAATCGCCGTCTTGCCGACGCCTGCCTCGCCGATCAGCACCGGGTTGTTCTTGGTGCGGCGGCTGAGAACCTGGATGACACGCATGATTTCGTTGTCGCGACCGATCACGGGGTCGAGCTTGCCTTCGCGGGCGATCTGCGTGAGATCGCGACTGTACTTTTCCAGCGTACGATAGCGGGACTCTGCCTGCGGGTCGGTCACGCGCTGCCCACCACGAATGTCCTTTATCACCTCGTGGACGCGCTCGCGGGTGATCCCGTTATCGCTCAGGATCTTGGTGACCGCCGTGTTGCGCTCGGTCAGGATCGCCAGGAACATATGCTCAGTCGAGATGTACTCATCGCGCAGGCGGTTCGCCTCTTCGTTGGCGGTGTCGATCACCCGCTTGACGCGCGGCGTGATGAAGACCTGTCCCGCGCCGCCGCCGTAAATCGCAGCTTTCGGGCTGGCGCGCAGGATTTCGTCCAGGCGCGCGCGCATAGCATCGACATCAACCGTCAGCTTCTCCAGCACCAGCGGGATGACTCCATCGGTCTGTTCAAGGAGTGCCAGGAGCAGGTGCTCGGTATCGACCTGGTTATGTCCGTAACGCTGAAGAATTTCCGCAGCACGGATCGCGGCATCCTGCGCGCGCTCCGTGAACCGTTCAAATCGCATCATGGTAAATTACGCTTTCACCCTGTTCGCACAACTCATGGCTCACCGCTGCCCGACCATCAGATTGTAGCTCTGAATGATGCAGCTCGGCGCAGGTGTTCCACGATTCGACACATTATCTCAACAGTGTATGCGAGGTCATGTAAAAAGCGTGTTGGAACGCTGTGAGAGACGCGCATGTAGAGACGAGGGTGCCTCGTCCGCCGAGGTTCAGCGCTCGAACAGCTTGGTCGGCAGCAGCCAGATCAGCGCGCCATGCAGCGGCTCCTGCATCACGACATCCACGCGCGCCACGCTGCCCTTCTTCATGATGATCTCGCCGCCGCCGATGATCCGCGAAATGATGCTGCTCAGGTCCGGCTCATGCCCGACAAACATCACGCGGTCTTCCGGCTTCAGCCCAGCGATCAGGCTGGCGACCGCCGGGACGTCGAACCCCGGCGCGAGCGCCTTACGCACAATCACCTTGACGCCGATCTCCTCAGCGATGATCTGTGCGGTTTCCTGCGACCGCACCAGCGGACTGCTGAAAAGACGGCGCGGCTTCACGCCAGCCTGATGCAGGGCATGCGCGGTCATTTTCGTGCGGGCGACGCCCTCGCGCGTCAAGGCGCGCTGGGCATCCGTCTTGCCTTCGGCGTACTCTTCCGCGACGCCATGTCGAACAAAGTAAAGCTGCATAATCTCGCTTAATCCGGATAACCCTGTGGGTGTGAACGATGCCAGTTCCAGGCGGTTTCGATGATGCGCTGCAAGTCGTCATACTCCGGTTGCCAACCCAGCTCGCGCTTGATCTTCGCGCTGTCCGCGACCAGCACCGCGAGATCGCCCGCCCGTCTGGGCGACATCTCGACCGGGATAGGATGCCCCGTCACTTTGCGTGCCATCTCGACGACTTCCAGCACAGAGTAGCCGGTGCCGCTGCCCAGGTTATAGACGCGGCTCTGACCGTCCGCCAGTGCTTCGAGCGCCAGGATGTGCGCGGATGCCAGGTCGAGGACGTGGATATAGTCGCGGATGCAGGTGCCGTCCGGCGTTTCGTAGTCCGTACCGTAAATCTGCACCTTCTCGCGCTGCCCAAGCGCCACCTGCAAGACAAGCGGGATCAGGTGAGTCTCCGGGCGGTGATCTTCGCCAATGTGACCGTTCGGATGCGCGCCACAGGCGTTGAAGTAGCGCAGGCAGCAGGATTTCATCCCAAAGATGCGATCCATCCAGCCCAGTGCATGTTCGGCATAGAGCTTCGTCTCGCCATAGACGCTGCCAGGAATGAGCGGTTCTTCTTCACTGATCGGGATGCGCTGCGGTGCATCATAGAGATTGGCGGTCGAAGACAGGATGAAGCGGTTGATCCCGTGCTGTGCCGCCACATCCAGCAGGTTGGTCATCCCGTCAATGTTGTCGCGCAGATACTTGAAGGGATTCTTCATGCTCTCGCCAACCTGGATATGCGAAGCAAAGTGGAAGATACCTTCCACCGGGTAGCGATCCAGCGTGTGCTTGATCTGCCCAATATCCAACAGATCGCCATGCACGAATGTCGCCTGGGGATGCAGCGCGCTGCGATGCCCGGCATAAAGATTGTCGAAAACGACCACCTCGTCGCCACGCCCGATCAGACTATCCACGACGTGGCTGCCAATGTAGCCCGCACCGCCGGTCACCAGAACTCGCATGAGACACAACCCTCTCTACTTTAGAACCTAAGCCGTGCCGCCACCGTCAATCGGCAGCAGGGTATCTTCGACGGCAGCCGATGGTTCGACAATCGCGCCGCTGGCAGCGCTGCTGACGAAGACCGATGCAAGCACCCTCATGATCTCCAGGTTGATCAACTCGCGCTCCTGGGAAAACTCATCCCAGGGGACGATCAACACGTAACAGCGCACCAGAACTTCCAGCGATGAATCGCCAAACCCCGTGAAACGCACCGTGATCGAGTCGGTCTCGACGCGCGGGCGGATTTCGAGCATCTCACGCACGCCGGTCACCACCCGCTGCACTTCTGACACGGTGGCATTGGACGAGAGGCGCAGCGTGAAGTTGATGTAGCGTTTGCCCAGGCGCGACCAGTTGAGGATGACCGAATTCGCAATCACCTTGTTAGGAACCGTCACCAGCGCCTGATCCGGCTGACGGATGCGCGTCGAACGCAGCCCAACGCGCTCGACCACCCCTTCGGTATCCGTAGTCTTGATCGTATCGCCCACGACGAACGGTCGATCTCCGACGATCATGCTGAAGCCAAACAGGTTGGCAATCGTATCCGAAGCTGCCAGCGAAAACGCCAAGCCGCCCAGCCCAAGACCAGCGACCAGCGCGCTCACGTCATAGCCCCATTCCTGCACGATAATGACGACCGCAAAGGCGATGACCACAAACTGCAAGCCAACCCGCGCGAACGGCAGCAGCGCTTCGTCGAGATTCAATCCCGTCAGCGCGTACAGTCGCCCGCGCGAAAACGTGACGAGTTCGAGCGCGCGATATAGCGCCAACGCGACCGCCAGGATGAACAGCGTGCGCGCGAGACGACTGGCAAACAGAGCACCGAACACGTCGAGCGTCAGCCCCGCACTGATGATCAGGATCGCAAAGCCGAAAAAAGCGAGCTGCACGGGTGTCGTCACGATGTCGCGCAGCCTGTCGTCAAGCTGTGGCATCCCGACACGTTCGGCGATGTGGACGAGCGGGCGCGTCAGCAGCCAGATGACGACGTAGCGCACCAGCCACAACACGGCGAGCGCAGCAACGATGATTGCGCCCCGCGCGATGCTATCTCGCAAGACCTCCGGGATTTGTTCCAAGATCATTTAACCGTCCTATACGGAGCGAAATATGTCGGCGACGCTCATCGTGAATCCTGGCAGCACGATCTCTGCCGAAATCACATCTTCTCCACTGTAGAACTGACGATAATCGGAGGTCAGCACCTCGACGAACCGTTTGGCGGGATAGACCAGCCAAACCATTTTGCAGCCATGGGCAAGGTAAAACTGCGCTTTGTCCAGCATCAGGCGCGCGCTGTCGTCGGGCGATTGAATTTCGAAGGCGAGGTCGGGGATGAATTCGGTCGCGCCTTTCCGCACCATCGGCTTATCCATGCCGAGCACGACGGCAACATCTGGGATGCGATCATTGAGCTTGTCGCCTGCGGGACGATGACGCGACTCGACCGATGCGCGCCCAACTGGGTTCTTTCGCAGATAGAGGTTGAAGTCGGTTCCGACATCTACAGCGATTACGCCACCTTCCCAGGTGGGCATCTTTTCGACGATCTCCCCGTGAATAAGTTCGAGCAGTCGATCTGAATTTTCCGGGCGAGCGAGGATTTCCTCGAATTCGTCCACCGTGATCAGTCGTTCGCGTACCGCCATGAGATAGGATCTCCTGATTGCCTGCTCCAATTATAGCATTGTGTCTGTTATCATTTCGACCAGAACCGCATTATCCAGTGTTGTCACATGCCGACGCTTGCCGAACACACCGCCCAATCTCTCGACATCACGCTGACGCCCGCGCAAAGCGACGCTTTCGCGCGCTATGCCGCGCTCCTGCGTGAGTGGAATACGCGGATGAACCTGACGGCGATCACCGGAGACGACGAGATCAACATCCGTCATTTCCTCGACTCGCTGACCATCCTCAAGGCATGCCCCTTCGAGGACGGCGCAAAGGTCATCGATGTTGGCACGGGCGCGGGCTTTCCGGGCATTCCGCTCAGGATCGCCCAACCAGGGCTGCGCCTGACGCTGCTGGAAGCCACCGGCAAGAAAGTGACGTTTCTCGAAGCGGTGATCGCCGAACTCCAGCTCGGCAGCACAACCACCGTCAAAGCCCGCGCCGAAGAAGCCGGGCAGACGCGGCCACATCGCGCTGCGTATGATGTCGCCATCGCGCGGGCGGTCGCCCGTCTACCGATCCTGCTGGAGTACCTGCTGCCGCTGGTGCGCGTCGGCGGCATCTGCATTGCCATGAAGGGCAAAACGGCACAGACGGAAGCGGACGACAGCGCAAACGCGCTCAAGACGCTCGGCGGTCAGCTCGACCGCATCGAAACATTCGCCCTGCCCGGAATCGACGAGCCGCACAATCTGGTCATCGTTCGCAAAGTCGCGCACACACCCGCGCGCTATCCCCGGCAGGCGGGCGCACCCGCGCAAAAGCCGCTTTGAAGTTCGAGCTGTTTCCCCGCGCCCCGTTCGACTTCGCACGAACAGCGACATGTTCCCGCCTGTATGCGATCAACCACCAGGTGTCTGATGGCGCACTGTTCCGACTGTTCCATGCTGGCGACGGGTTGGCGCTCGTGCGCGTGACAGACGCGAGCAGCGGCGCGGGATCGCTGCTCGTCCGTGCAGAGGTCGCTGCGACCCAGGGCAACGTGGATGAGATGCAGTTGGCGCAAGCAGTTTATCGATGGCTGGATGTGGAACACTCCCTCGCGGCGTTCTACGACCTGGCAGCAGGTGACCCGGCGCTGCACCTGATCGTGCACACGCTGCACGGGCTGCATATGCTGCGCACGCCGAGCGTCTTCGAGGCGTTAATGGTGACGATGATCGAGCAGCAGATCGCCCTGAGCGCCGCGCAAAAGGCGGAGCGCTGGCTGACCGAGACCTATGGTGACCACCTGGTGCACAGGGGCGTGCGCTACTCGGTCTTTCCAAAGCCGCACGTCATCGCCGCGCTCGATGAAGCCGCGCTCACACCGCTCAAGATTACGTTTGTGCGTGTGCGCAGGATGCTGGCGATTGCGCGCGCCGTTGCAGAAGGATCACTGGATCTAGAAGGGCTGCACACCCGGAACCACGATGAGGCATACGCCGCGCTCCTGGCACTGAACGGTGTCGGGCATTGGACGGCAGCATGGACGATCATCCGCGCCTTGGGCAAATACCTCTACGTCGGCAGTGCCGATGTGGCGCTGCGGGCGGCGGTCAATCAGTATTGGCATGAGCAGCCAGGGCGTGCCAGCCGCGAGATGACCGATGCACACTTCGCGCAGTACGGGGAGTTCGCGGGCGAAGCGTGTGTCTATACGCTGATTGCGCTGGGGCTGGAACGCTATCCACTCTCGTGAAAACAGCTCACTTTGGGATAGTTTCTATTGATCGGTCGAATGCACCTTCGCCAGGTGTGCGCGCGCATCCTCAAGGGTATCGACGAACGTGATGTTCGCGGCGGAAGCGCGCCTGTCCATCCCCTTGAATGCCTCGTAGACCATCTTGATCAGCCCGGTCGCCCCAACGATGACGACGGGACCCGTCCCCCCTTCGCCCAACGTCAGCAGGCGTTTGGCGTTTTCGAGCGCTGTCGGGCTGAAGAAGTTGCCACCGGGAATAGTGATTCCGCCGCTCATATCCAGGATCGCCGCGATAGTCTGCGGCGCGTTATCGGTGATTGCCTTGACTTTGTCGGTTGTGGCATACAGGTCATCCCATGTCCACTCGCGTTCAAAGGCGCAGATCAGCGTCCTCTGCGCCTCGTAATCCCATTCAAGCTGTATGCCCATGATGCCTGACCTTCTCCTGAACCAGTCTAATGATTATAACCCGCATCTTTAGTGCCTCGTCCCCCAATTTCGCAATGTAAAATGAACCGCCAGGACGCCAACCACGCCAGGTATATGAGTTCTTCCCTGGCGTCCTGGCGGTTTCATCCGAGACCGAAGACTTGCCGGATCAGGCATTAGGCAAGCCTGAGAATCAAAAAGGGGAGACATGATTGTCTCCCCACTGCAAGGCGCAAATGAAACGAGCTACGGCGCGGGCGGCACAACCGTCGGCGGCGCAGCAGTCGGCGGCGTCAGCGGCGCGACCGCGCGGAACAGCGTGATCAGCGGTGTCGAGCAGACGACCGTATCGGCGACCATGGCATTGATGCGGAACGAGAAGCGATACCCCGCGCCGATATACCCCTGACCGACTGACATGCTGGCGCTTGTCAGCGTCCCAGGCACATCCGCCGAGGCAACAAGCACGCCGGGGCGCAAATCGGCGTTATAGATGTTGATGCGATAGGTGGTCGCGCCCGGCGCACCATCCCAGTAAAAGACCTGCGTCTCGGCGGCGAGACCGTCGAGCGGCTGCGTCACACGGAAGCGCGTGCAATCCACCCCTGTTGGGATGACAGGGACGCTGCTGTTTGTGCCGGGTGGCGGCGGGAGCAGTATGTTCGTCGTGACCCCATTTGCGCCACCAGCACCCGTACCGCCGCTGCCGCCCGTACCACCCGTCGAGCAGACCATGCGCAGCACCTGGCCAGGATAGATGCGCGTCACATCCGCGATACCGTTGGCTGCGGCGACCGCGCGGAAGGTGGTACCGTGATTGAGCGAGATGCGGAAGAGGTTTTCTCCCGGCTGTACGACATGCGTCACATTCGGTCCGCAGCTCTGCGCAGAAGCGGTCTGGCGCGGTGCCGCGAAAAGAACGAATGCGGCGACGAAGATAAGAACAAATGCCACTACGCGCGCAAATTTCATCACGTTCGACTCCTTTACCATGAGAAGAAACCTGTAGGTTTGTCGTTCGTTACATCCACCTTCATCATAGGCGACAAATGAATTTCACGATGGATATGGTCTGGTTAGAGGCAGGTAATGAATGCGTTGGGTCTCTCAATGCTTTGCAGCGTGCGCCCTTGAAGCAAGATTCCCCCTATGCTAGAATGCCTCCTCGTACAGCGTCCCATGTGCTGCACAAATCCACACACCCCGATCTCCTGCTGTGTTGTCCTGCGAAGGGTTAGGCACGAGAAGCGACGGGTGTGCGCGTCCAAACACAACATAAGGAGTCCCCAAACTATGCCTTCTCAGGTCACGATGAAGCAGCTTCTCGAGACCGGTGTTCACTTCGGTCATCGCACGACCAAGTGGAACCCGAAGATGAAGCCGTTTATCTTTACAGAGCGCAACGGCATCCACATCATCGATCTTCAGCAGACGATCGTCAACCTCAACCGATACTACGACATGGTCCGCGACATCGTGGTAGGTGGCGGGGTTGTCTTGTTCCTGGGCACCAAGCGCCAGGCGCAGGAAGCTATCGCCCGCGAAGCCGAACGTGCCAACATGCCCTACATCAACACTCGCTGGCTCGGCGGCACGCTGACCAACTGGCGAACGATCCGTGAGCGTATTGACGCGCTGAAGAAGCTGGAAAAGCGCCGCGATAACGGCGAGTTTGCACTGCTGCCCAAGAAGGAAGTTCTGATCCTCAATCGCAAGATTGATCAGCTCCAGCTACGCCTGGGCGGCATCCGCAACCTGAAGAAACTGCCCGACCTGATCGTCGTGGTTGACACCAAGCGCGAAGCCACTGCGATGAAAGAGGCGAATACCCTCAACATTCCCGTACTGGCACTCGCAGACACCAACAGCGACCCGGACGAAATCGACTATATCGTTCCTGGCAATGATGACGCAGTGCGCGCCATCAAGCTTATCCTGAGTGCCTTCGCGGATGGCTGCATCGAAGGTCAGCAGATGCGCAAGGGTGACGACGGGACGACAGACGAAGCCGGCAGCGAAGAAGCGGGCTTTGCCGATAAGTACGACGACCAGCAGGACGACGACAGCAAGTACTTTGGCGCGTCCACGATTGCCAAATTGAAGAACACCAAGCTATTTGAAGAGGGCGAGGAATAGAGGAGAGCATGGCGGTAATCACAGCACAGATGGTCAAGGACCTGCGTGAGATGACAGGCGTAGGTCCGCTGGACTGCAAAAAAGCGCTGGAAGCCAATGACGGCGATTTGACCAAGGCAGCGGATTTCCTGCGCGAAAAGGGCTTGGCGAAAGCAGCCAAGAAACTCAGCGCGGGTCGCACGATGAACGAAGGTCTGGTCGAAACCTACCTGCACTTCAACCGTCGCCTCGGTGTCATGGTCGAGGTCAACTGCGAAACAGACTTCGTCGCCAAGACCGATGCTTTCAAAAGCTTTGTCAAGGAAGTCGCGCTGCACATCGCCAACCTCGCCCCGCACTACGTGCGCCGTGAAGATGTGCCTTCGGCAGCCATCGAGGCAGAGCGCGACCTGCAGACGCGCCGCACCAAAGACGAAAGCCCCAACAAGCCCGATGCGGTGATCGAAAAGATCGTCGATGGGCGAATGGAAAAGTACTTCCAGGAAATCGTCCTGATGGAGCAGCCGACACTCAAGGACGATAGCAAGACCATCTCGAAGTACCTTTCCGAGACGGTCGCTGAGATCGGCGAGAGCATCGTCATCCGCCGCTTCGCCCGCTTCGCACTGGGCGACAACCCATCTGAAGACGGTGCGTAAGTGATGCATCCTCCGCCAGCGGCGGCAGTGATTGCGTCATAACATCGAGAGGGATGAGCATTTTGCTGATCCCTCTTTTTTTGCCCAAGCGAAAGTGATGAAGGAGTGTCTAAATGGCGGAACAACCTGCATACAAACGGATTGTCCTCAAGTTAAGCGGTGAATCGCTGGCGGGCGACAGCGGCTTTGGCATTGACCCCGACCGCGCAGAAGAGATCGCCGCGAAGGTCAAGCAGGTTCATGCGATGGGCGTGCAAATCGCCGTCGTCATCGGCGCGGGTAACCTGTGGCGTGGCGCGCAGGGCGTGGCGCGCGGCATGGAGCAGAGTACGGCAGACCAGATGGGGATGATCGGCACCGTCATGAACGGGCTGGCGCTGCAAGACTCCCTGCAACGCCTGGGCGTGACAACGCGCGTCCAGACCGCAGTGCAGATGAACCAGGTCGCCGAGCCGTACATCCGTCTGCGCGCCATCCGTCACATGGAGAAGGGGCGCGTGGTCGTCGTCTGCGGCGGAACGGGCAATCCGTTCTTCACGACGGACACCGCGGCGGCGCTGCGCGCGATGGAAATCGATGCGAATATCGTCATCAAGGCGACGAAAGTCAACGGCGTCTACAGCGCCGATCCCAAGAAAGACCCAACGGCAGTGCGTTACGCCACCCTGACCTACAAGCAGGTGCTGGAGCACCGCCTTGGCGTGATGGACATGACGGCGTTCACGCTCTGCGAAGAACATAACATGCCGATCATGGTCGTCAACTTCTTCGCGGCAGACGACCTCCTGCGCGCCGTCATGGGCGACCTCAGCGTCGGCACGGTGATACGGAAGTAACGGCGTTCGGGGCGCATCGGCTGCGCCCCGCTTTCCTCAGGTCGCAGCCTACCCCAGTGCCTTCCAGACATCCAGTTTCGACTTCACGCGGCGGATAACTTCGTTCGTGTATTCCGTCGTCGTCGATTGCCCGCCCAGGTCAGGCGTGCGTGTGCCCTCGTTGACCGCCTCCAGCACCGACTCGTAGATCGCGCGGCTGGCGCGTTCCGCTGCTTCAGTGTGGATATAACGCAGCAGCGCCGCGCCTGCCAGGATCATCGCCATCGGATTGGCGATATTCTTACCAAACAGACTGGGCGCGGTGCCATGCGGCGCTTCGGTGACCACCGTCCGCACCTCGAAGTTGTCGTCCAGGCTGAGGATGATCGACTCCGCACCTGCGATGCTGCCGAACATCTCCAGCACGAGATCGCTCAGGCTGTCGCCATCGCGGTTCAGCGCGGGGATGACCAACGGATCGCCGCTGGTCTTGAGCAGCAGCGCATACGTGGCATCAATGAGCTGCGGATCGTACTTGACATCCGGGTAACGTGCAGCAGCAGCGTCCAGCTCCTCCTTGAAGATGCCCTCGTAAACCGCGCTCACGGTGAACTTGGGACCGCCGAATACCTTCGCGTTGTGCTTGCGCGCATGACGGAAGCTATATTCGGCGGCGGCGCGGCAGTTGCGGCGGCTGAGTTTGCGCGTGCTGTACGAGACCTCGTCCAAGCCTTCGCCCTCGCGCCACTCTTTCGCGCCATATGCATCCTCGACCGCCATACGCACGACCGTGATCGGCGCGTAAACACCGGCGCGCGGGGCAACCGCCGGGATGCGCCGACCGGTGCGCAGGATGACCTGTGCGCCGACCGCTTCGCGCAGTAGGGCGTTGGGGCTGCCGACATCTTCCTTGCCTTCGGGCGTGATCGTCGCCGCTTTGATACCCAAGCCCGTTTGCTGGATGCGCGCGGCGGCGTCAAACACCACCTGGTTGCGGGTGACGCGGCGGTTTTCCAGCGAAAGGTCGAAGGTCTCGAACGCCACATCGACGCCCGTTACGCTGGGGTCGAGCACGCGCAGGGACTCGTCAAGCAGCTCCTGCCCGGTTTGATCGCCGTTAAGAACGACAATGGTCGGTTTGGTCACAGTGGGGTTTCCTTTTGGTCGATGAACACACGCTGCCCATCATTGTAGGCGACAATCAGGCGAAAATGAACCAGCGAGATAGCCGAAAAGTCCTGTCGGCGCGGGAGGCTTGGCACGCTAGGCTTAAACTGGGTTGAAGTCTGAAGTTTTTCCCTATTTACAATCTTCAGATGTGCCTGAATAATAAATATAGCCTTCCATACAATACACTTACGAATTCTTTCTCAACTAAACTATCGCGTGAGATGTAGGCTTGAGAAAGTCAAACAGTCGGAAGATTGGGGTGCGTATGGGTCTCAAAAGCGTTCAATACCAGAATGGAATTCTCTACATGCGTGGTGAAAGCCATCTGACAACGCAGGATGCCGAGTCGTGGTTTCAGGATGTTCAGGCGTGTGCCGCCAGCAGCCACGCGCCCGTCGCCGTCATCCTCGACCTGACGCAAACCAGCCGCATCGCGCCCGGTTCCTACATCACCATCGCGGACGCTACACGCTCCCGGTCGGTCAGCGCGATCATCTGCGTGACACGCAGCACCATGATCACCGAGGCGGCACGCGCTATCGCCACCATCAGTGAACGTGGGCGCTTCCACATCGTCGATACGCCGCGCGAGGCGCACATCTACGCGCAAATCAGTACCCACAATGCCGGACCTGCCCAGGTCTAAGCACCAGAATTTGAACCACGAAGACGCAAAGAACGCGAAGACAGATGCCCAATCTTCGTGTACTCCGCTACTCCGCGTCTTGGCGGTTTTGTTTCCCTAAAGCCTCGCCAATTGAGATTGAATGTTCGCCATCAACGCGGCTTTCTCGCCCGGCGGCAGCAGCGCGCCCTGCGCAGCGTTGTAGGTGAAGCGTTCCAGCATCTCGCGCGTCCAACCGAACGCGGCGGCGCAGCGCTGGAATTCCTGCGTCAGCGTCGTATTGAACATCGGCGGGTCGTCGCTGTTGATGGTGACGTTCAGCCCCTCCGCCAGCAGGCGCGGCAGCATGTGCGCTTCCAGCGATGGCACGACACCCAGGCAGACATTGCTCGTCGGGCAGACTTCCAGCACGGTTTGTCTCGCGCGCAACTCATGGACAAGCCGATCATCTTCGATGCAACGCACGCCGTGCCCCAGGCGGATACTGTGCCCCGCACCGAGCGCGCCCCAGATGCTCGCGGGACCTTCGGTCTCTCCGGCATGAAGCACGCAGGGGACGCCCGCCTGATGCGCCTTGTCGAAGGCGTCAGCGAACTTTTCGGGCGGATTGCCGACCTCGTAGCCGCCCAGACCTAAAGCAGCAACGCCATCGCCATGATGTGCGATCACCCAGTCGGCGGTCAGCATGCCCTGTTCCGGCGTCACCTCGCGGGCAATATCGACGATCAGATTGAGCTTCACGCCGAGCGTTTGCTCTGCCCAATGCCGCGCGCGGTTGATGGCAGCCATCTGGTCGGCGAACGAAATGCCCTTCTGGTGAAAATGGGTGTAGGCGGTGTAGGTGGCTTCGGTGTAGAGGATGTTCTGCGCCGCCTGCCCTTCCAGGAATTCGCGCGTGACCAGCTCCAGATCATCGGGCGTCTGGATGCACTCGGAGATCTTGATGTAGATGTCCACGAAGTGCGGGAAGTTCACAAAGGTATACCAGCGCGCCAGGTCTTCGACCGTGTGCGCAGGAAGGTCGATGTTGTTCTTGCGCGCCAGCTTGAGCAGTGTCTCCGGTCGGACAGCACCCTCCAGATGGACATGCAGTTCGACCTTCGGCATGGCGGCGATAAACGTGTCGAGATTCAAGACATAACTCCAGAACAAGATGGCAATAGCGCACATGCTGCAAGCTTTACATGGCGCAATCGAAAGGAGTGCTGCTGCGAGCCTGCGGCACTCAGATTGACAAGCCGCACACGGGCTAAACCGCCAGGAGTCGACGGACTACCCCATCGAGCATGATGGCAGCAGAGTCGGGATACAGATGCATTCCAGCAATTTCCACGCTAACCATACCATGTACGGTCGCCCAAAGCATCATAGCCAGCTCTTGCCCGTTGAACTCTGCAACTTCTGTGCGCTGGGACAACAAGTGCTCTACAGCCTCGATGAGCGGTTGTAATGCCGCAAACGCAACATCCTTACTCCGTGCGGATGGGCGATAGTCGGGCACGGGGCTGCCAAACATAATGGTATAGTGCGTTGGGTTTTCCAAAGCTGTAGTGCGATAGGCTTGGCAAAGATGGATAAGTCGCTCTATTGGAGTGTCTCCATCCTGAACTGAAGCACGTTGCGAAGCGCCGAGTCTCGCAAAGCCATCCTGGAAGAGTGCGTCGATGATGCCATTCTTGCTTCCAAAAAGCGTGTAGAGCACTGTGGTCGAGCAGCCTGCCTCACTGGCAATTCGCCGCATGGAAAGTGCATGCGCTCCGTCGGTCACAAGAAGCCGAATCGCAACACCCAGGATCGCGTCTACGAGAGCCTGCTGCCCTTGAAGTCGGGCAAGTTCATATGGTGCGTGGGTTTCATGATCGTTCATCCTTTCATTCAATCTCAAAACCACCTCGATCTCAAGCGGTCATAGCTAATTTCCTCACAAAACACACATGATCCAGGAAAATAACAGTGTTATATAATTAACACAGTGTATTCATGGAGTGAGAGTATGCAGGATCAACGTCGAAATCATCGCCCTTCACGGCGCGAAGTGCTCACCGGCATGGGAATGGGGATACTCGGTCTTGCAGGGGGTGGGTGGCTGACCCATCAGGCAAACGCTGCGCAGCAAAACGCCCCCCTGCCCATCATCCCAAATGTTGTTCAAGCCGCGCCACGAACGATCATCAGTAGTTCTGGGATACGTATGCACGCCATCCAGACCGGCTTTGTGGCGGTGAAGTCTGCACATCGCGATTACAACGGTATTGAAGCGCTGCGTCTTCCCGCGATTGCGACCGATACACGCTGGACAGCTTGGATGCCGATCATGACCTGGGTGATCGAACATCCCACAGGCATCATCGTCGTGGACACAGGAGAAACCAGTAACATCATGGAGCCTGATTACACGAACTGTGATCCAATCACCCATTTCATCTATCAGAACAATCTCCGTTTTGTCGTGAGTCCAGCGGATGAACTTGCCGCCCAGATGCAAATGCTGAATCTGCCGCCAGACGAAGTGAAAACAGTCGTTCAGACGCATCTGCATTCCGATCACGTCGGAAACATGAGCGCATTCCCAAATGCGACCTTTTATGTCCCTCAGGCAGATTATCCAGCATCAAATGGCACGCTGCCTTGTCATTATCCTGCGAATTTTGCGCCCCAGTTTGCAGCTTTCCGCGAGGCACCATTCCCTGGATTTGGGCAAGGACTTGCACTGACTGGTGACGGCGATGTCTGGATTGTGCCAACACCTGGGCATTCACTGGGGCATCAATCGGTACTCTTCATGGACGATAACTTGTCGTTTCTCTTTGCGGGCGATGTGGCGTTTGACGAAGGACAGCTCGTCAGCGGCGGATATGGTGGGATTGTCGCAGATGTTGCTCTGACGCAGGCGACCCTGGCGAACATTCGCGAATACGCAAGCGAGCGCCCCATGGTGTTTCTGCCGTCACACGATCCGAACAGCACAAATCGCTTTGAAGACCAGGAGCCTGCTGCCGTTTAGGAACGAGCGCTGCCTCGTCTTCAACGCGAAAGGCTGATTCAAGAATGGCGCCCACCGCGACGAAACGAGCAGCGCCTTTACGGGCACATCTGCGCATAGACGATCTGTGTGCTCCCATCGTCACCTGCCTGGAGGGAATAAACGCTTGTCCACCAGGGCGCGCCGACGGGCATATTCAGCTCGACGCCCGCGCGCAGCAGGGTCGTGATCTCCTGGCGATACCATGCTTCGACAGCGCTCACGCTGTCGGATGTCTCGTAGACCAACTGCGTGCGACCGAGGAAGACATGGGTATCGCTCGCCAGGGCAGCACCGGGATAGATCGGCTTCTCCTGGCGAAGGTCCGAGTAACAGCGGTTGTCCAGCAGGATGGCGACGACGCTGACCAGAAGGAACGTGGCAAGCGTGATGACAAGGACACTTCGCATAGTTTTCACCTGAGGGCGAAAAGGGTCGATCATGAGGATTGCGAAGTGCTGCCCCTATGCGTTGAACACAGTCTTGAGCGAGAGACTGAAGGCGCATAGGCGTTGGATGGCACTTCGATGATCTCCCCTGATACCAGTTGCAGGCACTTGCCGGGGGTTTCATCCTGTTCGGCGAGCGCGAGGAAGTCCGCCAGCGAAATCTGGGTTTGTGGTTCAATGACAAAGTCGGTCATCAGTCGTGTCTCCGTCTCTGTGACCAGTCTATCACAAAGGCTACCCCAAGATCTGCTCGGCGCGGTCGCTGCTGCCCACGCTGTAGTACTTGGCGTCGGGATGATGCACGACAATCGCCGCCGTGCTCTGCTCCGGCACCCACTGGTACGACGACGTCAGCTCCATCCCCAACTGCGCGACGGTCTGTGGCAGCAGCCTGACGACCAGCTCATGATCCTTCAAGTCGGGGCACGCCGGGTAGCCCCAGCTATAGCGCTTGCCCTGCCCGGTGGGGATGTTCATGCCCTTGTTGACGACCACGCGGTTGACGTAGTTCGCCGTCGCCTCCGCCGCCTGCACCGCCAGCCCGTGAAAGAAGTACGCCTCGCTGTACTCGTGCGCGCTTTGCAGCTTGTCGAAATGCTCGCTCGCCACCGCGCCGACCGTGACGACCTGTAAGGCGACCGTATCGACCGCGCCGCCGACGGGCGCGAGGTAATCGCTGATGCACAGGAACTCGCCATACGGCTGGCGTGGGAAGGCGAAGCGCCCGATCTCGCGGCGCTCCGGCTCCGAACCGTTGCGCTGCGCGAATGGCACCGGGTCGTAGATGATCAGGTCGTCGCCGTCACTGTTGGCGGGGAAGTAGCCATAGACCGCCTGCGGGCGCAGCGTTTTGTCGCGCAATGCCTCGCGCGTCATGCGCTCCAGTCGCGCCTCGAACTCCGCCTCCAGCTTCGTCCATTCCTCGCCATGCGTGTTCGATGCACCCCAGCTCAGGCGGTAGAGTTCCGGCTTGTGCAGGTATTTGAGCACGACTTCCAGCGGCATCGACTCGATCACCTTCGTCCCCCAGAACGGGGGCGTCGGGAGGCTCGGTGCGGGTTGCACGGTCTTCTCGCCGCGCGCACGCTGGCGGCGCACGGGGGCGGGCTTGCCCATCTCGGCATATGCCTCCGCGCGGGTCGTCTCCAGCAGCGCCTCGCGCTGTTCCGGCACGATCAACTGCTCGACCATCGCCAAGCCCTCGAAGGCATCCTTGCAGTAGAAGACGCCCGGTTCGTAAGGTTCGCCGCTCTCTTCCAGGAAGAGGATGCGCCGCCCGAACTTGCGATTGATCGCCGCCCCACCGATCAGCACCGGGAACTTGAGTCCGCGCCGCGCCAGCTCATTGACGACGACCGGCATCTGCTTGCTGGTGCTGACGAGCAGCGCGCTCAAGCCAATGGCGTCGGCGTTGTACTCAATCGCCTTCTCGATGATGGTGTTGGCGGGAACCTGCTTGCCCAGGTCATGGACGGTGAAGCCGTTGTTACTGAGGATCGTCTTGACGAGGTTTTTGCCGATGTCATGCACATCGCCGTAGACGGTCGCCAGCACGACGGTACCCTTGCTCGAGCCTTCGACCTTCTCCATGAAGGTCTCCAGATAGGCGACCGTCTTCTTCATCACCTCGGCGCTTTGCAGCACGAACGGCAGGATCAGCTCGCCCGCGCCGAACTTATCGCCGACTTCTTTCATGGCGGGCAGCAGCACATTGTTGAGCACACCGACCGCATCCTGGCGCGTCAGACATGCGTCGATCAGCTTCTCGACGCCATCCTTCTTACGATGCACGATCTGCCAGTGGATCGCCTCCTCGGCGGTCATGTTCGCAGTCGGGTCTTCTTCCTGCTTGCCCGTCACCTTCACGTCGTTCTGCTCGAAATACTGGATGAAGCGCGGCAGGGCGTCCTGGTCGCTGTTGAAGATCAGGTCATTCGCAATCTTGCGCTGCTCGTCCGGGATTTCCGCGTAGGGCGTGATGTGCGCCGGATTGACAATCGCCATATCCAGCCCCGCCTGCACCGCGTGATAGAGAAAGACGCTGTTCAGCACGCCGCGCGCGGCAGGCGTGACGCCGAAAGAGACGTTGCTGACGCCGAGCGCCGTCATCACGCCCGGCATCTGCTGCTTGATTAGGCGGATGCCTTCGAGAGTCTCGATGGAGTCGTTGCGCAGGTCTTCCTGCCCAGTCGTCAGCGGAAACGTCAGCGTGTCAAAGATCAGGTCTTCGGGAACCATGCCGTATTCATCGACCGCGATCTGCGCGATGCGTTGGGAAATCGCCAGCTTCTTTTCGCGCGTGTGCGCCATGCCCTCTTCGTCAATGGTCATCGACAGGACGCCCGCGCCGTATTTGCGCGCGATGGGCAGCACCTTGTCGATGCGCTCACGCCCGTTTTCCAGGTTGTTGCCGTTGATGATGGCGCGCCCCGGATAGACCGACAGCGCCGCCTCCGCGATGTGCGCGTCGGTCACGTCGATGATCAGCGGCGCTTCGACCGCCATCGCCAGCTTCTTGACCAGCGTCTTCATCTGCTGTGCTTCGTCGGCGCGCTCGGTCAGCGCGACGCACACGTCCAGCATGTGCGCCCCACTCTCGACCTGATCGACCGCGATGGGCACGATGTCATCGTAGCGATCATCGAGCAGGAGCTGCTTGACCTTGCGGCTGCCCTGCGAATTGACGCGCTCCCCGATCATCGTCGGACCCGGCGTGTTGATCATCGGCATGGCGCGCATGTTGCTCGACGCCATCGCCTCGGTCTCCGGCGTGCGCGCGAGAGGGCGCTTCAGCCCCCCTCTCCCAGCAAAGCGTTCGGGAGAGGGGCTGGGGGTGAGGGCTTGCCTGTACTCCTCATAGCTCATGCCATGCACGCGACGGTAGAGCTGGTCGATGTGTTCCGGGCGCGTGCCGCAGCAGCCGCCTACGACGCTGACGCCCCAGCGCGTAAATTCCGCCACCATCTCGCTGAACGGGTCGGGTTCCATCGGGTAGACCGCTTCGCCATCGACATTGATCGGCAAGCCCGCGTTCGGCAGGATGCTGATGGGCAGCGTGCTGTGGGCGACGAGATACTGCACCGGCTCGCGCATGTACTCAGGTCCCGTCGAGCAGTTCAGCCCGATCACGTCGATGGGCAGCGCTTCGAGCGTGGTGAGCGCGCTGGCGATGTCGGTGCCGAAGAGCATCCGCCCGCTCACGTCGAGCGTGATCTGCGCTTGCAGTGGAATACGCACGCCGCTGTCCTCGAACAGCCGTTGAATGCCCCAGATCGCCGCCTTGACTTCGAGGATGTCCTGGCTGGTCTCGATCAGCAGCACATCCGCGCCGCCTTCGACCAAGCCCTTCGCCTGTTGGTAGAAGACATCCGCCAGCTCGTCAAAGGTGATGTTGCTCAGGTCGGGGTCGTTGCCGCTCGGCAGCTTGCCACTGGGACCGATGCTGCCCGCCACAAAGCGCGGAATGCCCGTCTCGCGCTCGAAGCGGTCGCAGATGCGCCGCGCCAGCGCCGCCGCCGCATGATTGATTTCGATGCAGCGCTCCTGCAAGCCGAACTCCGCCAGCGTCAGCGGATTGCTGCGGAAGGTATCCGTCTCGACCGCTTCCGCGCCGACTGCCAGGAACGAGGCGTGAATCTCCTCGATCACGTCCGGGCGTGTGATGACGAGGTAGTCGTTCATGCCGTTGTACTGCTCGCCGCCAAAATCGGCAGCGGTCAGATTATAGCGCTGGATACTCGTGCCCATCGCGCCGTCGAAGATGACGACATGGTCTTCGATGGCATCGAGATAGCGGCGATTGGTATAGGTTCGATTGGCATTGCGCTTCAAGGGAGGTTACTCCATCACTTGCGCGCCACCATCCCAGGCATCACTGTTGGGCGGGATGATGACGGTCTTGACAACACTCATAAACTGCGCGAGCAGATCAATTTGATCGGGCGCTTCTTCTCCCGGAGGGTACTGCATAAACAAGAGGATAGGAAACGATTTGTAGTCCGGCTGTAGCCAGTGATCGAAGTGCGCTTCGTAGTTGTGATGCAGCTTGATGATGACTCCACTCTTAGACATCTTCAGGTAGTAATCGCCACCCCAGAACTTATCGTTCAGCTTTTTCCACCGAATTTTCAGCAGCGGGCGAATCACTTTGGCAGCGGTGTGAATATCGTCGTAACGAAAGCCAAAGCGATACGTCACCATCTGGCTTGTCCCTACCTGTCTCTTCGCCATAACATCCTCGATACCGACCACGAATTGCATCCTATGTTCATACAGTATGGATCACCAGACGATCAGCATAACCCCGTGCCCTAACGCAGGCACAAATACCCACCTAGAGATCGTCCGTCCAGAGCGGGCGTTTACGCCCGGCGATCCCAAGCGTGCGCTGAATCTCGGTCAGCCGTTGGATCGTCACGTTTTGCAGATCGTCGAGCTTTTCGTGCAGTTCCTGGATTTCCAGTTCTGCCTTCACATTCACATCATACTCGATGTCGTTACGGACGCGCTCGCGCTCTGCCTGGCGGTTCTGGCTGATCAGGACGAACAGCGAGAGAAAGATCGCCTCCAGCGACACGATCATCGTGAGCAGCCCAAACGGGAACGGGTCGAAGGCGTGCAGCGTTGGGAAGATGCCGAGATTCAACACGATCCAGCCGACAAACCAGATCAGATTGAAGTAGACGAAACGTATATCGCCAGCGACCATGGTCAGAAGATCCGAGAGCCGCTGTCCGATGGTCAATCCCTGCTCTTCGACTTCTTCGTTGACATTACGCGCGACAACCCGGTCACGGATCAGAACATCGGTCTCGCGGATACGCTTGCCAAGCATCGAAATGATGTCGAGTGCCGCCATTGGGTGCTTGCGAAAAAGCGCTTCCAGGTCATTACGATCTACGATCAGGATCGTGGTGTCCTGTAATGCCTTGGCATTGGTGTGGCGTTCGTCATTTGCCAGCAGCGCCACCTCACCAAAGATGTCGCCCGCTTCGCACAGGCTGATGCGCACACGTTCATGCGCTTTATCGCGGATGAACACCTCGACGCGCCCCTTCTGGACGACGAACATGACCCCGCCGGGGTCACCAACGGCGTAGATCATCTGCCCCGTGATGTACGTGCGCTGCTCCATCTGTCCGGCAAGCTCGGACAGTTCCTGTTCATCCAGCAGCTCAAACAGTGGGATTTCACGCAGCAGCTCAAAATCGACGACAGGCATGGGCAGCCTCCAACGCACAGAAGAGGCGAACAGTATTCACCCCTTTGTAACGCAGGGTTTGCGTTCTGCCTAGCCGGAAGACTCAGAATTGAGCGGCGTTTTCACCCCGCGCCCGGATGAAGGCTGAGAGCGTCTCATGATGTTGTTCACAGCGTTGGGTCAGGCTGGTGAGCCAGTCCAGATACCGAGGGTCGTGCGTGCGACGGTGGGCATCGACCGAAACCGCATGCCTGATGAGCGTGCTGGAAAGCTGCTGAAACTCGTTCACGCAATCCGCCCAGCTCATTCGACTGCGCACCGCGATATTGAAACGATTGAACGAGGTTGTGTCGAAATTGCCGACACTCGACATCTGCTGATCATATTCGCTGTAGCGCTGGTTCGCCTCCGCCAGCCATCCACACATCACCGCAATCGCCTGACGCGCCGACAGCTTCCCGGACACACCAGGAGCGTCCACCAATGGCTGCGGGTATCGCCTGAGAAGATTGAGCAGGTCTTTGGATATGTGATGAAATCGCGCGAGCGACATCAGGAACTGCCGATCTACAGACGAGTCACTGGGCATAACATAAGTTCCAGTATAAGCATGTGTCGAGTAAAACAGTTCATAATCACAGTCTAATGCTCTAATCTTGCGAATGTTCCATTATACTGTCAAGCGATCATCACATTACAATTTAGGAATGTGGAAGCCAAACACCGCGCAGCACCGTGGCTCAGAGGACATGGATTTGATTATGAAACGTGGCGGATCTTCTTTCTTACTTCCAACCATATTGCTTGGGATACTGGTCGCTGTCGTGTTTGTCTACACCAACAATGCCCCATCTGCCACGAACTCTGAAGTCAGTGCGCCGCCCACGCCAACTGCTCCCCAGCTTTCAACCGCTGTTTCCACGGAGGCGGCGGTCTCGACACCCGATGCGGTGGTGCGCGCAATGATGTCACTCCCGAACGCCGGAGTGGTTGCGCCGATCATCGATGTCTTCATCCGAGACGGCTCATGGGATGTCGCCAACCTCGGCGCATCGGTTGGGCACTTGCAGGGTACCGCGCCCATCGGAACGCCCAACAACGTGGGCTTGGCGGGGCATTCCGAGCTGCGCGACGGCACACGCGGCATCTTCGCCTACATTCAGGAACTCAATTATGGTGATCCGATCCTAATCGAGGTGGGCGACCAGCGGCTGGAATATCGCGTAAGTGGGCTGCGCAGTGTACCGCCGACGGACTTGAGTGTGCTGCGCCCGACCGACCGCGAGCGGCTGACGCTGATCACCTGCGACGATTACGACTTCCTGCTCAATATCTACAGGACGCGCGTCGTCGTCCTCGCCGAGCGCGTGTCCTGAAAACGCAATAGGTCATCCCGGCGACCGACCGCCCACTTCCGCGACCCCGATGGCAACCAGATCGAGATTAACTACGACATTCCAGCGGGGTCGTAAAGTCGAGCCGAACCGCGTCGGCTCAACACGTCAAGCTGCTGCTGCGCGCCGCCGTGCGATCTCGGGGAGCAGCAATAGCTGAATGAGTCCGTTCATAACCACAATCACCGTGCTGCCTTCGTGCCCCAGCACGCCGAGCGGCAGCGGTAGGCTGATGACGAACGCGCTGATAATCAGGACGACGATCACGAGCAGCGAAAAGGTGATGTTCTGCCAGACCACGCGCCGCGCCTTCTTGCTCAGTTGAATGGCGTACGGGATCAGCTCCAGCTTGTCGCCCATCAAAACGAGGTCTGCCGTCTCCATCGCCACGTCGCTGCCCGCCGCGCCCATCGCCATGCCGATGCTGGCGGTCGCCAGCGCAGGCGCATCGTTGACGCCATCGCCAACCATCGCCGTCGCCCCGGTGTGTTCCTCCAGTTCGCGGATGACCGTCACCTTGTCTTCAGGCATCAGCCCGGAATAGACCTTATCCACGCCCAACTGTGCCGCGACGTTCTGCGCCACGCGCGCATTGTCGCCCGTCAGCATAGCGACCGTCACCCCAGCTTTGTGCAGGAGCGCGATGACTGCTTTCGCCTCCGCGCGCACCTGATCCGCCAGCGCGATCATGCCGACCCACCTGCCGCCATGCCGTACCAACATGACGGTCTTGCCCTGCGCCTCAAGCTGCTCGCGTGCGGCGGCGAGGACGGGCGGGAGGTCTTCGGCGACCAGCAGATACGCCGGGCTTCCGACGTGCGTCTCGACCCCATCGATGATGGCGCGCACGCCGCGCCCCATGATCGAGTCAAAGGCGCTTGGTTCCGGGATGGCGATGCCGCGCTCCTGCGCCGATGCCACCACCGCCTTCGCCAGAGGATGTTCGCTGCGCAGCTCGGCGGACGCGGCAATGCGCAGCAGGTCGTTTTCGCTGTAACCTTCAGTGGCGATTGCATCCGTCAAGGCGGGCTTGCCACTGGTCAGTGTGCCCGTCTTATCGAACGCGACTGCCTTGACAGCCGCCAGTCCTTCGAGATATGCACCGCCCTTGAAGAGGACACCGCCACGCGCCGCCGAGGCAATCGCCGAAATGAACGAGGCGGGCGTGCTGATCACCAGCGCGCACGGGCTGGCAACTGTCATCAGCACCATCGCGCGGTAGAAGTTCTCGCCAAAATCGACGTTGAAGGCGAGCGGCGGCACGACAATCAGTACGCCAACGGCGACCAGGATGAAGATGGCGTAGTACTGCTCGAACTTCTCCAAGAAGCGTTCGGTCGGTGCTTTGCTGTCCTGCGCTTCTTCAACCATCCTGATGACGCGCGCCAGCACCGTATCTTTCGCCGCGCCGGTCGCCCTCACATCAAGCGCGCCCTGCTTATTGAGCGTACCCGCAAACACCTTCGCGCCGGGCAGCTTATCAACAGGCATCGATTCGCCGGTGATCGGCGACTCATCGACCGCCGAACGCCCATCAGCGACGATGCCATCGACCGGAATACGCTCGCCCGGCTGGATCAGGACGATGTCGTCATGGCGAATCTGGTCGAGTTGCAGAGTGGCGATCTCACCATTGCGGCGAACCTTCGCCTCGTTCGGGTACAGCTTCATCAGGCTTCGAATCGCCTGGCGGCTGCGCCCGATAGCATAATCCTGCAAGACGTTGCTGAGAGAAAACAGGAACAGAAGGATTGCACCCTCATGCCACTGGTTGATGCTTGCCGCGCCAAGCGCCGCCAGGATCATCAGCATATCGACATCGATCCTGCGCTCACGCAGCAGGCTGTTGAGCGCGTTCCGCGCGCCGTAGAAGCCACCCGCCAGATAGGACACAATATTGAGCGTCAGAATCAACCATGCAGGCGCACCCTGGCTTTCCGCAAGCAGGCTGCCGAGGATGGCGAACAGGGTCACGACGACGAAGCGCGGTTCCAGCCATGCCTGTGTCTGCCATTTCGGTGGGGTTGATTGGGTTTCTGGTGAAGAGGCGGAGGGGATCGCCACGTTCATCGCTTTAACCTTTGTGACGATAGATTTCATTCATGTACATATTCTATTTTAACCAAAGTAAAAACTATTTTCAACACCAGTCATCGCGTTCTCACATGACGTTCATCCTGTTTTCCTGCCAGCGCGAACATGTCGTCGGGGCGCAGTTATTGCACCCCTGCAAGACATACGTTTATTGCGTGAACCTCACCCCCTGCTCGCTTCGCTCGCGTCCCCCTCTCCGTACACGGAGAGGGGGATTGAGGGGGTGAGGTTTTCAAAGTGAGACTAACCTATTCGAGTTCGCCGATGCGTTCAGCAGCGTCGAGGTTCTCGGCAGTCAGCATAATCGGCTCAAGCAAAATGAGCGAGTTGCGATCCCATTCGCAGCCGCGTGCTTCCAGGGTCGCAACGCGCATCGCGGTACGGCTCTGACCGCCGGGGAACTGCTCAATCGTGCCCGTCAGTCCGCCGTCACGAACGCTCGCCAGGGCTTCCGGCAGCGCGTCGAAGCCGAAGATGGCGATCTCGTCCTGCAAGCCCGCAGCGATGACCGCTTCCAATGCGCCCAGCGCCATATCGTCGTTGGCGGCGATGATGACATCCGGCGGCGCATCGAGACCCGCCAAGCCCGCCTCAGTCACCGTGAGCGCCTCTTCACGATTGAAGTTGGCGGTCTGTTCGAAGATGATCGGGTACATATCCGCGACCGCGTCGAGGACATTGTGGACACCTTGATTGCGGTCAATCGCGGGACCCGCGCCCGGCTGCCCCTGGAGGTGCATGACACGCGCGCCATCCGGGAACATCGCCATGACGGTTTCCGCCTGGATTTCGCCACCGCGCACGTTGTCCGCGCCGACATGCGCCAGGATGCCCTCGACGCCCTCGACGCGGCGGTCAATCGTCACGACGATGACGCCCGCGTCAATCGCCTGCTGGAGGGCGGGCGAAATCGCGTCGACCTGGATCGGCGACAGCACAAGCGCGTTCGCGCCGTTGACGATTGCCGATTCGACATCACCCGTCTGCTTGGTGGTGTCGTTCTCTCCATCTAACTGCGTCAGATTGATGCCGCCCAGAGCCTCAGCTTCTGCCGCGATCTGCCCCTCCATGTGAACAAAGAACGGGAACGATAGTGATGGTAGCGTCGACGTGATGCTGATCGTCGAGTCGGCGGGCACCGAGCATGCCGCAATCTCCGCAGCGTACAAATCAGGCGCTGCCGCCATGTCGCCACCCATGTCGCCCAGCTCGCCGATTCGCTCAGCAACCATGACATTCTCGGAGGTGATCATAACCGGCTCAAGCAGGATGAGCGCGTTCTCATCCCATTCGCAACCGCGGGCTGCTAGCGCAGCAACGCGCATGGCAGTACGGCTCTGACCACCAGGGAACTGCTCAATCGTGCCCGCCAAGCCGCCATCACGAACGCTGGCGAGTGCTTCCGGCAGCGCGTCGAAGCCGAAGATGGCGATCTCGTCCTGCAAGCCCGCAGCGATGACCGCTTCCAATGCGCCCAGCGCCATATCGTCGTTGGCGGCGATGATGACATCCGGCGGCGCATCCAGACCCGCCAAGCCCGCCTCAGTCACCGTGAGCGCCTCTTCACGATTGAAGTTGGCGGTCTGTTCGAAGATGATCGGGTACTGGTCGGCGACCGCATCCAGAACGTTGTGGACGCCACGATTGCGGTCAATCGCGGGACCCGCGCCCGGCTGCCCCTGGAGATGCATGACGGTAGCGCCATCCGGGAACATGCTGATGACGGTCTCCGCCTGGATTTCGCCGCCGCGCACGTTGTCCGCGCCGACATGCGCCAGGATGCCCTCGACACCTTCGACGCGGCGGTCAATCGTCACGACGATGACGCCCGCATCGATTGCCTGCTGAAGCGCGGGCGAAATCGCGTCGACCTGGATGGGCGACAGCACAAGCGCGTTCGCGCCGTTGACGATTGCCGATTCAACATCACCCGTCTGCTTGGTGGTGTCATTCTCGCCATCCAACTGCGTCAGGTTAATGTTGCCTATCGCTTCGGCTTCCGCCGCGATCTGTCCCTCCATATGAACGAAGAACGGGAACGATAGTGATGGCAGCGTCGACGTAATGCTCAGAGCAGTATCGGTCGGGCAAGCGGCAATTTCTGCCCCGTAGAGATCCGGTGCCTGCGCGAAAACAGGCAGTGCAGCCGGCGCGATTAAGAGTAGTACCGCGAAGACCCACAACAAACCCTTAAATTTCCCTGACATTTCCTTGAACTCCTTATAGGCTAACGTTTGTGCACAGAGTGTTTCGTCGTCAGCTACGACCCAATAGAGTGACTGAAACGCCTGCTGTTTCTCCGGTCGAATCCCTCCTGTTCCCTTGGACTATGCCCTGATACCTGTTAGCGCCGACGCGACTTGATGTAGCGGTCGAAAGCGACGGCGAGGATGATGATCACGCCAATGATGATCTGCTGGATGTAAGACGAGACGTTGAGCATGACTAAGCCATTGATCAGCACGCCGATCAACAGCGCACCGATCACCGTACCCAGCACATTCCCTTCGCCACCGAACAGGCTCGTCCCGCCGATGACCACTGCCGCGATCACGTCGAGTTCCGAGCCAATTCCGGCGACGGCTTCCGACGAGTTGAGGCGCGCCGACAGCACAAAACCCGCCAACCCGGCGAAGAACCCCATAATGATGTAAACGCTCAACGTCAGACGCTGCACGTTCAAACCGGAAAGCCGCGCGGCTTCTTTATTGCCGCCAACGGCGTAGATGTGGCGCCCATAACGGGTATAGCGCAGCATGATATGCGCCAGCACCGCAAACAGCAGGAAGATGATGACCGGGATCGGCACCCCAATCGGCACACGCGCCTGCACCATCTCGGTCAGCCAGGGCAGCTCAATCAGCCCCTGCCCCCAGTAACGATAGTCGGGGTTGAAGCCGCTGATGGGACCGCCATTGGACAGGATGAGGGTGACGCCGCGCCAGATCGTCAGACCGCCCAGGGTCACGACGAAGGCAGGGATGCCCAGGCGCGTGATGACCGTGCCGTGAAGAAACCCGACCAGGATACCCACCAGAATCGCCGCGAGCAGCGCCGTGCCGACGCCGAAGCCCTGCACCTCGGACGTATCCAACGAGAGCGTGTTCTGGTTCGTGCCTTTGACGACAATCGCCGCGACCATGCCCGCAACCGCCAGGATGGAGCCAACCGACAGGTCAATGCCCCCAGTGAGGATGACGAACGTCATGCCAATCGCCATCAAGCCCACGATGGAGACCTGGCGCAGAACATTGAATACATTCAGCGGATTGAGAAAACGCCCTTCCGTCGCAATCGCAAAGATGACGACCAGAACGAACAGAAAGATCAGCGGCGCAAACTGGCCGAGGACGCGCGTCAGGTTCTGTCCGCCGGACACGCTTGCTTTGGTGACTGCGCTTGCTTGTGCCATAACCACGATACCCTTTCCCAATCCCCCTGAATGATCTCAAAAAATGCTGGCTTACGAAACCAGCGCGCGCGCCAGAGTCATCATCTGCATCAGCTTTTCTTCTGTCGCATCCGCGCGCAGAATTTCGCCAGTCAGCTTCCCTTCACGGATCGTGATGATCCGGTCGCTCATGCCCAGGATTTCCGGCAGCTCGGACGAAATCATGATGACTGCGATCCCCTGATCTGCCATCTGATGCAGCAGCGCATGAACTTCCGCCTTCGCGCCCACGTCGATCCCGCGCGTCGGCTCATCCACAATCAGCACGCGCGGTTGCAGCGCCAGCCAGCGCGCGATGACGACTTTCTGCTGGTTACCGCCGCTCAGGTTCGAGACGAGCTGTTCAGGGCTTGTCATACGCACGTTGAGCATCTGGCGGTATTCGTCGATCAGCTTCGACTCCTGGCTTTCGCGCACGAAAGTGCCCCACTGAAGCAGCTTGCCAAGCGCGGCGATGCTCATGTTCTGCCGAATGGCAAGCGCCAGGAACAGTGCCTGCTGCTTGCGGTCTTCCGGTACCAGACCTATCCCATGTCGTATCGCGTCTTCGGGCGACTTAATGCGGACAGACTGACCCTCGACGCGCACTTCACCACTGTCGTAGGGATCGGCACCGAAAATCGCGCGGGCAATTTCAGTGCGTCCCGCGCCGACCAGCCCGGCAAGTCCGAGAATTTCACCCTTGTAGACCTCAAAGCTGATGTCATTCAGGACAATCGCTGCGGCATCCTGTGCATTGCCCCTGCGCGTAATGCCATGCACGCTCAAGGCAGCCTGCCTCGTGTGCTGTTTGTGCTGCCCCGCATAGAGGTCATCGACGGCGCGCCCAACCATCATGCGGATAATGTCGGGAATTCCGATGTCTTTGACATCCGCTTCCCCCGCATTATGCCCATCGCGCAGCACCGTGATGCGATCACAGATTTCCATCACCTCTTCGAGACGATGCGTCACGAAGATAATCCCCAGCCCCTGCTTCTTCAACTCGCGGATAATGTTGAAGAGCAGATCGACTTCTTTGTCACTCAGCGCGGACGTGGGTTCGTCCATGATGATGAGTTTCGACTGCATCGAGAGCGCACGGGCGATTTCGACCATCTGCTGCTCTGCAACACTCAGGTCGCGCACCTGCGTCATTGGATCGAGCGAGATGCCGAGTCGATCCGTCAGGTCGCGCGTCTGCCGCGCCATCTCGCCCCATTTGAGCAGTACGCCGCTGGTCGGCTCGCGCCCAATAAAGACGTTTTCGGCAATCGTCAACTGTGGCACCAGGTTGAATTCCTGATAGATGGTGACGATGCCTTTCCGCTGCGCCTCAAACGGATTGCTGAGCTGTATTTCAGTGCCATTCAGCCGGATGCTGCCTGCGTCCGGCTGATGCGCGCCAGAAAGGATTTTGAGTAGCGTACTTTTCCCCGCGCCGTTTTCCCCCAACAGCCCATGGACTTCGCCGGGCATCACCGTGAATGCAACATCATCCACCGCCCTGACGCCCGGAAACTGCTTGACAATATGCGTCATCTGCAACAATGGCTGAGTCATCAGGTGGCACTCCCTGTACGCGGCGAAGTGGTCGATTGTCGGATCATCAACTGAGGTTGCAGCACGACCTGCGTCGTCTCCAGTTGCTCGGCGTGGATCAGTTTGAGCAGCAGATCGATTGCCGCGCGCGCCATGTCTTCCAGCGGTTGACGCACCGTCGTGAGCGGCGGGTTCAGGAAACGGCTGATTTCGATGTCGTCCACGCCGACCAGGGAGACATCGTCCGGCACATTCAAGCCGCGCTCCTGGATAGCGCGCAGCGCACCGACCGCCATCCGGTCATTGCTGGCAAAGACCGCCGTCGGCACATCACCCGTCGAGAAGAGATTCTGGAGAGCCGTATAACCGTCATCACATCCCCAGCTATTGCCCGAATGCTGCACATAATGCGAAGGCAATCCATGCGCAGCCAGCACCGATTGCCAGCCACGCAGCCGTTCCTGCGCCGGGCGTGTGTGGGTGGGACCACCCAGATGGGCAATATGCGTATGCCCCAGATCCACGAGATGCTGGGTGGCGAGCTGCCCTGCGCGGAAATTGTCGAGCGTGCACGACGGCGACTGATAGCCTTCGGGCACACGGTCAATTGCCACATGCGGGGTCACAAGTCCATCCAGTGAACTGCTGTGTGCGCCCGCTGTCTGTGCGATCAGCAAGCCATCCGCCCAGCGGCGCGCTGCGCGGCGGATGCAAACCGCCTCACGGTCGCTGTTCTCATGAGAATTGAAGATCAGGAGGGTGTAACCGTGTTCCTGCGCCACATCTTCAGCAGCGCTGACGATGGCGGCAAAATAAGGGTTGGAGAGATCGGGAACGACAAAGGCGATGGCTTGGGTTTGCCCCGTGCGCAGCCCCTGCGCGACAACATGCGGCGTGTAGCCAAGTTTCTCGATGGCTCCCAGCACGCGCTCGCGGGTTTTGTGCGAAACATAAGGCCAGTCACGCATCACATTGGAGACCGTCGTGACCGAGACTTCGGCATATTCAGCGACGTCACGTAAAGTGACATGATGAACCATTTTGTCTATTTCCTGAAACAAACATTGGAATATTTAACGTTTCACATTTCAGATTGGATTGTAACAAGCCCATGAGTGATGTCAAGAAATTCATCGCCTGCGGTTCGGTGGATCTGGGGCGGCGTGATAAAATAGGTTCAAGGTGCGACGTGCGTGGTGCGTACAGACAAGTCGCAGCTTCTTCGCACCACGCATTAGGCACTTCGTCGTGCAAGTCATCCCATTCATGAGGTAAATCCTGTGGCGCGAACTCTCGAAACTGATCTCCTCGTCATCGGCGGCGGCGCGACAGGCGGCGGTCTCGCCTGGGACGCAGCCCTGCGCGGTTTGCGCGTCATTCTGGCGGAGATGGGCGATCTGGCGACCGGGACGAGCGGGCGCTATCACGGCTTGCTGCACAGCGGCGGGCGTTATGCCGTCCGCGACCCGGAAAGCGCGCAGGAATGCATCGACGAAAACAGGATCGTCCGCAAGATCGCACCGCAGGCAATCGAGGACACCAGCGGTTATTTTGTCCTCTGCCCCGGCGATGACGAGGGCTATGTCGATCAATTCGTTCAGGGCTGCAAGAATGTCGGCATCCCGGCGGACGAAATCCCCCTCGCCCGCGCCCGCGCCAAAGAGCGCGTGCTCAATCCCGCGCTCAAGCTGGTGCTCGAAGTCCCCGACGGCACCTGCGACTCCTGGGATTTGCTCCATGCGCTTCAGGCAGGCGCGACCCAGGCAGGAGCGCAGTTCCTCACCTACCACCGTGTCGAAGCGCTGCATGTGCGCGATGGCAGCATCGTCGGCGCGCGGCTGGTCGATGTGCGCGGCGGAGACGTGACCGAAGTCACCTGCCGCGCGGTCGTCAACGCGGCGGGTCCCTGGGCGAAAGATGTCGCCGCGCTGGCGGGCTGCAACTTCAACATGCGCCTCAGCCGCGGAGCGATGCTGGCGTTCAACATCCGCTGGGTCAACACCGTCATCAACCGCCTGCGCAAGCCCGGTGACGGCGACATCCTTGTTCCGGTCGGCACCGTCAGCGTCACGGGGACGACTTCCGTCAAAACCGATGACCCCGGCGACAGCCGCGTCGAGGCATGGGAAGTCCAGCGCATCCTGAGCGAGACAGAGCCGATGACACCCGGCATCAGCCGCGCGCGCATCTTACGCGCCTGGGGCGGCGTACGCCCGCTCTATGACGGCAGCAGCGGCGATGGGCGCGATGTCAAACGCACCTTCACCCTGCTCGACCATGCCGAGGACGGCGCGGCAGGCTTCTATTCCATCGTCGGCGGCAAGCTGACAACCTTCCGTCTGATGGCGGAAAAAACGCTCGATGTCGTGTGCGCGCGCCTGGGAAACACGGCTGCCTGCGTGACTGCCACGACCGTGCTGCCCAACCCCGAAGCTCACCACGACAAGACACACACCAATCTCTACCATGAGCTGCGCGGACGCCTGAACGCCCTGGAACATGGCGAAAACCCCGGCGCGCTGATCTGCGAGTGCGAGATCGTGACCGACCGCCAGATCCGTGAGGCACTGACGACCGGAACGGTCAACAATCTGCACGATCTGCGCCGCGATCTGCGCGTCGGCATGGGTCCCTGTCAGGGCGGTTTCTGCGCCTACCGCGCGGCTGCCGTGCGCCACACCTTCCTCAAAGACACGCCCGCCCATACCCGCGAGATGCTCGGCGAGTACATCGAACGGCGCTTCGGCGGGATGAAGCCGCTGCTGTGGGGGCATAACCTGCGTCAGGTCATGCTCAACGAGCATCTCTACGGGCGCGTGCTGGGGCTGATGCCGAGCCTCACCCCTCATTCCCCTCCCCAACTGGAGACGGGACTTTCAGACGGACGAGGCATGCCTCGTCCCTACATCCCCTCGTCTACCACGAGTGGCAATACTGGTGAGATTCGCCCTCGCATCCTCGTCGTTGGCGCGGGCTTATCGGGTTTGATGGCGGGGCTGGCGGCGCAGGCGCAGGGCGCGGTCGTCGAGGTGATCGGCATGGGGCAGGGAGCGCTCACGCTCCACCCTGGCTGGATCGAAGTCGGCGGTGTCGAAGCGCTTGCCGCCGACGAGAACCACCCATACCACCACACGAGTGGGTCGCTCGCCGACGGGCTGGCGCTGCTTGCGCAGCAGGTCGGGCTGCATGAGGCAGGCGGCTTCGGCATCACGGGCATGGGCAGCAAACGCCCTGTCGCTTTTGGAGCCGGTATCCATCTCTCGCCGGTCGCCGCAGATGCGAAGCTGCTGGTCGTCGGTATCGAAGGGTGGCGCGATTTCTACGCCCCCCTGATCGCGGACGCGCTGAATGCCGACGGCATGAACGCCCGCGCCGTCCAGATCAAAGTACCGCACCTCGGCGGCAACTTCGACGACTGGACAATTGACCTGGCGCGTTATCTCGATACCGCCGACGGGCAGCGCACGCTGATCGATGCCGTCAAGCCGCACGTTGGCGACGCCAGTCTCATCCTCTTCCCGGCGATCCTCGGCTTCGACGCGGAGACCGTGAATAGAATCACGCAGGCGCTCGGTCGCCCGGTCAGCGAGATTCCCACGCTGACGCCTTCAGTGCCGGGGCTGCGTCTCTACCACGCCTTGCGCAAGGCGCTGCTGGCGGGCGGCGCGCGTTTCACCATCGGTGTGCAGGTCAAGAGTCTGGTGGTCGAAAACGGGCGCGTCGTCGGCGCGGTCGCCAACACCAGCGCCGAACGACCACGCACCATTCGGGCGGACGCGGTCGTGCTGGCGACGGGCGGCATCTATGGCGGTGGTTTGGAGAGCGACTACCAGGGCAGGATTGTCGAGCAGGTCGCCGGGCTACCAGTCGCGCATGTCCCACCGATGGAGGGGTGGTTCGATCATCCCTTCACGAGCGGTAAGCCGCAGGCAATCCACCGCATCGGCGTGCGTACCGACGACCAGATGCGCCCGCTGACCGAAGCGGGACAGCTCTTTGCCGCCAACCTGTTCGCCTGTGGGCGACTGCTGGCAGGCGCAAACCCGGTGGCAGAAGGCTGCACCGAAGGCGTGGACATCGCCAGCGGTACGGCGGCGGGCATGGCAGCAACAAGAGCCATCATGGAAGTCGCAACTACAGGGTAAAGTGGAACCGCGAAGGCGCAATAGGCACGAAGAAATCATGTTTGATCTTCGCGTCCGCTGCGCCTTCGCGGTTCCGTCATCCTTCTAAGGCTGGACGTATGGAGATTGTGCGCTGCCCTTCGTGTGAGGGCTATGGCTGGGTGAGCGATCTGGACGACGGCGACCAGGACTGCACATGGTGCGCGGGCATCGGCTACGTCTATCGCGACGAACGCGGCGCAGACCGCCCTATCCTGGCATCCGAACTGCCGGGGCTGGTCGAGCAGCTCGAAGCGCTCGAACTTGTGCGCCTGCGCGAGATCGGTTACAGCGGGGCGGCGAAGAAGCCGTGGGAGCAGGCGATCCGCCAGGAGCGCGGCATCCTGCTCGATGGTTCGACGAAGAGGGACGAGCAGTCAGATTTGCCTTGAAGCAGCGTGCAGATTACGCACTTCCGCGACTGCGCAGACCGGCTTGACGCAGGTTCGTCCACGCCATTCCCGCGATGGCAAGCGCGACGATCACCCAGTATGCCCACCAAGCCTCCGGACTCAGCTCGACGCTGGGCAGAACCTGGGGCAGCAGCTCTGTGACGATGCCGAAGATACCGACCGCGATCAGCAGGATGCCAGACGCGCGTTCCAAAAGCTGGTGATGCGCACTCAGCCACTGAACAAAACGTCGTTGCAGCGGAAGCGCCACCATCGGCAGCAGTGCCAGCGGCCAGCCAAAGCCGATGCCGAATGCCAGGAAGTTGAGCAGACCACTCGTCAGCGTGGCAGTATCGCCCGCGCCGAGCAGGAATGCTCCGGTAATGATGGGTCCCGTGCAGGGCAGCGTCATGGGACCGAAGAGCAGCCCGTAAAGATAGGCTGCCAGATAAGGATTATTCACCAGCGGTGACTGACCAATGGTCAACCGGGCGAAGGGGTTGCGCCCCACAAGCATCAAAACACCGAAAACGATGACCACCCCATAGATGACCGGCAGCAGCCACGTCAGTGCCGCCCCCAGCGACTGCTGTACGAGGTACAACACCAAGCCTATCGCGATCATCATCGTCAGAATGCCCGCCAGAACCAGGACGCCAAGCAGCCCGCTTGCCCGTCGATGTTTTGCGTCACTGGCATTCCCCGCCAGAAACGCGATCAAGCCCGGATAGAGCGGCAGCATACAGGCATTTGTCAGGATCGCTGCGTTGCCAAGTCCAAAATACGTCCACAAGTCCAGCATGTCTCGCCTCAGGTTTATGATGATCGCGGGTACTCGAAATGCGCCGGGTATCCGCTGCGCAATACTCAGAAGAATAGACCCATCAGATTGCGCCGGGATTACGTTTGGATGAGGGCAAACAAAAAGCCCCGGTCGTATGGACCAGGGCTTGTGAGAGCGGGCGACGAGATTCGAACTCGTGACATTCTGCATGGCAAGCAGACATTCTACCACTGAATTACGCCCGCATGACGTATGACGGCAATATATCAGAACGCCCCTAAATTGGCAAGAGGAAATTTCGATCTGTGCAAACTGCTCAAATATTTCTTGACAGATAACGGAGAGTCGGCTAAGTTTAAGTGAATTCATTTAATCGTTTAAGTGACCTGGCTTCATGCTTGTTCAAATAGGTTTTCTGGAACTAATGGAGGTTTGACGTGCCGAAGCGCTTGTGGTCTGTCATCGAACGTAGTTTCCACCCAGATAAGCAGCTTCATCACGAAACGATCTTTACGATTGGAAACGGCTATCTGGGCACGCGCGGCACTTTCGAAGAGGGCTTCGCACAGGATAGTCCTTCCACCCTGGTACATGGCATCTATGACCATGCCCCCGGAATGCTCGTCCCGGAATTGGTCAATGCCCCGAACTGGCTTCCTATTCGCATCACAGTCGATGGCACCCCATTCAGGATCATCACCAAGACAAGTGATTTCATGCGCCCGCCGGAGGGTCACGTCCTAGGCTTTGAGCGCGTCCTCGAACTGGATCGCGGCGTCCTGACGCGGGATGTCCTCTTTCGCGCTGCCAGCGGGAACATCGTCCGCCTGATCTTCGAGCGCTTCGCCAGCCTCCACAACCAGCATATCCTTGCCCAGCGCGTCCGCATCATCGCGGTCGAAGGCAGCCCCGTGATTGAGCTGGAAAGCGCGCTGGATGGCAGTGTGACCAACGCAGGGGTCGCCCACTGGGCGCAGGATATGCATGTCCTGACCGATGGCGATGTCATCGCTCTGGGTGCCCGCACGCAGCAAAGCGCCTACACCCTCGGCATCGCATCTCAGCTCATCTGCGCACATCCGATGCCAGTCCCCGAAACAGACGACAGGCTGAAGCCTGCCATGCGCACAGTCGTCCAGATTCAGCCACAGACCGAAGCGGTCTTTGATAAGCTGACCACGATCTTTACCAGCCGCGATGTCGCCGCACCCCTGGAAACCGCGCTTTCCGCGCTGGAAGCTGCCGCCCACTCAGGCTACGACCGCCTGTACGCGGATCATGCGGCGGAGTGGAAGAAGTACTGGGACAGCAGCGATGTCGTCATCGAAGGTGACGACGAATGCCAGCTCGCAGTACGCTTCACCCTTTATCACATTCTGATCACCGCGCCGCGTCATGACGAAAATGCCAGCATCGGCGCGAAGACGCTTTCCGGGCTGGGGTACAAGGGGCACGTCTTCTGGGACACTGAGCTGTTCGCCCTGCCCCCACTCACGCTGACGCAGCCACGCCTGGCGCGCAACCTGCTGATGTATCGCTACAACCGCATCGAGGGAGCGCGACACAAGGCACAGGCAAATGGCTATGAAGGCGCGATGTTCCCCTGGGAAAGCACGGATACCGGCGAGGAAACCACTCCGCAGTGGTCAGACGTGCAGCCGGACGGCTCGCGCATACGCATCTGGACGGGCGACACCGAGCAGCATATTTCGACAGACATCGCCTACGGCGTCTGGCAGTACTGGCGCTGGACAGGCGATGACGACTTTTTCGTCCAGCACGGCGCAGAGATGATCCTCGACACGGCGGTCTTCTGGGGCAGCCGCGTCGAACATATCAACGGGCGCTATGAACTCTCGCAGCAAATCGGTCCGGACGAATATCACGAGAATATCGACAACAGCGTCTTCACCAACCGCATGGTCGTCTGGCACATGCAGATCGCGCTCAGGACGCTCGACTGGCTGAAAGTGCACGCCCCCGCCGACCATGACCGTCTGGTCGCGCAGCTCAACCTGACGCCCGAACGGCTGGCGAAGTGGGCGGACATTATCGACCGCATGTACATCCCATTCGATCAAGAGAAACAGATCCATATCCAGTTTCCAGGCTTTTTCGAGATGGAATATATCCCCGTGCCGGATTACACCCCGCGCACCAGCAGCGTCCAGGCGATCCTCGGTCATGCGCGGAGCATCCAGACGCAGGTCATCAAGCAGGCGGATGTCGTCATGATGATGGCGCTGCTCGGCGATGCGGTCGGCAGCCACGAGGTGATGGTCAATAACTGGAACACCTACTATCCACGCACGGATCACGGCTCATCGCTCAGTCCGGCGATGCACGCCTGGGTCGGCGCGCGCCTGGGTCTGATGGAAGAGGCTTACGACATGTTCCATCATGCGGCTCACATTGACCTGCACGACAACAAGGGCAATGTGCGCGATGGGATGCACGCCGCGGCATGCGGCGGGGTTTATCAGGCGCTGCTGTTCGGGTTCTGTGGGCTGCAACTGGGCGACGACGGTCCGAAAATCGTCGAACCACGCCTGCCAGAACATTGGAAGCAGGTCTCTTTTGGTGTGTACTACCGGGGTAAACGCCACACATTTGTGGTGAAGAACCCCGTGTAAAGGCTCCCCTGGGGCGTGTTGGGGTCGCAGCAATGCGAGAAAAGCGCGCCTTAAATGACTTTGTTGCCCTGTAACGGAGGTAGAAGAAATGCGTAACGTTCGTTTCGTCCTCGTCTTGGCTGTACTGCTGGTCGCAGTCAGCATTGGCGTTGCCAGCGCTCAGGATCCCGTGACGCTGCGCGTGTGGTCGGGGGCATCGTCCCCGGTGGAAAACGAGTTTAAGGAAGCTCAGTTCGCGGCATTCCAGGAAGCCAACCCGAATATTGTCCTGGATGTCCTGATTTCGCCGGATTATGGCACGCAGATTCAGGCGGCATTTGCAGCGGGCGATTACCCGGAAGTCTTCACAGTCGGGCAGTTCGACTTCCCGTCGTATGTCGACTCCGGCTTGCTGATGCCTGCGGGTGACCGCATCGTCGATGCCGATGACATCTATCCGAGCCTTCAGTCTGCATTCAGCGATGCCGATGGCAACGCCTACTGCGTGCCGAAGGATTTCTCAACCCTGGCGCTGTATTACAACATCGACCACTTTGAAGCAGCGGGTGTCGAAGCGCCGACTGCCGACTGGACATGGGACGACATGACCGCCGCCGCGCAGGCGATCACGGACGCGGGTATCGTCGTCAACGACATCCCCGTTCTGGGCTTGAGTGCTGCCGCCGACCGCAACCGCTGGATGGCATTCTTCTGGGCGAACGGTGGGCGTCTGTTCAATGATGCAGACGAAATCGTCTTCGACAGTGAAGAAGCGGTTGCATCGCTCGACTTCTATGCCAATTTCGTCACCAGCGGCATCGGCGCAGTACCGGCTGACCTGGGCGGCGCAGGCTGGAACGGCGAGGCATTTGGTCGTGGCTACGCAGGCATGACCGTCGAAGGCAACTGGGCGATTGGCTACCTCAACAATGACTTCCCCGATCTGAACTGGGGTGTTGCTGAACTGCCGACCGCGCCCAGCGGCAATAAGGGCACGCTCACCTTCACCGAATGCTGGGCAGTAAGCTCGCTTTCGGCAGAAGACCCAGCAGTTGCAGACGCAGCCTGGGCGCTGGTGAACTTCCTGACGGGACCTGAGCAGGCAGCCGCCACTGGCGATCAGGGCTTTGGACCGATGCCCGCGCGTGCCAGCGCCGCAGACTCGTGGCTGACCGCGCAGGGTGACGCGGGGATGCCGTTTGTCGCAGGTGCAGATTACGCCTGGGCACCCGTCTTCCCGATTGGTTATGGCGATTTCACGACCGCCGTTGACGAAGGAACGGTTGACGTGATGACCGGCGCGGCAACTGCTGCCGACGCCATGGCAGAGGCTGGCGAAATCGCTCGCGAAATCCAAGCCGAAGGCTAATTGATAAAGTGACACCGCCTCCCCGGTCATCGGGGAGGCGGTAACTATTTTCTGTTTGCAGAGAGGCTTTATAAGATGGCTCAAAGCACTTCGCAGGCTATCACTGCCGGCAAAGCCGTACAGACCCAGCAAAACGCAAAGCTTGAAGAAAGCCTCGCGGGTTGGACATTCATGCTGCCCGCCGCCGCGATCCTGCTGCTCTTCATGATCGTGCCGCTGCTGGTCGCAGGATATTTTAGCCTCACCGACTGGAACGGGCGTACCCCCCTCACCAATGCCAACGCCTACGAGCTGGTCGGGCTGCGCAACTATCAGCAGCTCCTCGTAGATGGACGCCGCGTCTCGGATTTCTATAACGCGCTCAAAAACACCATGTATTATGCGCTTGGCGTCGTCCCCACCCAAACGGCGCTCGCGCTGGTGCTCGCCGTGATCGTCAACCAGAAGTGGATGAAGTTCCGGGGCTTCTTCCGCACGGCGTACTACTTCCCATCCATCACGTCTTCCATCGTCGTCTCGATGATCTTCCTGTTCATGTTCTCCGCCACAGGTCCCATCAACGGATTGATCAGCGCGATTTTTCCCAGCTATGACCCCATCACCTGGCTCTCCGACAATCGCGGGGTGATACACAATTTCCTGGGATTGTTCAGCCTGAACGCCGACAGCTTCCCCTTCCTGCGCGACACGGAATTATTCCGTATTCCGCTCTGGGAATGGCTGAGTGGACCAAGCGTCTCGATGGCGACAATCATGGTGCTGGCGATCTGGACGACCATCGGCACGATGATGGTGATCTATCTGGCAGCGCTGCAAAACATCCCCGGGCAGGTCTACGAAGCGGCATTTGTCGATGGCGCGACCAACTGGCAGGCATTCCGACACATCACGGTCCCTCTGCTGGCTCCCACGACATTCTTTGTGATCACGCTGGGGCTAATCGGCACCTTCCAGGTCTTTGACCAGATCTATGTGCTGCGGAATGACACCACGCGCGACAGTGTGATGAGCGTCGCCTATCTGGTGTACGATTATGCGTTCGGCTCGCTCAACGACCCACGCATGGATCGCGCGACCGCGACGGCGATCACCCTGTTTATCATCATCTTCGTCGCCACGATCATTCAGCGCCGCGTCACCGGCGGCGACCAGGCGAAATAAAGGAGGCACATGCCATGACCACAGCCACAATCAAGCCCGGCGGTGCCTCTTTTGAGGCGCAGCAAGGCTCGCTATCGGGCTTTCGCCGCATCCTCGCCATCCTCGGCTTCGCGACGCTGATCCTGGTGGCGATCATTCAGGTGGCGCCGTTTGTGCTCACGATTGCCAATTCCTTCAAGTGCGATCCGGCGATCACCGATGCCCCTGGCGCGTTCCTTCCGTCTCCACCCGGCGTCACCTGCCAGACGACGAACGCCGCAGGGGAACGCCAGGTGCTTTCTGCCAGCGACCAGACGGAAGGCGCGTTCTTTAACCCATCAACCGATGGTTACAGCGCAATTCTGAGCGGGACAACCCAAAGCAACAACCTGCCCCGCTGGCTCATCAACACCGTCATCTATTCGGTCACCGTGATGATTGGTCGCCTGATTTTTGACTCGATGGCGGGCTATGCCCTGGCACGGCTCAAGTTTCCAGGCAATCGTATCCTGTTCTTCATCGTCCTCGGCGTGTTGATGATCCCCGGCGTGGTGCTGCTCATCCCGCGTTTCCTGCTCCTCAACCAGCTTGGAATGCTCAACAGCTATCACGGGTATTTCCTGGTGTTGGCGGCGGATGCCTTTGGCATCATTCTGATGAAGCAGTTCTTCGAGGCAATCCCCAAGGAAATTGAGGAAGCGGCGCTCGTGGATGGTGCCAACCGCTTTGTGACGTTCTTCCGCGTCATCCTGCCGATGGCAACCCCTGCGTTGATCGCGCTGGCGATCTTTAGCTTCCAGGGGCAGTGGAACAACTTCATGGACGCGCTGATCATCGTCGGGACGAAGCCTGAAATGTTCAACCTGGCGATGGGCTTAACCGTACTCCAGGGTTCGGGGCAGGATGTGCAGTATGACCTCGTCCTCGCAGGCGCAGTCATCACCACGCTGCCGATGGCGGTCATCTTCTTCATGTTCCAGCGCTACTTCGTCGAAGGTGTCAATTACTCCGGCTTGGCGGGGCAGTAGCAGCATGATCGCGGGGCTGCGGGCGGGCATTCGGGGTCTCGCCCATCTTGGGCGGCGCAGCTACCTGTATGTGTGGGCGAACCTGTTCTGGGTCTTCTTCACCCTGCTCATCGTGACAGCGCCGGCTGCCTGGGCAGGGCTGGTGCGTCTGGGCTTCGTCGCCCACCGCGAGCCGCTGGTCACCCTGGATGACTTCTGGCGCGGCTTCCGCGAAACCTGGCGCATCAGCATCGTCCTCGCCCCGGTCAATGCGGTCGCTCTGGTCGTCACGATCAGCAATCTCATCAGCTACGCGCCGGAGACCGGGCTGGGATTCGTCATCCTGCGCATCATCTGGCTGGGGTCGCTGCTGCTCTGGCTGATCTGCCAGTACTTCGCCTGGGTCTTCTATTTCGCGATGGAGCGACCGTCGTTCAGGGGTGCCCTGCGAAACGCCGGGGTGATGATCCTGAGCAATCCGCTGTTCACCCTGGGCTTGCTGCTTGTCCTGTTCGTCGTCATGACGATCTGCACCATCCTTCCCGCCGCGTGGTTTCTCATCGGCGGGGCTGCGATGTCGGCAATCGCCAACAGCGCGGTGCAGGACAGGCTGCGGGCAGCCGGGCTGGAAGCGCCTGCGACGTTGGACGAAGGCGCAGTTGTAGATCCGTCTTTTTCCGACATTTAGGCGCGTGTCCATTGACATTTTCGTAAGCAAACGCTATAGATTTGAGCCGCCATGATGAAGAACACGACACCAACTATCAAGGATGTCGCACGCGAAGCAGGCGTCTCAATCGCCACTGTCTCGTATGTGCTGAACAACAAAAAATCAGCCGTCAGCGAGGCAACACGTCAGCGCGTCCTCGACGCCGTCACCCGATTGGGGTACACGCGCAATATTACCGCGCGCAATCTGCGCTCCAGTGAGACGCGGCTGATTGGCTATGCCTGGATGGAAGTCAAGGATGCGCGTCCCAATACGATCCTGGAGCACTTCGCCTATCACCTGGCGCGCGAGGCGTGGGCAGCCGGCTATCACCTGCTGACCTTCACTTACCCTCAGCACGATCCGATTCCGGTTTACGACGAGCTGGTCAAAACCGGACGAGTTGATGCTTTTGTCGTCGCCGGAACCCGCATCGAAGACCCGCGCATCCGCTATTTCCTCAAGCATGATGTGCCGTTTGTTGCGTTTGGGCGTGCGCATTCGGGCTGGCAGTTTAATTGGGTCGATACCGATAACCAACAAGGCGTTTATGACGCCGTTCGCTACCTCATCGAGCTGGGACACCGCCGGATTGCGATGGTCACATGGCCCGAAGACTCTCTGACGGGTAATCTGCGTCTTGCGGGTTACGAACAGGCGCTCAAAGAGGCGGGTATTCCGATCCATCCAGCCTATATCGTGCGCAGCGTCTACGGCGAAGACGTGGGCGAGCGCGTGTTCGCGCAGTTTGATCACCTTGCGGCGCAGGAACAACCCACCGCCATCGCCACCGTCAGCGACATGACCGCCGTCAGCGTGATGAGTGCGGCGGAGCGGCGCGGGCATGTCATCGGCAGGACGCTCTCGGTCGTCGGCTATGACGATGAACCCATGAGCCAATACCTGCGCCCATCGCTCACCACCCTGCGCCAGCCCATCCACGACATTGCCTGCCAGGTAATCGCGATGGTGAACGAGCGGCTGAATGGCTCACGGGAAACACGGCAGATGCTCATGCCACCGCAGCTCATCATGCGCGACAGCACCGGCAAGCCATCGACATAAGGTTCGTCTCAGAGTGAGGCGAGAATGTCTTTCAGCACAGCATTCGCCAGCGATGGCAGCCGCAGATGTGACAGACTGCCGACCGCATCACCCAGACCGACCGACCAGAAGCCGCCATGCCGCGCTGCCTGGATGCCCGCCTCGGCGTCCTCAAAGACGACCGCCTGGGTGGGATAGACTCCCAGACCCCCCGCTACCCAGATGAAGAGATCGGGTTCGGGTTTGGGATTCACCACCGAATAGCCATCACCCACGACATCGAAGGTGTCATGCATCCCCAGTTTATCCAGCACCAGCTTGGCATTCTTGGATGCCGACCCCAAGCCAAGCCGCAGGTTCATGGCGCGCGCCTGTGCCAACAGCGATGGGACTCCTGGCAGAATCGCATCCGGCGTGATGTCTTGCAGCCATTCGAGGTAATAGTCGTTCTTGCGAACCATCCATGCCTGGGCGGTCGTCTCGTCCAGCGGCGCGCCCTTCATCATTTGATTCAGGCTCTCCCGGCGAGAAAGACCGCGCAGCGCCTCGTTATCTGCGCGCGTGAACGGAATGCCTTCTTCGTCCGCCAGACGCTTCCAGGCGCGAAAGTGATACTCGGCGGTATCGGTGATGACACCATCCAGGTCAAAGATCAAGCCACGAATGTCTGCGGGCATAGGCTGCTCCAGGTATGCTTTGCGTGTTGAGCAGGAATGTCAGTTGGCGATCAAGGCACGAAACCCTGCATGAGTGAACGTGAGGTACTGCCGGGAGAGTGCATCCACATCAATCTCGCCCTCAAGAGTCGCCGCCCACATCATAATCCCGTGCAGCGCGGACGCCAAATAGACGACCGCAAACTCAAGCTGATGTTCAGCGATGTCCAGCCCGGCTTGCTCCCGCTGCCGCTGAAGCTCGGAATGGGTGATCTTTTCGAGGAAGGCACGAATCTGCCGATCGACAATGCCGCTTTGTGCCGATTGCGCCAGACAGCGGTAGAGGCGGCGATAGGTGACAATGTGGTCAAAGACACTCTGCGCCAGCGACGCGCCGCGCTGCGCAGGATCAACTTCTGCCAGATCCCGCGCATGTGCCTTGCTCAAAATCCGTTCCAGCGCTGCAAATAACAGTTCATCTTTACTGGTGTAGTGGAGATAAAATGTCGCACGCCCAAGATCGGCGCGATGACAGATGTCCTCGATCCGAATTTCGTCATAGTTGCGCTCCAAGATTAGCGCCAATAGCGCATCACCAAGCAAACGTTGGGTGCGTTCGCGTCGGCGGTCGGGACGTCGAGTTGGGTTAATCGTCACCGGTTTTCCCTGCACTGCTTGCCATTTCAGAAAGTATTCAAACATACGAACATTGTACCGGATACGAGCAGTTTTTTACATCCTCTATGACGAAGGTAGGGTCCCCTGTGGAGATTTAGGCAGAATGCATAAACTCGTGTGGTCTGGTCGCCAACATCAGCCAAAGTATCCGGCAGTAGTATCCAATAATCCACTTCCTGCGCTCCCTATGTAATAACTAGACAAACTACCGGAAGTAATCTTTATTGTATCTAACCCACAAATTGCTGCATCACTTTTGTACACTATGCGTATCAGCTTAACTTTGCTTAAGGTAGTAACTCACCTGAGAGGGTACGCATGAACAAAGCAAATCGAATGTGGCGGCGGATCATCGTCCTGGCGATCTGTTCGATCATCCTGGCGGTCTTTGGCTCCAACATGGTTGCGGCACAGGATGGACCGACGCTGGAAAGCTTGCAGGCGAGCGTCGATTCCATGACGATCTCGATCGATACAAGCTGGGTCTTGATCACTGGTTTTCTCGTCTTCTTCATGCAGACGGGGTTCGCCCTCCTCGAAACCGGTCTCGTCCGGCAGAAAGCAACCGTCAACGCCCTGCTCGAAAACTTCATTGACGCTGGCTTGACCGCGGTCGTGTGGTGGGCAGTCGGCTTCGGCATCGCATTTGGTGCTTCCAGCGGCGGCTTGTTCGGGACGAGCATGTTCGCGCCGGGCATTGAGATGGCGAGCACGCCCTTCACCTACGTCTTCCCGGATGGCGGCACCTTCTCGCTGTACGTCAGCACGCTCACCTTCTTCTTCTTCCAATTCGCTTTCGCTGCGACCGCAAGCACCATCACGACTGGTGCCATGGCGGAACGTACCGACTTCATCGGCGACCTGATCTACAGCGCGTTGATCGCCATCTTCATCTACCCGGTCATCGTTCACTGGGTATGGAGCGGCAGCGGCTGGCTCTTCCAGATGGGCTTCCACGACTTCGCAGGCGGCACGGTCGTCCACACCGTCGGCGGCGTCATCGCCCTGGTCGGTGCCATCATGCTCGGTCCGCGTCCGGGTCGCGTCTTCGGCAAACCGCCGCGCCCGCACAATATGGCGCTGGCGACCCTCGGCACGATGATCCTGTGGTTCGGTTGGTTCGGCTTCAATCCTGGTTCGACACTCGGTCTGGGCGGCGGCGCACCTGAAGGCGTCGGCACCTTCGCAAGCTGGGCTGGCTTAATCACCATCAATACCACGCTCGGCGGCGCAGCGGGTGGCTTGCTCTCGATGTTCTTCCAGTTCTTCCGCAGCGGCAAATGGGATCTCACCTACGCGCTCAACGGCACCCTGGCAGGTCTGGTCGCCGTCACCCCTGCCTGCGCCTATGTGTCGCCGCTGGCTGCGCTGGTGATTGGCTCACTTGGCGGCATCCTGGTCATCCTGGTGGCGGACGCGATTGAAGCCGCGAAGATCGACGATGCGGTCGGTGCGTTCGCCGTGCATGGCGCATGCGGTATGCTGGGCACAATGGCGATTGGCTTCTGGGCAGACCCGACGCTGACCTTCAATACGGTCATGGCAGGTCAGGGTGGACTGTTCACCACGGGCAGCACCGCGCTGCTGGGCGTGCAGGTGCTCGGCTCGCTGGCGACGGTCGCTTACGTGGCAGTTACCTCAGTGCTGATGTTCGGTCTGCTCAAGGTCATCAATCGCCTGCGCGTCAGCAGCAAGGCGGATGTGGTCGGCATCGACGTTTACGAACACGGTGCGTCGCTGTGGCCCGATGTGCTGCCGCACCCGGATGATGTCGCGGAAGCGGGCGCACCCAAGCGCGCGCCCGCCGTCGGCGATTAAGACACACGCCATACAAGTTTGATCTGAAGGGGACAGCGATGCTGTCCTCTTTTTGATTCCAGGCATCAGAGGCGTTCAGCGCCCAGGATTATCCGGTACAATGACCGTGTCATGTTGTGCGTTTCAGAGGGCATATCGTGCCGACTTCTTTGAACGACCTGATCGTCATCATCATCGTGGGGCTGATCGCGGGCATTCTTGCCATCGCCTTCAACAGCCGCCAGCGACGCCACAAGATCGACATGCTGGAAGCGCTGCTCGTCGGCGTCTTTGGCGCAATCTTCGGACGGTGGCTCTTCAGCCTGGTCGGGCTTGCGGATACCAACATCCTCGGCACGCTGATCATCGCGTTCATCGGCGCAAACGCGGTGCTGTATGTCGTGCGCAGGCTGCTGCGGCGCAGCTAATCGCCCGGCGGGTTTGCTCGCGTCTCCTGGGTCGCCGTCAGCCCCTTTTTACGCAGCAGCAGCCCGCGATACAGGCTGTCGAGATCGCGGATCAATCGCGCGATGCCATATCGTTCGACCATCAGGTCGCGCGCCGCTTCGGTATCGGGTGCCTTCGCCAACACATCGCAGATGGCGCTCGCCAGCGCAAGCGCATCGCCCGACGGCACCAGCGTGCCCAACTTGCCGTGTTCCAGCAGGTCGGCGGTGCCGCCCACGTTGGTCGAGACCACCGGGCACCCGCTCGCCAGCGCTTCGATCACCGATACAGGCGTTCCTTCATTCAGGCTGCTCATCACCAGGACATCCAGATCGCTGTAGACAGGCGCAAGTTCCTTCAGCCAACCGCCGAAGATGACGGCGTCCTTCAACCCCAGCGCCATGACCTGCCCTTCCAGAGACGAGCGCAGTTCACCATCGCCGATGATCACGAACATCGCGTTTGGATAGCGCTTGCGCACCAATACTGCTGCTTTCAGGAACAGGCTGTGATTCTTGATCGGCACGAGGCGACCTACGATCGCAAGCAGGGGCGTTGAAGGCGAGATTCCGTACTTACGGCGGAACATGCCGGAGCGGCGTGCCAGATTTCGGAACGGCGAAAGATCAAGCCCGAGCGGCAGGACGGTGATCTTCCCCTTCTTTGCGACCTTGTACTTATCCGCCAGATCGCGGCGCAGGCTTTCCGTGAGCGTGATGATCGTGTCGGAAAAGCCCGCAACCAACCGCTCCAGGTCGATGAAGACGCTGGTCGTCAGGCGGCTGAAGTAGCTCTCGAACACATGCCCGTGGAAGGTGTGGACGATGATGGGTACCCCTGCCAGTCTTGCCGCCACCCGCCCGACGAAACCCGCTTTGGCGGTGTGCGTATGCACAATGTCGGGCTTGAGTTCGCGCAGTTTCTGGTAGACCTTCCACAGCGTCATCAAATCCCGCAGCAAGTGAAGCTCACGCCCCAGTTCGGGGATGACGATTGGCTCAACGCCGTGTTCCCTGGCGAAGTATGTCATGTCGCCTTCGTTGGGTCCGACTGTGCCACAGATCAGCGTGGTCTCGTAGTTCAGTTCGCGCAAACGTTCCGTCAGCAGGCTGACATGAATTGCAGGTCCCCCCACGTTCAGGCGGGCGATCAGGCGAACGACACGGATCGGTGCTTGCGAACTCATGGTGCCACCGTTTCTGAACCATCGATAAAGATGCGATACCACCATTCCAGCGTCAGCAGTGCCCACAACCGCTGTGCATGGTCGCGCCTGCCAGAGACATGCTCGTCGATCAAGCGCACCACCGTGCGCTGGTCAAGCAGTCCCCGTTGGCGCGCTGTCTGATCGAGCAGTGTCTCACGCACGACACCTGCATCGCGCCGCAGCCACGCGCCCAGCGGGACGCCGAAGCCGTGCTTGGGTCGGTCAATGATCGAATCCGGGAGGTAGGCGCGGGCGATCTCTTTCAGGATATACTTGCTTGTCATGCCTTTCAATTTGAGATTGAGAGGCACGCGGGCAGCCCGTTCGACCAACCGGTGATCCAGCAGCGGTGCGCGCGTCTCCAACGATGCCGCCATGCTGGAGCGGTCGGTCTTAATGAGCAGGTCGTCCGGGAGATAGCTGCGCAGGTTCTTATCCAGCAGCCCCGCCACGCCGCCCTGTGTATCCATCGCCATGAAATGTCGTCCGGCAGGGTCGCCATCCGCGCGCAGCAGCTCAGCGCAAAGATCGCCGCTGAAGAGGCGCACCCAATCGAAGTACGCCAACCCTGGCGGTTGCAGCGCGCCGCGCACAAAACGCCGCGCGCGTTTGAACCGATTGCCGTAATCCGTGCCTTCTGGCAGCAGATTGATCATCCACTCCGCTCCCCGCAGCAGCGGCTTGGGAACCGCCTGCATCCGCTCGACCAGCGCCGCCGCCTTAAAGCGATCATACCCCGCGAACAGCTCGTCGCCCCCATCCCCCGTGAGCGCGACGGTGACATGCTCGCGCGCGAGTTTGCTGACCAGGTAAGTCGGGATGGCGCTGCTGTCGCCAAATGGCTGATCGTGATGCCAGACCAGCCTGGGCAGCAGATCGAGTGTCTGCGATTCAACCGTGAACGCGATATGTTCGGTGCCGAGGTGTGCTGCGACCTGCCGAGCATAAACGGTCTCGTCGAAGCTGTCATCGCCTGCAAAGCCGATGCTGAACGTCTTCACCGCCCCAGTGGAATGCCGCCGCATCAACGCGGCAATCAGGCTGCTATCCAGCCCGCCGCTCAGGAACGCGCCGAGCGGCACATCGCTGATCAGCGCCTGCCGCACCGCGTCCTCCAGCGCTGCATGGATGTCCGCGCGGTGCGCGTCGAGCGTCGCGTGTGGATCAGCAGGCGCATTGGGGGGCGGCGTCCAGTACCTGCCCTCTTCGACCCTGCCATCCTGAACGCGCAGCCAGCATCCCGGCAGCAGCGCACGAATACCCTTGAACGCTGTCAGCGGTGGGGGCACGTACCCATAGGCGAGATAGAGCGCCAGCGTGTGTGCGTCCAACGCGGATGCGCGCGGCACATCGGGATGTGCCAGCAACGCCTTGATCTCGCTGGCGAATACGATCATGCGCAAGTCATGGTAGTAGTAGAGCGGTTTTTCGCCCAGGCGGTCGCGCGCCAGCAGCAGCGAACGGCGTTCCCTATCCCACAAGGCGAACGCGAACATGCCGCGCATCGGTGTGAACAGCTCACCGCCGTGCCGCCGATACAGCGCCAAAATGACTTCTGCGTCACTGTGCGAACGGAAGCGCTCACCCGCGGCTTCCAGCGAATGTTTGAGTTCGGGATAGTTGTAGATTTCGCCGTTGTATGCCAGCGTCAGCGCGCCATCCGCGCTCTGCATTGGCAGCGCTCCGGCGGGCGAAAGATCGAGGATCGCGAGGCGGCGGTTGCCGAGTACAGCACAGTCGTCGTCAATGACCCTGCCCTGGTCAGGTCCGCGATGCATCAGGCGCGCCGTCATCCGCTCGACGATGGACACATCGACCGGGCTGCCATCCAGGTGGACAACGCCACACAAGCCGCACATCAGGCGAGCACCTGTGCATACAGGCGAAGAGTCTCATCCGTCATCCTGGCGATGCTGAACTCCGTTTCAAGGCGGTCGCGCCCCAGCAGTCCCAGGTGTCGCCGCAAGGGAGCATCGGCGATCAATCGACTCAGCGCGCTCGCCATGGCATCAATGTCGTGCGGGGAGACGAGTATGCCGGTTTCGCCATCGGCGATCACTTCCGGGATCGCGCTGACGCGGCTGGCGACGACGGGTAGACATGCCGCCATCGCTTCCAGCAGAACCAAACCAAAGCCCTCCCAAAGACTTGGGAAGAGAAAAACATCAAAGGCATTCATCCATACCGCCGCGTTATCGCGCCAGCCCAGAAAACGCACGGCGTCGTCCAGGTTAAGCGCGGCTGCCTGCGCTTGCAGGTCTGCGCGCAGTTCGCCATCGCCCAGGATAAGCAGCACGGCTTGGGGATGCTGCGCATGCACCCGGGCGAAAGCATCAATCGCGTAGGTCATCCCCTTCTGCTCGGTCAGCCGCCCGACGCAGCCGATGACGGGCGTATCGGCGTGCAAGCCAATACTGGTGCGCAGCGCAGCGCGCGACGCCGCCTGTCCCGTCACATCCTCGGTCACGTCCATGCCATAACGAATGACGCACAGACGGTCGGCGCTTTCCCCCTCGATTTCTCGGCAAAATTCCGCAACCGCCGACGAGATCGCGCTGCCCCCTGCCGTCATCCGCCAGAGCTGGCGATAGACCTGACGAAACGGGAAGCGGCGAATGAAGGGGTCGTCGTTGTGATGACCCGTGATGACCGGCACCCCTGCCAGCTTTGACGCCGGAATCGCGTACAACTGCGCGTGCGAGAGATGCGCGTGAACCAATGCCGGGCGTTCATTGCGGAATCTGCCAATCAGCCAGGGAATCAGCATGGGGTCGAGGTGTCTCCGCATCACGCGGCGCTCAGTCGGCACGCCCAGCGCGCGCATCTGGGCGCTGAGGTCGTCCTGCGGGCGTGTCGTCTCCTCCAGGAGCAGCAGGCGGGCATCCGTCCCGCGCGCGCGCAGCGCAGGCAGCAGCAGCAGCAGATGCCGCTCCGCTCCGGCGATGCCCGTCGCCTTGATGATGTGGAGAATTTGCATGCACGCGCCTACTTGCGCTGGTAGCGCTTACGCACATACGCCATCAGCACGAGCCAGATCGCCAGCGCGACGATGCCGCTGATGCCGACCCCCCAGGCAACCTGCGGTTCTGCCAGACTGACAATCGTCGCCAGGATGCCAAAGATGGCGCAAAAAGCGTAGAGGACGAAGATAGTACGCCGCTGACTGAGTCCGAGGCTCATGATCCGGTGCGAGGTGTGGTCTTTGCCCGCCTGCGCCGGCGAGCGCCCTTCGCGCAGCCGCGTGACGACGACCAGGAAGATGTCCGAGAGCGGCAGCGCCAGCACCAGCAGCGGCACCATCCACGTCACGCCGAGCGGTTGGGTGCCGAATTCGAGCTTGATCCCCAGCACGGACAGCACGAAGCCGAGGACGAGCGCGCCCATATCGCCCATGAAAGAGCTGGCGGGGTTGAAGTTGTAGATCAGGAAGCCGACCGCGCTGCCGAGCAGCCCGGCGGCGAGCGTGCTGACCAGGCTGAGTGACTGCGAAAAGGCGATGATCATGAAGAAGGCGGCGGCAATCGCACTCAGCCCGGCGGCAAGACCATCCATGTTGTCGTTGAAGTTGACGGCGTTGGTCACCGTCACGACCCACAGGATCGTGATCGGGATGTCCAGCCAGAGATTATTGAACAACTGGACATGGATACCCGCCACGACCAGCACCAGCGCGGAGATCATCATCGCGATCAAGCGCAGGCGGATGCCGAGGTTGTACTTGTCGTCGAACGCGCCGACCAGCGCCAGGAAAGCCGCGCCGCTGAGGACGGCACCCATCTCGACCACATGCTGCGGCGGGCTGAACAGCAGCAGCGAGAGCGCCAGCGCGACGTAGATCGCCAGCCCGCCCAGCAGCGGCGTCGATTCGACATGCAGCTTACGCGCGGCGGGCTTATCGACAATGCCGAGGCGGATGGCGATAGCGCGCGAGACAGGCGTCAGGCTGAGGGAGGCGACGAAGCCGACGATCAAAATCGGGACAAAGCTCAGTTGTGCGGAATCCATGCCATGCTCTCAGGGTACAGAATGGCGAGAAGTATAGCACAGAGGATTAGGGTTCACCCCGGTCGTTCAAGATGGGAGCAAGCGAGCGGGCGCAATGTTCACTGCTCCACATGCTGTGCGTAGTGCGTCACTTGTCACAGTTCGTCCGCCCACCCATGAAATGGGCGGGCTACAAAACAAGCGCCTGCTGCGCAGGCTGAATATTGCTCATCGTCAAGTCAGCCCCCGAAGGGGGCGTTTTCCCACTAGCCGGGGCATTTCATGCCCTGGCGTCGCAAGATGAGCGTCGGCGAAACATGAAACAGCACCCCTACCGTCCGCCGCATTACGCCTTCTCATCCATACTTCTGCTGGTGTTCCCGCTTCATGCGCGCATAATCGGCGTCTTCTCTGGCGCGCAGGTAGGTGTCGTAGAAGATGCGCGCGCACTCCGCCTTGACCGGGTCTTCGTCGCGCCGCAGCACGCTGCCATCCGGCGCGTACTTACGACCGCTCTTGTGGTTGGCGTAGCGGCGCGAGCGCGTATAGCCCATCTGGAGGAACTTGCGCGCCATATCCATGCCGACGAAATCGCCCGCCGCCTTGTACGCCAGAAAGAGCGCAAAAATCTTCTCGGCGGATTGCTGCGCGATCTCCGGCGTGCGGATGCGCCAGTGCGGGAGGATCTCCGACTTGTACGGTTCGACGAGCAGCACGCCCTGCTCGCCCTTGCCGACGCGGTACTTCTCCGGATGCTTACGGAAGTCGATCTGCTCAAAGTCCTGCGAATAGTCGAATGGGGGCATAGGCTGCGACCTCTTGCTCGTCGCATTCTATACTATTCAGGTAAATGGAATTGACGTGAGCCAGACAGCCTAACTTGTCAGAGACTCGTGTGTCTGAGTGCAGCGGACGCCATTCATCGAACAATCACCATCTCACCCATGTTATGCTACATGTCAGCCATCTTTAGTTGGGGCTATAGGGAGACACGAAATGAACGATGTACCTGATGCCGTCAAAGAGATGGTGGCAAAGGCACTGGGAATCAAAAGCTTTAGCTATGGCTGGCAAGAATTGACAGACGGTACAGTTATTGAGGTCGATACGATATGGATTGCCGAGTTTCCATACGTGTTTACAAGAAACATATACCTGATCGGAATACATCTCCAGACCTTGACTGCAACGATAGAAGAGGATGTGGAATTCTGCGATTCGACAATCGACTATCGCGAAATGATCCTCGCAGCAAGCTACAAGAGCTGCAACTTTGTTGCGCCGAACTCCTGTCGCCTCATCCAGGTCAAATACCCTGTCATGGCGGGTCACCTTAGGACCGTGAACTTGCTGCCACCCTTCGCATACAAGCTCGCACTCGATGGTAGCTCTCTTCGGTTTTCAGTTCACATCTACAGTGAGGGGACTCAGGCACATGTCCGTTACGAATGCACATTACCTGCCGACGAGCAAGTTACTGAACTCTACAAGGCAATCTTCGCCGAGATTAAGTACATCGCGGAACGGTATAACGATTCAGAAATAAATGCGGTCATCGCACATGGTCGAGTATCAGTGTAGCCTTTACCGCTCCCCGCCCCCGCCCAGCAGCCCGCCGCCGCTCTTTTGCAGCGCCTTCGTGATGTCGCGCAGCCAGCGCTCCGCCTCGCTCTTGCGCCGGTCGCCCGCCGCCTCGAAGATCTGCCGCGCCCGCTCGACATGATTGACCGCGTTGGCGTAGTCCTTCTGCTGGAAGTAGGTCGCGCCCAGGTAGAGCAGCGTCTCCGGGCGCTGCTGGTCGGCATAATAGGCGTCCTTGAAGTGCGCCAGCGCCTCTTCCCAGTTGCCATCCTTGTAGGCGATTAGCCCGCGCCCGTAATGTGCCAGCATCTCATAGCGGTTGATCACCAGCGCGGAGTGAAAATCTTCCAGCGCCTTCTTCCGCTCGCCATCTTCCAGAAACATGAATCCGCGCGCCGCCACATACTCCGCCTTGCTCGGCAGCAGGTTGATGGCGTCGTTCATCGCGTCTATCGCCGCGTCGAAGTCGCGCTTCTTGAAGGCGTCAAGCGCACGCTGATAGTACTCGTCCGCTTCGTAGCGCGTGAAGCCCAGGCGTTGGTTGAAGGTCGGCATATCGTACAGCCCCAGGATCTAAATCAAACGATGATCGACCACCCAACCGACAGTCCTCAGCCTTTGCCATTCGACGGCACGCTGCCTGAAAGGCAAGGCAGCATGCCGTCCTGAACGCTCTGCGCAGGCGATTTACATCGCGAACTGAATCGCCTGTCCGGCAACAATATACCATGTAATGAACAGCGCGCAGATGAACGCACCCACGTAAATCCGTCCTGTTTTGCGGAAGAAGTAGGTCAGGATAAACGCTACGACTGCCAGCAGCGGCACGAACTGAATCGCCACGATCGTCAGCAGCGGTTCACCCAGCGGCAGCGGATTCCCACTCATCAGGACGCTGTACTGGATAATCAGCAGAATGACGATTCCCCCTGCCATCAGTGCCGCGTTAGCCAACATCGCGCGCCACAGCGGGACGGGCGAACCGTCGGCGTTGGCTTGCCGCAATTGACCGTTGATCGCCGTACTCGCCACTAAGAAGTACAGCGTGAATGGAATGAGGTACGCAAGCATGATGTGGAATTGCAGGAAGTTCATCGGTTTCAGCGCCACTACCCACAACCGGAAATCCGTCTTAAACATCCAGTCCGAAATCGCCAGCAGCATGTAAACGCCAAAAATTACGCAAACGGCCAGAGCGAGCGATTTTAGAATTACGCGTAGATTCAGGCTCACGCCATAGCTTTCCTTCGTCGCGCCTGCTTTTTGTGCTGACGTGAAATGCCAGACAAGGAATAGCACCAGCGTAATCAAGCCATTTCCCACCGCCCAGACCATAATTCCTGTAGTGATCGTTTGCGGGAAGAAGGCACTGGCGGGCAGCCATTGGTTGCCATTATTCTGTAACCAGAAGAAGCTGAGTGCCGGGATAGCAATCGTGAGCGCCGCAGCGACCCACCATGCCATTCCTGTGGCACCTTTGCTGGTGGGGAGAGGTGCTTGCAGGTCTTTGAACAGGTTGCTTTGCAGCAGCAGCGCGCCTGCCGGGAAGATGAACAAGATGCCGCCGATTAAGGCGATAAACGTGCCAATTTCCTTCCAGTACCAGGTCTGATCTGAAGGTGCTAGTCCATTGCCACCCTCAAGCGTAAGCTGCATCCATTCAATCGCATTGCCAATCGCTTCTGTCGAAATATGATCGTTGGGGTGCGTGCCTCGCGGCATATAAAGTTGGCGCGCCGTGCCATCAGCAATCGAGCCATACAATCTACCGATTTCGACACTTTCGGTCGTATCGAACAACGTCTTCAGCTTATCAGTGTCCACCATTTGCGGCGGCGTATCAACGCCCCACATCAATGACGAGAACTCATCCCATTCGCTGAAGACCATCGCCACATTGCGCGGCCAGGTCGCTGTGCCATCGGCGGCGAACGGCGCGCCCGTCGAGGAGCCTTCCAGCACCATTGAGCGATAATCATCAGGCGCACCAATCGCCGCCGCGAGGATAGTCCAGCCACCCATCGAGTGCCCCTCTAAGCCAATGTTGTTGGTGTCTACGATGTCCAGTGAGCGCAGATAACGCAACCCATCAGGACCACCAAACCCGTTGGCAAACGCGGGTGGGTCGGAATAACCGTGTCCAGTCTGGTCGAGCGCGAGGACGACGTAGCCCCGCCGCGCAAACTCGATCGCGAAGCCGGCCTGTGTCTCACGCGAGTTGATGTAACCATGTACCGCGAGAATACCGGGTGCCTTATTTTCTGCCGTCACGCCTGGCGGGATATACAACAGCGCGCTCATCTGCGTGCCGTTCGTTCCTGTAAAGCGCACGTCCTGGATAGTGATGCTGCCACCGCTGGTTTGCGTCCACCATGCCAGGAAACCGCCAGCCAACACCAATGCGATTGAGAGAACAAGAAGATAGACCAGTCTACGAACATTGTTTTGCGAAAACACAGAATTTTTCCTTTCTACGAGCAGTCGCTCGAATATGCCGCTGAATTCGTCCTCTGGCAAGTACGAACACTCTTCGGGAGTGCTGAATTTCGCGGACATGAACCTCACCCCGCATCGACTCGACAACCGCGAGAATCGCCCCCCTCTCCGCGTGCGGAGAGGGGACGGGGGTGAGGTTCGGGATGGAAGCATCTCCTCGTTATTCAGCACTCTCCTCTCTTCTCAGTGATGAGCGAGCAAAAGTGGCTGAGGGCAGAGCGTTTCCGGGCATTGCGACCATCTTCAAATCAGGTGAGTTGAGAGGGTGATGGAAAAGCGGGTTTAAGGCAGTTAAGCAGTGCTATAATCTCAGTCAAGGGATGCTTGACCCACTTCCCGTCACCAACATCCGAGGTAATCCGATGGACTTCGACCTTTCGCAAGAGCACAAAATGTGGGCGCGGATCGTGCGCGAGTTTTGCGAGGGTGAGATCAAACCCTACGCCCGCGAGGTCGATGAGACGGGCGCGCTGCATTGGGAGAGCATCCGCAAGATGCGCGATGTCGGCTTGCTCGGCATGGAAGCGCCCGCCGAGTTTGGCGGCATGGAACTCGACAGCCTGAGCGTCGTCATTGCCATGGAAGCGCTCGGCACAGCCTGCGGATCGACGGCACTCAGCCTCGCCGCGCACAACGGGCTGGGCGTCATGCCGATCGTGCGCTGGGGCACGCGCGCGCAGCACGAGAAATACCTGCCCAGGCTGCTCAGTGGCGACACGCTCGGCGCGCTGGCGCTGACGGAACCGGGGGCGGGCAGCGACCTGGCGGGCGGCGTGGCAACCAGGGCTGCGCGTGACGGCGACTCATGGGTCATCGACGGGACGAAGGCGTGGATCACCAATGCCAGCCTCGCGCCCGTTATCACCGTGCTGCTGCGCACCGACCCGGACGCCGGGACGAGCGGCTTCAGCATGATCCTGGTTGAGCCAGGCACACCCGGCTTCACCATCCACCCGCCGGAAAAGAAGATGGGGTTGAAAGGCTCGCCCACCCATATGCTCTCGTTCGACGGCGTGCGCGTCACGGCGGATGCCGTGCTGGGCGAGGTCGGGCGCGGCTTCCAGCAGACGATGATGACGCTGGATAACGGGCGCATCGGCATCGGTGCGCTCTCGATTGGGCTGGCGCAGGCAGCGCTGGACGAAGCCGCCCGCTACGCAAAGCAGCGCCGCGCCTTCGGCAAACCGATCAGCGAGCACCAGGCGATCCAGTGGAAGATTGCCGACGCTGCAATGGAGATCGACGCCGCGCGCCTGCTGATCTATCGCGCCGCCTGGCTGAAGGACAACGGGCGCGATTACGCCAAAGCCGCCGCGATGGGTAAGCTGAAGGCGACCGAAGTCGCGGAAAAGGTCTGCCACGACGCCATCCAGATTCACGGCTCGTATGGTTACAGCCGCGAATACCCGGTCGAACGCATCTACCGCGACCAGCGGCTGATGAGCATCGGCGAAGGCACGAGCGAAATTCAGCGCCTCGTCATCGCGCGCCGCGTGCTGGCAGAATACGCGGAGTAGAGACATCTGATCTTCGCGTTCTTCGCGTTCTTCGCGGCTTCACTGTAATGATAGTTCGCCGAGTAACTCATGACCTCTCGAAAATCACTGACTCGTTATGCCTGGCTATCGATCCTGGCAGCGATCATCACCATTGTCCTGAAGACACTTGCCTACTTTCTCACCGGATCGGTGGGTTTGCTCTCCGATGCGCTCGAATCGTTCGTCAACCTCGCCGCCGCCATCATCGCGCTCGGTGCTCTCACCATCGCCGCCCGCCCGCCTGACGACGAGCACGAGTTCGGGCATGACAAAGTGGAGTATTTTTCCAGCGGTGTCGAAGGTACGCTCATCCTCTTCGCGGCAGCCAGTATCGCCGTGACGAGCATCGAACGCCTGATCAATCCGCAGCCGCTGGACGATGTCAATATCGGCTTGGTGCTCTCGGTCGCCGCGTCGGTCGTCAACGCGGGCGTCGCGTTCATCCTGCTGCGCGCTGCCCGCGAGTACAACTCGATCACGCTGGAAGCGGACGCCCGCCACCTGCTGACGGATGTCTATACCTCGGTCGGCGTCATCGTCGGCGTCTTCCTGGTTGGCGTAACCGGCTGGGTCTGGCTGGACGCGGCGATTGCGCTGCTGGTCGCGCTGAACATTCTATGGGCGGGCGTCGGGCTGGTGCGCCGTTCGGCAAGCGGCTTGATGGACACGGCGATCTCACCAGAGGACCGCGCGCAGGTCGAAATCATCCTCACGCGCTATCGCCAGCAGGGGATCGACTTCCACGCGCTGCGCACGCGCGATGCCGGTGCGCGCCAGTTCGTGACACTGCATGTGCTGGTGCCAGCAGGCTGGACGGTGCAGCGCGGACATAACCTGCTCGAAAAGCTGGAGCAGGACATCCGCGCCGCCGTGCCGCGCGCCCACGTCATCACCCATCTGGAACCGCTCGGCGACCCGGCAGCGCTGGCGGATGCGGATCTGGATCGCGATGCGTACCCGGTCGAGGCGGACTGACGCCCACAATTTACCCTTTATGAACCTTATAGAGTTAAATACTATTCTTGCGTCAACACGTAAGAAGGCTAGTCACCATGTTGCTGACCCTCTCGACGACATACACGCCTGCCACCGATCTTGGCTACCTGCTGCACAAGAATCCTGCCAAGGTACAAACGTTTGATCTGGGTTTCGGTCAGGCTCACGTCTTCTACCCGCGCGCCGATGAACACGGATGCATAGCGACTCTGCTTCTGGATATTGATGCGGTCGGTCTGGTACGACGAGAGAACAGCATGGGGCTGGAGCAGTATGTGAATGACCGCCCTTATGCTTCCTCGTCGTTTCTGAGTGTCGCCATCGCCCAGGTCTACGGTTCCGCGCTGAGCGGCAAGTGCAAAGACCGACCAGAACTCGCTGCGACCGCGATCCCGCTTGAGGCAACCGTCGTCGGTCTGCCTGCACAAGGTGGCGAAAAGCTGCTGAGAGATCTGTTCGAGCCGCTGGGCTATGCAATAGAAGTTGAACGTTATTCTCTTGATGAAGCGTTCCCGACATGGGGGGAAAGTCGCTACTACACACTTACCCTGCGCCACACGATTCGCCTGAGCGAGCTGCTGGTGCATCTGTACGTCCTTATTCCTGTGCTGGACAACGACAAGCACTACTTTGTCGCTGAAGATGAGGTCGAGAAACTGCTGCGACGTGGCGAAGGTTGGCTGGCGAATCATCCCGCCAAACTGCTCATCACCCAACGGTATCTGAAGAACCAGCGCAGCCTGATGCAGAGCGCGCTTTCGCGGTTGGTCGCTGAAGATACCCCCGATGCAGACGACGCCGTCGCCAAAAAGGACCAGGAAGAGAGCGTGGTCGAAGAGAAAATCGATCTGCACAGTCAGCGCCTGGGCGCGGTCATCGCGGCGCTCAAGGCATCTGGCGCGCGGCGTGTGGTCGATCTCGGCTGCGGCGAAGGCAAGCTGCTCACCCGAATGCTCCGCGAACCGCAGTTCGGTGACATCCTTGGCATGGATGTTTCTCACCGCTCGCTGCAAATCGCTGCTGAACGCCTGCGATTGGAGCAGCTCTCTACGCCCAAACGCGAGCAAATCCAGCTCATTCAGGGGTCGTTGATGTATCTTGACCCGCGCTTACAAGGCTATGATGCTGCGGCGATTGTGGAAGTTATCGAGCATCTCGACCCGCCTCGCCTCTCGGCGTTCGAGCGCGCCATCTTCGGCTATGCGTGCCCAACTCACGTCGTACTGACGACGCCCAACCGCGAATACAACGTGAAGTGGGAAAGCCTGCCCGCCGGACAGTTCCGCCACAAGGATCATCGCTTTGAATGGACGCGCGCGGAGTTCCAGGCGTGGGCAGAGTCGATCTGCGCGCGCTTTGGTTACAACGTCCGCTATTTGCCTGTTGGCACAGAAGATGCGCTTGTTGGCGCGCCCAGTCAGATGGCAATCTTCACCTGCACCGGAGACGCAGCATGACCACTATTCATATCCCGGAAGTTGCCCTCGTCGTGCTGATCGGTGCCTCCGGCAGCGGCAAATCGACCTTTGCGCGCCAGCACTTCAGCGCGTTCGAGATTCTCTCGTCCGACTACTATCGCGGTGTCGTCAGTGACGATGAGAACAGCCAATCCGTCAGCGGCGACGCTTTCGATGTGCTGCATCTGATCGCCGCCAAGCGGCTCAAGAACATGCGGCTGACTGTGATCGACGCCACCAATGTGCAGAAGGAAAGCCGCACGCAACTGATGCGCATCGCGCGCGAATACTACGTCATGCCTGTCGCCATCGTCATCGACCTGCCAGACAGCGTCTGTATCGAGCGCAACCGCCAGCGCCCAGATCGGCAGTTTGGTGCGCATGTCATCCACCGTCAGCGCCGCGACTTGAAGGCATCCCTCCATACGCTCGAACGCGAAGGCTTCCGCCACATCCATGTTTTGCGCTCCGAGGAAGAAATCGCGAAAGCCATGCTCGTTCGTGATCGGTTGTGGAACAACAAGCGCGATGAGAAGGGTCCCTTTGACATCATCGGCGACGTTCATGGCTGCTACGATGAACTGGTCGCGCTGCTGCTGCGGCTCGGTTATACGGTCGATCCTGATGGTCATGACGTCACACCGCCCGAAAATCGCCGTGCAGTTTTCCTGGGCGACCTGGTAGACCGAGGACCCAAAACGCCGCAGGTGCTGAAGCTGGTCATGGGAATGGTCGCAGCAGGGAGTGCCTTCTGCATCCCTGGCAATCACGATGTGAAGCTGATGAAAGCGCTGCGTGGTCGAAACGTCAACATCACGCATGGCTTGGAGCAGTCGCTCGTACAACTGGAGGTAGAAACGCCAGAGTTTCGTGAACAGGTTGCCGCCTTCATCGACGGGCTGATCAGCCACTATGTGTTCGACGATGGCAACCTCGTTGTCGCTCATGCAGGCATGAAGGAGAGCATGGCGGGGCGTGCAGCAGGCGCGGTGCGAGAGTTTGCCCTGTTTGGGGACACAACTGGCGAAACGGACGAGTTTGGGCTGCCTGTACGTTACAACTGGGCACAGGACTATCGTGGCACAGCGACCGTCGTTTACGGTCATACGCCTATTCCAGAACCCGAATGGCTCAACCGCACCATCAACATCGATACGGGCTGCGTCTTCGGAGGCGCGCTGACTGCCCTCCGCTACCCCGAACGCGAACTCGTGAACGTGCCCGCGCTGCAAATGTACGCCGAGCCGAAGCGCCAATTCTTGCCAGAAGCGCAGCAGGCACCACGATTGAACGCCCAGCAGCAGTTGGATGATATGCTGGACATCACCGACGTGATGACGCTAGATGGCATTGGTAAGCGACTGATCGACACACGCTTGCAGCGCGGCATCCAGATTCGAGCAGAGAATGCCGCCGCCGCGCTCGAAGTCATGAGTCGATTTGCCGTCAATCCGAAGTGGCTGGTCTACCTACCGCCGACGATGTCACCGGTCGCGACCAGCACCCTGCCCGATTTGCTTGAGCACCCCAGTCAGGCATTCGAGTACTACCGCACCGAAGGGGTGCCTCGCGTCATCTGTGAAGAGAAGCATATGGGGTCGCGGGCGGTGGTTGTCCTCTGCAAAGACGAAACAGCGGCACAAGCGCGCTTTGGCATCACCGATGAGGGAATTGGCGTAATTTATACACGCACGGGGCGACGCTTCTTCGCCGATCCGGCGCTTGAGGTGGTATTCCTGGCGCGCCTGCGCGATGCCGCCACCACCGCAAAGCTCTGGGACGATCTGAACACAGATTGGCTGGTACTCGACTGCGAACTCATGCCCTGGTCGGCTAAAGCGCAGGAACTGCTGCAAACACAATATGCAGCCGTCGGTACAGTCGCAAGCCACGCGCTTACGCATGCTGCTGACCTGCTTCGCGCGACTCAGACTCGCCTGCCGGAGGCAGCGGCTGTCCTCGAACGGTATCAGATGCGCAGCGCAAAGGTCACAGACTACATCGCGGCATATCGTCGATACTGCTGGGAGGTGATGAGTCTCGACGATCTGCGCCTGGCACCGTTCCACGTCCTGGCGAGCGAAGGCAGCGTACATGTCGATAAGCCGCATACGTGGCACATGGAACAGGCGAATAAGCTGCGAACGGGCGGCGATCCGCTGCTGCAAGCCACGCAATGCCAGATCGTCGATGTGACTGACGACAGCAGCATCCAGGAAGGGACAACCTGGTGGCTGAACATGACGGAAAAGGGTGGCGAAGGAATGGTTGTCAAGCCGCTCGATTTCATCGTTCGTGGTAAGCGCGGCATCCTACAACCTGCGCTCAAGGTACGCGGGCGCGAGTATCTGCGCATTATCTACGGTCCCGAATACGACATCCCCGACCAGATGGCACAGCTTCGCTCGCGCGGTCTGGGCGCGAAACGGGCGCTGGCATATCGTGAATTTGCGCTTGGCATCGAAGCCCTGGAACGGTTCGTCCGGCGCGAGCCGCTGCGCCGCGTTCACGAATGCGTCTTCGGTGTTTTGGCGCTGGAAAGCGAGCCGGTCGATCCTCGCTTGTGAGGATCGACCAGCACTCAGCGTCTTTACCTCGGTCCGCGACGGCGGCGCGTACGGGCGGGCGTTGCCTCTTCTGCGGGTGGTTCGACGGGCGCTTCCGCCTTCGGCGCGCGGCGTGAACGAACCTTTGGCGCGTCCGCTTTCGGCGCTTCGGGGGCGGGTGCAGGCGGCGCTTCCGCCTTCTTTTTCGCCGTCCCGCTGCTCTTCTTCTTCGGCTTCGGCGCTTCCTTCACAGGTTCGACGATCACGGGCGCGGGCGCTTCTGCCGCGACCTTGGCGGCAGGCTTACGGCTGCGCGATGGCTTACTGGACTTCGGCGCTGCTTCCGGCGCAGGCGGCTCGACCACCGGCGCAGCAGATCCCGAAACCTCGGCGGCGGGTGCTTCGCCTGCTCCGGCTTCGGCGGGCACCGCTGCACTGCCACTACGACGACGGTTGCGCCCACCACGACGACGCTTCTTCTTCTTCTGCACGTCGGCAGGCGCATCGCTCGCGGCATCGACGGCGGCCGCTTCGACAGCGGCTTCTGGCGCGTCCGAAGTGTCGATAGGGGTCGCTTCCGGCGCAGGCTGCACCGCAGCCACTTCCGGTGCGGCTTCGACAGCGGGAGCGACGTTCGCATCTTCCGACAGCGCTTCCATCCCCGCGAAAACTGTCCAACCGCCCTTCAGCTCGCTTTCCGGCACGGCGTAGAAGTAACGCGCACCGTCGGGCGTGCGCAGCACCAGGTCATAGCGAACGTCCGTCATGCGGCGGTATTTGCGCCACAAGCCAAAGACGCCGTTCCAGCGAACACGTTCCAGGTCGATGGGATTCGCCTCATGCTGCTTGATGGCGTACTGCCACAGCTTCGCCTTGACGACCTTCGTCACATTCTTCTGAATGCCGTTCGTGACCAGGTCACGCAAGGTATAGACATTGATGCCGCCGCGCGGTTCCGCCGCAATCAACTCGACGCCCAGGCGCGGCTGCATGTCCGGCGTATAGCCCCCATCCCCTGCCGTTTCTGGCTGTGGGGTTTCACGGGTGCGCTCGCGTCGGTCATCGCGCATTGGGCGAGGCGGGCGCTCATCACGACGCGGACGATCAAAATCGCGTCGTTCGGGACGTGCCTCGCGTTCGGGGCGAGGCTCGCGTGCAAGACGCTCTTCAGGCGGGGCTGCCGCCTCCATAAGGTCATCAACGGGATGGCGTTCTTCGCGCGGCGGACGCTCACGGCGGACCTCACGTTCGGGCGGCGCGGGGCGTTCGGGGCGAGGCTCGCGCACTTCCGGCGAAGATGCCTGCTCCAGCAGGTCATCCACCGGATGCCGCTCCTCGCGCGGTGGGCGCTCGCGCCGTTCCACGCCTGCTTCACGCTCAGGGCGAGGTTGGCGCTCCGGACGCGCCTCACGTGCAGGTCGCTCCTGCTCGGGGCGCACGGCACGCTCGCGTCGTCGGTCATCGCCACGCGCGGAGGGAACAGCAGCGGAAACGCCCGCGCGTCCCTCGACCACCATCTGGATGATCTCATCGCGCGTAGCAAGCCGCGTTTCACTGCCGCTACGCACATAGATCCGGCTGCCGTCAAAGGCATATGGGCGGCTCGCCCCGCGTGAGACCTGCACCCGTACGATGGTGCGATTCTGCGACACGACGGTGTCCATCGCAATCTGAACGGGCGGCATAAGCATCGCGGCGGCGGCGCGCGAAATCTGCTCAATGATGGCGTCGGCATTCTCGATGCCCGTCGGCACGCGACGCGCATCATCGCTCAACCCCAGGTAGAGCGTGCCACCATCCGCATTCGCAAACGCGCAAATGTCGTTCAGCAGGTTCATACGCAGCACGCCCGCCTGCGTCGGAGAGTCGTAGAACGCCTGGATTTGCGAGGGACCCTGCGCACGAACGCGCGAAAGCGGATCTTCCGCCATCGGCGGCTGGCTGTATGGGCGCGTGGTGTTGAACTCGTTGCTGTCGAACAGCGCGCGCAAGCCCTCAAAAGAGCGCTCGTTCAGACGAGCCTCTGTCGGACGCTCACCAACGCCGAAGTTGATCACCTTGCCGGTTCGGTCGATCTGCGAGTCCAGGCGATGGGCATCCGACCCCTGGATGCAGTGCATCCGGCGCGGATACTCCGGCTTGCTGCCGTCAAAGAAGTGCGTCGTGGCATAGCGTCCACGCTTGGAAAGATCGGTGACTTCGAGCGCGCTCAGGTAGGGGTCTTGCGTGTAAGCGATGCGCGTCTGTCCGCCGAAATCGATCTTGAACATGGCGACACCGTGCGCGGCGTTAACGTGCGCGGCGATAACGATGCCCCCCTCGTTGCGGATCATCCGGTATGCCGTCAGCACATCCGCAGACGCGCCGACTTCCGTCAGACCGCGCTCAATCGCCTCATAAGGCACGCGCAGCCCAAGCAGCAGGTGCTCCAGCTTGCGAATGGGCGTGTCGGGCGGGAAGATGCCGAGGATATGAAAACCGAAAGTTGCCGTGAATTCAAAGCCTGGCAGCACCAGCACTTTTTCGAGCACGCGTTGATATTCCGCCAGCAATCGCTGCTCGTCGGGCGTGGCACGTCCGCGCGCAGCCAGAAATTCGAGCTGGTCAATTTCGCGGCGAAGTGTGGCATAGCCTGCGACCGTATTGTGGTCGGTGAATGCCAGAATATCGATACCGCGCATTTCTGCACGCTGGAGAATATCGAGGTAAGAGATCTCGGGCTGCTGATAATCAGCAGAAGCGGGGGTATGGGTATGAAGATCGATACGATACCATTGTGAACGATCTTGGGTGCGGGATTTCACGTCGGGATTCCACCTATTGGGAGAAAAGCGTTGAACAAACGCATCGCTATCTAATATTGATGTGATTTTACCTATTGTCTCATATTCCAAACGTTCTGCAAAGCGGGTGCTGCTTTATGGGGCTTTTTCCAGGGGCAACCGCAGCTTAAAACAGCTTCCGAGACCCACTTCACTGCGCACGTTAACCTCGCCCCCATGCCCATCCACGATCATCTTCACCAGCGTCAAACCCAAGCCTAGCCCTCCCCGATCCACCTGGCGAGCGGCATCGCTGCGATAAAACGCCTCAAAAATGTGCGGCAGATCCGCCGAAGCAATGCCTTGCCCAGTGTCCTCGACCTGAAGCACGAGCCAATCCTCCTCCAGGGCAGCCCGCAGCCCTATCCTGCCGCCTTCAGGCGTATTGGCGAGCGCATTTCTGACCAGATGATTAAGTGCCGTCGTCATCTTGTCCTGATCCAGTGCGACCGATTGAGACTCTGGGCTGGCAGTGCAGAACAGGTCGATCCCCTGTTGCGCAGCCATCGCACTGTGCCGGGCACACACTTCTTCCAGCAGTTCGTTGATATTGATCGGCATCAGATGCAGATGCGCAAGTGACGAGATCAATTGCAGATTATCTAGCTGCTTACTGATATGTTCTACGGCATGATGAATGCGCTGAAGTTTCGGCTGTGCCGCCTCAAACACCTCGGACGGCAGGAGGCGCTCCACGAGATAGCGACTGGTCTCGATGTTCGCCAGCAGCGTTCGAAAGTCGTGAGAGATGGCGAGCACAAACTGCCGCACCATACGCAGCTGCTGTTCCTCGACGTGAAGCTTGCGTTCCCGCGCTTCGGTTAGCTTGCGTTCAGTAACATCCTCCACGACCGAATAGTAGCCCGTCACCGCAGTCCGATCTTCATTCCAAACCGGGCGGCGTCTGTAGATCAGCGTCTTTGGCTCACCGCCTTTCGTCGTAATCCGCAGCTCGGAGACGGTTTCTTTTCCCTGCAACACATGCACGATGTCGTCAACCAGCCTGGGAAGATCGTCGGGGTGAAACAGTTTGGCAGTCCCAGAAGGAAAGACCTCGTCTGCATGATATCCAGTCAGACGCTCAAATGAGTCGGTCATCCATTCAAGTTTCATTTCCGCGCCTTCTACGCGGATGAAAAAGGCATAATCAGACATCAGTTCCGAGAGTGTGCGATAGCGTTCCTCGCTTTCGAGCAGACGCATCTCGGCTTCCTTACGCGCAGTGATGTCCTGTGCCACGCCCAGAACATGGGTGATCGTCCCGTTCTCATCGCGGACGGGCTGGCGCGCGATATGCAGCCAGCGGCGCTCGTGTTCTTTGGTGATGAAGTACATTTCCTGCTCATTCGCTTCTCCACGAACGGCGCGCTGCATTGCCGAGTCGACGCTGGCGCGCAGTTCGGCGGGATACTCGTTCAGCCACGAATTCTCCGCCAGCATCCGGTCTAACCCGGCGACATCCAAGCCGGTGATACGATGATAGGACTCTTCAGTAATCCACTCGCGTCGCATTCTGCCGTCCGGCTCCAGGCGGATCAGGTAAGCGTAATCAGAAATCATCTCAGAGATCATCCGGTAGCGCCGTTCGCTGTCCCCAAGACTGCGTCGCTGGCGTCCGCTTTCGGCACGCAGAAGGTAAATCGCCGTGATGATGAGTGCTCCCATCATCAGGTTAAATACCCCCGGACCCAACACAACCGTCTCTGCGTCCAAGCCGCGCATGTACGGCGCGCCGAAGAAGAGTGCGAACAGCGAGAGCGCGAACAGGAAGAGCGTACTGCGCAGCGATAAAACCAGCGCACTGATCACAGTTCCCGCGATCAGATAGAAAAAACTCTCCAGACTTTGGCTGGCATCCAGCAGCAGCGGCGGCAGGACTACCGCCACAATCGAAAGGCTGATTGAGATCAGGAGCGAAGTCTCGCCGTATCGCCAACGGCTGACGAGATAGCCGATCAGAAATGCGGGCAGACAGAGCGCGATCGAGAGCACCCAGGTTTGCGTTCGCGTGTCCGCATTGTAGCCAAATATGATAAACGGCAGGATGACCAGCATTGCGATTGAGACGAGGAACATGGCAGACAGAACCTGCGATCGATTCCGCAGGTTATCATCGGGCATGGGATGAAGGGGAGCGACGAGCAGGTCAGCAATCCGGTGCATAGGGTTGAATGGCAGCCCTTTTACTTTCTTCCGCACGACTCATCAGCCTTATCCCTGAATTCATATACACTACAGTCTACTGTAGTACCCGGCTGAAAAAACAAAAAGGCGCACAGAGCGCCTTTACATAATGCAGCGGGTTAAGTGCCAGTCTGGTCCGGCTTCGCTTCTATGCGAGTGCCCGTGTCGTTTCGACGAACGGCACAAATGCCTTTCCTATGGTATCGCGGTGGTAAGGAGGGAATGCCCGAAGGCTGCGTCACTCCGGGCACCCGTCCAACCATCTACTTTGGTCATTGACTTAAGAGGCGATTGAAGAGCACCGGCAGCTCCTCAGGATCGAATGGTTTGAGCAGAAACGCCGACGCGCCCGCTTCCATCGCCTCATACTCCACATCCATACCTGATGTCATCACAATGGGCAGATTGGCAAGGTGGGTGTCTCGCCGCATGTCGCGGATGATATCGACCCCCTCCATATCCGACAAATGATAGTCCATCAGGACGAGATGTGGGCGATTCGCAAGCGCCTTAGGCATGGCATCCATTCCGCGAGAGACCGTCTGGACTTCAAAACCATCCAGCTCAAGGAGGGTCTGCAAGAGTTTTATCGTCGTTCTGTCGTCATCGACTATCATCACTTTTGGCATGGGGTTTCCCTCTCGCTCTGGTCTTTTCACAACGACGCTAGTATACATCCAAAATGCGTAAACTTCGTTGAGTTGAAAACGCACCCACACGAACTACGCGAGCCGCTTTGACTTCCGCTTTGCTTTCGGCTTGGTCGTATCCAGTTGCCCATTTGCCGACGCTTGCGCTGGGTCGGGAGCCAATGCCGTTTCCAGGGCTTCTTCCAGGCTTTCCACCAGGACGAACCTGAGTTTGCTCCGCACTTCCTCTGGCAAGTCGTCGAGGTCGTTTTCGTTGCGCTTGGGCAGGATGACCGTATCGACCCCAAACCTGCTGGCGGCAAGGATCTTGTCTTTTATCCCGCCAACCGGCAGGACCTGACCGCGTAGCGTGATCTCGCCCGTCATCGCCACGTTATGACGCACAGGACGATCCATCAGCAGCGACGTCAGCGCTACCGCCATCGTCACGCCTGCCGACGGACCATCCTTCGGCACAGCGCCAGACGGCACATGCAGATGCACATCATAGTTATTGAATGAATCTTCCCAGATCCCCAGGTCCTTCGCCTTGGAACGCACGGCGCTGAAAGCGATGCGCGCGCTTTCCTGCATGACCTCGCCAAGATGCCCGGTGTACTGGAAGCCTTTGCTCCCTGGCATACGTGTCGCCTCGATGAACAGGACATCGCCCCCGACCGGAGTCCATGCCAGTCCGGTTGCCACACCCGGGCGGTCGGTACGCTGAATCACTTCGTCATAGCCGAAGCGCGGCTTGCCAAGCAGGTCGCGCAGTTCCTTCGGGTTGATCTCGATAGTCTGCGTATTGCCCTCCGCGATCTTGGTCACGACTTTGCGCACGGCGCGCCCAATCTCGCGTTCCAGGGTGCGCACGCCCGCCTCGCGGGTGTAATCGCGGATGATCTGTTCCAGCGCCTCGCGCGTGAAGCTCACCTCTTCCAGACGCAAACCGTTCTCACGAATCTGCCGCCTGACCAGGTACTGTTCGGCGATGGCGACCTTCTCCTGCTCGGTGTAACCACTGAGTTGGATGATCTCCATACGGTCACGCAGGGGACCGGGGATAGGGTCGAGTTCGTTGGCAGTCGTGATGAAGATCACGGGGCTGAGATCAAACGCCACATCCAGATAGTGGTCGCGGAATTCGTTGTTCTGCTCCGGGTCGAGCACCTCCAGCAGAGCGCTCGCCGGGTCGCCCCGGAAATCGCGCCCCAGCTTGTCGATCTCGTCCAGCATGATGATCGGGTTATGGCTTTCGACACGGCGGATCGTCTGGATCAGGCGTCCCGGCATCGCACCGATATAGGTACGGCGGAACCCACGAATCTCCGCCTCGTCACGCACACCACCCAGGCTCATGCGAATGAATTTGCGACCCATCGCCCGCGCAATCGACGCACCGAGCGAGGTCTTGCCGACGCCAGGCGGACCGACAAAACACAGGATCGCCCCTTCTCGGCTGCGCCGCAGGTAATCGGTCTCGGAACTCTTCAGTTCATCGGCGCGCTCACTGCGCAGCTTACGCACTGCCAGATATTCGAGAATACGTTCCTTGATGTCCTTCAGCCCATAATGGTCTTCGTCGAGGACACCCCGCGCATGGGCGATGTCGAGGTTGTCGTCGGTCTGCTTCGACCAGGGCAAGCTGGTCATCCAGTCAAGATAGGTGCGGATGACTCCATACTCCGCCGCCGCCGTCGGCAGCTTCGAGAGGCGGTCGAGTTCGCGCGTCGCTTCCTTGCGCGCTTCATCGCTCATCCCGGACTCTTCGATCTTGGTGCGGAATTCCTCGACCTCGACGATCTGTTCGTCGCCCTCGCCAAGTTCGCGCTGAATTGCCTTGAGCTGTTCGCGCAGGAAGTATTCGCGCTGCACCTTTTCCATCTCGGTCTGCGCCTCAGTCTGGATCTTGCGACCCAGCTCAAGCACTTCCAGTTCTTTACCGAGGATCGTCATCAGGCGGCGCAGTTTCGCCTCGACGCTGTCCAGTTCGAGAATTTGCTGGGCATCCGCGAGATCGATGCGGATGTAGGTCGCAATCGTGTAGACGAGCTGCAGCGGGTCATCGACATTGAGCGCGTTCGAAATCAGCTCGCCGGGGATGCTCGGCACGAGATCGGCAAGCCGGGTGAACTGGTCGATCACGTTGCGCGTCAGCGCCTCGACCTCCAGCGACTTCTCGACCGTCTCGGCAGCCGCATGGACGTTCGCGCGCAGGAAGGGATCGGTCGTCGTAAAATCATCGACCGCGATGCGCGCGATGCCCTGCACAAGCATCCGGATCGTGCCATCCGGTGCGCGGAAAAGCCGGTGAATGGTCGCCAGGGTGCCGACGCGATAAATGTCGTCGGGTCCGGGCGTCTCCATATCCGGGTCTTTTGCCGTCACCAGCGCGATCATGCGGTCGCCGCTGACGACTTCATCCACCAGCTTGATGCTGCGCGGCTGCCCCACCGTCAGCGGTACCGCCGTCTGCGGGTAGATGACCAACCCACGCAGCGGCAGCAGGGGCAGTTCCGGAGGAACATCGGCTTGCTCGTGCTCCCCGGTCTCTGTAGCGTTCTTGACGATTACCTGAGGCTCCAGGTTTTCCAAATCGTCGAAATCCGCCTCCGGCATGACGACGGAATTGTCTTTTGGGTCAGCCATGTCGCTTCTTCATCCTGTCATGTAGAGCCGTCGTCAGCATGATCGACGACCTGAAAATGTGTCTCCGGGCGTCTCGGCAGGTCGATTTGCAGGAAGCCATCGCGGTAACTGGCGCTGACCTCATCACGTTCGACAGACCAGGGGAGCCGAATTTCGACCCGAAATTCGCCATAGCCGATTTCGACCTGATGATACGCCACGCCCTGGAGGGTAGGGCGTTCCCGCACGCCGGTGATGACCACTCTGCCCTCCAGGAGGACGACATTGAAATCACCCGCGCGCATCCCCGCGATTTCGACCACAATCCGCAGCCGATCTGAAAATTCAAGGACATCCGTCGGCGGGCTGAAGGGGCGATTGCCACGCCAGACGACATAACTCTCGACGCGCCAGCGATTGCCCGCCCGTTCCAATGTTTCGCGCCTATCGTCCTGCATCCCGTTCTTCCCCCGTCACGCAGCGGCGTTGGATACGGAGAATCATACCATTGGTCGTAAAGACGACCAGTGTAGTTTCCATAGTACGTTCGGCGGATAAGAAAGGAGATGTCGCCGCGTAAACGATCTGTAAGAAGTGAGGGCGAACACACGCGTTCGCCCTTGTGCGGGAGATGGTACGGCAGGCAATGTTGCAGGTTCGCCCCTACCCTCCGCCCAATACCGCCCGAACGACCAGCGGCGTGATGTTCGCTTCGATCACCGCAGCAACAACCAGCCCCGGCAGGATCAACCCCATCCACAAGCGGATGGTATCTCCCAGCGTCTGCGTCCACGCCTGCCCAACCGTCATGTTTGCAGGCGGGCGCGTGACCACCGCGCCCAGTTTGAGCGCCGCAGCCGTCGCCAGCAGGATGACCGGGATCTCGACAATGCCGTGCGTCAGGACAGCCGGCACGAAGAGCAGCGGGCTGTAACCCGCCGCGATGACCTGCGTGAGCAGGTATCCCAGCAGGACATAGACGATGGGAGTCAGGAGCAGCGCGCCAATCCCGAAGGTGAAGACAGCGAGGATCGTCGCTCCGGCGAGCACGCGCCAATTCTGGACGAGAATCGACATCACGACAGGCTGCTCGCCAAAGAAGAAGCGCGACGCCATGTCCAGGTTGGTCGTCACTTCCATCATGCCAATGTCGCGCGGCAGCCCCAACTGATACTGCGGCTGAAGACCGGCGTAGATGCCCGCCAGGATAGACACGAGGACCACCAGCACTGTGACGTGCGAAGCCAGCCCCAGCCGACGCAGGCTGCCGGCGACCCCTTCGCGGTACCAGGCGACAGCATCGACCCGCTCTGTCGATCTCAGATCGCCCCAACGGATATGCCGCCAGATGCCCGCCGCGATCTGCTTGAGGTTGAAGCCGTCGATCATGCGACCGAGGAGTTCCTCGCGGTTGAAGATGCTGTTGCCCACGCGCAGCAGCAAGCCCACGACCACCATCATGCCGAAGATGATCGCCCACAACGAGCCAATCCCATCCGGCGAATCGGCATCCGGCGCAAGGAACATGATGGCGCTTTCGCCCTGGATGACCAGCGTCATCGGGATGATGATGAAGCTCGCCAGCAGGTTCGCCGCGCGCGTACTGGTCGTCTGACTGCTCACAACCACCGCCCCAGTCACCATCACCAGCGCCTGCACGGTGGTCAGCAGGATGATTTGCAGGACGAGCATCGGCTGCGGACGCCATGCCAGATCGCCTAGAACGAGGCTGCCCAGGTAGACCGCCATGCCGCCGTAGCTGGAAACCAGCGGCGGGATCATCGCTGCGAGCGTTTTGCCGATGTACAACTCGGTATTGGTCAGCGGCGTACTGAGCAAAGGCTCCAGACTGCGACGCTCTTTTTCGCCGACGAACGTCTCCAGCGCGATCACGAGTGAGATCGAGATCGGGAAGAAGCCGACGATCATCAACAGGAACGGGATCGTGCGCTCGCCGATGATCTCCGCGCCGTAATTGGAGACAAAATCGGTGAACTGCCCGGCAACGAACTGGGCCAGGAACGGGAACAGAAACGTCAGGATGATGATCGGCGCGAGAATGCGCCAGTCACGAAAGCTGTCCTTGACCTCGCGCTCCGTAACAAGCAGCGCGTTCGCCAGTGATTTACGCCAGGCGGGTGCTTCGCGCGAAGAGTCGGGTTTAGCGATGGCTGTCATGCGCGACTTCCTTCGATTCGTCTTCCTGCATGATTTGCAGATAGACATCTTCCAATGTCTGCGAGACGGGCGCGAGCGTCACAATGTCGATCCCCAGGTCGGCAACGCGGCGAATGAGCGCAGGATTGGTCACTTGCGGTTCGCGCACACGGTAGCGCAGCCAGCTTTCGCCCTGCCCTTCGACCTGCACCATATCGGCGATATCCTTCGCCAGTCCGTTCAGGACGCCATTTACACGCAACTCCATCACGGGGTCACCGACGATACGACGCGCCAGCTCGTCAAACGTCCCGCTGGCGATGATACGCCCGCGCCGGATGATGGCAATCTGGTGCGCCAGTTCCTGCGCCTCGGTCAGGTTGTGCGTCGTGATCAGGAAAGTGCGCTCGTCGCCGAGCAGCTCGATGATGGCATCGCGCACCTGGCGCGCCGACTGCGGGTCCATCGCTGAGGTTGGCTCGTCGAGCAGCAGGACGGGCGGGTTATGCAGCATGGCGCGGACGAGTGCCAGCTTCTGCTTCATGCCCTTGCTGTACTCGCCCAGACGCTTGTCGAGCGCAAAGGTCAGTCCGAAGCGCTCCATCAGCGCCAGCGCGCGCGTGCGACGCGCCTGCTTTGGCAAGCCGTAAGCGCGTCCGAAGAAGTCGAGATATTCGACCGCCTTCGACCGTTCGTATAAGCCGTGCTGTTCGGTGAGCACGCCAACGCTGGCGCGCACCTTCTCGGCGTCCTGAACGACATCGTACCCCGCGACGCGCGCCCAACCGGACGTTGGCGCGAGGATCGACGTGAGCATACGCACACTGGTCGTTTTGCCCGCGCCGTTGGGACCCAGCAGCGCCAGCACTGTGCCGGGCTGAACACTCAGCGAGACGCGATCGACCGCAAGGAATTGATCGTAAACTTTGGTCAGTTCGTGGGCTTCAATCATGCGGAAATAACACCTGTGGCTGTTCTATCAGGCATTATCCCACGAAAAAGGCGGCATCGGCGTTAATCATGCGTCAGTACCGGTTCAGCCTGGGGTCGAGCGCGTCGCGCAAGCCGTCGCCCAACCGGTTGAAACCCAGCACGGTGATCATGATTGCCAAGCCCGGATAGAAGACCAGATACGCGGGGCAGAAACGATGAGCACCGGAAAAGCCCCCCATCTTGGCTGCCCTTCCCTGTCAGAGCCGAGATGTTTCTTATCCGGTACTCATGTTCTTGCCATTTTAGTCGATGATCACAAATGTGCAAGCAAGTTCCTTTATTGACACCCCAAAAACATCGTTTTACAATGCATCGTAAATCGATGGATAGGAATTTGACATGAACATGAAAGGCAGTCTGCCGCTACTCATCCTGGTTGTGCTCTCCAAAGGTGCCAGTCATGGCTATCAGATCGCCAAAGCGATCAAGCAGCAGTCGAGCGGTGTGCTCGATTTCAAAGAAGGCACGCTCTATCCCACGCTGCACAATCTCGAAGAGCAGGGCGTCATCGAAGCCTTCGAGCAGGAGGAGAGCGGGCGCACACGCCGCTACTATCGACTGACGGACGAGGGACGCGCCATGCTGGAGCGCCAGCTTGACGAATGGTCGCGCTACAGCAGCGCCGTTGAGACGATCCTGCGGGGAGCCGCGACATGAGCGCCCCGCTGGATTTATGCGAGTGGCTCGGCGCGGCGACGCACGGACTGCCAGCGCATCTCAAAGCACGCATCTATGACGAGCTGAACGCCCACTACCAGGATGCCTACGACGACGCGACCGCAGACGGCAGCAGCGCCGCCGAAGCGCATCACCTGGCAATATCGCACCTGGGTGATCCGCGCCTGACCGCCCACGCACTGCGCGCGACCCACCTCGCGAAACAGCGCTATGCCTGGGCGATGGGCGCAGCGCTGGCGTCGCTGCTGTGGGTCGTCGTTGGCGCATTGATGATGGGCAGCACCCTGCTGTACAGCCTGTTCGCGTTTGCGCTCTTTGTCGTCGTCAACCGCGCTTTCCGCCGCATGTTGGACGCGGATGTCGAGGCTGCCATTGCGCCAACGGCAGCGCAATCGCCTTCCGCATTCAAAACGCCGGACGCCTTTCATGTGATCGAAGTCTGCACGCTGCTGGTCATCATCACGGGCATCATCGGCAGTCTAGACATTCTGCACTATCCCAGCGCGTTGATGCTGACTGACCCGTTGATCCTCGGTCGCGCCAATCTCCACCCACAGGACATCACCGCGCTGCACGTCCTGATGGCGGTCGCCATGGGCGGTGTCGGCGTCGGATGGCTGATGTTGAGCGAGCGATTGATAGACCAGGGAACCACGCTCAAGCGGCTCGCTCCCCTGATCCGCTCGGCAATCCTGGTCAACGGACTGGGCTTGATCGCGGCAGGAGCATCGCTGCTGCTGCGCAACCCGGACGCCATCAACCTCGCCAGTCTGATCGCAGGGTCAGCAGGTTTTGCACGGCAGGCGCTGTTCACGCTGCTCTTCTACCGCGCTGCCTTCCGGCGCAGTTCGCATCCGCAGCGCAGGGGGTTGTCATGAGCACAGTGTTGGCGCTGGAAACACGCGGGCTGACCAAAGATTTCGGGCGTGGCAAGAAACGCGTGCGCGCCGTCAATCATCTCGACTTGCAGGTGGAAGCCGGGCAGGTCTACGGCTTTCTGGGTCCAAACGGCGCGGGCAAGACGACGACCATCCGCATCCTGCTCGACCTCGTGCGCGCCACCCAGGGCGAAGCGCTCCTGTTCGGGCAGCGCGCCTATCGCAATCCCGCGCTCCTGAAGCGCGTCGGCGCACTCGTCGAAGGCGCGACCTTCTACCCGTATCTTACAGGCAGGCAAAATCTCGAAGTGCTCGCCCGCACCGAAGGCACCTACGACAAAGCGCAGATCGCGCGGCTGATCGAGCGCGTCGGCATGGCAGACCGCGCCGACCGCCGCGCTGGCGGATATTCGACAGGGATGAAGCAGCGCATGGGCGTCGCCGCCGCGCTGATGGGGCAGCCTGAGCTGATCATCCTCGACGAACCGACCAACGGCTTAGACCCGGCGGGCATCCAGGAGATGCGCATCCTGGTGCGCGAGCTGGTCGAAAAAGACGGCAAAACCGTCTTCCTCTCCAGCCACATGCTCAACGAAGTCGAACAGGTCTGTGACCGCGTGGCGATCATCCGGCGTGGCGAAATCGTGCGGGAAGGCGCGGTGAGCGGGCTGCTGGCGGAGCAGGCGCGCGTCCGAGTCGATGCCCAGCCGCTCGAAAAAGCGTACGCCATCCTGTGCCAGCACTGGACGACGCATTACGTCGCTGGCGGTTCTGGCGTCCTGGCGGTTGATCGCGTGGAAGCGCCACGACGCGAAGTAAGCCAGGAGGTGACACATTCCGGCATCCTCGTCAACGCTGCCCGCGAAGACATCCCGCAGATTGCCCGCAAACTGATCGAAGCGAACATCGAGATCTTCGAGATCGCGCCAGAGCGGCAATCGCTCGAAGACTATTTCCTCGCCGTTACCTCGGAGGAGAACCATGCTTAGTCTGTTCCGCGCGGAATGGGACAAGATCGCGGGCAATCGCATCACCGTCGCCGCCTTCGTCGGCATCTTCCCCATTTCGGCATTCATGCTGCTGGTCTTCGCGGGCATTGCGGTGCTCGTGTCCGCGACCTTTCGCCAGAACATCGTCAACGCACCGCCCAACTGGATGGAACAACTCCTCTTTCCCTGGGTCATCATCAATACTGAGATCGGGCGCGCCATCATGGCGGCGTTCGCGGCGGATGTCTTCGGCGGCGAGTACCAGCGCCAGATGTGGAAGAATCTGCTCCAGCGGCGCGGGCGGAGCGCGATCATCCTCAACAAGTTCCTGACGATGGCGGTCTTCGTCCTCGCCGCGTTCCTGTTGATGTGCGTGATCATCGGCATCGGCGTTGGTCTCCTGACGGCGCTGGCAGGCGCCGCCTATCCCCCGGCGTTGAGCGACCTCGCGCCAGGAGAACTTGAACGCTTCCTGCGTCAGTTCGGCGCGCAGGCGTCAATCGCGTTCGCCGCCGCGCTGGTCGCCGCCGCTTATGCCGCACTCGGCGGCATCTTCACACGCTCGATCCTGGGCGCGGTCGCGGTCGGCGTGCTGCTGACGCTGGCGGAACAAGGCGTCGCGCTCGTGCTGTTCATCCTGAACCAGATCGCCGAAAACCCCGATCTACTTCGGCTTTACTTCTTCACGCCTGGCTACAATCTCGCCAACCTCAGCACCTGGTCTCAGTTCGGCAGTGGCTACCTGCCGCCCTACATGACACAGTATGGTTTCACGCCCTTGCCGGTCGAAGCTTCGACGCTCCTGGTCATCGCCTGGCTGGTCGGGCTGATGATGCTGTGTGTCTGGCTGTTTCGGCGGCAGGACATCACGAGCTGACGATGTACAGTTGAAGTCTTGTGGACGCGCAATGGCGCGTCCTCCGAAAACGGTCGGCAACCCACCTTAGACTTCGAACCTCAATTCATGGCTCGGCAGACCTTCCATACACTACAGATGTAGACCATCCTCTACTTTCATTCTCTAAAGGTCACATCGTATGGATAAGACGGAAGAGCAGGGCTTTCGCGTTCCGATGGCGCTTATCGCGCTGTTGATCGCCATCACCAGCGTCGCCGGGGCGATTGTCGCATGGCGCGGCTCGATTGCCGCCGATGCGGCGGGTGATGCCGACACCGCAGGCTTGCGCGCCACTATCAATCTGAATGAAACGCGCGCGCTGTCTGCGGTGGTCGCCTTTGGCGACTACGGCGCGTTCACGCAGTTTTACCGCAACCGCCAGCTCGCGCAGTTGCTAGAAGAAGACCTCGCCGCGCAACCCGAAGACGCCACCGAAGAACAGATCGCGCCACTTGCTGAAGAACTGGTCGACGTGACAGACAGCGCGACGGTAGCGCAGCAGGCATTCCCGAACGAATATCTCAATCGCGACGGAACGTATGCTCTCGAAAGGCAGCAGGGGCAGTTGTTCGCAGACGAGGCTCAGGAGCGCGATCTTAACCCATCCGCCAACTTTGCCGAAGCAGATCAGGCGCGTGTCAAAAGCGAGCAGCTCCTGATCGCCTTCTCAGTCCTGGCAGTCGCCCTGATCGCGTTCACGCTGATCGAGGTCGTCGGGAAGTACGCCAAGTACCTGATGTTGGCAGTCGGCAGCTTGCTGCTTGTAGCGGGCATCGTCGGCACAATCCTCATCGAAATGGGGAGGCTGGCATAATGGGTGATCGCTTCAAGGGATTCATTTCCGTCCTGATCGCCATCGTCACTGTCCTGACGGCAGTGGTCGCCTACTTCCAGTCGGATGCCAGCAACCGCGACGACCGCGCAGGTCGAGACGCCAACAGCCTGGCGGTCGAAATGCTCGGTCAGAATGTCAGCGGCAGCACACGCAGCTACTACGATTACAATCAGGCGTACCAAACCTGGTTCGAACTCGACGTACTCGCCACCGCGGCGGAAGCGCGCGGCGACGACGCAGCGGCAAATCGCTACTTCGCCGCCGCCGAGTCGATGCAGTCCCTCAGCCCGCTGCTGCAACCCCCCTATTTTGATCCCGCAACGGGCGAGGTCGATTTTACCCGCTATGAAGTCGATACCTATCTGGCGCGCGTCACGCAGTTGAACGAAGAATACACGGCGGCGGCGGCGGTCAAGGATGCCTGGGACACCAAGGCAAACGCTTACGTCGTCCACCTGACGATCCTGGCGGTCTCGCTGTTCCTGCTCGGTCTGGCAGCCGCGATTGACCACCGTGCATCGCAGATGATCTTCAGCGTCGTTGGTGTTGCACTGGTGAGCGTCGCCACCCTCTGGGCGGGCGCAACCTACCTCGAGCCGGTCGCCGACCTGCGCGATAACCCCGCTGCCATTGATGCTTATGCGCGCGGTGTCAGCTATGCCTACATGGGCGATGAAGCCGCAGCACGCGCCGCCTTCGATGAAGCAGCACAGATCCAGCCAGACTACGCAGCGGTTTACGTCGCACGCGGGACGGCACAGCTCGAGTTGGGTGAGTATGTTGCGGCAGCGGAGGACTTCGAGCGCGCCCGTGCGCTGGGTATCGAAAGCCCGTCTATGCTGGGTGACCTCGCGGTTGCGCTCTACTACCAGGGACGTTTTGCCGACGCCATCGCGCTCCAGCAGCAGGTGGTCGCCAACAGCCCGACAGAGCTGTGGGTGCAGTTCGATCTGGGCGCGAGTCTGATCATCAGTGGTCAACTGGATGCCGCACGCGCCACCTACCGTGCGGCGATGGATGCCGCCATCGCCGAAGTCGCCGCCGCGAACGAGGCAGGCACAACCCCATCTTCGGAGCTGTGGTTCGGCTTGAGCTACGGGGTGATCGGGCTGGACGAAATTCGCTCGCTGATCGCAGACGGTACGGGCGTACCCGATCCCGCGCTGATCCCCAACCCGGCTGCGGTGGATGCACTGGCAGCAGAACTGACGACTGAGATCAAGCAGTTGACAGTCGGGCTGGAATTCCTCGGCGCGCCACCGACTGGCACACTGGAAGCACAAATCACCGATCTGTCCTTTGGCGAGCCGATCTATGGCGACGATGGCAGTGTGGACTACGAAATCGGCAACGAGTTTGAAAGCGGGATTTCCGAAGTGAGCATGTTGTTCGATTATGCCGGGATGCGCGACGGGCAGGAGATCGTCATCAAGGTCTTCATTGATGACAAGGAAGACCCATCGTGGCGCATTGTTGCGCCCTGGGATGCAGGCGCGGACGGCGAGGGCTACGAGATCCCACTCGCCATCTCCTACAGCGACACTTTCGTCCTCAGCACTGCCAGTTACAGTGTCGAGATGTACGTCGATGGGCTGCTAGCCGCCGAGGGCGACTTCTTCATCGAGGAGTAGCCGCGCCAACCAGCGAGGAGCGGAGAGGCGCATCGTGCGCCTCTTTCGTCGCTCTCGTGAAAGCTATTTTCAATTGCCCAATGGTGGCGGGTGGCGTCCAGAAGCCGAGCTGCGTGGTTGGGTAGACTTTGGTCACCAGACACCCCAAGACACCCAGCAAGCGCAGCAGTTCAGGGATGGCGCTTATTTCATTCGACTTGGCATCCACTTTGCGCTGGTGCAACCACCCTGCCAGAGGTGGTGGCGGGAATTGAACCCGCGAATAGAGGTTTTGCAGACCTCCGCGTTAGCCACTTCGCCACACCACCAAAGAATGTCTGTGTCGCTGCCCTACCCCCATCGGTGCAAGCCGAGTCGAATGCCGAGCCACACGCCGCCGATCCCCGCCGCCGCGAACACCCAACCAGAAAGCGCGAACGCCGAAATCCCCGACATCAGCGTGCCAACCGTGCAGCCCAGCGCCAGCATCGAACCCCATCCCATCAATATGCCGCCGCCGAGCGCGGTCACACCGCTTTTGAGCGTAAGCGAAGACGGTTGAAAGCGGTTGGCGATCAGCGAAACTGCGAACGAACCCACGACAAGCCCACCGATTAGCCAGCCATTTTCGGTGATGGTTTGCACCACTTGTGTCGCGCAGCCAGCGAAACCATCCAGCCCGTTCAGCCGGTCGGCGAGCAGTCCCGCATTGTCGAGCGTCGTGCGGGCGATGCTCCCGATCTGCGATGTGACGCCGAGCGGTTCGACGCGGAAGTAGGCGATCATGCCGATGATGCCGACGATCGCGCCCGTCACGAGCGGACCCCAGCGTTGGCGAAAGACCAGATTGAACAGGCGCACGGGCGTCAGACGCTCCGGCATTTCGGCAGTCAGCGCAGGCAGGAGACGCAGCAGGGCGACGGCGATGATCGTCAGCAGCGCGAGATGGAGCGCTAGCGACCCGCCGTAGCCGAGCATCGCGGGCAACCAGACGACCGGTGCATTCGTCAGTGTGCTCAGATAGACACTTTGCCAGGTGAAGAAGCCCAACCCGAAGCCGACGACCGAGCCGAGCAGCGCGACGGGCGCGCGGCTGTAGCCTTCGCCTAGACGGTAAAGATGCCCGCTGATGCATGCGCCAGAGAGCGCCATGCCGATGCCGAATGCACCGCCTGCCGCGACCAGCACCCACGAGACGGGACCGATATGCGCATCCGGTGGCAGACGCCCGCTGAAGCTGTTGGGCAGAAACGCGCCAAAGACGACCGCGTAGCCGATGCCGCCGACCGCCAGCGCTGCGAGGATGGCGTACATCCCCGTACTGTCGCGCTTTTCGATCCAATCGCGCAGGATGCAGAAGAAACAAAAACGCCCGCGTGCAAAAGTGATGCCAAGCGCCGCTCCGAGGAGCAGCGAAATCGATGACTTCGCGCCGTATCCATCCGCATCATGCAAAAGATACGCGCCTACCACGACGGCGACTATGACGAGCGTCCCGCCCAAAAGACGCAGCGCATCGCTTCTGGAAAACGCTAGTGAAGCGGGGACGGCATCCCGCAGGACGCCGCCCCCCAGTGTCGTATCCGACATGAATTACTGACCGCCCCAGACGGTACCTGCCGGGTTTTCGACCGGCACGCCTACGGAATTACCCCACTCCGTCCACGAACCGTCATAGAGCGCCACGTCATAACCGAGCAGTTCGTGCAGGACGAACCACGTCAGCGCAGCGCGCTCACCAATACGGCAGTAGGTGACAATCGGCTGTGAGCCATCGACACCCAACCCACCGTAGAGCACCTGAAGCTCCTCAAGCGACTTGAAGGTGCCGTCCTCGTTGACGTTTTGCCCCCACGGGACATTCAGCGCACCCGGGATGTGCCCCGCGCGGATTGCCAGCTCCTGCACGCCTTCTGGCGCGAAGATCTCGCCGTTGTACTCGGCGGGCGAACGAATGTCGATCAGCGAAGCAAGCGTTTCACCCTCAACAATACTCAGGACTTCCGGCTTGAGCGCACGCAGTTCATCATCCGCTTCGCCGATAGTCACACTGCCAGCCTCGAAGGTGGCAGAATCGGTTGAAAGCGGACGACCATCCGCCTCCCACTTCACGCGCCCACCATCGAGCAGTCGCACATCCTCGAAACCGTACAGGTTGAAGATCCATGCGCCCCAGGCGGCGAACCAGTTGTTGCTATCGCCATAGAGAATGACCGTTGTATCATCGTTCACGCCTGCGCCGCGCAGGAGTTCCTGAAAACGTTCCGCTGAGACGACATCACGTTCGAGCGGGTTGACGAAATCAGTGTGCCAGACGAAGTTGACCGCGCCGGGGATATGCCCGCGTTCAAAGACGCCGGGGTTGACGCTGACTTCGATGATGCGGACGTTCGGGTCTTCGAGATTTTGTTCCAGCCAGTCGGCGGTCACAAGGACTTCTGGCGCAGCATCCTGGGCGAAGGCACTGGCTGTGAGCAGCGTCAGAGCGAGGAGCAGGATGAGCGAGACGAACCATTTAATGCGAGACATTGCGATTGTTCTCCGGTTGTTCTGCACAGGGTGAGTGAATTATTCGGCGCTCCATCGGGGAGCCAGTTCAGACACGGTGAGCAACTACAGCCACTACACATCACAAATCCCTTCTACTCCAATCCATCGTGAGGAGGGACAACAACGCCCCGGTGATGACCGAGGCGTTGTTCTCTGGAGATAGAAAGAGAAACGCCCCGGCAAACCGGGGCGCATCGTCGCAAACAATCGTCAGCGTGTTAGCAGCACAAACCCCGGCGGTGATTTGCCATCGAACAACGACAACACATTACGGGGGCGGCGAAAAGGATCACAGTCAACCTTTACTTTTTCGCTAACTTGGCAAGAGAGTAAACGAGTTTCAAAATCGTGTCAAGCACCTTTTCGAGTTTTTCAGGAATTGCGCAGGGTAACTCCAAAAACTGTTTCAGCCACTTGCCTTTGGCTTTCCCAAACGTCTCGACCCCCGTCCAGCTCTCCGCCGCGCAGATCACCGCATAAACCGCATTATCCGTCTTGCCCTCTTTTGATGCGATTACCCGGTTCCGATCCCCTTACGTGTCGCGCAAATGTAATGCAGCTATAATTGTCGAGTGCGTGTACACTTTTCGGCATTTCTAAATCCTTCCAACCATTGAGAGGTTTCCGAGTGCAGCGATTCACGTCTGTCTTTCGCCTCGGGGCGATTTTCCTGTGCGCTATCCTGCTTGCCACGTGTTCCAGCGGCGAGCCAGCCGCCCCAACCAGCGGCGCAACCACCCCCGACTCGAACACCAATCCGCTGCCCCCACCGCCCACGCTGGTGGTGATCGACCCTGCGGCACTCCCGACCGACTCGGCAGGGCTGCCGCTGGCTGCAATCGTCAATGGGCAGGGTATTCGTTATGACACTTTCCTGCGCGCCTACGATCGCGCGGTCGCCCAGCAATTCACCGCCGCCGACCCGGCAGCGCTGCGTGCCAGCGTACTGAGCACACTGATCGAGCAGACACTCGTGAACCAGGATGCCGGGCAGCGCGGGCTGGTGCCGACCCAGGCGGAAGTTGATGCAGAAGTCCAGAACCAGCAAACGCTGGCAGGTGGCACGGAAGCATGGCAGTCCTGGTTGTCTGCCAACCAGTACACCGAAGGCGACTATCGCGAAGCCGTGCAACTGGGCTTGCTCTACTCTAGAATGATCGAAACGGTCACGGCAGGGCTGAACGGCGATGTCCCGCAGGTGCGGGCGCGGCATATCCTGGTCGCCAGCGAAGCCGAAGCGAACGACATCCTGACGCGGCTGGGCAACGGTGAGGACTTCGCCGCGCTTGCCGCCCAGTTCTCGCTCGATGCCACCAGTCGTGAAACCGGTGGTGATCTGGGCTGGTTCGCGCAGGAAGAACTGGTCGATCCGGCGCTGGCGACCATCGCCTTCTCGCTGGACCCGGCACAGATGCAAATCGCCGGACCCATCCCGACAACCCTGGGTTACCATATTATTCAGACGCTCGAACGCAGCAGTCTGCCGCTGCCAGAAGAACGCAAAGCGCAGGTTTCACAGCGGCAGTTTGAGGATTGGCTGGCAAGCCTGGTCGCCGCAGCCAACATCCAGAGATTTATCTAGGGGGTGCCGCATGGGCACATACGGAGGAACTCTATGAGCGGAGCATCGCGTTTGTACAATATCATCGCCATTCTTTTCCTGATCCTGACGCTCGCGGCGTGCGCCCTGGTCGCCTACCTGTTTATTCAACCTGCGGCGGCGCCGGCGGGCGAAAGCGCCGCGCTGCCGACCAACATCGTACTGCCGTCGCTGACTCCCAGCAGCACCGCGACCAATACGCCGCTTCCGACTTTCACACCGACTGCCACCCAGACGCTGGTCCCCAGCATCACGCCGTCACCCACCTTCACGCCCCTGCCGCCCACCTTCACGCCGCCGCCGACCGCCACTCAGGTTATCCCACCGACGGCAACGATCACCATCACACCCGGACCGTCTGCCACCTTTACAGCGCTGCCGACCCTGACGAATACTGCCCCGCCGACCGCGCAGCCATCGCCGACGGGTCCCACGCCTTCGCCCTTCCCGTTCGCGCTGCGCGACTCGCAGGTCACCTTCACGACCAATTTCGCCAACACGGCAGGCTGTGCCTGGCAGGGGATCGGCGGTCAGGTCTTCGATTCAAACGGCAACCCGCTGACCAACATTCGCATTCATGTCTTTGGGCAAAACTTCGACCAGTTCGCCACCAGCGGCTCCAACACGCTGTATGGCGTGGGCGGCTATGAGATCTCGGTCGGCACGGCGAGTGCGCCCGCGACCTTCGTCGTCGAGCTGCTTTCAGAGCAGGGCACGACCATCTCGCCGCAGATCACCGTCGCGTTTCCTGGCGATTGCACGCGCAACCTGGCGCTGGTCAATTTCATCCAGAACCGCCCGCTGTAACCCGGGGGATAGACGATGGCGGAAGAATTCGGCAGCGGCAAGAAAGCGGACAAACGAAAGGTCGATGCGCGCGCGCGCAAGCGCCGCATTGAATCGCGCGATCTTCCGCCTGCCTCGCAGGATGCGGATGAGCACCCCACGTCCGAACTATCCGCCGCGCCCGACGAAGCCGCCCCGCCACCCCCGCGCCGACGAACACGACCCGATGAGGAGCGCTTCCCCGCGCTCCCGGATGAGCAGCGTCGGGCGCGCAAACCAGCGCCGCGAACAGCAACTCTGCCCCGCCGCCGAGGTTTTCCCTGCCGCGACCTGATCGCCGGCTTGTTCATCCTGGCGACGCTTGGGCTGGCGGTTTATTTCGTCTACATCTGGCAAAACCCGTACTCACCACTCAACCCGCTCGCGCCGCCGCTGCTGCCGCCGCTGGTCGTCTCGCAGACGCCGCTGCCGCCGCCGACCGAAACCGCCACGCCGCGCCCAACCGCGCGCCCCAGCGCGACCTTCACGCCGCTGCCGCTCGACCAGATCGCGCCTGTCGTGCCGACCGAAGGCATCGCGGGCACGCCTGACCTGACCGCCACCCTGCTCGCGGGCACGCCGAGCGCCACGCCGCCTCCACCGCCCTTCGCGCTGCTGCGCGACCGTGCGCTCTACATCGCCAACGCGGGCACGGAGGGATGCAGCTACAGCGGCATTGCAGGATCAGTGGTCGATTTTGAGGGTCAGGCGCTCAATGGCTACACGGTCTGGATCACTGGAGAAGAGGTCGATACACGGTTGGTGAGCGGCAGCAACAATCTGTATGGCGCGGGCGGCTTTTTAGTACAGGTTGGCACGAGCGCGGAAGAACGCCCATTCGCCGCGCAGGTGCTGGCTGCGGACGGCGTGACGCCGCTCTCCGAGCCGTATACCTTCCTGACGCGCGCCGCCTGCGACAACAACGTCGTCCTCATCCGCTTCGTGCAGGTCGCGGACTTGCCGTAGGGGCGAACCTATGTGTTCGCCCCTACCCTAAAAGACTGCCACCTGCCCGTCCTTGCGTGGGTCGCTTCCGCCGAAAAGCACACCTGTCTCGGCATCGCGCCGGATGATCTGCCCATCGCCGAACACGCCGCGCCCCGCCCCGCTGACCGGACGCACCTGGTGTCCCATCTCTGCCAGCTTCGCCATCGTCGCCAGCGGCACCCCTTCTTCCAGTGCCAGCACGCTGTCCGCCGTGCCTGCTTCCAGACACCAGCGCGGCTGATTCAGCGCTTCCTGCGGGTTCAGGTCGTCGTCCAGCATGGCGCTCACGACCTGCATGTGCCCCTGCGGCTGCATGAAACCACCCATGACTCCAAACGCCGCCCACAGCGCGTCACCGCGCAGCGCCATCGCCGGGATGATGGTGTGGTACGGGCGTTTGCCCGGCGCGACTTCATTGCGATGCCCGCTTTCCAGCGAAAAGCCAGCCCCGCGATTTTGCAGAAAAACACCCGTCCCCCGCGCCACAATGCCGCTGCCCCAGCCCATATATAGGCTGTTGATGAACGAGCAGGCGTTGCCTTCGCCATCGACCGCGCACAGATAGACGGTGTCCGAGCCGCCGGGCAGTGACCCTGCCTGTGGAAGCGGCAGCACGCGGTCGTAGCGGATGAGCGCGCGCCGCTGACGGGCATATCCTGCGCCGAGGAGCGCCTCGGTCGGCACGTCCGCCATCTCCGGGTCAGCGATGTAGGCGCGTGCGTCGGCGAAGGCGAGCCGCATCGCTTCGATCATCAGGTGCAGGCGCTCCGGCGAACCGGGCGGCAGCGAACTCAGTTCGAACCCTGACGCGACATTGAGCGCCAGCAGCGCCGCCAGCCCCTGCCCATTGGGTGGGCATTCGTAAATCGTCACGCCGCGATAGGTCGTGCAGATCGGCTCATGCCAGGTGGAGCGATGTGCCTTGAGGTCTTCATGCGTCATCACACCGCCGAGCGCGTTGAGGGTCCTAACGATGGAATCGCCAATCTCGCCCAGGTAGAATGCCTCCGCGCCGCCCTCCGCCACCGCTTCAAGCGTCCGTGCCAGGCTCGGCAGGCGCACCATCTGCCCGATGTGGGGAGCAAGCCCGCCGGGAAGATAGTCCTGCGTATGCGGGCTGGCGAGCAGAAACGCCTGCGAGCGCCCCCACGCCTCGCCAAAGACCGGGTGCACCGGGTAGCCTTCACGGGCATAACGGATGGCATCCGCCAACACATGCTTCAGCGGCATCGTGCCATGCCGCGCCAGGAGATCTTGCCAGCCTGCCGCCGCACCGGGAACCGTCACCGCGTGCGGGCTGCGCTCCGGCATGGTCGCATAGCCCTTGTCGCGCAGATACTCCGCCGTCAGCGCCATTGGCGCGCGCCCGCTCCCGTTCAGTGCCGTCACTTTGCGCATCGCCGCATCATAGTAAAGTGCGAAGCAGTCACCACCGATCCCGGTCGAGGCAGGCTCTGTCACATTCAGCACTGCCGCCGCAGCGATCACGGCGTCCGCCGCATTCCCGCCCTGGCGCAGGATGTCCAGCCCGGAGGCGCTCGCCAACGGATTGCTGGTCGCAACCATGCCGCGACGCCCGACGACCATCGAACGCCGCGACCCAAACGCAAATGACATGGTTTTCATAGGTCAGGTAACCACCTGTGTGAGAGGAATGTGCGAAGTGCGAAGTGCGTGGTGCGAACTAACAAAGACGTCGGCAGGTACCGCTCGGCTACCTGTTCTTTCGCACTACGCACCGCGCACCTCGTACGCATTATCTCGCGTATTCGATAGAGCGGGTTTCGCGGATGACCTGCACCTTGATCTGACCGGGATACTGCATCGTCTCCTCGATCTTCTTAGCGATCTCGCGCGAAAGCTGGAGCGCGCCCAGGTCGTCGAGCTGTTCCGGGCGCACGATGATGCGCACCTCACGCCCTGCCTGCAGCGCATAGCTCTGCTCGACGCCGTCGAAGCTGTTGGCAATCTCCTCCAGCGTTCGCACACGCCGCACGTAAGCGTCCAGGCTTTCTCGGCGTGCACCCGGACGCGCGCCGCTGATGGCATCCGCCGCCTCGACGATGTACGCCTCGGTGCATTCCTGCTCGACCTCGTGATGGTGCGCGGCGATGCAGTTGATGACTTTCGCCGTCACGCCGTAGCGCTTGCAGAATTCAGCACCGATCAGCGCGTGAGTTCCCTCGACTTCGTGGTCGATTGCCTTGCCTAGGTCATGCAGCAAGCCGCCCGCCTTCGCAATCTGGACGTCTGCGCCCAATTCAGCCGCGATCATCCCGGCGATGTGCGCCGTCTCGATGGCATGGGCGTGCATATTCTGCCCGTAACTGTAGCGGAACTTGAGCCGACCGAGCAGCTTGAGGATTTCCGGATGCAGCCCGGCGATCCCAGTCACGTAAGCAGCGGATTCACCCTCTGTGCGGATGATCTGATCGACTTCGCCGCGCGCGTCTTCGACCAGTTTCTCGATACGAGCGGGATGAATGCGCCCATCGGTGACGAGCTTCGCCATCGCGCGCTTAGCAACCTCGCGGCGCACCGGGTCAAAGCTGCTGATCGTGATCGCTTCCGGTGTGTCATCGACCACGACATCAACGCCCGTCGCCAGCTCGAACGAACGAATGTTGCGCCCGGCGCGTCCGATGATGCGCCCCTTCATTTCGTCGCTGGGCAGCGACACGACGCTCACAGAAATCTCGCTGACATGCTCGCTGGCGAGCCGCTGCACCGCCAGCGCGATCACCTCGCGCGCACGGTTATCGGCATCCTCGCGGGCTTCAGCTTCTACCTGGCGGATGATGCGCGCCATATCGTTGCGGGCGTCTTTTTCCGCCGTCTGCATCAGTTCCGCCCGCGCCTCGTCAACGGTCAACTGCGCGATACGCTGGAGTTCAGCGGTGCGTTCGTCCTGGAGCTTCTGCAAATCTGCCCGCTGGCGATCCATGACGCTCTGGCGTTTATTCAGCGTCTGCTCGCGCTGCTCCATGCGTTCAAAACGGTTATCAAGGTCTTCACGACGCTTTTGCAGGCGTTCATCTTCCTTGTCCAATTCACGGCGGCGGCGCAGCGCCAGCTCGGTGGATTCGTCGGTGACGACTTTCGCCTTTTCCTCCGCCTTCAACAGCACCTGCTGCCCGTCAAGCGCGGCTCTGTCCGTGATCGATTTTGCCTCTGCCTCTGCCAGCGCGCGGCGGCTGCGCCCCTGGGCATTCTGGCTAAAGAGCAGCCCAAAGATGCCGATCACGACGCCAACAATCAACCCAATCAATCCCAATACCAAATTTTCCATGTCCTGTTTGCGAGGCTGCAAGGGAATGCAGCGCTCGCGATCCTCCTTTCGGGTATCCTGTCCGGGTCAATGGTTCAATCAGGCAGGATAGGGTCACGTTCGCCGCCGTCATCCGGCGCGAAAAAGGTCTCGTCGGTCTCCAGTTCCTCTTCCAAACGCAGCAGAGCAGATTTGGCATCCGCATAGCTGAAGCCGCGCCGCTGCAAGAAGGTCAACAGCTTCTCGCGGAAACCACGATGTGTGCTCCCGCGCAGGCGGCGAAGCTGGCTGCGTGCCGCGCGCAGCGCCACATCATCCACATCCACCGCTTCAAGAGCGTCTGCGATGATCGTGTCCGGGACGCCCTTCTGGCGCAGTTCGTGCCGCAGCGCCCTCAGGCTGATCGGCTTGAGGTTGTTGCGCTCGCGCACCCAGAATGCGGCGAATGCCACATCATCCAGGTAACCGAGCGACGTCAGCCTTTCGACCGCCGCCGCAACTGCCGGCTCCGGCACATCCTTGTCTATCAGGTTCCGCCGTACCTCATGCACACTTCGCGGGCGATACGAAAGGAAACGCAGTCCTCGTTCGACCGCCTGCTTCACCTCGTCTTCGGTGCGCAGCGCCGCAATATCCGCGTCGCTCAACACCGCGCCCTTATGCAGACGAGCAGCATCATCCAACGTCAGGCTGAAGGCATATTCGCCATCAAGGTAAACGTTTACGCGCTCTTTATTCCGTTTTTGGATCTCAAGCGCGCTGATGATCCCACCCGGCATCGTATGCATCGCTCCCGTATCCCAGATACAAAAAAGCCATGATCCACCTGCGAATCACGGCTGTTCATCGTTTCATGACGAGATGTCGGTGCGCTGCAGCGCAGCTTGCGGGCGGAATCCGCCAAATCCAATACCCCCGAACATCACACTGACGGGGGACTGTATTTACTTATGACAAGCATTTCTCCAAAGGTTCACCCCTGGCGCAGCGTCAGCAGGAACAGGGTGAACGGATTTCAGCACTCGTACATCACATCCGTCGGTCGTGTGTCCCGACGGTTCCAGGTTTCAATCTGTCGTCATGTCGTTTGTAACGACCGCAATTCATCACGTGAGCGGGAAGCATATGCCTCGCCGCTCATGCGTTATTATGCCGGAATTTCGAAATTTCCACAACCGATCAAAATGCTCACCTTGCGGTTGAGAATTGTTGATTGCGATTGGGCGGCTACAATTAGGGTCTTACCCGCGCAAGGGGATCGTCCTGCGTTCAAGATGAAATCGGCACCCAAACGTATCCTCGTCACAGGCGGAGGATCATTCCTCGGAGACAATATCGCGTCCGCGCTGCTGGCTGAAGGCGCGGACGTGACCCTGCTCGTGCGCCCCGGTGCCGAGGATCGCCTGGGCACTCTGACTCAGCGCCTGCGCTGGTGGACGGCGGATGTCTGGAATTCGGCAAGCCTCAAAGGGCGGGCACGCGGTCAGCAGATCGTCATTCATACCGTCGGCGGCATGAATGCCGACCCGGCGCAGGGGCTGACTCATCACTACCTGAACGTCATCTCCGCGCGCAATGTCGCCAATCTGTGCGTCAGCAGCGGCGTCCCCCACATGATCTTTGTGAGCGCAGCCCGCGCCCCCTGGGTCAGTCGAGGCTATATCGCCGCCAAGCGCGAAGCGGAGGGGTATATTGAGCGTATCGGTCTCAAGCACACCATCATCCGTGCGCCCATCGCCTATGTTCGCGGAACTGAACGCGCGCTGTTCTGGCAGCTCATGTCGCTAATGGGGGGCATCCCCCCTCTGTCGTGGATGACATTCGGCAGGATCGCGCCAATCCCAATCGATGTGCTGGCGCGCGGCGTAGCGCGCATCGCGGTTGACCCGCGCCCGACAAAAACTATCGTGTATGCGCGTGACCTGCGCCGCCGCAACACCCCGCTTGAGCTGCGTCGCGTGACGCCCCTGCTGCCCAGCGATGCCGCGCCCGCGCCAAACGCGATCACCTATCTCGGCGAAGATACGCCGTTTGGGTGGATACCGCCAGGCGATGGCGAGCGCTAATCGACGATGCTGAACTGGAGATCGACGCCGTAAGCGGTCAGGGTGCGATCCATCTGTTCGGGCTGCCCGACGACGTTCAGATCGACATACATGCCGCCGACAATTTCCGGGACATCGTCCTCATCGCCCATCTGGTAGACATAGCAGCGCAGCCGTGTCTTGGTGAAGGCACCCGCGCTGACTTCAAACACCTGGCGTGCAGGCTTATTGTCAAGCAGCAGCGACGAGTCTTTATTGGGATTGATGTTTTCTCCGCCATTGATGACCTGCATCCTGAGCAGCAGGTTGAGCGGCTGTGGGATGATGTCATCGTCATCGGGCGCGTCAAAGCCGACGAAAACGTTGGTCGGCTGCCCGGTGAGCATGACGCGCGGCGTGACAATCACCATGCGGCGTGTGATGAGCCGGCTGCTGGCAGCCTGCGAACCCGGCGGGACCAGGATTTCATACTCCCGCAGGTCGTTGGCGGCACGCCGTCCGGACTCGCTCAGGCGGTAGGTCTGATAGCCATCCATCACCAGATAGCCCTTGGTCACGAGCCGGCGCAGCGCAACCCCGAAACGACGTTCGTTCAGCCCGGAGCCACCCATGATCTCGTCGGCACGCGCGACATTGTCGCTGTGCCCGGCGTAGAAACGCAGGATGTCAAGCGCCTCAGGTGGCAAGGTCTTCAGGTGAATGGGCATGTCCATCGTCATCTTCCCTTAGAGTACTGAGTGTTGAGTACTGAGTGCTGAACCCAGCACTGTCAGTATATCCCGCTTCCCGGATCGCCTCAATTCAGACCCAGGCGCTGGGACGCGCGGTCGCACAAGTACACACCGCCCGCGTTCAGCCAGTCCCCCAGCGTCGAGCTGATGCCGAGGTTCGCCTGCGCGTCTTTGTAGATGGCGCTGCCCCAGGTGTAGTAGCGCTGCGTTTCGGCGGGCCAGGTGTTAAAGGCACGTCGTAGTACCGACGGGCCACCGTTGTAGCAGGCGAGCGCCAGCCCAGGGTCGCCATTGGCATAGCCCAGGCATTCGTTGATGAAGCTCGCCCCACGCAGCGCGTTCGTGTCCGGGTCGGTCATCACTTCGCCCGTCTGAAAGTGGAACGGCATGACCTGGAACAGCCCCTGTGCGCCCGCATTACTTGCCACCGTGTCGTAACCACACGATTCGATCTGCATGATCGTCGCCAACAGGTTGGGATCGACCTCGTGTTCACGCCCCCAGCGACGCAGGTCTTCCGCCCAGTAATCGACCTGCGGCGTAAATAGGGGAGCGATTGCAGGCGGCTGGAAACTGAACGACACGTTGCTTAACCAACCAGGGACGCTCGTGATCACACGCCCTGCCGCGCCTAACGTCAGCGAAAGAAGCTGTGGCAGCAGGATAGTGGCGACCATCACCAGGATGAAAAGCGCCGGAAGAAACCGAATCACGAAGTCGCGGCGCGCTGCCGCGCCCTGCGGCGCAGAGTTGTTCTGCTTACGTGTGCGGCTGGTCAATTGTGAACTCTCTGAAGCGCGGCGTGTCCGGCGCACCACTTTGGTCTGCGCTGCCATCATCCCTCGGAATAAACTCAAGCGTAACCCGATTCTATCCACACACAAATTGGAGAAGCATAAACGTTCTCCCAGAATTTGCTTTCCTCATCTGCGTCTCAGCGAGAGAAATGATAGCACATAAGTTCTATCAAGACAAGACAGCATTGAGGTGAAAGGCGTCGGTGCGCAAGGCACTGCGCCCTGATAAAGTCATGCGGTGCCCTACTCAATACACCCCTGCCACGCTGACCGTCTCGATCACCTGCGCCGCAAGTTCAAACTTGCCGAATGCCGGGATAATGTAGGCACCCTGGACGAAGTCGCGCATCTCGCGCACCAGTTCCTGCGCCACGCGCACGCCGACCTGCGCCGCATCCTCCCCTGCGTCTTCGATGCGCTTCATAATGTCTGGCGGGATGTTGATCCCTGGAATTTCGTTGTCCAGGAACTGGGCATGCCGTACGCTGTAAAGCGGCATCACACCCATCAGGATCGGCAGGAGCAGCGGCTCGCCACGCAGTTCTTCGTAGCGCTTGCGGAAGCGTTCCACCTGCTGGGGCACGAAGACCGGCTGACTGAGCGCGAAATCGGCTCCGCCTTCCATCTTCTTGACAAGCAGGTCGATTTCCTTGTCCATTTCCTGGGCACCCATGTTCAGCGCGCAGCCGACCGTATAGACCGTCGGGTTGCCGATAGTGTTGCCCGCCTGGTCGATGCCGAGATTAAGCCGCTGCTTGACGAGCCTGATCAACGCGGAAGGCGCGATGTCGAAGTTGTCCATCGCCTCCGGATAATCGCCGATCTTGGTCGGATCGCCCATGCAGATGAACAGATTGCGCTGCCCCAGCGCGTGCGCGCCGAGCAGGTCACCCTGCACGCGCAGCAGATTGCGCCCGCGCGTTGGGAAATGCAGGATCGTCTCGATCCCGAACTGCGACTGCATGACATTGCAGGCAGCCCAGGGACTCATGCGCATCCGGGCAGTTGGGCTGTCCGGCACATTGATGACATCCGCGCCCGCGTCCCGCAGCATCTCGGCGGACTGGATCATCCGTGAGAGCGAGTGACTGCGCGGGGGTGACATCTCGACACTGATGACGAACTTGCCGCGCTTCAGCTTGTCCGCCAGCTCGGAATGGGTCGCTGTGATGCCCTCATCAACTTCATCCAGATTTTCCAGAATAGCGATGTGTGGGATCGGGCGCGAGGGATCGTCCAGGGCGCTGCGCATGGCGGCGATATGTTCCGGCGTCGTGCCGCAGCAGCCGCCGATGATCGACGCGCCAATCGCCTTGAAGGTGAGCGCGTAATCGGCGAAATAGCCCGTCGTCGCGGGGTACATCATGCGCCCGCCGACTGCCTCCGGCAGCCCTGCGTTCGGCATCGCCGAGAACTTTCCCTGCGGGTTCGACTGCTCCATCGCCGTCAGAATACGCGCGATCTGCGCGGGACCGCCGCTGCAATTGACGCCGATGACATCCGCGCCCGCCTCGCTCAGTTCGCGCGCGACGCGCCCCGGCAGGTAGCCGAGCATCGTGCGGTCATCCGCGGTGAAGGTCATCTGCGTGACGACAGGCAGATCCGGCGCGGTTTCGCGCGCGGCATTCAGCGCCTCGATCACCTCATGGACATCGGAAAACGTCTCCATGATGAGCAGATCGACTCCGCCCTCCGCCAGCGCAGCGATTTGTTCTGCGAACGCCGCGCGGGCATCCTCGCTCTTCAGCCGCCCATAGGGCGCTATGCCGATCCCCAGGGGACCGATTGACCCCGCGACGAAGACTTTGCGCGGCGCATACATGGTCGCCAGCTTCGCCAGCTTTGCGCCCTCGCGATTAATGTCCGCGACTCGGGTTTCGAGTCCGTGTTCCGCCAGCTTGTAACGATTGGCGCCAAAGGTGTTGGTCTCGATCAGCTCCGCGCCCGCAGCCACATATGCGCGATGCACATCCAGGATAAGGTCGGGGCGTTTGAGGTTGAGTTCGTCAAAGGCAGCGTCAATCGCGACGCCCCGTTCGTGCAGCAGAGTCCCCATCGCGCCATCGGCGAGCAGTGGCGCATCCTGGGCGAGGCGGTCGAGAAAAGCTTGTCTGAGCATAGAGTTACGTCCAACCGTTGAAATGCATCCGTAGCATACCGAGTCGCTGCGGAAATCTAAAGATGTGATTCTCGAAATCCATCGGAGAGTGAACCGCCCTTTCCCTTCTTGTAGTTGTTGATCCAATTTGGCGCAAACTCGTTATAATCGAATCACGGTTTGATTATGCGATTAGGGAGTTTTTGTCATGATGGAAAAAGTTGCCAGTGCCGGACTGGCGTTTGAACTGACCGAAGACCAGTTGATGCTCCAGAAGATGGCGCGCGATTTCGCCAGCAAGGAGATCATTCCCAAAGCCGAGCACTACGACCGCACTGCCGAATTCCCACTCGACATCATCGACAAGGGGCGCAAGGCGGGGCTGGTCAACCTCAACATTCCGCTCGATTTCGGCGGCGGCGGTGCATCGATCCTCGAAGAATGCATCGTCGGCGAAGAGCTGGCGTATGGCTGTTCGGGCATCAGCACCGCCATGAGCGTGAACAACCTGTCGTCGCTGCCGATCACGCTGGGCGGCTCGCAGGAGCAGAAGGAACACTGGCTGGGCGAGCGCATGGTCGATAAGGGGCAGATGGCGGCATACTGCGTGACGGAACCCGCCGCTGGCTCCGACGTAGCAGGTATGCAGACCCGCGCCGAACGTGTGAACGGGCATTACGTCGTCAACGGCTCGAAGATGTTCATCAGCAACGTCAACTATGCCAGCTTCTACACAGTCTTCGCCGTCACCGATCCGGGTAAGCGCCACAAAGGTATTTCGTGCTTTGTGATCGACCGCGACACGCCCGGCATCAAGATCAGCAAGCACTTTGATAAGCTCGGTCAGCGTGCCGCCGACACCGCAGAGATCGTCTTCGAGAATGTCGAAGTGCCCGTCGAAAACCGCATCGGCGAAGAAGGCATGGGCTTCATGCTGGCGATGCAGGTCTTCGACCACAGCCGCCCCGGCGTCGCGATTGGCGCGGTCGGCGTGGCACGGCGCGCGCTGGAAGAATGCGTCAAGTATGCCAAAGAACGCCACACCTTCAGCGTGCCGATCTGGCAGCATCAGGCGGTGGGGCACAAGATCGCGGACATGATGATCAATGTCGAAGCAGGGCGACTGTTGGCATATCAGGCGGCATGGATGGTCGATCAGGGCGTCCACAATCCGAAAGCGGTCGCAGCGGCGAAGGCGTTCTGCGCCGATATGGCGATGAAGATCACCGTCGATGCGGTGCAGGTCTTCGGCGGCTACGGGTATATGAAGGAATATCCGGTCGAGAAGCTGATGCGTGATGTGAAGGTGTTCCAGATTTACGAGGGCACGAGCGAGATTCAGCGCAACGTCATCGTGCGCGAGTTGTTCCGGTAACGCCGTACGGGTGGACCCATATGCCCGCCCTCACATGACCCCAAACGCGAAGGGGCGCAACATGTTGCGCCCCTACCGTGATTGCATTTTGCGATTATTCGCCAATCAAACGGTGGACGCTGACGCCGCGCCGCTTGAGGAACTCCAGCAACCCAATCTTGTCGATGGTGCGGATTTCGCCCGCCGTCACGCGGACTTCGACCTGACGGTCGAGTTCCGGGACGAAGAAGTGTTTGGTCTGGATATTGGGATGGTACTTACGACGGGTCGCGCGCATCGAAAAGCTGCGCTGATTGCCGAACATCGGCTTGACGCCCGTCACTTTCTTCCGCCCTGCCATGTTTTGCTCCTGCTTGTACAAAGTGTGCCCATGATCGGGTTTTGAGGCGCAGATGTCAAGTGCCAGCCCAAAACCTCGCCCCGACACCGCTAATCTATGCGATCCGATAGTGCCAGCTTCAGCACCGTCTGAAGCAGCACGTTCGCGCCGTTGACGACATCGCTCCAATGCGTGTATTCCTCCGGGCGATGGCTGATACCGCGCACGGAAGGGATGAAGATCATCGCACTGGGCGCAATCCGGCTGATGATCTGCGCATCATGCCCGGAATAGCTGATCAGCGGCATCGTGCTTAAGCCCAGCAGACTGCATGCCTGCTCAACCGCGCGGATGACCTGACTGCTCATCGGCGCGACAGGCATGTGAGCGACGGGTTTGCTCTCGACAGTCAAGCCGTTACTGGCTGCCGATTCACGCGCGATCTGAACGATCAGCATCTCCATTTCAGCCATCAGCTTCTCTCTGGCGTGGCGGCATTCCACGATCAGGCGCGCCTCGCTGGGGATGACGTTGAATTTGCCAGGTTTGACCTCAATATCGCCGCAGTTGAAAACACCATCCCCGTAACGCGCGCGCACCTGCTCATGTGCCCGCACGATGAACTGCGCCGCTCCGCGGAGGGCATCACGACGGTGATACATATCGGTCGTGCCGGAGTGCCCCGCCTGCCCGAAAAAGACAATCTCGTAGGTCGTGCGCCCGACGATGTCGGTGACGACGCCGATGTTGACGCCCGTACGTTCGAGCCGTTCCCCCTGCTCGATATGCAGTTCGACATACCCCGCCAGGCGGTTGTGGGCACGTTCTGCGCGATAAACAGCGCGCGGGTCAATGCCCGCGCGCGAAAGTGCTGCTCTGAAAGGGGCATTGTCGCCCTGAAGATCGAAGATGTCATCTTCGGAAAGCATGCCCGCCAGCGCGCGGCTGCCAAACAACGAACGCCAACAGCCTTCGTCGTCCGTAAAGCTGATCGCTTCGAGCGTGACGGGAAGTCTTACATCGCGTTCGCGCAGGAGTCGCAGGCACTCCAACGCAGACAGCACGCCGACTGAGCCATCAAAACGCCCGCCATTCGGCACGCTGTCGAGATGGGAACCGATCAGAAGCGTCTGTGCGTTCAAATCGGCTGAGGGAAGCACAGCGCTCAGGTTGCCCGCGTCGTCGTCTTTGACGAGCAGTCCTGCCGCTTCGATACGCTCGGCATACCAGGCACGCGCGCGCAGGTCTTCCGGCGAAAGCGCAAGCCGGGTGACCCCGCCTTCAGGCGTCGCGCCAATCTGCGCCAATTCGTCAAAGTCGGATTTCAGACGGTCAGCATCAACACGCAGATGCGAAAACGCCTCGGCGGTGAGGGTAGGCAAAATCATGAACCCCAATGGAGTAAGTCCCAATATGGTCTTCCACAAGTATAAACGTTCCATTATAGCGCTTCGTTGCAGCCTGCCAACCGCAATCCGGCGATCCTGATCCGCTCCCCCAAAGATTTGGACACTTCGCGCGTGCAACCATCGCCTATAATGGAGATTGATGTTGAGAGATCAGAAACGCGAACCCATTATGTTAGCGGACCCCAATATCCTCTATCTCATCCTGTTGGTCGGCTTATGGACGGGCGTCACCGCAACCTATGTCCCAGGCACAGGCGTGATTGAAGTGGTCAGCATCGGTCTGACGCTCTTCGCAGCCTGGATGCTGGCTGTGCTCGGCGTCAACTGGTGGGCGCTGGCGCTGCTGATCCTGGGAACGGTCGGCTTCCTCGTCATGCCGTTTGTCCACAGGCGCTACCTGCTGCTGGCGGGAGTGGGTTTGTTTCTACAGGTGATCGGCAGTCTCTTTTTGCTGCCGGCGACCCCCGTCTCCCCCATCGTCATCGCCGCGACGACCGTGCTTGCACTCGTGTTTCACCAGTTCGCGCTGCGCCCTGCGTTGGAGCGCACCCGCGCCCTGCCGCTCAATGACGAGGACAGCGCAGTCGTCGGCGCACGCGGGCGGGTGATCGCGCCGCTGACGCCCATCGGTTCGGTGCAGCTTCGCGGTGAAACATGGACCGCCCGCAGTGACCGCCCGGTCGAAAAGGACGAAGAGATCGTCGTCATCGAACGCGATGGTCTGATGCTTCATGTTGAGTCGGTTAAGCGCAAAAACGAATCGTCACCCTTACCCTGAAGGAGCTTTAGCACATGGAATTTGGTCTTCCTATTCTTCTGATCATTCTGGCGGTTTATTTTCTTCTGACCGCCATCCGCATCGTCCCCGAATATGAGCGTCTGGTCGTCCTGGCGCTGGGTCGCTACGCGGGGACACGCGGACCTGGCATCACCTTTATCATTCCGCTGGTCGAAATCGCCAAAAAGGTCGATCTGCGCGAGCGCTTCCTCGAAATCCCCAGCCAGTCGGCGATCTCGCGCGATAATGTGCCGATCAACATTGACTTCCTCGTCTACTATCGCGTGGTCGATCCCAAGCTGTCGATCCTGACGATTGACGATGTGGTACGCGCGTCGCTCAACATCGCGGCGACCACGCTGCGCGCCGTCATCGGCGACATCGACCTCGACGACGTGCTGGCGAAGCGCGAGACGATCAACGACACCCTGCGCATCAAGCTGGATGAGGTGACGGAACGCTGGGGGCTGAAGGTGACGCGCGTCGAAATCCGCGAAGTCGATCCGCCCGCCGAAGTGCAGGAAGCGATGAACCGCCAGATGAGCGCCGAACGCGCCCGCCGCGCCACCGTCACCGAAGCCGAAGGCACCCGCCAGGCGGCGATCATGGTTGCCGAGGGCGAGAAGCAGGCGGCAATCTTGCGCGCCGAAGGGCAGAAGCAGTCGTCCATCCTTCAGGCGGAAGGTGAACGCTTATCGCAGGAGCTGCGTGCCCAGGGCTATTCGGCAGGGCTGAAAGCGTTGGAAGAGCAGGCGCGTACGCTGGACGAAAAGACGATGATGCTGCAATATCTGGAGACTCTGCGCGCGATGGGCAGCAGCGCATCGACCAAGTTCATCGTCCCGATGGAAGTGACCGGATTGATGCAGCGCCTTGGCAACGTCATCGACGGCAAAAACGGAAATTCGCAATGAAGGTGATGAGGTGATGAGGATGAAATATTCACCTTATGCCTCATCACCTGCTTGTTAGGATCAGCGCGCAGATGTCACAAGCTGTACTTCAAAGCATCGTCCCCGCCTTCGCCGCCCGCCGCATTGTCGTGGCGGGCGACGTGATCCTGGACGAGTACCTGATCGGCAACGCCATGCGCATGAGCCGCGAGGCACCTGTCCCGGTGCTGGAGTTCGAGCAGCAGCGGCTGATCCCCGGCGGCGCGGCAAACCCGGCTGCCAATATTGTCGCCCTGGGTGCTCAGGCACGCCTGATCGGGGTGGTAGGCGCGGACAGTGAAGCGACGGCGCTGCGCCAGGTCTTACAGGGGCGCGGCATTGCCACCGACGACCTGGTGGTCGATAGTCTGCGCCCCACCACCGTCAAAACACGCATCCTCGCCCAGATGGGACTGCGCTTTCCGCAGCAGGTCGCCCGGCTGGACAAGCTCTCGCGCGAACCCATCAGCGCCGCCATCGAAGGGCGCGCAATCGACGTGCTGGACAAAGCCTGTGTAGGCGCGGACGCCCTGCTGCTCTCGGATTATCAGGGGGGCTTGTTGACCCCACATCTGGTCGAAAAAGCGCGCACGCTGGGCACACGTCTGCTGCTGGCGGCGGACGCCCAGGGACAGTTCGAGAAATACGCGGGATTCGGCGTGGTCAAATGTAATGCCGACGAAGCCAGAACGTTCCTCCGCCGACCGCTGCACGACGATGATGATTACGCCAGCGCTGCACGGGAACTGTGTGAACGCCTGCGCCTGACGGTCGGCATGGTCATCACGCGCGGCGCAGAAGGTGCCACCGTCGCCACGCCAGATGGGCGTGCCGAACGCTGCCCTGCCCCCGCTGTCAGCGATGTCTATGACACGGTCGGCGCGGGCGATACCGCCATCGCAGTCCTCACGCTGGCAATCGCGGCGGGTGCTCCGCTGCACGATGCCGCGACCCTGGCGAACACCGCCAGCGGGCTGGTGGTGCGCCGTGTCGGCAACTACGCGCCATCCGCCGACGAGCTGCTCCTGGCGCTCGAAAACTGGCATCCGCATTAAGATTTCCCCGCCTCAAAATCGATCTGTAAAACGTTCCACAAAAGACTCGACACTCGGACAATTTGGAGTTAGTGTCTATGGCGTCCGCTGGCGTATGGAGGAACCGCTATCGCAAGGATACGCTGCCGTCTGAAGTTGTACGTCTGTCCTGTTTGATATGAATAGTGAACAACCTGGATATAAGGAGCTTGTTACCATGAATCTGCTGCGTCACAAAGGCGAAGGAATGAATCGCCGCGAGTTCATCATGAGTTCGTTCCTGATGGGCGCGGGCTTCTCCGCACCCGCAGTTCTGTCGCTCATGCAGCATCGTCGTGCCTCTGCCCAGGATATGCCGATGCGCGCCGCCATGTCCAATGCGGGTCTCGCCGTGACCTGGTGCGCACAGGGCAAGGACACCGCCGAGATGTGGGGACGCTTCCTCGGTGTCGAAATCAACTGGTTTGATGGACAGCTCGACAACGCCATTCAGCGCGGTGCCGTCGATCAGATTGCGACCGAACAGTGGGACTTCGTCGCCATTCAACCCTTCAGCATCGGCTCGCTGGTCGAACCGATCCAGGCGATGACCGGCGCGGGCATCCCCTTCATCGATATGGACACGCTGGCTGCCCCCCTCGATCAGCTCCCCGACCTGGGCGTGCTGACCTTCATCGCACCGGACAATGTGTTCATGTCCGAATCAGTCGTGACCGAACTCGTCCGCCAGATGGGCGGCAGCGGTAAGATCGCCCATACCTGGGGCGCGCAGGGACACACCGGTGCCCAGGGGCGCGCGCAGGGCTTCTATAACATGATGGCGCAGTACCCGGACATCGAAGTCGTTGACGATCAGCCCGCAGACTGGGACGTGACGCGCGTCGCCGAAATCTGGGAAAGCCTCCTCAACCGTCACCCCGACCTGAAGGCGGGCTTCCTCCACAACGACGATATGGCGCTCGCCGCCCGCGCGGTGGTCGAAAACGCAGGCTTGGGCGACCAGGTCAAGATTGGCGGCGTCGATGCGATGTCCCCCGCCATCCAGGCGGTCGTCGAAGGACGTCTGGTCGCCACTGCCCGCAACAGCGCAGTCCGCATTCATGGCGGCGCGGTGCTGATCGGTTGGGCTGCGGCGACGCTGGGCTTGGACGCCATCCGCGCCGAAATCCCCAGCTTCATCCTCGCCGATGGTCCGGCTGTCACCTCCGCCATCGACAGCAATCCTGAGCTGGCAGCCGAACCCTGGAAGCTGCGCGGCTACGGACGCAGCACCGCCGAAGGCTTGAAGTGGATGCAGGATCAACTGGTCTTCTAGAGACCATGCAATGAACGCGCACTCGCAGAGGGTGCGCAGTGCGTCGTGCGTGGTGCGAACGAGCTGGAATGCTTTTCGCACCGCGCACTACGCACCGTTCCCTGAGATGTGCGAACTATAAAGAAAAGGCATTCTTTGAGAGGCATTTTCGCGGATGAATACATCACCCATCCTCCAGTTAAAGCAAATCTCAAAGCGCTTTGGGGGATTACAAGCACTTCAGAATGTTGATTTCGACCTGTATGAAGGCGAAACCCATGCCCTGGTCGGCGAGAACGGGGCAGGCAAGTCGACGCTGATGCGCATCCTGTCCGGCGTTTATCCGGAGTTCGAGGGCGAATTCCTGTTCGACAACCGCCCGACCCAACTCCACTCCCCCAGCGATGCCCTTAGTCGCGGCATTGGCATGATCCATCAGGAACTCAGCGTGCTGCCGCAGCTCTCGGTCGCGGAAAACGTCTTCCTCGGTCGCCAGCCACTCACGCCCTTCCGCACCATCGACTGGGGCAGGATGAACCGCGTCGCCGACGAAGAACTGGCGAAGCTCGGCTTTGAGATCGACGTGCGCCGCCCGCTGGAAACCTATTCGCTCGGCATTCATCAGGTCGTCGAAGTCCTGCGCGTCATCCTGTCGGGCGCGCGCGTCCTGATCATGGACGAGCCGACCTCTGCCCTCTCACCCGCCGAAGTCGAGCGCCTGGTCGAACTGATCAACCGGCTGCGCAGCCAGAACCGCAGCATCATCTACATCTCGCACTTTCTGGAAGAGGTCATGCGCGTCGCCGACCGCATCACCGTCCTGCGCGACGGGCGCAAGGTCGCCATGCTGCGCAAAGACGAGACGAGCATGAACCAACTGATCGCCCACATCCTGGGTCATGAGGTCAATGCCAGCCTGCCGACAGCGGCAGTGCGCAAGAACACCAACGTCATGCTCAATGTGCAGGGGCTGACTGCCGATGCCTTCCAGAATATCGACTTTGACGTCGGCGTCGGCGAAGTCGTCGGGTTGTATGGTCCGGTCGGCGCGGGGCACTTCGATGTTGCACGCGCCCTCTACGGCATGTACCGCTACGATCAGGGGACGATCACGCTCGAAGGCAAGCCATTCCCGCGCACTTTCAGCGCCAGAGACGCCATCCGACGCGGCATCGCCTACGCAACCGAGTCGCGGCGAAAGAGCCTGTTCCTTGACCAGGCGAACTACCGCAACATCACGCTGCCGCACCTGGCGCGCATCGGGGGCTTCGCGCCCAGCGAGCGCAAAGAGCTTGCGGTGGCGGAACCGGCGATGAAGCGCGTCCATGTCCAACCCCACGAACCGACCAGCGAAGTGGGCAAACTGAGCGGCGGCAACCAGCAAAAAGTCGCCATCGCCCGCTGGCTGACCTACCCGCCCAAAGTCCTGATCGTCAGCGAGCCGACGCGCGGGATGGATGTAGGCGCGAAGAATGAGGTTCTGAGCATTCTGCGCACCTTCCGCAACGAGGGCTACGCGGTGCTGATTGTCTCGTCAGAACCGGAGACGGTGCTGGCAGTCTGCGACCGCATCCTCGTCATGTCGCGCGGGAAGATCGTACGTGAACTCGAAAACAGCGAAGACTTAAACAAAGATGCTTTGATGAGGCTGATATGACCACTGCACAACCCGAAGCCCTTTCGCCACGCAGCCGCCCGGAAACCACGGCTCAGGCTCGCGGACGCCTGTTACGAACACTGGCACCGCTCTGGACTCTGCTGGCGCTGGGAGGATTCTTTGCTATCGTCTCGGACAGCTTCCTCAACCCGATCAACCTGAACAACATCCTGGTTCAGGTCTCGACACTCGCCATCCTCGGCACGGGCATGACGTTCGTGCTGCTGACGGGCGAGATCGACCTGAGCATCGCCGCGCTGGTGACGTGGATCGGTGTGCTTTCCGCCCACTTCTTCGCCAACCTAGGTGTCGGCGAACCCTGGGTGACGTTGAGCGCCCTGGTTGTCTCGACCTTCATGGGGTTGATCAGCGGCATTGCGACCACCCGCCTGCGCATCCCGTCGTTTATGGCGACGCTCGCCATGTCGCTGATCGCGTCGGGCTTGGCGATCTGGATCAGCCAGGGGCGCATCGTCTTTGAGCTGTCGCCCTGGGTGCAGTACCTGGGCAGTGGTCGCATCGGCGGTCAAAACGGCATCCGTGTCATGACGGTGCTGGCGGCGCTGTGCCTTCTGATCGCCTTCCTCGTCCTGCGCTACACACGCTTTGGGCGCTACGTCTACATGACAGGCGCGAACAAGTCCGCCGCACGGCTGGCGGGCGTCAACACAGATAACATCGTGATCGCCTGCCTTGCCATCTCCGGTTTTACGGCAGGTCTGGCGGGCTTGGTGCTGACTGGGCGTCTGGCGAGCGCACAGCCGCAGGTCATCAACTCACTGCTCATCGACACCATCGGCGCGGTCGTCCTCGGCGGCACATCGCTGGCGGGCGGGCGCGGCGGCGTCCTGCAAACGATCATGGGCTTGCTGATCTACGGCACGCTGCGCAACGGTCTCGACAATATCGGGCGCGACTTTGACCCGCCCTTCCTCGGCTTGACCAGCGTCGAGCCGATCAACCAGTTCGCCAAAGACTTTATTACGGGCGTCGTCCTGCTGTTTGCGCTGGTGGTCAACGTGCTGCTGGCAGGCAGGAGCAGCCGCGACAAAACAGGATGAAGTGAACATGTTCGGACCCGTTTCCCCCAAATACAAGCCGCTCGACCCGACAACCGTCATCGACTATGTGCGTGGAAGGAGCGAACTGGACGAGATTTTTCGCCCAGGCGAAGCCATCGAGTCGGTCGAGGTGGGCGATGGCAACCTGAACCTCGTCTTTAAGGTCTGGGCACAGGCAGACCCCACCCACACGGTGATCGTCAAGCAGGCGCTGCCGTACGTCCGTCTGGTGGGCGAAAGCTGGCCCCTGCCGCCCGACCGCGCGCGCATCGAGGCGCAGGCGCTGGAGATCGAGTATCGCCTCGTGCCGCAGCATACACCGCGCGTCTACTTCTACGACGCGGAGATGTACCTGACGGCGATGCAGAACCTCCATCAGCACATCATCATGCGCAAGGGCTTGATGCAGGGCATCGAGTACCCGCACTTCGCCGACCATATCGGCGTGTTCCTGGCGCGCACGCTCGGCGCGACCAGCGACCTCGTCCTCGACTACCGAGCGAAGAAGATGGAAGTCGCGCGCTTCATCAATCCCGAACTCTGCAAAATTACCGAAGATCTGATCTTCACCGAGCCGTACCGCCCGACCGAACGCAACATCTTCCACGCCGAGCTAGCTGCGAACGTGCAGGCAGTGTATGACGATGAACCGCTGCGCGCGGAAGCGGCACAGCTCAAGGAAAAGTTCATGACCCAGGCGCAGGCGCTGGTGCATGGCGACCTGCACACGGGCAGCATCATGGTCAACGCCGAAGAGACCTACGTGATTGACCCGGAATTCGCCTTCTATGGACCGATGGGCTTCGACACGGGCGCGGTCGTCGGCAACCTGCTGCTCTCGTACGCCTCGCATGAGGTGCGCTCGAAAGACCCGACGAAACGCGAGTCCTTCCGCCGCTACCTGACCGAGACCATCGTCAGGCTGTGGGCGGTCTTCGAGCGAGAGTTCCAAACGACCGTCTGGGACCATGCCGACCCGGTCAACTTCCCGCAGGCATATCGCCAGGATTATATGCTGCGCCTCTTGCAGGATACGGCAGGCTTCGGCGCGGCGAAGATGCTGCGGCGCATCATCGGCTTGGCGGGCGTGGCGGACATCCGCACCATCGAGGATGTGACGGACAAGTCGATTGCGGCGAGCCTGGCGCTCAATATCGGCGTCGCGCTGATGAAGCGCCGTCGCGAGATCCAGACCATCGGCGACATCGTAGCGATTGCGACCGAGCAGAAGCCGAATTATCCATATCGGAAAGTGGATTAAGCACAGCGAGACGTGGCTAATGCCTCGTCCAGAGTATTCGGTCTCCAGATGAAACCGCCAGGACGCCCAGAACGCCAAGCATTCAAGCTCTTTTGCCTGGCGCAAATGGCGTCCTGGCGGTTCATTTTGCATTGCGATGTTGGCGGACGAGGCGCGCCTTGTCCGTTGAGAAGCTGCGCGCCCATGCTTTAGTTCGCCATGCCCCACGCGAAGGCTGATTTCTGCCTATAATGAACGGAGGCATTGCCGCAGTTGGAGGTCTTATGCGCCGTTTTGGTTTTGTCCTGCTCCTCATCGCCGTTTTGACGCTTTCCAACGCCCATGCCCAGGATGCCTACGAGTCGCCGCTGTTGGCGCTGCTGGCGACGGTGCCAGATACCGCCAACAATCGCACACAGGTCATCTTCAGTGATCGTGCTGCCATTGAAGCGGCGTACCCGCCCGCGCGTATGCCCGCCGATTTTGCGCAGTTCGCGTTTGTCAGCGAGAACAACGACGATCCCGGCGGCGACCTCCTGCCCGTGCTGTTCTGGACGCGCATCTACATGGGCACAGCGTCTTCGACCATGGGACAATACCTGGCTGTCAGTGAAGCCATGCCAAGCGTCGTGGGGTTCGACTATTTCGACGTGCGGCAGGATCTCAGCTATGGGATGCCGCCAGAGCAGACGCTGCACCTCAGTGGCGACTTCGATGGCACAGCCGTCCGTGCCGCGCTTATAGCGCAGGGTTACGCACAGGTAGACGCACCCACAAACGAGCTGTGGTGCCCGGAAGCCGCGTGCGATCTCGGCGCGCAGGTCAATGTGCGGGCGCGAAACCCGGCAAATCCATTCGGCGGCGACCTGGGGCGTCGCTTCCCGCTCTTCATCAGCGAAACCTCTATCATCGGCTCGCCGAGCGAGGGCGTTATCAATGAGCACGTTGCCGTCGCGACGGGTGACCAGCCCAGTCTCGCCGATGCGCCCGATTACGCGGCAGCCGTCGAAGCGCTGACGCGCGACGGCGTGCTGATGCAGGCGATGTTCTTCCCGCCGTCCGTCCTGCCGCCCAATCCAACCGCAGGCGCGGGGCTGCCTGCTTGGTCGCTGCTCGCCTTTGCCGATGTTGCCACAAGCGACACGCAGGAAGTGCGCATTGTGCTGGTCTATGCAGATGAAGATAGCGCAGCAGAGGTCGCCGAAAGCCTGCCGTCGCGCCTGGAAGAAGCAGACAGCCTTGTCGTGCAGATGTCCTGGAGCGAACTGCTGCAAGCGCGCAGGGTCACAAACATCACCAGCGAGGTGATCATGACGGATGCTGGGCTGCCCGCCGTCATGGTGACGTTCCAGGGTGAGCGCGGCACACAGGAGCAAATCCTGGAAACATCGCTCACAGACCAGGATCAGATCGATTTTGCGCTGCCCGGCAATCTCTTCCGCCTCTTCGTGAATGCCATCTACCGCCAGGATCTCGCCTGGGTCGCGATTGGCGAGCCGTAAGCCGTAAGGAGGGACGCATGTCTACCTATCCGCAGCCACCCAACCCGCGCGCCTACCACGAAATCGTCTGGGAGATCGTGCGGCAGGTGCCGCGCGGAGTCGTGACCACCTTCGGACAGCTCGCCTCGATGATCCCCGCGCCGGAAGGTGTCGAGGCGAAGGACTACGAAAAACTCGCGCCGCGCTGGGTCGGCGACGCCATGAACGCCGTCTCGCGCATTGACGAGCCGACCATCCCCTGGCATCGCGTCATCAACAGCAAAGGCGGCATCAGCCTGCCGGAAGAGAGCGTGTCTGCCGCCATCCAGCGCGCCCGACTGCGGGCGGAGAACCTGCTGGACCAGAAGGAGCGCGTCGATCTCGACCAGTATGGATGGGAAGGACCGGACGCAGCTTGGTTGGAGGCGCATAACCTCCGCGCCCCCAAGTCGCTGCGTAAGCCCCCGCCTGACGATGGCGGGCAAATGAGGCTGTTCTGATGTAGAGTACTCGGTACCTATCTATCTTCATCACGCTCTACGAGGAACTCCCCCATGGCAACCATCTGCGTCTACTGCGCGGCGGCAAACGATCTTGCGCCCGCCTACATCGAGGTCGCCCGCGAAACCGGACGGCTGATCGCCGAGCGGGGACACACCCTCGTCTATGGCGGCGCTAATCGCGGTTTGATGGGCGAAACGGCGCGCGCCACCCACGCTGCAGGCGGCAAAGTCATCGGCGTCATCCCCAAAGCGCTGGTCGATCTGGAGCAGGCGTATCAGGAAGCGGACGAACTCATCATCTCCGACGGGCTGCGCGACCGCAAATCGATCCTCGAAGCGCGTGCGACAGGCTTCGTCGTCCTGCCTGGCGGCTTGGGTACCTTTGACGAACTGTTCGAGGTGCTGACGCTGCGCCAGCTCAAGTATCACAACAAGCCCGTCGTCATCGTCGATACGAAGAGGTATTTTCAGCCGTTCATACGCATGATCGAGCACATGTGCGAGGAGGGCTTCGTCCGCCCGACCTACAAGCTGCTGTTCGACGTCGTGCCCGATCCGCTGGCAGCAATTGAGATGATCGAGTCCTTCAAACCCGTCGAAATCCCAAGTCGGTTTGCTTAAGCCGTGCGGGGTGCGAACAAGCACTTTGCCCGTTCGCACCCCGCACTCCGCACCACGCACCTATCCACACGAGACATTTCATGACAGCAGTACGTTTTGACTACATCCCCTATCCCCTCTGGCGTCGCAAGATGCCCGCGCCTGTGCAGTCGCTCGCGCGCACGCTGCTGCGCCCGTTCTACCCGCTCGACGCTGAGGCGCAGCCCCCCTCCGACGCGGAAGCGATGGCGGCGTACCTGGCGCGCTGGCATCTGCTGCCCAAGGGGATGACGCAGGGAGAGGCAGCACATTATGTTGAGGTGACCGATGTAGGGACGACGCATGCGTCGTCCGAACAAAACACGCGAAATGACGACCCTGTAGGGACGAGGCATGCCTCGTTCGTCTTGTCCGAACTCTCGTCCGTCTTATCCGCCACCCCCTCGCCCGCCGCATCACCCATCCGCCTGCCTGCGCAGTGGGAGCCGATGGAGCGGATTCTGCTGGCGTTCCCGGTGCTCTATCCGCCGCTCTGGGGTGTTCACGCACAGATGATCGCCGCCATCAGCGCCGTCGCCGATGTCACGGTGATGCTGCCCTCGCCAGAATGGGCGCAGGGGATCGCGGCGTTCCTGCGGCTGCGCGGGATGAGCGACCTGTCGCGCATCGAATGGCTGATCCTGCCGACCAATGACATCTGGATCCGCGATTATGGTCCGTTCGTTGGCTATGACGCGGAAGGCAGGCGCGCCGCCGTTGATGCGCAGTACACGCCGCTCGGCAGCTACCCGCAGCAGCGCGATGATGCCGCCGCGCAGGCATGGGCGCTGCACGCGGGCATCCCGATCCGCCGCTTCGAATTTGCGACGGAAGGCGGCAACTACTGGTCAGATGGCGTGGGCACGCTGCTGGTGAGCGATGAGATGTTCGTCCGCTATCCCGGCATGAGCCGGTCGGAGATTGAGCAGAAGCTGCGCGAGGTGTTCGCCTTCGACAAGCTGATCATGCTGCCGCGCCTGCTGATGGAAGAGACCGGGCATGTCGATCTGGTCTGCAAGCTGGTCGATGCCGAGACGGTACTGGTCAATACGCCGAATGGCAGTCTGAACGACGACCGCCTGCGCGCAGCCGCCGCCCTGCTGCGCCGCGAGACCAACGCCCAGGGCAGGCACTATCGCGTCGTCGAACTGCCCTTCCCGCCGTTCTATCGCAACTGGTGGGTCTATCCCGTCTGGCGCACCTACACCAACAGCCTGACGGTCAACGGGCGTGTGCTGGTGCCGATCTTTGGGGCAGGTGAGGATCAGCGCGCGCTCGATATCTACCGCGAAACCATGCCAAAGCACGAAGTCATCGCCATCGACTGCGGCGCCAGCGCCAACGGGGGCGGCGCTGTTCACTGCCTGACGAAGGAGATACCCACTCTTGGCAGGTGAATTGTTAACATCATCCAACTTTCTTGACTTCCCCTTAAAGACGGCATAAACTCATCATAAGCTCATGAACGGAGGAAGCCATGAAAAGAGTGATGGTGTCTCCCGAAAAGCTGATGATCTCGGCAATCTGACACGCGGTGTCGCTCTAAGCGCGCCGCGTGTTTGTTTTTTGGCTATTGTTCACAAGTTCTGGAGGTTTGCAGCCATGGACTACGCAATGATCGGCAAGATCGAGAAGGCAAAGCGTTACGCGGAGGAAACTGAACGCATCACCTTCCACAACTTCATGCTCGAATTCAAAGGCGATAACAACACCTATACCATCACCTACAGCTCGGAAGGCTGGGACTGCACCTGCCCGGGCTTCCGCGCACATGGCATTTGCCCACACATCATGGCATGTGAACGCATCTTCGAAAAGATGCTCAAGCGCGCACCGCTCCCGTATGCGCCCGGGCAGAATGTCGTCAGCGACATCGAAAAAGCGAAACGCTACTCAGAAGAACTCGACCGGATGCGCCTCATCAGCTTCGACGTCACCTTCGCAGGCGATAACGGTGAACATCACACCAGCTACAGTGAAGACAATGGATGGGATTGCTCGTGCGACTTCTACAAGAGTCGCGGCACCTGCTGCCATTCGATGGCGCTGGAGCGCATCCTCAAGGGCATGATCCATCTGCATCCTACGGCTCATCCCTGACCGGAAACTCTCGCCAACACGAAAGCAAAATCGGCAGCTTCGTCGATTGCGTGCCCGCCTTCTTGACAGGCGGGCGTTTTTTTTGCATATTCTAGCGCTCATTCCGCTCTAAGCAGGCGGCAGTCAAGCGGTTGAACTTTTCAGCCAGAGAGGCACGGTCTTGTGGGCGTCCTGATGGAAGTCAAAGACCTCGTAACACGATTTTACACCCAAGAAGGCATCGTTTACGCGGTCAACAATGTTTCTTACAAACTGAATGAAGGCGAGACGCTCGGCATTGTCGGCGAAAGCGGCAGCGGCAAGAGCGTCCACGCACTCTCGATCATGCGGCTGATCGCCATGCCGCCTGGCAAGATCGAAAAAGGCGAAGTCATGTTCCAAGGACGGGATCTCCTCAAGATTTCGAACGAGGAGATGCGATCGGTTCGTGGTGCAGAAATCGCCATGATCTTCCAGGACCCGATGACCTCGCTCAACCCGGTTCTCAACATCGGCACGCAGATTACCGAAGCGCTGCGACTGCACATGGGCATGGGGCAAAAAGAGGCGGATGAGCGCGCAGCCGAGCTGCTCGGTCTCGTCGGTATCCCCGATGCCAAACGCCGCCTGAAGAACTATCCGCATCAGTTCTCCGGCGGTATGCGTCAGCGCGTTATGATCGCGATGGCGCTCTCCTGCAATCCCAAGCTGTTGATCGCCGACGAGCCGACTACCGCGCTCGACGTGACCATCCAGGCGCAGATCATCGAGCTGGTCAAGCGGCTGCGTGAGCAGTTCGGCATGGCGATCATCTGGATCAGCCATGACCTCGGCGTCGTGGCGGGCATGGCGGATACCGTGCAGGTGATGTACGGCGGTCGGATTGTCGAACGCGGTCCCGCCGAGAAGGTCTTCAAGGATACGCGCCATCCCTATACGCTGGGTCTGCTAAAGTCGCTCCCACGCCATGACCAGCGCCAGGGACACGAACGCCTGGTGCAAATCGAAGGCGCGCCGCCCGATATGCGCAAGCCGCCCACCGGCTGCCCCTTCGCAGCACGCTGCACGTATAAGATCGCCGTGTGCGAAGAAGTGATGCCACCGCTCATCCCAGGACCGGAAGCCAGTCCTGATCACCTGAAAGCCTGCCATGTAGATGTACGCACCGGCGAGCCGCTGGCAGTCGTAGAAGGAGCCGCTCATGTCTAGCGCTGTCATGCCCGCCCCGGAAGTCGCCAAGCAAAAGAATACTGGCAAGGCGCTGGTTCAGGTCAAGGGTCTGAAGAAACACTTCCCGATCACGTCGGGGCTGATCATCCAGCGACAGGTCGGCGCGGTCAAAGCGGTCGATGGTGTCGATTTCAACGTCTACGAGGGCGAGACACTCGGCTTGGTCGGCGAATCCGGCTGCGGCAAGAGCACGACCGGTCGCACCGTCCTTCAGCTCTACAAGCCGACCGAAGGCTCTGTCGTCTTCGAGGGGAAAGAGCTGACGACGATGGGCGCAGATGACCTGCGTAAAACCCGCCGTCGTATGCAGATGATCTTCCAGGACCCCTATGCCTCGCTCAATCCGCGTATGACCGTCGGCAACATCGTGAGTGAGCCGCTGAAGATCCACAACGTCATGCCGAACAAGAACGAGATGCAGGAATATGTCGAGAGCCTGCTGGAACGTGTGGGTCTCAACCCCTATTTCATCAACCGCTACCCGCACGAGTTTTCCGGCGGTCAGCGTCAGCGTATCGGCATCGCCCGCGCATTAGCCCTGCGCCCCAGCTTCATCGTCGCCGATGAGCCGATCTCCGCGCTCGACGTATCGATTCAGGCGCAGGTCGTCAACCTGCTCGAAGACTTGCAGCAGGAATTCGGGCTGACCTACCTCTTCATCGCCCACGACCTGAGCATGGTGCGCCATATTTGCAGTCGTGTCGCCGTCATGTACCTGGGCAGAATCGTCGAGATGGGTCCTGTCGATGAAGTGTACGACAACCCGCTGCATCCCTACACGCAGTCCCTGCTGTCCGCCGTCCCGGTACCCGACCCCATGCTGGAGAAGAAACGTCAGCGCATCATCCTGACCGGCGATGTCCCCAGCCCAGCGCGCCCACCGGTCGGCTGCAACTTCAACACACGCTGCCCGGTTGCCATCGCAGGCATCTGCTATCAGGAACCTGACCCGCCGCTGGTCGAAATGTCTCCCGGACATTTCGTCGCCTGCCATCGGGCGATCTAGCAGTCACGAGTGATGAGTGATGAGTAACGAGTGCTAAAGCGCCAGACGAGCACTCAACTCATCACTCACGCCTCATGACGCATGACTCACCCCATGTCCAAACTCGCTCCCTACCTCACCCGCAAGACACAGGCTCTGGGCGAACGCCGCGCCGATTGGACGGCGGAGCCGGAAAAGAGCACCCTCTCGATCAGCGCGACTTCGACGCTGGCGGGCAATACAGGCGCACGCCCCACACGCATGGGCGCACACCTCGTCATCAGCGACTCCGCGCCAGGGCTTGCCGGGCACGCGCTGGGACCCACTGCCCCGGAAATGCTGCTGGGTTCGCTGGCGAGCTGCCTGCTGCATACCTATGTCATTCAGGCGTGCCTGCTCGCCATCCCGCTCGACGCGCTGGAGGTCGAAGTCCACGCAACGCTCGACATGGCACCCGTCGTCGGCTTACCCGGCGATCCACCGCTGCTGGAAAACATGGTCTATCGCGCGCGTGTGGAAAGTCCGGCGGGAGATGCCGCCGTCACGAGGCTGCACGAAGCGGTCGATTCGACCTGCCCCGTCCTCAACACGGTGCGCCGTCCGATCACCATTACGAGAGCAGAATTTTAGAAATCTCCCGCCAGGTAGCAGATCATCTGCGCGCGCGCGTGGTCGTACATATGCCTTTCGACCTCCGCCAACAGCGACTGTGGCACATTCGTCCACAACTCCTCCGCCATGCGTACGGGATCGTCGAGGATCGTGCGCAGGTCTTCGGGCGCGACCTGAATGCGCCCGCCGAACACGCTTAAGGTCTGACTGCTGCCCGGCGCGATCTGCTTGCCAATAAAGTCACGCCACTCGCGCAGCGTCGTATCGTCCATGAATGGCGTCCATCGCTCAGGGTGAGCAGCGCGCAGGCTCTCACGCTGCCAGGCTGCCAGAACTTCGTAATCGCGTTCGTCCATATGTATCAGGATGATATGCAGCATCAGAAAACGCAGCCTGGGATTGCCCCAGTTCGCGGCGAAGAAATGCGGGCGCACCATCTCTATCGACCATAGTTCATCCATCGAAAGGTGCGCGACATAGCCCGCCAGAAATGCCCGCTGCGCATCACTGTGCGCTGCCTGGAGCACGGCGTGCTGTTCCAGCATCACGCGCCAGGGATGCGCGTCGATAGGGCGCTCATAGGAAAAGAAGTGCGTCGCTTCGCGGTTGATATTGCCCGAAATACGCGCGTCCGCCGCGATGTTGCCGAGCAGAAACGCGGGGCGCTGCGCGTCGATCAGGCGCAGCACCTCAGCCGGAAGCTGGTCATCCGCCAACAGCCGCTGGGCGACCGCGAGATGCGTGAAGGGCGTGGGCATCGTTCTGCCCTCTTAACTCGCGCAGCTCGGCAGCGTCGCAGCATCGCGCGGGAAGTCCCGCCCATAGAAGGCGAGGTATTCCGCCACGTGCGAACTCCAATACTCGTCGTTGTGGTCGCCTGTCGGGTTGATGATGTACTGATGTGGGATACCGCGTGAACTGAGGCGGCTGGAAAACAACTGCTGATTGGTGCCGACGAAATCGATGGCGGCGTTGTCGAGATACATGCGCAGCTCCGCGTTTGTCAGCCCATCGTCGTTGAGCGCCAGGTCGAGCGGATTGAACTCCGATGGCGCATTATCGGGATCAAAGAAGGCGCTGTGCCCACCCACGATGCTGAAGACATCCGGATGACGCAGTGCGATGCTGTATGCCCAGAAGCCACCGCGCGAAATGCCGCCAATGGCACGGAACGCGCGATCCGGCACCGTGCAGAAATCGCGCTCGATCACCGGCAGGAGTTCGTTGAGGATGACCCCTTCGTAGGACGGATCAGGCGAGAAGTCATTTTCGACGCCAATGTCACCCAGCTCCGGCATGACGAGGATCATCGGCGGCAGGCTGCCCTGCGCAATCCCATCATCCAGGAGGCGCGCCGCCCCCAGCGTTTCCCACTGTGCTTCCGTCTCGCCCAGCCCCGGCAGCAGGAGGACGACCGGGTAACGCAGTTGGGTCTCGACATAACAGGGCGGAATGTAGACGCGATAACGCAGGGTTTCCCGCGCGCTTTCGCTGCGGAAATCGTCAAACTCCAAAACCTGCCCGCCCTCGGCGACGCAGGGGATGAGCGTCGCCGTCGCCGTTGCTTCTGGCGTAGGTGAAGGGCGCGGCGATGGTGTGGCGGTCGGCGGCGTGGTCGCGGTCGGCGTGGCGCTCGGCTCGGCAGTGACGACGAAGACAACCTGCGTCGGCGTTGGATACGGCGCAAGCGACACCTGATCGCAGGCAGCGAGCAGCAGCGACACAGAGAGCAGGGCGGTCAACAGATGTTGGTGAAGGATTGTTCGCATGATGCGGTATTATAGCGTCAGGGGCACAGATAGAGAAAGTTCCCAATGATGACACCCGCAATCGAAACTGTCGTCAAAATGCTTGAGCAGCTTCCAGAATCAACGCAGGCGCAGGTTATGGAACATCTCCGTGAATACCTGAGCGAAATAGAGGATGAAGCACAATGGGATGAGTCGTTTGCCCGAACACAATCCTCACTGGTTACGGCTGCGCGCCGTGCCAAGTCAGAGATCGCGCAAGGGCTGTCAAAGCCGCTGGGCATTGACGACTTATGAAGTCAAATGCGCTGCCATCCTTCTGGGAAGGCTATCGGAAACTGACACCTGCACAGCGGCAGCAGGCACGCAAATCGTATAGACTTTGGCTGGAGAATCCGTTTCATCCTTCTCTGCGCTTCAAGTGCATCAATACCGACGAAAACATATGGGCGACACGTATCAGCCAATCGCATCGGGCATTGGGCATCTGGGAGGGTGATACGTTGACTTGGTTCTGGATCGGCAGTCACGATGATTATGAGCAGTATTTTGGTTGAAAGTCTATTGAAATGGAGCGGATAAGCCGTCTGATGCAGCTCATGAATGCCGCGTCCTCGGTCGCGGAGATCGTGCGCGAAAAGCAGATCTACCGCTACGGCGTGCGCGCAGGCAGCGCGCTCTATCTGCACACTGAAGGTGCGGAAGTTCGCCTGTTTCGCTGGGAACTGCCCACCATCGAAATCGTCGCCCAGCTTCAGGCAAGCTTCGGTTGGCGCATCGCCAGCGAGCAGGATGAGGCGGGTGTCTACTTCGTCGCCAAGCGCCGCCCCTTCGTCGGTGGGATGGCGGGTGGAACCTTCTCGCTGACGGTTCCGCAGGACACGCATGTTATCCTGCGCCTGGAGCGCTGCCAGGTCTGGATGACGAATACCACAGGGACGGTCGAGATCCCTGGCGCGAACGCGGCACCTCAGCAGCCGCGCCTGCCACGTCAAACGAGCGAAGCGTAGGGCTGCGCGCTGCACCTCGCCCGTTGGAGCAACTAAACTTTCGGCAGATGTGAGCGTTCATCGATCTGGCATAATCGACCATTCACGAAACATACCTGATAGGGAAGCATGACATGCGTTACAAATTGCTCGGCAAAAGCGGCTTGCGCGTCTCCGAACTTTGTCTTGGCACGATGACCTTTGGAGAGAACTGGGGCTGGGGCGCGGCGAAAGAAGAATGCGCCCGTCAGTTCGAAACCTTCGTCCAAGCGGGCGGTAACTTCATCGACACCGCCAACCGCTACACCGAAGGGCACAGCGAGCAGATCGTCGGTGAATTGATCGCATCCGACCGCGACTACTTTGTACTGGCGACCAAGTACACCCTGTATACCCGCAGAGACGACCCAAACGCCAGCGGAAACGGGCGAAAGAACATGATGCGTTCGGTGGAAGACAGCCTCAAGCGGCTGAAGACCGACCACATCGATCTCTACTGGCTGCACGCCTGGGATGGCACGACGCAGGTCGAAGAGGTCATGCGTGCCTTTGACGATCTGGTGCGCCAGGGCAAGGTGCTCTACATCGGCATCAGCGATACCCCCGCCTGGATCGTTTCGCGCGCGAACACCCTGGCGGAACTGCGCGGCTGGTCGCCCTTTGTCGGCTTGCAGATCGAATACAGCCTGATCGAACGCGCCGCTGAACGCGACCTGATCCCGATGGCAGAGGCGCTGGGCTTAGGCGTGACGCCCTGGTCGCCGCTGGGCGCAGGCGTCCTGACGGGCAAGTACAACACTCCGACGACTGATCCGAAGCGCATCCAGGGGCAGGATCGCCATCTGAACGAGCGGACGCTGAAGATTGCGGAAGTCGTGATGCAGGTCGCGGCAGAAGTCGAGCGCGCTCCGGCGGAGGTCGCCCTGCGCTGGCTGATGCAGCAGCCCTTCGTCAATATCCCGATCATCGGCGGGCGCACAGCCGAGCAAATCGCACAAAACCTGAACTGCACAACCCTGACGCTGACACCAGCGCAAATGGAAACGCTCGACAACGCCAGCAAAATCGAGCTTGGCTTCCCGCACGATTTCCTCCAACAGAGTTCCGTGCAGGACTTGATGCTGGTCGGACTGCGTAATTGACGGAAACCTAACCGAAGTTACAATTTAGTTATCTGTCAATCCTGGGCATCCGCAGGTCAGCCGACTGTTTGAGAAGTGCGTGTCATGTTTTCACGCTGGAGTATCCGTCGCAAACTTGTTTTGATCGTCATCGTCGTGGCGAGTCTGATCGTCGCCGCGACGACGGTCATCACGCTACAGACGACAGCCCTCATCATTCGCGGTGAGCGGTTGGAACTCAAGCGGACGGAAAGCGTTGGTTTCGCCCGCGTCCTGAACGCAGAGTTGCAGAGTCTGATCAACACCCCGCAATCCATTGCGGACATCCTGAACGATCCCGCCATCAACCCCGTGCCGGCGATCTGGCGCACCGTCAGCAATAAGCTGCTCGATCAGTCACTCATCGAGCGCCTCATCGTGCTGCGCCCTTACCGCGATGCCTACCAGCAGATCGTCTTTCGCCGCCCCATCGACGGCAGTTTCCTGGCACCGATGCACGACACCTACCCACAAGAGCTGCCAGCAGACCCCTGGATCGCGGAGACGCTGGCAGCCAACCGCCCCGTCTGGAGCCAGATCACCAGCCCCAGCGGGCGCATCATACGCCATATCATCAGCGTCCCGTATCGTCCGCGTGATGCGCTGGAAAGCGGCATCATCTGGATCGAACTCAATTCGGCACAGCTGCGCGCCCTTGTCCAGCAGAGCCTGACAGCCGTGCCCGGCGAGAATTATCACCTGCTGATCGCCGACATGCAGATCATCGCCGCCTACGGTCTGCCGATGGGCATGGCAGACCGCAGCGGTGCGCCGCTGATGTCGGAGACGATGCCAGCACCGATGGTCGAGCAGATGACGCAGGCAGCAGAAGGCAGCAGCAGCGTCGAAGCCATCGATCCGATGGGAATCGACACCGGCTCGCCCGCCCTGATCGTGCGAAACACGCTGCCCATCAACGGCTGGACACTCATGAGCGTTTACGAAGCAGCAGCGCTCCAGACACCCCAGAACCAGGCGGCGTTGTTCGCTATCCTGCTTGCGCTCGGCGGTTTGATTACGCTGGGCATCGTCGTTCGCAACACCGTGAGTTCGCTTGTCTCGGAGCCACTCAGTCGCATCGCCGCTTCTGCCGCCGAGGTCGGCAGCGGGGACATGCGTTATCACATTGGCTACACAGGACGTGAGGACGAAGTTGGGACGCTGGCGCGCTCGCTGACTGCCATGCAGAACAACCTCACGGATACGTATGGTCGAATGGCGGAGTACGGGCGAACGCTGGAACAGCGTGTCGCAGATCGAACGCAGGAACTGGAACAGGCGCGTGAGCAGGCGCAGAACAACGCTTCCGAGCTGCGTATGCTCTACGATGCCTCGATTGACATTGTCAGTGAGTACCAGCTTGAGGTCATGCTGCAAAAGCTGATCAACTACCTTCGTTCGCTGCTGAGAGCGGGCTATTGCAGCGTCTGGCTGCTCAACGAGGATGGTCGCCAACTGCGCTTGGTCGCCACCACCAACGATCAGCGTCATGTCGTCGGCGTCGTCGTCCCTTCCGGCGATGGCTTGGCGGGGCGCGTCGTGCGCACGCGCAAGCCGCTGCTGGTCGATGACTACACCAACTGGAGCGGACGTATCGGTTGGATCATGCCGCAGATGCATCGCGCACTTGCCGTGCCGCTGCTTTATTCCGGCAAGCCTATCGGGGCGATTGTGACAGGTCGCGGACCACTCGACCGCAAATTCGACGAAACCGATCAGAGACTCTTGACCCTGCTCGCCAATGTCGTATCGCCGATTATCCGCAACGCGCAGTTGTTCAGCCAGCTAGAAGACGCGAAGCAAAAGACCGACCTCGCCAACGAAGTGAAGACACGCTTTCTCGCCAGCATCACCCACGAGCTGCGAACGCCGCTCAACCTCGTCATCAACAACATGGACTTCATGCGCGTCGGGGTTTTCGGCGAGGTCAATGACGAACAGCACAGCCGCCTTGACCAAACCATCCGCAGCGCCGAAGATCTGCTCTATCTCATCAATGACCTGCTCGACGTGAGCAAGATCGAAGCGGGCGAGATGCAGTTATTCATTCAACCGACAGCGCTGTACCCCTTGCTGGTGGATACCCTCGATGCAGCGTTGGCGCTCATTCCGGAAAGCAGTCAGGTTCCCCTGCTGACCGACTTCCCCGAAGATCTTCCACAAATCCCGATGGATGCCCGCCGCATTCGCCAGGTGCTGCTCAATCTCCTGAGCAACGCCATCAAGTTCACGCGCAAGGGTGAGGTCATGTTCCGCGTCCGAATAGTCAATGACCGTGTCGAGTTCAGCGTGAAGGATACCGGGATGGGAATCCCGAAAGATGAGATCGAAGCGATCTTTCGTCCGTTTGAACGGGCGCACAGAGCAAAGCAAATGGCGATTGAGGGAACGGGCTTGGGGCTGGCGATCTCGCGTTTTCTGATCGAAGCGCATGGCAGTATGCTGGAAGTCGAGACCGATGTCGGCAAGGGCAGCACCTTCCGCTTCTCACTGCCGATCAACCCGCCAGAGACCCAACGCTCACTGACAGTCAAGGCGACCGTCGTCACATGATTCGGGTTTACTTTGTGGGGAGAACTCGGTATCTTAAGCACACCGTGAAGCAAAACAAGCAACAACACGATGTTTTCACCCAATGAGTTCAACTTCACGAATGTCAGCGCCTTAGCCGTCGAAGACGATGGTGGCAGTATGGCGATCATTGGCGTGATGCTGCGCTATCTGGGGATCAAAGCGTCCATTAACGCCAACGGACAGGGCGTCGTCGAAATGGCGCACGCTATGAAGCAGACCCCGCAGGTCATCCTGCTCGACATCAACCTGCCCGCAACCAACGGCTATGAAGTGCTCAAGCAGATCCGCGCGGACGAAAAGCTCAAGTCGATCCTCGTCATCGCAGTCACAGCACAGGATGCCGACACCGAGATCCCAAAATGCAAGGCGGCAGGGTTCGACGGGTTCATCGGCAAGCCGCTCAGCCGCTCCCGCTTCCCACGCCAGCTCCGCCGCATCCTCAATGGAGAAGCGGTCTGGGAGACCTATTGAGCAGACTGAGTGAGACAGGTGATGAGCATTTTGCCTCATCACCTCATCACCTTGTCAGGCAAGCGCTCGACAGCTATTCGTGATCTCCCCGATGCCTTCCACGCTGACCGCGACCACATCGCCATCCTTGAGGAAGATGGGGGGTGTGCGCCCATTGCCAACCCCGGATGGCGTCCCCGTCAGGATGAGATCGCCCGGTTCGAGCGTGAACATCTGCGAGATGTATGAAACCAGCATCGCCACCGAATAGACCATGTCGGCGGTATTCCCATCCTGCATCAGCTCGCCGTTGACCCGCGTCTGCACGCGCAGGTTCTGCGGATCGGCGATCTCGTCGCGGGTGACCACGCAGGGACCCAGCGGGCAAAACGTGTCCAGCCCTTTGGCGCGCGTCCACTGGCTGTCGATGCGATTCTGTAAGTCGCGCGCGCTGACGTCGTTCGCCGCCGTGTAGCCGAAAATGTGGTCCATGACGTGCGCTTCAGGGATGTCCTTGCCTCGCTTGCCGATGATGACACCCAGTTCCGCCTCCCAATCAACCTCGTTGGTGATTGACGTGCGCCAGGTAATCGTGTCGCCGCTGCCAATCACAGCACTCGGATACTTGGAAAACAGCAGCGGTGCTTTCGGCACTTCGCCCTTCATCTCTTTGGCGTGCGCGGCGTAGTTCTTGCCGACCGCGACGATTTTGCCAGGGATGAGCGGCGCGCCGAGCGTGACTGAAGCAAGGGGCAGCGGTACCCCCAAAGCGGCGGGCTGCGCGCCTGCGCGGATCAGCGCAAGCAGCGAGTCATCCCAGGCGACCGGCTGCACCTGATCTCCCACCCACGCCCCCACCTGCGTCTTGCCTGCAAACGTATACGTGACGTAGCGCATGAGTCTCCCCAGATCTAACAAAGAAAAGATCAAACAGGGCTAAAGTGTACCCAACCTTATCACCTTTTCGGACGGAATTGGCTCTATAGACATAGAGCGGATAAAGGGGCGCAGCGTGGAGAGTTACGAAGACATCATCAAGCAAGCACAAAGCCAGCAGGGAGAGACAGCCGAAGCCGCCTTCAGCCTGCTGATCGACCGCTTCTGGAACAGCGCCGTCGCCTGGGCGTATGCCGTCCTGGGAGAATTCGATGCGTCGCAGGACGCGGCGCAGGAGGCATTTATCGCCGCCTATCACCACCTGGGCGATTTGCGCGAGGTGGGCGCGTTTCCCGCCTGGCTGCGGCGTATCGTCGTCTCGCAGTGCGTCCGCACGCTGCGGAGGCGGCAGGGCAGTGAGCAGGGGTTGGACGACGACGACGAGATCACACACCATGACGACCCCGCGCGCGTTCACGAGGCGGCTGAACGTGAGGAAAAGGTACGCGCTGCTGTGCGCGCCCTGCCCGACCACGAGCGTTCCGTGACCGAGCTGTTTTATCTCGGCGGTTTTACGCAGCAGGAGATCGCGGAGAGACTCGATCTGCCGCTGACGACCGTCAAGAAGCGTCTGCAGTACGCGCGTGAGCGGTTGAAGTCCGCGCAGCCGCTCATCGAGCAGTTCTACAACCAGCTTGGCGGGATGCCGGATATGTTCTCGATGGAGGACACCTACCCCGGTTTTCCCGAAGAAGTCCCTACCGAAATGCCGCAGGGCATTCTGCGCATCCTCGCACCTGTATAGACAGAGAGGTCTACTATGGCAATTGGCAGCATCGTCCCGATGGTCGTCGAACAGAGTGCGCTTGGCGAACGCGCCTACGACATCTTCTCGCTTCTGCTCAAAGAACGCATCGTCATTATGGGGTCGTCCGTCGAAGCGGAAAGCGCCAACCTGATCGTCGCGCAGCTCCTGTTCCTCGCCAGCGTTGACCCCGACCGCACGATCCAGCTCTACATCAATTCACCGGGCGGGCAGGTCTATTCCGGTTTAGCCATCTACGACACGATGCAGCAGGTCTCCTCGCCGGTCGCCACCACCGCTGTTGGCATCACCGCCAGCTTCGGCACCATCCTGCTGACGGCGGGCGAGCGTGGGATGCGCGCAGCGCTGCCGCACGCGACGATTCACCTGCACCAGCCGCTGGGCGGGGCGCAGGGGCAGGCGTCCGATCTGGTCATTCAGGCGAAAGAGTATCAGCGGATGAAGGATCGCCTGCTCGACATCCTGGTCGAGCGCACCGGACAGCGCCGCGAGCGCCTGGAAGACGACACCGACCGCGACATCTACTTTGCACCATCCGCCGCCGTCGAATACGGGTTGATCGATTATGTCGTAGACAACGCCGTGCCAAAACTTCAGTTGAATGGCAAACACGGCTAGACGCTAGCGCCGCTCCAGGTGCGCCGCCGCCAACTGCCCCCAGATCCCGCCCGGATCGCGCATCCACAAGGCATAGTAGCCCGCCCGCGCATTTACCCGGTCGCCAGATAGATCGAGGGTCAGTATCCGCACGAAGTCGAACGCAGTCGTCGTCTGGGCAGCGGGCAGGTCGCGCCGCGCATTATCCAGAGCGACCAGCGCCGCCGTCGTATCACCGCGCAGCAGCGCATCCAGCGCGGCATCCGGCAGCGCGACGACGCCAGGCAGGCGCGTCGGCAGCTCAAAGCCCGCCGGCGTCGGGATGCGCTCGGCAGTGTAAACATCCGCTTCCAGCGGCGCGAATGCCCACCATCCCGCGCCTGCCAGGTTGAAGCGGAACGCCTGCCGATCCAGCCGCCCGACCTGCTGGATCGTCGTCTGCTCGCGCACGCGAATGCCAAGCGCTTCAAGCTGCGGCTCCAATGGCTCGTCACGGCGCAGTGGCTGCTCTCTGAACACGCGCTCCAACACCCCATCCATGTCGCACAGCGCGCTCTCCGGCGATGCCGCCGCCGCAACGACCGCCGCGCAAAGCTCCGCCTGCGTATCGTCCTCGGCAATGCTGCGCCGCAGCGCCGCCGCCTGCGCCGCCAGGTCGGGGTCGCCAAATTCACCCACGAGCTGAAGCGCCTCTTCCGTCTCGCCCTGCATCGCCAGCAGCACTGCCAGCCCGACCTGAACACGCCCTGAAGTCGGGTCTGCCGTGTCTGCGCGCGCGAAAGCCTCCTCGATCTGCGCGACCGCCGCTTCGAGCGGCGCGGCAAACAGCGCGCCGAGATCAAACACCGTGCAGCCAAGCGACGGCTGCTCGACGAACGCCCCGCTGGATTGCGCGCGGAAGCTGTTCAGCGACCACGCCCACTCGACGGGCTGCTGCGCCACGCAGCCCCACCGTGCTGATTCGACCCGCGCGACATCAACCGTGAAGCGTCCATCATTGAGCCATTCGTCGCCCTCAAAGCGAATCCCGCGATAGCGGATCGTTTCCCCCGGCGCAACGAGGTTGACCACCGCGTCGCCGCGCCAGCCGTAGATGCGCATCTCGTCGTTGAACAATCCGCTGCTCGCTGCCTCGCCCATTCGCAGACTCACGACCAGTTCATCCAATCCGTCATCGTTCGCGTCCGCGAGGAGCGCGGTAGGCAGTTCGCGCACCTCGCCCAACGGCGCGGCGGGATAATCCGCCTCGAACAGTCGGTAGCCCTGTCCCGGCGCACCTGTGATGAAGAGCGCATCGTTGTAGGGAGAGGGCACACCGAATTCAACACTGTGGCTGATTCTCACAAGCGCATCGGCGGGCGGTCGATTATCGACATTAGCGGGCGTGATGATATAGAGCCAATTGCCTTCGAAGAGGTCGATAGGCTGGTCAAGCGAAATCTGCCGGGTATTCAGCACATCGATCAGGTAGGCACGCGCGACCTCGCGCATATCGACACTGCCGAGCGGGGCTTCCAGCATCGCCGCCAGCAAATCGCCACGCTGCCGGGCATCGCGCGGCGCGCCAGGGAAACGCACATTCAGCTCATGCTGAAGCAACCGCACCGCCAGCGCGCTTTCGGCATCGCCGGGGCGCACAGCCAATACCTGCGAGACCAGCACATCCACCATCGAACGTTCGTCCCACAGGCGCAGCGCGTAGAAGTCGAGCGATGCATCAGGCATCGCGGGTGTTGGCAGAGGGGGACGTACAGTATTGGTGGGAAGAATACGCGGGGTGTTCGTCGCCAGCGGCGCGTCCTGGGCGGAGGCACGCCATGATGCTGCCCACAGTCCTATCAGCATGACGAACAACAGAAATCCCAGGATAGTCGTCTGGCGACGCATAACAATCCCTCCACGCACCTGCTCCGCAGCAAGACTATGCCACGAACAGGCTTGCGCCGCCAACCCCGCAGGCGGATCAGTGCGCTTTGGTGGAGGCGACAACCTGTCGGGTATAGGTTTCGACAAAGTGTGGGCGATTGCTGGCGATCAACACACCGCTCAATTTACTGACGATCAACTCGCCTTGCAGCGTAATGACTCGGTTGACTTGGTCATACATCGCTTCCATCAGCGCCTCCCACGTCACGTCCGGCGGCAGTGTCGCCTCGCGGAAGGCACGCAGGCTGTTGAGGTAGGTGATGACGGGTTCGATTTCCGGAAACACGAGCATCGTCGGCAAGTCGTGGCGAATGACCGTATGAAAATAGCGCGCCAGGCGGCGAACGCCGTTTTCAAGCGTGTAAGTGTTGTGCGGGGGCACAAGATACTGGCTGTTCGGGCGTACCTGACTGCTGAGAAGCAGCAGAGCGCGGCGAAACAGCGCCTGGAACTCCGGCATGGTCTGAACGCTGTTGGTCGCGGTCACCAGTGTGCCGTCCGGACTGAGCACGCGCTTGAATTCGCCCATCGCCTGATCGATGTTTTCGACGTAGAAGAGCATGTGATGCGCCATGACGACATCGAAACTCCCGTCGGCGAACGGAATGCGTTGGGCATCTGCCACCAGCAGATGCGCGGGCTGCGGGTGATGTCGCAGCATCGAATAGCCCAGATCCAGCGCATAGTATTCAATATTCGGGTAACGCTCGGCAACGGCGGGGTGATAGAGACCGCTGCCTGCCCCAATGTCGAGGAGGCGCTTTGGCGCAGCCCAGGCAGCGCGCTCAATTACCCATCCGGCGTAATCCACCCTGGGGTGGGTGTACTGCTCGTGGATCTCCTGGCGCACACGCAAATACCGTTCATCCTCGGAGGGATTATGCTGCACGTCAGTATCATTCACGAGTAAACAAACCTTCCGGGCGAGGCGCGCAATTGTTTGACCGAGTGTACACATGATACCGATGTTTAGCCGGAAACGCATGTGCAGATTTCATAAGTCAACCCTGCAATCGTGCGACCATGACTAAACACCTATGTTCCTGAATTTCGCGCATCCAATGCCTGCACGGGCGACAGGCTGCCGCGCGTTACATACAGCATTCCGGGGAGCGGATCTGGCGCAGTGTAAGTGCCGACCCACACCTGATAGCTGCCGGGCTGCGCGCTAACCAGGTTCAGCGTAGGATGTACACTGTCATATGAGTCGTCGCTGCAATACCAGCGCCCGTCCGGCGTGCGCAGGATGAGCGTGGCATCCGCGACACCATCATCAGGCAGGAAGAACAGACGCAGAAGCGACTGCTGCGTGGTCAGATTCAACGTGATGTCAGGCGCAGCGTCCATATAGCCTTCGCAGCCGGTCCGGGCATCCAGTTCCGGATTCAGCGCGGGAATGTCGAGCAGCCCCCCCGCTGTGACCGGAATCGTCAACGGATCAGGGTCGAACAGCTCCGGCAGTTCGGCAGCCGCCTGCGCAGAAGGCTGCGCGCTGTCCAAGCCGTTGACCAGGGAAATAGCGTCCGTCGTCAGGGCACGCGGCAGAAATGTCGGATAGTAGAGCTTTTCGGTCACGTAGAGAACGCCGCTCACGGGCACGTCCGGCGCGCTCTCGTGAGTCACCCATACGCTGTATTCGCCCTCTAACGGGTTGATGAATTCGACCAGCGGCTCCAGGAACCCCGGCGCAAAGCTCTTGTTACACAACCACCCCTCCGGACCATGAACCGCCAGCCCGGTATCGGCGTCGGCAGGCGTCGCCGGGATGAAGAACATGCGCAGGCGGGTCGATAGTCCGCGCCAGTCGAGCCGGAACTGTGGCGCGCTGCTCGCATAGCCGCCGCATTCGCTGACAACCGCAGGTATCGGGTTCGTCAGGTCATGCGGTGGCACAGGCAGACTCCCGCCGCCGACCAGCACCGACCAGTACGGATCGGGGAGGAAACCCTGTTCAAGTATCGTCGTCCCGTTGGCAGGCACAGCATCGGTATCCATGAAACTGCCAGGGTTCGGCGTGGGCAGCGCCACCCCACCCGGCGTCGGCGTCACGACCGCACCGGCGAAGGGCATCACCAGCCCAGTCGAGCTTGGGTAGACCGCCTCGCTGATCGACAGGTAGAGCGTGCCCTGCGCGATGGTGTTGGGCGCGATGGAGCCGACCCAGATCGAATATTCGCCCATCACCATGTCGCGGTAATCCAGCGACGGATTGTTCACGCTGAAGGAGTCTTCGTTACAGCGGTAGGTGCCGCCGGGGGTGCGGATGATCAGTATCGTGTCGTTGAGCAGCGAGTCCGAAACGAAGATGAAGCGCAGGAATGCGAACGGATAGATGATGTTGATGCGCAAATCCGGCTGCGCGGTCACGTAGCCCCGGCAGTCCTCCCCCATGTTGAGGATGCCGATGTCAAGGCTACCGCCTGCCAGAATGCCCGCCGCAGGCAGCGGATCAGGCTGGAAGCCCGCACCCAACGCGAATCCGCCATGTTCAGGGGGCGCATTTGGACTGAGCGCCTCCTGAGCATGGGTGGGCACATTCGCGAATCCAAGCAGGAAAGCCACAAGCCACAAAACCAACGGTCGGGGCGACATACGGGTCGTTCCTCTACTCATGTCTACGCATCACTCGTCATCACCGCCCACACAAAACGCGGCAGTCGCAGCATCCGCCCGATGCGCCAGGGCTGCAAAATCAGGCGGAACAACCATTCCAGCCCCAGCCGCTGCATCCAGCCAGGCGCACGCGGAACAACGCCCGCGATGAAGTCAAACGTCCCACCTACGCCCATCGCCATCCGCACCCGCAGGCGCGGCAGATTGCGCGCGATCCACTTGTCCTGCTCCGGCGCGCCGTAAGCGACAAACAGGATGTCCGCCCCGCTCTGGTTCACCCGCTTGACAAGCGCGTCCTCGTCTTCCGGCGCGGGGCTGCCGCTGTACACGCCGACGATTCTGAGCGCAGGATGGCGCGCACGCAAGACCTCCGCCGCCCTGTCCGCCACGCCCGGCGCTGCGCCCAGGAAGAAAAGCTTCCATCCCTGCCCCGCCGCCGCCGCCGCGATACGCGGCACACCATCGCTGCCCGTCACACGCTGGCGCAGCGGTGTGCCGCGCCGCCGCGCCGCCCACAGCAAGCCCGCGCCATCCGGCACACACAGGGCGGCACGCCGCAGGATATTGCGAAAGTTGACATCGCGCCGCGCCATCATCATGAATTCCGGATTGATGGTGCAGACCTGGCGCGCTCTCACCTCGCCGTTCTCGGCGATCCACTCGCCAATGATGCGAATCCAGTTGTCAAACGTCAGGTTATCGACAGGCAGATCCAGGATGTGCACGCGCTGCGCTGCTGGGTAGTGATTTGCAGATGACTCGCTCACTGGAGGTGCCATAGCGGCGGGCAGTTGCGCGTCCGAGGGTCGTGCAGCGAGACGCCCATCCTGCATGAGTTGTTCCGCCGCCGCGATCACCTGCTCCGGCGTCACCATGCGCATACACGTCCGCGCCGCGCAGCCATTGCGCAGCCCGACCTCGCTGCTGACATAACTGCATGGGCTGCACGCGGGTGCGCTGCGCACGATGACCACCCGATCATCGGTCACCCAGGGTGCCCAGGCATTCGCGTTGCTGGGACCGAAGATGGCGACCATCGGCGTGTATCCTGCGGAAGCGACATGCATCACGCCGCTGTCTGCGCCAATGAACAAGCTGGACTTTCGCAGCACGGCGGCAAGTTCATTCAGGCTGGTCTTTCCCGTCAGATCGAGCGCTGGCGCGCGCATCACCGCCCGCACCCCCGCCGTGTCGTCGCCGCGACCGCCGACCAGCACGATCTGCGCACGGTGCCTTTCCGCCAGCGCGTCGGCGACCGCTGCGAACTTCTCCGCTTCCCAACGCCGCGCTGGGCTGTAGCCGCCGCTGCCCGCGTGAATGGCGATGATCGGGCGCGCACCATCCAGCGACTTGAGTAGTTCCCCGGCAACCTGCCAGTCCGCATCAGCGATGTCAATTTGGGTAGGCAGGAGCGGCATCGATGAGGCGGAGGCGGATGAGGCTTGCCTCGTCCCTACATCCAACGATGTGTCCGTCTGATCCCCGCCGCGATCTACTTGTTCCACCAACGCCAGCCAATACGCCGCCTGATGGCGCGCGCCAAAGCCTTCGTCCCTCAGGCGTTCGGTCAGGAAGAAGCCGTTGCCGTTGTCCAGCCCGATCACGCGCTTCGCGCCCGTCGCCCACGCCAGCGCCGCAAACTTGAGCGCGCCAAAGCGCGTGCTAAAGTGATGGAAGATCAGCACGGTGTCATAGCGACCGCGCCGCAGCCGCGCGCCCAGTGCCAGCGCTTTGCGCAGCTTCGCGGGTTTGAGCAGCGCCTTGGGGCTGTCGAAGGTGTGCTTGTCAAAAACGATGACCTCATCGACCTGATGACCCTGCTGAAGAATCGGCGCGGCGTGCGCCGTCGTCAAGACAGCCACATGCCGATCCTGCTCAACATGCTTGAGCGCTTGCAGCGCGGGCGTGCTCAGGACGAGATCGCCGATATCGGCAAGCTGCACGACCAGGATGCGCTGGCGATCAGTCGAGTTCATCGAACACCGCCAGCGCCGACCGCGCCGCCTCCGCCCAGGTGTAGCGTGCCGCCCACGCTTTACGCCCTTCGCGCGCGCTCGGCAGGTACGACTCGTCACTCAGGCGTTCCATCGCCGCCGCCAGCGCGTCTGCCATCGCCGCGAATACGGCGATCAGATCGACGCTCGGATCATTGTCCAGAAGCGCGGGCGGCAGCGGGATGTAATCGGCAAACGTGCCGCCAACTTCCGGCAGGCTGGAGCTGTCGCTGCAAATTACGGGCGTCCCGCAATGAAACGCTTCCAGCACGGGGAAGCCAAACCCCTCGTACAGCGATGGGAAGAGCAGCGCCCGCGCACCAGCATACAGCGCCCCTTTGTCCGCCTCGTCAATGTAGCCCGTCTCGATCACGCCGTCCACGCCCGCCGTCCACGCCGGGTCATACAGCCAGCCACGTCCACCCGCCAGCACCAGCGCGCTCCCATCATCGGGATGGGCGGCACGCCAGCGGCGATAACCTTCGACGATCACGCGGATGTTCTTACGCGGTTGCAGGGTGCCGATATACAACCAGTAGCGTTCCGGCAGGTGGTATTTGGCGCGCACCTGGGCGATGTCGCCGATGACAGGAGCATCGACGCCGGGATAGATGACGCGGATCTTCTCACGGGGTGTGCCATAAAAGCGCGACAGATCGCGCGCGGTCGCGGCGCTGTCGGCGAAGATGCAAGCAGCGCGGGCGGCGCTGTAGCGCGTCGTCAGATCGAGGTAGAGGCGCTGCCCTCTCGGATGCGCCTGCGGAAAATAACGATAGCCGAGGTCATGCACGGTCACCACCGCGCGCCCAGGAAAGACGAACGGCAGTGTGTGCGCCGGGACGAATGTCAGGTCGGGGCGCGTCCGCCACAGCTCCGCCGCGAAGCGCAGATGCGTCCACAGCCGCCGCATCGCTATCGTCGTCAGGGTCGCCCCGTCCGGGAAAAGATCGCGAGATGGCGGTTCACGAAAATACAGCGTCAAATCATGGCGTGTATTCTGGCGCAGGATGGCGCGCAGCAGTTCAAGGGCATAGCGCTCTGTCCCGGTGATACGGGAGACGGTCGTCCGGCTGGCGTCAATTGCGATGCGCACGACCGTTCATGCCCGCCGCCGGAACAAGAGCGGCAGCCCCCAAAGGACGAGCAGGACGATGGGGATCACCCATCCATACTGCCCTGCCAACGTCAGCAGCGCCGGGTCGAAAATGCCGAGCGTGAAGCCCAACCCGACCGCCCCGCCCACGACCATCAGCAGCCCCGGCAGAAAAGCGCGCCGAGTGCGCGGGCGGCTGACCAGCGCCGTGAGCATGAGCGCGATCCCCGTCGTCACGATGAAGACCGGAATCCCTGCCGCGCCAGGGCTGCCCGGCGCTGCCGCCAGCCAGTAAAGCGCGCCCGCGCTGAGCAGTAGCAGCGTCGCCAGGAAGAACGCGCCGCGCGCCCAGCGCCCAGCGGTCATCCAGTAGCCTAGCATGAGCAGCGCTACCGCTGCCAGCGCACCAAAAGCGATGAATGGAACGGGGATCGCCGCGCCGGAAGTCGTAGCAACCGTCAACAACCCGCCCGTAACGATCAGGATCAACGCCGGGATGACCGAAGCAGGCGTGCCTCGCTTGAGCGAGACGGCGGGCGGCGTGGGCAGCAGGAAGACCGGCAGATCTGACGTGTGCGCAATCTCTTCCTGCGCATCGCCGAATGCTTCCCGCTCGGCGGCGGCATCGCTGATGCTGAGAGTCGCCACCGCCGCCAGCGCCGCATCGATGTCGAGATCATCACCGAGCAGGTCATAATCGCGCGTGCTTCGCGGCGGTGCTGGGAATGTTTCAACGTCTGGAGCGGCGTACGTCGTCGACTCAGCATGAAGCGGCAGGTCGTCCGCGAGTTCCTCGGAGATTTCCTCCGCCTCGGCGGCACCATCGGCAAGCGACGGGGGAAGGTCTGTCAGCGCTGCGTCCGGTTCGACCGCTGTCGATTGTTCTTCGCCGGGATCGGCGGGTAATTGGCTCTGATCTTCAGTATTCATAAGACGCAATTGTGGCGGTTTTCGCCTTCACGCGCAAGTCTCAGGCTTGCGAAGCAGAGCGCCACTCATCTATAATATTTAATCTATGGCGACGTGGCCAAGTGGCAAGGCAAGGCTCTGCAAAAGCCTGATCGCCGGTTCGAATCCGGCCGTCGCCTCAATGGGCATCCTCCAGACGGATGCCCATTTCGCTTTCTTTCGGCATCGCGTGTGGTGACCCCATGGACAAGCTCACGCCACCCACATCCCAACTCACGCCGCGCCAGGACGCAGACCAGCCTCACCTGCCGCTTTCCGAGCGCCAAATCATCCCGATCACCAATTATGCGCTCTCGACCGTTTGCCCGGCTTGCGCCACCGACACGTTTCGTCACGCCTGCAAGGTGCGCTGCCCCAAGTGCGGCTTCGCCTGGGATTGCAGCGAACTCTGAATGCCCCGCCCGCGCGGGCAGACGAGGCATTCCACGCGCCTACTCGCCCTGCGGAATACTGCGCAGCGTGATGCGGTCGGAGGCGACACTTCCGATACAACGCCCCTGCTCGACCCCATTTTCAATCGCTGCGCGGTAGTGAATGCCGCCGTACATGCGCGAGATCGCCGCTTCATTTGCCGCATGGAAGAAAGATGTGAAGCTGCGCTGCATCCGTTGACCATTGGGGAAGGTCACGCTGGTGAACGCCACCTGCCCAAACATATCCTGCAAGACCTGTGCCGCCGCGCCAGATACCACCGAATGACCTGACGGATACTCCGGGAAGTTGGGCGAGGCGATGTAAGGCGACCAGCGCGGATCGATATACGCGATGATGTAGGTTTCCGGGCGCAGCAGTAGATCCTGATACTTGAGCGACCAGGCAGCAATGAACGAATCCGCCAGCGCGACATTCGTCTTCATGAACATTTCCGCAGCACGGTTGAGCGACATGCCGAATTGATCGACCAAAGCGATCTGGATCAGCACCCAGTGCCCACTGGGAGTTCCGGTGATGCCCGGCGTATCCACCCAGAAAGTGGCGATCTCCTGCTGCTGTGGCGTCAGGGTACGCCCGATCTCGTAGACTTCTTTCGCCTGGGCATAGAAGACCGAATCGGGATCGGTACTGAACTCATAGTCGCGGTAAAAAGCGCATTCATCCGCGTAAGAGAGGGCGAAGGTGCGCAATTCTCCCCAGTACGGTTCAATCGAATTGACCTCCGAGTTTGTCCGCACCCAGTACTGTTCCCCAAGCGGCGGCTCAAAATCGCGCCCGCGCGTCTCCTCATAGCCATCCGCCAGCGCCCATTCCAGGATCGCTTCTCCGACCACGTCGCCATAGGTCAGCGAACGTTCGACCACTTCGGGCGGCGTATTGTCACGACGTCCCAGCCACTCCTCGCGGAAATCGGCGAATGCCTGCCGCGATTCTTCGCTCTGGTCGTAGAACAAACCCGTCAGCACGGTCGAAAGCGCTGCATTCGCCACAATCGTCCAGTCATGGATGTCATCTTCCAGCACCCAGGGAAGCTGTGGGAAGTCGGTGAGCTGACCGATCAGCGTGAAGTTGTCCGGCATTCCCGGCATGATCGATTCGTAGAGCGTGACGCCCGCATACCCATACAGCCGCGACGCGCCCGGTGCGGAAATCGCATCTTCGCGGACACGGTCATACAAAAGCTGCATCCATTCAACCGCGACATCCGCACGCAGTTGATCGGCGCGTACAGACGCCAACACCCCCGCGGGCGTGGGTGTCTGTGCAGCGACACCTCCGGACAACACCATTAGAAGAACGAGCAAAAAGACCATCGGTTTCAACAAGTTCAATGCTCCTCTGAAATCAAGCGATCCACCGCCAGGTCACGAAACGAACCATGAACAGCAACGCCAAACCCGCCGAAGCCGCGCAAACCACGCCCAACCGCCACCATGACCGCACGCCCCATCGCGCCAACAGCACGTACATCGGGAAGATCACCGCCAGAAAGCGCGGCATCCCGATCAACGTGCCGCTGATGAAGGGGAGCAGCAGCGCGCCCAGCGCAAACAGGCTCCACGCGTGATCCTCTCGCCACGCCGCAATCGCCACCACGACGCCAATGGCGAAAGCGATCAGATCGATCCATGCAGGATCATACCCCCAGATCGACACGTCCTGACCATTGAAGTATGCCAGCAGCGTGTCCCAGGGCGCGCGCCCCATATCGCGCTGCCAGACGATCTCGTAACTGCTGAAATAGGCGAGCGGCTCACCGGCGACCCAGCCCGCGAACACGACATAACCGCCGAAGACCAGTGCAGGCAGCAGCGCCGCGTAGCTGTGCCACGAAGTCAGCAGCGCGCGCGTACGCGCTGGCATGCTGCCGGAGGTGCGCGCCCATGCTGCCCACAGCAGCGCGGGAACAAGCGCAAGACCGACCGAGCGCGTCAAGACCGCCAGGCACGCACAAAAGACCGCCCAGCCGAACGCCCGACGCTGGAGCGCGTAAAACGTCAGCAGCACAAGGAGCAGGAAAAGTGACTCGGTATAGACGCCGGAGAGGAAGATGGCGTTCGGCGCGACGAGCAGAAGCGCGACCGCCGCCAGCGCCCCACCTCTGCTAAGAATAGGCACTGCCAGCGCATAGAGCACGAAGCAGGCGGCAAGCAGCGCCACATTCGACACGACCACGCCCGCGACGGTCGCGCAGGTGCTGAGGTAGGGCGAAAAGCCGCAACCTGACAGCGCCATCACAGCGCGTACCGCCGTCGGGTAGAGCGGCAGAAATGCCATGTCGCCATCGGGCTGGCGTTCGTTGAACCACTTGTAGCCGTCGGTGGCAATCGTCGCGTAAAAGCCCGCGTCCCAGCGATACCACATATCCAGCGCGGGTCCGCCGTCGAGCAGGTGCTTAAACTCGTCGCCTTCGTTCGCTTCCAGCGACACGTTCGCCCACGTCCCCATACCAACCAGCACGAGGCGCGTGACGGCGAACATCACCAGGATCAGGAAGAGGGGACGATGCACAAGCGTCATCATCCGGGACTATCGGTTGTTGGCGTGGCGTTTTGTGTATGCCTGAACGAGTGACAGGATGCCCATCAGACCCGCGCCTTTCCCCATCGACACTTCGCGCCCGAACAGGTCGAACACCAAGTCGCTCGGCACGGAGGTGATCGCGTCCGCAGGCTGACCACTCAGCGTCTCGGCGAGCAGCACGGACATCGCCATCGCCGATAACCCCTGAGGATTCAGGACATCGAAGTAGAAGCGCAGCGTGCCATCGTCCTGTGGCTGCGCCCAGACATATGCCTCCGACTCGCAGGCAGTCACACGATGCTCTTCGGGATAGGGCTGAGTAGCGATCTCCGGCGGCACTTTCACGCTGAGAAAGCGGTCGGCGATCTCGATCAGCATTTCGGCGCGTTCGTGGCGGTCGGTGATGGATTTGAGGTCATCAACAATTTCGGCAAGCTGCGGCGGATACTGGCTCATGGACTCTCACTCGCTCGATGATGAATGCTGACCAGTATAGCACAGCAGGTTCACTCCCTAAGCCGATGGTCGAAGTGGCACGGACGGCATGAATGCCGTCCGTTGAAGCTGACTTAGAATCGCCCAGTCATCGCATCGACATACCCCGTCAGTTCCGCATAGCCATAGCCGGTCGCGTCGCCGCTGATGCGCACGCTGCCCTCGTAATAGGCGATCCCGCCTCCGTGCAGCTCCTGGTCGAGCATCTGCGGCGTCACGGTGAGCGTGAATGGCTCACTCGCCCCTGGCGTAACCGCGATGATCCAGCCTGAGGGATAGACCGCACCGGTATGCGGACTCTCCCATGTCCCGGTCGCCTCGATGGTGAAATCGTCCGCCGCCAGATACTCGGTCGTGCCATCGGCGTTGATCAGCAGCCCGCCGAAGTACGGGTCGCGCCCGCCATCAACCTGGCGAATCTGCCCCACCATCAGCTCGCGGTTATCATCGAACTGTAAGCCGAACCAGTCCCAGCCCAACGCAGTCGCGCCGAGGGCGCTCGTGCTGAACTCGTGGTCTTTCCAGGAATAGCCGCTGACCGTGAACACCTCGCCCCCGATGGTGATCGTGCCCTCGGTTGCCAGCCGCGAGAGCGTGTAATAGTGGCTGGCATTGCCGGGTTCTTCGCTCTTGGCGCTCAGTCCCCCATCCCCTTGCAGCGCGGGCGGCTTAAGCTGTTCGAGCGCCAGGTCCACCGCATAGCCTTCCGCCTGCGCAGTGATGCGCGTCAGCGCCGCCGTCGGGTCGAGCGCTTCGACCTGCCAGTTTTCCAGCCAGACGCGGTAGTTGGGGTCAATCGTCGCGCCCGCCAGCTCCGCCGCGCCCCGGCTGAAGCGTTCGTCATGGAAGAACCGTCCGCCGCCGATGTCCGACACGGTGAAATGCGCCATATAGAGCTGATTCGCGCGCCACTCGGACGCCACATCGGCAGCCTCCGGCAGCAGACCACGCCGGAACACCGTGAACTGGAAACCGAAGCGCCGCCCGTCTTCGGTCGCAACATTGCCCGTGTAGTACCACCACTCGGTCTGATATTCAGGATGCGCGCCGAAGTTGCGCGGGAACTGCCAGTCTAGCGGCTCAAACGCGCGGGCGAAACCCGTGATGTCCGGGCTGCCCAACAGAATCGTGCTGCCGCTGACTGTATCGCTCGCGCCCGCATCAATCAGGCTGAAGCCGAATATGATCACTGCCATTGCCATCGCGCCCAGGACGAGATAACGCCACATTTCAGTTCCTATTGAATGTTCCGAATTTCACAATAGTGTACGACAGCAACATGAATCACAGGTGAACACGGATCATCCCCAATCTATGGCGCGTCTGGCGTCGAGACGGTAATAATTCATTCGCGCATCCTTGACGTGAGGCGAAATCATGGCGAACATCCTCAAAATGCTGCAAGACAGCGACCCGGCACTGCTCTCCGTCATCGCGGGCGTATGGAGCGTCAAGATCGACCCGCGCGACCGCGATACCGCCATCCGCTTGCTGGCGGAGACGATGCTCGACCCTGTACGGGCGGAAGCCATTTGGGACAAGCTCGACGATGCGCAGCGCAGCGCCCTGCAAGTCCTGGTGTCCAGCAAAGGTGCCATGCCGGAAAAGATGCTCTCGCGCCTGTTTGGCGAAATTCGCCGCATGGGGCAGGGGCAGATTGAGCGAGAGCGCCCGCTGGAAAAACCGACCGGTCCCGCCGAAGCGCTCTTCTATCGCGGTTTGCTCGGCATCCGCTACGAGCCTTCGCCTTCCGGGACCAACAACATCGTCTACATCCCTCCCGACCTGCTCAACGCCCTGCCGCTGCACAAGACCTCGTATGACCGCCTGGATGACGTCGAGGAGAGCTTTGAGGAGGAAGACGCCGATGAACCCATCGACCTTGCCCCCATCGAACGTCCAGGGAACGTACAACCCGCCGACACGTCGATTGTCGATGACATGGCGACGCTCCTGGCGTTCATCCAGCTCTACGCGCCCACCATCGACGGCGATACCATCGTCGAAGAAGAAACGCTGTCGGAATACATGCTCAACCGGGATGCCGACCGTTTGATCTTCCTGATCGGCTTGGCTGCCAGTGCCGACTTCCTCGACGCGCAGGCGGGGCGGCTCTACATCAAACGCCCGGAAGTACGCCGCTGGTTAGAAATGCCCCGTCCACAGCAGGTACGGGCGCTCGCACATGCCTGGCGGGATAGCAGCTTCTACCGCGATCTGTGGCATGTGCCGGGGCTGATCGTCGAACGGGAAGCAGGCGCGATGCCACAATATGACCCCGCAACCGCGCGCCAGGCGATCACCGACCTGATGTTGAACGGGGTTCCGCTGGATGCATGGTGGGCACAGGATGCGTTCATCGACGCGATGAAACTGCATGACCGCGACTTCCAGCGCCCGAACGGCGATTACCAGAGCTGGTACATTCGCGGGCTGGACGGGGCATATCTGAGTGGTGAGACTTCATGGGATGCGGTTGAAGGCGCGTTGATCGACTACGTGCTCAACGGTCCAATGCATTGGCTGGGGCTGCTGGATCGTGGCGAAAGCGCTGGACATCTGACCGCGTATGGCAAGTCATTCATCACCAACAAGAGCTGGCCCACCCCGCCCGATCCCGCCGACAAAATCACGATCAAGGACGACGGAACGCTCCACATCTCACGCAAGACGCCGCGTATTGACCGCTTCCAGATCGCGCGTTTCGCCACCTGGGTGAGCAGCGGCGATCCGTACATCTACAAGCTGACGGGCGAAAGCATCAACGGCGCTGCTGAACAGGGGATCACCGTCAGTCATATCGCATCGTTCCTGCAAAAGGCACATGGCGATGCACCGCTGCCCAACAGCGTTACGCGCATCCTGGAAAACTGGCGGGGGGGTGCTGCGGCTGCCGTCACGTTCGAAAAGCTGCTCGTCCTGCGAACAACCTCGGTGGAAACTCTGGATGGGATATTCGACAATCCGGCACTGCGACGCTACCTGGGCGCGCGGCTGGGACCGATGGCGGTCGTGATTCGCGCGGATCAGATCGATCCGCTGCAAGCGGCACTGGGAGAACAGGGGATCTCGGTCGAGCGTCTGGGGCTGTGACCTAGATCCTGGGTGTCTTGCCTTGCAGCAGCGCGAGCTGCCCTTCCAACTCGCGCTGACGCTGCTGGCTGACGCGGCGCGCCTCGTCGAGCGTGTCGCGGTAGCCTTCGCTCAACCGCTTGCGAAACTCCGCGCCCGTCGCCGGGGCGAACATCGCCACGATCAGTGCACCCACCAGCGCGCCGAAAAGTAGCCCGACGATCCACAATACGATCCGGTTCATGATGGACTGCTCCAACTCTTGCAATCTATGCTTGATTGGAGCATAAACAACGTTACTGCGCAACCCATCCTCAGGAGTAACCGCACTATGTCGCAACAGATCATCCAAACAGAACATGCGCCCGCCGCCGTCGGTCCGTATTCTCAGGGCATCATCGCCAATGGCATGATCTTCACGGCGGGTCAGGTCGCCATCGACCCCGCTGTCGGCAAACTGATCGAAGGAGGCATCCAGACGCAGACGCGGCAGGTTCTGGACAACCTGAGCGCGGTGCTCAAAGCAGGTGGATCGAGCCTGGACAAGGTCGTCAAGACGACCGTGTTCTTGCAGGATCTGGGAGATTTCGCGGCGATGAATGAGGTGTACAGCGCGTACTTCACCAGCACGCCGCGCCCGGCGCGCAGCACCGTTCAGGTCGCCAGGCTGCCACTCGGCGCGCTGGTCGAAATCGAGGTTATCGCGCTTCTAATGTAGCGGTTCTGCCAGCAGTTCAGGATCTGAATCGTCTTGTTCAGGCTGGCTGAGAGGCAGCGTCACGCGGAAGCTGCTCCCGACGCCGACCTCGCTCTGTGCGCTGATCGTCCCGCCCAGGACGGCGACGAGCCGCTGCGCAATCGTCAAGCCCAACCCGGCACCGCCGGTCTCGGTGCTGCGCGTAGGGTCGCCACGATAAAACGGCTCGAAGACATGCGGCATCGCATCCGGGCTGATCCCGACGCCGTTATCGACCACCGTCAGCAAGAGCTGTGTATCGTCGATTTGGGCGGCGACTTCGACACGCCCACCCGATGGCGTATAGAGCAGCGCGTTGGACACAAGACTCTTGGCGATGCGTTTCAAAGCATCCCGGTCTACATAGCGCTGCTGATGATCGTCGCAGGCATGATAGATGAGCGTCACGCCGCGCTTGGCAGCCAGTGCCTGGTGTTCTTGAACCATGGACTGAAGAGTCCGGTCGATGTCTGCCAGTTCGACCGTCATGTCGCTCTTACGGACGTAATCCAGTCGCGCCAGCGCGATGAAGTCTTCCATCATCTCTTGCAGGCGATTGGTCTGCGCATGCACGATGTCGAGATGCTTGTGATGGCGCGAGGGATCGGCGGTCGAACGTTCCAGCATGTAAAGGCTGGTCTTGATGACTGCCAGCGGCGTGCGGAAGTCGTGGGACAGATTGCGGATCAGCTTCTGCAGGACGTCCTGGCGATCCTGCGTCAGTGCATTCTCCAGGCGTGCCGCTTCTGCAACCTTCTGCGTCGTCAGGTCACGCACAGACACCATGCGCATCTCGCGTCCATGATAGAGAATGGGCTTGGTAAAGATCTGGGCTGTCACGACTCGCCCATCCTTACCGACGAGCTTGACTTCCAGTCCCTCGGCACCCGCGACCGTTCCATTGACAATCTGCCCACGCGAATCGGGGTGGACGAAATTCAGCAAGCTGTGTCCCTTGATTTCGGCATTCGTGAAGCCGGAGAACTTCTCCATCGCCGGATTAACGGCGACAACATAGCCCTTGTCATGGATGGTAATCGGTTCGAAAGTCTCCTCAAACAACGTGCGGTAGCGGGCTTCACTCTCCCGGAGCCTCAACGTATTCCGGGCGATCTGGCGTTCATGATAGGCGCGCACGACGGTCGAGATGATGATGAGGATGTTGAGGGTGCTGAGAAAACGCAGAATCGCCGCGATTTGTTCTCGCTCGGCGGCAGGCAGCGCAATGCCCAATAGGATCAAGCTGCAAAAAGTCGCAACCGCCAGGAACACCGCTGACCGAACGCTGAGAAACAGACTGGCGAGTATGACGACATGCGCGAAATACAACGGCATGACGGGCAGTGCCTGCCCGGTGCTGTCTGCGGCAATCGACGCGACGATCAGCGCGATCACCGCGCCGATCATTCCGTAGACGCCCAGGCGATAGGAGCGTGTGCGGCTTAGGGCGTAACTCACTATTGTCAGCAAAGAAACCATCAATGTAAGCCAGCCCGCAGACGAAGCGAACGTGGAATAGCCATAGGAGCGGGACAAGAAGAAGAGGAGCAGCAGCAAGGGGAGCGGAAGATGGATCGCCGCCAGCATTCGCGCCTGTTGGCGGTCGTGCATCAGCGTCAAATCGCCATGAGGCTCCGTCAGCAGGTTCCACAATGCAAAAAGGCGCATGTTCAGGCGCGTTTTCAGGGGGTGTAGAGTTGGGTGTTGCTTGTCTCGAGTCGCCATATGCTTAAGTCTCCAATCCTAAGCATAAGGCAGGGTCTCGGAAACTGAGCTATAGGTTTCCCATCACAGCGCGCTATAATTCACATGAGCAGCAAATGAGCAAACAGGAGAAAAACTGGATGGCAATTGCCACTGCCCCCGGAACTACCTATTCGATTGACCGCATCGTAGAGGCACTGGGTCATAAGGCGGACAGCCTGCTTCAACACCAATCCGAGACCATTTCGCGCGATGAACTCCATCTGCCGGGACCGGATTTTGTCAGCCGGGTCTATGCACAGACTGACCGCACCCCGCAGGTGCTGCGCAGTCTTCAGGCGATGTTCGGGCATGGACGACTCGCCGACACCGGCTACCTCTCGATCCTTCCGGTTGACCAGGGCATCGAGCATTCTGCCGGGGCATCGTTCGCCAAGAACCCGATCTACTTCGACCCGGAAAACATCATCCGGCTCGCCATCGAAGGCGGCTGCAACGCCGTCGCCTCGACATTCGGCGTCCTCGGCGCGGTCGCGCGCAAGTACGCCCATCGCATCCCCTTCATGGTCAAGATCAACCACAATGAGCTGCTGACCTACCCCAACAAGTTCGATCAGGTCATGTTCGGGCAGATCAAGCAGGCATGGGACATGGGCGCGGTTGCCGTCGGCGCGACCGTCTATTGGGGATCGGCAGAAAGCACCCGCCAGTTGCAGGAAGTGGCAGCGGCGTTTGCCCAGGCACATGAGCTGGGTATGGCGACCGTCCTGTGGTGTTACACCCGCAACAATGCCTTCAAGGTCAACGGTACCAACTACGAAACTGCCTCTGACCTGACTGGGCAGGCGAATCACCTGGGTGTCACCATCGGTGCCGACATCATCAAGCAGAAGCTGCCCACCAACAACGGCGGTTTCAAGGCGCTCAACACCGGCGGCTCATCGTATGGCAAGCTGGACGAGCGCATTTACAGCAAGCTGACCAGCGACCACCCCATCGACCTGACGCGCTACCAGGTTGCCAACTGCTACATGGGGCGTTCCGGCTTGATCAGCAGCGGCGGCGCAAGCGGCAGCAGCGACTTTGAAGAAGCTATCGAGACCGCCGTCATCAACAAACGCGCGGGCGGCACTGGACTGATCAGCGGGCGCAAGGCGTTCCAGCGCCCAATGGCGGAAGGCGCGGCACTGCTGAACGCCATCCAGGATGTCTATCTCTGCGAAGATGTGACGATAGCCTAGCGGCTCTACAGGGGCGACCCGTTGGGTCGCCCCTGAGCACGTCGTTTACGGTGTCGCGGTCGAAAGCGGCATCAGCCCACCCAGCGGAATGAGACCGGAGGTCGCCGTCGGGAAGACCGGGACTTGTGCGGCGGGCTGGAGAGTCGCCGTCGGGAACGCGAGCGGCAGCGGTGTCTCAAACGGGATCGGCGTCAGGTTCGCCGCCGTCGGCAGCGCGATAGGCGGTGCTGTTGGCAGCACCGCCAGGTTATTCACCCCAATCTGCACAATCTTGTAGATGAACCCGCCATTGTTGGCAAAGGCTGCCAGGCGCAGGCGGTAAATGCCATTCGGCACCGTCGTCGTGTTCCACTGCAAGAGCGTCCCGTTACTCGGCACCTGCGATGTCGTCACGGGCGAGATGATGGCGAACGTATCCTGCCCAACGGGTGCCAGTTCCAACTGGAAGCGGTTGAAATCCAACCCAGTCACAATCCCGGTGATGTTGATGGTGCCGGAGACCTGCTGCCCATCCGTCGGCGAGGTGATGCGCACGTTCGGCTGCTGCTGCGATGGGCACTCGCCCTGCGGCACAGGCTCAAGCGGAGTCGGCAGTCCCAACTGCCCGGCAATCGCCTGCCCCTGCGGCGAATTCAACCACTGCACGGCAAACGGATCGTCGATGTTGGCGAAGGTGCGCGTCTCGACATATTCCGGGCAGGCGGTCGTGGCGCGCTGTCCCGACCAGGTGTCAATCGCGAGTGTCTGCACAAATGACGTGTTGGCGGGCGCGGGCGGCTGACCTTCCAGGAAGAGTTCCGCGCCAATCGCCGGGCAGTTGGCATTGACATTCGGGTCAAACATCGTGCCCGTCGCGGCGCAGATCTGCATCTGGACGACGCCTCCGGGGTTGCTGAAGCCCTCTGGTGGGCGACCTTCCAGCGCGGCGCGCATGACCACATTCCAGACGGGCACCGACGCCGTCTGGGTCGTGCCTGTCGTCGGGTTGTTATCGATACGCCCCATCCACACGCCGACGACCGCGTTATTGGTGAAGCCCATTGTCCACAAATCGCGATTGTCGTTGCTCGTGCCCGTCTTGGCGGCGACGATACCATCCGCATAGCCAGGGATCGTCAGCCCGGAGTTCAGCCCGAAGGCTGCCGCGCGCGACTGGTTATCGCTCAGGATGTGCTGCATCATGAACGCCAGGGCGGGAGAAATCGCCTGTGTGGGCGCTCCGGGCTGCGGCAAGGCGATCTGATTGCCCTGGAAATCGTTGATCTGCGTGATGGCGTAAAGCGGGCTGCGCCTGCCGTCGTTGGCGAGCGTGCCATACGCCTGCATCATCTCGTACAAACGCACATCATCCGCGCCTAGCGCTGTCGGCAGCCCGAATGAGGCATTCGGCTGGAAGATCAAGCCCATGCGTGTTGCCACATCGCGGAAGACATCCGCGCCGATGAAGGCATACGCCTTGACCGCCGGGACGTTGTAGCTGTTTTGCAGCGACGAGCGTACCGACTGCGGTCCATGAAACTGGCGGTCGAAGTTCACGGGCGAATACGGCGGATTGGTGCCGTAAGTCGTCGGCACATCCCAGATGATCGTCGAGGGCGTCATGTAACGCCGCTGCCCGTTCGCGTCGGTATATCCCTCCAGCGCCGCTGTGTAAACAATCGGCTTAAGCGACGACCCTGGCTGCTGTGGCAGGAAAGCGAAGTTGTTCTGTCCCTCGAACTGCGTATTGTTGAAGTCCGGACTGCCTACCATCGAGAGGATCGCCCCATCGCGCGGGTCGGTCACCATAATCGCGCCGGTCTGCACGCCGTTGTTCAGAAGCTGCTGCACCTGCCTGAACAGGGCATCCTGCGCCACATCCTGGATGCGCGGCACAAGCGTCGTGCGAATTTCATAACCGCCCCGGAACATGGCATCGGTGCCATAGGTCTCTTCGATGATCTGCTGGATGTAGTTGACGAAGTGCGGATAGCGCACCGTCGTCCGACGCGGTTGATAGTTTGCTGTTTCGATCAGTGCTTTTTGCAGCGTGACCTCGCCGGAAGCAATGTCCGACGGACCACCCCCGCCGCGCGTGACGCAGAACGGCTGCGTGAGATACGGCGCGTGTTGGAACTGCAAACAGCCGACCGTCGCCATACGGTTCAGGACGAAGGTCATGCGGTCGAACGATGCCTGCCGATTGACCACCGGATCGTAAGTCGCGGGCGCCTGAAGCAAGCCCGCCATCATCGCCGATTCCGACATGTTCAGGTCGGCTGCGCTCTTGTTGAAGTAGAAGCGCGACGCGGCTTCGATGCCATACGACTGATTGCCGAAGAAGAACTCGTTCAGATACAGCTCAAGGATGAAGTTCTTGTCGTACTGCCGCGCAATCATCGACGCGATGATGATCTCTTGCAGCTTGCGATTGGCGGTCACGCTCGTGTCTTGCAGGATCAGGCTGCGGGCAATCTGCTGCGTCAGCGTACTCGCGCCAGACTCGATTGACCCTGCAAACACGTTCTGAATGAACGCGCGCCCAATGGCGACCGCATCCCAGCCCGGATCGGTGTAGTAGCGCTCGTTCTCCGTGCTGATGAGCGCATGGATCATGTACGGCGAGATCTCTTCGAGCGGGATCGTATCGCGCGCGCCACCCTCGCGGCTGTTCAGCTCGGCGATCACGCTGCCATCCGCCGCCAGAATGCGCGCGGTGCGGAATTCCGGCTGGTAATTGGCGAGCGCGGCGACGGCGCTCTCCCAGGGCGCAGCGAGACTCTGGTAGTAAAGGACGCCCCCGACGATGCCGCAGGCTGCCAGGGCAAACAGCGCCGCAAAACCGACCGCCCCGACGATCAGGACGGTGCGCAGGAGCGACTGCTGCTGCGCGCGCTTCGCCTTGTCAAAGCTGGGCGCTTCCGCACCCTGCACGTCGTAACTGGGTGGCGCGTCTGCCAGTGTGCCGGGACCGGGGGCGGGTGTCGAAATGACGAGGCTGGGATCGACAGCGGCACTGGCGACCGTCGCCTGCGACGACATGGGTGAAGCATACGGATCGAGCGCGGGCATCCCAGGGATGGTCGCTTCGGGATCACGGATCGGGACGGCGCGCGGAAGCGGCTGGCTCTCCATCCCCGCAGGGATGGGAGTCGTGCGCACGGTCGCGCCTTCGTCAAAGGTGGGCGTCGCCGACGCCGCGGGGAGCGGTTCGTCAGGCAGGTATTCCAGAGCGGGCACCGGCGTCCCGATTGTGGCAGGTGGCGCGGGCGGAGCGGCAGAAGCAGCAGATGCCTGCGCCCGTGCAAGTTCCATGACGCGCGGCATCGCCAACACCCAATCGCCATTCTCGAAGCGATACCAACTCTCCGACTCGACGCCCATCATCCACCAGACGCCCTTTTCATCGCGCACCATGTGCTGGCGAAGTTCTGCCTGCATCTGGTCACGATTGAGTTGCCCAGATCTTTGCAGGGAACGAAGCGCGCGGATGGCGGTTTCCGCCGTCTGATACTTCGTCAGAAGTTCCTGGTCGGCAGGCGACAGCACAGGCGCGGCGGGCGTGGGTGGCGCTTCCGGTGTCACCGGGGACATGGGGCTGGATGCGGCAAGCTGCTGCGCCATCCGCCGCGCAATCGATGCCGGGTCTTCTTCCCCCTCGGCAGACGAAGAAGCAGACGAGGGCGAAACTTCGCCCCGCAGTTCGGCGAGGCGGCGGCGCGCGACCTCAGCCGGGTCGTCAGGGTTAACGGGTGCAGCAGCAGGGGCTTCCGCAGCGGGCTGCAGCCGCGCGCGCGGCTGCTCATCGACCAGGCTCGCCAGCGCGACCAGCTCACTCATGCTGAACGAGTCTTCATCCTCGTCGTCGTCCAGTCGATCCAGATCGTCCTGTGTTTGTGCTGCCGCCACCGCAGCGACCTGGCTGATGTCGTCGGCGAGCGAAGTGTCTGAAGCGGTGCTGCCTTCAAAGGGCAGCACGGTCTCGGCAGGCTCTTGCGCCGTTTCGAGTTCACCTGCGGCTGCCGCTTCGCTGCCTTCGTGCGGGATCAAGACTTCTTCGCTGGTCTCGGCGGTCTCGGCAGCGAGAACTGCGGTCGCCGTCTCGGTCTCGCCCTCGACCACAGCGGGAGTTTCCTCTACAGAGACGCTCGCGCTGACAACGCGCCAGCCTTCCTGCGTTTCGACAGGGGCGAGCTTCTGCGGGGCGCGCCAACCACCCTGGTCTTCCAGTTCGGGACGTGTTTCCCGCCAAAGACCAGGATTACGCGGCTGATGCCATCCGCTGTCAGACGACTCCGGTGAAGGGGGGGGTGGGCTGGTCGGGCGGTCGGACATGCCGTATGCTCCCGTTGAGTCTAAGCAATGAGTGATGAGTGATGAGGAATGAGTATCGGGCTACTCATCACTCATCACTCGTTCCTCATTACTATCAATTCAGATAAACTAACGGGATTATAACATGCTTGCGAGCACGCCGCTTGTCATGGCAACGTCAGGATGATCGGTTTGCCCTCGGTGATGGCGATGGTGTGTTCAAAGTGTGTGCAGAGCGATTTGTCTTTGGTCGCCACCGTCCATTGGTCGCCCAATTCTTGCAGGTCGGGCTTCCCGGCGATCACCATCGGCTCGATGGCGTAAGTCATCCCTACCACGAGCTTGTGGCTGACAAAGCCGCGCTTTTTGGCGGTCGAAGCGCTGGGCCACCAGTTCGGGATTTGCGGCGGCTCCCACATCTGCTTGCCCACGCCATGCCCGGTGTATTCCAGCGCGACGCTGTAACCGCTGCGTGCGGCATAACGATGGGTCGCCAGTGCAACGTCGCGCGTCTCGTGCGGGAGCACGGATGCTTCGATTGCGGCGTACAACGCGCCCTCGCCAACCTCCAGCAAACGCCGCACCGACGGCGGCACATCGCCGATGGCGTAGGTGTACGCCGCATCGCCCACCAGCCCGTTGTATGTGCAGGCGGTATCCAGGCTGACGATGTCGCCCTCTTTAAGGATACGGCTGGCTGATGGGATGCCATGGACGAGTTCATGGTTGATCGACGCCGTGATCGCCGCCGGGAAATCCGGTGACTTTTCCTTCTTGACCCCGATAAACGTGGGCACCGCCCCATGATCGCGAATGACTGTGTCGGCGATCCTGCTGAGGTCGGCGGTGCTGATGCCGGGGCGGAGCGCCTCGCGCATGGCGATATGTGCCTTTGCCACAATTCGCCCTGCCTCGCGCATGACCGCGATCTCGTCAGGCGTCTTGATGTGTATCGGCTGTTCGGGCTGCTGCTTCTGTTTAGGCGACGGCGGCGTGATAATCCAACGCATGAAGTCCTCAGTCTACAGGTGCGCGTCAATGGCGTGTTTGATTGCCATCGTCACAACTTCAATTGGCTGATCGGCATAAATCCGCGTGACCAATCCGCGAGTCCGATAGTAATCGATGAGCGGCTGGGTGGTCTCGATGAAGGTGTCGATGCGCTTAATGATGGCGTGAGCGCTAGCATCGTCCGGGCGGCGGCGCAGCGTCTCGCCGGATGCAACATGCGTCGCCTTCAGGCGCGGCGGGTACTGCCCCTCCGCATGATCCTCGAACGACCAGTCGATGCCATCGGCATTGTAATAGATGTTGTAGCTGCGTTTGCTCGTGTCGGAAGAGACGCGCCCGAATGAACGCTTGAAAGCCGTATAGAGGTCGATCTCCAGCAGTAGGACGGCGTTGATCTTCGCGCCCTTCCCCGCCAGATGCGTATCCAGCCAGGCAGCCTGGGCAGGTGTGCGCGGATAGCCATCCAGCAGGACGCCGTTCTGCGCATCCGGCTCCGCCAGGCGCTCCTCGACGACCGTATTCGTCGTGTCGTCGTCGATCAGCCTGCCCTCCGCCATAATCGACTGTATGCGCTGTGCCAGCGCATCTGTGCGTGTCTTCATGGCGCGAAACAGGTCGCCCGTCGAGACCTGGGGGATGCCATATTTCTCCTGAATAAACCGTGCCTGTTCGCCTTTTCCCGCGCCCTGCACGCCCATCAATATGATATTTAAGCTCATTTTTACCTATTCTCCTGAACAAAAAGTGCTGAGGGCTGAGAAAAGGTGATGAGGTGATGAGGCAAAAGGTGAAGAGGAGGAGAGTTTGTCTTCTCTCATCACCTCATCAACTCATGCCTCATCGCCTCTTCTGAGTCAGCACTCAGTACTGAATACTGTCTACCTGACGTAGCGGTCGTAGTTGCGCATGGCGAGCTGTGCTTCGATCTGGCGCAGCGTCTCGGTGATCACACTGACGACGATGATGATCGCCGAGCCACCCAACACGAGCGCAGGATTGCCGGAAATCCCAGAGATCGCCTCGTTCGGGAAGAGCGTGCGGTTCAGCCAGTCAACCAACCCCGGCAGAATTGCCACCAACCCCAGGAACAACGCACCGACGATCACGATGCGGCGCGTGACGCGCGTGATGTAGTCGTTGGTCTTCTTGCCCGGTCGAATGCCAGGGATGAACCCGCCGTTACGCTGGAGGTTTTCCGCCAGGTTCTGGTTGCCGATCATCACTTCTGAATAGATGAAGGTAAAGCCGACGACCAGCACGAAGAAGAAGCCCCAGTAGAGCAGCCCCGTCTGATTGCCGAACGACTCGTTGATCGCCCTGCTGACGGCTCCTTCCGGGAAGAGATTGACGAGCAGCGCAGGCAGCGTCACAACCGACTGCGCGAAGATCAGCGGGATCATACCAACAGGATTGACACGCAGCGGAATGTGCGTCGCCGCGCCGCCATACTGTTTGTTGCCGCGCACCCGTTTGCCATACTGCACAGGTATTCGCCTGACCGCCTCCTGAATGATGATCACGACAATCACACTGATGATCGTCAGGATAACGAACAGGATCAGGTGGAAGGCAGGCTGAGTCGAGTTGGTCATGAGCTGCTGCAAGTTCGACGGAGCGCGCGCCACGATACCGGAGAAGATGATGATCGACAACCCGTTGCCGATACCGTCCTGCGTGATCAGGTTACCCAACCAGACGGCGAACATCGTCCCTGCCGTCATCGTGATGATGACGGTGATCGTGATCAGAAAGTCGTTGCCGAAACCCGGTATGATCGACTGTCCGCCGCCAAGAAAGGCGTTGAAGATGTTGATCTGGCTGACAGTTTGTAGGATCGCCATCGGGATCGCCAACCAGTAGGTGTAGTTTTCGATCTTCTCACGACCACCCGGTTCACGCTGAAGCTGCTCCAGACGCGGGATGATCGGGATGAGAACCTGGAGGATAATCTGCGCCGTGATGTACGGGTAGACACCGTTGGCGATAATGCTGAAGTTCTGAAGCGCGCCGCCACTCAGCAGATTCAATACATTAAAGATGCCGCTCGCTTCGCTGTTCAGCAGTTGGTTCAGCGCCGAACGATCTACACCTACGACCGGAACATGCGCGATAAACTGGTAGACCACCAGGATCAACCCGGTGAGAAGCAGCTTATTTCGCAAATCCGGCAGACGGAACGCATTCCGCAGAGCCGTAATCATGCTCAATATCCTTTAGACTTTTGCTAGACCCACAGACCAGATCAAGTCGAGTGAGTATAGCGTGCCACGTTTGAACGGACGAGAGGCAGCCACATTCGATAGGTGAAACGCCCTGTTTTGTCAAATGCACGGACGCCCTATAGGGCGTCCCTACAAATTTCGTGTCGTCCGTAGGGACGCGCTACAGCGCGTCCGTGAATTACGATATGCATCTGACTTACGACTGCTGCTTCGCCTTGAGTGCGGCAATCGCTTCCTTGGTCGGGCGCTTGATGGTCGCCGCGGCTCCCGTCAGGAGCAGCTTGAGCGTTTCCATGCTGCCACCTGCCTTATCAATCGCCTCAGCCGCGCTCTTGGAGAAGCGATGGGCATGCACCGTCAGCTTCTTCGAGAGTTCACCGCGTCCCAGGACGACAACAGGCGCTTCGGCATCGCGGATAAACCCGTGCTGCGCCAGGAGTTCCGGCGTCACGATGCTTCCCGCCGCCAGCGTGTCCAACTGCGCAAGATTGACCTGTTGATAGTAAATCTTGAACAGGTTGTTAAAACCGCGACGGAACGGCAGACGACGCACCAACGGGAGCTGACCGCCCTCGAAGTACTGGCGCTTCTTGCCACCGCTGCGTGAGCCTTGCCCTTTTGTACCACGACCCGCCGTCTTACCCTTGCCCGCCGCGATACCGCGACCGACACGAGTCTTCTTGGTGATCGAGCCGGCATCCGGCTTAAGATCATGAAGTTTCATATGTTACGCCTCTTCCACTTTCAGCAGATGCTGAATTTTGAAGATCATCCCGCGAATAGCGGGCGTGTCATCGTGTTCGACGGTGCGGTGCAGCTTGCGCAAACCGAGCGCGCGCACCGTTGCCTTCTGGTCTTTGGGGCAGCCAATCGAACTCTTGACCAGCGTGACCTTGACCCTCTTACTGCTCATTTTCGCTGCTCCGCTTTCGCTCCCAGAACGGGCGCACCGATTCGACCGACTTGCCGCGCATCGCAGCCAACTCTTCCGGGCTGCGCAGCATTTGCAGCGCCGTCAGCGTTGCCATCGCCACGTTCAGCAGGTTACCGCTGCCCTGGCTCTTGGTCAGGATGTCGCGCACGCCCGCTGCTTCCAGCACGGCACGCACACCACCACCCGCGATGACGCCCGTACCAGGGGCGGCAGGGCGCAGCAGCACCTTGGCACCGCCGTAACGCGCCACCACCATGTGAGGGATGGTCGTGCCGGACAGATTGACCTTGTGCAGGTGGCGCTTGGCACGGTCGGTGCTCTTGCGAATGGCATCCGGGACGCCACGCGCCTTGCCGATGCCAATGTTCACGCGACCCTTGTTGTCACCCACGACGACGACGGTACGGAACGCGAAGCGGCGACCACCCTTGATGACCTTCGCCACGCGAGCAATGTCGACGACGCGCTCGTCCAGTTCTTCTTTTTCCTCGCGATCGCGGCGATCCCCGCGCGGCTCACGGTTGTCACGCTTATCGCGTTTACCACCACGCTCACCACCGCGATTACCACCACGACCTTGCTTCTCTTGTTCGTCCGCCATATTCCCTCAGCCTTAGAACTCTAGCCCGCCCTCACGCGCGCCATCTGCCAGCGCCGAGATGCGTCCGAAATACCGATAGCCACCCCGGTCGAAGACGACTTTGCTGATACCCGCCGCCTTCGCGCGCTGCGCCACGACCGTGCCGACAATCTTCGCAGATTCCGACTTGGTCTTGCCCTCGATCAGTTTGGAGACCTCGTTGTCGATGGTCGATGCCGACGCCAGGGTGTGCCCAGCCACGTCATCAATCACCTGCGCGTAGATGTTCGCCTCGCTGCGGAAGACGTTCAGGCGCGGGCGCTCCGCTGTGCCGGTGACGACCGCGCGCACGCGCGCATGGCGGCGCAGACGATCTTCACGCTTTTTCTTGGCAATCTTTGTCATGCCACCCTTCCCTTACTTGCCCGTCTTACCCGCTTTGCGGCGGATGATTTCGTCAGAGTAACGCACGCCCTTACCGAGATACGGTTCCGGCGGACGCAGTTTGCGAATGTCCGATGCGACTTGCCCAACGACCTGCTTGTCGATGCCGTTGACACGAATAACCGTCGTCGTCGGGTTCGTCTTTTCAGTTTCAAAGCTCACGTTCTCCGGAGCCTTGACCACGATTTCGTGCGAATAACCCAGTTTCATCACCAGATCTTTATTGCGCACTTCACCGCCGTAACCGACGCCCTCGACGATCAGCGTACGCTGAAATCCCGTCGAGACGCCCGTCATCATGTTGGCAACCAGAGCGCGCGTCAGACCATGCAGAGCGCGGTGGTTACGTTCGTCAGAAGGGCGAGTCACATGCAGCGTGTTATCTTCCATGCTCATGGAGATCTCGGGGTGAATTTCAAATGAAAGCTCACCCTTAGGACCCTTCACCGACACTTTCCGACCATCCAGGTTGACCGCAACTTTTGCAGGAACCGGGATGGGTTTCTTACCAATTCGTGACATATTCCCAGTCTCCCCAGACTACCACACGTAGCACAGGACTTCGCCGCCTGTGCGTTCGCGCCGCGCCTGTGAAGCCGTCATGACCCCTTTGGGAGTCGTGACGATGGCGATACCCATGCCGCTCTGGATCAGGGGCAGTTCCTTGCGACCGCGATAGACGCGGCGACCAGGCTTGCTCACACGCTCCAGGTGCGTGATAACGGGGGTCCGCTGGCGGCGTGCGCCAAAATACTTGAGCTGAACGCTGAGCAGCGCGAATGGCTGCTGATCGCCCAGTGAATAGTCTTCGATATAGCCCTCTTCCTTGAGGATGCGGGCAATTTCGACCTTCAGCTTCGACGCGGGGATTTCGACCGTGTCTCTGCCGATCATGAGCGCATTACGGATGCGCGTCAGCATATCTGCGATAGGATCGTTGATCATCGGTGTTCCTCTTTACCAGCTCGACTTCACTACGCCCGGAATTTGACCCCTGAGCGCCAATTCGCGGAAGTGAATACGGCACAGTCCGAAGCGGCGGATGTAGCCGCGCGGACGTCCACAAATCTTGCCAGAATTCGGATCAACGTACTGGCAGCGATTCCGCACGCGCACACGATACTTACGACGCCCTTCGCGCGCCGTGATCGATCTTTTTGCCATCGTCCCTTAACCCCCGTTAGTTTTCACGGAAAGGCATGCCGAGCAAGCGCAGCAGTCGGCGACCTTCTTCATCGGTCTTGGCAGTGGTGACGACGGTGATTTCCATCCCGCGCACCTTGTCAATTTTGTCATACTGGATTTCCGGGAACATTAACTGTTCACGAAGACCCAGTGTGTAGTTGCCACGTCCGTCGAACGTATCCGGCGAGACACCACGAAAATCGCGCACGCGCGGCAGTGCGATGTGGATCAGACGATCCAGCAGCGCCCACATGCGTTCACCACGCAGCGTCACCTTGACACCAATCGCGCGTCCTTCACGCAGCTTAAAGGCTGCGATGCTCTTCTTCGCTTTGGTGATGACAGGCTGCTGCCCGGTGATCTTGCGGATGTCTTCGACGGCGGCATCCAGCGTCTTCGGGTTTTCGTTCGCTTCGCCCATACCGATGTTGACCACGATCTTCTCGATGCGCGGCACCTGCATGACGTTGGAGTAGCTAAACTCCTGCATCATTGCCGGGACGATTTGTTCTTCGTAACGTTCTTTGATGGCGTATTTGACCGACATTGCTTACTTCCTCTTGTCAATCTCCGCGTTGCACTTTTTGCAAACGCGGGTCTTGAAGCCATCTTCGTGGATTTTGAAGCCAATGCGGGTGTACTTATCACACGAAGGACACACGAGCATCACATTCGAGAGGTCGAACGCCGCTTCGGTGGTGATAATCTGCGCCGGAATTTGGCGCGTCCCCACCTGCTTCGCCTTTTCGTGCTTCTTGACGAGGTTGGCACCCTGCACGACCACACGATTTTCTTTTGGGTACACGGCGAGGACTTCGCCCTGTTCGCCCTTGTCCTTGCCGGCGATCACCTGGACGGTATCGCCTTTCTTTATCCTCTGCATCTCGTAGTTTCCTTCACCCTACAGCGTTTCCGGCGCGAGCGAGACGATCTTCAGGTAGCCACGGTCGCGCAGTTCGCGCGCCACAGGACCGAAGACGCGCGTTCCACGCGGATTCTGCAGATCATCGTTGAGAATGACGGCGGCATTATCATCGAAACGAATGTACGAGCCATCGTCACGACGATATTCCTTCGCCACGCGCACGATCACTGCCTTGACCACATCGCTCTTTTTGACGCTGCCCTGCGGCTGCGCGCTCTTGACGGTCGCCACGACGATATCGCCGATGCCCCCGTGATAGCGGAACGAACCGCCGAGGACGCGGATGACCAGGATCTCCTGCGCGCCGGTGTTATCGGCGACCTTCAGACGAGACTCATTCTGGATCATGACGCCGCCTCCTCATCCGTGCCCTGGATGACCACTTCGTCTGCCAACGCACCCACTTCTGCCACGTTCTGCGCCGCGATGACTTCCTCGACGACCCAGCGCTTGTGGCGGCTTAGGGGGCGGCTTTCGACGATCCGCACCAGCGCACCCAGCTTGACCTCATTGCTTTCGTCATGAGCCATGACTTTCTTGGTGCTCTTGACGACCTTCTTATAAAGTGGATGGAGACGGCGGCGCTCGATTGCGACCACCACTGTCTTATCCATCTTATTGCTGACTACGCGCCCCACCAGGCGCCGCCGATTATTCGCCATGTTGCTGTCCCTTTTACTTCGCCTTCTCGGCGGCGATTTGTCGTTCACGCATGACCATCAGCACACGGGCGATGTGACGACGGGTACGCCGCATGGCGTTCGTGTCCTCAAGCTGCCCGGCAGCCTTCTGGAAGCGCAGGTTAAACATTGCTTCCTTCTGGTCTTCGTATTCGTTGGCGAGCGCTTCATCGCTCAACTTGCGAATCTCGCGGATGTCCATAATATCAGCCATGACTAAGCCGTCTCCACGCCCGAAATCGGGTCAATACGCTTGACGAACTTGGTCTTGATCGGTAGTTTGAACGCCGCCAGACGCAGCGCTTCACGCGCTTCCTCTTCCGGGATACCGCCCATCTCAAACAGGACGCGCCCTGGACGGATGACCGCCACCCAATATTCAACCGGACCCTTGCCGCTGCCCATACGGGTTTCGGCAGCGCGCTTGGTGAACGGCTTATCCGGGAACACGCGGATCCAGATCTTGCCACGACGCTTGATGAAACGAACCATCGCGCGGCGCGCCGCCTCAATCTGACGGCTCGTCAACCAAATCGGTTCCAACGCCTGCAAGCCAAATTCGCCAAAAGCGACGGTCGCGCCACGATAGGACTTCCCCTTCATACGACCGCGCTGCTGCTTACGATACTTCACACGCTTCGGCATCAACATGATGTTGCTCTTCCTCCACCGTTACGGGCTGACGTAGTCACGGCTCTCGCCCGACGGCTTGGCAGCCGACTGGAGCGGACCGATCACGTCACCCTTGTAGACCCAGACCTTGATGCCGATACGACCGAAGGTGGTCAGCGCCTCAGCACGGTTGTAGTCAATGTTCGCGCGCAGCGTGCTGCGGGGAACACGTCCTTCACTTGACCACTCACGACGCGCCATATCGCCGCCCGCGAGACGACCGCTGACTTCAACCTTGACACCCAGCGCGCCCTGACGCATCGCCTGGCTGATGGCGCGCTTGATGGCGCGGCTGTGACCAATGCGGCGTTCAATCTGCCCGGCGATGCTGACCGCGATCAGGTAGGCATCGGTATCCGGCTTGTCGATCTCGGCGATATCGACCTTGACCGTCTTGCCCGTCAGTTCCTGCAAACCGACGCGCAGTCTCTTGACGCCTTCGCCCTTCTTACCGATGAGGATGCCGGGGCGGGCAGTGTGGACAGTGACAGTGAGCTGGTTTGGGTAGCGTTCGATCTCGACGCGCGACACGCTCGCCTTTTCCGCTTCCCTGCCGATGTAACGGCGGATGCGAAAATCTTCCTGAAGCTGGTCACGATAGCGTGCGCCCTGGGCAAACCAGCGAGCATCCCAATCGCGATTGATCTTCAGACGGAACCCAACAGGGTGTACTTTGCGACCCATAGCTTACTTCGCCTCTCGTTGCGATAGAACGAGCGTCAGATGAGAGGTACGACGCTTACGCGGCTTGTAGCGACCACGCGCGCCTGCTTTGAAACGCTTCATCGCAGGACCATCGCCCGCGAACAGCGTCGCAATGTACATCTCGTCTCGTTCAAGATCGTAGTTATTCTCTGCGTTGGCGAGTGCCGAAGTCACCAGCTTGTGGATGAACTTCGCGCCCTTCTGGGGCATGAACTCCAACACGATCAACGCCTGTTCAGCCTGCATCCCGCGTACTTTGTCGCACACGAGACCGAGTTTCTGCGGGCTGATGAAGACGCCTTTTGCAAATGCGCGCACATCCATATCAGCCGCTCCTACTTCTTCTTCTTCTCGACCATATGCCCGCGATAAGTGCGGGTGGGCGCGAATTCGCCCAACTTATGACCGACCATGTTCTCGGTGATGTAGATCGGCACATGCTGCTTCCCGTTATGGATGGCGATCGTATGACCCACCATCTGCGGGAAGATCGTGCTGGCGCGGCTCCACGTCTTGATCACGGTCTTCTTGTTTTCCTGGTTCAGCCGATCAATCTTCTTGATCAGCTTAGGGTCTATAAAAGGACCCTTTTTCAGTGAACGCGACATCTGTTCCTCACCTCGCTGAATTAGCCGCGCTTATCGCTGCGACGGCGGACGATGAAACGCGCCGTCCGCTTGTTATTGCGCGTGCGCTTGCCAAGTGCAGGCTTGCCCCAGGGCGTCTTGGGACCAGGCATACCGATACCGGAACGACCTTCGCCACCACCATGAGGGTGACCACCAGGGTCCATGGCGATACCGCGCACTTCCGGGCGCCAGCCCATCCAGCGCTTGCGACCTGCCTTGCCGAGCTTAATATTGCCATGATCGGTGTTGCCGACCTGACCGATAGTTGCCATGCAGCGCTCGTGAACAAGGCGAACTTCGCCGCTGGGCAGACGCACCTGGGCGTAGACGCCTTCCTTTGCCAGAAGCTGCGCCGAGACGCCCGCCGAACGCGCCATCTGCCCGCCATTCCCCGGCAGCAGTTCGATGTTGTGAATCTGCGTACCGACGGGGATGTCACGGATGTAGAGCGCGTTACCGGGGCGAATTTCCGCCAGTTCGCCATTGGCGATTTTGTCGCCAACCTTCACGCCCAGCGGCGCGATGATGTAGCGCTTTTCGCCATCTTCGTACTGAAGAAGGGCGATACGCGCCGAACGATTGGGGTCGTATTCAATCGCCGTGACGTGCGCCACGCAATCGAACTTGTTGCGCTTGAAGTCGATCAGGCGATAGCGACGCTTGTGACCGCCACCGCGATGACGCACCGTGACGCGCCCCATGTTGTTGCGACCACCATGCTTGCGCAGCGCTTCCGTCAGCGAGCGTTCTGGCTTCGACTTGGTGATCTCTTCAAAACTGTGCCCAGTCATCCCGCGGCGACCCGCCGAGGTGGGCTTGTAAACCTTGATAGCCATTTTGGGTACCGCCCGCCTTACACGTTGAACAGTTCGATGGTGTCGCCGTCTTGCAGCGTCACAATCGCCTTCTTCCATTCCTGGCTGCGCCAGGTTTCATGGCGACCACGCATCCCGCGCTTGGCGGGCATAATCAGGGTGTTGACCTTCGTCACCTTGACGTCGAAGATGTTCTCGACAGCCTGCTTGATCTGCGGCTTGGTGGCAGCCTTGGCGACTTCAAACACGTATTGATTCAGCTCCATGAGCTGCTGCGTTGCTTCGGTGATGACCGGGCGCAGCAGCACATCATATTCGTGCAACTCAGCCATTCGCCTTCTCCTGTCCCCAGATTTGCTTGATGACTTCGAGCGCGTCCAGCGACACAATCACGCGGTCATACTTCAGCAGGTCGCGCACATTCAGGTAGCTGGCACGCAGGGTCTTGGCATCTGCCAGGTTGTTGACACTGCGCTGCACGTTCTCATCGCGGTCTGCCATCAGGACGAGCTTGGTGTGTTCGCCCGCCAGATTACGCAGGATCGCGTTCATCTCTTTGGTTTTAGGCTGTGCCACCGTCAGCTTTTCGACAAAAACGAGCTGCCCATCGCGTAAGCAGGCGCTCAATGCCGAGCGAATGGCACCACGACGCATCTTCTTAGGCATGTCCTTGCTATAGTCGCGCGGCTGCGGTCCCATCGGGCGACCACCACCGACGAACTGCGTGGCGTTGCGCGCACCGTGACGCGCGCGCCCCGTACCCTTCTGCTTGTACATCTTGGCAGTGGTACGGCTGACTTCGCTGCGGCGCTGCACTTTGTGCGTGCCGAGGCGCAGCCCCGCCATCTGGCGGACATATGCCTGATGCATCAACCCAACGTTGATTTCGGCTTCAAAGATATCGGCGGGCAGTTCAATCGACTTGATCTGCTTACCGTTAGTATCCAGAACTGGAACTTCCATCGTCATCCTCCTCACCCGCTCGCTTATTTCTTGCTCGTCCAACGGCGAGGACGCGCGGGCTTGACGACCACGATCCCACCATTCGCGCCAGGAACTGAGCCGCGAACGGCGAGCAGATTCTTTTCTGCATCCACCACAATCACTTCCAAATTTTCGGCGGTCACGCGATCATTGCCGCTGCGACCCGCCATGCGCTGACCCGGAAAGGTACGCGCGGGGAAAGTGGTCGAACCGACCGAGCCGGGTGCGCGTTCACGGTCGCTCTGACCGTGCGTCTTGGGCTGGCGATGAAAGCCATGCCGCTTGATCGTGCCGGTGAAGCCGCGTCCTTTGGACGTGCCAATCACGTCAACACGTTCGCCCTTGGCGAACACGTCCGCCTTAATCTCCTGCCCCTCCGCGACTTCCGCCTCACCATTCTTGATGCGGAATTCACGCAGCACCCGCAGGGCGGGCAGGTTGTTACGCTTCAGATGACCCAGTTCGCCACGAGACATCCGCTGCGGCTTGGTTTCGCTGAAGCCGAGCTGGATGCCGATGTAGCCATCCTTATCCATCGAGCGAACTTGTGTCACATAGCAGGGACCCGCTTCGATGACTGTTACGGGGACTGCATTCCCCTTCTCATCGAAGACCTGTGTCATCCCTACCTTCTTACCGATAATGCCCTTCATGCTTGTATCGCCTCCACAGGGTCGCCAGGCTGGGCGTCGCCCCATAATCCTTCACGCATTGGCGGGCGGCACCTGCCCGCATACGCACGTTTAGATCTTGATTTCAATATCGACGCCGGCTGGCAAGTTCAGGCGCATCAGCGTGTCGATGGTCTTGCTATCCGGGTCGAGCACCTCAATGAGACGCTTGTGAGTCCGGATCTCGAAATGTTCCTGCGAGTCCTTGTCGATGAACGACGAGCGGCGAACGGTGAACCGTTCACGCTGTGTCGGCAGCGGCACGGGACCAACCACGCGCGCGCCGGTGCGCTCCGCCGTTTCGACGATGCGCTGCGCCGACTGATCGAGGACGCGATGGTCATATGCCTTGAGCCGAATACGGATCTTATTTTTCACGTTCAGGTCTCCTGGTGACTGTCGCCCCTCAGACGATGCCGGGAGCGCTGGTACATGCTCCCGGCATCATTGGAGTGCGAACTTTGAGTGCGGGTTACTTCAAAATCTCGGTGATGACACCCGCGCCGACCGTCAGACCGCCTTCACGGATGGCGAACTTGGACCCTTTTTCGAGCGCCACCGGGGTGATCAGCTCGACTTCGAGGTTCACGTTGTCACCCGGCATGACCATTTCGACGCCATCCGGCAGCTTGACGGTGCCGGTGACATCCATGGTGCGGATGTAGAACTGCGGGCGGTAGCCGTTGAAGAACGCCTTGTGACGACCACCCTCGTCCTTCTTCAGAACGTACACTTCGCTCATGAAGCGGCGATGCGGGGTGATGCTGTTCGGCTTGGCGAGCACCATGCCGCGTTCGACATCGGTACGCTCAATACCGCGCAGGAGGATACCTGCGTTGTCGCCTGCTTCGGCATTGTCGAGTTCCTTGTGGAACATCTCGATGCCGGTCACGGTGGTCTTCATCGTCTCTTCACGCAGACCGATGATCGCGATTTCCTCGCCCTTCTGAAGACGACCGCGTTCCACGCGACCGGTGACGACGGTACCACGACCCTTGATCGTGAACACGTCTTCGACCGGCATCAGGAACGGCTTGTCAACTTCGCGGGTTGGCGTCGGAATCCAAGTATCCACCGCGTGCATCAGCGCCAGGATTGAAGCATACTCAGGCGCGTTGATGTCGCTGCTGGCGCTTTCGTTGGCAGCCAGCGCCGAGCCACGCACAATCGGAGTGTCATCGCTGAAGCCGTAGCTGCTGAGAAGTTCGTGCAGTTCCAGCTCCACCAGTTCGAGCAGTTCCGGGTCATCGAGCTGATCAACCTTGTTCAGGTAGATCACCATCGCCGGCACTTCGACCTGGCGGGCGAGCAGTACGTGTTCGCGCGTCTGCGGCATGGGACCATCGGGAGCGCTGACGACGAGGATTGCGCCGTCCATCTGCGCCGCACCAGTGATCATGTTCTTGATATAGTCACGGTGACCAGGGCAGTCGACATGCGCGTAGTGGCGCGCATCGGTCTCATACTCAACGTGACGGATGTTGATGGTGATACCACGTGCGCGTTCTTCGGGCGCGTTGTCGATATCGCCGTATGCCATCTTCTGCGCTTTACCCGCAAGCGCCAGCGTCTTGGTGATCGCGGCGGTCAGCGTCGTCTTACCATGGTCAACGTGACCGATGGTGCCGATGTTCACATGCGGTTTACTGCGCTGGAACTTTTCCTTCGCCATGCTTTTCCCTCTTGCTCCGTCTATCTACAACATCCCGGCATCACTGCCTTTTTAAGCGCTTCTTCAGCGCAGTGGGATCAAACCAGTTCAAACAACCTCACCATTTCGGCGGGCGAGGCATGCCTCGCCCGCCAAGGGGTGAAGTCTTACGACGCGCCCTTGATGACGTCATCCGCAACCGACTGCGGTGCCGGGCTGTACTTCTCGAATTCCATCGTGAAGCTGCCACGTCCCTGCGTCATGCTGCGAAGCTGGGTCGCATAACCAAACATCTCGCCGAGCGGCACGTTGGCACGCACCGAAGTGCTGCCCGCGCCGCGCGGTTCCATGCCCGCGATAATCCCACGACGCGACGACAGGTCGCCGACAATCGTCCCGGTGTGTTCATCGGGGACGACGACTTCGACTTTCATCGTCGGCTCCAGCAAAATCGGTCTGGCGCGCTTGAAGGCATCCTTCAGGCATATCGAACCCGCGACCTTGAACGCCATTTCTGACGAGTCAACATCGTGGTATGCGCCGTCGACCAGCGTCGCCTTGACGCCGACGACCGGATACCCCGCCAGAATGCCGCCCGCGACCGCTTCGCGCATGCCGTTTTCGGTCGGGCGGATGAACTCGCGCGGCACCGTGCCACCCTTCGTCGCATCGACGAACAGGAAGCCGTCCTTCGCCAACTCTGCCTCTTCGTCCGGCAGAGGTTCAAATTCGATGACAACGCGGGCGTATTGACCCGAACCGCCCGTCTGGCGCTTGAACGTGGTGTCCTCGCGTACCTGACGAGTGATGGTTTCGCGATACGCCACGCGCGGTCTGCCGACGGTTGCTTCGACACCAAACTCGCGCTTCATGCGATCCACGAGGACTTCCAGGTGGAGTTCACCCATCCCCTTGATCTTGGTCTGACCGAGCTTGTCGTCGACCTCGATCTTGAAGGTGGGGTCTTCTTCCGCCAGGCGGCGCAGCGCGTTGCCCATCTTATCCTGGTCTGCCTTGGTATTCGGCTCGACCGCGACTTCGATGACCGGTTCGGGGAAGCTGATCTTCTCCAGAACAATCGGGTTGTTCTCGTCCGACAGCGTATCGCCCGTGAAGGTGTCCTTCAACGCGAGGATGGCAGCGATGTCGCCCGCACGCACTTCTTCAATGTCCTCGCGGCTATCGGCGAACATGCGGACAATACGCCCGACACGCTCACGATTGCCTTTGGTCGTATTCATCATCATCGAACCCGCCTTGACCACGCCCGAATAGACGCGGAAGAAAGCGAGACGACCGACGAACGGGTCAGTGATGATCTTAAAGACCAGCGCTGCCGTCGGTTCCTTGCTATCTGCCCTGCGCACCAGTACCTCGTCCGTCTTCGGGTGGGTCCCGGTGACGGGCGGGATGTCCAGCGGCGAAGGCAGCAGATCGACCACGCGGTCGAGCAGAGTCTGGACGCCCTTGTTCTTGAGCGCCGAACCACAGCAGACAGGCTGAATCTTGCTAGCGATAGTCGCCGCGCGCATCGCGCCCATCAGTTCGTCATTGTTGATCTCTTCGCCCATCAGGTACTTCTCGGTCAGGAAGTCGTCATTTTCGACCACCTTCTCGATCATTTCCTGGCGGCGGGTTTCTGCCTGCTCACGGTGCGACTCAGGGATGTCGTGAAGCTGGATGTCGTTGCCCATTTCACCGTCGTAGGTGATGAGCTTCATCGCGACCAGATCGATGATGCCCTTGAAGTCCGCGCCTTCGCCGTAGGGCAGTTGAATGACCACCGGGTTACCATGAACGCGCTCGATGATCATATCGACGCAGCGCTGGAAGTTGGCACCCGTGCGGTCGATCTTATTCACAAAGCAGATACGCGGCACCCCATAGGAGTTCGCCTGACGCCACACCGTCTCCGACTGTGGCTCGACACCTGCCACACCGTCAAACACGACGACGCCGCCATCCAGTACGCGCAAACTGCGCTGAACTTCTGCGGTGAAGTCAACGTGCCCTGGAGTGTCGATAACATTGATTTGATGCCCCCGCCACGAAGCAGTGACCGCCGCAGCGGTGATCGTAATCCCGCGTTCGCGCTCCTGATCCATGTAGTCGGTGGTCGCAGCACCTTCATGAACCTCGCCGATTTTGTGAACCATGCCTGTGTAATAGAGGACACGTTCGGTCGTCGTCGTCTTGCCCGCGTCAATATGAGCGATGATGCCGATATTGCGGACATTGTTCAGGTCGTGTGCTGTTTCAGTTTTCTTCGCCATGCTCTCTCGTTTCGTCTTTCTGAGCCTTCGCCATCACGAAGAAATCGCCTAACGGAAGTGCGCAAAGGCGCGATTGGCTTCCGCCATACGATGCGTATCGTCCTTTTTCTTGATCGAGTTGCCCTGGTTGTTGAAGGCATCCATCAACTCGCCAGCCAGCTTCTCGCTCATATTGCGTCCGCCGCGTGCACGGGAATAGTCGAGGATCCAGCGCATCGCCAGCGTGAGCGAGCGTTCGTGGGGAACTTCGACCGGAACCTGGTACGTCGCACCGCCGACGCGCATCGGCTTGACTTCAATGGCAGGCATCACATTACGGAGTGCCTGTTCCATCACATCAATCGGATGCTTCTTCAGGCGTTCTTCAATCAATTCGAGCGCGGTGTACATCAGGTTCTGCGCAGTACTCTTCTTACCGCCGCGCATCATACGGTTGATAATCATCTGGACATGCAGATTGTTGTACTTCTGATCCACCGGCGTTTCGCGCTTCGGCGGTCGGTTACGTCTGGACATCGGCTCGCCTCTTTACTTCTTCTTGCCTGCTGGTGCAGCCTGACCTGGCTTCGGACGCTTCGCGCCGTACTTGCTGCGTCCCTGCTTGCGGTTCTTCACGCCATCGGTATCCAGCGTGCCGCGCACAATGTGGTAACGAACACCGGGGAGATCCTTCACACGACCGCCGCGCACCAGCACGACGCTGTGCTCCTGAAGCCCGTGCCCCTCGCCGGGGATGTAGGCGGTGACTTCGATACCATTCGATAGACGAACACGCGCGACCTTACGCAGCGCCGAGTTCGGCTTCTTGGGGGTCATCGTCTTCACGACTGTGCAGACGCCGCGCTTCTGCGGGGACCCTGCCTTCGTGCGTATGCGCCGCTGCTTGAAGACATTCAAGCCATACTGAAGGGCGGGAGCTTTACTCTTCCACTTCTTCGGTTTGCGACCCTTACGCACCAACTGATTGATGGTTGGCATACACGACTCCACTTAGTCTTGCTATAGGCACGCAAAAAGGCGTACTCACTACGAGCAACGCCTTCTATGCTGCTGACCATGGCGAGCCAATCCGCCGCGCGGAACGCTATCGCCACCTTTCGCTCAGTTCGACGTCTGCATCGCCTTGTGACAAGGTTACAGTCGTCGTACAAGTTAGGTTGTCATGTTAGCATTCAGGGGGGGCAACGTCAAGGGTGGTGGCGGCGCAGCGTGCAGGCGCTGTTCGCTCGCCTGGACGCTGCAAGCGCTACAAAGCAGGCTGCAACCCGACCAGCCGACTGACGGATTGCACGATGTCTTCCACGCTGACAGGCTTGGGCATGAACGAGTCTGCGCCCGCATCCAGCGCCTGTGCCTTCTGATAGGCGCTCGACGACGCGGAAATCGCAATGATCGGCACATGCGGGTGGGGGTTGTTCTTGCGTACGTAGCGGAGGAAGTCCAGCCCGTTAAAATCCGGCAGCATCAAATCGAGGATGATCACATCCGGCATCCCCTGGATGACCACACTCAGCGCATTCACGACACTCGTGACGCATGTTACATGGTAGCCCGCGCGTTCAAGAGTCACCCGGAACACTTCCGCGACACTCTGGTCATCTTCGACAATCAGCAGGTGCTTGTGATGCTGGAGGCGCGCCAGTTCCTGGGTTTGCCGGTTCAGGTTTTCCGTCGTGGGCACCTGCGAAGTCACGTCATGCGCCGGAACCACCGCGAACAGCACCTGAAGACGAAGCTGCCCAATCATGATCTGATCGCCATGTCGCAGACGATACCGTTGATGCGGCTGGAGGGGGACATTGTTCAGGCGTGTGCCATTGGTGCTGTTCAAATCCTTGAGGTACAACCGCCCCTCAAACACCTCGATCACGGCGTGTTTGCGCGACACCCCCATCGCAAATGCGTTGTAGGGCAACAGGTCGATTTCGGGAAAAATCCGCTGATCATTGTCGCTGCGACCGATGACCATGTCAGCCTGGACGCGCGCCTGGAGAGTCGAGGCGGTACCGACGACGCGCAGCTCAATCACCCAGGGCAGCGACGTATCGAGAGGACCCGTGACGGCAGGGTGGAGAGGCGCAGTATTGTTGGCAGGCGACGGCTCAATGCCCGCCAGGGGACGAGTCAACAACTGCTGTTTGGTCTTAGGTTGCTGGCTCATGGTCATTGTCTGTCCGCTCTCTCAACATACGCCCAGGTTGGCGTACCCGCCCGGCTGCCGATATTCTCTCAGTATACGCCCCAATCCATATAGTGCTTAAGTAACAAGCCTTAAGGATTAATCTTCGTGCCGTTTTTTTACCTTTCTAACTTTAAGGGGCAATGAGAAACAAAATGCCCCGCTTGAGCGGGGCATGTGATTGCTGTGTGAGGCATTAAAAGCAATTTGTGAAAAGCAATTTAGTGTGCGCCTCACACGATTTAACTTTCTACTCATCAATATACGGTGTTTTAAGAGAATGTCAAATGCCCCACGCCCCGCTTAAACGTTTACAAGAATCCTTTCGTACAGCTTGCACAATACAAAAACGTAGCACAACGTTGTCATCTTTTTGCACGCTGTCAAGACACCCTGTGCGGGAGGCGGCGGAACAGGGCGAACCCTACGCCGCTGTCCCGACTTCATCACCCAACGCCGCCCGTCTGCTCCCACGCCAACTGTCCCAAGGCGCTGACCGGCGCAAACTCATTCGAGACAATTTCGACAACCGTGCCGATTTCCGCCCAGCGATAGAGCTGCTCCGCCTGGCTGTCCTCGGACATGATGCAGCCAAACGTGAAGGGCGCGCCCACATTGCCGCCGCCCAGATATGTCCCATCCGGCAGCAGCACAGCGCCATGAAAGCCATTCATCAGTCCCGGCACCACTTCGTACACGCCCATGAACCAGTACATCTCCCACTGCCCGCAGCCACGCTCGCCACACAGCGTAAAGCTGCTGCCGCTCGCCTGTTCCTGCTGTGACAGAATCTGGTAGATGCCGGGAGAGGTTGGCGCGGTCGAAATGCCGGACGAAATCGCCCACTGAAACACCGGCTGACCATTCTCGTAGGCGATCATCTGCTGCGTGTTCAGGTTGACGACAATGCGCTTGGTCGGAACCGGGTCTTCCGGGATCGTCAGGTCTCGGGTCGGCAGATTGATGATGTCACCTGGACTCAGGATGGTGTTTTCCCAATCGAAGTTTGGGTTTGCCTGCTGGATCAGATAGAACGGGATACCCGTCTTGCGCCCGATGCGGAAGCCTGTATCCCCGGCGACCACCTCATAGGTCTGCGCGCGATAGCGGATGCGCAGGTTGATCTGCGCTCTCCCACTGTTGATAGCGGCGCGCACCCGTTCAACCGCGTCCGTTGGCTCGATGTAACGCACGCCATCCTCACCCGAATTGAGAGTCGCCGCCTGGGCATCGAGGAACGGGCGGAATGCCTCTTCGCGCAGCGCCAGACCGTCGCTGCTCGCCTCGATCCAGGACGTGAACGTGTCGCGGTCGGTAGACCAGGTGATCAACTCATTGGTGAACGGATCATAGCCGTTCATCTGGAAAGGCTGTGCGGTCAGCGCGCGTGCCGCCTCGAGTGCCACATCCGCCTCCTGCGCATCCGGACGCACGGGCTGCATCACCAGAGGCAGCCGCTGGCGTTCAACGACCTGGGCAGGAACATCCATCAACGCCCCCAGCGTCGCGGCAACATCGAGCATCCTGCCCTCGCGGGCGGGCACGGTCGTCAGCTCCTCCCCGACCCAGCGATAGCCCGGATTAGCCGCCGCGATATTCGCCTGCTGCGCAAGGTCGAGCAGATAGGTCTGCGCTTGCAGCTCATCGTTGACGCCGACGCGCGGCGTGACCGAAAAACCGAACGGGATACCCGCCATGCCGACGCCGCGTGCTGCTTCCGCGGTCGCCCGCGCGTCGAACGACAACCCAAGTTCCGCGGGCGTTGCCTGCCATGTGCGACCGCTCTCCTCAAGAGTCAACCGCAAGGTACGCTGCCACAGATTGTCCAGCTTCGCCGTCGCCTCTTCGACGGTCAGCCCGCCGAGGTCAACGCCCACCGCGTAGACATTCGGGAAGATCCGCCCGCCCAGTACGTGCGACAACACAAAGAGCACGAATGCCAGCGCAGCTACCCCTCCGACGACATAAAGCGCTGTCGGCGTATGGGTGAAGCGCCACCAGAACTCCTGGGCAAACAGCGAAAGGCGGCTGCCCGTCGTGCCCAGGCGGGGCGAAAACGCGGGGAGCTGCGGCAGGCTGGGGAGTTGCACCCGCGGCACGCGGACTGCACGCCGGGCTTCAGAGCGATCCGACCGTTCCGCAGCGTCGCTGCGTCGTACCGCCATCGGTTGGCGGCGCTGCTGCCGTGCGGCAATACGATCGCGAGCGCGAGTACGTTTGGAATCTCGATTTGAAACGTCCATGTCAGCACAACTCTCACTCACCCACCAGCACCCTGTCGTTCTTCTTACGAGACAGGTGTGGGATATTAAACCTTACTTGGGACGATACTCATCGCGTGGCGGCGCAAAGATCTCGACGACCAGGCTGTCCACCAGCGCTCGCGCACTGTGGACGACTCCGCCGGGGATCTGATAGGTGTCCCCCGGCATACAGATGCGCATCTGACCACCCGCCACAAATTCGATTTTACCAAAAACCACATAGCCGACCTGATCATGAGGATGCTGATGTTCCGGTATCGCGCTTTCGCGTTCCAGGAAGAACTCGCACAGCATCATCTTGTCAGTCGTCGCCATGGTACGACGATAGATTCCCGTTAGCTGTTCGATCTGCGGCGCATCGGCAGGAGAAACGAAATACTGCACACTCATGACTCAGCCTTTAGGTGTAAGGAGTCGATGTTAGCGATATGAAACGTAATGCATGTATTATGGCGACATGGATGATCTTTGTCTAGCAATGTGCTAAAAAGTGCTGGAAATTTTCATCTCCGGACTTTAATGTCTCTGTGGAATGACGGAAGTAACATTGCCCCGGCATTGCGGACTACTGCCTGAGGATTTTTCTGATGAGTTCATGGCGAAATAAGCCCTTTATCTATCAAATCAACACCTGGGTCTGGCTGGACACCCTCAGCCGCAGATACGGAAAGCCGCTGACGCTGGACAGCATCCCGGACGAGCCGCTCAACGATCTGAGCAAGCTTGGCGTGCACATGGTCTGGCTGATGGGCATCTGGGAACGCGGCGAGCGCACCCGCGCGAATGCTCTCAAGTACAAACATGAATATCGGGCAGTCCTGCCCGATCTGACCGACCAGGATGTCATCGGTTCTGCCTATGCCGTCGCCGACTATCGTGTCGCGGATGCGCTGGGCGGGCGGACAGCGCTGTCGAATCTGCGGCAGCGTCTGCGCCAGCGCGGCATTCGGCTTATGCTGGATTTCGTCCCGAACCATGTCGGAATGGATCACGAATGGTCGAAACACCCTGAATATGTCATCACAGGCACGCAGGAACAGCGCCAGGCGCGCCCGGATGTCTTCTTTAAGTCCAAGCGCTATGACGGCAAGGACTGGATCATCGCGCGTGGGCGCGATCCGTACTTCCCCGGTTGGTCGGATACGGTACAGCTCAACGCCTACAGCCCGGCAGTCCGCAAGGCAACTGTCGAAACGCTGCTCGACATCGCCGCGCAGTGCGACGGTGTGCGGTGCGACATGGCGATGCTGATGATGAACGACATCTTTGCCAATACCTGGGCGGGTTGCACGATTGGCACCCGACCTGAAAACGATTACTGGCTGGAGATCATCCCACAGGTGCGCGCACAACACCCGGACTTCCTGTTCATCGCCGAAGTCTATTGGGACAAAGAGTACGATGTCATTCGGCAGGGCTTCGATTATGCCTACGACAAGACGCTCTACGACCGCATCGTCGCGGGGGATGTGCAAAAGCTGCGCGCGCATCTGCTGGCAGACATCCAGTACCAGAATCACATGATCCGCTTCATCGAAAACCACGACGAGCCGCGTGCTTTCGCACGCCTGGGGGCACGCAAAAGCATCCCCGCCGCCACGCTGATCTGTACGCTGCCCGGCGCAGTCCTCCTCCACGATGGGCAGCTCGTCGGGCGCACCGCCAAACTCCCCGTCCAGATCAAACGCCAGCCGGATGAAATCCTGCACCCCGAACTGACCGAGTACTACCGCCGCCTGATTTACGAATCGCTCGACTCAACCTATCAGGATGGTCAGTTTTACGTCTTCGACATCGCGCCTACCAGCCCAGAAGACCACACCAACCGCAACTTGCTCGCCTACGGCTGGCACGATCCGACGACCAAGCGCTACCGCCTGATCGTCGTCAATCTGACGGGCACACACGCCTACGGGCGTATCCACCTGGGTCACTGGAACGAGCTGTCCACGCAGCAGCGCTGGAAGCTGTTCGATGTCACCGACGGCAGCGAATATGTGCGTCATGGCGGCGAGCTGACGGCGGATGGGTTGTTCATCTACCTCGAACCATACGAGTCGCACATCTTTCGCGTCGAGCCGGACATCACCTATACACCGTTTGTCATTCAGGAGAGCACGCCCGCGTGATGCTGCGCCTGCCCCACCTGCCGCGCGGGGCACGCTGGCTGGTCATCGTGTGGGCAGGGGCGGTTTTCCTTTGGATTAGTCTCGAAGACCACCAGACACTCCCTGTCGCGCTGCTTGGCACAGGCTGCGTGGTGCTCTTCGCCGTCGTGCGGCTGCTCCAGCGCTTTGGCGGCGCAGCCGTCCCAGCGCGGTTGGCATGGCTTGCCGCGCCGCTGATCGGTGGACTGGTCGGCGCAGCGAGCGCGGTCGCTGCGTCACTCCTGATGTTCATGAAAACGGCGATCCACGCCCACGTATTTCCCGATTATCCATATGCGCAAATCATCGCCATGCTGCAACTCGCACCGACCTGGTTGGCAGCGGGCGCGCTGATTGGCTTGGGACTCCTGTTCGTGTATCAGGCAGTACATCACACGCAGCGCGATGAATGACCGAAGGGATCATCCGGGAAGTTAATCCATACGCACGCCATTCGGCAGTATCGTTAGGAGGGACTATCGATTTAGCCGCCTGGAGATGCGCATGCCTTCTGCGTCGTCGAGCCTGTCAGCACAATCGCGCTCGCCTCTTCTATTGATCCGCCTCGCCATGATCGCCATCGTCGTCATCACGTTGGCGGCACGACTGCTGCCGGGCGCGCGCACGATTGACGACGCCTTCATCACCTTCCGCTACAGCCGCAACATCGTCGAAGGCATGGGCTTCGTCTATAACCCCGGCATCCAGACCCTCGGCACGACCACGCCGCTCTACACGCTGCTGATGGCGACCCTCAGCGCCATCACGGGCAGCCAGGACTTCCCACAATTCGCACTCGTCGTCAACGCGGTTTTCGATGCGCTCACAGTCGTGCTGCTGTACGCGCTGATGCGCCGCTTCAGTGGGAGCGATTGGCTGGGGCTGCTGCCCGCGTTACTGTGGGCGCTGGCGCCATTCAGCGTCACCTTCGCTATTGGCGGCATGGAGACGAGCATGAACATCCTATGGATGGTCGCGGCGACCTGGGTCTGGGCAGCAGAACCGCTCGGCAAGACACGCTCTGCCATCGCGCTCGGCGTGCTGGTCGCGCTCAGCATCCTGACGCGCATCGACTCGGTGCTGTGGGCAGCGCCGCTGCTGTTTGTCCAGCTTGTCGAATCATGGCGCGCCGAAAAAGGCACCCTGATGACGCGCCTGCCCTGGCGCACCTGGGTCGCCTGCGGGCTGGTTCTGCTGCCCTGGGCTGCCTTCAGCGCCGTCTACTTCGGCTCGCCGATCCCCAACTCGCTCTCCGCCAAGACAGTCGCGTATCGCATCAACGATGGCGAGGCGCTCATTCGGCTGATCCAGCATTACGCACTGCCCTTTCTGGAATCCGACGCCCTCACCCCCGCGCTGTTGATCGTAAGCATGGTCTATTGGGTCGGCACACTGGTCGCCGCGATCCATGCCCTGAAGCACGACCGCAGAATGCTGGCATTTCTCGTCTATCCCTGGCTCTACTTCGCGGCATTCGCCATCGCCAATCCGCTGATCTTCCGCTGGTATCTCGCGCCGCCGCTGCCCGCGCTGATCTTCGGCATCATCGGCGGCATCTGGCTCATCGCCCGTCCGCTGCGCGAAAGACCACGCTTCGCGCCCGCAGTCCCGCTCTTGTTCAGCGCACTGGCGATCTTCTGGACGACCACGACCCTCAACGCCTGGACGCTCACGCCCGACCATGGTCCCGCGCGCCCAGCACCGGAGATGGCATGGCATCAGATCGAGCTGCTGTATGAGCGCATCGGGCGGTCTCTGCGCGACGAGTACGGAGTCACCGCAGAAACGCGCGTCGCGGCGGGCGACATCGGTGCCATCGGTTACTTCAGCCGTGCCACCATCGTCGATACCGTGGGCTTGGTGACGCCGGAACTCTCACGCTATTATCCGGTTGATCCGGTCTTGTTCGCGGAGGGGCAGAACTACGCCATTCCCCCCGCGCTGGTCTACGACACCGACCCGGCATATCTGGTGACGATGGAGGCGTTCATCCGTCAGGGTTTGGCGACCGAAGCCCGCTTCAACGATGCCTACCAGGAACTCATGCGCATCCCGACCGACTTCTATGGAACAGGCATGATGCTGTTCGGCAGACGTCCGTGAGCGCCGCGGTTGCCCAAGCATCAGGATTTGATGTAGACTGAAACGACATCCATACATCCCGAAGACCAGCAGGGTATCTCGTGGCAGACCGGGTCTTGTTGAGCGCCAGCCCCGAAAATCTCGATGCATGTATCGCACTCGCGGAGGAAAGAGGGCTGGGCATTGAGCTGATGACATTCAGCCATCCAGGACTCCTTGATGGCGATTGGCGCGAGACGGTCGCGGCGTACCGTCCGCTTCTGCGCAACATCGCCGGCGGCTTGACCATGCATGGTCCCTACTTCGACCTCGCACCAGGCAGCATTGACGCCCGCGTCAACCAACTCACCTACGAACGCTACCGACAGGCATTGCAGATCGCCGGGCACATCGAGGCGCGGATCGTGGTCTTTCACGCCAACTTCATCGCTGCCATCCGCACCGAGGAATATCGACGCAGTTGGCAGGAGCGCAACATCATCTTCTGGAGCCTGCTGGCAGAAGAAGCGCAGCGCCAGGGTGTCGTCATCGCCATCGAGAACATGTGGGAATATGACCCGGACATCATCGGGGCAATCCTCAGGCAGATCGAACATACCCACCTGCGCGCATGCCTGGACGTCGGGCATGCTCATCTCTACTCAAGCATCCCCTTCGCCACATGGCTGGCGCGGCTTGCACCGTACATCATCCATACGCACATCAACAATACGCCGGGCAATCTGATGGACAATCATCAGGGGCTGCATCATGGCGTGCTCGACTACACGACGATATTGCCCAAGCTGCGCGTACTGCCGCACCGCCCCTCGTTCACGCTGGAGATGGATGATATCGCACTCATGCGCGAGAGCCTTAGCCTGCTGGATTTTGCATAATCCATCGCACACCTCGCGCACCGTCTTGCGGATGCGTTTATCCGCCCTTGATCGCCTGATACGCCGCCACAATCCGCTCATGCGCGGCGCGACTGCTGACGATTAAGCCCAGTGTGGGCAACCGATCCCCATGCGTGAAGTCGAGCGGCTTGCCCGTCAAATCGCTGGCGATTCCACCCGCGCGCGTCAGGATCGCCGTCCCCGGCACATGATCCCAGATGTAATGCAGGCGGTCTTGCGGGCGCTCCGGGCGCAGATAAAAGTCGGCATCGCCGTTGGCAATCGTCGCGTATTTGTCCTGCCCCTCGTAACCGGGAATTTCGATCTCGCCGATGCCCAGATAGTCACACGCACGCATCAGGATCGGATGATCGATTTCCGGCAGGTCGGTGCTTTCTATCGGCAGGAACTGCGCAGACTCGCGGACCGAGCGCACGCTGATGCGCGCCGCTTCACCGCCATCAAGCGGCTCAGAATAGGATGCATCGCCAATCGTGTAGAACATGCGCCCACGTCCGTCCGCCGAGGGGTAGACCGGACATGCCAGCAGCCCCGCCGTCGGCACACGGTCGGTCATGATGCCGATGGCGACGCAGTAGCGCCCGCCCCCGACATAACCGCGCGTGCCATCAATCGGATCGACCGTCCACAGCTCGCGGTCGTCGCGTCCCGCGCCGAAATCCAGCCAGCGGACAACATCCGCCTCAGTCGCGTTTTCGCCCATCACCTCACCCAGCAGGCGGGCGATCAGGGCACGGTTTTCCGGCGAGACCAGCGTCAGGAATTGCTCGCTGCGTTCCTCGGACAAAACCGACGCATGAGGGTGAAGTCGGCTGATGGCGTGCAGAAGCAGCGCCTGAGCGCCGTAATCCGCGATGGTCACGGGGTCATTGGCGCTCTTGTCGCTGTGATTGACCGCCAGCGCCCGTACACGGCGCGTTAGTTCAACCGCCAGCCGCACGGCGGGGAACAGAGGTTTCCAGTCCATCCGAGAGTGTCCTTGGCATATGAGAATTGGGATGGCGTGATTGTACGTCGGCGCGGAGACTCGCCACAAGCCGAAACTTCTGAAGCCAAACACCCTGTGATACACTGATCGGCGCAAGCCACACCCACAAGGACACCTCATGAGCTGGCTTCCGCTGGCGCTAGCATCGCCAGCCCTGATCACCATCGTCAACTTCATCGACAAGTACCTGCTCGAACGCCAGATCCGAGATCACCGCGCGCTGCCCGTCTTTGCCGGGTTGATTGGTGGACTCGCCTCACTCGTGCTGATGCCGTTCGCGGGCGTCGATCCAACCCTGCCAGCGCTCACCGTCGCCATCCTGATCGTCACCGGCATGTCGGTCATCCTGGGTGCAGTCTTTTACTTCAACGCCATCTCGCGCGACCACGCCAGCACCATCATCCTGATCTTCCAGGTCACCCCACTGCTGACGCTCATCCTCGGCTGGGCGCTGCTCGGCGAGACGATTGGCGGCTGGCAGCTTGCGGGCTTCTTCGTCATCCTGGCAGCGGCGGTCGCGCTGTCTATCGAGCCTGGGACTGGCAACCTGCGCATCTCGCTGACGGCATGGCTGATGTTCGCCGCAGCCCTAACCGTCGCCGCGCGCAGCATCCTGGTGCGCACGATCCCGGACTCGCCTACCTTCGGCAGCATCGTCGTCTATTCTGGCATTGGACAGGGCATTGGCGCGGTGATCCTCTATTTGGTCAGCGCGCCCCGTCGCCACGCCTTTCACGACGCCCTGGTCAACACCAAAAAGATCGCGCTGGTCATCCTGGTGTTCGGTGAAACCCTGTTCCTGATCGCCAGCGCGATCGGCAATCTGGCGATCACGCTCGGTCCCGCCGCGCTGGTCAATGTGCTGGGCGGCACGGCGTCGTTCTACGGCATCGTTTTTGGCGCGCTGCTGACGATGATCGCCCCGTCGATCTTCAAAGAGAGCCTGGCGCGCCGCGATCTGCTGCGTAAGTCGGGGCTGGCGCTGCTGCTGTTCGCGGGCTTAGGCATGGTTGTCCTCGGCAATGCGACGTAATCTCCTCTTTATCACCACCTACACCGGGCTGGGCGGCGGCGAAACCTCGCTGCTCACCCAGGTCGAGCACCTCGATCCGGCGCGCTATCTCCCCCACCTGCTGGTGCCAGGCGAAGGGCAGCTTGCCGAGCGCTGGCGTGCTATCGGCGGACAGGTACATCTGCGCGAGTGGCGCGGGGCAAGCGTCTGGTTCATCCCCGCGCTTTGGCAGCGCTTCCCGATTGCGAGCCACATCGAGTCGCTGGTGCGGCGCGAAAACATCACGCTCATTCACAGCGACTATCACAGCCTGCCCTTCGCGCTGGCGGCAGCGAGGCGAGCGGGTATCCCGTGTATCTGGACGTGCTGGGGCTGGTGGTTTCATCCAAAGCCCTGGCAGCGTGGGTTCTTCCAACAACCCGACGCGACGATTGCCGCCAGCACCGCCATCCGCGACGGATTTCTCGGCAGCCCGCCCTTCATGCCGCCGGAACGCATCGATGTCATCCCGCCGGGCGTCGATATCGGGCGCTTTCACCCGTCGGTCGATGGCATCCGCCTGCGCTTCGAGGCGAAAATCGCCCAGGATGCCCCGGTCGTCGCGCTGATCGCACGTTTCCAGGATGTCAAAGGGCATGACGTGTTCCAGGCGATGGCGCAACAGGTGGCATTGCAGATGCCGACCGCGCGCTTCATCGTGGCGGGTGAAAACACGCAGACCAGTGCCGACGATGACTACAAACGCGGTATCCTCGACCACGCACGCAGCAACTCGATCCTGCGGGAGCGGCTGACCTATCTCGGTTTCCGCGCTGATGCCGAACGAGTCATCGCAGCGGCGGACGTGGTGGTATGCAGCTCGGACTTCGAGAGCTACGGCATGGTGAACGTCGAGGCGATGGCAAGCGGCAAACCGGTCGTCAGCACACGGCGCGGCGGACCGGGCGAGACGGTCGTCGATGGCGAGACGGGCTTCCTGGTCGAACCACGCGACCCTGCGGCGCTGGCGACACAGGTCATCCGCCTGCTGCGCGACCCTGATCTGCGGGCACGGATGGGCGCGGCGGGTCGGGCGCGCGTCGAAGCGCGCTATTCGGCAGACTTGACGGCGGCGCGCTTCCAGGCACACATCGACCGCCTTGTGGAGGGCAGCCCATGACCAGGCGCCTGCTGCTGATTTCGCGCTGCCCGCCTTATCCGCTGCACCTGGGCGACCGGCTGATCGTCTACCATCTTTCGCGCGAACTCCAGCAGCGCGGCTGGCAGATCGACCTGCTGGCGCTGCACAGCAGCGCGGACGACGAGGCGACCAGCCAGGCAGCATATCAGATGTACGCCCCGCTCTTCGAGCATATCGAACTGATCGCGGAACCTCCCCGCTCACCAGGCGATCTGATTCGGCGCATCTTGATCCGCTCGGCACGCTTTCCGGGCAGCGCCGATGGATCATGGTCGCCCGACCTGTGGCGCGCAGTCGAGCAGCGTCTCAAGGCGGCGCATTACGACGCGATCCATGTCTTTGGCAGCGTGCAGGTCTACGAGATAATCGGCGCGCTGGGGGGTCGCCCGGCGCTCATTACGCCTTACGAGAGCTACAGCCTGTATCTGCGGCGGCAGATCGCGCTGGAGCGGCGGCGTAGTGTGTTGAAGGCAGCACAAATCTCGGCTTCACGGCTGATCGCCCGCGCCTACGAACGCTTCATGTTCGTGCCCTACGCGCGGACTGTGGTCGTCGCGGACGCAGACCGGGATGAATTGCTGGGGATCAATCCGGCGCTCAACGTCGAAGTCATCCCCAACGGCATCGACCTCGCCAGCTACACGCCGCCCAGCGACCCCCGTGAACCCCATCTGCTGCTCTTCACCGGCAACTTCGAATACGCACCCAATGTGGACGCGGCGAAATACCTGGTCAAGGCGATCTTGCCGCGTATCCGCGAGCAGGTGCCGGAAGCGATGCTGCTGCTGGTCGGCAATGCGCCGCCAGACGACGTGCGCGCACTGGGGAGTAAGCGCGTGCTGGTGACCGGGCGCATGCCCGATCTCAAGCCCTATCTGGCGAATGCGGCGGTCTACATCTGCCCGCTGCGCTTTGGCGCGGGGATCAAGAACAAAGTGCTGGAGGCGCTGGCGATGGGCTGCCCGGTCGTCGCCACCCCGATCAGCATCGACGGGATCGCCGCGCGCGATGGACACGAGCTGCTGATCGCGGAAGGCGATGCGTTGGCGGACGCGGTCGTGCGCCTGCTGCGCGATCAGTCACTTGCCGCGCAGCTCGGCGCAAACGGGCGGCGGCTGATCGAGGAACGCTATGCATGGGGACAAGTGGCAGCGACGTATGAGACGTTGTATGGGGAGGTGACGAAGTAATGTCCCATCCCCGCCTGAAATGGGTGCGCGAGCTGATGATCGACGGCGAGTACGACGCCGCGCGTGCGCTCCTTGCGACGCTCGACCGCGACACCGCCGCGCTTATGCTGCGCGCCGAGCTGGAAGAACTTGCGCCGCAAGGCGACGATGGGCATACGGATGTTCCCGACCACACCAGGCGACCTGCGGGCATTACAAACCCGCGTGCGGTAGAGACGGCATTCATACCGTCCGTCTCTCACGGCATCATCGCTACCCCTCCGCCTGCCTGGGACTACTGCGAACTCGCCTGGCGCATCACCAGCTTTACCGAAGGAGTCCCCGGCTCCTACGACCTCGCCGACGCCATCCTGCATCGCTTCTCGTTGATCAGCCGCGCCTACGCCGACCTCGACCCGCATAATCTCGCGCTCTCGTCCATCGACTTCCGCATCGGCAAGGCGCTCGACACACTCGGCGAGACCGATACCAATACACTGATCTCGCGTCTCGGCAGTGAACCGGAAGACATCGCCCGCTACTTCCAGGAGCAGCCGGAAGCCTTCCGCGCGATGCAGACGGTCATCCTGAGCGAGTTGAACACCCTGCTGGAGATGGCAGCGCGTGCACAGTTGACACGATTGGGCGCGGAAGGCTGGGAATGGTTCGCCGTGCGCGAACGCACCCCTGACGCCTGGGCAGACTTGCACGATAATGTCAGAATTGGCGTGAGCGAGTTGTGTTCGCTCTACTATCTGAAACGCCGTTTGGCATAAGGACGCGTGATTGACCGCAAGTTTCCCGAAGACACTCATCATGATCCCCGCGCTCAACGAGGAGGACAGCATTCCCAAGGTGCTGAGGGAGATCCACGCGCATGTCCCCTGGGCGGATGTCGCGGTGATCAACGATGGATCGACCGACCGCACCGCCGAGATCGCGCGCGAATGCGGCGCGATTGTCCTGCCGATGCCCTATAACGTCGGCATCGGCGCGGCGGTGCAGGCGGGCTTCCTGTATGCGGCGAAGCATGGCTACCAGGTAGCGGTGCAGAACGACGGCGACGGGCAGCATTCGCCCGCCGAAATCCCGGAACTCGTGACCGCTCTGCTGACCAGCGGCGCGGATGTGATGATTGGGTCGCGCTATATCGAAGATCGCGGCTACATCACGCCCAGGATGCGGCGCATCGGCATCATCATCCTGGCGAAAATCATCTCGCGGATCGTCGGCTGGCGTTCGACAGACCCCACCAGCGGTTTTCGCGCGTCGAACCGCCGAACCATCGAAGTCTGCGCGCAGGATTATCCGCATGATTACCCCGAACCGGAAGCGGTCGTCCTGCTCCATCGGCGTGGGCTGACCGTGCGCGAGATGCCCGTGACGATGAACGCACGCTACGGCGGGCAGTCATCGATCACACCGCTCAAATCTGGCTACTACATGGTCAAAGTGATCCTGGCGATCCTGGTCGGGCTGCTGCGTCCGGTCGAGAAGGTTTGACATGCGCGTCCTGATGCTCTCGAAGGCGCTGGTGGTCGGCATCTACCAGCGCAAGCTGGAAGAAATCGCCAAATGTGGCGTCGAGCTGCTGGCGGTCGTGCCGCCGTCGTGGCGCGACGAGCGCGGCGAGACCCCGCTTGAACGCGCCTACACGATCGGCTATCGCCTGGAAGTGCTGCCGCTGGCGAACAACGGCGATTTTCATCTGCACTGGTATCGCGGTCTGGGACGTTTGATGCGTCACTTTCGCCCGCACATCGTTCACATTGATGAAGAACCTTACAATCTGGCGACCTGGCACGCGCTCTACCAAGCGAAGCGCGTCGGCGCGAAGGCACTCGTCTTTAGCTGGCAGAATATCCTGCGCCGCTACCCGCCGCCCTTCTCATGGGGTGAAAGGTGGACGCTGCGCGGCATTCAGCACATGATCGTCGGCACGGAAAGCTGCGTCGGCGTCTGGCGTGGCAAAGGCTACTGCCACCCGATCAGCGTGATTCCGCAGTTCGGCACGGACGCGGCGCTCTTTAGCCCGCCCGCTGCCCGCCCTGAGCGCCCGTTCACCATCGGCTACTTCGGGCGGTTGGTCGAAGAAAAGGGCGTCGCGCTGCTGATCGACGCGGCGGCGCAGCTTGCGGGCGAATGGCGACTGCTCATCGTCGGCGGGGGTCCGCAGCGTGAGGCGTTGATCGCCCAGGCGCAGGCGCGCGGCATAGAGCAGCGTGTGACTTTCGCGTCACAGGTGCCTTCGCTGCAAATGCCGGCGCTGTATCATCAGATTGATGTGCTGACGCTGCCCTCGCTGACACGCCCGAACTGGAAAGAGCAGTTCGGGCGTGTGCTGGTCGAGGCAATGATGAGCGGCGTCGCCGTCGTCGGGTCGGACAGCGCGGCGATCCCGGATGTGATCGGCGATGGCGGCATGATCGTACGGGAGGGAGATGTGCAGGAGATGGCGGATGCGCTGCGCCGCTTGCAGGAAGATGCAGGGCTGCGAGCTGCGGTCGCGGCGCGGGGGCGTGCGCGCGCACTCCAGCTCTACACACACGAGCAGATCGCAGCGCAGACGGTCGCCGTCTACGAAGGCATGAATCGTTCTTAAAAAACCCTTGCAAAGCACCGGGATCTGGCTATACTGACAGTTGTACGGGCAATTAGCTCAATTGGCAGAGCGTCCCTTTGACGTGGGGAAGGTTATAGGTTCGAGTCCTATATTGCCCACCTAACTGGATAGTCCTCGAACAGGCGGCTTTAGGGTCGCCTGTTTGATTCTCGTGCCCAAATCGCCTGCACGCCAGCCGACCACCCGGCAGCGCAATTGAAGCGCAGTGCAGGCAGCGAAATCATATTGCTGCCTGCGCCACATTCGTCACTCGGAAACGACAACGTTTGCGGGGAAGGGAGGCAGGATGTCCGGGTCAGCGGTGAGGTCGAGCCTTGAGCCGGAGAAGTCAATGTTGTCTGCGACGATTGACCCCGTAACCTGAATGTCGGATGCAGAAATGTTGACACCGCCATCCGGGGCATAGATCACGCCGTACCAGTACCCACTAGAGCCTGAAATTCGGACCGCGTTATCGCCGCAGTTGGATGCCTGATGCCCCGAATACAGCAGGAAGCCACTCATGTAGTAGTAGACATTGACCCCACCGCTGAAGCTGATCTCGCCGGTCGCCACGATGGTGATCCCGTTCGTGCCAAAACTGACCCCGCTGCCGATCGAGACATCGCCGTCAACATAATACAAGCCCTCTAACACGCGCCCGTTCCTCGGGTCCCAAGTCCCGTTGTTTTTCATATCGGGATCATCCGCTGGGCTGGCGATGCTGGTGTACAAGCCTTCCGCATCCGCGCGGCGGGCGTAGATGCCACCCGGTGCAAAATCGGACATGGGGAAGTGTTCGGCAAGTGGATCATCCCGATCATACTGAGGACCCACGTTGAATCCATCGGGCCAGGTCGTATTGCCACCATTGGACTGATCGACGGCGGTCACTGCCGTGACGGGACCACCGATGGTGTTTCCCTGCCCACCGCCGCCAGACTTGATCTCGTTATTGCTGTGGACGCCACCCTCAATATTGCCCTCTGCCCCCGTCCAGTTCACCGTATTGTTGCACGTGCGCGACCCTCCCCACAGCGCGGGAACACTCGCGGGGTTAAACGGCGGGGTGCAGCGCCCTACCGCACGCGCGGTCACGGTGAGAGGCTCTTGATAAACGATGTGAATAAAATAGGAGGGCTTTGCGGCTCGGATCGACACTTCGACGTATTCCGAGTCGCCTGCACCCGTGCCAGCGGTGGGTGGGTTATTGACGGTCACCCAATCTCGAACACTATCGTTATTGAACCCATTGCGTGCCGCTGCCTCATACCCGGCAAACTCGACCACAGCCGCGTCGTCGCTGGTGCAGCGCGCGTAGGTCGCGGCAATCACGGCGGCGTCGGTCGCATTCTGGGTATCACGAAAGAGAAAGAACAGCCCCCCCCCGTCAATCGCAAGCCCCAGCACTGCCAGCAACGCCACCATCATGAATGCCACGATGACGATTGCCTGACCAGACTCAGGGTTCGGGTCATAGGGGGGCGGATTGCCCGCGCGGTTGCGCCGGAGTGCCCGCCGAGGCAAGGTTTCCCTTGTCCTGGCGGCGGAGAGCTTCCTGAAAGCGTACTGTGAACGGTTCTGCATCGCTGCGCCTCGCTATGGTCTGAATTCGTTGATGGTGCCGAAAGCCTGCCCAGCGAGTCGCCCGCTTAACCGCTCGATCGTGGCGTTCGTCGCGTTCGAGAGAATGAGGGAGAAGATTTCTCCGCCGTCATTCCTGTTGTCGCCATTGATGGTGACCTGAATGGTTTGCGTGGTTACGCCGGGCGCGAATGTCAGGGTACCGGTTGCGCGGCGATAATCGTTGTTGCCCGTGCCTTCGCTTGCCGTGCCAGGCGTCGTGGCGTAATCCACTGTGACCGTCTGGACATTAGTCGGGTAGAGCAGCGTCACTGTAAAGGTCATGGTCGAAGTCTGGTTGCTGCGCTGTGGCTCGTTGCCCGTCGCATCCGCGATGGTCAGCATCGGTGCCAGCAGCGGGTCGGTACCATTGTCAACCTCGGTGCCATCGTTGACGCCGTCGTTGTCGGTATCGGATTGCAGCGGGTTCGTGTCATAGGTTCCCACTTCATCGCCGTCGTTCAACCCGTCATCGTCGCTGTCCGTATCTGCCGGATCGGTGCCAATACCCACCTCATCCCAGTCGTTCAGCCCGTCATCATCGCTGTCAACGTCCAACGGGTCCGTCCCATGGCGATTCACTTCGTCGCTATCGCTCAGTCCATCGTCATCGCTGTCACGATCATTCGGGTTGGTGCCGTAACTGGTCACTTCCTGGTAATCGCTCAAACCATCCACATCCGTGTCGCGCTGATTCGGGTTGGTGTTATACACAACCACTTCATCGTAATCGTTCAGGCTGTCGCCATCGGTGTCGGGGTTGAACGGCAGCGTCAGATAGAGATTGACCTCAACGCCATCCAGCAAGCCGTCGTCGTCGCTGTCCGGATTGAGCGGATCGGTACGGCTGATCAGAATTTCATGCGAGTCGCTCAAACCATCGCCAACCAGCGTGCCATTATCGTCCGTGTCACTGTCCTGGCTGGTCGCGAGCGTTCCATACTGGAAGATTTCGATGTAGTCCGTCAAGCTATCACCATCGGTATCCCGATTGAGCGGATTGGTGCTGTAGGTGATGACCTCTTCACCGTCCAGCAGCCCCTCACCATCGCTGTCCGGGTTATTCGGATTGGTCAGGCGCGCGATTTCGTCGCCATCCAGCAGCCCATCCGCATCGCTGTCGGGATTGAGCGGCAGCGTCAGGTAGGTCGTGATTTCGGCGCCATCATTCAGCGTATCGCCGTCGGTGTCGGCATTGATCGGGTTTAACCGCCGGGTCTCTTCGCATTCGTTGTTGCAACCGTCGCCGTCCGGGTCATCGCTGCCCAACTGCGCCAGGTCGCCGAAGTAGGTCATTTCCCAGGTGTCCGTCAGTCGATCGGCATCGCTGTCATCGCCGCGCGGGTCAGTCCCGTTGGCGATTTCGGTGCCGTCGTCAATCCCGTCACCATCGGTATCGCAGTTCAGCGGATTGGTCAGGTGGACATTGACCTCGTCGCCATCGCTTAAGCCATCGCCCACGCAGCCCGTCGGCATGTCATCGCTGTCGGTGCTCAGTGGATCAGTACCAAACACGAAGATTTCATCGCGGTCATTCAGACCATCCGCATCGCTATCCGGCAGAGCGGGGTCTGTCCCGAAGTTCACGACCTCTGCGCCGTCATTCAGGGTATCGCCGTCACTGTCGTTGTTGGTCGGACTGGTCTCGTGGACGTTGACCTCGTCGCCATCGCTTAAGCCATCGCCGTCGCTGTCGCCCCAGAACGGATCTGTGCCCCAGGGTGAGATTTCCAGATTGTCATTCAGACCATCGTCGTCGCTGTCCTGGTCATTCGGATCGGTATGATGGACGACCACCTCGTCGTAATCCGTCAGAGTATCGCCATCGCTGTCGACATTGAGTGGACTGGTGAGATAACGGTTAATCTCGTCGCCATCCAGAAGTCCATCGCCATCGCTATCCGACACGGTGGGCGTGAAACCCTGTCCCACCTCGACGCCGTCCGTCAGTCCATCGCCGTCGGTATCCGCGTTTTTCGGATTGGTTCCGTGAACATTGACTTCGTCGTAGTCCGTCAACCCATCGGCGTCCGTGTCCGGAACCAGCGGATTGGTCTTGTGGAGGTATGCCTCGTCGCCGTCCAGCAGCCCATCCCCATCGGTATCGGCGATGTTGGGGTTCAGACCGCGCGTTTCCTCGCAGCCATTGTTACAACCGTCGCCGTCCGGATCGCTGGTGGCGATGTCATCCAGGTCGCCAAAGTTGTCCATCTCCCATTGATCGAACAAGCCGTCGTAATCGCTGTCAACATCGAAGTCATCACTCAATGGGACGCCCAACACAACCGTGCGCTGCCCGGAAAAATTGAGGGTCAGGCTGGGCACAAACTGTGTGATCACTGGCGTCATCAACTCGATGGTGGCGACAGTATCGATAACCAGCAAATCACCGCTTTCCAGCAGAGCGGTGTCAATAAACTGATTCATCCCTTCCGGGCAATCATAGGTGGTGGGGTTACTGGGATCTGCGCTGTCCGCCTCGATATAGCGCACATTCACGGTTGCGGGACCTGCGAAAAACACATCGCGGACCTGCTCGCGCATCCTGCCGCAGTTGGCATAAGCCTCCGGATCACCAGAGTAACCCAGGACTTCGGCATTGCGCAGCGCGTTACGGAGGGCGTTAGACGCCATCGCGTAAGTGAACATGACACGCCCAAAGTCAAAAATGCCCATGGTGAGCAGGAGCAGCATCGGGAGAATCAGAGCGAATTCGGTGAGCGCTTGTCCTCGCTGGCGCATAATCTTATTCTCCAATGATGACCTGGCTTGCATGAGTCGACATGGTGATGGGGTTGATACCAGCAATTTTGGGGATGATGGGAGTCAGCAACTGAAAGGGATAACTGATCGTGACCGAGACCGGTTCACCTACGTTATAGATGGCGTTCCCCTGCGCATCGATCGGGATATCGATCATGATGTTGGTGGCTTGCCAATCGACCATCCCGCTTCCGGCATGTCTCGCACGATACTCGGCATTGTTGGGGTCAGCGCATTGGGTACCTGCCGCTGCATTGGGGCAGGCAGGATTGATGGCGAGATACAACGCGGCTTCACCGGCACCGTCTTCAAGTGCGACGTAGGTGAAGTAGATTCTTCCAAGATCCAATAATCCGGAAACAAGTACAAGCAGTACAATCAGACCTATTGTGAATTCAACAAGGCTCTGTCCAGCCTCCGTATCGCGTTTACCCATAAGACCCAACTTTTCAATTGTTGCCCCCCACATTAGGTGCACCCATAGACATCATAAGTGATAAAGTATTGCTTTTTTCATATTAAAGCCCGTTAACTTTGTGAAAACTTTGTGAATAAGGTGTAAGCATTAGGTTGTGATAAGGAATGACATGAGGTAGAAACGTTTTAATCCTCCCGCACTCAAACCCCGCTGTGTTCCTCCTCCCCAATGGGTATAATCCAACTCGCGTTCTCATCGGGATACCCTCATCATGTTTGACCCGCTTGCGCTGAAGACAGTTTTTCTCCTTCGCCCGGATATCGTCTTTCTCAATCATGGTTCATTCGGGGCGTGCCCGCGCCCGGTCTTCAATATTTATCAGCAGTGGCAGTTGGAGATGGAAAAACAGCCGGTGGAATTCCTGGGGCGGCGGCACGACGATCTCCTCGACCATGCGCGCGCCGCGCTTGCCGAATATCTCCATTCCCCAACCGACAGCCTGATCTTCGTCCCCAACGCCACGACCGGAATCAATATCGTCGCACGTTCGCTGTCGCTGCAGCCGGGCGACGAAATCCTGACGACTGACCAGGAATACGGCGCGATGGATTACACTTGGGAATTCGTCTGCGCAAAGTCCGGCGCGACGTACCTGAAGCACCCGTTGATCGCCCACGAAGGCGCGGCGGAAGGCTTTGTCGAGTCGTTCTGGTCGCGCGTCACCGACCGCACGCGCGTCATCTTCCTGAGCCATATCACGTCCGCCACTGCCACCATCCTCCCCATCGCCGAAATCTGCCGCCGCGCCCGTCAGCGAGGCATTCTCACCGTCATCGACGGCGCGCACGCCCCTGGGCAGATCCCGCTTGACCTGACGCAGATCGACGCCGACTGCTACACCGGCAACTGCCATAAGTGGTTGTGCGCCCCCAAGGGGGCGGCGTTCCTCTATGTACAGCCGCATCTGCATCCGATCATCGAACCCGCCGTCATCAGTTGGGGCTGGCTGCCGGGCGCATCCTTTAGCAAACGCAACGGCTGGCAGGGGACGCGGGATATCGCCGCATACCTATCCGTTCCCGCCGCCATCCAGTTTCAGGAGGCGAATGACTGGGATGCGATACGCGCGTACGGACACGAGCTTGCGCGCAGCACCCGCCAGCGCTTTGCCGATCTGACCGGGATTGCGCCGCTGGTTCCCGATTCGCCGGACTGGTTCGCGCAGATGATCGCCATTCCGCTGGCGTGCGATGCCGAGGCGCTGCAAAAGCGCCTGCGTGAAGAGTACGCCATCGAAATCCCGTTCACACGCTGGAATGACAAGATGGGCATCCGCGCGTCGTTCCAGGGCTACAATACGCAGGAGGATGCCGACCTGCTTCTGGAAGCGGTGAAGAGGCTGCTGCCGGAGATGGCAAGGATGTAGGGAGAACCTCACCCCGCATAGAGTCGACAACTGCGAGAGTCGCCCCCCTCTCCGTATACAGAGAGGGGACGGGGGTGAGGTTGGCTTTGCGCGAAGTTTGTAAGTCATGAGACGGGGAGTTATCATCCTAGAATCGAAAAAATATTTTCGAGATGGCGCTTTCACATCACAGGGGGTTGTTCCATGTATCGAAAAATGGCTTACGTGCTGCTGGCATTGTCGGCAGTGCTCGTCCTGACGGCAACGGCGTTCTCGATTGCCGCCGCCCAGGGCAATGTGGACATCTACGGGCGCGATTTGCCGGAAGATGCCGCGCCCTATGAGATGCAGGTCTGGACGCAGTTGTGCGATTCGACCCGCACCGAAACTTCGCTGATGTCGGCGATCACCGTCTACCAGCGCATCTGCGGCGATACGCACATGTTCGATAAATTCGGCGATTCGCTGGTCGATCTGGATGAAAATCTCAACCTGATCCCGGGCGCGGCGGAGCGATGGGAAGCGTCGGAAGACGGCTTATCCTGGACGTTCTACCTGCGCCCCGGGCAGGTCTGGAGCGACGGCACACCGCTGACCGCCAATGACTATGTCGCCACCTACCGCCACATGGTCGATCCGGCGAACGCCTACGACTTCGTGTGGATGTGGCAGGGCACCATCGAAGGCTGGTCGGAAGCGGTCGCGGGTGAAATCGCGCCGGAAGAAATGGGCATGGAAGCCGTCGATGACCTGACGCTGGTCGTGCGCACCAATGGCGCGCGCCCGTACCTGCCCGGCACGCTCTACTTCTGGCCCCCGCTCCAGGCTGCCGCGCTGGAAGCCATCGGTCCCGATTACATCCTCGACCCGGCGACCAGTGTTTCCTCCGGTCCGTTCATCCTGACCGAGTTCGTGGCGGGCAACCGCGTCATCCTCCAGGCGAACCCGGACTACAAAGGCTATCGCACGCCTTACCTGCGCGAACTGCGCGGGATCTATGGCGACCAGCTCAACGGCAGCTTCCTCGCCTTCCAGGCGGGCGACGTCGACCGCGTCAACTACGTCCACATCTCACTGTCGGACTTCGAAGTGATCGCGGCGGACCCGATGATGAGCCAGAACTATCTGCCCAACTTCGGCGACTTCCGCACCGATTACCTGTTCTTCGATACCTATAACCCGCCATTTGATGATCAGCGCGTGCGTCTGGCGTTCGCCAAGGCGCTCGACCGCGATGCGATTGTCGAGAACGTCGTCGGGGGGCAGTTCGGCATTCCCGCCTACTCCTTCCTCGCGCCGGGCTTCCCCGCTTCGGATACCGCGGGCGCGCTGAAGGACATCCAGGGCTTTGACTGCCCCGCCGCGCAGGCGCTCCTGTCAGACGCGGGCTACCCGAATGGCGAAGGCTTCCCCGCGCAGGAACTCAAGCTGCGTAACGAAAGCGAAGCGCGCGCCAGTTGGTTCATCGCCTCTGCCGCCTCGATCAGCGACTGCCTCGGCGTCGAAATCACCGTCAACAACATGGAATTCTCGGCGTTCATGGAAGGCTTGCTCGCCCGTCCGACGACCGTCCAGTTCGGTGCCGTCTCGTATGGCATGGACTACCTCGATCCGTCGAACATGCTCGGCGTCTGGGTCTCGACCGGTCGTCATTCCTGGCTGAACACGGAGTTCGACACGCTGGTCGATCAGGCGAACACGCTGGTCGGTGACCCGGAAGAACGCCTCAACATGTATCGCCAGGCGGAAGAAATCCTGGTCTCGGATGTCGGCGGCATCTTCCTGCTCCACCGCATCCAGGGCGACCTGTTCCAGCCGTACATCGCGGGCGACTGCCTGCGCCCGGACAACCAGGGGGTCTCGGCGCTGCACTGGGGCAACGACTGGTGCTGGGGCAGCTTCTACATCACCAACGAAGTTGACAACTTCGAAACCTATCGCACGCGCTAAACGCGGGTGAGGAGCGGGAGTGCTAACCCCTCCCTAAATCCCTCCCCACTCCGCAAGCTACGTGGAGAGGGACTTCCAGAGCGGACGAGGCATGCCTCGTCCCTACATCCGGCTCCCCTCTCCCTGAGGGAGAGGGGTTGGGGTGAGGGTTTCAGAGGAGTTACATTCCACTGTCGGGATACAGGTGAGGGCAATTCCCCCCTCCTCACATACAGGATCATCATGGCTGCCTTCATCCTTCGACGCCTGGGCGCGCTGTTTTTCGTGCTGCTGGCGGTCTCCATCATCGTCTTTGTGCTCATGAACCTCGTCCCGGGCGGACCCTTCAGCCTTGGAGAACGCGGCTACACACCGGACGCGCTGGCGAACCTGGAACGCAAGTACGGGCTGGACAAACCGCTGACCGAACGCTACCTCAACTTCCTGATCGGCGCGGTTCAGCTCGATTTCGGCTACTCGTTCGCCGTCGCGGGCAGCCCGCCGGTCTCGCAGGTCATCCTGCAAACCTGGCCCGTCACCCTGCACGTCGGCATTTACACCATCCTCGTGTCATTCACCCTGGGGCTGACCCTGGGCATCGTCGCCGCTTACCGCCGGAACAGTTGGATCGACAACGCCGTCACCTTCACCGCGACGCTCGGCATCGCCGTCCCCAACTTCATCATCGCCACGTTCTTATTGTTCCTGATCGGCTATCAGAACGGCTGGGGCGAACCCAACAAGTGGATCATCCCGCCGCTCTGGTCAGGCGGTCCCGCCATTCTGTCATGGGACTACTTTCTGCCGGTCATCACGTATGCACTCGCGCCCACAGCGCTCGTCGCCCGCTATACGCGCGCCAGCGTCGCCGATGCGCTGAATGCCGATTACGTGCGCACCGCCCACGCCAAGGGTTTGAGTGAGGGGCACATCATGGCGCGCCATGTGCTGCGCAACGCCATGATCCCGATGATCACCGTCCTGCTGCCGCAAATCCCCAACCTGCTGACCGGCTCGCTCTTCATCGAAGTCGTCTATGGCATCCCCGGCTTGGGCAAATTCTTCGTCACCAGCATCTTCAACCGCGATTACCCGATGATCATGGGGCTGGTGCTGCTGGTTGCGTTCTTCTGGGGCATGACGTATCTTGTCACCGATATCCTCTACACCATGATCGACCCACGCATCCGGGTGTACGGCAGCAAAGGCGGGACGACGTGAGCGAACTGGCAGGCGTCAATACACCCGGCGTCCCGAAGATCGCGTCCGAAAAGGTAGAACGCCGCTCCGTCTGGGGACAGGCGGCGCTGCGCTTCCGGCGTAACCGCCTGGCGATGGCGGGGCTGGTCTTCCTCCTGCTGCTTGCCTTCATCGCAATCTTCGCAGATCTGCTCGCGCCCTACTCGTTCAGCCGCGCCTTCCTGGATAAGCGCGCCAACCTGCTGCCATTCACCCATCCCGATCACCTGCTGGGTCTCGACAGCTCCAGCCGCGATTATCTGTCGCGTCTGATTTTTGGCGCGCGCACCTCACTGCAAGTCGGTCTCGCCGTACCCATCATCGCCTTCCTGATCGGCGTGCCGCTCGGCGCGATTTCCGGCTACCTGGGCGGACGTGTCGATTTCGCCATTCAGCGTGTCGTCGAGGTGGCGACGGCGATCCCGCCGCTGCTCTTCGCGCTCTTCCTGTTGAGTGTCCTAGGGACAGGCGTCACCAACGTCATCCTGGTGTTGTCGATTACGAGCTGGATCGAGGCGACACGCCTGACCCGCGCGCAGATGCTGGCGCTCAAAGAGCGGGAGTTCGTCTTATCGGCGCGTGCGCTCGGCGCGGGCGGCTGGCGAATCATCGCGCAGCACATCCTGCCCAGTGCGCTCTCGCCGCTGATGGTCCTGTTCTCATTCAGCGTCCCGTTGGCGATCTTTTCTGAAGCGGGCTTGAGCTTCCTGGGCATCGGCATCACGGAACCCACGCCAAGCTGGGGGAAGATGCTTGGCAGCGGCATTGGGACATCGATTCGCGTATACTATCACATCGCTCTCTTCCCCACGCTGCTGGTCGCGCTGACGATGCTCTCGTTCTCGTTCGTCGGCGATGGGCTGCAAGAGGCGCTCGACCCGTCCCGTTCGCGCGCGAGTGGAAAATTGCAATGAAGACACCTACGACCTTACTGTTGATCCTCTCCCTGACCCTGGCTGCCTGCGGCGGAGCACCCGCCGAAACCGTCCAGCTTCCGACCGCGACGACCATCCCGACCTTCGCCTATGTCGCGCCCACTGCGCCGCCCTCCGTCGCTACCTCGGCGGCTGCCACGCAGGCGGGCGCGGCAGGCAGCCTCGACCCGGTCACGCTCGAACGCGGACGTGGTCGTTACGTGGCGTTGGGCTGCGCCGAATGTCACGGCGACCAGGGCGAAGGCGTGGGCGAGGTGCAGCCGCTCTCCGCCTCGACGCAGAGCGAGCAGGAATTCGTCGCCTTCATGCGTTCCGGCGGCGAACTCGGCGCGGAACACCAGTACGCGACCAACCGCCTGAGTGACAGCGGCGGGCGCAACCTCTACCAGTATCTGCTTTCGCTGCGTGAGGGTGAATGAGCAAGGCATCGCGCAAGCAAACCCAGGCGGATAAACGCTTCTTCTACATCAGCCTGGGCGTCTTCATCGTCGCGCTGGTCGTCGTCGCCGCCGTATTGCTGAGTGGGCGCGGCACGTCTGGCGAAAGCGTGCCCCCTGTCGCGCCCGCTGGCTCGGCGGTGCCGCCAACGGTCGCCGTGCTGCTGACCAACGTGCCCGCGCAGATCGCCAACGTGGGCGGGTTATCCAATCAGTTGGATGAGATCGAGCAGATGGTCGAGGCGTGCGGGGATTATGACGATAACCGACGCACACAGATGGCGCTGCACTTCCAATGGCTGCGCAATCCCGACCTGATCCCGCGCGACCTGCTGGTGGCGATGGGGGCGGAGACGGTCAACCGACTGATCCTCGGCATGTCCACCTTCACGCTTCAGGAGTGGGGCGCGCAGAGCCGCCCGCCGGAGTCGTGCCTCGTCCCCATCGGGCGGCGGCTGAACGACCTGCTCGTGACATTGGGGATGCCTGCGGCGGAAGGATTCAACTGAGTTACTGCGTCGCCGTAATCCCCCCATCCAGATAAAGCACCTGCCCGGTGATGAAATCCGAGGCGCGCGACACCAAGAACAAGACCGCGTGCATGACTTCTTCCGGCTCCGCCACCCGCCCCAGCGGGATGCGCGCGGTCAGGCTGGCGTAGAACTGCGCATCATTGAGCATGGCGGCGACCTGCTCCGTGCGCACGAACGTTGGCGCGACGACGTTCACGTTGATGCGATGCGGCGCGAGTTCCGCCGCGAGCTGCTTGCACATCGTCCCCAAGCCGCCCTTCGCAGCACAGTATGCCGCGTAGCCGCGCCCGCGCAGCCCCAGCAGCGTGCGCACCGAGCCGAGATGGACATGTTTGCCGCCGCCGCCCTGCGCGATCATGTGGCGCGCGGCAGCCTGGGATAAAAAGAGTGCGGACTTGAGATTGGCGGAATAGACGAAATCGAAATTCTCTTCCGTGATATCGAGCAGCTTCTCTTCACGGTTCAGCCCGACGCAGTTGACCAGGATGTCCAGCCGTCCGAAGTACGCGGCGGCGTCATCGACCATGCGCCGGATGTCCGCCACCTTGTGCGCATCGAACGGCGCAGCGTATGCCTCGCAGCCCTCATCGCGCAGCGCCTGGGCGAGCACGTCGGTACGTTCGGCGCGCTGCCCAGCGACGACGACCTTTGCGCCCGCCGCCGCCAGCCCCCGGCAGACCGCCTCGCCGATGCCGCCATAGCCGCCCGGCACCAGCGCCACCTTGCCATCCAGACGAAAGAGCTGTCCCAAATCACTCCATGCCATCATTGATGCTCCTACGTCATTCAGATGCCCACACAGAAAATGCCTTTAACACGAAGGCGCGGAGCGGACGGAGGTACACGAAGGAATCCGATTCATTGACTCCGTGTACCTTCGTTTCCTCCGTGCCTCCGTGTTGAAAATCTGGAACATTCTTCGCGTCCTTCGCGCCTTCGCGGTTCAGTTCGCGCTATCCTTGCATCGCGGCGCGACCTGCTCCATGAACAAGCGCATCCCCGCCGTCTCCGGCGCATCCATGAACCACAACATGAAATGCGAGACGCCGAGTGCCTGATACGCCGCGATCTGCGCGCGCACCTCGTCCGGCGTGCCGACCAGCCACGCCTCCGTCAGATATGCCGGATAAGCGTCGCTGCGCCCCGCCATGAAATCGGCGAAGTCCGTGCCGCCCGGCAGCGCTGCGCCCGGCGTCAGCGCCAGCATCGCGCGAAGCTGCTCACGGATGCCGTCGCGCGTCGGCGCGATCACGATTTGCGTCTCGTAGCTGATCTCCAGCTCCGCGAAGTCACGCCCGATGTTGGCGCAGGCTGCGCGCAGCGCGTCGAGCCGCCGCGCCATCTCCGCCAACCCGACTGGCACACTGTTCCAACCCTGCCCCAGGCGCGCGGCGGCATCGAACGTCAGCGGGTGCGCCTCGCCAAACCAGATGGGCGGGTGCGGTGTTTGCAGCGGCGGCGTACAGACCGCCTCATGCGTGCGATAGAAGGCACCCTCGAATGTCAGCGGTGCAGCCTCGCTTGTCCGCCACAGTTCGAGCGTCAATTCCAGCCCTTCGAGGAAGTCCGCCATGCGCGCCTCGACCCCTTCGGGATAGTTCAGCCCGTAGGCGTGATGCTCGCTGGCGCGCGTGCCTGTGTCGGCGAAATAGATGAAGCGCCCGCCTGAAAGCTGATCGAGCGTGGCGATCATCTTGGCGGCGACGGCGGGATGGCGAAAGTAATGCCCCTGGTGGATGATGCCCAACTTTGCCTGCTGCGTACACCCGGCGATGGCGGCGAGCGTCGTCCAGCCTTCCAGGATCGCCTGCTCGTGACCGAGCATCAGATGATCCGCCACCCAGATCGAGTCGTAGCCCAGGCTATCGGCGAGCCGCGCCGTCGCCAGCGCCGCCTGCGGGTCGAGGCGCGGCAGGTTGGGCACGCGAAACAAGCCGCCGCCAGGCATGGCGAAGATCGGCACGCAGTAACCGAAGCGCGTCGGGTGACTCATGGCGCACCGCCATCGACGCGATTCTCGATTGGCTCGCCGCGCAGGCTGCGCAGGACGTTGTTCCAGATACCGAGCGAATCGCGCACCCACGTCCAGGGACCCTGCCATGCCGAATGTGATGTGATCGAGACGTTGTAGCTCAGATCTTCGTGCAGGGCGTGGATCGGGTCATCGACGGGCAGCGGCTCTTCGTAGAAGACATCCAGCCCTGCCCCGCCGATTCGTCGTTCGCGCAGCGCCGCCGTCAGCGCGACCTGATCCATCAGCTTACCTCGCGCGGTGCTGATGAAGAGCGCGTTCGGCTTCATCATGCCGATCTCACGCGCGCCGACGATGCCTTCAGTCTCCGGCGTCAGCGGAAGCTGCACGCTCAGGATGTCGCTGCGGCGGAACAGATCGTCAAACTCGCAGTAATCGATACCCCAGCGCGCTTCAAGTTCGGGGAAGCGCACGCGATCCCAGTAGAGCGCCTTCATGCCGAACGCCTGCGCGTAACGCGCCATCGGGCGGGCGATCTCGCCAAAGCCGCACAAGCCGAGCGTCAAGTCCGCCAGGATGCCGATTTTGAGGCTGGCGGGCGCGCCCCACCCCTCGGTCGTGTAGCCGCGCCGTTCCATGTAGGCGCGCTGCTGTGGCATTCGCTTGACGTGGTTGAGGATGAACGCCCAGTTGTGCTCGGCGACGGTGATGTAGTTGATCAGCGGCGGCGCGGCAGCGGGTATGCCCAACTGCTGCACAGCCTTCATCGGGATGCCGCGATAATCCTGCCCCAGATGCTGGACGAGGCGCAGCTTTTTCGCCTTGAGCAGGACGGCATCCGGCACGCTCACCTTGTGGATATTCAGATAGTCGGCGTCTTCGATGTGCGCTTCGACTTCTTCCAGCGATTTACACTCCATCAGCTCATGCGGAATATCCGCGAACAGCTCCTCAAACGACGGCGCGTAGGGCAGCGCGACCGGGTCGTCGGGATGCAGCTTCGAACGCCAGTCCGCGCCCATCGTGCGATCCAGCCGCACACCCCACAGGATGTTGCCGACCGAGTCCCAGTTGACGATCTTGATCATGATCCTCGTTCCTGCATGACGCGATGCCAGGCGCGGATAAAGGTGCGCTTGCCATTGGCGAGGATCGCCTCGCTCTCCTCTTCGCCGGGAATGGTGCGCAGCTCCATCGAGAGGATCGGCGTCGCGCCCAGTCGCGCCCGCGCTTTCGCAAAGTAATCGACGTTGAACAACTGATGGAGAAAGTCTACGACTTCCGGCAGGTCATTGCGCCCCAGCGGATGCCCAAAGCGCGGGTGAAAGTCGCCATACAGCGGGGTGTCGCGGTGATCGATGACGCAGTTGCCGATATGCGCGTGCAGCAGATGCGGCGCGGCGAGCGTCAGCGCTTCGTGCGCGCTTTCGCCCAGCAGCGGCAGATGGCTGAGGTCGAGCGTCAGCCCGAAGTTGGCACGCCCGACGGCGTCCGCCAGCGCGACCGCTTCGCGCGTGGGTCCGATCAGCCGCTTCTTTTCGACATCGCGGTCGAAGTTTTCCAGCACGATGTGCAGCCTTCGCCCGTCCGAATGCGCATCGGCGTAATCGCACAACACCTGCAAATCCTCGATCAGCCGTGCGGTTGTCGCCGCGCGTTCCCCTTCGCCGGGGTCGAGCGGTCCCTGCACCATCGCCAGCGTGCTGTCGAACGCGATAGCCTCGTCGAGCAGCGCCTTGACGCGCGTCATCGCCGCCGTCCGCGCCGCCGCGTCCACGCTGCCGAGTTCGAGCTTTTCCAGCAGGATCGGCAGGATCGGCAGGTAGACAACCTGGAGCTGCGACGAGCGCAGCAGCGCCCGCGCCTGCGCCCGCACGTCGGGATGCTTGACGGGCGCGATCTCAACCGCGCCAAAGTCGGAATCGCCGACGATGCGGCGCAGCGTCTCCACGACAGGACCTTCGCCGCCGCGACATTCGAGGTAGATCAACGGATGGACGACGCCGAAATCAAGAAAGTTTGACCAGTGCGTCATGGAGTCGCTCCGATGCTCTGCTCATAGGCGGACAGCCGACCGCTCAGGATGTCCTCGACCCCCACCATATGCCCCGTCATCCCGCTCTCCAGCATCCCGAAGACCAGCGCGAGCGAGCGCAAGCCCTGCTCGCCATCCACCTCCGGTTCCCGCGCCTCCACCACCGAGGCGACAAAATCCGCCTGCTCGATGGCGAGCAGATTGGCGTCAATCGTCGCCCACTCCAGCGCATACGTCGTCAGGCGTTCGCCGCCAAAGAGCGCGGCGGTCACCGGGTCGAGATGATAATCCGGGGCGAGCGCCAGCAGGTCGTCATCGGCGACGGCGCGATCCTGTCCGTTTTCGCGCAGCGTCAGGCGCAGGGGACTGCCGGTACGATCTGACGGAATGCCGAGCGTGCCGCCCATGCCGTAGACCATGCGGGCGAAGTGATTTTCGCCGCGTCCCGCCATGTTGAGCAGCCAGTGGGCGACCGCGCCGCTGCGAAACTGCGCCACGCCCACGGACAGATCTTCCGCGTCAGCGGGGTGCAGCGCACCGCTGGCGTCCTTGCGTTGGGCATCGACGATCTGATTGAGGGCAAAAACGCGGTCGATGGGTCCCAGCAGGTATTCGAGGATGTCGGTGTAATGCACCCCCATATCGACGACAATGCCGCCGCGATTCTTCAAATGCCGCCAGGGCGTGATGATGACGTTTTCGCCCGCGCTGGACGAGGACTGCACGGCGAGATAGGGCTTGCCAATCACGCCTGCGTCGATCAGCGCGCGCGCCAGACGGTTGATCGGGTCGCGGCGGTAGTTTTCGGCGACCGCCAGCTTCCTGCCCGCCATGCGCGCCGCCCGCACGAGCTGGGCACCTTCCGCGACCGTCAACGTGATCGGCTTTTCGACCATGACATGCACGCCGGAATGGAGCGCCAGCTCGCCGACGCTGGTGTGCGTTTCCGGCGTCGTGGTGATGATCAGCCCGTCGAGACGCGCCTCGCGCAGCATCGTCTCGGCGTCGTGGTACTGCACGGGCGCGCCGCCGAAGAGATCGCGCGCCACGTCCGCCGCCGCCGCCGCGCTCGCCGGCATCACGTCGCAGACGGCAGCGAGGTCGAACGACAGCCTGCCGACCTTGTGCAGGCGCTCCATCCCGCGCAGATGCCGCCGCCCCATGCCGCCGCAGCCGACGAGTCCGAGTGCGAAGCTCATGTCTGCGCCTCCCGCGTCGGCAGCGCCAAGTCGTAGCCCAGCCCACGGATGTACTCGGCATTGATGCGCGCGCTTTCGGCGGGCGAGACATCGCTGCGGCTGTTTTCGACCACCACCCAGCCCTCGAATTTCATCTCTTCCAGCGCGGCGAAGAATGCCGGATGATCGAGCAGCGGCAGACGCCCGCGCCCCAATTCGACGAACTTGCCCAACGCCCACTCCTTGACATGCACGTAGCTCAGGCGCTGCGCATAGTGGCGGATCTGCGTCACCGGGTCTTCTTCGACGAGCGCGATATGCGACGAATCCAGGCAGAGTTTGGTCAGCCGCGTGTGCTTGAGCAGGATGTCGATCTCCTCACCCGTCTCGATGGTGCAGCCCGTGTGCGGGTGATAGCCGATCTCGATGCCGTGCTGCGCGCCATGGACCGCCAGTTCCTCGCACGCTCCCGCCAGCGCCGCGTATTCGGCGTCGCTGGGGGGGCGCATACGCAGCCGCCCCCCGCCGACCAGCCCGTAAGCGTCGGCATGGAAAAGCGCAGCATAGTCGATGCGTCGCTTGTGAATGGCGATCTGTGCCTGGTCGATCGGCAGTTCCAGCCCGCCGAACAGGGTCGCCACCCGCAGCCCGCCCAACTGCTCACGCAGACTGTCAGGGGTACCGAGCCAATCCAGGCTGTGATCGAACAGTTCGACCGCCTGCCAGCCCGCCGCGCGGATTTCCGCGAACATCGTCGCCAGGTCGGGCTTGGTGCTCCAGTTGATGGTGCTGTAGGCGAACTTCAATGGAAATGAGGGCATGATGATGAATACCTTTAGGATTTACCCCGCGCCACCTTTGCAGCTCCAGACCGAGCCGGTCGTGTAGGTGTTGCGTTCGGAACACAAGAATTCCACGACTTCCGCCACCTCGTCGGCATCCGAATAGCGCCCAATCGGCGTATTCGGCGGATCTGCCAGGAACTCGGCGGAAAAGCGCGGCACGACCATCTCGGTCAGGGCGCGCCCCGGCTCGACGCCGTTGACGAGCACGCCCTGCTTTGGGTAGGCGTTGCCAAGCGCGGAGACCATGGCATGGACTGCGCCCTTCGAGGTCGAGTAAGGCACCAACTGCGCCGAACCCAACCGAGCGCCGGAGGTGATGCTCACACAGCGCCCCCATCCACGCGCCAGCATGTGCGGGATCGCCGCCTGATGCGCATAGTAAACGCCGTAGACGTTGATCTGCATCACGCGGTCGAACTCCGCCGCCGATTGCAGGCTGAAGTCCTGCTCTTTCCCCAGCACGCCCGCGCAGCAGACGAGAATATCCAGCCGCCCCCAGCGTGCGATGACCTCGGCAACGGCTGCATGAACCGCCGCCTCGTCGCGCACATCGACGGGCAGCGAAAGCGCGCTCTGCCCTGTTGCTTCGATCTCGCGGCAGACATCCGCGATACCAGTCCCCACGTCGAGCACGGCGACATCGCGCCCGGCTTGCGCCAGACGCAGCGCGCAGGCGCGCCCGATGCCGCGCGCCCCGCCAGTGACCAGCGCGACCCGTCGTTCAAATGGCGCAGCAAAGCGAAGCATCATGATGTGACCTTTTGTGAGGCGTCGAGGATCGGAATGCCCGCCTCGACTGCGATGCGATGGAAGAGTGTGCTCACGCCTTCCAGTTCTTCGGTCGCCGCGCCTTCGACGATGATCGGGATGTCCGGCGAGAGCGCCTCCGCCAGCGTGAAGAGCGTGCGAAAGTCCATGCTGCCTTTGCCGGGGCAGCCATCCTGTAGATGCAGCGCCAGCCGGTTCTCGATCCAGATGTCTTTGGCGTGGCAGCTCACGATGTGATGACCGAGCGTCGTGAAGTCGTCTTGCAGCGCCTGGGCGGTGTGATAGACGGTCTCGCGCGTGACCCAGTTGGCGGAGTCGTAATCGCTCCTGACCCAGGGCGAAGCGACCGCGTCGAGAATCTCCGCCGTCACCTGCGCCGATTCGAGCGTCACCAGTTGGTGACCCTCGAGGCTCAGGTAGACGCCATTGTCTTCCGCCGCCTGTGATGCTTCGCGCAGACTCTTCACGAGCTGCGCGCGCGCCTGCGCCGTCCAGTTATCGGGATGTGGGAACCAGGGACCATCAGCGCTAAGCGAGCCGGGTCCCGTATCGACACCGCGCGCGCCTAGCCAACCCGCCAGGCGCAGCGCCGCGATCAGCGTGCGCACAGAGTCGGCGCGCACGCTTTCGTCCGGTGTGACGAGGTTTTGCCAGTAGCCCGTCACCTGGAACATCTGCACGCCCTCATCCGCCATCAGCGCACGGACGCGCGCCGCCGTCTCGCGGGGCGTCGTGTGCGGGTCGTTGGCACGGAAGCGGCAGAAAATCCCGGAGTAGCCGAGCGCACGGACGCGGCGCAGCATCTCCGGCGTCAGATCGTTCATATCGTCGGGCAGGAATGCCCCGCAGAAACCCAGGCGCATGATCTCCGCCTACCCTTTCAGACCGCTGGTGACGAAGCCCTGGACGATGTAGCGCTGGGCGAAGATGAACATCACAACCATCGGCAGCACCATTAGCGTGGAAATCGCCATGATGTAGTCGTTGCGGGTGATAAACAGCCCCTGGAACATGTTCAAGCCCAGCGCCAGCGTGTAATTATCGGGCGAGGTCAGGTAGATCAGCGGACCCAGAAAGTCGTTCCAGATTTGCAGCACCGTCAGCAGCGTGACCGAGACGAGCGCCGGGCGCGAAAGCGGCATATAGATGCGCCACCAGATCGTCAGATGCGTCGCGCCGTCGATGATCGCCGCCTCATCCAGTTCTTTCGGAATCTGCATATAGAACTGGCGCAGCAGGAAGATGTTGAGCGCGCCACCACCAAACCATGCCGGGATGATCAGGGGCCAGAACGTGTTCAGCCAGCCGAGCTGGAAAAAGAGGATATAGAGCGGGATGAGCGTCACCTGCGGCGGCAGCATGATCGACGCCAGCACCAGCCCGAACCACAGCCTGCGACCGGGAAACTGCATCCGCGCGAAGCCGTAGGCGCACAGCGAGGACGTGAGCACGACGCCCGGCAGCGTGCCGAGGATGATGATCAGCGTATTGAGCGTCCAGCGCGGAAAATTGGTGTTCTGGTACGACCAGGCATCGGGGTAATTGCTCGGCAGCCATTCCCTGGGGAAGAATGTCGGCGGGTAGCTGTTGATCTCGTTGAACGACTTGAACGACGTGGCGACCATGATGATCAGCGGCAGCATGAAGATCACCGAGCCGATGATCAGCAGGGCGTAGACGGTGCCCATGCCAACCTGCTTCTTGCGGCGTGCCGCCTGGTTCTGCTGGCTGTAGAGCTGGATCGACGGCGTAGGTTGGCTGACTGCGCTCATGATTCGTTGGCGCTTTCGTAGTAGACCCAGCGATTAGAGATGCGGAAGAGGAGGATCGTGATGATCATGATGATCACGAAGATCACCCACGCCATCGCCGAGGCATAGCCCATCTCCAGCCATTGGAATGCCTTCTCGTAAATATTGAGGTTGTAGAAATAAGTCGAGTTTGCGGGTCCACCTTCGGTCATCAGGAAAGCGGGGACGAAGAACTGGAAGGCGGCGATGAAGCCGGTGACGACGTTGAAGAAGATCGTCGGCGAAAGCATCGGGATGGTGACGTAGAAGAAGCGCTGGACGCTGTTGCCACCGTCGATCTTGGCGGCGTCGTGCAGCTCTTCGGGGATTTGCTGCAAGCCCGCGACATAGATGATGGTCGTGACCGCGCCCGTCCACACGCTCATGATGACGAGCGAAAAGAGCGCCGAATGCGGCGAGCCAAGCCAGTTGATTTCCGGCAGCCCAATCCCGGTCAGCAAGCCATTGATGGGACCGTAATCTTTGTTGAAGAGGTACCGCCAGAGCAGCGCCGATGCCACGAAGGGCACGATGATCGGCAGGTAGAAGAAGGTGCGGAAGATCGACATGCCGGGCAGCTTCTGCGAAAGCAGCACCGCGATGAGCAGGCTGACGATCTGCCCCAGAAACATCACCATGATGGCATAGCGCACGGTCACGCTCAACGACTGGATGAACAGGCGGTCGCGCGTGAACAGGTCAATGTAGTTCTGGAAGCCGATGAATTCGGGCGCACTGATGATGCGATAGTCTGTCAGGCTGTAATACGCAGACGCGACCATCGGACCGAACGTCCAGATCAGCAGCCCAAGCACGACAGGACCGATGAACAGGTAGCCCTCGATGGTGTTGCGCCAGAAGTGCGGGCTGCGCTTTGGCTTGAGCGCGGGGGCTGTGCTTGTGGTCATAAAGAGATTCCTGATATGTAGGGGCGACCTATAGGTCGCCCCTACCGTTCAATGTGATGTGTTACCCGCCCAGGCAGGCGTTGATGTTGTCGTTGGCGATGGTGAACGCCTCTTCGACCGACATCATGCCGAGGATTGCGGTTTCCAGCGCATCCTTGACTTCCTGGTTGATCTGACCTGCGTACAGGCTGCCGCATTCGCCAGGGAAGAAGGTGGGCAGGATGCCGTTTTCACCATTCTCGATGAAGGCGGTGATGTTTTCCGGCGGCGCGGCAAGATCGACGATGCCGGGGTCTTCACGCAGCGACTGGAGCAGCGGCGTGCCTGCGTAGTTGGCGGCGATGGCGAGCTGCGCATCCGCCGATGCGAGATGCTTGACGAAATCCCATGCCAGCGCCGGGTCCTGCGCATTGGCAGAGACGGCGTAACCATAGGTGCCCATACCCGTAAACTTGCCTTCGGGATGGCTGGGGATGACCTGGATGTCCCACTCGAACGGCTGCGGGTCGAGCGCACGCAGCGCCGACATGATGCCGGGGATGAAGAACATGGTCGCGCACTCGCCGACGATGAAGCAGTTGCCGCCCGCGTCGAAATCGAGCGGCTGGGCGATGTCATGGGTCGTCCACAGGTCAACATATGCCTGGAAGCCCGCCAGCGTCTCCGGCGTGTTCAGGGTCGCCATGCCGTCTTCGCCAACCAGCGAACCGCCATAACCCTGCACGAACGGAACCACCCAAGCCCACCACTCAAAGGTCGGTAGACCGCCGCCGTTGGCGAAGCAGTACTTGCCGGTCGCTTCCTTGATGGTCTGGCAGGCGGCGATATAGTCGTCCCATGTCCAGTCGGCGGTCGGCAGCGGCGCGCCCGCTTCTTCAAACAGCGTCGCGTTGTAGTACATCGTCACCACGTCATACGAGGACGGGATCATGTACAAGCCTTCGCCTTCAACGCGGCTGAGACCGAGCAGATTGTCATAGATATCGCTCAGGTCGAAGTTCGCGTCCCCTTCCGCCAGCGGCTGCATGTCGAAGACGATGTCGCCCTGCGCGAACGGCACGACGAACAGGTCGGCAAGCCAGATGACATCCGGCAGCGTGCCCGCCGCCGCCTGCGTGGTGTAGGTCGAAACCAGGTCAGCGCCGGGGATGTATTCGACGATGACTTCGACACCAGGGTGCTGCGCCTGGAAGTTTTCGACCAGAAGCTGATTGACGCGCTCGACCGCCGGATCGTTGATTGTGCCGAAGCGGATTTGTGTGACTTCCTGCGCGGCGACGCTGCCAACAGCGACGAACGCCAGGAGGACGACAAAGACAAGGAACCATTTACGTGAGGACATCTCTCTTCTCCATCAATAGTAATGTTCTGGGTACCGAGCGAAATTCATAGCGGGAATTGTCTTGACGACGACCGACCTCCTTCAATCATCTGACCAGGGGGATGTGGGAGGGAAAATTTCTAGGAAACATACCTTCACGATAAACTTTCATACTATAATGCAGCTTGTAGTTCGATTTTCGAAATTGTAAAATCGAATCAAGCCGCTGTCAAGCAATCGACACTACCCGCAAGGATAGCCTTATGAGTGCGCGCACATTTGTCCCCATCGAAGACCATCGCCTGACGCTGGCTGCACAGGTACAGGCGCGTATCCGCGAGGCGATCCTCAAGCAGGCGCTCAAGCCCGGCGAACACATCGACCAGGACAAGCTGCGCGAGGAACTCCAGGTCAGCATGTCGCCGATCCGTGAGGCGCTCAAAGGTCTGGAAGCGGAGGGGCTGGTGGTCATCCAGCCGCGCCGAGGCGCGTTCGTCGTCGCGGTGTCCATCGATGACATGGATGAGTTGTACTTCACGCGCCGCCTGATCGAGGGCGAGGCAATCGCTCATGCAGTGCCTCACCTGACGGAAGCTGATTTCGAGCAGCTTGAGCAGATGATCCTGGAGATGCGCCATGCCACAGATCGTGGGGACATCAAAGCGTTCATTGCGCTCAATCGCCAGTTCCATCTACAGATTTATACCGCGCTGGGCAATCAGCATCTCTTGCAGGTCATCAAGATGCTGTGGGAGCGCAGCGAGCTATATCGTTACCGCCTGATGTTCACGACTCACAATTCAGAGCGTGTGCATCGTGAACACGCTGGCATTCTGGAAGCCTGCCGCCTGCACGACGCCGAACTGGCGAAGGCACGCGCGCAGGAGCACATCCTGATCACGCAGCAGGAATTGGATTCGTCGCTGCGAGGGGATGCAGAATGATGTCATTCAAGAGTCCCCTCCACCAGATGTCGCAGACGACGCCGACCGACTTCTGGAACGACTCGTGCGCGGTCGAAGACCTGACCTATGCGATTGACCACGGCGCGGTCGGCGCGACGAGCAACCCGACCATCGTCGTCGCCGCGCTTAGGAAAGAGCTGCCTCTGTGGGAGGCGCGCATCCGCCAGATCATTGCGGAAAACCCGACCTGGTCGGAAGTCGAAGTCGGCTGGCAGGTGTTTGAGGAAGTCGCGGTCCATGGCTCAAAGCTGCTGCTGCCCGTCTTCGAGCGCACGAACGGCAGCAAAGGGCGGCTGTCGATCCAGACCAACCCAGCGAACTACCGGAACGCCGAGGCGATCCTGACGCAGGCGCGCCGCTTTCACGCGCTCGCGCCCAACCTGCATGTGAAGATCCCGGCGACGGCGGCGGGCATCGCGGCGATTGAGGCGGCGACCTACGAGGGCATCAGCATCACAGCGACGGTCTCGTTCACGGTCGCGCAGGCAGTCGCTATCGCCGAGGCGGTCGAGCGCGGGCTGGCACGGCGTGCTGCCGAAGGGCTGGACAACACGAACCTCCATCCGATCTGCGTGATCATGGTCGGGCGCGTCGATGACTGGATGCAGGCGGTCGCGACGCGCGACAACCTGACGCTGCATCCATCGTCGATCCCCTGGGCGGGCGTAGCGGTCATGAAAAAGGTCTACGAAATCTTCCAGACGCGCGGCTATCGCTCGCGGCTGCTGGTCGCCGCCTATCGCCATCATCTGCACTGGTCGGAATTCATCGGCGGCGATCTGATCGTCAGCATCCCCCCGGATTGGCAAAAGCGCTTCAACGCCTCGGATGTCGCGGTCGTCCAGCGCATGGACACCCCGGTCGATCCTGCCGTGATCGACGATCTCTACCAGCATCTGGCGGAATTCCGCAAGGCATACGACGAGGACGGCTTGAGCGTGGCGGAGTTCGACCGTTACAGCGCGACGGTACGCACCATGCGCACCTTCATCGCGTCATACCACGAACTCCTTGCGCTCATCCGCGAGAGTTACATGTTGCCCAACCCGGATGTGCGCTAAAAGATGAGCCTCGCGTTACAATCCGCGTGGGACACATTCAGGCAGCGGCATAAATCCGGGTAACTGTAACATTTGATGAGTCAGTCTGTGAACTTGGGTCAACTCTGGCAGCATCCGCTGATACAGCGCTTCTGGGCGGTCTTCGGCGCGGCGAGCATCCGCGTCAAGGTCATGGGCATTGTGCTGACGATGATCACGCTGTTGGGGATCTTCGTCACGGTTCAACTGCGCTTCGCCCTTTACGAGACGCTTGAAGACCAGCTCCATGTCCAGGGGATTGGCATCTCCGACAGCATCGTGGCGCGCGTCGAGCAAACAGCAGCGGAAGACGTGGCAGGACTCACTTCCTACCTGGAGGGCGTCAAAGAGCATTATTCCGCAGGTGGGCACAACACGCTGGTCGATTACGTCGTCGTCAGGCACGCCGATGGCAGCATTGTCGCTTCGAGCGCCCTGAACGCTGCACCGCCTGGAATCGCTTCGCCCTCTGCGGTGACCATGCAGGATGATGATGGGCGCGTTCGCAAGCTGGACACGCCCTGGGGCGCAGTCATCGACGTCACGACTGCACTGTCGAGTGGTCTCATCCTGCAATTGGGGCTTGCGGAAGACGAGATCGAGCACATCACCAATACCGTGACGTTCCAGATCTTTTCAATCACCCTGGTGATGTTGAGCGTAGGTTTCGCGGGCGCGTTCTTCCTGACCTGGATACTGACGCGCCCAATCCTGAGTCTGGTCGATGCGACGCGCACCGTCGCCATAGGCGATTTTTCGCGCCGGGTCACCCGCTGGGCAAACGACGAGATCGGCGATCTCGCCGACGCCTTCAATGCCATGACCAGCTCGCTGGAACGGGCAGCGCGCGAACGCCAGGAGCGTGATGCGCTGCGCGAGCATTACATTCGCGGCGTGATCACCGCGCAGGAGGATGAGCGGAAACGCATCGCGCGAGAACTCCACGACAGCACCAGTCAGTCGTTGACATCGCTGCTCGTTGGGCTGCGCAATCTTGAGGCAGCGCCCGACCTCGCCTCAGTACACACGCACATCGAGAGCATTCGTGACGTCGTCAACCATACGCTGGACGAAGTCCACACGCTCGCCTGGCAGCTTCGCCCCAGCGTGCTGGACGATCTGGGTTTGGTGGCAGCGCTGCGCCGCTACGTCGATGATTATCAAGAGCGCTACGCGGTGCAGGTCGATTTCATCACACGCGGAATTGGCGAGCGCCTGCCGGTGGCAGTGGAAACCAGCCTGTACCGCATGGTGCAGGAGGGGCTGACCAATATCGCCCGCCACTCCGGGGCGAATAATGCCAGCGTGCTGATCGAGCAGCGCACGAAGGGCATTCGCGCCATCATCGAAGACAACGGCAGTGGGTTTCACCTCGATCAGCAGATTTCAGATCGGAAGCGCCTGGGTTTGCAGGGCATCCGCGAACGCGCGGAGCTGCTCGGCGGCACATTGACCATTGAGTCGGAACCTGGGCAGGGCACCAGTCTGTTCATCGAAATTCCGCACAGCAGCGAAACAGAAGCGAGGTGAGGGTGTGAACGTGCCTATCCGAATCGTACTTGCCGACGATCATGCCGTCCTGCGCACCGGGCTGCGCCTGCTCATCAACAATCAGCCTGCCATGAGCGTCGTGGGCGAAGCCGGAAGCGGGACTGAGGCAGTGACGAGCGCCCGCGAGCACCAACCGGACATCATCCTGCTCGACCTGAATATGCCGGGAATGGATGGATTAACCGCGATCCCTTTGCTGCGAAAAGAGTCGCCGCAGAGCCGAATCCTGATCCTGACCATGCACGACGACGTGAACTACCTCCAGGAAGCGCTCCGTGCCGGGGCATCCGGCTATATCCTCAAGAAGGCTGTCGATAGCGAACTGCTGATGGCGATCCAGACGGTCATGCGCGGCGAGACGTATGTGCATTCGGCAATGTCGGAAAAACTCCTGCAAATGATCGATACCCAGTCGGTCGCCGCGAAAACACAGACCAATCCCTGGGAGAGTCTGTCCGAACGCGAGCGCGACGTGCTGCGTCTGGTGGCGCTCGGCTACACCAATGCGGAAATCGCGGGCGAGTTGTTCCTGAGCGTCAAGACGGTGGAGACATACCGCACGCGCGGCATGGAAAAGCTCAACCTCCAGACACGCGCGCAGTTGGTGAAATCCGCGCTCGAACACGGGCTGCTGGAATAGATCTCTTCAGCGCATGACAACCCGTTAACGATCCTAGCCGATGGTCGAAGTAAATCATGGCACGGACGCCATGAATGGCGCACCCTTCGGGCATTCCATCCCTACATCCACGATCCTGTAGGGACGGCATTCATGCCGTCCGTTGAAACAATACGAACACTGGCTTAGCCGTACGGCATCATCGTGAAGCGGTGCCCGGACGGCAGAAGCAGACCGCCCTTCAACAGATCGGCGGACATGCAGGAATGCACAGGCAAAACCAACGCAAGATCGCCCACCCGAAACCGATCCAGAACGGTAGTCCCCACCTGCAAGACGCCGTGCTCCTGCGAAAGCGAACAGGCGTAGCTGCTCTCTGGCAGCACTTCCCAGCCATCGTCGGTCGGGAGTGCGATGGCACCGAAGCTCTTACGACCGAGATGATCGTGGATGGATTCCTTGGAGAGATGCACGCCGCCGCCATAAATGACCACCTGCCCGCGCGCGGGATACAGGCTGACAATCGGGCAGGCGACCACCGCCGCCACCTCATCGAGCGTGCAGGAGCCGATTTCTACCTGCATCAGGTCGAAATAGGGGAAGTTGCCGGGGCGGATCTCATCGACCGCGCGCAAATCTTCGACCATCGCGCAGCAGGGCGTATCGCCGATAGACAGCGCCAGATCGGCGTAACCCACCGTCGCCAGATGGTCGCGCAGGTGCGCTAGGCGAGTGACCGTTTCCACGTACACCGTATAAACCTCGTCCCTTGTCCGCGCGTTGTAGGAGTGGCCGGCGTGGGTCAGCAGCCCGCGCAGCGTCAGGCGAGAACCAACAAGCGCAGCCGCAATTTCGGCAGCAGTCGCGTCATCCTGCCAATCGACGCCCGTGCGATGATAGCCCGTGTCCACGTCGAGCCAGGCATCGGCGGGATATTCGAGGCGCGCCGCGAGAAAGCGCGCGCTTTCGACGGAGTCGAGCAGCAGTCCCAGGCGAACCCGTGCCGCCAGCGTGTTGATCAGGTCGATTTCGCGCCAGTTGACGGGAAAAGCGATGGTGATATCGTCCCAACCGCAGTCGGCAAAGTACGCCGCCATCGTCATGGACGAGACCGTGATCGCCGTGACGCCTTCTGCGCGAAACCATTCGCCAAGCGCCGCCGATTGATGTGTCTTGAAGTGCGGGCGAAAGCGCACCCCGCTGGCGCGCGCCTTCGCTGCCATGCGGGCGATGTTGCGCCGCGCACGCTGCTCATCGACGACCAGCGTCGGGCGGGTGATGGATGACCACAGCGCGTTCACGTTCGCCTCGTTCATTGATTACCCCCTCACCGCCGCCAAGGCAGGTACGTCCTGTCGCCAGACCTGCCCCGCATAGCCACCGACCGCACCCGCCACCCCGCGCCCGCATCCACAGCCGATCTCCAGCGCAGTTTGCAGCGGCATCCCATTCATCCAGCCCGCCAGAAAACCTGCGTCAAAGGCATCGCCTGCCCCGGTGGTATCGCCGCCGGGCGTGGCAGGGGCTGGTACGAATGACAACACCTGCTCGCCGCTGAAGACCGTCGCCCCTGCCGCGCCACGTTTGAGCGCAAGGATGGGCACCTGCGAGCGCAGGACAGCCAGCGCATCATCCAGTGTGTCGCGCCGTGCGATGCGCATCGCCTCCTGTTCATTCGGCATGAAGACATTGATTAGCGGCAGCGCCTGCGCCAACCCATCTTCCCAACGATCCGAGGGGTCCCAGTTGGTATCGAGCGAAATCGTCATGCCGTTCGCGCGCGCCCGCCGCAGGATATTCACCCACCCAGGCAGCAGCCCGGTATGCAGAAACAGGCTGGCATAATGGAGGTGACGCGCGCATTGCAGCAGATCATCCGTCACGTCTGCGGGGGTCAGCGCGTTCAGGCTGCCCAAAACCGTCAGCATGGCACGGTCGTGCGCGCCTGACGATGAGAGATGAATCGTCAGCCCTGTCTTGAGCGCCGGATCGACGGTGATGAACTGCGTATCGGCACCTGCCTCCGTCAGCTTATCCACGACCAACCTTCCAAAAGCATCGTCACCCACGCGCCCCAAAATGGCGACGCGCAAACCCAGCTTCGCCGCCTGTGCCGCGAACAGACAGCATGACCCGCCGAGGTCGACATGGTAATCGTCCGCCAGTTTTTCGACCTGCCCAAACTCTGGCGTGATGTCTGGCCCCGTCATCAGCAGGTCTACCACTGTATCGCCAAACACCAGCACATCATATGCGCGCATCAGCACCTCCTCCGCGTAATCACGCTGGACGTCATGTTTTGTTGGCATTCGTCTGCGCTTTGTGGTAGTTTGCCTCTCAAAACGACGAAAGCCAAAATAATGAGCCTCAACACCTCCTACCACGCCTACGATGAAATCAACCAGCAGCCCGCAGCCTGGGCATCCGCCCTCGCCGAGATTGACCGCCAGACGCCCGCACTGCGCGCGCTGTTTGCCCAGCAACAGCCGGATCAACTGCTGTTCATGGGCTGTGGCTCGCCCTTCTTCCTCGCGCGCAGTGCCGCCAACCTCGCCCGTGCGCTGACCGGGATCGAGTCGGTCGCACATCCGGCGTCGGATGTGTGGCTGTTCCCCGAACAAACGCTGCCGCCGGGGCGGCGGACGCTGCTGGTCGTCTTTTCGCGCTCCGGCGAAACGACCGAGCTGATGAAGGCAATCGAGGTCTACCGTGCGCGCGGCGGCGGCGCAGTCGTCGCTGCGACCTGCTACCCGAACTCGACCCTGGCGAAGACGGCGGACATCACCCTCGCCGTACCGGATGCGCAGGAAGTCAGCCTGGCGCAAACACGCTCATTCACGTCAATGGCGATGCTGGCACAGGGCATCATCCGCGCTTTCGGCGGGCTGCCGATCAGCGATGGCATTCGCCGCCTGCCGGCACTCGGCGCGCAGATCGTCGAGGAGCAGCGCGGTTTCGCCCATGACTTCGGGAGCGCGATGAGCGGGCGTTTTGAGCGCTTCTACTTCCTGGGCAGTGGCGCGCTCTACGGGTTGGCGTGCGAGGCAATGCTGAAGATGAAGGAGATGTCGCTCAGTCTCTCCGAGGCGTACCATTTTATGGAGTTCCGGCATGGACCGATGTCGATGGCGAATGACAGAACGCTGATCATCGGCATGGTCTCGCGGACGGCAGCAGAGTACGAGGCTGCGGTGTTGAGCGAGATGCGCGGGCGTGGCGCGACGGCGCTGGCGCTCACACCGCAGGCGCTGCCTACCGCGAGCGCCGACGTACAGATCATGCTGCCTGGCGGCTTAGACGACCTGGAACGCGGCGTGCTGTATATGCCCACCCTGCACCAGATCATCTACGCGCATACGCTGGCGAAGGAGTTAAACCCCGACTTGCCGAACAATCTGACAGCGGTTATCAATCTCGATGGGGTGCATCACGCCAACTAGCCCCGCGCTCTCTCTATCTCAACTCTGCTCCGGCGGGCGCAGCGACCCATAACGCCGTGAATAGACCTGTGTGAACTCCGCGCCGAACAGTACGATCTGCGCGGAGTAGTAGATCCAGAGCAGAATGAGGACGAAGCTCCCTGCCGCCCCGTACGCGCTGGTCGTCCCGGTCGTCCCCAGATACCAGCTCAGCGCCGCCTTGCCAATGATGAAGAGAAGCGCCGTAATCACGGCACCGATCCACACATCGCGCCATTCCAGCCGCACATCAGGCAGAATGCGGTAGATCAGCGCAAACACCACGACGACCATCCCGAAGGATACGAGGGTGTTGACCAGGCTCAACAGGGACGGCGCACCGGGAAACAGAGCTGAGATGTAGGCATGGAATGCGTTGAGCAGGGTGCTAATGACCAGCGAGACGAGCAGCAGCAGCCCAATCACGACGACCATCCCAAACGAAATGAGTTTAGTCAGGACGAACCCGCGTGCCCCGACGCGGAGCTTCTCAGGCGGCACATCCCAGACGGTATTGAGCGCACCCTTCAACTGTTCAAATGTACTGAGCGCGCCGAAGACCAGCGCCACAATGCCGAGCAGCGTCGAGATGATCCCGCTGGCGGGCTGGCGCAGGCTGTCGATAATGCCGCTCAACAATTCGGCGGCTTGTGGACCGACGGTTTGCGAGACTTGCGTCAGCACCTGTTCGCGCGCGACATCTTCCTGAAGCAGAAAGCCCAGGAGCGAGATAATCAGCACGAGCAGCGGCGCGAGCGAAAACGCGATGTAATACGAAAGTGCCGCCGCCAGCCGGGGCGCATTGACCCTGTTCCATTCCTGGAACGTCTGGCGAAACAGACTGACAATATCGGAGAGTGAAATCCTGGGCATGGGTCACATAACGCCGTAGACAAGTCGAATGCCTTTCAGCGTATGCCCTTGTCACGGCGGATACATGCGTCGGTACGCCTATTTTTTGCTCTGGAGAACGCCATGCATTCACACGTTGGCGCACGATTATGCAAGTTCTATGCGATAATACGCGCCATCCTGTAGCCTAGTTCCTGCGATGTAACCGTATGCCCATCAAGCCCGAAATCATGAGTCCCGTCGGCTACTTCCCGCAGCTTCACGCCGCCATCGAAGCCGGCGCGGATGCGGTCTACTTCGGGCTTAAGCACTTCAGCGCCCGCGCCAAAGTCGGCTTTGCGCTCGACGAACTGCCGGAGGTGATGCGGACGCTGCACACGCGCGGAGTCAAGGGCTATGTCACCTTCAACACACTCGTCTTTGATCACGAGCTGCGCGAAGCCGTCAGCGCTATCGAGCAGATCGCGCAGGCGGGCGCGGATGCGGTGATCGTCCAGGATGTCGGCATGGCGCAGCTCGCCCGGCAGGTCGCGCCCGATCTCGACGTGCATGGCAGCACGCAGATGAGCATCACCAGCGCGGAAGGCGTGGCGCTCGCCGCGCGCTTCGGTGTCTCGCGCGTCGTGCTGGCGCGCGAACTCTCGCTCAAAGAGATCCGCGCCATCCGCGAGACGACCGACCTCGAACTCGAAATCTTCGTGCATGGCGCACTGTGCGTCTCGTATTCCGGGCAGTGCTTCTCGTCCGAGGCGTGGGGCGGGCGCAGCGCCAATCGCGGACAGTGCGCCCAGGCGTGCCGCCTGCCCTATGATCTGATCGTCGATGACCAACTCAAGCCGCTCGGCGACCTTCGCTACCTGCTCTCGCCCGGCGATCTCTACGCGCTGCATCAGGTGCCGGAGATGATCGACATCGGCATCCACACGCTCAAAATCGAGGGGCGTTACAAGGACGAGAACTACGTCGCGCTGACGACGGACGCCTACCGACGCGCGGTTGATGCCGCCTGGGAAGGACGCGCCAACCCCCTCACGCGCGCCGAGGAGCTGCGCGTCCAGCAGGTCTATTCGCGCGGGATGGGTCCCTATTTCCTCTCCGGCACCGATCATCAGGTGGTCGTGCATGGGCGTTCGCCGCGCCATCGCGGGCTGCTGGTCGGGCGGGTGACGCGCGTCAACATGGACAGCGTAATCATCGAGCCAACCGACATTCATGAGGCTGCGCCGCTCAAAGCTGGCGACGGCATCGTCTTCGACGCCGCCGACTGGCGCAGCCCACAGCTTAAAGAGGAAGGCGGGCGGCTCTACGAAGTGCGGCAGGTCGGCGCGCACCTGGAACTCTATTTCGGCAACCGCGCCATCGACTTCGACCGTGTGCAGGCAGGCGATTGGGTCTGGCGCACGCACGATGTCGAGACCGACAAAGCCGCCAAACCCTTCATCGACGCGCACACACCCGTCGCGCGACAAGCCGTGTCCGCCCATGTGGTCGCCCGCGAAGGCGAACCGCTCGCCATCACCTGGACGCTGGCAAAGACGCCGGACATCACCGCCACCGTCACCAGCGATGAGCCGCTGGGTCGCGCCAACCAGCGCGGCGTGACCGCCGACTACCTCCATGCGCAGTTGGCGCGGCTGGGCAGCACCGCATACACGCTCGACACGCTGACCGCCGACGTGCAGGGCGAGCCGTTCATCCCCAGCTCAGTGCTCAACCGCCTGCGCCAGCGCGCCGTCGAACTGCTGATCGAGCAGCAGGCGCAGCCGCGCGATCTCATCACGCACAGCCCGGCGGCGACCCTGCGCGCAGCGCTGGAAGCGGTCGAACGCCAGCCGCATGTGAGCGATGCGCAGGCGCAGCTTCATCTGCTGGTGCGCACGCCGGAACAGCTTGAGGCGGCGCTGACGCTCAACCCCGCCAGCATCACGCTCGACTATCTGGAGCTGTACGGCTTGCGTCCGTCGGTCGAGCAGATCAAAGCGGCGGGCATCACGCCACGCGTCGCCAGCCCGCGCGTGCTCAAGCCGCAAGAGCAGCGCGTCGTCAACTTCCTGCTGAGGCTCGACTGCGCCATCCTCGTGCGTTCCGGCGGCTTGCTGGAGGCGCTGCGCGGTCGCCATCAGCACGCGCTGATCGGCGACTTCAGCCTGAACGTGGCGAATCAACTCAGCGCGGACACCTTCTTCAAACTCGGCGTCGAGACGATCACGCCGACCCACGACCTGAATGCCGACCAGATCTGCACGCTGGCGAAGCACATCGGCGCGGATCGCTTTGAGATCATCGCCTATCAGCACCTGCCGATCTTCCACACCGAGCACTGCGTCTTCTGCCGCTTCCTCTCGAACGGCACGAGCTATCTCGACTGCGGTCACCCCTGCGAAAAGCACAAGGTCGCGCTGCGCGATGCCCAGGGGCGCGAGCATCCGGTGATGGCGGATGTCGGCTGCCGCAACACGGTCTTTGGCGCGGAGGCGCAGGTCGCCAGCCAGCATCTCGACGCGCTGATGGCGAGCGGAATCGCCCACTACCGTCTGGAGTTCGTCCACGAGTCCGCGCGCCAGGTGCGCCAGGTGACATCGGTGTTCCAGGACTACTTCGCGCGCACCATCGACGGGGCTGCGCTCGACGCACGCCTGCGCAAGGTCGCGCCCGAAGGCACGACCGAAGGCTCACTGTTCGTGCCGGACGATGATCTGAAGCTGCCGATGATGCAGAATTAAGTCGATGAGGGGACGAGGGAAAGCAACAGATGCGTTTCCCTCATCAGCATCTGCCTCATCCCCTCATCATCTCCGCGTTACGCTGCCCTTAACAAACACTCGCTGCCCACTCATCTCGCAGCCCCATGCTGATGACACACGAACTAAGCACCTCGTTCGTGTCTCAGTGTCCATTCGATTCGTTACTGGAGAATGTATGCGCAAGTTTGCCTTCCTGCTCGTCCTCGTCTTCGCCCTGTCAGCGCTGGTCAGCCCGGCGTTCGCCCAGGAAGCCCCCACGCTCTCGATTGCGGAAATCGTCGTCGCGTCGACCGAAGCCGACCCCGCCGAATTCACCGTACTGCTCGCAGCAGTCGGCGCAGCCAACCCCGTCTTCCTGGAAACATTGAGCGACCCCGAAGCGAGCGTCACCGTCTTCGCGCCGACCGATGCAGCATTCCTGGCGGCGTTTGAAGCCCTCGGCTTGAGCGCTGAAGAAGTCCTGGCAGACCAGGCACTGCTCGATGCAGTCCTCGCCTATCATGTCGTCCCCAGCCTGTGGGATGGCGCAACCCTGACCGCCGCGACCGCCGAAGAAGCAACACCCATCCTCGGCACCCTGCTCGCCGAGCAGGCGCTTGTCCTCGCGGCTGGCATGGAAGGTGGCTTGATGGTCAATGAGGCGAACGTCGTCAGCGCTGACATCGCCGCCACCAATGGCATCGTCCACGTCATCGACGGCGTCCTCGTCCCCGACCTGGAAGCGGTCATGGCGATGGGCGAGATGGAAATGGAAGCCCCGACCCAGAGCATCGCAGAAATCGTCGTCGCTTCGACCACCGCAGCGACTCCTGAATTCACCATCCTGCTCGCGGCGGTTGCTGCTGCGGACCCGATAGTGTTGGAAGAACTGACCAACGGCGGACCCTACACCGTCTTCGCGCCGACCGACGCTGCCTTTGCCGCGGCGCTCGAAGCGCTTGGCGTAACCGCCGAAGACATCCTGGCAGACACGGAACTTCTGACGGGCATCCTTGCCTACCACGTCATCCCCGGCACCTTCTCGGCGGCGACCGTCGTCGCTGCAGCGGGTGAGACAGGTTTCACCGCGCTCACGCTGGCAGGCACGACCATCAGTGTGATGGTTGATGGCGAAAGCGTCATGATCAACGAAGCAACCGTCGTCGGCACGGATGTCTACGCCACCAACGGCGTCATCCACGTCATCGACAGCGTTCTGCTGCCCCCGATGTAACCCGTCCAGCCAGTGACTCGACATCCAGAGTCCTGAACAAAAGGGGGCATAACTGCCCCCTTTTGCGTGCAGAATCCCACGCTAGCCCCACGATTTTGTGCATATTCTCGCATCCTTATGTATCATGTATGGTATTAAAATAGAGTCCTAGCGTCTATGTTATGCAGCACTTTTTTTAGTTTTCCTGGAGCAACTCCTTCACCCAAACAATCTCAGATGGATGGTGAGACACAATGGCACTTGATCACGCAGTTGGACTCGACATCGGCGGAACCACAGTGATCGGAGCGGTCATCAGCCGCGATGGGCGTGTCGTCGCGCGGAAGCAAATCGCGACCCACTCTGCGAAGGGCAACAGTGATGGTCTGAGGCGCATCGGCAAACTCGTAACGAACCTGATCCAGGATGCCGGACTCACCCCCGCACAGATCGCAGGTATCGGCATTGGCGCACCAGGCAACATCGACACTGCCCGCGGACGCATCGAAAGCCCCGCGCATCTCCCTGGCTGGGATGACTTCCCGATTGCGACCACCCTGCGTGACCAGTTTCACCTCCCCAGTTTGCTGCTTGGCAGATCCCAGAGCGCCGCGATTGGCGAATACTGGATGGGCGCTGGGCAGGGCGCGAGAAACCTCTTCTACATGGCAGTGGGTACAGGCATCGCGGGCGCATTCATCTTCAACGGCTGCCTCTACAGCGGGTTGAGCGCCAACAGCGAAGTAGGTTCCCAGATCATCGATCCTGCGGGACCTGAGTGCGCGGACGGCAGCAAAGGCTGCTTCGAGGCGTTGGCATCCGGTTCTGCCATCGCACGTATGGCGGCGGAAGCGCCCGCGAAAAGCGATCTTCTGGCGCTTGCAGGCGGCGACCGAACGAAACTGGACGCCAAACTGGTCGTGCAGGCGGCGCGCGACGGCGATTCCTTCGCGCAGGAGGTGGTCGAGCGGGTTGGCACAGCACTCGGACATGGCATCGCCAATGTCATCAACATGCTGTCGCCGGACTACGTCGTGCTCGGCGGCGGCGTGATGCTCAGTTGGGATGCATTCGCGCCAGCGGCGCTGGCGGTCATCGAGCAGCGCTGCCGAATCATCCCCCTCCAGAGCGTGCGGATCGTCCAGGCGCGCCTCGGCTTGAACGCGGGTGTGACCGGCGCGGCGCGCGCGCTCTGGATGCATCTGTCGGGCACGCTGTAAAAAGATCAGGACATACGCAGTTGAACCAGGCACTCTGCTTGAACACGAGGTTTTAGCCCTTTGTCCGTAAACTCAAACGCGTAAATTCCACATACGTTCAGCCTGATCTCAAGGGTCAATCGGGCATCACCCCACGTACTGTTAACTACGTGGGAGTGCTCTGCGGATTGTGCGGCACCATCCTGGGCTAAATCTCTCAGGCTTCTGCGAACACCCCACACAATGTGCTGACGAATGGCGAATTGTAGGGATTACGCATGAACAACCTGACTTTGAGAGCAAAGCTGATCGTGCTCTTCGTGGCGTCCGCGCTTGGAATCTTCGTGGTCGCGTTTGTCGGCGCGCGAACGGTCAATGCGCTCATCCAGTCATATGATGAAGTGACAGACAGCAATCTTCCCATTGTCGAGGCCCTCGATCATCTGAAGTTCATCGGTGCCCGACTCATCTCTTCCGCGAACGAGACGATCCTCGATGCACAGCTTGCGCTGGAAGAGACGGGGGAAGAAGCGGAAGCCACCGAGGTTATTGAGGAATACCGTCAGGATTTCGCCAACTACCGCAGCCTCGTGCTGGAACGCGCGCCTGCTGACATCGAGTTCGTCAACGCCATCGAGTCCGCAGGGAACGCGCTCGTCGCCAGCGCCGAACAAGTCCTCAGCCTGCTCGCGGAAAGCGCCCCCATTGAGGACATCGCGGAACTGCGCGAGCAGCTCGAAGCAGACGAAGAGAGCCTTCTCGAAGCGCTGGATAACAACCTTGAGGTGATGCACGCCAGACTCGAACAAAGCGAGCTAATCGCGCGTGAGACCTCCGCCACGGCACAGCAGGTGCTCCTCATCGTAGGTGCGGCGGCTTTCATCGTCGTCTCTTTTGTGGCTTTTCAGATTGCGCGAACCGTCCTGCCGGGTCTCGCGGCGCTGACGGAGACCGCGCGCGAGATCGGCAAGGGAAACTGGTCGGTGCGCAGCCAGGTCAATTCCGAAGATGAGTTAGGTCAGTTCGGCACGGTCTTCAATGAGATGACGACGACGATGGAGCAGCAGATCCGCGAGACGGAGGCAGCGCGCGATAAGGCTGAACAATCCGATCGTGTGAAATCGGCATTCCTGGCGAGTATGTCGCATGAACTACGCACCCCCCTCAACTCAGTTATCAACCTGACGCGCTTCGTGGTGGATGGTGACACCGGAGACATCAACGAACAACAGAAAGAGCTTCTGACGGATGTCGTCGGAAGCGGGAAGCACCTGTTGGCATTGATCAATGATGTGCTCGACATGTCCAAGATTGAAGCGGGTTCACTCAATCTGTTCAGCGAAGACCACGTCCAACTGAAGGCGTTGATCGACAGCGCCGCTGCCACCGCCCGCAGCCTGCTCGTTGGGAAGCCGGTGCGTCTCCACACGGATATTGCAAACGATTTGCCGGGGGTGCGCGCTGACAAGCAGCGTATCCTGCAAGTCCTCCTGAACGTGCTCTCCAACGCCTGCAAATTTACCGATGAAGGCGAGATCAGGATTCATGCGCGTCAGGACAACGGAGAAGTCCGGATTTCAGTGACCGATACGGGTGCTGGCATTGCAGCGGAGGATCAGGCGCTGGTGTTCCTGCCGTTCCAGCAGACGATCACGGGTTTGCGCCAGGGAGGCGGCACCGGCTTGGGGATGCCTATCGCCAAAAACCTGATTGAAGCGCATGGCGGGCGCATCTGGCTGGAAAGCACACTGGGACAAGGGACGACATTTCACATCACTATTCCTGTCCAGCAGGCAGATCTGCATGAAGTAGCAGAAATGAGCGCCGTTCGATGACCGACACACTCCCCACTGTACTCTATGTCGAAGATGATGCCCAAAGCCGAAAGCTGATGTCGCTCCTGCTGAAGGTGCGCATGAGACTGCCCGACGTGACGATCTTTGAGGACAGTACCGATTTCCTGGCGCGGGTCGAGTCTCTTGCCCCAAAACCCGACCTGATTCTGCTGGACATCCACATGAAACCGCATGATGGGTTTGAGATGCTGCACATGCTTCGCAGTCTCTCCTGGGCGAAAGACCTGCCGATCATCGCGCTGACTGCCAGCGTGATGAGTGAAGAAATCGACCAGCTTCAGGAGGCGGGGTTTGACGGCTGTCTGGGAAAGCCCATCGACATGGATGTCTTTCCCGAATTGTTTGACCGTATCCATGCCGGGGAAAACATCTGGCGGGTTCTCAGTTAAGGGATAGCAGCATGCCGCAGAAACTCCTTCAGGAAAAGACGATCTTTTGCGTTGAAGACAATGTCTCCAACCGCGTGGTTTTCCAGCTCTCTTTTGCCATCCAGGGTGCCGTGGTCTACTTTGAGCGCTGGGGGCGCGACGCGATCGACCGCCTCAACGAGATGCGGCAGGTGGATCTGATCGTCCTTGACCTGATGCTAGCGTCCAACGTCTCCGGTTTTGACATCTTCGATCAGATCCGCGCGCTACCCCAATACGGTCACATCCCGATTGTCGCGGTATCTGCGATGGATCCTTCTGTCGCTATTCCGAAGGCACAGGAGAAGGGCTTTTCCGGGTTTATCGCCAAACCTGTCAGCAAGGATCTGTTCCCGCAGCAGATCGCCGCAATCCTCAATGGGGAGACGGTCTGGCACGCGGGCGTACGGCAAGACTGAAATTCGACTCAACAGGTGTCCGAAAAGGGGTTTCTATGAAACATGCGCTCGTCATTGACGATAACGCTCCGAATCTGAAGGTGCTCGCACAGCTTCTCGCCAGGCAAGGTCTAAAGGTGACGACCATCGCGGACTCCAGAACCGTGGCGACACAACTGGACTCCCTGGAACCCTTCGACGTTGTGTTTCTCGATCTCGAAATGCCGGGGGTGGATGGCTATGCTGTCAAAGATCTGATCCGCGCGCACAGCAGCGCCCCGCGCATCATCGCCTGCACGGTTCATGTCAGCGAGATCAGCGCGGTCAAGCAGCTTGGTTTCGACGGCTTTATCGGCAAGCCCCTGGATCTTGAAAGATTCCCGGATCAACTGGCGCGCATCCTGAATGGTGAGGCAGTCTGGGAGCGGGTGTGATTTCGTCACGTGACCGGGGTGATCGGCAGGGTGATGGTGAAGGTCGTGCCGCGTCCCAAGTGGCTCATGACCGAAATCATCCCCTCATGCTTTTCGACGACTTTCTTTGCAATGGCAAGCCCCATACCATTCCGCCCCCCAGTCAATGTTCGCGCTTTATCGCCGCGATAAAAGCGCTCATAAATGTGGGGGAGTGCCTCGTCGGAAATCCCCTCACCGGTATCAGCGATTTCCACCACGACATTGTTGGCATCGAGACGTGTTGTAAGACGGACGACCCCATCCTGCGGGGTATGTTGCACTGCGTTGCGCAGAACATGATAAAACGCCATCTGGAGTTCGCTGCTGTGCCCGCTGATCGACGGTAGATTGACTCCTAATTCTGACTCCAGGCGAAGTTGCTTTTCATAAGCATCTCGACTGATCTGCCCCACCGACTCCATGACGACCGCGTTGACATCAATCTCGTTCTCGATGAAGCGCGGCAGCAAATCGAGTCGAGTCATGACAAACATGCTTTGCAGCATTTCTTCAAGCTGCGAAATCGAGCCTTTGAGCATCTCACGACGTACCCTGATCTTCTCAGGATCGGTCGCCTTTTCCATGAGGTACATGTTGGTATGAATTACGGAGAGCGGTGTTCGTAGGTCATGCGTAGCATCGTTCATGAAGTCGGTCAGTACACGCTTGCGTTCGGCTTCGATTCCCTGTTGGAAATGCTGTTCCAATTCCTGCATTAGATCGCTGATGTCGATGGTCAAGCCGATTGCACCCGTGACCACATGATCCTGCCAGATCGGTCGCAGATAGGTGCGATATTGCGTATCGCCCCAACGATGTTCAAAGGAGGTTCTGTCGCCCGTGCGCAGCAGCGTTTCAATCGCCTCCCGATGCTGTTTATCCTCGATGAGCGCCTGGATGATACGCAGCGCCTCGACCGCGGAACTGCTGGCAAGTGCCTGCTGGTTGCGCAGTGTCACCTGCCTACGAGTATCGAGTTTCCACGCCAGTGCCGGCAGATACTGAACAAACAATGCGCTGTCGTCGGCTTCCTGCGCCGCTGCCAGTGCGCGGTTTCTGTCCAGCCATGCGCGTTCGTTCATCAAATAGAGTTGGAGGATGGTAAGGGAGGCGTAAAACCAAACGTAGTTCAGGGACAATCGTGAGTTTTCGAGATAAGGATTCATGTGAACGAACGCAATGAGAACACCCCCAACCGCCAGTGAAATCAGCAGTGCGCTTTGACGCGAAAGGAGATGGCTGCCGACCATGGGAACGACGATGAAAGCCAGGATCTCAAAGTGAGGCGGCGGCGAGATGTAGGCGTAGGCGAGAATCAGCACCGTTGCGACGATCAGCGACGCCCGACCCATCAGCTTGTGAACACCACCTCGCAGCAGAAGATAGAGCAGCATCAATGTCAGGACGACAAACCCAGACATCAGGACAAAACGTAATCCGCTCTGGTTGAGGAGCAGAACATAATCTCGGATCACAGAAACCAATGTGTAAATGATCGCAAGTGGAATGAAGATCACCAGCAACCCAGAATTAATGCGCAGGTGATAACATTCGAGCAGGGTCATCGATGGTGTCTGAGGGTCTCGCATGGTTGTCCAAAGGCGCGCAGCCCACCCTGAATAACGAGACCAGCCAGGCATGGTTTTGGGAATTCGCTTTGGAGTCGTCATGAGTTATGTCGAGGAAATCCTCTTTTGATCACGAGCACATTCAACGTCTTAACCCTCGTCTCTAACATACCCCATGTATAGTGAATGAAGAGTTAAGCGATAGCTGATCGCTCAATTCATCACAGGTATAAATACGCGAGTAATAGCGATGTCAATACGGCTAAAAGTTCTTGGCGCAGTCATGCTGATATTTGCGATACTGCTGCTGGCAATTTATGCCTTGTCGCGCCAAGTACTTGAACAGCGATTTGCTGCACTTGAGGTTCCAGCAGTCGAGGACAGCGTGCAGCGATCCTTGAATGCGCTCGACCTGGAGGCAAAAGCTTTAGCATCCACAGTCATCGACTGGGCGTACTGGGACGTAACCTATGACTTCGCCAGGGGCGAATACCCTGCCTACGTTGACGACAACTTTGGCGACCCTCAGCAAGTCCTGGGTAATCTCAATGCCAGCTTCGTCGTCATCACGGACGAAGCGGGTGATTTGATCTTTTCCGACAACTACAACGTCGAACGTCAGCGCTTCGCCGATCTTCCTCAGGAAATTCTGAGCAACATTCAGCGAATCGCAGTTTCACCAGAGTTTCAGGAGACACTTGCCACAGAGGCAGTTGCCGGCTACATGGTGACTTCGCGGCGCATCGTCGTATTTGCGACTGCGGCGATACTCCCGACCGACCGCCAGGGAGAGAGCGCCGGTACATTCACATTTGGGCGTCTGATTGGTGATGCGGAAATCTCGCAGCTTTCGGACACGCTGCGCACTCAGATCAGCCTCGTGCGCACCGATCGTGAGGGTATGCTGGAAGACACAGCGGCGGCAATGTCAGAACTCACTGCGGGCGCGGATGTGGTCATCCGTCCTCTGGACGACGCCAGCATCGCGGGCTTCGGGCTGCTTCGTGACTATCAAGGTCAACCCATCGCAATTCTGAAAACCTGGCTTTCGCGAGATGTCTGGCAGCAGGGACAAGCCACCATTCAGATGCTCGCTATCGTCCTTTTAGGGCTTGGAATCTTCATCAGTGTCATCACGTATCTTGCACTCGACCGACTCGTCGTAAACAGAATTGCTGGTTTGAGCGCCAGGGTGGATGAGATTCAATCTACTGGCAATCTCAATCAGGTGCTGAATGTTGACTCAAACGACGAAATTGCGCGGCTTTCGACCAATATCAATCAGATGCTCGCAAAGCTGAACCTTTCGCAGCAGGAACTTCATGATAAAAATGTCGCGCTGCAAAAAGCGATGCATGAGGTCGTCGAGTCCGCTCGCCTCAAGACGGAATTCTTGTCCGTCATGTCCCATGAACTCCGTACCCCTCTCAATGCGATCATCGGTTATTCCGGAATCATGCTCAATGGCATTAATGGCGAATTGGACGACGAAGCAACACGCATGGTGGGCAGCATCTATGACAGCAGCAAGCATCTGCTCAACCTCGTCAATGACATCCTCGATCTCTCGAAGATCGACGCGGGGCGCTTGGAACTGGTCAACGAACCCTATGACATACGAGCGTTGGTCAATCAACTGAACACGGAAATGCGTGTACTGGCAGATCAAAAGGGACTGCGCTTCACAACCACGATCTCGCCTGACGTACCCGACCTCATCTCCGGGGACAAAGAGCGCGTCAAGCAAATCGTGATAAACCTCTTGTCGAATGCCTTCAAGTTTACGGAAAGAGGAGCGGTCACCCTCGCCCTCTGTACAGAAGGAGGCAACCTGAGGATTGAAACAATCGATACAGGCATGGGTATACCAGCCCATGCACTCAGCTACATTTTTGAGGATTTTCGTCAGGTAGATGGTTCAACGCGCCGAAGCCAGCGGGGAACTGGGCTGGGTCTGAGCATCGTCCGCAAGCTTGCGACGGCAATGAAAGGCACAGTCACAGTAAAGAGCGAGGTCGGGTTTGGCAGTACTTTTACGGTGGTCTTGCCGATCAAGATGAATGCGCCAGAGAACGTTTCAAGCCCCTTTGTCCAGGGAATGCTGACCTAACTGAATGAAAGCGATGTACCCCATGATGCAGCAAATTCAACGCGATCTGCTGAAGGGCTGGGATGTCCTGTTGGTGGATGATGATCCAGCAAGCCTGGATATCGCGCGGATGCTCCTCAAGCATTACGGTGCGACCGTCCATACCGCAGTGAACGGGGAACAAGGGCTTGAGACCCTCACCACCATTGAAGCACGGCTGATTCTGAGCGACCTGTCGATGCCTGTGATGGATGGATGGGACATGATCACACACATCCGCGCGAATCCGCGAACCGCACAAATCCCGATCGTCGCGCTTACTGCACATGCGATGATTGGCGACCAACAGCGCGCCCTCGAGGTGGGCAGCAGCGCTTATATGTCCAAGCCTATCAATCCGAGTACCTTCATGCTTGACCTCGTCAATAGCCTGGAAGGAGTAGTAGACTTCTCATGACCATCAGACAGAAAATGATGCTGGTGACGACGGTGTTTTCGCGCGCCTTGATCGTCGATGACGATCCTGTTTGCGCTGATATTCTCGCCCAACTCCTGCGCTATATGGGCATCCAGTCAGACATCGCATCGGATGGCGAAACCGCCATTCGCATGACAGAGCAGACACTCTATCAGTTCGCCGTGGTCGATTTACTCCTGCCGAAAATGGATGGGTGGGAACTGCTAAAACACCTGCGGGCGAATACGATCAATGAGTCGATGTTGGTTTTCTCGTTGACCGCCTACTACGATCCTGTGCTGGCGGCAAAGGCGCATCACGCAGGTTTTGACGCCTGCTATCCCAAACCCGCCACCCCCGGCATCATCCACGATATGCAGGCGATCCTGAACGAGACGAATCGTCCACCGGGATCGCGGTGGGGATGGGAAATATACAGCGAGTACTGAGGGTGACGACGGAAGCGATAACGGGGAGCAAGTGACCCGGAGGATTTGCATCCGGACTTTTTCCTGTGCGGAGAGGGCGGGATTCGAACCCGCGAAGGCTGTAACACCTTACTCGCTTTCCAAGCGAGCGCACTCGGCCACTATGCGACCTCTCCAGTGCCGCGCATTATAGGATGCGAGGGCTTGCTGCATCAAGCCCCTAGATGCGAAGGCGCGAACGCTTACGACGGATCGGCGATAAATCCGTGCTTCGCCAACCACGCCGTCAGTTCTTCGATATTCGGCTCGGTGATCATATGCCCTCGGTCGATCCCACGCGGACTGCGCTTGGGTTCCAGGTAGCTCGGCTCGCTGATCGGCAGCCGCTCACCCGTCCAGGCGAGAATGATCGTCGGCACCGCCTGGAAGCCCGTCCACTGTATGACCTGCTGCCGCGCGCGCTCATCCTTATCGATATAGATCTCGCGATAGGGCAGCGAATAGTCGTCCAGTACGCGCTTCGCCAGCGTCACGAATGGGCATGACGTGGTGCGCGAATACATCACAATCTCGAACACAATCCCATATCCTTCATCTATGCCCCTGGCGCAGTCGTTGCAACGGGCAGCGCTGGCGCGACCGCCGGGTCCGCGAAGCAAAGAATACCATTGGTGATCGCCTGCGCCATCAAATCCGGCTGCGTCGATAGCAGTTCCCAATCCGCCCGCAGGAAGCCCAGTTCGATAATTGCGGCGGGCGTCTGGGGGTGAATCTCGCGGAAGTTATGATAGTCGGTCATGTCGCGCGTCACGCCCGGTCGCCGCTGAAGCTGCGTCAGCGCACCATAATAGTTGGCGACGCAGCCGACGAGCAGCTCGTCATTCCCGCGCATACTGGCGCGCGCTTCCGGCGCGGCGATCAGGAAGCCAGAGACGACCTCGCCGCCGGGCCATTCGCGGCAGGTGTTGGCGTGGATCGACACCAGCGCCGCCGCCTGATAACCTTGCAGGCGCGGGTCAAATTCGTCCAGCAGATCGACGGTATAGCCCATGCCGCGCAGCGTATTGACGACGCGCTCCGCCACGCTGAAGTTCACATCATTTTCGTTGGGGCGCATCGCTTCCCCGTTGGCGTCTGTGCAGACCGCGCCAGGATCGTAGACCTCGCCGCCGCGATGCCCGGACACGATCCCAATACGCTTCTGCCAGTTGGCGGTCGGCTCGGCGGTTGGCGCGAAGGTGGCGAAGATCGAGGTCGCAATATCCGCGCTGAGTTCGTCTCGCACGTCGGAATTGATCATCTCCGGCGGTGTGAACCAGGCGAAGATCGTCGCGATCAGCGCGGCAGCGACTGGAATGATGATGATCGGGCGCAGCGCCCCGCCGAGCAGGCTGGTGCGCTGGCGGCGACGATTGGCGCGGCGGCGTACACGACGCACCTCGCCAGCCTGTGGAGGTGCGGGGATGTTCGTCGTCGGCAGGTCGTCGTCGTCGTCGCGGCGCGCTGCCTGCACACGATAGACCGCCGATGCGTTCGGTACCGACTCCGGCTCCGGGTACATCCGGCGTTCCAGGCGAGGCGTCGGCGATGAAGCAGACTCGGCAGGGGTCGTCTCATCGCCCGCCACCGGCACAATCGGCGGGCTGTAACGGCTGATCGGACGGCGAGACGGCTCACTCGCACTGGTGGGCGATTGGGGCGGAGCAGGGGGTTGGTTCGCCTGATTGCGAGCCGCGGCGCGGCGCATCATCTCCATGAAAGCGACGGACGCGGGAATATCGCCGTCGCCTTCCGGGTCGTTTTCACCAAGAGGATCGTACCGCTCATCATCACGCGGCGGTTCATTGCGATAGGACATGCACTATACTCACACGCTGCTTCAAACCCGGTTGTTTCTATACCGAAGTCTACCGCCGATTGAGGTTTGAGCAACGTTTAGTTTCGCGAAAGCGCGCAGGGGCTTGGCATGCCGAGTAGGGGCATGGTATGCCATGCCCCAGTCTGGATCATTTTCCCAACAGATTGCGCAGCGCAGGTTCGAGCGTCGGATACTGGAAGGCGAAGCCGGTGTCGAGCAGCTTTTGCGCGCTGCCGCGCTGGCTGTCCAGTAGTGTCGCCGCCAGATCGCCCAACACGACACGCAGCGCCAGTTCCGGCGCAGGGACGAGGGCGATCCTACCAAGCACCTTCGCCAGCGTCTTGACAAAGTCCTTGTTCGTCACCGGGTTGGGCGCGACGAGGTTATAAACGCCCTCCGCCTTCTCGTTGGCGATCAGATGGCGGATGGCAGCGCATTCGTCGTCGTTGTGTATCCACGACATCCACTGTTTGCCGCTGCCAAGCGCCCCGCCGAAGAAGTTGCCTGACAGGACCAACGGTGCAAGCGCGCCGCCATTCTTATCCAGCACAATCCCCGTGCGGATCTTGACGATGCGTGTCGGCGCACCATCTGCCGCGTCTTCCCAGGCGCTGACGACCGAGCCGAACCAGCCATCTTCGGGATGGGCATCCTCGGTCAGCACTTCGTCCTTGCGGTCGCCGTAGATGCCAATAGCGCTCGACTGGATGAGGACGCGCGGCTTCTCGCCCGCTGCTTCAATTGCCTGCCGGACGGCGCGCCCGGCAGCGAGGCGGCTTTCCAGCACCTTTGCCTTATGCGCTTCACTGAACGGGAAACTGACGATGGGCTGCCCGGTCAGGTTGACAATCGCGCTGTCGCCGTTGACGAGCGCACCCCAGCCCGCGGCGGACTGCCCATCCCAGGCATCGGTGCGCACCCCTTGCGGCAGCGTGCCCGCCTTCTGCGGATTGCGCGTCAGGATGACAACTTCGTGCTTTTCGGCGACGAGCTGCGCCGCCAACCGCCGACCAATCAGCCCAGTGCCACCCGTGATGATCACACGCATGGAAAAACTCTCCTGCTTGAGAAACGACACACGTTCGCATCGTTCAATACACTGTGAATGATGAGTAATTGTAGAGGGGCGACATGAGCCTGCGATGAGATGTATGTTATCTGACCGTGATCTGCCCCAGCACCACATGATCGCTGCCATCGGACAGCGTGAGTCGCGCATTTGGCGGATCGACCGCGTACATGCCCGCAATCAGCGTGTAGTCACCCGGCAGAGCGTCGGGCGGGACGAGGATCGCGTGATTGTCCGCGATGCCGCTGCCGGGCTGCCAGGCGTTCGTCGGCGACGATCCCCCGCTCGGCTCACTGTCATGCTGTGCGACCAGGACGCCATCGCTGTTGAGAAGCTGCACAAACACCTTGTAGCGCTGCGGAATCGGCGCTTCAGTCCGATTGAGCCAAGTCAAACGCGCCAGCACCATCCCGCCCACGCGCGCCTCGGCAGTATAGTCCGCCTGCATATTGATGCGCCCATCGTCAAAGGTGGCGTTGACCGTGCCGATGACCATCGCGGACGCCGATGTCCGCACGGCGTAGCGCGCCAGCCGCACATCGCCGTACCATGTCTCACCAGCGCTGTAGAAGGTGTTGTCGAGCAAGCCCTCGACCACGCTGTTCGGATCGCGTTCACGCTCTCCCCACAATACGGCAAAGACCTGGTGGTACTCGCGCGACCCGTCATCGCTCAGGCTGCGCGTCATCTCGGTCAGCGCTGCCTCGGTCGCCGCATCATCGCCGCCCAAGCCCGCAGGCAGCCCGATGACCTGCGCGGCTCCCCGATAGTAGTAGTTAAAGACCTCCGCCTGGTTCGGTCCGTTCAGGATGATGACATCCCCCGCGCCCAACTCCGCCGCCGCCAGCCGCGCCATCGCGCGATAGTCGGCGCGCTGGTATGCCGGGTCGTGATAGAGCGGGTCAAGCCCGCGCACCATGACGACCAGGATCAGCACTGCGGCAGCGACACCCGCGGCGCGCGCAATCCAGCGCCGCCCAGCCATCACGCGCGCCGCGCCGGAACGCACAAAGCGCGCGTCCCACAAGACCGCCACTCCACTCCCCATCCACAACGCCATGCCGACCTGCGCGGGCAGGAGGAACTTGAGGTTGTTCTCGCGGAAAAGCCCCTGCGCCAGGAAGACGCCGACCGAGACGGTCACCCAGGCGGCAGGCAGGAACGCCAGTCTGGGAAGCCTCACCAGCCCGAACAGGAGCAGCAGCCACGCTACCGCGAGCAGTTCGTTGCGCGCCGTCACGCCATAGATCAGCCAGTTGAGAATGACGTTCAGCGCCTGTGCCAGTTCGACCGGCTGACCGGTGTTGGGCCAGCCCCGGATCTGGATGAGCGCCGTCGGCAGCCAGGGCACGAAGAGGATGAACGCCAGCGCCTGCGCCCCAATCACCGCCACCAACCTGCTGTAGGGACGAGGCGTGCCTTGTCCGCGGCTGGAATCCCCCCGCACGTCCGCGTTCCACGCAGCGACCATCCACAGCGCCACCACGACCGTCTGCGTCAGCAGCACGTAGAAGTAGGCGTACTGCGTGTACAAACCCGCCGCATTGACGAGACCCAGCGCAAGCGCCAGGCGAAGATGTGGGGCGGACGGCATGAATGCCGTCCCTACAACCCGCAATTTCGTAGGGACGGCATTCATGCCGTCCCTTCTGGAATTACCCTCCGCGCTCTCCGTGCCCTCGCGGTTCCGCTCGCTAAGCGTCCTCGCGAGCAGCCACAGACTCATTACGCCCCACAGCGCCAGCAGCGCGTACATGCGCGCTTCCTGCGCGTAGTAGATGCTGAAGCTGTTGAGTGCGACGAACAACGCCGCCGCCAGCGCCCCAACACTCCCGACGAGCCGCCGTGCCAGCGCCGCCGTGAACGCGACCGTCAGGACACTGGCAAAGGTCGAGAGCAGGCGCAGCGCGTATTCGCTTTCGCCCGCCAGCGCGCGCCAGCCCGCCAGCAGCCAGTAGTAGCCCGGCGGATGAATGTCGCGCCCGGCATGATACGCGATGTCCGTGAACGAGCGTGTCGCCTGCACGTAGGCATTGCCTTCGTCATTCCACAACGACTGCCCGCCGAGCAGGTGGGCGCGCAGACCGAAGGCTAGAAGAAGGAGAGTGATGAGTAATGCGTAGCGAGTAACGAGTGAAAAGTGCGCGGTGCGCGGTGCGTGGTGCGAAAATGCGTGTACCTGTAGGGACGAGGCATGCCTCGTCCGAGAATCCGCGTTGCCCTCGCCTTCGATCATGCGCCGTAGGGGACGACCCGTGTGTCCCGTATCGCGTGCCCCATCCATCACCGTTTACGCCCCCGTGCACGCCACACCAGCCACCCGCCCCCCACCAACACGACCGCCGCGCCGATCAGCGCGTTCATTGCCGTGCGATCGATGACAGTCACGCTGTCCAGCTCGAACGGACCCGGTGACGAGAAGCTGATCGTGCGCGTCTGCGCGTTAAGCGAGAGGAAGAGATGCCCACTCTGCCATTCCGTACCCTCGCGGCTTTCGCCAATCGAAAGCGGCGGGTCATTGCCGACACGCACGCTGATTGGCTCAACGCCGCGCCAGCGCAGGGCGATCTCGGTGCCGTGCATCATCACGGACAGCGCGGTCGTCCGCATGGCGCGATTGAACTGCGCCTCCGCAACTTCGACCTGTTCGGCATCTGCGTCAAAGCTCAGAAAACGGTGGTTCTCCTGATGTGTGCCCTGGTAGAGGATGGGCTGCTCATCGGCGATGTACTGGCGCATGGCGTCGTAAATCGGCAGCGGTGTAAAGTCCGGCTCGACCATGCGGAAGTAATAGAATGCCTGATTGCGCTCGCCGTCCGACGCGCGCTTGAAGAACCAATAGTTAATCACCCCCAGCCAGCTCCATTCCTCGCGCGCTCGCTGGTATGCCAGCGGCATGTAACGCGCTGCTTCATCCGGCGTGACGATGCCGAATTGACCGTACTGCGAGGTGACGACGCTGGGGTCTTCCGGCTGCGCATTCCATGCCGCTTCCGCCAACCAGATCGGCTTATGCGAATCGCCGTTGGCGACCATGATGTCGCGGATGTAGAGGTGATGGCTGAAGGTGAGCGTCGTCGGGCGCATCCGGCGGTCGGTCGGTCCGCTGAAGAAGCCGTAGCCCTGGGTCGAAAGCACGTCGAAGCATTCCCCCGCGCCGGCGTCGTACATGCGCTGCAAGAAGATCAGGTCGCTCAGGTTGCGGTCGGTCAGGTTGATGGTCGGCGCGAGCGCGGCGGAGATGACCACGATGTTCGGGTCAACGTCCTTGAGCGCGCGGTACGTACGGCAGAGCATGTCGGTGTATGCCTCAGGATCGACCGCCTGCTCGCCCCATTCGGGGTAGATGTTCGGCTCATTCCAGATCTGGTAATGCAGGATGCGTCCGCGATAACGTTCGGCGACGGCGACCGCGTAATTGACGAAATCCTGTAGATTATCCGGCGGCGCTTTTTCGCCTATCGCCGGGTCGGCATGCGTCCAGCTTGGCGGGTTGCTCAGGCGGACTTGCAGACGCACCCCATACTCCTCGGCAACATCGACAATGTGGTCATACTTCGCCCAGGCGTCGATGGTATCGATAGTGCCGTCGCCGTTCACGTCGTTGCGCCGGTCGGTGAAATCGCCGCGCGCGTGGATTTCGATGTCTTCCCAGGGGAACTCCTGGCGTATCCAACCGAAGCCCGCCTCGGCGATCATCTGCACCTGCAAATCACGCTTGGCGACTTCGACCTCCTGCTCCAGAAAGGTGTTGATGCCGTAGGGCGACATGCCGACGTTGGCGATGGGGGCGAGCGCGTCGGTGCGCGGCTGCGGGCGGATGAACGCGCCCGGAAGCTCGATCAGAGCGCGCATCTGCGCCAGCGGCGCTTCCTCGCCGGTCACCGACCATAACGCCTGCCACACCAGCCCACGATTGGCGAGATCGAGCACGCCGAGGAAGGCGAAGACAAACAGGATGCCGCCCACGATCAACCAGCGGCGAACGAGAGGAAAGGATGTCCACAACATAGCGCGAGATTATAGGAGCGATATGCACCTACGGAAAGTGACGACATACAAACGGCGTACAGATGAGCAAAATTGGCTAAAATAGTGATGAGTGAGATGAGGAGCACATGGATGGCACTCCACGAACTGATACGCGCTGTGGATGAGCTTTCGAGTGAGGATTTCGAAGCGCTCTACATTCATATCCACGAACAGCGGGAATATCGCCAACACAGTGGGTCAGTTGATCGACACAATGACCCTATCGACATGCACGATCTGAGGCAAATTCTTGCTGAACTTCGTGAGGGATTCAGTGAGAGCGATCTTGACGAACTCAAGTGGGCGATGAATGTGGAGTATGTTGACAGGGCTGGGTGACCACGCTAGTTCCCAGAAGACATGCTAATAAGCCGTGCTAAATTTCATAGTGTATGCATATCATACATCACTTATTAAGCGTCCGTTGTATGTTAAAATAGCTCAATCGAAGAAATGATGGTTTATAGAGGCAGAACGTTGCCTTGTAATAAGGTATCGAGATGGCTACCTACGGAGAAAACCTTGTTGCGAGCTTGATTGAGAAATTGCCAAAAGATGAGTTTGAAGGTTTTTCAGAAGTACACATATCAACCACAACAGCAGCCCACAAGTCACCTGACTTTGTAATTCTTTCCATTACAAGGGGACTATTTGTTGTCGAAGTTAAGGATTACAAGGAAATCCTTGACATCAATCATGAATTCATCAGGATACGTCGAAATTCGGGTGAAATTGTTCAGGAGTCAAATCCTCTGGGTATAGCCGAAAAATATGCCCACAATTTGGTCAAACAGTTCGAAAAGTTTGACGAACTACTTCGAACCCATCAAGGGAAGCGCAAGTTAAAGTTTCCTTGGATACCTACGGCTTTTCTACCGCACATACCTCAGCACATTATTGGAGTTATTGAAGACGGTGGCGTCTTCCCTAAGAATACGGTTCTCGGGAAAGAATCTCTTACACCTAATACTTTTGAGTCCGCACTAAGGACGATACCTAGTCGGTGGAAAATGGAAAACCAGCTTGGAGACGAAACTCGCAAAGTAGTGCGTGGCGTTCTCAAGCCACACCTCGTACTGTCAGACATCAGTACAGGAAGACCAATAGGTGTCATGAGTCGTCAACAAGAGGAAGAAGTTTACAGACCTATCCAACGTGAGCCACAAAAAGACCAGTATCAACAAACCCTGATACAGTTTGATGAGTCTGTTTCAGATGAACTGCTTTCTGCTGAAGCAAAAACAACGATCCACGATACCGGCATTCGCTTGGTAAGAGGAGTTGCTGGGAGCGGAAAATCATTAGTTTTGGCAAAACGCGCCGAATTTCTAGCCAGTACATATCCAGAAAAGCAACTCTTGCTCTTAGCATTCAACAAAGACCTAATCCTTGATTTTAAGCGACGCATAAAAGGTGTTCCTCACATCGAGATTAGGACTTTTCACCAACTATGCCATGACATACTTGGGAAGAATTGGCATGAACCCGTTAGTCCTGAAGGATGGATTGCTCATTTCTTCAACGACTCCTTAATAGAACATGATCTCGACAGCCACTATGTAGCAGAAGAATTCGAATGGCGCGAAGAAACGAATCTTCATGATAGTGCTAAGTATCTGAATGCAAAGCGCGAAGGGCGACAACGCCCGCTCAGTAAGGCAAAACGCGAAGCTATCAATCAAATCTATGTGAAATACCAAGCCTATTTAAAGGAGAATAACAGATTTGATTGGGCAACTGTATCTCAAAAAGCCCTTGAACTGTTGCAGCCTGCAAGCCCATTCTGGCAACGTTACGATATTGTGTTAATCGATGAAGCTCAGGATTTCGCTCCAAGCTGGATTTCAGTCGTGAAGAAAGTCCTAAAGCCCGACGGCATTCTATTCATGTGTGATGACCCATCACAAGCACTATTTCGCTCCTTCTCGTGGAAACGCAAAGGCATTGATGTCATGGGGCGTACCAGGGTCCTTAAAGTCCCATTCCGCAATACCGAGCAAATCACAGTCGCAGCTGTCAGCTTAATAGAAGCGAATCAAAAAATCCAAAAAAACGATGACTATGTATTGCCTGACCTAAAGGCAACCGAACTACGACAAGGGGAAAAACCAATTCTTGTTGGCTTCAATGACGCCGTAGTAGAGAATGAATTTATGGAGAAATTCATTTACAAGATGCTCAGTATGGGGATACAGCCTCACAATATCGCAATTCTTTGTCATGACTCCAATCATGTACACTTCTGGAAAAAGTATACAGTTAAGCACAAGATATATGTTGAGTCATTCCGCAAAATGAAAGGGCTTGAGTTTGAAGTTGTCATTATCCCCGGTTTACATACCGCCTTCAAGGATTACCTTTCGTCGCCAGAAGAGATAATGGAAAGAAGGCGCCATATGTATACAGCGATGACTCGCGCCCGAGAAATACTCATCATGACTTTTCAAGGTATTTTTCCTCCAGAGCTAGAACCTATATTACCCTATGTAAGCATGCAGGAGCCATTCACATCTAGCAGTAGCAAACTTTAGCACCACTTCATGGATGAGGGAGTTGGTTAGAATAGGGATGAACTAAGACACACCATGACCTGCTGCCGTCAGTGCGAAGGACTGGAAAACCTGTTTAACAGCAAGGTCGCGCGCGAAGACCTGGATGCATACCGCAAGCGCGGCGTGACGGGCACCACCCGTGCGCTGCTCGATCAGCTGCGCGCGGCGGGTGTTCAGGACATGTCGCTGCTCGATATCGGCGGCGGTGTCGGCGCTATCCAACATGAACTCTTCAAGAGCGGCATCGGCAGCAGCCTGGCGGTCGATGCGTCCTCCGCCTATCTCGCGGCGGCGAAGTCCGAGGCGGTGCGGCAGGGTTATGCTGACCGCGCCGAGTATCGCTTCGGCGACTTCGTGCAAATCGCCCCAGAGCTTGAGCCGCACGACATCGTCACGCTCGACCGCGTCATCTGCTGCTTCCCGGATATGCCCAACATGGTAAGCCTGTCCGCCGCACGCGCAAAGCGGCTGTACGGCGTCGTCTATCCGCAGGATGGCTGGTGGCTGCGCGGCGCGCAGCACATCGCGGGTGCGGCGCTGGCGCTCGTGCGCAGCAAATACCGCTTCTACATCCACTCGACGCGCGAAATCGACGCGCTCATCCAAGCAGAGGGGCTGCGCCCACGCTTTCATACCCGCGCGGGGTTGGTCTGGCAGGTGTCTGTCTACGCGCGGGAGTGAATCCGCCATAAGACCGATTGACACCATCGCACAATCTGTGATACGTTATCCTCGGTTCTGACCCGTTGTGCGTTATTGAACACGCTGTAGGGACGCAATATATTGCGCCCCTGCCCAAACGGCAACACCAGTACTTCATTAAGGAGGCGTCATGTCTGCAACCATCACCCACAAAGCCCTTGTGGCATCCGCGCCTGTGGAGACTCTGCGTTAGGTCAGCAACGCCCGTTCCATCCCCGACCTCGCAACTGCATCTCGTCTCCACCGCGCGGCACATCAGCACTGCCCTGCGGAGGCGTCTTCGTGCGCCTGTGACACATGTCGCGCTCGAACTGCGCGCGGCGACACATCATGAGAGACATGCATTTGACGAGGAAACCCCGTGTTGTACGACACGAATGATCACGACGACCATACCGACCGCTATTCCGAATACGAAGATCGCTTCGACCCCCTGATGACCGACCGCCAGGCGCGGCGCAAGCGTAAACCCAAAGCGAAACATGCGCCGAAAAAGGCGGAGGCAGCCCTGCGCGAAGAGGTCGCCGAACTCTCTGGGCTGGAAGGCGGTTTTCGCACCACCTACAAACCGACGTTGTTTGAGGAGAGCTGGCTGCCCGCGTCGCTCGGTCAATTCTACGACCAGACTCTGATCACCGATGTGCTGGCGCGCGTGCGCGGAGGCAAAGAAGCGAATGTCTACCGCTGCGCCGCGCACCCGCTGACCGGGCAGATGCTGCTGGCGGCGAAAGTTTATCGCCCGCGCATGTTCCGCCAAATCCGCGACGACTCGCTCTATCGTGACGGGCGTGCAGTGCTGGATGGCGCGGGGAAAGAAGTGCGCGCGCGCGACTGGCGTCTGCGCAAAGCGCTGGAAAACCGCAGCGACCTGGGCGTGCAGGCAGCGCAGACCTCCTGGCTGATGTACGAGTACAGTGCGCTGATGACGCTGCATAAGGCGGGCGCGCGCGTGCCACAGCCGTTCGCCATCAGTCCCAACGCGCTGTTGATCAGCTACGTCGGAGATGAGACGCTCGCCGCGCCCTCCCTGAGCGATGTGTCGCTTGATGCAAGCGAGGCACGTTACCTGCGCGACGTGGCGCTTGGCAACATCGAACTGATGCTCCAGCACGACATGATTCACGGCGACCTTTCGCCCTACAACATCCTGTACTGGGAAGGCGAGATCACGCTGATCGACTTCCCGCAGGTGGTGGCACTGCGCGGCAACCAGCAGGCGGCGGCGCTGCTGCGGCGCGATGTGACGCGCGTGTGCGCGTACTTCACCGCCCAGGGCGCGCCGTGCGATGCCGAACGCGAGTTCGCGCGGCTGTGGCAGCGCTACCTACCCTTCACGGCGAAGGAGATCGAGGCGGAGATGTCGCGCTACGATGTGGAGGAAGACGAGGATCGCTAGGTCTGTAATGCAAATTGAGTCATTCTACCGATGAAAGACAACCGCGAAGACGCGAAGGGCGCGAAGAAAACTGTCCGTTCTTCGCGCCCTTCGTGTCTTCGTGGTTCATTGGATAACGATCAAGTACAGGGCATCTTACGCCCCGTCCGTTTCCTCACTTGCCTTCTTGCGCCTGGGCTTGGCGGCGACTTTCGCCTTGGCGGGCGCGGCAAGCTTGTTCGCACGCACTGGCGGCGGCTTTGTGGACACCTCAGGCTTGGCGACTGGGGGTGACTTGTCCTCGACCGGCGCGGTATCGGCTGTCTGGGTTGCTTCCACCGCCACAACCTCGGCGGTCGCCGCCGCACCGGGGCGCTGCAAGGTCACTTTGACCGTCGAACGATCCTTGTCCTCCTCGATGATCGCCGTCGGCAGCTCCGCCTCTTTCATCGCCTCCTGCATCCGGCTGACGCCGCTGCCGTTCAGCTCCATATAGGACATATACTGGAACACGGAGGCGACCGCCGGATTGCGGCGGATCGAGAGCGCTTTCTCCGGGTTCTCGTTCAGAGTCTCCACCGAAATCCCCTCCGGCAGTTCGCCAAAACTGGTGAACTCTACACGGTCTGGGTAGACCTCGATTACAGTCGGCTGTTCGCGCAGCACCGGATCTTCATAATCACGATGCACCAGCGCGTTGGCGAACGCCTCGCGCAGCGCAATGTCTGGCACTTCCAGCGCGTCGCGCGCCTCGGTGCCGACGATTCCATTGCGCTTGAGACCGCTGCGATAACGCAGGAAGTCCAACCCCGCATCCCACAGGTGGAGCAGGTTGTCACTGGCGATATCGATCTCCGCCTTCGACGACGCGCGCTTGACATCGCTGTAGACGACCATTTGCAGCGAGCAGGCGGGGTACTTGTTGGCGATCAGACGGATCGGCGCGAAGCACAAAAATGCCGCCAGAGTGATCTTTCCCTCTTCCATCAAGCCCAGCAGTTCGAGATGCGCCGCAGGATTCGGGAGATCGAGCTTGGCGCGCCGCGCCAGTTCGCGCGCCAGCGGGCGGTTGAGCAGCCGCTCGATCAACGCCTGATCGAGGTCTTCAAGATCATACATCTCCAGCCGTCGGCGGTCATAGCTCTTGTGACTCTCATCGTCACCGCTGAAGAATGAGTTACTGCGCGGCTCTAATGTTGTGGGCGCGGCGGCAGGCGTGGGCTGTGGCTCGGCAGTGGGTGCAGGCTTGGCGTAGTCGCGCAGCGCCGTGCGCAGGCGGTTGATCAGGTCGGTCGGCGTTTGCGCCTCGAAGACATCCAGCTTCCCCGCATCGGCGCTCGACGAGCGGCGCAGCGCCAGCATGTCCTTCACCGCGCCGCCATGCTCGGCAAGAAACTCGATAGTGATGCCGGGCGGAATATTGGGCGGAACCAGGCATACTAACCCCGGTCGCCCCCGCACGCGTGCCTGCCTGAGCGTATAGGCGAGCAGGCTGGTCGTCTCTGATTCCAGCGGATGACCGTAGAAGACGCCGAGGAGCGCCAGATAATAATCGCAGCCTGCGATGGTGTCATTCAGTACGCTGGCGCTGGCGCTCGTCATCATCGACTGCGCCGAGATCTCCCATTCATCCTTGAAGTCACTTCCCACCATCGATATCACAGCATCACGGTAAGGCTCGACCGCCGGGTCATCCGCGAAAGACGCCAGGAACAGGCAGTGCTTCGGCGGTTCAGCGGGAGTGGCGGGGCTGGTTCCAGGCGCGTCGGTTTCGCGTGGAGCGACCGTCGCCAGGCGCGTGAGGAAGGCTTCCGGCGGCATCCGGTCGTCGGTCACATCAAGCACCTGCGTGGTGCCAAGCTGAAACCAGATTTTACCGGAGCGCAGCAGCGGGAAGATTGGCTTTTCGAGTTCTTCGGCGTAATGCAGTTCGCGCTGCACCCACTGCGAATTCTCAGAGTCCGGCGACATCACCACCACGTAAGCGGCGCAGCCTTCCAACGCCAGCTTGATCTGGCGCATCCACTGGTCGCCGTAGCTGATCGCCCCCTTGTCGATCCAGACGGAAAAGCCGTTGCTCTCCAGGTATGCCTCCAGCCGCTTGACGTAATCCTCGTCGTTGCGACTGTAGCTGATGAAGACCATACTCTGGCGCATCGCCTGCGCAGGCGTCCCGGTCGGGTTTTCCGGAATGGTGGGGAGGTCGCTCAAGTTCAGCTTGAGCGGGTTGTAGAGGCTGTTGACCAACTGCGCGGCAGCAGCCGGGGTCGGACCCTCGCTAAAATCGGCATACTCGTGCTGGCTGAACGGCTCAGGCAGATCTGCCAGGGCTTGCAGCAGGACGATCACGACAGGTTTGCCCGCTTTGACCGCCTCGCCCAGGCACCATTGGCACCACTGTGAGGTCACCGAGTAGCCAGAGATCAGATGCAGAAACACATCCGATTGGGCGATGAAGTCCTGGAGTTGGCTCTTCCATTCTGGTTGCTTATTGAGTGTCGCGTCAAACCAGACCTCGTGATTACCGGTCTTGAGGATTTCGACGACCGACTCCGCTTCAGCTTTATCGACATGCGCGTAATTGATGAAGACCCGCATCGTTACAGCTTTCTGTAAAAAGGCGACGGCATAGCCATCAGATCAGGACTACTATAGCGCCATCAGACGCACAGAGATACATCTACATAGGCTGTCTTTATCTAGGACAGATCGCCAGCAAGATGCAAAAGAAGAAAAGCATCCCCGGCAAGAGTCCTCACTTTAAGCACGGTTAAGATTTCCCCCACCTGTGTTAAGCACGCTGGCAATTGTGTTAGAGCGCGCTACCGTATGCGGGCATCGGGTGTCCCTAACCCGATGTTATTGTGTATCCCGCTGTCGTGTTTAATGAGGGAGACTCCTGAATGTTGCGGAAACTGCTGATTGTCGTCGGTATCGCCCTGTTGGCGGTGCTGCCTGTCCAGGCGCAGGACGCGCCCATGCTGGTGATTTCGCTGGCAAACGACCCCACGTCGCTTTTCCCGCCGCGCGGCGCAGACATCACCGCGGGCAACGCGGCAAGCCCGCTCTATGACACCCTCGTCACCTATGATGTGGATGGCAACATCGTCCCGGAACTCGCCGAAAGCTGGGAGATCAGCGAAGATGGCACGGTCTATACCTTCGTGCTGCGCCAGGGCGTGACCTTCCACAACGGCGAAACCTTCAATGCCGATGCGGTCATCGCCACCTGGGAGACCGGCTCGGACGATAGCAACGATTACGCTCAGGACTACCAGGTCGCCACCAGTGTCGAAGCGGTGGATGAGTACACGGTGCAGATCACGACCGACGGTCCCAAGCCGCTGTTCATGAATCAGCTCACCGGTTGGGGCATCGTCCCACCTGCGTACATCCGCGAAGTCGGCATTGACGCCTTCGAGCAGGCTCCAGTGGGCGCAGGTCCCTTCCGCTTCGTCGAGCGCATCGCGGGCGACCGGATTGTGTATGAGGCGTTTGAGGATTACTGGCAGGAAGGGCTGCCGCTGGTCGGCGGCGTCACCTTCCGCATCATCCCCGAACCGACGACTCGCCTTGCCGCCATCCAAACGGGTGAGATCGACATCGCCAACCGCCTGAGCATCGACGAAGCCGCCCTGCTGGAAGGCAGCGACGCTGTCACCCTCGTCTCGTACCCGAACGACCGCGTCTACTACGTTGCATTCAAGAACATCGGCAACGGCGAAGGCAGCCCGCTGCTCGACGAGCGCGTCCGTCAGGCGCTGAACTACGCAGTCAACCGCCAGGGCATCATCGACGGAATCTTCGGCGGTGGCGCGAGCCTGGTGGACAGCTTCATCATCTCGACCAACCTCGGTCACAATCCCGAAATCCAACCCTATGCCTACGACCCCGAACGCGCCAGCGCACTGCTGGCAGAAGCGGGTTTCGCCGACGGATTCGCCATCAGCATGGGCTGCCCGACCGACGCTTATCTGAGCATCAACGAAGTCTGCCTCGCCGTCCAGCGTGACCTGGGCGCGATTGGCATTGACCTGACCGTCGAGTTCAAGACCAGCAACAGCTTCTGGAGCGAAGCCGAGTACGGCGCGGTCGGTCCCATGTACGTCGATAGCTGGTCGAGCGGCACGGGCGAGGCGCTCGGTCGTCTCGAAGGCGCGCTCGTCCCTGGCAACTACTACAACACCTGGCACGACGACACCATCACCGACCTGATCAACCAGATTTCGGTCACGGTGGATCGTGACGAACGCGCCGCGCTGTACAGCGAAATCCAGACGTACATGCACGAAAATCCGCCCTTCATTTACCTGTACGCACCGCAGATCTTCGAAGCAACGAGCGCGAGCATCGAAGGCTACGCGCCGCGCGCCAACGAAGGCTACGACCTGACCAACGTCTCCAAGGCAGGGTGAAGCCATAGGAACGAGTGATGAGTAACGAGTGACGAGTCATGAGGAAAACGGAGTGCGTGGCAGTAATGCACGTTCGCACCACGCACTCCGCACACGTCTAGAGACTCGTTACCCGTCACTGGAAATCACTCCCGGAGCGTGCCATGTCTGCCTACATTTTTCGTCGGATATTCCAATCGCTCCTGTTGATTCTGGGCGTGCTCGTCCTGGTCTTCTTCATGGTGCGCCTGACGGGCGACCCGGTCGCGCTGATGGTCTCGCGCGAGGCGACCAACGAACAGCGCGAGGCGATGCGCGTCGCCCTCGGCTTGGATCGTCCGCTGATTGTGCAGTTCGGCGACTACATGGGCGGGGTGCTGACGGGCAATCTTGGTCAGTCTCTCAGCCTCGGCTTGCCGAACGCCACCTTGATCGGGCAGCGCCTGCCCGCCACCTTTGAACTCGCGCTCACCTCACTGATCGTCGCGCTCGCCCTGTCGATCCCGCTCGGCGTTCTGGGCGGGATGCACCCCGGCTCCCCTGTCGATTGGCTGGGGCGCACGGTCGGCTTGGCGGGACAGACGATTCACAGCGTCTGGCTGTCGATGATCCTGATCCTGATCTTCGCCGTGCAGCTCCGCTGGCTGCCCTCGTTCGGGCGTGATGGCTGGGAGTCGCTCATCCTGCCGACCATCGCGCTCAGTCTGGGCAGCATCGGGCAGTTGGTGCGCCTGGCGCGCTCAACCGTACTGGAAGTGCGGCGCGAAAACTTTGTGCGCACCGCCCACGCCAAAGGCATGAGCGGGCAGCGCGTCGCCTTTTCGCACATCGCGCCCAATGTCGCCATCCCGCTCATCAGCGTGATCGGCATCGGCTTCACCTATTCGCTCGGCGGCTCGGTCTATATCGAGTCGGTCTTCTCATGGCCCGGTCTTGGCTCGCTGTTGAGCAATGCCATCGGCGACAGCGACTTCCCACTCGTGCAGTCGATCACGATTTTTATCGCCCTCTTCGCCATTACGATCAACCTGGTCACCGACATCCTGTATGGCGTCTTCGATCCACGTATCCGACAGAGGTAAATCGACATGACCGACGCCGTACTCGCCACACGCAAAATCGCCCTGATGGAGCCAAGCGCGCCTTCACAGACACAATGGCGTAAAGTCCTGCGCGCCTTCCTGCGCTCGCCCAGTGCGATGTTTGGCGTCGTCGTCCTGCTCATCCTCGTCGCCTGCGCTCTGTTTGCCGAACGCATCGCGCCCTTCGCACCCACCTACGGCGATTTCGCCGCATCACGTCTCCCACCCGCCTGGATAGAGGGCGGCACATGGACACACCCCTTCGGCACCGACCGCCTGGGGCAGGACATCTTCACGCGCATCGTCTACGGAGCGCGCGTCTCGCTGCTGGTCGGCTTTTTCGGCGCGCTGCTCGCCAGCACCCTCGGTGTGCTGCTCGGCATCCTGGCAGGCTATTTCGGCGGTTGGATCGATACGGTCATCAGCGCCTTCGTCAACATCATTCTCTCAGTCCCGTACCTGGTGCTGGTCGTGGTCGTGGCGACGATCTTTGGGCGCAGCCTGCTGAATGTGATCCTCATTTTCGGCGTCACCGGCTCCCCCGTCTTCGTGCGGCTGGTGCGCGGGGAAGTGCTGCGCCTGCGTGCGCAGGAATACGTCGAGGCGGCGCGGTCACTGGGCGCAGGCTCCGGGCGAATCATCGGCGCGCATCTGCTGCCAAACCTGGTCGGACCGCTGATCACGGTGGCGACTTACGAGATGTCCGCGATGATCTTTTACGAGGCGGGCTTGTCCTATCTGGGGTTAAGCGTGCCGCCGGAAGTGCCAAGCTGGGGCAACATGCTCCAGGCGGGGCAAAGCCTGCTGCCCGTCCTGCCCTGGATCGCCATCTTCCCCGGCTTGGCGATTGCGCTCACGGCGCTGGCGATGAACTTCGTGGGAGATCGTCTAAGGGACATCCTCGACCCCAGAGTGCGGGAGGGCAGCGGATAGTCGGCGCGCAATCTCACGCCTCACGGGCGACCGTCCTCACCTACACTGGTAGGGATAAAGCCGATGACTTGTGAGACGCAGCATGACCACTATCGCGCCCGCGCAACCGACACGCCAGACATCAACGCAGCCCGTGATGCTGGCAGCGTTCGCCATCCTACTGGTCGGCGTCGCTGCCTATCTTTTCCTCAGCCGCGCAAATCTGGGCGCGTGGGACTTCCGCAATAACCTGTGGGCACCGGCACACCTACTCGTGGGCGGGCGCAGCCCTTACCTGATCGAATCCCTGTTTCCTGGCAGCAACGCCGTCTGGATGCCGACGGTGATCGGCGCGTTCTTCCCGCTCGGCTGGCTCACGGAAAGCCAGGCGACCGCCCTCTGGGTCGTCATCAGCGCGGGCGCATACCTGTCGCTGATTATTCTATCGAGCGGCAAAGCGCGTCCAGCCCGCTGACGCTTGGCATCAGTATTGGCATGATGCTGATCTTCCCGCCCTTCATATCAGGGATGCAGTTGGGGCAGTTCAGCGTCATTGCCGCGCTGCTGATGCTCCTCGCAGGTCGTCTGGTCGTTCGCGCCGCATCGCCGATCTGGATCGGGCTGCTCGTCGCGCTCGCCAGCGCCAAGCCACAGCTTATCCTACTGCCCGTGCTGGGGCTGCTATGGTACACTTGGCGCACACAGGGCGCGGCGCGCGTGGCACAGATGCTGCTGGCAAGCATCGTGTGGTCGCTGCTGCTCACGCTGCCGCTCTGGCTCGGCGCTCCCAATTGGCTTGAGGGCTTTCTTGAGGCGCAGGCACGGCGGGGTAGCTGGTCGCAGCCATCCGCCTATGTGCTGCTGCCTCTCCATCTGGGCGACGTCGGCGTCGCGCTGTGGGCGCTCCTGGCGCTGGTCGTCCTCGCCTTCAGCCTGTGGCGGTGGCGAAAGCTGCCTCCGCAGCAGGCGCTCGCCTGGAGTTTGGCACTCAACGTGCTGATCACGCCCTACGTCTGGAGCTGGGATTTCGTTCTGCTCGTCCCATTGTTTGTCGGCACCTTCTTTGGGCTGCGTTTGCGCCTGCACAGGATCGCGCTGCTGCTGGGTTACATGGTGATCTGGTACGTGATGGTGGCGCAGCGCCTGACGACGAACAACGACGACTCCCTCTACTGGTGGCTCCCCTGGGCGATCATCGCACTGATCGCGCTCGTGCAGGCGCTGAATCGCCGCGCACCTCAGCCAGCAGCCTGATTCACCCACTCCGCAATGATTTGCCCTGCTGCTTCTGGCGCGCTCTGCGGGAAGAGATGCCCATGACCGGCAATCTCGGCATACGCCATCTCCGGCAGCGCGGCACGCAGGCGGGCAGCGGCGGTCGGCGTCAGGGTCGTGCTCGTCCCGCCGCGTATCGTCAGGATCGGCAGCTTACTGCCAGCCTGCACCAGGATGCGCGCACTGATGGGATGCGGCGACGAGAAGATACGCGCCTCCCACGCCGGTAACCAGCGGAGCGTATAGCCGCCCTCCGTCGCAGGGCGCAGCGCACTTTCTGTGTAGACCCGCAGCGCCGCATCCGACCAATCGCTGAACAGGCGTTTCGGTCGCCAATAAGCGAACGCCTCATCGAGCGTCGCAAAGCGCGCCTTGCGATTGAGCGCCTGCTTCGCCAGCGGTATACGATGCGACTGCCCCAGCCAACGCATCACCTGTGACGCGAAGGTAATCCGCCGGGGCAGTAGCGTCGGGTCGAGCAGCACGAGCGCGCGAAAGCGCGACGCATCGCGTGACGCCGCGATCAGCGAGGTCAGCGCGCCGAGCGAATGCCCGACGGCAACGACATCCCGCAGGTCATGGTCGCGCAATCCCACCAGCAGATCGTCCGCCAGGTCGCCCCAGGTGCGGATGCTTTCCGGTGGCGGCGGGTTCTCCCACAGCGGGCGCGGCGGCAGGCTGATCATCCGAAAACGCTGGCTCAGTGAGGCAAGCATGGGGAGATACGTGTCCGGTGCAAAGCCATTGGCGACGGCGATATGCAGCGGTTTACCGCGCCCGCCGAATTCGAGCAAGGGTTGTGGCATTGTGGGAACTTACCTCAATAGCAGCTTGTATTCGGGTTGATCTGCCGGATGGTGCTTGAAACCCATCGATTCGTACATCGCCAGACCATCGGGCGTGGCGAACAATCGCACGAGCGAGACACTACGCTCCCTGCAAAGGGTGACTACACGCTCGACAAGCCGCCGTGCCAGCCCCTGGCGGCGATGGGCAGGGTCAGTATAAACATTGGTCAGGTAGGCGTAATGTCCGTGAATATCGGAGGTGTTGGGGAACCAATCGTAGAGATATGCCCCCGCTCCGGCGACGACAGCATCTTCGTGACTGGCTAGCGCGGCGACGTAAAGTCCCTCTGCGATAGCAGTGCGCGCCCAGGCAGCGAAGGCTCGTTGCACAGGTGCGTAGCTCTCGACCGTTGAGTAACCTGTCTCGACATTCAGTAGGCAGCGATGCAGTGCCACCAACGCTCCATCATCCGGTGTGGCGTCGCGGAATGTGTAATATGGCATATTGATTTCCTGACTACGCGATCATGATGAGGCAGTGCGCGCGATGACGAGGCATTGCGCGAACGTTTTGTGCTGCGTGTATGTTACCCGAATACGTTGTGGAAATGCTGTTAAACTCTGCCGAGACTCCCCGTATTTTCGTCTATAATCGCCAACATCAGCCATTCGGAGAACACATATGACCCCTGACCTGCTCTACGTCCGCGATAAGCACCTCCAGATGCTCGAAAAGACCCTTCAAACCTGGCACAGCATTCTCGCCCATGTCTCTCAGGAGACGGCGACCACCCTGCGCGATGGCACGGACGGGTGGACGAGTCTCGAAATCCTCTGCCACGTCCATGAATTCGACCTGATCTTCTTGCAGCGCGCACAGTCCGTGCTGGGCGGCGAAACACCCACTTTCGCCTCTTATGATGTGGATGCGCTGGCGCGCGAGCGCGACTACAATGCGCGCGACCTGCGGCAGGCGCTGGCAGCGCTTGACGAGTCCCGCGCTGTGCTCCTCACGTTCTATCGCGCTGTTGCCGATGATCAATGGGGTATGGCGGGTTTGCACCCCGAGTATGGTGAGCAAACGCTGATGAAAATGCTGGTACAGGCGGCGCATCACAACATCGACCACATCGAGCAGATGACTCGCGTTCTGGCACAGGCATCGTGAATCGTGCCCGCCGTCTCCATCGTCATCGTCAACTACAACACCCGCGATGACCTGCGACTCTGCCTGGAATCGCTGCGACGCAGCCACGCCCCCGCAGAGGTGATCGTGGTCGATAATGCGTCCAGCGACGGGAGCGTGGAGATGGTGTGCGCCGATTTCCCGGAAGTCCGGTTGATCGAGCCGGGGCGCAACACCTGGTACTGCGGTGGCAACAATCTGGGCATTGACGCAGCGCGCGGCGATTACGTGCTGCTGCTCAATCCTGACACGATTGTGCAGCCAGGTTCGGTCGGGACGATGTTGTCGTACCTGGCGTCCCATCCCGCCTGTGCGGGCGTGACGATGCAGCTTCGTTATGCGGATGGCGGCATCCAGCGCACCTGCGCGCGCGCGACAACCTATGGGTATCTCCTGCTGACCCATACGCCGCTGACATATCTTCTGCCCGGTCTGCGTGCCCAGGCAGAAGATGAGCACTGGTACGCGGGCTGGCGGCGCGACCAAGACTATGATGTCGAGTCAGTCCCCGGCTCCTGCATGATGATGCGCCGCGCCGACCTACACTATGATGACCGACTGCTGCTCTACTTCCCGGAGGACGATCTGGCACGGCGGCTGCAAGGGCGCAGATTTCGCTTTCTCGCCACGCCGCACATCATTCACCGCGAAAAGTCCGCGACGAAGAGTTGGCACGCGGTCAGTCTCTACTATCGTGATATGTTCGTCTTTGCGCGGGCGCATTTCGGTGGGTGGCGTAGCGCGCTGCTGTGGCTGCTCTCGCGCCCGCTCTATTGGAGTATGGCGCTGCGCTGGCGCACCTCGCCGCCAAGCGACGCGCAGATCCGCCGCGAGTCATGAGTTTCCAGCGCGCCCAGGTTCGGATCACGGTGATTTACGCGGCTTTTTCACCGTTGCAGATCACGATCAGGGTGCGCAGATCATGCCGCGCCGCCCGCAGCCGCCCACTTGAGCGCGCGCAGTGCCCGCAGGGTCACCCACTTGTTGGGCTGCCCTTTGCGCCCGTAAGCGCCCCAGGTCTTGCTGCCGTAGGCATAATCGAGCGCCCAACGACCCTCAGTATCCTGTTTCTCACGCACAAGCGTCAGTGTGTTCGCCAGGCGCGGATCACCGCCACAACCGAGCAGTGCCAACGCCTCGACCACCTGGAGCAAGTCGGTGACGTAGAATACCGGGAAGCCAAACTTCCACCAGTTCCCGCTCGGCGTTTGCCCATCGGCAGTCGGATACTCGGCTGTCGCAGGATCGACACTCAATAGAAAACCAACACCCACCTCAATCGCGCGTTCAATGAGCGGAGTGCGTCGCGCCGCAGGCAGCTTGCCGAACCCCAGCATGACCTTCGCAGCGCCCCATGCGCACGACATGCGATTGTTAGCAGAGCAGGCGAACAAAGGACCACATTTGTAGGTGGAGTAGCGCAAAGACGCGCCGCGCTCCCCTACTGGGGACATCCCCTCGCCTGTCACGGTCCGCGCCATCCACTCGAACGCCTCATCCAATCGCGGGTCATCGCAGCCAAGATCGAGCAGCGCCGCGCACAGATTGCCCTGTAAGCAGTCGAACGTCCCCGTGGGCTTGCCGTTATAGGAAAACCTGCCACCTTCCGCGAGCGTGTGATCCAGGACGTAATTCACCGCAGTGGCGATACGCGCATCTTCGTGCAGCGACGCGCCCAACTGCGCCAGCAGAATGATCGACCACACGGTCCCATGATACTTGGGTCCGTAGCCAGGACCATGTTTGACCCAGTAGCCATCCGGATGCATGGCATCGAGGACGTGCGGGATCGCGCCACGTCTGTGAGCAGCAGTCCGAGCTTCAATAAGGTCGGCATCGTCGGATGGGGTATCAAGCAGGTCACGGAGGGCGAGATAACGAACATCTGCGGTGTCTGGCTCCAGGAGCCAATCGAACACTGAGGGTTTGACATGCGCTCGCAGGATCATCGCCACACCTCCTTATTGGCAGACGAAACGCAACTGTCTTTCTTTCATTGTACACCCGTTCGATTTCTCAGAGGTGGGCTGGCAGAGTATCATCCAGAGGAGTTTAGCCGCTCACGGGAGAATGCAATGACCGACGCCGTCCAGCAATTTTGGGATTTTTACCGTGCGACGCTGCCAGAGGATGCGCGCCCGCCTGCCGATGACTACGACGCTTGGGGATTTGGCGACAGTACCGAGATGGCGAATGAGTTGGGCGATCTCGTCCGGCGGGGTGTCAAAACTGCAACCGCTAGCTTGTATTGGGAGTACGAAGCAGAAGATGAACCGCTGCCAGAAGTCGGGCGTCACAGCGTCATCCTCGATGGGCGCGGCGTGCCGTTGTGCATCATCCGGACGACCGAGGTCATCGTGCAGCCGTTCAACGCCTTCGACGCCCAGTTCGCCCATGACGAAGGCGAAGGGGATCGCTCACTGGACTTCTGGCGGGATGCGCACTGGCGTTTCTTTTCGCGCGCCTGCGCCGCCATCGGTCGCACGCCGGACGAGGCGATGCTCGTGGTAGGAGAGCGGTTTACGCTGGTGTGGAATCCGAGCGGCTCTCCGGCGGCTGGCAATGGAGCCGCATTGTCGATTCTCTAGCCACAACGACAAAGTTCACATGCTACAGTGACATTGTGGTATAGCATTATCTATGCTGGCATGGCGTCTGAATCGTGCCCAATGCGATGACACAGCACGGGCTGATAGAATGCCCATGTCTCCGTTATTCCTTCCTACACCTGGAGAAATCCCCTTATGCCAAAACGTAACCTTGCCTTTGTCGCGCTTGCAGTATGGATGCTGGTCCTCATCGGTGCAACCTCTGCCCACGCGCAGCCACTCAGCCAGACCGTCACGCTCGACGGTTACACCTTTAGCATTCCCGCAGATTGGGCAGCCCAAGTGATCCCCAATTCCGGTGTCGGTATCGTCTCCAATCCGGCGCTGCTGGCACAGATTGAAGACTCCGACGCCAATTTTGCGCCGGGAGATCTTGCCATCGTCATTTCCAACCTGGACGAACTGGGACCGATCGTCGAAGAAGGGGGAACCGCGCGGGATCTCATGGACACCTTCATTGGCTTCCTCAGCCCAGGTGCTGAGGTTGTCGAAGTCGAAGGGCTGCCCTTTGAGGCATATCGGGTCGAAGTAGAAACTGAAGAATTCCCCAGCGGTCGTGCGCTCCTCTATACCCTCGATCTGAATGGCTTCCTGGTTTTCGTCGCAGTGGTCAGCGGCGGCCCGTTGAACGAAGTGAGCGGTCTCGCCGAGGACATCCTGGCGACCCTCAGCTACGAAGTCCCACCGCGCCCCGAACCCGTCGGCGCACTGGTCTATGGTGACGAAGTCACGGGCGAAATCGGCGGCGAAAGCGAGACCCAGGTGTGGACGTTCGAGGGTCAGGCAGGCGACCGCGTAACCATCACCATGATCGCCGACGAGGAGAGCAGCCTGGATACCACGCTGACGCTCTACACGCTGCCAGAATACGAAATTGACGGCGCGCCCATCGCCTTTAATGACGATGCGATGAGCGAAGATGTGATCGGTTTTAACTCGCAGATCGCGGCGTTCGAGCTGTTTGAAGACGCGACTTACGCCATCGAAGCATCCAGCTTCGGCTCGTCCGGCGGCGCGTATACGCTGTCGCTGGTGCTGGCAGACGAGGATGCCGCCACGCCAGTGCCGGAAGCGACGACCGAAGCAGTTGGAACGGGCGGCGGCGAAATCGCCTATGGCGACACTGTGACAGGCGCGGTGAACGACGAGGGGACCAACTCGGAGTACTGGACGTTCAGCGGGCAGGCAGGCGATGTGGTGACCATCACCATGATCGCCGACGATACCAACGAAGTCGATCCACGCTTGTATCTGTATGCGGAGGGTGAGGTTTCGGCGTTCGACATTCTCGCCGAAAACGACGATGCCGAAGACAGCTCGATTGGCCGTCTGAACTCGCAGATCTTCGAATTCGAGCTGCCGGTAGATGGCGAATACGTGATCGAAGCGACGCAGTTCGGCTTTGGCGCGGGAACCTATTCTCTGACGCTGGAAAGCGGAGCGGCAGGCAGCGCTGGCGAAGGCAAGCCAACGGCTGCGCAGTCGGGTGACGAACTCCGCCAATGGGCATCCGACGCGACGGGCAGCAGCCAGTATGGCACGGACAGTTGGAGCTTCCTCCAGGCGACGGGCGAGCCGAACACCGACGAATGCGGCGACATAACGACCGCCTGGGCATCCGCCACGTCGAGCGGCAAGGACGACCTCAGTCTGACCTACGAAGTCCCTGTGATTCCGTCGCAGATCAGCATCTATCAGACCTACAATCCCGGCTCAATCATCCGTGTCGAAGTCAGCAACAGCGGCACGGAAGAGACAGCGGAACTGCCCAACAGCGCGGATGACTCCGGCAATACCGTTTGCCCCGGCGTCTTCGTGCTGGAGGTCGAAGACATCGGCTTCGCCATCGATACCGTCACGATCTACCTGGATCAGACTATCGGCGGCAGTTGGAACGAGATCGACGCGGTCGAACTGGTCGGCGTCGTGCCGTAGCACGAGTACGGAGGGGTGCAGTCAACTGCGCCCCTCCGATTGAAAGTACTACACTCTGTCGCATTCCCGTGCCAAAACTCCCTACCTTGTGAGCGATGACGTCTATGTAACGTTCGTGCATAATGACGAACATTATCCACTAGACTCTGACCAAACAGGTTCGCCATGCGCAACTTCATCGCCCACAGCGTCCAGCAGCTCCGCCCTTCCGGCATCCGCCGCTTCTTCGACATCGCCGCCAGCATGGACGACGTGGTCACCCTCGGCATCGGCGAACCCAACTTCGTCACTCCTCAGCACATCATGGATGCGGGCATCGCTTCGCTCCAGCGCGGCAATACTGCCTACACCTCGAACAGCGGCTTGATCGAGCTGCGCAGCGCCATCAGCAAGCACATCAACCGCTTGTATGGCGTCCATTACGAAGCCGATTCACAAATCCTCGTCACCGTCGGCGTCAGCGAAGCGCTCTGGCTCGCCCTGCGCGCCATCCTCAACCCCGGCGATGAGGTGCTGGTCGTCCAACCATGCTTCGTCGCCAACGCGGCGGCGGTCGAGATGGCGGGCGGCGTCCCCGTCCCTGTTCATGCCTACGTCGAGGACGAGTTCCAGATCACCGGCGAAGCGCTCGAACGCGCCATCACGCCGCGCACCAAAGCGATCCTGATCAGCTATCCGAATAACCCGACGGGTGCCATCCTGACCTGCGAGCACATGCAGCAGGTCGCCGCCGTCGCGCGCAAGCACGACCTGGTCGTCATCTCCGACGAGATCTATGAGCGCCTCGTCTACGGTTTCGACCACATCAACTTCGCCTCGCTGCCAGAGATGTACGAGCGCACGATCCTCCTCAGCGGCATGAGCAAGTCGTACGCCATGACCGGATGGCGCATCGGTTATGCCGCCGCGCCGCGCCCGCTGATGGAGGCGATGCATAAGCTGCATCAGTACCTGATCATGTCCGCGCCAACCATCGGGCAGCACGCCGCCCTGGAGGCAATCGTGCATGGCGAAGATGATGTCGAATTTATGCGCCAGGAATACGACAAGCGCCGTCGGCTGATCGTCGATGGCTTTAACGCAGTCGGCTTGACCTGCTTCGAGCCGCGTGGCGCGTTTTACGCCTTCCCCAGCGTCGCCGTGACAGGCATGAGCGATGAGGAATTCTGCGAAAGGCTGCTTCAGGAAGAGCGCGTAGCGGTCGTCCCCGGCAGCGCCTTTGGTGCCAGCGGCGCTGGCTTTGTGCGCGCCTCTTACGCCACCAGCGAAGCGAACATCGAGCGCGCGCTGGAACGGATGCGCCGCTTCATGCAGCGGCATGGCTGATCGCAGCGAAGTCACCCCAACGACTTTCTAACCATTGTTCGTTAAACCTGAAGACTCCATCGCTTCGCTTTGCCGCATAATCGAACATAGGGAGAGGCGCACATCAGCCTCCCCTGCGGCGAAGAGGGAAGTGCTGTTGAACGCCAAAATTACACCTGCGTCACTCGCCCTGGTGGTCGATGCTGATAATGCATCGCGCCTGGAACGCTGCGCCCACCTCCTGCAGATGGGGTGCGGCGTGATCGAGGCGCGCGACGCAGTGGCTGCGATGCACCTGGTGGAGACGCGCAAGCCGCATCTCGTCATCATCAATTACGATCTCGCCGACGAAGAAGGCACCGAGCTGTGCGCCCGTCTCCGGCGGGGGGCAGAAAATGCCGCGCTTCCCATCCTGATGCTCCTCCCGGACACGCGGCAGATCATCGATCTCGCCTACACGGTGGGTGCCGATGATGTGCTGCACCATGCAGCGACAGCGCTCGACTTTCAACGACGTGTCACCCTCCTCCTCAAATTGAGCGCCCAGGCACAGCGTGCTGCTAGGAGCGAACAGCGCGCCCATCAGATGTTCCATGAAACCCGTGCGCCGATGCTCATGATCGAGCCGCACAGCGGGCGGATCATCGATGCCAACCGAGCAGCCTGTAGTTTTTATGGCTATCGCTACGACGAGTTCATCCGAATGGTGCTGTCAGATCTGGATGCGCCCGTCAACCCGGAGATGGATTTCACCCTGAAAACCACCAACCTCGTCATGCGTCATCAACGTGCCAATGGTGAAATTCGTGACGTGGCAATGTTTTCCGGACCCATTGATGTTGAAGGCAGTAAGCACGTCTGCATGGTGATCCATGATGTCACCAAGCGCAAAATCGCAGAAGTGGGCGAACAAACGCAGCGCTCGCTCGCCGAGAAACTTCGCCTGACCGCCAACCAGCTCGAACGAGAACGCGCTCAACTGCGTGGCATTCTCGACTCGATGCAGGAAGGCGTGATGTACGGCGAATTTGATAAGGCTGACGGCGACCGCCTCAGGCTTCGCTACGTCAATCGCGCGCTGGAGGCACTCACGGGCTTCGAGGAATCGGAGTGGCTGCAACAAGGTCTCTCCCTCATCCGCAAGCCCGACACGCCAATCGAGCATTATGAAATGCTCTATGTGGAAGCTCGCCAGTATCTGACGAAGCGCGGGACGTGGATGGCGGAAATCCACCTGCCCCGCAAAGACGGCACGACCTTCACCGCCTCCTTTTCGCTTGTCCAGCTCCAGAGCGCCGATGGGCAGCCCTTCGGCATCGTGGGGGTCATTCGTGACATCAGCCAGGAGAAAGCCCTTGCCGAGGAGAGGTCGCTTTTCGTGGCACACGCCTCGCATGAACTGCGAACGCCGCTGACGAATGCCAAGACTCGGCTCTACCTGTTGAGAAAACAACCTGAACGCACTGCACAGCACCTGGACGTGCTCGAAGGTGTGATCGACCGGATGCGGCGCCTGGTGGAAAGCCTGCTTGATCTCAGCAAGCTGGAGCGCGGCACCACCGAGATGCGTTATCAGGATACCGATCTCGTCCATCTTGTGCGCGAAGTCTGGGCAGTGCAGCTCGCAGAAGCAGACCGCAAGCATCTCCAACTCCACTGCGCTCTGCCCCAACAGCGGCTGATGGCGCAGGTCGATCGCGAACAATTGACGCAGGTCTTGATCAACCTGATCACCAACGCCATCAACTACACCCAGCAGGGCAGCATCCACTTGCGGCTTTACAGCCAGCAGTGTGCTTTTGAAACCGGTTTATGTGCCATCATCGAGGTTGAAGATACCGGAGTCGGCATCGCCGTGGAAGAACTGCCTAACATCTTCCAACCCTTCTATCGCGTGACCAGCGATGTCCAGGGGACCGGGCTTGGCTTGAGCATAGCGAGAGAGATCGTATCCCGGCACGGGGGAGAAATCACGGTGCGCAGTACGCTGGGACAAGGCAGTACATTCACTGTCGTACTGCCGCTTTCGGTTCGCAGCGCAGAATTGACGGAGGCATGATTGTGACCTACACCCCATTTCAACGGGCGCAGGCGTTTGTAGAGGCGGGCGACCTGGATGAAGCGCTCACGGCGTTGCACGAAGCCGTTGCGACCGACGCCAATGACGATGTCTATCGTCTGCGCGCCGCCGTACAGCGCCGCCTGCGGTCGGAGGAATACCTGCGTGCCGCCGCGCTCGACCTGGAAAAGCTGGGCAATCCAACCAGCACCGACTATGTCGAGCAGTCGATCATCTTCGAGCAGCTCGGCGATTTCTCCGCCGCGATCCGCGCGATGATGGTCGCCACCGACCTGGCGGGCGGACCCAGCGAGCGCAATCGCCTCGTCGAGCAGCACGTTCGCCTGCTGCTGACGCGCGGTGACACCGAAAAAGCGCTGGAACTGGCGCAAAAGCAGCCCAAGACCTGGCGCTGGATGCAGTGGATGGGCGACATTGCCGCCCAATCGGATGACAGCGTCGCGGCAGCGCGATACTACAGCGCCGCGATTTCGCTCCTCACCAGCGCAACCGAGCGCGACGACCGCTTCGCCGATGCCTTTCGCGCGCGGCTGCTGCTGGCGCGTGCCGACGCGCATCGTAAGAGTGGGCAGTTCGAGTTTGCCGATGCGGACTATGTCACCGCCGAGCAGCTCACGCCGGGCGACCCGATGATTCCGTTCTATCGTGGGATCATTGCCTGGCAGCGCGGCGATAGGGACGAGGCGGTTGGACTGGTGCGCAACGCGATGGATCATGCCAATGATATGGTGCAGGACACGATGCGCCGTGTGCTGGTCGATGGGGAATCGTTCAGCGGCTTGCTCGACTCGATGGACGCCTGAGCCAAGAACTCATCGCGGAAACATCCCCTTGACCATTCTCATTATTGAGAATAGAATGATCCTATCATTCTCAATATTGAGAACGGCTCATCATGGCAAGCGAACGTGCAAATCTCATTCTGCATCCCATCCGACTGCGCATCCTCGGCGAGCTTGCCGGGCGCGCCTTGACGACGGCGCAGCTTGGGCAGCTCCTGCCCGACCTGCCGCAGGCAACTCTTTACCGACACGTCAAGACGCTGCTGGATAATGGTCTCATCGCCGTCCATGCCGAAACGCGCATCAACGGTGCAACCGAACGCACCTACTCACTTGCCCGCCAGGACTTGCGCCTAGAACCCGAAGATCTGCGCAGCATGACGCACGAAGATCATCGCCAGGCATTTGGGGTCTACACTGCCACGCTGCATCAGACTTTCGAGCGATTCGTCTCCAACGTACCTCAGGAACAGCTTGGGAGCGGCAAGCTGCGCTACAACTGGGGTGCTGTGTACATGACCGACGAAGAATTCGCCGCATTCTCAACACGCTTTGCCGAACTGACCCACGAACTGTTCACACAGACCCCCGCGCCAGGACGCAAACGCTATGTCCTGGCATCGGTCGTCATTCCCGAAGAGGAGAAGGAACTATGACACTCAGCTTAGAAAGCTATGGCGATCCCACCAAAGACACGATTGTCTTCCTGCACGGTCTCGGCGTCAGCAGTTGGATGTGGGCACCGCAGATCGAGGCGCTCAAATCCGACTTTCACTGCATCACTATTGATATGCCAGGCAACGGCGAAAGCTACCAGGTCGCGTGGAACTCATTCGCAGATACGGGTGCTCACGTCGTAGCCATCATTCGTGAGCGCGCATCAGGCGGGCAAGCGCATCTCGTCGGTTTATCGTTGGGTGGCTATGTCGCGCTCGCCATCCTGCGCGATCACCCGGATGTCGTGAAATCGGTGCTCATTAGCGGCGTCAGCGCACGTCCATTGGAGAACCCCCTGCTGATGAAGGCAATGATACGTATTCTGGGTCCACTGAATCGCTATGACTTCATGGTCAACCTCAACAGCAAGCTGATGAGTCTGCCGGACGACGCGCGCGAGCTGATGCGACGCGACAGTAAACGCCTACCGACTGACGTGCTGATCCGCGCCTATGATGAGGTTCTTGCACACAAGGTGCCGAACGAACTGGCGAAGCGCAGCCAACCATTGCTGGCAGTCGCGGGCGATGCCGAAGTCAAGGCGATCCTGGAGACGTTGGCAGATTATCCAACACTGATGCCGAATGCGCGCGCCTATCGTGTTCCGAAAGCGCACCACGCCTGGAACGGCGAGCATCCGCAGTTGTTCACGGACATGATTAACGCCTGGGTGAGTGGAAAGCCGCTGCCTTCCGCATTGCAGCCTGTTGCGAATGCTTAAGCGGAGAAGATGCTGCCGACGGCAAGCGTGAAGCCCGGCAGCACTTCGCCCCCGTCCAGCGTGTCATCCATGCCGCGCTCAATCACATCGGCATCAGGCGTATAGACTTCGACCTGCCGCGTATCCGGGAAGACCAACCAGCGCTACGCCCTTTACTTGGCGTCCTTCGCGGCTTGGCGGTTCAATCAAATCAACCGCCAAGCCGCGAAAGACGCCAGACATATGTGTTTCCGTAAAGCTTTTTTTCATCGGCACTCTGCACCCATTTATGCACGATATGGTATAGTTGCGCGCGTTGGTACGCCATTCATGTGCATCGCAGGTGATCGTTATATGTCCGATTGGAAACCCATCATCGGCTTGGAAGTCCACGCCGAACTCCTGACGCAAAGCAAGATGTTCTCCAACTGCCCGGTCGTCGATAGCGTGACCGCCGCGCCCAACACGGCGGTCGATCCGGTCTCGCTGGGGCTGCCCGGCACACTGCCCGTCATCAATATGCAGGCGGTCGAATACGCGATGATGGTCGGCTTGGCGCTCGGCTGCGAAATCCCACCGATCAACCAGTTCGCCCGCAAGAGTTACTTCTATCCCGACCTACCCAAAGGCTACCAGATCAGTCAGTACGACCGACCGCTGTGCGTCAATGGCAAGGTCGAAATCGAACTGAGCGACGGCAGCACCCAGGTCATCCGCGTCCGCCGCGCGCATCTCGAAGAAGACACTGGCAAGCTGACGCACATCGACGGCGAAAGCCTGGTCGATTACAACCGCGCGGGCGTGCCGCTGCTGGAGATCGTGACCGAGCCGGATCTCTTCAGCGCCGAAGCTGCCGAGGCATACGCACGCAAGCTGCGTACCATCCTTCAGTACCTCGGCGTCAACACGGGCGACATGAGCAAGGGTGTGCTGCGCGTCGAAGCGAACATCAGCGTCATGCACAAGGACGACACAGGCTACCGGACGCGCACCGAAGTCAAGAACCTCAACAGCATTCGCAGCATGTACCGCGCTATCGAGTACGAAGTCGCGCGCCAGATCAAAGCGTGGGAAAACGGCGAGGGCGTGCGCCAGGCGACGATGGGCTGGGACGAAAACAAGCAGCGCACCGTCGTCCAGCGCTACAAAGAGAGCGCCGACGAGTACCGTTACTTCCCGGAACCCGACCTGCCGATCATCGAAGTGAGCCGCGAGTGGGTTGAGCAGGTGCGCGCCACACTGCCAGAGCTGCCCGACGCCAAGCGCGACCGCTTCCAGCGCGAACTGGGCTTGAGCCATTACGACGCCAGCGTCATCACCGCCGAGCAGGAAGTCGCGCACTATTACGAGGATGCGCTGGCGGCGGGCGCGAACGCCAAGACGACCGCCAACACCCTGATCGGCACACTGTTCGCGCTCTGCAACCGTGACAGCATCGAGCGTGAGGCGATTTCGTCCAAGGTGAGCGCGCGGGAGTTCGCGTCACTGGTCAAGCTGGTCGATGGCGGCACGATCAACAAGCAAACCGGGACGGCTGTCCTGACCGAGATGTGGGAGACGGGCGCAACCGCCGAGGGCATCGTCAAAGACAAGGGGCTAGCGCAGGTCAGCGACACGGGGGTGCTGGAAGAAAGCATCAACGGCGCAATGGCGGCGAATCAGGAGCTTGTCAACCGCTACGCGGCAGGCGAGGACAAACTGCTCGGCGTGATCATGGGCAAGGTGATGGCGGAACTGAAAGGGCGCGGCAACCCACAGCTCGTCAAGCAGCTTCTGACGGATAAGCTGAACGCGCTGCGGGGGTAGACACGGGGGTCCTATGTGCCACGCGCGGCACATGCCCCGGTTGCCCCAGGAACATAGATCGAGAGATGGTTCGAATATCCCGCCGACAACCTTTGCTCATCCTCGAAATCCAGTACATACCCTGCGGACTCCAAGACGGGGATCAGCAGGGTAGTGGTCTGTGGGGTATAGAAGTCGTCGAGAATCACCGCGTCCAGCGCACAATCCTGAACCGCCATCAGCATCCCTTCTTCTCCCCAAACGCCGTTGTAATCAAAGCCCCAGGTGTCACGCCACCCATTCGGATCGGGCTGATCGGGAAACAGATAAGTCTCGTAAACGGTGGCAGCAGACGCCAGGACAAAAGCCTCAGGTCGAAGCTGCAAATAACGCTCCAGGTGGTTGATCACGGGCGCGGCGTTGAGCCAGCTTGAACGGAAGGTACGGTTGCTGACCCAAGCGCTGCCCACGAGCAAAAGACCGCCTGCAACCAGCACCGACGCGATTGTCCCCCACCGGATCAGATTGCCGCGCTCCAGCGCCTCCCACAGGCTCCTCAACAGGCGAGACAGCGCTAACCCAGCGACTGGCGCAAGAAACACCAGCGTGAACACCTCATGCTTCCAGAGTGCGCGTCCATTGCTCGTCAGAATGTGATAGACCGGCAGCACGAAGATGCTCAAAGCGAGCAGCAGCACCAACGCAGCAGGCACGAGGCGCTGTGGCGGCTGCCCAGGCTTACGCGACAACAGCACCAGACCGACCAGCGCCAGCAGACTGCTCAAGCCGAGGTTCAACAAGAGCGCCTGCGCGATCTGTTCGGGCGGCATGAACTGGCTGGAGTACTGCCCGGTGAATACCTGCTGAATGGCTGGCATGTTCATAGAGAAATAGGGGACAAGCACGAGCACGGCAGCGCCGACCCCCAGCATCCATCCGGGGCGGCTGAAGACATCGAGTCTTCCGCTGGCGCGCAGACGCCCCACCACTGCATAGGCGGCTAAGGCGGGCAGCATGGCGACCGCGATATATTTGGCGAGAACTGCCAGAGCGAAGCAGACGCCCGCCAGAACGAAAAAACGCGCAGCATGCTGCGCACGATGGGCAGCGACCAGCGTGTAATAGAGCGAAGCGGCGAGCAGCGCGACCGCAAGAACGTCGTACACGGCGTGCTGTCCCAGATTGATGCTGGAACCGCTGAAAAGGAACAGGAATACACCGCCCAGACCGGCAGTTTCGCCGAACAGACGACGAGCGGACAGACAGACATAAATCGCCGCAATGAGCGACAACACGACACTGAGAGCACGCATCCCCACCACGCCGCCTGCATCCATGGCAAAAGCGGCGATGGCAGGGTAGAAGAACGACCCAAACATGTAACTGAGCGCATTGCTGGGGTCTCTGCCCACCAGGAATGCCTCGCCCACACGCGCGTAAACCGATTCATCCACGAACAAGGTGTTGTAATCGAGCCAGCCAGCGCGCCACAGAAATCCCAGCCCCAGCAAGATCAGAGTGGCGGCATCAAGGACGCGCAGCCGCAGCGTGATTTCCACCGGTCGCCCCTGGCGCAGCGCTTCTCGCACCTCGTCCAGCAGCATCATCGGCACACGCGCTTCATCCTATGCGCCAAGCAGCACCGGATCACGGTCACGGTATTCGCGGTACGCCTTAATCCAGTCCTTGTCGCATTCGGCGATGAACTGCTCCGCCATCTCGACCGGCGCGCGATTGCCGATGAATACGGGTACGCGCTGATGCAGTTGGTGTGGTTGAATATCCAGAATATCGCCCAAGCCATCCGACGCGTAACCCCCCGCCTGCTGCGCGATGAATGCGAGCGCCTGCGCCTCGAACAACAGACGAAGTTTGCCGTAAGGTTTGTCAGGCACCTTCATGTCGCCGGGATAAAAGAAGACACCGCCTTCGATCAGGTTGCGATGAAAGTCGGCGATCATCGAGCCAATGTAACGCTGTGAAAGCGGCGTATGTCCCTCGCCATCAATGCCTTGCAGCCACTTGCAGAAGCGCCGCACCCCAGCCGTCCAGTACTTTTCGTAGCCCTGGTTTGCGCTGTAATAGAGGGGCGGTTCTGGGATGCGAATGTTGGGGTGAGTGAGGATGAATTCGCCAATACTGGCATCGAGCGTGAATCCGTGAACGCCCTGCCCGGTCGTGTAGATCATCATCGTGCTCGGACCGTAGAACATATAGCCCGCCGCGACCAGGCTGCGTCCTTTTTGCAGCACATCGGTTAGCGTACCGCGCTCGCCATGCGTGATCTTGCGATGGATGGCGAAGATCGTGCCGACGGCGACATTCACGTCGATGTTGGACGAGCCGTCGAGCGGATCGTAGAGCAGCACATACTTGCCAGTGCCGAATGAGGTCGGAATATCGATCAGGTCTTCGTGTTCTTCGGATGCCATCGCGCACAGGCGCTCGGTGTGGTCATTCATCTTGAAGATGATGTCATCGGCGAAAACATCGAGCTTCTTCTGCGTTTCGCCATAGCTGTTGATGCTTTCGGTTGCCCCCAGGATGTTCACCAGTCCCGCGCGCGTCGTCGCGTCGGCGATGATCTTGCCCGCCAGCGCCATATCATAGAGCAGGCGTGTCAGTTCACCCGTCGCGCCGGGGTGCTTACGCTCCTGGTCGAGGATATGGCGTTCTATCGTATAGAGGGTTTTGGGCATCGGCAGCATGGCAGCGTCTCCAAGGAACAAAGCAACGTTTGTTTTAGGTTACCCAGACCGCCATACAACATGCTAAAGGATCACGTAATGTGAGGGGCGACCCACGAATCGCCCGCTCACGGTTCAAGGGCTCCCTACGCCGGCACTGCATTCAGTGCGGGCAGCAGCAGCGTCTGCCCGTTCACGTTGCCGTACCAGAAAGGCAGCCAGCCAATGCCGAACAGATCGACCGAAATATCCTTCTTGTAGGGCTGAATGGTGAACTCTTCGACCTGCGTCGCCACCTTCGCCCAGCGCTCATTCACCTCTCGGACGACACCCTGGAACTCCTCTTGCAGCGACGCAGCCTCCTGCTCCAGGTCCGCCAGCATCTGCTCAAACTCATCGATGTCCGACTTGGACTGCTTACGATACAGCGACGCGCGGCTCATGCGCGACAGGGTGTACGCCGTCCGGCGGTTGAGCAAACTCAGGATCGCTTCGCCCGTCGTGAAGAGTTCCTCGCGCTTGCGTTCCGCCAGCTCCTGCTTTTCGGCATCCAGGCGGCGCGTCTTGGCGCGCATCTTCTCTTCCAGCTTGTCTAGCGCCGACTGGTACTTGCCCGTCACCTGATCCACTTCGGCATCGCGGCGTTCGCGTGCCGCCTGCTGCGCTGCCGCGCGGAACATGCTGAAGTCCTGGTCGGGGTTGCCATAGACATCCAGCGTCGAGTTAAACGGGATCTTGAGCGCTGCGGTCGCGTACAACACATCGGCAAGCTCACGCTTGAGCGCTGCCAGCCGCTGCTGGTCGGTCAAACCTGGCGACAAATCCGCATATAAGCCTTGCTCTAACGGGGCACCGGATACCCGACGCGGATCGACCGGCGCAGCCTGATGCTGCTCCCAATGCACCAGCCCCGACCGCTCCAGCCCCGGCACCTGATACGCCATCACGCGCGAGGTGTAGATGCGGCGCTTGGCATCCTGATAACGCACCGTCGCCTGTGCCAGCAGCACAGGCTTGTAGGCAGTCTGCAATCCGCCATAACCCTGCGCGGTGAAGTTCGTCCGCTGCTCCCACGCCCCCAACGCCTGCTGCGATGAAATCTCGGCGGGCAGATAGTACTGCGAAACCGCGCCAGAAAGCGGCGGTGGGTTTGCCGAGTAGCCGGATGGCGCGTTGGTGCTGCGCATCGTCATGTTGGTCGAACCGGACGGAACCGGCGGCGGGGTCGCGGAGGCGGAGACAGTCGCCCCATATGCGGCATAAGCGGCATCGGGATAGGCGGTCTGCGTCGGGAACTCCGGCAGATGCGGCGGCATTTCCGGCAGCGTCATCGGCGGCAGGGATGGATCATGCGCCGGCATCTTTGGATTATGGAGCGGCGCGCTGCCCGTCTGCACATAGGCATAACTCGGCGTCGACGACACGTAGGCACCGGACGATGCCAGAAGTTGTGCCCGCTGCTCCGCCATCAGCACCTGCACCTGCTGCCGCGTCAAGGGACCACGCAGGTAGCTCATCGCCCAGCGCGTATGCACGAAGACGGGTCCGCCCTGGTCGTGGATATTGTGCATGAGGAAGACTCGCGGCTCGATGTCCGAGATCAGGGTTCGCACATCACGCAGACTCAGGTCATCGCTGACGGTCGCGAGCGACTGCAACCCCGACGCCACGCGCTCTTTGTCCTGGTCGGACTGTAAGCGCCCGATGAACCATGTCCCCGCGTTGCTCAACCCCTTGTAATCCAGATCTGCCGGATTCTGCGTCGCCAGGATCAAGCCAATGCCGAAAGCGCGCGCCTGCTTGAGTAAGCGAAGGATCGGTTCTTTCGTCGGTGGGTTGCGCGGGTAGGGTGGAAAGTAGCCGAACATCTCGTCGATGTACAGCAGGCAGCGCAGGCTGGTCGTGCCGCTCAAGCCGCGCATCCACCCATGCATCGTCTCCAGCAGCAGCGTGATGACAAACTGACGCTCTGCCTCGCTCAGATGCGCGGTATAAAAAATCGACACGCGCGCTTTGCCGTCGGGCTGGTAGAGCAGGTTCTGGATGTCCAACGGGTCGCCGTTGATCCACGACTGGAAAGACGGCGCGGCGACGATGCTGTTCATCTCCATCGCCAGCTTCAGGCGCGCCTTTTCCGAGATGTACTCGTCCAGCGGAAAGACGCCGAGCTTGTGGAAGGGCGGCTTCTGCACCTGGAGGATGATGTCCTCCAGCGTCAGATCCTGCCCGCTGCGCCACGCCGCCTCGAAGATGTTGGCGATCAACACATGCTCGCGATCCTGCACAGGCTGCGCGTCGCGCCCGACCAACGCCAGCAGCGCGGTTGTGACGCCGTTGATCTTCTCACGCAGCCCCTCTTCATTGCCCGGCTGCCAGCCTTCGCGCGGGGCGCGCAGCGACGCCAGGATGCTCACAGGCAATCCCGCGTCCGAGCCGGGGGTATAAATGCTGTAGCGCGCGGCGTACTTCAGCCAGGCGACGCGCTCCGGCACCATGCCCCAACTCGCCAGACCTTCCTTCCAGCGATGGGCGGTGTCGGCGGCGTAGTCCTCCACGCTCATCTTGGCGCGGCGGGCGTCATCGACATTCACCCAGGGGACGAAATCTTCCGCGCGGAAGTCGGGGAAGGTCAGCATCAGATTGGTGATGTCGCCCTTCGGGTCGATCACTATCGACGGGATGTTATCCAACACGGCTTCTTCGAGCAGGCTGATGCACAAGCCTGTCTTGCCGCTGCCCGTCATGCCGACGACGACGGCGTGCGTCGTCAGATCGCGCGAGTCGTAGTAGACGACTTCATCCGTCAGCTTGTGTTCGGCGGGGTCGTAACGCCGACCCATATAGAATGTCGTGGGCGCTTCGATAAACGGCATGGCAATTCTCCATGATCAGTGCTGAGAACTGGGTACTGAGTGCTGAGACTGAAATCCTAGTATAGCACAAATGCTCTAAAACCAACTGTAATCTGGCAGATTCTCCACATGAACGGTTACATTATGCCGCGAAATCATCTTCTGCGGAAAAGGACTCTTGCATGTCGGTCGTAAGCATGGGCGAACTCCTGATCGATTTTGTCGCGCTGGAAAGCGGTGTCACCGTCGGCGAGGCGAGCGGCTTCATCAAAGCGCCGGGCGGCGCGCCCGCCAATGTCGCGGTCGCCGTCGCGCGGCTGGGCGTGCCTTCGTCCTTCCTGGGGCAGGTCGGCGATGACCCGTTCGGGCATCATCTGGCGGAGGTGCTGCGGCATGACAACATCGACGTGAGCGGGCTGCGCTTTTCGGCGGAGGCGCGCACCATGCTGGCGTTCGTCTCGCTGCGTGCCGATGGCGAGCGCAGCTTCAGCTTCTACCGCAACCCCAGCGCCGACATGCTCATGCGACCGGAAGATGTCGCCTATGACGTGATCGACCGCGCGAAGATCTTCCATTATGGTTCGATCACGCTGATCGACGAGCCGTGCCGCTCCGCCCTGCTCGCCGCCCTGCGCCATGCACGAGACAAAGGGCTGATGATCTCCTACGATCCCAACCTGCGGCTGTCGCTGTGGCGCAGCGCCGAGGACGCCAAAGCGGGGATGCTCGAAGGCTTGGAGTTCGCCACGATCCTGAAGGTGAGCGAAGAAGAGCTGGAATTCCTGACGGGCGGGCAGGACGTGACCCCGCTCTGGCGCGACGCCCTCAGGCTGATCGTCGTCACGCGCGGGTCGGGTGGCTCGTCGGCGTACACGCGCACGCACTCGGTCGATGTGCCGGGCTACAGCGTCACGGCGGTGGATACGACGGGCGCGGGCGATGGCTTCGTCGCCGGGCTGCTGGCGGGCATCCTCGAACAGGGCATTGACGACCCGCCGCTGGAGCAAATGCTGCGCTTCGCCAACGCCGTCGGCGCGATTGCCACGCTGCAAAAAGGGGCGATTCCCGCGCTGCCGACGCGCGCGGCAGTCGAGACGTTTATGAAGGCACAAGGATAGATTATGGCAAAACTGAAACTCGACCTGCACGCGATCTACAACGACAGCGCGAAGATCGACCGCGAGTTGGAGCGCATCATCAACGAGGCGGTCGAAAAGAAGATCGAGCTGGTCGAGATCATCCCCGGCAAGGGCAGCGGGCAGCTCAAGAAGAAGGTGCTGCGCTTCCTCAACCAGCCGCACGTCAAAAAGGTCTTCCATCGCATCGAGAAGGACGACAAGAACTTCGGGCGCATCTTCGTCCACTTCCGCTTCTAACATTGGCGTCCCTGGCGTCATGGCGGCTGAACGTATTGAACCGCCATGACGCCAGAATCACCAGGGATAAACCGCTCGCCTAAGAAATCTGGACAGGGGCATCGCTGAGAGCGCCATCCCGTCCCGCGACCAGCAGCAAACTTATCAACAACCCGACCATGCCCGCCAGGAAGACCGCGCCCGACCAGACGTGAATGCTCCACGTCACGCGCGCCGCAGCTTCGATGGTGACGAAGTAGAGCGCGTAGTAGACCGCAGGCACGGCATACGCAAATACGCGAAATGCGTTCGGGCGTGCCAGTGACGGGCGCAGTGACAACACCAGCACATCGGCGATCAACCCCGCGACCAGCGCGCCGGGGATGAGCAGAAAAAAGTCGTTGAGAATTGTCATCAGCAGCGCATGAAGCCCGAACATCACGGTAAACGCGCCGAACGGCAGCTTCCAGCGCGAGACGAGCAGCAGAGACGCGCCCGCCAGCAGCGCCGCCTGCCACAGCACCGCGATCACGCCCAAATCCTGCGTCTCGCCGCGCCCAAAGCTCGCCGCCTGCACCTGAAGCATCGGGTTGGCGTAGCTGGTGAAGAACGCCGCCAGCGCAAAGACCATCGTCACCGCCAGGATCGAAGGACCCAGTTCGCGCCATCCGCGCCCGCCCGTCCGTGCCCACGCCGCCCGCAGCGGACCCGTGAAGACCAGCGCCATCCCGATGGCGAGCATGATGTGCGTCGGACTGGTGAGTGCTTCGCTCCCATCTTCAATACCGAACAGCGTATGCCAGATCATGTCACCCAATCCGCCGACGGCGAACAGCGCCACGCCCAGCAGCGACAGCCAGTATCCAACAGGCAGCGCCTGCGTGAAGGCGTGTCCCTTCTGCACATTGCGCCACTGATGCCAGCCCGTAAACAACGCGACCAGACCAAACGCGCTGTAAAAGAGGAAGTGCCAGGGCGTGAAGAAGCTGTCGTCAACCAACCCGTGAAAGTGCGCCCAGCCATCCACCCACAAGCCCGCGATGAAGATCCCAGACAGAATGATAAACGCCCAGTCGAACCCCAGTCCGCCAGCAGGATGCCCCGAAATCCGTCGGACAGCCGCCGTCTGCCCGCCCGTCTGTGTCATCGTCGCCATACTTCCCCCATCATGAACATCAAGTCATCAATATAACGGACACGCACTGTATACGCGAAAGAGCAGACGAATGTTGCGATTGCTCAGAAAGACAACATCTGCTCAATATATCTTCTCTTGGCGCCCTTTGCGTGATGGCGGTTCAGTCCAATCAACCGCTATGACGCCATGAACGCCAGGCATACGTTACCCGATATAATTGGCATTCGTGGGCGGTTTGCGGTTCAATTGCCCAGCATTTCTATCTGGACTTCCTTAAGTTTATGCCGTCTGTCCCAAAACCCGACCAGGCGACCGCCAACCATGCGCTGCGCCTGATGCTCCGTGAGCGCAGCATCATGAGCGCGCTCGTCGCCTTCCACAGAGGAACAGGCGATGTCTTTCGCCTGTCACTTCCCGGCTTTTCACCCATCATCGTCGCCAGCCCCGATGCCAACCGTTTCGTGCTGGTGACCGCCAAAGACAATTTCGCCTGGCGTACCGAAGGCGATCCGGTCGCGCAGCTTCTGGGGCATGGGATGCTGGTCGAAGATGGCGCCGTTCACGATGACGCCCGCGCGCTGGCGAACCCGCTGCTGCACAAGCGCGCGATCGGCGGCTATCTGGCGACCATGTCCGCGCTGACCGACCGCGCGATTGCCGGATGGGCGGACGAAGCGGTGCTCGACATGGCGGTCGAGATGCGCAGGATCACGCTGAACATCGTCATGAAGACGCTGTTCGAGGTCGATTTCGCGCCGGAAATCGCGCGCCTGTGGAATCCGCTGCTGCGGCTGCTGCGCTTCATTTCGCCGGGCTGGTGGATGGTCTTGCCGGGTATCCCGCAGCCCGGTGTCGCCCGCGCCCGCGCCCTGTTCGATGAATATCTCTACCGCATCATCCGCGCCCGCCGCGAGATGCCGCAGGGAGAAGACCTGCTCGGCGTCCTCGTCCGTACGCCTGGCTTGCGCGACGAGCAGGTGCGCGACCAGGTCATGACGATGATCGTCGCCGGACACGACACCATCGCCGCGCTGCTGTCGTGGGCGGTCTATGTCCTCAGCCAGCGGCAGGACATCCAGGCGCAGGCGCGCGACGAAGTGCGCGCCGTCCTGGGCGACGCCGCACCGGACATGGCAGCCCTGGGCAAACTGACGTATCTCGGCTGCGTGGTTGATGAGACGCTGCGCCTGTACCCGCCCGCGCACCTCGGCAACCGCCGCGTAGTCGAGCCAACCAACTTCAACGGCTACGCCTTCGAGGCGGGCGAGCGGCTCGGCTATTCAATTTACCTCTCCCATCGGCATCCGGAGTTCTGGGACGCGCCGGAAGACTTCAAACCGGAGCGCTTTCTCGAAAGCCACGAGGCGTTCAGCTTCGTGCCGTTTGGCGGCGGCGAACGCACCTGCATCGGCATGAATTACGCGCTCTACGAGGCGAAAGTCGTCCTTGCGCGGCTGCTGCAGAAAGTCGATCTGCTGCCCGTGCCCGGCGCGGTCCGCCAATCGATGATGGTCACGCTCCAGCCAAAGGCGCGCGGCGGCGGGGCGTTCGTACGGGTACAGTGTCGGTGAACCCTGCGTGGATGCATATGCTCGAAAGGTATGTGCGAGGTGCGCAGTGCGAGGTGCGAAAAAGCATTTCTCGGGCGGGCTGAATGCCGCCTCGACACACCGGTCGTGTTTGTTCGCACTGCGCACTTCGCACCTCGCACTCTAATTTCGCGGTCTCTCTGCCAGCGTGTAATGGTCGCTGTGCGGAATGCGCTGACGCAGGGCGCTGTGACGCTCATGGAACGCGCGGACGACGGATGCATCTTTGAATTCCAGCCGCATGTCATAGGCGTCTTCGCCGTTGTTGTGGTAGTAACCCTTTTTCGTATCGACAATCCTGAAGCCGTACTTGTGGTAGAGGTTCTGCGCCGTAACGTTGCTGACGCGCACCTCCAGCACCACATACGCCGCCTGATAGTGGAGGGCTTTCGCGACCATCGCCGCCAATACCACCTCGCCCAGCCCGCGCCCACGATAGGACGGATGAGTGGCGATGGTGCTGATGTGTGCCTCGTCCACGATATTCCACAAGCCGCCATATGCCAGGATACGATGCACAGCCGTTGGGCGCGTGCCAAACCAGCGCTGCCAGACCGGCAGCCTGGACGAGTTCTCGACCTGCTCCAGCACGATCATGTGGCTGTACTGCGACTCGCGGATTTCGTAATCATACGAACGCGCCGTCCAGGGTGGATTGAATGACTGCTGGTCAATTGAGACGACCTGCGCAATATCCGAGGTGCGCATATAGCGCAGATTGAGCGAGGTCATCGTTCAGGGCAGGTCTTTCGTTTTGATGTAGGCAGGAACCAACCGCGCCGCCGGGAAATCCGTCTCGTGACCGCGCAGGCGCGTCCACGCTTCCTCCGCCATAAACCCGGCACGTCGCAGGCGATGGGCAGCAGACGCTATCGTCACCGGGACGCCCTCCCCCTGAGCCGCGATCAGCGCGGCGTGTCCGTCGTGGTCAATCTCGCCAGTAATCGTCGCGGGACCATCAATCGTGGCGATCAGCGTATCCCACGTCATCAGCAGCGGCTCGTTGCGCGCCTTCCAGCGCCCCTTACGCCATTGGTACGCCCCGGCGATCACGCGCCCGCGCCCCGCCTGGATGACCGTGACCAATCCGCCCGGCACCTGCGGATGACCATAAGCGAGGATGTCGAGCGACGCGACGCCGACCAGTGGCAGCTTGCGCGCGGACGCGATCCCTTTCGCCAGCGCGACGCCGATGCGCAAGCCTGTGTAAGAGCCAGGACCGCTGCAAACCGCCAGTGCGGTCAGATCAGGCACGCCCACGCCGCAGCGCCCCAACAGGTGCTGGATCGACGGCGCGAGTTCCGTCGCGTGGCTGTTGCCGGGGGAGCGCCATGCTTCTTCGCCCACAAGCGCGTGTCCATCATGCAGCGCCAGCGTAGAGATGTTCGTTGCAGTATCGATAGCAAGCAGCATTTCGGATCACTTTTGCCGTCGAACGGCGTTATGGCTTTAAGCTTTTGTCTTTGCTGCCCAATGCAGCCGCACGAAACAGTCCGATCAGCGTTTGATAGCGCTTCCCCGCGCCTTCCAGCACGATGCTGCGGCGCGTTGTCTCCACGATGCGGATGTCTATCCACAAACGTTCGGTAGGCAGCGCTTCCTTGATATGCTCGGGCCACTCGAAGATGGAGATGGTCGCACCGTTTAGAATGTCGTCCAACCCGATGGTCTCGGCTTCCAGCACATCTGACAGGCGGTAGCAATCCAGATGGAAGAGCTTGACCGTATCTTTCTTGCGGCGATGCACATGCACGAGGTTGTAGGTCGGGCTGGTCAGCGGCGGCTCTGCGCCCCAACCTTTACCAACGCCACTGGCAAACATGGTCTTGCCCGCGCCCATGTCGCCCGACAAACAGATAACATCGCCAACCTCCAGCAGCGCGCCAAGACGCATGCCAAGACGCGCGGTCTGCTGCGGGTTATAGCTGATGATATCGAGTTGGTCGTCACGAATTATGGTCACGGCGCACCCTTCGTGCGGAAACATCCTGATGATTATAGCCTGATGTGCCAGTGTTGGAAGTCCACAGAGAGTCCCGATCATTAAACCCTTAATGCGCCGTAACACCGTCTTGACTTTAGAATCACATAAGGTTTCATCACCAGTGGATTGAGGCGGGTAGGATGCCTTCATTTTTACAACGCAAACTCAGTGAACAAGCACAGCGCGAAGCCGCCTTGCATGCGTCAGCAGCGGACCGCGAAGCCGACTCGTTTGAGCTGGAGGAGCCGTCGTTCGACGACGACCCGCCCTTTGACGATGTTCCTTCTCCCAGCCACTTCGCCGTGACCGCCCCGATAGGCGGCGGCGTATCCGCCGACGACTTCTACAACCCCGCCGACGATCCGGACGCGGGCAATCCCTATGCTGCTTATCCCCCACCAGCGCCAGAGTCCGCTGGAGATGCGTCGAAACGCGATGCTGCCCATCGCAGCGATGTGCCGGAGACGCGCATGAGCGAACCGGAAGCCCGTGGCAGCGGCTTCGCAGAAACACCGACCGCGCCCGCCCCACCCCCTACAGTCACGACGACAAACGGCAAACACAACGGCAGCGGCAAATCGGCTGCGCAAGAGTTCGCGCCGGCTCCCGTGTCGTCCAAAAAGCGCAATGTGCCCGATGATGGAAAGCGGCGGCTGCCCTCAAAACTGTCGGCGCTGCGCAAGGTACTGCGTGGCAAAGTCCTGCGTCACCCGGACGAAGCCGATAGCTGGGAGCGCGGCGAAGCAGACCGCGAGCATCTGATCGTGGATCGACTGCGTCGCATCTTTGAGCAGATGTCGAAGGAGAATACGGGGCTGCGCCTTTCGGATGACGAATTCGAGCAGTTGAGCGAGGCAATCCTGGATGATGTCCTCGGTTTTGGCGCGATAGACTCGCTCGTGCGCGACCGTTCCTGCGCCGAGATCATGGTCAACGGACCCGACACCATCTATGCCGAACACAAGGGCAAGCTAACCGAGACCGACCTGGTCTACGACGACGAAGAGCATGTGCTGTGGACAGCGCAGCGTATCATTCGCCCGCTCCAGCGCACGCTCGACCGCCAGCATCCGATGGTCGATGCGCGTCTGCCGGATGGCTCGCGCGTACACATCGTCTCACAGCCTTCCGCGCTGAATGGCACGACCATCACCATCCGCAAGTTCCCGGAGAAGCGCCTGACGATTCAAGATCTGGTCAGCTTTGGGTCGATCACCAAAGATGTCGCCGATTTCCTGGAAGCCTGCGTCATTTCGCGCCTGAACTGCGTCGTCAGCGGCGGCACCGGCAGCGGTAAGACGACCCTGCTCAACATCCTGAGCAGCTTCATCCCGGACAGCGAACGCATCCTCACCATCGAAGACGCTGCGGAACTGCAACTCAACCAGCGGCATGTTGTCCGTCTGGAAACCGCTCCGCCCGTCCCGAACGGCGACGGCAAGATCGGCTCGCTCTCGATCCGCGAACTGGTGCGAGGCTCCCTGCGCATGCGCCCCGACCGCATCGTCGTCGGCGAATGCCGAGGGGGTGAAGCGCTCGATATGCTCCAGGCAATGAACACCGGGCACGATGGCTCGCTGACGACCGTCCACAGCAACAACCCGCGCGATTGCGTCGGGCGACTGGAAACCCTGTGCCTGATGGCGGGCATGGATCTGCCGCTCAATGTCGTCCGCCGTCAGATCGTCAGCGCGGTCGATCTCATCATCCAGCAGGCGCGCCTGCGCGATGGCAGCCGCAAAGTCGTGCAGATCTCGGAGATTCAGGGCATGGAAGGCGAACAAGTCATCATCCAGGATGTCTTCGTCTACCGCACACCGGGCTTCACCGGGCAGGGTTATTCACACGAAGGCGGCGGCAAGCTGGAGCCGACTGGCTTCCGTCCCAAGTTCGTGGATCGCTTTGAGCAGTACGGCATTAAGTTGCCGGGGCGCATCTTCGGTGCAGGCGGAAACAACTTCAACAAGAACGGCAGTTAGCAGGACGGGGGCAAATGCCCCCGTTTTCTATTTCGGGTAATCGACCGCCAATTCCATGCCCGCCAGCGCCGCGCCGACGATGCCCGCGTCATTAAACATCTGCGCCGGGACAATCGGCGTGCGGATGGACAGGAACGGGATGAACTTCTCGTGGTTCTTGCTCGCGCCGCCGCCGACGATGATCAGGTCGGGCCAGAACAGCCGCTCGACCACAACCAGATACTCATCCAGCCGTTTCGCCCAATCCTTCCACGACAGGTCTTTCTTGACGCGCGCGCGGTCGCTGGCGCGCAGCTCGGCGTCTTTGCCGCGCACTTCCAGGTGTCCCAGCTCGGTATTCGGCACCAGCTTGCCATCCACAAACAGCGCAGTGCCAATGCCTGTGCCGAGCGTGATCATCATCACCAGCCCTTTTACCTCGCGCCCCGCCCCAAAGCGGATCTCGGCAAGCCCGGCGGCGTCGGCATCATTCACGATGCTGGTCTTACACTGCGTCGCATGTTCGATCAGCGTCTTGGCGTCCAGGTTGATCCACCCTTCATCCACGTTCGCCGCCGTCAGCGTCACGCCATTCTTGACCACGCCGGGGTAGCCGCAGCCAATGCGGGCATCCCAATGGAAGTGTTTGGCGATCTCGGCGATACAGTCCGCACATGCCTTTGGCGTCGAAGGATCGGGGGTGATCAGTCGGAGACGCTCGGCGAGGAGCTGCCCCGTCTCAATGTCAACAGGCGCGCCCTTGATGCCGCTGCCACCAATGTCGATGCCTAAAACCTGCGTCATAATTTCGCCTCCTACAATAACAACAGAATCGCATAACGCATTGCTCTATTTTTAACACGAAGGCACGAAGAAAACGAAGGAACACGAAGGATTTGAGCAGATTTTCTCCGTGCACCTCCGTTACCTTCGTCACTTCGTGTTTCAATTTTCTTCACGCGCATTGCACGTTACAATGACAATCTGCCTACTCGACATCATGAACAGAAAGCGTCGCGCGCTCATGCAGTACCTCCCGTTCGACAAACCGGGTCGCTTTTATCGCGGCAATCTGCATACACACTCAACACGTTCCGATGGGCGCAAATCGCCCGACGAGGTCTGCCGTTTCTACCGTGAAATGGGTTACCACTTCCTCTCGATTACCGACCACTTCCTCGATCAGTATGGCTATCCGATCACCGATACCAGCCTGTGCTGGGACGATAACTTCATCACCATCCTGGGTGCGGAACTGCACGCGGGCAAGACCGAGATCGGCGAAATGTGGCACATCCTCGCCAATGGTCTGCCGAGCGATTTCGCCCGCCCGCTGCCGGGAGAAACAGGACCCGAGATCGCCAAACGCGCGCTCGATGCCGGGGCGTTCGTCACCGCCGCCCATCCCGCCTGGTACGACCTGGGCGAGGCGGACATCCTCTCGCTCGGTCCCGTCCACGCCATCGAGATCGTCAATGGTATCTCCGCCGACCACAACGACCGACTCTACTCATGGCACATCGTGGATCGATTGGCGGCGCTCGGACATCGCTACAGCGCGCTCGCGACGGACGATGCCCATTTTCACGACCGCCATCAGGACTTGCTGCGCGGTTGGGTGTGGGTCAAGGCGCAAGAGCTGACGCCGCAGGCGATCCTCGATGCGCTCAAGGCGGGCGACACCTACAACAGCACGGGTCCACAGTTTTTCGATGTCCAGATCATTCCCGGCGACAAAGTCCATGTGCGCTGCTCGCCTGCCCAGCAGATCATGGTCACCGGCAAGGGACCCGAAGCGCACACGCTGCACGGCAATGGCTTGATCGAGGGCGAGATTTCGCTCAAGCGCTGGCGCAGCCCCTACTGCCGCGTCACCATCCGCGACCGTCACGGCGAACTCGCCTGGACGAACATCATCTGGTTTGATTAGCCGTGCGAAGTGTGTACGTGCATTACATGAGCGACAGGCGGGGTTTGTTTTTTCGCACTACGCACCTCGCACGTCGCACCACGCACCATGCACCACGCACCCGCAGCAGTATTGAGAATGGACTCAACGCAATGCCTGTTTACGATTTCACTCAGAATGTTGACCGCAGCGGCACCCACAGCGTCAAGTGGACGATGTACGGCGAGGATGTGCTGCCGATGTGGGTGGCGGATATGGAATTCGGCGTCCCGCCCGCCATCATGGAGGCGCTGCGCGCCCGGCTCGAACACCCCGTCTTCGGCTACCAGGAAGATTCGCCCTCGCTGCGCGCAGCCATCGCCGAACGCCAGGCGGCGCGCTACGGTTGGCAGGTCAACCCCGATTGGATCGTGCTGCTGCCTGGGTTGGTCGCCGGGCTGAATCTCGTCGCGCATGTCGTCGGCGAACGCGGTGATGGCGTCGTCATCACGCCGCCGATCTATCCGCCATTCCTGCATGTCTGTCACTTGCACGACCGCCAGCAGCAGGACGCGCCGCTGACTCTGCACCGCGAGGGGCAGTTGATGCATTACACGCTGGACGCGGACGTCCTGCGCGCAGCCATCACTGAACGCTCGCGCCTGCTGCTGTTCTGCAATCCGCATAACCCGGCAGGGCGCACCTTCACCCGCGAGGAACTGCTGCAGGTGGCGGCGGTCGCCGAGCAGCACAACCTGATCCTGGGCTCCGATGAAATCCATGCCGAACTGACCCTGGGGGAGTCGCAGCACATCCCGCTTGCCTCGCTCGCGCCAGAGATCGAAGCGCGCAGCATCACACTGGTCGCGCCGAGCAAGGCATTCAATATCCCTGGCTTGGGCTGCGCCGCCGCCATCATCCCCGACGCCGAACTGCGTCAAAAGCTGCGCATGGCAAAGTTCGGTTTCGGCGCGCTGACGAACAATCTTGGCTACGTGGCGGCAGAGGCGGCTTTTCGTCACGGCGACGAATGGCTGACGGCACTCCTGGCACAACTCACGATCAATCGAGACATGATGGTGGAATTCGTCCAGACGCATCTGCCGGGTGTCGCCGTCACGCGCCCACAGGCGACTTATCTGTCCTGGCTGGATTTCCGCGAGATCGGGATCGAGAAACCTGCCGCGTTCTTCCTGGAGAAGGCAAAGGTGGCATTGAACGAAGGTGAAACCTTTGGGCAAGGGGGCGCGGGCTTTGCGCGGCTCAACTTCGGTTGTTCGCCAGGGATGCTGATGGAGGGGTTGGGGCGGTTGGAACAGGCGATTCAGACGCGCTAGGGACGTTATCCCAAATTATCCCAAATTTAACCCTAGTTAATGATCATGATTGATCATGATCCGAATACGCCCCCCTAACGATCTTCTGACGATTCCTGAACCATGATCACCCCCCTATGGTGATCGTGAGTGATCGCGGATCGTCATGCGCCGATGCGAATCGCGCTTTTTTGTGGGCGATTCGGCGGTAAAACGTCAGCCGGGGTAGGGAGCGCACCACGCCAGGCTATGCTACAATCGGCGCACCATCTGAGACCGCCGATGCCCGCCAATGGCAGGCATCCCAAAGCAAAAGGAGTATCGCGTGAACAAGCGTTTTTGGAACGCGATCATCATCCTCGTCGTTCTGGTCATGATCGCAGCGCCGGTGTCGGCACAGGAAAACGCCAACAGCGTCCAGATCAACTATGTCGCCTGCGGCGATGCGGGTGTCATCAACGTCAGCGGCACGCTGCTGGCAGGCTGGGATATTTATTACCAGCTCTTCGATAGTGCCGGCGGCGCAGGCAACGCGCTCTCGTCCTTGCGCCAGCTCTCGGTGGATGGCAGTTATGCCGTCAGCGAGCGCCTGCCGTATGCCAACGGGGCGACCCTCGGCGCGGGCGCGACGGGCAGCGCGCGCGTGCTAATTGCGCGGGACACCAACAGCAGCAGCGTCGACTTCCAGACGACCGTCAACGACGTGAATGACGGCTGTTCCAACCCGCAGAATGCCGCCGCGTCCAGCGTCGATACCGGGTCAGGCGCGCCCTCCGGCAGCGGAGCAAGCGCAGCGGTGCGCATCCTCGCGCCGGGCAGCGGTTTCCTCAACCCGAACCTGGAACAAGAAGAGGTGGTCTTCGTCGGCGCGCGCCCCAGCTTGCAGTTCCGTTCGCAAACGCCGGGGCTGGTCTTCGCCGAATGCGATGGCTTCCAACTGGCGACCCCGGGTCTCGTCTATGACACCGACAGCGTGACGATCTTTTGGTCGTGGTTCACACGCACCAGCGCCCAGATGGATCAGCACCTGGCGACCGCGCAGTACTCGGTACGCCTGAATACCGCGCTGCTGGATAACGTCACGCGCAGCGAGCCGGGTCGGCGCGGCGGCGTGAATACCTGGGTCTTCTTCCAATCGACGGTCGGCAATTTGCAGCCGGGGCATTACGAAGTCGAGTATAAGCTGTCGTGGAGCGAGCCACATTTTGACGGCTATGATGACTACGGACCCGGCACGGAGAACCCCGAACTGACGGGACGCTGCAACTTCAACATTCTGCGCAATCCCGACGGGGTCAACGTCACGACCTATAACTTAAAGTACTTCCCGACGGATTACCCGGTTCACGACCTGCTGCCTGGGCAGTAACGCATTTGTGAATTAATTCACAACTATAGGTTCGACAGTAGGGGCGACCCATGGGCGACCGCGCGCGGAGCAGCGCGGAAGTCCCTTTAGGGGTCGCCCCTACGGATTCCAATCATCAAGGTTTCGTCGCAGCGGATGAATGATGCTGTAGTAGAGCGCCGCACCCAGAGCCGCCAGCGCAATCCCGACCCACGCCACGACCCAGACGACGGGCGGAATCAAGGGCGCGACGGCTGCGCTGAAGGCTGCCGCGTCGTTCCGCGCCGCGCCTAGTCTGGCGTCCGCATTGCCGATCAGCCCGACCAGATCGAGGACGGCATTCAACGCGGTCGCAACGGCAAGCGTGTTCAGGACGAGCAGGTTAAGCACCCCGCCACCCTTCCAGCCCAGCAAGCCCAACAGCGCGCCGCTGACCAAACCGACCAGCAGCGCGATCGGCGACGACCACGTATAGAACAGCGTCAACACGATCAACCCGATGCCCAGCGCGAAGGCGATGACCCGCGTATAGCGCACGGTATTCGTCAGATAAAACAGCAGCGCGCCAAAGAACGCCGCGCCCAGGTATCCCGCGGGCAGAATCGCGGCGAGGCTGCCACCCGACGTGAGTGCGTAGCCGCTGCCGTTCGAATTGACGACGAAGCTGTTGAGCGACCCGCTCGTCAAAATCGCGGCAAGCCCGTGCCCGCTTTCGTGGACAAACGTCACGAACAAACGCAGCGGATAGAGAAGAAAGCTGACCGCCTCGACATTCCACAGGACAAAGACCAGCAGAAAAGCGACGAAACTGGTCAGCAGCGCGTTGCGCCGAAAATGGCGCGATTCAGACATCTTCAGGGTGTCCACTTGTCAGTCTGCACTTTCAACTTTTGACGGCTCGCCTACAATTGGCAGAATTGTGCGCGATGTGAAAAGACTCAAATGAGCTTTTTCGTACTGCGCACCACGCACTTCGCACGGCTTTCTGTAGAGTATACGCAAACAAGGACGGTTTCGTTTGGAAACAGATGCCATCCGCTTTGGGACAGTCGGTTCACCACAGACGACGCGCGAAAGCGGCACCATTGCCGCCATCCATCACATCCGCGAGCTGGGCTTGCAGCATCTGGAGATCGCCTGGGTGCAGAGTGTGCGCGTCAGCGATGAGATGTGCGCGCAGATCAAAGCTGCGGGCGAGAAAGCTGGGATCACCCTCAGCATCCACGCGCCCTACTTCATCAACCTGAACAGCCAGACGGCGGAACTGATGGAAAAGAGCGACGCGCGTCTGCTGGCGGCGGCGCGCAAAGGCTATCTGGCAGGCGCGCGCGACATCGTTTTTCACCCCGGCAGTTATCACAGTCAGCCGCCGGAGCAGGTTTACGAGCGCGCGAAGCAGAAGATGATCGAGATCACGGGCATCCTGCGCGAAGAAGGCGTCCAGGTCAATCTGCGCCCGGAGACGATGGGCAAAGGCGCGATGTTCGGCAACCTGGACGAAGTCGTCCAACTCAGCAAGGAAGTCCCTGGCGTGCTGCCCTGCATCGATTGGGCGCATCTGCACGCCCGCGCGGGCGATGGGAGCTTCAACAGCTATGCCGAATTCGCCGACGCGCTCGGACGGGTGCGGGATACACTGGGTGAAGAAGGCATGAAGCGGCTGCACTTTCACATCAGCGGCATTGCCTACACCGCCAAAGGCGAGAAGGAGCATCTGCCGCTCAACGAAGCAGACCTGCGCTACCGCGAGCTGCTGCAAGCGTTCATCGATTACGGTGTAGCGGGCACAGCAGCCATCGAAGCGCCGGAGCCATTTCACACCGCCGACGCGCTCACCTTCCAGGCGACCTATCGCCGCCTGCTCGGCGCAGGCGAAGACAGCAAAGACGAAGAGGGATAACCGCGATGACACGATGAACGCGAAGATTAATCAGATCTTCTTCGCGTTCTTCGCGCCTTCGCGGTTTCGCATATTTTTCAATCAAAGGGCGATTATGCCGTTACTGGTCTGGTTCATTTTTGCTGCCGTCATCGTCGGCGCGGGCGCGATGCTCTCGCCCGCCTGGGTCACGCGGCAGCCGCGCATCGGTCTCGCCGCCGCGCTTTCGCTGGCGCTCGTCATCGGCGGGTCGCTCTTCATTGCCGCCCTCTTTGGCTGGCAAAGCATCGTCGTCGATTACCTGCTGTTCGCGCTGGTGACGAGCATCTTTCTCTTCGGCACGCTCACCCTGGGGCAAAAGCGCGCCGAAGAACGCGGCGTCGCCATCGGGGATTTCCTGGAAGGCTGGACGGGACCGCGAGACCTGCTGCTGTTCGCGTTTGTCGCGCTGGTCTTTCTTGCACCCGTGTTAATCTTTCCAACCCCCCTGGGAACGGACGCGCAGGGTTTCGGCTATCTGGCGCTGATGATGCGCCAGGGCGGGACGCTCGACACACTCGCGCCCTGGCAGCCCAGCGTCGATTATCTCTACGCACCGGGCTTCTCGTCGCTGACCGCCTACCTCAACCAGCAGCTCGACATCGGCTTGCACACCATCCAGTTCGCGATTAGCGCGGTGCTGTGTACTCTGCTCGTCTGGCTGGCGTATGACTTTGGCAGCGAAATGCGCGATAAGCGCCTGGGGCGCGCGATGGCGCTGGCGACGCTGATCGGCACAGGGCTACTGACCGCCTATCTCGACTCCCACTTCACCACGCTGCTCGCGCTGGTCTTCGCCTTCGCCTTCCTGATCTACGTCATGCGCTACCTGCGTGAAGGCAAACGGGCGGATGCCATCGCTGGCGGGCTGATGCTCGGCGCGGTCATCATCTGCCATCCCGATACGACGATCATCCTCGCGCTCGGCTACGCGCCATGGCTGGTCACGATGTGGTTTGGCAAGCCGCGCCCCACGCCGCGAGTCTGGCTCATGCTCGCCGTCGCCGTTCCCCTGATCGCCCTGCTCGCCATCGCACCCTGGCTGTGGAGCATCCGCGATCTGCTTGGCGCAGAGATCGTTTCGCCATTCGCGCGCAATCTGGAGTACTGGCGGTTGATGGTCATCTACCAGGGCGTCATCATCGTGCCGCTGGCGCTGCTCGGCGCGCTCGTCGGCATACGCGACCGTGACCAGGCGGCGATCCTGTCGCTGGGATGGGTGATCGTCGCGCTGGACTTTGCCACGACCGGGCTGCTGCCCACCCTCCTCGGCGGGCTGCTCGCGCCGATCCTGCGCTACGACTATCCGTTCAGCATCGCCTGGCACGCGCCCATCATCCCCTACAGCATCCTCGGCGGCATGGGTTTGCTGTGGCTGTGGGATCGCTTCGCACAGGCGCGCTTCGGCGCGGCGCTGCATCGCTTTGCGCCGGCGCTGCTCGTGGGCGGCATCCTCGTCGTGCTGGCGGTGATCGCCCTGCGCGAGCCAATCCTGCGCGCCAGCCGAGGCGTCGTCGGCATTTACGGCGCGTATTCATCGGCGGCGGATGTGGCGGCGATGGAGTGGCTTAAGCTGACCACCCCGGATGATGCACTCATCCTCAACCATCCGGGTCCCCATGAAGCAGATTGGGCACCGGTCATCAGCGAGCGCGAGGCGATCTACTTCCGTCCGCAGCCGTTCTTCCGCGATAACGACAGCGGCGAAGTCGGCACCGTCGATACGCTGTCGCCGACGCAGGAACGCCTGCTCGCCTTCTGGCGCGATCCAGCGGACACGGCGAACGCCGCGCTGCTGCGCGCTGAAGGAGTCGATTTTGTGCTGGTACCGCAGATCATCAGCAATCCGGCGAGCATCGAAACGCTCTACCGCTGGCGTCCGCCGTTCATCAATGCGCGCGTCACGACCGAGTCCTGTGTCTGCGATGCGCCGTATCTGACGCGCGTCTTCGCGCAGGACGGAGCCGAGGTGTATGCGCTCAATCCATGAGAAAATCATGTGTAGGGGCGCAAGGCGTTGCGCCCCTGCTTGACAAACATATCTAACACTGTTAGATTATAGGACATCGTATGGGACTTAAAGAACGACGCGAACGCGAACGCCTGGCGCTGCGCAGTGCAATTCTGACCGCAGCGCGGAAGCTGGCAGCCGAGCAAGGCTGGACGGCTGTTTCGATCCGCAAGATCGCCGAGCAGATCGAGTACAGCCCGCCCATGATCTACGAGTACTTCGCAGATAAGGACAGCCTGCTCTGGGCGCTCAACGATGTCGGCTACCATGAGCTTCAGGCACGTTTACAACCTGTCATCGACGCCGCCCAGACTGCCGAAACCGCGCTGCGCGAAATGTCCGGCGAGTACTGGGACTATGCCCATCAGCACCCGGAAATGTTCCGCGTCATGAATGGGCTGGATGGCGCGTACCTGGGTCCGCTCGATAAGGACAATAAGCCCGCCGCCATGCTCAGTGCGATGGCGCAGGTGCTGGCGGTGATCGAGCGCTGGGGAGTCGAAAATCGCATGACCGTCCGCGACCCGGAAGGCACCTTCCTCAGCTACTGGTGCGCCGTCAACGGCATGGTGACCACGTCGCTCGCTGGGCGCATCCCGCTCGATAAGGGTCATGGGCGTGCCCTGGTTCAGGATACCGTCACCGCCCTCCTCACCGGGTGGAAGGTGATGTGGACGTAGGGGCGAACCCATATGTGCGCCCGCATCAAGCGAACCCATCGGCATCGCTATCGTCATTGCTGTACCCAAAGAACCCTCATGTTGTGAGGCGTTTTTTTGGCGACATCTTAACACTGTTCGATAATTGACCATCTATACGGAGAGCAATCATGAACACATTCGTCACAGGCGCAACCGGACTGCTGGGTGGAAACCTCGTCCGCCTGCTCATCGCCCAGGGGCACACCGTCAAGGCGCTGGTCAGAAGCCAGGAAAAGGCGCGCAAGCTGTTCGGCACCACCCAGGGGATCACATTTGTTCAGGGCGACATGGAGGACGTGGGCAAGTTCAGCGACGCGCTCGAAGGCTGCGACATCCTCTTCCACACCGCCGCCTATTTCCGCGAATACTATGGCGCAGGCGACGACCACTGGCACAGGCTGGAAGCGATCAACATCACGGGCACGATGCAGCTTCTCGATGCGGCGGAGCGCGCAGGCATACGCAAGACGATCTACGTCAGTTCCTCAGGCGTCATCGGCAAGCGCACCGACGGTCAGCCGGGCGACGAAAGCACGCCGCCCAACGGACTCAGCCTGGACAACCTCTACTTTCGCAGCAAGGTGATCGGCGAGGAACGGGTCGCGGAATTCGTCAAGACTCATGAGATGCCTGTCGTCCTCATCCTACCCACCTGGATGTACGGACCCTATGACGCGGCACCCACCGGTGCCGGGCAGCTCGTGCAAAATTTCCTGCGCGGCAATCTTGCCGCCGCCTTCCCTGGTGGCTCGATGGTCGTGGATGCGCGTGATGTCGCGCAGGCAATGATGACGGCGGTGGAGTGTGGAAAAAGCGGTGAACGATATATCATTGGGGGCGAGTTCCGGACGATTGCGGAAATCGCCGCCATGCTATCGCAGGTGACCGGGATGCCGGGACCGCGTCTGACGCTGCCACGCCCCGCTGCGCTCGCCTTTGGCTGGGTCAATCAACAGATCGCCCGCCTCACCGGGGGCGAACCGCTCATCACCGTCGAGGCAGTGCGGACGATTGGCAGCAACGTCAACGTGCGGTCGGATAAAGCGATCCGTGAACTGAATGTCCGTTTTCGTCCCTTCGACGAGACCATACGCGATACCGTCGCGTGGATGCGGCAGCACATGGCATAAGAGGAGTAAGCGTGTGAAAGAGGCGATGGCGATCATCGAGCGCATTCGGCAGGTCAACGAGACACATCAGCATCTTGAGTTGGCGGTCGAACCCTGGCTGGCGGAGATCAAACCGGGGCAATCGCTCCTGGCACGCACCACCACCACCTGGGACCCGTATCTGCGCGAGCAGTGGTATCCCGTCGCAGCCACAAAAGCGCTGCTGACGATTGAGCGCCCGCTGACGACGGTGGTTAGCCCGGGGCAGGTCGTCAATCTTCTGGGGATCGTTGGCAAGCCCTATCGCTTCCGCAAGACTCTGCGCAATGTGCTGCTGCTCGCCTACAATACCGAGCCTACGCCGCTCATCATGATGATTGACATGCTGCTCAAGAATCGCGTCAGCGTCACGCTCGTCCTGCTTGGCGATGCCGCGAACTATGGCACGACCCATCTCCCGCCGGAAGTCGAAATCCTCAAGGGAGACCACGAGATGAACTGGGCAAATCGGGTGACGACGATTGGATGGGCGGATCAGGTCTTCGCGGTCGTGCCGCAGGCGGATGAGCCTGGGCACTTCCGGCGGCTCTATGAGATGTTCACACAGCTCCGGGCAGACATCCCGCAGGGGCATCTGTGGGGGATATTTCGCCCGCCCCTCCCCTGCGGAATCGGTGCGTGTTCGTCATGTCTGGTGCGCGTGAAGGGAGAACATCTTGCAGCGTGTACCCAGGGTCCCGCATTCGATCTGGCGGCGGTCATGGGGTGAAACCGTCCGGGCAACCCAATGGATCGCCCGGATACAACCGTCTGGCTACTGCCTGGGTGTGCGCTGATCCCACCCATCTTCGTCAAGGCGGCGGTGAGGAGCAGCCACGCGGGCTGGAACCAGCAGATCGCGGCGGGAAATCGCGCGTTCGCCGGGGTCGGGTTCCAGCAGCACGTCATCCATCAGCCATTGCAATTGCAGCAGCCGCGCCCGCTTATCGAGCTGGTCGCGGTCGGGCAGCGTATCCGCCTGGTCATCACGCTCCGGCGATGGCGCAGCGCCCCCATCGACCGAGGGCAGCGCGCGCAGCATCTCCTCCAGTGGAGGCATCGGCGTGGTATCCAAGCCGTCCTCGTCCAGCCCATTTGGCGACACGACATTCACCAGCAGCGGCGTGTAATCGGGTCGATACTCACCATCGACCACCACAATAATCACGCTGACATTGTCTTCACCACCACGCTTATTGGCGAGATCGACCAACCGCTGGCAGGCAACCTCAGGCTCATCTTCTTCGAGCGCGATATCGCCGATCTCCGTGGGCTTGACATGGCGCGTCAGTCCGTCGGAACACAAGACGATCCGGTCACCAGGGCGCAGGCGCGTATGGTAAACGTCGATTTCAAGTTCTTCGATCTGTCCCAGCGCCCGATACAACACATGGCGCATCGGGTGCTCATCCGCCTGCTCCTGCGTCAGATGCCCCGCCATGACAAGCGCATCGACGAAACTGTGATCGGCGGTGACCTGTTGGATGCGCGGAAGGCTGTGATCACTGACAAGGTAGGCGCGGCTGTCGCCGACATGCGCGATCACGGCATGCGTCGCGCGGATATATGCCAGCGTCACGGTCGTCCCCATGCCGCGAAGCTGCGGGTTATCGGACGACCGCTGGACGATGCTGTCATTGCCCTGGTGGATGGCAGCGCGCAAGCGCTGCGCGACCTGTTCGGTCTTCAGCGTGCCATCCGGGTCGTCTGCGGGTAGCCCCGCCAAACCACTCTTGACCGCTTCGACAGCCAGGCGACTCGCCTCTTCGCCAGCGACCGCTCCACCCATCCCATCTGCCACCACAGCAACGACATAGGTATCATTGGGGGGTGAGAGGTGGATGCTGTCTTCGTTGTTTTCACGCACCTGCCCCACACTGGTGCATGAACCACTGCGAAGACCGCGCTTTCGCCGAGGCGTTGGCATAAAGATGGCTCCAGACCGACACTGTATATGTCTTTATTCTATGCAAGCTGGCGATAGTTGCAAGCATGGCGTGCTCAACGCATCGTAGCAATACCACCGGATACAGGTCTTGATATATCCCAAGAATCAGCGACAATTTTGGGATATACTAAAATACTGGATAGCAGCATGACCGATCTCGCCGAGCTGTACCGCGTTGATAACTACATCGACACCTTCGCCCTGGGGCATTATGCCCGCGTGATGGAGGCGGATGATCTACGCACCAGGCAGAGTATCGCGTTTAAGCTGCTGCGCCCGGAACACATCGCGGGTGACGGGGAAATCCGCTGGGAATTCCGTGCTTTTGCCAACGAAGCCGACCTGCTGCTCAAGCTCGACGCCGATCCACACATCGTCAAGCTGACCGACTGCGGCTATGTCGATGCCGTCGGCGAATCGCCCACACAGGGCGACGCCGTCTCCTATGGGCGCGATGTGATGAGTTTCATCCGCGACATGACCGGCTATGCGGAAAACGGCTGGCGTCCCTATCTGGGGCTGGAACATTTACCCCGCACGCACAATCTGTTCTATCTCATGCGCCCCGACCGCGCCGGGATGCGCTCGCGTCTCCCGACCGAGGAAGGCATCGCCCTGGCGCTCCAGTTTTCCGAGACGCTGCGCCGTGCCCACAAGATGGGCATCGTCTATCTCGACCACAAGCTTGAGCATGTCTACTGGGATGGATTGGTGCTGCGCATCATCGACTTCAACAGCTCGCGGCAGCTTGAGGGCAGCCTGCGCGAGAACGCCCGTCACCTCCAGATGGACATCCACAATCTGTGTGTCGGCATCCTCTACTCCATCTTTACCGGGCTTTCGCCGCAGAAGTCGTCGCTGCGCCCACAACCCGGATCGGTCAACGACGTAGAAGCGCGCTACCAGGATGTGACGACGCTCGATTTCGGCGTTGAGCCGACCCTCAGCACCGCGCTGCAAGCGCTGCTGCAACGGGGTGCTGCGATGCAGATCGAGACGATAGAAGAATTCATCGCCGGGCTGCAGCAGGTCGCCACGCTGCACGGCTGGGACTTCCCCAACCATTACACCAACCCCGCCAGCCGCGACGCCCGGACGCAGCTTCGCGCCGCGCTGTCCCAGCTTCGCCAGGGTGAGGAAGCGATGCGTTCCGCGCGCGACCTGCTGCGCGAGGCGGCGATTCAGGATGGCATCAGCGAGGATGTCGAGGCGGAGCTGCGCCGCCTGCTCAAAGCCGTCAACGAAATGCTCAACCTTCGCCCGATTCCGTGACCCACGTAATGCCCATGCATCACAGCGTGTCCACCGGGTCGATCTCCAGATGCCAATCGCTCGGCAGGTCTAACCCGCGCAGGACTTCGACCGGATCGGGGCTGCGGACGAGCAGGTGCCAGCGATAGCGGGTATCCACCCGCGCGAAGAAACAAGGCGCGGGACCGATCAGGTCGGTCGCCGCGAAATCGTGCTGGCGAATGTGACGCAGCAGGACACCCGCCGCGCGTTCGGCATCGGCGCGCGCGCGCCCTTCCTGCGCGTGGCTGAAGACCATGCGCGCTAAACGACGGAACGGGGGATAACCCAGCTCCCGGCGATAGTTTAGCTCACGCTTGTAGAAGCCTTCGACATCATGCGCCGCCGCCGCCTGAATCACGTAGTGCTCTGGCTCATAAGTCTGCACGATCACCCTGCCACCCAGCAAGCCGCGCCCGGCACGCCCCGCCATTTGCGTCAAGAGCTGGAAGCTGCGCTCCGACGCGCGGAAATCGGGCAGGTTGAGGCTGACATCCGCGCTGATGACGCCGACCAGCGTGACCAGCGGCAGGTCTAAGCCCTTGGCGATCATCTGCGTGCCGACGATGATGTCGGCGTAGTGGTCGATGAAGTGCTGCAGGATCGCTTCGTGCGCGCCCGGGGTTGTCGCGCTGTCCGCATCCCAACGCAGCACCCGCGCTGTAGGAAATGCCGCCTTGACCGCCGCCTCGACCTGCTGCGTCCCTGCTCCAAAGAACTTGATGCGCTTTGAACCGCACGCCGGGCATTCGGTTGGCGCAGTCTGCGTATGACCGCAGTGATGGCAGCGGAGCACCTGGGACTCGCGGTGATGGGTCAGCGGCGTATCGCAGCGCGGGCAGTTCGCCACGTAGCCGCATTCGCGGCAGAAGACATAAGTCGCCTGCCCGCGACGGTTCATCAGGAGCAGCGCCTGCTCCCTGCGCGCCAGCACGCCCGCCATTTCGCTGTGCAGCGCTCGGCTGAAGATGCTGGTGTTGCCCGCTTTCAGTTCCACGCGCATATCGACGACATCGACCACCGGCAGCCCGATGCTCATCGCCTCCGGCGCATCCGCCCGCTCGTAGCGCGCCCGCAATCCCGTCTGCACCTCCTGTTCGCGGATGCGCATCTGGTGAGCGTGAATGCGGGTCGGCAAGACCAGCCGCTCGATTTCGCCCTGCTCCGCCCGATAGCGCGTTTCGAGCGAAGGGGTGGCGCTGCCCAACAGGACGACCGCATCGTTCAGGCGCGCCATCTCCTCCGCGACCGCCCGCGCGTGATACTGCGGAGGCTGCTGCTCGCCCCCCTGCTGGTAGCTGGAGTCGTGTTCTTCGTCGAGGATGATCAGCCCGACATCGCGCAGCGGCGTGAACAACGCCGAACGCGCACCGACGACCACATGCACCTCGCCCTGCCGCGCGCGCCGCCAGGTATCAAAGCGCTCCCCTTCGCTCAGTTTGCTGTGGACGACGGCGACTTCGCCGGGGAAGCGCGCCGCGACGCGCTGCACGGTCTGAGCCGTCAGCGCGATTTCCGGCACCAGATAGATCGCGTCCCGCCCCAGCGCCAGCGTCCTGCCAATGGCGCGCAGATATAGCTCGGTCTTGCCACTGCCGGTCACGCCCTGGATGAGGAACGCTCTGCCCGGAACACCCGCCTCATGCCCCTGCTCGCGCCGGAGAGCGCGATCGGCGGGAAAACTGCGCGTGCGAATCGCCTCCTCGATCCTGTCCCACGCCTGCGACTGCTCCGGCGTCAGCGTGGGCGCGTAGCTGGGCACGAATTCGCGCCCCGCCAGCGAATCGCGGATCACCTCGCGTGCGCCCAGGGCGATCAGCCCGTGCTTTTGCAGCCGCTTCAGGTCTGCCAGTGTCGCGTCCGCCTGCGCGTAGATCACGCCGATATCGACCGTGCCGCGCTCGCGCATCAGCAGATGCAGGATGCGGAGCAGCGCATCCGGGTTGCGCACTTTTGCCAGCGCAGTGTCGATCTGGGCGGGCGGGATGGCGAGCGCAGCGACCTGCACCTGCCTGGGGCGCGCGCGTGGGGGCAGCAGAAAAGGCACCTTTTCGACCGCGCCCACGCGCGCCAGATCGTCCACTGCCGCGCGCCAGTTGCGTCCAGGCAGCGCGAGATCAAGCTGCTTGCCCTGCAGGCTGCCGCGCTTTTGCAGGAGCGCGACGATCTCCTGTTCGAGCTTGCCCTGCGCGGCGGCGGCATCGCGCAGGGTGACGCGCACATCGCGCGCCATCATCATACCCGGCGGGAGAAGCGACCAGACGCACATGCCAATGTGCGTCAGCGAGGTCGCGCTCATCCAGCGTGCGAGCGCGATCTGCTGTTCGCTCAACACTGGCTCAGGATGCAGCAGCGCGGTCAGCGTTTTGGGATCGGCGATCTCGATGTGATCGTGCAGCGCCAGGATGATGCCTGCCTGAACCGTCGTCCGGAACGGCGCTTCAACCATCTGTCCTGGCTGAACGCTAGCCGCCAGCGCAGGCGGAACCGCATAGGCAAATGCCTTTTGCAGTGGAATATCGAAGACGACGGCAGCGTACATCGCTCAGGGACAGGTCACGCCCTGGGGCAGCCGAGACTCTGCCCAGCGGCGGTCGAACTCGGCGATGTATTCGGCGGCAAGGTCGCGGTCGGTGATGATCAACAGATTTTCATCGTTGGATTCGACGGCGTTCTGCGAAATGTTGAACGAACCTGTGATCACTGTCTGATCGTCGATGATGATGACTTTGTGATGGAGGCGGAACGGGTTGCCATCCTGGCGCGCTTCCATCCCCGCGCAGAATATCAGCGGCAGCTCGCTGAAGCGCGTCTCGCTGCCGGTCACTTCGAAGATGCCCTGCACGCGCGCGCCCGCCCGCCAGCGTGCGACCATCGCCTCGGCAATCGAGTCAACCGTGAACGAAAAGACCATGAAGCGGATCGAGGTCTGCGCGCGTTCGACCTCCTGAAGGATGTTGGCAAGGACATCGTCTTCAGGGGCGAAGTATGTTTCAATCGGCACATTATCCTGCCGGATCTCCGGTCGCGGCGTCTGGCTGGGCGAGCTGGGACCGAACAGACGCAGGTCAAACATCTCGTTAAACTCTGCCTGGAAGTTTTCGACCACCGCCCGCGAGCGCAGGATGAGGATGTTATTGTTATTGCGATAGGTGTCGTTGACGGTGAAGTTCCACGAACCCGTCCAGACGGTCGTGCTGTCAAAGATGATGAACTTATCATGCATTAGCGCGCGGCGCGCATCGATGACCACGCGGACACGCGCCTCAACCAACTGGCGCAGCGTCGAATCTTCGTCGTCAAACCCCGCCGCGTCATCCGTGACGACGCGCACGACAACCCCGCGCGCCGCCGCATTGAGCAGCGCCTGGGTCACCGAAGGCAGATTGAATTCATAGGCGGCGATGTCGATGGTGCGCTGCGCCGCGTCAACCGCGCGCACCAGCTCAGTATCGACGCCGCCCTGATAGAGCGCCCGGTTGCTGCTTCCTGTCGGCGCGCTGAAGAGCACCCGCCAGAACCCACGCTCCGCCCCGAACGCCTGCGGCAGTGTGAAGCGCGTCACCCCGCGCCCAGGCAGACTCACAACCTGCGTCGGCAGCGGCTGAAAAATGACATCGGTAGCCGCGGGCGTGTTCCCGCTGACGTCGATCCCCAGCGTGCCCGCCAGCAGCCCGGCGATAGCCAGGATGACCGCCGCGAGGAAAGCGCCGACCACCTGGAGTGTGGACACCCAACCGGGAGTCTTGGGGCGCTGAGAAGTGCTGGTGGATTGGCTATCGCGTTTTGTCACCGGGTCATGTGCTCCACTGGATGTAGATCTGTATGATCTTAGGGGCACACGCTGTACCCGTCAACTTCTCGACGATCAGGATTCCTTCCCATCCCCAGACACAGGTATCTCGAAGCCAAAGGTGCTCCCCACGCCTTCCAGACTGCGGAAGTGGATCTGTCCCTTATGGCGCTCGATGATTTTCTTGACCAGATGCAGCCCCAAGCCTGTGCCCTCGATGTGACGGGTCGCCGCAATTTTGGCGCGATAAAAGGGTTGGAACAGCCGCGCCTGCTGTTCCGCCGGAATGCCATAGCCTGTGTCTTCAACCTCAAAATGGAGCCGGTCACGGTATTGATGAAGCCGAATGCAGACACGCCCGTTTTCCGGTGTGTACTTGATGGCATTGTGAAGCAGATTCTCAACCGCCTCACGAAGCTGCGCCTCGTCTCCCAGAAGATAGATCGGGGTCTCTTCGACTTCCAGTTGCAGCGTGATGGACTTCTTCGCCGCCTGCCATTCGTAGCGGTCGGACAATTCCCGCACGAGCAGGGTCATTTCGACAGGACTGGTCACGACATCGTCATGAATGGCTTCGATACGCTGCAAAGACAGAATTTCGCTGATGATGCGCTGCATGGATTGCGCAGTTTGTTCCATCATCATCAGATAATCCTGCTGGCGTGTCGTCAGCGTTTCACTCATATCGTGCGCGAGCAGTGTCAGATAGCCTTTGAGCGAGGTCAACGGATTTCTCAGATCGTGCGCAGCAATTCGGATCATATCTGTCTTGAGCTGTTCAAGCCCGCTCACTCGCTCGTAAAGCTGATTGAGATGCGAATACAGCCGCGCGTTTTCGAGCGCCGCTGCCGCGCGCAGCGTGATCGATTTCACAAATTCGAATGAATCCTCATCATGACGGCGTGCGGTGGCATTCTCCAAGACGATGACTCCACTGATTTTCTCGCCATAGATGAGCGGCAGCACCATCCGCAGCCCCTGACCCGGAAGCATGTTCGAGGTGGCGTCGTGTCCATCCAGCGTGCGCACGCAGGCGCGCCCATCATCGAGCGCACGATCAAGGCAGACTTGAGCACGAACCAGCAGTGAGTCGCCCGGTATATCTCCCCAGACGCCGTGTACACGCAGCGCATCGCCATCCACCAGCGCCAGACAACCGTGAGTCGCGCCGCTTTCGGCAATCACACTGTCGAGCACAGTCTGGATGACATGTGCCTCATCCAGGCGCGCAGTCAGATCCGTATCGATCTTTCGCAGTTGGCTTAATCGCCCATTGATGCCAACCAGTGCGTCGCGCGCGCGCATCTGTTCCGTCACATCAATGCCGATAATGCGCACGCCCGTGACCTTGAACTCCTGTAAGTCCAGCGACGGAATGAAACGAAACTGGAATACGGCATCCTGATAATCGAGGATGAAGTCGACCGTCTCGCCGACATATGCCGTTTGCAGACGGTGGACGAACTTACTGTCAGGGCTGGTCAGGCTGGTCAGATACTGCATAAGATCTCTTCCGACCAGGTCCTGAGGTGCCAATCCCAGACGGCGAATGCCTTCACCCTCCGCGAGCGTCACCTGTGCATTCGCGTCCAACTCCACCAGGATGACGGGCGCAATGTTGAGCAGTGTGCGCATCCGCGAATCGCTCTCGCGCAGGGCAGCTTCAGCATTCTTCATCCGTGTGATGTCCACCACAGTGGCTACGATTTGGCGAACTGATCCATCATTATCGCGCTTAAAGACCGAGTGGCGGTGAAACAACCATCGGTATTCACCATTTCGGTGCCTCACGCGGTTTTCCAGGTCGAGCAGCTTGTTGTCCTCAAGCTGCGCGAGCTGCGCGAGGTGTTGGGGCAAATGTGCGTAGTCGTCCGGATGGATCAATGTCGCTGCAACCTGGTCGTCCATCACCAACAGATCATCGGGGGTATAGCCGAGAACCTCATGCAGCGCGATACTGCTGTAGATGTTTCGCTGTTCCCGAAGATCGTAGATAAAGATCATCGCGGCGCTGGTTGCGATAACCTTCTGAACGAATTCCTCGCGGTCGCGCAGTGCCTGTTCCGCCATCTTGCGTGCGGTGATGTCGCGGCTGATGCCGACCAACCCACGCACCGTGCCGTCCGCACCCACCAACGGCACTTTGCTCGTCAGCACCCATTTTCTGTCGCCATTTGGATCGAGCGTAAGTCGTTCGATATTGATCAGAGGCTCACCGGACTGCACTACCGACAGGTCGTCAGAGTTGAATTGTTCCGCAAGTTCCGCCGGGAACGTCTCCGATGCCGTCTTCCCGATCAGCAGGTCTGGGTCGGCGATGCCCGCCGCCTGAGCATGAGCGCGATTGCTGATGATGAATCGCCCGGCGCAGTCCTTGACGAAGATGTAGTCGGGCGATGTATCGATCAGAGTACGCAGAACTTCATGCTTATCGGCGAGCGCAGTCCTGACCTGTTCCAGTTCGAAGATTTTGGTCGTGAGTTCGACTTCTGTGACGACAAGCTGGGCAAAATCGTTCATGATAACGTTTTCATCTTCGTCCCAGCGCCGCTCCTGGGTATCCAGCGCGCACAGGACCCCTAGGCGCTGCCCTTGCGAAGAGACCAGCGGAACGACGGACTGTCCGGCAGCATTCAAGCGGGAGGCGATTTTCAGATGAACCTGGCTTGATGGATCGCGAAGTTCCATCACCATTGACGATGCCTGCTCCGCATTACGGTCAGATCGATTGGGCAGGATGATTTCTGCCAGTGCGAGGCGTGATATGCCAAACGTGCTGAGGGCGATCTGCCCGTGCAGGTCAACCATCAGCACATAGACCATCGGCACACGAAGGGTCTTGCCAACCAGTCGCGTCAATCGATCCAGATCAGGATTTGCTGACGGCGGAGGCGAGTACAGACCCGTCACTTCCGGTGATATCGGAGCCAACGGGGATGGAATAGTTGCAGGCATGTCGCCATCCTACATCGAACGTGTGAGCAATGTTATCATCAACCAGGGCTATGAAACGCAGTATACCACAAGGACTGTAATATAAAATTGAATATTTCAAAATGGGCGAGCGCCAAGTCGTTTACGCCGAAAATCCCAAAAAGATGATAGTCTCAAACAAAACCGAGTGCGCAGCAGACGGCGCTGTGAAAGAAGGTTGTGTTGGACCCAGCACCCAAAGCCTCCGTCCTCTATATCGAAGATGATCCTGCCAGTCGCCTCCTGGTCGAGCGTACGCTGCGCTTCGCCGGCTATCACGTTCTCGTGGCGGAACGCGGCTTGCAAGGGATCGATATTGCACGGCGCGAGCGCCCCGACATCATCCTGACCGACATCAACCTGCCGGATCTGAGCGGTCGTGAAGTCACCAGCATCCTTCGCAGCGATGCCTCATTCCAGTACACCCCAATCGTGGCGCTGACCGCACAAACGCAAAGCGACCAACGTGAGATGACGATGGTCAGCGGGGTCAACGGTTATCTGACCAAGCCGATTGATGTCGAGGCGCTTCCCGGACAGGTCGCGGAGTACCTGGGTGGGATGCAGGATCTCCGTCCAGACAGCGACACCCTCGGCGAAGCGCGCGCCCGCTACATGTACGAAGTCGTCGGACGACTGGAAGACCGCATCCGCGAACTGGAGACCTTTAATCAATCGCTTTATCATTTCGACAGAATAAAAGACACGTTTATCCAATTGACCGCGCACGAGCTTCGCACGCCGCTGACGCTGGTCTATGGCTACAGCCGGCTGCTCGAAGATAGTCCTGCGATCAAGTCGTTGATGACACAAGCGCCGGACATTCAGGCGCTCATGAAGGGGATGATCGAGTCTATCGGGCGCATGCAGCGCATCATCCATGAAATCCTGACGATGAGCCGCATCATCACCAACCAGATCGACCTCGCGATTGGCTTGACAGACCTCGGCAAGATCGCTCATAACGCGATTCAACCCTATGCGCAGGCATTGGTAGACCGTCGCCTGACCCTCATCTTTGACCCGTCGGAGTTTCCCCAGCGTATGCAGGCAGACTGGGAACTCATGCAGCTTGCGCTCTCCAACCTGGTCAGCAATGCCATCAAGTACACGCCTGACGGGGGCATCATCACGCTGCGCGCCTTCATATCCGGCGATAATGTGCAGATCCGCATCAAAGATACCGGCATCGGCATCGCGCCAGAGATCCAGGCGACCCTGTTCGAGCGCTTTCAGACGACCAACAACGTCCAGCTCCACTCTACCAGCAAGACCGCCTTCAAAGGCGGGGGCATCGGATTAGGATTGGCGATGTGCAAAGGCATCATCGAAGCGCATGGAGGGCAGCTTCATGTCGAAAGCACAGGCTATGACGAAACCACGCTTCCGGGTACCGAGTTCACCATCGACATGCCGCTGATCGCCCAGAATCGCGCCATCTTTTGAAATCGAGCGCGCCCCAAACCATGCCGCGTAAACCCATCGCGCCAGACAGCGTCGCCGCCGCCATCGCCACCCCAATCTTTCTGGGAATGGCGCCGATCTTCGGCAAGCTGGCGATCACCGCCGGAGCAGACTCATTCAGCGTCGCAGCACTGCGCACGCTCGTCGCCGTGCTGCTCCTCTGGATGATCTATGCGCTGTTCTTTCGCCGCTACCTGTATATTTATCCGGCGGGGCTGCTCGGCTGCATCGTCGTCGGTACCGTCAATGGGATTGGCTCGCTGTTCTACTACGGCGGCTTGGGGATGCTGGACGCTTCGCTCTCCCAGCTCCTCAATGGCATGTACATCGTCTTCGCCGTGCTGCTGGCGCGCCTGAGTGGCGAGCGCGTCACACGCCGGATCATCGTCCGTGTCGCGCTGTCGGCGCTGGCACTCTGGCTGATCACGGGGTTTGGCAGTCAGCCGATCAACTGGCTGGGCGTTGGATTGATGCTGGCGAGCGCGCTCATGTTCGCAGGCACGCTGATCCTCAGCCAGCACGTCCTCTACGAAATGCCGTCGCCCACCGCGACGCTCTACATTCTGACCACCATGGGCGTCGTGGTACTGGCGGTGTGGGCAGCCGTCAGTGGTCCCGGTGCAACACTCTCGCTTCAGGCTGCCCTGCCATCGATCATCGTTCTCGGCGTGACAACAGCGCTTTCGCGGCTCGCGATGTTCGCCAGCGTCCAGATTTTCGGCAGCCTGCGCACAGTCGTCGTCGCCGTCGCCGAGATCGCGGTGGCTCTGGCGCTGGCATTCTTCATCCTGGGCGAGCGCCTGACAACCGAACAATCGCTCGGCGTCCTGATCCTGCTGACCAGCCTGTTAAGCGTGCGTTCGTCCGACCTGGCTGCGCATGGCATCAACCCGAACAGCCTGATCGTGCGCGATATGGCAGGGGTGCAGTTTCAGCGCATCGCCTTTCATCGCGCCTTCGGCAAAGCCGAGCACGATAACGAGTTCGGCGTCATGGCGGAAATCAGCACGACGGAACTGCACGCCATACGTACTATGATGGGCGCGAACAGCCCCATCGACCCCTTCCCGCTCAACACACCGGGCAAAAACACCTACCTGACGCCCGATGAACTTGACAGACTGATCAACGAATCCAAGGACAAGTAGAGGCGACCCTTCGGTCGCCTCTACACAACCCATACTATTGCAGAGTCAGCAGATACGCCATCAGGTTGGCGAAGTCTGCTTCCGTCAACACCTCGCCATACCCTTCCGGCATCAGGTTGGGAGGGTAGGGTGCGCCCGAAGCATCCGGCGGCACGATGAACTGATTCGGATGGCGGATCGAGTTGTAGATGTAGGTCAGCGCATCTTCTCCCGGCACTCGCTCGCCCGCACGCAAGCCAAGATTCCACAGCCCAGGACCGATCAGGCGCAGTTCACCCTCAGTGTTCGAGTGACAGCTCGCGCACGCCCAGGGCTGCCCATTCGGCATCGTATAGGTTGCGTTGAAAACGGTCAGACCGGCGGCGGTATCGCCCGCTTCAATCAGTGCAGCGAACCCATCGGGCAGCGGCTCCACACCTTCCGGCATGGCGACGGCGGGGGCTTCCGGCGTGCTGGTCGGCAGCGCGGTGGCAGTCGACGGGATGGCTTCCGGCGTGAAGGTCGCGGTCGGCAGCGGCGTTTCGGTCGGGATGGGTGTGGCGGTCGGTGGGATGGGCGTCGCGCTGGGCGGGACGCGCGTGGGAATCGCCACGACTTCGCGGTCTGGCGCAACTTCGGTGATTTCCCAGACATTGGTGGCGACCGTGCCGCAGGCGGCGAGCAGCAGCGAGAGCAACGGCAGCATCGAACGGAAGAGAATTCGACTCATCAGGATCACTCTTTGGTCGTTTGTGATGGTTTGTACAAGTCATGACAGTATAGCGCACAGTCGCCAGGGGAAACAGCGGAAAAGCGGTATAATCCCACGCGCTTACTTCACCCTATTCTGTGTTCACGAGGTCACCTATGCACATCAGCGTCGAACAGCTCAAACAGACCACCCTCAAGGCACTCGCTGCCCAGGGCTACAACGCCGATGAATCCGCCACGATCCTCGATGTCCTCATGTATGCGCAGCTTCGCGGCAACAATCAGGGCGTCGTCAAGTTGATCGGCGCTGGGATGCCGAAAAATCCGAACGCGGGCGAAATCAAAATCGTCCACGAGACCAAACTCTCGGCGCGGCTGGATGGCGCGCAGAATCACGGCATGATCGTCCTGAATCAGGCGGTCGATATGGCGATAGAGAAGGCGTCGGCGCATGACTTCGGCATCGTCGGCACACGCAACACCAACACCTCGACCGGCGCGATTGGCTACTACGCCCGCCGCATCGCCGAGCATGGTTTGATCGGCTTCGTCTTCTCCGGCTCAAACCTGTACGTAGCAATGCACGGCTCCTACGAACCGATCTTCGGCACCAACCCGCTCGCCATCGGCATCCCCAGCGCGGGCAAGCCGATTGTGTTCGACATGGCGACTTCCGCCATCGCGCGCTTTGGTGTGATCGAGGCGAAGACGGCAGGGCGTCCGCTGCCTGCCGGGGTGGCGGTCGATGCCCAGGGCAACCCGACGACCGACGCCGCCGCCGCACTGGCAGGCGCGATTTTGACGTTCGGCGGCTATAAAGGCGCGGCGCTCTCGATGATCGTGGAAGTGCTGACGGGTCCGCTGGTCGGCGCGGCGTTTGTCGGCTTTGGCGATGTGGCGACGGACTGTGGCAACCTGGCAATCGCCATTCATCCGGGGCTGCTGACCGATGCCGGGGCGTTCGAGGCGGATGTGGCGCGGCTGACAGAGCGCGTCAAGAACGCCAAGCGACTGCCCGGCGTGGACGAGATCTTCATCCCCGGCGAGCGCGGCGACCAGTTGTGGGAGACAGCGTTAGGGAGCGGCAGCGTCGCCATCGACGATGCGTTGTACGCGGCGCTGGAGAAGGCGGCAGGGTAAACGCACTAAGCCGATGGTCGAAGTAAAGTAAAGCGTGGCACGGACGCTACATCCACGATCCTGTAGGGACGGCATTCATGCCGTCCGTTGAAACAATACTGGCTTAGCGAGTGACGAGTAACGGGTAACGAGAATTGCTTAGGCGGACGAGGCGTGCCTCGTCCCTACGGGAAACCATCATTCCTGTAGGGACGAGGCATGCCTCGTCCGTGCATTCGTGGATTTATTTCGAGAAGCTTGAGCGCCGAAGCGAAGCGTTTAGCGCTTGGTGTAGGTCGGTGCCTTACGGGCGCGCTTGAGACCTGGCTTCTTACGTTCCTTGACGCGGGCGTCGCGGGTGAGCAGTTCCTTCTCACGCAGCGCGGGCTTCGCTTCAGGGTCGAGCTTGAGGATGGCGCGGGCGATGCCGAGGCGGATCGCATCACGCTGTCCCGATATGCCGCCGCCATTGACATGCACCGACACGTCGAAGCCACGTTCCTGCCCGATGACGCGCAGCGGCTCCATGATGATGTCCATATCGCCGGCGCGGGGCATATAGTCCCCGCCTTCTTTGTCATTGATGACAAACCGACCCGTGCCGCCAGGGAACAGCCGAACGCGCGCGCTGGCTTCCTTACGGCGACCAATGCCTTCGTAGTATTGTGCCGACATATTAAAGCTCCAACTTCTCCGGCTGCTGTGCCTCGTGCGGGTGGGTAGACCCGGCGTAAACCTTCAACTTGCGGAACATATCACGTCCCAGCGAATTCTTCGGCAGCATCCCGCGCACCGCTTCTTCAATCGGGCGATGGGGGAAGCGCGAAATGTTGTCCTTGAGACGAATGCCCTTGATCCCACCCGGATAACGCGAGTGGCGATAGTACGTCTTGTCTTCCATACGGTTGCCCGTCACCGTGACTTTGCCCGCATTGATGATGATGACATAGTCGCCGGTATCCAGGTTGGGTGTGTAGATCGGCTTGTGCTTGCCGCGCAGGATCAGCGCAACTTTCGAGGCGAGACGCCCCAGCACCTGCCCCTCAGCATCGACAACGAACCACTTACGGGACGCTTCGATGTCTTTCGGTATCGCGGTATAGGTCTTATACATCCTCAAAACCCTCCGACGGGCGTCTCCCCCGTCTCGCTTGCAATTCCTCGTCGTCTGGGTAACGGACTGACTCCAGCACCAACCCGTGTGGGGGTGCGAGCGTTACCCCGTTCACCATCACGCCGCTCCTCAACGCCCGCTGGAAGTGGTCGAGGCTCAAACGTCCTCTCCCAACTTCCACCAGAACGCCGACGACTCGGCGCACCATATGCTGTAAAAAAGCATTCGCCTCGATACGGTAAATATGGCATTTGCCATAAGACGCCGCTTGCGTCACCCATTCGCTGCGAAGCACCTCGCGCACCGTGTTATCGCCCTGGGGCGCATGACCGAACGCGGCAAAATCGTGAACACCCACCAGGAGCGCGCACGCCTGCCACACCGCCGCCACATCCATCTCACCAAAGATATGCCATGCACGATGGCGCATCAAGGGCTGGCGCTGCTGCGTTTGCACGAGTGTATATCTGTAAATGCGCGCGACAGCATCAAACCGGGGATGAAACCCTTCATGCTGTCGAATGTCTTGCAGCGCGATGTCGTCCGGGAGCGTGGCGTTGAGCGCCTTCAAAAGCGTCTCATCGTCTCGCCGCCATTCTACATCAAACGCGATCACCTGCCCTTCGGCATGGACGCCCGTGTCCGTGCGTCCTGCACCCACGACGGTCACCTGCTGCCCGGTGACCTGGGCGATCGCGGCTTCCACCTCGCCCTGAATGGTTCGCCTACCCGCCGCCTGCCGCTGAAACCCGACGTATGCGCTTCCGTCATACGCCAGCATCGCGCGGTAGCGAACGACCATGCTTACGCCTCAGCGCGGTCTACCAGCTCCAGCAGCACCATCGGCGCGGCGTCACCCTTGCGCACGCCCAGCTTGAGCTTGCGTGTGTAACCGCCGGGGCGGTTCTCATAACGCGGCGCGAGCGTGTCGAACAGCTTGCCGACAATCTCGCGATCGTTGTTGAGGCGGCTGGCAGCGATGCGCCGTGCATGGATCGAGCGGTTCGGGTCGGGGTGTGCCAACCCGCGCTTGGCGGTGGTGATCAACTTCTCGACATAGGCGCGGACGAAATCCGCCTTCGCCTCGGTCGTTTCGATCCGTTCGTGTGTCAGAAGCTGCATCGCCAAGCCCAGGCGCAGTGCCCTTCGCTGCTTGGTGTTGCGCCCCAGGTACTTACCTTTGTAACGGTGTCTCATGGTCTTCCTCAGTCACCCGTGATACTGCCATATTCCGCATCTTCGCGGATATAGCCCTTTTCCTTGAGCTTTGCCACCAGCTCGTCCAGCGACTTCTCGCCGAAGTTGCGGATCGCCAACATGGCATCGGGACCGCGTTCGAGCATGTCGAGCACATCGCCAACGGTGATAATTCCCGTTCGCTTGAGCGAATTAAAGACACGGACGCTCAAGTCCAGGTCTTCGATCAGCTTATCGATATGCTGGCTTTTTTCGCTGTGTGCGCCGTAACCGACACTTTCCTGCCCAATCCAACCCATGTCCTCGATGGCATCGACGCCGCCGATGACCTGGAGGTGACGGGTGAGGATCTGCGCGGACTGACGCAGCGCGTCCTCCGGGCGAATGGTGCCATCCGTCCAGATTTCGATAATCAGGCGGTCGTAGTTGGTACGCTGACCCACACGCGCCCGTTCGACATCAAAGTTGACGCGGCGAATCGGACTGAAGATGGCATCGACAGGCAGCTCGCCAATCGGCAGACGTCCGCGTTCTTCAGCAGGGCTGTAGCCGCGACCCGTCTCGACGTTGAACTCCATCTCGATGTGGGCATCGTTCGAGTCGGCAGTGAAGAGGTAGAGATCGCTGTTGATGATCTCGACTTCATTGCCCGGCAGGATGATGTCCGCCGCCGTCACCGTGCCCTCGCCGCGATGTTCCAGGCGAAGACGCGGCACATTTTCCACGTCGTAGAGCTTCAGGCGAATCTGCTTGACTTGCAGCGTGAGCTGCGTCATATCCTCACGCACATTCGGGATGGCGGAGAATTCATGATGAACGTCCGAGACGCGAATGCTGGTGATCGCTGCGCCGGGGAGCGAAGACAGCAGAACGCGGCGCAGTGCATTGCCGAGCGTCTGCCCATAACCGCTTTCGAGCGGGCTGATGACGAAGCGACCATAGTTGCGTGTGCTGGCGTCGCTTTCGACCTTGTGCGGGAGCACCATGTTATTCGTGACCAAAACCGCGTCCTCCTGAACCTAAATCCGAATTCACATCAAGATGCATCATTCGTCATTAGACGCGGCGGCGCTTGGGCGGACGAACGCCATTGTGCGCAATCGGGGTCTCGTCGGTGATCGAGCGCACCTTCAACCCGCTCGATTGAATCGCACGGATGGCGGCTTCACGACCAGGACCGGGACCCTTGATGTACACATCGACTTCCTGCATCCCGTGATCACGCGCGCTGTCGGAAGCAGTTTGTGCTGCCACACGCGCGGCGTACGGAGTGCTCTTGCGGCTGCCCTTAAACCCGCTTGTGCCTGCGCTTGCCCATGAGACGACATTGCCCGATTGGTCCGTCAGAGAAACAATCGTGTTGTTGAACGTCGCGTTGATGTGCGCCTGCCCATAGGGAATATTCTTCACCACTTTTTTAGTGGTGCGGCGGGCGCCCCCTTTTCGTGCTGCTGGTTGCCGAGCCATTCCTAAACCTCTTCACTGGCGCTTTCGGTAAGATGCGCCCTGCTATTGCGAGCCAGGGCGCACGTCATGCGGCTATACAAAATCGCGCTGGGGCATGCACCCCAGCACCCGTAAACTGTCGTGGCGCTATTTCTTGGTTGCGCCGCGACGACGCCCACGCCCTGGGACCGTCTTCTTCGGACCCTTGCGAGTACGCGCATTCGTGCGGGTTCGCTGACCGCGAACGGGGAGCGCACGGCGATGCCGCAGCCCGCGATAGCAGCCAATTTCGCTCAACCGCTTGATATTGAGCTGCACTTCACGGCGCAGATCACCCTCGACCGTCATGCCGCCGACGAGTTCGCGCAGCTTTTGCAGCTCCGCCTCCGTCAGGTCTTTGACACGAGTATCTGGGTTGACCCCTGCGCGAGCAATAATGTTATTGCTCGTGGGGCGACCAATGCCGTAAATGTATGTCAGCGCAACTTCGATACGTTTGTCGCGTGGGATGTCCACACCTTCGATACGTGCCATTGCCTTCGTGTCCCTCCAGGCGCCCTGCGCTTAACCCTGACGCTGCTTATGCTTGGGGTTGTCGCAGATCACCATGACGTGGCCGTTGCGCTTAATGATGCGGCACTTAGGGCAGCGCCGCTTGATAGAAGCGGTAACGCGCATGATATCTGCTTTCTTTCACGACTGTCGTAACAAACGTGGCATTATAGCAAAATGGGACGGCTTGTCTATGGTAGACTTCGCCCAACCTTAACATCGTCACCCCAGAATGTTGCATTATTGGGTGAAAATCGCACTCTTTACAATGAAGGACAAGACTCGTGAGTGAGCAAGAACTTCACACCCTGATTTCGACGGCAATCGCCGCCGCCGAACGTGCTTACATTCCCTATTCGCACTATCCTGTCGGCGCGGCGCTGCGCGCGACGGATGGGCAGGTCTTTACGGGCTGCAACATCGAAAACGCCTCCTACCCCGCCACGATCTGCGCCGAGCGCACCGCCCTGGTCAAAGCCGTCAGCGAGGGCGTGCGCGAATTCGAGTGCATCGTCGTCGCCACGCGCAACGCCGGGTCGCCCTGCGGCATCTGCCGCCAGATGATGTACGAATTCGCACCGGAGATGCGGCTGTTGATCGTCGATTTCGACGGAAACGTGCGTTGGGACGGGGCGCTGCAGGAGCTGCTGCCGCTCGGCTTCGGACCGGGAAGCCTGTGATGCGGTGTCAGTAAGAGGCAGAGGCGCAGGTCGAACGCGCCGTTGACAGCCATCTGGATGATCGACTAAAGTTTCGATAGAACACATATTCTATCGCGCCATCGGAGATTTATACTATGTCCAGAATTCTATCGGTCGCTCCTGAACTACCCTCGCTTGATCTCAACCGTACCCGTGCCTTCTATGAAACGAAACTCGGTTTTGAGACGATCTCCCAGTACCCTAACTATGCGATTTTCTCACGGGATGGGGTTTGGATGAATTATGTGTTGTGCGACGACCCGGAAATCCCTAAAAACGCCAGTTGCTACATTTACATTGATAATGCGCGCAGCCTCTATGACGAACTACAAGCGCAAGGGGTCATTCATCCGAACGGTGCGTTGGCGGATAAGCCATACGGGGTTCGAGAGTTCAGCGTTTTGGACGACAGTGGGTGTCTGCTCAAATTCGGGCAGCGCCTATGACCGAGCCGCGTGAACGGTCGTTTCGCACACCCGCCATCATCCTTAAGCGGCGCGACTTCGGCGAAGCTGACCGCCTGCTGACGCTGCTCACGCCACATCATGGCAAGATCGACGCCATCGCCAAAGGCGCGCGCAAGCTGAACAGCACCAAGACCGGGCATGTCGAACTCTATACACGCGCCGATATGCTCATCCATCGCGGGCGCGACCTCGCCATCGTCGTCCAGGCGGAGATGACCGCGCCGTACCTGCCGCTGCGCGAAGACCTGGCGCGCGGGGCATACGCGGGCTACTGCGTCGAGCTGCTCGACCGCCTGACGGCGGAAGGCGACGTGGACAGCTACCGCCTTTATATGCTGTTGGATGAGACGCTCGTCCGCCTCTCCATCGACCAGGATGCCCGCATGGCAGCGCGCTACTTCGAGCTGAAACTGCTCGACATGGTCGGCTACCGCCCGGAGTTGAGCGAGTGCGTCGTCGGGCACGAACCGCTCTTGCCGGAAGATCAATACTTCAGCGCGGGCGAAGGCGGCATTGTCTGCCCGCGTCATGTGGCGCAGGCGGGCAGCGTCATGCCGATCAGCATGGAGGGGCTGAAGCTGCTGCGGCATTTGCAGCGCAGTTCGTGGAAAGCGGTCGCCGCGCTCAAGGTGCCGCCCGCCGCGCACGACGACGCCGAGCGCGTCCTCCTGGGCTACATCACGCTGCTGATCGAGCGCCGCCTGCAAAGCGTCGATTTCATCCGGCAGGTGAGAAGGCTGGAATAGGAAGGGTCCGCTGCCCATCGTCCACCACGAAACCGGGCTGCCGCGGTACGCCAATCGTTTCATCACCTTCTCATCTGCCGTCATCTTCGTTAAACAGGCGTTCAACATTTCTTAGTGCGGCGCGCCTAGACTCCCTCCGTTCGCCAAACGGAGGTAACTCCCGTGCTGCGCTTTATCGCCCTGCGCATTTTCAGAATGATCCTCACCCTGCTCGGCGTCATCGTGCTGACGTTCGTGCTCGGTCGACTGACGGGCGACCCGGTCGCCCTCATGCTGCCACAGCAGGCGACTATCGAGGACTACAACCGTATGCGCGCGGCGCTCGGTCTCGATCAGCCGCTGCCAGTCCAGTTTGCACGCTATCTCGAAGGCATTGCGCGCGGCGATCTGGGACGCTCTATCGTCATGCAGCGCCCCGCCGTCGATGTCGTCGCCGAGCGCATCCCGGCGACACTGGCGCTCGGCGCACCTGCGCTCGTGCTGTCCGTCGTTCTCGGCGTCCCGCTGGGGATGTGGTCGGCATACCGCCAGAACAAGCTGCCCGACCGCCTGATCGGCGGCTTGAGCCTGGCGGGGCAGGCGCTGCCGTCGTTCGCCATTGGCATCATCCTCATCCTCGTCTTCTCCGTGACGCTGCGCTGGACGCCGACCTTTGGCAGCGACACCTGGCGACATTACATTCTGCCCACTATCACGCTGACGCTCTACCCGCTGGCGATCATCATTCGTTTGACGCGCTCGTCACTGCTCGAAGTCCTGAACCAACCCTACATGCGCACCGCAATGGCAAAAGGCTTGTCCGCACAGGCGCGCACGCTGCGCCATGCGCTGCCCAACGCGCTCATCCCCATCGTCACGGTCGTCGGTTTGCAGGTCGCCGCCATCATCAGTGGTGCCGCGATTGTCGAAGCGGTCTTCGCCTGGCCCGGCTTGGGCACACTGGCAGTCGCAAGCATCGGCGGGCGCGATTACCCGGTCATACAAACCATTGTGCTCCTGTCGGCGGCGGCGTTTGGTGTCGCCAACCTGCTCATTGACCTGATCTACTTTGCGATTGACCCACGTATCCAAACGGGAGCACGCGCATGACCGCCCAAAAAACACTGGTGGCGAACCTGACGCAGCGCCCTTTGCCCGTCGAGACCCCCGCATCCCACCAGCGTTGGATGATGCAGATCAACGGTGTTGTCATCGTCGCCTTTATCGTGCTGATGTTGATCGTCCTGGCAGTGCTGTTGGCAGAAGTCATTGCCCCTGGCGACCCCACAGCCCAATCGCTGCGCGCCCGCCTGACAGCGCCTTTCGCCAACCCTGATTTTCCACTCGGCACTGACGGCACAGGGCGCGACCTGCTCATACGACTGCTGCATGGCGGGCGCGTGTCGCTGTTCATTGGGGTCGCAGCGACGTTGATTGGCACCCTCGTCGGCGTGGCGCTCGGCTTGGTCAGCGGCTACGCGCGCGGATGGCTGGACGAAGTCATCAGCTATCTGGCGGAAGTACAGCTTTCGCTGCCCTTCGTGCTGCTCGCGGTCGCCGTCGCGCTCGTGCTGGGGCGTTCCCTGGTGGTGCTGATCGGGTTGGCGGCGTTTTCGACCTGGCCCATCTACGCGCGCGTCGTACGCGGCGAGGTGCTTTCGCTGCGCGAACGCGAGTTCGTCGTCGCAGCACGGGCGCTCGGCGCGGGCACCTACCGCATCCTCAGCCACCACCTCCTGCGCAATATCGCCGCGCCGATTCTGGTGCTTGCGACGATCAACATCGGGCGAATCATCCTGCTGGAAAGCGGTCTTTCGTTCCTCGGCATCGGCATACAACCCCCCACACCGTCGTGGGGCAACATGATCAGCGATGGGCGCGAAGTCCTGCCCGTCGCCTGGTGGATATCCACCCTGCCAGCGCTCGCACTGATGGCGCTGACGCTGGCAATTGGCACCCTTGGTGATTGGCTGCGCGATGTACTCGACGTTGCCGTCGGGTAGCGCGCGGTTTACGCACACTCTTTCGCGTTGGATGGAAAGGACGTTCGAGAATGTTGAAGCCCTCGCTCCGGTTCGTGTTCCTGCTGTGCCTCGCCTTATCAATTTTCGGTATCGCCGCCGCACAGGACGCCGAGACCACGCTGACCATCGGCATCAACGCCGAAGTCGGCGCGTATGATCCGCACAGTGTCCCCGGCTCGATCATCGGCAACCGCATCTTCCACATGATCTTCGACCAGCTCACCCGCACCGACAGCCAGGGCGTCGTCCAGCCGATGCTGGCGACCGCCTGGGAACAGACCGACGAGACCACCTGGGTCTTCACCCTGCGCGAAGGCGTGGTCTTCCACAACGGCGAGACGATGACGGCGGAAGATGCCGCGTTCAGCCTGAATCGCCTGGTTTTCGGCGAGCAGGAAAGCGCCGCACGTTCGCTCTTCGCGCCTTTCATCGCCGCCGTGGAAGCGACCGGCGACCTCGAACTGACGATCACCACCAACGCGCCGGACCCGCTGCTTCCGCTGCGCCTTTCGACGCCGCTGTCGGCGATTGTCCCGCAGGCATATGTGGAAGCAACCGACTTCGAAGCGCTCCAGACCGCGCCCGTCGGCGCGGGTCCCTATCGCGTCGAGGAAGTGATCGCCGGTGACCGCCTCGTCCTCGTCCGCCATGACGATTACTGGATGGGCGCGCCAGAAGTCGCACAGGTCATCGTTCGCCTGATCCCGGAAACCGCCACGCGCGTCGCCGCTCTCCAGGCAGGCGAAGTCGATTTCATCACCACCGTCAGCCCTGACCTGGTAGATGTCTTGGATGCGGAAGAGGCGCTGCGCGTCGATACCGTCCCGGTCTACAACTTTATGTTGATCTACTTCAACACCAACATGGGTGTCACGCAGGATGTGCGCGTGCGTCAGGCGCTCTCGCTGGCGATTGACCGTGAAGCGATTGCCGAAGCGCTCTGGGGTGGGCGCGTCCGCGTCATGAACGACTACTTCCTGCCCGGCGAGTTCGGTTTTGACGCCGACCGCCCCATCTTCGCTTATGACCCCGAACGCGCTCAGGCGCTGCTGGCGGAAGCGGGTTATGCGGGCGAAGAACTGCCCTTCACGCCGCCGAGTGCCTACTACACCAATGGTCAGCTTGTCACCGACGCCATCGCAGAGATGTGGGAAGCGATTGGGATCACCGTCGCCTACGAGCCGCTGGACACCGCCGCCTGGGCGGATCGCTCGCTGGGTGGGCAGAACGTCGCCACACTTCAGAGCTTCGGCACGAGCGGTGACCCGGCGACCAACAGCGTCGTCCAGACATGGGCATCGTGGTTGGGGCAGTACTACACGCCGAGCGACGAATTCAACACCCTGGCAGCAGAAGCGGCGCAGTCACTCGACCCGGAAGTGCGGCTCGCCAACTACCGCGCCATCGCCGACATCGTCGATGCCGACTTGCCGTTCGCGCCGCTTTACCAGAGCGTCGAGTTCTATTCGATGCGGGACGGCATTACCTGGACACCCCACCAGGAGTTCTACATCGACCTGCGTCCCGGTGCCTTCAGCCTGGGGATGTAAAGAACGTCCAATCGATAGGCAGGATGCGTCCTGCCCACTAGCTTGAGTTTCCAGGGGCGCAATGTATTGCGCCCCTCCGCTATGCGCAGATATCACAAAGACAGGGAGATTGAGAATGGCAAACCTGATGGTACTCATGATCGACGGCGTCGCCGCCGATCACTACGCGCAGGACAAAGGGCGCTTTCCGCACTTCGCGGCATTGGAAGCGCGCGGCTTCCGCATCGAACGCCTGAAGAGCGAAGTCCTGGGCACCTCGCTGCCAGGGCGCACCTCGATCCTGACCGGCGTCACCGCCGATGTGAGCGGTGTCTATGGCAACAAGATCTGGGATGGCGAGGTCTTCCGCTACGCCAACCCTGATGACATCCGCGTGATGACCCTGCCTGCGCGTGCCAAAGCCGCCGACATGAAGGTTGCGTCTATCGGCATGGGCATGGTACGACCGGACGACACACACATCTTCCATGGACCCTGGTGGTCGGGCAACTTCATCCAGCGCGCCCGCGACGCCGAAGCCGTGCCCGCCGATGCATCGTGGCTGCGCGTCGCCATGCATGTTCCAGGCACGGAGTTTGAGCAGGTTTGCGCGGATGCCGGGCTGCCCAGCAAGCTCCCCAATATCGATATGAGCAGTGAAGCACAGAAGGCGATGTTCGGCATCCTGGCGGACATGGCGATGTTCGACTGGGTCGGCGCGCTGGCGGCGTCGCCCAATGCGCCCGATCTGATCCTGAGCGAGTTCCTCATCCCCGACATCTTCCAGCACAACATCGGCTACCGCAGCGACCTGGCGCACTGGTCGGTCATGCAGGCGGATGCCGCGCTGGGGCGCATTCAACGGTGGCTGCGCAGCGCTGGCGTCGAGGACGAATGGAATATCGCCGTCCTCAGCGATCATGGGCACAGTCACATCGATAAAGCGCTCCAGCCGCAGGTCATCCTCCCCGGCGTCCGTACCCAGTCCGAAGGCGGCTGCCTGATGGTCGCGCCGCGCGATGCCGACGAACTGGCGATGGTGACGGAAAAGCTCGCCGCCTTCGATGTCGAACCGTATCCGCGTACCTGCGTCCCAGCCGAAATGCGCGACCAGGTGGCAATCTTCGTCTCGCCGGAGCGCATCTCGTTCGAGCAGGACAACCTCGAAGCGACCGAGCCGATCCTGCCGCCGAAAGCCGTCAGCAGCCACGGGCAGCGCCCCGGTTTGCCCGGCGATGACCGCTTCGCGCTGTTCGCGGGTCCCGCTGTGCCGCAGGGGAGTGTTGCAGTCGCGGCGGCGACACAGGTCGCGCCGACCCTGGCGATGATGCTTGGCTTGGCGCTGGATGGCTTCCCCGCGCAGCCTGTGTTTGCGCCTGAAGCGCAGGTCGCCGCGAAGTAACACTCAAACAGCAAGGGCTGGACGCGCCGCCAGCCCGCGCTATGATAGAGGCGGTTGCATACGATGAGGGCTGCAGATCAATTTGGCAACTGTCCCGACAATCGATTTGATCGCGGCGCTCGAAGCGACCACACTGGGCAATCCGACGCGCATCGAGCTGGCAAAGCGCATCTTCGCCGACGCGCTCGACCACGCCGACCTTGACGCCGCGCTCACCCTCGCACAGATGCTCGACGCAGACCCGGCGCTCGACGCCGCGCTCATGCCCGCCTTTGACGCCGCGCTGCATACCCAGCCCGACGCCGCTTATCGTTTCGTGCGAGCGCGCCTGGCGGCAGGTGTGGACGAGCGCTGGCGCTTCCGGCTGCGCCAGGCGGCGCTGGCAGCGCTCCACATCGCCATCACCGACGCCGACCCGGAGACCATCCTGAGCTGGCTGACGCTGATCGCCCGTGAGCCGGTCAACTATGACCTGAGCGAAGTCCTCCACCATGGGCTGCTGGCGGCACAAACGCGGGCGAGCGAAGATCAACGGCTGGCGCGCGGCATCCTCCTGCTGGCGCTCAAGCGCGATCCGGAAGCCTTCAACCAGCTCATCCCCGACCCCGTCATCCGCGCAGCCCTGCCGCCAGAACTGGGCGGGCTGCTCTACGGTGACGGCGGCGACGCGCTCGAAGTGCTGGGTGCCTTCAGCTCGGATGTCTTCCTGGCGGCACTGGCGAGCGCGGGCAGCCAGCAGCGCGGCGACCTCTTCACCCCGCCCGTCATCGACCAGCTCTGGCACTTCTATGCCGGCGGCGCGGGCGGCACACTCCCGCCCCGCCTCCAGCCCGCTCACCTCATCAACGCCTGGATGACCAATGCGACCTGGCTGCCCGGCGCGACGTTCGACCATCTGCTGGCGCGTGCCCTGCGCGACGACCGTGACGCGCTCGCCACCGCATTGATCCGCCAGTTGGTCGTCATGCCCGATGCGCTGCCACGGCTGGCGGGTGCGCTGCGCAAATCAGCCCTCGCGCCCAATGCCATCGTCAACCTGCTGGGCAAACTGACAGCCGACACCATTCTCCCGCCCAGCGATGCATCTCGACTGCTCGAACTGCTGATCGAGCGCTTTGGTTGGGATACGAGCACACAGCCGCTCGTCCATCAGTGGGGGCGGCTGAACAAGAGCGCCGGACGCAATGGTCCCGACGAAGAGCACCTCTGGCTGATGCTGGAATTTGCGACCCACCCCGATCACCCTGACGAAGTGGCTGCTCGCGCCGCCGTGCGCTGCCTGAGCACCCGGATGGAGCGCTCCGAAGACGACAATTTGCTGATCGAGACGCTCGACAAAGTCTGGGCACGTCTCGGATTCATGCTGCAGATCCAGAGCGAACTGCTGGCGTGGTGGCGCAAGACGATGCTGACGCAGGCGATTACGCGCCTGCACGCGCTGGACGAACTGCTCGCGGAGCGCGTCGCGCTGAACGAGGCGCGCGCGGTGATCGAAACGATTCTCGCGGCGCGGCGGCTGTTAGGCAAGCGCACGCTGGCGCAGCTCTCGGCAGATGTCCACACGGCGCTGAACCTGCTGGAAGCGCTGACCGACGCCTTTGACGGCGAAGGCAAGCGCAGCCTGAGTTTTGACCCCTTCACCATGCGTGCCGAAATCGACCGGCTCGATGACTCCCTGTCGGAACAGGAACACCGCATCTTTTCCAGCGATCTGAAGGCGTTAGCGCACCTGATCGGGCTTCTCGGCGACCACCGCAGCAAGCCGAACTTGATCCGCCGCGAAGAAGACATTGACCGCCAGCTCCTCCAGGGCGAGCAGGAACCGCATGGCGGCGTCGATGTCCTCAAGTGGCTGTCCGGGTATCTCGACGGGATGCAGGACAAAAGCGCAGACAAAGACGACACCATTCGATAAGGACGCTCCATGTTCAAAGGACTGCGCACGCTGCCCGTCTGGCAGCGGCGGATCATCTTCATCGCCATTTTCGGCGGCGGCATCTTCTTCCTGGTCGCCTGCACCCTCTTCCTCATCACCCAGACCGTCCTCGTCCCACGCTCGAACGGGCAGGCGCTCATCCCGGAGGTCAGCGTAATAGAATTCGCGGCACTCCCGGACGGCGATGCCTACCCGGCAGCGGTCGCCGCAGCGCCGGATGGCACGCTCTACACGGGCAGCTATGCCACAGGCGCGCTCTGGCGCATCGCGCAGGATGGCGGCGTGAGCGAAGTGCCGGGCAGCCGTGACCAGATCGGCGCAGTCTCCGGGCTGGCGGTCAGCGCTGATGGGACTCTGTGGGTCGTCGATGTGCTCGATACCGACGCGCGCAGCGCGGGCGGCAGGCTCTGGCGTATGACGCCGGATGGAGAGATCAGCGAGTTCGGGGCGCTGGATGGCGATGTGCGCGGCTTCATCGCCCCGGATGACATCGCGCTCGACGCCGGGGGCAATGTCTACGTCTCGGATCGCGGTCGCAACGAGATCCTGCGCTTCACGCCGGATGGCGCGGGGGCGAGCTGGTGGCAGCCCACAGGCGACGACACCTCGACGCAGCGCGCCATCACCGGGCTGGCATACGATGCCGAACGCGACACGCTCCTCGTCACCGACCCGGAGATCAACGAGATCTACCGCGTCAGCCTGAGCGATGGCGCGACCGAAATCCTCTATAGTCACGGGGGGCGCGAATTCGCGCCCGGCTTCGACGGCATCACCGTCGCGCCGGATGGTGCGATCTATGTCGCGGCATTAGGGCAAAACGGCGTGGCGCGGGTGGGCGATGGCGAGCTGGATTTCATCGCGGGCTTGTTTCGCGGCGCATCGGATGTCGAGTGGAGCGGCGGGCGTTTGTTCGTGACGAACTTCGATCAGGCATCGCTGGTGCTGCCCCTGCTTCGCCCCAGCCTGCCCTTCGCCATCGACGCCATCACCCTTCCTTGACATTGGATACGCGAAAGCTGTCGCCGCTGGCAGCCCCTCTGCTTTACCTCGGCATCGCCGCGCTCATCACCTATCCGCTGGTGCTGCGCCTGGGCGACACATTCGCGGGCTTCCCCTATGGCGACGCTTACGAAAACGCCCGCCATATGTGGTGGATGACGCACGCACTGCGCACCGGACAGCCAATCTTCTTCCAATCCCTGCTCGCCTATCCCGACGGCATCGCCGGGCTGACTCTGCAAGCCACGCCGCTGCTCCTGTTTCCCGGCTGGCTGTTCGCCTTCGTCCTACCGCTGCCCGCCGCCTACAACCTGCAACTGCTGCTCACGCTGGCGCTGAACGGCTGGGCGATGTACGGGTTCACGCGGGTGCTGACCGGGCGGCGTGACGCGGCGCTGCTGGCGGGCATTGTCTTCATGAGCTACCCGACGCTGCAAGGGCACCTCGGCGCGAGCCATCTCAATATCCTGGCGCAGTGGGGCGTGCCGCTCTATGCCTGGGGCTTGTGGCGGTTGACGCGGATCGGCGACACGCGCCATACGGACGCGCCATGGCGCATCCCGACCACCGTCCTCGTGGCGTTGGCGTTCGTCGCCGTCGCCTGGGCGCACACCATCCAGGTCATCTACACGCTGCTGCCGATCACGGCGTTCTTCATCGTCCGCGCGCTGCTGCGCAAGGACATGCGCGCGGTTCGCCGCCTCATCCTCGCATCTGGCACAGGCGCAGCGCTGACGCTGCTCTGGCTGCTGCCGGTATTCGGCGATGCCTTCGGCGGGGCATACGCGAGCGATGGCGGTTCGGTGCGCTACAGCGCCGACCTGCTGGCGGCGATCACGCCGTCATTCTTCCATCCGCTGTGGGGCAGCCTGCCACACACGCGCGCCGTGCTCGGCATCAATCTCGACGAGGGCGCGGGCTATATCGGGCTGATCGCCGGGGGGCTGGCGCTGCTTGGCATCTGGCGCAGTCGAGAAGCGCGCCCCTGGCTGGCGCTGGCGATTGCCACCTACATCCTGGCGCTGGGTCCGCTGCTCAAGTGGAACGATCAGCCCATCCAGTTCATCACCGACGGGGCGCTCGGCACCATCGCGCTGCCCTGGGCGCTGCTGGAGCAGTTGCCCGGCTTCGATCTGGCGCGCACACCCGGACGCTTCAACCTGACGACGGGTTTCGCCATCGCGGTCATGGCAGCATTTGGCGCGGCGTGGCTGCTGGCGCGCGTGCGGCGAGATGCCGCGCGCTGGGCGCTGGTCGCCGCGTGCGCCGGGCTGATCCTCTTCGACTATCAGACCTTCTTCCCGCTGCCGACGACGCGCGCCGACATTCCACGGCCGATCCACGAGTTGCGCCAGCGCGGCGACGTGCGCGCAGTCTTCGACATCCCCTGGGACAACTTGCTCGCCGCCAAAGATGCGCTCTATATGCAAACCGCACATCAACTGCCATTGATTGCCGGGCAGGTCACGCGGCGCACGCCTGTTGACCCGGCAAGGCTGACGCTGCTCGAAACGTCGCTCGACCCCGCGCTGCTGGACGCGGCAGGCGCGGACATCATCATCGTGCACAAGTCGTATGTCGATGATGCGGAGCGTGCCCGCCTGGTCGCCGCACTCGGCGAGCCATTCTACGAGGATGACCGTTATGCGCTGTTTGAGCCCCCGGCTGTCGTCAGCCCACGGGTTTTCACGGCGGTCACGAGCGATGAAGCTGAGACCACCTACTTCTACGCGGCGGACGCAGGTTGGGTTATGGTTGACGCAGTGCTGACAGGCGGCAGCGGGGACGCGACCTTCGCGCTGAATGGTGAGCGGCTCTGGACGGGAACCACCGTAGGTGATTTGTCGCTGCGTCTGCCGCTGGCGCTGCCCGCTGGCTACTCGACCCTGCGCACCACATACGAGCCGCCGTGCCCCGCACAACTGCCGTCAGGGCTGCGCTGCGATACGCCGACGCTGACCATTGGTCTGAGCGACTTCACGCCCGGCACAGGGCAAACGGCAGCGTTTGGGGAGGGAATTCGTCTCAACGCCAGCCGGGTGATGGTGAGCGGCGCTGAGGTTGAGGCATGGCTGTTGTGGTCGCTCGATCCAGCGCCTGCCCCGACGGACATCCGCTACATCCACCTGCTTGACGCCAGCGGGCAGATTGTCGCCCAGGTGGACAGCGGGTTGGGCGCGCCGTCGCCGGGCAGTTGGGCGGAGGTCATCACGCTCCCGCTGGCAGAGGATCTACCGCCGGGCAGCTATCGCATCGTCGTCGGCTGGTATCGCCTGCCCGACGTGATGCCGATTGGCGAAAGCGTCGAGATCGGGCGTGTCGAGTCCTTGGCGAATTGAACCTCCTCAACGCCCAGGACGCGCATCACCGTTCTCACGCCTGGCGTTCCTGGCGAGATGGCGGTTCTCTTCGCCTTCATCCTTGCCGCGCGTAGACCGCCTCGACCGCCGGGTAATGTGTACCGTCGGGCGCGATGTTGTCCATCTTGATCGTGAAGTGCTCGGCGGTCGGCGGGTGCAGCGCGATCTGCCAGCCCCACGTCCCATAGCCTTCGACCGTATAACTGCCTTTGACGACGACGCTCCCATCGCTGCTGGCGTTCCCGTCAAAGCTCATGATCTTGTCGCCGCTGTGAAACGAATCGACCCACGACGCCTGGGCAGCGCCGCTCTCCGAATTTTGCCCGAAGACCAGCAGCCCATCGTGCAGCGCGCCCTCGTGTGACCAGGTGTATGCCAGTGTGATGAACGTACCCTGCGCAGTCGTGGCAGCAGTCAGCGCAGTCGGCGACTCGGCTGGCGGCGCGCTGGGATCGAGCCACAGGCGGTTGGTGCCCGACCACTGACCCTTAAGCGACGTGAAGGCAGATGGGATGGACATAGCTGCGGAGTCCTTTCATAAGCGACGTGTTCAAATACTATATGTCACATTCGCGCTGAGTGCGCCGACGCCGGGATGTCGCGGTCAAGTAGGGACAAGGCATGCCTTGTCCGAAAAGATACGACAACCTACTTTATGCCTCCGACTTCATCACTTTGTCCGCCACGATGCGGCTGCCGAGCGTGCAGGCAACCGTCCCCAAGCCAGGAAACGTGCTGTCGCCCACCAACCAGAAGCCCGGCACACCGATATCGTGCGGCAGCGCGAATTGATTGCTGTTCCAGCGTGTCTGATGCGCTCCGCCGACCGCCCCCCGTGGACGCCCGGTAAAGTGGGCATAGGTGCGCGGCGTGCCAATCTCGTAGACATGCGCGCGCTCCCCCAGGCACGGATAGACGCGGCGCGCGTAGCGGACGAGCCTTTCGCCGATCTGGCAGCGCTGCGCTTCGTAGTCGGCGTCGCTCAGGTTCTCCCAGGCTTCCAGCGCGCAGTGCGTCGAGATCATGACGGCGCGCTGTCCCGGCGGCGCGCTCTCGCGATCACCTGCGGCAGACACCGAGATGAACATATTGTTGCCATCCCCAAGCGGCGCATCGTAATCCTGTAAAAGCTGGTGATGGGTGAATGCCTGCCCTTCGACTTCCGCATCCGGAACGCCGAGGAAGACCACCACCGCCCCGCCAAGCTGGCGACTGTCGCGCTCGATCCGGCGGCGAATGCGGCTGCCGACAACCGGGGACGCGATCCGTTCGGTCAGCCCTGCGGGGATGGCGCAGACAACGTGCTTCGCGCGCAGCATGACGAGGGAGCCGTCCGCGCGGCGCGCCTGAACGCGGAACTGCCCAAACTGCCCGGCGATCTGCTCGACGCGATGATTCAGTCGGATTTCGCCGCCTATCGCCCGGTAATGGTCTGTGAAGCGCTGCCAGAAACCGCGCATCCCTCCTTGTGCCCGTGTCAGCCCCGCGCCGCGAATAGTGACGCCAAGCGCGCAGTTGATGAGCGGTGCGTCGTCAAGCCGACCATGTACCGTATCCTCGATCAGCATCGCCAGCAGCCCGGCAAGCGCGCTGTCATCGCGCAGACCGCAGGCGCGCAGCGCGTCGCCCATGCTCCACAGCAGATAGCGCGCCAGCGGCAGGTTCTCCACGCCAAGGGAACGGATGTTGTGCGGCATGTCGGCAAGCGATTGCAGCGGCAGCCGGATGCCCCGGCGGCTGGCGCGCCAGAAGACCGCTGCAAGCTGGTCAATCAGCGCCCAGAAACGGCGATGCCGCGACGTGTCGCCGAAGGCGCGCAGGCGTTCGGCAGCCCACAACGTCGAGTCCTGATGCAGTGTCACCGTGCGATCGGGCAGCCATGCCATGTAACCGGGCAGCGCCTCGCCCAGGTCGCCGTCGTCATCCATGCCAATTTCCGCCAGCAAATCATGCCCGACGCCGCCCGGCTCAAAATCCACCAGCGTCGTCGCGCCGACATCAAACGAAAAGCCGCGCCTCCGAAAGTACCCCGCGCAGCCACCGATCTTGCTGTGCGACTCGCAAACGACGGTGCGCAGCCCGCGCGCCTGCAAACGCGCCGCCGTCGCCATCCCCGCCATCCCGCCACCCACGACCACCACATCGTAGGTGACACTGCCGGGCGGGGATAAGAAAGGTTCCTCGGTCTCTCGGCGCATGATCGCCTCCCGCTTGATTGTGAAATTCATAACTTATTGAACGTTATAACCATCTTACGCGAATTCTCATCTCCGTCAATTGAGCTTGCGGCAACTTGCACAAGTCGAGACAACGTCGGCAGCAGTGAAATGTGCGGTTCAGGGCTGCCAGATTCACCGCTCGCCTCGGATGCAATTATGAGAGCGTGGGTGTATACTGCCGTTAACATTCGACGGCGCTAGAGGGGGCTTCTGGGCGCGACCTTATGCGAAGATCGATTTCGACAGTGATTACACGCGCATCGCTCCTGTTCATGGCGCTTCTGTTCATCTACAGCACAACCCGCGCGCAGGACGCACTGAACCTCCCCGCCGATCTGTACGTACTGCTGAATACCGGCGTCGTCCAGCGCTACGGCTTGGGCGCAGCAGGCGTGGCAACGGTCACACCCGAAGATGCCTTTGTCGTCGATTTCGGCGTCGCGCCGGATGGCGACCAGATCGCCTACCGTACCGAGACGAGCATCAGCATCCTCAGCATTTCCGGCGCACGCGAAGACCGCATCATCGAGCGACAAGCGGATGTTCCCCCCTATCGCGGACGCGGCGATACCATCGTCTGGTCGCCGGATGCCGCCGCAATCGCCTACACGACGACCTATGGCGCGCGTGTCTTCTTCAATCTCGGCGAGGTCGCCGCGTATGCCGACCTGGGCGAAGGGTTGTTCCTCGACCTCAACTGGTCGCCGGACTCGCGCTTCCTCGCCGCCCAAAGCGACGCGGGCGTCTGGTGGATCTACCGCCGCGAATCCACGACTATGACGCTCACCAGCATCATCACCGCCGCCAACGGCATCGCCTGGGTCACAGGCAATCAGATCGTCTTTGCCCCGCCGGAAGGCGGCTTGCTCCTGATGAATCTCGACGAGGCGAACGCCCAGTCCGTCATTCTGGATCAGGAGTGGGATTATGCCCTGCCCGCGCTGAACGTGCAGGATGAACTGCTCTTCTTCGCCCGCGACAAGGCGGACGAAGATACGCCCGCCGGATACGGACGCTTGCAGTCGATTGCGCGCGGCGCATTCGATGTCGTCGCGCGCAGCGATACCCCTGTCCAGACCACCGGACTGCGCTGGGCACCCGGCGGCGCGCTCCTCACCGCGTTCGATGGCGGTGTGCTCGCGCTGTTCGACCCGATCAGCGGGGCGGGGTTCACGCTGCCCGTGCGCGACGCCGTCGCGTACGCCTGGGGACGATTCAACCCAACCGCCTTCTTCGCCACGCAGCCGGCTCCGCTCGTCTCAACCGTTCTGACGCCCACGCCGGACGCAGCCGTGATTGTCCCCAACAGCATCTCGGCGGTCGCGGGCGTGGTGCTTCCCAACGACGCCTTTTTCCTGGCGTTCGGCGAATTCAATCTGCCTCAGGTCTGGCGGCTGCCCGCGGACGGCAGTGTGGCAGCGCCTGTGACCAGCGCGCGGGGCGGAGTCAGCGAGTATGCCATCGCGCCCGATCTCAGTGCCATCGCCTACGTCAGCGAAGGTCAGCTCTGGCTTTACTCACTCGTCAACGGGCGCGTGACCCCACTCACACCGCTCGTCTCGGTGGGCATCGTCAGCCCGGCATTCAGCCCGGACGCCCGACAGATCGCCTATACGGACGGCGGCATCCGCGCCATTGACGCGGCAGGCGGGGAAGCGCGCAGCATCCTGCTGGACACCCCGGACGCCGAGCAGCCCAGCTTCTTTGGCGAGCCACAGTTTTCACCGGATGGAACGCAGCTCCTGGTCAGCGAACTGCTGCCCGGCACCAACGGCGTACATGGCGTGGTGGATCTGGCGGATGGCAGTTACACTCGCTTGGTCACCGATTACGGCGCGCGGGCGCTCTGGTTGAGCGACGGCAGCATCATCAGCTTCGGAATCACAACGCTCGGCGACCCAGGCGCGGAACAATCGATTGTCCGCTTTCCGCCGAATGACCTGAGCGCAGCAGAAATCATCTATGTACTGACCAGCACCACGCGCATCGAGACCATGACGGAAAGTGTGCGCGGCGAAATCCGGCTGGTCGTGCGCGAGGACGCCTCAACGACCCCCAGCCTGATCGATGTCGCGTTCGTCAACGGCGAACAGGCGGTCATCACACAACTCCCAGCCATCCTCGCGCCGCAGCTTTCGTTTGATGGCGGTTTCGTGGGCGGCTATCTAACCCAAAGCGATGTGGATGGCATCGTGCAGGGACCCCTGACGATCTACAACGCCAACAACGGCGAGCAGGCTTTACTCGGCAGCCCCACCAGCGTCTGGAGTTTCCAGTGGGCACGATAAAGCGCTAACTTGCCTCTTATTTCGAGGCGCTATAGTGTTGTGACTTGCGGCAGGACACGCGCAGAGAGGGTCATTACCCATGTCCGGAGAACGAATTCTACTGATCGAAGACGAAGCCCGTATCGCACAATTCATCGAGCGCGGGTTGATCTATGAAGGCTACCGCGTGAGTGTTGCGCGTGATGGTCAAAGCGGCTTGAGCATCGCCCGCGACAACCCACCCGACCTGGTCATCCTCGATTGGATGCTGCCCGGATTGGATGGGCTGGAAGTCTGTAAGCGGCTGCGGGCAGCCAGCGATGTGCCGATCCTGATGCTGACGGCAAAGGACGACATCCGCGACCGCGTGACGGGGCTGGATGCCGGGGCGGACGACTACCTCGTCAAGCCCTTCTCGGTCGAGGAACTGATGGCGCGTGTTCGCGCGCTCTTCCGCCGCTCGACCCCCAACTCGCGTCCGGAAATCCTGCGCTTCAGCACGCTCACGCTCGATACCGGCACCCATCGTGCCTATCGCGGCGAACGTTCCATCGATTTGACCGCCAAAGAGTATGAACTGCTGGAACTGTTCATGCGCAATCCGCGCCAGGTGCTGACGCGCGATGTCATTTTCGACCGGGTGTGGGGCTACGACTTCGGCGGCGAAAGCAACATCATCGAGGTTTACGTCCGCTACCTGCGCCAGAAGACCGAGCAGGAAAGTGAAACGCGCCTGATCCACACCGTTCGCGGCGTTGGTTATGTTCTGCGCGAGGAAGAATAAGCGGCTGCCATGACGCTGCGCAAGAAACTCATCTTCTGGTACACCACGCTGATCGGGGTAATCCTGATCATTTTCGGTGCTGCGCTGTTCTGGTTCATGCGCCTTGCGCTGATCAATTCCATTGATGAGTCCCTGAAAGAAACCGCCAGCGTCGTCATCCTGAACGGCGGCATCTACACGCGCTCGGAATTTGGCGCGCCGGATGAAGTTCGTGTGCGCGTGCCGCAGCTCGACCTGTTCGAGGCGACGACGATGTTCATCCAGGTCTGGCAAGTAGGTGAATCGCCAGAGCTGGTCGGGCAATCCACCAACCTGCAAAACTACGAAATCACGCCGCTTGACGCGCCCAGTTTGCAGCATGTCGGCGATCCTGCGCAGGGTCCCGAAGGCGTCCTCACCAACACACTGATCAACGGCGTCAGCTATCGCGTGCTGACCCGCCCGTTCGTCTTCTGGGGCGGTAGTTACGCCGTGCAAACCGCGACCTCGCTGGCGACGGTGCAGCAGGCGAGCCGAGAGCTGATCATCGTCATCGCAGCGGGAATGCTGTTTGCGCTGGCAGGCTCCTCGATGATGGCAATGGGCTTTGCCGACCGCGCGCTTAAGCCTGTCGCACGGCTGACCGAGGCTGCGCGGCGCATCGCCACGACCGACGACTTGTCGACTCGCCTGGAGTACGAGGGACCCTCCGACGAGATTGGGCAGATGAACTCAATCTTTAACCAGATGATGGCGCGCCTGGAAAACCTCTTTCATGTTCAGCAGCGCTTCGTCGCGGATGTCTCGCACGAGTTACGCACCCCACTGACCGCGATTCGCGGCAATCTCGACCTCATCAAGCGCTACGGCGCAGACCAGGAGTCGTTGGATGCCATCCAGAGCGAAGCGGAACGTATGTCGCGTCTGGTGGCGGATCTGCTCCTGTTGGCGCGCGCCGATTATGGCGGGCTGACGCTCGACCTCGCCCCGCTTGACCTCGACACGACCATCAGCGAGATTTACCGCGAAGCGCGGGTGCTCGCAAAAGACCGTAACCTGAACGTCGTCATTCATGATTTTGACCCCGTGCGTGTGCAGGGCGACGCCGACCGTCTGAAGCAGCTCTTTCTCAATCTCGTCAGCAATGCCATCAAGTTTACGCCGGAAGGGGGCAGCGTGACGATCAACCTGCGCCGCACCTACCAGGACGCGGTTGTCGAAGTGATCGACACAGGCATTGGGATCGCACAGGAAGACCTTGCACGGATCTTTGATCGCTTCTATCAGGCGGATCCGGCGCGCGTGCGCAAGGGCGAAGGATCGGGGCTGGGCTTATCGATTGCCCGTTGGATCACCGAAGCACATGGCGGACGCATCGAAGTCACCAGCCAGGTCGGCACAGGCACGACATTCACCGTCTTCATCCCGCATATTGAAGAAAAGCCCGTGATGCCGCACACGGAGGTGACACGCCCACGCCTGGGCGTCATCCGGCGGTCGCCCAACTCGCAGACGACACGAGTCAAGCCATGACTTGAGCGTTTCAGACGCCGCACTCCAGCCGGGAAATACTCAGCAGCAGCGTCTCTCGGACATGGCTGTCCGTCAGGCTATAATAGACATGCCTGCCACTCTTATTCGAACGGACGACGCCCAGTTCGCGCAGATATTTAAGCTGGTGGGAAACGGCGGGCTGATCCATCTTGAGCGCGTGTGTCAATTCCGATACACACCATTCGCCATCCGCCAGCGCCTTGATCATGCGAACGCGGGTAGGATCTGCAAGCACCTGGAAGAACCGTGCGACCGACCGCGCATCATCGAGGTCAAGTACAGGGATTTGAGGAATAGTCCGGCGAACCACCATCGGCATAATGCGCTCAACAATTGTGGGATGACATCTACAGGCTACAGAATTCAAAGAGTCGTGTCAAGCACACAAAAGGACGGTCGATCCGGGCAAAATCGCGCTTTTCGTGCCAGGTTTGCCCGCATGGTATGACGCATGACATATTTTAGGGAGACGAAAACATCGTGCCGCATCGCGTTATTTGTCTGTTAGTTTGTCGTTATATCGTCTTTGCAATATGATGTTGAGCATACTGGTAGGTAGCTGTGATTGCTCTTGAAAGTCGCATCATGCAGCAAGACACCCAACTCGACCTGATCCGCGATGAACTGGTCAAGGCAATGCGCCTGGCTGAACAGGGCAAGCATCGCCAGTCCGTCGATGTATGCCTTCGCAGCATGAAGACTGCGGCGCAGAAATCGCTGCCCCTCCCAGAGGGTTTCGTCGCGGCACTGCTCACGCGCATGGGCTTGAGCATGGCTGCACAGTCGGAAGTGGAGCAGGCAGTCGAGCACTATCGCCTCGCGGAGGGCGTCCTGCTCCGCCGCAAGGATAGTGTGTACCAGGTCCGCGAGCGCTATGAGGTCGTCCTGTACACCACCGACGATGATCTGCGCCTGCTGCTGGCGGACATCTATCAGGCACTCGGCGCGGCATTCGAAATGCGTCAGGAACCCGACCGCGCCATCACCTACTTTCGCCAGGCATTCAAAATCGCCGATTCGATGCAGAATCCCGGCTTGGCATGGCGCGCGCTTCACGCGATTGCCCAGAATTATCAGGCGCGCAGCCTGTGGACAGACCTCAGGGAGACCGCAAACGATCTTCTTCAGCTCAATTCACGCGATCCACAGCCTTCGCGCGAGATCATCGCCCGCCGCTTCCTGGCGCAGACCTTTGGCAAAATGTCCGCGCTCCAGGAGATGCTGACTGAACTGACCCGGATCGTCGAAATTGGTCGGAACAGCGGTCACCCCGACCTCCAGTACGATGAACGCGCCCTGGCGCGAGCGCAGCAGGCACTGGCAACCCGCGCCAGCGAGCCTGGCAGTGCCATAGTGCCTGCACAGTCTGCCCAGACCAGCGTGGTTGAGATCGAAGGCGTGCGCAGCACCCGAACCATGGAGATCGCCGCTGCCCGTGTCGGTACCGGGGCGCTGCGCAGCACCCCCACCCCCCTGGCTGCCACTCAAGTGCCGACCGATCTGATCCACACCATCAGCCTCGAGACGGAAAATGAAAAGGGCGCGCAGGACGCGGTTTTCGTCCTGCACACGCGCCATCTTGAACACGCTGCCAATCTGTTCCGCTGGTTTCACCCGTCGGTACTGACGCTGAACATCCCCAGTCTGCGCCAGCTCCCGCACAGCGGGATTAACATTCCATCCCAAGGGCATCTTCGCGTCGAGTGGTCGTTGAGTGACCTGAAGCCGAACGCCCTCCTGAATGCGTCGATACTTACCGAAGCACAGGTGGAAAAGATGGAAGCCGCCAACCGCGAGTCGCAGCGGCTGACCGTCTATCTTGAAGGCAAGGATGGAAAGTTTGGCAAACGCAAGCGTATACTGCTCCCCGACAAATTTGAACCGTGCCTGCTCGATTGGCGCGGGGTAACCGGGATTGTGCGTTACCTGCGCCGCGTCTATCTGGGCGAGCGCGAGCGGTTGAGCGTGCAGGAAGCACACCACCTGCTCACCCTGCTCCAGCTTCAGACCAACGACGGATTCCTCGCAACCGGTCTTCAGCAGGAGATGGGGATCATTCATCGGATGGTAGGCGACCTGAACGCGGCAATGCAATGCTTCCGTGACGAGATCGCCCTGAACATCGGCAAGGATGGCATCCCGGGGTCGCACACCTCGCAGTCCTTGCGCCAGATGGGTCTCATCCACATGCAGCGAGACGAGGATGATCTCGCCCTGGATGCGCTGGGCGTGGCGCTGGCGATCAACCCCAACTCGTTCGACTCTTTGACCGCAATGGGTACCCTGGTCAAAGATCCCGCCGAAGCGCTGCGCCATCTCGGGCGCGCCTGGCGCATCCGCAAAGAGGACAGCAGTTGGGCGGAGGTCATCAAGACGGCAGCCGCACGCCTCAACCGGACGCCAGAACAGATCGAGCAGGCAGTAGGCATCGTCGCCGTCCAGATCGATCTCTCAGCGCGCTTCGATTTCGACGCCGCAGCCCTCACCCGCCTCGGAATTCTCTGAGTATCGCGCCTGGTCTCCTCATTCGATACGCGGTACTCACACCTCAGCTCTGTATTCTGATAGACTTCTAATGCCCGCGTGCTACAACAGTGCGCGGGCATTTTGTACTGTGGTATGAGGTGAAGCCAAAAATGGCGGAGCAACACGCATTCAAAGCAGAGATCCAACAACTGCTCGATATTCTTATCCATTCGCTCTATACCGACCGCGACATTTTCCTGCGCGAACTCGTCTCGAATGCGTCGGACGCGCTCAGCAGGCTCCAGTTTGAGCAGTTGACCAATACGGCAATTGCCGACCCCGAGGCATCGCTCTATATCGAAATCAAGGCGGACGACGCCGCAGGAACGCTGACGATCAGCGACAGCGGGATCGGCATGACGCGCGATGAGATGATTCAGAATCTCGGTGTGATCGCCCACAGCGGCGCAAAAGCATTCATCCAGGCGATGCGCGAGCGCAAAGAAACGAACGTTACGGACGTTATCGGGCAGTTCGGCGTCGGCTTCTACTCCGCGTTCATGGTCGCCGATAAGATCCGTGTCGTTTCGCGCTCCTATCGCCCTGAAGAAAGCGCCTTTGCCTGGGAATCGAACGGCGGCGATACCTATACTGTCGAACCCGCCGAACGTGAAACACGCGGCACCGACATCATCCTGACGCTGAAAGACGACGCAAAGAACTATTTGCAGCCCTGGAAGCTGCGCGAGATCGTCCGCCGTCATTCCGATTACGTCGCGTTTCCCATTCACATCGGCGACGACGAAAAACCCGCCAACAAACAGGTTGCGCTCTGGCGGCAGGAGTCCAAAGAGATCACGGATGAGCAGTACGATGACTTCTACAAGATGCTCACCTACGACTTTCAGCCGCCGGCGCACCGCATCCACATGCGCGCGGACGTGCCGCTCCAGTTCTACGCGCTGCTCTATGTTCCGAACACCGCCGACCGTGCAATGATCATGGGGCGTGAACCAGGACTGAAGCTGTACGCGCGCAAAGTGATGATCGAGGAGCGCAACACGGACATGCTGCCGGAATACCTGGGCTTCGTCCAGGGCGTGGTCGATAGCGAAGACCTCCCGCTCGCCGTCAGCCGGGAAAGTGTGCAATCCACCCGTATCATCGCCAACCTCAAGAAGACGCTCACCAACAAAGTCCTGAGCGAACTCAAACGGTTGATGAAGAACAAGCCGGAGATCTACCGCACGGTCTTCACCAACTTCGGGCGCTTGATCAAGCAGGGGCTTGTCGCCAGCCCTGACGACGCGAAGGACATCCAGTCTCTGCTGATCTTCCGCAGCAGCAACACAAGCGGCGAAGACCAGGTCACGTTGGGCGAATACGCAGCACGCATGGCGCGTGGTCAGAAAGAAATCTACTACGTGCTGGCGGACGACGAAAACGGCGCAGCCCACAGCCCGCACCTCGATCCATTCCGGCAGCGCGGGATCGAAGTCCTCTACCTGATCGACCCCGTCGATCCTCTGATGCTGATGGGTTTGAGCGAGTATGAAGGCTACAAAGTCCGCAATGTCGATGAAGCGGACATCGACCTGCAAGACGTCGGCGAGAAGAGTGAAGCAGCCGACGACGCACGCGAACCGGTTGCCGAAGTCAGCTTCTTAGCGCTGCGTCAGCGCTTCGCAGAGCGTCTGGGTGAGCGCGTCAGCGACGTGCGCGAAAGCAGCACGCTCGTCGGAAGCCCGGCGCGACTCGTCAGCAGCGATACCAACAGCGCGCGGAACATGTTCCGCGTCAATCGACTGCTGGATCGTGACTACAACCTGCCAGTGAAGATTCTGGAACTCAATCCGCGCCACCCGCTCATTCACAATCTGAGCGACATGATTGCGGCAGAAGGCGCAAACAGTCTCATTGACCTGATCGTCGAGCAGGTGTTTGAGACTGCACTGCTGCAAGAAGGCATTCATCCCGATCCCGCGAGCATGGCGGACCGCCTGACACAAATCATGCAGGCGGCAACCCAGCGCGGGTAGGCTCAGGCGCGGACGCGGCGCTTGCCGTTCATCCGTTTCAGCGCGATATTCCGCAGGATGTCGCGCAGTTCGACGAACTTGGGGAGCGGCTTGTACATCAGCAGATCCGCCTCGGCACGGCTGATGACCACTTTTTCTTCGTCTGCGGTCAGATGAAACGCGGTCATCAGCACCACCGCCACGTTCTTGAGCAGCGGGCTGCTGCGCATTCGTTCGGCGACCATGACGCCATCGATATCGCCCGGCAGCCGCAAGTCGATCAATGCGAGAGCGGGGATTTCTTCGCGGATGATGCCCGCTTCAACCTCTTCGATCCAGGTGACAGCTTCTTCCCCGGTGGCAAACGCGACCTCATTGACCTCCAGGACGCTCGACATCGCGGTCAGCATTTCGTACAGATCGGGTTCATCTTCGACGATCATATAAGTCATGGTCATGAGTACTGATATCCTTCGCCCTCAAGTAGTCTGCTTAACCCGGTTCCTTGATGATGACATATTCGGTTCCTGGTCCGTGTACCCCCAGGATCAATTCCATTTCGATGTCGCCCGTTCGACTGGGACCCGTCACGAAGGCGAGGTTGGCGCGCTCATAAACCGTCGCCATGCCGCGCCCACGTTCACCTGCCAGCCAGTCTTCCAGGCGCGGAACAAGCTGTTCGACGGAGACAACCGCGATCCAGATCGGGGGAAGTACGGTCGGGATGCGTCCCTTGCCCTCACCGCTGCTGAGAACAAGAGTCCCCGTCAATGCAATCGCTGCGTCAACGCCAGAGATCCCCAGAGTCGCCTTTCCGAAGTGAGCCATCCGCTCCGGTGAACGATCTTCATGAGGCAGCGGAATCGTCGCTTCCACCCCTGATTCATGCAGGAGCGCCGCCAAACCATCGACCGGGATATGACGAAAATCCCACGTCAGGGCATGGGTAACGTCATGCTGCACGATCAGCGCACGAATCTGTTCGCGCGCACCCGCATCCCCCTTCACGACGAACGACTGCCCCTTGAGCAGTGCCATCTCATGGACGAAACGCGCAACCAATGCCGCGCGATCCATCTCGTCCGCCACCAGCGCGGGCAAATACGTACGCGGACGCGGTGCTGCGTCGTCGAACGGGCGACGAGCAGCGCGCAGCTTATCAAGGATGATCGAGCGAGAGTCATTCATAACAAACCACATCCAGACGAAATACTGCACAATAGTATAACGCACAATTAGTATGCATCATGAGCCGTGTGAAAAGTGTGAAGAAAAAATGAGCATCACCACGATTATTGGGGTTTCCTGACTGCTTTGCGCTGGTATACTTACACTCATGCAGACATTGACACCCAATACCCTGCCCAACTATCACTTCCTCTTTATAGCACCTGGTCTTGGCGTAGAATGGTTCTTTGATGCTGCCCGCCACTACTTCGACCGCTTTCGCCCAACCGTCGTCACCAATCTGGATTTTGTGCGGATTATCCCCCAGGAATACAGCTTCGCCCTGACGGCGATTGTCCGGCGCGACGCCGCAGCCGATTGGGGCGTACAGCTTGCCCAGCTTCGCCCAACCGCGCTCTACGACCCCGTCGTCTACGAGACGGTCGAAGACGCAAAACGCACGCTCGACCAGCGCGCCGAATTCAGTCAGCCGTTTGGCGTTCCGCTCATAAACGAAACTCCACAGGCGGTACTGGAGGAGGGATTGCTGGACAGCATCCCTACCCCGCTCGTCCCAATGCAAAACGCAGAAGGCTGGGTGACCGTCACGCCCATCCCCACCGTGCCGACGACGCCGACGCCCCCCCCAACGCCGCTGCCGACCGGCGATCCGATCCCCCCGGTCGAGGCAACGCCTGGGTCGCTCATCGGCGGTTGACGCGCGTAGCTACGAAAGGATACTCATGCAGCTCGACGATTACCAGTGGTCGCGCAACCCGCGCGGCATGCATGTGATGAGCATCTTCCAGACCCCGCTGCCGATTGAGCGGTATACCGCCATGCGCGCGGGCTGGTGCAAGATTATCGCCGCGGGTTTTGAGTATGTGGACGACTGTGCCACGCTGCTCTCACTCGGCATCACCCCGGTCGTGCGTCTGTACCTGGGGCGCTGGGGTGCCGCGCCGATGAACCTGTTCTGGCGCGATGTGATGCTGGCATTCCGCAGTGTCGGGGTGCGCTGGTTCGAGTTTTACAACGAGCCAAATCTGGATGTTGAATGGCCCATGGGTACCGACCCGGATTGGCGCAACTTCGACGGGATGATCAAGCCGTTGATGGACAACTGGCTGACCTGGGCGGAATTCACCGTCAGCATCGGCGGCTATCCTGGTTTCATCCCGCTGGCGGAAAGCGATAACCTACCTTATGCCGCCGTCCGCTGGATGGACGAATTCCTCAACTACCTGCACCGCGCGCACAAGGAACGCTTTCGCGCCGTCCTCGCCAACGGTGCCTACTGCGCGACGCATCCTTATATCCTGAATCACTTCTATCAGACGGTGCCCGGCGGCGGACCGTTCGCTCTGCGTCGTCCGGAAGAGCAGCGTGCGGACGAACCGGGCTGGCACTTCGAGTATCCCTACGATCCGGTCTGCCAGCGCAGCGACCCGGGACGCACGGTCTACGGCGGCACCGCGCAGACGCCGAACGGAGACCCCGTCGGTTTAATCGCGATGGGGCGCATGTTCAACGAGCGCTGCGCCATGCTCTTCGGCTCACAGGCGATCCCGGTCGTGGGGACGGAAGGCGGCATCTGGCCCTTCCGCAATGGCGTCTTCCAGCAGGATACGCGCTACCCCCCTTACACCGAACAGAATCATCCGGAAGCCACCGCCGCCATGTTCAAGTGGATCGCGGAACAGGCACCCCCCTGGTTCTTCGGGCTGGCGCTCTGGAAAGAAGATGAGTACTACGCGCCGGACGCCGTACGCGCCATCGGGCGCATGGGGGAACTGCCCGTCGTCGCCAAAGCGGTGCCTGCGCTGGATACGATGGGCACGACAGTGGTCATCGCGGACGATGTGCGTCCGCTCGCCAGCTACGGACCCGGTCCTATCCAGGGTACCGCGACTTACCACTTCCTCCTGCTCGCGCAGGGCTTGGAGTCAAGCTGGTTCTTCGACACGGCGCGCGCATACTGGGACACCTTCCGCCCGATTGTGACGACCGACCTCAGCCTGATCGATTTCGTCTCGTTCCAGGAAAGTGTCGCCATTACGATCATTAGCCCGCCGGATTTGATGCCCACGCTCTCGCTTGCCGCCGCCATACCTTATCCCAATGCCTATCTTGACCTGATCACGGCAACCGATAGTGACGAGATCGCGCGCATCTTCAGCGAGCGCGTCGCCGTCAATCGACGCTTCGGATGACGTGACAGCGCTCGCAGGACGGTGTAAGCTAGAACAATGCCAGCGTTTACAATGGACGGCTTTTATGCCGCCCCTACGCGTCCCTACTCCTGTAGGGACGCCAATTTATGGCGTCCGTAGTCATAATTCGAATGACGGCATAGAACTGCGTTTTTTGTAGCGCTTTGTGAGATGACGAAATGGCGACGGAAACGACGTGTGAGGTACTGATTGTCGGCGGAGGGTTAGCGGGCTTAATGGCTGCGCGGACACTGCTGCACGGCGGTCACAAGGTGATCCTCCTGGATAAGGGGCGCGGCGTGGGCGGTCGTCTGGCAACCCGCCGCGTGGGAAATGGCGTGGCGGATCACGGCGCGCAGTTCTTCACCATGCGTGATCCGGAATTCAAGACTCTGGTCGATGGCTGGGTCAAGCACGACATCGCCTACGTCTGGTCAATGGGATGGAGCGACGGCAGTCTTGCGGACACTCCGCGCGACGGGCATCCCCGCTACGCCGTCAGCGGCGGTATGAACGCTCTGGCGAAGCTGCTCAGTCAGGGGTTGGACTGTCGGCTCGACACCCAGGTGACGGCGCTGCGCAAAGGGAACGACGAATGGGTCGTGGAGACCTCCACTGGCAGCAGCTATCGCGCCCATGCCGTCCTGATGACCGCGCCTGTCCCCCAGACACTTGCGCTGCTGCGGGCGGGCAGCGTCGTACTCCCAGAGGATGCAGCATCGGCGCTGGAAGCCATCACCTATGATCCATGCCTTTGTGGGCTGTTCCGGATCGACGGCGATGTCTACCTGCCGGAACCGGGTGCGCTCCAGCGCCCATATGCCGAAATCGCCTGGATCGCCGATAACCACCGCAAAGGCATCTCGCCCAATGCCCGCATCCTGACTCTGCACGCCAGCCCCAGCTACAGCCGCGCCCATTACGACGACTCGGACGAGATGCTCGTCAACCGCTTCCGCGCCGAGCTTGCCTCGTTCATGAAGACGGACGCGCATATCCTCGAAGCGGAGATCAAACGTTGGCGTTACTCACAGCCGTCGGCGCTGTATCCCGAACGCTGCCTGGTGATACGCGAGCAAAATCTGGTCTTCGCGGGGGATGCATTCGGGGGACCGCGCATCGAAGGGGCGGCGCTTTCCGGCATCGCTGCCGGGCATGCCTTACATACATTGTGGGATTGAATCGTACATTTGTAGGGGCGCAATACATTGCGCCCCTACGGTGCGCCTACACAAAGGAACCCTGATATGCCCTACGAAATGATCCTTCTCGAAAACCCGGTGCCGGGGGTCGGCGTTGTCCGTCTCAATCGCCCGCAGGCGCTCAACGCGCTCAACGCCCAGGTCACGCGCGAAGTCTTCGACGCGCTGGAGGCATACGACCGCGACGATTCAGTCGGCTGCATGATCCTGACGGGCAGCGATAAGGCATTCGCAGCAGGCGCGGACATCAAGCAGATGGCGGCGCAGACCGTCAGCGATCTGCTCACGGACGACTTCACCGACTGGTCGCGTATGATGCGTGTCCGCAAGCCGATCATCGGCGCGGTCAGCGGCTTCGCGCTCGGCGGCGGCTGCGAGGTGGCGATGCTGTGCGACATGCTGATCGCCAGCGAGACGGCGCGCTTCGGGCAGCCGGAAGTGACGATTGGCGTCATCCCCGGCGCGGGCGGCACCCAGCGCCTGACGCGCGCGGTCGGCAAAGCAGTGGCGATGGAAGTCATGCTCGGCAACCGCCAGCTTTCGGCGGCAGAGGCATTGAGTGCAGGGCTGGTCAATCACGTCTTCCCGGTTGAAAGCTACTTTGACGAAGCAGTCAAGCTGGCGGCGAAGATCGCCGAGATGCCGCGCGTCGCCGTCCGGCTGATCAAGGACGCCGTCAGTCACGCCGAAGAACTCGGCTTGAGCGCCGGGCTGGCATACGAAAAGCAGGGCTTCCTGCTCGCCTTCGGCACGGAGGACAAGACCGAGGGCATGACCGCCTTTGTCGAAAAGCGCAAACCCGCGTGGAAGCACCGCTGACCATCCTCTATAGCCATCGACTGCGCGGCGACCTTGCGCTGCTGCCGCGCCTTTACACGTTCATCGAGCGTCTGAAAGCGGAGCACAGCGAGCCTGGACGCGCGCTGCTGCTCGACCTGGGCGATAGCTGCGCGTCGGAGGTCTTCCCCTGCGCGCTGACGGGCGGGCGCTCGACGCTGATCGCGCTCGACGCGATGGGCTACGACGCGGCGAACGTGCGCGGCGCGCTGGCGCAGGATGACCGCGCCCGGCTTGAGGCGATGTTCCTCAATATCACGCTGATCGATGAAGCACACCACCTGGAAAAACATGGCGCTGTCGTCGGTCACCCGACGGCAAGCGCAGCGTCCGCGCTCTATGTCGAGATCGACCCGGCGGAGACGACGACGCTGGCGAACGGGCGGCTGCGACTGGCGGGCATCGACGGCGGACAGGTCGGCATGGCGCGGCTGGACGGCGACGATGTGAGCGGCTGGCGGCTGGCAGCGCAAGGGGTCTTCACGATGCCGCCGGATGTCCGCCCGACGCCGACCATCAGCGGCATCATTGAGATGATTCTGAGCGAAGCGCGTTACGCGCAGAAACGGCAGGGGCGATGAAAATCCTGATCATCGGCGGGTCACGCTTCATCGGCTTGGCGACCACGCTGGCGCTGCACCGCCAGGGGCACGAGCTAGCGCTCTTCAATCGCGGCAAATCGCCCACCGAACTCCCCAGCGACATCCACACCCTCATGGGCGACATCAACGATCTGGCGGCATCGCGCGAGGCACTGCTGGCATTCAAGCCTGATGTCATCTGGCACAACATCGTGCTGCACGACGGGCATGTGCGCGATGTACAGGCGATCTTTGCGGGCAGCGGCGCGCGCTTCGTCATGACCAGCAGCGTGGATGTCTATCTGACATTCGGGCGCATCCTCGGCAGAGATCCCGGCGAGGTGCTGGGGGACGAGATCGATGAAGACTCGCCACTGCGCGGGTCGCGTTATCCGTATCGCAGCGCCGAGACACCGCCGCATGACATCATGTATCGCTACGACAAAATTCCGGCGGAACAGGCAGCGCTTGCGCATCCTGAGCTGCCCGGCTGCGTCGTCCGTCTGCCGATGGTGGTCGGCGAGCGCGACCCGCGCCGCCGCCTGCTGCCGTTCGTCCAGCCGATGCGACTCAGCCGCCCTGCCATCATCCTTGACGCCGCCTATGCGCGCTGGATTTCGACTTACGGCTACGTCGAGAATATCGCTCACGCGCTGACGCTGGCGATCACCGACCCGCGCGCGAACGGGCGCATCTACAACGCCTGCGACGCGAGCCTGTCCACGCTCGAAATGGGCGAACAGGTCAGGACAGCGATGGGCTGGGGCGGCGAGTTCGTCGTCCTGCCAGGCGACGAGCTGCCGGAGGCGCTGCGTTTTTTCGGCGGCAATGCCGCGCAGAACTTGCGCGTCCGTGCGCAGCGCATCCGCGACGAGCTGGGTTATATGCCGCAGGTTGATCGGGTCGAGGCGATTCGTCGGACGGTCGCCTGGGAACTGGCGAACCCGCCCGCCGAGCTGCCGCCCGAACTGACGGACTTCAGTGCCGAGGACGAAGTGCTGGCGAAGCTGAAGAAGTAGGGAGGAGGGATGCCTCGTCCGCGCAGTCTACCGTCGCCTAGCTGACCAGGGCTTTTGCAAAGTCGTTGAGCGTGTCAGCCCTCATCCCCCAGCCCCTTCTCCCGAACGCGGAGTACCGCTGGGAGAAGGGGAGCAAAGTCCCTCTCCCAGGCGTACTCGCCGTTCGGGAGAGGGATTTAAGGCTTGTCCGATAGTGAAAGAGGAGAAGAAG
>JALHQT010000007.1:0-222856 GCA_022841825.1 Anaerolineae bacterium
GGTCTCCAGATCCATGCGTATCCTCTTTTCGGTTTGGCAACCTTGAGTCTACGCATTCTGGATACCTTCTTCTCCTCTTTCACTATCGGACAAGCCTTAAATCCCTCTCCCGAACGGCGGGTACGCCTGGGAGAGGGACTTCAGACGAGACCTCTGGCTCCCCTCTCCCAGCGGTACTCCGCGTTTGGGAGAGGGGCTGGGGGTGAGGGCGCATAACCGCCTTTACTTTCCACTTTTAACTTTTGACTGCTGTTCCCCCCATGCTCGCGGCGACGAGGTTTTCGCGTGTGACCCCTGCGCCGCGCAGTTCCGCCTCCAGGCTGCCATCATGGAAGACCAGCACGCGGTCGCACAAGCCGAGCAGTTCGTCGTCGTCGCTGCTGTAGAAGAGGATCGCCGTGCCGCGCGCGCGGAGCTGCGCCAGCAGCGCATAAAATTCGCCCTTCGCGCCCACATCGACGCCCTTCGTCGGGTCGTTGAGCAGCAGCAGCTTTGGCGAACGCAGCAGCCACTTGCCGATGACGACCTTCTGCGCGTTGCCGCCGCTGAGTGAGGAGACCGGCGCGCCCAGCCCCGCCATGACGAGCCGCAGCTCGTCGGCACTGCGCTGTGCATCCGCCTGCGCCTGCCGCATACGCAGCGGGAAGCCGAACTTCGCCCACGACGGAAGCTGCATATTCTCCAGGATCGAGCGGCTGAGGAGCAGCCCTTCGCTGGCGCGGTCGCCGGGGACGAAAGCGCATTCGTGCGCCATCGCATCGCGTGGATGCCGGAAGTGGACGCGCTCGCCCGACAGCGTGATTGTCCCGCTCTTGATCGGCAGCGCGCCGAACAACGCCAGCAGCAGCTCGCTTTGCCCCTGCCCTTGCAAGCCGCCAATGCCCAGCAGCTCGCCGTCATACAAATCAAAGCTCACGTCATGAAGCGGACCCGCGCTCAGGTTTGCCACGTTCAGGCGCACGCGCGCGTCGGCGGCGAGCGCAGGGCGCTCCTGCGCATGGGGAGCTGCCGCGCCTTCGATCATCAGCGTCACGAGTTCGCGCTCGTCCGTCTGGCTGATGCTGCGCGTGCCGACGCTGCGTCCGTTGCGCAATACCGTCGCGCGGTCGGCAATGCGGAAGATCTCTTCCATGCGGTGCGAGACGAAGACGACTGCCTTATCTTCCGCCTTCCACGTCCGCACCAGCTCGAACAGGCGCGTGACCTGCTGCGTATCCAGGCTGGCGGTTGCCTCGTCCAGGATGATCAGGCGCGGGTCAAACGAGAGCGCCTTGAGGATTTCGACGATCTGGCGTTCATCCAGCGGCAGGGCTTTGACGAGCGCATCGGGATGGAGCGAGGGGCGAAACGTCCCCTCAAACAACTTGAGGAGGTCGCGTGTGCGCGCCAGCATCGCCCGCCGATCCACCCGCCCGAAGGCGAGCGGCTCGTGGGTGAGCCAGATGTTGTCCATCACCGTCATGTCCGGGATCAGGCTGAGTTCCTGGTAGACAGCGGCGATGCCTTGTTTGCGGGCGGCTTGCGGGGAATTGAGATGAACGGACTGCCCATCCAGGTGGAGCTGCCCCTCGTTGGGGGCAACCACACCTGTGATGATCTTGCTGAGGGTGCTTTTGCCGCTCCCATTTGCGCCGAGCAGTGCCACCACTTCGCCCGATTGAACGTCGAGGTTGCCATCTGCCAGCGCCACGACACCGCCGTATCGCTTGACGACATGCTGTGCCGAGAGAGAGATGCTCATCGAGCTACTCCGACATTTCCGAGGTCGGCGGCACCAGTTCTGCCTGAAGTTCACCCAGAGTCGCCAGTCCTTCTTCGTCCAGCACCTGCCAACCGGGAAGGACGGTTGCCACGTCGAGCAGCGGCGTGCCATCGACGAAGAACGAGGCGGCGGTCGGCTGATCGATCAGACCGTCGAGCGTGTAGGACTCCGGCGCTTCACTGTAGAGCGCATAGAAGTCCGCGAAGTTCTCGGCGGTGATGGCGTAGGGGATCGGCACGTAGAAGGTGTTGCCGAACGGACCGCTGAACTGGCTTTCATCGACCGTGCCGCCGCGCAGGATGGTCATCGCGACGCGCAGGCCGCTGCCGCCGACACCCGGCGGGTTGACGACGCCGATGGTCTGGAAGTCGGGGTTCTCCGCCAGCGTTTCGTTCCACATCTGCAGGAAGCCAGCGCGCGCTTCGCCGGTCGTCAGCGGGGGATTGTCCAGGTCGGCGGTGTTGACGGCGGTCAGCACGCCCATCGCCATGCCGTCCTGCGTCCAAATCGCGTCAATGTCCGGGATCGATGCGAGCAGGTCACTGGCGACCTGCTGCCCCGTTGCCTGATCCCACATGCCGCTCTCGCGACCGACGACGGTGATGCCGGGGTACTCGGCGAGGATTTCTTCGACGCCAGCCATACGCGCTTCGTTGGCGGGGTGACCGACGAAACCTTCGATCAGGACGATGTTGCCTTCGCCGCCAAGCTGTTCCGCCAGCCAGCGCATGCTGATCTTCGCCCATTCCTTCTGGTCGATGGTGACGTTGATGACGCCTTCCGCGCCGATTTCCTGGTCAACGGCGATGACGACGACGCCTTCTTCGACCGCTTCTTCAAGCGCCGAATTCAGACCGCTCTGGTCACCGGGGTTGATGATGATGGCATCGACGCCGCGATTGAGCAGGTTCTGAATCTGCTGAATCTGTCCCTGCACATCAGTGTCCGCGCTTTCGATCACGAGTTCCATCTCGCAGCCCGCTTCGACAAACTGGGCGGCGACCTCTTCGATGTTCGAGATCATCTGCGTGCGCCATTCACTGCCGACGAAGCTGTTCGACACGCCGATGGTGTAGGAGCCGCAGTCTTCGATCTGCGCATAGGCAGTGAATGCAAAGGGAAGCAGCAGGACGACGAGGAGCAGCCACAGTACTTTTTGATTTCGCATCGAGACACCTCTTTTGATAACAATGACCAGCATATCCGCACAGGATGCTTGCAGGCGCTAATTTCGAGTATACTTGTACTGGCGCAGCATGATCATCCGAATGTACGGATATTTCATCATGGATTATAGCCAGCGCCAAAATCCGAGTCAAATGACTTGGAAGTTAAAAGCTGAAAGTTAAAAGTGATCTCGCGATGCGTACCCACTTCTTTTCTTTCCACTTTTGACTTTTAACTATTTACATGTTTCTCAAATCACCTGTTGAGTGCCCTTATGTCCGCTCGCCCAGTCAAACCAAACAGCCTTCCGATTACCCCGGTCGATTCATCCAGCCCGGTGCCGCTCTACCACCAGGTCGAAGTCGATCTGCAAACCATCATTCGCTCTGGCGTGCTTGCGCCCAACGATGTCCTGCCGCCGGAAACCGATTTGTGCAAGCTGTACGGCGTTGGCAGGCAGACGGTGCGGATGGCGCTCTCACGACTTGTCACTCACGGGATGATTGCGCGGCAGGCGGGACGCGGCACCTTCATCCTGCCGCTGCCTGACCGCGCCAACTTCTATCTCGACCGCAGCTTCACGCGGCAGATGTCCGAGATGGGGATGGCAACACGCTCGGATGTGTTGCAGACGACCAGCGGGGTGATCGGGGTGAATGCGCCGCGCGCGCTGCGTGACCGTCAGGGTGCGCCATACTTCCAGCTTGTGCGGCTGCGTTACGGCGATGATCTGCCGATTGGGCTGCACACGACGACCATCCTGGCGGAGCGCTGCCCCGGTCTTGAGCGTTACGACTTCGCCCGCGAGTCGTTGTACGACATCCTTTCGCGCGATTACCAGCTTGTCATCGCGGAAATCGCCCACACGATCACGGCGGTGACGGCAGATAACAAGCAGGCAGACCTGCTGCACGTTCACATCGGCGACCCGCTGCTGCAGGTGAACACGACGGCTTATCTCGACGATCAGGAAGTGATCGAATTCACGATTGCCTACTACCGCGCCGACAAGTACGAGTACAGCACGACGCATGTGTATTGAGAAGTGACGAGTGACGAGTGATGAGGGCATAAGGTCATCAGGGAGTTGGTAGGGGCAGACCCATGTGTCTGCCCGTGTAGGCGTTATCGTCTCCCCCAAAAGACGGATGACGTAAGATCGATTTTCGACGATGCTTCTGTATATTGTGCAGAAATTCACAAATCCTAGAGGCATCACCGTGACACTCTCAACCCAGGATAACTCGGAAAGTCATCCCTCACGCCCGCGCGTGATCATCATCGGCGCGGGCTTCGGCGGATTGTACGCCGCGCGCACCCTGCGCAATACGAATGCCGATGTGCTGCTGATCGACCGCCACAACTATCACACCTTTACGCCGCTGCTCTACCAGGTGGCGACCAGCGGCTTGGAACCTGAACAGATCGCCTATCCCGTACGCGGCATCTTCCACGACTCGCCGAATATCCAGTTCCTGCTCGGCAGCGTGACCGAGATCGATACGCACAACCGCCGCGTCTTCGTCGAGGCGGAAGACGGCGTGCGTGAAGAATCGTATGATGCGCTGATCGTCGCGGGCGGCAGCGTGACCAATACGTTCGGCAATGCCGACCTGGAACGCCACGCCTTCGGGCTAAAAGACCTCGACGATGCCGTCGGCTTGCGCCATCACATCCTGCGTCTGTTCGAGCGCGCCGCCTGGGAAGAAGACCGCGCGCTGCGCCAGGCGCTGCTCACCATCGTGGTCGTCGGTGGCGGTCCGACCGGGCTGGAGACGGCGGGCGCGATGCTCGAACTCTACCGGGATGTCCTGCGCAAGGATTATCACAGCCTAGGCGATGTGCAGGCGCGCGTCATCCTGGTCGAGGCGACCGACCGTCTGCTCGCGCCCTACCCCAAAGGATTACAAGCCTCGGCGCTCGAACAGCTCCAATCGCTGGGAGTCGAGGTCATGCTGGGCAGCGCGGTCGATCAGGTCGCCGACGATCACATCACACTCAAGGATGGCACACTCATCCCCACTCATACGCTGATCTGGGCGGCGGGCGTCAAGGCGTCGCCGCTGGCGACGATGCTGAATGTGCCGCTGGCGCGCGGCGGGCGCGTGCCCGTGCAGCCCTCGTTAGAAGTCGTCGGGCTGGACAATGTCTACGTGATTGGCGATATGGCGCATCTCGAAGACGCGCATGGACAGCCTTACCCGATGCTTGCGCCGGTCGCGCAGCAGGGCGGCATCCTCGCTGCGCGCAACATCCTCCGCAAGTACGCGGGACAGGCGCAGCAGCATTTCCGCTACAACGACCGGGGCACGATGGCGACGATTGGGCGCGACCGCGCGGTCGCCTGGGTCTTCAACCGCATCCCGCTGACGGGCTTCCTCGCCTGGGCAGCATGGCTGGGGCTGCACCTCATCACGCTGATCGGCGTGCGCAACCGCCTGGGCGTGTTCCTGAACTGGGCATGGAACTATCTGACGTATGACCGCAGCGTGCGCGTCATCCTGGGACGCGAGACCGTGCCAGCGCGTGAACGCGCCTTGGAGCGCGAGACAACCGAGGTGTGACCTGCCGCTCAGGTAAAATGTGTGTCATTGCTCATGAATTGCGCAAATCCTTAACGCAATATCCAGCCAACGCTCCCTAGACTCGTGTATAGAAGTGACCTCTTGCGCTGCCAGTGTGATGCTGGCAGCGCGCAGCCATTTTCTGTCATGGTTCCAACATAAGGAGCAGGCAATGTCGATTATTCCTTCAACGCTTTCGTTTACCCGCCTCATTCGCCTCGTCATCATTTCTGCCCTCCTCGTCGTGGTCGCCGCCTGCCAGAGCGCGGTCGCGCCGACGCCCACACCGCTGCCCACCAGCACGCCGGAGCCGACGCGCACGATCGGCATTTCCATCTCGCGCCTCGCCAATCCCTTCTTCGTCTCGCTGCGTGATGGCGCTGCCGAAGCCGCCGAGCGCCTGGGAGTCGAGATCGTCGTCGAAGATGCGAATGACGATGCCGAGGCACAGGCAGCACAGGTGCAGGCGCTGATCGACCAGGGTGTCGCCGCGCTGCTCATCAATCCAGTCGATGCGGATGCGATTGTCGCCTCCATCGAAGCGGCGAACGCAGCGGGCATCCCCGTGTTCACGATTGACCGCAGTGCTGCGGGCGGCGAAGTCGTCGCGCATATCGCCTCGGACAACCTGGCGGGCGGCGAGATGGCGGGCAACTACCTGGCGGAGACGCTCAACGAAACCGGCAATGTCGTCGAGCTGCGTGGCATCGAAGGCACGTCCGCGGCGCAGGATCGCGGCGCGGGTTTCAACCAGGCGATGGCGGATTACCCGAACATGACGGTGATTGTCAGCGAGACCGCCAACTTCAGCCTCGAAGAGGGCGAGACGGTCTTCGCCGCCATTCTGGAAGCGAATGCCGACATTGATGGCGTCTTTGCGCACAACGACGACATGATCCTGGGTGCCGTCGAAGCGGCGCGCGCCGCCGGACGCCTGGAAGACATCCAGTTCGTCGGTTTCGACGCGGTGGATGCGGCAGTGGATGCCGTCGAAGCGGGTGACCTGCTGGCGACGGTCGCGCAGCAGCCCGCCGAGATGGGGCGCCTGGGTATCGAGACGGCGGTCAAGGTCCTCAACGGCGAGACGGTCGCCGAAAGCATCCCGGTCGATCTGGCGCTGATTACGCGGTAAATAGGGTGTCCGTAGGGACGATGCGGTGTCATCGCCAGGGTACGGGCGCACACACGGGCGCGCCCCTACGACCGCGATGATTCTTGTAGGGGCAGACCTGTGTGTCTGCCCATGCGGGGCGCAACGGGATCGCCGGGCGATGACGCGGCATCCGAGCACACACGGGTGCGCCCCTACAAACCCAAATGCGCGTAGGGACGAGGCGTGCCTCGTCCGCTTTGAATGAACGAGAATGAGGAGTCCCCCCATGCGTTTGCCGAGCTTATCCGTCGCTCAACGTGTCACGCTGTCGTTCGCGCTCCTGATTGTGCTGGTGCTGATCGCCAGCGGATCGGGGCTTTTCTTCAACCAGGCGGTCGGCGATAACATCAATGCGACATCGGTGGCGCTCGACCAGATCACGCGCGCTGCCGCGCTGGAAAACGCCTGGTTCCAGGTGGTCGCCAGCACCGACTACATGCTGCTGACGCGCCAGACCACGCTGATCGAGGGTCGTCTGGGTGATGAACTGGCGACATTCAACCGGCTCATGACCGAGTTGCAAGGGCAGGCGCTGGGCAGCTCGCCGGAGGTGATCGTCGCGAACGACGCGCTCGGCGAAGACCTGGGACTCCTGGCGAACGAGCTGAACAACACCGTCGCCACGCTGTTCGCGCTGGCGCAGGATGGCAGTTGGACGCGCGCCCAATCCGAACGCGCCACAGAGCTGGCGTCGCTTCAGCGCCGCTTCAGCGAGACACTGACGCAGATGCGCGCCAATCTTCAGGGCGATGTCGAGGACTCGCTGGGAACCGCGCGCGGCATTCAGGATACGACCCGCAATGGGTTGGTCATCCTCTCGCTCCTGGCGCTGGTCGTCGGTATGGCAGCAGGCTACCTGACCTCGCGCAGCATCATCCGCCCGGTATCCAGCCTGGCAGAGACCGCCCGTGCCATCCAGAACGGCGATTTCTCGCGCCGCGCGGAAGTCTCGCGGGCGCAGGAGCTGGGCGTCATGGCGGAAGCCTTCAATAACATGACCGACCAGCTCCGCCAGTCCATCGATACGCTGGAAGCGCGCGTCGAGCGGCGCACGGTTGACCTGGTCGAGGCGCGCAGGCAGGCGGAGGCGGCAAGTCAGGCGAAATCGACCTTCCTGTCCAACATGAGCCACGAACTGCGCACGCCGCTCAACCTCGTCATCGGCTACACCAGCGCCATGCTCGACATGCCGCAGATGTACGAGAATACCCGCCTGCCGGATGTCTTCCGCGACGACATCCGCCTGATTCAGGACAACTCCAACCACCTGATCGGCTTGATCAACGACATCCTGGACCTCAGCAAAATCGAGGCGGGCAGGCTCGAACTCGAACCGGTCGCCGTTTCGTTGAACGACATTTTCAAGGGCGTCATCGCCACCAGCATCGGTCTGGTGAAGGATAAGCCGGTGCATGTGCGCCCGGCATTCGCTGAGAACCTGCCGAAAGTCTGGGCAGACCCGCTGCGCACGCGCCAGATTCTGCTCAATCTGATGTCGAACGCCGTCAAGTTCACCGATACCGGCAGCGTCACGCTGTCCGCCCAGGTGGTGGGCGATAAGCTGCGGATCACGGTGTCTGACACGGGTGCCGGTATCCCGGAAAACTCGCTGGCTGTCATCTTCGACCGCTTTAAGCAGATCCAGAACAAGGCGTCGGTGCAGGGGACAGGCTTGGGGCTGGACATCAGCCAGCGCCTGGCACAGATGCATGGCGGCACCATCTCGGTCACCAGCACGCTGGGGCAGGGCAGCGCGTTCTCGTTCGAGCTGCCGCTGGCGACCGCCGCGCAGATCGACGCCAGCCCGGTCACGCTCAGCACGCGCGAAGGCAGCGTCCGCGTCCTGCAGCGCACCAATTGGCAGACCGAGCAGCAGAAGACGATCATGATCATTGAAGACGACGCAGACGTCCGCGCATTCCTCCACACGACGCTGGAGGGCGCGGGTTATGTTGTGCTGGATGCGGGCACAGCCGAACAGGCAATTGATCTGGCGACGGTCATGGTGCCGCATCTGCTGATCGTCGCAGACCTGCCCGGCGCGTCCCCCGGCGGGGCAGTGGCGCTGCTGCGCCAGGAAGCGATGTTTGACAATGTGCCGATCATCGTCCTGGATGACGAGGATACCGATGCGCGCTGGTCGGATGCCACCCGCCTCTCGCGTTCCGTTGGCGCGGATGTGCTGCTCAAGACCACCCGTTCACGCTTGAATACGCCGCTGTTGGCAGGAGCCTAGGATATGAGAATTCTCTACCTCGAAGACAACGCAGAAGACGCCAATCTCGTCCAGCGTTATGTGCGGACGACGCCGCACGAGCTGGTGGTTGTCGGCACCGCCGATGACGCCTGGGCTGCCGCGCACGAGTATTTTGATCTGATTCTGGTCGATGTCATGATCGGGCAGGATCGCAGTGGTTTCGACTTCGCCCAGGCGCTGCGGCAGCACCAGGTGCAGCAGCCCATCGTCGCCGTCACCGCGCTTTCGACGCCGCAGGATGTGGCATACTGCCAACAGGTCGGCTTCGATTATGTGCTGGTCAAGCCCTACTCGGTCAGCGACCTGGCGAGTCTTATCGAGCAGGCGGGCGGGTAGCGCTCAATCAAGTGGACGTTACACACCTCACCTGCGAACAAGGGGCTTAAGCCCCCTGTTCACGCCCCTTGTTCGCAGGTGAGCGCGCGTAAGTCCCGTAAAAATGGTCGATTAGCGTTTTAAGGAGTATGGGATGGGACACATTCTGCTGATCGAAGACAACCAGGCAAACGCGGACATGATGATCCGCCTGCTGCAAACCAGCGGTTACGAGGTTCGCCACTTTGATCGCGGGCTGCCTGGCGCGCGGGCGGCAATTCAGGATCGTCCCGTCGCCATTCTGCTCGACTTCAACCTGCCGGATGTCGATGGGCGGACGCTGCTGTTGATGCTCAAGCAGCGCATCGGTGCCGATAACGCCCCGCCGATCATCGCGGTGACGGCGCGCACCGGCGTGATGGAAGAGGCGATTGCCGAGCGCTTTGGCTGTGACGCCTTCGTGCGCAAGCCATTCGACCCGAAGGAATTTCTGGAGATCGTGGCGAAGTTCGCCGGGGAACCGACGAAGACGGTGTCATAGTGCGTGGTGCGCAGTGCGCGGTGCGAACAAGCCGGAGTTTGTTTTTTCGCACTACGCACCATGCACTGCGCACTCTTCTTCGCGTGACTTCGCTACAGCCCCAGCTTGCCCTTGAGCATGTCGAGGAACTGCTGTTCGCCCGCGCCGATCTTCTCGCCGCCGCCGAACAAGCCTTCGCCCGCCGCGCCCGCGACCTTCTCCGCCAAGCCCATAATAAACTGCTTGACCTGTACGCCCTGTTCACCCGCTTCGCCGAGCAGACCATCCAGCCCGCCGACCGCTTCCATCACGTTGTTAATGTCCTTCGCTTCACCGGCGACTTCGGAAAGCTGCTGTCCCGCTTCGCCTTTGGTGAAGGCATCCACCAGCCCGTTGATAATGTCGTTGCCGCCGAAGCTGGCAGCCGTATCCGCGAAGTAGTTGGCAATCGCCGCGCCTTCTCGAATTTTGCCAAACAAGCCTGAACCGCTGCTCTGGAGCAGCCCAGCGAGCACCTGCTGCACGACCGGAATCACCGACGAAACAATCGCGCTGACATCCATCGTCATATCTCCTCAGGAAGTATTGGACGAGCCATGCCAGCATAGCATGATGGGACATTCGACGCTATCGACGTGATTTAAGCCTTCCCCCCCAACGCCCGCACGTAGCGCCGCCGATACTCGTCATACGCCTCGTCGAACATGCGCGCGCTCTTTTCCGCGCCGACCTTGCCCGCGCTGGCGATGACAGGGAGATGGATGCCGCGCGCCGCCAGTTTTTCGGCGACGCCGACCTTGATCAGGTTGGTGATCGCCGCCATCGCAATGGTCGAGACGGGACCGACAGGCGCGGGGAAGCCTTCGACCTCGACGACGGCATCGCCTGCCGGGACGCAGTTGTCGATGGCGATGTCGGCGATGTCGCGCAGCTTTTTGCCGCTGCTGTGGCGCGAAGGCGTGCCGCCGGAATGCTCATAGGATGTGACGCCGACCAGGGGCAGCCCGCGCTTCTTGACCTCCAGCGCCATATCGACCGGGACTTCGTTGACGCCGCTGTTGGAATAGATCAGGAAGCAGTCGGGCGGCGAGAAGACGAAGTTGCGCAGGATGACGGGCGCGAAGCCCTCCATATGCTCGATGAAGAGCGCCTGCCGCTGCCCGTTCGCGCCGACGACCTGGTTATGATAGGTCAGCGAGAGTTCGACAATCGAGTGAAAGCCGGGGAAGGAGCCATAGCGCGGGAACATCTCTTCGATGAAAACACGCGAGTGCCCGGTGGCGAACATATGCACCAGCCCATCGCCCGCGATGGTGTCGGCGAAGAGCGCCGCCGCACGGTCGATGGCGTCGAACTGCGTCTCGCGGATGCGCTGGAGGATGGTTGTAATGCTGTCGTAGTAAGCGAGCATGGCGTTCATGAGGGGGAGCCTTTGCGAGAAAGTGTCTGCAAGAACAATGTTCGTTTGTTCGGACAATATAGCGAGAAGAGAGGCGGATTGCAAAAAGCGGCGTTATAATTCAACATCCCTTCCAACACGAAAACACACCATGATGCCCCGCAACGTTTGGGCGGCGACGCTCACCAGCCTGCTGACCGACATCTCCAGCGAGATGATCTTCAATCTGCTGCCACTCTTCCTCGCCAACGTCCTCGGCGCATCGACCGCCCTCATCGGCTTGATCGAGGGGATCGCTGAAACCACGTCGAGTCTGCTCAAAGGCGTGTCCGGCTGGCTGTCGGATCGATGGGGCACGCGCAAGTGGCTGGCAGTGGCGGGTTACACCATTTCGGCAACTGCGAAGCCGTTCCTCTATCTGGCATCGTCGTGGGCGGGCGTGCTGGTTGTACGCTTTGCCGACCGCATCGGCAAGGGCATCCGCAATTCGCCGCGCGATGCGCTGATCGCCGACAGTGTGAGCGCTGAGCAGCGCGGCGCTGCCTTTGGGCTGCATCGTGCGGGCGATACGGCGGGCGCGCTGATCGGCATGGTGATTGCGCTGGGCGTGGTGCTGGCGACGCAGTCGCAGGCGGTCGAACTCAGCCGCGAGACCTTCCAGACGCTCATCCTGATCAGCATCATCCCGGCGGTGCTGGCGGTCGTCGTGCTGATCGTCGGCGTGCGCGAGATCCGCAAGACGCGCACATCGGGCGATGGCGTGCGCCTGGGCATCGGCGCGCTCAAACCGGACTTTCGCTATTTCCTGGGGGTGGTCGCGCTCTTCACGCTTGGCAACTCTTCTGACGCTTTCCTGATCCTGCGTGCGCAGGAGCGCGGCTTGAACGTGGCGGGCGTGCTGGGGATGCTGATCAGCTTCAACCTGATCTACAGCGTTTTCTCTGCACCGCTCGGCGCGCTCTCCGACCGCATCGGAAGGCGTCGGCTGCTGATCGGCGGTTGGCTGGTCTATGGCGCGATCTACCTCGGCTTCGCCGCCGCGCAGACCGCCGCACACATCTGGATCGTCTACGCGCTCTACGGCTTGTATTACGCAGCGACCGAGGGCACGGCAAAAGCGCTGGTCGCCGACCTGATCCCGCCGGAGCAGCGCGGTACTGCTTACGGCTATTACAACATGGTCGTCGGCTTGATGGCGCTGCCCGCCTCGTTGCTGGCGGGCGTGCTATGGCAGGGCGTGGGGAGTTGGGGCGGCTTCGGCGCGAGCGCGCCATTTATCGCGGGCGCGGTGCTGGCGCTGCTGGCGGCGGGGCTGTACGTCACTCGATTTGCGGCGAGACGGGCATGAAGCCTTTGGGCGGTAACGCGAGTTTCATCTCGTGTCGTCGTGGCTCTATGTCGCTGTAAAGTCGGTGATCGGCTTCAGCGTCACACCTTCGGCAGCGGCAGCAGCGGATTGCCTGGCATCGGCGGTGATCAGGGGCGCAGCCAGGCGTTCTGCAAGCGCAATGTAGAGGGAGTCGTAAATCGCCAAATTTTGCCGAATACCAATTTGAAGAGCGCGTGGGTACAGCGCTTTCAGTTGATGAAGCGCTTGAGAAGTACGCTTGTATCGATGATGTATGAAGTCATACACGATCTCTGTCTTCACGCAGGAGTTCGCCTGACGACATTGCACCAGAAGATGGAGTCCATAGATGTGCGTCAAGTTCGGCAAGCATACGATCCAGTGCTTCTTCATCATTGGTAGTATGCAGCGCCTCGATCTGCGCTTGCTGTGTCAACTTACGTGACACAATTTCTTCGACGAACGACGCCAATTGCTCGACGCTGAATTCTGCAACACGATCCGGGTGAGATACAGCCATCGCCCATTCCTTCCCATTCCACTCCATTGCATTATTTTACCTCAACTCGCTCCCATAACTTGTCCACCAATGGATCTACACCGTTTCGGAAGCGACGCATATTTCTCCCCCGCTTTCTGGGGTATCGCGACGGCAAGGAGAACGTTAGTGTCCGGCACGGGCAGGTCGTCTGATTTGCTCACGCTCACCGATCATGGACACAGGATTGTCTCCTTATGATGACGCCTCAGGACGCCTGGGAACGACTGCTGGTCGGCAACCGTCGCTATGCCGCTGTCCAGCAAATCTACCCACGCCAGACGATGTACCATCGCCAGATGCTGCTCGATGGGCAGACACCCATCGCCGCCATCCTGAGCTGCTCGGATTCGCGCGTGCCTGCCGAACTGATCTTCGACCAGGGGTTGGGCGATCTGTTCATCGTCCGCACGGCAGGGCACGCGGTGGATGAGCTGGTGCTCGCCAGCCTGGAATACGCGGTCTTCGCGCTGCGCGTGCCGTTGATCGTCATCATGGGGCACGCCTACTGTGGGGCGCTGACGGCAGTCGTCAAAGGCGATGCGCTGCCAGGGCATCTGCCGCACCTGGCGCAGCACCTGGAGCCTGCCCTTGCGAGTGTGGATCGCCAGGCGCACGACGCGGTCGATCAGGCGATCCACGCGAATTCGTGCTTCACCATGCGCCAACTGTGCGAGAAGAGTCAAATCCTTCGCGATGCCCATGACAAGGGCGATCTAGCCCTTGTTGCTGCCTATTATGACCTCAACACCGGTCATGTGGAGATTCTGGAATGGTTCTGAGGGGGACCCATGCTGCTGTATAGTTCCAAGACCAGCGACTTTGATAAGGTTGATGGCGATATTCAATTTCTGATGCAGTGCTTCCGCGAGGTGCTGGAGGAAAACGGCGAACATGCGCTGGCGCAGAGCCTGCCCTGGCAGGACGAGCGCCCCATCATGCCGCCGAGCAATAGCGACCCAGTCAAACTGACGCAGGCGTACTCCATCGCGTTTCAACTGCTGAATATCGTCGAGGAAAACGCGGTCGTCCAGTACCGCCGCCACCTGGAGAAGCAGGATGCCATCAACCGCTTTTCCGGCTTGTGGAGTCAGAGTCTGAATCGTCTGAAGCAGGAGGGCTTAAGCGACAAACAGGTCGCGGACGAACTCGCCAACGTGCAGGTCGAGCCAGTCTTGACCGCGCACCCGACCGAGGCGAAACGCTATACCGTGCTCGAACAGCATCGCCAGCTCTATCTGCTGATGGTGCAGCTCGAAAACCCGGTCTGGACACCGCAGGAGAAGCGCACCATCCGCGAGACAATCAAAGCGGCGCTGGAACGCTTGTGGCGGACGGGCGAAATCTACCTCGATAAGCCGGATGTGGCGTCGGAAGTGCGCAACGTCGTCTACTATCTCCGTCACGTTTTCCCGACCGTGATCGAGCCGCTGGATGGCAGGCTGCGTCAGGCATGGGTCGAGACGGGCTATGATCCGGCGCTGCTGACTCTGGATCATTTACCGCGCCTGTCGTTCGGGACATGGGTCGGCGGCGACCGCGACGGGCACCCGCTGGTGACGGCGGACATCACGCGCAACACGCTCGCGGAATTGCGTGCAAACGCGCTCGACCTGCTGCACGACCAACTGACGGCGCTGGCAAAGCAACTCAGCCTGTCGCGCTTTTCGCAGACGCCGCCGCCCGCGCTGAACGCCTGGATCGCCGAGACAGCCGCCGCTCTGGGCGAGACCGGAGCACAGGCGCTTCAGCGCAACGCGGAGGAACCCTGGCGGCAGTGCGTCAATCTGCTGCTCGCGCGGCTGCCCGGCGACGATGCGACCATCGGCACCTACGCCGATGCCGGCGCGCTCGAACGCGACCTACTCACGCTACATGCCAGCCTGGTCGAAATCGGCGCGCGCCGTCTGGCGGACGCCGATGTGCTGCCCATCATCCGCATCGTGCAGACCTTCGGCTTCCATCTGGCGGTGCTCGACGTGCGTCAGAACAGCCGCTTCCATGACCTCGCCGTCTCGCAGCTCCTCGCCTCCGCTGGGGCGGCGGATGCCGACTTGGCCGCCTGGGACGAGACCAGGCGCCGCGCCTTCCTGGATGCCGAGCTGAAGATGCCTCGTCCGTTCACGCTGCCGGATGCGCCGCTCGGCGCAGAAGCGACGGCGGTGACGAGCGTCTACCGCGTGCTGGCGGCGCATCTGAAGACGCACGGGCGTGCGGGGCTGGGGTCGTTGATCGTGAGCATGACGCGCGATGTGTCCGATTTGCTGGCGGTCTACGGGCTGGCGCGCGAGGCGGGGCTGCTTATCAGCACACCGGAGGGCATGGTCTGTCAGCTCCCCGTCGTGCCGCTCTTCGAGACGATTGACGATCTGGAGCGCAGCCCCGGCATCCTGCGCGACTTCCTCGCCCATCCGCTGACGCAGCGCAGTCTCGCCTATCAGCGCGCGCAGCAAGGGACGAGCGAACCGGTTCAGCAGGTCATGATCGGCTACAGCGACAGCAATAAGGACGGCGGCATCCTGGCGAGCGCCTGGTCGCTCTACAAGGCGCAGCGGACGCTGGCGCAGTTGGGGGCGGATATGGGAGTGCGCATCCGCTTCTTTCACGGGCGCGGCGGCTCGATCAGCCGAGGCGCGGGTCCCACGCATCGGTTCGTACGCGCGCTGCCGCATGGTGCGCTGCGCGGCGACCTGCGCCTGACCGAACAGGGCGAAGTGATCGCGCGCAAGTACGCCAACCAGCAGACGGCGCTGCATAATCTGGAACTGCTGCTCTCCGGTACCCTCAACGCCTCGGCAATCGATCATTACCGCGCGTCCGAACCGAACGCGCAGGAAAGCGTGCTCGATTCGCTGATGCAGTACAGCCGTGAAAAGTATCATGCGCTCCTCCAGCAGGAAGACTTCATCACCTTCTACCGCCAGGCGACGCCGATCGACGTGATCGAGTCGAGCCGCATCGGCTCGCGCCCAGCGCGGCGCACCGGGCAGCACACCATCGCCGACCTGCGCGCTATCCCCTGGGTCTTCAGTTGGAGTCAATCGCGCTTCCTGCTGTCGGGTTGGTATGGCATTGGCACGGCGCTGGAACGGCTGAAGGCGGCTGATCCGGCGGCGTTCGAGGCGCTCTGCAGGCAGGCGTTCGAGTGGCCCATCTTCCACAACATCATCAGCAGCGCCGCCAGCAATATTATGCTGACGCGCCCCGACCTGATGGGTGAGTATGCGGCATTGGTCGAAGATGACGCGCTGCGCACACGCCTGATGTCGCTGATCATGGAGGAGCGCGAACGGACGAAGGTGCTGCTGGAGGAGATCTACGGCGGTTCACTGTTCGACAAGCGCCCGAACGTGGCGCAGGTGATGCTGCTGCGCAGCGCACCGCTCGAACGCCTGCACCGCGAACAGCTCCGGCTGCTGCGGCTGTGGCGTAAGGAGCCGACACAGGAAGGGCTGGTGCAGCTCCTGCTGACCGTCAACGCCATCGCCAACGGCTTGGGGACGACGGGGTGAGGGGGGCGGCGAAGTAAGTGGGGCGGACGGCAAGAATGCTGCCTCTACCGGATTGTCGTTGTAGGGACGCCATTTATGGCGTCCGCCCCAGGACTTGCGTCACCCTTTTGCGGCGTTCACGGCGTCGATTCTTGCGATGATCACGACGCACGCAGCATCCCGCTTCACGCCTCGCACACCAGCGCGATCTGCTGCCCGCGCAGGCGCGTCAGAACGATCAGGCGCTCGCCGTCGCCCTTCAGCTTGAGCTGCGGGATGAGCACATCGGGCGTGACGGCGGTGCCGCGCTTCTTGACTGTCACGCGCCCGACGCCGCGCACGCGCAGGTACTCACGCAGCCGCTTGACGTTGAACGGCATCCACGCCTCGATGCGCCAGGCGCGCGCCCAGGGCGTGTCGGGCTTCGTGTCGGTCGAGAAGTAGGCGATGGTCTCGTCGAGCAGCGACCCGCCGCAGAGATGCGCGACCTGCTGCACCAGCCCGGCGCGGATGGCGGCGGGGTCGGGTTCGCACAACCACGCGCACGGGTCGGCGAGGGGGGGCAGTGCGTAATCATCAAAAAGTCTGACGGCTGGCGCGCTGCCGGGCGTCTGGCTGCGTCGCCCGGTCACATCGAGCGTATGGATATCATCGCCGACCAGCAGCACGGCGGCGGGCGGCAGTGAATCGACACCCGCAAGCAGGACGTCGTAGGTCAGGTCTGCCTCTTTGAGATCGCCATCGACCGAAACAAAGGTGACTTCCCAACCATCAGCGCAGTAGGGCTGAAGCTGCGCCAGATCGACACCCGGCGACAGCTTGACCGTGATCTCGTGCGCCCGGAAGCGGCGGATCAACGAGAGCGGCGGGTGATATGCCTCGACATCGTAGATACGCCTGCCGTCGGCGGAGCGCCGTCCCGGATCGAAGAAGATATGCTGCGTGTCGGGTAGTGGCTGGTAAACAGCGGCGTCCACCACTTCAAACCGCGCATGAAGCCCCAATGCCGCCGCGTTCAGCCGCGCCATCTCAATGCGCAGCGGATCGAGGTCGATACCCGTGACATCACGCCCCGCCGCCGAGTACGCCAGGCTATCTGAACCGATCCCGCAGCAGATGTCCAGCAGAGGGTGAAAATTCCCGGACGCAACCTCACCCCCCAACCCCCTCTCCGTAAACGGAGAGGGGGAGCGAACGCTGCGAGCGGGGGTGAGGTTCCCCGTTCGCCATCGGCGGATCAGCGGGTCGCTCGCCTGCTCCAGCGCGTCGCGCGTGAAGAACATGCGCGCCGCGTCCGCACCGAACTTGGGGGCGGCGTCGCGCCGCAAGCGCGCCAGCTCCAGCGCCGCGCCCGCCCGCTCGCCGCTGTGATCGCGGCGCAAGCGCGTGAGCAGGCGCAGCGTGTTGGCATCGCTCAGGTCTTCATGCGCCAGGTCGGCAAGCAGGCGCTCCCCAGCCGGCGCGGTCAGGAAGGCGAGCGTGGGGAGGGTAAGGGTCAAACCGCATTTTATCCCGTCACGGGCAGGCTGTTGATCGGCACGCTGGGGCGGAGGTACAGGGCGTTCACCCAGCCCGACGCGCCCGCCGGAATGCTGATGTAGACCCACTGCCCGCTGGCGTTGCGCCCGCCCAGGTTGACGACCTGCCCCGCCGTCAGACGGGTGATGATGCCAAACGTTGCGCCGGGACCGTAGCGCATGTTGAGGAATCCGGCGGTCACGGTGCCGTAGGGACCCGTCGGCGTCGGACCGCCACCCTGCCCCGGATCGGTCACGGGCAGCGTCATGACATCGACATTGGTGACGATGAAACCACGATTGACCCAGCCGGTCACGCCGCCGGGGATGGCGACATTCAGCCAGCTCCCGTCAAAGTTGCGCCCCAGGATGCTGACGCCGTCGTCACGCCCCAACACGCCGACTTCCGGGAAGCCGACGCCTGGACCCGAACGCACGTTGAGGAAGAAGGCGTGGACGCTGCCACTGGCACCCGTGCCCTGAACGACGACGGGCAGCGACGTCAGCGCGACGCTCGACGAGACGTAGGTTGAACGCACCCAGCCAATGATGCCGCCGGGCAGCGAGATCTGCACCCACGACGTATCGGCGTTGCGCCCGTTCAGCCCGACGTTGGCACCCGCGTCGATGCGGGTGATGACCGGGAAGCCGACGCCAGGTCCCTGGCGCACGTTCAGCCGCCCGACATTGGTGATGAGTCCGGTCGCGCTTTGCGCCGCCGCGATCATCATTGGCATCACCAGCATCAGCAGGGCAAACAACAGCGCGGCGCGGCGCGGCAATCTGCGAAACAAGCGGGTGTTCATGGTCAGCTCCCTTTTGGCAGGCATTTTGCACTCATTGTAACAGAAACCGAACAACGCAGACGCAAAGACATCATTGAAACACGGAGGCGCGAAGAATACGGAGGTACGCCAAGGGTTGAATCGCAGTCCCCGTCGCGTTCAATATTAAATCACACCCTGCTCATCCAGCTTATCGAGTTCTTGCGTGATGACGTTCTCCAGGCTTTTGATGTTCCCGTAGCGCCATGTGGACAGCTCCGGCGCGGCATCGCCCCCATCCCGCTGTACGAGGATCAGCGGGCGACCACTGCCCCACGCCAGTCCGACCTGCAAATAGACCAGCGGGTCACTCCGCGTCAGATCAGCGACGACGACCTGTGCGCTGGTGATGCGTTCGCGCGCCTGGTCGAGCAGCTCGTCCGTCAGCGGATCCTCGATCCGCTCGCACAGCAGCCCCCGCGCATGGATCGGCGTCTGGATGCCATAGTAGAAGGCGTCTTCCAGATCGAGCGCGGCGGGTAGGATGACGAAGGCGTGCGGCTTGACCGTGACGGGCGCGGCAGTTGGCAGCGCGGAGGCTTGCCTGGACATGATGAGGCGATACCTGCCGGGGTCGTCGGTCGCCCGCCAGCGCGCCGCGAACTCCGGCAGCGCGAGCGCGTTCTCGGCGATGTAGTTGCGGATACGCTCGACGCGCGCGTCGTCTCGTTCGACCAGCGTGATGCGTTCCAGCGCGGGCGGTGCTTCCCCCGCGTCGAAGGCGTCCAGATAGCCGCGTATCTGGTAGAGCGTCGCTTCGTTCTCGTCCAGGCTGGTGCCGGGACCGTTGATGGTCATGAGCAGGTGGCGGGTCTGCGGCGCGAGCTGCGCCAACCCGCGAAGGGTGGTCGTGCCGAGTTCGCGCACCGCCTCGTAGCCAAAGTGCCGCAGCCGCGCGCTGCCGACGTACATCGCCTGCGGCACGCCGAGCGACCCCGCGCTTTCAACCAGCACACAGGTGCCGCGCTGCGGGCTGATCTGGTCGATGGTCACGCCCGCCTGGCTCGTCAGACGGTGGGCGACGGCGCCAGCAGCGCCATTATGACTGGCGGAGAACTTGAGCGCCGCCACATCGCCCTTGTACTCGGTGATGTCACCGCGCACCAGTTCGAGCGTCAGGGCGCGTTCGTCCCCCACCCCGACCTTGCCCTTCAAGCCCTCCAGGAAGCGTGGCGAAAGCTTCGCCCGCAGCCCGGCGCGGCAGTCCTCGTACTGGATGTTCGCCAACCGCGACCAGGCATCGCCTGCCAGCAGGACGGGGAAAAGCGGGCGGCGCAGACGTTCGGCGAGCAGGATTTCGCGTTCGACCCAATCGGACTCCTGGGCTTCCGGCGACATGACGACGATGAACGCCGCGCAAGCCGTGATGCTCTCCTCGATCTCTTTCCACCAGCGGGCGCTGGGCTGCAAACGCACCTCGTCCATCCAGACGAGGCAGCCTTCCGCCTCCAGCAGGGCGCGCAGATAGCGCGCGAAGTCGATATTCTGTTTGCTGTACGAGATGAAAATGTGGCTCATGGACGCCGATTATGGCGCGAAGACGCGCAGAATCGCAAACGCTGGCTAGCCCTCCGGCATGGGCGAGCCGAAGTAGCCGCTGACCCCTGCGACTTCGAGCGCGAACTCACCCGGCTGACCCTGTAGAATGAACGCCATGCCGACCACGCGCGTCGTGTCGAGCGGCGGCGCGTCAATCGGGTCGCCAAAGAAGCGCGGGTCGAGCGTCTCAAAGTCGAGGCGCTGCATCTGCCAGACGCCCGCCTCGGTCTCGAAGTCGAAAAAGTGGTTGACGCGGCGATTGTGGACATCGACCAGGTAGAAGCTGTACTGCCTGCCATCGCCGCACACCTCGAGGTCAATGCCGAGCCAGTCGCTGAGGTCTGCCGGGCGGAAGCGCGCTTGCAGCGAGGCGAAGCCGCCGTTGTTCTCCAAACTCAGCGTGCCCGTGAACAAGCCAGTGCCGTACTCGGTCGGCTGGAAGCCGCTGGCGCTGACACCGCCCATCACGTCGTCATCGACATTCGACCAGAAGTTGAAAGCGCGCTCCTCGCGGAAATCGAAGAGCGGGAAGATACCATCCGGCGGCTCGGCGTCGAGCGGGCGGCGCGCGTCGGGATCGTAGCTTTCGGCGCAGGTGGGTGGCACTGCCGGGGTCGGCGCGAGTGTGGCAGTTTGTGCCTGGACGCTGGCGGACATGGCGAACAGCAGCGCAGCGATGGCGATCAGGCGGGGCATGGGCGAGTTCTCCTGCGTGTAATTACACCTATTTCACCGCAGCAAGATAAACTCCGCGTGAAAGGAGACTGATCATCCGCCTGCTTCGTGTTTCGCCAGCAGCGACTCATAGTAGTCGCGGGCGCGGATGGCGACAGGCGCGCTCAGGTAGCGCCGCAAGTCGTCGGCTCCTTTGTGCCGCGCCAGGTCGAAGCGGAACATCTCCATCACGTTGACACGCTCTCCCACGTAGGGCATGTAATCGACGACATCGCCAGCACGCAGGCTGCCCTCTTGCAGCACGCGGCAGTAAACGCCGGGGCGCGCCGCTTGCGTGAACTTTTTGACGAACTGTGGATCGCCCATGCGTGTCGCCAGAGTGACGCACGGTACACGCGGCGAAGTCACTTGCAGCACGACGCTCCCGATGCTAAAGGTATCTCCAACACTCCAGATCGCGCTTTCCGCCCCGGCGACCGTCAGGTTTTCCCCAAAGATGCCGGGTGTGAGCAGCCGACCCAGCGCGCCCTCCCACCAGGCGTAATCCTCGACGGTGTAGACGTAGACCGCCTGATCAACGCCGCCGTGATTGGCAGTATCGACGATAACATCTCCCTGCAATCCCAGTTTCGTCACGGGGACAGCATCCTGCGTCGGCTGCTTGAAGATTCCCGATGATCCGGATTTGGCGGCAATAGGCTGCGCCTTGCCAACATTCACTCTGAAGAGCTGCATGGCAGTAACCTCTGTCGCTTTATGTGGATTGTTCACGCATACAACAGCACCTCAAGCTCCACGCGCGCCAGCCAGTACGCCATCGCGTCGGCAATGGGCGGCAGCTCCTCTGGCGTACACAGCCCCGCCAGCGCCACGCTTGTGATCCCCTCTAATCGGTAGTCGCGCGCCAGCCGCAGCGCCACATTCTGTGCATGGCGGGTGCGCGCCGGACCGACCGACGACTCGCGGATGACCAGGAAGCCCAGCCAGGGGACGCTTTCCCGCCACAGCCACAGCATCCCCGGCGTGATGCGCCCCGCCCGGCACGCCTTGCCGAAGGCTGAGAACGCCGCCGGATAGCGCTGCATCAGCGCCATTTGCAGCGGCTGCACCTCCGCCCGCCCGCGCGCGTTGTAGCCAAACGCCAACACCTGCGCAGAAGTCGAAAGCGGATCGCCGGAAACGCGCGTGAAGGTCATGGCGAATTCACCACCGGCGTCGGCAGCGGGGCGTCGCCCTGGATGAGCTGGTCGATCAGCGGCAGCGCGTACTGCTCGCAGGCATCGGAGACTTCGCCCTCGCGGATGGCAGGCATCGGCGCATCGGGGTTGTAGTAGTTGTAGACTGTCCGCGAGATCTCGGCGATCAGCGGGAACGACTCGCCGAAGTCCATCCAGACCGGGTTATGCACCGCCACGACCAGCACATATGCCCCGCCCGGCGTGATGACGATGCCCGCGTCGCCGTGCGTGTCGTCGATCCAGCCGTGCTTGTGCGCGACGACCGTCCCCTCCGGCACGCCCATCTCGATCAGCGCGTTGATGCGGTTGTTGCTCATCGTGTTGATGATCTGGCGGCATTCGGCGGGTGAGTAGTCATCCGGGTACGCCGTCAGCAGCGGACCGCCCTGATCGACGGCGCAGGTGTAGATGCTGCCCAGCAGCCCGCCCAGCTCATCGACCGTCATCTGGTTCGACGTATCGGGCGTGGTCGCGGTCTGGTCGGCGTCGGTGGTCGGCAAGCGGACGGGTTCAGGCGTCATCCGGTCGTCGGGGAAGTAGGGCGCGGCGATGAACGTGTCATCCATGCCTAAGCCGCGCAGCCGCTCCGTCACCAGCGATGCACCTGTGTAGGGGCTGCCGCCGCCGATCAGCGTTAGCATGTCATTGGTCGAGGTATTTTCGCTGCACACCATCGCCTCGGCGATCTCGAATGCCTCGGCGTTGTCCGGCGCGTTGTCGAGCATGCCGTAAAACTCGGTCAGAATGGCGATCTTATTGAGACTCATGCCGCTGTAGGCGGTCTCGCTGCCGAACGAGAGCGCCTCGTTCGTCTGGAGGTCGAGCAGGTAGAGCGTGCCCAGGCGGCTGGTCGCCGGGTCGAAGCCACGACCGAGCATCAGGTTCCACAACTGGTCGCCCAACGCCGCGAAGCCGGGACTGAGCGGTGCGCTTGTCCCACCGAGGAGCTGCGCCGCCTGCACGACCGAAGGCGTCGGCGTCAGCGTTGGCAGGTTGAACTGCGTCTGGCTGATGCTGGGCAGGCTGAAGCGGTCACCCGTGTATTCGAGCAGGTCCGCCTGCACCCAACCGAAGCCATTGGGCGAATTGGCGAAGCGAATCTGCACCCAGGGAAGCTGTGTATGCCACGCGGTAACCGCATAGCCTTCGCCCGCCCGCCCAACACCGAGGCGCGGGAATTCGACGCCGGGACCGTAGCGGATATTGATTTCGCCCAGCACGACGCCGATGACGGACGAATCGAGCGTGGGCGACGGCATCAGCGTGGGCGTAGCGCTCACGCCTGCCGCCTCTCCCCCTGGGAGAGGGGTGGAGAGGGCTGCATTGCCGGCTGCACCTGCGGGCGTCTCTGGCAGCGGTGTGCCGAGGAGGACGGGCGTGGCGGTGCCAGGGCTGCCGCTCACACCGCCGCCATTCTGGATGAGCCACGCGCCCGGCACGAAGACGCCGTTGGGCAGCGTCGCCCAGGTGCTGTCGAGCGCGTAGGCAGTTACGTTGGTGATGCCGCCGTCCGTCGTGACCAGATCGCGGAAGACCCAGCCGATGGGCTGGCGGGTCGCCGGGTCGCCCAGCAGCAGCCAGGGGAACTCCGCCGCCTGCGCCAGCACCGGGTAGCGCGTGCCGCTGGCGATCTGCCCGACCGAAGCCGTATCAGTGCCGATGCCGACGCGCAGATTCGCCTGCCCAACGGCTTCGGCGGTCACGGTCGGTGTCTGCGCCAGCGCGGGCAGCGCCAGGGCGATGAGGAGCAAGACGGGGAGCAGAATATAGAGTCGTCGCATAGGTACCCAGTGAAGACTGGAACCGCGACGACGCGATGTGCGCGAAGAATAAAGCGCTGATCTTCGCGTTCTCCGCGCCTTCGCGGTTCAATTTGCTGAATATGCGGCAGTATAGCACAGGGGGTCAGGCGCTCTGCCCGCCGTGTTCCCGACGAATCGTCTCCAGCAGCGCGCGGATCTTCGCCTGGTCATCCTCACGGTAGCCGTCGAAGTTGACCGGGTCGGCGGCGTAATCGACCGCGAAGTCGAAGAAACTGCCGCTCTCAACCGTCCGTGTGTACGCCTCCTGGAGATCGAGTGGCGCAAAATCTGCCCCCAACAGTGGAACACGCAGGACGAGCAGTTCCTCATCCACACCAATCCCGTAGTGTTCAACTTTGCCGTCGCTCGGCGTCGGCTGTGGAATGTCTATCGTGATATTGTAAGGAAATGTGCCGGACTGACGCTTGCTATAATCCGGGATCAACGGATTTGCGGCTGGCATTTGATGCAGGTAATCGATCTCGATCAGGGCTACGCCGCTTTCCAGCGTTTGCTGTCGTTTGCTGCTGTATTGACGATACCCATCGCTCGGCGGCTTGTTCGCGGGCGACAGCAGCTCAATGCGCGTCACAGGGCGTCCGGGAAGCTGCCCCATCTCTTGTCGATAGATGACAATCCCAACCATCTCATCATCCGGGTCGGCAACCAGCACACGACCGGGATAGACCGAAATTGGAGCAGCCAAAGATGCATTGGCAGGTGTCGTGCTGCGAGAGACAGGGGCTTTCTGCACAACCGTGACATCGGGGCGAACGATGCGCCCGCCGCCATCTCCCAACCATGTGAGCGGTGTAATCTGCAGCGACTTTTCGGCGACTGCGTAGTAGCCTTCTGGCAGCGTTTTCGCCAGCACGCGCCGCAGATCGATGATGTGCTCAGCGTGAAAGCTCTCCCAGCCGCCGCCCTCCTGCTGAAGATAGCTGTTCAGATGGGCGTTGATGCCGGGATAGAGATTGGTTTTCGAGTGGATGGGCATACGCTGGTTCTCTCGCACCGTGCCTTGGCTACGACTATAGCACAGTTGCACGACCTCAGCGCAGGGCAAGCGCGTGGTTGGCGTCCAGCGCGCGACGGGACGAATGACCTATGCTCAGAAGAGATGCCTTACCCAACACGACCCGGCAATCCGAGGTAGAATCAAAGTTGGGTTTTTACAAATTTCATCATTCGTGAGGAGCATCGTCCATGAACAGATCCCGCAACCTTGCTTTACTCCTGTTCTCCACCGTCTTGATGGCGCTCTTGTTCACACTGCCGATCTACGCGCAGACATCGCCAACGCCGGATAACCCCAACGCGAACATTAGCTGGCCGCCCCCCGTCTACACCGTCAGCGGCGATTTTACGATACGCGGCTCCGCCAACCTGCCCAACCAAAGCAACTACTTCATCGAGTACCAGCCCGTCGCCGCCTTCTTCCCGGATGAGGTGATCGACCCGAACGTCTGGCTGCCCGCGAACGCGCCGAGCGCCAGCGCCGTGCAGGATGGCATCCTTGGCGTGTGGGATACCACGCTGGCGGATGATGGCGTCTACAAGATTCGGCTCACCGTGCGCGTGCGCGGCGGGCAGCCGGTCAGCGCCATCGTCGAACCCATTCGCGTGCTGAACAACCCACCGCCGTTTGTGGTCGAAGAGACCAGCCCCCGCGACATCATCGAAGGAATTATCGGCACGCCGCCGCCTAGCGTTGGACAGCCCACGCCCATCCCGACCTTCGACGTAACGCCGCGCGTGACGGTCAACCGCAGCAGCGTCAATGTGCGCGAGGGCGACAGCACCGCCTACCCGGTCATCACCGCTCTGACGCAAGGGACGACGGTATCCGTGCTGGGCATCAGCAACCAGGGCACCGGTTGGTACTACGTGCAGCTCCCCGATGGTCGTCGCGGCTGGATTTCGCCGACGGTGGTTGAAGCGGAAGGCGACTTCAGCAATATCGCACGGCTTGCGCCGCCGCCCATACCGGTGACGCCGACGCCCATACCGACCGCCACCCCCGCGACCGTCTCGAACCTGACGGCAGGCATCGTGGTCTTCGATAACCCGACCCCGACCTGCGCTGTACCCTTCACCGTTGGCTTCGATGTCGCCAACACAGGCAGCATCCCGACGCCCGGCGGCTTCGTCACGCTGCTGGATTCGCGGCAGGCGGATGGCTCCGTACAGGCGAACGTCACGCAGCCGCTGCCGATCATCAACCCTGGCACGACGGTGCGCATCAACTTCCCGCTGACCATCAGCACCTGGTACAACGAAGTGCACGTCATCACGCTGACGATTGACTCGTCAAACCAGATCTTCGAGTTCAACGAGAACGACAATCGCCAGACGGTGACGTATGTCCTGCAGAAGGGCGCGTGCCCGTAGGACTATATCCGCTCGTAGCGTAACCCCCACAATTGCAGCGCTTCCGCCACGACCGGCAGCGCTGCACCGATCAGGATCGTGCCCTCCGCGCCCGCCTTCTCGCGCGCCAGTGCCAGCGCCGCGCTCAGGTCGGGCGCATACTGCGCATCGGGCTTGACCTGGCGGGCTTCCGCCAGCGCCGCGTCCTGCGGCGGGAACTTCACATTCGGGCTGACGTTATTCTCCGTCACGATCAGATGATCGGCGGCTTTGCCGAAGACGCGGTAGACGCCGGGATAATCGCGGTCGTGAGGCGTGGCGACGATGACGACCAGCGGCGTGGTGATCGCTCCGCGCAGGCTGGCGAGCATAGCCTCTGCCGCCACGACCGTCGTCGCGCCATCCACCACGATCTGCGGGTGATCCGCCAGTTTATGCAGCCGACCGGGCCAGACGACGCTCGCCAACCCGTCGCGGATCGCTGCGACATATTCCGGCGAGGCGTGCGAAATGCCGCTCAGACGCGCATGCATGTTGCCCGCGCCCTGCACCGCCAGCGTCGCGTTTTCGACCTGATAGCGACCGAAGAGCGACAGCGTGAGATCGCCGTAGCGCCCCAGACGCATCCGAATGCCCTGGGGCGTCGTCTCGACGTACTCGCCCATGTCGCCCTGCGCGATCCAGGCGAATTCCGCGCCCTGCGCATCCGCCTCGGTTTGCAGCACGTCCAGCACAGCGGGCGCCTGCGGCACGCTGTAGGCATAGCTGCCCGGCTTGATGATGCCGGCTTTGTGCCAGGCGATGCGCTCGATGTACGGACCCAACTGCTGGACGTGTTCGAGCATGATCGGCGTGAAGAGCGAGAGGCGGTTGGGCACGACCGAGATGTCGTCGAAACGACCGCCGCGCCCGACCTCGCAGACCGCCGCGTCGATGCCGATCTCATCCCACCAGCGCAGCGCGACTGCCAGGAAGATGCCCTGTGGGCTGAAGTACTGCGTGCCGAACAAGCCTTCCTCGATGCGGTCGATGGATGGCGAGAGGTCGGAGAGGATGCGCACGAAGTCCGCTTCCGGGATCATCTGCCCGTTCGCGCGGATGCGCTCGCGCCAGTCGATCATATGCGGGCTGGTGATCATGCCGACGCGATGACCAAGCTGCTGCAGGAGCCGGGCGAGGATCGCAGTCGTCGAACCCTTGCCCTTGCTCCCGGTGATGACGGCGTATTCGCGCGGCGTGTTCAGCAGCCCTTCTGCCTGGATCAGATGGCGTGTGGGGGTGGTGTCTCGGCTGATCTCATCGGGCGGGCGTGTTCCGCCGCCCAGCCTGCGCATGGAACGAAACAGGTAGGTAATCGCGTCGCCTTCATTGGTAAAGCGCATGGGGACCGCCTCGCAGCAGCGTCTTCACCCGCCGCAGTGGTTCGTTCTTTATGATGGTCATGTGCCTGTGACTCTTTCGTATCCCGCCGCGTCGTCCGGTGTGTAGCGCTGCTTAAAGGTGAAAGCGTAAGGCGTCGGTCCGTGCGCGCGCAGGTGGTCAATGCGCTCCCGCGCCTCCTCGATGGTTGGCTCGTGCCCTTCCGGAACCCACCACAGCGCCACCATCGCCTCGCCATCATGGCGGAACCATTCCTTGCGGCGGCGGAAGAACTGCGCATGATCGCTGTAGTAGGCGTAATCAAAGAGCGCGTTGATGTTCTGCCAGACGGACAGGTTGATCAGCACATCTTCGCCAAAGGGACGCATGAGTGTGGCATCACCGCCCTCGCCCTTGAGAATCCAGACGAAGCCGGGCGTCTCCATGCCCAGCGCGTTAATGCGCGGGACGTTATCGACGAAATCCTTCATCGAAGGATCATCAAGCGAGGTGAGCATCCGCGCGAGATTCAGTTGGGCGATCTGGTAGGCGGGCATCGGTCATCTCCTCCGGTGGGCAGTGAGCATGCCCAACGATAGCGCGGACATCCCGCGCAGGCAATGACCGGGAGAGACCAGCGCGCTCCTCAGGCTCGCACGATCTCCCGCGCCCCCAGCCAGCCCGCCAGCGACTCAATCGCCCCATTCACTGACTTGTCGAGCGCCTTCGTCCGCTTGACGCCCGGCTCCCAGTGCTGGGCGTGAATGTGCAGCCGCTTGTGTGTGCGGTCGAACGCCGGGTCGATACGCCCGATCAGGCGGTCGCCGTGCAGCACGGGCAGCACGAAGTAGCCGTACTGCCGTTTGTGTTTGGGCGTATAGATCTCCAGCCGGAAGTAGAAATCCCACATCAGCTCGGTACGCTTGCGGTCGCAAATCAGGTTGTCGAACGGCGAGAGCAGCACCGTGCGCCCCGCCCAATCGCCCATCTCGATCTGCTGTGCGAGCGGCAGGTCATCGTGGTGGATGTACCATGTTCCCTTCCAGTCTGCGTCTGCGTCCTTGATGTGCACACGCTGGATCACGCCCTCGTGTTCCAGCTCGCGCAGGACGCTGACGAGTTCGGGGTAGAAGCCGCGCACGAAATGCAGCTTGATCTGCTGCGGGGTGGCGACGCCGAGCGCGCGCAGCGCGATTTGCACGGCGCGGCGGGTGCTCTCGTGATGCGTGATGACCTCGCGCGGCGTCCACTCCGGCAGGACGCGCTCTGCCAGATGCCAGAGGCGGTTCTGCCCCTTGCGCGAATGGACGAAGACCTCGCCGCGCACCCACAGATGATCGAGCATCCGCGCGCCGGTGCGTTCGCTCGTCCAGCCGCCGCTCACCCACGTCATACCAACTTTGTCCTTGCCGCCGATCTGCGACAGCGACAGCGGACCACGGTCGCGCAGCTCGGTGATGATGTGGTCGCGCAGCGCCTGGTTCTCCTGCGCCCACTGCCGCACCCGTTGCGACCATGCCGACGAGTACACGTCATGCGCGCGCATCTGCCCGCTGTGGATGGCGTAGTTCTCGGTCAGCACGATGCTCGCCGCGTGCGCCCAGTACTCGAACAGGTGGCGCTCGCCCCACATCAGACGGTCGAATTCCGCCGGGTCGTAGGCACCCAGGCGGCTGAACAGCACGATCTGGTGGTTCTTGGCGATGATGCTGGTCGGGTCGAGCTGCAAGCAGCCAAGCTGGCGAATCGTCGCCAGCATGTCGCCGGTCACGCCGTTCAGGCGTTGGGCGGAGACGGCGAGGCGGCGGGCAGTTGTCGGCGTGAGGGTGAGTGCGTGGGACATGTCGATAGACGCCTTGTGGTAGAAGGTGATGAGGCAAAAGGTGATGAGGTGATAAGGTCAAATTGATTCATGCAAAGGGCATGCCGTGTCATCTATGAGCTAGGCGGCAACAGGGATTTTGTACTTCCAAATCACCGTTTGCCTCGTTACCTCGTCACCTGAAACCGATACGTGCTTTATGTCGCATCGCGCGCCGACTGTACCAAAGACCCGCCTGTACAGCGAGGGCGCATCGGCGTACACTGAGATGCGACACGTTTCATGAACGAGAGCCATCAACCGCCATCATGTTGTGGGTGACAACCAAAGAGCTGGAGACAGCGCTGGCAGAGGCAGGATTTCTGGAGCCTCAGGTCGGCGGCAGCTTCATCTGGATCTGGCGGCGCAGCCGCGATGTCCGCGCGTGGGGGTACACGGCGCGCTTCAGTTCGCGCCTGCGTTCGCGCAAGGCGATCCGCGCGCGGTTGCTGCGGACACTGGGGCGGCTGGGCAAGGTCGAGGTGACGTGGGTGCACAACGACGAAGCGGACTTCTACTTCCTGAGCGACATCATCGATCCGGAAATGCAGCGGGATGATGAGGAGTCCGGGTGATCCTATTTCAGTTCCAGCAATCCGTTGTCTTCGCTTTCCAAGAACGCTTTTATAGTGACATGATGGCGTTCAAGCAGTTCAGCAATCGCGGTTGTTGTGCAGTTGCCTAAATGTATCCAAATGACCTTTGGCGGATATCAAGCAGCAGCTTCATGACTGTATGACGAGCGTGTGTCGCTCACACTCCGCCGCGTAGCTCAGGCATGCCATGATGTCCTCGCGCGTCAGCATCGGAAAATCGCTCAGGATTTCTTCAATGCTCATGTCCGCTGCGAGATATGACAGCACGTCGTATACGGTGATCCGCATCCCGCGAATGCAGGGCTTGCAGCTGCGCTTGCCCGGTTCGAGTGTAATTCTTCCGCTGTAATCGTTCACTAGCTACCCCTTCGGACTATTCCTTGTGTGATTTGTCTTTTTTTCGCAGGAGATGGATTTGCTCGACTAATTCTACTGGCAATTCTTTTTCTATGTAATCGGGTACATACAGATCTTCAAAAATGGGTGGGGGACTCGACATTCTTTGTCGAGCCCACCCCCGATCACAGTCAACTTTGAATTGATAGTCTTTGTACTGTCGTATGAAGTCAGGCACAAAAAGCGCTGGATGATCCGGATCAATGAATCGATCGAGGTCTTGCTCGTTCGTATAAGTACTTCCGTCAGGAAGTATGGCAGGTCCGAACATTTCATCTTGCCAAATTGCTTTTCGCAAATCTGCGCCAAGCAGGTATGCCCCAGTCAAATCGACCCCACATAGTCTTGCGCGAAAAAAATATCCTCCACTCAGATCAGCATTTCTCATTTTGGAGCCTTCTAGACATGCATACTCGACCTTAGCCATGTTGAAGCGGGTAAAGTCAAGTACGGAGTTCGTCAGGTAAGCAAATCTCATATCTGCGCCTTCAAAATTCACGTTTCGCAGATCGCAATTAGAGAGGACTGTATTTCGCAAGACAGTGCCCTGACATTTGCAGCTACACATCGTAGAGAACGCAAGAGATGCATTCTCAAAATTGGCACCCATAAGTGACGCATTCTCAAGTTTCGCATAACGGAGCTGTGCTGCGCGAAGATTCGCATTGTTGAGATCAGCCCCCTGCCACTGAGGCGGATGGCTGCTAAAATCCGCACGTTGCAATAATCCTTCTTCTCCTTCAAGCCATTTTTCGAACCTCAGCCGTTCAATCCCACTAACGGCGATGTCACGCGACCGACTTCGCACTTGCCAGAGCAACTCACTGCGCAATCTACTCTTCTCGCGGCGGTCATCTCGCCACTTGTCGAAGTGGTATAGAAGCGCAATCGCAATGCATGTACTGATCGCCTCTGGCCAAATCCCATTAATGAACCAATGATCGATGTCGGCGCTGCTCGATATTCCTATCAGAAACCCAATCACGCCGCCCAAGAAAAGTCCGGGCGTAATCCAGAGCCAAACATTCTCACGCCAAATTTGCTTGGTTTGTTCCCAACCTGGTTCAGTATTTCTCTGCTCAGAAGGTGTCACATCGTTCATTCCGCAAAGCCCTGTATGTCACGACGTTGTGTTATATACATCTATAGCATAGAACCTGGGTTGAGTATGCACCTTAGGCGCGACCATCACCATAACGCCACTCATTCGCATTTCCCCACGCTTCGTGCTTCAATAGCCCGCAATAACGCGAAGGACATGCGATGTCGCTGCTTGCTCCGCTGGGGCTGCTGGCGCTGCTGCTGGCAATCCCGATCATCCTGCTCTACATGCTGCGCTTGCGCAGGCGCGAAGTGCGCATCAGCAGCACCTATCTGTGGGCGCAGGTGCTGCGCGACCGTGAGGCGAATACGCCCTGGCAGAAACTGCGCCGCAACATGCTGCTCTTGCTCCAACTGCTGATCCTCCTGCTGCTGGCAATCGCGCTGGCACGTCCCTACATCAATGTGCCCGCCGTCACATCCGGGCAGACCGCGCTGCTGATCGATGCCAGCGCCAGCATGAACACGACAGACGTCAACGGCGGCACACGCTTTGCCGAAGCACAGCGGCGCGCGCATGAGATCATCGATCTGCTGCGCGTGGGTGATACTGCGACGATCATCCGCGTCGCCGATGTGCCGGAGGTGCTGACAGGCTACAGCGGCGATGCTGCCGTGCTGCACGCGGCGGTCAACAACGCACAGCCCAGCGGCGCCCCTGCCGATTGGACATCAGCCCTGACGTTGGCGGCGGCGGGCGCGGCGGGTGCCGAGACGTTTAATGTCGTCATCATCGGCGACGGCGGCATCGGCGCGGCGTCCGGCTTCCCACCCATCCCCGGCGACATCGAGTTCGTCCCGGTCGGCACCTCGCGCGATAACCTGGCGATCAGCGCCTTCGCCGCGCGCGCGCTGCCGGGCGAACCCGCCCAGCTCTTCACGCAGATTACCAACTACAGCGCGGCGGATGTCGAAGCGATCTTCTCGCTGCGCGTCGATGGCGAGCTGGTCAGCGCCGAGCGCGTCACGCTGCCCGCTGGCGGCGGACTGCCGATCACCAGCGATGACCTGCCGGACGATTACGAGCGCGTCGAGGCGGCGCTGACGCTGCCCGCCGAGTCGTCGTTCGTCGATCTGCTGCCGCTCGACAACACCGCTTACGCCGTCTCGCCGGGGTCGGGCGCGCGCCGCGTGCTGCTGATGAGCGAGGGCAACCGCTTCTTCGAGCAGGTGCTGCGCAGTACCCCAGGGGTACGCACCTTCCTCGGCAGCCCGGAAACGGGCATCCCGCCGGGCAATTATGACCTGATCATCCTGGATGGCTGGCTGCCGCCGCAACTGCCGCCGGGAGACCTGTTCATCGTCAATCCAGCGAGTGACACGGCGCTCTTCCGCGTCGGCGGTGTGCTGGAGCCGATCACGGGAATTCGTGTGCTGCGCGGCGACCCCCGCATGACGTTCGTCGATTTCGACGCGGTCAATTTGCTGCGGGCGCGCCAGGTCTTCGCCACCTGGGCGCAGCCGCTCGTCAATAGCGACGGGGGTCCGCTGCTGCTGGCGGGCGAGACCGATGGGCGGCAGGTCGCCATCCTGACCTTCGACGTGCGCGATTCAGACTTGCCGCTGCAAATCACCTTCCCAATTCTCATCGCGTCACTGCTCGACTGGTTCACGCCGGAAGACATCATCGCCGATGCCGTGCTGGGCGTCGGCGATGTCGTGGCGCTGCGTCCGCCGCTTGACGCCGCTTCGCTGCGCGTGACGCTGCCGGACGGCGTTCAGCGCGCGGTGACGCTGGGTGCGTCGCCATCGTTTGCCGAGACGGGGCAGCCGGGCTTCTACGGCGTCGAGGTGGTGCGCGCGGACGGGGCGAGCGACACGGCGAGCTTCGCCGTCAACCTGTTCGCGCCGGAGGAGAGCGACATCGCGCCGCGTACGTCGATCACGCTGGGGCAGACGGAGATCACGCCGGGCGGCGAGCCGGAGCTGGGGCAGCAGGAGTACTGGTACTGGCTGGCGCTGGCGGCGCTGGTCGTTCTGCTGGTCGAGTGGTATGTCTATCACCGCCGCCAGCGCGCGCCGGTGGTGTTTAAGACGCGCTATACTGAGCGTGCAGCAAGACGAGGATAATCCCCATGCAAGCACAACCTGTCGCAATTGCGCCGGAACAGACCCAGGATGCAGGCGAAGAATATCTGTCGTTTCAGGAGTACCTGAAGCGCTATGACAGCGTCGAAGGAATGCGCACGGAATGGAACGCCGGAAAGGTGATGCAGTACCCTGTGAGCAATAACATCAAGCATCTGTACCTTTTCCAGTTCATCCATCTCGTCTTGCAACTGTTCCTCAGTCGTCGCAAGTTAGGACAGGTGATCCCCGCTGCTTTCCCGATGTACTACGCCGATGACAAGCCCGCCCGCGAGCCCGACCTCATGGTCATCCTCAACCCGCATCTTGACCGCATCCAGGAAACCTACCTCGATGGCGTCGCCGACATCGCCATCGAGATCATCTCGCCAGAGAGCGACGGGCGCGACCGGGGCGCGAAGTTTGTCGAATACGAGGCGGCAGGCGTGCCGGAGTATTGGCTGATCGATCCGCTGCGTCAGGACACCATCATTTATGCACTGGGCGAGGACAGACGCTACCACCGCGTCGCGCCGGATGTGCAAGGGCGCATGGTGTCGCCGCTGCTGCCCGGCTTCGCGCTCGACCCCATGCTGCTCTGGCAGGACGCGCCGCCCGACGCGATGGCGATTGTGGAGCTGGTGGGGAAGATGGGATAAGAAATCCCACCTGGCTCATCACCGCCGCAAGCGCGCGCCGGTGATGTTTCAGACGGCAAGCGCCAAGCCGAGGTGAGAGGCGGCGTTTGCAGGGATGATGTCGTCTGATCGCCCGCCTACGGGCGGAGACGTGGCTCCGCCTCTAGGAGCGCGACTATGTCGGGGGCGACCCGCGTGTCATCTCGTCGTCGCCCACCCATGAAATGTCGCTGCTGACAAAGCTAGCTGCAGTTTGCAGGGAAGGTGGCTTGCCCATAATCTTCCGGGACATCAATTGTCGCCGCCGCAGGAATCCAGCCGCCCATTAGAAACACTTTGTACCATGTCGCGTCCTCATTCTCGCCAATCACAAACACTGTCTGGCAGCGGCGCAGCACCGCGTCCGCGTTGACCGGGTTTCCATTGGGGCTGTCCGAAATGCCGATATCGCCGATGATGAGGACGAGGTTACGGTCTTCTGGTCCGGGAAGCACCGGACCTGGAGAGCCTGGAGCGGACGCGCTGAGGAGTGGCAGTGACGCACACGCTGGGATGCTGGTAAGCGGATCAAAGGTGTAAGAGGTGAGCAGTGTTCCTGCGCGCGTGAGCGCCACCCCCGCGGGTGAGTCTGCGGATGTGCCCACTGGAGATCCAATATCATACAGCTCAAGCGTGAACGGACGGGCAGCAGGGGGGCTGTTGAAACCTGTCGCATCACTGAAGGTTGCACCGACGGCGGTCGCTCCAGCACCCCAGAAGTCATTATCTCCATAGTTTCCCGCTGCATCTCTGAGAATCACCGCGACATAGTCAAGACCGCCGCCGTCGTCGGTGGTACCATTCACTTGAATGCCGTAATTGCCAATCCCGAAAATACATCCAGAAGCCGCATTTGGCGTGAAACTGGTGAAAACTCCGTTGGCGGCGGCAGCAGCAGGCTGTGTGTGTGTTGCTGCAAGCAGCAAAACGACGATGATCAGGAGCAGCGGGGGATTAAGACGACGAAGGAACATTTTAAGGGTCTCCATGTGGTTCAGGCAAAAAAAAGGTTGGCTAAAAACTCACAATAAACAGTCTACCCTTGATGCCGACACATCAGCATCGAGATTATCTCGCCGGGTGCATTCGGAAATAGGGGTGAATTTGTATTCCCTCACCTGGGGTTGAAAACCCCAGGCTACTCGGTTGCGGCGGGAAGCCACCTGAAGGTGGCTCTGACCCACCGCTGGAACTCACGACAGGCTACGCATGATGACTTTCCCGGCGGGTCAGAGCGGGTTTCAACCCGCTTCCCGCCGGAACATTGTAGCCGGGTGGCTTTCAGCCCCCGGCGAAGCGGTTCACCCCAAACTCCGAATGCACCCCTTGGCTCCACATGGTTATCCGCGCGCCTATCCCCCTCTGCTACAATGGACTCTCCTGCCTGCCCCGTTCGGAGCTTATTCATGCCCCGCCCATACCCTGCGCGCTGGCTCATCATCGCCGCCTTCGCCGCCGTCTACCTCATCTGGGGATCGACTTACCTCGGTCTCCGCTTCGCCCTGGAAAGCATCCCGCCGTTCCTGATGATGGGGTCGCGCTTTGCGCTCGCGGGCGCGCTGCTCATGCTGTTCGCGCGGGCGCGCGGCGCAGCGTTTCCGCGCGGTCGCCAGTGGCTGCACGGCGGCATCGTCGGCGCGCTGCTCTTCCTCGTCAACAACGGCATCCTGATCTGGGCGGCGCAGCATGTGCCGTCGGGTGTGCTGGCGCTCTGCGTCGCCAGCGTGGCGATGTGGTTCGCGCTGCTCGAATGGGTGTTTCTGCATCAGCGCCCGTCGGTGGGCGTGATCGCCGGGCTGCTGCTCGGCTTTGGCGGGCTGGCGCTGCTCATCACGCCGGAGCGCATGGTCGGCGGCTCTGACCTGGGGCAGATCGCGGCGGTGCTGGTGGTCTTTGGGACGATTTCCTGGGCATCCGGCTCACTCTATTCGCGCCGCGCAGACATGCCGGTCGATCCCACCATGTCCACCGGGGTGCAGCTTCTGACAGGCGGGCTGCTGCTGGCGGGGCTTGACCTGGTCACGGGCGAATTCCAGCGCTTCCAGCTTGCGGAGGTGACGCTGCGTTCGCTCGTGTCGTGGATGTATCTGTGGAGCTTCGGATCGGTCGTCGCCTTCAGCGCCTACACGTTCCTGCTGCGCAACCGCCCGGCGACCCAGGCATCCACCTACGCCTTCATCAACCCGGTCGTCGCGCTCATCCTCGGCGCGCTGTTCGCGGGCGAGGCGCTGACGCCGCGCACGCTCGCCGCCGCCGGGATCATCGTGGCGGCGGTCGCGCTGATCATCCTGACACGCGACCGCACCACGCCTGTTACGACCGAGGTCGAAGTGGCGCAGGCGCGGCGCGGATAACGGTCGGCTTCAGCGTAAATCCGCTCCTACTGAGCCAGCGAGTTGGGGTTCAAGCGACTGCTCGATGGAATGGGGTCGGCGTACCCGTCCGGCAGGCTGTAGATTGCGCCCGCCAGGCGCGCACTGATCCAACCATGATACCCGTTGTAGGCATCAACCGAGTCGTTCAGCTCCATCAACGCGAGCAGTGCGACCGACAGCGTCGTATCCATGTCGGCGACCACAGTCTGGAACTCGGCGGTTGCCAGCTCCGGTACGGCATTTGCGCCGTCCACCAGCGAATGGACATTTCGACTGAACGTGATCACGCCCTGGAACTGATTCGACGTGTTGGAATTGGCGCGCGTAAAGGTGGACAGATTCGCCGCCAGCCCGGTATAGGATCGATTTTCAGACAGGTCTAAACCCGTCTCATCGATGAACGCCACGACGCCTTCCAGGACGGGGGCAACCGCTGGCATGGCGAGATCATAGGCGACCTGCGCCGCGTCCACCCGCTCTGCGCGCGCGATGAGCTGGCTGCGGTCGCCGGGGATCGAAATGACGATCAGCACGAGGATCGCCAGCACAGCGGCACCGATGATCTTGTTCCGAAGACTTATGCGACCCCATAAGCTCTTCTTTTCAGCTTCCTGACCCATTGGCTTTACATACGTGGACATGACCTACTCCTTTGAACCCGTAGGGGTTCGTTCAGGACGTTCGGCACTGGCTCTTATCAGAGTCGTGTTCGCCGCGTCCTCTTATCATTCCGAGGCAACGATTGAATAGGGTTGCGTTCCACGTGGTGCGCCGCTCTCCACACTTCAATTGCCAGAAGGCAGAAGTTGTGAGAGCACGACGATAGAACCGTTCAGCAACAGATGGGGAAACACTGGATCATTAGGAGAGCGGCGCTCATGCAGCTATCCCGGATACACAGCGTGTTGCTGGTTGCTACTATGGAGCGTAGTCAAGTTTCAACGGACAGCAAGACTGCTGTTTTTACCAGATCGTGGTTGTAGCGACGCCATTCTTGGCGTCCGCCCCACAATGGGTTTAGGACTCGACCTAACTTAATTGTACACCCGAATGGGGTATCCCGGCTTGTGCAGAGTGACCAAAGCCGTGCGGTGAGCGGCGATGCCCGACCTGGGGGGGTTCGACCCTTTTCCACCCCTCTCTCCGGCAATGTGACGAGAGGGGCGGAAAACAAAACTGATGAGCAGGATGCAGCGACTACGTCGTTAGAAGCCCGCCGCCTCGTAGGTGATGCCGGGGAAGGCGACCGCGTCCGGCGCGAGCGCGGCGGCGGCGTCAGCATCGCCCTCCAGCACATCAAGCAGGAAGGCGGTTGCAAAATGATTGGTGAGGTCGTGAACGCGCGTCACATCCCAGACCGAATCGAGGCAGAAGTTGGGCGCGTTCATCGTCCAGGCAGCGTTACACTGACCGAACAGCATATGTCCCCCGGCTGCAAAGGCGACCATTCCCTTGTGGGCGCTGCCCAGACGATCATACGTCCACTGCGCGTTGTACTCCGGGATCGCCATCGGATCGGCAGAACCGTAGAGGATCAACGTGGGTACGGTGACATTCTGCAAGCCCTCTTCGCCAAAAGTCAGCATGCCGCCAGGAGCAAGGGCTAAGATCGCATCCACGCGCGAGTCGGTGATGGGCGACCACATCGCGCCGGTCTGTGCTTCTACCCCTGCCACCTCCATCAGTCGCTGCTCTTCAGCATCAAGTGTTCCCTGGGCGATGCGTCCGCACACCGTCGAAACGATCACGCTGGCATAGATACCCTGGGCGCACCAGTCACGGAGATAATCGAGGTCGATTTGTCCCCCAGCCATTGCCAGCGCTGTCCAACCACCCGCCGAGTAGCCGCCCAGCGCGATTTTGTCGAGGTCGATCATGCCTGCCAGAACACTATTCGGCGCGGTCAATGTCTCGGCGTAGTTGAGCGCAAGATGCACCTGTAAGGGACGTCGCGCTTGGCTCAGAAATACCTGGTCGGCGAAGTCCGCCTGTTCCATCGTAATCTGGTCGATCAACCGTGTTCCGACCTGATCCAGCGCGATGACGATGAAACCGCGCGATGCCAGGTGTTCGAGCAGATACAAAGTGAACATGCGCGACGTACCCATTCCTGGCGAGAATACGACCAGCGGGTAAGGTGCGCCGTTGGTGTCGGGCGCTGCGTCCCGGAGCGCCGTTCCCTGTATAAAGTTCATCGGATCGGGCAGCACACCACCAGCGCCGTAATCATACGTTGCTGGTTCCGCCGATTCATCCGCAGCTTGAGCGGGATACCAAACGGTGATATTGAACGATTCGTCCCCATCAGGGTCGATCACGAAATCGCGGGTGCCGACCGTGTAATCCCCGCGCACGGCATACGGCGGCGCATCGGGGCGCAGCCCGACCGGATCAGGCACAGGCATATCCTGTGCCACGGCAGGCACGACGAACGCCAGTGCAGCAATAAGAATTGAAGCCAGCCACAGGTAACGTCTCATGATCTATACTCCTTCCGTAAAACAAAAAAGGCGTTCCCCAGGGTGCGGGGAACGCCTTCGTGAGATGCTATACTGCTAGGATGACTTGCCCTGAATCACGCGTTTGTCACTCGCCCTCAGGGCGTCGCCGCACGACGACATAGTCTTGAGTGTAGGCTCATTTGCAGCGCCACGCCAGTGACGAACATCACAATCAACCGGAGAAACCCCCGCATGGCTGACCAACCGACACTGCTCTTCGCCGACGAGGCTGCCTGGGAAACCTGGCTGGCGGAAAACTGGGACAAGTCCGATGGCGTCTGGCTGCAATTCGCCAAAAAGGACACCGGCTACACCTCCGTCACCTATTTCCAGGCGCTCGATGTCGCCCTGTGCTACGGCTGGATCGACGGGCAGAGCCGCAAGTTTGACGAGATCTATTATCTCCAGCGGTTCACGCCGCGCCGCGCCAAGAGCATGTGGTCGCAGATCAACCGCGAGAAGGTAGCGAAGCTGATCGCCGACGGCAGGATGCGCGAGCCAGGGCAGCGCGAAATCGACCGCGCCAAAGCCGACGGGCGTTGGGACGCGGCGTACCCGTCGCCCAGCCAGATCACGGAGCCAGACGATCTGCTGGCGGCGCTGGAGACGAACGCGGCGGCGAAGGCGTTTTACGCCACGCTGAACAAGACCAATCGCTATGCAATTCTCATTCAGGTGACGACCGCCAAGAAGCCGGAGACGCGCGCGAACCGCATTGCAAAATTCGTCACCATGCTCGCGGAAGGCAAGAAGCTGTATTGAGTGAAGCGCGCGATGTGCGTAGTACGAAAGCGCATGGATATCTAGGGGCATGGCGTGCCATGCCCGCTATTTTGCCCAATCGCCCGGCAGCATTTCACCTGCGCGAATCGCCACCTTCAGGCGATTCTCGAACGGCGTCAGTGGGCACGAGTAGGCATCGTTGTAGGCGCAGTAGGGGTTATACGCCAGGTTGAAATCGATGTGGAATTTGCCGCCGGGCAGCTCCTCCGGGTCGATGTAACGCCCTGCCCCGTAGGTTTCGACATTCACGCCCGCATCGACAAACGGCAAAAACCAGCCGTGCGGCGTGTCGTAGATCGTCAGCCGCGCCTCGACGCCATCGACCATGAAGCGGAACTCGCCGTAGCGCGTGTAATGCCGCACGTCGCCCGTCGTCGTCTCGACGACGATCTCCTCCTGGTCGGCGAACGGCGTGACCTCGACGATCAGGTCGAGCGCGGGATTGGGCGGGTAGTAGCGCAGCCCGCTGAACGCCGCCTGCTGCGCATCGGTCAGCGGCGATTGCGGATGCCGCCTGAAGAAGTCGTCTTTTTGGCGGCGCTGCGCCAGCAGTTGTTCGGTCGTGAGCATTAGTTTTCTGCCACTTCCGCAGCCGACAGCTCCGCCAGGCGCGCTTCGACTTCGGTCAGCAGGTCAATGGCTTCAGCCGGCGCGTGTTTCGACTCGATCATGAAACGCAGACCGCTGATGAACGACTCCATCGGTCCCCGGCTCGGGCTGCGGCTCAGGATGTGGTTGAGATGCATCCGCGCGCGCTCGGCGTTGCCCATGCCCAGGTTGCCCGTGATCGCATCGTAGCGCGTCCATTCGTCCATCGGGTTGGATTCGAGCCGACGCTCGGAGATGGTGACGACCGTTCTGAAGTGCTCCTGCGCCTTGCCGGTTTCGCCGCGATGCAGCAACAGGATCGCCAGATTGATCAGCGGATACGAATTATAGGGCGTGACCTTCTCCGCCTGGTCATAGCAGCGGTAGGCATCGTCGTAGCGGCGCTGGCGGCGATAAAGCGCCCCCAAGCCTGCCCAGACCGATTGATCATGGATGTCGCGCACCGCACGTTCGATATCGAGGGCGCGTAGGTAGCGACGCTCGGCATCGGCATAGTAATGGTTGCGCATGTTCAGGTCGTCAAAACGTTCGCCCTGAAGCCGCAGCGCAAATGCCAGCGCAGCTTCGGCAGGCGGGAAGACTTCGCCGTCCGGCTGGGCGATCTTGAGCAGTTCTATCGCCTTGTCGAGGTCGCGATTGATGATGTGCAGCTCGCCCAGGTAATAGGCGGCGGCGCGGTTGGTCGGGTCGGCGTTGTATGCCGCCTGGATGGTGCGTTGTGCGGATACCCAGTTCCGGTTTTCGATTTGCAGCTTGCCAAGCTGGACGAGCGTCAGCGCGTTGACGGCGTTTTCGACGCGCTGCTGGCTGGCGCTCAGGCTGCTGGTCGCCGTTTCGCCATATTCGCGCATCCTGCCCAGCTCGTCTTCCGCTTCTTTTTCAAAAGCGACCAGCCGCGCCTGCGAGTCAGTCAATCTCGACTGCGACTCTGCGAGCATCTTCTCAAAGCGCTCGGTCGCCTTCTCCAGTTCCTCGCGCATTTCTGCTCGCAGCGAGGTCGAAGACCGCAGCCCGACGACGGCGGCAGCCGCGAGCAGCACACCCAGGATCAAGCCTGCGCCCTGCAGAAAGCCGAGCATCAGGTTGACGGTGGTCATCGCCCTATCCGCGTCAGCGGAGATCTCGTCGGCGCGCGCCAGCACCTCCTCGGCGCTAACCGCTTCCGTTGCAGCGACAGCGGTGGCGACTGGCACGGGCGAGGGCGAGGGGGTCTCCTGCGCATAGGCATCGCGCGCTGGCAGGCTGAGGACGAGGCAGGCGGCGATCAAAACAAGGAGTGGGCGCATTTGGTTCTGCCTTTGCTGACCGGATCGCATACAATAACGGGATAAGGTTCGATTCTAATCGCCGTTGTCTTATCCTGCAACGCAGGCAGCCCCAAGAAAGGCATCCCTGATGTCGTCCGTCTCTGTCGTGCGGCGTGATGAACTGCCGCTGATCGTCATCGCCTATGCCAGTTTCTTCGTCCTCGGCTTCCCCGGCGCGATCCTGGGCGTGCTGACGCCTGCCATTCGCGACACGTTCAGCATCTCGCTCGACACAGTCGGGCAGTACTTCCTCGCCTTCAGCGCGGGCTACATTATTGCCAGCAGTCTGACCGGGCGACTGATCGCGCATTTCAAGACTGGCACGCTGCTGGTCATGAGCTGCCTGCTGACTGCAGGGGCGCTGGCGGGTATCGCGCTGTCATCGTCCTGGGCGATCTTCTTCGCTTTTGCGATCCTGCTGGGTGCGTCTAGCGCGATACAGGACGCGGGGTTGAACATCGTCTTCGCCGCGCGCTTTAATGCTCGGCTGATGAACTGGCTGCACGCGGCGTTTGGGCTGGGCGCGATGACTGCGCCGCTGCTGGCGACCACGCTTTTGCAGTCCAGCGTCGATTGGCGGATCGGCTACGGGATCATCGTGTTCCTGTATCTTGCCGTCGTGGTCGCGTTCTTCCTCACGCGCGACCACTGGGAAATCCCGCATTCGACCGAGACGGCGAACGCCGTGCGTGGCAGCTCGCTCGCGCAGACGCTGCGGCTGCCATTCGTATGGATGGGGATTGCCCTGTTCTTCATGCTGGCGGGCATCGAAGCGGGCGTTGGGCAGTGGGCGCCCTCGCTGCTGGGAGAGGGACGCGGCATTGATGCGGCGACGGCAGGCTACTGGACGACGGCATACTGGGCAAGCTTCACGGTCGGGCGCATCTTCTTCGGCGCGGTCGATCTCAGGCTGTCGGCGCAGGCACTGGTGCGCGCGGTAGGCGTCGCCTGCATCGGCGGGCTGCTGCTGCTGTGGTGGAGTCCGGTGGATGTCCTCGATCTGGTCGCGCTGCTGATCATCGGCTTCTCGATTGCGCCGATGTTCGCCACACTGATCACGCACACGCAGAACACGCTCGGCGACCCGCACGGCTCAAACGCCATCGGCATTCAGATGGCAGCGGCGAGCTTCGGCATCGGCGTGATCCCCTGGGTGGTCGGTGTCGCCGCCAACGCGCTGGGACTGGAAACCGTGCCGCCGTTCTTCCTCGTCTTCGCGGTGCTGCTGCTGATCGTCATCCTGTTCATCGACCGCGTGGGTAAGGTGAAGGACAAATAAGCGTGAAACGCGCGTCCGCGCCAACACCGCTTCCCCTCCGCTCGGTCGCGCTGAGTCGCCATCTGCCGCTCCCGGAGGGTTTTCCCTTCAGCGTACCGATCATTCGTGCGCTGAAGGCGCTCGACTTCACCACGCCGGTCACCCTCTTCGCAGGCGATAACGGCTCCGGTAAATCGACACTGCTCGAAGCCATCGCCATCGCCGCCAACATGATCACCGTCGGCACGTCTGACGTCAACGACGACGCCACGCTGATCGGTGTGCGTCCGCTGGCGTCGCGCCTGAAGCTGACCTGGACGAAGCGGACGCGGCGCGGCTTCTTCATGCGTGCCGAGGACTTCTTCGGCTACGCGCGGCAGCAGGCAGAATCGCGCGTGGCGATGTTGGACGATCTCGCGGAGATCGACCGCACCTTCGCAGATCGCTCGCCGCTTTCGCGCGGGCTGGCGAAGATGGGCTACGCCCGCGAACTGCACGACATGGATCGTCTCTACGGTCAGGGGTTGGACGCAGGCTCGCACGGCGAAAGCTTCTTCACGCTCTTTCGCAGCCGCTTCGTGCCCGATGGCTTGTATATCCTCGACGAGCCGGAAGCGCCGCTTTCGCCCGCCCGCCAGCTCGCCTTCCTGGCGATGCTCCAGGATGCCGTCACGCGCGGCGGGCAGTTCCTGATCGCCACGCACTCTCCCATCTTGCTCGCGTACCCCGGCGCGACGATCTGCTCATGCGATGGCGGCGAGATCCACAGGGTGAGCTACGACGAGTTGGAGCAGATTACGCTCCTGCGCGACTTTCTCGAACATCGTGAGGCGTATCTGACGCGGTTGTTGCAGACCTGATGAGGTGGTCAGGCAAGAGGTGCGGTTCAATTCCGGCTGTTTTCAGGAGGAATCCGTTCATGTCCACGCATCACCACTTCACGCTCCAAACTGAACGCCTGACCATCCGCCCGCTCGTCATGGAGGATCTGGATGTCGTTCATGCCATCTCGAACGAATGCTTCGGCAAAATCCCGACTCATGAGCGGCGCGAATGGCTGACATGGCAGATCATGAATTACACAGCGCTGGCACGGCTCTGGCAGCCACCGTATGGCGACCGCGCCATCGTGCGGCGAAGCGATGGTGTCCTCGTCGGCATGGTCGGCTTGGTGCAGAGTTGGGGACCCTTCGACCTGCTGCCCAGCTTTCGGCGGCTGCTCACTCAGCCGCCCCCCAATCTATCACGCCCGGAGATGGGGTTGTTCTGGGCGCTGGCGGAAGATGCGCGCGGGCAGGGCTACGCGACCGAAGCAGCGCGCGCGCTGACCGACTATGCGTTTGGTACGTTGAAACTGGCGCGCATCGTCGCCACGACCGAGCACGACAATGCCTCCTCGATAGCCGTCATGCGGCGGCTGGGGATGACGGTCGAACGCAACCCTGAAGGAACGCCGGAATGGTTCCAGACCGTCGGCGTGCTGTGGAGCGGATAGACGTATAATGACCCTACCTGCAAGATGAGAGGAAACGATGATGACAGCTCCTCCCCTGGTCGCCCACCCAGAGCGCCTGATGACGGTCGAAGAATTCGACGCCTGGGTGCTGCTCCCCGAAAACATCGGTCGCGACTATGAGTACGTCGGTGGAAGAATCGTTGAAGTGGTTTCGAATAATCGTTCTTCGGGTATTGGACATTTGCTGGGCAGCCTGGTTGGCGTCTATGTGCACCAGAAGCGATTGGGCTTCACAACAGGCGCGGATGGTGGTTACTGGGTTGCCGGTGAGCGCTACATCCCAGATACTGCATTTGTATCCGTAACACGCCAATTTCAGCGCACGGATGACGCTTACTACCCTATCGCACCGGACCTCGCCATCGAAGTCCTGTCACCCTCCAACACCGCCGACGAAATCCGGATCAAGGTCGCCAATTATGTGACGGCGGGGACGACGGTCTGGGTCGTCGATGCCGAACGCGAGCGCATCGAAGTCTATGCGCCGGGCAAACCCGTGCGTCTGCTGCGACGCGGCGAGACGCTCGACGGCCGCGACGTGCTGCCCGGCTTCAGCGTCCCTGTGAGTGAAGTTCTGGGTTAGAGGTTCGCCGCGATGATCGGCTCGGACGAAGGCGCGCTCGCGTCGGCGGGTTCGCTCGTCACATACGCGCGGTCGTATGCCTCGATGGGTTCGCCTATCACAAAGACAAAGGCGGTCGTCTCCGCGTCCGTGCGGAATCGCCCGATGCTGAGGGGAGCTTCGTCCTCGCGCGCCAGCCACAGTTGATAGACCTCACCGGCTGCCAGCGGCGGGAGATTTTCCACCACCAACCAGGTCACCCACGCCTCACCATCCGGCGTCGCCACCCACGCCATTCGCCCTTCCTGCCCCTCGACACCACTCGTGGAAAGCAATTCGACTCGGCTGAGTGCGCCGCTTCCCAACTCGCTGACGAGTGACGCGGTTTCGCGCTGAACCTGCCGCTCCAGCGCGCTGATGCGCATCAGCAAGAGTGTCGTCACGCCCAGCAGCAGCACCACGCACGCCGCCAGCAGTGACGCCGCGCGGGGCGACCACAGCCATTGACTCGCCCGCGCTACCCCACTACTTCCGGCGCTCGCCTGTTGGAGCAGCTCGCGCCGCTGCGGTGGTCGCGGTTGCGTCGGCTTCGATTCGGGGGGTGGCGCAGCCCATACCTGCGCCGCATCGCTGGCGGGCGCTGGCGCGGCAGGCGCGCTGATGGCGAGCGTATCGTCAAGCGCGTCCAGCAGGCGGGCGCGTGCCGAGGCAGGCGCGGCGACCTGCGGGGCAGCGTGCAGCAGCGACAGCATCATGTGACGATACTGCGCGACCTCGTCGGCAGCTTCCGCGCAGGCAGGCAGCGCGGACTCAAAGCGGGCGCTTTCCTCCGCGTCCAACTCGCCCGCGCAGTAGGCGGGCACCTGCTCCAGAATGGCGTCGCACTCGTTACTCATCACAGATTACTCACTACGCCTCGATCACCATCAGCCAAACGATCCGGTGCGTCATGCGAAGTGCGGGGTGCGAAAATACAATTTCGTCCGGTTTTTCGCACTGCGCACCACGCACTTCGCACTTGTTATGACTGCTCATTGGTCCATCATCTCCGTCTCGCGCAGCCACAAAACCTTGAGCGCTTGCAGCCCTTGCCGCAGGCGGCTCTTGACCGTGCCGAGCGGAATCCCTGTCGCATCCGAAATGCTGCTGTGGGTCATGCCTTTGTAGAATGCCATCTCGATCAGGTGCGCCTGTTCACGCGGCAGCCGGTCGATCAGCGTGCGCAGCAGCCGCCCGTCATCCAAGCCGGCGTCTTCCCCCGCCTCCAGCCACCACGTCCCTTCGTCTGTGACATCCAGCGACACCTCGTGCGTGCGGCGGCGGCGTTCGCGCCCGCGCAGACGGTCGATAGCACGATAGCGCGTGACGCTCAACAGCCAGGTGAGGAAGCCGCCGCGTTTTGGGTCCCAGGCATCCGGACGATCCCAGACGAACAGGAAAACGTCCTGCAGGACTTCCTCCGCCGACTCCGGATTATCCAGGACATAGACCGCCAGGCTGAAGGTCGGCGTCTGATAGCGGTCATAGAGCGCCGCAAGCGCACCTTTATCGCGCTCGCGCACTCGTTTGAGCAGCTCGATGTCGCTTATATGGTCAATGATGACACCTGCACCCGCTTCGCTGACAGACTTGATCAGTCTACGGCGTCCGGCGGAGAATCGCAACCCAAATCGATTCGAGCGTCCGGCATCCCCGCACCTGTGCTTTTCAATTATGCGTTAGACAGTTGAGCGTGCGGACAAGGGGCTTAAGCCCCTTGTTCAAACTCGAAATTCGGTTCAACCGCCTAAGTCCTACAATTATGAGATTTAGGTGAGAAACCGCCCTCTTTCACATCCAATCGCCCCCTGGTATTCGATTCATTCATGTGTACACACACCAAGATAAACATGGACAGATTTCAGGAGAGTTGAGTATGCGTCTGATGAGCAAGGTTCTGGCACTGGGAGCACTGTTGCTCCTGATGGCAATCGGTGTCGCCAGCGGGCAGGACAGCATGGCTGTCGTCGGTCTTGGCGGCAATGATGAAGTCGGGGCATTCCTGGTCGATGCCAACGGCATGACCCTCTACACCTTCACCAACGACACCCCCAGCGTCAGCAACTGCGCGGGCGACTGCCTCGCGAACTGGCCCGCGCTGGTCGTCGAAAGCGCAGACGCGCTGGCGGACATTACACTGCCCGGCGAATGGGGCGTCATCGAACGTGAAGACGGCGCGCTCCAGGTGACCTACAACCGCTGGCCCCTCTACACCTGGGTCAATGACGCAGCGCCGGGCGATGCGACCGGGCAGGGCGTCGGCGAGCGCTGGTGGGTGGCGCGCCCGCAGACCGTCGCGCTCGGCGGCAATGACGAACTCGGTTCGTTCCTGGTCGATGCCAGCGGCATGACGCTCTATATGTTCACCAACGATACGGAAGGCGTCTCCAACTGCTCCGGCGACTGTCTCGCCAACTGGCCCGCCCTGACCGTCAGCAATGAAGGCGAACTGTATGCCGGGCTGTGGGCAGCCGCGCCCGCCGACCTCGGGCTCATCACCCGTGATGATGGCGCGCTCCAGGTCACTTACCAGGGAATGCCGCTCTACACCTGGATCAACGACGCAGCGCCTGGTGACGCGACCGGGCAGGGTGTCGGCGAACGCTGGTTCGTCGTCAAGCCGACTCTGATTTCCGTCGGCAGCACGGACGAACTCGGCGAATTCATCGTCGGTCCGGACGGCATGACCCTCTATCTGTTCGCCGTCGACGCGGACGGCGTCAGCGAATGCTACGACGGGTGCGCGATTGCCTGGCCCCCGCTGACCGTCATCAACGAAAGCGACCTGACGGCGGGCGAAGGCGTGACCGGTGTTCTGGGTACGACCGAACGCACCGACGGCACGCTCCAGGTGACCTACAACAACCTGCCCCTCTACGGCTGGATCTTTGACGGCGCGCCTGGTGACACGACAGGCGAAGGCGTCCGCGATGTCTGGTACGTCATCCCGCCGACGGAATAAGAGTATCTGAGTTACGGATAATGCTCTTTAGCCCTCACGCTAAGTCTGCCCCCGAGCGGGGTGGAGTGAGGGCAAGACATAACCGCCAGGACGCCAGGTGCGCCAGACAAATCAGTTAGAATTTCTGGCGTTCGTGGCGTCCTGGCGGTTCATCCTGCATCATGAAGTGGGCGGATGAGGCATTCAGGGCGTTCTTAAGCCACTTCGTTCATCATCGCCAGCGCACGGTCCATCGAGTCAACAACCTGGTAATGCTTGCTGAGTTCGCTATTGATCCCCAGCATAACCTTCATCACGCGATACATCACGCGATTCGACGAGACAATAATGATCCTGCGGAGATTGGGTTCGGGATAGCGGATCGCCGCTGCCCCGTGCATACTCAGCGACCCATGCGGCATCATGGATGATTCAAACTTCACGACAATATCGATGATGGTGTCTGACTGGGTGCGCATCATGCCGCGCGCGGTTTCAATTGAGCTGTAAATCTCATCCCATGTCCACCGCCCGGCGAGCACAATCAAGACAGTGCGGTGCGTTTCGTCAAACCAATCGACACTGACCATCATCGCCCCTTCTCTTAGGCACCAGACTGCGTCATCACGGGCAAACCGACCTGCACCTGTGTCCCTTTGCCGACTTCGGAACCCAGTTCCAGGATGCCACCGTGCAGAGTAATGATGCGGTGCGCCAGCATCAACCCCATGCCCATGCCCTGCTGCTCATTCTTCTCACGATCCACCTGCGACCAGCTATGGGCTGCCTCCTCGATCTGCTGGCGCGTCATGCCGACGCCCTGATCGCTGATCGTCACCCAAATGGCTCTGCCGGAACGCCAGCCATTGATGGCGACCTGACCGCTTTCGGGCGAAAAGTTGATGGCGTTGGCGAACAGTTCGGCGAAGGCGTGGCGCAGCGGCTGGAGATGGCACAGGATATTCATCTCCGCGTCAAATGGCTCCGCCTTGAGCTGAACATCGGGGCGATTATTGGCGAAGCGCTGCCCCTGGGTGACCGCACCATTCAGGATCTGCGATAGCACATGGATCGACCCACGCTGTGCCAGCGTCGCTCGTTGCAGCAGCCCACTTTCGAGCTGGGTCACCAGCGTCATCTGTTCGACCAGGTGATTCAGGCGACGACCGCCGACATCAATCGAGGCGACGAACTCCTGAAGTTCCTCCGGCTTGAGCTGCCCCATGCGCCGGGAGACGACATCCAGAATGGTATTCATCGAAATCAGCGGCGTCTTCAGTTCATGCGTGACCAGGCGGGTCAGGCGAAGCTTTGCCGCTTCCAGTTTACTCTCGGCTTCGCGCACGAAGGCATTGCGGCGCGAAAGACGCGCCTCGACCGCCTGGACCAGTTCCTCGATGCTGAAGGGCTTGCTGATGAAATCGTCCGCCCCCAGCCGCATCCCAGACCGCATCGACTCGCGGTCACCCTGGGCAGTCATGAAGATGAATGGAATTGGGGCAGTGACACTGTCATCACGCAGGCGCTGCAGCACGTTGAAACCATCCATGCCTGGCATACGAATGTCGCACAGGATCAGGTCAGGGGACTGCTCGCGCGCCAGCAGCAGTCCCATCTCGCCGTTCGGTGCGGCGACGACTTCAAATGCCGATATGTTCAACGCTTCGACCACGTCTTCGCGCAGGGTCTGTTCGTCCTCGATCACCAGAATCTTGGTCATGTCCGAGTCATTTCATGCAGATGGACTCACATCTACTATCATGCGCATAACCCGGCTGTTTTTCAGTTAAGGATGGCTGGCGGAGGGCGAGCGCCCCTGTTGGGAGAGGGGGGCGGGGTGATATGCTTGTCGCGAATGATACGAAGTGCGGGGTGCGCCGTGCGCATGATAACGAGGGGTGCGAATGCGCACCCCGTACTGCGCGCGCTTATCGAGTAAGGTCGATCCTATTTTGCTGCAATCGCAGAACGAGGCTGAAATCAGCGCCGAAACTCCGCCGACACAGGCGGAGACCAACGCCGGAGTTGCACGGGCAAGCGGCGTGTTGGCGCTGGGCAATGTCGCCAGCCGTGTCCTGGGCTTGGTGCGCGAAACCGTGCTTGCAAATCAATTCGGCGCGTCGGCGTCGGTCGATGCCTTCAATATCGCGCTGATCATCCCGCGCACGATCCACGACCTGCTGATCGCGGGGCATGTCAACAGCGCCATCGTCCCCGTCCTCAGCGAGGCGGTCACGACCCAGGGCAAGCAGGCGTTCTGGCAGCTCGTCTCCGTCCTCATCACGCTGGTGACGATCCTGATTGCCGCGCTCGTCGTCCTGATGCAGATCTTCGCGCCGCAGCTTGTCGCCCTGCTCGGCGGCGGCAGCGACGCGGAAACCCAGCGACTCGCCGTCACCCTCCTACGCCTGACCTCGCCCGCGCTGCTCTTCCTGGCGTTATTCTCGCTCGTCAGCGGCGCGCTGTATGCGCTGCGCCGCTTCACGCTGCCCGCCTTCGCGGCGGCGATCTTCAACGGCGCGGTCGTCATCACCATGCTGCTGCTCGCGCCCACCATCGGCGTCACGGCGGCGGCGTTGGGTTGGCTGGTCGGCGCGCTGGCGCAGCTTGTGCTCCAACTCCCTGGCTTGGAATGGCGGCAGCTTCGCATTGCCCTCCGCCCATCGCATCCCGGCGTCAAACGGATCGCCCTGCTGTATGCGCCCGTCATGCTCTCGCTCATCCTCGACACCATCATCCGCACGTTCAGTTACAACATCGCCAGCGGCACTGGCGCGGGCAATATCGGCATCATGAACTGGGCGACCACGCTCATCCAGTTCCCGCATGGGCTGGTTGGCACCGCCATCAGCATCGCCATCCTGCCGACGCTGGCGCGGCAGGCGGCGCTGTTTGCCGAAGGCGGTTCACAGGCGTTCAAAGACACGCTCGGCTTAGGGCTGCGCCTGGTCATCGTACTGATCCTGCCCGCGACAGTCGGCTTGTTCGTCATGGCAAACCCGATTATCGGGCTGTTGTTCGAGCATGGGCAGTTCACGCCGGCGGATACGCAGGTCGCGGCGCAGGCGCTGCGCTATTACCTGATCGGGCTGCCTTTCGCCGCGCTTGACCTGCTGCTCATCTACGCCTTCTACGCGCGCCAGGACACCCGCACCCCCGCGCTGATCGGCTTTGGCAGCCTGCTGATCTATCTCGTCGTCACCATCGTGCTGCTCCCCACGTTCGGGCTGTACAGCCTGATGATCGCCGACAGCGTCAAACATATCGTCCACGCCTCAGTTTCCGCCTGGGTGCTGCACCGCCGTCTGGACGGGATGGGCGAACAGCGCCTGATGCGCACCCTGGTACAGACCGCCCTTGCCGCCCTCTTGATGGGGATCGCATTGAGCTGGATCGACCCCATGCTGGAAAGCTGGCTGGGCGCGTCGTCGCTGCTGCGTGAGATCGCGGTCGTCGTGGGCGGCGGGTTGATCAGCCTGGCGGTGTTTGTCGCGGCGGCGCTGCTGCTGCGCATCGAAGAGCTGCGCTGGCTCGTCACGCTGGTGCGCAGCAGGCTGAGGGCATAAGCGTGAGGGTTGGCGCGTCAAAAAAGCCTTCGCTACGACCCTGTGACCGATCACTCTAAACAGTAACCGTTTTCAGCAGATAAGCCATTTCTCATGCTCGGTACGGATTGGATGAGAAGTCCTTTAGCCTTCGAATACAGCGTGCAAGTTTGTGTTACGATGAATCAAGTCTCTGACAATACCCCACACTGAGGTATTGTCCCATGTTGTAATGTAAGTCGCTGTCTGGGACATCCATGCAAAAGTTCCTCAGTGCGGTGATGCTGGCGTTCCTGTTGGCATCGTGTGCGCCGAGCACAGTTGAAATCCCCAATACCGCTAATCCTATTCAGAATGTCGAAAATTCCGGCACCACTCTGAACGTCAATCGCCCGCTCGATGCACCGGAGTGGATCGAAACGGACATCAACGGCGTCGATGTCGGCGTGTGGCTGCCCGCAGGCTGGCACTACGACGACACCTCAGGCTTGACGTTGATCGAACGGATGAGTTCCGTCGAAACGGGTGCTCCCGCCAACGGCATCATTTTCTATTTCTTCGTCCCGGAACTTGATGGCATTCTCGATGTCAGCAGCGAACACGACAACCTCGCCTACGCCGCCCTCCATGAAGTGTCACGCACCCCGGCTCTGACGGGCAGCGCCGAGATCACGCGCCCGGTCAAACTGACCTGGGGCGAGGTCCATGCCGCCTACTACACCTATACCGCACCCGGCGATGCGCGCGGCTGGGTGATCGCCTTTGCCGTGCCCGATCACGATCAGATTCTTGTCGCCAACATTACTGCGCCGCACGGCGAGATCAGCCGGTTGCGCAACCTGGTGTCCCCGATCTTCAGCGACTTGCGCATCAACCGCGAACGCCTGGGCGCGCCGCTGAGCGCAGAAATTGAAGCGCTGCTCGACGCGGAAGCACGCGAGGCGGGATAACCCTCAGTCTACCGACCGCAACACAGACTTCGTCACCTCTTCCACGACCGCCGGGATGATTGACAGCCCTATGACGACACCCCACTCAGTTGGACTCAGGTAGGTGGTGTTGAAGATCGGCTGGAGGAACGGCACATTGATCACGAACAGGAGCAGCAGCGTGGACAGCCCAATCGCCGCCAGCATCGCGCGATTGGAGAAAATGCCAATACGGGCGAGCGACTCCTTTTCTGACCGAACCGTTTGCGCGCGAAAGAGCGTGCCCAACGACAGCGTGACAAATGCCATCGTCTCCGCCGTGATGACATCGACGCCGACCCAGTTGTGAGAAAGCAGGAACTGGATGGGATTCTGTCCAGCTGCTAGTGTGTCTGTTCCCTCAAGATGCCAGATCAGCCCCAACCCAAAGGCAATCAGCGTGACGCTGGTGAGCGCGATGGTCTGGATAACGATCCCGTTGCGCATCGTGTGATTGATGATCGGCTCGCCCAGGCGGCGCGGCGGCGCGTTCATCACGCTCGGATCGCCCTTTTCGACCGCCAGCGCCAGGGCGGGCGCACCATCGGTGATCAGGTTGAGCCAGAGGAGCTGAATGACCGTCAGCGGCGCAGGCAAACCGAGCAGCGTCGCCAGGAAGATGACAACGATTTCTGACAGGTTCGTCGAGACCAGGAAGAAGACGAACTTACGGATGTTGTTGTAGATGATCCGCCCCTGCTCGATGGCGGAGACGATGCTGGCATAATTGTCGTCGGTCAGCACCATGTCGGCGCTGCCTTTGGCGACATCCGTCCCGGCGATGCCCATCGCGATGCCGATGTTTGCCTCTTTAATAGCGGGCGCATCGTTCACGCCGTCCCCGGTCATGGCAACCACCTCGCCATTCACCTGCAAGGCATCGACGATGCGCATCTTGTGTTCTGGGGCAACCCTCGCAAACACATCCGTCGTCTTGACCATTTCGCGCAGCGCCACATCGTCCAGCTCGCTCACCTGCGCCCCGGTCATCACCTGATGATTGTCACCGAGCAAGCCGACGCTGCTGGCGATGGCGCGCGCGGTATTCGGGTTATCACCCGTGATCATGATCGTGCGCACGCCCGCACTTTTCGCTTTCGCCAGCGCTGGTAGCACTTCCGGGCGCGGCGGGTCGATCATGCCGATCAGCCCGGCGAAAATCAAGCCGCCTTCCAGCTTGTGAACATCTTCGATGTTCGGCTCCTCTGCCGCAACACGATAGGCATGCCCCAGGACGCGCAGCGCCTGGTCGGTCATGGTGTTATTCGCCGCCATGATCCGCTGGCGCTCCTCGTCGGTGAGCGGAGCGACGGTGTCGTCGAGCCGCTGATAGTGCTGGCACAGCGGCAGGATGACATCCGGTGCGCCTTTGACTAGTACGGTGAAAGCGGGCGGCTGCGAATCATGGAAAGGCGATGCGTCCGTTTTGCTTGGCGCTGCCACGCGGTGGACAGTGACCATGCGTTTGCGCGTCGCATCGAAGGGGATTTCATGCACACGCGGGTATGCCTGCTTCTGCTCCGCGAGGCTGACGCCCGCTTTGGTGGCAGCGCCGAGCAGCGCGGTTTCCGTCGGGTCGCCGATGAGTTGAGGTTCTTGGCTGCCGTTCTGCCCGTTGCTCATTTCGACTTCGGCGTCGTTCGCCAATCCCGCCACCCACAGCGTCGTCATGGCACCCGGATACTCGCTCAGATTAACCTGCTGCTCGCCCAGGTGAAACACGTCTTCTTTGATGGCGAAGTCATTCCCGTCGATCCACAGGTTTGTGGCGGTCATCGCGTTCTGCGTGATCGTCCCGGTCTTATCGGAACAGATGACGGTCGCGGAGCCAAGCGTCTCGACCGAGGCAAGGCGGCGGATCAGCGTGTGACGCTTGATCATCTGCTGCATCCCCAGTGCCAGGCTGATGGTGACGACGGCGGGCAGCCCTTCCGGCACAGCGGCGATGGACAGCCCAACCGCGATCATGAACATCTCCAGCGGGTCATTGCCACGCAGCCAGCCGATCACGAACACCAGCGCGGAGATGAGGAGCGCTGCCATACCCAGCATCCTGCCGAGCTGATCGAGTTTGTGCTGGAGCGGCGTCTGTTCGCGCTCGACCGATTGCAGCATCTGCGCGATCATGCCGATCTGCGTGCGCATCCCTGTGCTGACGACGATGCCTTTGCCGCGCCCATACTGCACGAGCGTCCCCATAAAGACGATGTTCGCCCGCTCCTGGAGTGCGACATCCTGCTCGCGCTGGGCGCGCGCGTCCTTGTTGACGGCGACCGACTCGCCCGTCAGGATCGATTCGTCGATGCGCAGGTTGGCGCTTTCGATCAGCCGGATGTCAGCGGGGACGTAGTTGCCCGCTTCCAGCAGGACGAGATCGCCCGGCACGAGTTTTGTCGCGGAGAGGTTCTGTCGATGCCCATCGCGGACGACCTGCGCTTCTGGCGCGGCGAGCTTCTGCAGGGCGGCGAGCGCCTGTTCCGCACGCCGTTCCTGCACGACGCCGAGCGCAGCGTTGAGCACGACGATTGCCGCGATCACGCCTGCTTCCAGCCAATCGCCCAGCAGCGCGGAAATGCCTGCCGCCGCCACCAGCAGGATGATGACGAAGCTGTTGAGCTGGGCAAGCAGCGTCTGCAGAAAGGTCGGCGGCACTGCCTGTGCCAGCTCATTCGCGCCATATTCTTGCAGGCGCTGTTCGGCAGCCGTGGTCGATAAGCCCTGATCGGGAGATGAGCGCAGGTGGCGCACGGTGGCATCCGACGCAAGGGAGTGCCACTGCACTTCGCTTTCGCGCTCAGCTTGAGGGGGGGTGATTTTGGACATACCTACCTCCGAAAAGGCAACACGCCTGCCTGGAGAATGTCACCTGGCTGTGATCACGGTCTAGCAATTCACCTCGCCAGGACAACGAGCATTCTAGCCCGTTTCTGGCAGCAAACATCCCCCTTGTGGTATCGTCGTGAATTCGTGCTTCTGGGTGATGCGTGCGATGGCGAAAGTATTGGACCTACGCTTTTTGGGGTTGCGGGCAGGATGCCTCCTGCTCCTGTTCGCGATCCTTTTGAACGGTTGCGCGCCGCAAACCGCGCTGCCCCTCCTGCCAACGACCATCCCTTTTCCGACCGTGACCCCAGGACGCGAGGCGTTCGGCATCGTCCCGACGCCGCGCCCCGATGGCTTCGATACCGCCGCGCTCCTCGTCAGCGGCGCGACGCCAACGCCCAACCGCGCACTCTGCCCTGCCCCCGCCGAGCCGCAGCTTGACCCGCCGCTGCGCATCCCGCGCGACATGAATGGCGCGATGACGCGCTTCCTCGCAGCGGGGGGTGCTTCCGCCGCGCTCGACCAGGAACTGCGCACGAACTGGGGTGTGATGGGTGCCAATGGCTTCGTGCGTGCCGACCTCGATCTGAGCGGCGAAGGGACACCGGAGATCATCACGAGTGTGCTGACGGCAAACGGCGGCATGCTGTCGGTCTTCGGCTGCGTAGGCGGTACAGTCGAACTGCTGTACGAGGTCGTGATGGGGGGTGATGCGCCGCAGGTGCTAACGACGGAAGACCTGAACTTCGACGGCAGTCCGGAACTCCAGTTCGCCAGCCGCGCTTGCAGCGACGACGAGACGTGCGAATACCGAACGCAGATCATCGTCTGGCGTCCGGCGCTGGCGCGCATCGTCAACCTGCTCGGCGAACCCATCATCAGCGGCGAGCCGCCGCGCGTCGAAGATGTCGATGCCGACCAGGTCTCGGAGTTGATCGTGCGTTTTGACGACGACGGCAGCGCCCAGACGGGTCCTCGGCGCACGGGGATCGGCGTTTACGACTGGAATGGAGCGGGCTACGTGCGCGCCCTGACGCAGCTTGACCCGCCGCGCTACCGCATCCAGATCGTGCATCTGGCGGATGAAGTGTTCGCCAATGGCGCGTATGAGGAGGCTGCCGCGTTGTTCCAGCTTGTGCTGGACGACACCAGCCTGCGCAACTGGCAGAACGACGACGACCGAGTCCTGCCGCCCTATGCCGCCTATCGCCTGCTGCTGGCATACAGCGCGCTGGAAGACGAGCGGCGCAATGCGCTGATCGGCGTGCTGCAAACGCAGTTCCCCGATCCACTGACCGCACCCGTCTATGCGCAGGTCGCGTTCAGCTTCTGGAATGCGCTGGAAGTGACCAACAACCTCCGTAGCGCCTGCGTTGAGGTTCAGGCTATAATCGCGGCTCGCCCTGAGGCGCTGACGCTGCTCAACCGCTATGGCAGCGAGAGCAGGGTTTACGACGCGGGCGACGTGTGCCCATTCTGAGTAGGGGCAAACCCGTGTGTCTGCCCGCGTTGTAAGGGCAGACCCATGTGTCTGCCCGCCGGTGCGCGGTGCGCTGTGCGTGGTGCGAACAAACCGACGCAGATTTTTCGCACCACGCCCAGCGCACTACGCACGCAATGATGTGTACCCAGGGGCGGGCGCGTGCCTGCCTCTTTTCGTATCGAGAAGGTGTGAGGAAGTTTGATGTCTGAGTTACTCCAGTATTTCCAGTCGCAGAAACAGCAAATGGTCGATCTGCTCACCACGCTGGTTGGGTTCGAGACCCCGACGACCGACAAGGCGATGGTCGATAAGATGGGCGAATTCATGGAGGCGCAGTTCCGCGATCTGGGTGCGTCGTCCGTGACGCGCATCCCGCTCGCGCAGGTCGGCGACTGCCTGCTGGCAAAGTGGCATGAGGACGCGCCCGGCAAACCGATCATGTTTCTCATCCACATCGACACCGTCTGGCCCCTCGGCACGCTGGCGCAGCGCCCGACACGCATCGACGACGACGGCAAACTGTACGGACCGGGTGCCATTGACATGAAGGGCGGCATCACGATTGTGCTCTCGGCGCTGCGCGGGCTGAAGGAGCGCGGCGAAATGCCGCAGCGCCCGATCTGGGTGCTGATGACGAGCGACGAAGAGGTCGGCAGCGTCCACTCCAAAGCCGCGCTGATGGAAGCGTCAGCGCAGGCGGGGCTGGTGCTGGTGATGGAACCCGCCACGATTGACGAAGAACTCAAGACGATGCGCAAAGGCGTCTCGACCTACCGCGTGGACATCACGGGGCTGCCATCGCACGCGGGTAACGCGCCGGAGAAGGGCATCAACTCGATCATCGAGATGGCGCAGCAGGCGATGAAGATCCATGCGTGGAACGACCTGCGCAACGGCACATCCGTCTCGGTGACGATGGTCAGCGGCGGCACGGCGACCAACGTGATCCCCGAACACTGCTCGTTCCATGTCGATGTGCGCACCGTCGCCGTCAGCGCCTGGAAGGACATCGACGCGAAGCTGCGCAGCCTGCCCGACACGCCGTTCGTGCCGGGCGCGAAGCTGGAGGTCACGCAGACCAACGGGCATCAGCCGATGGAGCGCAACGCGACGATGCAGAAGACCTACGCCCAGTGCGAGACCATCGGCACGAAGTATGGCGTGGTCGTCACGCAGGGCAGCAGCGGCGGCGGCTCCGATGGCAACACGGTCGCGGCGATGGGCATCCCGGTGCTCGACGGCTTAGGACCGCAGGGGGACGGCTTGCACGCACTGCACGAGCATGTCGTGCTCAACAGCCTGCCGCGCCGCGCCACGCTGATGGCGGCGATGCTGAAGGAATGGCAGTTCGACTAAACCAGGATCGACGCAGCGCCTACGGCTTTTCTCCCGCCGCCAGACGCGCATTGATGTGATCGATGACGGGCATCAGGTCGCCCACGCCATCGATCACGTAGTGCGCGCCCGCCGCCAGCAGCCGCGTCGCAATCGCGTCCAGCCGCGCCCGTAAGTCGGCGGCGGGCAGGGCGGCGGTATCGGCGTGGCTCAAGCCGAGTTCGTTGCCCGTCCGCATCACCGCCACCGTCCACATGCCCGCGTTCAACCCCTCGTCAATATCCGCGAGGGTATCTCCCACCTTGACCATCGCCGCCATCGGATAGACGCCCAACTGCAGCGCGTTGGCATAACACATCCAGGGCGCGGGACGCCCCCCCACCGTCATCTCCGGCGTGATCATGCAGTCGGGCGCGTAGCCCTGCGCGGCGGCGCGAGGCGCGAGGATCGCCATCATCGCCGAGGTGTAGCCGGTCGTGCTGCCGATACGAATGCCGCGCGCGCGCAGCGCATCGACGGTCTCGACCACGCCGGGGATCACGTCGGCATAGTCGAGCAGCGCCGCCTCCTGGCGCGGGATGAAGTCGGCGAACAATGCATCGACATCCGCCTCGGTCGGCGCGGCGCCGTTCGCGGCGCGCCAGCGTTCGGCGATCTCCGGCATGACGAGCAGCTCGGCGATATGATCGCGTTTGTACTTGCCCATCGGAATACGCGCCTCTTCGAGCGAGATCGTCACGCCTCGCGCGGCGAAGCCCGCCACGAAGACCATCGCGGGCGCGAGGCAGCCATGATCGACCATCGTCCCCGCCCAGTCGAAGATGACGGCGCGGACGTTCCCAACATTTCTCATGGGCATACAGCTCTCCTTGCTGTGCTTAGTGCGAGGTGCGTAGTGCGAAAATGCCGACTGCGCCTGCTCGCACCTCGCACTGCGCACCTCGCACTTGTTATGATGTCCTATTTGTGTCTTAACAAATTTCCGTTATAGTTCTGCCGCTAAGTGTAACGCAAAGGGAGAGCGACGATGGAGATTATCAAGCAGATTTCACAGCAGACTGGCATCGACGAACGCCAGGCACAGGACGCCTTAAGCGGCTTGAACGACAGTCTGCATAACAACGTGCCCGGACCGCTCGGCGACCTGATCGGCGGTATCCTCAGCGGTAGCAATCCTGCCGCTCAGGGAGATGGCGCGATTGGCATGGATGACCTGCTCTCGATTCTGATGGGTGGGCAAGGTGGCGCGCAAGGCGGACAGCAGCAGGGCGGCTTGGGCGATCTGGTCGGCGGCATCCTGGGCGGCGCGCAGGGCGGGCAGCAGCAGGGTGGTCAGGGCGGCATGGATCTGGGCGACCTGGTTGGTGGTATCCTGGGCGGCGCGCAGGGTGGTCAGCAGCAGGGTGGTCAGGGCGGCATGGATCTGGGCGACCTGGTCGGCGGCATCCTGGGCGGCGCGCAGGGCGGGCAGCAGGGCGGCTTCGGGCTGGATGACATCATCGGCATGATCGCAGGCGGCGGCGCGCAGGGCGGCTTGAACCGCGACAGCCTGGTCAACGACATCTCCAGCCGTTCGGGCGTCAGCCCGGACATCGCCTCGCAAATCCTGCCAATTGTCCTCTCGTTCCTGGCGAGCAAGCTCGGTCCGCAGCTCGGCGGCGCGCTCGAAGGTCTCCTGGGGGGTCAGCCTGGGGCACAGGGCGGACAGCAGCAGCAGGGCGGCAACGACGGCTTCGGCTTGGACGACATCGTCGGCGGGCTGCTCGGCGGTCGCTAGGATTCAGATCGTAAAGCGCTGCCCGGTGATGTGCTGGGCGGCGTCGCTGCACAGAAACAGGATGAGCGGCACGATGGCTTCCGGCGCGCGCGGCGCGTTCGTGCGCGTCGGCGTGCCGTCGTCTTCGTCAATGTCCCCCGGACACACCACATTCACGCGCACGCCCCTGGGTGCCAGCTCGTGCGCCGCTTGCAGGCTCATGCCGACGACGCCGCTCTTGCTGGCAGCGTAGGCGACTCCTTCGCTGATCGGCACGGGGTACGCTGCATCCGAGGCGATATTGACGATTGCGCCGCCGCCTTCATCCGCCATCACCCGCGAAAGCAGTTGCAGCGCGAAGAATGTCCCGGTCATGTTCACGTCGAGGACGCGCCGCCAATCCCACTCGTCGAATTTGAGCATTTCGCCGTGCTTGTAGACGCTCGCCGCGTTGACGAGGATGTCGAGCCTGCCGAACGCCTCGCGCCCCGCTTCGATCATCGCCGACATCTGGAAGCGATTGGCGACATCGCCCTGCCAGGCGAGCGAGCGCCCACCTGCCTCTCGGATCGCATCGGCGATGGCGTCAGCGCGATCCGGGTTGATGTCTCCACAGACGACCGCCGCGCCCGCCGCGCCGAGCGCCAGCGCCACCGCGCGCCCGATGCCCGCGCCCGCGCCCGTCACCAGCGCCGCGTGTCCGGCAAAATCGAAGGTGAGACCGCTCATCGGGCGGCTGCCAGCCGCAGCCAATCGGCGACCGCGCCGCGCATCAGGGGGTGGAAGCCGGGCAGAAGCGGATCATGGCTCATCATGTCGTGGTCAAGCCCTGGCAGCATGGTGTAGGTCGCCCCATGCGGATAGAGTTGGCGATGAGCACGGCAGGCAGCCTGACTGTAGACCATCCAGGGATTCCAATCATGCTCACCTTGAATGATGTGAACGCGCGTATCGAGCGACTGGATCGCCTGTGGGTCGAGCAGGCTGCCCAGCAGCAGCGCGGCACGCGGCGGCTGCACCCGCGCGAACAGGGCGTATGCACTCCCGAACAACCCCGACCCGGAACCCTGCGCGACGATGATCACCTCGCGGCGGTTGATCTGCGGCTGACGCAGCGCGGTTTCGTAGGCGGCGACAGCATCCTGCGTGGCGCTGCCCGCGCCGCTCGCGCCGCTGCGCCCAGTGCCCCGCCGATCCCAGCGAAAGACCGCGAAGCCCTCGCTGACCCCCACTTCCGCGAGTTCAGCGGCATCATCACGGGTGTTGCAGCCGGTATTGAGGAGCAGGAAAAGCAGAGGGAAACCGCTGGGCGGCGTTCGCTGTTCAGGGTAATCGGTCTGCCCGGCGAGTCGGACGCCATCGCCCGCGAAGATGACTTCGCGGCTGTGACCGATCCGGGTATCAAAGAGGAAATGAGGGGCAAGCGCCATAATAGAAGCACCCAGGACAATACTCTGTGCGACCGAGACTGCGAAGAGGGCATTCTTAAGCAAAGAGCATTTTTGGCTGCGCGGTGATCTATAGGTGAATTATAGCCTAATGACCACAAATCGCCACAACTTTTAACAAAATTGGGAAGTCCGCCGCCGCGGGCACGGCACGCGCCCGCGCATCCATACCGCCATGCCCGCGCTGATCCTGACGGGCGTGTCGCCGTGCAGGAAGCGCGAGGAGTCGAGGCAGGCAGGGTCTAGCGCGCGTCTTCACCTGCCATCGCGACTGCCATCCGGTAGATCTCCGCGCCGCCGGGCAGCAGGTCGTGCCACAGCCATGCCGGATCGAGCACAAAACCCGGCAGGATGCGCGAAGCATAGCGCCCCTGGGCATCTGCCACCGCGCTTTGGTAGTGTCCGTCCTCGCCACGAAGATAGAAGGTGACCTGCCGCCGGATCGGGTCGATCAGCCAGTACTCCGGCACGCCTGCTGCTTCGTATTCGAGAAACTTCTTGCCCCGGTCGCGCTCATCGCTCTCAGGCGAGACGATCTCGACCGCGACATCGGCAGCGCCGTTGACGTATTTCGGCGTCAGGCGGTCGAGGTGGGCAGCGAGCAGCACCATCAGGTCAGGTTCGCGCGCGGGCTGGTCGTCGCCCACGTACATTGGCACGCCCGCAAGCACCAGCCGCCCGAGACTCTTCAAGTCAAGATAGATGCGCAGCAGCGTTTGCAGAAAACTCAACAATTCATTGTGAGTGAAGTTGCTTGACATCGTATAGACCTCGACGACCCCGGCATTCCACTCGCTGCGTACACCTTCGATGCTGTCGTATCGGCGCAGATAGTCGGCGAAGCTGATGCGCTCCGGCACGGCGGCGGCTGTCGCTGCTTCGGGAGTCTCGATTTCAGACGGGGCAAGTGTGGGCTGCATGGTGCGATACCCTCAAACCGTTTCACTGCCTACAGTATAGCTCAAGCCGTCGCCGTCCGGCGCATCAGGAACGGCGGGCGGTAGCCTGTGACCAGGAACAAGCCGGACAGGATGACCAGCAAGCCGACGAACTGCATGATGCCAATCGTCTCGCCCAGGAACAGCCACGCCCAGAAGATGCTGAAGAACGGGCTGAGGAACGTCACGGTCATGGTGTTGGTCGCGCCCGCGCTGCTCAACAGTGTGAAGTAGATCAGGTAGGCGATGGCGGTCGAGACGACCGACAGCAGCAGCATCGACACGATCACCTCGGTCGTGATCGGCTGCGTCGGCGGGTTGGTGACCGCCAGCGGCAGCATGATCAGCGCGCCTGCGCTCACCTGCCCAATCGCCATTGAGATCGGTGCCGTGCCCTTGAAGTTGGTCTTGCCATATGCCGTGCCGACAGCGTAAAAGAACGAAGCCGTCACCATCATCACGACGCCCAGGATGAACCAGGTCGTCACCTCTTCCGGCTGCAAACCGACGACGATCCCGACGCCTACGATGCCGATCAGCAGCCCGGCGATGCGCGTCGGCGTCAGCGCTTCCTTCATCCACACCGCCACCACCAGCGCGCCCCACAGCGGCGTGGTGGCATTCAGGATCGATGCCATCGCGCTGCTGATGTGCAGCTCGGCGGTCGAGATGAGCGCGAAGGGGATGGCGACGTTGAGCAAGCCGAGCAGCAGGAACTTCCACCCATGCTGGCGCAGGCTGATCGACTGCCCGGTGGCGCGCGCATAAGCGATCAGCATGACGGCGGCGACGCTGGTGCGCACGAAGACCAGCACGAACGGACCCAGTAAGGGCGCGCTGATGCCGATGAAGATGAATGACGCGCCCCAGAAAGAAGCAAGCAGGAACAACAGACCTACGTCGCGGGTTTTCACAAGCACATTCCTTTTAGGCAATGGATAGTGCCTATCGTATGCCCGCTCGTATGTTCTGTCTATCCAAAAGTCGGATTGGTATTATGCTACTCCGCCTGCTCCCACGCCGCCTGGAACCAGGTGTCGAGCATGTAATCGGGATAGCCGATCTGCTGGAGGCGGCTCTGGCAGGCGTGGCGGTCGGCGCCGCTGCCGCGCCAGGTCTTGACGCGCTTGATCATCGTCTCGACGCGCTCACGCGGCGTGATGATCCAGGTGTCCTGCGGGCATTCGCCGAAGATGATCGAGTGCACGCCGTCCATCCACGCCGGGCGGCGCTTGCGGTAGGCGGCGATGATGACCGTGTCATGCGCGCCGTAGGTGGGCGAGGTGAGCGTCTTGTGGACGAACTCCAGCGTCATGCCCAGGTCGATTAGGTCTTCGACGACGCCAATCGTGTGCCCATGCACGTTGACCGAGAGCGGCTGCACAATCTCCGGGTGTTCGAGCGGCTGACCGGGACCAATGTAGCATTTGACGCCGAAGGTGCCGAACTCGACCCTCGGCAGCCCTTCCGGCTTCCAGTGGTCGATGTAGTCGTGCAGCAGCACACCGGGCAGCAGCGCGCCCATCGTGATCATGATCAGCTTGGTCATGACCTCCGACGTGCCCGCGCGTTCGCGCTGGTACGCGAAGAATTCCTGCGCCAGCCACGAAACCATCATGTGTTCGGCTTCATCGGTCACATAGAGAAACTTGAGCGGATCGCCGTCAATCGGGACGCCGACCGGGTTGCGCCAGAATTCGAGTGTGGTGGGGAGCATGAGATGTAGTCCAGAAGAGGTGAAGTGTTGGAGGACGCAAATGAGCTGACTTGTCGCATTTCATTCGCCCGTCCAATAAATGGGCGGGCGATCCCATCATATCACAGGCGCGACAATTCAAGCGCGTCCCGCACCCATTCCAGCCGCCGCGCGTAATCCTCATGCGGCGGCGGCGGCGCGGGGATGCCGACCTGCTCGACCATGTACGACGCGGCGACCGAGGCATGGCAGGCAGCGGCGGCGAGTCCGTCGCCCAGCCGCGCCAGGAATGCGCCGCAGTAGGCATTGCCCGCGCCCGTGCTGTCGACGACGCGCGTCGGGTAGGCGGGGGTGCGGACGCGCTCGCGCTGCCAGAAATCGACCGCCAGGCTGCCTTCATCGCCCATGCGCAGCGTCAGGATGCGGCAGCCCGCCGCGCCGAAGCGCGCGATGGCACCCTCTGTGTCGTCCGTCCCCGCCATCACCAGCGCCTCGCGCAGCCCCGCCGAGAAGACAAAGCAGCTCCCCATGATCGCCGCCAGCGCTTGGGGCGAGAGGGGAGCCGCCGGGGCGCGGAACGCCTCCAGGCTGACGCGCTTGTCTCTGCTCAGGAGATCCTGCGCGAAATCGAGATCGGGTTGTTCGGGGTGGATGCCCCAGTGGAAGTGGCGCGCATCGCGGTAGTCCTGAGGGAGGTCTTTCCAGCGGCGGCGGAGCTGTTCGCCCAACACAGGCGGCGGCACGCGCCAAACCTGCGTGCGCGACTCATCCGCCTCAAAGAGCTGCCAGGCGCGGGCGGTCGGCGTGGCGCTGCGGCGGACGCCGGAAAGATCGACGCCCACCGCGCGCAGCGGCGCGAAGAGCGCGTTGTCTTCCGCCTCATGCACACCGCCGACCAGCCCGACACCCTTCCCGTCGCGCGCTGCCAGCGCCATACCCCAGGCGGTCTGCGCGCCGCCGCCGCCCAGCACGCCCATGCGGACATCGCCGCGCCACGTCACGATGTCGTCGAGCAGGATGCCGAAGGCGATGTAGTCGAGAATCATCATGTTGGTAGGGACGCCATTCATGGCGTCCGCCATCGGATACTCGCGACCAATCTGTTACCCCGCCCACAGCGAACGGGCGTCGTAGACCGCCAGCAGCGTCGAGACATATGGCGCAAGCTGCGAAAACTTCATCGCGTTTGCCTGGTCGATGTGCGTTTTGGAGAACCCCAGCAGCAGGTACGCGGAGCGCGAGGCAAAATTGCTCCCCAAGCCGACGACGCTGTGAATGCCGTAGGGTTTGACAAAACCGTCCTGTGCCGGGATGTATGGGCTGCCCAGGGCGTGTTCGATATGGAAGTAGCGTGTCATGAAGGTGGCTTCCGGGATCGGCAGGTCGAGCGGTGCGGGCGGGATGTCCACGCCGACATCCATGCCGAGCTGGTGAATGCTGGCGCTGACCATCGGACTTTGATCCGAACCCAGATTGAGCGCCTTATGCCCCTGCGATTGGTGACGATCACACCAGGCGGGTTCGGCACCCCACGTCCCCGCCAACGCCATCCAACGCTGGCGCGCCGGATCGACCAGCCCTTTCAGCTCGGACGCCAACTCGTCGAAGCTTGTCAGGCGATAGACGCGCACCAGCGCGAACATCGGGCTGCCATCCTCTATCACGAAATCCTGATACAGCGCCTGCGTGATGGCTTGGGCGGCATCCTCGAAACTTGTCCGGTTGGTACGATGCGCCTCCATCAGCGCCCGCCCGTACTGCGTGAGAGCGGCTGCGTCGGTTTGTGTGAGGATCATCATCGGGGTAATTCCTTCGACAGGCAAACGTCTAATAGATCTTCACTATAGCCGAGGAAATGCGAATGAGGCGTAAATGTCGAAGGACAAGACCCCTACGCCATCGCCATGCCCGTGATGATGTGTTCGACCTGCTCGATGGTCGTCTCTTTGGGGTTGATGTCGTCGGCGACCTTCTTGCCGCGCCGCAGCACGACGATCCGGTCTACCACCTGGAAGACGTGATAGATGTTGTGCGCGATGAAGATGCACGAGTGCCCTTTATCGCGCGCATTGCGCACGAAGCGCAGCACTGCCTGCGTCTCCTCGACGCCCAGGTTGTTGGTCGGCTCGTCCAGGATGATCAGCTCGCTGTCGAAGTGCATGGCGCGCGCGATGGCGACCGCCTGACGCTCGCCGCCGGAAAGCGAATTGATCGGGGTGGTCGGCGGAATATTCTTGCTGATGCCGACGCGCTTGAGGAGTTCGCCCGCCGCTTCGTTCATCATCGCCTGATCCATGCGGTTGAGGAACTTCGGCTCCTTGATCGGCTCGCGACCGAGGAAGATGTTGCGGGCAATCGAGAGCTGCGTCACCAGCGCTGAGTCCTGATAGATCGTCTCGATACCGTACTTGATGGCGTCGGTCGTGTTGCGGATTTCCGCCTTTTGATCCTGGATGTAAATCTCGCCGCTCGTCGGCTGAAGCGCCCCGGAGAGGATCTTGATCAGCGTCGATTTGCCCGCGCCATTATCGCCCAGCAAGCCGACGATCTCATTGCGCCTGATCGTCAGATTCACGTCCGTCAGCGCCTGCACCTTGCCGAACAGCTTGTTGATGTTCACCATGCGTACCAGTTCGTCGCTCATGGTCATGTCCCCGCGTTATGACGGCGTTCGAGCCAGGAATGCAGCGACATCATCGCCAGGATGATCGCGCCGATGAAGATGTTGTACGCCAGCCCTGGCACGCCGACCATGACGATGCCGTTGCGCATCAGGCGCAGGATGAGCACGCCGAGCACCGTGCCGATGATCGTGCCGCGCCCGCCCGTCAGCACTGTGCCGCCGATGACGACCATCGCGATCACTTCCAGCTCGTAGCCCGTGCCGCTGTTGGGGTTGGCGGTGGCGACGCGGATGGTGCTGGTGATGCCCGCCCATGCCGCAAGCACCGCCGTCAGGATGAAGAGGGCGATCTTGGTGCGTTCGACACGCACACCGCGCGCCCGCGCCGAGCTGGGGTTGCCGCCGGACGCCTGAATCCAGTTGCCCCACTTGGTCTGCGTCAGAACGTAGCCGAGGACGACCGCGAAGAAGATGAACCACAGTACCGAGGCATAAACGCGAAGTTCACCGATCATGAAGTCGCCGACGAGGATGTCCATCAGCGGCGACTCGGCGCGCCAATTGCCCTGCGGGAAGCCGTCGGTGAGGTAGAGCGCGCTGCCGCGCACGACCAGCAGCATGCCGAGCGTGACGAGGAACGACGGGATCTTCAGCCGCGTGACGAACAGCCCGTTGGCAAGCCCGATCAGCACGGCGACCAGGAGCGCAATCACGAAGCCGACTTCCAGTGAGGTCGCGCCTTCGTTGTAGAGTGTCCACATGATGATGGGCGCGAAGCCGAAGACCGAGCCGACCGACAGGTCGAACTCGCCCCCCGTCATCAGCAGCGTCATCCCCAGCGCGATCATGCCGAGTTCGGGCGTGAAGGCGAGCAGGTTGCTGATGTTCGTGATCGAAAGAAAAGCGGTCGAAAAAGAGGTGAAGATGATAATTTCCACAACCAGCAGCACAAGCGGTCCAAACTCAGGTCGGGCGATCAGCCGCTGGAGGAGAGACGGCGCGTCAGCATGTGGCTCTGTGGGGATGGGGAGCGGTTTGTCCATAAGTCGTATCGCCTGACCTCGACATCCGCCGCGTCCAGCTTCAGACGCGGCGGATATGGCTGCAAAAAGAATAGTCCCCCCTCCGGTTGGAGGGGGGACGAAGCGTCTATTTGTCTCTGTTAGCCCGACGTGCCGCGCAGGATGTCGTCATAGAGCTGCGCTTCGTTGGCGGTGTAGAGGAAGCCGGTGATCACATCGAAGCCCGGCGGGATGCCGCTGGCTGCCATCGCCGCAATCGACAGACCCATGTACGAGGTCGCCTGTGGGTCCTGCCACTGCGCCGCGTTCACGTAGCCTTCCAGAACTTCCTGGGTCGTATCGAGCGAGTTGCCCCAGCCGACGACCGGGATTTCGCCCGGCGCAACGCCAACCTGGTCGAACACGCGCTTGATGCTGCCCGTCACCAGGTCGCCCAAGCCGATGATGGCGTCGATGTTGTCGCGGTTGGCAGTCAGGTAGTCGCTCATGCGGGTGATGATCTCCGCCTGGTCGAGCGTGGCATCGGTGACTTCGTAGGTGATGCCGAGCGGGTCAAACACGCTGGAGATGCCCTCGGTCAACTGGACGCCGTAAGTCGCGCCAGGGACTTCGACGGGCAGCCAGACGAAATCACCCGCCTCGACCAAGGCGTTATCGACCATGAACTGCGCCCAGTTGCGCCCGAAGGTGACGTTATCACCGCCGACGTAGGCGTTGAAATCGACCTGATCATCCGGCGTATTGATATTGACGACCGGGATACCCGCCGCGCGCGCTTCCGCCACGACTTCGATCAGCGAGCCGGGGTCGGGGCTGCTGGTGACGATGCCGTCTGCGCCCGCTGCGATGGCGGCGCGGATGGCTTCCTGATGCGAGGGGACGTCGCCACTGTGGAACGAGGTGCGGACTTCATTGCCCGTATCCGCTGCCCACTGTTCGGCACCGGCGAGGAAGTACGTCCAGACCGGGTCGGCGGGTGCGCCATGCGAAATCCAGTAGAAGACGCGAGCGTCCTGGGCGGATGCACCCATTGTTATGGAGATGCCGACGAGGAGGGCGAGGACGAGCAAGAGGATCGAAAGTTTCTTACCTTTGAACACGGTGGAGCCTCCATTTACCAAATACACTATATGGTTCTACCGCCCTTTAAGCCACTAAGTTGAGATCGAAGATGAGCGGGAGACGAATCGAGCATAACGAGGCAGCGGGGGAGTGTCAAGCAGTTGGTACGAAATGCCGAATGTTCGTACAATACGCAGCCCTTGGCAACTGCCCCGCCGCCAGGGTCGCCGCGCAAGCGTGTTCAGGGACTGGCGTTCCCGGCATTTTGGCGGTACAAGACTAACTTCATGTCAAAAGGACCCGCTTATGCTCAGCAAACCCGCCGTGATCGTCGATCCGAATTTTCGCCGCACGCTGCCAGCGGACAAAACGTAGATGATGGACACCGACACCGCACTGCGCTTCCTGCACTTCTTCCATGAGGCGGAACGGCTGAAGAACACGTTTCGCACCTCGTGGACGACAGGCGGTCAGCGCGAAAGCACTGCCTCGCATACCTGGCGGCTCTGCCTGATGGCGGTGGTGCTGGAACACGAACTGCCCCAGGTTGACATGGCGCGGCTGCTCAAGATTTGCATCGTGCATGACCTGGGCGAAGCGATCAGCGGCGACATCCCCGCCATCCACCAGGACGCCAATGCCCCGAAAGCCGCGCGTGAACGCCAGGATCTGCTGACGCTGCTCGCGCCGCTGCCGGAAGCGACCCAGAGCGAGATCGTCGCGCTGTGGGACGAGTACGAAGCAGCGGCGACGCCGGAGGCGCAGATCGCCAAGGCGCTCGACAAGCTGGAGACGCTGCTCCAGCACAATCAGGGTGCGAACCCACCCGATTTCGATTACGTCTTCAACATCGACTATGGGCGCAGGTTCACCGATGCCGTGCCGCTCGCCGCCGCGCTGCGCGTTCTGATCGACGAACAGACGCGCCGTCACGCCGTCGACCACAATGGGTATACGGGCTAACTGCCCTGCTGCGTTAGAAACAGGTATTGATCAGATCAATCCGAGGTTCATAACCATCCACAAGAGGTTACGATCACTGGTGGGATCGTTCCGGGGGCATAGGGGGGCGAGATCGGATCACGATCATTCATGTGGGTTATGCTGGGTTAAGTTGGGAAATGATCAAGGAACGATCAAGACCCTCCATCGATCTTGATCGATCCGACCGCCCTGCTGTGGGTGCCCAACCATCTACCAGCAGCGGAACGCCGTACTCGCGAATGAGAAAGGCGCGAGAACGCCCGCGATTGCGCAAAGAGGTGATGTGGGGAGAGCCGCGACGCTCCCCCCGCACTCTTCTGCTTCTCAGAATCCCTCCGCCTCATACGTGATGCCGGGGAAGCTGACCGTATCCGGCGCGAGCGCAGCGTGGGCGGCTTCATCGCCCTTGAGCACATCGAGCAGGAACGCCGTCGTGAAGTGGTTGATCAGGTCGTGCGCGCGATCCATATCCCAGACGGGATCCGACCAGTTGGGCCACAAATCGTTCCATGCAGACGCAGGATAGCGACTGTATGAATCAACAAAAATATAGTGACCTGCTGATTGAAATGTCATGACCGCCTTCCGTGGGCTTGCCAGATTCGAGAAAAATTCGTCCAGCGCGAAATCGGCGAGAAAATCGTCTGCATCCACGGCCATGATCAGCACCGGTACGGTCATATCTGCCGCCCCTTCTGCGCCGAAGAGGTATATGGGGCCGTCAAGCGATACGATGGCATCCACGCGGTCATCACCGAGAGATGGCCACAGTCCGGCTGGCACCTCCTGGAGTCCAGCCAGCGTCGCGACCTGAGGCCACATGCGCTCTCCATAATCGCAGTCCGCACTGGCGATCATCACGGCAGCGGAATTTGCGGACAACCGTCCGCTCTGCATGGCTATTGCCTGGTTGGCTTTCAATTCGGTGCACCAGGCAGATTGAGATGCAGGGTTGATTTGTGCGCCACCTGCCTCGAGCGCAGTCTGTCCGCCCGCCGAGTGTCCGATTACGGCGACATGCTCAACGTCAATCAACCCTTCTAGATCACCTCCGGATGCTGTGAGCGTTTCCGCATAATCGATCTGGTATGATGCATCCTGCGGGCGGGTGATAGCCATTTCAAAGCGCGCGCGCGCGAAGTCTTCTACCGTCCATTCCACGGTCGTCGATGAGCTGCCGACGTGATCGACCGAGAAGACGACAAACCCACGCGATGCCAGGTGCTCGGTGAGAAAGGTGCTCTGCTCGCGATACATGAAGAAGCCGTGGGAGAAGACCACCAGCGGATACGGGTCATTCTCCACGTTAGGCGCGGCATCGCGGATAGCGCGTCCAGTGATGATCATCGGAATCCGCGATGTCATTAACGCGATGTCATACTGGATGACATTGTCCGTCCTGTCTGGATTGAGCGCCGGATACCAGACCCTCAATGGTAAGTCACGGTCTTCGGTTTCGATGACGTACTCGCGCGTGCCAACGGCGTATCTGCCCGGATGTGCAAGAGACGGCGCATCCGGACGCCATCCGGACACCAGAGGACCCTCCTCCTGCGCTGCCGACGGCAAGGCGAACGCCAGCAGCAGGAGCACTATCATCAGCAGTCCAATATGACGTTTCATGAGCTTGTCCTTTCCAGTAGAGCGTTATGACCACGCAGCGCGAAGGCATTCACTGACGTGTGATCGTGCCAACGGCGACCGAAATATCGAACGTATTTGTGCTTTTCGTGTAGTGGGTGCTATAGAGATGGTGAATGCCGTCCGAGACTACAACTGAACTCGGACTGAAACCTTGGTCTTCTGCTGTCAGGATCGGGGCATCACTGTATCGTGCCCAATCGATACCATCGGCACTTGTGGCATATCCGACACCTGGATAGGTGAATGTGCCGTATCCAACATCTTGAAAGACGTAACCAGTCCCACTATAAAACATCTCGAAAATACCATCACCCACTCGCACAACGGGCAAAGCGACAAGACCCGCATCCCATGCATCCACTTCCGTGAGAAACACCGGGTCGCTTGCTGCAAATCCCTCTTCCGTAGTGAGTGGGTCGTCATACTTGACCCAATGCACACCATCCTCGGAGACTGCTGTGCCTATTCCTCCACCGTTGTAGAATGGACCAGTCTCCGCCTGCCCCTGAAGCAGCGTATAGTAAAGTACATAACCCTCATCAGTTTGGAACACTGAGTCAACTTCAAGCCCATCATAGAAATCCCAATCCGTCTGTGCGCCGACGCTGAGAACGGGCTCCGCGTCAATTATCCACGGACCGGTTGGTGAGGTTGCAGTCGCCCGCATGACGTTGTCGGCAATACCGTTGCCCTCAGATGGTGTGAAGTACATGACCCAGGTGTCGCCGTCCAGCATCTCGAAGTGGCTGATCACCCCACGGCGCGCAGATGGGTCCTCAAGGGTGAACACCGGATTGCCCTCGTATTTTGTCCACGTCAAGCCATCATCGGAAGTCGCGTAGCCAACAGAAATCTCCACCGAGCGCCAGCCGCTGTAGAACATGTGGAACATGCCGTTGGCATACGTGACTCGTGGGAAACCCACACCAGACGCGTCCCATGCTCCCGATTCTCCGGTGCTCAGGACGGGATTCCCCTCATAGGGAGTCAGATCGACGGAGATCGCGTCCTCCTGCGCTGCCGACGGCAAGGCGAACGCCAGCAGCAGGAGCACTGTGAGCAGCAGTCCAATATGACGTTTCATGAGCTTGTCCTTTCAAACGCGCATATCCAGAAAAAAGAACGAGCGTTACCCGCTGCTGCGCGGTAACGCTCGTTTGCCACTATGATTCAACTGTTGCGAGTGCCGTTTGCGAACAGCGCGTATCTCGCCACCTGCGCTCTGTATCGCTGCCTACATCATACTCCCGTAATGCGGATCGTTATCTTGTGCAAAATACCAGAATTTGCGTGGTGCTCGCTACGCCCCAACGGGCGACCGCACTGCTTCCGGCGTTTCGGTCGCCCCCTCGCGGCTCAACGCGCCGGGCCACCATGCCCACCTGCCGAGCAGCACCGTGATCGCCGGAACCAGCATCGTGCGCACCACGAAGGTATCGACCAGCACACCGAACGCCACCGCAAAGCCGAGCTGAATCAGCCCTGTGATGCTGCCGGACATCAGCGCGCCAAAGGTGCCTGCCAGGATGACGCCCGCCGAGCTGATGATCGCGCCCGTCGCGGCGACGGCGTGATGCACGCCTTCGCGCGTGCCGTGCGTATGCACTTCTTCCTTGACGCGCCCGATCAGGAAGATGCTGTAATCGACGCCGAGCGCGACCAGGAAGATGAAGGTGAAGAACGGCATATACCACGACAGGCTCTCGACGCCGAACAGCGCGCGGAAGACGACATCCGTCAGCCCCAGCGTGAAGGCGTAGGTGATGACGACCGTCAGGATCAGGTAGATCGGCGCGATCACGCTGCGCAGCATCAGCAGCAGGACGATGAAGATACCGCCGATCACGAAGCCCATCGTGCGCACGAAGTCGCGGTTCATCGTCTCGCGGATGTCGGCGATGATGGCGGGCTGCCCGGTGAGGGCAGCGGTATCCTGTCCTCCATACTCCGCCAGGATCGCGCGAATTTCATCGACCGTGTCGAGCGCCTCGACGCTGTTCGGGCTGACGTTGAGGATGACGCTCAGACGGTACGCCGTGCCTTCCTCCGCCACATACTGCGCGTTGAGCTGGTCGAGCAGCCCCGCCTGGCTGGCGTCGCCCGCCGCCAGCAGCGGAGCAAGCGCCGACGGCATGAGCGTGGCGTCGGGCAGCGCGTCGAAGGTCGCCGCCAGCCCTTCCAGCGACGTGCGCAGCGAGTCCTGGCTGGCGGCAAGCAGCAGCGGGTTGGCGAACAGGTCTTGCAGCGTCGTCAGATTCTCGTCGTCCGCAACTGCCGGGAAGCGCTCGGCGAGCAGCGCCACATACTCGCTGAAAGCGTTGAGCGTGGCGACCAGGCTCTCAAGGTTGAAGCTCAAGCCCGACGCGCCTGTACTTCCCGTGCCCGGCAGATTGCTGGCGATCAGCCGGAGCTGACCGCTGACCTGCGTCAGATCGCGGAAGGGCGCGTTTTGCCCCAGCGGATCGTCGAGGCTGCGCACATCGCCGACGGTCGGCAGCGCCAGCAGCCGCGCACTCAGCGCGTTCATCTCGGCGGCGACCCCTTCGGCAGCGCGCTCGCGCATCACGATGTTGAGCGGCGCAATCGTGCCCGCGCCGAAGTTATCGCGCACCAGGTTGTAGCCGATGACCGAGCCGCTGTTCTCTGGCAGGTCGGCGAGCAGATCGTAGTTGAGCGTACTGCTCACGCCGTAGATCGCCAGCGGCAGCATGAGGGCGATGATGATTATGATGGAAAGCACGGGGCGGCTGCTGACCATCTGCGAGATGACACCGTAGAAACGCCCGGTGGCATGATGCGAGGCTTTGGCGGGCCAGAAGGCGCGCGTGCCCAGCAGCGCCAGCAGCGCCGGGACGAACGTGATGCCGACCAGCAGCATGACGACGATGCCGAGCGCCAGCACCGGACCCGACGTGTTGAACAAGCCCATCTCGGCGAAGCTCATCGCCATGAAGCCGACAAAGATCGTCCCGGCGCTGCTGACCAGCGTCTCGCCCACCTGGGCAATCGTGCTGGTCGTCGCCGTCTTCGGCTCCGGCGTATCCGCCATCTCCTCGCGGAAGCGGCTGATCAGGAACAGGCAGTAATCGGTGCCCGCGCCGAACAGGATGACGACCAGCAGCACATTGGCGTAGGTGCTGATCGGCATACCCAGGCTGCCGAGGATGCCGACGATGCCCTGGCTGATGATGTACGCCAGCACGACGGCGATCAGCGGCAGCAGCGGGCTGACGGGTGAGCGGTAGATGACCAGCAGCAGGACGACGACCAGCACAACCGTCACCCACAGCGTGCTGTCGGCGGTCTCCTGCCCGGACTGCGCCGTGCTTTGCGAAATGGCGAGCGCGCCTGTGATGTAGGCATTCACGCCGTCGACGGTGTGCTCTTCGAGATAGGTTTCGAGCGCGTTGTAGAGCGCCTCCCCATATTCCAGATCGCCCAGCGCGATGTTGACGAGCGCGACGCTGTTGTTTTGCGCGACCAACTGCTGCACCAGCAGCGGCGAATCGAGCGGTGCGATGATCTGGTCGATGTAGGGTGCGAGTTCGCTCGCCTCCAACCACGCCTTCAGATCGGCAATCCAGCGCCCGGCGGGCGTAGCGGTCTGCGCGGCAAAATCGGCGGCGGCGGTGTCAAGGATGCCCGCCTCTGCCTGGACGACGACCAGGAAGCCGCCTGCCGAGTTGTCGTTCGGGAAGGTGCGGGCATAGACTTCGCCCGCCTGACGAAACGGCGCATCCGCCGGGAGGAAGGTGCTGAGGTCAGAGGTGGTGTAATCGGTGATGCGCGGCGCGAAGACGCCGATGCCCACCGCCAGCAGCAGCCAACCAACGACGACTGGCAGGCGATAGCGGGCGGCGAACGCGCCCAGAGTGCGGTAGAACGACAAAATGGGGAGTCCTTGTCTTTGGCGAGCGTTGTGTGACGGATAATTGCCATTATACGCCCGCAGACGAGGGAGGATAGATTAAGGGTGCAGGGCGAACGAATCAAACTGATTTAAGCGCAAACTGACCCCTCCCCCTAGCCCCCTCCTGACAGGGGTAGGTATTTCGTACAACCCCTCACCCCAACCCCTCTCCCTTAGGGAGAGGGGCTTAAGAAGACTCTTCTGCCCCCCTTCGCCCTGACGCACAAGCGGAAGGGGCTGGGGTTGAGGGTAAACGGACAACAAAACACCCACCCCTGTCAGGAGGGGGTTGGGGAGGCGTTTATGGTGTCGTGGGCGTAGGTCTCTCCAACGCATCCGCCAGGATCGGCAGGATCGTCTCATCGTCATCGGCGGTGCTGGTCAGGTCGTTGTCGTAGGCGGCGAAATCGACCACTGGGTAGTAGGGACCTTCTGCCTGTAAGGGCGTCGGCGTCAGTTCATCCGCCCCGCTGCCGTTGATGTCGATGATGAGATCGCCCGTGCCGATGATCTGCACTTCGCCGTTGGGGTCCGTCATCTCGCTCAGCGCCAGGAAAAGCGAGTCCAGATCGTCGGTGCCCCGCGTGACGCCATCGGCGGCGACGGCGGACAGCTCATCGGCGAAGTAGAACTGCGTCGTCAGCACTTCCAGATCGCCGACGAAGACCTTGACGTGAATGTGTGTCGGGCGTCCTTCATATGCCAGCGGTTTGAGCGTCAAGAAGGCATAGTAGCCATCGGCATCAGTCGTCGCCGCGCCGAAATACTGGAAGCCCTCGACTCGTTGGTCAGCGCTGCTGTCGTTAGGATGATCGTAGCGTCCGTTGATATCAGTATGCCAGATTTCGACACGCGCCCCGTCGACAGGCGTGCCGTCGGTAGTGAGCACCTGCCCCTGAATCTGGATCGGCTCGCCAGCGGCGACCGTGAGGGCGGCGTCGGCGCTGTCCTGCGCGAATGCCGCGCCACCAGAGACGAGCGCGCTCATGACGAGCAGCGGGACAAGCAGGGAGATGTGTAAGCGTTTCACGAGACTGAACCTTTTGCCCAGCGCTGTGGGCTTGATGACGAACGGTCTTACTCTAACCCGGATTTGTAATCTGCGTGTTACCGTGCACACGAACGACCTTAAATGTTGCTTAAATATGCCGATTTGCGGAACAATTACGCAGAGTAGCGCTGCTTAAATAAAAGGAATTTCCCATTATGTACGATAAAGATTGGGCGAAGGTCGATATAAATTCGGTTCCGAAGATCACAACCCCCCCGCCAGGACCCAAGTCACAGGAGACACACAGCCGTGCCGCCCGCTACATGAAGGGCTACTCGTCACAGGTGACCCAGTTTCCTGTGGCGTTTGCTTCTGGCAATGGCGTGACGCTGACGGATGTCGATGGCAACGTCTATCTCGATTTTTCATCAGGCATCTATGTCACCGGGCTTGGACACTGCCACCCGAAGGTCGTCGAGGCAGTCCAGAAGGCGGCGGGCGAGCTGATGAACTGCCACGACTTCACGACGCCGATCAAGATGAAGCTGCTCGAAAAACTGATCGAAATTACCCCCGGCGTAGGCAAGAAAAAACTTACGGGCGTCCAGCTTTTCGACTCTGGCACGACAGCCGTCGAGGCGGGGCTGCGCGTGATGCGCGCAGCGACCGGCAAATCGGAGTTTATTTCGTTCCACCGCGACTTTCATGGCAAAACGATGGGCGCTGTCGGGCTTGCGCGTCTCGACGCCAGCCAGGGCTTGCGCGCGACCGGCTTCTTCCTGGTGCCGCGCGGCAACTGCTACCGCTGCGTCTTCAACCAGACCTATCCGCAGTGCGACCTGATGTGCGTGGACTATATCCGCACGGTCATTCAGGAAGAGACCTCGGGGCGCGTCGCCGGGATTGTGCTGGAGCCGATTCAGGGTTGGGGCGGGAGCGTGGTACCGCCCGATGGCTGGATACAGAAGATCCGCGCGCTGTGTGACGAACGCGGCATTCTGCTGATGGCGGATGAGGTGCTGACCTGCATGGGGCGCACGGGCAAGATGTTCGCGATGGAGCATTGGGACACCGTGCCGGATGTCATGACGCTGGGAAAGGGCTTTGGCAATGGCTTCCCCGTGACCGCGATGCTGGTCGCTGAAGAGCACAAAGATGCGGTCGAAAAGATCAGCGCAAGCACCTCTTACGGCGGCAATCCGATGGCGTGTGCCGCGGCGCTCGCCAGTATTGAAGTCATTCAGGAAGAAAACTTGTGCGAGCGAGCGCTCCACATTGGGGAGGTGATGCTCAGGCGTATGCGCGAAATGGAAGCCCGCCACCCGATCATTGGAGAGGTGCGCGGCATGGGCTGCCTGCTCGGGATCGAACTCGTCAAGGACAAAAGCACCAAGGAGCCTTTCGAGGAAGCGGGGCGGCTGGTCTACCAGAAGGCATTCCGTAACGGTCTGTCCTGGATTCCGGCGGGGCACATCCTGCGCATGTCGCCGCCGCTCATCATCGAGGATGAGCTGGCGCTCAAGGGGCTCGACATCATCGAGGAAAGCATCTATGAGACAGAACGCGAGTTGGGCTATGTCTACGCCTGAGGGTAAAGCGCGATGAACCTCTTTTTTGAAAAACTGACCTCGCCCGAAATCAAAGCGGCAGCGGAGCGCAACACGCTGATCATCCTGCCCGTCGGACAGGTCGAAGAACACGGTCCACACCTGCCGATTGACTGCGACTGCATCATCGCGCGCGAGACGGCGGTTCACCTGGCGCAGACAATCGCGGCGGACATCCCGACCCTCGTGCTGCCGACGGTCTGGATGGCGTATTCGGTGCAGCAGGTCGCGCGCTGGCCCGGATTGATCACCTTCCGCGAGCCAGAGACCATGATCCAGGTGATTTATGATCTGCTGGCGTCGCTGATTCAGAACGGGTTCCGCAAGATCCTGATCGTGAACGCGCACGGCAACAACCCGGCGATTCTGGAGCTGGCGTGCCGCAAGATCGGCAGCGATTACGAGGTATTCCCCGCCGTGACCTATGCGTTGGCGATGAGCAAAGGCGTCGGGGCGAAAGTGCGCCAGTCGGCAATGGGCGGCTGCGGCGGGCACGCAGGGGAAGAGGAAACCGCCCTGCTGCTGCATCTCGCGCCCGAAACCGTGCATATGGATCGCGCCACCAGCGAAGACATCGTGCAGTATCAGACGCGCTTCTTCCCCGGCGACATTTACTCGACCATTCCCGACAAGGTGAGCGGCATCTACTGGTCAACCTGGGGAGTCGTGCCCTCGAAGACAGGGGTGTATGGCGACCCCACCGCCGCGACCGCCGCGACGGGCAAAGCCCTGTTTGAGGAGATGATCCGCACTTACGTCGAATTCACGCACGAATACTATCGACACGTATCCTAGAGACCGCCTATGCCGCTCTTCATCGGGGTTGACCTGGGGACAACAGGCTGCAAAGCAGCCGTCTATGATGACGAGGGGGGGCTGCGTGGCGAAAGCAGTTGCGAATACGGGCTGATCACGCGCTCGGCGACCCTGATCGAACAAGACCCCCATGCGTGGTGGAGCCAGGTACGCCGAGCAATAGATGACGCGCTCACCGCCTCAGCCCTGGATCGGCGCGCTGTCGCTTCCATCGCCGTCAGTTCGCAGGGCATCTCGTTTGTCGTGGTCGATCAGTCCGGGCAACCGCTGGGCAATGCGATCAGTTGGCTGGACACACGCGCAGGGGATGAAGCCAGCGAGATCGAGCAGCGGTTCGCACCCGAAGAACTATATGTCCTGACCGGCAAACGCGCCGCGCCGTTCTATGTCCTGCCGAAGCTGCTGTGGCTGCGCAGGCATCAACCGGAAGTCTGGAAGCAGGCGCACAAAGTACTGCTGGGGCATGATTACCTTGTCTCCCTGCTGTGCGGCGAGTTCGTCACCGATCACTCGCTGGCGGGCGGGACGCTGCTCTATGACCTGCATAACCTGTGCTGGTCCGAGGCGCTGCTTGGCGCGTTTGACATTCCTCACGCCTTGCTGCCAGAAATACGCTGGGCGGGAACACCCGTCGGGCGGCTGCGTGCATCGGCAGCCGAAGCGCTCGGCATTCCGTCCGGCACCCTGGTCGTGGTGGGCGGGCAGGATCAAAAGTGTGCGGCGCTCGGCGCGGGCATTGCGGATGACACCGCCACGATCTCGCTGGGTACTGCTGCTGCCGTCATTCAACTGATGGACAAACCCATCACCGACCCGCAGATGCGTATCCCGACGTTTACCTTTGTTCAACCCAATCGCTGGCTGCTGGAAGGCGTCATCGCGACTGGCGCGGGCGCACTGCGCTGGTATCGAGACGCCTTCGCCAGCGGCAAAACCTATGAGCAGCTTGCGGCAGACGCGGAGTCCGCTGCCATCGGTTGTGAGGGGGTGATGTTTCTGCCGCACCTCACCGGCGCAGCCAGCCCACACTGGCGCATGAACTCACGCGCGGCGTTTCATGGGCTGCATCTTGCGACCAGCGCGCCACACCTGACGCGCGCGGTGTTCGAGGGGGTTGCCTATCAAGTCCGCGCCAACCTCGCGGTCACCCAGGCGATAGCCGGGCAGGTGCAAAGCCTGATGGTGTTTGGCGGCGGGGCAAAAAGCGCCTTCTGGCGGCAGATGCTCGCCGACGTTACCGCTCATGCCGTGCAGTGGACGTCCTGTGTGGAAACGGCGAGCCTGGGGGCAGCCCTGCTTGCTGGCTTCGGCAGCGGGGCTTTTCCGTCGCTCGATGTCGCGCAGGGTCATATGGTCCAGATCGCGGCAGCCCATGCCCCGGACGACCAGGCAGTCGCCCGTTATGCGGAGGCATACCTGGCGTACCAGCAAGTCGAACAGCATGTGCTGGCGCTTTAGTGCGGTGTTCGCCCGTGGATGCAACTCCCCGCGCGCCACCACGTAATGATCTGGTAGAGAACATGTCATTCCAGACGGGGGACAAGCCATGACGAAGACATTTGCCGAACTCGACTATGAAGGCTTGCGCTGGGAAACCCTCGGCAGCGGCTGGAAGCCTGAATACGCGCTGGTCGCGGACGATGGCGAGCGCATCGCGCATCTGCGGAAAGCGAGTTGGTTTCGTGAGCAGGCGTACGTGGACGCGATCGGCAACCGCTGGGTCTTCGAGCGTAAGGGCTTCTGGAAGCGCTACATCGAAGTCCGCTCCGCTGGCACGGGCGACGAGCTGGCGCGCCTGGACTACCGCTGGGATGGCTCCGGCGAGCTGGTGTTCACAAACGGTCAGCGCTATCGCTGGCAGAAGAGCAGCTTCTGGGGCAGCAAATGGGTGTGGGTGGATCAATCCGGCGAGCCGATCATGGGCTTCAAGAGCGGCGGGTTCTTCCGCTTCGGCGCTGACATCAGCATGGAAGAGGATGCCGACGCCGCCAAAGCACCGCCGCTGTTGATCTTCCTGGGCTGGTACCTGATCCTGCTCTATTACCAAGACGCTGCCGCCGTCGTCGTCGCCACGTAAGCGATTCGATTGGTCGAAATGAGGCAGGCGGACAGGTTGCGGACGGACGAGGCGTGCCTCGTCCCTACCGCGGGCAGACACATGGGTCTGCCCCTACACCCTCATCACCTCTCTTCTCACTCGTTACTGCTCATACCCCTCCGGCATATGGGCGGCGTGGTCGTCCGGGATGCCGAGCAGCGTGATGTCCGCCGCGCGGTCGGGATAGGCGGCGAGGAGCTGCGCTTTCGTGCCGCCCGTGAACATCTCCGGCATGAAGCCGGGTGCCATCGTGCAGCCGTAGAGCGAGTAGCGCCCGCCCGCCATCATGTGCCCCGCCTGCCAGACGCCCGCCGGGACGACGAACTGCACAATCTGGTCGCCGCCCATCACCACATCGCGCGAGCTGCCATCGGGATAGAGCAGAATCAGCCGCAGCGGGTCGCCCGCATAGAAGTGCCAGACTTCATCGACCGTCAGCTTGTGGAAAAGCGAGACGCTGTACGGCACGTCGCAGTACAAGCCGACGATGGCGGTGCCATGCGGTCCGCCGCCAGAGAAGGCATCGCGCGATTTCCACGTCTGGTGGAAGAGCGTCAGTTCGATGGGCAGCGGTTCGAGGTTATACAGGTGAATCAGGGCGCGAACTTCTTCCAACATGGGGGCTTCCCTTACAATCAAGCTAGCACCACGAAGACGCGAACGGCGCGAAGATTCGTCACTAAACTTCGCGTTCTCCGCGTCATAGCGGTTCAATCTCTATATCTCTTTCAGCGTCGCCCAGGCACCGTCGAGCAGCGCCTGCGTCCGTTCGGCGCGGCGGATGCTCGCCTGGGCGGCGGCGCTGGACGGGTCGGCGCAGATCGCCGCGAAGTTCGTCATCATGCGCGTGCCCTGCTTCGGCACGGCGGGCGTCAGGAAATGCTCCGCACCCTGCGGCGTGACCAGCCCGCTGCGCACGCTGTATTCCACCGGGTACTGATCGACCGGCATCGGCGGCACCGACTCCCAGTCGAGCACCCAATCGTCCATGCTCAACATGCCGCGCTCGCCCAGGATGTCGAGATCCATCACCAGGTTGCCGACGAGGAAGCCGACATCCCAGGTTGAGATCGTCCCGGTCGAAAGGCGCAGGACACCGCTGGCGCGCACGACCGCGCCGGTCTCGGCGTCACGACTGAGGAAACCGCTGCTCTCGACCAACTCCGCGTCATCGCCTGTGTATTCGACAATCGCGCGCATGGAATACCATGCCATGTCGCCGTACGCCCCCGTCGCTTCTTTCGCCGGGTTGTAGCGGATGTTGTCGCGGTCGGTGTTGGGGAAGAAGAAGGCGCTGCGGATCAGGCTGGGCGTGCCGATGCGCTCGGCGATTGCCGCGCGAACCAGCGCGGTACGCGGATGATGTGTGAAGTGCGTCGCATCCATGAAGGCGACGCCGTTGGCGCGGCAGGCAGCGATGATGGCTTGCAGCGAGGCGAAGCTGGCGAACGGCTTATCGCCCAGCACATGCTTTTTCGCATTCGCCGCCGCGATGGCGATTCCCTCGCGCACGTCGGTCGGCGTCGCCACGTAAACCGCATCGACCGCGTCCGAAGCGATGAGCGCCTCCCAGGTGTCGAAGACATGCGGCACGCCATGGGCGGCGGCGAAGGCGCGCGCGTTTTCCGGGCGGCGGCTGGCGATGGCGGCGAGACGGATGCCCTGCGCGCCGCGCAGCGCCTGGGCGATCACGCCCGCGATATAACCTGAACCGATGATGCCAAGATTGATAGTCGCCATGAAAAGTCTCCTCAAAGCAAAATAGGTTGTGAAGAGTGCGAAGTGCGTGGTGCGCAGTGCGAAAAAACAGGATCGCGGTATCGGGACGAATTTCGGACGAGGCGCGCCTCGTCCCTACGGCGCATCAGCTATGACCCAGCACTATTCCCGTTTGGCGCATTTTCGCACCTCGCACTGCGCACCACGCACGCTCTCGTCACTCGTCACTCGTTACGCGCTTCATCGCCACTGCCACCGCCGCCGCGTGTGCTGCGGTGTGCGTCAGGCTGATGTCCCACTCGTCCAGCCCCAAGTCTGCCGCAAGTGCCGCCGCCGCGCCATGCAAATGGAGGACGGGACGCCCGCGCGCATCGCAGATGATCTCCATACTGCGCCAGCCGAGCGGTCCCACACCCGTGCCGAACGCCTTGGCGACCGCCTCTTTCGCCGCCAGCCGCGCCGCCAGCCGGTGCGGTTGATCTTCGCACTGGGCGCGTTCGCCGGGCGTGAAGAAGCGGTTGAGAAAGCGTTCGCCCATGCGCGAAATGCCCTCGCGCACGCGCTCAATCTCGATCATGTCAATTCCGCAGCGCAGCATAGATTTGAAATCCTGATCATCTCATGGCATAGTGTTAACGCACATTTAATTCGACACTATTCCTGATCATTCGCACATGGAATCGCTTTCACACCGTCATGATCTGCGTCCGCCGCTCAAATGGGCGGGCGGCAAACGCTGGCTAGTGCCGCAGCTCACGCGCGCCTGGGAGCCGCATCGTCATGCGCGGCTGGTCGAGCCGTTCTGCGGCGGGCTGGCGGTCGCGCTCGGCTTGCAGCCGGAGCAGGCGATGTTGAACGACATCAACCCCCACGTCGTCAACTTTTACCGCTGGCTTCAGCGCGGGTTGGCGCAGCTTCCCTTCGAGCATCCCAACGACAATGCGGCGGCACGCTACTACCAACTGCGCGGTGAATTCAATGAGATTATCGCATCGCGCGATGGACAGGCAAGCCAGCGAGCGGCGGAACTCTTCTACTATCTCAATCGCACGGGCTTTAACGGGCTGTGCCGCTTCAACCGCAAGGGGCAGTTCAACACGCCCTTTGGCAAGCACAAGACGATCAACTACAGCGAAGACTTCACGATTTATGCCCCGGTGCTGAAGCGCTGGGACTTCCACATCATGCACTTTCGAGACATCCAGCTTTGCGCGGATGACTTCATCTATGCCGACCCGCCCTACGACGTGGAGTTCACACAGTACAGCAGCGAAAAGTTCGATTGGGAACAGCAGGTGGCGCTGGCGGAGTGGCTGGCGAAGCACAGCGGACCGGTGATCGCCTCGAACCAGGCGACGCCGCGCATCCTGGCGCTGTATGAGAGGCTGGGTTTCCGCTACATCACGCTGTCCGCGCCGCGCCGCATCAGCCGCAGCGGCGACCGCACGCCGGCGCAGGAGATGCTGGCGTACCGCAATCTCGACCCGGCGCTGCTGACAACGACGCTGCCGCTGGCGCTGAAGTGGACGTGAGCGCGCGACGACGCGACGAACGCCAGGAGAAACGTTGAAAGCCTGCAAATCAAGAGTACACTCAGGCTGATGTTGGCGAGGGATTAGAGCGAGCCTATGGCAGTCCCGTATCCACAAACACGAGTCTCTACGCTGGATGAGTTTGCAGCATTCATCGGGCGATCAGATCATGCGGAACGCCTGTTTGAGCTGATTGATGGGGAGATCATTGAGAAGATGCCGACCTTCCAGCATGGCATGATCGCAGGCAATCTCATCACCGCCATCAACACCTACACTGTGGCTCGCAAGCTCGGTCGTGCCGCCGTCGAAGCTCGCCATCAGATGCCCGCCGAAGCCCAGGACCCCGCGCGCCCCAATTCACGCATCCCGGATGTTTCGTACATCAGCAAGGAACGCGGGATTCCATTGGTGACCGAAGGCGCGGTACCCGCCATGCCCGATCTCGCCATCGAAATCCAATCCCCCAATCAGACGGACAAAGACATGCTCGACAGTGCGTCGTACTATCTGCACAACGGCGCGCGCATGGTTCTGCTGGTCTATCCGGATCGCATCATTGTCGAAAAGCTGCCCGCCAGCGGTCTCGAAAAGCGATTGTACGGGATCAACGATGTGATCGAGTTTTCGAGTGTCATCCCTGGCTTCACGATGCGCGTGCGCGACATCTTCCACGACCCGCTGGAAGAGGAAGGCGCGCCTTAGCGGAGGGAACCATAAGTCGTCCTCTACACATTCCCCTCGCGCAGCCGCCGCGCAGCCGCGTCCGCGTGCGGGTAGCCAACCGTGTACAAATCCGCCGCTGCCGCCTCGACTTCATACGGAATGACGCGCAGATCAACCGCTACATCATCGCCCTCGAAGGTGAAGATGCCATACTCCGCGTAACCGGGCTTATCGAACGACATGCCGACGCTGCCGACGTTGATCACGCGCCAGTGCGTCAGCGGGCGATCCATCTGCACATGAATGTGCCCGCCGATGCCCAGCCGTCCCTCACGGTCGAGCAGCGCGTCATCCGCCGCCGTCACGGGCGTATCGGGCAGCAGGTAGCCCTCGTCGTCCCCCGGCGTGCCGTGATACCCGATCACCCAACCGTAGCCCGGCGCGTTCAGATCCAGCTCGCCGCGCAGCTTCGTCAGCCACTCGTACTCGGCAAAGGTGAGCTGCTCCAACCCCCACAGCAGATTGTCCGCCCAGCGGCGCGCACCCGCCACGAACTCCGCGAATGCCTCGGCGTTTTCGACCTTTGCCGGACGGGCGGCACCCGCTTTGACGAGGTAGCGGTCGGTATTGCCGCGCACGAAGCCGATCTTGCCCTCACCCCACTCCTCCGCCAGCGCCATCATGCGCTGGATGCATTCGCGCGGGCGCGCGCCAAAGGCGGCGTAATCGCCCAGCAGCCAGAGCGTATCCGCGCCGCCCGCAGCGCGCAGGTCGGCGAGCGCTGTTTCGAGCGCGTGCAGGTTGCCATGAATATCCGACAGGATGGCGAGGCGCATGGGGAATGTCCTTTTCTCAACAACGAGTAACGGGTAGGCACAGGGCATGCCCTATCCGTCCGGGTAGGGACGAGGCATGCCTCGTCCATTCGGACCATGTCGAGCACACGACGTTGCCGAAATTGTAATGCATCTTTCAATCCGAGGGGACGAACAGGCAGGCGATTTCTGCTCTGATGGAGCAATGAGATAGGGAGAATGGGCGATGATCGCAGAGCCGCGCGAACACCTTGGCATGAAGATGGATGTGCTCCTCGCAGAATATGCAAAGAGTCCCGTCGAATATATCAACGGCAAGCTCAAGCCCATTACTCCTCACATGCCCTACCAGTCCTTGATCCGCCAAGCATTGTTTGGAATGTTCCTTCCTTACGATGAGAAGGAACTCGCCGTCTTTATCGTTGGTGGCTACGTCCTTTCATCCGATGGGAATTGGGTGACAGGATCGCGTGTGCCTGATTTGACGGTCTACAACCGAACACGCTTCATAGAGTATCAAGCCCAGGTACCGAACTGGCTCGATAAACCTTCGATGCTCGTGCCAGACTTGTGCGTTGAAGTGATTGCAAAGACCGATCTGTATTGTGATGTGATGGAAAAGATACGTGCGTACCTCCGCGATGGCGTCCGCATCGTCTGGCTCATCGACCCTTTCGTGCGCACGGTCGCCGTCTTCACGCAGGGCAGCCAGCAATCGACCACGCTTGAGGCGGACGACATGCTCGATGGCGGCGCAGTCGTGCCGAGCTTCCGCATCCGCGTCGGCGACATCTTCGCCGCGAAGATTTAAGCCGATAGCTGAAATGCTGATGCACTTGATTCCTCCGTGTGCCTTCGTTCTCTCCGCGCCTCCGTGTTGAAAATCTGGCTGCAATGTTTGGAAAGTTAGAACGCGGTTTGTCTTATGTCTCCCGACAAACCTTCTGCGCTATACTCAATAGAGCATGTGCCAGAGGATGAGATTGCATGGCGGATCGACCCATCGCTCCCGAATTTACTGACGCCGACGAAAGCCTGGTGGGCGTTCCCACCATTGGGCGGCGTTCGCAGGTGGTCACCCCGCCTGCCCCCCCGCGCGCGGCGGAACAAAAGCGCACCCTGCTTGCCCTCATCGATCCGTACCTCGCCGCCATCGCCCTCATGCTGGTCGCAGTTGGCGGCATGATGGTTTACAGCACCACCTTCGACTGGTCGTTCCAGGATTTCGACGGCAATTCGGCGGCGATCTTCTTTAACCAGTTTCGCTGGATTCTGGTCGGCGTGGGTGTCGCGTTCGTCCTGATGCTGATCGACTACCGCATCTGGAAGCGCTTCGCCGTCCCGCTGCTGCTGGGGATCATCGGCGTGCTGCTGGCGGTGCTGCTCTTCAGCGATTTCCGCTTCGGCGCGCGCCGCGCCTTCCTCAACGGTTCTTATCAGCCCTCTGAGCTGGCGGAACTCGTCCTGATCATCTACATGGCGGCGTGGTTGAGCGCCAAGAACGCGCGGCTGGGATCGCTGGTACGCGGCTTGCTGCCCTTCCTGACCATCGTCGGCACGCTGGCGCTTCTGGTCATCCTCCAGCCCGACCTGAGCGCTGCCGTCATGATCGTCGCCGTCGCGGGCGTCATGTACTTCCTGGCGGGCGCGAACCTCTGGCATCTCGGCGCGATCCTGGGCATCCTCCTGGCGGGCGTCATCGTGATCAGCCAGCTTGGGCTGCTGCCCGATTACGCGCAGGAGCGCATCGACGACTACGTCGGCGGCATCAGCGATCTGACGCAGACCAGCTACCACACGCAGCAGGCGGTCATCGCCTTCGTCAACGGCGGCTGGACAGGCGTCGGGCTCGGCAACGGGCGGCAGAAGTACGGACCGCTGCCCGCGCCGCATACCGACAGTATCTTCGCCACCATCGGCGAAGAACTGGGCGTGATCGGCGCGTCGCTGGTGATCGGCTTGTATGTCGCCTACGTCGTGCGCGGGCTGCGCATCTCGCGGCGCGCGCCGGACGCCTACGGGTCGCTGCTCGCCGCCGGGCTGACGATGTGGGTCGCCATCAAAGCGCTGCTCAATATCGCCGTTATGCTCAACCTCCTGCCCCAGACGGGCGCGCCGCTCCCGTTCATCAGTTATGGCGGCTCATCGCTGGTCGCGCTGATGTGCGGCGTCGGGCTGCTCCTCAGCGTCGCGCGCGTCACGGCAAAGGAGCAATCCACGCAGAAAAGGAAGACCTTCGGTGGCAACACTGCGCATCCTGATCGCGGCGGGCGGAACGGGGGGCGGGGTCTATCCAGCGCTGGCAATCGCAGAAGCGGCTAAAGCGCTCGCACCCGATGCTGAGTTTGATTTCGTCGGCAGCGTCGGCGGCTTTGAGCGCCCGCTGGTCGAAGAAAGCGGGATGACCTTCGCCCATTACGATGAAGTCCGGTCGGGACCGCTGCACGGCGTCCCGCTGCTCAAGCTGCTGAACAGCAGCCTTCAGCTCATCATCGGCATCGTCCAGGCATTCGCGCTGCTGCTGCGCCGCCGCCCGGACGCGCTGCTGCTGACGGGCGGCTGGGTCGGGCTGCCGGTCGCGCTGGCGGCGTATGTGCTGCGCGTGCCCAGCCTGATCTTTGTGCCGGACATCGAGCCGGGGTTGACCATCCGCGTCCTCAGCCCGTTCGCTCGCAGAATCGCCATCACCGTCGCGGACAGCGAAGCCTACTTTCGCCCCGGACGCACGATCGTCACGGGCTACCCACTGCGCGCCGATGTTCTGGCGGCGACGCGCGCCGATGCACACGCCTACTTCGAGACCGACCCGGCACGTAAGACGCTGCTCGTCTTCGGCGGCAGCCGGGGCGCGCGCACCATCAACCACGCGCTGCTGAACATCCTGCCGCAGCTCCTAGCCCGCCCCGACCTGCAAATCATCCACATCACCGGCACGCTCGATTGGGAGGAGATACAGGAGCGGTTGAAGAACCTCACCCCCCAACCCCCTCTCCGTGTACGGAGAGGGGGAGACGAGCGAAGCGAAGCGGGGGTGAGGTCTGGTTCGCCCTACCTGCCCTACTACCGCCCGTTCCCGTACCTGCACCGCGAGATGGGGCTGGCGTTCGCCGCCGCCGATCTGGTGGTCAGCCGCGCCGGGGCAAGCATCCTGGGCGAATTCCCGCACTTCGGGCTGCCGTCGATCCTCGTCCCCTACCCGTTCGCCTGGCGCTACCAGAAGGTCAACGCCGATTACCTGGCGGCGCGCGGGGCGGGGATCGTCGTCAAGGATGACGACATGGCGCGCGATTTGTTGGGTACAATAGTCTCGCTGCTGGATTCGCCAGCACGATTGTCCGAGATGAGCGCGGCAGCGCGCGCGCTGGGGCAGCCGGATGGCGCGGCGCGCGCGGCGAAAGCACTCTTGGGTCTCGCACACAGGGATACGGCATGATCCAGCTCGCAACGGTGATGTGGGCGCTCGCGGCATTCTTCGCCATCAATGGCTGGAGCCGGGGCTGGAACAAAGAACTGATCTCGACCGCAGGCATCATCCTGGGGCTGTTCGCGCTGTTCCAGTTTGACGACCTCCTGCGCGGGCAGCTTCTGGTCAATTCGGGCGCTGCGACGACCTTCATCGTGCAAAGCCTGATTTTCGTCCTCATCGTCTTTTTTGCCTACCAGACGCGCGCGCTGATCGGCGATGACGCACAGCGCAGGCGCGGCGGCGGCGAAGGACGCGACAGCTTGCAGGAAAGCGTGCTGGGCGCGGTGCTTGGCTTCATCAATGGCTGGCTGATCTGGGGATCGCTGTGGTATTTCATGGACATCAACCGCTACCCGATTCCCGACATCGTCCAGCCCGCCGCCGGTTCGATCAGTGAGCAGACGCGCAACCTGCTGCCGCTGGTGCTGCTGGGCGGCGGACCGCAGGGTCCCGGCGACCTGCTGGCGGTGGCGGTGATCCTGTTGTTCTTAATCGTGCTGATAATGATTTAACTTAGAAGTCCTGAGGACTCAGTACCAGAGGAACTCATGATCGAATTCTCGATGATGTGGTGGGTGCTGGCGATCTTCTTCGCAATTGCGGGGTGGGTGCGCGGCTGGAACAAAGAGCTGCTGGCGACGGCGGGCATCGTGCTGGGTCTGTTCGCGCTCTTCCAGTTCGATACGCTGCTGCGCGGCACGATCCTGCTCAACGTCAGCCGCGATCAGACGCTCTTCGTGCAGGTTGGCATCTTCATGGTCGTCGTCTTTTTCGCCTATCAGACGCGCTATGTGCTGGGCAGCGACGGGCGGCGCGACAACCCCTCGCTGCAAGAGAGCATCCTCGGCGCGCTGCTGGGTTTCCTGAATGGCTACCTGATCTGGGGATCGCTCTGGTACTTCATGGACATCAACGAATACCCCTGGTCAACCCTGATCACGGCACCCGCTCCCGGCTCATCATCCGCCGGCGCGATTGGGCTGCTGCCGCTGGTCGTCGTCGGCGGCGGCGCAGGCGGCACTGGTGACCTGTTGGCGGTCGCCGTCGTCATGCTCTTTCTCATCGTCCTGGTCATGATGTGAGGTATTCGTGATTCATCCAGGGCAGCATATTCACGTCATCGGCATCGGCGGCAGCGGCATGAGCGCCATCGCCCGGGTGCTGATCCAGCAGGGCTACCGAGTCTCGGGCAGCGACCGCGCCGACAATGACCAGACGCGCGCGCTGGCGAGCATGGGCGCGACGGTCTATCTGGGGCACGCGGCGGAACAGATCGCGGGCGCGGATGCGGTCATCACCACGTCGGCAGTACAGGCGACACATATCGAGGTGGCAGCGGCACGCACGGCGCGCATCCCGGTCTACAAACGCTCGGACATCATTGCCGAGATCATGCAGGGGCAAGCGGGAATCGCCATCGCGGGCACGCACGGCAAGACGACGACGACTTCGATGGTCGCCCACATCCTCCTCAGCACCGGTCACGATCCCAGCTACATCATTGGCGGGGTGCTGCGCACGAGCGGGCTGAACGCGGCGTATGGGCAGGGTGAAGCGTTCGTCATCGAAGCGGACGAGTACGACCATATGTTCCTGGGGCTGCGCCCACACATCGGCGTCATCACCAACGTCGAATGGGATCACCCGGATTTCTTCCCGACGCCGATCGCGCTTGAAACGGCTTTCCGCCGCTTCGCTGCGCTCATCCCACCCGATGGACATCTGATCGCCTGCGCCGACGACGCCGGGGCGCGCGCGGTCGCCGAGGAACGCGCGCGGGTTGGCATTCGCACGACGCTGTACGGCATTCAGCACCCCAACGCTGCATGGCGTGCCGCGGAGATTGAAGTATCGCCGCAGACGACGAGCTTCGACGTGCTGCGCGGGGGCGAGCGGTTGGGGCACGTACGGTTGAGCGTGCCAGGGCAGCACAATGTCCTCAATGCGCTGGCGGCGCTGATCGCGACGGATTTGCAGGACGTACCGTTCGAGTACGCGGCGGCGGCGCTGGAGAGCTTCGAGGGCGCGGGGCGACGTTTCGAAGTGCGTGGCGAGGCGGGCGGCGTGATCGTGATCGACGATTACGCGCATCATCCAACGGCGATCCGTGTCACGCTGCAAGCGGCGCACATGCGCTATCCCAAACATGCGTTGTGGGCGGTCTGGCAGCCGCACACCTTCAGCCGCACGCAGATGCTGTTTGACGACTATCTGACCGCGTTCGGCGATGCCCAGCATGTGCTCGTCACGGATATTTACGCCTCGCGCGAGCATCCGCTGCCGGGCGTGAGCAGCGCGGCGTTCGTGGCGGCGCTCAGACATCCCGACGCCCGGCATACGCCGACGCTGGACGACGCGGTCGAAGCGCTGCTCCGGCGCGTGCGCCCGCCCGCCGTCATCCTGATCATGAGCGCAGGCGACGCCCCGCAGATCGGCATGGAGTATCTGGCGCGGAAGGGCGGCGGGTGATGCTATACTCTCCTCATCAGAGCTTGTGAGGGCAATCGCTATGGTGATGCCACCAGTGCGTGAGCAAGTCGGCATGGCAATGGATGACTTCATCCGCCTGTACGATCAGGAGGGTCCCTTCGAGCTGATCGAAGGCGAGAGGAGACGACTGATGCCGAATGTCGCTGGGCATGGCGCGATCCTGAAGCTCCTCTACGATCTCTTGATCGCCTACGAGAAAACGGCGGGCATCGTCGTCCAACGCGAGCTGCCCTATGTCCTCAGTTATTCCCCGAATTGGGTGACAGGTTCGCGCGTTCCCGACCTGATGATTTACCGTGCCGAGCGCATGAACGCCTATATGCAGGAAGTGCCCGATTGGCGCGACAAGCCCTATCTCCTCATTCCTGATCTTTGCGTCGAGATCATTTCGCCAACCGATCACTACGGCGATGTGGACGACAAAGTGACACGCTATCTGGCGGATGGCGTGCGCCTGATCTGGGTCGTCAATCCCCGCACGCGGACCATCCATGTCTACACGCTCGGCAGCGATCACTTCCTGCGGCTGACGGTGACGGACACGCTCGACGGCGGCGATGTAGTGGCAGGGTTCGAGATCGCCGTGCGGGATGTGTTTGAGACATAGCAGCATCGCCCGCGTCACCCCGCCGCCCCACCTTTCAAATCGCTGCTCGCCCGCTACAATACGCGCATCTTGCCAACCATCCGAGCAGCACCTATGACCGCCCAACCGCCCACCGCCGCCACACCCCCACCGCGACCACAGACCATCAGCCAGGTCAGCACGACGTTTCTGTTTCTCAACCTGGGAATCCTGTTTATCCTCTGCCTGCTCATGGTCGCCTGGCTGCGCCCGCTGCTGATCGACCGGGGCGTCGAGGCGACTGCCAGCACGCTCTACGCGCTGTCGGCGGGCGCGCTGATCTTCACGATCCTCTCGCGCGGCACGAAAGCGGGGCTGCTGCGCGATCACCGCGAAGGTGTGGCGCACACGCACGCCGGGCGCTACGAGCAGGCGATCCAGAGCTTTCAGAAGAGCGACGAGTTTTTGTCCGCGTCGCGCTGGGTCGATGACCTGCGCTGGCTGGTCTGCCTGGACAGCTCTGCGATTTCGTACCGCGAGATGGCGCGCTTCAACATCGGCTTCTGCCGTTTGCAGATGGGCGACACGGCGGGCGCGCAGGCGGAGTGGGCGAAGCTGCTGGCGGAATTCCCGCAGTCGCGTCTGAAGGACGAGATCGACAAGGACATCGCCCAACTCGAAGGACGAAAGCCCGCCGCATGACCGAGCTCGTTGTCCTGAAACGCATCAAAGATCAATTTGCTGCAAAAGCCTACATCTTCACTGCGCATGGCTCGGATAGAGCAGCAAAACGACTGATCAAGAGTGCTGAGATTGAAGAGGCGGTCGCAGCTTCCGAAGTGATCGAGGATTATCCGAATGACAAGTATGGTCCAAGCTGCTTGCTGATGGGAGTTACAGAATCCGGGCGTATACTGCATATCCAAGTGAGCTATCCGGAAAGTATCAAGATCATCACTGTATACGAGCCAAAGCCGGACGAATGGGAAGACGATTGGAAGACGAGGAAAGCGCCATGAGCGACTGTCTGTATTGCAAAGGCAAACTCAAACCGGAGCGTGTCACCCGCGTTCAGGAGTACGATGGGCATTGGTACATCATCGAGAATTTGCCTGCGCTGGTCTGCGAACAATGCGGCGAAGTTTACTATACGCCAGATGCGCATGACCGTGTAATCGATCTGATTCAGAACGGGACGCAGCCCATTCGACTTGAGTCCGTACCTGTCCTGGATGCAAGCTGATCGACCACCCAATGAGCCAAAAAACCACCACCGTCGGCGCATACAGCCAGACATTCATCATCATGCAAATCATCACCGTCTCGGCGATGATCGCCCTGCTCTATCTCGTCATCCCGACTGATAGCACGCCGTTCATGCCGCTGCTGGTTGGCGCGGCGATTTACCTGATCTGGTCTCGGCTGTCGATGCTGGTGATCCTGCGGGCGCACCGCACGGGCATCCAGTTCCTGCGCGCCAATGCCTTCGCGCCCGCCATCCAGCAGTTCGAGCGGAGCTATGCGCTGTTCGCCCGCTTCCCCTGGCTGGACAACTTCCGCTGGCTGACGCTGCTCAGTCCGTCGGCGCTTTCGTACCGCGAGATGGCGCTCAACAACATCGGCTATGCCTTCGTACAGCTCAAGAAGTACGGCAAAGCGCGCGAGCGCTACCAGCAGCTTCTCGACGAGTTCCCGGATGGCGAAATGGCGGATGCCGCCCGCAACGTCCTCGCCAGCATCGACAAACGGAATTAGACGATGAATCTTGAGCTTCCCTTTCCGTTTTCGGCGCGTCTGCTGCGCAATGAACCGCTGGCACGCTACACAGCGGCGCGGCTGGGCGGTCCCGCCGATCTGCTGTATGTCGCTCGCCAGTCCATCGACGAATTGGTGACCGTCGTCCGCACGGCGTGGACGCAGGGCGTACCGCTGCGCTTCCTGGGCGGCGGCGCGAATGTGCTGGTGCGCGATGGCGGCATACGCGGGCTGGTGCTGATCAACCGCGTCGGGGATGTGCAGTTCCACGACGACGGGACGCTCGACGTGACCAGCGGGCACGCGCTGACCGTGCTGGCGCGCAGATGCGCCGCGCGCGCGCTGGCGGGCTTCGAGTGGGCGGTCAGCGTACCGGGCACGGTCGGCGGCGCAGTCGTCAACAACGCGGGCGCGCACGGCGGCGATATGGCGGGCAACGTCGTGGCGGTCGATCTGTACGATTTTTCACGCGGGCGCTACACGCTGACCCGCGATGAAATGGGCTATGGCTACCGCACGTCGGTGCTCAAGAAAATCTCGACACCAACCGTGACGGACGGCATGAATGCCGTCCCTACAAGACCTCTGGTCTTATCGGCAAGACTTCAGCTCACCCGCGACGACTCCAGCGCCATCAACGCGCGGATGGAGTCATTCGTCGCACATCGCAAGAAGACGCAGCCGCCGGGTGCCAGCCTGGGCAGCATCTTCAAGAATCCGCCGGGCGATTACGCCGGACGCCTGATCGAAAGCTGCGGGCTGAAGGGGCTGCGCATCGGAGGCGCGGAGGTATCGCCCGTCCACGCCAACTTCTTCATCAACACCGGCACGGCGACCGCCGCCGACTACGAAGCGCTGATCACGCGCGTGCAGGCGACGGTAGCAGAGCAGACCGGCGTGACGCTGGAGACCGAAATCGAGATTGTGGGAGACGCAGGGTAGGCAAAGACTACCCTAGCAGCTTTTCAATCTCCGCCTTGATCGCCGCGTTGACGGCAAAGTGCGCGTCGAGGAACGCCAGGATCGCACGCGCAGACTCCGGCGTGCGCTCGTAACCCTGCGCCAACGCCGCCAATTGCGCGGCGATGCCCGGAAAGCGCGCCTCGAAGCGCCGCTCCGCCGCGAACGCATCAGCGTAACCCGCGGCGGGTGCTTCGATCTGCGCGGCAAGCTCCGCAATGCGCGTGACGGCGTAGCATTGGACGAGGAACATCGCCGCCAGCTTTTCCCCGCGACGATAGCGCTGCATCCCGACATAGAGATTGGTCAGCGCCTCGCCCAGGCACCATTCGACCGACTTCTCCGAAGGCGGTCGCGGCGTCGGCGTCAGGCGCGACGTGTCAAAACCGGGCGCGCTCCACACCACGCGACCGGGGCTGAACGGGATCGCCGCCAGTTCGTCCGGCTCGAAGACGGCGTACTCGCAGAAGATTCCATCGGCATACAGCAGCTTAAACCCATCAACCGTGTTGCGGAAGGCGTAGGCGACCGGATGCGCGCTTTCCAGCCAGTCGTGGTTGTCGAGGTAACGTGCTTTGTAACCCGGTTCGACGATGGCGAAGAAGTCGAGATCAGAATAGGCGTCGATGCGCGCCGTCTCCAGCCCAACCGAGCCCAAGCCGAGCAGCGCCAGCGCGTGACCACTGCGTTCCAGCGCCGCGCCGATGGCGTCGAGACGTACGAGGAGAGGGTATAGGGTGGACATAGGCGGAACTCCGGGGTGGATGAATTGGGAAGCGACGCCGAGGCATGAAATGCCCCCGCAGGGGGTGCACCCCCTGCGGGGGCTTTCTCCATGACGCCTAACTTCTACGAATAGCGCCCAACAGTGATCAGCGCCGCTCGTTGACTGACTTGATCAGGGTCATTAAAGTGGAGCAGTTCTACCGTCACACGCCCTTGCGCGGTAATGCCTTCGATGCTCGCATCCTTGAGACGAAAATGCTCCGACCAGACATCTTTACGCGGATTATACAGGGGTATTATATCTCCTGTCTGGTCGTCTATCGAAGTCAGGTCGCTGCCTTTGTGACGATTGCAATGAAAGCAGCTCAACGCTAGGTTTTCGAACGTCGTCTCGCCTTTGTGCTTGGTGGCGACGACATGATCGACCTCGTGAGGAAAGATGCTGACAAGTTCCGGAAAGCGACAATACTCACACAGGTGTTGAGCACGCTCACCAACCTGACGCCGGACAATAGGCGGAATATAGGTCATTTCTGGAGTTTGGCGAGCGCCTTGATCTTCAAATGGCGCATGAAGTTTTCCAATACCAGATAGTCATCGAGTTCGGCGTTCTCTGTTGGACTGAGGTTGCCCTCGCGGTTCAATTGCAGCAGCTCACGGACGCGCGCTTGTGCAGCCTCCGAAGGGCGATAGTCAAGAATTTGCTGAAGGGTGGGCGAAGAGGTGAGGAACTCATCCAGGTCATCCCATGCTGCCAGGCGCTGCTTCAGCATTTCCATTACGATTTCCTCATATAACCCTCTCAACGCAATTATATGAGTTTATGAAGCTGTACGCATCCCCCCAAACATGATCTTCATCCCCCGCCCACATGCCCAAGATCATTTGCACGAATGGCACGCCTGGGATTGAATCGAGAATGATCTGCTATTGTCATTTTTCCCAGGAGTCCACTCATGGCAGTCTCGCGCGTCCATGATGCCAAGCAGCGCTGGCAGCAAAACGTCCTCATGCGGGCACAGCAAAAAGCGCCGGAACGCCGCTCGCCCTTCACCACTACGTCCGGCATCCCGCTCGACGCCGCCTACACGCCCGACGATACCCCGCTCGATTACGAAGCGGATCTCGGCTTCCCCGGCGAGTACCCCTTCACGCGCGGCATCCAGCCGACGATGTATCGCAGCCGCTTCTGGACGATGCGCCAGTACGCGGGCTACGCCACCGCCGAAGAGAGCAACGCCCGCTATCGCTTCCTGCTGTCGCAGGGGCAGAGCGGCTTATCGGTCGCCTTCGACCTGCCGACGCAGATCGGCTACGACGCCGACGACCCGATGGCACTCGGCGAGGTCGGCAAGGTCGGCGTGTCGATCAGCTCGCTGCGCGACATGAAGCGGCTGTTCGAGGGCATCCCGCTCGACCAGGTCTCGACCAGCATGACGATCAACGCCCCGGCGACCGTGCTGCTGGCGATGTACATCGCGGTCGGCAAAGGGCAGGGCGTCAGCGCCGATAAGCTGCGCGGCACCGTGCAGAACGACATCCTCAAGGAGTACATCGCGCGCGGCACGTACATCTTCCCGCCCAAGCCGTCGATGCGCCTGATCACCGACCTGTTCGCCTTCTGCAAGCGCGATGTGCCGCACTGGAACACCATCAGCATCAGCGGCTATCACATCCGCGAGGCGGGCAGCACGGCAGTGCAGGAGGTCGCCTTCACGCTGGCGGATGGCATCGCCTACGTGCAGGCGGCGATTGACGCGGGCTTGGATGTGGACGATTTCGCGCCGCAGCTCTCGTTCTTCTTCAACGCCCATAACGAATTCCTCGAAGAGGTCGCCAAGTTTCGCGCCGCGCGCGCGCTGTGGGCGAAGATCATGCGCGAACGCTTTGGCGCGCAGAAGCCGGAAAGCTGGAAGCTGCGCTTCCACACGCAGACCGGCGGCAGCACGCTGACCGCACAGCAGCCGATGAACAACATCGTCCGCGTCGCCATCCAGGCGCTGGCGGCGGTGGCGGGCGGTACGCAGTCGCTGCATACCAACAGCATGGACGAGGCGCTGGCGCTGCCGACCGAGAAAGCGGTGCAGGTCGCGCTGCGCACGCAGCAGATCATCGCCTACGAAAGCGGCATCGCCGACACGGTCGATCCGCTGGCGGGAAGCTACGTCGTGGAATATCTGACGCAGCAAATTCTCCAGCGCGCAGAAGCATACATCACCCGCATTGACGAGCTGGGCGGGGCACTGGCGGCGATTGAGGCGGGCTTCGTCAACAACGAGATCCAGGACGCGGCATATGACTACCTGCGCGCGGTCGAAAAGGGCGAGGCGGTCATCGTCGGCGTGAACAAGTTCACGGTCGAAAAAGAGGCTGATCCGGAGCTGCTGCGTGTCGATCCGGTGATTGAGGCGGGGCAGCGCGCACGGCTGGCAGCGCTGCGTGCCGAGCGCGATAACGAGCGCGTCTCGGCGCTGCGGGCGCGGCTGGCGGAGACGGCGAAAGGCAACGACAACCTGATGCCGCTGCTGGTCGAGTGCGTCGAAGCCGACGTGACCCTCGGCGAGTGCTGCCACACGCTGCGCGAAGTCTGGGGCGAATACCGCCCGGCGGTGAGCGTGTAGGGAATCGCCCTCACCCCCAACCCCTCTCCCGAACGGTGAGTACACCTGGGAGAGGGGCTTCCAGAGGCGCGACGGGGAATGTGTGTCTGTAGGGGCAGACCCATGTGTCTGCCCGCCGCCGCGCACCATGATCGTTTCGCCGTGCCGCCGCCGAGGCATGAAATGCCCCGGCTACATGCGCGCGCCTGCTCCGCAGGCTGAGTCGCGTAGCATTGGATTCAGCCCCCGCAGGGGGCGGTGTCGTTGTAGCCCGTCGATTTCATCGGCGGGCGTAGTAAACTCGTCTGTGTCATGACACCTATAACCGAGGATACAACACATGACCGACATCGCAGATGACAATGATGCCCGCTTTCAGGCGTGGCTGGAGAAAGTGTGTGCACGCCCGATGCCGAGCGACAAGATAGCACGAGTCAAGACATATGCGCGCGAGTTAGCAGAGGGTGCAACTGAGGAATTCTGGTCCGCAAATCATTTGTCTCAGCATGTGCGGATCTCTCCAACTGACCGTTTGACTCGTCTCTCCAAAGATGAAACCGTTTCCGTCGAAGAAATCCTTGTTTCCCCAAACTGGGTACGCGGATTTCGAAGAGGCGCTTATGAAACGCGCGAAGATTGGCATCGGCATTTCTTAGTTTACGTTTTGCGACGGTGGGATTTTGAATGTGCGAAACCGGCGTTATTGCGAGCATTTGGATTTATCAACGCAGATAACATCCTTGCAAAAAGTGCATTTGATCTGCTAGCAGACTCACAGCCAGTCAACATCTTTATCTCCTATCAGCGCAAATCGAGCAGTGCGTTAGGGTTGCTGATCGTCGCGCGTATGAAGGCAGCGGGCATGGAACCATTCATCGACATGGCGCTGGTTCCAGGCGAGGCGTGGCACGCGGGATTGCAGGAGCGCATCAAGGGTTATGACGCCCTCATCCTCCTGCTCGCACCGGAAACGCTGACATCAGAGTACGTTGTCCGTGAAATCGAATGGGCACTTGAGGCGAAGATCGAAATTATTCCAGTTTGGCATGGCGGCTTTGTCTACGACTCCCATGATTGGCGCGGCAAAGTCCCTGACGCCCTTGATGGCTATCTCGCCAGTACGCACGCTATCCGCGTTCTGGAAGAATCCGCGAGCGGCTACAACACCGCCATCGTCGAGCTGCTCAACCGCTTCGGCGTCACGCCCGATTAGCCCGTTCGCTGTACAATAGGCGCATATGGTGTGCGGAGCGAACCCTATGCCCATCCATGCGAAAAAAAACCTCTATCCCGGTGTGAATGCTCACCTTAACAGCTTCCTGCAACTGCCTGGGAATGGCTGGGAGAGCTTTCACGCCTGCCATATCGAGGAGATCGCCCGCGCGCTGGACGTGCTGCTTCCGCCCAATTTCTACGTGCTGTCGGAGAAATCGCTGCAAATCAGTTATGCGGGTATCGCTGAACCCTCGCGCATCGTTCGCCCGGACGTCAGCATCTTCCAGACCGCGCCGATACCTGCGCCCATGACCGAACACGCTGGCTCCATGCCCACCGCCGTGCTGCCGCTGGCAGAGACGCTGATCGACGACGAAGAAGCGCTGATGGGTGTGGTCATATACGAGATGACACAGCCGGGCGATCTGCCGGGCAAGCCCGTCACACGTATCGAGCTGCTTTCGCCCAGCAATAAGCCGCCTTTGGGCGACTTTGCCCACTATCGACGCAGACGCCAGCACACCCTGAACAGCGGCGTGGCGATGGTCGAAATCGATTATCTGCATCACCTGCCACCTGTGTTGTGGCGCATCCCCAGCTATGCCGACGATGCGCCGGGCGCTTATCCCTACGTGATCGCCATCAGTACGCCCTATCCGAGCAGCAGCCAGGGGAAGTTTGAATGGTACGGTGCAGGGGTCGATACGCCGCTGCCGTGGGTGCCAATACCGCTGGGCGCGAGCGCCGAAATCACCCTCGACTGCAACGCTGTCTATAACGGGACGTTTGAGGCACGGCGCGCGTTCAGTCTGCCGGTCGATTACGCCGTCGATCCGGTCACCTTCGAGCGCTATCGCACGTACGACCAGGCGAAGATCCACACGCTCCTGGAGCGCATCCGCGCCGAAAACCCGCTACAATAGAAACCAGCGCATCATTACGCTGTCCACCGAGGGGGTCGTATGCGTCGATGGGGATTTCTTGCCGGGCTGCTCGGCATCTGCATAGCTGCGCTGCTGCTGGCGCCGATGAACACCCGCGCCCAGGTGCAGCCGGAAGCCACACTCTTCCCGCCCGGCGTCATTGTCACCATCATCCTCACGCCGACCGCCGCGCCCACGCTGCCGCCCGGCGTCTGCCTCTCGCCGCTGCCCCTGGGTGTAGGCGATGAGATCGGCATTCGCGGCGGCATTAACCTGCGCAACCTGCCCACCGCCAGCGGCGCGGTCGTCAACTATTTCGCGCTCCCCGTACGCGCCTTCATCACCGAAGGACCTGTCTGCGCCGACGGCTTCAACTGGTGGCGCGTGCGCGGCTTGGGCGCGCTCGCCTGGGTCGCCGAAGGCAGACCAGATAACTACTTCATCAGCCTGATCACCGACGCCGACAATCCCGTGCCATGCGTGTCCGCCCAGGACATCCGCATCGGCGAGCGCGTGCGCCTGCTGCAAGGGGTGCGCCTGCGCGAGGAGCCAAGCGAGGACGCGCGCGTGCTGACCGTTTCGCCTGCCGGGTCGCTGCTGCCTGTCATCGGCGGACCGCGATGCAGCGGCGGCTTGAACTACTGGCAGGTCGAAGCGCCCTTCGAGACGACCGACACGATCATCCAGGGCTGGATCAGCGAGGGACCCGATTACGACTACCTGATCGAACCGGAGACCCGTCCCCTTTTCGCGCTCGCGGAGTGCCTGCCGCCGCTCAACCTGATCCCGGAACAGCGCATGGTCGTCCGCAGCACGGGCGGCATCGTTCGCAGCCTGCGCAGCGCGCCGAGCGAACGCGCGCCGCTGCTGGCGTCGCTGGTGGGGGGTGTGCAGTTGACAGTGCTCGACGGTCCGGTCTGCCGCGATAACTTCAATTGGTGGCAGGTGCAGGTCTTTGGCGGCAGCGACGATCCCATCGGTTGGATTGCCGAGGGGACACCGCGGGATCGCTTCATCGAGGAGATCCCGGAGCCGCAGCGCCCGCCGTATTGAGGGGTAAGGAGTGACGGGTAACGAGATTGATGTCGCGTTGCCCGCTCTGTGCTGATTGCGCACATCTAGTGGACATCGAGGATTCAAGCGCGGCGGTGTAGCCCATCTCCAGAAGGCGCGGCTTGATCTCCGTGTAGAGGTTTGCCAGATAAAGCGAATGAAACTCGTGCCAACCGCCGCGCGACTGCCACAAGCTGTGGAGATGGGCGTTGACGCCGGGATAGGGGTTGTCCTGCGAACGGATCACGACTTATAACCTGCGTTTGCGGCTCTCTTCTCCCAGGATTGTGGCATCGATCTCCACCAGCTCGCCGTCGTCCGCCAGGCGATATGCCGCGTCATCGCGCTTGCGCTTGGCGATCTCGCCGCCGCTTTGCCGCATCAGCCAGCGCCGCTCCTCGCGTTCGATCTCTTTGCGCACGGCACGGGCACGCAGCTCGCTGTAGAGCCAATAGAACATGTGCAGCATGAAGACGACAAACCAGTAGTATTCTATTCCAGTGTTATAGAGGCTTGGCGACAGCATTATGATACTCATGATGTGCATGATGGCGCTCAGACGCAGCGCCAGGCGGCGTTCGGCGCGTTTGCGAATGGCGGTGTAATCGAGATCGGGATAGTCGTTCATCACATCCTCGCTTGCGCTTGACATTCCGCACGTTCACTTCCCACGCCGTCGCCAGCGCCCATACACCGCGCGGATGATGGACTGATAGCAGTCGTCGTGCTGTCCCATGACTCCCCCTCGGTGCGTTTCGACGCCGATGTTAGGTGTATACGATGATGCCGGGGCACGAGTTGCAAATCCTATTACAAACGTCATGACGACACATGAGGCAGTACCGCTGTAGAATGGGAAATGTTGGCGCTGATGTACTCATGCGTCAGTGTCAGCAGCGTGCGAACCATGAATGCCTATACAGCACCTCCTGCCGGGGCAGTGAACCATCCTGCTCAACCTCTGAGCAGACTGCCTACGCCCGACGTATTCGTCGCCCTAAAGAGCCAACCCAGCGGATTGACCCAGGCGGAAGCCGCACATCGTCTGGAGCAGGTTGGCTTGAACACGCTGCGACCGCCCCGGAAGACGCCAATCCTGGTCAGATTCGCGCTTAACTTCACGCATCTGATGGCGCTCCTGCTTTGGGTGGGTGGTCTTGCAGCGCTTGTTGCACAGCTTCCCCAACTGGCGATTGCCATCTGGATGGTCAACCTGATCAATGGCGTGTTCAGCTTCTGGCAGGAGTTCCGTGCCGAAAAAGCGACCGAAGCGCTGCGCAAACTGCTTCCCAACGAAGCGACCGTGATCCGCGATGGGCAGAAGCAGCGTATTCGCGCCGAGGCGCTCGTGCCCGGCGACCTGATCTGCATCGCGGAAGGCGACCGCATTTCGGCAGATGCGCGCCTGATCCAGCAGGCAGAGCTGCGCATCGACCAATCGACCCTCACGGGCGAATCGCACCCGGTGCGCAAGACGACCGGGGCGGTCATCGACGAACATCTCACGACCGTCGAAATGCCAAACCTGCTCTTCGCAGGGACAACCGTCGTCGCCGGCAGCGGCGAAGCCGTCGTCAGCGCGACGGGGATGAGCAGCGAGTTTGGGCGTATCGCGGGCATTACACAAGGCATGGATGACGACCTAAGCCCGCTGCAAAAAGAAATGATCGCGGCGACACGAACGGTGACCCTGGTAGCGGTGCTGGTCGGCGTGATCTTTTTCCTGCTGCTGATCCTGTTCACGCAGGTCACGCTGCTGGAGAGCTTCATCTTTGCGATGGGCATGATTGTCGCCTTCGTCCCGGAGGGGATGCTGCCAACGGTCACGCTCTCGCTGGCGCTCGCCGTCCAGCGCATGGCGCGCCGCAAAGCGTTGATCAAGCGGCTTTCGGCGGTCGAGACGCTTGGCTGCACCAGCGTGATCTGCACCGATAAGACCGGGACGCTGACGCAGAACGAGATGACCGTCACGACGATCTGGAGCGACGGACACCTGCTGCCCGTGAGCGGCGTTGGCTACAGCCCGCAGGGACAGATTGGGCAGGAAGGCGAATTCAAACCGGCAGACCTGCACGCGCTGCTGCGCGGCGCGGCGCTGTGCAACAACGCGCGCTTGCTGCCCCCCGCCGACGGGCGCGCTTGGGCGATACTGGGCGACCCGACCGAAGCTGCGCTCAAGGTCGCCGCGCTTAAAGGCGGTCTCGATCTCGATGCGGAAGCGGCGCGACTGCCGCGCGTGCGCGAACTGCCTTTCGACTCCGCGCGCAAGCGCATGACGACGCTCCATCAGGTGGCGAACAGCAGGCTGTACACCGCCCACGTCAAAGGCGCGCCCAAAGAAGTCCTCAGCCTCTGTACGCAGATCGCTCTCAACGGCGAGGTCATGCCGCTTGACGACTCATGGCGCGCCCGCGTGCTGGCGGACAACGACGCGCTGGCGAGCGCCGGGCTGCGCGTCCTGGCAGTAGCAGAGCGCGATCTCGGCGAGGTCAAGACGCTCGGCAGCCTCAAAGCCGAAACGGTCGAACAGGATCTGACGTTCCTGGGGCTGCTGGCGATGATGGACCCGCCGCGCCCGGAAGTCACCGCCGCCGTGCAGACCTGCCACCAGGCGGGAATCCGCATCATCATGATGACGGGCGATTATGGGCTGACCGCATTGAGCATTGCCCGGCGCATCGGCATCGTCAAGACGGCAGCACCGCAGATCATCAGCGGCGGCGATCTCGATATGATGAGTCTGGACGATCTCAGGATGCATCTGCGCGAGGAAGTCATCCTGGCACGCGTCGCGCCGGAACACAAGCTCAAGGTCGTGACGGCGCTTCAGGAGATGGGCGAGATCGTCGCGGTGACCGGCGACGGCGTCAACGACGCACCTGCGCTCAAGAAAGCGGATATCGGCGTGGCGATGGGCGTGAATGGGACGGATGTTGCCAAAGAAGCCGCGGACATGATCCTGACCGACGACAACTTCGCCTCCATCGTCAATGCCGTCGAAGAAGGGCGCGCCGTCTATGCCAATATCAAGAAGTTTCTGACCTACATCTTCACCAGCAACATGCCGGAGGCGGTGCCCTTCATCGCCTTCGCCTTCAGCGGCGGGCGCATCCCGCTGGCGCTGACCATCATGCAGATCCTGGCGATTGACCTCGGCACTGACCTGGTACCCGCGCTGGCGCTGGGCGCGGAAGCCCCCGAACCCGGCATCATGCAGCGCCCGCCACGCAACCGCAGCGCGCATGTCATCACGCGCGCGCTGCTGCTGCGCGCCTATGGCTACCTGGGGATGATCCAGGGTGCGATTGCCATGATCGCCTTTTACTTCTACTACTGGACGAATGGTTACGCCGGGCAGTGGATCGACCTGCCGGACAGCGGGACGATTTACCTGGCGGCGACGGCGATGACGCTGGCGGTCGTCGTCACGACCCAGATCGGCAACCTGTTCGCGCAGCGCACCGAGATGCAGTCGGTTGTGCGCCTGCCACTCTTCAATAACCGTCTCGTCTGGATCGGCATTGCCACCGAGCTTGTCCTACTGCTGGCGGTCGTCTATCTGCCGCCGCTGCAAGCGGTCATGGGCACGGCAGCGTTCCCGGCGCAGTATTGGGTATTCCTTTTCGCCTGGACGCCCGCGCTGTTGATCGCGGATGAACTTCGCAAGTGGATGCTGCGACGGCGACATGCGCGCCGGAAAGCGAGTCATTAAATGCACATGATCATCGCGGGCTGCGGAAAAGTCGGGTCGGGGTTGGCGCTGCTGCTGGCGCAGCAAGGGCACACCGTCACGGTCATCGATCGTGACCCTGCTGCGCGTGACCGCCTGGGCGTGACCTTCGCGGGCAGGTTCATTACCGGGGTCGAATTCGACCGCGATGTCCTGCTCCAGGCGAAGATCGAGACTGCCGACGGGCTGGCGGCGACCACACCCGACGATGAGACCAACATCGTCGTCGCCAATGTGGCGCGGCGATTCTTTCATGTTCCGAATGTCGTCGCGCGCATCGCCAACCCGGCGCAGGCGGATGTCTTCAGCCGCCTGGGTTTGCAGACCGTCGCGCCGACCAACTGGACGATCCAGCGCACGGCGGACATTCTGACGCACGGGCATCTGCAATCGGTGCTGACACTGGGTGGCGGCGAGATGGATGTGATGTGCGTGGATATTCCATCCGCGCTGGTCGGGCACAGTGTGCGCGAGCTAAATATCGTCAATGAGACCCAGGTGATCGCGGTCGTGCGGCACGGGCGCGCCCTCTTCCCCACCTCGGGGCTGACGCTGGAAGCGGGTGACTGTGCCTATGTCGCGGCGATGTCCAGCGGCAGTGAGCGGCTCCAGCGAATGATTCGGGTGGGGTAAACGACGCGATCGATTGGGGCGGCACGGGCGACGCATGCGTCTTTCCTACAGGCACGTCGGGTGGTCGGTGGGGGCACGGAGGCATGCCTCGTCCGCCATACGAAAAGAGAGGCAACATCATGCGGGCAATCGTGGTGGGTGGGGGCAAAGTCGGGGCATATCTGGCGCGGCTGCTGCTGGACGCGGATTATGAGGTGAAAGTGATTGAGCTGCGCCCGGCGCATCTGCATCAGTTGGAGCATGACCTGTCGCCAGACATCCTCGTCTACGGCGATGGTGCCGACCCGCGTGTGCTGCAAGCGGCGGGCATCACTCAGGCGGATGCGCTGGCGGCAGTGACGGGATCGGACGAGACCAACCTGGTGGCGGCGACGCTGGCGCGCTTTGAGTATGGCGTCTCGCGCGTGATCGGGCGCGTTAATAACCCAAAGAACGCCTGGATGTACACGCCGACGATGGGAGTCGATGTGGTGGTGAACCAGGCAGACCGTATCGGAAAGCTGATGCTGGAAGAGATCACGGCAAGGGGATGAGATATAATCTCCCGCATTCGATTTCTGAGTGCGAAAGATTATTTCATGCGCCTGGGACTCAATATTGGCTATTCCGGTTCGAAGATGGAGCTGCCGCTCGCGCTGGTGCAGGAGGCAGACCGCCTGGGCTTTCACTCGATCTGGACAGCCGAGTCGTATGGCTCGGATGCCGTGACGCCGCTGGCGTGGATCGGCGCGCACACCCAGCGCATTAAGCTCGGCACGGGCATCATGCAGATGCCAGGGCGCACCCCCGCCAACACCGCCATGACCGCCATGACGCTCGATCAGCTCTCCGGCGGGCGCGTGCTGCTCGGCTTGGGCTTATCGGGTCCGCAGGTGGTCGAAGGCTGGCATGGCGTCGCCTATGGCAAGCCGCTCGTCAAGACGCGCGAATATGTCGAGATCGTGCGCAAGATCATGCGCCGCGAAGCGCCGCTCGAATACGCAGGCGAGCACTACACCATCCCCTATCGCGGCGACGACGCGACCGGGCTGGGCAAGCCGCTCAAGTCGATCCTCGCGCCCGCGCCGCACATCCCGATCTACCTCGCCGCCATCGGACCCAAGAACGTCCAGCTCGCCGCCGAAATCGCCGATGGCTGGCTGCCGATCTTCTTCGCGCCGGAGCACTACGACGGCGTGTTCCGCGCGGCGGTCGAGGCGGGGTTGGTTAAGAGCGCAGGTGAACCCCTCCCCCCAACCCCCTCCCCACTGGCGTGGAGAGGGGGCGAAGACGATCCCGCAAAGTCCCTCTCCACGCCAGTGGGGAGGGATTTAGGGAGGGGTCACAAGCCTTTCGACATCGCGCCTGCCGTCACGGTCATCATCGACGACGACCTGCAAAGCGCGCGCGACCGGGTGCGCCCGCAGATCGCGTTGTACGTCGGCGGGATGGGCGCGCGCGGCAAGAACTTCTACTACGATCTGGCAGTGCGCTACGGCTACGAAGACGCCGCGGAGAAGATCCAGGCGTTGTATCTGGCGGGCAATAAGGTGGACGCCATCATGGCGGTGCCGGACGAGATGGTCGATGCGGTAGCGCTGGTTGGGTCGCGCGCGCGCATCGCCGACCGCCTGGCGTTGTGGAAGGCGTCGCCGATCACGACGCTCATCATCAGCGTTTACAGCGTGGACGACCTGCGGACGATGGCGGAGCTGTGCCTCTAAAGTGACGAGTACTGAGGACTGAGTGCTGAGAAAAGACCTGTTTCGTCTTTTTCTCCGCATTCAGTCCTGTCCTACAACTTATCCACCAGCGTATCGATGAAGTCCTCGTCGATGGTCGAGCCTTTTTGCAGCACCTTCTCGACCTGCCCGCTCAGGCGCTCGCGGTCGCTGGCGGTCAGCTCCTTGGCGGTGATGACGACAATCGGGATGCTCTGCAATTCGGCGTCCGCCTTCATCGCCTCGATGACCGTGAAGCCATCGACATCCGGCATCATCAGGTCGGTGATCACCAGGTCGGGCTTATCGCCGATCAGCATTTGCAGCCCGACGCGCCCATCACTCGCCAGCATCACCTCGTACCCGCGCGCCACCAGCAGCCGCTGGAGCAACCGCGCGGCATCCGGGCTGTCTTCGATGACGGCGACACGCCGGATCTTGCCCTCGATGTGGTCAAGTGCGCTCATCAGCTTGTCTTCCGGGAGCTGCGGGCTGGCGAAGCTGCGCTGCACATCGACCTGCCGCTGCCACTGCTCGCCCAGGATTTCGCGCTCGACCGGCAGCGTGTGCCCGCTGACGTTGACGACCACCACCTCGTCCGGATGGATGACCCCCGCCTGCACCATCTTGTACAGCCCGGCGAACGTCACCCCCGTCGCCGGCTCGACCGAAATACCCTCCAGCCGCGCGACCGTGCGAATGGCGTCGAACGCCTCCTCATCACTGGCATCAGCGAAGGTGCCGCCGTTCTCGCGCACATAGTCATATAGCAGTTCATAGGCGCGCCCAGGATTGCCGGTCGCCAGCGTGGCGATGACGGTCTGCGGGTCGGTCACGGGCGTGGCGATGCGCTGCCCACGCACGAAGGCGTCCACCATCGGCGCGCAGCCGGTCGATTGGATGATGCCGAACTTCGGCAGGCGGTCGATCAGACCCAGCGCGTGCATCTCGCGGAAGCCCTTGGCGACCCCGATAGGACCCATGCCGCCGCTGACCCCCTGCAGGAACCAATCCGGGGCGCGCCAGGGGGCACCGATGACCTCTTCTTCGCCCAAATCCTGCGCGATCTCGTATGCCATCGTCTTCATCGCTTCGATGGCGGCGACGCTCTTGATCCCCCGGTCGAGGAAGACGCCCTTGCTCTTGGCAAAGCGCGCGGCGATCTCCTTCGTTTCATCGTACGTGCCGCCGATCTTGATGACCTCCGCGCCATACAGTGCCGCCTCGCGCATCTTGGCACCCGGCGTGCTGGCGGGGAAGAACGCCCACAGCTTGATCCCCGCGCGCGCGCAGTACGCGCCATAGGCGATGGCGACGTTGCCCGTGCTGGCGACGACGACCTCGTCCACACCGATCTCGCGCATCGCCGAGATCGCCACCGTCGCCTGCCGATCCTTGAAGCTGTTGGTCGGTCCCTGGCGTTCGTCCTTCAGATACAGGTTGCGCAGCCCCAACATGCTCGCCAGCGCCTGCGATTTGATCAGCGGCGTGCCGCCCTCGCCCATCGTGACGATGTTGTGCGTGTTATAGATCGGCAGTACCTCGTGGTAGCGCCACAACGTATGGCGGCGCTGAGTGAGCGCCGCCTGCCAGGATCTTGCATCGATTTGGTCGAGGTTGTATCGCGCCTCGAGGATGTTTTCGCCACATCGCGGGCAGCCTGCCACATGCTTATCCAGGGGCACACGTTCGCCGCAGTGCAGGCATTCCAGGTCGATATGGCGTGTCGTATTGGTCTGCAAACTCAATTATCCCCGTTGTGTTTCGACAACTGGTCTTTCACATTGTCCAGGAAAACCCGCTGCCCTTCCATATCAATGTCTGGCTTGTAGATGACCTTCATCTCCGAAAGCTGCGAGATTTCGTGCTGGTTGAGCGTATCGCCCGTCACCACCATAATCGGGATGTCGGCGGTTTCCGGGTTGCTGCGCAGCTCCTGAATGACCTTGAAGCCATCCATCTCCGGCATCCGCAGGTCGCAGATGACCAGGTCGGGTCGGCGGCGCGCCACCATCGATACCCCCTCGACGCCATTGGCGGCATGGTAAATGCGGAAGCTGCCGGTTTCGCCCAGCAGGTCTTTCAACAGTCGGGCGCTCTTGTCGTCATCGTCAATGATCAGAATGCGCTCGATACGCGCTGCCTGTTCCGCCTCGCGCGTCGCATCCGCCAGCGTTTCCGGCATGAACGGCTTGCGAATGAAGCGGAACGCGCCGAGGTTATGCGCGCGCTGTGTCTCTTCCGCCAGCGATAGCACGATGATCGGCGTATCCACCGTATCGTCGCGCCCCTGGAAGCGCTCCAGCAGCGCCCACCCGCTGTGGCTGGCGAAATCCGCGTCCAGCACGATCAGCGTCGGACGCAGCCCGCTCGCCATCGCTTCCGCCTCCATCGCCGTCGAAACGGTGAAGACCTCGAAGCCTTCCCGCTGAAGTGTGCGCCGGAGCTGATCGACCAGGTCGAGGTTGTCTTCGACCAGCAGGATCTGCCGCTTGATATGAACCGGCGCGCGACGCCGCACCGGGATGAACTGCCTGGCAGTATCCTGGCTGGCGCTGCCGCCGTTTTGCGCAACACGTTCCGGCGTCGCCTCCGGTGCGGGCGCGGCGGTATCACCGCCCATCGCCGCCAGCACATGCGGCGGCAGCGCGTTCGGGTCAAGCCTGCCTGTCTCGCCCGTCGGATGCTTGTCGGGTTCGGCACCTTCTTGCAGATCGCTCGCCTCTGGCTCCACCGGAATGGGTGCCGACGGGATACGGATGCTGAAGGTCGAGCCGACGTTGACGGTCGATTCGACCAGGATCGTCCCGCCCTGCATCTCCATCAGCGACTTGGCAATCGGCAAGCCCAAGCCTGTGCCGCCATGCGTCTTCGTCAGCGATGAATCGACCTGACGGAACGCCTCGAACAGCAGCGGCAGGTCTTTGTTGGCAATCCCCATCCCCGTATCGACGACATCAATCGCCAGCATGTCAACACCGGAATGCAGATCGCCCGTCCGGTAAGCGTTGATCGTGATCGACCCCTCGTCGGTGAACTTCGCGGCGTTCGACACCAGATTGAGCAAGACCTGGCGCATTCGGAACTCGTCACCGTATGCCTTCGGCAGCCCCGGTTCCAGGTGGACGGTAATCTCAATCGGCTTGTCCTTGACCAGACCGATCCCAATCGAACGCACCCCATCGATGACGGGCTTCAGATCGAAGTAGTCGATCTGCATGTCCATCTTCCCTGCCGCGATCTTCGCCTGGTCGAGGATGTCGTTGATCAGGTTGAGCAGATGCTGACCACTGTTGTAGATCGTGCTCAGATCCTGCTCCTGCATCTCGGTCAGCGGACCATCAATCCCCTTGAGGATCACGCGGCTGAAGCCGATGATCGAGTTGAGTGGCGTGCGGAGTTCATGGCTCATGTTCGCCAGAAAATCGCTCTTCAGGCGGTCGAGTTCGACAAGTTGCTCGTTGGAGCGCTGCAAGTCCTCAAGGAGCTGCTGGTTCTGGACCGCCGCTGCCAGCGATCCAGACAGCGTGAGGATCAGCGTCAGCGCGTCATCTTCGAAAGCGTCGTCGCGTTCGTCTTCGATCACGATCAGCGCCACAAGTTCGTTGCCCAGCGTCAGCGGCACCAGCATTGCCGCGCCCGCGTTGCTGACAACCGGCAGGTAGCGCGGCTCCTGGCTGAGGTGATTGACCACCATCGGGCGACGATCCAAAGCGGATTCCGCCAGCAGGTTCGTCGGGTCATCCAGCCGCACCTGCGAAATCTCGGAAAGCGGCATCAACGTGCCGGAGACCGCAGCCGGGCGCAGCTCCGTGATCGTCGTCTCGCCATCGCTCAGGAGGATCGGCAGGTAGATGGACACCGATGCCGCGTTGAGCAGTTCCTGGAGCGAGTTGACGATGTTGGTCGCCGCATCCTCGACCGTTTCTGCCCCGGATGCCGCCGACGCGACCGTGAAGAGGAAGTACATGTCTTTCGCGCGCGACTGCGATTGGTCGTACAACTGGGCGTTGTCGATGGCAACACTGATCTGCGCTGCCAGCGTCGTCAGGACGGTCACATCGTCGTCGTTAAAGAAGTTCGACTGATTGGACTGCACGTCGAGCGCGCCGATGACCGCGCCCTTGAGGATCAGCGGCACCGCCATTTCCGAGCGCGTCTTGGGCAGCAGCGGGTTGGGACGATGCGGCACTTTTGAGCTTGCGGTGTCGAGCGCGATCACTGGCTCGCCCGACGCCGTCACACGCCCGATGACCGACGGTGAGCCTTTTTCCAGCTTATGGTTTCTGGCGAGCAGTTTTTCGCCCGCTTCGCCCGTGCTGGCACGCAGGACTGCGAAGCGGTCGTCGTCGTCCATCAGGAAAATCTGTGCGTGGTCATAGGAGAAGGCGTCTTTGATCATCTCGACGATGGTGGGCAGCAGTCGCGGCAGTTCTTCCAGCGTACTGGCGAGCTGGCTGACGCGCGCCGACGTGACCAACTGACGCTCGCGGCGCTGCGTCTGCGCCAGCAGGCGGGACGCTTCTAGACGCAGGGACGCCTGACGGGCGAACGAACGATAGACGCGCAGGTTCGCTTCCTCGTAGACATACGGCAGATCCGAACTCAGCAGGAGAATGCCCAGCGCCCGATCGGACGACCGCAGCGGCAGCACGCTGAACGCAGCGATCCCCAGGTTGATCAGGCTGATCCGTGCAGGTTCATCCAGCCGCGCGTCGGTCATCACGTTTTCGATGGCGACCACATCGGTGACATCGAAGACGGACCAGGCGGGGAAGTCTTCCCGCTCCAGCGTAATCCCCGTCAGGTCTGGGATTGCGGAGTCCTCGGGCTGCCATGATGCTGTCACCGTCAGCACTGCACCCGCCTCCTGCCAGCCGCGCTCATTGAGCATCAGGACCATCGCGCGCGTGATCGAGCTGTCGAGCAGGTGTTCGACGAAGGCAGTGAGGATATCGCGCTCAGAGACCGCATCGCTCAGGTCTCGGCTCGCCAGGTAGAGCATACTGGTCTCAGTCAGGTTCGACTGAATCTGATCGAGCAGGAAGAGGTTATCGGTGACGACCGAAGCGCTGTCCGCCAGTGAGCGCAGGTAGCGCGACACATTCTCATTTTGCGACTGCGGCGTGTGATAGGCGGTGACGAGGCTGCCCATCAGCGTGTTCTGACCGCGCAGCGGGGTGACCATCAGCGAGCGGATGTTGCCCAGCGCTTTGATCAATGCCCGGATCGGGTCGTCCGCCGCGAGCAGGTCGACATCCGGCACCGCGTAAATGTCCTGGAGATCGCCCAACGCGACCAGAATATTCGTGAAGTCGATGGGTCCGTTGTCCATGCTGACGCTGAAGACCTCGCTCATCGTCCCATCACGCAGGGCATAAGCAGCATGGCAATCGGGCTTGAGCCACATCAACGCCGCATCCAGCGCCTGCATCAGATCGTCCTGGCTGCCGGCGCGGCTGAGTGCCGTCGTCGCCGAATACAGCGAAGCCGTTTCCGCCAGCGCCGCTTCGGTACTGATGATCAGGTAGCGGTTGTCGAGCGTGACGGCGGCGCTTTCGACCAGCGTCGTAAACGCCTGTTCGCGCTCCAGCGAGAACATCTGCGGTGTGCTGAACGTCAGCACCGCCCAGCCCAGTACCGAATTGTCACGCGCGCGCGAACGCATCGGCAGCACCACCAGCGCAGCGATCCCTTGTGCCTGAAGCGCAGCTTTGTCCTCCGCCGCCATCAGTTTGGAGCTGGAAACATTGCCGATGAACTGGGATTGGATCGCCGCAAACAGTCGATCCGGCAGCGACACCGTATCGGTCTGCGTGTTGAGCGAACGGGCAAGACGCAGCCCATTCTCCTCAGTCATCAGCAGATAGACCTCATCCGAGTTTTGCAGCGAGAGCTGGAACATGATCAGATCCAGCACATCCTCGACCTGAGCCGCTTCCGAAAGCGCGCGCGTCGTCTCGTAGAGCGTGATCATCTCACGCAGGTTATCTTGCAGTGTGTCTTCCAGGTTGCGCAGGGTGCTGATGTTCTGGAAGGCGACGATGACCGAGTGGATGTTTCCACGCTCGTCGAACAGAGGTGCCGCGTTCAGCAGCAGGTCGATCTCGGTGCCGTCCGGTTGAATGATCGAGACGTCATCGCTAAACGCGCCCTTGCCATTCTTCAGCGCTGCATAAATTGGCAGTTCCGAAACCGGATACAGCACATCGGTACCTGTGCGCCGCAGGTTGTACGCCTCGACTGTGAACATCGCGTTCGGGTCAATCGGTCGCCCCATCAGTGCCTGCGCCTGCTCGTTGTGGCTACTGGGGCGCAAACTGCGACCATCCAGCACCATGACACCCACGGGCAGAGTATTGAGAATATTCTGAAGGGTTTCGCGCTCAAGTTCCGCGCTGCGCAGCAGGCGGCGGTTTTCCAGCGCGACCGCGATCTGCGAGGCTAGCGTGACGACCAACTGCTCATCGTCCTCGTTGATGTCGTCGGAGTAGAGATAACGTCCGAAGAAGAGGACACCGAGGACCTCATTCTGGACACGCACAGGAGCAGCAACATGCTTCCCCAACTCCGCGCGCGCATCGGGCGAGAGGTTCGCGAAAGCCGCATAACCGGATGGGTCGTTGACGATGACCGCCTTGCGGCTGTGGAACGCATCCATGATCGAATGCTGGACTGTGTGAACGCCGTAGCGGGTGCTGCGGGTGATTTCGGCACGCGGCATGTACGCCGTGACTTCCTCCAGCCATTCCCCGCTTTCATCGCGCAGCAAGAGCTGCCAGGTGTTGAAATCGCCAGCATCGGCAATTCGGCTGAAGACTTCGTGCAGGCTCGACCCCAGGTCTGCGCCCACGCGGTTGGCGACCTGCCCGGCTTCGGCGAGCGCGATGGCACGCCGCGCCTGCGCCTGTGCTTCGTTGAACGATTGCAGGCTGTCAATGGCGACTGCAAGCTGGTCGGCGACCGCCTGAGTAAAGGGTACTGCCTGGGCGCTGAACGAGTCGATCTTATCGCTTTCCAGGATCAGCACGCCCAACCAGCGCTGACGTGTTTGCAGCGGGACGATCAGGACGCTGCCACTGTCGTTCTTATCCAGCCAGGACAGCAGCCCTGTCAAACCGAGCGGGGGCAGCTCATCTTTCGGGCGGTTGTAACGCAGCGCCGCGCGATAAGCATTGAACAGACGCCCAAACGGGATGATGTCGGTGCTGATGCGCAGCGCGGGCGTGTTGGTCTGCGTGACCTTCGACCAGTCGTAGGCATTGGTGACAAAAGGTGCGTCATACGACTCATTCCCTTTCGTCAGCCAGATCGAGGCGCGCGAGAGCAGCGGCGAGGTATGGATCAGCGGGTCGATGGCTGCCGCGTAGATGGCGTCTTCGGTATCGGCTGCTGCGATGGCGCGGCTGGCATCATACAGGCGGCGGGTTTCGTCGAGCGCCTGCGCGGTCTGTTCGAGCAGGCGACGGTTTTGCAGCACCGTGCTCATCTGCCCGGTCAGCGCACGGTAGATTTCCAGGTCATCCGCCACGACCGAGCGCGGTTCTTCGCTGACGACAAAGAAGAGCGCGATCGGTTGGTTGGCGCTGTAAAGCGGGAAGACCATGCCAAACCGGTAGCGATGGTGACGCATGTAGCGGGCGAAGTCGCTCGTTCCCACTTCGCGGCTGTCCAGGGAAAGTGTGAGATGTTCGCGCGAACGCAGCGGCGACTCCGCACTCAGTAAGACCGGATAGACCTCGTCCGCCCCGATCACGTCGCTGCCCAACGAACGCGCCACGATGCGCATCTGGCTGGGGTAGCCCGTCGCGTCGAGGTCGCCCTCCAGCAGTGCCAGGTCAAACCCGATGGCGAGATCGTTGTTGGTGGCGACCGCCGCGCGCACCACGTCCAACGCGGACTGCGCCATGTTGACGACACGACTGCCGCTGTAAAGGCGCTCGATCTGCGTCAGCGCCATTTCGTTCTCATTGAGCAGCACGCGGTTATCGATGGTGACGCCCGCCTGGTCGATCAGCGCGTTCAACAGACGACCTTCGCGTTCGCTGAAGGTTCGTGCATGGTCATAACCGACGATCATCACCCCGCGCCAGCGACCGCGCACGCTAAAGGGGACGATGACCCCGGCGCGCAGCCCCATGCCATGCCCCAGGATGCTGCGCAGCGGCGCATCCAGGCGACGATCCAGGTCAATATCTTCGATCAGCGTCACCTGTTCGCTGCTGATAGACCGCATGAAAGCGTGGTCATCCGCGTCGAGCTGTTCGCCCTGCAAATCCAGCGTTTTGCTGACATGCCAGTCGGCGCTGATCGTCAGCGGCATCCCCGTGGTGGCTTCAAAATCGAACAGGGCGATGCAGCCCGCGACCGCATCCGGCATCATCGTGCTGATGATGGCGGCGATCACATCGGACAGCGACTGTGCTTCACCCAGCGTACGGCTCAGTTGATACAGCACGAAGGTTTCGGAGAGACTGCTCTGGATTTCGCCCAGCAGTCGCGCATTCTCAATCGCCAGACCGACGCGGTCGGCAATCGCCCGCAGGAACGCCATATCGCCTTCGGTCAGCGGCAGATTGTCGGCAGTCGTCGTCTCCAGTTCGCCGACGACCACGCCGCGCACCATGATCGGAATGCGCTGACCCGCGCCGCGCGGCGCGCCAGGCTCCACCGCGACCAGATTGTAGCGGTAGGACTGTTCGATCTCGTCGTGGTTCATCGCCTCGCGCCACGCCTGCTGGATGAACTGACGATTCAGATCATCCACCTGGCGCACGCGCGCGTCTGCTTCTGCCGCCAACCGTGCATTCTGGAGCGCGACCGCGAGCTGATCGGCGAGGAGCTGGAAGATTTGCACTTCCTGGTCATGAAAGACTTCCGGCTGTTCGCTCTGAATATCGAGCGCGCCGACGACCCGCTGATCGATGCGCATGGGCAGCGCCATCTCTGCGCGCGTGTTGGGCAGCAGCGGGTTGGGGCGATGGACATCACCCTGGAGGACGGTGTCGTTGATGATGACTGGCTGTCCAAGCTGCGTCACCTGCCCGATGACCGAACGCGACCCGACGCCGAGCTTGTGATTGCGTGCCAGCAGTGCCGCGCCTGCCTCGCCATGACTGAAGCGCAGCAGCGCATACTCGGCGATGTCGTCAATCAGGAAGATTTGCGCATGGTAGAAGCCGAACTCGTCGCAGATCAGGTCAATGGTGCGCTGGAACAGCGTATCAATGTCGTTGAGCTTGCCCGTTTCCTGGCTGATGCGCGAGGCGATTTCGAGGTTGCGTCCGTAGCGGCGCGTGCGTACATCGATGGTCTCGTTAAGCGCGCCCATCTGCCCGCGCAGATGGTCAAATGCCTGCGTGATTTCCACGATCCCGGACGTGCCGGGCAGCGCCTGCCCCACCGCATCATCGCCCGTGATCTGGCGGGCTGCCGCCGCCGTCGCTTCCAACGGGCGCAGCCCCCGGCGCACGACGCGGTTCGCCCAGTAACTGACCCCCACGCCCACTGCCAGCACCAGCCCCAGCGCAGCGAGAGCGAAAAGCACCGCCGTATTCGGCGCTGCCGTCAGGTCATCGACCAGCAGCACCTGCCATGCGGGACTGCCTGTCCCCTGGATCGGCAGATCGCGCAGCGCGTAGAGTTGGTCGCCGACGGGGAAATTGTCGATTGCGGCGTCCGGATTATTGGCAATCTGGGCAGCCTCGGGGATCTGAGAGACCAGCGGGACGCCGAAGCCGTTGGCGTAGCGGCGCAGATAGTTCGCCGTCAGATTGTTGGAATCCAGCAGCAGGTTGCCAGCGCCATCCAGCAGGATGATGCGGCGAGGCATGCTGTCGCCGACGACGGCGTCCTGCGCAGTCTGACGCAGCGCGGCAAACATGGGTTCGGGCGAAATATCAATCTGGATTTGCCCCGCCAGACTCATCATGTCGCCTGTGGGCATGACGGGCGCCGCGATGCGCAAAAGCGGCGTCAGCGGGTCGAAGATCTGATCGCGGTTGGGATACATGCGGAAGGTCAGATCGCTGTTGACGGCGGCACCAGGCTGAGCATTCAAGCCCAACTGAAACAGGCGCTGATCCATACTGCCCAACAGACGCGGCTCGCTGGCAATCTGAATGTCTTCATCGGGATAGTTCGTCACCTCGACCAGGACGAAACCATTGGACGACACATAACGAACGGCGAGGATCGTCCCGCCAGCCCGCTCCAGAGATGCCACGAACGTCTGCGCGAGCGCTGTCCTCAGCCCTTCGAACTGCGTGCTCTCAGGAGTGCCCTGCGCCGCGTAGGATGCAAAGCTGCGTGTGTTATCGGCATTCGCCAGGTAGAGGGTTTCTCCACGCGCATCGTCCCACCACGCCTGAGAGTCCTCGGCGATGTGCTGGAGGACTTCATTTTGTGCCTGTTCCGCTCCCTGGCGGTTGAAGACACCCGTAAGCAGGACAACGAAAAGCCCGATCACCAGGAAACCCAGCATCACCCCCAGAATGATCTGAGAGGTCAGGCGTCCCCGGAGGCGTTCCACCTGCGGCAGTGAAGCATTCTGTTTGCGCATCATACCCATTTGCTCGCCTCATCAATACCCATGATGAGTCACGCGTGATGAGCAATGAATGATGAGTGAAGACGACAGGTCACCACGCATCGCTCATCGCTCATCCCTCGTTACTCATTGTGACCGTTGCCATTTTCTTGCGCGACCCGCTCAAGCGCCGCGCCGTGCAGTCGAATGCTGACCTGCGGCGTACGCAGCGCCTGCCCGACTTCGCGGACGGCGGTCTGTAAGATCTCCTGGACATTCGTCTGCGCCGTCAGACGCGACGCGATGTTGTTCACCATACGCTCGCGCTCGGCAGCGCGGCGGCTCTCCTGGAAGAGGCGGGCGTTCTCCAGGCTGATGGCAAGACGTTTTGCCAGTTCCTGCGCCATATCCAGCACGTTTTCGTCGAAATCCTGCGCGGGCACTTCCCACTCCACTGCGCCTATCGTCTGCCCACCCACGCTGATCGGGATGGCGATGGGCAGCGTCTGGTGCGGTGTCGCCGCGCCCACGATGGGCTTGCCGGTCGTCAACGCTGCACGGCGAAGCGTGACATCTTCGCCCTCCGGCTCATGTCCGGCGCTGGCGTGCATGGTCGTCACACGCTGTGCCCGCATGTAGTCCTGCCAGACGCGCGCGGTCGCCATGCGGTTCGCTTCCTCGATTTCTTCCAGCCGGCGCACCGACTGTTCGTAGAGCCGCGCCGTCTGGATACCGACGGCAATCTGATTGGCGATGGTCTGCAAGACGCTGACCTGCTCGCCCAGGAAGGCATCGCGCTGCTTGCTCTGCACATCCAGCACGCCGATGACAAGATCGCGAAAGAACAGCGGCAGTGCCAATTCCGCGCGCGTCTCCGGCAGGAGCGGGTTGGGACGCCAGAGATCGCTGTCCGCCGTATCGCGCGCGATCATCATGACGCGCTGCTGCACCGCCTGACCGACCAGGCTGATGCTGCCGACGGCGAGGCGGTGTCCGCGCTTCAGCAGTTCCTGCCCGGCATCGCCAGTGCTCGCCTGCAAAATCGCCATTTCGTTTTCGCTGTCGAGCAGAAAGACCTGTGCGTGATAGATATTCGGAAAGCGCTCGGTCAGCAGGGCGCAGATGCGGTCAAGCAGCGATTGCAGGTCGCGCTGCGTCGCCGTGAAGCGGCTGATCTCCTGCGTGGTGTCAATATCGCGGGCGCGCGCTTCCAGGCGCGTCTGCAATTCGCCCACCAGCGTCTGAACCTGATCGCGCATCAGCACGAACGACGACGCCAGCGAACCGATCTCATCGCCGCGCGTGCTGTCCGGCACGGCATGGGTGAAATCGCCCTTTCCCATCGCCTGGGTTGCCCTGCGCAAGCGCAGCAGCGGCGGCGCGAGCTGGTGATTGAGCGTGCCGAGGAGCGCCAGCACCAGCGCGCCCAGCGCCACGAACGCCACCACCAGCGAGAAAGCGCGCGCCGTGAAGTACGCGATGGACTGCGCCTCGATTGCCGCCAGCGAGAGTTCACTGACGAAGCCCAAGCGCCCGCCCGTGATCGGCGTGTAATAGCCGAGGACGGTCTCGCCGCTCTCCAGGCGATACTGCTGCATCCCGGTTTCGCCGGAAAGCGCGCTCGCTGCCGCTGCAGACAAGCTGGGTACCACCGCGCCATCCGGCTGCGTGACGGGGACAATGAGCTGACTTCGGTCGCTCACGAGATAACTGATCAGCGGATAATCCAGGTTCAAGCCGGTCAGCGCCGATTGCAGGATCGTCATATTCAAACGACCCACGAGCAGCCCGATCCACTCGCCGCTGCGCCGTTCCAGCACCGCCACCACTTCGATCACCTGGCTGCCATTCTCTTCGACCACCACGACGCTTAAGTTGCTGCCCGCGACCACCGAGGCGATACCCGCGCGGAATGCGGCAGTGCCGACCTCGTTCGCGCCGACGACGGCGGTGTCGGCGGTCGTCAAACCGCGAGCGGTGATCACCTGTCCATTCGCATCCAGGAAACGAAGGCTGGTGAACTGAGTCGTGGCGGGGTCGAGCAACCGTTGAGCAAGGCGGTCGCCGATTTGATCTGGCGTGACGGAGGTCGGAAGGTCTTGCATCAGCGAGACCAGGTAGACGAGGATTTCCTGGCGGATACTGTTGTCTTCCAGCGTCGTCTGCAAGAGAGTCTGCCCATTTTCGATCAGCTCGCGGATGTTGACGGCGCGCTGGTTGCTGCTGATCTGGACATAGCGCTCGGCAGTCTGGTAACCGCTTTCAAGCGTCGCGGCGCGCACCGTCAGGAACGCGGGGACGGCGAATGCCAGCAGTGAGGCACCGACCAGCAGCGCGATCTTGAGCCAGATGGGCGCGTGCGAAAGATTTAGAAAAGCGAAGGGTCCCCGCTTCATGAGACCTCCTGGGCGACATTTTCGAGACTCAGCGAGACTCGCGTATAGACAGCGCCGAGGACTTCCCGAAAATCCGACGCCGCGAGATTAATCAACGTCTGTACATCAACGATGCCCTGGAGGCGGGCGGCGCTTTCGTTCGCCTGACGTTCACGCTGCGCCAGGGTGCGGGTCTGCTCGAACAGGCGGGAGTTCTCCAGCGCGGTGCCGAGGCGTTCCGCGACGCCGCGTGCCAGTTCGGTCTGTCGCTCAGTCAGGCGTTGTTGGGGCGGCAGCGTGAACGTCATCGCACCCAGCAGCGTCCCGCGCACGATGATCGGCACACTCAGGGTTTCGGAGGTGCCATTCGTCTCGACCATCGTCTGACCGCGCTCCATGACCGTACGCAGCGACTCCGGCAGATCGTCGGCGCGCAGCAGTTGTTCGCTCGCGCCAATGTCCAGGTCGAAACCGACGACGCTGCCGCGACGCTGGAGATAGGTGTTCCATTCCGTCCGCAGGGCTGCCAGCGCTTCGCTTTCACGTCGTTCAGCCAGCGCGGTGAGCCGGGCGAGCGCGGCGTTGGTCTCGGCGAGGCGGGCTTCGAGGCGCTGCGTGTTTTCGAGCACGGACAGCCAGCGGGCAATCTGATCGCCCGCCAGAGACAGCCATTGGCGTTCGCTGCTGCCGAATGACGCGCCGCTGTCGCTGGTGGCTTCCACAACCCCCAGCAAACGCTCGCCCGCAATGAGCGGCAGTGCCACGCCGCGCCGCGCGGGCGCGCTGATCAGACTCCGGCGCGCTTCGGGCATCGTCGTATCCACGAAGACCGGCGCGCGTTCCGCCAGCGCAGTTCTCACCAGCGGCGAAAGCTGAGACTGTTCAATTCGGTTGATGATGCCCACGCGCATGTTGAGGGGGGTGCGGCGCTTGAAGTGCGTCGGATCATCCTGGATGTAGACACTGGTCACGGCAAAGCCGAAGTCTTGTTCCAACAGGCTGAAGACCTGCGACCAGAAGGCGATCTCGTCCATGACAGCTGCTTCGCCGCCCAGCGAGAGCAGCGCCTGCAACCTGTGCGAACCAGCGCCAGGCGCGCCCGCGAGGTGTGAAAAGCCCCCAAAGCCTTTGACGAGGCGGTCACTGGTTTTCACGATGGGCTGCCTCCGTTCTGATGACCGTCATGAGCAGGTTCCAGCTTGCCGAGGCGGACTGAGCCGCGCTTGGCACCCAGTGTCTCGCCCAGTTCATGCAGGGTGATGTTGAGCAGTTCGTCGACGCTGCCCGCGCTGCCGAAGCGCGCAGAAATCTGGTTCAGGCGCGCTTCCTGCGCTGTGGCGGATTGGGCGTCTTCGTAAAGCCGCGCGTTTTCCAGACTGACGCTCAGGCGCTCCAGCACTGCGCGCGCTGCCGCGATGTCATCGACCAGCATAGGCTCGCGGCGGTCGATTTCGACGGCACCGATCACCGCACCACGCAGGGTCAACGGCAGCGCCAGCCGCGTCCCCCCCTCGTAAGGCTCATAGACCAGCTTGCCCTCTCCAGCCTGACGCATGGATGCTGTCCAGTCGGCGTGCGTACTCAGGTGATCTCCTTCGAGCGTAACGCCGGAGAGGTTGTCGGATTCGTTGAGGAAGTCGCGCCAAGCCTGCCCGGTCAGCTCGCGGTTGAGGCGCTGAATCTCGCTGAGGTTCTCGCGCGATTGCTGATAGAGCGCCTGGTTTTCGCGGACAGTGGTGTCCTGCTGCTCGAACAGGCGGGAATTACGAATACTGGTCGCCAGCAGGTTCGCCAGCGTTTGCAGCGCGCGGACGACATTATCGTCAACAGCGGCTTCGTCGCGGCTTTGTACGTCGAGCGCGCCGATGATCATCGCGCCATCGCGGATCGGCACTGCCAGTTCCGCGCGGGTATCCGGCAGCAGTTCATTGCGGTAGCGCACGTTGTCGGCATCGCTGTCGCGCGCGATGACGGGCTGACCGCTGGCGGTCACGCGCCCGATGACCGAACGCGACCCGACCGCCAGGGAGTGCTTGCGGTCGAGCAGCAAGCGTCCCACCTCGCCTGTGCTGGCGACCAGCACGGCATTCTCACGCGCCTCATCCAGCAGGAAGACCTGGACATGGTAGAAGCCAAATCGTTCGCGGATCGACTGGATGGCGCTTTCCAGCAGGGATTGCAGTTCCAGATTCTGGCTGGTGGTCTGCGCGACCTCGGCGGTCGATTGGAGGAGCTGGGCATTGCGCAGACTGTCGCGGGCTGCCCCCTCGGCATTAAAGATGAAGTATCGGGTGCCCAGGCTGACAATCGTCAGCACGATCAACGGTGCCATAACTTCGCTGCCGAGGATCGCCAGGTCATTGGGGTTGTCCTGGGCAATACTCACCGCGACAAAAGCAAAGCGCACCATCACCAGCGCGTTGACGAGCAGATATTGCAGACGATCTCCCAGCACTGCCGCCGCCAGGACGCTCACGACCGCAATCACCAGCAGCGCGGGTGGCGGGACCAGTGTGGCTGCGGTCAACGTCAGCAGCAGCCCGAAAGTGGCGGCGCGCAGATTGCCCCGGTTGGTCAGGATGAGCCAACCGGAGCACATGAGAACGACAAAGATCGGATAGAGCAGGCGCGGGAAGAGTGGAATGCTCTGCTGGGCAGAGACAAGCATGACCGGCACAATCCCGATACCGCCCACGGCGATGCCCAGAACCGCCAGAATGCGCAGGAAGAGCGAGCGCAGCCCGCCGAGGACTTGTGTCTGCGTGTTCATATGCCGCTCTCCTCACGCTGGCTGGGATCACCCAGGCGGATGACGATACGCTCGGTCCTGAGCAGGCTTTGCAAACCCCGCGCGGCTTCTACCAGCAGGTCATCCACGCGATTGAGCGCCAGGAAGCGCGTGCCGACCTGATCGAGCAGGCGCACCTGCTCGGTCGCCCGCTCACGTTCGCGTCGCACTCGGACATCTTGCAGGAAGATGGAAAGCTGCGAGGTCACCGTAGCGACGAGATCCAGCGTGTCCGGCGTAAATTGACGCCCTCGCGTATACAGATCGAGACCGACTGAGCCGATCAGTTCATCTCCCACCACCAGGGGCGTGATGATGAGCGCCTTCGTCCCCAAGGAATTCAGGAGTTCACGCACGCGCGGCGAGATGCGCGGGTCAGTTTCGACATTTTCCAGCAGCAGAGGCGCTTTACGTCCCTTGAGCAGCTCGGTGAAGACTGGATTATCTTTTGCTTCGATCTGCGCGCCGACAACGCCTTGTGCCGGGTACTCCGCAGCAACAGTTGCCGAAATGCCGTCACTATTGATAATCACCACACCCGCATGGTCGGCAGCGGTGATCTCGACCAGGCTCTGCATCGTCAGCGTCATGACGGGACCGTCTTCGTCTTCGCTCCCGACGGCATCCGACAGGGCGCGCAGCGCTTCGAGCACGCGAATCTGATTGGCGAGGCGATCATTGTTTGCCTGCACATCCGTCAGCAGTTTCTGGTTCTGGATGATGACTGCCGCCTGCGTGACAAAGGCGTCATACAGCCGCATCGTCTGGTCGTCGAAGGATCGCGCATCGTGATAGATGAGGAGCAGGACTTCGCGCAGAACCATGCCATCGAGCAGCTTGAGGACGACCGCCGTCTGCCCGCCCATCTCGCGGATCAGCGGGGCAGCAGGGCTTGAGTCAAATGTGCTGCTGGTCAACACCTGAACGAGATCGTCACCCGGGGCGTAGGTGTACTTCTCGCTCAGGATGCGATCCTGCGCCTGTTCGTCCATGCTCTGCATGGTGTAGCGCAGTCGCGCGGTATGGTCTTCCTCGACATGCACATGCAAAACCGCGTCGGCATCCATTGCCAGCACGCCGCGTAAAGTCAACAGGACATCCGTGATGTCCTGTGTCAGTAAGAGGGCGCGGCTGATCTCATATAAAGACTGAATTTCCTGTGCAGCCGCCTGGGGCAGATGTGATGTGGACACGGCTTACTTCCATTCCCAGACTTCTTCGCCTGCCAGCAGGGCGCGGATCTGGTTGGGGAAGCGGTCGGGGTCGAGCGGCTTGCCCATGAACCCGTTGAAGCCTGCTTTGCGCGCTTTACGCATCTGGTCTTCGCTCGCTTCCGCGGTGACGGCGACGACGATGGTGTCCTTGAGGCGTGGGCTGGCGCGCAGCTTTTGCAGCGCCTGGTAACCGTCTTCGTAGGGCAGGCGTATATCCAGCAGGATCAAATCGACGCGCGGCAGCGTATCGGCAAACTGAACGACCTGCCAACCGGAGGTCTTCCATTCGCAGCGCTGCACCCCCATAAACGCCAGCATCCGCGCAATCAGGACGAAATTCGGGACGTTGTCTTCGACGACCAGAACGTGGGCATCGCCGGGTTCGATAGGGGTGTGTGCCTTCGCCCCAACTGCTTCGCTCATCATTTATCTCCTGACGTAGCCCATGATGTCATTGGGCAGTTTATCAATATCGATGGGTTTGCGAATGAACCCGTCACAGCCCGCCTCGCGCGCCTGTATCTCGTCTTTCTCCATCGCATTGGCAGTCAGAGCGACGATGGGGATGCCAGTCATCTCTGGCATCTGCTTCAAATTGCGGGTGGCAGTCAATCCATCCATATCCGGCATACTGATGTCCATAAGGATGATGTCTGGCTGCTTTGCCCGCGCCATTGCGATGCCGCTGATGGCGCTATCTGCCTCCAGGATTTCGAACTCGAAATCCGACGCCATCAGTACCCGCCGTACCAGCAGTCGATTATCGGAATTGTCTTCAATGTAGAGCACACGGGTCATCACGCCGCTCCTCGTGTTGGATCGTTTGGTGGGATTGCGCGCCTGCTATGCGAAATTGGGTAGCAGGCAATTCTCACCCCTTCATTATACGGGTGGTTGGGAAGTCTGTAACTTAAAATATCTAAATGATCGTCTATAGGTTTCTTTACGCTACCGCAATGTTGCCAGCACCCTCTACCCGTCGTCGGGATCGTGCGCTAGAGTCGTAGTCAATGCGTCATGTGTGCTCAGGATTTGTGCGTAGTGCGTGGTGCGTAGTGCGGATAGGCACAAGTTGCGCTTTCGCACTGCGCACTACGCACCGCGCACCCTGTTTTCTATTCTTATTAAGGGTCGCCTCACCATGCGTTCCATCATCGATTTTAGTCAGGGTTGGCTGTACGCTGCGCAGGAACTGCCACTGGGCGCGCCAGACGGCGAATTCGCGGCGGTCACGCTGCCGCACAGCAACAAAATCGTTCCGCATCACAACTTCGACGTCAGCGAATACGCTTTCGTCTCGACCTACCGCAAGCGCTTCACGCTGCCGGAGCCGCTGAACGGACGCCGCCTCTTCATCGATTTCGAGGGCGTCATGATCGCCGCGACGGTCACCATCAACGGGCACAGCCTCGGCGAGCACGATGGCGGCTACACGCCCTTCTCGCATGACATCACGCCCTACGTGCGCGACGGCGAGAACGTCATCCAGGTGCGCGTCGATTCGACCGAGCGCGCGGACATCCCACCGTTCGGCTTCATCGTCGATTATCTGACGTTCGGCGGCATCTACCGCGAAGTCAATCTGCGCTATGTCGAACCCGTCTACATTAAAGATGTGTTTGTGCGCACGAAAGACGTGTTGAGCGGCACGCCCGGCGTCGAAGTCGATGTCTGGATCACCAACACGACCGGCAGCACCGTCACGCGCAAGATCGACATGGGCATCGACATCGCCGACCCGGACTGCAACGGCGAGGTCGTGACGCTGGAATGCGCCGCCAACGCCACGACGAAGGTGACGTTGTCGTGCGCCAGTGATCAGCTCCTGCTCTGGTCGCTCAAGCAGCCGCAGCGCTATGGCTGCGCCGTCACGCTCGAAGTGCCGAACGCGCCGGTCGAAAGCGCGGTCGTGGACGAGGTGTGCGTGATGTTCGGCGTGCGACAGGCGGAGTTCCGCAAGGACGGCTTCTTCCTGAATGGCGAAAAGGTCAAGCTGCGCGGCGTCAATCGTCATCAGATGTTCCCGTTCATCGGCGCGGCGGCTCCCGCGCGTTTGCAGCGCAAGGATGCCGACATCGTGCGCGATGAGCTGGGCTGCAACATCGTGCGCACCTCGCATTATCCGCAGTCGCGCCACTTCCTCGACCGCTGCGACGAGATCGGCTTGCTGGTCTTCGAGGAGATCCCCGGCTGGCAGAATATCGGCGACAGCGACTGGAAGGCGTTGAGCCTGCGCGACGTGCAGGCGATGATCGAGCGTGACCGCAACCATCCGAGCATCATCATCTGGGGTGTGCGCATCAACGAATCATGGGACGACGAGGCGTTCTACACTGTGACGAACGACATCGCCCGCAAGCTCGACCCGACGCGCCCGACGGGCGGCGTACGCTACTTCCAGGAGAGCCAGTTCCTGGAAGACGTCTTCACCTTCAACGACTTCTCGAACACCATCGTCGCACCCAAGAACACCCCGCACCTCGTCAGCGAGTACATGGGGCACATGTTCCCGACCAAGACGTTCGACGGCGAAGAACGTCAGGTCGAGCACGCGCTGCGCCATGCGCGCATCCAGGACGAGATGATGCGGCGTGACGATGTGACGGGCGCGATTGCCTGGTGCATGTTCGATTACAACACGCACCGCGAATTCGGCAGCGGCGACCGCGTCTGCTATCACGGCGTGATGGATATGTGGCGGCTGCCAAAGTTCGCGGCGTACTTCTACGAGAGTCAGATCGACCCTGACGAGCGGATCGTGCTGCGCCCGGCGACGTATTATGCCTTTGGCGACAAGAGCAACGGCGGCGGTGACCAGGACTTCGACTTCGTCGTCTTCTCGAACTGCGACGAAATCGAGGTCTACCTGGGCGATACGTTGTTCGGGCGATACGCGCCCAACCGCGACAAGTACCCGCACCTGCTGCATCCGCCCTTCCATATTGGCGATGGGCAGATGTGGTACACGCATCGCCTGCGTGTGCCGGAGGGGCGCATCGTCGGCTATCGCGGCGGGCAGGCAGTGGCGGAAGCGCGCCTGACGACCGACAAGCTGCCGAAGGCGCTGACGCTGACGGCGGATGACGCAGCGCTCGAAGGGGACGGCGCGGACATGACGCGGCTGGTCTTCACGCTGGTCGATGGCGAGGGCGCGCGGCTGCCGCACACGCACGCAGTGGTCGAATTCTCGGTCGAGGGCGAGGCGGACTTGTTCGGCGTCAATCCGTTCCCGCTGGTCGGCGGGCAGGCGGCGGTCTATCTGCGAGCGCGGCACACGCCGGGCGTCGTGACCGTGCGGGCGCGCGCAGCGGCGTTCGGCTTAGAGGCGACGGCGCGGGTGGAGATTGGGTAGGGGCGCACCCATGAGTGCGCCCGCTTTGGCGTCAACGCCCGACACCGCGTGGGGTTTTCAACCCCACGCTAAAATGGATTCGTAAGCCCGTTATCCATCGGCTCCACCACCTACGCCGTCCATGACGACGAACAGCAGATTTACAGCGTCCTCATCGTGCCCGATCATCCTCGCCGCTTCAAATCGCGTGTGATGGTGATGGCGCGCATTGTCAACGACACAGTGATTATCGACGAAGACACGACGGATCGCCCGCTGGTGAACGAATTGGCGAATGCAGGCATCCCGCGCGATAAGATTGTGCTGGCATACCTGCCTGAGCCGTCGCCCGCTTAGCCAGTTTGCTTGCCCCGCACCATTTTTTGAATGAGCTGTGCTGGATCAAGGTGCTTGACACCCCCTTCATTCCATGTTATTTTACCTATAGGTTAATTAACTGTACGGTTAAATGCGAAAGCTTCTCATATGACGACCGACACCCTCAGCGCCACTTTTGCCGCGCTCTCCGATCCAACTCGTCGCGCAATTCTGGCGCGTCTGGCAGAGGGTGAAGCGACGGTGAAGGAGCTGGCAGCACCGTTCGACATGAGCCTGCCCGCCATCTCCAAGCATCTCAAGGTGCTGGAACGCGCTGGATTGATCACCCAGGGGCGTAAGGCGCAGTGGCGACCGTGTCGGCTGGATGCCGCGCCGCTTAAAGAAGCAGCGGACTACATCACTCGCTATCGTCAGTTGTGGGAAGACCGCTTTGACCGTCTCGACAGCTATCTCAAGACACTGAATGAGGGAGAGAACGACTCATGACGCAAACGACACAAACCGCGAACGCGGACAACATCGCCGCCCGCACCTTCAATATCGAACGGGTCTTCAACGCACCGCGCGAGAAGGTCTTCGCCGCCTTCACCGATTGCAAGCATCTCATGCAGTGGTGGGGACCCAACGAGTGGCCCCTCGCCCACTGCGACATGGACTTCCGCGTAGGGGGTTCCTGGCACTACGCCATGCGCGAAACGGCGACGGGCAACGAGTCGTGGGGGCTGATGTTCTTCGACGAGATCGTCACGCCCGAACTGCTCCGCTACCGTGATGTGTTCTCGGATGCCAATCGCACCATCAACGTGGATCTGCCTGAAACAAACACCACGATGCACTTCTATGACGAAGGCGGCAAGACGCGCGTCGTCAGCAACACCGTGTTCGCGGACGAAGCCGCGCTCAAGCAGGTCATCGAGATGGGCATGGAACAAGGGCTGAAGGAGACCTGGGATCGGCTGGAGAGCTACGTTTCGCGCTAATCATTACGTATGCGGCGTCACGTCGCGGATGATCAGCGTGTCGAAATCGGCGGTCGTCCCTGGCTCGACCCCTAACGCCACCGTCCCGCCCAGCATCGTCGCGGTCTCGACCGAGCCGACGAACTCGCCCGCGACGAAGAATCCGATCTTGTCCTGGTAAGTAATGATCTCCAGCAGCACCCAATCGCCCTCGCGCAGGATCGAGCCAGCGGGCAGCGCACCTGCAAAGACGATGCGCTGCTCGTTTGGCTCGATGATGCGCACCTGCGCGCGCAGGCTCCCGTCCGCCGTGCGCGTCAGTTCCAGCGTGTAGCCGATGATGTTCGCGCCGCTCAACGTCGTGCTGGCGCGGGTGACCAGCCACGCCGTGCCAGGTCCCTCCGGCAGGCGCGCGAGCACGCTCACCTGCATATCGCTGCTGTTGCTGTAACCCACCGTGTCGCTGCCGCTGCCAAACAGCGACGCGCCAATATCCCCCCGGAACAGCCGCCAGGTCGGGACTCCCGCGTAGATCATGCGCAGGACCTGGCGATTGTTGGTTGAATTCACGTCGGTGAAGAATTCGCCAGCAGCCCGCTGCCCACCCGCCCACCAATCATCGGTGCGGAAGACATCATCGAAATTCTCGTCATAATCGTTGCGCAGAACCTGGAACACGCGGGCATCGGTTGCAGTGCGCAGATCAAAGAACAGCCGCGCCGAGATGTTGCTGGCGATCACACTCTCGGTAATCAGGCAGTCGTCAATCCCGAACAGATTGCCCGCCCCGGCGAGGAAAGCGATGCCGCCCGCGCGTGGCGACGCACTGAAGACTTCCTCAAAGCGCAGGACGCCATCGCGGTAGATTGCCAGCCGCTCTCCAACGAAGCTGAACTCCCAGTTTTCCCAGCGTCCCCGGTTGTAGACATTCGGCACCCGCCGCTGATCGGTAATCGCGCCCAGTTCATTCAGATTGCTGATCGTCAGGCTGCCCGCGTCGAACGCTAACTGGGTGCCGCCCGCCCCGTCTTCGCGCAGGCGAATCTCAAAGCCGCCCTGGAAGGAATTGATGCGGCACATCAGATTGAGATCGCGCACGGAACGAACATTCGGGCGCGCCGTGCTCGTCCCTTCCAGATACAGGTACTGATTGCCGTCGGCTTCCTGCGCCAGACGAGCACGCGGAGCATTTTCCAGCGCCCAGGTCGTGGGCAGCGCCGCGCCCTGGAAGTGCGCGCTGGCGGTCTCTGCCCGGCGCACGCTGAAGTCGTCAAAGCGCACCGGGCGCGTCTGGCTGTTGGTTTGCAGCAGAATCGCCCCGGACGTGATCTGCGGCTGATTCAGGTCTTCGGCATTGATGTAGAGCTGGCGATCCAGATAGACGTAGATGCGGCTGCCATCGCCCCAGATCGTCACGTCGTGCCAGCGCCCGGTACTGATCGGCGCATTCACGCTGCGCAGCGGCAGCTCAAAATCGCGGTTGGTGAAGTCTGGCGTCGCAGCGCTGCGGCGCAGGATCATCAGACCGGGGAACAGCTCCAGCGCGTAATAGCCAGTATCAGACTGCCGGAAGAGGATGCGCGCACCGCCCGCGCCATCCCCAATATTGAAGCGTGTGGTGATGACGATCCCGTCGTTTTCCAGACGCAGCCATTCCGGCGTCGTCTGCCCCATGATCACCAGCGGCTGGCGCAGCGCTGCCTGCCCTACGAGCACCCGTTCGCCCGCGTCATCCACCACCTGCCAGACCGCCGGGTCGTAGTCCCACTCCCTCAGCGGATTATCCGCCTCAAAATCGGCGATGTACGGCAGGCTCCCCGGCGGGATCGGTGTGGGAGTCGGCTGGAAGACCGGGATGCTGGTGGGCGTCGGGGTCTCCGTCGGGCGGGGTGTCGCGGTTTCCGTCGGGGTTGCGGTTGGAGTGGGCGTCGCGGTCGGGCTGGGTGTCGCGGTGGCGAAGGGCGTTGGCGTGATCGTCGGCGAAGGCGAGGGCGTCGCGGTTGCCGTTGGAGTCTCGGTCGGTGCCAGCGCAATCGGCACGGCTGCCAGGTTACCCGCCGCTTCCACCACTGCCGAAGACCCCGACAACCAGGCGACCATGCCATCCGGCAGCGCGACCTGGAACCAGCTCCCGTCATCGCTGATACCGATGATCTCCAGCACGACATTCGCATCGACGCTGATGACCGCCGGATACGTCGTACCTGGACCCGCGCGCAGCGTCAGTGTACGACGCACCAGCGCGATGGGGGTCGCCGGAGTCGCCGTCGCCGAAGGCGTATGGGTTGGCGAAGGGGTCGGCGTGAGCGTAGGGGTTGGCGAAGCTGTGGCGCTGGCGGTCGCGGTCGGCGTCAGCGTGGCGGTGAGTGTCGGCGTTCGGCTGGGCGTTCGGCTGGGCGTGGGGGTCGCGCTGGGGGTCGCGGTCCCCGTCGGAGTCGCGGTGTTGCTGGGAGTCGCGCTGGGCGAGGTCGTAGGGCGCGGGGTATCCGTTGGCGGCTCGGTCGCGGCAAGCGCAAGCTGGGTCGGGGTGATCGTCAGCGGGATTTCGGTGGGGAAAAGCGCCCCCCCCAACCCGAACTGACTCAGCAGCAGCACCCCCACAGCCAGCAGCGCCAGGAGCGAAGCGATCCACAGCCACGAGCGCCGCTGTTGCAGGGGCATCGCCTGCGAGGAGGTGATAAAGGCGGTGGGACCGTCGCCGGGGGGAGGAGGCGTGGTCTTGCCGAGACGCGCCGCCTCAAAGCCTGCCATCGTAACGTCGATTTCATCCTGCCTGGCGGCGCGCGCTGCCAGGATCGAGGCATACGTCCGCTCGGCGCTCTGCTTGACGTTGAGCGGTGCGGCATCGGGCGCGATCTGCGCGGCGCGCATCAGGTCGCTCGCCAGCGCAGCCGCCGTCTGATAGCGGTCGTCTGGCTTCTTGGCGAGCACTTTCGCCAGCACCGCGTCCACTTCTGGCGGCAGCGCCGGATTCAGCGACGAGGGCGCGGGGGGCGCCTGGCTGATGTGCTGGAGGATGACCGCCATCGGATTTTCGTCGCGGAACGGCACTTCCCCGGTCAGCATCTGGAAGATGAGGACGCCGAGCGCGTAAATATCGCTGCGCCCATCGACCGTCGCCAACCCCTGCCCCTGCTCCGGCGACATGTAAGTCGGCGTGCCGACGGCGAAACCCGGCTGCGTAATGCCCGCGCTCGCCTCCGTCAGCCGCGCAATGCCGAAGTCCATCAGGAACGCGTTGCCGTCGGTATCGATCATGACATTCGACGGCTTAATGTCGCGGTGGATCACGCCCTGGCGATGGGCGTAATCGAGCGCCGCGCCAACCTGCCGCACCACCAGCACCACATCCGCCAGGGGCAGCGCGCCCATCTCAAGCGTATCCTTGATCGTCCCGCCTTCAAGATAGCGCATGACGATGTAAGGCGGGTCGTGTTCGCCGTTGTAGTCGTAGACGGGCAGCAGATGTGGGTGTTCCAGGCGGGCGATCAGGCGCGCTTCGCGCTGGAAGCGTTCGAGGGCGGCGCCGTCGGACGCAATCGCGCGATGGATGATTTTGACAGCGACGAACCGATCTACACTCGGTTGGTAGGCGCGAAAGACGGTTGCCATTCCGCCGCGACCGATTTCTTCGATTATTTCGTACGGTCCCAGGCGGGAGCCAACCAGAGTCATCGTAATGTTTGCAATTCATGCGTCAGGCAATGTGTTGAGGATTTTAGCACGCGGCTCTAACCGACTCCTAAAATTGATCGCAAGGTCTCACCAATTGCAAACATTAACTTGTCACTGTGTGCGAAGTCGTGATAGAGTACGGTTAGAACGTTTGAAATGTGCAACATTTTGGTTAGAACAACTCACTGCTCAAAAAAGAGGCAAGGATGGCTGAGAAAATACTCGTCATTGACGATGAGGAAACGACTGTTCAACTCATCGCCATGCTGCTGGAACGGCGCGGATTTGAGGTCGTCAAAGCATTTAGCGCGGAAGATGGCTTGCGCAAGGCTTATCGCCATCAGCCCGATCTGGTTCTGCTGGATGTCATGATGCCGGATATGGACGGCTTTGAGGTCTGCCGACGCCTGCGCGATATGTCCGATATGCCGATCATCTTCCTGACGGCGCGCGACGATACTCAGGATGTCGTGCGTGGGCTGGAGATCGGCGCGGACGACTACGTGCCCAAGCCGTATGACAACGACGAGCTGATCGCCCGTGTGCGGGCGCACCTGCGCCGCGCCCCCAAACAGAACATCAGCGAGGAGCTGTCGTTCAACGGCGGCGAATTCCGCATCAACTTCATGAACCGCGAAGTGCGTGTGCGCAACGATCTCAAGCATCTGACGCCGAAAGAATTCAGCCTGTTAGGCGTGCTGGTGCGGAACGCCGGGCGCGTCGTGCCGCGCCAGGAGCTGGTGACGGAAGCGTGGGGCGAGGAATACGGCGATGCCATCGACAGCCTCAAGCTCTACGTGCATTATCTGCGGCAGAAGGTCGAAGTCGATCCCGAACGTCCGGATTACATCCTGACATCGCGCGGGGTGGGCTACCGTTTTGTCAGTCGAGGATAGGCAGAAAATGAGCGGATTAGCAAGGAAGCAAATGAGCGGATTAGCTTGATAGCTCTTTTAGCATTTATGCCCTCTATCGCCAAAGCTAATCCGCTAATCCGCTAATCTGCTCAAGTGGAGTCATACATAGATGGACTTTCTGAAAAAGCTATTCGGTGGCGGCGACAAATCGGGTAGTCGCGGCTTCGGCGGCGACCCCGATGGACTCTACTATTATGTCCAGCCGCGCGGCTGCGACGAGATCGTGCGGGTGCGCGTGCATCGCTACAACGAGCTGAGCGAGCGCGACGAGGGCGGCTACTGGGCGCACAAAGTGATACGCGGCACGAAATGTACGCAGGGCGCGGAACTTGACCTGTACTTTGACGCCAACCGCAAGCTGACGAATCACACCGTCAAGGATGGGTCGCTGGTCGATGCCACCGCGTATGAGGCGTGGGTGACGCGGCAGGGATAAAGCCTCTACCCCATCCGCACTTCGTCCCCCACGCGCAGCGTCCCCAGCCCGCGATGCACGACATTCTGACCGAAGATCACCCCGCGTGAGATTTTGCGATAGGTCGCAAGCGTTGCCAGCGGCTCCTGCACATCCGGGATCGTCCCAGTCGCCGGGTCAACTGTCGTGATGGCGCAGCGCGCGCAGGTCTTCACGCAGTCGAACGGCACCCCCGCGATCTCGATGCGCGTCCACTCATCCTCTGCATACGCCTCACAGCCGCTGACGACGATGTTGGGGCGAAAGCGCGTCATCGGCAGCACATCCTTGCCGCGTTCCGCCAGCCGCGTATTCAAATCCGCCAGCGATGCCTCCGAGATGACCAGCAGCGGGTAGCCGTCGGAAAAACCGGTCTGCGCGGGTGTTTTCGCATACGTCAGATCGACCGGGCGCACGAATCCGGGCTGCATCCGCACCAGCCGCGCGCGCATCTCCAGATGCTCGCTCACCCATGCCGCTACTTCATCACCCTCGTCCACGCCGATGCAGGTATCGCGCCAGATGACGACCGGCAGCGTGCGCGCGTCGGGGTTCTGGCGCAGCGGTATCGCCAGGTCGGGCAGATCCGGCGCGCACAGCATCAGCGCCTCGTCGGTCAGCGCGGTACGGATGAGCGCGAGATCCGGCAGTTCGCGCTGCGTGAGGAACATGCCGCGCTCCTCGTCATCGTCCTGCACGATCATCCATTCGCGGTCGTGGGCGAAGCCGCGCGCATCCAAGTCGGCGCTTTCCAGCGCGATGCCCGCGCACGACTTAACGGGATAGAGGTTGAGGGCGGTGATGGTGATGGACATAGAGCGCCTTTTCGTATGGCGATACCAGAGCATATCATAGGCATCGTCGGACATGGAAGCTAGTCCTGCGCTATAATGATCTCAACACAGTCTGAGGCTTGGTGACCGACGTCCATAGTTGAACAGGGCTATGGGCGAGACTTTTCAGTGACCAGGACTCTTGCTCTACGTACGGAAAACCAACATGATCTTTGCCGATGTTATCGCCCGGTGGCAGACATTCTATTTTGCGGTGGGCGGCATCAGCGCGACGCTCGCGGGGCTGGTCTTCGTCGCCATTGCGCTGCACTTCCAGCGCTTCCAGCAGGAAGAAAACATCCCCTTGCGTGAATGGTCTACCTACACGGTGATCCACTTTGCGCAGGTCATTCTAATCAGCATTGTCTGTCTCATCCCCGATCAAACGCCGCTGGGAACAGGGTTGCCGCTGATAGCCGGAAGCCTGTACGGACTGTACGTGTTCATAACTGGGCTGATGTACATCTTGCGCCATCGCCCAACCATCCACATCTACAGTTGGGGAGTCTATTTTATCGCGCCCGCCATCGCTTATGGCTTGATGGCATGGATTGCTGTCAGTCTGCTCGTCGGGCAAACGCAGATCCTGCCACTGATGGTCCTGGTCGTCGCCGTGCTGCTGTTGCTGGGCGGGCACAATGCATGGCGATTGGTGCTCAATTCTCACATCCCCGGCATCAATTCGGAAAACTGACGCGCAGGGTCGTATTTAACGCTCAAACATCCAGCAAGCTCGGTGCCCGCTGAAGCGGACGAAGAGCGTCGTACGAACAAGCACAGCTTGTTTTTTTCGTGCGACGCACCCACGCCGCGCGCCTTATCTTCGCTCATGTGTGCGTAGAACAGAAGTTTGACAATAGATTATTTGTTCGTGTACAATCGCGGTAACGTTAATGCAGGCGAAATTTTAGCTAATCTTGGAGGAGAACTCCTATGCGCGAGAAGAACAAGCTGTCCGAAAGACAACGCGCCATTCTGAAGTTCATGGAACACTACGTCGAAAACTTTGGTTTTCCGCCCACCATCCGCGAAATTGGCGAGGCGACCAATATTAAATCGACCTCGGTCGTCAACTACAACCTGAACAAGCTCGTCCAGTCCGGGCATCTGGCGCGGCTCAACCGCAAGTCACGCGGCATCCGCCTCACGTCGCAAATCCCGGTCGGCGTGCGCGAGCCAAGCAACAGTAAGCGCGTCTATCTGCTGGGCGAAATTGTCGCCGGGCAGCCCATCGCCATCCCGGAAGACATCGCCCATCATCCCGACCCGGAAAGCGCGCTGGACGTGCCGCCCGCACTGCTCGGCGGATTGGACGCGGCGGAGGTCTTCGCGCTGCGCGTCAAAGGCGATTCGATGATCGACGCGATGATCCAGGATGGCGACATTGTGCTGTTCCGCAAGCAGTTGACGGCGCAGAACGGCGATATGGTCGCGGTCTGGCTGGATGAGCGCAGCGAGACGACGCTCAAGTACTTCTTCCGCGAAGGCGAGCGGGTGCGCCTGCAACCTGCCCACCCCACGATGCAGCCCATCATGGTCGCGGCGGCACACTGCCATGTGCAGGGGCGCGTGCTGTCCGTCATCCGTACACTCGGCTGAATCGCGTGGCGGGAACGAGGAAGAAAAAGGGGTGCCGGAAAGCGCGCCCCTTTTTGTTTTCCGCTGCATTTTGCGCTCCAATTAAGTTCATGAGAAGACTTGCCACCGCTTTCGTTGTGCAATACAATGAAAGCAAATGAAAACACTTTGTTGAGTGATATCCATGAACCAAAAGCACGTTATTGCGATTGATCTGGGTGCCGAGTCTGGGCGCGTCATCCCCATCAGCTTTGATGGCAGCCACCTCCATTTTGGTGAGCCGCACCGCTTCCCCAACATCCCCGTCATGGCGGGCGGCACACTCTATTGGGATGTGCTGCGTCTTTGGAACGAGATCGACACGGGCGTCGGCAAGTTCGCGCAGGGCGCTGCCAGCGTCGGCATCGACACCTGGGGCGTGGACGGTGTCCTGCTCGACCGTAACGGCAAACTCCTCAGCAATCCGGCGCATTACCGCGACCGCCGCCACGAAGGCATGATGGACTGGGTCTTCCAGCGCGTGCCCGCTCGAACGCTGTTTGAACGCACGGGCATCCAGTTCATCCAGTTCAACGGCATTTTTCAGCTCGCTTCGCTCCTGCGCGACAACAGCCCGCTCTTTGACATCGCCGAGACCTTCCTGCCGATTGCCGACCTCTTCAACTTCTGGATGACCGGCAGCAAGACCAGCGAATTCACCCATGTGACGACGCAGCAGGCGTACAACCCGCGCACGGGCGACTGGGACTGGGAAACGATTGAGACGCTTGGCATCCCCCGCCGCATCTTCGGCGAAATCGTCATGCCAGGCACGCGCCTGGGCGAATACCGGGGCGTCCCCGTCATCGCACCCGCCACCCACGATACGGGCAGCGCCGTCGTCGCCGTCCCCACCACCACGCGCGATTTCGCCTACATCTCCAGTGGGACCTGGAGTTTGATTGGGTTCGAGATCGACACGCCGATCATCAATGACGACTCGTTCGCCGCCAACGTGACCAACGAGGGCGGCGCGGGCAATACCTATCGCTTCCTCAAGAACTGCATGGGCTTGTGGCTGGCGCAGCAGGCACGGGCGACCTGGGCGGCGCAGGGACAGGAGTATGCCTACGACCAGCTCGCGCAGATGGCGGCGGACGCCGAGCCGTTCCGTTCGCTCTTCGACCCGGATGACCTGGCATTCCTGCCGCCGGGTGACATGCCCGCGCGCATCCGCGAGTTCTGCGCGCGGACGAACCAGCCGCAGCCGGAGACGGTCGGGCAGGTCATGCGCGCCATCTACGACAGCCTGGCGCTCAAGTACCGCCATCTGCTCGATAAGATGGGGCGGCTGTGCGGGCGCAGCGCCACGCACCTGCACATCGTCGGCGGCGGCTCTGCCAACACCCTGCTCAATCAACTGACCGCCAACGCGACGGGCAGTGTGGTCATCGCCGGTCCGCGCGAGGCGACCGCGATTGGCAACGCGATCGTGCAGTTGATCGCGCTCGGCGAGCTGAACAGCATCGCCCAGGCGCGCGAGATGCTGCGCAGCAGCCTGGAGCTTGAGGCATTTGAGCCGAAAGATGCTGGGTTGTGGAACGCCGAATATGAACGCTTTAAGGCATACGTGACGACGGTATAAATAATGCAAGAAAAACCGATTTTAGAACTCGAACACATCTCGAAACGCTTCCCTGGCGTACAGGCGCTGACCGATGCGCGCATGGATGTGCGCGCGGGTGAAGTCCACGCGCTGCTGGGCGAAAACGGCGCGGGCAAAAGCACGCTCATCAAAATCATCTCCGGCGTTCACAAGCCGGATACGGGCGACCTGCGCATGGACGGGCAGCGTGTCGTCTTCAACAACCCGCGCGAGGCGCAGGCGAAGGGCGTCGCCACCATCTATCAGGAACTGAGTCTCTATCCGGAACTGACGGTCGCAGAGAACATCTTCATGGGGCACGCGCCACGCGGACTGCTGGGGTCGGTCGATTGGCGGGCGATGCGCAGACGCGCGGAAGAAATCCTGCTCTCGCTCAACATCACCGATCTGGGCGTGGACGATAAGATCGGCACACTGACGGTGGGTAAACGTCAGCGTGTTGAAATCGCCAAGGCGCTCTCGTTCAACGCGCGCATCCTGATTATGGATGAGCCGACAGCGGCGCTGACCGAGGCGGACGTGCAGCGCCTGTTCGGTATCGTCCGGCTGCTGCGCGAACGGGGCGTCGGCATCGTCTATATCAGCCATCGCCTCGAAGAAGTCTTCACACTGGCAGATCGCGTGACTGTGCTGCGCGATGGGCATTATGTCGATACCAAGGCAGTGCGCGAAGTGACGAGCGAGCAGCTCATCAGCATGATGGTCGGGCGCACTATCGATAACCTTTTCCCCAAGCTTCCCGCCCAGATCGGCGAGCCTGTCTTGGAAGTGCGCAACCTATGGCGCAAGCCGCTTTGCAAAGGCGTCAATCTGACGCTGCGCGCGGGCGAGATCGTCGGGCTGGCGGGGCTGGTCGGCAGCGGACGCAGCGAGTTCGCGCAGACCGTATTCGGCTTCACCCCCGCGCAGAGCGGGGACATCCTCATCAATGGCAAACGTCTGGACATCCGCAACCCCGGCGAAGCCATGCGCCATGGCATCGCTTACGTGCCGGAAGACCGCGGGACCCAGGGACTGATCCGGCAAATGCGCCTGCGCGAGAACGTCTCGCTGGCGGTGCTGCGCTCGGTCTCGCACAGCGGCTTTATCGACAACCGCGCCGAACACGAGCTGGCGGACAAGTCCATCGGCTCGCTCCAGATACGCGCCTTCAGCGGCGAACAGGTCGTCAACAAGCTCTCCGGCGGCAACCAACAGAAGGTCGTCGTCGCCAAGTGGCTGGCGGCGAAGCCGAAGATCCTGATCATGGATGAGCCGACGCGCGGTGTGGACGTAGGCGCGAAAGCTGAAATCCACCGTCTGATCAGCGAACTGGCGCAGCAGGGCATCGGCGTATTGATGATTTCGAGCGAACTGCCAGAAGTATTGGGCATGAGCGACCGTATCGTCGTCATGCGCGAAGGGGAGATCGTGGCAGAATTCAGCCGTGAAGAAGCCTCTCAAGAGAAAGTCGTCGCGGCGATGATGCGCGATGCGCACAGCGCCGTCAGTGCCCAAGGAGCCGCCACATGACCACCGCCGCCCCCACCCTGGGACAGCCAACACGCCTGTCCCGCAGCCGAGGTCTGGCAAGCCGCTTCCTGGTCTTTGCCACCTCGCAGGAGTTCGTGCTGCTGCTGGTCGTCGTGCTGCTGTTCGCCGTTGTTGGCAACACCAACCCGCGCTATCTGGCAGAACGCAACGTCCTCAATATTTTCAACGGCAACGCTTATATCGCCGTCGCCGCCGTCGGCATGACGATGGTCATCATCTCGCGCAACATCGACATCTCGGTCGGCTCTCTCATCGGCGTACTCGGCACGGTCAGCGGCTCGCTGGCGATCAACGGCTATCCGATCTGGTCGTCGTGGCTGGTGCCAATCCTGCTCGGCGGCGTGGTCGGTGCAGTGATCGGCTTCATGGTGGCGTATCTGCGCATCCCGTCGATTGTCGTCACGCTCGGCTTACTCAGCATCCTCAAGGGTGGATTGATCACGGTGACCAATGGTGCATGGATCACCGATATGCCGGATACGTACTTCCTGGCACAGATGCGCACGCCGGAGATTTCGCTCCTCGGCATCAACATCCCGGCGATCCCATCGCCCATCGTCATCATGATCGTGCTGACGCTGCTAGCGGCGCTGTGGATGCGCTACAGCCCGACCGGGCGCGCCATCTACGCGGTTGGCGGCAATGCCGAGGCGGCGCGCCTGTCTGGCATTTCCGAAAAGCGTATCATCATGACGGTCTTCATCATCAACGGTCTGTGCGTCGGCATCGCCGCTGTCCTGTGGGCAACCCAGCTCAGTATCATCCAATCGACCGTCCCGGCAGGCTTGGAACTCCAGGTCATCACCTCGGCGGTCGTCGGCGGGGTCAGCATCATGGGCGGGGTCGGCACCACGATTGGCGCGATGCTGGCGGCAATTCTTCTGAGCGCAATCAACTCCGCGCTCGTGTTCATCAACGTTTCGCCCTACTGGTTCCGCGCGGTCGTCGGCGTCCTGATCCTGATCACAGTGCTGACCGATTTGCTGCGGCGGCGCAGAACACAGGCATAAGGGAATCTCATGACGACGACAACGCACACCACCGACGACAGTCAGGAACAGATGTCCTCGCGCATCCGGTCTTTCCTGCTACGGCAGGAGGTCATCCTGCTGATCATCTCGCTGCTGGCAGTCATGTTTCTGGCGTTCGGTTCTGACCGCTTCCTCACAACCGACAACCTGCTCAATCAGGGGCGACTGCTCACCGAGATCGGCTTGGTCGCACTGTCGATGACTTTCATCATCATCACAGGGGGCATCGACCTCTCGGTCGGCTCAATCCTCGGCTTATGCGCCATCATCCTCGGCGTGATGTGGGACCCCAATGGTGCGTTCGCGCTGCCGCTGGAAGTCGCCGTCGTGATCTGCCTGCTGGTTGGCACGCTGGCGGGTTTTGTCAACGGGCTGATTATCGTGCGTCTCGGCGTGCCGCCGCTCATCACGACGCTGGCGACGCTGGCGCTCTATCGTGGGCTGGCGGAGGGCATCAGCCAGGCGAGGTCGGTGCGCGGCTACCCGGAGGAATTCTATGTGCTAGGGCAGGGCGAATTTCTGGGCGTGCCAACCCAGCTCTGGGTGCTGCTGATCTTTTGCATCCTCACGGCGGTTATCCTTAGCCGCACGATCTTCGGGCGTGCGATCTACGCCATCGGCAATAACGAGTTAGGCGCGCGCTTTTCCGGCGTGCCTGTCGGACGTTACAAGATCATGATCTACACCTTCTCCGGTTTCATGGCGGCGATGGCGGCGTGGATCTTCGTCTCGCGCGTTTCGACAACCCGCTCGGACATGGGGTCGGGGCTGGAACTGGACGCCATCGCCGCTGTGGTGCTGGGCGGGACGAGCATCTTTGGCGGCAGCGGCAGCATCATTGGGACGATCATCGGCTTTATCCTGATTCAGCTCCTAAAAAATGGGCTGGCACTATCCGGCGTGACGACGGATGGTACCATCGTGGTGATTGGCACGGTGCTGATCCTCGCCATTCTGATCAACAATTTCATTCAGCGCCGTTCGGGGAATGGATGAAAGGGATTGCGGTCTGTCATTTTGCGAGAAGCGGACGCCATAAATGGCGTCCCTCCAGGAAATTGTGATGGGCGATTTGAAAGGGGGTGGTACGGAGCGTAGAAGTCGGTCGTTAATGTGCTACAACTTGCTTGCCGGATTGTCTTGAGGAGACACGAAGAAATGAAAGCTAAAGTACTTGCTCTATTCGTTCTGTGCGCGCTCGTCGTGATGAGCGTCGCCTTTCCCGTCGCTGCCCAGGATCGCTGGGATGGTGCGGACGACCTCGATGTGAACCCGTTGGAGTGCCCCGTTGCCGAGGGCGAAACGGCGGCTGAAGAAGCAGCGGCAGAAATGGACATGCCGGAATATGATGGCGGTCAGCCCACCGACGCGCCCGACCTCGCGGGTCAGGATATTGTCGTGGTCGATGTGCCGAAGCTGGTCGGCATTGGCTACTTCGCGGCGACCACCCTCGGTCAGCAGCAGGCGGCTGAAGAACTCGGCAACGTGACGGTCACCACCGACGCGCCGACCGAGGCGAACATCGACGACCAGATCGCGGTCATCGACAACTACATCACCCAGGGCGTCAATGGCATCCTCTTCGCCGCCAACGACCCGGTCGCGATTGCGCCTGTGCTGCGCCGCGCGCTGGAAGCCGGCATCCATGTCGTCGGTTACGACGCCAACAGCGAGCCGGATGCCCGTGAGTGGTTCGTCAACCAGGCAGAGTTCAACGGTATCGCCAAGTCGATGATCGACAGCATGGTCGCGGAAATCGGCGAGGATGGCAGCTTCGCCATCGTTACCAGCACCTTCACCACGCCGAACCAGGCACGCTGGATCGCCGAAATGCAGGCGTACCAGGAAAAGTGCTTCCCCGAAATGACCTGGCTTGAGACGGTCGAAGCGCAGGAAGACAACGTCCTCTCCTTCACCCAGGCGACGACACTCATCAACAAGTACGGTCCCGACATGGATGGTATCTTCGGCATGACCAGCGTGGCGACCCCGGCGGCTGCCGATGCGGTCTCGCAGGCGGGTCTGTGCGCGGTTGATGCAGTTGACGGCGCTGCGAGCAGTGAAGACGACGCGGTAGCGGTCGTCGGTCTGGCGACGCCAAACGCGATGAAGCCGTATGTGACGGGTGATTTCGCGGGCTGCGTCAAGTCAGTCGTGCTCTGGAACCCGATTGACCTCGGCTACGCGGCAGTCTACGTGCTGCGCGCGATTGTCGATGGCGAGTTCGGTCCTGGCGATACCTCGGTAGAGGCAGGGCGTCTTGGTACGCTCCAGGTCGTGAATGGCAGCGAAATCCTGCTCGGTCCGCCCTTCGTCTACACCGCCGAGAACATTGACGGCTTCGACTTCTAACATCGGTTCTGCTAAAGAACTCTCGTGTGGACGCGCTGTAGTACGTCCACACGAGATCGAAGTTGGGACGCGCAATTGCGCGTCCCGCTAAATTTTGCGTCCTTGTGGAAATACTGGTCATGCAAAAAAAACCGATTCTGGCGTTAGAACACATCTCCAAGAACTTCCCCGGCGTCAAGGCGCTGGATGATGTCTCGTTCAGCCTGCGCGCGGGCGAAGTCCACGCGCTGCTGGGCGAAAACGGAGCGGGCAAAAGCACGCTCATCAAGATCATGACGGGCATCTATCGCCAGGATATCGGGCGCATCCTGCTCAATGGCGAGGAGATCCACCTGCACAGCTCCGCCCATGCCCAGCGCTACGGCATCGCCGCCATCTACCAGGAGCCGATGGTCTTCCCCGACCTGAACGTCGCGGAGAACATTTTCATCGGGCATACCGACCAGGGGCTGGTCGTCAACTGGGGTGGGATGTACAAAAAGGCGGAGGAAATCCTCAGCACGCTCGGCGTCTCGCTCGACGTGCGCTCACAGACGCGCGGCTTGACGCTGGCGGCGCAGCAGATGGTCGAGATCGCCAAGGCAATCTCGCAGGATGTGCGTGTGCTGATCATGGACGAGCCGACGGCATCGCTCTCGGCGCACGAGGTCGAACAGCTCTTCGCGCTGGTGCGCGTGCTGCGCGACAAAGGCGTAGCGATCCTGTTCATCAGCCATCGCATGGAAGAAATCTTCCAGATCGCCGACCACGTCACGATCTTCCGCGATGGCAAGCGCATCTCCAGCTACGCCATCGAAGAAGTCCAGCAAGAGCGGCTGATCCAGGACATGGTGGGGCGCGAACTGGAGGCGATGTTCGTGCGCGATTTCCGCGCGCATGGCGATCAGGTGCTCTCGGTACGCCATCTCTCGAAAGAAGGCGTCTTCGACGACATCACCTTCGATCTGCATGAAGGCGAAATCCTCGGCTTCGCGGGGCTGGTCGGCGCGCGGCGGACGGATGTGGGGCTGGCGCTCTTCGGCATCGAACCCGCCGACGGCGGCGAGATCCTGCTGCGCGGCAAGCCCGTCCACATCCAATCGCCCGCGCACGCGCTGGAGCTGAAGATCGCCTACGTGACGGAAGACCGCCGCCAGTTGGGGTTGTCGCTGTCGATGTCGGTCATCGCCAATCTCTCGCTGCCGCAGTTGGGCAAGTACCTTAACCTGCTCGGACTGATCCGCCGCAAGCACGAGATCGAGACAGCAGAGCGCTACCGCCAGCAGTTGAACATCCGCACCCCCTCGCTGTGGCAGGAGGCAGGCAAGCTTTCCGGCGGCAATCAGCAGAAGGTTGTCCTCAGCAAATGGCTGAATACCGACCCGCAGGTGCTGATTCTGGACGAGCCAACGCGCGGCATCGATGTTGGCGCGAAAGCGGAAGTGCATCAGATCATCAACGATCTGGCGGGCAAAGGCATCGCGATCATCCTCATCTCGTCGGATTTGCCGGAGGTGATGGGGATGAGTGATCGCATCCTGGTGATGCGAGAAGGGCGGCAGATGGGCATCTTCAAACGCGCGGGCACATCGCGCGAACAGATCATCAGCGCGGCGATGGGCATGGCGGAAGGCGAGGCAGGCGCATGAACGCAATCCGCCGCTACCTGCGCCCGGAGCAAATCCGCGAACTCAGCCTGATCGTGATCATCATCCTGGCGGTGCTCTTCTTCGCCACACAGATCGAAAACTACCTGAGCGCGCGCACCTTCAACCGCATCTCGACCAGCATCGCCATCATCGCGGTGGTCGCCGTCGGGCAGACGCTGGTCGTGCTGACGCGCAACATCGACCTCTCCGTCGGCTCAATCGTCGGCTTCGCGGCGTACTTTTCCGGGCAGACGCTGGCGGCGAACCCCGACCTCGCGCCTGTGCTGGCGGTCTGCGTCGCCATCGGCTTCGGCGCATTCCTCGGCTTGATCAACGGCGTGCTGGTCGCCGTCGGGCGCATCCCGGCAATCGTCGTCACACTCGGCACGCTGGCGATCTATCGCGGTATCCTGGTCGATTGGGCGCAGGCGCGCACCATCACGACCGAGATGATGCCCACCTGGTTGATAGACCTGCCGCGCGTTAACGTCTTGACGATGGGCGAAGTCGAAGTCCGCATTATGGTCGCGCTGGCGCTGGTGGTGGTCATCCTGTTCCAGCTCGCGCTCAACTATCTGCCGCTCGGACGTCGTCTGTACGCCATCGGCTCTAACCCGGATGCCGCGCGGTTGATGGGGCTGCCGATCCAGCGGACGATCCTGATCGCCTATGTCCTGTGCGGGGCGCTGGCGGGCTTGGCGGGCTTCATGTTCCTGGCGCGCTTCGGCACGATCACGGTCACGGCGGGCGCGGGCTTGGAACTGGCGGCGGTGGCGGCGGTCGTGGTCGGCGGCGTCAACATCTTCGGCGGCAGCGGCACGATGTTCGGGGCGCTCCTCGGTGCCATCGTCATCGGCACGCTCGAACAGAGCCTGCTGCGCATGCCGCAGGTGAGCGAGTTCGTGCGCGATGCGCTTCTAGGTCTGTTCATCCTGATCGCGGTCGCCAGCGATGCCATCATCGTCAAGGGGCTGCGCGAAGCCTGGGCGCGCTCCGGCAGACTGAAATCGGCGAAGACGACCCTTGCACCTGCCACCGCGAAGGAGGTGAAGCGTGCCTAACTTCCTCAAACGTTGGGAATCGCTGCTGCTGATCATTCTGGTCGTCGTCGTGGTCTTCAACATCACGCAGTCGCCCGTATTCCTACGCACCGAAAACCTGATCAACCTCTTCAGCCTGCACATCGAGAAAATCATCGTCGCCCTGGTGATGACGCTGATCATCATCAACGGTGAGATCGATCTGTCGGTCGCGTCGGTGATGGGCTTGGCGGCGTGCCTGATGGCAACGCTGTACGAGCAGGGCACACCGATGGAACTGGCAATCCTCGTCGCGCTGGGTGCTGGGGTCTTGTGCGGCATCTTCAACGGCTTCTGGATCGCCTACATCGGGCTGCCATCGCTGGCGGTCACGCTGGCAGGTTTGATCGGCTATCGCGGCATCGCCAGTATGCTGGTCGAAGACCGCTCGGTCACCGGCTTCCCGGAATGGTTCAACGCGCTGGGGCAGGACGCACTCGTCGGTCCACTGCCGCTGGCGATGATCGTGTTTTTCTTCCTGGCGGTCGCCGTCTTCATCGCGCTGCATTACAGCGGCTATGGGCGCTACATCTACTTCATCGGCAATAACCTGGAGGCGGCGCGCTATTCCGGCGTGCGCGTCAAGCGCATCAAGTTGAGCCTGTTTGTCGTTTCCAGCACCATCGCTGCGGTCGCGGGCATCCTGTTCGCGGCGCGCCTGGGGGCAGTGCGCAGCAGCACGGCGGAGGGCTTCGAGCTGGACATCATCACGATGGTACTGCTGGGCGGAGTCAGCATCTTCGGCGGGAAGGGCACGCTGGGCGGCGTCATCCTGTCGATCCTGATCGTGCTGTGCCTGCGCAACGGCATGAACCTCCTGAGCATCACCGGCAACACGCAGAGTACCGTCATCGGTGTGCTGCTCATCCTATCGGTACTCATCCCCAACCTGACGCAGGTTCTGCAGGAACTTTCCCGGCGGCGTCAATATGTGTTACAAAAGGAGTAGAAGGAGGAACACCTCAACAGAAGACCCTCACCTATATCCGTCCAAGAGTCGCAAGTTGTATTTTCTCAGGAGAGATTAGCCATGAAGAAGTTGTTCGTAGGTCTGCTCGTCCTCACGCTCATCCTGGCGATGGGCGCGGCGAGCGCACAAGATGTGGTCGTCGCCGAACCGGGGCAGGAAGTCAACATGATTCTGCTGCCCAAATTCCTCGGCATCGCCGTCTTTGATGAGGCAAACCAGGGCGCGCAGGAAGCCCACGCCGAGCTGGAAAATCCCGGCACGCTGGAATTCCTCGGTCCGACAGCCGAGAACAGCGTCGCGGGTCAGATCGAAATCGTGACGACCGCCGCCTCGCGTGATGACATTGACGCCATCATGATCAGCAACAACGCGGGCGATCAGCTTGTCCCCGCTGTCGAAGCTGCCTCTGAAGCAGGTCAGGCAGTCGTGACCTGGGACTCGCCGATTCCGTCGGGCGCTGGCGAAGCCCTCTTCATCGCTCAGGTCGATTTTGACGAAACCGGGCGCGTGATGGCAGAGATGGCGCGCAGCATCCTGGGCGAAGACGGCGGCTCGTTCGCCATCCTCTCCGCCTCGCCGGATGCCGCGAACCAGAACGCCTGGATTGCCGCGCTGCTGGAAGTGCTGGAAGAGCCGGAATACGAAAACCTGGTACTGCTGGATACTGTGTACGGCAACGACCAGACCGAAGAAAGCTACAACCAGGCGCTGGCGCTGGTTGACCAGTATCCTGAAATGGAACTGATCATGGCACCGACCTCGGTCGGCATTACGGCTGCGGCGAAGGCGATGCAGGACGAAGGTCTGTGCGACACAGTCAAGGTCAGCGGTCTCGGCTTGCCCTCGGAAATGATCGAGTTCACGCTCAACGGCTGCGCACCGGAATTTGCGCTGTGGAGCTTCGTCGATCTCGGCTACGTGACCTACTACGCCACCTATCTGCTGGCGACGGGCGCGATGGAAGCTGAAGAAGGCGTGACCTTCGAAGCAGGGCGCATGGGCGAATATACCATCGAAGCCGACCCGACCCGCGAAGAAGGTCTGCGCATCGTCATGGGTCCGTTCAGCGTCTATAACATCGACAACATCGAAGAAGCCGTCGGCGGCGCGATGGAAGAGATGGAAGCGACGGCGACCCCGGGCAGCTAACATCTGGTTTATGGTTGCAGGGTAGGGGCGACCTATCGGTCGCCCCTACAGATTTTTTGGAAGGTTTCCCCAAATGATCGACTCTTTGATTGAACTGACGCGCACGCTGGGGCTGCCTGGCAACGACTACGTCATCATCGGCGAAGGCAACACGTCTTACCGCGACAGCGAAGGCACGTTCTGGGTCAAGGCGAGCGGGCATGGGATGCACGAAATCGGCGCGAGCGGCTTCGTCCATTTGCAGATCCAGTCCGTGCTCGCGCTGCTCGACCAGCAAATCGACAACGAGACGATGCACAAAGCCGTCGCCGCCGCGCGCGTCGATCCCCAGGCGACCGCCAAGCCGTCGGTCGAAGCGACCTTCCACGCCATGCTGCTGCACGAATGCGATGCGCGCTATGTCGGTCACACGCACCCGACCGCGATCAATGGCATCCTCTGCTCAAACCGCGCCGAAGCCTTCGCCACACAGCGCATGTTCCCCGACCAGGTCGTGCTGTGCGGACCAGAGTCGGTGCTGCTGCCGTATGTCGATCCGGGGCTGCCGCTGGCGGTCGCCATTCGGAGCGGCGTGCGTGATTACATCGCGCGTCATAACGAGCCGCCAAAGACGATCCTGATGGAAAATCATGGACTGATCGCGCTGGGCAATTCCCCCGCCGAAGTGTTGAAGGTGACGGCGATGGCGGTCAAAGCCGCGCGCATTTTCGCCGCAGCGTGCGCCATCGGCGAGCCGATCTTCATGAAGCCGGAAGACGTCATGCACATCTACAAACGCCCGGACGAAATCTTCCGCCGCAAGCTGTTTGTGGAGTGAACGCGCTGGCACGATAGCAGCGCGTTCAGGTCACCTGTTTTAGCGGATCGCGTTGGTGAGTGCGGCGTCGAGTGATGCCCCCAGCGCGACCTGGACGATGACGAAAAAGACCATCAGCAGGGCACCCGCCGCGATGTTGGAGAGGCAGCCGCCGAGCAAGCCGAAGTCATAGGCATCGGACGTGACCTTCAACTGCTGCCATGTCATCCAGGCGGCGTAGAACGACACGATGATGCCCACGCAGGCACCGAGGATCGGCGCGCCCGCCGCGAAGGTCAGCACGGTCGCCAGAAGCCCCAGCCCATAGTAGACGAGCAGGCGCTTGTTAAAGAAACCGAGCAGCCTGTCCATGAAGTTGCGGTACAAGCCCTTGCCCCGGAAGATGTAGACTGCCGCAAGGTGGACAACACCCCCGTAGATGAACAGACTCAGCGTCCCAAAGAGCGCCGCGACCAGACTGTAAACGACGATCAGGACGACGCCAAGCGAGGCAAGGCCGCGAAGCTGATTGACGATGTTGCTGGGGATTTCCATCTGACGCGCCAGAGCAGGATCCTCGATGATGTTCTGCATGACCTGGAGCAGGACGAGCAGGATAATGGCGATGCCGACGGTATTCAGCAGGATGTAGACCAGCGCCTCCAAGCCGACCCCGCCCCAACTCGTCCCTCTGGCGCTTTCGAGGTGCTTGGATTTGCGCTGCCGCACCTGGTCGCGCGCGCTCTCACGGGCAAACGACGAAACCTCACCTTTATCCAGCAGAAAGCGGATGCTGTCCTCACCGCTGCGGTTGGTGGCGCTGGCAGCGACGCTGAGGAAGTAGTTGTCCTTGATGATATCCGGGTTCACGTCGATCGCCTGCTTGAGCAGTTTGACGGCTTTGCCGTTGGCACCGAGTTCATACTGCGTCAGGGCTGCGTCGATATACCCCTTGCTGGTGGCGATGTCGCGCGAGGTGACGACCTTCCTGGGCAGGACAATCGGCTCCGGCTTGGTCGAAGTCTCGACCTCGTCCTCGTCATCTTCTTCAACCTGGCGACGGATGCGCTCCGAGGTCTCTTTGGTGCGCGGGGCGCGCTCGGCAGCGGCGGGCGGCGCTGCATCGCCGATCTGCTGCTTCAGGTAGCGTCCTGCCTTCAGCGCGAGTTCGCGCAGCGATGGGTCGGGATCGCCCCGGTAGCTGTCGGCGAGGTGCGACAGCGCAGACGGATCATTCGACTTCCCCAGCGCGATGATCGCCTGGCGACGGGTACCAGCATCACTGCTGCGAAGCTGCTGAATGTATTGGTTGATCAAGGCTTTCGCCCTCCCACGATCATGAGGCAATTCTCGCACTGATCTCATTATGGGGCGAAATGCTGGATAGCGAGAGTTAAAGGTGATGTGAGGTGATGAGGATGTAGGGGGCGACCCATGTGTCGTCCCGCGTTACGGGTGACACGTAGGGGCGCAATATATTGCGCCCCTACCTGCATTACATATCATTTTGGCTTATTCCAGACTGATCGTGACGGCGATTGCCCCGGTGCTGCCGCCGCCCGCGTGGCTGACCTGGAGGGTGTAGATGCCATCCGCGGCGACGGGGTAGCTTTCGATCAGCGAGGAGAGCATGAAACCACCATCATCATCGCCGCTGAGGGGTTTGCCGGAGGGGTCGAGCAGGACGATGACCGGGTCGGCGCTGCGGCTGGTCGCGGTGATGGTCAGCGTCTGCCCTGCTTCGGCGGCAAAGGGCAGCGTGTAGATCAACCCTTCGGTCATCTCGACGCGCACCGTCTCGCCGATCTGCACGGCGTCAAGCGTGGTGCGCTGCTGTTCCCACGACAGCATGAGCGCGAGGAACTCGTGGGCGGCGGTTGAGGCATCGCCTTCCAGCGCGGCGATGGTGCCCCGCGCGATGAAGTTGTTGACATGCCCCGGCTCAATCACCAGCGCGGCGGTGGCGTCCAGGCGCGCCAGGTCGAAGTCACCGATCTGCGCGGCGGCGATGGCGCGTTCCCAGTAGGCATATTGCAGACCGGGGAAGGCGGTGCCGCCTTCTGCCAGCCGGACGAGCGCGTCAAAATCGACAAAGGCATCTTCAAAGCGGTCGAGGGCGATGTAGGCGCGTCCGCGCAGGTAATGCGCGGTCGAATTGTCCGCGTCTGCCAGCAGCACATCGCTCATGACCGCGACCGTCTCGCTCCACGCGCCCCGGTCGTGCGCGGCGATGCCTTCGTTCAGGCGCGTGTCGAGCGCGCTGAGGGCGGCGACGGTGACCACGCTGGTATCGGGCGTGAGCGGCGCGGCGCGGTTTTCGACCAGTTCGACCAGGCTCAGGTTGTATTCCGCCCACTGCACAGGATCGAGACCCAGTGCCAGCGCCTGCTCAAAGTCGGTCGCTGCCAGGCGCAGCTCACCGCGAAACTGGTGGAGCAACCCGCGATTGTTGTATGCGTATGCCAGGTCGGGATCGTGAGCGATGGCGTCCGTGTAATCGCTCAGGACGACTTCGTCCGCTTCGCCCATCAAGAAGTTCGCCCAGCCGCGGTTGTTATAGGCGATGGCGTAATCCGGCTGCGTGGTGATCGCCTGGGTATACTGTTCACGCGCGCCGAGCAGGTCGCCCAGTTCGCGCAGGGCGTTGCCGCGCATGGTCAGTGCTTCAGCGCTCTGCTGCGGGTAGGCGTCGGCGGGATAGAGACTGAGGAAGCAGCCGAAGCTCTCGAACGATGCGGTGTAATTGCCCGCCGCGTACAGGTCGCTGCCCGCGCGGTAGTGATTGACCGATGGATCGCAGGGCTGCTGGGCGAAGGTGGGCGCGGCGGCGACGAAGACCAGCGCGGCGGTGGCGAGTGTGGCGAGCGTGTGGCGGAACATGGGCGTTACTCCTGTGAGAAAGCGTGCAAGCGATTCGTTATTCACAGGGTAGATCGAATGGCGACGCGGTGATGGGCGCGCTCTGCACGCACGGTTGTCGCACATGCTGCGCGAACGCGGCGGCTGGGCACCGCGCAGGCTACGCGCACCCTACGGAGGGGAAACCCGGCAGGTGGGCGGACACAGACGCGGGCGGACACATGGGTCCGCCCCTACGCCCATCCAGAACCTCACCCCCGTCCCCTCTCCGTGTACGGAGAGGGGGGCGACTCTCGATGCTGTCGAGTCTATGCGGGGTGAGGTTCATGTCCGTGAAATTCAGCACTCCCCCACATCCTGCGGGATTGTGGCATTCTGGTGTATAAGACTTGAAGGGCGAAATCACGAGGCATCATCCATTCATGAAGCAATCTGTTTCACGACGCAGCTTTCTCGGCATGGCGGGGCTGGGCGCGGCAGCGCTGGCGGCGGGCGGCTACTGGTACGCCAGCCGCATCGAACCGGACATGATCAGCATCGAGCACGTTCGACTGCGTATTCCGCGGCTTTCCCCGGCGTTCGACGGCTATCGGATCGCCCACATCAGCGACATTCATATGGATCACCGCCATATGACGGGCGAACGGCTGCGTGGCATCGCCGCGCAGGTCAATGCACAGCAGCCGGATTTCGTCGCCATCAGCGGGGACTACGTGACGCGCGGCGACCCGAAGCCGTACAGCGAGAGTCTCGTCAGCGGGCTGCGCGCGCTGAAGGCAGCAGATGGCGTGGCGGGTGTGCTGGGCAATCATGATTACTGGAGCGATGCGCGCGGCATCCGCACGATTATGGCAGCGGCAGGTGTGCGGGAGCTGGCGAATGACGTGATGACGCTCCAGCGCGGCGGCGCAAGCCTGCATATAGCCGGCGTAGACGACATCTGGGAGAACCGTCAGCGCCTCGACCGCGTCCTCGACCGCCTGCCGAGCGATGGCGCGGCGGTGCTGCTGGCGCATGAGCCGGATTTCGCCGATGAGAGCGCGGCGAGCGGGCGTTTTGACGTGCAGCTTTCAGGGCATTCGCACGGCGGGCAGTGCGTCGCGCCGGGCGGGTTTATGCCCATGCTGCCTGAGCTGGGGCGCAAGTATCCGAGTGGGCTGTACCGCGTGGGGGAGATGTGGCAGTACACCAATCGTGGGCTGGGGATGGTGTGGGCACCGCAGGTACGTTTCAACTGCCGCCCGGAAATCACGATCCTCACGCTGACGAGCGCATAAGGCAGCGATTGCTGATTTCAATCATCGCCCGTTTTTGAAATAGCGGTTATCCTTATTTCACTAGACTGAAATAACGCAACTGCAAGGGTTACTCCTCACAATGGCTTCCCTCAACACTTTCGGCGCGATCATGACCCACGCGATTGAACTCGAAACGCGGCTGCGCGATGCCTACACCCAGGCAGGCGACAGCGCTCGCGCGGCAGAATCGGACAAGCGCCGCGTCACACTGGAACGGGTGCGCCGCGAAAACGTGACCGAGATCAAGCTCGAACCCATCGAAGGGCTGGATGAGGCGGATTACACGCTCGATCTCTCCGCGCCCAGCGCCGCCAGCATGAAAGCCGCCGCCGCGACCGCCGCGCGCTTTTACACCGATTGCGCGCCCAAGCTCAACGTGCGCGAGGCACAGCGCGCTCTGGAACGCTGCGCCAAACAGCACGTCGAGGCAGCGTCGTAATTGGAATGTTTCGCTGTAGGGGCGATTGCCGTGTCATCGCCCAATCAGAATGTTGTAGGGGCGATGCCATGTCATCGCTCGAATTTGCGAGGTGCGAAGTGCGAACCAACCAGGACAGTGTAGGGGCAAGGCGTGCCTTGCCCGCCCCCCAATCCCCCATTGGGTACAACAACCGCTCGCGAGGTCTTTTCGCACCGCGCACAACGCACCGCGCACTTACCCGCATCGTACTGCTTTGCGCACTGCTGCTCGCCTTCGCGCTGCCCGTCGCGGCACAGGATGCGGGCGAGGCAGGCGAAGCATCGACCAGCCTGACGATTGCGGATAACCTGCTCGACCGCACCTTCGCCGCCTACGACGCGCGCAATTATGACCAGGCGCTGCTCGACGTGAGCCTTTATGTGCTGCTCAACCCGACGGCAGCGCAGGGCTATTACTTCCGCGCACTGGTGCAGATGGCACGCCAGCAGCCCGATTCTGCGCTGGGAGACCTGGAACGCGCGCTCGATCTTGCGGACAGCAACCTCTACAACGCCGAGTACCGCGCCGGGCTGCTGACGACGCGCGCGGGTGTGCTGCAAGGCATGGAGGATGTGGAAGGCGCGCGCGAGGCTTACGCGCAGTCGCTTGAAACGGCGCCGAGCATCGACGCCTACACCGGGCGCGCCCTGCTCAGTGTCGATCAGGGCGAATTTGAGGCGGCGGTGGACGACCTGGACGCCGCGATTGCCCTGGCACCGCAGGAGCAGATAGCGAGCCTGTATCTCTTCCGTGCCAGCGTCCATACGCAGGCGGGCGATGACGAAGCGGCATCCGACTACCTGACGTATGTGCAGAACATGGCGAACGATGTCCAGGAAGGCGAGCCGCTCGTCGCCGAAGAAGTGGTCGAGTTCGAGATCGCTGCCGGGCGCGTCTATGCCCTGCCGTTCCAGGCGACCGAGGGCGATCTGCTGACTGCCGCCGCAGCAGCGGACGAAGCGGGCGGGGTCGATCCGCTGCTCGTCCTGCTCGCGGCGGATGGCACTGCGCTCGCCGCCAATGACGACCGCGCGCCGGACGACCTGCGCGCCGTGATCGGCGACTTCCCCATCCCTGCCGATGGGACGTATGTGCTGCTGCTCACGCATTCCGGCGGCGGCGATACGGGCACCGTGCGCGTTGCCATCAGCCTGGGATCGCCATCTCCATAACGGGCGGACAAACGACGTGGGCGGACACATGGCACGGGCGGACACATAGGTCCGCCCCTACAGCCCGTCGTTCGATACGGGCGGATGCATGGGTCCGCCCCTACGACCCGTCGTCGGTGCGTCGGGTACGCCCCACAACCCGTCGCCTGCTATATGCCCTACCCATTCGGCTAGGTCGCGCAACTCTGCTGCCCGCGCTGCGTAAAACTCCACATCAATAGGGATGCAGGAGAGAAGGCGATGCGCGGTTGGCATTCAGGGCGACAGAGTTGGCAATTCGGCGGGCGCGATAACTGGTGGGTTCCGCTGCTGGTCATTGGCAGCGCTATTCTGCTGTTCAGCAAGCTCGGCTGGTCGTGGTGGTGGCTGCTCTTCTTCTGGTGGGTGATCCCCGCCATGTTCGGCGGTTGGTCGCATTCGCGCGGCGGGCAGCCCGGGACACGCGATTGGGCGCGTGGCTGGTCGCGCTGGGGCATGTGCGGCGGCACGGATGACGAACAGACGAAGCACAAGTACAACTTCAGCGGTGACAAACCAAAGCGCGATGACGTTTACCTCTACCGTGAGAACGGCGATGTGCTGGAAGTCCGCGACGCGCCGGAAAAGCCGAAGCGCAGCGATGAGTACGTCTGAACGCCTCGTCCAGTAAGTATTGGGGACAAATAAAACCGCCAGGAACGCCAAGCGCGCCAGGAATGTCTATTCTTCCCATGGCGTTCCTGGCGTCATGGCGGTTCACTTTGCATCGCAGGCTTACGGGATAGGCACTGAAGCCCCTTGTGCGCATATTCAACTGCGTAACTTCTACCTTTATTTTTCATCAGATCAATAGTACGCTTCGCAAAGTTACGTTACAGTTAATTTCACGTTGGAAATCGTCCGTGTCGGATACACAATCTCCACAAGAATTCTTCCGTCTGATTCTGCTGACGGTCGTCGGGCAGGCATACACTGCCGCAGGCTACCGGCTCGAAGAAAACCCGATCCAGTGGGGTGGCGGGCAGTACCGCTTCATGAAACGGTGGGAGAGCGGTCTCTACACCTTCATCAACTACCAGCATCTCGCCTACGCCGACCCAAACCCTTCGCGCTTCCGCGTATCGCTGGTGCGCACCGATAAACCCAATCCCAACAGCATCAGCGCGCATGCCGACTTCATGCGCAAGACCCTCAGTGAGCTGGTCGTCAAGGACTTTGGCGTGGCGATTTTGCCGAGCGCCGATTATTGGTGGTCGTATCGGGGTGTCGATGAGATGGGGAAAGCACTGGCAGAGGCGGGGCATCTCGCCGTCGGCTATGCTATGCCCTGGCTGGCGGGCGAACTCAAAGCGCCCGCGCCCGACGACACGGGCGAGGCAGCAGCCGTGGCAGGCTGAAGGCACCCTCGCGCATCCATCGCCCCAATCCCTATCCCTTGTCGTCGTATAAATCCTGGGACTGCAAACCGTGAATACCTTAAGGTTAGTCCATATAGCCTAGTGTTTTTCGCGTGTGCTTTGCGCCTATAATGTAAAGAAGTCGTTCAACCGAGCGAGAAAAGATCGTATGAGTCCACTCCCACGCATCCTCACCCTCGACCCCACGGGCGTCATGCCCCGCCTGGTGCGCGCCGTCGTCGAGCTTTCCGAACAGTCGATCATCCAGACGGATGTCCCCAACGCCGAGACCGCGCTGGCAGAACTCGAACGCAGCCCGTTCGACGTGGTCGTCGCGGCGCTTGACCTGTACAGCGACATGGATGGCATGACGCTGGCGACACAGGTGCAGGCGGCGCTGCCGGATACGCGCTTCATCGTCGTCGGCGGCGGAGACATCGAACCCACCTTTGACGAACGTATCGCCCTGCTCGGTCGCCCGCTCGACCCGCAGGTTTTCGTGCGCGTGCTGATCGCAGGCGCAAACGGCGAATCGATGATCCCCAAGAGCCATACGGCGTCGCACCCGGCGGCGGTGGTCGATTACGGCGCTGTACCCGTTCTCAATCTGAGCGGTGTTGGCAGCATCATCGATACGCTGATGGCAGACCTCAGCCCGCTCGGTCTGCTGCTGGTGACGCGCGACGGCGAAGTGCTGCTCGAACGCGGCACCGATAAGCAGCTTGACCGCGACGAGGTGACGCAGGCGCTGCTGCCCGCCATGACCACCAACATCCAGATGGGGACGCTGGTCGGCGGCAGGATCGCCAATATGAACTTCTATGATGGCGAACGCTACGATGTCTTCGCCCTTGGCATTGGCTATCACCACTTCCTCTGCCTGGTCTTCGACGGCAAGTACGGCACGAAGCAGCTCGGCGCGGTGCGTTCCTATGCGCTGCGCGCGGCGCAGGATATCATCGCCCTGCTGGGCGCACAGGCGTTTGTCATACAGTCCCCCAACGGGCACAAACGTGGGCGCGGCGAGAAGAAGGCTGCAAAAGCGACTGGACGCGCCCGAACGGAAGCCGCCCCGGTCGCGCCGCCCCAAGCACCGATCCAGGTGGAGACCATCGCGTGGGAAGGCAGCGCTGCCGACGCCGACCAGGGCGGCGGGCGCGTGGACGACGGGCGCGAGCGCGTGATGCTCGACCCGATTGTCAATTTCGACCCGGCGCTGCTCGATCAGCTCCAGGCACTCGATGCGAATGATGTCGACGGACTGTTCGACCTCGACAATCTCGCCGAGATGGCGAAGGACGTGGGCAACGGCAACCTCGTCAGTGGCGATGATGCGTTCCGCCGAGGCTTCGTGAGCGAATGACGCAGACGCATGACGACCGACTCCTGGGGATGCAGTTCGGCTCCTATCGCTTGCAGCGCCTGATCGCAGCGGGCGGAATGGCGCGCATCTATGAAGCGGAAGATGTCGTTCTGAACCGCGCTGTCGCGGTCAAAGTCCTCAACCTGGAAGGCAACCCGGACACCACGATGGCGGTGCGCTTCCAGCGTGAGGCAAAAGCGGTCGCCAAGCTCGATCATGACAACATCGTCTCAGTCTATGCCTATGGCGAGGCGGCGGGCTGCATCTATATCGCCATGAAGCTGATCGATGGGCGCGACCTCTCGCAGGAGATGGCGCGGCATCGTCGCAACGGGCAGAAGTTGGATGTGGCGCGCGCGCTCAACATCCTCGAACAGATCGCCAGAGCGATTGACCACGCCCACGACAACGGCATCATTCACCGCGATATCAAGCCCTCCAATATCCTGATCGATAAACGCGACCGCGCCTACCTGACAGATTTCGGCTTGCTCTTGCAGGAGAGCGGCGAATCGACCAAGACGCGCGGCACCGCTTTTGGCACCCCGCGTTACATCGCCCCGGAACAGGCGCTGGCATCGCAGAACGCCGTACCGCAGAGCGATGTCTACGCGCTGGCGGTCATCCTCTACGAAATCCTGACGGGGGAAGCCCCCTTCACAGGCGAAACGCCGATGGAGATCGCGCTCGGACACATCGGCGACCCGCCGCGTCCGCCGCGCTCGCTCAACAACAAGATTCCGCACGGCGTGGAACGCGAGCTGCTGCGCGCGCTGGAAAAAGACCCGCCGCGCCGCCACCCGACCGCGACCGAGTTCATCCGCACCGTCAAAGCGGCGTATGCGCGCGAAATGCCAGGTGCCGGGGTCGTCATGTCACCCAGCGATGATGCCGCGCGCTCCCAGCCCACCGCCGCCGCACCCGCACCGCTGCTCGACTCGGCGATGCCCAAGACGGAACCGATCCCGGACGCGAAACCCGCCCGCAGACGGCGTATCCCGGTTTGGCTGCCGCTGCTGCTCCTGCTGCTGGTCATCGGTGCCATCATCGCCGTGATGCTCAGTCTACGCTCTGCCCCGGTCGCCGCCATCGACGCCGACAGCGGCGAAATCACCCTGAATTACGACGCGGACTCCCTGAGCATTCGGAACGGTTACGGGCAGGATCTGAACTTCTTCTCGGTACAGTTCATCCGAGGCGTGGATGGCGGGCGCGATGATTACGCGGGCGACCGCATTCGCGGCGACGATACCATCCCGGCGGGGCAGTGCTTCCTGCTCTACGAAGAAGGATCGGACGAGAGCGTCCCCTCCGAATGCAGCACACGCAGTGGTTACGAGGTCTTGCTGGGGCAGGATCGCTTCTTCTGGCGGCGCGAGCCGGTGGACGCAGCGTTCTTCGAAATCTGGTACAACCGCGTGCCGATTGCGCAGTGCCCCACGCTGAGCACTGGCGAGCCACCCCAGACGTGCAGCTTCACATGGCAAACGCCAGAGCCGACCGTGACGCCCGCCTCCTGACAAGCAGAAGTGATGAAATCTCTACCCTATCGGGGCGCAGCGTATTGCACCCCGATAAGGGCGAGGATTGCGCATCGATCGTTTAGGCGGGTGGCAGCAGCACGCCGTCGATGACATGGATGATGCCGTTCGACGCCGGCACGTCCGCCGCGACGACGTTGACCGTCCCGTTGATCACGACGCCGCCGTCGAAGGTCAGCGTCAGGTCGCCGCCCTGGACGGTCGTCAGCGTCAGCGTGGTCTCGCCTTCCGGCAGCAGCACCTGGCTGAGGACGGTTGAGGTCGCCGCGCGCCCGCCGATCACATGATAGGTCAGCACACTCGTCAGCAGGTCGGTATCCGCAAGCACGGTTTCCGCCGTCATGTCCATCGCGGCAAGCGCGGCGGCGAACGCTTCGTCGGTCGGCGCGAAGACGGTAAAGGGTCCCGGACCCAGCAGCGTTTCGGTCAAGCCCGCCGCTTCGACAGCTGCCAGCAGGGTGGTGAAGCTGCCCGCGTTGGCGGCGACCGTCGGGATCGGGTCGAGCGGGAAGCCGAGGATCGGGTCAGCGCCCGTAACGATGCTGCCATCGCGCAGCCCAGCCAGGATTTCTTCCATGCGCGCCTGGACTTCCGCCGGGATGGCGGCGTCGTTCGCCGGAGCATAACCGATGCCGCCATTGGCAACTTCCAGCACGTAGATGCTGCTGGCGGGGAAGGCGACGCCGTTGGCAGCCGCCGCGATCATCGCATAGACGCCCTGGTCAACGCGCTTGATGGCGCTGGTCAGAATGCGTTCCGCGCCGGGGGTATCGCCGTTGCCGAAGGTCGTGGTATATTCGTCCAGGTCAACGCCGATCACCCAAGCGCCCTGCTGCGCCGCCAGCGTGATCGCGCCGCTGCCCGTCGGACCGCCCGCGCCCATAATCACATCCGCGCCTTCGCCGATGAGCTGCTCGGCATCGCGCCCGCCTTCGTCCGGTGCGATGAAGCTGTCGTTGTAGACCCCCAGCACGGTGATATCCGGGTTGATGAAACGCGCGCCGTTCTCGAAGCCGGTGCGGAACTTGACGACGGGCGGGATGTCGATGCCGTAGACGCCGCCGATCACGCCGCTTTCACTCATCTGAGCCGCCATCGCGCCCGCCAGGAAGCCGCCCTGGTCTTCGCGGAACTGCAAGCCGACCAGGTTGGGCAGCGGCGTCGCATGGAACTGGTCGACGCCGATGAAGAAGACCTCCGGGTTCGCCGCCGCCGCCGCCGCCGTCGCGTCCGTGATCAGGAAGCCGACGGTGACGATGATGTCGTAGCCTTCGTTGATGCAGGTGGCGAAGTTGTTTTCGTAATCGGTCGCGGCGATGGTCTCGATGAAGGTCGTCTCCAGCGCGAACTCTTCGGCGGCGCGCAGCATTCCTTCGTAGGCGAAGGTGTTGAACGTGCCATCGTTGATTCTGCCATCTTCATTGGTGATCAGGCAGATTTGTTCCGGGGCGCCCTGCGCGCCTGCCGACCCCACGCCGATGACCAGCGCAGCGACGCACAGGATCAGAAACAGTTTTCGCAGCATCTCATGCTCCTCAATAGAATCCAGTGGACGCGCATAGTCTAACGGAATCGCGGGCAATATCGATGTGAAGTGGGTGAGTAACGAGTGATGAGAGCGTGCGCCGTGCGTGGTGCGTGGTGCGAACAAACATAGAGACTGCATTTTCGCACTACGCACTACGCACTGTGAAGAAGCCAGATATGCAAACCAAAACAAGCTCGCTTTTCCTGATGGTCATCATCCTGCTCGTGGCGACGGCGCTGCGCGCGCAGGACATCGCGCTGATGCGCGACATGCTGCACTACGACGAAGCGTACTACGGCGTGGACGCCCTGTCGCTGATCCAGCAACCACGCCTGACCCCGTTCTTCCCGGACAACTTTGGTCGCGAAGGACTGTGGATGTACGTCCTGACGCCCGCGCTGGCGGTCTTCGGCGCGACGAGCTTCGCGCTGCGCATCACGGCGCTGTTCGTCGGCGTGCTGACGGTGGCGGCGGTCTTTCGCCTGGGGCGCGTGCTCTATAGCTGGCGAGCGGGTGTCTGGTCGGCGGCGGCGCTGGCGGTACTCTTCTGGCATGTGCTGGCGAGTCATCAGGCGTTCCGCGCGCTGCTCTATCCGCTGGTCGGCGCGCTGGCGTTCGCGGCGTTGTGGGAGGCGGTAAAGCGAACGGACGCCATGAATGGCGTCCCTACAGCATATCGGGTGGACGCAGGGGCGCAATCAATTGCGGGGGCGCAATCCATTGTGCCCCTACATTCCCGACACGCATATGTCGCCGCCGTCCTCTTCGGCGTCCTCGCCTATACCTACATCGCCGCGCGAGCGTGGATCGGGCTGGCGGTGGTGATGGTCGTGTTAGCGTGGGTGTCGCGGTGGCGCGGGAGGACACATGGCAGCGGGCGGACACAGGGTATCGGGCGGACACAGGGGTCCGCCCGCACAGGCGCAACGGAGATCGACGATGCGGACGCCATTCATGGCGTCCCTACAAAGACCTGGTTGTTTCGCACCACGCACCACGCACTTCGCACAGAAATAACCCGCCACATCGTCCCATGCTTCACCTTTCTATTCATGGTCGCCCCTCTTGCCTGGACGTTCGCCGCCAATCCCGCGCTCGCCAACCTGCGCGGCGAACAGGTCGCCATCAGCAGCCTTGCGCAGCTCGCAGACAATCTGCGCGCGTGGGCGGGCGCATTTTTCCTGCGCGGCAGCGAAGACGTCGCCTATAACCTGCCGGGGCGTCCCATCCTCGATCTGCCGCTCGTGCTGCTGCTGGTTATGGGCGGGGCGGCATGGGGATGGCGATGGGTGCGGGGGCACCATTCCTCGTCGGACGCCATGAATGGCGTCCCTACAACGACTCCGTGCTTTCGCACTTCGCACCACGCACTTCGCACGGGCATGGCACGCCTTGCCCCTACGGTGTTTGTGATTGCGCTGTTCACCGCGTCGCTCGCGCCCGCCGTGCTGACGACCGACACGCTCAAGCCGCTGCGGGCGGTCGGCGCGGTGGTGCCGCTGGCGCTGCTGCTTGGCGCGGCAGCGGAGGGGCTTACGTTATCGAATCCTTTCAACGGACGAGGCATGCCTCGTCCCTACAAGCGGGTTGGGAATTCCCGTAGGGACGAGGCGTGCCTCGTCCGCGCGCCTGTGATCTTACCCCTCCTCCTGCTCGCCCTCGCCGCGCTCAACACCGCGCGCGATTTCGCCACCTGGGTACGCAGCCCCGATCTGTTTCTGGCAATGGAGCAGCATATCATGGACGGGATTGACCATCTGGCGGCGCAGGGGGGCGCGGATGCGGTCTACTTTTCGCCCTTCACGCCGGATCATCCGGTCATTCGTTTTCGCGCGGGCGAACTTGCGCCGCGCGCCGTGAGCGCGTTCAGGGCGGACGAGTGCCTGCGCTTGGCGCAGGGCGGCGCGGACAACTTCGCCCTCACCTATTTCGATCCGGGCTTCGCCGACCGTCTGCGCCCTTACGCGGACGTGCGGGAGATCGCGCGTGAAGACGCCGATCCAGCGCGTTATGCAGTCTATCGTGCGGCACCCGACATGGCGTTGTTCCAGGACGTGCGCGTCGCATGGGCTGAACGCCTGTCGCTGGTACGGATGGAGGGCGTGCCGCCGCGCGTCGCGTCCGGCGAGACGATCCATCTCACGTTCGCACTGCGTATGTCCGATGAAGAAGGCGCTGTTGCGCATCCCGACTACGCACGTCGCGTTACCTCGTTACCCGTGACTCGTCACTCGTCACCTTCTGCCCTCATCACCTCATCACCTTTTGCCTCATCATCTCTCCCTCCGCTCACGCTCTTCGTCCATCTTTATGGCGACCCCACGCCCTACGAGGGCGGCGTGCTGTGGGCACAGGCAGACATGCCGCTCTGCCCCGGCAGTCCCCCGGCGACCTGGCGCGCCGATGAGGTGATCGTGCAGGCGACGACGCTCACGCTGCCGCCCGACCTGCCCACCGGACGCTATCGACTCGCGCTCGGCATGTACGACACGATGACAGGTACGCGCCTGTTCGTGACGACGCCGGAGAATGGGTTAGACTATGCCATCGTGGCGGATCTCGAAGTAGGAAGTTGAAGACCATGTCTTTTGAATTCATGACCTCCGGGCGCGTCATCTTCGGCGCAGGCACGCTCGAACAAATCGATACGCTGGCAGTCGCGCTGACGACCAGCAAGCGCGTCTTCATCACCACCGGCGGCAGCGCCCAACGCGCCGAGCCACTGGTCGCCCTGCTGGCGGAAGCCGGGATGCGCACCACCGTCTACCCCGTGCGCGGGGAACCGACCGTCGAGACCGTGCTGACCGGCGTGGTCGCGCTGCGTGAGGCAGGCGCGGATGTCGTCATCGGCTTCGGCGGCGGCAGCGCGCTCGATACGGGCAAAGCCGTCGCGGCACTGGCGAGCAACCCCGGCGACCCATTCGACTATCTCGAAATCGTCGGCAGGGCGATGCCGCTCAAACAGCCCCCGCTGCCCTTCATCGCCGTGCCGACCACCGCGGGCACCGGGTCGGAAGCGACGCGCAACAGCACGCTCGCCGTGCCGGATCAGCGCGTCAAAGTCTCGCTGCGGTCGCCCATGATGCTGCCACGCATCGCGCTGATCGACCCGCAGCTCGCCGTCTCGGTGCCGCCGGAAATCACCGCCAGCGCGGGCATGGACGCCATCACGCAGGTGATCGAGCCGCTGGTGAGCAGCAAGGCGAACGCGATGACCGACGCCGTGTGCCGCGAGGGCATCATGCGCGGGGCGCGCTCGCTGCGCCGCGCTTATTCACACCCCGACGACCTGAAGGCGCGCGAAGACATGGCGCTGACCGCGCTCTTCAGCGGCATGGCGCTGGCGAACGCGGGCTTGGGCGCGGTGCATGGCTTCGCGGGTCCGCTCGGCGGCATGTACCCCATCGCGCATGGTGTGATCTGCGCGCGCCTGCTGCCCATCGTGATGGAAGTCAACATCCGCGCGCTGCGCAGCCGCCAGCCGGAGAGTCCCATCCTCCCGCGCTATGACGAAGTCGCGCGGCTGGTGACCGGCAAAGCGGATGCGACCGCCGACGAGGGCGTGGCGTGGGCGTATGCGCTGCGCGACGCGCTGGCGATCCCGGCGCTGGGGGGCTACGGCATTGTGGCGGATGATTACGCAGACATCGTGGCGAAGGCGGGACGTGCCAACAGCATGAAAGGCAACCCGCTGCCGCTGACCGATGCCGAACTGACCGAGATTATCGAAAAAGCGTGTTAAAGCGGTTCAAGGCTGAATTGAAGCGCAGACAAGGGGCATAAGCCCCTTGTCCGACCCACCATTCTCATCTTGTCGAGCGAAGAGCGATCGACTTTCTATTGTTTGGCGGGGCTGACCGGTTCGGCTGCGCTGCCCGCCTTGGGGGTGTCCTGACGCTCTTTGGCGCTGTCTTTGCCGTCCGCTCGCTTTTCCATGCGGAAGACACCCGTGATGCTGCCCGTTTCGGGCGTTTCGTCACCTTCACGCCCCTGCGCGTTGGCTTGCTGATAGGCTTGGAGCAGTTCGCGCGGGATCTGCCCGGTTTCTGTTGTCGAGATTTTTGACTTCTTTTCGGAGGTGTTCATAGCGCCTCGCAGTCTGTAATTGCCAGATTGTAGATCAACTTTTCGATTGCTGCGACCATCTTTTGGCGGAGACGCCGCCGAATGGTCAAGCATCTGCCGAAAGTGGTATGATCGCCCTGTCGTCCATCGGCATGTGAGGCGCGATGATCACCGTTCGTCCTGCAAGACTCGAAGATTGTGAGCAGATCGCGTCGCTGGCGCAGGCGCAGGTCAGCATCTGGCAGCGCTGGGATGCGCGCGGTCGCGTCGAAGATGTCACCTACTCCGCCCTCAGCATCTATGAGCGCTGGCTGCATGGCGGCGTCTGGATGAGCCTGGAGACCGGCGCGATCCACCTGGGGCGGCTGCTGCTCGGCGCGGGGTACGCCTGGGTTGCCGAGCGCGAAGGGGGCGTCGTCGGGTATCTTGAAGCCTATCACGGCGTCGAAAGCGAACCGTTTGGCGCGCACTTCCATCTCGGCGCGCTGATCCTCGCCGACGAGGTCGCGCACAACGGCGTGGATCGCCAGATGGTCGATGCGCTCAAAGCCCAGGCGCGCGCGCTGAAGTGCATCCGCCTGCAAACCACGACGACGGCGGGCGAAGCAGCCTTGCGGGTGTTCCAGGAGATGAACGCGCAGCCCGCAGCCGCGCTTCGGCGCTGTTCGCTGCCCGCGCGCACCGGGCAGGGCTTGTATCAGTCGGTCGTCGATACGACGAGTGATGCCAAAGCCATCGCCGGCTGGTCGATGCCGCTCGGACGCAGCACCAGCGCGCGCCAGGCATGGGAGATGCACTGGCTGCCGACCTGGGACGTGCTGCCGCCCCTGCGCGAACGCACCCAGCGCCTGCGCTTTTCCGCCTCCGGGCAGGAAGCGTATGTCGTATTCCAGCGCGGCTTGTACGACCCGCGCGTGGTCGAAATCGCCTGCTGGACGCCGCGCGTACTCTCGAACGCCCTCCTGATGGCGCTGCGCGATTGGTCACACCGCGAAGGCTATCGCTCGCTCTCACTGCTCGTCCCGGAAGATGCCGTCAAGATGCTCGGCGGTGATGCCGAAGCCGATGGCTACACACAGACCGTCTGGACATTGGGAGTCTGAAATGCCCGTTTACGAGTCCAAACACGTCGAATACGCCATCCTCAGCGGTCACATCGATATCATGATGGAAGACGGCAAGCCCCTGCCCGCGTATTGGGCACGCCCAAACCTCGGCGGCACGTTTTCCGGCGTCGTCTTCATCCATGACTGGTGGGGCATTCGCCCGCTCGAACGGCGGCTGGCACAGTCGCTCTCGCAGATGGGCTATTATGTGCTCGTGCCCGACCTGTTTGACGCGCAGGTCGCCAGGGATGCCGAACAGGCGATGCAGCTCGTCCAGGGGCTGGGCACCCGCGCCTACACGGCGGTCGATGCCGCGCTGCAAGTGATGGAGACGCACTCGCGCTCCAACCATCGCGTCGCCGTCGTCGGTCTCGGCATGGGCGGCAGCCTCGCCTACGAAGCCGCCATCAAACGCAAAGACCTGGAAGCTGCCGTATCCTTTTATGGCTTCCCACAGCGCTATCTGGGGCAGTTTGCCGAGGCAACGACGCCGATCCTCGCCGTCTACGGCAGCGAAGACCCATATACCAAGCCCGCTGTCCTGCGGCGTCTGCGCGATGAACTGGCAGCGTCACCACTTCAGCATGAAGTGCATGTCATGCCCGGCGTGGGGCGCGATTTCTTTGGGGAAGACGACGGGAACGCCACCTATGCCTGGGCGCTGTTGGAAGCGTTTTTGGCAAAGCACCTCAGCCGTCCGAAGATCAACAAATTCGCGCCCGGTTAGGCGCAGCTCCTTTAATGCGCCCTGTAATAAACGCAAGCTAACAGAGCCTGATCCTGTGTCCCCCACTTCTTGAGGGACTATGAAAACGCCTGCTGCCTTATGATTGACAACGTTGTCAATCGAGACAGGTAGCAGCTTTCAGAGAAAGTCGGGGGGCAAATGGTATACGTTGGTAGGCACTTGGATCGTCTTGGATCTTATGCGCAGTTGTCGATGTGGGAACGCCAGGTGCTGAAAATCTGGATCGTCGAACAGGTCGATCTGACCATGATCTGGAGATACACAAGTTTAGGACTGGTGGAACGATTTGAAGATTCCGCGCTCGGTTTTGCGATTACACACGGACAGTTGAAACAGGCGATGCTGCACGCGGGCTATCGCGTCCGCAACATGGAGGCGGACATCTGGCTGTTCGACCTGCCCGCCGATGAGGAGACTGTCGATTAACTTAGAACCTATCCGTTAACTTGACCTCACCCCCTCAATCCCCCTCTCCGTGTACGGAGAGGGGGAAGCGAGCATAGCGAGCAGGGGGTGAGGTTTTCGGATAGAGACTTAATCGCAGACGTTACGGGGGCGAAACAGGGCGTATCAGCGCCGCCTCCAGTGCACTGAGCAGCTCGATTCGAAGCATCGGCTTACCCAAGTAGCCATCGAAGTGATTGGCGAGATAGTATTCGCGATCCCCATACATGGTGTTCGCCGTCAGGGCGATGAGGGGGATATGACGAGTGTCCGGCATCGCCTTGACCGCCGCAGCGAATTCGACGCCGTTGGTTTGGGGCATATTGATGTCGATCAGGCAAATATCGGGCTGCTCCTGCCTCAGAATGTCCATCGCCGTTTTTGCATCATTGGCAGAGATGACCTGATAGTCGCGGTTCTTCAACAGAATTTTGAGAAGTTCTGTCTGTCGTCGGTCATCGTCGAGATGAAGCAGCTTATAGACCATGCCGTCGTCCTCGATAACAGCTACATTTCAATTACTATCCATTGTACGCGCAATTCTGTGGTGGCAAGAATATTGCTCGTAATATCCAAACCTCTGCCGCACACTGGCATCAGGGGTTTGTCTGTCCGATCAACATTCGGACGCAGTGCAGCACGTCCTTGCGCATCACAGGCTTCGAGAGATAGTCGTCAAACAGCTTGTTGATGTCGGGAGTCTGGTGGCTGAACTTCATGGTCGACGTGAGGGCAACCAGCGGGATATGGGCAAATTCCGGGTCGGCGCGCAGCACCTCTGCGACCTCAATGCCCGTCATGACCGGCAGGTTGATGTCGATAAAGACCAGGGCGGGACATTCCGCCTGGATGGTCGCCAAGCCGCTGCTTCCATCGCGCGCCGTAAGCACCTCCAGGTTTTCGCGGGCAAGAAACAAGCGGATGATTTCTGTTTGCTGTGGATCGTCTTCGATGTAAAGGATTTTGGGCGGCATAGGGTCCCAGCAGATTACTTACCGTGTATGTTAACTATCATCCCACACATGCCAATGGCATATCACAAAGAATTCTCCAAATCGACACGAATGTTCACAGATTTGCACGCAGGGTGTTTCGACGCACCCGCGCGGTTCGCGCACATTGCAATCCTTGGTCAAATATGACAAAATGAGCGCCTGATTAATGGTCAATGGCTCACAATTGAGCCAATCGTTCAGGTGCCCGCCGGGAGTCACCCGGGCTTTTTGTAATTAGAGTGACTTGAGCCTCGGAGTTCGCTATGCGCCCCCTCAATTCAACAGAATCCATTCTCATCTACATCGTCCTTGCGATTGCCTTTGCAGGCATCGCTTATGCCTTCCTACTGGCACGGCAGATCCTCGCAGAAAGCAAAGGCTCGGCGAAGATGCAGGAAGTGTGGGGTTACATTCGCTCCGGTGCGAATGCCTACCTGCGTTCGCAGCTTCGCATCATCGCCATCCTGATCGTCGTACTCGGCGTGCTGCTGTTCTTCAGCGTGTTCTTCGTCAACCCGACGCCCTACGCTATTGAACACTTCTGCCCGCAGATCGCGGAGCAGGCGGGCGAAACCGTCGATGCTGACGCCGTGCGCGCGCAGATTGCCGCCACCAACCCGTCCATCGCCACCGCTGCGACGGCGGGCGACACGGCAGCCGCGGCGCAGCTTACGCTCTTGCAGAGCAACGCGGTCGTCTACGCCAAAGAAGCCGCCATCGTCCAGGCAGGCATCGGCAACGTGGCAGGCATCGCCGCTTGCGAGCCGGCGCGTACCAACATCGCCATCGGGCGCGCGGGCGCGTTCCTGATGGGTGCCATCTTCTCCGCGACCGTCGGTTTCGCGGGCATGAACATGGCGGTGCAGGGCAACGTGCGTGTGGCGGCGGCGGCGGTCGATCCCAAACGCGGGTACGCCGATGCACTGCGCATCGCTTACCGCTCCGGCACGATCACCGGTATGCTGACGGACGGTCTCGGCTTGTTCGGCGGCACGATCATCTTCCTGCTGTTCGGCATTGCCTCGCCGGATGCGCTGCTCGGCTTCGGCTTCGGCGGCACCCTGCTGGCGCTCTTCATGCGTGTCGGCGGCGGCATCTACACCAAAGCGGCGGATGTCGGCGCTGACCTGGTCGGCAAAGTCGAGGCGAACCTGCCTGAAGACGACCCGCGCAACGCAGCGGTCATCGCCGACCTCGTCGGTGACAACGTCGGCGACTGCGCAGGTATGGCGGCAGACATCTTTGAAAGCTACGAAGTGACGATTGTGTCGGGCTTGATCCTCGGTCTCGCCCTCTCGACCGTCACGGGCAGCCCGATCTGGATCGTCTTCCCGCTCGTCGTGCGCGGCATCGGCGTGCTGTCGTCAATCATCAGTACCTACACCGTGCGTTCGACAACCGGCAAGGACGCCCTGAGCGCCATCACGCGCGGCTTCTACACCGCTGCGGTCATCAGCATCGTCATGTTCGCCATCTTCACCGTCTTCTACATGCGTGAAGACGGCATCATGGGCGGCAGCGTAGTCTGGCAGCCGTTGGCGGCGGTCATCGTCGGCATCGTGCTGGCGATTGTGCTCGACCGCGTGACCGCTTACTTCACCGATACCGAACATGGTCCCGTCAAGGACATCGCCAAGAACACCCAGACGGGTCCCGCGACGACCATCCTCAGCGGTCTTTCGAGCGGGATGGAGAGCAGCACCTGGGCGATCATCGTGATCGCGGGCAGCATCCTCGCCAGCGTCGTCATCTTCGCCGTCGCGCCGATCACGGGCGCGGATGGTACGACGCAGGTCGTCGATACCTTCACTGCCGTCCTCTATGGCGTGGCGATGACGGGCATCGGCATGTTGACGCTGACGGGTAACAACGTCTCGATGGACGCCTTCGGTCCCATCAGCGATAACGCGCAGGGCATCGCCGAACTGGCGGGCGAGAGCAGCGGCAAGGGCGGCGAAATCCTCGGTCAGCTCGACGCGGTCGGCAACACGACCAAAGCGATCACCAAAGGCATCGCCATCGGCTCCGCCGTCATCGCGGCAGTCGCGCTGTTTGGCGCGTTCCTGACCGATACGCGCGTCATCCAGCTTGGGCTGGGGGTCGCACCGGAGAACACCATCGCGGCGCGCGGCATCAACATCGCCGAACCGATTGTCTTCATCGGCTTCCTGATCGGCGGCGGTTTGATCTTCCTGTTCAGCGCGCTGCTCATCCGCTCGGTCAACCGCGCGGCATTCAAGATGATCGGCGTCGTCCGTCGTCAGCTTCGCATTCCCGGCATCATGGAAGGAACCCGGACGCCCGACTATGCCGAATGCGTCGATGTTTCGACCCGTGCGGCGCAGCGTGAGCTGCTGCCCATCGGCGTCGTCGCCGTCCTGACGCCCATCGTCCTCGGCTTCCTGCTCGGCGCGACCGCGCTCGGCGGCTTCCTGGCGGGCATCATCCTCGCCGGTCAGTTGATGGCGGTCTTCATGAGCAACGCAGGCGGCGCATGGGACAATGCCAAGAAGTACATCGAAGAAGGTCACTACGGCGGCAAGAAGAGCGACGCGCACAAAGCCGCCGTCGTCGGCGATACCGTCGGCGATCCGTTCAAGGACACGGCAGGTCCCGCGCTCAACCCGATGATCAAGGTTGTCAACCTGGTCGCCCTGCTGGTCGCGCCGCTGGTCGTCACCGTCGAAGCGAGCACCGATACCGGGATGCGCACCGTGGTCGTCATCGTCATGCTGGTCCTGCTGGGCGTCATCCTGTTCGCCATCCAGCGCAGCCGCCAGGAAGATGCCGAAACGAAGGAATTGATGGACTCCGTCGCAAAGGGCACGTAAAAACGATTGCGATGGTAGGGGCGGAGCCGTGTCTCCGCCCCTACACGTTTCCCCCATCCCTAAATCCCAACCTGAACTATAATTGAGAAGCGTGCCTTTTGGGTTGGGAGAGGTAGACCTTGCAACCAGAAAACCCCATGCTGTCAACCGAGGCATATCTCGAAATTGTCGAGAGCTTCATCGGGATCATGAGCCAGGATGGGCGCTCCCGCCTCGCAAACAACCTGCGCCGCTACTTCGCGCCGACGACAAGCCTGCGCGTGATCGAAAACGGGCAGGTCGATAAGCTGGCGAGCGAACGAAAAATCGCCTATCCCGTCTCGGTCTTGTTCATCGACATTCGCGATTTTGTGAAGACCATCCGGTCGCTTCAGGAACACCCCACCGGAATGCAGCGAAGCCGGGATTTGCTCCAACGATTTTTTGAGATCACGATCAACATTGTCTTTTCCTACGAGGGTGCGATTGGCGAGTTCGCCGGAGATCGCATCATGGCGGTCTTTGGCGTGCCGGATGAACAGCACGACCACGCGCATCGCGCCGTGCAAGCCGCCATCGAGATTGAGCGCGCGATTGATCTTCGGATTAACTCCAGAGGGATGGCGGTTCAGTCGGCGCTGAATGTCGGCATCGGAATCCACTCGGATAACGAGCTGTATCTCGGCGATGTCGGTTCGAGCTGGCGACGTGAGCTGGTCATCATTGGCAGCATGGTGAACATTGCCTCGCGGATTGAAGATCTCACGAAATCGGATGCCGCCAAGGCGGTGCATGGACACAACATCCTGGTCAGCCAGGGGACCCGCGACCTGCTGGGCGACGATTATGAGTTCCAGACGATTGGGATGCATAAAATTCGCGGCTACCACGATGTTGGGCATCCTGACGATCAGGAGAGCATGGAAGTCTACAAAGTCGTTCGCCTGCTTGGAAGCGGCAAGAGCAGTCCCGTTTCCCAATCGAATACCGTGCGCGACGTAGTCTCCCATATCGCCGAATATATCGAGAGCTACGAAGAGCGAAAGCGCTCGCTGGAATACCGCGCGACGATTGAAAGCATCAGCCTGCTCTGGGCATCCTCCGACTCTATCGACAATACGCTGGCGGAAGTGCTGCGCGTGACGTGTGAAATGCTGGGCGCGAGCAACGCAACGCTGTGGCTGGTGGAGGATCTCAATGGCGAGGAGATGCTCGTCCCAACGGTGGTGGTTCCACCCGGCACCGATGTCTTGCCCAAGAAGCCCAGCGAGGGTCTGATTGGGAAGGTCGCAAGGGACGGACGCCCTATGTTGGTCGTCGATCTCCTGAAACAAGACCAGGGTGTACACCGACCGGATGACGACGCCCGCGCGCGATTTCAGCTTCGCTCGATGCTGGCAGTCCCCATCATCGCCAATAACCGCGTGATCGGCGCCATCCAGCTTCTCGACAGCGCACCTGGGCGCTTTCGGCTGTCCGATGAACAGACGCTGAGTTCGATTGCTGCGGAAACCTCGCTGCTCCTGCAAAAGCGCACCATCGAGAAAGACAAGCTGGCAATCGAGGCGTATGCCCAACAGCTTGGCGTCTTCAAAACGCTCAATACAAAGTTGTTGGAACACGTTCGGCAATCGCTGATGACGCAGGTCAATCCCGATGCGCTCCTCACTGAGATCATGGAAGGCGTGGTGAGCACGTTTGGCGCGCGCTATGCAACGCTCTATCTGATTGACTGGGCGCAGAAAGAGCTTGAGTTCCGTGTCGTCATCCCACAGCGCAGCGCCGAGAACCTGCCTAAGAGGCATCCCTTCGGCAATGGCGGGATCGCGGTGCATGTCGCGCAGACGGGCGAATCGATTCTGGTGCAGGACCTGCTATCGGGCACCTCCGCCGATGGGAGCGCCGTCAAACGATCCCGCGATTACGACGATGCCACGCGCTTCCAGCCCCGGTCGATGATGTGCGTTCCGATTGAGTCGCAGGGCAAGGTGAGCGCAGTTCTTCAGGTCATGGACAACGAACGCGACAAGTTCCATGACATCGACCTGGAAGTGCTGCAATACATCGCCAGCACCGCTGGCATCGCGCTGGAAAACGTGCTCCAGTACCGCCGCCGCACGAGAGCCGAGCAGATCGCCGCCATGAATCTCATGGCAGGCAACATGGTTCACCATTTTAACAATGAGGTCGGTCTGATTCCCCCGACGCTGGAGTACCTCCAGCACAAGATCGGCGATTGGGATCTGCCGCCGGAACGTTCCGCCTTCCTGACGCGCAACTTCGAAAAGCTCAAGGTGTCGGCGCGAAACGCGCTGAACTACGTCAAAATCATCCGCGAGCCATTTGAGAACCACCCGCAGCCGATCAAAGTGCTCGACGCCATCCAGGCAGGCGTCGAGCGGGCGAAGATCCCGGATGATGTCACGCTGGACATTGAAATCGAGGAAAACACGCCCCTCGTGGTTGCCTCGCCGGAACTGAGCATCGTCTTTCGCGACCTGCTGAAGAACGCCGTTGAAGCGATGGTTTCCAGCCAGACCGAGGACAAGCGCATTCAAATCCGCACGATCCTGAATGTCGATACGGTGCAGATTGTCGTCTGCGATTCGGGTCCCGGCATCCCCGAAGAGAAGAAAGACGAGTTGTTTCAGTCTTACGGCACCGTCAGCACCAAAGGCGAAGCCAATATGGGCTTTGGCTTGTTTCTCGCTAACTTCTATGTCGAAGTGATGGGCGGCAGACTGTTTCTCGACAGCAAGCAGGATACGGGAGCGTGCCTTGTGGTGGAGCTGCAAATCGCCGAGGATGTTGAGCCATGAGCGCCCCGAAAATCCTGGTGGTCGAAGATACCAAGAGCTGGCAGGAGACCTATGTCGAATGGTTCAGCGGGGAAGACTACGCAGTCACGGTAGCAGCGACGCTGGAGGATGCCCTCAAGGCGTGCCAGGAAAGCCGATTTGACCTCGCGGTGGTGGACATTAACCTCAGCAAAGGCGCGGGAAACCGCGACGGACTCAAGCTGGTGGACACGCTGCGCAGCGATTTTCCCAAGACCCACATCATCATCGTCAGCGGCTCAATCGATAGCGATCTGGCGGAACAACTGCGCGCTCAGAACCTGGTCTTCGTGCCCCGCAATGAGTTACAGTATCTTTCATTCTTAGAAACGATCCGACAGAAGCTCAAAAACATACCGTCAGACTGACCCGCAGGCTGACAGAAGCGAACGGCTATGCTCAGGGCACTGATTATCGATGATCATACGTACTGGCAGGAACTCATCGCCGAAATCCTGGAGACCGACGGCTACCAGACCGTAACCGCCGCCAACCGCAAGGAAGCCGTTGCGCTCATCAAAGCGTCCATCGAAGAGAAAAATCACTTTCAAATCGTCACGCTGGATCACAACCTGGTGGACTCGGATAGCACGAATGTCGGGGTGGTGGAGAGCCAAGCCGTCCTGGATCTTTTGCGGCATGAGTACCCGGCTCCGCTGGGGGTGATTGTCGTCAGCGGCAGGGCGGACACGCGGGATGTGCGGCAGTATCTGCGCAACACCGTCGGCACCGAGCAAGAGTCCACCAACAGCGTGATCGACCTGGATTTCGTCGATAAGAACGGTTTTCGTATCGCCGAATTCAAGCAGATCGCTGCCCAGATGATCGGCAAAGTGACGGCGCAGACCCAGGCAGCGGCGAAAGCGCAGCGCGATCAGCTCTTTGTCAGCTACAGCCATCTGGATGCCAAATGGCTGGATCGCATCAAGACGATGCTCAAGCCGGTGCTGCGCAAGAATACCGAAGTCAAGTTCTGGGATGACACGCAGATCGCCAAAGGCGCACAGTGGTACGACGAAATCGCGACGGCGCTGCGGTCGGCAAAGGTCGCCTTGCTGCTGGTGAGCGCGAACTTCTTGAACTCAGAATTCATCCACTCGGTGGAGCTGCCGGCACTGCTGGAGGGCGCGAAGAAGGACGGCGTCACGATGCTCTGGGTCGCCGTTTCGCATTCGATGTACAAAGAGACCCCGCTCAACAACTTCCAATGCGTCAACGATCCATCCCGACCGTTGGACAGCCTGGGGCGCAAGTCGGACGTCGATAAAGCCGTCGTCGAGATCTGCGAGCACATCAAACGCGCGATGGAAGACGATCATTGACGCGCATTATCCATCTCTGAGGAGGTTTCGATGATCCCGAATAGTCCCATGCGCAGAAAACTGCTGTCCGTATTCCTTGTCATCCTCGCCCTATTCGCCACCACATTCGGGATGGTGGCGATGCTTTCCGCCCAGGAACACACAGGCGCGGACGCGGAAATCGAGCGCGAGAGCAGCATTCCCCTCGACCCGGCAGCAGGCGCGGAAATCGGCTCTGTCTACGAAGCATTCCTCAGCCCACACCAGGAAGGCGGCGAGGAAGAGGATACGCCCGCCATCATCCCGGCGGAGCTGCGCTCGACCGAGCCATCGGTCCCGCGTAACCAGCGGACATCACGCGGGCATGGCGTGATCGAGTTCACGAATGACCTCAGCCGCGCCTACGTCTATCTTGCGATTGAGAATGTCGATCCGGCATCGGTCAACCTGCTGCATCTGCACTGTGGGCGTCCTGGGCAGTTGGGTCCCATTCTGGTGGACTTCGCGCTGATCGGCGACATCAACGCTTTTCTGGCGGACGGCGTGATGCGCGTGGAAGTCACCAATGAGGACATCGTAGCGACCGCCAATCATGGTGAGGGCGCGCTGGCGCTCTTCACGGCGGGCTGCCCGATTGTGCCGGAAATTCCGACCGACCGCGTCCGCACAGTCGCGGGCATGGCGCTGATCGCGCGGCAGGGCGAGTTGTACTTCAACCTGCACACGCGCGCGCAGACCTACTTTGGCGATATTCGCGGGCAGTTGCATCCGGTGGGCGGGTGATCGGCGCGCCACGCCGTGTCACACCCCCGCAAACGTCAGCGACGGATTCTTGAACGGGATGAGCGCCATCACGACCGAATGCGCGTAGTACGCCAGCCGGTCGATGGCGTCGCCCGTCAGCAGCCCGACCGCGCCATTCTGCTGCTTGCTGTTCGAGCGCCCGAAGACCGCGTCGTCCGCGTCGCCCAGTTCCAGCCCCTGACGCACCAGCGCCGCCACCTCTTCCGGCAGGATGAACGCCGCCGTCCGGCTCTTGCCCGCCCGCTCGCGCCCCAGGATGACGATCCAGGCGAAGGTCTCCATCGCCCCCGCGTGGTCGCTGCACCCGCCCTCGATGCCCACCCAGTAATCCGCCTCCGGGACGAGCGCCCGCGCGTTCGCCGCGCGGTTGGTTGCGCCGCGCAGCGTCTCGTCGTCGCCGAGCGGCTGGTCGCGCACACCGGATGGCGCGCTGATGCCACGCACCTCGCAGGGCTGATCTGGGAACATGGCGGCGAAGCCCTGGCGCGCCGCTTCGATCTTGACCGGATTGGTCGAGGCGACGATCAGCAGCAGAGGCGATGAATGTGTCAGCATGAGGGTGAATGCTTTCCCTTCGAATGTTCGTGCATTCGGTACAAAGTTTGCGCCGAATTTCCATTCTATGGTATTGTAATCTATACGGGCTTTCCTGAAAACGATTACAGCTTGCCCGTCATAAGTTAGAGCAAAGGAGGTCAAGCGGTCACGACTGATCCTCTGGTAGCAATGTGTTCATCACCACTTACTTGATGTTAGGAGAAAGAACCGCATGAATGTTCGTACTTCTCGTATTGTCGCACTTTTGACAATCCTCGCCCTACTTCTCAGCGGCGTCAGCGCCTTCGCCCAGGACACCTTCATGGGCAAGACCGCTGCTGAACTCTTCCCCATTCCCGATGTCGCTGCCAACGAGCAGGAACAACAGCTCGCCTTCCAGGCGCTGCTGGCAGCCGGCTTGCCCGATGGCACCGCGCTCGGCGCTGGTCAGACGATGACCTTCGGCGTGCTGGGGCAAGGCTCGCGCGGCGGCATTTCCGGCACGATTTATTTCTGGCGCAACGTCTTTGAAGCGGCGACTGGCGCGGAAATGGAAATCGTCGAGGTTCCCTACAATGAACTCGGCACCACCATCCCCGCCGACTTCCTGACCGGTCAGTACACCTACGACGCATTCATTGGCGCGGCGTGGCAGTATGGCGACTGGGTCAGCAACGAGTGGATTCAGCCCATTGACCAGTGGATTGGCGATCCCCGCTTCCCGTCGTGGACACCTGACGACACCGCACCCGCGTTCCGCGCGCTCCTCCAGTGGGGCGGGCAGACCTACGGTTCGCAGATGGACGGCGACGCCCAGCTTCTGTACTACCGTCAGGACATCCTGAGCGATCCCGAATGGCAGGCAGCGTACGAGGCGGAAGTCGGTTCGCCGATGCCCTTCCCGATCCGCACCTGGCAGGATCTGCTGGCGATCACCACCTTCTTCAACGGCAAGGACTGGAACGAAGATGGCGACCCGGATGACGGCATCAGCCTGCATCTCGCCGCTGGTGGTCAGGGTCACTTCCACTACGCGACGCTGGCAGCTTCGTTCGCCGTCACCCCGTCGGCTGGCGATGACGCGCGCGCTGTCTCGAAGTACGACAATGTCTTCTGGTTCGACCCCGATGATATGACCCCGCTCATCAACCAGCCCGGTCACGTCCGCGCGCTCGAATTCCTCCAGGAACTGGCAGCGACCGGTCAGGAAGCCCAGTTCGGCTGGCAGCTTGGCGAGGCGTGGGACAACTTCCTGGGCGGCAACGCCATCGCCACCTTCTCGTGGGGCGATGTCGGCTCGCTGTCGCAGAACCCGGATCGCTCGGTCATCACCGGCAACCTGGGCGCGGATGTCATCCCCTGCTCCTCTGAGTGGTATGACCGCGAAACTGGCGCATTCGTGACCGACACCGAAAATCCGAACTGCGTTGGCAACACCACCGGCGGCTCCTGGCACCCGACGATGTCGGCATTCACCGATGTCCCGGAACTGACCTACTACTTCATGGCGATGCTGGCGAACCCGGTCATCAACTTCTACAACGCGACGACCGGTTGGCAGGGCATCGACCCGTGCTGCACCTACCAGCTCTATGAGCCGCGTGGTACAGCGGTCTCCGAAGACTACACGGCAGTCGGCTTCAACGCGGACGATATGGAACGCTATATCAACAGCTATGGCTCCAACGTCTACGACAAGACGACCTACCTGACCTACCTGCGTATCCCCGGCACGCTGGAATACATCCAGGAAACGCTCGACATTCGTCTCTCCGAGGCGATGACCGGGCAGTTGAGCGCGCAGGCGGCGTTGGATGCGACGGCCGCGGACTGGGAAGCAGTCACGGACGGTCTTGACCGCGCCAACCAGCTTGCCATCTACCAGGCAGCCATCGGCTACACGCCTGGTGGGTAACGTTTAGTAGAGACAACCCTCACCCCACCAAGCCCCTCCCCTTGCACCGCATGGAGAGGGGCTTACGGAGCCTGCTCTGTCACCCCTTCTCCCTGAGGGAGAAGGGGCTGGGGGATGAGGGTAATCTACGCTATTCCCAACATTCGTTCTTTGCAATAGGCTCCGGGGGGAACTTATTCGATGAAGTCACGCGCCAAGTATTATTTCCTGATGCCCGGCGTCATCTGGGTCTTATTGTTCACACTGTTTCCGTTGGTCTACTCGCTCTACCTGAGCATGACCGACTTTCGCATGGGGCGTGATCCGTCGTTCATCGGGTTGCAAAACTACGCGGAAATCCTCGGCTTGGATGGCGGCGGCGGCGATACCAAAGCGCTGGAGACGGCCGGCTTCACGCTGTTCATCGTGCTCGGCAGCACCGCCCTGACGCTCTTCCTCGGCACGTTCATGGCGTGGATCTTCAATCACGACCTGCCATTTCTGCGTGAGATGCGCGCGGTCATCACCATGCCGCTGTTCGCCGCGCCGGTCGCGGTGGGCTTCCTGGGCGTGGTCATCTTCAACGAGACGAACGGTCCGATCAACAACATCTTTCAGGGCTTGGGCATGGGGCGCGTCAACTGGTTCATCGAACCATGGCCCGCGCGCTTCGCCATCATGATCACGGATGTCTGGCAGTGGGCACCCTTCGTCTTCATCGTCGTGCTGGCGGCGATGCAGGGCATCCCCGACGACCTGTACGAATCGGCGCGGCTCGATACCAAATCGAACTGGGTGTTGTTCCGCAAGATCACCCTGCCGATGATCGCCCCGGCGCTCGGCACGGTCTTCCTGCTGCGGCTGGTCGAGACGATCAAAATCCTCGACATCCCGACAACGCTGACGCGCGGCGGTCCCGGCTCAGTCACGCAAAGCTATGCCTTCTACATCCGCGAGGTCGGTCTGCGCGGCAGCTTTCAGCTTGGCGATGCTTCGGCGCTGTCCTACCTGGTACTGATCGTCGCCATCATCATCTCGTCGATTTATTTCTGGCGCATGCGCGCGCGTTATGAGTGAGGGGAAATCCATCATGTCCACTGTTGCAAAGATGTCCAACCCCAGCTCACAGACGATGGTCGCCGAGGCGGGTAAGAAGCGCCCGTTCCGCTGGGGGCGCGCCGTGCTGCTCATCCTGGCGCTCTTCTGGACGTTCATCGCCATCGCGCCATTCCTGTTCGCGCTGACGACTTCGTTCAAGACGCAGCTCGACTCTATCGACGGCACGGTCATCCCCTGGTTGCAATACCAGCCGACGACGCTCAACTGGCAGCAGGAGTTCGGCTCTGGCGGCGCGGAGACCTTCAAGACTCTGCGCAGCAGCGCGCTGATCTCGCTCGGCGCGACGCTGCTGGCGACCTTCCTCGGCACACTGGCGGGGTATGGTTTGGCGCGCTTCAAGTATGGCATCGGCAATGCCAATCTCGTCTCGTGGTTCCTCTCGCAGCGCTTTCTGCCGCCGATTGCGACGGTCATCCCGTTCGTGCTGCTGTTCCGCGATCTCAAGCTGCTGGATACCCTGCACGGCATGATCATGGTCAATACGACCTTCACGCTGCCCTTCGCGGTGCTGATCATGCGCGACTACTTCGCCGATTTTCCGTCGGAGCTGCGCGATGCGGCGCTGGTGGACGGCGCGAGTGAGTTCGTGACCTTCTGGCGTGTGGCGCTGCCGCTGGCGACCCCGGCGCTGGTGGCGTCGGCGATCATCTGCTTCGCGTTTTCGTGGAACGAGTACCTGTTCGCCAGCATCCTGACCAACCGCGACTGGAAGCCCTACCCGATGATGGTGGCAGGCACAGACTCGGTGCGCGGCATCATGTTCAACTTCGTCTCGACGCGTATGATCATCGCGGTCGCGCTGCCCGTGCTGCTCTCGCTGCTGGTGCAGCGTTACATCGTGCGCGGTCTGACGTTCGGCGCGGTGAAGGGGTAGGCGATCCTATGATTGTGTCTGGTAAAACATCGCCTTCTTGAGATTGGGCGTGTTGAAGTCAAAGCCGCAGGTCTTGAAGAAATCTTCCGACGCCGTGATCGCCATCACCTCGAAGACGCCCTTCACCTGCGCCAGATCGACACACGCCTTGACGAGCGCCTTGCCGATGCCCAACCCCTGGGCATCCTGCGAGACTGCCAGGCTGCGGATCTCCGCCAGCTTGCGCGAGTAGATTTCGAGCGCGGCGCAGCCGACGACCTTGCCGTTCAGCTCGGCGACGAAGAAGTTGTCCTGCCACTCTTCCAGCTCGTCATAGGTGCGTTCGAGCAGCAAGCCCTGCTCGACGAACGGGACAATCAGCTCGGCAATCGCCGCCAGATCAGCAGGTGTGGCATTTCGGATGATCACGTTAGAAGCAGTGGCAGTCGTCGTCATGGCAATATCCATATGTTGAAAGTGGTGCGTGGTGCGAAAAGACAAGTTCGCACTTCGCACACGGACGAGGCACGCCTCGCCCCTACAGGGGGCAGACACATGGGTCTGCCCCTACTAATTTACACCCAACCCGCCGCGCGCGCGACTGCCAGCGCCAGCAAAATCGACGCGCCGAGCACCGCCCACGCCACCAACCGCCCGACATCCTGCGCGGGCGAGATCGGGCTGCGTTTGACCTCGACATTGCCAAGCAAATCGACGTAGAAATCGACGTTTTCGCGCCCGCGCGTCAGCCGCGCCATGTAGTCGTGGCGGCTGATGACGATCCAACCGTCGTCCTCGTCGTCCCAGTCGTCGCCGAGCTGCTCACGGATGGCGCTTTCGAGGCGGGCGCGGGCGTCTTCCGGCGCGATGGGTTCAATGGCGTCAATCGGGTCGGTCAAGCAATCCTCGCTTGCAGGGCTTTCGTTGGGCAGCAAGTAAACCGTCGTGATCGCACTTCATCCGCCCACAGCCTTATGATACACATGACGGTCGCCATCGGCTAGACGCTTCACAGACCGCCCTCTCTTGATCATAGATCGCTGGAAGCTCTGTAATGTAATGCGCGGATGTGCCCCGTGAAGAATGGAAGTGGTATGGCTAAACTTGTATTCAGCATGAACCAATCCCTCGACGGCTACGTCGATCATACGGAGTTTGCGCCAGATCCCACGCTCTTCCGTCACTTCATTCAGGAGGCTCAGGGTCAGGCGGGCAGTGTCTACGGTCGCAATGTGTATGATCTCATGCGCTACTGGGATGACGATCAGCCTGAATGGGATGCAGACGAACACGCCTTCGCTGCGGCGTGGCGGAAGCAGCCGAAATGGGTCTTCTCGCGCTCGTTGAAGTCGGTCGGACCCAACGCCACGCTTATTCCGGATGAGCTTGAGGGCGCGATCCGCAAGTTGAAGTCCGAGCGCGATGGGGAGATTGAAGTTGCTGGACCCAAGCTGGCGCACAGTCTCACCGAACTTGGACTGATCGATGAGTATCGAATCTACCTGCACCCGGTCGTGCTGGGTCACGGCACGCCCTATTTCGCCGGACCCCGACCGCCGCTCCGCCTGATGACTCATGATCGGATTGGCGAGGATGTGATCAGGCTGACCTACGTTCCTGCTTAATCGCGCCGCAGACCCGACCCCTGACAGGTCATTTTTCGTCAGGTTGCGTTGCCCAAGCGGGCATTGTAGATAAAAGCATGGCTGTCTGCGAACTGCCGATAGACTGCCATCGCTTCGTCTTTGAGCACATCCTCAATCAGTTCAATGCCCCGCTTTGCCAGTTCCGCTTTCCACTCTGGATGCACAGGTCCTTCGTCAAATCCGGTGATCTGTTCAAGTTCCGGACCGCTGCCCGCGATCACCAACGACCGAATCCCTGACCACAACGTCGCTCCGAAGCACATGGCACAGGGTCGCCAGTTGACCACGAACTGGTAGGCTGGCAGGCTGGGTCCGCCCAGGTCATAGGTGCCGAGCATCTGCTGCGCCAACGAGAGGGTCATGATCTCCGCGTGAGCCGATGAAATCTGATGTGCCATGACCCGGTTGACGCCGATCATCAGCGGCTTGCCGGAGTCGCGCTCGAAGACCCCGGCATCGAACGGTCCACCCGTGTCGTGTTCGATATTCAGTCGGGAAAAGCGGATGACAGCAGCCATCCGGTCTTCGACAGTCGGCAGGCTGGCAGGCAGGTTGCGGAGTTCTTCATCCGCCCAATCCGGCATGGTGAGGGTGAAGTGCATGGGTGGTGTCCTCGATTTCGACTATGGCTACGTTTTTGCTTAACTGCGCCCACGAGTCATGATGCGAACAGGTTGCTGACTGTAATCTCGCCCAGCAGCGGGGATGCGAATCGTTCGTCGGTGCTGTACACCTCCAGGCGCGCAAACCGGTCGCCTTGCAGCGTCCAGACCTCGACCAGGCGCGGATCAGGATCGACCAGCCAGTATTCGCGCACGCCGTGCTTTTCGTACAGGCGGAACTTCCCGCTGCGGTCGTTCTTCTCGGTGCCGGGTGAGAGCACTTCCGCTATCAGGGCGGGCGCGCCGATCAGGCGCGTGTCGGTCACTCGGCACAGGCTGCCCGGCAGCACGACGATCACATCCGGCTGCGGCGCGTTGAATTCGTCAAACTCGACATCGAGCGGGGCGACGAACACCCGCCAGCCGCGCCCTTTCGCCAGCGTCTTCAGGAAATAGGCGATTTCCAGCACGATATCCTGATGTTCCGGCGTGGGTGATGGAGTCTCGATGATCTCTCCGTCGATGAGCTGCGTCGGCTGCATCGTCTCCGGCAGGGCGAAGTATTCGGCTGTGTGGATGCGCTCTTTCACCGGGTCGGTCATGATGGCGATTCCTCAACGTTATCATGCCCATCATAACCCTTACGATGCGCCGTCGTCTATAATTCGATACATTCCTGTCTATTCCGGCATGTTTCGGAGTACCGTATCGGTGGCGGCTCGTAAAGACAACTATTATGTCCTCAGCCTCGGCTGTTCCTAAAACACCGTCGATAGCGAAAGCATCGCCGGGAATACAGGGAAGAAACGGCGACCATGAGAACACGACCGTGGACAACTATATTGCTGATTTGGGGTGTCGCGGTAATTGTGTTGTTTAGCGCTTTATTGTGGTTCGCGTTTCCGACCATCCGGAATTTGTATGACTTCTTCTTCGGAGATGGACTTACCTGGTTTAGACCTTGGACATTGGAGTTTGTGCAGGAGCAGTTTATTGGATCTATTCCCCCTAACGCTACCAACGTAGAGTACACCGACAAAGACCAAAATCACTCATACGCGTTGCTGTCCTTCTCTGCACCTCCGGCAGAAGCCGACGAATTCGTCAGTCGGTTTTGCTTTGGTAGACTATTTCGCGGATATGACCCCTTTAATGCGATAGATAATGTTGAAGATGATCTCGGACACCCCATTCGTACTGAACCAGCACACTACTATTTCTCCTATTCCCCAGATACTTCCTCTGATGTTTACGGGAATAGATGTTATGAAAACACCCGAGGGGGATTGCTCCAGATAAGGATAGACCGCTCACAGATGGACTTTTACCATGTGAAGCTTGAAATTTCGGGATATTGTCAAAACCCAATCGCACAACACCCATGTGATGGTCACTCTATCGACTTCTTCGATATGGGGACTCTCGATGTTGAGGAAGAAGTAACCATTCTGTCTCGTTTAGGAGGCGGAAGCGAGTGGGAGATTTCAGTTGAAGAGAACCAATTGTATCGCATTACGCTTGTGCCTCTATTTGAAGTGGCGAACGAGTCAGGTCACGCCTCAATAGCTACTTTCCCTAATGTGAACGAAAATCAAGCTCCGGTGACATGTGATGACTGTCGGATTACCGTACAAGGCAACGTAGGCACGGATGGGTTATCTCTGGATTTTGCAGGAACTTTTACTGGAAAGGCTTTTATTTGGTTGTTTTGGATGTCAGGCTCTTTTCAGCCATATATGCTGCGGGTGTCGAACATGTCGAGGTAAAGGGAATTGAGGGGTAGGCGACCATAGCAGTAGCTCGATCATACCTTTCCGGCGCGTTCTCCCCTATAATGCCCACAATTCCCACGAACACAGCATGATATGGAGGACGCCCGGTGGCGTCACGTAAAGACAACTACTATCTCCTCAGCCTCGGCTGTTCCAAAAATACCGTCGATAGCGAAAGCATCGCCCAGGTGCTCAACCAGAACGGCATGCGCGGCGTCGGCTCGCCCGATAAGGCGAACGTGCTGATCGTCAACACCTGCGGCTTCATCGACACCGCCAAGCAGGAGTCCATCGACGCCCTGCGCGAGCTGGTCGAAGGGCGGCGCAGCGGGCAGATGGTGATCGCGGCGGGCTGCCTGGCGCAGCGCTACGGCGGCACGCTGGTCGAAGAAGTGCCGGGGCTGGATGGCGTGATCGGCACGCGGCGCTGGATGGACATCTTCGACTTCATCGGCAGGCTGCGCGACCGCCAGCACCCCGAACCGCTCTACCATCTGCCGACCGACGCGCCGACCGTCGGCTTGGACGAGCGCGGCGTGCTGCGCGCCAGTGTGCAGGGCGCATCCGCCTACCTCAAGATCGCCGATGGCTGCCGCCGCCCGTGCGCCTTCTGCGCCATCCCGAAGATCAAGGGCACTGCCGTCAGCCGCCCGCTGGAGAGCATCGTGCGCGAGGCTGCCCAGCTCCAGGCGATGGGCGTCAAGGAGATCATCCTGATCGCCCAGGACAGCACCGACTGGGGTTACGACCTGGGCTACAAGGACGGCATGGCGGTGCTGCTCGACGCCATCTGCGCCGCCGCGCCGGGCATCCGCTGGATACGCATCATGTACGCCTACCCCGGCTACGTCACGCCGAAGATGATCGAGGCGATGGCACGCCACCCGCAGGTGCTGCACTATCTCGATATCCCGCTCCAGCACGGGCATCGCGATACGCTCCTGCGGATGCGCCGCCCCGCCAAGATCGAATGGGTGTATGAGACGCTCGCTTCAATGCGCCGCGCCATGCCCGATCTCGCCGTACGCACGACCTTCATCGTCGGCTACCCCGGCGAGACGGATGAGGAGTTCGACGGGCTGATGAAGTTCGTCCGCGACCTCGAATTCGACCGCGTCGGTGCCTTCAAGTACTCCTACGAGATCGGCACGCCGAGCGCGCGCCTGCCCAACCCGGTCGATGACGCCGTGAAAGAGGAACGCTGGAAGCGGCTGATGGAGCTTCAACAGGGCATCAGCCTGAAGAAGAATCAGGCGCTGGTCGGCAGGACGCTCGACATCCTGGTCGAAGGGCATGGCGAGGGCGAAGACGACGACGGCAACCCGGTGGATGGGGTGATCACGCTCGGTCGCTCCTACCGCGACGCGCCGGAGATCGACGGCTATGTGATCGTCGAGGGCGAGCTGCCCGTCGGCGAGATTGTCCCGGTGCGCATCACCGGCGCGACGACCTATGACCTGCTGGCGACCGTCGAGACAGGCGCGCCGATCATCATCCAGCCAGGGCAGATTTACGGCGCGGGGATGTTGCCTTCTTGATTCCCACCCTCGACACCGCCCGCCTGCACCTGCGCCCGCTGACGCATAACGACGCGCGCGATTACCACCACGTCGTCCACAGCGACCCGGACGTGATGCGCTATCTGCGCGGCGGGCAGTCGATGCCGATCAACTACACCCGCAACATGATCGACTACTTCATCGATCATGGGCAGGCGTATGGCTTCTCTTTTCTGGCGGTGACGGACAAAGCGACTGGCGCATTCATGGGGCACTGCGGACTGCACCAACTGTCCGACGTGGTCGAAATCGGCTATGCGCTCGGCAAAGCGTACTGGGGTGGCGGTTACGCGACGGAAGCCGGGCGTGTCGTCCTGCGCTGGGGGTTCGAGACGCTGGCATTGGAGCAGATCATCGCCGTCGCCTATCCGGAGAACCTCGCCTCACGCCGCGTGATGGAACGCCTGGGCATGACCTACGAAGGCGAAATCGAACGCTACTACGATGCACGGCTCTCGCTCTGCCGCATCCACAAAGCAGCGTTTCAGGCGGCGACATAACGGGCACTACCCGCCCCACTTATTAGAGGGCAGCGGCGCTTGAAAACGGTTTATAATGGGTAGTAGGGGAGTTGAGAGGAAGTCCCATGAACCCCATGCAGCCGCCCCGCGCGCTGCCCTCCGCAGACGACCGCATCATCATCGAAGCGCGCTTTTCCAACATCACGCCCGAACTTCTGTATGACCACTTCGTCCGCCCCACGCTGGTCATCCGCTGGTGGTCGCCATATGCCGATATTCATGCGCGTCAGGGCGGCGCGTTCCACTACGCCTGGAACGATCTCAACCTCCATCTGCGCGGATCGTTTCATGCGGTTGAGCGCGGGTCGAAGCTGATCTTCACCTGGCAGTGGGATCATGAAAAGCCGTTCGGACGCGCACCCCGCACGGTGGCGATCACCTTTCGCCCGTGCGAAGACGGCGGCGCGCTGCTGCACATCGAGCATTCGCCATACGACGCGCAGGAGCAGGCAGACCGCAAGGCGCACGCCGAAGCATGGCTGTACTACCTCAAGCGCCTACAAGGCGTGGTCGCGGGCGCGCAAGCGGTGCCTACTTTCGCTCAAATTCATTCACCTTGAGCCGTGTCTGGTGCCCTTCGACGCGCGTACCATCCGCGACACCCTGGAAATAGTCCTTCTGCCAGAGCTGGCGCGCCGCCGCGCTGTCGGGCACGCGCAGTTCGGCGTTGAACTGGTTGCGTCGTTCTGACCATTCGGTGTATGCCGCCTTCAATGCCGGGTTCCTGTCAATATCGCGCACTTCACCCCCGAACGCTTCGATCTCGCCGCGCCTGATGGGCGCAATCTGGCAGATCGGCTCGCCTTTGGCGAAGGTGACGGGCGTGTGTGGTCTAGTGAAGATCCAGTTCATGGTGAAGGTGGCGCGGTTCCAATCCGTCTCGACAATCGCATCAAGCGCCTGGATGCCATCGCGCGGCAGGTTCGACGGTCCCCGCACAAGTAGGTTGTAGCCGGGCGGCGTGCGGAACAGATAGGGGATGCTGAACGTGAGCACGCCATGTCCGAAGTGGGTCAGCGCGGAATGCGGGGTGACCGCGTCGCCCGCAAAGCGGATAGTGATCGCGTCCAGTTCCTCGCCGCCATTCCACACCGCGCTAAAGGGCTGATCGTTGAGTATCCACCAGCCATGCTGATTGGCGATCAGCAGCGGCAGGCAGCGATAGGCGAAGCGCATCCGCGTGTTGTCCATCCAGGCGCGTTCCTGCGGCGCGCGGATGATGGGCATATCCATCTGTTGATTGAGCGTGTAGGCGATGATGTAGCGTTCGGGGTCAAGTTCGTGCAGCGCGGCGTCATGCGGCGCAGGGTTGGCATGAGACATAGGCATCCCTCCAAGGCATGATATCGATTGTAGCGCGGAAAAGCGATCGCACAGGGTGCACCACTCCCCGCGTCTAGCCCAGATAGACGCCGTCCCGCGTTCGGACTATACTTAAATCGCGTCGAATACATCGCGAATGCTGCCAGCTCATGAGCAATCGTCGTCACATCCGCATCTTCATCTCCTCCCCGGGTGATGTCCAGAAAGAGCGGCAGATCGCGCGCAGCGTGATCGAACGCCTGAGCCGAGACCCGTTCGTGCGCAAAAAGGCGGACGTCGAAGCGCTCATGTGGGATGATCCGGATGCACCCATCCCAATGGACGCCACCATGCCGCCGCAGGAAGCGGTCAACCTGAGCATCGACAAGCCCTCGGAATGCGAAATTGTCGTCGTGATCTTCTGGTCGCGGATGGGGACGCCCCTCTCGCCGGAAATCCGCAAACCCGACGGCAGTCCTTACTATTCCGGCACCGAATGGGAGTATCTCGATGCGGTGCAGGCGGCAGAAACTTCTGCCGATAAGCTGCCGTACGTTCCGCTCTATCGCCGCGATGCCACCCCGCCATTCAACACGGATGCGCCGGAGAATGCGTCGCGCCTCGAACAGTGGCAGCGCGTACAGGCTTTCTTCGCGGCATTCACCAATCCCGATGGCAGCCTCGAGCGCGGCGTGAATACCTATAAGACGCCGGAAGCATTCGGGGAACTCCTGGAATCGCATCTCCGCGTCTTTATCCAGCGTATTCTCGAAAAAGAACGTTCGCCAATCCCAACGCCCTCGCTGCTCGCCCTGCTCTTCGTCGTGGTGCTGGCACTTGCCGCTGTCTACGGGTTGACTTCAGGTGGGGACGGTCGAGGTGTGCCAACCACTATCGCGGTCACGCCGACCGAATTCGTCATGGATGGCGATTTCAATATCGCCGTCGCCGGTCTGGCGCTGCCCGCGAATTCAACGGAGGAGGCAGCGCAAGCATTTACCTATGTCCACCAGAACATCTACCAGTCGCTCATCAACGAGTATATGAATTCTGGCGTCCAGGTCGAGCGGCAGCGCTACGGCACGGTCGAAATCGAGCGCGAAGCCGAGATTCTCGCGCAGACGATGAACGCCGATCTGGTCATCTATGCCAATGTCGAAGCGTTTGGCGATACATACCGCTACACACCGCGCTTTGTCCTCGCGGCGCGCCAGGATTCGGAAATGGGCGAAATCGTCGGCGATCACACCTGGTTGCAGGAGACGCTGACCCACGACTCGCTGAATGCACTCGCCAACAACGGCAGTATGGAAAGCGCGCGTCTGCGTCTGAAATCCACCATTCTGACGGAGTTCACGCAGGCAATCGTCAATCTGTCATCCGGCGACCCCGTCGGCGCACGCGACCCCATCGCACGCGCGGTCAGCGCGGCGGAGACCTTTCGTGAACGCTATTCGGAAGACATTCCCATCGGCGTAATCTACCTGTTTGCCTCCACAATCTATCGCATGAATGGCGACCTGGAGCCGGCAGAGCGTTACGCGGAGCTAGCGGCGGAGAACCCGAATTATGGACGGGCGCGGCTGGCGCTGGGGCATGTGCAATACGTGCGCGCGATCAACGCCTATTACGATGAGAATGATAGGGCAAGCGCGTTTAACTATCTGAATATGGCGCGTCAACATTACCTGGACACACTGGCGCTGACCAACCAGCCGCTCTCGGCACTCGTAGCAGAGAAAGCATACATCAGCCTGGGCAATGCCTATCAGGTGCTCTATCAGATCGTGGACGCGAACACCAAGCCGCGTTTCTTGAGTGACGCCATCGAGGCTTACCAGAACGCGCTTCGCCGCCTGTCCGCCATCCGGAGCGAATGGCTGCAACCGTCAGTGCTGGATTGGTCGTCAGAAGCAGAGCGCCAGCTCGGCAGTATGTACGATGTCGCAGGACTGACGACGGAGGCGGCGGCGGCATACGCGCGCGCCATCGAGTTGTCGGAAGACCCCGCGTTTGAGTCGCTCGTCCAGGCGACGCTTGACAGCCTGAGCTTACCTGCCAGCGCGACGAGTACACCCTAGGCGAATCGCGCGACTTTTCTTGGCGATGTAGAGAATGCATCCGGGAGGGTCATATGATCAACAGTGTCAGGATTACTCAATACGGTCGTTCAAATCTCATGCGTCGTTCCATTCTGCTCGCTATCGTCTTCGGTTTCTTCTGCCTGTGGGCACTCCTGATGACGCTGCCGCTTTCGGCGCAGGGTTCTGCGACCGCCACGCCCAGCGCATCGCCGACGCCGACGCTGGTTGGGCAGTGGAGGGTCGCGAGTGAGTTCGGCGCAAACCTGCTGGAATGTGTCCGGGCGGACTGTGCGACCCTGGCATTTCTGCCAAACAACACGCCGCTCGAATTCCTGGGGATGGAAAGCGGATGGCTGCATGTGCGCACGCTGGGTGGCGTTGAAGGGTATGTGCCGGACTTCCTGGCGATGGAGATGCCGACGCCAACATCAACGCCGACCATCGCGCCGACGCTGACAGGCTGCACGCCGATAGAGGGCTGGGTGACGTACGTGGTTGCGCCTGGAGATACGCTTTCGGGCATAGCGGCGCGGGCGCGCACGACGGCGAGCGCGCTGGTCGCTGCCAACTGTCTGGCAAATGCCGATACGATCTTCGTCGGGCAGCGCATCCTGGTGCCCATCACGATCGGTCCACCGCCGTCGACTCTCCGGGTCACGCCACCGCCGGAAGTGACCAGTCCCCCAGTACGCGAAACGCCGGTCGATCTGACGCCGATTGTCGTTCCTACGCGACGCGGGCGCTGATCATCATCGTTGACACCTGCGCCGCCCTCTACTACAATGGCGGCGCAGTGGAAGAAGCCTGCTGCCTCTTGATGCAAACATCAAGCGCGGCTATACTGACGTGTACGCGCTACTGTAGCTCAATTGGCAGAGCACTCGCCTTGTAAGCGAGCGGTTAAGGGTTCAAGTCCCTTCAGTAGCTTTTGTGGATGTTTCCACAAGCACCTCCACAATCGAATATGGGTCGATGTCCCGAGCGGCAAAGGGGGGAGACTGTAAATTTCCTGGACTAAGTCCTTCGCAGGTTCGAGTCCTGCTCGGCCCACCTACGCTGTTGTAGCTCAGTCGGTAGAGCACACCCTTGGTAAGGGTGAGGTCATGGGTTCAAATCCCATCAACAGCTTTCAGCAGTAACGAGTTAAAAGTAGCAAGTGAACCGTGTGTCGTCTCGTCCCGAGAGTCCACTTTTAGCTTTGCACTTTTAACTTTTAACTTTAAGTAAGGAACATGACCCATGGCAAAAAAAGGCAACCGTGTCCTGGTCAAGCTGCGCAGCAGCGAGAGCGGGCATATGTACTACACGCAGAAGAACAAGCGCAACGACACCGCGCGTATCGAGCTGATGAAGTACGATCCGCTCGTGCGTAAGCATGTCCTCTACAAGGAAACCAAGTAGGCACGAGGCGTGCCTCGTCCAGAAGTCATGGACGCACCTCGCCCGAAAACATTCGGCTTGTATTGCTATGGGTTTTATGAGACAATCCCGCACACGCTGGATGGTGATCAGCAGAACCTGTCCATAGAGGGGAATGGTGTAGTGGTAGCGCGTCGCTCTCCAAATGCGAAGGCCAGGGTTCGATTCCTTGTTCCCCTGCTCGATGAACGAAGACACCGTCCATAGTGACGGTGTTTTTTCTGTAACATTAGTGCAATTTTCAGGAGTACGTCGTTATGTCGGCTGACAAGACGTTGGGCGAAAAACCGGAACGCCGCCCCATTCTGCGCAGGGCACGGGTGAATGCTGCGGAAGCACAGGACGAAGCGCGCGCGGTTGCTGCCAAGGCGAAAGCAACGCCCGCACGTCGTGACGACGACGACGAGGCGAAGCCCAAAGGCATCGCGGGTGTCTGGCACGGAGTGCGCGAATACCTGGAAGGCGTCCAGTCGGAACTCAAGAAGGTCATCTGGCCCACCCGCGAGGAAACCACCCGCCTGACGCGCGTCGTGCTCGTCATGCTCGTGATCTCGGCAATGGTGCTGGGGCTGCTGATTTGGATCTTCACCGAACTCTTCCGCGTGGGTTTGAACAACCCGCTGATCCTGATCGTGGTGATGGCGGCTGCCGGGGTCATCGGCGTCCTGCTGGCGCGTTATAACAGCCGCACACAAGCGTGAGCGGCAAAGACGCACAGCGTGAGGAGCGCGGATGATGACGGACGAACGCAAAAAATCCAAGAAACAGGACTATGATCCGCAGCCCATTGACTTGAGCGGCGAAGAAACCTTTGAAGAACACGACCTGCTCGATGATGTGATGCCGCCGCCCAAGCACACCGGCGAACGGCAGTGGTATGTCATTCACTGCTACAGTGGGCAGGAAGTCAAAGTCAGCAAAGCGATCCTACAGCGCATCGAAACGATGGGGATGCGCGACAAGATCATGGACGTGATCGTCCCGACACAGGAGGAGATCGAGGTCAAAGAGGGCAAGCGCCGCACCATGCAGCGCCGTGTCTTCCCCGGTTACCTGCTGGTCGAGATGATCATGGACGAAGACTCGTGGTACGTCGTGCGTAACACGCCCGGCGTGACCGGCTTCGTCGGGATGGGCAACGACCCGACGCCGCTGCGCGCCGACGAGGTCAAGCAGATCATCGAGCGGATGACCGAGCAGGCACCCACCATCAAGGTCAACTTCAAGATCGGTCAGAAGGTGCGCATCATCGACGGTCCGTTCAACGATTTCATCGGCACCGTCGCGGCGATTGACCCGGACAAATCGAAGGTGCGCGTCATGGTCAACTTCTTTGGACGCGACACCCCTGTTGAATTGGATTTCCTGGAAGTCGAGAAACAGTAAAGCTGAGGGAACATGGCGAAGAAAGTCAAAGCAATTGTGAAGCTGCAACTGCCAGCAGGCAAAGCGAACCCGGCTCCCCCGGTCGGTCCAGCGCTGGCGCAGCACGGCATCAACATCATGGGGTTCTGCAAGGAATATAACGCCAAGACCTCGACCCGTATGGGCGAGATCATCCCGGCAGAGATCACCGTCTTCACCGACGGCTCGTTCAAGTTCATCCTCAAGAGTCCGCCATCGGGCTTCTTGATCATGAAGGCTGCGGGCATCGACAAAGGCTCGCAGAAGCCGAACCAGCAAAAGGTCGGCAAGGTGACGCGCAAGCAGCTGGAAGACATCGCCGCCATCAAGCGTGAAGACATGAACACGCAGGATGTGGACGCGATCATCGAGCAGCTTCGTGGCACCGCACGTCAGATGGGCGTGGAAGTAGTGGACTAGCGAATTAGCAAGGAAGCTAATTAGCGAGGAAGCTAATTAGCTTTATAGCTTAGTGCTGTTCAGCGCAGCGAGTATGAAAAGCTATCAAGCTAATTCGCTAATCAGCTAATTCACTGTATAGCGTGGGAGGGCAATTTCGCCCGTTGACCACAGGAGAAAAAGAGAGTCATGGCTAAAGGCAAGCGTTACCTGAATGCGGTCAAGCTGTTCGACCGCGAAAAATTGTATCCCCTCAGCGAAGCCGTCAGCTTGATCAAGCAGATGGCGACCGCCAAGTTCGACGAAACGATTGAGCTGCACTTCCGCCTGGGCATCGACCCGCGCCACAGTGACCAGCAGGTGCGCAGCACCGTGCTGCTGCCGCACGGCTTGGGCAAGACGGTGCGCGTCCTGGTGTTCGCCGAGGGCGAAGATGCGCGCGCGGCGACGGCGGCGGGCGCGGACTTCATCGGCGATGACGAGATGATCAATCGCATCCAGAAGGAAAACTTCCTGGACTTCGAAGCGACGCTGGCAGTGCCGAGCGCGATGCCGAAGGTCGGTCGTCTCGGTCGTATCCTCGGTACGCGCGGTCTGATGCCGAACCCCAAGGCGGGCACGGTCGTCCAGCCGGAAGACCTGGCGCGCGCCATCAACGAACTCAAGGCGGGTCGTGTCGAGTTCCGCAACGACAAGACGGGCAACCTGCATGTCCCGGTCGGCAAGGCGAGCTTCAGCTACGAGCAGATCCTCGGCAACGCGCAGGCGATTACCGATGCGGTGCAGCGGCAGAAGCCGAGCGCCGTCAAGGGCATCTACATCAAGCGCGTCACGCTGACGTCGTCGATGGCACCCGGCGTGCACATTGACATGAGCGCGGCGGCACAGGCACAGACGCTCCCCGCTGCTGGCGACTAACGTACACGCTTCGAGTTGAACTGAACCGCAGAGGCGCGGAGGATGCAGAAGAACCTTTTCTGTGTCCCCTGCACCGCTGCGGTTTTTGATTCTCCGCACCCCTTCGTGTTTCAAATTCTATTTGACGGCGTTATTCTCCGCGCTTCAATGCACCTGGAGATCATCGCCCATGTCCGCCTTCTCCGCCAACGAACTCGCCTACATCCAATCGCAAAAGCTCGGTCGCCTCGCCACCCTCAGCGAGGATGGCGCGCCCAACAATGTGCCGGTGTCCTTTCACTACAACGCCGAACTCAGCACCATCGACATCGGCGGCTACAAACTAGGCACGAGCAAGAAGTTCAGGAACATCCTGCGCGATGGGCGCGTCTCGTTCATCATCGACGATGTGCTGCCGCCCTGGGAGCCGCGCGGCATCGAGATACGCGGGACCGCAGAGGCGCTTGTCATTCGACAATCGCAAGGTGAGGAGCAGTTTGGCGATGCGCTGATTCGGGTGACGCCCCTGCACATCATCAGTTGGGGCATCGATACGCATCCCTACACACGCAACAGCCGTAAAGTGGGCAGCGCATGATGAGTCTAAGCCGATGGTCGAAGTAAACCGTGGCACGGACGCCATGAATGGCGCACCCTTCGGGCATTCCATCCCTACATCCACGATCCTGTAGGGACGGCATTCATGCCGTCTGTTGAAGCAATACGAACACTGACTTAGTGATGGCGTCCTGGCGTTTCATTTTGTATCCAGTATCGCCACTAACCGCTCGCCAAAATCTGCCGGGTAGGCATGCCCCAGCCCCGGCACGCGCTGAAGCTCGACAGGCAGCCCTTCGGCGATGAAGCGTTCCGCCTGTTCGCCAAGTGACGTTTGCGCTTCGTCCGCGCCGACGATGGCGACGAAGCGCGGCAGGCTGCGCGCCCGCAGCACGGGGTAATCGAGCGCGCCCACCCAATCGCGTGCGGCGTACAGGCGGAAGACCTCGGCGCGCAGCTGATCGATAGGGGATAATATCGCGGACATGTGATGCGCCTCCTTACTCGTCACTCGCGGGCGATGACACGGCATCACGGGCGATGACATGGCATCGCCCCTACACGCCCATCCATCGTCGCTTGCGGGCTTGGCACGCCAAGCCCCTGCATGTCACTCCCCAATCGCCCGCACACCCGCCAGACTCGTCGCGGCGCGCACGCCCGCGCGGATGGCGGCGGCGGTCGCTTCGGCGGCGAAGGCACCGATGGCGGTCACGTTGGCGTCGATTTGCCCGGTCGCCAGCGCGAAGATCGTATCGCCATCGAACAGGGTGTGCGCGGGGCGGACGGCGCGCGCCAGCCCATCATGTGCCATCTGCGCCACCTTGTTGATCTCCTCTTTGGTCAGGCGCGCATTGGTGGCGACCACGCCGATCACGGTGTTTTCGCGCGTGGCGGCGGGCGTCGTCATGCGCGCCATCGCCCGCATCATCGTCATCGTATCCGCGAAACCGCCGCCCGGCGCGCGCAGCCCCGCCAGAATGCGCCCGTCCTCATCCAGCACATCGCCCGCCGCGTTGACGGCGACCAGCGCGGCGACGAGCAGCCCATCCCCCAGGTCGATGCACGCCGAGCCGATGCCGCCTTTCGTCGCCAGTTCATTGCCCATCAGCGCGCCGATGCGGCAGCCCGTCCCCGCGCCGACGCTGCCCATCTCGACCGGGGCTTCGCTGGCGTTCTCGCACGCCTGATAGCCCATCGCGGCGTCGGGCTTGACGGGCGCGCCGATGCTCAGGTCATAGAGGATGGCGGCGGGGACGATGGGGACGGGTCCGCCGGGCGTCGCCCAGCCGGTGCCGCGCTCCGCGAGCCAGCGCATGACGCCGTCGGCGGTCGCTAGCCCAAAGGCGCTGCCGCCCGACAGCATGACGGCATGCACGCGATCCACGAGGTGCGACGGATGGAGCAGGTCGGTTTCGCGCGTGCCGGGCGCACCGCCGCGCACATCGACGCCGCCGACCGTGCCTTCGGGACACAGCACGACGGTGCAGCCCGTCGCGTTCTCGCGGTCGGTGACCTGCCCGACGCGGATGCCAGGGATGGCGGTGAGGGTGGGATTCAGCGAGGAGGACATCGGGCAGCCTTTGGCAGTAACGAGTGATGCGTGATGAGTGATGAGGGTACGATACGCCAGATAGATGGGTCAGCCATCCGGCAATCTGCGCATTTGTTGAAGCGCACGATAGAGGAATACGGCGGCAGTCGCCAGCGCAGCGCCGCCGACGAACGTCCCGTCGGCAAGCATCAGCTTCACGATTGCGACCTGTACCAGAACCGCAAATGCAATCAGGCGCGCCAGGCGTGTGTGCGCCGTCCCCAGAAAATAGACCAGAAACAACGTATGTCCAGAGTATAACGGCACCAGCACGAACATGCGCGTGATCGCGGTCGCAAGCAGTACTGCATCCAGCGCGTAGGCAGTCAGCGGCTGCCTGCCGAGGACATGCAGACGATCAAAACTGAAGACGAGGAACGCTACACCCACGGGGATGTTATAGAACAGCGTCCACGTGCTGAAGCGGAGATAGCACACTGACACATAGGAGACGACCAGCGCCGCTATCCCGCTGATCGTGAGGACCAGAATCGGGTTGGCGGCGAAACCGCGCAGATGGTCAGGCAATCGCCCATCGTTCGCTGAATCGAAAATCATTTTCATGCCGCCATCTCGCAATTCAATCGATCCCTATTTCCTATTTCATAATCTAACGCAATCTTACAAGTCTTGAGCATTTTGCCATAGAATAAAGTGGGAGCTATTCAGATTCCAGTGCTGCCATCCCACCTTACTTACGCTTTCTCCTACATATCGTGAACGGAAATTCACAATGCCACAACTATTTGGGTTTGATAAGGTCGAAATTCGAGGTCCAAAACCGCTCCCTATCATCGGCACAATGCTCAGTCTCTACAAGCTCTTGGACGACCCTGTACAGGTGATGACGGAACTGCGTCCGCATGGTGAAGTGGTCGCTTTGATCGATCAAAGTCCGGCGATGGTGTTTGTGTTCGGAGCGGAGCGGAACCGTGAGATCCTGTCTCAGCCCGCCTTGTTCAAACATGATGAAGACCTGATCAAGGCTCCGCCAGGCAGCGCGATGGACACCATGCGCCGTTACGGCATGGTCAACATCAACGGAGACTTGCACAAGCGTGAACGTAGGCTGATGCAACCCGCTTTTCAGAAGAGCGCGCTGGATGGCTATGCAACAGACATCATTGCGACCACCCGGACGATGCTCGAAGGGTGGAAGCTCGGCGAAGTCAGCATGGTGGACGATCTCTGCCGGGAAGTCACGCTCGCTATGGCGATGAAGTGTTTCTATGGACTCGATATTGGGGAAGAAGCGCATTCACTGGGGCATCTGGCAGCGGAGTGGGGAAAGACACTCGTCGCTCCGACAACTATCCTGCTGCCGCTCAATATTCCCGGATTGGGTTATTGGAAATCGTTGAAATTTGGAGAAGAGGTCGTAGCCTATCTACGCTCCATCATTCAGAAGAAACGCCATCTTGAGGCTGATCAACGAGATGTGATGTGGATGATCATGAATGCGCGCGATGATCAAGGCGAACTATTTACCGAGGATGAGCTTATCGTCCAAGCTGCGGCGTTATTCTTTGCAGGTCACGAGACGACCGCCATCACGCTGGCATGGACTCTGATGCTCCTGGAACGACATCCTGCCATCCATACGGCGCTCATGGATGAGATCGAGACCGCTCTTGGAGATCGCGAACCGAAGCCTGATGATGTCATGCAGATGGATCTCCTCGATCGGGTGATCAAGGAGTCGATGCGCATTTTGCCCGCGGTTCCGTTCTTGTTCATGCGCGTCTGTGCGGAAGATACTTCGGTTGGCGGGTATGCGATGCCCAAGAATAGCAATATCATGATCAGCCCGCTTGCCGCGCATCACGATGCGACACGCTACCCCGAACCTAAACGCTTTCTGCCCGACCGCTGGCTTAACACAACACCTTCTCCCTACGAATACATGCCATTTGGGGTTGGATCGCGCGCCTGCATCGGCATGCTTTTTGCAGAACGCGCGCTTCGACTGATGCTGCCCATGATATTGCAGCGCTTTCGTTTCTCAATGCCCGCAGGTACACGGATTGACCGACTAACGCGCGGCAACATTTTGCACCCGCGCCATGGGCTGCCGATGCGACTCGATCCAGCCTCGTCACCAGCACAACCCCCTGCGCCGATCATCGGAGATATTCAGGAGCTGCTCGAATACTGACGCCCATCACACTCTCGGCGATGAAGCGCATGTATTGTCATGATCGGTACGTCGACTTGTCTCGCCACGGGAGTATGAAAATGAACTGGACACTCGAAGTCATAGTGGTGCCCGTCACCGATTTGGATCGCGCCAAGTCGTTCTATGCCGATCAGCTCGGCTTCGCGGTCGATCATGACACGCGCGTGAGCGACAGCGTGCGTGTGATTCAACTGACGCCGCCAGGGTCGGGCTGCTCGGTCGTGATCGGCAAGGGCATCGCCGAGATGACGCCGGGGTCGCTGCGCGGCTTGCAGCTCGTCGTCAACGATCTGCGTGCGGCACATGCGCAGTTGGTGGCGCGCGGAGTTCAATGCTCACCTGTCATGTACTTCGGCAGGGATGGGACGCAGCGCGCGGCAGAGGCAGGCGACGACCTCAACAACAGCGGCTTCGTCTACTTCAGCGATCCGGACGGCAACGCCTGGGCGGTGCAGCAGATCACCGCGCGAGGGTGAGAGGAAAGTCTCAGGTGTTATACTGCCGATCCATTATCGCCCAATGTGATCGAGAACTTATGAACACGGAGATCAGCGCATTTATCGACAAGCTCGCGCAGTCCTGGCAGGCTGAAATCTGCAAGGCACTGCACAATGTCGTGGTGGAGGCGGTGCCGGATGCGGAGCAACGCATGATGTACGGCAAGCCGCACTACAAGAAGGGTAAAGAGTATGTCGCCGTGATCGGCACAGCGAAGGCGCATGTCAGCTTCACGATCTTCAATGCGCAGGCATTGCAGCCGCCAGAGGGCATGTTCGAGTCGTCCGACACGGGAGATCGCAAGACGATCAAGTTCAAAGAGAGGCAAATGGTCGATAGCGCGCTGCTGACCTCGCTTGTGAAGCAGGCGTCTGGATAGAGCAGATCGCTGCGTTGCAACACGGGCGCACACAGGAAACGGGCGAGCAATGTCGCCCACGCTCCCAAATAGCGATCGGCAATATGACAATCGCCATGGATTTGTGGGGACAAACATCATATGTTCCCGCAAGTCGTTTGTACGACACCACGGGCGAAGCTAGAATCGATAATTAAAGCATTGGTATCTATGTTCAACAATTGTGTGCCGTGAAGAATCTGAGATTTTCATTCATTGGTTGCGATTAAATGACAGACACCTTGATGGAGATGCAGGGCATCGACAAAGCATTCGACAGTGTCGCTGCTTGTGTTAACTGCCAGTTCGAACTCCGCTCCGGGGAAGTCCACGCGCTGATTGGCGAAAACGGTGCCGGGAAATCCACCCTGATGAAGATTCTCGCGGGTGTCTACAAAAAAGACGCCGGTACGATCAGCCTGCGTGGGCAACAAGTCGATATTCCCAACCCGCACGCGGCACAGGTGCTCGGCATCACCATGATCCATCAGGAACTCAACCTGATGCCCCACCTGACCGTCGCGCAGAATATCTTCATCGGTCGCGAGCCGCGCAGCCCCATTCCCTATCTACTCGACGACGCAAAGATCAACCAGCAGGCGAAGGAACTCCTCGCCTCGTTGAACCTGCATTTCAATCCCAAAATGCGCGTAGGCGGCTTGACTGTCGCGCGCCAGCAGATGGTGGAAATCACGAAAGCACTTTCGTACAACTCGCAGGTCTTGATCATGGATGAGCCGACTGCCGCGCTCACCGAGTCGGAAAGCGAAGAACTCTTCCACATGATCAACCGATTGCGCGATAAAGGCATCGGCATCGTCTACATCAGCCACCGCCTCGAAGAGATTAAGCGCATCTCAGATCGGGTGACGGTCATGCGCGATGGTCACTACATCGCCACCAAACTCACCGCCGACATCTCGATTGACGAGATGATTTCCCTGATGGTTGGGCGGACGATCTACGAGTCCAAGCCGGAAATACCTGATCATGCCAGTCCAGACATCGTACTCGAGGTTCGCAATCTGAATCGTGGGCGCGAATTGCAGGACGTGAACTTCTCGCTCAAACGTGGTGAGATCCTGGGACTTGCCGGATTGATGGGTGCGGGACGCACCGAAGTCGCTCGTGCCATCGTTGGCGCGGACCCGGTGGATTCAATTGATCTCACTGTGAATGGGCGCAAAGTCCATATTCGCAGCCCGAAGGACGCCGTCCAGCATGGCATAGGCTACCTGTCGGAAGACCGCAAACGCTACGGACTGATTACAGGGATGGACGTCGCCAACAATGTCGGCATGGCATCGCTGCGCAAGTTCTTGCGTGCCTTTGGGATCATCGACGACACCAGGGTCAGCGAGGCTGCCCAGCAGCAGGTCAAGGCACTGGCAGTGAAAACCCCAAGCGTGAAGCAGAAAGTACGCAATTTATCCGGCGGCAACCAGCAAAAGGTCGTCATTGCCAAATGGCTGACTGCCGATACTGACATCTTGATCTTCGACGAACCTACACGAGGCATCGACGTCGGCGCTAAGAGTGAAATCTACAAGCTGCTGAATGAACTCGCGCGGCAAGGCAAGTCGATCATTATGATCTCATCCGAACTGCCAGAGATCCTGCGCATGAGCCATCGCATTATCGTGATGTGCGAAGGGCGCATAACCGGAGAACTGAGCAGCAACGAGGCGACGCAGGAGAGGATTATGCAGTATGCCACCCAACGCGGTGGCATGGTGACGGCTTTGGAAGAAAGCGCTTAAACGACGGTAGTAGAGCTAAAGGGCTTAGAAGCATGCAAACCGGCACCGTGACACGCGAAAACCCAGCGACATCCTACACCCATCGCATCCTGAAGTCCGAAGCGATCCAGCGCATCTTAGCGTTTGCCGCCCTGCTGATCATGATCATTTTCTTCACGCTGTCGTCACCCAACTTCCTGCGCACACAGAATATCGAAGGCATCTTCCTGTCTACCGCCGTCAATGGCATCCTGGCAGTGGGTGTGACCTTCGTCATCATCACCGGCGGCATCGATCTCTCGATCGGTACGGTGATGACGCTTTCGGCGGTCATCACGGCGAAGGCGGTGTCCGAAGTGGGGTTGCCGATTGGTATCGGCATACTCTGTGGGCTTCTCACGGGCGCGCTGGCAGGGTTGATCAACGGCGTCGTCATCGCCCGGATGCGTGTCCCCCCGTTTGTGGCAACTCTCGGCATGTTATATGTGGCAAAGGGTCTCTCGCTCATCCTTTCCAACCTCGCACCAATCTATTTCGATCGCGACTCGGGCTTCACCGATCTGGCGACAGGGGTCATTCTCGAAATCCCCGACATCATCAGCATCCCCAATGCCGTGCTGATCTTTTTCGGCGCGGCACTCATCGGCAGTTTCGTACTCGGCAGAACGATCCTCGGACGCTACACCTTCGCGCTCGGCAGCAACGAAGAGGCAGCGCGCATATCCGGCGTAAGTACTGCTCGCTGGAAAATTGTAGTCTATACACTTGCGGGCTTCTTTTCCGGATTGGCGGGGATCGTCATCGCCGCGCGCCTGAACTCCGCCCAGCCCGCCCTCGGTCAAGGTTATGAACTCGACGCGATCGCAGCCGTCGTCATCGGCGGTACCTCCCTGAGCGGCGGTGAAGGGTCGATCCTTGGCACTGTGATCGGCGCATTCGTCATTAGCGTGCTGACCAATGGGCTGCGCATCCTGTCCGTCCCTCAGGAATGGCAGATGGTCGTGACGGGCGCGATTATCATCGTGGCGGTGTTCCTCGACATGGCGCGTCGCCGCGGCAAATAACAGAGGTTAAGCGCTCTCTTCAGAGCCTAACAAGTCGTTCGTTCTATGCTGTCCGTTAAAGGAGTATTCAGATGAAGCTTATCAAGTACCTCGTGATATTCGTTTTGTTATCGTCGTTGGTCTTCGTGGTTTCGGCGCAAGATGCTGCGACCGAACCGGAAATGTACTGCACGGAGGAAATCGCCGCCGAAATGCGTGCCGCCGGCACTTTCATCCCGATCATCTCGAAGGGTTTCCAGCATCAATTCTGGCTCGCCGTTCGCGAAGGTGCCCGCCAGGCAGCGGACGACTGCGGTGTCCAGATCACGTTTGAAGGTCCCGAAAGCGAAGCGATGGTTGACCGTCAGATGGACATGCTCCAATCTGCGCTGGATCGTGATCCCGCCGCAATCGTCTTCGCCGCAGTGGACAGCCAGGCTGCCATCCCACTGCTGGAACGCGCCGAAGAAGCGGGTATCCCAGTTGTTGCCTTCGACTCTGGTGTGGACAGTGACATTCCGGTTGCCACCGCCGCGACCGACAATGTTGCCGCCGCTGCGCTTGCTGCGGATAGGATGGCGGAACTCATCGGCGGCGAAGGTGAAGTTGCCGTGATTGCCCACGACCAGACCAGCCGCACCGGGATCGACCGCGTCGATGGTTTCGTCGCCCGCATGGAAGAAGCATATCCGGACATCACAATTGTCGACGTGCAGTACGGCGGTGGCGATCAACTGCGTTCGACCGACCTCGCTCGCGCCATCATGCTTGCTTACCCGAACCTCAAGGGTTTCTTCGGGGCGAATGAAGGCTCCATCATCGGCGTACTCAACGCAGCCACTGAACTTGAGATGGCTGAACAGCTCGTGATCATTGGCTACGACTCTGGCGCGCAGCAGATCGAAGCGATCACCAGCGGACTGGAAGAGGGCGCGATCACGCAGAATCCGATCGGCATCGGCTACCGAGCTGTCGAAGCGGCAGTCATGGCGCTGCGCGGTGAAGAAGTGTCACCGACCATCGACACCGGTTTCTTCTGGTACGATGCCACCAATATCGAGGATGAGGAAATCGCTGCCGTTCTCTACGAATAACTCCTCAAAGGTTTGACCGCACGGAAGTCGGCGTGGTGTTTCGTCGGCTTCCGTGGTTTAGGGTGTCCCCCCAAATCAAGACAGCAACCGGTAAACGCATGTCTACCGCACAGCCTCTAGATGCCCGTGCGCAGTTGGTGGCACGCGGTGTTCAATGTTCACCTGTCATGTACTTCGGCAGGGATGGGACGCAGCGGGCGGCGGAACCTGGCGACGACCTCAACAACAGCGGCTTCGTCTACTTCAGTGATCCGGATGGCAACGCCTGGGCGGTGCAGCAGATCACCGCGCGAGGGTAAGCCGTTACACGATGGTTTGTCCTATGGCAATACGAACGAATGTTTGTTCCTGCTCGGATAGTTGGCTATAATTCGTTTATGTGTTCGCGCGCCTGCCCACTCTTTGCGAGGCATCCATGAACGACATGACGAACGCCCCTATCTCGGATCATTCCGACTCGCCATTCGAGCGCATCAAGCAGGTTGATCCGGATGGGAATGAGTTTTGGTCAGCCAGAGAATTAATGTCGATCCTGGAATACACGAATTGGCGGAATTTTTCCGGCGTGATACTCCGCGCTCAGATTGCCTGCGAAAACAGCGGTAATGACCCTGCAAACCATTTTGCTGCTGCTATCAAAATGGTCGCCATCGGCTCAGACGCGAAGCGCGAAGTCGAAGACATGCATCTGTCGCGCTATGCCTGCTACCTCATCGTACAGAATGCCGACCCTGCCAAAGAAGTCGTCGCGTTAGGGCAGACGTACTTTGCAGTCCAAACCCGACGCCAGGAACTTTCTGACTCTGCGCCATTGGGCGAACTCACCGAGGAGCAGCGCCGTTTGTTGCTGCGCCAGCGCATCAAGCAGCAGAATACAGGGTTAGCATCGGCTGCAAAATCGGCGGGTGTCATTACAGGGCAGGACTTCGCCATCTTCCAAAATCACGGCTATCGCGGTCTCTACAACGGGCTGACCGCCGAGATGATCCACCGCCGCAAGAAGCTGAAGAAAAGCCAACATATTCTTGATCACATGGGCACCACTGAGCTTGCGGCGAACCTGTTCCGCAGCACGCAAGCAGAGGAAAAGTTACGTCGCGACCAGGTGCAGGGCAAAGACTCGGCGAACCAGGTGCATTATCAGGCGGGCGTGATCGTGCGACGCGCGATCTCCGAGTTGGGTGGCACGATGCCGGAAGATCTACCGACTGTCGAGAGCATCAAGAAGCTCGAACGCGCGGAGAAGAAGAGGCTGGGGAGCGGGAAGAAATCCTAAGCTAAGGTACCAAGATTTAGGGCGAAGGTTCGTTAGTTGCCTCGTCCGGTAGTGGTTTGTTGACAACCATAAGTGTGAGCCACAGCAACATTGAAGATAATACTGCGTTGCACTGTTCAGGATTTATGAAGCCATGTGCAACTTTATGCCGATAACCAAAGGGTTGATTTGTATCCAAATACCTCTTTATCATGCTTATCAGATTGTCGCCAAGATGCTGCTTGACATCCGGATCGCTTAGTAAATCTCCAAGCAATTTCTGACCCCATATCGTTCCTTTCGCATGGGCGTCATATTTCTTCACAGCAATGCTGGCTTCTTGTGTCCAAGTCCGCAGTATGTTTTCAAATTGTGGTATGAGGATGTGAACAGAGCTGATGTAATCCTCTTCTAAATATCTATGAACTCCTTGCTGAAAAATGCGCCAATCATATTTCGTTGCCACACTTGAGGTCAATATTTGAGTAGTGATGTGCTCCTCCGTTAAATGACCATCCTTTCGCCAAGCGAGAAATAGAGTAGCCACAATAGCTTCTACCTGCCCCACATACGCTATTTCTAATAATCGAGCAATTTCGGTATCTCCTTCACGAAAATCAGACCGTGGATTGCCATGCTGATCCAGGTCTTGCGAAGGTACCCAGCGCAATAATCCAGCGTTTGGAAGCTTATTGGCTCTCTCCAGAATGTGGGCGTGATTGACCAGGAGACGTTCATCGTTAAGTATGGCTTCCAACTTATTCTCTTCAGTCTCGTACTGCTCTTTCATTTGTTCGGAAGTAGGCAAGAACTGCTCTTTTGTGATTTTCTCCTGAGTTTGGGCAAGAATCTTGTTCAAATCTTCTTCAATTGAACCGCGGACGGGGGGCTGACTATGGAGCATTCGATTAAATTGACTTGCCTGTTGGAAGAATTGCCCAGCTCTCTCGCTGTTTCCTAGTTGTTGAGATATTGTCCCAGCTTCTGCATAGCAGGACGAAGCATGTGCCAAATTCCCAACAACATAACTATTGTGAGCTTCCAGTGGTAAAACCTTACATCGAAACTCATCTATTGAATTTTCAGTGGTTTTGTCACCACCTGAAAGACCCTTAGCAACTGCAAATGCACTTCGCAATAACCAGAAATCCAAATGTTGTTTCCCCAGTTGCCCGCGAATAAGTCTAAGCAAGCGGTCTCTGACTTCCTCTTTGGTTCCCACTCTAATCTTTTCGAGACAATCTGTCACATCCTGCAAGGCCAGAAGCAAGTGAATTGCAAACCAGGTCGTATTCTCATCAGAACTGTCAACCAGCCACAGAAGAGTGGTGAGGAGTCTAATGCTCTCTTCTTTTTTGCCCAAGCTACAATAAATGTCGAAGGCTCGTTTGTAGCATTGGGTTACCTGAAACTGCTTATCGTACTCTTTAGCAGCAAAATTCTTGAATTGTCCGGGTAGATCAATCGGCACATCATCACCGGCTCTGAATCGCTTGATGAAAGCTTCACACATCTCAGCTTCGAACATCGCTCGCTGATAGTCATTGTTGCTCAAGTCAAATCCTTTCAGCTGTTGGTTATTGCCGAAAATTGCTCCACCGCCATAGATACCCCGTGCATAAACAATCGCGCAGAAACTGCCCGTAAAACTATGTTCGACCTGCGCGATCACCTACCCGCCGTCGCTCACTCGGTCGGCGTGAGTTCCATCAGGGCGATGCCGTCTGTCGTGATGTGAACCTGATTGTTGGCGGCAGCGCCCACCCACGCTGCCAGCGGTGGCTGGTGGTTGATGAGCGCCTTGATGGTGCTCGGCAAGCCAATATAGCGAATGGGGCTGGAGACCCGGTCGCGCAGGCGGTACAGTGTGGTCAGGGCGATCCACTCCAGATAGTTCAACGGATTGCTTTCGTTTGCCATCGTCATTCGCTTTCGCTATTCATTACCGCTTACGTAAGATGAACGACCTCTAATGCACCGCCTCCAGATGTCCCGTGCGCAGGTAGTCGCGCAGGAACTGCCCGGTGAAGCTGTGTTCGACCTGCGCGACATCTTCCGGCGTCCCCTGCGCGATCACCTGCCCGCCGCCGTCGCCGCCTTCCGGTCCCAGGTCGATCAGGTGATCCGCGACTTTGATGATGTCGAGGTTGTGCTCGATCACCAGCACCGTGTTGCCATTATCGACCAGCGTCTGTAAGACCTGGATCAGCCGCTTCACATCCGCCGCGTGCAGCCCGGTCGAAGGTTCGTCAAGGATGTAGAGCGTCTGCCCGGTCGCGCGGCGCGAGAGTTCGCGGCTCAGTTTGATGCGCTGCGCCTCGCCGCCGCTCAGTGTCGTCGCGGGCTGCCCGATGCGGATATAGCCCAGCCCGACTGCTTCGAGCGTCTCCAGCTTGGTGCGCATCGCCGTCAGGTTGGCGAAGAACGCCAGACCCTCGCTGACGGTCATCCCCAGTACATCGGCGATGCTCTTGCCCTTGTACTTGACCTGAAGCGTTTCGCGGTTATAGCGCGCGCCGTGACAGACATCGCACGCCACATAGACATCCGGCAGGAACTGCATCTCGATCTTCAGCACGCCTTGCCCCTCGCACTTTTCGCAGCGCCCGCCCTTGACGTTGAAGCTGTAACGCCCCGGCGTATACCCACGCAGCTTGCTCTCCGGCATCTCGCTGTAGAGCGTGCGGATGGCGTCGAACATCTTGGTGTAGGTCGCCGGGTTCGAGCGCGGCGTGCGCCCGATGGGCGACTGGTCGATATTGATGATCTTGTCGAGATGCTCGATGCCTACGATACTATCGTGCGCACCGGGGCGCTCGCGGCTGCCGTTGATGACCTGCGCCAGCCGCTTGTAGAGCACGTCGATCATCAGCGACGACTTGCCGCTGCCGCTGACGCCCGTGATGCAAACCAGCTTGCCGAGCGGGAACTCGACGTCGATATTCTTCAGGTTGTTCTCGCGCGCGCCGCGCACGACCAGCGACTTGCCGTTGCCCGCTCGCCGTTCGGTCGGGATGTCGATCTTCAGCCGTCCGCTCAGGTAGGCACCGGTCAGGCTCTCTTCGACCTGCATCACGTCTTCCGGCGTGCCCGCCGCGATGATGCGCCCGCCGTGTTCGCCCGCGCCGGGTCCCAGGTCGATCAGCCAGTCGGCGGTGCGCATCGTCTCCTCGTCATGCTCGACGACCAGCAGCGAATTGCCGATGTCGCGCAGATCCATCAGCGTGCGGATCAGCTTGGCGTTATCGCGCTGGTGCAGCCCGATGCTCGGCTCGTCCAGCACGTAGAGCACGCCCGTCAGGCGGCTGCCGATCTGCGTCGCCAGGCGGATGCGCTGTCCCTCGCCGCCGCTCAACGATCCTGCGCTGCGCGACAGGCTCAGGTAGTTCAGCCCGACGTTGACCAGGAAGCCGACGCGCGAGTCGATCTCGTTCAGGATCTGAAGCGCGATCTCCTGCTCGACCGGACTCAACGCGCCCTGCTCGCCGCGCAGCGAGTTCACCCAGCCATGCAGCTCGTCAATCGGCAGCAGCGAGATGTCGTAGATCGAGTGGTCGGCAATCGTGACCGCCAGCGCGTAGGGCTGCAAACGCTTGCCCGCGCACACGCTGCACGGCACCTGCGTCATCTGCTCTTCGATCTTCTCGCGGATGTAGTCGCTGTCCGTCTCGCGGTAGCGGCGCATCAGGTTGGGGATGATGCCTTCGTAAGAGGTCGTATACTGGCGTGAGTAGCCGGCGCTGCTCTTGAAGGTGACATTGACCTTCTTTCCCTTGGTGCCGTGCAGGAAGACATCCTGCTGCGCCTTCGTCAGCTCGCGCCAGGGCTTATCGAGGTCGATTTTGAACTCGCGCGCGACCGCCTCGGCAAGCCCGCGCCCCCAGCCATCGTCGTTGTCGAAACCCCAGCCGTTCGCGACCATCGCGCCGCCGCTGATGCTGAGGTCGGGGTTCGGCACGACCAGATCGGGGTCGATCTCCAGACGGAAGCCCAAGCCCTGGCATTCGGGACACGCCCCTTTCGGCGTGTTGAAGCTGAACGAGCGCGGTTCGATCTCCGGAATGCTGCCATGCCCGTTGACGCACGCCAGCAGCTCGCTGTAGAGCGTATCGGTCGGCGGCTCCGCGCTCAGGTTGTTGAGCGTGAGCACACCTTCGCCCATCTTGAGCGCCGTCTCGACGGCTTCCGTCAGGCGCGTTTCGGCGTTGCGGGCGTCTTCGCTGTTTGGGTCGTCGTAGTGGCGAATGATCAGGCGGTCTACCACGACTTCGATATTGTGGATGACATAGCGGTCAAGCGTGATCGAGTCGTCGAGTTCGCGCACCTCGCCATCCACGCGCGCGCGGGCGAACCCGGCTTTGCGCAGGTCGTCGAAGACCTTCTCATGCGTGCCCTTGCGCCCCTTGATGATCGGCGCGAGCACCTGAATGCGCGTGCTGTCCGGCAGCCCTTTGATCTCATCGACGACCTGCTGCGCGGTCTGCGCTTCGACGCGCTCGCCGCAGACCGGGCAGTGCGGGATGCCGACGCGGGCGTAGAGCAGGCGCAGGTAGTCGTAAATTTCGGTGACGGTGCCGACGGTCGAGCGCGGGTTGTGCGAGACGCTCTTCTGGTCGATGGAGACGGCGGGGCTTAAGCCTTCGATCTGGTCAACATCGGGCTTTTCCATCAAGCCGAGGAACTGGCGGGCATACGAGGAGAGCGATTCGACATAGCGGCGCTGCCCCTCGGCGAAGATCGTATCGAACGCCAGCGACGATTTGCCAGAGCCAGACAAGCCCGTGATGACGACCAGCTTATTGCGCGGGATTTCGACATCGATATTCTTGAGGTTGTGTTCGCGCGCGCCGCGCACGACGATTTTATCCTGGGTCATGGGGTGTCCTGGTGGGGAAGTGTTGGACATTTGTTCTTGATTATAGACTCGGATGATGATGGGTGGTAGGGGCAGACCCGTGTGTCTGCCCGTTCCGTTTGTAGACCCATAGTACGGCTGTATGATGAGTCAGGGGTGAGGTGTGACGATCCAGGGACAAGTCATTATCATCCTAAAAAGAGAGCGCAGAGAAGATACTTTTCTCTGCGCTCTCAGTGATTTGCAGTGGAGCCTTCACCTCTCGCGACCATGCCTAGCATCCCAGCTTCCTACCTACGAGGTGGCTGAGGAGGGATTTTGGGAGGAGTGAAGGGCACGCAACGGACCTGCAATCACTTCTGCCGTGAATCTTTTCTTTCGTTATGCCTTAACGCGAAACCGCGTTCGCAGGAATCCAGAACGGACTCCCTTGGCAAGTCATCCAAACTTTAGCGAAGTCACCGCTAAATTCGCTGATGTACCATGTGCCAGCGGGGAGATTCCACGTATTCTGCGTGCCGAGATCAGCCGCCCAGAACGTCGGTGCGCCGCCGGGGACACTGTACACGAGTGATCCAGCCGGAAGCGGATACGTACACACTGCGTTGCCCAACGCGACTTCACCCGGTCCGCTAATCGTGATACTGTAGCTCATGCCATCCTGAGCGAACGAGTCTTCAATGACCGCGACATAGTATTGTGTCCCCGCCGTCAGGTTGACAGGCAAGCTGTGCGGGTTGGTGTTGCTGGCGGCGATGCAGTTCGTCGCTGGACTGTTGGGATCAAAACTCCCTTGATAGACATAAATGGCGGATTCTGTACCCGATTCAGTCACCGTGTACGCGCCAGAAGTGTCAACAGTAAACGAATACGCCGCGTAAAGCACGGTAAACGCAACGGTCGAGCCGGTGCAGTTCGGTGTACTGATCTGTGCGACCGCCGATCCAGTTGGTCCGCCCGGAGTCAGCGTACCGCTTACACTGGCACTCCCCGCAAAGACTACGCTCGCCCCGACTGCAAGTAGGATGAGTAGAATCAGTATCAAGGATAAATAACGTTTCATTTTCACCACGCTCCTTGGAATTGGAAATCCATAAAGTACCATCTTGTACTGTAATCCAATTGCATTCCTGTGATGCAAAAGATTTTGTTCAAAGAACATGAATCACAGAATGCATAATCTCAGGCTTTGAAGTCGTACACCCGTCTTACCCCTGCCCCACAATCGCCGCAATCCAGGGGCGGTGCTCGGCGTAATGCTCGTAGCTGTCACCAACGATCCAGTCGAGGATCGGGTTGTCGCGCGGCATGGATGGATCGTAGTCTGTATACGGTAGGAAGAGCGCTGCTTCTGGCAGCGCCGTGATAATGCGATGCATCCGTTCATGCGCTCCCTGCAAGCGCGCCAGCGCATCATCAAGCGGCAGATCGCGGTGCATTCGCTGCATGATGGCGTTGACTTCGTCCATCTCGCGCCCCCATTCGGCAGCATCTAAGCCCATCGCCGCCGCGCGCGTCTCACCCTTACGTTCCAGCAGCGCGCTCACGCCATCCTGCCAGAGCGCGAGATGGATCAGGTGATCCTTGGCGCTCCACCCGGCGGCATCGCGCGGCTGCGTGAGCTGCTCCGGCGTCAAGCTGCGGATGTAGGCGTGGAAATCCGCCCATTCCTGCTCCAGGTTGTGGAGCAGTTCGGCTTTGGTGGTCGGAGTCTGGAAGTCGGTCACAAGATTCGCCTCACAGGTTTCGAGGAATCGTAGCGATCATTATGGTACTGTCTGCCAGGGCAATCGCTTGAATACCATAGACGCGCTTTCGCGTGGCTGGAAGCTCAAAGCTTCCAGCTAAAACGGCAGGAAAAGCCTCGGAAAGAGGCTCCAACAGGTGGTCACTACGTCGAACCACCGGGATTCAGAGCCGCTTCAGCGGCTTTTGGATGGTCTTCTAGCCTGAAGCTTTGAGCTTCAGGCGGCGAAGTGCGGTTGAAGCGATTACCCTGTATTGCATGTAGATAGCCTCGCAGGTGCTCTGCATGATAGTATACATCTGCGCGCGCCAGCATGGGACAATCGGTGAGTTCGCTGTATGACCAACCTGCCCGTCATCCTGCCGACCGGGACGCAGGTCGTCGTCCATATCGACATCCAGGATGCGTCGGGCGATGTGCTGTTCGCGTCGACGCGCATCGCGAACGTCCCAATTACGAAGCCGCCAACGATTACCTCGTGCGCGCACGAAGGAGCATGACGTGACCCTCGACCTCGCCAAGCTGAAGAGCATCGTCGAAAAGCAGCCTTATCCGATTGCATTCGCCACCGTCAGCGGCGCGCAGCTCTACGGCTTTCCATCGTCCGACTCGGATTTCGACCTGCGCGGGGTGCATGTGCTGCCGCCGCAGGATGTCATGGGCTTGTATCCTAAGCGCGAGACCATCGAGACGCATGGCGACGCCGATGGGATCGAACTCGATCTCGTTACGCATGACGTGTTCAAGTTCATGAACCTGATGCTGCGCCCCAACGGCTACGTGCTGGAGCAGCTCACCTCGCCGCTGGTCGTCCACACCTCGCAGGCGCATGATGCGCTCAAGGCGCTTGTCCCCGGCTGCGTCACGCGCGGGCATGTCCATCACTATCTGGGCTTCGCGCGCAACCAGTGGGAGGTGCTCAACAAGAACACGCCCTGGCGCGTCAAACCACTGCTCTACGTCTATCGTGTGCTGCTGACGGGGATTCACCTGATGAAGACGGGCAGGATCGAAGCGAACCTACCGCGCCTGAACGAGACGGTTAAGCTGCCCTACATCCAGGATTTGATCGACCGCAAGACAGGCGGCGCGGAGCAAGGAGTGCTCGACGAGGCAGACCGCGCCTTTCACCAGCGCGAATACGAGCGGCTGATGGGGCAGTTGGAGCGCGAAGGCGAGCGGACGAAGCTGGCGGAGGGACCGAGCTGCGCGCCGGAGATGAACACGCTGCTACTGCGACTACGGGGGCTGCGGAGTGAGCGATAACACTCAACCGTTACTCGCTGTTAGCCGCCTCGCAAGCGCGGTCGGCGAGCGCTACTCATCATGCTCGTGCGCCGCTTCGTCTATTCGCTCCATCCAGGCGTATGTTTTTTGATCGGCGTGATGTTCGCGCTGCCGGTTGATATAGCCGCATACAAACTCTCTCGCCGTTGTTCCGAACGTCAATGCGCCGTAGCTTTTTTGCCAGCCAAACGAAGTTTCAAGATTAGGATACATGGTGTTTACTTCATGGGTAGAAAAGCCCTTGACCTGCCGTACCCATTCGGAGATCGCAAGATGTGTGCTAAGGCTGACAGCAACATGCAGATGATCTGGCATGGCGTAGATCGCAAAAATAGGGCTTCTGAGCGCCGCTGACTTCTCCTTGATGGAGTTGATAATGCACTCCGAAATCGCAGGAGTGATGATCGCGGCGCGACGTTTCGTTGCCCACACGACATGAAAATAACAGCGTGCGAACGGCATCCTGAGTTCGGTCCTGAGCATTCAGCCGATTATGCTATTGTAATCAGTACTGCACATGAAATCCAAACTGACGACAACCGGATCGCGTATTGAGTTCGGTTGATTTTCACGTTGAATCGATCAGCAACGCCGACGGCTCAAGCACGTCGGCTACGGGGACAAAAGCGCACTAAAGGCGCTATCTGAACACAATTGCATAACCAGCCCCCTCCGGTGGGCTTGCATTTTGTAGCCGACCCGCTTGAGCGGTCGGCGGAGGCTGCGGATGGCGTAGGATTGCCCTCGGTTACCCTCACCTCTGACAGGTCCACCAACCGTTGATCGGAGTAGGGTCACGATGTGCTTGCCCTCGGCGCGCATGACTGTTATCTTAGCGCATGTCCCCCTCAATAATACCGAGGTCATGCGCTATGGCATCGCTTGAATTCCACCAGATCGCCGAACGACACCACCGCCTCATGAACCCCTTCAGCGAGGCGAAGCTGCTGCGCCTGGGCGAGATCGCCCGCCTCGCGCCGGGGATGCGCCAGCTCGACCTCGCCTGCGGAAAAGGGGAAATGCTCTGCCGCTACGCTCAACGATTCGGCATCAGCGGCATCGGCGTCGATTACTTCCAGGCATTCCTCGACAGCGCTGCCGCCCGTGCATCCGAGCTGGATGTGGCGGACAGGCTGCAATGGGTGCAGGGCGACGCGGGCGTCTATCCCGCCGAACGCGGCGCTTTCGACGTGGTGAGCTGTATCGGCGCGTCGTGGATCGGCAGCGATATTCACGGCACGATCAAACTGATGATGGCGGCACTCAAGCCGGGCGGGCTGATGCTGCTCGGCGAGCCGTTCTGGGCGGATGACACACCCGACGAGGCATATGCACCCTGGAACATGAATAAAGGGGAATACGTCACGCTGGTCGAAACGCTCGACCGGATCGAGTCGGTCGGCGCGACGCTGGTCGAGATGCTCCTCAGCGATCAGGATGACTGGGATCGCTACGAGGCGATGCAGTGGTTCGCGGTCGATGAGTACCTGCGCGCGAACCCCACCTATGCCGACGCGCAGGGTGCCTATGCCTGGAAAGCCGAACAGAAGCACGCGTATCTGCGCTATGCCCGCCGCTACTTCCGGTGGGGCGTCTTTGTGCTGCGCCCGAAGCCCACCCTGTGAACCGGCGCGTGCTGAAGTATCAATTCTGAGCGCAACAACTTCTGAAGAGAGTGATAGTCTGCGCGAGCGCACGGTCGATTGCGCTGTGCATCTCTCACAGCAGCATTTTGAGCAGCCCAGGCTGGATGGCGAAATCGAGCGTTTGCCCGGCGAACGTCTCGCCATCCAGCTCGAAGTGCAGCAGCTCCGGCGTCCTGATGCTCACAAGCTGCGCACGGGCGTGCTGCACCTTCGGATGCGTCAAGTGCGCACCGCGATAGACCTGCTCGAACGCCATCAGAATGCGCGGGCGCGACATGCCTTTGACCAGCACCACCTCGAACAAACCATCATTCGTCTTCGCCTCCGGCGCGATGCGCATCCCGCGCCCGAACGTGCTGCCGTTGGCGACTGCCAGCAGATATGCCTTGCCGTCGTACCAGCTCGCCCCGTCCAGCCCGATGCTGACTCGTTCCGGTGCGTAGCGCAGCATCGTCGTCAGCGTCGCTTGCAGGAATGTCCAGGCGCGTCTGACGGGCGCGCTGTTGACCTTCGTCGCGATATCGCCGCTGATGCCCGCGCTGGCGATGTTCAGGAAGTAGCGCGTCGTCCCGTCGTAGGTCACGCGCCCAATATCGACCGGCTGCGGCTCGGCTTTGGCGATCCAATCGGCGGCGGCGTTGACATCGCGGAACGGCATCCCCTGCCCGCGCGCCCAATCGCGCCCGGTGCCGACCGGCAGATTGCCGTAGATCATCGGCGTCGCGCCCGGATTGCGCGCGTTCAGGTCTGCCAGGGCGTTGATGAGCGCATGGTTGGTACCGTCGCCACCAATGGCGATGACGCGCGTCAGCCCGCTTGCCTGCGCCTTGTCGAGATGCGCCGCGACTTCATCCTGGTTCTGCGTGATGGCGACGACCAGTTCGCCCAGGCGCGACCACAGTTTTGGCTCCAGCTCTTTCCAGATCACCCCCGCGCGCCCGCCTGCTGCATGAGGATTGAGGATGATGAGCGTTTTAGACATTGCGACTTTTCAGCCAGGTGTGATATTTGTCCAGGACAACCATCAGGTCGGCGATGGGGAAAGGCTTGGCGACATAATCATCCGCGCCGTGTTCGAGCGCGGCGCGACGGTCGTCCTTGCTGCCACTCATGAAGACAAAGTAGATGCGGTTCCACGCCGGGTTCTTGCGCACTTCGCGGAAGAACGTATAGCCATCCATCCCAGGCATACTGATGTCGCAGATGATCAGATGAGGCAGGCGTTCCGCTGCGCCGAGAATTTCCAGCGCTGCTTTCCCGCCCTCGCAGGAAATCACCTCGTATCCCAGGACTTCGAGGACTTCTTTCAGGACATAACGCAGATCGTCAATGTCATCCAGCAGCAGCACGGTCTCGCGCTGTGGCGCAGGTGTCGGCTCGGCTTTCATGGCAGGCGTCTCCGCCGTCTTACGTTTATCCGGCGGTGCATCGCTCGTCTCCAGATCGTCTTCAGGCTCGAATATGTCCATCGCCCACAACCACCCACTTGTATGTCGTCAATTCTTGCAGCGCCATCGGACCGCGTGCATGAAGCTTCTGGGTACTGACCGCGATCTCCGCGCCCAAGCCGAGCGCACCACCATCATTGAAGCGGGTGCTGGCGTTCCAGAACACAGCCGATGAATCGACCTCGTTGAAGAACCGCTCCGCATCCTCGCGCCGACGTGTCATGATGGCATCGCTGTGCCCCATGCTGTGGGTGTTGATATGCGTGATCGCTTCGTCCAAAGAATCGACTACTTTTAATCCTAACACAAGGGACATCCATTCCGTATCGAAATCTTCTTCATTCGCGGATGTAACAGCATTGTCATGCGTTTCGCCCAGCGCCGCCAGGGCGCGCGGCTCGGCGCGGAAGCTGACGCCGGCAGGCGCGAGATGCGCGACCACGCGCGGGAGCACCTGCGCCGCCACCTCGCTTTTGACCAGCACGGTATCCAGCGAATTGCAGACAGCGGGCTTCTGTGTCTTGGCGTTGTGGATGACGCGCAGCGCAGCGTCAATGTCTGCGGTCTCGTCAATGTAGACATGGCAGATGCCGATGCCCCCCGTGATGACCGGGATGGTGCTGTTTTCGCGGCACAGCTTGTGCAGCGATGCCCCGCCGCGTGGGATGATCAGGTCGATGTAGTCGTGCAGCTTGAGCATCTCGCTCACGTACTGGCGGTCGGCGCTTTCGATGTACTGCACGGCGTCAGCGGGGAAGCCGCAGGCGATGAGCGCGTCACGCAGCACGCCGACCAGCGCCAGATTGGAGCGCATCGAGTCTTTGCCGCCGCGCAGGATGACGGCGTTGCCGCTCTTGATCGCCAGGACGACGACATCGACCGTGACGTTGGGGCGCGATTCGTAGATGACGCCCAGCACGCCGAGCGGGGTGCGGCGGCGCGAAATGCGCAAGCCGTTGTCGAGCGTGCGCTCGTCAAAGCTTTCGCCAACCGGGTCGGGCAGCGACGCCACCTGGCGCACATCGGCGATCATGCCGCTCATGCGTCGCGTCAGGTCAAGGCGGTCTTTGATCCACAGCTCGTCGGTGCCGCTGGCGCGCGCGTCGGCGACATCCTGCGCGTTCGCCGCCAGGACGGCAGCGCTGTGTGCCTCCAGCGCCGACGCAATCGCCATCAGGACGTCGTTCTTCTGCGCCGTCGTCATCGTGACGAGCGCGCGCGCCGCCGCCTTCGCCCGCTTGCCCATCTCGACCATATCAAGCGTCTGAACCGTCATCACACTGCTCCCCAATTGCCGACGCCTGAAGCTCAAAGCTTCAGGCTACAACTGAACGCGTAAACCCCTAAAGGGGTTGCTAACTTCAGCCCGTGAACGGGCTTACCAATCTTACCCAGCCTGGGGTTTTGAACCCCAGGCGCGCGGTCATGCCAGCACCACCATATTGTTGCGGTGGATGACCGCATCGCCGTAACTATACCCCAGGATGTCGATGATCTGCGTCGATTTAACACCGCACAGTTTCTTCAGGTCGTCGCTGTCGTAATTCGTCATCCCGTGCGCCACTTCGCGCCCGTCCGGCGCATGGATGGAGACGACCGCCCCGCGCTCGAATTCGCGCGCCACCCGCGTCATACCGACCGGCAGCAGGCTCGCACCGCCCTTGAGCAGCTTGCTTGCTGCACCCGCGTCGATATGCAGCGTGCCGCGCGGCTTCTCCATCAGCAGCCAGCGTTTGCGGCTCTCCATATGGCTGATCTGCGCGGGAAAGCGCGTCCCAATCGACTCGCCATCCAGCAGTCGCGCCATCACGTTCGGCGTCCTGCCGCTGGCGATCACGGTCGTCACGCCGCTGCGCCCGGCGAGCTGTGCGGCTTGCAGCTTGGTCGTCATACCGCCCGTGCCCTGCGTGCTGCCCGCGCCGCCCGCCGCCGCCCAGGTCGCATCGTTGATCTGCGCGACTTCCGCGATGAGCTGCGCGTCCGGCTGTGTGCGCGGGTCGGCGGTGAACAAGCCCTGCTGGTCGGTCAGCAGGATCAGCAGATCCGCTTCGACCAGTCCCGCGACCATCGCCGACAGATTGTCGTTATCGCCGACGCGGATTTCGTGGGTGGCGGTGGTGTCGTTCTCGTTGATGACGGGGATAATGCGCTGGTCGAGCAGGTTGCTCAACGTATCACGGATGTTGAGGTGGCGCGCGCGGTCGCTGATGTCCTCGCGCGTCAGCAGCACCTGCGCAACGACGATCTGGAAGATGTCGAACAGTTCGCTGTACACCTGCATCAGGCGGCTCTGCCCGACCGCGCTCAACATCTGCTTGGCGGGCAGTGAGCGACCGAGTTCGGGAAAGCCGAGTCGTTCGCGTCCGGCGGCGACCGCGCCGGACGAAACCACGATCACCTCATGCCCGGTCTGGTGCGCCGCCGCGACCTGCTGGACGATCTCCAACATCCGCTGGCGATGCAGGCTGGGCGTGCCGTTGGTGAGGACACTGGTGCCGAATTTGACGACGACGCGCTGAGTGGACATGGGCAGCATGACCTCGATTTGCTGAGGGGGGCGGTTTCGCCCCCTACTTCTTCGCGCTGGGGAAGCGGCTCAGGATCACGGCGGGTTCCGCCGCGCCGCCGTCGCGCTGGACGGCGATGCGCGTGCCCTCCTTGAGCATGTGCTCACGGATGTACGCCTGCCCCAACTGGTAACGCTCGCTGTCGATGCTGCACGAGGTGACCACGCCGACCTGCTCGCCCGCTTCGGTGACGATCTTGTCGCCTGCGTGCGGCGGGCGCGCACCCTTGCGCTCCAAGCGGAAGCGCGTGACTTCCGCGACGCGCTCACGCTCATGCGTGACGAACGCCGCCTTGCCGACGAAGAACGGCTTCCACAGCTTGACGTAAGAGCCGAAGCCCGCATCCGCCGGGTTGAGCCTGAGGTCACCCGCCAGTTCATGCCCGTAGAGTGGCAAGCCCGCCTCGGTGCGCAGGCTGTCGCGCGCCGCCAGACCGCACGCCGTCGCGCCGTTGGCGATCAGCGCCTTAAAGAGCGCCTCTGCCTGGTCGGGATGGACGAACAGCTCATACGCCACCCGTTCGCCCGTATAGCCTGTGCGCGAGACGATCAGGTCGAAGCCGCCCAGCAGCGCGCGCGTCACACCCGCCCAGGGCAGCGCCAGCACACGCCTGAGATCGGCGCTGTTGTCCCCTGCCAGCGCGGTCAGAATGTCCTTGCTCGACTTGCCTTGCAGCGCCACGTCTACACGACGATCCACGCCGCTGCTGCTGGCGCGCAAATCGCGCAATGTGAAGCGGTCGCGCCCCCCCAGCCTGCGCCAGGGATGCGGCGGGTCAATGCTGACGCCGCCGTTCTTGACGGCGTTGAGCCATGCCCAGTTCTTGTCGTTGTTCGAGGCATTGACGACGATCAGGTACTCTTCCGCAGCCACGCGGTAGATCATCAGGTCGTCCAGCGGCACGCCATCCACGCCCAGGAAGTAGGTGTAATGCGATTCGCCCACGGCGAGCGTCGTCACGTCGTTGGTCGTCACGGTGTCCAGGAACGCCTCCGCGCCGGGTCCACGCGCATCGAAGACGCCCATGTGCGTCACGTCGAAGACGCCCGCGCTCGTGCGCACGGCGTTGTGTTCGTCCGCGACCGAGGTGTACCAGACGGGCATGTCGTAACCCGCGAACTCGGTCATCTTCGCGCCCATCGCCGTATGCAGCCCATGAATCGGCGTCGTCCGTAGGGGCGACTCATGAGTCGCCCCTACATCGCCATAGGCAAATTCCGGCAGCGCCTCGAACGTCGGACCCGCGTAGTGTTCGCCATTCATGCCGACGAAATACGCCTTGTGCGCGTAGCCACGCCCGTCCGCCCATGCCTCTTTGATGTCGAAGCCGATCGTGCCCGGCGCGGTCGCCCCGCGATTCTGCACATCGACCGGACCCGGAATTTTGGCGTAGACATCGGTCGGATCGACGATCACGAAGCCATCCGAAAGGGAACGCAGCCACGACGCCGCGCGATGTGCATGCTCCTGCACGTAGAGCGTGTAGCCGTCGTCCGTGCGCTCGACATAGCCGCGCGTGATCGGCTTGCCATTTGCCTCCAACAGCCAGGTCGGCTGCTGCTCGCCGACGTTCAGCCCGCGCACGTCGCTCGTCAGCACCGCGTCGAGGAAGTTCGCCGCTTCCGCCCCACGAATGTGGAGGGTCTGGAAGCCATAGACAATATCGGCATAGAGATAATCGACATGCGGGTAGCCATCTTCCGGGACATCGGTGTCGATGCCCGCGTCTTTCGCCAGCTCCGCCACATCCAGGCGCGCCTGCATCAGCGTGTCGAAGTCAATGCGCGCACGCGCCTCGGCGCGCTTCTTGCCCTCGTACGAGAAAGGCACACATGCCTTCATGACGCGGGCGATGATCTCCGCCAGGCGGTCGATCTCTGCATCGCCGAAACCACGCTGCGAAATCCAGGGCGTGCCCAGGCGGACGCCGGACGGGCGCAGCGCTGCCTTATCGCCCGGCAGCGTATTGAAGTTGCAGACGATCCCGACCAGATCGAGGATGCGCGCCGCCTGCTGCCCACTCAACGGCGTGCCATCCGCGCCGACAAACCCGCGCAAATCCATCAGCAGCATGTGCGTGTCGGTGCCGCCGTAGGCGATGCGCACGCCGTGCTCCTGAAGCTGGCGTGCCAGCCGCTCGGCGTTCGCCTTCATGCGCTGCTGAAGCTGGCGGAACTGCTCGGTCTTCGCCAGTTTGAGCGCCACGCACAACGCCGCGATGCTGTTGACGTGAGGTCCCCCCTGCTCGCCGGGGAAGACCGCGCGATCGACCTTGTCGGCGACATCCTTGCGATGGGTGATCAGCACCGCGCCGCGCGGACCATGCAGCGTCTTATGCGTGGTGAACGAGACGATGTCCGCGTAGCCGACCGGGTTGGGGTAGACGCCGCCGATGATCATGCCGGAAACATGCGAGACATCCGCCATCAGGTAGGCACCGACCTCGTCGGCGATGGCGCGGAACTGTGCCCAATCGGGCGCGTAGGGATAGCTGGTGTAGCCCGCGATGATCATTTTGGGGCGGTGTTCGAGCGCCAGCGCGCGGATCGTTTCGTAATTCAGCTTTTCGGTCTTCGGATCGACGCCGTAGCCGACTGCTTTGTACTGCTTGCCGCTGCGGTTGACCGGGCTGCCGTGCGTCAGGTGCCCGCCCTGGAGCAAGTCCATGCCCAGGAACGTATCGCCGACCGTCAACAGCGCGCTGTAGATGGCATTGTTGGCGGGCGCGCCGGAGAGCGGCTGCACGTTGACGTACAGCTTGTCGGCGGGGTAAGCGTCGGTGGCGAACAGTTCGGCGGTGCGGCGGCGGGCGAGTGCCTCGACGATGTTGGCGTACTCGGTGCCCTTGTAGTAGCGCTTATCGGCGATACGGCGGTATTCCGGCAGGCGCATCCCGTAATCGAGGATTTCGTCCTCGGTCATCGTGCGCGTTTCGTCGAGCGGGTAACCTTCGGCATACAGGTTGTGGAAGGACGAGGTGAGCGTTTCGCGCACGGCGTAGGGCACCGTGCTTTCCGACGGGATCATGATGAGCGTGCGCTGCTGGCGCGCGGTTTCGTGGCGGATGAGTTCGGCGACATCAGGGTCAGTTTCGGCAAGCGACCCGCGAAACAGGAAGTCACGTTCGACTGGCATAATGAAAGTATCCTGAGGTGATTTATTGAGCAACGCTGGGGCTATTTTAGCACACCAATTGCCGGCTATTTCGAAACGGTCTACACTCTTGCGCAGGACACAATCCCCTAACAAGAGGCAAGCCGCCATGTATGATGCCTTCCTCTCGTATGCCCGTGATGACGATGCACGCCCCGACGGCAGCCGCGCCGATTACGATAAGCCCGACGAGTCGTTCGTGCGCCGACTGTATGACTCGCTGACGGCGGCAGGCGTCAGGCTGTGGTGGGATCGCAAGAACCTCCCCTCACGCCAGCTCTCCTTCATCCCGGAGATTCGTCAGGCGGTAGACGACAGCGCGCGGCTGCTGCTGATCTGCGGACCCGGCGCGTTCGCCAGCGATTATGTCGGCGATGAGATCACGCACGCGCTCGAATACTGCAAAGGCATCCTGCCGATTCTGCGCGGCGGCACTTACGATCACATCCCGCCCGCCGTCGCCCGCCTCAAGCTGAACGCGCTCGACTTCCGCGACGACGACAAATTCGGCGAACGCTTCGCCGACCTGCTGCGGCTGCTGGCGGACGAGGTGCTGCCGCCCGGCGACGTGCTGGGCAGCGTCCCCAAGCTGCCGGGCGGCTACATCGAGCGCGCGGTGCTGCGCGAGCTAGAGGAAAAAGTCCGGCTGGATGCGCCGATCGTCGTCACGTCTGCGCGGCGCGCCACGCTGGACGACCAGGCGGTTGCCGTGCATGGCATGGGCGGCATTGGCAAGACGACGCTGGCGGCGGCGCTGGCGCTCGACTGCGACATCCGCCGCCTCTTCCCCGATGGCGTCTACTGGCTGGAGATCAACCGCGCGGGCGACCCGCTCGGCAAACAGATCGCGCTCGGCAGCTTGCTCGGCATCCCCGCCGAGCAGTTCACGACGCTGGACGCGGGCACGGCGCTGCTCAACGCCGCCTTTGCCGAAAAGCGCGCGCTGCTCGTCCTGGACGACGTGTGGACACAGGCGCAGGTGACGCCCTTCCTGCTGAGCGCGCCGAGGGTGCGCTACCTGATCACGACTCGCCTGAGCGGGCTGGTCGGCGACCTGAAGTTGAGCGCGAGCAGTGAGGTGCGCGTGGATGTATTGACGATAGCGGAAGCGACGGCGCTGTTCGAGAAGCGGCTGCCCGCGCTGCCGAAAAACGACGCAGCGGACGATGCGCCCCTCCTGCCGCGCGATACGATCGCCCGCATCCACGACCTGCTGGAGGGGCACACGCTGGCGCTGACGCTGGCAGCCGGGCGGGTCGCCGAGGCGGTGCGCAAGCTGATGGCGCAAGACGCCGCCGACCTGCGCACCAAAGCAGCGGAGGCGGCGAACGCCTATGCCGACGCGCTGGCGCGCCGACTGGCGAGCGAGAATCCCTTCTTTGGGCTGGACGCGCTGGACGCGACCGAGAAGCAGGTCAGCGTCGCCGTGACGCTGGCGGAGAGCTACGACGCGCTGTCCAGCGAGATGCAGCGGCGCTTCCGCGCGCTCGGCAGCTTCGCGCCGGACAGCAGCTATGACGGCACGGCGCTGGCGGCGGTCTGGGGCGATGCGCCAGACGACGCGCCGGAATATGCCCGCGCGCTGGTCAACGCCGCGCTGCTGAGCGACGACGACGGGCGCTATGCGCAGCACGCGCTGCTGCGCGCACACGCCCGCGCCCGGCTGGCACAAGCGGGCGAGACGGAAGCCGCCGCCGCGCAGCATTTCGCGCATTACGCAGAAAAGCACGGTCCCACACGCAATCACACCAATATCGACTATCTGCGCACGATCACGCCGGACGAGGCGAATATCGCCCGCGCGCTGGAGTGGGGCTTTGGGGCAGCGCCGGAAGGGGCGCTCGACCTTTTGGCGACGCTCGATAACTACTTCCGCGTCTATGGTTCCCCGCTGCTCTACGCCCCGCTGCTGCGGCGCGCGCTGACGACTGCCGAAGACGCCGGTTATCAAGCCGGTCTGGCAAACACGCTCAAAGCGCTGGGCGACCTGAGCCGCCGCCAGTCGGAACTGGCGGCGGCGCAGGCGTACTACGACCGCGCGCTGCCCGTCTACGAAAGCATCGGTGCCCGCCTCGGTCTGGCAAACACGCTCAAAGCGCTGGGCGACCTGAGCGTCCGCCAGGATGAACTGGCGGCGGCGCAGGCGTACTACGACCGCGCGCTGCCCGTCTACGAAAGCATCGGTG
>JALHQT010000007.1:222956-397584 GCA_022841825.1 Anaerolineae bacterium
AAGCGCTGGGCGACCTGAGCGTCCGCCAGGATGAACTGGCGGCGGCGCAGGCGTACTACGACCGCGCGCTGCCCGTCTACGAAAGCATCGCTGACCGCCTCGGTCTGGCAAACACGCTCCAAGCGCTGGGCGACCTGAGCGTCCGCCAGGATGAACTGGCGGCGGCGCAGGCGTACTACGACCGCGCGCTGCCCGTCTACGAAAGCATCGCTGACCGCCTCGGTCTGGCAAACACGCTCCAAGCGCTGGGCGACCTGAGCGTCCGCCAGGATGAACTGGCGGCGGCGCAGGCGTACTACGACCGCGCGCTGCCCGTCTACGAAAGCATCGCTGACCGCCTCGGTCTGGCAAACACGCTCCAAGCGCTGGGCGACCTGAGCGTCCGCCAGGATGACTTGACGGCTGCCAGAAGATTCTATGACGATGCCGATGCGCTCTACATCCTGGTTCAGGACCTGACCGGGCGTCTCAATGTGCTGATCAGCAACGCACGGTTGGCGCGCCGGCAAAACGAGCGCCAAGCCGCCATCCGCTATTACACGCAGCTCTTCGAACTCACGGATCATCATCCGGCGTTCAAGGACCATCCAATAACCAGAAGTTTGCATCGTGAGTACGAGCAGTTCCTGAACGAGGACTCGTCACAGAACCAAAATGACCACGCGGCGGAAGCCATGCGCGCGCTGGCGCAGCTCTACTCACAGGGCGGCGCTGGGGGAGTGCGCGCGGCGCTGGCGGGCAAGCTGCCGGACGCGGCGATAGACCTGCTGCTTCAGCAGCTCGCGGGGATGCCCATTCAGGACGCGAACCCTCCCGCCACGCTCCCCAAAGAGATGGTCGAGGGCATGGCGCGCAATACCATCGCGGTCAAAACTGGCGTGCCGGACAAACTGGACGAGTGGCGGCAGAACCTGACGCAGCTCCGTGCGGACTTTGCCGGGGAAGGCGACGACTACGCCACCGAAGTCGCCTTCGCCGATGCGCTGCTCACCCTCCTCGACGACGGCGCGCCCAGCCTGCCGCCGGACAACCCGTATGCGGATGTAATCGCCGAGGTCGCGCGTGCGATTGCGGCATACCGGGAGGGCGGAGGATGATCAGGGGCGGCAAGCATGTCTGTTGAAATCATTCACGATCATGCCAGTCAGATGAGAAAGCGCGGCTTCTGACCTAAACAGGAGTATAATGTAGTAGAACAGAAGTTCGTAAGGTAAACAGTCTATGGATTTGACTTCCAGTCCCTCCTCCCCTCAACGTATCGGATTCATCGGCAATTACCTGCCACGCCAATGTGGTATCGCCACTTTCACCACCGACTTATGCGAAGCCATCGCAACTGAATTCCCTGAGACCACCTGCATCGCCTTGCCGGTCAACGATACCGAAAAGGGCTACGTCTATCCGCAGCGGGTTCGCTTTGAACTGAGCGAGGCGGATATTGACTCGTACCGCAGGGCTGCCGATTTTCTCAACATCAACAATGTCGATCTCGTCTGTTTGCAGCACGAATATGGCATTTACGGCGGCGCGGCGGGAAGTCACATCGTCGCCCTCCTGCGTGAGCTGCGGATGCCGGTCGTCACGACCCTCCACACCATCCTCAAAGACCCGTCGCCCCTCCAGAAGCGCGTCCTGCGAGAAGTGATCGCGCTGTCTGACCGCGTGGTGACGATGAGTGACCGCGGGCGCGAATTCCTGGAGACGATCTATGGCGTGTCGCCAGGCAAGATCGATCTAATCCCGCATGGTATCCCGGATGTGCCGTTCATGGATCCCAGCTTCCATAAGGATCTGTTCGGCGTTGAGGGCAAGACCGTCTTGCTCAGCTTCGGGCTGCTTTCGACCAACAAGGGCATCGAGAATGTCATCGCCGCGCTGCCCAGCATCGTCGCCCAGCACCCCAATGTGGTCTACCTGATCGTCGGCGCGACGCATCCCCATGTCCTGCGCACGGAAGGCGAAAAATACCGCCTTTCGCTGCAATGGCTGGCGCGCGATAAGGGTGTCGAAAGCAACGTCATCTTCTATAACCGCTTTGTCAGCCTCGAAGAGCTGATCGATTTCATCAGCGTTGCCGACATCTACATCACTCCGTACTTGACTGCCGCCCAGATCACCTCCGGCACTCTTGCCTATACGCTGGGCGCGGGCAAAGCGATCATCTCGACCCCCTACTGGTATGCGGAAGAGATGCTGGCGGATGAACGCGGCGCGCTGGTGCCATTCGGCGACTCGGAAGCGATGGCGCAAAAGGTCAACGATCTGCTGAACAACGAGTCCGAACGCCATGCCATGCGCAAACGCGCCTATCTGTTCGGGCGGGTGATGGTCTGGAAGAACGTCGCGCAGCTCTATATGGAGAGCTTCCAGCGCGCGCGCACGGAACGTCGGAGCTTCGTCCCGTCGGGGTTTGTCGTCAAGCCGCTGGATCAAAGCCCGACCGAGCTGCCGCCCCTGAGGCTCGATCATCTGCGCCGCCTGACCGATGACACTGGGATCATCCAGCACGCAGTCTTCAGCTTCCCCAATTATGCCGAGGGCTACACGATTGACGATAACGCCCGCGCGCTGATCGTCGCCACGCTGCTGGAACTGCTCGGCACGGAGCAATCGACCGAGATGGCGACCCGCTATCTGGCGTTCGTCATGTACGGCTTTAACCCGGAGACGAAGCGCTTTCGTAACTTCATGAACTACCAGCGTCACTGGCTGGAAGAGAGCGGCTCGGACGACAGTCATGGTCGCACGTTGTGGGCGCTGGGGACAGTCCTGGGGCGCTCTAACAAGTATTCCCTCCAGCAGATGGCAGGCGCATTGTTTGAACAGGCGCTGCCTGCCATCCTGGAGACCACCAGCCCGCGCGCCTGGGCATTCGCCATCATTGGCATTCACGAGTACCTGCGCCGCTATTCCGGCGACCGGATGGTCAACCAGATCCGCAACACACTGGGCGACCAACTGCTTGACCTCTATCAGCGCAGTAAATCCGAAGGATGGCTGTGGTATGAGGAAAAACTGACCTACTGCAACGCGATACTGCCGCAGGCGATGCTGATGTGCGGGCAGTGGACCTCCAATGACGCGATGAAGCAGGCAGGTCTGGAGTCGCTGCAATGGCTGACAGCGATTCAACATGCCGACTCGGCAGACCAACACTTCGTGCCCATCGGTTCCAACGGCTTCTACCCTCGCGATGGCGAACGCGCGCGCTTCGACCAGCAGCCCGTGGAAGCTCAGGCAATGATCTCCGCCTGTCTCGAAGCGTATCGAAGCACAGGCAGCGCGCACTGGCTCAAAGAAGCGCGGCGAGCCTTCGAGTGGTTCTTAGGACGCAATGATCTTGGGCTTTCACTCTACGACCCCGCGACCGGCGGCTGCCGCGATGGCTTGCATTCGGATCGTCCCAATGAAAACCAGGGCGCGGAGTCGACTCTGGCTTTTCTCCAGGGATGGTTAGAACTGCGCCTCGCTGAGAATTCCGCCCTTGAAATAGAACTTGAAGCAGAGCCAGCATGACAACACACTATCCGACACTACTGAATCGCCACCCCCAAAACCCCATCCTCACCGCCGCCGACTGGCATTATCCTGCGCACACGGTCTTCAATCCTGCTGCGACACTGCTCAAGGACGGCACGACACTCCTGCTCTGCCGTGTGGAAGACCGGCGCGGTCACTCGCATTTGTGCGCAGCGCGCTCTCCGAATGGCATTGATCAGTGGCAGATCGATCCCACTCCCACCCTCGTGCCCGACCCGGTGGGCTTTCCTGAGGAGCTATGGGGAATCGAAGACCCGCGTATCACGTATGTGCCAGAGCTGGACAAGTATGCCGTCGTGTATACCGCCTTCAGCCGTCACGGTCCCGGCGTGGCGCTGGCATTTACGCAGAACTTCCGCGACTACGAACGCGTTGGCATCATTATGCAACCAGAAGATAAGGATGCGGCGCTGCTGCCGCGCCGTATCGACGGGCGATGGATCATAATCCACCGCCCGGTGAGCGGCGCGCGAGCGCATATGTGGCTCTCCTATTCAACCGATCTGAAGCATTGGGGCGATAGCAGGATAATGATGGAGGCGCGCTGGGGTGCCTGGTGGGACGCCACCAAGATCGGCTTATCCCCACCCCCTATCGAAACGCCGGAAGGATGGCTTGTCCTCTATCACGGGGTACGACATACCGCTGCCGGCGCGCTCTATCGCCTGGGTCTGGCGCTCTTCGCCCTCGACGACCCCCAGCGCTGCATCAAGCGTGGCAGCGATTGGATCTTCGGTCCGGAAGCGCCCTATGAGCAGGTGGGCGATGTCGGTTATGTCGCATTTCCGTGCGGCTACACCATCGGCAGCGATGGGGATACGCTCCATCTCTACTATGGTGCCGCCGATTCGAGCATCGCGCTGGCGGCGGGAAGTATACAAATGCTGCTTGACTGGCTGCGGCAGCAGCCATAGACGGGCATAGCGGCAGCGTCTGGGGGTAGAAATCAGGTCTTTTTCGCAATCACGATAGAGGTAGTCTTCCATGAATAACGAACAGCAGCAAATCATCGAAACGCTCGAACGCGGCAATCTGGTCGGTCGGGCAAACGGCGAATCGCGCATTCTGGGCGGGACGGCGATTCATGTTGTCGCAACCGGCGACGCCACCGCGACCGCCGTCCTGAGTATGCCGCACGATGGGTTCTCCATCGAGCGGACGCCGCCCTCGACGCTCTGGTTGGGGCTGGTGGAGATGCGCAAGACGTGGCTGTGTGTCTATACCTCCGAGGACCCGGTGAATACCGCCCAGGGGATCGTGAATTACTTCGCGCTCGCCAGAGCCTCGAACATGGCGCTGCGCGACGTGCGGAAGCTGTTCCACACGCTGGAACAAGCGGACATCCAGTTGTTCGCAGTCTCCGCCATTCATCTCCATCTGTACTGGGACAACGAATACGGCAGAAAAGCAGCGCGTATCCTCGATACAGACAGCGAGAAGCTGTGCGCGACCATCCATCTCGACCTGGATACGCTGCGCTGGATGCTCAAAGGCGCGGACAAGAAAAAGCGGGCAAGCGGGACGCTGGCGGAAGTCGTGCAAGCCGCCCTCAAGATGCGCAATCTTCCCCAAGAATAGGCAACAAAAATGCCAGTGGCATGTGGACCACTGGCATTCACGCTTTGGGCGTTGAGGGACTCGAACCCCCGACCCCACCCTTGTAAGGGGTATGCTCTAACCAACTGAGCTAAACGCCCGACGACCCTCAGTGTAGAGGAATCCGAGGCGTTGATCAATCCCCACGCCCCAGCCGCGCAACCTGACCCTCCGAATTTGTCAAGACGTGACAAAGAAGTCAAAGCATTCAGCAGTGACGATTGCTAAAGGATTCGTGCGCCATTGCCGCTCTACTTGGAGAATGGATCGTCAAATGCCGCAAGAGACCCGCCTATGACTGTGGACAAGCTCCATACGCTCCGGCACACACCGCTGTTTGCCGGGCTTGCCGACGACGAACTCCGTGAGTTGGCGGAGCAATCCGCCGTCGAACGGCATCATGCAGGGACGACGCTTTTCCGCGTGCATGATCCCGGTGGCACGATGTATGTCGTCGTCAGCGGCGAGGTCGAAATCTACGTGCGCGACCGCGGACGCCAGGAAGTGCAACTGCTCAAGGTGACGCCGGGGCGCATCTTTGGCGAGATGTCTGTGCTCGATAAGCGCCCGCGTTCTGCCAATGCGCGCGCGCTGACAGAAGTCACGCTGGTGACCATCTCGCGCGAAATGCTGATCGACGTGGCGCGCCACCGCCCGGCGGTCGCCATCCACCTGCTAGAGCTGTTGAGCGAACGTCTGCGCTCGACATCGGCAATGGTGCAGGATCGTGTCGTGCCAAACGCGACCGATGTGATCGCGGTCAAGCGCACGCTCTCCGACCGCATCTCAGACTTCTTCACCAGCGCATCCGGCAATCTCTACTTCGTCCTCTTCAGTCTGATCTGGTTCGTGGTCTGGATCGTGCTGAATGTTGGCGTAGTCCCTGGGATGAGCATATTTGACCCCTTTCCCTTCGGGCTGCTGACGATGATCGTCTCGCTGGAGATGGTTTTTCTCTCGCTGTTTATCCTCATCAAGCAGGAGCGACAGGCGGCGAACGACAAAGTCCGCGATGACATCGAATACGAAGTCAATGTCCGGGCGGAAGTAGGCATCCGCAACCTATCCGCTCAGCTTGAAGCGATGGAGCTGCGCCTGAGCAACCGCCTGAGCCGTCTGGAGCAGGCGCGCACGACCGCGATCACACCGATTGACACGACGATCAGTCGGGTCGTGGACGAGCGGGCGGAAATGGAGACGCAGGAGGAACGGGCGAGCGCGTAGACGGCTATCCCCCTTCCGACGCGCGCACGATCTGCCCGTTCATCCGGTCAGGTCGCAATAATGTTTTTGTCCACTCACCCCGCCCGCTGCAAAGTCGCGCAATCCGGCGCGCCCGTCACCGCGCCAACGGCAAGCGTCCAGACCGACTCCTCGCCCGCGTTCTGCCACGTCTCGAAATCGACCGGGCACTCGTACTGCGCGCCGCCATCGCCACGCAGCTGCAGCACGTAGTCCTCGCTGCGCCCCGCCTCGCGCTCGCCGCCGACGCCCTGGCTGTTGCTGCTCGCCAGTTGGAGGATGCCCCAGCTCGGCATCTGCGCCAGGCTCAGCCCCTGCGTGGTGATGCTGCGCGCGTAGTCCCAGCGGTTGATGGTGTAGTAGCAGCGGTCGTCATAAATCGGTTCATCGCGGTAGGTCGTCTGGCATTCCTCGCGCTCGCTAAAGGTGCCATCGCCGTTATCGACGCGCCGCACCTGGCACGTCTCGCCATCCGGCACGCGGCGTGTATCGCGCTGTTCGCGCCGCGACGATACCGAGTAAGCATCGCCGGGAAGCTGGTCACACCAGGCGCTGTCCTCGCGCGGCAGGAACGCCTCGATGCGGATCTCGCGCTGCCAGGTGTGCCCGCTGACAAAGACGTTCGTCGGGCGCGTCCACGTCAGCGCGATGATCACGCCGACACATGCGAGGATCGCCACTATCACGCCAATGGCGATACCCCAGGGGAAGCCCTTTTTCGCGCCTGCCGCCTGTGCGGGCGTGGTGCCCAGGTCGCGCGCCATCTGCTCCTTCGCCAGGTCGCGCTGCGCCGCCTCCTCGAACTGCTGCCCGGCGCGTTTGACCTGATCGCCAACTTTGCGCGCGCGCTCGGCATTTTCCAGCGGCGCGCCGCACTGCACGCAGTAGGTCGCGTCGGCGTCGTTGGGCTTGCTGCACGCGCCGCAAATGCGGTCTTCGCCTTTGGGCACGTAATGGTCGATGGCGCGCTTTTCGGCATCGGAAGGGAAGCGGCGCGTGTTGGTGTCCTGCGCCGCGCCACAGGTCGGGCAAAAACGATGGGTGCGAGCAGGCAGCGCTGCCGCGCCGCAGAACTTGCAATCCCAAATCATCTCATACGTCCCCAGATCGCGCACACGCTTGTCGTCAGCCATCATTCCAACCTGTCGAATGAATACCATCTCATCTCATCATAGTACGAGGTTAGCGGAACTCAATGCAGGGAGAATGCGATGTGCGTGGTGAGACGTGCGGACAAGCAGGAAGAGCTTTTCCCAGCGCGCACTGCGCACACCCCATGCGCTATAAACCCAAACGCCCCCGGGGTGGGAGCGTTTGGGTTCAGGGGAAGCCTGTCCGTGAGATCGTGGGGAGTCCTTCACGAACACCCCGACTGTACCATCACGCCCGACCTGCTGCCCGACGCACGCCCTACGCTCACCCGACACAAGATTGCGAAAAATTATGTTGGCGCGAAAGACGAAACTTGGTGACAATTGACTCTGAGTCACGAGTACTGAGTACTGAGTGCTGAATCAAGACACGCCGCGATTGAACCATCCACTTCGACTCATCACTCATCCCTCATTCCTCATCACTTCTTACTTCCCTCAGGAGCTGTCCTATGGTCAAACGTTCTTCTTTTGGACTTTTGCTGATCATCGTCTTGCTGGCACTCTTGCCCCTCAGCCACGCCGCCGCCGCGACCGGCGCCGACATCACCATGACCGTCGATTGCGATGGCTTCAGCGCCAGCGGCGGCACGATCACCTTTGAAGACGCGACCGCCGTCACGCTGCGCGCGGTGGATGCCGCCGGGACGACGCTCTACACGCGCAATATCAGCCGCCCGGCAAGCGGCAGCTACACCTTCACCAATGAAACCGCCTCGTGGGTGACCGCGCCCGCCTACAGCCCGATCATCGTCTCGGTGACGACTATCGCGGAACGCCCCGTGCAGGAAGAACTCGTCTTCCTGGTCGTCGGCGGCTGCGGCAGCCTGCCCGCGCTCGCCAACGCCTTCGCCATCCTCGCCGAATTTGACCTCCTGACGCTGGTCGCCGACCTGGACGGCAGCACTGCCGCATCGGTGCCGCTCAATACCGCGCCGCCGCGCCCCGTCAACGCGGGCGATGACCTGCTTGGGCTGCCTGGCTACGCGGTCGTCAACACGGATAACCTCAACGTCCGCTCCGGTCCCGGCGTCGAATACACGCAGGTAGCGGTCGTTGACGGCGGCACGCCGCTGATCGTGCTGGGGCGCAGCGAGGCAGACCTGGCAGACTCCAGTGAAGATTTGTGGTGGTATGTCGAGGTGGGCGAAGTGCGCGGTTGGGTGAACAGCGCTCTGCTGGCGCTGCGCGGCGATCTGTCGTACGCGCCCGTCGTCGAGCCTCAGGGCGAGCTGATCCCGCCGAGCGCCTACGTCGGCTTTACGGGGACGTTCCTCTACAGCGAACCGTCGTCGTTCAGCGCTGTCGTTTGCGGCATCGTGGGCGATACGTTCTATCCGGTCGTCGCGCGCGATGCCGTGCCCGCCAACTACTACCGCATCGAAGCGGTCTGCGAAAACGGGCGCGCCGCCGTCGGCTGGCTGCCGCTGGAAAGCCTGATTTTCCGCAACGACGCGGGTGTCGAACTGCCCGTGTGGGGCGAATAGCGACAACGCACAAGGGGGCGTGGCACAGCGCGTCCCCTATTCCACCTCGACTGCCGGGATGGTGCTGGTGCGGCGTTTGCGCCCCAGCAGGCGGTAGACTTCGCCCTCGTCATCGCCCACGAACTCGAAGTCAAACTCGTAGCCCACCAACGCCGCCGTTTCACCGCGCCCTACGATGGCTCGCTATGCCCCTCGTCCGATTGGCGCTTGGCAAGGAACTCAGTGACCGACCAGATGGGAATGCCTTCGTAACTACCCAGGACAAGTAGGTCTTTGTCCCCGCTGACAACCGCGTCGGCTCTGCCGCCTACTGCGCACGCCAGGAGCATCTGATCTTTGGGATCACGCACGACATTCGGCGGAACGCTGATGGGTTCGACGACAAGGGCGATTGCCGCATAGGTATCGATAAGCTCATCAATACTCTGATTTGCCTTCACGGCATAAGCAGCGAACTTCTCACGCGCCAATGTTGTCCTGAGTTCGGTGATCATCGCGGAAGTCGCCAAAGGAATCACATCGCCAGACCAAATAGTCTGAACCACTGTATGCGGGGGTCCCTTCCAGAATGATCCTGAAATGATGATGTTGGTATCGACAACCACGCGCAAGGTCATGGATTGACGTTACTGGTGGTGCGTTCGATCTTCCGTGCGTACAATTCCGCTTTAATTTCGTCTTCGGTCATGCCCGCGTCGCTGAGCGCATCGGTAATTTCGCCGAAGCGCTTGAGGGCATTCGTTCGACGCAGTTCATTTTCCAGCATGTTGACAATTCGATCGTCGGTTAGCAGTCCCTCAGCCTGGGCGCGTTCTGCCAATTCGTCAGGCAGTGTAAGTGTGATTTGCATCGCCTCAACTCCAACTATCATAACATTCTAAGCGATGGTTGGTATCGATTCAACCGACGGCAAGAATGCCCTCCGTCGGCACCCGCTTTCCGCTCTGCAAATTGGAGAGCAGGATTGAGCGAGTAGGTCTATTCCACCTCGACTGCCGGGATGGTGCTGGTGCGGCGTTTGCGCCCCAGCAGGCGGTAGACTTCGCCCTCGTCATCGCCCACGAACTCGAAGTCAAACTCGTAGCCCACCAGCGCCGCCGTTTCACCGCTGACCAGCACCTCGTTTGCCCGCGCCCGCTGCTGAAGCTGCTTGCTGCGTTCGACCGCGTCGCCGATGGCGGTGAACTCGCGCCGCTCGCTGCTGCCAATGTTGCCCATCACCGCCGCGCCGCTGTGGATGCCAATGCCGAAATACAGCCGCTCGCCTTCCGGCACGTCCTCATTCAACAGATGGATCGTCCGCAGCAGGCGCTGCGCCGCGCGAATGGCGCGCTCGGCGTGATCTGCCTGCGGGTTGAGCGGCGTGTTGAACAAGCCCGTGATGGCATCGCCGAGGAACTTATCGATCACGCCTTCGTAGAGGTCGATGGCATCCGTCGCCACGCCCAGGTAGCGATTGAGCGTGCGCATGACCTGCTCCGGCTCAAGCTGTTCGCTGAAGCGTGTGAAACCGCGCAGGTCGGCGAACACCACGCTGATGGTGTGCACCTGCCCACCCAGCGCCGCCAGGTCACCGCTGCGAATGTTCTCGATCAGCGCCAGCGGGAGATAGCCGCGCACGCCGCGCAGTTGGTCTTCGCGCAGGCGTACCTCCGTCACATCGTCGATGACCAGCACCGACCCTTGCAGCGCGTGGTCCGCGTCGCGCAGCGCCGTCAGCGTCAGCGCCCACGTGCGCGCGCCGCGCGGCATCTGGATCGCCGTCTCCCAGCGTTCGGCAGCGGTGCCTTGCAGGACATTCGCCGCCCGTACGGGCAAATCCGGCAGCAGCAGATCGGCGTTCATGCCGATCAGCATCTCCATCGTGCGTTCGGTCAGTAGCTCCGCCGCGCCATTGCAGCCAATGATCTGCCCGCCCAGGTCGAGCGTGATGACGCCGCTCCCAATCGAGTCAAAGACGCTCGTCATCACGTCACGCAGGCGCGCGACCTCGTCCAGCCGTGCACGGGCATCCGCCAGCAGGCGCGCGTTTTCCAGCGCGACCGCCGCCTGATTCGCCACCGCTTGCAGCAGGTTAAGCTCATGTGCCTTGAACAAGCCCGCGATGATGCGGTTATCGCAGTAGACGACGCCCGTCACCACGCCGCCCACCCGCAGCGGCACGGCGAGGATGCTGCGCATCGAGACGCGCATCACGCTCTTCTGATCCTGGTAGCGCGGGTCGCGCCCGGCATTATCGGTCAGCACCGCCTGCCCGTGTTCGACCACCTCGTTGAGGACCGTGCTGCTGATCGAGAATTCGGCGTCCGCCAACGCCTCGGCGTCGATGCCCTGGGCGATGCGAAACTCCATCTGCCCGGCGTCGTTTTTGAGCAGGATGAACGCCCGCTCCGCCCCGGTCATCGTGATGACCGCATCCATGACGCGCCGCAGCACTTCATCCACGCCCAGCGTCGAATTCATCAGCGCCGTGGTCTCCGCCAGCGCGCGCAGTTGGCGCAGCTCGGTCTGCCCGGCGGTGATGTCGGTCATCAGCTCGCTCATCGTCAGTTCGGCGCTGTGGAGGGTGTCCATCACGCCGAACGGCAGGTTCATCCCGCGCTGACGCAGGTCGTCCTGCTGCTTGCGCATCAGCTTGACCGCTTCGATCAGCGTCTGCTGTGCCAGCCGCATATGCTCCTGCGTCGTTTGCCCGTCCCTGTCGAACTGGATCTGCGTCGTATGATCGGGTGGTTTCATGACACGAGAACCTCGTAAACGCGCACCGGACGCTGCCGACCCTTGACCTGGAGCGCCGTCCCTTCGATGAATCGCACCTGATCCCCCATCCTGCCGCCGACCCGCCGATGGGTCTCTTCGCTGATCAGGATTTGTCCCGGACGCGCGTTCTCCTGCAAGCGGCGCGCCAGGTTGATGTTATCGCCAATGGCGGTGAAGCTGCGGCGCTGGATGCCGCCGAGATTGCCGAGCGTGGCGACCCCGCTGTGGATGCCGATGCGGTAGCCAGGCGCATCCAGCCCGTATGCCGCGTCAAGTTGGGTGAAATAGGACGTGATGAGCAGGGCGGATTGCAGCGCGCTGACGGCGTGCTCCTCCTGCGGATTGAGCTGGGTATTGAAGAGCGTCATCGCTTCCGCACCCATGTACTTATCGACGATCCCGCGCGTGTTGTGGGTCAGGGAGGTCAAGCCTTCCAGATAGCGGTTGAGGCGATCCATCATCTCCGGCGCGGGCAGGCTGCCGAAGCGCGCCAGCGACCCCGGATCGATGAACATGCACGTCACCTCGCGGCGTTCGCCGTCGATGCCCAACTGCGAAATCGAGTGGATGCTGTCGAGCATGCCCGGCGGCAGGTAGCGGCGCAGCAGTTCCAGCGACTGCTCGCGTTCGCGCTTTTCGGTCTGGTCGTCCATCACGATCACGATGCCCTCGGTGATGTCCCCCGCCGCCTTGAGCGGGCTGATCGTCAGCGCCAGCGCGACGCGCCCGCGCCCGACGATGTCCGTCTCGACCTCGATGCTGCTGCTTTGCCGCTCGATCTGCGCGCGGTTAAAGGCATCCTCGAATTCGCCGCCCAGCATCGGCAGGACACCGCGCATCGGCTGACCCATCGCGGCTTCGACCGGGACATTGAGGATTCCGGCAGCGGCGCTGTTGTAGCCTCGGATGGCATCGCGGTTATCGGTCGTGATGACGCCGCTGGCGACCGACGTGAAGACGTTCTGCACCAGCTCAGTCGCCTGGGCGATCTCCCGCACGGAGTTCTGCGCGCTGGCGAACAGGCTGGCGTTGTCCATCGCCACGCTGATCTGGTTGGTGATGGCGGTCAGGAGCTGAAGCTCGCGCGGGCTGAAGACGCCATCGCGCGTCCGGTTATCGACATAGACCGCGCCGATGACCGCATCCTTGAGGATGAGCGGCGCGCACATGACCGAACGCAGGATATAGCGCGCCGCCGTGCCGCTGCGCATCATACGTGGGTCGAGCGCGGCGTTGTCGGTCAGCAGCGGCTGCCCGCTGGCGATGACCTGGCGCAGCAGCGTGCGGCTGACGCTCTCCGCGCCGTCGTCCTCTTCGCCATCGCGGACGCGCGCGACATGAAAGTGCAGGTCGTCCCCACCATCCGCCAGCAGCAGATAGCCGCGCCCCGCGCCCGTCAGCGTGAGCACCGCGTCAATCGCCGTCTCCAGCACGGTGTCGAGGTCGAGCGACGAGTTGACGAGCGCGGCGACATCCGCCAGCGCGCGCAGTTGATTGAGCGAGACCGCGTCGCGCATCAGCGCTGTGCTGCCGTTTTGCAGGTTGTAGATCAGGCTCTTGAGGAGCGGGAGCAGTCCAGGATCGAGCGCGACATTGCGCATCCGCAGCAGTTCCTGCTGGCGGATCAGCGCGTCGATGATGGTCTGGATGTCGTCACGCAGCACTTCGATGGGTGTATGCGCGTTGATCGGTTCGGTCGGAGATGTGGACATGTTGGCTTGGTCATCCTGAACATTACAACTATAACAGGTTTTGCCCTCGCTCTGCTTAAAGCGTTATAGTTTCCCTCCAGGAAATTGCAGCAGTCTTCAACAACATCATCCTTGCGATGTAATCGAGCTTATGCGGATTGAGCGCGCCCATTCCCGCCTTTCATTTCGCCGCCGACGACGGCAGGGCTGTATGCCGCTTGTCATCTTCCTGGGGCTGGTCGCGGCGCTGGTCGTCGGCTCGTGGGGGTGGATCGAGCGGCGGCTGACGATGAGCAGCGCGCGCGATGACGGCGCAAGCGACCTGATCGCCGGGGCGCGCAGCGCCTTCCAGCGCGGCGACCTGGACGCGGCGATTGCGCTGGCGCGCCAGGCGCTCGACCGCAATCCCGACCGACCGGACGCGGTGGTCATCCTGGCGCGCGCCCTGGTCTATTCCAGTTATGTCGATTACGACACCGTTCTCGACCGCGCGGCGGCGCTGGAGCTGACGACCGACATGGTGCAGCGCCACGCCAGCGACCTTGACCTGCGGGCGACTCATGCCTTTGCCCTGGGCGCGAATGGGCAGCCCGCCGCCGCCGCCGAGGTCGCCGAGCGCGTGCTGGAAAGCGACCCGCTGCACCCGCTGGCGCGCGCGGCGCTGGCGCTGGCGTACAGCGCTGCGGGTGCCCATCAGATCGGGCTGCGCGAAAGCCAGCGCGCCGTCCGCGAGCACCCCGACAGCATCGATGCGCAGCGCGCGCTCGGCATCTCCTACCGCGACACGGCGGATTACGAGAATGCGCTGCGCGCGGTCGAAAACGCGCTCACGCTCAACAATCGCCTGATCCCGCTCCACTACGAGCGCGCGGTCTACGCCTTGCAGTTGGGCGACGCCGACTCCGCCACCTTCGCCTACATGCAGGTGCTGGCGCTCGACCCGCAGAACGTCAAGGCGCGGCTGCGGCTGTGCGAACTGAGCAGCCTGCTGCGCGAGCGCGACGCCGCCGTCGATTATTGCGGGCAGGTCACGACGATAGCACCCAACTGGTCGGAAGGCTGGTATCACCTGGGGCGCGAGTACTTCCTGCAAGGCGACTGGGTGAGCGCGCAGAGCCATCTCAACCAGTGCGCGCGCTTGCAGGTGATGCAGGATGTGCCGGTCGCGGAGCGACGTTTCGCCTGCTGGTATTTGCAGGGGCAGGCGGCGGAGATTCGCGGCGACTGCCGGTCGCTGGTCGCCATCTACAACGAGTATCAGGCGATGACGGCTGGCGGCGATGTCGATGAAACCTGGAGCTACCCGCCGGAGGGTCCGCCGGGGTGTGTGGGCAGTTAGACAATGCGCTACTACGATTATCCTCCCTCGGAACAAATCAAGCAGTTTGAGCAGTTTGAGCCTAACTCACACTTCTATGCGCGCGGCAAGTGCATATTTCAGGGTCACGCATACCCATGTGAATTCGAAGTCGCCTATACCCTCAAGGGTGATGTCTACGTCATTCTTTATGCCAGTTTGGATGACATAAATGAGATCTTTGGTATCGAAATCGATGGTGGTCTGCCATGGAAAACGTATGTTTCAAAACAAGAGGCTGTCAACGCATGTTTTGTGGGAAGGGAACTTAGAAACGGTTATGGGATTAGGATCGAGAATGCAGTATCCATAAGGGGTTGGAACGGATTGGATGACCAAGCCCCCATGTTCCAGGCAAAGGGGTATTCGGTAAAGGTAAACTTGGGAACTTTCAGGCATGTTTCGAAACAAGGTGTTGCGGAATTCGAGATTACCAATATCTCTGCACCAGATGCTTGGACAAATGGTCAAACTGTCACAATCCCGATAGGAAGTGGAGTTTCCCTCAATCTGAGGATGGCTTTACGCCTCAGTGGAGAAAATTCAATCTTGTCCGTTTCGCCGTCAGACGTACCTGTTGGCATGACTGCTCAAGATGTAGCCGACACTTGGTGTACAGCCGCTTCCTTCGCACTCGGTACAGATGTGCGCTGGATTGTTATGCGTTACTTCAGCGAATCCAAAGTGGTTTCCACGTTTAGAAGCAGAAACAACATTATTCGTGACTCTAGCACCTATAAAATGCTACCGGTTCGGTTTGATTTTTGGAGCGATCCACTTTTCAATGGTTTTTCGGCATGTCTCTTTGACTCTGTGAGAACAAGCAAAGTATCAATTGAAGCGTTGCGCGACTATCTCTACGTGATGCGACGATTTGTGGAGTATCGACTCATTACTCAGCGTATTGAAGACCAAGCGCGGTTGATTAGTACAACGGTCGAGGAATTCGTTAGGCTTTGGGAGCAACATACAGGCTTTGTTCCTTCAGCCGTCATCACAAGCGATGGCGCGAAAGAGCTTTGGAAAAAGCTAAACGATGATTCGTTAGCCAAATCGATAGAGATGATTGGCATAAAGAGTAGACAAGAGCGCAACGCTCTTATCACCCGATTGGAAACAGCTTTTCTCAAAGAGATTGTCCGCCCAGGATTTAACAAACGACTGAAAAACATGCTAAAAAAGGGGCAGAACAGCGAAGCTTGGGTAAAAGAACATGCAGTAAAACGCCTGAACGGATTTGTAGATACACGCAACAGAATTGCACATGATGGAGAGTTTCAGAGTAAAGAAACGGAGGAACTTCTAGATTACTATTATCAAATGATAATGATTATACCGCTACTTGTGTTCTCAATTTTCGGGTACAGTGATAAATACGAAGATCTATCCAGCAAGTATCGGGGTTATCTCCAAAACAAGAAGTCTTCCCATGCAACCCCTCTCAAAATGTGAATCTTAGCTTGGGTAACGACGAATTGGTAGACGTTCGAGAATTAACCATTATGTGTATTGGCGAGAGGCACATCGCATTTCGCCAACGCCGACCTGAGTGAGCGCACACTATACTTTGCGTGCAACATGGGACGCCCTCACCCCCAGCCCCTCTCCCGACCGCCGCGCATCAAGAGTCTGCAAGCGGCAACCTCCACGCGCGGCTAGGAGAGGGGAGCCAGAAGAGTCGCCAGGCATGGCGATCTCAAAGCCCCTCTCCCAGGCGTACTCGCCGTTCGGGACGCCGGATGCGGAGCGGAGGCGGGTTTGGGGTGAGGGCAAAACGCCCCTCACCCCGCCACCAGCACCACCCCCGCGATGATCAGCGCGCCGACCGCGCTGAAGACGATCCCCTTGAAGTAATCCACGACCAGCTTGTGATTGTCCATCACCAGCTCCGGATGTTCGAGCGCCTCGCGGATGAGCAGCGATTTGGGACGCAGCAGCCCCAGGAACAGCCAGTCGAGCACGACCGCATCGAACAGGTTGAACAGGTTGAGCAGCACGAAGGCGTGTAAATAGAGCGTCAGGAACCCGACACCCTCGCCCGCGATAGCGCGCGTCGAGAGGTACGGGATGCCGAAGAAGCCGAGCAGCAGCGGGATCAGGAAGATGATTTGCTGGCGCTTTTCGCCCGCCGAAAGCGGCGCGGCAAGCTGGCGCAGCGCAGCCGGGTAGTCCTGAAGCCAGATGCGCGGGTTGACCCACAGCGAGGTGAGGATCAGCGCGCCCATCCCCAGCGTGAACAGCGCGCCGTCGATCAGAATGCGTTCGAGCGAGATCATGATGCATCTCCTTATTTAGACAAATCTAAAACTATTTTAGACCAATCTAAAACTTTCCACATCCGCCTTTTGGCGGATACTTCCGCAATCCCCGTCCATGCGGTAAAGTAGGATGCAGTAGGGAGATAATGATGGCGCAGCAGGCAGGTGCGAGAGCCAGGGTATTCGCTTCATACCCTCTTTTCCCAGTTTACCCCTCCCCCAACCCCTCCCCACTCCGCAAGCTGCGTGGAGAGGGGAGCCAGACGAATCTGGAAGTCCCTCTCCACGCCAGTGGGGAGGGATTTAGGGAGGGGTTAGAGGGTGGAAATGCTGGGTGTCGATTATACTCGTAGAAAACGCAGGATGGAGTTTCCCCCATGCACACGCCCGAACAACGCGCCGCGCTCATCGCCAGCATCCGCGCGCTGCCCGACCAGCTTGCCGAGACTGTCGCGGCGTGGAGCGATGCGCAGCTTGACTATTGCCCTGCCCCTGGCGAATGGTGCGCGCGGCAGGTCGTCCATCATGTCGCCGACTCGCACATGAACGCTTACATCCGCACCAAGCTGGCGCTTTCGGAAGACACGCCCACAGTCAAGCCCTATGACCAGAATGCCTGGGCGGAGATGAGCGATAGCCAGGTCATCCCGATTGAGGAGTCGCTGCTGATCATCGAGGCGCTGCACGCCCGCTGGGCGGTGCTCTGGGAGCATATGACCGACGAGCAGTACGCTCGCGCGTACTATCACCCGGGGTCGGGCATGACGGTCACGCTCGACGACCAGCTCGCGGACTACAGCGAGCACGGACTGAATCACATCGAACAGATCGCGCGCATCGCGCGTGAACAAGGGTGGGCATAAACATGGATGCAGTGATGTTCACGCAGACCGCGCAGAAGATCGAGCAGGAGGTCAAGCGCGTCATCGTCGGGCAGGATGCGGTGGTGCGCGCGGTGCTGATTTGCGTCATCGCCGGGCGGCACGCGCTGCTGGAAGGCGTGCCCGGCTTGGGCAAGACCGTGCTGATCAAGACGCTGGCGGATGCGCTGCGGCTCAAGTTCGCGCGCATCCAGTTCACGCCCGACCTGATGCCCGCCGACATCACCGGCACCGACATCCTAGAAGAGACGGAGGAGGGGCGGCGCGTCTTCCGCTTCCAGCCGGGTCCGGTCTTCGCCAACCTCGTGCTGGCGGACGAGATCAACCGCGCCACGCCCAAGACGCAGTCGGCGCTCCTGGAAGCGATGCAGGAGAAAACCGTCACCATCGCCAACCGCAGCTACCCGCTGGAAGCGCCGTTCTTCGTCCTCGCCACGCAAAACCCGATTGAGCAGGAGGGCACCTATCCCCTGCCGGAAGCGCAGCTTGACCGCTTCATGTTCAAGATCAACGTCGGCTACCCGGACGCGCGCGAATTGATCGCCATCCTCGACCGCACGACCGGGGCGGAACGCGCGCAGGTCAACCAGGCGGCAGACGGCGCGGCGCTGGTCGAAATGAGCACCTTCGCCGAAAATGTCGCCGTGCCAACGCACGTCACCGAGGCGGTCGCCCGGCTGATCGTCGCCAGCCATCCCGAAAGCCCGGACGCGCCGCCGCTCGTCAGGCAGTTCGTGCGCTACGGGGCAAGCCCGCGTGGGGCACAGGCGATCATTCGCGGCGCGAAGATCAACGCGCTGTTGGAAGGGCGCTACAACGTCTCGTTCGAGGATGTGGCGGCGGTGGCGGTGGATTCGCTGCGGCATCGTCTGCTGCTGAATTTCGAGGGCATGGCGGATGGCGTACGACCGGAAGCGCTGGTGGATGAGCTGTTGAAAGCGATGAAGGTGATGGCATGAAGACTGTGTTGTTCTACGGCGATTCGAATACCTGGGGCTACGACCCCGCCACGCGCACCCGCTTCGATATTCATACGCGCTGGGCGGGTGTCGCTCGTGACCTGCTCGGCGCGGACTGGCATGTCATCGAGGAAGGGTTGGGCGGGCGCACCACCGTCTGGGATGACCCGATTGAGGGCTACAAGAACGGCAGGGAGTATCTGATCCCGTGCCTGAACACGCACAAACCCCTGGATGTCGTCTGCATCATGCTCGGCACCAATGACCTCAAGATGCGCTTCTCGCTGCCTGCCTGTGATGTCGCGGCGGGCGCGGGCGTGCTCGCGCAGATCGCCCAGAAGAGCGAGGCGGGTCGGGATGGCGCAGCGCCCGCAGTCGTCCTGATGTGCCCGCCGCCCTTCGCGTCGCTGGCGGGCACACGCTTTGTCGATATGTTCGCGGGCGGCGAGGCGAAGAGCCGCGAATTTGCGAAGCATTACCGCATCGTCGCCGACGAGCTGGGCTGCCACTTTGTCGATGTGGGCGAAATCGTGCAGAGCAGCACACTCGACGCCATCCACTATGAGGCGTCGGAGCATCGCAAGCTGGGCGAATTCATGGCGGCGTACCTGCGCGAGCGCTTCTGAGCGCCTGTCGTCCGAGTGCCCGCCATCACCCGCCGCGCTGCTCCTCGTAGAAGCGCGTCCACTCGGCGTCGAAGTCGCGCCGGGCGGGGTCGATGATCGTCTCGCTGGCGGCGGCGAGCAGGGCGATTTCGGCGGGCGGCAGGTCTTCCAGCGCCTTGCGTACAAAGAAGATCATGTCATGGGCTTGCAGCGCCGCGTCGAAGTGCGCGGCGACCAGCGCGAACAGCAGCAGCGCGGCGACGACGACGACCGTGATCTCGACTGCCCAGGGCGCGGCGACCACCAGCGCCGTCATCCAGAGCGGGAAGAGCAGCGAGACGACCAGGTGCGGCGTGCGCAGCCTCCCGCGTAAGCGCAGCGTGGTCACCGCGCCCGCCTGCCCAAAGCTGCCCTCCAGCACCGCCGCGCGCGCGGTGCGCCGCTTGCGATGCCAGATCGTCTTGCTGTCGCTGCGCAGTTCAAAGCCATCCGGATACGGGCGCAGGTAGTAGCGCCGCCCCTCGGCGAACAAATCGCGATGCTGCAAGCGCGCCTGGCTCGGTCGCGTCGCCTGGATCAGCGCGCCGATGACCTCGCTCGGCGGCGCGGTGACCGCCAGCGCGACCGCACCGCCGACATACCAGAGCTGCGGCGCACGCGGGGGCGTCCCCGCCGCATTCATGCCGACGCCCTTTGCGCGCTGCGTGCCTGCGCCAGCGCCGTCTCCAGCGCGGGCAGCACGTCCGCGATCCCCAGACTGCTGAACATGCCGTAGGCGCTGTCGAGATGATTGATGGCATCCAGATAGTCGCCCCGCGCCAGCGCAACCTCGCCGATGGCGCGCAGAATATCCGCCTGCATCGTCACATCCTGCACCTCGTAGGCGGCAGGCAGCGCCTGTCGATAGTGCTCGATGGCGCGCCCGTACAGGTAATCGCGCCCCGCCCGCGTCGCCGTGCGGCTGCCGAGCACGACATAGAGATTGCCGATCACGCCGAGCTGCCGCGCGAGCTGGAACTTGTCGCCCAGGTCGCGGTAGATCATGACCGCTTCCTGGAGGTGAACGAGCGCGGTCGGCTGGTCGCCATGCGCCATGCAGCTTTGCGCCAGGTTGCCCAGCCGCCCCGCCAAGCCGCGCAGATCGCGCAGCCCACGCGCCACCTGGATCGACTGCTCGTGATAGGCGATGGCAAACGCCATCTCCCCCATGTCATCGTAGACTAATCCGAGGTTCGCCAGCCAGATGCCGCGCCCGCGCTCGTCGTGATGATCGACCGCCAGCGCCAGCGCGCCTTGCAGCGCCTGGATCGCCTCGTCAAAGCGACGCAGGTCGCGCAGCACATTGCCCGCGTTGCCCAGCAAGCCCGCTTCCATTGCGCCATCGCCTTCGATGCGCGCGTGTTCGAGCGCCCGTTCGAGATGCGCCAGCGCGTTATCCGCCTGGTCGCGGCGGTAGCAGAGCAATGCGAGATTGCCATGATGACGTGCCAGCGCGCTGTGATCCTGCGCGGCTTCCGCCAACGCGATCAACTGCTCCAGCGCACGCATGGCGCTGTCGAGATCGTCTTTCTGGAGCGCGAGACGAACCTGCCGCAGCAGCGCTGCTGTGTCGCTCATCAATCGCGCTCCATCGGGCGGCGAATCCAACCGGCAAGGGCGAAAGCGAACCCGACGAGGATCAGCCCCGCACCCACGACAGGCGCCCAGCGCAGGTCATCGGGCGGCGCGGGCAGCGTGGGAATGCCGGGCAGCGCGTCGAAACGCACGATGGTGTAATCGTCAATCCGGTCGGGCTGCGTGCGCGCGGCGGCGCTCCCCATACCCAGCCGACCGCTGAGCGCGTCGAAGATCAAGAGGGGGCTGGAGCGGCGGAAGAGATGCAGGACGACGGTCGCCTCGGTGCGGTTGCGCACCAGCGTCCCGTGTGCCCCCATCACCTGCTGCCCGCGACAGAGCGTGACGGTTGGCTCGTCGGTCAGGTTCTTCAGCCACTGGGATTGATCGCCCCAGGCGGCGATGGCGTAGAGCTTCTTGCCGTGACGCCGGTATTCAAGCGGGGCATAGCGCGGCTGCCCGCTCTTGCGCCCGCGTGTGGTCAGGATCATGATGTTAAAGGCGTCGAGCAGCCACCCGAAGCCCAGGCGATAGACGAGGACAGGAAATTTGAGGAGCGGGCGTGCCGCGCCTGTCGGGTAGGGCAGGGCGGGGGTGCTGCTTGCCATATACGGGCGGCTTTCATCCAGATGAGACGAAGATTATATGCCTTCAGTATATGACGACTCTTGATGATGCGTATAGGTGACAATATCACGCGGTTGTCGCCGATGCCCGCGCATCCTGAAGTCGGGTGCCAGCGTGGATGAAGAGATAGTAAGCAGCCAGCACGCCGCTGACAATGATGACAAAGGTGTATATCCACAGACTCACCATGAAACGCGGTTCGATGGTCGGCAGCCGCTGCAAGAATGGCAGAATGAGCACGAGATCGTAGGCAAGAAAGCCAGCGAGCTGCCCACCCGCGTTACGCCAGCTTGGGCGCAGCAGCGTGTAGGTGAAATAGATCGCTGCGCCCAGATACATCCAGCCATAGATAACCGACCCGGTCGTATTGACAGTCCAGGGCACGACATTGGGGGCTTTGAGCACCATACGCCCACCCACAATGATCAATGCGATGATGAAGACGATGAACGCGACGCGCACCGGGGCAGGCAGCCGGGGTAAAGCAGGGATGACCAGGCGTCGGGTGTGGAGGAAAAGCACCAGTCCAAACAGGGTACCGATAGCGGCAAGCAGGGCGAACGTGAGCAGTTTGGCGCTGCCATCTGCGATCTGAAAGCTGAAGATGCCCAATGGCGCGAAGATGACGACATAATCGAGACCAATCCCGGCAAGGGCACCATATTCCCGCGTCCATAAGCACCAGAGAGTGGCGGCGGCGGCGGCAGCAAAAATTGACCCGACGAAGATATATGCCATGTCCTGCGTGTAATCGAATGGCCACAGTCCGGTCGCAAGCGGCAGTTGAAGGGCAAAAGCAATACCAAAGAATGCTTGTCCCAAGGCAACCCCAAACAGCACGATGCGCAGAATACTATTCATCAAGAAATTCCTTTGACGACAGAGTGAATGGCTCTCTTTAGGATAGAGCTTTCGCGCTTTCGTGCAACAGAAAAGCGCTCCTTACGGACCGTGTTATGCCCGGTAAAAGATGAAGAAGGTAAAAACGAAAGCGGTGGGGTCGGCGTGCCAATCCCCCTGCATCCGCCAACGTCCAGGGACGTGTTTCAAGTTGATGCGTCGACTCTCACCCCAAACCCCTTGTTCGCCCCGGCAAACCGTGTTGTGTCCCCTAGACGTGAAGATCGTACAATAGGGCTTGGGGATGATGCCGTGGCATCGCCCGCCTGTGTCCGTAGATCGAGGAACCTGCTATGCCCGCCAACACCAAGCCCACCCGCCGCCTGCGCGGCAGCACCTTCGTCGCCTGGGGTCCCAGCAATGTCCATCTGAGCGAAAGCAATGCCAGCCTGCGCGCCCGAGGGATGCCCGCGCTCACCAACCCGGTCGCCAGCATCGGCGGCGGGGGCTATGCGCGCTTCGGGCGTTGGATCGTCGGCGGGATGGGCGAAGGCGGCGGATCAGAGGCGCGCAACGCGCACCATCTGGCACGCTACGGCTATGGCGGCGGCGGGCAAATGGTCGGCTTCACGCTGCGGCGCTTCCTAGGTGTGAGCATTACGCCGCTGGTCGCCATCGGCGGCGCGGGCATGGGTGCACAGACGCTGGACTTGCGCGCGACGGTCCTCGAGCCAAAGCGCGGCGGCGCGGGCGGGACGCTGCTCTTCGCCGGGCTGCTGATAGCGCTGCATATCCCGCTGCTGCGCGGCTGGGGTCCGATGGGCGGGCTGATGATCGGCTACCGTTTCACCGCGCTCGCAGGCGCGAATAATGCCGATTTCGAGCTGCCCGGCAATGACCGCGATGGCATCAGCGGCTTCTTCGCGCGGTTGGTGGTGGGGTTGGGGCGGAATTAAGCCCTGCACACCTGCGCCGCCAATCGCATCCGGCGCGTTGTGGGCGATGACATGCAGTGCGTTCGCGGCTGCACCCTCCCCTCCGTGCGCCTCCGTCCTCTCCGTGTCTTCGTGTTTCAATCCCTGTATCACGCCTTGTCCTTCAGCGCGGGGCGCTGCGCGCGCTCGCGGAAGCCGTGCCCGTAGGCGGTATGCCCCTGGCTGAAGACGAGGAAGGCGCTCGGATCAACCCTGAGCACGATGTTGCGCAGAAAATCGACCTGCGCGCGCCCGATGGTGATGAACAGCACGCCGCGCGGCTCCTGGGTGTACATCCCCGTGCCTTCCCACGCCGTCACCCCGCGCTTGAGCTTGTCGAGGATCGCCGCAGAAACTTCCGCCGGGTAGTCGGTGATGATGGTCGCCGTGCGGATCACACTGGGTCCTTCCAGCGTGTAATCGGACACCACGCCGCCGATGTAGAGCGCGACGACGGCGTAAAGCGCGCCCTCCCAGCCGAAAACCAGCCCCGCCAGCACGACGACGCCCGTATCGGTGTAGAGCGTGCTGGTCGCCAGCGGAATGCCGTACAGCTCTTGCAGAATGCGCCCCAGCGTGGAGGTGCCGCCGAGCGTGCCGCCGCCGCGAAAGACCAGCCCGCCGCCAATGCCGCCGATCACCCCTGCATAGAGCGCGTTGAGCAGAAGATCCTGACTTAAGGTTTGCGTGAGCAGCGGCGTCAGCGTATCGATCAGGAATGAGTAGAGGACGATGGCGAAGATCGTCCCCAGGATGACGCGCCAGCCGCCGAGGAAGCGGAATGCAAGCAGTTGAATCGGGATGTTGAGCAGCAGGATCATCAAACCGATGGGGGTATCAAAGAGGTGGTTGAGGATGATGGCGATGCCGGAAATGCCACCCGGCGCAATGTCGAAAGGCGCCTGGAAGATGATGACGCCGATGGCGGAGATGAACGCGCCCAGCGAGAGCAGCACCAGATCCGAGAAGAAACGCCACCAGCTCCACTGTCGCCGCTTCGCCATAACCCCGCCCCCGCACCTGGAAAACGGTAACTATAGCGCAATCACGATCTGAACGCACCCGTGCGCGATCAGATCAACGCCGCTCCTTCCTCGCGGCAGGTTGTCACGCTGGCTGCGTAGGTCAGGCTGCACATCGGGCATTTGCGGCGCGCATCGCCGATGGCGGACTTGATCATGCCGAGCGCGACATCGCGGTCGATGCCCGCGTCGGTCAGGTCGCGCAGCGCGTATTCGACCGACATGCCGTCTTCCAGGTTCGTCTTGAGGTTGTTGACGTGGGTCGCCAGGCTCGCAGTGTTCGGCGCACGCTTGACCCTGAGGACATCCGGCGTATAGGTGACGCGGCAGATGGTGCATTCGATGAACTCGGAGGGTTTGCCAATGGGGAAGAGCGGGATGAAGTAGAGCGTGAAGTAGGGGCGCGCTTCTTTGCGTTCGTAATCGCGCGTCGTCTGGCAGTGCGGGCAGAAGAACGTGCCCGTGTCGATGGTTTTCGTCCGGGGGCGTGTGCCGAAGATGATCATGGGATTGTATCCTGACCTTTCTACGTGTGTCTATTCTATACCGCTTTGCGATAGAATCGGCTCAAAGCGCGAAATGATAGTTGAAAGGGCAATCCCATGAGCGAAATCGTCATCGTCTCGGCGGTGCGCACGCCGATTGGCAAGCGCGGCGGCTGGCTGCGCGAGGTGCATCCCGTCCGTCTCGGCTCGACGGCGGTCTGTGAGGCGCTCGGTCGCGCGGGCGTCGCGCCGGAAGCGGTCGATCATGTCCTGATGGGCTGCGTGGCGCAGTTCAGCGAGCAGACCTTTAACCTGGCGCGCAATGTCGTCCTCGACGCCGGGCTGCCCATCACCATCCCGGCGACCACGCTCGACTTCCAGTGCGGCAGCGGTCAGCAAAGTGTGCATCTGGCGGCGGCGATGATTGCCAGCGGTCAGGCGGAGATCGTGGTCGCGGGCGGCGTCGAGAGCATGACGCGCGTGCCGATGGGGTCGAGCCTGGGCAGTGGGCAGCCTTTCACCGACCGCATCATGGACACCCACAACATGATCCCACAGGGCATCGCCTCGGACGAGATCGCCGCCCAATGGGGCATCACCCGCGATGAGGTGGACGCCATCGGCTGCGAAAGCCACCATCGCGCGGCGGCGGCATGGGCGAACGGCTGGCTGAGTGACGAGATCGTCCCGCTCGAAGGTATGGACGACGCGGGCAATCCGATGACCGTGACGCAGGATCAGGGCGTGCGTCCCAACACCTCGCTGGAGAAGATGGCGACGCTGCCTGTCGCTTTCACCGAGGGCGGCGTGACGACGGCGGGCAACAGCAGCCAGATCAGCGATGGCGCGGCGGCGCTGGTGCTGATGACGCGCGACAAGGCGGAGTCGCTCGGCATCCGCCCGCGCGCCCGGCTGGTCAGCATGGTCACAGTCGGCAGCGACCCGCACCTGATGCTGACGGGACCGCTCGGCGCGACCCGCAAGGCGCTTGACCGCGCCAGGCTGACGCTCGACGACATCGATCTGTTCGAGGTCAATGAGGCGTTCGCCTCGGTGATCGCCATGTGGCGGCGCGAATTTGGCGTGGACGCGGCGAAAGTGAATGTGCATGGCGGCGCGGTCGCGCTGGGGCATCCGCTCGGCGCGAGCGGCGCGCGCCTGATGACAACGCTGCTGCACGCCTTAGAGCGGCGCGGCGGGCGCTACGGCTTGCAGACGATGTGCTGCGGCGGCGGCATGGGCACCGGGACGATCATCGAGCGAATCGCCTGAGCGCATTCGTCGCGCCAGGACACGCGCCCCAGATTGCGCGAATGGGGAAGAAAATCGGCTTTCGAGGCGTCAGAACACCACACATAGTGCGCCACAGTTTATGGAGTTTTCTCATGCCCGTTCACACCGAAGTCCCTGACAGCCATCGTGACCTGCTCGACCGCCCGATTGTCGTGGCGCTGGTGACTCTGATGCCCGATGGGCAGCCCCAGGCGACGCCCGTCTGGTGCGATTATGACGGGCAGCACGTCATCATCAACACCGCGCGCGGACGCCAGAAAGACCGGAATATGAAGGAGCGCGCCCGCGTCACCGTGCTCTCGATTGACCCCAATAACCCGTATCGCTGGCTGGAAGTGCGCGGCGAAGTGGACGCAGTGAGCGAAGCCGGCGGCGTCGATACGATCAATAAGCTGGCGAAGAAGTATCGCGGGGTCGATCAGTATTACGGCGGCGTCACGCCCATCGAGCAGCGCGAGCTGGAGACGCGCGTCAACTTCCTCATCAAACCCCAGCGCGTGCTGACCGGGGGATAAGAACTGGGAGTGTTTTTGGCGGACGAGGCGTGCCTCGTCCGCCAAAAACATGCGAGAATCTCCGTCAGCCGCCCGCGTAGTCGCGCAGGTAGAGGAAGTCGTGCCCGATGGTGCGGCGGCTGAGTTTGGCGATGTTCGGCATCGTCCGCTTGAAGTGGTTGCGCTTGACGCGCCGCCACACGCCCTCGACGAACGGGCGCTCGAAGCCCTCGTCTATCGCCTCTTCGACCGTGTACCGCTCATCGACCAGCAGATACAGCAGTTGATCGACCTCGGCATAGGTGTAGCCCAGCTCGCCCTCGTCCGTCTGCCCGACCCACAGGTCTGCGCTCGGCGGCTTCTGCAAAATCGAGGCGGGCAGACCCAACGCCGCGCTCAGTTCGCGCACCTGCGTCTTGTAGAGGTCGGCGATGGGTTGCAGCGCGACGCCGCTGTCGCCGTAGATCGTCGAGTAGCCGAGCAGGAACTCGGTCTTGTTGCTGGTGCCCATCACCAGCCCCTCCCACGCCACAGACTGGTCGTAGAGGATGACCATGCGCAGACGCGCCATGATGTTGCCCTTGCGCAGCCCGCTCATCTCCGGGAACTGGTGGATCAACGGGTTTGCCATCTCGGTGATCGGGAGGGTCAGCGACGGCAAGCCGAGCGCGTCGATCACCTGCTGCGCGTCGCTCAGGCTGTCCTCGGACGAGGTTTCGTAGGGCATCCGGACGGCGAGCACGTTCTCGGCGCCGAGCGCCTCCGCCGAGAGGTACGCCGAGAGCGCCGAGTCGATGCCGCCCGACAAGCCGATGACAGCGCGCTTCATGCCCGCTTTGGCGATCTGGTCATGGATGAAGCCCGTCAGCATTCGCCGCGCGATCTCGGTGTTGATGTGCAGGCGGGGGGTGATGTCAGTGTGGCTCATGTCGTATGCCTCGCTTTCGTCTCAAGAAGCTTGATAGCCAGATAGCTCTATAGCTTTTTCGTACAGCCGCGCTATTTGATGAGAGCTATCAAGCTATCATGCTAATTCACTAATTCGCCTACGCCCCATCCCGCTTGAGGATGCGCTCCATCTCGCGCAGCAGCAGCGCCGGGTTCTCGTCACGCAGCAGCGGCAGGCGGCTGCGCGCGCGGTGAATCTGATTGAGGTCGATCTGCCGGACGAGCAGCGTCTCTTCAAAATACGTGCCGTGCAGGAGAAAGTCGCCATCCGGCTCGACAATCGACGAGCCGCCCCAGAAGTTCTTGCCATCTTCATAGCCGACGCGGTTGCAGTGGACGACGTAGGTCGTGAAGAACGAACCATACGACTGATTGACCAGCTCGACCCAGCGCGACCCCGACAGGCGGTCGCTGGCGTCCAAGCCGCGGCTGGGGCTGGCGCTGTGGAAGAGCAGCACGTCCGCGCCATCCATCCACAGCAGATAGGGCGTCGAGACATGCCAGAAATCCTCACAGATCGCCATGCCGAAGCGCCCGAAGCGAGTATCGAAGGCGCGCACATGCTCGCCCGCGTCGAAGTAACGCCCCTCGTCGAACATGGCGTAGGTCGGCAGGTAGACCTTGTGGTGGATGTGCAGGCATTCGCCACCGGATAGATAGGCGGCAGCGATGTAAAAGCGCTGGCGGCGGTCTTCGTGGATGAAGCCAAACATGATGTCCAGGCGGCGGCTCTGTTCAAGCAGTGCGCCGAAGACCGGGTCATCCGGCGTAGCACGAATAGCGACTTCCGGCACCAGATCCTGCACCTGGTAACCCGTCAGGCTCAGTTCGGGGAAGACCAGAAGATCGACGCCTTTTTCGGCAGCGAGGTCGATATTGGCGAGATGTTTGTCGAGGTTCGCGCGCACGTCGCCCAGTTCCGGGTACATTTGCGCGAGACCGATGTTGAGGCGCATGGGAATTCCTGTTCTGATGGCACAGAGTGACGTGCCCGTTGAACGCATGGTGCCGAGTCTATCCCAAGACCCTGCGCCGAACAATAACCATCGTCAGCGCCACCGTCAGTGTCACCGCGTCCAGCGCCTGGTCGCCGCGCAGCCCCGCGACATGCACGACCGTATCCCCCCGCGCGTAACCGATGACGAACATGCCGAACGCGAGGATCGCCAGCGCCACATAAAATGTGCGGGGTGCGAGGTGCGGGGTGCGCCGTAGGGGCGCTGGCGAGTCATCGATTGTTTGTGCGTGGTGCAGGGTGCGGGGTGCGATCAAACGGGAACCGTGTAGGGGCGCACCCGTGTGTGCGCCCGACTGTAGGGACGAGGCATGCCTCGTCCGCCTCATTCCGACCCACATCATGCCTCCCACCACGCCCACCATCATCCCCGCCAGCACCACACCATACAGTGGCGTGTTCCAGCGCGGCGCGGCGATGCCGTACACATCGCGCAGTTCCGCCGTCACCCCCGGCGGATAGTCCGCCAACGTGCGCACTTCCGCGCCATAAGCACAGCCCGCCGCCGCGCAGCCCACCCACGCCGCCGCCGCTATCCAAGGCAGCGCGAAGGCGAGCAGGGTATAGGGGATAACCTCACCCCTAAATCCCCTTCCTCGCAGCCCTGCGCTCGGTCGCCGCCCTGGAGAGGGGACTTCCAGAGCGGTTGAGGAAGCCTCCGGCTCCCCCTCTCCGCGCGCGGAGAGGGGGCTGGGGGGTGAGGTTCGGTTCCTCGGGAGTGAGGTCAAGCGCAGGTACCCCCACATCCCCGCCCACGCCCCCAGCAGCGCGCCATGCCAGCCCAAGCCGCCGCGCCGTATATCCAGCCCCTGATCGAGATGATCGGCGTAGTAATCCCAGCGCAGCAGCACATGCTCCGCGCGCGCCAGCAGCAGCCCGCCCAGCAGCCCAACAATACACAGATCGAGCATGGCGCGGCGCTGCCCACGCGGCGCGCGCAGCACCAACAGGGCGATCACCACGCAGATCGCGCTGCCGAGCACCAATGTATAGACGGACATCTGCCGCCCAAACAGGGTCACGACCTGTGGAATCTGCACCAAAATCCCCCCAAAAAGCGGGTTGTAGCCCTACATCTCACGCAATACTTACAACCAGCGACTATAATCCTACGTATTGCTTACTGGATTATGACATTCACCTGGAGAAATGCATCACATGGGTGGTATTGGCAGTATTCTGGGCGTCCTCGCCCTCATCGGATTCGTGATCTTCCTCGGAGGCATCGGCGCAGTCGTACTGGCGTCTTCACAGGGCAAGTCGCCGCGCGGCGGCGTTTTGCTGGCGATCATTGGGTTGATTGCGGGCATCCTCTTGACCATCATCGGCAACGGCTTGCTGTTCGTCGACGTGACGCAGGCAGCCGTCATCACCAACACACTGACGGGTAATCTCGACGCGCCGCGCCGCGCAGGGACGAGCATCATCATCCCCGGTTTGCAGTTGCCAACCTTCTATCCTATCAACCAGCAGAACTACACCATGTCGTCGGTGACCGACGAGGGGCAGCGCGGTGGAGACGATGGCGTTGATGCGACCACCGTCGATGGTCAGCCGGTCGCGCTCGACGTGACGATCTTCTACAGCATCGACCCGACGCCGGATGCGCTCAATCGCTTCCATACCCGCTGGGGGCAGAGCTGGGAGGGCTTCATCCGCTCGACCGCCCGCACCGTCGTCCGTGATGTCGTCTCGGTCTTCCGCGCCGAAAACATCTACGGCGAAGGGCGTGTCGATATGCAGGTGCGAATCAACGACCAGATGCGAGCACGCTTCGAAAACGAAGGCATCATCCTGAACAGCGTCGATGTGCGTGGTCTGCGCTTCTCCGATACGTTCGTGCAGGCGATTGAGCAGGCAGCGGCAGCCGAACAGGCAGCCGTGCGCGCCCGCTTCGAGGTCGAGCAGCGCCGTCAGGAAGCCGACCAGGCACGCGCCCGCGCCGAAGGTGAACGCGATGCCTCGATTGCCCGCGCGGAAGGTGTCGCTCAGGCGACCATCCTCCAGGCACAGGCGGAAGCCGAAGCGCTGCGCCTGGTCAGCGAGCAGATCGCCGCGAACCCCAGCCTGATCCAATACCTGTACGTGCAGAACCTGTCGGATAACGTCAGCATCGCGCTGGTGCCGTCCAACAGTCCGTTCCTCTTCAACATGGACAGCCTGGCGAGCGCATCGAGCATCACCGCGCCTGCCATCCCGGAAGCAACGCCGGGCTCATAACAACACGTAGGGACGCAACTTAACCCCTCCCCCAACCCCTCCCCACTCCGCAGGCTCCGTGGAGAGGGGAGCCAGAAGCATCATCTGGAAGTCCCTCTCCACGTCAGTGGGGAGGGATTTAGGGAGGGGTCATTCGCTGCAAACGTATTCTGTATGATGCTGCGCCCCTCCTACGCCTCGCTCACCTCAATCTGCCCTTCATTCACTTTCCAAATCGCCGCCTTCGCCAAAAATGACGCCGTGAAGATGTCGAGTTCGGTCGTCGTCATCAGCGTCTGCGCCTGCCCGTCGATCTGTTCAAGCAGATAAGCGCGGCGCTGGGCATCGAGTTCGGCGACGACTTCATCGAGCAGCAGCAGCGGCGGCTCGCCAATGTGCGCTCGCATCCACGCCAGTTCCGCCAGCTTAATCGCCATGACCGCCGTGCGCGCCTGCCCGCGACTGCCGTACAGTCCGGAATCGCGCTCGTTGATCAGCAAACGCAGCTCGTCACGGTGGGGACCCGAAAGCGTCATCCCGCGCTCGACCGACTCACGCAGCTCCGCCTTCAGGCGGTCGGCGAACTGCGGCGCGATCTCATCCGCCTTCAGCTCGCGATGTAAGTCCAAGCCCATCGTATCGAACGAAAGCTGCCCGCTGTTCTTGACCGTAGAGATGAAGCTGGGCAGGTAGCGCAGCGTCAGCACCTCCTTGCGCCCAGTCAGGTCGAGATGCGTGACCTGTGCGCTCGCCTCCAGCTCGCGCAGGAAGCGCTGCCGATCCGCGATCAGGATGCTGCCCGCCGCGACAAGCTGCTCATCCCAGTACGCCAGCTCGCGCGCGTCTGCCTGGCGCTCGGCGATGCGCCGCAGCAGGGCGTTGCGCTGTGGCAGAACACGCTCGTAGGTGTCGAGCGCGTTCAGATAGCCCTTCTCGACCTGGCTCAACGTGGTATCCATGAAGCGGCGGCGGTCAACGGGCGCGCCTTCGATCAGCGTTAAGTCCTGCGGCAGAAAGAGGACGACGACCAGCAGACCGACGATGTCCATCACACGCTTTTCGACGCCGTTCAGCTTGATCACTTTGCGCAGCCGCCCCCCGGTGGGGTCGCCGCTGGGGTCGAGCATGAGTGTGATGTCGAGCCGCGCCTGCGACTGCGCGCGCGAGGTGATGTCGGCGCTGATGCGCGCGTAGGGCATCATGTCGTTTTCCGCGCGCCAATGGATGAGCTGGCGGTCGCTGTGGGTATAGGGCGAGCGCGCCGCCGCCAGATAGTAGAGCGCTTCCAGCAGGCTGGTCTTGCCCTGGGCGTTCGAGCCGTGCAGCACAACAGGCTTTCCGGCAGGCAGCATCAGCTCAAGGCGGGCGTAGTTGCGAAAATTAGTGAGCGAAAGGTGCTCAACACGCATGATCTTGGTCTATTGCAGTCGGCGATGCCCCCAATGGTAGCAGACGCGCAAACCCCACACTATTCAGAAAACGTGCGAGTCCTGGATACTTTTCATGTTTCATCAATGATCGAATGTCCGACTCTGTTCTATGATGAGCGGTATGGGCAGCGAAGGGCAGCAATACAATGCGCATTGTTTGTGTGGAAGATGACGTGGGCTTGCGAAATGTCGTCATCGACACGCTTCAGTATCTGGAACCTGACGCGCGGATTAACGTCTTCGCCAGCAGCGATGATCTGTTATCGGCGTTCGACTCGGTTGACTTTGACCTGGTGCTGCTGGATGTACGCATCCCAGGGGAGATGAACGGTACGGCGCTGGCGAAGCATCTGCGGGATGCCGGCTATGCGGGCGTGATGGCGCTGATGTCGGCGTTTCCGCGCCCACCGCTGGACATCCTCGAACCGATTGACTGCGAATGGTTGTCGAAACCGATCGATCTCGATACGCTTGACGGGTTGATCATGAAAGTATATGCTCAACCTCCGCCCAACTGAGCAAAGGATGTCACTTTGTCCTCTGCATCGACCCTGATAATTCTCCACCTTGAAGACGAGATGAGCCTGCGTGACATCGTCCGCACGACCATCATGGTGCTCGATCCACAAACCAAGATCATCCAGTTCGAGGGAAGCGATGAAACGCTTCGCTTCATCAAGGAACAAGGGGATACCATCGACCTTTACCTGCTCGATGTGCGCGTCCCCGGCGAAGTGGATGGCATCGAAGTTGGGCGGCGGATGCGGGAGGCGGGCTGCAACGGCATGCTCGCGTTCACGTCCGCCTATGCGTCGCCGGATACCAAGACGATGGCAAACCTGGACTACGTCTGGCTCTCGAAGCCCGTCGAGCTGAACCGGATGCGCAGCGTCCTCAAGCTGGCGCGGTCGCGCAGCCAACCACCGCGTGAACAAAATGCCGCCCCCACACCGCCAGCCACGCCCAGCCCGCCGTCTGAACCTACTGCCGCCGACAAGACACCGACCAGCTCGCCTTCGATCTAACTGCGCTGCCGCATGATCTCGAATGCCAGCACGGCTGAGGCGGCGGTCGTGCCCAGGTCGGCATCGTATTGTCGCCCGTAGGGGATCTTGAGGCGCAGGTCTGCCTTGTCCGCAAACGAGCGCGTGACGCCGCGCTTTTCGCCACCGATCAACAGAAACAGCGGCACGCGCAAATCCGCCGCGTAGATCGACGTGGCGCGGTGCGAATCGGCGACGGCGACGCGCAGCCCCGCCGCACGCATCGCCTCTGCTGCTTCCTCGGCGCTCTCCGCCTGCGCCGTCGGGATGCGCTCCGATGCCCCTGCGGACGACCGCCCGACGGTCGCTGCCGCGCTCATCCAGTTGCGCGGGCGGACGACCAGCCCGTGCGCACCCGCCGCATAAAACGCACGCACCGCCTGCCCGAAGTTGAACGGATCTTCCACGCCGTCGAGCATGACGATCAAAGCGGGTGTCCCCGCCTGGGCGAGCAGCGCGTCGAGCGTCAGCATATGGCGCTCGCCGACGGTCGCCACGACGCCGCCGTGTGTATCGCCGCTGGCGATCTGCGCGATGGCGTCCGCGTTCACGCGCTCGACCGTCGCGCCCGCCGCCACCGCCAGCCGTGTCAGCCGCAGCGCATCGGCGTCACGCTTGTCATCGCGGATGTACAGCGCGTGAATCGGGCGACTGCGCGCCTCCAGCGCAGCGGTGACGGCGATGGAACCTTCTAAAATCACAGCCCCGCCCCCTTCGCCGCGTTCCACCACGCATCCATCTGATCGAGCGTGAACGCGCTCAATGGCTGCCCCTGCGCCGCCGCCTGCGCCTCGACATAGCGGAAGCGGCGCGTGAACTTGGCGTTCGCCGCCCGCAGCGCAGTTTCGGGGTCAATGTTGAGCTTGCGCGCCCAGTTGGCGATCACGAACAGCAGGTCGCCCATCTCTTCAGCGCGATGCGCGTCGTCCTGCGCCGTCAGCACTTCGTCCAGCTCTTCGCGGACTTTTGCCAGCACGTCGTCGGCGTTCGCCCAATCGAAGCCTGGCTTCGCCGCCTTCTCCGTCAGGCGCAGCGCGCGGAAGAGCGCCGGCAGTTCGAGTGAGACGCCGTCGAGCAGCGACTCGGCTTTCCTGTCGCCCTTCTCTGCCGCTTTAATCGCCTCCCAGTTGCGGACGACCGCGCCGCTGCCATCGACCACCGTCTCGCCCCAGACATGCGGATGGCGGCGGATCATCTTGCGCCCGACCGTGCTGAGAATGTCCGCCATGCGGAACTCGCCCTCTTCGGTGGCGATCTGCGCGTGCAGCACGATTTGCAGCAGCAGGTCGCCCAGCTCTTCGGCGAGCGCGGGCGCGTCCTCGGCGTCCAACGCCTCCAGCACTTCGTACGTCTCTTCCAGCAGGTAGCGCCGCAGCGACAGATGCGTCTGCTCGCGATCCCAGGGGCAGCCCTCCGGCGCGCGCAGGTGGGCGATGATCTCCTGGAACGACTCGAAGCTGCTGTAGCCGCCGAGCGCTGGAATGTAGAGCGCCGTCAGGTAGCGGATGTGGTCGCTGCGGTCGATGGCGTAGAGCGGCAGACGTTCGACCTGCGCCTCGTCGGTGCCCGCGCCATGCACCAGCGTCACCTCGAACTCGTCGGGATACTGATTCATCAGCGTCAGCTTGAGATCGCTGGCGAGCGCGCGGCTGTAGACCTGTGCCAGCAGCGCGGGCTGGTCAGGGTTGAGCGGCGGATGATGCATTGCTGCGATGCTGATGGCGTCATGGATCTGCAAGCCCGCGATGGGGTCGATCTTCAGCGCGGCGAGCGTCGGCTCGATAAACGACACGCCGCTGATGATCTGGGTCGTGATGCCCGCGTCGGGCGCGGCGCGCAGCAGGCGCTGCACGGCTGCCTCGGCGATCATCGGGTCGCCCGGCACGGCGTAGACGACATCGCCCGCCTGCGCCGCGTCCAGCACGCGCACGCTGATCGTCGCGTAGATCTGCTCGAAATCGGCGGTCGCGTCGTACACGTCGTCGAAGCTGGTGAAGCCGCGCATGGGCAGATGCGGCACGCAGGGATGTTCGCGCGTGCGCAGGTAGACAGCGGTCGCCTGTTCCAGCGTCGCCCAGGCACGGCGCGTAATGTCGTCCGGATGACCGGGACCAAGACCGAGAATCGTAAGCAATAGACACCTCCGATGAAGCCCCTATTGTACACGGGAGTTGTGCCGCTCCCCCTTTGTGCGCAACGACTCGCCTGCTGCCCGCGTATAATGAGGTGTACCACTCGCCCACCATTGAGGTCGCCTGATGTCTCAACTCCTGTTTTATCTGCGCTATGCCGCGCGCAACCTGCGGCGCAACCTGCGCTGGACACTCTTCGCCATCTTCTGCATCGCCGCTGGCGTGGCGACGATTGTCGCCCTGCGCTCGCTGGGTCTGGCGATTGGCGATTCGCTGGTCGGCAGCGCGCGCGATAGCATTCGCGGCGACATCACCATCACCGCGCCGGGCTTCGGCGGCAGCTTTGGTGCCTTCGGCGGCAGCGACCGCGACCGCGACATCCTCTCGCAAAACATGATCGATACGGTCACGCGGCGCGCCGAAGCGCTCGGCGGGCAGGCATCCGCCTATTCCGTCTTCGCCAATCTGCAAATCACGGCGGTCGATGCCGTCACGGTCGGGCGTCCGCAGTTCGTGACGACGATCATGATCGACCCGCTGACCTTCCCGCCGACCGGCGACATCCTGGCGGAAGAACCCGCAGGCGCTGCGCTGCGCACGCTCTTCAAGGACAACGCCATCGTCATCAGCCGCAACCTGGCAGATCAGCAGGGCTTGAACGTGGGCGACACGGTGCGGGTGAGCGGCAGCGACGAGGTCTTCATCGTCGCGGGCATCGTCGCCACCGAGCAGGAAGCAGGCTTGCGCAACCTGTTTGCTTCGTTCTTCGGCTTCGCCTACCTCGACCGCGCGCAGGCAGAGCGCCTGGGGCTGAACCCGCAGCCGAATGCCATCAGCATCACCGTCCCGGAAGGCACGGACATCCCGGCGCTCGCCGCCGAGTTTCGCCCGCTGGTACGCGGCGGCGACATGGAAACCGTGACCGAGGTGCTGGAAGAGAACACGCTGATCTCGGATGTGATCGGGCGCTTCATCGTCATCATGGGCTTGGGCGCGCTGCTGATCGGCGGGATTGGCATCATCAACACGATGCTCGTCATGGTCGGTCGACGGACGATGGAAGTCGCGGCGATGAAAACCTTCGGCTTAAAAGGCAGTCAGGTCGGCTCGCTGTTCCTGGCGGAAGCCTTCCTGCTCGGCATCCTGGGCAGCCTCGTCGGCTGTGTGATGGGCGTGCTCCTCAGCGGCGCGGTCAACGCCTATGGCGAGGCGTTCCTCCAGCAGCGGCTGCCCTGGCGCATCTACCCGGAGGCGCTGCTCTACGGTGCCGGGCTGGGCATGGTCGTGACGATGGTCTTCGGCTTGCTGCCCGTGCTGACCGCCAACCGCATCCGCCCGGCGGTGATCCTGCGCCCGAACGAGGCGCAAATCCCCGGCACGAGCATCTTCCACGCGCTGCTCGTCCTGATGATCGTCGTGATCGTGGTCGGCGGCATCGCCGGGCAGATCATCGGCAATGTCTGGGTCGGCATGATCGGCGTAGCGATCACGCTGATCATCATCGGAATACTGGTCGCGCAGTTGTGGCTGATTGTGTGGTTCGTCGGCAAGCTGCCCACCTTTGGCAATGTCGATGGCAAGCTGGCGCTGCGCAATCTGTCGTCGCGGCGGCTGCGCACGGCGACCACGCTGATGGCACTCAGCGGCGGCATGTTCGCGCTGTCGTCGATCACGTTCGTCGGCGTCGGCACGCGCGAAATCCTCAACTTCCAGCTCACACAGCAGCTTGGCGGCAATGTCATCGTCTTTCCGATTGCCAACTTCATCGGCGGCGGGCTGGGGTCGGGCATTCTGAACACCCAGCTTAATACGATGGAAGGCATCACCTATCGCACCGAAGTGGTCAACTACGTCGCCGACGTGGTCGCGGTTGATGGCGAACGCCCGCGCCTGAACCTGAATATCCCCTCCTTTGTGCTGGAGAACATGCCAGAAGAGGCAATCCAGGACATGCAGCAGGAGCTGGACGAGATCAGCATCCGGCTGGAGGTGCGCAATACCGATAACCCCAGCCCGGTCGGCAATGTCATTCAGGGGCGCGCGCTGACGCTGGAAGATCGCGGGCAGCGGGTGATGGTCGCGCCGCAGCAGCAGGCGCAGCTTTATGGGATGCAGCTCGGTTCGATTGTCACGATGCAGGAGGACGGCGAACGCCTGAACTTCGAGGTCGTCGGCATCAGCGAGGACAGCCAGCTCGGCTTCAACAGCGGCGGCTTCATGATCCCGCCCGACTCAATCCGCCTGAACCCGGATGTCAGCTTCTTCATCCTGCAAGTCGAAGCCGAGCGCCTGAACGAAGTCCTGCTGGCGCTGACGCGCAACCCGCTCAACTTCGCGCTCGACATCTCGTTCATCGACACGCTCGTCTCGCGCGTCATCAACCAGTTCAGCGCCATCCCGACGATTGTCGGCTTGCTTTCGCTGCTGGCGGCGGCGGTGACGATGGCGAACACTGTCTCGCTGGCGACGCTGGAGCGGCGGCGGCAGATCGGTGTGCTCAAGGCGGTGGGTTTGAAGAGCGACCGCGTGCTGGGCGTGATGCTGATCGAGAACACGATCATCGGCTTGCTCGGCGGCGGGCTGGGCATCGGCTTGAGCGCGCTGGGCGTGGCGCTGATGACGCAGCTTGGCACCGGCATCGCGATCCCAATCCCGCAGGACGCCGTGCCCATCGCGCTGCTGCTGATCGTGGCGGCGGTTGTGATCGCCTGGGTTGCCACCTTCCTGAGCGCGCTGCCCGCCGCGCGCGAACCCGTGACGAGCGTGCTGCGGTACGAGTAGGTGAAGGGGATTGAGAGGGTGAGGTTTAACCTCGCCGCAGGTTTTCCGCCAGCAGGCGGCGCAGGAGTTCCTCGTCGCCTTCCGGCGTACGCAGCTTCTCCGCCAGGTCCTCCCAGCCATAGGCGGCGAGCACTGCGCGATCGAGCGCGTCGTGCAGCTCTGCCAGACGGGGCGCGAAATCGCGCGCCGCTTTGACGAGCTTGGGAGATTTAACCTCACCTCTGCCAGAGACCTCACCCCCCTGCCCCCTCTCCGTGTACGGAGAGGGGGAGTCGGAGGCTTCCTCGACTGCTCTGGAAGTCCCCTCTCTGTACACGGAGAGGGGATTTAGGGGTGAGGTTCCTGCATTTAGGACTGAGGTTATACGATGCGCTTGTAAGGCGTTGTAGAGGTTGGTCAGCGTGCGCTCGGCGATTGCCTTGCTCTTGTCTTTGCTGTCGAGGATGTAGACATCAAAATCGGGCGGGTTGAGCCACACCTCGCGTTCTTCGTGGAGCGCTTTGGCGGCGGCGCTGATGGCGGCATGATGCGGGCTGCTGGCGTCTTCTTTGCCGGGTGTCCAGGGGAAGGGGAAGGTCTCGAAGGTGGTCGTCGGGGTGTAGCGCGGATCGTTGCCTTTGCCGAGCCACGTCCCCATACGCAGCGACCAGCACTCATGCAGATACGAGTGCAGCACGCCGAAGAAGTAGTCGTCCTGGCGGGCGAAGGTCACAACTTGACCATCGGGGAGGGTCTGAGGATTGAGCCAAACAAACAATCGATGTTTCGCTACTCTTGCTGTACCAATGTAACGGGAAAGTCCAATTATGGCGTTTCGATAATCAGGGGCGGGTCTCGCGTGTAGCCACCATTTATTACGCTCATTGCTATTACGAACGAGGTCTCTAGCGGGCTTAACATGTTGCCTAACATAATCCATTGGCAATACATACTCTGAAGCAGTGTTTTCAGGCATATCCGTGCCGAAATCGATGATCCACATATTGCGCGGACGTTCTGTAATGTCTAGACCATTTATCCAGCGTCGCAGAACTTCTCGATTGTTTCGACCGCTGGGATTAGGTGCATCGATCATCTTCATTGCAACTTCGTCACTGATGTCAAACGATCCTTTTTTCATACCGCCAATAAACGCTATACGGGAGTTTTCTTGGAGTGATTTTGAAATGATGACATCCGTGCTTGCCGTTAGATCAGCTGTTATGTTTCTTGTCGTCTTGCCATCAAGCCGTTTGTCAAGATTTTCACCGCCATCGAACCCAACAATCGAAATGCGAACCGCTGCGCCCTCTAGCGTCCAGGGATTGTCCGACCACGCCATGAAGATGTCGCCAGACTCTTTGATTCGCTTGAGGACTTCACGGTTCGCGCCGCCGCGGATGGAGTTGGTCGCCAGCAAGCCCGCACGCTTCGCATTGCCCGCCGCGATGTGCGCCCGCGCTTTCTCGAACCAGTAGGTCACCAGGTCTGCACCGCCGGGGACGCGCCCATCATAGAGCTTGCGCAAATCGCTCACATAGTGAGCGCCCATCTCGCCAAGCATCTTGCTGCCCCCCAGGAAGGGCGGGTTGCCCACGATGACATCGACGGCGGGCCAGTCAGGCTCGTAGGGCGAAGAGACCTCACCCCCCGACCCCCTCTCCGTGTACAGAGAGGGGGAGTCAGAGGCGCCCTCGTCTGCTCTGGAAGTCCCCTCTCCGCGCGCGGAGAGGGGATTTAGGGGTGAGGTTCCTACCGGATTTAGGGGTGAGGTTCCTGCATGTGCGGGTGAGGTTCCTGCCGGATCTAGGGATGAAGTTTCCTTCAACGTCAGCCGCAGCTTCGCCAACACTGAAGGCATGTCCCGCAGCACCTCGTCGTTACGGAAGCGCACCACTCGGAAGCCCATCGACTCGAGGAACTCCGTACGCAGCGCATCTTCCTCGACCGTATAATCGTGAATGTCGCCATCCACTTCCACGATCATGCGCGCTGCGTGGCAGTAGAAATCGACGATGAACTTTTCAATCGTGTGCTGACGACGGAATCGATACCCGTCAATGCCGCGATTGCGTACCGCTTGCCACAACGCATCTTCCGCTGGCGTCGGCACATGACGCATCTGGCGCGCCAAGGGCTTGATGTTCTCCCACAATTCCGGTGGGGTGTACCAGGTGGTCATCCTTTCGACGGTGGCATCAAGGTCTGCAACCTCACTCCCCTGCTCCCTGCCGCCAGAAACCTCACCCCCCAGCTCTGTACTGCTAGGAACCTCACCCCCCAGCCCCCTGTCGCCAGAAACCTCACCCCCCTGCCCCCTCTCCGTGTACGGAGAGGGGGAGTCAGACGCGCTCTCGTCTGCTCTGGAAGTCCCCTCTCCGCGCGCGGAGAGGGGATTTAGGGGTGAGGTTCTATACCGCATCACGGCGTCATCGCACACGATGCGATCCGGTTCGTCCGGCGAGAGCTTGTCCTTGATGATCGGCACGGGCAGCGCGCGCGGGTGCGGCGCGCGGTTGAGCAGCACCGGGTGCAGCACGCCTTCGTCTTCGTAGCGCCATTGCAGATAGCCGATCCACACGACGACCTTTGCCAGGTTCGCCGCGAATTCGTCCTTCTCGATGCCGTACAACTGGCGCGGCGTCACCACATCGCGGAATGGCAAGCCGAGCGGCTCGAACAGCTTGCGCACGCGCCCTTCCACATCCTTGAGCGCCTTGAGCGCCATGTAGAGGAAGTTGCCACTGCCGCACGCCGGGTCAAGCACCGTCGTGCGCTCCAGCAGCGTCATCATCCGTTCGTTCAGCGCCTTCAGGCGGTCTTCGGCGGCGGCTTTGGCGCGCGGCGTCTCCGCATGGAGATACGTCTGCATCAGTGGTTCCGCCTCGGCGCGCACGACGTCCCATTCGCGGTAGATCGGCTGCATCAGCACCGGGTCGATGACGAGACGAATGTCCGCCTCGCCCGTGTAATGCGCGCCCAACTGCGCCCGCTTGCTGATGTCGAGCGCGCCCTCGAAGAGCGTGCCGAAGATCGTCGGGTTGACGAAGCGCCAATCCGCCTCGCTCACCTCGTGGACAAGCTCGACCGCGCCGGGCACCTGTGTGATGTCCAGCACTTCCAAGCCATCGCCCGCGCCCGGCTTACTCTCGAAAAAGATGCCGCCGTTGAAGTAGGGCGTCGGTTTAAGGATGAAGGTCTGCCGTTCGCCGTTCATTCCCTCGAACAGCTCCTTCATCGACTGCATGAAGCCGTCCGACTGCGCCTGCGCGTCATCCAGCTTGCGCACGCCTTCGGTGATGATGTAGCGGAAAACGGGCTGGTTGAACGGGCGCGGCATGATGTCTACGTCTTCGCAGAAGAGCGAAAAGACCAGCTTGGTCAGGAAGCGCGCGATCTGCATCGGCTCCCAGGGATGCGCCCCGTCCGCATCGACATGATCGCGCATCAAACCCGCCAGATGCGCGAACTTCTCCGCCAGATGCAGCGTCAGCTTTTCGCGCGCTTCCAGCTCGGTCTGGCGCAGCTCCTGGAACTTATCGGGTCTTTCCAGCAGCCAGGTGATGTAGCGGCGCGTCTTTTCGTCGAGCAGGTCTTCGTTCTTGAAGACGAACGGCAGACCACTGGTGTTGACCCACTGCGGGTAGATGCGGTATTCGAGGAAGTCGCAGACCACCAACAGCGGCGGGTTGCCCAGGTCGCCGCGATAGGCGAGCAGTTGGCTGTAGGCGGCATCCAGGTCTTTGTGCTTGCCTTTGTACTCCCAGGCGAAATGCCCCCTGTACCAGACATCCGCGCGCCCTTTACCGCCTGTCGCCTTCGTCACCTGCTCTTCAAACGTGAAGAATTCGCCCGCCGGGTCAAGCTGCGCCGGCGTCTTGTGGTGGACAAGTTCACACAGCTCGATGAAGTGGCTTTGCGAACCCTGCTGCTCGCGCAAGGCGCTGTTCGCCCATCGGTCAACGAAATCCTGGGGTGTGATCATCGCGTTCGCCTGAAGGTCTTACCTGAGAACATGCGGTCTATTATAACGGATACGACCGACTGAGGCGAACGAGTGACCAGGGGAGTGCCGAATATCGAGGATATGCTTCCAGCCAGAACCTCACCCCCGTCCCCTCTCCGCGTGCGGAGAGGGGGGCGACTCTTACGGTTGTCGAGTCTACGCGGGGTGAGGTTCATGTCCGCGAAATTCAGCATTCCCCCGGGCTGGGTTACGGATATGCCGCTTCGGAATAGGCGTATGAGTAGCGGCTTGCCCGCGCCGATCAGACGATCATCGCGTCTGTGATCGCCGTCGTCAGCCCCGCCAGCTTGTCCGGCGAGACATCGCCGCGCGCGCGCCAGAGGACCTGTCCTGCGCGGTCGAGCAGCATGACCTGAAGGGCATCCAGGTCGGGAATGTCGAGCGCGCGACAAAAACGCTGCAAATCCGTATACAGGGTGATCGTGGTCTCGCGCGTGTGCTTATCGGGAATCCCCGCGCGCATGCCGTTGTTGAGCAGCCATTGGCGCAGCGGGTCCCAGCGCGGCAGGGTCGGCAGTTCGTAATAGCGCAGCGGATACTGCCGCGCCAGCGCTTTGATGGCGGGCAGCCAGCCGTTGACCTGCATCTGCTGCCATTGCTGGAACGCGATCATCACCAGCGTGAGATCGCCCGCGAAAGCGCGGGGCAGGTCAAAGTGCTGCCCTTCGAGGTTGCTGCCGCTGATAGACGGGAAGGTGGTCATGAGCGAAACTCCTGATACGAGTTCAGATTCCCAGTCTACACCCCATCGATGAGCGCCATTTGAGGCTATAATGCGTATCCATTGAGAATGAGCCGCAGCGAGGATGTGATGTTACAACCCGGTCAGCAGCTTGGCGCATATCGGATCGTCTCGCAGGTCGGGTCGGGCGGCATGGCGACCGTCTATCACGCGCACCATGAACGGCTGGAACGCGATGTCGCCATCAAGGTGATGCATCAGGCGTTCCAGCAAGACCCGAACTTTCACACCCGCTTCGCGCGCGAGGCGAAGATCATCGCTCGCCTGGAACATCCGAACATCATCAGCGTCTACGACTACGCCGAGTTCGAGGGACAGCCCTACCTCGTCATGAAGTTTGTCGAAGGACGCACACTCAAGTACGCGCTGATCAAGCAGAAGATGACGCAGGATGAGATCGTGCGCATCATGACCCCGCTGGCGAGCGCGCTCGATTACGCGCATCACATGGGCATCCTCCACCGCGACATCAAGCCATCGAACATCATCATCGACACGAACGGCACGCCGTACCTGACCGATTTTGGCATGGCGCGCATCGCCCAGACGGGCGAAAGCACCATCAGCGCCGACATGATGCTCGGCACGCCGCAGTACATCGCGCCCGAACAGGCGCTCGGCAAGCAGGATCTGGATGCGCGCACCGACCTCTATTCGTTCGGCGTCGTGCTCTACGAGATGATCGTCGGGCAGGTCCCGTTCAGCGGCGATACTCCCTGCGCGGTCATCCACGATCACATCTACCGCGCGCTGCCCGCCCCCAGCAGCCTGAACCCCGAGGTCTCGCCCGCCGTCGAAGCGGTGCTGATCAAGGCGCTGGCAAAGCAGCCGAACGAGCGATACGGCAGCGCCGCCGAGCTGATGGACGCCTTGCGCACGGCGTTCGCGGGGCGATCCGTAGGGACGCCATTCATGGCGTCCGCGACCGTGCCCCCTGTCGGCACGGATGTGGGTTTGGCACGCCAAATCCCAACAGTCGATCCCGTTCGGGCAGGACGTGTCCTGCCCGAACGTCCAGCCGCCCCACCACCACCCATACCACCCATGCCGCCCAAACCTCCTGCCATCCCGTCGCCCGCGCCGCGTCGAAAGGTGGAATTCGCCATCGATCTGGGCAGCGAAGACATCAATCAGGAGCTGCGTAAGGCGGGCGAAGAACTCAGGAAAGCGGGCAAAGAGATCGGTGCGGCAATCCGCGAAGTCGGCGGCGAGATCCGCCGCGAACTTGGTGACGAAACCGCGTCAGGGCGCAAGGCGAAGAACGACGTGCAGAGCCAGCAATGGCAGGGTTGGCAGCCCAACGCGCAGCGGAGCGAGCAGTGGACGAGCTGGACGCAGGAGGCGGAGGACGACGACAACCTGAAAGAGATGCCCACCGACGAAGAGGCATACCTGCGCCGCCGCATCAAAAAGCGCATCGATTCGCGCAACGGCTTCATCGCGCACAGCGTGACCTACTTCGCGGTCAACGCGGTGCTTTGGATGATCTTCATGTTCGCTCAAAACGGGTTGGACGGGTTCATGTCGCCGGGAGGCGAATTCCCCTGGCCTTTGCTGGTGACGCTGTTCTGGGGCGCGGGCTTCCTGGCGCACATCGCCGAGACGTATTTCACGACCGGCGAACGCGCCGCCCGCCGCGACCGCGCCACGCTCAACGCCATGCGCGCGCGCTACGGTCCGGAATGGTACAACATCGCCAACAAGAAGCAGTACAAAGAGACGCGGCGGCAGGTTACCGCCGTCTCACGCGAGATCCAGGGCTTCATGGAGCATCTGGGTGCCTATCTCGGCGTCAACGGCGGCTTATGGTCGATCTTCCTCGTGACAGGTGGTGACTTCCCCTGGCCGATCTTCGTGTCGTTTTTCTGGGGCATCGGCTTGGTTTCCAGCGCGTTTCAGGCGTTCGCGGGCTATCGCAATCAGGACAAGCTGGAGGGGCAGATCGCGCGCGAACTCGACCGCGAGCTGGGCTATGCTGACGAGAAGCCCAAGCGCAAGAATGACGCTGGCATTCGTCTGACCGACGACGGCGAGCTGACCGACAGCATGCTTGAGGAGATCGAAGGGGACGAACGCGGGCGGCGGCAGGCGCGCTAAAGCGGGAGCTACCCCACGCGGAAGACTGCCATCGTGCTGCCGAAGGTAACGATGTCGCCATCGCGCAGCACCCGCCCCTTTTCGTTGACTGGAAGCCGATTGACCGTCGTGCCGTTTGAACTGCCCAGGTCGCGGACGATCCAGACGCCATCCACCCATTCCAGCCGCGCATGTGGGCGCGAGACCGACCCATCCTGCAAGCAGACTTCCCAGTTTGCCTGCGAGGTCGCCCGCCCGACGGTGATGCGGTCGCGCAGCAGCGGGATCGACTCGCCTTCCTGCGCGCCGTTCGAGATGACGAGCCGCCCTTTGCCTGTGCTGATGGCGGCGGTGATGATGGTCGAGTTTTCGATGCTGCGCTCGACCTCGCTGAAGACCGATGCGAAGTACAGGACGGGCACGAACAGGCGGATCACATCCCCACTGGAGAGCGGGAACGCCTCGCTGATCTTGATGTCGTTGACGTAGACGCCGTTGATGCTTCCGGTATCGCTGATCGTGAATAAGCCGTCGCGATACTGCACGACGGCGTGCTGCCGGGATACATGCTGTTCTTTGATGGCGATGTCGTTTTCTTCGGAACGTCCAATCGTCGCTGTCGCGCCCTCCGCCAGCAGCAGTTCGTTCATCTTGCCGCTCTGGGGGTCTTCCCAGACGATCTTTGCGATGATGAGGGGCTTGGTCTCCGGTCGCATGGCTGTCTTGTCTTCTCTCGCTTCAACCGCACATGCAATAAGATACCATGTCCTCTTTTAATGCGCGCCGTTCCCGTTGCCGTTGCTGCCATTTGGCTTGGCAGGGGACAGCGGCAGCTTGACCGTGAACGTGCTGCCTTCGCCCTGAACACTCTCCAGCGATACGCTGCCGCCATGAAGCTGCGCGATGCCGCGCACAATCGGCAAGCCCGCGCCAACGCCCTGGTCTTCGTAGTAGGCGCGGTTGATCTGGTAGAACATATCCCAGATTTTGTTCATCTCTTCGCTGCCGATGCCGCGCCCGCAATCGCGCACGAACAGATGAATGTGATCCCCTGCGACATACGCACCCAGCTCAATCGGTTCGACCGGTTCGGAAAACTTGATGGCGTTGTCGATCAGATGCATGAAGGCGATGCGCAGAAATTCCGGGTCGCCGATGAAACGCGGCACATCGGGCTTGACTCGGTAATGGATGGGATTGATGGGTCGATCCGGGTTCGCCTGACGCAGGAAGAGCAGCGCGTTCTCGAAGATCGTGCGGACTTCGTCGATGGCAACTTTGCGCAGGTGATAGGTGCGTGCGGCTTCGCCCGTCTCCAGTTCGACCAGTTGGATGAAGTTCTCGACCAGGCGGCGCAGGCGCAGCGCACCGGAATTCACCCCGCGCAGGAAGGACAGCATTTCCTCGCCGCCCACGCTTTTGACATCGGGCTGATTGAGCATATCGGCATAGGCGACGATGTAGGTCAGCGGGGTGCGAAATTCGTGATTGAGGACATTGAGGATGTTGCGTTTGACGTTCGAAACTGCGTTCACCGTCGCATCGCGCAGCGCTTTATGACGCTGCAAGCGCGATTCAATGGCGATCAGCAGATCATCGGTGTCGAAAGGCTTGACGATGTAGTCATCCACGCCCAGGCGTTTGCCCGTGTGGATGTCGCGCTTTTCGCCGCGCGCCGTCAGGAAGATGAACGGGATGTTGACGAAACGATTGTCCTTACGCACTTCGCGCAGGAACTGCAAGCCGTCCATGTGCGGCATCATGATGTCGGAAATGATCAGGTCGGGGGGCACCGGCTGTTCGCCAAGCAGGCGTATGGCGGATAAACCGTTCTCTGCGGTCGTGATAGCATAGCCTTCCAGCTCCAGAACAGCCTGGACTCCCTCCAGCAGATGCACATCATCTTCGACGATCAGCAGGTGTGGCTTTTCCATTCGCGCGTCTGACCTTCTCTCGTGGCTGCATGAGTACCGCAAGCGACAATTGGCTCTAAATACTCAGTATAGAGCGATCATGACAAGAGAAGCGTGAATTTTTTCCTAATTATGCGTCTCATACCCCCAGGCGATGCAAATCGAGCAGATCTGCCAGCAGCGCAAAACCGGTCTGCCGCCGCCCCGCGCCCGCGCCGACCAGCGTCACCTCGCCGAGCATGTCGGTCACGTAGGTGACGGCGTTGGTTGCCCCGCCCACGCTCGCCAGCGGGTGCGTGACGGGGATGCGCAGCGGTTCGACCGTCCCACCCTGCGGAGTCACCCGCGCGATCAGCTTCCAGCGTTCGCCCGCCGCCCGCGCCGCCTCGACATCCTCGCTGGTGATGCTGCTGATGCCGCGCACGGTCATCTCCGAGAGCTTCAACTGTTTGCCAAAGATCGCGGTCGCCAGGATCAACACCTTACTGGCGGCATCCCAGCCATCGACATCCGCCGTCGGGTCTGCTTCGGCATAACCGAGCGCCTGTGCCTGCGCCAGCGCGTGCGCGTAGCTCATCCCGCCTTCCATCTGCGTCAGGATGTAGTTGGTCGTGCCGTTGAAGATGCCGCGCGCCTCGCTGATCGTCGCGCCTGCCAGCGCCTGCATCGCCAGACGCAGCGACGGCGTCCCCGCCATGACGGTCGCCTCGAACAGCACCTGCTTGCCGACCTTGCTCGCCCGCGCCATCAGTTCGGGGTATGCCAGGGCGATAGGTCCCTTATTGGCGGAGACGATGTGCATCCCCTTCGCCAGCGCCGTGTAGCAGTGATCGAGCGCGGGCTGCGCGGTTTGCAGGTCGGTCGTGCCCGCTTCCAGCATGACCTGTGCGCCGCATTGCTCAAGCAGTTCGAGCGTGGACAGGTTGCGGGTGACGCCAGGGTTATTCGGATAGGTGTCGAGATGCCCTTTCTGGATTGCCTCCAGGAGCGCGTTCAGGTCTAAGCCGTCCTCCGCCATCAGCGTCCCGCGCGAGCGCGTGGCGACGCCGACGAGCTGCGGCGTAAAGCCGTACTGACGGCGCAGTGCGTCGCCCTTATCGCGCAAAATCTCGGTGAAGCCCTGCCCAACCGTCCCAAAACCGATCAATACGATGCGCATATTCCTGAACATCCTTGTCGAAAGCAATTCGCTAAGTCGCCCTGAGGGTTGAGTGCTGCGACGAACTCTTGCCCCAATTTAAGTGGAGTGTAGCATATCGCGTGCAGGCAGTGCATCACTCACCGAATACACCCGATCACCAGGCAACAAAAAGGGCGGGAATGACTCCCGCCCAATCCTGACCAGGCGAACTCGGTTCAGCGAATGACGTTCTCGACCGGGATGTAGACCGGCTGCGCGGCGCAGGCGATCCAGACCTTGGCGAATTCTTCACCGAACTCGGTAATGTACCAAGTGCCGGGCGGCAGATTGAACCCTGCATAAGTGTTGACATCGTCGTCAAAGAATGCCAGCGCGCCCGCTGGGACATTGTAGACCACCGACCCGGAGGGAAGCGGGTAGATGCACGCGCCTACGGGTGGCGGAATGGCAACAGCGCCCCACGTCGTGGTCGCGGCACATGCGGTCCCAACAGGATCACTCCACAGTTGTGCGGAGCTATCAGAATCATAGGTGAACGTTGCAGCCAGACCCACCGCATCCTCGACGTAGATGCCAATGCCTGCCGCCCCTTGCAGAATGACTCCGCCAATGGAGAGACGGACGGTGAAGGTTGAACCCGCAGGGGCATTCAACCCCGCCCCCGCGCGGAAACTGCCATCATCCCAGGCGTTGACCGCGTAGAAACCCGCATCTTCAACCTGGACGGTGATATCAACGTAACAGCCGACTTCATTCAGGTTGTAGCTAAGAATTGTGCCCCCAGGCGCAGCAAGCGCGGGAACTGCCATCACAAACGCCGTCAAGACCAGAACAATCAGCATCAGGACATAAAATGAAACAAATCGCTTCTTCATGAGATAACTCCTTGAGCAAGCGCAAGCGCTACAGGCGACGAAAATCACCCTACAACCACTGTAGACCTGCGCGCCTTGCAATTGCCCAAAAGTGATCTGTTTCAAACCTGCGAGAAATGCTCGACCAACAGTTCGCTGACGCGCGCCGGCTCATCATGCTGCACCCAGTGCGTCGCCTTCTCGAACCACACCAGCCGCCCATCATCGCAGTAGCGCAGGCTCTCCGGTGCCATCTCGCGCGAGAGCGCCCCGTCGTTGACGCCCCACATCAGCAGCGTCGGCACATGCACACGTGTGCTCTGCGGGCGCGATGTCCCGCGCTGGACGACGGCGCGATACCAGTTGAGCATCCCGGTCGCCGCGCCGGGTGCCTGCCACGCGCGGCGGTACTCGGCGATGTCTTCATCGCTGAAGGCGTCGCGGCTCGCCGTCGCCGTGAACAGGGTGCGGGCTGCCGCCGCGCCATCCCACAGCATCAACTGTTCGGGCAGCCAGGGAAGCTGGAACAAGCCGAAGTAGGCGCTCTTGAGCATCTGTCCGGGGTTGCTCGTCATCTGCTTGCGCGCGACCGAGGGATGCGGGGCGTTGAGAATCGCCAGCTTCTTCAGCCGCTTCGGGTGATTCATCGCCACCCACCAGGCGACCGCGCCGCCCCAGTCGTGTCCGACGAGGTACGCCTTTTCGCGCCGCGCCGCCGTGATCAGGTCGATCACGTCTTTCGCCAGCACGTCCAGCGTGTAATCCTTCAGGGCTTTCGGCTTGTCGCTCAGGTTGTAACCGCGCTGGTCAGGAATCCAGACGCGGTAGCCCGCCTGCACAAGCGCGGGGATCTGCTCGCGCCAGCCGTACCAGAATTCCGGGAAGCCGTGCAGCAGGAGGACGAGTTCACCCTCTTCGGGTCCCGCCTGGATGACATTCAGGTTGACGCCATTGACGGCGACCGTCTTGCGTTGGACAGCGACTGTGATTTCTTCATGGATCATGATGCACCTTACGAACTCTTTACTTTCTATTATACCCCTTTCGCCAGCGCGCGAGTCTCGTCGGCGCGTTCCGCCATCGTCGTGCGCAGGGCGTGGATGTCGCGCGGGACGAGAATGACCGCCCCGATCAGGAACAGCCCGCAGATCAGCAGCGTCGTCACGTTGACGACCAGGATCGCGCCGCCGAGCGTGTAGCCGAACGAGGCGACCAGCGTGCCGACGATCAGCGGGGCGAACGCCGCGCCGAACGACTCGATGAAGTACTGGATCGCCAGCGCGCTGCTGCGCACTTCCGGCACGGTGATGTCGTAGATGGTGGCGATGACGTTGGGTCCGGAGAAAAGCGTGAAGAGCGCGGTCAGCGCGAGCATGACGGCGAACAGCGTGACCTGATCGTTGGGGATGTTGAGCGTGATGAACATGCCGAGCGCGCCGAGCAGCACGCCCGTCGTGCTGATGATCAGCCGCCCACGCGGGGTGCGCTTGAACAGCCAGTCGCCCAGCGTGCCGCCCAGGAACGCGCCGCCCGCCATCACCAGCACGGCAGCCGCCATGATCGGGAAGACCAGCCCGTCGTCATAACCGCGCCCATCCTCGCCCATGTAGGCAAAGAACCAGAAGGTCAGCACGTTGAGCGGGAAGACGCCGAAGAAGCCTTGCAGGAAGAGCGGGATGAGCGTCCGCCGCCGGAGCAGCGCCGCCGCCTGCTTCCACTCGAACTTGTGGATGGCGATCTCGCTGAAGCCCTCCATCTCCGGCTCCGCCTTGCCGCGCGGCATATCGCGCACGCCGAAGAGGATGAAAAGCCCGACGACGATGCCCATCCCGCCCGTGATGAAGAAGACGTTGCGCCAGCCGAGCGACGAGCCAATCGCCAGCGCCAGCACCAAGCCGAGCATGTAGCCGATGGGCGCGGTGAGCTGGAGCAAGCCGTAGATCTTGCCGCGCAGCGTCGGACCGAAGTAGTCCGAGATCAGGCTGTAGATGCCCGGATAGCTGGAGTCATCGATGCCGGTCGAGCTGCGCGCGGCGAGGAAGGTCTGGAAGTTGGGGGCGAGCGCGCCGAACCAGGTCGTGCCGCCCCAGATGAACGACGCCAGCGCCAGGAGCTTGGCGCGTGAGAAGCGGTCGTATAGGTAGCCCCAGATGGGATACAGGATGGCGGCGACCAGCAGCGCGCCGGTGCCGATCAGCCCCATCTGCTGCTCGTCGATGCCAAACTCGTTGCGGATGTCGCTGTTGAAAGGACCGATAATCAGCTTATCCGCCTGATGCAGCAGCATGAAGGCGAAGAAGATGCCGACGACAAACCATCTATAGCGCGAAGACATAAAGAAGCCTTATTGGTGAGAATCGCTATTGCAGCGGAGTATAGCGCGGCGGCGAGGGGAACTGAAAGCCGCCCGGCTATCGGCTGTGACGCTTCGTTCGCTGTGTCGCATGTGTCAGCGGCGAGGGTTCGCCATCAGCCTCAATGATTCGCACGCATAAACCGACATTATGCTGATCGCGATAGCTATCTTCGATTTCCCTGTTATTTTTCCACAACCTGGAGTCGCGTCATGAAATCTGGTCGATTGTTATTGTTCCTCGCCGTCGTGTTCTTCGTGTCGGCTGCCCTGGTCGGGGCGGTAAGCGCCGCGGCGGGCGGCAGCTTTGTCTTCGATTATCCCGGGGATGTCGGCGACAATGCCGATGGTCCGCAATATAACATCACGCTCGTCAGCCCCACCGATGATGGCGGCGGCTGTGATGCGTATGTCATGGTGATGATCGACCCCAATGGTACTGTAGTTGATGTCGATCCAGGCTGCGTCTCAGGAGGATTGGCTTCGGACGATGGCGATTACGGTATATTGTTCGCGCCGTCAGCTCGCCCGATTACGTATACGTTGTTTGACATCGATGGTGCTGATGCCGCCGTGTTGAGCGGTATCAGCGAGTCAGACCCTGCTTACCTGAGCTATCTGCTCGCGAATGGCGTGTGCCTGGATGAGGATTATGAGGACCTGAGTTCCGACCTCACGGGGCTGCCGACTGCCGCACCGTTTACACTCTGTGGCGGCGGCACCGTGTGCCTGGGCGCGCCCGTGGGTTCCGTCGTGGGCGACGCGCCATTTAACACGCAGGCATACTACGAGCCGGGCAATGTCGCACCTGGTGTCGTCCTGAACCCTGGCACCTACGTCGTCATCGGGCAGGATGAGAGCGAGACCTACTATAAGATTGTCCTCTCCTGCCAGTACCTGTGGGTGCGCAAAGACACGATGCAGCCCAGCTTCCTGCCGCCGCAGAATGGTGCGCCGCTGCCAACGCGCATCGTCGGCTAACTTCGCCGCCCGCCAGAAAAATGACAGCCCGGCATAAGTCCGGGCTGTTTTCGTTCAGGGTATGCGCAGACTGTTATGCCAGCGCCTCATCCACGCTCGCGCCTTCCCACTCGCGCGGGGTCTTCAGGTCGAGCAGCTTTGCGACCGTCGGCGCGGTGTCGAGCAGCGAGACGGCGCGCTGAATCGCGTGCCCTTTGCGGATACCGTTCCCGTAGATCAGCCAGGGGATCGTCATGTCCTCCGGCATGTCGGTGCCATGAAAGCGGTCGTGCCCACCATGATCTGCCTGCACAATCAGCGCGGCGTCCGAAGGCAGCGCGGCGACGATGCGCCCCAGCTCGGCGTCCGCGCGTTCGACCTGCCGCAAGTACTCGTCCGACATCCAGCCGTAGAAGTGCCCCGCCGAATCGACCGTGCCCAGATAGACGAAGCTGAAGTCCATCGCGCCGAGGTGCGGCAGCGCCGCATCGGTGACAAGGCGGTCACCGTCGTCAAGGTTATAGGACTCGTTGATCATAAAGGACATGAACAACCCACCCGGACGGTTGAGGTCGCGCAGTTCTTCCCAGTTGGTGAAGAAGGCGCAGCGCTTGTCGGCGTCTTTGGCGACCTCGATCAAGCCCGGCAGCGGGCGCGCCATCGGCGTCCACAGGTTGGTCGTGATGCCGTGACGTTCCGGCGGCACGCTGTGGAAGATCGACGTATGGCAGGGCAGCGTGACCGACGGCATGACGGAGCGCGCGTTGAGCGTGTGTGCGCCGTTCGCGATGATGTGATGCAGAGTGGGCGTATTGGCACGGGCGATAGCATCGGGGCGCAGCCCGTCGATCATGACCAGGATCACGCGCATCAGAAGACTCCTTGATGGTGACGAGGGGCGGTCTCATAATGCCCCGCGACGAAAGGGTACACCCTAGCGCGTTTTTGTTAAGACCGAAAGCACCCTGTGTTAACTCACACCGCGAAATCCCCATTCACGGCGAGATAATCGCGATTGTACATCTCGTAGTGAAAATCGACCGCCCGACGGATCATGCGGCTGATGGCGTCGCTGCCCAGCGTCTCCGTCAGCCCTTGGAGCTGGCGTTCAAGTGCGATGTCCGTCTGATGGTAGATCCGGCTCAGGCGTCCCAGCCGCTCGCCGAAGGTCAACACCGCCTGTTCGAGCGGGTTGATGTGTGACAGGTTGTAAAGGGCGATGTTGAATTCACCCGTCTCGACATCTTTGGCGATGCGCGTCAGCAGGCTGCGCAAATCCGTTTGTTTGATCTCGCGGCGCAGGAAGGCGCGGATGTTGCTCACGCGGCTCGCGCGCGCATGTCGGCGCAGGTGCAGCACGAGGTCGCGGCGCTGTTCGTCCGTCATCATGACAAGCGGCGTGCCCAGGTCGTTCAACAGGCGCACCAGGATCGCGCATTGGTAGAGCGCACGGTGGAGATCGCCGTTCATGACCGCATGTTCCAGGCGGTGAGGGATGCCCAGCGCGTGTGCGCTCATCTCGATGTAGTATGCCATCACGGGGATGAGCAGGATGGTATACGCGCCGTGCGATACAACCTGCGCGAGATCGAGGTTGGAATTGCTGAAGAGATGTTCGGCGCTGCGGTAGCGGCGATACAACCCCTTCCGGATCAGGTCCCTGGTCACATGCTGTTGGGTGATGTGGACGAGGTCAGCGGCGGTTTCGATGTTCATGATCAGCAGCGGCAGTAAGCCGTTTTCCAGCGAATCCGGCGATACGCCGGGGTGCTGAAGCAGGAAGGCTTCGGCGATGCTGCGCTGCTTCTTCGGGCTGATGCTCTGAAGGTAGGTCGAAATTCGACGCGCCATCATTTCTTCGGGTGCCAGCAGGACCCCCGCTGACGTCTCGTCCCCGTTCAAACGCTGGCACATCACGCGGGTGAACTCGCGGATGAGATGCGCGCGCAGGTAATAGGTGGCATCATCCGAAGCGCTGTCGTTCAAGCCGAATTCCAGGTTGTCCGATACGACCTCAAAATTCAGGTAACTGATCATCGGCGCGGCATAGTGCATGAAGGTGGGAAACTGGGCGTCCGAAAACGGAAAGCCGACGCTGTCCAGCGTGAATTCGACAATCTGATGCAAGCCGGTCATGCCAATCCATGCCTCGTGATAAGGATTGGCAGGGTTCAGCCCCCACAGGTAGTAATCGCGAAAGCTGCCGACAGGCATCGCATGACGCACGCGCGCTTCCAGCGCGGGCAGCACCACATCAAACGCATACTGGAGGCGGGAAGGAGGCGCGCTCTGGTGCAGATTAACCGCGCTCGCTTCCTGGGTTTCGACTTCCTGAGCGATTGGTTTCATCGAGCGCGCCTCTCCCGCGCGCTTCTCCCGCAGTAACATCCCACTTATCCTTACGCAAACCCGCACATCAAAATGTGACCACTCTCTGGAGAAGAGTGAATTTGCTCTGAAAATCGTATAGGCGGGAATATAGGGTATAAACTGGAATTGTCAATGAAAATGTACAAAATCTCCATGTAACTCTTAGTGGAAGACTTGCACGATACGCACAGCGTCGAAATGCGTAAATTCTCATGAAATGCAACTTTTCATGCATATCATCAGGGCACTTCGCATGTAGATTTATAGATGAACATCGATTTATTGTGGGGTGCGCTTATGCCTATCCACCTCGACTTCGTCGAACCCGCCAGGACCATCTATTTAACGACATCTGATCCCATCACCCTGGCGGATATGGAGCGCGCTGCCGAAGAATCGTTTGCAATACATTCTGCTGCGGCGCAGCCGATCTATACGCTGTTGGACGCGAGCCAGATCCGAGCCATCCCGCAGGGGGCACTGCGCGGACACGCCCGCCCGGAATTTAACCACCCGATGGCAGGCGGAGTCGTGGTTTTTGGCGCGAACCTGCTCGTGAGGACGATCACAAGCGTCGTCGCCAAGCTCGCACAGAAAGAGTCCATCCGCTACTTCGGGACTGCTGAAGAGGCTTGGGCGTACATCCAGGCAAAAATCGCGGCAGATGACCGGGTGGGCGCGCCTGAGCTTCACCAGCCGCCGCCCCAGGTCAAGAAGAATTATCACGCGGTGCCGTAACGACCGGCTCAGACTGCGAAGTCGCCCTCTGCCTGGCGGTAGTCGTTGCCATACATGCCGACATGGAAATCGAGCACCCGGCGGAGCATCCGGCTGAAGGCATCCGTTCCCAGCATGTCGGTGAGATGGGCGAGCTGGTGATCCCAATCGGCGTGGGTCTGATGGTAGATGCGACTCAGCGACGTCAGTCGCTCCCCAAACGCTGCCAGCGACCGATCCAGCGGGTTGATGTGCGGCAGGTTGTAAAGTGCGATATTGAACTCACCCGTCTCGACATCCTTGGCAACACGCACGAGCAGATCCCGGTAATCGAGATTGTCTTCAATCCGGCTGCGCAGGAACATGCGTATGTTGTTGACACGCATCTGCCGCGCATCGTGACGGAGCTGGCGAACCATGGCGCGCCGCTGCTCCTCGCTCTGTGTGACCAGCGGCGTGCCCAGGTCGTTCAGCAGCCGCACCATGACCGAGCACTGATGGAGCGCACGCGGCAGGTGACCGCTGAACACCGCATGTTGCAACTGATCCGGAATGTTGAGCAGGTGCGCGCTCATCTCGAAATAGTAGGCGAGCACCGGGATCAGCAGAATGGTATGTGCGCCGTGCCAGACAACCTGTGGCAGATCCAGATTAGGATCGCGGAAGATGCGTTCGGCGCTGCGGTAGCGGCGATACAGGGTCTTTTGCAGCAGCGTGCCTGTGGTGTAATGGCACGTCCGCTGGACGAGGTCTGCGGCGGTCTCGATGTTCATGATCAACAGCGGCAGCAGCGAATACTCAATTTCTTTGGGCGCGACATGAGGATGCTGGCGCAGAAAGGCATCCGCGATCAGCCGATGCTTTTCCGGGCTGAGGGTCTGGAGCTGGGATGAAATACGCCGCGCAATCCCCTGCTCCCGTGCCAGGAGGTCGGCAGCGGGCGTCGTGGTTCCGCTCAGGCGCAGGCACATGGCGTGCGTAAACTCCCGGATCATGTGGGCGCGGAGATAGTGAGTGCGGTCGCCCTCCGGCGTATCGCTCAGACCAAACTCAAGATTGTCCGAAACGACCTCAAAATTGAGATAGATGCACATTGGCGCGGCATACCGCGCGAAACTCGGGATGTGGGCATCGGGCAGCGATGCCGCCATCGTGCGCAGTGTGAAATCGACGATCTGCTTCAAGCCGGTCACACTGATCCAGGCATCATGATACGGGTTCTGCGGGTCTAGCCCCCAGAGATAATATTCTCGGAAAGGACTGGGCGGCATATACTGGCGAACGGATTCTGCGAGAAACGGGACGACTTCGTTCAGCGCGAGCTGCAGTCGTGATGGGGCGGGCATGGGGGCTTCTGAGGTAACGGCGACCGCTTCGCGAGTCTCGATTTCTGGAGCGTGGTCTGCTGCGACGTACGTCACAGGGCGATCAGTCTGCTCAAGAGACATGGCACTCCCCATTCGCAATTGCTGCTAGGACAATTACGATCAAACTAACAATATGTGAAACTTGAGAATTTCCTAAAAGCCTATACTTGACTATAGGCGGTCGAAGTGAAATGTCAATGGATCTGGAGAAAACCTGAATTCAACACTTAATGGAGTACTTGCATGAGTTTCGGTAACACATCTTAATACAAAGGGCGTAAAATCCTGGGCATCTCTACACTTAAATCACGCATTTCATGTTGTAATGAGGGAGTGATTTATCATCTCGATCATCTTTAGTGTATCGGATAGCCTACTATGCCCATCCAAATGGAATACCTCGAGTCCGAACGCATCATCCATTACACAGCAACTGATCCCTGGACAATCGACCAGATGGATCAATACACCAAGCGGGCGCGCGAGATCTACGACAATGCGTCAGCACCGGTCTATACCGTCGTCGATGTCAGCCAGGCGAAGTCGCTGCCGCAGGGTGCCATGCGCGGGCGTGCGAACCCCGAATTCACGCACCCCAAGGCAGGCGCGCTGGTCATCGTGGGCGCAAGCGTGCTGGTGCGCACCATCACGGGTGTCGTCGCCAAGCTCGCCAACATGAACCGCGTACACTTTTTCGAGAACCGTGATGAGGCATGGACCTTTGTCCGCGCCAAAATTGACGAAGACAAGCGCGAGACCAGCCCCTCGCGCTAATCCTCGTTCGCGCGCGGGCGCGTCAGACGGACGAATGCCCGCTCCTGGGGGGACATATCGACTGGATAATCCCCCTCGTCGGCGGATTCCAGGATGCGATAGCCCTCTTTGATATAGCTGCGGATGGTGTGCAGACTGATGCTCATCTCGTCCGCCGCCAGCACCGCTGGCATCCCCTTGATCACGCACAACTCAATCGCCTGACGCACCCGCCCGGTCAACTGTGGGTAGTCGTAGGGTCTTGGCAGTTCGTAGGCATGGCGCACGCGCGTGTGCATGTGCTCATCGACCGCCGCCATGCGCGCGATGCCATTGGTGACGAGGAAGTCGTGCATCCGTGCGTAGACAATCGCCCAGGCGATCTGTCCGCGCACTTCGCCCTTCAGGACATAAGCGCGCGCGCCGCCGTCGGCGGCGGCGTGGATGAGCGGGACGTCGGCAAACTGGGCGAGGCAGACGACGGTCACATCCTCGATCCTGTCGCGCAGCCGCTCAATCGTCGCTTGCAGGGGCTGTGCCCCGCCCAGGTGATCGGCGTCGAGGACGACGACATCCGGCAGTTCTGCCAGCGGCGTTCGGCTGAGGTACGTCCACATGGCGCTCTCGCTTTCCGCCAGATAGGTGACGCGCGTCCGCCGATCCCAGGCGAGATAGCCGTTGATGGCTTGCAGGGCGAAGTAATCGGTATCGAGCAGCAGGACTTTCAGGTTGAGGTTTGCGAATTGTTCGGTCATAGGTTGCCATCAGCCCCCTGATGCAGGCGCACGAGGGGGAGTATACGCAGCGATGGCGAATCGAGCCAGTCGAGACGCGGCTGATCCCGCCCTAGCGGACCGCCGTCGTCGCCTGCGGCGCGAGTTCGACGAGGTACGAGCCAGAATCCAGAAACTCACTTAGTGAAGCAATGCTGCTATCGTATCGCCGAGATTCAACGATTCGGCTCGCCGACGCCCCTCCTTGAGCACATCAGCGCTACAGGCAACCAGCAATTGCCCAGCGCGATCACGGCTCTCGTGTTGAATGCCCGGCTGATTCTGAGCCAACATCAACAGCGTGACTCCCTCGACTGTTTGTCCAGTTTTCAGACACAGTTCGCCAAAACCGATCAACACCTCTGCAATCAGCGGTGTGTAATGGATATCAGACGCGATCTTCATCGCCTGTCGGAAACGCTCGTGTGCTCCCGTCATATCGCCCAGCCCGCAGGCGACCATCCCCAACCCGTTGAGTGCCGCTCCCAGTCCACCCTGATCCCCCAGATCCAGATACAGGTGATGGCTCTGCCCAAAGTGGCGGTGTGCGTGGCGATAATCGCCCTGCAAGCAGTCCACCATGCCGAGCTGGTTGAGCGCCAGCGCCATTCCTTCGCGGTCGTCGTAGGCACTGCGCACGGCGTAACTCGCCTCGTAGTGCTGGCGAGCCCCATCATAATCGCCCAGGGCACGAGCGATAGTGCCGAGCTGATTGTGAAGATAGGCGATGAACCAGTTCTCGTGATGCGCTCGCAGAAAGGCAATCGCCTCAGTGGCGTGTTGGCGCGCAAGCAGAAAATCGCCCTGTGCCAGTGCAGATGCCGTCAGCACATACAGTGCCTGAATCCGATTCCAGCGGTCCCCCCAGGCATCGCAGCGCGCCAGAGCCAGCTTGCCGATGCGTGTGGCATCGGCATAATTCCCTTGAATGAGTGCAATCGTGCCAAAGCCGTGAATCGGGTCTGTCGCAAGCCCTGGGCGCGGCGCGCGTCCGAGCATTTCGTAGAGGTCGTAACTTTGCCTGAACACCGCTGCTGCTGTCTCGATGTCACCAGAGCGGGTGCAAGTCCACCCCTGAAAGCACAACAATTCTGCCCGCGCGACCCCGGCGATTTCGCGCGGCTGTTCAGCCAGCCGCGCTGCCGCTTCCCGAAAGGTATCATGCGCTTCAAGATAGCGACTTGCAAAGCGGAAATACTGATACAGCGGATACAAACTCTTCAGGATGTAATCGATCTTGATCTCAGCCACCGCCCAGTGCCAAGCCGCACGGATGTTATCGATTTCAACCCCAATCTCATGACACACTTCGCGCTGGCGCACGCCATTCGTATCATCGCGCCGTTGATCGAGAAAATCGGCGAAGTATGCGGCGTGCGCGTCACGCGCCTCAAACTCCGTCTTAGAACTCGCCAGTCCGTCGGCAGCATACTGGCGCAACAATTCGTGAATGTGGAAGCGACCGGACTCGTCACGTTGCAGCAGCGATTGTTCCACCAACGCGAGCAGGGCAAATAGGGATGCGCCTGTCACCTGTTGAGCAGCCCGCACGTCGAACCCGCCTCGAAAGACCGACAGTCTTTGAAAAATGGCTTGCGCTTCGGCGGTGAGCAATGAGCAGTGATGGTCGAAGATGGCGCGCAGGCTTCGGTGCCGAGTCGGTATGTCCTGATGGCGCGTGGCAAGAAAGTCGATACTGCCTTGGATGCGGTCGGCAATCTCGCTGCAATCCAGCAGTTTGAGCCATGTTGTAGCCAATTCAATGCCCAGCGGCATCCCTTCGACAAGCTGACAGACGCGAACAATGTCCACCATGGACTTCTCTGGGATAAAATCCGGGTGGCTTTGCTGCGCGCGGCTGATAAACAGAGCAACAGCAGAGTATGCCTCTGGGTTCTCTGTTTTTTCGTCTTCAGGCGAGCGCAAGCCCCCCACTGAGAACAGCCATTCGCAGTGCAGATTGAGCAGGACGCGCGATGTGACCACAATTTTCACCTGCGGCGCTGCATCCAGGATTTCGGTCAGCAGAGCGCACCCGTCGAGCAAATGTTCGAAGTTATCCAGCACCAGCAGGAAGCGCTTGTTTGCCAGAAAATCAAGTAACTCAGTTTTTGGCTCCGGTCGTCCGGACAGCCTCAGCCCGACGGCATCGGCGATGGTCGGAACAAGCGCATGAGTCGATGGGGTTGTTTGGAGCGCACCGAAGTACACGCCATCGAATACCTGAATGTGGCGGTAAGCCGCCTCCAGCGCCAACCGAGTCTTGCCGATTCCGCCGGGACCAAAAAGAGTCAACAGCCGGCAGCCTGAATCGGCAAGTCGCCGTTCGATTGCATCCAGTTCATCCTCTCGTCCTATAAAACTTGTGGTTGCTTTGGGCAAGCGAGGCGTTACGGCAGTCGCAGGCACGATGCTGAGCAGTTCAAGTTCTCTCGCACGAATGATCGCCTGGGTGCGGCTGCGCACATTCAGCTTGCTGTAAATATGCTTGTTGTGCCATTTGACTGTGCCCAGTGTGAGGAAAAGCCGGTCGGCAATGTCCTGATTGGATAGCCCCGCGGCGATGAAGCCCAGGATCTCCTGTTCACGCTCGGTTAATGCGTCAGGCAGTTCACCGTCCATTCTAGGCTGTCTCAGACAATCCTTATGCCCAGGCGTGGCATGTCACTCTCATCACGACAAATGAGCAAGCCCTCACGCGATGCCTTACTTTAGTGAGGCGACAATGCCGCCACTTTATCGATACTATGCCTCATAACGACGACAAACTCAATGCGTCGATCACTTCTACTATGCGGAGACAAGATCATGGGAAAAACAGTGGTTCAGATCAACTATCGTTTCGGAATGACACTTGAAGAATGTAGTGCGACGTTTAAACCCCTGGCGGAGCCGATTGCGGCGGTCGAGGGACTGTTGTGGAAGGTCTGGCTGATGGATGCAGAGCATCGAGAAGGGGGCGGCATCTACCTGTTCGACAGTCCAGAGTCAGCGCAGGCGTACCTGACAGGACCCATCATTACCGGCTTGGGTCAGAACCCCCAGTTCAGTGATCTTTCGGTCAAGGTCTCCGGCATCGACAGCGATTTATCGATGATTACACGTGGACCAATCGATCGCGTGTCGGTTTAAGCGAAAGGCGTCAGCCGTTCACAAGGTGTCTGCCTGCACCTGGCATGACACCAGAGAGAAACGGGGAGGTGCCGATGAGACCAGCAAGGGATGGCTTCGTTGCGCACACTTCTACTCTGTCTACCGCACCGCCGTCGTCGCCTGGGGCGTCAGCTCGGTGTTGAGCGACCAGTTCCCCGCCGCGTCGCGCGCCCAGGCGGCAAAGCTGTACGTGCTGCCGGGCGTGCCCGCATACTCTCCCTCGGTCGCGTCGGTCTCCAGCCAGGGCTGCCACTCCCCGCCATCCACCTGCACCCAGACCAGGTAGCCGACCACGCCGCGATCATCTTCGCCTGTCCAGCTTACGACGAAGGTCGCCGGGCTGATGATCGGTAGTGGCAGCACGCGCGCGGTCGGCGGCGTGGTATCCGGCAGCGCGGGGTCGGCGGTCGGGCGCAGGTCGGGCGTGGGCAGCACAACACCGGTCGCCAGCGGCAGCGCGGGCGCAAGCACGGAGCCGTACTGCGCGGCGACGGGCGCGGGCGTGGCGGCGACCGCCGTCGTGATGATCTCGCCGCTCGCGCTCTCCAGCGCAATCGTCAGCCCATCGACGCTCACTCGCGCCGGATCGACCTGGAGCGACAGGATGAACGGATTGCCGCCGAACGCCTGCTCGTCACCGGGGCGCGAGGGCGGCGTGCCCACCTGGAAGTACTGCCCGTTGGGGAAGAGCGTGTAGTCGTTGTTCTGCACATCGTAGAGCAGCGCCTGCGCGCCGCTGGCGGGGATATCGAGCGTGAGTGCGCCCGTCGTGCGGTTCCACAGCACGTAGATGCGCCCGCCGATGCCGCGCTGCTCGAAGGCGATCACCGACGCCTGCCCGCCCAGGTCGAGCACTGTCCCATTCTCGAACGGCGCAGTCCCGAAGACACGCGCCAGGGTATTGAGCGCCGCCGCCGCCGGGCGCGCGCTGCCGCGCTGCGGATGCTGTGTGAAGCAGCCTTCCGCGCCAGTGTTGCGGAACAAGCCATAGGCATCGCCCGCCTGCCCGCTGTTGGGCGCGAAGTCGGTGCCGCCGGGCTGGTTGCCGCAGTCGTCATACAACTGGTGGATGAAGACAACCTCCGCGCCCGCTGCCCAGGCGTAGGCGGTCGATTGGATGACGTATGCCGCCTGCTGCGCCATCGTCCCGCGATACAGGCGCGCTGACGGGTCGTCCGCCGCGAAGGTCGGTCCCGGATAGTCATCCCAGACCGGGACGCCGCTCTCATTCAGCCAGACCGGGCGATCCAAGCCATACTTCGCCATCGTCGTCTTCGCCCGCCGGACGACATAGCCGCTGCGCGGGGCGCTGCTGTAGGAGTGGACGGCGGCGATGTCGAAGTACCAGTTGTTGGCGTCGCGCGCGGGGTCGCGGGCGATGACTGCCAGCGTCCGGTCGAGCCAGTCGCTCTGCTCCGGGTTGATGTACGCCAGCCCGCCGAACATCACACGCGCTGCCGGGTCGGCGGCGTGCGCGGCGAGATAGACGACTTTGAGCAGGCGTGCGTACTGCTCGACCGTGCCCGTCCAGAACAGCGCCAGATCCGGTTCGTTCCACGCCTCCCAGACGCGCACGCCCTGCTCCGGCTGCCAGCCGAGCGCCCGCGCCAGGTCGCCGCCCGGCTTGTAACGCGCGACCGCCTGGAAGACGAACGCGGCGAACGGGTTGTTGGGATTAGGGGCTTTGCCAGGCGCGAGCGTATCGCTGCCATCGGCGAAGACGGGCTGATCGAGACCGCGCGGCGCTGCGCCATCACGATGGAAGTCCGGGATGCCGAGCAGGATGACGTTCGACTGCAAGCCGTACTGCACATCACCCGCCAGCACGCGGTCATACGCCGTCCAATCGAACTGGGCGGGCGCGCGCTCGATCCACTGCCAGTACATCGGGAAGCGGTTCCAGCCCGCGCCGAGCAGCAGCGCCTGACGATAGCGCGTCTCGCCGGCGGCGTGGTCGGCGGATGAGATGAAGGTGATGCCGAGGCGGTTGAGGCGCAGATAGCCATCGCCCGGTTGTGCCTGTGCCGATGCGCCGCCGAGGAGGATGAGGAGGAGTACGAAGATGAGGCGGCTGTAGGTCATGGGCTGTCGTTGATCTGCTGATGATAACGATGGTAAACCATAAAATCAGCGCAGGGGACACCCGGCTTCAGCCGGGTGGGGAATGCGCTTTACCTCCTTAACTCAAATGTGCTAAAATACGAAATGCCAGTCACGGAGTTAGCGCTCCTACTGGCTCTACGACTGTTTGGAGTCGCAGCATGTCCAATGATACAACGATGATCCGCACCTACAAGTACCGCCTGTATCCGCGCAAGGCGGAAGTTCGCGCACTTGAGATGATGCTTGCCCAGGGCTGCGAAGTCTACAACGCGGCGTTGGCGGAGTGCAAACTGCGCTATGAGGCGACAGGCAAGGGTATCAAGGCGCTGGCGCAGTGGGACTATTTCCGCCAGTGGCGCAAGCAGCCCGGCATCCTGCTCAACGCGAGCAGCTTGCAGCAGATCCTGCGCCGGGTGGACAAGGCATATGCCGCGTTCTTTCGGCGCATGAAGGCGGGAGAGACCCCTGGACACCCACGCTTCAAGCCTGCGCAGCGCTTCAACAGTCTTGACTACACCTACAGCGATGGCTGCAAGCTCAACGGCGCTGCGTTGTACGTGCAGAACGTCGGTGACATCAAGGTCAAGCTGCATCGTCCGCTGCCGGATAGCGCGGTCATCAAGCAGGCAATCCTCAAGCGCAGCGGTCGCAAATGGTTCGTCTGCCTGAGTCTGGAAGCCGACGCCAGCGTAGATGTCGGCAGCAAAGACAACGCAGTCGGCATCGACGTTGGGTTGCATAGCCTGCTGGCATTCAGCGACGGTCGCACAATCGAGAACCCGCGCTGGCTGCGTCAATCGCTGGCGGACTTGCGCGTTGCACAGCGTCGCTTGTCCAGGCGCAAGCGTGGAAGCAACCGCCGCCGCAAGGCGGCGCAGGGGGTCGCACGCCTGCATGAGCGCGTTACCCACCAGCGCCGCGACTTCTGGCACAAAGTGACACGTTCTATCGTAGACACGTACAAGGTGATCGCAATCGAGGAACTCTCGCTCGCTTTCATGACCCGTAACGAACACCTTGCCCTCAGTGCACACGACGCGGGCTTGGGGCTGTTTCGGCAGTTGCTGGAGTACAAGGCTGAAAGTGCCGGTACGCAGGTGATTGCCGTTGCGCCCCACTTCACCTCGCAAGTGTGCAGCAGGTGCGGTGCTGTTGCGGAGAAACACCTGAGCGTCAGAACTCACGATTGCCCTCACTGTGGTTTACAGCTTGACCGGGATGTCAATGCAGCCCGGAATATCCTACACAAGTCGGCTTGAGCCGAGCCGTCAGGCGCGAACGTAGACCAACGGGTCATGCGTAGCCTGAGAAGCTTCCCGCTTTAGCGGGGAGAGTGGTCACAATAGCCTGCATTCTTGTTAACGCTATAATATCGCTATTTTTCCAGGCAGGTGCGTTTTATCATGTGTGGCATTTTTGGGCATTATGCGCCGGGCGGGGCGGACGCGGCACTGGTCGCGCGCATGGCGCAGGCGCTCAGTCACCGCGGACCCGATGGCTGGGGCGCGCATCATGAGGGCGCGTTCGCCTTTGGCGCAGGGCGGCTGGCGATCATCGACCTGAGCGCACCTGCCGGACCGCTGTTTAACGAAGACCGACAGGTCGCCGTCGCCTTCAATGGCGAGATTTACAACCACAAGCCCCTGCGCGCCGAGCTGGAAGCGGCAGGGCACTGCTTCACGACGCACACGGATACCGAAGTCATCGTGCATGGTTACGAGGCGTGGGGAATGGACGTGCTTGCACGGCTGCGCGGCATGTTTGGCGTCTGCATCTATGACGCGGCGCGCGCGCGTTACCTGCTGGCGCGCGACCGCATGGGCGAAAAACCGCTTTACTACACGCATGTTGATGATGAGTTCCTGTTCGCGTCCGAGGCGAAGGCGCTCTTCGAGCATCCGGGCGTGAAGCGGGCGGTCAATCACGCGGCAGTGCCGCATTTCTTGGTCGTCGGCTATGTTCCGCCGCCGCTGACGATGTTCGAGGGCATCTACAAGCTTGCGCCGGGCGAGCGGCTGATCTGGGAACGCGGCGCGATCACGGTCGAACCCTACTGGCAGGCGCGGATGGCGGAACACGATGTGCCGCCCTATGACGAGGCGGTGCGGCGCGTGCGGGCGAAGCTGGGCGAATGCGTCGAGATGCAGATGATGAGCGATGTGCCGATTGGCACCTTCCTGAGTGGCGGGGTGGATTCGAGCGCCGTCGCCGCGCTGATGCAGCGCGCCAGCCCGCAGCCGATCAATACGTTCACCGTCGGCTTCGACTTTCCGCCCGGCAGCAAGGATGATGTGAAGTTCAATGTCGATCTGCGCTATGCGGCACAGATGGCGGCGTATCTTGGGACGCGGCATCACGAGATTTGTCTGCGCGCGGATGACTCGCTCGCGCAGTTGCTGCCGCACCTCGTCTATGCCCACGACGAGCCGTCGCAGAATGCCTCGTATGTGCAAAGTGTGTATGTGGCGGCGCTGGCGCGTTCGCACGGCGTGCCGGTGCTGCTCAACGGCGAGGCGAGCGACGAGCTGTTCATGGGCTACACGCATTACCGCACCGATCAAGCGCTGTCGCGCTATCTGGCACTGCCCCGCCTGCTGCGCGAAGGCGTGCTGACGCCGCTGCTGGAAAGCCTGCCCGCGCGCTTTGACGCCGCCCGCAAGCTGGCGCGCAAGAGCCGCCAGACCCAGCCCGCCTTGCGCTATCTCGAATGGATGCGACTGCTCGATTTTGAGCGACTGCGCGCACTTATGGCTCACGCGCCCCCAATCGCCAACCTGCAAGGGAGCGTCACCCCTGACTTGCAGAGCCTGCTCGACCAACCGCAGACGCCGCACTTCGCCGACCGCATCGCCTACACCAACCTGCGGCGCGTCGTGGCGGAAAACTTCAACATGCGCGTCGATAAGATGAGCATGGCGATGTCGATTGAGACGCGCGCGCCGTTCGAGGATCACGAGATGGTCGATCTGGCGTTTTCGCTGCCGCTGGCGTATAAGCTGCGCGGCGGCGACTTCAAGCGCATCCTCAAGGATGCCGTGCGCGACCTGCTGCCCCCGGCAATCCTGGCGCGTCCGAAGTGGGGCTTCAACCCGCCGCAGTCCGGCTGGCTGCGCACCTGCCTGCGCCCGCTGGTCGAGCGCCTGCTGACACCGGAGCGCATCGCGGCGGTCGGCATCTTCCGCCCAGAGGCAGCGCGAAAGGTTATCGACGCCCACCTCGTCGAAGGCAAGTACGAAATGTGGGCGGTCTGGTCGCTGCTGGTCTTCCATCTCTGGCACGCGCTGTACATCGAGCAGGACTGGCAGTTGGGTGCTAAACTGACGGCGGCGGAGGTGGTGAGCAGCTTGCGCATACCATGAAAATTCTCGTCGTCAATCCGGCGCTGGTGCGCCTGCACAGCCTGGGCGCGTGCGAACAGGATCGCCTGACGAACCTGGAACGCCTGCGCGCGCTCGGTCATGAGGTACGCCTGCTGACGGGATGGATGCCGTATCAGCAGGTGGACGAGGTGCGCGCCTTCTACGCGGGGCGCGACCTCGACCCGGCGCTTGTCCCCATCGGCGGAGAGCGCCTGCACCCGCGCCGCCTGACTCGCCTCGCCTACCTCGACGGCATGGCGTGGGAATACGCCGCCCCGTCTGTTCAATCCGCCGCCGCACGGCTGATCGAGAGCTTTCGCCCCAATGTGATGTGGTGTCATGGCTCCTATACCTGGGGCGCGGGCGAAGTCGCGGCGCGCGCGGGGCTGCCGCTCGTCATCCGCTCGGTCAATTATGAGCCGGAGCAGCTCCTTCACGAAGCGGCACAGATCGCCGGGAAGCGCATCCGCTACGCGGCGAAACAGGCGGGCGAAGCGCAGGCGATGCGGTTGGCGCGGGTGATGGCTGCCATCACGCCTGCGGAAGCGGCGATTTACGGGCGCATGGGCGGCGCGGCGGTCGAAACGCTGCCGCTGCAAACGCTGCCTGCGCTCTTGCGACCGCCGCGCGGGGCGGGCGCACACATGGCAACGGGCGCACACACAGCGGGCGAACGCGCAACGGACGGACACATGGGTGCGCCCCTACAGGCGGGTGCGGTGGTGGATGCGCCCCTACATGTGTTCATGATGGGTGCGTCGTACAATGTGCAGCACAATCGCGCGGCGCTGGCGTTCGTGGTCGATGAGGTCGTACCGGCGGTGCGCGCGGCAGCCTCCGGCACGTTCGTGTTTCACATCCTGGGCAGCAAGGTTCCGGCGGAATTCACCCAGCGCGCCGCGCCTGACCTGATCTTCGATGGGTATGTGCCCGATCTTGATGCGCATCTCGCCGAGATGCATATCGCGCTCGCGCCGTCGCTGGGCGGCGTCGGGATGCAGCAAAAGGTCTTCGAGCCGCTCTGCCGCGCCTTCCCGACGATCACGCATTCACGTGCCCTGGCGGGCTACCCCTTTGTAGACGGCGAGCATGTCCTGCTGGCGGAGGACAGCGCGGGCTACGTGGCGGCGCTGCTCCGCCTGCGCGACGAGGCGCTGCGTGCGCGGCTCTCGACGGCGGCGAGTGCGCAGGCAGCGCGGCTGTTCGGCGCGAGCGAGATCGACGCGCGGGTGATGGCGATCCTGGCGCGTGCGACAGCGCTCAAAAGTGGGTAGGATTGAGCAAATTGACATACTTCGGGTGAACTCATGAATGTTCTTATCATCGGCGGCACGCGCAATGTCGGCTTTTTTCTGGCGAATGCCATGCACGAAGCGGGACATCGCGTCACCGTCCTGAATCGCGGCATCACGCGCGACGAACTGCCTCCCGCCATCGAACGCCTGCGGGCAGATCGCACGGAGACCGCCGCGCTGCGCCGCGCGCTGAGCGGGCGCGCCTTTGACGCCGTCGTGGATGCCACGCTCTATAATGCCGACGAGGCAAGCGCCATCGTCGATATCCTCGACAAGCGCACCAGCCACTATATCTTCCTCAGCAGCGGTCAGGTCTACCTGGTGCGCGACGGTCTGGTGCGTCCGTTCCACGAGCACGATTACGACGGTCGCCTGCTGCCGCCACCCAAGCCGGATACCTTTGCCTATGAAGAGTGGCTGTATGGCATGAACAAACGCAACGCGGAAGATGTCTTTGCGAAAGCGGCGCATGAACGCGGCTTCCCGGTGACGACGCTGCGGATGCCGATGGTCAACGGCGAACGTGACCATTTCTTCCGGCTCTACAACTATGTGGTGCGCTTGCAGGATGGCGGACCGATCCTCGTCCCCACCACCCCCAATTACGCGCTGCGCCACATCTACGGCAAGGATGTCGTACGCGCCATCCTGCAAATCCTCGAAAGCGGCAGCGGAAAAGGCAAGGCGTACAATCTTTCGCAGGATGAGTCGGTCTCGCTGGAGGATTTTCTGGCGCTGGTGGGCAGCTTCCTGGGTGTTGAGCCGAAGATCGTCCGTGTCCCGCGCGACTTGCTGGAAGCGAACGGTTTTCTGCCGGATTGCTCGCCGTTCAGCGAGCGCTGGATGTCCGAACTCGACAACACCCTGAGCAAGAAGGAACTGGGCATCAGCTATACGCCGCTGCCGGTTTACCTGGAGCGCATTGTGCGCCACTACGAGGAGCACAAGCCGCCCAAACCGACCGGCTACCGCCGCCGCCGCTCAGAGATCAAATTGGTCGAAACACTCGACGTATGACCTCACCCCCGCGCAGGAGGTGAGGTTTGCCGATGGATGCTTAGTCCGAGTAATCGCGCGCCCAGATGAATTCCATGTCTGGCAGCGTCGCGGGGGTGGCAACACGCCCCGGCACCAGGTACTGCGGCTGGACGATGTCGCCCGTCGCCACACGCACCGCCACGTTTACCAGTTCCACCGAGTGGAAGTAGGCATCGTAGGTCGTCGCCACGTCAATGTAGCCGCCCAGCATCGCTTCGTAGCCCTGCGGGTTGGCATCCTGCGCCGCAATCCACATATGTCCTTCTTCACCCTGCGGCGCATAACGCCCCACCTCTTCCAGCGCCGCGCGCACGCTGTTGAAGGCGAAGTCGCTGGCGACGAAGATGCAGTTTGCCTCAGGGTACGCGGCGAGCGCGTTGGCGAGACCGCTGCGGAACAATTCAGGATTCCACTCGGTCGGCACCTGGACGAGGTTGCTGTACTGCCCACTGCTCGCGGCGACCTGGTTCCAGCCCTGCGAACGGAAGACGGCGTTGGTATCGACCAGGTCGCCCTGGAGTTCGATGCACTGCCCCTGCACGCCGTTCTCCGCCAGCAGCGCAGCGAATGCCTCACCCGTGCTGATCGCCTGGTTCAGGCTGTCCGCGCCGACATGCGAGGTCGGCTGCACGCTGGTCGAGCGGCGGTCGAAGGTGATGAAGGGGATGCCCGCTTCCTGGGCAGCAGTGACGGCAGCGCCAATCGCTTCCGAGTCTGCCGGGCGCGCCACGATGACATCGACACCCTGGGTGATCAGGTCCTGGATGTTCGAGTTCTGCCGCACAGGATCGCTGTCCGCGACATTGACGACCCACTCGAAGGTCACGTTCCACTTCGCGCCGAATTCCTCGCCATACGCCTGCATGTAATCCTGCCACGCCTGAACGAGCGACTGAATGCGCTCATTCCACGACAGACCGATGGTGATGGTGCGGGCTTCCTGCGCCTGCGCGACGCCCGACAAAACGATGGACAAAATGACCACGAGTAACAGCACGTATTTCTTGTTCATGGAGACCTTTCCTCTTTCCGATAGAACCACAACTGCCGTAACGATCTTTCAAACCACGCCGGACGACGCGAGCGCCGCCCCCACAAAGAAACAATTCTCTTCGGGAACCTATCTACCCCTCCCCCAGCCCCTCCCTCGCAGCCCTGCGCTCGGTCGCCACTCCGCAGGCTTCGTGGAGAGGGGAGCAAGAAGACTCGTTTGAAAGTCCCTCTCCACGCCAGTGGGGAGGGATTTAGGGAGAGGTGAGACGTATACCCTCATCCCCTTCCTCCTCCGCAAACCGCCCGCGCTGGCGCACGAACGACTTGAGCGAGTCGGCGTACATGGCGATGAAGATGATGCCGCCGCGCACGAACGGATAGGCGAAGGGTGACGCGCCGATGAAGTTCAGCCCCGCCTGGATGATCGTCAGCATCAGCGCGCCGGGGATCAAGCCGAGGATCGACCCCTGCCCGCCAAACAGACTGATGCCGCCGATCACGATGATGGCGATGGCGGTGAATTCGTAGCCTTCGCCTAACTGCGAATTGATCGAATCGACCTGGAACATCAGGAACATGCCGCCCAGCGCCGCCATCAAGCCCGACAGCACGAATGTCAGGAACGTCACGCGCCCGACGCGCACGCCCAGCCGCGCCGCCACCTCTTCACCGTTGCCCAGCGCGTTGACCTGTCGCCCGAACGGGGTGCGCGTGTGCAGATACCAGACCGCCAGCACGGCAAGCAGTGCGACCACGATGTCGATGGTGATCGGGCCCAGGCGGGCGTTGGTCGCCACGCGCAGCGGTTCCGGGATGCTGAAGGCGCGCATCTCGGTCAGTTGGAAGGCGACGCCGCGCAGCGCGATCATCGTGCCGATGGTCGTGATGAGCGGATTGACCTTGAGGACGACGACGATGAAGCCATTGACCGCGCCGAGCAGCGCCCCCGTCAGCAGGATGATCAGCAAGCCGAGCGGGATCGGCACGCCCTGGCGCAGGATCAGCAGCAGCCCAACCGTGCAGGAAACGAACGCGATCGAGCCGACCGAAATATCCAGCTTGCCCGTCATCACCACCAGCGCCAAGCCGCTGGCGATGATGATCGACGGCGCGGCGGTATTGGCGAGGCGGAAGAGGTTGTCGATCGCGAGGAAGTTGCGCGAGTTGGCGGCGAAGTAGAGGACGACCAGCGCCATCACCAGATAGAAGCCGTAGTTGAGCAGGAAGTTGCGCAGCCGCCGATTCATGTTCCTACCCCCGCCGCTGCTGCCATCAGTTCGTTCTTGCTCGCGCCGCGAGGGAACTCCGCCACCAGCCGCCCACGATTGAGCACCAGATAGCGGTCGCTGATGCTCATGATCTCGTCGATGTCGGACGAGACGACCAGCAGCGCCGCGCCCGCCTCGGCAAGCTCTGAGATGATGGCGCGGATCTCCGCCTTCGCACCCACGTCCAAGCCGCGCGTCGGCTCGTCCATCAAATAGACGAGCGGCGCTTTTTGCAGCCAGCGCCCGACGATGACTTTTTGTTGATTGCCGCCGCTCAGGGTGCGCACGGGCTGTCGTAAGTCGGCGATTTTGATCTTGAGGCGTTCGACATAGGTCTGACTGACGCTCGCCTCGCGTCTGCCATCGACGAATGGGTAGATACGCCCGATGAGTTCGGGCAGATTGGCAATCGACATATTCGTCTTGACGGGCATCGGCAGCAGCAGCCCATCATCGCGGCGGTTCTCGGTCACGATACCCATCCAGCGCCGCGCTTCGCCGGGGGGAAGGGCGCGCAGTTCGCCATTGACGGCGATGCGCAGCATCCCGCCGTCGATAGGGTCGAGACCGACGAGCGAGCGCAGCAGTTCCGAGCGCCCCGACCCCAGCAAGCCCCACAAGCCGACGACTTCGCCTTTGTGCAGCGAAAAACGCAGGTCGCGCAGCACGCCTTCGCGCCGTAAGCCTTCGACCTGGAGCGCGACAGCGCCCGGTTGGCGGGTCTGCTGCTCGCGGTCAGCACTGGCATTCTGCGCACCGATCATCAGCTCGACCACACGCGCATAGGTCAAATCGCCCATCATGCCGCCGCCGACCGTCTCGCCGTTGCGCAAGACGACCGCGCGCTCGCACAACGCAAACGCCTCGTCGAGAAAGTGCGAGATGTAGATGATGACCGTGCCCGCCCGCTTGAGCGCGCCGATCACGTCGAACAGGCGCTGCTTTTCGCGGCTGGTCAGCGAGGAGGTCGGCTCGTCGAAGATGATGATCTTCGGGTCGGTCATGATGGCGCGGGCGATCTCGACCATCTGCTGGTCGCCAGGGCTGAGATCGCCGACGCGCACGCGCGGGTCAAACGTACAGCCCAGGCGTTGCAGCGCGGCGCGGCAGGCGTCGAGCACTTCGGTGCGCTTGATCCTGCCCATCTGCGTCGGGAAGTGCGAAATGAACAGGTTGTCCGCGACGCTCATCGTCGGCAGCATCGCCATTTCCTGATGCACGAAGGCAATGCCGCTGCGCTCCGCTTCTAATGGCGAGTGCAGGCGGGCGGTCTGCCCACCGAGCAGGATGTCGCCCTCGTCGGGGGCATAGACGCCGCCCAGCACATTCATCAGCGTGCTCTTGCCCGCGCCGTTCGCGCCGATCAGCGCCAGCGCTTCGCCTGCGTGCGCCTCCAGCGTGACTCCTTTGAGCGCCTCGACCGCGCCGAAACGCTTGCGAATATTGCGCATTTGGAGGAAGGGTTGGCTCATCGTCACCCCTTTCGCTGTGTGGTGAGCGCGACGACGGCGATGATGACGATGCCTTTGATGACCAGCGTCAGGAAATACGAGACGTTGAGCAGGTTCATGCTGTTGGTGATCAGCGTGATCAGGATCGCGCCGACGACCGCGTTGATCGCCCCGCCGACGCCGCCATAGATGCTGACGCCGCCCAGCACCGCCGACGAGACCACGTCGAGCACCACGCCCTCGCGCCCGAAGGTGGGACCCGCCGCGCCCTGAAGCGCCGTCGTGACCACCGCCGCCGCACCCGCCAGCAAGCCGGACGCGACATACGCCAGCGCGATGACGCGGCGCGACGGCACGCCCGCGACCAGCGCCGCGCGCAGGTTGGTGCCGACGGCGAACAGCCAGCGCCCGAACAGGCTCGACCTGAGCAGGACTTCCAGCACGAGCATGACCGCGAACATGATGAGGATGGGCAGGGGGATGCCCAGGACGGGCGCGCTAACGCCGCTGATGAACGGCGAACCCGGTTCCAAGCCGATGCTGCGCGCGTTGGTCACGCTGACCGCCGCGCCGGACAAAATCGCCAGCATTGACAGCGTGACGACGAACGGGATCATGCGCAGGTAGGCGACCGCGAAACCGTTGATGAAACCGACCGCCGCGCCCGTCGCCAGCATGACCAGCCCCGCGACCAACGGGTCGCCGCCATCGCGCAGCACCATCGCGCCGAGGATGCCGCTGAACGCCATCAGAGACGGGATCGACAGGTCAATGCCGCCCGTGATCAGCACGACGGTCATGCCCATCGCCATCAGCGCCAGAGATGCCGATTGCAGCAGGACGTTGATCATGTTCTGCTGCGTGAGGAAGTTTTCGCTGCGGCTGCCGACGGCGAGCGCGGCGATGAGAACGATTACAAGCGGCAGCAGACGGAACAGACTTTCCCGCGAAAGTACGTTCGCCAGCGGATTGGAGGCTGAGGAAGAAGATGACTGTGGACTATTCATCGACACGACAACACAAGTCTGATAAGAACGACAATTTACACATTACAGGTGAGTATAACTTTCGCCCGTTACAGCGCAAATGAGGGTTTGGTGGGAATGCGCGACCCAATCTGTTGACAGACGCCGCGCGCACTCTATAATGTCGCGCTATCGTAAGTTTCCGCAGCGAGAACACCATGTCTCAGCGTCACGCCATTGCCATCTGTATGTGTTGTTGTCTTTACAACCAGACTGCTGGTGGCTGTACGCTGCGTTGCGGATGAGTTCGAGACTCACCACGTCATTGCGAAGCCCTGGCAGACCGCCGGGGCTTTTTGTTAGCTTCTCCCCGGCGCTTCCCCAGGCAGTTCCCGTATCGACCTGTCAGACGAAAGGAACCTGCTGTATGTCCACATCGAATGACCGCCTTGTAGACCACAATGTCCTGCGCACCAACCAGGCATTCATCATCGGGCTGCTCATCCTGGCGTTCGTGCTGGATGCGCCGCTGCTGGTCGCGCTGGTCGCCGCCGTCATGCTGCTCGACAGCGCCGTGCCCGGCACGAGCCTGTTCAAAGCGGTCTATCTGCGCCTGCTCAAGCCGCAGGGCTGGGTCAAGCCGGATCTCCGGCGCGACAACCCCGAGCCGCACCGCTTCGCCCAGACGGTCGGCGGCACCGTACTGCTGGCTGCCCTGCTCCTGTTCGCGCTGGGGCTGCCGGTGCTCGGCTGGAGTCTGGCGTGGCTGGTCGTGGCGCTGGCGGCGCTCAACCTGTTCGCGGGCATCTGCGTCGGCTGCCTGATGTATTACGCGCTGCACCGCCTGGGCGTGCGCGGCTTCGACCGTTCGCCCATTGCGGAGGCATAACGCACCATGCTGGAACGACTGCTGATTGCCCTGCTGATCGCCGCCGCCGCGCTGTTCATCTGGCGCGCGCTCAACCGTCGCAGCCTGCGCCGCCTGGGCGCCCAGACAGCCATCGACCCCACGCTGGCAGCCGCCACCCCTGGCACGCCCGTCATCGTCTACTTCACGACGCCATTCTGCGCGCCCTGCCGTACGCAGCAGAAACCCACGCTGCGCGAAATCGCGGCGCAGTTCGGTGCGAGTGTGCAGATCGTAGAAGTGGATGCGACGGCGGAACCGGAGGCGGCGGATCGCTGGGGCGTCTTTTCCGCGCCGACGACCTTCGTGCTCGACGCTTCGTATCAGCCGCGCTACGTCAATCGTGGCGTAGCGACGGGGGACACCCTGCGCGAGCAGTTGGCAGCGGTCAGAAGCGCCTAGCTATGAGACGGGATAGAGAGACCCTCTATCCCAGCCCCAGCAGCGCCATCAGCAGCCCGACCAGCCCCACGCGGCGGCTCATGCGGGGTGACGCGACGATGATGTACTGTGGACTGTCGGGCATGGGTTCGACATGGTTGAGGGCGTGGTGTGGGCGCGAGGTCGTGCCCTGCCCGGCGAGCAGCGAAAAGGTCGAATTGAATGGGTCACTTGAATTCTTGTTCATGATTTCTTCTCCCCCAGTATTTGTTGCTCTACACGTTCTTTATGTGGGCGGGGGGGTAAACTTCTACAAACTGTCCTTTCACCCTCAAGGTACAGGTGCTCGCATCCCAGCTACAATCAAGCTATCATGAACACATCTGTAACCAAGTCATCATCTGAACTGACCCTGCGAGCGCCCATGTCCGCAGCTTCTGATGTCCATGTCCACATCGACGACCGTGCACGCCTGATGGCGTCGGTCTTCGCGCTTACACGCACCACTGACGAGGCGCATGCCCGCCGCCCGCACAGCGCCCATGCCCACGCGCGCACCACGCGCAAGCACCTGGCGCATCTCAGCCCACACCCGGCGGTCACGGAGCTGCAAACGCTGCTGGATCGCGGCGCGCCGTTGGAGGCGATCTTCGGCTACGCGCTGCGGCTGAAGCCCGGCTTCATCATCGAGGCAGTCCCCAGTTGGGCATCTCCGGGTTGGAGCGCACAGCTTGCCGACTTTGAGGCGCAGGCGAATCTGGCGGCGTGGTGGGCAAACGATCATGAGCGCGGCGCATGGGAACGCAGCCTGAGCGAAGCCGCGCGCTCATTCGTCGGCGTCAACGTCCATCGCTTCCTCGAACCCTACATCGGCGAGACGACGATGCGCTTCAGCTTCATGCCCAACATCCTTTACCCGGCAGACCACGAGGTCGGCGTGCGGGTGGGCGATGAGATCATCTGCATCGCGCCGCCGCGTGCCGCCTGGGGAGACAGCCCGCCCTGGCCCTTTGACGAAGACCCCGGTCATCTCTTCCGCGCCAGCATCGGGCAGTATGTGCGCATCCTGCTGACCGATCTCTTTCGCACGCACGCCGACCAGCTCGCGGCAGCCGAGCAGACCGAGCTGCCCGTGAGCGATGCCATCCGGCAGAAGAACCCGACCTGGCGCGACCAGCTTTTCGCGCTGATCACGTCGGGCATGGTTGGGATTTATCTGGAAGACCACCTGAGCGCGGCGGAGGCGAAAGCCTTCACGATGATGGAGAACAAGGTGCATGGGCTGGCGGTGCTGCCCGCCGTCATCAGCGTGCTGCGACGCTACGTGGAAGATCACAAGGCAGGAAAGTACGCGACGTTCGCGGACTTCCTGCCCCTCTTCCCCAAGCAGATTCGCGTGGCAAAGCGAATCTATTCGCTGTAGGCGACCTGCGCTACCCGATCACATCGCGCGGCGTACTGCCGCTCTGCGACGGACCGACGATACCGCGATCTTCCATCACGTCGATCAGCTTCGCTGCGCGCGTGTAGCCGATGCGCAGACGACCCAGAACCCTAAGGGTGGCTAGACTGATCGCCGCGATAGGCGGGGGACGCTGGATCGTCCGAGCGCCAGAAGTCAGGGTGATTAGGATCGGTGAAGCGTGACATGTCAGTACCGGGCGCCCAAATTGATTTGTCGGGTAATATAGTTCGTTCATTAAACTTTACGTCCTCCAAATCTGCGCCTTGTAGGTTGGCACCCCACAATTTCGCCCCTTCCAGATTCGCGCCCCCTAATCTCGCCTCCCTAAGGTTTGTGTTTACCAAAAATGCCTGCACAAAGTTCGCACTTCTTAAAAATGCCCGTTCAAGATTTGTATCGCTCAGGTGCGCTTGCTCAAAATTAACCCTCATTAACATCATTCCTTGCATATTTAAGCGAGATAAGACCACACCTTGAAGGTTTGCACCAAAAAGGTATGCCTTCTGCAACGTCTTGCTAGTCAACCAACCCTTCAATTTCAATAGGTCTACAGCTGCTAACGCTAGTCCGTTGTCTTGACTCCTCATCTGCGTGATCAGCTCTCGCAGCCGCTCTTTGTCGGCATGAATGCGGTATATGCGGTCTATCACCAACACGGCGACAAGCGTGCTGACAGCCTCAGGGGCGAGGTCGCTGAGGAACTGAGGTAGGTCTGTAATGGCGAGCTGCAAAAGTGGGTATGCCAGCAGTCCAAGTAGGAATCCGGCAAGCACGTAGAGGAACTGGTGACGCTTCCAAAGGCTTTTGATCGTCTCCCAACGATCCTCAGGCTGCTCTGTAGATTGCGCGGGCATAGTCGCCATGGTGTCCCCCTGGATGCTGAGTGTCTCTTCAGCATGTAGGTTAGCGCGTGGGCGGGGTAGTTCCAAAGGGGAGGGGGATCAGGGGCCTCCCGAAGTGGGCGACTTTTGGCGTCATAGGCAGGCGGGATAGGCGGGTGACTCTAGCTTGTCAGAGCGAGCACCAGAACTCAGGATGATTAAGGTCGGTGAAGCGGCTCAAGTCGGTGTCGGGCGTCCAGGCTATATCATCCGGGAGGTAAGTTTTCTCATTGAACATCGCCCGCCCCAAATGCGCCCCTTGCAGGTTCGCATTCCGCAAGTCCGCCCCTTGCAGGTTTGCGCCTAGCAGGTTCACCGCTAGTAGGTTCGCTTTAATCAAGTTCGCCCCTTGCAGGTTTGCCGCCCCCAAGATTGCCCCTTCCAGGTTTGCATTCTGCAAGTCCGCCCCTTGCAGGTTCGTTTCAATCAAGTTCGCCCCTTCCAGGTTCGCATTCTGCAAGTCCGCCCCTTCCAGGTTTGCGTTCCACAAGTTCACCCCTTGGAGGTTCGCATTCCACAAATTAGCCCCTTTTAGTGAGCCATCTGTAAGCCAACCTTTTAGCCGTAATATTTCTACAGCCGCGCTTGCTAATCCATTGTCTTTGCTGCGCATCTGCCTGATCAGCTCTTGAAACCGTTCTTTGCTCGCCCGGCGCTGGTTTAGTCCATCGATTACCAGCACCGTTGCCGCGATGCTGATCAACTCTATGCCGAAATTTGAGTAGCCTTGCTCAATCACGGCAAACAAATCCTGGCGGGTTTGCGTCACGAGAAAACCACCAAAAAACACTACAAGCCCGCCGATGAGAAAGCCCACGGCTGCCGGAATGGGCATGAGCAGAAAGTCAGTGATCCTGCGGATGATGGTCATGGTGTCCCCCTAGCTGCTGAGTATTCTTTCAGCATCCAGGGTAACGCGTAGGTAGGGTAGTCCCAAAGGCAAGGGGGATTAGCGCTTGCGGTCATAAACACGTAGTGTCTTAATGGACTAGCGCCGCACAATACTTTATGGCATTATCAATGCAAGTGAACATCGTAATAAAAATATGCAAGTCGGACATCACCTGGCATGAAGACGAAGAGTGAAAAATTGCGGCGGGTGGGTTGCGGATGGTTGATCGCTGGCGGGATCGTGCTTGCGCTGGTTGTGGCAAGTCAAATGGGGCAGCGTCCCTCTCCGGATCCCATTGCTACAGAAAGCAGCACAGAGGCAGCAGGGGAAATGAGCGACCGCAATGTAATTGCAACGGCAAACGCGCTAGGCGCGCGACTGGCGGTGCTGTGGGAGCAGAATCCGGGCGTACGCGAGGTATCGCTGGCGATGGTGTTAGACGATATTGTTCATGGGCAGGTCGTCATTGATGAGGAAGCTCAAAGGGTCGAAACAGCAGAGGCGCTGGCAACGGCAGCACGGACAGCACTGGTGAGCGCATCACTAGAGTTTTACCTGATCCTTGACGATGGCGACAACGCCCACGAATACCGCTGGTCGAATGTGACAGACACTTGGATCATCACGCCCCTGACGATGGTCACTCGACAACCTACTCCAGATGATACCTCTGAAGGTAGTGAATAGTCCCAAAGGCAGGGGGATCATGGTTTGCGGTCGCCGCTATCAACCTTTGCCGCATACAGCCGGGCGGCGCGCTCGCTGGTAATGCCGATCCGGATCGCGCCGTTCGTGTGCCAATGATGCGCATAGACGTGCGTCGGCAGGTCAATGTATCCGCCTGCTCACTGAGAACTGCCAACAAAAAGGGGGATGCTGCACCGATACGGCATCCCCCTTTTCATTGAGGATTTCTCCGCTACCCGATCACATCGCGCGGCGTACTGCCGCTCTGCGACGGACCGACGATGCCGCGATCTTCCATCACGTCGATCAGCTTCGCCGCGCGCGTATAGCCGATGCGCAGACGCCGCTGCAAGAGCGAGACCGACGCCTTGCGCAGTTGGCGCACCAGCGCCACCGCCTCGTCGTACATATCGTCTTCGCCGTCGCCGTCTTCATCGACCATCTCTGCATCATCGCCACGCGACGACGAGACATATGCGCTGGGACCTTCCCAGAAGCTGGTCTGCCCGCCGGGGCGCTGCCCCCCCATGCCGATGCCCTGCGCCTGACTGCTGCCGCGCCGATCCCCGGCATCCTTCGCCGTCATCTCATCGAGCTTGAAGTCCGTCAGCGTCAGCCTCCCCTGGTTGGCGAGGTCGGCATCGTCCATCTGCTGCCGCCAGAAGCGCGTGATGTTGTTGATCTCGTTATCCGAGACGAACACGCCCTGCAAGCGCTGCGGCGCGGGTGAATCGCCGCTCATATAGAGCATGTCACCGCGACCGAGCAGACGCTCCGCGCCCGGCTGGTCGAGAATGACGCGGCTGTCCACGCTGCCTGCAACGGCGAAGGCGATACGCGCCGGGAAGTTCGCCTTAATGAGACCCGTGACGACATCGACCGACGGGCGCTGCGTAGCGATCACCAGGTGGATGCCTGTCGCGCGCGCCAGCGCCGCCAGACGGGTGATGACGCGCTCGGTCTCATCCGGTGCCAGCATCATCAGGTCTGCCAACTCGTCGATGATGACGATGATGTAGGGCATGAGCGGCTCGCCCTGCGGCAGATGCTTGTTGTAGTCTTCGATATTGCGCGCGCCCGCCCCGCTGAAGCGGCGGTAGCGGTCGTCCATCTCGCGCGTCACCCACTTGAGCACGCCGACGATACGTTCCAGCTCGACGACGACCGGCGCGACCAGATGCGGGATGCCGTTGTACGCCGTCAGCTCGACGCGCTTGGGATCGACCATGATGAACTTGAGGCGTTCCGGCGCGTTCGTCAGCAGCAGGCTGGCGATGATCGAGTTGACGCAGACCGACTTACCAGAACCCGTCGTCCCTGCAATGAGCAGGTGGGGCATGCCCGTCAGGTCGGCGGCGACCGGCGTGCCATCGACGCCCTGACCGAGCGCGATGCCCAACGGCGACTTGATGCGCCGGAACTGATCGCTTTCCATCACGTCGCGGAGCTGTACGACAGCAGCCTGGTCATTCGGCACTTCGATGCCGACATAGCCCTTGCCCGGCACGGGCGCTTCGATACGGATCGACTTCGCGCCGAGCGCAAGCTGCAAGTCCTTATCGAGCTGGGCGATGGCGCTGACCTTGACGCGCGCCTTCTTGCCGCCGCGCGAATTCAGATAATCCGGCTCGACGCCGAACTGCGTGATGACGGGACCCGTGCGCACTTCGACCACGCGCCCCGGCGCACCGAAGGCGTCAAGCGTCTCTTCGATGGTCTTGGCGCGCTGGAGCAGCATCGCATGATCCAGCTCCTGATCCGACCCGGTCTTGAGCAGCGCACCGAGTTCCGGAAGGCGCCACTCCTTGCGACCCCGCACACGCGGCGCGGCATCGGCGCTGGCGGCGGGCGGTGGCGACATCGTCGTGATGATCGGTGCAGCGCGTTCCGCAGGCGGCGGCGTAGGGGCAGACCCATGTGTCTGCCCGGCTGGCTGCCCGCCCGCACCAGGTGTTGGCGCGACCGATGCCGCAGGCATGGTACGAACCTCACCCCCCAACCCCCTCTCCGTCGACGGAGAGGGGGTGCCAGATGCCGCCGGCTTGAGCGGCGATGGCATCGGCAGATCGGTCGCGGGCTTATCCGGCTTGCCGAAAGCAGGCGACGGATTGCGCGCAGGCGGCGGGAAGCTCGCCTGCCCCAATGGCGGCGGCGTAGGGGCAGACCCATGTGTCTGCCCGGCTGTCTGCCCACCCGCTCCAGGTGTCTGCCCGGCGGGTGGTGTCGGGCGCGGCGGGGCAGACGGCGCAGGCGTCGTCCCGACAGGACTCGACGGGCGGGCGGGCGCTGCGGACAGCGGCTTCATGCTGCTCGCCTCGCTCGTCGGCAGGTCATCCTCCAGCTCCTCGTCGTCAATTTCGTTGTGCTGCTCGTCCAGCTTGACGATGCGCGGCGGCTCGCGGCGTTCGCCAAACGGCGACGATGCGCCAGGACGCCGGATACTGCTGTTGGCTGCGCTGCTGGCGGGAGCGTCGCCGCCGCCCGGCAGCTTGCCAGAGATCGTCGCCATGCGTTCCTGCCAGCCGAGCGGCGGCTGCCCGGTCGTCGGCGCGGCGCTGGCTGCGGGCTGGGCATCGGCGGGCGGGACACGTCCTGCCTCTCCCGACGATTCCGCAGGCGTTTGCCGTGCCACACCCGCGTCGCGCGCCAACCCAGCGTCGCGCACCGATCCAGTGTCGCGCGCCCCCATCACACGCGGTGCAAAGGGATTGTCCGCCGGGCGCGAAGGCTGCGGCAGATCGCCACGCGGTTTGGCGGGCGGCAGCGCCTTCCAGTCCTCGCTCTTGTCGCCCTCATCGTCGTCATCGAGCATTGAGGGCAGCGGTTTCGGCGGCGTTGTTGGGGACGACCCAGGTGTCGTCCCGCCCGGCGTTCCAGGCGTCTGCCCGGCTGCCTGTGTCGTCGCGGCAGGGGGTGCGGAAGTGAGCGGGCGCGGGGTCAATCCCCCCGTCAATCCGCTCGGACGCGGCGTCAGGGACGCGGCGGGGCGGGCTGCTTCCGCTGCGTCGTCCGCGCTCAGAGCAGGGCGTGCGGGGACTCCATGTGATGTGCCGACTGGACTCGACGCTGCGGGCGGGGTGGGGCGCAGCATGTCCCCCAGGCGCGGCGTCCCCGTGCCCGGCGTGGGCGTCCCGCCTAAAGCTGGCGGGGGCACACTGACGGGCGCGAGGGGCGGCGGCGCAGGCGTCTGCGCAGGGGCGGTCGAAGCGAGCGGGGATGGACGGTCTGTCGCCGCCTCGCTCGTCCCCGGTGCTGTCGCTTCTTTCCTGCCGAAGGTCGGCAGCTTCGGTGCCAGCCCGCCAAGACCGAAGCCGCGCTTTTCCGGCTTCTCGGCAGATGCATCCTCTTCTTCGGTCGGCGTCAGCGCCTTGACCGCGCTGCCGATCATGCCGCCAGCGATGGCGCTTCCCAGCCGCCCCAAGCCTGGGCGCTCCTGAGATTTCGTGCGTTCGTCCGGCGTCCCGCTTGTAGGGGCAGACCCATGTGTCTGCCCGCCCGGTGGCTGCCCGCTGAGTGATTGCCCGCCAAGCGCCGGGCGATTGAAGGCAGCCGGAGCGGATGGCGTGACGGTCTCGCCGTTCATGGTCGCCTGCACCGTGCGCCCACCCGCCGTGATCGGGATGGCGCGCTGTTCCTGGGGAGCGAGCGGAATCTGCACCGGAACGGGCGACTCGACCGCGCCGGGCAGCAGCGGCTTGCTGCCCGCAGGCAGCGCCTGTGCCGGGGCGGGCGCGGCGATCTGCGGCTGCGCAGCCAATGCCTGAGCATGTGCGGCAGCCAATGCTTCCTGGCGTTTCGCGCGTTCGGCGGCGGCACGCACCGCACGCTGACGCGCGCCATCGCGCAGGTTGCGGACGTTGCTCACGACGATCAGCGCCAGCTCTGCCGCGCTCAGACTGAGCGCCAGCATCAAGCCGACGATGATCGGCACAAACAGCATGACGAAACCGCCCAACTCACCAATGCTGCTGATCAGCCAGAAGTAAATCTCCGCGCCAATCACGCCGCCGCCCTGCCCGGCGTTATACGAGAGGGGCAGGAAGACCGTACGCAGCGCCAGCAGGTAATCGGCGTTCGCCTCAATCTGGTAGTCGAACGCATCGACATACTGGAAGATCGCCAGCAGCGACAGAAACAGGATCAGAATGCCGATGACGCGCGGGATTTGCAGCGTCGGGGCATCGTCGCCGAAGTGCCGCAGGATCAGCCAGACGCCAACCGCCAGCGCCGCGACCGGGATGGCGAGCGCGCCCCAGCCGAAGAGGTACGACAGGAAGCGGTTGACCTCGCCCGTCAGTGCGCCCTGGTTGGGCGAAAGGCTGCTGAGGAGCAGCGCCAGCGAGACGACCGTCAGCGCGACGCCGATGATGTCAAGGCGGGTATCGAGCGACAAACCGCCCTGCTCGACCTTGACGGGTTTGCTCGTCTTCGCCCGCGCGGGCTTATCGGACTTTTTGCCGAAGGGCAGCGTGAAACGGCTGAAGAAGCCGCCGCTCGCTTTGGCGCTCTTGGGTTGGGCGGGCTTGCCGCCGCCCGCAGGCATGCCAGTGCTGCCCCCCAGCGGTTGGCTGCCTGGGCGCGATCCGAGCGGGCTGGGCGATGCGCTACCGCCGCCAAAGCCGCCGGGTTTGGGCGCGCTGGATGCGGGCGGCGGATCGTCTTTTTTGCCAAACGGAAGACGCGCGCCCAAGCCGCCAAGCGCACCCCCGCCGGAGGGTTTATCGCCCTTGCCGTCGCCATCCTTCTTGCCGAAGGGCAGCTTCGCACCCAGACTTCCGAGCGGGCTGCCACCGCTCTTTTTGTCGTCGTCCTTCTTGCCGCCGAGACTGCCCAACCCGCCTAAGCTCTTGCCCAAGCCGCCGAGCGCGCCCCCGCCAGAGGGTTTGTCGCCATCCTTCTTGCCGCCGAGACCGCCCAGCCCACCTAAGCTCTTGCCCAAGCCGCCAAGCGCGCCCCCGCCAGAGGGTTTATCGTCGTCTTTCTTGCCCAAGCCGCCCAACCCAAAACCGCCCTTTTTCTCTTCGGGCTTGTCGCTTCTGGGTGGGTCTGCTGGGCGATTGCCCAAGCCGCTGCCACCACCTGCGGGCGGGCTGCCGGGCAGGTTCGGGCGTGTGCCACCCTGACCGCCACCCAAGCCGCTGCCGCCGCCTGCGGGCGGACTGCCAGGCAAATTTGGGCGATTGCCACCGAGGGGTCCCGTGCCGGGAGGGCTTGCCGGGGGGCTGCCCGGCAGGCGCGATGCGCCGCCCAAACCGCTGCCACCACCTGCGGGCGGACTGCCGGGCAGGTTCGGGCGTGTGCCACCCTGACCGCCACCCAAACCGCTGCCGCCACCCGCGGGCGGACTGCCGGGCAGGTTCGGGCGATTGCCACCCAGACCCCCGCCCAAGCCGCTGCCGCCACCCGCGGGCGGACTGCCGGGTAGATTCGGGCGTGTGCCGCCCAAGCCGCTGCCGCCGCCTGCGGGGGGGCTGCCAGGCAGGTTCGGGCGATTGCCGCCCAGACCCCCGCCCAAGCCGCTGCCGCCGCCTGCGGGCGGGCTGCCGGGCAGGTTCGGGCGATTGCCACCCAGACCCCCGCTCCCAGTCAAGCCCGATGGGCGCGGCTGCAAGCCACTACCCGGCGGGGGATTGGTGCGCGGAACGCCGCTGCCGAACGGATTCGAGCCGGACTTCTTCGGCGCGAGGTCATCTTCCTCGTCGTCTAGCTCATCGTCGTCGAGGTCGTCCAATTCGTCGTCATCGTCGTAATCACGATAATCGTCGTCGTCGTCGAATTTGCTCATGGGGCGATCCCTGCCATACCAATCGTCATCGTAGCATAGCACAGATTCGTCAGAATCCGAATAGAATTTTCGCACAAGAGTTCTATCAAAAACCCACTTGTAGAACTTTCGCCCCTTACAAACATAAATTTTGTATAGACGCGCATGAAAGCGCAGGAAAGCGTGTTATGATCGCACTCAATCACTCTCCCATCGATCTATTGCCCTGGAGCGTGGGCGTGTCGGAAATTGCTGAACTGCTCTGGCGCATTAATACAGAATACCGGGTACGGCTCTCCAAAGCGCAAAACTCGCTCGATCTCCTGGTGCAGCTTCTGACGATGCGCACTGCGGACAGCAGCGCGGAATTGACGACCCTGCACGAGATGCGTGCTGCGCTTCAACAATTGGGGGAAGAGCACCGCGATTGGCGCTATCGTTATTACTACGATGCCGATGGTGGGCGACGCATGGTCCAGGACGATCTCTCGGTCAACCGCGCCATTGCCGCTTTCAGCCGGCTGCACAGCCAGCAGCAGCGCACGCTGCACCAGCTCTTTGATGTCCTTGACGCGCTGCCGCGCCCGGAAGCGCCGCTCACATCGGTCGCCAATGGCGATCTGTGGAAGCTGACGCGGCAGGCGCTCGCCGATCTGGCAGGCTTCAGCGACTATCTGCAAATGACCAGTCACTAACCTCGCTCGCAACCCTACTCCCCCATCCTGCGTAAATGACCGATAGCACCCCACGAAAGTGGGGCATCGTTCACAACACCATCGCCGACGGGCAATGGTACAATGAGGCGTGCAGAAGAGACGGATTCAAAGGACGCAGGCATATGGCTTGGTGGGGCACACGGAGCAACGTCTCCCCCCGGTTACGGCTGGAAGTCGAAGCGATGCGGGCAACATTCGGCAGCACGTTTCGTCTGGTCGTGCCGACCGGAAACGAGCTGCTCTACTGGTTGGGCGTCGTCGATGTCAATCTGGCGACCCTGACGCAGCGCGAGCATTCAGTCAAAATCCTCTACCCAGGCGATTATCCCAACCGCCCCGCGGAAGCGTATGTGTTGGAGCCGAAGATTTACTCCCAGAAGCACCAGTATGAGGATGGACAGCTTTGCCTGTTCAACCCCAAAGATGGCGAGCATTATGGCTGGAATCCGGGTAAATCGACGGCAGTCACGGTCGCAGCGTGGGCAGTCCAGTGGATTTATGCCTATTACACCTGGCGCGTGACGGGCGATTGGCCCGGCATCGAAGAGCGCGTCGATCCGAACACTCCTCTGCCGCCCAGACGTGGGAGGTAAACCATGTTGGCACGGCGCATTCAACGCCTGGTGCGTGGGGGCGGCAGCGCGCCCAATCTGGTGGTCGCCCAGCGCGTCATCGACAAGATGGCGGCAGCGGCGGACGCCACGCTGGAAGACGAGACGGGCGAGGCGATGGTCGGCGTGGTCATCCCCAGCGCCATCCCCGGCGGCGTCCCGACGATCTACGTCCTGGACACCATCGCCCCGGATGAGACGGCGGTGCGCAACTACGCCAAGTTTGAGCAGGGGGATGACCGCCAGGGCGATGTCTTCCAGTGGTTGTATACCAACTGGGAACATGGGCGCGAAAAATCCCGCGCCTCGCTGATCAGCGCATTCACCAACAAGTGGGATGTGCCGCTGCTGCATGTCGGCGACTGGCACAAACAGCCCGGCTACATGATCCATCCGAGCGGCGGCGACCTGATGACCGCGCTCGATTATCTTGACGACGACGGAGTCGATTTCCTGGTCGCGCCGATTGTCACGCTCGATCACCCGACGACCATCGACACGTCGGGCAGCGTCTCGAACTTCGTCCTGGTCGCCAAAGGCGATGACTCGGCGATGCGCGTCGATTTCTGGTACATCGACCGGCACAGCATGATGTTCATGCCGATGATGCCCGCCCTCTACCCGAATGACCAACTGCCCGCGGTCGCGGCATATCCCTGGCACCTCAGCCATCCGAAGGTCGCCGAAGAAGAGTTCGGCTTGATGCAGGATGACGGTCTGGCGCTCACCATCACCTACTGGAACAGCGATGGCGAACTGCCGCTGGAAGTCTGCCTGCTGATCGGGCGCGTCGGCTCGCCCAGGCTGCTGATCCTGGTCACGCCCGCCGATTTCCCCAAGCACCCGCCTCGCCTGCGCACAGCGCCGTTCATCCCGATGGGCAGCGGCGATGACATGCAGACCGTCTTCGAGAAGGCGTGGGCGCAGTCCGAAGCGGTCGATCTGCCCTATGATCACGATAAGCACAAGACGCTGCTGGCGTATATTCATGCGGCGGAAGACAAACTGGGGATTGAGCGAAAGAAACCCGCACCCTCAACTCCTCTCCCACAGAGCGAGGGGCGTCCGGAGACGACCGAGACGCCGAATGATCCCGTGGGGGCGAGGCACGCCGCGTCCGATGTCCCCCTGCCCGCCGATGGGCAACCCCCGATGGCTGCCGATAAGGCGACATCCGATGTCACTCCCGCGCCGACGACGGAGGATGCACCATGAACTGGGATCGTGTGGAACGCAAACTGGGCGCGCAGAATCTGGCGCTGCTGGCAACACGGAAGGTCGGCGTCGTCGGCTTGGGGTCAGGCGGCAGCTTTGTCGCGCAGGCATTGGCGATGAGCGGCGTCGGCAGTTTCGTCCTGATCGACGATGATGTGCTGGAAAGCAGCAACCTGGTGCGCCATGTCGCCGACGCGCGCGATGTCGGCAGGCACAAGGCGGAGGTGATGGCGGACTTGATCCACCATCGCAACCCGCAGGCGGCGGTCGAAGCGCGCATCGGGCGCATCGAGGCGCACGTGAACGCGCTCGACGGACTCGACCTGCTAGTCGTGGCGGTCGATGGCGAAGGCGCGAAGTATGTCATCAATCAGGCGTGTCTGGCGCGCAATCTGCCCGCTGTCTACGCCGGGGTCTATGAGCGCGGCGAAGGCGGTGACGCCTGCACGATCATCCCGCACCAGGGACCGTGTTACGCCTGCTGGTCGGCGGAACTGCGCGATGGGCTGGTTGATCCGCGCATCGACGAGGAACTCGATTACGGCATGATCAACGAAGAGGGCACGCTGGACGCCGAACCGGGCTTGTGGCTGGATGTCGTGCGTGTGGCGTCGGCGCAGGGCGATATGGCGCTCAACTGGCTGCTGCGCGGCACGCCGGTCGAAAAGCCGCTGCCCGCCAACACCGTCATCATCGCCAACACGCTGCTGGAGATCACCGAAGGCGAACACACGCTGCCCTACGGCGCGGTGTGGGTGAACATCGAACGCGACCCGCACTGCCTGGTGTGCGGCGACGCCATGCGTGCCGGACGCCTGAAGGACGAGGCTAACGCCCAATCGCTGGATGACCTGATGCATGAAACAGGCTTGACGCTTGAAGAGGAACACGAGAAATGACCGACGAACAGAACCCCACGACGCCGCCTGCGGATGTGTCCGAAGCGGAAGCCCCGCAGACGATTGAGCCGGAAGTGCCCGCGCCTGAACCCGTGCTGCCCTACGACGGGATGCCGCCCGCCGATAACGGCGCTGTCGCCGCGCCCCCTCCGCAGCAGCCTGCCCAACCGCCGCCCGCGAACCTGCCGGAGGAACATGGCTACGATGACCGCCTGGAACGCCTGGGCGGCGAACCCGCACCCGTCATCACGCCGGAGGAATTCGCGCGTTTGCAGCGGCAGGGGCAGGTGAACATCGACGCACGCGGGCGCGTGCGGACCACCCGCCGCAGCGATGCGGAAGCGGGCGTCTCGCTGCGCAAACGCCGCGCGTGGTACTAGATGCCTAACTACGCTCCGCAAACACTTGTCGCCCGCCTGAAACGACGCGGCGCACTGAACGACCCCGCCGTCGAAGCGGCACTGCTGGCGCTGCCCCGCGAGCGTTTCCTGCCCGGCGTGCCGCTCAAGACGGTCTACAGCGACCAGGCGGTGCCGTTCCTGGGTGGCTCAAGTGGCACCCATGAGATCGCTTCGACTCAGCCCAGCGTGACGACCCGAATGCTCAACCAGCTTCGGCTCGCGCCAGGGCAGAATGTCTTGCAGGTGGGTGCGGGCAGCGGCTATACCGCCGCGCTCACCGCGCACATCGTCGGCGAGAACGGGCGCGTGACAGCGGTCGAGATCGACCCGGCGACGGCACAGAGCGCGATGGACCATCTCCAGCGCATCCAGATGGGGCGCGTGCTGGTCGTCAATGCCGATGCTGCCCAGGGCTACGCGCCGCGCGCCAACTATGACCGCATCCTGGTCAATGCCGCAGTCTGGGATATGCCGCCGACCTGGGTGGCACAGCTTAAGCCGGATGGCGTGCTGGTGGCACCGCTCTGGTTGGGTGCGCTGCAATACAGCGCTGCCTTCCGCCCGCAACCCGATGGCAGCCTGATGAGCGGCGACCTGTTTCCAACCGACTTCATTCCGATACGCGGCAACTCGGTGGGTCCGCGCACGGCGATGCGTGTCGGTGGTTCGTCGCTGAATCTGACGGGTGACTCCAGCGCCATCGACAGCGCCGCTCTGCACACGCTGATGTCCGAGGCGGGCGACATCGATTACCTGAGCGTCCCGCTGTCGGGCGCGGCGCGAAAAAAGAGCTTCCTGGCGTATCTGATGCTCAACCTGCCGCCGGAGGTGACGTTCTGCCTCTACAGCTTTGAGGGTGAACAGCTTCCGTATGGCATGGAGCGCGAGGGCTTCGCCGTGCTGGCGCGCGGCAGCGTGGCGTTCGTCTCGCTGGGCGGGGACTTTCGCTCGTTCATTTTCGGCGGGGCAGATGCCTTCATGGCTGCACACGAGGCGTTCAGCGCATGGCGTGCCGCCGGGATGCCCGGCGATGAACGGCTGCGCGTGCGGATGACGCCGCCGGGAGCCGAGATCAGCACACCACCAGGCGCGCGCATCAGCTCACGCGCGGATCATGACGTGATGGTGTGGCTGGCGTAACGATCACCGCCGCCGCTGGATTTGTACCAGCTCGCCATCATCGCCGACCGCCAACGCTTCGTCGCCCAGACGCCGCCGCAGCACCGCCAGCTCTTCCTCGCTCATGCTGTCCAGCAGACGATCCACCAGCGCGCTGTCGCTGTTCTTGATCTTGCTCTGTCCACCTGCCTTCGCATTCGATCCATTGTCTCCCACCACTCCCGCCTGGGTGATGGCAATCGTCGCGCTGACCACGCCGAGGAAGACCAGGACGGACAGGATAACCGCGCCCGCACCCATATCGGGGTTGTTGGTGGTGATCATGCCCATCATGACCGCCGCCGAGATCCACATGACGGCGATAGTGCTTGTCTTATGTGATGAGGTCATCGTTTTCCCCCTCCTCAATAGCTGCTGTGTATCTCGCCTATACGAAACTGGGCGGGAATATGTTGCGATGGACGCCCCTCACGCTTGTGACCAAACGGAAGCGCCAGCCCGAATTTTGCAGTATCCTCGAACGATCTTAACATCGGCTGACCTGAAAAGAGGTGCCATGTCATCCCCCATCATCATTTCCTGCATGTCCGCCAACTATGTCGCGCGCGAGCTGAACTATCGCATGACAGACGGCTGGATGCAGGGGCAGCACGCCGCCGAGGATTGGTTTCGCCCGATCAACACCTATCGCGGGCGCCTCGACGACCTGCTGCTCGAAATCCAGGCGCTCGGCTTCTCGGCGTTCGACCTCTGGTCAGGGCATCTGCACCCCGATTGGGCGACCCCTGAGCATATTGCCATCGCCCGCGATCTTATCGCCAGGCATGGGCTGCGCGTCGTCAGCCTGGCGGGCAGCTTTGGCGATACACGCGAAGCATTCACCCGTTCGTGCGCGCTGGCGAAAGCGCTCGACGTGACCATCCTGGGCGGCGGCTGCGAGCTGCTGGCGACCGACCGCGCCTGGGTGGTCAGCGCGCTGCGCGAACACGGCTTGAAGCTCGCCATCGAAAACCACCCGGAAAAGACACCTGCCGACCTGCTGGCACGGATGGGTGTGGGCGACGAAGACGTGATCGGCGCGGCAGTCGACACGGGTTGGTTCGGCACGCAGGGCTATGACGCAGAGCAGGCGCTGCGCGAACTGCGCGCGCGCTTGTTTCATGTCCATCTCAAGGATGTCCGCAAAGCCGGGGCGCACAACACCTGTCGTTATGGCGAAGGGGTCGTGCCGATCAACGGCTGTGTGCACGCGCTCAAGGAGTTCGGCTATGCAGGCGCGATTAGCGTCGAGCACGAACCGGAGACGTTCGACCCGACGATGGATGTGCGCGCCAGCTATCGAATGCTCAAGCAGTGGTTGTCCGTCTGATTGTTGCGCGGTGCGAGGTGCCAAAATGTCGTAGGGACGCCATTCATGGCGTCCGCGCATGTCATCGCACTTTGCACCGCACAAATTTCATCCAGTCTTATCATGATCCCTAGCGAAGGAGTCTACAAAACATGCCCATCTCTCCCGTCGGCGTTGCGATTGTCGGCTGCGGCAACATCGCCGGTTCGTATGCCAAAGACATCGCCCTCCACCCTGCGCTGGTGCTGCGCGGCGTCACCGATCTCGACAGCGCCAAAGCCGCCGCCTTTGCCGCCGAACATGACACGCATCACTACCCGACCGTTGCCGACCTGCTCGCCGACCCCGCGGTCGAAATCGTCGTCAACCTGACCATCCATCATGCCCACAAAGACGTGACGACCCAACTGCTGGAAGGCGGCAAGCACGTATTCAGCGAAAAGCCGATGGCACTCAACTACGCCGACGCCGCCGGGTTGGTATCCCTGGCTGCGAGCAAAGGGCTGAGATTGGCGAGCGCCCCGACCACGCTCCAGGGCGAGGCACAGCAAACCGCCTGGCGCATCATCCGCGACGGAGCGTTGGGGACGGTGCGCGTCGCCTATGCCGAGGTCAACTGGGGGCGCATCGAAGACTGGCATCCCAACCCTGTACCCTTCTACGATGTGGGTCCCATGCAGGATGTCGGCGTCTATCCGCTGACGATCCTGGCGTCGATTATGGGTCCCGTGCGCCGGGTGACAGCGGCGGCGACCACGCTTTTCCCACATCGTGTCACCAAAGAGGGCGTGCCCTTCAGCCTGCACACCCCGGATATGGTGATCGCCGTGCTGGAGCACGAAGGCGGCGCGATCACCCGCATAACAAGTGACTTCTACGTCAGCAACGGGACTACACGCCAGACCGGAATCGAATTTCATGGTGACCAGGGATCGCTGTTCATCGAGTCTTGGCATAATTTCGACGTGGGTGTCCACTTCGCCGAGTATGGCAAGCCTTTCGCGCCCGTGGCGCTCGACACGCCTGCCCGCGCGGGGATGGATCGCGCGCGCGGCGTGAACGATATGGCGCTGGCGCTGCGCGCGGGCGTGCCGCACCGCTTCACGGGCGAACTGGCGGCGCACGTCTGCGAAATCCTGGAGGCGGTTGAGCGTTCCTACGCCAGCGGGTCTCCCGCTGCCGTCACATCGTCATTTGTCGCACCGCTGCCAGGGCTGGCGGTCGGGGTCTAGCGCGCGCAGGGGCGCAATAGATTGCGCCCCCGCACATCAACACCTCTATCCAATCACCTTCGTTACGTGAGGACAAATTAAAATGACTCTACCGATTGCAGCACAACTTTACAGCGTGCGTGACGCGCTGGCGGCAGATTTTGAAGGCACGCTGCGGCGCATCGCGGCGATGGGCTTTGTCGGCGTTGAATTCGCAGGCGTCTACGGCGAATCGCCGGCGCACGCCGCCGCGCTGGTGCGCGAACTGGGGATGCAGATCTCCAGCGCGCACATGATGCCGCCTTATGGCGAAGAGACCTTCGCCACGCTTGCGCCGTTCGCCATCGATACGGTCGTCCTGCCCTGGCTGCCGCCGGAACGCTTCGCCAGCGCCGACTCAATCAGGCAGGTCGCCGATGAAATCAACGCGGCGGAAGCACAGGCGAGCGCGCACGGGCTGCGCCTGGCGTATCACAACCATGATTTCGAGTACCGCGCGCTGGCGGATGGCAGCAGTCCACTGCTGGATCATCTGCTGCCGAACCTCGCGCCGGGCGTGCAGTTTGAACTCGACATCTACTGGGTGCGGCACGCGGGCGGCGACCCGGCGGCGGCGCTGAAAACGTTGGGCGCGCGCGTCTCACTCGTTCACGCCAAGGACGGGACAGGGCAACCGGGCGCGCCGTTCCTGGCGCTGGGCGAGGGCATCGTCGATGTCCCGGCGGCGCTGGCGGAAGCGAAGGCGGCGAAATGGCTGATCTGTGAGCTGGACTCGTGCGCGACCGACATGTTCGAGGCGCTGGAGAAAAGCGCGCGCTACCTGGTCGCCAGCGGCTACGGGCATCTGCGGGGATAACGCGGGTTGAGTCGCCGGGGAAGCGAGGCATCATCCTTCCCCGGCAATGAAGACCGTGAGAAATATGATGTCACATTTGTCATGGGCATCGGCGTCATTTGACACTCAACAGCGCATGAGGCTTTTCTCTAAAATGCGCTTATGTTGCCAAACAATCTTCTGAAAGAATTGTTGTCTTGATTCGAGCGCTAGAATGCCATGCCTGCCTGAGCGGTCAGCGCCGCACGAATATCCGCCTGAACAGCCGCGCTCGGCTGCGCCGCGTCAATGCGCAACCAGCGCCCCGGCTCCGCCGCCATCAAAGCAAGATAACCCTGCTGCACGCGACGATGAAACTCCAGCGCCATCTGGTCAATGCGGCTGAATTCTTCGCCAAAGAGCGATGCCTGCTGCCGGCGTGCGATGCCTTCTTCGGGCGTAATATCGAGATAGAGCGTCAGATCCGGCTGCAAGCCGCCAGTCGCAAAACGGATGATGGCATACAGCAGGTCAAGCTCAATGCCGCGACCGTAGCCCTGGTAAGCGATGGTCGAGTCGGCAAAGCGGTCGCAGATCACGATGCCGCCGCCATCCAGGTGCGGGCGAATGACCTCGGCGACGATTTGCGCGCGCGAGGCGCAGAAGAGCAGCAGTTCCGCCTGCGCGGTCATCGCCGTATTCGCTTTGTCCTGCAAGATTTCGCGGATGCGGTCGCCGATCTCAGTCCCTCCCGGTTCGCGTGTGAGCAAAACCTGGTGCCCCTGCGCGCGCAGCGCCGACGTCAGCTCTTTGACCTGCGTCGTTTTGCCGCTGCCGTCCAAGCCTTCAAATGTAATAAACATGATCCCTCGCTCAGGCGATTAACGCGCCAGAGTGTACAAGACTCTGCGCCAGTGTCGAGGACGTAGTTCTAAAGTCTCAATGGTCAGATTTACGTTTTTGAGCTTTAATGAAGAAAGAATTTAGGAAATTCGCAATATCTAGCATGATCTTCAGGGTAATCTCAATTAAACTGAAGGTCATAATGGAACAGGAAAGGGTAAGCACATGGAAGGCATCGTCACATTTATCGTCGGTTGGTTCCTGGTCTCGATACCGAGCAGCCTGATGATTGGTGCATTCCTCGCGCGGCGCAAAGCGTCCACTGCCGCGACAGCGCCAACGCTGGCGTCCCGTTATGGCGCAATGCTGGAAACCAGCGAGATGCGCGCGCTCTAATCGATGTGTCGCGGTGTCGCGGGCGAGCGGGTCTTGAATGCAGCCATGCGGGCATGAGCGCCTGAATAGTCCGATCTAACATTCTCATTCTTGCGAATCCAGGAGCGCTGTGCAGAATGCCGAAAGGTGTTCTGCGCGGGCGCTCCTTTTATTTTGCAACCTCGCACTATCTTCTTTCGTAGACTCACGTATCATTGTGGCGTACTTCACAAACATTCATTTGGCGCGCCCCAATTTCAGGTAGTGTTATCTTTGGTGCTCTTGAATTCTTGAAATTGCCTCTGATAGACTTCATATTGATTTCCATCAGGTTGGGTGAGTGAATGATTCTATTGCTGAATGTGCTGACAGCGATCTATCTGTTTTGCGCCATACTGCTCACGATTTACGCAGCAGGCGCGCTTGTGCTTCTGATTGCCTACCTTCGCAATCGTAAGCGCGTAATCCCCACCCCACCGTTGACTCACTATCCCAAAGTCGCCATTCAACTGCCGCTCTACAACGAGCTGTATGTCGTGGAGCGCCTGCTGGATGCGATGGCGCGCATTGATTACCCCCGCGAGAAGCTGATCGTCCAGGTGCTGGACGATTCGAACGACGACACCGTGCGGGTGGTGGCGCAAAAGGTCGCAGAACTGCGCGCGGAGGGGTTGGACATTCGCCATATCCGTCGCACCTCCCGCAAAGGATATAAGGCGGGCGCGCTGGCGTATGGCTTGACGCAGATGGATGCGGAATTCGTCGCCGTCCTTGACGCCGACTTCATCGCTCCGTCTGATTTTCTCACCAACACCATCCCGCATCTGGTCGCCAATCCAAAGCTGGCGGTCGTGCAGGGACGCTGGGGGCACCTCAATACGAACGAAAACCTGCTGACGCGCGGGCAAACCCTGGCGCTGGACGGGCATTTCGTCGTCGAGCAGACCGGGCGTAATCGCTCCGGCTGGCTGATGAACTTCAATGGCAGCGGCGGCATCTGGCGCACAACTGCGATTGAAGATGCCGGTGGCTGGAAAGACAACACCCTCACCGAAGATCTTGACCTGAGCTATCGCGCCCAACTGAAGGGCTGGGAATTCCTCTACCTGCCGGATGTCGTCGTACCGGGTGAGCTGCCGCCGCAAATCTCGGCGTACAAACAGCAGCAGTCGCGCTGGGCAAAGGGCGGTTCGCAGTGCTTCCGCATTCTGCTCGGTCCAATCTGGACGAATGAGCGTCTGACGTGGATACAGCGCTACATGGCGACCATGCATCTCGGTCAGTACATGGTGCATCCGGTCATCATCCTGCTCGTCATCCTGACGCCGATCCTGGTGCAGGCAGACAAGCTGCAAGAACTCAGCCTGGGCATTCTCGGTTTCGCAGGCTTGGGTCCGCCGCTGGTCTTCATCATCAGCCAGCACGCGCTGTACAGCGACTGGCGCAGGCGGCTGCTGGCATTCCCCGCGCTGCTGGCACTGGGCACGGGGATGGCGTTCTGCAACGCGGTCGCCGTCGTCGGCGGGTTGATCGGTCATAAAGAAGAATTCAAACGTACGCCCAAGTACGTCCAGCAGTGGCAGGGCAACATCTACGCGATGGGCATCAATGGCACGGTCTACTTTGAGGCGCTGCTGTCGCTCTACGCCTTTGGCGGCGTCTACATTGCCTTCCATAAGATGCCGGAGATCGTCCCCTACCTGCTGCTGTACGCGGTGGCTTTTGGCGCGGTTGCGCTGTGGGGTGTCCTCGACGCGCTGACCATGCGCCGCTCGACCCCGCCGGAACCGCCTCGCAACCCTGTGACGGCGTAACGCCGTGGCAATCGCGCTCTTCGTGATCGGGCTGGTCGCCGGGGTCGCCTCTGGCATGTTCGGAATCGGCGGCGGGGTGATTATCGTCCCGGCGCTGGTGACTCTGCTCGGCTTCGACCTGCTCGCCGCGACGGGCACGTCGCTGGCGGCGCTGCTGATGCCGGTCGGCATCTTCGCCGTCATCGAATACTACCGCGCGGGCAAGCTGCACATCCCGACCGCCCTGTGGATCGCCCTGGGGCTGATCGGCGGCGCGTGGGCGGGGGCGGAACTGGCGCTCAACCTCCCCGTGCGCACCCTCCAGCAGTTGTACGGCATCTTCCTGATCTACGCAGGCTGGCGCTTTGCCGAGCCGCGCATCTGGCTGCGCGAATTGGGCAATAAATCGAATGCCCTCACCGCCAATGCCGCCCTCACCCTAAATCCCTCTCCCGAACGGCGAGTACGCCTGGGAGAGGGACTTCCAGAGGACTCGTCTGAACTCCCCTCTCCCAGCGGTACTCCGCGTTCGGGAGAGGGGTTGGGGGTGAGGGCGAACTCCGTGCCACCGCTCTCATTGCTGCTCCTCGGCTTATTGGCGGGTGTGGCGTCGGGCATGTTCGGCATCGGCGGCGGCATCATCATCGTCCCCGTGCTGGTCGGGCTGTTCGGCTTTGAGCAGAAGGCAGCGACCGGTACGTCGCTGGCGGTGCTGCTGCTGCCCGTCAGTCTGGGCGCGGTGCTGCGCTACATCGAGGCGGACAAGCTGGACATCGCCGTCGCCGCCTGGGTGGCGCTGGGGCTGATCGGCGGGGCATTCGTAGGCGCGCGGATTGCGCTGGCGCTGCCCTCGAAGACCGTCCGGCGCATCTACGGCTTGTTCCTCTTCGCAGTAGCGGCGCGGTTCCTGCTGTTTGGTTAGCACATGACCGCCACCCCCAGATGCTCAAGCATCTGGCAAGCAGGCGTCCGCTAAAGCGGACGAGTACGCCGACCTCAAGCTGCCTTTCGCCCTGTTTACGGGGCGGGTTTTGCCAGAGCATTGATGCACTGGCGCGCAACTTACACCTGCGCGCGATACTTCGCGATCTTTCGGCGCGTCGCCGCCGTCCATTTGGCGGTGCCACGCATGTGCAGCGCTGCCGAGACGCGCATCAGCATCGCCGTCAGCCCCTCTGCATCGCCAAACTTGCGATACAAGCCAACCAGGTGATGCAGCGGGTGATCGTACAGCTCGTAGAGTAGGCTGCGGATCAGCGGCTTGGGCGACGCGCGATCCGGCTCCAGTGTGAAGACCGCCGGGTCGATCAGATCGGCGTCGCTGAACCCGTCCAGGCGAACTTCAACCGCCGCGAAGACGCGATCCAGATTTTCCTCGACTTCCTGCCACGACCAGTCCTTGCGCGCGTCCCATGCCGCGTCGTTCATGGCGAGGTAATCGCGCGTGTCGATCAGCGGGCGACCTTCGCGCCGTGCGTCGATATTGGAGACGAACACCTCGATCCAGTATGCCAGATGTGTCAGCTCATCTTTGGGCGACCAGTCCTTGAGTTTGCCCTCCGATGTGCGCTGCGCGGCAGGCATCCGCGCTATCAAGGTGTGGAGTTCGATGTGCGAAGCGGCGATGAGCGCGCACGACCAGTCTTGGATGCTGGACTTCATTGACATCCTCCGGTTCAGATTTCCCTCTTTAGCCCATCCCATCGCGCAGCATCTGCGCGTATTCGTGCGGCATCTCGCTCGCTTCGATGGCGGCTGCTGTGCGTTCGATGTCGTAGGGCACGCGGATAAACTGCACGTCGAGCGACCTGCCTTGAGCGGAAAGCAAGACATAACCCGCGCGCGGGTCTTTGTCCTTCGGCTTGCCCACGCTGCCCGCATTCACAAGCTGATGCCCACTCGTCAGCGTCCGATGATACGGCAGATGCGTGTGCCCGCACACCAGCACGTCGGCGTCGATGTCGGCAAAGATGCGCTCCAGCGTGCTCTCCGGGCGATCCTCGAAGAGATACTCGTTGACGCGGCGCGGGCTGCCATGCACCAGCAGCACCTTCAGCTCGCCCAGCATGATGGGGATGCTGGCGTCCAGCGAGCGCAGGTATGTCTTGCGCCCCTCATCGACATGGGCGTTCGTCCAGGCAATCGAGCGCTTGCCGAGCGCCTCGGAGACCGGGTTGGTGTAAGCACAGCCGCAGTCATCGCTGCTGATGCCGACGCCCTGGTCGTAATTGCCCATGATCGTCGGAATATTCCGCGCACGGATGAAGTCGATCACCTCGTTCGGAAATGTGCCATAGCCGACCAGATCGCCCAGGCAGTACAGGTTGTCGTCCACCCCGCGCGCCGCCATATCCGCGAAGACCGCTTCGAGCGCGGCGATGTTGCCGTGAATATCGCCAAAGATCGTGACCCGGTTCATGCTGTCCTCCGTTCCCGATGCAGCGCGCCTGCCAGCGCCGCGCCGCCAAACAAGCCGACGAAATACGGCAGCACATAGCTCAGGTCGCCCGCGACGACAGCGGGACCGAGCGTGCGCGCCGGGTTGATCGATGCCCCGGTGTAGACGCCGCCCATCAGGATGAGCGCCGCCAGCGTGAAGCCGATGGCGAACGGGGCGAGTTCCCCCGCCTTGCCCGCGACTGCCGTCTGGAAGATCGCGGTCACCAGCAGGAAGACCTGCACCGCCTCAAAGAGCGCCGCCGTCCACACCGCATCGCGCGTCAGCGTGCCGGTCGTCTGCCCTGCCGCGACCGCGTCGCCGATGAAGAAGCGCAGCAGCAGCGCCGCCAGGATCGCCCCGCTGAATTGCGCTGCCCAGTAGGTGAGCAGCGTCGCAGGTGAGATCCTGCGGGCGACGAACAGCGCCAGCGAAACCGCCGGGTTGATGTGCGCGCCGGAAATGTGCCCGTAGGTGTAGATCAGCCCGACGACTGCCAGCCCATGAGAGAGCGCGCCGACGACCAGACCCTGCCCGCTGGCGACCGCGCCGACACCGACCAGGACGAGCGTAAATGTGCCGATGAATTCTGCGAGCGTGGGACGCATGTCGAGAGCCGCCTGCTGCCGTTGATCCTGTGCAGACGGTAACAAACGCATCGATGTGTGTCAATGCGATGAGTCTTAACACAATGAACAAACCAAGGGCGTGACCGCTGGCTTCCGCAATTGCGTCACCTGCGCTACAGTAGGTTCTATCTGATTCCTGTCCTGGCATTTTGAGCATTCAACGGCGTCGAAAGGCTCTCGATTGACCACATTCCAGCACATCGGCGTCTTCGCTCACCCGCTGCGCCCCCAGTCCGCGCCGCTCGCCGAACAGATCGCGGCATCGCTGCGCGCGCGTGGCATCGAGGTCTCGCTGTATATCGACTGGGACGAGGCGGACGTGCGCGATGCCGTTGCGCGCTTTCAGGCGGTCGTCGCCATCGGCGGCGATGGCGCGATGCTGCGCGCGGCGCGTGCCTGCGCAGGACATGGTGTGCCCGTCCTCGGCGTCAACATGGGGCGACTCGGCTTCCTGACCGAGGTCACCAACCCGGAAGACTGGGATGAAGCGCTGGATCATCTGCTGGATGGCAAGTCGTGGATCGAGACGCGCATGATGCTGCACGCGACCGTCGAGCGTGACGGCGCGCGCATCGCCAGCGCCGAATCGCTCAACGACATTGTGATCAGCCGCACCATCGCCACGCGCATGGTGCAGGTCGAGACGGACATCGACGGCGGCTGGGCGACCACCTACAACGCCGACGCGCTGATCGTCGCCACGCCGACCGGCTCGACCGCCTACGCGCTGGCAGCCGGCGGACCGATCCTGCCGCCGGAGCTGCGCAATATCCTGCTCGTGCCCGTCGCGCCGCATCTGAGCCTGGATCGCCCGATTGTGCTGCAAGAGGGCGCGGTTGTCAGCGTGCAGGTGCTGAACGAGAGCGATACGGCGCTGACGGCGGATGGCGCGACGGTCGCCGAACTGTACACGGGCGACCGCGTGATCGTGCAGGCGAGCGAACATCAGGCGCGCTTTCTGCGGCTGCGCGAGCGCAACTACTTCTACCGCTCGCTGCTCGACCGCCTGGAGCCGCGCCTGCCCAGCGCACGTGCACCCGAATGATCTGTCCTTCGTGTTGAAAGCTCTTGTGGCGCTCGTGGCGACTTGGCGGTTCAATACACAGGCTTAACCGCCAGGACGCCAGGGACGCCATGAGTCATCTTCAGCTACCACCGCTTGACACGATTATCCAGGGCGATTGCATCGCGGGGATGGCGGCGCTGCCGGAAAAGTGCGCCGACCTGATCTTCGCCGACCCGCCCTATAACCTGCAACTGCAACAGGCGCTGCTGCGCCCCAATCTGACGCTGGTCGATGCGGTCGATGATGAATGGGACAAGTTCGACGACCTGGCGAGCTACGACGCCTTCACGCGCGCCTGGCTGACGGAATGCCGCCGTGTGCTGAAAGACGACGGCACGATCTGGGTGATCGGCTCCTATCACAACATCTTCCGCGTCGGCGCGATCATGATGGAGCTGGGCTACTGGATACTCAATGACGTGATCTTTCAGAAGCTCAATCCGATGCCCAACTTCCGAGGCACGCGCTTCACCAACGCGACCGAGACGATGATCTGGGCGAAGAAGTCGCAGGCGCAGAAGCGCTACACCTTCAACTACCACGCCATGAAGGCGATGAACGACGACAAGCAGATGACCAACGTCTGGCAGATCCCGCTCTGCACGGGCGCGGAACGCATCAAGGTGGATGGCAAGAAGGCGCACTCGACGCAAAAGCCGGAGGCGCTGCTCTACCGCGTGCTGCTGGCGTCGAGCAATCCTGGCGATCTGGTGCTCGACCCGTTCTTCGGCTCCGGCACGACGGGCGCGGTCGCCAAGAAGCTGGGGCGGCACTACCTGGGCTTCGAGCGCGATGCAGCCTATGTTGAGGTCGCCCGTGCGCGTATCGCCGCCATCCCCGATGCAGCGCCCGACGAGTCGCTGCTGCGCACGCCGAGCAAGCGCACGGCTCCGCGCGTGGCGTTCGGCGCGCTGGTGGCGGCGGACTACATCGTCATCGGCGCGACGCTCCATTCGCCGGACGGCGCGCATTCGGCGGTCGTGCAGGCGGATGGCGCGCTCGTCCTGCCAGACGGGCGACGCGGGTCGATCCACAAGCTGGCGGCGCTGCTGCTGGGGCAGGCAAACCACAACGGCTGGGAGTACTGGCAGGTGGCGGGCGCGGATGGGGCGATGGTGGTGATCGATGCGATACGGGAGCGGTATCGTCGAGATGCGGCGCGATAAGTGATGGCGGCGCAGGCGGGGCGACACATGGGTCGCGGGACGACACGCGGGTCGCGAGACGACACACGGGTCGTCCCCTACACCTTTCCCGACCCGCCCGATGTGTTACACTCCGCCCTCAATAACGTATCGTACCGAGAGCGCACCTATGCAAAATGCACTCCCGTTCGCCCTGACCGTCGGCGCGGTCGCCTTCCTGATCGGCGTCATCTGGGGCGAACCCTTCATCGAAATCCTCAAGCGCCTGGGCGTCGGCAAGAAGATCCGCCCGGAGCTGGATGAATCGCAGCAGAAGAAGATGGGCACGCCGACCATGGGCGGCTTCATGATCCTGCTGCCCGTGCTGCTGGTCGCGCTGGCGCTGTCGTTCGTCAGCGTCATCAACAGCGACCAACCGGTGACCGGCGCGTCGATCCTGCTGCCGCTGGCGGTCATGGTCGGCTTCGCGCTGCTCGGTGCCTACGACGACTGGGAGGGTATCCGCCGTTCGGAAGGTGCCAAGGTCGGCTTGGGGATTTCGCCACGCGCCAAATTCATCGGGCAGATCGTACTGGCAGGCATCGCCTCGACGATCATCTCGCTTTATGGCGGCGGCTTTTCGTTCGCCAACCAGTTCACCATCCCGCTGATCGGCATCAGCATCCCGCTCCATCCTGTTCTGTTTATCCCCGTCAGCACCTTCATCATCGTCGCCATGTCCAACGCCGTCAACCTGACCGACGGCATGGACGGGTTGGCGGGCATCATCACCGCCAGCGCCTTCGCCGCCTACGGCGTGATCGCCTTCCTTCAGGGGCAGATTTTCCTCGTGCAGTTGTGCTTCATCATCGTCGGGGCGTGTTTCGCCTTCCTGTGGTACAACGCGCACCCGGCGCAGCTCTTCATGGGCGACCTGGGCGCGCTGGCGCTCGGCGCGACACTGGGCACGGTGGCGATCATGACCGGGCAGTGGCTGCTGCTGCCGATTATCGCCATCGTCCCCGTCGCGGAGACCGTCAGCGTCGTGCTGCAAGTCTGGTACTTCCGGCGCACCAACGGGCAGCGGCTGTTCCGCATGTCGCCGATCCACCATCACTTCAAGCTGGAAGGCTGGAGCGAGACGCAGGTCGTGCAGCGCTTCTGGCTGGTGGGCATCCTGGCGGCGATGGTCGGCGTAGCCCTGGCGCTGCTGTGACCTACTCCAACCGCTGCCCCGTCGCTAGGTCAAACGTGCGCTGCTCATTGGTGAGCCGCAACACAATGGTAATGGAACGGCGTGCTGCGTCCCACGAAATCCCCTTCACACTAAAGCCAAGATTGTTAATTTCTTCCGAGCTTGTGAGGTAGAAGGTTGTATTTGCCACGCTGTCCCAGATCAACGCACCGTCATAGGTTTGCGCAAATAGATAACGTCCAGTAGGGTCCCATTGCAACCTTATTAGCCTATGGTCCGAGGTGTTTTTGGCAAATCGCTCGATTGTGTGAATCCTCGTTGAGTCGCTCAACCGAATGACAACAACCTCTCGTCCATTCGGAACCCCCTCGACACGGAGTATACCGGCAAACATTGTACAGCCGGGGGATAACTGCCCCCTTGCCCAGAACGAAACACGTAACCCTTGAGCGTAGTTGGTATCCAAGATGACAGCGACATTGTCTGTTGTAACGTCATAAAGCACCAGTTGTTGTGTCCCTGGGTAGTAACGTATCTCAAATCCTGGAATTCTCCCATTGCCACCTAATGGTTGTGTAAACGAAATACAACGCAGTTCCTGCGCACCGTTGTTTGTAAGATCAAGTTGTGTAACGTTCGATTGCTGTGCTACACGATCTGTTGTGAAGCTCGAACTTGTCCACCGTCCGCGACGGTCGAAAGTATTCAGCGTGCCAGTTTCATAATCCCAGACTACATCACGGAAACTTCGCCCTGCCCAGGCATCTGCTTCAGCGGTGAGCGAATAGCGCTGATTGCTCGGCAAATCCCACAAGAATGCGCCATGTCGTGTCTCGACAACCACAGCATCACTACGCGGCGACCAGTAGAGGAAATGGGGTTGATTCAAGCCGTCTTCGATGGTGCCGACGCGCCCGCCGTTGATGGCATCCCAGATTACGGTTGTGTAGCGTTCCCCAATGAGAAGCCCGCCTACCAAATGACGACAATTCGGCGACCAGCCCACCAGCGACAATTCCGGCATATCGGGGATCTGCTCGATGATGCGCGCTACATCTCCGCTCGACCAGTTGACAAGCGCAAGAGTGCCATTGCTGTAACGGATGACAAGGTTGGCATCGACATACGAGCTGACCGAGTTTTCACAATTGGTAGGGATGCCATCAGTGTCTGGTTGAGCGTAGGCACTCCGAGTCGATATACAGATCGTAAACAAAAGGGCAAGCAACCATCGCATAAGGACAATCCTGAAAGTGTTTTCGCTTCTAGAATGTTAGAATAGAAGTTGATTGGATAATCCTGCCCTTGCTCTACGATTGACCTGTGGTGTAGATCACTACCTCAGTACATACGCAAATTCATTCGGCATCCTGGCGGCGATGGTCGGCTTCGCGCTGGCGCTGCTGTAGTGCTTTAGCCCCGCCACAGCGCGGTCAGTGCCGTGCGCAGCGCACCATATCGCGCGTACACCGCGTCGTACTGCGAGGCGCGTTCGGCGTCGGGTGTGAAGCGTTGGGTGGGCAAAGCGGTACGTTCAACCGCTTCTTGGATACTCGCGTACACGCCAATGCCCACTGCTGCCAGCAGCGCCGCCCCGCGCGCCCCAAACTGACTCGCCTGCGGGCGCGTCACCCGCTTACCCGCCACATCCGCGACAAGCTGGCAGAAGAAATCGCTGCGTGCCATCCCACCCGTCAGCCGGATCTCGTCGATCTGCGCCGGGATACAGGCATAGCCATCGCGGATCGAAAGTGCCAGCCCCTCATACACTGCCCGCAGCATGTCCGCGCGCGTGTGTTCGAGCGATAAACCATGAAACTCCGCCCGCGCATTCGGCTCATAAATCGGCGCGGTGATGCCCTGCGCGCTCAGATAGGGCAGATAAAGGACGCCGCGCGCGCCCAGCCCACTCGCCTCCGCCATCCGCTCAAGTTCTTCAAACAGCGCCGCATCCGACGATGCCGCCGCGCGTTCCACCGCGAAGCACTGTTCGATGAGCCAGTCGAGGCTTGTCGTGCCGGAGACGTTGAGCATGGCGCGCAGCCAGCCGCCCGCAGGCAGGCAGAACATCACACCCACGTCGCGCGGCTCGAAGACCGGCTCTGCGGTCACCAGACAGTTGAGGTAGTTGGTGCCCAGCAGCGAGACCGCCGTCCCCGGCGTCACTGCCCCCGCGCCGATCACGGTCGCCAGCACATCGCCTGTGCCGATGCTGACTGGCGTCCCGGCGCGCAAGCCAAGCGCCTGCGCGACATCCGGCAGCAGCCCGCCCGCGATGCGTTCAGCAGGCTGTGTTGCGGGGAACAGCGGGCGCAGCGCACGCAGCCCGAAGAGGTCGATCATCGCCTCGCTCAGGGCGCGGTCGCGCGTGCTGCCTGGCATGACCGAGACTTCCGCCGGGTCGAGTTGGATCGTCCCCGTCAGGTTGTAGACAAGCCAGTCTTTGCAGCACAGGAGGTGATGCGCGCGGGCGAGCGTTTGCGGCTCGTGTTCCAGCAGCCAGCGCAGAACCGGCAGCGTACAGCCCTGCTGCATGGCACTGCCGGATGACTCGAAGATGCTCGAGAGAAAGCCGGGGTGTTCATCGCTCAGGCGGTCGATCAACGCCTGAGCGCGCCCATCGCTCCACAGGATGGCAGGGCGCACGGGATGCCCATCGCCGTCGATCAGCCATGCGCCAACCATCTGCCCGGTCACGCCGAGCGCGGCGACCGAGTCGCCGGAGATACCTGCGTTTGCCAGTGACTGCGGGATGACCTCGCAGGCGGCTGACCAGACGGCGCGCATATCGGTCTCCGCCCAGCCGAGGTGTGGGCTGGTGACCGGCGTCTCACGCCCAGCGGACCCGATCTCCTCGCCGGACAGCGTGAAGACGGCGGACTTGATGAGCGAGGTGCCCGCGTCGATGCCGAGCAGAAAGCGGCTCATTTGACCGCACCTGCCGTCAAGCCCTCGACAAAATTGCGCCCGACCAGCGCAAACAGCAGCAGCACCGGCAGCGTCGTCATCGTCGCGCCCGCCATCAACAGCCCCCAATCAATCTGGTACTGTCCAATGATGCCCGCCAAGCCGACCGGCAGCGTGCGGTTGGCATCGCTGATGATCAGCACCGAGGCGAACATATACTCTGTCCAAGAGGTGATGAAAGCGAAGATGGCGATGCTGGCGACGCCCGGCGCGGCGAGCGGCAGCAGTATGCGGACGATCACCCCCAGGCGGGTCGCGCCATCGAGCGCCGCCGCTTCTTCCAGCTCCATCGGGATGGTGCGGAAGAAGGCTTGCAGCATCCAGGTCGCAAACGGCGCGGCGAGCGTGACATCGACCACGATCAGCGCCCACAGCGTGTCGATCATGCCGACATCACTCAGTAAGCCGTAGAGCGGGATGAGCAGCAGCACGCCGGGGAAGGCGTAGGTGATGAGGATGACGCGGAAGAGCAGCCGTCGCCCTGGAAAACGCAGGCGGTACAAGCCATACGCCGCCAGAGTCGACAGGATGACGGTGATAATCATCGTGCCGAGCGCGACGACCAGGCTGTTGCCCAGATACGGCAGGAAGGGCGAGCCGCCGAGCAGGTTGTCGTAATGCTGCGTCGTGAAGGACTGCGGGAAGAGGGTCGGCGTACTGGCGATGATTTCCGGCGGCAGCTTCACGGACGAGATGAAGATCCAGTAGAACGGCGCGACCACCAGGAACATCAGCAGCACGACGGCGACGGCGAGCAGGGTTCGGCGGACGACGAGGCTCATAGGCGCTCCTCCTCGCCATCATCGGAGGGCGGCGCGGCGAAGCGCATGAAGACCAGCGCGAACAGCAGCAGGAAGACGCCCGTCACGACCGAGATCGCCGCCGCCTGACTGAGGCGGAACTGGCGAAAGCCCGTGTCGTAGATCAGGACGGGCAGCGTGGTCGTCGCCGATGACGGACCGCCAGCCGTCAGTAGCCAGATGACATCGAAGACGTTAAAGGACATCAGTGTCCCGATCAACCCCATGACGAATAAGACCGATTGCAGCCCCGGCAGGGTGATACTGGCGAATTTTTGCAGCGTCGAGGCACCATCGACCGATGCCGCCTCGTAAAGCTCACTCGGGATGCGCTGGAGCGCGGCGAGCAGGATGACCGCCTGAAAGGGGAACCAGCGCCAGGAATTGATGGCGATGACCGAGGCGAATGCGCCATCCCCCGTGCTGAAAAAGCCAATCGGCTCCTGTGTGATGCCAAGCGCCACCAGCGCGTAGTTGACGATGCCGCCGGACGCGCTGAGCAGCCAGCGCCAGATGATGACGACGACGACTGTCGGCACGATCCACGACAGGATGATCCAGATGCGTGCGACTTTTTGTCCAGGGAAGTTCTGCTTGAGGATCAGCGCGGCGGCGAACGCCAATACCGTTTGCAGGGCGGCGTTGCCCAGCACCCAGATCAGGCTGCGTCCGAACGCCTCCCAGAAGCGTTCGGACTCAAAGAGACGTGTGTAATTGGCGAAGCCAACGAATTCGCCCGGCGTGCCGATGACGCGCACGTTCTGGAACGAGAGCGCCACCGACTGTGCCAGCGGGACGAGGATCGTCGCCGCCAGCCAGAGCATGAGCGGCAGCACGAATGCATAGCCGAGCCAGCGCGGTGTGCCAACTCCACGTCGGCGCGGTTGTGCGGTGCTTGCGCTCATCGATGTGCCTTCTTCTCTCGGACCCGGCGCGCCTCGTCCCTATGCTCCCCCTCTCTGTGTGGAGAGGGGGATGGGGGTGAGGTCGCTTACCCGCTGATTGCTTCTTCCATCAGCGACTGCCCCTCGGCGACCGCGTCCGCTGCTGCCGTGCCATCGATCACGATCAGTTGCAGCGTCTGCGCCAGCAGGTTCTGCGCAGAAATAGCGGAGATGCTGGGGAAGGTGTTGCCGTTGGTGAAGCCGAACAGGCGACCACTGGCGGAGTTCGCCACCATCGTCTCGACCTGGCTGCGATACTTGACGACGAGCGGGTCATTCCAGAAGCTCTCTGCCTCTGCGCCGTCTTCAGTCACGGGCAGGAAGAGACCGGGTTCCATGTTGAGGAAGCGCCCGTAATTTTCCGGCTCCATCAACCAGGCGATGAAGCGCTGCGAGGCTTCGAGCTTTGCCGGGTCGTCCGTCAGGAACATGACGCCGTTGGCGTAGGAAATCGCACCGGGGTTTTCGGCATCGGCGGGTGCGGGGATGGCGACGACGCCCAGGTCTTCCGGATCGCCCTCTGCCTGGGTGTCATAGGTGGTGATGACTGTGAACTGCATGATCATGGCACAGGTGCGGTTGGCAAAGCAGGCTTCCGCCTCACCCCACGTCCAGTTCGGGCTGTCGGGCGGCGAGAACTGGTAGAGCTGGCTGTAGAAGTCGTAGGCGGCAACGGTGGCGTCGTTGGAGAAGCGCAGTGTGCCGTCGCTGTTATAGATCTCGTCCGCGCCCGCGTTGATCATCAGGTTATAGATCGTCTGATCGGTATAGAGCTGGCGGTTGGCGGGGACGCCAATGCCATACTGACCGTCGGTGGTCAGCGCTTCGGCGGCGGCGAGCCACTCTTCCCAGGTCGTCGGCGGGGTGATGCCCGCTTCTTCAAAGACGCTGTTGCGGAACCAGAGTGATTGCACCATGTTGTAGAGCGGGACTGCCCAGACGCCCTCATCGTAGCTGTAAGGCGCAACGGCGGCGGGGTAGAAGCTGTGCGCCTCGTCCAACGTGGAGATGAAGTCCGCGACGTTCTGAAGCTGACCGAGATCTTTGAGGATGGGCGTGAAATCGGGGATGGCGAACAGCATCTCTGGCGCGTTGCCTGCGGCGACGGCGGCGGGTGCCTTGGTGTAGATTTCGCCCCAGTTCTGCGGCTCCTGCGAAACGATGATATCCGGGTTGGCGGCGTTGAATTCATCCATCAACATCTGAATCCGCTCGACGCGATGTGGCGGCTGTTCCATGTGCCACAGCGTGACTTCGACCGGGCTTTGGGCGGTTGCGGGCAGCACACTGACGATGAGCGTGAATGCCAGCACCAGAAGCATGAGACTATTTCGCCTGTGCATTGGTGTCCTCCGTAACAAAATACAACTTCGTCTCCGAAATGACCGAGCACTTCCCGGCTCGGAAATTCCCATCACAAATGCGGGTTACGCCCGCGATACCGCGCGATCAGCGCCGCATTGTTCGCCTTGGCGTTCGGCATGTTGGCGCTGATGTAGATCGGTGCCTGCTTGCCCTCGCGCTCCATGCGCATACACGCTTCGATCAGGATCGCATTGAGGATGAATGCGCCCGCGATAGTGGACAGCGGTCCCATCGCCTCCCCCGCTTCGCGCACCGGAATGAGCGCGTCGCCAGGGATACCCTGGTTGTCGATGACGATATCTGCGATGTCCGCCAGCTTCTTGCCGCTGGGTCCCGCCGGAGCCGCCGCCGCATAGGCAAGCGCGACGACGCCGATGACCGTCAGCCCGCGCGCTTTGGCGACCATCGCCATCTCAACAGGCAGTGCGTTGACCCCACTGTTTGAGAAGATGAACATGACGGAACCGGGCACGAGCGCGTAGCGATTGAGGATGGCTTCGGCAAGACCACTGGTGCGTTCGAGCTGCGTGCTCAGGATCGCCCCTTCGTGCAGCATCAGACTGGAAAGCAGGATCGGGCAGACGGCGGCGAGACCGCCCGCACGGTAGTGCCCCTCCTCGGCAATCAGATGCGAGTGACCGGTGCCGAACAGGTAGATCATCGCGTCCTGGTCGAGCGCGGCATAGACCACATCCACCGCGCGCTGAAGCCCATCTGCCTGCGCGTTGACGAGCATGTCGAGGCGTGCCTGTATGGCATCGAGGTAGGCGCGTGTACCGGAGAGCATCATCCTTCGTTTCCTCTCTCTGTCGGCGCGATCAGGTTGAGAGTCGCCTGAAGCTGGTAGCGGTCACCGCGATAGACCGACTGGACGTACTCGACTGGCTGCTGCGCGTCATTGTGCGTCACGCGGTGCAGCGCCAGCACGGGGATACCATCGGTGATGTTCAGCAGGTCGCGCTCCTCACGGCTCGGCATCCGCGCGGCGATCACCTGCCGGGCGGTGACCAACCGCTGCCCATACTGATCGCGCAGCACACTGTAGAGTGATTCGCGGCTGAAGTCGTGCGTATCCAGGATGTCCTGGCACAGGCGCAGGTTGAGATGGCAGATCTCCCACGCCAGCGGTTCGCCATCGGCAAGGCGCAGACGGCTGAGCAGCCCCACCTGGGTGTCGGGCAGGACTTGGAGGTGGGCGGCGATGTCGGCATCGGCGCGCATCTTTTCGACCCGGACGACGCGGCTGCCGGAGATGCGACCCCGCCGCTGCATATCTTCCGTGAAGCTGGTCAGGTGGCGTAAATCCTGGTCAATGCGCTGATCGCGCACGTAGGTGCCTTTGCCGACCCGCGTATCGATGAAGCCATCCTGCATCAGCGCCTGTATCGCCTGGCGGGCGGTCATCCGACTGATGTTGTACTGCTGCGCGAGTTCGCGTTCCGACGGCAGACGCCCGTCCTTGCCGTAAACGCCATCTTCGATCTGCGTTTGCAGATGCGACTTGAGCTGAAGATAGAGCGGGACAACTGACTCTGGGTTCAACATACGACAGACTGGTATGTGCTGGTCTAGACCACTCCAGGGAATATACCCAGTGACGTATGGACTGTCAAGACTTCCGATGACCGTAATGTGCATCGTCATTGACTCCTCTGCATATTGATGTTAGTATAACTATCATCAATTTAACCTGATTAATATCAATCAACCACATGACCAAACGTCCCTATCGCGGCACTGCCCAGGCAGAGGTCGCCGCATTAACGCGCCAGCGCATCATCGACGCGACGCTTGCGCTCGCCGACGAACGTTGGATCGACGAGATCACGCTCGACCAGATCGCCGAAGGTGCCAGCGTCACCGTGCAAACCATCCTCCGTCACTTTGGCTCAAAGGACAGCCTGGCAGCGACTGCCGCGCGCCTCGGCAGCAACGCCGTCATTCAGCAACGCGATTCGGCAGTGGCGGGCGACCTGACGAGCATCGTCGCCAACCTGGTTGACCATTACGAGCAGATGGGCGACCGGGTCTTCCGCACGCTGGCGCAGGAGGAAATCCATCCACAGCTCAGGGAGTTCCTGCAAGAGGGGCGCAATTTTCATCGGCAGTGGGTCGAGCGCGTCTTCGCGCCCTGGCTGCAGGCGCTGCCAGATGCCCCGCCCGAAAACCTGACTCTCCAACTGATCGCCACCTGCGATGTCTACCTGTGGAAACTGCTCCGCCGCGACCTGTCATGCTCGGCTGAGCAGTACGGTGTCGTGCTGAAGGACATGCTTACCGCGCTGCTCCAACATTCTGAAGGATAAGATCATGCCGACTCACGCTCAGACTCCGCGACGCTTTCTTTTCGTGCTGTTTGAAGGCGGCGGCAACGTCCCGCCGATGCTCGGTTTAGCCCGCCGGTTGGTCGAGCGTGGGCATCATGTGCGCGTGATCGGCGAGCCTGCCAACGAAGCGGAGATCAAAGCGGCGGGCTGCGAATTCACACCTTACACCCGCGCGCCGCATCGCTTCGACAAATCCGCCGAGAGCACCTTCATGGATGACTACCTGGGCAAGACGCCGATCTACGCGCTCTTCCGCTTCATCGACCGCGTGCTGGCGGGTCCTGCCCTGGAGTATGCGCAGGATGTGCTGGAGGAGCTTGAGCGCCGACCGGTTGACCTGGTCGTGGTCAATGAATTCTTGTTCGGTGGTCTGTTCGCCGCCGAAAAGCTGGGCATCCCCAGCGTGATGGTCACGCCTGGCATCTACAATTTCTACGCGCCGGGCTTGCCGCCGCCGGGGATGACCCCGCTCTCAGGTCCCGCCGGATGGCTGCGGGACAAAGGCTACGGCATGATGTTCAAGCGCATCGTCGCCCATGCAGTACCAGGGCTGCGCCGCGCGCGCCAAGGGCTGGGTCTTGATCCGGCTATCGACCCGCTGGACTATATGGCGAAGCTGGAACGCAGCCTCGTCCTGACGAGTCCGGCATTCGAGTTCCCCGCGCGCTTCAGCGCAAACATACGCCTCACCGGTCCCGTCATCGACGACCCCGCCCTGGTCGAACCCTGGCAGTCGCCCTGGGCAGAGGACGACGAGCGCCCGCTGGTCGTCGTCAGCTTCAGCACCACCTACCAGGCGCATGAAGCCATCTTGCAGCGGGTGATCGACGCATGTGCGGAGCTGCCCGTGCGTGCCCTGGTCACGGTCGGACCCGCCATCGACCCGGCACGCCTGCGCGCGACGCCCAATGTCGTGCTGCGCCGTTACATCTCACACGCGCAGGTCTTCCCGTACGCTGCGGCGGTCGTCACCCATGCCGGGCATGGGACGGTCATCCGCGCGCTGGCAGCGGGCGTGCCGCTGGTCTGCATCCCGGTTGGGCGCGACCAACCCGGCAATGCCGCCCGCGTGGCGGCGCGCGGCGCGGGGCTGCACGTTTCGCCCAAGGCGGAGCCGCCCGCCATCCGACAGGCGATCCAGAAGGTTCTGGACGTGTCGGGCTACCGCGCGAGCGCCCGCAAACTGTCGGAGGTCATCCGCCGGGATGCGCAGTCGTGCGCCGCGATTGAGGAGCTTGAGCGAATTGCGTACGTGCAGGAACCCGTGGCTGAAGGATAAGCGGACGCTACATCACCAGATCGAAGAGGTAGTGCTCCAGATAGCAGTGCTGGTCCGCCACAAACGGCAGTCCATGCCGTGTATCGTAGAGCGTGTGCTGCTGCGGCACCAGGCAGCCGAGGCTGAAGCGTGCCCGCATCACGCTCGCTCCCAGGCGATAGACCGCCCGCCCAAACGCGAACACGTCGGGATGCGCGCGCTCGTCGCCTGCCCACTCGTCAAAAACATGGTCGGCAGCATCAGGGCGGCAGACCCAGCAGCGGCGGGCGTGACCATCGCGTTCGTAGCCACGCCCGCACGAGACGAGCTTCGCCGCGTCGATGCGCGCCATCTCATGTTTGAACCAGGCGACCTGTGACGCGCTGAGGGGGCGCTCCTCAATATTCGGATCAACCCCGTTAGGAAGTGTCTCAGGCAGCGCTTGATTCGCGCGCTGAAGTCTGAACGCGGTCAAGATCCAATCCGGCTCCTGCTCGCCAAGATGGCGCAGGCGAACCAGTTTCGCCGTCGAGGCTGCATCATCGCGGATGTGAATGGTGAGCAGGAAGCTATCCGAGAATGTCGCGACGGACAACATGCGATACACGATGCCGGTCGTCGGCGGCTGGAAAGCGTTCACCAGTCCAAAAGCATGCTGGTAAATGTCGAGCAGAGTGTCCATTCTACCCTCCTGGGCGGGGATTCCCCTACTTGACTCCAACGCTTTCCAGCTTCATGCGCAAGTCACTCAGCTTGACGGGCTTCGCCAGGTAGCTGGTCGCGCCCGCTTCTTCTGCCTCGGCGATCCGGGGGGGCGCGGATGCCGAGATGATGATGATCGGCAGCGTCGCCAGCACCGGATTTTGACGTATTTCCTTGCACAGATCGAGACCATTGGAATCCGGCAGCATGATATCGAGCAGGATCGCATCCGGCACATGGATGGCAAGTCGGTCGCGGGTCTGGTGCGCGTTCAGGGCTTCAAGCGTCTCGTGCCCGATGATCTTGAGGAAGGTCGCCAACATCTCAAGGGTCAACGGTTCATCATCCACGATCAGAATCTTCGCCATGCTCAGAGTGCCTTTTCATACAGTCGATGGGTCTTGTAAATCTGGCTGCCAAAGTTCTTGGCGATGCTGACCATCGCCTCATTGGTCTCCAAAATCCAGCCAGAGTCCGAATGATAATACCCGATGTCGGTAATGGCGCGTAGGATGCTGGAATACATCACCGCGTCTACCCCTCGCCCGCGATACTTCTCCTTGACGCCCATCAGCGGCACGCGCACTCCGTCGATCACCTTGCGCACCTTCCAGTGCCACAGCACCTTGAGCAGCGACAGGACTTCTGGTTCGCTTGGGCGCGGGTACGCCTTTTGCAGCGCGACATTGAGATCGGGCACCGCCAGGATGAAGCCCGCCGGATCGCCCTCGACATCGGCGAAGTAGAGCAGGCGCGGATCGACGATCAAGCCCAGCCCATTAACCAGGTTATCCAGCTCACGCGGCGTCAGCGGGGTAAAGCCCCAGTTCTTCTCCCAGGCGGTGTTGTAGATGTCCTTGATGAGGGCGAATTCGTCTTTCATGCGCCGGGGGTTGGCGGGGCGAATGCTGATCTTGCTGCGCTTCATGATGCTGCCCGCGATGCGCGCCAGGCGGTCGTGCAGCCCGTTTTCGCGCGCCTGCCCCTGGTCGAGATAAAAGCTGTAGACATCCATGACTTTGTGCAGCCCCGCCCCTTCGATCAGACGCGGGTAGTAGCGCGGCTGGTAGGGCATCAGCAGCACCGGGCGGGTGTAACCATCCACCAGACAGCCAACATCTTCCGTCGGCGTGAAGGTCTGGGGACCGCGAATGATGGGGTAGCCTTTCGCTTTCACCCATTCGCTCGCCGTATCGATCAGCGCCGTTGCCACGTCCTGGTCGTCGATACATTCAAACGCGCCAAACCAGCCGAGCCGTTCGCCCTGAAACTCGTTATAGCGATGGTTGATGACCGCGCCGACCGTGCCGATCAGCGTATCGCCGCGCCAGGCGCAGAAGTATTCGCCCTCCATGTATTCCCACGCCGCGCCGCGCTTCCTGTCCAGCACATCAGCGCGCATCGAATGGAGCGGCGGCACCCAGTTCGGATCGTCCTTGTAGATCGTCCACGGGAAATTGAAGAATGCGCGATAATCGCGCTCGGTTTCGACTTTGCGAATTTCAAATGCGGGCATGGCGTGTGTGTCCCGACGGCAAAATGGCTCAACATGCGAACAATAGTACCAGCGCAGGCGCGACTTGGCGATTGAGTTTGCTTCGACCAGACGTACAATATCGCTGGTTGTTTGTCCACCAATCGAGGCAATTCCATGCGCAGTGATAAGCACAAACGGCTCGTCATCCCCGGTCCCGTCGAAGTCCGTCCCGAAATCCTGGATGCCCAGGCGCAGTGGATGATCGGGCATCGCACGACCGCCTTCGCCGACCTGTTCGCACGGCTGCAAGACAAACTCAAGCAGGCATTCCTGACCCAGTACCGCGTCTTCATCAGCGGCTCGTCGGGCACGGGCTTGTGGGAGGGGGCATCGCGCAACTGCATCCGCGACGGGCACAAGGCGCTGCACCTGGTCGGCGGCGCGTTCAGCGAGCGCTGGGTGGATGTCAGCCGTCTCAACGGCAAAGAGGTCGATGTGATCGAAGTCCCCTGGGGGCAGGCACACACGCCCGACATGGTCGCCGATGCGCTCAAACGCGAACGTTACGACGCCGTTTGCATCACGCACAACGAGACCAGCACGGGCGTGACCAACGACGTGAAGGCAATTGCCGATGTCATCCGCCCTTACGAAGACACGCTGATCCTGGTCGATACGGTCAGCGGCATCATGGGCGCGGAATTCCGCACCGACGCCTGGGGCGTGGATTTGGCGCTCACGTCCTCGCAGAAGGCGTTCGCACTGCCGCCCGGTCTGGCGCTCGCCAGCGTCAGCGACCGCGTGCTGGAGCGCGCGAAGACCGTCACGAATCGCGGCTACTACTTCGACTTTGTCGATTGGGAGGCAAGCGCGAAGAAGAACAACACGACTTCGACGCCGCCCGTCGCGCTGATGTTCGCGCTGGAAGCGCAGTTGGACGACATCCTCGCCGAAACGCTGCAAGGACGCTGGGCGCGCCACATGCAGATGCGCGATATGACCCACGCCTGGGCGATCTCGCGGGAGTTCGGGCTGTTCGCGCAGGAGGGCTACCGCTCGCCGACGGTGACGACCGTCGATAACCAGGCGCGCGGCATCGACGTGGACGAGATGGCGAAGTTCATGGGCGGCAAGGGCTGGTCGATGGACAAGGGCTACGGCAAGATCAAGGGCAAGACCTTCCGCATCGCGCACATGGGCGACATGCAGCCCAGCGAAGTCGAAGGCATTCTCGCCGGTCTCGACGAGTTTATCGGGGCGTAGCGCTGCCCCCCTCACCATTGGGGCGATCTCTGGCGCGGAACACGCCTATAATGGGGTCTGCGACAGGTTTGATTTGGGAGCGAACGATCTATGATGATGCGACTTCTCAGCCTTGGGCTGTTGATCGGGGTGCTGGCAGGATGCAGCGGCTTGGGACAAATCGTCGGCGGTGCCGTCCCGACGACGGGCGATACGCAGTTCGATGCCTCGGCTGCGCAGCGCTTCCTGCCCAACCTCTCGAACTATGGCTATACGGCGACCGATGCTGCCAACATCACCAGCGCCATCACCTCGCTCGGCGGCAGCGCATCGCTCCTCACCGGCGACCCGGTGCTGGCGGGTGTCATCAGCCAGATTGACAGCATGATCGGCTGCTACAGCAATGTTGGCGCAGTCGCCGCGCGCATTTACACCCCGGCGAACCTCGGCAACATCCTCCAGGGGCAGGTGCCCAGCATCGGCGCGCTCGCCGTGCTCAACACCACGCGCGTCGCCAATAATCTGCTGCCCTGCGCCCTCGGCAGCAATGGCGCGCGGATGGGTGCGCAAAGCGCCACGCTCCAGCCGTGTGCCGGGAGCGGCTCGTTCGTGCGCGACGGCGAATCGCTGACCTACATCTTCGCCGCCTCCGACCAGAATCTCTGTCAGCTCTTTACGGCAGCGATGCCCGCCGCGTAGCGGGCACTCGACAACATGCTTCTGACTATCCTGCTTGCCCTGGCGCTCCTGCTCGCTGCCTGTGCGCCTGCCGAGCCGCCGCATACGCAGGCGATGGCGATCATCGAACCAGAGCCGCGCATCCTGATCTTCGAGCGCGAATTCACGCCGAACGAGATCGAGCAGGGGCGCGCGGTCTATGGGCAGCGCTGCGCCGCCTGTCATGGGGCGAACGGTGAGGGGCAGTTCCCCGCCGCGCCCCTCCAACCAGACGCGACCGGGCGCTATGGTGCGCCGCCCCACGATGGGACGGGGCACACCTGGCATCACAGCGACGCGCTGCTCATCGGCTATGTGACCGAAGGTGGCTTTGCCGATCCGAATCGCTTCTATCCCATGCCGCCGTTCGGCACCGTCCTCAGCGAGGACGAAATCCTCCATGTCCTCGCCTACATCAAGACGTTGTGGGATGACGACCAGCGCGGACGGCAACGCATGATGACGCTGGAAGAAGAGCGGCTGATGGAGGAGGCGAGCGGCGGCTAGTATCATCCTTCACCCGCAATCGTGTCATCTGACACGTTGACCGCGTCCGTCCTTCCTCATACGCTAGGCATACTACTGTGCCTGCTTCATCGGGGAGGAGATCTATGAGCAAACGTAAGCAAGTGGCACAGCGCCCGGCATGGCTGCTGCCCGCTGTCGTCGCCGGGGCGGTCGTCATCGTCCTGGCAATCGCCACCGCGCTGCTGACGGTCGGGCGTCGTGAACCGTTTGTACCGGAAGTCGCGGGTGCGCCGCGCGCCGAATTCGACCAGACGCGCGTCGATCACGGCGTGGTCGCTTTCAACCAGCAGGTCGAAAGCGTCTATCGTGTCCGCAATGTCGGCGACCAGCCGCTGCGTATCCTCGGGGAGCCGCGAGTCGAACTCGTGGAAGGGTGTTGACCGCCCAGAGCAGTCGTCAGTTCGACGACCATCCCGCCCGGAGAAGAAGCGACCGTCCTGCTGCGCTACTCGATGTCAGAAGGCATGGGCGGACCGCATGAGTTCCGCGTCCGTGTGCAGACGAATGACCCCACGCAGCCGGAAATCGCGCTGACGTCAATTTCGGATTGGGGGACGTGAGGCGCTAGCCCCCCATTCGCAGCAGTATTTTGCCTGTGCGCCCAGGGCGGTCGGCGTGTTCGACCGCCCTGGTTCTTTGCTGTTTCATCAGCCACCCACCACGCGAAAGCCGAAGTTACGCCCCATCCCCCCGCGCGCCAGACTCACCCACAGCTCCGCCAGAGTCTCCAGCAGGCGCGCCTTGTCCAGCCCGCCAACATCAATCGGGCGGAAGCCAAGCTGCGAGACCAGCGGCATCACACTCGCCTTGCCCACGCCGTCACCCGCGATGAACATGCTCAACTGCTCACCGTCGATCTGTCCGTGCGGCATCTGTTCCGCGCCAATCGTATTGAACGCCTTGACGACATGCGCGCCCACGGCGAGCGCTGCCAGATCTTCCGCCGCCGATTTGCCCGACACCGACGCGCCAAAGCGATTGGTGGCATCGATCACGATCTTGCCCGACCAATCGCCCGCGCCCGCCACGACGGATGGCAGGTAGTCCCAGCGGATCGCGATGACGATCACCTCGCCAAATGCGAGTGTCTCGCTCGGCGTGCCCGCGCGCGCGTTCGCGCCTGCCGCCGCCACCAGCGCCATCATCTCCGCACTGCCCGGCTCACGCGAGCTGAACATGACCTGATGTCCATGACTCGCCCACGCCGTTCCCAAGCTCGTGCCCACCGTACCTGATCCGATCATCCCGATGCGCATGGTCTTCGCCTTTCGGTCAATAGCCTGAATTTGCACATGATGATGGGGGAAAGAGCGCGCCGTCGCAAGCTGGTCGTTCGATGAGTCATCATCGCTGCTTATGCAAACAAAAGGGGCGCATGTTACTGCGCCCCCTGATCAGCGTGGCACGGACGCCATGAATGGCGTCCCTGCATCCACGATCCTGTAGGGACGGCATTCATGCCGTCCGTTTAACCCGGCTCTAGTTTAACCCGGCTCTAGTTTCCCCAGTCGCGGTCGAGATACTCCGCCGAGTTCACGCGCTTGAGGCTTAAGCCCAAACGCCGTTCCTTGACATCAATCTTGACCACGCGAAGCGTCAGCTTGTCGTTCTCGTTGACGACTTCCCGCGGGGTGTTGACGCGCCGCTCGCTCAACTCGGAGATGTGGATCAAGCCCTCGATCTCCGGCATATCGACCAACTGCACGAACGCGCCGAACTTGGTCAGCTTGGTGACGATGCCCTGAACGAGCTGCCCGACTTCGTAAGACACCGCGATGGTATCCCAGGGGTCGGGGCGCTGGCGCTTCATGCTCAAGCCGATGCGCTTGTGCTCTTTGTCGATGCTGATGACTTCGACCTTGACCTCTTCGCCCGGCTTGAGCGCGTCACGCGGGTGCGTGACATGCTGCCAGGAAATCTCGGTCAGATGCACCAGACCTTCGGCACCGCCAATATCGACGAACGCGCCGAAGTCTTCCAGCGAGACGACGCGCCCGGTGCGGACTTCGCCGACGGTGAGCTGGTTGACCAGCGCTTCCTTGCGCTTCTCGCGCGATTCGCGCGATGCCATACGCTCGGAAAGGATCAGGCGATTACGCTGACGATCCACTTCCATCACCTTGATGGTGATTGCCTCGTTGATCATCTTGCTGTAGTGTTCTTCCGGCGTCTCGTTTTCACCGGGACGGCGGCGGTCGCCGCTCAACTGGCTTTGGGGGATGAACCCACGCAGCCGACCGAAGCGCGCGATCAAACCGCCCTTGTTGTAACCGGCGATGCGCGTCTCATACGGGTCCTGCGATTGACGGTATTCCTCCGCCTGCTTCCAATCGAGTTCTTCGAGCGCGCGGTTGATCGAGACGATGACGCGACCATCCTTGTCGTGCGGATTGACGACGTAGACGGTCACCGGCTCGCCGACCTTGAGCGCCTCCAGGTTCTGACGGCTCATCTTCTCGATTTCGTGCGAGGTGATGATCCCCTCGACCCCTTCTTTGATCTGGGCAACGATCTGCACAGGCGAGGTCGAGACGATGGTCGCTTCGACCACATCGCCGCGCTTCAACCCAGAGGGTGAGACGGCGGGCGCGGCAGCCTCCACAGCAGACGGCGCAGCATCTCCTACGGGTTCGGCTGCGGCTTCTGATGTCGAGGGCGTCTCGTCGGTCACCTCGGCGGAGGGTTCCGGCGCGGCAGCGGGTTCGGCTGCGACGTCTGATGTTGAGGGCGGCTCATCGGTCACCTCGGCGAGGGGTTCCGGCACGGCACCAGGTTCCTCGCTTGCGTGCGCGGCGGCTGCCGGCGCGGGCGTGGACTCAGCAGGGCTGACCTCCGCAGGTGCGCTTTGGCTGGCGTCGTCGCCCTGCGCTTCCGCGATCACCTCAGGCTCTGGGGCTTCGGCGCTGGCGGCGGCGGTTGTAACGTGGTTCACGGATTCCGCCGATTCAGGGGCACTTTCGACGGGCGCTGTCTCGCTTACAGCCTCGGCTGTAGGCGAAGTCGGCATCTGCTCTGCTGGTTCCACCGGGGCGTCCCCTACCTGCCCGGCATCACTCAGCCCTGCTTTGTTGAGATCCATACGACCTTGTCTCCCGAAAGGGTGGCTACGGCGCAGGATTATACCGAGGGTGGTTAGTGCGCGCAAACACTCGATATGCGCAGGTATCCTAGCTGACCCGATCTGCTTCCAGCGCAGCACCAATTCGCCGGAAGATCTCGCGGGCTTCCTGCCGCAGCGTTTCCGCGCGTTCGGCGCTGCCCTGCGCGGCTTCGTAGCGCGCCCAGGCGGTGAGCGTGCGCGCGCGCTCACCTTCCATCTTGCTTTCTTCGCTGATGCGCAGGCTTTCGCCGTACGCGCCGGGCGCGTCCCACGTCCTGCCATCCAGATCGACCGAGATCCCCATGCGGGCGATGACCTCGCCCAGCGCGCGCCAGCCTGCCGAAAGAAACTCCGGCGACTCCACCTCTTTTGCCAGCGCCAGCGATTTGAGCGCAGATTGCAGGGCGGAGCCTGGCTTGAAGAGCGCGAGCTGCGTTTCTGCCAGGAAGCGGTGCGTCTCGGCAAGCTGCCCGAAGCCGACCGACTTCGCCATCTCGATCACCTGCGTCAGGTGGGTTTCCGCCGCTTTCAGATCGCCCAGGTGCAGGCACGCGCCGCCCAGGTTGCTCAGGTAGAGCATTTCCGCATCGCGCAGCCCGATCTCACGCGCGATGCGCAGCGCCTCCTGGTAGCCGTCGAACGCCGCGCGGAAATCGCCACGCGCATCCGCGACCGCCCCCACGTTGCTGATGAGCGCCATCGCCTGGCTGCGGTCACCCAGATCCTGCTGGATTTCCGAGGCACGGGCGAAGTGCTGCCCTGCCTGCTCGTAATTTCCCAGCGTGTACTGAATGCCACCCATCATGTTCAGGCACTGCGCCATCAGCGGGCGATGGTTGAGCGGCGTGCAGATCGTCAGCACCTCATCGGCAATCGCCAGCGCCGCGTCAAATTCGCCCGTGCGGAAGGCGTTCCAGCCTTTGACGAAGATCGACTGCGCGATCTTCAGGCGCAGGTCATGGGCACGGGCGATCTTTTCGGCTGCGCCAGCGCTTTCGGTCGCACCATGAAAGTCGCCCTGATAGATCAGCGCGGTGCTGATGCCGAGGTGCGCCTGCGCCTGCCCCATCGCGTCGCCTGCCTGTTCAGCGCTGGCAGCCATCCGCCTGAAGATGGTGATGGCGTCGTCATATTCCGCCTGCCAGTTCAGCATCGTCCCCAGCCCATCGAGAACCTGCAAGCGGCTTTCGCTCACCTCCGCGCTGGCAGGCGCGTGTTCCAGAGCGGCGCGATAATAACTGATGGCTGCCTGTGGTGCGTAGGACGCCTGCGCGTGTTTGCCCGCGCGTTCCAGCCAGGGCACCGCGGCGAGCAGATCGCCCGCTTCTTCGTAATGATCCGCGATGAGCGCGGCGTACTCAGTCAGTTCGTCAGCGTGCAGCACTTGCAGGCTCTCCGCCACCTGGCGATGGAGCGCCCGACGTTCGTCGTCGGTCAGCCCGACGAGGATGCCCTCGCGCAGCTTGTCGTGCGCGAACTGCCAGCGCTCGTTGTGAACGTCCAGCACGGCGGCGTTGGTGCAGGCGGTCAGCCACTCATCCCACTGCGCATCGGTCGTGGCGGGACTCAGCGCCGCCAGCAGCTTGAGGTCGAGCTGGCGTCCGGCGGTCGCCGCCAGGCGCAGCAGCGCGCGGTCGCCATCGCCGACCCGACTCAGGCGGCGCTGGATGACCTGCTGAATGCCACCCGCAAAGACATGATCCGGCAGCGCGGCGCTCCCGACCTTGCCCAGGCTGCCTGCTTCTTCCGCCAGCGCGCGCATGACTTCGACCAGGAAGAAGACATTGCCCTCGGTCTCTTTCTTGAGCAGCGCGATTAGTTGGGGCTGCTTGCCTTGTTCGCCGAGCATCGAGGTCGTCAACTGGACGATGCCCTCATCGCCGAGACGTTCCAGTTGGATGACCTGCGCGCCGGGGAGTTCGTCCGGCAGTGCGGGACGCTCGTCGTTGCGGTAGTCGCCCAGGATCAGCAGCGGGAGCGTTTCCGTGAGGGGGATGAGGATACGCAGGACATCCAGGCTCTCGACCATCCATTGCAGGTCTTCCAGGATCAGCACGACGGGCTGCTTCTGGTCGCGGAACAGATCGACTATCGCCTGCAAGAGGCGCTGCTGCCCCGCCGCGCCATCCAACTGCGGGATGGGCGGCACGCTGCGCCCCAGCAGCTCGCCAATATCGGGGATGACCTGTTCGAGGACGCCCACCTCAAAGTCCTTCAGGTCGCTGGAGAGCGCGAGACGACGCAGCGGCTGCCGCCAGGCATGATATGCCAAGCCGCCTTCCAGCACGCCCTGTCCTTGCAGCACCTGCGCGCCCTTGACCAGCGCGAGCGTGCGGATTTCGCTCAACAGGCGCGACTTGCCCGCGCCGCTTTCGCCGCCGATCAGCCAGGTGCTGCCGCGCCCCGCCAGCGCGCCGGACAGCGCGTCCTTCAGGCGGGCGAGTTCGCTCTCGCGCCCGATGAACTGCGCCGCTTTGAGGAAGCTTTCGCGGATGGCGATGCTTTCCGGCGGCGCGGGCTGGTCAATCGCGGCGCTCAGGGCGGCGATGACCTCATGAGCGGTCTGGTAGCGGTCGTCCGGGTTTTTGGCGAGCAGCCGCGCGATGATGAACGGCAGGTCGGACGGCGACTCCAGTTGCAGCAGAGTGACCGGCTTCTGCAGGATGTCATTCATCAACAGCGCCAGGCTCTCCTTATTGAAAGGATGCCGCCCTGCGAACAGCTCGTATGCCATCATGCCGATGGCGTAAAGATCCACGCGCTCGGTGATATCGCCGCCGAGCAGCACCTCCGGTGCCATGTAGGCAAAGGTGCCGGAGATCGTGTCATCGTCCTGGCGTGTATCGCGCAGCAGCGCCAAGCCGAAATCGAGGATTTTGACCTCATTCTCGGTCGTGACGAGGATGTTTTCCGGCTTCAGGTCGCGGTGGATGATGCCGCGCCGATGCGTATACGCCAGCGCCTCCAGCGCCTGGATCAGCAGCCCGACGCGCTCATGCAGTGTGGCATCCCTGGCGGCAGCGAGGAAGTAGCGCGGCTTTTCCAGCAGCGTCATGGTGAAGTACGGGTTTCGCTCGGCGTCAAAGCCGTAATCCAGCACGCTGATGATGTGGGGGTGATGGAGCGAGGCGAGCATCTGGAACTCATTCGCCAGCGCCATCCGCGTCTGTGTGTAGCCAGCTTCGGTCCCAGGATCAGCTTTGCCCAGGTTGAGCACACGTTTAAGGGCGACCGTCTGGCGGTTCAGGTGGTCAAAAGCGCGGTAGACGACGCCCATCCCGCCCTCGCCAAGCTGCGTGATCAATTGGTAGCGATTGCTGATGATCGGATGTTCGTGAGGTGTCATGGGCAAAAATCCAACCGGCAAGAAAAATATCTACGCAGTATACGGCAAATCTGCGCCGCTTCCCCACTCACACCGTTAGAAATTCGTCGAATTCGTACGAATCCTCAAACATTACGGTCGCTGTAAGGCGATTGTAACGTGAGGGGGACTAGAACTACGCTTGGGATTACTCTCTTAAATGAGGAGTGGGGGAAGATGCAAAAGAGACTGCTTACGATTCTGGTCGCTGTGTTGATTCTGGTCGCAACCGTGATGCCCGTTTATGCGGCGATCAGCGGGGTCTTCAGCTTTGGGCGCGGCTCATTCATCCTGAGCGGCGTCATTCGCGGGTTGGGCAACACCGACAATAACGAAACGGTCACCGTGCTGACCGCACGAGCCATTGTGTATGCCGAGTGCGTCAATCGGGGCGGCAATGTCGCGCCGGGACGCAATCCGCTGCGCCTGAGCGTCACGCTGACTTCTGCGCCGCTCCAGGCGGACAGCAACGGCAACGCCGACGTCTACATTCGTATCCCAGATCCGTCGCTCATTTCGCCGACGCCGATCAGTCCGTCGCCGAAAGAAGCGGGCTGCCCGAATGGCAACTGGACGGTACGCGGCATTCTCCCGGCATCGGCGCGCTGGCAATCCGCCCAGGTCGTCGTGCTGCGGAATGGCGAATCGGAACTCGCCGAGAACTTCGCCTGCTCGGATAACGGGACGACGCTCACCTGCTTCCCTGCTGGGTAAAGCTGCGTCCGCGTAGACAAGGGGCTTAAGCCCCTTGTCCTCAGTTCAAACGCTCAATTGTGAGATGGCTCACACGCCATCTCCTTCAGACATATCCCGCGTGGCGACGACATCGACGCCAAGCCCTCGAATGTTGCCGACGACTACATCGCCCAGGCGGATGGGCGCGCGCATCACCACGCTCCGCAGCGCGGCATAGACGGCGCGCTCGTGCTCTTTTGGCACCGCCGCCGTCGTCTTGACGGGCAGTCGTGCCCAGCGTCCATTCGTGATGGCGACCGTCGTGGTGACCATGCGGCGCGGGTCGGTGTGTTCCTGGAGCGCGTACTCCTCGCCGCGCTTGCAGGAGAACCCACGCACGGCGACGATCTGGGCGTCCTCTTCTTCGACTTCCAGGCGGCAGCCGAGGGGACAGCCAATACACAGGTAGGTGGTGATCGTGCTGGTCATGCTGCCTCCTCATCTCCGCGCGCGCCCTGGCGTGGGAGGATGTCGATGCGCAGCGCGCCACCAGGGAAGCGCGCCAGGAAGCGCGGCGTCAGTCGAACGGTCACCGTCTCCGCTGGAAAGACATAGCGCAGCTTCTTCTCGTAGATCTCGCCGAAGCGTATCGCGCATTTGTCGAGCGCCCTCCGCACGCGCAGATAGACCGTGTGCTCTCGGTCGGTCGAGATTGTGTGTGGGACACACGAGACGACATTCTCGCCGGGGATCATGCGCACGTTATCGACGGGCGGGCGCCGCCCAAACAGGCTGTCTCCCGCGCTGTGCCCCGCCAGCAGCGACTCCTGCGTCACGAAATCGACCAGATCATGAATATGCACGCCGTTGCCGCAGGCATAAATGCCGTCCTGCGAGGTTTCCATCGTGCTGCTGACCAGGGGTCCCCCGGTCACCGTGTCCATCCGCAGGCGTAATCCGTCCGCCAGTTCGCGCTCCGGGATCAACCCGATGGCGAGCAGCAGCGTGTCGCAGGGGATCTGCGCTGCCTGCGCCATGATCGGAACGCGCTGATCATCGACCGGCGCGACCGTTACGCTCTCCAGGCGGTCACGTCCGTGCACTTCGACGACGGTCGTCGAGAGATGGAGTGGGATGTCGAAATCGTGCAGGCAGTGAACGATATTGCGGTTCAGCCCGTTGGGGTGCGGCATGATCTCGTAGACGCCGACGACCTCGACGCCTTCCAGCGCCAACCGCCGCGCCATGATCAGCCCGATGTCTCCGGAACCGAGGATAACCGCACGTGTCCCCGGCAGACAGCCAAGCATATTGACGAAGCGCTGCGCCACCCCGGCGGTGTAAATGCCCGACGGGCGCGTGCCTGGCAGGCGGATTGCGCCGCGTGTGCGTTCGCGCGCACCGGTCGCCAGGACGACCGCGCCCGCCGAGATGACGCGAACGCCCTCATGGGCGGACATCAGCTTGAGCGTCTTATCCGACCGCGCGACATCCACGAACGTATCCGTGATGATGTCGATACCATGTGCCTCGACCTGGGCGAGGAAGCGCTGGGCATACTCCGGTCCCGTCAGCTCTTCGCCGAAGTGGTGCATCCCGAAACCCTGATGGATGCACTGCTGAAGGATGCCGCCCGCCTCACGTTCGCGGTCGATGATCAGCACGTGCGCCGCGCCCGCTTCAGACGCGCCAATCGCCGCCGCCATGCCCGCTGGACCCGCACCCGTCACCACGACATCATACTGCTGGCGCAAATGATGCGGTTTATCGCTGATCATGATGGCTCCTCCGGGCGCGCGCAGACCAGCCACGAACCGCCGCCGCGCTTCGTCAGCGTGTGCAAAGGTGTTTGCCGTTCCTGCGCCAGAAGCGCCATGCAGCGCCACGCGCAGAACGCGCCCTGGCAGCGCCCCATCCCGGCGCGCGTGCGAAACTTAATGCCATCCAGCGTATTCCCGCCCGCGCGGATGGCGTCGATGATCTCGCGCTCGCTGATGCCTTCGCAGCGGCAGATGATGTGGCTGTAACGCGCGTCCTGCGCGCTCAGACGCGCCTGCTCCTCGGTCGTCAGCCCGGCGAAGCGCGCACGAACGGCGGGGAGCGAGACAAACGTCGTCTTCGGGCGCAGCGCCAAGCCCTCATCGCGCAGGATGGCACAAACACGCTCGGCGATGGCGGGCGCTGCGGTCAGCCCCGGCGATTGAATGCCCGCGACATTGACGAACCCATGCGCCACCGTCGTGCCGATGATGAAGTCGTCGCCATCCGCGATGGCGCGCAAGCCCGCGAATTCGGCGATACAGTCGCGCATCTGGATGCCGGGTACCAGGCGCTGTGCCCCGGCGAAGACTTCGCTCCCCCCTTCCATCGTCGTGGTCACCTCGTCCTTCGCCGTCACCTCCTGCGCGGACGGTCCGATCATGATCGTGCCGTCAAGCGTCGGGATGACGAGGATACCTTTCGAGATCGGCGTCGGGCAGGGAAAGATGATGTGGCGGACGATGCCCTCCAGGCGTTTATCAAGCAGCAGTTCTTCGCCCTTACGCGGATGGATATCGAACGTTCCGACACCCGCCATCGCCGCGACCTCGTCCGCGTACAGCCCGGCGGCGTTGAGGACAAAATCCGCCTCGAAATCGCCACCCTGCGTCTGCACAACCCAGGAATCCTGTACGGCGGCGATCCCCGTGACCGCGTGATCGAGCGCGACGCGCAGCCCGTTCGCCCGCGCATGGTCGAACAGCGCGAAGCAGGCTTCGTAGGGGTTGATGACGGCGGTGGTTGGGGCGTAGAGCGCGGCGACCATGTCCTCAGTGATGCTCGGCGTGTCGTCGCGCACCTGCTGGCGATCCCAAAGGGTGAGACCTGGCACGCCGCGCGCATCGCCCTGCCGTTTGTACTCTTCCAGCACCGGGACATCGGCGTCGCTCAGTGCCAGCATCAGCTCCCCGACCTGCCGGAAGCCGATGCCGAGGTCACGGCAGAGCAGCAGCCATTGACGGTTGCCCGCCCATTCCAGGTCGCCGCGCAGCGTGCCCGCGCGGCTGTGATGCCCGCCGTGAATAACGCCGCTGTTCGCCTTGCTGGTGCCGAAGCCGACATCGCAGGCTTTTTCGATCAGGAGCGTATTGAGTTGATAGCGCGTCAGCGCGTAGGCGAGGGCGCATCCAACCACGCCGCCGCCGACAATGGCGACGTCGTAACGCATGATGACTTGCCTTTCGCCGTCTGCTTCAGACGGAGAAATCCGTCACTGCCTCATGTTCCAGTTCCTGATTGACCACCACCCATTTCATCCTGAGGACGCTGTCCGGGTTGAGCGAAATCGAGTCGATGCCGCAGCGCACCAGGAATTCCGAGAATTCCGGGAAGTCGCTCGGTGCCTGCCCGCAGATGCCGACCTTGCTGCCGACCTCGTGCGCATCCTGGATCAGGTTGTAGATCATCAGCTTGACCGCTTCGTTGCGCTCGTTAAAGAGCGGTGCCAGCAGCGAAGAGTCGCGGTCTACGCCCAGCACGAGCTGAGTCAGGTCATTGCTGCCAATCGAGAAGCCGTCAAAGCGCTTTGCAAACGCTTTGGCGAGCAGGATGTTCGACGGGATTTCCGCCATGACATAGATTTGCAGCCCATTGACACCGCGCGTCAACCCGTGTTCACCCATCACCGAAAGCACCTGGTCGGCTTCTTCCAGCGTGCGGCAGAACGGCACCATCACGATCACGTTGCTCATGCCGATCTCTTCTCGCACGCGCCGGATGGCGCGGCATTCCAGCGCGAAGCCATCGCGGTAAAGCGGGTGTGCATAGCGCGACGCGCCCCGGAAGCCGAGCATCGGGTTCGACTCTTCCGGTTCAAATTCGGCACCGCCGATCAGGTTGGCGTACTCGTTGGTCTTGAAGTCGCTCAGACGCACGATGACCGGGTCGGGGTAACGCGAGGCGGCGATCTTGGCGATCCCACGCGCCAGGTGATCGACGAAGTATTCGGTCTTATCGGCATAGCCGCGCGTCATGAATTCGATTTTGGCGCGGACGGCGCTGTTCTGAAGCTCGTGGAAGTGGACGAGCGCCATGGGGTGAATCTTGATGATGTTGCTGATGATGAACTCCATGCGCGCCAGACCAATGCCCGCGCAGGGCAGCCGCCACCAGCGGAATGCCGCCGCCGGGTCGCCCAGGTTCATCATGATCTGCGTGCGCGTGGTGGGGATGGCGCGGATGTCCTGCTCAACCTGTTCGTACTTCAAGATGCCGTCATAGATGTAGCCCTGGTCGCCTTCGGCGCACGAGAGCGTGACCTCCTGCCCCGTCTTCAACACATGCGTCGCTTCGCTCGTGCCGACGACTGCCGGGACGCCCAGCTCGCGGCTGACGATTGCCGCATGACACGTCCGACCGCCGTAATCGGTGATGATGCCCGCCGCGCGCCGCATGACCGGCACCCAGTCAGGGTCCGTCATGCCCGTCACCAGGATCGAACCGTCTTCAAAGCGGTCGATTTCATGCACGTTCTTGATGACACAGACTTTGCCCACCGCGATAGCCTCGCCAATGCTGACCCCCGTCAGCAGGCGTTCGCCCTTCTCGGTCAGGCGGTAGGTCTTGAGCGAGCCGGCTTCTCGGCGCGACTGCACCGTCTCCGGGCGCGCCTGGACGATGTAGAGCGCGCCTGTCTCGCCATCCTTCGCCCATTCGATGTCCATCGGACGCCCATAGTGGTCTTCGATGAACTGCGCCCACCGCGCCAGCCTGAGGATTTCCGCGTCTTCCAGCACGAAGCTGCGGCGTTCCTGGGTGGTTGTCTCGACTGTTTTGGTCCGGTCGCTGCCGCCGATGGCATAGACCATCTTCTTCTCTTTGCTGCCGAGCTGCTTATCGATGATCGGCTTCAGCTCCGGATGATCCAGCAGCGGCTTGAAGACCGTGAACTGGTCTGGGGTGACAGCACCCTGCACGACGGTTTCGCCCAGCCCCCAGGCACCGTTGATGACGATGGCATCGCGGAAGCCCGTCTCGGTATCGATGGTGAAGATGACGCCGGAGCATGCTTTGTCCGAACGCACCATCTTCTGCACACCAATCGAAAGGGCGACCTTCATATGGTCGAAGCCCTGCGCCTCGCGGTAACTGATGGCTCGGTCGGTGAACAGCGAGGCATAGCATTTGCGGCAGGCTTCCAGCAGTTCCGCCTCGCCCGAGATGTTGAGGAAAGTTTCCTGCTGCCCGGCAAAGCTGGCGTGCGGCAGATCTTCTGCCGTCGCGCTGCTGCGCACCGCCACATCGACATGCTCGGCGTCATAGCGCGCCGAGAGTTCCGAGTAGTGCCGGCGAATGGCGTCCGCCAGTTCGGGTGGGAACTGGGCATGGGCAAACAGGCGTCGAATGCCCTTGCCCGCCTGCTCCAGCGTGATGCCGCCCCGCTGATGCTCGCTCAGGAGCGCTCCGATCTTGTCCGTCAGGTGGTTGAAATCGAGGAATTCCCAATACGCGCTTGCGGTCGTGGCGAAACCGTCCGGCACCTGAATGCCTTTCGGCTTGAGCGCGTGCGTCATCTCGCCGAGTGAAGCGTTTTTGCCGCCGACCAGTGGAACATCGGCAATTGTCAGCGCTTCGAACCAACGAACCTTAGGAGTGGTCGTGGACATGATTGACCTCCTCACCCCTCTTTCGCAATGCGATCTGTAATTATTATAGATCTGAATCGCAGCCGAGTCCGGCATTCGGGGCGGCACACGGCGGGTCATGTGCCTAACGTCATGTGAAAAGCGTGATGAAAGGGGCTACGCAGTGAGCATCCGCAGATCCACCCCAACCCGCGCCGCGAGCTGCTCGACCGCTGCCGAGACGGCGGCTGACAGCGGGGAACGCCAGGTGTAATCCGCGCCTTCCACGCCGTAGACGATCATGCGCGGCGGCAGCCAGCCCATCACCCGCGCCAGTTCGATGCCTTCCGCGATGCCGAAGAGGTGGCTGGAACTGAGGTGGAAGGATGCCGGCAGCGCGGCGTCCTGCACCTCGAAGCGTTGCACGCTGCCTGGCGGCGCGCCGGACGCCATCGCGTCGATCAGGATGACGGTCGGCGCGAGGGCGGATTGCAGCAGTTCAACCAGCGCGCCCCCGCTGCCGTCCTGCTCATGAACCGCGACATGCGGCGGCGCGCTGGCACATACGCGGCGCGCCACTGCGATGCCTACCGCGTCATCGCCGCGATCCGCATTGCCAACGCCGACGACGAGGATCGGCTGTGACTGCGCAGACAACGCCAGCCTCCTTCGCGCCCGCCTCACTCCCGCTCGATATGAAGCCTCAGAAAGTGCGTCGAGCACGAGATGCACGGGTCGTAATTGCGGATGACCTGCTCGCAGCGCGTAGTCAGCTCGGCATCCGCCAGGTGGTGATTCGCGCTGACGAAACGACGGAGGTCGTCCTCGATGATCTTCTGATTCTGCGAGGTCGGCGGGACGATCTTCGCGTCAAGGATCATGCCGCGATCATCCAGGCGATAGCGATGGTAAAGCGTCCCGCGCGGCGCTTCTGATGCCCCATAGCCGATGCCCGCGCGCGGCTGCACATCGACTGCCGGGCGCGGCGGCGGCTCATACGCATTGATGATCTCGATGGCGTGTTCGCAGGCGTAGACGGTTTCGACCGCGCGCACGATGATGCTCTTGAACGGATTGAGGCAGAATGTCGGCAGCCCGGCGGCGTGCGCCGCGTCTTTCGCCGTCAGCGAGAGCTGCTCGAAGTTCAGGTTGTAACGCGCGAGTGGACCGACGAAGTACGCGCCGTGCCCCTTCAGGTCTGAATGCAGCGCCGTGCTGTGGGCGATGTGCTCTTCCGCGAAGTGTTTCTCGTACTCGTCGATGGCGATATTCAAGCCGCGACTCGAGACCAGCCGCCCCTCGTTGAGCGGGTACTCGTCCGGGTGATGCAGCGCGACGAACTCGTAGTCATACTCCATATCCGGGAAGGGCAGCGCCGCCGTCCAGCGCACGGTTTCCAATGCGACGTCGAGCGCCCACTGGAGCTGCTCACGCAGCCTGTGGAGATCCGCCAGCGCGGGCAGATGGTAGAAGCCGCCGACGCGCACGTTGATCGGGTGGATTTCGCGCCCGCCCAGCAGCCGCACGATCTCATTGCCGATCTTCTTGAGCTGGAGCGCCTGTTTGACGGTCTCCGGATGGTCTTTCGCCATCTGGATGACATCGGGATAACCGAGGAAGTCCGGCGCATGCAGCATGTAGATGTGCAGGGCATGGCTTTCGATCCATTCGCCGCAGTAGAGCAGCCGCCGCAAATCACGCAGCGCGCCTGTGACGCTGACGCCAAGCGCGTGCTCCATCGCGTGTACCGCACTCATCTGGTAGGCGACCGGGCAGATGCCGCAGATGCGCGCGGTGATGTCGGGCGCTTCGCTGTAGGCACGCCCGCGCAGGAACGCTTCGAAGAGACGCGGTGGCTCAAAGATCCGGAATTTCACGTCGGAGACGACATCGTTCCTGATCCGGACATACAGCGCGCCCTCGCCTTCGACACGCGCCAACTGATCGACCTTGATCACCCGCGTGACAGTGGCTGTCTTATCCTTCATGGGCTTCACTCTCTTTGCGGAAGGCATCGGCGAAGGCATTGAAGGTGCGGTAGAGGCGCACAATCTCATCGGAGGAGGTGCCGAGCGCCTTCCAGTGCTCGCTCAATGCGCGTGGATTGGGCGTTTCTGTCGGACCGAAGCAGCCGTAACAACCGCGCTGATACGCTGGACACAACGCGCCGCAGCCCGCCTGCGTGACGGGACCAAGACAGAGCGCGCCTTCCGCGACCATCACGCAGGGCGTTCCGCGCCGCTTGCACTCCACGCACACGCTGTAGCGGGGGATGTTGGGCTTGCGCCCGTGCAGATAGGCGCTGACGATTTCGACAAGCTGCGCCTTGTTGATCGGACAGCCGCGCAGCTCGAAATCGACGAAAACGTGGTCGGCGATGGCGGTCGATTTGCTCAGGGTTTCGATGTAAGCGGGCGACGCATAGACCTGCGCGACCATCTGCCGCACATCCCTGAAGTTGCGCAGCGCCTGGATGCCGCCGGCGGTCGCGCACGCCCCGATTGTGATCAGCACCTTCGAGGCGCGGCGAACGTGGTGGATATGCTCGGCATCATGCGGCGTCGTGATCGAGCCTTCGACCAGCGAAATGTCGTAGGGTCCCTTGATGACCGTGCTGGATGCCTCCGGGAAATAGGCGATCTCGATGGCATCTGCAATCGCCAGCAGTTCGTCTTCACAGTCCAGCAGGCTTAACTGGCAGCCATCGCAGGATGCGAACTTCCAGACGGCGACTTTCGGCTTCTTGCTCTCTGGCATCGCGCGCCTCCTAGATTTCCCACTTGCTCAACAGGTGCTGCATCTGGCTGTAGCGCAGGACAGGTCCCTCCTTGCAGACGAAGACCGACCCGAACTGGCAGTGCCCACACAGACCCACACCGCACTTCATGTTGCGCTCGAACGAGATATAGATGTTGTTCCTGTCGATGCCGCGCTTCTCCAGTTCCAGCGTGGTAAAGCGCATCATCACTTCGGGACCACAGACCATCGCCACCGTGTTGAGTGGGTCGAAGGGCGCGCGCCCGATCAACTGCGTGACCAAGCCGACGCTGCCCCGCCAACTGCCTGTCGCACGGTCTACCGTGACGAACACGTCGAGATCGAATTCCGAGCGCCACTGCTTGAGTTCGCGGCGATACAGCACGTCGCCCGGGGTGCGCGCGCCATACAGCAGCACCACGCGCCCGAAGTGCTCGCGCGTCGCCAGGATGCGATACATGGCGGGGCGCAGCGGTGCCAGCCCGATGCCGCCCGCGATGATGACGACATCATGCTTTCGCACCGCGTCCACGGGCCACGCCGTGCCGAAGGGTCCGCGAATGCCGAGGGTATCGCCGACTTTCATCTCGCTCATGGCGCGGGTGACGGTGCCGACCGCGCGTGTCGTGTGGATGAGGACATCGCGCCGACCGGGATCGCCGCTGATCGAGATCGGGATTTCGCCGACGCCGTACACATAGACCATGTTGAACTGACCGGGCTTGAAGGCGGGCATGTCCGCGCCGTTTTGCGGCAGCAAGTCCATCGAAAACGTATCGCGTGTGTCCCACTGAAGGCGTTCCAGGCGGTACAGGCTGGGCAGCATCGGGTCGCGCAGGCGGGCGGGCGCTGGAAGACGTGCTTGCATTACAGCGGTCATGAGCAGGTCTCCCTTCTAGCGAACCTGATAAAGGTCGAGCAATTGGACCCGAGATGCCTGCAAGCGCCCCATCATGACGTGCGAGAAGCGCTTCATCAGTTCGTAGCCCAGCTTGGGGTCGTCGTCACACTTCCCGCGCAGGCACAAGCCGTCGAAGACGAACAGACGCACGGGCGTGACGGCGCGCCCGCTGAAGACCCAGCGATAGGGTGGAAACAGCCAGGAATAGCCAACGATTTCGCCCTCCGGGATCGTCTGGATTGTGACGGGTCCACGCCCGCCGCTGAAGAGTTCCAGCTTGACGCTGCCTTCGCGGATGACGAAGAAGCGATCGGCGTCTTCACCTTCGCGAAAGAGGAACTCGCCCGCGTTCATGCGAATGTTGGATGCACAGCCGGTGATCAGCTTCAGATATTCCGATTCAAGTCCCTGGAAGAAAGGATGTTTTGCCAGCAGCGGCTCAAGCGTGTTCATGTTTTCGCCCTCCTGTGGCAGGGGTAAAGCGTTTATCTTCGCTATCCGAGCGGATGGCACGCGCTTCCTCGGTGATGTCGATGCCGACCGGGCACCACGTGATGCAGCGCCCGCAGCCCACACAACCGGACGAGCCAAACTGATCGATCCAGGTCGCCAGCTTGTGCATCATCCATTGGCGATAGCGCGCTTTGGGTGAGGCGCGCACGCTGCCGCCGACGATGTACGAGAAATCGAGCGAGAAGCAGGTATCCCAGACGCGGCGGCGTTCGGCGGTCGCGGCACTCAAATCGGTGACATCTTCGACGGTCGTGCAGAAGCAGGTCGGGCAGACCTGCGTGCAGTTGCCGCACATCAGGCAGCGCGCGGCGACCTGATCCCAGCGCGCGTGTTCGTAATTGGCGTAGAGCATCTCTTTGATGCGGTTCGTATCCAGCACCCGCCCCATCTGCTCGGCAGTCTGGGCGATGATGCGCTCGCCAGCGGCGATGTCCAGGTCGGTCGCGGGGCGCTGCGGGATGGTGCGCAGCACGGCTTCGCCTTTTTCGCTGCCCGCATCGACCAGGAAGATATGACGATTCGCCTCCAGGATTTCGGTCAGCGCCAGGTCGTAGCCGGATGCCGCGCGCGGACCCGCATCCATGGACGTACAGAAGCAGGTGGCACCTGCTTTGCCACAGTTGACCGCGACGATGAAGAGCTGTTCGCGCTGCGCCTGATAGATGGGGTCGGCATAGGCACCCCCCATGAAGACGCGATCCTGGATGGCGATTGCCTTCAGCTCGCAGGGGCGCACGCCGATCAGGGCGAGCAGGCGCGGCTCATGGTCTTCCGGGATCACGTCGAATCCGCCATTGTGGCGCTGTGCCTGCCAGAGGCGGACGACGGGCGGAAAGAGGTATTTTTTCCAGGATTGCGGTCCCAGCCCGTAGCCGAACAGGGTCGGTTGCGCCGTCTTCGTCAGGCGGTAGCTGCCTTTCTCCTGCTCGTCCACATAACCGATGGGCAGATCAGTCACGGCGCTGAGTTCGTCATACACGATGGCATTGTCACGCAGACGGGGACCCACGAGCTGATAGCCCTGGGCGCTGAGATGGTCAAACAACTGCTGGAAGTCTTGCCTGTCAATCACTGCGCGAGTCGATACTTTTCCATTTTTTGCTCGCATAGCCGGGATACCTCCCTGAGACAGAATTATTGTAACGCCAAAACGTCCATTTTGTGACAAAATTCACAAAGTAATATTTCTCCCACTGCGAAGCCGCGCCTGTCATTACAATTTATATTACAGCATCAGACAGGTCGCTTCGTAGTGTCGAAGGTAACGCGATGGGGGGAAGGAAGACATGGGCTGCACATGGGGGAGGCAAGACGTTGTTGGTGAATCCTCTTAACAATCTCCACAAACTTCCTTAAAGGTTCGTCTGTAAGCTCTCCATCGTTTCACTGACATTGTTGTCTATAAACGACAAGGAGAGCAAACGTGGCTCGCTCTAATCACCTTTCTCGACGCCGTTTCCTTGAGATGAGTGTTCTCGCGGCACTCATGGCACGTGGGCTGCCGGTGCTCGGTCAATCGACCGCGACTCCGATGCCCGAACTGCCGATGCCCCCCGCTCCCGGTCCGATTGACCTCGAAGCGGCTGGCGGCTTGGAATCACTGATCGAAGCGGCGCGCGCAGAAGGCGCTCTGACGACCACCGCGCTGCCTAACGATTGGGCGAACTATGGCGAAATCAAGCAGGTTTTCTTCGAGAAGTACGACTTCCTTGAATACACCGACCTGACCCCCGAAGCCAGCTCCGCACAGGAAATCGAGCAGATCCGCGCGAATGCAGGCAACACCGGTCCTCAAAACCCGGATGTCATCGACGTGGGCTTCATCTGGGGTCAGCAGGCGAAGGAAGCCAATCTGCTCCAGCCGTACAAGGTCTCGACCTGGGACAGCATCCCCGCCGAAATCAAGGACGAAGAGGGATTCTGGTTCGGCAACTACTACGGCACACTGGCGTTTGAAGTCAACGCCGACGCCGTGCCCTTTGTCCCGCAGGATTGGAGCGACCTGCTCGACCCCCGCCTGCGTGGTTTGATCGCCATTGGAGACCCGGTTGCGGGCAGCCAGAACACCCACGCAGTATGGGCAGCGGCGCTCGGCAACGGCGGCACGCTCGACAACCCCGAACTCGGTCTCGAATTCTTCCGCCAGCTTGCGGAAAGCGGCAACCTTGTCCCGACCGCGTTCGCGCCTGCACAGCTCGTCAGCGGCGAAACCCCGATTTCGCTGCGTTGGGACTATAACGCGCTTGCCAACCGCGATAACAACGCCGACGCCGCCGATATTCAGGTGGTATACCCCGCCAGCGGAACCATCGCGGGCGTCTACCTGTGCGGTATCAACGCTTACGCCCCGCGACCGAACGCCGCGCGCCTGTGGATGGAATTCGTCTACAGCGACGAAGGCAGCCTGCTCTGGCTGGAAGGCTACGCCCGTCCCGTGCGCTTCGACGATATGATGGAGCGCGGTGTCATTCCCGACGAACTGCTCGAACGCCTGCCCGTGGTCGGCGCGCCTGTGCTGTTCCCGGCGCTTGAGCAGCTCGAAACCGGCTTGCAGTTCATCCGCGACAACTGGGCGACCGAGGTCGGCATCACCTACGGCTAAACTTGCATCGATCAACTGAACAGTTAAACTCGCTGGACATGGCACACGCTGCCATGTCCACGTTGTTTCAGGACAGAGTTGTTTTTGGCGGACGAGACATGCCTCGTCCCTGTGGAAAATATCCTGTATTTGTAGGGGCAAGTCATGCCTTGCCCGTGAACCTAGGGCGATCTACACCCGCTCGTGACATGAAGGATAGGTATGGCGACCACCACAACCACCAATCCGCCGCTTGCGACCGCAGGCATGGCGAGCTTTCGCCGCTCGTTCTCATTCGATTGGGTTGGTTTGCTGCCGTTCACCGCGTTCGTGACCGTCTTTCTTCTGCTGCCCGCGTGGGCGATCGTCTATCGTGGGCTGACGGATGGCGGCGGCGCATTTACACTCTCGAACGTGTTGAACCTCGGCAACCCGACTATCTTGCAGGCGTATCGTTCGACCGTGCTCGTCAGCGTCATCACCGCCGTGAGCGGCGGGGTCATCGGCGGCGGGCTTGCCTGGGCGATCACGGTGGGCAGAATTCCCGACTGGATTCGAAATGCCGTGCTGTCCTTTTCGGGAGTGGCGGCAAACTTCGCCGGACTACCACTGGTGTTCGCGTTCATCGCGCTGCTGGGACGCGTTGGGCTGCTCAATCAACTGCTGCGCCCAACCGGAATGGTGATTGACCCGCAGACGTTCCTCTATGGATTCTGGGGCTTGTGCATCGTCTACACGTACTTTCAGATTCCCCTGATGGTACTCATCATGGTGCCCGCGCTGGATGGTCTGCGGCGCGAATGGCGTGAAGCGGCGGAGAATCTGGGGGCGACTCGTGCGCAGTACTGGCGCTATGTCGGCGTTCCGATCCTGATGCCCGCCATTCTGGGGGCGGTCGCGCTGCTGTTCGCCAATGCATTCAGTACGTATGTGACGGCATCCGCCCTGCTCGGTCCCATCGGTCAAACCTTCGCGATCACGATCGTCGTTGCCAACCAGTTTAATACCGATACCTTTGGCGATCCGGGCTTGGGCTACGCGCTTGCGTTGAGCATGATCGCCGTCATCGTCGTGACCGTGATGATCTATACCTACAGCCGCAGCCGCGCCGAACGTTGGCTGCGGCGTGCAGAATAGAGGGAGCGCGCCCATGTCCCGCCCGAAAACCGCTCCGCTTGCCTGGCTGCTGTTCGGTATCGCCTTCGTCTACCTCCTCCTGCCGCTGGTCGCCATGCTGTGGGCGTCGCTGACGACCCCGCGCGGCGTCACAGCCGACGCTTATGTTGCCGTGTTCAGCACCCCCGGCTTTGCCGAGGCGCTGCTCTTTTCGGTGCGTTCGGGGCTAATCACGATTGTCATCACGACGCTGCTGGTCGTCCCCACCGCCTACTGGGTGAACCTGCGGATGCCCCGCCTGCGCGCCGTCATGGAATTCTTCACGCTGGTTCCGCTCGTCATCCCGCCCATCCTGCTCACGTTTGGCTTAATCCGTTTCTTCAACGGCACGCCGCTCACCAACACCGGCGATGGCTTGTACGTGCTGCTGATTGGCGGATACGTGGTGATCTCGTTCCCATTCTTCTATCGCGCGATTGACGCCGGACTTCAGGCGATCAACCTGCGGGTGCTGACCGAAGCCGCGCAGAGCCTGGGAGCGGGATGGACAACGATCCTGTTCAGGGTGATCTTTCCAAATATGCTTGTCGCCATCCTGAACGGCAGCTTCATTACGTTCGCCATTGTGCTGGGTGAGTTCACCATCTCGTCACTGCTCTCGCAGCCTGCCTTCTCGCCCTACATGCTCGACCTGAGCTATCGGGAAGCAGACCAGGCGACCGCGCTTTCGATCATCAGCTTTGGCTTTACGTGGCTGATCATCGTCGTCATTTCGATTGTGGGGAGTCGGCGCGCGGGCGGCGCTCGCCAGATCATCTCGCGCTGAACATTCAGGTGCTGGGCAGGAGGCTTTAGCAGTGTCATTTTTAACGCTCTCGCATATTCATAAAGCATTTGGCACTGCGGTCGCCGTGCAATCGTTCGACCTGGGGATTGAGAAGGGCGAGTTCGTCGCCTTCCTGGGTCCCAGCGGCTGTGGCAAGACGACGGTGCTGCGCATGATCGCCGGGTTTGAACAGCCGACAACTGGAACGATCACCATCGACAATGCCGATATCACGCGGGTGCCCGCCAACAAACGCAAAATCGGCATGGTGTTCCAGCAGTACGCGCTCTTCCCGAATATGACGGTGATCGAGAATATCAGCTTTGGGCTGAAGATCGCCGGCGCGAGTCGTCAGGAGATGCACAGCCGCGCGACCGAGATGCTCCAGATCATCGGCATGCTGGAATTCGCCGGGCGTTACCCCAGCCAGCTTTCCGGCGGGCAGCAGCAGCGTGTTGCCTTGGCGCGCGCACTGGCGATTCGCCCGCAGGTGCTGCTGCTCGATGAGCCGCTCTCCGCGCTGGATGCGAAGATTCGCACTTCGCTGCGCCAGGAAATCCGCTCGATCCAGCGCCAGCTCGGCATCACCACCGTCTTTGTAACCCACGACCAGGAAGAAGCGCTCTCGATTGCCGACCGCATCGTCGTGATGAACAAGGGGAATATCGAGCAGGTGGGGTCGCCGCGCGACATCTACAACCAGCCGGGCACGCAATTCGTCGCCTCGTTTATCGGCACGCTCAATGTGATCAACGCCGCTGTCTCGGACGAGACAGCCGGGCATATCGCGCTGGATGGGCAGACGGTCAGGACAGCCGATGCGCTCGGCGGTCTTGGGCAGCGGGTGGCGATTGCGCTGCGCCCCGAATCGATCGCGCTCAACCCCGAACCGAATGGCGGGAACAGCGTCACGGCAACGGTGGACGAGATCTACTTCCTCGGTTCGGTCGTGCGCATCCGCACGCGCCTGCGCGAACAGTATCTGAATGTGGATACCTTCAACAGCCCTGGCTTTGTGCCGCCTGCGCGTGGCGAGGCAGTACAACTGGGTTTTGCGGAGAGCGCGGTCAAAGTTTTGCACGACCACGATACGACTCGCGGCTCGGCGCCTTCGTGATGCGTGTGTGGGCGGGGGGATGTAGGCGGACGCCATAAATGGCGTCCCTACAGCCATCAGATCACACCTCCAGCCCAATGTCATACAACCGCGCGTAAGCGCCGCCGCGCGACAGCAGCTCCGTGTGCGTCCCCTGCTCAACAATGCCCCCGTCGTGCAGCACGACGATGCGACCGACACTGCGCACGGTCGAAAGGCGGTGCGCGATGATCAGCGTCGTGCGGTTCAGCGCCAGCGCCTCCAGCGATTCCTGGATGGCGCGCTCGCTCTCGTTGTCCAGCGCGCTGGTCGCCTCGTCGAAGATCAGGATCGGCGGGTCTTTCAGGAAGACGCGGGCGATGCTCAGGCGCTGCTTCTGCCCGCCGGAGAGCTTGACGCCGCGCTGCCCGATGTCCGTCTCGTAGCCATGCGGCAGCGCCATGATGAAGTCGTGGGCGTTGGCGCGCTTCGCCGCCGCGATGATCTCGTCCATCGCCGCGTCGCCTCTGCCGTAGCGAATGTTTTCGGCGACCGTCCCGGCGAACAGATAGACCTCCTGCTGTACGATGCCGATGCTCCCGCGCAGTGAGCGCAGCGTCACATCGCGGATATCGCGCCCGTCGATGCGGATCGCCCCGCTGTTCACCTCGTAGAAGCGTGGGATGAGCGAGAGCAGCGTCGTCTTGCCAACGCCGGACATGCCGACGAACGCCACAGTTTCGCCCGCCCGAATGTCGAGCGAAATATCCTTCAGCACCTGCGCGCCATCATCGCGGTAGGCGAAGCTCACCCGGTCGAACGCGATATCGCCGCGCACGACTGGCAGATCGACCGCGTGCGGCGCGTCTTCGATCTCCGGCATGATCGCCATCATGTCGCGGAAGCGGTTGAAGCCGGTACTGCCTTCCTGATAAAGGCGCGAGAGGTTCATGAACTTCTGGATGGGGTCGATCAGGATGCCCGCGAAGAGCAGATACGTCACCAGCTCGGCGGGCGTGAGGGTGGCGTCCACGATGGCGATGCCGCCGAAGACGATCACCGCCAGCGTGAGAAGCTGGGTGAAGGCGTTCATGCCGCCGTAGAAGTAGGCATCGCTGCGGTATTCATCCCAGCGGCTTTGCACGAAGCGGCGGTTTGCCTCGGCGAATTTCTTGCGTTCGACCGCTTCGCTGGCGAATGACTTGACGACGCGGATGCCGGAGAGTGACTCCTCGACCTGCGCGTTGACTTCGCTGATGCGCTCGCTGCTGCGACGCAGCGCGACACGCACCCGCGCATTAAAGTACACGGCATAGAACGCCATGATCGGCAGGAAGATGAAGACGACCAGCGTCAGCGGGATGTTGATCGTCAGCAGAATGACGAACGCCCCGACGAACTTGAGCAGCGCGATGATCGCCTCTTCCGGTCCGTGATGCGCCAGCTCGGAGATGGCGAACAGGTCATGCGTCAGTCGCGCCATCAGCGCGCCGGTCTTCTGCTCGTCGTAAAAGCGAAACGAGAGCGCCTGATAATGCGCGAACAGCTCTTCGCGCATGTCGCTTTCGATCAACGCGCCCATGCGATGCCCATGCGCATCGACGAAGGTGTTGGCGAGCGTCTGCACGGCGACCAGCGCGACCATCAGCACGCCGATGGTGTAGACCTGCGCGAGCGCATCCGGCGCGTCCGCCGCCAGGACACCCTGGGTGAGTCTGCCCGCCAGCAGCGGCAGCGCGAGCGAGATGGCGGCGACGACGAAGGCGCAGGCGACATCGGCGATGAAGAGCGGGAGATAGGGTTTGTAGTACGAGAAGAACTTGCGAGTACGAGCGGACAAGAGGGGACTCCTCAACAACACACAGCAGCATGACGACAGATGCGAACACAAGCCGCGCTCGTGTGTGCAGTGCGTGGTGCGACGTGCGAACGAACCGAATTCAGGTCGTTTGCACAGCACGCGCGCAAAGATGCACGGCGGCTTGCGACTCAATCGTTGGGAGTTGTGGCGCGGCTGGGGGTGCTGAGACGGAGGCTCGCGAAGAGACCTACATGCAGACGACCGACGTGCCAGTTCCCGGAAGTTGTGTGATGAAGATGTTCATGATGAATATCCCTCCTTATGGCACTCAATCGACGATAGGCAACATTGTAAGGGAGGGTTACCAGGCGTGGCAAGTCTCAAACAGTCTTATCAACGACCGCCACGCCTCCATACGCCTCGCGAAGCTTCGCGAGGTCGAGCTTCTTCATCGGCAGAAACGCCTGGGTGACGCGGGCGATCTTTTCCGGATCGCCGCTCGTCATCATCTCGTTCATCTCTTTGGGCACGATCTGCCACGAGACGCCGTACTTGTCCTTCAGCCAGCCGCAGGCTTCCGCCTCCGGCACGGCAGACAGCGCAGCCCAGTAGCGGTCGATCTCCGCCTGGTCGTCGCAGTGAACGACCAGCGAGATCGCTTCCGTGAACGTGAAGTCGTGCATCTGCGCGCTGTCCATCGCGGCGAAGGACTGCCCCGCCAGCGTGAAATCGCCATGCATGATCGTGCCTTCGGTCTCCGGTGCGTCGTCCGCGCCGTAACGCGCCATCTCGCCCAGCTTCGAATTCGGGAAAAGCGAGGTGTAGAAACGCATCGCCTCCTCCGACTTGCCGCAGACGCCGCCGACAAACATCAGCACCGGCATGAGCGGCTGCGCATTCGTCGCGCCGAAATAGCCGATCTGCCAGGAGACGCCGTAACGATCCAGCAGCCAGGCGTAGCGCTCGCTGAAGGGGTACTCACTCAGCGGCATCAGCGCCATGCCGCCGTCGATCAGCTCGCCATGTAGGCGGTCCACCTCGGCTGCGCTGTCGGTGGTGATCATGAACGAGATGGCAGGCGTGAACTTGAACATCGGTCCCGCGCTGAAAAGCGTGAACTCCTGTCCCATCAGCTCGACCACCAGCGTTTCGACGCTGCCAGAGGGTGTGTCTTCGAGCGTGGTGCTGTGCTTGATGCGCGAATTGGGGAAGATGCGGGTGTAAAGCTGGGCGGCTTCGCGCGCCTGGGTATCGAACCAGAGATGTGGGGTGATTTTCTGCTGGGTCATGATTTCTCCGTGCAGTTGAACATCCAGTGGATGCCGAACTTGTCGGTGAGCGTCCCATAGGTGTCGCCCCAGAACATCTGCTGAAGCGGCATACCCACCTCGCCACCCTGCGCCAGGGCATTGAAGAGGCGTTCGGTTTCGGCAAGCGTGTCGGGTTCGAGGTTGAGGTTGACGTTGTTGCCCATCTTCAGCGTGTGCCCCATCGACTCCATCATGTCGGTGCCCATCAGGACGTGCCCGCCCGTGATGGGCAGCGCGACATGCAGGACGAGGTTCTTCTCATGCTCGCTCAGCGGCGGCTGTCCCGGCATCGCTGGCGCGCTGCCCATGCGGTCGATGGGTGCGAGAAACTCGGTGCCGAAGACCGACCTGTAGAAGTTAAACGCTGCCTCGGTATTGCCCATGAAATTGAGATATGTGCTCGTACGCGCCATCTGCCCTCTCCCTGTGTAAGTAGTGGCACATGCGTTCTATTTTAGCACATATTTGCTAGAACACAGCATTAGAAAACAGCGCCACCTCCCTACTTCCCCGCCACCTCCCGCTCACGCAGATTGGCCTCGATCTCCGCGCGCGTGCGCCATGCCTCGCGCATCTCGCTCGCCGCGAACAGCGCGAGCTGGTCGCCGACGTGCGGCGAGCCGGGCTGCGTGGCGTTGCCATACGTCAGCAGCACGCGCGCCTGGGGCGGCGCATCGGCATTGAAGGCGATCACCGCGATGTAGCTCTCGCCCTGCGTGACGCGGAAGCGCAAGTCCTCATCCTGCGCAAACGTCAGCGTGCGGAAGGTGCCGAGCGGGTCATCGCCGCCGCTGGCGGGCAGGTCGTATTCGCCGACGCGCATCCGGAAGGCGTCGCCATACGCCATATCGATGCCGCCGCCGAGCGCGCGCAGCAGCTCCAACTGGCGCGCCACATCGCCCAAGCCTGCTGCCGCCCCCGCCGGATCAGCCAAGCCGCGCGGCGTATTGAACGGGTCGCTCGGATCGAACGGCACCGCCAGCGCTGCCAGCCCCAACGGGCGCAGATAACCCGCCGCCCACGCTGCGAACAGCACCCCGCCCACGCTGTCCGCATCCGTCGTGCCGTCCCACGCGCGCAGCACCTCGGCGGATCGGCGGGTCAGCTCGTCGTCGCTCGCCGCCGCCGCCGCGATCAGGTCGTCCAGCACCCAGCGCGCCAGCTCGACCTCGGTCGTCTGCTTCAGTTCGATCAACTGCTCAAACGTGACATCGTCGTTCTCATACAGCAGACGCAGGCTCTGCGACGGGCGGGGCCAGGTGAAGGGCGGCGGAGACATATAGGGCGGATAATCCGCTGGATCGAGTACCCAGGGATAGGTCGTCGTCCAGGGCGCTTCGTTGGCGTTTTGCAGCCAGCCGGTCGGCGGGTTGATGACTTTGGGCAGGTCTTCGTAGGGGTGATAGTCCGTCCAGATATATGCCGAGTCGGCGCCGGGGATCAGGCTGGGGCAGCAGTCATCGACGGGCGTCGTGCCGTTCCAGAACGCCCAATCGCCCCGGTCGCGGATCGGCACCTGCGCGTTGAAGAGGTGCATGATGTTGCCCGCGCGGTCGGCGTACATGACGGTGAACATCGGGATGCGCACCGGGCGCAGCGCATCCTCGAATTCCGCCAGCGTGCGCGCCTGCCCCATCTCCCACCACTGCTCGGCAGCTTCCCAGCAGCGCTCGCAGACGACGCGGATCGCCAGCGCCGCGCCATCGTCGCGCTCGGCGACGACAGGTCCATGCACGGTCGAACGCGCGGTCAACGTCTCCTCGCGCAGCGTCCCGTCGTCGCCTCGCACGCGAATCGTCACCTCGCGCGTCTCGTATTCGCGCTCCTCGCCGTCGAGCAGATAGCCGCCGTTCGCGCCGGGGACGAGGCGGTAGAGGTCGTAGCCGTCGCGCGTGTTGTTGGTGTGCGCCCAGCCCAGATACGGGTTGAAGGCGATGCCGAGCACGGGCGTGCCGACCAGCGCCGCGCCGTACAGATCGAGATCCGGCGTGACGAAATGCGCCTCCATCCACAAGCCGAGATCGCTCCACGGCTGATGCGGGTTGGCGACCAGCATCGCGCGCCCATCCGCCGTGCGTGACGGCGCGAGCGCCCAGGCGTTCGACCCGCCGATGGGTTCCGGCTCCGCTTGCGTAACATCTTCCAGCCGCCCATCCTGCCAGCGGACCGCGGCGCGCAAGCCCTGCCGCGCCATGAAGACGTAGCGCATCACGCGCACGCCATGCGCCAGCACATCTTCGCCCGTGACGGGCAGCACGACCTCGCGCTCGTCGGCGATCTGGTCGCGGTGCGCCTCGGCATACGCGGTGAAGCCGCGCGCGAAGGCGGTCACGTTGGCGCGGAACTCGTCGTCGAGCGCCGCATAGCCCGCTGCGCCCTGGGCGGGCACGTCGAGCGTGTGCATCAGGCGGTCGTTTTCGAGGAAGTCTTCGCCCCAGTATTCAGCCCCTCGCCCGCGCGCCTCGCCGTACAGCTTGAGGATCAGGTCGCCGTGATTGCGCGCCTGCGCCCAGCCGAAGCCGTAGAAGAGCGCCTCGTCCGTCTCCGCGTAGATGTGCGGCACGCCCCAGGTATCCCACAGGATTTCGGGCGATAGGTCTTGTGCGGCAGCGGGGGCAGCGAGGAGCAGGGTGAGCAGGAGCAGCAGAATGATGAACACGGGCAGGTGGCGGGGCATGAGGAGTCCTCAGGAACTAATGATGCGAGCGTCTCTCCATTATATAATGGTCGATGAGATGAAGCTGCGGAGGCGGGCATGTTCACAATGATCCGTGCCGATGGCTGAAGCCAATCGGCTACAGAATGGATCAAGCGCACTAAAGGCACTGACCGCATTCGAGATCTGTCCTCAGTCCCTTCAGCGGTCTTGATCTCCATAACCGGCGCGCTTAAACCCAATACGGTAGGGTTAAGGACTGTCGCCCTCACCGCTCGCCTGCCCGCCTGCGCCTCATGCAATGTTGCGTTTCGCCCTCACCCCCAACCCGTCTCCGCTCCGCATCCGGCGTCCCGAACGGCGAGTACGCCTGGGAGAGGGGCATTGAGATCGCCACGCCTGGCGACTCTTCTGGCTCCCCTCTCCTAACCGCGCGTGGAGGTTGCCGCTTGCAGACTCTTGGTGCGCGGCGGTCGGGAGAGGGGCTGGGGGTGAGGGCTTATCCCTACTGTATTGGCGCTTAAACTGTCGGCGGCGGTAAATGCGTAAGCGGTTAGTCCTCATCGTAAGTTATCATGACCTCAGCCATCCTCGAATCTCGTCATTCATCAACGTCTTGAGTCGAAGTATCATGTAAAGGCGCACGCTTACCGTAACAACAAATATCCCCAAGAACACCACAAATGCTGTTCTATCGTTTCTACCCATAATCATTGAGGTGAAAAGGAATCCGAAGATCGGCCATAGATACTTGGTCGGCACACCGGTAAATGATGTCAGATGGCAACTTGTGGCGTTTATGGGCTGGACACTCCCGACGTACCAGCAGTCAATGAAGAACTTTCTTGCCTGGAATGAAAATTGGAATGCGCCATCCGGGGCTTCTTGAAGCTGATCAGGCGTGAAGTACGATGGTAGAGACATCTTTCCACTTCTATGGCGCTTGATGATGTCGCACAGATCGTCTGCGGACAGCGCAGGCGTAAGCTGGCTTGTCGTCCGCATCCAGAGTGTTGGGACGGACAGGGAGTTCGAGATTTCGGATGGTTGCATCAGACACGTTTCCTAACAGCCGTACATGCGCGCGAATCTAGCGCACCCCGCCCCGCCGCGCTATCGTTATGCGCCTCAAATAATGCTACGAGTCACGCCGCCTTATGGACAGTATCCTGCATCATCTGCTCGAATCGCCCGTCGCCTTCTTCCTGATCATCATCGCGATCATCCTCGCCGCCCCGCTGCTCTCGGAGCGACTGCGGCTGCCGGGCGTGATCGGGCTGGTCGTTGGTGGGATGGCGGTCGGTCCCTACGGCTTTGGGCTGCTGGAAGACGGCGAAGTGGTGCGCCTGTTCGCCGAAATTGGCTTGATCTACCTGATGTTCAGCGCAGGGCTGGAAGTCGATTTGCAGCAGTTCAGCCGCGTGCGCAACAAAGCCGTCACTTTCGGCGTCCTCACGTTCATGATCCCGCTGGTCGGCGGCATCGCGCTCGGCTTCGTCATCGGGCTGGATACGGCAGGCGCGATCCTGCTCGGCTCTGCCGTCTCGTCGCACACGCTGCTCGCCTTCCCCATCCTCAACCGCCTGGGCATCGTCGGTCGCGAACCGGTCGCCGTCACGGTCGGCGCGACGGTCTTCACCGATGTCGCCGCTTTCCTGGTGCTGGCGGTCATCAGCGGCATGGCGGGCGGCGACGCCTCGGTCGGGCGCTTCGCCGCGCTGCTGATCGGGCTGGTCGTCTACGCAGCGCTGGTCATCTTCGGCTTGCCGCGCGTTGGCAAAGGCTTCTTCGCCCGCTTCAGCGGCGGCGCGCTCGAATTCCAGTTCGTGCTGGTCGCCCTGTTCGGCGTAGCGCTGCTGGCGGAAGCCATCGGCTTGCACGCGGTGGTCGGCGCGTTCCTGGCGGGCTTGGCGATCAATTCGGCGCTGCCGCATCGCAGCATGGTGCTGGGGCGCATCCTCTTCTTCGGCGAGGCGCTCTTCATCCCGATCTTCCTGATCCACAGCGGCATGATCACCGACCCGGTCGCCTTCTTCAGCTCTGGCGAGACGCTTGCCATCGGCGTCGCGCTCACGGCGGTCGCCTACGTCACCAAGTATGCCGCCGCCTGGATTGCCGGGCGCATCTACGGCTACAACGGCGACGAGGTGATGACGATGTGGGGCTTATCGCAGGCGCAGGCGGCGGTCACGCTGCCGACGGTGCTGGTCGGCGTCGAGATCGGCTTGTTCCCCCAGGCGATCTTCAGCGGCACGATGATGATGATCCTCGCCACGTCGATCACGTCGCCGCTCCTGGTCGCGCGTTATGGCAAACGCCTGGGCACGACCGAACCTTTGCCGACGCCGGGCAAAGAGCGCCCCAATCCCTTCGCGCGCGTGCTCGTCCCGGTGCTGGATACTGACGAGCAGGAACATCTGCTGGCGTTGGCGGGCATCCTGGTGCGCGAAAAAGAAGGCGTGCTCATGCCGCTGCATATCTCGCTGGCGGCATCCGGCAAGGTGATCGGCATGGCGCATGGCGACGACATGCTGGACGACGAGATGATGCTCCAGCCGGATACACAGTGCGAGCCGATGCACCGCGTCGATACGCATGTAGGGCGCGGCATCCTGCACAGCATCCTCGAACGCGAGGCGTCGATGGTCGTCATGGGTTGGCGCGGCAAGAAGCGCTTCGCCGAAAGCATCTTCGGCACCACGCTCGACGAGGTGATCTGGAATGCGAAGACACCCGTGCTGATCGGGCATCTGGGGCGTCCGATCAACGGGCTGGAGCATGTCATTCTGCTGCTGGCGCACGAGAGTACGGCGTTCGAATATGTCGATGAGATGGTCGAGAACGCGGCGATCATCGCCAAAGGCATCAACGCGCCGCTGCTCATCCTGACGGAGTTGGAATACAAGGACCTGGTGAAGCGCTGGCTGGTCGATTTGAAGATCGAGCATCCGACGACAGTCGAGATTATTCAGGGTGATGCGCTGACGACGCTGGCGGCGCGGGCGACCGAGGACACACTCGCGATCATCAGCACGACTGGCTCGCGGCAGCGCTTCCGCTCGTCGCTGGGCGAGCTGCCAGGGCGCATCGCCGAGAAGACACCCGCCGCGCTGATGGTGCTGCATTACCCAGCGGGCGGGGGATGAGGGCGATAGGCGTTATCCCTACCGAATAGCCGTCACAGCGAACTCCTTAGCCAACATACAGCGATTGTGAATCGATGTAAGACGCACCACACCCCAAGGAGCACCCCATGCCCACCCCTCAACCCGATGGCTACCTCGCCATGCCGCCGTCTGGCAGTGGCGATCCGGTGCTGGTGCTGCATCCCTGGTGGGGTCTGAACGCCACGATCAAAGGTGTCTGCGACCGCCTCGCCGCCGAGGGCTTCGCCGCCTTCGCCCCCGATCTCTATCATGGCAGGGTCGCCACGACCATCCCCGAAGCAGAAGCGTTGGTGAACGTGCTAGATCAACAGGTCGAGCAGGCGAAAGTCGAAGTTGCCGCCGCCGCAGACTACCTGCGCGATCATCCCGGAGTAAAGGCGCGCACGCTTGCCGTCATCGGCTTCTCGATGGGCGCGTACTACGCGCTCGATCTCTCCGCCAGCGCGCCCGACCTGGTGCGCCGCGTCGTCACCTTCTACGGGACGGGACCCGCCGACTTCGTCAACGCAAAGGCGAGCTATCTCTGCCACTTCGCCGAAAGCGACCCCTACGAACCTCAGGAAAACATCGACTATCTGGAGAATGCGCTGAAAGCGGCGGGACGCCCGGCGACGTTCCATCATTATCCCGGCACCGGGCACTGGTTCTTCGAGCCGGATCGCGCGGATGCCTACAACGCAGCGGCGGCAGATTTGGCATGGGCGCGCACGCTGGCGTTCCTGCGGCTGCCCTGAATATCTTCACCTGGCGTCCATCGCGTCCTGGCGGTTCACTTTCTGATTGAACCGCCAGGACGCCAGGAACGCCATCCAGACAGGGTTGGGTATGAGTGTGTTTCAGCGGCACGCAGCGTTTTCATCTGGCGGCGTGCCGTGCGTTCATTGCCCTCTCGGCGTGAGCGTCGCCATCAGCGTGCAGGTGAGCGAAGTATCGGTGGTCGAACCGGCGCTCCAGCCGAAGGCAAGCGTCCCATCGCCCATCGCCGTCAGGCTCACGCTCGCATTCAGCGTATCGTTGGCGATCATGATGACATACATGCCGGGCGCGAAATGGCTCATGGCATACTCGCCGCCGTCCCAAGCCATGTTGAGCTGTGACGAATCCGGCAGCGTGATGGTGACCTCTGTAAAGGACGGACCTTCGGGGCGCAGCGCCTCCTGGCACAAACCCGGAATATCGATCCATTCCGCCGTGTAGACGCCGGGGACAATGTCCAGGTTCGCGTCTGGCTGCTCGCTGCTGCCGTTGTCCGGTTCAGCGGTTGCAGCGGGCGGTGGTGTCGCGCCGATCTCGCCTGCCGCGCCGGGCAGACTCAACGGGAACGACACGTAGCAGTTCTGCCCATCGGCGTTGGTGATCGACCAGGAGAGGTCGCCCTCCACCCCGCCATCGAGCAGAATCAGGGAGATGGACTGACGCGGCGACACCCCGGTTCCGGTCTCAAAGACATAGAAGTTGTCGCCCTCGGTGTACAGCGTGACGCTGCCGCCTGCGTAATCCACCCGCATCGCGCTGTCGGGCAGCGCGGTCAGCCGTACCTCATTCGACGTGAGCGGCGGCGTATTGTCCGCCTGGCACGACGCCTGATCGGTGTAGAACGGCTGCCCGATGCGCATGGTGCGCTCCTCGCCGGGCGGCGGCGTGGGTTCCGGCGTTTCGATGGGCATTTCGCTCGGCAGCTCGATGATGTTGCACACGGTTTCGTCCTGGCGCACCAGCACCATGACATATTCGGCGAAGAACGAACAGCCGCCGACCTCTTCGGTGAAGTCGCGCACGATGATGCGATCCGGCGCAACCACCTCATACTCCGTCGTGTGGTTGACGCGCATATTGCGAAGGGTCGCGCCATTGCTGTCGCGCGCGATCTGCCACTCCGAAGTGGTCGCGCGGCTGAAGATATTGCTGGTGCCGGGCAGATACGGATGCTCCAAGCCACGCCAGACCAGGAACGGCGGTTCGGCATCATAGCCGCAGAGTGGCTCGCCGGGGTCTTCTTCGCCGGGCTGCGGGATGACGCCGCCGCCACAGCCATCGCAGTAGTAGGAGATGCAGTTCCCCGTATGCTGCACCTCATATGGCTCGACGCGCCAGTAACCGCTGATCGGCACTTCATCACTGGCGGTCATGATCTGGATGTAACGGTTGATGACGCGCTTCGTAATGTTGCGGTAGCGTTCGATGCGCTCGTCAATGTAGCTATCGGTGCCGTTGACGATGGCGTCCTTGAGCTGGCGCATCACGGCGCGCGGATCATCTGGCAGCGTGCCGAGGCGCTCGCGGAAACGATCCAACAGCCCTTGCAACCCTTCCGGACTGTTTTGCCCGGTGTATTGATATTCGGGGATCGCGCCCTGCTCGCTGCGGAAAATATCACGCACCGAGTCGGCGATGCGGTTCGCGGCGTCGTTCAATTCGCCGTCGATGCCTTCCGGCTGTTGGGGCAGCACCGGGCGCGTATCCTGCCCGGTCGTGGGATCGATGCGCGGACGGTCGCGGTACGGTCCCCAACGGCTGTCGACAGGCGGCGCGGCGGCGGCTTCCGCCTCGATCTCTTCGACATACAGCCGACCAACCGAGCTGGTCTGCTCCAGCTCGCCGATCTGCTCGACAACATGGTCGATTTCGCTGCTGAGATGGTCTGAGATTGCCTGGCGGGCAGCTTCGATCTGGCTGCCGGTGGTCGGGAAGCCCGCCAGTTCAACCTGGGTAGCAATATGCGTGTCGATGCTCTGCGCCGGGCGGGCGACCTGAGCCTCGGCGATGCCGGTCGCCAGCACCAGGAAGGCGATCAGCAGCAGGATGCGGCGCTGAAAAGTCATATGCGATCCTCATTGGGATGATAAGCATGTTCTCGCGTCATTAGATACTGACAGGGGGATCGCTCACATCCTGCATTGGGAGCGCTCATGACATCTACCAAAGTAGGAGAGTGCGCAGGTGCGTGCTGCCTGTTGTGTTCACAGAGAGTGGATCGAATGACATATAAAGTTCATTCCCTACCGTCAGGAGCCGCATCTGTATGGCAATACGCAGCGAGTTCACCATCAAGTCCGCACACAACTACGACCGATCCGGCGCGGTACGCTGGATCGTGTCGCATGTGTGGCGGTACAAAGTTTTGCTCATCATCGTCATTGCCTCTTACCCCATCGCCTGGACAGCCTTCTCCTATGCGCGCATCCTGATTGGCGATGTTGCCCAGGAAATCATCGCCCCCACCCTGCCAGGCACGCTGCTCAGTCTGTCGCTGACTGCGCTGCTCGTCCTGCTGCTGGACTCGGCTGCGTCGCTGGTCAGCAGCCTGACGCTCATCAACATCGCACAGCGGCTCGAACGGGATACGCGGCAGGAGTTGTACGAGAGTCTGCTCGGCAAAAGCCAGACGTTTCATGATCGCCAGCGCGTCGGCGACATCATGGCGCGGGCGACCGACGACGTGCCGCAAATCGGGGCGCTCATCATGCCCGGTCTCCTGTTCATCTTCGACATGCTGATGGGCTTGCTCATGCCGATGATCTTCATCGCCAGCATCCGCCTGGAACTCCTGGTGGTGCCCGCCCTCTTCGTCCTGATCTTCGTGCTGACGGTTCGACCCTATTCAGATCGGTTGAACCCGGTCGTCGGGGAGCAGCGGCGCGCGTTCGGCGCGATGAACGCCGGGCTGGAAGAAACCATCTCCGGCATCGAGGTGGTCAAGGCAAGCGCCCAGGAGGCGTTCGAGCGCGTCAAATTCACCCGGAATGCCCGCGCTTTCCGCGACTACTTTGCCAAACAGGGACGCATTGAAGCGACTTACCTCCCCACCTTCTTCTACGCCTTTGCACTCGGCTTGAGCTTCCTGCACTGTATCATCCTCTACAATCAGGGCATCCTGGGCATCGCCGACGTGGTCGCCGTGACCGGTTTGGTCATCCTGCTGCGCTTCCCGATCTTCTTCTCGCTGTTCGCCTTCACCTTGGTGCAGTTGGGTATCGCGGGGGCGGAGCGCATCCTCCAGGTCATCAACGAAGAAGCCGATCTGGATGAGAACACCAGCGGTCATGCCGCGCACATGCGCGGGGAAATCGCCTTCGAGAACGTAACTTTCGGCTATACGAGCAGCAATGTGTTGGAAAATCTCTCGTTCACGGTCAAACCGGGAGAGACGCTGGCGATTGTTGGGCAGACCGGATCGGGCAAAAGCACGCTGACCGACCTGATCAACCGCACGTATGATGTGACGGGCGGGCGCGTGCTGATCGACGGTATCGACGTGCGCGAGTGGAGCATGAAATCGCTTCGCTCGCAGATCAGCCGGATCGAACAGGATGTCTTCCTCTTTTCGCGCACCCTGGCGGAGAACATCGCCTTCGGTAAGCCGGGCGCGAAGGAGGAGGAGATCGAGTTTGCCGCGCGCGAAGCGCAGGCGCACGACTTCATCATGGGCTTTGAAAAGGGGTATCAGACCGAGGTCGGGGAACGCGGCGTCACGCTCTCCGGTGGACAGCGGCAGCGCATCGCACTGGCGCGTGCCTTCCTGACCAATCCGCGCATCCTCATCCTGGACGACTCGACCAGCGCGATTGACAGTGCCACCGAGGATGAAATCCAAAAAGCGATCAACCGGGCGCAGGAAGGACGGACGACCCTCCTCATCACGCACAGGCTCTCGCAGATCCGGTGGGCGGATCATATCCTGCTGCTGGAAGACGGGCGCGTGGTGGCAGCAGGCAACCACGACACGCTGCTGCGGACGAGCGCCGTCTACCGCCGTATCTTCGCACGCTATGACATGGCACTGCCGCCGCTGCAACCCGCACTCGCTTAGTGTCTATCCGAAACCTCACCCCCTAACCCCCTCTCCGTGTACGGAGAGGGGGAAGCGAGCGCCCCATAGGGACTTCCGTTGGTCGCAGCGAGCAGGGGGTGAGGTTATATTGTACAGGAGGCAACCCCTATGGGTTTCATCATGGACGGTCTGGACGCCGAGGCGTATGACCGCAAGTACAGTGACCGTACGCTCATCAGCCGCATCATTGCCTATTTCCGCCCGGAAGGGCTTCGCCTGGCAGTCGTCATGGCGGCGATTGCGGCTGCGTCGATTGTCAACACCATCATCCCCATCATCATTTCGGATGCGATTGACCGCATTCAGGTTGAAAATACCAGCGCGCTGATCACGGCGATCATCACGGGGCTGATTGGGTTCGGACTATTGAGCTGGGCGTTCAACGCGGCGCGGCAGTGGCTCACCGCCATCGCCATCGGCAATGTCACGCTGAAAATCCGGCAGGATGCTTTTGATGCGGTGGTCGAACGCGACCTCTCCTTCTATGACGAGTTTGCATCCGGCAAGATCGTCAGCCGTGTCACCTCGGACTCACAGGCATTGTCGTCGGTGGTCAGCCTGGTGACCGAGCTGGGCAGCCAGGTGCTGATTATCACCCTGCTCACCGCATACCTGTTTACCATCAGCGCGCCGATGACCTGGATGACGCTGGCGATCAGTCCTTTCATCATCCTGACCTCGCTGATCTTTCGGCGAATCGCCCGTAACACGGTCACGCAGTCGCGCCGCATGAATGCGGTCGTCAGCGCGCACATCCAGGAGACGATCAGCGGCATCGGCATTGCCAAGACGTTTCGCCAGGAGCAGACGGTTTATGACACCTTTCTGGATGTGAATCGGCAGAGCTTTCGCGTGAACCTGCGCACCGGTGTCACCTTCAGCAGCATCTTCCCGATCCTGATCTCGATAGCCAGCCTGGGAACGGGCGCACTGATCTATTTTGGCGGTGTGGCGGCGCAGCGTGGGGACATCACCTCCGGGGAATGGTATCTCTTCATTCAGGGCATCTCGCTGTTCTGGTTTCCGCTGACGAGCATCGCCAGCTTCTGGAGCCAGTTTCAACTGGGGTTGGCGGCGGGTGAGCGCGTGTTCGCGCTTATCGATGCGGAACCGAAGGTCGTGCAGACGGGCGAGAATATCGTGCTGGAGCAGCCACGCGGCGAGATCACCTTTGAGCGGGTGAACTTCCGCTATACCGACAATGAGCCTGTCCTGACGGACTTCTCGCTGAAGATCAAGGCGGGTGAGACGCTGGCGCTGGTCGGGCATACCGGGTCGGGCAAATCGAGCATCGGCAAGCTCGTTGCCCGCTTTTACGAGTATCAGGGTGGGCGCATCCTGATCGACGGGCATGACATTCGCGCGCTCGATCTGCCCGCTTATCGTGCGCGCCTGGGCATCGTGACGCAGAGTCCGTTTCTGTTCGACGGCACGGTGCGCGAGAACCTGCGTTATGGGGCACCCCAGTCTAGCGATGCCGATGTCGAACGTATCGCCAATCTGGTTGGCGACGGCGATTGGCTGCGCACGCTGCCGGATGGGCTGGAGACGAAGGTCGGGGAGCGCGGCAGCAGTCTGTCGATGGGGCAGCGCCAGTTGGTGGTGCTCGGTCGTGTGCTGCTGCAAAATCCGGCGATCTGTATCCTGGATGAGGCGACTGCCAGCGTCGATCCATTGACCGAGACGTTCATCCAGGAAGGCTTGGACACGGTCCTGAAGGGGCGCACCTCGATTGTGATTGCCCATCGCCTCAGCACGATCAAGAATGCCGACCGGATCATCGTGCTGCGTGAAGGCGCGATCATTGAGCAGGGGTCGCATGACACCCTGATGGCGAACGGCGGGCATTATGCCGAGCTGTACAATACCTACTTCCGCCACCAGAGCCTGGATTATCTCGAAGCGCAGCCGGTCGGTTAAGGGTCGGTGGTGGCAGACCGAGCATTGGCACATCCGGGGTAGACTTAGGCGTCCTGATCCTTACAAGGAACGCCGATGCTCGTGCGTCTGATCAACCCCGCCGATTTCCTGCTGTTCCTGCGCACACTCGTCAAGTGGCTGCTGCTCGGCGGCGGCATCGGCATCCTGGCGGGCACGGCATCGGCGATTTTCCTCGTCAGCCTGGATTGGGCGACGCAATCCAGGCTTGCCAGCCCGAACCTGCTCTTTCTGCTGCCCGTCGCGGGTTTCGCGGTCGGCTGGATCTACCACCATTTCGGCGGCGCGGCGGGGCAGGGCAGCGCGCTGGTCATCGAAGAAATCCACTCAAATCAGGCGCGCATCCCGCTGCGCATGGCACCGCTGGTGCTGCTCGGCACGGTCATCACGCATCTGTTCGGCGGCTCGGCGGGGCGCGAAGGCACGGCGGTGCAGATGGGCGCGAGCCTGGCGGATACGCTGCGCCGTGTGCTGGGGCTGGCGGGCGATAACCGCCGCCTGATGATCATGGCGGGGATCAGCGGCGGCTTCGCGTCGGTCTTCGGCACGCCGGTCGCCGGCTTCGTCTTCGGGATGGAAGTGCAGAGCCTGGGTCGCATTCGCTATGACGGACTCGTCCCGTGCCTGGTCGCGGCATACGTCGGCGACCTCGTGACGCGCGCCTGGGGCGTCGGGCATTCGCATTATCCCCCGCTGCCCAACCTCGCGCTCGACCCCCTGCTGCTGCTCAAGGTGGCGCTGGCGGGGGTGCTGTTCGGGATCACCAGCATCGTTTTTGTCGAACTGACGCACGGCATCAAATCCGTCTACAGCCGCCATGTCCACTATCCGCCGCTGCGCCCGGTCATCGGCGGGCTGCTCGTCGTCGCGCTGACGCTCCTGCTCAACACACAGGACTACCTCGGCTTAGGCATCCCGCTGATCCAGCAGAGCATTGGCGGCGCGGGCGTCATGCCGTTTGCGTTCCTGCTCAAGCTGGTCTTCACCGCGCTCACGCTGGGTTCCGGCTTCCTGGGCGGCGAGGTGACGCCGCTGTTCGTGATCGGCGCGACGCTGGGCTACACGCTCGGCGGCGTGCTGGGGGTTGACCCGGCGTTTCTGGCGTCGATAGGCTTCGTCGCCGTCTTCGCCGGGGCGAGCAACACGCCGCTGGCGTGCGCGCTGATGGCGATGGAGCTGTTCGGCGGCGGCTCGCCGCATTACCTGATCCTGGGCTGCGTGGTCGCCTATCTCGCCTCCGGGCATCGCGGCATTTACGTCACGCAGCGGGTGGGGTCGCCCAAAGCGGCTGGCTCGGACATCCGGGCGGACGAAAGCCTGAAGGCGCTGGCGGAACGGCGCAGCAAGGGCACGACAGAGGAACGAACAGCAGAATAGCGAACATGGACATTAAGCGCACGCCCGGCGCAACCCGTAGCACGGTCTGAGTGCCTGATCCGGCAGGTTTTCAGTCGCGGATGAAACCGCCAGGACGCCAGGGATGCCATGGGAAGAACACATATTCCTAGCGTGGTTGGCGTCCTGGCGGTTCATTTTACATTGCGAGGTTGGCGGATGAAGCACTTAGTCACAGGCTGGCTGCAAACACGGCTCCGGTTCACGACGCACAGGGGGCGGCGTCGGGCGCGCGGCATGACGCAGCAGACGCAGGATGAATGCCCCGGTCGGCAGCCGGACACGCCGCCGTTCCGGTCGCGCGATCCGCGCCAGCGCGTCGTTCTGGCTTTGCGTGATCAGGTCGCGCTGCCGCTGCTTGTGTAAGATCTGGTGGGTTCCGTAGTCCAACATGATGATGCTCCTGTCTTCCTCATGCTGTCAGCCTAGCACCCCCGTGCGGGGGTGTGAACTGATTTAGCCAGGGCTAAAAGAGTTCGCACGCGCGTGCGAATGTCATAGAGTAGTACGGTAGAGACAGCATGCTTGCTGTCTGCCTGAGGCATGGGCGGAGAAGCGAAATCAACATGGGCAAGATCAAGATCACGTTTGAGCTGGACGCGACCGACCTCGAAAACATCCGCTTCGGCTACAGCCCCCTTGGCGAGCTGGCGACCAGCTTCCGCGTCGTGAACAACGAACGCGCGCTGGAGACTGCGTTCCTGCCCTGGGCAGAAGAAACCCAGCGCGCGCTCTATGGGGTCGATATGCCCCACATGAATGCGGTGATCCCGCCGCGCGCCTATCTGGCGGATTTCGCCACGCCGACGCCGGACACCCCGATCTACGACATCGAAGCGGAGTTCGAGCGGATGCGCGCGACGCCGACCGAGGTCATTCGGAGCAACGTCCAGACCGTGATCGACGTGCATGGGCTGACGGCGACGCGCCAGCATTTCCTCGCCTACCCGCACGAGTCGATGGACGCGCTTGTTGGTGAAATGCGCCATTACTGGCAGGTTTCGCTGGCGCAGCATTGGGGCAGCATTCGCGCGCTGCTGGAAAACGACATCCTCTATCACGCGCGCAGGCAGGCGTTGGGCGGCACCGAGGGCATGTTCGACGACCTCGACTCAAATCTGTGCTACGAAAACACCCTGCTCTCGATCAGCACATCACATGCCAAGCCCGAAAAGATGTCGATTGCCCTGGCGGGCAAAGGCTTGCAGCTTGTCCCGACGATTTTCACCTGCGCAAACGGACTGATGTGGATGGTCGAGGAAACCTGGAAGCCGATGATCATCTATCAGGCGCGCGGCTACGGCTTGTGGTATCGCCAGGAGCCGCCCGACCCGGAGACGGCGCTGCGGGCGGCATTCGGCGATATGCGCGCGACCCTGCTGGAAGCGCTGCACGAGCCGACGCCGACCAGCGCGCTGGCGCGTCAGCTTGGCGTGACAGCGGGCGCGGTCTCGCAGCAGCTCAGTCGGCTGATGGAAGCGGGCTTGCTCGACGCGCATCGCAGCGGTTACCGCGTCTACTATCGCCTCTCCGACCGCGGGCAGAAGCTGATGGATCTGTTCCAGGCGGGGTGAACATGCTCCGATCAGGCGCAGCAGCCAGATTATGAAGCGAAAATAATCCTCAATATCATCCAAAGTTAGATGTGTGACTGCCTGGATTAGTCGTAGTCTGAAATCTGTCAGGTCAATTTTGTCCGCACAGATCTACGAGTGACCCATCTAGGAGGCTCACACATGCACTTTCGATCTACGATTGCTCCCGCGACCCCGGTGGTCGCCCCACGTTTCGACACGATGCAGCTTTCGACAGGCATCCACATGCATTACGCCGAATATGGCGATGCTCACGGAGACGCCATCGTCTTCCTGCACGGTTTCACCGACTCGTGGTTCTCATACAGCGAGGTCATCAAACATCTCGATCCGCGCCAGCGCATGTTCCTGCTTGACCAGCGTGGGCATGGCAGCTCCAGCACCGCGGAACAATATCGCGTGTCAGATTTTGCCGATGACGTGGTGGCATTCATCCGCGCGAAGGGGCTGCAAAAGATCACGCTGGTCGGGCATTCGATGGGCAGTTTGATTGCTCAACGTGTTGCCGCGCTGATCCCCGACTTGATCGCCCGTCTGGTGTTGATCGGCTCCGCAGCGAATCCGCATACCGAGGACTTGGACGGTTTCCTGGAGGCTGTCAACGCGCTGCAAGATCCAGTGCCTGAAGCCTTCGCGCGCGATTTTCAGGTGAGCACCATTTATCGACCGCTTCCCGCCGGATTTCTCGATCAGGCGGTTGCGGAGAGTATGAAACTCTCGGCGCGTACCTGGCAGTTGGCGCTCGCGGATATGCTTGTGACGACATCCGCGCTCGACCAGATCCAGATGCCTACGCTGATCATGTGGGGCGACCAGGACACCGTCTTCTCATACGCCGAGCAGGAAAAGCTGGCACGCGGCATTCCTGATGCCGAGCTGCTCGTCTATAAGGAAACCGGGCACGCGCTCCAATGGGAACAGCCGGAACAGTTCGCCCGCGATCTGGAAGCCTTTATCGCGCGTACCCGATAACCTCCGCTCCCCTTCGCCCTGACGCGCAAGCGGAAGAGGCAGGGGGATGAGGATTACTGCAACTTGAAATGCACCCCTTACCCCCGGCGGCTTGTGCGCGCGGCAAGAGCGAGCGATGATTAGCGTGTTGGTTATCGCTCGCAGGAGTATGCTGCCATGCCGCTGCATCCCGACCGCTACTTCAGCCCCGACCCCGCACAACGGGCAGTGGCGCGCCAGCTTTACCAGGACGTGCGCGCCCTCCCGCTCGTCTGCCCGCATGGGCATGTCGAGCCGCTCCTCTTCAGCAACCCGGATTATCGCTTCGGCTCACCGGTCGATCTGCTGATCATCCCGGATCACTACGTGTTCCGCATGTTGTACTCGCGCGGGATCGCGCTGGAATCGCTCGGCATTCCAACGCTCGACGGCACGCCCGTCGAAGGCGACCCCCGCAGGATCTGGCAGACCTTCGCCGAGCACTTCGATCTCTTTCGTGGGACGCCGACCGGCATCTGGCTGGCGGACACGCTGGAGACAGTCTTCGGCATCCGCGACCGCCTGGACAGCGCAAACGCGCAGGCGATCTATGATCACATCGCGGCGGCGCTGGAACAACCGGAGCTGCGCCCACGCGCGCTTTACGACCGCTTCCGCATCGAAGTGCTCTGCACAACCGACGCGGCGAGCGACACGCTCGAACATCATCAGACGATCCGCGAGCAGTGGAACGCGCGCATCCTGCCGACGTTTCGCCCTGACGGCGTCGTCAACCTCGACAGCGAAGGCTGGCGCGCAGAGATCGACCGTCTGAGTCACGTCAGCGGACTCCACATCCACAATTACGCCACCTTCATTCAGGCGCTGGAAGACCGCCGCGCCTTCTTCAAGCGGATGGGTGCGGTCGCCACCGATCACGGCGCGCCGACCGCGCACACCGAACCCCTGCGCGACGGCGCGGCAGAGCGCATTTTCCAGCGCGCGCTGCACGGCGAAACCAACCCGGAAGACGTGATCCGCTTCACCGGGCACATGCTGATCGAGATGGCGCGCATGAGCGTCGAAGATGGGCTGGTGATGCAGCTTCATGTCGGTTCACATCGCAACCACAATCCGGCGGTCTACCGCCGCTTCGGGCGCGACAAAGGCGCGGACATCCCGCTGGCGACCGAATTCACGCACAGCCTGAAGCCGCTGCTCGACGCGCACGGCAATGACACGCGCCTGACACTCATCGTCTTCACGCTCGACGAGTCGGCATACAGCCGCGAGCTCGCCCCCCTGGCGGGGCATTACCCGGCGCTGCGTCTGGGTCCACCCTGGTGGTTCCACGACAGCCTGAACGGGATGCGCCGCTACTTCGAGGGGGTGATGGAGACGGCAGGCATCCATAACACCGCCGGATTCAACGACGACACGCGCGCCTTCCTGAGCATTCCGGCGCGCCATGACGTGTGGCGGCGCGCGTCATGCGACTGGCTGGCAGGGCTGGTCGTCCGGCATATCATCGATGAGGCGGATGCGGCAGCGATGGCGCGCGCCTGCGCCTATGACCTGGCGAAAGCGACCTATCGATTGTGAAGGAGGGGTGCTGAATTTCGCGGACATGAACCTCACCCCGCATAGACTCGACAAGCGCGAGAGTCGCCCCCTCTCCGTACACGGAGAGGGGACGGGGGTGAGGTTCTGGCTGAAGATATGAACTCGCAATCACGGTCTTTTCCTTTTCAGGGGGTATGAATGGCTGTTGTTTCACAAGCGGTTGCGCCTGCCGGCGAACTACTGACCGCAGCGCAGATTGCCGAAACACTGCACGCGGGGCTGGCAGGTCAATTCGCGGGCGCGCGGCTGCTGGTGCTGATCCCGGATCACACACGCACGCTGCCGCTGCCGCAGTTGTTTCATCTGCTGGTCGATCTTCTGCGCGACGTACGTCAGCTCGACTTCATGGTCGCGCTCGGCACGCATCCCGCTTTGAACGACGAGGCGCTGAATCGACTGGTCGGCATCACGGCGGAAGCGCGCGCGACGACCTACGCCCATGTCGGGCTGCTCAATCATGCGTGGGACAACCCGGACGCGCTGACGCAGATCGGCACGCTGACGCGCGAGCAGATCCAGCAGATCGCGGGCGAGCGCTGGCATCCCTCGCTGGGCGGTGATGTGCCCGTACGCATCAACCGCCGCATCTTCGACTATGACCACATCCTCATCCTCGGTCCGGTCTTCCCGCACGAAGTCGTCGGCATCTCCGGCGGCGCGAAGTATCTCTTCCCCGGCATCTCTGGCGCGGAGATGATCAACGTCACGCACTGGCTGGGCGCGCTCATCACCGTGCTGGATACGATTGGCGTCAAAGACACACCCGTGCGCGCCATGATCAACGCCGCCGCCGCACTCGTAAATGTGCCCGTCACGCTGGCGGCGCTGACGGTCGAAAGAGGCGAGCTGTCCGGTATCTTCATCGGCGATCATCTCAGCGCATGGTCTGCCGCCGCCGACCATTCCAGCCAGCGACATATCCGATGGGTCGATCAGCGCTACCAGCGGGTGCTCTCGCACGCGCCACCGATGTATGACGAGCTGTGGGTCGGCGCGAAGGCGATGTACAAGCTCGACCCGGCGGTCGCCGATGGCGGCGAGATCGTCGTCTATGCCCCGCATCTCGCGGTCGTCAGCCATGTGCATGGCGCGAACATCGATAAGATTGGCTACCATGTGCGCGATTACTTCCTGGGGCAGTGGGAACGCTTCAAAGACATTCCGCTCGGCGTGATTGCCCACAGCACGCACCTGCGCGGCAGCGGAACCTTCGCCCATGGCGTCGAAACGCCGCGTATCCGCGTCGCACTGGCATCGCAAATCTCACAGGAGGCGTGTGCGCGTCTCAACCTGGGCTACATGAACCCCGATGATATTCGCCCTGACGACTGGCAGGGGCGCGAAAGCGAGGGCGTGCTCTACGTGCCAAAGGCGGGTGAAATGCTCTATCGGGTGCGCACGCCCGGCGCGCTTGGAGGGGCTGTCTGATGGGCAAGGCATATGTCATCATGGGAGTCAGCGGCAGCGGCAAGACAACAGTCGGGCGCGCGCTGGCACAGAAGCTGGGGCTTCCGTTCTATGATGGGGATGACTTCCATCCGGTGGAAAACGTGCAGAAGATGGCGAGCGGCATCCCGCTGACCGACGAAGACCGCGTGCCCTGGCTGGCGCGCCTGCATGAAGTGCTTGCGGATCATCTGCGGCGGGGCGACGGTGTGGTCGTCGCCTGCTCCGCGCTCAAGCGCAAGTATCGCGAGCAGCTTGGCGCGGGGCTGACGGATGTCCGGTTCGTCCACCTGCGCGGCAGCTTCGCGCTGATCTGGGAGCGCATGACGGCGCGGGCGGATCACTACATGAAGGCGGACATGCTGCGCAGCCAGTTCGATGCCTTGGAAGCGCCCGTCGACCACGAAACGCTAGTCTTCGAGGTCGACGAGCCGCCAGAAATCATTGTTGACCGCATCATTGAAGCGGGATGATCTGATCTGCGAGCGCGGAGGAATACAGGCGGCAAGCCGCGCGTCGTGCGCGAATCCAGGTCGATCCGCAGGATGAGCCGCGAAATCTTATGCGATGCGCGCCCCATAACATGATAGTCTACTTATATTCTGAAAGTACGCTATGTGACATAAAAGGGAAAAGATGGTCACGGGCAAGAGCGTTTACGTGGAACCTGTCGCAGGCTACAATGCCGTTCGGATGGTTTGGGAACAGCAGGTGGACGCAGCGGACATTGCCCCCGCGTTTCAGAGCATTCAAGCCGCGCTGGACAGTGCTGATCGTCCCCTCTCCGTGATCGTCGATATGGCAGCGCGCCCCAACATTCCCTTGCAATCGACCCTGTGGGGTGCCCTGCGCGGACCCTTCCGCGATCCACGCCTGAAGGAGTGGTTGTGCATTGGAGGCGGGTCGATGGCGACCGCGGTTGCCAGGATCCTCAGCGGCGCGACCGGGCGCAAAAATATCCTGTGGTTCGACGACGAAGCCGCCGCGCTTCAGCATCTGGCACAGCAGGAAGACATCGTCGCTCCCAAGGCGACCTGAAGCGGCGGGGATTAAGGTGGGAAGTTCGTGAATGGCAGGTTGAATGTGCTGACGAGGAGCTGCCAGTGCAGCGCCGCCAGCTCACGGGCGAGCGCGCCCAGATAGGCGCTCATGCGAGGATAGGTCGCGGTTGGGCTGGGGAATACGGCGATCCCCGCCTCGTCGAAGATCCACTGTGCGCGCAGCAGATGGTAGCCATCGCTGATGAGGACGGCGTCCTCCCAGCCATTGACGCGCATGATCTCGCCCGCGAAGACCGCGTTTTCCTGCGTGCTGCGGCTGCGTTCTTCTACAATGATCGCTTCAGGCGGGATGCCCTGCGCCTCCAGGATCTGGCGGCAGCCATCCGCTTCGCTGCGCGTGCGCCCAGCCGTCAGCCCTCCCGTACAGATGATCCGGTCGGCTAGCCCGGCGCGATACTGCACAGCAGCCTGCTCGCTGCGCCGCGTCAGCGCGGGTCCCGGCTGGTTGTTGCGCATCAGCCCCGACCCCAGCACGATGATCACATCGGCAGGCTGACTCCGGTCAGTCTGCCCATAGATATGCACCGCCGTGACCAGCCCGCAGGCGACGACGAGCCAGACCAGCAGCGTGAGAAGCGCCACACGAAACAGCGTGCGCAGTCGTTGATAACGCACGAAAAACCCGTCTACTGTTTGAAGCGATTGTTGGGGAAGGGTGGGCTGAAGTCGTCATCCATCGAATCGATGACGTTGACACGACCGGGCAGCCAACCATCGACCATCGCCAGGCGCACTCGCATGATCGGCAGTGGGCTTTCGGTGAAGGTCATGGCAGAGCCGGGGTAGAGAATGAAGGGATCGCGGATATGGAGATGGCGAATGGGGGACGGCAGATCCTGAGGTGGCACATCCTCCTCGGCATCCTCCTCGGCGTCGTTCAGGTCATCGCCTTCGGCGTAGTCGTCCTCAAGCATGTCGCCCAGTTCAAAGACCTGATCCAACAGGGTGAGGTCTTCCTCAGATGGATTGGCGACCGATGTGCGCACAATGCCCTTGAGCATATCGCTCATGCGCAGCATGTAGGTGCGCTCGCTGACCAGGGTGCCGGTGATGATCGCGCCGCGCACCATCAGCGTCATGCCAAATTCTGAACCCAGTTTGTTGCCCAGGAACGAGACCAGTAGACCCAACAGGAAGTCGGGTTCATTCCAGTACGACGAATCATCCAGGAAAGGAAAGTTCTCCATGGTGCGCAGTAATGCGCGTGCCCTCTTGCTGCAATTAACGTGAGGAACGAATTCTAGCAAGGTTTCCCAGGTCGTCAATTGCTACTGACTGGGTATCGCTGCGAACGAAGTGCTCATCCCCGCAGGCAACCAGGAAAACCGTGCCGCCGTTCTGCCATTCGCCATGCTCTTTGTAAGCAACGCTGAAGTGCGTGCCTTGTTCCAGCGCGGCGATGAGTTGGTCGCGGTGATACAGCCGCATCCCATCGACGGTCATGCCCGCGCTTTCTGGCGTGATGCCGACGAAAACGTATTGCAGCCGCCTGTCGCTCTCATCATAGAGCGCTGCGGTGATAATGTAACTGGTGTCGAAGTCATGCATAGTGCTTGCCCACTGGCTACAGGCTCGAATCAATCTACCCCTGGGTTTGAGCATAGAATTGTCTCCTAACGAGGGGATAACAAAGTGCTTTGCAAGGGCGCAAGGTGCAGCGTAAGTACCTTTTGAACGATCCCTGACCCACCTGACCCATTAAACCTTGTTAATGTCGCCCCGCGTCGCTTGACACGCATCAAAATCCGTGCTAACGTGAGGCGGATAGGAAGAAAGGCGGTACCCAATGGTGCAAATGCAAAAGCTACGGATAGAGGCAGGAGCTGTGTACAGCAGGCAAGAAGCCGCCGAGGCACTCGGCGTGAGCCTGAGCACACTCAAGCGCCTCGTCAAGAATGGGCATTTGCGTATCAGCAAGCCCAACGGGATGCGCCGTGTCTTCATCACCGGTGAGAGTATCCTTGCGATGCTCGCGGACACCGCGGTCGAAAGAGAGGCGTAGTCATGGCTTATTCGCTCATCACGAACAGCGCACGTCCACAACCCAATAGCTGCTGGCTCCCCCGGCGCACGTCTAACGTGAGCGCCATCATGGGTGGATTCCGCCTGCCACACAGCGCTATCGCGGGTCGTGGAAGCGATGTTGTGCTGGCGAAAGGCTTTGGCGGTCAGCACGTCGGTCAGTCTCAGGTGGAGAGGATGGGTATTCCCGGATAGGGTGCCGAACTCCCCACAAAGTCCCGAAAGCCGAGGGGCGTGAGACTGGATAACCAGGCTCACGCCCCTTTTTATTTGTCTGCGCGGCAATACCTACTGCGAAGGTGCGACGATGGGACTGAATACCAACATGACCCGCCAGATACTGTTCAGCGATGCCCGCCTTGCCTGGCTGATGGACTCCATCGATGAACTGCACTCCGCCATTGCAGATGGCGAACTGGCGAACGTGACGACCCTGAGCGAGGCGGAGGTCGTCGGCATCCTGCACGACCTGATCTACACCGCGCGGGAAGCGCTGGACGAGATCGAAGCACAGCGCAAGACGCAGACACCGCGGCTCGCGCTCATCCGCAAGTCATCCTGATGAATAGTGCGCGGTGCGCAGTGCGAAAAACACAAGAGACCTTGTAGGGGCAAGGCGTGCCTTGCCCGTTCGCACCCCGCACCGCGCACTTCGCACCTGATCTGAAATCGACACGTGATGAAGACACGAAGGAACGAATGAAATGTCTACCGAATTCAAATTACACCAATTCCGCCAACGCGATTTGGAACGCACGGCACAGCGGGAACGCCTGGCACGCGACCTGCGCACCAGCAGGCGCCGCGAGCGCACCACGCGCAGAGAGACGTGGCGTCTCCTGTCCCGGTTGGCAGCATTGTTCGCGTAGAAAGCCCTCACGCGATGTTGTAGGGGATGACCCATGTGTCATCCCGCGCACAGGGCGACACATGGGTCGCCCCCTACAGCACACAAACACGGGGCGCGGTTCCGGCGCGAGCCGGGAAAGGGACTGGAGGTATGGACGCAAGGATAGACGACCCCTGTAACACCATCACCAGCGACCCCCGCGCCTGCCGGAAAACGGAGTGCAGCGGCGGTCGTGGGTGACGACCGAACTGCTGGACACGAAACACGAATGCAAACGACGAGCCGAGGTGTATTGGTAGGGGGCGACCCGTGTGTCGTCCCGTGCGACGGTTGAAGGGCAATCTTCCCGGCGGGGTGGCGTGGCGCGGCATGAGGGTGTTGGCACGCGCTGCCCCGCTTTTACGTGCGAATCGTCGGTTAAGTGTCGGTTAAACCGCACAGATTAGCGATTCTTGCCCCGATTTTGTGTATAATGGAATAGGTTGTGAGGAAAATCACACAGTCAATAGGTTCGAGGGAAACATGGTTCAAGGGCGCGTTTTGCTGCTGAATGGGCATACGTGGGAGCCGCTGTCCGTGATCTCGATCCCGCGCGCGATCAACCTCGTACTTGCCGAAAAGGCGGTCGTGATCGAACAAAGCGGCGAGTTTTTGCGGACCATCCGCGATAAGTTCCCGATCCCCTCCGTGATTGCACTGCGCACTTACGTCAACGTCCCGCGCAGGCAGGCACACTGGAGCCGGCGGGGAGTGCTGGTGCGCGACACGTTCACCTGCATCTACTGCGGCGTACAGCCGGGGCAACTGATGAAGGGCAAGGTGATGACGAAGAGCGACTTCACCGTCGATCACGTCATTCCCAAGTCGCGCGGCGGGCGTGATACCTGGATGAACACCGCCTGCGCCTGCTACGCCTGCAATCACCGAAAGGGTGATAGGCTGCCGCACGAGGCAGGTATGAAGATGGCTTGGGAGCCGAGGACGCCTCGCACGAGCTATCTGGTCGTCGCCATCGGGAGCGGTAACGAAGCCTGGCGTCGCTATATCGAATACTAACAGAGTCGCTCCACGCGACTCTGTTGCTTTCTGCGCCCTGCCACCCGGCAGAGGTGGGTGAGTCTTTCCACCGGACGGATGAACAACCGATGAGCGTGTTTCGAGTCGCTCATCTGCATCCCGTACAATCCCGGTCATTCTATTCAGACTTGGAGATGTGCTGTGATGATCGATTTTTCGCCGCTGGATCGTGGGGAAACCAATCTGTTTGGTCTCGTGGAAGGCGTCACAGTCACTGCCCTGCGTGCCTGGACGCACGAGAGCATCGAGACGATGCTCGCCATCATCCGCGAGGCAACCGACGCCATGATCACCTTTGTCCCGCACGACCCTGGGGCGGATGACCCCTGGGCGGATGAGTCGATGCGGCATGTGGGCTGGACGCTGGGGCATGTGGTCGCGCATGTCACCGCCAGCAGCGAAGAATCCGCCGCCACCAGCGCAATCCTCGCGCGCGGCATCCCGTACCCCGCCGAGCCACGTCTGCGTTACGAAACGCCCTGGCAGGACATCGACACGCAGGCGAAGGCGGTGCAGCGGCTGGAAGAAAGCCTGCGGATGCGCCTGAGCGCGCTCGATATGTACCCCGACCGTCCCAGCTATGAAACCTTCCGCCAGCTTACACCCGCCGGATTGGCGCGCATGGGTCCCCTCAACGCGCCCGCGCAGTTCCTGCATGGGCTGCGCCATGAGGTGGGACATTTCGCGCAGATGCGCGAAGTGCTGCGCCAGGCACAGGCGGCGTTAGTCGCGAGCTAAATCTGGTTCTCGAAAGCTTCCGGCGCGGCGCTTCCCCCTACTGCCTCGTGCTGCTCCATTTCATGATCGTGTCCATGTCGGTCTCGATGCCGACCAGCGTGCGCAGTGGCAGCAGTACGCCGAGGGTGTAGGTCAGCACATTATCGGTCAGCGCGAAGACGATCAGCCAGTCCAGCAGATTGTCTGGCGGGCGGACGATGGCGGCGAGAACCGCCAGGGCGATGCTGATGGCACCGCTCATGAGCGGTCCGCCCAACGCGCGCTGGATGTGAACGCGCCCAGGCAGTGCTGGCTCGTCGCGGGGGTACAGCGATAAGCCCAGGATGCCCCAGAAGTGGACTCCGGTCATCGGGTAGCCCGTCCGCTGCGCGGCGATGGCATGTCCAAGATGATGCGCAAAACTCAGCAGATAATGCAGCAGCGCCGCGATGAGTCCTCCCGCCAGCGCCTCGACAAACGTCAGCCCGATCAGCAAGCCGACCAGCATCAGGGCGACCGCCAGCGCGACATAGGCGACCAGCGCCATCGGCGTGATCGTCACGCGCAGCCCCATCAATGTGAAAAGGGTGGATGTTCGGCGCATGGCAATGCCTCCGCAACTCATAACGCACTTTCGCTGAGTATAGCCCTGGCGCGCCGGATGGGGAAACTTCGCGGCGGAACTTCCATCGATTGGGGGACGCGCCCGCGCGCTGGATCTGCACAATCAGCAACATAGAGCGGCGCAGTCACGTATAGGAACTATAGCGAACGCAGGATTCAGGACACACGCCCTGCGCCTGCCCGCTCGCCTCTGAGACCTCTAGTTGGGAGTCCTCCATGATCACATTTCGCAGACTTCTTGTCCTCGTCATCCTTGCGACGCTGCTCACTCTGCCTGCCGCTGCATTCGCGCAGGATGCGGAGACCTACAGCGATCCCGATGGGCGCTTCACCGTCCCCATCCCGACCAACTGGATCGCCGAGACCCTCGACGGTTATACCGTCCTGCGCGACCCGGACGATCTGATCAGCGTCAGCATCGTCGTCGTCGAAAGCGAGAGCGCCACCGCTGCTATCCCACTGGCGTGGGAGGTCGTCGATCCGGCGTTCGATGTCGGGGAGACCAACACGATTACCCCGCCCCCGCCCCCCGGCGTGGACGAGATCGCCGTCACCAATTACGACATGATCAACGACCGCTTAATCCAGGGCTACGCCCAGCGCGTTGGCGAAACGGCTTACGTCATGCTGTTCGACGGCGACCTGACCGCGCTCACGCAGCGCAACGCCCAGGTGCAGCAGATCGCCAGCGGGCTGACGCTGCTTGCGGTCGCCGCGACCGACCTGACCAGCACCGAGCCGCTGCCTGTCGCCTCGGTTATTGAAGACCTCGAAAGCTACGCCGAAGGCCTGCTGACGCGGCTGGAAGTGCCGGGCGCAGCGATCACGATTGTCGAGGATGGCGAGATCGTTTATACGGGCGCGTTTGGCGTCAAGACGCTCGGCGAAGATGACCCCATCACCGTCGATACGCAGTTTCTGATCGGCAGTACGACCAAACCGATGACCGTGACAATGATGGCGGCGCTGGTTGACCAGGGCTTGATGGAATGGGATGAAGCAGTCACAAACCTGCTGCCCGACTTCCGTGTCGCCGATCCCGAATTAACCGAGCAGTTCACGCTGCGCAACCTCGTCTGCGCCTGCACGGGCGTGCCGCGCCGCGATTTCGAGCTGATTTTCAACGGCAACGAACTCGCACCCGACGACATCGTGGCGTCGCTGGCGACCTTCGAGTTCTTCACCGATTTTGGCGAGGCATTCCAGTACAGCAACCAGCTCGTGGCGACCGGCGGCTATGCAGCGGCAGCGGCATATGACGACAGCGTCGAGCTGCTCGTCGCCTACCGCAACGGGATGCAGGAACTGGTCTTCGACCCGATTGGCATGGAGAACACGACGTTCGACTATTTGGCGGTCGAGGACCGCGGCGATTACGCCACCCCGCATGGCTCTTACCTCGACGGCACCTACCAACCGATCCCGCTCTCGCTGGAAGAGGCGCTGCTGCTGGCGATTGAGCCTGCAGGCGGCGCGTGGTCAACCGTCGGCGATATGGCGCGCTACATGCTGACGATGCTCGATCAGGGCGTCGCGCCGGATGGCGAGCGCGTGGTCAGCGAGGAGAACCTCCTCCTCACCTGGCAACCGCAGGTCGCGATCAGTGCCGACGCCAGCTATGGGCTGGGCTGGTTTCTCAATTCCTACAATGGCGTGCCCGTCATCGGTCACGATGGCAATACGCTTGGCATGACTTCGGCGTTCGCCTTCCTGCCGGAGCAGGGCATCGGCATCGTCGTCCTGAGCAACGGGCAGGGCGCGAACCTCTACAACCAGGGCGTCAGCAATCGCTTCCTCGAACTGGTCTACGAGCAGCCTCTCGCTTTTGAAGAACAGATACAGTTCTTCCTCGACCAGGCGGAAACGCAGATGGCGGAGCTTGAGGCAGGCATTGGCGATGCGCCCATCGAAGCGGATGTCGAGGCGTACCTGGGTGATTACAGCAATGAGGCGCTGGGCGGCGTCAGCATTCGTCATGAAGACGGGCAGTTCCTGCTCGACGCGGGTGAATTCGTGGTCGAGATGCGTCCATCGCTGAACAGCGAGATTCAGGATGGCGAGGCGTTCGTGATGTTCGGTGCGCCGCTTCCCGGCACGTCGGTCATCTTCAAAGGCGAAGGGGATGACCTGGAGTTGGTCATCGGCGAGTCGGTCGTAGAGTACAGCTTCACGCGGGAGTAACGCGGCTTATCAAGCGCGCTCCTGCCCGATATTCAGCCGCAGGAGCGCGCCGATGATCAGCCCCGCACCGATAAACTGCGAGGTTGTCATCTGCTCGCCCAGGAAGACCGCTGCGCCGCCTACGCCGAAGACCGGAATCAGCGTCAGGAAGAGTGCCGCCTGCGATGCCTCGACATGGCGCAGCGCTGACAAGTAGAGAGAAAACGCCAGCGCGTACTGTACGACTCCCGTCATCATCGCCAATCCCCATGTTCCTGGCGGGAGTTGCCCCAACGCCGTGATGCCCTGCCCGCCAATGATCACCAGAAGCACAAGCGCCACGCCTAAGCCCACGCTCTGCTGGAGCGCCGCCAGCGGCAGCGGTGGCATCGTCTCGACGCTCCTGCGGCTGAAGATGACGTAGAGTGCTGCGCTAGCCGTCGAAGCGACCAGCAGAAGGTCTCCGATCATCGATCGCGATCCCCCGACTGCGTCTGCGCCGGAGACCAGCAGCGTCCCCAGCATCACCAGGATAACCGTGACCCAGATCTGCGGACTTGCTCGCTCGCGGAGAAACACGACGCCGATGACGATGATGAAGATCGGTTCGGTCACGAAGATCAGCGATGCGCTGCTGGCGCTCGTCAATGTCAAGCCCGCCATGCCCAGCGCATACGCCAATCCCGGTTCCAGCACCCCGGTCCAGCCAGCGCGCGCATCGCGCCACGAACGGATCGCACGCGGGTGGCGCAGGAACGTCAGCGTCCACAGGGCAGCGATGCTGGCGCTGAGTTGAACGGCGAGCAACGGCAGCGCTGGCAGGCTGTCCAGCGAATGCTTGCTCATGACGGTGCCCATCCCCCACGCCGCCGCCGAACCAATCATCAACAAGCTGCCGCGCAGCAGCGAGGCAGTCACCACACTGTGAGGACTCGACGTAAGTGCTTTCGCTTTGTCCATACATAACCATTGATATGCTTTATAATGGTTATTATAGGCAAAGCATAACTAACCTGTCAAATCAAATAAAGCGGTTACTTCTTGATCTGAGATGCTGTTGTGAAGTGTTGTGGAAGGATATGGATGATGACGGATCTGCCAGATCTACAGGAATTCGCCTGGGTCGGTGGTCATCCTGCCCTGGATTTCTCAAACACCTGCGAATGGGTGGATGGCGAGGTGGATATTGAATGGCTTGGGGACTACAACCGCCTGGCTGAGTGGCTGCGCGTCGGCGGTTTCCTCAGCAGCGGCGCTGTGCTGGAATTGGGCAAACTCGCCGCCCAAGAGCTGGACAAGGCAGCGGAAATCTATGCCGATGCCGTCGCCCTGCGCGACTCCATCCTGGCGATCTGCATCAACCACCCGCATGACACGGCAGCGCTGACGACTATCAACCGCTATGTGACCCAGGCACGCGCACACCAACACCTTGGCTGGATGAACGAGCAGTTCGTATGGACGTATGGGCAGGATGATCTGCGAATGCCGTTGTGGCTGCTGGCAGCGGAAACTGCGGAACTGCTCACAAGTCCGAATTTCAGCCAGGTGCTGCAGTGTGCGGCGGAGGATTGCAGCTATCTGTTCCTCGACACCAGCCGCACTGGGAAGCGCCGCTGGTGTGATATGGCAACATGCGGAAACCGCGCGAAGGCGCGGCGCTATTCCGCGCGCAAGCGTGAATAGGGCGGGGGTGACAGTTACGCGCTGACCGCCAGCACAAGCAGATTCTTCTTGGCGCTGGAGACAAGGGCGAAATCGTGCCCTTCGGTCAGGACGAACTGATCGCCTTCGTTCAGGATGATGTCTGTCCCGTCCATCGTGATCCACGCGCTGCCGCCGAGAACCTCGACTTGCTGGTCTTTGCGCGGCAGGCGCAGCAGGTGATAGTCACCGATGTAGTGGATCATGCGCGATGAGTGGCGCGCGGCATCGGTGTGTTCCGGGGTGTGGGATTGGTGAAGAATCGCCATTCGATAAACCTTTTCGTGTGTTACGACTACATTTTCTTCTGACCAGAAACGGTCAGTTTATGATCACTCTATAGCTTGATCGTAAGCCCGATTCGGCGTGATGAGAATACGGATTCGGTAGGATATTGATCACATCTTTTGGCGGAGATGTCATGTCTCTACGGATGAACCGCCAGGACGCCAACCACGCCAGGACGACGAGTTCTTCCCATGGCGTCCCTGGCGTCGTGGCGGTTCATTTTACATTGCGAAGTTAGAGGACAAAGCACTTAGAAACTGGCAGCGCCCACGCGCTTCGCGAAGCGACCCGGCGTCTTGCCGACTGTCTCCTTGAAGTCCCTGATGAAGTGCGATTGATCGAAATAGCCATACTCAACCGCCACCCGCGTCGCGTCCGTCGCGGGACGGGTCAGCAGATGATCGGCGGCATCGTTGAGCCGATAGCGCTGGATCACCGCCTTCGGGCTGACGCCGACGTACTGGCTGAATACGCGCTGCAGCTTCCGCTTGTTCACGCCGGTTCGCGCGACCAGATCATCGACTTTCGCGATGTCATGGTCGTCGATGATCAAATCCACTGCCGTTCGGATCAACCGGTCGTCTTCGTCCGGCTGCGGCAACCTTTCCCGTAGGAATGCCTCGGCGATCCGCACGCGCTCCGCATCCGCATCCGCCGACAGGATGGCATCGCGCAGCGCCGCTCCTGCCTCGCCGAAAACGTCGCTCACCAGAAATGTCCTGTCCGTATAGGGAGACATCGGCAGCCTGACCAGCGGGTAAAATGCCCCCGGCTTGAAGCAGATGCCGAAGATCCGCCCCTCGTTTTCAAGCTGAACGCGAAATTTGCCGCTCGTGACGCCGACGACGCGCGACCACCCCGCCTCGAAGACCATGTGCATACACGGGTCGGGCAGCGACTCATGCACGTACGGTTCGCACCCGCGCAAATTCCAGACCGCGCCCCAGTAGTACTGGACGAACATGCCGACATCTGGCGAAGGCGGAAGACGCATCTGCTCGTACTTCGTGCGCGCCACTTCCGGTTCAAGCATACACGGCGTGATCCGATCAATGGCTTCTGTCATCGTCATTTCCTCATCGCAACAACCCCTCAAGAATAGCATGGAAGTTTTTGCACTGTCGCGTTTTTGCAATTCTTTTGGCGGCGCCTGGACTAGCATTCATCGTGTAGCACATTGTGAAAAGGATCACTCATGACCACCCAAACCAACGGCACGTTTCTCACCATCAGTTACGACATGCAGCCCTTCCACGAAATCGAAGGCGCGCCAACACTCTACCACTATAAGCAGAACGACATCTTCAGCGGCACTATTCAGGGCGAAGGGATCAATCAGAACGTCGTCGTCATGAACGCCGACGGCTCGGCGACCTTCATTGGCTACCAGCGCATCGTAGGCAAACTCGGCGACCGCTCTGGCAGCTTTGTCCTGCAACACGCGGGAAAAACGGTGGGCAGCATCACGTCGGGCACATGGACCGTCATGCCAGGGTCAGGGACAGGGGAGCTTCGTGGATTGAAGGGCAGCGGCGGCTTCTCGTATGACGGCAGCGAGAACGTTCCCTACACCTTTGACTACAGCTTCGAGTAACCCAGGGCTTTTGCATAGTCAATAGATCACATCTCGCCCTCACCCTAAATAGGCTTGTCCGATACTAAAGGATGAGAGTAGCAAAAGCATGAGAAGGGCGCTCCAGCAAATGATTGAGCCAAAGACCAAAGTTGAAGGCAGCGCATTTGGCGGC
>JALHQT010000008.1 GCA_022841825.1 Anaerolineae bacterium
GCCAAATGCGCTGCCTTCAACTTTGGTCTTTGGCTCAATCATTTGCTGGAGCGCCCTTCTCATGCTTTTGCTACTCTCATCCTTTAGTATCGGACAAGCCTATTTAGGGTGAGGGCTAACGCGCGGTATCATCTTTCATTGCCTTTCTGGTTAATCTGCCCGTCCATTGCCCCACTTACTTCGATGTGCGTCGGGATGAGGGCGGCGTAGCGTTCGAGGCGTTCGACGTTGGCGCTGGCAGTCGCGGACGATTGCCCCGCCGCGCGGAAGCCCTCGGCGATGGCGTCACGCAGCGCATCGCTCATACGTCCGTCGGGCGACGCCTTGACCTCGCGAATGATCGTCTCCGCCTGCGCGCCGGAGATGCCGAGCCGCAGCGCCCCATCGGCGAACACGCCCAGCCGCGTCAGGTCGGCGGTGATGGGCGGCTGTCCCGGCAGCGGCACGACGCCGAGCGCCCGCGCCAGCGCATCGGCGAGCGACAGGTGGTCGATGCCCGTCGCGCCGCCGCGCCCTGCTTGAGTGATAGCAGCGCCCAGCGCGCCCGCAACATCGGCGATGCCGTCGATGCGCAGGGTGGTTGTTGTAGGGGATGCACCAGCGGACGAGGCACGCCTCGTCCCTACAGAGTCCATTTGTTCGGCGATGTGCTGTTCCATCTCCTCGCCGCGCTGGTCATCGGCGAAGGATTCGCGGGCGATGAGGTCGTCAGCGCGAGAGGGGCGGCGGAAGGTGGCGAGCGGTTCGCCATCTTCATCTTCGATCGTCCACGTTTCGTCGGCGAGTGGGCGGCGCTTGGACTTGGCGGCGGCGGGCAGTGTCGTATCGTCGAGCAGGTCGCCGACGGCGGGGTTGAGCATCGGGCGGCTGAGGACGCGCCCACGCTCGTCCAATTGCGCCGCCGCCGGATCGCGATCCGTCAGCAGCATAGCACCGACCGCCGGACCCGCCACGCCGCCGACGACAGGCAGATCGCGCGCCACGCGGCGGACGACCGCGCCTTCGACGAACTGCTCTGCCGCTTCACCGAGCGCTGTATCGCGCAAGCCCGGCAGATGCGCCAGCGTGCGCGCCGCGCTGGTCAATGTCTGATTGCCGCCGAAGGTCAGCCCGGCTGCCTGCGCCTGCGTCGCGCCCGCGTTGAGCGCGCTGATTCCTGCCAGCGCGTTGGCGCTTGTGCCCGCCGCGCTTCCCACGACAGCCGCCGCGCCACCCGCCCCCAGCGCAGCCCCGGCGGTCGCCGTGAGCGCCGCCGCGCCTGGGGTGACGATCACGCCGCCCGTCGCCTGCCCCAGCGCGACGAACAGGCGGTTGAAGGCGTTCCAAACCGCCTTGACCCCTGACCAGAGCACGATCAGCATGAAGACCAGGCAGATCAAGCCGACGCCAAGCGCGACCATCGCCCCGCCGCCCGCCGTAGAGGCAAGGAAGAGCGCCACCACCAGCGCCTGAATCAGCGCGATGACGACCGTCTGGATGAGCAGCTCGATCCACTGGTTGATGATCGACTGCGCGATGGCTTCAGTGCGGCGGAAGAAGGCGAACAGGATGGCGATGCCGAACGAGACGAAGGTGATGCCCTGGGCGAGCGTGATGAGCAGGTAGACGAGCTGCTCGACCACGCCGAAGACGACCAGCGGCCACGCCGTCAGCAGGCGACCCTGCGCGGACGCCGCCATCGCCAGCACGCTCTGCCGCTCGGCGTCGGTCATGAGCGGGAAGGTCGGCGCGCTGCGAGTCACCTGGAAGAACGAGCCGGGGTTGAGCCACTCGGTGGGGATGGGTCCGGCGGTGTAGCGCCCGGTGAGGGCGTCCGGCGGGTGCGGCGGGCAGGTGAGACCGCGCCGCGCGGGGTGATAGCCCATCACGTCGATGCCATCGGCGCGCAGGTACGAGAGCGCGACATCCAGCCCGTCAATACGACCCCCGCCAGCGGGCAGGTAATCACCCAGGTGATCGCAGAGCGCGCCCATCGCCAGATCGCTGGTTTCGACGCTGCCGAGCGGCGCGAACGCCGTGCCAATGCTCCCTTGCAAGCCCGCCAGCGCGGAGACGTAGAAGCCCTCGCTGAGGGCGGCGCGGAAGTCGATCAACCCCAGGTAGAGCTGCGGTCCGAGCGAGTAGAACAGCACGCCCGCCAGGTACCAGGCGATGGCGGAGCGCGGGCGGACGACATCGAGACGGACGAAGGCGGCGAGCAGGTAGGTGATGCCCAGCACGAGCAGGGCGACGACGAAGGCGAGCGTGACGCCGACGCGCAGGCTGTCGTTGGTCAGCGCGATGAGCGGGGCGAAGGCGACCTGCGCCAGCCAGCGGTTCATCAGCTCGACCGAGTAGCCCATGGTGACCAGCCCGCGCAGCAGACCCCAGTGCATCGCCGCGAGGTTGAGCAGCGTGTTGTACCAGAAGGCATCGATGGCGATGCGGAACTCGGCGAACAGGTCGATGGGCAGGGGCATGGCGGCGCTCCGGCGATTCGGCTCGTCACCAGCGTATCAGGGTGGAGGGAAGAGAATTGCGTAAATGTGACAGGGGGAGAGATGGAGGATTACGGATGCTGCGGGAAGAACGTGTCCGCCTCCCACTGCGCGGGATTGTTCGCCACATACTCGCGGAAGCGCGTTAACTCACCCTCGCTGCGGATGACATGATCGTGATAGCGCGGTTGCCATAAGGCGATCCCATCTTCGATAACGCCCGTCGTTCGTGCGGCTCTTGTGACGCCCGCCTTGTACCCGCCGACGACATCACCCAAGGTGGGCGGGCGTTTCGGTGTGGCGGATGCGATGGATGGGATTTCGGATACGGCGGACGAGATTTCGGATGTGGCGGACGCCAAGAATGGCGTCCCTACGACCCGCGATCCTGTAGGGACGGGATTATTCCCGTCCGTTTGGTCATTTCCCAATGTGTCGGAACCGCTATGGTTCACCACGATCGCATGCACATGGTTCGGCATCACGATCCAGGCGTCGATCTCCACATCCGCCCACCGCCGGGGAATGCTCGCCATTTCCTCGTAGGCGATGCGCCCTAAGGGCGACAGGTGCATGGTGCCATTGACGATCTCGCCGAAACATTCGGCGCGGTTGAGGGTGCAAATCGTGACAAAATACGCGCCCGACTGCCGATAATCGTATCCCTTCATGCGCGGCGATTTGCGATTGGGCAGGGGGTTCATGACAGAGGTTACCCAATTGGACAGGTAGGCGAGATTTCGGATGTGGCGGACGCCAAGAATGGCGTCCCTACAGGATCGTTGGTTGTAGGGACGGGATTTTTCCCGTCCGCGAGACCTTCCTTCGTTTGATCGTAATACCACATTGCCCGATTCTCGAAAACCGATTCGCGCCTTCGGCGCAAAAATACAGTGATATGACCGAAAAATCTCATTTGGGGCTGGCGCTACGCGCCTGCGGCTACGCCGCACCGCCCCACCAGCGATCAGCGCCCTTTGAGATGGGGGACGACCAACGCAGCCCGAAAACCGAGACTGCTGGAGCGAACGTCCGGGCCGCTGAGGTCGTAGTAGCGGCCGGCGGCACGCGCGCGGTCCCGATAGCTGAGCCACGACCCGCCACGCAGCGCCCGGCTAACGGTGCCGGTTAGATCAGTGTTGTCCTGATTTTCGTAGGTGTTCAGACACCACTCCCAGACGTTCCCGGTCATGTCGAATGCGCCGCAAGGTGAAATACCATCAGGAAAGATGCCAACGGCGCTGGTCTGACGAATGTTCGTCTCGCTCGTGTTGGCTTTTGCCGGGTCGAAATCGCCGCGATAACTGTAGGTGCGTCCATCGGTGCCGCGTGCAGCCACTTCCCATTCGTATTCGTGAGGAAGGCGGATCTCTGCCCTCACCCCCGACCCCTCTCCCGAAGGAGAGGGGAGAAGACCTGCCTCGAGATACCGATAGGTCAGCCACCGGCAGAACGCCACCGCCTGATACCAGTTGACGCGCTCCATCGGGTGGTTGTCATAGCGAAAGGCTGGTTCTGCGGGTCGTTTGTCGCTCTCGCTCGCCGCTAGTCCTTCCCACCACTCGGCGCAGGTGTAGCCGCGTTCGCTGTCGTCGTTCTGGAAAGCGAGATACTGCACCTGGGTGATGAGGTATTTCGAGACGCGGTAAGGACGTTTGATCTCGATTTCTCGCGGCGGGTTATCGCTCTGTTCAGTTTCGCCGATTGAGTACGTCCCTGGCTGAACTTCGTCCGCCCATGCGATGTCGGGCAGCCCGTTATCCGTGCGCAAACCGATGTATGGGCGATTGTCACGGATGGCGGCTAACGCACGCCCAATCTCCGCTCGCTGCTGTGCTGGCAGCCCAAGATCGATGACCAGCCTTGCGACTGTGTTTCGTAACCCATTGAGTACCGCTTGTTCTGCTGAGAACTCATCACATTCAATCTTTGGCAGACCGTGTTCAATGGCAACATCCAACGCAAGAATTGCTGCCTGCGCGGCAGAGCCGTCTTTCAGATAAGGCGAAAACCATCGCGGGAGCATCCGCCAGACGTCCGGTTCGCGGTCGGTATACATCAACTCGTCTGCCGCCAAACGTGCCACATTTCGCCACAAATCAGTGTTCTTCAGCACGCGCTCTGTTATTCCCTGCGGAAAGCGATCCGCCACAGCGATGTTCGCCAGGCGGACTCGATCATGTGTTGTGAGGTAGCATGCGGCAAGATGTTCCTGAAAGCTGCGATGCGCAAAACGGAAGTGCTCGTCGCGTCCGGAGACAAGGATGCCCGCGCGCTGCTCGAGATGTTTCCAGACTCGCCCTGGTCGGAGATCATCATCGATACGAAGGATGGCATCGCTGAGGAGGCTGCGATGAAATTCCGTTGTATCGCTGCCGTCCGACATCTCATGCACTTGTCGCGCTACATCTTCGAGTACCACTCGCAACTGCTTCTCGTCGAGGTCAAGCATGTCAGCGATTGAGCGTGACATTCCCTTACGTATCGTCCACTTCGCGAGCATCAGATCGAGCGCTTCCCGATAGAGAGCGCCGCGCGTCTCTGGAAGCCGGTGCTCGCCAGGAGAACCGAGCCATATTGCGGCGAGGAGTGTGAAGAATAATGGGCTGCGCCTAAGATCCTCCGGCACGCTTTCGAGCGCCTCAAAAAACGCGTTTGCCTCCGCTTCCGCCTGCGCAGGTAATATCTGTTGAAATAGAGCCTTTGCCAGTTCTTGAAGTCGCCTCATATCAAGCGGTCTGAGTTCACAGCGCCAATAACCTGGAAGTGACCACTCGCCGAGCCGATAGGCGTAAGGACGACTGGTGACGATGCTGCGCGCTTTGCGATAAGAATCGAGCGCCTTCACTAGCGCTTTGACCTGTTCTCGTCGGCGCGAGTCCGAAGCATCGGGTATTTCATCAAGTCCATCCAACAGGACGATTGCGTCGCCATCTTCCAAGCGTTTTCGTAGATCGGTTACGTAATTCCCCAGCGTTGCGCCCAGTACGTATTCACGCACGTATTTCCAGAAATGCTCGATCGTTGGCATCTCAACTGGCGAATCATTACTGGGTAGAGCCGGGAAAACACGAGACACAAGGTCGCGCAGCTCGATGTAGAGGGGCGTGTATGCGCCTAGAAGCCAATCGCGCAATGCAGGAAGCCCGGCGTTGCTTGGAACACTGTCGTCTCCCATGCCTCGCAGCAGCTCACCTGCCAGACACAGCGCCAGGTGACGCACGAAGCTGCTCTTGCCGCTGCCTGCGTCGCCCACCAGAACCATACGAGGCTGCACACTGGCGGCGTCGTGGGCTTCCATATACCAATAATGTTCGCCATCGTCATAGTCTCTAAGTCGAATCTTGGTTCCTAGTCCATCTACAATTTGCTGCAGCGCAGACTCGCCAACGTTCAGACTCTGCCATTCTCGTAGGGAGTCAGGACGTGCTGCTTTGTCTGACGGAATGTCACCCTGTCCAGGATTATCCCGTCCGCACCACCAATCGATGATCTGTTTATCTTTGGTTTTCACAGTGATGCCAAAATCGACCGGTAGCGGCACATAAACATCGAGCAGGCTTACTCGTTCATTTCGAGTGGTGATGTCCGCTAGCGAGACATTTGCCCAGGGGCGCATAAACCAACTTCGGAGATAGGCTTTCTGCCGCGTTGCTGCATCCACGGGATCCGGATGATGCCCGTAATTGATGACGATGCCCGTGGCGCTGCCATGCTCGACATGCTGTTCGATTGAGATGGTGGCACCTTTGAGCGCGTCAGGTGTCGGGGTGGGCGTTTCGCCGGGGATTGCTCGCTTAAGAGCTGCATACCCACGTTCGCGCCCGAGCGTTTGAAAATCCACTGCCTGCAAGTCGTCTACGCCGATCTTGATCAAGTCAGCAGGGATCTCGAGGCGCGACATAATGAGCGGGACAATTCGCGTCTTTTTGTCGCGTGCAATAGCGATTTCTTTCTTCACCCATTCTGACTTCAGCGCTTGGACAGTGACAATAACGAGTAGAGCATCGGCGGCGTCGATCGCCTTCTCGATCGCGCGCTCCCAGACATCACCGCCTATGAGACCATCAACATCAATCCATGCCCGATAGCCGTCACGGATTAAGTCCGTGGCAATGCTTTCGGCAATATAACGATCATCATGGGAGTAACTTATGAAGACCTGCGGCATTGCGTACCCTCAATTTCCGGGGAGCCTACGGTGCAGCTATGCTTTTCAAGTATACTGTTATCAAAGAATGTTCAAAACAACTGGAGTTTGTATCCTATGCAGCTCGACCCAGGTACCGCTGCCCTTGCAGCCACGACGCTTAGTCTCCTGGCTCCCTACCTACAGACAGGTGCGGAGGAATTCGCCAAGTCAGCGGGTAAATCCGCTTTTGAGCAGGTTCAGAAGTTGTTGGCTCGTATCCGCAAACAATTCGAACCCGACAGCGAAGCCAAAGAGAACCTGGCACGATTTGAAGACAAACCGAATCGTTACAGAGCAGTTGTAGAAGACATTCTGCGGGAGAAACTGTCATCCGACGCGAAGTTTGCACAGGAACTCCGCGATTTGTTGCAGGCGATGGGCCCGACAATCAAAGTTGTCCAAGAGCTGGATGAAGTTACGCGAGTGACAGGCTTGAAAGCCAAGAGTATCAAGTCTGGTGATATCGACATTCACCAGACTGTCAAGAAAGGCGATGATGTGACTGGCGTAGAGCTTGATGGCGATATCGGTTAGTCGGACTATCCCTTTGAGTTAACTCTTGGAGGACTGTTAGTACTCACGGCACCACGCCTGGCTGGTTGCCCGCCCCCAAGACCAGCTCGAAGCTCGCCATGCCGTCGCGCGAGCGGGGGATCGTCCACACGCGCCCGAAGTAGGGCACGACCAGCCGCGCCGCGCCCGCGCTGGCGTAGGCGACCTCGGCATAGCCCGCCGCGTCGGTGGTGCCGCTCGCCAGCAGGCGGTTGCTCTCCGCCTCGACCACGCGCACCGGGATGCCGCTCACGCCCTCCGCCGGATCGACGGCGCGGTTGCCGTTCTCGTCGTAGCCGATGACGAGCGCGACGATCTGCGGCTGCGGCGCGCCGGGCGTGGCGGTCGGTTCGGGCGAGGGCGGCGCGGACAGCAGCTCGACGCGCGCGGGCATAGGCTCGGCGGTGGGCGATGCGGGCGTTAGCGGCGGCACGATCCGCGTGTGCGGGTCGCCGCGCCAGACCTGGATCGCGTCGAGGGCGACGGTGTAGCCCTCGCTCTGCGCGTGCTTCGTCCCGGCACTGCGCAGCACGACCGTGTGCTGCCCCGGCGCGAGCGCATAGACGTGTGTGCCGGGGAAGGCGATCTCCGGCACATACGCATCCACCGTGTCGATCACGACGCCATCGACGACGACCTGGAAGACGCCCATGTTGCGGGCGGCGACGTAGCGGATGCGCAGCCCCTCGCCCTCGAATGCGAAACGCACGCTTGAATAGACATCCTCCGTGCGGTGGTACTGCCCGCGGCTGGCGAGCGTGTGCAGCCGCCGTTCCCAGCGCGTGGCGTATATCACGTTGGGATGATCCGACTCGAAGCTGTACCAGCCGTAGTAGGGCGGCGCAGTCCGCGTCGCCTCCGCCAGCGGCTCATACGGATTGGGCACGGCGGGGATGAGGGTCACATCCGGCGGGTACGGTGTGGCGCTCGGCGGCTGGTAGACGCCCGGCATGACGGCGACGATGTTGAGCAGCCGCGCGGAAAGCGTTGGGGTAGGGATCGGAGTCTCTGAAAGCCCTTCTCCTAGCGAAGCGGTCGGGAGGAGGGTTTGGGATGAGGGCAGTATCGGCGTTACGACCAGCGCGCCCGGCATCGGTTCGACCGAAGTGCTAATCGTAGGCGATGGCGTGAGCGTGGGCAGTGTTGCCAGTGTGGGCAGAATGGGCAGTGTGGGCAGTTTTTCGCGGCTGATCATGTCCGCTGCAAGGTACAGCACCAGCGCCCACATCGTCAGCATCGCCGCCGCCATCAGCCGCAAGATTGCCCGCTGCATTTTGGACATAATCGCCTCCTTATAGATAGCCCTCACCCCCGACCCGCCCCGCAGCCCCGCGCTGGGGCGTCCCAAACGGCGAGTACGCCTGGGCGAGGGGAGCCAGCGTAGGGACGAGGCATGCCTCGTCCGTCCGAGACGCCTGGATGCGTGCGACCGTTTTCGGGTGAGGGCGGATATGCGCAGCGTAGCAAAGCGATGTGGCGGGACATGCGTAGGATTACAGCGGCGGCGATGGAGGATTTCAGTCGGCGGTCAGGTAGCCGCCTTCGACTGCCCGGCGAATGAGCTGGGCGTTGGTCGCTGCGCCGAAGCGGTTGCGCAGCTTCTGCTGGAGCCAGTAGACGCGCCGCAGTGTCACCTCCAACTGGCGGGCGATCTCGTGCGTGTTCGCACCGTCGGTCATCAGCCGCAACACCGCGCGCAGCTCCGGGTCGAGAAAGCGGTGCTTGTCGTTGTCCTGCAGCGCGATCAGATACTCGCTGTTGGCGGTCGGCGAGAGGTAGAGCTTGTCCTGCATGACGGCGGCGACCGCCAGCGGCAGGCACAGACACAGGTCGTCGCAGCGGTAGAGATAGCCGCGTACGCCGACCGTGAGCAGGTCTCGGATGAGCAGCCCATCGGCGCTGGCGCTCATGACGATCAGCTTCGCGCCTGGCGCGGCGCGCTGGAGCTGCGCGACGAGGACGAGGATGTCCGCTTCCGGCGAGGCGTCGTGGGTGAGGATGACATCGGGCTGATGCGTCTCGGCGGCGGTGAGCAGGTCGCGCAGCGAGCGGGCGGTGGCGACGACGCGAAAGCGGGCATCACGTTCGAGCGTCACCTGCGCGCCGAGGATGACGAGGTCGGCGTCCTCACCGATGATGATGCGGTAGGTCATGGCGGAATCCTCCCTGATCGGCGACAGCATAAGCGTATGGCGGTCGCGGTCGCCGCGTAAGGGGAGGATTACCGGGCGAAGGTGGGAAAATTTTACGTGGCGAGGGGTAGAATTACAGACGAGAGTACATGTTAGCTATAATCTGATGGTTTGGACTCTAAAGAATTGCGTTGCAGTTGCCGCGTACCTGTCTGTTGACTTTAGGGTAATATAAGGGTTATCGATGGCTCGAAAGAAGATGTCAATCACTTCCACAGAGCAAGCAGTTAGAAAAGTTCTCCATGCGACACTATCTAGGGCTGCTGCTCATACGGAGCACGTTTACATTTTGGCGACCCTTGCGTTGTTGGCCGCTAACCCTCAACCTGATTTGATTGCAACCTTGGGCCCAATCGTGAGTGGTATTGGGATCAACGCTATGTCGTCTCTGCTTCAGAGACTTTCTGAAGGAGAGCGCATCTCCAATCTAGCAAGAGAAGTAGGCACCATTGTTGCCAATAGCAACATAGAGACCGAGTTGAAAAATGAGGTTGTGGTACAGGCTTTGGGCAAGGTGCTTCGCTCACAGAGACATCAGATTATTGCGCTTGATCAAGTAGACAAAGGAATTGCAGAGAGACTATCTGCTTTTACGGAGCGACTACAAGGTCAACTCGAAAACATAAGTTTGACAGGCGATCAAACGCTCGGTCTAGTAAAGGAAATTCATGCGTCAGTTGTGGTAGGCTCCCATGAAACAAGTCATTCTGACGAATCTTTCGCTGTTCAAGGCTACGCCCAGTTTATGCTTGAAGCCATCGCGGAGCGCAAAAGACGGCATATACCTTTGTTCGCGGAGCACAGGGAATTCTCGATGTTTGCCACTCGTGTTGACGATTCAAATGGCTCGCTCGTTCCTGTTGCTAGACTCTTTTCGGTTTCACCTCGATTAATACTGCTCGGTGAGTCTGGCGCGGGAAAGACTGACGCTCTGTGGAAAATGGTGGTAGATGTCTGTGAACGCTTGATAGGCGGCGGCGACGAGTTAATACCAGCTAAAGTAGACTTGCGAATGTGGAGTCCAAACTTCGACTTGCGCAATCTAGTTCAAGGGGCTTTCGCCAGTGTCAATGCCTCGGTAGCGACAGTTGATGATCTACTTCGGCAAGGGAAGTGTCTGTTGCTGGTTGATGGGCTAAATGAAATTTCTGCTGGAGAGACAGGAGGAAATCGTACTTCCGCTAAGCAAGACATCGAATTCTTCATGCGTAACTACCCGAACAATAGTTTTGTGTTCTCCTGCAGAACCGCTGACTACGACTCTGACATGGTCACGTGGCAAGAACAAGCCTTGCCTATCTATGAAATTCAGCGGCTGAATGCATCTCAAATCGAAGATTTTACTCAAAGATACTTTCTTGACGACCCGACTCTAGGAGTGAAGTTTCTTCACGAGATTGGGTTCTACTCTCCAGACCAATGGCACCATAAGGACTCACTACTTCACCTTGCTCGAATACCGTTGCACCTCCAAGTCATGATATCGACGTACAGAGATACCCGTACACTTCCAAGGAGCAAAGGGAAGGTAATTGAGGTACTTGCTACTCATATGATGAAACAAGACAAACGGTTCAGAGTCATACAGGTTTCTCCAGAAACCAAGGGCCGAGTGCTTGGCAATCTGACCTTGCAGGCTATTCATGCAGGTTACTACCTTACACTTCCACGTAGTTTCGTTGAAGTGGAACTTATGGAGCACATTAATGCGACTCGTGCTGATTCCACACTACCAAATGGGGTGACCGCGCAGTCATTGTTGGAAGAACTGCTGTCCAACAACTTTCTTCTTCAGGTCACTTCAAGAAGTTGGGAAAACAACTTGGAATGGCTGCATCAGCTCATCCATGACTACTTTTTGGGAAAAGAAATTATCAGAGTCCTTTTACTCACTGAGGGACAAGGAACTGATCGGCAAAGGCTGCGTAGTCAGCTGCGACAACATACGGCGCTATTCGATATCCCGTGTCAGATGGCATTAAGCCTCTTGGCACCGAGTCATGGAGCTAAGCTACTAGAAATGCTCCTTCAGATAAACGGTGAACTTGCCTACCGCGCGTTTGGAAATCAGGATCGTGAAATTGCAGAGCAGCTTGGGCCGAGATTTGCCGACCTAATTATGAATTTGGTGGAAAATTTCGAGTTAAGCCTTGAACGGGTTGGATTTCACATGCCGTTTGTCCCCATTGTTGACAGCATCCTTGACCGATTTAAGCGCAGCGATGATGCGACCCGGCGGACAATTGCGAAATCGATGTTGGAAGTACCAATTAGGCATCAGGGGACTCCTGCCGCCAAAATTGTGCTTGACAAGTTTGAGTCCTGGACGGCGAATCGTGATGAGTTTGTGAAGTTTTACGCTGCCAAGGGGTTGTGGGGTAGAAATCCTGGGCGAGCCGCCCATGCACTTAAGGAAATTCTGGAGGGCGGCTCGCCCGAAGCAAGGAGACTTGTGAAGGATCTCAGGCAAGAATGGGGAATAGAGTAGATGTTCTGAAGTGGCTTTGTGCAATACATATTTGACACGCGGTGGCGTCCAACCAATCACTGGCAGAGCGATCAGGATCATAAGGATTCTATGTAGAAGTTATTGCTTACCGCTCCGCCAGCAGCCCCGCCTGCATTGCTGCGCCGACGATCTGCTCGCTCGTCCGCACGCCTAGCGCGTGACGCAGATGCTCGCGAGCGCGATAGACCGCCCTCCGGCTGATCCCCAGGTCGGCGGCGATCTCTTCGACGGGCATATCCGCCGCCATTAGCCGCAGCACCTGGAGGTCACGATTGCTCAAGGGCGACGGCATGGTTGCCTGTGTGAACGGCAGCATGGAAGCGCGCGGCGAGAGGTAGAGTTCGCCGTTCAGGACAGTCGTCAGCGCAGTGTGGAGCTTGTCGGCGAGCTTGTCTTCGTAGACGACGAAGCCTCGGACCCCGCCCGCGATCAGCCGCTGGATGTACTCAAGCTGGAGCCGATGGCTGAGGACGATGATTTTCGTCTTGCTGCTCAACCCACACAGCTTGCGCAGCAGGTGTGGCAGGTCGAGCACACGCGGCAGATCGTCCGAAATCAGCAGCACGTCCGCTGAGTGCGACTGAAGCCATGCCTCAAGTCCATCGACCGACGCGAAATCACTCACCACTTCGACGGGCAGCGCCATATTCTGAAGCAGCGCCTTGAGACCATGCCGACCCACCTCGTTAGCCTCGACGATGACGATGCGCACTGGCTGCATGATCTGCTCTCCTCAAGGATCAAATCGTTGTCAACGGACAGAGTCTTTTGGTATAATGCAATCATTACTTCAATTTCCATGAATTATAGACGAGTAGAATAAACTGTCAACATATTCGGTAAAGTGAAATGGTCAACGAAACAGGCGGCTACCTCACCTTTGCGGAGCAGCTGCGCATCCTGTTCGAGGTGCGCCAGCATCCGGAGCGGCGCACCTACACGCTGCTGGATGTCAGCCAGGAGACGGGTATCGCGCTGGCGACGCTAAGCCAAATGCGCACGGGCAAGATCCGCAACCCGCAGCTCAATACGGTGCGCGAAATCGCCCGCTTCTTCGCCGTGCCGCTGCGCTACTTCGAGACGATCAGCGCCGAGGAGTGCTATGCTATCCTCGCCGGCGGTGATGAAGGACCTGCACCTGCTCTGAATGAGATCGCGTTCCGCGCCACGCACCTCTCGCCGCAGGCGCAGCAGGACATCCTGCGCATTATCAAGTGGGTGCAGGTCGCCGAGCAGAATTTGGGTGAAGGCGAACAGCTTCCGCCGCTGCCGGGGCTGGGTCAAGGCATGGACTAGGGGGCAGGATGACGGTCGCCGACTATATTGCGCTGCTGCTGCGCTACTTCCCGGACGCGGATGGGCAGCCCTACAGCGCCAACCACCTCGCGCAGGCGCTGGAGATGTCGCCGCAGGCGCTGCTGAACCTGATCCAGGGCGATGCCGCTAATCCGCGCCTCGATACCGTGCGGCGTTTGTGCCGCTTCTTCGGCGTCTCGCTCGATTACTTCGGGCTGGAGTCGGCGGAAGCGTGCGAAGGGTACTTGCAGCGCCATCTCGTGCAGGTTGGTACCCCCATCGTCCACGCCATCCAGTCGCAGGCGGACGTCCTCTCCCCGCGCGCCGCCGCCAATGTGCTGGTGCTCATGTCGTGGGCAGAGCGGGGAGAAATGATCTTTGCGAGTCGTTGAGTAATCGAAGTTCAGAAAAATCTGGTGCATAGCCGCAGTCAGCTACCTCGGAAGGTGTGCATTCTAACCGCTTCCAATTGGAGTGGCGTTCGAAGTTGGAGCGTCAGAGAAGCCCGTCATCGTGGCGAGCTCCGCAATCCTGATACTACCCTTACTGCCAATAGCCAAGAGGTGCAGTGTCTGCGGCCTCCAAAGTACAATGACAGTGGGTGCCGATGCCCGAACAAAACCCAAGTAGCGTTGATTGAGTATGTCAATGGCAAAATCCTCAGAATAAGCACAGCTACCTTCTATTGAGCGCCTGAGTACCCTAATAGGGACACTCACTGGATGTTCTGATAGACAATCGATGAGTGGCGCTGAAAGGGAGCGCAGAGTAGCTTTAGAGAAATTATGAATCACAGGAGAGACCGTTACATGTTCAAGTGCTGGTCAGCCCATACCATCCTGCTTGTTTTGTCCTTAAGCGCCACGCTCGTCACCGCACAGCAGTCAAACTCACGCCCGCCGACTATCGCTATCATCATGGATGCGTCTGGCTCGATGCAGGCACTGATTGGCAGCGGACGTTCGCGCGTCGCCGTCGCCAAAGAAGCGATCATCACCCTCAGCTCCGAACTGCCGCCCGATACTGACGCGACCCTATGGGTGTACGGTCACCGGCTCGACCAGACCAACGTGGCGGCGTCGTGCCAAGACATCGAGCAGGTGATCCCGCTCGGCAGGATCGACCCCGAGACCTACGCAGAAGCGGTGTCTCCGCTCACCGGCATCGGTTACACACCTATCGCCACGACTCTGCAAATGGCAGCCGACAGCCTGCCGCCGGACAGCCCAAAGCTGATCGTGCTGATGTCTGACGGCGAAGAATCCTGCGGCGGCGACCCGTGCGCGGTGGCACAGACCCTCGAAGCGGGCGGGTTTGACCTGGTCGTCAACACGATTGGTTTCGCCGCCGATGCCGAGACACGAGCGCAGCTTCAATGCATCGCCGATGTGACTGGCGGGACGTACTACGAAGCGCAGAATGCAGGCGCGTTAATCGACTCGCTCCGCGAGGCGAGTGCCCCGGTCATCCCGACCGATGTGCCAACCGTCGTGCCGCCGACGAGCACGCCGCTGCCGACAAATACACCCGCTCCGACCAGCATGCCACTGCCGACAAATACGCCCGTTCCGACCAGTACCCCGCTGCCGACAAATACACCCGCTCCGAGTAGCACTCCAGTGCCGACAAATACCTCCACTCCGACCAGCACGCCGCTGCCGACAAATTCGCCCACTCCGACCAGTACGCCTGAGCCGCTCGGTGAAGCGGAAGGCGAGCTACCCTTCACCGTCAGCCCCGATGCTATAGCCGACAGTCTTTCGGAACATCCGCAAGCTGTCATTGACGGCAGCGGAAACCTGCATGTCGTCTGGTTGGAAACGGTCACGCGCGCCAATGGCACAGGTGACCTTCTGCACCGAGTCCGGTCGCCAGAGGGACTCTGGTCGCCGGTCACGAATCTGTCAGAGGTCTTCGGATCATGGCTTTCCAGCACCTACTCACTCTTGCGGCGAAACGATGGGGTAGTGTGTGTTTATATGGAGGGCGCACCTGTCGAAACCCAAGTCATTGCGGTGCAGCGCCGTTGTCTCATTGACGATACGTGGCTCGACCCTATTGCTGCACCAGAATTCACTGGTACGAATGGAAACTACGCGCTGGCGTATGATGCCGCCGGAGCGCTGCAAGGTGTAGTCAACCGGAGCAACACCGTTTATACGGTCAGCACAAACGAGGCGCTCGGCAACGGCTATTATGGACCCACTGAGCAATTCGCCATCGACGCGGCGGGTGGATACCACGTGATCTGGTTGGGTATTGGCGGCATCAACTTCACGCTCCAGTACCGCTATTCACAGGATGGCGGCGTGACATGGACGCCTGAAGAAAGCTTGACCGAGAACCCCGAGATCCGGCAGGAGTTCGCTCCTCAGCTTGTCGCCGACGCGCAGGGCAATGTCCATCTGCTCTATACCGCTTCGGAAAGTGGTGACCGCATCGAGTACCGCAAGTGGACGCAGGAGGGCGGGTGGGACGAGCGGGTGGTGATCGCGCAAACCGGGTCGGAATCCCTGCCGGAGTTGGCGGTTGATACCGATGGATTGGCTTATGCTGCGTGGTACAACGTCGATGGCGTCTCCTACAGTTATCAGCGCCCGGACGGAACATGGACGATACCTGTACACGCCATTGAGGCGTTGATTGCCGGCTCAGGCGCTGCCCTCGTCGTGGACCGGAACGGGACGATTCATTTCGTGTGGGACGATGGCCTGGAAGATCGCATCCGCTATACGCAGTTTGAGCACGTCGAGTAGCCCAGCGCCACCTTGTATAGGTCGGCACCCCTACTGTCCACGCGATCCAGGCGCAGGCGGATGCGCTCTCACCGCGCGCCTCGGCCAATGTGCTGGTGCTGATCGCGTGGGCGGAACGAGGCGATCTCGCTTCAGTTGACCCCTAAAGCACCAGCGGAAACACGAGCAGCACCGACCCAGCGCCGACGAGAATGCCGAGCGCGACCTGCTGCAGCGTGTGATTGCTGTCGCTCACGCGCGCCCAGGCGACGAGGACGACAATCCCCAGCGCAATGAGTTGCAGCGGCAGCGTCGGCAGCTTGCCGAGCGCGAACAGCCCGGTCATGCAGCCTGCCGCCACGCCCGCATGGGTCGAAATCTTCGTCACATAGGTGTTGAACAAGAGCTGGACTGGCAGCCACAGCGCCAGGGCGAGCAGGCACGCGGTCAGTACGCGCGGAGCACCCAGCGCCGCCGTCAGCCCCGCCGCCGCGACGACGCTGCACCAGGCGGTGATATAGAGCGGCGTGCGCGTCTTGCGCTGGTAGGTATGCCGCCCGCGCGTGCGCAGGTAGGCGACCAGCAGGATGCCAGGCAGCAGGATGATCGGCAGCGTGATCGCACCCCAGCGCAGCGCTTCTGCCCATCCCAGGTCGCTCAGGGCGATGACCAGCGTGGGGGTGGCGAGGACCGCCGGATGAAAGATGCGACCGATCAGGTTCGGGAGCGTTTTTGTCGAGTCTGGAACAGGATCAAGCGTCATAGTTTTGCCAACTCTCTGGCAAGTTGATCATACTCCAGGTTTTCGCTCTGAAGCGCCTGGATCTGCATAGCCAGCGCGCTTCGTTGAGCCAACTGTGGTGAGTAGTCCATGATGTACACGACATCGCGATAGATCTGATCATCAAGCAGGTCCTGGTGTTGTATCAGCGTAACCCACGACAGCCGACTCAGCGGCTCTTGACCGGTCTCCACTGCAACGCGATTCGCGAGGCGATGCAAGCGATCGGCAACAGAGACCTGGGGCGTACGCCCGACGACTTCGAGTAGCTTTCGGGGCAGATACATGCAGATGAAGCAGATCACGCATATGTAGATCAATGGGTGAAACAGCGCCTGCGCCTGTGCGGCGAGTGGGGATTGCAGGCTGGCGAGGGCAAACACGATGATATTGCCCGCTGCAACGGGAAGATACGACGCACAGAATGCAACGCTTGCTGTGTGTCGAAACCGCATCACCCGATTGCTGTCCTCCTGTCGCATTCGCCACAAGATCGGCAGGAAGACGCGCACGATGTACTGCGCCAGCAGCATATCGCGAATGGCAATGACGGCGAGCCGCCCATAAGCACTCATCGTCCACCCCTCGATAGCAGCGATAAGCAGCAGAAGTGTTGCCAATCCCAAGGCGATAGGAGCAATCCAGCGAATGAGCGGAAGTTCAAGGACGCGAGGATCGACCTTGGCGAGGATGTAGACATCGAGATGCGCGGCATAAATCAACGCATAGAACTTGATATAGACACCAATGGGCAGACCACCGAATCGTCGCTCGAGAGCCATGTCAACATAATCGCCCCAGAAGGTGAATGTCACGCAGCCGAGAAAGAAGATGACCCAGACGCGCCAAACACCCAGCAGCCGCTCGCGATGAAAGATCAGTCCGTAAACGAACTGAAAGAGGAAGACTGACCACAAAATCAGTGCAGCGACAAGTTGTCCGAGCGGATAGTGCATAGTGTGATGGATCAGAATCCGCTTTCCGCAACAGGACGAAGCGCATCAATCGTTGTTCCCGGTCCTTCTCGGTGATGTCGTCTTGCTTGCCTGATACACAAGCTGACCAGTTGGGCAAAGTCCTCTGCTTGCTGTTCTTCTAAACCGTCGGTGACAGAAGATTTCCTAATTGCCAACAATTGAAGCACCTCTGCTATGTCGGAGTCGTCCATGCTGATGCCGCGATGACCGAGTAGAAGATGCCCCAGCTCATGCAGGATGCCGTGTGTCTGGAGCACCGGCGGGGCACTCTGCCGGACGAAGATGAAATCATGCTTCTGACCACGAACCCACGCGGCTGTGATGGCTGCGTCAAACGCCCAGGGAAACAGAAGAACCGCACGCCGCTGCCGATGGGCAACAAAGCGCACGAAAGAGTCGATGCTGAAGTCAAACCAATTGAAGTCAAGGCTTTCGACCAGCGCTGTGATAGGTTCCAATGTGCGCCCCATGATGGGACATCTCCCGACACTCCATTGACGAATTACGAAAAACGTAAAGGGACTCTAGTTCTTTATGTGTGCTTTACAAGGGTGTAGACCGTGTTTTGAGACTAAAGTATGGGGCTTGCCTTCAGAAGACAAGGCTTTACCCGGCAGAATCAACTCTGACCGGCAGGCACTTTCGCCATGCTGAGGAATCTTCCCGCGCAGCAGCGGCAATCGTCCCCTTCTCCCGCAATCCGAAAGCTTGCTACCCTCACGACATCGACAGCCGTTCAGTGTTGCCAGGTTTGAGAGGTGCGGCATGACCAACGACAGAGTGCAAAACCTAGGAGAGCCATCAGAAGGCGTCGATGGGCGGGCGATGCTCGAACGCTTACTCAAGGTCGCAAGAGTCCTTGTCCACTACGCCGACGATGTGACGGGCGGCAGCCCGCGCAGCGTTTGTCTCGCAAAATCACCGCGACTCGAATCCGATCTATAGTTGTTCGCTCAATCTTCCGAGTCATTGAGCGTGGTTATGGCGAAGCGAAAGTCGAAAGTCACCGTCGCACCGCAACCTGGTTGGGCACTCTACCTGCGCGTGAGCGACGAGGAGGCGCAGAACCCGGATGCCTCGAAAGAGCGACAGCGGTTCTACTTGCGCAAGGGCATCCTGGAGCGCTCTGAGCTGCCGGTGATCGAGGAGTATTCCGACCTGCTCACCGGACGCAACCCGCTGCGTAAGGATTACCAGCGCATGCTCCAGGATGCGCGCCTGGGCAAGTTCTCGCATGTGGCGGTCGAGCGCGCGGATCGCTTCGGACGCAACGATACAGAGGCACTGCGTGCCATCGACGAGCTGCACGAGCTGGGGGTCGCCGTACGTTTTGCTAACCAACCCGACCTCGACCCGATGGACCCGGATGACCGCATCATCGTCACGCTGTCATTCACGCTCGCTCGCCGCGAGTCGATGCTGCTGGGGATGCGCGTGAAAAGCGCTGCGCAGGCAAAGCGCCAGGCAGGCGGATTCGTCGGGCGACCGCCCGATGGCTACATCAGCATTCAGGACGAGCAACCCAACCGAAAAAGCTATGCTAAACGTACTCACCATGTCGAGCTAGACGTAGAGCGAGCACCAATCTGGCGGTTGGCGTGGGACTTATTGTTGACAGACAAGCTGACATTGGCGGAAATATGCGAGGAGCTGCACATAAGAGGATATCGCTATCGGAGCGGGCGCGCGTTTGTGAGCATGCGTCGTAGTGGAAAGCGAGGTGCCAACTACGGCACACTTTCCCATATTTTCCATAATTGGGCATATGCGGGTTGGATTGTGGACGAAGATAATGGCTATCCCCCGAAAACTCTGCGCGGAAACTGGGAACCGATTGTGACGACCGAGGAGTTCGAGCGAGGTTTGGCTATTCTGGAGCGGCGCTACGTTCAACGGCTTGCTAAACGAAAGCATGACTACCTTCTAAAAGGATTGATCTACTTTGAACTCGGTGGAGATCGCGAACTGGTCAAGCTTACAGGCTCAACCTCTAACGTTGGGAGAATAGGAGGCGGAACCGCTTACTACTGTATTCCAGGGAGTAACATCAACTTCTTGTGTCGCCAAGTTGAGGCTGAAGTGGCCAACCAAGTGACGCGAATCAATGTCGATAGCGAACTGCTGCCGACTATTCGCGCGGCATACACAAACGACATCGCTGATAAACTGGCAGTCGTATTGCCGGATGAGCGATTGAGGATCGAAACCGCACTTCGCACTCTTGAAGAAGAAGAAGCACGCACCTTGCGGCTATTCGCTGCGGGGAAAGTGACTGAGCACGTCTGGGACAACCTGTGGAAGGAATGGCAGGAACGTAGACAGAAATTGCGCATTAGCCTCGAGCTTGCGGACGCAGAGCAAAGTCATTATGTCGAGAATTTGGAAGGTGCGCTGCAAATCATTGCAAAACTCGGGGTGTTGTATAATCAATTATCGCGCAGTGATCAGAAAGAACTGCTGCGGCTTGTGGTTGAGCGGGTTATCGTTGACCCGGAGGGTTTTGTGAGGCTGGAATTGCGCGCGCCCTTTGCCTATCTAAAGCAGATAGCAAATGGAGTGTGCCAGGAATTGGCGGGAAAACAAAAGACCAGCACACATGCTGGTCAATGTTCGGACTGGACCTTAGATTGTGACTCCGGAAGGACTCGAACCTTCAACCTATTGATTAAGAGTCAACTGCTCTGCCAATTGAGCTACGGAGCCATCACATCACGAGATTATAGCAGAGTGACAATGGGCGTCAAGGCGCGTTGCGCTTCGCTTTATCACCCATCATCTGCATGACGTACTGCCCGGTCAGCGCGCCGTTGACCGGAATGAGCAGCGCAGCACCCGCCAGCCAGCCAATGCACGGGATCGCGTTGATAACTCCGAAAATCAGGCTGACGATCACCGTGCCGACGAGGTAGCCGATGACAACCTGACGCTGGCTGCGCAGCGCGTTGAACAGGCTGCTGAACTGGAAGAATACCCCGACGCTGGGGTTCTCTGTGAAGCGACCCAGCGCCAGCCCATACATGGGAATAAAGACCAGCATCAATGCGAACGCGATGGGCACGACACAGCACAGCGAAATCAGCGAAAAGAAGGCTGCGTTGTCGTCGCGCACAAAGACGAACCACCCACTGGCGATGCAGCCACTCAACAGGATCAGCGGCAGCAGATAGATGATGGCACCGACCAGCGCTTGACCGCCTGTCGTGAAATATTCGCTGATATCATCCCAGCGCGGCAGTGGATGCCGCAGCCCCGTGCGCATATTGCTGATCAGCGCAATCTGGTAGCCAAGCAGCACCGCCCAACCTGCCAGTCCGATCAACAGGGGCGTCGTCACCAATGCAAAGAGCGTGATGATGCCGCATATGATCAACTTGCTCACCCATTGCGGATCATCAAAGATGTACTCAAAGGCGCGTGGGATGTTCATGGTCGCTCAGACCTCCATGTCCCAGTTGATGATGTCCGCGATCAAACGATGTGCGGTCATGTCGAGGTGAATTGGGGTGACGCTGGCGTACCCGTGATGAACCGCCCACAGGTCTGTGCCGACCTCATCGAGCACGCCCGTCGGTGCCTGCCCCCCGATGGAATAGTAGCCGTCATCCTTCACCAGTGCGTCGCGGTAAATGCTGATGCCCTGCCGTGTCACGCGCAGACCATTCACTCGCGGGACATTCGGGATATTCACATTCAGCACGGTGAAGGGCGGCAAGCCAAATGCAAGGACATTGCGGACGACAACCTGCGCGACACGCGCCGCTTCACGGTAATCCTCAACGCTGTTGCCTTCGCGGTTGTCAAGCGAAACGGCGACCGCCGGCAGGCTCTGGATGGTCGATTCGAGCGCTGCGGAAACCGTGCCGCTGTAGGTCACATCCTGCCCGGTATTGGGACCCCGATTGATGCCGCTGACGACGATACTGGGCGGCCATTGCACCAACCCCAGCGCCGCCATCGCGATACAATCAGCCGGTGAACCGCCGACCGCGACTGCCTTCGTCCCATCGTCCAGCGTTTCCTCGGTCACCTTGATGTTCTGATACAACGTCTTCTTATGCCCGACTGCGCTTTGGTTGGTGGCGGGCGCGATCACCTGCACTTCGCCAAGTTCCCGCATCGCCTGCGCCAATGCCAGGATACCAGGGGCATGGACGCCGTCATCGTTGGTTACAACCAGGTATGTCACAATTGTACTGCTCCTCATGTCGGGCAAATCGGCTGGTCTGAGATCGGTTATTGTACCGCCGACTGTTGAAACCTGCGTTAAGCGGAAAACAGCACAAGCGTAACCTGCGTTTGACAAACGCTTCATCGAGAGTCGTCAAAAATCGACGAAAAAGTAGGCTATGATCGGGTCATGCTAGCCACTATGCAGAGATGCACACTCGGTATAGACTGGCATAAGGCAAACGCGAATGGAGGTTCCTACGCCTATGCCGAATGATCAGTATCAGGACACCAATTACGCCGAGGGGATCGGCATCTTTCAAGGCGCGCGCCTGCGCGCCTTCTGGCACGACTTTCTCAGTTTCCTGAGCGGCAAAAGCGCGGAGCTGTTGAGTTTCGATGCGATCCGCGCACGCCTGCGCCTGCGGGAAGAGAATTATCGCGGGTTGCAGGATGTTCCCCTGGAGCAGATCGCGGGCAGCGTCGGTCGTTATCGCGAGTTTAATGACCGGTTTCTCCCCCGCCGCCACAACATGCAGGAGCGTTGGAGCCGCGTTTACGCGCAGGCGACCGGAATGACCGGTCTGCCCCCTATCGAACTTTACAAAGTCGGCGATGTCTACTTTGTACGCGACGGAAACCACCGCGTTTCCGTCGCACGCGAGATGGGGGCAAGCCATATTCAGGCGCACGTTACCGAGCTGCCGACCAACGTGCCCGTCTACCCCGGCATGTCTGAGAAGGAACTCGATGATGCGGCTGCGTACGCGGCGTTTCTTGACGAAACGTATCTCAGTAACACGCGCCCACACCATGTTTCGTTGCAACTGAGCGAAAAATCGCGTTACGCCGATCTGCTCGGACACACTTACCTGCATCGACAGATCATGGAGCAGTCTCATAAAGAGGAGATCTCCATCGAATCTGCAACTGCGGACTGGTACGATAACGTCTTTCGCCCTGCCGTCACTTTGATCCGCAAGTACAACATTCTGGAACACCAGAAGGGGCGTACGGAGGCAGATCTGTACCTGTGGCTGGTAGAGCATCTGAGCGAAGTCAAGGCATTGTTTGGCGACGGCGCGCCGACCCGGGGTTTTGCCGACGCCATTGTCGATTTCCTGGTCGAGCGCGGGCTTCAGGTGCCAAAGGATCTGCTGGTCGAGAAAGACGATACGGTCGAAATCGCGCGACCACAGCTTGAAGCCGAACTGGAACGGATGCGCGAGCAAATGAACGCACAGTTGTCAGACGATGCGCCGGCGCCTCAAGACGAAAGTGTCAACGAATAGGACAATCATGCCTCACGAACCTCTGATGGTGTATCCTGCTGCTGCTCCCGTGCAGCAGTCGGTCTTCGATCTGTATCAGGTCATGTTTGAGAGCTTAAGCGCTGCCACAATCGACCTGCGGGAGGGCGATGTCATTGCCGTGTCGAGCAAGTATGCCGCCATCAGCGAAGGGCGTATCGTCACACTCGACGACGTCGTCGTCACGCCGGAGGCGGCAGCGCTCGCCGAACGCTATCGCATGAACCCCCGTATTGCTCAGTTGGTCGTCTCGGAAGCGGATCATCTGTTTGGCGGTATTCCGGGGTTCATGCTGACGCACAAAGACGGCATTATCTCGCCCAACGCCGGGATCGACCGGTCGAATATCCCCAACGGTTACGCAGTGCTGTTCCCGGTCGATCCGTATGCGACCGCGCGCAATATCGTGGCAGAAGTGCAGGCGCGCACTGGGCTGCGAGTCGGCGTCATCCTGACCGATAGCTGGCTGATGCCGGGGAGACTGGGCACGACCGGAGTAGCGCTTGCCACAGCAGGCTTCCGCCCCTTGCAGGACGAGCGTGGCAAAGCCGACCTTTTCGGCAACCCCATGCAGGTCACCGTACGCGGAGTAGCCGATCAGATTTGCGCGGCGGCGCAGCTTGTGATGGGAGAGCGTGACGAGGCGACTCCATTCGCTGTGGTGCGCAATGCGGGCATCGTGATCACCAATGATATCATCACGGTTGCCGATGTCGGCATTGACTGGCGGCAGTGCATCTATGTCGAGTCGCTCACCGACGGTCTCCTCGAAAGCAGCAGGCTCAATTTGCGCACGTAATGTTATCGCGTACAGTAGAGTCGTACACCTTATCTTCAGGAGGATACGATATGCGTATGTTGAAAGTCTTGTTTGCTTTGCTGATCATCGGTGCGACGGTGTTTCCCGCGTTGGCGCAGGATACAGTGTTGGAATTTGGGCAGGCGGTCACGGGCGAAATCTCGGACCGCGAGTTTGAATTCGAGTACAGTTTTGCAGGGGAAGAAGGACAGCTTATTTCCATCCAGATGTCCCCCGCCGATGATAGCGAGCTTGATCCGGAAGTCTATCTTTACTCATCGGACAACGAACTTCTAGCTGCCAACGATGACTTTCCCTTCCCGACTTCACTCATTCTTTATCGCTTGCCTGCCGCCGGAGAATACCTGATTGTTGCCACACGCAATGACGGGCGTTCCGGATCGAGTTCGGGCGAATTCTCGCTTGAAGTTAGTCTGGCGGAGTCAACGCCGTTCGGAACGACCATCGAAGCGACCTACTCGACGGATTTCTTCAGCGGTGTTTCGCCCACCTACCTGCTGGCACCCGAAGCAGATGGGACCGTCACGTTGACCTACACTCAGGACAACAGCGAAACGTATGCCGGTCTTCGCATCGCGGCAGTGCCCGATTGGAGCGTTGACCCAGAGTTCAGCTTCTATGAGGATGTCTTCTGGCTTGGGAATTCAGAATTGAGCAGTTCAGGCAGCGTAACGCTCGACCTGATCGGCGGGCGACTCTATATTCTGCGTGTTGAATTTGGCGGATACGGACAGAATTCGAGCTTTAACGCAGACGAAGGCGTGGTCTCGATCACTATCGAGTAACCGATACTGTTGTGACTACTAGAAGGCGTGCCAGACTGCACGCCTTTTTGTTTCGTTGTGCGTTAGAGGCGCAGCGCACGCACATCCCGCCGGAGAGCGCGCCAGCCGTAGACCAAAGCGACAGTCGGCAGCCAGACCAACCCAAACGCCGTGAAGAACGTGCCGACGATGGCGACCGGGTCGCCTGAACCTGCACCACGCGGCATCAACCAGCCCAGCGCCGCGCCGAGCGCGACCACGCTGATCCAGCCCACCACCCGCACGGGCGGCGCGAGGCTAATGCCAGGCTTAACGCCCTCCCAGCGCGTGAGATGCCCGGCGAAGGTGTCCCCTTTCGCCTTGCGCTGGAACCACAGGATCACGAGACAGAGCATGATCAGCGTCAGCGCAATCGCCCCCGTGAGTGGTTCGGGCAAGCGTGCATCGGTGCGCCCGCTGACCGAGGCGATTAGCAGCCCCAGCGTGGCGAGCGCTTCCGGGGGTGTCAGGCGCAGCGTGGCTGCTGGCAGCGCGGCACCCTGTCGGGCGACCTGGGCAGCAGCGATCCACAGCAGCGCTGCGACGCCCAGCCCCAACCCACCCTCAGAGGTTGGAGCCGCCTCATATGGCATCCAGCGTGCCCACAGCCCCGCCACGATGGACGCCGGCAAGACCCACGCGAGTAAGCGCCAGCGCCCTGCCCGAGCTACCCAGAGCAGCGATGACAGCATCAGCAGCGCGAACACCGTATAAGCGCCCAAGCCGCGTGACGCGAGGGCGAGAAAAATATCTTCCGGAGGTCGCATATCAAGCAGCGTGAACGCGAGCAGTCCGCCAATGCCCATCACAAGCAGCGCCGCGAACGCATCTCTGACCATGAACCGTTCCAGCAGGTCGAGCAGCAGTGCCGCCACCGCCAGACATCCAAGCAGGATAGCGAGCAGATCGATGATGTCGCGCTGGAAAACCGCACGCCCCAGAATCAACTGCCAGCCCGAAAACAGCAGCAGCGCAAATGCCCCGCGCAAGAACCAGGGTGCGAGCAGGCGTTCAATGGCGGTGGGTCTGTGTGAGGGTGGGATGGTCATCTGACAAGTTCTGCTGTCAGGAGCGCGCCCGTGCGCTTTGCGCGATAGAGGCGATAATAGCCACCGTCCGTCATCGCATTGAAGACATCTTTGCTGACCACAATCTCACCCCCGTCCAGCGTGAGCACATAGACTGGCAGTCGCCCAAAGATGCGGACCGTTCGTTTGATGTTGCCTTCGACCTTCTCGACTGCCCCGCGTCGCAGGTCTTCTTCCGTCCGCAGCCAGGTTTGTACTGCCCGCGCCATGATCACGGCGTTAACCAGTGTGAGCGCAATCCCGACGAGCAACGCGATCTGTGAACCGCCGCGCTGTGCGAGAAAGAGCAAGCCGCTGGCGACAACCGCAATGAGCGCCAGCGCCGATCCGCTGACAAGCAGCGCGCGTCCGCGCGCTCTGCGCAACCTTTCCACCTGCCGCGCGCTCAACATGCCCGCACGGTTGGTCGTAAGATCCTCGGCATCAAATTCCAGATGCTCCATCAGGGCGTGCTGCATTGTTCAGCCCTGTGCCGCTGGCGAATAGCGTGTCACGCGCGGCACTTCAAGCGTGATCTGGAGCATCTTATCGCCTTCCAGCATTCGGAAACCCGACGGGGATGTGCGGATCAGATTCCACAGGATGCGGACATTGTTGTCGCTTATCCAGCGGCGCTCGCCAGTAGCGGCGATCTCCGCGAGGCTCAACCCGGCAGCCGCTGCCTCCCACGGATAGGACGGAAACTCAAAGCTGAACAGTACCTCCTGTGCAGAAATCCAGCCTGCGGTGGGTTCATAGAGGACTGGAGTCTGGCTGATATTCTTACAGCGTTCGAGGACAGTACGGAAGTAATCAGCGGGCCAGCCCGCAAATGCATCGCTGACGAACGAACGCCCGGCGACATTCATGGATAGCTGCTCATAGACGGGAACGGTCGAACTGGGAAGCTGGACGCTGGCGCGCTCCGGGTAGTTGTAGATGCGGTCAACGATGGTCACATAGTCGATGAACTGGCGAAGTGCTTCGTCCGTCACCTGGTCGAACAGGACCTGGGTGCGGAAGTCGCCCAGATCGTTGACCCATACAACGCGGTTGTCGCCATAGACGGTGCAAGGCGCGATGTCGTTGCGCGACAGGAAGTCTTGCTCGCGATTGCCGCCTGTGATCTCCGCGCGAAAAACGATGCTATCCGGGTCGCGATCCCAGATGACCGCCGGGTTTGCGCCAAATTCTGGCGTTTGGGCGACATTGGCACCGGCTCCACAAGCGGTGATGAGCAGCGCTAGCAGCGCGAAAAGGGCATATCGGGGCATGGCGCTTCCTCGTCATGATGATCACAGGGAGGTTGTGTTTGCAGACACAACCTCATACCCCGATTCTAAACCAAACTCGCCCCTTCGACATGGGCGAAATCGCTAGGGCAGATTGATGAAGCAGCGCTGGTCACCTGCCCGACAGAAAATCGCGGGCTGACCATTGATGCTCGCCGTGAAATCGACCTGCCACAGGGCGCGATCGGGTGTCAGGAAAGTCGTGCTGACAAAGACACACCCGCCGGGTGCGCTGACCAGCGAACGATTGACCGTGATCAGGACGCAGTCACGCTGCCCAAGAGAATTGAGCGTGCCGCGCAGGAACTGTGCATTGAGGTTCGCAAACCGCACCGAGCGCGCACCGTCGCTGAGAACGACCCCGGTGATGTCCACGCCCGCGCTGGTTGGGATGATGGTCAGCGTCTGTTGGGTGTAGATGAGCGTCACCGAGCGCGGTGAAGGCGTGATGATGCCGCCATAAAGCAGGTTGAGCGGTGTCGCCGACGGCGGGATGGCGGTAGGCGGCGCGATTGTGGGCGGGATGGGCGACGGCAGTGTGAAGGGCGTGGGCGTTGGGATGGCTGCCGTGAGGAATGGCGTATTGGTCGCAAACGGGATGGAAGCTGCGTTCGCGGGCGTGTTGGTCATGATCGGGACAGCAGTGGGTTGGGCTGCGACGACCAGCTCGCCAGGGGAGCTTGACGACCACGAGTCGGAATACTGTGGCAGCAGCACTTCTGCTGGACTCAGACTGGAGGTCGTCGTGACTTCCTGCGCACCACTGCGATAGTCGATGGTGAGCGCGCTGCCCAGGTCGCTGCCAATTGAGATTTGGGCGCGCCAAGGCTGCCAGTCGCTGATGATACGCCCGGTGGCGTCGCGCACGCGGTATTCGTTTGCGCTGCGCAACCAGTTGCCATTCCCCCCGCTGAAGCCTTCGTTGGTCAGATACAGTGTGCCGCCGCGTGGGTCGGCGAAGGCGGTCAGGATGTTGGGGCGGCTGCCCAGAACGACGATAAACAGCCAGCCGTTGCGTGTCCGCAGCGCCGCAGCGCCGATCTCGCGGTAGGAGCCATTGGAGACCGAACGGGTATGCAGCGCGGAGTTTTGCCACCAGCCGACCGCCCGGTTAGCGTTCGGCTGCGCGGCGGCGATCTCGGTCAGGTTGACGCGAAAGCGGTCGCCGTAGAAAGGCCAGTTGTAGGGTGGGTTGACGGCGCGGACGCGCGGGTCGTTGCCGCTGGCGTCAATGTGGATGTCGCCGCCCGCTGGGATCTGCGGCAGTGACATAACATGCTGTGCCTGCGCCAGCGCCATCCGCATCAGCGTAGGGTTCGCCTGGAGCGGCGGCAGCCCGATTTGCAGCCGCCAGGCGTTGATCGCGGCGATCACCGCGCGCTCTTGCATCGGGTCTGAGGCGGGCTGCGCCCAGGCAGGTAAAACGACCAGTAAGAACACTGCAAGAATAATCGGCAGTGGGAGCAAACGACTGAGCGGGCGCATCATGGAAACTCCACACAGAAAACAAAAAGTCTAGTACTGGAGTCATGATAGCACGGAATTCCTTGCGTCGAACTATCCCAAACCCGCGCTCGTCAGGTCGCTTTCGCGCAGCGGCATCCGTCCGCCATCCGGCAGGCGAACGTAGTAGAACCACTCGTCCATGTGAGTGTCGAAGTAGGCATTCTCGATCACGACAACCGTCCCCTCCGCGAGCATGCCAAAGGTGTTTGCCAGGCGGATGCGCCCCTGCGCCGTCCCAAAAAGCGGCACTCCCTCCTCACGAACAGGGACAACCAGCGCGCTTTCTGCTGGCAAAAGCTGAATGTCGCGTACGGTTTCCACACGCCCGATGAAATCTCGAACCCGATACTGTACGCTGCCATCCGTTTGCATTCCAAGGTCTGCCTGGATATGGACCAGCGTTCCCTCATGGATGCTTCCAACCATCTCGGCGAGCGCCAGCGGCATCCTCCAGTCCCAGTTCTCACGGCTGTAGACACCAAATACTGGTGATGTCGTTGGCTGCGGCAGCGGCGCGACCTGATCTTCTGAACGCAAGAAGGTGATGCCGTCGTGCGTACGCAGCTCGTAAATCCAGGTATAGCCTGACAAATAGTAGTCGTTGATCCAGAATTCCGTGTAAGGCTGAAGCGACGGATCAAGATTTGCGACCTGCACCTGCTGGTTGATGCTGAAGCGCGGAGGCAGTGATCCCGCCGGGAAAGGCGCGTTTGCATCCCAGGTCGGCGATGGTGGTACAAACGGCGGCTGCACATTGCCGATACGGGGCAAAGTTGGAAGCGTGCTGAAGATCAGCCACGCAGCGGCGAAGGTGACGGCACCCGTCGCGGCGATGATGCGATAAGGCAGAGCGAGCGTGGGCGCGGGATAGGACTTTGGGACGCCTTTGGGCTTCTCTTTCGGCGCATCAATGACGGTCAGCGTTTCGCCTGCCGCTTCCCAGGCGAGTTGGTCGCCTGTTACGGCAGTGTTCTCATCTGCAAATGCCGCTCGGATGCGGCGGGTGAGCAAGCTGCCACTCAGCCATCCGCCCAGCGCGCCCGCGAGGATACCTGGAACTAGCGCGAAAAAGGGCATGGATGCGCTCGGCATGCTAGGAACAAACCATGCTGTAGCCGCACCCATCAGTAGCCCAAAGAGCCAAAAACCGGGCGCGAAGGTCAATGCACCCCAGAAAAAGCCCGGACGTCCTCGGTCATCTGTGAACTCCCCCGCCTTGACGATCAGCCTGCGCGCCTGTGCCCCACAGATCATGGCGACAAGCGGCGGCAGCACGAACGCCGTGTAGGCGACCGAGACAATATTGTGCTGATTGAGCGTGATAGCGATGAAGAGGGTGGCGAAGAAGCCCGCCGCGACAATGCCGCTCATTTTGGCGATATCTGTTGTGCTGAAGGTGGGGAGCAGCGAGCGCGCCGCCAGCCCGACCGCGCCGCCGTAAATTGCGCCCGCCAGCGCGTACCAGCCGTAGAAGACGACCGGGCTGATGAGCGGCGAGGCGAAGAAGGCGACAGTCACGATGAGCCCTGCAATTCCGCCAGCCAGCGTTTGCAAGGGGATGGGATTGGATAGGCGCATTAGTTTCCTCCTGTCGTCTATCGATCAGGAGGATAACGGGGAATGTGCGGCTTTGCCCGACGGCTGCCCGACGAAGCGTTTAAGGTTGTACCGGGTCGGGATGGGCACGGACGAGCGTAGGGGCGACCCATGGGTCGCCCCTATGCAGCACCGCGTTGGATTTTACGGCTTCGCCAACAGCCAGATCGGCTTGACGACCTTGCGGTCGCGCATGGCGATCTCGATGATCAGCAGGACGATCAGGAATACCGTGCTGACGACAATCCATTCGGTGGGCCCGGGGGTCGTCCACTCCAGGATGTCCGGCACGATCCAACCCGCAAGCAGCGTCAGGATCGCCAGGATGATGCCAGCACCGAACAGGCGCGGATGCTGTCCGATGGTCTTGGGCTGCGTGACGTACAAGCCGTTGACATTCCAAAGCACCAGAACGCCCATATAGGTAAAGAAGATCATGATGCTGCTGCGCGCGATGTCTACGTTGCCGTTGTTGTTCAGGAAGGTGAAGGCGTAGACAAGCGCCATGCCCGCCGCGCTGACGACGCCTGCCGTGATGACGTAGTCGAGTACGTCGTAGCGGAAGGTCTTCATGTGGATGGGCTTGATGACTCGCAGCGCGATCAACCCCGCCGGAATGTTGATGATGCCAAAAGTCACCCAACTGATCTGGATCGGGCTGATGGGGAAAGGCATTGCCATGAAGCCCGCAAAGATGAAAAAGAGCAGGCTGTAGATGTTCTTGACGAGGAATATCTTGCAGGTGGCGAAGATGGTTTGGGTGATGATGCGCCCCTCGTGGAACGCTTTCGGAAGCGTAGACATAGCGTTGTTGAGCAGCACGATGTCCGCCACATCCTTGGCGATCTGCGCGCCATCGTTCATGACGACCGCAAGCTGCGCCTCCTTGAGCGCAGGGACATCGTTGACGCCGTCGCCGACCATCGCCACGTATTCACCCCGTTTTTTGAGCGCCGCGATAATCTGGCGCTTGGTATCCGGCTCGATGCGGGCGAACAGCGACCCATGCGCGGCGGCAGCCTCAAAGTCTTCCTGGCTCATCGCCCTCAGGTCGTCGCCGGTGTAGGCAGGTTCTGTCGGCAGACCGCTCTCGTGTGCGATCTCCTTGACTGTTTCGAGGTTGTCGCCGGAAATGACCTTGAGATGGACATTCTGATCGCGGAACGCCTGGAGCGTGCTCTGAATGTCTTCGCGCACCTGGTCACTCAGGATGATCAGCGCCAGCGCTTCGCGTTCTGCGGGCAGCGTCCCATCCGCCAGCGCGCCCGACAAACGCGCGAACGCGAGCACGCGCAGCCCCTGGCGCGCGTAATCGCGGGCGACCGCGGCGACGCTTTCGTCATGCGCGACGATGCGCTCTGGCGCACCCATCACCAGCGTCTGGTCATCAAAGATGATCGCGCCCCATTTGCGCGCGGAATTAAAGGGGAGTTCCCGCAGTTTCGCGCGCTTTGGCGGATGCTGGACACCGTCGCCATTCGTGTAATGGGCAATGGCGGCGGCAGTCCGGTTGAGATGACCGAGATTATTGATGTAGAGATGGAGCGCGTCGCTTACCTGCCCCTCGCTGACACCGCTGATGGGCTGAATCTGAGTGACGGCGAGCTTGTTATGTGTCAGGGTGCCGGTCTTATCGAAGCACAGAGTCGTCACATTTGCCATCGATTCGACCGCGTTGACACGCTGTACGAGCGTCTGAAAGCGGCTGATTGAGAGCGCGCCAATCGTGAGCGAGAGGATCGCCGTCAGGACAAGCCCCTGCGGGACAAGACTGGTGGTGAAGACGACGGCGTTGCGGAAGACTTCCAGCGTCGGCACCAGCTCGCCCGTATCCCGATAGCCCTTGATGAAGATCATCGGCACGCAGATCGCCATGATGACGACCGAGATTTGGACAATGGCTTCCAGCTTCTGCTGCGTTGGCGTCAGGACGCGCTTATACTGCTTGGCGATGGTCGAGAGCTGGTTGATCGCGCTATCTTTGCCAACTTTGGTCGCCTGCATGACGCCCGTCCCGGCTATGACGAACGAGCCGGAGGTAATCTTGTCGCGCGACTCTTTCAGGACGGCGTCGCTTTCTCCCGTGAGCTGCGATTCGTCCATCTCCAGGGCGTCCGTCTCCAACAGCACGCCATCCACGACCATGCGGTCGCCGGGTTCGATGGGCAGCACGTCGTCTTTGACGAGATCGGGGATCCTGACCTCGATCAACGCGCCATCGCGGAAGACCCGGACGTTGTGAGCGGCAAGCGCAGCAAGCTTATCCAGCTTGCGCTTGGCATCGATCTCCTGAAACATGCCCAGGATCGAGTTCCAGACCACGCTGAAGCCCGCGAAGATGACGGTCGCATAGTCGCCCTGAAGCAGGACGATCACCAGCAGCGTGAAGAGGACGACGTTGAAAAGGTTGAAGACATTATCACGGATGATTTCCCAGTAACTTCGCCCAACACGCGCTTTGAAGCGGTTGGTTTCGCCGCGCCGTATGCGGTCTGCGACTTCTGCTGCGGTCAATCCGCGCCCTGCGCGAGGGGAAGCTGTCAAAAGCATTTGCTCCGTTTGTTCTAGTGATGGGCGATGAAGTATGAGTGATGAGCCGATGCGTGCGCTGGGGACGCTTAACCATCAAAAATCACGCATTGCGGTCGGGTCGCTGCCGTCTCGATACATCACCGATGTGAAATCTGCGTTAAGTGTAACAAAAAACTCGTGTCGCCTGTAGTGAGGCTTTCTCGTAAGATGTTGTAATCTTTTCCTTACGCAAAGATTGCTTGACAACCGCGCGGCTTTTGCCCTATGCTGCACAATATGAAGTGATAAAACCATTGCAGCAGGCAGCGGGCTGCAATTATTTGGGGTATTGATGAACTATGGTGGTTCGGATTCCGAAACATATCTGGATTGAGTGGCATGATCTGAACGAGCCGGAAGCCCGTGATGTCATCCTTGAGATGGAAGATGGGGCGATGTACACCGCCCTGTATGTCACGTTTGGGTACCTGGAACGACAGATGATGTTGAGCCACGACCTGAGCCGCCAGGTGCCGGACGCGCCGCAGGTCTACCATGCCGTACTCGATACGCCCCATGTGATCGTCCCGAACCTGGAACGTGACACCATCGAAGACAGTATCGACAACCTGCTCGCGCTGGAGACGTTCGAAAGCGTCTTTACGCTGGTCACCGAGTCGGAAGCTGAGGCGCAGGCACCCGCACAGTCCCCGACGACGGGCAGGCGGGCGACCCAGGAGATCGCTGCGGTCTTCCTCAACAGCGTGCTGCTGGTCGAGGACGACGACACGACAACTGTCGCCTAGCGCGACGATTACATACCCCCCGATTCCACGACAACTGACGAATACGCGGATGGACGCCCCTCGGGGTGTCCCTACCGCGTTCGCCTGGAGTCCGGCGCGAAATATCGCCGACTCCTCGTTATAATGTCTATCTCTTCACACAGGGAGTGAGTTTCATGCCCGAACGCTATCAGGACAGCCGGTTGTTTCGTATCCGGCATTCGACGGCGCACATCATGGCGCAAGCACTGCTTGAATATCTTCCGGAGGCGAAGATCGCGATTGGTCCGCCGATTGAAGATGGCTTCTATTACGACTTTGATCTGCCACGCGCGCTGAACGCCGATGATCTCAAGCAGATCGAAACCCGCATGAAGCAAATCATGCGCGAAGACCACGCTTTCAATGTGCGCGAAGTGTCGGCGGACGAAGCGCGCGCCTTCTTCAAGGATCAGCCGTACAAGATCGAGCTGATCGACGATCTCGTCAACGGGCGCGTGGATGACAATGGCAACAAGATCGCCGAGCCTGCCAGCAGCCTGACGCTGTGGACGCAGGACAGCTTCACGGATTTGTGCCGGGGTCCGCACGTCGAAAATACCAACACGATCAATCCCGACGCCTTCAGCATCTCGTTCAAGATGCCAGCAGGCGCGTACTGGCGCGGCGATGAAAAGCGCCAGCAGCTCACGCGCATTTATGGCACGGCGTGGGAGACCAAAGAGGAACTGGACGAATACCTGCATATTCTCGAAGAAGCGAAGCGCCGCGATCACCGTGTGATTGGCGAAAAGCTCGGCTTGTTCACGATTGTGCCGATGGTCGGCAAGGGGCTGCCGCTCTGGAAGCCGAACGGCGCGATCATGCGCGACACGCTGGAACGCTGGCTGCGTCAGGTGCAGATCGACAACGGCTACCAGCCCGTCGTGACGCCGCACATCGGCAACATCGAACTGTATAAGACGAGCGGGCACTACCCGTATTACAAGGACAGCCAGTTCGCGCCGATCCAGTCGGACGACGAAGAGTTCCTGCTCAAGCCGATGAACTGCCCGCATCACATCATGATCTACAAGAGCGAGATGCGTTCGTACCGCGACCTGCCCGTGCGTTACGCCGAATTCGGCACGGTCTATCGCTACGAGCAGAGCGGCGAGCTGAACGGGCTGACGCGCGTGCGCGGCTTCACGGTCGATGACGCGCATCTGTTTGTGACGCCTGAGCAGTTGGTCGAGGAGTTCGTCAACGTCGTCAAGCTGATCCAGTATGTATTCGCCACGCTGGGGCTGGACGACTTCAGCGCGCGCGTCGGCATCCGCGACCCCAAGAGCGACAAGTACACGGGCGACGATGCATTGTGGGAGCAGGCGACGGCGGCGATCATCCAGGCGTGCCAGCAGTTGGGACTGCCTCACACGGTCGAAGAGGGCGAGGCAGCGTTCTATGGTCCCAAGCTCGACTTCATCTTCCGCGATGTGCTCAAGCGCAGATGGCAGCTCGGCACGGTGCAGGTCGATTACAACCTGCCGCAGCGCTTCGATCTGGAATATGTAGCGGCGGATGGGACGCGCCAACGCCCGGTCATGATCCACCGCGCGCCGTTTGGCTCGCTGGAACGCTTCACGGGCATCCTGATCGAGCATTTCGGCGGCGCATTCCCGGCATGGCTGTCGCCTGTGCAGGCGCTGCTGGTGCCGATCACGGATAAGCATGTCGAGTACGCGCAGAGCGTGGCGGCGACGCTGCGCGCTGCGGGGCTGCGCGTCGAGATCGACAGCAGTCGGGAGCGGATGCAGAAGAAGATCGCGGCGGCGCGCGAACGGCTGATCCCCTGGCTGCTGGTGATGGGCGACCGCGACCGCGAGGCGAACGCCGTCAGCGTGCGCCTGCGGACGGACGAAGATCTCGGTCAGATGCCGCTATCCCAGTTTGTCGAGATGGCGAGCAGCATCGTGGGCGAGAAGCGCATGGAGTTGAAGTAGAACGGAACATAGGCGGAAAGATGCGATGTGAGCGTGGTGATTGCGCCTTGCTCACATCAGAACCACTGTCCTTTATGCCCCCGACTGTCCAGTAGAGTGTAAAGTACCTTCTCGTTCATTATGGGGAGCACTTAACGACTATGAGCAGTATCGCAGCGGAGCTAGCAAAGTTCGAGTTTGAAACAACCGTTGATGTTGCGGGGCTAAGTTCGATTGCACCGCTGATTCAGCCAAGTGAACGCTGTGGTATTTATGTCCTGCACTTCGCAAATGGCGAACACTACGCCGGTTTAGCAATTAATGTTGCCCGTCGTTACGGTCAGCATCGCAAAACGCATCTCGACATTGACCGACTCAGTTTCAAACAAGTCGCGCCGCACAAGCTCCGCGCGGTCGAGAAAACGATCATCACCTCGCTTGAGAAGGCTGGATTTCATCTTCGCAATATCGAAGGCACAAGTCGCACTTATGCCCCCTCACCCTTCGACGATGAGATCATGACGCACGAAGATCAGGCGTTGTGGGAACGGGATATGCAGTGGCAGGACGTGTCGGGCGAGCGCGTCGAGGATGACGCGCTTCGTCAGCAGTATCGAAGGCGATTCGGCACGTTTATTGCTCTGCCCTATGCAGAGGTTGCGATTTCCGTTCTTCGTGCCTATGTGTGGGCGTGTATTCCTGCACCACTCCTCACGGAAAAATACTATTGGAGTTGTTCGCTGCCACTAGAAAGACGACCAGATAATGTACTGGTCTATCTTCGTGTAAACATCAATGGTCAAGAGGTGTTTACAATTTATACGCAGCACGGAGAAGTATACTTCGGATGGCATGTCACCAAGAGCGTATTGGCGAATGCCCCACGTTGGATGTATTTAGAGAATCATATGTATCAGACAGGTGGTTCGGATCAAATCTACATCGGTGCAACTGGTATGTATACGGCTAGAAGAGTCCTCGCGCACCCGCGAGCGGTTGCAGCGATGCGCACCTTCAATCTTAGGCTGATGCGAAAGGGTCCGACCCGCTTCTATCGCTACCACGTCTTTGATCTGGCGGACAAACTACTCACGTAGGGGCACAACTTTCCCTATCCCGCTGCCGCTTCATTTCGTTTATCCAGATACGCCAGCACGATCTTATCGCGCGGGACGCCTGCTTCTTGCAGCGCGAGCGAGAGCGGTCGGTCGGTGATGTCTTCGTCGATGACAACTTGGTCACCATCAATGTGCGCCATGACGACGACAATGGGGTGCTTGAGGTCTTTGCGCTGCTCATCAGGAACCGCAATGACACTGTATGTTTGGCGCACGAGATCGGACAGGATGTAATCCTGTGTGTGCCAGCCTGCCGCCGCATACGCTTCCACGGCACGTTGGACGATCTCGACCAAGTTTATTGTCACATCCATTGCGTCACCCGCTCCCTCTCTAGCGTTGATGATCATCATATTAACCCTCTACTCGCTTCATACACATAACATCCCGCGATAGGCGGCTGTACGGCAGATTCCAGTATCGTGTGCACATTGTTTGCACGCCTCTGCTATACTGGAGTCATCCATCCGCCTATGTTCGCACCTATGCTGGATACACTACCTATGGTTCAACATCTCTGGCACAACCTCGCTCCGGGTCCGAATGCGCCTGATACCGTTTACGCGGTGGTCGAGGTGCCAAAAGGCAGCCGCAATAAGTACGAGTACAGCAAGAGCGCGGGCGTGATCAAACTCGACCGTGTGCTTTACAGCCCGCTGCACTACCCTGGCGATTACGGCTTCATCCCGCAGTCATACTATGGCGATGGTGACCCCCTCGACATCCTGGTCATGATGAGCGAAGCGACCTTCCCCGGCTGTGTCATCGAGGCGCGCCCCATCGCAATGCTCAGGCTGCTCGATAAGGGCGAAAGCGACGACAAGATCCTCGCCGTGCCCGCGACCGACCCGCAGTTCGAAGAGATCCATGATCTCGCGGATCTCTCGCGCCACTTCCCCGCGGAAGTCGAACACTTCTTTGTCACCTACAAGCAGCTTGAAGGCAAAAAGGTCGAGAGCGGCGGCTGGGTCGGCGCAAAGGAAGCCCGCGAAGCGATCAACTTTGCCCTGAAGCACTACCGCGATACCTTCCCGCCGCAGAGAGTATAGTGAATGTGATGAGGTCATGAGGCAGAAGGCGATGAGGAATCGGATGCGACTTCTCAACGCCACACTCATCACCTCATCATCTCAAGCCGCATCACCTCGTACAGAATTTACATTCACTTTACAACCCTCTAAGATGGCATTTACACCAGGGGCGTAGGCTGAAGGTGTTGTGTCTCGACTTGAGAGGGAATTTGGATTCAATGAGCGCATTTCTTAAACGCTTATCTGCTGTGGTCGTCGTTGGGCTGCTTATGGCAGTATCGTTCGTCGTGGGCACCATGGTGATCTCGTCGCAGGCTGGTGCACCAGTTCAGTGGCAGCAGGCTGTTCCGACCGCCGTCCTGCTCCCCGCCAGCGCGACCAGCGGTGAGCAACAGTTGGCGGACATCTTCAACCGCCTCAGCCCATCGGTCGTTGCGATCAACACGATCTCAAGTGTCGCCGACATTCCCCAGCATGAGGGACTTGCGCCCGATACGTTTGACGAATTCGCAGCAGGCACCGGAACAGGCTTCGTGATCGACGCGAACGGTCACATTGTGACGAACGCGCATGTCGTCGATGGTGCAGAGTTTATCGAAGTCAACTTCATTGATGGCACGCTGGTGCGCGGCGAGATTGTCGGCATCGACCTCGCCAGCGATCTGGCGGTGATTCGCGTCGACTTGCCCGCCGAACAGCTTCGTCCGGTCACGCTGGGCGATTCGAGCGGGCTGTTCATCGGGCAGTCCACCGTCGCCATCGGCAGCCCGTTTGGACAAAACTGGACGATGACGACAGGCATCGTCAGCGCCCTCAACCGCACGCTCCAGGGGCTGACGGTCTTCAGCATCGGCGAAGTCATCCAGACCGATGCGGCGATCAATCCCGGTAACAGCGGAGGTCCCCTGCTCAATCTGCAAGGCGAGGTGATCGGCGTGAATTCGCAGATCATCAGTCGTTCCCGCAGCAACTCAGGCGTTGGCTTCGCCATCCCCAGCAATCTGGTGCGCCGCGTCGCCAGTGCGCTGATCGAGAAGGGTGTGGTCGATTACAGCTACATCGGCATCGAAGGGGGAGAGCTGGGCTTGTTACAAATGGAAGCGCTCAACCTGCCTAACAATGCGCGTGGCGTGCTGGTGGGCAGCGTTCTGCCCGGCAGCCCTGCTGATCGAGGCGGGCTGCGCGGTGGGAGTAACGTTCAAACGCTCGACGGCGTGCGGGTTTATGGGGCGGCAGACCTCATCACAAACATCGACGGGATTCCGCTTTCAGGTATGCCGAGCCTGATCTCGTACCTGGCGAGTGAGACCGTCCCCGGTCAAACCGTCGTGTTGACTGTCGTTAGAAATGGGCGCGAGCAGATCGACTTGACGGTCACGCTGGGCGCTCGTCCCCAGTAATCTGCGCACATGAGATAGGGGCAGGACACATCCCGCCCCTACGGTCCTCCCACGATTATTCGCGGCTCCAAGACCGCGATCACACCCTCCCGAACCTCGCCGCCGGACGCAGGCAAGTCCAGCGCGCTGAAGTCTTCGTTGAACCCGTAAACCTTCAACCAGAGCTGATACTCCCCCAATGGAATTCCGATGGGCAGGCGGAGTGCGCGGTTGTCCCACAGCGCGTCGCCCGCCTGCCAGCGCGACGTTGGCGCGAAGCCCCACGCGGGCATGGCATCTTGCTGCGCGATGGCGCTCCCATCCGCAGCGCGCAGGTAGACCCCGACCACATAATCGCCGTCCATTGCCTGCGCGCCTTCCCAATAGAGGGATAGCGGCACAGTGTCACCGGGGCGATACGTCTCGCCGCCCGGCAGGTCGTAGCCGAGCAGCCGAATACTCTCGCCAAATGCGAAGCTGCTAGTGTACTGCGGAGCATAAAACCCGAACGGGTCGGGTGCTGGCGTGGTGTCGAACTCGATCAGGCGAACCTGTGGACTCAGCTCGATGGTGCGGATCGGGTAGTAATACGCCGCGAGAAAGCGCTCGACCGGGCGCACGCTCCAGGTCAATGCGGGACCGAAGTTTTCGATCAGGTAAAGATGATCTCGCGTATTGGCAAGGGCATGAATGAGCGGGATGCTCTCTTTGAGGACGAGGATCTCCGGGTTCGCGCTCTCGATGCGCGGCGGCTGCTCCAGGCTGGGTCGGTCGCCGGGATGATCGGGAAGGCTGATGATGCGCGCCGCATCGTGCAGCTTGCCATAATTCATGAAGAAGCTGACATAGGCAGGATTGCTCAACAGGGCGACATCGCCGTCATGCGTCTCGTTTGCCAGGGTCGTGACCAGTGTGTGGAGCGCGCTATCGCCTGCGCGATAGTACGGATCGCGGTCGTGAAAGAGCCGTAGCCCGACGAAGGCGAAGATCAGGAGGGTCGCGCCAAGCGCCGCTGTCAGCCGCCCCGCGCGCCGCGCTTTCCAGATGCCCCACCCCAGCCAGTAAGTGCAAACCGCCAGGATAAGCCCGCCCGCAGCCGCCCACAGCGGAACATCCGCGCGCACCCACGCCAGGTCGAGCGGGATGCGCCCCCAGAGCTGCGGGATGATCACCCAGCGCAGGTATTCGATCTGGTTGAGACCAGGAAGCCATTCCACCGTCCCCAGCGCCTCTGACGGCAGCCCCAGCACGTAATCCTCCCATCGCATCGAAACCGCAGTCAGTTGTATCCACAGTCCATAGCCACACAGCAGCAGGAAACCTATCAAAGCCAGTGCCCGCTCGCGCTTTCGAGCAGTGGGGTCGATGGCGAGGCTGACGACTGGAAGGGTGCCGAGTATCAGAACTGGAATTGTGGCGATCAGGAAGCGCGGCGGCCAGGATAAACCACCGAACCAATGCGAATCGGTGAAATTTGCGTAGCCGAAGGTATAGGCGAAGATAAGGAGCGGCGGCACAAGCGCGTGCTGCCACTGCCTGCGCCGCCACAGCAGAACGCAGCCGGGAATCGCCAGCAGCAGAACGGGAGAGGTGCCCCAGATACTGCCGCCGACGCTCAGGAGATAGCTGTGTAAGGCGGTCTCGACATAATTACGGTCAATGGATAGGCGGGCGAGAATATTGTAGCGTGTCCCTCCCAGCGCATTCCCAAGCACGAAAATCACGACCGCTGCCAGCACCGCCAGGATGACTGCGATCATCGCTTTTCGGGATAGTAGACCATCTCTGCGCAGGCGGATCGAGGGCAGCAGCAGGATGACCAGCGCAGGGAGCGCGAACACACTGGAGGCACGGGTGGCGAGCATGATTGCGACGGAAGCCGCCAGCAGGACAACCCAAACCGGGCGGTAGTGAGATGCACGCGCTTTGTCCGCTGCCAGGAAGCTGGTCAGCACCGTGAGTGCGCTCAGTGGCTCGCGGAAGAATGATTTGCTGTAAGGCAGCGCAGCAGTACACAACCCGAATGCCAGCGCGACCGCCAGCGACGAACGCTCCGCATAACCGAGGGTACGCCCAAAGACATAGACCATACAGGCGGTCGCCGCGGTGACAAGGATGTTGAACAACCAGGTCGTATGTGCCAGCCCGATCCCTGGAACTACATCGGCTATCGCATAGAGCGGCAGCGCGGCAAGCGAGTGCAGCGGTTCTACTTCCAGGTCGCGGAGCGGATAATCGGAGTTTGGGTGAGAAAGCGGGAGGACTGGGCGCTGCTGATCGGCGTTGAGATCCATCCGTGTGTCGCCAAAGCGATACAGGCTGGCGGTCAGATTGAAAAGCGACCGACTATCGCCGCTTTCGAGTGTGCCGCTGTACGCGAGGAGATAGGCGCACGTCAGAAGCGCGAAAAGCGCCCACAGAAGGGGCGCATAACGTATCTTGCTATCCATATCTCAATTGGAACGCAAGTGAGCGTGTTTCGCAATCGTCGGCTTCAGCCGCCGAGCAGCTTGTTGCGCATGCCGATCAGTCCCTTGAGGACTTTCTGGCTGGCGCTCAACTGTCCAATGTTGTCCAAGCCGACTTCATAGGTCGCGGCACCTGCCATCAACTTGCCTTCTTTGACCTGTAAGTCGCCCATCGCCAGGAGGGTCTCGCCGTAGAGCTTGTTCTCACCCATCTCCTGGAAGACATCGGCGGCACTGCGATAGCAATTGTACGCCTGTTCACGGTCGCCGAGCGCCAAGTAGACACGCCCCATGTTGCCCAGGACTTTCGCAGCGCGCAGGGCATCTTCCATCTCCTGGAAGGTGGCGAGCGCGGACTGCATCTGGTCAAGCGCCTGTTGATTTTCGCCGAGCGCGCAGTGAACCAAGCCAAGGTTGGTTTGCATCTCGCCAACCATGTCACGCTTGCCTTCGGTTTCATAGGCGTCAGCAGCCTGCTGGAAAACCCGTGCAGCCGCCTCGTAGTCTTTCTGCATAAACAGCTTTACGCCCTGCGCCTGAAAATCCGTTGCCATCATCATTCTTACCCCTTACTCGTCTTCATACGTGGTGAACCTTACATGGTGATGTCGAGAAATGCCTCGCCAACTTTTCGCAGCTTATCGGCAGGCATCTCGCTAAACATACGCGCAATTTCTATGAACCCGGCATTGAGCGGATTAGCCACGAACGTGCGCAGTTCCGGCGGCATCTGTGCAAACTGGCGATAGGACTCACGCAGAGCGAGCAGCCCACCAATGGCACCGCTGGTCTCCAGGAAATAGCTTAGATTCTTGTTGACACCGCCCGCCAGCACTGTAAGCACATGCATGGGGACGGGGCTGTCACCGAACTCGTAGGCGTCGAGCTGTACGGCACTCAGCCCGCTCCGCTCCGCCAGCGCTTCCTGGGTCATGCCCATATCCTCGCGCGCCTGTCGGAGCAGGGCACCCACCATACGGTCGCGCAGCGCCAGATACTCGCGCTGGGTTGGCGTGTGTTGTTCGCCTTCATCAGAAAGCGTGGTCCCGCTCCAGAACTGACTGACCGGCACATCCAGGTAGGTTGCCAGCAGCTCAAGTTGCGGCAGGGAGGGCACACCTTCCCCATACTCCCAACCCTCCATCTGGGATGGATCGATACTCAGCAATCGCGCGCATTCCTCGAGACTGCGCCTCGCATGTTGGCGCGCATCTCGGAGTAAGACGCCAACCATCCTGGCACGCACACGATACGACTCTTCGATGTCGTACGCAGGGACTTCTGCGGTGGTCGCCTCGTGCTGTTTGCGCATCCGTGCACTAATCTCGGAGAAGCTCATGTCCTGCCTCCAGGCGCGTGCGCTATGCTCCTGCGGGAGAGCAGAAACGCATTGCTTTCATCATATAATCGGTTTGCCCGCACGAATCCTTGACGGTTTTCACGGCGATTTTGATCTTTCACCCAAACAGCGTCAAGGATTACGGAGGGCATTATAGGTTACAATAAACAATACTGCATGAGGCAGTGTCAGATTCGTCAAATCCTACAGTACAGGATATGCCATGACTGCTGCAAGAACAGTGGCGCGCAAAACACCTGCGACCGAGACAGCGTTAGAGCTGAATACCCTGCATACCAACGCTGCCAACGCTCTGACCCTGCGCCTGGGCGCACAACTCGACCTGATGGTTCTGGTGACCGAACTCGTCACCGCCATGAGTGAGACGACGCGACTCGGAAGTGTGGCATTACTCCTCATGGATGATGACGCTGCCGCGCTCAAGTTCCAGACTGCCAATAAGCCGGACGTCACTGCTTTGCTCCGGAACCAGCTTTATATCTCACTGAGATCGGGCGGGCACCCGGATGGAGATGCGGGTCTGGAACGCGGACGCTGCACAATCGTCAGACCGGACTCTCTGCCCGCCGACTCGGTGTTCCAAAGAGCTGCCTCACTTATCAGTCAGCCATTTCTGGTCGCCCCACTGCTCGTCGGCAGCCATTTGCAAGGCGCATTCCTGCTGTGGGGGCAAGAGACGGATGCCCCCCTGGACGAGTCGACTCTGGCGCTGGTGGAGACCCTGGCACCGACAGCGGCGATTGCGCTGGGGAATGCGCGCACCCACAGTGAGACGGTGGCAGAACTTGCGGACAAGATGAATGAACTCCGCATACTGCGCCGCATCGACCGCGAGTTGATGGACACGATTGAACTTGAGCCTGTCTTCCTCCTCACGTTGGATTGGGCGATGCGTTTTACCAGCGCACAGGCTGCTTCGCTGGCACTGTATGACCAGGAATTGGATGAGCTGTACGGTTTTGTCGACAATGGTTACGATGTGCCGCAGGAGCAGATCAACCTCTTGCGCAGCACCTATGGCGGTGGTATCGCCCATCGTGCTGCGCGCAGCGGGCACGGCGAAATCGTGCCGGATGTCTCGCTCGACAACGACTATGTGCCTGTGTCTGCCAACATGCGCTCGATGATGGCGGTCCCGGTCATGCGCAATGACAGGGTGATCGCGGTCATCACGATTGAAAGCCGTCGCCTGAACGGTTTTACCGATGCGCATGTCGAATTTGTCGAGAAACTCGCTTCTCGCGCGGGGGTAGCGATTGACAATGCGCGCCTCTATACCGATACATGGCGGGAACGCGAAAAGCTCTCTCGCATTCTCAGCGCGATTGCCGACCCAGTGATTGTGTTTGCTGCCGATGATCGGCTGGCGATGATCAACCAGTCGGCGCTGAATGTCTTCAAGCTGGCACCAGAGCAGCGCTATGAAGGGCGTTCGCTGGTAGAAGTGTTTGGCGTGGACGAATTTTGCAGCATGTTCCAACGCGCGAAAAGCGTGGGCGGGAGCAGCGAAGAGCTGAAGATGCAGGACGGGCGCACGTTCTACATTAACACCTCGTTGCACGAAGGGGTTGGCTGGGTTGTGGTCATGCACGACATTACACCGCTGAAACTGACCGATCAGCTCAAGACCGAGCTGGTGCAGACAGTCTCTCATGACCTGAAGCAGCCGCTTGGCGTGATGAACGGATATGTTGAATTGCTGCTTCTCCAGAACAAGCTGGATGCGACTGGCGAGACGTACGCGAACATGATTCTTCGTTCGATTGGTGCCATGCGCCAGCTTATCGACGACTTGCTCGACCTTGCGAAAATCGAGAGCGGCGTCAAGCTTGAACTGCATCCGACCCCGATTGCGACCATCATCTCGGAAAGTATCGATGCGACACGACTGATGGCTGAGAAGAACCATACGAACGTCATCAACGACATCCGTGCCGATCTGCCGCCGGTTGCTGGGGATGCGCCTCGCCTGACACAGATCTTCAATAATCTGATTGGGAATGCCATTAAATACAGCCCGCCGCACAGCACCGTTCGCCTGAGTGCGCTCGTCACAGACAGCGCGCTGCGCATTGCCGTGCGTGATAATGGCATCGGCATTGCGCCGGAAGACCAGGCGCGAATCTTCGACCGCTTTTATCGCGTGCGTCGTTCAGAAACGAAGGACATCGAGGGCACAGGTTTAGGGCTGGCTATCGTCAAGCGATTGGTCGAAGCGCATGGCGGGCAAATAGGGATCGAAAGCCACCTGGGCGAAGGCACAACCTTCCATGTCAGCCTGCCGTTTGCCACAGGATGACGCAGGGTTTGCCCTTGACGGTGCAGGAATCTTTGCTAGTATGAACACACTCCATGCCGACGTGGCGGAATTGGCAGACGCGCTACGTTCAGGGCGTAGTTCTCGCAAGGGAGTGTGGGTTCGACTCCCACCGTCGGCACAAAAGCTCAGGTTTTCCTGGGCTTTTTCGTTTCGCGGGAGGTGTGGCATAGGCGTCTTGGCATTAGCAGGGTAAAATGCCCTCATGACACTCGCGAATAGCCCCGTCCCACCCAAGAAGACCTCGCGCGCGAATGACCCCCGCAAGGCAACAGCGCTGCGCTCACCCTCCAGCCTCCAGTTTCTCTTCGCGGCGATCATCGCCATTGCGTTGATTCTTGCCATCAACTTCAGCAGCAGGATTGCTTCCGGGCAGCCGCTTCAGCAAACCTATGATCAGGTGAATGCTGAATTGTCTGAACTGCGCCAGCAGCAGTTGGCGCTTACGCAGGAGCGTGATTACGTACGGAGCGACGCTTATGTCGAACGATGGGCGCGGAGCGAAGGCAAGCTGATACGCCCCGGCGAAGTGCTCTATGTGCCCGTGCCGGCGGCGGCGAGCCAGGGAGCAGAGCAGGCGGGGAATGAGAGTCTGGGGATTGAGGTCGAGACCACACCGCGCGAGCCTGATCCCTGGTTAATTTGGTGGCGTCTGTTCTTTGACATGGCACCGCCGGAATTCTAACGTGACTCTCTTCCCACTTCCGTGTTGTATATAGCGTTCGGACTCCCCTCACCTGGAGTGGTTTCTTCATGCGCGTTGCGCTCTTCACTGAGACTTTTTTGCCCAAGACAGACGGTATCGTCACCATCATCTGCCTGCTTCTCGACCATCTGACCAAGCGGAATGTCGAAACGGTCATCGTGGCACCCAAGATGGGGATCGAGCGCTATCACGAAACGCGCGTGATCGGTGTCCCCGGCGTGACATTTCCGTTGTACCCCGAGCTTCGCGTGGGTCCACCGACCTTAAGCACGTATCACGAGGTCAAGCGCTTTCAGCCGGATGTCGTGCACCTCATCCACCCCGCCCTGATCGGCATCCCGGGTTTGTGGATGGGGCGACATCTCAAAGTGCCGGTGCTGGCGTCGTTTCATCTCGACCTGGCGCGCATGGCGCACCACTTCAACATTGGGTTCGTCGAGCCAGCGGTCGATTATCTGACCAAGGCTGTCTTCAATGCTGCGGATTATTCGTTAGCACCGTCGCGTCCTGTCTACGACTATATGACCAACATTGGCATTCAGAATGTTGGACTGTGGAAACGTGGGGTGGATGCGGCGAAGTTCAATCCACGATTTCGTAATGCAGAGATGCGACGCAAACTGGCAGATGGACACGATAACGATGTGCTGCTGCTGTACGTCGGACGCTTGTCGAACGAGAAACAGCTTGATCATCTGAAGCCCGTGCTGGAACAGGTGCCGGGGGTCCGGTTGGCGCTGGTCGGTGATGGTCCCGCGCGCGATGATCTGAAGTCCCTGTTCAGCGGGCTTCCTGTCAACTTCGTGGGATACCTGCGTGGAGAGGCACTTTCACAAGCTTATGCAAGTGCTGACATGTTCGTCTTCCCGTCGGCGATGGAGACATTTGGGCTGGTCGTGGTGGAAGCCATGGCTGCTGGGCTTCCGGTGGTCGCCTCGCGCGTCGGCGGCGTGCGTGATGTCATCACGGAGGGATTAAACGGCTATTCTTACAACAGTGGCGATATCCCTGCGCTGGTTGAAGGCGTCAGGCGAATTGCTGCGGATCGCAGTCGTATGGCACAGATGGGGCTGGCAGCACGCGCATTTGCGGAAACACAGACCTGGGACAGCATGATGGATGAGGTCATCACGCGCTATCAGCACCTCATCCACCATCAGCGCGCGACTTTGAGCGCCTAGCGAACGCCATATTCGGCATCCCCTACTGATCGCCGCCCAGTACGTCCATCAGCCGGTCGAAGAAGCCTTTGCCATTGCGCTGAGGATGAACCTCACTGCCGAAGGTCTGGGCGAGCTGCTCGAACAACCGACGTTGGTCGTCGGTCAGGCGCGCCGGAATTTCGACATTGATGAAGACAATCTGATCGCCCCGCCCGCTGGTCGTTCCATCCGTGCGCAGACGGGGGATACCTTTACCACGAACGCGGAACTGTTTGCCCGTTTGGGTTCCCGGAGGGACGAGCAGCTCGGCAGTGCCATCGACTGTTGGCACATCAATGCGATCGCCCAGGGCTGCCTGGGCGACGTTGATATTGACATCCAGAATGATGTCATTGTCTTTGCGCTTGAAGTATTCATGATTTTCGACATGCAGGACGGCATACAAGTTGCCTTTCGGCGCTCCTGCGTCACCCGCGTCGCCTTCACCGCGAATCTGGATTTGCAGCCCTTCTCGTACGCCAGGGGGAATGGGCAGCGTGTAGGTGATGGTATTGCGCACGCGACCATTGCCTCGGCAGGTGTGACACGGGCTTTGGACGACTTCTCCGCGTCCCTGGCAGCGCGTACAAGTCTGTACCTGGATCATCGTCCCCAGCATGGTTTGCGTCGGGCGGCGGATTTCGCCCGTCCCGCTGCATTCAGGGCAGCGTGTCAGAGATGTGCCCGGCTCCGCACCATTGCCGCTGCATGTGCCGCACGTCTCCAGCCGCTCGAAAGAGACCTCTTTTTCGACCCCGAACACCGACTCTGTAAATGTAATGTGGACATCTACCCGGCGATCTTGTCCGGGTCGTGGACCCTTGCGGCGTGAAGAACGCGAATTGGTGAAAGCACCGAAGAATTCCTCAAAGATTTCCTCAAAACCCGCGAAACCCGCTCCAGCACCGCCATAACCTGCGCCACCCACCCCGGCATGACCGAAGCGGTCATAGCGCGCGCGCTGGTCATCGTCACTGAGTACTTGATAGGCTTCGTTAATCTCTTGGAACTTTTGATGCGCTTCCTGGCTTTTGTTCACGTCCGGGTGCCACTCGCGCGCGAGTTTGCGAAACGCCTGCTTGATGTCATCTTTGCCAGCGCTGCGCTGAACGCCCAGTATCTCGTAGTAGTCGCGTGCCATGGCTGTTCCAGGGTGAATCAGAAAATCAATGCAATAATCATAGTCTCGCATCGATCTGCCCTCGCGTCCAGAGGTCGGGCGAATTTCTGATGACCCTCTTACATGCGCAGTTGCTGAATCCATGACACATGTCTATACGCAGATTTTGGTCAGCCTATGTTAAATTAGCTATTGGCGTGAAATCTATATATCGGTAGTACAGACGGAATGGCACACGCTGAGTTTTTCGATCTCTCAACCGACTTTCTCTGCGAACTGAACCCAGACGGCGAATTCTTGGATGTCAACCAGAGTTGCCTGCGTATACTCGGTTTGGAGCGATCGGACTTGTTGGGGAAGCGCCTGAGCGATTTTGTGGAAGCGACAGATGGCAGCATCATCGAACACGCACTTCGCCGTCTGGTGACCGAAACGAAATCACAATGTGATGTAACGCTGCTTCAACGCGGTGGCAAGAAGAACCTCATCAACTGGTCGTTCTACGCGCGCGAGTCAGGGCGAATTCTGGCGGTCGGCGAAGACCGAGGTCTTGAGGATGCGCTGGGGAAAGTGCTCCAGGCGACCATAGAAAAGTCCGCCTCGCTTTTGGAAGCGATCAGCGACGGTTTCATGATTGTCGACGGCGAAGGATATGTCATCGACATCAACTCCGAGGGCGAACGAATCCTTCAACGATCGTATAGTCGCCTCGTCGGCAAACGACTGATTTCGGACATACCAGATGTCGTTGACACCAACACCTATATCGCGTACATGGCGGCTTTCCGCGAAGACAAGCCCTTTACAGTTACGGAGTATTATTCGTTCCTGAATGCGTGGCTGCAAGTACGCGGGTACCCCACTGAAGAAGGCTATGCCATCTACTTCAAGGACGTGACCGCGCAGGTTGAGGCGGAAGAGAAACTCCGCCAAAGTGAGGAGCGTTATCGCGGGATCGTGGACAGCCAGGTAGACCTGGTGTGCCGCTATTTGCCGGATACCACGTTGACCTTCGTCAATGATGCCTATTGTCAATTCTTCGGCAAGACGCGCGATGATCTCCTGGGTGCAAGTTTTCTGCCGCTGTCCGCCGCATCCCATTACGAGCGCATCATGTCACGAATTGACGACCTGATGCGGGGCGCGAAACCGGGCGTAAGTGAAGTGCCGACGGTGAATTCGGATGGCGCTGCTCGCTGGATTGAGTGGGTCGATCACGGGATTACCGACGAGCGCGGCAACGTGATCGCAATTCAGGCGGTCGGGCGCGACATCACACGGGCGAAGAAAGCGGAAGAAGAGCGCATGTATGTGCAGTCGCTCGAAGTGGAACTGGCGAAAGAACGCGAGTTGCGGGAGTTTAAGGATCGATTCGTCTCGCTGGTTTCGCACGAGTTTCGCACGCCGCTCTCGATCATACGGACATCAACCGAGATTCTCTCGCGGTACATTGACAAACTCTCGCCAGAACGGATTAAGGAAAAGCTGGCGAGCGTCGAAGAGCAGGTCATGCGGATGTTCAGTCTGATGGACGACGTGCTGCTCATCAGCAAGGGCAGCGCAAAGAAGATTGCATTCCAACCAGAGCCGCTCAATATTCTGGAATTCTGTGAGCGTATCATCGAAAACATGCGTATGTCTGACCAGGGACGGCACACATTCGCCTTGGCGACTCAGGGCTTGAATGGCAACTTGCCATTGGACCGCCGTCTTCTGGAGCATATTCTGATTAACCTGCTCTCAAATGCTGCCAAGTATTCTTCAGAAGGAATGCCAATTTCGCTGGATGTCGACAAAAACGAGCAATGCCTGAGCTTTCGCGTCAGCGATCACGGCATCGGTATTCCGTTGGCTGACAGTGAGCGCCTGTTTGAGGCGTTTCATCGTGCGAGTAACGTGGGCGATATCAGCGGCACAGGTCTGGGGCTAACCATCGTGCGGCAGAGTGTGGAAGCGCATGGCGGGACAATTGCCTTTGAAACGGAAGTCGGCAAGGGGACGACCTTTGTCGTGACGATCCCCCTATCATGACGAAGGGGTCGGGCGGACACACGTCCGCCCTTACCCTCGCCGCTATCGGCAATTATGCCTCGCGGAATTCACCTTCGACGACATCTTCGTTCGGCTTGCCGCCGTTGGGCTGCGCTTCACCGGGCTGGGCGGTCTCTTCATAGAGCTTGCCGCCGAGCGTCTGGACGTGGTTCATCAGCGCCTGCGTTGCCGCGTTCAGGCGATCCAGGTCTTCGCCGCCTTCAGCATCACGCACGTCCTTGATCAGCTCCTCAGTCCGCTGCTTGGCGTCTGCCGGGAGGCGGTCGTTGAAGTCGCGCAGGAACTTTTCGGCGGTGAAGATGGCGCTTTCCGCCTGGTTGCGCGTTTCGACCTGCTGCTTCTTCTTCTCGTCTTCCGCCGCGTGCGACTGCGCTTCCTTGACCATGCGCTGGATCTCGGCTTCGCTCAGACCGCTGCTGGCGGTAATGGTGATGCGCTGTTCGCGCCCGGTCGCCTTATCGCGCGCGCTGACGTTGATGATGCCGTTGGCGTCGATGTCAAAGGTGACTTCGACCTGCGGGATGCCGCGCGGCGCGGGCGGGATACCGTCGAGGATGAACTTGCCGAGCGACTTGTTATCCGCCGCCATCGGGCGTTCGCCCTGAACGACGTGGATTTCGACCTGCGTCTGATTATCCGCTGCGGTCGAGAAGACCTGGCTCTTCTTGGTCGGGATGGTCGTATTGCGCTCGATGAGCGGGGTCGCCACGCCGCCAAGCGTCTCGACGCTCAGGGAGAGCGGTGTCACGTCGAGCAGCAGAATGTCCTTGACATCGCCGCGCAGCACGCCCGCCTGGATGGCGGCTCCGACGCCCACGACTTCATCCGGATTGACGCCCTTGTTCGGCTCTTTGCCGAAGAACGCTTTGACGGCTTCCTGCACGGCAGGCATACGGGTCATACCACCGACGAGGACGACCGCATTGATGTCCTTGATGTCCACGCCCGCATCCTTGATCGCCGCCTTGCATGGGTCGATGCTGCGCTGGATCATGTGCGCGACCATGCTCTCCATCTTGGCGCGGCTCAACTGCATGTTGAGGTGCTTGGGACCCGACGCATCCGCCGTGATGAACGGCAGGTTGATCTCGGTCGTCAGCACGCTCGACAGCTCGATCTTGGCGCGCTCTGCCGCCTCCTTAAGACGCTGAAGCGCCTGGCGGTCGTTGCGCAGGTCGATGCCCTGGTCTTTCTTGAACTCTTCGGCGATCCAGTTGATGATGACTTCGTCGAAGTTATCGCCACCCAGGTAGGTGTCGCCGTTGGTGCTGCGGACTTCAAAGACGCCATCGCCGACTTCGAGGACTGAGATGTCGAAGGTGCCGCCGCCGAGGTCATAGACCGCGATCAGCTCGTTCTTGCGCTCGCCGAGACCATACGCCAGCGAAGAGGCGGTCGGCTCGTTGATGATGCGCAGCACGTCCAAGCCCGCGATACGACCCGCGTCCTTGGTGGCGTTGCGCTGCGCGTCGTTGAAGTACGCCGGGACGGTGATGACCGCCTGATCGACCGTTTCGCCGAGGTATGCCTCGGCGTCCGCCTTGATCTTCTGAAGGATCATGGCGCTGACTTCCGGCGGGCTGTATTCCTTGCCGCCCATGTGAACGCGCACATCGCCATTCGGCGCAGCGCTCACCTTATAGGGCACGAACTTGATGGCGCGTTGGACTTCCGGGTCGTCGAACTTGCGACCCATGAAGCGCTTGACGGAGAAAACGGTGTTCTCCGGGTTAATGACTGCCTGGTTACGAGCGACCTTGCCGACCAGGCGCTCCCCCGTCTTGGGGTTGATGGCGACCACCGAGGGGATCAGCCGTCCGCCTTCCGCCGAAGGGATGACCGTCGGCTCGCCGCCTTCCATCACGGCGACGACCGAGTTGGTCGTGCCGAGGTCAATTCCGATAATACGTCCCATGTTTGCCTATGCTCCTCTAGTCGTGACAGGTGGAAAGTGAAGGGTTAGAAGTGAAGGCGGTCTGATTCGCCATGCCAACATGAGACTTCTAACTCTTGACTCGGACAAGTGCTGGTCTCAGAACTCTGTCGCCAATCAGGTAACCGCGCTGCATGGTGACTGTGACCTGCCCGCTTGGCGCGTCGCCGGCGTCATCGCTGCCGATCGCCTCGTGGCGATTGGGGTCGAACATCTCGCCGACCGGATCGAAGCTGGTGACGCCGTTGTCTTCCAGCATCTTGTAGAGTTTGCGCTGCACCATCGACACGCCGCCGACCCAGGGGTTATCCTTGATGTCGTCGGGGATGCTGGTCAGCGCGCGGTCGAAGTCGTCGATGATCGGCAGCACATTCTTGAGCGCCAAGCCCATCGAGACCTCGCGGTTTTCCTGAATCTCGCGTTCGATGCGTTTCTTATAGTTGGTGAATTCCGCACGGGCGCGCTGCCAACCTTCGAGATACTCCTGCGCCTGCTTCTGCGCGGCTTCGAGCTGCGTCCGCGCCGAGTCATCACCGACGACCGGGGCAGCCCCCTGCGCAGGCGTATCGCCCGTTTCCACAGCGTCGTTGACCGTTGTTTCGTCTGCGCTCACACGTAACCCTTCCTGAAATCTCGAATGATGACCAATACAAAAACTCCACAAGCGTGAATACCATGAAGTGTAGCGACGCTGCAATAGAATCATGTTAACAACGTCTCAATTGTGTGTTGGTAGTGGGGGAAAAATTGGCATCAGGCGAAGCGATCTCCGCCCGAAACGCGTAGACGTTATGGAGAAGTCAAAACCTCTGCCCCCGCCGCCAGCGCCTGCTTGTTCGGCGCGAGGAGATGGCGGTGGCGCTCCGGCAGGTGCGCGTCGAGCGCCCGCTCGATGGCGGGCAGCGGCAGCAGCGGGCGCGCGGTCAGCGCCGCGCCCAGCAGTACCATGTTCGCCAGATGCGTGTCGCCAAGCTGGCTGGCGATCTGCGTCGCGTCCACGCGAACATGGGTCAGGTTGGCGCGCGTGCTGCTGCGTGGCACGAGCGAGCTGTTGACGACCAGCAGCCCGCCTGCTGCCACGAGCGGCTCGTACTTGTCGAATGAAGGTCCGTTAAAGACGATGGCGACCTGCGGGTGCATGACGACCGGTGAGCCAATCGGGTGATCGGCGATGACGACGAGGCAGTGCGCCGTGCCGCCGCGCATCTCTGGTCCGTAGGACGGAATCCAGGTCACGTCCAGCCCGGCATCCATCGCCGCGTAAGCCAGCAACTGCCCGGCGAACATCACGCCCTGCCCGCCAAACCCGGAAAACAAGCACTCGACCTTCATGCGTTTATCCCGCCTTTTCCAGCGCCTTCGCCTCGTCCGTCACCTTGTAGTCGCCGAGCGGGTACTGCGGGATGAGCTTCGTCTCGATCCATCCCATCGCCTGTTCCGGCGTCAGCCCCCAGTTGGTCGGGCAGCTTGAGAGCAGTTCGACCATGCCGAAGCCCAGCCCCGCCATCTGCACCCTGAGCGCCGTCGTTATCGCTTTCTTCGCCTGGCGGATGTGGCGCACGTCGTGCAGCGAGCGCCGCACAATGTAGGTGCTGCCCTGTAGCCCCGACAGCAGCTCGCACATGTGCAGCGGATAACCCGTGAGCGTCGCCATGCGCCCGGCGGGTGACGACGTGGTTTTCTGCCCCAGGAGCGAGGTCGGTGCCATCTGACCGCCCGTCATGCCGTAGACGGCGTTGTTGACGAAGATCGTCGTGATGCGCTCGCCGCGCGCCGCCGCGTGCAGGATTTCGGCTGCGCCAATCGAAGCGAGGTCGCCATCGCCCTGATAGGTGATGACCAGGTTTTCTGGACAACTGCGCTTGATGCCGGTCGCCATCGCCGGGGCGCGCCCATGCGCCGCCTCGCAACCATCGACCTCGAAATACTCGTAGGCGAAGACCGCGCAGCCGACCGGCGCGACCAGGATCACCCGCTCGCGGATGCCCAGTTCGTCAATCGCTTCCGCCAGCAGTCGGTGTGCGATTCCGTGCGTGCAACCAGGGCAATAATGCGTGCGGCACTCAGAAAGCGCGGCGGGGTGCTGGTAGATCACTTCCATTTCGGCAGTCGGTTCACGTAAGGCTTGCATCATTTCTTTTGTCCAAATCTATACAACGGCTGCGTGCAGGGCATACGCCTCCTCGATGGCAGTCAGCACGTCGTCGGGCATCGGCACCATGCCGCCCATCCGCCCGTAGAAGCGCACGGGGATACGCCCCGCCACCGCCAGCCGCACATCCTCGATCATCTGTCCGGCATTCATCTCGACGACCAGGCAAGAGCGCATCTGCCGTGCGAGCCGCGACAACCGATCTTCCGGGAAGGGATAGAGTGTCTGCGGGCGCAGCAGCCCGACCTTCAGACCCTTGGCGCGCGCCGCTTCGACCGCACTGTACGCGATGCGCCCCGCCGTGCCAAAGCCGATGACGAGCAGCTCCGCATCGTCGGTCGCATATTCGGTTGACCGCTGTTCGTTTGCACAGATCGTCAGCAGGCGTGCCTGGATGCGCTGATTGGCGATCTCCTCTTCTTCCGCCCGCAGATGCAGCGATGAGATGATATTCTTGCCACGCCCACGAGCGCCGGTCAGCGCCCAGACGGGGCGTTCTTCCGCGACAGGCAGGAGCGGGGGCAGTTCTGCGGGTTCCATCATCTGCCCCACCTGCCCATCCGCCGCTAGAATCACCAAATGGCGATACTGCTCCGCCAGCGTGAATGCGAGCAAGGTGAAGTCGATTGCTTCCTGCACCGAGGCGGGCGCGAGGACGATGGGGTGGTAATCACCGTGCCCAGCGGAGCGCGTCATCTGGAAGTAATCGCCCTGCGATGGCTGGATGTTGCCCAGACCGGGACCGCCGCGCATCATGTTGACCACCACACAGGGCAGGTCGGACGCCGCGATGTACGATAACCCTTCCTGCATCAGACTGTAACCGGGGCTGGAGGTCGAGGTCATGGCACGTACGCCCGTGCAGGCGGCACCGTAGACCATATGAATGGCAGCAATTTCGCTTTCTGCCTGGAGAAATGTGCGCCCAAGTTCGGGCATTCGCGCGGAGAGATATTCGAGCAGTTCAGTTTGTGGGGTGATCGGGTAGCCAAAGTAAGCCTGCATCCCCGCCCGCACCGCAGCCTCGGCGATGGCGATGTTGCCCTTGAGCAGTTCCTTAGGCATCCTTTCCGCCCCCCTGCTTGGCGCGCGCCTCGCGGTAGACCGTGATGCAGGCGTCGGGGCAGATCACCGCGCAGATGGCGCAGCCCGTGCAGCGCCCTGCTGGGTCTGCCAGGTGTGCCGGGTGATAGCCCCTGTCATTGAGCGTTTGTGTGTCGATCTCAAGGATTTGCTGCGGGCAGGCGGTGGTGCAAAGCGCGCAGCCTTTACAGTGCGCTTCATCAACAATAATCATTCCATGTGCCATAATCCAGCTCCTGAATGCTGGTGTAGTATTGCTTCCAGCGTAACTGCTTCGCCGTGCCCTGACCAGTCCACAAGGTCACAGACAGGCGGTGTTAGATGTCATCTTTTCGCAGCGCGGGGTCAGCCGCACTATAGTATTGGAAACAAGCAAGGGGATACCTCCATGAATGTGTTGGAAGCGATTCAGCAGCGGCGGGCGGTGCGCCTTTTCAGCGAGCAACCTGTGCCGACAGACGTGATTGAGCAGATCCTGCGCGCCGGGATGCGTGCGCAAAGCAGCAAGAACACGCAGCCCTGGCTGTTCGTCGTCGTCCGCGAGCGCGAGACTCTGGCAGCGCTTTCCAAACTCGGCAAGTTTGCGGGGCATGTTGCGGGTGCCAACTTCGCCGTCTGTTACGTCGGCACCAAGCAGGCGACCTGGAACAGCTTCGACCTGGGGCAGGCGGCGGCGCAGATGCAGCTTGCGGCGCATGAACTCGGCGTCGGCTCATGCATCGCGGCGATGTATGATGAGGCGGGGGCGAAGGCACTCCTGGGCGTGCCGGACGATCACAACTTCTTCTGTGTCATCTCGTTCGGCTATCCGTCGCCAGAGCATGAGCCGCTGGTGATGGGTGGGCGGAAACCGCTTGACGAGGCGGTGCGTTGGGAAAAGTTCTAATTTATGAATGCAGCATCCTCCGTCGTTCGCAAACCGTTCCGCATCCTTGCCCTCGGCGACAGCGTCATGTGGGGGCAGGGGCTGCACCGCCACGAGAAGATGCACCAGCTTGTCGCCGATGCCATCCAGCAGGCGAACCCGCATCTACGCGTGCGCGCTGACCTGATGGCGCACTCCGGCTCGATCATTGGTGACCTCAACGAAGAGCAGACGGGCGAGCGCCTGGCAGGCGAGTACAGCCGCGAAGTGCCAATCCCCTATCCAACCGTCCTTCAGCAGATCGAGCGCGTGCTGCGCCGCCAGCGCCGCAGCTACGCCTACGATTTGATCCTCGTCTGTGCAGGGATCAACGACGTGCATCTCAAGCATCTGCTCAACCCGGCAGATAACACAGTCGAGCAGCGGATGGTCGAACGCTATTACCTGCGCATGAAGGCGCTGCTGGAAAGGCTGGCGATCAGCTTTCCCAATGCGCAAATCATCACTTGTGGATACTACCCGTTCTTCAGCGCGGCGTCGCAGCGCGAGCTGATCGCGCTGGGGATGGCGGCACTGGGCTTCGCGGTCGGCGGTGTGGTCGGGGCGCTTGGCGGCTTCGTGCTCAACATGCTGACGGTGGATGAAATTATCGGGCGTGCGGAGTGGTTTTGCGCGTCGGTCAACAATGCCGTGCCCGCCGCCATTCACGAACTGGCGTCGTACTCGCCGGAGTGGGGCGCGCGCATGTACTACGCCAACCCGGGCTTCGCGCCCGAAAACGCAATGTTCGCCGCCAAGCCTTACTTGTTCGGCATCAACGTCGATCTGTCACCTCAGGACCCGGAGGAGATCGTCAAAGGGCGTAATGCCGCCTGCGACGAGCACGCCGCCAAACTCGACCCGCTGGAACGCTTCGGCTGTCCGCGCGCCTCAGTCGGGCATCCCAACCCGGAGGGCGCAGCGCGCTACGCCGAAGCGATCCTGGCGCAGGCGCGATTGGCGCTGCCCGCCCTGCTGCCGTAATACCCTTGATACCCCGCGTCCGCATCGCTATAATGCCCACAACTGTCGCACACATTCATACCCCGCGCAGGGGTATGTTTTTTATGGGAAGGAATGGCATCATGCATGAACTCATTAAGGCGCTACAGACGCCCATCCCGGCGTACCCCGAATTCGGCGCCGGTGATACGATCAAGGTTCACGCCAAAGTTGTCGAAGGCGACCGCGAACGTATCCAGGTTTTCCAGGGTATCGTCATTCGTTATCGCGGCGGCGGCAACGAGAAGAACTTCACGGTGCGCCGCGTGGCATCGCACGGTGTAGGCGTCGAGCGAACCTTCCTCTTCAACAGCCCACGCATCGACAAGATCGAAGTCGTGCGCCGTGCCAAGGTGCGCCGTGCCCAGCTCTATTACATGCGCGAGCTGCGTGGCAAGGCTGCCCGACTGAAGGAACGCCGCTAAATCGTGCAACCGCTCATTGGCATCACCTCGGCGGAGTGGGTGCGCCCAGACACGGGTTGGGTCTATAACCGGATGTATCAACCCATCGCGTTGGGCGTCGCCCGCGCGGGTGGTTTGCCGGTCTTGATCCCGACGCGCCTGGACGAGACCTCCCTCCGCGCCATTTATGATCGTCTCGACGGCGTCCTGATCCCAGGCGGCGTCGATGTCGATCCGGCGCACTATGGTGAAGCACCCAACCCTCATCTGGGCAGCGTTGATGCGCCGCGAGATGCGCTGGAGCTGCCGCTTGTGCGCTGGGCAGTCGCCGATGATCTGCCCGTGTTCGGCATCTGCCGAGGGCATCAGGTGCTCAATGTCGCCCTCGGCGGAACGCTGGTGCAGGACATTCCCTCACAGCTTGAGACGCCCATCGACCATAACCAGACCGATGATGTGCCGCGTGGACGCCATGCCCATCCTGTCGAGATTGACCCTACCAGCCGTCTTGCTCAGGTCATGGGCACGACCCGCGCTGAGGTGAACAGCCTGCATCATCAGAGTGTCGGACAGGCAGCGCCAGGCTTGTGCGTGACGGCGCTGTCGCCCGATGGCATCGTCGAGGCGCTGGAGCATCCGGGTAAGACCTTCGTGCTGTCCGTCCAGTGGCATCCCGAAGACATGGCGACGAATGAAGAGGCGATGCAGCGCCTGTTCGATGCATTCGTCGCTGCTGCGCGCGACAGAATGCGCAGCACCTGACCCATCTCGTTTAGGGCAGCTTTCTGTGCGTGGTGCGAGGTGCGTAGTGCGTACAAACTTTGAGGCGCTATTTCGCACCCCGCACTGCGCACCCCGCACCTCTTTGGCTCGTTACTCGTTACCCATCACTCGTCACTTATGACTGTAATTGGCGTCCTCGATTCTGGCGTGGGTGGTCTTTCTGTTCTGCGCGAAATCCACGCCCAACATCCACAGCTTTCGACGCTCTATTTCGCAGATCAGGCGCATCTGCCGTATGGACCTCGTGAACCGGCGCAGGTGCGCGGATTCGTCAAGCAGATCACCCGCTTCCTGCTCGACCGCGGCGCGCAAGGCATCGTCATCCCCTGCCATACCGCGTGCGCGGCGGGGCTGCACAGCCTGCGCGACCTGCACCCGGATCTGCCCATCGTCGGGCTGGAACCCGCCGTCAAACCCGCGGCAATTGCAACACAGACCGGCGTGATCGGCGTCCTGACGACCGAGGCAACGGCGAAGAGCAGCATGTACGCCAGCCTGATCGAGCGTTTTGCCCAGGGCGTGCAGGTGATGACAACGCCCGCGCCGGAGCTGGTGCTGCTGGCGGAAGCGGGCGCGCCGGATACGGATGCCAGCCGAGCGCGTGTCGCTGCCCATATCGAGCCAATGCTGGCGGCGGGAGCGGATCAGATCGTGCTCGCCTGCACGCACTTCCCTTTTCTCACCCCCCTGCTGCGACCCCTCATCGCTGGACGCGCCGTGCTGGTCGATCCGTCGTCGGCGGTGGCGCGCCAGGTCGGGCGAGTGATGTTGCGCTCGTCTCAACTTCCTGGTGGCTCTGCCCCCTTCCGCCAATACTACACGACAGGCGACGCAGAGCGGTTTTCTGCGCTGGCAGCGCACTGGATGGGCGACACCGTGCGTGCGGAGCATATCCCACCGCTGCCTTGATTGCGCTCGCAGCCTGTTCGCCCCTTTCACGCCTAATTGTCGATAAATGATGGGCTGCGTTGAAGTGACGTGGTCAATCTGCGCATTGACGACTAAGAACATAAGTGCTAAAATTGTTTGTCTCACATGAGGTGACAATTCGCCTTATGTTGACTACACTGATCATGAACTTAGCACTTCAGAAGACAAAGGACGACGCCATGCCCCCGCGTAAATCGAGCAAAGAAAAAGACACCTCGCTGCAAGAGGGACTGCCGCTGGATGAGGGACGGCAGAAGGCACTTGAGTCTACGTTGACCGACCTGACCAAGCGCTTTGGCGACGGCACGGTCATGCGCCTGGGCGACTCGAAGCATCTGGTCGTCGAGGTCATCCCGACGGGCTCGCTAACGACCGACATCGCTGTTGGCGTCGGGGGCATTCCACGCGGGCGTGTGACTGAGATTTACGGTCCGGAAAGCTCTGGCAAGACGACCATCTGCCTCCACGTCATTGCCGAGGCGCAAAAGCGCGGCGGGTTATGCGCGTTTGTCGATATGGAGCACGCGCTCGACCCCAGCTATGCCGCGAAGATCGGCGTGAATATCGACAACCTGTATGTCGCGCAGCCGGATACGGCGGAACAGGCGCTGGAGATCACCGAGGCGTTTGTGCGCTCTGGGGCGATGGACGTGATCGTCCTGGACAGCGTGGCGGCATTGGTGCCGCGCGTCGAAATCGAAGGCGAGATGGGCGAAAGCCATGTCGGTGTCCAGGCACGACTGATGAGTCAGGCGCTGCGCAAGCTGGCGGGTGCGATCAAGTCGTCGAACGTCGCCGTGCTCTTCACCAACCAGCTCCGCGAGAAGATTGGCGTGATGTACGGAAGCCCAGAGACCACCAGCGGCGGGCGCGCGCTCAAGTTCTATGCCAGCATTCGTCTCGATGTTCGTAAGCTGGAGTCGATTAAGGCGAGCGGCGGCGAAGTCATCGGCAGTCGAACCCGCGTGCGCGTGACCAAAAACAAAGTCGCCGCCCCTTTCCGCGAGGCGGAATTCGATATTTCCTTCGCGGAAGGCGGCATCAGCAAGCTGGGCGAGATCATTGACCTGGCGACAGAACTCGGCATCATCGAAAAGCGCGGCGCGTTCTTCCGCTACAACGATGGCTTGCTCGGGCAGGGGCGCGAGAACGCCAAGCAGTTCCTGAGCGAAAACACAGCCGTGCGCGACGAACTCGAAGATGCCGTGCGCGCGCACTACAACCTGCCGCTGCTGCGGGGATGATGAATCGTACTGAGGTCTGATTGGACCGCCAGGACGCGATGAACGCCAGGAATTGAAACCACTGGCGTTCTTTGTGTCCTGGCGGTTTTTGATTCCCTACTCTGAGGGATGCTCTGATCGGCACGCAGCATGTATGCTCGTTTTGTATCATAGTACTGGCGAGCATCCTTCATGATCAAATTCTCTCCTCCACAAACGACACCTGAAAATGCTGGGCGCATGACGCGCATCGGCATGGCGACGCTGCTGGTCATCACACATGGAACGGTCGGCGTCTTTACGCTGATGGTTTTGACCGCGCTTGCCGATTGGCACTTTCTGCTGCAACTGCCCACGGTCATGATCGTCGGCGGCGCGCTTGGCGCAGCCCTCACCTATGGCGTCCTCAACGATCTCCAGCGCGTCGAAACCGCGCTCTACCGCCTTGGGCAAGGGGTACGTGTCGAAACGCTGCCCACCAAGCATCGCGAACCCATGCGCTTCATAATGGAGCACGTCAATACGCTGATCGACCGTGAGCGCGAGCTGACGATGCTGCGCCATCAGTTGAGCGGGCAGATCGGCGAGGCGGCGGCGCAGGAGGAGCGCAGCCGCCTCGCGCGCGACCTGCACGACTCGATCAAACAGCAGATCTTCAGCATCAGCGTGAGTGCAGCGGCAGCGCAGGTGCGCTGGGAGCAGGACGCGCCGGGTGCGCAGAAGGCGCTCGCCGACGTGCGCAGGAGTGCCCAGGAAGCGATGGTCGAAATGCGGGCGATGCTCCAGCAGCTCGCACCCGCACCACTGGAAAAGGTCGGCTTAACGCAGGCGCTGCGCGACCAGTGCGAGGCGCTCGAATACCGCAGTGGCGCTAAAGTGACATGCGAGATCGGCGATCTGCCGTCGGATGATCGCCTTCCCCCAGGTGCGCAGGAGGCGATCTTCCGCATTGCACAGGAGGCGCTGACCAACATCGCCCGCCATGCCCGCGCGTCGCAGGTTCAACTGCGCCTTCATACAGACGAGGGCGGCATAAAGCTTGAAATCGCCGACGACGGGCAGGGCTTTGATCGAGATACCGCCGCAAAAGGGATGGGCTTGGTGAATATGGGGGCACGAGCGCAGAGCGTGGACGCGCAGCTCCATCTCGACAGTGAAGTTGGAAAAGGGACCAAACTCACGATGAACGTACCGTATGTGAAGCCAATGATCGTGGCGGAGACGCCGCAGAACATTTTGAGTGCTGCAGCGCAGCGATATTTTGCCGATGCCAAGCGTCGTTTTCAGCATACCGCGCCCGCTCTGTTTGTCGCTCTGACAATGTTGTTCGTCTTCGCACTGGTGATCGTGCGAGACAATAGAGCGGGATGGGAGATGGCGCTGGGCATGGCATTCGGTGGCATTGGCACAATAGTGTGCTTTGTGAGTGGACGAGCACTGCTGCGTGGGATGCGCGACATGCGCGCGCTGCGCGATGAAGTTGGCAACGATGCTCCCCAAATCCTGATAGCACGTTACAACCTGTGGCTTGGCGTGTGTCTCCTGCCGCTCTTTGTCTTCATTTTTGTCCCAGAAGTCGTCATCAGAGCCTTTGGCAGCGACACAGCCATGCTTGTCGGAGTGATCGGGATCGCAGGGGCGATCTTCACTTTTGCGCGTGCGTTCCGGCTGTACCATCGCTACATCATGAAGCTGTCGCCCGGCGCGCTGCGGGCAATCATGCGCGAAGATTTCCCGGAGAGCACATGGAGTCGCTTTAGCTGGGTCTGGGCGCTGCCGATGTTGATGAATCTGCTCTTTGACTTTCCGCCGCAGTTTCCCCCGCTGGAACGTGGCGACTGGCTGGATTTGTCGCTGCCGGCGACGGGGGTAATCTTTTTAGCCGCAGGCTTCACTTACTGGCGCTATCATCGCAACATCAGCCGCCGCATTGAGGCTGAAGGAGGTGCATCATGAGCAAGATACGTGTCGCATTGGTCGATGATCATCGCGTTGTGCGACAGGGGCTGCGCTCTTACTTCGAGGCGTTCGGCGACATCCAGATCATCGGCGAGGCAAGCAGCGGCGAAGAAGCGACGCGCGAATTAGAGCGCTGGCTGCCAGATGTCGTGGTGATGGATCTGCTGATGCCGGGCGGTATCGATGGGATCGAGACGACGCGGCGAATCCGCGTGCTTTCGCCGCACACGCAGGTGGTCGTCCTGACCGCATACGCGGATGACGCGCGCGTGGTGGCAGCGCTACGAGCGGGCGCCATTGGCTACATCCGCAAAGAAGCGGAGCCGGAAATCCTGCTCGGCGCGGTGCGGGCGGCGGCGCGGGGGCAAAGCGTGCTCGACCCGTCGATTGCGGGCAGTGTGCTGCAAGACCTAGTGCGTGGCAGGCTCCCGGGCAGCGAGCTGACCGAGCGTGAGATGGATGTGCTGCGTCAGCTCGCCAACGGGCGCACCAACAAGCAGATCGCCGAGGCGCTGGTCGTCGGCGAGGAGACGGTCAAGACGCACGTCGGCAACATCCTCGCCAAGCTCCAGCTTGCGCATCGCGGGCAGGCGATCATCTACGCGCTCAAGCAAGGTGTCATCACGTTGGAGGAGTTGGAATTGTAGGAGCGAGTTGAGCTTTACATGACAAGCCTGCCCTCGAGAAATGGGGTGTCTGGTAAAACGTGCGATGCACCTACGTATCATTAATTCTCGCACGTGATATCGGGCAGCGCGTCGAGCTGCTCGCGCAGGCTGTCGTCGTCCTGCTCCGTCCAGAGCGCTTCGATCTTGCCGTCGCGCACACGAACGGTCGTCACGCCATTCCAGCGCAGCTTGCGCCCAATCGAGATCAAGACGCCTTTCCTGCCGATCAAGCCACCTGGATGCGTCGCCTCCGCCGTCCATTCGACAGTGACGCGCGATCCGTGTACCTCGACCGTCTCGGGTGTATACGTGAGGTCGGGATACTGGATGAACATGACCATCATCATTTGCTGAAAGCCTTTGATGGTGTTGGGGATGCCTGCCATCTGTGGGTAAAAGATGAAGTCGGGGGCGACATAAGTCGCGATTGAGTGCAGATTGTGGGCGTTCAACGCCTCAAGAAAGAATGTTTCAAGCAGTCGTTGATTACTTTTGGCGAGCATCACGGGTCCTTTCAAAAGCGTCACAAAGGATTCTTGACAGCATAGAGCAGAGTTCTATTCAGGCTGAAGTTCAAAAGCTGCTCACTTCTGTGATGACATTATGCAGAAGCATAGAGAAACTTCGACAGAAGCACATCCTCCGATGGTCGCAGATTGGCACTGAGTCTTCAGTCGCCCCTGTGAATGACGCGGCAGGGGAGTAGAATGCAGGGGATGCGAATTCCCTAATGAGACGAGCACCCGCTTGACCGACTCCTCTGCCCCCATTACCCATGCTGCTGCCCAGCGCGCCGCCCGCAACATGGGTGCGATGGCAGCAGCGCAGGTCATCAGTAAAGGGCTGCTGTTCGCCTGGCAGCTCGTCCTCATCCCGCTACTAGGACCAGCGGAATATGGGGTGTATGGCACGGTAAGCGCCTTGATGCTCATCGGGGTGACGATCACGGGCTTTGGAATGGGCGTCATCATCATCCGCGAGGTTGCGCGCGATCACAAGCGGGCGGGCGCGTATCTGAGCAGCGCATTGTTCCTGCAGACAATCCTGGGGCTGCTGGCATACGTCGGACTTCAGATCGCCGCCGCGCTGCTGGACTACGCGCCGGAAGTGCGCGGTTTTCTGGCGATCGCGTCCCTCAGCCTGCTCATCGACATGCTGGGAAATCTGTGCTTCGACCAGCTCCAGGCGCAGGAACGGATGGGCACAACGGCGGCGGTCGAGGTGGGGAATGTTGCGCTGCGCATCGCCCTGGTGGCGTTAGCATTGAGTGGTGGATACGGCTTACTCGGCGTCTACGTCGTGACGCTGCTCTCCGGGCTGGTACGCGCGGGGGTGTTGTGGGCTGCTCTGGCGCGCACTGGCATACGCCCGCAGTTCCCCATCGATCGCTCAGTGGGGCGCGCGCTGATGCGCGATGGCGCGCCCGGCGCGGCATCGGCGCTGGTGACGACAGGCTACCAGAACGCGGATCGCCTTGTCACCGCCAGCCTGCTCGGTTCACAGGCGGTGGGGTATCTGTCGGCGTCGTTTGTCGTTGTGGTGGGCATGATCGAACTGCTCAGTACGACCGTGCTGATCGCCGTCTATCCGCTCATGGCACGCATCAGCGGCACGGGCAGCGACCTGGCACGCTTTCGCCATGTCGTCGAAACGCTGGCACACTTCACACTGGTCATCACGCTGCCGATCACGCTGGCAGTGTCCATCTATTCGGACGCGCTGGTCTCTGTGCTGGGCGAGCGCTACGCACCCACCGCCGACGTGCTGCGCGTGATGGTCTGGTACGCCTTCATTGTCATGATCAGCAACGTCTACACCCAAGCAATGCTGGTGCAGAACCGCCAGCGGGTGACGTTCCTGCTGCGCACCTTCGGGCTGCTGCTCAATCTCGCCCTGCTCTTTCTCCTGCTGCCACGCCTGGGTCTGGTCGGCGCGCCCATTGCATTGGTCACAGGCGAGGCGCTCGTCTTTCTCCTGCTGGTGCGGCTGTTTACTCAGGGCGGACGTGCGCCGCCAGACATCCGCAAGGCATTGCGCGTGCTGGTCGCAGGGGGCACAGCGAGCGCGTTCATGCTGCTGGCGCACAGCATCCAACCGCCGCTGCTCGCCGCGTTCATCGGCAGTGCCATAGGTTTTGCTGCCTATGGCACGCTGATACTGTTCCTGCGCGGACTTAATGCGGGCGATTGGGGGCTGGTGCGCCAGCTTGTGGAGGCGATGCCAGGCGGCAAGAAGATTGCGCGCTGGCTGCCCACGGCTTAGGGCAGCGCCGCAAACGGCGGCAGCGTCTCGCCCGCTGCATCCATCGACGACGTGTTGGCGATATACCACGAGATGCCCATGTTGTCCGAGAGGATGCTCCAGATTTCGCGGTTCTCGGTCGCCGAGTGGTATTCCAGGTGCAGCGGCGGTGGGGTCGCCCCGCCCGTGTCTTCGCCCCACAGGACGACGTATCCACCCGGCGCGGCTGCCGTCTGAACGAACGAGCCGTAGGTGCCGAGTTCGCTCACAATGCCTGCGCGGTCAATCGTCACCACCCGCGTCCCCATCGACATCGCCGGGTTATCCGGGTCGCCGCTCTCCAGCATCGTGACCAGCAGGCGACGCCCACCGTCGATGAACTTCACATCATAGGGCAGCCATTCGCCGCTTTCGTAGACAATCGACTCGACACCATTCGCATCGGTGATCTTGACGAGGTTGTAGATCGGCATGGGTCCAATTGGGGTGCCGCTGATCCGCGCGGGATCGAGGTCGAGCCATGCTAGCTCGCCCGTCGCCTCCAGGTAGTCGATGCCGAAGCCGCCCCAATTGGCGACAGGTTCGAGCGCTCCACTCTCCGCCGTCCAGCGGTAGGCAGGCGCACCAGGGTTGCCCTCAGAGCCGAACGGCTGAAGCGCGAAGATAAGCTCGCCATCGCCGAAGTATTGGAACATTGGCAGGATCGAGAAGCGCGCCTCGTCAGTCGAAGTGTCGATGACGGGGCTAAGGCTGTTGGCGACTTCCTGGATCGTGCCGGCCGCCGTGTCGATCAACATGACTGACCAGATCGGCAGATTGGGGTCGAGCGCCGGGTCGCCGGGGTAGCCGCGCACGATGCCGACCGCGACCTGCGCGCCGTCCGTACTGAAGCCGCCAACATCGCAGCCAATGGCGCTGCCGAGTTCGACGCGCGCCGCGTCAACCGCTGCTGCAAGATCGCGCACGATCAGCGCGGTGGCGGGCGGCGCGCCATTCGGGTCATAGGTCGTAACGCAGTAGGCGATTTTCTGTCCATCGGGACTGACGGGGAAATCGGACTGCATCGGGTAGACATCGGGTGCCAGACCGAGGTCATAGGCAGCCTGTGCGCCGTCGAGCGCGACAGAGACGAGTTCGCGCGTGGCGGTGTTGTAGAGATAGGCAGTCCAGGGCGCGGCATCCTGCGCGAAGGCGGGCGCGGCGCTGACAAGGACGAGGGTGATGAGCAAGAGGAGTTTACGGAACATAGGGAGTCACCTCCAAGCGGCTAGTCTACAAATCAGTGTACTCACGTTCGCGTCCCTGTGCAGACGACCGACGGAGGAAAGTTGTTCCGACTTTGGGAGGAGAGGAGGAAACACTAGACTGCGCAAGAAGGCACGGAGAGGGCATGCCCTCTCCGTTCTCTCTTTTTCTTCGCGCGCATTGCGTCTTCGCGGTTGATTAACCTACAGGATCTGGCTCAGGAACAACTGCGTGCGCGGGTGCTGGGCATCTGTGAAGAAGTGCTCCGGAGTCCCCTCCTCGACCACCCGCCCCTGATCGAAGAAGATCACGCGGTCGGCGACCTCGCGCGCGAAGCCCATCTCGTGCGTCACACAGACCATCGTCATGCCGCTCAACGCCAGCTCTTTCATCACGTCCAGCACTTCCTTAATCATCTCTGGGTCGAGCGCGCTGGTCGGCTCGTCGAACAGCATGATCTTCGGCTCCATCGCCAGCGCGCGCGCAATCGCCACACGCTGCTGCTGCCCGCCAGAAAGCTGCCCCGGATACTTGTTCGCCTGCTCCGGGATGCCGACGCGCTCCAGCAGCTCGCGCGCCTTCGCCTCCGCCTTCTGCCGCGACCAGTTGCGCACCTTGATCGGCGCGAGCGTGATGTTCTCCATCACAGTCTTGTGCGGGAAGAGATTGAACTGCTGGAAGACCATGCCGATCTCGCGCCGGATGGCGGCGATATTGCGGATGTCGTTCTTCAGTTCCATGCCATCGACGATGATCGTGCCCTCCTGGTGTTCCTCCAGGCGGTTGATGCAGCGGATAAAGGTCGATTTGCCGCTGCCGGATGGACCGATGACGACGACGACCTCGCGCGGCATGACACTCACGCTGACATCGCGCAGAGCGTGAAATTCGCCAAACCACTTGTTGACGTTCTGACACATGATGATCGGTTCGGCGTTCTTTGTAGTCGTTTCCACGATAAGTCCTCATCACTCTTAGATTTGCCGCTTGAGTGCAGAGCCTGCGCCGGTCGTCTCGATACGTCGGCTAACGGCTGCCATGCCCCAGCAGAAGACAAAATAGATGATCGAAATGAACATCAGCGTTTCGCGGCGCAGCCCGAGGAACTCGGTCTGGGCATTAATGTTATCCGCCATCCCCGTCAGGTCAAGCAAGCCGACGATAGTGACGAGCGACGTATCCTTGAAGAGCGCGACAAACGACCCCATGATCGCCGGGATGACGATGCGCAGCGCCTGCGGCAGCGTGATGTTGAGCGTGATCTGCCAGCTATTCAAACCGACCGCCTTCGCCGCTTCTTCCTGCCCAGGCGGGATCGCCTGCAAGCCGCCGCGTATCGTCTCGGCGAGATAGGCGGCGCTGAACAGCACGGTGGCAATGGTCGCGCGGAATGCGCCGGGGAAGTCTGCCAGGCTCGGATTGATCAGCGGGAGCAAAAGCTGCGCCATGAATAACACGGTGATAAAGGGCACACCGCGCACGAGTTCGATGTAGGCACTGCACAGCAGACTGACGATGGGCAGCTTCGGCTGAAAACGAATCTCGCGTGCACCCCAACGAAACCGAATGAGCGGAGAGAGCGGGACACCTGCATTGCTCCGGCGTCCCAGGGCGAGCAGAATTCCGAGTGGCAGCGAGAGCACAATGCCCCAGGTTGTGAGCAGGATCGTCAGCAGCAAACCGCCCCAGGTACGCGGGTCAGTCAGCGGCAGAATGTCGCCCAATCCATAGACCAGGAAGAACATCAGGAGAGGCAGCAGCGCGAGCGCCCAGGTCGCGACTCGCCCGGAGGCAGCACGCGGTCGGACAGGATTGGGGAATACGCGATCCAGCACCCGACCGATCAGGTAGCCGCCCACGACCGCCAGCGAGACCACCAACGCAGGAGTCGCCAGCATCGCCAGAAACGGATCGACGAACAGCCGCAGGTAGTCCGCAAAACTGTGATCACCGCGATACTGAAAGTCGGTAATGACGGCAAAGGGGATTTCTCGCCCGTCAAATTCCGGGCGGATTGCCTCACTGGTATACGTGTCGGTCATGCGTACAAACTGATCGACGCGCTCGACAGCACCGCTCTCGCCCCGGCGCGTAATGCCACGCTCAAGGATCGGGTACACACCGAAGCTCTCGATCAGGGCGATGCTGCCCTCTGCCTCGACCACTTTCTCGATCACATACCAGCCATCGGCGGGCAGTACCACACTGATAGGTCGGCTGTTGGCGTCGAGCACCCCTTCCACCAGCGGTTCGAGCGTCGCGCCATCCAGGATTCGCACGGTGACAGGCTGCTGATTGACCTGTGCTTCGTCCAGGATGTCTTCCGGAATGACGAGACGCCCCTGTTCGGCAGTCAGCAAGGCGCGCTGGCTCTCGGTGATGGCATTGCCCGCCAGCAGCGCTTCGATTTCGGCAGCGCGTGCCTGCGTCGTCATACGCAGATTGGCGGTATTGAGCAGACGCCCGGTGATGTCGTCGCCAAAGCTGTGCAGCGTGCGCAGCGCAGCGAGATCGCCGCTGTATTCGCCAGCCATCCGCAGGGATACCGTTTCGCCCGCGCGGGCGATGAAGGCAATGCGATCCTGGGGGCTTTCGGCGGTGGGTCCGCTGCCAAAGGTGATCTGCCCCGCCGTCAGATAGGTGGGCGGCAGCGGGATCAGGGCGTTGATTGCCTGTGGGATGAGATAGAGCAGGGCGATGATGACGGCAACGGCAACCGGAAACCAGCGCCGTATGCGCGTCCATGCCGCCAGCGCCAGCCCGACCGCGATGCAGGTCAGAACGAGAAGGACGAGCAGTCGCCACTCAAACTCTGGTTGGAAGCGCCCGACCATCAAGCCGCGAAGGTTGAAGTTGATGGCGTACCAGTTCGCCTGACTCACGACCCAACTGAAGAATGATACCCCACCTGCGATGAGCAATGCGCCGAGAAGAAGCGTGAGCAGCGTGTCCGATGTCGAGCGAAACAGGTTCTGCCGGAGCCAGGCGATGGGTCCCACGACACTGGTGGGCGGCGCTTTGGCACCACCATCACCCGTGTGGACGCGCGTTCCGCTCTGGGGTCGGCGTTCGGAAAGACTGCTCATCGGCTGATGATTCTGAATTGATGATTGGCGATATTGGTCAGGAGTGACAGGACCAGACTGAGCGCGAGATACGTGACCATGATCATGGCGATGCCCGTCACCGATTGCCCGGACTGATTCATGATCGTCGTCGTGACCGCGACAGTATCCGTGTAGGCGATAGCGATAGCAAGGGTCGAGTTCTTGGCAAGATTCAGATACTGACTGCCAAGGGGCGGCAGGATGACCCGCATCGCCTGCGGCAGGATGACCATGCTGAACATCTGCCCCGGACGCAGACCAAGGGCGCGCGCAGCTTCGACCTGCCCACGGGGTACCGCTAGGATACCGGCACGGACGATCTCCGCAATAAATGCGGCAGTATAGACGACCAGACCCAGCAGCAGCGCAAGATACTCCGGCGAGATCGGGACACCGCTCTCGTAGCCGGACACGACGCCAGAAGCATTGACACGCTGCACAGGCGGCACATAGATCAATGGCGCTGTCCCGCTGGCGCGCACGATCAGCCAACCTAGGAGTGCAGCACCGATCACCGCGAGCAAAGCGTAGATGATACGTGGATACGGCTTCCCGGTGCGCTCGGTCACGCGCCCCAGCATGATCCATTGCGCGACAGCGGCGGCGACGCCGATGCCGACGATCAACAGCCAGAGTCCGAAGCCTTCCATCGCGCGCAATTCCGGGAATGCCAGCCCGCGACGGCTGACGAATGCCGCCGGGAAGATTTCGATGCGACCGAGCGAGTTATCGAGAATACCCAGCGACCCTCCGATGAATTCAAGCACCAGGAGACCCGCCAGTGCCAGCAGAATCGGCGCGCTGCGGCGACCGGGGGACAGCCGCAGCATCCCCAAAGCGATGATGGCGAGGGCTGCGATAAAAAGTACAAGATGGCGCAGCGGGAAAAGATAGACGCCCTCTCCAGGAATCCCGAGCGGAGCGCGAAAATCCGGCAGTGAGAAGATTACGACCGCGTACCAGAAGATCAACTGCACAAGGATCGGCGTGTTGCGCAAGACTTCGACGGCGAAGGCAGTCACATTGCGGACGAGAAAGTTGGTACTGAGCAGCGCGATCCCACCAAAAACACCGAGGATAGTCGTCATGACCAGCCCAACGGACACGACGCGCAGCGTGTTGATAATGCCGACGACAAATGCCTGACCGTAGGTGCTATCCGAACTGTACCAGTCGGGGCGCTCGCCGATGTCAAAGCCAGCACGGTTGCTGAGGAACGCAAGATTGGGCGTCAGATTGTTGGCTTCCAGATTGAAAAGAATCGCGCTCCAAAGCTGGCTGACGGCGATCACCACCAGTGCCGCAATCACGATCTGGCTGATCGCTTGCAGGACGTTCGGATCGAGCAAGAAGCTTAGGAAGAGATTATTTCGTTGTGGCGGGGGTGTCGCTGCGGATGAAGCCATACTGCTGCTACACGCCTCTCGTGAATAAACAACCTTGAAAGCTGGGTTGGGCAGGTCATGCTCCCAACCCAGGCATTCGTTACAGGTTTCTGTTTAACGGAAGGGCGGCGAGTACATCAGACCGCCGTCTGTCCACAGCGCGTTCAGACCGCGCGGCAGGTTGAACGGGGTATCAGGACCGAGGTTGCGGTCGAAAATTTCCCCGTAGTTCCCGACCTGGGTAATCACGGTGATCATGAAGTCATTAGCGATGCCGTAGAGCGACCCGATGGCGTTTTCGCCCTGACCGAGGAAACGCTGAATTTCTGGCAGTTCGCTGCTCGTGAATTCGCCAACATTCGCGCTGGTGATCCCGAATTCTTCCGCCTGAATAGTGCCGTATACGACCCAGCGGACAATGTCGGCAAACTGCGGGTCAGACTGCGGGCTGAGGGGACCCAGGGGTTCCTTGCTCAATGTCTCTGCCAGGATGGCGTAGGCGGCGGGGTCTTCACTGCTGCCCTGATAGGCAACCAGACCACTCTTGTCGGTCGTGAAGGCGTCGCAACGACCCTGGACGAATGCCTCCCAGGTGGCGTCCGCTTCCGCGAAGACCTGCGGGGTGTAGCTGATACCATTCTGGCTCATGGCGTCGGCGAGGTTCAGCTCAGTGGTGGTGCCGCTCTGGACACAGATCGCCAGACCTTCCAGCCCTGCGATGTCTGCGATGCCGCTGTCAGCACGCACCATGATGCCCTGCCCGTCGTAGAAGGTGGTGGGTCCGAAGGAGGCACCCCAGACGGCATCGCGGCTGAGCGTGAAAGTCGTGTTGCGCGACATCAGGTCGATTTCACCGCTCTGGATCGCAGCCTGTCGTTCACCAGCCTGGAGGGGGCGGAACGAGACGGCAGTCGCATCGCCGAGGATGGCAGCAGCCACCGCGCGGCAGAAATCGACGTCAAAACCTTCCCATTCGCCGGCATCGTTCTGGAAGGCAAAACCCGCCAGACCCGTGTTGACGCCGCAGATCAGTTCGCCGCGTTCGATGATGCGCTGTGTGATGGGACCGACCTGAACGGTATCCTGTGCGGAAGCAATGCCCACGACGCCAAACATGGCGACCAGGGCGACCAGCAGCAAGAAACGATTTCGCATGTTTCGACTCCTTGTGATTCAAGAACTGTACATGGTCCGGGGCGATGGACTGCAATGGTTATTGATATTCCCGACCAGAGTTGAAGCAGTCTACCGAGACTCTAACGCTCTTGTCAAAAACTGTTGTCCCCCAATACAGACAAAGATCGAGGGCGCTTTTCGTCAATTCTCTAGCGAAGTGAGCCAACTTCATGGCGTGAGAATGTCGGGCAGGTGGAAAGTGCGCAACAACTCCGGCACTCGGAAGGTGAGAACGTCGCGGATATTTGCACCCTCAAACTGCAACAATTGAATGCCGTAACCCGCGTACACGCCCGGTCGCTCACTAACCCGATACAGCGCGAACGAGATTTGACGGTTAGCGCGGGTCGGCACGAGACGCCAACGCCCTTTTGCCTCGCCCGCGAAAACGGTTTTCGCCATGAGCCTGCGAATACTCTCTTTGCCTTGATACCACGACGGAATCGGCGGCATGCTGAAGGTTGCGTCTTCTGTCAACATGGCGACCAGCGTCGGAATGTCCGCGTCCTCCCACGCGCGCATGTACGTCTCGACTTCGTGGTGCTGCATTTCGTCGAGTGCGAGGTCATCATGGGTTTCCGGTGCCGCTGCAAGTGTGGTTCTGGCGCGATGCAGCGCGCTCTTTACGGCGAGGACGGTCGTGTCGAGCGCGTCGGCGATCTCATGCGCCCGCCAACCGACGACATCCTGAAGGATGACCACAGCGCGCTGGCGCGGCGGGAGCCGATGCAAAAGAGCAATGAACGCCATGCGGATCGTCTCGCGCGCCGCATGCTGTGTCTCTGGGTCGTCGCCGAGGTTAAGATAGGCGTCTGGGTACGGTTCGAGCCAAATGGGTTCATAGATCGAGGTGGGGATTGGGTCGTCCGCCGACGATGAGGCTTCGCGGGTGAAGGGGACGTAACGTCGCGGTTGGCGGCGCAGGTAATCCAGGCAGGTATTGGTCGCAATTTTGTAGAGCCAGGCGCGCAGCGTGGCGCGCTGTTCATAGGTTTCACGACGCAGCCATGCCTTGAGAAAGACCTCCTGCACGGCGTCTTCGGCATCCTGCACGCCACCCAACATGCGATAGCAGTGCGTTTGCAGTTCGCGTCGATAAGGCTCGATCAGATCTCCAAAAGCGGTTTGATCCAGGTTTATCAGCTTCATGTAGGCTGTCCGTCACCTTGGCTCTGTATAGGAACATCTGTGCGCATCATGAATTATACGAGTTTTCACTTGGACCGCATCTTTTGGCGGCGACGAGTCGTCATAGTGCTTGGAAGCAGTGAGATAAGGAAGCAGCATCCATGAATGATCGATTTCAACCGTTCATTGTGACGTGGAGGATTCACGCATGATAGCCAGCGACGGTAAAGCCACCAAGACAAGCAGCACATTTCGCATGGAAGTCGCCGTCAGCATCGCCATCAGCGCCAAGCCAGAGCGATTGTGGTCGATCCTCACCAACGCGAAGGACTTTGTGCGCTGGAACTCCACACTCCAGAGCGTCGAAGGAGCGATCGCTCCGGGTCAGACGGTCCAACTTCGGACGAAGGCGACCCCTGATCGCACGTTCAAGCTGAAAGTGACGACGTTCGAGCCGCCGTCGCGCATGGTCTGGCAGGATGGCGGCGCGCCAATGTTTCAAGGGATACGTACATACACCTTGACCCCTCAGGGCGATAAAACGGTATTCTACATGTCCGAGGTGTTTTCGGGATTGATGCTTCCGATGATTAAGGGATCACTGACCGACTTTCGCCCGGTTTTCGAGCAATATGCCGCCGATTTGAAGCGCGAAGCCGAACGGCAGGCATAGACCGTCAGTGCTTATGTTTTGCAAGAAGGAGAGAGACCATGCCTGAGAGTAAGTTTAGTGGCAGTGGGACGAAAGACGACCCATGGGTGCTGCAAACCCCGCCCCTGACGTCGGAGTATACGCTGCACAAGGACGAGAGCCAGGATCCGCCTGTGCTGGTCTGCACGGTCGGGAAGACGGTGCTGCTGTATGACCTGCGCTGCATCGAGGAATTGCACGCCATGCTCAAGACACATGGCGACTGGATGGATCTCGGTTCGGCGGATGAGCAGAAGGACGCCAAACCAGGGACAGTGGAAGCGTGGGGACGCTCTCCTGATAACCCGCGTGGCGGTTGGTATGGCTTGAAGAAGGGGCTGCGCGGACGCTTCGGCATGTACATCCCGCCGCTGCTTGAGGCGCTGGGGTTAGCGGAGCTTGAGCACAATTCCAAGAACAACCGGATGCGCGCAAAGTAGCGCTATCGCGCTAGCGGATGCGCGCGTGAGCATGTTTTGCCCATGCGCGATCATGCCGCTTGTCCTGCGAACGCATCTTTTTCGGACAAGATGATCTCGATCGTGGCGCAAATCGCGGGGGATTCGCTTTGTGCACACTCGTGCTGCATCGCATCCCAGACGATGCCGGACGGGCGCAGCTCGAAGACGCCTACTGCCCCAAACCACCAGTAGGCATCCGATACATCCGGGGGGAATACATGCACCGGGTCATAGTCTTCGTGCGCGGGGCAGCGGATGCCATCAACTGCGCCCAGAGCATGAGCGATCTCGTGTACCAGATACCCCAGAGTCAAATCTGGTTGTGACTGAACCTGTACGAGACTGAGGGTCACCTGCTCGCCCACCTCTTCATCCCAAAAGGCGCACATGCGCTGCGTTTGGGATGATGACGTCTCACAGACCCAGTGCGCGGTGTCGGTCAACCCCGCAAATCCTTCACATCCGACTGGAAAGGGCGTGTACTGCTCATCTGGCGGAACAAATCGAAAGACGACCGCCGTCGTCTGGGGAGGAGCAGGAGCAGTGCCATCGTTGCGCATCACATGTGACATGTAGGCGATCAACGACGCGATCTGCGCAGAGCTAATGTATTCGGGCACAGAGTCTGGATCGACCCAAACCTGTTCTGTGATGCGCGTGAGGTGCCATTCCGGCGGAGGCATTGGGGTTTGTGCAATGAAGCATGTTGCGAATGCCGTCTGAAGCACAAACAGGGTGAAGATGAAGGTTTTGGTCATTATACACCTCCATGATTGCGCACAGGCACCTGGCTTGCCGCACGACATGGTGTTCCTTCATTGATCATTATATTCCAGGTTGTACCGAGACTTCTGCAGTCCAATCCAAAGCACCCTACTCAAAAGACTAGGTTCACTCTTGCAAGATTCTGACGGACATGGGCGACACTGCATACCACGAGTGAAGTCTACATGAGGTGCGCGTATGGACGTGTCGGGTTCTTTGCTGTCGGATGCATCCTCCACCACTGACGAAGCCCGGCTTGACGCGTATTCGCAGGCAGTCGTCGGCGTGGTTGAAAACGTCGGTCCTGCCGTCGTCAACATTGGCATCCGCAAGCGCGGGAACAATGGGCCGTCAGGGGAAGGCGCAGGCTCCGGCGTCATCATCGCTCAGGACGGATATGTCCTGACCAACCACCATGTGATCGATGGAGCGACACAGATCACGGTCAGCCTCACCAATGGCAGCGAGTACAGCGCGCAGGTGGTGGGGAGTGATCCGGCGACTGACCTCGCGGTCGTACGCGCCCAGCAAAACGGTCTGCCAATGGCGACCTTGGGCGACAGCGACAAGCTGCGTGTAGGGCAGCTCGCCATCGCAATTGGGAATCCGCTTGGCTTCCAGAGTACCGTCTCGACCGGTGTCATCTCTGCATTAGGGCGCGCGCTGCGCAGCCCACAAGGACGGCTGATCGAAAACATCATCCAAACCGATGTCAGCCTGAATCCCGGTAACTCCGGCGGACCCCTGGTCAATAGTCATGGGCACGTCATCGGCATCAATTCCGCGATGATCTATCGCGCTCAGGGTCTCAGCTTTGCGATTCCGGTCAACACCGCGCGCTGGGTCGCTGGCGAACTGATTGCGCGCGGACGGGTACGTAGGGCGTACCTGGGGCTGGCGGGGCAGGTACGCCCGATCAGCCGCCGTTCGCAGCGCTCGCTGGAGCTTCCCCAGGCGAGCGTGGTCGAAGTCATGAGCGTCGAGGCGTACGGACCAGCCGGGCATGCAGGGCTGCGCGCTGGCGACCTGATCAGCGCGCTTGACGGGCAGCCTACGCCGACGGTGGATTCGATCCACACTCTGCTGCGCGGCTATGCCGCCATCACGCCCGTAACGCTGACGATTTTTCGCCAGCAGCGACGGATGGAGCTGCGCATCGTGCTGGGCGAGCAATAAGGCTGCCGCAAAGCGACTGACCTGCAGCCTTATTGCTCGCCCAGAACAATCGCCTGTTCTACACCCCCACCCTATTCCGCCGCACGATCTCGCTCGTCGCCTGCTGCGTGCTGGCCGTATGCCCCGCCAGCGGCAGGATGCGTTCGTGGATCGTATCCACGATCCACTCGGAGGTTGGGAAAAAGAGGTCTTCCAGCTCGGCGGGCGGCGTGATCCAGTTGCGCGCGCCGACGACCGCAACGGGCGCGTCGAGATAGTCGAACGCGAGCTGGCTCAGGTTGCTCGCCAACGTGTGTAGGAACGACCCACGCTCGCAGGCATCCGACGCCAGCACGACCTTGCCCGTCTTGCGGATCGAAGCGACCAGCGGTTCGTAATTCAGCGGGTTGAGGAAGCGCGCATCGATCACCTCGACCGATAAGCCGTGCTTGTCCTGAAGCTGCTTCGCCGCCGCCATCGCGCGGTAGAGCGTCGCGCCAAGCGTGATGATCGTCAGGTCGCTGCCCTCGCGCCGCACGAGCGGCTCACCTTCCGGCACTTCGTAGTATTCGGTCGGTACACCGCCGGGGACGAGCGTCTCAGGCTCAGTGTACAGGCGCTGGCTCTCGAAGAAGACGACCGGGTCGGTGCCGCGCAGCGCCAGGTTGAGCATCCCCTTGGCGTCATACGGCGTCGCAGGGAAGAAGACCTTCAGCCCTGGGATGTGCGCCGTGATGGACGACCAGTCCTGCGAGTGCTGTGCGCCGTACTTGCTGCCTACCGACACGCGCAGGACGAGCGGCATCTTGAGCACGTTGGCGCTCATCGACTGCCACTTCGCCATCTGGTTGAAGATTTCGTCGCCCGCGCGCCCCATGAAGTCGCAGTACATCAGCTCGGCGACGACGCGACCGCCGCTCAAGGCGTAGCCAACTGCCGTGCCGCAGATCGCCGCCTCGCTGATCGGCGAGTTGAACAGGCGGTGGTAGGGCAGCGCTTCGGTCAAGCCGCGATACGCGCCAAACGCCCCGCCCCAATCGCGATTTTCTTCGCCATAGGCGACCATCGTCGGATCTTCGTAGAAGCGATAGATCATCGCCTCGAAGATCGCCTCGGCGTAGGTCAGAGTCTTCAGCTTGGGCAGCGGCTTGCCGTCACTGTCCAGCCCAAAGCGGAACTTCTCCTGAGTCTGCTTCAGGCGCGTCTCGTGCAGCGGCAGCAGCACGTCCGGCGCGCCCTCGCCCAGGCGGTCGGTCGAGGTATCACTGAACATCATCGCCGCGATCTCTTCGCCGCTGGCAATGCGCGGCGACACGTTGTCGTCAATCGCGCTGTGCAGCACCGCCTTCAGCCGCTCGACAATATCGGCGCGCAGCCCATCCAGCGCATTCTGGTCAGTGTGTCCATTCGCGGTCAGGTATTCGCCAAAGCTGACCAGCGAATCCTGCTGCCGCCAGAGATCGACTTCGCTCTTTTCGCGGTACGACGACGCATCGGATGGCGAGTGCCCGGCGAAGCGATAGGTGATGGTATCGAGCATGACAGGACCTTCGCCGCCTTCCAGCAGCGGACGCTTACGCTCGATGGCATCGGCGACCGCCAGCGGGTTGTAACCATCGACGCGCTCCGCGTGCATCGCCTGCGGGTTGACGCCCAGCGCCACACGCGCCAGCATCCCAAAGCCCATCGTCTCGCCCTGCGGCTGACCACCCATGCCGTAGAAGTTGTTCATGAAGTTGAACAGCATCGGCGGATGCCCGCCAATCTCGGCGTCCCACAGCGTATGATACTGATCCATCGCCGCGAACATCATCGCTTCCCAGACAGGACCGCAGCCCATTGAGGCGTCGCCGATGTTGGCGATGACGATGCCCGGCTTGCGATTGACACGCTTGAAGAGCGCCGACCCAACCGCGATGTCCGCCGATCCGCCGACCAGCGCGTTGTTCGGCATCACGCCAAACGGCGGGAAGAAAGCGTGCATCGAGCCGCCCATGCCCTTGTTAAAGCCATTGGCGCGCGCGAAAATCTCCGACAGCGTGCCGTAGAGCAGGTAATCCTGCGCCAGCAGGCGTGCTGTCTGCGCCTTACTAAAGCCCTGCACGACGCGCAGCGCAGCGCCGCCCATGTAGCTTTCCATGATGGTGACCAGCGCCGCGTCGCTCATCTTCTCGATGGCGCTCAAGCCTTTCGCCAGGATTTCGCCGTGCGAACGGTGCGAGCCGAAGATGAAGTCGTCCGGCGTCAGGTGGTACGCCTGCCCGACCGCCGCCGCTTCCTGCCCCATCGATAGGTGCGCGGGACCCTTGTGGTTGTATTCGATGCCTTCGTAACTGCCCTCTTTCTTGATTCGGTCGAGCATATTCTCGAACTCGCGGATGTAGAGCATGTCGCGGTAGATTCGGCGCAGATTTTCGCTTCCGTACTTCGCCGCTTCTACCGCCGGGTCGGATACATAGGCATTCACCGGGATTTCCGGCGCTTCGATGACAGTGCGCTGGCGCGCTTGCACCGGGTCAATAATGAGCGATTTTGTCACTTAAATTTCCTCCGAAGTGAGTGAAATGACCTTGATCTCTGATGAAAAACGCTTCATATCCTCGACATTTAGCGTCAGTAAGGTATCAATCTGATGCACGAGCATCGTCGCAACGATGTTGGCGTCGTGGATCTGCTTCCCTCCGGAAGGATATTTCTTCAAGAGCGTAATCAGTTGCCGCGTCACCTCAGCATCTTCATCCGCTACAGCGTAAACGGTCTCGAATTCTTCAACTCTGCGCGCAGCTTCTGCGATAGGCATAGGGATCATAAAGTTCTGAGGACGTGTCACCTGCGCGAGAAACTCGCGCAAGACCTGACGGCTGATCCAGAGTTCAACACCCTTTTTCATCTGGGCTTGAACCAAAGCGAGTGATTGACTGTGTTCGGCATAAACGGGCAGAGTCGCCCTGAGTAGGATGTTGGTATCAAGAAACGCCCTAGCGACCATCATCGCCGTACCAGTCTTCGCGGCGATCAGAATACGCTTCGAGAACTGCACCTGCATCAAACGTGAGCGACTCTAACCACTGCTTGAATTCGTCCGCCGTCATCTTGCGAAGTTTCGGTTTTTCCAGCACATGCCTGACAACCAACTGCTGCTCTTCCGGAGTCAGTTTATCGACCAGGCTGATGACTTCTTCATAAAACACAGATGTCATCGTCGTCTCTCCCTAGATCGCCATGAGAACATCAACATCCGCCAGCGCGCGCGCGACTGCCTGCAAGAAGCGAGCGCCCGGCGCGCCGTCAACAGCACGATGATCGATAGTCAGCGAAAGCGCGATGTGTGGGATATGCTGGATGTCGTCACCCACTTCGATCGCCCGCAGCGCAATCCCGCCAACGCCGAGGATGCCGACCTGCGGCGGATTGAGCACAGGCGTGAAGGTGTCGATGCCTAGTCCGCCCAGGTTCGTCACGGTAAACGTCCCGCCGTCCAGGTCATCCGGCTTGATCGTGCCATCCTGTGCCGATTTCGCCAAGCGGACAGACTCGGCGCTCAGTGCGCGAAGCGAATGCGTGTGCGCGTTTTTGACGACGGGCACCATCAAGCCTTTCGGCGTATCAACTGCGAAGCCGAGGTTGACATACGGGAACTGGTGCAGCGCATCATCCTTGAGATGGGTGTTCATCTCCGGGAACGCGAGCAGGGTTCTAGCAACTGCGAATAGGATCAGGTCGTTGATCGTCACGCCGCGCAGCCCCAACCGCTCGTCGCTCGCTTTCAGGCGTGCGCGCAGCGTGCGCAGCGCCCGCGCATCGGCGTAGGCATTCAGCGTAAGTTGCGCGGTCGTTTGCAGCGATGCCAACATGCGCGTGGCGATCACTTTGCGCACGCCCTTGAGCGGAAACACCTGTATCTCGCCCTGCGTCTGCTGAGTCATGACCGTGCTGGCAGGTGCACTCGTCGCGGGCACATCTGCCGCTGCCGCCGGGACTAGGTCGCGGGTCGTAATCTTCTTGCCTGCCGCGCCTTCCGGCAGCGCGAACGCACCCTGCGCGACCATCCGCTCGGCGACCGGCGTCAGCTTCGGCTGCTGTGCCAGCGCCGCCACGATGTCGCGCTCGATGATGCGACCGCCGGGTCCCGTCCCGGCGATGCCCGCGACCGAGACCCCTTTGTCCTCCGCGAGATGGCGCGCGCGCGGAGAAATCGGCGCGGTATCGCCCGTAGGAGGCGACCCATGTTCCGCCCCGGCAGGCAAGGAAGCAGGTTCGGAGGCGATCGACGCACTCGTCGTTCCTGTGGGTTCTTTCTTCGCGTCTGCTGCGTCTTTGCGGTTGATTTCCCCATCGGGCGCGCCGCCGGGCGCAATATCGGCGGTACTTTCGCCCGGCTGACCTATCGCCGCAATCGCCGTCATGACCGGCACGTCAGCACCTGCATTGAAGTAGATCGCCAGCAAGGTTCCGCTGGCAGGGGCTTCGACATCGACTGTCGCCTTATCCGTTTCCACCTCTAGCAGGGTTTCACCAGCGGTGACCACATCGCCTGGGCGTTTCTTCCAGCCGACAATAATCGAACTCTCGACCGAATTTCCCAGTTTGGGCATCACAACCGGCGTCGCCATAGCGGTTCACTTTCGACTTTCTGAAGCCAAATGTAAGGAAACGAAAGCAATTGACAATCATTATACCGCGAACTGCGTTTCGCAATCCAGCAATTTTCAGCAAATCTGGGCATCCTGCAAGGAAGTCTAAATCAGCGCTAAGACTGCGCGCGCAGTCGTCTCGTCGGTCGCAACGACGCTCACGGCGCGGGTACGCAGCGCCCCCAGCAGCGGGCGCACCTTATCCTCGCCCATGACCACCGCCATCGTCGTCGGAATCCGTCGCATTTCTTCCAGCGAAAGCGAAATCAACCGCTCGTTAAAGCCGCAAGGATGAAGCTCACCGGCGAGCGTAAAGAACTGCCCGGCAATATCGCCCACCGCCCCATCTTCGCCCAACTGGCGCAGTTCTTCCGCGCTCAGATAACCCGCCTGCACCAGTTTGGAGTTATCCGCGTCAAGCCCGCCCACGCCGAACAATGCAAGGTCCGCCACACGGGCAATTTCGAGCGTCCTTTGAATTTCGCTCTGGCGACGCAGCATGGCAGCCGCAGCCGCACTATCGACCGCCAGCGGCGCGAGGAGGTAGTGAACTTCGCCATCGATCTTCCGCGCCAGCAGGCGTGCCAGGGCATTGCTATCGAGATGGTCATCAGCAGTGAAGCCGCCCATCGCCTGGGCAACGCGAACCCCTGCCTGTAAATCCGGACGAATCGCGTTGATGACTTCGTAAGCGGCACGCCCCAGGCAGACCGCCAGCGTCATGCCGGACTGAAGGCAGTCTTCGAGGTAACGCGCGCCCATCTGGGCGACCCGTTGAAGCGTCCGGGCGGGATCGCCTCCGCCCCCACTCTTGAGGACGAGCGCGTCCTTAAGATTGAACGCCTGGCGAAGATGCGCTTCCACGCGCGTGTGACGTTTGATGGGGTAATCGATCACAATGCGCACGACCTGCTCATCGCGCGCTTGTTTGAGCAACCGATAGACCTTGACGCGGGAAATCCCCAATGCTTCAGCGATATCCTGCTGAGTCATGTCCTGTTCGTAGTACATTGAGGCAATTTGAGCCAGGAGCTCATGCTGACGTTCGTCGAGGGCGTTCATGGTTGCTGCCACACACAGGGCGAAGCGTGAGAAATACTTAGGGTAGAGTAACAAAAGCACAAAGCGAAGTCAAAAGGCACTAACCCGGAACACGCGCGATCCTCCGTACAGCCGCCGTAAAGTCGCCAATGCGGTATTCCATCGTGCCGTGCGTCCAGACGATTTCACTCTTAAGAGGCACCTGCAGCCCGGCGCGCATCCACGCCGCGCCGCTGCGTGCGCCGTCCAGCCCCTCGATGGTGTAACGAGCATCATCCTTCATCCCACGCAGGTACAGCGTCGGGAACGTGGCGGGTTCCGCCAGATGCGTACGGAAGACGAACAAGACTCCTTCCGACGCATCTTTTGCCATGTACTGCACTGCGCTGTATCCCTGCCCCTGTGCGGGCAGCAGGCGATACTGATCGCCCAACTGAACCACATCACGGATCTGCTTGTACAACGCAACCCATGCTTTCGCTTTGCGCCGCTCCTCGTCGCTCCATTTGAGCAGGTTGGCACCGATGCCGAGCGCGCCACACATGCTGACGGCAAATCGAAAATCGAGCGACAGCGTTCCGGCGTCCGTCACCCACGCCTCCATGACGCTCGCCGGGAAGACCTGCGAAAAGCCCTCCTGAATACCGAGTCGTGCGGCAGGTTCGGTGTTGTCGCTCACCCAAATCTGATCCGCGTGGCGCAGGATGCCCAGGTCAGCACGCCCGCCGCCACCCGAACAGCTCTGGAAGACGACATGCGGGTGGCGGGCACGTATCGTCTCAAAGACGCGGTAGACACCCTGCGTGTAGCGCACCCACAGCTCACGTGCCTCCTCGCCGTACCAACCACCTGGCTCGCTGACGTTGCGATTGGCATCCCACTTCACAAAGCTGATCTTGTGGTTGCCCAGCAGCGCATCCAGCCACTGGATTGTGTAGTCCTGCACCTCTTCGCGCGCCATGTTCAGCATCAACTGATTGCGCGCGGTGGTGCGTTCACGGTTGGGGAAATGGATCACCCAGTCGGGATGTGCGCGGTAGAGATCGCTGTCTGGGTTGACCATTTCCGGCTCCACCCAGATACCGAAGCCCATGCCAAGTGCGTTGACCCGGTCAATCAACGGTTTCAAGCCGTGGGGAAACTTGGCAGTATCCGGAGACCAATCGCCCAATCCTGCACGGTCGTGATGGCGTCCCTTAAACCAACCATCGTCCATCACGAACAACTCCACGCCGAGATCAGCGGCTATTTCCGCCAGCGCTGTCTGACCCGGCTCGTCCACGTCAAAGAGTGTCGCCTCCCAGGAGTTGTAGAGGACATTGTGCGAGGTCACACCATGCGGCAGGACATCCTCGCGGATGTGATCATGCAGCGCCCGGCTTGCAGCACCAAAGCCGCCATCCGTCCAACCTGCAATCGTCGCGGGCGTGGTGAACGTGTCGCCAGGCGGAACCTGCCATGCGAAGTCCCAATCGTTGACACCGAGACTGACGCGCGTCATCTGCGACTCAAAATCGGTCACTTCCGCAGTGAGCGCCCAACTACCGCTCCACGCCAGCGCGCCAAACCACACCTCGCCAGTTTCTTCCCCCGCCCCCCCGTCATCCAGGGCAAACCACGAGCTGTGCTGATGCCCCGTCATGATGCGGCGGCTCTCCAGTCGCGTCGTCCCATGCGGCAGTCTATCGCGGCGGATATGCCACTCATCGAGCCAGCGCCCGGTGAGGTGAGAAAGGCGATAGCTGTGCCCTGCTGGCGGATGCCATTGTGCGGAGAACGCGCGCTCCAGGCGCACTGGCGTATCGCCGTCGTTATGAATGGTGACAGAACGCTCAATCAGATCATGGGTAGGATGCGCACGATAAAGCAGCGAAACTCGCAGCGGGTAATGGTTATCGCGAAGCTGGATGATGAGTTCGCGCTCACCGTTCACCTCCGCACCCACAACCCGCAGATCCAGCGCGCGCACGCCATCTGCAAAGGTCGCTTTCAGGCAGGGTTCGACATAACTCAACCCACTGCCCCAGGCAGGGTATTCCTCTGGCAGAAGCTGACCAGGACCGTTGAACGACGCCCAACCCTCGCTGTCTGCCGCGTCCGGGATGCTCTCGGTAGGCAGGCGAGCGCCCCAATAACGATTGACCAGGAAGCCCGCCCGATTGACCCCAAGCGCATACGATGACCGGTGAAGGTGCAGCACCCAACCTGCATCCTGTTGTGAAACGATTTGCATGATGTTCTGAGAAGACTCTTTCTCGTCAGGTTCAGTCGGTCAGGCGTGCCATCCGCAGAAGCCCCACCACGCTCTTTGCGTCGCAGATTTCGCCGCTGTCCACCATCGCCATGATGTCAGGCAGCGACAGGCGCTCCACCTCGATGAATTCGTCGTCATCCATTGGAAGCGGATCATGGATCAGCTTGCGGGCAACAAAAAGATGAATGAACTCGGTCGTGTAACCGGGCGCGGGGTACATGCCGCCCATACTGCGGATATCGCCGGGTCGATAGCCGGTCTCTTCCTGAAGCTCACGCGCCGCACACTCCAGCGGATCTTCGCCGGGCTTAAGAGTCCCAGCAGGGATTTCGAGCAGGATCTTGTCCGCGGCGATGCGATACTGCTTGACGAGCAGAATCCGATCCTGCTCATCCAACGCAACTATCGCAACCGCGCCGGGGTGCCTGATCAACTCACGCTTTCCCGGCTCGCCATTGGGCAGCGTGACGTCGAGCAGCGACAGCCCGACGACACGCCCGCGATAAATGTTCTCTTCGTGAGTGATATGTTCTTTCACGAGCTTACGGTATCGTCAGTGACTGACCCAGGACGATACGGTTGATGTCGGCAATCCCGTTGGCTCCCGCAATCGTCGCCACCGGAACTCCATACGCCATCGAAATCTCAAACAGCGTCTCGCCCTGTTCGACGATGTGGACGCGCCCGCCGCCGATGCTGCCCGTGCTGCCTGGGATAGGGGTGCCAGCGGCATTCGCCGGGATGCTCGTGGGCGGCGGGCGGTAGCCTGTCGTCCCGCATCCGGGGATCGTCAACCGCTGCCCCACGAGGATGAGATTGATGTTGGTAACACCGGATGCCTGAGCGATCTGCGCGACCGTCACGCCATATGCCAACGAAATGCGATACAGATTGCGGTCGGTCGCCTGCACCTCGTGGACGCAGTCCACGCCGGGCTGCACGAACACGGTCGCGGTTGGCGTTCCAAAGCCGACGACAGGCTGCGTTGGGAAGAGCGGGTTTGGAGTCGCGGTCGCCGCGCCAAAGATCGCCTGTGCCGTTTGTGTAGCGGGCAGCCCTGCCTGAAGCGTCGCCTGCCCGACGATGAACGTCGCAGTGATCTCGAATGGGTTCAGCACTGGCACGCCAGGAAGCGTTGCGGTCACGAGCTGCGCCACCTCGATGCCAGACGGCGTCAGCAGCGCGTTGACCGCCGCGTTGTTGTCGATGGGCGGATTGGTTGGGAATACAAAGGGCGTTGGCTCAATCGTCGGCGATGGGAGCAGAGCAACCTGTACCGGGGTCGGCGTGTCAAAAACCAGCTCAAGCTCTGGCGGTGTTGGTGAAGGCTGCGGTGTATTCGATGGGATGATCACCACTTCGGTCGGTTGGACGGTGAACGTCGGCTGTGATCCCATGATAATGGGCTGCTCAAAGCCGCTCCCCAGGGGTTGGAAACACCCCGAAGTCGCTATCAGCGCCATAACTCCGAACAGGAGTAGGGAGGTTCGCGAGAGATGTTTACCCTGCATGAAATCGACTCCTCAGCGACCGAGCGGTGAACCTGATCGCATTATAACCGAAGAACATAGCCCAGACAACGCAAGGCGCGGTCAATACCCGCCCTCAAAATGAAAAGCGCAGCCTAACGCCGCGCTTATCCTTCATACTTCAGGTGCCCGTTTCAGTTCAGTCGGGCTTGATCGGAAGCTGGATGACAACCTTGGTTCCGTGATTGAGTTCGCTGCTGACGCTAAAGCTGCCCTTGTGAAGTTCAACCAATCGCTTGGTCACGATCAAACCCAGTCCAGCCCCCTGCTGCTCACGAATGCGGCGGTCAAACTGCATGTAAGCGCCGATGCTGGCAATCTGCTCCTGAGTCATCCCGACCCCTAAATCGCTCACCGAAAGCACATAGCGGTCGCCCTGTCTGCTTCCTTCGACGAGTACCTGGGTCCCAGGGCTGGAGAACTTGCAGGCATTATCGACCAGTTCCTCGACAATCTTCTTGAGATACTCGTCGGCAATCGCCAGCGCATTCACTGGCTCAAGCTCTACCCGAATATCCTGTGGGCGCGCTTCAGTAGGCGGATGCGGCTTGCCTGCCCAGTGGTGTGCCTGCTCACGAATGACACTCGAAGCATTGAGGCTAACCCCGTCATGCAGGAGCTTCATCTGGTCCGGGTTCGTTGCCGTCACTTCAACCTGCGCGTAAATCAGGTAGTTTTCGATCAGGCGGTACAGGCGCATCGCGGCGGTGTTGATGTAAGTCGCCATGTCCACGATACGCGGCGGGTCAATCGTCTCGGCATCGAAAAGCAGCAGATCGGAGAAGCCAAGGATCACATTGAGCGGGGTACGCAGTTCGTGCGGCAGCGCCAGGACGATGTTGCCGCGCAGCGCAGTCAGCTTTTCCTCGACCTGGTCAATGAGCTGCACCCGTTTGTTCAGGCGTGTCTGGACGGTTCTGATGAGTTCTTGCGCCGTGAAGGGTTTCGTCAGATAGTCATCTGCCCCCAGCTCCATGCCCTGCCGCATATCAAGACGCTCAGTGCGCGCTGTGAGAAAGATGAAAGGGATCGTGGCTGTGGAAGGGTCGCCGCGCAAAGTCTCCAAAACGCCGTAGCCATCCATCCCCGGCATCATGATATCGCAGATGATCAGGTCAGGCTGATACTGACGTGCCCGTTCGACCCCAACTAATCCGTTCTCCGCGCCTTCGACATGAAAGCCTTCGTAGCCGAGCATCTCGACAATATCCCGCCGAAGTGCCTGGGCATCCTCTACGACAAGGATTTTCTTCATATTTCTTCCCCGTTAATCGCCTTGTATGGTCCAGAAGCGCGTGAGCAGAGCAATACCCATGCTGCGGTTGGCATCAAATCGAATTATGCCCCCTCTGTTGATTGTAAGGGCAGATGATGATGAAGACTCTTAACGTCTCACAGCAATGCCTGGAATATGAGGGGTCAAACCAAGCCAACAAACACCAACCATCGAATTTACGCCTGAATGATGTTTGTCCACACCAGGACAAGGATGACGATCCCGGCGAAAATACGGTAGTAGCCGAACAGGACAAAGTTGTTGCGCGCTACGTAGCGCAGCAGCCAGCCAATCGCCACCAGCGAGACGGCGAAGCTCACCACCGTGCCCACGACCAGAAGGACAATATCATTCCCGGATATCTGATCCAGGCTGCGGAGCAGGCTGTAGACCGTCGCAGCGCCGAGCGTCGGGATCGTCAGGTAGAACGAGAACTTGGTCGCCGTCGGTCGGTCAAGTCCACTCAACAACCCGGTGATAATCGTCGCACCAGAGCGCGACACCCCAGGGATCAGGGCAAGCGTCTGCCCCACACCGATCAGCAATGCCTGCCGCAGTGAAATCGCTTCGAGCTGGCGCGTCTCGCCGGTTTGCGCATTCGGGCGGCGCTCGACCACAATAAAGACGATTCCCCCCACGATCAGCGCGATGGCGACGACCACTGGGCTGAAGAGTACGCTGGTAATGAAATCATCGAGCAGAAGACCGAGCGCAGCCGCCGGAATAAAGGCGACCAGGATACCCAGCCACAGCCGCTGTGTGGAAGTCTGCCCAAGCGATGTTGCCTGTCCCCACAACTCCCGCGCGTAGAAGACGATGACCGCAATCACTGCCCCTAACTGAATAAAGATCTCGAATGTGCCACCAAGCGCATTAAAATTGAGCAGCGAACCTGCGACGATCAGATGTCCCGTTGACGAGATCGGCAGAAACTCGGTGATACCTTCGACGACGCCCATGATCGCCGCATTGATGATGTCCGTAAGCATGCTACTCCCCGATAGACGAACGCAGGGCGACCTTACGCCGCCCCGCTCGTGTATTCCGGTAATGGTAAATGATGGTGATTATAAGCGCCCGCCCGCTTATCCGCCTAGCCTCTTCCCAGCAGACTTGGCGGAACCATGCTTTGGGCGACTTTTATCCTCCCGGCAGCAGCACCAGCGTGGCGACACCCGCGCCATCGACCGCCTCGCGCGACCAATGCATGGGATGATGCCGAATCCCCAGCCAATCCTCAATCATATCGTCATAATGCGGGCTGAAGGGATGACCACTCTGCCCGGTCGTATTCGAGGTAAGACTGTTGTCGAAGGCACCCACGTCCACGATCATTCGCATCGACGGTGCCGAACGCACGACGAATTCGCGCGCGGCGAACGCCCAGCTCGTCGCGTTGGGCGCGACGCGCCCGCCGCTCGTTGCAAAGGGTCCGCGATTGACAAGCTGCTCGATGATGTCGATACCGCTGAGACCGAGCGGATTGCTCTCGAAGGTTGTCGTGTGAAGCGCGCCCCAGCGCCACGACTCGCGGTCAGCCCCCAGGCGGCTCTCTGCATCCGCCAGCGCCTCGACCAGCGCGCGCGCCATCAACTGATCCGGCGTCTCGACCACATCCGGCGTCGTCACATCATCCCACCATGGGCTGTCAGGTACGCCGATGATCTGTTGCAGCGCAAGCAGCTCGATCCCTGATCCCTGGTAGGCTTCGTCGAGCGCTGCAAGCTCATCGTCGAACATATCCTGCGTGAGATGCTTGAGAAACAGCATCCAATATGCCGCACGCGCACTGTCCCGGTGGAGCTGGTAGTCCCACTCCAGCATCCAATCGCGCACACCCGCCTGCCCCGCATCCGATAACTCCAGCCCACGCAGTGACGGCGCGAGCTGCTCCGCGAGCATCAGCTTGTTATCGCCCTGGATCGCCGCGATGCTCTCAGGCGTGTGCGCAGTCGATGCCGCGACCAGCTCGTTGATGCGCGCTCCGCGATAGCCCACATCCCAATCGTGCGAAATGATGTACTGTTCAGGCTCGCCACCCAACGCCTCTGCCAGCAGATCATAGTAGCCGGGCGGCACAAGCGCCTGATTTGCCGTCACGATGTAACCGCGCTCCGGATTGTAGATCGTCGGCAGTGCATCGAACGGGATGTAACCCTGCCAGACACAGCTATCATCGGCGCAGTCCGATGGCGTTCTGCCGTCCTCGCCCGGCGCGCGAACCGGCAGGTTGCCGGGAGTCTGATAACCAATATTGCCGTCCACGTCGGCATACACAAAGTTCTGTGACGGGGAATCCCAGGAACGCAGCGCCTCGCGGAAAGACTCCCAATCCTGTGCGGTATTCAAGCCAAGAACGGCGCGCCATAGCGTCCCCGGTTCCAGGGAGGTCCAGCGCAGCGCCAGCGCAGTCTCGTTATCAAAGCCGAGGATTTCTCCGCTCGACTCATCGATCCCGTTGTCCGTGATTATGGGTCCCAGGTGCGTCTCGCGCACGCGGAAGGTCACCGGCTCGGCTCCATCGCCGAAACTGAGCGTCTCCTCGTAGACGACAAAATCGCGCCACTCATCGTTCCAACGATACTGCAATTCGTTCTCCGGGTTGACCTGGATGCGATACAAGTCCTGCGTATCGGGACCCACGTTCGTCACACCCCAAGCGATGCGCCCATTGTGCCCGATAATCACCGCAGGGCTGGGTGCGAAGGCAAAACCGACGACATCGATGGGGCAGCTCTCGTTGACAGGCTGGCAGTGCAAGCCGATCTCATACCAAATCGACGGCATTCCGATGCCGAGGTGGGGATCATTCGCCAGCAGCGGGCGACCGCTCGCCGTCCTTTCGCCGCTAATCACCCAGTTGTTACTACCAATACCCGATCCGCCGCCGAAGATGAACGCGCTATCCAGGGGCATCCCACCCGCCGCCACGATACGCTCGCGCCGTGTCATGTCCACCGTCTCCGGCTCGTCGGAGCGCGTGGATGCGCCAACGTCCAGGGCTTGCGGCACATCTTCCGGCTGCACAATCGTCGGGAACTCATCATACGAGAACTGCGGCTGCCATGCCGCGAACATCTCCTCGCCCAGCTCGGCGATCATACGCTCGCGAAACTCCTCGCTACCAGAATTCCCTCCCAAGTCCCACTGCATGACCTTCGCCCAGACGACCGTATCGACGGGCGTCCAGGGTTCAACCGCGATGTTGACGCCCGTCAGCCCCAGGACGCTGTACTCCATCGCCAACTGCCCCGCTGCACGCCCGCCGATGTAGGCGTTGACACCATCAGCAAACGCCTGCAAATGGCTAACCGTCGCCTCGTCATAATTCGCCAGCTCGCGTTCGGCGGCGCGCAACCAGCCGACATGGCGGATGAAGACGTCTGTCCCCATCAGGCTGTCGCTTCGCCCGGTCAGCTCCTGGATGCTGCCTCTGCCGATGTGGCGGCTGAACTCCATCTGCCACCAACGATCCTGCGCCTGCACAAAGCCCTGGGTGAAAAAGAGGTCATGCAAAGTGGTCGCGTAGATGTGCGGAATGCCTTTTGCATCACGGATGACCTCCACCCGCGCACGCAAGCCCGGAATCGTGACCTCGCCCGAATGCTGCGGCAGTGGGGAGCGTGTGACGTTCCAGAAGGCGGCGGCACCGCCAACGATGAGCAGAAGCAATAACAAAAGGACGATCAACAGAATGCGGCGAAGAATCTTCATAGTAAGCTCCTTGATAAAACGTTTTCTTCTGTACAAGAGGAAGGCACGAGCGAATTGTGCGTAAAACAGCGCGCGCTCCGATGAACGCCCGCCAAAGCATGAAAGTAGTTGTCATCAACCGGCTTGTAACGCCGCGTCGAAAAACTCGACCAGCCGTCGTTCGTATTCTTCGGTCTCGATAAACATCGCCTGGACGTGGGTTGCGCCCTCGATGATCCATACCTGCGGTGTTCCACCGTCTGCCTGCACCGCATCCGCCAGATCGGAGGCATAATCGACGCTCAGACGCGCATCCGCCGTGCCATGCGTGATGAAGATCGGGCGTCCATCAAGCTTCGCCATCGCCGCCAGTGGGCTGAATGCGGTAATGTCGTCGCCCGCGATGAAACGCCCGGCGAGAAGCCCACTTGAGGACAGAAACGTGGGAAATCCGCTGCGGGAAAGTTCAGCATCAACCGCAGCCTGAATCGACGAGAAGCCGCTGTCTTCCCACACGGCGGCGACACGCACTTCTTCGCCCGTTGCGATCATCACAGTCGCAGCGCCCAGCGATGCGCCAAACAACCCGATCCGTTCGGGGGCGATGCCACCCTCGTTGACCAGATAATCCCACGCCCCCAGTGCATCCCGCCACTCTTCACTGCCGGCAGCGAAGCGCCCATCCTCAACCTGTGACTGCCCATGATCACGGAGATCGATGAGCATGGTATTGTAGCCCGCACGGTGCAGCATCCCCGCGGGCAGCAGCACCTCGTGCGACCCCTTGCAGGAGGTCAACCCATGCACAAGGATGACAGTGGGCGCGGTGTTCTCTGTACCATTCGGCGCGGGCACAAACCAGCCCGCAAGTTGAATTCCGTCACCGCGACTGACAAACTCAACGTCGCTGTAGCCAGCCATCAGATACGGGGCGGTATCGACATTATCAATGGTGAAACTGGCTGGGGTATTTTCCCGGTCATCCGCGTTGCCACAGCCCGCGACTGTGCGTGAAAGCTGGTTATAGACGTAGACGCTGGCACCCACATAACCGACCAGCAGCAGTACAACGACGATAAGCAACAAAATGGTCAGAAAACGAGGAATTTTCATCATTCAGCCCAGACGCAAGAAAAAACAGAGTCAAAGTTTTACCTCAAGACCTTAGAAGTCGCCAACTGCACCCGAACCCGTATCACCACCCGCTTCAAACACCAGCGCTCTGCGCCGTTCAGCCGGACGTTGGCGGGCGCAAACTCTGGATGAAGCGTCGCGCCTCGTCGGCGTACTCTCCGTCCGGAGCCAGCCGCAGATAGCTCTCGAAGTCGCTGACTGCATTCGGTCGCACGCTGGCATCCGGCACACTGGAAAGAAGCACGCCGCGATGGAAGTATCCATCTGCGTAAGTCGGATCGAGATCGAGCGCCCGGTCAAAATCTGCCCGTGCGCGATCCCATTCGTACAACAGCAGAATTCGCTGACCACGCGCGACGTAAAGCGCCGGATCGGACGGTTGCTGCACCAGTGCTGCGTCCAGCAGTGCAATCGCGCTGTCCACATCGCCAGCCTGAGCAAGCGCTTGCGACTGACGAAGCACATCATCGCGTGTGGGCTGGCGAAGCGCCAGCAGCATCACCACCCCAGGAAGCGTCAGCAAGAGCAGAAGCGTCCAGACCCAACGCGGCAACTTTGACATCAACCGGTCTCCAAAACAAAGTGGGGGCATTCATTGCCCCCACTGTAACAGATTCTCTCAATTAGCTTCACTTTAGCGTTGAGGGAGCGCGCCGCTTCCGACAACTCCCCCATCCTCAAACTTGTGCAGCGTCTGCATGAAGGCGATGAGCAGATCCGACACGGTCAGAATGCCGACCAGAGACTCGTCGCGCATGACGGGCAAACAGCGTAGATGATGCATGGTCATCAGACGCGCCGCTTCCTGCACGGGCGTGCGTGGCTCCACGACCACTGGAGCCGGTCGCATATAGTCGCGCACTTCCGCCACAGATACGTCTGAATCTGCCTGTGGACCACACCAGGGATCCAAGCCCATCGCCCGCTGGCAATCCCGTTGGTTGATGATGCCGATCAGATGACCCTGCTCGCTCAGGACGGGCAGTTGGTGGAACTCCAACTCCGACATCAGGCGCAGTGCAGCCTCGACAGTAGAAGTTGGCTCAATTGTCACTGGCTCACTTGTCATGATTTCTGCAACGAGCATCACCCACCACCCTTCACGAGGAACCTCACGCGCGCAGTGCCTCGCGCTCTATCAAGGTGATGAGCTTGTTGAAAATGTCCGTCTCCGTCAGAATACCCACCAACGCACCATGCCGCACGACCGGAACGCTGCTGAATTTGCGCGCCACCATCAGACGCAGCGCGTCCAGGAGAGGCTCGTCAGCTTCAACGGTGATCACATTCTCGGTCATGACATCTTTGACGTGGATGGTATCCCACAGATAATTGACTTCCCATACGCTCAGGGTCGTGGCATCCGACGGCGCAGCCTCGCGAATGTCTCCACTGCTGATAATTCCGACCAGCCTGCCGTGCGAAACCACTGGCAGATGGCGAATGCCGAACTCCTTCATCACGGATTTCGCCTCTGACACCTTCGCATCTGGGGTCACGCTGACCACATCCGGAGTCATCAGTTCGCTCACCTTCAGTTCAGCCAACATTGGCGTTACTCCCGTCTGATTAGACCTCTTATGAACATCGACTCTGCCCTCAAGATACGCGATTTGAGCAGGGGCGGCTAATCACAAACGGCGTGATTTGCGGGTGAGGATCGTCACATGCAATGGGCGCGCGCGCTATTGGAGTTGGATATTGAAGGAAGCGAAGTTATTTCCCGTATTTGGGTCGGATTCTGCGGCGCTGATGGTCACCGTGAAGGTGATCATCTGCATTGAGCTACCACCGATTCGGCGAACGATAATGTCCTGGTTGAAGACTGCCCCAGGCGTTATTGAGAAACCCGGGTAGACCAAAGTACAGGAGGTTCCCCCCGCTTCGCACTCGATTTCTGGCGGCAGATTGAATGTGATGGTGACATTCGTGGCAGTCCCATAGGATGCTCCAGCACCAAACTCATAGTTCAGTTGGAAAAGATCGCCAATGCCAGGCGAGGAACTGCCGCTTTCAAACTTACTGATGAATACATCCGCTTGAGCCGATGGGGTCGCCGTCGGCGTGTCGGTTGGCGTTGCCGTCGGCGGAATCGGTGTCGCCGTTGGCGTTGCCGTCGGCGTCGCGGTCGCAGACGGTGTCGCAGTCGCAGACGGTGTCGCAGTCGGCGCAGTCACCGTCATCGACGCGCTTGTGTTGTTATTCGACAGGTCAGGGTCGCCGAATTGAGAAGAGGTAGCTGTGATGATGACGACTGTGCCATCCGGTGTACCGGGGACAATTGAGGCAGCGTCGAAACTGAGAGTCACGAACTGACCTGGCAGAAGCTGCCCGCTGATCCACCAATCGTAATCGCCATTAAAGCCATTGAGTGTATAGCCGCTGATGGAACCCCCATTGGTCACCTGAGAAGTGCCGGAATAAGTAAATCCGGACGGGATCGTGATGCTCACTCGCGGACCGAAGATCGATTGCGTCCCAATGTGCGTGACCGTAATCGAACAGCTCACACTCTCACCCGCAGCAGGGGTCGCTGGCGTACACGACGATGTGAGCGCGACATCACGACCTGTGCCCGGTGCCGCCGTAGCAGTCGGCGTTGGCGTGGGAGTCACTGTCGGCGTACTCGTCGCCGTGGGTGTCTCGGTCGCAATCGGCGTGTTGGTGGCGAAAACGACCGGTGTCGGCGTTGGAGTGGTAGTCGCACAGGGCGCGTCGTTTTGCGGTAGATTTAGATACTCATAGTCAAAGTCAGACGCAAAGCCGAAAGTGACCATGCCGTCCAGTGCATCCGACGTGATTTCCAGCACAACGGTGGCGTTGGCAGGAATTACCACGACTGCAGTATCGTAGAACGGCGGATCGGCAATATCGACGATCCATTCAACCGTGCGATCGAACGCATTGTAGTTCTTGATTTCCCATGCCCGGTTACCACCACCATCAGGATCGCACAGAGCGACAATGTCAAACGGGATGAGTGTTGCCGTGGGGGTTGGCGTCGGCGTGTCCGTTGGCGTCGGCGTCGGAGTAAACGCGGACGGTCCGCCGCTCGCCCAGACCTCGATCCCGCTGATATTCTGATACCCGGCGTTCGACTCGAAGACAATCGTGTTGTTGGTCACCGACACGGTGTACGGACCCATGCGACGCCACTCGCCAGCAGGGATCGTAAGCCCTGATTCGATCCGCACCCCTTGCAGGTAATGATCCACCGCCTGAGCAATATCATCTTCCCAGCGATAGAAGTAGACGTTGTAACTCCCGTTGGGGAGATTGATCAACGTAATCGTCACCTCCACAAACGTACCCGAATCCGTGACCACGCAGCGCAGCATCGCCTCACGATTTGGGTCGGTGGCGGGTGTCAGTGTCCCGCCGGGACATTGTGGGACGTCTTCCGTGCCCAGGGTGTAACTCGGCGAGTCCTGCCCTTCCCAAAGGTTGCCGTCAATGACCAACGCGGGACCGCCAAAGTTGATGGCGCGCACAAAGCCACTTAGGGGTGTGGGCGTCGCCGTTGGCGTATCGGTTGGCGTTGCGGTTGCCGTCGGCGGAACGGGTGTCGGCGTTGGCGTCGGCGTGGCGGTTGGCAGGGGTATCACCACCACCTGTTCAACGATGTCATTGCTGGTCGCCGAATCGGGATTGCTCATGCGACACTCGACTCGCAGCGTCACAGCAGTCCCAGGCGCAAAGATCTGTGTGTTATAACCTGAGGTGAACATCTGCCCTACGGTGAGCAGCCCCCCAGCGGGACTCGCCGTCCCCGACTCGCCAAACCCAACCACTTCAATGTACAGAGAGAAACCGGATGCGGTCGCGGGTCCGTCGTTGGTGCAGACCCCCTGAAAGCTGATGTAGTTCTGCGCGGTGACCGTGACATTCTGAATTGCAACGCGTAGGTCGGTACTCGGCAGCGGCGTCGGAGTAGGGGTAGCAGTCGCTGTTGGCGTGCTGGTTGCAGTCGCTGTCGCGGTCGGCGTGTCCGTTGCCGTGCTCGTTGCGGTCGGCGTTGACGTCGGCGTCGCGGTCCGCGTCAATGTGGGTGTCAGTCTCGTGTCAATGACGGTGAACGTGAGTGTGACGACATTGCCTCCAACGCCTTCGCCATTATCTTCGCTATAGGGCTGAACCGTCATGGTATAGGTACCAACACCAAGCGGCGAGGGTCCTGGAAACAAATCGCCACCAATATCGCCAAATGCGGTATAAGGATCTTGACTCTCGATACCGATATCCACATCGAAGTTGCTGCTTATAAAAGCGACACTTTGCGTCAAGACATTTGCAACTACGATGATAGTGAAGTCACTTGGCAAACCGGGTAGCAGCGCGTAGTCAAGCACCATACCATTCGCCAGGTCTGTGACATACGTGTCTGTGTCTGCATCGAACAACTGGAAGCCTGTAATTGCGGGAATAGTCGGTATTGGCGTCGCAGTCGGCGTTGCGGTCGCGGTTGGTGTGTCGGTCGGCGTACTCGTCGGTGGAGCGGGCGTATCGGTAGGCGTTGACGTCGCTGTCGGTGTGTCCGTAGCCGTTGCGGTCGCCGTCGGCGTGTCCGTTGGTGGGATCGGCGTATCGGTTGGCGTTGCCGTTGCCGTAGGTGTCGCTGTTGGCGTATCAGTTGGCGTCGCTGTCGCGATTGGTGTGTCGGTCGGCGTACTCGTCGGTGGAGCGGGCGTATCGGTAGGCGTTGACGTCGCCGTCGGTGTGTCCGTAGCCGTTGCGGTCGCCGTCGGCGTACTCGTCGGTGGAGCGGGCGTATCGGTAGGCGTTGACGTCGCTGTCGGTGTGTCCGTAGCCGTGCTTGTTGCGGTCGGCGTGTCCGTCGGCGTCGCTGTCGGTGGAACAGGCGTATCGGTTGGCGTCGCTGTCGCGGTTGGTGTGTCGGTCGGCGTACTCGTCGGTGGAACGGGCGTATCCGTTGGCGTTGCGGTCGCCGTCGGCGTGTCGGTTGGCGTCGCCGTACTCGTTGCGGTCGCCGTGTCCGTCGGCGTCGCCGTCGGCGGAACGGGCGTATCCGTTGGCGTCGTCGTCGCGGTCGGCGTTGATGTCGCTGGCGGCACAGGCGGTGTATGGGTCGGCAGCGCGATCGTCACAGGAGTCGAGGTCGGTGTAGGAGTCGAAATCGCAACAGGTGTTGGCGTCGCCGTTGGCATTTGTGTCAGGCGTCGCGTAGGCGTCACACTCGGTGTAGCTGTTGAGATCGCTCCAGGTGTCAGCGTTGCCGTTGGCGTCTGTGTCGCTCGTCGAGTCGGGGTCGCGGTCAGACTGGGGGTCGCCGTAACTCGATGTGTCCCGTTGGGTGTCGGGCTTGCTGTGGATGTGCCCCTTGGCGTACCCGTCGCCGTCGGCGTAACGGTTGGTGTGCTCGTCGCGGTCGCCCTATCCGTCGGCGTGTCCGTTGGCGTTGCGGTTGCCGTCGGCGGAAGCGGCGTCGCGCTAGGAGTCATTGCAATGGGTGCCGTTGGACTGACTGCATCCGGCATGGCAGTCGCTTCCAGCGTATTCGACCAATCTGGCACCGAAGACTCGGTCACCTGCGTCACAGACTCGTTGGAGAGCGACGCCGCCGCAATTTCAACCGGGTTGCTGGTTCCCGCATCCAGCATGGCAGCGGCAGCGACTTGATCGTCAAGCGGGGCAAACTCCAGCGCCCCCCAGGGCGCATACTCGTCTGCAATCTCGGCATCGATCGTCGCCAGAATCACGCCCGGTCGCTGTATACCGCATTCCGCCAGCAGCAGAATGACCAGAATCAGAAGAATCCCCAGTCGCGCTGCCAGTCGATAGTTTCGCCCAGAGGCTGCTGGCGTAACCCGCATGATCAAGCCGCCTCGACCACCAATGCGGAGGCAACTGGCAGCCGCACAGTGACGCGGGTTCCTTCACCCTCACAGCTATCAACCGTGATGCTCCCCTGATGCAGTTCCACGATGTACTTCGTGAGATACAACCCCAGTCCCATGCCCCGGCTGTCCGTAGGTCCGGCGTGCGCGGCACTTCCGCGATACATGCGCTCGAAAATCTGGTCGATTTCCGACTGTTTTATCCCGACACCCGTGTCTGCGATCATCAGGAGCACTTCGCCAACGCTTGCCGTCACTTCCAGGCAAGCGCCGCCCGCCAACGTATAGCTGTGTGCATTTCGCAGCAAATGATCGATGACTTGTTCCAGGCGCTCCGCGTCACCAGAGATGCAGAGCGGTTCATCTGGCAGCACCAGTTCCAGCGTCAAATTCCGGTCGGCAAACAAGGGCAGCCAACGGCTCGCCTGCTTTTTCGCTAGGGCACTCAGGTCAAGGAGACGGTTATCGATGTAGAATCTGTTCGTCAAAATGCTGCTGACATCCACCACCTGGTTGAGCAGGCGCTCCAACACCTCAAGGTGATCCGTCGAGCGCTGGAGGAAGCCGACCCCTTTTTCACTTAGATTTTTCTTTTCGATCAAGCGGATCAGATCGACGTTTCCTCGCAGCGCTGCCAGCGGTGTGCGAAGTTCGTGAGACATCTGAAGGATCAGTTCATCCTTCAGGCGTTCCGAGCGGATCAGGGCGCTCAAGTCGGTAAATGTCGTAACATGCCCGATGATCACACCATCCGGCATGTTCACACGCGCCTTTCGCACCGAATAGAATCCGCCCGCCAGTTCCACGAGACTTGCCTCTTGAGTCGTCGGGTCGTCAGAGGTCACCAGTAACGTATCAAACTCCTCTTTTTCCCACGGCTTGCGCGATACTGCGTCGATAAGACGAAAAGCAGCAACATTCATCTGAATGATGCTGCCCGTCTCATCCTGCACAATGACCGCGTCGCTGATGTTGGCGAAGACAGCCTCGCGCTGCGCGGTCACATGGAGCTGCGCCTGATAAAGGTCGGCAATCTGAAGATTACGCTGCACCAGGTCATCCGTCATTGCATCGACAGAGTGCCCCAGTTCAGACAACTCGTCGTGTCCCTTCGGATGCACGCGCCTTTGGAGATCTCCACCCATGATGGCGCGGGTGGTATCCACCAGCATCGTAACCGGATGAATGATCGAACGGGCGACCCAGATTCCGACAAGCGCGACAACCACGAACAACCCGCCGAAGAGCAGCGCAACCACATTGCGGCTCACCCCGCTCTGCTCAACAATGTAGCTGCTGGGCAGACCTACCACCAACAACCCATAGGCTTCTCCGCGAACTCGATAGGGGGCATAAAGAACCTGGTAGCCGGCGTCATCAAGCGTCATTTCGACAACCGGGCTGGAATCGTCAACCTGCTCAAGGCGTTGGCGGGCAGCATCTCCAGGCAGCGCGAGAGGGCTGGTATCCTCCACGCGAAAGGTGCTGCCAAGCAGCCTGCCGTCCCGCGCGAGCATCGCCACTGACGACAACGCCTGTGCTGCGCTGCGCTGTACCAGTGTCGCAGTGTCATACCCTATCGCAATTCCGCCGATCACCTCCGACATACCGGGTTCCTGCATCTGCACCGGGGCGCTGATGAAGAGCATTGTGGAACCATCGCGCTCCACCAGGTCGGCAAACTTATCGCCTATTGCATCGCTTTCACCTGCCATCACCCGCTGCGCACCACGCCAATCGCGCACCGCTAGCGGAAGTGTCTGCTCATAACGGATTCCAGTCTCGTCCCCCGCGCGCAGCAATCGATAAACCCCGCTGCCATCTGCCGTGAACACGATGACTTCTTCCACCCCATCATTCGCCGCAATGGGATAAAGCAGTGCGTGCAGTGCTTCAGCATCGGCTGCGCGCAAAGCCTCCACGACGCCCACCGTAAAGACCATGCTGCGCAGGCTCTCCAGCATCTCCCGCTCAAGCTCATAAAGCGCGTTGCTCGCGGCATTTCCACTTTCAAACAACTGGTTCTTGAAGCGCTCCTGGATACTGCCCGTGACAAGATTAGTCACCGTAAAGGCGCTGATTCCCGCGATGATAATGATCGCCAGCAGAAACGGAGTCACGACTCGCGTGCCCACGCGAGGATAGAGAGTGCCCAGAAGTTGTCGAATCGGCTTCAAGGGGAGCCTCACAGTCATGCAAGCTCAAAGAATGGCTCGTACGTAGCATATACAGACATTTCCTCACATTGCAAAAGGGATGTGTCAAAGAATGTAAATTGCCGGGAAATCGGCAGAAATTCACGAATTTTTCTGTTACTATCAATCCACTTGAAGTGAAAGTCATCTTAATGTTAGAACATGAAGTTGGCGTCACGAATCTGCTCAGGAGACATAATCACAATCATGAGTGCTCCCCCCTACCTGATCCTGCATCTCGAAGACGACATCTCGCTCAAGGAAACCGTGGGCGAATTGCTATCAGCCGTCGAGCCAGACAGTGAAGTCCATCAGTTCACCAACAGCGACGATGCCATCAGCTTTATCGACCAAAAAGGGGGTGACATTGATCTTTTTCTGCTCGATGTGCGCGTCCCAGGTGCAACCGACGGTATCGGCGTCGCCCGCCATGTCGTGGAGCAAGGCAGCAAAGGCACAATCGTCTTTATGTCCGCGTTTCAGAAACCTACTCCGCAGGAAATGGGCGACATGAAGTATGAATGGGTCAACAAGCCCTGGGCGGTCGAAAAGCTGCTCGAGGTTCTGGAACGAGCAAAAGGACACCCCTAATCACAGCGGGGGATCTGCGCAGGCGGCTGACTACCCAGGGGTATCCGGGCTTCCGGGTCAGTCACCAGCTTCGCCAAGCGCCAGCAGTCCCTGTGCCATCTGCTCAGCGGTCGTCCCGAAGCCGATGAGCGCGGTCAGCCTGCCTTGAGGGTCGATCACGTACACGGGTGTGGAATGTTCTACGGCATAGTTTCCGTCGGCGTCAGGAGCATCCGCCCGATAGGACAGCGCGTAATCCGGCGTCATTTGCCCCAGTGTGAGCGGATCACCACTCATCCCTACAAATGAGGGGCTGAACCTCCCCACGTACGCCGCCAGTGCCTCAGGGGTATCGCGTACCCCATCAACACTGACAAACAACACATTCAACGCCAACTCGCCTCCCAGCATTTGCGCAAGGCGGCGCATCTCAAACATCGTCATGGGGCAAATATCCGGACAGTGTGTGTACCCAAAGAAGAGCAGTGTATATTTTCCGGCAAAGTCGGACAACCGCATCGTACGCCCGGTCGACGCAGGCAGCGAAAAGTTCTGAACCGCGCGCGGCGTCTGAAGATAGGTGATACCGGGTACGGGAACCGGCGTCGCCACCGCCAGCGCAGTCGCATTCGTCGCGCTGCGTGCCAACAGCACCCCGCCCGCCAGCAAAACGACCACCAAACCCGCTGTCGCATAGGCAACCTGGGCACGGCTGCGCCGCCGAATGTAGTGCGTCATCCAGAGCAGACCTGTCACCAGAAAAGCGGCAATCGCCATCAGCACAAACAATGGCAGAAGACCTGCTTCCGCACCCGGCACTCCGCAGACAAATGCCCAGACCATTTCCGGGACGTCGGACAGCAATCGCAAGTCCTGAAGATAGGCTGCGCTGATGAGCAGCATGGCTCCGCCAAAGCTGACCAGCAGCGCGGTCGCCAGCACTAAAGGCAGTGATGCACTCGATCCCTGAACATTGTGCCCCTGTGAAGGCAGTGTCGTCGTCATCTGGAGACTCTCTGATGAACTGCGCCGAGGCGATCCCGAAAGATCACCCCGGCAGTGAACAACTTTGAGGCAGCGCGTTAAGCGCTCAACGCATCTGGAAGCCTGTTGACCAGAAGCCTGCCGAGAAGTTCAAGCCCTGGATCAGTACCGGACCCCACATCACGACGTTTAAGACCACGATGGCGATAAGCCACAGACCCCAACGCTCGAAAATCAACAGCGAATCGGAAGGCGCTGCCACATCAATCGGCGCGGGTTCGTTCGGTTCGCTCTTCGAGAACCACAGTGTGCCGACAAGATTGACGATCAGGAGGATCAGGCTGACCAATAGGATGAACCCGCCGATTGCCGCCAGGTTGAGGTAGAGACCCCACGCCGGGCTGATATAGACACCCGCCGCGCCCAGGTCGGTACGGCGTGGTGCGCCTTCCAAGCCCGCGCGCGCCATCGACATGCCGAAAAGCGCGATGCCGATGAACCAGGTGTAGACCTGTGCCAGCGCGATCTCTTTGCTGAACAACTTCCGCCCACGCAGGATCGGCATCAGCCAGTAGAGAATCCCCATATACGTCAGGAAGACACCGCCGCCCAGCGTCGTATGAAAGTGTCCGGGAATCCACGACGTGTTGTGAAGCGCGATGTTCAGGTTGAATGAAGCGTTCATGATGCCTGTGATGCCGCCGACCAGGAAGATCATCATGCCAGTCAACTGCGCCGCCATCACCGGGTTATCCCACTGTTGTTTTGCGATCCAGCCAAGCCTGCCGCTGCTGCCGCGTTTCTTGCCGGCTTGTTCCAGCGTGGCGGCGAGATTGAAGATGGTCAGGAAGCTGGGGATCGCCACCACAAACGTGAGCAGGCTGTGCATCACCTTCGCCAGTTCGCTGACGCCGGGGTCGGCGAACAGGTGATGGACGCCAATCGGAATGCTGAAAAGCATGATCATCAGGAAAGCGAGCCGTCCCAGATTGTCGCTGAAGATCTTCACGCCATTCTGCTTGGGCATCATGGCGTACCACGAGGTATACGCCGGGATAAGCCAGAAGTAGACCAGAGGATGCCCCATGAACCAGAATAAAATGCGCGTGACCTGTGGATCGGTGGTCGCAACCCAACCAAGCGAGAGCGGCAGGAGGAAGAACAGGATCTCGACCGCTACGCCGAGCGTGCAGGTGATCCACATGACGAAATTGCAGATGGTTGCGTAGACCGCCAGCGGCACCGCTTGCCCCACATGCTCGCGCTTCCACTGAATGTACGTCAGGAAGATGTTCAGCCCAGCCAGCCAGGAGCCGACCACGACCAGTGTCAGACCGAGGTAGAACAACGGATGGGCGATCATCGGCGCATAGAAGGTGTAAAGGACGTTTGCCTCGCCTGCCAGCAGCGCCCAGCCCGCCATCAGCAAGCCGACGGTCATCATCCCGGTCGCAACCCAGGCGAGCGGAATGCTCGCCAATTTGCGCTGGAGCGAGCGCTGCGTCACGAAGTAGCTGAAACCCACGATAAAAAACGTCGTGAAGACCAGCCCATTCAGGACGCCGTGCAATGACAGCGCCTGGTAGTAGTACGAGAAAATCGGGATTTCCCAGGTAAGCGTCGGCGCACGCCGGAAGGTCTGGAACGGACCGAGCAGCCCGCCGACCACGACGGCGATCATCGCCAGAATGATGTGAATGCCGACCAACCAGCGCTCCGGTTTGATGGCGGACAGCGCCGGGAATTCAATCGTGAACTTGCCCTGTGAGGGTTGTACCGCTTGCATCGTTATCCTTCTCCCTGACGCCTATGCGTTTCCGACGCGGATCATGAAGCCCATGTTGTGATGCCCGCGTCCGCAGTACTCATGGCAGACAACCCAGAAGGTTCCGGGGCGATCAAAGATGACGCTTTGCCGGGCAACATGCCCCGGCACGAGTTGCAGGTTAATGTTGTGATACTGCACGAAAAGCCCATGATTGACATCGCGGCTGGCGACATGGAATGTCACCCGTGCGTTCAGTGGAATATCGAGCACCTGGTGACCTGCCTCAACCGGCACGCCGGGACCCAGATTAAACTGCCACATCTGGGCAATCGAGTACAGGTCATAGTTATTGTTGCCGCGATCAAACAGACCCAATTGCGTGAACTCGGTCTGACCCAGTGTCAGCGGATTGACGAACTCCGCCGCATCTGGTGGACGGACGTTGAAGGCGAATGCCCCCGCCAGGATCGCCGCGAAGAAGATGCCGACCATTGCGACGGCAAGAATGAGATAGGTTCGCTCGTACTTATCGATTTCCAACTTCGGCTGTGGCTGTTGTGCCATGATTTACGCTCCTCCTCGCTCGATGAAGACCTGATAGTAGACGAAGGCATAATAGAGGGCATAAGCCACCAAGACGATCAGGACGAACGTGAATGCGCCCTTCGGTTCGAAATGTTCCTTCTCTTCCGCAGACTCGCTGATCGGTGTCTGTTCAACTTCTGTATCCATGGATCCAGTCTCCCTTTATCCCGATCACTCAAGCGACAACAAATAGGCGGCAAGATCGTTCAGATCCTGCTCGGACAGCAGATCCGCGTAATTCTGCGGCATCAGGTTCTCCGGATAGGGACCGCCCGCGTCCGCTGGTACGATGAAGTCGTTCGGGCGGGTGATGGAGTGGATGATGTACTGCACGGCGGTCTCGCCTTCGACGCGCGTCGAACCGGTTTCGGCAATCCCCGCCAGCCCGGGACCAATCAGACGATTCTCGCCAGTGGAGTGGCAGTTAGCACATATCCATTGCCCCGCCGATGTGTTGAAGGAGGCGTTGAAGAGGACTTCGCCATTGGTAGCATCGCCAACAACTTCGTTGGTCGCCGCGCTCGCTGTGGGCGCACTTTCCGTAGCGACTTCCGATGTCGGTTCAGGTGTCGCGGTCGGCAACGCGGCGCGTGTCGCAGCTCCGGCAGTCAGCACAGATTGGTTGACCTGTGCGACTTCTTCGGCACTGCGCCCACATGCGGCAAGGATGGCAACGAGTAAGAGTACGAAAAATACACCAGCTCGTTTCACGAATTAACCCCCAGTCCGAATCAAAAAAGATCGATGAGGTAATAGTAGATGGCGCAGAAGTATTACGTCATGTGACAGGTAGCGCAGATTGCCGGGACAAATGTCATTCGTTATCGGGAGACCGCAATGAGAATCAAAAGGAGGCGTTGCCGCCCCCTTCCTGTCGTTATTCGGTACGCAGTCCTCGACGCCTTAGGCGGGTGACTGAACCGATGCCGAGCGCGCCGATCCCGATGATCAACAGGATACGCCACCAGGGTTCTTCGCCCAGAGCCGGTAGGGCGCTGACGATCACCACTGTCACGGACGCCTGTCCGCTCAGTCCGCCGCTTAGGTTTGCCAGATTGGACACCGCGCCACCACTCACGCCCCCGCGAACGCGCGTCAGGATCGTCACCGTCACGGATTCACCGGGGTTCAACGTGCCGATGTTCAGCGACACCTGCTGACCATTGATCGTCGGCGTCCCGCGCGATGACGTTGCAGAAATCACCTCAAATTCGCCTGGGATCGCATCCGAAAGGGTAACATTGTTCGCCGCCGTGCCATTCGGATTACTCACAAGGATCGTGAATGTAACGGCATCTCCAGGCGCTGCAAACGGGCGATCCACTGACTTGCTGACACTGGGCGATGAGAACCCGCCGCCCGCGACCTGTGTGCCGGAGCCTGCATCGCCACCGGACCCGCCTGTCGGCGTCGGCGTGAGCGGGGTCGGAGTCAGCGGAGTCGGCGTCAGCGTCAATGCCTGGGCGTCATAGTAGCCGAAGTCAATCGTGTGGTTGTTCTGACCAGGACCGCCAAGATTGAACGTCGCAACCGCGGTCTGCCCGCTCAGTCGCCCGTTATTGTCATTGCTGATCGAGCCAAATGTCACACCAAGCTCATTATCAGCAAACGTCAGTGTCAGATCCTGGAGAGGTGGCTGATTACCTTCAATGCGCACCTGAAACCCGGCAGTATTGAAGGTCAAGCCCGCGACATCGTAATCCGCGAACCGGGAATCCGTCCCAGCACCATTGGAAAAGTAGTATTCACCGCGATCATTGGTGAACACGCTGCTCAACAGCGTTCCCGTCGGAGAATAGAGATCGACACGCACGTTGGCGATAGGCGTCTCGTCAGCATCCTGAATGCCATTCTGGTTGACATCCAGCCACACGCGATTGCCGATTTCGACCGGTGCGGGGAAACAAAGCGCGGCGATGTCACCGAGACCATTCGCCTTACCCGTTGTGTTCGGGAAAGGACCATCGTTAAACAGGCGATACGCCTTGGTAAAATCGCCTTCCGAATTATCAAGCCAGCGGATACCGCCATCAAATACCTGGAAGTTACCACCGCCGGGAACTGACGCAAACGGGTAGGGGTTGGTGGAAGCGACCACCAAATCGGGAAAACCAGGGATCTGCCCGACACTGCCCAAGCCCATATCGTCGTGGTTTACGAACTGACCGGGTATACCGTAACCGTCGTCGAAGTAATACTCAGCGCCTCCGGGACCGAGGTTCGTCCCCTGAGCGGCAGTACCCTGCCCGCCGCAGCGACCATTCGTCTCCAGTGTCCAGCCCACGCCTGGGCTGCCGCAGGCGCGCAGCAGATCGCCAATCCCAACACCCGCCAGCAAGTCTGTATCCAGTCCTGCCGGGTCGCTCGGTGTGAAAGCACCGACCTGATCGCCATTTCGGTCGCGGATCGCAAGCACCATGTTCCCACGGTCGAAGGCGATGTCCGTGAGCATGGGCTGTGGATAAAACGAGCCGGGGTCGCCTGCTGGCACCGTAAGCGTCCGGTAGACCGGGCTCCAGGGCTGCCACGCACCGGGTATCGTGCCATTGGAATTGGCGAGACCACGCGGATAGGCGAACGGAAGTTGGAAGACAACACCGTTGTTGGCAAGCGTGCTTGGGTTCAGGGCGTAGACATAGCCATTGAGGTTAGCAACGCTTTGTGTGGATTCCGCGCTGCATGTGACACCAACATACAGCGTGCCACGATAGTACGATACGGCGAAGGGGCGCACGTCGCCCGCAGAGCAGCCCGGCGCGCTCGTGAACGGTGCCGACGTACCCACGACTGCGCCGCTTGTGGTGTCGAGCGCATAAAGCGTCCGATCCTGGAGGTTCATCACGAAGAGGCGTGTCTCATCCTCTGACAGCGCGATGCCGCCCAGCGATGTCTTGCCGACCGAATCCCAGGCTGCATTGCCGTTATCGCGGAACCAGTTCGTCGAGTCGTGCGCGTTGATGGTTACATTCGGGACTGTGAATACGCCAGTCACCGCGTTGGTGTCCGGATCAATCAGATAAATCGCGCCCGGATCATCAGCCGAGTCCGCGACACCATCCGCCCCGGTACCAAAGCCAGAGTGCCGTTTGAAGAAGGATGAAGCGTAGATCGTCCCGGATAGGCGCGCCCAGGCGACGCCCCAGGTTGTGCCGACCTGACTCGCCGTGATGTCCACCGTGTGCCCGATAGGAGTGTCGTAACCATCCGAGAGCGCAGCACCATTGCTGCCCGCCGAATATGGGAACGACACCAGCGTCGAACGCCCACTGTTATCAATCGGGGGACCTAGTGGATTTGGGAATGGACCAACCTGTGACCCAAAGACGTAGCATGGCGTGATCAGGTCAGGGTTGTCCTGGCAGTATTCGCCGGGCAGATTGATCCCCAGGTCAATTCCAGATGCGCCCGCCGCGTCGACAAACTGAACCGTCGAGGCATTCTGCGGACCAAATGCACCGGGTTGGTATCCGGGCGGGAAATTGCTGAATTCCACACGATACGGACCCGCCGCAGACGGCACCACGTTGTAGGTACCGTCTAACCCGGATGGCGCACTGCCTAGCGGTACCCCGGCTGCGCCAAAGACGGTAACTGTGACACCCGCAATTGGGATGTCTTCCGCAACTGTATAAGCCCCTGCCCCGTTATTGGCGATGGTGCGCCCGGCATCGAATGAGCCGTTGTTGTTATAATCCTGAAAGACGCGCCCAGAAATGCTGACCTGCGCACGCGCCCACTCCGCTCCAGTGAAAACGACGATCAGCGCAGCAATCCACATCGTAAGAAAGACGCTTCGGGTGAGGATTTTGAATGAGCGTCGCATAAATTATCACCTTTTGCGCTCTCTTGTGCTTCTGATAGTGAAAGCGCATCCTTATAGATTGCTACTGCCACTTTGCAGCAGCATAACAACCCGCAAACACTTGATAGTTTTTACGAACTCTCCCAAATCGCAAGACCTGGTGCCAGTATAACAAAATTCGGACTTGCGTTTGTAAGTAAGTCGTCAGGATTCGATATGTAGTGTAAATACGAGAAGGGGCACGCGAGGCGACCTGTTGGGTCGCCTCTGGGGTAATCCCGTGGGCAGGTGCTGTTCGGCTAAGTCAGGTCGCGCATCAGAGTCTGGCAGGCAGCTTTGATCTCCGCGCCGGTGGAAAGGCGTATCGCGCTCTCGACAAAACGCGCACATTCGGAACGGCTGAGTGAACGCAGCGCCGCTTTCACTTCGGGTATCGCCATCGCCGCCATGCTGAACTCGTCCAACCCCATGCCCAGCAGCAGCGGCGCGGCAAGCGGATTGCCCGCGAACTCTCCGCACAACCCGACCCACTTCCCTTTGGCGTGTGCCGCCTGGATCGTGCGTTCGATCAAGGCGAGCACCGCTGGGTGAAAGGTATCCGCCAGGGGCGCGACGCGCGGATTGGTACGGTCTACCGCCAGCGTGTACTGCGTCAGGTCATTGGTGCCGATGCTGAAGAAATCGACGATTTCAGCAATCCGGTCCGCGATCAGAGCGGCTGACGGGATTTCAACCATGATGCCGAACTGCACCCGTTCCGCATACGGGATGTGTTCGCCATGAAGCTCTTCACGCACGCGGTCTAGCAGCGTACGTGCCTGGCGCACTTCTTCGACGTTTGCGATCATCGGCACCATAATGCGCAGATCAGCGCCGACGCCCGCCCGCAGCAGCGCACGGAACTGCGCCTCGAACACATCGGGATGCTCGCTGACCATACGGAAGGCTCGCCAGCCAAGAAAGGGGTTCTGTTCTTCCGCGAAGCCAAGATACGGTACCGCCTTATCACCGCCAATGTCGAGCGTGCGGACGACCAGTGGGCGTCCGCCCATCGCCTCGACCACCGCGCGATACGCCTCGTACTGTTCGTCTTCGCTCGGCAGCGTATCGCGGTCGAGGAAAAGGAACTCGGTGCGAAACAAGCCAACGCCTTCCGCGCCGAACTCAAGCGCCTGACGCGCATCGTCCACGCCGCCGATGTTGGCGACAACCTCGACATGAACCCCATCGCGCGTGATGGCAGGGTCGTGCGCGCGGGCACGATGTGTTTGTTCTCGCGCACGCCACGCTTCTCGTTTTGCCTGAGCGCTCGCCAGCTCGCTCGCCCCAGGGTTGAGAGTGACCGTGCCCGCCATCCCGTCGAGGATCATGGTCATTCCACTGGTCACCTTATCGATGCTCATCGGCACGCTGACGACCGCCGGGATGCCGAGGCTGCGTGCGAGGATCGCCGTATGCGATGTAGGACCGCCGAGCGAGGTCACCAGCCCGAGGATCAAATCCTTGTCGAACTGGACGGTATCCGACGGTGTGAGGTCGTCCGCGACCAGAATCACAGGCGCGGTGGGCATCTCCGACATCTCGCGCACGCCGAGCAGCAGACGCACGATCCGCCGCGAGACATCGCGCACATCCGCCGCGCGCGCGCGAAAGTACTCATCCTCGACCGCTTCGAACTGCGCCGCGTACTCCTCCGCCGAGTCGAAGACGGCGGCTTCAGCATTCAGGGCGTTGTCGCGGATGCGCGCCTCAATTGCAGCGGTTAGTTCCGGGTCCTGCGCAAACATCTGATGCGCGTCAAAGATCGCGGCTTCGTCGTCGCCGATCTCGGTGCGCGCCTTCGCCTCCAGCGCCTGCAATTCTTCGACCGCGCGCACCACCGCGTTGTGAAAGCGCGTCAGTTCGACGCTGGTATCGCCCACAACACGCCTGTCGAATTGCAGATCGACATGATGATAGACCCACGCCACGCCGTAGGCGACGCCGGGAGACGCCGCCAAACCCGTGTAGTGCTGAGTACTCATAGCAGAATCCGTTCGGGGTGCAGCAGCGCCTGAGACAAATCGCTGATGTAACGCGCGGCGACGGCACCATCGATGGCGCGATGATCGACCGAGAGTGTGATGGTCGTCATCGGGCGCAGCACAGGCTGGTCGTCATCGTCCGGCACAAACTGCTTACGTGCGCGCCCAATTGCCAGGATACCCACCTGCGGAGGATTGATGATCGCCGTGAAGCGATCCACGCCGTACATACCCAGGTTGGAGATGGTGAATGTTGCGCCCTGGATCTGGTCGAGCGTGAGCTTACCCGCCTGTGCCGCCTGCCCCAAGGCGCGAATCTCTGCGGCAAGGTCGTAAATGCCCTTGCGGTCGGCGTCGCGCACGACGGGTACGATCAAGCCATCTTCCAGAGCGACGGCGATGCCGATGTTGACCGATGACATGACCAGCACCTCTTCACCGTTGAGGTGGCTGTTCAGAAGCGGGTGGCGGCGCAGCGTCCAGGCGACCGCGCGCGTGAGGAGCGCCGTCAGCGTCACCTTCACGCCTTCCGGCGCGTTCGCATTGGCGTAGGCAACCAAGGCGTTCGCCTCGGACATATCGACTTCGACCTGGAAGTAAATGTGCGGCGCTTCCTGGGCGCTCTTTTGCAGATTGCGCGCGATGATACGGCGCATGTTGTTGAACGGGATGCGCCGCGCGATACTTCCTTCTTGTGTGATGGGAACGGGCGCGGACGCCATGAATGGCGTCCCTACAACGCCCTCTGCCGCACGCGGGGCGGGTTCCGCTGCTGCGGTCGCCGCCTTCAGCGATGCGACATACGCCTCGACATCCGCCGTCTGGATGCGCCCGCTCGCGCCTGTGCCACGCACCATCTCCAGCGCCACGCCGAGCTGCTCCGCCACGCGCCGCGCGGCAGGCGATGCATTCGGCTTGCCACTCGGCGCTGATGCGCTTGGAGCGGACGCCCCATGGGGCGCCCCTACAGGATTCGCCTGCAGGTATGACTCGACATCGCGCTGCGTGACGCGCCCACGCGGACCCGTCCCGGCGATCTGCCGAATATCGACGCCCGCATCCTGCGCCATGCGCAGCGCCAGCGGCGACGCCCCGGCGTCGTTAACGATAGGGTCGGGTGTAGGGGACGACCCATGTGTCGTCCCGTCGGCTGGCGTGGATTGTGGGGGCGCAACATGTTGCGCCCCTCCCGACGACGGAACGGACATCCCAGAGGGCAGAGTCTCGCCCGGCGCGAGTATCCAACAGACAATCTCCGTCACCGGCACGACATCGCCCTGCTTGTAACGGTAACCCGCGAGGATGCCGCTGACGGGCGCTTCGACTTCCATCGACACCTTGTCGGTTGAAACTTCCATGATCGGGTCGCCCGCATCGACATGATCACCTTCGTTCTTCAGCCAGGCGAGGACTTCCGCCGTCTCCTGGGTGAAGCCGAACTTCGGCATAATGACTTCTTTAGCCATCAGTATTCGCCTTTGACCAGCTTGCGTGCCTCATCGACGATGTTCTGCACCTGCGGCACAGTGTTCATCTCCAGCGTACGATTGTAGGGGATCGGGATGTCCAGCCCCGCCACACGGCGGACGGGCGCTTCGAGATACCCGAACGCCTCGCTCTCCATGATGCGCGCCACGATTTCGCCACCGAAGCCACCCGTCTTGACTGCCTCATGCACGACCATCGCTTTGCCGGTCTTGATGACGCTTTCGATGATCGGCGCGTCATCCAGCGGCATCAGCGTGCGCGGGTCGATGACTTCAAGCTCAATGCCTTCGCCCGCCAGGATGTCCGCCGCCTGCAACGCGCGCTGCACCATGACCGAGGTGGCGATGACCGTGAGGTGCTTGCCCTGGCGCGCAACATTGGTCTTGCTGAGGGGGATGGTATACATCTCCTCCGGAACGTGCGCCTTCGTCTTATAGAGCAGCTTATGCTCGACGAAGATCACCGGATTGTCGTCCTGGATTGCGCTCAGGAGCAAGCCTTTCGCATCGTAGGCGTTGCTCGGCATGACGACCTTCAAGCCAGGCACATGCACGAACCAATTCTCAAGGCTTTCCGAATGCTGCGCCGCCGCACCAGTGCCGCTGCCCGCCGGAGTGCGGAGCACCATCGGCACGGTCGCCTTACCGCCGAACATGAAGCGGATCTTCGCGGCTTGCAGGACGAGCTGTTCCATCGAGATCGTCACAAAGTCCATGAACTGAATTTCGCCGACCGGGCGCATCCCTGTCAGCGCCGCGCCGATGCACGCGCCTGCGATGCCCGCCTCGCTGATCGGCGTGTCGATCACGCGGTCGGCACCATATGCCTGCACCAACCCCGCCGAAACGCCAAATGCCCCGCCGTAGACGCCGACATCTTCGCCAATGACGAAAACACGCTCGTCAATCGCCATGATCTGATTGAGTGCCTCTCGCAGCGCCTCCACGACCGTCAGTTCGCGGGCAGCGCCGTTTGGGTGTCCGTTCTGCTCAGGCATACACGCCCTCCATAATGTCGGCAACGTCGGGTTCTGGGCTGTTTTCCGAAAAAACGACAGACTCTTCAATGCGCTGACGTGCCTGCGCATGGAGTGCTTCGCGCTCTTCGTCGCTCATCCCCAGGAAAGTGGCGAAGCGGCGGATCGGCTCTTTCTCCTGCCACTCTTTGACCTCTTCGCGGGTGCGGTACGCCTGTTTGTCGCTCTTGCTGTGCCCCTTCCAGCGATAGGTCCGCGATTCGATCAGCGTCGGACCTTCGCCGCGCCGAGCGCGCGCCACCGCCTCGACCGCCACGTCATAGACCGCCAGCAGGTCGTTACCATCGACCGTCACACCGATGATGCCATATGCCGAGGCGCGGTCGCTGACATGCTCGATATTGAACGCACGCTTGAACGCCATCGACATCGCGTACTGGTTGTTTTCACAAAAGTAGATGATGGGTAGATCCCAGATGCTTGCCATATTGACAGATTCGTGGAACGCGCCTGTGTTCGCGCCACCATCGCCGAAAACCGCCGCCGCGACCTGATCCGTCTTGCGCAGCTTGATCGTCAAGCCGACGCCGACCGAGATCGGCAGCCCACCCCCGACGATGCCGTTCGCGCCCAGGTTATTGGTATCGACATTGGCAATATGCATCGAGCCGCCACGTCCGCGACAATACCCGGTCTCCTTGCCCATGAATTCCGCCATCATCAGGTCGGGGCTGCTGCCGTACCACGCCAGGCAGTGCCCATGCCCGCGATGGGTGTTGAGCAGGTAATCGTTCCGAGCAAGCGCGGTCGATAAGCCAACCGCAGATGCCTCCTGCCCGATGCTGAGGTGCATCGTGCCATGCACGCGCCCCAATGCGAACAGCTCTTCCGCCTTCTCCTCGAAGGAACGAATGAGCATCATCTTCAACAGCATCTCGTGCGCCTGTTCGGCGCTGATGCCGCGTTTCTGGAGTTCTTCCAGCGCAACTGCTGCTACCACGGTTTCGCACTCTCCTTATTCTGTCACTTCATTGTAATCTGCGCCCAGCGTTCGGCGCTGTGTAGTTTCGCGATTGCCTCGTAACCGTCCGCGCCATAGCTGATAATGCCGCTCGCCGTGACCAGTACGCTCGCCTGCGCTGCCATTCCTGCAACCGCCGCCGCCGTCGCGTCCGATAAGGCCGCCAGCCCGCCACAATCCTCGGCGAAGCCGAAGAGATCGTCAGGACGCATGACCTGCGCGCTTTCGATGCCTTCGTCTGCATGTGCGCGTTTCGTCTGAAACGCCATTTTCATCAGCGCGGCAGGCTGCACGACCAGCACCACACGCACATCCGGCAGCGTCGCGTAGATTGCACGGTGCCAGTCGATGTGGTGCGGCAAATCGGGCGTATCGAGTGTCCTGTTCGGCTGCATCGCCGCCAGCAGCAAATCGCCATCACCCGCGCTGCCAAACCACGTCGCACGTCCTGTGATGAGCATCTTGTTGCCCGCTACGCGCAGGCTTGCCTCGCTCAACCGCCCCGCAGCCAACCCAGTATCGAGCGCCTGCGCGGCAACCGCCAGCAGATGCTCACGCTGGAAGCGCGGCACAGTCGCGGCAAGGCGGTTCTGCACGCTGCGCCCGGCAGGTATCAACGTGAGCGGCGCGGTTGTGCGCTGCGGGCGGCGGAACATCAGGCGCTGACCGCTTTTACCAGGGCGTCCTGCTGGCGGCGCAGGCGCACAATTGCTTGCCGTTCGTCAATGTCGACATCCGAATAACGAATCGGATCGCCCATCTTGACAGGCTTGACGACCAGCGCGCCGACCGACAAGCCGAGCGGCAGAATGTCCTCCGCGGCTGCCGTGCTCGCCTGATCGATCATTCCGTAGACCGTGTAGCCACCCAGCGAGTCGATCTTTTCGCCCGGCTGCAAATCGCGCTTGGCAACCGCGATGGTCTCCGCGACAGGCGGTGTCTTGGTCACCAACGTCGGGTTGCCATCCAGTGCGACATGCGCAATCGTGATCGGCGTCTCCAGGTTCGCCAGATGATACGGGCGATAGAGCGCGAAGTAATTGCCATGCCCATTGAGGCGCAGATACTTGAGGTCTTTGAGGATTTTCGGTTGGTCAGTCGTGATGATGATGAAGACACCCGGCGCGACATCGCCGACCGCGTAATCGACGCGGCGCTTCTCGTCAAAGATGCCCCCATCCGCCTTCGGCACGAACACCTTCGCCAGGTCTCCAACCGTCGTGTGGGGACCGTATGCACCGCGAATCTCCGGCGCATAACCGACGCCATTTCCGATGCTTGTCATCTCGACCATCGTCTTGGTCCCGTCCACGAACGAGCACAACATCTTGGCGCTCATCTCGTTCTTCGCCGCGCGGTCAGCCAGCGATGACGGGGTGGCGGTGCGGTCAAGCGGATTGTTCTTGCCCTTGCCAACGGTGACAATCTCGAAGCCAAGTGCATCCGCGAAGTCGTAGAGTTCCTTGATCGACCCCGGCTCATCGCCCGCCACCAACGAATAGACGACGCCTTTTTCCTTCGCCATCTGATAGAGCTGGTAGCCGATGGTCGCGTCGGTCTCGACGTTCATGTTGACGATATGCCGCCCGGCGTTGATCGCCGCTTCGCAGATGCGCGCGCCCACCTCCGGCACACCCGTCGATTCGACGATCACATCCAGATGCGGAATGTTGACGAGAAAGTCGCTGTTATGGGTGGCGACGCGCTTGCCATTCGCAATCGCGGCACCTGCCATATCGAGATTATCCTCGATCAGCTCGACCTGATTCGCAGGGACATCGCTCTCGACAAACGCCGCCTGCGGGCGCCCCTGGATGACATCGGCAACGGCGACAACTTTGACGCCATCCATCTTCTCGACCTGGCTGATTAAGCCCGTGCCCATCTGCCCAGCGCCAACCAGCCCAACGCGAATCGTGCCCTTGTCACGCGCACGTTCCTGTAGACGCTCACGCAAAGACTGCATTGCCATGCTCCTTGTAACTTAAAATGGATTTCAAAGAGGCGAAAGAACAAATGAAGACGGCTGTATGGGTACTAAGTCCACATATCACGCGGCAGGGACACAGCATCAGGGGCGGCGAAAGATTTCGTGCAATAGTTTCGGTCTTACTTCAGGCGCTCTCGATACGCAGTGTGCTGCCCACATGAATTTTCGGCAGTGATTTCAATTCCACGCACACATCGCCAGGCATCTCCGGTTCCGTCATGCCGTTGCATTTCATCACCAGGTGACCCAGGTTGGATAGATTCGTATTGGCGACATCGCCAACGGCGAGGACGCGGAAACGCATGTCATCAAACGACACCCAATCCCCCGCCGCAATCGGTGCGCGTAGGGAACCGCCATTATGCAGTATGGCGAACTCACGCAGTTCCTCCGGGGCGCTTTCGCCAAACAGCACCACCACCCCCTCATTGAGGAACTCATCAACCATCGGACCTACGGCGGAAACAGTTGCCTGGTACTTAAGCATCGCTTCTTCTCTCATCATACCCAGATACCTTATGGGAGCGTCCCAGACCTGACGAACGCGCCCGCGGGGACGCCCTAAAGGGGCGTCCGCCACGCAGCCGAATTACGGGACAACTTCAAGGTCAGCTTCACTGACGCCAGAGACAAACAACTCCGCTTTGATGAAGCGGAAAAGTGGACCCGACGGACGTGTCGCGTGAATGTCGACCGTCAAAACGCCCTTCATTGGATAAACACCAACACGCGCAGTACCGCCGCAGTCGATGACCGCAACCGCAATCTCGCTGAAATCCGCCTTGGAGCTGAAGCCATCAAACGCGGTGCCTCCGGTCAGTTCAGCGATCTTTGCCGCCAGCGGGTGAATACCACCACCGGTGACGCAGTAAATCAAATCTCTGCCGGGCTTCGGTTCGACAATCAGCGGACCGCCCCATCCACGCTTGCCAGCGCTAATCTTTACTTTCTTATAGACTTTCTCAGACATAATGGAGCTCCTTGTCTTGTCTTGTTTCGCCGTAAGTATTAACAATCACGGCTAAGTTGTGGATGAGAACCAGGATAACGTTGTGAGACCTGTCGTCAACACATCCAACGACGGTGCGTAGGGGCGCAATGCATTGCGCCCTTACACACCCCCTTGATGCTTACGCTGCTGGCTGGTCGTAAAGACCGAAGCTGAACAGGTAGGCGATCACGACCGAGATCGGTCCGGTGATCAGACGCGAGAACAATACGGCAGGGACGCCAACTTCGACGGTCTCTGGTTCGGCTTCGCCGAGCGCCAGACCCACCGGGATGAAGTCGCAGCCCACCTGCGGATTGATGGCGAAGAGCGCGGGCAGTGCCAGGCTCGGCGGGATCGTGCGCTGCGCGATTAACGTGCTGCCAAGCAGCGTACCGATAACCTGCGCGATGACCGCGCCCGGACCCAGTACAGGCGACAGGAACGGCAGCGCGATGATGATCGACAGGACGACCAGACCGACCACGTTGTTCGCCAGCGGTGCAAGGGCGTTCGCCAGGGCGCTGCCGATGCCGGTATACAGGATGATCCCGATCACCAGCGAGATGAACGCCATGAAGGGGATGATGTTGACAAGAACCTGATCGACGGCATCGCGCCCCGCCTGGTAGAGTGCGCCGACGACGCCGCCGACCGCTTTACCAATCGTGACCAAGAATGCGTTAAATCCACCCATGATAGTGACCTTCTTCCCCTCTTACTTGGCGTCGCGGCGCGACCACATGATGGCGGTGATGCGCTCGGTGACGATACCACGGATAAAGATGACGATGACGCCGACAATGAAATACCGAATTGCCAGGTCGCCCAAACCCAAGCCGAGCGAGGTGATGCCTGCCGCAATACCGCCCCAGACGAAGAACTCGCCCGGATTGACGTGCGGGAACAAGCCGAGCGGCGGGTGTACGAACGACACTGCCGAGTCATAGAAGGCGGGCTTGTATTTTTCGGGCAAGAAGCGACCCATCGTGTATGCCATCGGATTCGTCAGGAAGAAGACGGCGAGGATAGGGAGTAGGATGTAACGAACGGGATAGTAGACCAACCCCGGACGCGCCGCCCATTCGCCAACACGGTCAATGCGATCCGCGCCGATCAGGGCGATGAGGGCATTGACGAACGTCATCAGGACGACGAGCAGTGGGACGATACCGCCGATCAGACCGACGAGCACCTGACCACCGCACTGGAACATGCCGATGAAGTCCTCGGCAAGGTGCGCCAACGCGCCTTCGTCCGAAGCACGCTGATCCCACGCGACATAGGCGCAGGCATCGCGCGAAGCACGGGCGGCAAACGCTGCGTCAACCGCAGCTTGAACCTCTGCCGGGATTTCGGGGGCAGCGGGGGCGTCCTGCGCGGACACCACCATCGGAAGCGCAACCAGCGCGACCAGCGCCAGCAGCACGAACAGGATGCGTAACTTGTTCATCGCAAAAATCACTCCTAAGAACCACTTTCCGCGCAAGCGTATCGACTCACTGCTGGATGCCCACCCAATTCTCGCACCTCAGCACTGTGCAAACCGAAATAACGTCGCTGCAAGCTTCACTCCTTTCGAACACGCTTCCCCCGAGGCATGGCGGCGCGTAACGCTGATTACGCGGACGTCCCTACTTCTTGACCGAGCGCTGCCGCCTCCTTAGAGACTTCGGCTTCGGTGTGAACGGGCTGGGGCTTCGCCAGCTCGTTGTGAATATCGCGAGCAGCATTGAGAAATGCGTCCGCGAGTTTCTGGCTCAATCCATGGGCTGTGCGCTCTGTCAACAGTGCATCGAGCGACTGTCCCTGAAGCTGTGGCACGGGTTGCAATCCCGCGAAGATCGTCGCACCCAGGAATTTCTCCGCATGGATGATCCTGCGCGTCTCGCGGTCAACGGTGAGGACGCCGTAAACCCGCCCATTCAACCGATTCCCTGTCATGCCAATCGCCGTCAAACCGTCCCGCCGAAGCTGCTTCAGTCGCGTATAAAAGCGCGAAAGCTGCCGACTGGAAAGCCAGAACTGGAGAACCCAGGCGGCGACCAGGAGCACGATGATCAGCGTGGCGGTTTGAGTATCCATCCTGCCCTACTCGCCAAAATTGCTTTCGATCAGCGAGCGCAATGCGGAAAGCGCAGGTTCCGACTGTTCGCCGTGCGCTTCGATCCGGATCTGATCGCCTTTCTTGACCGTGAGCAGCATGAGTTTGAGTGGGCTATCGCCCTTTGCGGGACCCTTGTTCGAGGTCATGTTCCACACATTAATTTCGGCGTCAAACTGCTTGACGACCTTGACGAATTGCGCAAGCGGTCGCGCATGGAGTCCCGCGTCATGTTCAATGGTGAGCAGCAATTGGGACATGGCGATTCATCCCTGTGGGAAGTCCTACCAATGGCTTCTATGTGGAGCGGCTTGTGCGCAAATGCACAAGCATTGAGCAAATCCACACTTACGAATTAGAACACATTGGATTTCATTTCGTAACGAATCGACAAATTTCGCAAACAAACTCTCATCATACGCTCATAATGAGCGCAACTAATACAATAATTCATCTGACAAATAGATACAAATGAGTATAACGCGCCCATCTGCCGATGCAAACAATCTATACCAGGCGATGCAGGGGTGGCTCTCCACGCAAATGACGCTGAATGTTCGCGTACTCGCGTGAGCGGTTCTGATCGTCAACGCGCGCGCCTCCCCCACCCGCTGCGGTATGCGGAGTCAGCAGCACATTCAAGCCCGCACGCGCTAACGGCAGCAGCGGAGAGTGCGCCTCGCTGATCGGCTCCCAATCGTGGCTGTCGATGGCGACACCACCCAACTTGCCTGCGGTCAGCGCCATCGCAAGCGCTGCCTCGTCGAGCGTGCCGCCGCTGCCGCAGCTCACCACGAATGCGCCTGGCTTCATACGGGCGATGCGCGTCTGGTTGACGAAATAGATCGTGTCTGGAAGATAGGGCAGCAGGCAGACGACGACATCGCTGGCAGCCAGCAGTGCCTCTTCATTCGCATAGGTGACGCGGAGTTCTGTCTCGACTCGATCAGGCAAGCGACGACGCTTGTTGTAGAGCACCGTGCAATCCCACCCGACCAGTCGTCGCGCAACCTCAGCGCCGATCTCCCCCATGCCCAGGATGCCCACCGTCGCGCCGTTCAGCGTGCCGATACCTTCTCGCCCCGACCAGTTGTAGGCGAATGTGTCTTCATCCACCTTCCGGCTTTCGCCCCATACGGACTGCGCCTCCAACGCAACCCGCTCGACATCGCGCAGGTTCTTGATCAAGACCAGGGTCTGCATCATGATATGTTCCGCCACGGCAATGGTCCCGGGATCGGGATAGCGGCAGACGATCACCCCCGCCGCCCGCGCTGCGTCGAGGTCAATATCATGGGTGAGCGACCCGAGACGCAGGATCAGCTTGAGCTGCGGCGCGCTGGCGATGATGTCCGCATCGATGACGCCCACGCGCTCCGAGATCAGGTATTCGGCATCTGCCAGTGCAGCTTTGAGCACCTCGCGTTCCGGCTGACGCAGCATGGTCACTGCGAGTTCAGACGGTGCGCCGCTCAGTGCCCGTTGCTGATGAAATGCGCCCCGCTCCGTGGTGTAGACTGCTTTGTGAGACATGGCTATTCCTTAACTCGCTTCGATGACCACTTCGCCATTGCCACTCATGCGCGCGCGCGATTTCTTGCCATCGTAACCGAAGACAATGATCTCAAGCTCGCCGGGTGCACCATCGACCTGGATGTGCAGTTGAATACCCACACGTCGCCATTGTACGCGAATACCAGGGCGGTCCTCATCGTGCACCCAATACTCCCCAGCGTCCGTCCAGCCGTAGAATTCGAGCGTCAGGAGATCGAGGCTCATGGCTGCCGTGCTTTGCGCCAGCGGCGCATAGGCGATGACAGACCCGGCACGCACGTACATGGGCATCAACTCCAGCGGTGCTTCGACATCAATCCAGCGCGAGCCTTCAATGACCTTTTCACCCCAGTAATCAAACCAGATGTCCTGCGGCAGGTAGAGCCGCCGGCGGTTGCTCTCATCCAGGACCGGGGCAATCATCAATGAGCGCCCGAACATAAACTGATCTTCGATGGTATAGACGGTCGGATCGCTCTCATACTCGAGCAGCAGTGGGCGTGACATCGGCAGACTCGCGCGCACGCTCTCGACTGCCTCGGTGTAGATATAGGGCATCATCCGGTAGCGCAGTTCGGCATACTGGCGAAAGATACGTTCCGCCTCCCTGCCAAACTCCCAGGGTTCACGCGGCGGCGTGCCGTGCGCCCGCGCGTGTGAGCTGAACAGCCCCAACTGTGCCCACCGGACGTACAACGCACTATCCGGCAGACCACTGAAGCCGCCGATGTCATGGCTGTAAAATGGAAAACCGCTCATGCCAAAACTGAGCATGGCACGCAGCACGTTCGCCAGATCTTCAAATCGCGCGATGCCATCGCCTGACCAATGGATCGGATAACGCTGCGACCCCGCCCAGGCAGACCGCGCCCAGATGACTCCTTTGCCTTCGCCCTGCGTTTCTTCGGTCACGTCGAATATCGCGCCACCATAGAGCAGCGGATAGAGATTGTGCATCGCGGCGCTTTGCCCGTTGTGGTAAACAGCATCCGGTGGCGCACCTTCGCCAAAATCGACTTTGATCGCTGAGACGCCTAGCGCGAACAGCTTGCGAAACTTCGCCTTGATCCACTCGACCGCCGCCGGATTGGAATAGTCGATGAAACCCGCATCCGGCTGGAAACCAGAAAACAGATAGGGCTGCCCGTTGGCGCGTTTGGCGAGGTAGCCGCCTGCGTGCGCCTCCGCGAACATCGTGGAGGTGATCACCATATTGGGCCACTGCCAGAGCGATACGCGGAACCCCTGAGCGCGCAGCCTCCGCATCATGGCAGTCGGATCGGGGAACTTATCGGGGCAGAATTCGAGGTCGCATTCCCAATCGCGTTTGTACCAGTCCGTATCGATATGGATGACATCGCAGGGAATGCGATGCTCGCGCAGCTTTTTCGCCAAATCTTCGACCTGCGCCTGACTGTTGTAGCTGATGCGCCCCATCCATAGACCAAATGTCCACTTCGGCGGCAGCACGGGAGCACCAGTGATCGCTGTGTAGCGCGGCAGAATATCCTTGAACGTAGGCCCATAAATGAAGTACAGATCGAGGGATGTCGTGTCATTCACAATCGTCGAAAGCGCAGTATGATCCAGGTCGCCTACTCGGCAGCGGATAGCGTTGGCGCTGTGGATGAAGAGTCCATAGCCGCGCGTGCTCATGTAGAACGGAATACGCTTGTACGAGGCTGGCGAACTGTTGCCGAACCCTTCCTGATTCCAGAGCGTCTGCATCGTCTCACGTTTGTCCATCCGCCCAAAGCCCTCGCCAAAGCCATAGATATGCTCGTCATGGCGCAGGTCAAGCGAAATGAAGGCGCGCTGACGGTCACCATAATCCAGGCTCCCCAGCGGGTAAGCATAGCGATGGTAAAAGATCCAGCGCTGCTCGTTCGGATTCCACTGGACTTCCGGTCGGCGCAGTCCCTCGATATCGACCGCGCGCGTCTCCCAGACTTTACGTCCGCTGTGGTCGAAAATCTGAATCTGAAACGGTTCCCGGACGACTTCGACCCGGATGCTGCTGGTCTGAATCGTGATGCCCTTTTCATGCTCACGAATGTGCGGCATCGGCTTGCCGCCGAAAGTCCCCACCACCATCGGTGATGCGCTGTCCTTCAGCAGTGTTTGCAGGGACGGCATCGTCGATGTCCTGCGCGGGCGCTTATCGGCGCGCGGCGGCAGCGGAGCGACACCCCGCACATAGCGGATGCGAACAATCTCATTCGTGCAGAAGTCAAGTAGCACCGTCGAAATGCCGCCCGCTGTGGGTTTCTCCAGCACCGTCTCGCACATCGTCCCGTAGTAATCCTGCATCACAGGCTTATAAACGAGGGTCTTGCAGCGCAGCACCACACTGGCACCGTCCAGCTCGTAGCGGTCAAGTTCGCTGACCAGTTCAACAGGGGCGGAAGGTTCGCCGAGGAAGGTCGGTAATTCGTAAGTGTTGGGCATGAAAGATCCGTCTGTAGGGAGAGGCGCAGATAGGGTCAGAGAATCGTATTCATTTTCCGGCAGATATGCAAAATGGCGGTCAGAACCCGGCGGTATCGAAGTACTCGCGCCAGTACGTGATCTTGTCATCGTGCAGCTCGAAGATCACCCCGTCGTCGGCGGTGTGGCGTGTGCCGCTCGCGATGCGGGTTTCGCTCCACGTCCACTCCGCCGCGCCCTGCTCGCCCATCACCAACACGCGCGTAATGACGACCTTCACATCGCGCGCCCCGCGAAAGAACCCCGCCGCCGCCTCGCGGATGGCAGCGGGACCCTGCCAGCGACCGCCAGGAGAGATGAACCAGCCATCCTCCGCGAAATCGGCACAAATCGCATCGAGATCAGCATCTTCCCAGGCGCGGGCGGTCGCATGAACGAGTGCGATGGCTTCGTCGAGAGTCATGGATTAATCATCGTCCGAGCCGACGAGCGCCTTGTTGATCTCCTCGTACTTGCAGCCGCCATGCTTGTCCGGGCGAATGTGCGGCATCATCAGGTCTTCAAAGCCCTTGTAGGCATACGGGTCTTTGCCCGCGACCATCACGATATCGCGGTGATCGAGTGTCGAAACCCACTCGCCTTCTTTCGGTCTGCGCCAGGGCAGCAGCGACTCCGCGCTCATGTAGTGATACACCAGCGCGCGGCGATAGCCAGCCTTCGCCACGTTGGGCAGCGACTGATGCAGCGTGTAGCCGTTGAAGAAGACGACCGTCCCCGCCTTGACCTCGACAGCGATGGCATCCTCATTCGTGTAGGGGAAGCCGGTCGAAACATCCGAACAGTCAAACGCCGGGTCGTCCTGATGCTTCAGCTCCCAGAGGACGCCGGGCTTGTGTGAGCCGGGAATGATCCACAGGCAGCCGTTTTCGACCGTCGCGTCGTCGAGCGCGATCCACGCGCCAGCAAGCGAGCGGTCACGGGTCGGGATGAAGTCCTCGTCCTGATGCCACGCCTGCCCTGGCTTCCCCGATGACTTGACGAACAGCATCGACTGCATACTTTTCACGTTGGGTCCGATGACCTGCGTCAGCGTATCGACAATGGCGGGATGCTTCATCGTCTCCAGCATCAGCGGCGAAATCTTGTGCGGAAAGTGGATGCACAGTACGCGGCGCATCACGTCGTCGTCGCTATCGCCAGGGAGTATCTCCGGCATCCCCTGGACGGGTCCGCACTCGCCGCGGCACATGCTCAACGTCTCGCGGCGCAATGCGGCGACCTCTTCTGTGCTGAAAGCATTCTCAAGGATGAAGTAACCATTCTCCCGATAAAACGCTGCCGTATCGCGTGACATTCTATTCCCTCAGATGACGACGAGGTATCTCGTCCTATGAAACATCGCTCTGCATATCATAACGAAAATTACGTCCCGTGACTCATTCTCCTGAGCACTCAGCCCTGCCCTACCCCTTTACCGCGCCCTCGACAAAGCCTCGGAAGAAGGCGTTGCGCGCCAGCAGGAAGATTACGATGCCGGGGATCATGATCAGGATGCTCGCGGCGTTCAGCAGCTCGCTGTTGTTACCTGTGAGCTGATTCTGGAAGTCGAGGAGCGCGACGGTCGCCGTCTTCAGCTCATCGCTGCGGATCAGCATCGATGCCGTCAAAAAGTCGTTCCAGTTAAAGACGAAATTAGTCAGGAAAACTGCGACCAATCCCGGAAGCGAGATCGGAATGATGACGGTGAGCAGTGCTATCCAGGGTGTCGCGCCATCGACCGCCGCCGCCTCTTCCAGCTCTCGCGGGATCGAGTCATAGAAGCTTTTCATCACCCAGACGCCAAACGGGATGCCAAACGCGCCATACACCCCGATCACCAGCAGGTAGTTGACGAACTGGCGCGCGCTCGTATCGCCGAACAAAGTCACCCCATTGGGCACGCTCCCCAGGAGATCGCTGGAAAGCCGATAGAGTGGGATGAGATTCACGATGCCCGGCAGCATGATCATGCCCAGCAGCAGCAGGAGCAGCCCGCGCCGACCGCCGAACTTGATGCGGGAAAAAGCATAGCCCGCCAGCGCGCAGGTCACAGTCGTCAACAGCGCGCCACCGACGCTCGTAATCCCGCTGTTAAGGATATTGCGCATGAAGCGCGGCGTGGAGAGGAGCTGCTCATAGTGCCCCCAGTAGATGCCTTCACGAAAGAGCTGCACCGAGTTGCCAAAGCCGCGCGGCTGGAGTGAGGTGATGAAGGTGTAGAAGATCGGGAACAGGAGCACGAGGCACAATCCGACCATCAGAACAACTGCGCCGTTGCGCGACCACCATGAGCGGCTGCGCGAGGTGGTTTCGACCCCATGCCCGACCAGAGACTCGGTCTGCGAGACATTCGTCGCCATTGCCGACGCCTCCCTTAATCCAGCGCGTTCTGCGCGCGCATCCCGTTGATATAGACGAGCGCCAATCCAGCATTCAGAAAGAACATCAGCACCGAAACCGCCGATGCAAAGCCAAAGTTATTGAATTGCAGCGCCTGCTTGTACATTTGCAGACTGACCACCTCGGTCGTCCGCCCAGGTCCGCCGTCGGTGATTGACAGGAACATGCCGACGGCGTTGACCGCCTGAATCGTCAGGAAGACAATCGTCACCTGGGTGGTCGGCAGCATCAGGGGCCAGGTAATCTTCCAGAAGCGCTGCCAGCGATTCGCGCCGTCAATCGACGCCGCCTCACCCAAATCGCCCGGAACGGTCTGCAACCCCGCCAACAGCAGCAGCAGCGAAAAGGCGATGCCGCGCCAGACCGTTCCCGCGATCACGACCGACATCGCCCCCGCCCCTTCGCCGAGGAACGAGTAATCGCCGAGCAGAGGACCGAACAGGTTCTGCAACACGCCGCGTTCCGGCAGAAACATCCAGCGCCACATCACCCCGGCGACAATTTCGGACAGCATCCAGGGGATGAAGACAATCGTCAGGAAGACACCGCCGAACTTGATACCACGATGAAACAGCAGCGCCAGCAGGAAGCCGAACACCATCACCAAGCCGATGTAAAACACGCCGTAGATGGCAGTGCGCCCCAAGCCATCCCAGAAATTCTGATTGGCAAGAATACGCTGGAAGTTTTCCAGTCCGACATAAATCAGGTCGCGGCGGCGGTTTTCGTGCAAACTGAGCCAGAAACTGAAAAGCGTAGGATAGAGGATGACCAAAAAGACGATCAAAAGGGCAGGTGCAATCAAGAAATATGGAAAAAAGCGGCTTACGCCGCGCTGTCCCTGCATAAATCCCCCCTTGTGCCCAGGGAGTTGGGGCAGGCACAATGCCCACCCCAGCGAACAATTGACCTCACCCCCTGCTCCCTGCGTTCATGTCCCCCTCCGTGTATGGAGAAGAGGATTGGGGGGTGAGATTCCCGACTACCAGTAGGTTTGGAGGACTTCATCCTGCGCTGCCTGGAGCCGTTCCAGCGCATCAATGCTGGGATCGAGCAGCAGCTCCTGCCAGGCAATCGCCAGCAGGTCGAGGCTTTCGACATAGAACGGGCTTTGCTGCATGTACAGACCATTCTCGCCCAGGACCGTATCGACCTGCTCGAAGAACGGCGAAATCGCCGCGCCTTCTTCTGCGCCAATCGTCGGCACGCCGAAGCCTGCCTCTGCCCAACCCGCCAGGAAGGTCGGCTCGAGGAATGCCGAGATGAACGCGACTGCGCCTTCAGGGTTCGCCGCGCCTTCCGGCACGACCCAGCTTTCGCTGTTCAGGAAGACGTATGAGCCGCCGCCGAAATCGACATTCGGCGAGATCATGACATCGCCTGCATCGACCGCGTCGCGCAGACCCGGCACGAAGATTGCCGACCACGAGCCGCCACCAAACGACATCGCCTGACCATCGATCCAGGGCGCTTCCGCGTCCGAGAAATCGCCCGTCACGGTCACTTCCGGGATCAAGCCTGCTGCCAGCAGCGCGCGACCGTATTCGACCACGTCCGCAACTTCCTGCGTCGCCCAGTTCGGCTTGCCCTCTTCGTCGAACAAGCTGCCTCCGTTGGAGGCGATCAGGGGCCACCAGGCGATTTCAATCGCGCCATAGGAACGACCCGCGAAGAAAGTCGAAAAGACCTCCTTGCCTTCTGGCAGACCGCTCTCCGCATACGCCAGAACTTCGTCGGGTGTCGTCGGGAAGCCATCCGGGAAATCCGCAGCGTTGTAATAGCTCATGCTGCCGCGCACGAGATGCGCGACGCAGTAGCGCACGCCGTCGAAGACGCAGGCGGTCTGGTCGGCGGGGGCAAGCTGGCTGAGCCAGGGCTGATCTGCGACCAGTTCGTCAAGCGCCATCGCCGCGCCCGCATCCAGCACCTGCGGGATCTGCTGTGAGCCGATTTCGACCACATCCGGCACATCGCCACCCGCCTGCACGGCGACCGACAGGCGTGTCGTCAGTTGATCCCAGGCAACCTGCTCGACATTCACCGTGATCCCGCTCGACTCCTGGAAGTTCGTGATGAACTCCGCGAGCGATACCGAGCGGCTGTCTTCGGTGTTGGTCACGTCGATGCTCGTCCACAAGGTGATCGAGTCCTGCGCCATGACCGGTGCAATGCCAACAGCCAGCACCACCAAAGCTGTCAGGAAGATAAACCACTTCTTCATTCTCTCTCCGTCCTTCCATCAGCAACGAATGCAATAGGATTATCTGAAAAGCCTGCTCTGAACACTGGCAGAGGTCGCCAATGCCCAGACCGATACCCTGTGAAGAAATGCCAAGTCGGGAAGCTACTCTTCCCGACTTTGCCCCTTCGACATTCACTAACTATATCCGTTTCAGGATTGCGAGACCAAATGAGAGTCTGTTGAGGAGCAGCGCATTACGCCAATTCCAGCGACTGCCCCAGCGCCTCGGTCGCCAGGCGGTAAGCGCGCGTGTTCTTGCCCGCGTACCAGGCGATCCAGCGTGCGGCGGCGATCAGGTAGTTCCAGCGGTCGGGGTGCGTCGAAGCGCGGAATTCCATGACCATCGCGTAGAGATGCTTGAAGTTGTGCAGCAGCGTCCCGTCGTCGGTGCAGGCGACCTCCGTCAGCAGCGCGATCATCGCCTCGGCATCCGCGCCCTGGTCAGCGTAGACGCGCACCGCCGCCGTGGCAATGCCGTAGTCGTGCTCATGAAGCGCGCTCCGCAGGCGCGTCAGCAGCATCTCCGGCGTGTAACCCGCCAGCGCCGCCACATCCGCCGCGTAGGGATACGGTGTGCGGGGGGCGAATGGCACAAACTCGAACTTCTCGTTCAGCACGCTCGGACCGCGTTCGAGCAGGCTGCCGCCCTGGATGGCGCACAAGACCTGCGTGCGCGGCGTCATCATCGGCAGAATCTTGCGCATGGCATTGGTGCTGGTGCCGATGTGAATGGGGGCAACCTCGCGGCTGACGGCGTCGAAGTCGTCATGCGGCACAGGCTCCGCCATCAGGTACATATCCGCAGCCGCCAGCGTCACCGCCGCCAGCACGGTCGCGGGCGACACGCCCTCGTGAGCCATCGCTTTGGCGGCGATCTCCGGGCGATCATGCGGCGCGGCGGCATGGAAACGCTGCCGCAGCATCTCGACATGCTCCAAATGCAGTGTACCTTCCGGCGCGCCGCTCTCCAGCCCGTACTGCTTCATGAGTTCAACGGCACGGTCGTAGAACTTGAAATCGCGGTGGAAGCTGGCGTTGTAGCGCAGCGTCGCCCGCAGCATCTCCCAACCGAATTCCCAACCGACGACATCCTCGATCATGCCAAGGCACAACTGCGGCGAGATCAGCGTGTGGTCGTCGGTAACGATGCCCTCTAAGCCGATGTCGAGCATCAGGTCGATGAACTCATGGCGCGGCATCTGCTTTTCGAGATGCACCATGCGCGCGTCAGCACGCAGATACTCGCCCATCCGCACATCCAGCCGCATCCAGTGGATGTTGTCCTGTATGTCGCCGGTGCTGTATGGGCGCGCGGGCAGCATCTCGTAAGGCGATAAGCACGGGTCGTGCAGGTCGAAGACGACCTGATAGAGCGCCTGAACGAGCAGCAGCCAGCGCGTTTCCTGCGGCTGCCCCTGCGCCAGCGAGCGCGCATCCTCACAGCCGATCATAGCGTGCGAAACGAAGCCGAGCAGGTTGTGCGCCTCGTTCTTAACGTAGTAACACGAGGTCAGCGCGCCCGCCGCCCACAGCACATCCTCGTCAACGCCGTCTTGCAGCGCGCGGATCGTCTCGCCGACGACCGTATCGAGCGTGCTGCCCCGCAGCCATGCGATGCGTTCGCGCACCTGCGCCCGAAACTGGGGATTATCGCCTTTGATCTGAGTCATGGTTTTTTCCTCGTCCAACAGGGTTCTATCCAACGTAGAGCTGAGGCACGGAGGACACGGAGGTTTGCAGACGCAACACCGATTCGCATCGTGCATATTGCTGATGAGCGTTGGACTAATTGTTACAGAAAATGACGTGTAATTGCAAGAAGATTCTTGACAGCCAGATTTTCAATACGAGCGCACGGAGCACACTGAGATACACGGAGCAGGCTTTTCCTGGCGTCTTTGGCGTCATGGCGGTTGACATTCTTTTTTGAACCGCCACGACGCAAAGAACGCCAAGAGAAGGATCACAGAGATGGCGCAGAGAACATATTCTTTTCTCCGTGTGCCTCCGTTTTCTCCGTCCCTCCGTGTTTCAATCCCTACTGTTCCCACGCAGCGTAAAGGCGCCGGATATGCGGAGCGAGCTGCGCCGCCGCATGTCTGCGCTCGCGCAGCACGCCGCGATCCCGCGCCGCCAGCACCGCGCGGATCTCGCCTGCAATCGCCGCTTCGTCCAGCGTCACACACTGCCCATCGCGCACGCACCACCTGCCGCCGACCATGACATGCCGCACATGCGACTTGTTGGCGCGGTGGAGCAGAAATGCAGGCACGTCATCGAGTTCGGGATAGTCGTCGGGTGCCCACGCGCCGCGCACTGCATCGAAGTCGATGAGCTGCATATCCGCCGCCATTCCCGGCTCCATCCTGCCGAGCAGCCCTGTGTAGCCAAACGTGATGCGTGCGGATGCCATCAGCCCAAGTTTGAGAAACGCTTCCGCCAGCCCATCCAAACTGGGTAATGCGGGGCGCTTCAACATCATGACTTTCCAGGCAAGGCGCAGTTCCCGCCAGTAATCCTGGTCGTCGTCGAGCGCGTGCCCATCGAGACCGATGGCGGTGTTATCGACCAGCAGGTAGCGCGTAGGAATGCCGCTGCGCAGCCGGAGATTGCTGCTGACATTGTGCACCATTCCAACCCGCCGATCTCCCAGAAGCTCGCGGTCTTCTTCATCCATCCACACCATATGCGCCAGCGTCAACCAGTTGCCGAGCGCACCGATGTCTTCGAGATGGCGGATGAACGACTTGCCCCATGTGCGATAGGCGTACAAGCGCTGGTACTGCGTCTCCAGCATATGCATCTGCACGCGCGTCCCCCGCCGCTTCGCCCATTCGACCGACGCCACGATCAGGTCGTCACTGCACCACTGTCCGCCCGCCGGGCTGACCTGGATATGCACAGTGTGATGCTCGGCGTCGTGAAAGCGCGTGTAAAGATCCTCGCAAAGCGCGATGTACTCGTCTATCGTGAAGGGCGGCGGCGTGGCACGCCCGCGCGCGTCCGCTTGCAATTCAGGGGGCAAGCTGGCAATGAATGCATCCTGATCGGCATAGACAAGCGTGTTCTGGTCGATCATCGGCGGGTGAAACGCCACACGGATGCCTGCGTCGCGGTAGCCCTGGATCGACCGCGGGCACTCGTCGGGCATGCCCTCCCAGCTCGCCGGGTTGTGGCTGTGCGCCGTGCCCGTGATGCCGCTCTTGAGCTGCTGAATGCCGTCATACGCCGCCGCTAGATACGGCGGGATGTGCGGCTGCGCGCCCAGCATCGGCAGCCAGCATTCCAGAATGTCATCGCGGATGCCAAGCGAGGCGCTGCCGATTGCCCGCCCGTGATCGTGGGCGTTGATGAAACCGGGCATCAGCAGATATTCGCGCCCGCCGAAGCGTTCGGCGTCGGGATACTGTGCAAACAACGTCGCACGGTCACCCGCCGCGACGATGCGCCCACCCTCGACCGCCACCGCATAATCCGTCTGCACCTTGCCCGGCAGCGGAAGCGCAAGTCCGGCGTATATGATGTCCACCATCAAAATCCTTCAGATATATGTGCGAGGTGCGTAGTGCGTGGTGCGAAAAGGCGGTGTAAGAGTCTAGAGCTAAGCTGAATACTGAGACACACTTGACAAGTCAAGCCCCTGCCTTGCTTCCCGTTTGTTCGCACTGCGCACCACGCACTTCGCACTCTTCAGCCAAAATAATCGCGTTTGACGACGGTGCTGATCCAGTCGACGATCACGTCGTAGCCCTTGTTGCCCGTCTCCTCTTTCGCCAGCGTCGGGTCGCCAATGTGCCCATACGGCGTGTGTGCCTTGTACGAGCGCGTGGCATAAAAGATGCCGCCGCCCGTCTTGATGTGTTCGGGTCCCTGGATCTTGCGCATCACCTCCGGGTCAAGATGATGCGGGATGCCGCGTTCAGGATGCGTGATCTCAGGATGCGTGACCAGCAGGCGCGACGTTTCGCCTTCGCCGCCATGCCCCTCGCCCTTCTTGCTGGTCTGGATCGTCGCATAGACCTTACTCAACGGCGTCAGCCAGTTCAGGCACATCACCTGCGCGTCGGGAGTCGCATCGACCACATCCTGCGCCGCGACCATCATCGACGGCAGGCTGCCATCATGCCCATGCACGAAGGCGAACTTACGAAAGCCGGTCGTGTACAGGCTCAGACAGACCTCTTTGAGCAGGCGGATGAGCGTCTCGGAGGTGAGCGTGATGGTACCGGGGAAACCCATGTGAAAGCTCGACGTGCCGAACGGGATGACGGGACCAATCACGACCGGGCAGCCCAGTTCCGCCAGCTTAATGGCGCTGCGGCGGCAGATCTCGCGCGCCTCGAAGGTGTCGGTACCGAGCGGCAGATGCCCGCCATGCGCCTCAGTCGCGCCGACAGGCAGCAGCAGCACATCGCTGCGCGTCAGCGCCTCGCGCACATCCTCGCTGCTCATCTCGGTCAGCGTCGCGGGTCCTTTTTGAACATACAAGACATCACTCATCCGAGTTTTTTCCTTCCAGCATAGAATTTTGCGATGATACCGACGCTCGCATAGAATTTCACACTCTTTCGCCTGAGTTCAAAGCAAGAAGTTGAGAGTATTGGGTGAAGCCCCATCGTGCTTCACCTCTTCAACACTTTCAACTTTCCACTTTTGACTTTATGTCCGAGGTTCGCCGTATGTCCAAACGTCAGGTCATCCTCACCGAAGCCGCGCCCATCCCCAGCAGCGGCTACAGCCAGGCGCTCCGCGTCGGCAACATGATCATCACCGCCGGCTATCTCGGCACGCATCCTGATGGCTCCGGCGTCGTCAAGGGCGGCTTCGAGGCGGAAGTCCGTCGCGCGCTCGAAAACATTGGCGCGGTGCTGACGGCGGCGGGCTGTTCTTTCAGCGATGTCGTGCGCGTGAACGTCTCGCTGACCGACATCAACCGCTTCGCGGACATGGATGCCATCTTCCGCGAGTACTTCTCCGCGCCCTACCCCACGCGCAACACGATTGGCGTCAAGGAACTCTGGGGCGGCGCACAGGTCGGCTTCGATGTCTGGGCGATCGTGGAGGAAGACTGATGGCGACGATCAACGACGCGCTTACAGGGGAAATCCTGGCAGGCTTCGACGAGGCGGAACCTGTTGCGCTGGCGCAGCAGCTCATCCGCATCCCCTCGTTCGTCTGGAGGGAGAGCGAGGTGGGCTACTGGATCGCCGACTGGATGCGTGCGCGTGACTTCGAGGTCGATCTTCAGGAGGTGCCGCTGCGCGATGGGCGCGTGACGCATCAGGCGATTGGCACGCTGAGGGGCAATGGGAGCGCGCCGAGCATCATGCTCTGTGGGCACACCGATACCAGCGACTGGGGCGGGCGACCCTTCCGCGAAAACGAGTGGTCTCATGACCCCTTCGGTGGCGACATCGCCGATGGCTACCTTTATGGGCTGGGCGCGATCAACATGAAGGCAGGCGTCGCGGCGATCATGACGGCTGCCGACCTCGTGCGCCGCAGCGGGCGGACGCTCAAAGGCGACCTGATCGTCGCATGTGTCGTCGCGGAGACAGGCGGCGGAGTCGGCGCGCTGCATCTGATCGAAAGCGGCTTGCGCCCCGATTACTGCATCGTCACCGAGGCGGGCAATCTCGATGTCGGCGTCATCTCGGTCGGCTATGTGCAGGGCAAGGTAAGGGTGAGGGGCGAGTTCAAGCATCGTGTCCCTTACATCAACCCCATCGAGAAGATCACGAAAGTGATCGCCGCCTTCAGCCCGTCATATGAACCGATACAGCCCGCCAGCGAAGGCGGCTGGCTGCGCTACCAGCGCCATCCATTGATCGAGCGTTACCCGGCGATGGCGGTGCGCAATATCGAGCATTACCAGGATACGACCACCCTATCGTTCGATCTCCGGATCGTTCCCGGCATGACGGAGCAAAGCGTGCGCCAAGACATGACCCGCCTGCTCGATGGCATCACTGCCGCCGACCCGGACTTTCGCTATGAGCTGATCATTCCGTTGAGTGATCAACAGCCCAATATGCCCGCCCGCGATGCCACTCCCGTCGATGCCCCTGTCGTCGCCGAGCTGATCAAGGCGCACACGCTCGTCACAGGCGCCGCTCCCAACGTCGGCGCGGGGCACCGCGCGGGTGCGACGGCGGACACCTGCCACTTCAAAGGCGTCGGCATCACCTGCGTCGAATATGGACCCGGCTTCATCCCGATCTGGCCGATGGTGGACGAACGCATCGAGATTTCGCAGATTGTGACGGCGACGAAGGCGCTGGCGCTGACAAGTGCGGCAATATGCACTTAGTAACGAGTAACGAGTGACGGGTAACGAGGAAAGAGCAACTCAGAATGCGAGCGCACCAGCTTAGCGGAGCGTGTTGTGCGCAGAACTGCGTTCACAACTTACGCTTGCCCATGACATTGGCTATGTTTCGGATACTGACCATTCTCAGCTACAATCTGCGGCAATCGAAGTCGGAAAGATGATCGGGGCGTTGATCGTTTCCGTTAAGGCACGGCGCAACTCCAAGCCATAACATACAACCAATGTAGAGTCCAAACTCGTTACCCGTTACTCGTCACTCACCACAAGAGGGCTTTATGACTCCAAACCCTGCAACTATTCTCGACCTCTACACCCGTATGCTGCGCATCCGCCGCTTTGAAGAAAAGGTCGGCGGGCTGTTCGCCCAGGGGCAGTTGCCCGGCTTTGTGCATTTGTATATCGGCGAAGAAGCCGTCGGGGTCGGCGTCTGCGTCGCCCTGCGCGATGACGACTACATCACCAGCACCCATCGCGGACACGGACATGTCATCGCCAAAGGCGGCAATTTTGACCGGATGATGGCGGAACTCTTCGCCAAAGCGACGGGCTACTGCAAGGGCAAAGGCGGCAGCATGCACATCGCCGACTTCCAGATCGGTATGCTGGGCGCGTGCGGCATCGTCGGCGGGGGCATCCCGGTCGCCACAGGCGCGGCACTCAGCGCCAAAACACGCGGCACTGACCAGGTAGCGGTCGCCTTCTTCGGCGATGGCGCGGCGAACGAGGGGAGCTTCCACGAATCGCTTAACCTGGCATCGGCGCTCAAACTGCCCGCCATCTACGTCTGCGAGAACAACCAGTACGGCGAATTCACGCCTGCCGAGAAGGCGATGAACATCAAGGACATTGCCATTCGCGCGCAGGGCTACGGCATTCCCGGCGTGATCGTCGATGGCACCGACGCGCTGGCGGTCTACGATGCGGCGGAGGAGGCGGTCGCCCGCGCGCGGCGCGGCGAAGGACCGACCCTGATCGAAGCCAAAACGCATCGCAAAGGCGGACATGCCGAAGGCGAAATCGCCTTCCTCGCCGGGCAGAACTACCGCCTGCCGGAAGAAGTCGCGGCGGCGCAGGCGAACGACCCGGTGCTCAAGCTGCACACCTACATCGTCGAGCAGCGTCTTGTCGCCGCCGAGCAGCTCGAAACGCTCGATGCCGACATCGTCGCGCAGGTCGAGCGTGCCGTCGAATACGCCCGCGAAAGCCCGGAACCGGAGATCGAGTCGATTTACGAGGATACCTGGGTCTAATGCGTGCGAGGTGCGTGGTGCGCAGTGCGAAAGAACACAGCATCGGTTTGTTCGCACCACGCACTTCGCACATTAACCCGATTTGAAACGCGATGTCTCGACTATCCGACTTGATGCATGTCCTCGATTTCACCGCCGACGATCTGGCGGCGAATCGCCAGGGTGTACTCAGCCCGCGCCAGCGCGCAAAACTGACCGAGCGCACGGCAGCCGCCCGGACGCGCGCGCTAGGGCAAAACACCGCCATCATCGCACTGGGCGGGTCGGCGGGCTTTTGTTCGGTCTTGGCGGGGGTTACGTCGTTCAGCAGCGCACTGCAAAGCGATCTGGAGCTGGCAGCACGCATTCCCGCGCTGCTGATCGGCGTGGCTGCGCTCATAGCGGCGGTGTTCTTTCTGCGCGCGGCGGTCAACACCTTCGCAGCACAGCGCTTCGCACCACCCAACACTGGATCGGATACTACCAGCACGGCTGACACGGTAGCACGCACGGCGGGCGCAATCGTTTATGATGTTCCATTGTATCTGGATCGTGGGAGTGTGGAGACATTTGCGGTGGGCGGGGTCACATTCGCCTTCGATGCCGAGCGTCACAGTGCGCTGCTCGACGCGGGCGATCTGATCGTCTACTACCTGCCGGGGACACTGGAGATCGTGGCGGCGGAGACGCTCTCGTAACACGCATGTGCCCCTATGCGGGACTACACACGGGTCGTCCCCTACTACCCCGCAAACACGTCGCCCACGCGCACGCTGAAGCCCGCGACCACGTCACCGCCATCCAGTGTGTCATCCGCATGGAGGATAGTCGCCTGCGCGCTGCCCAGGGTGCGTGCAGTGACGGTCTGCGTGCGCGGCTCGAACACCCATACCAGCCGTACGCCATCGGTCATGTAGCTTTCGACCTTTTCCATCACATCGGCAAAGTCGTCGTTCTTGGAAACAACCTCGATACATAAATCGGGGATAATTGCGTAGGGTCTGTCTTCCCAATCGGGGTTTGCTGACTTGTAAGCACTTATGCGAGAAAGATCGTAGACCACAAGATCAGGCACACGCGATCCCTTCACCCAGTTACTGGTCTCAACCAGTACAAAGGGCATTTCAACCCTGACCAGTATTCCTGCTATTTCGCGGAGCTTGAGCCAGAGTTCAAAAAGAATTGCGACAACATCTCCATGCTTTGGTAAATTGGGCATCAGCTCTCTCCTGCTGCCATTGATGAGTTCAAACGGAGCTTCGTCGAACTGGCGGATGAACTCCTCCATCGACATGCCTTCGCGCGCCAGAACAGGTTCGTGTGCCAACATATGCTCTATCACTCCCTCGTGCCTGACGCTGATTATAGCCTGATTCGATTGCGCGCTTCGCTCATTAGATTCTTGTGGCATTCAGCGCCTGGACGTGGTAGTTTAAGCATCCTCTACTTCGCTTGATGGTGTTGTGTGATGTCCGCGTCGCTTGCCGCTAAGATTCTACTTTTGACTATTCAGGAGCCATTCCGTGCCACGTAAAACCTACATCGCCGCCATCAAAGAAGCGCTCACCGAGGAAATGCGCGATGACACATCTGTCATCCTCATGGGCGAGGATGTGCGCATCGGCGTCTTCGCCGGGACACGCGGCTTACACGCCGAATTCGGCGATCTGCGCGTCGTCGATACGCCCATTAGCGAGCTTGCCGTCGCGGGCGCAGGCGTCGGCGCGGCGGCGACCGGGCTGCGTCCAATCGTCGATCTGATGTTCGGCACGTTCCTCTATCTCGCCTTCGACCAAATCGCCAACCAGGCGGGCGCGATGCGCTACATGTTCGGCGGGCAAACGACGCTGCCGCTGGTCTACATGGTGCAGAATGGCACGGGATCGAGCGCCGGGCATCATCACAGCCAATCGGTGCATCCGTTTTTCATGAATATGCCGCTGATCAAGGTCGTCATGCCCAGCACGCCCTACGATGTGAAGGGGCTGCTCAAGGCGTCGATCCGTGATAACAACCCAGTCGTCTTCCTCAACCACCTGGCGCTTGGCGGGCAGCGCGGCGAGGTGCCGGATGAGGAATACATCGTGCCGCTTGGCAAGGGGGACATCAAGCGTGCGGGCAAGGATGTGACGATTGCGGCAGCGGGCTTGATGGTGCATCACGCGCTCAAGGCGGCAGCGGCGCTGGAGAAGGACGGCATAGACGCCGAAATTATTGACCTGCGCACGCTCAAGCCCTGGGATGAGACGCTGGTACTGGAAAGCGTCGCCAAAACGGGGCGCTTCGTGGCGGTGGATGAGAGCAGCCCGGTGTGCGGCGCGGCGAGTGAGTGGGCGGCGACGGTCGCCGAGAAGGGCTTCTCGTATCTGAAGGCGGCACCGCGGCGCGTCGCCAGCAAGCCTGTGCCGATCCCGTTTAGTCCCAAGCTGGAAAAAGCCGTCGTCCCTTCGCCCGACGACATCATCGCAGCGGCGAAAGCAACATTAGCGGATTAGCAAAGAAGCGAGCAACCCTATGGCACTTATCCCCGTCCATATGCCCAAGTTCGGCATGACGATGACGCATGGAATCATCACGCAGTGGCACAAGCAGGAAGGCGAGCGCATCGAGCAGGGGCAGCCGCTGCTGGCGGTCGAGACCGAAAAGGTCAATGTCGATGTCGAAGCGCCCTCCAGCGGCACCATCGTCGAGATCAGCTTCGAAGTCGATGCAGAAGTAGAAGTCGGCGCAGTCGTGGCATACATCGAGGAATAACCTATGTCTCGTCTCTCTGGAAAAATCGCGGTTGTCACTGGTGCGGGGCGTGGCATTGGGCGCGCAATCGCCCTGCGCTTTGCCCATGAAGGCGCGCTGCTCGCCCTGTGCGATCTCAACCTCGAACAGCTCGAAACCGTCGCCGCCGAAGCGCGACAGGTTGGCGCACCGGCGGCATCGGCGGCGCGTGTCGATGTCGCCAACCGCGCAGAGGTCGAGGCGTTCATCGCGCAGGCGAGCCAGCAGCTCGGTACGCCCAACATCCTCGTCAACAACGCGGGTATCTTCTTCAATGCCTCGCTGCTCGACATGACCGACGAACAGTGGGATCGCATGATGAGCATCAACACCAAAAGCGTCTTTCTGATGACGCAGGCAGTCCTCAAGCGATGGGTCGCCGAGGACATCAAGGGCAGTATCGTCAATCTCGCGTCGATCAGCAGCGACATCGCCTTCACCAACTCTGCCGCCTACTGCGCGTCGAAGGCGGCGGTCTCGGCACTAACCCGCGTGACCGCGCTCGAATACGGACCGCATGGTATCCGCTGTAACGCCATGGCACCGGGCATCATCGACACCAGTATGCTGCCCGATCCCGAAGGCGCGAAGGTGTGGGCGAACAAGATCCCGCTGCGCCGCCTGGGGCAGCCGGACGATGTCGCCGATCTCGCGCTCTATCTGGCATCGGACGAAGCGCGCTACATCACGGGCGCGACGATGTACGTCGATGGCGGGTGGATGATTGAATAACTTGGGCAATCCGCACAATTCAGCCTCGCCAAACTTCGTGCGCTTTGCGGCATTTGCGTCCCTTGACACACCCGCTCGCCTATGACATCCTTGCACCTATCGTTTTTCACGCAGTACAGGCAGATGATGAACGTTCTCGTTCGCAATGCACACATCACCAGCACACCCAACCAACGGATGATGGCGTGCCTGTCTGTCGAATTCAAGAAGCGTGGCAAACCCCAACAGCGATAGCGCTGATGGTGTAGTTTGCGTTCCGTAGTGAACCAACGCCCCGGCTGCAATCGCAGTCGGGGCGTTTTTGTTTTCTCATCAGAGCACAAGGAGCTGAGGTCATGAACACCTGTATCGAATGTGGCGCAGAACTGAACATCCCGACGGGCGTGATGATGGGTGAAATCCTGCCCTGCCCCGATTGTGGCGTCGAGCTGGAGGTGACCAACCTCACACCGCTGACCGTCGAGCTTGCGCCGCAGGAAATGGAAGACTGGGGAGAGTAATCGTGAAGATCGCCATCCTCTGTTCCCGCGTCCGCGTTGAAGAAAAGCTGCTGTTCGAGGCGTTCGAGACGCTCGGTGCCCCCGCGCTGCGCATCGACGAGCGCGAGATCGCCGCCCGCATTGGCGAGTACGCGCCGCAGGTCGATCTGCTGCTCGAACGCAGCATCAGCGCCAGCGCCGGGCTGGTCGCCTTGCAGTTGTTCGAGGCGGCGGGTGTGACTACTCTCAACACCCATCGCACGTCCGAGACCTGCGCCGACAAAATCCGCACCTCCATCGCGCTTGCCCGCGCGGGGGTTGACCAGCCGCGCACCGAAATCGCCTTCAGCACGGACGCCGCCATCGAGGCAATCGAACGCATCGGCTACCCGGTCGTCATGAAGCCACCCGTCGGCTCGTGGGGGCGTCTGCTGGCGCGCATCAATGACCGCGACGCGGCGGAGGCAGTGCTGGAGCACAAAGAAGTCCTGGGCGGCGTCGGTCACAACATCTACTACATCCAGGAATTTATCGAGAAGCCGCAGCGCGACATTCGTGCCTTCGTCATCGGCAGCGAGACGATCTGCGCCATCTATCGCACGTCGCCCCACTGGATCACCAACACCGCGCGCGGCGGCGTGGCAACCAACTGCCCCGTCACCGACGAAATCACGGACATCTGCCGTCGCGCAGCGCTGGCGGTCAGCGGCGGCGAGGGCGGCATCCTGGCGCTCGATCTGTTTGAAGCGCCGGATGGTCGCCTGCTGGTGTGCGAGGTCAATCACACGATGGAATTCCGCAACAGCATCACGACCACTGGCGTCAATATCCCTGAACGGATGGCGCGCTACGCCCTCGAACAGGCAGAAGCACGCGCGGTGCGTGTATGAGCGTGCGCGTCGGCATCGTCGGCGGCACAGGCTACGGCGCAGGCGAACTGCTGCGCCTCCTGGTCGATCATCCAGAGGTCGAGGTGACGCAGATCATCTCATCGAGCCAGGCAGGGGCATTCGCCCATGCGATGCATCCGCATTTGCGCGGACGAACGCTGCCGCGCTTCATATCGCCTGATGCGCTAGCGGACTGCGATGTCCTCTTCCTGGCGCAGCCGCATGGCGAGGCGCAGGGACACATCGCGGAGTACGCCGCGCGCGCTGAGCGCATCATTGACCTGAGCGCCGATTTCCGCCTGCGCGATGCCGCGCAGTATACGGCGACCTACAGCGAGGCACATGCCGCCCCTGAATGGCTGGAACGCTTCGTCTATGGGCTGCCGGAACTCTACCGCGCTCAATTACTTGGCGCGCGCTACGCCAGCGGCGTCGGCTGCAACGCGACGGCGACCCTGCTCGCGTGTTATGCGCTCGTCAAGGCAGGCATGATCAACGATGCGCAGCCGCTGATCGCCGATGCCAAAGTCGGCAGCAGCGAAGCGGGGCGAACGCCGACCGACAGCAGCCATCACCCGGCGCGCGCGGGCATCGTCCGCCCGTTCGCGCTCACCGGGCATCGCCACGAGGCGGAAGTTCGCCAGGCGCTCGCCCCCTACGGGTGGTTCGATGTACGCCTCGCCGTAACGAGCGTCGAACTGGTGCGCGGCGTCGCCGTCGCAATTTATGTCTCGCTGCCTGCGGGCATGGCGGAAAAGGACATCTGGGCGGCATATCGTGCGGCATGGAACGGGCAGCCGTTCATGCGCATCGTCCACGACAAGAGCGGCATCCATCGCCATCCCGAACCGCGACTGCTGGCGGGTACGAACTATGCCGATGTCGGCTGGGAATACGACCCGGCGACCGGGCGCGCTGCCCTGCTGTGTGCCATCGATAATCTGGGCAAAGGCGCAGCGGGCAGCGCCGTCCAGTGCATGAACCTGATGTGCGGGTTCGAGGAAACGACGGGTTTACGATTCGGTGGGTTTTATCCGTAGAGATGTGCGCAGGGCGAAGTGCGTGGTACGAAAAAGCAGGGGCACAGGCAGCAATACTCCTATGTTGTTTCGTGACGAAGCTTGTTCCCACTTCGCACCACGCACGTCGCACTCTTGAAGAACGAGAGGCACGCTTTCGATGACAGTTTTCGTCCTTAAGGTTGGCGGCGGCGCGGGTGTGGATCATGCCGCTGTGATGAGCAATCTGGCGACGCGCATCGCGGCAGGTGAGCGCTGGGTGCTGGTGCATGGCTGTTCGGCGGAGGCAGATCGCATCGCGTCCGAAGCGGGCTACCCCTCACGCACGATCACCACGCAGGGCGGGCACACCAGCCGCTACACCGATGCGCGCATGATCGGCTACTTTTGCGAGGCGGCAGCCAACGTCAACCGCGCGCTCTCGGCGCAGCTCGAAGCAGCCGGGGCGCGCCTGCGCCGCTTCGAGACTCCGGCAGTCGTCCGTGCGACCCGCCATGCAGCGATCCGCGCGCTCGTCAACGGGCGTCCGGTCGTCATTCGCGATGATTACACCGGCACGATCAGCGGGGTCGATGGCGAGACGCTGCGCGCGGCGCTCGACGCGGGTGATACGCCCGTCGTCGCCCCGGTCGCCTGCGGGAACGAAGGCGAGGCGCTGAATGTCGATGGCGATCTGGTCGCGGCGACCATCGCGCGCGCGCTGAGTGCCGACGCACTCGTCATCCTGAGTAACGTGCCGGGACTGCTGCGCGATGCGAGCGACCCGTCGTCGCTGGTCACACACTTCAGCCGCGCCGACCTGCCCAAACATGAGCTGCTGGCGCAGGGGCGTATGAAGAAGAAGCTGATGGCGGCGGCACAGGCAGGCGATGCGACCGTCATCCTGGCGGATTCGCGCATCCCCCAGCCGCTCGATGCAGCGTTAGCGGGCGGCGGCACCCACATTGGCGAACCGATCAGCATTCCAACGGCGGTTGTAGGGACGCCATTGATGGCGTCCGCCGATTCCTCGACCGTCGGGACGCGCAACGGTGCGTCCAACGCGACCGACACGCCAGGAGGAGCGATGCATGCCCCGCCCGCCGAGCGCGGCACGATAACACCGGACGCCGCCACAAATACGGACGCCATGCATGGCGTCCCAACACCCGGTCTTCTCGTTCCTCGCGCCTTCGCGGTTCACTCCGGCCCATCCAACGCTGCCGCGCTAGAAGACACACACGCGGCAGGTGTCTACCTCAAGCGCGACATCACCATCGTGCGCGGCGAGGGCGCGACTCTTTGGGATGACGCGGGCAATCGCTACATCGACTGCGTCGGCGGGCAGGGATCGGCGAACCTGGGACACTGCCACCCGGCTATCGTCGCTGCCATCCGCGCGCAAAGCGAGACGCTCCTCACCTGCCCGGAACTCTTCCACAATCCTGTGCGCGCCGAATATCAGGCGGCGCTTTGCGCGGCGGCGGGCATGGCGCGCGTCTTCCTGTGCAACAGCGGCACCGAGGCGAACGAGGCGGCGCTCAAATTCGCCCGCATCCTGACAGGGCGCACAGGCATCGTGGCGACCATGCGCGGCTTTCACGGGCGCACGATGGGATCGCTCAGCGCGACGTGGGAGAAGGCGTACCGTGAGCCGTTCGCGCCGCTCGTCCCCGGCTTCACACATGTACCCTACAACAACAGCGACAAGCTCGCTGAAGCAGTCACCGACCAGACCGCCGCCGTGATCCTGGAAGTTGTGCAGGGCGAAGGCGGCGTGCATCCGGCGCAGGAGGGCTACCTACAAGCCGCACAGGCGCTCTGCCGCCAGCGCGGCGCACTGCTCATCATCGACGAGGTGCAGACGGGTTTTGGGCGCACGGGCTATCTCTTTGCGCATCAGCACGACGGCATCCAGCCAGACCTGCTGTGCGTCGCCAAGAGCATGGCGGGCGGCGTGCCGATGGGCGCGGTGCTGATCGCGGAGCATCTGCCCGCGCTGACGCCTGCCGCACATGGCAGCACGTTTGGCGGCAATCCGCTGGCGTGCGCGGCGGGATTGGCGGCGCTGCGGGTGTTGACCGCCACGTCCGGCGGGTCGGCAGCGGACGCCATAAATGGCGTCCCTGCGGGCGATCTCGTGCTGCGCGCGCGCGCGATGGGCGCGCGGGCGTTCGACTACCTTCGAGCGAACGTGCCAGGTAGCGCGGTGCGTGAGGTGCGCGGGCGCGGGCTGATGATCGGTGTCGAGCTGCGCGGCAAAGTCGCGCCGGTGCTCAAGGCGCTGCAAGCGCGCGGCGTGCTGGCGCTGCCTGCGGGGGCATCCGTGCTGCGCCTGCTGCCGCCGCTGGTCATCGAAGAGTCGGATTTGATGCGCGCACTGGAAATAGTCGCGAAAGTTCTGGAAGAAGCGAATTAGCAGATTAGCGAATTAGCTCAGTCGCTTTAAAGCCCATTAAATTGATAGCTCAGTGAGATAAGTGCCAAGCTCTCCAGTTGACTTTGATGCTGTCAAGCTAATCTGCTAGTTTGCTAATCTGCTAGTTTGCTTTTGACTCGAAAATCGTGAGAGGGGAACAAATGCCATTTGACCACTTTTCAATCATCGAATCGACGCTGCGCGAAGGCGAGCAGTTCAGCACAGCGCACTTCACCACCGCGCAAAAGCTCGAGATGGCGCATCTGCTTGACGAATTCGGCGTCGAGATCATCGAAATGACCTCACCTGTCGCGTCGCCGCAGAGTGAGGCGGACATCCGCGCGCTGACGAGCGCCGGGCTGCGCGCCCGCATCGTCACCCACATCCGTTGCAACCGCGAGGACGCCGCCCGCGCGCTCGACACAGGCGTGCATGGGCTGGACATCGTGATCGGCACCTCTCCGCAGCTCATCCAGCACAGTCACGGCAAGAGCATCCGCCAGATCATCGACCTGATGGAGGAGGTGACGAGCTGGGTGCGCACGCAGTCGCCGAACATCACACTGCGCTTCTCGACCGAGGATACCTTTCGCAGCCGCGAAGCCGACCTGCTGCGCATTTACCTCGCGGTCGCAGCGATTGGCACCGTGGATCGGCTGGGAGTGGCGGACACGGTCGGCGTGGCGACACCGCTTCAGGTCTACAACATGGTGAAGCAGCTCGTGCGGCTGACCGGGTTGGATGTCGAATTTCACGGGCATAACGACAGCGGCTGTGCCATCGCCAACGCAGCGGCGGCGCTAGAAGCGGGCGCGACGCATATCGACACGACGGTGCTCGGCATTGGTGAGCGCAATGGCATCACACCGCTCGGCGGGCTGGTCGCGCGGCTGTACACGCTGGACAAGCGCTATGTCGAAAAATATCACCTCCCGCTGCTGCCGCGAATCGACCGCATGATTGCCGACCTGTGCGAGCTGGAAATCCCGTTTAGCAACTACATCACGGGGTCGAGCGCCTTCATCCACAAGGCAGGCATTCACGCCAAGGCGGTGCTTGCCGACCCCAACACCTACGAAATTCTGCGTCCGGAGGACTTCGGGCTGACGCGCGAGATCGCGATGGGGCACAAGCTGATGGGCTGGAACACACTCAAGGCGCGCTCAGAAACGCTGGGGTTAACTCTGACGGACGACACGCTGAAGGCGCTCACGCAGGAGGTCAAGCGCCGCGCCGACACACGCGCGCTGACGATTGAAGAGATCGACGCGCTGCTGCACGATGCGACGACGGTAGGGGCTTAGGAAAATCCGGTATGACAACACAGCCCACCGCCTACACCTTTGCCGAAAAGGCACTCGCGCGCGCCGCCGGGGTGTCGTCGCTGCGCGCGGGCGACATCGTGGATGTAACGCCTGACCTGATCTTCAGTCACGACAACAGCGCCGCCATCCGCAGGACATTCCTCGAAATCGGCGCGTCGCGCATCGCACGCCCCGACCGCATCGCCATCACGCTCGACCACGCCGTCCCAGCGCCGACGACCGAACACGCGCAGAATCATGCCGAAATCCGCGCCTGGGTGCAGGAACAGGGCATCGCCCACTTCTTCGAGGTCGGGCGCGGCATCTGCCATCAGGTCATTAGCGAAGAGGCGCTCATCCTCCCCGGCGAAACGATCTTTGGCTCGGACAGCCATACGCCCCACTTCGGTTGGCTGGGCGCGTTCGGCGCAGGGGTAGGACGTACGGAGATGGCGGCGCTGTGGGCGACCGGGACGCTGTGGTGGCGCGTTCCGGAGACGATGCGCATTACGCTCGACGGCGCGCTGCGCCCCGGCGTGACGGCGAAGGACATCGCCCTGCGCATCATCGGCGACCGCGGTGTCGAGGGTGGCGATTACCGCGCGGTCGAATTCGCGGGCAATACCCTTTCATCGCTTTCGCTCGATGAACGCCCCGTCCTCCCCAACATGATGGCGGAGTTCGGCGCAATGAGCGCGTACATGCCGCCTGACCAGACGGTGTTTGATTATCTCGACATGCGACGGGAACAACGCGGTGGGCACGATACAAACGGACGCCATGAATGGCGTCCCTACAGCGCGATTTATCCCGACGCCGACGCGATCTATGCCGACGAGTACCAGCTCGACGTGAGCAGACTGGAGCCGCAGATCGCCCTGCCGCACAGCCCCGCCAATGTCGTCCCACTCTCGCAGGCGGTCGGTCAGCCCGTCCAGCAGGCATTTCTCGGCACCTGCACCAATGGTCGTTACGAAGATCTGGAAGCAGCGGCGCGCGTGCTGAAAGGAAGGCACGTCCGCATCCGCTTCGTTATCAACCCCGCCAGCAGCCAGGTCATGCTCAAGGCTGCGCAGACCGGCGTGCTGGCGACGCTGATCGAGGCGGGCGCGGCGATCAACACGCCGGGCTGCGGTCCGTGTATGGGCAATCACATGGGCATCCCCGCGCCGGACGAGCAGACGATCAGCAGCGGCAATCGCAATTTCAAAGGACGGATGGGAACTGCCAGCGCAGGGATTTATCTCGCCAGCCCGTATGTGGTCGCCGCCAGCGCGCTCACCGGCTGCATTACCGATCCAGCGGAATTTCTGGTTTAAGGAGCTTTCGACATGTCAACCCATCGCGTCTGGGTCTACGGCGACAACGTCAATACCGATGTCATCTTCCCTGGTAAGTACACCTATACCTTGAAGGCGAAGGAAGAGATCGCCTCGAAAGCCCTCGAAGATCTCGATCCGACCTTTGCCGCCAGTGTCCTGCCGGGTGATGTGATCATCGCCGGGCGCAACTGGGGCAACGGCAGCAGCCGCGAGCAGGCGGTCACCGCGCTCAAGTTCTGCGGCGTGCGGGCGATCATCGCCGAGTCGTTTGGCGGCATCTACTTACGCAACTGCATCAACCAGGGCATCCTGCCAATCGTCTGCGCGGGCGTGCGCGAGGTCATCCGTACCGGTGAGACGGTCGAAATTGACATCGAACAAGCGGAAGTCCGCGCGGCTGGGCAGATCTTCACCTTTCCGCGCCTGTCGCCCTCGGTACAGGCGATCTACGACGCGGGCGGGCTGGTGCCAATGCTGGCAGCACGATTTCAGACGACATAGCTCGGCATCTGTGTGGTATCGCATGAGGTTTCATCCTAAAATGGAACGATGCGTTTCCGTAACGGTGAGAACTCAATAATGACCCACAAGAGATTTGGTTTCTTCCTCGCGCTTCTGCTTATCAGCCTACTGGCGTTCACTTCGATGGCGAGCGCGCAGGATGGCATCCTCGCCAGTGGTCAGCCGCTGGTCGCTGCGGTCGGGCAAGGCAGCAGTTTCAGCGCCAGTTACACACTCCCTGACGCGCGCGGCGTTTCGATCATCGCCATCAGCGACGCCGCGCCGCCCATCGTGAGTGTGCTGCTCGGCGACGAAGTGATCGCCGCATCCGTCAACCCCAATGCAGAAGCGGGGCTGACCCTGAACGCCTTTCTGCTCGCCGGCAGTTATACCGTGCGCGTCGCCACGCTGGATGGAAGCGCCGCGAATGTGGCGTTGAATATCGGCGCGGAAGTGCCCATCAATGTGGAAATCCTCGCGCCGAGCGCGCTGACCAGCGGCGAGGTTTCTCCGCAGTTCCCAGTGGTGCTCTACCGACTGAATGCGCTGCCGGAGCCAGGTTTCCTGTATATCGAAAATGCACTGCTCGATACGGGGGCACGCATCCGCCTGGTCGATGCGGCGACTGGTGCCGTCAGCGGCAGTGTGGGCGCGGATCTGCTGGGTGCACGGCTCCTCATCGCTCCCGGCACGAACTCCTATCAAATCGAAGTCATCCAGAGCGGCTCGCCCAACCCTGAGCCGTTCAGCCTGTGTTTCGCACCGATCAGCGCGGATACCTGCGAAGGAAACAGCGCGCCGGTCACCGGCGCGACGCAGCCCGCGTTAGTCGAAGCAACGCTCGCGCCGACGGTGGTCTCCGCCTGTACGATCATGCCAAACTCAGCAGGCGGCGCCAACATCCGCCAGACAGCGGATGTCAACTCGCCCCTCGTGGGTGCGATGCCCGCCAGCACGACGGCGGATGTGATCGGCATCTCGCCGGATCGGGCGTTCTATAACATCAACTTCAACGGGCGCGTCGGATGGGTTGCCGCGTCGGTCGTCACGACGACTGGCGATTGCAGCGGCATCCAGACCGTTAACCCCCCGCCCACGCTGACGCCGACGCCCACCGCGACCAACACACCGTCACCATCACCCACACCCACGACGGCGGGACCATGCATCATCAGCTTCGCCTCGCCCACCTTTGTCTACACCCAACCCACTGCTGACCCGTCATTCCTGTTTGATCAGGCGCAGCCCGGACAAACCTATACGGCGAACGGGCGACTCGGCAGCGGCGGCTGGGTGCGTGCGACACGCAGCGACGGTGTGATCGTCAATGCCTGGATACCGACGATGCAGGTCTTGTCTAACGGAAGCTGCAACAACCTGCCGGTGGTCTCGCCGTAATGCGCGCGTTCAGACTCGTCGCCTTCGGGCAGTTTATCTCGCTCACGGGCAGCGCCATGACGGCGTTTGCCCTCAGCATCTGGGCATGGGACAAGACGGGACAGGCGACTGCGCTGGCACTGGTCGGGTTCTTTTCGATACTCCCGCTCATCCTGCTTAGTCCCATCGCCGGTGCACTTGTAGACCGTTGGGATCGCAAGCTGACGATGATGTTGAGCGACCTGGGTGCGGGCTTATCCACCATCGTCATTTTCATCCTCTTCAGCACCAATCAACTCGAAATCTGGCATATCTACGTCTCGGCGTTCATCAGCGGGGCATTCCAGACCTTCCAATGGCCCGCCTACAGCGCCGCCATTTCGCTGATGGTCAAAAAAGAGGATTACACGCGCGCCAATGCGCTTTTCGGGCTGGCGGAAAGCGCGGCGGGCATCCTCGCGCCCAGCCTGGCGGCGGCGCTGCTGGCAGGGGTTACGCTGGGCGCACTGGTGATCCCAGGCTTGGGGTTGGGCGGCATCATGACGCTCGACATCATCACATTTGTCGCCGCCATCGGCGCACTGCTGGTCATCCACGTCCCCAACCCGGAACGACAGGCAGATACGACTGCGCAGCCGCTCAATCTCTGGGAAGAAGCGAAGTACGGCTTCAGCTTCATCTTCGCGCGCAGGAGCCTCCTTGGGCTGCAACTGCTGTTCATGGGGGGCAACTTCTTCGCCAGCATCGGCATGACCCTGCTTTCACCACTCCTCCTCTCCCGCACCAACAGTGACGAGGCGAGCATGGGGTTGGTCTACTCGGTGATCGGCATCGGCGGAGTCGTGGGCGGTCTCGCTCTCTCCGCCTGGGGAGGACCCAAGCGCAAGGTCATTGGCGTCGTACTCGGCTGGTTGATCGGGGGTGCGGGTGCGCTCTTCATCTTTGGGGTTGGGCGCGGGCTGCTGGGCTGGATCGTCGCGGCACTGCTGTTTTCACTATCGACACCGCTCGTCAACAGCTCCAATCAAGCGATCTGGCAGGCAAAAGTCCCGCCAGAAATCCAGGGGAAGGTCTTCTCTGCCCGCCGCATGATCGCCTGGCTGGTCAATCCGCTCGCCTCACTGATCGCGGGACCGCTCGCGGATCGTGTGATGGAGCCAGCATTCGCGGGAGGCGGCGTGCTGGCGGGGTCGTTCGGCTGGCTGGTCGGCACTGGGGCGGGAGCAGGGATCGGCTTCATCATGGTGATCTGCGCCATCGCGGTCATGTTCGTGATGATGGCAGCCTATAGCACGCCAACCGTTCGAAACGCCGAGTCGCTGCTTCCGGATCATGATGCTGTGCCTATAGGAGTCTCATAGGATACGCGCGCAAGAATGACAATCATCACCCTCATCCCCGGCGACGGCATCGGGCAAGAAGTCGTCCCCGCCGCCGCGCGCGTCCTCGAAGCGTTCGCCCTGCCGCTGACGCTACAGTATGCCGATGCGGGCTGGGCGACCTTTCAACAGGGCGGCGATGCGCTGCCACCCAGTACGCTGGCGCTCTGCGAAGCGAGCGACGCCATCCTCTTCGGCGCGACACAATCGCCGATGGACAAGGTCGCAGGCTACCGCAGCCCAATCCTCGCGCTGCGCAAGCGCTTTGACCTGTTCGCCAATCTGCGCCCTGCCCGCGCAGGCGACATCGACCTGCTGATCGTGCGCGAAAACACCGAAGGGCTGTACAGCGGGCGCGAGCGCGTCGAGGACGACGGCGCGACTGCCATCGCCGAGCGCGTCATCACGCGCCGCGCCTCCGAGCGCATTGTCCGCGCCGCCTGTGAGCAGGCGCTGCTGCGCCGCCACAAGCTGACGATCGTCCACAAGGCGAATGTGCTGAAAGAGACCTGCGGGCTGTTCCGCCGCGTCGCGTTTGAAGTCACGGCGGGTTATGCCGATCTTGAGGTGGAGGAGATGCTGGTCGATACAGCGGCGATGCGGCTCGTGCAAGACCCGGCGCGCTTCGACGTGATCGTGACGACCAACTTGTTCGGCGACATCCTGAGCGATCTCGCCGCCGGGCTGACAGGCGGGTTGGGCATCGCGCCCAGCGCCAATCTCGGCATTGGGCGCCCCGCCGTCTTCGAGCCAGTGCATGGCAGCGCGCCGGACATCGCGGGCAAGGGCATCGCCGACCCGCGCGCAGCGCTCCTCAGCACTGCCATGCTGCTCGAATTCCTGGGATATCGAGCCGAAGCACAGACGCTCACCAACGCCTGCTATGGAATAGCACACATGGGAAGCACGGCAGCAACGACCGATGAGATCATCCGAATACTTCAGCGGATGCCATGAATGGCGTCCCTACAGGATCGTGTTCGTAGGGGCGCACCCGCGTGTGCGCCCGCGCAGATACGTACCTTGGTGCCCTCCGTCTCTTCGTGTTTCAATGCATTCTTGCTTTAGAAAGAAGATCATGTCGCAGCTACTCGAAGCACTCGTCAAACGCTACAGCCCGACCACGCATGAAAGCGCCGCCGTCGCCTACCTGACGCAGTGGATGTCTGAACAGGGCTTTTCCGCGTATATCGACCCGGCGGGCAATGCCTGCGGACTGCGCGGCGACCCCGACGCGCCCAGGACGCTGCTGATGCTTGGTCACATCGACACCTTCCCCGGCGAGCTGCCCGTGCGCGTCGAAGGCGACATGCTATTTGGGCGCGGCAGCGTGGACGCCAAAGGACCACTCTGCGCCTTCGCAGAAGCAGCAGCGCAGGCGAACATCCCGGAGGACTGGCGGGTGCTCGTCGTCGGTGCGGTCGAAGAAGAGGCGGCGACCAGCAAGGGCGCGAACCATGTCCTCGCCACCCTGCCGGAACCGACGATGGTCGTGATCGGCGAGCCGAGCAGCGCGGGGCGAATCACCCTGGGTTACAAGGGGCGCGTCATCTTCGATTACACCGTCACGCGCACCATCACCCATACGGCGGGAATTGAGGCGAGCATCACCGAGCGCGGTGTCGATTTCTGGAACGCCGTTAAGCGCTGGGCAGACGCGCACAACGAGGGAAAGTCGCGCGCCTTCGACCGCATACTGACCTATCTGCGCTCAGTCAACACCTCCACCGACCATCTGACCGAGACCTGCGTTGTTACCATCAGTCTCCGCCTGCCGCCGACCCTCACATCGGAAGAAGCGCTCGATGCGATTCGCCCGTTCTGCGGCGAGGGATCGTTCGTCGCCTATGGCGCAGAGCGCACCTACGTCGGTGGCAAAAACAATGCGCTCGTGCGCGCCTTCCTGGCATCGATTCGCGCGGAGGGCATGACGCCTAGCTTTGTCGTCAAGACCGGGACGAGCGATATGAACGTCGTCGGCACTCAGTGGACATGCCCGATGGTCGCCTATGGACCCGGCGACAGCGCGCTCGATCACACGCCGTACGAGCACATCTCGCTCACGGAATATCAGACCGCCGTGCGCGTGCTGCGGCGATTAATCGAGACATTGTAGGGGCGCAATACATTGTGCGCGTACACATTATGCATAAAGCCCCGCCTGCTGCCCGCCGTCGAGGACGAAGGTCTGCCCCGTGATCATGCGCGCGGCATCCGACGCGAGATAGACCGCGAGCTGCGCGATCTCATCCGCCCGGATCACACCGGGCAGCGGCTGGTAACGCCCCAGGAATTCGTCACGCGCGTCGTCGGGCACACCCGCCGTCAACGGCGTATCGACATAACCAGGGCAAATCACATTGCAGCGAATGCCTTCCCGCGCATGATCGAGCGCGATGGCGCGCGTCAGGTTGATCACGCCCGCCTTTGCCGCCGAATACGCCGCTTTGCCCTTCGCCGCTCGGATGCCGAACGTCCCGGCATTGCTCAGGATGACGCCGCCGCCGCGTTTCACCATCTCCGGGATGGCATATTTCGCGCCCAGGAAGACGCTCTTCAGGTCGATGTTCAGACACTCGTCCCAATCGTCCTCGCTGATCTCCGTCACGCTGCCGGACGGGCTGATGCCTGCGTTGTTGAAAAGGACATCAACGCCCCCAAAGCGCGCGACCGTCTCCGCGATCATCCGCCGCACATCCTCGCCGTGTTCGACCTGCACCCCCAGCGCCAGCGCCTCGCCGCCCGCCGCCGCGATCTCGCTCGCGACCGCCTCCGCCTTACCCAGCGTGCGATTGGCGACGACGACGCGCGCGCCTGCCGCCGCGAACGCCAGCGCGCTCGCCCGCCCGATGCCGCTCCCGCCACCCGTGATGATGATGACCTTGCCTGTCAAGTCGATTTGCATGTGACCCTACTCGTTACTCATCACTCGCTACTCAATCTTCACCCACACCGACTTCAGTTCCGTATACATGTCCATCACATCCGCGCCAAGCTCGCGCCCGTAGCCGCTTTCGCCCATCCCGCCGAACGGCACCGACGGGTCGAACCAGTCGTAAGTGTTGATCCAGACGACGCCCGCCTTGAGCGCCGCCGCCATCCGGTGCGCGCGTCCGAGGTGATTCGTCCAGACGCCCGCCGCCAGCCCAAACCGCGTGGCATTGGCGCGGCGGATCACCTCGTCTTCGCTCTCGAACGACAGCACGGACAGGACGGGACCGAAGATTTCTTCGGCGGCGATCTTCATCTCATCGCGCACATCGGCGAAGATCGTCGGCTGTAGGAAGTAGCCGCCTGCCAGATCGCCACCCAACCGCTCGCCACCTGTGACGAGCGCCGCACCCTGTGCCGCGCCCTGCCCAACGTAGCCCATCACGCGCTCAAGCTGCACCTGCGAGATCAGCGGACCCAACTGCACGCTGCGATCCAGCCCACTGCCGACCTTGAGCGCGCGCGCCTTCTCCGCTAACGCAGCCAACACCTGGTCATAGACGGTCGCCTGCACGAACAGGCGTGACCCGGCGACACAGTTCTGCCCGCTGTTGGCGAAGATCGCCCACAGCGCAGCCTCGGATGCCGCTGCTACGTCCGCGTCGTCGAAGATGATCAGCGGCGACTTGCCGCCGAGTTCGAGCGAAACATGCTTGAGGTTGCCCGCTGCTGACCGCGCAATCGCCTTGCCGACCTCGGTTGAGCCGGTAAAGGCGACCTTATCGACGTCATAGTGTGCTGTCAGCGCCGCGCCCGCCGTCTCGCCAAAGCCCGTGACGACGTTGAAGACGCCGGGCGGGATGCCGGCTTCCAGCGCCAGCTCCGCCAGGCGGATCGCGGTCAGCGGCGTCTGCTCGGCGGGCTTGAGCACGAGCGTGTTGCCCGCCGCCAGCGCGGGACCGATCTTCTGCGTCGCCATCACGAGTGAGTAATTCCACGGCGTGATCGCGCCGCAGACGCCGACGGGTTCGCGTCGCGTGTAGACGAGGAAACCCGGCGATGACACCGGGTATGTCTCGCCCGTGATCTTGGTCGGCAGCCCGGCGTAAAAGCGCATCTGCCCGATGGCGACATTGATCTCGACATTGAACGCCACATTAAACGGCTTGCCGTTGTCGAGCGTTTCGAGCTGCGCCAGTTCCTCTTTGTGCGCTTCCATCAGGTCGGCGAAGCGATGCAGCAGGCGCTCACGCTGCGCAGGCATAAGCGCTGCCCATGCCGAGAATGCCGCCCGCGCCGCCGCCACCGCGCGGTCAACATCTGCCTTGTCACCCGCCGCGCAGCGCGTCAGCGGCTGTCCGGTCGCCGGGTTGAGCGTGGCGAATGTCTCGCCGCTGGCGGCAGGCAGCCACTCGCCGCCGATCAGCAACTTCTGCGCGCGCGCGAGGAATGTTTGGACGGAGGGGAGGATGGGGATCAGGGAGTCGGTCATGGTGAATGCGATCCATCGGTATAATGTGGAGGTGAGTGTAACGATTCAGGATCACCATGCGCAAAATCATCAAAAGCGTTCGGCGTGTAATCAAAAAGGGGCGGAACATCTGCGAGATGTTCCGCCCCTTTCGTCCTTATCGAACGCCCTTTACCCCTGCGCGGCGGGCGCGACTGGCACCTCGAACGGCGCGAAACGCAGCACGCGGTTGCCCCGCGAATCCACCACGTAGACACGTCCCTGATCATCGACCGCCACGCCTCCCGTCGTCCCAAACTGGTTCGGCGCGAAGGGCGCGTCGCCCGGCTGCCCAAACGAGCCGATGCAGTTCCCGCGTGTGTCGTAGACCAGCACGCGCGCGGCATCCGGGTCGCTCACATACAGGCGGTCACGCCCTTCGTCCAGCGCCAGATACGGGCGGTTGCCCAGATCTTCGTACCACCCGCGCACCGGGAACGTGTACATCGGCGAGCCTTCGATGTCGAAGACGCTGACGCGGCGGTTCCAGGTGTCGGCGACGAACAAGCGCCCATCGTTATGGATCGCCAAGCCTGCTGGCTCCTCTAACTGCCCAATGTCTGTGCCGCCGCTGCCAATATCACGCAGCAAGTTGCCTTCTGGGTCATAGACGCGGATGCGCTTGTTGCCCGTGTCCGCCACATAGATATTGCCTTCCGCATCCGTCGCCACATCGCGCGGACCCCACAAGCCATCTTCTGGCTCGGTCTGCGCCGCGACGCCAAACTGCCCAACCTGCCCCCAACCGCGCAGAGGCACGCCTTGCGCGTCGAGCACCTCCACACGATAGTTCCAGGTATCCGCGACCACCAAGCCACCCTCAAGCCCGACGGCGACCCCATTCGGGCGCGTGAACAAGCCGCTGGCGCTGCCGGAGGTGTTGTATTCCGTCACATAGCGCCCTTCCTGGTCGAACACGATAACACGGTTGTTGAACTCGTCTGCCACATACACCTGTCCGTCATCGCCCAAAGCGATGTCCACCGGCTTGTTGAGCGTCGAACTCGTCGGGGCGCTGAAGACAACGTCCGCCACCAGGGGCTGCCAGTTGGCGACGCACTGATTCACCTCGTCGACAGCGGAGGCATCCACGATGCTTGTGTCGCCCACGCCGAGATTCCAGATTTGCGCGGCAACATCGCGGCGCACGTAAAAGCTCATGCCCTCGCTCACGGGCCAGGCGGTCAGGCTGTAGCTGCCGCCCGTCGCCTCGCCATAGCGGCGGTAGTCGCGCGCCCACCAGATGTCCCAGATGCCCTGCCGGATTTGCGACGCCTGCACATTGGTGGGTGTCAGGTCGAAAGCGTTGACGACGCGCGACGCCGTCAGGCTGAAATAATCCTGCATGGGCCACCACATGCGTGTGTACTCAAAGCGAACGAAGCGGTCCTCCAGCAGCGGTTCGACACGACTGCGAATGTCATCGCTGGCGTAGACCGCGACCGCGTCGGTAAAGACCTGAGGCGTCGGGTTATTGCCGAAAAAGGATGCATTGGGGAGATCGCGGAAGTACCAGCTTGCGGGCCAGGCGTTACCGCCCCATGCAAAACGGATGTCCATACCATTGGTCGTGCGCTGACTGATGTCCTCGACCTGCTCCATCATGAGGCGGAAGCCCGGCGCGCCATGTGCATAGACGAGATACTCGTTGGCAAAGTCATAGTTGATGAACGCGGCGACCCAGGCAGTGCGCAGCGTCAGCACGCTCAGAAGCGTAAATGCCGCCACCCCAATCATCCGTCGCAAATGCATGGCACCTGTCTGTGCCGTCACGCGCCAGATGAAAAAAGCGATCAACGCACCAACCGCCAGCACGCCGACGAACTCCATCGTTCGCTGAAGCGACACCACATCCAGCCCAAATGACTGTCCACCGAACACAAATGGGGAAAGCGCCTGGAACAGGATCACGAAGAACAGCGGCAGCAGAATCAGCAGCAGCCAACCGCGACGCAGGAAGGCTGTCCACTCGATCTTTTCGATCACCGTGCCGAAGTACCATGCGGTGATGATGATCATGGGCACTGTCAGGTGAGTGCCCAGCCAGGGCATCTTTTCGCCCGCCAGCGTAAAGGCGATCAGATTCATCACCGACATCCATGCCATGAAGAGCACGAACGACATGCGCGTCAGCATAAACGGCTTTTGCGCCGCGCGTTCTTCGAGGGTGAGCGCCAGATATTCCGCATGTGCGGGTGACGGCGTCTCAAAGGTTGTCAGCTTGTGCTTCGGCTTGTCCTCCTCGAACAACCCCGACGCGTCCTCAGGCGCGTCAACGACGCTGAGTTTCCACTTCCCGCCCGTCTCAGCATAGAGTTCCTTCATGCGCGCGCGGCGGGCGAGTGTCTCTTCGCTGGCATTGACATCGATTTCGTCGCGGCGGCGGTTCCAGAACAACACTGTCCCAGCGAACATCGCCAGGACACTGCCGACGATCGGAAGATACTCATAGATCGGCATCACAATGAGCTGATAGTAATACTGCGGCTGGCTGCCTCGGCGCACGCCCTGCTGTTCCAGCCAGTAGCCCAGGCTGCCGATAACACCCGTCGCCAGCCCGTTAGGATTGGTGAACATGGTTGTGAAAAAGAACACGAACGGGACATAAAAGCAGGCAGTGTAGATCAGCCAGCGCTTCCAACTCCAGGTCAGTCCCAGCACAGCGGCAATGATGAACATCGGCGCGCCGAGCAGCACCGCGCGCTGGATGCCGCCGGGCGAGTAATCCGTCGGGCTGAAGCCCGTCAACTTGATCAGGACGGGCGTACACCAGGGCAGCACAAGCGACCCCATCATCAGCATCATATCGAATTCGCGGAAGCGGTGAAGCGTGCGCCACATCCCGCGCTGTGTGCCGTAGAGTACCGCGACGACGACGACAGCGGCAGCTACCCAGGTTGCGACGATGACCGGCGTTTCCGCGCTTTGCGGCGTCGTCACGATTTCACTGGTTTCTGTGCCCGGTTCGGGCGCAGTGGTCGGCGTGGTGCGCGAGGGAACCTGAGAAAGCTCCTCGACGAAGATGAAGACCATGCAGACTGAGAACGCGATCAGGATTACCGCGATCAGTTCTGCCAGGGGAAAACGCCGCGCTGAACGTCGGAAGCTGAAGATCATCGTCCCGGCGAGGATGCCTACAAACGTGGCGATTGTCAGCAGCGTCCAGTTGATGAACGAGTTGAAGTCGATGCTGGTCGCCTGCCCGCTCAGGAGCGCGCTGAACGATGACCCCAGGTAAGCTGCGCGGTCTTCTAGCGTCGGATAGGGCTGCATGGCGATGCTGATGACGATATACATAATCAGCGCGACAGTACCGCCAAAGAGCGCACCGATGATGATCGATTCAAACAGCGTGCGCGATGGCGTCTTGCGGAAGTGCTGATACAGCCGCACAACCCAGTAGACTGTCATGAACAAGCCAATGATGGCGATGTACATGAAACCAGTCTCTTTCGACCCCTGCATCCACAGCAGCGCCACCGCGCCAATATAAAGCCAGCGCGCCTTCCGCCGCAGGTTGAGCGGTCCATCGACATACATCATGATGCAGTAGATCATCAGGAATGCCGCGAAGATATTGGGCGTGTCTTCGCGAATGTAGCGGTTGTAGAACAGCCAGATCGGCGAAATCAGCAGCATCACCGCCATCAACAGCGCGCCCCATGTGCCCAACCAGCGTTTGAACAGGATGGGGAACAGCACCGTCATGATGATGCCGAGGATGGCGGGGTACAGGCGCGCACTGAAGTCATTATCGCCAAACATGAAGTACGAGAATGCGACCGCATGGAACAGGATGGGACCATGCATGAGCGGCGTATGCTGGAAGTTGCCATCGCGATAGAGATTGTACGAAAACTGCGTGTGCAGGCTTTCGTCATGGCTCATCACACGGTCGCCCAAGCCATAAAAGCGCGTGAAGATCGCCAACAGCAGGATGACGACATACGCTGCCGTCTCCCATGTGATCGGGATTCCCGCAATATGGGCGTTCGCGCGGCGTGGTCGCTCGCTCAAGACAAGATTGGGTGAGGGTATTGCAGCCATTCGCGTCCTTCTTCGGTTGCTCTGGTTATGGTGTCTGGGTCGCGCTCAGGTCGGGCGCGTCATTACGGGCGAATGCCGGTGTCGCCTCAGTATACGGCGCACTGGCATGAATGGTGACCGCGTTCGGCGTCGCCATCGCAATGATGATAGCAGGATGTGTCACCAATTGCGTCTGCGTTTGCGGCGTCGGCGGCAGCGGTACCGTCATGGACTGCTGATGGTGCAGGAGCCAAGGGATCACCAGCGCCACGACGAGGAGCGCAAGCGCTGCGCCATAGCGCATTCGGAAGTGCAACCCGTGCCCCTCGTTGGGGGCAGCGATCTGTGTCTGTACGCCTGCCCAAACATGCGCCAACTGAAGCGGGCTAGGCACACCAAGCTGGGCAAGCGCGCCGCCAAGGTCACCCTCAAACGCCCGGATTCGGCGATACTCGGCGTAGCAGGTGGTACACGTCTCCAGATGCTGGGCGACAAAGCGTCGCTTGTTGGGGGTCAGCTCGCGGCGCACATACGGATAGAGCGCGGCGCGGCATTGACGACAGGTATGGGACATCAGTAACTCAACAATTCCTCTAACAAGCCTTCCCCACCACTGCTGTGCAGCACACCGCGCAGCGTTTCGTGCGCCAACCGGACGCGGCTTTCCGCGGTCTTCGCCGGGCAGTCCATCACGTCGGCTATCTCGCGGTATGTCAAGCCATGCCCGTAGCGCAGCACCACCGCTTCGCGCAGCGTCGGGTTCAATCGCGTCAGGGCATATGCGAGCGCTTCACGCGCCGAGCGATGGGCATAGATTGCTTCTGGCGATTCGTGCTGGGGCGCGACAGGCGGCTGATGCCAGAGGTTGGCGAGATCGAGCAGCGGCACGCGATTGCGGCGATACTGGTTGCGGCAGCGCGAAATGGCGATGGTATACAACCAGGTCTTGAAAGCGGATTTGGCGGGGTCGTAGCGATGGAGGTTCTTGAAGGCGTAGACGAACGAGTCCTGTGCTACGTCTTCCGCGTCGTCGCGATTGAGCAGCAGGTTGTAGCACAGGCGGTACAGACCGGCGGCGTACAGGTCGAATAACTCCTGGAAAGCATGTTGATCTCTAGCGAGGCAGCGTGCCAGCAGGACATCAATGGTTTCCGATGGTTTTGGCTCTTGTGTCACGCGCGCCTCGGATAGTCGAAAGTAGTCGGTGATGCATGATGTGTGAGCGTCAAGGGCTGCAAAAGCCAACCCATCGCTCAATCCTCATCACACATCACTTTGTCCATCAAGCATACTACATGCAAACAGGGAAGATTCCTCAAAAGAGCGTGCTTCAGCGCTTCAGCGCCGCGCGCAGCATCGGCTGCACACGGCTCACGACATCCTCAACGCTGCCAGGTATGTTCGCGCCTGCCGCCTGGACATGCCCGCCGCCGCCCAGCGCGACCGCCACCGCCGCGACATCGAAGCCGAGTTTCGCCCGCATACTGACGTCAATGCTGCCATTCTCGGTCTCTTTATAGACGACGGCGATCTTTGCTTCGTCAGTCGAAATTAGATAGCCCACCAGTCCGGCATCCGTCTCTTCGTGATAGCCGAGGGACTGCCAATCCGCTTTGAGCACCACCGCGCTGATGATGCCTTCTTCCAGCCTGGCGGTCGAAATAACCCGCTGCCAGAGGAGGATTGCCCGATACGACTTACTGTTCAGCGTTCGCTGCACGACTTCTGCATACGGCGCGCCTGCGTCGATCAACAGCTGACCGAGCGCCAGCGTTTCCGCTCGAACATTGTCGGTGCGGAAGCCAATCGTATCCGTCAGCAAGCCGGTCAGCAGCGGTGTTGCGATTTCGACCGTGAGCGGGATGCCGAGACGCACGAACCACCGCTGGAGGATCTCCGTCGTCGAGACAGCAGCGGGGATAACGATGTGATAATGCCCGTAGTAGGTGTTGCTGGGGTGATGATCGACGTTGATGATCGTGCGGCTGTGCGCCATCGCATACGCACCGCAGCGCCCCAGACGTTTGACATCGCTGCTGTCGAGGGCGACCATGACGTCCCAGTCGCCCGTATCGAGACCGGTCTTGACCCAACAGGCACCAGGAAGGAAGTCAGCGAAGTCTGGCACGCCACCGTCCACCGCCATATCGATGTCTTTGCCGCGCAGCTTGAGCGCGTTGCCTAATGCGAGGATCGAGCCTATCGCGTCCCCATCCGGGCTGACATGCGCCACGATCACGATGCGATGGGCACACTCGATTGCAAGGCTCGCTTCAATCCAGTTCGGAGTCGTCGTCTGCGTCATCTGCGTCGTCGTCTTTCAGCTTGGGCGGAATCTCCAACTGATTGATCAGAATATCCATACGAGCGCCGCGATCCAGCGACTCATCCCAGTAGAAGCCCATATCCGGGACGCGACGCAGACTCAGGCGTTTGCCCACCTCACGGCGCAAGAAACCCTTCGCCTGCTTGAGCGCGCCCATGATCTCCGGCATACGCTCCTCTTCACCGAGCGCATTGACGTAGACCCGCGCATACATCAGCTCTGTGTCGATTTCGACATCTGTGACCGTCAAGCCCTGCAAACGCGGGTCTGCGACTTCGCGCAGGATGAGCACACTGAGGATCTGGCGGATGCGCCCGGCGATTCGATCTTGTTTGATGCTCACCGCTAACTCACCCGCTCCGTGACATAGAACTCGATCAAGTCACCGACCTGGAACGCCTCGAAATTCGCCAAGCCAATGCCGCACTCGAAGCCCTGTCGAACTTCTCGCACGTCTTCCTGTAAGCGCTTGAGTGAGCTGACGCCCTGGTTATCGGCGACGATCTGCCCACCACGTTTGACACGCGCTTTTGCGTTACGACGACCCTCGCCCTCGCGCATCATGCATCCGGCGATAGTGCCAACCTTCGAGATGCGGAAGACCTGGCGGACTTCGGCAACACCGACCGTCTTATCAGCATAGACCGGTTCGAGCATGCCCTTGAGCGCCAGTTCGATCTCCTCGAACAGCTTATAGATGATGGTGTACGAACGAATATCCACACCCTGGGTATCGGCAGAGCGGCGCGCGGCGCTGTCCGGCTCAACATTAAAGCCGATCAGGATTGCCTTGGTGGTTGCCGCCAGCATCACATCGCTTTCACTGATGTTGCCAACCTCTGCCGAAAGAATGCGAATGTGGATGCCATCCGAGTTGCTCTCAGAGATGTGGTTCAGTTCGTCCACAATCGGTTGGAGCGAGCCGTTAACATCGACGCGAATGATCAGGTTGAGTTCCTTCGCTTCGCTCGCCTGGAACTGGCTGAAGAGATCTTCCAGCGTCAGCGACTTGCGCACGCCCTGCTGCTTCAGAGCGCTCACCTCTTCCTCGCGTCCCTCCACAATGCTGCGCGCCAACTTCTCGTTCTTGACGACCTCAAAGCTGTCGCCTGCCTGCGGCAGGTCATGCAGACCAAGCACTGAGACAGGCTGGGATGGTGCTGCCGTCCTGACGGGCTTGCCCTTCTCGTCATACATCGCCTTGACGCGACCGTAGGTCATGTTGGCGACCAGATCTTCGCCGACGTTGAGTGATCCATTCAGGACCAACAGGGTCGTCATCACGCCGCGGTTCTTGTCCATTTCGGACTCCAGCACGACACCCTTCGCCGTACTCTTGGGGTTGGCGACGATCTCAGACTCGTCGCTAACCAGCAGGATCGCCTCCAGAAGGTCGTCAATCCCTTCGTTCTGCTGCGCCGAGACAGGCACGACGATGGTGTCACCACCGTAATCGTCCGGTACCAACCCCAGGTCATTCAACTGCTGTTTCACGCGGTCAGTATTGGCATTGCGCTTGTCGGTTTTGGTGATGGCGACAATGATCGGCACGTTCGCTGCCTGGGCGTGCGCCAGCGCCTCGCGGGTCGTCTGCATCACGCCGTCGTCCGCCGCCACGACCAGAATGACGATGTCCGCACCCTGCGCCCCACGCGCACGCATGGCGGTGAACGCCTCGTGACCTGGGGTATCGAGAAAGGTAATCTGGCGTCCGTTATGCTGGGCGCGGTAAGCGCCAATGTGCTGGGTAATGCCGCCCGCTTCGCCTTCGGCGACATGCGCCTTGCGAATGGTATCGAGCAGCGTGGTCTTGCCGTGATCGACATGACCGAGGATGGTGACGATGGGCGGGCGAACCTGGAGACTTTCCGGCTTCTCGTCGCGGTACATCTTACGCCAGGTCTGCGCAGTCGCGGCGCGGCGTTCCTTTTCCGCCTTCTGCGCGACCGCCGTTGCCGATTGTGCCTCGAAACCCATCTCTTCGATGATGATCGAAGCAGTATCGAAGTCGATTTGCTGGTTGATCGCCGCCATGATGCCGTTGGCAATCAACCGCTTCATCACTTCAATCGGGTTTGCGCCGATGAGTTCCGCCAGATCGCGGACACTCAGATAGTCGGGGACAAGTATTACCTGCTTTTCCTGAGCCATTCTTTCCTCCACAAAGCGGGAGGAGAACGGCGCCAACGCATTTAGATGCGCAGCAGTCCCCGACCCGCGTTAAGTCGCATATGCAATTCGGTGTGGGCAAACAGTGCCGGGCGTACCATGAGCTACGGTGCCGCTTGGCGCTGACGAGCGCTCAATCGCTCGCGGTCTTCGGATGTCAACGTCGTCTTCAGGGCTTTCGCCAGGACATCGGTGTTCATCGCACGTTCCCAACACTCAGGGCGCTCGCACAAATAAGCGCCACGACCGTTCATTTTACCACCAGGATCGACCATGATCCCATGCTCAGTTCGGACAATCCGCACGAGCGCGCGCTTTCCGGCTTTTTCGCGGCACACCACGCAGGTTCGGATCGGGATTTTCTTCGGCGGCATGGCTTACAACTCATCGTCCCAATCCTGCCAATCACCGCGCCCAGCCTTGCGCTGGCGCTTGACAAACGTCTCGCCACGTTCTTCGTCGAACATGACCTGACGCCCCTTCTTGCCTTTCTTGTTCTTGCCCGCTTTGGTGCCCTTCTTGTCCAGAACCGAGTCCACGTCTTCGTCTTCTTCGGTCTCGACGACTGCGGGCGCGGGAGCAGGCTCAAAGGTGCGCTGCGGGCGCGCCTGTGGCTGCGGCTGTGGCTTGGGTTTGGCAGGTGCGACGGCTTCCGGCAGATCCGGGAAGGCATCCGGCAGTGCGGCGAGTTCCTCGCCCTCGTCCGTCACCGGTGCCACCATCGGCGGCTCGGCGACCACAGGCTGCGCTTCGAGCTGTGCGTCGGCGATGAGCGCTTCGTCGAGCACAAGCGCTTCCTCGCCAACTTCAGGCTCGACATACTCGCTGATAACGACGCGCGCCAACGCATCCTGTACAAGCGCCAGTGCGTTATCGTCGAACTCTGCAAGCTTCGCCTTGATGCGACGTTCGTCCAGAAGCGCGACCAGCATGACATCGCCGACGGTGCTAAAAGCACGCAGGGCTTCTTTCATGTCATCTGGCAGGTCAAGCGCGTCAATCGGCGTCTGGAACGCACCGGGCGGCAGGGTATGCTTGACCGCTTCGATCTGAGCGCGGCGTTCCTTGCGCACGACCTCGCGCGACTGCATCCACTTGCGCTGCACCGCGTCCGCCAGCTTGCCCAGCAGCGCGAATTCCTCTGGCTGGACCGCGCGGTTGAGCGCCTTCTTTTCGAGGATGCGCTCCGCCTCCGCGAACATATCCATCTGCGGCTTTGCGAGCGTGTTCAGCGGCGCGGTATCCAGGTTTTCGAGCGCTTCCTGAACAGCCTCGGTGACACTCTTGATGTCGATGCGCCAGCCCGTCAGCTTGGCGGCGAGGCGTGCGTTCTGTCCCTCTTTGCCAATGGCGAGCGAGAGCTGGTCATCCGGCACGATGACGACGGCGGTGCGCCCGCTGTCCGGATCATCTTCCAGGTAGACGCCCGTCACACGCGCCGGACTGAGCGCTTTGGCGATGAACTGCTCCTGGTTCGGATTCCATTCGATGACATCGATCTTTTCGTCGTGGAGTTCCTTGACGATGTTCTGAATGCGCCCGCCGCGCATCCCAACACACGCGCCGACCGGGTCGATGCCATCCTGGAGTGCGGCGACGGCGACCTTAGAGCGGTAGCCCGCCTCACGCGCGATTGACTTGATCTCAACCTGTCCGTTGTAAATTTCCGGCACTTCGTATTCCAGCAGGCGGCGCAGCATGTCGCGGTGCGCGCGGCTGAGGATGATTTGGGGTCCGCGGTTGGATTTCTTGACTTCCATGATGTAGGCGCGCAGCTTGTCATGCGGCTTGAACCGCTCGCCAGGGATCTGCTGGGTGCGTGGCATAATCGCCTCGGCACGTCCGAGGCTAACAGTGATCAGGTTCGTGTTCAGGCTCTGCACGGTGCCGTTGACGAGATCGCCCTCGCGGACGCTGAATTCTTCAAAGAGCTGCGTGCGCTCCGCCTCGCGTATTTTTTGCAGGATGACCTGCTTGGCGGTCTGCGCGGCGATGCGCCCGTACTTCTTCATCGAGCCTTCGACCATCACCATGACGATGTCGCCGACCTGCGCCTCCGGCTCATAAAAGCGCGCCTTATCCAGGTCTACTTCTGTGCGCGGATCGAGGACTTCTTCGGCGACTTCTTTCTCGACGAAGACGCGGGCGCGCCCGGTGGTGGGGTCGATATTCGCCTCGATGCGCTGGGCATTGCCGATGCCCGCATCGCGGCGATACGCCGACATCAGCGCGTTGGAGAGCGCTTCCAGCACGATGTCGCGCGGGAGATTGCGCAGCTCCGCAATTTCATTAAAGGCGACTTCAAATTCGCTTCTCATAGCTCAGACTACCAGGCTCCAGTAAAACGTAAAATCAGAGGAAGGAAGAAGGGTCGGGAAGCATCACAGGGGGTGCGATAGACCCGCGACATAAACGAAAACGTGGGGGCTGCCCACGTTCTGCTCAATGACGACATACAGTGTAGCACGAGTTGGGCGGGTTGTCGAGAGGTGAATGCGAGGCGTACGCTCGGCGTATTGACAGTGGAAGCATATCAAGGATAGACTCGCGCCCCTTCTTGTTTCTAGCACACGACTCTGACGGTTGCCCTCCTGATAGCTCGGGTAAATGCTGTCGCCGAAGTACATGTCAGGAAACGAAGATTATTTTCTCAACCGACGCCGATTGAGGGCGACGGATGAACGACACGCCAAAGGAGATATTTTGTGAAGCGATTGGGTATCCTTTTCACCTGCTGCCTGACACTTTTTATGACATGGGCATTAATGCCACATGCGGTCAGGGCACAGGACCCGAGTGTAGAGGGAGAGTATGTTCCCTTAATTTTCGGGGACAACATTTTCTCGCTGCTCTACCCGTCCAAATGGACCTTCGACTCCCGATATGTAGACAACAACGCTTTTGTCTTCACCAGTGATGCAGCGATCTTGACCCGTCCGGGAACTCAGCCCTACGCCCCAGGTGAGATTACCGTCTGGCTCAGTTTACTGTTCGCTGAAAACCAGGTTTCCAGTGACAGCGAGCTTGACGCCATGCTGATGGGGTTCCTGGACTACATTGGGGCAAATCAAGCGCTTAGTTTAGATCGGTCCATCGCCAGCCCGATGCCACAAATCGAGGGGCAGCCAACAATTACGCGCGCAACGGTTTCGGCTCCCGATTTCTTCGATGGTGGATTTTATTTATGGACTATCAATGAGCGCCTCTTAGGGCTTGTATTCGTCCAGACATCGAGCGGCGAAATCCCCTTGCAAGAACCCGATGTGCTGACGCTCATTCAGAGTGTCCAATTCAACAGCACAATAGAAGATCTCGCCGACGCCGTGCAACAAATAGGTGGTGGCTCATGAACCGTCGGCACATGCTTTCGGTCTTCCTGGTAGCAATGGTGCTGGTCGCCTCAGCAATCGCGCCTTTCTTACGCACCGCCGATGCGAGCGCTGGATGTAATTCGGTAGGCGGATTGAGCGGCTCATATGATGAATTTATCAGCCGAAACTCAGGAGCTTTCTTTTTCTCAGCAGGCGAGACTATCGCGGCAACCGTGACCGCTTCTACCGGCAACCCAGGAGATCCCAATCTAATTCGTCTGGCAGTCACCGGACCATCCAGTTTTGATGCGGTCGGCGCGTCAACCCTGAGTTACACGATTCCGTCTGACGGGACATATGATGTGACCGTTCAGAGTCAGAGCGGTTGGATCTTAACCATCAGTGTTTCCTGCGGCGCACAAGGGAGTGGAGCCGGTTCGTGGGGGGGATTTACCGATGGACGCTTGAGCCCCAGTATGGCAGAAAACTATTCACTGTGGTGCCTGCGAAACAATCTTGATGTGTATCATGCGCGCGGGGGGCTTGGCGTGCTCATCGTGTCGATTCCACTTGTCGATCTCATCTCGATGCCCGTACCATCGAGAAAGATATTTACCACGCCCAACGGACCCATTGTCACCTTAAGAGACTCGTCGGACGGCTTCCGCGTGACGGGGAACAATGGCAATAACGCCCCCCAATACGCGGAAAAAGCATTCTCACTCTACCTATGCGGCGTGAACAACGGCGGATTACCAGCCGCTCCAACCCCAACGCGTACGCCAGTGCCTGCGACACCTACCGCGACGACCACGCCGGTTTCGACCTCTGGCAGTAGTGGGACACAATTGGTTTCATCACTGGGTTCGCCGACTTCAAACGACCTCGATGGCGATGGCGTTCGGAATAGCCTTGACCTGTGCCCATCTGTCTACGCACCCCCTCCGCAATTTCAATTTGGTTGTCCGGATGATGATGGGGACGGGTTCAGTAATCCGTATGACCGGTGTCCGCGAGAAGCGGGGACAATTTTAGGATGCCCGGACCCCGATGGAGACGGCATCGTAGGGACTTACGACTATTGTCCCAGTTATGCGCCGCCGGCTGGCACACCCAGCATCAATGGCTGCAGTGATGGAGATGCGGATGGCTATGCAAACGCCCGTGATTCAAACGGTTTTCCTTTGGACTGGTGTCCGTTAGCAGGGAAAAGCAATGGGGTTCCCCATCTCCAGGGTTGTCCCGACCCGGATGCAGATGGGTTGGTCGCTGGACCACGCCCGTTGATACCGACCGCGTATTGGGACGACTGTCCGCTTGACCCAAGACCGGCTACAAACGGGCAATGTCCTCCGCCACTTGCCACGCCAATCCCTCTCGGCACGCTTCCCCCGCCCGTTATCAACTCTACGCCGTCCTTATTTGACTTTGCGTCCGCTGTAGGGTCATTTCCAGGACTTGTGGTGAATACGGCTTCCACAACATCGACGAATTGTGTCACAGGTAGTTTGGGATTCTGCGGATTGCGGTGAGGCGTTTGGGTGGGCGTGTAGATTTCACGCCCGCCCCACGAAAGCAGAGCGGGCAACTACCGTGGTGTGCTGTCTGTTTTGGTCACCCCAAGGTGGCTGAACAGGCAGCGCAGATCGTGGCGGAGATGGGTGTGCGAAGCTAGGCGCGCGGTGTACATCTATCGCGCAGTGCGGGTGCGTGATTGACTCGCGCCCCCCTTCCTGCTATCCTGCGAACATCAATTCGATAGAACGAAAGCGTTGGTGCGCAGAGACCCGGATGTCCTGCGCACAAGAGGGGAAGCCGGTCAAAGTCCGGCGCTGTCGCGCAACGGTAGGGAGCCTCCGCTCCAAGCCCGATTACCTGCCCCGCTTTCGCTCGGTATACCCTTCGCAGAAAAGGGAGACGAGCGTGCTGGCACAACCCACCCATCCCCCAATCTCATCTGTCCATTCTCACCTGCGCATCCGCAGGATGCCGTTCGTCGTGCTGCTGATCGCGCTCGCCGTGCTGTTCGTGCTGGCGCTGGCGCTCGGCTCCGTCAGCATCCCGCTCGACCAGATCGTGACCGTGCTGCTGGGCGGCGAGGCGGAACGCGCCTCATGGACGAACATCGTCATGCAGTTCCGTCTGCCGCGCGCCATCACCGCGATGTTGGCGGGCGCGGCACTTGGCGTCAGCGGGCTGCTCATGCAAACACTCTTCCGCAACCCGCTCGCGGCACCAGATGTCCTCGGCATCAACAGCGGTGCCAGCCTCGGCGTGGCGCTGGTCGTCCTGACGACGGGCGTCGGCAGCGGCGCGCTGCTGGCGGGCTTGGGGCTGGCGGGCGATCTGGGGATGGCGGCAGCGGCTAGCATAGGCGCGGCGCTGACCGTCGCGCTCATCCTCCAGTTCGCCCAGCACATCCGCAGTGGCGCGACGCTGCTGATCGTCGGCTTGATGGTCGGGCAGATCACCTTCGCCGGGGTCAGTCTGCTGCTCTACTTCAGCATCCCGGAGCGCATTCAGGCATATATCAACTGGGGCTTCGGCTCGTTCAGCAGCGTCACCTGGGCGCAGCTTCCGATTCTGGCGTCCACTGTCGCCGCCGGGCTTGCGCTCGCGCTGGTCATGATAAAGCCCCTCAACGCGCTGCTGCTCGGCGAAGTCTATGCCGAAAGCGTCGGCGTTCATGTCCGCCGCCTGCGCATCACCATCATCGCCGCCACCGCTTTGCTCACGGGCACGGTCACCGCCTTCTGCGGACCCATCAGCTTCATCGGCATCGCCGCGCCACACCTCTGCCGGGGCATCGTGCGCAGCGCCGATCATCGCGCGCTTGTGCCAGCGGTCGCGTTCGTCGGGGCGCTGCTGGCGCTCGCCGCGACTCTGATCGCGGAAGCACCGGGCACGGCACTCACGCTGCCTCTGAACGCGGTGACAGCCCTGTTCGGCGCGCCCGTCGTGCTGCTCGTCATCATACGAAACCAGGAGCGCAGCGCGCATGGATAGCCGCCTCTTGACCGCACAACCCCACCACCGCTCCGGGCATGCAGGGGTGGCAGCAAGGCAACCGAGCGAGGGGGAGGTACTCAGCGCAGCCGATTTGGTCATCGGCTACAAAGGCAAGCCGATCACGCAGCCGCTTGATTTCGTCCTCAACCAGGGCGAGCTTGTTTGTCTGGTCGGGATAAACGGCGCAGGCAAATCGACACTGCTCCGCACGCTCGCCGGAATGCAGCGCCCGCTGTCTGGGGTTGCCCGGACAGGCGACATGGTTCCTTATCATGCCACGCCTGCCGAGCGCGCGCGCCGCCTGAGCGTCGTGCTGACAAACCGTCCGGATGTGGCACTGCTGACAGGCTACGGATTGGTCGCGCTGGGTCGTCATCCGCATACCGATTGGCGCGGGCAGATCACAGCAAGCGATGAGGTGGCGATCCACAGCGCGATTGGGGCGGTCAGTGCGGAAGCATACGCAGGTCGTCCACTCAGTACCCTGAGCGATGGACAAGTGCAGAAGCTGATGATCGCCCGCGCGCTCGCGCAGGAAGCGCCCCTCATGCTGCTCGACGAACCAACCGCCTACCTCGATCTGCCGCGCCGCGTCGAGATCGTACAGCTTCTGCGACGGATCGCCCACGAACAGCAGCGCGCTGTTCTCCTCACGACGCATGACCTCGATCTCGCACTGCGCACGGCGGATCGCCTCTTCCTGATTGCTGATGGCAGCCTTGAGACAGGTGCGCCAGAAGACCTCATCCTCAGCCAAGCATTCGAGCGCGCATTTCGCAGCCAGGGTGTCGCCTTCGATCCGGCGACTGGCAGCTTCTGTTTTGGCGACCCGGCGGTGAAGATCGTCACGCTGGTGGGCGAGGGGCACGCGCGCGATTGGACGCGGCGCGCGCTCGAACGCACAGGCTACCGTGTGATAGAAGAGGCACCCTTGCGCATCCTGATCGCCGAGACGAGCGCGGGCACGCGCTGGCAGCTTTGGCAAGGCGAGCAGTGTCAGGAATTCGACAGCATCTATGCGCTGATGCAGGCGATGCGATGAGGCTGCTCGTGGATAAAGGCGGGTACAGGCATCTGTCTGCTGGGATGTCCCCAACATCCGTGCTGCCTTCGTTTGCCTGGGATACCTGGCGACGTGACGGTTCAGCGTACTTCAGGAGTCAATGGGATGTCCACTAAACCAACAATGTCCCCCTACGCCCGCCACATCCTCATCTGCAACGGGCGCTACTGCGATCCGGCGGGCAAGGCAGAGGCGCTCTATCGCAAGCTCCCGGCGCTTCTGGGCGAAATGGGCAACTACGACAATCCATGCCGGGTTAAACGCGGGCTGACTCCGTGTCTCGGAGTATGCGGCGGCGGACCGCTGATGGTCGTCTATCCCGAAGGCGTCTGGTATCACCATATCGATGATGCGCTGCTCAAACGCATCGTCGAGGAGCACCTCATCGACGGGCAGCCAGTCGAAGAGGCGATCTTCCACCGGTTGGGTTAACCCAGATTCATCACCATTAGCCGCAGCTCGGTCATGTCCTCGATGGTGTACTTGACTCCCTCGCGTCCCAACCCGCTCGCCTTGATACCGCCGTACGGCATGTGATCCACGCGGAAGGTGGACGCGCTGTTGACCATCAACCCGCCCACATCGATCCGCTCCCAGGCATCCATAATGCGCTTGATATCGCGCGTGAAGACGCCCGCCTGCAAGCCATACGGCGAGTCGTTGATGATGGCGATGGCGTCATCCCAATCGCGATATGGACGCAGTGTGACGACAGGTGCGAACACCTCTTCGCAGTTGACACGCATCTCGCTCTGGGTCTGCCCAAGCACGGTTGGCTGGAAGAACGTACCACTCCGTTGTCCCCCATGCAGCAGCGTCGCGCCCGCTGCCAAAGCTTCGCCTACCCACGCTTCCACGCGCTGCGCCTCGCGCTCGTTGATGAGCGGTCCAATATCAGTGTCTGCGTCTCGCGGGTCGCCTACCTTGAGCGCCTTGACCGCCGAGATAAATCCATCGGCAAACTCCTCGTAGACATCCGCCTGGACAAGCATGCGCTGCACCGAGATGCAGTTCTGACCGGCGTTGGCAAAGCCGCCCGTCGCCGCCTCGCGCACTGCCAGCGCCATGTCCGCGTCGTCATGAACGATGAAGCCCGCGTTGCCGCCCAATTCCAGCACGACCTTCTTGCGCCCGGCATTCGCCTTGATCTGCCAGCCAACCGACGCGCTGCCCGTGAAGCTGATCATGGCGATCCGGTCATCCTTGACCATTTCGCCCGCCTGCGCACCCCAACAGTTGACCATGCTGAAGGCTTCTGGCGGATAGCCCGCCTCCAGGATCAACTCCGCCAGCAGCACAGACGAAAGCGGCGTCTTTTCCGCTGGCTTGAGGATGAAGGCGTTGCCCGTCGCAATGGCAGGACCGATCTTGTGACACGCCAGGTTCAGCGGATAGTTGAACGGCGTGATGCACAAGATCGTGCCAATCGGCATCCGCTTCGTGAAGCCTTGGCGATTCTCCCCCGCAGGCGTCCAATCGATGGAGAACACCTCGCCGCCGATGCGATGCGCCTCCTCGGCGGAGACGGCGATGGTTTGCAGGGCGCGCGTCGCCTCGCCGACCGCCGTCTTACGGTTCTTGCCGCCTTCCATAATCATCAGATCGACCAGTTTGTCGAAGTTTTCCCGCATCAGTCGATTGAGGTTTTGCAGAATTTCCGTGCGCTTGTGACCGGGCAGCCTGCGGGAGACCGCGAAACCACGCTGTGCCGCTGCAATCGCGTCGTCGAGGTCGCGGTCGCTCGCCATGTATGCGCTGTCTACCCACGAGCCATCATAAGAAAAATGCACATCCAGAACATCGTCGCTGCTGCGCCATTCGCCCGCGACCAGGAATTTTTGCGGCATAATCAACCTTTTGTCCTGAGGGACTCATCTTGCCTGGTAGGGGCGCAATACATTGCGCCCCTACGCTCACACAATTGAACCGCAAACGCGAGGCGAATTCAAATCCGAAGCGTCGGTACAGCGTAGGGTGAGACGGCGTAGCAAAATCCGTAGGGATATTGTAGCCTTATCGCCGTTTTGGTGCGCGATTAGGGCGCACCTCGTGTCCTCACGAGTCCAAGAAGGATACTGCAAAGAGGTCTATCGTTATGCAGAATACGTCTCGTTTCACCCGCCACACCTGGGGCATCGCGCTCGCCTGCGTGCTGCTGCTGGCGCTCCTCGCGCTGCAAATCGGCGCGGTACAGCCCGCGTATGCGCAGGCAGAACCGACCGCAACCCCGGCAAATGACCCCATCTGGCTGGCGTTCAGCGCCGCTCGTGCTGCTCTGGAGGAGAAATACTCCGCAGATCTGCGGACCGTCCGCAACTGGAACTGGGAGCAGGCGGAATTTATCACTGGCATCACAAGCTGCGTGGATAATCCGGAAGAACCGCTCCAGCTCTATTTTGGCTGGCGCTTCGTCATCACGGACTTGCGCGGACGCACATTTGAAGCGCGTACCAGCTTCGACCGCAGCGTCGTCCTTGCCTGCGACCGCGTGGAAGCACCGTCCGCCGCTGCGCCCGGCGGCACACCTGACCCCAGTCTGCCAACACCCGTCCCCGGCGCTGCCGCAACAGGTGCGTTCGAGCTGGGTGGGCATGTCCTCGAGTTGAACACCGGCACCGTGTCCGCCATGCGTCGCGCGGGGATGACATGGGTCAAGAAGCAGCTTCGCTACAACCTCGGCGATGCCGCCGAAGCGTCTGCGGCAGTCCAATATATCAACCTGGCGCGTCAGAACGGCTTCAAGGTCATCCTTGGCATCGTCGGCAACCCGGCGCAAATGGGCGATTTCAATGGTTACATCGCGCAGTACGCGCAGTTCGTCGCTGGCGTTGCGCGCCTGGGTCCCGATGCTATCGAGGTCTGGAACGAGCCGAACATTGACCGCGAATGGCCAACCGGGCAGGTCAACGGCGCGAACTACACACGCCTGCTTGCTGCCGCTTACAATTCTATCAAGAGCGCCAATGCGAATGTCCTGGTCATCAGCGGCGCGCCCGCCCCGACGGGCTTCTGGGGCACCGCCGGATGCGGACCCAATGGATGCAACGACGATGTGTTCATGCAGCAGATGGCGCAGGCAGGCGCTACGCAGTATCTGGACTGCATTGGTCTGCATTACAACGAAGGCATCGTCGCGCCCGGCGCTGGCACCGGCGACCCGCGTGATAACTACCCGACGCGCTACTTTGGCTCGATGCTCCAGCGTGGTCTTGCGCCCTTCGGCGGCAAACCTGCCTGCTTCACCGAGCTGGGTTACGTGACGCCAGAAGGTTTCGGCGACCCGCTCCCGGCAGGTTTTGCCTGGGGTCAGAACACGTCCGTCGCAGAGCAGGCTGCCTGGCTTGCCGATGCTGCTCGGCTTTCCGCGCAGAGCGGGCGTGTCCGCATGATGATCGTCTGGAACGTGGACTTCCCGTTCTATACGCCGACCGATCCGATGGGCGGCTATGCGATGATCCGCCCAGGCGGCGGCTGCCCGGCGTGCGACACGCTCGGTCAGGTCATGCGTCGCTAAACACAGGTAACGCGAGGACTGCGCGTCCGTAGGGCGCAGTCGCATCTCTGAAGAGGAGTGGCATTTTGTGGTGCCGCTCCTTTTCTATATGCGCCAAGCCCAGCACGCATTTCTTAGCAATCCTCTCATTTTTACCAGCGCTAGACTCTCTATACTCTTGTTTAGATCTGAACAGGACTAATGAAGTAGTAGCGACAACATCGCGGAGAAGCAATGGCGGGATTAGTCGCACTTATCGCACATGCCTTAGGCTTGGGATTGCTTATCCTGCTACTGCACCGCGTCAGCACGCGCTATGGCTTCACGCCGCTGCTCGTAACCATCGGTGCGCTGACGTTAATGCTCCAGAGCCAGCTTGGTCTGTTCTTCGAACCTTCGCCCGGCATCGTCTTCTTCTTCAGCCAGGTCGCGCTGATCCCCCCCATACTTGCGGCAATTCTCGTCATTTATGTCGCCAACGGTGCCGGGGCAGCGCGGATGATCGTGATTTGTATCCTCCTCATCAGCCTGCTCGTCCTGCTGCTGGCACAGACCTACCGCTTTGCACTGGGTCTGCCCGGCGCACAGACAACCGCCCCCTTCACCATTGGGGCGGCGATGAGCTACATCACATTCAATCCGCGTATCGTTGTGGGGTCGATCATCGCATTTTTGGCAGATATGGTGGTCATTAACCTTGTCTACCAGGGTTTAAGAAACCTCCGAGTAAGCGAATGGCTGATCGTCGGCATTGCGCTCCTGGCTGCATTCTGGACGGACTTTGTCGTCTTCAGCCTGATCGTCGATGTTGGCAGCCCGAAGTTTGTCGCGGAAATTCCGGGCGGGGTGTTGAGCAAGACTATCGCCGCGCTCACCCTGTGGCTGCCCGTTGCGTTCTATCTGACCCGCATTGCCCCGGCGATGCCGAACTTCGTTGGCGGCGCGAACCGTCCACTATTCGACCTCTTCCTGAATCGGCTCACGACTATCGAGCGAGCCTTGGACGAAGCGAACGAGGCGCGGCAGCGAACCATGACAGAAAAACAGCGCGAGGCTATCTACTTCCAGCAAATCGTCGCCAACATCGGCGAAGCATTGTGGCTCGCCGATTCCCAACAGCAAACCGTCTATTATGTGAACCCAGCATATGAGCGTATGTGGGGACGCCCGGCAGCCGATTTTCTCGGCACTTCTGGCGGCTTCGAAACATCGCTGCATCCAGATGACCGTGAGCGTGTCATCCGTGGTTACGAGGAACATGCGCGCGGGGGTTACATCACCGAGTATCGCATCATCCGCCCGGATGGAACGACACGCTGGGTGCGTGACCGCGTCTTCCCGATCCGCGATGAGACGGGCGAGATCTATCGCTACGTCGGATTTACCAGCGACATCACGGAGTTGAAACAGGCGGAGATCGAACGGCTCCAGCTCGCCGTCGAACAGGAGAAAGTGCGCCTCCTGCGCGATTTCGTGGCGGAAGTAACGCATGATCTCAAAACGCCTTTGTCGTCGATCAACCTCAAGATCTACCAGGCAACCAAGACGACGGTGGCGGAGAAGCGTGCACAGATCCTGAACGAAGTCAGCGAACAGGCGGAGCGAATGGGCAGCATGATCAACGACATGCTGACGCTGTCACGGTTAGACAGTATGAGCGAGTTCACGCTCCACCGCACCAATCTGAACGACCTTATCGCCGAAGTCAAACAGGATCGGCTCCAACTGGCACACAAAAAGAGCATCCGACTCCACGCAGCACTTGCCGACAAGCCAATCCAGATTCTTGCCGACCGTGATGACCTCGCGCGTGCGATTGGAAACCTGGTGGATAACGCCATCCACTACACGGCAGATGGAGGGCGCATCGATGTCGAAAGCTACACCAATGATTCAGAAGCGGTGATCGTCGTTCGAGATACAGGCATCGGAATCCCTGCGAATGACCTTCAAAGCATCTTTGAGCGATTCTATCGCGCCGAAAATGGGCGCGCGGCAGATCCCGGCGGGACCGGGTTGGGACTTTCGATTGTCAAGCGGGTCATCGAGGCACATGCCGGGCGCATCGAGGTAGAGAGCGTCGTCGGCAGAGGGACCACTTTCAGAGTGCTGCTGCCCCTTGCCCTGAACGGTTCAGCAGCATAATGCAGCGGCGGCGCTAACCCGAACCCACACCGTACTTCTCCAGGCGAGCCAGATACTGCACAATCGCCGGATGCCCATGATCGCTGAAATGTCCCTTGACGTGCTGTGCGTCCAGACGAGCGCTCTTTGACTCGCCGGCAAGCGCCGCAAAGCGCCGCAGTTTCCGCTCACGCTCCCAATCCTCGACCGCATCGCCCAGCGCGCCGCCCAGCAGCGCCTCCAAAACACGTTTGAGCATCCTCCAGCCGACCACGTCTGGCACATCAACCGTGGGAGCGAAGGGTGTTTGCGCATTAGGGAGCTGCTCGGCAACCCAATTGTTCAGCGCGCGCATTCGCAGGTAAACATCCTGACCCACCATCGGCACCATCTGCGCGATCTCGTGCGCCATATAAATGCTGTGCGACTCCTGTACCAGCGCGCACTCGGACAACACATAATTGGGACAAAGCTGAACTCCACGCAACCGCGCCAGCCGAACCACCAGAATCGCGCAGGCGCGTGCCAGCCATACCCGCCCCTCTCGCGTCACCAGCACGTAGTCAATGTCGTCCCCGTCAACAGCGTTACGAACGGCTAACGCCCCCGTCAACGCCACCATACGAACAAAGGGCAGCCTGCCAAACCAGCGCCCATAGCGCTCTGCACTCGCCCACAGCGACCGAGAGGCGCGCTCGCGTTCCTGCCGCAGCGCCGCCAGTTCCTCGCGTCCCGCGATCATGAAGTAGCCATCGACACACGCGATCAAGCTCCCCAAGCGGTCAGATTGCATCAGCGCGCCTTCGACCGCTGCCGCCGTTGTTGGCAGTGAAGCAATCAGGAAGTGCTGGATTTCTGGCAGGGTCATTGGAAAGTTGAAGACATCCGCATAGAGGAGGGTACGCAGGATAGAGTCTTCGAGGGATGTCATGCGCACTATCCTGGTCTCGCAGCCTGTGCTGCGCCGCCCGACGAAGGTACCACTGTAGCGCGAAACACGCATCTGCGACAACCGCGATGTCGTTGGTCGTGACTTATGGTACGTCCGCCAGCCACACATCGCGGAAACGACAGGTCGTATTGAGCGGCGCTTCGTTTACAACCCCGATCCCTATGCCGCCTGTCGTCGTCGCCGCGTCCACCAGCGACCCCACCAATACGCCGCGCACAAAGTAATGCAGCCCATCGTCATTGACGACGACCATCAGATGCGCGGGTGGTGAAAGCGGGGTCGGCAGGACACCCGCGATACCGGGCGCGAAGATTTCGCCCAGGCGCGGCGAAACACCATAGCTTCCACCCTGCATCACATAGGCAAGCGTGTAATTCGTCTCATCCTGAAAGCCAAAGACCAACCCACATCCTGCTGGTGCATTCTCGTATCCCGACTCCCACACGATGTTTGCCGCGTAGGCGAAGCGCGCATACGACTCGCCGCGCGCCAATGGCAGCACAGTGACGCCCGCCCGCGATAGATCGACAAAACTCTCCGCAACATTGAGTGCGGGCAGTGCAGACAGCACGCCGCGACGTTCCAGATCGCGCGTCATGACCGACCCGTCAGAAGTCACCTGAACCTGATTGGGAAATATCGCGGGTGACACCGGGATCGTCACGCTGACCGAGTCGAGCAGCGCCATCACAGTGCTGTCGAGCGCGCCGCCCGTCCGCAGCCCAATTCCGATGCCGCCGGGGCGCGCGTACTGCCCGTCCCTGACGGTGCCAATGTACTGGTCGTTATAGAACAGATCGAGGTTTTCACCGTACGCGAGCATCCCCAGGCGAAAGCGGTCTTGACCAGCCAGAATCGCCGGGTGAGTCGTCCAGTCGCGGACTGCCTCTGCCTGGGTTCCGGTGCGGCGGGTGACACGCCACAAGCCTTGCGAGTTCAGCTCAAAAGCATAGCCGGTTCCCGTTACCATCCGCCCCAGCAGGGACACCTGCCATCCGCCCCGACCGCGAACTTCGTCAAATTCGGCGCTGGCATAGAAGCGGTCGAATGTTGTGCTGAGGGTGTTCAGGACGCTGCCCGACTGTTCCAGACCGTTCAGGGTCAGCTCAAGCTGGCTGTTGACGGTCGCAAGCGCGATTTCCGACTGCTGCGAGTCCGCTTCCCACGCCCCCGGACTATCAAACTCATCGACCAGTGCATCATCCCCATAACCCAGCAGAATAACGAGCGAATATGCGCCCGCCGTGCTGCCGAAGGCACTGACGCGAATTGTGTAGGTGCCAGCACGCGCAAGTGTGATCGCCTCAATACCGCTGTCGCGCGTTTCTGGATACGCATAATCATCATTGGCGATCAGCACATCCTCGCCTTCGAGCACACTCACTACCGGATCAAGCGTGCCATCGCTGGAACGCGCAAAGAGTGAGATGACCGCGCCCGCTGCCGAAGTGTACGACCAGTCGTCACTTCCGCCGCTGGCAAGCGTGCCCGTGACAGGAGTGAATGGCAGCAGAACACGATCGGACTGCGCCATGACGCTGGGCAGTCCTACCAGGAGCAGCGCAACCAAGAGGATCGAAACCCGACCGATATGGATAGACTTCAGCATTGAGGGAGTTATCCGAACAAGGTGTCGATATGTTTCAGTGCAGCTTCAAAGGCATCCGGCGTGAGTTCCGCGCCGCTGTTCCAGCGCCTGACTTCCGCCTCATGCAAGCGGCGCTGCTCACCCGCCAGGCGCATGTCCTCAGCGGCAGAACCTGTCTTGGCAGGCGGCAGCAGTGCCTTGAAGCGCTCACGTGTTGGCAGCGTGTCAAACCGCTCTGGTGACAGCAGGGTATATAGGACAATCGCGCGTTCATCATCGGCAACAAGCGCAACAGCGACGACAAACCAGCCTTTTGGGACACGCCGCTGCTTGCGCGACTGAAAGTGCCAGCGCAATACGTCGGCGCTTACGCCCGCATCAAGCGCAGTTTCGATTTCGGACTTACGCAGCAGCCGCACTCCACCAGCATCCAGGTGAAGCTCGCGTCCGCTCAACCACCGCCCTTTGAGTCCGCGTTCTGCCAATGCAGCAGCGCCAACGCCTGCCGCCAGCCCAACGCCGCCCGCGATCAGTACTCCCAGGTTAGGGGTGACCACTGTCGTCAGCCCGCAAACCAGTAGGGCAGCGGCGAGGAATGCCAGCAGGACCGCACCACGCAGCCCGGCATGTTCAATATCAACTGGAAAGTGTAATGTTTCGTTCATCAGCGCGCCGCAGGTCTCCGAGCCAGGAACAAAACCCGATCAGCATTCGTCACACCCACGTCAACCGGCTGGAGATCCGTTGTGATCGGCTGCAGGACATCATACCCAATGCGCTGCAACAAGGTGAGAATCGCTTGCACTGGGTAACCGCGAAGTGTACGCCGCGTTTCGGTGCGCCGCCACATGTCGCCGTCGCGCTCGAACACGCGCGAACGCATGTGCAGCACCTGGCGGTCATGATCGTAGTCGTGAGTCTCGATCAGCAGAAGCGCCCCATCATCGTATGCCACCCGATCCACAAGGCGTCCACGTTCGGACAAACCATGGATGGTATGCATATCAAAAACGAACAGTTTTCCAGGCTCCAGAACCTGCAACACCGCCGCAAAGGTCTGTTCAAGGTCGCGCAGGCTGGATAATTCATTGAGCACATTAAGCGCAAGTGCAAGATCGACCGGATCGAAACGGGAAGCCAGCGTACGGATGTCCAGTTGCTGCCAGGTCAGACTCAAGCCAGATGTCGCCAGTGACCCTCGTGCAAAATCAAGCATTTCCTGCGACACATCGACGCCCGTCGTGGCGTAGCCGCGGTTCGCCAGCCAACGGATCGACGCACCAGTCCCGCATCCCAGATCGATCACGCGCCGACCCAGCCAGTCCTGACCCTGCAAATAATCGATCAGACGCGGGGTCAATTCACGGGCAAAGTCGTGCATACCTACCGTTTCATAAAGACCGACAAGCACGGCATAGGGATTGGAGACCATGACACACCTTGCTGCTTAGAAGCTCAGGATAAACAGAGTGGCAGTCGCATAAATCATGGGCAGCTCGGCGTTATAAATGACCACGCTGCGGTATTCTCGCAAGTCAATCTCGGCGGGGATGGCATAGTTCTGATTGCCCGAGACCGCCTTTAGCGGGGCAACATCGACATCAAGATTATCCAGACGCAGTTCATCGAGCGTCTGAGGGTTCGGGCTGGCACTCAGGGCAACGCGCAGATCGGGACCATTGACCATGATGAAGTTTTCGAAGCGCAGCACCCAACTTCCATCGGCAATCTGATAGATGGTGACATCACCGGCAGCGGCGCGTAATCCATCAATCCCGCGCAGACCGCCTTGCGCCGCCAACCGACTGCCGACCAGCTCTGGCATCTGCGCATCGCTTGCAGGCGCGGTCGCACCAGGACTGAGGGCAGCATTCAGCATAGCCAAAGCAATCTCAGGCTCGGTCTCCCGCAGTGCAAGATATGCCGCCTGCTGATCGACGGGCAGTGCCCCGAAAGCACTTTGCAGCGCAGGCGCAAGCCCAGGAAACAGGTCTTGCGGCGCCATATCGCCACGCGGCAGCAGGGGATACCAGAAGGGGAATGCCCAGGTGCCAATAACCAGAAACATTCCAAGCGTGATCAAGAGCAGGCGAAAGCGCATGAGCGTGCAATTCTATGCAGTACGAACACACAGGGAAGGGTAGCACCAGCGCAGCGAAGCGTCAAATCGCGGCTATGCCTTGCGCACAGGCATCGTATACCCCTGACCAGGTACGGTCACGACATACGTGGGATGGCGAGGGTTTTCTTCGAGCTTCTGACGGAGGCGAGAAATGTTGACACGCAGGACGGAGTAATCGCCCTCATACCGCTCGCCCCAAACGGTGCGCAGCAGGTCATCGTGGCTGACGACGGACCCTGCCACACGCATGAGCGTGACCAGGATACCGTACTCTATCGGCGTGAGATGCAGCCGCTTAGAGCGCATCGTCGCCTGCCGTCGCGCGAGATCAAGTTCGAGCGAGCGGACGACCAGGCGCGGTTCCGGAATCGGTGTCCACTCGACGCGGCGCAGCAGCGCACCGACGCGGGCGACCAATTCCTGCGGGGAAAACGGTTTGACGAGAAAATCATCCGCCCCAGCTTCCAGCACGGTCACCTTGTCACGTTCCTGGCTGAAACCACTGAGGATAATCATCGGAAGGAAAGACTGCTCGCGCACCAGCTTGAGCACTTCCATCCCTTTCATGTCCGGAAGATTGAGGTCGAGGAGGACAAGTGCAGGTGTCGAATTCTGGATCTCGGACAGCGCGGTCGAGCCAGTCTCAACGCTAACCGTCGAAAACCCGTGTGTCTCCAGAAGTTCTGAGACGTACTCGGCAGTATCCGCATCATCTTCGACGATCAGGATCTGTCGATTCAGCTCGCCCTTTACACCGACCATAACTGAACTCACCAACGAACATATCACATGATTTTAACTATAACGCAACTTTTCCGTAATGCAAGTTAATGCTTAGGCTCAGCGGGGATTGAAATTCTCAATCTTGGCGATGATGCCGAGCATGATTTCGTCCGCGCCGCCGCCGATGCTTTGCAAACGGACATCGCGGAAGAAGCGCGAAATCGGCGTCTCGTCCATATAGCCCATGCCGCCGAAGAACTGGATGCACGTGTCCGCGACTTCGCGCGCCAACCGCCCTGCCTTGAGCTTGCACATCGACGCCATGCGCGTCGTCTCCCATGAGGTCTCGTCCGCTTCGATCAGCGCGGCGCAGTGGTAGTTCATGTGGCGGAGCGCCTCAATCTCGGTCAGCAGCTCGGCGAGTTTGAACTGTATCCACTGGTTGGCGATCAGCGGCTTGCCAAACGCGCGCCGCTCCTGGCAATACCTGACGGTCGCGCGCACCGCCTGCTCGCTGCCGCTCACGCTCAGGAGCGCCGCGACCAGCCGTTCGCGCTGGAACTGCTCCATCTGGTAGTAGAAGCCCATGCCCTCCTCGCCAATACGCTGCGAAACGGGGACTCGCATGTTGTCGAAGGCGAGGACGGCGGTATCGCTGCTGTGGTTGCCGAGCTTCTTCAGCTTCTTGCTGACGACAAATCCGGGCGAAGTCGTCGGAACGATCAGCAGCGACATGCCGCCATAACCTTCGCCGGGCGACGTGCGCGCGAGCAGACAGATCCAATCTGCTTGAGTGCCGTTGGTGATGTACATCTTGCTGCCGTTGACGATGTAGTCGTCGCCGTCGCGTTCCGCGCGCGTGATGATGCCCGCTACATCTGACCCGGCACCCGGTTCCGTCACGGCAATCGCGCCGACCATCTCGCCGCGCAGGGCAGGCGCGAGATAACGCTGACGGAGTTCAGGCGAGCCATACTTCGCCAGCGCGGGCGTACACATGTCGGTGTGCACGGTGACGCCCATCGGCACGCCGCCGCAGTGGGCACGACCGAGTTCTTCGCAGAGGACGACAGTGAACCAGATGTCCGCCTCTGCGCCGCCGTCTTCCGCCTTATAGCTCAAACCCAGGAAGCCCAGGTCGCCCATCTTCCTGAGCAGCGCGTGCGCGGGGAAGATCTCCGCGCTTTCCCATTCCTCGACATAAGGATTGATCTCTTTTTCGACAAAAGCGCGCACGCTCTTGCGGAACATCTCATGTTCTTGAGTAAAGGGGGAGAGCAAAGCGCTATTTGCGGACGAAAGCGTCGAACCTGCCATCTCTATTCCTCAGCGATCTAACTGTAACAGTCACGCGGCAAAGCGGCGGAGCCTGAACTTTCTAACCGTCACGACGGCAATTGCGCCGACCAGATGCTCATGATGTGCCTGCAATAGTTCCACTATACGCAGACTTTTCGCGCTCTGGTGTGCGGATGGAATGCGGATATAGATGATGCTGTAGGCAGGCATCTGCGCCTGAAACACCATTGAAGAGAAGTCGGCATCTTCAGTCACGATGACACGCTCTTCCACGATGTTGCGTTGCAGGATCGCAAGATCGGATGCACCCGGTGCAGATTCGGCGATGTAGTCCACATCGTGCCCGAAGTCACGCAGGGTTTTCACGACAATAGGTTCGCAGTTTTCGTCCGCAAGGAATCGCATAAGCGTTCTACACCAACTCAATAGGTGCCGGAATCGTCATAGATTGCGATTATACCGCTGTCAACCGCGTCGCCGCATGCCCGCTTCACTCACCAAGCCGATGATGACGACGAGAACGCCGCCCCCACAACACACCAGCAGCGCTGTCTGCCCCAACTGCGTCGAAAAAACCGCATACAGCAGCCCTGCCACCAGTGCCGTAAGGATCAGCCAGAAGATGCCGCGCGAGGTCGTCGATAAGCCGCGAAACCGTTCCATCCCACACACTCCAAAACCTATTGCTATCCTAAGTGTATGTCCGCCAACGCCGCGCCGCCATGCCCATCGCGCTCACAATTCAAGGATGAATGTGCGCGCTCACGAAGCGATCTATACTGCACGCACTTTCACGCCCTGCCTCTGCAAAGGACACTTCTCATGACTCGCATCCTGATCGTTGCTTTTGGTTCACGCGGCGATGTGCAGCCTATGATTGCGCTCGGTAAGGGGTTTCGGCGCGCGGGATACGAGGTTTCCCTGGCTGCGGGCATCAACAATAAGTCCTGGGTCGAAAGGGAGGGGCTGGATTTCGAACCGTTCCACATCGACATCGAAGCTTCGATGCAGACCGATCTCGGCAAGGAGTGGTTGGGCAACAGCAGCGGCAACCCGATGAAAGAGCTGCAAAATATGAAGCGCATGACACTTGCGCACGGAAATCACGTCGCGGACAGCCTGATGCGCATGGCAGACCAAGCTGACATCTATATGAGCAGTTTTCTCACCATCGAGCCCATGACAACGCTGGCGCGTATCCACCATAAGCCGCATGTCGTCGCGCTTTTGTCGCCCATCGCGCCGTCTCGCAGCGGTGCCGCAGGGATGCAGGCACTGCTGCCTGACATGGTCAGCATCATCAACTACTGGTGGGGGTACGCGATCGAGTCGATGCTGTATGGAGTCCTCAAACCGCCGTCGGATGCGCTGCGCCAGCGGCTCAAGCTCCCGCCCGCGACCCGCGAAGACTTCCTGCAAGCCGTCAATCAGACGCCCACACTTTTCGGCGTCAGCCCGCTGGTGGTGCCAACGCCGCTCGATTGGGGCGCGCATATCCGCACGACAGGCTACTGGTTCAATACGGCACCCGCCGATTATGCGCCCTCGCCCGCATTGCAGGCGTTTCTCGACGCGGGCGATCCGCCCGTCTACATCGGTTTTGGCAGCATGTCCAATCGCGACCCAAAGGGGACGACGCGGCTCATGATCGATGCGCTGCGCAGCACAGGCAAACGCGGCATCATCCACAGCGGATGGGCGGGGCTGCACGCTGAGGATCTGCCGCCCGAAGTTTTCCTGCTCGATTACGCGCCGCACGATTGGCTGTTCCCGCGCATGGCGGCGGTCGTGCATCACGGCGGCGCAGGCACGACGGCGGCAGCGCTGCGCGCGGGCGTACCGTCGCTGATTGTGTCGCACATGGGCGATCAGCCGTATTGGGGGCGGCGCGTGCGGGCGCTCGGCGTAGGCGCAATGCCCCTCCCGCGCCATCTTCTGAACGCGGATCGACTCGCCGCAGCCATCCGCGAGATGACGACCGACCGCGACATGCAGGCACGCGCCGCCGCGCTGGGCGAACGCATCCGCGCCGAAGATGGCATCGGAAATGCCGTCCAGGGACTCAAGGAGATGCTATAGAGTTTATGCAGGCGAAGCGGTCGAGACAGAAGACTCGTAGCGCGTCTGGCTCCCACCCACATATTGCTTGAGCAGCGCCAGCACATCCGCCTGTGCTGCCTCCACGTCGCGCCGCCCGCGCTCGTGATGCGCCTCGATGGTGACAAGGATGTCGGTCGTCGTCTCGCGCGCCGCGCTCTGTGCGCTCTGTCGCCAGCACCATCGCCGCGCATGAACGACCCGCGTCTCGTCTGTGAAGATCACCTCGCCCACTTCTGGATGGATCGACTCACTGCTGCCCAGGTCGCTGAACGCCTCGTCCCCCTGCGCGAAATGCACCGTGATCCCGCCCACAATGTTCGCCATGTCCAGCACCGCGACCGGCAGCCCATAACGGATGCTGACCAGGTTGCCGATGTCCACCAGCGTATTGATGCTGGGGATGTCGCCCTGCTTCGTCAGACGGCGCAGCAGCGACTCGGCGGCGGAGCGATACTGCGTCGGATCGACGCCGAACGCGCGAAACGCAGCGCGCCACGCCGCCAGCGAGGGCAGCTCGCTCAACGCCGTACTGCCGATGCGCGCCTTGATCGCTGCCTGCTCTGCGGCATAGTCGGCGCGCAGAGCGTCCGGCGTCACGCCATTACGCACGCCACGCGCGTGAATGACTCCGCCGACGATCAGCGGGTAGCGCGCAAGGATTTCAGGAGAGTAGCGAAAGTAATGCATGTGTATCCCTCACATCCTGAACACACCGTAGCGTGGCGCGCCGTCACTTGCCCATTCGCCATTGTCGCACATTGATAAGCCCATCGTCAGCGCTGCGCGCGTGTCGCGCGGGTCGATCAGTCCGTCATCCCAGATGCGCGCGGTCGCGTAGTAGGGGTCGCTCTCCTGCTCGAACTTCTGCGCCGTCATCGCCTTCAGCAGGGCGATCTGGTCGCGATCCGGCTCCTGCCCACGTTTGCGCGCCGCCTCCTCCTGGACAATCGCCAGCACGCCCGCCGCCTGCTCCGCCCCCATCACGGCGATGCGGCTGGTGGGCCACGCCAGCAGCAGACGCGGGTCATAGGCGCGCCCGCACATCGCGTAATTGCCTGCGCCATAGCTCCCACCGATCAAGACCGTAAACTGAGGCACGCTGCTGTTGGCGACCGCGTTGATCATTTTGGAGCCGTGCTTGACGATGCCCGCCTCTTCGTATGCCCTGCCGACCATGAAGCCGGTGATGTTTTGCAGGTAGAGCAGTGGGGTGCGCGACTGGTTGCACAACTGGATGAACTGCGCCGCCTTATTGGCGCTGTCCGGGAAGAGGATACCGTTGTTCGCCAGAACGCCTATGGGATAGCCATTGATGTACGCCTGCCCGCAGAAGAGCGTCTCGCCATAATCCGGCTTGAACTCCAGCCAGCGCGAGCCATCGACGATCCGCGCCAACACTTCGCGCATGTCGAGCGGCTTGCGGATCGTGTCGATGGGCACGATGCCGAGCAGTTCGTCGGCGTCATAGGCGGGTGCTTCTGGTGCCCTGCGGCTGACCGCCCTCGCCTTGCGCCAACCCAGCCGCGCGATGAAGTCGCGCCCGATGCGCAGCGCGTCGGCGTCACTCTGCGCCAGCGCGTCCGCCAAGCCGCTGGTCTGCGCATGCATCAGTGCACCGCCCAACGACTCCTCATCGACTTCCTCACCTGTCGCCATCTTCACCAGCGGAGGACCGCCCAGGAAAACGGTCGCCTGGTCGCGTACAAGCACCGCATAATCGCTGAGTCCCGGCACGTACGCGCCGCCCGCCGTACTGCTGCCAAAGACCAGCGCCACCTGCGGGATACCGCGAGCGCTCATCCGCGCCTGATTGCAGAAGCCGCGCCCACCTTCTACAAATAGCTCTGCCTGATGGGGGAGGTTCGCCCCGCCGCTCTCGACCAGGTAGATGCAGGGCAGGCGATTGGTCATGGCGATGTCCTGCGCCCGCAGCGATTTTGTCACGGTGACCGGGTAGCTGGTGCCGCCTTTCACCGTCGCTTCGTTGGCGATGATCATGCATTCCACGCCGCTGACGACGCCGATACCTGTGATCATGCCCGCACCGGGCGATTCATCGCCATACATGCCCCACGCTGCCAGAGGGCTTAATTCCAGGAAGGGCGCGCCTGGATCGAGCAGGCGCTCGACGCGCTCGCGCGGCAGCAGTTTGCCAGCATCGAGGTGCTTTTTGATGGCGCGCTCGCTGCCGCCCGCACGAGCGCGCGCCTGCCGCGCCTCAAGCTGATCGATCAGGCTGCGATTGTGAGCGTACTGCTGCTGATATTCATCTGAACGCACACGCACGATCGAGCGGAAGGTCTGCATGAGATGCCCTCGAATCCGTCGCCTCATCACGAATCGGTCTGCGACTCTGCCGAAGAAGATACTGGGTTTTGTGCGATCATGCGAAGGGGGATAGAAACAAAAATGCCCAGAATATCTGGGCACATAAGAATGAACACTTTTTCACTCTATGAAAATGAGGTTAACCAGAGATAGTAAATCGCGCAAGGGATTTAATGATTACAGTTTCTAAACCCTGTCATACTGCATAACGAAACGTTACGGCGGTATAGGCACTTTGTACGGACATCCGAGTCACTCTTGACACAAACTTGGGGCAGGACTAGGCTAGAAATGGGTTTCGCAAAGCAACGAGGGGGAACAGCGTAACCCGTCATGAATCGTCATTATCACTTCCTGCGGCAGTGGATCACGCTGCCGTGTTCGATTCAGCTTCATCCCCACTTCGCAGTCACCCACCTGTAAGCAATCTAAGGATACCCATCCATCATGTCTATCGATGTTAAACGAATTTTGCTTGGCAAGCGTCTACAAACCAAGGATTTAGCGCATCAGGCACTCAGCAAACCCATCGGGCTTGCCGTCTTTGCCTCGGATGCGCTCTCCAGCACCGCCTATGCCACGCAGGAAATCCTGATCGTGCTGTCGGCGGTCGCCGGACTGGCAGTCTGGTCGCAATCCGAGACCATCGCCGGAACGACTACTCCCGTCGGTAATCTGGCACTGCCCATCGCGATTGCCATTGCCGTTTTGCTCACCATCGTCACGATCTCGTATCGACAGACGATCTTCGCGTATCCGAACGGCGGTGGCGCGTATATCGTCGCGCGCGATAACCTGGGCGAGACGACCGCTCAGGTTGCTGGTGCAGCGCTGCTGACCGATTACATCCTGACTGTCGCCGTCAGCATCTCGGCAGGTGTTGCGCAAATCGTGTCGGCATTCCCGGCGCTTTTGCCTTTCCGCGTCGAAATCGCATTGGTAGTGATCCTGTTCATCACCATCGTCAACCTGCGTGGCGTAAAGGAAAGTGGGATTCTCTTCTCAATCCCAACTTACTTCTTCCTTGTGGTTATGGGTATCACCCTGATCGCTGGTTTCGTGCAATACTTCTCCGGCACTTTGCCACAGCTCCCTGGCACGATTGACGTCGAAGTGCATCACGCCGGAGAATTACAGGCGCTGTCGCTATTCCTCATTCTGCGAGCCTTCAGCAGTGGGTGTACAGCGCTAACGGGCATCGAAGCCATTTCCAACGGCATCACCGCCTTCAAGGATCCCAAAAGCCGGAATGCTGCCACGACGCTGGTCTGGATGAGCACCATCCTGATCACGCTCTTCCTGGGAATCACTTTCCTGTCCATCCAGGCACAGGTCTACCCGGTAGAGCTTCCAACCGTCATTTCACAGCTTGCACTCGCCATTCATGGGGCGGATAGTCTGCTGTACTTCCTTGTTATCGCAGGCACAGCATTGATTCTCCTCATGGCGGCAAATACCGCCTATGCCGACTTCCCACGACTGGCGGCGCTGCACGCGGGCGATGGCTTCCTGCCGCGCCAGCTCACCTACCGCGGCGGGCGACTGGTGTTCTCATGGGGCATTACCGCGCTGGCGCTGTTTGCAGGGCTGCTCATCATCATCAGTGGCGCAAGCGTGACGTTCCTCATCCCGCTCTATGCAGTCGGCGTCTTCCTCAGCTTCACCATCTCGCAGGCGGGCATGGTCGTCCGCTATAACAAAATCAGCAAGCTCAAGCCCGGCGAAGTGGTCAAGGGTCTGGAAACTGACCTGCACTACGAAAAGAACTGGCGCTTCCATCAGATCATCAGCGGGGTCGGTTCTGCGCTGACGTTCGTGGTCATGATGGTCTTCGCGATCACCAAGTTCACCGGCGGTGCCTGGTTCATCGTCGTCCTGGTACCCGTGCTGGTGTTCATCTTCTTCCGTATCCACCACCACTACAAAGAAGTGGCGAAGGCACTCAGCCTGCCGCGCACGAAGGTCGATACGCATGCCCGCCCAGTGCAGACGCTGATCCTGATCGATAACGTCCACGCAGAAACCGCGCGCATGGTCAACTTCGCCAAGTCACTCGGTCACTCGTGGAAAGCGATCCACATCGGCACAAATCCGGAAAAAGCTGCGCAGATTGAAGCCAAGTGGAACGAGCGCATTGGCGAAGGAAGTTTTGAAGTGATCCCCTCGCCCTATCGCCTGCTCGCCGAGCCGATCCGCGAATATGTCGATAAGCTGCTGGACGAAACGCCGGATGGCTACGTCCATGTCATCATGGGTCAGTTGGTGATGGATACCTTCTGGGAACAGGCTTTGCACCAGAACAGCGCGTTCATCTTCAATCTCGCGCTCTCCGGGCTGGAACGTGTGGTGGTGACCAACGTCCCGTATCAGATTCACCATGAGGTGGACGCGGAAGGTCACGACCGTCTGGTGCCATCCGAACATCAACAGGCAACGCCCACCCATTGACAGAAATCGGGGCGCAATGGTTTGCGCCCCGGTTAGCATTGGCTGATAGTTGAATGAAACGGACGGCAAAAATGCCGTCCCTGCTAGCCTGCTTTAGGGACGCCATTCCTGGCGTCCGCCACACCATTGACCCCGAATTTCGGCTGCGTTACGCTCCTACGCTGGAGCGCCCAAGCATCAGCCGGAGAAACTCGACCTCGTACTCAATACTGTGCGCCAGGCGGTTCAGCAGCGAGTCTGAGAACGCATCATCCGGCAGCAGTCCCTGGACGAGCAGTCCGGCATCTTCCAGGCTCATGCCGACGCTGTGCGCCAGCGACTCGATGCTCACACCGCGCCGTGCCGCCGCCACGCCGACGAAAATGCCGACCATTCGCGCGCGGTTCGGCGCAGTCTCGCTGGTCTGCTGACCAAACTCATGATGCAGCGCTGCCTTGACGGTGCGCATGGGCAGCCCGTATTCCTGTTCAAACTGGCTGCGAACGAGCTGCCGCAGCCTGCTCATCGAGCTGCTCTTACTCATGAATGTTCTCCTCGTTTCGCCGCGCAGTCAACTGCGCCCGCAGCTTACCCTTAGCACGCCACAATATCTGCGAAATGGTGTTCTCTTCCACGTCATACTGACTCGCCAGTTCCGCCCGATCCGCATCTTCCAGCAGCGTTGCCAGGAAGATTTCGCGGTCACGCGCGCTCAAGCCTTGCAGCGCGGCGTCCAGGTCGCCAAGTCGTTCACGCAGAACGCTGATGTCTTCAGCACTGCTGGACACCAACCCATTCGCATACATAAACAAGTCCAGGGCGAATTCATTTTCAAGCCCACGCCCCTGGATGTCATCCAATGACGGCAGATACTGCCGATCCGCTCGCGCGAACGCCTGAACATGGTGGTGGGCGATCTTGCCAAGCCAGTGTTTCATCTTCTCGTCGCCCATCCATTCAAATTCGCGGATGCGCCGGACGACCGTGCGCCACGTCTCGCTCTCGACATCATCACGCAGGTCGAGTGAAAGCCGATTACTGTGCAAGTACATCTCGATAGTACGGCGTAACTGCGGGGCAAAGCGCGCGATCAGCACTTCCCATGCGAACTCATCACCCTGCTTCAGCCGTTCGACCCAGGTGTCTTCGCTCAGAAATCGTGGCGCAGGCGAGGTCTGCATATTGCTAGACATGAAATCCTACCTTGCGTCATCTCGTAACAAACAGATTATGTATTCCTCCGGCGAAAGTTCTACAACCCGCGTAAAATAGAGGGTGTGTGAACAAAGCGAAGGGATAAGCATCCTCATGGTAGGTCTACGTCCAGCGCACGTCAACAGGAGAATGGTGTGGGTCATGGTGATCGCCATGCTCCTGAGCACAGGAGCCTTCGTGCCGTCAGCCGCCGCACAACAGCCGTCTGATAGCCCAAACCCCACATTGCAAGCGGGCGCGACGGGTGATTTCCCGCAAGGATCACCCGCGTATGGTCCGGTCAGCGGCGATCTGCCGCACGATCCCAACGACGAGCTGGTCGTCAGCAGTTATGCCGACCTCACCATCGCCAATTTTGTCGCCGAAGTCACGTTCCTCAATCCCTTTGAACCAGGCGTCAACAGTTGGAGTCATGGCATCTTCTTCCGTGACCTGGGCGACACCCAGTATCGCCTGATTTTCGACAGCGCCGGAAACTGGGAACTCAGCTTCGTCGAAGGCAACGAATTCACCACCGTACATTCCGGCAGCCTTTCCAATGTTCAGGATGCCAAGAGTGAGCGAAATACGATACGACTGGCAGCCGACGGTGCCAGCGGGCTGTTTTCGTTCAATGGCGAAATCATCGCCGCGCTCGACCTTTCGGCGCTGCTCGACCGGGGTGACATCGCGGTCGGCACAGGCTTGTACTTCGATACCGAAGTCCGCGACGCCATCACGGAATACGCGGACTTCACTGTTTGGAGCATCGGCATCCTGCCGACCCTGACGCCGACGATGACGCCAGTTGCCGCGACTTTCCGCGCCGTCATGGGCAGCAATCGCGGCGAAATCGCCGTTGGCGGCGGCGAAACCTGGAACTTCGAGGGGGTCGAGGGCGAACGCCTGAGCATTCGTGTGTTCGCCGAACGACCCGCCGGGCGTGAGGCGACGACTGAGGAGCGGTTGGAGCAGAATCTGTTCGACAGCTACCTGATCATCCGCGACCCGAACGGCAACATCATCGCGGAAAACGACGATAACGAAGAGGTCGACCCCACCGACGACGCCATCACGAATTCATTCATCTCGATCACCCTCCCGCGAAGCGGCTTGTTTCAAGTCGAAGTGCGCAGCTATGCGGACGAAAGCGGCGGTGCCTATACGCTTGAGATCGCACGAGTGCGCCAGCTTGTGCCGCAGGGCGGTGCCACCGCCACGCCAGCGGCACCGGGCAGTGAAGGTCGCGGCTAGAATGCCTCAGAGACCCTCAATGGGGGGTTGGCGCGTGGGATTGATCGGCGTGGCGGTGAGCGCGCTGGTCATCGTCTTTTTCGCCTCGCAGCTCGATCTGGCACTCCTGGGGGACGCGCTCGCCAATGGCAGCTATGTCTGGGTGATCCCTAGCTTTTTAATCCTGCTCGGCGGATTGTGGACGCGGGCACTGCGCTGGCGGGCGCTCCTGGGTGACGACCTGCCCACAACCCGCGCGTTCCACATCCTCAACGTCTCGTACCTCGTCAACGGGCTGCTGCCACTGCGCCTGGGCGAGGTCGCGCGCGCCTATCTCGCCTATCGTGCCGAACCTAAAGTCACGGTCGCGCGTGCCCTTAGCACAGTCGTCGTCGAGCGACTGCTCGATCTCCTCGCCGTCATCGGCATGATCGCCCTGGCGGCATCGGCAAGCCTGCCGCAGGAACTGCAGGCGGCTGCGCTGGCGGGCGCTCCTCTGGCAGTAGCAGGTTTGGTCGTCCTGGTCGTGCTGGCGATCAACAAGCCGCGCGCCCTCCGCTGGCTAGATATGCTGCTCGACAGACTGCCATTCCTCAAACATCTGCCACTGCGCAAGATCGCCAACGAGATACTCGACGGTTTCGCGGTGCTCGCGCAGCCGACGGCATTCCTGCGCGTCATCGGATGGACAGTCGTCAGTTGGGGGTTATCGGTCGTCGGCGGATACCTGTTGATGGCTGTCTTCTGGGAGACGGCGAGCTGGAACGCCACCATGCTGCTGATCTCCGCTGCCTCGCTCGCCATCGCCGTGCCCGCCGTGCCAGGCAACATCGGCACCTACGAAGCCTCGATCATCCTGGCGCTGGGCGCATTCGGGTACGGCGAACCGCTGGAAACCGCGACCGCCTATGCGGTCATCGTCCACGCCGTCAATCTGCTGCTCTTTGCGGTCATGGGCGGCATTGGCATGCTGCGAGAAGGGGTATCCCTGACGCAGCTCCGCGAGAGCGTAGGCAAAACACAGCCAACCAGGGGATGACAAATGCAGCGCTTGAACCTATCCTAGGGCGTCGGTTCATTCGTCTTCAGGATCGCCATGTCTCGCGCCAGTCAGCCCGCGCCCACCAAGCTGCGCATTCTCATCTGCATCCTCTATTACCTGCCTCACCGCACAGGAATGCAGCTCTACATCCAACGCATCGCCGAAGAACTCGTCCGGCGAGGGCACGAAGTCACCATCCTCGCCGCCCGCCATCAGCTTGACCTGCCACGCGATGAACACATCAACGGCGTTCGCGTCATCCGTCTGAGTGCTCCACCCATCCCGATCAGCCGAGGCATGATCATGCCCGCCTATCCTTGGGCGGCGGCGGCGCTGATGCGCCAGCACGATGTCGTGAGCGTGCATACCCCCATGCTGGAGACGGCGCTGCTGGCGCTACTGTCCAAGCTGACGGACAGACCCATCGTCGTCACACATCACGGCGACCTGCTGCTGCCGGATGGTCTGGGCAACCGCATCATCCAGGGGGCAATGTTTGCCTTGTTTCGCGTCCTGGCGGCGCGCGCCTCCCGGATCATCGCCTACAGCCAGGATTATGCCGATCACTCGTACTATCTGAAGGACTACCAAAGCAAAGTCTGCCCGGTCTATCCACCGATCACGATGCCGCCGCATGATCCCGCTGCCGCCGCTGCACTGCGCATCGAATACGCGCCGGAAGGCGGACCGATCATCGGCTACGCCGGGCGCTTCGTGCAGGAAAAGCGCCCCGACCTGCTTATCCGTGCGCTCGACATCATTAACCAACACTACCCAAACGCGAAGATCGTCTTCGCGGGCGAACACCAGATCCCGTACGAAAACACCTGGGAACTCTATCAGCCGATCGTGCAGAAGTACGAGAAGCAGCTCGTCTTCCTGGGCAAAAAGACGGATATGCAGTATATGGCGAATTTCTTCGCCGCCTGCGATGTCCTGGCGCTGACGAGTGACAGCGAGTGCTTCGCACTGGTACAGGTTGAAGCGATGCTCTCCGGCACGCCTGTCGTGATGACGGACATCCCAGGGGGGCGCGTGCCCGTCCAGGTGACAGGCATGGGCAGGCTGACGAAACCAGGCGACCCCACGTCGATTGGCGAAGCGATCGTCGAAGTACTGCGAAATCGCCAGGAGTATGTAAAATCGTACGAGGACATTGCTGCGACCTTTTCGTTCAAGGAGACCGTCGATCAGTATGAGCATCACTTCCGCGCCGCCGCGCAAAGTCGTTGACGACGCGACGCTCGCCCACATGACGCGCAACGAAGCAGACATGGCATTCAAGCGCCGTGTCCGTACCATCTTTGAGTGGGTTGCGCCTCAGGACGGTGACCTCATACTGGACATCCCGTGCGGGCGCGGCTTCTATCTGAACATGTTCCGCTATGTCTCCAGTTGTAGGCTGGTCGGCGCGGAACTCGATTTCCCGGTCATCCGCAAAGCACAGCGCACCGTCGCCGACCTGCCCGGCATCGCGCTGCACAACGTCAACATCTACCGGCTTCCGTATCCTGACGACAGTTTCGACGCCGTCATCCTGTCGGAAATCCTCGAACATATCGACGACGATGTCGCCGGACTGCGCGAGGTCTTGCGCGTCCTCAAACCTGGCGGCGTGGTCGCCATCACCGTCCCCAACGCCGATTACCCCTTTTGGTGGGACCCGATCAACCGGACGCTCGAATTTCTCTTCAAGCGCCACATCTCGCGCGGCATGTTCGCGGGCATCTGGGCGAACCATGTCCGCCTCTACCGCCGCGAACAGCTCCATGCGGCAGTGACCAGCGCGGGCTTCATCGTGGAAGAAGAACGCGCCTTCACGCATCACAGCTTCCCGTTCATCCATAATCTGGTCTATGGCATCGGCATGCCGCTGCTGGAAAAAGGGGTGCTACCAGAAAAGATGGCGAACGCCGCCGACCGCACCACGTTCGACCGGAACGACGGCAGCCTGCTGAACCCGATCAACCTGGGGCTGGCGGTCTTCAACTTCTTCGACCGCCCGAATACGATGAGCGAACCCATTGGACGCTCGACCGTCAACCTTTGCGTGAAAGGGCGCAAGCCAACCGCATGAATGAGCAGCCTCATGCCCTCGACGACCTGACGCTGGCAGAAGTCATCGACCGCCTCGTCAGATCGCCTATCACCACGTCTCGTGCGCTGCTCGATTACTTCATGAGCGCACCGCCTATCCCGCGCGGATCAGAAATCCAGGATGACCTCGCACTCTCACCCGCCAACCGCGAGACGATACTCCTCCCCGCACCGGTAAGGGCTGCCGAAAACGCAGCGATGGCTTTAGACGAGCGTGACCGGACCCAGGCAACCGGGCGCGACTGGGCGATCCTCCTCGCCCAGATGCTCGGTCTGACGCTGGCGTGGGCGGGTACCGGTATCATGGCGTTTGCCTCGCTGCGCACGGAAGAAAGCGCGCTCTGGACGGCGGCACCGTTTGCCCTGCTCGGTACGCTGATTTGGCTGGGTGCGCAGTTCGCCATCCGCACCACTCATGTTCCTGCCTTCGCTCCGGTCACCGCACCGCTTGAATATGTCGCGCCGCGCCTCGGCATGATCACACGGGCATTCGCGGACTCGATGCAGCTCCGACTGCTGCTGATCGCGTTGGCGGTCATGGCAAGCATCGTCACCTTCGTCTATTCGGCGGGCAACACGTTCCGACCTGTCGGCGTCGTCGCCTGGGTTCTCAGCATTCTCTTCTGGTTACAGGCGCTCGCGCCTAGCGGCTGGTCGCCGCTCTACCCGCTGCGCCGCTGGCGAGCACGGCTGCTCGGCACTCAGGTATATTCGGGACGCACAGCGGACGCCATGAATGGCGTCCCTACACCAGACGAGTCTGTAGGGACGCCATTCATGGCGTCCGGCTCTGCGAATTCGGCGTCTTCGCGGTTCTATTCTCCCTTATGGGTTAGCGGCGCGCTGATTACGATTTTGCTGCTTGGCGCGGTCTTCCGTCTGACAGACATCGCTGGGACTCCGCCGGAAATGACCAGCGACCACGTCGAAAAGCTGCTCGACAGCCAGCGCGTCTTTGACGGCGGAACACAAATCTACTTCCAGAACAATGGCGGGCGTGAGCCGCTCCAGATGTATGTCATGGCGGCATTTGTCGGGCTGACCGGGCAGCCGATGGATCATGACACGCTCAAGCTTGTCACCGCGCTCGAAGGCATCCTGACGATCCCGATCTTCTTCTGGCTGGGGCGAGAGCTGGTCGGGCGCTACAACCCGCGCCTGGGCATCCTGGTCGGCTTGCTGCTGGCGGGGCTGATCGCCGCGTCGTACTGGCATGTCTCGCTCAGTCGGCTGGCGCTGCGCATCATCTACACACCTGGCATCGTCGCCCTCATCTTCATCTATCTGGCGCGGGCGCTGCGCGATAACCGCCGCATCGACTTCCTGAACGCGGGCTTGGCGCTCGGCGCAGGGTTGTACATGTACCAGGTCATCCGCATCATGCCCGTCGTCGTCCTCGTCGGCGTCGGCACCGCTGTCTTTCTGATCGCGCGCAGTTGGGAAGAACGACGGCGTTATCTCTTCAATCTGGCGATGCTGGTCATCATCTCGTTTGTCGTCTTCATGCCGCTGTTCCGCTTCTCGGTCGATTACCCCGACGATTTCTGGCGGCGCACCAGCGGGCGCTTATTTGGCGACGATCTGACGCAGGTTGTCGCGGACGACGGCACGATCACCGAACGTGTGCCGACGTTCGACGAGCGCATTGCTGCCTTTGGTGAAAACATCCCGCTCCTGGCGAACAACCTCCGCAACGCTCTGCTGATGTATAACTGGAAGGGCGACGTGGCGTGGATCAGCGCCGCGCCCAATCGCCCGGCGCTCGACCCGCTGTCGGGCGCACTGCTGGTTGTCGGCATTGGCGCATGGATCGGCTGGACGATTCGCAAGCGCGATGCGGCGCTCTGGCTCGTCCTGCCCGCCTGGTTCATCCTGATCTTCCCGTCGGCGCTTTCGATTGCGTATCCCATCGAAAACCCCAGCGCCACGCGCATGAGCGGCACGCTGCCGTTCGCCTACCTGATCGCCGCGTTCGGCTTGGCGACGCTGCTGATGGCATTCATGAAGATCGCCCCTCGCCGCGTCGGAATCACGGGCACGGTGCTCGCAGTCATCGCAGCGCTCGGCATCAGCTATGGAGCGAACTGGCAGACCTACTTCGGCGATTTCCGCGATACCTATCTAATCTCATCCAAACCCTACAGCAGCGCGGGCGCGCTCCTGCGCCAGTTCTCCACGAATGAAGGCAGCTATGGCAACGCCTTTATGGTCGGCTACCCCTACTGGTGGGATCACCGCGCCATCGGCATCGCCGGCGGACGCATCAACTGGCCAAACGGCATTGTGACGCGCGACGACATCCCCCGCTTCCTGCGCGATGCCCGCGCCCGCCAGGATGCTTACACGCTCGACGCCGACCGTCCGCTGCTCTTCATGATTTCGCCCGATGATGTCGATACCGAACTCCGCTTGGAATTGTGGTTCCCGGATGGCTTCGCCGAGTCCGTCACGACCTCGCATCCGCTGGATACCTACCGGGTGTACACCGTACCGCCGCTGGGTGAAGACGGATTGGCAGCCTTCATCGCGGAATACGCGCCGGACGAAGATGCGCAGTAGCGCTTTGATGCACCAGCCGCTTGCAGGGATACCGACGGATAACGAACCGTTGCCGTGTGCACTCAAGCGCTCTACAATGGTTGAGGATTAAGCGCCCCTGGGCTGTATAAAGCTCGACAATGGGGCGCTTTATTGTACGCAAAGTGATGAGTGATGACTGATGAGAGACCATTCCCGTTGCTCACCATTCATCACTGGAAACCCATGACCGAACACGGATTCTTCTCTTGATGTACGACTCAACCACGCCCAAGCCCACGCGCCGACACAGCCTGTTTGTCTCGGTTGCGCTGATCGTGTTAATGATAGCGGGGGGGTATCTGCGCTTCGTCGGTCTCAGTTGGGACGACTACACGATGATGCACCCCGATGAGCGCTTCCTGATGCAGGTTACAAGCGGTCTCGGCGGCGGGCATATCTACGTCTTCAGCGACCCCAGCTCGCTCAACACCAATCAGCTCCTGGTGCGTGAAAACTGCCTTGCCCGCTATCCGGCGACGATGGGTTCGGGCGGCTACTTTGATGCCGAATGCTCGCCCTACAACCCGCACAACCAGGGGCATGCCACGTTCGTCTATGGCACACTCCCTATCTTCATGTTCCGAGGCATGGCGGAGATCTTCGCTGCCGTCACGGGCGACCCCGGTTGGACGGGGCTGATCCAGACCTTCACGCCAGCCCGCACCGTCTCCGCGCTCGCCGAGACGCTCGTCATCCTGGTCATCTTCTGCATCGGGCTGCGCGCGCACGACAAATGGGTCGGGTTGCTGGCAGCGGGGCTGTACACCTTCGTCGCCTTTTCGATCCAGCAGGCGCACTTCGGCACGGCAGACGCCACCGCCAACCTGTTCGTCGCACTGACGATGCTTTTCGCGGTTTGCATCCAACGCGGCGGCAAACTGCGGGATTACGCCTTTTTCGGCGCGGCGCTCGCCTGCGCGCTCGCCAGCCGCATCAATCTGCTGCCGCTCGCGGGCTTACTGGCAGTCGTCGCACTCGTGCGGCTGCTGCCCAGTTTCGCACGCGGCATCGAGCGCCAGGAGCGAGAAGCTACCTGGATGGAAGTCGGCGTCGGTATCGTCGTCGCGCTTCTCACGACAGTTGTCCTGTTTCGTCTGCTCAACCCCTATGCTTTCATGGGACCGAGTGTTTTTGGCATCGTGCCAAACCGCGAATGGCTCGACGATGTCGCCCTTTCGCGTTTCTTCGTCAGCGGCGACTACGAAGCGCCACCGAACTGGCAGTGGGTCGCACGCCCACGATACGTGTTCGCACTCTGGAACATGGTCGCCTGGGGCACCGGATTGGCGTTGGGGATCGTCGGTTGGTTGGCAGCACTCGTCGCCTTCTGGCGTATTGTACGCGGCAAACCCGGTGCGCTCGCCAATGCCGTCCCCGCCGCGTGGATCATCGCCTATTTTGGATTCACGGGCGGCTTATGGGTGATGACGATGCGTTATTACCTGCCGCTCTATCCTGCCATCGCGCTGATGGCGGCGTGGGGCATTCTGGCGCTGGTGCGGGCGCGGCGGCGGGTCGGGACGACACATAGGGACGGGACGACACATGGGTCGTCCCCTACGACCCATTTGCCCTCGTTTAGCCCCGCACGCCTCACCCGCGCCTTTGGCGTCGTTCTCCTCATTGTGGTCGGCGGTTTCACGGTGGCTTGGGGACTGGGCTTCGCGCAGAACTACACCCGCCTGCTGACGCGCGTCGAAGGCAGCTACTGGTTCTGGGAGGAGGTGCCGGGCGATTTCGCCATGCGCATTGATGGCGCGCCAGAAGGTACGCCGCTGATCAACATCGCCATCGCCAACAGCCAGTATGTCGGGCGATTTGTCGATTGGGAGGGGCAGGCGACGCGCTTCCCGCGCGCGGGCACCAGCTACTACAGCGATTTCACGGCACCCGCCAGCGGCACCGTCTCATCGATCATCGCGCCGCACCTGGGCGATCTGACTGACAGCCCCGATGAAGAAGTTCTGCGCTTCAACGTTCTGCGCATCACCGACAGCATGGTCGTCGGCACGACCGAACTCAGCGCCGATCTGACGCGCGAAAACCATCTGCTCGGTGACCGCTATGACATTCCATTCGATCCTGCGGTGCCGCTGGACGAAGGCGAGCGCTATCGCTTCATCGTCACGCTTGAAGCCGGCGAAGATGTCGTCAGCGGAGGTTCGCTCGTCGTCTGGGAGGGCGATTGGGACGACCCGATGCCACAGAAGACCTGCGCCCCCAGCGATGGACTGTCGCTGGTGGATAACCCCCCGCCAGGTCGCTTCTCGGTTTACGAATGCGATGGGCGCGATGTCTACTGGGCACTCGTCGGTGGTGGCTACAAGCTGCAAATCGCTGATAACGACAGCCCCGCCGCGCGCGAGAACATGCTCCGCCTGATGGAGACGACCGATTACATCTTCATCGGCAGCAACCGCTTCTACGATCCGATGGCGCGCAACCGCACCCGCTGGCCAATGGCGAATCGTTACTACGAGGCGTTGTTCAGCGGCGAACTTGGCTTCGAGGTCGCGGCAGTCTTCGACCGGGGCTTCCAGCTCGGACCGCTCTACATCCCCACCAACAACCTGCCGATGCACAATGCTCCGCCCTGGGTCAACGAGCTGGAAGCGGAAGAAGCGTTCCACGTCTACGACCATCCGGCAGTCATCATCCTGCGCAAGACCGCGGACTATTCGCCAGAGACGGCGCGCGCCATCCTCGAAGGCGTGCCGATGCAGACAGCGGCGGCGGCGCGCCCGCTCTTCAACTGTGCCGACAATCTCGACGCCTACTACTGCGACCCGACGCTGATCGACACTGACATTCTCACGTCGCTGCAAGCGGCACGCACCCCGACCTACCTGCAAATCCCGGAAGAAGACCGCGCACTGCAGGATGCAGGCGCAACCTGGTCGGAGCGCTTTGACAGCGATTCCATCATCAACACACAGCAGCCGCTCACGGTCGCGGCGTGGTGGCTGACGATGATCATCATCGGGTGGGTGGCATTCCCGCTCTTGTTCGTGCTGCTGCCCGCTCTGGGCGATCGTGGCTACAGCCTGGCGAAGACCGCCGGGCTGCTGCTGACGGCGTGGGCAGTCTGGTACATCTCCAGCACACAAATCCCTGCCTGGAACGCGCGCGGAATCCTCGTCACGCTGATCGCGCTGGTGCTGATCGCGCTGGCGGTCGTCTGGCGCAGACGCCGCGAATTCCTCGAATTCACGCGCGAACGCTGGCGCATGATGCTCGGCATCGAGCTGATTACGCTGCTGGCGTTCCTGTTCTTCGTCGGGGTGCGCCTGACCAATCCTGACCTGTGGCACTTCGCTTTTGGTGGCGAAAAGCCGATGGATTTCGCCTACTTCAACGGCGTGCTGCGCTCGTCGGTCTTCCCGCCCATCGACCCCTGGTACGCGGGCGGCTATATCAACTACTACTACTTCGGCTTCGTCCTCGTCGGCACGCCCACCCTGCTGCTGGGCATCCTGCCCCAGATCGCATACAACCTCGCCATCCCCACGATCTACGCGCTGACCGCCATCGGCGCGTTCAGCATCGCCTACAACGCAGCCTGGGCAATAGACCGTCGCAAAGAAGGGGCGCGCCACAGCGCACCCGACAACGGAGCGCCGCGCCTGAACCCCTGGCTCGCGGGCATCGCGGCGCTGCTGCTGGCGGTCGTGCTGGGCAACCTCGATACGCCGCGCACCTTCTTCACGGGGGTGATGACGCTCGGCGGTTACGACGCGCCCGGCTCGCTGGCGGATTACCTGACTGAGCAGGCGATTGGTGCAGACGACCCCGAAAACATCGACTACGCCGCCATCGAGGCGCGCGCGCAGAACCCCTCCATCACGGACCGCGTCAGCTACAGTCTGAGCGGCACGGGCGAAAGTCTGCGGGCGCTCGGCAGCGGTTTCGCGCGGCTGCTTCAGGGCGCGCCGCTTCCGATTGCGCCTCATCGCTGGTACTGGGGACCGACGCGCATCTTCAACGAAAACCCCGCCGACCTCGGCATTGTCGAGATGCCGTACTTCACGTTTCTGTATGGCGACCTGCACGCACACATGATCGCGATGCCGCTGCAATTCCTGGTCATCGGGCTGCTGATGAGCGAAATCCTGGCGGCAGGGCGCGGTGCGCGCCCAACCTGGATGCGGTTCGGCGCGCTGGCGATCCTTGGAATTGCTGCCGGGATGCTGAATGCCACCAATACCTGGGACTGGATCACCTATCTGATCCTTTGCCTGATCGGCTTAGGATTCGCGTGGTGGCTGGCTTGGCGGGGCAAACTCAGCCGTATGTCCGTGCTCGCGCTGCTCGGCAGTACAGGCGGCTTCTTCATCCTGCAATGGGCAGCGACCCTGCCCTACACCTCATGGTACGCGACCGCCTACACCAGCGTGCAGCCCTGGTCAGGCGACAAAAGCCACCTCTGGGGCTTGTTCAGTGTGCACGGCTTATTCCTCTTCCTCATCATCACGCTGCTGACCTGGGAGACAGGTCGCTGGTTCCGGAGCGTGCCCCTGCACAGTCTGCGTCCGTATGGTCCCATACTCTTCGGCGCTCTGATCGTCATCCTCACGGCGGCGGCGGGCGTCGCGCTCGCAGTCCTGCTCGGCTATCAGGCGGCGTTAATCGTCGTCCCACTCATCCTGTGGATCGCGCTGCTCTTCTTCCGTCCTGGGCAGTCGCGCGCGATGCAGTACCTGCTCGCGCTGATCGGCTTATCGCTCTCGCTGATGCTCGGCGTCGAGGTGATCGTCCTCAGCGGCGATATCGGGCGCATGAACACCATGTTCAAGTTCTACATCCAGGTCTGGCTGATGTTCAGCACGGTGGGCGGGGTCGCGTTTGCCATCGTCTGGTCGAGTCTGGATCGCTGGCGTAGTGGGCTGCGCAACGCCTGGATCGGCACGCTGGTCGTCCTGGTCACGCTTGCCGCGATGTTCCCGCTGATGGCGACGCGCGGGCGCGCGCTCGACCGCTTCTCGCTCGAAGTGCCGACGACCCTCGACGGCATGGCATACATGAACTACGCCACCCATGGCGAAAATGACGAGTATGTGCCGTTGGACGGCGACTACCGCCTGATCCGCTGGATGCAGGAGAATATCGTCGGACTGCCCACCATCATCGAAGGACAAAGCGAGGCAAACCTCTACAAATGGGGCAGCCGCATTTCGATCAACACCGGGCTGCCCGCCGTCGTCGGCTGGGACTGGCATCAGACACAGCAGCGCGGCTTGTATGGCATGCCCGCCTTCATCCGGCAGCGCGGGTCTAACGTCAATGCCTTCTATAACACGCGCGACATCGCCACCGCGCAGCGCATCCTCGACTTTTATGATGTCGAATACGTCGTCGTCGGCATCCTCGAACGCATTTACTACCCGGCAGCCAGCCTGGCGAAGTTCGACGAGATGGTCGAAGCAGGGCTGCTGGAAGTCGTCTACAGCGACGGCGATGATCGTATTTATCGTGTGCTGCGCACTACGCCAGCCACATTAGCGCAAAGGTAAGCAGGCTGATGATCCTGGAGTGGTTATCGCGCGAAGGCATGATGCTCGTCTCGTGGTGGCTGTTGACCGCCGTGGCAGGCGCTGCGGCGCTGCCCCTGCTCTGGCGACTGCTGCCCGGCTTGCCCGACCGAGGCGCGCTGCTGATGCGTGCGGCGGGGCTGCTGCTGGTCGGCTTCACCTTCTGGCTGCTCGGCAGTTTCGGCTTCCTCGCCAACGAACCCGGCGGCATCGTCGTCGCGTGGGTCATCGTCCTCGCCATCAGCCTCACCGTCTACTTCACACGGCGGGACCCGTTCGATCTGCGGGCGTGGTGGCGCGAACACCGCGTCGCGTTCCTGGTCGGGGAAATCCTGTTCATCGCCCTCCTCGTCGGTTGGGGCATCATCCGCGCCCACAATCCGGACACCTCATCGACCGAAAAGCCGATGGATCTGATGTTCATCTCTTCGATCATGCGCAGCGAATCGTTTCCGCCCAATGACGGCTGGATGGCGGGGTATGCCATCAGCTACTATTACTTTGGCTACCTGATCGCCGCGATGCTCGGTACGATGAGCAGCTTAAGCAGCACCAACAGCTACAGCATGATGATCGTGCTGCTGGTTGCGCTGACTGCGCAATCTGCCTTCGGTCTTGCCTACAATCTTGTCCGCGCCAACGCCCCGCGCGCCTTGTATGCCGAGGCAGCCAACCGCTTCCAGCGCACAACGCGAGCAGTCATGCCATCCACGCTGCCCGCCATCGCCACCGGGCTGCTGGCGGCATTCTTCGTCGTGCTGCTGGGCAACTTTCAGGCACCGCTGATCGAAATCCCTTACCAGACGCGCACGGCATCCGAGGCATACCTCGCCTTCTGGGATACCCCAGAGCGCAGCATCTACCCGGAACGCGAAGCCGCCCGCGCCCAGGGCATTCCCGACAGCGACCCCGTCGTCCTGGAGCCGCGCGATCTGCTCTCGCCGGACGCTGGTACGGTCTGGTTGTGGTGGTGGCGCGCCAGCCGCGTCATTCAGGATCGCGACCTGATCGGGACACCCATCGGCATTCAGCCGATTGACGAGTTCCCGATGTTCAGCTTCCTGCTCGCGGACAGCCATCCGCACGTCATGGCGCTGCCCTTCGTCCTGTTCGCGCTGGCGCTGGCATTCAACGTCGTCCGTTCCGGTGGCGCGCCTGACCGGACACAAATCGTGTTCTACGCGCTCTGCCTGGGCGGGCTGATCTTCTTCAACACCTGGGACGGACCGATCTACATGGCGATCCTCGTCATGGCGGACATCATCCGGCGGCTGCGCACAGCACCGGATTGGAAGATCAACCGCGCCGACCTGATCGACATCGTCCTCTTTGCAGTCGCCATCGTCGGGCTGGCGGTACTGTTCTACCTGCCCTTCCTGATTGGCTTCCGCTCGCAGGCGGGCGGCTTCCTGCCCAACTGGGAATTCCCCACCTTGTTCCGCCAGTATTTCATCGTCTTCGGTCCGTTCATTCTGCTCCTGACGCCGTTCGTCGCCGTCGAAGTCTGGCGCGGGCGCGAGACGCTCAACCTGCGCACGGGCGCACTGACCGCCGTCGCGGTGCTGGGCGGGCTGATCCTGCTCATGCTTTTCCTGAGCGTCATCGCGTCCCTGGTGGGCGTTGGGACACCGCAAATCAACCTCGGTGCTGTCCTCGCGCGCCGCATCAGTCATATCGTCCTGACGGTCGTCCTGCTGGCGGGCATCACGCTCGTCATTGCCCGGCTGTTCCCGCGCAAGTCCACCGCGCTGGCAGGCATTCCGCAGCCCTTCCCATATTCCGCTTCGACCGGGTTCGTGTTCATCCTGATCGCGGCGGGCTTGGGATTAACGCTTGTCCCGGATTACGTCTATCTGCGCGACAACTTCGGCGTGCGCATCAACACGGTCTTCAAGTTCTATTACGCTGCCTGGGTCGTCTTCAGCATCGCTGCCGCGTATGGCGTCCACAGCGTGATCAGCGATGTACAGGAGCGCGCGCCGGCGGCTCTGCGCGCGGCAATGGGTGCCATTACGCTGGTCGTCATCACACTCGGCAGCGTTTACCCGATCCTCAGCGTGCACTACCGGACATTGCAGGAGTCCGGGCGGCTCTCGGTTGAGACACAGCCCCCACTGACGCTCGATGGCGGGCGTCGTTTCATCACGCGCGATCCGGGCGGCAGCGACTACGCGGCGATACAATGCCTGGCGCAGCGTGTTGTCGGCGACGATGTCGTCATCGTCGAAGCCGTCGAAGGCACGTACAATCCGAACGTCGGGCGCGTCGCCGCGCTGACGGGAATGCCTGTGTTGTTCAACTGGCCCGGGCATCAGGTGCAGTGGCGAGGCGCGACGTTTAGTGAAGTCGCGGGCAGCAGGCAAGGCGATATTCAGACCCTTTACACGTCAGACGACTGGAATACGGTCGCAGGTCTCCTCAACCGCTACGGAGTGGACTACATCTTCTTCGGTATAACAGAGCGCGATATGTACAGCCCCGACGCCGAGACCAAGTTCCGCGACCGCCTGACGCCCATCTGTGAGTACGAAGGCAGTCGCTTTTACGCAGTGGAAGGTTCGACCTGATGCAGGAACTACAACTTGTGCGCGGGAGTGACGCGCGTCAGACCGCCGACACGACCGCCGTATGGACACTCCCCTGGGAGTGGGTGGTGTACGTCGCTCTGGCGGGGCTGGCGCTGCTCCTCTTCAGCAGCGAACTTCACCTGGTGCCTTTGAGCGCCGATGAAGCAAGGCAAGCGCTGACTGCCTGGCGTTTCGTCGATGCTACAGCGCCGGGCGTGGACGCGGTTCCCGCCAGTCCGCTGCTCTTCTTCGCGCAATCCACCACCTTTGCCCTGTTCGGCGGTGGCGAAGGCTATGCCCGGATTGCCACCGCGCTGGCAGGCGCAGCACTCGTCCTCGCGCCAGCACTGCTGCGCGGCAGCCTGGGTGCCTCGCGCGCGCTGCTTCTGAGCGCGCTGCTTGCCTGTTCGCCCGTCGTCATCGTCGCCGCGCGCACGAGCGCGCCGATGATCTGGGCGGCGCTGCTGGCGCTGCTCACGTTATGGGCAGGAGGGCGCTTTTGGGCAACGCGGGCACGCGGCTGGGCTATCGCGGCGCTGGTGTTCCTCGCACTGCTCATGTTCATGACTGAGCCGGGCGGAACACTGCTGGGGCTGACTCTGCTGGTCGCTGTCGTCATGAGCAGGCTGAGTGGTGGGGATGATGAACAGGACGACGCGGACGATGAAGCGAGCGAGATGAGCGCGCGGCTGGCACAAGCCCTGCGTGAATTCCCATGGGGACTGGCATTCGCAGCGGCGGCACTCGTGGTGATCGCTCTCAGCACGCTGTTCCTGACACACCCGCCAGGGTTGACCGCAGTGGGAAATGTGCTTCTCAACACGGTTAGCGGCTTCGCTCAACGCGGGTCGGACACACTCTCGTTCTTTCCCATGCTCATCAGCATCTTCTACGAACCCTGGCTGTGGATTCTCGCCATCGGCGTCGCGTACTGGGTTTCGCGTGGGAATAACCCCGCGCCCACCTTCCTTGACCGCGTTGCCATCATATGGCTGGCACTTAACGCTGTCATCAGCCTGCTCTTCCTCGAAGCAGAGGCGGAACACGCGCTCTGGCTAACGCTGCCGCTTGCACTGCTGTCCTCGCGGCTGGCGCTGGTCATTTTCGCGCCCATCCGTGACGAGACTCCTGCGTGGGCGCAGTGGCTGGTCGCGGTACTGGCGCTCGGCTTGCTGGCGATGGGCAGTCTGGCATTCCAGGGGGCGGCACGGTCAATCGCGCGCATCGATTTCAGCAACCCCGCCTGGGCACAACAGGTCGATGTGCTGGGTCTTGTCATCCTGCTGATCGTGCTGGCGTTCGCCGTCGTCGGCTATTTCCTGGTGCGCAGCTTCTGGGAAAACCGCAGCGTGCCCCTGCGGGCGGGCACAGCCGCCCTCCTCACGTTTGCTGCCTTCACGGGCATTGGCGCGGGCTGGCGCACGGCGGTGACCGAAGCGGATAACCCGGTCGATTTCTGGCAGCGCAGTGCCCCCTCCCGCGAAGGACTGCTCCTGCGCGAATCGCTGATGGATCTGGCGGAACGCACCTCGCGCGGCTTCACCGAGATGCCGATCACCGTGATCAGCGCCGGAGACCCGCTGATCGAGTGGGCAGTGCGCGACTTCAGCGCGGCACGCTTCGTCAGCGGTTATGACGAAGTCGGCAGCGCGCCCGTGCTGCTTGTGCTCGCCAACAGCGATTTCGACCGCTCACCTCCGCTGGAAGGCAATTATGTCGGGCAGGACTTTGTGCTTTCTCGTCGCTGGACGCTCGACAACCTCCGTCCGGTGGATGTCCCGCAGTGGTGGTCACAGCATCGTGCGCTCAACACCTTCGCCGCCGTGCCGAATCAGGCGATCCTCTGGGTACGGACGGATGTATACGCGGGGGTCGCTCGCTAGGGGCGCAGCAGGTCGCGCCCCTACGAAAGCAATCTCGCCAGCTCACGGTCTGCGATCACCATAGCGCGACGCGGGAAACCGGGCGGCAGTTTCAGGTTGTACATCAGCAGTTTCTTGTTGACGGCAGCAATGGACGCGCGGAACTCTTCGCGCGCTGCCAGCCAATCATCTTCAGCCAATGCCCGCGCCATCTCCGTCTCTTCAGAATGCTCCGCGTCCCAGATGCGACCGCGATAAGCGCGCAGCGCTGACCGCAGCCCAGCCACCGCGCTTTCGTGCGCCGCGTCGATCTCCTTACCGATCATGATCCATTCCGGCGTCAGGTTGTTTTCCTTCAGCAGACGGTGTGACAACCGTAAGTCGGGCGGCACGCTGCTCTCGTCTTCGAGTTGCAGCGGTTTGCCAGCGCCGGGCAGGTTATCGAATTCTCCCCTGCGCATGGCATCACGGATCATCTCATCAACCGGGTTGTTCGCCCTCTGCCCTTTGGCATCGCGGTAGGGATTGTCGCTCATTACGGAATCCGGAAGGTCGATTGCACATTGCCACTGGCGTCGCGCAGTGTCACCGTATCGCCGGATTGGAAGACCGCCTGATCGCGCCCCCAGAAGAGCGCCACAGGTGTATTCGTCCCGACACGGCTGTAAAGCGTGATCTGCGCATTGGTGAACAGCCGCTGCTGACCGAAGGTGTATGTCGTACCCTCTGCGTCGCTCAACGTCCAACCACCAATATCGACAATCGCGCCTGTGTTGCGAATGGCAACGCTCTCAGCCGTGACATCGCCCGCATTCAGAACTTCGACAATTCTCATCGCAGCGTTGGCGGCTGTCGGCGCAAGTGTGACTGTCGGACGAATAGTCGGCGCGAGAGTCCCGGTGGGCACGCTGGTCGAAGTGAGCGTGATCGAGAGCGTGGGCGTGGCACTGGGTCCCGAGGTCGCGATCCCCTGCAAGACCGCCGCCTCATCCTGACCCAGTGGGCAGCCCGGCAGCGGCACGATCAGCGATTGTCCGATCTGAAGTTGTGTTGCAGCGGCTTCGTCCAGCCCATTCGCTGCCAGCATCTGGAACGGATCGGCGGCATACGTGAGCGCGATGCCGAAGGGCGTTTCGCCCTCTTTGATGACATGGATGATGCAGTTGGCGGGCAGGGCGGTCGCCGTCGCCGCCAGGCTGTCGCTGGCGCTGATGACGCCGATGGTCGTCGCGTCGAGCGTGACGACCGCAGCCTGAGAATCGCCAGCCGCCAGCAGGTCGGTTGGCAGCGAGACCACCGGCGGGAGCGTGGGCTGCAAGCCTGGCAGCGGCGTCGCGGTGATAATGCGCACGGGGATCGTCGCGTTCGGGTCGGGCGTCGCGGTGACAATCACCTGGCTGGTGACGAACTGCACAGGTGACTGCGGCGGATTCTGCGCGCCGAAGAAGCTGATCGCCCCAAAGGCGACGCCCAGCGAAATCAGAATATTCAGAATCACAAAGGCGATCAACCCACCACGACGCTGCATGTCAGCCTGCCTTGTTTGAAAATTGACATATCGAGCGCAGTGTAGCACAGGAGAGACAGCGGGGCAAAAGAGGGCAGCCTATGCTATACTCTGTCGATTGCGGACATACGGACAAACCCTGCCCCCGAAACTCATGAGACATTTCCTCGACCTAGCCGACTTCGCCAGCGAAGACCTTCACGCGATCATCGATTCAGCCATCACCCTCAAAGACGAGTGGTGCAAGGGAGGCAACCCTCCTCTACTGCGCGGCAAAGTCCTGGGAATGGTCTTTCAGAAGCCGTCCCTGCGCACGCGAGTCTCATTCGACGTGGCGATGCAGCATCTAGGCGGTCATGCCATCATGCTCGGTCCCGATGAGATCGGCTTGGGCAAACGTGAGAGTATCGCCGATGTCGCGCGCGTCCTCAGCGGATACACGCAGATCATCATGGCGCGCGTCTTCGCGCACCAGCATGTGGTCGAGCTGGCACGCTGGTCCCGCGTCCCGGTCATCAACGGCTTGAGCGATGCCCAGCATCCATGCCAGGCAATGGCGGACATCCTGACGATCCGCGAGCACTTTGGGCATGTCGCCGGGCTGCGCATCGCGTTCATCGGCGATGGCAATAATGTCGCTGCGTCGTTGGGGCAGGCGGCAGCACACTTTGGTGCCCACTTCACGCTTGCCTCGCCTGCGGGTTACGCGCTGCCGGAAGAAACGCTCGAAGGCATCGCGGAGGTCGCACGGCATCGCGGCGGCAGCGTTCGAGTCTTCCACAATCCGCTGGAAGCAGTGCGCGATGCGGATGTCATCTACACGGATACCTGGGTTAGCATGGGGCAGGAAGCCGAGGCGAGCGTGCGGCGCGAGGCGTTTCATGGCTATCAGGTCAATGGCGACCTGATGCGCGCTGCACCCAACCACGCAGTCGTCATGCACGACCTGCCCGCCTATCGCGGTTTCGAGATCACTGATGATGTCGCGGATGGCGAGCAGTCGCTCATTTTCCAACAAGCCGAAAATCGCTTACATGCACAAAAGGCAATCCTGCTACAATTGATGCAGTGAGGATTCCGTAACGTCGTCAACCAGGTCGAAAACCGATGCCAGGAAACCGTGAACTCTACGAACAGGCGATGAATGCCGGGCACAACGCTGCCTGGGATGAAGAGTGGGTGGTCGCCATCACCAACTACGGGCGCGCCATTCAGGAATTCCCCGACGATCTCGAAGCGCATCTGGCGCTGGGCTTTGGCTTGCTGGAGGCGGGGCGTCTCGACGACGCGCTCAAGGTCTACAGCCGCGCCCACCAGATTCTGCCGGAAGATCCGATTCCACTCGAAAAAAGCGCGGATACGCTGGAGCGCTTAGGTCGGCTTAAGGAAGCGGCGCAGCAATACGTGATCGTCGCCGAGATGTACCTGCAACAACGAGACCTGAACAAGGCAATCGGGAACTGGGAACGCGCCACACAGTTGACGCCGGGATTGATCGGCATTCATGCCAAGCTTGCCCAGGCATTTGAGCGCATCGGCGATAAGAGCAAGGCGGTTCGCCAATATCTGATCCTCGCCTATAACTTCCAACGCCTTGAAGATCTGGACAAAGCGATCAAGTCTGTTCAGCGCGCGCAGCGCCTGGATGCCAAGAACACGCTCATCATGAATACCCTGCGTGCACTGGAAGCCGGGAACCAGATCGGCATGCCGCCGGATGACAGCGCCGTTCTCCAGGATGCCCCCGCGCCTAAGCAGCGAGGCAAACGTGGCAACACTGCGCCCCTCACGCCTGAACCCGACGCCAATCCCTTGGGACCGATGGGCGAGGCGATGTCCGACGCGATGACGATGCTGGCGACTCACGTCGTCGAAACAGGCTTGATGGACGCGACCGGTGCAAGCGCCCTCAAGGCGCTGGAGCTTCAACGCCAGGAAATGACTGCCGAGGCGATCGATGCATACCGGGCAGCAGAGGGGCGTTTGAAACACCCCGCGCTCAAGATGAACCTGGGCGGGCTGCTTGTCCTGCAAGACCAGGCGGACGAGGCGATCAAGCATCTTGGCGAAGCCATGAACAACCCACAGCTCGCGGCAGGCGCCTATCATGCCATCGGGCTTGCCTATCGCCAGACCGGGCGCTACCGCCAGGCAGTCAAGATGCTGCTGCAGGCATTGCAGATGACCGATTCTGCGAACATCCTGACCGACGACGAAGCGGTCGAGATCAGCACGACCTACGAGCGCATCATGGGCGCGCTGGATCGGCAGCCCGATGAGACGCTCTCCGCCGCCAGCGAGCGCTTTGCGGCGATTCTGAAGGGCAAGGAATGGAAGGTCGCCGTACCGGAAACCCGCCGTCAGCTTGAAGAAACGCTGCGCGAAGAAGGCGAACAGGGCGTGATAGACATCCTCGTCGCCGCGCACGGCGACCGCCTGACGCGCGCGATGGACGCGATCAACCGCTATATGCGTCAGGGCTTGACGACACTCGCGATGGACGAGGCGCATCACGCCGTCGAATTCTCGCCCTTCTACCTGCCCGTGCATGAACGCATGGCGGAGATCATGATGCGCGAAGGGCGCGTGCGCCAGGCAATCGCCAAATACAATGCCATCGCCAGCGTCTATATGTCGCGCGGCGAAAAACTGCGCGCTGCCAAGATTCTCAACAGTATTCTGGAAATGGCACCCCTCGACCTGACGGTTCGCCAAAATCTGATCGACCTGCTGGAACAGGAAGAGGATCTGCCAGCGTTGGTCCCGCAGTATATGGGCTTAGCGGATACCTACAACCAGCTCGGAGACAGCGACAAAGCACGCGACACCTTCGGGTTAGCGGAACGCACCGCAGCACGCATCGGGGCACCGCTTGCGCAGCAGGTGGCGATCAAGCACAAGGTCGCCGACCTGGAGCAGCTTCGCATGGACTGGCGTCGCGCGCAGCGGATTTATGAGGAAGTCCTCCAGGTGGACCCGAACGATGAGAAGTCGTATCGCAGTCTGATCGAGATTCATCATCGCGCGGGTAATGCGGTGGAGGCGACTAAGCGGCTGGATGAGCTGCTGCGCCTGTATGCGCGTGATAAGAACGTCGTGCGGATCATCCAGGTGTTGGAAGAACTGGTCAGGCAGCACCCCAACGACACGGGCACACGCTCACGTCTCGCGGCGATCTACAAACAAATCGGGCGTAAGCAGGAAGCCATCGGGCAGTTGGATGCCCTGGGCGAACTCCAGCTTGAAGCCGGGATGCACAAGCAGGCAGCGGAGACCATCCGCCAGATCATCTCGCTCAACCCTGCCAACCTGGGCGATTACAAGCGCTTGCTGGGACAGTTGGGGGGGTAGAGACGCGGCATTCGCACCGCATTGTGCGATGTTTGTCGCATGTCGTCCGCCCGCCGATGAAATCGACGGGCTACAAGACGAACGCCTGCTTCGCAGGCTGAGTCGTCTCCGCGCTGCCAGCCCCGCAGTAGGCGTCTTCGTTGTAGCCGGGGCATTCCATGCCTTGGGGGACGTAATGCCGGTTAGCCGACATTCCCTAAGTTGGTGTGTGTCAGAAAGTTCTAACCCCTCTAGTTCCAATCAGGGAAACAAACGTACCAGTCTGGTAGAGGCTGCGACAGTATTCCGCCATCGCCACATGGATACGGTGGTCTTTCTGACTGGTGAACGATCCAATACGAGTACGAGCGAGAAGGTAATCTAAAGTCCAGCCTTTCATTTCTTCCAACTGAAATACACCCTGTTTGAGTAAGGTGCTGCAGTTCGCTCGGTAACGCGATGCCTTGCAGACCTGTTCGGCAAGGTGAATTCAAGCGCCCCTCTTTGGCAAGCTGGGCAACCTCAAGAAAATCTACTATATGCTCGCGAAAGTACAATTCTTCAGGTGTTGGGCGCGGCGACGGAAGTGGGAACAAGAAAGCAATTGACAAGAAGATCCCAAATATAGCAATAGGTTTCCAACCTTGTGTCCATAGGAAAACGAGACAAATGGTCACCCCTGCGACAACCAACCCGATGGCAACCAACACACAGAACATGCCAGCAATAATGATCCCAGGTTGGCCCATAGGTCGGGGCAAGTTGGCGTGGAAGTCCCACCAGCTCAACCTCGCCAGAGCAACGATCATTGCAACAAATGCGACGGCGACGACTGAAATACGCGACCGTTGGTCGTTTGAAAATCCGTACACAGAATTCGCTGACTCTCTGATGATGCTCCAATCTAAATTGGTTATACAGCGGCTCTCCTTGACCTGCTTGAATCCGACTATGGAAAGCACGCCTTTAGACTATTGTGGTCTCACCCTAATCAATACTTGATGTCATCCACCACATGCCATACGCGATGGATTCTGGTAACCAAGTGAAATTGAATAACACAACTTAAATGACTGGCACGCTTGAAGATAGTTGAGATCGCCCAACCTCAGCGCAGTCACTATCAGCGATGCATCTTCACGCCAGTATCCAAGTGTTTCGTCACCAATAAATGGGTCACGCCATCCATTCTCTAATGAATATCTCTGGTCATATAAATCATGTAGCTGTAAAAAGCTTCTTGATGTACCAAGAACAACTGTAACTCCCCCTCCAAAACAACCAGCAAACATTCGTCCCCTGCCAATACTTAATGGGCTTTCGCGCCGCAGAAGAACCTGGGTTTCTCCATCTACTATGAGACTTTGCTCTAGCGCGCGAAACTCTTCTTGGGCGGCAGGCAGATCGAGAAGTCGCGGAAAAGCATACAGGACATCAGCAACCATATCTGGGAACCAAAGAGTTACCGCGCACAGAGCACCGATCAACAGAACAGATAAAGTGAACCCTATAGGGGACTTAAAGCGTCCTCGTGGCATTGCCAATTTGCACTCCAGCCAACCCTCTAAGTCCCTAATCGACTAATCAACTCTCATCCTCGCTCGGCGGCGTATAGCCCAGCCGCTGCAAGAGCTTGGGGTCGCTGCGCCAGTTCTTCAGCACTTTGACGTGCAGCTCTAGGTGCACGGATGTGCCGCTGATGTCGCGCAGTTCCTTGCGCGCGTCGGTGCCAATTTTCTTGATCATTTCCCCGCCCTTGCCGATCAGGATGCCCTTTTGCGTGTCGCGCTCGACATACAGCAGCGCGTCGATTTCAGTACGCCCGTCTTCCAGCTCGCGGTAGCCTTCGATCTCGACGGCGACCGAATGCGGGATCTCCTGCTCGGTGTGAAGGAGCACCTTCTCGCGGATGATCTCGGCGGCGATGAAGCGCATGTTCGCCTCGCTGACCTGATCGACCGGGAAGTAACGCGGACCGAGCGGCATCCGCGCGATCAGCTCTTTCACCAGTTCATCGACGCCATCGCCATTGAGCGCGCTGACCAGCATCGCCTTGTCATAGGCGATCAGCGCCGAATGCGCGGCGATCAGTTCCAGCCGCTTCGCCTTCGACAGCAAATCCGCTTTGTTCAGCAGCAGCAGCAGCGGCGTCTCGCCGCGCAGGCGCGCCACCGTCTCCGCCATGTGCTGGTCGGCGCGGTCGGGCATCTCCGACACGTCCTGGAGGACGAGGATTACGTCGGCGTCTCGAAAAGCGTTCTCCGCAACCTTGACCATGACCTCGCCCAGCCTGGTGCGCGGCAGATGCAGCCCTGGCGTATCGACGAAGATCATCTGCGTCTTCTCATCGCTCAGGATACCGAGCTGACGTTTGCGTGTCGTCTGCGGCTTGGGCGAGACGGCGGCAATCTTCTGCCCCAGGATGCGGTTGATGAGCGTTGATTTGCCAACGTTGGGGCGACCGACGACGGCGACCACGCCGGAGTGATGATCTTCGGGAGCATCCTCGAACACCGAGTCGAGGTCGTCAGGATTGGGGAGCAAAGGCTGGGAGTCAGTCATAGCAGAGTCTTTCTTCTCCGCCGAGGGCTGGAAGCCGCCCGGCTATATCATTCCGGCGGGAAGCGGGTAAAAGCCCGCTCTAACCTGCCGGGAATCCATCTGTGCGGCGGGTCAGAGCCACCTTCAGGTGGCTTCCCGCCGCAACCCGTAGCCAGGGGTTTTCAACCCCTGGTGACGAAATAGCGCAAGTAACCCTTAGCACGCCTCAGTCTCGCGCCAGGCGTCCAGGGTCGGGAATATCGGCAAATACGCGCGCATCCGCTCCGGCAGCGTGTCGTCGGGCGCACCAATCCAGGCGGCGGGCTTGGCGAGCGGGTTCGACGCACTTGCATCCGCGTAGAGCAGCACCTGCGGCGGCAGCGCAATGTCGAGCTGGCGCAGGAACATCTGATCTTCGACGCCGTTGTCGCGGTAGCCGAAGATTTCCGAGCGCGGATACAGGTTGCTCTTTTTGAGCAGGAAGTCCCACGCCTCTTCACCCGTCAGGAATGTGCCGTAATCGACCGCCACCAGCCCCGGCACAATCGACAGCCAGTGTTTACCGAGGATGCGCAGCCCGTAGCGCACGACAAACTGCCCCTGCGCGACCACTTGCGCGTCCCCGCCCGACTGCACACCGGCGCTGACGAAGTCCGTCTCGTCCGAGCGCAGGACGACGCCCGACCAGGCGTCGGCAATTGGGTTACGGGGTGGAATGGTGGGCATGGTGGATAGTCACGAGTGTAGGGGGCGACCTGTGTGTCGCCCCACTCTGCGTCGTGCGCGGTGCGAAGTGCGAAAAATCACTGCTTTGCTTGCTCGCACCCCGCACGACGCACCCCGCACCCATCTTCCTAGTGATGGCTCGTCGTCGCGGGCAGCGCGTGCTCGTCGGCATGCTCGGCGTCCGCGTCGTGTCCATGACCGTGCCCATCGTCGAGCGGCTGGTTGATGTCGTCGAAGTTTTTGTCGGGGCGGGTGACACCGAACCAACCGACGATGCCAGAGACGAGCAGTGCCAGCCCCAGCCAGAAGAACAACCCCAGCGAGGCATTGTCCGCTTCCACGCCGCCGATGACGCCAGCGGCAGCGGTGACAAGCAAGATGACGACGCCAGTGCCCGCCAGGAATGACAGACCGAACAGCAGCGGGTTATCCGTCTTGAATTTGGACGTGAACATGACGATTGCTCCTATGGCGAAACGGGTGTACAACGATAATCTTCGATTCTGCCGCCGACTAGGCGCGGCGTCAACTGTGAGCATGGGCGATAAAGATGACACTGACCACCCTCTATCTGGTTCGTCATGGCGAAACCGCCTGGAATGCCGAGCATCGCTGGCAGGGACACATCGACATCCCACTGATGGCGACGGGCATCGAGCAGGCGCGGCGGCTGGCGGCACATCTCCGCGAGACGCCCCTTGCCGCCGTCTACACCAGCGATCTACAGCGCGCCCGCATGACCGCCGACATTATCGCAGAGGCACAGGGCATCCGCGCGCTTCCGGATGTACGCTGGCGAGAGATGCACACCGGCATCTTCCAGGGCAAGACGCATGACGAGATCGTGGCGAACCATTCCGACGAGCTGAAACAGCTCAACGACAACTGGCTCGACCACGTCGTCGAAGGCGGGGAATCGCGGCGGATGATGCGGGAACGGCTGCTGGCAGCGCTGGACGATGTCGTGGCGAACACACCAGGCGAGCACGCGCTGGTCGTCTCGCACGGCGGCAGCATCCGCGTCGTCCTTCGCACGCTCTTTCCCGATCATCCCGACGCACAGCACAAGCCCATCGAGAACACGTCGCTGACGACGCTCCGGCGCAGCGGCGCGGGCTGGACGCTCGACGCGATGAGCCAGACGCCGCACCTCAAGCCGCATGTGCCAGATGAAGAGCAGGAAGCGCAGTGACCGGTGGTGACGATCCTCACCTGCGCCGCCTGACACCGCGCGTGGCGGACGCCCTGCCCCGCGTGCTAAAATCGCCGCTGTGTTCGTTCCATTATATTCATGGAGATATAGACGTATGGCTCGCAGCAAAGTCAGTGTCATCGGTGCGGGAAATGTCGGCGCGACCTGCGCCCATTGGCTCGCCAGCCGCGAAATCGCCGATGTTGTCCTGATCGACGTGATCGAGGGCGCGGCGAAGGGCAAGGCGCTTGATCTCTTCGAGGCAGCGCCCGTCATGAAGTTCGATGTCAATATCAAGGGCGGCGGTCCCAACGACTACGACCTGACCGCCGACAGCGATGTCGTCGTCATCACCGCCGGCGTGCCGCGCAAGAAGGACCCGGTGACTGGGCAGTTCCCCAGCCGCGATGACCTCGTCAAGACCAACCAGAAGATCGTCGGCGAAGTCACGCGCGAAGTCGCCAAGCGCTCCCCCAATTCCATCCTGATCATCGTCTCCAATCCGCTCGACGCCATGTGCCATGTCGCCCTCAACGAGAGCGGCTTCCCCAGCCACCGCGTCATCGGGCAGGCAGGCGCGCTCGATACCGCCCGTTACAAGGCGTTCCTGGCGATGGAACTCGGCGTCAGCGTGCGCGATATTCACGGCATCGTCCTCGGCGGTCATGGTGATGAGATGGTTCCCCTGCCCCGTCATACGTCGGTCGCGGGCATCCCGGTGCGCGAATTGATCGCCGAAGATCGCCTCCAGTCGATTATCGAGCGCACGCGCAAGGGCGGCGGCGAGATCGTCGGTCTGATCGGCGTCAGCGCCTGGTACGCGCCGTCGGCGGGCACCGTCGAGATGGTCGAGGCGATCATCCGTGACCAGAAGCGCATCATCCCCAGCGCCGTCCTGCTCAAGGGCGAGTACGGCTACGATGGACTGTACATCGGCGTCCCGGCAATGCTCGGCAAGGGCGGCGTCGAGAAGGTGATCGAAATGCAGCTCAACGACGAAGAGAAGGCGATGCTCGGCGTCAGCGCCAAAGCCGTCCAGTCCGTCGTCGGCGTGCTCGGCTACTAGGCATTGGTGCGTTTTCGGCAGGTAGCGGACGAGGCATGCCTCGTCCCTACATGACCGACGAAACTATGTAGGGGCAAGGCATGCCTTGCCCGCTCTGTTTTCTTGAGTTCAGCCTAAGCAGGAACCCCTCATGAAAGCCATCGAAGTCTTCTTTGAGCGCGTCCTCTGGTTCAGCCGCCTCGCGGTCATCGTGCCGGTGCTGTTCAGCCTGCTGCTCTCGTTCGGGATGTTCTACACCACGACATTAGATGCGATCACGCTCCTGGGCGCGCAGCTCGGCTACGGTGCACTGGATGAAGCTGGGCGTGATATCGCGCGGTTGAACGCGATTGTCGAAGTCGTCAGCATCATCGACAAGTATCTGCTGGCGGCGCTGATGCTGCTGTTCGCGCTGGGGTTGTACGAGCTGTACGTGGGTCCCATCAACGCCATCGAAAAGTCCGAGTTCGCCAAGCGCCTGCTGCTGATCAAGAGTTTCGACGATCTGAAAGACCGCCTCGCGAACGTCATCCTGCTCATCCTGGCGGTCAAGTTCTTTCAGCAGGCGCTTTCGCTCAAGTACGAGACGGTCAACGACCTGCTGCTCCTGGCGATTGGCACCTCGCTGATCGGCGTCTCGTTCTTCCTGACGCGCAAGTTCTTCTTCCAGGCGCGCGGCGGCGAAGCCTCGACGGAGAGCAATAAGTAGCAAAGATTTCGACCCACGCATACGTGGACCACCACAGCACCGCGCGCCCCCAGATGGGAGCGCGCCGTTAACACCCCATGTGCAGCAAGATGAGGATGCCTTGGGACCCTGCGACGCCTCAGGTTCAAAACCTGAGGCTAAAATCAGAATGGTAAGCGCGTAAACGGGCTGAGTCGGCTTTCGTCAGCCCGTTTACGGGCTTTTGCAGAGAATCATAGCCCGCAGAACTGCGGGCGGACGAAATACGCGAGAGATGGCTTTACTTGCAGTGTATGAGAGGGCGGAGTTAACACCCTTGCGTCGTTCGCCCGTAAGTCCGACGGGCAAGGTGCGTCGTCGTCGCCGTAGAGGGTGGTCGTCGGCTTGCCGCCGTTCAGCGCGACCGCCTGCAGGTCCGACAGGCAAGATTCGCCGACGCGAGGTCTTGTACGGAATTATCGGCGATTACTTCCAGGATACGGCCTGAATCTCGTGCGGATGGGATTTTTAGACCCTACGGGGTTTTTGCACGCTAAGACCGCTTGAAGCTGCCTGGCTTCCATTCTTGACTCTACGCCTTCGCGCTAATCTCTCTCTACCTGTCCATTATCATTTCCCAAATCGCGTAATTTTGTGCCAAAGCGCCAAAAGATAGCCAGCGTCGAGAAATATATGACAGCTAATGCAATCCATTTTGCATAATGACTTGGCTCTCTTAAGTATCCTATTAGCAAATAAGCGAAGAATATAAAAAGAGACACAAGTATAGCCCAATAAGACCTAACTACTGCGATATTGAACCGCTTAATTCTCCTTTCGTCTAGTCCAAACCAGCCTCGATAGCGGCGATATAAACTGAATGGAAACGAGAGTCCGATCAAAAAGTCGTTAAGAGCCAATTGTGACGGTTGGTACTTAGCAATATAGTAAAGTAATGACAGCCTTCCAAGAGGAATGAAGAAAAAGACCATAATGCCAATATAGATGATTAACTCGCGCCAGAAAGTCATCAGAACACTCCTCAACACATTACCTTGAGTGAAGATATTCGGAATTTGCCGTCACCCACACTCAAGGTAAAGCTCGGCCATTTTACTGTGGCTGATTGCGAAGCAATTCAATTCCTCATCCCTCATCACTCGTCACCTTTATCCGCTCGACCGCCCCACTTCGACCGTCAGGCTCGTCTCGCTCCGGTTACCTACGCTGTCGATGGCAATCGCGGAGAACTCGACCACTTCCGCTCGCCGAATCGACCAGTTGAAGGCGAACGGGAACTGTTCCGCCGCGCCGATGTACTCGCCATCCGCGTAAAATTCGACCGAGCGCATCGCCAGGTTGTCGCGCGCATCCGCGTCAAGCGGGATCACGCGGTCTGCAGGGAAGCGGAAGACCTGCCCCGCCGTGCCCGCCGTCAGTGTGATGGTCGGCGCGAGGTTATCGACCGTCACCTGCACCGCCGCGCTCTCGCTCGTGCCATCGACCATCTCGACCGTCAGCAGCAGACTGTAAATACCGTCCAGCCCGGTCGTATCCCACGTCCCTAGTATCCCGCTCGGCGCGACGGTCGCCTGTGCCTCGCCAATATCAATCCAGGCGGCAGGGTTGCGCCCCGCGCCATAGGAAAGCTGGTAACTCGCCGTCAGCGGCGCATCAAGCGAACCGCGCACTTCGACCGCCCCACCGACCTGGGCAAACTGCGCGGGCGCGAGGATCTGCGCGCTGTCCAGGATTTGCGGACCGCTGACGGTATCGAACTCGTCGGGCGGCAGCGGCTGGTTGTTGGCACGCCACCAGTCAAGCGCCTCGTCGGGTGGGATGAAGAAGACCTGTTGACTTCGCAGTTCAGCGGGCGTGTTAACTGTCGCGCGCTGGTTGGTGCGGCTGTTGATCTCGACCACTTCCCACTGCGCATCGCGCTGGAGCAGAGACTGCATGCCATCGAGGAAGATCTCGTTGCGTGCCGGGCACGCGCCATTCGGCAGGTTGCCGGAACGCTCGCAGACGGTGGCAGTCACGATATTGATCGGGCGCTCCCAGGAGGTCGGCGGCAGCCCGTCGCGCGTATGCACATACTCCATCAACCCACGCCAGACCGGAGCAGCGCCGTCCAGCCCAAAGGCATCCAGCCCCATCGCCTCGCCATCACGCCGTCCCAAATGCGTCGCGACGACATACTGGGGCGTATAGCCTACAGTCCACGATCCTGCGCGACCGCCTTCGCTCTGCCCGCCGACCAGCCCGTTGACGACTGCGCCGGGACGCGAGAGATCGAGCGCCGTGCCCTGCCCGATGACCCCCCAGCGCGTCCGCTGGTCGGCGAGGATGTCTGTCACCAGATATGCCAACCCAGGTTCCGGCAGCGTGATCTCGTTCAGTCCGACATCCACCGCCGTGTATTCCCACAGGACGGTTCCGTCCGGCGCTTCGATCTTGAGGATGGCGACCGGGTCGCGCACGCGAAAGTCGCGCGCCACCGGCTCGACCGGGATGCCACGCATCAGTCCCAGCGAGGCGAACACCGAATAGGCATAACCGACATCCAGCACCGAGACCGCACCGCCCTGATTGAGCAGCATGACCTGCTCCGTATCCTCCAGGCTGTTGATCCCCATTTGCTGTACCAGGCGAATAATGCGGAACATGCCCTGTTCCTGAGCGATCTCGGACGCAGGCGGCAGCAGCCCTGACCCCATCGCGTCGCGCAGGTTGAGCGGTCCTCGGAAGCGCCCGTCCGGGTTCTGCGGGGTATAGATCAAGCCTTCCTGCGCTCCGGGCAGGCGCGTCGGAATGTCCAGCACCATCGAAGCAGGTGTGTAGCCCGCCAGAAATGCTTGCAGATAGACGAACGGTTGCAGCACGACGCCCGGCTGGTAACGCGGCGTCAGCGCATCGCCGACCAGCGCCCGCAGTTCGCCCGTCCGCACGTCGATCACCACGACCGCACCCTCATCGGGCATCTCGTCCTCCACCGACTGCTGCAAGGCTGGCATGAGGGCGGCTGCCGGGCAGGGAGTGGCTGCGGGAGCAGCGCCGCCCAAGCGCGCGAGATGCGTATCGAGCGCGCAGCGCGCCTGCTCGTACAGATCGACATCCAGCGCAGTCGTGATGCGCAAACCACCACGCGCCAGCAGACGGGCACCGTTGCGCCCCTGCTGGTCGAGAATCTGCTCTGCCTGACGCCGCGCAAACAGCATGTACTCTGGCGCGAGCGCAGGCAGGAAATCGGTGGCGGGGCGAACCGGCGTGACGACTGCTACCGCCTGGTCATATTGTGCCGGGGTAATTTCTTCCGCGTTAAGCAGGCTGCGCAGCAAGTCCTGCTGACGCCCGCGCGCCGCAAATTCGTTGTCGAACGGGTTAAATTGCGGAGCAGGCGGGATCGCCGCCAGCAGCGCGGCCTCGTCTAGCGTCAGGTCCGCCGCAGATTTTCCCAGGTAGATTTGTGCCGCCGCTTCGATGCCATACGCGCCGTTGCCATAGTCGTTGGTGTTGAGATGCCATTCCAGCAGCTCCTGCGCTGCATAACGGCGGTTCAGTTCGGCAACCAGCACGATCTCGCGCAGCCGGTCGTTGTTGGTGACGCGCTCCGTCTGCGGCAGGATGACATTACGCACGAGTCGCCCTGTCAGTGAAGGATCGGGCGGAAGCGGCTCGAAAAGAATATGAGACCACATCCGCACGAACAACCCAATCGGGTTGAAGCGTGCCGCGCTGATGAAATCCGGGTCTTCCATCCGCAGAGTCGCCTGGGGCACGTACGGCGGAAGATCCGCCAAATCCACCTGCCGCCGCGCGCCATCCAGCGGGTCACGCAGGGCATAGATGAGCGTCTGTCCGCTTCGGTCAAACAACTCGGTTACACCCGTCGTCGTGCCCATCTCCTGGGCTGCGCCAGGCACGGGCATCGCCTGAGTGGCGCGGACGTAGAGAAAGATCGACGTTCCAAGCATCGCAAGCAGCGGCAGGACTCCTCCCAGCGCGACCACCGCAGCAGCAATCATCGACCACAGGCTGCGTTGTGCCGCCAACGCCCTGCGCCGCTCGGCGCGCTTACGATTTCGGCGGATTACCTGGGAGATGCTTGCCATGCTGTCTTGTACCTCGCGTTTCCACATCGGTGAGCCGTGTCTGCTGACCAGGAACCCGCTTTATGCGGCATGCCCGAATGTCCGTCACACATCGCCGTGGCTCGTCAATCCGTCATTGTACGCCGAACTGAAACCTCTCACATCCACAAACAGACGAAATGCACGGAAATTCTTATGCCGATCTGCACTGGAAATAACGTAATATTGCTTGTATTCTGTCGAACAAGAAATACCAATCGAAACACATCGGAGCACGAGCGCAATGGCAAAGACGAAAATCCTGCTTGTGGAAGATGATAAGCAGATTAGCGCGGTCATCGTTGACTACATGGGTTCACATGGATTCGAGGTCAACGCCTTTGAGGATGGTCCAGAAGCCCTCGAACACATCCACGCGCGCGGTCTGCCACATCTTGCACTTCTCGATCTCAATCTCCCGACGATGCATGGATTTGAACTCAGCAGCAAGATCAAGTCGATGGCAGATGTCCCGATCATCTTCATCACCGCCACCGACGATACGGAAACCGTCGTCACGGGATTAAAAAAGTATGCTGAAGACTTCATCACCAAGCCGTTTGAACTGCGCGAACTGGAAGCGCGCGTGCAGGTCGTCCTCACCCGGATGCCCAGCCTCGACTATGCCAGCGAGCCTATCATCCGCATCGACGAATTCCTCAACATCGACTTCGCGCATAACTCCGTCATTCTGGGCGGCACCAAGATTCTCCTGACCCCTACTGAATCGATTTTGCTGCACGTCCTGCTCCGTAACGCGGGTCGCGTGGTCGAAAACCGCATGTTGATCGCGCGTGTCTGGCCCTCGGACGAAGTCTACGAGGACACCCTGCGCGTCCATATGCACCGCCTGCGCCGGAAGCTGGAACAGGACAGCCACCATCCGCATTACATTCGCACAGAGCGCGGGGTCGGCTACATGTTCACCGTCCGCCCACCAGACGGCTCTGGCTTTGATGCCGAGCCTGGCTAAGGCAGTCTGCGAAACAGAATTCGGCTATACTCACAATCGTCGCGGGCATCATTGGCGGACGACCTTATGACGAACGAGAGCGAATGGGTGAGTCTTCAGCAGGCGGCGCAGCTCCTGGGTGTTCACCCGGCGACGGTGCGCGCCTGGGCAGATCGGGGCGATATTCCCTCACGCCGCACCCCCGGCGGTCATCGCCGCTTTCGCAAAGCCGACCTCGTGACCTATGCGGAATCGCAGGGTGAACTACAACCGGTCGAAGTGCAGATCATCCTCCAGAACGCGCTTGGTCAAGCGCGAATGCAGGTTGGCGAAGGCACGCTCCAGGGAGAGTCGTGGTATACCCGCATGAGCGAGGCAAGTCGCGACCACATGCGCCAACTTGGGCGGCGCACGCTCGACGGCTTGCGACTGTACCTCGCCTCCGGCGCACCCGACCGCCAGCTTGCACCCGCCATCAAGCTGGGTGCCGATTATGCCCGCACGCTGCGCGGCGACGGCTTGACGCTGCCACAGGCGACGCGCGGATTCCTCTATTTCGGCGATTTCGTCACCAACGCCGTCCTCACCTGGTCGGAGGTGACGCCGCGCAGCGCCAGCGACTGGCTGCATTTGCTGCGCCAGGTCAACACCTACATGAACGCCATGCTGCTTTCGATCATCGAGTACTACGAAGAAGAATAGAGGTGATCGACAGCGCCTGGGTCGCCCTCAGTCTGATCGAGCGCATCGGCAGCGTGCGGCTGCGCGCGCTGGTCGAGCACTTCGGCAGCGCGGAAGCGGCGCTGCGCGCCAACACGACCGATCTGCGGCGCGTGCCCGGCATCGGCGAGAAGATCGCTGCCGCGATCTGCGCGGTCGATCTGGCGGCGGTGGAAGCCGCGATCCCACGTTGGGAACACGAGGGAATCCGCCTGCTCACGTTGTACAGCGCCGCCTACCCCGCGCGCCTAGCGCAAATCGCCGACCCACCGCCGACGCTGTTCGTGCGCGGGCACTGGGATACGGCGGTCGTCAACGGCGACGCGGTCGCCATCATCGGCACCCGTACCCCATCGCGCGCGGGCATAGCGGCAGCCGGGCGCATTGCCGGCGAGTATGCTGCCCAGGGCTGGGTGGTGGTCAGTGGGCTGGCGCGCGGAATCGACAGCATTGCGCATCGCAACGCGCTGGCGGTCGCTACCACCCCGACGCTGGCGGTGCTGGGCGGCGGTGTGCGCCGGGCACGCATTTACCCGCCGGAGCATGGCGAATTGGCGGAAGACATCGCGCGCGGCGGCGGCGCGCTCGTCAGCGAGCAGCCGCCGGATGCCGAAAGCAAGCCGTCATACCTGGTCGCCCGCAACCGCATCATCACGGGCTTGTGCAGCCGCGTGATCGTCATTGAGACGACGGTCGAAGGCGGAGCGATGCACGCCGCGCGCCGCGCGCACGAGCAGGGGCGTGAACTCTGCACGCTCGACCTGCCCACCAGCGGCAACCAGCAGTTGATTGCGGAGGGAGCGAGAGTCCTATAGAGTACGCGTCTTCGCCCACATCAGCGTCCTGAACTGCGTTCGAAAGCCCAGGCTGGCGTACAGTCCTGAGGATGCCGGGTTGTCCTCCGCCGCCTCATGCACCACCCATGCCTGCGTCATGCCCGCCGCCTTCATGTGATGCATCCCAAAGATCATCACGGTGCGCGCAAGTCCCATCCGCCGAAAGTCCGCGTGAGTTCCGACTGGCTCGAAGTAGCCGATCTTGTTGACGTCGTCATGCCATGTCACCGTGAAGGCGGCAAACCGACCATCCGGCGCGACGACCACGAACTCACGCTCTGCCGCGTACCCAGGCGACTCCATCACGCGCGCATACTGCTCCACCGTCCCCTTCGAGTTGAACGCGCTTGCATGTACCGCCAATAATGCCGCCGCCTCATGAACGCCCGCCGCTGCGCGTAGGCTGAACCCCGGCGGGAGCGTCGGAACCAGCGGCAGATCATCCAGCGCGCGCGCGACCAGATGGTAGGGGAGAGCTTTAGGGTCCGGCGCGAAGCCGCGCTCCCTGAAGATCGCCGCCCAGAACGAGTCTCCCTCCGGCAGTTCGGTCTCGATTAGTGCGTTCGGCAGAGTCGTTTCGACCCACGTCAACGCCTCGTGCAGAACATCCGCGTGATGCGACTGGACATCGAAGCTGCCAAGACGCGGATTAGCCAGCGCCCAACCCGCGATTACTCCCGCGTTATCTTCCCACAGACGCAGCAGGTCGGCGGCGTCATAGCCACGCCCGCCATTGAAGAGGCGATGCGGAATATCGCCCGGATGCAACCAGCCGCCTTTACCCAGGGGAAACTGCTCGGCGTTGTAACGCTGGAGGCGCATCATATCACCGGCATCCTGGTAAGGGCGCGAATGGGTCATAAAATTCCTCAAAATGACATGAGAACTCAGAAAGTATACCGCTTCCTTCTGGTGTTACAAATCGAGGATACTTCTGAATTGGCTCGCTACGACAGTTCGTGGATGCCCTGCAGAACGTCCGCACGACTCATTTGCACTTCCTCGCCTCTTACGCTTCAATTCTCCTGAAATGCTCTCTTGTCCAATGAGCGCCCCAGGAGCGATCCACCATGACCGACCCTACTCTCCTTTTCCCGTCCGGCTTCCTATGGGGTGCGGCAACCTCCGCTTATCAGATTGAGGGGGCGACGGACAGCGACGGACGCGGCGAAAGCATCTGGGACACCTTCGCCAGCAGCGCAGGCAACATCAAAGGCGATGCGACGGGCGAGGTCGCCTGCGACCACTACCGCCGCTGGCGCGACGACGTGGCGTTGATGAAATCGCTCAACCTGCGCGCCTACCGCTTCTCCATCTCCTGGTCACGCATCCTGCCGGAAGGGCGCGGCGTGGTCAACACGCGCGGATTGGATTTCTACAGCGCGCTCGTCGATGGTTTGCTGGAAGCGGGCATCACGCCGTTCGTCACGCTCTACCACTTCGACCTGCCGCAGACGCTGGAAGACGAAGGCGGCTGGCTGCGACGAGGCATCGCCGACGACTTTACCGCCTACGCTGAAGTCGTCGCCAACAGGCTCGGTGACCGCGTCAAACACTGGATCACGCTCAACGAACCCTGGGTTTTCTGCTGGCTGGGCTACGGCACGGGCGTCCATGCCCCCGGTCGCCGCGACGACACGCCCGCGCAGCCGCTGCTTGCCGCCCACCACGCGCTGCTGGCGCACGGCACGGCAGTACGCGCGCTGCGTGCTGCTGTGCCTGATGCACAAATCGGCATCAGCAACATTCTCACCCATGTCGATCCTGTGACCAACCGCGCAGTCGATCTGGAAGCGGCGGCGCGTTACGATGGCTTCTACAACCGCTGGTTCCTCGACCCGCTCTTTCGCGGGCACTATCCACACGACATGACTGAACTCTGGGAAGAACACATGCCGGACATCGACCCCGCCGACATGGCGCAGATTGCTGTGCCGCTCGACTTCCTGGGCATCGGCTATTACACGCGCGCCGTCGTCGCCGATAACCCCGGCGCACCTTATCACGCAGCGCAGGTCGTGCAAACGCAGGGCGCGGCGACCACCAGCATGGGCTGGGAGATTTCGCCGCAGGGGCTGTATGACGTGCTCAAGCGCGTTCATCACGAGTACGCGCCACACGCGCTCTATGTCATCGAAAACGGCGCAGCATTCGACGACACCCTGAGCGAAGATGGGAACGTCCACGACGACGCGCGCATCGCCTTCCTGCGCGAACATATCGGCGAGGCGAAACATGCGCTCAACGACGGTGTGCCGCTCAATGGTTACTTCGCCTGGTCGCTGCTCGATAATTTTGAATGGACGGAAGGCTTCACGCAGCGTTTTGGCTTGACCTACGTCGATTACACCACGCAGCGCCGCATCGCCAAGGACAGCGCACGCTGGTATGCACAGCAGATGGGTTAACGGTGCGCCCGCTCGCGCACACGAGCAATCTGCTCAGGCGTGACCGGCTGCTCGAACGAGCGGAAGCCGCTCAGACGAAAGCCGTGCTTCGTGGCGATGTCGCCGATCTCGCACGCTTGCGCCACGCTGATGTCCTTGCCAATCGTGTAATCTTCGTAGCGCCCTTCCAGCGCCAACGCCATCGTCTCCGCCATGCAGGCGTAGGCGTGGCGGAGCGGGAAACCGAAATCGAAGCCGAAATCGACCGGACCCGGCACCTCGACCATCCCACCTTCGATCACCAGCACGTCATCGCGCACCTCCGCAACGCGGCGGCTGACATCGCGCGGGCGCGCCACATCCAGCACCACCGCGCCGGGCTTCAGATGCTCTGGCTCGATGATCTCATGGATGGCGCTCGTCACCGTCAGGATCAGATCGGCGTCGTAAACACCATCCATCGCCGTTGAAGCGGAGACTCGCGCCGCACGCCCCTGGCAGCGTTCGCGCAGCGCGTCGAGCGCGTCCTGCCGCCGCCCGATCAGGCGCAGATCGGCGCACTCGCCCGCCAGGAGCTCGGCACAGGTCTTGCCAATCGCGCCCGTTGCGCCGACGACGGCGACTGTCGCCTCGCGCATGACGATGCCCATCTCGGCAGCGGCAGCGCGCAAAGCATCCACCGCCATGACAACCGTCAGGCTGTCGCCCGTCGTGACCGGGACTGCCAGGCGGTCGGCAATCGTCCGCCCCGCATCGCCAACGACCGACGTGTACGCGCCCAGTCCGACGATCTTCGCGCCCAGTTCCTCAGCCATTTTGCCGCAGGCGACGATCTTCTTGTAGGCGACCTCGACCGGGACGGACATCATGGTCGGCGGCGTGAACGGGCACGCCAACAGCCAGCCGCGCAGCGCACGCCCCGTCGCCTGTGAGACGATACCATGCACCTCGGACAGATAGACGGGCGGGAAGAAACGCGAGAAGTAATTGATCTGCCCTTCCGTCAGGATCTTGCCGAGCAGTGGGAACTTACGCTGAACATCCCGCTTGATCTGGATCGGATGGATGATAAAGGCGAAGGTGTCATCTACCAACGGCTGTCCCATGAATCCCCCTGGGCATCGACTTCGTCATTGCGCGGATAATGGCGCGTATGATGCGCACTGCGCCCACCGATGAAGTGATGATCGCTCTCCTCGAACGTGACATTGCGGCTGATGACACGGCGCTGCGGCGCGGCAACCAGTACCACGTCCGACTCGATCATACGCCCAGGGAACATGACCATCCCCGATCCAATGCGGCAGTTGTGCCCGATGCCGCTGCCCAGCACGACCTGCCCGACTTCCTTTAGCTCGCCATTGATGTTGGTCGCGCGGATCGGCTTCTGCTCGATCAGGTTGAAATCGGTGAAGGTGTTGCCTGCGCCGACAAAGCTGTTGCGCCCAATCACGCACATTTGCAGGCAGGTGTTCTGCGCGATGATGGTGTTTTCCATGACCGCTGTCAGATACAGCGCCGCGCGGAAGGGCAAAAAGCAGCCATTGGCGACGCTGCTCATCATCAGGCAGCAGCCATCGTCAATCGTGACGTTGTCGCCAATCGTGCAGTTGTCGATAAAGACGCCAGGACCGATATTGCAGTTATCACCAATCGACGCGGGACCCGTGATGATCGCCGTCGGATGGATGCTCGTGTTCTTACCGACTTTGACCACCTCGCGCGTGCTCAATAGCTGACTCTGTTCGATCAACGCGCTCCACAACAGCTTGAGCGAGTAGAAGTTATGCGTCTTCACATAACGATCAAAGCGGCTGGCACGCCCAAACTGGCTGAAGATGATGCTGGCATAGTAGACGTGCACCCAGCTCTCGATGCTGATGACCGCCCGTCCTGGCGCATAATGCGTCAGGCTACCCTGCTCCATGGTCATGAAGTCCGGCACGCTGTAAAATCCCATCTCCTCGGCATCGCTGTCAACCACGATGGGCTGCCAGTCATCCGTGTACTCTGCCGGGAAGTACCACAGATCCAGCATGTGGTATGCCTTGCCACTGGCGTCAAAGATCTCCTCAAAACCCGTACTGAGCGGCAGCGTATAGATGCTGAACGCTGGGTCGTTGCCGGGGATGGCAGCACGGCAGGCGCGCTTGCTGGCGAGCGCCGCCCGCATGAACGTCGCCAGGAACTCCGCATCGAACCACAGATTATCCCGGTAGACGATAGCGGGACCACGGATGCCTTTCATCTCGGTCGGGTGATGGAGCGCGCCGCCGAGGGAAATCTGTCGCGAACCACGCGGCAGCAGTGGCGGCAGAACTTCCTGAAACAAGTCGTCCTGATGGATCTTGAGCGGCTTCACCCCAATCGTCAGGAGGCTGGCGGGTTGGTTAAACGGCGGCACGAGCCGGGCATCTTCGATGACGTAACGCTGCATAAGCGCACCCATTCCATTCTGGTCGGTGTGAAGAACAGGTCTTACGCCTTCATTGTGCCACCGAAATCTCTGCCAGCCAATTGAGGGGCACGGACGTATCGAGTTACCAATGACCCAGCACGCGCGACACCCGCGAGAGAAACCATGCCGGATTCGCCAGCACCGCGATTAGGACGTCGGCTGCGACGTGTGGATAGGCTTTTTGAGCAAGATGGATCGGCAGGCGGTAGCGCCGCTCCCGACTCAGATCGACCAGACGCCACTTCGCTAGAATCCACCAGGGCTGCCCGTGATACCATGCCAGGAAATCATCGAAGGACGGCAAGGGGCGAGCGGCATTCTGTTCGCTGCGGCGATAAAAGATGTAACGGATTTCCAGATTGTTTCGTTCCTGATGACCCTGAGTCGTGGCACCAGGATGCACACGGTAGTGCGTCATCACCTTCGGAATCGTCAGCATTATGCCAAGATCCGACATCCGATCCATCAGGTCAAGATCAGGCACGCGGAGAAACACTGTGCTGTAACCGCCAACCTGTTGACCAAGATTTCGGCGGTACGTGAACGCCGGGTCCTTGAAGAAGACGGGTTCAGACCTGGCACGCAGGCGGGTAAATGCCTCGCGCGTGGCAGGTCCCATTTCCAGGCGATGAAAGAGCTGCCCATCTGCGCTCATGTTCTGCGCCCAACCACCCCAGGCGATGACATCGGGGTAGTCGCGAATGGCATCCGCATACCATTGCAACCGTTCGGGCAGGGCAACGTCATCAGCGTCCTGGATTACAATCCAATCGCGCTGCGCGGCATTCAAACCCGCGTTGCGCCCGCCAGCGATTTTTCGGTTCTCGGCATGAAGAATGAGCCGAACACGCGAGTCCTTGGCAGCATACTCCTGGGCAATCGGGCGTGTGTCGTCATCGGAGCCGTTCTCCACGATGATCAGCTCAAAGTCACGATAGGTTTGCGCGAGGATGCTTTCAATCGACGCGCGAATGTATTTGCCCGCGTTCCAGGCGACCATGACGACGCTAAACATGACGACTCCCGATGGACTACGTCCACTGCCGAGCATCACGCACGACGCGACCGCCCGTCTCCAGCGTGCCATGTGGGCAAACCTCGACCTCATCAACGCGCAGCCGCGCCATCGCCTGGATGAGATTACGAACGGGTTCATCGACATCCATGTCGGCGTGTTCGGGATGCAGTTCGACACGCATCGTCAGCACATCGCGGTTTTCCACACGTGTGATCACTGCCTGAGCACGGTTGACCTGCGGCAGTCGTGACATCGCCGCGAGGATCTGATTGGGATGCAGGAACATGCCGCGCACCTTGATCGCTTCGCCGCTGCGCCCGAATAAGCCGAGGAGCTGCTGCGCGCCACCCAAACGTGGATCGGGCTGCGGCGCAAGCGCGCCCAGGTCACCCGTACCAAACCGAATGAGCGGATACGCGGTATTGAAGGTCGTGACGACGACCTCGCCCGCCCCACCCGACTCAACCGGCTGCCCGGACGCCGGGTCACAGATTTCGATATAAACATGAGACATGATGCGGAAGCCGGTCACGTCGTGCATGGTATAGCCAATCAATCCCACATCCGCCGTGCCATATGCGGAGGTGGTCACCATGCCGAACTCGCCTTCAAAGCGTTCGCGCTGGAACGGCAGGTACGGCTCGGCAGAGAAAAGGGCTTTTTTAATCGGGATCATCTCGTTCGGGATACCCATCTTGGCGGCGGCGTCGAGCAGGGTCATCAGGTAGCTCGGCTGCCCGACGAAGCCCGTCGCCTGGAGCGCGGTCATCATCATGATTTGCAGCTCGGTATTGCCCGGACCCGTTGGAATAACCGTCGCGCCCACCGCGCGCAGCGCGTCATCCATCAGCAATCCGGCGGGCGACAGATGGTACATGAAGGTATTCAGCACGCGGTCGCCGCGCCCAAAACCGACGGAGCGAAACGGCTCCAGCAGCGCCTGCGGGTCGTTGGGGACGGGCTGCGGATCGTAAATTGGACCCGGTGAGATGTAGATGCGCGGCAAATCTTCAATCGGCACCGTCAGGAAGCCGCCAAAAGGGGGATTCGCCTGATGGATTTCGACCAGGCGATCCTTACTCGTGACTGGGATTTTGGCAAGGTCGGCGGCGCTCCGGATATCCCCAGGCGTTACGCCCGCTCCGTCGAGAATGCCGCGCATGGCGGGCGAATAGTCAAAGGCGAAGGCGACCAAATCGCGAACACGATCATCCAGCGACATAACATCCTCAATCGACTCAACGTGCACAGATCAGAAGCCAGCAGGCGTCAACGCCATCCATGCGCCCACGCCCAAAAACAACCCGGAAACGAGGAACGCCGCAATCGGCAGCGGCAGAATCCCTAACATGATTAGGAGCAGCAGCAGTAAAGTGACAGACATCGATGCTCACCCTTATCCCAACCAGCGTTTGCGCCGCTTGTAATGTTTGACTTCACGATAACTCTTGCGCTCGCCAAGTTGATTAAGCCCAAGATAAAACTCTTTGATATCTTCGTTTTCGGCAAGCTGCTGGGCAGGACCATCGAGCACGATGCGCCCATTCTCCATCACATAGCCGTAATCGACAATCGAGAGTGCCGCGCGCGCGTTCTGCTCGACCAGCAGGACCGACATCCCTTCCCTCTGGTTGATCTCACGCACGATGCGGAAAATCTCCGCGACCAGCATCGGCGCAAGCCCAAGCGACGGCTCGTCGAGCATCATCAGCTTGGGGTGCCCCATCAGCGCGCGCCCGATGACCATCATCTGCTGCTCACCGCCGCTGAGGTAGCCCGCCGTCCTGCCGCGCAAATCACGCAAACGGGGAAAGTAGTCGAAGACACGTTCCAGATCGGCTTTGACATGCCGTCCGCCCTCGAAGACCTGTGCGCCGAGGCGCAGGTTTTCCTCCACCGTCAGATGTCCGAACAGCGGGCGTCCTTCGATGACCTGAAAGATACCGCGCCGGACGATGTCCTCGGTGTTCATATGATCGATTCGCGTCTCGCCCCAGGTAATGCTGCCGCGGGTGACTTCGCCCAATTCGCTCCCCAGCAAGCCGCTGATCGACTTGAGCGTGGTTGATTTGCCCGCGCCATTCGCGCCCAGCAGCGCCACAACCTGCCCAGGCTCGACCTTGAACGAAACACCGCGCAGCACCAGGATGACGCTGTTGTAGATCACTTCGATGTTGTTGACGGACAGCATGGCAATACCTCTTATTTCGTGGCGTAGGGGCGACCCATAAGTCGCCCCCACAAACCATGCAGCGTGCTTATGGCACGTCCGCCCCGCCAGGACGCAGGTCGGGTGTTTCCTCGAACTCGGTCACAGGAACAACAATCGGCAGGAATGCGGTGGTGCCATCCGCTAGCGGCAGCGTCAGCGCGTCACTCCCACTCGTCGCCACGCCGCTCATGTCGGCATTGGCGAACCTCATGATGGCGATACGATTGGTCACTGCATCACGCACGCCATCCGCGAAGTTCAGGTCGTACAAGCCGAGCGGCGAATAGCTGAAGTTGCTCAACGTCTCGTTGACCGCCGCGCCATCAATGGCATCCAGTCCGCCGACGCGATTGGCGGTCTGGGTGTAGATTTCGACATACAGATCGACAATTGACCAACCGAGCAGGTAGGCGATATTGCGGTTCTGTGGTTCGAGCGGCGGTTCCTTGCTGTCCGCAACCTCGGTGATAAGCTGGATGCCGGGCTGATCGCGTTCAGTCCACCAGCGGAACGGCATCGATCCGATCAAGCCGTCGACAGCGGGCAAGCCATCGGCGCCAATGACCGTGCGGCTGAGAAGACCGACGGATGTATCGAGCGTCCAGTTGACACCCGCGATCTGCACGGTGTCCTCCAAGCCGAGGTCAACGACCGCGCGCGCGACCGCGACGGGACCGCTGGCGAGCGTGTTGGTGTAGAGGATGGTCGCGCCCTGATCGACGAGGTTCTGCACTTGGGTGGTGATGTCGGTCGAGATGGGCAGGAAGCTCTCGTTTTCCGGCAGCACGGTCACGCCCTGTGCCGCGCAGTAGGCAATGGCTTCTGGCGTGAAGGCGGCTTCGCCGAATGCGCCTGGCCACGAGATGTAGCCGACGACCGGGGCGGGGAACTGTTCAGCGTTCGCGCCGATATACTCGCAGAAGTTGCCGAACTGATCGACGTAGAGCGGGTTAGCAGCGTAAATCCAGCCCGGCGACTGCCCATCCTCGCCATACAGCCCCTCGACCGACCCCGCTGAGATCAGTGCAGGGATGCCATCTTCGATGAGCTGTTCGCGCAGCAGTTCCGCATCCGCCGAGGCGTAGAGCACCATCATGGACGGCTTCGGCTCACGACTACTGTAATCGTCATATGCCGCCTGCGTCTGCGACAGGTCACCGCCTGTATCGCGGTTGTCCTGGATCATCGTCGCGCCGCAGATACCACCGCGCGCGTTGAAATAGTCGATGGCGTCGGCGAAACCGACCAGCAGCGGTTGTGTGATGAAGGCGAACGACCCACTGATGTCGCCGAAGTGAATGATCGGGATCGTTGAGCCGGTCAGATCGACTTCACAGGCGCTGTGCTCAATCCAATCGGGCAGCGCTTCCTGCGCCGAAACAGGCAGGACGAGCAGCCCCGTCAGCGCCGCCAAGATCAAGAGAACAAGATATTTACGCATCGTACAACAAGCCTCCTAGAACCATTAATGAGAATACGGTCGCAACTTCCACGAGATCTTGAGGATCTCCCATCGATGCGCCAGACCGCGCGGCGCGATGATGAGAAAGACCATGAGCGCCAGCCCGAACAGGAGCGGACTGAGCGCGGCATCGACATTGATCGGGTTCAGGAACGGGAACAGCGACGGCAGCACGCCCTTCACCGATGGAATGATCGACGGAATGATGTTCTGAGTGAGCAGATTGACAAAAGCGACACCGAACAGCGGACCGAGGGGAAAGCCCGCGCCGCCGATCACCAGCATCGCCAGCATTTCGATGGAACGGTCGAGCAGGAATTTATCGAGAGACAGGCTGTTGCTCTCGAACGCCAGCAGGCAACCCGCCACGCCCGCGTAGAGCGCGCTGAGGAAGAACGCTTGCAGCTTATAACTGAAGACGTTGATGCCCAGCAGTTCCGCCGCCAGGTCATTATCGCGCACGCTGACGAAGGCGCGACCAACCCGCGTACGAGCGATGTTGCGCGCCGCCAGCGCCATGATCACGGCGAGTGGGATGATGATGTAGAACATCGCGTTTTCGTGGGCGAAGCTCAAACCAAACAATGACGGCGCGGGGACTTCCAGCGGGCGAGAGCCACCCGTAATGCCTTCCAGCGGGTAGCGTAAGATCCAGGGGATGATGAACTGCGCCGCCAGGGTCGCCATCGCCAGATAGAAGCCCTTCACGCGCAGCGACGGCAAGCCGAAGATCAAGCCCACGCCACCCGTGAACAACGCCGAGAGGGGCAGCGCCAACCAGAACGACATGCCGAGTTCCCGCGCGAGAATGGCGCTGGTATAGGCACCCACTGCCATGAATGCCGCGTGACCGAGCGAAATCTGACCGGTGTAGCCGATGAGGATGTTCAGCCCTTGGACGGCGATGGCGAAGATGGCGATCCGGATGATCAGCCCGATCCACAACTGCGGCACGAGACTGATGCCGAGGGGACCCTCGGCAGTCAGCAGCGGGACGAGCAGCAGGGCGATCAACAGCCCATTGGAGAGCCACTTATCGCCGCGCGTGCGATTGATGCTGATGTCTTGTCCATATGAGGTATCGAAAACGCCCGACGGGCGGATGTTGGCTGACATACTATATCCTCTCAATCCGCTTCTGCCCGAACAAGCCGTCCGGGCGGATGACGAGGACGATCATCAGCAGCACGTAGGGCGCAAGCTCTGTGCCTGCCTGAGTCCCCGGAAACAGCAGGTTGGCGTACTCCTGTACCAGCCCGATCACCAAGCCGCCAACCAGCGCACCGGGCACGCTCTCCAGCCCGCCCAACAGCACCGCCGGGAACGCGCGTAGCGCCAGCAGCGGCAGATTGAGCGACAGACTGGTCGCGCCGCCCTGCAAGATCCCCGCGACCGCCGCCAGCACCGCCGCAATCGCCCAGGCGACGCCCAGGATGACACGGACGCGCAAGCCGACCGCCTGTGCCAGCTTCTGATTCTCCGCCGTCGCGCGCATCGCCAAGCCAACGCTGGTGAAGCGGAAGAAAGCGACGAACGCCGCGAACGACAGCAGCGCCAGGATGAATGCCGCGAGCAGCTCGGTGCGGACGATGATGGTGCCCTCAAATGCCCCCGTCCCCTCAAAGCGGAACGGCGTCGGGATGCCCATCTCACGCAGCGGGCTAAAGACCGCCAGCGGCAGTTCGACACTTCCCCAGATCATCTGCGTGATGCCCTGTAGGAGTTCCGACGCCGCCAGCGTCATCAGCACCATCGCAAACAGAGGCTGTCCGATCAGCGGGCGGATGGCGAAGCGCTCGACCGCCAAACCGATCAGTGCGCCACCGCATATCGCCCCCACGACGCCGCGCAGCATCGGGATCGGCACGAGGAGCAGCAGCGTCACACCGACCACCGCAGCGGCGGCGACCAGCAGGGTGCGTCCGTCACGCAGCGCCCGCAGCGCACCAACCATCGTCACTGCCAGCAGCACCGTCAGCAGCGCCAGACCACCCGCCGCGAACGGCGAGATGTTAGCAACCGAGAAGAAGCTGTAGAACATGAAACCGCCAAACAGCATCATCCAGCCGTGCGCGAAGTTGAAGACGCCCGACGCCTTGTTGATGATGACGATCCCCAGCGCGATCAGCGAATAGACGCCGCCGACCAGCAAGCCTGTGATCCCACTCTGCACCAGGCGCGCCGGGCGCTGCTCGGCGATGGCGGGCGCGAACAGCGCGACCAGCACGATTAGCCCAATGATCCAGAGGAGAGGCGTAATGATTTTTTGATTTTGTTTGACTAAAGACGCCATAAGTCCACTTTCACACCGTACTCACCTTCACCGCCGTCTCGATCACGCCCATACGCCCATCACGGTACTTGACCTCCGCGCTAACCGTGACCGAGTCCTTATTGCCATACATCGCGCTCAACATATCGCCGTATTTCTGCTCCAGCGCGCGGCGGCGCAGCTTGCGCGTGCGGGTTAGCTCGGCTTCGTCGGCGTCGAACGCCTTATGCAGAATCACGAACTTTTGCACCCGTGCGGCGGGAGGCAGGGTCGCGTTCAACGCCTGGACATCCTTGCGAACCAACGCCGCGACCTCCGGCTTCTGCGAGAGATCGACGAAGGTCGTGTAGGCGATGCGGTTCTTCTCAGCCCAGCGCGCCACATTCTCAAAATCGATGTTGATGATCGTCGTCACATACTGCATGTCGAAGCCACCAACCGCCATCGCATCCTGAATATACGGGCTGAACTTAAGCCGCCCTTCAATGTACTGTGGGCTGAACTTCTCGCCATTCGCCAGCTCGATCATGTCACTGACACGGTCGAGATAAATCAGGTGCCCGTCGGCGTCGGCGTAACCCGCATCGCCGGTGTGGAACCACCCCTCGGAATCCAGCGCTTCGGCGGATTTCTTCTCGTCCTTGTAATAGCCCGCGAAAACCGCCCGGCTGCGTATCCACAATTCGCCGTCCGGCTGGATGGCGATCTCGATACCCGGCGCTGGCGGACCGACCGTCGCCAGTTTTATGTTCCGGTCGTAATGCAGCGTGTGCGCCTGACACTCGGTCGAACCGTAGAGATTCTTGAGCTGCACGCCGACCGCGCGAAAGAAGCGCAGAACATCTGGCGAAAGCGATGAGCCGCTGGTGAAGGCATTGCGCATCCGCGACATGCCGATCTTGTCGCGCAGCGGACCAAAGACGCTGATGTGCGCCAGCCAACCGAGGAAGCCCCATAGTGGACCCGGCGTCCTGCCCTCGTCCTCCATGTCGATGATCCGGTAACGAATCGGCAGAAACAGGGCGAACAACGCCTTATTCAGCCAGGTACTGTCCATCAGGCGCAGGCGCATCAACCCCGCCAGCCCTTCCCAGACGCGGCTGGGAAAGAGCAGGCTGCTCGGCGCGATCTCGCGGATGTCGTTTTGTACCGTCGCCGGGCTTTCCGGGAAGTTGACCTGCATCCCGGCAACCAGGTGCCCAGTCATGCCCAGGCTCTGCTCGGTGATCCATGCCAACGGACTAAAGGACACGTAGTTGTCCTCGGCATAGGTCGGCGCGATTTTGATCACATGCTGATTTCCGTAGAGCAGGTTGCGATGGCGGATCATCGCGCCCTTGGGCAGGCTGGTCGTGCCGCTCGTATAGCTGAAGATCGCGAACTCGTCGCCGTTTCCCACTTGGATCGCCGACTCGAACGCGCCAGGATGCCCGGCTTCGTAGGCGCGCCCCTTCTCCTGCAACATAGAAAAGCTCATCAGCCAGGGATCATCATAATTCCACAAGCCGCGTTCATTCCAATAGATCACCTGGCGCACATTCGGCATCTTTTCGCGCAGCGCCAGCGCCTTATCGCACTGCTCCTGATCATGCGCGAACAGAATCACCGCGTCTGAATTGTCGATGACGTAGCCAAGTTCCTGCGGGTTGGCATCGGTGAAGATGGCGATGGTCGTGCCGCCCGCGCTCCATGCAGCGATCTGCGCCCAGTAGAACTCCGGGTCATTCTCACCGATGATCGCCACCTTGTCTCCGCGCTGTAACCCCAGGCTCATCATCCCCAGCGCCAGCGCCTTCACCTGAGCGTACGATTCGTTCCAGCTATATTCCTGCCAGATACCGAAGCGCTTCTTGCGCATGGCAACGCGACTATTGAGTTCCGCGACACGTTTGAGGAAGTGCTTGGGCAGCGTATCACCATCGGGCTGCAACAGCTCAATCGCAATGTTTTCTTTCGATTTCAGAATAACCGGCGCACCTGTGGCGCTCTTTTCAGCGACATTCATAAGATTACTCCGCACCCGCTCTCACGGACGCCATTCATGGTGTCCCTACGCAGACCACTTGTAAGGACGGTTCTCTTGTCGTCCGCTTGCACTCGTTACTCCCTATGCCTCCTGCCCCAGGTACGCCTTGATGACCGCATCATTCTTCTTGATCTCATCCGGCGTCCCTTCAGCGATCTTGCGCCCAAAATCCAGCGCCACGACGCGGTGCGAAATATCCATCACCAAGCCCATATCGTGTTCAATCAACAGGATTGTCATCTTCTGACGCTCGTGAATGTCGAGGATGAAACGCGCCATGTCCTCTTTTTCCTCGACATTCATTCCGGCCATCGGCTCGTCCAGCAGCAGCAGCGTCGGCTCCAGCGCCAGCGCGCGCCCCAGTTCGACCCGCTTGCGCAAGCCGTAGCTCAGATTGCCGACGACGGTCTTGCGAATACTCTCCATCTCCAGGAAGTCGATGATCTCCTCGACGCGGGCACGATGCTCGATTTCCTCAGCCCGCGCGCTGCCCCAGTAGAGTGCGCCTGTCAACAGGTTCGTGCGCATATGGATATGCCGCGCCGCCATTAGGTTATCGAGCGCAGTCATGTTGGTGTACAGGGCGATATTCTGGAAGGTACGTGAGATGCCGAGTTTGGCGCGCTTGAAAGCAGGCAGCCCGCTGATGTCCTGTCCCTCAAAGAGGACTGCGCCTTCCTGCGGGTGATAAAACCCATTGATGCTGTTGATCAGGCTTGTTTTGCCCGCGCCGTTTGGACCGATGATCGCAAAGATCGAGCCGGTTGGCACATTGAACGCGACATGATTGAGTGCACGAATGCCGCCAAAACTGAGGGAGATATTGCGAACTTCTAGCTTCGGCAGTTCTGTCATCCAATAGACTTTCGAAAACAAAGGCAGTTTATTATCTTCAAATTCAAATTCTAACGGGCACTTAATCAGATGGTCAAGCGAAGATCGCAATTCACACCAAGTGTTTAGATTACGTGCTCGTCAGATGCGCGGTCATCCAACCCGCGATGTCGCCCAGCACTTCAAGCTGCTCCGGCTCATTCATGATCTCGTGGCGCAGCCCCGGATAGAGTTTGAGCGTCTTATCTGCGGAACCTACGGTCGAGTAAGCCAGTTCGCTGCCGGATGGATTGACCATCTCGTCGTCCGCGCCATGCATGATCAGGATCGGCAGACGCAGCCTGGGCAGGTCAGCGCGCACCCCGCCCGCCGTGCGGTTGATCTCCGTGCCGAGGCGGATGCGCATCGGGCGCTTCCACGTCAGCGGATCGGCGTCGAACGCCGCCTGCACGCGCGGATCGCGCGAGAGGATGCCTTCGCCAAACGCCAGGAACGGCACCTTCGGAATGATGCGCGTCAGAAAATTCCCAACCTGCACCAGCAGCGGCGAGACATTGGCATCCGCATTGACAGGTGCGCCGCTGACCATCAGGTAATCGACATCGTCGTAACGCAGGTTATATGCCAGGCTGATAAGCGCGCCAAGACTGTGACCGAGCATAAAGAGCCTGAGCGATGGGTTTGCCGCGCGCACGCTGCCGACGAACTGATGCAGGTCGCGCAGGAATTCGTCGAAGCTATCGACGTAGGCACGCAGCCCCTCGCTCTGCCCATGCCCGCGATGATCGAGCATGTAGACCGCGTACCCCTGTGCCACGAAATACTCGCAGACATGGCGGTAGCGCCCCATATGTTCGCCATAGCCATGCACAATCACCAACGCGGCGCGCGGCGGCGCATCCGGCAGCCATGACTCGGTGTGGAGACGCAAGCCCTCGTCGGAGAGAAAAGAATGGGTCTGATGGGTCATGTCATCACCCGATACACTGAGAGATACTGGGCTAATTCAACCGCATTTACTCACGATGCGCCACTCTGATGTCCATGTTATAGTACCAGCGGTGTTCTATCCGCATAAGGAGTTGGGCGTTATGCAGTCCGGGCAACCACAACAGAAGTCGCAGGGCTTCAAACTCGACACGCGCATGATCATCATCATCGTCGCCTTGCTGGCGGTGCTTTTCTTCCTGACGCGCGGCAACCAGCAGCAGGCGCAGCCCACCCCAACCCCTCAGCCCGTCGCGCAAGAACCGGCTGTCGGGGAAATCCCCGGCATCGAGCTGGGACGAATCGTCAGTGCGCTCAACCTCGACCGTGACGGATGTCCGGGCGATACTGCGAACCGCTTCAGCCCTGCCGATTCGATCTACATCGTCGCCGAAGAAAGCGTCATCCCCGAAGGCACCGCCATCTTCGCCCGCCTCTACTTCGGTGATCGCACGCTGGAGGATGCGGACGAAATCGTCGCCCCCGGCGACCTGAATGCCTGTGTCAACTTCGTCTTTGAAAGCCGGACAGGGTTTGAGCCAGGAAACTACGAAGCAGAGTTCTTCGTCAATGGCAATCCGGCGGGTTCCGTCGCGTTTACGGTCCGTTAGGAGGACATTGTGGACGGTCAAATCGATATTGTCTCGCTGTGTCTGTTGGGAATCCTGATCGTCGTCGGCTTCATGCTGATGACGCGGATGATGAGCCGCGCCGGGGCGCGTGGGGGGCAGGGTGGCATGCCGACGCGCGGACCCAACCGCCCGATGGCAGATGACCCCAACATCGAATCGCGCGGAGGTTTCGGCGATCAGCCGCAGCGCGGAGATGGTTCTCCAGAGCAACGCGGCGGCAGCCTGTTTCCGCAAAGCGGCGCATCCAGCCAGTCCGCCCGCGATGAAAATGCCTATCCAGGGCGACGCGGCGGCAGCCTGTTTCCACAGAACGACGCGCGCGACGACGACCCACCCCGCAGAGATGACCCACCGCGCGGAGGGGGAGACAAACCCCGCAATGACGATCCCGATGTCGACTCTCGCGGCGGATTTGGGCGCAACAAATAGGAGCACGCAAAGATGCAGACCGATCTTGTCAATCTGTGTCTGATGGCAGTGATTGCGCTGGCTGGTTTCGCGCTAGCATCGCGTCAGATGGGGCGGGGGCGCGGCTACCCGCGCGGCGGCACGACAGGCGGGCAAACCCCGCGCGGTGGTGGGCGAGGTGGCAGAACGCCTTCGTCCAGTGACGACAGCTATATAGGCGGACGCCCGCGCGGTGAGTTGTTCCCGCCAAAAGACGACCGATAGCGCCGGTGCGATCCTAATTCTGATCGTTCGGGTCGTAATATGATTCATCGCCCAACTGGGACGGCGGCAGATTGCTTTGTGGTTGTGTGCCTGTCTGCCGCTTTGTCTGCGCCGACCCGTTCCGTGCCGCAGCATTTGTCGCGGTTGAGCGGACGAGATCGCTCGGCGGGCGCATAATTTGCGTCGATGTGCTCGTGATCCGTTCTCTGCTGGTCCCTAAGCGCTCGATCCGCTGCATCAGGTGCGCCACCCGCTCGGCACGGGTCGGCTGACCACTGCTCGCCAGTGCCCATTCCAGACGGCGAAGCGCATTGGTCAGCGTCGGGAGGATGAAGACTGCGTCCTTGGGCATACTCAGGAATGTCAGGGTGAATTCCTCTTCGACCAGTTTATCATCGCGTCCCAGAGCCAGCCGTGCCAGCATCAGATTGGCATGTCCCCAGGGGCTGGTTGGGCGCGATGCCACTTCGTGGCGCGCGCGCCACTCCACCCGTTCAAAGTTCTTGTACATCTGTGGGTATTCGCCCTTATCCGCGTATACCAGCGCAATACTCGCATAAGGGTAGGATGCGAACGGTGTGATCTCTGTGGCTTCTGTGTAGAAGCGGAGTGCCTGCTCAAATTGGCGGCGACGCCGATAAACGCCCGCCAGCGTGCCCATCCATGCTTCCCCATCCTCGTCCATCAACCGCCGCGAACGGCGAAGCGCATCGGTCAGATACCGTTCCGCCTCATCGTACAAGCCGTCACGCTGACGATCATCCAGCTCCTGCGCTTCTGCCAGACGCCGATACAGATACCCCAATGCCGCCTGAGCGGGCACAAACTCCGGGTCCACGTCCAGCGCGCGGTTCAGGTGCTGCATGGCGCGGTTAAGCTGATTGAGTTGAATGCTCATATACCCTGCCCGGTATTGGACGAGGGGGTTGTCATCGTCCAGTTCGGCAGCGCGCGCGTACGTCGCCAACGCGCCGGAGTAATCCTGCGCGCGATATTGGTTTTCGCCAACGGGAAGCAGAGCTACCGACTGCGCCATTTTCGAGAGCGCATCGCGCACCGTCGCATCGATCTGGCCGCGCGCGGTCGAAAGCTCGGCGCTCTGCCCGCTGATGTTTGCCAGCGCATTTTCGGTTCTCCGACGCGCGCCCTGCAACTCACGATAGAGTGCCTGGACCTCAGCCAGCTTGCTTCGCTGCTCACGCATCACCCGCTGAAGCTGACGAATTTGCAGGTATGCGAAGAAACCACCTGCCATCACCAGGAGCGCAATGACGACAATCACGACGATCATGAGCGACTGCACGCTGTTGAGCAGCGCCAGGGCATTCGCCAGTTCGCCGCCCGCGGCATCCTGCGCCCCAACCACGCTGGTGCTGATGATGATCAGCGCAACGCCCAGCCATCGAACTACTCTTGAAATCTGCTTCATCCAGCGCTCGCAAAGGTTTGCTATCCGTTATAAGGTTATGATACGCGAATTTCCCCCATTTGCGAGCTTCAGGCTTCAGGGGCTGTCCCAGGTTCTGGTCTGGTTGATCGTCAGCTTATCACGGACTGCCTGCCCCAGATCGATCCCGTTCAGGCTGGCGATTTGCAGCAGATACAGCATCACATCCGCCAGCTCACCCCGCAATGCCGCTTGATCTGCGTGCTCGCCCCACTGATAAAGATGGAGCACTTCCGTCGCTTCGAGGACGAGCGAGATCGCCAGATTCTTGGATGTTTGCGGGTGCGGAGAGTCCTCCGCATACCAGCCCTTGCTTTCGACGAAAGCATGCATGGCATCCGTCAATGCTTTAAGAGTGTCCAATTTTACGTCTCACAGGGTACGGCGGTGAGCCGAATATCGCCGAAGCCGCCGGTCGCACCGCTTAGGACGCGAAAAGCAATGCGGTTCTCGTCCAGTGTTACATAATCCGTGATGTCCACACGGCACGGCGCAGCCAGGACGCCAAACTGACGACCATTGACCGAAAGCTGCGCCCCTTCCGGCACAACGGCGATGTTCAGCTCGTAATGCACACAATAGTCCAACGGCTGAAGGTCGAAGCGGCGCTCCAGCCATGCTGCCCAGCCTTGGGGATAGAGACGGTCAAATGACCAGTCGCCCAGACGTGCTACCGCCGTGTGGAAGTCCTGGAATTCATACAGATCTGGCTCAATTTCAAAATAGTCGCACGACCAGTTTGTGTTGAGAAGGAGTGTGAGCATCAACAATAACCTGAGGTTCCGATGACATTGGAGACTATTGAACCCCAGACTGCCGATGATAGCAATTGCGTGGCGCGAGCAGTGACCCCTCCGAGGTCTCAAACGTACACAAATTGTTGTGCCTGGAGCGCGCTGCAGCGCGCCCCGCTCGCATTCAGTCCGCTGCGGCGACTAGCCGCCTTCCATTTCCATCATTTCGGCGGTCAGCACCTGATAGAGGTAGGCATCCAGTTCGGCGCGCAGCGCTGTACACGACTCATCCTCGCCTTCGATATTGCCCGGCGTGAGCATGGTCATGCCTTCCATCGGCTCCATCATCATCTCTTCCATCATCGCTTCTTCGGTCGCCATCTCTTCACCTTCCATCATCGCCATCATGGCGTCGAAGAGCGGCGCGTACTGCCCCTTGTCGAAGGTGGACAGATCCATCTCCATAGACTGGAATCCGTAGTCATGCTCGGCGATGTAGAGCAGCGTGATCAGCGTCGAATCACAAACGTGCAGCATCATGTCATCCTGTGCCCGTGCAACCTGCGCACGCGGCGCAGCAGCCACGACCAATGCCAGAACCGCCATCGCTACAACTGTCGTTAAGCCAAGAAACTTCTTCATCTGCAATCTCCTTCTGTCCGTTTATCAACCCGCGAGTGCGGGCATGCCTAACGGTTTAGCGTCCGGAGATAACGAAGGGATTGCGCCGAGATTACGCGCAGATTACGTGGGCAGCCAAATCGTGAACGCAGTCCCCTCGGCTTCATCGCTGGTCACATCGATTCTGCCGCCATGTGCATCTACGAAACCGCGGGCAATCGCAAGCCCCAAGCCCGCGCTGCGCTGCCCATCCTGCCGCGCGACGCGAGCGCTGTCGCCGCGATAGAAGCGCTCAAACACCTGCGGAAGCTGATCTTTGGGAATAAACGAACCACTGTTGCGAATCGTGATTTCCGCGCCGCCGGATGTGGGGGACAGCACGATGTCAATAGCGCCGCCGGGCGGCGTATGCTCGATAGCATTATCGAGCAGGTTATGCAGTGTTCGCGCGATTTTGTCGCTGGCGATTTCGAGCGGCGGCAGCGTGCGCACCAGGTCAGCGTGCAAGGTGATCCTCGCGCTTTCGATGCGCGCCGCCGCGCCCTCGATCACCTCGTCAATCAACGCATCCAAGCGGACGGGAGCGCGCAGAAAGGGTACCGCTTCCGCATCCATCTCCGCCAACTCGAACAAATCGCTGATCAAACGCCCCAGATGCTCGATTTCGCGCTGCATCGACTGACGATAACGCAGCACAGTCGCTTCATCGCGCACCACACCATCGAGAATCGCTTCGTTCATCGCCCGGATGGCGGCGAGCGGCGCACGCAGATCATGCGATGCCCAGGCGACGAGATCGCGACGGCTCTGTTCAAGCTGGCGTTTTTTCGCATCCACTGCCGCCAGTTCGCCCATCATCTGATTGAACATCTCGGTCAGCTCGGCAAGTTCGTCCCGCCCGGTCACAGGCAACCGAGCCCCCAGGTCACCCTGCGTGAGCTGTTTCAACCCGCCCCCCAGCAGCCGAATCCGCGCAATCAATGCACCAGAGATCAGCAGTGCCGCGCAGATCGAAACCACGCCACCGAACATAAGCAGTGCGCTGATGAGGAGCACAACCTGCTCATTGATGAGCATCAACTGCATGGTGACGAACACATTCAGGAGTACAAAAGCGACGGTGACGACGATGATCGTCAGCAGCGTCCAACGCAGGCTGGTGAAGCGCTCGATCACTCGCCCCATGAGCAGCAGATAGACCAACCCCAGGGCGACTGCCGCCGACCCGATCATGTAGACGAATAACGTCGCCACTTCCGACTCGGAGGGCATCAGTACCGCCAGCACTGACGAGAGAACGATGGCGAACACCAGCAGCAGAACTGCGATCAGCAGGAGGAAAGGCAGTGTCTCACGAAGCTTCATCAAGTTTGTACCCTACACCGCGCACCGTCACGATGAATTTCGGATTAGCAGGGTCAGCCTCGATTTTTTCGCGCAACCGCCGGATATGGACTGTGACGGTGCTTTCATCGCCATTGAAGTCGTAGCCCCAGACTTCCGCAATCAGATGATCGCGCGTCAGAACCTGACCGGGATGCCGCGCGAAGTACCACAGCAGATCAAACTCTTTTGCCGTCAAGGTCATCAGCGATCCGCCAATCCGCACCTCGCGCTTTCGCGGATCGATGTTCAGGTCGCCGAGTGCAATCGCCTGCTCATCACGGGCATCCGATTTCTCGCCGCCGGTGCGGCGCAAGACCGCCTTGACGCGCGCCACGACCTCGCGTGGGCTGAAGGGCTTGACGATATAATCATCGACCCCCAGTTCAAATCCCACGAGACGGTCGCTTTCGCTGCCGCGCGATGTGAGCATGATAATCGGCACCTCTCCCTGGAGTGTCCGCAGGTCTGACGTGTTCCGCAGCAGGCGCGCCAGTGTCCAGCCGTCCAGCTTGGGCAGCATGAGGTCAAGCAGAATCAGGTCGGCGCGCTGGCTGCGCAGGAGCGATAGCGCGCTGTCACCATCCGCTGCCTCGACGACAACATATCCTTCGATTTCCAGATAACGCCGCACCACCTCGCGGATTGTCGCATCGTCGTCGATGATGAAAACTGTCGTCCCACTGCGCATGAGTTTCCCCTTCCAAGCTTACGCCAGGCTAACAATCCGATGCTGGCATTTCCGTCAGGCATTCGGGATAATAGCACGCATGGCGATTCATGAACTGACATATGGCGAAAACCGCTGGATCAATATCGTCGCTCCGACCGAGAGTGACTTGGATCGTTTGCGCGAAGAGTATCCATTCCTCAGCCCGCTCAATCTGGAAGACATCACCAGCGTCATCGAACGCCCGAAGATCGATTGCGAAGATGACTATCTGTTCGCCATCCTCCAACTTCCGCGTTGGGACGAAAAACAACGCCTGACCCGCCCGCACGAAATTGACATTGTGGTCGCTCATGGCGTCGTCGTGACCGTCCAGGACAGCAACCTTAAGCCGCTGGATCGACTTTTCCAGGAAGCGCAAGATAACGAGAGCAAGCGCGCCGCCCTTCTGGGGACGAGCGCCGCGCATACCTTCTATGTGATCATCGACAACCTCGTTGATTACCTCTTCCCGATTCTCCACAAGATCGACCATAACGTTCGCATGATCGAGGAGAAGTTGTTTTCGCGCGATGCGCTGCCGCTCATCCGGGAGATCGGTTTGGTTCGGCGCGATATCATCGCGGTCCAGCGCATCATCCGCCAGCTCGTACCCGTCGTCGAGACCTTTGGCAGCAGCGTCCAGCGCGTCTTCAAAGACGAGCTGACCGACTACTTCGACGATGTAATCGACCACATCCATCAGGCGCGAGACATCATCAGCGAAGACAACGAGGTCATGACCAGCCTCGCCGACACCGCCGACAAAATCCTCAGCCACCGCCTGAACAACATCATCCGGGTCCTGACCGTCTTTTCCGTACTGCTGCTGCCGCTCAATTTTATCGCGGGCGTCTATGGGATGAACCTCGCCGTGTTACCATTGGCGGAAAATCCGCAGTCGTTCTATATCATTTCCGGCATCATGCTGGTCATCGTCCTGTTGATGCTTGCCTACTTTCGACACCGCCGCTGGATATAACGCATGCTGCCACCGCTCCAGTACATTGATGACGATAACGGGCTGCGCGCCCTGGCGGCGCAGCTTGCCCGCGAGACGTTGATCGCAGTCGATACCGAGTCCAACAGCCTGCACGCCTATCGCGAGCGCGTCTGCCTGATTCAGATTTCGACCCGCAGCGCCGACGCCATCGTCGATCCGCTCACGATTGGTGACCTCAGCCCGCTCGCGCCGCTCTTTGCCGACCCGAACATCGAGAAAGTCTTCCACGCAGCGGAATATGACGTGATGTGCCTGAAGCGCGATTACGGCTTCCGCTTCTACAACCTGTTCGACACCATGATCGCGGCGCGCGTGTGCGGGATCAAGCAAATCGGGCTGGGAAACCTGCTGGCAGACTACGCAGGTATCCAGGTCGACAAGAGTCACCAGCGCGATAACTGGGGGCAGCGTCCGCTGCCAAAGGACAGCCTGGTCTATGCCCAGATGGATACGCACTACCTGCCAGCGCTGCGCGATCAATTGACCGCACGCCTGACCGAACTGAAGCGGCTGGAGATGGCGCGCGAATCGTTCGACGACCTTTGCAAGTCGCGCGCAGCACAGCATAACTTCGACCCCGATGGCTATTGGAAAATCGCCCTCTCGCACAAGCTCTCGCCGCGTGAAACCGCTATCATCCGCGAGCTGTACCTGTGGCGCGAGCGCGTCGCCGAAGAACGCGACCTGCCACCTTTCAAGGTGCTGAACGACAAGACGCTGGTCGCGCTCGCCATCGACCAGCCCACCAACATGAACGACATCATCAACACACACGGCGTCGGCGGGAGCAACGGTCGCCGTTACGGGCGTGAGCTGATGAAGCTGATCGAACGCGGCAAACATGCTACAGCGCCCCCACAGCCGCCGCTGGAGCCACCCGCAGATCCGCTGCAGGTCGAGGTATACGCCGCGCTGCGCGATTGGCGTAAGGCGCGGGCGGCGGCGCTGGACGTCGAAAGCGATGTCATCATCGCCCGCGAAGCGCTCTGGTCGATCAGCGAGCAAATGCCCGCGACGCCGGACGCGCTCGACGGAATCCCCGGACTGGGACCCTGGCGGCTAAACGCTTATGGCGAAGACCTGTTGCGCATCGTGCGCAGGTTCAGCAGGCGTGGATCGGCGTGATTCGTGTTTGAAAGGCAGCCTCCTCAACACACAGGATTAAGCAGGCGCTCAAGCGCATCCCCGCGCCACGTGGTATCCTCGTAACCAGCGTTCGTCATGCACACTGAACACGAGAGGACGCCTGATCATGAAAGTCACATTCTTCGGCGCTGCGCGCACCGTCACTGGCTCGCAGCACCTGATCGAGGTCAATGGCAGCCGCATCCTGCTCGATTGCGGTTCCTATCAGGGCAAGCGAGACGAGGCATTCAAGCGCAACCGCAACCTGCCCTTCGACCCCGCCGCCATCGATGTCTGCGTTCTCTCGCACGCGCACATCGACCACAGTGGTAACATCCCTAACCTGGTCAAAAGCGGCTTTCGCGGCGACATCATCGCCACCCATGCTACGCGCGATCTGTGCGCCTCGATGCTGATGGACAGCGGGCACATCCAGGAAAAAGACACCGAGTTCGTCAACAAGAAGCGCGCCCAGCGCGGCGAACCACCTATCGAGCCGATCTATACGCAGGAAGACGCGGCGGCGAGCCTGGAAGCGTTCATCTCCCAGGGCTATGGTCGCGCCAAGCAGATAGCGCCCGGCGTCACGATGACGTTTATCGACGCAGGCCATATGCTCGGCAGCGCCAGCGTTGTCCTCGACATCCAAGACCGCGAGCAGAAGCGAGACGTACGTCTCGTCTTCAGCGGCGACATCGGGCGCGTCGGCACGCCGATCATCCGCGACCCGCAGATCCCCGACCGCGCCGACGTGCTGATTATGGAAAGCACTTACGGCGACCGCACACACGCGCCATTGGATGACGAGATGAAGAAGATGGAGCGCGTCATCATCAGCACCTACAAACGAGGCGGTGCCGTGATCATCCCCGCGTTCGCTGTCGGGCGAACGCAGCAGCTTGTCTACATCTTCCATCAGCTCCGTCTCAAGGGCGACATCCCCAGAATGCCGATCTTCGTCGACAGCCCGCTCGCCATTGATGTGACCAGCGCCTACCGCAACCACCCTGAATGCTACGACGCCGAGATCCGCGCCTTCATCCGCGACGAGAACGTCAAAGATCCGTTCGGCTTTGACGAGCTGCGCTACACACGCAGCGCCGAAGACAGCAAGCAGATCAACTTCCTGCGCGAGCCGTGCATCATCATCAGCGCCAGCGGCATGGCGGAAAACGGACGCATCCTCCATCATCTGCGCAACCGCATCGACGACGCGCGCAACACCGTGATGATCGTCGGCTACCAGGCAGAAAACACGCTTGGTCGCCGTATCATGGACGGCGAACATCGCGTCCGCATCTTCGGCGAGGAGTACGACGTGCGCGCCGACGTGCAGGTGACCAGCGGCTTCAGCGGGCACGCCGACCGTGAGGGCTTGCACGAGTGGGTCGGCGGGATGAAAGAGCGTCCGAAACATGTCTTCCTGGTGCATGGGGAGATGGGACCTGCGACCGCGCTGGCGGGCACCCTCAAGCAGTCCTTTGGCGTCGATGTCAAGATACCGGATTGGAAACAGAGCTTCGAGGTGTAGATGTCCGACTACAATCCATTTGAACAAGAGTGGCGCGAGTGCCTGCGCTCACATTACATCTACGTCATCCGCAGCGGCGACGAAGCGACCGAGAAGACGCTGGCGGGCGTCATGCAGCAGGCAGGCTTTGACGAAAAGACGCTGATTGAACTGCGCATCCACGCCACGATGCGCGTCGAGCAGATGGGTGAAGACTTCGTCCCGGATTTCGCCGCGCTAGAAGAACAGATTGCGGCGCAGGTGGAGACGCAGATCGCCCAGCAGCAAATAGCAGCCGAGCCTGCGACCGCCAGCCAACCAGTGATCGCGTTGAGTACAACCGAAGAACAGGCGACGGACACCAGCGAGGCGGAGCCGCCGCCATCCGAGGAGTATTACGCGCCGCCCACCGACTCGCCGCAGCAGTTGTCGCTGTTCTGAGCAGGTCTCGCGGTTTGACTTCGACCCCGCGCAGCGAAGGCTCAGGCGCGCGGCATTTCACGCATCGGCAGGCTGATGCGGAAAATCGCCCCCTGCCCTTGCTTACTGGTGACCGCGATGTGTCCCTGATGCGATTCGACGATCAGCCGTGTAATCGTCAATCCTACGCCCAGTCCCGCCTCGATGATCGTCCGCGCGTCATCGCCACGCTAGAACGGCACGAACACATGCTCCAACCTGTCGGGGGCAATTCCGTCCCCGCTGTCTGCGACTTCGATCTCCACCCAGTCACCCTTGCGCCGCGCGCGGACAGTCACAGCGCCGCCAAGTTTTGTGTGAGTCAGCGCATTATCCAGCAGATGATACACCGCCCGCTCCATCTGTTCCGCGTCGAGAGGGAGACAGATGACATCATTGCACTCGTAATCGAGACGAACATGCTTCTCTAACGCGCGACCGAGGCTGCGATTGATGATTTGTCTGAGCAGCAGGTTGACATCTGTCAGCTCCAGATTCTGCCCACCCAGTCCAGCAATGATGCTCAGATTTTCGATCTGCTCCATGATGCCGTGCATCGAGGCGCGAATATTTTCCAGACGGGGAGCAATTTTGGGCTCCAGGTCGCCCTTGGTGAGGCGAGCAATCAGATAGCGATTGCTCTCGATTGTCGAAAGGCGATTGCGGAAGTCGTGCGACAGCGCATGGACAAAGTCGTTCATCAGCGTGACCTGCTGCTGGCGCAGCGCTAACCGCAGGCGCTCCTCTTCAGCACGCTTCTGGTCGGTGATGTCCAATCCAACCCCGTAGTCGCCAATGACACGCTGATGAGCATCGTCCCAATCTGGCACGCGCACGATGCGCACCCAGCATAGGGCGTCATCACGCCGCAAAATACGATATTCTGCCTCGACGGTCTCACCCGCCAGAACCCGCTGGCGGTCCGCAAGCGCACGCTTCTGATCATCCGGGTGATAGAGCAGCATGGCGTTATCGATGATCAGCTCTGTCGCGCTGTAGCCGTTGACCTGCTCAAACGCCCCATTGATCCAGGCACGCGCCACGGTCCCATTCGGAAGCGACCTCCTTGTAGAAGGTATAGTCGCTCATCATTTCAGACGTGACTCGATAGCGCTTCTCATTCAGTGCGAGTGCCGCATGACTCAGCCTGTCATGACGCAGCCAGACGGAGACTCCCCAGGCAATGCCGACCAATCCGGCGACGCTGCCGCCAAACAACAGCGTAAACGGAAGCAACGCTGCCTCATGCCGGTCAATGACCCTGTTCAGCGTCACCCAGAGAGGAACTGCTGCGCAGATCAGGACGGCAACACCAGTGAGAAGCATAAGGCTGGGCTTAAAACTCAGATCTGAGGATTCGTCTAAAGTGGTTTCGGTTCTAAAAAATGGCAGCGATGTACGCATAAAAGTCCCCCAACTATTTGCAACCCGCCCTTACCCAGATTAGCTGAAAGTATACTCATTGAACGTTAAGGTTTTTTCTACTCGGCAGGTATTTCCGGGACAAGGCAGGCGTCAACCAGAGTGGAGAGGTAGTGAGATGGTAAAGCAGCTCCCTTTGCCAACGGTACTGGAGGCGCTAATCGTCCCGTGATGTGCCTCAACGATCAGTTTGACCAGCGTCAAGCCCAGCCCAATACCTGCGTGCGTCACCGTTCGTGCATCGTTGCCCGATAAAAAGGCTCAAAGATTCGGGGCAGTTTGTCTGCCTCAATGCCCACTCCGGTATCTTCGACCTGGATCAAGACATGATGGTCGCTCACCAGCGTGCGCAAAACCACGCTTCCCTCCTGCGCATGGGTTATCGCGTTATTCAGGAGATGCATCAACGCCCGCTCAAGCTGACCAGAATCGACATTCAGAGTAATTGGGCGTGCGGCAGGCTCAAAACGTAAGCGTATGCTATTTTCCCCCATCGATTTCGCCAGGCTGCTGCACAACCCACTACACAGATCATTGATGTTCGCCGGGGAAAGATGGAGTCTGCTTACGGCATTGATGTAGGTGAGATTAGTCAACTGCTCGATCATGTCTTGAATATGAAGACTGATCTGTTCCAGTCGTGGCTGAATACGTTCAAGCGCCTCGCCGCTCACCTGTTTCCCGATCAGATAACGTGTGGTCTCGACGGAGGACAGCCGATTACGAAAATCGTGCGAAATCGCTTTGACAAAGGTGTCGATCATGCTGAACTGCGCACGGCGCAGCGCCAGCTCGTCCTGTGCCCGCCGCGCATCACGCTCCTCGGTGATGTCTACGATGATCCCATAGTAACCCGTCGCCGCCGCCGCATCGCCGTCCTCGTGAACAGGCAGTCGTTCAATCCGTAACCATCGTTCACAGCCGTCTTTACGGATCATCCGCACTTCGTTGAACGTGGCTTCCCCGGCAGCGATTCTGGCTCGTCCTTCGTATACAGGGGGTCGGTCGTCCGGGTGGATGACCATCATGAATGTCTCAGGTCCCAGTTCCTGGGTGCCATAACCACTCAGTGCCTGAAATTTGTCGGGCGTGTCCCAGATGATCGCGCGGCTACCCTCCGGGGTGAAGCGTGCAAAGAAGATGTAGTCCGAAACATGGTCGGAGACAGCCCGGTAGCGTGTCTCACTGATCGACAGCGCATCGCTGCGTTTCCGCTCGCGCAGTCGCCAGTAATGGACAAACAGAAATGTGAATCCGGCGCTGAGCACGTTAAACATTAGCGGACCGCCAAAGACTTGCTCAAGGCTTTGATCCGTCAGCGAAGGTCCCAATAGCAGTACCAGAGCGCAATATCCCACCGTAATCCAGATCGCCGTGCGAATGTTCAGAAAAGTTGCAGCATAAATGCTCACCGCGACCAGAAAATAGAGGTTTGAGCTAGCCAGCACATCGCCCAGAAGTGCCGTTGCGCCAAAGATAGCCACGACACCCAGAACGGAATTAGCGGCGCTCGCCAACTCCGTCCGCCCAGAGCGTGCCAGCCAATACGTGATGGAGAAGCACAAGGCAGCCCCAAGAAGCGCGAGAAGGGCGTCGAACCGCCCTCGATTCAGGGGCAGGGTCAATAAGTACCCGAATACTGTCATGCAGATAACCATGAGCGAGATGCTGGCAATAATGCGGGCTTGTTCAGCTTGCTCTTCGGTTAGCCCGTTAACACGCGGCACAACCAGTGATGCCCACGTCTTACGTAGTGTTTCCAACGTCTGCGACCACCTGACGATGTAAATCTGTTAGTAATCATCAAGAATTAGTATGAGACTAATCCGACTTTTGCGACATAAGGCTTGAAAGCCCACCGCGAATGGCACTAGCATTTCCAGCAAATCCATGCAAGCTAAAGGGATATTACGAAAAGGCACATGCCACAACTTCTTGAAGGATGATACACGTATGAACTGGGACAGCAAGTTCGCCGCCCGCACCGCCCACATGAAGCGTTCGACGGTGCGCGAAATCCTCAAACTGACCGCTCGCCCGGAAGTTATCTCATTCGCGGGCGGGCTGCCTGCGCCGGAACTCTTCCCGGTGGATCGCATCCGTGAGGCGACCGACACGGTACTCGCGGAACGCGGACGCGAGGCGCTGCAATACAGCACGACCGAGGGGATGCGCGAGCTGCGTGAGTGGATTGCCAGGCGAATGTCGGGCGATCACTTGCAGATCCACCCCGACAACATCCTGATCGTCAGCGGGTCGCAGCAAGCGCTTGACCTGGTCGCCCGCGTGCTGATCGACGAAGGCGACCGGATCGTCGTCGAAAACCCAACCTACGTCGGGATGCTGCAATGCTGGCGTCCGTACAATCTGAACTTCTCCGCCATCCCGACAGATGCCGACGGGATGCAGGTCGAAGAGATTCCCGCCGTACTGCGTTCCGCGCCGCACAAACTGATGTACTCGATCCCGACCTTTCAGAACCCGATGGGCATCACCCTCAGCCACGAGCGACGCCTGCGCCTGGCGGAAATCCTGGTCGAGCATGGCATCCCGTTCTACGAGGACGACCCGTACAGCGCGCTGCGCTACAGTGGGGATGACCTCCCGAATATCCTGACCTGCGAAGCGCAGGCGCGCGGGTCGAAAACACTCGACGGCAGCGTCATCTACGCGGGCACGTTCTCGAAGACGCTCACCCCGGGACTGCGCGTCGGTTGGGTCGCCGCCGCCGCGCCGCTGATCGACAAGCTGGTGCAGGCAAAGCAGGCGCAGGACCTTCACACGGGCACGCTAACGCAGCTCATCACCTACGAGATGGTGCGCGATGGGGTCTTCCTCGACCAGCACATCCAGACGCTGCGTGCGACCTATCGCCGCCGCCGCGACCTGATGCTGCGAATGCTGGAAGAGAACTTCCCGGAAGAGGTGACCTGGACGAAACCGGATGGCGGGCTGTTCCTGATGATCACGCTGCCCGAAAGCATGGACGCCTCAGAGCTGCTCAAGGTGGCGACGACGCGCGATGTGGCGTTCGTGCCGGGCGATGGCTTCTACACGGGCGAGGACGGGCATAACACCTTCCGCCTCAACTACTCGAACGCGCGCGAAGACCGCATCGAAGAGGGCATCCGGCGGCTGGGCGTGGTGCTGAAGGAAGCGATGGCACAACGGGCTTGAAACTCCCCCGCGCATCCCGTAGAATGCACCCCTATGGATGATGCCGCCTGGATGCGCAGCGCGCTCGCCGAGGCAGAACATGCTCTGGCGCATGGCGATGTCCCGATAGGGGCAATCGCCGTTTACAAGCGCGAAATCATCGGGCGCGGCTGGAACTGCCGCGAGCGCGACCATGACCCGACCGCCCACGCCGAGATGATCGCCATCCGCGAGGCGGCGCAGCACCTGGGTAAATGGCGACTGGACGGCGTGACGCTTTACTGCACACTCGAACCGTGCGCTATGTGCGCCGGGGCGATGGTACTGGCTCGCCTCCCGCGACTGGTCTACGCGGCACCAGACCCCAAAGCGGGGGCAGCGGGCAGCATCCTGGATCTCCTGAGGCACGAGCGGCTCAACCACCGCGTCGATGTGCAGGGGGGACTTCTCGCAGACGAAGCAAGCGCGCAAATCAAGGCGTTCTTCGCATCGCTGCGAACCTAATTGGAGAGGTGCTAGAGTGGTTGAATAGGCTCGTCTCGAAAATGAGTATGGTCGCGAGGCCATCGAGGGTTCGAATCCCTCCCTCTCCGCAGCAAGAAGACCCACAGGCATGATGCCTGCGGGTCTTTTTCTCTCATCCCGCGCAGGCGATGCCCGTCATCAACCAACGCCCATCGATCTGCGACAGATCGACAGTCGCGAGTGGGAGGTGGTCATAAACACCCTCCCCTGCCAGATAAAGCGCATCCATACGAACCACCGCGCGATCTGAGCCGTTCTCCGTGATGACCGCATCAACGCGCTCCGGGAGATTCTGCGCACAGAGCACCGGATCGACTCGCAGCACCTCACCGCTGTCGAACACCTCCGTCAGCGTCGCTTGCATCGCATCGCTCAATGACGCCTCCAGCCCCGCGCCCCAATCGACCAGCGGTCGCCGCCCGGTATCCTGCTCCAGGTCATAGCGCCGGTACGCCAGGTAGCCGTTGTAGAAGAGCGACGCAACCGCGTCGGGTGCGATCTCGTCACTGACACGGTCAATCTGCCAGAAGTCCGCCCCGCGCGTCAGTGTGATGAGCAGGTCATGCGGTGTCGGATTTCCCGCGAACCAACCGCGCAGCAGCACGGTTGCGCTCATGTCCGTCGCGCTCACCTGCTCGACGACAAACGACTCTGGCACATCCTGTGCCAGCAGAAACGGATCGGCAGCTATGCCCTCCGCGCTGCTCACCATTCCGTCAATGTCCGCAACCAGCCTCGCGCTCAGGTACGGCGAGTACTGGTAGGCGCGGTCGGTCAGCGGATTGGCGACACTGCCCTGGGCGTTTGGCTGGGTGTACCCCAGATACCAGGTGTAATAGGATTCGACCACGCCCGCTGGCGTGACATTCTCGCCATCCACCACATAGTCGATCTTCCAGCCATCGCGGTTATTGAGCAGCACGGTGATATTGTGCGAGTACGGATTGCCCTGGAAGTACTGTCGCACCAGCGTTTCCGCGCCGTCCGCCCACACCTCCGTCACCTCAACCTCGACGCGCTCCGGAACATCCTGCGTCAGGGTGAAGGGATCGATCAGGGTCGCACCATTTTCGACCTTCGCCAGGACGTTATCGACATTGGCGATCCAACCCGGCGTGAGATTTGGACTGCTGCGGTACGCGCCCTCGATCAACGGGCTGCCGGTCCCCTGCGCCACATCCGACTGTAACTGAGCGAGATAATCGGCATAAAAGCTCTCCACGACTTCCCGAATTGCATCGGTCTCATCGTCCTGTCCACTCACAACGGCGACGCCCAGCCCCAAGATGACCAGGCTGATCAGCGCCACCCGCATCCAACGAACAACCATCGTAACCTCCACGAACACGCTACGGCTGTGTCTCAGCCAGCACCGTATTGACCATCACATCGACAAAGCGCGTCGGCTCTTCATACAACGGCGTATGCCCGGAATTCTCGAACCAAATCAAGCGGTTGACCGGCGCATCAAGCCTATTGTGATACGCTTCGACCAGCGATGCCATCGCGTTGACATCCCACCGTCCTTCCAGGAAGTAGACCGGCACATCCAGCGATGGCACATTTGTCATGAAGTCGATCTCGCCGAGACGCGGATAGACCGTCGAAAACACCTGATCCAAGCCGCGTACCCAATTCACCTTGTCGATCAAACCGTACTCCGGCGCAAGCAGCACGTCGAACAGTCGATTATCGCTGCCACCCTCGCCCGCCGCATTGCGGTACATGTAACTGTTCAACACATTCAGGTATCCGGCATAAGTCCAGAAGTTCCCATCACCTGTGTACGGCGGCGCACCTGTGCGCTCAAGCTGTTCGAGCAGCGCGACATTGTCCTCTTGCCGCGCCATGTCGAGCGCAAACTCGTAGCCCATCTGATCGTTGAGCGTCGTATAGACCATCTGCGCGCTGGCGATGTAGGCGTGGAAGTCTTCGGGGTAGCGCTGCACCAGCCATGTCCCCAGGATCGTCCCCCACGATTCGCCCAGCACGTAAATCTTATCCTGCCCGAAGCGCTCGCGCAGCAGGAGTGTGAGTTCGTGCGCATCACTTACAAAACGCTCTGGAGTCAGCGCAGCAATATCGACTGCGCCGTAGGACTTGCCCGTCCCCGGTTGATCCCAGTTGACCACCACAAAGTGATCTTCGAGCGCGCCCAGGTAACGTCGCGTCCACGCCAGCTCGCTGCCGCCGGGACCACCTGCCAGGAACAGCAGCACCGGGTTCGAGACATCTTTGCCGCGAATCGTGATCCACTGCTCGGAGCCGCCAAGTGTGACCTGTTCGAGAGACGTAACGCTGTTCGGCAGCGGTTGCCCCTGCGCATCCAGGATCGCGGGGGTGCTGGCGAAGGTCTGCGAAAAGATGATCGCCAGGATCGAGACCCCGACGATGCCGCCGAAGCTGACGAGCGACACCAGTAGGCTGCGTGAGGTCAGCAGCGCACCCAACAGCATGAGATCTGCCAGCGCCAGGATCACCGAGATGACCAGCGGCACCGACGTGCCGACGAAGAGCAGCACGACAGGCAGCGCAAGAATGAGGGCAAGCAGGAGTACAACAACTGCAAGCAGCCACGTTCCAAGGCGGCGTGTAAGGCTGCGCTCTACGATCTTCGGGGCGGCTTCGCCACCCAGGACGGGCTGATTCAGGCTATTCACACGCATGATGTTTTCCTCTAGTGACCTATCTACCGGATCGTCGCGAGAAATGCGTCCAAAACGGCGGCTCTTCATGGGGTGACGGGCGGATTAATCGCCAGCAGCGCCGTTCACCATCAATCGACCGCGGTGTCGGCGTATGCTTTGTATGCAAACACAATGAACCACTGCAAGTAGGCAAGCTGCGTTATCCGCTCAACCAGCCCCAGAAGCGCAATGTCGTTCGCTATCAGGATGCCTGTAGACGCGCCGGACAGAAGCATCACGAGCACCGATAGAATTGAGTAGACTCTGAAACCACGCCAGTGACTGGAGGACTGCTTCACTCCAAACCCGATGAGCAACATCGCCGCAACAATGCACAACGCCGAGACGCCGACCACAACCAGATGCATCGTGCCAGGCAAGGTTGCCGCAGACCCAATAGGATCTTGAGGAAATACGCTGGCAAGCAGCACCGCTTGTACACCATAGAGAACAATCAAAATGCCGCCGATTGCAACCCGTTTTCGCAGCCGGTTGTACTTCTCATAGATTGCCAATCCGAATACGGACATCAGGATTGCAGAAACCACAAAGATTGCACTGAGAAGTACAATGTTTTGCGCGCCAGACTGTGTGAGTTCGCTCACCGCGTGGCGCAGATGCGAGTAGCCCGGTGTGATGAATCCGCCAAGCAGGACATTGAAGATGAAGATTAGGGAACCCAGAATGCCTGTCAGCATGACCGACCGGTTACTCAAGAAGCGGCTTGTGCCTTGTCCATGAGGCTGTGTGCTTGAGGTTGCGCGGGTTGACATTACGACTCCTTAAATAGATAGATTGCGCAAATACTGAGTGAAAAACCTGGTCGTGCGGCTCCTTACGGCAGTTGAAAGCCGTCAGGTGGTCGTACACGTTCTGCACAGCTCATGTCGGGCGCTGTGGTGGGATCTTCGATGAATCCGGTCAGCAGCCGTGCGGCACACGGGTTTTGCGTGACGTAATGCAGGTGGTAGGGCAGCATCAACCCATGTCCATTCGGCAGCGTCGCCAGCGTCGAGTCCAGCCACTCCTGCGAACTAAACGGGTCGAGCGCGCCGCTCACAATCAGCGTTGGCACGTCACTGACGGCGGGCAGGCGATCTTCAAGGGTCGGCACACGCGCACCCCAGGCAGTGCATTGGGTGATCTCATTGTCGAGCCTGCGCTGGAACGCCGCCCGAAATACCGGACGGATCTCCTGCAATGCGGCACTGAAGTCCTCCGGCGTGACGGCAAGGATGCTGTCAGTGCAGCGCATAGAAAAGTATGCGCCAATTGGATTCAATGGATCGGGCAGCGGCGTGAGCCGGGTCGCATACACCTCGACCACCTCGTATTGTTCGGCGTACAAAGCGCCAATGAAGCCGGGGATGATCGGTATGTTCTGGTCATCTTTCATGAGTTGACTCAATCCGGCGATGAGTTCATAGCCAGTGACGACGACATCGACCCCATGTACCACCACGGGAAGCGGCTCGGCATTTAACCGCTCGACCACGACCGCCACGCTGTCCACCAAACCTTCTGGGAATGCGGCGCGGCACGCAGCATCTTCATCACAGAGTGCGGCGATGGCATCCAGAGTGCGCTGGAAATAGACCGGGATCGCCGAAGACAGGTCACCCTGTGGGGGCTGAAGCGCCGTCACGATGGCGGCACGGATGTTTTCCGGATGATCGCGCAGCAGCGTCATGGCGACCGACGAGCCATACGACCCGCCCCAGATGTTGTACGTCTCGTAGCCCAGCGCGCGCACAATATCGGCGGCGTCGGCGGCGTTATCGCGCGTGGTGAAGTCCGTGACATCGACGCCCTGCGCCGCGAAGCGATCATGGCACGTTGTCACCCAGTCGGTGTTCGCCGGGTCGAGCGACTCCGGACAGGTCAACGCGGGTTCCGAGTAGCCCATGCCGCGATAGTCAAACAGTATCAAATCCCGCTGGCGATTGACGCGCCGCATGAAATCGCCCAATCCTCCTGTGTAGGAGTCCAGCGTTCGTCCACCGGGTCCGCCATCCAGGAAGATAAGCGGGTCGGGCGAGGGATTGGGGCTGGTGGCGGCGAAGACTGCCACCGCCAGACGCACATCCGGCTCATCCGAATGGGCGCGATCCTGCGGCACGACGACCATCCCGCAGCGCACATCCGCATGGCTGGCGAAGCGCACTGGGCAATCCCCCGGCTCGAATACCGGCACCGCCTGGACGGAGACAGCCGACGCGACGAAAGCGAGCAGCCACGAAGCAACAGCGATAACAAACCAGCGTACCAATCGGTTCATGACTCCATCCTCCCAATGATCGAAATATCCTCGGAGATTGTGCGACGCGACCAGACAGCAGGATCATTCATCAGCTTGGCTCCTCAACTCTCTCGCGCCAGTCGAACGTTTTCAGCGGCGATGACATGCCATAGGACGAACAGGACGATACTTCCGCTCAGAAGCAGCATCCCCAGTGTCATCACGGATATACCCAGCGTGTCCCGCTGGCGAAGCGAGCGCCACCGGAGTGGCGAGATGTGCGTGTGCATGACAAAGGCTGTATTCATCACAAATGGCAGCAGCCCTATCACGATCAGCATGAAGGGAAGCGCGACATGCTCGCCCAGGCGATTCGTCCCGGCGAGCACGGGGCTGAACGCATAACCCGCCAATTCGACGACAAACAGCGACTCGAAACCAGCGAACACGCCCATCAGCCGCCAACCGACGCCATCGCGAGCGAGCAGCGACAAGACCAGCGCCCCATGGAGTGCGAGCCAGAATGTCGTCGTCGCAGAGTCGTGCATCCCCGGCAGCCTTGTGGTATGTCCCCCAACACTCTCAGCCTACGCCACCCCAGACACGCTGTCTTCCGACGCGCGAGGAGTCCTGTCCCCCGATGAGCGATGGGGACTGCACCTGGTCAGTTGGCGAGGTCATGACATTCATCACCAAAATTAATGTCCCTGGACGCTCCTTCACAGATTGCAAACCGCGTTACACTGAGTGGAGTCTGCCTACCGGAAGCAGAAAGGGGGTCGGATGTCAGATCGGCACAATTCAAGCGACACATCCCCTATTTCAGATCCCGCACATGACCACACCGAACATCTACTGGGGATGCTGTTCGACCAGATGCCAATGGGCGTCGTGGTCTTTGACCGCGGCTACAATATCGTGCGTCATAACCCCACCTGGGCAGGACACATCCGAACCTATACAAAAGCGGGTGAAGTCCGGATCGGTCAGAACTTTTTTGATCTCGTCCCCGACGCACGCGCTACTCTGAAACCGCTGTTCGACCAGGTGTTGGCGGGCGTCCCTTTCCGGCAGGACAGCGTGAAGCTGACCGCAGATGGCATCGACTCGTGGTGGAACCTGGCGCTTGAGCCGATCCCGAACGGCGGGCTTCCCTCTGGCATTCTTGGTGTCTCGACGGATGTCACCGCGCAGATTCAAACGCAGGCGGAACTGAAGCACGCGCTCGACGAACTGCGCCAGTCTCACGAGCGCATCGAGCAGCGGGTCGCCAACCGCACACATGAACTCATGACGCTGATCAACGTACAGCAGGCACTCGCCAGCCGTCTGGACACCCAGGAAATCTTGCAGCTCATCGCGGATGAGTCGCGTCGCCTGACCAGCACTGACATCAGTGCGCTCTTCATGCCAGACCAGGATGGGCTTTCGCTCGCCGTTCTCTCTACCGAATATGCGGTCGATATTGAGCCAGGCTACCGCATGTCGCTCACGGACTCTGTGACGGGCAGAGCATTTGCCACCGGGCAAGTGCTGCGCGTGGATGACTCGGGTCGCGAGAGTCACGTCGACCCGGTCGCCATGAGCAAAGCCTTCGTGCGCTCGATTCTATCTATCCCGCTGATCAGCGACAGCCGCACCCTCGGTGTCCTGTCCGTCGGCAATCGCACAGGTAAGTCGCTCGGCGAAGAGGTCGAACGCCTGTTGAAGCTTATGGTGCCGTCGGCGGTCATCGCGCTCGAAAATGTGAAGCGCTACGAGCAGGTGCGCGAGGCGGCAGCAGCGGACGAACGAGGGCGGTTAGCCCGTGACCTGCATGATGCCGTCACCCAGACCTTGTTCTCAGCCAGCCTGACGGCAGAAGTGCTGCCCAAAATCTGGGATCGCAATCCGCAAGAAGGCATCAAGCGGCTGGAAAAGCTGCGCGAGCTGACGCGCGGCGCGCTGGCAGAAATGCGCACGCTGCTGCTGGAACTGCGCCCCTCCGCTTTGACAGAAGTGCCGCTCTGCGACCTGCTGCGCCAGCTCGCCGAAGGCATCGCCGGGCGCACGCGCATTCGGATCGATGTCAACGTCACCGGCACACGCGCACTCCCGACAGATGTGCAGATTGCCTTTTACCGTATCGCGCAGGAAGCCCTCAACAATGTAGCGAAACACTCCGGCGCAACGCACGCAGCCGTCGATCTACGTTTCGAACGCAGGGTAATTCACATGGAAATCCGTGATGATGGCTGCGGCTTCGATCCTGCGTCCAGCGCAGCACATCATCTGGGCTTGAAGATCATGACTGAGCGCGCCCAGGAAGTCGGCGCAGATCTATTGGTACAGACAGAAGTGGGGCGCGGAACTATCGTAACCGTTTTGCGAAATGAGGAGTAAGTCCCAAGATGACCCTTAATCCTATACGTGTGCTGATTGTGGACGACCACTCGGTCGTGCGCAGCGGCTTGTCCGATTTTCTGATGGTCTATGACGATCTCGAACTTGTCGGTGAGGCAAGCGGTGGGCGGGCAGCAGTCGATCTATGCGTGAAGCTGCAACCCGATGTCGTCCTGATGGATATGGTCATGCCAGAAATGGACGGCGCAGCCGCCACGCAGGCGATCCGGACGCACTGCCCGGCGATTCAGGTGATCGCGCTGACGAGCTTTCGTGAGGAGGAATTGGTCAATGCCGCGCTCAAAGCCGGAGCAATAGGCTATCTCCTGAAGAATGTCACGGCTGAAGAGCTGGCAGCGGCGATCCGCTCGGCGGTGATCGGTCGCCCCACCCTGTCGCCAGAGGCGACGCTTGCACTCATGCACACGGCGACCGCCCCAAAACCTCCCGGCTTTGATCTGACAGAACGCGAGCGCGAAGTGCTGGCGCTAATGGCGGGCGGACTGAACAACGGGCAGATCGCAGAAAAACTGACGGTCAGCCTGTCCACCGTCAAATACCACGTCAGCAACGTCATCTCAAAGCTCGGTGCGTCCAATCGCACAGAAGCTGCGACCCTCGCTATTCAGCATCACCTGGTCGGCTGACCAGGGACTCTCCTCATCCTCTGACCCCGCGCAAGACTCCCCCCCAGCATATCGCTGGAGGGGAACAGTCTATTGTCTAATAAGGGAGGCATCTTAGAAGCCCACACTTTAGGAGACAGCGCATGTTACGTCCGCTCTTGGCAATAATCCTTGCGGCTCACGGCATTGGACACATCCTATTTCTCGTCCCGTTGCTCGGAATTGCCGATTGGGGGCAGTCCACGCGCTCATGGCTGCTTTCAGACATGACACTTGCACGTCTTACCGGTGCACTGATCTGGATTGCAGCCCTCATCGCTTTTGGTGCTGCTGTGTTTGGACTCATGAGTCAACAACCCTGGTGGCGCACGGCAGCAGTGATAGCAGCAATCATTTCGACGGTGGGATTACTCCTGTTCTGGGCAGCACCGATCACCGGATCGGTTTGGGCAGCGCTGATTGTTAATGTGGTGATTGTCATTGCACTCGCGCTCCTGCGCGTTCCAAGCGTTGATGCCCTGGGATCGTGAACGTTTCAAACCGTTTCAAAGCGTCGGAGGCATAAACATGGAAACTACAACAGCTCCCGAAGTTCAACTGGAAGACATGAAGGAAAAGTCGGTCGTCGGCATCCGCTTTCACACCAAGGGAAGCGAGCTGCCGGGTAACCTGCAGAAGGTCTATGCGCGCGTGCTTGAGCATCTGAAGACGCACTTCTCCAAATCGGACAGCGCCTACTGCCTCTACCATGACATGGAGAAGCAACCCTGGGATGTCGAGGCGGGTTTCGTCGTCCATCAGATCGTCGCCAGCCAGGACGACATCGAGTTCGGCACGCTGCCCGGTGGTCGGATGGCGACGCTCTGGCACATCGGACCCTACAACACCCTGAACGACTCGTGGATGGCGCTGGACGCCTACATCAAAGAACACCATCTGCATCCGAACAAGGTCATGTGGGAGCTTTACACAACCGACCCGGCGACCGAGCCAGACCCCACAAAGCAGCGCACGCTGCTGGTCTGGCCCGTCGAATAAATGAAACTGGAGAAAACTATGAAGACCCTTGCAGGAACCTGGTACAGCGAGCGTGGTTCTCGTCTGGAAATCAGTGTCAATGACGCTGGCAGAATTGAAGGCAGCTACGCGCGTCCACATGGAAAATCCGCAGGAGACTTCCGCCTTGTTGGGATGGTCGATCCCGCACAGGTGGATGGGAATCGCTGTCTCGGCTTTGTCGTTATGTGGAACAATCCTCAGCTCAACCAGCACTCGATCAGCACCTGGTGTGGGCAGTATCACAGCGCAAGCGGTGACGAATTCCTGGATATGACCTGGCTGCTTACCGAAGAAGTGATGCCGGATGAAGATTGGAAGTCCACCCGCGTTGGCAAGGACATCTTCCATCGCCAAGCGCCGTCAAGCGAGTGAGCCGGACCGTAAAACAGTATGAGATAAATTCGAAAAGGAGGAGATCACCATGCAGACTTATGTGCTCGTCGCCTACGCCAGCAAGTATGGCGCGACCAAGGAGATTGCCGAAAAGATAGGGCAGGTGCTCAATGCCTCTGGAATCGTCACAGATGTCGAAGCGATTGAACAGGTGCGCGACCTGAAACCCTATACTGCCGTCATCCTCGGCAGCGCGGTCTATGCCGGGCAGTGGCTGGGCGAAGCGACTGCCTTCCTCAAGGCGCACGAGATTGAACTGGCGCAGCGCCCAACCTGGTTCTTTTCCAGCGGACCCACTGGCGAAGGCGACCCTATCGAATTGATGAAGGGTTGGCGCTTCCCAGAAGGTCAGAAAGCGTTCGCGGAACACATCCAACCGCGTGACATCATGCTTTTCCATGGTGCGCTCGATCTGGGTAAACTCAATTTCGCCGAGAAACTGATCGTCAAAGGCTTCAAGGCACCCACAGGTGACTTCCGGGACTGGAGCGTCATCACAGGCTGGGCAGTGCAAATTGTCGAGGCGCTTACAGCGGTCAAAGCCTGAGAACGGAACCGATCATGTTTGGGCAAGCAACACCGATGCGCGTGCTGATTGCCGACCAACAGCCCAACGTCCGGCAGGCGCTCTGGCTGGTTTGTGAGCAGGGACTTGGCTTAGTGGTAGTCGCCGAGGCGGCAAATACTGGCACCCTGCTCACCCTACTGAAGGCAACGCACCCAGACCTGCTCATACTGGAATGGGGGCTTCCGGGTCTTGAAACTCCCGATCTCGTCCGCGCGCTGCTGCTGGACATACCGTTGACGATCATCGCGGTAGGCGCGCAGCAGGAAGATCGAATCGCCGCCCTCAGCGCAGGGGTGGACTATTTCGTCTACAAAGGCGATCCGCCTGAGAAGCTGTTTGACATCCTGCACAGCGCCATGAATGCGCCGCCGCAGAGGGACATCCCATGAACGTCGCACTCATTTCGCTGCTGGCACTGGTCGCCGCCGTACTCCTGAGTGGATTCCGGCGTGTCAACATCGGCATCATCGCACTGGGGTTCGCCTGGGTCATCGGGCACTATATCGCCGGTCAGCCCATCGCATTTCTGCTGGAGAGCTTCCCCCTCAACCTCGCCGCCATGCTTTTCGGCGTGTCGTTTCTCTTCGGCATCGCCGAGCAGAATGGGTCACTGCGCCGCATCACCTATCGAGTCATGCGGCTGGTACGCGGGCGCGCCGCGCTGATGCCATTGGTGTTCTTCGTCCTCGCCGCCCTGCTTTCGACCAGCGGCGCGGGCAATATCGCGACGGTCGCAGTCCTCGCGCCGATGGCAATGGCGACGGCGGGCGAGATGCGCATTAATGCCCTGCTGATGTCGATCATGCTTGCCAACGGCGCGAACGCGGGCACGTTTTCGCCCATCGCGCCGACGGGCATCATTGCCAACAGCCTGATCCAGCAGATCGGCGTCGAGATGCAGCCCTGGACGCAGGTCTATCTCCCGACACTGCTGGCGCAAACCTTCGTCGCTCTGGTCAGCTACGGAGTCTTCGGCGGCATCGCGCTCTGGCGACACCATGAGGGTGATGGCGAGGGAGCCGCAGGTTCCCACGCCATCGAGCCAATCACGGCTGCCAACGTCATGACTCTGCTGTGCATCGCCATCTTCATCGTCGGCGTCGTCTTCTTCAAGGCGGATGCCGCTTTTCTGACGATTTCGCTGGCGATCCTGCTCTGTATCCTGGGCATGGGCGACCAGGAAGCGGCGGTCAAGGCGGCTCCCTGGAATACCATCCTGATGGTCTGCGGCGTGAGCGTCCTGATCGCCGTTCTGCAAGCGACGGGCGGGCTTGACCTCTTCACCTCGCTGCTCGCACGGGTGTCAACGCTGGCGACCGTGACTGGCGTGATCGCGCTGGCGGCGGCGCTGCTGTCCGTCTATTCCAGCTCTTCGGGCGTGGTGATGCCCGCCTTTATCCCGCTCATTCCGGGGCTGATCGCGCAGCTTGGCGGTGGCAGCCCGGTCGCGCTCGTCTCGTCCATCAACGTCGGCAGCCATCTGGTCGATGTCAGCCCGCTCTCGACGCTCGGCGCGCTCTGCATCGCCAACGCGCCGCCGGGCGAAGACCGCGACCGCCTCTTCCGCAGGCTGCTCTATTACGGGCTGTCAATGTCGCTGGTGAGCGCGCTGGTGTGCTGGTTCTTCTTCGGTGTGCTGCTCGGCGGTTGAGCGGGAAAGAAAAACATGATTATCGAGATGCTGCAATCACTCCCCCCAATTGGGCAAGCCATCGCCGCCACATTGTTCACGTGGGGCGTGACGGCGCTCGGCGCAGCGGCGGTCTTCACCACGCGCGAGATCAGCCCCAAGTTACTCGATTCAATGCTCGGATTTGCGGGCGGCGTCATGATCGCCGCGAGCTTCTGGTCGCTGCTCGCGCCTGCGATTGAGCATGCCGAAGGCGGCTTACTCCCAGCCTGGGTGCCCGCGTGTACGGGTTTCCTGGCGGGCGGCATCGTCCTGCGCCTGATCGATAAGGTGCTCCCGCATCTTCACATCGGCTTTCCGCGACGCGAAGCCGAAGGCATCCGAACGGGCTGGCAGCGTGCGGTGCTGCTGGTAATGGCGATCACCCTGCATAACATCCCCGAAGGACTCGCGATTGGCATCGCATTCGGTGCGGTGGCGGCAGGAATTCCATCCGCCACGTTTGCAGGCGCGATTGCGCTGGCGCTGGGGATCGGACTCCAGAACTTTCCCGAAGGTGTCGCGGTGGCAGTTCCCTTGCGGCGCGAGGGCATGTCGCGGATCAAGAGCTTCTGGTACGGGCAGCTATCGGGCGCGGTCGAACCGATCGCTGCCGCAGTCGGTGCGCTTGCGGTCATTTCGATGCGTCCGCTCTTGCCATATGCCCTCAGCTTTGCGGCAGGCGCGATGATCTTTGTCGTCGTTGAAGAAGTGATTCCCGAGTCTCAGCGCGGCGGTCACACCGACCTCGCAACCATGGGGGCGATGCTCGGATTTGCGACTATGATGCTGCTCGATGTCGCGCTTGGATAGGACAGATCCCTACACGCCACGTGTTTCACATCCAGCGACGCCGCCAAAAGATATAGCCGACCGCAGCCGAAACGCCGAGCGAAAGCACCATAAGAATGGGAAACGCGGCTGGGGAGTCCTGCATGGGCAGCAGAACATTCATCCCGTAAATGCTGGCGACCATCGTAGGAAGGCTGAGAACAATCGTGATCGCCGCGAGGAATTTCATCACGACATTCAGGTTGTTGGAGATGATGGAAGCGAACGCATCCATCATCTGACTCAGAATTCCCTCCGTGATCGTCGTGATTTCGACGGCTTGCATCGTTTCGATGACAACCTGATTCAGAAGTTCGTGATCCTCCGCCAACATCTCGAAGTGTTCATTCTGTCTGAGTTGATCCAACAAGAGCGCATTAGAGTTCAGTCCGGTCGTGAAATAGACAAGACTCTTCTGCAATTTGAGCAGCACGAACAATTCCTGGTTTCGCTGCGCCACCGACAGCTTGTCCTCTGCCACCTCAAGGACTGCCTTAAGGTGCCCGAGCTGCGACAGAAAATCCTCGGCAGTCGCAAGCAGGGCGTAAAGCACAAATCGCTCTGGTCGCAGAAAACCAGCATCGCCCCGACTCAGCCCAGTGAGCTTTTCCAGCAATGGCGCTGGGTGATTGCAGACGGTGATGATGTGATCGGGTATCAAGAGAATGCTTAGCGCTGTGGTCTTGTAGCCATCGCCAGGCGTCCTGGAGAGATGATAGGGGATGCGCAAGACAATCAGTTCGACACTGCCGCTGGTTTCATAGCGCGCCAATTCGTCGAGGTCGAGGACATGCGTAACAAAGCGATCTGGAATCCCAAAGCGCGTTCGTAAAACCTGCAAGTTGTCTTCTGTTGGGGACTCGATCCATACCCAACATCCAGCTTGCAAGGTCTCGCGCCGCTCAAGCCCAAGGGAGGTCTGCTGATAGAAGTGGATCACACATTCACCTTCACATGCATTCGTAACACACAGTAATGTGGAAGAGACGCCCATGAGTCATCCTGTTATCTTCGTCCTCATGAGACGGCTCGATATCGTCAGAATTCAGCGGGCAGGAACTGCTCGCTTTGGGGTGACTTTGAGCAATTTATCACCCAAACTCGCGCAAAAGCTTACGCGCCCGCGAAGCAACCGATTTCTTCGCGTGCTGCTCGTAGCGCTTCAAGATCGCGTGAAACTCGTGACGCAGCGCCGTATCTTGTCTTGCGAAATGCGCCAAGCTTTCCAGCGTCAGATTGACCACGATCCAATCATCATACGTGGCGAGGATGCGCTTGAGGAGTGCGATGGCGCGCGGCTGCTGGTCAAGAGTCAGCGGCACTTCGCCCAATATCTGCGCCAGATGCCACTGTACGGAGTGCTGGTCGATCTGCGCGACATCCGTCAGCAGGCGTTCGACATAAGGAATGAACCACTCCGGCTGCTCGCGAGCGACCTTTTCCAGCGCGTCGCCCGCCCGCATCCGCACAATCTCGTCCTCGTCGAATATGTACGAGAAGAGTTCTGCAAGAAGACTGCGTTCCGCCAGCACCCAACTCACGACCTCTTCCGTTCGACCGAGGGATCGTCGATCTCCACCGGAGAGTGCTTCTCGAATCGCCCCCATCGTTAACCCCCTAAGACTACCCATGACGCCAGGGCACCTATGAGGCAGGAGCGCTAGACCGCAGTGCCGAACAATGACCCCACAACAGCAGTCAGGAACATCGCCAGTGCTCCCCAGAATGCGACGCGCACCGTTGATCGAAGGATTGGCGCGCCGCCCGTCCAGGCGGAAAGCGCACCCAGGACCGCGAGAAAGATCAGTGCCGTCGCCGTCACTGCCCAAACGAGCGCCGAGTCCGGAACGAGGATGACGGTGAGGAGCGGTAAGGCAGCCCCGATCGCAAACGATGCCGCCGACGCAAGCGCCGCCTGGACAGGACGAGCGCTCATGATCGACGAAATGCCGAGTTCATCGCTGGCGTGGGCACCGAGCGCATCGTGCGCCATCAACTGTTGGGCGACCTGTTTCGCCAGCACAGGCTCAACACCCCGTTTCTCGTAGATAGCAGCCAGCTCTTCCAACTCATACTCAGCATCGGTGGCGAGTTCATGACGCTCGCGTGCCAGTTCCGCTTTCTCGGTATCCGCCTGCGAACTGACTGAAACGTACTCACCCGCCGCCATCGACATCGCGCCCGCAACCAAGCCCGCGATTCCGGCGATCATCACGTCGCCGCGCGCCGCATTCGCCGCAGCCACACCGACGATGAGGCTCGCCGTAGAAACGATGCCATCATTCGCCCCCAGTACTGCGGCGCGCAGCCATCCAATCCGTCCTGTCAGATGCCGCTCAAGATGCCTGCTTCTCATGACATTATCCCTGTCTTTCCAACGATGGTCGTGACTAGAAGCGCAACCACCCGATCCTAAGTATGCCCCGTGCATGAATCGGCGGATAGTGAATTTTGTCACTCAAGTGTGCATCTGGCGATGGATCTTGTGCCCGCCCCAGAGCAGGAACATCCCTGGTCAGATGACCGGGAGAAAGACCCGATCATTGGCTGATTGTGTTCTGGGTCGGAGCGATTATGCTCAGATCAGGAACTCAGTCAGAAAGGCTCCATTATGCTCGCACGCAGTCGAACGTTGCTGTGGTTATGCCTCACCGCCGTCATCAGCATTCTGATGGTCTGGGCATCACTATCAGGTGCCTTTGGCGAAAACTTCTATGCGCGCGACGTCACCATCATAGGCGCAAGCACCAGCGGGCAAGACCTCTTCAATCTGCTGTTCGTGCTGCCGCTTTTCCTGGTTTCCGCCGTCTTCACCGTTCGTCGGGCGGGCTGGGCACTACCCGTCTGGTTAGGCTGTCTCGCCTACATCCTGTATGGCTACCTCGTCCTCGCCTTTGGCATCTATTTCAACGGTATGTTCCTGGTCTATGTGGCGCTGGTTGGCTTGACTCTCTACACGCTCATCCTCGCCATTCCGCATATTGACGCGCAGGAAGTGATGGATGCGATGAGTGGAAAGACGCCAACGCATGTACTTCAGGCGCTGATCGTCTTCATAGCGGTACTCTTCAAGGTTCTGTGGTTGAGCATGGTGATCCCCTCGCTTCAGGCGGGAACGGTGCCGCAGGAGCTGATCGAAAATCGACTGCCGACGCAGCCCATCCACATCATTGATCTGGCTTGGATCATGCCGGGAATGATCATCACTGTGATCGCCATGTTCCGGCGCTCACCAATCGCGTTCGTTCTCGCGCCTGCCTTCGCCGTCCTGACCGTCCTGATGGCGGCTGCGCTCGGCGCGATGACGTTGAATGTCGTGCGCCTCGGTCTGGCGACCGATCTGACGCTGCTAGCGATCTTCGGAGTACTGATGCTCGCCTGTTTGGGCGCCTTCGTGTGGTACGAGCAAGCCGCCGAGCAGCATGCAGCGTCGCCCGAAACGCCCTATGGGGCGCAAACACGCCGCCTCGATTCTGTGCACGTTTAGAGTTGAACATTCAATTCACGAGGAGTCCTCTTCATGCTTTCCCGCATCCTGATCATCATCGTCGTCGCGCTGGTCGTTGTCATCGGCATCGCCTGGCTCGGCTTGCGCGTGCCCGCATCCGCGTTCGCAGCGCCCGACGCGCCAACGGCAGCCGTGACAACCGTCCCCATCCCCGACGACCTTCCCGCACCCGTCGCACGCTTCGCCCGCGCCGTTTATGGCGATATGCTGCCGAGCGCGCCCACCGCCATGATCACCGGACGCGCACAGGTCACGATGAACGGCATCACCATGCCCGCGCGCTTCCGCTTCTATTACGACATGGCGCACGGACACTACCATGACATCCAGGTGACGTGGTTCACGATGCCCGTGATGGGCATCCACGAGCGACTGCTCGATGGTCACGCCATCATTGACATCCCGATCATTGGGCGCACGGAAAACGACCCCTTCACCAACGCCGCGTCCATTCAGGGCTTCTGGGCAGAACTCCTCGCCTGGATGCCCGCGCTGGCACTGGGTGACCCGCGCGTGCAGTGGGAGGCAGTCGACGACAACAGCGCCCGCATGATCGTGCCGGGTGCCGCGCCGGAAGAGGCGTTTACGCTTACCTTCGACCCGACGACAGGCTATCTCGATACGCTGACGACGCAGCGTTACCAGGGCAGCGACGGCATCCGTCACCACTGGCAGCCGCGCGCGCTGGAATGGCGCGTGATCGACGGCGTCCCGACGATGGCGCGCTCGTCGATCACCTGGGACGAAACTGCACCCTGGGTGACCTGGGAGATCGAGCAAGTCGCGCTCAACGTTGATGTCTCGGCACGGCTGGCGCAGTTTGGCGGCGAAGTTGCCGCAGCTTCGTGATGAACTACGGCTGAGACGCATCCGCGGATGGCAGCCGGAAATGTATGTATACCCCGTCATCTGACCAGGACGGGAACCCTGCTTCTACCTGTTACGTGGGCTGCATTCATCAGGCTCAATAGAAGCAGATAAACACGAGGAGTGCTCGCATTGATCACGTTGACATCAGAAGTCTATGTACCCAACACGCGGGGCATCGACATCTTCGACTTCATGGTCAAACCCAACGACCGCGCATACCAGCGCTGGTGGCCCGGCATTCATCTGCGCCTCCACAACATCAAGGAAAGCCCCGCCATCGTCGGCAATGTTCTGATGATGGACGAGTACGTTGGCAGCCGTAGGCTGACCATGCGTGCGGTCGTCACCGAAGCCGTGCCGGGCAAGAAACTCACCTGGCAGCTTGTGAAGTTCGTGCCGCTGCCCGCCTGGCTGACGCTCGAATTCAAGAATGATGTTGGCGGTGTCATGCTCACCCATACGCTCACGACTGGCTTCGGCGGCACAAGCAATCTGTTCGACGACCTACTGCGTCTGTATCTGACACCCGAATTTGCGCAGGCACTGGACGAGCACGCCAAGACCGAATTCCCCATGTTGGGCGAGATGCTGCTGGATGCGCGCCTGTGTCCCAAACCGACCTTTGCCATCGGCGATATCTAGGGAGGTCATCATGGCAACGAGACAATTCCCTCGTTTGGTTCTGTTCGGCTTAGTCCTGGCGGGCATCGGCGCGCTCTGGCGGCGGCGGCAGCATCCGCACCTGCCATGCCCATCCAGCCTGAGCTTTCTGCTGGAGAACCCGTTCATGAACCGAATTGCGGGCGCGGAACTGCTGCTGGATCGTGCACATGTTACGGCGGGAATGCGCATCCTCGACGTGGGCTGCGGACCCGGGCGCATCACGCTGCCGGCCGCGCGTCGCGTCGGCGCGACTGGCGAGGTCGTGGCGCTCGACATTCAGCAGGCGATGCTTCAGCGCGTGCAAAAGAAGATCAGTGCGCAGGGCGTGACCAATGTCCGACTGCTGCATGCAGGCGCGGGGGACGGCAAAACGGATGCGAACACCTTCGACCGCGCCTTCCTCGTCACCGTATTGGGCGAAATCCCGGACAAGGTGGCGGCGCTGCGCGAGATTTACCGCGCGCTCAAGCCAGGCGGCATCCTCTCGATCACCGAGGTTTTCCCCGATCCCGACTTTCAGACTCCAGCGGCAATCCGTGCAATCGCGGATGAAGTCGGCTTCATCCCCCACAATCGCATCGGCACTTTTCCCGCCTTCACCCTGAACCTGTCAAAACCCGTCACAAGTCGAATTGAGGTGCAGCCAACATGATCCACAATTCACTGACTCAGGCAGCCGAGTCTCACCTGCACAGCCTCTGTAATCTCGATTCAAGAGCGCTTGGGAGCGCGGGGAATCGTTACGCGGTCAATTGGTTCAGCCAGTCCGTCGAGCTTCACGGATTCACGGTCGAGACACAGTGCTTTGACTGCATGAACTGGGCATCGGAAGGCGCATCGGTGATGGCGAACGGCGTTGTCTACAGCGCGCACAGCAGCCCGTATGCGCTTGGCTGCGACGTGCGCGCGCCACTTGTCGTCATCAGTACGCTTGGCGAGCTGGAAGGTGCTCCGATGCGCGGCAAAGTCGTGCTGCTGCACGGTGACATTGCGCGTGATCAGCTCATGCCAAAGAAGTTCCCCTTTTACAATCCGGAAGAGCACCAGCACATCTACAGCCTGCTGGAAGCCGGGCATCCCGCCGCCATTGTCACCGCCACTGGCAAAAATCCGAGCATGGCGGGCGCGATCTACCCCTTCCCAATGTTCGAGGATGGTGATTTCGACATCCCGTCGGTCTACATGACCGATGTCGAAGGCACAAGTCTGGCACGGTACGCCCATGAAATCGTTCATGTCAGCAGCCACGCGCTGCGCCAGCCTGCCACCGCCTGCAACGTCGTCGCTCGTAAGCCGGGAAATACTGACAGGCGCATCGTCGTCATGGCGCATATCGACGCCAAAGCGGGCACCCCCGGCGCGTTGGACAACGGTGGCGGTATCACGACACTGCTTCTGCTGGCGGAACTGCTCAAGGACTATGTTGGGCAGCACACCGTCGAAATCGTCGCGATCAATGGCGAGGATTACTACTCCGCCCCTGGCGAAATGGAGTACATGCAGCGCAATGAAGGCAAGTTCTACACCCTCTCGCTCGGCATCAATATTGATGGCGTAGGCTACACCGATGGGCACACGGCTTATTCGTTGTACGGCTGCCCGCCCGGCGTCGCGGACGCAATTCGAGCGGGGCTGGCGAACTACTCCGGCTTGTGTGAGGGCGAATCGTGGTATCAGGGCGATCACATGGTGCTGGTCTCGCACGGACGCCCCGCGCTGGCACTGACTTCCGAGCGAGCGATGGAGCTGCTGGCGACGATCATCCACAGCGAACACGACACGCCTGACAAGGTCGATCCCGCGCGGCTGGTCGAAGCCGCAACCGCGCTGCGCGACGTGATCTGGCGCATCGACATGCTGGAGCCGTGAGGGTAGTAGTGTTGGAGAAATTAGCATGTATACTCGCCCGCACCCGCTGCTTTATGGCGTATCGCTGCTGATTGCGCTGCTGGTAGCCGTGACATCCGCTGCCGGGCTGCTTGCCAATATCTACCCGACAGAGGAACTGCGCCAGAGCTTCCTGGCAAATGACCTTGTCAACCTCGTCATCGGGCTGCCCATGCTGCTCGGTTCAGTGTGGTCTGCGCGGCGCGGGCATCTGCTTGGTGCGCTGTTCTTACCCGGCACGCTCTTCTTCGTCTTCTACAATGCGACGGTCTATCTATTTCACCTGCCATTGACTATCTGGTTTTTGCTCTACCTGGCGCTGGTCACGCTCACCTCATACACGCTGGCGGCATTTGTCGCCAGCATGGACGGGCTTGCCATCCGAACGCAGCTTGATGGGCGGATTCCGGCAAGGCTGATCGGGGGCGTACTGACGGCGCTTGGGGTGTTGTTCGTGCTGCGCGTAGTGGGTCAGGTAGTGAACCCGCCACCGACACTGGATGCCGAGCGTGGTCTGATGGTCGCGGACGCTGTGCTTGCCGTCGGCTGGATCATCGGCGGCGTGCTGCTGTGGCGGCGGACGGCACTAGGCTATGTCACAGGTGCAGCGCTGCTGTTCCAGGCGACGCTGCTGTTTGGCAGCTTGATCCTGTTCCTGATTTTGCAGCCTTTGCTGACCGGCGCAGCCTTCGCAGCGGCTGATCTGATGGTCATTGTCGTCATGAGCCTGGTTGTTTTCGTCCCGTTTGGGCTGTTTATACGCAGCAGGGTAGCGGTCAAGCAACCGATGAAACGAGCAATCGCTCGTTAGGAACGTTGTTTGGGGCGTTGAAACAGGCTTCCAGACAGCAACTGTGGGACTGAAAGGGTATTCCATCATGAACCCGATACATGCGAACCAACCAGCGCCGCCGATGCCCTGGATGCGCTTCTTTCGCCGCACGCTGACCGCGCAGCACGGGCGCGAGGCAGCCGATGATCTGCTGCGGCGCGTGCAGGCACATTATGAAGGGCTGTACGACCAGCGCCCTGTCTTTGCACATGATGCGCTGCGTGATCATGTTGAGGCTTACATCCTGCCGGGGCTGGCGTTCTACCGGACGTTTCAGGCGGCTGACATGACGCAGCCAGACGCACTGATTGAAACCCAGGATGTGCTGACGGCGCTGATCAACCACATGCGGACACGCTGGATCAAAGGGCTGACGTACCTGCCCGGCACTTACTGGCTGTTCCGGCGGCTGCTGCGGCGGACGATGCGTCAGCGTTTCGTGACGCCCGGCTTTGCTTTCCACTGGGTCGAAGATAGTCCTCGCCAGATCACCTTCACCATCACACGCTGCCTGTACGTCAAGACCCTCACCGCCTACGGCGCGCCCGAACTCACGCCTGTCTACTGCAAACTGGATGAAGTCTGGGGCACAGTGCTTGCACCGAAGGTCATTTTCGAGCGCCCGCACATGCTCTCGCACGGCGACAACGGCTGTGAGTTCTGCTACCGACGCGGCGAACAGGGCGAGCGGGTCGCGTTTGTCGATAACCGCTGGGGCAGCATGTAGCAGCAGCGCGACCCTATCCTCCGCGTCAATGGATACACGGGCACAGTTGAACAGGAGCGAGAAGATGTCACAAGCAATCCCACGGACCACTATCCCGACGCAGTCGCGCCTGAACAAGTACGGCTATAACTGCATCGCCAGACACATCGCGATGGTGGTCTTGATCTGTGCGCCGCTGTTCATCGGTGCTGGGACATTCGATTGGACATGGGCGTGGCTCTACAGCATCGCCACGCTGATGGGCTGGGTCGTCCTGAGCGTGGTGCTGGCGCGCGTTAATCCAGAACTGCTCAATGAGCGCGGCAAGCGCGCGCGCCAACAGACGGGCACGAAGCGTTGGGACTGGTCCATCCTGGCACTGTATACGCTGCTGCTCATCGCTACACCTCTGCTCGCAGGGCTGGATTATCGCTATGGTTGGAGCGCAGCGGCTAGCGATGCGATCAAGTTTGTCGGCGCGCTGGCGCTGGTGGCAGGCTTTGTCTTGCTCACGTGGTCAATGGCGGTCAATCGCTTCTTTTCAAGCACCGTGCGCATCCAGAGCGATCGCGGGCATCGCGTTGCTGCGACGGGTCCCTATCGCGTTGTGCGTCACCCCGGCTATGTGGCGGTCGCGCTGCACTTCATCGCCGTGCCGTTGACGGTCGGTACTTGGGTAGCGCTGATCCCCGCGCTATTGGGTGTCGCGCTGTTTGTCGTGCGTACTGCGTTGGAAGATCGCACGCTGATCGCCGAATTGCCCGGTTACGCGGACTACGCGCGCACGACGCGCAGCCGCTGGCTGCCGGGCGTGTGGTAAGTGTAAGCACAGGCAAGTTGAGGAGATTAAAGTGAACCGCGCAACCCGAACCATCGCCGCGATCATGGGCATTCTCTTCGCCATCGGCGGCATGAGTCATGGTTTCTTTGAGATACAACAGGGGAATACCCCCACCAATGGTCTCATCATCACCGCCATCAGCGACTCGATGCGCATGTGGACACATGGCAGCGAAACGGCATTCACGCTGATTCCGAATTTTCTCGTCACGGGCATCGCTGCCATCACCGTTAGCGTCGTGATCGTCGTCTGGTGCCTGGAATTCCTACACACCAAGCATGGCGCAACGGTCTACCTGCTGCTCTTCATCCTGCTGTTCCTCGTCGGTGGCGGCATTGGTCAGATCATATTCTTCACGGTCGGCTGGGCATTTGCCACGCGCATCAACAAGCCGCTGACAGGGTGGCGCAAAGCGCTGCCGGAAGGACTGCGGAAGGTTATCGCACCGTTGTGGATTTGGACAGCGACAGTGGCTTCGCTGCTGGTTGCTTTCGCGCTTGAAATCGCCATCTTCGGCATCGTCCCCGGCGTAGACGATCCAGATCAGCGGCTCTCCATCGTCTTGATTTCGCTTGTTAGCGCGCTCCTGCTGTTTATCCTGTCATTCGTCAGTGGATTTGCGCACGACATTCAGGCACATCTCGCTGAAAGCGAGAGCAGACCCCATCTCAGAGGCAAGATCGCATGAATGAAAACTGTGGGACGGCGAGCATGTGACACGTCCAACGAAAACAGCCGCGCTGATTGAGGCTGCATGCATTGGCGCATCAATCAGCGGGCAGAAAGAGGAAACTCATGAAAGCAGTGGTTTACACGCAGTATGGTCCGCCAGAGGTGCTGCACCTGGTTGAGCTGCCAAAACCCACGCCGAAGGACAACGAGGTCCTCATCAAAGTTCGCGCCACCACAGCGCATGTGGGTGACACGCGGATGCGCAGTTTCACCGTCCCAAAGGGGATGTGGTTGTTCGCGCGCCTGTTTCTCGGCATTTTCGCGCCCAGAAGGAAGGTTCTGGGGATGGAACTCTCAGGGGATATTGAGTCGGTTGGCAAGAACGTGACACGCTTCAAGCCAGGCGACCCGGTATTTGGGTCTACGTCCTCGGTCAATTTCGGCGGATACGCTGAGTACAAATGTATGCCTGAAGACGGGATACTGGCAATCAAGCCGGACAATCTGACCTATGAAGAATCGGCAGCGGCTCCAACCGGGGCGGGCACTGCCTTGCGCTGCCTTCGCAAAGGAAACATCCAGCCAGGACAGAAAGTGCTGATCTACGGGGCATCCGGTTCCGTCGGTACCTACGCCATACAGATCGCCAAACATCACTTCGGTGCCGAGGTGACGGGCGTATGCAGCGGTGCCAACCTGGAATTGGTGAAGTCGTTGGGGGCAGATGCGGTCATTGATTACACGCGAGAGGACTTTGCCGAACGCGGCGAAACCTATGATGTCATATTCGACGCAGTCGGCAAGCTTGAGCCAGCGCAAGGCAAGAGAGCCTTGAAGAGCACAGGGATTTATCTGAATGTCCTGCAAGACTCAGGGCGCGGTGAGAAGATTGAAGAATTCCTCGCCGTCAAGCGCCTGATTGAGGACGGCAAGCTTCGACCGGTCATTGACCGCTGCTATCCGCTGGAGCAGATCGTCGAGGCGCACCGCTATGTCGATCAGGGACACAAGAAAGGGCATGTCGTCATCACAGTCGGCAAGGAAATACATCATGACCAATGAACTGCGTGCATCATTTTCCGATAAGCTGATCACCGAACAACTCGCGTATCCCGCGCAGTCGTCGATGAAGTACGTCTACAAAACGCCGATACTCCTTTACCGCATGGGGCTGGGCAAAGTGGTCGGGCGATTGTTCATGATCATGACGACGACCGGGCGCAAGAGCGGACTGCCGCGCCGAACGGCAATCGAATTCCACCAGCACGCCGGGCGGAAATACGTCATGGTCGGCTGGCGACAGTCCGACTGGTACCAGAACATCCTGGCGAACCCGCTGGTGACGATCCAGACGGCGGACGGCATCGAGCAGGTACGCGCGCGACGGTTGGAAAGCGACGCCGACTATAGCGAGGCGTGGAACGTCGCCGTCAAAAGCACGCCCATCCGCGCCATCATGAAACTGATGGGTATCTCGATGACGCACGACGAGTTCGTGGCGCAGAAGGACCGCTTCATCCTGCTGACGTTTGACCGCACGGACGAAGCCACGCCGCCGCCGCTGGAACCCGACCTGAAGTGGGTGCCGTCCGTCGTCCTGAACATCGTGGGGACGTTCGTCGTTCAGGCGATGATCGGGCGCTGGATCAAGAGACGGCGCGAGCAGAGCGAATGACAGGGGTGAGGGAGAGATAGGACTGGTCGCCTGACCAGCTGCGAAACCATGTTCTCGCCTGATCACAAGAACGCCCTGCATCTCTATGCTGATGTCGTATGAAAACTTACCTATCAGTCAGGAGTGCGAGGTAAACCATGCCAACAGGTTCGCGCCGCTACGATCTGGATTGGCTGCGCGTGTTCGCGGTGCTGCTGCTGGTGCCGTTTCACAGCGCGCTGATCTTCTCCCTCAGTCCGGAGCATATGGTCTACATCAAGGATCGCGTCGAAAGCCCGCCGCTGCTGGCTCTCGATGGGTTCCTTTACCTCTGGCACATGCCGCTGCTGTTCGTCATCGCGGGCGCGGCGACCTGGTTCGCACTGCGGCGGCGCACCGCGTGGAGCTATCTGCGTGAGCGTGTGCTGCGTCTGCTCGTCCCGCTTGCCTTCTCGCTGGTGACGCTCATCCCGCTCATGACCTATATCCACTACATCGGCAGGCGGACGGCACCCACGCTGGCAGAGCACTACGCCAAGTTTTTCACCGTGCAGATGAACGACCTGGGCGGGATGCGCGGTCATTTCACCCCGGCGCATCTGTGGTTCATCCTCTTCTTGTTCGTGTTCTCGCTGGTGGCGCTGCCCCTCTTCCTCTGGCTGCGCAGCGACTCGTCAGCGGGGATACGAGCCACCATCACCCGCGCTTTGCGCAGCCCGATTGTGCTTGTGCTGCTCGCGCTGCCGCTGATGCTGCTCGCCGGACTGCCGGGGCTGGCGGATAAGAATCCCTTCTACTTCCTCGCTCTCTTCGTCATCGGCTTCCTGCTGATGATGGACGAAGCGGTCTCTGCGTCCATCGCACGCGCACTGCCGCTCATGCTGCTAGTGGCAGTGGTGACAACCGGCGTCTACTTCGCACCCTACTTTGGCTTGTTCATGTTTCCGCGTGGCGATACCAGCGCAGCCACCTTGTATGGGGTAGCGAACGAGCTGGCGCGCTGGACGTGGGTTCTGGCGCTCATGGGGTTGTTCTATCGTGCGGCGAAGACCGACAATGCCTTTCTGCGCTACACCAATGAGGCGGCGTATCCGTTCTACATCCTGCATCTTCCCGTCAATACGCTGGTCGGCTACTTCGTCATCCGCCTGGATGCCAGCATCGGCGTGAAGTTCCTGCTGATCAACCTTTTCACATTTGCGCTGACGTTCCTGGTCTACGACCTTCTCGTCAAGCGGCTGGCGATCACACGCTTCCTGTTCGGCATGAAGCCGAAGCCTGCGACGAAACCCATGCAAGCACACCAGCCAAAGCCATCTCCGGCGTAGCGCCGTCGAACCACGGGCAAGGGGACATAGACCATGTTCAAAGCGATTAATCGCAATAACCGGGGGTTCATGCTGGCAAACTTCCTGTTCGCCCTCAGCTATGGACTATGGATGCATCTTCGCCAACTCCATCTGGGCGATCTCGGTGCGACGCCTTTAGAGGTCGGCGCTGTGTTGGGCGTCATCTCGCTGGCGGGCGGCATACTGCCTATCCCCGCTGGTGTGCTGACTGACCGGATAGGACCGAAGCGCGTCATGCTTGCCGCATGGCTGCTCGCCGCGCTGGGCACGCTGGTCGCGGCGGTAGCGACCACCTGGCACGCGGCGGGAGTCGGTTTCGCCGTCTTCATGCTCGTCATCGGCGCAAACCCCGCGACCGTCTCCTATGTCTTGCTCAACACCAAAGATCAGCAGGTCGAAAACGAGGCTGAGCGCGTGATGGCAACGGTGTTTGCCTCGTGGCCCGCCGCCATGGTCTTTGCTCCTGCGCTGGGCGGCGTCATCGCAGACACACTGGGGATTGGGGCTGACCTGTGGCTCGGTCTGCTGGGGTTTATCGCTTCGCTGCTGATCCTGATGCGCCTCGACGATGTGCGACCGGAAGCACCAGCAAAAGCCCGGCAAGACTGGCGAGTCGTCCGCAGCAACCAGCGCTACCTCACGCTCGCGATCTTCTACCCGCTGGTCGTCATTGCGCTTTATCTCGGCTACGCCCTCGTCCCGACCTATCTGGAGTCCGTACGCGGTTACAGCGTGGGCGTGATTGGCACGTTGTTTTCCGTCCTCTCGGTCGGTTCACTCGCCGCCAATTACGTCGTCGGCATACTCCGTCCGCGCCTGAGCTTCGCAGTGTTGATTGTGGCGGTCTGGCTTGGAACGCTCGCAATCTGGCAGACAGGCAATCTGGTGCTGGTCGGAGTCGCATTCACGCTCATCGGTGCGACCTCCAGCATGTGGCTGCTGGCGCAGACCGCTGTGGGAGAATCGGTAAGTCCGTCTCAGCGGGGTCTGGCGCTTGGCATCACCGAGTCGCTGGCATATGGGGCGATTGCTCTGGCATCCTGGGCAGCAGGGCTGCTGTATGAGTACACGCCTGCGCATGACTTGCCATTCATCGTTGGTCTCATCGCCATGCCGGTCATGCTGGCGATCTGGCTGCTTCCACGTTGGGGCGGCGTGCTAACCGAGGGTGCTGATGGTGACATATATGCTACAGCATCCGTGAATACGTCCGGCGCATCGAAGCGCCAGCAGACCTAAAATCGCAGACAGGCGAGCCGCTCGCCCGCAATGCGATCGCCATTGCGGGCGAGCGGCTGACAAACATCGAGGGGTTATGAACAAGAACACACGTAGGTTCGCGCGTGTCTTACCGATTGTCATTCTGGTCGTCACCCTGCTTGTCGCAGTAGTATACCTTGGACTGCCGGCGGTGATGGCGCTGGCAGCCATTCGCTCGGATAACCAGGAGGCTGGCGAGGCACCGCCAGGCTTCGCCACCGTTCGAATCACAACCTCGGATGACATATCCCTGGCTGCCTGGTATTCGCAGCCCACCAACGGCGCCGCGATCATTCTGATGCATGGCGCGGGTGCGGGACGCGGCAGTGTTCGCAGCTACGCAGCGATGCTGCAAGAACGCGGCTATGGCGTCCTCGCGGTCAGCGCGCGCGGTTTCGACGACAGCGAGGGTGAGACCAATCGGCTCGGCTGGGCGGGGTCTCTTGACATCGGTGCCGCAGTTGCCTACCTCCAGGCACAGGAGGAGGTTCGTGTCCTGGGCGGTTTGGGGCTGTCGATGGGTGGCGAGATTCTGATGGGTGCCGCATCCGCATATCCCGCCATTCAAGCCGTGATCGCGGATGGTGCCACCCATCGCGCTCGTCAGGATTATGTCGATCTACCCATGAACACGCCGTTGTATCGGAATTTCACACAGAGTGTATTCACGCTCATGGTGAGTGCGTTCAGCGGCGAACAACCCCCGACCCCGACCCTGCTGCAATCGATTCAGATGAGTCCTATGACGCAGTTCATGTTCATTGCAGCCGGTAACGACGACGAGGAAGTTGCTTTCAACACGCTCTTTCATGAACAGACGTCGGAACACAGCAGTCTGTGGGTCATTCCACAAGTGGATCACACCGGCGGGTTTGCGGCAGACCCCGAAGCATACGAACAGCGTGTCATACGCTTTTTTGAGGAAGCGTTGACTACGCGATGACGCGCTTGAGCAGCGCATCATGCGCTCAATGTTCCTTTCGACACATGGCAGGCGGCTGAATGCTCGTCTATCCAGACAGGAGGTCGTGTGCGAGCACTGACTGAACCCGTACTCATCTCCAATGGTCTCGCCCTCTACCGCATCGGCGAAGGCGAGCCAATCCTGCTCATGCCCGGACCGCATCGCTTTCAGATCCCTGGCGATGGCTCTGCACAACTCCTGATCGACGGACTGCTGTCGCTCGGTCGGCAGGTCATCTCGTTCGACCCGCCGCAGTCGGGGAACTCAACCCGCCGCGCGCATCTCTCGATGGAAGAGATGCACCAGTGTGCCGACGAAACGCTGGACGCGCTGGAGATCGCGACCCCGGTCGATGCCATCGGGCACAGCATGGGAGGGCTGACCGTCCTCGCCTATACGCTCGAACGCCCGTCAAGCATTCGCCGCCTCATCCTGGTCGGCACGGGCAGTGGGCGACGCGCCTACATGGACATGTCAGGCGCTCTGGCAAATCCGCGTCACCCGCGCTTTTGGGGCATGGGGCTGCGAGCGCTGCTGCATCTCGCACTGCCCTGCCGCGCCAGCGAAACGCTGATGAATAACTACATCGAGCGCTGTTCGTTTGTCGATCAGCAGTATGTGGTGCGCCAGCCTGTGCGTTCCGGCGATTGGCTGCGCCCGCGCACAGGGCGCGCTGACTGGCACCGGATTGCCAGCAAGCTGGATTATGCGCCGCGTTTGAGCGAAATCACGTCGCCTACCCTGATCCTGTGTGGGCGACACGACTCACAGTTCCCACTCGCTGCCGCAGAGGAACTCGCGCAGGGTATCCCCAAGGCTTCATTGATCGTATTCGAGCGAAGCAACCATTTTCCATTCATCGAAGAACGGGTAGAGTTCTGGCAGGTGGTCGCAAAGTTCATGAAGGAGTTCCCTGGTGACTAAACGCAACTGGCAGGATTTCTTCGATCAGTACGCTCCCCAGTACATGGGCGAGGTCTTCGTCCGCGCTACCCTGAAAGAAGTCGATTTCCTCATCGAACATCTGCATCTGGCAGCCGGCGCGCGCGTCCTGGACATGGGGTGCGGCACGGGACGACACGCAGTGGAATTGGCGAAGCGCGGCTACATGGTCACGGGCGTCGATCTCAGCCAGGGGATGCTTACCGAGGCAGCGCGCGCGGCGCAGGCGGCGGGGGTCAGCGTAGAGTGGGTTCACAGCCCGGCGGAAGACTATGTGGCGACACAGCCTTTTGATGCGGTCTACTCAGTCTGCGAAGGAGCGCTCTCCTTGCTGGGGCAGGATGATCCGCCGCACCGTGATTTGCAGGTGTTCAGCAGACTCTATGCTGCGCTGAAACCGGGTGGGCGAGCCATCATCAACGTCCTGAACGGAATGCGTTATCTGCGTCTGTATAGTGAGGAAGACATCCGTGCCGGGCGATTCGACCCGCTCACGATGACCGAGCAGGGAGCAATGGAGGTGGATACGCCTGAAGGCAAGCGCGCGATTCCCACGCGCGAGCGCGGCTATGTTCCGCCGGAGCTGCGCCTGATGCTGGAAATATCCGGCTTCCACGTCGAGCACATCGGTGGCGGTACGGCGGGCAACTGGCGCATCGGGCAGCCAGATCTGGATGAGATGGAGCTGTTGGCAATCCTGCACCGCCCGGCGCAGGATTAGTCTAACAAGCGCGCATTTAGGGTGGGCGGCTGTAGTCTGCCGCCCACCCTAAAGTGCCCGAAGACGACGTTACGACTGTCCTCCACGCTCCGGGTTGCGCCATCCCATAAACATCGAAACCCCAATGCCGATCAGGATGAATGGCAGGAACCACTCCCAGGCATCAAACCATGCCATCAGGGTGACGCCACCAAAGATAATCGCTCCCATCAGGCTGCTCCCCACTTCCGGGGTCATGCGCCCGTCGCGCGTATACGTGCGATAAGCGTTGTAGAGCATCCCAACGGCGGGGATAGCAATGAATAACGCCCACCAGTTGCCGCCCAGTTCCAGGATTCCCGCCTGGTTGAGCAGGAAGACGATCCCCAAGCCAATCAGTACAAGCGCGGTGGTCACCCTTGTACCCGCCTGATCCATGATGTCGCCCTTCCTGCGATCAGCTTCGCGATACATCGTGTTGTTCTCTGACATGATCTTGTCTCCCCAACAGATTGGAAAACAATCTGCATCTGCCGCGGCATGATTTCAGTCCCATCCTCAGTATGGGCGCAATGCAAGGAAGGGGTAGTGCAGACTGTCACGAGGGGACGATGTTCCGGGAGAGTCTTGTGCTGCTCGACGGTAGGGGCTGAACCCCGGTCAGGTGACCAGGTCAAAGACCGTTTCTTGAGCGGATTACTCCGTATCAAGCGCGGGGGATACTGATAGGAGCGCCGCCCTGGGAAGGAAGAGCCATGTCTAAGTCAATGAGTCTCGCCACTGCTGGAGCAGCACCAAAGCCATCCATCATCCGGCAGGACACATGGCTTCCCGTCTTCCTTGCCATTGCCATGCGTATCAGCCTCTTCGCACTGATGCAGGGCTTCGTGGCGCTCATTTTTGTACTCCAACAACACCCACAGTCCTGGGATGCATCGATCCGTTGGTGGCCGCTCTCAGCAGCGCTGGCAAATGTCGTTTGCCTGGCAGTGCTGACAAGCCTGAGACATCGACAGGGGCAAGTCCTGGTTGACCTCTACCGCGTCGAGAAGCACGCGATCAGGCGAGACGCGCTTATCAGCATCGGGCTGATGGTGATCGGCACGCCGCTCGCTATCGTGCCCAACGTCATGCTCGGCAACTGGCTTTTTGGCGATGTGGCACGCACCGGGGACTTCCTCTTGCGCCCCCTGCCCGCATGGGGGCTGATCATCGCAGCGCTGGTGTTCCCGCTTACGAACGCCTTGAGCGAACTCCCCACCTACTTCGCTTATGCGATGCCGCGCATCGAACGCATCAGCGGTCGCCCCTGGCTGGCGCTGGCACTGCCCGCGTTCTTCCTCGCGGCGCAGCACATCACACTGCCGCTGGTGTTCGATGCACGCTTCATTCTGTGGCGCCTCGGCATGTTCATGCCGTTCGCGTTTTTCATCGCCTTTTGTCTCCGAAGACGTCCAAGCATCCTGCCGTACTTCATGCTACTGCATGGCTTGATGGACTTGCAGCTCATCCTGATGATACCAGCGGTGTAACGTCCGGTCGCCGCAGAAGAGATATGCTCGTGCGCCAACAGAAGCTCCGCGACGTCCAAATCCAGAAGTTCATGTTGATCTTCGCGTTCGTGATGGTTTTCTTCTGGACGACGCAGGTCATTCAGTGGTACTTCAGCGGCAGCATCGCGCCTGCCCTGCTCATCAGCTACATCGTGGTCGCCACTGGCGGCGGGGTCGCCTTCTACATCATTCTGCCACGCCAGCGCCGCCCGTTTGCGCGTAAAATGCTGCTCATCTTGGTGGGCACGCTGCTGATCGGCGTCGCCTTCGCCTCGCGGCGCGGCAACATGCAGATCGAAGGATTCTTTTTTGGCATCCTGACGGGCATCGGGTTGCCCGTTGTGCTGCATTACGCGCTCGGCAAGATCTTCGGACCCTTCTTCTTCGGGCGCATCTGGTGCGGCTGGGCGTGCTGGTACAGCATGGTCTTCGACCTGCTGCCTTATCCCAGCGGTGACCGCCGCATCTCACAGAAATGGGCGCGGCTGCGCTATCTGCATTTCGCCATCGTGCTCGTCGCCGTACTGGCAATGTGGTTTGTCTTCGGCTACCGCGATGGCGCACTGGGCGAGAGCGGTCAGCTCTGGTTCCTGATCGGCTTATTCAGCTATCACGCCGTCGGCGTCGTACTGGCGCTCGTGCTCCATGATAACCGCGCATTCTGCAAGTATGTCTGCCCCATCGCCGTGCCGCTCAAGGCAGCCTCACGTTATTCGCTGCTCAAGGTCAAGGGCAGCCCTGCCGCCTGCAATCAGTGCGAAAACCGAGTCTGCGTCACCGTCTGCCCGATGAACATCCGCATCCCCGACTACGTTGCTCAGGGGCAGCGTGTGCTTTCGACCGAGTGCATCCTCTGCCAGGAGTGCATCAACACCTGCCCCGATGATGCGCTCAAGCTTTCGTTTGCGCTGGACGCAGGCGGCAGAGAACTGCTGGATGTCAAGACGCAGGAAACGCAGCGGGCGTAAGTTCAGAAAAGCAGAAATGAAAAACCGCAAGGACGCAGAGGACGCCAGGATCATCATTGTGATCCCTACGTCCCCTGCGCCCCTGCGGTTCAGGCAGCGAAATCCAACCTGCGTCTTAGTCGAGCTGAATTTTGACCTTCGTCTTGCCAGTCGTGCTCGGCGGCGGTTGTTCGCCACCGCTGCTCGGCTCGGTCACCTCTTCGCGCCGCTTCTCGAACTCACGGCTTGCCTTCTCCAGCTCGCTGATCGCGCTATCGACCAGCACCTTGAAGCCTTTGATAAACTCGCGGCGCGCCTCATTGCCGTGCTCCTTGAAGCCCGTCGGCAGCAGCGCATCGACCGCCTTGCCCGCTTCGTCGAACGCCTTCTTCTGGTGATCGACAAAGCGCTCAAATGCCTTGCGCAGATCTTCCGGGGTTTCCTTCTCAGCTTCGGGGCTATGCCCGTTGAGGTTGTTCATATCAGTCATCGTCATTCTCCAGAACAGCGTTCCTTACACATCATTATACGTCCAAGCGCGCAAAAGGTTGCATCGTAGGGGACGACCCATGGGTCGCTGATGGGACGACACATGGGTCGTCCCCTACGACGATGACTGCATCACGCTGATGACGATACCCTGCCTGTCAATCGGCAGCGTCCATGCGCGTGCTGACGCGCCTGCGTCACGCAGGGCGGCCTTCATCGCGTCGGCGATCCGCGCGTGATTCTTATCCGCGAACGCCACCAGCGCACCCCCATGTGTGCCGATCACGGCGCTTGCACCGAGGCGAAGCGCCTCGTCCGTCGCACGTTCCGCGCCCGGCACCAGCGCGCGGGTGTGCGGGGCATACAGGCGGTCGCCCGCGACCTTGCCGAGCAGGTCGAGATTGCCTTCGCGCAGCGCGTCCAGCAGCAGCGGCACACGCCCCAGGTTATACAGCGCATCCGTGAGCAGCACACGTTCGGGAATTCTGCCCTCGACCGCTTCAGCGAAATCGTCGGTGTCGGGGGCGATAATGACGACTTGCAGGGAGGCGACAGGGAGGCTGCGATGCAACAGCGTATCGCCTTCCAACACCGCGCTGACCAGCCCGCCCAGCACCGCAGCCGTCACCTGGTCGGGGCGCTGTGTCTCTTCGGCAGCAATGCTCAGGACATCCTCTCGCTTGTACGGATTGGAGAGCAGGTTGTTGGCGGCGATGATCCCAGCGGTGATGTAGGCAGTTTCGACCCCCAACCCGGCAGCGTGCGGGATGCGGTTGTCGATGCGTACATTCAACCCCAGCACCGTATCTTCCAGGCGCTGGAACACCCGGATCAAGCCGATGATGACGGGATGGCGCAGCCCAACGGCATAGCGCCCTGCGTCCTCGCCCGCCGTCTCGACGATCAACTGGTCGTCCGTGCGCTCGCTCACCTCAATAGTCGTGTGCAAGCCAAGCGCCATGCCCAAACCACCCAAGCCTGGACCGAGATCGGTGATAGTGGCGGGCAGAGTGATTTTGACGCGCCGCATAGACGTGCTCCGGTTATGTGCTGCTGACTGCGGGCAAGACAAACGTGAAGGTGCTGCCATCGCCCAGGTTCGACGCCACCCAGATATCACCGCCATGCCGGTAGACGATCTTCTTCGCCAGCGTCAGACCGATTCCGCCGCCGGGCACTGCCTGCACGCGCGTATCGCTCGAGCGGTACAGGCGGTCAAACACCAGGTGAATTTCGTGGTCGGAAATGCCTATGCCTTTGTCTGCCACCGAGCAGTAGACGTCGGCACCGTCGCTCCAGGCGTGGATGGCGATGCTGCTCTCGGGTTCGTTATAGAGCAGCGCGTTTTCCAGCAGTTGGACGACGACCATGTACAGTCGTTCCGGATCGCCCATCACTTTTGGAAGCGGGTCCTGCACCGAAAACGCGATGCCGATCTGCCGTTCCTGCGCCACCGGGGTCAGCGAGGAGATCGCCCGCATGATCGGCTCTTGCAGCCGCACCGGGCGATGTTGGATCGGCAGTCCCGCTTCGATCCATACGAGATCCACCAGTTCCGCCGCCACATCGTAAAGTTTGCTGGTAGTCTGGCGCAAGCGCGTGACAAAATGCTGCTGCTGGACGGTGAGATCGCCCATCGACTCGATCAGTTCTGCATAGCCCCCCATAGCCATCAGGGGATTGCGCAGGTCATGCGCCATGCGGTTGATGAGTTCTTCCCGACCGGCGTCGATCCGCCGCTGTTCGGTGACATCCTGAAGCATCACGATGCGGCTTCCATCCGCCAGCGGTGCAGCGATGGCGAGCGCCGTGCGGCGGCGAGGCAGATGGACTTCCAGCACCTGCTCGCCTTCACGCTGGAAGGCGTTCATCAGGTTCGCATTGTAGCGGAACAGCACGGAGGGCTTCTGTCCGCGTGCCTTTGCCGCGCTGATGCCGAGCATGGCGACTGCCGCCGGGTTGATTCGCCGGATCTCGCCCTGCGCATCCATGATGAGGACACCGTCGGCGCTTCGTTCAAAGAGAATATCGCCTAACACATTCAGATGCGGCTCGGACGCCATGGTTGTTCCAAGAGCTCAATGAAAGCAAATCATCTGAACAAGCATAACGCATAAACGTCCTTAAGCCCGCAGAGACGTGCTTCATGGCGTTGTCGGCGGTTTCTTCGTGAGCGACCGTTTGACCGGTTGGTCGATAATCTCCTGCCAGGGCGCGTCCGGAGGCAGTTCAACCACCTGCTTGCTGGGGAACAGGATGCGTGTGCCGCCGGCGCTGCGCTCGACGACAACACCTTTGTGAGTCACGCTGACCGGATTCTCCCATCCACACGCGCCGCCCGTCCAGACCCTGGTCTTCGAAATAACGCGCACACCGAGGACGCGCAGCAGCAGGTGTAGGGCATAGTGGGGCGCACGATCCGAAGCAGCGCTTTCCGCGCCCGTCACTGAAAGCTGCCTGCGCATGACCTCAAACGCCAGCGCGTCGCCATACTCCAGCAGCCCCTCGCCAACCAGCGTATTCAGCGCCGGGTAAACGCGGACAGGCAGTCCCTCGGCAACTGGCTCCGCCCCGATGCCACCTGCGGCGAGATACCGATCCGATACCCGCCTGCCCACAACCCCTGCGCGTTCCGGCGCAATCCCCGCTGACCACAGCGGCAGCAGGCTGTCAGCATCTTCCATCGTCAGATCGGGCGTGAAAGCGCTCACTTTGTAAACACGCACCAGCCCATCACAGCGCACACGATCGAGCCGTGAGAAGACCGCCTCGGTCGTGTAGAAGCCGCGCCCCGTCTCCCACTCAAACGCCGCGCTGTCCGCCGTCTCAATCACCTCTTGCCCATCCGGGCGAATGCCCTGCACGGTCAGCGTAAACTTCGGCGTATGCTCGAATCCACCTTCTACCAGGATGACGACGCGCGCGTGCGGCGACAGATCGACGACAGGCAGATGATCGGCGTCGCCTTCGCCGTCGGTGAGCAGCGCCTGGGCAGGTGATGCGCGATGCGTGTCGCGGTCGCGGTAGGTATAGCGTCCCTTCTCGGCATCCCAGAACGTCTCCAATACACCTCGCAGCCGCTCGACCTGCGCCGCGTACTCCGCCGCCGCCCCCTCATCGCGCAGGTAATGCGCGATTTCGCGCAGACTGATCGCCTCGGACAGCAGGTGTGCCAGCAGCCCCGGTGTCTCGACAAAGCGCGCGTGAACGCGCACGCTGGCAAGCGACAACCGCGTCATCACGCCCATCTGCGCGGTGGACTGCCATTCGGGTGCGCCATCGCCGTCCCTATCCCGGTCGGACGCCAGCCAGCGTGCGAAGAAACGCCGCAGCCCCGGATAAGTCTCTTTCAGAAAGACGCTGTCTTCGCTGTACTGAAACACGCTCCACACCAACCGCGCCAGCAGCGGAACATGCAGCAGCGTCGGGCGGTCGCCAATCGGCGGCTCGGCGTCAATCCAACCATCCTCGCGCTGCGTCGCCAGAATGTTGCGCACCACTCCCTGCGCCAACCCGGCATCAACCGCCGCCATCCCCAGCACATTCATGTAGGTCGTATGAGCGGGCACGGCAGCGCGGGCGGCTTTGCTTGCGCTGCGCTGCGGGGTCAGGATCGGCAGCGCCGCGCGTTCCGGCGCATGGACAAACGACTGCACGAGTCGCGTATAGGCGACTGCGATGCGGGCGTCGAGAGCGTCATCCCCGGTTTCGATCCGAGGAATCGCGCTGGCAGCAGTGGAGAGCTTCTTGAAGGCGGGTCCCCAGTCCTGCATGAGCCAGCGCTTGGCAGCGCTCAGCGCCGCGCGCGCATCCTCTTCCGCCGCGCAGACAAAGCGCAGCGATGCCTTTGCCCCCGGCGCGAGCGAGAGTGCGGCACTGATCTTGTTCCCGCTCGTGTCGGCTGCCGCGAACCCGTTCTCGATCATCAGGATCGGCGTCAGGTCGCGGACAACACCCAGCGAGAGCGCATGACGTTCGCCAGGAATGAAGATGACTTTCGTCGGCATTTCGCGCTTGTCGATGCCGACGAATCCCAGAATGTCGAGACGCAGCGTGACTGGCTGCTTACTGCTGTTGCGCAGTGTGAAACGCCCGCCAACTGCCCGTGAGTCCATCGCCCAGAATTCGGCGAGCAGGGCGAGCTGTGGAGTGATTTTGGTCTGCAACTGCATGAAGTTCGGGGTAAAGGCACGGATGGTCGTCGGTCCGGCGTACTGCCCCGTCTGGTAGATCACCTGGTCGTCGATCAACCACATGGGTACCAGCGAGACCAGACCTGCTCGCCCGCCGTAGCGTGTATGCAGCGCAAAGAGAGCGCTCTCGCCCTCGCCTGGGTGGACTTCCCACACAGCATCGTAGCGCGCATCGGTGGTCCCGATGCGCGCATCAGCCGCAATATGGAGGGGAGTGGAGGAGCGAAACGGAAGCTGCCAGACCCGCAAATCTGCCATGATCGCAGTCCTTCATCACGTTGTAGGGCGCAGCCTGTCTGTCGCCCTGCTGAGAGGGCATCCCTACAGGAGAAATCATCCGAAGCGTGTTTAGCCGCCGCCGCCAAGCTGCCAGGTGCTGTCCACCTCATTAAAGCGGAACTGTTCCTGATACAGGCTGTAGAGGATGTGGTAGCCCGGCGCGGGCACGTACGCGCCGCCGCGCACCGTCCCGCCGGGATGGTACTCGTAACGGCTGACATAGCCGAACTCAGGGGTTGTCGCCCAACCCAGGGCATCGCGCACGTCCTGGTTGGTGCGCCAGAGCTTGCCGAAACCGCGCTGCGGCTGCAGCAAACCATCCGGCGGCACCAGCGCCGCGTCCACCTCGGGGTCAGTGCCGTCTTCATAGGTATCGGGATAAATGGTCCAGGCACCGCGTCCCTCGCCCGTCAGCGCCAGCACCCAGATCTGCCCGGTCGGCTGCACCCAGAACATCCGCCCACGCTGGAAAAGCTGCTCCGCAACCTGGATCTCGCCAATCGTCGGCGTCGGGAACACATTCGGGGTGGCGGTCGCCGCAAGCGTCGGCGTCGATGGCACGGTTGCGGTCGCAGCCGCTCCAGTTGTCTGAGTCACAGCCGCTGCTTCAGAAGGGGTCGCGGCAACCGGAGACGGCGAACTCACCCCGTCCGGCGTCGCCGTCACGACCAGGACCACCTGTGTTGGCGTCTGCCCCTGGCAACCTGCAAAGACCAGGGCAAAAAGTAGAGAGATGGCAAGGATGCGCAAAGGCATGAAAACTCCAGGGCTGGGCGACCGTTGTCATCGCCAACGACAATCAGATTGGTTTACGCCGCCTACGCAGCGCGTTGCCGATTGTAGCAGAGGTAACAGGCAGCGCAAGCGCAGCGCGGGGCAGGCGTAGGGCAAGTACCCGCTATTGCGGCAGCGTCTCCAGATACGCGATCAAGGCGTCAATGTCCTCCTGGATGAGGGTGCCAACGAGTTGGTGTACGCCCGGCAGTGCGAAGACATCGTAGAGCGTCTCAGCGCGTCCGTCGTGGAAGTAAGGCGCGCTCAACGCAACCCAACGCAGCGAGGGCGTATCGAACGCACCATCCGTGCGCTCAAGTAAAGTACCACCCGTCCCCACGTCTGCGCGCTGCTGATTGGTCAGCGCGGCGGGCACATGGCAGGTTGTGCACTCCATCTCGGTGAAGACTTCCGCACCGCGCGTGACCACATCGATCTGGTCGGCAGGTGCTGTGAGCGGCAATGGAACCGGCAAGGAATTGAGATAGCTCACCAGCGCGTCGAGGTCGGGAGAAAGTCCGCTGTGAGGCTCGCCCTCAGCAAAATTAGGCAGCAGCAATCCAGTCAGCCCATCGCCACCTTGAAGTCGGCGAATCTTGATCTCCAGATCCGCCAGCTCATCCCACCGCCCCGACCAGGTATACGGTGCCGCATCTGACAGACCATACAACACCGGCGTATTGCGCGGACCTTCCAGAAATCCCTGCCAGGTTCGACCGTCAGACATGCCATCAAAATGACAGTTGGCACAGCTCATCCAACCATCTCGGCTCATGCGAGGATCGGTCGCGGAATAGAACAGGCGCGTCCCGATCAACACGTCACTCGGCAGATCCAATGTGCTGATCGGCAGGCGGTCGATGATGGCAAGGTCGCGCGTTCGAATGGTCGTGATGTTGGCATCGAAGGCATTGTAGACATACAGCAGCGAGTTATCCCGGTTGAGCAGGACGCCGCGCGGGTTCGCGCCCAAGGCGACACTCCCGCGCCACCGCCCGTCGAGATCGAGCACGCTCAGGGAATTGCTGCCCGCATTCACGATGTAGACCCGCTCGGCAAACCGATCCAACGCCAGGGCAAATGGCATATTGACCGGGCGATCTAACTGATCTATCGCCAGTCGCGCACTGCGAGTCACGGACAGGTCGCTCAGGCGCAGCACATTCACCACCGGCGCGACCGCGCTGTCATACGTCAGATGCAGATTGGAAGAATTGGTGCGAGTTTGTGGGAGATAGGCGATCCCGCGCGTGATATCTAAGGCAATGGTCGGCGATACACTGCTGCCCGTCGCGCCGCCGCGCGCCACCAGTTGCCCAGTCGGCAGGTAAACCAGACTCACATCCCCGCGCCAGAAATCGGTCACATAGAGAAAATCGCCCCACAGCGCCAGCCCGCTCGGCGTCTCCGGCACACTGAAACGCCGAGAAACCCGAGTGTTGGTCAGGTCAACTTCGACGACTTCGCCGCTGCCCTGGAGCGACACATAAGCGATCGAGTCGCTGCCGCTCACCACCCCATAGGGGAAGAGACCGAGCGAAATCGTCGCAAGCACTTCGGCGGCGCGAATGTCGATGATCGACACTGTGCCGCTGCCACGATTGGTGACAATCGCCCGCGTCCCGTCGGGCGTGATGGCAACATTACGCGGGTCATTGCCCACAGCGATCTCAGCCATCACACGCTCATTTGCCGGCACGACGATGGCAACCGTGTCGTTCAGCATGTTTGCCGTCACGATGGTGAGACCATCACGCGCGAGCGCCATGGTCCCGCTCGTGTACGCAGGTACCGAGCGCGCATCCGGCAGGGCAAACAGGGGGCGCGGGGTCGGCTGGGCATCAGTCTGCGCCTCGGCTGGCGCAACAGTCCAGGATATGGCGACCACCAGCACCAGCGCGATGACCGGCAGGAGGAGGAGCAATGTGCGCAGGGCGCGGTTATCGAATGTCGATCTGCGCATGGCTTATTGCGCCTCGTTTTCATTCAGGCTAATCAGGCGGTCATGGAAGAAATGATAGACGCGGTGGAGAAGGCGCGGTGTGCCGCTTTCATCCGTCGCGCGCACCAGGAATGTCAACTGTCGCACATCAGACGCCGCCGCACCATCTACGCGCGCCTCAACTTCCAGGTTCGGGAAGCGGCGGTTGATGTTGGTTGGATTGTACTGATAGGTGAAGCTGCGCCCGCTGAAGCGCAGGTCGCCCTGTTCCAGCACATAACCTTCCGTGCGCAGGGAATAGCTGATGGCATCGCCCGTCCAACCCTGCGGCAGTGTAAAGCTGAAGTTATAGGGCAGCGCCGAGGGAATCGCGATGTCCGCACGTGTGCTGCGTTCCAGTGGGATGCTGTTCGCGTCCACGACGTAGAAGACGAACCGCCCGCTTGGCGAGCCGGGGATACCCCCGAAGACAAACGGTGGCTGCGGCTGCCCTGCCGACGTCTGCGCATCGGTCACCACCTGGATGTCCACAGTCCAGATGCCTGCTTCGTCCGCAACAAAATCCTGCGTCGGATCATAATAGTAGCCGACTGCGTTGGCGCGCCCGGAAACCTGACGCTGGGCGCCGCCTGGCGAGGTGATTGTGACGCCGACGGTGAGGGGCAGCGCTGGAGCCGATTGTCCACTCACGGCAACCGTATCACCGATGGTCAGCACATCCCCGGGCTGAAGCCCGGTTGGGACGAAGAAGGCATCGTAGCTGTCATTTGGCAGGACGAGCAGCGCACCCGCATCTGCGGAACCGTCGCTGCCGCGCGCGGGCGGAGCCACTCGTGCCCCCGGTTCATCATCTTCTTCGATGACCACCCCCACAGCCCCGTAAATACTGCTGTTCTGGATAGCGATTTCGCTGTTTCGCAGAATGTTTCCCGCGAAGATGAAGAAATAGTCCCCTGGCTGCGCCCCCTCGAAACCCGCGCCAATCTGCCCATTGAGCGGATCGTCGAGGTCAACCCAGACGGGCAGCGCTGGCATTGACGAACCGAGTATGTATTGGCGCATGCTTACATTCGGGCGGACGATGCTGACGTAGCTGTAGCCCTCGCTGGCTGGCGGGGCAGATGCAGCGGGATCATACGGATCAGCACCTTCGGAGAACAGTGCGGCAGGGAGTTCGAGCATTGCCACATGCTCACGCAGGTTGTCACCAAAGCGAGAAGCATCCGTGGCAGCGCCTTGCAGGAGCCAGTCGCTGTACCGCCCAAAGACATCCTGCAAGCGCGGATACGCGGCGATGCCGCTCTCATCCCCATCCGGGACCCACAGCGCGTCCCCGCTGTAGTAGGGCATCCGCATGATCAGGGGCACGTCAGCCGGGTCGAGACCCGCGTTCCCTATGACGCGGTTGGCGGTATACCAAGCCTGACGCGGTTCAACCGCCATGTTGAACAAGCCCCGCTCGCCACGCGCCACAAAGTCCATCCCAGGGCTGGCGATCACGCCTGCCAGGCGCTGGCTGCCCGCCCACAAGCGCCCTTCGGCATCGGTGTAACGCACCTCGTAATCGATCACGTATTCGCCAGGAGTATCCAACAGGATCGCCGCATCGGGCTGGAAGACCCCACCGCTGTTCGCCTGCCCTTCGATCACCTGCTCCTGTGGTTCGCTGCCATCCAGCGGGTAAACAGCGACACGCACCCGTACGTCGGCAGGCGCAGCAGGGGCAATGCGCACAGCGGCGTTGAGCTGATCGTCGGTCTCGAACGGTGTCCCAGGCAGCATAGCGGGAGTCAGGTCGAAATGCTCGGCGATGACCAGATGGTATTCGCCACCACCGACATAGCTGTGACCAAAGATGTCGCGCAGCGTGAGAGTCGCATCAATCGTATGCTCGCCATACTGCGTGAAACGAAAGGCACTCAACGCCGGATTAAAGGTCGTCAGCCCATACATTTCCACAGGGGATTGGACGCCAAAGCGTTGGCGCTCGTCTGCTGCATCCGACCCAATTTGCGCCTGTACAACTGGAAGGTCTCCCAGAATCGTCGGCGTCTGATCTGGCGCAACCACCCGCACCCGCCAGTTCCCCGCATCGCCCGCCAGAGGGATCAGCGGAGGTACCGCCTGATCGTAGGCGTTTGCCAGAAGCTGCGGCAGATAGGGTTCGAGTGAATACGATTCGGGTGTGCCGTCCTGCGCATTCGGCGGCAGGATGTATGTGGGTGGGTTAAGGCGCACGCGGTTGGACAGTTGAATGCCCGCGTTTTCAGCAGGCAGTATCCCGCGCCCGCCATCGCTCGGCGCATCCATCAACAACGCAAGTGCCAGAGGGACATCCGTCACGCCGCCCACATTGAGCACCAGCGGCAGCCGCACCAATGGAGAAACCGGGACGGCGGAAGTTCCAAACACCTGGTTTGCGGACAGCGGTTCGGGCAGCGCGTCGCCAGCGCGGACGAGGAAACGCACTACGGGCACATACAGTCCGTGCACCAGCGCGCCAGGAAGCCGGCTTTCGAAAGCGAACGAAAACGCCAGCCCATCTGTCACCGGCGCAATATCGTCGCGGTCGGCGACTGCTTCGCCAATCGGGATCGTCACGCCGATGTCGTCGATTGGCAGCCCCGAAGCGGTCAGTACACCCGACCAGCCGTTATTGGTCTCGACACTGCCGACGGGGCGCAGTCCATTGCTGCCGCGCACCGCGATGGGCAGCAGTTCGAGCTTAGCGATAAAGCGCAGGTTGCTGATATCGACGCCGGGCTGCGGCACGGTCATATCCAGGCTCAGACGAAGCGGTTGTGGGTCATCCGGGTCGAAGAGAACGCGGTTGATCTCGCCCTGTGCTTGCCAGCGCTCACCCTGTCCCAGCGCGCCGGACACGGAAAAACGAACACGTTCTCGGCTGATCTCAGGCAGCATTCCCCAGACAATTGTTGCTGGACCACCAGGCAGCGACCCCGGCTGGTCTCGCTGCGCCTCTGGCACACTCCCCTCGACAGGGCTTATCAGAAATGGCGTGTTGCCGGGTCCATAAATTCGGGTCGTGAAGCTCCCCGTGATGCCTGCCTGGGTATAGACCACGTCCTGGGTATACAGATTGCGAATGGCAACCTGCGCCGCCGGGAAGACCGCGTTCTGTGCCCCTGAGATGGTGACTTCCCCCTCGGCGTTCGCAGGTTCGACAGTGATCAGCGCTGCGCGCGGTGGATCGCCCGGTGCCAGGCGTGGTGCGTCGCCTTGTGCCTGTATCGCCCCGGTAAGCATAGACATCGCCAGCAACAGCGTAAAGAACAGATGAAGACGGCGCACAGGCAGGCTCCGTTTGGATGCTTATCACAAGTTTGAGACATGGTGAAACCGTACTCAAACCCATCATAACACAGGATGAGCCTGGCGACCTGCATGTCTCCGAATTAAGGCTTCAGTGAAAGCTGTTGAATCAGGTTGTCCAACGCGGCAATCAGCGTCGATGGATCGGCATCATTGAGAAGCGTATAATCCGCGATGGCAATCGGTCCACCTTTTTCCAGATTCTCGATTTCGGCGATGTCGCGCGACTGCGCCTCTTCCGGCGTCAGCGGGCGTTCGGGGCGATGCGTCAGGCGTTCGTAGCGAAGCTGACGGGTCGTCACGACCGCCACGATAATCAAGCCTGCTCCGAATTCCTCTCGCAGAAGTTTGTACTCGCTAAAGCTGTAAAGCCCATCAATGACGATAGTAGGACGGTGGGCAAGTTCGGCTTTCAGAATCGGCAGCGCACGACGAGCGATGGCATCCATACCGTCCTGGGCGCGGAATTCCTCGCGCACCGCGCGTTCGTTTTCCGGGGTCAGCGGCAGCCCGCGCCGCAATACTTCGTCGGTGACGATCCCGCCGAAACGAAATTGGAAAAAGCCGAGTTCGGCAAGATGCTGGGCACACAGGCTTTTGCCCGCGCCGGGCATCCCGACCAAGGCAAGCGCACGCGGATTGGAAGGTGATGACACCATAACTCCCCAACAGATGAGCAGGCAGTAGATAAGGCGATTATACACGACGGGGAGTTGCGACCCGGAGGGCGGCTGCGCGGCAATAACATTCGTGCAGACTGCACAATAGAATTAATCGATTAAGCGCTTAACCAGCAATACAGCAACCATTGACAACGTTGACTATGGCAGGTTATTGTCACCTTTGTTGGTTGGCGTTTCCCTGCTGTGAGCTGACAACGTTGTCCGACGAGCAGGTTATCTTTCGACATAATTGGGCAAGCGCACAAACAATGGCAACCATTAAACAGGTAGCGGATGCCGCTCACGTTTCTTTCAAGACGGTATCGCGCGTCATCAACGACGACCCCAACGTGAGCGCGACCACACGCGCCCGCGTCATTGACGCTATCAATACCCTGGGCTATCGCCCGAACCTGATTGCCCGAAACATGCGCACGCGCCGCTCGCACCTCCTCGGTTTTGTCGCCGACGAAATCGCCACCACGCCATTCGCCGTCAACCTGATCAAAGGTGCTCAGGATGCGGCATGGAAGCGTGGATTCATGCTGATGATCGTGAGCTGCGATAATGACGCAGCACGGGCGGAAGGCGCAGTCGAGACGCTGCTCGAACGCAAGGTCGAGGGCGTGGTCTACGCAACCATGCGCCACGAAGTCATCGTCCCACCCCCGCATATTGACGAAGCCCCCTCGGTCTTCGCCAACTGCCGAGCGGAAGATGGCAGTGTTGCGTCCGTCACGCCGAATGAGGAGCGCGGCGGCTTTGAGGCGACGGAAACGCTCATCCATCGTGGACGCCAGCGAATCGCCCTGATCAATCTGGAACCTGGCGCAACCGCCGCACAGGCGCGGTTGGCAGGTTACCTGCGCGCGCTGACGACACACGGCTTACCCATTGACGAACGCCGCATCCGCAACACCGACGATGGGCAGCCTGACGATGGCTTTCGCCGCATGGATGAACTACTGGATCTCACGCCGCCGCCCGATGCCGTTTTCTGCGCCAACGACCGGATTGCGATGGGCGCATATGACGCCATCAAGGCGCGCGGGCTGCGTATTCCGCAGGACATCTCGGTCATCGGCTTTGACAATCAGGAGGTCATTGCGGCGTATCTGCGCCCTGCGCTGACGACGATGGCGCTGCCACATTACGAAATGGGCTACTGGGCAGTCGAGCACTTGCTGCGTGCCCTGGACAACGGAGCAATAAGCCCCGAACAGGTCATGCTTCCATGTCCACTGGTCAGGCGAGCGTCCATTTAGCGCTTCCCCCGTTGGGCGACCAGGGTAGCCAGAGACTTTGTGCATGTCGCCCGATTCAACCTGTGAGAGTTGTCATGACTTTCATCAGGGGCTAAGATTGTGATGTCCGGTGAAACGTTCGCGTTCACCGCATCAAAGCATGTGATTGCTTTACAGAATACAGGAGTACAGCATGTCGAAGTTTTTCAAGGTGAGCCTGCTGATGGCAGTCCTACTCGTCGCTCTTGGCGCGGGTGCTGCTTCAGCGCAAGGCGGGTGTCCCGCTGAGTGGACGCTCATGAGCGCGGAGCTGGAAGCCGCGTGTGCAGGCGAGCTGTCGGGTACGGTGGTCACGATGACCGGTCCGTTCACCGATCAGGACGAAGTTAAGTTTAATGATGCGATTGCACCGTTCGAAGAATGGACAGGCATCGACATTCAGTACACCGGCTCGAAGGAATTCGAAGCTGCCATCCGCGCAGCGGTTGAAGGCGGCGCAGTCACCGACATCGTCGATTTCCCGCAGCCCGGTCTGCTCCGCGACTTTGTTGAGGGCGGCTACGTCCTGGATGTCAGCACCTTCCTCAATGCCGAGCACCTGAGCGGCAACTACATCCAGAGCTGGCTGGACATGGCGACCATCGGCGGACCCGATGGCGACATCATGGCGGGTGTCTGGAATCGTATCAACGGCAAGAGCCTGGTCTGGTATCCCATCGCTGCTTGGGAAGAAGCCGGCTACGAAATCCCCACCACCTGGGATGAGCTGATCGCCCTCAACGAGCAGATCGTCGCAGACGGCAGCAGCCCCTGGTGCGTTGGTATCGAGTCTGGCGCGGCAACCGGTTGGGCAGCCACCGACTGGATGGAAGAAATCATGCTGCGCACGACCTCGCTGGAAAACTACGACAACTGGACGATCCCTGCCGATGCAGAATCGCGCCTGCTGTTCAGCAGCCCGGAAGTCACCAATGCAGCGACCGTCCTGGGCGACATGTGGTTTGCCGATAACGTCGTCTTCGGTGGTCGTGAAACCATCGCCAGCACCTTCTTCGGCGATGCCCCGCTCCCGATGTTCGAAGAACCCGCAGGCTGCTATATGCACAAGCAGGGTAACTTCATCACCAGCTTCTTCCCCGAAGGCACACAGCCCGGTGTCGATTATGGCGTCTTCTACCTGCCGCCGATTGACGAAGAACTCGGTCGTCCGTTCCTGGTCGCTGGCGACATCTACGCGATGTTTGCGGATCGTCCCGAAGTCCGCGCCGTCATTGACTTCTTCAGCCGTGGCGAATCGGTTCGCGCGTGGCTGGGTGCAGGTGGCGCGCTCTCCCCCCACCGCGATGCTCCTCTCGATTGGTACGGTGTTGAACTCGAACGCAACATCGCCGCCCTGATCGCCGACGCAACGAGCGTCCGCTTCGATGGTTCCGACCTGATGCCGGGCGCAGTGGGTGCCGGTTCATTCTGGAAGGGCATGACCGACTGGATCAGCGGCACGGTTGACCTCGAAACCGCGCTTGCCGAAATCGACGCTGCCTGGCCGACTGACTAAAGGCGTTCTGCCAGCCAGTTTGTAACTTCACACGTTGAAGTCATCAAAGGCAGGGCTGACCAGACGGTTGCCCTGCCTTTGTCTTTATTCGTTAGAGTGGAAGTAAAAGTTGGAAGTTAAAGGCGATGAAAATGCGGTGTCTGAAGAGCCAGAATTGCTTTTGACTTTGCACTTTTTACTTTGAACGAGCACCTGGGAGCTTTTCCATGCAGGCAAAGTTAGACCGCCCCGCAGGGGGGCAAGACGGGTTCAGCGCTGCCCAGCTTGCCTTATCTGCTGTGCTGATTGGGATTACATTCATCGGGCTTTACGCAGGGTTCGTCTTCCTGCGCGATAGCACCGCCGACCGCATCTTCATCGCCATCGCCGCGATTGTCTGGGGCGTAGGCGGGATTGCCGCGCTGTATTTCGTCTTCAACAATCTGGTCGAAAAGCTGCCCGGCAACTGGATGAGCCGCCTACAGCCGTTCATCTTCGTTGGACCTGCGATCCTTCTGCTGGCATGGTATCTGGCAGTGCCAACGCTGCGCACCCTGAGCCTCAGCTTCTTCGACCGCACGAGCACCAACTTCGTCGGCTTGGATAACTACATCGCCGTCTTCACGCAGCGTCAGATGGTCGAAGCATGGACGAACAATCTGCTGTGGATTGTCGTCGGCACCGCCTTCGTTGTCATCTTCGGGCTGCTGATCGCCATCCTTTCCGACCGCAGCGCTTTCGAGAATGCTGCCAAGTCGCTCATCTTCATGCCGATGGCGATTTCGATGGTGGGTGCCGGCGTCATCTGGAAGTTCGTCTACGACAACAATCCCAATATTGGTTTACTCAATTCCATTGTCACCGCATTTGGGGGAGAAGCGCAGCCCTGGCTGACGCTTGTGCAGCCCTGGAATAACGTCTTCCTGATCATCGTCGTGGTCTGGTTGCAAACCGGGTATGCGATGGTACTCATCTCTGCCGCCATCAAAGGCATCCCGGAAGAACTCCTGGAAGCCGCCCGCGTCGATGGCGCTAACGAAATCCAGATCTTCTTCCGCATCATCCTGCCCAGCATCGCGCCTACCCTCGTGACCGTCGTCACCACCGTCGTCATCTTCATGCTCAAGATCTTCGACGTGGTCATGGTGATGACCGGCGGGCAGTTCGGCACGGAGGTTGTTGGTGTGCGCTTCTACCGCGAAGCATTCACAGCAGGCAACGCAGGTTTTGCGTCCGCCATCGCCATCGTGCTGCTCATTGCGGTCATTCCGGTGATGATCTACAACCTGCGCCAATTCAGCCAGCGCCAGACGTTTTAGGGGGCTACCATGCAAAATCAGAAACGCCGCGCGGCTATCATCGTCAACGGTATTCTCTTTCTCATCGTCCTGGCGTGGTCGATCCCGACCATTGGGCTGCTCGTCTCATCCATCCGCTTCCGCAACGACATCCGCACCAGCGGCTGGTGGACAACTCTTCCTAATCAGGCATGGGTGGCGACCGGCAATCAACTCCCCATTCCCGACGGACAGACGCGCGACCAGCCCATCACCGTCACCAATTCCGCCGGAGTCGCCACCACCGCGTCTTATGACGAATGGCTGGATGGAGTCGATATGGGCGATGGCTCCCGCCTGGTGTGGGTGGGAAACCTGCGGCGTGGTCAGCTTGAAGAGTACCGCCAGCAGTGGACGATGAACACGAACTTCACGCTGCAAAACTACGAGCAGGTCATCAGCGGGCGTCAGTATCAGATTCAGAATATCGACGGCACCACTGAAACGGTACAGGGCGACGACATGCTCGGCGCGTTCCTCAACTCGCTGACCGTCACCATCCCGGCAACAATCATCCCGATTTTGATCGCCGCATTCGCCGCCTATGGCTTCGCCTGGATGAGCTTCCCAGGGCGAAAGATCCTCTTCATCCTGGTCGTCGCGCTCCTGGTCGTCCCCTTGCAGATTGCGCTCGTGCCCATCCTGCGCGATTACGGGCAGATCGGGCTGAACGGCACATTCCTCGGCGTATGGCTGGCACACGCGGGCTTTGGGCTGCCCCTGGCGACCTACCTGCTCTATAACTATATCAGCGGTCTCCCGCGCGAAATTCTGGAGTCTGCGTTCATCGATGGTGCGTCCCACTTCACCATCTTCATACGCCTCATCCTGCCACTCTCAGTACCCGCGCTGGCATCTTTCGCCATCTTCCAATTCCTCTGGGTCTGGAACGATTACCTGGTCGCCCTCATCTTCCTGGGCTTCAACCAGCAGAACGAAGTGCTCACCATCCGCATCGCCGACATGGTCGGGTCACGCGGGCAGGACTGGCATCTCTTGACGTCGGCGGCATTTGTCTCCATGATCGTGCCATTGATCGTCTTCTTCGGCTTGCAGCGCTATTTCGTGCGCGGGCTGATGGCAGGTTCTGTGAAGGGCTAAATGTTCGACACCGCGCCCAAGAACATCTATACAGAAGGTGCTTCCGCCCCGTTTGCAGGGCGTGGAAGCGCCTTCGCGCGGGTACGCCGCCAGATCATCGACGCTTCACAGCAAGGTGCCCTGCTGGTGCTGGGGCGCAGGCGCAGCGGCAAGACAGCGTTCCTCCGCGCGTTTGACGGCGCTTTCGACGAAAGCTTCGTCGGCGTTTACGTCACGACCCAGTCCCTGACCGGAACGGAACAGGATTGGTGGGTCGGGCTGGCGCAGTCGATCACGGAACGCTTGATCGATCGCGCGTTCACCCTGACGCGCCTGCAGGAACTCCAGCCACCAGAAGACGATGCACGAGACTGGTTCACGCGCGTCTTCCTGCCGCCTGTCCTGGCGCTGATTCGTCCCCATCGTCAGCTCGTACTGCTCGTTGACGATGTCGATGGGCTGCTTGACCAGATTGCGCAAAAGGACTTTCGAAGCGACACCCTCACTTATCTGCGCGCGATGACCGATCAGCTTCCGCAGTTTCACATCGTCGCCACACTCGGTCTGACGCACGAAGCGCGCCTGAGTGAGCTTTATCCACTTGTCCTGCCCACGCATACCGTGCGCCTGACCAGCCTGGCTCCACAGGAAACTGCCTGGCTTCTGCGCGAACCGGTGCGCGACCTATACACCCTGGACGACGCCGCGCTGCGGGATGCCCACACGCTGACAGGTGGCGAACCCGCCTTCGTTCAGATCGTCGGACAAACCCTGTTTCGTCGCTATCTGAGCGACGATCAGACGAGCTTCACTGGCGACGACATCAAGCGCGTGGGGCAAACGCTTTATCGCTACATCGAAGGTGACCTGCGCCAAACCTGGCTGATGCTCACGTACAATGAGCAGCGCGTGCTGCGCGGAATCAGCCAACTGATCTACGCCGACCCCCTGCGCCCGGTCGATCTCGACGCCATCGCAGCCTGGCTTGCCGATAGCGACGACCCGCTCGACAGCACGGCGATCAGTGCGGCGCTGCGCAGCCTGGAATATCGAGAAATCGTCTCGCTCATCCCGCAGGGCATCCAGATTCAATCGGAGTGGATGCAGCGCTACCTGCTCGAAAACGCCTTTAATGTGCCGCTTGCCACGCCACCAACGGGGAGCGGCGGCGCAGGCATAGGTGTCCTCAGTCGTCGTAATCGTGGTTTACGGATTGTGCTGCTACTGGTGCTGGTCGCGGCGCTGGTGGCGGGGATTCTTCTGCTGTCCGCGCTGAGCAGCCTGCCTGCCGAACGGGAAATCATCCCGGCAGAGCCGACAGTGACGCTGTTCGGCAGCGGTTAGTCTTCACTCAACGGCGATGTCACAACTGCCATCCGCGATGTCGCAGGTCGCCAGGATAATTCCGCCCTCGCGCACGACAAAGTCTTTGACCGTGCCCGTCGCGATCCAGAACCAGCGCGGACGCGAAACCGCCCGCCACGCCTGACGCACACAGCCCGCAGGCGCTCCCCGGCTCACATATGCGTCCGTCCACACCTGTACACAATCGCCGGGGTCGAAGCGTGCGACACTGAAGCCGCTGCTGCCCCACTGAGTCGCTCGGAAGAGGCGCTCACTGCCGTCATCCAGCGACTGCGCAAATTCAATGCCGGTTAAGTCGATGCGGCGGCTGCCCACGTTGACCAGCGTGACGACTTCACCGTCATAGGTCAGGCGAAGATCAAGGCTTGCCGAGAGCGCACTTCCCGCCGGAGTCGCCGATGGCGCTGATGTCAGACGAGTTGTGGCAGCTGTCACGGTGATGCGGGTTGCAGTCGGCAGCGTGGTCGGGCGAGTCACCGGCTCTTCAACTGCTGTGGAGGTCGGTGCAGATGCACCAGATGTCTCTGTTATGCCCTGCGCCAGCATGGGCGCTGTTGCATCTGGCGAGATCGCACGCAACCCCGGCAGGAGCGCCAACCCAAGTCCCAGCAGCGCGATGATAGCAATCGCAGCGGCAACCATCAGGGGGCGGCGGCGCGGTTTACTGGTAGGTAGGCGCGGCAGCGAACCCATCTCGCCCGTCAGATCCTGCGCCCAAACAGGCACAACCGCCGGGCGCGCCTGACTGAGCGGCTTGATTTCTGGCTTGGGCGATGATGCCGCCGCGCTGGCAGCGACGTGCAGCGCTTCCGACGAGGACTTTTGTGACGGCGGGAGCGGGATCGTCGCACTATCGCGGCGTAAGGTGCTATCCGGGTCTTCTGCTACTGTGACCCGCAGCGCCTCATCCGTAAACAGAATGCTCTTGCCGGTGCCTTTCAGCGCTTTTTCCAGTGCGTTCGCAAGCGCAGCGCCGCTCGGATACCTTTTCTCCGGCTGCTTCTGCAATGCCTTAAGGAGAACGCTGTCCACGTCAGCGGTGAGTTCGTGGTTGATCAGGCTAGGCGGCGGCGGCGGGTCCTGCAAATGCTTGATCGCCACGCTCATCGCCGAGGGATCGTCGAACGGCACGCGCCCCGCCAGCATCTGATAGATCACGACGGCGAGCGAATAGAGATCGCTCTGGGGCACTGCATTGTTGGAGGCGACCGCCTGCTCTGGCGCGATGTAGTGCGCACTGCCAAAGGTATTGCCAATCGAGCCTTCCGGGACGCTCAGTGCCAGCCCGAAATCGGTCAGGATGGCGTGACCGTCGTTCATGACCATGATGTTCGACGGCTTGATGTCGCGGTGGATGACGCCCTCGCGGTGTGCATAATCCAGCGCCGCGCCAATATCCCGCGCCACGCGCAGCACCGCCCCAAAGGTCATACGCGCACGGCGGCTGGCATGGTCGCGCAGCACATGCGTCAGGTCGTAACCTTCGATGAACATCATCGCCATGTAGTAAAGGTTACTGAACTCGCCAAACTGGTAGACGCTGACAATATTGGGGTGGCGCAGCCTTGCGATGGAACGCGCTTCGCGGTGAAAGCGCTCGCGGTACTCCGGCGCATCCGAGCCAGCCGCAAGATGAGCGTCGATCACCTTGACCGCCGCGTAACGCTCCAGCTTGGGATCGAACCCCTTATAGACGCGCGCCATCCCCCCGCGTCCAAGCAGGCTGACGATGCTGTAGTCGCCGAGCTGCTGACCGATCAGCGGGTCGGTGACCAGGGTGGGTTTCTTGAGCGGTTTCGCGGTCATATCAATCGGAAGTGATGCTGCCCTTCTTTACGCAGAGTATAACAGCAACACCCCAGATGGATCGGTAAGATTCGCAATCTGAGCGTAGGCTTGCGGTGGATTCAACCACATCATACAAGGGTTTGACAAGCCAGATATGGGACTTGCGCCGGGATGCGGGAGAGCAGGAAGATGCGTTATACTTCCGGTAATGAGGTCCGCATGTACTGATAGGTGTGTCGCTTGAACCTGCAACCGAATTTCCCGGAAAAGGAAATACGCAAACGCTGCGCCTGGCTGCTCTCTCCCGCGGCGGAAGAAGCGCGTCGCCAGGGACACAACTATATTGGTGTCGAACACTGCTTCATGGCGCTCACGCGCAACGATGATGGTCCAACGACCAACCTGCTCCGTCGCGCCGGCTTAAGTCCTGGGCAGGTACGCCGCGAGATCCGTAAGGAAATCGGCTCCGGCGAAGGCACCTTGGACGAAACGCTGCCGCTCACGCCGCGACTTGGCATCGTCCTCTCGATTGCTATTGCGCTCTCCGAACGCGATGATGAAGAAGACCTGGACGAAGCGCACGTCCTGCTCGCGCTGATGGAAGAAGGCGAAAGCGTCCCCGTGCGCAAGCTGGTTGAGATCGGCTTTGATATCAACCTGTGGCTCAACCGCCTGATCGCGGAAGCGTATCAGGATGAACTGCGCAATTCGTCGGTCTTTGAAGGCAACAAGTTCCCTCAGTTTGCCAGTCTCGATGACGATTTCCCGTCCGAAGACCTGGCGTTTGACTCGGACGAATATGTGCCGAAGCGCAGCAGCGATGGGCGGATGCCGACTCCCCTGCTCGATAAATACGGGCGCGACCTGACTGCCCATGCGGGCATGGGCAAGATTGGACCCGCCATCGCCCGCGAAAAAGAGATCCGCCAGCTCGCGCGCACGCTCCTGCGCAGCAAGAAGAACAACCCACTCCTCCTCGGCGATGCCGGAGTCGGCAAGACCGCCGTGGTTGAAGGGCTGGCATTCGCCATTAACCAGGGCACCGCGCCCGATGTGCTGCTGCATCGCCGCATCGTGCAGATCGAGATCGGCGCGCTGGTTGCCGGGACGAGCCTGCGCGGGCAGTTCGAGGAACGCCTGATCGGCATTGTCGAGGAGGCGAAGCAGGCGGGCGATGTCATCCTGTTCATCGACGAAATTCACACCATCGTCGGCGCGGGCGACACCATCGACAGCAACCTCGACGCCGCCAACATCCTCAAGCCCGCGCTCGCACGCGGCGAGATCACCTGCGTCGGTGCGACCACCCACGAGGAATACCGCCGCGCCATCGCCAAAGACCCGGCGCTGGAACGCCGCTTCCGCACGATCGACATCGAAGAACCTTCGCGCGATGATGCGGTCACCGTCCTGAAGGGGCAGCGCGCGCGTCTGGAAGCACATCATGGCGTCATCATCCCTGACGACACCATCGAAGCTGCGGTTGATCTGTCGATCCGTTACATGACCAGCCGCCGCTTGCCCGACAAGGCGATTGACCTGCTTGACGAAGCGTGCGCGCGCGTTCTACTGCGCAGCATCACGCCGGACGAAGTCGTCGGCAACCCAAACGATGTCATGGTGCACAACATCGCCGAGGTCTTGTCCGAATGGACGAGTATCCCGGTCACCGAGCTGACCAACGACGAAAAGCGGCGCCTGATCGACCTGGAGAACTTTCTCTCCTCGCGTGTGATCGGGCAGGAACAGGCAATCGCTACCGTCGCGGAAACCATCAAGATGGCGCGTGCAGGACTGCGCGACCCACACCGCCCGCTTGGCGTCTTCATGTTCCTGGGACCGTCCGGCGTGGGCAAGACCGAACTGGCACGCGCGTTAGCGGAGTTCCTTTTCGGGTCGGACGAGTCGATGCTGCGCTTCGACATGTCCGAGTTCCACGATTCGCACACGGTCGCGCGGCTGATTGGTGCGCCACCCGGCTATAAGGACGCCCAGCGTGGTGGGCAACTCACCGATGCCCTGCGCCGCCACCCCTATTCCGTGGTACTGCTGGACGAGATCGAAAAGGCTGCGCCGGAAGTTTATGACATCTTCCTTCAGGTCTTCGACGAAGGACGCCTGGCAGATGCCCAGGGCGGCAATGTCGATGCTCGCCATTCGGTGTTCATCATGACCAGCAATGTCGGCAGCGACAAGATTAGCAAGGGGCAGTTCGGCTTTAAGTCCACCGATGAAGCGCCAGACTACAGCGGCTTCCTCAAGGCGAGCGGCTTCCGCCAGGAATTCACCAATCGTATTGACGAAGTCATCATCTTCCGCGCGCTCGATGTCGAGACCATGAGCAGAATCCTCGACCTGCAACTGAACGAGCTGCACGGGCGGCTGGAAAGCCAGCAACTGACACTCAGACTCTCGCAGCAGGCGCGAGAACTGATCCTGAGTGAGGGCAGCGACGCCGTCAATGGAGCGCGCCCCCTGCGCCGTGCCATTGACCGTCTGCTCACGCGCCCCCTCAGCGCCCGCATTGTCGAAGATTCGTTCAAACACGGCGACATCATTATCGTCAATCGGGATGGGGCGCGCCTGAATTTCGAGGTTGAAGCCAAATCAGGCTGATGTGAGGCATGATCCGTTGAATCCACCACCCCAATCGGGGCGACGCCCCCCCAGCATGAGTGCGGACGAGCGAGAAGCGCTGCTCAAGCAGCGTCACCGTGAGGACACGCGCGATTACTTCGCAACCGATCCCAGTACCGATATTCGCATTCTGGGTCAGCTTGCACTGCGCCGCACCAGCATCAGCGATTACTTCGCACTCGGCGACCTTTGTGCGCGCAAAGCCTACACGTCGGATGATCGTCTGCTGGTCTTTTACGTCGGCAAGGCGATGATCGCCTATCGTAAGGCAGAGATGCTCGCGACGGACGACCAGGATCGCCTGTTGGCACAACAGATGATCGAGCGCTTCAACAAGTGGCTGCAAGATGCTGCGCGCCAGGTGCCCACGCGCCGTAATATCGCAACAGCGCTGTGGGCTGCGGCGGAAGACGATGACGAGCGGACGTTCGAGGAGGACTGGGACACACTCACCCTCGAAGAATTGTTTCAGACCCGCCGCCGACTTTCGACGACCGGCACGCTCGATCAGACGCAGATCGCCGACGACCCATCGCTGGAACACAGCGAGCACAGCAGGATTATCGGCGAACCGGACGTCACATCGAGCGATCAGGAAGACGAAGGCTGGATGTCCGGCGAGTCGGCACCGAGTGTTTCCGAAGCGCAAGGACAGACGCAGTTCGACCTGGGCAGCGCGCCGCTCTCGCAAACCCAGTTCCGACAGGAGCGTAAGACCGCGACAGTCGTGCGCGCGCGCCGCCAGCCCCCACAGCAGGGCGAATTCGAGATCGGCGACCGCATTGAAGACCGCTATGAAGTCGAAGACGTGCGGCGCGGCGGCATGGGCGTCGTCTATCTGTGTTATGACCGCGAGCAGGGGGTAGGTGTCGCGCTCAAGAGCTTTCAGGCGCGCTTCTTCGATAACGACCGCGCCATCGCCCGCTTCATTCAGGAAGCGGTAACCTGGATTCAACTGGAAAAGCATCGCCACATCGTGCAGGCGAAGCTCGTGCAGAACATCGCCGGGCGTCCGCACATCATCCTCGAACACATCGGTGCCGCCGAGGGTCTTGAGCCTGATCTGCGGAGTTGGATCGATCACAAGCGGCTGACGCTCCCGCAGTCTCTGGAGTTTGGGCTGCACATCGCGTTAGGGATGCAGCATGCCGCCCAGCGTGTGCCCGGTCTCGTCCACCGAGACCTCAAACCTGCCAACATCCTCGTCACGCACGATGGTATCGCCAAAGTGACCGATTTTGGCTTGGTGCGTTCGGTCGATATCGACGACCAGGCGCTGCCCGTGTTGGAACGCGAACTGAAGCTCACGCCTGACGACCGGCTGACGCGCGTCGGTGCTATCGTCGGTACCGCGCCCTATATGTCCCCGGAGCAGTGTAAGGCAGGCGATGTCGATCTGCGGTCGGACATTTACGCCTTCGGCTGCGTCCTCTACGAGATGATCTGCGGTCGCCCGGTCTTCCAGGTGCGCAAGTACGACGACTGGCTGCACGCACACGTCTCGGAAACACCGGTCTTCGACGAGCTTTATGAGGGAACATTAGCGCCCGAACTCAAGCGCCTGATGATGGGCTGCCTGGAGAAATCCCCCGCCGACCGACCGCCCTCCTGGGGTCACATCGTCGCGGAACTGTCCACCATCTTCGAAGCGATCACCGGCGCACCTGCCATCCTCGAAATTACCGGACCCGCGCTGGAAGCACGCGAGCTGATGGACAAGGGCTACAGCCTGACAGAGCTGCATCGCTACGAAGAAGCCCTGCGCGCCTACGACCGCGCCATCGCGCTCCAACCCGATTACGCCTGGGCATGGGCGCGCAAGGGACGCACACTGCGCCTGCTTGAACGCTATGCGCAGGCGGTCGATTGTTATGACGAAGCACTGCGGATTCAACCGCGTTATGCCTGGGCGTGGAAAGGCAAAGGCATCGTTCTGGAGCGCATGAGTCAGATGAACGATGCGCTCGAATGTTACCGGGTCGCCACAGAGATCGACCCCAACGACGTGTGGAACTGGTACAACCAGGCGGACGCACAGCAGACGCTTGGAAACTACGAGGTCGCCTTGCCGCTCCTCACGCATGCGCTGCAAATCGACCCACAGCACGCCAATAGTTGGGCAAAGCAGGGGCAAATCCTCCGGCAGCAGGGGCGGCATCAGGAGGCATTAAGCGCCTACAGCCACGCCGTGCGACTGGAACCGAGCTACGGTTGGGCGCACAATGGGCTGGGGCTGACGCAGAAGACGCTTGGGATGACGAAAGATGCGCTCCTCAGCTTCAAGCGCGCCGTCAAATTTCAGCCGGACGAAGTCTGGCACTGGTACAACCTGGCGGAAATCCTGGTCGATCTGCGCCAGTATCAGGATGCGCTTGACGCCGCGACCGAAGCGACGCGAGTCAGCCCCGACCATGCGCCAAGCTGGGGCAAGCTGGGGCAGGTCCTGCGCTATCTCAAGCGTCATGACGAAGCGCTCCGGTCGTACGACCGCGCCGTCGAACTACAGCCCGATTACGCCTGGGCGCTCAATGGTCGCGGGATCGTCCTGGAGCAATTAGAGCGCTATCAGGAGGCGCTCGATTCGTATCGGCGTGCCGGGTCGATTAGCGGCAGCGATGTCTGGTACTGGTACAACCAGGGCAATGTCCTCACGCTGATGGGGCGCTACGAAGACGCGCTGGCACTCCTCCGCAAAGCGGTCGAAATCGACCCCAGCCATGCGCGCAGTTGGGCGCGCCTCGGCAACGTCCTGCGTCATCTCAACCGCCTCAACGAAGCAGTCGCCGCTTTCGAACGCGCCACCCATGTCGATCCCGGTTACGCTTGGGCATGGAACGAACTCGGCATCGCCCTCGACCGGCTTGGCAGCGACGAAGCCGCGCTGATCGCGTTCCGCAACGCGACCGATGCCGCGCCCCATGACCCAACCTACCTCCATCAGCAGGTCGATATGCTGATTACGCTTGGCAAGTTTGGCGATGCGCTGCAACTGCTCGAAAGCGCGCTTAAGTTCGACGCGCGCAATCCGCGTTCATGGGCAAAACATGGTCAGGTCTTGCGTCGTCTCAATCGCCTGGAAGAGGCGCTGCACAGTTATTCCCGCGCGGTAGAGATCGACCCGGCGTACAGTTGGGCGTGGAACGGGCGAGGGTTGACGCTGGCAGCGCTGGGGCGGCACGATGATGCGCTTGCCTGCTTCCGCAAAGCGACCGAACTCGACACCGGTGACCTGTGGTACTGGTACAACCAGGGCGATGAGCTGGTGACGATGGGTCGCTTCCGCGAGGCAACCGAGTCGCTCGAACACGCGCTGAAGATCAACCCAAACCACGCCGAAAGCTGGGCGAAGCTCGGTCAGGCGCTGCGCCGCCTCGACCGCAATGGCGACGCGCTCGTCGCCTACGACCAGGCGCTGGCGCTCAACCCCAATTACGGATGGGCATGGAATGGGCGCGGCTTGGCGCTCGAATCGCTGGAAAAGCACGAAGAAGCCCTCGCCAGCTACGAACGCGCCGTGCAGCTTGAGCCAAACGTGCTCTGGTACTACGCCAACGCCGTCGAACTCCTGCGCGAGATGGAGCGCTACAACGACGCGCTCACGCTGATCGACCGGGCGGTTGCGCGACTGCCGGAGAACCCAGGCGGATGGGCGCGTCGCGGGCAGATCCTGCGACGGCTCTACCGCTACCCTGAAGCGATTGAGACTTACAAACGCGCGCTCGAGCTTGACCCGACCTACGCCTGGGCATGGAACGGCTTAGGCTTGGCACAGAACGCCCTCAGGATGCACGACGAGGCGCGCAAGAGCTTTGAGCAGGCAACCCGCTATAACGCCGAAGATGCCTGGTTCTGGCACAATCTGGGCGATGCACGGCGGTCGTGCGGCGATACCAAAGGGGCGGCGGACGCCTATCGGCGCGCGCTGGAGGTGGATGTGGGGCACGAAGCCAGCCGCCGCAAGCTGAACGAGCTTGACCACGCGGCTGACGATGTGAGCAAGAGCACAGATGACAAGAGAAAGACAGACGATGAAGAGTAAAGAAATCTCCATCACCTTCATGAGCGGTCCCCTGGACGGACACACGATGCGTTTCGACCAGCCAACCACCGGGGACAGCGCCGTCCTCACCATTGGGCGACGCGAAAACTGCGACATCTACCTGCCCTTCGACAATCAGGTCTCCCGGCTTCATGCCAAGCTGGGGATCAATTCGGTCGCAGTCACCGCCAGCGAATCGGTCGCCGAGCCGCTGGTGCTGTCGTTCTGGCTGGAAGATGGGGAAAGCCGAAATGGCACCTTCATCGAGCGCGACAAGCAGCCGCTGCGCGGGCGCGCAGCACTCCGCCCCGGCACGTTGTTCCGCATCGGGCGCACCTGGCTGCGCCTGGATATTCCGCTGCCGGAGTGAAAAAAGTATCGAGTGATGAGGTGATGAGGAAAATGGGGTGTTGAATAATCCTCATCCCCTTTTGCCTCATTACCTCATCACCTCTTGCGCCATCACCTCTCGCAACACCGCCTCGTCGCGCCGCAGGTTGCGCCGCCGCACAATCAGCGAAACCACGAAAACGCCGAGCACGGCAAATGCCGCCACAAGCCCCAGAACGAGGTAATTCGTCGTCTCCGGTGTCAGGAAGAAGTCACGCACGACCGTCAGGGCTACGGCATCGTCTGGCGTGACAGCGCCAGCCGGACCGATGATGATGTCCGCTGTCAGTTCACCACTGCGCCGCACCAGTGCCAGGTAATCGTCGGCACCGACGCGCATTCCCTGGCGATACCATGTCGTCGCGCCGACCTGCTCGTCCGTGAGTTCGCCCTCGCGCGTCGCATCCAGCCCCAGCGCTGCCGCACCCGCATCGACGACCGCCGACGCACCTGCCGCATCTGCCAGCGGACTATCCAGCGGAACGACGAAAGCGAAGACCGGCTCGCGGGCACTGAACGTGATGACATATTCCACATCGTCAATGCGCTGCGAAAACACGGTCAGCGCGCGTGTATCGCTCGCGGGCAGCTTGTACAGACGCTGCGTCCATTCGCCAGTCGTAAGCTGCACATCCGCCTGCTGCAAAAGCTCCAGCTCCGGCGCATCAATCGCTTCCGGTGCCCACTCCGCCAGTCGCGCCTCGACATCGCCGCGCAGCGCGAATGCATCAATCTGTGCGCCCAATACATCATTCACAAGACGAACGCCGTCAGTACTGACATTTTCCCAGCCCGCTGGGACGAGGATGTTATGGCGGTCGGTCGGGTCAGAATAGAAGTTCAGGATCGACGTGCCACCCTCCTGGGCATGGGCAGCGGCGGGCAGGAACAAAAGCAGGAGAAATACGAACGTAGGGAGGAAACGAAGGTACACGAAGGTTTGAGACGCTCTTCGTGAAGCTCCGTCTTCTCCGCGCCTATGTGTTGAAAAGTCTTGCATCTGCACGCTCGCCCTCATTTTTCCAACGCCTGCGCCTTCAGCGCGCGCAAGCGTTCCGTATCGTCTTCCAGGCGAATGCGATGCCAGATCAACGTGATCGGCAGCAGCGCTGTCCAGACAAGAAAGTGGAATGCCAGCGTTAGCCCAACGCCAGGGGTCGCTGCGAGCTGGAAATCACCCTGCACAAATGCCTCGGTGCCGTTAAAGACGGGACCAATCACGATCGGATGAATGCTGCTCGGCACGATGCGCGGGATGATCAGCGTCAGTATCACCGTCGCAATCGCGAACATCCCGTAGACGGAAGCGAAGCGCCGCCGCTGTTCCAGATTGTCGATCCCCGCCCGCAGCATCAGGTATGCAGCATACGTCAGCATCATCACCGCCGCTGACGTCAGGCGCGGGTCCCAGTTCCACCACGTATTCCAGATCGGGCGCGCCCAGATCGAACCCGTAACGATATTGATCAGAGACAGCGCCAAGCCGACTTCCACGCCTGCCAGCGCCAGCGTATCCCAGCGCGCCTGGCGCGTGCGCAGATACAGGATACCGCCCAGCGTCGTCGCGCCGTAGGCGACGAAGGAGCCGAAGAACGCCGCCATATGAATATGAAATATGCGCTGGACATTCCCCTGTTCCAGATCGCGTCCGCTGAAGCCAAGCGCCAGCAGCAGCCCCAACCCAACGCCCACTATCGAGACAGCCGTCAGGACGAGCAGCAGTTTCGGCAGTCCGCGCTGTTCCTCACGCCCAAATGCACCTGAAGTCTGTGCAGAAGTCGTCATCATATCCCTCATACAACCCGGCTCATTTGTGAAAAGACTAGCAGATCGCGGATACGAGTTCAAGGAATCTACAGAAATCTATAGAAACGGGGTTCTCATTCGCAACTCTTTCATTTCGTATTGCGTACAGGACTCTAGAACGCTAACGGGGAAGCGTAAGGAGCATATCCCATGACACCATTACGGCAAGAAACACGACGAACTAACAATAACTTTCTGGCACTCATCCTGATTGGCATCGGCGCGATCTGGCTGCTTGGGCAGACCAACATCCTCAGCGGCGCGAGCTTCGCCATCCTCGCGCGCGTCTGGCCCGTCATCCTGATCGCGATTGGCGTCAACATCCTGATCGCCCGGAACAATCCGGCGCTCAGCCTTTTGGTCGGAGCGGCGACCATCATCATGCTGCTGGCGCTGATGATCGTCGGTCCCGCCCTCGGTTGGGTCACCACGCCCGAAGTCCAGAATCAGGTCGTCAGCGAGCCGCTCGGCGACGCCAGTCGTGCCGAAGTTCGCCTCGATCTCTCGGTGGGTGATGCCAATGTGCGTGCTGCGCAGGACACGAATGCGCTGATCACTGCCGATGTGAATTACCTCGGCGATCTCCGCTTTGAGGTCAGCGGCGGCGATACGCGCCTCGTGCGCCTCTATAACGACAATCAGCAGAGCACCAACTTCTTCACGCCATTCTGGGGCTGGGGCAATGATGAGCAGCGCCTGCGCTGGGATGTCGCCCTGTCGCCCAACATACCGATTGACCTCCAGGTCAACGGCGGCGTTGGCGAAAGCACGCTCGACCTGAGCGACTTGCAGCTCACCAACCTCGACGTGAACACGGGCGTCGGCGGCATCAATGTCACGCTGCCCGCGGGCGATTACACCGTCGATATCAGCGGCGGCGTTGGCGGGACGGACATCCGTATCGACGAAGGTGCGGCGCTCAACATCACCGTCAACGCGGGCGTCGGCGGCACCAACATTGACGTGCCGGAAGGGATGGCGGTACGCCTGGATGCCAACGGCGGCTTGGGCGGTGTGAATGTCCCAGGCGGCTGGGAGCGCATCTCCGGCGAGCGCGACGAAGGCGTCTGGCAGACGGTGGATTATGCCGCCGCATCGGCGGACGAACGCATCACCATCGACTACAATGGCGGCGTCGGCGGGCTGACAGTTCGATAGTCGTAGGGGCATTACAAGCCGCACGCGAATGCGCGGTGCATAGTGCGCGGTGCGAACAAACATTGTCCACTTACCTGACCCTGTTTGTTCGCACCACGCACCGCGCACTACGCACCCATCACTCATCACTCGTTACCCATCACTAGGAGAATCCCATGCCAGAAGAGAAGAAGTTCAAGACAGAATGGTCGTTTTCGTTCGATCAGCTCGGCAAAGACGTTGGCGAATTCGTCAAGAACCTGGGCGGCAGCGCTGAGGACACCATCAAGCAGGATGAATTCAGCGCGCCGCTGGATGGCGCGACCAGCGCCAACGTCCGCATCAATTTCTCGGTCGGCGAGTCGATGCTGCGCGGGCTGACCAACCTCGACAATCTGATCGAGGCAGACCTGACGTATGTAGGCGAGATCACCTTTGCAGTCAACGGCACCACCGAGAAGTCCGTCACCCTCAGCCAAGCTGCGAAACCTGCCGATTGGGCACGCAACATCGTGGGTTGGATCGGCAGCCGCGGCAAGCTGCGCTGGGATGTCGGGCTGGCGACGGGCATCCCAATGGCATTGGCAGTGCACGGCGGCGTCGGCGAGGTCAAGCTCAATCTGACCGAACTCGACCTGACACATTTTGAGCTGCACGGCGGCACAGGCGAGATCGATGTCATGCTGCCTGCCAGGACTACCCCCTACGCCGCCAACATCTACTGCGGCGTCGGCGAGTTGGAGATCAGCATCCCGGCGCACGCCAACGTCGATTTGACGGTGCGCAGCGGCGCGGGCGAAGTCGATATTCGCGTCGGCGACGGCGCGAACGTGACCGCGAAAATCGACGGCGGCTTGGGCGAATGCCAGGTGCACCTGCCCGTCGGCATGGCGGGACGTGTCGAGGCGCAGACGGGCATCGGCGAAATCCGCCTGAATTCCGCTTTCAATCGCCTGAGCGGCGGCGAAAACGAATTCATCAGCAAGAGCGGCGTTTGGGAGACGGCGGACTACGCGACGGCAGAGAAGAAGTTCACGCTGCACTACAAGGGCGGCGTCGGCGAGCTGAACGTCCGCTAAAGAAAAGATTCAACACGAAGGCGCGGAGAAAACGGAGGTACACAGAGGCATTTGACCTTCTTCGTGTATCTCTGTTCCCTTCGTGTCTTCGTGTTTCAATTCTGGCTGTCGGGCATCTGGTGGAAATTATCGTGTTGCTTCGCTATGATACAGGCTCTTATGTCCAGACGTTTTGAGATACGCTATGAATGCTGAACCCAAAGGTCTTGCAAATCTGCCTCCCGTGCGCTGGGCGTTGACTCATCCACGCATCGCTGCCTGGATCGTCCTGTCGGTCGGGATGATTATCCTGCTCGTCCTGACGGCGCGCGATGTTGGGCTGCTGCCGGGGCAGTGGATCGCGCTGATCACCGCCTGCGTGCTGGTGGCGGGCGCGTGCATCTGGATCATCAGTTGGGAAGACAGCGACGAAGAGGAAACCAGCACAACACCTCCCTAAATCCCTCCCTCGCAGCCCTGCGCTCGCCTAATGCGATCGCCAGGCTGCAAGCTGTGTGGAGAGAGGCTTTCCTAACGAAGGTGCCCTCCGCTCCTACACAACGCTGATGCTATGCATATACGACGCCTACAGGGCGTCGATCTTTTTCTTACGTCGCCCGCTTATCCTGAAATCATCAACAGTCTGACACTCTTCTCTGATTTCAGGAGCAAACTCATGGCGACGATGATCCGTTGGAACCCTATTCGTGAAATGATGGCGATTCAGAACGCATTCGACCGTGCCTACGCCGATGGCTGGCGCACCGTCCGCGCGAACGCCAACGCCTACACGCTGCCGCTCGACGTGTACGAGAATGACGAGGTGTATACCTTCGTCGCCTCGCTGCCCGGCGTCGGTGCCGAAAACATCCAGGTCAACTGGCACGACGACACCGTAACCATCCAGGCGGAAGTGCCGCAGAGCGCCCCGGCGACCGAAGGTCTGCGCACGCACATGGTTGAACGCCCGTCGGGCAAGTTCAGCCGCACCATTCACCTCAGCAAGCCGATCAATACAGAAGCGGTCGAGGCAGTCTACGCCGATGGCGTCCTGACGCTGACGCTGCCGAAGAGCGCAGAAGCGCAGCCGAAAGTCATCCCGGTTCGCAGCACCATCAGCGCGAATTAGGACAGTACCCACGACACCCACGCGCCCGTAGGGGACGACCCATGTGTCGTCCCGCGACCACCAGGCTGGATATTCATAGGCACAACGTATCGGAACAAACGGGTTCCGGCACGTTGTGCCTGTTTGTTTTTGGGTATAGTTGTAACGTTATTGAGTGACGAGAAATGATTCATGTTAGATTTGGGCAACCAGCGGACGCCGCGCGCGGCGTGCCTACAACGTGACGTGGATTTCGTGGGGGCGCGGCGTGCCTCGCCCGCCTACGTTTCTCCCTTACGATCTGTCACATTTGTGTGGTTCGCCGCACTCCTCGTGCTCTGTCTCGCCTCCCCTGCCCTCGCGCAGCCATCTCCGCTGACCGCGCCGCTCCTGGCGACTTCCAGCACCGAACTTGATCGCATCATCCTCTACGACCTGAACGATGGGCGGCGCGACCTGCGCTTTGACGCGCGACTGCACTACGTCTGGGGCTTCTCGCCGGATGGCTGCCGCGTCATCGTCACGTTGGGCGAGCGCGGCGGTGTCAGCCGACTGTACAGCGCACGGTTGGATGGCGAAGATCTGCGCCCGCTCGTCCAGTTTGCCGACCTGTCTGCGAACGACTGGAGCGTCTGGGAGCCGATGGTCAACCCCGCTGATGGGCGCATCGCCTTCACCTGGTTCCGCCGCGAGCGCCCACCCGGCGAAGACCCCCGCGAAACCACGCACATTGCCTGGGTTGCGCAGGAAGGCGGCGCGCCGCAGCTTTACAGCGTCAGCGGCGACGAGCACACGCCGATCTGGTCGCCGAGTGGGACATGGCTGGCGTATGTCGCCTACAACCGGCGCATCCCAGGACCGGACATTTTCTCGACCGTGCCGCCGACCGAAGCCGCCATCGGTACGCCCGTGCCCGATGACGAAATGGTCAATGAGGCAGACCTGTGGGTGATCAGCGCCGACGGCACCCTCAAATACCGCCTGACGGCGTTCCCCGTCGGCAGCGTCAGCGCGCCGCGCTGGTCGCCCGATTCCACGCTCATCAGTTTCGTCTACTCCCCCACAATTGCTAACGACACTTACTGGCTGATCGGCAATGCCGATGCCGCCATCGCCACGCAGTTGAGCTTCGAGTGGGCGCTGGCGGTCGAAAGCACCTGGCAGCCGGACGGCAGAGCCTTCCTGGCAACGCTGCGCGACTTTCAGGGCGTAAGCGAGAACCGGCTGTGGCGCATGCCGCTGGTGGGCAACGCCGACAGCGACGCCATCCAATACCCGCTCGATCCGGCGCTCCGTTTCATCGACTATCCTCGCTACAGCCCCGACGGGCGTTACCTGGCGCTGCGCAGCGAGTACCGCCTGGTCGTCATCGACACGCAAACCAACACGCCCCGTTTCATAGACGAGTCAGCGCCCGGCAACACACCACCCGTCTGGAGTCCTCTCGGCTTCACGGGCGAAAGCGCGTGCCCGGCAGGATAAGTCAACGCGGAACATTGAACACTCCACGAGCGTCTACTCTCAAAGCGTTGTCGGTCGCATTGGGGAAAACATCATGAAGCGTCAAGTTGTGATTTTCGGTCTCTTTGTCATTCTCGTTATCGTGGGACTGTCCGCCATTCTACAAGGCTGCACGCCTGCAGTCGGCAACATCTATTCCTCAGTAAATCCGCTCGACACCGACTACGCCGCCGTTCCCCCGCAGCCGGGCGCGGTCGCCATGGCGTCAGGTGAAAGCGAGATGCTCCGCCAGGATGTCGCGGACACACAGGAGCGCCTGATCGTCCGCAGCGCCAACCTCAGCCTCACCCTCGATGACCCCGCCGCGAAGATCGAACAGATCGAAGCGCTGGCGGTCGAGATGGGCGGCTGGGTCGTCAGCGCCAACCTCAGCACGTCCGGCACCGGTGAGCAGCAGCGCGTGAGCAGCGCCAGCATCAGCATCCGCGTCGAGTCGGCGCGGCTGGACGAGGCACTCGACCGCATCAAGGCAGGCGTCGGCACGGTTAATTCCGAGGCGGTCACGGGCGAAGATGTCACATCGCAGTATGTCGATGTGCGCAGCCGCGTCGCCAACCTGGAAGCGGCGGAACAGCAGCTTCAGGCGATCATGGAAGACGCGCGGCGCACCGAGGATGTGCTGGCGGTCTTCGACCAGCTCACGCGCATTCGCGGCGAGATCGAGTCGCTGCGCGGGCAGATGCAGTATTTCGAGCAGGCGTCGAGCTTCAGCGCCATCCAGGTGCAGCTCATCGCCACGCCCGTCACGCCTCCAATCGAAGTCGGCGGCTGGCGACCGCTGGACGCGGTGTCTGGCGCGGCGCAGGCGCTGGTCGATGTCCTGCAGGGCGGCGTGAACATCATCATCTATCTGGTCGTATTCATCCTGCCGCTGCTGCTGCTCGTCGGGCTACCGATCTGGCTGATCGGGCGCTTCCTGCGGGGGCGGCGGAATAACGGGCGGGCTGTTGCACCGCAACCCTGAGCGCCGCATATTGCGCGGGCGATGAAGTGGGCGCGGGCGCAGATAGAAACGCGGGCGCACCCATGGGTGCGCCCCTACCGACACGTTGCGATGCCGTGTCATCGCACACCGAAATAGACACCCCACGCGACTTCCGTCACGCATCCAACACATGGTAGAATATGCCGCAAGCAGACCGGAGCAGAGACCCCCTTGGTGCTTGAACGCCAGCTTGTGATGGTCGAGGAATTCGAGAAGCTCCTCGACCTGCCTGAATACAGTGACCGATCTCCCGACCTCAAAATCCCCGTCGTTGAGTTGTTTCGAGGTGCCTGATGCAACGTGACTCATTTGGCGGCTTGCGCAATCTCCTGTGGTGGGCGGCAGGCGTTGGACTTGCTGCCGTCGTCCTGGTCGCCGCACTCTCCAGCGGGCAGGATGCCGCCACTATCCTCAGTATCTTCAGCACGCGCTTCCTCGGCATCTTCATCGAGGCAGCACCCTTCCTGCTCCTCGGCACGCTGGCGTCGGGTCTGATCGAAGCGTTCGTCACGGCGGACGACATCGCCCGCCTCATCCCGCGCAACAAGTTCGCCAGTCCGGTCGTCGGCGCGTTCCTCGGTTTCCTCTTCCCGGTCTGCGAGTGCGGCGTGGTGCCCGTCGTGCGGCGGCTGTTTCTGAAGGGGCTGCCGATGTCGGTCGGCGTCGCCTTCCTGCTTTCCGCGCCCGTCATCAACCCGATTGTGCTCGTCAGCACGTATGTTGCCTTCGGCGTCGGTCCTATTCTGATCGGGCGCTTTGTGCTGACCATTGCCGTCGCCGTCATTGTCGGCTGGGTGTTCGCCTTCTCCGCGCGACCGGAACACGTCCTGCGCCCGGCATCGCTGGTGCCCGTCATGGGCGGCTCATCGGACGTACTGAAGTTAACGAGCCGCAAGTCCTTTGGCACCGGGCTGCGCGAGGCGCTTCGAACCGCCTCCGACGAGTTCTTCGACATGGGGCGCTATCTGGTGCTCGGCACGCTGCTCGCCGCCACGCTTCAAACGCTCGTCTCGCAGGACACGCTGCTCGCACTCGGTCGTGGTCCCGTCGTCTCCGTGGTCGTCATGCAGGGTCTGGCATTCCTTCTCAGCGTCTGCTCGACCGTCGATTCGTTCCTGGCGCTGGCGTTTGTCGGCACCTTCACCACCGGGTCGATCCTGTCGTTCCTGGTCTTCGGTCCGATGGTGGACATCAAGAGCACCCTGATGTTCAACGGCATCTTTAAGCCGCGCATCGTGTTCTACCTGATCCTGCTGCCCTTCCTGTTGACATTACTGACAGGGTTGTGGATCAATCTGAATTTACCGTTGTAGTAACGGGTAACGAGACGACAGCCGCGTTTTTGAGGTATTCTCGTCACTCGTTACCCGTTACTTTCAAAGTTGGTTTAGCGGAGTAACTAACTCGCGTGGACATCTACCAGAACATCCCCGGACTGAATCTCGCGCCTCAGCGAACGTCACCACAAATGTGGCTGAAGACGGTGCTGCTCCTTGGTCTGGGCGTCTACTTCATCGTCGTCATCGGCACGGGCAGCCTGACCAATTACATCAATGAGCGCTTCGCCTGGTTGTCCTATGTCGCGGCAGGCATTTTCCTACTGCTTGGCGCGCACAGCCTATATATGGTGCTGCGACCGGAACACGCTGTCGGCAAGGATCGTAGTCTGTCGTGGGGTGCGCTCTCGGTCATCGCAATCCCGCTTGTCCTGGGCACGCTCGTGCCGTCGCGTCCGCTCGGCGCGGAGTCGGTGGATCGCATCTCGACATCGGCGGCAATCAACGCGGCAGGCAGCAGCATCAGCCAATTCGAAATCGACCCGCTCAACCGCAATGTCCTCGACTGGCTGCGCGTCTTCAACAGCGTGCCCGATTTCGCCGAACTCAATGGGCAGCCCGCCGACCTGATCGGCTTCGTCTACAGCGAGCCGACTTTCCCGGAAGACCAGTTTATGATCGCCCGCTTCACCGTAAGCTGCTGCGTCGCCGATGCCTCGGCGATTGGCGTGCCAGCGTTTTACGCAGATACGCCGACTCTGACGCAGGGGCAGTGGGTGCGCGTGCAGGGCGCGTTCCAGGTCGGGCAATTCAGGGGCGATGTCCTGCCGGTCCTCCAGGTCGCCAGCATCGAAGTCGTCGATCAGCCCGAACATCCGTATCTCTATCCCTAGGAGTACTGAGGAACGAGTACTGAGTACTGAGTATTGAGGTCAAACTCCCCGCTTCGGGGCAAAGCATTCGCTGCCCCGCAAGACGCAGGTTTGTATTTGCCTCAGCACTCAGCGCACAGTACTCAGTACTCGCATCATGACAAGTCTCGCTACACCCTCAAACAGACGTAAGACAACCCTTCGCCCTATCGACCGCGCCGTCGCGCTGTCATCGCTGGCGCTGCTGCTGTTGGTCGGCGTCACGCTGCTGATGGGCGACCGCGTCGGCGTCACACTGGAGCGCGTCTCACCGCTCGGCGTCGCGCGTGCCACTGCCCCGATCAAGATCCAGTTCGGGGAGGCGATGCAGCGCGACAGCCTGCAAGGGCTGGTCACGCTCTCGCCCGCCGTCGAAGGGACGCAGAACTGGAGCGGCAACACGCTAATCTTCCAGCCCGCGCGCGCGCTTGAACCCGGCAGCGACTACACTGTCACGCTGGAGGCGGGCGGGCGCAGCGAGAGCGGGCGCGCAATCCTCTCGGACTATCAGTTCAGCTTCAGCGTGCGCCGCCCGGAAGTCGCCTATCTCGCGCCTGCCGACGGCGTACCGATCAACATCTGGATCGCCACGCCGGGTGTGGAGGGCAGCGAGCGCCAGCTCACACAAAGCCCCGGCGGCATCTTTGACTATGCTGTCAGCCCTGACGGGCAGTACATCGCCTTCTCGGAGACGAACACGGCGACCAACACCGAAGACATCAAAATCGTTGATCTGGAAACAGGCGGACTGCGTCAGGTGACGAACTGTGCAGACTCGAGCTGCACCAACCCCGTCTGGCGTCCCGATGGGCAGGTCATCGCCTACGAGCGCGTCGATTACAACACAGGCATCGAAGGCGTCGGCATCAGCCCAACGCGCGTCTGGTTGATCGACCTGCGTCCCGAACCCGCCGTGACAACACCGCTGTTCCCGGATACGCAGATCCTCGGCTACAACCCACAGTGGTCGGGGGACGGCAGACGAATCGCCATCTTCGACCGAGGCAGCGCCAGCATTCTGGTGTACGACTTCGGCGATGACTCCGGCTTGAGCATCCCGACTCGCGCGGGCACATCGGGCGCGCTGGCACCCGATGGCACATCCCTGATCTTCCCGGAAGTCGTCCTCCAGGAAGGACAGGAAGCGCGCACCTTCCTCCAGGTCGCCGACCTGACCAGCAACGCCGTCAATCTGCTGCCCGGCACGAGCGACAATGCCTCCGATGAAGAGGCGCGCTGGTCGCCCGACGGCATGTCCGTCATCGTGCGCCGTCGCTATCTTGACGAGCGCTACACGCGCGGTCATCAACTCGCGCAGATCGACATTGCAACGGGCGCAGTGCGCGAGCTGACCGATGACCCGCGCTTCAGCAACGGGTTTTTCTCGTGGGACGCAACGGGCGAGCAGTTGGTCGTCCAGCGACTCTCTCTCTTTGACGACCAGGGACAACCGGATAACCTCGCTCGTCCGCAAGTCTGGACGTATGACCTGGAAACGGGTGAATACATGTTCGTCGTCAACAACGCTTTCTATCCGCGCTGGGTGCCGTAGGGACGGCACTGTGCGAAGTGCGTGGTGCGTAGTGCGAAAAGACAGAACTCACCTCGCCAACTGGGATGAGTTTGTTCGCACCTCGCACGCCGCACTTCGCGCCCTCAACTCGTCTAGTGTCTGACCAAGGATTGTGATGCAACGACCGACGTTATCCCCCGCCCTCCTGCTGCTGGTTTTCCCGATCCTGGGGATCATCACGGCGGCGCTGCTCATCATGCAGGATCAGCAGCCGCCTGCGCAGCTTGCAACGCCGCAGCCGGTCACACTACCAGCAGTTCCGCCCACACAGAACCCATTCGCCAACCCCGCGCGCCTCGATTTCACGCTGCCCGCGCTGGGCGGCGGCGAGATCAGCCTGGCGGATTACGACGGGCGTCCGGTGATACTCAACTTCTGGGCGACCTGGTGCGTCCCCTGTGAGCGCGAACTACCCGCTATCGCCGAGTTCCTGCGCGAGCAAGACACCGTGACCGTGATCGCGGTCAACATTGGGGAAACAGCGGAACAGGTACAGCCCTGGCTGGACGAGCGCGATCTGACCAATATCCCGGTCGTGCTCGACGAAAGCCTGAATGTGCGCGATCAATACGGCGTCTTCAGCATTCCTGTCACTTATGGGCTGGATGCCGCAGGTGTCGTCCGCGAGCAGAAGTTCGGCGAAGTGACATTGGAAGACCTGCGGGCGTTCGCGGAGGCGCTGGCGTCTTGAAACCCGGGGCTGGGGTACAATGTTTTGCACCCCTACGATTGCCCCGCATACCGCCCAACAAGCTCGACCGCATTCGCCACACCGTCCTCCGTCCGGATCTTCTCGCCAAGTTCGGCGGCGCGCTTGCGCAGCCCCTCGTCCGTGACCGTCTGCGTGATCGCCTTCGCCAGCGCCTCGGCGGTCAGCTTCTTGCGCGGGATCGGTGCACTTCCGACACCCAGCCGCGCGACCTGATGCCCCCAGAACGGCTGATCGCCCATGAACGGAATGACGATGGAAGGCACGCCTGCGCGCAGCCCCGCCGCCGTCGTCCCCGCGCCGCCATGATGTACAACCGCCGCTATGCGCGGGAACAACCAGCTATGCGGGATGGATGACAGCATGTAGACATTAGAGGGGAGGTCTTCCTTGTGCAGCCCGCCCCAACCCGACGCGATCACCCCGCGCTGCCCGCTTTGCTCAAGCGCGCGCAGCGCCATGTCCGCCGCTTCCTGCGGATTGCGACTGCCCATACTGCCAAAGCCGATGTACACGGGCGGCGCACCAGCATCGAGAAATGCGAGCAAGTCAGCAGGGGGCGTCCAGGTCGCGGGTGCGTCGAGGAACCAGTAGCCCGTCACATGTGTGCGTTCGTCCCAATCGGCGGGTTTGGGCAGCACATGACAGCTGTATCCGTAGAGAGTCGGGATGCGCCGCTTCGTCAGATCGCCGAAGGGACCCCAGAACGGTGTGCGCGCCATGCCGAGCAGCTTGCGCGTCACGGCGTCCGGCTGCTGCACCGTCTGCCAAAGCGCCAGCCGCATCAACGCGAACGACGGGCGATTGAGCGCAGCGAGCGGCAGCGTGGGCGTGAGAGGCGCGCTGAAGGCGTTGGTCGGCGTCAACGGGAAGAGATACGCCTGAAGGATGGGGATACCCACCTTTTCTGCTGCTGCGAACGCCCCACCCAACCCGCCGACGCCGCCCAAGACCAGGTCGCTGCCTTCGATAAGGGTGGGCATCTGCTGCGCCATCCGGTCGGCGTGCTTCTTCATCTCCCGGTTCATTTGCGCCAGGATAGTCAGGAAGTTGCCGCCTTCCGTGACCGAACGCCACTCCTCGCCTTGCAGCAGCGCCTCGACACCGTGCCCCATCGAGCAGAATTCCAGCCCCGCCTCCTCGACCAGCCGCACAAAATCGTCGCTCGTCACGATGCGGACTTCATGCCCCGCCATCTTCAACCCAGTGCCGAGCGCGACATACGGCTGCACATCGCCGCGTGACCCAGAAGCGATGACTGAGATTTTCATTCGCTTGCTCCCTTCATTCCGTTCAGGAGTAAGTCCGCCAGGACATCCGGCAGACGATCCCATTTCTGCTCCACCATCTCATCACCCAGGATGCTCTGAATCACGAAGCCGAACACAAGCGCCGAAGCACTGCGCAGCAGAATATCCGCACGTTCTGCGTCGAGACCATGCTGCGTCGCTAAATGACGAAAATACGACTGCGCCAGTTCGAGCGTTGGCGCGAGGATGCGCTCTCGATACTGCCTGCGCAGATCGTCGTTGACCATGATCTCGGACATCACGACGCGGAACAGCTCAAAGTGATCCTCATGCAGCGCCTTGAGCGGATAGCTGAGGAATGCCCGCAGCGCCTCGCGCAGATCGGTACTGGGCGGTGGTAATTCGGCAGCATCCGGTTGCAGGGTCTTTTGCAGGCGCTCCAGGATGCCGATCATCAGCGCTGTCTTGTTGGCGAAATAGTTGTAGATCGTCCCATCGGCGATCTCCGCCACCTTCGCGATATCCTTGATCGTCGTCAAATGGAATCCACGCTCGGCAAAGACCGCTGCTGCCGCATCCAGTATCTGATCGCGGCGCGCGGTGGCGAGCTGTTCCTGTATCTTGTCCTTCATGGGTCGCCTCATCAGATGAATGATGGTTCATCACAGTGAATGAACGTTCATTCAAAATACAGACAAACACATTTCATGTCAATAGGCTCTCTGCACGACGGCAAACTGACCCCAACGACACAAGCGTAAGGACGCAGAGATCAGGATGACTCTCAGCGTGCATGCTGTCTTTTCAGTTGTGACAAACAACGAGGTTTATGGCTGCTGGAGGAATTTCTTGAGCGCGCCGTGAAAATGTTCCGGCTCGTCGAGCATGGGGAAATGCCCGCTGCTTTCGTACCAATCGATCTGACTGTGTGGCAGATATTCCTTCAGCACCTTGTACTGATACGGATCGACGATGTTGTCTTTCTTGCCGTAAATCCCCAACACCGGGATCTTGACCTGGTGGAGGATCGGTCGCAGATCCGTCTCGCGCAGTGTGCCGATACTCTCGAAGAAGGGCATGAACGCCAGCTTGGAGAAATCCTCGGTGAGCATATTGCCAAGCGCCCTGCCGTCCCGCGCCATAAAGTGCGCATAGCCGCGCAGGAATGGGCGGAACCCACTTTGGAACATGTTGTAGAAGAAAGGCGCGTTCTCCGCCAGATCGACCCATCCGCGATACGCCGCCAGTTTGAGCAGCGGGCTAAGGGAGGTGCCGACAAGTGGCGAGCCGATCACGCCGACCTTGACCACTTTTTCGGGAAACTGGATCGCGGTCTTCAACGACACAGTTCCGCCCATCGAATGCCCGATCAGCGGCGCTTTGATAATCCCCATGCGATCCATGAACTGACTGACAAGGATCGTGAACGTGTCAACCGAATAATCTTCAGACTGATCGCCGGAGTCACCGAAACCGAGGAAATCGAGCGCGTAAGTGCGGAATTCCTGCCCAAGAAACTCAATCGTCGGGCGCCAGACCGCCCACGAATTGAGCCAGCCGTGCAGGAGCAGCACGGGGCGTCCACGCCCATAGACCTCGTAATGGACGATACCCTGATCAGTCACCAACGTTGCCACAACTGCCTGCCTTGCCGGGGGGTACGGCGGTATGCGCGACTACTTCGCTTCCATCTCTTCGAGGATGGAATAGAGCAGTTCCAGGAGGACGGTTTTGACGCTTTCCTTCTGGTTGGCGACGCAGGGAAGCAGCTTAACGCCGTCTTCGATGCGCAGCGCAATCCGCAGGTCATCCGTCTTCCAGGCATCCGGCAAATCCTGCTTGTTCGCAGCGACGACATAAGGCGTCGGTGCGTAGGCGCGGAACGTTTCCAGAATGCTCTTTGCTTCGCGGAAGGTTTCCGGCTTGGTGCTGTCCACCATCACAACGAAACCGAGCATACCTTCTGCCAGGATTTCCCACATGAAATCGAAGCGGCGCTGACCCGGCGTACCAAAGAGGTACAGCACCAGGTCATCATCGACCGTGATGCGCCCAAAGTCCATCGCCACCGTCGTGTTGTCCTTGACGGTGCGTTCGACTTCCGAGCTGATCGAACGCTCGGTCGAAACGACTTCGATCTCACTGATGGAGTTGATGAACTCCGTCTTGCCAGAGCTGAAGGGACCAGTAATGATCATCTTGACTTGTTGCATAGACGTTCCGCTCTTCTACTGCACGTCCATCAAGGGACTTGAATACACGATTAAATCGACCGGATGCGGTCAATGATGCGACGCACAACCGTTTCCTGCACAGCAGGCGCTTTCGGGATAACCCGCCCTTTGCCATCCAAAATCGGCGCAGACGACCTGACAAGCTGCACCAGACCTGCTTGCAGCAGCCCATAGATGATCTTGCGAATCTCCAGGTCCGACATATTGTTCGCTTTGGCGATCTGCCGGATTGTGTTCTTGGGGTTCACGAACGAAACAATCCGCCATTCCTCCACACTGAGATGAACGCCTTTGTACTTCTCCTTGGCGTTTTCAGGGAACTTGAGTGATATATCCAGGTTCGGGATTTCCTGGATCAGCACTTCATTCTGTTTGATGCGCCGCGCACCTTCGATGATGACATTCTCCAGGTCAATCGGCACCATGATGCGGTCGCTACCTGGAAGCTGATCATCGTCGAAGCGAAAAGGTCCCTCGTGCCAACTCAGGAGGTCATAGACCACATCCAGCGTATGCTGCTGGACGCTGCTGACGACATCCTTCTGCGATACGTAGTTGGCATTTATCAGCAGGAGCGCCAGCGCCTTGTCGCTGGTATTCCGAGCACGTTCGCGGATGATGCGCGCCTGTTCGGTCGTCAGCTTGCCCGCTTTGTTGAGCACGGCGACCAGATTGCCATCCTGATCGTCCAACGCGGCATGAATGAGTTTACCCGTCTTGAAGGCAACACGAGCGCGTTCCTTGCCCGCTGCCATCTTAACGCCACCCATTGCGTCTTTATCTTTGGTCGGAATACCCTCAAAGATCGCCAGCGTCCCGGTTTTTCCCGCCAGGTTGATCAAGTTCAGCAATTGGGTTGTACTGAAATCGCGCAGATTGCCCTGTAACGGCATGAACTTACCCTACTCTCGCCAGATCACCCAAAGTTATGGTTGGGAACAGTCGGCATCGCACACGTATCCCCGCGCAGTGCTCAGGCGACGATTGCTCGACGCTTGCAGCACTCAGAGGAGCGCAGCGGTTATGATTGGGATTATATGTAGTCTCACAAGTAAACGCGAGTCTGGTGTCACTCATGCAGACATTGTATGCCGACTTGTATCGTCACACAATTAACGCTCCCATCTGGCGAGGTATTCTGCGCGCCGCGCTCCTGCTGCTGAGTGGATGCTTTCTCAACAGCGCGCCCACCGCAACACTCGTGCCCACAGAGGCAGCACCCACATCCCCCACACCCATACCCGCTCTCGAGATTGCCGCCCTGCCCAGCGACGTCAATCCGTTGACCGGGATGAGGATGAGCATTGACTCGTTGAATCGCCACCCGATGCTCGTCAAGATCAGCAACGCGCCACCCCTGGTGCGCCCGCAGGCGGGCATCAGCTCGGCGGACATCGTCTACGAGCATTACACCGAGGGCGGATTGACGCGCTTTTCCGCGCTGTTCTGGTCGCAGACGCCAACACGGGTCGGCTCCATCCGCAGTGCCAGATTGATCGATAATGAGCTGACAGCGATGTATCGGGCGCTGCTGGCATATTCCGGAGCGAGCGATGGCGTGCAGGCAGTCCTCAACGCCGCCGACTTCGCGCCACGCGCGTTCCGCGCGCCGACACCCTACTTTTACCGCGACGAGTCCGGAGTCGCGCCACACAATCTCTTTCTCGACGTGAATGCGCTGTATACGTTGGCAGCGCAGCAGGGTTATGGTCAGAAACCTGACGTGCGAGGAATGGTCTTTGGCAGCAGCACGCCGCTCAACCCGGCGGGCAGCGGCATGGTGATCGAAGTCGAATATGCTGCCACGCTCGCAAGCTGGGTCTACGATGCCTCGCGGGGGGTCTATCTGCGCTTCAGCGATGGACAGCCGCATCTTGACGCCAACAACGGCGCGCAGGTCGCCGCCGAGAATGTCGTCATCCTCTACGCTCGCCACAACGAAACAGAGATCGTCGAAAGCGTCTGGCAGGATGTGGTCAGCTACAGCATCCAGATCGACCTGATGGGCGAAGGCGACGCGCTGCTGGTGCGCGATGGACAGCGTTACAGTGCACGCTGGCAGCGCACCCAGCGCGACCAACCGCTCCACCTGATTGCACCGGACGGCTTTCCACTGGCATTCAAACCGGGAACGACCTGGTTCCAGGTTTTTCCGCTGGCGGAACAACAAACATCCGGCGAAGAATCCATCGTTGTGCGTTAAACCACCATTCAGAAAATGGTGCAAAGCTGCCAAATCCACCTGACATTAACGCTAGCGACAGGAAAGTCTACTTATAATAGGGTGAATAATTACGTAAATGTGTCTGGTTCTGGCAAAGGCGTTTGGTCTTTTGCGGAGCAGACCATCCAACCGAGCACCCCTCACAGGTCACCATTGTGGTAACGATAGCCGAGCTTCTCCAACTCTACGCCGGGATGCGGATGCAAGGAGTCGAAGCAAAACGCGCGCTAGAGATTCTGCGTCCGCAGATCCAGCAGCTTGAGCCGGACGAACAGATCGAAATCGTGCGGCAGGTACGACAAATCGAAGCTGAAAATGACGAACGCCGCAGAATCGAGACTGACCCCAGGAAGAGCAAGCCGATCATTAAGCCCATCAGCCAGAAATCGCCGCGCAAAGAAGACAATACATTGGCGAAACTCTCAAGGACGCTGCCCATCAGCGAGTCGCTTTCCGATGCTGAAGCGTACATGGGGAGTTCCAGTACACGTAAGTTGATTGAAGATGGCGCTGACCGCGACGCATTCTTCGGAAGCGAGTCAATCCTCGTCCTGGTCATGCGCAGCAGCAACATCTCCTTCAAAGTTCGCCCACAGCGACAGAATCAGCCCATCATCATCGGTCGTGCTGATCAAATGGTCGTGCCTGACCTTGACCTGTCGGAGTATGGCGGCTCCAGCCTCGGCGTTTCGCGTTCCCACGCCTCTATCCAGTACAATCCATCAAGCGCGAGTCTGGCGATCACGGACATGAACACTGTGAACGGGACGTTCATCAACGGCGTGAAGCTGCTGCCGGAAGAAGTGCGCATCCTGCGTCACGGCGATGAACTGCGACTGGGACATCTGACCATGACTGTGCACTTCTACTTCGCGGAAGAGTAGGACCCAGCAGCAATCTCTCTCTAACCTCTCAGGCTGCGCCAAGTAACGTTGAAGCTCACTGAAGCATCTATCATGATGGTAGGTTTTTCGCTTCTATGAGGAGAGTTTCAATGCGCAACAATCAGCGCACCATCATCACCCTGGTGCTCATCGCCATCGCCCTGGCACTGGCAGTGGCTGCTTTCATCTGGTTCAGCGGCGGCAGCGGCACCCCCAGCGCAACCATCAGCGCTCCAACGCTCGACCTCTCCGACCGAACCACACCCACCGCCGAGGCAACGCCCGAAGCCACAGAAGAAGCGACTGCCGAGACAGCCTCTGTCGCAACCATCCAGCCGACCGCCGAAGCAACGACGGCAGCAGAAAGCACCACCGAAGCAGCTGCGCCCGCTCAGGAATTAGCCGTCTTCGACATTGACCCGGAGCAAAGCGAAGTCCGTTTCATCCTCGACGAAGACCTGCGTGGCGAACGCGTCACCGTCGTCGGCGCGACCAATCAGATTGCCGGGCAAATCGCTGTTGATTTCGCTGCGCCCGCCGCATCCGAAGTGGGCGTCATTCGCATCAACGTGCGCTCCCTGGCGACCGACAACGAATTCCGTAACCGTGCCATTCGTGGACAGATCCTGCAATCCTCGCAGGATCAGTTTGAGTTCGCCCAGTTCACGCCGACCGAAATCAGCGGTCTGCCAGAGTCCGTCACCATGGGCGAAGCGTTCAGCTTCCAGATCACAGGCGACCTGCAACTGCGCGACATCACCAACACGGTCACCTTTGAGGTCACCGTCACGCCCGTCTCCGAGACCCGTCTCGAAGGCAGCGCAGCAACAGTCGTCACACGCGAGTCTTACGGACTGACGATCCCCAGCGTGCCCGGCGTCGCCAATGTAGAAGAAGAGGTCGAAATCGAGATCGACTTCGTGGCAGTGGCTGGCTAACGCGCCACCAGCCGCCGACACGGATTCATAAAGCGCCACCAACCCGGCTGCTGAAAGATGCCGTAGGGCGTATTGTTCATCAGTTCCGTGAACGTCAGCGCTCCCAGATGCAGACTAAGCTGCCCAGTCCAGTATGACCCCGGTGTCGCTGGGCAGCGCATCGACGAAATGACCTGAACGCCCACCCGCTCAAAATCGGCGATCAGATAAGCGGTGTAGCGGCTGGGGCGCATCAGTTGCGCGGAGCCTGGTGCCCCAAACAGCGCCCAGGCATCGCCAAAACGCACGTCCAGGGCAATCCTCAGCGTCTCGACAATCGGCGCGTTGGCACTGCGCAGATAGATCAAGCCCTGGGCATCCGGCGTGATCCCTTCGGGTTGATCACCGTTCCAGCGCCACGAGATGTTGAGCGGCGTGCGGTTGATCGATTCAACCCAGGGATGCGCCCGCAGAATGGCTTCCGCCTCATCTGCGCTTGTCGTTCCCGCCTGAATTCCCATCCAGCAAGGTGGCGCGCAGCCTTCCGGTGGCAGCAGCATCTCGCGCAGACGGTCATCCGGCGTGGCACGCGCCCGCACCCCCGCCAGCAAAAGGCTGAAGGCGAACAGGAGGACGAACGAGCACAGCGCTAAACGACGCATGAAAGTTCGCCTCACCTGATCTCTCTGGCTGCGTGGACAAGCCGAGCGTCCTGCTCGGCGATAATCTCCTTAGGGCGACGTAGAAAGTACTCGCGGATCTTGGCTGGCGGACCAATCGTGATGCGCAGCAGAATCCCAAACGCCACCGCGTAGACGATCACCCCAACCCCTATGCTCACCAGCACATGCAGGTCTTGCGGCAGAGCCAGCAGGACGAGTGCCATTGCCAGGCTTGCCAGCGCCGGACGCCATGATGCAGGCAGTGGATCGACGATGATCGACATGCGCTGCCAGATGAAGAGATAATGCAGACCGAGATCGACGAACGTCAGGAGCAGGTTTGCATAGGCTGCGCCCATCGCCCCCAAGCGCGTGATGAGCAGTATATTCACAATCAGACTCAGACCCGTCATGATCACCGTGATACGCAGGTTGACCGACTCATTACTGCTGGCATACAGCAGAATACCCACAACCTGTATCACAGCACGCACGATCAGCATCGGCATCACGATGCGTAGATAAATGGTCGCCTCAGCGAATGACTCGCGCCCATAGAGAAAGACCAGGATCTGAGGGGCAAGCAGGATCACCCCCGTGACGGCGGGAAGGGTTGTCCCAAGCGTGATCTCGATCAGCTTTTCCGCGCTGACCTTCAATGTGCGATACCCTGCTTTGCCCTGCCGGGTCAGAGTCGGCAGCAAGCTGTTGATGACGCTCATCATGACCAGCATGATCGGGCTGGAGAGCTGCCCAGCCGCGCCATACAAGCCGACATCGATCTCCGTCGCCACCCGTGAGACGAGATAAGGTTGCAGCAGCGCCATCACTGCCACGGTTGCCTCAATGCCGAAGAATGAGCGTGCACCGCTGAACAGCGTGCGGAGGACGCGAAAGTCCACCCTGAAGCGCGGTTTCGTGACGTAACGCAGCATCAGGTACCATTCCAGGCAGAGGATAAGCCCATATGCGATCACCTGGAACGCGATGATCGTGAGGAGGCTTGCACCCATGCTCAGGGCGATGAAGCTGATGACAATGTTGAGGAGGTTGACCGGGGCATTCACGATGAAGACAAGGTGCATCTTCTCACGCCCAATGAACACCCCTTCGGTGACCATCATCAGCGTGTAGGGAATGATCGTGACCCCCATCAGCACGATGGCGAGTGCGGTCTCCTCGCGGTACCCGGACAGGATCACCACGCCGATAAGCGCGGCAAAGACGACCACGCTCGCCATCACCACAAGCACGGAACCATTGACCAGGTAGCCGTCGGTCTTTTCTGGCTGTTCCGACAGCTCGCGCATCAGATAATACTTGATGCCCAAACCCGCGAGGCTCCACCCGACGTAGAAAAACGTCAGGGCGAGCTGTGTTTGCCCAAAAGCGAACTCCCCTAGAAAGCGCCCGATGAGCGCGTACAGCGCGAAGCTGGAAGCGCGGTTGGCAATATCGCTGCCGAGTATCGACAGCGTGTTGCGAATAAGCATTGCCGCGCGTCCAGGCGGGCGCGAGGACGCCGCTTCCAGCGGCGCCTGCCCGTCAGCAGAGGGTTCGGGTGCCGCTGGTGCGGTTTTTTCCGGGGGTATCACTTCAAGCCAGTATTTGCGATGCCTTCGACGAAGTAGCGCTGCGCCAGAATGAAGAGAATCAGCGGCGGCAGAATTGCGACCGCCGCGCCTGTCAGCATGATATTGGGTTCGCTCTGCGCCGCGTTACGGAGCTGGTTCAGCGTCAGGGTCACCACATGATTGGGCGTGTTGCCCTCGCTGATGATAACCAGGGGCCAGATGAAGCTGTTCCAGGCATACAGGAAGGTGATGATCGCCTGAGTCGCAATGGCGGGTCCACTGAGCGGGACGAAGACTCGCCACAGGATGCCGAAGCGGCTCAAGCCGTCCAACTGCGCCGCTTCTTCCAGCTCCTTGGGGATGGTGATGAAGAACTGACGCATCAGGAATGTGCCGTAAGCGGTGAAGATCCAGGGCAAAATCAGCGCAACGAGATGATCCTGCCAGCCGATCACCACCATGAGCTGGTAGAGCGGGATGATCAATACGACAAACGGGATCATGATCGTGCCGAGATAGACCAGGAAAACGGCATCACGTCCCCGGAAGCGCATTCGCGAGAAGGCGTAGCCACCCAGCAGCGAAGTGATGACCTGCCCCGCTGTCACAAGGAATGTGACGACCGCTGTATTGATCAGCGAGCGATCCAGGTTGCGCTGGTTGATAACGGCTTCGTAGTTGCGCCACTGGAACTCCAGGCGTTCCACCTGCGGCGTGGTGCGCGCGTTGGCATAGGTGACGACCGAAGGCTCGTTGGGGTCGATCATGCGCGCCAGACCGCCGCGATATGCCAGCGCCAACTGCTGCGTCTGCCCATCAATTGTCACATCGAACAAGTCAAACGCTTCGCCGCCAACTTCGACCGTCTGCCCGGTTTCGACGGCGCTGCCCGCCACGCCTTCGACCGCTTCGAGAGGTAGCTGCACGACGATCTGGCTCTGACGCGGTTCGTCAACGTTGATCAGGTCGGGGGTCGTGAAAAAGCCAAACCGCGCAGAATCGCCGGTGTCGATCATCTGGCGTTCCTGCCCATCGACGGTGACGATGTACAGGGGATACTGCTCCCCTTCATATTCGGCGGTGATGGACGAATACGGCAGCAGACGCGGCGGCGAATGGAAGACATCGGTCGCGGTTTTCAGCGACGTGAATACCATGTAAAGGAACGGAAACAGCATCAGGAAAGCGACGGCGATCAGCAGGATGTACACGGCGATGCGCACCACCCATAGACGGATCAGCTCATTGCGTTCGCGTATCGCCGCGAGTTCGGCGTAATTGACCTGGGTTTTGATGTTGGTAGCCATATATCTCTAATCCTGGTACGCCGAACTGCGGTTCGACAGGCGGAACTGGATGAGCGTGACGATGAAGATGACGCCGAACAGCAGCCAGGCAGTTGCGCTGGCGCTGCCGAACTGGAAGCGCTCGAATCCTTCTTCGTACAGATAGTAAACCGTCGTCAGGCGCGCGTTGTCGCTCGTCGCCCACAGCAGGACGTACATCTCGCTGAACGCCTGCAAGCCGGAGATGAGCGTGGTGACGACGACGAAGAAAGTCGTCGGGGCGATCATCGGGAGCGTAATGCGCAGGAAGCGCGTTACGGGTCCCGCGCCATCCACCTTCCCCGCCTCCATCAGCTCACGGGGGACCGCCTGCAAACCTGCCAGGAAGATCACCGCGTTGAAGCCGATCACCTGCCATGCAGCCATGACCACGACCGCGATCAGCATGACGTTGGGGTCGCTCAACCAGTTGACCTGGGCATCTGGATTGAAGAACTTGAGCGCCGCGTTGATGAAGCCAATGACCGGGTCGTATAACCACTGCCAGATCAGCGCTACGCCGACGACAGCGGCAATCGACGGCAGGAAGAAGACCGCTCGGAACAACTGCATCCCCGGTATTTTGGAGTTGAGCAGGATCGCCAGCAGCAGTGCCGGCAGCACGCCCAACAGGAGCAGCATGATGCAGTAGCGGAAGGTGTTGCCGAGGCTAATCCAGAAGAAGGTGTCTCGCGCGCCGATGATCAGCTTATTGGCACCCAGTTCGACTTCTGTCAGCGGGGAATATCCGAAGGTCAGCACGCCGCTGGAGGACTGCTCCACAGGGACTGTCTTGATTTCCAGACTCAGCAAGCGGCTGTAGTTGTCGAAGCCGATCCAGCGCGCCGGACTGATGGCATTGTAATTGGTGAAGCTCAGGTAAAACGAAAGCAGCAGCGGCAGGGCGAAGAACAGCAGAAAGTTGACAAAGTTCGGCATCAGGAACAGCCAGCCCTGCCAGCTTTCGCGCTCGGCTATCGTCTCGCCAAAGGTATAACCGCTGCGCACGAGATACATGCCGACCAGCAGAAACAGCGCCATCAGGATGAAGGTGATGATCGCGATGGGCTGGAAGAAAGCGCGCGCGAAATCTGCCGCCGATTGCAACAGCCCAGAGTTCCACAGCACGACGATGAGGGCAAGACCCATGATCCCCAAGCCGACCTTCTGCAGGGTGTCGCGCGCTTCTTCGCTCGGCGCGACCTTGTTGCCGAGCCAGATCACGACATAGCCAATCGGGATGCCGAGCAGCCAGATCGCGTTGCGCCAGATACCTGTCGCAAGCGAGTCGATGCCAATGTAAAGACCGAGTACATGCCCGAAATAAAGGAGTGACAGCGCAAAGAGGAAAATATTCAGCAGCAGCCCAATCAAGCGCCCGCCGTTGTTCAGCCGCATGATCTGCACGCCGCTGATGACCGCGCCGACGATCCCGATCCCAAGCAGGCCGATAATGAACACCCGTACGACATCGCCCAGGCGGAGGATCTGGTCAATCGTCGCGTTCGCACCCGCCATGCTGGGTAAGTTCCACACCTGGATCGCGCCAAAGACCAAGCCCAGGGCGATCAGGAAATGCCAGATGGCGATCAGCATGATGACAGGGGTTTGCTGAGAGGCAGCAGGTTGGGTGGGGGTTCCCATCGTGCTTGTAGTTGCAGCCATTAAAGACTCCTCGGAAGAAAGCTCTTATCAGCCGCAGTGTAACGAATAGCGAACGAAAACAAAAACAACTGCCCAGGGGTTGGGCAGTTGTCACAACAGTCTGCTCAGAGTGCCAGGATGTAAGGGCAGACTCGCGTGTCTACCCGCATTTGCGGACGAGACAGTGGTCGTCCGCTACCCCCGCCCGACGTAAGAACCGTCGCGGGTATCGACCTGGATCTGCTCGCCTTCCTTGATGAAGATCGGCACCTGGACAGACAGCCCCGTCTCGGTCTTGACGCGCTTGGTTACGCTGCCCGCGCTGTCGCCGACCACCGCGACCTCCGCCTCCGCGACCGTGTAGCTCACGGTCGTCGGCAGCACATAATCGATTGGCTTGCCGTCGTAGATGCGCAGTTCCAGTTCCATGTTCTCTTTCAGATACGGCTTATCCTCGCCGAAGAGCGCATAAGGCGCTTCGTACTGGTCGTAGGTCTGCTTGTTCATGAAGTGCAGGAACTGCCCATCATCGTACAGGTATTCGCAGGGTTCCTGCTCGACATACAGATCTTCGAGCTTCTCTTCCGCGTTGAAGATGCGATTGACCGTGTTGCCCGTCTCCAGATCGAGGAGTTGGGTATCCATATACGCCGTGCCGCGTCCCGGCTTGTTGTACTTGCTCTTGAGGACGCGCATCAGCTTGCCGTCTACGCGCAGCGTGACGCCCTTCTTCAAATCCCCACCTGGAATCATAAGACTTACCCCGTTTCACTTCGTGACTATGCGCGCATTATAGCAGATGGGTCATCCCTGCTTCCAGACCTCGACGGCGGGGTCGCGCGGGCGCGCCACGTACCGATATGCACCCCAATCGACCCACGAGCAGCCGTACTGCGCAACGCGCGCGCGCATCTCGGCGTCGCACTGGGCGATGAGCACATCGGCGGCTGCCAGCGCGCGGGAATAGCCTGCGTCAGTGCGCGCACGATAGAGCGACCGCTGGCTGGGTGGCGATTGCAGCGCACTCGGCTTATCACCAGGGATTTTTAGCGAGTAATGGAGATGGCGGGTGATGGTCTGGCGCACATTTTCGGGCGTTTGGAAGAACGGCACACCATATTGCAGGTGATACACGCTGCGTTGTACCTTGAGGCAGGTGGTGCCATGCCCCAGCTCATGCATCGTCCGGTCGATCTCAAGATCGTCTTCCCATGCATCGGTATTGACGGCGCGTGCTACCTCTCCGCACACCGCGAACGGGATCATCCCCATCTTGCCCCAAAATCCCTGCCCGCCTTCACAAACATGGTCGAGCATCTCGCGGTCGAACCCAGCAGTGAAGACATCGCGGGTTGAATGACGCGCTTGCAGGTTTACGTGAACAGAACGGACGCCAAGAATGGACTCCCTGGGGTGATCCTGTAGGGACGCCAAGAATGACGTCCGTCTCCGCCTTATCAACGGATTATCTCCTATCGGGCTGACCGCGTGCCATTTGCCCGTCTCGGCACGCTTTTCCTCGGCAAGCGCAACCATCTGCTCAAGCAGGTCACGACGATACACAGCCTCATGAGCAGGCATGATGAGATAACCGTCGCCGCCTATCTGCGCCGCTCTTCGCAGCGCGACCAGGATGCGCGCCCAACGGTCGCTCATCTCCATCTGTCGCCAGGCGTCGGGCGCTTCCCACTCGCAGCGCGTTGGCGTATCTGTCTGCGTCTCGCGTGGCTGCGGGTTGGCGATAACGTATTCAGTCGGCAGGTGCGAGAATTCGCTCATCAGTGGCTTGAGGCTGTCGATGGTCGCCTCGGAGTCACAGATCAGCAGTACTGTGTCCGCAGGGGATAAGGCACCCAGGCGGCTGCGCAGGTTAGTGTCGAAGGTCGAGCGCGCAGCTTGATCGGTCGAGCGCGGCTTGTACATGAATTCGGCGTGCAGGAACATATACCTCAAGCGCGAACGAGGCATGCCTCATCCCTAACGGATAACCCAACGTGTGTGTAGGGACAAGGCGTGCCTTGTCCGAAAACCGACATAAATACAACTCATCCGAACATCCATTATACGCGATTGCCGTAGCCTACCCGTAGGGCAATCGTGCATCCACATGAGGACGCGCGTGGGCTTGCCAACACGCATCCGCAGGGTATGTCTGATACAATCACAGCGTTATCGAGAAAGAGTACGACTCATGCCGACGATGCCCGACAACGACGAGCTTCGCAACCCACAAGACACCCCCGGCGACGACTTCCCACTGCCCGAAGACTCCGCCGAAGCGCCGATGTACACACGCCCCAATACCATCCCGGAGCCGCCCCACGCGGACGACGAAACAGCGGACATGGTGATCATTGACGAAGCGGCAATCGCGAATACCCCCGCACCCGCTGCGCCACAGGAAGCAGCCGTCGAAGCGACCGACCCAACGCTGCCTCCCGATCCGCACATGATGCCGACACAGGCGCTGCCCAATGAACCCGGGCACGACCCCAAGAAGACGCTCCCCGGCAGCGGTGGCATGGACCCCAACCCCGACTTCCACCCGGAAGATCCTCGCAACATCCCGGCGGGCTACACCGTGCCGCACATCGTGCCGCTGGAACACACGATGGTGCATGTGCCTGTGCAACACGTCGAACCCGCCCCGCCCGCGCAGCCAGCCGCTGCGCCCCGTCAGGAACCCGTCGTCGTGCGGCGACCACCGTCGAGCAAGCGGCTGCCACCCGTCTCGCGGCAGCCCCGCCCCGGAACCGATGGCGTGCCGCAGCCTTCGCCCTCACCCATTACTGAACAGAGCCAGCAGCCATACTATCCGCCGCCAAACTACCAGCAGGCGTATCCACCCGGTCAGCCCGGCGTCCCGATGCCGCCGCAGCGTCCAGTGCGCCCGCGCCGACGCCGCATCCTCGGCTGCACACCCGGCTGCCTGATGGTCTTTGGCGGCTTGACGGCGACGTTTTGCGGTGGTTTGACCTTGCTGATCATTCTGCTCACTGCCACGCTTGGCGGGCAGCTTGAGGAGCGCTATCAGGCGCAGGTGGCGAGCGTCGGCACGACGCAAAACTTCCAGAGCACCTTCTTCTATGACCGCAACGGCGAACAGCTCTGGGAGGCATTCGGCGAGGGGCGGCGCACCAACGTGCGCTTTGAGCAGTTCCCGGAAGACCTGATCAACGCGACGGTCGCTATCGAAGATGACTCGTTCTGGACGAACCCCGGCTTCGAGATTCCGGCGACCGTGCGCGCCTTCCTTCAGTACGTCGGCATCGGCGGCGCGGGCACGGGCGGCAGCACCATCACACAGCAGTTGGTGCGCAACGTGTTGTTCGACTTCGAGTATCGCGCCGAACGCAGCATCCAGCGCAAAGTCGAGGAGATCATCCTGGCGGCGCTCCTGAGCAACCGCCTGCCCAAGCAGGAAGTCCTCACGCTCTACCTGAACGAGATCTACTACGGCAACCTCGCCTATGGCGCGCAGGCTGCGGCGCAGACCTTCTTCGGCAAGGATGTGCAGGATTTGACGCTGGGCGAAGCCGCGCTGCTCGCCGGGCTGCCGCAGGCACCCGCCAACCTCAACCCGCTCGATCCCGACCCCGCGGTACAGGCGGCAGTCAGCGACCGCTGGCAGCTCGTCCTCAACCGCATGGTGACGGTCGGTTACATCACCGCTGTCGAGCGTGACGAAACGCTGCGCCAGGGCTTGACCTATAACCCGCAGGATGTGCCGCTGCGCGCGCCGCACTTCACCGTCTTCGCGCAGAACGAGCTGGAACGCCTGATGGTCGAACTCGGCTACGGACCCGAACAAATCGCGCGCGGCGGCTTGCAGGTCTACACCACTGTTGACCTGGGCATCAACGCGATGGCGCAGTCGGTCGCCCGCGAGCAGGTCGCGGCGCTGGCGGGCAACGCCGTCAGCAATGCCGCAGTTCTGGTCATGAAACCGACGACCGGAGAAATCCTGGCGATGGTCGGCAGCGTGGATTACAACGACGACGCCATCGACGGGCGCGTCAACGTCACAATTTCGCCTCGCCAGCCGGGCAGCACCGTCAAGGCGTTCACCTATGCCGCCGCGCTCGAACAAGGGCGCACGATGGGCGACATCATCTGGGATACGCCAACCGACATCAACGGCTACCAGCCGCTCAACTATGACCGCACCTTCCATGGTCCCGTGCGCATCCGCACCGCGCTCGCCAACAGCTACAACGTCCCGGCTGTGCAAACGCTGCGGCAGGTGGGCGTAGATTACTATCTCAACTTCATGGCACGCTTCGGTGTCGCAACGCTTGGCAACGACGCCAGCCAGTATGGTGTCTCGCTCACACTGGGCGGTGGCGAAATGACTCTGCTGGAGCTGACACGCGGCTACACGGTGTTTGCCAACGGCGGCACGCTCGTCCGTTCCACATCGATCCTGTGCGTGCTCGATAACAACGACAACATCCTCTACCAGTACGAAAATAGCTGTCCACGCGGCTCGCAGAACGGCAACACGGTCAATCGCGGCGGCTACGGACTGCAAATCCTCGACCCCCGTATTGCCTTCATCATCGGAGATGTCCTGGCAGACGACAACGCGCGCCTGCCCGCTTTCGGGTCGAATAATCCGCTCGACCTGGGTGCGATTGCTGCTTCCGTCAAGACGGGCACGACCGACAACTTCCGCGACAACTGGACGGTCGGCTACACGCGCAATGTCGCCGTCGGCGTCTGGGTTGGCAACAGCGATGGCACGCCAATGGTCAATACAAGCGGTGTCAGCGGTGCCGCGCCGATCTGGAATCAGGTTATGCGCACGATTCATGGCGATAACCGGATGATCAGCGCGTTTGCGACCGATGGGCAGCTCATGAGCGACCAGCTTCCGCCACCCAACGGCTTATCGCTGCGCGCGGTCTGCGCCATCAGCCAGCTCCGCGAACCCGCGACCGACTGTGGTGCATCCCTGCAAGACTATTACCTCGATACGCCAGCGGGTTTACCGGACGGCACAGGCAATCTGAATTACCCGCCACAGCCGCTGCCGACGCCGGATGCCCCGCCCGCCGCGGGTCCCTGGCTGCGCGAGGTCGAGCCGGATGTTTACCGTGTTCTCGTCCAGACCATCCCCCCCGAGATCGGCTCCCAGATCACCATCGCCGTCGCGCCGGGGCAGCCGACGCCGCCGTCACCCCTCTACTGCCAGGTGCCCATCGAAATTGCGAGCAGCGCCGCAGGTGCGCGTGAGCAGCTCTTCATCGCGCCGCCAACCGTCCCTGCCGACGCCGTGCAGGCAGAGATTTATGCCCGCAACAACGGTCTTGCCTTCCTCCCGACCATCGCCTGCACGCCTGACCTGATCAACCTGGGCGGAGGCGGTTTCGGTCCGCCCGTCATACAGGCGTTCATCAGCAGCCCGGTCGCCAACCAGGTCATCACGGACAACACGCCGATCATCGGCACGGTGCAGTTCACATTTGACCAGGCGCAGTTCTACAAGCTGGAGGTGATTGGCGGAGGTTTTGGCGACTGGACGACCATCGGCAGCATCCACAATAACGCGGTCATCGACGGCGTCCTGGAGACGCTGCCGGGTCCGGGCTTGCCCTCCGGCAGCTATCGCCTGCGCCTGGTCGTGATCGGGTTGGATGGCAACTTCGTCCAGCAGCCCTTCGAGGTGCCGTTCAGCGTGCCATGAAGCGAATTAGCGAGGAAGCGGATTAGCAAATTAGCAGAATAGCCTCATAGCTCGACAGGTTTTCAAAGCTACAGAGCCAAAGCTAATCTGCTAATTCGATAATTTGCTATCTTCTACCGCCGCACGATCACCTCGTAGCTGCCGCCCTGCCCGAAGGCGCTGACGATGATCGTGTAGATGCCGTCCTGCGACGCGGTGAACTGGACGCGCGAATTGCGGTTCTCCATGAAGTCGATATCGTCGTTTGCGCCGATGAGCTGGTTGTCAGTGCCATAGATGGCAAGCTGCGGGTCTAGGTCGCTGTCGGTCGAAACCACCTCGATGGTGTACGCAGCGCCGCCATCGCCGTCAAAAATCCACGAGTCATCGACGAACGTATCGACCACCGCGCTCTTGGACTGATTGGGGAACAGGGACCCCCGCGAAGTCGTACCACTGGGCAGACGATTGTCAGCAAATCCTTCCAGCCCGCCGGCTGCCCCGAACGCCGCCTGAAGCGTCGGGTCGGTCAATGCCGCCTGAAGTGTCGGGTCGCTCATGACCTCGGTCACCATCTCCTGCATCCCACGCTGGAACTGAATCACTGCGTAAGCGCAGATGATGCCGAGGATGATGACAACCGCCGCGATGATACCCAGCACGATCAGCAGCGAGTTGCCCTTCTTCTCCGGTTCAGCCTTGGAATCCCAGCGAGAGGGCGGGCGTTCAGGCTTGGGAGCGGGCTTCTTCTTGGGTGCAACCGCCGCCACAGCAAAGGGATCTTCGTCGTCGTCAAACGGATCGTCGCTGCGCGTCCTGCGCGAGTCGTTCACTTCCGCGAAGGGGTCATTGTCACTGCTTTTGACATCCGCGAACGGATCGCTGTCATCTTCGACGGTCTCGAACGGATCGGTCGGGCGCGAAACAGGTGGCGGCGGCGCAGCGGGGCGCGAGACCGGCGGCGGCGGAGACGCAGCAGTGCGTGAAGCGGATGAAGGCGTGGGGCGCGGCGGTACGGGCGAGGAAGGCGGCGTCAGACGCAGCCGCGCCAGCATCTTCTGCGCCTTTTCGTCCCCTGGGCGAATCTCCAGGAGCTGATCCAGCGCTTCTGACTGTTCCGCAGGGTCTGTCAGCGCATTCGCCAGCAGCCACCAGGCATCGGCATTCTTTTCGTCATTGCCCAGAATGCGGATGAGAAGCGCTTCTGCTTCCGCCTTCTTGCCCTCTTTGATCCAATTGTAAGCCTGCAAGAGTTGTGCGCGCACATCCGCCATTGCGAGACGCTCCTGATAAGCGAAAATGATTGCTATCCTAGAGTATAGAGCGTAGCGCCCTGCTGTAGGCTTAAGTATGTCTGTTTACACCTTTGAGAAATCGTCATGACTTCTTCACTGATCCCCTTCCCCGATACGATCACGACTCCACGTCTGGTGCTGCGCGCCCCACGCGCGCAGGACGCCAAGGCGATCAATGACGCCATCCGTGAGAGTTTCGCCAGCCTGCATCAGTGGATGCTCTGGGCGCGCGAGATACCAACCCTACACGAGACGGAAGAGTTCGCGCGCGAAAACGCCTCACGCTATCGTCGGCGCGAGGACTTCCCCATCCTGCTCTGGGAGCGCGAAACAGACTTGCTCGTCGGCGCGAGCGGCTTACACCCGCGCGATTGGAGCGTGCCCAGCTTCGAGATCGGCTACTGGGTGCGCAGCAGCCGCGAGGGGCAGGGCTTCGTGACCGAGACGGTCGAGGCGCTGACGCGCGCCGCCTTCGAGCATCTGCACGCCGAGCGTATTGTCATCCGCTGCGACGCGCGCAACGTGCGCAGCGCCCGCGTGGCGGAACGCGCGGGTTACACGCTGGAAGCGACGCTGCGGCGCGACGCCCGCGCGCCCGATGGTCACCTGCGCGACACGCTGCAATTCGTCCGACTGGCAGGAGAGTAGCCCCATAAGCTTTTTTGCGCGGTACAATCCGAGCCACAAGTCTTCTTGCACAAGGATAACCCTTCATCATGACTGATCATGCTCTCTCCGCATTGATTCATCAGGCATTCGACCAGGGCAAAGGCATCGTCCGCCTGATGCCGACCTGGGTGCCGCGCTCCTTCTGCGTGCCCGGTCGACGGCTACGCCTGCATCCTGCCGATCTGTACGCGCTCGGTGCGAGCCGTGGCGGGATCGACGAACGCTGGTTCGCCTCGACCATCGTCGCGGATAACGGACCTGGCACGCCGGAGGACGAAGGTCTCAGCTACATCCATGTCGCCGACGGGCACAAAGTTACGCTGCACGATGCGATGGCGACGATGGGCGATGCCATCCTGGGCGCGGATGTCGTGCAAAAGTACGGCGGCTGGGTCATGTATTCCAAGTTCTTCGACAACATGTACCCACTGCCGCATCACCTCCATCAGAGCGACGAAATGGCGGCGGCGGTCGGCAAACTCGGCAAGCCGGAAGCGTATTACTATCCCCCGCAGTACAACCAGACCAACGCGCAGTACCCCTACACGTTTTTCGGCTTCGAGCCAGGCACGACGCCCGACCAGGTGCGTGACTGCATGGCGCGCTGGGAAGAAGGCGACAACAATATTCTCGGTCTCTCCAAGGCATATCGCCTCCAGCTCGGCACGGGCTGGGATGTGCCGCCTGGCATCCTGCACGCGCCCGGTACGCTCTGCACCTACGAGCCTCAGCGTGCCAGCGATGTCTTCTCGATGTGGCAGTCCCTTATTTTCGATCAGCAGGTCGTCGGCTGGGATCTGGTCGTCAAGGATGTCCCCGAAGGGCACAAGAACGACCTCGACTACATCATGTCGATGATGGACTGGGAAGCGAACATCGACCCGAACTTTGCCGAGAATCATTTCTGCGCGCCGCGTCCTGTGCATGGCGAGATGGCAGTTCAAGAACAGGGCTACGGAGAGAAGTGGGTCGTCTACGGCAGCCCGTACTTCAGCGCCAAAGAACTGACGGTGCTGCCAGGGCGTACCGTCGTTGTGCGCGATCCGGTTGCCTACGGCGCGATCACCATGCAGGGCTACGGACGCTTTGGCGCGCACCCGATCTCCGCGCCGTCGATGATCCGCTTCGGGCAGATGACCGAGGATGAGTTCTTCGTCGCTGTCGGTGCGGCGCGCGAAGGCGTGACGATCACCAATCTGAGCACCACCGAGCCGCTGGTCATCATGAAGCACTTCAACCCTGGCAACCCGGAAATGCCGAAACGTGGGAGCCAGTAGCCCCTAATTTTTAGAGGGACAATCAGCCGCGCCGCAAACAAAAACCCCGACCTCATCGGTCGGGGTTTTTGTTTCGTGTCATGGTCAGACGCCGTCCTGCCTCTCCAAAGACCAGCAGCACAGTGACCTGGCTGTCCTCGTCCAGATTGTCGCCTGCTAAATCGGTCTTGTCACGCGGTCTTCGCGCAGCGCCTTCATTAAGCCCACGCGCCCGTCACGAAGCTGTTCGCTTGCCGATTCGCGCCACGCGGGCGACGTCAGGTCATCGACCATCAGGGTGGTGTAGCCCGCGCGCACAAACCCGCCGCGAATCGCCGGGTCACCGCTGCTGGGCAGGTACACGAAGCAGACCTCGCTTTGCAGCGTGCGCGCGGCATTCTCGATCTCGGTGATGAGCGAGACGATCGCGCCCGGCAGCGGCGCATCCTCTGCCACATACAGCTCATCCACCGTTGCGATCAGATTTTCGACCTGCCAGCCACCCAACACCGTGATACTTCCGTGATCATCCAGCGCGAGGTAGTAACTCTTCTGCCCGAAGCCAAGCATGACATCCATCCGGCTGACCGAACGCCCGGACATACGACTGATGAAATCGGCGATCTGCTGTGCATGGTTCGGCGTCCCGCGTTTGACCCGAATCCCATCAACAACCACGGTCTCCTGAGTTTCGGTCGACCTGATGACGATTTCGGCGGGATGAGATTTCGGTGCTGCCGTCGATGGCGCAGCGGAGGAGATCGGCTTGACCAAGGGAGCGTCATGTCGTGCTGGCGCGAGGAATGAGGCAGGTACGGGCGCAGCCGTCTCTTTCGGGATGCGATTCCAGGCATCCTGCACCTGTTTCCAGGTCAGATCGACATCTGCGCCATTGTTGATGACGACACTTGCGCGCGCGAGCTTGGCTGCCTGCGGGTTCTGCGCTTCAATGCGCTTTATCGCGTCCGCCTCACTCATGGCGCGCTCTTTGACCAGACGAGCGACCTGGGCTGACCTCGGCGCGTCCACCACCCAGACGGCATCACACAACAACGCCAGATTGCCTTCCAGCAGCTTGATCGCCTCGATGACGATGACGCGCTGCGAAGAGCGCTGGATGAGCTGACCAATTGCCCCGCCAATGACTGGATGCACCATACTTTCCAGAGTCGCCAGCGCGTCCGGCACCGCGAAGACGATTGCGCCGAGCTTGCCGCGATTGATCTGCCCATTGGCATCCAAAATGTACTTGCCGAACATCTCGACCACAGGTTTGTAGGCGGGCGCACCGGGCATCATCGCCTGATGAGAAAGCCCGTCGGCATCGATGGTGTATGCGCCAAGATGCTGGAGCATACGCCGCACGACGCTCTTTCCAACTGCGATATTGCCCGTCAAGCCAATCACATATTTGTTTTCAAAGCGAGCCACACCCGCCTCCAACCCATGCATATCATGCTGAAAGAATCTAACATGCTCCATTGTAGCGCAGGCTGTGGCTTTTCGGAGGTATTGTTACAACAATTGTTTGGAAAGAGTTAGAAGGCGGAAAGTGAAACGTGACAGCAGGGACAGAGTTACTTTGAAAACTTCACTGAAATACAAAAGGGCGGAGCACAAGCCCCGCCCTTTGCTTTAACTTTCAGACTCTACAGGTTACATGCCGCCAGACAGCAGCGGGTTAACCTGGTCGCAGATGCTCGCCTGGAATTCTTCGGGCGTGGTCTCGCCGTTGATGACCTTGGTCACTTCGGCACTGACGATGGCGTCGATTTCACCCCAAGGACCGGTCCACAGCGGGGCTTCCGCCACGCCGTAGCCCAGAGCGTTGATGAATGCTTCATTGTTCTTGCCGGGGACCGAAGCCAGGAAGGCATCGACCGCAGGCTGCGCACTGTCACCGACACGGCTCGGCATGCTGGCACCCAGCGCGGCGGTGGTTGACTGCGACTCGACGCTCGTCAGTTCAGACAGCACCTGCCAGACGGCAGCGGCGCGATCCGGGTCCTGAACCGAGTTGGCGTTCACAACATAAGCACCCCAGAACAGCCAGTTGCTTTGACCAGCAGGACCGGCGGGGACTTCTGCGTAATCCCAGTTGAATTCCGCGTTCAGCGCGTTGGGAGTCGCCCAACGACCATTCATGAACATACCAACGTTGCCCGCCAGGTAGGGCGGTTCGCTGTCGGTGCCAAAGGGAACGGTTTCGCCCGAGCCGTACAGTTCGGTCAGGAACTGCATCGCAGCCAGGTTTTCTTCGCTGTTCAGCGCGCACTGGGTGGTGTCTTCACTGAAGTAACCGCCGCCCGCTGCATTCATGAACAGCCACCAGTTCGCCCACCAGGCGTTCAGACCGAAACCAGCGATATCATCACCGAGTTCGCCAATCGCGATGACGGTTTCGGTGAAGGTCTCCCAGTTCCAGTTGCCTTCCGCCAGCAGTTCGGCGGGGGTGGGGATACCAGCTTCCTCGAACAGGTCGAGGTTGACGTAGAGCGCGAAGCTCGAAGCGTCGCGGGGCAGACCCCACAGCGTGGTCGAAGCATCGCTCGCCATTGCGGTCGGGTCAAAGGTCAGCGGAGCCATTTGCGCAGCAACGAAATTGTCGGCGCTAAAATTCGCATCAGCAGCGGCAAGCTCGGCAAGATTGGCGATGGCAGCTTCGCCGAAGGCACCTTCGGCAGCATTCCAACCCGCAAAGGTCGCCACGTTCGTGCCGGGGATCCAGAAGATGTCCGGCGCGGTGCCTGCCGCGACTTCGGTCAGGAGGGTCGATTCGTAACCTGAAGTTTCGGTGCCGCCAGCCTGATATTGCAGGCTGATACCATCGAGACGCGCATCAATGCTTTCGCTCAGAGCGGTATAAACATCGATTTCTGCCTGATTGTCCGGGCGGGTGCGCCAGGTGACGACAATATCATCCTGCGCGGCGACGGCGGAGACGCCGAGGCTCACGGCAAGGATAGCGAGCAAAACAACTGCCAAAACACGTTTAGACATTGGGAACTCCTGCATATTGCAGATGGACACTTTTGAGAAGCGAGGGTAATTTGACGCTTCCGTAGGGAGAAGTCTAATGGAAATGACGGCAGAATGTAAAGCGGGAAATATGAGAAGTTGGTGAACTTGCACAAAATAGTCGGCACAATCTTCGGTAGTGCGGGAAGCAAGGTGATGAGGTGATGAGGGCGACCTACGACATAGTGGGCTTGCTAGTCTGCTTATTCCCACAATGCGCCACTCACGAACCCGCTCATCACCTCTTGCCCCATCACCGCATCACCTGAATTTAGACGCCGAACTGCGCCAGCACCTGTGGTACCCACTTCTGGATGCGCTCGGTCGTCAGGTCACGCTGCCCGTCCTGGTCAATGCCCAAGCCCATGAAGACATCTTCGACCGTCGCCTTTGACTCGGCGAACTCGTAGCCCTTCGCAGACCACATGCCCCAGAGCTGCGCCCCACGATCCAGAAAGGCATCGCCCAACATCCCCACTGCGTCGAGGAAGTTGTAGCCGTAGCCATTCTGGTCGCCGATGCCGAAGATCGCCAGCTTCTTGCCCGTCAGGTCGAGCGCCGCCAGCTTGGGCAGGAACGCTTCCCAGTCATCCTGGATCTGTCCTGTGTTCCAGGTGGGCACGCCGATGACCAGGTACTCGTACTTCATCAGCGTTTCGGGCGTGGATTGACCAATGTTATGCACCTCGACCAGCCCCGGGCGCAGCTTATCAAACTCATCTTTCATCTGGTATGCCACGAACTCAGTATTGCCCGTGTTCGACCCGTAAATCAGTCCTACCTTTGCCATCGAATTTCGCCTCAACTCACTCACATGCGCAATGAACACCCATTTTAGCGCGCAGTCGCCTACTTTTGCACGGAGAGAAAAAACGCACGTAGATAAATGGAGGGATTCATATAGAGAATTGATTTGACACGACCTGAATCTATGCTATAGTGACGCTTGAAGGGAGAATCTCCTCTCTCTCCTGGTTTACGCAGCAAGCAACTCAACTGTATTGATAGACCGGTTCAGCCTCGTCTGCCTTCTACATTGGGCGGCTCACGCGCACCATCACCCTTTTGCCATTAATCGTTCACTCCTACCCACTGGTCACACATATGGACATAGCCACTCTGGAACACAAAACGCTAGACGATCTGCGCTTCATGGCGCGCGAAGCCAGTATCAGCGGATACAGTCGTCTCAAGAAACAGGACTTAATGCTCGCCCTCATGCGCGACCATGCCGAAAAGCAGGGTCTGAAACTGCGCGGCGGCGTGCTGGAAATCGTTGATGATGGCATTGGTTTCTTGCGGGCTGAAAAATACCTGCCAGGTCCCGAAGACATTTACGTCAGTCAGACGCAAATCAAGCGCTTCGGGCTGCGCACAGGCGACATGGTCGTCGGGCAAGTGCGTTCGCCCAAGGACAGCGAGAAATACTTCGGTCTTCTCAGGGTCGAATCGGTCAACGGGCAGAACCCCGAAGAAGCGAAAGTTCGACCCAATTTTGAAGACCTGACCCCGATTTTCCCGCTTGAACGCTTCAACCTCGAAACCAACTCCCGCATCCTTTCCACCCGTCTTCTCAATCTCATCTGTCCGGTCGGCAAAGGTCAGCGCGGCTTGATCGTCTCGCCAGCCAAAGCTGGTAAGACGACGATCCTCAAAGAGATTGCCAACGCCATCTCGTACAACTACCCCGATGTGCATCTGATGATGGCGCTGATCGGCGAACGCCCGGAAGAAGTGACGGACATGGATCGCTCGGTTGATGCCGAAGTGATCGCCTCGACCTTCGACGACCCGGTGCAGAACCACGTCCGCGTGGCGGAGATGGCGCTCAACCGCGCCAAGCGCCTGGTCGAGATCAAGCGCGATGTCGTGCTGCTGCTCGACAGCATCACCCGCCTCACCCGTGCCTACAACCTGGTCGTCCCACCCAGCGGTCGCACGCTCACGGGCGGTCTCGACCCGTCGGCGGTGCATCCGCCCAAGCGGCTGTTCGGTGCGGCGCGTAACGTCGAAGAAGGCGGCAGCCTGACGATCATCGCCACCTGCCTCGTCAACACCAACAGCAAGATGGACGACGGCATCTACGAAGAGTTCAAGGGCACGGGCAACATGGAGTTGACCTTGAGCCGCAAGCTCCAGGAACGCCGCATCTTCCCCGCCTTCGATGTCGATCAATCCTCGACCCGCCGCGAAGAGCTGCTGCTGGGTCCCGATGTGCTCCAGCGCGTCTTCACGCTGCGGCGCATGTGGTCGCATCTGGCAGAGGACGACGAAATCGGGCAGGTGGGCGCGACCGAGCAGTTGCTCAACAGCATCCGCCAGACCGACACCAACGAGGAATTCCTCAATACGCTGCCGGGTCCGCAGGCGCAGCCCGGTCGCTACTTCCGGGATTAAGCGCAGCGCAAAGCTGTGGCTGTTGAAAAGAGCGAGCCGACCGGGTTCGCTCTTTTTTTGCCGTCATTTCATTGCTGTTCTCGCTCGCCTGTGCGAAAATAAGCAGGAGCAATGCAAGATGGGAGCGCAGTGATGAGCAGTTCAGACGCGCAGTCTCGAAACCGTAAATTGCTACGTACTGGACCGTTTCCAGGTCAGATTGATCCTTGGGCAGAAGACAGTCGCTATTTCCGACAACTACATGGTGCGATCATCGGCGAATTGCAGGACAGTCTGCAAGACCCGCTTCTGGATCGCGGATTAATTGCATCACGCGAAGCCAGCCTGCAAATCGCAGAAGGTACAATTCCCGATATCACCATCAGTCTCAGAAAACAGTCTCCAGCTCCCGTACGGTTAGATTACCCAGCGATTGCCGAAGCATTGTTGGTCAACCCTGGAGTCGCACTCGATCTTCCGCTCCCAGAATTGGATGCTATTCACATCTATGAGCGTGGCAGTGGTCAGATTGTCACGATTATCGAGATTGTTTCTCCAAGCAACAAATCTGACCGTTATGACGAATCATCGTACATTCAACGGCGCGAAATTCTCGTCTACGACCGAGGCATTCAAGTTGTGGAAATTGATCTGACGCGCTCGGTAAAGCGCTTGATCAAATCGACAAACCTCCATGTCTTTCCCTATCACATCGCCATCCATCTGCCGCTAGAACGTGCGCGGATGATTGGCTTTAGATGGTCAGAGTCGATTCCGAGTTTTGCTTTGCCGCTGCATGGGGATGGACTGGCTGTAGAGATGCAGCCAATCTACGATGCAGCTTACTATAAGAGTTCCGTAGCGACGCAAATGCTTGATGCGGGCGTTTATCGCTCAGACACCCTCCCCTTCCCCTCCACGCTCACCGATGCGCAGCGCGATGAGGCGCTGATGCGCGTCGAAACCTGGAAATCGCAACTTGAACAACTCCGTGCAGAGATAGGCGCATAATGCTCCCCATCAAGCTCGAAATTCACAACTTCCTCGCCTACCGCGCGCCAGACCCTGTGCGCTTCGACGGCATACACCTCGCCTGCCTGACGGGCGCGAACGGAGCGGGGAAGTCCTCGCTGCTGGATGCCATCACCTGGGCACTGTGGGGCAAGGCGCGCGCCAAGCGCGACGAAGACCTGATCCACCTGGGGCAGAATGACATGTCCGTCCAGCTCGATTTTGAGCAGGAGGGCACGATTTACCGCGTCTGGCGGCAGCGCACGCGCAAAAGCGGCAGCAGCGGCACGCTCGAACTCTTCAGCATCGGCGTGGACGGCGAGCTGATCGCGCTGACTGAGCAGAACATGCGCGCCACTCAACTCAAGATCAACCGCCTGCTGCGCCTCGATCACGAGACGTTCGTGCATTCGGCGTTCTTGCAGCAGGGGCGCGCGGATGCCTTCACGACTAAGACGCCGCAGGAGCGCAAGAAGATCCTGACGGAGATCCTTGGCTTAATGCGCTGGGAAGGCTACGAGGAAAGCGCGAAGGCGGAGCTGCGGATCATCGAACGCGATCTCGCGCTCTTCGAGAATGACCTGCGCGGCATTGACGCCGAACTCGCCAAAGAAAGCCACCTGCGCAGCACGCTTGAGCATGCGCAGGCGGCGCAGGAAGAAGCAAAAGCCGCCCTCGAAATCGCCGAGAAGCTGCTCGATGAGGTCAAGGGCGCGCGTGGTGACCTGATGAATGCGCAAAGCAGGCTGGCGGAGATCGACCGCCGCATCCAGGAGCGTGCGGGAGAGCAAACGGCAGCAGGAGCCGAGATCGAGCGACAGCGTGGGCGCATCACCGCCTACGATGCCGTCATCACGCGGCGCGGTGAGATCGAAGCGGGCTATGACGCGCTGCAAAGCGCTCGCGCCGCCGACAGTACACTGGGCGACCTGCTCATGCAGATCGCTGACCTGGACAAGCGGCAAGCAGCGCTTGAACGCGATCTAGCAGCGGCGCGCGCCGCCCTCGACCGCGATCTTTCGCTTGCGGAAGCGGAAATCGCCACGCTGCAAGAGACGATTGAACGCGCGCGACCGGACGACCTGGCAGATCTGCAAGGGGAGATCGCCCAGCTTCAGTCGGTCGAGGATGAGCGCGACCGCCTGACGGAGACTGCACAGCAGCTCGAACAGGAAAATGCCGCGCTCAAGGCAACCAACGCCGCGCTCAAGACCGAGATGGACGCCATCAAAGAGCGCCTGGACGCGCTGAAGGTCGTGAACGAGCCGCTCTGCCCGCTGTGTGGGCAGCCGCTGACCGAGGAGCATCGTGCCGAACTGCTGGCGCAGGTCGAGGCAGATGGCAAGTCACGCGGGGACCAGTGGCGCGCCAACAAAGCGCAAATGGACAGCCTTACGCAGCAAATCAAGGCAAAGCGTGAGGCGGTGGCACAGGCACAGGAGCAGCTTCGCCTGATGCCGGAACTGGTCGCGCGCTCTGGCGAACTCCAGGCAAGCGTGGACAGCGGCGATAAGGCGCTCGCCCGCCGCGCCGCCGCTGACGCACATGCGGAGCGACTGCGTGCTGCGCTGCTCGGCGAGGAGTACGCGCCCGACGTGCGCGCAGAACTCACCGCCCTGCATGAGCAGCGCATGCAGCTTGGCTATGACAGCGAACGTCACAGCGCCGCCCGACAGGATGTGCAGACCTATCTGCAATTTGAGCAGCAGCGCACCCAGTTGGAGGTCGCGCTCGAAGGGTTGGAGGGCGCACAGGAGATGCTGCGGAATGCTGAAGGGCGCAGCGCCCGCCTGGCGCGCGTGCTCGCCGAGGAGCAGGAGTCGCGCGACGTGACACTGGTCGAAATCGCCCGTCTCGATGTACTGGCGAAAGAGCAGCAGGCACGCGAGCAGGAAGTCCTCAAGCAGCGCACTATCGAACGCAGCGCCAACAACAAGACGGTCGAGGCGATGCAGGCGCTAAAAGCGCTCGACACGCTGCGCGCCAAGCGCGTCGAAACCGAGGCGAAGCAGGCAGCACGGCGCCATGATCAGCAGCTTTATGAAGAGCTGAGGGAGGCGTTTGGCAAGAAGGGCGTCCCGGCGATGATCATCGAGTCCGCCATCCCGGAACTCGAAAGCAGCGCCAACCGCCTCCTTTCGCGCATGACCGACGGCAGGATGCAGCTCAAGCTGGAAACGCAGCGCGAGAAGCAGGCGGGCGGCGTCATCGAGACGCTCGACATCCACATTGCCGACGAACTCGGCACGCGCTCCTACGAGCTGTACAGCGGCGGCGAGGCGTTCCGCATCAACTTCGCGCTGCGCGTGGCGCTCTCGCAGCTTCTGGCGCGGCGGGCGGGCGCGCACCTGCGCACGCTGTTCATCGACGAGGGCTTCGGCACGCAGGACGAGGACGGGCGCAACAAGCTGGTCGAGGCGATCACCGCCATCCAGGACAATTTCGACATCATCCTGGTCGTCACGCATATCGACGACCTGCGCGACTCGTTCCCTGTCCATCTGCAAGTCACGAAGACGGGCGAGGGCAGCTATGTGAGCGTGCGATAGCCCTCACGCCACGAATATCGCCTCGCCCTCGATCACGGGCAGCAGAATCGCCTCGACATCCGCCAGCGACTCAATCGTCTTGAAGCGGTCGCGCATCCGCGCCGCACCCGGCACGCCGAGCGTATACTGCGGAAGCTGGCTGCGCAGCTCCATGATGGCGTTGCGCTGCGGCAGCTTGGTCGTCTCCAGCGTGATCTGTGCCTGACGCAGCGCCGCCGTCGCCTTATCGACCGCCGTCGGCAGGGGGAGGTACTCCCCTGTGGCTAGATAGTGATGGAAGCGGTTGAACACCCAGGGGTCGCCGAGCGCCGCCCGCCCAATCATCACGCCGTCGCAGCCCGTCTCGCGGAACATGCGCTCTGCCGCCTCCGGCGTCGTCACGTCGCCGTTGCCGATGACCGGGATGCTGACCATCTCTTTGACGCGCCGTATCCACGACCAATCCGCCTCGCCGGAGAAACCCTGCGTCGCAAAGCGCGCGTGGACGGCAATTGCGCGTACGCCTGCTTGTTCCGCCGCGCGCGCGAACGGAATACAGGTTGGGTTGCTCTCTTCCCAGCCCGCGCGCACCTTAACCGTGACCGGAATATCGACCGCCCTGACGACCGCCTCGACGACCGCCGTCGCCGTGCAAACATCCTTGAGCAGCACCGCGCCCGCGCCCGTCTTTGCCACTTTCGGCACCCAGCAGCCCATGTTGATGTCCACGATGTCCGCGCCCAGGTCGGCGACGACGCGCGCCGCCTCTGCCATCATCGCCAGGTCGCCGCCGAAGAGCTGCACCGCGACCGGATGGTCGTCGAAGTCCCAGTCGAACATCTCCCACGTCTTGCGGCTCTTGTAGTGAATCGCCTGCGACGACAGTAGCTCGGTGCAGACGAGACCGACGCCGCCCATCTCGCGGCACAGGCGGCGAAACGCGTGATTGGTCTGCCCCGCCATCGGCGCGAGCGTCAGCGGCGGGTCAATCGTGAGGTTGGCAATTTTGAAGCCGGGCGGAACGGGCATCAGGTAGTCTATCGTGTTATGGGATGACGATGGGCGCATTATGGCGGTCGATCATAAGCCGAGTCAATGCTAACCATGCTAAAATCAGCTATCGAGAGCGATAGGGGCAACACTATGGCGGTCAACCTTCATCCATCAATATTCACGGAATTGGCTGATTTTCTGGTATCTCAGCCCACGCTTCAGGAAATGGCAGAGTATCGAGTTTCGGAAAGTTTGCAGGAGTACATTGACAACCAGCTAGAGCACAACAGCGCTGGCAACCTCTCCAGTGATGAGCGCCTTGAGTTGGAACGAATTCTTGCCGTTTCGCATCTCATGACGCTGGTCAAGACCAAAGCCAAATTGAAGCTTGCGGGTAAAGCATGACCTACATTCCTGCTCACTTGCGGGCAACAGTCATGGAACGAGCGGGTGGCTGCTGCGAATACTGTCGCGTCAGCCAGGACTACAGCGATGTCCGGTTTCATGTTGAACACATCATTGCTACGGTTCATGGTGGCAAGACAAGTGAGTTAAACCTTGCATTGAGTTGTCCTCGCTGCAATCTATTCAAAGGCACAAACATCGCCGCCGCAGACCCGCTTACAGACGAGCCAACATTCCTCTTCCATCCGCGTCGTCACAGTTGGCGTGACCATTTTCAATTCAGTGGTTCTACCATCGAGCCGCTTTCACCGGAAGGTCGCGCAACAGCGTTGGTGCTTCGCATTAACGACCAGGAACGCCTGGAACATCGAGATCTTCTGCTCAAACTAGATAGCTATCCCTGCCACGATTGATCATCCCAAGTGATAGCTCCAACCGCGGGCTTCGGCGTGCCATCAACACGCCACAAGCCAAAGTAATGCTCGGCGTTGTCTGGGCTGAGGCATGGCGATGGGTAACACGTCCGGTCAGTCTCGAAGTCGAACGCCGTCCAGATCATCCAGCCCGCCAACGCATACTCTTCCGCGAAATGGATGATCTCGCCCATGCGCTGCGTGCTGTAGCCGAACTCTTGCAGCAGGATCGGCTTGTCGGTCGCGGCGCGGGTGCGCTCGACGCGAGCGATAAAGTCGCTGGCGTCACTCCAATGATGGAAAGACACGACATCGACATACGGAATCGTCGCCTCCTGGTCGGTGAACCAGCCCGCCGTCACGAGATGATTGCTATCCAGCGCCCGCACATGTGCCGTCGCCTCCGCCAGCCAACCGAGCACCTGTTCCTTGCCGAAGCGCATGTTGAGCAGGCTATTCGAGCCATAATCGATATCGCCCTCGTTACGCACATCCCACGCCAGGATGCCCGGCTCATCGCGGTAGCGCTCCACGATGTAGGCGCGCTGCGCCGCCGTATGCGCTGGATTGTCGTAGAGCGGGTAATCGGTCAAGTCCGGCAGGTCGTGCAGCGTCAGATTCAGATGAAACCCGCGCTCAATCGCCGCCCGGATGATTGCTTCGAGGCGGGCGAACGCCCCTCCGCGCGGACGAACGCATTTTCGCCGACAGGTACATACGGCGGCACAGCAGCCAGCGCCACCGCTATCTCAGTATCGCTGCATGTCGCCAGCGGCGGCGGTGGAGCCGATTGCAGCGCGAGCAGAAGGGGCACAGCGCAGGCGATGAACAGCAGAAGCGCCTTTTGCGACAGCTTCACGCCAACCACCCCTTCGCCCGGCAAACGTCGGTCGTCTGGCTCACCATCATCTCGACGTAGGCGTCGATCTCCGCTTGCGACAGGTAGCTGTAGGGGCGCTGAAGCTCAAACGACGGCACGCGGTAGTATGCCTGGATCTTCTGGAGCGATTGAGTCAGCAGCCCCGCAGGCAAAAAGTCCAGATAATCCGGCACAGACTCTAAATAACGAAATCGCCGGTAAAAGATGCTTTCAGGATGCGCCTGCAAATACAGAAAATCCAGCCCATACCAATCGCGCTTGATTTCGTGGATCAGCCCATCTTTATCCGCCAGCGCCTTCACGTATAGCGGCGTCTGCTTCTTCGGACGCCATACGACACGACTCCACTCGTAATCCGCCAGCAGGTGCAGGTAGTAGCCGATGTGGAACGCGCGCGCGGCGGCGGTCAGCCCCGCAGGCGCAAGATAACGCCTGGCATACGCCTCGTAATCGACATCTCCCTTGGCATTGTGCCAGTGCGTGATGCGTTTGGCAGGCTCGTAGCCGCTCATGTCCGGCTTCGGCGTGCCGGAGTCAGGTGCGACGCTGCCGACGAGAAAAGAGTCGACATCGACCAACAGCCCCACGTTGAGCAGCGCCTCCGCGAGCCGCAGATGTGTGATCCAGGTCGCCATTCAGCACGTTCCTTTTCCACCCCACGACTCATTCTAACACCGTGTGCATGATCATTCGCGCCGCCACCTCTGCGGGAAGTCTGCGTTTCACCTGTGACCGACGAGGTCGTGCCGCGACGTTACCCACTCATTACCGCCTGCCTCATCACCTTCTCATTCTTAACCGCCTTCAACTCCTGATTTAACGCTTGCGAAAACCCCCGCCTGTCCTTATATTTGAAGATAGCGATCAGAGAAATAACAGCATTTGCCTGAGAGAGTGCCGTGACCGCGACCGACTCGATGCAAGAGTATCTCGCAGAAGCCTACCGTCTGGCGTACTACCAGCCTGATTCGCCTTACATCTCCACCTCAGCGCTTGCAGAGGTCATGCATGTCTCCGCGCCCGCCGTGACGCGCATGGTGCAGCGCCTGAAGGACGCAGGGTACCTGGAGCATGAGCCGTATCGCGGCATCCGCCTGACCGAAAGAGGCGAGCATGAAGCGCTGATGAACATCCGCCGGCACCGCCTCGTCGAGGCATTTCTGGTGAATGTCATGAAATACGGTTGGCATGAAGTCCACATTGAGGCGGATAACCTCGGCGGGACGGTCAGCGACTCGGTTGTCGAACGCATGGCGAAGATGGCTGGTAACCCGCGCCGCTGCCCGCATGGCGAGCCGATCCCCAGCGCCGACGGCGTCATGCCGCGCATCTACGATGCCCCCCTGAGTGAGGCAGAGCCAAACACGCAGTATGTCATCAGCCGGGTGAACACGCACGACGCCGACAAACTGGCATACCTGGGCAAGCTGGGGCTAAAGCCAGGCAGTGCCTTCACGCTCACTACACGCGCCCCATTCAATGGGCCGCTGCAACTCGATGTCGATGGCGAACCTGTCGTCATCGGGCACGAACTCGCCGGGGCGCTGCGCGTATGCAGCGCAGACGAGTTTGCGCTGGCATAACTCATGGCAGACCTCGTCAACGAGATCGCGGTCTGGATAGAAGCGCTGATCCTGGCGGTCGGCTACCCCGGCATCTTCGCCGTTATGTTCCTGGAAAACCTCATCCCCCCCATCCCAACCGACCCGCTGCTGCCCTTCGCGGGCATCCTTGCGGCGCAGGGCAGCATGACCGTGATTGGCGTCTGGATCGCGGCGGTCACGGGCGCGCTGGTCGGGTCGAGCATCCTCTATTTCGTCGGCAAGCGGGCAGGCGAACCCTTTGTGCGCTCGCTTGTGCAGCGTTATGGGCGCTGGCTGGGGATGGAGGAAGCGGCGCTCGACCGCGCCTTCGCGCTCGCCAATCGTTACGGCGTGGCATTCGTCTTCATCGGGCGGTCGATCCCGTTCGTGCGCCCGGTCGTCTCGCTGGCGGCGGGCATGAGCGGCATTCCCCTGCCGCTGTTCCTGATCCTGAGCGGGCTGAACTCATTGATCGTGACAGGCATCTGGATCTTCGCGGGTTACTTTCTGGGGGAAAACTGGCGCGAAGTGCTGGGGTTGCTCGACCGCTTCGAGCCGATCCTCATGCCGCTGCTGGTCATCGCGGGGGTCGTGCTGGTCGGGTGGTTTCTCGCGCGGCGCATGGGGTGGATCAAGCCGAAGGCGCGCGAGACGACACCTACATAAGACGCGGCGTCGGCCGCAGCACATCGAAACTCTTTATGTCGCCCCTACTCGTCGTCCTCAGGCACGAACTCTACTTTGGCGTACACATCGGACAGCTTGAGCGTGCAGCCAATCGACGGCAGTTCAACCACCGACTCCAGCCCAATGGTATCGCTCAACGCCCACTTCTCGCCCATTCGCACGTAGTGCTCAATATGAGGATCATACTGCGACACGAGTACATATTCCTGGAGCGACGGCAGTTCACGGTAGCTGGCGAACTTCTTGCCCCGGTCATATCTCTCAGTGGACGATGAAAGCACTTCGATGATGATCGTCGGATTGTTCAGAATGTCCATCGTATCATCATCAAACTGCGGCTTATCGCAGACGACGACAACGTCGGGATAGGCATAATGCTTGGCAGACACTTTGACGCGCATATCGGTCGGATACACCTCGCACGGCTTACTGCGCAGCTGAACATTCAATGTTGCGACCAGGTTGCCGGTGATCAGGATGTGATTACGTCTGGCTCCCGCCATCGCGTAAATTTCGCCGTCAAAATACTCGTGCCTGATCTCGCTGATACGTTCCATCGCCAGATATTCTTCGACCGTCATCTTGGGTTTGCGTGCGGCAATCATGCTTTTCCCTCACCCATCTTGCGCCTGAAAGAGATACGCTCTTCCTCTCAGTACTGAGTACTCAGTACTCGTAATTGTACATCAGCGCGCATTACGAAGGCGGGGGTCGGCGGCGTAGTAGAGCAAATCGACCACGAGATTGACCAGCACATAGACGAGCGCGATATAGATCGCCGCGCCCTGCACGACCGGGTAGTCGCGCTTGAGCACGCCGTCGAGCAGCGTGCGCCCCATCCCCGGCATCGTGAAGACCACCTCCGTGATGACCGCCCCACCGAGCAGCGTCCCAAACAACAGCCCTTGCAGCGTGATGATGGGCAGCAGCGCATTGCGGAAGGCATGAACCCAGGTGACCCGCCCGTTGGAAAGCCCTTTTGCGCGCGCCGTCTGCACGTAATTGGCGCTCAGGATCTCCAGCATGGATGAGCGTGTCAGCCGTGCCGCAAAGCCCGCCGATGTCAGGCTGATCGACAATGCGGGCAGCGTGATGTGGCGCAGATAGCTGCCGAGCAGTTCCCAGTTGCCTGTCAGCAGCGAGTCGATGATGATGAAATTGGTGATTGGCTCGTACGTGATGCGCCCGAAGCGCCCGCCCGGCGGCAGCCAGCCCAGCTCTACCGCGAAGACCAGGATCAGCAGTGTCCCCACCCAGAAGAGCGGCACCGACACGCTGAGGGTTGTCAGGAAGCGCACCGCATACTCGACGAGGGCGTTTCGGCTGATGACGGAGATCACGCCCGCCGTCACGCCCAACAGGGTGCTGCCAGCCAGCGCCAGGGCTGCCAGTTCAATCGTCGGCGGCATCCGCTCAAACATCAGGCGCGTCAGCGAAATCCCGGAACTCATCGATACGCCCAGATCGCCGCGCAGCAGGTCGCCCATGAACAAGCCATACTGCTCCCAGATCGGACGATCCAAACCCCACAGCGCCTGCACCCGTTCGACCTGCTGCGGATCAAGGATCTGGTTGGCGACCGATTCGATTGGATTGCCGGGGACAATGCGCAGGGCGAGAAATGTGAGGGTGGCGACCGCCCACATCACGACCGGCAGCCACAACAGGCGATTCAGGACAAAGCGCATGTCTCTACTCACTCCGCCGCATTTTGGGGTCAAGCACATCGCGCAGCATATCGCCAATAAAATTGATGCTCAGAACCGTCAATGTGATCGCCAATCCGGGATAGAACGGCACATACGGCGCGTCATACAACATCTTCTGCCCATCTGCGACCATCACCCCCCAATCCGGCTCGCGCGGGTCTACGCCAAGCCCGATGAAGTTCAGTGCGGCGGCTGTACTGATGGCAACAGCCAGCAGCCCACTCGCCTGAATGATGATCGGTGCGACGATATTTGGGAAAATATGGCGCAGAATGATATGACCATCCTGCGCGCCGAGCGACCGCGCCGCCGTCACATACTCTTCGTGCAGAAGCGACAGCACGACGGAGCGCACCAGGCGAGCGAAGACCGGCACCATCGCAAAGGCGATGGCGATGATCAGGTTCGATAACCCGCGTCCGAGCGTGGCGACGATCAGGATCGCCAGCAGCACCGATGGAAAACTCAGCATGACATCCATCAGCCGCATCAGCAGGTTATCGACCCACCCGCCGCGATAGGCGGAGATCGTGCCAATTGCGAGACCAATCCCCAAAGCGATCAGCACGGATGTGAAACCGGTCAGTAGAATAGGACGCCCGCCGTAAAGGACACGCGCCAGGACATCACGCCCCAGGTTATCGGTGCCAAAGAGGTATTCAACCGACGGCGGCACAAAGCGCGCGGTCACCGCCGTCGCCTGGGGGTCGCGTGGGCTGACGACGTGGGCAAAAACTGTCAGTAATACGATAAGAATGAGCAGCAGGGAACTGATGACGCCCATCGGAGATTTTCGCAGCAGGCGCGAAACAAGCCTGCGCCATCCACCGGGCGGGGGCGCACGTCTAATCGAGTGGATTTTTCCGGAAGAAACAGCCGTCGTCACATAAGGAACTTTCGCAAAATGTGTCATGTAGGGGCGCAACATGTTGCGCCCCTACAATCAACCGAATGTCGTTCGTAGGGCTGCGCCCTTGACCTCTATTCTTTACTCGCTCACCCAGACTTCGCGCAGGGAGACGCGCCCCGCCGCTGCCGTATTGACCGGGACGTTCTGTACGCGCGAGGTCACAAAGACAGGCGGCGTCAGATACGTCAGGTAGACATACGGCAGATCGTTGAGGAGGATTTGGTTCGCCTCCTGATAGATCGCCAGACGTTCGGCGCTGTCGGTCGAAGCCAGACCATCAGCGAGAAGCTGTGTGAAGTCCGCCGAAGTCGGCAGCACCTGGTAATTCGCCTGACCATACGGCGCGCGAACGGTGTCGAGCACCTGGAGGCGATCATCGGGGTCTGCGATGAAGGTCGAGCGCTGGTTGATGCTCAACTGCATCCGACTGGGGTCGGTTTCCGACAACACCTCGTCAGCGGAGCTGTCGCCAACCTTGCCCCAGAACGAGCCGCTATCCAGCGGGTCAAGCGTCACATCAAAGCCGACGGCTTCCAGGTCAAGCGCGATCAGCTCTGCCATGGCGGGCCAGAAACGGTTGTTCTCATAGGACAGGTTGACCGGGATCGGCGTCGCCAAGCCGCTTTCGGCGATCAGGGTCGCTGCCAATTCAGGGTTGTAGGCGCTCGCCGAAGCCAACGACTCATCAAAACCCACATCCAACGGACCGAGCAGCCCCGCCGGGGCAAGCCCGTAACCACTCAATGCGCCCAGGATCAGCGTATCGCGGTTGATGGCAGCGTTGACCGCCTGGCGGATCTCCAGTTGGTCGAAAGGCGGGTTGGCGACATTGATGCCGAGGAACAGCGAGACGAGCGGACCACCGACTTCGACGCGGTAGCCTTCGGTCTCAGCGAGGCGCGGCGCGGCGAGGAATGGCGCGGACGTGGTGATGTCCACTTCTCCTGCTTCCAGCGCGGTCAGGATCGACGCTTCGTCCGGGTAGGCGCGAATGATCAACTGATCGAGATACGGGCGACCTGCCCAGTAGCTTTCGTTGGCGCTCAGAACGGCTTCCTGCCCAGGGATGAAGCTGTCGATCTTGAACGCGCCGGCAAAGACCGGGTTGGTACCGACCGCTTCAGCTCCCGCGTCGAGTGTCGCCGGGCTGATGATGTACGCCGACGGACGCGAGAGTTTGGCAGCCTGTGTCGCGTCCGGCGCGATCAGCGTCATGACGACGGTATCGGCATCCGGCGCAGTCACCGATTCCCAGTTGGCAGTGCCATGGCCAGGGAACATGTACATGCCTTCCACGTAGGCGGGGTCTGCGGTGTTGGTATCGCGCGTTAGGCTGCGCACCACTGCATCAGCAGTCACTGGCGTACCATCGCTGAAGACCGCGCCATCACGCAGGTTGAAGGTGTAGGTCAATCCGTCATCCGAGACCGTCCACGACTCCGCCAGCGCCGGAACCGGCTCACCAGTGCTGAAATCGACGCGCACCAGACCTTCGCCGATGTTGTCCAGAACGTTGATGGAGCCAAAACCCGTCCAGATCCCATTTTCAAGCGTATCGCCCATCGAGTCGGCTGCCCAGACGATGGAACCGCCCACCTGTGGGTCCTGCGCCGATACAGTTGTGAACGTGAGAAGGAGTAACCCGACGAGAAGCAAAGACCACAAACGACTACTCTTCATGCAAACATCTCCACAGAACAGAAACTTGAGAAAGGACTTACGCAGTTGCGCCGAATCTCGTGCTCGAAACAAAGAGCAAAAGCCCCTTGTCCGCAACCTCAAATGCGTAACTTCTATGAGGTTGAAGTGCTTATGGTACTGCGTGGGTGGAGATTATAAAGTGAATTTTGAAGATGCCAATTATTGAATCTACACAAGACACGCCGCACTCCAATGTTGACTTTGAGCAAACATGCTCATGACCCGCCGCGCGCGCGGAAGTATCCATTGATCATCCGATAGAACTCCAGCGTGTTTTCCGGCTTGCGTTCACCCAGCTCGAGCCTTTTCATGTTGCGGTCTTCTTCGACCAGCGCACGCGGGTTTCCCTGCTCGGCGATCAGGAGAAGGTATTCGGGCAAACGCTGCAAATCGAGCGCCAGTTCATGAACCAGTTTACGCCGTTCGCCCAATGACACTTCATCCCACAGGCTCTCTAACTCGCTCCAAAGCACGTCAGCATTGAATTTCCACCGCCCTTCCGCCGGGAACGCGCGCAGAAAACTTCTCAGCAGTCGCAGCGTCACCCCTACATCGTTGAGCAGGTCGTGAGCACCGCGCGCCGCCAGGGGATGCGGATTCGTCAGCGGGGACAAGCTGAGGTTCGCGCGCTTTCCACGCGAAAAATATCCTCCCATGTTGCGGAGAACATCCAGTGGTGCAATCGCCGGCTCGACGCCATTCACCAACGCCTCAACCTGTGCATTGGAGGGTCGTGGTCGCAGAGATTTCTGGCGCTGGGCAATTGCGACGATCACTTTGCCCAAATCGATGATCTCACGCGCGAGCTTCTGGCGGTCGCTCGGGGTGAATCCTCCCATGAGCGCATCCAGATCTCCCGTCAGCACCTTCAGACCTGGCACATGATTCTTGTCAACGAATGCCAACCCGGTATCGTGCAGGAAATTCGCCGCCAGATGGATGTACCCCGCGTACTCTTCAATCGGTACGCCGTCCAGGATGCGTTTGAACAGTAAGGTCGCGTCCATCTCCTGCTTGATCGCACTGCCCAGCTTGTCAATGATCCGCGTCGTCGCGCGGCGATCATCACCCGACGGCAGCATACGCACGTATCGCCGCAGCAGGTTCGTCGCAATCTCGCGCAGGGCTTCGTCGTCGCTCATCAGGCTGTATAGGCGAAGCATGGACTGCGCTCCCCCCTCGCCTTCTGCGGCGGCAACCCCCGGCGTGAGTTCTGCAACCCGCACTGCAGAAGGCATATCGACGCGCACGATGTGATGCTGCACGAGCGCCAGCAGCATCGGCATCGGGACTTGTACGGCGATGAGCGGATTTGCCACCACCAGCGCATGAAGGTCAGCAGCCGCTCCCGCCATTGCTGCCGACCATCCCGCATTCTGTAACGCACCATAATGCGCCAGCATCAGCGGCAGCGGCTTCATCCCATTCACGGTGAGTGCCTTGAGCGCGCTAAGGGCAGATCCAGGCGTCAGGGCAACTTCTGTGAACAGCGTGTGGACAAAATCCGCGTAGCCAGTCGGAGTGCGCTCCTGCCCGAAGAGTACACGACCGGTATTGAGCACGCTGCTGGCAAAGTCGTTGTAAGCGCGTCGTGCCAGCAGGATGCGCACCAGGCTGCGCGTCCCCTCTTCTCCGAGGACATAAATCCGCTGATCGGTCGAAAGATTGCGCACAATCCAACGCAGCGTCTGATCGTAGGTGTCTCCCCACGGGCTTTCAGCAGCTTTCGCCAGGAGTGCCAGTGCCTCCACATCGACCAGATCACCCCGGTCGCGCAGCATGGCGATTTCGGACAGGCGAATGGCGAGCAGCGGATGCGTCTCTTCCTCGAACGCACTCGCCGCGCGTGCCAGCAAACCATGGGTATCGCCACGCGCCGTCCCGAACAGGTAGGGCATCAGCCGAACGAGGCTCTGTGGCAGATTCGCCAGAATGTCTGACTGATCGAACAGCTTCTGAAAACGATCGGTCGGGTATGCCGCCGCCGCGAGCGCGACCAGTGTCCTGGTCAGATCGCTGTCTTTCCCCGCCAGCGCCAGCGCCTTGTCGACCAATTGCGGGAGGATAGGTGCGACTTGTGCGGACGATGGGGCGCTGCCGACCGAACGCATGAACGCCGCCAGTCCCGGTGCATCACCCGCCTCGACGAGTGCCGCCACATGCATTTTCGCCGCGCGCTGCGCCTGTTCCACCCACAGCATCCCTCCGAAACCACCACTGTCACTGATCCAATCGACCAGGGTGTGATAGATGGTCTCGGCATGAACGCCCGCATTGAGGGTCTCGTCGATCTGCCGCAGCAGTGCCGCCTCCATCGTGCTGCTGCCGCGTGCCACGCGCCCAATCTGGCGAAGATGTTCGGTCGCCTGGAGCGGCAGCGCCAGCTTGAGCAGATGGCTCGTATATGCCAGCCGCACCTCATCGCTCAGGGTCGGATCATCCGTCAGCACCTGCGCTGCTGCCTCCAGCTCGACAGGCTGATTGCCGAGCACCGCTGTATCGATCCTCAGCCGCGTCGCTGCGTAATGGAGCGCCGTCGATAACGAATCGCCCAGGCGAATTCGCCAGCCCGCGACAGGAGTCAGATTGTCAGTGCCCTGCAAAACCAGTTCAGTATCCAGCCGAAGCTGGCTGGTGATAAAGCGTGCGTAATCATCCGTCGCCTCCACGCCAGTCGGATCGCTTTCGCCCCAACGGTACGCGACGACATCCGGCGGCACATCGCTATCGGGGAGGAAAGTGATTAGCGTGTCCGGGCGTCGCTGCGGTGCCGCGTGGGTGGCGAAGGTGACGCCCAGGCGAGCGGGCGCGGGCATCAGCGCCAGCAGCCCTTCGACCATCGCCAGGCGCTTTTCGAGGTCGAGTGGAGCACCATAAACCAGAACCGGCGTGTTGGTGATGATGGCAGCAAGCAGTCGCTCGATGGTGCTGATGCGGTTGCGCGTTGCGCTCATCAGCGCCAGCATGGCGCGCGTCTGCTGCGGAGCGCCGGGGGCGTCGCCTTCAACATAAGTCAAGGGTTGCAGTTGAGCGCCCCGGACTTCAAAACCAGGCATTGAGTCTTCGGTCAAGGGCAGCAATGCGCGCAGGTTTCCACTCAGGCTGCGGACAATGTCCGAAGAAAGCAGGACGACATGAGTCATGAACTGTCCCGCCGCCGCGACCTGCGATTGCACGAAGTAGAAACCGTGCTTGGAGCTGCGCGCCAACGCCAATGCGCCCCGGGGCTGTTTCGACAGCGGCGGGATGATGGCAAGCTGCACCGCTTCGGCGACCTGTTCCGTTTTGATCCCGGCGCTGCTCGCCAGCAGGCGCATGTCCCCATCCGGCGCGCCCGCCTTCAGCACTTGCCCGCGATAGAAGTGTTCGAGCGTGTGGACGTTTGATGTCACGACTGCTTATGCCCCAAAAGTATCCGCTGCTGCTCTCTTTTACTCACTATAAGCGCAATCCGCGCTTCTGCACAACAGGGCTTTTGTGCCACGCCGAAGACGCGACAAACTGCCCCTAGGCATCTGGCGCTTCGACATCCACATCCAGCGTGAAGGTCGTCGGTACAAGCGTCTCATCAGAGACCGCGCTGATCGCCAGGATCATCTGCTGGTTCGGCGTGAGCCGGAATGACCACTCGCCCGCCGTCGCAGGGTCGTCCGGTGCGATCAATGCCTGCACAGACGCCGCCTCGGTCTGAGTCGGTGCGACAAACGTCTGGATGATGTACTGCTGCGAAACGTCGCTCGTCACGGCTGCAAACCCCTCCAACTGCCAGGACTCGGTGTTTTCTCCGCCATCCGAGAAGTTGATCTCGCGGACTTGCAGGTTATCGACTGCCAAGCCAAGCGTCTCATGTCCCGGCAGCGTGACCGTCTCAAAGCGCAGCAGGATCTCGTTGCCCGCATACGCGCTGAGATCCACAGACTGCGGCAGCCACTCCGCATCGGGTTCCAGCGTACGTGTCGGGAAGGTGCCGAGGACGACGGGGAGATCGAATTGTGCTGTGCTCTCGCCTTCCCCTCGCCCAATGATGAGCGTGATCGTGTCGCCCGGCGCGTAGTCCGCCAGCACTGAGACGATGTTCGGCACACGATCCCACTCCCGCCCGTCGTAGCCAAGGATGCGGTCGCCCGCCTGTAACCCGGCAGCTCCGGCGGGTCCGTCCACCGTGACCGCGCTCACGGTGATGCCATCGGCAGCCATCGCCACGCCCAGCAGCGGGAAGGGGCGCGGCGGCTCTGTACTGCTCACACCCGTCAGCCCCGCCCCAACCGCTGCACCCAGTGGATTGTCCGTCGCCGTTCCCGCCAGAGGCAGCGCCCTCCAGGTCGAGCCGCCATCTTCAGACACACTGACGTAGGCGTAATTGAACCCGCGTGGCAGCGAATACCAGGCGTCAAAAGTCAGTGTCGCCGTCAGCACCGGGCGCAGGTCGAGGCTGCGCGTCATGCGGGCGTTGGCATTGCGGGCGTTCCCCGACCAATAAAAGCGATCATCCGCAGCGCGGCTGCCCCCCATCGGCAGCCGGGCGGTCATCGGCGCGCCCGCAAAGCGCAGGTTGACGACGCTCTCCTCTTCGTTCGTATTGGTCAGCAGCAGATAGTACGTCCCGAACTGCTCCAGCGTGCGATTGGCAATCGAAGTATCGCCCAGCTCTTGCAGCGGAGTCAGTCGTGCCCGGACGTTTTGCGGGAACTCAATGACACTGTAGGCATAGCGACCATCGCCAAACGGCGTATTCAAGACGTTCGCCATCACAAAATCGGCGAACAACGCTCGCGCCGTCACAGGATCGCCCGTCACGGGATCGACGATGCCGTTTTCGCGCAGCGCCGCATCGACGGCACGTATGCCATCCCCCTGTGCACGGAAGAGCGAAATCAGAGGGGCAGCACCATATTCCTGAAACAGATAGTTGAGAAACAACTGCTGCGCGCCGTTCACCGTCTGACTGTTGATGAACGTCTGCGTCGCCAGCAGCGGTGTATCCGGAGTCAGCAGGTAAGCGACCATCTCACGCAGCGGCGGTTCGCCATCTTCAAGCTGCTGAAGGATCAGGTCGGCGATAAGCTGCTGAAGCCAGACAGGTTGATCGGGATAGTTGTACTGCGCGATCATGCCCAGGTAAGCCTGGATAACGGAGGACACATACAGCGGCGCATCCAGTGGCGCGGTTGTGAAGACGCTGGTATTGACCAGGATCGTCTCACGCTGGTTGCTGTAGCCACCCGCGACCAGGTCGGCGGGGATGCTGTCAATGGGGTTATAGAGCGCAACCTGCTCAAACGGCAGATCGCGCGTGTAGAGAATGGCAATGCGCGGGTCGCTGTCCACGTCCGGGATGGGCAGAAAATCGCCCGGCAGCGGGGCTTCGCCCTCCGGCGGAGCACTGCCTGGCTCGCCGAAGTTGACGCGCAAGCGCATTGCGTCAAAGAGCTGCGCGTACTGCTCACCAAGGGTCACCATCGCCGCAGCCAACTGTTCCGGCGTGCGAAACCCCTCGCCCTCGGCAGGCACACCCACGCCGCCAAGCTCCACGCCCTGCTCGACCCACACATTGATCCCCGGCGCAAGCCCGACAAGACGCGCTTCAATCGGTTGGGGTTCGCTCATGCCCCGGCGCGGCACCCAGAAGGTCTCCGTATCCCCCACCACGTAAATCGGCGTTGGTGCCGCGAATGCCTCCTCACGTGCATAGCCGAGATACCGTTGTGCGAGATCGAGCGGATCGCGCAGTGGCATCACGCGCTCCTGTGCGACGGCGCTGCCGGCGACCATGATACAGACCAATAAGATAACCACATGAAATAGGAAGCGATGCAGCATCACAGACATCCTGGGATAAGTCGAGCAAGCGCATGGAGTATACACATTCATGCAACAGTGTAGAAACATCTGTGCCTGGTTCTTCATACGTGCTGATCGCTAGAACCACATATAATGAGTCTGATCTCTTGTAAGCAACAGGCAGGTACGTCATATGGATGTCGGCGTCGAATTTGAGCATTATCGCGTCATCGAACACATCGGTCGCGGCGGAATGGCGGACGTCTGATCAGCGCGAGATAAACGCCTCAACCGCGTTGTCGCCGTCAAGACCATCGCGCGCGATCTGACACTAGAAACAGACCCGGTGCACATGTTTGAGCGCGAAGCACGCACCATCGCCGCACTCGAACATCCGCACATCCTGCCCATCTACGACTTTGGCGACTACAACCGTCAGCTTTTCATCGTCATGCGCTACATCGCAGGTGGGTCGCTCGATGACGTGCTGGAACAGGGGCCGCTCACGCCTGACAATGCGCTGACGATGGCACGCGCCATCTCATCGGCGCTCGACCACGCCCACCGGAATAATGTTGTGCATCTCGATCTTAAGCCGTCGAATATCCTGCTCGACAGCCAGGGGCAGCCCTATCTTGCAGATTTCGGTCTCGCCGCTGTCATGGATCGCGAGGGGCAAGCAAAGAATCCGGGCAGCGGTACGCTGCTCTATATGGCGCCGGAGCAGGTCACCAGCGATGTGCTCGACCATCGCGCGGATGTGTACAGCTTCTGTATCCTGCTCTTTCATCTCTTCACCGGAACGCTGCCCTTTGATGGGCGAATGCCGCTGGCGCTCCAACAATTGCAGTTGGCAGAAGAAATGCCGGACATCAGCACCGTACAGTATGGCTTGCCGTATGGGCTGACGGAACTGCTGCGGCGAGGCACGAATGTCGAACCATCCGAACGCCCGAACTCCGTACGCGACATCACCGACTCGCTCGGCGAACTGATCGATACAAGCGACACCTATATTCGCAAGGCGAGCAGCGCGGTTGAACGTATCATCACTCAACCGCTGCGCTCATCGCCGATGCAAACCATCGACCTGAACACAGGCGCGCAGACCATGCCGCTGGACACGCCGGATGTCATCGCCCGCCGCGAGGCGATAGAGATCTACAACAAAGCACGGCGTGCCTGGGCATTCGGGCAAGGGCGATTCACGCTCGGCATTACCGACTTTACGCTCATCAACGACTACTACAGCGCCGCTGACCAGCATGGGCTTGAGATCGACGAAGCAGGCAAGCAGATGCTGCTGCGTGGCGCGCTCGAATACGATTACGAAATTGACTACTGGTGGGGGCAGATGAGCGACGAAAGCCGCCGCTGGGTCGCGCTGCACGCCTTGCGTGGGCAAAACGCCGCCGCTCGCGTGCGTGCCCTCGAACGCCTGACCGACCTGCCTGACGCCGAGCCGCCGCAGATTCCCAAGCTGGTCGCCCAGGCGCTGCAAATGGAGAACCACCGCCCTGCGAAATTGGCAGCGATCCAGGTGCTGCGTGAGCGCGCCACACTGGGCGCAGATGCCCCGCGCATCGAGTTCCACGGCAAAGGGAGCGAGACACGCGCCCTCTCACAGACCGCGTCGATTTGGCTGACGACGCGGCTGAAGTTGTGGACGCCGGGTGACTGGCGCGAGGTCGTGTACGCACCCGAAATCGATACGCTGCTGGCGACTCTCGCCCTCGACACCAACGATCGCACAGTCGCCGCAAGCGCTGCTCGCGCCATCGGTCACATCCGCTCACAGACCTCGCTCAACCAGGTCGCGGAGGCGCACAAGAAAGGCACGCGCGGGGCGCTGCGCGCACTGGCGCTGATCCGCGACGAAGCTCCCTCGCTGCCAGGCGTCAGCAGCGGCGGGCGCATCTACACCTGGTGGGCAAACACCCTGCGCCGCTGGAGCGATAACCCGATGCAGATCGTCTGGCGCTTCGTCTGGGCGTTCCTGGGAGGGGCGGCGGGCATGGGTGCCTATGTCTGGGGCGTCTACGATCAGCGTCCGCTTCTCGACCCCGGTCGCTGGAAAGACACGGTGGCGATGGCGCTCTTTCTGGGCTTGTTCGTCGGGCTGATGGTGGTGGCAGGTGGCGAGCTTCCGGAGCGTCTGCGCAGCTTCTGGACGTGGTGGGCGCGCCTGTTGTTGAGCGTCATAACGAGCATTCCGCTGGCATTGGCAGGCTGGGGGGTCTATACCTATATCTTCCTCCAGTATCCGCCAGAATGGACGCCGCTCATTCCTGCCGCGATTGGCGTGAGCATCGCGCTCATCCTGTCGAGCATTTACCGCTTGCCCGCCTGGGTTCTTGCCACGATCGCGGCGCTCGGCACATTCCTTCCGCTTTACAGCGCGTTCCTGGGCAATGCAGAGACGGGCAGCGCCGCCATCCTCTACACACGTCCCGAATCGCCGGAGCAAATTTTCACCCTGGGGATACCCGTCGCGCTGCTGCTCGCCGTCGGGATGTTTGCGCAGCAGCTCTATCGTGAGCTGCGCGCATTGGTCAAGCGAAACGAGGTATTGTAAGTCGCCTCAGAGTTCAGATTCGCGTATACAGCCGACCGCCGAATTCCGCGACCAGCTTGTCGTCCCATTCGTCGGCATACTGCGAAAGCAGCGTAATGATGCTGTTCATCTCAGGGGCGTCCAATCCCTCGATTGGGCGCTCGTAAAAGACATAAACCACATCGAGATAGACGCCAAACGCCGCGTTGGTGAGTTGAAGGTTCATCTCCAGCAGGCGGCGGTAGAGTGGCAGCAGCCCCTGCGCCGGGATGTGCAGCATCGGCGACAGCACCTGCAAGTAGCCCATACCGTTGTTCTGGCTGACGTAGACCTCAACCACCGCCGAGCCTCGACGGAAGCTCCAGCCATAGCCCTCCTGCATGTTCATGCGCACCTGCACCGGGTCAATGCCCAGGTGCGCCAGGATTTGCTCGATCGCGCCCGCGTGAACGTCCAGGCGCAAGCCCTGGGGCTGCCGTTTGCCTAATCCAAACATGGGTTGATCACCTCTTGAGTTCCTGGGTTTGTCCGCAGCGCAGGCATTTCCCATTGTACAAGCCGGACTGCGCGCTGCAATGCACGCAGCGAATGCCACTGACGCCATAGTAGTACTCTGCCTGCGGAAGCGGTTGACGCGCGATGTACTGCGCACGCGGCATCACACCCCCGCAGGTTTCGCAGTAGTAAAAGCCTGCACCCCCTGCGCGGCTGTTCTCGCCACAGGTCGGGCAGTACGCACGGGCATCCGAACGCAGCTCGTCCATGTACGCCTGTAAGCGCGCCCGAATCGCCGCGATGTGCAGCGCATAGAAGTGACCGCTGTTGCGCGACGTGTTGCGCGTGATCATTCCAAGCAGATACTGCTGCTGATCGAAGACGGGTGCGCCGCCGCTATCGCCCATCTGCGCATAGTTGGTCGGAATCCAGTGCGCGGCAAGAGCGCGTTTGGTCGCGCGCTGCACCCCGCTTTGCGGCTGTCGCCCATAAGCATAGACTGTCAGCGGCGTTTCATCCGCCACGCGCGGCTGCGGCGTGATTGGCAGCGTGCTGCGCGGCGCAACCTCGACGCGCAGGAAGACCAGGTCGAGTTCCGGATAGCCACGAACGACCACCCCCGCCACCTGCTGCCCCGGCTGGAGTTCGACCGTCAACCGCTCCATCCCACCGACGACGAAGCGGGTCGTCACCACGATTCCTTCCGCAGAGATGAAGAAACCGCTGCCCAGCCCGTTCGGTCCGCCGATAATGCCTACCACATGCTCGGCGATATTGGTGCTGTACGTCGTGGGTTGCACATAGACAGGCGGGGACGCGGGCGCAAAGGTGGATGCGGCAGGAGAGAGCGGCATGGTGGGCGCGGGCTGCGTATATGACATTGGCTGATACGTGGGCGGCGCTGGAACAGTGGGTGTGGAGTAGCCCGTCGAACCGGCAGGCGGTGCCTCTGGCAGCGAGGTCGGCATCGGCGGAAGCTGTGCCGCGAGCAGAGCGGACATACGCTGCTGCGCATCGACATTGTCCGGATTGGCGATCAGCGCTTCGCCGTAGCACGCGCGCTTATGCGCCACGTCGTCCTGTGTCTCCGCCAGCCAGCAGTAGGCGACTGAGCGCAGCTCCGGCGTCAGCTCGCCACTCTTGAGGGCGATGCGCACGAAGCGCGCACCCTCAACATACTGTTGTGCCTGAATCGCCTGGATACCAAGTTCGAGTGTCTTGATCGCCGTCATGGAGTGCGTGTGACCATCCTAATGATTGCTTCACACATGATAGAAGATTCTAGCGGATTTGCCACTGATGAGCGTCACGATTCACGGTCTCCAGGCGACCGTGTAATCTCCCTGGAGGATCTCGCGTGGGGTACAACCGCCGACTGTCAGGCATTCTGTCTCGACGCGATAGGTGCTCCAGACTTGGTCGTTAAACGAGCGGAACAGAAGCGCGCTGCCATCCGGCATCCAGGCAGGCGCAGTGTTACGCGCAGCGTTGTAAGTAATGCGCCGGAGGTCGCCGGTCGCTAACGCATAGACGTAGATATTGCTGTTGCCATCGCGCGTGGAAAAGAATGCGATGTATGCGCCGTCGGGCGACCAGGCAGGCATCGCATCCATCCCATAGTCGCTCGTCACACGCTGAACTTCGGTTTCGCGCGCCAATGGAGCAAGGGCAGCATCCACGTCGGCGATGAAGATGTCCTGATTAGCAACCAGCGACCATGCGAACGCGAGCGTCCGTCCATCGGGAGACCAGGCAGGAGACGACGCGCTGCTGCCTGTGGCGGTCAACTGCCGCTGCGCGCCGCTGCCGACATCGGCGACAAAGATCGATTGGCGATCTCCCGCCAGCGCAGTAAAGGCAATACTATCCCCACGTGGCGACCATGCTAGGGCTGCCATGGCGGGGTCGCCGACCTCAGCAGTATTCAACACGCGCCTTCCCCGCCCATCGGCATCCATCAGCCAGAGTACCTGCCTGCCGCCCTGGATGCTCAGGTATGCTAGCTGCCGACCATCCGGTGACCATGCGGCAGCGCGTTCATCAGCGCCTGTTTGGGCGATGGGAACTTGTAGGAATCGGCTCATGTCACGTAGGGCGAGGTCGCGCGTCGCGCCATCAATCGGATCAAGGGCGACGATGTTGGAAGGCAGCAGGTGTCCCAGAATCTGTGTCAGCGCGATAACGCAGCAGAGCGGAACGAGGCAGCGTGAGGCGATGTTCAGGAGCAAACGGGGCATTGCATGATCCAACATGATATAAAGCTGTCATCAGTATACTGTATGGTTCATAGGGGCAGGGGACAACAAAAAGGCGATGACCCTGATGGGTATCGCCTTGTCGTGCACGTTATGAGATTGTAGAGCGAAGCGTTCGAGGGCAGAGGAGGAAGCAGGGACGTTGGCAGCGACGTACTCTCCCACCTCGTTACCAAGGCAGTACCATCCGCGCTGGCGAGCTTAACGACCGGGTTCGAGATGT
>JALHQT010000009.1 GCA_022841825.1 Anaerolineae bacterium
GGGCAGGTCAGCTACGTGTTCCTCACCCGTGCGCCACTCTCTTGCGAGCGTTCGACTTGCATGTGTTAGGCACGTCGCCAGCGTTCATCCTGAGCCAGGATCAAACTCTCCGTACTTTTCCAGGCTCTTCTTACTTGGTTCCTTCTCACGCTGCTGTTGTTAAGGTGCAAAACGCGCGGCTTGTCTCTCTACAATTCCCGCGCGATGAGGTGAGTCTATCAAACTCTTTTGGTATGACAAGGGTGATATATGTCACAAAAGGGAAACTTTTCGCGGATTCGGACGCAAAAGTGGCGGGCGGACACATGGAGCGGGCGGACACATGGGTCCGCCCCTACGGGACGATCCGGTCTGTTACGAGACAATGCCGATGGCGAAACCGTCGTAGCCCTTGCTGCCGACGGTTTGCACCGCCGTCGCGCGAATGCGGGGATGCGCGGCGAACATCTCGTTGAAACGACGAATCCCCTGCACGCTGGCATCGCTGCTGCCCGCATCCAACACCGCGCCATCGCGCACGACATTGTCCGCGATGATCACACTGCCAGGGCGAGAGAGCCGGAGCGACCATTCGAGGTACGCCGGGTTGTTCGGCTTATCGGCATCGAGGAAGAACAGATCGAACGGGTGGAGATGCTCGCTCTCGATCCCCGGCAGTAGATCGAGGGCTTTGCCAACCCGCACATCAACCTGCTCTGCGAAACCTGCGCGGGCGATGTTCTCACGGGCGACCGCCGCGTGCTTCGCATCGTATTCGAGCGTGACGATCCTGCCATCAGGGGGCAGGGCGCGCGCCAGCCAGATCGTGCTGTAGCCACCGAGCGTGCCGAACTCCAGAATCGTCCGCGCGCCCTGCATCTGCGCCAGCAGCATGAGCAGTTTGCCCTGGTTGGGTGCGACATTGATAGCGGGCAGGTTGGCGGCGTCGGAGGCGGCGAGCGCGGCATCGAGCGCCGAGTCTGCCGGCACATACAGGCTGCTGATGTAATTGTCGACGGCTGACCAGGTGGATTGAGACATACAGGGTTCCTTATAGGAGAAAAACGAACAAGGCATACCTTGTCCCTACATTAGAGTAGGGACGAGGCATGCCTCATCCGTCTTTCGATATTGATCGAGGTTTAACCGAATTCGCCGCGAATGTAACGCTCGGTCTCTTCCGACTTCGGGTTACTGAACAACTGCTCGGTCGGCGCGAACTCACCCAGCACACCCCAGCGCCGCTCCTGCCCGCCTGTCTCTTCCGCCTTGCGGATGCTGTAGAACGCGGTGAAGTCGCTCACGCGCTGCGCCTGCTGCATGTTATGCGTGACGATGACGATGGTGTACGACTTGACGAGTTCCTTCATCAGCTCTTCAATCGCCTGCGTGGCAATCGGGTCGAGCGCCGAGCACGGTTCGTCCATCAGGATGACATCCGGCTCGATGGCGATGGTGCGCGCGATACACAGACGCTGCTGCTGACCCCCGGAGAGCGCGAGACCGGACTTCTTGAGGTCGCCCTTGACTTCATCCCACAGGAACGAGCCTTTGATGCTGCGTTCGACGATTTCGTCGAGCGTGCGCTTGTCGGTGACGCCGAGCAGGCGCGGACCATAGGCGACATTGTCGTAAATGCTCTTGGGGAACGGGTTCGGCTTCTGGAACACCATGCCGATGCGGCGGCGCACCTCAACCGGATCGACTTCCTTGCCGTACAGGTTCTTGCCGTGATAGTTGATCTCACCCTCGACGCGCGCGCCGGGGATGAGGTCGTTCATGCGGTTGATGGCGCGCAGCACCGTGCTCTTGCCGCAGCCGGAGGGACCGATGAACGCGGTGATCTTGTTCTTGTAGATCGGAATGCTGACATCATCCACTGCGAGTTTGTCGCTGTAGAAGACCTTGACGTGCTTCAGGTCGATAGCGGTGGCGCCGCTGCCCAGGGTCATACTTGTCATGCGGACAAACTCCTGCGGAATCGCTGACGTAAGATAATGGCGGTTGCGTTGAACAACAGAAGGACGATCAGCAGCAGCACGATGGTCGCGGCTGCAATCTCGGAAAAGCCCTCGCGCGGATCTTTCGTCCAGTTGTAGATCTGGATCGGCAGCACCGTGAAGCGCGAGGCAAGCGTCGGGTCATTGGCGATGAAGGTCGATGCGCCGATGACGATCAGCGGTGCTGTCTCGCCGATGGCGCGCGACATGCCAAGGATCGTCCCGGTGAGGATGCCCGGCATGGCGGCGGGCAGCACCGAACGGAAGACCGTCTGCCACTTGGTCGCGCCCAAGCCAAAGCTCGCCTCGCGGATGCTGGGCGGGACGGCGCGCAGCGCTTCCTGCGCGTTGATGATGATGACGGGCAGGATGAGCAGCGCCATCGTCAGTGCCGCCGAGATGATCGTGCGCCCCTGGGTGATGCCCTCCAGCGCGCGGACGAAGATCGCCAGACCGAGCAGACCATAGATGATCGACGGTACGCCCGCCAGGTTGCGGATGTTGGTCTCGATTAGGCGCTCAAACCAGTGATCGCCCGTGGAGTACTCCTGGAGGTAGATCGCCGTTCCGACGCCAAGCGGGAAGGCGACGACCACCGTCAGGAAGATCGTCAGCAACGAGCCGAGCAGCGCCGCACGGACGCCGGATTCCGACGCGACTGTCGTCATGCGGCTCGTCAGGAAGCTGAAGTTGAGCCAGGAGCGCCATTCGAGCTGCGCGCCTTCCCAATCGGCGGTTGACGCAACCTTCTCGTCAATTGCGGCGCGGTTGAAGAGCGATTCGCTCCATGTCCAGCTTTCCAGCACCTCGCGCCCAACAATGTCCGTGATGATCGTCAGCCGCATGTCTTCGGGGGTGAAGGCGTTTTCGAAGATCACCTGAGTGTTTTCTGGCTGGAGCTGTGCCAGCGTCAGCGCGCCAACGTCGTCCGGCAGGGTGACGCCTTGAATAAGCTGGCTCAACGGCGCTTCGCGGTTGTTATTGTAGTTCTCCTGACCGATCAGCGAATCGCGCACAAGCACGCGCCCGCCGCTGGGAAGCTGGGCGACCAGGATGCCCGCCAGTTCGCTGGCGTTCAGTTCTTCCAGCGGGCGGTCGGAGAAGGTGGAGACAGGCACGGCATCGCGCACTGCGGTCAATCCGTAGACGCGGTTGACGACGTTGAACATCAGGGTGATTAGCGCCAGCAAGCCGAGCAGAATCGCCGCCTGGAAGAAGCGCATCCAGATTTGACCGCGCAGATGGCGGTTGCGCAGCCCGGCGGTGAACTTTGCTTCGTCTTTGACCCGTTCGCGGGCAGTGGACATGGTCGCCATTATTGATATGCCTCGCGGAATCGGTTGGTGACATAGCGACTGAGCATGTTGAGCAGCAGTGTGAAGATGAAGAGCGCCAAGCCAATCGCGAACAGGCTCTGGTAGTCAATCGAACCATAGCTGAGGTCGCCGCCGCTGATGCGGGCGATATGCCCGGTCATCGTCTCCGCCGCGACGAAAAAGTCTGGCGGGAACGAAAAGCGGGGACCCGCGCCGGCTGCCAGCGCCACGATCATCGTCTCGCCGACGGCGCGCGAAATGCCGACAATCGCCGCCGCCAGGATGCCGGATAAGCCCGCCGGGATGACGACTTTGGAGATGGTCTCGAACTTGGTCGCGCCCAGACCGTAGCTCGCCTCGCGCAGTGCACGCGGCACCGCAGTCAGCGCGTCTTCGCTCATCGACGCAATGGTCGGCAGGATCATGATGCCCATGACCAAGCCCGCGCTGGCGGTGTTGTAGAACTGCACCGTGTCACGCCCGAACACCCCTTGCAGGAGCGGGGTCATGAAGGTGATGGCGAAGTAGCCGTAGACGACCGTTGGGATGCCTGCCAGGACTTCGAGCACTGGCTTGAGCGTCGAGCGCGTGCGCTGGCTGGCGTATTCGCTCAGGTAAACCGCAGCGCCAAGACCGAGCGGCACAGCGACCAGCATCGCCATGAACGAGGTCATCAGCGTTGCTTCCAGCAGGGGCCAGATGCCGAACAAACCTGCGCCGGGCTGCCACTGCGTCCCGGTCAGGAAGTTACCCAGGTTGCCGAGAACCGTCGAGAAGACGTTACCCTGGTCATTGACCGATGTGAAAAATGCCAGTGCCTCTGAACCGAGCACCCAGACGATGCCAAGGGTGGTCAGCACCGAGATCGTGCCGCACGCCAGCAGCAGATAACGCATGAAGTCGTCAAAAGGTCTGCCGCGCTTTTCGATGCGCGGGCGTCCGCTGGCATCATTCGCCAGCGCCGCTTCGATAGCGCCGTTTTTTCGTTTGACCTCAATAGTGGTCGCCATATCCTGTTTTTGTCCCCTGATGTGGATGGGCGTCAGACCTGTATTATCGCAGACGATGTTTAAGAGACATTTAAGGGTTGACCACTGATAGAGGGAAAACAGGTTTCGGTTCTGGTATCTAACAAACGTGTTTGGGTGTAGATTTAGCGCATATCTCTTCATCGGGTGGAGGATATGATGGTTGCGACGCAGCCACCACTCATGGGTCGTGAACGCGAATTAGACGCCCTGCTGCACATGCTGCGCCAACCGGACTGCCGCCTTGTGACGATCATCGGCGCGGGCGGGATCGGCAAGACGCGCCTGGCGCAGGAACTGGCGCTGCGGCTGAGCACAGAGTCTGGCGAAGAGACGATGGTCGTCTCGCTGCAAGCTGTCAGCACGGTCGATCAGCTTCCCTACGCGCTTGCGAATGCCTTTGGCATCATCCTCACTGAGGACGAAGAGTACACCGCGCGCATCCTCCGCGCGCTGCAGGGTGTGCCTGTGCTGATCCTGGACAATTACGAGCACCTGCTGCCGGATGTCGATTTCATCGTCGGGCTGCGCAGCCTTGCGCCTCATCTGCGACTGGTCGTCACCTCGCGCGAAACCCTCAAGCTGCGCGACGAATGGGTCTACCCGCTCGATGGGCTGAGTTTTCCGATGGACGAAAATTACGGCGTGACCGGGCAGCAGTACAGCGCCGTCGAGCTTTTCCTGCGCTTCATGCAGCCGATCCAACGGAATGCCATCTCCGAGCATGATCTGCGCGCCATCGTCCGCATCTGCCGCGCCGTCGAGGGGATGCCGCTGGCGCTGGAGCTGGCAACCTCATGGACGCGCACGCTCACGCCGCAGATGATCGCCCAGGAAATCGAACGCAGCCTCGACTTCCTCACCTCTCCGCTGCGCGACTTCCCGGAACGCCATCAGAGTATGCGCGCCGTCTTCGAGCAGTCCTGGCGTCATCTCAGCGAACAGGAGCGTCTGATCTTCGCGCGGCTGTCCGTCCTCGAAGGCGCGTTCGACCGCGCTGCCGCCGAGGATGTGGCGGGGGCGTCGCTGCATGTTTTAGGCTCGCTGGTCGAAAAGTCGCTGCTGCGCTTGAATGCCGATCATCGCTACCAGTTTCATCCGCTGCTGCGTCAGTATGCCGCCGAGAAGTTAGCCGCCGATTACGACGCAGAGGCGGTACGTGCCGCCCAAGCGCGCCACTTTGCCAGCGTGCTGGCACATCTGGAAGCCGCCCTCTTTACGAGCCGCCATCGCGAAGCAAGCCTCGTCATGGAGCGAAATTACCACAATATCAAGGTCGCCTGGAGTTGGGCTATCGAGCACGCGGATACCCAGTTGGTGAGTATGGCGCTGTCAGCACTGGAACGCTTCTGCGACACAACCGGGCGTTATATTGAATGGCATCATATGCTCGACGTCGCCCGCGACCGCCTCAACGCCGTTCCCCTGCCAAACGAGGGGCTTTCCGTGCTGGCGTTGGTCAACAGCATGCTCGGCTGGAACAACATTCGCCTGGGGCGTTATGCAGAGTCGCGGGCGGCATTCGGAGACGCTCAGACTCTGTTCGTCTCTTTGGGTATCACCCCAAAGCCTGTATCGGGCAGCGACCCCGTGCCTGGACTTGCCATGCTGGAAGTCCTGGACAGCCATTATGCCGAAGCACTCGCACTGGCAAACGAGGCAGTGGCGGCGGCGATGGAGCGCCAGGATTGGCTCAATCTCCAGATCGCACACCACATCGCTTCCAGCGCTGCCTATGGGCTGGGCGATTATGAAGCGGCACAGATGCACGCCACGCAAACCCGGATTATCGCCGAAACGATCGGAGATCCGTGGATGGTCGCGGGCGCGTACATGCAATTGGGAAACATCGCGCGCATTCATGGTCATTTCGCCCAGGCGCGCCGCGACTACCAGATGGGCTACGATCTTCGGAGAGCATTTGATGATCCCGAAGGCATGGCGTCGTTCCTCTGCCAATGGGGACGAGTCGATCTGCTGGAGGGCGACTACAAGACTGCCGAGCAGCGCTTCCGCGACAGCCTGGCGCTCTACAAGGACCTGGGCGACCAGGGCGGGCTTGCGCTCGCCTATGGCGGTTTGGGGGATACGCTGTTGGCGCAGGGCGAGCCGGTGACCGCGCGCGATGCGCTGCTGCGCGCGCTCGAAATCCTGATCGAGACGCCCTGGACGCAGACTCTGCTGCTCCTGCTGGTCAGCTCCGCCGATTGGATCTTGCGCATGGGCGACGCGGGAGCCGCCCGTCGAATTCTCGATTATCTGCTTGCGCAGACGGTGCTTGATCCGCTGACACAACAGCGGGTCGCCGCGATGCATCGCAGTATCCCCGCGACACCGCCGCCAGACATTCCCGCAGCCGCAGTCTCGGCGGATCTGATCGCCTTCGCGAAAGCGGTGGCGCACATCCTGCGCGAGACGCCTATTCGCGTCAACCCTGCCGCGCGCGCTTCTGAGCAAAGCCTCGACGCGCTTTCCGAACGCGAGATGGAGATCCTGCGGCTGCTTGGCGCAGGGATGAGCAATCAGGAGATCGCCGACAAGCTCGTCCTCGCGGTGGGCACGGTCAAGGCGCACAACCACAATATCTTCAGCAAGCTGGGCGTCGATAACCGCGTGCGCGCCATTGCCCGCGCCCGCGAACAGCGCCTCCTCTAAACCCCCGAAATAATCCCACAAATAATCCTTCGTCAGATGACATGATGCGCAGGTTAGCCCTACGCTGGTGCACATTCGGCTATTCGCACAGAGGAAAGTGCAAGATGTCTCGGAATCGTTGGGCTGCGGTGGTTGGATTCATACTGATTGCCGTGCTGTTCATCACGTCAATCGCGGCGGGAGCGCAGCTCCGCAATGTGGAATGGGAACCGATGAACGTCGAGTTCTCCGAAGGAGGAAATCTCTTCTCCCGCGCTGCTTCGTCACAAATCGACAGCGGAAACGCGCACGAGAACGCGATTTATCCCTGGGAAAGGGAGGTTGGATCATGAATTCGCTCGATCAATACAGCCACACTACGGTCGTTGACGCGCAGGCGCTGATGGCGCTGGAAGGGCGCGTCATCCGCCCCGGCAGCGTCGATTACGAAGACGCCCGCAAAATCTGGAATGGGATGATCGACCGCCGCCCGGCGTTGATCATTCGTCCGCACAGCGCCGCCGATGTCGCCTACGCCATCAACTTCGCCCGCGAGAACGGTCATCACGTCTCCGTGCGCGGAGGGGGACACAATGTCTCCGGCAAGGCGCTCAATGATGGCGGGGTCGTCATCGACATGAGCGAGATGCGCGCGGTGGAGGTGAACGTAAGCGAGCGCATCGTGCGCGCGGAGGGCGGCGCGACCATTGGCGATCTCGACGGCGCGACGCAGCCCTTCGGGTTGGCGGTGCCGATGGGCGTCGTCAGCAAGACGGGCATCGCCGGGCTGACGCTGGGCGGTGGCATGGGCTGGCTGCGCAATCGTTACGGCTTGAGCTGCGACAATCTGCTCGCCGTGGAGATGGTGACGTGGGATGGGCGGACGCTGCGCGCCAGCGCGGACACGAACAGCGATCTGTTCTGGCTGATGCGGGGCAGCGGCGTCGCGCCCGGCGTCGTAACCACCTTCGAGTATCAGGCGCACCCGGTCGGACCTGAGGTGATGATGGTCTTCGCGCTGCACGATGGCGAAGGGGAACGGGCGGGGCAGGCGCTGCGCTTCGTGCGCGAATTCGCCGAGCAGGCACCAGACAGCGTGAGCATCCTCAGCGCGTTGGGTTACGTGCCGAGCGCCCACCACTTCCCGCATGAGGCGCAGGGCAAGCCCTATGTCCTCGCCGCTGCCATGTACTCGGGCGATGCCGCCGAAGGGGAACGCATCCTGCAACCGCTGCGCGACTTCGCAACGCCTCTGGTCGATTTCAGCGGCATTATGCCATACAGCCAGGCGCAGACGCTCTATGATGAGGATTACCCCGATGGCGGGCGCTACTATTGGAAGTCGCTCTACGTCAACCACCTGGGCGTCGATGTGATCGATCAACTCGTCACGCTGTCGCGTGAGATGCCGTCGATGGGCTCGACCATTGATGTGTGGTTCATGGGCGGCGCGACGGCGCGCGTCCCGGCAGAGGCGACCTCGTTCGGCAATCGCTACTCGCCGATCATGCTCGGCATCGAGTCGAACTGGGACCGTGCGGATGAGGATGAGGCGAACATCGCCTGGGCACGCAGAGTCGCCGACGTGATGAGTGTGCATTCGGACGGCACGCAGTATGCCAACTTCCCCGGCTTGTGGGAGGGCGGCGACGCCCAGCTCCGCGCGACCTATGGCGCGCATTACGAGCGGGTCCTGGGCATCAAGGCGAAGTACGACCCCACGGGGGCGTTCGGGTAGACGAAGTCAATCGTTCAGCGGGCGGCAGGAATGCCGCCCGCTGATTGCGCTTCCTCACTCGCCGCTGATGCTTTCCCAGTCTTCAGTTCTTAGACCGGCGACGCGCCCGAACTCGCGCGTATTGTGGGTCACGAGCGTTAGATTGTTCGAGAGAACGATGGCAGCAATGAGAAGATCGTTGGCACCAATAGGTGTACCCTTCACCGTCAAGACTGCTCGCACTCTGGCGTAATGCTCGGCGGCGGCGTCATCGAATGGCAGTGACTTGAATAGGGTTAGAAATTGTCGCTGTTTGGCGCGGGTCTTTTCCGGATCGTTACTGCGCTCCGCGCCATAGAGCAGTTCCGCCGTCACGATTGAGCAGATGACCGCTTCGCCTTCTTCAAGCGTATTGATGCGCGCAGCAATAGAGGTCGAGCGCCCATTGATATAACGGATACATGTATTGGTATCCAGCAGGTATTTCATTCAAGCGGCTCGCGTTCTTCCAGCGGTAATTGCGGCGGACGCTCAATCGGATCATCCGCAAGTATGCCGTAGGTGGCGCGCACAGCCTCATGCCAGTCCGACTTCTTCTGGACAGTCTGTTCCGCTTCCAGCGAATGCAGAACATACCTGACGAGCTGCCACTTTTCGGCAGTTGGAAGTTCTTCAATGTCCGCCAGCACAGCCTGAATCTTCGACATCGTGAGTCTCACTTTCTCACTCGCCATGCGATCATAATACCACGCATCCCCCTTACCCCCGCAGCAGCGCCGGAATATCCTTCAGCTTCGGCATCTGCCCCGCCAGCAGCGTCCCGACGCGGAACAGGCGGGCTGCCAGCCACATCACGCCTGCCACGCTCAACGCCAGCAGGAACAGACTCAGCGCGATTTCCCACAGCGGCACATCCGTCACTGCCAGGCGCATCGCCATGCTCATCGGCGCGGTCAGCGGGAACAGGCTGAGGATGACGGGCAGCGTCGCGTTGGGGGTCGTGGCGAAGATCGACAGGAAGTAGAACGGCGCGACGGCGGGCAGGACGAAGATCACCGTATACTGCGGACCCTCGCGCATCGAATTGGAGAGTGCGCCGACCACGCCAAACAGCGACGCGAACAGCAGATAGCCGAGCAGGAAGTAGAGGAACAGCGTCGGCAGAATGTTGAAGGGGATGGTGATGCGGGCGATGCCCGTCAGCAGCGGCAGCAGCGCGCGCATCTGGTCGTTCAGGCTCAACCAGCCGAAGAAGAGGAACGCGCCCGTCCACACCAGCACCTGGAGCAGCCCCAGGATGCCCATCGCCGCGATTTTGCCCGCCAGCAGTTCGAAGGGGCGCAGCGACGACAGCAAAATCTCGATCAGACGGGTTTCCTTCTCTTCGATCACGCTTTGCAGCAGGTAGCCGTTGGTCGTGAAGAGCGAGCCAAGCAGGATGATGGCGAAGACGTAGACGACGATGAAGCGCGCGTCGAAGGCGGCTTCGCTGTCGCCGTCGGTATTGCGCTGGCGGTCTACCTCGCGGAAGTTCGCCGGGTCATCCAGACGCTGGAAGACCTGCGGATCGACGCCTTCGCCCAGCGTGTTCAGCACCAACTGCCGAATCAGATCGGGATTGATCTGTGTGATCGTCAGACGCGGCAGCACCTGCGTGATGTCGCCCGTCTCGAAGTAGTCGGCGGGGATGACGTAGTAGGTCTGGATCGCGCCTGTGTCGAGCGCCGCCTGCGCCGCCTGCTCGTCGTCATAGCGGGTAAACGCCGCCGCCAGGTCGCCGGACGGCGCGCTGATGCGCCCGGTCTGGTCGATGTAGCCTGCCCGCTCGATGCCTTGCATCAGTTCGGTCGGCAGATTGAGCTGCGTCGGGTCATTGTTCTGCTCCGGCACGTCTGCGCCCAGGCTGGCGAACAGGCTCGGCAATGCCAGGGTGGCGACCAGCGCCAGCACCGGCACGCCGAAGGTCGTGAAGAGATAGCCCTTGCGCCGGAAGTTGCGCCGCAGTTCGTAAAAGAAGACTTCCCAAATTCGCGGTCTCATGATGCATCTCCTGTCGCGGTTGTCCCCATGCGTGTCCCACTGCGCAGCGCTCGGAACAGCCCGCGCAGGCTCGGTCGCTTGCCGTACATCAGCAGCGAGAGGCGGAAGACGCGCGCGGCGATCCACATGACGACTACCGTCGTGATGACGAGGATGACGAACGCGGCGATCAGCTCCAGCGGCGGGATTGTGGTGAATGCCGAGCGCAGGATGACGACCATCGGCGAGGTGAACGGGAACAGAGTCATGAAGACGGGGATCGGTCCGTTCGGGTCGGTGAAAAAGCTGAAGATGAAGAAGAACGGCACCGCCGTGACGAAGCTGAAGATCCCGGCGATGGCGCGGCTCTCCTGCTCGCTGCCCGTGACTGCGCCAATGCCCGCCATGATCGTCGCGGTCAGGAAGTAGTTGAGGACGAAGAAGACGAGCGCGGTGACGACGACATCCGCGGGGATGGTGACGCCGGACAGGATGCCCTCGCTGCCCGCGCCAAAGTTGATGACCAGCGCGCCCAGGATCAGCCAGACGCCGACCTGGATCAGACCCAGCGCGCCCAAGCCGATGATCTTGCCCGCCAGCATCTGAAACGGTGTGATGCTGGTGACGAGGATTTCCATGATGCGGTTGCTCTTCTCCTCGACCACGCCGGACATCAGATAGCTGGAGGTCGAAGAGACGGTGATCAGGAAGACCATCATGAAGACGAAGGGCGTCAGGAACAAGCCGATGACGCCTTCCGGCTCCAGCGTGCGCCCGCTGTCGAGCGCGCGCACCTGCATATCGACCGGGTCGGAGATCAGCAGCGCGCCCGCGTCATCGCCCGTGCTCGCCGCCAGATTCGCCAGTAGGAAATCTTCAATCATGTTCTCGGCGGCGGGCGAAAGATCGCCATTCCGGTAGAGCGTGACGTCGCCGGTCGTCAGATAATCGTCCGCCAGCAGGAAGTATGCCCGCAGCGTGCCATCCTGGAGGGCGGTCTCGGCGCGTTCAGCATCGAGGTAGGCGGCGAAGTTATCCGGCTTTTCGACTCCGTCCGCCAGCACGCCCGACAGATCGACGTAGCCAATCGGGTCGGTCACCTCGGCGGTGAAGGTGTTGGCGATGAGCGAGAAGACGATGAACAGGACGAGCGCCAGCAGGAAGGGCATGACGAACGACGCGAACAGGAACGCGGGACGGCGCAGATTGTAGAGAAATTCGCGTTTGGCGACCAGCCACCACTTAGGCATTGGACTTCTCTCCTTCCACGACCTGGATGAAGATGTCGTTCAGGCGCGGCACTGCCAGCTCGAAGCGTTTGAGCGTCAGCGTGTCGTCGTGCGCGATTGCCTCCAGGATGTCATCGCTTCGGACGCCGGGCTGCAAGTGGAGCAGTGTGCCGCGCCGTCCATTCTCCGCCGCGTCGATTCTCGCCACGCCGGGCAGCCGCGCCCAATCGCCCGCCCCTTCGACGACGACCGCGTTGAGCGCGTACTGCTGGCGCACGCTGTCTACCGCGCCATACAGCCGCCCCTGCCCGCGATAGATCATCAGCAGGCGGTCGGCGATCTCTTCGATCTTGCTCATCTCGTGCGTGCTCATGACGACCGCGCCGCCGCGCTTTTTGAAGTCGAGCAGCAGTTCGGTGATGATCAGCGTGTTGACCGGGTCAAGCCCGCTGAACGGCTCGTCGATGATGATCAGCGACGGCTCGTGCAGGACGGTGACGGCGAACTGCACCTTTTGCTGCATGCCTTTGCTGAGTTCGCTGACCTTCTTTTTGGCGAACTCCGCCAGTTCCAGGCGTTCGAGCAGCGCAAGCGCGCGTTTGCGCGCGTCGCCCGCCGCCATGCCCTTGAGCTGTGCCAGATAGACCATCATCTCGACGACGGGGACGCTGCGGTATAAGCCGCGTTCCTCCGGCAGATAGCCGATGCGGTTCTTGGCGGCTTCCGAAAGCGGCGCGCCGAAGACGGCGATGCTGCCGCGGTCGGGCTTGAGGATGTCGAGGATCATGCGGATGGTTGTGCTCTTGCCCGCGCCATTCGGACCCAGGAGCGCGAAGATCTCGCCGTTGAAGACCTGGAAGGTCAGGTCATCGACCGCGCGAAACTCTCCAAATGACTTGGCGATGTTGCGGACATCGATTGCAGTTCCTGTTTGCATCTGTTTGCTCCTGGTGAGGATTTTGAGACAATGCTCAACTTATGAAGATCTTTAGCATTGCGCAAGTGACTCTGTCTTACACTGAGAGGAGTAAGAAGACATGCCACTGGATCGGGCAGCAGGTTTAAGGTAGAACGGTAGAACGATGAAACGGCAAATCCTTGTAGTTGACGACGAAATCGGGGCATTGACCCTCATTGGCATTATGCTGGAGCGCGGCGGTTTCAGTGTGCTGAAAGCGCGCGATGCTGCATCCGCACATCAGGTCATCGAAGAGACGACACCCGACCTGATCATTCTGGATGTCATGATGCCTGGCAAAGATGGTATCACACTGTGCGGGGAAATCCGCATGCGCGATGCGACCACCAAGACGCCGATCATCATCCTTTCGGCGCGCGGCGATGCTGATGCCATTATTCGCGGGATCGAAGCGGGAGCGAATGACTACCTGCTGAAGCCGATTCTGCATCACGACCTCGTCTCCAAAATCCGTACGATGTTAGGGCAGCCCGTCGTCCCTGCGTGACGACACGACTCCTGAATCCTATACGCCCGATCCTAAACGCAGGTTGCACAGACCTGCGTTTTGATTCCACGTTATGATGCGCCGGGACGCGGTCTCGCGCACCCCCCGATGGAGGGAATCCTGGTGGCTCTTTACCCCACAATTCGCTAGACTGCCCACATCGAACGCGCAGGCGAATGAGGCACCCGGCGATGAGCACCCCGATTGAACCCACCTTCCCGACCGACCTCGCCGACGCCAGCCTGTACCCACGCGGGCACGTCCACCCCAGCCCGCTCGACTGGCGCGACCAGACGATCTACTTCCTGCTGCCCGACCGCTTCAGCGACGGCGCTGAAGATGCCCGCCCGCGCTTTGACCGCGCGCAGCCTGACACCTTCCGCGCGCAGGATACGGCGGCGTGGATGGGCGCGGGCAAAGTCTTCCAGGGTGGGACGCTCAAGGGTGTGGAGAGCAAGCTCGATTACCTGCGCGACCTGGGCGTGACGACCTTGTGGGTGGGTCCGATCTGGCGGCAGCGGGCGGAATTGCAGACCTATCACGGCTACGCGATCCAGAACTTCCTCGATGTTGATCCGCGCTTTGGCACGCGCCAGGACCTGCGCGATCTGGTCGATGCCGCGCACGCGCGCGGGCTGTACGTGCTGCTCGACATCATCTACAACCACAGCGGCAACAACTGGTACTACGACGACGGCGGCGCGCCGCGCGAGACGATGCCGTACCGCTACGCGCCGCCCTATCCGTTTCATGGCTGGCGGTCGCGCGCGCGCGCTCCCGTGCGGCATATCAGCGATGTGGACGACGCCGTGTTCCCGCGCGAATTCCAGAATCCGGATTGGTATACCCGCGCGGGCATGATCATGAACTGGGACCCGGCGGGTTGGGAAGATCCGCTGAATGCGAATGTCGAATTTCGGCGCGGCGATTTCTTCGACCTTAAGGACTTCGACCACAGTCGCACCGACACGCTCGACGCGCTGATCAAGGTCTACATGTACTGGATCGCGCTTTCGGACTGCGACGGCTTCCGCATCGACACCGTCAAGCACATCACGCGCGAGGCATCGCGCCGCTTCTGCTCCGCCATCCGCGAATACTGCGAAACGATCGGCAAGGAGAACTTTCTGCTGCTGGGCGAGGTGACGGGCGGCGAATACCTGGCGAAGAGCTACCTGGACGCTTTTGGGCAGAACCTCGACGCCATCCTCGACATCGGCGAGAGCAAAGCGCTGCTGCGCGCTTTCACCAAAGGGCTGGGCGACCCGAAGGACTTTTTCGACCAGTTTTCAGCGACCGACATGCTGGGCACACACCGCGAGGTCGGGCGCTACCACGTCTCGGTGCTGGATGATCACGACATGGTCGGCAGCCCGAAGCGCCGCTTCGCCGCCGGGGTCGCCATTTCCGCGCGCTATGAGCAGGTCGCGCACGCGGTCGGCGTCATGCTGACGACGCTGGGGATGCCGTCGATCTACTATGGCACGGAGCAGGCGTTCGATGGGACGCTCGACCGCCACGACTACAGCGTCGAACCGCAGCTTTCGTTTGAAGATCGCTACGTCCGCGAGGCGATGTTCGGGGGGACGTTCGGCGCGTTCAGGACGGCGGGCTGCCACTTCTTCGATCCGGATCATCCGACCTATCTGCGCATCGCCGCCATCGCCCGCTTGCGCAACGGGCGCGACCTGATCGGCATGGCGCTGCGACGCGGGCGGCAGTATCTGCGCGAGATCGCCCCGGCGAAGGGCGAGCGCTACGCCTACCCGGAGGCGGGCGGCATCACGGCATGGTCGCGGCTGCTCTTCCATACGGAAGTGGTGATCGCAGTCAACACACACGGTACGGAGCGGCGCTGCGCCTCGGTGACGGTTGACGCGGGGCTGCACCCGCCGGGGACGACGCTGCGCGTGCTGTATCGCGGCGATTGGAGCGACGCGCAGCTTCGTATGCCGCCGACGAACGAGACGGTCACCGTCGAAGGTGAGGCGGGGCGCTCAGTCGTGTGGGTCGATCTGCCGCCTGCGGGGATGATCGTGGTGGGACGTTGAGGCGGGTCGCCAACGCGGGCGGACACACGGGTCCGCCCCTACAGGCGAAACGAATCGCCGCGCGCCCAGGGAGATAATGTGCGCTCTTGTGAGGCATCGGCGGACGAGGCGCGTCCCATCCCTACAGGCGGCATCGCCTCCGCCACCGCCGCCGCGATGAGCAGACGAACGCGGCGGGCGTGGTCGTCCGGCGAAGCATCCGCCAGCACCCCCACCTGTTCGCGCTCGATCCACCCGGTATCGACGCCGCCCGCCGCGAACGCCGGATGATCCAGCAGCGCCAGCAGGAAATCGCGGTTGGTCGTCGTGCCCAGCACGACCGTCTCGCGCAGCGCGGCGCACATTCGCGCCAGGGCGTCGGCGCGCGTGCGGTCGTGGACGATGATCTTCGCCAGCAGCGGATCGTAATGGATGCCGATGGTGTCGCCGCTCGCCACGCCGCTATCGACACGCACGCCCGGCGCGCTGGGCGGGACGAAACGCAGGAGCGTCCCGGTCGCGGGCAAGAAGCCGCCTGCCGCATCTTCAGCATACAGGCGGCACTCGAAGGCGTGCCCGTGGGGCGCGACCTCCGCCTGCGTCAGCGGCAGCGCCTGCCCCTCCGCGATGGCGAATTGCAGCCGAACGAGATCGACGCCGTAGACCAGCTCGGTCACCGGATGTTCGACCTGCAAGCGGGTGTTCATCTCTAAAAAGTAAAAGTCGCCATCTGGGGTGAGGATGAATTCGACCGTGCCCGCGTTGACGTAGCCGACCGCGTGCGCCGCCGCCACCGCCGCCGCGCCCATCGCCGCTCGCCGCGCGTCGTCGATGCCCGGCGCGGGCGCTTCTTCGACCACCTTCTGATGCCGCCGCTGCGCGCTGCAATCGCGCTCGCCCAGGTGGATCACCGCGCCGTGCGCGTCGGCGAGCACCTGGATTTCGATGTGCCGCCCGCGCGTGATGTACTTCTCCAGGAAGACGCGCGGGTCACCAAAGGCGGCGGCGGCTTCGCGCCGCGCGGACTCCAGCGCTTCTGGCAGCGCTTCGGGTGAATGGACGATGCGGATGCCCTTGCCGCCCCCGCCGCCCGCCGCCTTGACCATCACGGGGTAGCCGATGCGCTCCGCCGCCGTGAGGTACGCCCGTAGGTCGGCATGATCGTCCTGGAAGCCAGGGACGAGCGGCACACCCGCCTCCGCCATCAGCGCGCGCGCCTCGGTCTTGACGCCCATCGCGCGGATGGCAGCCGGCGGCGGACCCACCCAGACCAAGCCCGCATCGACCACCGCCTGCGCGAAGGCGGGCGATTCCGAAAGGAAGCCGTAGCCCGGATGCACACAGTCGCAGCCATGCTCGCGCGCCAGCGCGATCAGCCGCGCGCCATCTAGATAGCTTGCGCGGGCGGGTGCCGCGCCGCACAGAGCCGCCTCGTCCGCCGCCAGCACATGCTGGGCATGGGCGTCCGCGTCGGAGTAGACAGCGACGCTGCGAATGCCCAGCTCGCGGCAGGCGCGCATGATGCGGACGGCGATCTCGCCGCGATTAGCGATCAGGCACTTGGAGAGTGGCATCGTGCCTCTTTCTCGCCCTCACGTTCCCGTCACTGCCGTATCGATCCCTGGGCGCAGCTCCAACTCGTAGAGATCGTACTGCTGCTTGACATGCATCCCCGCCTTTTCGTAGAGCCGCACGGCGTTGGTCAGGCTGCTCGCGTCCACGCCCAAGCCGACGCTGCGCCTGCCCATCGCGTAAAGATGTGCGAATGCCTGGCGCAGCAGCGCGCTCGCCAGCCCACGCTGGCGATACGCCCGCCGCACTGCCAGCGTGGTGATCCAGCCGTAGGTCTCGTCGCCGTTGTGCGTCGGCATACACAGGCAGATGGCGGCGACCGTCGAACCATCGTCCGGCTCGACCACCAGCCAGCCCCTGGGGGCGAAGAAGCGATCCCAGAAGTGCTTCCAGGAGCCGAAGTCCTTTTCATACTCGTCTTCGACAAATCCGAAGTGGTCGCGCCAGGCGTCGCGTCTGGCGTCGTAGATCGGCTGCCAGTCCTCATCACGGGAGGCGATGCGCAGGCGGAAGCCTTCCGGGAGCGGCGGGGCGCTCGGCGGCGCGTCCAGGTGGATCACCATCTGGAATGAATGGCGGATGGTGCGCAAGCCCGCCGCTTCCAGCGACGCCTTATAACGCAGATCGTGCGAGTGCGTGTAGGCGCGCAGGGCGAGGCGATGATCCGGCGGGATGAGCGCGGCGTTTTCGCGCGCCCGCGTTTGCGCCCACGCGAACAGAAACGGCTCGACCGCCGCGTCTTTGCCCCACAGATCGGGGTGGATGTAGATGTCGAGGAAGGGATACTCCAGATGCCCGCTGATGACCCCATAGCCAACCAACCTGCCCTCACCGTTGAAGACGAGCCGGGTATCGTTCGCCAGGTTGAATTCCAGGTCTTCCCATTCGAGCAGGATGTCTTCGATCTCCTCTTCGATCTCGCCGACCAGCACCAGCGAGACCGCGTGATAGAGGGCGAGCACCGTCTCGGCATCCGCCATTGCCGCCGGGCGAACGGTGTGATCGGCGAGCATCATGGCACGATCTGTTCGTCGGTCTGCCCAAAGCGGCGTTTACGCTGCCCGTAAGCGATGAGGGCGCTGCGCAGTGCCTCTTTGTCAAAATCTGGCCAGTAGGTGGGCGTCGAATAGAGTTCCGAGTACGCGCCCTGCCAGATCAGGAAGTTGCTGACGCGCAGTTCGCCGCTGGTGCGGATGATCAGGTCAGGGTCGGGGAGGTCGCTGGTGTAGAGGTAGCGGCTGATCAGCGACTCATCGATCTTCTCGATGGGGATGTGATCCTCGACGATCCGCCGCACCGCATGGACGATTTCATCACGCCCGCCATAGTTGAAGGCGACATTCAGGATCAGCTTATGGTTATTGCGCGTGTATTCGCACGCCTGGCGGATCTTCTTCTGCAAGCCTGGCGCGATCCCTCGCAGCTCACCAATATGACGGATCTGCACGCCATTGGCATCGAGGTCTTTCAGCTCGCGGTCGATGACCATCTCCAGGATTTTCATCAGCATCTGAACTTCCGCCGCCGGGCGCGCCCAGTTTTCGGTGGAAAAGGCGTAGATCGTCAGGATTTCGACGCCAAACTCGACGCAGGCACGCAGAATCTTACGCAGGTTCTCCGTCCCCTGGCGGTGTCCTTCGGTGCGGGGCAACCCGCGCGCCTTCGCCCAGCGCCCGTTGCCATCCATGATGATCGCAACATGACGAGGGATGCGGTCGGGGAGCAGCGCATCCTGATGGATTTCCTGCGCGTCCTGGGTGAGCAATGCCATCGCTAAACCTCCAGGATTTCTTTCTCTTTGCGCGCGCTTAACGCCTCGATCTCCGCGATGAATTTGTCGGTCAGCTTCTGCACATCCTCCTGCCCGCCCGCAGACTCGTCCTCCGAGATCATCTTTTCTTTCTCGAATTCCTTGATGTCGTCATTGTTGTGGCGGCGGATGTTGCGGATGGCGACGCGCGCTTCTTCGGTGCGCTTGTGCAGCACCTTGACGAGTTCCTGGCGGCGTTCGCGCGTCAGCGGCGGCATATTCAGGCGGATGGCTTCGCCGTCGGACTGGGGGTTGATGTTGATGTCGGATTCGCGGATCGCCTTCTCAATCGACTTGACCGCGCTTTTGTCGAACGGGCGAATGAGGATCTGCATCGGTTCGGGGGTCGAAATGGTCGCCAGGTTCTTGACCGGGGTTTCGGTGCCGTAGTAATCGATATGCAGGCGCTCGACGAGCGCGGTACTGGCGCGCCCGCCGCGAATGCCGTGCAAATCCGTCTCGAAAACGGCGACAGCGGCTTTCATTTTGCTGGTGCATTCTTTGATAATGTCATCAATCATGGGCTGTCGTTGAGCGCTGCCGGATGGCACGCGCCCCCTCCTCGTGAAATGATAGCGCTATTTTAGAGAGTATGTCCTAATGATACACGCGAAACGCCCGAGAGTCTCATAATTGCGGTCGGGGGGTGCCGATTTCACCCAGGATTACGCATCGCCGCCGCCGGGCATAAATCTCTGGCGAGGATTTACTCATTTTCACAGATCTTTCGGTCGTTTCCCTGCAATTGCGATGTAGACTTAATGCAATTCTGTCTCAAACCGATGACTCGACACTCTTATGACATCCAGGGCACATTTGGTGATCACGGGTTTGCTCAAGATTCTCTTTGCGCTCGTGACCGAGCCGAGTAGTCAGCTCTCATCCCCCCATGCTCGACGGCAGGCACGGCTTGCCGCTTCGTTGTTTGGGCTGACGGTCGTCTTCGCCGTCATACAGGTGGCGGTCTTCGCCCTGAGCCGACGCGAACTGCTCTGGATTGAGCTGGTGTATCTCCTGCTGCTCGTGCTTGTCCAGTGTCTCTGCCGTACCGTCTGGTCACGAATCGCCATCGCCGTCGGGCTGCTGCTCACACTGCTGTCGCCGCTCTTCTTCGTGGCGGTCAATGGGCGCATGGAGAATGCTGAAAGCCAACTGCTGCTGCATTACACCATCATCGGCATCCTCCTCACCTATCTGATCTATGGCGGCTTCCGGGCAGTGGTGATTACGCTGCTCTCGATCGCCGGGATGGTCGTCACCATCTATATCAACGGCGACACCCTGACAAGCGTCGCCGTCATCAGCGCCTACGCCTTGCAGGGTGCCGCGATTTTGCTTGTCCTGATCCTTCTCCAGCGACACGAAGCCAGCGCTGCCCGGGGCGCGCTTGCCAGCCAGGCTGACCACAGCCGAAGTGTTCGACTGATCCTTGACAACATTGCCGACATTGTCCTGATGACCGACCAGGAACTGGTCATTCAGTACGTGAACCTGACGGCGACCAAGATTCTGGGCTACGAGTCGGCAGAATTTGAAGCGCGGTCGCTTCATACCGTCTTCGACATCATGCACCCCGATGACAGGAGCAGCATCTTATCCGCATTGCAGCAGGTGATGGCGACGCAGTCCTCGATTCGGACGGAGTATCGGCTGCGGGCGAAATCGGGCGAGTACGTCTGGCTGGAGACGATCTGCAACTTTCTCTTTGGCGCGGGCGGGAAGATCGAAGGGATCGTCTTCACCGGTCGAGACATCTCTCCGCGCAAGACCGCCGAGGCTGCCCACGCCCGTGACCAGCGCCTGTACGAAACGCTGGTCAATTCGATTGACGGCGTGGTGTGGGTGTCCGGCACGCTGGGCAGGATCGATTTTGTCAGCCGGCAGGTCGAGGAAGTCCTCGGCGTCGCGCCCGAACAACTGATCGGCAGCGCCGGACCCGCCATCGGGCGCATTCATCCCGATGACCTGGAGCCTATCCTGGCGCTCAAGCGCCAGAAGACGGAACGCCGTGAGGATCACCGCCTGGAATACCGGCTGATCAACCGGGAAGGCAACCCGATCTGGGTGCGCGAAACGATCAAATTCCTGGTGGATGAGGATGGCAGTTCAAAAATCCTCGGGCTGGTCGTCAACATCACCGATTTGAAGGAAGCGCAGGCGGCGGAACGCCAGCAGCGCCAGTTCTCCGAAGCGCTGCGGGCAAGCGCCGCCGAGATGACCAACACCGTCCAATGGGATGAAGTGCTGGACGGCATATTGCGCCAGGCGCGCGACATCTTCTCTGCCGACTGCATGAACATCCTGCTCCATGACGGCAGCGAACCGCGAATTATCCGCTCGTATGGCTATGAGCAGTTCGGCATTCAGCCCAAAACCGACACGCAGGAGATCGAAATTCCTGAGTATGAGCGTCTCCACGCATTCGTAGAACAGGACACCGGTCAAAGCGTTCGGCGGCTGCATTCGCACACCAGCGCGCCAATCCGCGTCAATGGCGAAGTCGTCGCGGTCATCAATCTCGATAAAATCGAGGAAAACGCCTTTGACGAGCAGGCGCGGGAAAAGCTTCAGGCATTCGCCGATCAGTCGAGCGTGGCGCTCCGCAACGCGCAGCTTTACTTGCAGGTCAAACGCTATGCCGAAGAGCTGGAATTCCTGGTCGCGGAACGCACAGAGGCGCTGCTTAAAGAGCGGCGGCAGCTCCAGACCATTCTCAACGCGATGACCGAGGGTGTCGCTTATACGGAAGGCACGATGGAACCTGGCGCGCCGCTGACGACCGTCTACGTCAACCCGGCGCTCGTGAACATGACCGGCTACGATGCCTCGAACCTGATGCGAACTAATCTTTCCATCCTGCTCGACCCCGCCGAGCGCGAATCCAGGGCGGCGCAGAACCGAGCGGATGCGCTTGCCCATGTGCGTCAGCAGGGGGTGTGGCGCACCGAGATGAAGCTCATCCGCAGCGATGGACGTCCCATTGATATCTACGCGATTGCATCGGGGGTCGAGGACAGCGCGTCCAACCTGGTGGGCGTGGTGACGGTGGTACGCGATGTGAGCGAAGAAAAGGCGCTTGCCGATCACCGTGAACGCTTCATCGCCCATGCTTCGCACGAGCTGCGAACCCCGGTCACCAATTTGCTGACGCGCCTGTACCTGGCGCGCAAGCGTCCGACTCCGGTTGAGCCGCATCTCGACCTGCTCGACGAAATCGCCAGCCGGATGAAGCAGTTGGTGGACGACCTGCTGGACGTGTCACGGATGGATCGCGATCTTGTCCAGCTCAAGCGCACACCCATTGTCATCAACGACCTGCTGCAATCGGTCGTCAGGCTGCAACAGGGCGAGGCAGACAAAAAGCGTATCAGCCTGCGCTTCGATTCGGATACGATTCAGACGACGCTCAATGTCGATCCTGCTCGTCTGACGCAGGTCGTCACGAACCTGATCAGCAATGCCATCAACTATACGCCAGAAGGCGGCGCGGTCACGCTTTGCCTGGAGACTCTTCACGCGGAGCGGCGCGTGAATATCATCGTGGCGGATACTGGCGTCGGCATCCCGGACGAACACCTCGCGCAGATCTTCAAGCCGTTCTTCCGCGTGCCCAACGAGACAATTGCGGTCAAAGGCAGTGGGTTGGGGCTGGCGATCTCGAAGGAGATCGTGGATCTGCATGGTGGCACGCTGACGGCAGAAAGCGAACAGGGCAAGGGCAGTCGTTTCATCGTGCGCCTTCCCCTGTCGTAGGGGCAGACCCATGGGTTCGCCCCTACGGATCATGTGAGGGCGGTTCGTCGTTCCCCGCATCCCCACGCTTCATCATCCTGCGTAACCGCCCGCTGAACAAGAGCGGCAGCGAAATGACCACGCACAGCGCGATGATGCCCACCATCAGCAGCGCCTGATTGTCGCCGCCAAGCTGCGACCCCAGAAAGACCGCCGCCGCCGTCGGGATGCTGCCGACGATCAGCGAGACCAGCAGGTAATGGATGTACCTGACGGGCGTGAAGCCGATGACATAGCTCAGGAAGTCCCACATGGCGAACAGCACGAGGCGGGCAAGCGCCAGCCCACGCCACTCGCCGACCAGGTGATAGTACTCCTCCGCCTTGCGCAGTCCCTGCTCCCCAGCGATGCGCAGCACGACCGGGCGACCGAGCCTGCGCCCGATCCAGAAGTTGATGCTGCCGCCGAGCGCTTCGCCGATCAGCGAATAGACGATGCCTTCCCAGACGCCAAACAGCGCGCCGCTGGCGAACTGGATGGGTCCCGTGGTCAGCGGGGCGAAGACATACGTCAGGGCGCGCAGCAGCATATAGACGACGGGCGCGAGCGGTCCGGCATCTTCGACCATCGCCTGGAGGCGTTCGGTGCCGACGGTGCTCATCAGGTAGATCAAGCCGCCCGTCACGAGGATGAAAGCGGCGGCGGCGATGAGAATGCCGCCCCAGGCGCGCTTGGGGGCGGAGGGAGGGGATGCGGACATCAATGGAGTACCCCCCTACAAACTCTTCAGCAGCGCCTTTTTTGCCGCGTGGTAATCATCATTGGTGATTTTGCCTGCCGTCCGCGCATCTTCCAACTGCTGAAGCTTGTCCGTCAGGTTGAACTGCTGTCCCCTGGCTGCGCCCTTGACGACCTGTTCGGCGATGTTCGGCACCTGCGTCGCCGCCCGCGTGCGCGCCCGCCCGATCACGGTCATGACCAGCAGGATCTCCGGGATGAGGGGCAGCCAGCACCAGGCGGAGAAGAGCAGCACATATGCCAGGAGATTGGCTTCGCTTTCGCGCCCGCCTTTATCCACACAGACGAACGTCAGGCTGACGCCGCCTCTTGTGGACGGGCTTTGCCGGGTTTCCACCGTTCCACCGTCGGGGCAGATGATGGGCGCGAGCGCCTGCCCGGCTTCCGGCACAAGGAACGGCACGAACGCCAGCGCGATCCCGGCGATGAACAGCACGATGATCAACAAGACAAGAAAACGAACCATCACATCTTCCTTACAGCGCTGCCAGCAGGTAGCGCCCGATAAGCTCTGTCGTTGCCGTTAGTGAATCGCGGTGCGTGCGTTCGTAAGCGTGCGAGCCGCTGACGCCGGGACCGATTAAGCCGACGCGCGCCGCGCCGCCCGCCGCCCAGTACGCCGAACCATCGGATGCGTAGTAGGGGTAGATATCGGTCTTATACGGGATGTTGTGGGTCTCGCACAGTCCGCGCAGCTTGCGGATCATCTCCCAGCTATACGCCCCGCTGCTGTCCTTGACGCAGATCGTGCTGTCGAACTCGGTCGAATTCTGCCCGCCGCCTATCGCCGCCATATCGACGCACAGGTATTCGTCGAGATCGGGCGACCAATCGGACGCGCCGCCATGCCCGACCTCTTCGTAATTAGAGAGCAGGATGGTCGTGTCGTTGGCAGGCTTCGCGCCCGCCTTCGCCAGCGCCGCCACCGCCGCGTAAATGCAAGCGACGCTCGCCTTGTCATCCAGGAAGCGCGAGCGGATGAAGCCGCTGGGCAGGACTTCGACGCGCGGATCGACGAAGATGAAATCGCCGACCTCGATCCCCAGCGCGCGCGTGCCCGCCATGCTGCTCGTGCGCTCGTCCAGCCGCACTTCCATGCTGTTCTCATCACGCGCGGCGGTATGCACGTCACGGTTGACGTGGGACGCGGGTTCGTTGAGCAGCACGGTGCCGCGATAACGACGGTCGTCAAACGTGCGCACGGTGACGTTTTCGCACTCGATGCCGTTGTAGATGATGCCGCCGATGCGCGTCGTCTTGAGCGCGCCGTTGGGCTTGATCTCTTTGACCATCAGCCCCAGCGTGTCGAGGTGCGCCGTCACGCCGACCTGCCCGCGCGCCGCGCCGCTCCACTGCATGAGCAGCGCGCCCTTGCGCGTGCGCGTCATGCGCAGCCCTGTCACGCCGAGCGCCGCGAATGCCTGCTCGCAGTAGGCGACCGCTTCGGGCGTGTAACCCGTCGGGCTGGGCGTGTTGAGCAGCCCGACCAGGAAATCGACGCAGCCGTCGAGATCGATCTCAAAATCTGTCATGATGCCTCCGCGACAAAACGGACTTCAAAGACCGACTGCCAGAGCTTTCCGGTGATGTAGAAGGTGTCCGCGTCAGGATTGTAGGCGATGCCGTTCAGGACAGCGCCGCCGACCAGCGCCGCGCGCTCCTCGGCATTCAGCAGGCTGCTGGCGTCGATGACGCCTGTGACCGCGCCGCTCGCCGGGTCGATGCGGACGATCATGTCCGTCTGCCAGATGTTGGCGTACACGTCGTCGCCCACGCATTCCAGCTCGTTCAGGTTCAACACCGGTGCGCCGTCCAGGGTCACCGGGATCATCGCCTGAAGCTGGAAGCTGCGCGGGTCGCGCACGTACAGGTTGCTCGTCCCATCGCTCATCAGCAGCCGCGTCCCGTCATAGCAGATGCCCCATCCCTCCGTCTCGTACAGGTAGGAGTCAATCGGCTGAAACGTCTCCAGCGACCAGACGATGGCGGTGCGTTCGCGCCACGTCAGTTGGATCAGCGTGTCCTGGGTCGGCGGCTGCGCTTGTGGATCGCCAGGGATGAGCGTCAATCCTTCGGCGAAGAACTGCTGATTCAGTTCGACCTGACGCAGCACCTCGCCCGTTTCGATGGCGACCTGCCTCACATCCGACTGCCCATACTGCCCGGCGCTTTCGTAGAACGTGCCTTCATGGAGCAGCAGCCCCTGGGTGAAGGAGTCGCTGTCGTGCGGGAACTCGCCCAGGATTTCGACGGTCAGCCGTTCGGCGATGACGGGTTCCGCCGCGCACGGGCAGGTTTGCGCGCGCGCCCCCCCGACGGCGAAGGCAAGCAGGAAGACGAGCGAGAGCAGCGCGCGGAAACGTTTTGCAATCAAGACAAATTCCCCCACGATAGAATCCATTTCGTTTCAACACGACGACAAGGAGAGTGCGGAAATGCGCGGAAGTGTAGTTTCTCCGGGCGACCTGGCGTCCTGGCGGTTGTGTTTGCATTTGAACCGCCAGGACGCCAGGGTCGCCATATCGATAGACAGATGCAGATGAGGTGAGTATAGTAGCGGCGCGAAAGTTCGCCAGTTCAGGGTTTGTGCGGATGATCCTGGGTAAGCTGGCGTCGACGATTTATCACGAAGGCTCCCGAATGCGCCGCCACCTTCCACTTCTCGCCATCCTCGCGCTGTTCTTCTTCCTGCCGCTCGTCATGTTCTCGGCGCAGACGGTGGGCGGGCGCACGCTGCTGCCGAGCGAGAATATCTACCAGTATGAGCCGTATCTGACCTACCGCGAAGAAGCGGGCGCGCCTGCTGTGCCGCATAACCATCTGCTGTCCGATCTGGTGCTGCAAAACTACCCATTCAAGCTGTTCATCCGTGAGCAGCTTGCGGCGGGCGAGTTCCCGCTCTGGAATCCGCACCAGTTCAGCGGCATCGCCTTCTTCGCCGCCGGGCAGCAGTCCACGCTCTACCCTTTCAGCATCCTGTTCTACCTGCTCGATCTGCCTGCGGCGTATGGCTGGTTCATCGTGAGCCAGCTCTGGCTGGCGGGGATGTTCATGTTCGCGTTCGCGCGCGGGCTGGGCATCAGTCGCTTCGGGGCGACGCTCTCCGGCGTGATCTATCAGCTTGCGGCGTTCTTCGTCATCAGCGCCGTCTTCCCGATGATCGTGGCGGCGGCGGTCTGGCTGCCGCTCATCCTGCTGATGTGTGAGTACATCCTGCGGCGACAGCCTGCGTTTGGCGGTGATGGTACGCCGTTGTGGGTGGCGGTCGGCGCGCTGGCGCTCGGCTGTGCGGTGCTGGCGGGGCATGTCGAGATTACGTATTACACGCTCCTGATCGCGGGGTTCTACGCGGCGTGGCGGCTGGTGGGTGCGGTTTCCCGCGCCGGGTGGCTGCTGGCGATGGTCGTCCTGGGGATGCTGCTGGGGATGGTGCAGTTCCTGCCGACGTTCGAGGCGGCGAACGGCAGCTTCCGCACGGGACGCGCCTCTTTCGAGCAGGTGCTGGGCTACGCGCACCCGCCGCGCGATGCCCTGCTGTTTGTCATGCCGAACTTCTACGGCAACCCGTCGCATCACGCGATACACGACTGGTTCACGGGGACGACGATCCCGGTCACCGTCAACGCGCTCGGTCAGCCGATCACGCACACCGAATGGGGCGAAAAGAATTATGTCGAGGGCGCGCTCTACCTCGGCATCCTGCCGCTGCTGCTGGCGGGGTATGCGGTGGTATCGGGTTTCTGGCGAGATAATGGGCGGACGGACGCCATGAATGGCGTCCCTACAAACCGATCATCACGTTCGCACATCCTGCTCTTCGCCGCCCTGGCGCTGCTGGCGCTGACGTTCATGTTCGGGCTGCCGACCTATGCGCTGCTGTATTACGGGCTGCCGGGCGTCAACCAACTGCATTCGCCGTTCCGCTGGGTCTTCGCGCTGACGCTGTGCGTGGCGGTGCTGGCGGGCTTCGGCGTGGATCGGTGGATGGCGCGGGGTCGGGTGCGCCAGGGACAGACGGACGCGGCGCGCCTCGTCCCTACGGATGCCGGTGTGTCCGAATTGCCAACGTCGGACGACGCAGAGCGAAGCCTCCCTGTGGGACGCGTCGTCCCTACGGATGCGTCGGGCGTTGTAGGGACGACGCATGCGTCGTCCGCCCTCCGAAATCTCATAGGGATCATCAACCTTTCGACTCTCGTGTTCTCATTCGGCGCGCTGATTTTGATCGCCCTGGTTGCCTCGCGCGTCTTCTATGCGCAGGCGGAGCCGCTGGCGGCGCGGGCGCTGGATGGGCTGGCGCGGGCGAACGGCGCGTTTGCTGATGCCTATCAGTTCTACAACTACCAGTTCACCAACGTGCTGATCTTCGGTGTGATGACGCTCGGCGCGGGCGCGGCGTTGTGGGGATTGCGGCGGTGGAATTCTGCGGCGGTGCAGGGGCGCAATACATTGCGTCCCTACGAAGGATCGACGGGTCTGGAAGCCCCTCTCCCAGCGCGAAGCACGTTCGGGAGAGGGGTTGAGGTGAGGGCATACGCCGTTCAAATCGCCGTCGTCGCGCTGGTCGCTATCGACCTGATGATCGCGTCGTGGGGCTTCAACCCGGCGTCCGATCCGGCGCTGCTGCGCTACACGCCGCCCGCCGTCGAATGGCTCCGTGCGCGGGAGGGCGATTGGCGCTTTACGACGCTGGAGACGCCCGGACGCCCGGCGATCATGAACGCCAACCTCGGCATGGTTTACGGCTTTGACGACGTGCGCGGCTACGAGAGCCTGATCCCGCGCACTTATGTCCAGTACATGCAGCAGATCGCGCCGCAGAACCAGCTCGCCTTCAACCGCGTCGCGCCGCTGTGGACGACCGAGCAGTACGTCGCCAGTCTGGAAGCGCCGCAGATCGACGCGCTCAACGTGCGCTACCTGATGACATATGCCGACCAGGCGGTGAGCGCGGCGGGCTGGTCGCTGGCGTACGAGGACGCGGCGGTGCGCATTTACGAGAATGCCGAGGCGTTGGGTGTGGTGTTCGCAGCAGCGGACGGCATGAATGCCGTCCCTACAGAATCGCCGGTGGTAGGGACGCCATTGATGGCGTCCGTTATGTCTTCTTCCAATGATCTACGCATCACCCATGTCAGCGCGCGCGAAATGCTGATCGATCTCACGACCGATCAACCTGAAACGCTGCTCGTCTTGTCCATGTCGTATGACCCCGGCTGGCGCGCCTTCAGCCGTCCAATGGGCGCGGGCGAAGAGGCGGAGACGCAAATCGAGATTGCACCTGTGGACGCGGATCGTCTGACGGCGGACGGCATGAATGCCGTCCCTACGGAATCGGCTGTGGTAGAGACGCCATTGATGGCATCCGCTGCTGGCAGCGGTGCCCTGCTCACCCTGACGATCCCCGAAGCAGGCGCGCGGACGATCCACCTCGTCTACAGCCCGACCAGCGTGCAGGTCGGCGCGTTCGCCTCGTTCATCGGCGGGGCGCTGCTGCTGCTGGTCGTCGGGGGCTGGGCGTGGCGGCGCACCGTGCGCCGCGATGGCGAGCAGGGCGCGGCGGGGCGCGTGGCGCGCAACAGCCTGGTGCCGATCCTGCTCAACCTGTTCAATCGCGGCATCGACTTCGCCTTCGCGGCGATCATGCTGCGCCTGCTCGGTCCCGAATTGAGCGGCTGGTACTACTACGCCATCGTGCTGTTCGGCTGGTTCGACATCCTGACGAACTTCGGCTTGAACCTGTTCGTCACCCGCGAGGTGGCGCGCGACCGTTCGCAGGCGCGGCGGCTGCTCGTCAACACGAGCGCGCTGCGACTGGCGCTGGCGGGCGTCGGCGTCCCGCTGCTGGCGGCGTTCCTGTGGCTGCGCCTGAGCGATACTGCCAGCCCCGTGCCGACCGAGGCGCTGATCGCCATCGTCCTGCTCTACGTCGGTTTGCTGCCCAACAGCCTGAGCACGGGGCTGACCGCGCTCTACTACGCCTTCGAGCGCGCCGAAATCCCGGCTGCCGTCACGACCATCGCCACGATCTGCAAGGCGATCTTCGGCGTCGCCGTCCTGCTGGCGGGCTGGAGCATCGTTGGTCTTGCTGCCGCGAGCATCGTGACCAATGTGATCACGCTGGCGGTGCTGGTGTGGAACGGGCGCGGGTTGTTAAGGGCGACAAGGGAGACAGAAGAAGCACAGGCGAGGGCGGCGGAGAATGCGCGGACGAGGCACGCCTCGTCCCTACAGCATGACGATGATCCCCGTAGGGACGACGCGCGCGTCGTCCGCTCTGGCGGGTTCAGCCTCTCCCTCCTCGACCTGCCTCTCATTCGCGGCATGATCGGGCAGAGTGCGCCGCTGATGCTCAACCACTTCCTGGCGACGATCTTCTTCAAGATCGACATCATCCTGATCGAAGCGATCCACACGGCGACGATGGTCGGGCAGTACAGCGTGGCGTACAAGTGGGTCGAGGCGCTCAACGTCATCCCGTCGTTCTTCACGCAGGCGCTGCTGCCGATGCTCTCGCGGCAGGCACACGACGACCGCGCCGCCTTCGTGCGCAACTACCGCCTGGGGATCAAGCTGTTGTTCATGCTGGCGCTGCCGATTGCCGTCGTCTTCACCGTGATTGCCGAAGCGCTGACCAACCTGCTCGGCGGCGCGCAGTTCCTGCCGGATGGCGCGATTGCCCTCCAGCTCATGATCTGGAGCATTCCGATTGGCTGGATGAACAGCCTGACGCAGTACGCGCTGATCGCGCTCGACATGCAGCGGCGCATCACAGTGGCATTCGTGGCGGGCGTCTCATTCAACATCATCACGAACCTGATCTTCATCCCGGAGTACGGCTACCGCGCCGCCGCGCTGACGACCATCGCGTCGGAGGGCGTTCTGTTCATCGCGTTCGCCTGGCTGCTCTACCGCGAGATCGGGCAGCGCGATTGGCTGTCGCTGGTCTGGCGACCGGTCGTGGCTGGTGCGGCGATGCTGGCGGTGCTGTGGTTGGGGGTGAGCAGCGCGCCTCTGCTGGCGCTGGTCATCGCGGGCGCTGCCTATGCGGGCGTGTTGTGGGGTCTGCGCCCGTTCACGGAAGACGAGCAGGTGCGGTTGATGCCGATCCTGCCGGGTCCGCTGCGGCGGATGTTCATTCGCGCGACGTAGGGGCGATGGCGCGGCACGGGTGGGATACGCGGGTCCGCCCCTACGGGTGATGGGTTGTGGGGGCGATGCGCCTTCAGACGGCGTCGGCGTCACGCTCGCGGCGTCGGCGCTGGTGACGCTCTTCCATCGGCTTGACGGTCAGCTTCTCATTGCGAATCAGACGCCGCACAAACGGGTTACTCAGCACCGGCAGCTCCAGGACTGCTTCCCCGCGCCTCAGATCAAAGTGATAGACGACGACGAGGCGCGCCCCGGAATGCCAGAAATCCTCAATATAGACGGTGTCGTCGGCATCCCAGCCATTGCGCAGGAGCGTCAGCAGTGCATCTCCGCCGGCGTATTCTTCGCAGCCTGGCGACCAGTGACGATAGACATCAGGATACGAGACGTGAAAATTGGATGCGTTGTTCATGAGGCGACCTCGAAGGACTACTTTTACTATTCATAACCCCCTGATTGTAGAGCCTGAGTGTTTAAGGAGTTTATAAAGATTGTAACGTCTTGTTTCACATATAGGCTTCCCCCGGTTTTTCGGGGGAACACTCCTCAGCGGCACTTGCCCGATCAGGGTATTTATCATCATTAAGCGTAACATGAATCGGCACATTGGGGGGGTGGTAAAAAGACCTGCTGCCTCCGACCCATTCAGAAGTCCAGTGGGTCGGAGGCGGTCATAAGATCGTGGGAGATGCGATGAAGTTGGTCGATGCCAGTGCCGCGTGCTTAGAAGCGCGCTGCGGCAGGGTATGTACCCGCTTTGGCAGCGATGCGGGGTATCGGCAGCGGTTGGCGGCGGCGGGGCGTTGGGATGGCGATGGGCTGCGGAGGGCGCTGCGCAATCGCGGCGACGGGCTTGACCATGAGCGCTCGATGGCGAATCAACTGGTCAACGCAGGGGTTGGCAATGACGGGCATGATCAGCCGCTCCTGCCCCCGCTGCAATTCAAAGATGAAGACGGTGACAGAACGCGCGCTGGAAAGCCGGTGCATCTCGGTGTAAACTGTCCCTGCAGTTGCCCAACCCTGACTCAGCTTGGTCAGTAAAGCATCTCCACCCGCATACTTTTCGCTGCTGGCAGACCAATGACGACGGACATCCGGATAGGAGAAGACAGATTCGGAGACGTGGTTCATGACGCAAATCCTTAACTATCGATAATTCTAACTTGGACACCCGTCTCAGCCGCACCTGACCGCCTGCTATGTAAACCGTAATACAGCTTCATGAAGCGAACAGCCGCGACGCTTCTGGTACGGTGGCGCTGTGATTACAAAATGAGATTTCAATGAATGGGTCGTCCAGGAATCAACATATCACGAAATTCAACGCCGATCCTTAAGATACGAGACTGCATCGCACCCGTAACAAGATTCACACATTAAAAGAACAATGATTACAGGCTCACCTGGGATTCATCCTAAGCAAGTCAAATAAGGGGAAGTATTTCACTTCCTTTACTTACCGAGCGGGACACCGGACACATGGCAAAAGTGATCATCATCGGGAGCGGCTTTGGCGGGCTTGGCGCAGCCATCCGTCTGGCGGCAAAGGGACATGATGTCCAAATCTTCGAGAAGCGTGACAAGCTCGGAGGTCGTGCGTACGTCTACGAGCAGAATGGCTTCCACTTCGACGGCGGACCCACCGTCATCACCGCGCCGTTCATGTTTGATGACCTGTTCGGCGCGGCGGGGCGCAAGCGCGAAGACTACGTCGAATTTGTTCCGCTCGACCCGTTCTATCGCATCTTCGACAGCAATAAGCGCGTCTTCAACTACAACGGTGATGAGACCTTCATCGTCGATCAGATCGCCAATTTCAACGCGGCGGACGGCGAAGGCTACAAGCGCTTCATGGCGACGACCAAGCCGATCTTCGAGAAGGGCTTTGTCCAACTCGCCGATCAGCCGTTCCTGCACTTCACCGACATGCTCAAGGTCGCGCCCGACCTGATCAAGATGCAGTCGTATCTGAGCGTCTATCAGTACGCCTCGAAGTTCATCCAGGATGACTTCCTGCGCCGCTGCTTCTCCTTCCACCCGCTGTTGATCGGCGGCAATCCCTTCGACTCGCCCAGCATCTACGCGATGATCCATTATCTCGAACGCCACTGGGGCATCCACTATGCGATGGGCGGCACGGGCGCGATTGTCGCGGGGATGGGGCGGCTGATTGAGGAACTGGGCGGTAAGATCCATCTCAACACATCGGTCGCGGAAATTCTGGTCAACGGGCGCAAGGTGACCGGCGTTCGGCTGGAGAATGGCGACATCCACACGGCAGACCACATCGTCTCGAACGCCGATGTCGCCTTCACCTACCGCAGCATGATCCCGGAAGTCTACCGTCGCAAGTTCACCAACAAGCGCATCGAGTCGATGAAGTACAGCATGTCGCTGTTCGTCATCTACTTCGGCACCAAAAAGCGCTACCTGGACAGCGGCTTACATCACCACAACATCATCCTCAGCCAGCGCTATAAGGGGCTGCTGAACGACATCTTCAACCGCCACAAGCTGGCGGAAGACTTCTCGCTCTACCTGCACATGCCGACCATCACCGACCCGTCGATTGCGCCGGAAGGGATGGAGAACTTCTACGTCCTCTCACCCGTGCCGCACCTGGGCAGCGGGACGGACTGGACGAAGATGGCGGTGCCGTACAAGAACGCGATTTACGAATTCCTGGAAGATAACTACCTGCCGGGCTTGCGCGAAAACATCGTCGCGGAACATTACATCGATCCGCTGCACTTCCAGAACACGCTCAACAGCTTCATGGGGTCGGCGTTTTCGATACAGCCGCTGCTCACGCAGTCGGCATGGTTCCGCCCACACAACCGCTCGGAGGAATTCGAGAATCTCTATTTCGTCGGTGCGGGCACACACCCTGGCGCAGGGCTGCCGGGCGTCCTCTCCTCGTCCATCATCGCCGAGCGCCTGATCGCCGGGGCGGACGAGCGCGACATGACGCCGCGCAGCGTCATGATGACGTCGGAGTTCAGCCGATGACGGTGCAGTTACAATCCAATGCCTGGGAAGAGACGCTGCTCGATTGGGCGTATCAGCCGCTGACCGCGCGCGTGCTGCACATTCACCCGCGCCCGCTCGACGCGGCGCTCGACGGCGCTTATGCGTACTGCGCGGACATCACGCGCGAAAACAGCCGCACCTTCTATCTGGCATCCGGACTGCTGCCGCCGGAAAAGCGCCGCGCCGCGCGCGCGCTCTACGCCTTCTGCCGCATCACGGACAACCTGGTCGATGCGCCGTCGAGCGGCGACCGCGAGGCGCAGCTCGCCCGCTGGCGCGATCTGGCGCTGGACGATGACCCGCCGCGCGATGAACCTGTCGCGCGGGCGTGGGCGGATGCGCGGGCGCGCTTTCATATCCCGGCGGGGTATGCCCAGCAGTTGATCGACGGCGTGGCGCAGGACTTGCAGAAGACGCGCTACGCCAACTTTGACGAGCTGGCGGGCTACTCCTACGGCGTGGCATCGACGGTCGGCTTGATGGCGATGCACATCATCGGTTATGTGAGCCAGGATGCCATCCCCTACGCCATCCGGCTGGGCGTGGCGCTTCAGGTGACGAACATTCTGCGCGATGTCGGCGAAGACTGGCAGAACGGGCGGGTCTACCTTCCGCAGGATGAGCTTGCGGCGTTCGGGCTGGGCGAGCATGATCTGGCGGCGGGGCGGACGGATGCGCGCTGGCAGGCATTCATGGCGTTCCAGATTGCGCGGGCGCGCCATCTGTACACCCAGGCACTGCCGGGCATCGGTTATCTGAACGCGGATGGTCGGTTTGCGATTGCGGCGGCGGGAGAGCTGTACCGTGCGATCCTGACGGACATCGAAAACCACAATGGCGATGTCTTTCGCCGCCGCGCACACATCACGACGGCGGGCAAGCTCAAGCGGCTTCCCGCGATCTGGTGGCACAGTCAGACGTCGCGTGTGCGGTAGGATCACACCCCCGCAAGCCCCCGCTTCGTAATACGGAGGGGGGAAGTGAGCAGCGCGTGAGGTTGTAAAGTAGGGTGTCGAAACAAATTATGTTGCGGACGGCATGAATGCCGTCCCTACAGGCATGGTGGGTTTTTCCGTAGGGACGAGGCATGCCTCGTCCGTGCATTCGTGATTTAGTTTCGGTAATCTACTTTAGTTCGCGCCGTTGATGATGTCCTGCACGGGCAGCATGAAGCCGGGCAGCACCTCGCCACCTTCCAGCATGTCGTTCATCCCCAACATGCGCATCCCTTTGCGGCTGTACACGATCACCGCTTCTTCATCCGGCGAGATCACCCAGATGACCTGTGAGCCGTTGCGGAGATCACGCAGGATGCGCGCGGTGATCGACGCGAAGCTTTCCGTGACGCCGATGATGTAGATGCCGAGGTCGGGGGCGATGGACGATTGCTGCGCCGCCATGCCGCGCGTGAGCGGCGTGATGGTGAGTGGACCCGTGTGCTTCATATGATTGCGGATCCAGTTGTGGAATTTCATCCCCAGCGCGGCATGCTCATACTTGGAAACGATTACTTCATAACTTAAGCCGGCAAATCGTTCAAAACGACGGTTGTTGCCAAGTCCACCGGTGCTGCCTTTGGTGGTTTGCTGCGGTTGTGAGATCATGACTGAACTGCATCCCAATAACAACGGTAATATTGATTATAGGTTAATTTTCGTCACTGAACATTGATCATCATGATTTTTTTACAATTCTTGAGGTTACAGTCTACCAACAAAAAAACCCCCAGCACATGCGCTTCGCGGCGGGCATTCGCCCGCCCCCTCACCGTGTGTTGACGTTTACAGCGATGGGTGAGGGGAGAGAGCCGCGAGTGCAGGACTGAGGGTCTTATGCCGTGCGAACTACATCATCGGCATGTTGATGACGAGGAGCAGCTTCGCCAGACGGTTGGTGCGTTCGCTGGTCTGGAAGTAGCCGACCTGGTCAACGAAGTCAGCATCGTTGGTCAGGTAGTAATTGATGAACGAGGCAACCTGAGGCTTGGCGGCGAGGATGCCAGCGTCGCTGTAGATGAACAGCGGGCGCGCCAGCGGATACTCGTTCGCTTCGACGGCGGCTGCGGTGGGGGCGACACCTTCGACGGCGACGGCGCGCAGCGCGTCAGCGTTTTCGATGTAGAAGGCATACCCGAAGTAACCGATGGCGAAGGGGCTGCCTTCGACACCCGAGACGAGGACGTTGTCATCTTCGCTGAACTGGATGCCGGGGACGCCCTGGATGGCGGCTTCCGCAGCTTCGGCTTCCAGACCCAGACCACCATCTTCAACGTCGGCTTCCAGGGTTTCTTCCAGGAAGTAGTCAAACGTACCGCTGTCCGAGCCAGGGCTGAAGACCTGGATGGCTTCCGCGGGGAAGCTGGGGTCAACCTGGTCCCAGGTCGTGGCGGCGCCGCTGTAGATCTGCGTCAGTTGAGCGATGCTCAGGGCTTCGACGAAGTCGTTCTGAGCGCTGACGACGACCGACAGAGCATCGGTGCCGACGAGGAAGCCAATCGGGGTGCGCGAGGTCGCGAGCGCAGCGCAAGCTTCGATTTCGCTATCGCGGATCGGGCGGCTGGCGTTGCTGATGTCGGTTTCGCCCGCTTCGCAGAAGCGTTCGAAGCCCGCACCGGTGCCGATGCTGTCGTTGGTGATGGCACCGCTGTAGCCGGCGCTGATGAAGGAGTCAATCGCGACCTGGGTCAGAGGACCGACGGTCGAGCTGCCCGCGGCGATGATGTCGCCGGTCACGCTCAGAGGATCAACTTCCGGCAGGGTGACGGGGGGCAGGAGGACGCCGTCGATGACGTGGATGACGCCATTGGTCGCGGCGATGTCGACGGCAGTGACGTTGACGCCATCAATCGTGACGCCCATGTCGCTGGCTGCGACGGTGATGGGCGCGCCTGCCAGGGTGGCAACTTCGGTCGCTTCGGTCATACCCATGACGGTGTCCGACATGACCGCGCCTTCGACGACATGGTAGAGCAGCACCTGCGAGAGCAGGTCAGGGTTGGCGAGCAGATAGTCGACGACACCGGCGGGAAGTGCCGCGAATGCATCATCGGTCGGAGCAAAGACAGTCAGAGGACCTTCACCGGTCAGCGCTGCGGCAATCGCGGGGTCAGCCGCGCCAACCGCCGCCAGCAGGGTGTTGAACGTACCAGCGCTGGTGGCAACTTCGGCAATGTTCCCATCCTGCGCCTGGACGCCGACGAACGGCAGCGCCAGAACCAAAACTACGACGAGCACGAGCAATTTCTTCAGCATTGGTCTTTTCTCCCGAAATTCTGCTGAGAGGTGAGAAACTTTCGCATCCATTTGGATGCATCACGTATTGTCCTCGCAATTGTTAAGAGATTCGGGCGGCGACATTAAATGAACTTTAAGCCCCGTGACCTCTCATCAGCCCTTCATCGAGATCGCAGTTGTTGGCAAAGTTAACGGTTCAAACCAATGCACTCCGTTATACTGAACGTATGAGGAAGAGAATGAACGTTCACCACTAGGGGACGTCCTGGATGCAGGTTATGGGTCGTTTAGGTTTGGTCATCGACGATGATGTTCCGTCGCGCAAGATTTACGCCACTCTGCTTCAGAGCATGGGCTTTGACGCGCAAGAAGCGGGTGATGGCGTGCAAGCGATGAGCATCCTGCGTGAACAGCAGCCGGAGCTGATCTTTCTCGATATCCGGCTGCCCCAGGTGGACGGGCTGAAAATCCTCGAATACATCTACGCAAGCGCGCACCTGAACCGCTCGCGCGTGGTCATCATCACAGCGCACAAGGATTATGAGAACCATCTGCGGCTGCGCAGCGGCGACCTCTACCTGCTCAAGCCCATCCCGCCGAGCGAAATCCGCGAGATCGTCGCGGAAAGCCTGACCCCCTAACGATTCCCCGCCTCCTTTTGAAATCCGTGCCCGCTTGTGGTGTAATTAGATCCATCATTGTCTGTACAAGATGGTAGCCCAGAGCGATGGCAATTCGAACGATCATCACCCCAGAAAACCCCCTGCTGCGCAAGAGAGCGCTGCGTGTGACCGACTTTGGCAGCGGCTTCCAAACGCTGATCGACGATATGGTCGAGACGATGCTGGACGCGCCGGGCGTCGGGCTTGCCGCGCCGCAGGTGGCGATGCCGCAGCGGATGTTTGTGGCGCGGCTGCCGGATGACGAGGAAGCGAAGAAGGAATATGGCAAACTGGCGGGCGTGTTGTTCGTCTTCGCCAACCCCGAACTGATCAAAGTGAGCAAGGAAAAGGTCGAGGGTGTCGAAGCCTGCCTGTCGATCCCGGGCTACGCAGGGAAGGTGGATCGCTACGAGCGGATTGTCATCAAGGGGCAGGACCGGCACGGCAAGGAATTCCGCGTCAAGGCGGATGGCTGGCTGGCGCGCGTCTTCCAGCACGAGCTGGATCATCTCGACGGCAGGCTGTACATCGACATCGCCAAAGAGGTGTGGGAGCAGAAGCCTGACGAGGAGCAGGTGGCGGAGTGATTCTCCCTAAACTCGACGTGATGACGCTTCCCTGGCCCGCCGACTGGGCGGCGCTCTTTGGGTGCGATCAGCCGCTCATCCTGGAGATCGGCTTCGGGCGCGGGCAGTTCCTCCTGCATCTGGCGCAGACCCATCCCGATCACAACGTCGTCGGCATCGAAATCTCGAACCGCTGCCTGACGGATGTCGAGCGCCTGCTCGCCCGCCAGCGCCTCGACAACGCGCGTGTGATCTTCGCGATGGCGGAGACGGCGCTGCGCCATCTGTTCGTGCCCGCCTCGCTGGAGCAGGTGCATATCAACTTCCCCGATCCCTGGTTCAAGACGCGCCACAGCCACCGCCGCCTGATGCAGCGCGATACGCTCGATACCCTCGTCAGCCGCCTCAAGCCGGGTGGGATGCTCTATCTGGCGACCGATATCGTCGAATACGCCGAGATGAGCGCCGAACTGCTGGCGCAGACGCCGGGGCTGACCAATGCGCTGCCGACGCCCTGGGCGGGCGAGCTGCCGGGGCGCATCGTCACCAAGTATGAAGCAACCGCCCGCCGCGAAGGTCGCCCGTGCCACTACTTCGCCTACCGCCGCAACGACCAGCCCGCGCCGCACGTCCCCGTCATCCAGGAGCAGCCGATGCCGCATCTCGTCTTCAGCAGCCCGCTCACGCTCGAAGAAATCGTCGCGCAGCACGAAAGTGCCCCGCTCGGTCAGTACGACCCCGCGCCTGGGATGCACATCCACTTCATGCGCATGTGGACATCGGGGCGGCATCTGATGTTCGAGACGCACATCAAGGAGCCGACCATCGACCAGCACATGGCGCTGGTCCTGAGCGCGCGCGACGACGGCGTGTACACCGTGCAGATGAGCACGCTCGGTCATCCGCGCCCGACGGCGGGCGTACATCACGCGGTGCGCGCGCTCGGCGACTGGCTGATGGCGATCAAGCCCGGCGCGCAGGTGGTGGTGCAGAAGCTGAAGGGCGAGGACTGAAGCTGACAAAGATGTTTCTTAAGGTTCTGATGAAATATGCGGGCATAGACTCATATTTAGACTCCTTGTTCACTGCGGACCTATCCGCGAAAGCGAATCTCCTTCATGAAACGCTTGTTTGTTCTGTTGTTCGTGCTCACGGTCATCCTGATCTTGGGTGTCGCCCCTGCGCTTGCCGGCACTGCCAGCGTCACCGGTACGCTGACCTCCAGCGATCCCATTTATCCGAACGGTCGTCCGGAAGACTCGGACTGCGGCGATCAGATCGACGATTTGCTGCCTGAGAAATATCGCTATCAGCTCTATTCGCTCGTCGTCAGCGCGGACGGGGATTACGACTATATCGATGATCGCGGAGTGTCAAATCCAACATTTATCGATATCGAAGTAGCGGTCATCGACGGTGCTTTTGATCCCGAGAATCCGACCGTGAACTGCCTGGCGTCGCTGGATGATAGTGAGACGATCACCCTGCAAGCAGGTGTCGCGTATACGCTGGCGGTGACGAGTTACGATGTGCCGACCACGGGCGACTGGGGCTTCACGATTGATGGACCGGGCGACGTGACGATCAGCGCATTGGGCGCAGGTGCCTGCACCAACCCGCTGCCGACGAACGCCGCCCAGCGCGTGCTGCCTTCGGGTGCGCCGGCGTTCTTCGCCCCTAACCTGAACAGCCAGACGAACTTCACCATCCCGGCGGGGACGTGGTACATCGGCGAGACCAGCGGCGACTTCGCCAAGCTGTGGATCGCCTGCGGCGCGAACTCGGTCTGGGTGCCGACGAACGCCATCGCGCCGTAACGCACCCGCACAACCCTGGTTGATTCAACCATAAAGCGCCGGAGGGGGTATCCTCTCCGGCGCTTTACGTTGGGAGAACTCAAGTCTTTGCAGGTGAACTATAGATTTAGACTATGAAGTAGCGTTTTATACCTGTTCAGGAATGCTCATGAGACGACTTCTTATTCTTGTAGGGCTGCTGGCGATGATGATCATGGTCGTCGCCGCGCCCGCCGCTGCCGCTGGCGGCTTTTCGACCACCCTATCCTACCCAGCGGAAGCGGCTTACTATAGCGTCGCCGTTGACCTCATTGCGGGCGTTCCCTTCCGTGCGCATTTGCAGTGCGCGCTCGAGTCCACGAGCTGGGATACGCCGGGCAGCATCGACCCCTACCTCGAATTGTATGCGCCGGGTGACGAACCTTTGATTGACAGTTGGATCGTCGCCGCGGACGATAATGGTGACCAGGACTGCGCAGGCTGGTATGACGCCATCATAGAGTACACGCCAGGTGTCAGCGGCACCTATACGCTGGTGGCGTTTAAGTACGCCGGCAACAGCGGTTTGGGTTATCTGTCGTTGAGCGGCATCAACAATGCGATCTCATTGCCGTTCCCGGATGGGCGCATCAATCAGGAGCAGTGGGCGACGGCAGCCGTCTTCTGTGTCGTGAACGGCAACATCGACATCTACGCCATCAACGCATCCGGTGTTGGCAGCCTGGTCATCCGCGAAGACTGGGCGGCGCTGGAGGCGCTCGGCATCCCGGCACAGAACGAACTGCGCGCACAGTCTGAGGATGGCAGCATCCGCCTGTATCGCCTGAGCAGCGGTGAATGGCAGATCAACGCGCCCGCCGACGGGAACGAGAATGGCTATGTCTATCGCTGGCGTGAATGCACGCCGGGCGGCAGCAGCCTGAGCGTGGGCATCAGCGGACCGTTCGTTTACGAAGAGGAAGGCGGCGGAGAAGAACCGCCGGGCGAGCCGCAGTAAACACGCACACCGGTTCACGTCTGATGCATAAAGCGCCGGAGGGGCTATCCTCTCCGGCGCTTTTTTGTTGCGCGGGCAATGATTGGGGAACAAGACGAGTCTTTAAGCCCCTCGCCCTGAGGGAGAGGGGTTGGGGTGAGGGTTTGAGAGGGTTATAGGCATCATGGGTGCGGGCGTACACATGGGTGCGCCCCTAGGAAGGATTTCGATATGCTCAACCTCGATCTCGCGCGGGAACGTCTGCGCAGCCAGTGGATCGACCCGCCGATGCGCGCGCAGTCGCCGGATGCTGTTGTCGATTGGATGGGCGGGATGCAGGCGCAGGATTACGCGCAGGCGGTCTGGGCGATTGGGCTGCGCTGCGGCAAAACGCTGGCAGAGGTCGAAGACGCCATTCGCCAGCGCCAGATCGTGCGGCTGTGGCTGATGCGCCAGACGATCCACTTTGCATCGCCGCGGGCTGTCCAGGCGATCCTGAGCGTGACGCGCCCGCGGATGCTGAGTGGCATGGCGGCGCGCCTGCGCGAGCTGGAACTCGACTCGGCGACGCTGGAAAAGAGCAGCGCGCTGCTGGTCGATGCGCTGCGCACGCAGGGCGACCTTGACCGCGCGACGCTGCTGCGCTTGCTCGATGAGGGCGGCATCTCGCCTGCCGGGCAGCGCGGCTACTACATGCTCGGTTACGCGGGGATGCAGGGCTTGATCGCGATGGGGGTCGAGGTCAAGAAGAACCCGACCTTCTTCGCGCTCGATCCGGTCGGTTCTGTTGATGACATTCGCGCCGACGAGGGGCTGGCTTGGCTGGTCACGCGCTTCTTCAATGCGCATGGACCTGCGGCGCTCGACGATTTCGTGCGTTGGGCGGGGGTGAGCGTTGGCGAGGCGCGGCGCGGGCTGGCGATCTGTGAGGAGGCGCTGACACCGCCGGACGAGGCGGGGATGATACGGGGGGAACCTCACCCCCCTGCCCCATCTCCGCACGCGGAGAGGGGGAGCGAGGGGGTGAGGTCAGCGGCGCGCGGCGTGCATCTGCTGCCGGGCTTCGACGAGTACTTCATCGGCTACAAAGACCGGAGCGCGATGCTCGACCCCGCCGACTCGGACAAGATCTGCCCTGGCGGCAACGGCGTCTTCAAGCCGATGATCGTCTGCGATGGCGAGATCCGCGGGGTGTGGTCGCGCGAGGTCAAGCGCGACCGCGTGATCCTCACGCCTGCGCCGTTCCGCCCGCTGCGCGATGAGGAGCGCGCGGGCGTCGAAGCGGCGGCAGGGCGCTACGGAGCATTTTTGGGGATGGAGGGGGTGGTGAGGTGGGGTTAGGCGGCAGCAGATCTCGCATTTCGTCCGCCCACCCATGAAATGGGCGGGCTACAGCGACGACGCCTGCTCCGCAGGCTGAGTCCTGTCCGCGCAGATTCAGCCCCCGCAGGGGGCGGCGTCAGGCTAGCCGGTGCATTCATGCCCTGGCGGCGCAAGGCGAGCGCATTCTTTTGCATTGCATGGGACGCCAAGAAGGGCGTTCCTCCAGGCGCGATCCTGTAGGGGCGATGACGCGGCATCGCCCGTTCAACGCGCTGCGTCTTACCGCCGCACGGCGCTCGCGGTCTGCTCGACGGTGTAGCCGCCGATCAGGATGCCGATGATGCCCAGGATGGCGGGCACGATCACGTCGATGTGCGGCTGCAAGTCTGGCACGAACGCCGTCAGGACGATGGCGATCAAGCCGACGATGGCGCTCCAGAAGCGCTTGCTCTTCAACAGTTCCATTGTGGGTTCTCCTTATGTCGTGATTCAGGTGATATGGGAGCGAATTAGCAAAATAGCTTTTTAGCTGGATAGCCTGATAGCTTGCCGGAGCAACCCAGCTTTGAAGCGATAAAGCTACACAGCTATCAAGCTAATCTGCTTCCTTGCTAATCCGCTTCCCGACTAGTCCGCTGGTTCTCGTTCCAGCGTCTCGCTGGCGACCTGACGACGCAGCGACTCGTTCTCCTCGCGCAGGCGCTTGTTCTCGGCGCGCAGCTCGCGGTACGACGAATCGAGCGCGATCCGATCCTGGTTCGTCTCGTGCGTCGCTTCCTGGAGCCGCGCTTCCGCCGCCTCCAGCCTGCGCGTCGCTCGCTCCAACTGTTTGCGCAGGCTGTTGATCGTCTCGACCGATTCCTGGAGCTGTGCCTCCAGATCCAGAATGCGTGTATTGGCTTCGGTGAGCGACCGCAGCGCCGCTTCGGTTTCGCGGATCGCGACGACTGCACGCTCCTGCGCGGCAGTTTCGCGCGCTTCCGCCGTCTTGACGCGCGTCTCGTTTGCTTCCAGGAGCTTTCCTCCCGTGCGGACGACAAAGTAGAGGACGACGAGCGAAAAGAGTCCCACCCCTGCATCCGTCACCAGCTTGACCATATCGAAGTCGCTCATCGCGATGTTCCTCTCTTCATGACTCGTAGCGAAAGCGAATTAGCCGATTAGCAAGGAAGCAAATTAGCTTGATAGCTGTGTAGCTCGATAGCACATCGCAAGCGATGGTTCCCCGACACGCACACAAACAAGCTGCCAAGCTATCCAGCTATCAGGCTATCCAGCTAATTCACTTCTTCCTCGTCCAGCTCTTCCAGCTGCACGCTGATCAGCACGCGCAGCGCCTGCGCCACGTCGCGCAGCAGCTTGCGCTCTTCGCGGTACAGAGCCGTCAACGTGGCGTTGTTGGTGATCTGCGTCGGGTAGTTCGTGTTAGACAGCCAAACATCCAGCGCCGCGACGATGGCGTCGCGCTCCGTCTTCAGCTTCTTGCGCCGTTCGCGGCGGTCTACCTGTCGCCCGATCCTGCCGTTCGGCGTGATTTCGGTTGGCATATCTGCTCCTATGGCGCTGCCGCCGTGATACCCACGCGCCCGATGTGCAGCGCGTTCTGCCGTTTGACGATGATGTGATAGGAGCCAGCAGCGGGGGTCTTGAAGGTCAGCGTCGCCGCCCCCGCCGTCACCGCTGCCGTGCCCGTCGCCCATTCGCCCTCTTCGTACAGCGTGCCGCCGTCGCTGCCCGTGTAGTGGACGGCGTAATCGAGCGCCGGGTCACTCGCCATCACCGCGCCGCTCACCGTCACGGTCGCCGTGTCGGTGTCGTCGGCGGCAATCGTCGTCTTGTCCGTCACGACGGTCAGCCCGTAGGCGGTCGTCTGCAAGACGTTCATGACCGCCGCGATCTGCGCCTCCGTCAGCACGTTTTCGCAGTGCACCGTCACCCGGTCGGGCGAGCGGCTGATGCCCGCGAACGCCTCGCCGATCATGAAGCGCAGCACGCGGTCGAGGGCGGAGGGTGAAAGCGGCAGGAAGGGGGTCTCGTAGCTAAAGTTTTGCATGGCTCCGCCTAACTCACTTCGCGCAGCACGATGGACTGCACCGTCGTCGTATTCGTGAACCCGCCTGTGGCGTACCACTGCGGTTTGATGGTGTGCGCGCCCGCGCTTAAGACGTCCGTCCACAGCACCGGACCGCTGTACATCAGCCCTTCGCCCTGGAAGATCGGGGAGCCATCCACCAGCCATTTGATGTAACCGCCCGTGCCGCCGCTGACCGTCGCCGTCAAGCGTGCCACCAGCAGGATGCGCGCGCTGGCGGACAGCGTGATCGACAGGCTGAGCGACGCATCGATGTCCACATACGACGCGCTGGTCGTCGTGAACGTCGCTGTCTGCTGGAGCACCGTCGTCGCTGGGTTCTTGAGTTCAAGCAGGTTGTCGCGGATTTGCTCGTTCAGATTAGCTTGACTAACCAGTTGCGCGGCTGTCCATGTGATCGGTGCATTCCATGCCATCTTAAAATCCTAACGTTGTCGTGTCGCCCAACTCACTCGATCCCACCACGCCCAGCAGCCACGTCTTGGTGCGCGACGCCTTCTCGACGATGTAGCGCGTCGCGTGCAGCGACAGCCCTTCCGTCATCGTGTGCTCTTCGCCGACCACGAAATAATCCTGGTCGTGCACCGTCTGCGCCTCGACGATCCGCACTCGGCTGCCGACGGTCAGCGACCGCTGCCAGCCTTTGTACTGCGCATCGCGGTTGACGATGCCCAGCGACACCACGTCGCCGCTCGCGTTGTTGTAAAGATTCAGGGTGTGCCGCGCGATGGCGTCCGCCAGGTCGCGGTTGTCCAGCACGCCCGTCTCGATCCGCATGGCGCGCCGCCCGTACAGCGCGACCGAGATGGGGTCGGCGGCGGTCACGGTCTCATCGCGGTGTGCCGTCAGCTTTCGCCCGCGCACGACCAGTGTCTGCACGCTGCCGCCGCCACCGCCGCCCCTCAGCGTCACATTCACCCGCTTCGCCTCGACGACGAAGCCGCCCAACTCCGCCGACCCGGTCAGCTCCAGATCGACGCCGCTCGGTGGCGAGACGTCCAGCGCCGAGACCTCTTCGCCTTCGTCGCCTGCGAATTCGCCGTTCAGCGTGCGTTCTTCGCCTGCTTTTAAGGTTATCGGACTGTCAAGCCTGTAAACGACTTCATTAGCCGTCGCCGAGATGCTGCGCGGGCGCACCACCACCTCGACCTGGTTGATCAACTGCTCGCCGTAGCGATAGGTCAGCGTCATCTGCTGGTTGGTCAGCGTCGCCGCCAGGCTGGTCGCCAGTTGCAGATGCTGGCGGTTCCAGAACACCGCCTGCCCTTCGCGGTCGAAGAAGAAGCGTCCGCGCTCGCCGTCGGTGAGGTCCCGGATCGCCTCGTATGCCGTCACCCCGTTCGCCCAGGTGTCGCCCACATACGCAAAGGTGGCGATGCCCACTTCCAGCATCGTCTGCGCTTCCGCCAGGCGCGTGTTGGTGCCCAGCTCGCTGTAACCCGCCGCGCCCAACACCCACGCCTTGCCCAGCGCAGGCGGCATCTGCACCTGGCTGAGGATCTTGTCGATCATCTCGTCAGCCCGCGCATTCAGTTGCAGCGGAAGGCTCAGCGTCGCGTCCTGCAAAAAGCGCTTTGCGCCGATCGCGCTCATCATCGCCGTCTGCTTGCCCCGCTCGCCGGGCGCGGGCTGAATCAGCTCGATCCAGCCCGTGTACATCACGACCGACGGCTCTGCGGTCACATTCAGCACCTGCACCCGTCGGTGAGGCAGCATCTGCCCATACAGCGGCGATGCGCTGTTCTCAGGCGAAAAGCGGCGGTCGATATTGACCAGCTCAAATTCTGCATCCGTCTCATCCGCCACGCTCATGAACGGCTTACGGAAGCCGACCTGCCAGCGCGCCGACCGCACATAGTCCGTGATGTCTTCGTTCGCATCGTCGTAGTCGCCGTCGTTGTCCCAGTCCACCAGGATCTGCACCAACCCAGTGGCAGCAGCCGGCGCGCTCACCGTGATGTACGCCGTCTTCGTTTCGACGTCGCTGCCGCCCGCGTTCGTCGCCGTCAGCTTGACGGTATAGGTACCCGCCGCGCTGTAGACGTGCGTGGGGTTCTGCGAGGTGCTGTCGGTGCTGCCATCGTTGGTGAAGTCCCACGCCCAGCTCGTCGGGCTGTTGGTCGAGGTATCCGTGAAATTGACGGTCAGCGGCGCGGTCCCGCTGGTCGCGCTTGCCGAGAAGTTCGCGACCGGCGCGGGCGGCGGCGCTGCACTGACGGTGATGTAGTCTGTCTTGACCTCATCGTCGCTGCCGCTCGTATTGGTCGCGGTCAGCTTGACGGTGTACGTGCCCGCCGCGCTGTAGACGTGCGTGGGGTTCTGTGAAGTGCTGTCGGTGCTGCCGTTATTGGTGAAATCCCACGCCCACGAAGTCGGACTATTGCTGGACGTGTCGGTGAAGGTGACCGAGAGGGGAGCGACCCCGCTGGTCACGCTGGCGCTGAAGTTCGCCACCGGAGGCGGAATATAGGCAGGCGGCGCGACGCTCTCTTCCACCAACCACGCAGGGTCACGCGCAATAAGGGCGATCTCGCCCGCCGTCAGCGCGCGATTGAAGATCGCCGCCATCACGCAGTCGGCGGTCGGGACGTTGCCGTCTTCTACAGGGTCGGTATGCCCGCCACTGACGACCACGCCGGGCTGCGTCCCCGTGTTCGGAAGCGCGTTGGTGATGGTTGCCGACCCGACTGCGACCCCGTCCTTATAGAACGTGGTCACGCCCTGAGCGTAGGTCACCGCGTAAAGCTGCGCCTTCTCGCCTGTGGCAATCGCTCCCGTGTTGCTGCTGCTGGAATAGGTGTTCACCCCGTCACGGACGACGGCGTACAGGCTGCTGGTCATCGAGTCGCGCCGCAGTTGCAGCGCGGCTTCCATCGTCGCCCAGGACGCGGTGCGCGGCACGCTGATCAGGCTGTCGTCGCCATCGGGGTGAAAGGCGGTGATGCTCCCGTACCACAGCAGGGACCAGCCCGTAGCTATCGAGGTCAGCCGCCCAGGAAAGGGGAATGTCACACTGCCCGCGTCATCACGGGTGGCGAAGTGCCCCTCGCCCAGTTGCGCGCTGCCTTGCAGCGTGCCCACGCCGCCGCTCACCCCTTCGCGCAGTCCGAAGTAGCGCGGGAACGCCAGCCAGACCAGCCCCGCGCCGCGTCGCGCGCGCGGAAGCATCCTGCCGGGCAGCGACGCGCCAAAGCGCCCCGTATCGCCGGAGGGCACATCGAACGACAGGGGGTCGAACGAGTCGCGGTCAAATGTGCTCATCGTCGCCCTTTCCCGCGTCGGTCAGCCGTTAGCGATATTGAATGTGAATAGCCCCAAAGGAGGGATCGGTCGCGCCGTTTCCGTTGATGCCGATCACGCGCAGCACCACATCCGCTTTGGCAGCCGCCGTAATCGATACCCAGGAGCTTTTGTAAAGTCCCCCTGCGCTGATTGAGACGGCGGGACCCGACACGTTATCGACATAGCTGAAAGAGGAGTTATCCAGGCTGTACTGCACCCGCAGCTCTGCCGATGCCTCACCCGCCACGCCGACTGACACACACAGCCGCATCTCTGTCGCATAGGTCAAGTCGACCCAAAACCGATAGCGTGACGACCCATTAAACTCGGTCAGCGCCGAGGGCATATCCGTCCAGGTGGCATTGGCGAATTGCACGAAGTAGGTGCAGTCGAAGTATGGCGCGGTGTGGTTGGCGTTCCAGTCGCTCGGCTTGACCAGTGTGGTATCGCCGGGGTCGCTTTTCCCGCTCGTGAATGCGTGTTTAATCGGCATGGTTACGCCACCTCGTATGCGCTCATGACGATCTTCAGCGTGTTGCCGCTCGCCGCCATCGTCTGCCCGCTGTTGTTCGCCACGATCACCTTGAAGTCAGTCGGCGGCAGCGGGACGCCTGTCAGCAGCAGCCGCTGCGCCGTGTTGACCGCGCGCACCGCGAAGCTGCCCACGTAGCCGCTGTCGCTCGGCACGACTGAGCTGCTGCCGTCCGCGTAGTTCGTCCCGTCCAGCGTCGGCAGGAAGTACAGGTCAACCGTCCGCCCCGCCGTCGGCGCAGAGCCAAAGGTGCAGACCAGCTCGAAGGTGCCGAACAGGTAGCGATTGCTCGACCCGTCGTTATCGACCGCCGCGCTGGCGTTGGTGCGGTTGCCCGTCGCCAGGCTGTTCATCTCCGTCGTCAGCAGCGTGCTGGACGCCGAGACCGCCGTGTGTTTTTGTAATGCCATGAGGGTCTCCCGATGTGCGTGGTTGCGCTGCGTGGGGTTCAAAACCCCACGCTAGGCTCTCATTTGGAAGCCCGTAAACGGGCTGTAGACTTGCATCCATTAGCCCGTTTACGGGCTTGATTTGGGAGTAGCCTCCGGTTTTGAACCGGAGGCGAACGCAAGATGTGATGCCTGGATTGGTCACGACTCGCGGTTGGATTTCCCCGGCACCTGTCCGCCGTTATCGCGCACGATCTCGGCAAGCTGCTCGCGCAGGATGTCCTTGAGCGCGGACAGATCGCGGACGACGATGATCGTCGCCACGCCGCCAAGCAGGGTTTGCAGGCGCTGCTCCGCGCCCTCGTCACTCATGTGGAGGATGGTCGGTGGGGACATGATGATTCCTGGAATGGCGTAACTATCGATCAGGGAGTGCGTGGTGCGCAGTGCGTGGTGCGAACAAACGGGATCGTGTTTGTTCGCACTGCGCACACGGGCGCACACACGGGTGCGCCCCTACAACGTTTGTTGAGTGAACCCCCGCCCGCCGACGAGGTTGACCACCGCCAACCCCGCCGTGCCGTCGCCTGTGTCGCCCGCCAGCGGCGTAACCTGCGTGATGCGGAACGCGCCAGATGCCTTGCGGCTGCCCGTCGTCATGTCCGGCTGGTAGAGTTCGAGCGTGAGCGCCGCGCCGGAGGCTTCCGCGTCCAGCAGCGCGCGGGTGAAGCCAGCGTCGGTTTCGCGCGCAATGGTCAGCGCCAGGCGGATCGAGCGCCCGCCCTGCGCCAGCAGCGGATCGGCGCTGGCGAGCGTGTAGATTTCGCGCGTCGTTCGTGTCAGCGTCAGCGCGCACGCCGCCACATCGCCGGAGACATCGACCCATGTCGCGCCGTCGTACCAGCGGACGACGCTGTAATGCTCGGTGATCGTCATCAGCGCGCCTCCCGGATCTGCCAGAGCGCATCAACGCCCGCGTAGACCATGCGGCTGCCCGCCGGGTATGCCACGCGCCCGACGCGCAGCTCGATGCGCTCGACCACGCCGGTCGGCTTGAGGATGCCGATGCGCGTTTTGCAGGCGTCGATGTAGGCATCGGCATACGCCCGCAGCGCCTGGGTGAACTCGTCCGCGCCGCCGCCCTGCGTGAGCGGCTTATAAAGGAAGAGGTCGCGCAGCACAAACGCCGTCGTCAGGCGCGCGCTCGCCCCGCCCGTGATCGCCTCGATGCGCAGTTCGTCGATGCCGGGCAGCAGCCGCGCCGGGAGCTGCGCGGTGTGCGGAGTCTCTGGCAGCGCGGCGTTATGCAGCACAGGCACAACCTGCGCGTTGAAGACGACGGGCATGGCTGCCACCGCGTCGAGGATGCTGGTCAGGCTCATCGCACCCTCCGTCGATACGGGTCGAGCATCAACACGACATCTTCCGGCATCCGACCCGGCAGCAGCGTATGCCCGTCGGGCGTGACGAGCGGTCGGTCGATCTCACCCGCGTGATCGCGCTGGCGATAGAGATACGCCGCCAGACGGATGCACGCCTGCTGAATATCGGCGGGCGCGCTGACGCTGTACGCCCAGCGCCCGGTGATGCTGATGGCATCCTCCGGGTCGGTCACATACGTCCAGGTCAGCCCGCTGGCGATGCGCAGGCGCAGCCCGTAGTAGGGCGGTGTGTACGGCTCCGGCACATACGCCGTTGGCGCGACCGCGACGCCCGCATTGCTCACGCTGGTGATCTGCGCCAGGTCAGCGTCGATGTAGAGCGTGCGCCGGTCGTCGCTCACATCGCGCCGCGCGTCGAGCGTCCGCGTGCTGTCCGCCGCCGCCTCGAAGACGCGCCCGCAGTAGGCGTCGATGATCGCCCCCGCCCGCGCAATCAGGTCGGTCAGCAGCGCGTCGTCGGTCGCCGTCGTGATGGCGAGGTAGGTTTTGAGGGAGCCTAACGATGTATATGCCATGTTATCTCCTTGGAAGGTGTGCGCGGTGCGTGGTGCGAAGTGCGAACGAACCAGGATTCTTCTTGGCGACCTTGGCGTCATGGCGGTTCAATACGACCACCGCCAAGACGCCAGGAACGCCAGGTGATTTCGCACTGCGCACACGAGGGCAGGACACGTCCTGCCCCTACCGGATTTCGACGACGCCCGCGAGGTCGAACTCGCCTGCCTCGCTGGTGCGCAGCCCGTCGCCGAGCGCGATGACGCCGACGATGCTGGCGGCGGTGCCGACCGTCAGGCTGCCCTTGATGTAGCGCCAGCCCTGCGCGCCGACCTGCTCGGCGGTCACTTCCAGCAGCGCCAGCTTGTTATCGCCGCTCGCCTTGACGATCTGCGTGAGGCTGCGCCCGGTCACGTCGGCGTAGGTGCCGCCGCTGGTCGCGCTGCCGGTGATCTTGAAATCGACTGTCGCGGATGTGCCCAGCACGCCCGTCTGGACGATGAAGGCGACGCGCCGCACGTTCGCCATGTCGATGGCGGCGGTGAGCTGCGTGCCTGCGGAATAGGAGGCGGGCGAGATCTGCCCGACGATGGGCAGCCGTTCGCCCATCTTCTCTGTTGCGAAGCTCATGTGTGGATTCCTCGTGCGTAAGGGTAGTGGGATGGCGTGGTGGGTTGGAGAATTAGCTCGATAGCTTTCTAGCCGGATAGCCTGTTAGCACCTTGGCTGGACGGATCGCGAGCCTGTTCGTGGAATCGATCGGTGATGGAGCCATGCAGCTATCAGGCTATCGAGCTAAAGGGCTAATCCGCTTCCCCGCTAGTTCGTGAACACCACAAACGGCGACATCTCGTAGGGCGTGCTGGCGTTCTGCGGGTCCGCCAGCGTGATCTTGCCCTTGACCCAGGGCTGACCATCGCAGCGCATCCCAAAGCGCCAGGTGTCCGTGCCTTCGGTGAAGGCGGCGTGCTCGCTGAACTCGATGTACAGCCCACCGCGCTCGAACAGCACATAGCCGCCCATGTCCGCCAGCACGACGCTGTCGGTATTGTCGGTCTGCGGCAGATGCTCGCTGACGACCAGCGGGTAGCCGAGCAGCGTCCCGCCGACCGGCGCGCTGAGGTTCGCCATCCACACGCTGCCGCCGCTGCCGTTCTGCATGACGGCGATGTCGTTGATCACGCTGGGGTGATAGACCCAGATCGGTGCGCTGCCCACCGACTTCATGCGCGCCACCATCTTGACCGCGTCACCATAAGCGAAGGTGTTGCTCGCCGCCGCCGCCACGTTGACGCGCGCCGCCGCGTTCAGGATGCCCAGCGGCTCGCCGACGCCATTGCCGCGCAGCACGAGCTGCTCCAGCTTGCTGCCGACGGCGATGCTGATGACGCTGCGCAGGAACGCTTCGATGCCCGCAGGCGTATCGGCGCGCAGTTCTTTCGTCACCTTGATCATGCCGCTCGCCACGTCGGCGACGCGGTAGCGGATGACCTCGAATTCCGGGTTGGTCTCGGTGTACGAGGCACCTTCCGCGCGCTTGATCGCCTTCGCCTTGCCCGCCTGGGAGGTTTCGCCGCTGCCCGCGCCGGGCACGAAGTACTGATCCAGCGCCGGGTATTCGCCCGCCGGGGTGTTGACCGGGATGCGCTTGACGCGCGCCAGCACCGCCGACTGCTCCGCCGCGAGCTGCATGAGCTGCGCGCTGTATTCGGTCGGCACGGTGTAGCCGCCCAGCGCGCCCGTCTGCGAGTCCAGCGTGGTCTTCAGGCTGCCGTAGATGACAGCGAGGCGCTTCTCGTCGCCGCGCATGATCGACAGCAGGTAATCGCCCAGCGACTTGATGTGCTTGTCGGCGCTGCCGCCATCGACCGTGAAGTAGCCCGCGCCGCGCACCGCCGGGGCGTCCTGCATGAACTGCAAGACCTGCTGCATCTGCGCGCTGACGGCGTCCAACTGCGCGCGCAGCCCTTCGTATTCCTGCGTGTGTTCCATTGCCTGTTCCCCTGTCGTCATCAAAGATTGTGCGATCCCATGCCCAGAAACGCGCGAGGCATGCCTCGCCCCTACGGGTACGGGGATGTCTGTAGGGACGAGGCGTGCCTCGTCCGCCGCCCATACGCCAAGCGTCTTCAACGCCACGACCCGCGCGCGCGGCTCCTCGGCAATCGCCCACTTGCGCACCTGCTGCGATTTGCCGACGCGCTGACGCTCGACCAGATGCGCCGCCGCGCCCGATGACCAGCCAAGCGTGCCCGATTGCGCCATCTCGTAGAGCGCCCGCTCGTACTCGTCGCGCAAATCGAGCTGCGCCTCGATCCACACGCCAACCGCATCGCGGCGCAGCGTCGCCCGCCCGATGCGGCGCTTCTTCAGCGCGCCGTCCAACCCATGCAGGTAGTAGACGGGGCGCGAGTCGCCATCTTCAAAATCGAACGCCGTCTCCGGCGTGAAGAAATCGCCCTCGATGTCCGGCGTGGCGGAGTCGCCATAGACGATCAGATGCCCACCGAGCCGCCCCTCGCCGAGCGTCTTGATCGCGCCGCCGAAGGCGACCAGGGTGTCGGGGATAACGAGATGATCCTGCAACATGGTTGCTCCTTGTGTCGGGTGCGGGGTGCGAAGTGCGAAAGAACAAGGCGTTGTAGGGGCGCACCCGTGTGTGCGTCCGGCACCCGTGTGTGCGCCCGTGCATGCCACCCATCGCGCACTCCGGGCGCACCCGTGTGTCCGCCCCTACATCCTCATCACCTTGTGCCTCATCACCTCATCACCTACCCGCATTACCCCTCAAACCCCAGCGCCGCCCGCACCTCGTCGCGCGTCACGATACCCGCCTTGTAGAGCGAAAGCGTGCGCGCGGTCTTCTCCGCCTCTCGCGTCTGGTAGACGGGCAGCAGCTCCGGCTTGAACTTCAGCCGCACGCCGTAGCGCGCGAAGATACTCTCGTTGAGCGCCGCTTCGATCAGCTGCGCCTGCGGGATGATCGTCGTGTCGTAGAACGTCAGGACATCCTGCTGCGCGGTCGCGTAGTTCGCCGCACTGCTGAACAAGAGCGAATGCGGCACGCCGAGCGCCGTCGCGATCTCCTCGCGCTTGCTGGTCGTCAGCTCGACCATCGCCAGATCGGTCAGCTTGACCATGCCGAGCGGCTCGACGCGGATGCCCGCCCGCAGCGCAATCGTGCGGAAGGCGTTGCGAATGCCCGCGAACGAACGCTCGACCCAGCTCTCCAGCTTTTCGAGTTCCTGGCTGGGCGGCATCCCTTCGACAGTGATGATGGTCGGTGCCAGCACGCCCTGCGCGTACATCTGGTCGATCAGGGCGTTCGCGCCGCGCACCACGCCCGCCGCCGCCAGCGCCGCCTGTGCCGGGGCAAAACCCGCGCCGATCTCCGCCTCGCGCACGGGCATCCAGATCGCGCACACCTCGTCCGGCGACAGGCGCTCGCCGCCGCGCTCGTAGGCGACCAAGCCGCGCGCATCGTCGAACACGGGTTTGATCGTGCGCGGATGGATCGGTCGCACGCTGCGGACGCGGCGGGCGGCATTCATCCCCTTGTAGAGATACGCCGCGCCGTACAACGTCAGCCAGCCTTCGATCTGGTTGAGCATCTCCGGCAGTCGGGCGATCTCGAACGGCAGGCGCGGCGGCTCGGACTGCTCACGCCCATCGACCACCCAGGCATACGGCAGCGCGGAGAGCGCCGCCGCCCGCTGCTCGACCGCGCGATACAGCCACGCCGCCGACTTGTAGAGCGCGATCACGTCGTTCGGCGCGGCGACGTCGCCGCGCACGACCTGCCACGCTTCCGGCGGCAGCCCGTCGAGCGAGACGCTCTTCAACGCGCCCTCGCCCCCGTAGAGCAGATAAGTTCCTGGCATGTGTGTACTCCCGCATGATTCGCCCTCACCCCAAACCCCTCTCCCACGCGATGCTCCGCGGGCAGTAAACAGCGTAGTTGCGAGAACGCATCGGGGTAGAGGGGCTTCAGAGTCGCATTGCGGCAACTTGCCTGGCTCCCCCTCGCCCCCATCGCGCAATCGTTGTTACGCTGGTCGAGTCTCTCTGCGCGATGCGTGGGAGAGGGGGCTGGGGGGTGAGGGCGTCCTAACCCGTCCCAAACACAAACAGCCCGCCGCCTGCGCCGTGCCACGCCAGCGCCAGCGCGATCACGCAGTCGTCGTGTTCGCCGCGCGGCGCGCCGAGCTGCCATGTCCCCGTAGGCGTCTGCTTGCTGGTGAAGACCCTCAATTCATGTTTTTGAACAGGGTCATCCAGTAGTTGAAGTCCAGACTCAACAAGAGCCATGTGCAGTCCCGCCATCAACGAGGTCTTGTCAGTATGAGTCATCGTGAATGGGTGTATCTGCGTGCGACAGCTCGCAGCACTTAATTCACCCCACAACGCCTCGATAATGGGCTGCCCCATGCTGTTGCTTTCGGCGACCAGCGTCGCCACCTTCCACCTGCGGCACAGATCGACCACCTGCGCGCGGATCGCCGCCCAGGGCTGGCGGTTGATGCGCAGCAGCGCGACCTGCTGGCGCGTCGTCACGTCGATCACCGCGCAGACGGTGTAGTCGTTCGCCTGACCGAAGTCCAGCCCGGCGATATAACGATGCCCGTCCTGCGGGGTCGCCTCACGCGCCGCCGTGAACAGTGCATCCGACAGACGAAAGTAGCCCATGCCGCTGGCGATGAAGGCGCTGTAGGGGTCTTCCGGGTATTCCTGCGCGAACAACTCGCCCAGCTCGCGGATCTTCATGCGCCGCCAGGCGATCTGCGACATATCAAGGTGATGTTCGGCGACGAGTCTCATTTCGTCGTCGCTCAGTTCAATCGGGTGCGTCGTGCGGGGTGCGGGGTGCGAAAATGCCCATTCTTGTTCGTTCGCACCTCGCACCTCGTACCCCGCACCATCGGACGAGGCATGCCTCGTCCCTACATCGATCCGATAATGCGGGTCAATCCACCAGGGGAAGAAATGCAGCCGCCAGGTAGGGTCGCCGTCGAGCGCCTTCATGCACTGCTCGTAAAACCAGCCCTGCTGCCCGTTCGGCGTGCTTTCGAGGAGGATCTGCCCTGCCGTCGGCACGCCCTGCATCAAGCCCGCCAGCAGCGCCGCGCCATCTTTCCAGAACGCCACCTCGCTGCCATGCACATGCGAATACGTCCCGCCGCGCCCGGCGCTGCGGTTGCCCGCCGTCGCGATGTAGACGGTGCTGCGCGTGGCGGGATAGGTCGTCTTGGTGTGGTTGTTGATGCTGCGCGGCGGTCGGTCGTCTTCCGGCAGTTCGGCATAGAAGAACTGAGCCATCTCACGCAGCTTGTCGGTCGTCGCCGCGTCGTGTGCCAGCGTGCCGATGCGCGCCGTCGTCGTGATCGCCTTGAGGAACAGGTGCGCCTGGATGGCGGTGCTGATGCCGAGCTGGCGCGCCTTGAGCACCAGGTCGCGCCCGCTCAGGTACGCGAGCAACTGCCGCTGCGCCGCGTTGAGCGTCAGCGGCACGATCTGGTGCTGCTTATTGAGGATGCGCAGGTCGCCGAAGGTGAGGGTGGGGGCTGGGGTGAAATCGGCTTTGATCGGCATGAGATCGTCCGCGTGGTTTCATCGCGCCTCCGCTTTCTGATAAAGAGTGATAGTCGTTTACGCAAAAGCTTATGCGTTCGCTATACTTTTATCATCTCAGATGTGTCAAGCGTTTTGATGTACAATCCACCTTGTCCTGTTCGCCTTCGTTAAGCTGCCCCGGTTCTCATCTGCAAAGGACATTGCCATGACCTCATCCGGCGCTGTGCCCGCGTCCGCTTCCTCGCGCATCGTCGAGCGCTTCACGCTCATCGCCACCATCCTCGCCTCGTCGATGGCGTTCATCGATGGCAGCGCCCTGACCATCGTCCAGGCGATCATGCAGCGCGACTTCAATGCCGATTACACGCTGGTTGCCTGGGTCATCAATGGCTACAACCTGATGCTGGCGGCGCTCATCCTGGTCGGCGGCTCGCTGGGCGACCATTACGGACGCAAGCGGGTCTTCATGGTCGGCATCGGCGTCTTCACCGCCGCGTCGCTGGCGTGTGCGCTCGCGCCGGATGTTGGCTTTCTGATCGTCGCGCGTATCGTCCAGGGCATCGGCGGCGCGCTGATGATCCCCGGCAGCCTGTCGCTGATCAGCGCGGTCTTCCCAGCGGAACGGCGCGGCGCGGCGATTGGCATCTGGTCGTCGGCGGGCGCGCTGATGGTGATCGCCGCGCCGATCCTGGGCGGCTTGTTCGCCAGCGCGGACAACTGGCGCGGGGTCTTCTACATCAACCTGCCGATCGCGCTCATCGCGCTGGTGGCGCTGACGCGCGTGCCGGAGTCGCGCAGCCAGGGCATGGCGAAATCGCTCGACATCCCCGGCGCGCTGCTCGTCACGCTGGGGCTGGCAGGCATCACCTACGGCTTCACCGAAGCGCCGGTGCAGGGTTGGTCGCAGCCGCTGGTCGTCGCCAGCCTGGTCGTCGGCGTCGCCGCGCTGATCGCTTTCGTGTGGGTCGAGGCACGGTCGCCCGCGCCGATGATGCCGCTGCGCCTGTTCCGCGTCCCGGCGTTCGCGGGCACCAACCTCCTCACGCTGTTTCTGTACGCCGGGCTGGCGCTGATTGGGACGTTCACGCCGCTCAACCTGATCGAGATCCAGCGCTACCCGCCGGAAGTCGCGTCGCTCTCGCTGCTGCCGCTGGCGCTCTCGCTGATCATCCTCAGCTCGTTCATGGGCGGGCTGGTCGCCCGTGTCGGCGCGCGCCCTCTGCTGACGATTGGACCCGCCATCGCGGGCGTCGGCATGTTCCTGCTCGGCGTGCCGGAGGTGACGGGCGGGGCGGGCGAGTACTGGACGACCTTCTTCCCCGGCTCGCTCCTGCTCGGCATCGGCATGGGCATCACGGTCGCGCCGCTGACGACGACCGTCATGAACAGCGCGCCGTCCGAGATGAGCGGCACGGCGTCCGGCATCAACAACGCCGTCTCGCGCGCGGCGGGGGTGCTGGCGATTGCCATCTTCACGGCGCTGGCGCTGGCGACCTTCGCGGGCGCAGTGTCGTCACGCACGGCGGATCTGGCGATCAGCGAGGATGCGCAGGCGCAGATCAGCGAGGAAAGCGCCAAGCTCGCCAACGCCCGCGCGCCGGAAAGCCTGAGCGCGGACGAGCAGATCGTCGTCAACGACGCCTTTCGCCTGTCGTTCGTCGATTCCTATCGGCTGATCGCCTGGGGATCGGCGGCGCTGGCATTCCTCGGTGCGGCGATGGGGTGGGTGTTTGTGGGGAAGAAGGGATGAGGCAAGAGGTGATGAGGTGATGAGGGGGGAAGGGGATGGGGCAAGAGGTGATGAGGTGATGAGGGGGGAAGGGGATGAGGGCGTAGGGGACGACCCATGTGTCGTCCCGGCGGGTGACGGGTAATGTGTAGGGGACGACCCATGTGTCTGCCCGCGTCGCCATACATTTGCCCGCGTCGCCTATCCGTTTGAACGCCATACGGTAGGGATGACGCCTGTCGCCCGCTCCCTATCCCGTCCTCACCCTAAATCCGCCTCCGCTCTGCATCCGGCGTCCCACACGATGCTGCACAGACAATATCTGGTGTTGTTTGCGAGAACGCATCGGGGGAGAGGGACTTTGAGATCGCCACGCCAAAGGATTCTGGACTCCCCCTCGCCCCCATCGCGCTGGGAAACTGCCGCGGCTGGATTCTCACTGCGCGATGTGTGGGAGAGGGGGGCGGGGGGTGAGGGCGACAGTCCTGATCCCTACCATATTGGCGTTTGAACGGTCGGTGAGCACAACTCGAAACATCGGACGACCGGACAAAGCACCGCAGCGTGCATCCGCTACCCCCCTCACAACTTCGCCTTCAACTCCCGTATCCACCCCTCCACCACCGCCTGATCGCCATCGCGCTGCCCACCGCCCAGGTCGAGATAGCGTTGGTAATCGGCGATGGCATCGCGGTTGCGCCCGGCGTCCTTGTGGATGTTGGCGCGGTTGTAATGCGCATTGATGTGGTCCGGCTTCAGACGGATCGCCTCGCTGTAGTCGCGTACGGCGTCGTCATGGCGCTTCAGATTGTGGTAGGCGACACCCCGATTGTAGTAGGCATCAACGTAATCGGGCTTGAGGCGGATCGCCTCACTGTATTCGCGCAGGGCGTCGTCGTAGCGCTTCAGGTCGTAATAGGCGAGACCCCGGCCGAAGTAGGCAAAGACGAAATCAGGCTTGAGACGAATCGCCTCGCTGTTGTCGCGCAGGGCGTCGTCGTAGCGGTGGAGGTGGTTGTAGGCAGCGCCCCGGTTGTTGTAGGCAAGGGCATAATCGGGCTTTACGCCGAGCGCCTGGGTGTAGGCATGGATCTTGTCCTCCGGCGTCGTCGCCTTCAGTCCGCGCTCGAACCATGCTTCGGCGGACAGCGACTGGGCGGCGACGGCGGGCTGCGCTCCTGCCGCGCGCTGCTCCTGCCCGGCGGCAGCCTCCGCCTGTGACGAGCGCGGGTGCAGCACCGCATCAACCGCCACGTTCAGGAAGCGCGTCCGCACGCGCTCCATTGCCTCGTCGAAGAAGTCGGCGGGCACGCGCTGGGCGTTGTAGCCCTTCAGGATTTCCAGCTTGCCCGTCAGGTAGCGCGCAATCGACGGCGTGGAGAAGCTGAAATCGTCGAACATCAGCGGCACGATGTTGCGCTTGCTGTCGAGCGCGTACTCGATCTCGCGGCGCAGCCAGTCGCCCGGCTCGTCGCAGCGTTCGAGCGCCGACGGCGTCAGGATGACGACGAAGTGGGCGCGGCTGGCGATGTTCTCCAGGATGACGCGCTCGAACGAGCCGCTGTCGATGCCGCGATAATCCATGAAGACATCGTAGCCATTGCGCGTCAGGTCCTGGAAGACGGCGAGGGCGTGGAAGCTGTTGGTGCGGCGGTAGGAGACGAAGACGGTTTTTTCGACGCGGCTCATCGGTGCTGCCCCTGCGAATGATCCTGTTAGTGGAATACGGCGAGTGTACCACAGGGGAGCCACGCTCTCACGCCCTCGCCCGCCTTTCGGGTGCATTCGGAAATGGGGCGGATGCGAATTCCGCCACCAGGGGTTGAAAACCCCTGGCTACAAGTTGCGGCGGGAAGCCACCTGAAGGTGGCTCTGACCCGCCGCTGGAGCCCACGACAGGCTGCGTATGATGACTTTCCCGGCGGGTCAGAGCGGGTTTCAACCCGCTTCCCGCCGGAATGATATAGCCGGGCGGCTTTCAGCCCCCGGCGAAGCGGTTCACCCCAAAATCCGAATGCACCCCCTCGCCCCATCTCTCCCCCGATGCGCTTTCGAGTGGCTCATCGTGCGCTGGGACTTAATGCACTGCCACTGCTCCCGACCTCAGCGCGTCAGATACACGCTGTCGCCCGTCGCCCAACCAACCAAGAAGCGAATGTCGCCGATCTGCGCGGCGTCTATCAATACCCCGCGCTCCGCCGCCTTTCCGTACAGCGCCACAAAATCGGCGAAGGCGTCCCAATGCGCATGAATCGGGCTGAAGGAGTGGACGAGCATGATGGCATAGGCGGCGTTGTACTGCTGCGCCGCGATGACCGCCGACGCGCTGCGATGCAGGAGCTGGTAGTAGATCGTGTCTGGTATCTGCGCCAGTCCCACGTATGCCAGCAGCCCTGCCAGGCGTTTCGCTTTATTCGGCGTGCCGTCGGCTGATCCTTTCCATACGCCGATGGGTTGACCGAACGACTCGCTGACTTTGCCTTCGACCGTGATGCTCACCAGCGCACCATCGCCCGCTTTGGCGAGGACGAACAGGTCGTTTTGCGAGTCGCGTCCTTGTCCCGGCAGCGGCACTTTGTATTCGGGGAGCAGCAGGAGCGGATGAGTCGTTTGGAGCGCGCCAAGGGGAGCAGACTGGAAGAGGCGCTGCACTTCGCCGGGAAAGCCATTCGCCTCTTCCCAGCAGTAGGCGAGGGCACGGGCGGAATTGCCTGTGCGCCAATGCTTTTCCGGGTCGGCGAGCAGCGATTTCCAATCCTCCGGAGTCTTCGTCGGAACGTAGGTGTGTATCAATTGCTACCCCTTGCGCATAATCCTGCTACTCCCACATGCCCGCGCGCAGCAGCGCCGCCCGCACTGCGACTGGCTCCGGCTCGTTGAGCAGCAGCGCCTGGATCGTCGCGCGCCCGACGGGTGTTTTGCCGACCATCACGCCGTCGTGCATCTCGAAGTGTTCGTCCCAGGTCTGCGTGCGTGGGTTGTAAAGCGGCACAATCGCCAGCGTCTCACGGTCATACGAGGCGATGTCGCTGCTTTTGGCGGTATTGCATTGGAAGCATGCCCAGGCGAGGTTGTCGAGGTCAGAAGCGCCGCCGTGTTTGAGCGCGATGATGTGATCGACGTGCGGGGGATAATCGCTGACGGCGTCGGGCTTCCGGCAGTATTCGCAGCGAAAGCCCGCGCGCGTGCGCACACGTTCGCGGGTTTCCCGGTTGACCCGGCTCATGCGTGATGGTGGATGGCTTCGAGCGCCCGCGCCTTCAGCACTGAGACGAAACTGTCGATCTGGCGCATCTGTGCCAGCTCGGCGCGCTCTTCCGCGCTCAGTTCGCCCGCGCTGCTCTTTTCGATCAGCTCCAGGGCGCGCGCCTTCGACGCCTCCGAAGGCTGGAACGCCAGGATTTCCTTGGGCGAAGCTTTCTTCACCAGATATTCCAACAAATCGTCATACACAGGCGCAAGTCTTGCCGCGACCATAACACACCTTCCCTCTGCAACACGCCCATTGTAGCAGAAAACGCGACAACCAAGCCTCTTTGTCGAACAGCAAGCATGCCGCCCGTACAGAATATAGAGCGTAGGGACGCCATTGATGGCGTCCGCCCGTTGCGCATTTTCCTATCTAGTCTCCGTCCTCGTCCTCGTCTTCTTCGCCGCCCTCGACCTGCCCGGCGCGCCCTTCGTCTTCATCGCCCTCGTCCTCCGCTTCGCCGCCCGCGCACGCCGACAGAGATAGGATCAAGAGCAGCGCGACCCACAGGCGCAGTAATTTTGACATCATACAACCCTCCACACTCCAACATCCGTGCAGCGTAGGGATGTTTGTCGAACCTGTCGAGCCTCGAAAAGTGGGGGTGATGTCATGCGATTGCGTAAAGCCGGAGACATGGCGGGCGGACACACGGCGGGCGGACACACGGGTCCGCCCCTACGTCCTCGCCATGCCATGCGAGAGCGCAACCTCGCCGCGCTCGACGACCGTCGTGCGGAAGAAGATCTGATCGCCGTCGCGCCACAGGTCGGTGCGCAGCGTCTCGCCAGGGAAGACGGGCTTGGCGAAGCGTGCGCGCATCTCGCGCAGCCGCGCCGGATCACTGCCGCACCTGTGCTTGAGGATGGCGCGCGCCGCGTAGCCATAGCTGCACAAGCCGTGCAGGATCGGGCGGTCGAACCCGCCGAGCGCCGCCAGCGCCGGATCGGCGTGCAGCGGGTTGCTATCACCCGACAGCCGATAGAGCAGCGCCTGCGCGGGCGAGGTGCGCTCCTCGTGCGTCATGTCCGGCGCGCGGTCGGGCGTGAGATCGACGCTGCTCGCGCCGCGTTCGCCGCCGAAGCCACCCATCCCGCGAATGAAGAGTGACGCCTGATGGGTCGCGATCTCGCCGCCATCCGGCGCGAAGACGCCGAGATCGATGATGATGACCGCGCCGCTGCCCTTGTCGTAGACGGCACTGACGTGTGGGCGGACTTCGAGCGTGCCGCGCGTCGGCGTCGGGCGAAGGAGGGTGATGGCGTGTTCGCCATGCACCAGCAGCATCGGGTTGAAGTCCGGCACGCCGGGCAGCCCGCCGAGCAGCGTCGTCACCAGTCGCGAGAGGGCGATGGTCGAGAAGGTCGGCAGGGCGACGAAGCCCGCGCCGCTCAGTTCATAGACAAACTTCAGCTCGTCCGGATCGAGCGGGTCGGCGGGCGCGCCGACGCCGAGCGCATAGAGCGCGACATCGTGCTCGTCATAGGCGACGCTGAACGGCGGCGGGCGGTAGCCGACGAGCTGGGCGGGGTCGAGGGTGGGCATAAGCGCTCATTCATGCTGTGCTAAAATACCTTCACCCATGATTATAACCATTGGGAAGATTGGCAGCGCAATTTTCAAAGCGTAGGAGATCATTTACCGTAGATACTGTACGCCGCTGCTGATATGCATCGGAGGGCATCGAGCATGAAGATTTTCAATTTCCTAAAGCCTGTACCATTTGAAAAGCTATTGGACGGGTACCTAAAGTTTAGTGACAAAGAGCTGTTCATGAGTCTTGACTTTAGTACAGGCCCTACAGGGTCTGCAGCCTCTCAAATCAGTATTTGGTTCCGATCTATCGACCATCGCAACAAACTGTCTCAGGGAGAATATAGCACAAGTGCTACCATCGAACAGTTGCCTCTCACTGATGCAAGTAAGGCGTTCCTCTATAGTGTTCGTCAGATCTTTTGCAATAATCCTGATTTCTTGACCTCAATCGAGGGTCGCAATCATGAGTTAGACATCGGATTAGCAGTTGCCGAGTTCTTAGATCAATATGGATTTATGTCCTTTATCAAGTTTAAGCAGCCCCAAAATCTGGCACTTACAACAGCGACTCTTTTGCGAATAGGCATCGAAAAATTTGCAGATTGTTAGGACAATTAAATCATGCCGCATCTTGGTAGCAATAGCCGACAATTCCACCCAAGACCTTACGACGGCGCAAACCGCCTGACGAACGGGATCACGCCGACGCCGAGCGCATAGAGCGCGACATCGCGCTCGTCATAGGCGACGCTGAACGGCGGCGGGCGGTAACCGACGAGCTGGGCGGGGTCGAGGGTGGTAGTCATGAGTTTATTCTCCGGTTTCATCAGCGGACTCGTTCGCTTGTGCGTCCCCAAGCGCCTCATGCTCACGGATCAATTTTACAATCTCTGCCGATAGAATGTTCTCTTGTTCCGATTTGATATAAATGGTCAGCAGCACAACAGTGTTCTCAACCCGGATGTAGTAAATGACGCGAAAGCCACCACTCTTGCCGCGCTCCACATCGCTGCTTTTCAAGCGTACCTTGTAGGCTCTTATGCCTATGCCTTGGAGTGGATCGCCCGGGGTTTCTCCGCGCTCAAGCTGTGCAATTAAACCTTCCACATCGTCAGCGAGATGGCGATATTTCTTCTGGAGTTGTTTTGAATCCTTGATGAAGCGTCGAGACAGGCGAACCTCTATCGTGTCCTGATCAGCCATCGTCATCAGCGCTCTCAAGCAGCCGTCGCAGGTCGCTTGCGGGATAGGTGCGCCCTGCGCGAACATCTTCCAATGCTTCACGAACAGCGGCTACAACGTCGGTCGGCGCATCGTCGTCGAGCAGCTCGTCGATCACCGCATGAAGATACTCGTCGGGGTTAGGATAGCCCAGCTCGCGCGCTTTGGCTTCGGCGCGCTCGCGCTGTTTGTCCGTCAGTGTGAGCGACAGGTTGTACATACAATCCCTCCTTCAAATGAGTCTACACCTCGAACCGCAAACGATCCTAGATCGTCTGCAAGTCGTCGCCCGGCGGACAGCGCAGATGTGTCCTCCTGCGCTCTAGTGTAGCAGTTGGAGCTTTGACTTCCTCACAATAGAACAAAAAATCTAGAACCGTGCTATACTGGAACTCTGGCGCGAAATACTTCCCGCGTCAACTACAGAGGAGATGTGACTATGGCAGAACAGTCCACCTTGAACCTGAATTCCATCATGATCGGCACCGACCAGTTCCAGGCGCTCGCGGATTTCTACGGGCGTGTCTTCGGCAGACCTGCCGACATGACCGATCCCGGCTACGCAGGCTGGCAGGTCGGCGGCTGCTTCCTGTCCATCGGCGAGCACTCCGAAATTCATGGCAAAGCGAAGGAACCCGCGCGCGTGATGCTGAACATCGAAACGCGGGACGTGCAGGGTGAATTCGCGCGGCTGACGGGACTCGGCGTCGTCGTCGTCAAGGAGCCATACGAGATGGGCGAAGGCTACTGGATCGCCACCCTGGCAGACCCGGACGGCAACTACCTCCAACTGATGATGCCGTGGGAACGCGAAATGGGCGGCTAGCCACAGATCCGTATGGTGTAGGGACGCTAAGTCGGACACGCCCTTGCGCGTCCTCTACGGTGCAAGTTAAGTGCAAGGAACTACTTGTGCGTCATCACAACCCCTCCCCCAGCCCCTCCCCACTTCGCAGGCTTCGTGGAGATGGGAGCCAGAGGACTCGTCTTAAAGTCCCTCTCCACGTAGCTTGCGGAGTGGGGAGGGATTTAGGGAGGGGTTAAGGACGAAGACCCCTTAACCTGCTGCCCCTTCTCCTTCTCGTCTCCCCGCCGCTCACCCCGTAAACCGCACACTGTCCAGGATCGCCTGCAAGTCGTCGCGCCCGCTGTCCATCGCCGCAATCGGATCGGTGTACATGTAGAAGATGTAGTTGATGTCGTTCCAGCGCAGCCCGGCGAACCACCCGCGCGTATCCGGGAGCTGCGGGCAATCGACCGCCGAAAACCCCGTGCCGACCGCCGTCATGCCGCCAATCGGATACTCGCGGCGGATGTCGGTGCCGACGTTGCAGCCCGGCTCCACAATCGCCAGCCGCAGCAGCCGCAGCCCGTCAGCATACAGGTCGGGCGCTTCGGGCGTCGTGGCGAGCGGGTTGAGCGAGACATTCGGGAAGCGCCACAAGAGCACGATGCTGCCCGTGCCGCCTTCGACTGGTCCCGTGTAGAGCGTGAACGGGATGGCGCGCACGCCCGCCACATCATCCAGCAGCAGCGTGTCATCGCCCTGCGCCCAGCCGTCCGGCAGATCGAGCGTCAGCGGCGGCGGGAACGACTCGCCCAGCAGCGGGTCGAGTGTGAGGACGACGGGCGCCGTCGCCAATGGATCGACCGTCGAGGTCAGTGAGGGCGTGTTCGTAGCGTTGATCGCGGACTGAACCGCCGCATCGACCCGCGCAATCGCGCTGTCGATGTCGCGCATTAGTCCGTCCGGCAGGATCGACGATGGCTCATTATTGACCTGCACCGCCAGCACAAGCGCCTGCTCACCAAACTGCGCCTGGGCGACATTTCGCCCGTTGATGACAGACTCGTCCGGTCGGCTGCTCAGGAGGCAAGCGCGCCAATCCTCGGCATCCGGCAGCGCCTCATCCGCCAGTGCCGCCAGCCGCGCCGCGTCGAGCGCCGCCGCCCCTTCCGCGCCATAGACGCCGTAGATCGCGTCGAGATACTGGAAGAAGGCGCTCTGCTCGCTGGCGCAGTAGGCGGCGCGCGCCACCCGTTCGCCTGCTGGGTTGGCAGGCGAGGTCATTGGCACAAACGTCAGCAGCGCCTCTCCATTGCGGATGCGCTGGAGCAGGCGCGGCATGGATTGGACATGGAAGAGCAGGCAGTCAGTGCAGTCGAGCGCGCTGTACAGGATGACCGAAGCAGGCGCGCTGGGGAAGCCCAACTGTGGGAAGCCGAGCGCCGTCGCCGCCTGCGGCAGATCGGCGTAGCGTTCGGGCGCGGGCGTCGGCTGCGCGAGGGTGGGCGTCAGAGTTGGCAAGGGCGTCATGGTGGGGGTCGGCGCGGCGCTGCACGCGGCAAGCAGGGCGATCCACAAAGCGAAGACGACGACGCGCATAGACACCTCTATCCCTACAAGACCAGCGACATCCACAGGCTGATGACTCTGCCAGTACTTTAACACGATCCAGCGGCAGAAGACCGCGATCCCCTAGAGAGGCGTAAGGGCGCAGCGTCCGTCATCCCCCGCACACGCTGACCTGGCGCAGACGGAGCAGCCGGTAGAGCGTCGGCAGGATCGGCTCGCTGCGGTAACTGGGCACCGGGTTGGGCGAAAGCCGCAGGCTGACCGGGCTTTCCAGCAGCGAAGCGAAGCTGATCGGGCACGATTGGTAAGCGGTTGCGGTGATATTGGTGTCGCCAAAGACAAAGAAGCGGATTTCATGCAGGCGGTCGCCGGGGCTGCCGATGTAGCCTTCGCTGGCGATGCTGCGCGGCGCGCCCAACAAGCGCCAGACATCGCCCAGCGTCAAGCCGGTGGTCATTTCCATGCCGCCCACGCGCGGGATTTCGTCGTCGCGCTGGCGGTCGATGTAGCCGATCACGCCATCCGTGAAGGCGATGTCCTGGCGGTTGATCGGCATCGGGAACGAGAAGTCTTCGGTCCACTGCCACAGATCATACGTGCCGCTGTAGGGAATGCCGGGCACATCGACATCCGCCGACAGATCGACCCAGGGATGCGCCTCCAGGATGGCTTCGGCGTCTTCGCGGGCGGTGACGCCGGGGCGGATGCCCTGCCAGCACGGCATCGGGCAGTCTTCGGCAGCGAAGAAAGCGCGCGCAGGGTTGGCATCCGGCTGCGCGGCGATGGCGACCAGGACGCCGCCGAAAAACAAGACGAGGAGCGCGAAACGGATGAAAAGACGGCTCATCGCGGGTGTCCTCACTATTCCAGCGGGACGGTGTGGTGCCAGGTGTGTCCGCAGCCATCGTGTGGCGGCGCGCCGTAACGCCCAGTCGTGTCCGGTTCGCGCGGGGCGGTGGGGAACTGCGCGTAGGTAGCGCGCCCCTGCTCGATCTCCGCCGACTTGAACTCGCGCTCGAAGATCAGGATGCGCGGCTCCGGCTCGATGATCGCCATTGCCTGCGTGTGCGGAAGCTCCCCTGGCGCGCAGGCGGCGAGGAGGAGTATCAGTATCAAGGCAAGGGGGACTATGGAGGGCACTGTAGAATATCTGCCTTGGTTCAGGGGGTGTATTTGACACCCCCCTGAACCGACGTATTTGCTATCCAATCTTGGTGAAGATTATTGTGTAATTCACGTATGCCGTCCCGCTGCCGTCGGGCAGTGTGACAAACACGTTATTGTTATTGCTGTCTGTCGTGAAAATCATGTTGACGCTGGCGTTACACCCCAGGTTGATAGCATTGGCGGTTGTGCCCCAGCGGACAAATTCGGCACCCGTGCCGCTGCACACGACGACGACATTGTACTGTGCAAAGGTGGTGACGCTGTCAAAATTCGTCACGCTGGCAGTCACTCGATCACTGCGGTCACCCGCCGGATGTGAGATCACCTCGCTAAACTGAGCACCGCTATTGCGATCCAGGTCAAGGCGATAGTCGTTATCGGGCGGTGCCGTCGGAGCAGCAGGTGGCACAGTCGCCGTTGCCGTAGGCGGCGCTCCCGCCTGCTGAGTCGCCGTTGGAGTCGCGGTCACTGCACCGGGTGCCACCTGTACAAGCGTCGGCGTCGGGGTAGGTGCCACGGGTTGCTGACCAACGGGTGCGGCTGGCGCTTGGACAACAGCGATATTGCTGCACGGGCCATTCTGGACAACCACACTTGCCGATACCCACCCCTGGGAACCATTAAAGTTGACCGCATACCAGGCGCGGTCTGATGTTACGCCGAGCACATCCAGGAACTGTCCAGGGCTGAGCGAGCCAATAATGCTGAAGTTTGTCCCTGCGCCACTGCGGACGTTGACTGCACCGCCGCTGCTGACTGTGCAGCGATCCGTCGGCGCGGGCACGGCTGGAACCGAGGTGGGTGGCTGAGCAGGGGTTGTTCCCGCGCCAAGCGAAAGCTCCACAGTGCCGAGTAGTTCGGACAAAGCAGGTGTCACGGCGATCTCATATATCTCACCGCCCGGAAGTGTCAGCGATACCTGAGGTTGACCACTGACGACAGCGGCCACCACACCCGCTGCATCCCAAATCGTGACATTGAAGAGAAAGCCGGGAGTCTGGGAAAGCACTGTAAGCTGGGCAGGTTCTGTCGAAGTCATCGAAAAGTATTTCGGGCTGGGATCTGTGGTGAAGTCTGCAACGATGGGCACACCGCTGTTTATGCCCAGCGGCGACACAGGTCCGCGCCCGTCGAGGCGCAGCAGGAAGTCGCCAGTCGCAGCATTAACCCCCCCTATAAGAATTGAATAAAGACCACTCTCTGCGAGACGCGCATCAACACGTGCATCAAGACTGCCCAGATTGAAGGGGTCACCATCGCCACGAGCGGCTAACTGTTGTGAGGGCGACAGCAGCGTGATCGTGAGTTCTGCCGTCGGGGACAGCGCAATCGCGCGGATGCTCACAACGTCTCCAGTGTTTCCTGTGAAGGTGTAGAATGCCAGTGGGGATGCTTGAGACAGCGAACCGGTCACGGAATCTCCGTAAACCAGGTTGCCACCGACCTGGGCAGACACTGCCCCAACGCTGACGACAAGAAATACAACAGTCAGTAGGAACTTCACAAAAATCTTCATAATGCTTTTTCTCCCATGTGAGATAGTAAGAGAATTATAGAGGTGAAGTGAGCTCGGTCAAGCTATGCGATAATTCAACGCGATCGCTACTATTTCGGCAGCGTACTTGCGCAGAGTCGTCCCCGCCATCAGAGCCCGACCTCAAGTGGTCATCGAGGGCGCAGAGCATTTCTTGCAAGAGGAAAAGAGCGAGATATTCGCTGACCATATCCTCGCGTTTGTCTGACGAACGTGTTTCAACGTCGCCCACATACTGCCCAGGCGCGGGCCATCAACTGGATAGAACCATCGGATTGTATGGGCAACTGAGCGCGGATTGTGTCCCGCAGCGCAGCACGCTGGTCTGCCTCCAGCGACATGGCATAGGCTGGTGCGGGCGCTTGTCCACCCAGGAAGGGCTGCCAGTAATCGTCAAAATCGCGGAAATGGGTGGGCACATCAATTGCGCGCGTTTCGACAGCGCGTAGCCCCGCGTCCACAAACAGCTGGCGCATAGCCTGCGGGTTGCAGATCGGAAAACGTGTACCTTCATCGAGCTGACGTGCAGCCGGGTCGAGCGCTGCGGCGGCGTCCCAAAAGTGGCGCATCATCTGCATTTCCCCAGCATAATCCCAGACATACAGTGCGATGATGCCATCCGAGCGAGTCGCTCGCGCCATTTCGCTGACCATCCGTTCCGGCTTGGGTACAAAATTGAGCACCAGCCCGGAGACGGCTGCATCAACACTACCGGCATCAACCGGGAGCGACTGGGCATCGGCGACCTCAAATGTGGCTCGTGCATCGGGGGTTCGCTGGCGGGCATGGTCAATGAAGACGGCGGATTGGTCAGCGCCGCGAACGGTTTGGGGGGCAGCCGTTGCCAAGATCGTCTGGGTGAGCGCCCCGGTTCCACAACCAACATCCAGCCAATGGCTTTCGGAGGGTACGTTGAGCCACGCCACAAATTCACGCGCAACCAGCCGGCTCCAACGCCCAACGTATGGTTCATAGGCATCGCCGCTTGCCCACAGTTGCTTTTGCTCTGCGTCGGTCATCACGTCCCCCTCCACCGATGGTGAACAACGCCAGAAACATTATTCCATCATAGCATGACTTCCGCCGGATGCAGACGTCCGGTTCGAGCGGCGCGGCGGGGAACTGCCCCTCGCCACTCGCGCCATGACAGGCGGCGCAGTACTGCGTGTAGACGGCGCGCCCCTGCTCGATCTCCGCCGGCGTGAACTCGCGCTCGAAGATCAGGATGCGCGGCTCCGGCTCGATGATCGCCATTGCCTGCGTGTGCGGCGGCTCCTCAGGCGCGCAGGCGGCGAGGAGGAGGGAGAGTGCAATAAGAGCGACCCAACGAGATACTTTATGCAATTTCTCGTGCACTTACTATCTCCTGATACAGTCGGGCTTGACACGTCAAGCCCCTACATTGTCCCCTGTAGGGGTTTGGCGCGCCAAACTCGTGTGACCAACCGAACCCATCTTCTCAATAGCGGTGTAGTACGACATCAAGTAGAGAGTTCCACGCTGCAACAGCATAACGCCATGCATTCGGTCGCATTTGTGCCTCAAAGTATCTGAGTGTCGTAATCGGACTTGTGCTGGACATACCCAAGTGAAGGTTTTTGGTGAAGCGGTGAATTAAGCTCAGCAACGACTATGGTCTCGGCTTCTTCGAGTGTAAGAATCCGAGTCACGACTCGTGCCTTGCCAGACGCTGCTCAATTCGCATTTGCAGCATGCTCATGAAGTGGTTGGTGCGCGTGAACGTGTCAAGTTCGGCGCGATCGCTGTCGCTCAGGATGCCCGCGCGATTCTTGTCAAGCAGGTCTTCGAGGCGTTCTTCGAGTGCTTCTGAGGGTCGAAAGGTCACGATCTCGCCAAGCGTCGGCTTTTTCGCCAGGAACTCGATGATCTCGTCCAGAAGCGCAACAGGTTCTGCAACTGCCATAGCTGAAATTCCTCTTGCTGACGATTGCAATTCTATACCGATTTTAGTCATTTAGACCGAATTCAGTCACCATCCACCGCCCGCCCCCTCTGCTATAATCGCCCTCATCGTCCCATTTGAGCGAGACATACCCCAAATGACTGCGACCCCAATCGCACGCCGCCCCGTCCCCGTCACCATCCTCACGGGCTTCCTCGGTGCGGGCAAGACGACCCTGCTCAACCACCTGCTCAAAGGCGATCACGGCTTGCGTGTCGCCGTTATGGTCAATGACTTTGGCAGCATCAACATCGACAGCCAGCTCGTCGTCGGCGTCGAAGGCGACATGATCAACCTCTCCAACGGCTGCATCTGCTGCACCATCCGCGGCGACCTGCTCGAATCCGCCATCACGCTGCTGCGCCGCGACGACCCGCCCGAATACATCATCATCGAAACCAGCGGCGTCTCCGACCCCGCTTCGGTCGCCACGACCTTCATGCTGCCAGAGCTGCGCAACCTCGTCACGGTGGACAGCATCCTGACGGTGGTCGATGCCGAGCAGGGTGGGCAGGCGACGAGCGAAGAGGCGTTCGCGCTGGCGATGGATCAGGTCGGCGTGGCGGACATCGTCATCCTCAACAAGGTGGATCGCGTTGACGCGGCGCGGCTGGCGGACGCTCGCGACTGGGTGCATGAGATCAGCCCGCGCGCGCGCATCATCGAAGCATCGTTTGGGCGGGTGCCGCCGGAACTGGTGCTGGGCGTCGGCATGTACGATCTCGACCGCCTCGACGCGCGCCCGGCGCAGGATGTGCATGTCCACGAGGCGGGCGAGGCACACGACCACGATCATGATCACGACCACAGCCGCGTCTTCGAGACGTGGAGCTGGACGACAAGCGAGCCGCTCTCGCTGCGGGCGCTGCGCCGCGCGGTCGAAAACCTGCCGGAAAGCATCTATCGTGCCAAGGGCGTCGTCTTCGTCGCCGACCAGCCCGACCAGCGCGGCATCCTGCAGGTCGTCGGCAAGCGCGCCAGCCTGACGTTCGAGGGCGCGTGGGCGGGCGATGCGCCGCGCACGCAGGTCGTCGTGATCGGCGCGCACGGCGGCGTACCCGTGAGCCAGCTCGAGCGCCTGTTCGAGGCGACGCTGGCAAAGAACGCCCCGCCCAACGAACTCCAACGCATCAAGCGCGGCGTACTGGAATGGCTGCGCAACAGGAAGTAACAACTTAAATCGCATTTAAGGATATTTGAGGCGCAGATAACCACGACCTCCCCCGAATCGATTACCGTAGAACTATCGCAACAGAGTGCAGTACACAAAAGGGAGAAAGCACCATGCGGAAGTTTGTAGGGATCGGTCTGGCAGCGCTGGTCATCAGCGCCATCGGGGTCGGCGTCATCTTCGCACAGGATACGACGACCGTTACACGCAACTGGTTGGGCGCACACGTCGAAGAGGAAGACGGCGCGCTGGTCGTCGAACGTGTGCATCCGGAATCGCCGGCGGCGGCGGCAGGTGTCGAAGTGGGCGATGTTATCGTCTCGCTGGACGGCGTCACCCTGGCGACCTTCAGCGACCTGCGCACTGCCGTACAATCGGCTGAAGCAGGCGCGACGGTGGCGCTCGGCGTCGAACGGGATGGCGAAAGCCTGGACATCGACGTGACGCTGGAAACGCGCGAAATCAATGGGCGCGGCGGCATGTTCATGGCGGATGATCCGCTGTCCTTCGCGCAGATGCTGCTCCACGCCGACCTGACGGCGGTGGATGGCGGCTACCAGGTCGCCAATGTCCTGACCATGCGCAATCCCTTCAGCCTGGAAGCCGGCGATGTGGTCACCACCCTCAACGGTCTAGACATCACCGCGCTCGACCCAATGGCGCTGCGTGACAGCTTCGAAGACGCTGACGGCAGCTTCAGCCTGGGCGTGACGCGCGACGGCGAGAGCCTGACGCTGGAAGGCGAAGCGATGGGGCGCGGCTTCGGTGGGCGCGGTCCTGGCGGCTTCGGTGAGCAGGGTGGGCGCGGCGGTCGTGGTCCGGGGGGTCCCGGCGGCATGGGCGACGGCAATGGGCAGCCCGGCGGTCGCGGGAACGGCAATGGCGCGGGTGGCGTGTAGCCCGTGTGACAACGGTGGTAGGGGCGAGCCTGTGTGCTCGCCCCTTTTTTTGTGTTCATCCCCTTCGCGCTATGATTATTAAGCCTTTATCGCAATCGATGCTGCACGGCAGAAAGCGAGTCGCGGGATGTCGGACGACGATGAACTGTCGCGGATCTGGAAATTGTTGTTCGAAATTGTGCTCGATGGCGAAAAGCGCCTGGCGGGACACTTCGCCATGCACAATCTGACCACGCCGCAGTTCTATGTCCTGAAGACCCTGATCGAACAAGGCGGCACATCCCCCATCGGGCAGGTGGCGCGCCTGCACGGGCTGACGCTGCCCACCATGAGCGGGCTGGTCACGCGCCTGGAGGCGCAGACGCCGCCGCTGGTGACGCGGACGCAGGCAGCGGATGACCGCCGCTCGATCATCGTCGCCATCACCGATGAAGGACGGACGCGCTTCGCCGATGTGCAGAGCAGCCTGCTCGATTACCTGCGGGCAATCTACGCGCTCCTCAGCCCACAGGAGCGTCAGACCATCATCGACTACCTGTCGCGTTACGTCGATCTGATCGTGCGCGGGATGCCGATGAATCCGCAGTCGTGAATTCCGCCCGTACACAGGACGAGGGCATCTCGCCCATCCCGCCATCAGCCGCCGATTGACGTGTCTTGTGCACGCCACTAGAATTACGCTGATTGTTTTCGTCAATAATGCCATCATCCCGTGATGGCAGATGGTCACGGCAAAAACGTTATGCAGTACCACATCTGGACGCTCGGCTGCCAAATGAACAGCGCCGATTCGCAGCTTCTGGCTTCCGAGCTGGAACGCCTCGGCTACCACGCCGCGCACAACCCCGACGACGCCGATATTTACGTCGTCAATACCTGCGTCGTCCGCCAGCAGGCAGAGGACAAGGGCATGGGGCGGCTGGAGCTGCTCGGTCATCTCAAGAAGCAGCAGCCGAACAAAGTCATCGGCGTGATGGGCTGCATGGTCGGCGTGCGCGACCCGCTCCGCCTGCGCCAGCGCCTGCCGTATGTCGATGTCTTCATGCCGCCGAGCGAACCGCAACCGATGGTCGATTTCCTCGTCAGCCGCATGAGCGAGGACGAGGTGATACGGCTGGAAGCGCAGCGCCGCGACCAACGCGACCAGATCCAGGATGGCGACCTGCTGCTGCCCGCGCATGAACAGGGCGCGCTCGTCAGCGCCCATGTGCCGGTCGTCTACGGCTGCTCGCACGCCTGCACCTTCTGCATCATCCCCTTCCGACGCGGCACCGAACGCAGCCGCAGCGTCGGCGAAATCGTGGCGCATGTGCGCTCGCTGGCGCGCCAGGGCGTCAAAGAGGTCACGCTGCTCGGTCAGATCGTGGATCGCTACGGCAAGGACATCGCCGATGGTCCCGATCTCGCCGACCTGCTGCGCATCGTCCACGACGTGGCGGAAGAGGTCGGCGTCGAGCGCATCCGCTTCCTGACCAGCCATCCCAACTGGATGACCGACAAAATCCTCGACACCGTCGCCGAGCTGCCGCGCCTGATGCCGCAGATCGAAGTGCCCGTACAGGCGGGGTCGGACGAAGTGCTGGAAAACATGAAGCGCGGCTACACGCAGGCGCAGTACCGCGCGCTGGTCGAACGCATCCGCGCGCGCATCCCGGACGTCGCCATTCACACCGATATTATCGTCGGATTCCCCGGCGAGACCGAAGCGCAGTTCATGGAGACGTACCATCTGCTGGGCGATCTGAAGATCGACAAGGCGCATCTGGCGATGTACAGCCCGCGCGAGCACACCGTCAGCGCGCGACGCATGGAAGACGACGTGCCTGCCGAGGAGAAGAATCGCCGCCTGCACATGATCGACGATCAGCAGGCGCAGATTCTGGCGGAGATCAACGCGCGCTGGCTCGGTCAGACGGTCGAGGTGCTGGTCGAGGAGAAGTACAAAGACCGCTGGAAGGGGCGCACGCCGCAGAACAAGCTGGTCTTCTTCGAGGATGACGCGACCGACTGGAAGGGCAGACTGGCGAACGTCGAGATCACCTGGACGGGTCCCTGGAGCATGATCGGTCGCCTGCCCAAAGCGGAAAAGCGCGAAGAGCCGCTGCTCGTGTTTGCGGGCTAAACGCGCGCATGAGCCGAATTCTTTTCGTCAATCACTCGTCCGTCGGGCATCTCAACACGCTGCTCAGCATCGCCGTCACGATGAAGGAGCAGGGGCATGAGGTTCACTTCTGCATCCCCGGTGCGCGCGGGCACAGGACGGGCATCCAGCTCATCGACACCGCTTTCGCGCTGCCGGACGTCATCGAGCAGAACGGCTTGACCGTCGATGTCATGCGTCCCGCGCTGACGATGCTACCTGCTGCCTTCATGCTGCCGCGCACGACTGGCTACCGCGAAATCCGGCTGGCGTTCGAACTCTTCTCGCAGGGCATCACGCATTATCTCAAGCAGATGCTGAAGGTGATCGCGTCCTACAAGCCGGACATGCTGGTGACCGATTTCGCTTTCCCCGCTTCGAGCATCGCGGCGGAAAAATGCAATCTTCCCTACGCGACCATCTTCCACAGCGGGCTGACGTTTCGCGGCGCGCTCATCCCGCCCTTCGGCAGCGGGCTGCCGATCCGCCCGGAGAACGCGCAGGGCACGCCCTATGACGCCGATGAGCGGAAGTTCCTGGCAAAGCTGGAGGAACGCATCAATGCGGCGCGCGCGGATGTCGGGCTGCCGCCGGGCGAGGGCGACACCATGCGCCGCCCCTACTCGCCCTGGCTCAACCTCGTCACCAGCGTCGAGGCAATCGAAGCGCCACGCGACAACCTTACGCCGACCACACTTTACATCGGTCCCTGCTTCGGCAAGCGCAAGGCATCGCAGTCGAAATTCCCGTATGAGCAGCTCCGCCCAGACGCCTACAAGATCTACGTCTCGCTGGGGACCGTCTTCAACAATAAGCCCGCCATCTACAAACGCATCCTCGCCGGGCTTGACGACCCAGCGTATCAGGTGATCGTCAGCGCGGGCGGTGCCTACACTGCCCTCTCGAAAGCTGGGCTGCCTGCGAACGTCATGCTCTTCAAAAGTGTGCCGCAGGTCGAGCTGCTGCCGCGCGTCGATCTCGTCATCGGGCATGGCGGTAATAACACGACCAACGAGACGCTGGCGGCGGGCAAGCCGCTGATCGTCATTCCCTTCGGCGGCGAACAGGGCGATAACGCCCGACGTGTCGAATACCTGGGCATGGGCGTGCGGCTGGATCAGGCAGCCTTCACGTCCGACGATGTGCGCGCGGCAGTTGCTCGCGTGCGTGCGGACGATGGCATTGCGGCGCGTGCGGCGGCGACAAAAGCAGCGCTGGAGGAAGTCGATGGTTTGGCAACTGCCTCCGCCTGCATTGGTTGGGTGGCGCACCAGCAGCGCCCGTTCGCCCGCCCAGCGGGCATGCCTGTAACGATCACCCGTGAGCGGCTAAGTGTGCTGGTGGACGCAAACAACCTGGTTTCGCCGCGACCCGGCATGTGATATTGCGCACCAGGCGTACCCCTGCGTGCGCCCATACAACCCGTTGTTCGTAGGGACGACGCACGCGTCGTCCGAGGAATAGAGAACATGCAAAACATCGCCACAACCACCCCCGACCGCGATAGCAAGTCCGAGCGCGCGTTGACGTGGTCGCTCGCCTTCGCGGGCATCCGCTGCGTGCTGCAATACGCCGTGCTGCCGTTCATCCTGCCGATCCTCGGCGTGGGGGCAGATGTCGCCGCGCCGATCAGCCTCGCCATCAACGTCGTCGCCATCCTCTCGCTCGGCTACAGCGTGCGCCGCATGTGGCAGATCGATTACAAGCACAAGTGGGCGTACACGGGCATCGCCGCCGTCGCGCTGGTCATCCTGGTCGCCTTCATCCTGCTGGACTTCGGGATTATCCAGGCGTAACGCCAGCAGTCTGGTCGTCTCCGCGTCCGGCGTGCTTTCGACGGTGATCGTTCCGCCGTGCGCCACAATTCCCGCCTGCGCAATCGTCAGCCCCAAGCCCAGCCCGCTGATTTCACCCATGTTGCTGGCGCGAAAGAACGGCTCGAAGATGCGCGCCTGTTCTTCGCTGGGGATCCCTCGGCTGCCACCTGGCTAACGGCGAGCGGCGATCTCATGGCGCCTGGCACGCCCTCATCAATTGCTTATTGAGAATTTGTATCATTTACGCTATGATACGGCGTATCAATATCGTACAGTGAAATGCTTGAAGAGGCAGCCGATGAGACTTCGTATAAGTGTGTTCCTGGTCGTCGCGTTGATGCTGTTGGTGGGCACGACCCAGGCGCAGGATGACCTGCGGGTGCTGGCGACGACCAGCATCGTCGCCGATGTAGCGCAGAATATCGCGGGCGATCTGTTGACGGTCGATACGCTGGTGCCGCTCGGCGCGGACACGCACGCCTTCGAGCCATCGACCGCCGACGCTGCGCGGGTCGCCGAAGCGACCCTGCTGCTGACGGTCGGCGCGGGTTACGAGGGGTTCCTGGGTGACCTGCTCGAAAATGTCGGAGCGGATACGGTTCAGGTAATAGTCGTCTCGAATGGGGTCGAAATCCTCGCCTTCTCCGATGGTCATGACGACGAGCACGCCGACTCCAGCGCTGAGGCGGAAGATGAGCACGAGGGCGACGACCATCATCTCGGCGTGCTGGGCGGCGACCTGGAATGTGCAGCCGATGAACACGAAGCAGCGGACGAAGCTCACGCCGAAGAAGACCACGAGCACGGCGCGTGTGACGCGCATGTCTGGACGGACCCGGCGAACGTGGTCATCTGGGCAAACAACATCGCCGATGCCTTCAGCGCTGCCGACCCGGCGAATGCCAGCCTCTACCGCGCCAACGCTGACGCCTACATCGCGCAGCTCGAGGCGCTGCAAGAGGAGATCGACGCGCTGATGGCGGGTGTGCCGGAAGCGGCGCGGATCATCGTCACCAACCATGAATTCCTCGGCTACTTCGCCTATGCCTACGGCTTCGAGGTTGTCGGCACGGTGCTGCCCGGCGCGACCACCGACGCCGAGCCAAATCCGCAGGAACTGGCGGCGCTGATCACGTTAATCCAGGCGGAGGGCGCGCGCGGCATCTTCGCGGAAGTCAGCGCCAATTCGCAGCTTGCCGAGGTTGTGGCGCAGGAAGCGGGCATCGCCGTCGTGACGACGCTCTACAGCGAGTCCCTCAGCCCCGCCGACGGTCCCGCCCCGACCTACCTCGACTACATGCGCTACAACGCGCAGGCGATTGCTTCGGCGCTCACCGGTTAGCGCCGCGATGGGTGGCGTGGGGTGCGGCGTACTGCGCCCCACGCCGCCCCGATGGCGACCACGAACCACGCGCTCCCCATCACCGGTAGCCACCCCACCCACCAGGGACGATATTCCATGACGACGGTGCTCTCGCCCGCCGGAATGGGTACTGCGCGGAACATGATGTTGGCGCGCAGGATCGGCGTCTCGCTGCCGTTCACTGCCGCCTGCCAGCCTTCGTAATAAGCATCCGACAGCACAAGATAACCTGCTGCCTCGCTTTCGACCGCGATCTCAAGGCGCGTGGGAGCGTAGGCGGTGACGTGAGTACCGTCAAGAACCTCACCCCCATCCCCTCTCCGTATACGGAGAGGGGTGTCAGATGCTGGCAAGGTGACTGCTTCGCGGGGTGAGGTTTCTGCCAGCACCACGCTGCGCGCCGGGTCAAACGCCGGGTCGCGCAGCAGCGACAGCGCATCCTCGGTGCCGAGGTAATCGTCGCCGACGACGAGCGCGTCGTGGACGACGAAGGCGCGTGGCAGGACGGCGAGATTTTCGTAGAGCTTGATGTCGCTGGAGAGCACGCGCCGCCAGTCGCCCAGCGTCGCCTGCTGGAAGACGTTTGCGCGCGTATCGACCAGCGTCAGCGCATGAAGCACGGCGCCATCGTCGGCGCGCACGAGGATGGCGGCGGGGATGGCGGGCGCGGGCAGCGTGTAGCGCCAGACGGTGCGGAGGGCGTCAGCATCCCAATGGCGCGCGCCTTCCAGCACGATCTCTTCGCCTGCTTCTCGCGTGATGGTCAGCGATGGCGCGCCGCCCTCGACCAGCAGATCGACGGCGGTCGCCTCGAAGCGCGCAGGCATGATGATGGTCTCATCGTCGGCGGACAGCGAGACGCGGATACCTGTGTCATAGGCGACATCGTCGTGCCAGAGGTCGTAGATCTTGTCCATCAGCAGGTAGCGTGTGTTCGTCAGCGCCAGCCAGCGGGCATCCGGCAGGCACACGCCACCGCATTCCTCGCGCGCCAGAATTTCGCGCAGCCGCCCATCGACCGTGCGCAGCGCGTCGGGCGGTGTCAGCAGCGAGGCGAAGGCAGAATACCAGGTGGTGGGCAGCACGCCGCCGTCGAAGCCGTCGATGCTGGGGATGCCCCACAGGAGCGGCAGGTTCGCCGCCACGACCTCCTGCATTTTGATCGCCACCAACGCCGTGCGTACCTCCGCCGCGCTCATGCCAAGCGCCGCGTAACGCGCCTCCAGTGCCGCGCGGTCGCCGGGGTCGAAGAGCAGGTTGCTGATGCTCAACAGGCGTCCGGGTGGGGTTTCGCGCGCGGCATACACCCGCATGTGGCTGAGGGTGAAGCGCTGCCCGCTGACAACATCCGGCGGCACAAGCTGGTTGTAGGGCAGCGCCCGCGCCGCCAGCCACAATTCGAGCAGGACGATCAGCAGCGCGAAGAGAAAAAGAAGATACTTCAATTCCCGCTGCGCTGAATTTCGCACCATCACCAATAACGCGATCAACCCCACCACCGCCGCGCCCCAGCCGACGAGCGTCATCATCTCCGGCGGGGTGGCGGGGACGGGTTCCGGGTTGCGCGCGGTCAGCAGCCATGCGCCCGCCGCCAGCACCACCACGACCGCCAGCGCCAGCCCGCCCGCCATCAGGCGCGCCTGGCTGCGCAGCGTGGGCAGCGCTTGCAGCCCGATTCCCGCCAGCATCGCCACGCCCAGCGCGAAGAGCGCCAGCCAGCGCGCCGGGACCCGAAACAGGTTGAAACCGGGGAACTGTGCCAGCCATGCGTAGACCGGGTTGTACTGCCCGAAGGCGAAAAACACCCCGACGACCGCTAGGACGATCCAGACCGTGCATTGATGACTGCAAGAGGTATCGTGTGCCATGCCCACTTGCGCGCCTGTGGCGGTAGGATAGATCGCGCCCCGGCGACCGCCCCAGATCACCCCCACCAGCGCCAGCCCCAAAGCGATGATGCCGGGGTAAGCGATGTATTCGGCGAAGATCGGCAGATCATACGAGGGCAGCAAGCCGCGCCCGGCGAGGAAGGGGTTAAACGAGAAGGCGGTCGCCTCGTTCGGGTTCAGCCCGCCGCCGCGATGCGAGATGCCCGTCAGTTCGAGGGTGGGGACAAGCTGTGGCAGCGCCAGGACGAGCGCGAGGATGCCCGCGATGAGGAGGATGAGGAGGCGCAGCTGGTCGGGAGAGTTCAGCACGGACGCGTTCGGTACGGGTACGGACGGCATGGGTTCGGATGCGGACGCCATGAATGGCGTCCCTACACGCGATCCCGTAGGGACGCCATTCATGGCGTCCGTCTGTGTTTGGCGGTAGCGGCGACCTACGGAGTCGCCTATACCCACCACCGCAACCACCGCCAACCCCACCGTCGTGATGAAGACCGTCTGAGTGTGTCCGGTGAAGACTTGCAGCGCAAGCGCGCCCGCCAGCAGCGGGACGTAGAGCGCGGGGCGGCGTGGCGCATGATGCAGCAGGAGCAGTGTCCAGGGCAGCCATGACAAGCCCTGAAGCTGGTTGATCTGCTCGACGCGCGCGCCCAGGTAGCCGCCGAAGGCGAAGACGACCGCCGCCAGCAGCGCGGGCGCGCGCTCCAGCCCTGCCGAACGGCGCGCCAGCGCGTAAACGCCGACCAGCGCCCAGGCGACATGCGCCAGGATGCTGAGGCGTACGCCCTGCGGCGCGGAGAGCGGCGCAACGAACCAGTTGGGCGGGTAGAAGGTGCCCAACTGCGAATTCGCCAGCAGCGGCACCCCCATGAACAGATCGGGCGACCAGAGCGGCAGGTGCCCCGCCATCAGCGCGGCATTGCGCGCTTCCCAGTAGGGGTAAAAGTAGGCGAAGGTATCGCCGCGCGCCAGCACAAAATCGCTGAACGTCAGGCGGTCGAAGAAGACCAGCGCCATGAGGATGAGCAGAAGCGCCATAAGGGCATGGCGTGCGATGCCGCCAGCATTGCCTGGCATAGGGACGCCCTTCATGGCGTCCGCCGGATGCGTGCGACGACTGCGCTCGCTACTCAAAGTCCGCTTCCGAAAGCAGCGGCAGCAGGTAGAGCATCGGCTCCTCGTAGGGGTGCGCGCGGCGGATGGCGGCGACCACCGCTTTCACCTTGTCGCGGTCGCAGATCGTCTCGACGCGCACCTCGGGCACCTCGTTGACCGTCTCGCGGTCGCCCAGCACGGGGTTCGCTTCGGCGCTCGGTTTGAAGCGACCGACGCCAGGGCTGAAGTAGGAGCAGTGCGTGTATTCGCCCAGCGCGCCCGCGCCCGCCTCCGCCATCGCGTCAAGAACGACGTACAGGTGCGTTTGCGGGACGCCGATGATGATTTGGATTCGTGGAGTTGGAGTCATGACCTGTCCGATGGTAAGGGCAGGCAATGCCATGCCCGATTGCGCAGCCAGATTGAACCGCAATGTGCCGATGAATACAAATCATGTTCGGAGGTGGGAATCCATGCAGAACGAACCGCCAGGACGCCATGGACGCTAGGGGAAGCACACGCATTCCTGGCGTGCTTGGCGTCCTGGCGGCAAGTTAAGCGGTGTTGGTCGCATTTCGTCCGCCCACAGTTCAAAACTGTGGGCTAAGACTGTCTGTGAAAGCCCGTGAACGGGCTGACACAAGCCGGCACAGCCCGTTTACGGGCTTATCGATCCGATACAAGCCTCAGGTTTTGAACCTGAGGCGTCGCGAGAACGCACATGGGACGAGGCACGCCTCGTCTGCGCATTCAAGTCGGTTACGGATAGAAGCCGCGTACCGTGACCGCATCGGCGACGCGCTTGATCGCCGTGAGCTGCGCGGCGGTGCGCATGTCCACGTCGTGCTTCTCCGCCATCTCCTGCGTCTTCAGATAGCTCTTGCGCATGGCGCGCTCAAGCTGACGGTGCACCTCGTCTTCATCCCAGAAGAACGACTGCAAATCCTGCACCCATTCAAAGTACGAGACGACCACGCCGCCTGCGTTCGCCAGGATGTCCGGGATAACCTGGATGCCACGCTCATTCAGGATGTCGTCGGCGGCGGGCGAAGTCGGTCCGTTCGCGCCTTCGACAATCAGGCTGGCGCGGATGTGCGGGGCGTTGTGCTGTGTGAGCTGCCCTTCCATCGCCGCCGGGATCAGCACGTCGCAGTCGCAGGTGATGAGTTCTTCGTTGTTGATGCGTTCGCCCCCGACGAAGCCATCGAAATTTCCGTACTTCTTCAGGTGGACACGCGCTGCTTCCACATCCAGCCCATGCTCATTGTAGATGCCGCCCTCAATATCGCTGACGCCGACCACGCGGTAGCCCAGACTGTGCGCATAGAGCGCGGCGTTCGAGCCGACATTGCCGAAGCCCTGAATGGCGACGCGGATGTCCTCGGCGCGGTAGCGCCCTTTGTCCTTGAGCGATTCTTCCATGCAGATGATCACGCCGCGACCGGTTGCTTCGTTGCGCCCTTCGCTGCCGCCGATGTTGACAGGCTTGCCCGTCACGATCGCCGGGACGGAATAGCCGACGGTCATGCTGTAGGTATCCATGAACCACGCCATAACCTGCGGGTTCGTGCCCATATCGGGCGCGGGGATATCGGAGTGGGGGCTGATGAGGGGGATAAGTTCGGACGCATAGCGCCGGGTGAGCGATTCAAGCTCGTGGGGGCTGAGGGTCTTGGGATCGACGATGACGCCGCCCTTCGCGCCGCCGTAGGGCAGCCCGACCAGCGCGCATTTCCACGTCATCCACATTGCCAGCGCGCGCACCTCATCCAGGTTGACCGCCATACTGAAGCGGATGCCACCCTTGGAGGGACCGAGGACGGTGTTGTGATGCACACGATAACCCGTGAACATCTCGACCGTGCCATCGTCGCGCTTGACCGGGAAATTGACCGTGAACTCGCGGCGCGGGTACTTCAGGAATTCTTTGACACCATCGGAGATCTCCAAATAACGGACTGCGCGATCGTATTGTTCGAGCGCGACATGATAAGGATTTTCTAGTTTTGCGTGCATGGCGGATAACACCTGATGAGCGACGACCATAACAACTTCCTTCTCCTTGCCGTGCATCACGGCATCCTCAATCCGACCTTCAACAGGGATGCTGTCCCCTGTTGATGTATAGACTGATCCTATTTTAGGCGATTTGCATAAGAAAAGTCCATAAGATTTTGTATGTTTTCCCCAAGTTGGGCGGAGTTAACCGATTTTTTACAATTGGGCGGGCGTTCTGAACGAGGTGCGAAGGGCGACCAGATGTGCTACGATACACATGATGAGCAAGTCAATCTTCGAGATTCAACCCCCATTCCGCGCAATCCTCCTGGCGACCCTGCTGCTCCTGGCAGGCTGCTTCCAGGGCAGCGACGCTGACTCCAACACGCTGGTGGAGCCAGAAGGCGTCGTCATCAGCGCGGAGTCTGAACCGCCCGCCGCAGCGCCGCCGGTCGAGGTATCCGCTGCGCTGCTCGACACCTCACCCGCCGCCGCCGCCCATCCTTTGAGCATTGCTGCGCTGCGCGCGCGCAGCTACACGGGCAGCGATTTTGTCGTCGAGCAGGTGCTCGAACCGGGTGTCAATTACAACCGCTATGTCGTCTCCTACCTCTCGGATGGACTGAAGATCTACGCGCTTCTGACCGTGCCGCTCTTGCCCAAACCGCCCTCTGGCTATCCCGTCGTCATCTTCAATCATGGCTACATCCCGCCTGACGAGTACCGCACGACCGAGCGCTACGTCGCGTATGTCGATGCCTTTGCGCGCAGCGGCTACATCGTCGTCAAGTCCGATTATCGTGGGCATGGCATTTCCGAAGGTGAGCCGGAGTCGGCTTATGGCAGCCCCGGCTACGTCGTCGATGTGCTCAACGCGCTGGCAGCCGCGCGCCGCTACCCGGATGCCGACCCGGATCGCATCGGCATGTGGGGGCACTCGATGGGGGGATACATCACCCTTCGCGCGATGGTCGCCGAGCAGGGCGTCCGCGCGGGCGTCATCTGGGCAGGGGTCGTCGCCTCGTACCCGGAAATGTTCACAAGCTGGTTTCGTGGCGGGGGTACACGGCGCGGCTGGCTGACCGATGCCGTCGCGCAGTTCGGCACGGTTGAGAGCAACCCCGGCTTCTGGAACGCGCTTTCCGCCAACAGCTTCCTGACCGACCTGAGCGGACCGATCCAGATTCATCACGGGCTGGCGGATGCCACCGTGCCCTCTGCATACTCGGTCATGCTTGACGAGCAGATTCGCGCGGTCAGCGGCACGGTCGAGCTATATCTCTATCCGAACGATGATCACAACATCGCCAGCAACCGCGACGGGGCGTTGGCGCTGTCGGTCGTCTTCTTCGACCGCTACGTGAAAGGGATCTATGGATGACATTTTCGTTTGAGCTTCTGGCGCAGGATGGCGGCGCACGCGCGGGCATCATCCACACCCCGCACGGCGACATTCCGACGCCCGTCTTCGCGCCGGTCGGGACTGCCGCCACCGTCAAAGCGGTCCTCCCGCGCGACCTGCGCGAGATGGGCGCGTCGCTTGTGCTCTCAAACACGTACCATCTGTATCTGCGCCCCGGCGATGACCTGGTGCGCGAGATCGGGGGGCTGCATCGCTTCATGGCATGGGATCGCCCGATCCTGACGGACAGCGGCGGCTTTCAGGTCTTCAGCCTGGCGCAGATCAACAAGATCGACGACGACGGCGTGACATTTCGCTCGCACATCGACGGCAGCAAGCACCGCCTGACGCCGGAGAAGTCGATGCAGATTCAGCAGAACCTGGGCGCGGACATCATCATGGCGTTCGACCAGTGCCCGCCGCCGACCGACCGCTCTATCGTCGAACGCGCGGTCGCGCGGACGAGCGCATGGGCGGCGCGCTGCCGCGCAGCGCATCCCGACGATACGACGCAGGCGCTCTTTGGCATCCAGCAGGGCGGCATTTTTGAGGACTTACGCGCGCAGTCTTCGGCGTTCCTGGCAGATCTCGATTTCCCTGGCTACGCGGTTGGCGGGCTGGCGGTCGGCGAGACCAAGCCGCAAATGTATGCCACGCTCGACTATGCCACGCCCCTGCTGCCCGCGCACAAGCCGCGCTACCTGATGGGCGTTGGCGCGCCGGATGACCTGGCGGAAGCGGTTTTGCGCGGCATCGATATGTTCGATTGTGTGCTGCCGACGCGCATCGCGCGGCATGGCACCGTCTTCACGCACGATGGCACGACCAACATCCGCAACGCCGAACATGCACGGGTAGAAACGCCAATCGACGTTACGTGTTCTTGTTATTGTTGTCAGAACTTTTCCAGGGCGTATCTGAGGCATCTGGTCAAGGCTGGCGAACTTCTGGCGCACACGCTGCTCAGTCTGCACAATATCCGCTTTCTGATACGTCATATGGAAGCGATGCGCAGCGCCATTTTTGAAGGCAGCCTTCGTCAGTATACTGAGGCATTTCTGAGACGTTATCTCGCATCCGCATGAGGCTAGATGGGGCGCACCAGGACAACATTGGTCGCAGTCGCGTTTGCCCTGGTCAGTTGCAGCGCCCAGGCGACTCCTGCCGCCACGCCACTCCAGCAGGTCAATGCTCTGCGCATTTACACGACCTCCGAGACGGCTGTCCTGCTCGAGAACCTGTCTTCTGTGTACCGCCAGAGCCAGCCACAGATTGCCTTCGAGACGACCAGCGGCAGCTTCGAGGCGCTGGCGGCGCGCATCCTGCGCGAAAACGGCAGCTACTTCCTCAGTCACTTTCTGCCGGATGACATCGACAGCCCGACCAGCCGCTACTGGGCCGCACCGGTCGGGCAGGATGCCCTGACGGTCATCGTCCATCCGCAGAACCCCGTCCGCTCCATCACGATGGCGCAGTTCCGCGACATCTATAGCGGGAGCATCGCAAGCTGGGATGCGCTCGGCGGAATCGGGCGCGACATTGTCGTCGTCGCACCGGATGGCGTGACCGCGCTGCGCGGAGAATTTGCGGCATTGGTGATGGGCGAACGCGCGATCACACCCAATGCGCAGGTCGTGCCCAACCAGGCGGCGATGCTGCGCACCATTGCCCGGCTGCCGGATGCGGTCGGCATCGCGTCGTTAAGCGCCATCGATGAAAGCGTGCAGCCGCTGCAAATCGACGGGATCGCGCCATCGGCGGACAGCGTCTACGACAGCACCTATCCGCTGCGAACGACCATCTACATCGTCGGACGCCGGGAACCCCTGGATGATGATTATCCGGACATGCGTGCGTTCATCGGCTGGGTGCAGAGCCTGGAGGGGCAGCAGGTCGTGGGGCAGCGTTATGCGCCGCTTCTGCGACCCTAATGACCCGCGTGGTGATCGTGGTGAACACGCGGCTGGACGCCACGCCGCATCTGCAATATGCTACAGTCGATCATCGTATTTCGTGGTGAGGGGTATAGGGACGCGCTATAGCGCGTCCGCAAACTTTCGACGACCTACTTCAAGAAATGTGCCCTGCTAAGATGTTCACATTGCAGAATCTGACTGTCTGATGTCCTCCTCCGCACTCTCCACCCGCCAGCTCGCGCGCGCGGCGCTCGTCGTCCTGCTCGGCTTCGCCGCCAGCGGACTGCTCGGCTTGCTGCGCCAATCGATGATCGCCTCGACCTTCGGCGCGTCCGCCGCGCTCGACTCGTACTTCGCCGCCCAGCGCATCCCGGAGATGCTGTTCGTGCTCGTCGCAGGCGGCGCACTTGGCTCCTCGTTCATCCCGGTCTTCACGCGCTTCCTGCAAGCGGAGGATCAGCGGGGTGCGTGGCGGCTGGCGCGCACCGTCATGCGCTGGGCGCTCGGCGCGGCATCCGCGCTGGCGATCCTGATCGCGCTGCTGGCGCAGCCGATTGTGACGACTTTCCTCGCGCCCGATGCCGCCCCTGAGCGCGCAGCGTTGATTGTCGATCTGACGCGCATCATGCTGCTCACAGTGCCGATCTTTGCCTTCAGCGGCTTGATGATGGGCGTCCTCAACGCGCACCAATCGTTCACGCTCCCGGCGCTGGCGGCGGCGATGTACAACGTCGGGCAGATCTTCGGCGCGCTCGTGCTGGCGCGCGCGCTGCCCGCGTTGGTCGTGGGCGGCGAGACCAGCGCGAATGTCTACGGGCTGGCGTGGGGGGTCGTCCTGGGTGCGGCGCTGCACCTGGCGATCCAGGTGCCGGGCATACGGCGGGTGTGGGCAGGAACGACGGGCGAAACGGGCATGGCACGCGGGCGGACACACGCGCCGTCCGCCGAGGAACACGGGCAGACCCATGGGTCTGCCCCTACGGACACGACGGATGCCGTTCCGCGCGCGGCGCGTGAGGTGCTGCTGCTGATGCTGCCGCGCGTGCTGGGGCTGGCGGTCGTGCAGATCAATTTCGTCGTCAACGTGGCGCTGGCATACCCGCCGCGTATGATCGAAGGCAGCGTCAGCGCCTTCACCTACGCCTGGACGCTGATGTTCTTCGCGCTCGGCGTCGTCGCGCAGAGCGTGGGCACGGCGTTGTTCCCGTCGCTGGCGTCGCTGGCGGCGGCGGGCGATTGGGCGGGCTACCGCGCGCGCCTGTCTGGGGCGATGCGGGCGGTCTTGTTCCTGGCGCTGCCCGCCACGGCGGCGATGATCGTGTTGGGCGAGCCGGTCATCCGCGCCTTGTTCGAGCGCGGCGCATGGACGCGCACCGACTCGGCGGCGACGGCGTGGGCGCTGGCATTCCTGGCGATTGGCGTGGCGGGTCATGGGCTGCTGGAGCTGCTGGCGCGCGCCTTCTACGCGCTGGCGGATACGCGCACACCTGTCACGGTCGGCATCGGCGCGATGATCGCCAACATCGCCCTCTCGCTGGTCTTCGTGCAGCGCATCGGCGACCCGAACGACCTGGCGCGCGGGGCATTCGCGGGGCTGGCGCTCGCCAACGCGCTGACGACGCTGATCGAGGCGGGTGTGCTGTGGTGGCTGCTGCGGCGGCGCATCGGCGCGCTGTATGAGCGGCAGGTCACCGCCACCATCGTCAGAGCCGGGATTGCCGCGCTGGTGATGGGCGCAGTCACCTGGAGCGTCAGCCATCTGGCAGCAGACTACGGTGTGTGGGCGCAGGTCATCGGCGGCGGCGTGGTGGGCGGCGCGGTCTTCTTCGGGCTGGCGCTGCTGCTGCGCGCGGAGGAGGCGCACGGCGTGCTGGGGGCGGTGCTGAGGCGGGTGCGGCGCTAGCGATGTATTGTGGAGTATTCGCGCGTCGGTTCATTGAACCGTAAAGTGCCAAAGCCTCTTGGTTTCATAGAGGTGCATAAAAGCCGACCTTCGGACACCCTAAATGGTGTCCCTACAAGCGCGGTTGCTGTTCTGCATCGACTAATTGCGCGATCTGCTCATGCGGTGTCGTCTCGCGGCGCTGGATGCGCGCGACCGCGTCTTCGATCGCGTGGGGTGGCAGCGCGTCGAGCAGTCGGCGCAGCAGCAGCTCGCGCAGGCGCTCGTGCAACTCGGTGTTGATCTGGCGGCTTTCCAGCGTCGCCAGTGTGCCACTCTCGCGCAGATAGGCGTGATGCCGCTCAATCGCGGCGATCAGCGGTTCGATACCGCCGCCCGTCGTCGCCGTTGTCTGGACAATCGGCGGCAGCCAAAACGCGCTGTTTCCGTTCGGCGCTTCCGGCTGCGGCGTGACGGCAACCATCCGCCCATGATGGCTGTCGATGTTCGCCCGAAGCGCCGGATGCCCCAGTTCGAGCATCAGCTTGAGGGCGCGCACGGTCGTATCGACGCCGGGACGATCCGCCTTGTTGACCACCAGCACATCGGCGATCTCCAGAATGCCCGCCTTGATCGCCTGGATGTCGTCGCCCATGCCGGGCGCTTCGACCACCAGCACCGTCTGGGCAATGCGGGCGATCTCGACCTCGCTCTGCCCCGCGCCGACCGTCTCGATCAGCACGATCGCGTAGCCCGCCGCGTCGAACAGGCGCACCGCGTCGCGCGATGCCCGCGACAAACCGCCCAGGCTGCCGCGCGTCGCCATGCTGCGGATGAAGACGCCGGGGTCATTGGTGAGATCGACCATGCGGATGCGGTCGCCGAGGATCGCGCCGCCCGTGAAGGGGCTGGTCGGATCGACGGCGAGAATGGCGATGGTCTTGCCCATCGCGCGCAGCGCCTTCGCCAGCGCGGTGACGAGCGTGCTCTTGCCCGCGCCCGGCGCGCCCGTGACGCCGATGATGTGCGCGCGCCCGGTGTGCCCGAACAGGTCTGACAGCGCTGCTTCGCCGTCCGGGTGTTCATTTTCGACGTAGGTGAGCAGCCGCGCCAGCGCGCGGCGGTCGCCGTTCAGGAGGCGCTGTGCGAGTGACATTATGCTGGCGCAGCCTTGCCGTCCACGATCTCGTGGATGGTCCTGGCGATGTCCTCGGTGTTCGCGCCGGGCGTGAAGATCGCCTGGACGCCTGCCGCCAGCAGGGCGGGCTTGTCGTCTTCGGGGATGATGCCGCCGACGATCAGCGCCAGGTCGCCCATGCCATTGGCATTCAGCAGCTCGCGCACGCGCGGGACGAGCGCCAGATGCGCGCCGCTGAGAATGCTCAACCCGACGACATCGACATCTTCCTGCAACGCGGCATCGGCGATCATTTCTGGGGTCTGGCGCAGCCCGGTATAGACGACTTCCATACCGGCATCACGCAGCGCGCGGGCGATGACCTTCGCGCCGCGATCATGCCCATCCAAGCCCGGTTTGGCGATCAGGACGCGAATCGGTCGGTTGAGTGACATAGCAAACACTCCACATTCATCGACGGATGACGAAGCGGGTGCGCAGTGCGAAGTGCGCAGTGCGAAAGAACCAGACTCCCGTAGGGACGCCATTCATGGCGTCCGTGAATTTCGACACCGAACGCCATTCATGGCGTCTGTACCGTGTTCTTTCGCACCCCGCACCCCGCACCCCGCACTCAATACTCTTCAGTATACCCCTCATGCTGCGCCAGACGCGACGACGGGCGTCATGATTCTGACATGAGCATTGTCTTTTTAACCGAAATACAACCTGAATCAATCAAATGCGAAAGTCACCCTTGTGTTACACTGAAATTCACGAAATCGATAGCGACAATCAAAACCTCACCCCCTCGCTCCCCTTTCGATAAATCGAGAGGTGGCAGCGAACGACGTGAGCAGGGGAAGAGGTCATGAGAAGCAGGTTATGACGGCACTACCCAATACCCCAGATCGCCTGACCCCCATCACCTCCGCACCCGTCCGTCGCGTGCGCGTGCGCGAGACTGGGCTGCCGCTGTGGCTGCCGCTGCTGACACTGGTCATGGCGGGAGCAGCGGCGCTTCTGTCGCTGACGCTCGCGCTTGTCTGGCGAGACCTGCCGTTTGTAGGCGCGCTCTTCACACGTACGCTGGTGGTAGATGGCACGCGCCCGATTGATGGCAACTGGGATGCGCTGGCGCAGGGGGTGGCGCGCGGCGACCAGATCACCGCTATCAATGGGATAGAGGTCAATGATGCCGCTGCGGCGCTCGCGCTGATCACCGAGCAGCCGATAGGGACGACGATCCAGATGTCGTTCGCGCGCCCGGTCGTGGGCGAGCTGGTTCGCCTGGGGAATGAACGCTGTGCGCCGCCCAGCGAGGGACGCGCGGAATGCACGGTCGGTCTCACACTGGCACGGCTGCCGGACGGCGACTTCATCGCACTCTTCGTCATCCCGTTCTTCTCCGGCGTGGTCGCGCTCGGCATCGGCGCGGGCGTGCTGTGGGCGCGCCGCCGTGTCGTCCATGCCCGCTGGATCGCTCTGACGGCGAGTCTGATCGCGGTATTCCTGGTTGGCTTGTTCGACCTCAATACCAGCTATGTCCTCGCGCCATTCTGGATCGTGGCGACACTGCTGCTCGGCGCGGTTGTCTCGCTGCTCGCCATCCACTTCCCGATGAAGCTGGGTATCTTCTATCGCCGCCCCTGGCTCCCGTATCTGCCGATCATCACCACCGCCATCGCTGTTGCGCTGGCGCTCTGGCTGTATTTCGCGCCGCCGACCCCTGGTTCCGTCCTGTTGAGCTTCCAGATCGCCTCATTGGGTGCGCTGGGCGGCACGCTGCTGGCGTGCATCCTCTGGATTCGCCAGCGCACGCGCGCGACGACCCCGCTCTACCGTGACCAGGCAAATCTGGTGCTGGTCGGCTTCCTGTTTGCCCTGGCACCTGGGCTAATCTATTTCCTGAATGTGACGACGCGCGTGCTGATGGGCATGGAGCTGATCCCGTTCAACACGTCGGCGATTGCGCCGTTCTTCATGCTGCCCACCTTCGGCATGGCGTACGCAGGCTTGCAGATGCGCAGCATTGACGCCGATGTCTGGTTGAGCCGAGGCATCACCTATACCTTCCTGGCGGTTGCGCTGATCCTTGGCTACTTCCTGCTCGTCTTCGTCGGGACGATGGTGCTGGCGGATTTCACACCCAACAACCCCGTCCTGGTCGCCGTCGCCATCTTCTTCGTCGCGGTGGCGTTTGTGCCGCTGCGCACGCGCCTGCAAGCACAGGTCGATAAGCTCTACTTTCGCACACGCATCAACTATCAGGATCAGGTTGAGCAGTTCTCGCGCAGCATCAGCGCGCTGCGCGCCCTGCCCGGCATCACCAGCGAGTACCGCGCGATGCTGGAAAGCGCCATCGCGCCGACGCACAGCGTGATCTTCTTGCATAACCCCCTGAGCGATGATTACCTGGCGTTCGGCGCACCGAAGGTCGATACCGACATCCGCTTCTCCTCCAGCAGCCCGCTCATCGCGTTCCTGCGCGAGCAGGACAGCATGGTGGTCATGGATGGCGACCGTCTGTGGACGGAGGCGATGGTCGCCGAGCGGGCGCGTCTGATGGTGCTCAAACCCGCGCTCCTGGTCGGCTTTCGCGGCAGCAGCCGCCTGAACGGCTTCGCCATCGTCGGCGCGCCGCGTTCCGGAGCCAGCCAGTACAACTATGACCAGCAGCGCTTCATCGAAAATCTCTCCAACCAGATGACCGTTGCCGTCGAGCGCGCGCAGGTCGTCGAGTCGCTTCAGCGCCGCGTCAAAGAACTGGACATTCTGAGTAAAGTCAGCCAGGCGGTCAACTTCACGGGCGATATTGACCAACTGCTCGAACTGATCGGCGCGCAAATCGTCCGCCTGATCGAGACCTCGCACATCTACATTGCCATGCGCGACCCGGCGTTGAATGAGCTTTACTACGCCTTCTTCCAGGAGAACGAGGAACGCTTCCCGGAGAAAGAGGCTCAGCGCTGGCAGATCGCCAACGACCTCATCAGCGAAGTGGCGCGCAATGGACAGCCGCTGCGGGTGCCCTCGTTCGTGCGCGCCATGACCGAACGCGGTGCGAAGATCGTCCGCGAAGACCGCGCGCTGCAAGCGTGGATGGGTGTGCCGCTGATGACCGGTTCGCGCGTGCTGGGCGTGCTCGCCATCGGCAGCGCGGAAGGCAGCCGCCCGTTCAGCGAGGACGAGATGCGCCTGCTCAAGGACGTGGGTGCGCTGGCGGCGACCTCGCTGGATAAAGCGCGCCTGTTCGCCGAAACCAACCTGCGCGCCCGCCAGCTTGCCGCCCTCAACGACATCAGCCGCAAGCTGGTCGCCGCCGAACTCAATCTCGATAATCTGCTGCAACTGATCACCCAGAGCGCCTGCGACATCCTCAACGCCGAGGCGGGCGCGGTGCTGCTGATGGCGGACGACGGCAGCGGCGACCTGGAATACAAACTGAGCATCGGCAGCCTGGCGGATGTCGTCGGTAAGCGTGTCAGCGCGGGCGAGGGCATCCTGGGCGAGGTGGCGAGCAGCGGCAGCGTGGTCTTCATCAACGAAGATGATGACGACCCGCGCCTGCTGGCGATTCGCCTCGGCGATGGTACATCCGCGCGCAGCCTGCTCGCCGCGCCGCTGGTCACGCAGAAGCGCATCATCGGCGTGGTGCAAATCCTCAACCGTGTTGGCGAAGGCTTCGGCAAGGACGACGCCGACCTCGTGACGACTTTCGCGGGGCAGGCGGCGGTCGCCATCGAAAACGCGCGCCTCTTCCAACTGACCGACCAGCAGCTCCGCGACCGTCTGGAGGAGCTGGAGACGCTCGAACGCATCGACGCCGAGATGAACCGTTCGCTCGATGTGTCGGCAGTCGCCGAAATCGCGCTGCGCTTCGCCATGAGCGAGACCGAGGCGACGGCTGGCGTGATTGGCTTGGTGGATAACGAGTCGCTCCGGCTCGACCTGGTCGCCAGCGTGGGCTACATCGCGCACGATCTGGGCGGCGGTGCGACGCTGGAGAGCTGGCCGCTCGACAGCGGTATCGCCAGCCGCGCGCTGCGCACACACCGCGCCGAACTCGTCACGGATGTGGCGAAAGACCCGCTGTTCGTGCCGAGCCTGCGCGACGCGAAGGCACAGATCACCGTGCCGATGATGTCCGGCTCCGAAGTGATCGCCATGCTGATCCTGGAGAGCAATCGGGAGAGCACGTTGCACCTCGCCGACATGCCGTTCGTGCAGCGCCTCGCGGAACACGCCAGCATCGCTATCGCCAACGCGCAGCTTTACGCGCAGCTTTCGCGCGCCAACCAATCCAAGAGCGAGTTTGTCTCGTTCGTGGCGCACGAACTCAAAAACCCCCTCACGTCGATCAAGGGCTATGCCGATGTGCTGGTCACGGGCGCAGTCGGGGGCTTGAGCGACATGCAGCGCAACTTCGTCAGCACCATCCGCACCAACGCCGAGCGCATGAACACGCTGGTCAGCGACCTGAACGACGTGACCAAGCTGCAAACGAACAACCTGAGCATCACGCCGGAAGTCATCAACCTGCGCGAGCTGATCGAAGAGACGCTGCGCCCGCTGCAAAAGCAGATCGAGGACAAGGCGCAGACGATTGTGCTGCTGCTGGACGAGCGCGTCCCGGACATCTTTGTGGATCGCCTGCGCCTGATCCAGGTGCTGACCAATCTGTTGAGCAATGCCTACAAGTACAGCCCGCCGGAAACCAGCATCACGCTGCGCGCCGAGACGATGCTGGGCAAGCGCAACGCGCAGGGGCTGCAGAAGATGATGCTGCATGTCTCGGTGGTGGATCAGGGCATCGGCATGAGCGAAGACGACCTGAATCGCCTGTTCACGCCGTACTTCCGCAGCGACAACCCGTCGGCGCGCGAGCAGCCAGGGACGGGGCTGGGCTTGACGATCACGCGCGGCATCATCGAGCGGCACGGCGGCGACATCTGGGTCGAGAGCACGGTCGGCGAAGGGACGACGTTCCACTTCACCGTGCCGCTTCCGGAATGAGGGATGAGTAGGGGCTTGGCGCGCCAAGCCCCTATGAGTGCTACTCCCAAACCTGGTTCTGGAAGCCAAACGGCGCATGGTTTGTCAATCGCCAGCGCACCTGATTTGCCAGAATAGCCATCTTGCCCTTCATCACCAGCGAGCCAGCCGATTTGCCCGATTGCTGGGCAATGACTTTATGCGCAGCGCCCACGTCATTCAGCGCATGAGTCATATAACGCGGATCGCTGAAATTCTTGCAGAATTCATTGGCAATCTTCTGCGCCGCCGAGTGGTTGTCAAGGCGTCCATCGCTGCCATATTGTGCCGCTAACAGCGCCTGCCCCGCGGGTGGAATGCCCTCGAGCAGCGTATTGTTGAACCAATAGGCGGGTTGTCCATGGCTCTCATAAAACTCGTCGAACATTGACTCAATCCACGCTGCATCGAGTGGTGCATCGCCGCGGGAAACGACCGCCTGTGTGATGTGGCGAGCCATCTTGTTACCATTGTTTGCACCCTGGGCGCCAATCGGGTCAAATGCCATGCCTGCATCGCCCACAAAGGTGATGACTCGCCCGGACGGCAGTTTGCCCACCGGTTTCCGAATTGTTGGCGTGATCTCGCCGGTCAGCCATCCGTTCGGGTCGGAAAGCCTCATGTTCTTCGCCCACTCCCAATCCCAGGGATACACATCGCGGATCAGGGATTTGAAGCGCTCCAAAACTTCCTCGCCTGTTTTTGCATCACGGAAGCGATCCAATGGGCTGCCAGGGCGAGCTTCTGAGAACAGGTTCCATGAAGGTCCGATGTCCTTGTGAAAGTACGGCGTCCAGATGGTCTCGCCAGCCTTCGGAAGTTCATAATAACGTGCGGGCAGGCGTCGGTAGTCTCGCGTATCATTGAGGTTTGTGACGTTGACCATCGACAGATAACGCTGGGGTGTCTTATAAATACTGCGCTTTTCATCGATCGGGAAAAGTTCGGACAAACCCCCCTTGCCAGACGCCACAATGGTGAGATCATGTTCTGCAGCGATTTGTTCAAGCCGAGCAACATCGACTTTTTCGATATGCAGTTTGCCGCCGCGACGTTCGAATTCTTCAAGCCAGCGACAGCTTTGCAAGCGCAGGTCGATCGCCATTGCGCCGCCTGTAAGCCGCCCGTTCAGGACGAGAAAGGGTGTGCCGGGTTGCATACAAAGGACGAAATTTACGCCTACCGTCGGGGGTGCATCTTCTTTCCACAGATTTAGCCCCAACTCCTCCTCATACTCTAATGCCATTGCGAAACGAACAGCAGTACCGGTAGGTTTGCTCTCTTCCATCCACTGTTTGCCGGTGCGATCCGAATAAAGATCGACCTCATAGCCCGCTTTGAGCAGCCCATGAGCATTAATTAAACCTGCCTGACCAGAACCAATAACGGCAATACGTCGCATTATTCTCCCCCTTGATGAGCGCGGCGCTGCATCTACTATACCTGTATACCTGGGTTCTTGTTGCACGAAAGTGGGTGGCACCAATTTGGCAAATCTGTCCCAAAGTAAAATCGCAGCAGCAGCTCCTACGAAGGCTTCAAGGCTGATCAATCTTCATGAAAGCACCGCAACTCGATAGCTTCTCCTGGCGTACACTACAACTATGCGCAGCATCTGCGCGTATCAATACTCAGTACTCAGCACTTCTTTCATTTCGTCCACAAGGAGACTTCTCACATCATGGACATCAAACTCAAGCACCAGCCATCGTATTCGCTCGCCGTCGTCACGCTCGCGCCGAATGAAGAGGTTCGCGTCGAAAGCGGCGCAATGGTCTCCTACAGCGACGGCGTGACCGTCGAAACCAAGTCGGAAGGCGGCTTGTTCGGCGGTCTCAAGCGTATGGTCGGCGGCGAAAGCTTCTTCCAGAACATGTACAGCGCGCCCGCCAACGGCGGCGAGATTACGCTTGCGCCCTCACTGCCCGGCGACATGATCGTCGTGCAGATCGACCAGGGGCAGACGTTCTACCTGCAAAGCGGCGCGTTCATCGCCAGCGAAAAGGGCGTGTCGGTCGAGACGGGCTGGGGCGGCGCGAAGGGCTTCTTCGGCGGCGCAGGGCTGATCCTGCTCAAGGTGACGGGCGTGGGCGAGCTGCTGGCGGGGTGTTATGGCGCGTTCGAAGAGCGCGTGCTCGCGCCGGGGCAGCGCTACAACGTCGATACCGGACACATCGTCGGCTTTGACGGCACGATCCAGTTCAACGTCAAGCGCGTGGGCAACTGGAAATCGACGATCCTGAGCGGCGAAGGCTTGGTCTGCGAGCTGACGGGACCCGGTCGCGTCTTCATGCAGACACGCTCGGAAGAAGCGCTGATCGGCTACATTTCGTCCAAGCTGCCGCGCCCCAGCAGCAGTGGGTGATCCCCTGCCTCAGAGCTGCGCGAGCGTCATCCTCACCGTCGTGCCTTTGCCGACGCCCGCGCTTTCGACGCGGATCGTGCCCTGGTAGGCGTCGAGGATCGACTTGACGAGCGCCAGCCCCAGCCCCGTGCCGGGGATGTCGCGCGAGCGCGCCTTGTCCGCGCGGTAGAAGCGCTCGAAGATATGCGGCAGGTGCGCCGGGTCGATGCCGCGCCCGTCATCCTGCACGCAGACTTCGACGCTTGCTGCGCTCGCGCTCGCGCTGACCCGGATCGTCCCGCCTGATGGGGTGTACTTGATGGCGTTATCCAGCAGGTTGCGCAGCAGTATCGTCAGGTGGTTCTGGCTGACGCGCACGACCAGCGGCGCTTCCGGCACGGCGATTTCCAGCGACAGCCCGCGCGCCGCCGCCACCGCCCGCATCTGCCCGGCGAAGGTCGCCAGGAAGCGCGCCAGGTCGATCTCCGCGCCGCCCAGTTCGGCGCGCCCGGCGTCCAGGCGTGAGAGCAGCGTCAGATCCTCGATCAGTGCGCCCAGCCGCCGCGCCTCATCGTCAATCTCCGAGATGTACTGCGCGCGCAGCGCCGCGTCGAGCGTCGGGTCGTCGCGCAGCGCCTCCGAGCGCAGGCGAATGCTCGTCAGCGGCGTGCGCAGCTCATGCGAGGTGTTGCTGGCGAAGGCGCGCTGCTCCTCCAACATGCTTTGCACCTGCCCTGCCATCTCGTTGAAGGCGCGCCCCACATCGCCGATCTCGTCATCGCCGATGCGGGTGACACGATGTGCCAGGTCGCCGCGCGAAAGCCGCAGGGCAGATTGCCGCAGGGTTTCCAGCGGGCGCAGGATCGACCGAGCGACCCACAGCGCTGCCCCAAACGTCAGCAGGCTCATCAGCCCAAAGAGCGACCACAGCGCTGCCCAGCGCTGGAAGATCAACTCGTTCAGATTGTCGAGCGGCACACTGAGCTGGGCAACCAGCGCGTCGCGCCCTGGGGCACCGACCAGCCCTGCCGTGAAGAAGGCATCGCGCCCCTGGGCATTACGCCGCTGCACCACGACGATCCCGCCGCGTATCGCCGCTTCGATCTCTGGCTCAGTGGCGTTCGCGCCCTGCCCTTGTCCCATAGGAGGACCGCGCCGCCCATCGCTGCCACGCGCCGGCATCAGGACGAGCGTGCCGCCCACCTCCGCCGCGTAATTTTCCAGCGTCGCCTGCGCCACATCCAGCTCGACCAGCCCGCCCCGGCTCGCCAGCGTATTGATCCCCTGGGTGATGAGGCGCATCTCGTTGATCAGGCGCAGCTCGTAATCATTGCGCGCCGCCGATGCGATTTGCCCGCCAGCGACCAGCGTCAGCGCCGCGAAGCCGACGACGACAACGCCGAGCATGGCAAGGAGTAAGCGCGTGCGAATACGCAGGCTAGGCATAGTCTTCAGCCCTCACCTCCAACGAATCGATAGCCAACCCCGCGCACGGTCTGGATGTAACGCGGCTGGCTGGGGTCGTCCTCCAGCTTTTCGCGCAGCCAGCGAATGTGCACGTCAAGCGTGCGCATATCGCCCAGCCAGTCCGTCCCCCACACCTTGTCGAAGATGACCGCCCGTGTGACGACGTCGCCCGCGTTGGCGACCAGCAGACTGAGCAGCTCGAACTCTTTGTAGCGCAGCGCCAGCTCGTGGTCGCTCTTGAAGACCTGCCGCCGCTCCAGGTTAATGCGGAGCTTTTCGATCACGATCTCGTGCCCCGCGTCCGCGCGCTGTGCGTCAAATTCGACGCGGCGCAGCAGCGCCTTGATGCGGGCGACGAGTTCGCGCGTGCTGAACGGCTTGGTCAGGTAATCGTCCGCGCCCAGCTCCAAGCCGAGGATGCGGTCGATCTCCTCGTTGAGCGCAGTCAGCATCAGGATCGGCACGATGCTGGTCTGGCGGATCGCCTTGCAGACCTCCCAGCCGTCCATCTCTGGCAGCATGATATCGAGGATGACCAGGTCGGGGTTGGTTTGCAGCACGCGCTCCAAGCCGCGCTCGCCGCCGCTTTCCGCCTCGACCGTATAGCCCAGGTTGCGGAGCGCACGCACGAGCGGCTCGGAAATCAGTCGGTCATCTTCAATCAGGACGATGGAGGGCATATGATCTCCGCATCATAAGATTCAGATTGAAGCACGAAGACACGGAGAGGGCGGAGGTTCACGGAGGAGGATATTCCGTAGGGGCGCAATATATTGCGCCCCTACCACGCCGCGTCGTGCCTTCGTGTTTCAATATCCTGCAATCATTGCACGGATTGGGGGAATTTGGGCGGAGATTTAAGGATATTTGAGGTTGAGCGGCTGCCATAAACGCAGCGGACGCCATGAATGGCGTCCCTACGAGAGAATATATTGTAGGGACGAGGCACGCCTCGTCCGCGATCTCACTGCTACTGCCGTTCCTGCCATTCGGCGATGGTCGCCTTGAGGAATGCCTGAATTTCTGCCTCGCTGACATCTCCGACGGCTTCGAAGAACTGGCTATCGACCTGAATGCGGATGCCGCCGTCTTTCGCAGGTCGGACGTGGATCTGTCGCCCTGGGAACTGCTGGCTGATCGACAGTTTGTGCTGCAAGAATGCCTCTATCGCTCCGGCGATGTCGATCTGCGGGATGGGCGCGCTGTATGCCTGCTTGAGATCTTTGCGCGTCATCGGCGTGGATGTGCTGTCGAGCGAGAACTTCGGCAGGTCGAATGCCGCGCTCGTGGCGGCGGGCGCGGGCGTCGAAATGCGCGGCGGGTCTGCGGGCGCAGCCGGCTTAGACGCGGACGTGGGCGCGGCGGCAGGGCTGGCAGCAGGCGCGGCATTCTGGGTGGCGGAGGCGCTGCTCCCCTCGTCGTGCGGGATCTGCATTTGCGATGGGGGTCGAACAAGGGGTGCGCTGCCACCCAGCGCGGTCGCCACTTCCTTCATCAGCGACTTGAGCTTGTTGCGGAACTCCAGATCGCTCATGCTGCCCGCGACGCGATACTTCTTGTCGTTGATCTGCACGATCAGCCCGCCACCCGTCACATCGCGCATGAGCGAGAGCAGTTCAATCGCTTCGACCGATTCGCCGCTCGTCAGCGTGATCGGCTGCACGCCGGGGTGCGCCGCCCGCACGGGTGCCGGGGTCGGCGGGCTGTTGAGCAGCGTGTCCAGGTCGGGCATTTCGCTCGTTTCAAATGCCATCAGCGGCAGCGCGGCGGGCGAAGCAGGCTGCATGTTCAACGCGACGCGCTGCGCCTTCTGGCGGCGCGTATTGATGATCACGATCAGTGAGGCGACCAGGGCGATGCCTGAGCCGCAAAACATCAGGATGAAGCCGAAGGGGATTTGCCCCAGAAATTCCGAGAGTCCAGCGTCGTTCATAAGACCTGCCCTTTCATACATATTCCTAGTTTAAGGGAAAGTCTCAAGAAATAGGTTTTAGGATCGGACTAAATTCTCATCACCTAACATCTTCATTCCTGATCACTCGCCACGCGCTGACACGCCGGGCAGTAGTGGGTGCCGCGCTGGGCGACGCGCGTTTTGACCAGCGTCGTGCCACAGCGCGCGCAGGGCTGCCCGCCGCGATCATAGACCGCGAAGTGATCCTGCGCTTCGCCCGCCGTGCCATCGGGTTTGCGATACCAGTTGATGCTCGCGCCCTCGTAGTCGATGCCCCACGCCAGCACCTCGCGCACCGCCGCGTGCAGCGCGACGATCTCGGCGGGCGTCAGTCCATCCGCCGGGCGCAGCGGGTGAATGCCCGCCTTCCAGAGCGCCTCGTCGGCGTAGATGTTGCCGACGCCCGCCAGCACCGCCTGATCGAGCAGCAGCGCCTTGATCGCCGTGCGGCGACCGCGCAGCCGCGCCGCGAAAACCTCCGCCGTGAAGTCATCTTCCAGCGGTTCTGGTCCGATGGTGGGCGCGATCTCGTCCAGCCTGCGCACCAGCGCCACGAAGCCGAACTTGCGCGCATCGGAGAAGCGAAGCTGCTGCTCGCCGTCGAGCTGCGCGCGGAAATGCACCCAGCGGTCAGCCTCGTGCGCCGCGTCATCCGGCACGACGTAGAGCCGCCCGGTCATCTTGAGGTGGACGACCAGGATGTCCTCGTCGAGCGCGGCGAGGATGTACTTGGCGCGGCGGCTGATGCTGCGGAAGGTCTGCCCGGCGATGCGCGCGGCGAATTCGTCGGGCGATGGGGTGCGCAGCGTCTTGCCCCAATCGTGCCAGATGCTCTGCACCGTACGCCCAATGAGGGGGATGCGCAGCCCGCGCACGACCGTTTCGACTTCTGGGAGTTCAGGCATAAGGACTCTCTCGTAGGGGTTGGCGGGCAGGGGCGGTGGTCTGTCTTCGCCCCGGTCGATGATTGGTTCTATTCTAACCGCCAGGACGCCAGGAACGCCACGCCCTCACCAATTGGGGGGTATGCCCTCTCACGATTTCCTGCTTGAATAATACACATTTCCCGATGTACCTTATGAAAGTGCTGAGTCCTCAGTACTGGTGTCTCACGACTGAAGGTAGTCCTTCCCCTATGGCGCAAACCAAACGCATCGTCATCGTCGGCTGCGGCAGATTGGGCGGCGCGCTCGCCAACCAACTGAGCGCGGAAGGTCATGATGTGATCGTGATCGACCGCAAGCCGCAGTCGTTCGACAAGCTCAACAACGACTTCAGCGGCTACAAGATCCTTGGCGACGCGGTCGAGTTCCATGTGCTGAAAGAAGCAGGCGTCGAAGGCGCGGACTGCCTGTTCGCAACGACGACCAGCGACAATACCAACCTGATGCTCGCGCAGGTGGCGAAGGTCATCTTCGAGATTCCTCAGGTGGTCGCGCGCGTCTTCGACCCTGCGCGCGAGTCGCTGTATCGTGAGTTCGGCATCGAAACGATCAGCCCCGTCCAGCTCTCCGCTAAAGCTTTTATCCAGGCGTCCCAGTAACAGGTGTCCTCATGCGCGTGATCCTGATTGGCGGCAGCAACACCGTCTACTTTCTGGCGCGCCAGTTCACGCGCCGCCATTACCATGTCACCATCATCAACCGCGATGCAGGCGACTGCCGCGACCTGGCGACGCAGACCAGCGCGACCATCGTGCATGGCGACGGCACCGATATGAGCCGCCTGGAAGAGGCGGGCGCGCGGATGGCGGATATTGTGCTGGCGCTCACGTCCAGCGACCCGGACAACCTGATCGCCTGCCAGATCGCGGCGCGCAAGTTCGGCGTCCCGCGCACCATCGCCAAGGTCAACGACCCGGACAACGAAGCGGTCTTCCAGCGCCTGGGCGTCAGCGTGGCGTTCTCGTCCACGCGCGTCATCGGCTCGATCATCGACCAGGAAACGGACTTCGAGGAAGTCCACGAGCTGATGCCCATCGCGCATGGCAAGCTGCACGTCTCGGATGTGCATCTCAACCACGAGTCGCCCTCGGTCGGCAAGTACGTGCGCGATCTCAACCTCAACGAAGGCACGTTGATCGCCGCTATCATCCGCAACGATGTCGTGACGGTGCCCAATGGCGCGACCCGCCTGCAATCCGGCGATCATCTCGTGGTCATCACGCAGCCGCAGACCGAGACGCATGATCTCAAGATATTATGCGGGTGACATGATGGAGACGTTGCGGCGGACGGCAAGAATGCCGTCCCTACAATACCTGTCCGTATGGACGCCATTCATGGCGTCCGTCCAGCGCGCCTTTTCGATCTACCCGTTGGGCACCATCCATGCGTTATCGTGAATTTCTGCGCGCGCGTTACCGGGCGCTGCTCGGTTACACGGGCTTCATCATCCTGATCATCGGGGTTGTCACGCTGCTGCCGCTGACGATCATCCCCTTCTACCCGGACGAAATCCGCCATGCGCCCAGCTTTCTGATCGCCGGGATGCCGTTCATCGCGGTCGGCGGGCTGGTCTGGCGCTGGCTGACGCCGACGCAGGCGTTCAGCCTGACGATCCAGGAAGGCGCGGTCGTCATGGTCATGACCTGGCTGACCGCCTGTATGGTCGGTGCCATCCCGTTCATGCTGATCAACGACCTGAATTTCACGCAGGCGCTGTTTGAATCGACCAGCGGTTACACGACGACCGGCTTAAGCATCGTCAATGTGAGCGAGACGCCGCGAATGCTGCTCCTGTTCCGCAGTGTGACGCACCTGGCAGGCGGCGCGGGCTTCGCCATCATCGCGGTGCTGGCGGCGAGTACCTCGCTGGGGATGGGCGTCAGCGCCGCCGAAGGGCGCGGTGACCAGCTCGCGCCGAACGTGCGGCGCAGCGCCACCATTGTGCTGTCGCTCTATCTCGGCTATATCGCGGTGGGCGTGGTCGGGCTGCGCATGGCGGGCATGGGCTGGTTCGACGCGATCAACCATTCGATATCGGCGGTGGCGACGGGCGGCTTTTCGACCAAACCGGAGTCGGTGGGGCATTGGGACAGCGCGCTGATTGAAGCGGTGCTGATTGTGCTGATGCTGTTGGGGTCGATCAACTTCCTGATCGCCTACACGGTGCTGCGCGGCAAGCTGGGTGCGCTCTGGCGCAGCGCCGAAGTCCGCTCGCAAACGTTCATGATCATCGTGGCTACCATTTTGCTCACCGGATTGACGACGACGGCGATCTACGGCACGGTCGAGTCCGGTGCGCGCGTCGCGCTCTTCGAGACGGTCTCCGCCATCACGTCGACCGGCTTCGCGTCCGGCAATTCGGTCATCTACGCAGGTTGGAACGATTTCGGGCTGCTGATGATCGCGCTGCTGATGGCGATGGGCGGCGGCGCAGGCTCGACCAGCGGCGGCATCAAGCAGCTTCGTGTCTATGTCCTCTACAAGTCCGCCTTCTGGGAGATCAAGCGCGCCTTCCTGCCCGCGCACGCCGTCAACGAGCCGGTCATCTGGCAGGCAGACCGCAGCGAGCCACTCAGCGATAAGCAGGTGCGCCAGGCGGCGCAGTTTGTTGGCGTCTATCTGACGCTGTTCTTCATTGGCACCGGGATTATCGCTGCTTACGGCTACCCGCTGGCGCAGAGCATGTTCGAATTTTCGGCGGCGCTGGGCAACGCGGGGATGTCGGTCGGCATCACGTCGGCGGGCGCGTCGCCGGGCATCCTGTGGCTGCTGATTTTGGCAATGATCTTCGGGCGGCTGGAGATTTTCGTGCTGATCGTCGGTATCCTCAAGCTGTTCACCGACAGCCGTGACATGATCTTCCCACAGAAGCAGGTCTGGGCGTCGCCGCCGCCGAGCCGACGGTCGCTGCCGGGGGACAAACGCTGACAGGGGTAGGTTTTTCGCGCAAACCCTCACCCCAACCCCTCTCCCTCATGGAGAGGGGGTGCCAGAAGGCTACTTAAAGCCCCTCGCCCTGACGCGCAAGCGGAGGGGTTGGGGGTGAGGGTTTGGGCGGGATAGCATCCGACTTTGCAAAAGCCATGGCGTTTCGGCTTGGCGTGCCAACGCACTATTCGTCCTGGGCGACGCGCCGTTTAGGTTTCGCGCCGCGTCGCATGTCGCGGTCGGTGCCCGCGCGCCTGTCCTGCACCACGAAGGCATCCTCCTTGAGGATGTCCTGCCAGCTCAGGCGACCGTACGCCGCCCGGCAGCCGCTGCACCAGAAGTGGCGCAGCGCCAATTGACGCCCGTCCTTCTCCTGCGCCCACTCGATGAACTCCTCATCCGGCAGCCGCCGCCCGCAGCGCGCGCAGCCCCGACGCAGCGTGATCCGGTCGGCGTCGAGTGCCGTCTCGTCGTCAATCTCGCCGTCGATGAGGTTGCCTTCGCCCACCCAGGCGACATACGCCTCCAGGTCGGCGGGGTTGTGAGTCTGGCGGTAGCGCTTCAGCAGATGCGCAGCATTGGCGCGCATCATGGCGTGTGCCTCGGTCGGTCGTGTCAGCGTCCGCGTGCGTTTGAGGACGCGCCGCGCCATCTGCGCGCGGACTTTCATCGCGCGCGGGTTGAACTGGTGTTTCATACTTCCTCACTTTCATCCCCGTGTGACGGCGGGCAGGAAGGTGCGCAGCGCCGATGGCTGCCCTGTCCCTCCCATTTCCCGCATGGCAGGCGCAGACAGACCACTCACAGCAGAACGTAATATCGATTGTGGAAGCATAGCATAACGAAAAGAAAATATGAGTTATAGTCTTCAAACAATAGATGTCAAAAACTGTCGTGGAGGGACGCGATAGGTTTTGAGAGGGGGAAACACCATCGTGCGTCAGGTTTGGCGCTCATGGCGTCATGGCGGTTGATTTGACCGAACCGCCACGACGCCAGAAACGAACTGCGCCCCGTTGTGGAGCGCAGCTCAGTGAAGTCATGCGGGGGCTAGAGGAAGCGGAAGACGATCGGGCAGTTGACGACAAAGCCAGTCGAACCAAAGTCTGCGCCGCCGGGCCCAGTGATCCAACCCTGCTCGACAAGACCCAGGATCTGGAATTCCTCGCTGACGCGGGAACGATAGCCGTTGTCGATGGCTTCCTGCGTCCATTCGCCAGCGTTCAGATCCCAGAGCGGGCTGTAGTCAGTCGCGATGGTCGGGATGCCGCCGAGCACATTCAACGGCGAGCCTTCGCCACTGAGCGCGCTGTTAAAGCCCTGGCGCTGTGGGTTGCCGGTGCCCGTCGGACCGTTGGTGATGGCGAAAATACGCTCGACTGCGCTGAACGCACTATCATCGCCACCGACGCGGACATCTTCCAGACCAGGCGCATAGGTCGCGCGTTCCATCGTCGCCGGGAGTGGGTGGTTCGTTTCCGTGCTGAGGTAGAGCACCGGGCGTGCAAAGCTGAACCCGGCAGTCAGACTCAACGTGACCGTGCCTTCCGACGGGCAAACGCTCACGACTTTGTCATGCACGATGCTGTAGTCGGGGCTGCCCTGGCAATACGCATCCAGCGTGGCTGCGTCTGTGCCAAAGGCGATGACAGGGGCGTTATAGATGTACTCGCCAATGCGTGCGAGCGGGCTGTAGAACTCATCGCCAACCGAGCCGGGCTGGAAGGCGGTGGGCGGGAAGGTGTTGGGTGCTTCCCCCGGCGTGATGGACCATTCAGGCGAGAAATCCACCGCGCCGCGCTCAAACGTGACGCTGCCATCGGCTTCGATCTGCGCCGGACGCACTGCATTACCAACGTCGGCATAGGTCAGTTTGGCGGAGAAGTTCAGACCCAGCGCTGCGGCGTTGGCTTCGTCGCTGGTATCGGTCAAAACATACCAGACGTTTTCACCGCTGGTCAATTGTCCGCGGTAGAGTGGCAGCGCAATCGTGCCTGCTTCCAGGTCGATCGTGCCGGACTTCAGCAGTTGATAGGGTCCGATCAGCTCGCGCTGAACCATCGACGGGGCAGGTCCAAAGTAGGTGAGCGGCACGTCTGCGCCGATGGACGGCGGCGCGGGCGCGACGTCATCATCCTGGGCAAACGCGACCAAGGGCAGCGCAAGCAAGCCAAGGACAACAATCAGAATACGGAATACAACAGCAGCTTTCATCGATACACTCCCAATAGAAGATAGGACTCAGTCGAGGCACTAAGGTCGGTTTTCTTGACTCGGCTCATCAGTTCCTCGATTGAGAGTGTCATCGTTTTTTATTACGCATCGCTTCCGCCAAGCTTGCAGCCAGCTTACGCCGTCATTAAGCATTGATGTTCTGCGGGCAGGCGATATGCCCCAGAACTACCTCAGCAAGCCCCGGCATCGCGTCCGCCGTCATGACGGGCATCTCGCAGGTGAAGCGAGTAAAATAGGGGGACAACCTCATGAGGATCATGTTCCATGCACATCGAGATTCGCGCCTACGATTCCGGCTGGCCCGCCTTGTTCCGTCAGACGGCACTGCCGATTCGCGCCGCACTGGGCGATCTGGCGCTGCGCATCGATCATGTCGGCTCGACCGCCATTCCGGGAGCGGACGCCAAGCCCATCATCGACATTCAGGTTTCGCTGCGTTCGTTCGCGGGTTTCAAGCGGATCGTGCCGTTGATGGCAGCGATTGGCTATGTCTGGCGCGATGACAACCCGGATCTCAGCAAGCGCTACTTCCGCGAGCAGCCGGGGGATCGTCGTACACACATTCATATGCGCTGTGTCGGGAGCTGGTCAGAGCAGTTTGCCCTGCTGTTCCGCGATTACATGCGCTGCCATCCGGAGGATGTGCAGCAGTATGGCGCGCTCAAGCGCCAGCTCGCGGCAGACTATGAAGACCGCCAGGCATATTCAGACGCAAAATCGCCATTTATCTGGGGTGTCATGATGAAGGCAGACGCCTGGTCAAGAGACCTGGGCTGGCAGTTGGGTCCCAGCGATGTGTAATGAGGTCGCGCTTTGCCTCTACTCCAGCAGCCCGCGCATTGCCTCCGCGCCGTGCCGCGTCAGCGTGCTCGCCAGGATGCGGGCGATGTTGCGCGCATCGTCGCCGCCGCGATGATGCGTGCCGTCCAGCGACAACTTCTCGCGCCTGAGGGCAGCCGCCATGCCGATGCGCTTGCCGCTCAGTTCAAGCTGCCCGTACCATGTCTTCAGGTCGATGTGCGTCGCGCTGAACGGGTACTCGACGCCGAACGACGCGCACTGCGTCTCGAACATCCTGCGATCATAAGCGCCCCAGCTTGCCCAGGGACGCTCGTGCGTCGCGTAGCGTTCGCGCAGCAGGGCGCACGCCTCGTAAAACTGCACGCCTCCATCGACCATCGCCTGTGTGAGCGTCGTCAGTTGGGTGCAGAAGGGGCTGACGCGCGAGCGTGTGGGTTTGACGAGGATGCTCTCGGCGCTGCCGACTGCGCCGCTCGTCAGGTCGTAGGTGCAGACGCCGACTTCGATGATTTCGCTCTGCTGTCCCGGCGGCGGCAGTTTCTTCCAGCACGTCGCTTCGATGTCGATAACGATGAGGGTGGTGGCCGACATGGGGTTAATGGCTGTCTTTCTCACTTCGAAGACGATTCACTTCAGGCAAAGAAATCTTCAAGCACATGTTGTTCTCGTGAAAATCTTAAATCCGAGGCAATAATCCTCACAATGCCATTGGCTACAGTTTCGACCTCATATAAATGTCGCATTTGAGCGGGATGAGCACTGTCCCTTAGCTTACCAGCTTACGCCGACCGCTCAAGTGGGTCGTTGCCGCTATTCTTCATTGTTCGGTTCTAAAGCGACATAGGTTGTGCCATTACGGTGATGATCTTTCTGATTGGCAATGTAATCGATAAGCCTGGGCAGATTCGGCTCGCTGACCGTAAAGAGCGCATAACCACCTTGCCAGCGAAAGCGATCACCATCCATATTCGGGACTCGTTGATGACGTGTGACGCTCCGCCCTTCACCTTCTGAATTAGATCGGTGAGCAGGATTGTTGGCGGGATACATGCGGCAATATGAATATGATCCGCCATCGCATTCACGGCGATTTGCTCTCCACCGCACTCAGCAACTTTCTGCGCGGTTGCGTCGAAGAGCAGCGATTCCAGCTGAGGGGTGATAACTGGCTGGCGATGCTTCGTCGCCCAGACGATATGGTAGTAGCAGCGCCAAAGGGGCATGCCATTCGTCCTCATACAGCGCTTGAGGCTCAAAGCCTCAAGCTACAATTTCAAGCAAAAGCCTCTGAAAGAGGCTCATGATCCCAGTATAGCTCCTATCACCTTGAGGAATGTTGATGAGTATCCAGCCTCTTTCAGAGGCTTCCAGATTCATCACAGCCTGAAGCTTTGAGCTTCAGGCGACTTCAGGCGACGAAACAGATGTTTTCTGCACCTTCGGCGTCGCTACCCCAGCAACCCGCGCATCGCCTCCGCCGTCGTCACGGGCATCTGGCAGGTGAAGTGGCGGCAGACGTAGACCGTCGGCGCACCGCCCTTCATCGTCCGATAGCTGAGGAGCGGGATGGGATGCTCGCCTTCGACGGAGGTGGGCGAGAGCGCCACAATCGCGCCGGGGCGATATTTGCCCTGCGTCTCCGCCAGCAGCGCCCGCGTCTCCGCCTGCGCCGGGTCGCCGACGATGGCGATCTCGTCGATGCCGCGCGCCAGCAAATCCATCGCGCTCAACCCTTCGCCGAATGCCTGCGGATACTGCCGCGCCGCCGCCGTCAGCGCATTCACCGCGCCGCGCGCCGCCGCATCGTAGCGCTCATCGCCTGTGTACGCCGCCAGCTTCGCCAGCCCCTTCGCCATCATGCTGCTGCCGCTCGGCGTGGCGTTGTCCTGCAAGCTGCGCGGGCGGGCGATCAACGACTCGTGCTGATTGCTCGTGTCGAAGAAGCCGCCGTCGTCCGCCGCGAAATGCGCCAGCACATAATCGGCAAGCCGGCGCGCCTCGGTGAACCAGCGTATATCAAAGGTCGATTGATAGACTTCGAGCAGCCCGTCGATCAGGTTGGCGTAGTCCTCCAGGAAGCCGTCGATCTTGGCGCGCCCGCCCTTCCAGGTGCGCAGCAGCGCGCCCTCCTGCACCAGCGACGAGAGCAGAAACTCGGCGCTGCGCAGCGCGGCGGTCGTGTAATCGGGGCGGTCGAGGACACGCGATGCCTCTGCCAGGCTGGCGAGCATCATGCCATTCCACGCCGTGATGATCTTGTCGTCCAGCCCCGGCGCGACGCGATTGGTGCGCTGGGCATACAGCGCGTCGCGGGCGGCGACGATCTTTTCGCGCAGCGCCGCGACGCTCATCCCCAGCCGCTCGGCGACGACGGCATCGTCGGCGGGCACGTACAGGATATTGTGCCCCTCAAAGTTGCCGCGCGTCGTCACGCCCCAGTATTCGACCGCGATACGCGCATCATCGCCCAGGATGTCGAACAGCTCGTCCTTGCTCCAGACGAAGAACTTGCCCTCTTCGCCTTCGCTGTCGGCGTCGGTGGTCGAGTAGAAGCCGCCCTCCGGCGCGGTCATCTCGCGCAGCACATAGTCGTAGATCTCCTCGGCGATGCGCCGGAAGAACGGGTCGCCCGTGAGCTGCCAGGCGTGCAGGTAGACGCGGCTCAACTGCGCGTTGTCGTAGAGCATCTTCTCGAAGTGCGGCACCAGCCAGATAGCATCGACGCTGTAACGATGGAAGCCGCCGCCGAGCTGGTCATACATCCCGCCGTTCGCCATCTTACGCAGCGTGAACGTGACCATCGTCAGTGCCTGGTCGTCGCCCGTGCGGGCATACGAGCGCAGCAGGTATTCCAGGTTCATCGGGTTGGGGAACTTGGGCGCGCCGCCGAAGCCGCCGTGCGTCGCATCGAAGTTCTGTCCCATGCCCTTCGCCGCCTCGCGCAGCAGCGCATCGTCAATCGCGCCGCCGCCGATGCCGAGCGTCTCGCGCTGGAGCATCCCGGCGAGTTCCGTGCCGGACTGCTCGATCTCAGCGCGGCGATTCTGGTATGCCTCGGCGACGGCGGTCAGCACCTGGCGGAACGACGGCATGCCGTAGCGCGGTTCGAGCGGGAAGTACGTGCCGCCATAGAACGGGCGACCATCGGGCAGCAGGAAGACCGTCATCGGCCAGCCGCCGCGCCCCTGGCTCATCGCCTGCACCGCCTGCATGTAGATGTCGTCCAAATCGGGGCGTTCTTCGCGGTCTACTTTGATCGGGACGAAATCGCGGTTCATCTGCTCCGCCGTCGGCGCATGCTCGAAGCTTTCATGCTCCATGACATGACACCAGTGGCAGGCGCTGTAGCCGATGCTGAGGAGGATCGGCTTGTCCTCGCGTTTCGCGCGTTCCAGCGCTTCTTCGCCCCAGGGGTACCAATCGACCGGGTTGTCCTTGTGCTGAAGCAGATAGGGGCTGGTTTCGTTCGCCAGGCGGTTACTCATGACTCATCCCTACACCGGACGAGGCATGCCTCGTCCCTACACGTTTCGCCAAGCGTGCCACAGGTTGATGAGCGGGGCAAGAGAGAGGGGGCGACCCAGGGGCGGGCGCATCAAAACCACAGCCGCGCTTTCGCGTCGCTGGAAGCTCAAAGCTTCCAGCTTGAATGACGGAAAAAGCCACTGGAAGTGGCTCCAAAGACCTTCCTCATGTCGAAAGTACGGGTTAGAGAGCCGCTTCAGCGGCTTTCGGCTGGGCTTGTAGCCTGAAGCTTTGAGCTTCAGGCGGCGAAATAAGTTTGATGCGTTTGCCCTGGACGACCCATGGGCGGCGCACCCGCTCAGCCCGCCTCGCCAACCCCCGCCACGCGCAGGAACACCACCCGCCCCACGCTGTCCCCCGCCGCGACGATGCCGCCGGGCAGCGCGGCGAGCCTTGTAATAGGCGCGTCGCCGACCCAGCGCGAGAGTTCTGTGCCGTTGCTGGGGTCGTAGAGGATGATGGCATCGCCATCACTTGTCGCCCTTAGCCCAGCGATGAATGGCTCAATCGTCGCAGGGTAGAGCAGGTTGCCATCAAATGCATGTTCTTTTGCCCAAGTAAAGATAGTTCTTTTGTCACCCCAAATGGGTTGATCAAGCATAGATTCTAGCTTTCCTGTTTGTTTCCATAATCGCATTGTCATATCGGCAGACCAAGAGAGTACACGTCCATCCTTAATGTCAATTACACCAAGAATCATGTCTTTATGTCCATAAAACGTTACATGTACCGAGCCATCACGGTTCCACAATTGGAATTCATGATCGTCGCCCCAAGACACAAAAAGACCTTTTGTGGTTTCAATCACCCCACGTACCTTCCTTCCTGGCATTAACTTCTTTGTGCTTTCTCCATATATATTGAATTCTGCCCTGGTAACGCCTGATAACTCGATAATTTGAATTGAGTCATGAGTCCATGTTAGTAGGCATCCATCCTCTAGCTCTTTCACTCCTTCGAGAGCTAGTCGATAATTTAGCAACGTCTTTAGTAGAGTTCCTTCTTTATTCCACAATAACAACTTATGGTCATCTCCCCAAGAGACTAAACAACCGTCAGATATTTCGAGAACACCCTTTACAGGCATATCATGCGACAGCAGAGATGCTAAGAGTTTTCCATCTTCTGACCAAAAGCGAATTGTGTCATCCTTACCCCACGATACCAATGTTTTATAAGATGACTGCGTGACTCCGTTAATCTCACGCTCGTGTCCTTGTAGAGTACTGGCAAGGGTGCCATCCGAATTCCATAGCCTTATAGCATTGTCTGCATGAACAGCATATGGGTAGGTGTAACTCCAGGAAAGCAGAGTGCCGTTTGTCACAGTACGTAAACCCTTGATCGTGCCTATGTGCGCTGAGGCAGATTGGAACGTATCTGTACCCAAATCCCATAGGCGCATGCTTGCATCCCTACTCCAAGAAAGTAGTTTATTGTCACCCATGTCCAAAGTGCCCATAACTGAACCATGATGCGCGGATAGAGTTCGCAAGGGTGTCCCGTCTTGCTGCCAAAGACAGATCGTTAAGTCATTGCTCCACGAAAGTAGTCGCCCATCAGACAATTGGCGGACACCATTAATGGGCCATGTGTGTTCCTTCAATATATTCTTCGCGTTGCTTGAATCCCAGATGATGATAGCATCTTCGCCCCACGAAACTAATTGCCGACTCTGTAGTTCAAGAGCCCCACTAACTCTTCCCCTATGTCCCACAAGAGTTGCAACGCACTGACCGTCGTTGCTCCATATCCGTAAATCATAATCGTCGCTACCTGAGCAAATTTGACCGTTTGACAGTTGGAAGGCGAATCTCACAGGTTTCCTATGCCCCTCTAAAGACGTCTCTATTCTTCCCTGTGTATCCCAGAGAATAAGCGTGTCATCTAGTCCCCAAGAGAGCAAACGCTTATCAGAAAGTTGTATTGCTCCAAGGACACTTTCTCTATGGCCATCTAGAATCGCCAATTGAACACCTGAAAAGTCCCAAAGACGCAATGTGTGATCGTTGCTCCAAGACAGAAGGCGACCGTCATTCAAAACTCGTACGCCGTTAATGCCGTGCATATGCCCAATAAAGATGGTCAGCATCTTTCCCTCGCCCGACCATCGCCGCAGTGTATGGTCATCTGACCACGAAAGAATGGTTTGATCTTCAAGAACCAACACGCCGCGCACGTTATCAGTGTGTCCTTCAAAGGGATCGAATGCCTTTCCCTCCCACGTCCAACGTCGCAACTTAAAGTCTTTGTTGCCTTTGTCACCACACCAAGAAAGGATCGAGCCATCGTCTAATGACAGGGCACCGCTTACTTGCCATTCATGCCCATTAAAGACTGTCAGCATCTTTCCATCGCGCGACCAATGTCTCAACGTTTTGTCCCTTGACCAAGAAAGAACAGATCCATCTTTTAACAACAGAGCGCCATTCACGTCCCATTCGTGCCCGCTGAACGTCGCCAGCAGCGCCCCACCGGCGGGCAGCAGGGCGTCGTAGCCGTTGTCGAGCGGGAGCAGCGGCGCGACGGCGGCGCACGCCTCACGCAGGGCGGCAATTTCGGCGTGTGCAGCGTGGCGGTAGAGGCGACCGTGTACCTGCGCCGCCAACAGCGCCGCGTCCGCCGCCAGCACATGCGCCGACATAGAGAGGCCGGAACGCACCAGGCGGATCGGTTCGCGGGGGTTTGGAGGGACGCCATTCATAGCGTCCGTCGTTTGGGTATCCGTGCGTTCGCCGTGCGTCGCGGCGGACGACGCAGGCGTCGTCCGTTCTGGAAGTCCCCTCTCTGTACACGGAGAGGGGATTTACGACCGAAGGAAGTCCCTGTGGGAGGGGTGAGGTTAACCACACGTCGCAATCCGCCACCAGCGCCTGCGGGTCGGTCGCGGCGAGCTTGGCGCGCAGCCAGCGCAGGTCGAGCAGCAGCGCCCGCAGGGTATCCGCACGCCGCGCCTCCACGAGATGATACGCCAGCCAGCGCCAGAGATACGGCTCGCTCGGCGGCAGCATGGACCAATCGCCCACGCCGTAGGCATCCAAAAAGGTGGCGTGCGCGGCGGGCAGCGCATGGGTCCCCTGCGCGCGCAGGTCGTCGATCAGGTACTGCCGCACCACGTCATGCAGGCGCAGCGTCCGCCCGTCCAGGTCGAGCCGCAAGAGCAGGGAGCGGTTGATCAGCCGCACCGCCCGCTCCTCGGCGTCGAAATCGTCCACACCCCACAACGGCTCCAGCGTCGCCAGCGGCACATCGACATCGTCTTTGAAGATCGCCAGCTTGCCGAATGCCGCGCGGTCTTCCGCCGTCAGCAGCTCCAGGCTGATGCCCAACGTCGCGCGGACAGCCGCGTGTCGCCCGGCATCATCCGCGCCATCAAAGGCGACCAGCCCGCGCCGATCCAACGCCTTGTTCGCGTAGGCGATGGCGTCCGCCAGCGATTGCCCCGCCTCGATCCGCCCACGCAGCACGCCGTTCGCCAGCTTGAGCAGCAGCGCCCAATTGCCCAGCCGCTCCGCCAGCGCGCCCAACGCCCGCCCGTGCTTGTCCTCCGCGGGCAGCCCCCAACTGAGCAGGCGAACCGCCTCGGCATCCTCCATGGCGTCCACCGCCACGCCGACCGTCCCGCTCGGCAGCGTGTCGCCGTTGCGCGTCGTGATCAGGCGGGTGCAGCGTCCCTCGCCGCCCTGCAAGAACGGCGTCAGGTGCCGCGCCTGCCACACGTCGTCGATCACGAGCAGGATGTCGCGGTCGGCGAGCAGCTCGCGCAGCCGCGTTTGCGCCGCTTCCAGCGTGGGCGCGCCGCTCGCCGCGCCGCTCAGGGCAAAGATCAGGCTCTCGACCTTTTCAAGTGGGTTATCGAAGCGCTCGCCCAGCGTCACCCACAGGATGCCGTCGTCGTATGCCTGCTGCACGCGCTCGTCATGACACAGCGCGCGCGCCAGCGTCGTCTTGCCGTAGCCGCCCGCGCCCTTGAGCGCCGCGGTGATGGCGACCGGCTCTTCGCGCGACGGGTTGAGCAGCCGGGCGAGCAGCGCGTCGAGTTCGCGCGCGCGGGGGACGAAATCGTGCGGCAGGTCTTCGCACATGAAGGGCACGCGCTCCTCAGTGCAGGGCGCGCGCAGATAACCGAGCAGCGTCGCCCACTCGCTTCCGCCCGTGAAGCGCCCGATGTCCAAGCCGATGTCGAAGAAGTGCTTATCGCGCATCCAGCGCGGTAGTCCGCCGATGTCGATGCCCGCGTCGGCTTTGATCGGGTAGACGCACACGCCCTGCTGGCGGGCGTAGCGCCACTCCTTGCGCACGACCTGCGACGCCATCGCGGCGGGCGTCATGACCAGCAGCATGAAATCGACGCTCTCGATAGCGTCGGTGATTTGCAGCCACCAGTCCTTGCCGCCCTCCAGGCGCACGCGGTCTTGCAGCACGCTGACGCCTTCGCCTTCCAGCGTCTCGCGCAGCGCTTTGGCGAACGTCTCGCCATCCTTACGGGCATACGACACAAATACGCGATGCGTCTTCGGCTTCATGGACGTTCCTCGCCAATGATCTCGAACTCAGTCCGGAGCTACAGTTGTTCGATCTTCGCGCGAATACGAGACCAAGAAGTGTATCGTAGATGCCTCAATAAGCTGAATTTACCCCGCCACTTTCTCCCGCGCCAGCATCGCCCGCGCCCGCGCCAGCGCCTCGTCTGCGCTGTCCACTGTCACGTACTGCTGTGGGGTCAAGCGGTCGAGCATCCGCAGCATGAGCTGCGCGAGCACATGAATGCGTACGACCACGTACCCGACGATCCGTGGGTCGCTCATCGCATAATTCCGCATGTTGCTGACTTCCATCGGGATGCGCGTACACTGGCTGAGATCGATGATGACGACGAATCGTCCAACTTCATGCTCCGTGGCGTATCCCAGAATGTGATCGGTTTGCGCCGCCACATCCTTCATGGTCAGCGGATCGCTCCATGCGGCATAGAAGATTCCAGAGTCTCTATAGTCGATTTGAGTGGGCATAATCTCTTCCTCACGATCAAGTAGTCGATCAGTGGGAGGATAGAGATTGGGTCGGTGTGGGGCACTATCCCCCAAGGCACTGTCGATCATCGGTAGTCTCATTTTAAGCTTGATCCAGTGGATCAATGGTTGAGTTCTCGATCCGTCGTTGAGCACACGTCTCAAGACGCTGCGCCGTCAGGAGCGATCGGCTGAAGTCGCGCACTCTATCGGTCGCGCCGGGTAATCGTAATTGCCCAACGCCATGCCGAAATAGGGCGAGGGATCGAGCGTGTTGGCGATCTGCGCCTCGTTGCGGAACGCGCCATCGTCGTCGCTCGTCACGATGCTGAAGTGGAGATGCAGCCCGACCGCGCGCCCCGGGCTGTACTCGCCCTGAGTGCCGAGCAGCGTCCCCTGGCTCACGAACAGATCGGAGGTGCCGGGCGGGAACTGCGGCGAGACGAACGACTGTGTGCCTTCGCGGTTCGCCATGTGCGTGTAGTACGTCCAGATCGTGCGCCCTGGGACGAGCGGGTCGTCGTGGCGGAGGATGACGGTCGAGTACCAGCTTTCCAGCCGCGACAGCCAGCCATCATAAACAGCGTAGACCGGGTCTTCGCCCGGCTCGCCCGCGCCAAAGATGTCCAGCCCGGTGTGCGGCGTCAGGAGGGTGTAGGGTCCAGCGGGGTCATTCCACAGCAGCCCGATCAAGCCGGCGGTCGGCAGGATGAAGGGCGCGTCGGGGCACTGGGCGCGCGGGTTGATCAGCGCGGGGCGGTTGGCGGGGTCGTCGAACCAGCGCCGGATGTAGCCGCTGCTGGTGCTGGCGACACGACCGCCGAAAAAGGTGAGTCCCGCGATGCCCAGCAGCGCCGAGAAGGCGAGCAGAAGCGCGATCACAAGCCCGCTGCGGCGCTTACCCAAATATCTTCTCGACGTTGATCTCGAAGCCAGGGATGATTTCGCCGCCGCTCAGTTTGTCCTTCTCGCTCAACATCGGCAGCTTGCCCGGCATGCCGCTGTGGACAGACATCGAGCGAGTCGAAGGTTCGATCACCCAGACGGCGCGCACGCCTTCCTTGAGATAGGAATTGACGCGCTTCATCACCGACAGATAGGTGTCTTCGGTACCGATGATCTCGACCGCCAGGTCGGGCGCAATCGCCAGCGGGCACATCTCCCAACCGGGCGTGACGCGCTTGTACTCCTGCAGGCGCTCGGAGCGGATGAACATGACATCCGGCACACGCGACCCGTTGACCCACTGGTTGTTCTGGTCGGGCATCGTCACGAACGGCGCATCGACATAGGCGCGTCCCACGCCCTTCAGCCGCGCATAGCTGTTGAGCAGCAGCATGAGTTCGTTGGCGATATTGATCTGCCCAAACATTTTGGTCGGCACTGGAATCCTCTTTCCGTCGACAAGCTCGAACGCACCCTCTTCATAATACAACCGCATAAAGTCTTTCAACGACATGCCGGTCGCTTGGTCGGCTGCCATCCAATTCACTCCTGAGTACTACATCCGTCGGTTAATCGTGCAAACACCGAAAACAAATGTAATGTCTATGATGAAATTACGTTGTCCTAAAACAACCATATCATGGGTTTGCTGGATTAAATGCTTGTTCTGGCACAAGGATTTCTGAAAAATTGTCAAAGGTCAGGTCTCGGAAGGTGAGACCGAGGTTTTTGCGCACGTTTTCGAACAGCGCCGCGTAGCCCGCGTTGAAGCGCGGCAGTGCTTCGACCCCCAGCCGCACCATCGCACGCTGGATCGCCGCTTCGTCGCCTTCGATTTCGATAAAGGTCCCGTAAGGCATCTCGTCCAGCACGATCTCCGCCTCATCCAGATGATAGGTGGTGCGGTACTTTTCATAGATCATGGATGGGACAAAGCCCAGCTTGAGGAGGATGGTGTTCATCGTCTCGAAATCGCCGACTTCGACCTCTGCTTCGTAGCGCGCGTACAAGCCGCTCTCCAGCGTGATCCCCGGCTCCTTATACGTCAGGCGGGCGCGTGAATCCTGGCGCAGGCGGATGATCGTGCCGCTGCCGACCAGCGTGCCATCGGCGTTGTCGTAGCGGATGTTGCGCTCGTAGACGCGCGGATGCGCCAGAACAGCGCCCGCCGCCAGCAGCCTGGCGCGGATGTCGTCCAGGTTCGGCGCGTACAGTTTGATTTCGATTTCGCGGAAGTCGGAATTGACCACGACAGAACTCCACTCGCCAGTGCTGCGGCGGCGGCGCAATCGGTCGGCGCACACAGGCTTGTCATTGGCGCTGCGGTTAAAACTCGCGGCATTATACCAGAGCGCGGCGGAAGGTTCCGAAAGTGATGGATGCCGCGCGTTCCCCTCGCCACCCCCGCCCAATTGCTGTACACTTGTTCCATGTGCGGCATCTGCGGGCGAGAGCGCGTTCAATACCGGACGACGCATGCGTCGCCCCTACAGATGACGCCGGGTTGTTTGTAGGGACGACGCATGCGTCGTCCGCTTCTCATGGAGAATGCGCCCATGCTCTACATCCTCGATGGTCACGCGCTCGCCTATCGTCATTACTTCGCTCAGGCGCAAAACCGCCTGGCGACCGCCAGCGGCGAGCCAACAGGCGCGGTCTACGGCTTCGCCCGCACGCTGCTCGACATCCTGACCAAGGACAAGCCGCAGTATCTGCTGGTCGCCTTTGACGAGGGCATGAGCGGGCGCGATGACCTCTACCCGGAGTACAAGGGCACGCGCGAGAAGATGCCGGACGACCTCAGCTCGCAGATGGCGCGCATCCGCCAGTTGGTCGAAGCGTTCAATATCCCGATCCTCGCGCGCGAAGGCTACGAAGCGGACGACCTGATGGGCACTATCGCCCGCCAATCCGCCGCGCAGGGTATCGAGACGCGCATCATCACCGGCGACCGCGATCTCTTGCAGCTCCTGGACGAGCGCATCACTGTCCGCCTGGCGGTGCCGATGGCGGGCAGAGACGACGAACTGTACGACGTGGATCGCTTTGTCGAAAAGTGGGGTTTCGCGCCGATCCGCCTGATCGACTACAAGGCGCTGGTCGGCGACAGCTCCGACAACATCCCCGGCGTGGCGGGCATCGGCGACAAGGGTGCGACGACGCTCATCCAGCAGTTCGGCGCGCTCGACCAGATCTACGCCAGCATCGGTCAGCTCGCGGCGGGCGTGCAGAAGAAGCTCGACGCCGGGCGCGAGATGGCGTATCTCTCGTATAAGCTGGCGACTATCCTGACCGACCTCGACGTACAGTTCGATCCGGAAACCTGCGTCGCCCACGATTTCGACGCGCGGCGGGTGCGCGCGCTCTTCATGGCGCTTCAGTTCTCCTCGCTGGTCAAGGTGCTGGATAAATTGAAACCACCCGACCCGAATGACGCGGCGGACGCACACACGGGTGCGCCCCTACAGACGGGCGACGATTTGGCGGGTGCGGAAACGGGCGCACACATAGGTGCGCCCCTACGGACGGGTGACGGGATCTTGACGCCCGCCATCGACGTGATCGAGACGATCATCGTCGATGACGAGGCGAAGCTGGCGGCGCTGGTCGCGGCGCTGGAACGCGCGAGCGTCATCGCTTTCGATACCGAGACGACCAGCACCGACCAGATGCTGGGCGAACTGGTTGGCATCTCGCTGGCGGTCGATGGCAAGACGGGCTATTACGTGCCGGTCGGTCATGCGGGCGCGCGCCCGCCGGATGGCATGTTGTTCGCCATGCCGGAGGATGTACAGACGGTCGGCACGCAGCTTCCGTTGGCGCGCGTCATCGAGGCGCTGCGCCCGGTGCTGACGAACCCGGACATCCCCAAGATCGCCCACAATGCCAACTACGACTGCGTGGTGCTGGGGCGCTATGGTATCGACATTCCGGTAGCGTTTGACACGATGATCGCCGAGTGGCTGCGCGGCGAACCGACCGCCAACCTCGGCTTGAAGAAGCTGGTCGCCTACGAGCTGCGCCTGCAAATGACCGAGATCAGCGAGCTGCTAGGCAGCGGCAAGAAGCAGATCACGATGGCGCAGGTCGCCATTGATAAGGCAGCGCCCTACGCCGCCGCCGATGCCGTCTGCACCTACCGCCTGGCGGACGCCCTGCGCCCCAAACTGAAGGCGGTCGGCGACCGCGTCTGGCGCATCTTCGAGGAGATGGAAATGCCGCTCGTGCCCGTGCTGACGGCGATGGAGCGGACAGGCGTCCTGATCGACAGCGAGGAACTCGGTCGCCAGAGCGCGCAATTGGACGCGCAGATGAGCGTGCTGCAAGCGCAGATCTACGATAACAGCGGCGGCTACGGCGCGTTCAACATCAACAGCCCCAAGCAGTTGAATGATGTGCTGTTCGGCAAGCTGGGCATCGACAAAGCAGGCTTGAGCAAGACGACGCACGGCGTCACGACCGACGCCGCCACGCTCGAAATGCTGGCGGATAAGCACCCGGAGCTGCCGATCCTCGGACTGATCCTCGAATACCGCGAAATGAGCAAGCTGAAGGGCACCTACATCGACGCGCTGCCGCAGCTCGTCCACCCGCAGACCGGGCGCGTGCATACCGACTTCAACCAGACGGGCGCGAGCAGCGGACGCCTGAGCAGCAGCAATCCGAACCTGCAAAACATCCCCATCCGCACGGAAGCCGGGCGCAAAATCCGCGCGGCGTTCATCGCGCCGCCGGGGCATGTGCTGCTGTCGGTCGATTACAGCCAGGTCGAGCTGCGCATCGCCGCGCACATCGCCGCCGAGCGTTATGGCGATACGGCGCTGCTGGAGGCGTTCGAGCAGGGGCAGGACATTCATGCTTCGACGGCGTCGATTGTCTACGGCATCCCGATCAGCGAAGTCACCAAGCAGCACCGCAACTTCGCCAAGCGAGTCAACTTCGGCATCCTGTACGGCATGGGTGCCTTCCGCCTGACTCGCGAGAGCAATCTCACCCATGCGGAAGCAACCAGGTTCATCGACACCTATTTCGCGCGCATCCCCGGCGTCAAGCGCTATATCGAAGACACCAAGGCGATGATGTACGAAAAGGGCTATGTCGAGACGTTGTTCGGGCGTCGGCGCGTCTTCACAGGCTTACAGAGCGCCAACCGCACACTCAAATCGCAGCTCGAACGCGAAGCGATCAACATGCCGATTCAGGGCACGGCAGCCGACGTGATCAAGCTGGCGATGATCGACCTCCACCACGCGCTTGTAGCGGGGAATACAGGCGCCCGCCTGCTGCTGCAAGTGCATGACGAACTGCTGCTGGAAGCGCCGGAAGACCGCGCGCATGAGATTGCCGCGCAGGTGATGGAGATCATGGAGAGCGCGTACAAGCGCTTCGGCGTCGAACTGCGCGTCCGCTTGCAGGCGAACGCGCAGATGGGGCGCAACTGGCTAGAGTTGACACCTGTTTCGTGACAAATTTCACGCGCGCGTGTTGTATTCGTTCAGAATACAGAGTATAGTCTCTCTGTTTTCTCTTCGTTGCGTTAAGATTAGAAATCGGTCGTCAGCCGATCTCCTCACGCCATCCATGGGATGTTCATGTTGAGGTGCTGCGCGGCGGAGTTTCGGGGAATGATCAGGGATGGGTTCGTCTCTGGTCTTTTGTCATGTCTATGGGGAGGTTCGCCATGCAGGTTCGTTTTGAAGTCGCCCGCTGGATCGGGGCAATCATCGCCGTCATCGGGACGATAGGGTTGATCCTCGCCTTCACGCAGGGTCCCAGCGGCAGTGTCCTGGGGTTCATCCCGGAACAGGTCTGGTGGTTGAGCGGTTTGTGGGCGGTCGCCGGGACGCTCCTGCTGTGGTTGAGCTTCCGCAGCGGCGATGAGCCAGCGGTCGATATCAATGTCGTCAACCGCCTGGAGGCACAGGTCAAGAATTTCGACAGCCGCTTCAAAGACATGGACGCCCGCATCGAAGCCCGCGTCGGCGATGTCGATACCCGCTTCAGCCGCCGCGTCGGCGATTACGATGGCAAGCTGGGCACGCTCGATACCCGCCTCGCCGCGCTGGAAAACGCACCTAAAGCGGAACCGCGTATGATGGGCTTCTCCGGCGCGACCGAAGTCTTCCAGACCCCCGACGACCTCAAGGTCATCGAAGGCATTGGACCCAAGATGGAAGCGGCGCTCAACGCAGCGGGCATCACCACCTTCGCCCGGCTGGCTCAGGCGACCGAAGGTGAGCTTCAGGACGCGGTCAGCAAGGCGGGCATGAGCTTTGCCCCCAGCATCCCGACCTGGGCGCGCCAGGCGCAGTACCTGGTCGATGGCGACAAAGCGGGCTTTGAAGCATACGTCGCCAAGCTGGCCGCTGGGCGCGACTAAGCTGCGCATCATCGACATCTATTTACGAAAGCGGATGCAGACCATGCGCAGACTCCTTTCTTTGCTGCTCCTGATAGCGGCACTTGCGGGCGTCGCCACCATTGTGGCGGCGCAGACAGACACGGGCATCAACATCATCTCGATTGACGACAGCGGCTTTCCGACGCTGCAAATCTTCGCCACCGTCACGGGCAGCGATGGGCGTCCCATCACCGGGCTGACCGAAGCCGATTTCCGCGTGCTGGCGGAGGGGAGCGATGCCAACCTCATCAGCGTCGAGGAGATCGTCGACTCGGACGCGGGTGTCTCGGTCGTCCTCGTCCTCGATTCCAGCGAGAGTATGTTTGGGGTTCCCCTCAGCGATACGCAGAACGCCGCCAACATCCTGATCGACGCGCTCGAACCGAGCGACGAGATTGCGGTGGTCGATTTCGACTCGGTCGTGCGCATCGCCCAGCCTTTCACCAACGACTTCAACGCGGCGCGCGCCGCCATTGCGGGCAGCGAGGCGGGCGGCGTGACCGCGCTCTATCAGGCGGCATGGGATGGCGTCGAGACGCTCGTCAACAGCGCCAGCAACCCGCGCCGCATCCTGGTGCTCGTCACCGACGGGCACGAATTCGGCGAGCGTTCGACGCGCACGCGCGATGAGGCGATCCAGTTGGCGCAGGCGAGCGGCATCCCGGTGTTCGCGGTCGGCTTCGGGTCGGTCTATCCGCCTTACCTGAGCGCACTCGGCGAAGGCACGGGCGGGCGCACCTACCTGCTGCCCTCGTCGGCGCAGCTCGTCGATGCCTTCAACTTCATCTCCAACTTCCTGCGCAGCCAATACATCATCACCATCGCCCCCGACCTCGTGCCGGATGGGACGGTCGCGCCGATCTCGCTGGCTGCCGCGGACTTCACCATCACGCAGGGCTACCAGAAGCCGGATCTGCTGCCTGTTCCCGCCGTTATCGGCGTGCCCGGAAGCCCGATTACCGAAGCGACCGACATCCAGATCGGCGCGGAAGCACCGCGCGGCTTCGGCGATGTCATCGTGCGCGTGAATGGCGAAACTGTCGAGGTCGCCAACCCGACCTTCAACGCGGACAACACCAGCTTCGGCGGCACGCTGACCATCGATCCGTTCCTGCTCGCCCCCGGCGCTTACGAGCTGTCGGTCGAGGCGATTGACGCGCAGGGCGGCAGCCGCACGACGACACGACCGTTCGTGGTGGCAGCGCTTCCGCTGGTGCTGAACCTGAGCGGGATCGAGCTGGGTGAGATCATCGACCAGGTTGCGCCGCGCACCGTGACCGCGGGCATCGAACAGAGCCAGTCAGCCGTCAGCGGCGTGACATTCACGCTCAATGGCGATGAAATTGGCGTGGATGCCGAGGCACCCTACACGGTCGATGTCGCCGTGCAGGATCTTGCGCCTGGCACCTATGTCTTGTCGGCAGTCGCGTCAAATACGCTCAATCAGACGGGGCTGCGCGATGTAACGTTCACCATCCCCGAACCGCCGACCCCAACGCCGACCGCGACCGCGACACCGCTGCCGCCGACGCCGACCAGCACCAATACGCCGATCCCGCCGACCGCGACACCCACCAGCGTGCCGCCGACGGCGACGCCTGTGCCGCCAACCGCGACAGCAACGACGGTCGCAGCGCAAACCGCACCGTTCGCCTTCACCGTGTCGGGCATTGACCTGGGCGAGACGGTGGATGCGTCTGCGGTGGCGGTGCGCGCGGCGGTCGAAGGCGCAGCCGCCAGCGTCCGCTTTGTGCTCGATGGCGAGACCATCGACGTGGATACCGGCGCGCCCTACATCGTCGCCATCAACACCGGGGCGCTGGAACCGGGCGCGCATCTGCTCGACGTGATCGCCGAAAGCGCGTCAGGCGAGACGCTGACGGAGACGATCCCGTTCACGATTCCGGAGCTGGTCCCAACGCCGACGGTGACGCCGTCGAACGTGACCGCGCCGGTCATCAGCACGCCCGCGCCGTTCGCCATCAGCGCGTCGGGCATTACGTTGGGCGAGACAGTGAGCGACCCCGCTCGCGCGGTACGGGCGACGGTGGATGAGGGCGAAGCCGCCAGCATCCGCTTCGTGCTCGACGGCGCAGAGATCGACCTGGACACGGGTGCGCCCTACATCACGACCATCAACACCGCCGCGCTCGCCGAAGGCGCGCATGTGCTGGAAGTGATCGGCGAGAGCACGACGGGCGAGACGGACACGGAGACCATTCCGTTCACCATCCCAGCCGTCATCCCGACGCCGACGCGCGTTCCCGCCAACGTGACGGCACCGCTCATCACGACCGCGCCGGAGGAGCCGTTCAGCTTCTCGGTCAGCGGTCTGCAACTGAGCGAGGTTGTCACTGTGCCTCAGGTTGACCTGGAGGCAGTGCCCGCCGAAGGCTCAGAAGTCGCCTCTATCACCTTCTCGCTTGATGGCGAACTGCTCGCCGACGACGCGGAAGCGCCTTACACTGCCAGCTTCGAGACGGCAGGGCTGGAACCGGGCGAGCATCTGGTCGAAATCGTCGCCTCCAGCGCGGCAGGCGAGACGGTGGGCGTGGACATCCCGTTCACCATCCCGGCACCGACCGAAGCGGCGACCGTCGTCGCCAACGCGACGACAGATGGGACAGAGGTCGTGGCAACTGCGGACGCCGCCAACGCGACGGCAGATGGGACAGAGGTTGTGGCGACTGCGGACGCGGCAGCCGCGACGGCGGAAGTCACCGCCGCCGCGACCCCGACCGATACCGCTGCTGTGCCGCTGGCATTCACCCTGACCGGGATCAGCCCGGCGGAGACCGTCCGCGATGCGACGCGCACCGTGACGGCGGAAGCGGGCGAGGGCGTCGAAGCGGCAAGCGTGACCTTCTCGCTGGATGGCGCGGAGATCGGCACGGATGCCGAAGCGCCGTACACGGTCGTGGTCAATACAGGCGCGCTGGCTCCCGGCGAGCACACGCTCTCCGCCGTCATGAGCAGCGCGACGGGTGAGACCGTCGAACAGTCGCTGACGTTCACCACCGCACAGCCGTTGAACGACCTGCTGCTGGTGGCGTCCTGTCTGCTGCTGCTGGGGTTGTTGAGCGGGGCATGGTGGGTGATGACCCAGCGCGCGCGACGCCGCTAATCAGTTTCGTGCGGCTGCACAAACGCGGCAGCCGCACGAACCAGGCTTCTCACATCGTTTCAGCGGACAAGGCGTGCCTTGTCCGCGCATTCGCACGTTCTTTTAACACCCCAATTTTAATCATGCTCTATGACTCTCCAACTTTGACCTGCACGCTCGACGAGGCAGGGGTGGCGCTGCTGACCATCCAGCGACCGGAACGCCGCAACGCGCTCGATACGCCGACCATGCACGCCTTCGCCGATGTGGTCGCGCGGCTGGCGCAGGATGCGCGCGTCCGGGCGCTGGTCGTGACCGGCGCGGGCACGCACGCCTTTTGCAGCGGCGGCGACCTGCGCGACCTCAGCACGCGGCTGACAGCGGACGAGGGGGCGGCGATGGTTGCGCTGATGGGCGACACACTCCTGGCGTTAGAGGCGCTGCCCTACCCGGTCATCGCCGCCATCAATGGCTACGCGCTCGGCGGCGGCAGCGAGCTGGCGCTGGCATGTGACCTACGCGTGATCGACCAGGCGGCGGAACTCGGCTTTGTCCACCTGCGGCGCGGGCTGATCCCCGGCTGGGGCGGCGGGCAGCGGCTGCTGCGGCATGTCGGCTACAGCAAAGCGCTTGAGCTGTTGATGCGCGCGCAGCCGCTCTATGCCGACGACCTGCGCGCGCTGGGGCTGGTGAGCGAGGTCGCGCCCCCCGGCGAGGCGCTGCCTCACGCCCTGGCGCTGGCGCACAGCGCCGCCAGGCACGATCCTGCGGCGCTTCGCGCGGCGAAGGCGCTGCTGCAAGCGGGGTTACGCCAGCCGTATGCCGAGGCGCTGGCGGCGGAGCGCGCGCTGTTCCCGGCGCTGTGGGTGGGCGAGGCACATCTGGCGGCGACGCGCGCCTTCATCGAAAAAAAGGGGTAGAATCAGATTTTCAGGGCTGCCCCCTGCGACTCCGTTGGGCTGTTGTGACGAGACGCGCCTCGTCCGAGGGAAGAGCGAGCGATGATACCTGCACCCACCCGCGAGAAGATGACTGTCGCCCAGTTCGAGGCATATCTCGCGCTGCCAGAAAACCGCGACCGCCGCCTGGAGCTGATCGATGGAGAGATTGTCGAGACCATGCCAACACTCATCCATAACCTGATCTCGCGCACGCTGTTCCTCGCTCTCTATCTGTACGTGCAGCGGTTCAAGCTGGGCGAAGTCATTTATGAGACGAGCTACCGTGCGTCTGAAAGTGATGATCACAACTATCGTGTGCCGGATTTAAGCTATACCTCGCGCGAGCGCATGACGCCCATCCCGAAGCGTGGTGCCGTCCCACAAATCCCGGACATCTGCATCGAGATTCAGTCGCCGGATGACGACCCCGGCGAAATGCGCACGAAATCCGCTTATTTTCTAGCGAACGGCGCGCGCGAAGTCTGGCTGGTCTTCACCAAGCGCCCGCGCGTCGAAGTCATGTATCCCGATGGCGACTCGGACTTCTTCAACACCGACGATGTGCTGACCAGCACCGTGCTGCCCGACTTCCGCATGAATGTCGCGGACATCTTCAATGTCGAAGGACGATGACCCCTGCTGGCGTCCTTGGCGTCGTGGCGGTTACATTCGCTGAACCGCCACGACGCCAGGAGCGCCATCCGTAGGCACTCTGAGGTTCAAGCTTCCTTCTCGTATTCCACGCGCGGCACGAAGCGCAGACGCAGTCCGCGCTGATGTGCATCCAGCGCCAGCCCCCGCAGCGCTGCCAGTTCGCCATGAACCGCCTTCGCCTTCGCCTCGCCCAGCCGGTAATCGAGATAGCCCGCATACTCGCCGCTGAAGGCATGCTGCAATCGATCCGCCGCGATCACGAAATCCGCCGCCGCATGATCCCGTTCATGTTCCAGCAGCGGGCGCAGCGGCAGCTTGGCATTGTGGTGCAGCGGGCTGACGAGGTTGGGCTTGCTGACGAGTTCGGCAAGCACGGAAAAATCCGTATCATCGCCCGCCACTTCACCGTTCGTCGCGAGAACGCGCCCGTGAAAGACCTGCCGGGGCGCGAGGTCATACCGTGCCTGGTCGGCGGGCGGTAGACTCTCGTAGATGCGCGTCATCAGCGCCATGCTCGCCCGATGCAGCGTCTCACCGCGCGTCTTGCGGTCGGCGACCACGACGGGCGGCAGCGGCTCGCCAAAGTGGATGGTGATCTTCGGGCGCTGCAAGCGGACGATCTTGTCCCAGACGCGGTAGGTGCCGCCGAAGCTGATCGGCACAATCGGCACCTGGTGCAGGGAGGAGAGATACGCCACGCCTGGCTTGACATCGCTGATCTGCTTCTCCCACGTCCCGCCTTCCGGGAAGAGCGCCAGGTTCAAGCCGCGTTCCAAGGCGCTGCTCATCGTCTTCAGGCTGTCGCGGTCGAGCGCCGCCCGCTTGATACGCACGATGCCGCCAAGCGCGATCAGCACGTTCGCCGGGAACAGGAGCTTGAAGTCGCCCGGTCCGACCAGTTCCGTCTCCTCCGGCAGATGCGCGATCAGCAGCATGGCGTCGTAGGTCGAGGCATGATTGGGCGCGAAGATCACCGGATAGTGGCTCGGCAGGTTTTCCAACCCGGTGATGGTCGTCTGCGTGAGGTACTTTTCGACCCACAGCGCCAGCGGGCGGAAGAAAGCGCGGAAGCGGCGCACACGCGGCGGCAGCCTGTCATCGGCGGCGAGGCGCGTGCCCTGTGTCTGCTGCTGCCGCAGGGATGCCCAGGTATGACGCAGGCGGTCGATCAGGGTGCGCAGGTTGGGCATCGTGAATCACACTCCTGGGATTCCCCACACGTAGACGCTGCCGCGCGCGTCCATGAACAAGAGCAGTCGCCCATCGTCCGTCCAATCCAGGTCAATGATCTCGCGCGAGGGCACGGGCAGGTCGCCGCGCCCGATGGTCTCGCCCGTCACTTCCGCCAGATTCCACAGCGAGACCGGACGCCCGACCGACGCGGTGATCAACATGCGGCTGTCCGGCGAAAAACGGGCGGTGATGTTGTCGCCATCGACGTCCGGGAGCTGCGAGAGCAGCGAATAATCGCTCATCGCCCACACGTACACACCTGCCGCCTGGCTGCCGCCGACCAGATAGCGCCCATCCGGCGAGAAGCGTAGGATGCGCTGTGCCCCGCCCTGAAGCTGGAAGGTCGCCAGGCTGTCCCCGCTTGCCAGCGACCAGATCCGCACGCCCTGGCTCGTACCCGCCGCGACCCGGTCGCCATCGCTGGAAAAAGCCACCCGGCTGATGTCCCCCTCGCCAGTGTTCCATTCGGCGAGTTGTGTCCCCGATTCCCACTCCCACACGCGCACAATGCGGTCGAGACTGCCGCTGGCGACGCGCGTGCCGTCCGGCGAGAGCGCCACGTCGCTGATGCTGCTGCCCTGGGCGGTCAGCGTCGCCAGCGAGACGCGCTCAAACGTATCCCACACCTGGATCGTGCCGTCACCGCCCGCCAGCACCAGCCGCCCTTCCAACGGATCGAATGTCGCAATGCCGCCGTATGCCGGATGCCCGAGGAAGCTGTTGAGCGGCTCGCCCGTCTGCGCGTCGAGGATCGTGACCTCGCCGTTGGGCGCGATGGTATACAGTTCGGTCTTATCGGGCGAGAAGTAGATCTGCGTCGCCTCCCCGCGCCCGGTCGTATACAGAAGCTGACCCGTCAGCAGGTCATACATGAACAGGCTTGGAAACGTCAGGATCGCCAGCCGTGTGCCGTCCGGCGAGGCGGCGTGGGTCATGACCGTATTCGGCGTTTCCGGCTGGTCAAGCCGACCGAGCGCCGTCACCTGCGTCACATTGTCGAGCATGATCGGCGCGCCGGAGGGCTGCCAGACAGTCGGCGTGCTGGTCGGCGGCACCGCGGGGGCGGAGGTGCAGGCGGCGAGGAAGAGGAGAAGCAAGAAAATCATCGATACTTAATCGTTCTCCACGGCGCGCAGCGTCAGGTTGCCCGCCAGGATGCCCGACTCGCGGATCTGCCGCAGCGCACACTCACCCTCGAACAGCTCGACCGTGCCGTTGCCATTCAGGTCAACGCCGTCGATGATGGCGGCGGTGGTCTCGGTCGAACGCCCGATCTGCGCCTGCACATCCGCCATGTCGCCGGCGGCGAGCAGCTCGCCTTCGAGCGCGATCACCTCGTCCATCCAGCGCCGCACGTTGAGCACACACACGCGCACATACTCGACCTGTGTCTGCACCAGCGGGTCATCGCCCGCTTCGTCGCTGGCGGTGGTCACCTGCGCATCGATGGCGTCCAGGAAGAGTGCCAGCCCGATGCCACGTCCGGGGTTTTCGCCGCGTCCGTTGCCATCCAGGTCTTCCTCGGTGCCTTGCAGGATGTTGATGGTGTGTTCGGCATGAAGACGCAGCCCACTGATGTTGCTGGCGTTCGAGCCATAGCCCGCGTGCTGGCGGGCGATGGTCGCCTCGCGGATCGCGCCATCTAGCAGCGAGCCGCCGTTCAAGCCATCCGGCGATTCGAGCAGGATGGCGCGCAGCGCGCTGGTGAGCGCGCTCGGCACGGTCGCAAGATAGACGATCTCGCCTTTCGGCTCCTCGGCATCTTCTGTTTCGATGGACAGGCTGATCTGGTTGTAAAGCGCGGTCAGCAGCCGCCCTTCTTCGTCGGTGTAGATGAGCGTGCCGCTCCCCTGGACATCCACCGTCAGCGTGCCCAGGAGCAGCAGCGAATCGTCGGCAGTATTGACGAGCCAGACGACATAACGGCTGCCCGCAGGCAGCGGCGCGAGATTCGTCGCCGACAGCGTCAGCGTGTCGCCGAGCGCGTTGACAGTCGAGTAGCGCGCGCTGCCCAGGGTGTTCACGCTCGGCGCTGCGGTGATCGCCAGGGTCGGCGCAGTTTCGCTGGCGGTCGTGGCGGCAGCCGTGAGGGGCGCGGCGCGCTGTGTCACGGTGATGAACGCCACCAGCGCCAGCGCGAACGCCGCCACCGCCAGCAGCACCGTCACAAGCGTGGTCTGCCCGCTGCGCTGCTGGACGGGCGGGGGCGCGTAGGTCGTGTTGGCGGTCGGCGGCAGCACCGGCGCGGGCGTGGCAGCGCTGGTCACTGGCGCTTCTGGCAGGCGCATCGTCCCCGTCGAAGACTGGCTGAGCGCGCTGGTGAAGGCGTTGGCAAACTCGTTCGCCGTCGCGTAGCGGTCGGCGGGGTCTTTCGCCAGCGCACGCTGCAAGACGACTTCCAGACCTGGCGGCACATCCGCCGCATGAATGCGCAGCAGGGGGGGCGGCTCGGTCAGGTGCTTGATGAGCACTTGCAGCGGCGTCTCCGCCGAAAACGGCTGGCGTCCTGTCAGCATCTCATAGACGACCACACCCAAGCCGTAGATGTCGCTGCGCCCATCGATGGTGGCACCATTCGCCTGCTCCGGCGACATGTAGGCGGGTGTGCCGATGACGCCCGTCGTGCTGGTCAGCGCGGGCGAGGTGTTCATCCCGCTGAGGAGCTTGACGATGCCGAAATCGGCGAGCAGCGCGTGCCCTTCTTTGTCCAGCAGGATGTTGGCGGGCTTGATGTCGCGGTGGATGACGTTCTGGCGGTGCGCATAATCGAGCGCCGCCGCGATCTCGCGCAGCAGGCGTTCGACCGTCGGGATAGGCAGCGCGCCCTTCAGGATCAGGTCGCTGATGGAACCGCCGGGGGCATACGCGGTGATCAGATAGAACAGCCCTTGCTCCTGCCCAAAGTCGTAGAGCGGCAGGATGTGTGGGTGCTGAAGGCGGGCGATGGTGCGCGCTTCCAGCTTAAAGCGCTCGACAAACTCCTGATCCTGCCCCGGCAGTGACGACATCACCTTGACCGCCACAAAGCGATCGATATCTGGCTGATAACCTCTGTAGACAGTCGCCATGCCCCCCTGACCCAACAGGTCCTGGATGGTCGTTTTGCCAAGCGTCTGTCCTGTCAGCGATGTCGTCACAACTTACCACCTTCTCGTCGTCAAGCGATAGTCACTTTCAGCGGACGAGGCACGCCTCGTCCCTACGGTCTGTTCGCACTACACACATCCCACCACGCACACATTACAACGCTAGTACATTGCATCCAACGCCGATTCCAGTTCGTCGCGCAGCGTCAGATAACTCTGATAGCGGCTGTGGCTGATGGTGCCCTTTTCCAGCGCCTTACGAACGGCACAGCCGGGTTCGTTGCGGTGGGCGCAGTCGGCAAAGCGGCACTGCGGCACCAACGGCGCGATTTCGACAAAGTAGCCGTCGAGTTCTTCCGGTTCGACATCCCACACATTCAGCAGGCGAATGCCCGGTGTATCCGCCAGATAACCGCCAAAGCTGAGTTTGACCAGTTCGCTGTCGCGGGTGGTATGTATCCCCTCCTGGCGCGCCTGGCTGACGCTCTTGACGACTCGCCCCAAGCCTGGGGCAATCGCGTTGAGCAGGCTGGTCTTGCCGACGCCGGACGGACCGGTGAAGACCGAGACACGGTCTGTCAGCCGTGTGCGCAGCGTGTCGATGCCTTCGCAGCGCAGCGCGCTGGTGTGGAGCACGGTATAACCCAACTGGGCGTAAAGATCAAAGCGGGCGATAGTCGGCTGCGCGCCATCGAGATCGACCTTGTTGACGACGATGATCAGGTCTTCGATGCCTGCCTTCTCGCCTGCCACCAAAAAGCGATCCACCATACGCAGGCTGGGGGTCGGCTGTGCTGCCGCGAAGACAAAGACTGCCTGCTGCGCGTTGGCGATGATCACATGCTCGCGTTCGGCTGCACCCGCGCCGCGATTGCCCTCGGTGCGTGCCGCCCGCGAAAGAGCGCTCGTGCGCGGGTCAACCGACTCGACCGCACCGCTCGTCTCGTCGATCACCTGAATATGAACCCGGTCGCCAATCGCAGCGACATCCGACGATTGTGCCTCTTCCAGTAAGCGTCCACGCAGGCGGCACATATAGGTGTGCCCGTCCTCCGCCTCAATCCAGAAAAAACCACTCTGCTCCTTGACCACCAGCCCGGCAAGCGCTTGCGCCAATCCATAACCTCCCTCAATCGAACCAGACTCTATTGTACAGAGGTTTACGAACAACGTGGGGACAAAATGCGTGAATGTTGTCTTCGGAGGGATTCAGTGGGTGTCCTGCACGCCCCTTCAATGAAGCGACTTGGATGAGGTTTGTCCGAAAATTGCGAAAAATTCGTAAAAATATCAACTCTGAAGCGAACGATCTCAACTTTTAATTATTTCTTTTCCATTCTGGGTGTAGATTAAGGAAAGTAAAGTCAGCACAGCAGCAGTGGAAAGAGCCGGGTGATGTTCGCCGTGAACGCCAACGAACCACAACTCCAACAATCGATACGGTCCCAGGTACCACACATCTTCATTGTCGAGGATGATCCGATGAATCGCCTGCTGCTGCGCAGGATGTTTGAGCCGGATTACCACATCACGACCGCAGAAAACGGACAGACTGCCCTTTCGCTGCTTGAGGAGCACCAGTTTGACATCATCCTGCTCGACGTGATGATGCCGGACATGAGCGGGCTGGAAGTGCTGAAACACATCCGTCGCCAATACCATCACACGGAACTGCCCGTGATCATGGTTTCCGCGCTGCACGACAGCGAAGACATCGTGCGTGGTTTTCACCTCGGCGCGAATGACTACCTCGCCAAGCCGCTGAGTGTGGAAGTGGCGCGTGCGCGCGTGGACATGCAGATCTCGCTGAAGAATATGGCGGACGACCGGAAGCGAACCATCGCCGAACTGGAGAAACTCCAGGCGATGAAGGAGACATTTTTCCGCACCGTCTCGCATGACCTCAAGGGTCCGATCTCGAACATCCGCATGGCACAGTACATTCTGACGGAGATGTTCGACCATGAACCGGATGTGAAGATCATCCTCGACAACATCGACCTTTCGCTGACTGGGATGCAGGACATGATCCAGATGTTCCTGGATGCGGCGCTGGTGCAGAGCGGCGCGCTCACCCTACAAATCGACACGGTCCCGATCAATGACGTGATGCAGCAGGTCGTCAAACAGCATTCCCTGATGGCGCGCGGCAAGAACATCCCGCTGCACACCTTCCCCACCGACCACTGCGTGGTCGGAGACCAGCGGTTGATGACACAGGTCATGAATAACCTGGTCGGCAACGCGCTCAAGTTCAGCCCGCCTGGCAGCGTCGTCATGGCGTGGGCGGAAGGTGATGCCCATTGGGTGCGCATCAACATCGCCGACCAGGGTCCCGGCATCCCTTACGAGGAACGCAAGCAGCTCTTCCAGATGTTCAGCAAACTGAGCGTGCGCCCCTCCGGTACGGAAAGCAGCACCGGGCTTGGCTTGTGGATCGTCAAGAGCCTGGTCGAAATGCAGGGCGGCAAGGTGGGCGTCGATTGCCCGCCGGACGGTGGTTCGATCTTCTGGTTTGAACTGCCGGGCTACGTCGGCAACGCCTCAACGCAGCCGGATGTGTAATCAGTCCTTGCTTTGCGGGTCGAAGGCGTCGCGCAGCCCGTCGCTGATGATAAACAGACAGAGGACTGTGACAAAGATCAATAAGCCTGAGATCGTCGCCATATGCGGTCCGCGTGAGAAGAACTGCTGCGCATTGCCCAGCATGTTCCCCCAGGTCGGCGTGGGCGGCTGAATGCCGAAGCCGAGGAAACTCAGCGTCGATTCCGCCAGGATGAGACCGCCAATGCCGGAACCCAGCGAGAGCAGGATCAGCGAGAGTGTGTTGGGCAGGATGTGCACGAACATGATGCGCCACGCCGACGCGCCCATCGCGCGCGCCGCGATGACGAACTCCTGGTCGCGCAGCGCAATTGTCTGACCACGCAGCAGGCGCGTGCCGCCCGTCCAGCCAAACAGCGCGATCACGAGCACGAGGTTGACGGGTGAGCGCGTCAGAATTGTACTGAGCAGCAGCAGCGCGTAAATCGACGGGATCGAGTCGAGCGTCGTCACCACCCAGTTGATGATGTCGTCGATCCAGCCGCCGAAGTACCCGGCGATCAAACCGGTCGCCACGCCGATCAGCAGCGTGAGCAGCGTGCCGGAGATGCCTATCGCCAGAGAGATGCGCCCGCCGTGCAGCAGGCGTGCCGCGTAATCGCGTCCGAGGTCATCCGTGCCCAGCACATGCCCTGGCGAACCGGGGGGCAGCAGGCGCACGCTGGGGTTGGTCGCTTCCGGGTCGGTCATCAGGATTTCGCGCGTGATCACGTCGGCACCCAAAGCCAGCAGCGTGATGACGAGCAGCACCGCCATCGCCACCAGCGTCAGATAGTCGCGGCGCAGGCGGCGCAGTGCTTTGGTCGTCAGTGACTGGCTTTTCGCCGCTGGCTCGGCGGTCTTGATCACGCGAAGCAGGGGGGCGGGGGTGAGTGATTTTTCCGACATGGCAGCCGCTCAGTTGAACCGGATACGCGGGTCGATCAGACCGTAGAGAATATCCGACAGCAGGTAGCCGAGGATATTGGCGATTGCCGCATAGATCGTGAACGCCATCACGACCGGGTAATCGCGCTGACTGAGCGCCGTGAGTGAGGTCAAGCCCAGCCCTGGATAATTGAAGATGCGCTCGGTGACGACCGCCCCGCCCAGCAGCGCGGTGATGGCGGGTCCCAGCGAGGTCGCTACTGGGATCAGAGCGTTGCGAGCGGCGTGCTTGAACCAGACCAGGCGCGACGACAGCCCTTTGGCATTGGCGGTGCGGATATAATCCTGATGGATGATGTCGAGCATCGAGGCGCGCATCAGACGCGAATAGCCCGCGACGGCACCCACCGACAGCACGATGACGGGCAGCACCATGTAATTCCAACGCTCCCAGATTGGCGGGCAGCTATCGTCGAGCGAGAGGCGGCAGCGGTCGCCAATCGGAAACCAGCGAAGCTGTACGGCAAACAGCAGCAGCAGCATGATGGCAAACCAGAAGATCGGCAGCGCGGTCAGCGCGACCGCGAAGACGCGCGTCACATTGTCGAACCAGCGTCCTTTGGTGACCGCCGCCAGGATGCCCGCCGAGATCCCCAGCACCGTGCCCAGGATCAGCGAAGCGAAGCCGAGTTCGAGCGTCGCCGGGACGCGCTCCCAGAAGATGTCGCTGACCGGACGGTTGCGCGTGAACGACAGCCCAAAATCGCCGCGTATGATGCCGCGACGCTCTCCAGGCTGCTCATTCTGCCCGTCGCCATCGGCGTCGCACGCCAGCACGACACACTGGTCGGCGAAGCCATCGCCGTCGGTGTCGCGCCGCATCCAGTCATCCCCGGTCAGCCAGCGCAGATACTGCACATGGAACGGATCGTTGACGCCAAGCTGGATCTCCAGCCGGGCACGTTCCTCGGCGGGGACGCCGGGGCGGAAGACCAACTGCGCGACCGGGTTGCCCGCTGCCGCCATCAGGACATACGAAAACAGGGTGATGCCAAAAAAGATCGGAATGGATTGAAGCAGGCGACGCAGCACATATTGAAACATCGGATTTCTTCCAACAAGGTAGGGGCGCAATACATTGCGCCCCTACAACTATCACTACGGTCGCAGTGACCAGGCGGGAAGATTCCAGGTCAGGCTGTTCTCGCGCGGGTCAAAGTTTTCGACCGCGTTCGAGATGATGAACGGGACCACCGAGGTGTTGACCAGGTAGTACGGCACTTCGGCGTTGATGATCTCCTGCGCCTGGTCATAGAGCGCCTTGCGCTCCGCCTGATCGCAGCCGGGCAGCGTGCGCGCTTCCTGCATCAGCGTTTCGAACTCCGGATTGTAGTACGAGCCGGTGTTGAAGCCCGCGCCGGGGATGTCCGATTCGCTGCTCAGTTGGTCGTACATGTCCTGCGGCGAGTTGTTGGTGACGCCCCAGAAGACCATCAGCATGTCGTAGGTCTGCGCCAGCAGCTTATCGATCATCGACGAGAACTCGATGATGTCGAGCGTGACCTCGAACCCGACGCGGCTGAGTTGATCCTGCATCAGGATCGACGAGGAATCGATGGACGGGTTGCCGGTGAAGGTCGTCAGCGCCAGCGTGAGCGTCGTGCCCGCTTCGGCATACAGCGCATCTTCGGTCGCCACGCGCGGCGTCGCCGGGTCGTTGTCGTCATCCACGAAGCCCGCTTCGTCGAGGAGCTGCGCCGCCAGTTCGGGGTCATAGGCATACGGCGCGATGTCTTCGTTGTACGCCCACGACTGCGGCAGCATCGGACCGCCGACGGGCAGACCCGTCCCGCTGAATGCGCCCGCGTTCAGCGCGGCATGGTCGATGGAATGCGTGATCGCCTGGCGGACGCGGACATCGCCCAGGATGGGATGGGGTGCCTGCTCGATACGCTCGCCGTTGTCGTCAAGACCGGGCTGCGGATTGGCGGGGTCGCCCATGTTGAAGAGCAGCACTTGCCAGCCGCCGGCGGGTGCCTTGTGGATCTGGAATTCGCCGTTCGCCGCGCGTTCTTCCATCTCTGCCTGGCGGTCTTCCGCAACCGACGAGATGAGGGTGATGTCGCCTGCCAGGAACTGCTCGATCTCGATCAACTGGTCAGTCACGCTCTTATAGATGAAGCCTTCCGGCACGACATAACCCGCTGGCGAATCCGGGTAGGTCTCGCTGGCGATCAGGGTCACCTGTTCGCCGGGGCGGAAGTTGCCGAAGGTGAACGGACCCGCCGTGACCTCGGGATTGAGGTTGTTAGCGTTCTCGGTGTTCATGTCGGCAAACGTCGGGTAGATGGTACTGTAATGATGCGCGGGCACCACTGGGATGTTCGACGCGACCGTCACCGCCGCGCAGTCCGCCGCCTCGAAGGTGATGACGACCGTCTGCTCATCGGGGATCTCCAGTCCGACGATGGTTGCCAGGAAGGACGCGGTCGGCGTATCGACTTCGCCGCTCACGATGGCGTCGTAGGCATACTTGATGTCCGCGCTGGTGATCGGCGTGCCGTCGCTCCATGCCCAGTCATCGCGCAGGGTGATAGTCAGCACGGTGCCATCGTCGTTGAATTCCCAACCCGTCGCAATTGAACGCAGCGCGCCAGGGGTCTCGACGCCCGTATCTGGGTCAAGACCGATGAAGAGCGGGAAAAGGCGGGCAACAACATCGGCAGAGGAGCCATCCGCCACCAGAATTGGGTTGGTGGTGGCGATGTCGCCGGCGAAGTTGCCCCAGACAACAGGCAAGCCTTCGCCGGGACCCAGCGGGTCCTGCGCGGCAGCGGCAGTCACGAAGATCGCCGTCAGCGCAAGGAGGACAAGGAATATTGAGCTGATTCTCTTCATCTGGCTTGGCGGTATGACCGCCTCATCTCCTTATGTCTGGAACACAACAAGAATTGGGGTGTTGGATGCCGTGGCACTGTTCCCGACGCGTACTTTAACGAATCTTGATTGAATTGCCACACATGACATAAAAAACTTCACGCAACCTTAAATGTTCGCAACCGCGACATTCGGGGTCGTCGGCGTCGTGCTGCCGCCGAGCGGCTCGATGCTGATGCCGATGTCGCTGTAGGACGCGATTGGCTCCGCCGACTCGAAGACCAGCGTTGCCGCCCCCTGCCCATCAACTGTGAAGACGCCCAGGCTCGCCGCGACAGTCCCCGCGTCTCGCATCAGCCAGAGCTGGTAGGCACGCCCGCTTTCCAGCGGCGGCATCCCGCTCACGTAGAGCGTGCCAACGCGCTCATCATCGCTCCAGATGAAGATGCCCTGCATCCCATCGAGCGTGACGGTCGGCGTCAGGTTGCGATGCTGGCTGGTCAGCACCTGCGGCGGCGCGGGCGTCAGCGTCAGTTGCAGTTGGGCGATCATCTGCTGCTGCCCTAGCAGCGCCTGTTCCGTGCTGGAGCGCACGCGGCTGAGTTCCCACGCCCAATAGGCGTTCGACAGCCCAAACGCGATCAGCGCCAGCGCCACCAGTGCATACGCTCCCCAGGGGCGCGACGACGATCTTGTAGGGGCGAGGCGTCCCATAGGGAGGCTTCGCACTGCCTTGCCCGCCGCCCATGCGTCATGGCTATCGTCGTGGGCAATCCGCTTCAGCAGCGCCGACGCGGGCAGCGGCGCGCCTTCCGGTGCAGGCAGCGTGCCCGGCATCAGCGTCAGCAGCGCGTAGTACTGCGTCAGTGCCTCCGCGCCATCCAGGCAGAGCGGCAAGGCAGCCGTGACGAAGCGCGCCTCGTCCGAGCTTGCCGCGCCTGCTGCGAAGGCGGGCAGCAGATCCTCCAGCATCCGGCAAAGCCGGTCGCGGTCGATTTCGCCGTGCGGCGTGCGGGGAAACATGCTCGCATCCTGGCTCATTGGGGTTCATCCGTCTCTTGTCGCGGCAGGGCGGCGATGCGGGCGGGTTCATGGGTCGCGTCGTTCCACAGCGCGCGCAGTTTCTGCAATCCCAGGCGCAGACGCGATTTCACTGTCCCGTGTGGCACGCCCAGCGCTTCGGCGATCTCGTCGTAGGACATGCCCTTGAAGTACGCCATCAGGATGACTTTAAGCTGATCTTTGGGCAGGCGACCCATCAGCGTACGCAGCAGATGCGCATGTTCCTGGTCGGCGGGCGCGTAATGCGGCAGCAGGTGGGCGACCGCCTCATACGAGATCTGGTCGCGCGGAGCGCGGCGCTGCTCATGGCGCAGGCGGTCGATTGCCATGTTGCGGGCAACACTCGTCAGCCAGTGCGCGAACTGCCCCTTGCGATCATCCCAGTGGTGCGGCTGCTTCCAGAGGGCGACGAAGACATCCTGGGTCACCTCCTGCGCCAGCTCACGGCTGCGCAGAATCGCATATGCCAGCGCGTAGACTGCGGGGCTGTGGCGGGCGTAGAGCGCTGCCAGTGCGTGCTGTTCGCCGCGTCGGATGCGCTCCAGCAGTTGAGGATCGTCGAGGTCGTCGTACATGCCCGCCAGTTTAACCCGCAACTCACGAAACAGCATCTATCTGAACAACGGGTGAGGGTTTTGACCCGATGAGTGTCCGGGTGGCGTTCCTTGTCTTGTAGAGCAGAGATGATGAGTCAATACAGCTCGCTTCGTCCCACCTCATCACACGGATTATGCGAAGGACTTATTGAAATGCACTATTCGCGCACATCAAAGTTAAACCTGGGAACGCAGTCGCTTGCCGTGCAGGGCAGCCTCCCCGCCTGGCTGACGGGCACCGTCTCGCGTGAGATCGCCGAAACGACCGCCACGCTGCACACATTCGCGCTGCGCGGTGGGCGCGTGACCTACGCACAGCGCCCCGCTTTTCCTGCGCTGCCGGACTTTTTCGCCGACCCGGCGCGGGCGCACTTTCGCACGCTGATCAGCCCGTTCGCACACACGCCCGCCGCCCACACCCACAGCGCCCAGGCGCGCGCTGCCGCCGAGCTTCAGGCGTATGCAGAACAGCCGCTGGCAGTCGAGCTGGATGCTTCCACGCTCGGTCGGCTCGGCGTGCACGCGCCTGCCGCACCCAGACACGCGCCAGGCAGCCTGTACGCACAGGCGCGGGTCGCGTCGGGCGATGTCGCCGTCTATCAGGCGCGTGCACGCGGGATCGATACGCTGGGCTGCCTGCCCGCGCCGGCGCTGCCCTATATTCACAGCGTATGCAGCACCCGGCGATACCTCGTGCTGACGCTGACGCCGCTGGTCTATGCGGAACGCTCGCGCGACGCCGCGCCGACGCTCTTTGATCACTTCAGTTGGTCGCCAGAGCTGGGCGCGCAGTTCGTTCTGCTGGAGCGCGCGACGGGCAAGGTTGCCGGGCGCTGGGAGGCGGATGCCTTCTTCACCCTCCATCATTTCCACGCCTTCGAGCGCGGCGACGAGGTCTTCGTCGATCTGGTCGCTTACGCCGACGCGCGCATCCTCCAGGGTGGCGGATGCCCACTTCAGCCGGGAACGCTGCGCCGTTATCGCCTGCTGCCCGGCGCACGGCGCGCGACTTATGAGACACACTCCCCGGTCAGCATCGAACTGCCACGCGCGGCGGCGCGCGGGGTCGAGGGTGAACAGCGCTGGGTCTACGGCGTCAGCCTGCGCGACCAGCAGCCGGGGCACGCCTACGATCAGCTCGTCAGGATCGACCTCCACAGCGGGCGTGACCGCATCTGGACGGCGGCGGGCTGTACGCCGGGCGAACCGGTCTTTGTCCGTCGCCCTGGCGCGCGCAGCGACGAGGATGGAGTCGTGCTGTCTGTCGTGGGAGATGCGGGCAGTCGGGGCGCTTTCCTGATCGTGCTGGACGCGGCAAGCTTCGCGGAGATCGGGCGGGCGGGCATGGCGCAGCGTCTGCCGCCGCAGCCGGACTATCACACCTCGTACGCGCTGGTGTATTGAAACAACGATTAGGTCAACAGCACGATCTTGCCCATCGCCGCGCGCGCTTCCATCAGGCGATGTGCCTGGGCAGCCTGTTCGAGCGGGAGCTGATGGCTGATGTGCGGGCGCAGCTTGCCCTGCGCTATCAGATCGAACACGGACTGGGCGCGCGTCAGCATTGTCTCGCGCTCAGCGTTGTAGTGGCTGAGTGCCGCCCACGTCAGTGAGAGGGAGCCGCGCGTCTTTGGCTCGGTCAATCCTGACAGTCGATTGATGTCGAAGGGTGGAACGCTTCCGCTCGTCTGCCCATAAACGACCAGGTGCCCGCAGCGCCGCAGCACGGCGAGGCTGCCTTCAAACGTCGTGCTGCCGACCGCATCATAGACGACATGCACACCTTCATCGTTCGTGAGCGCATTCACCGCAGCCGCGAAGTCCTGCTCGCGATAATTGACGATATGATCCACGCCCATCGCGCGCGCGAATGTCGCTTTCCCCGCGCTGGACACGGTGCCGATGACGACCGCGCCCGCCAGTTTGGCAAGCTGCGCGATCAGCGCGCCAACGCCGCCTGCCGCCGCGTGAACCAGCACCGACTGCCCGGGACGCACCCTGAAGACATCCTGCGTCATGCAGTGGGCGGTCATGCCCTGGAGCAGCGTGGCTGCGGCATCCGCAAAGCTGATGGCGTCGGGAAGCGGGACAAGCTGCTCCTGCGGCACGGCGGTCCATTCGGCGTAATTGCCTCCCATGTAGCCCGCATAGGCGACCCGGTCACCTGGCTGAACGCTGCGTACGCCCGCGCCGACGCTTTCAACGATACCCGCCGCTTCGATGCCAGGGATGAGCGGAAGCGTCACCGGGTAGTAGCCGCCCTGGCGATGCTGCACATCGACATAGTTGACGCCGATTGCCTGATTGTGGACGACCACGCCGCCTTCGGCGGGTTGTGGTATCGGCATGTCGACCAGGCGCAGCACATCTGCCGCGCCATGCTCGTCAATTCGGATTGCACGCATGAATGAAGAGTCTCCCGTTTATCGGACGCGCCCATGCAGTTTAGCAGTGTGGGCTATTGCCACGCCATCGCCAGCAGCAGCCCCGCCAGCGACTTGCCCAGCCCGTCGATGCGCAGCGCCCGCGTCGCGCCGCCATCCAGCGCGCCATGCAGCACGAAGTTGAGCGCTTCGATGTTGTCCAGCTCATAGCGCACCACTTCGCCGCGCACCATCGAGCCGAAGTACGCCTTGACGCGCTCGGCGGTCAGATGTGCTTTGAGTTCGGCGTAAGCCTGCGGCGAACGCGCGATGACGCTGATGTTGGCGATGTCGCCTTTATCGCCCGCGCGCCCGTAGGCGAGGTCATACAGCGTTTTGTTCGTCATAAGGCTCACCTTCGTCGTGAACAGTGCGGAGTGCGTGGTGCGAAGTGCGAACAAACCGGATCGCCCTTGGAGGAACAAGATGCGCCTCGTGCGTTGAATGCAGTTCTTTCTTTGCTCTTTCGCACCACGCACCACGCACTTCGCACCCGTGCATCGATCATTTCGTTTCCAAACTCATTTCTCTCAGCACAGTATCCGAAATCGGCGGCAGGGCGTTGATGTAGGTCAGAATCGTGTCGAGCGCAAAGAAGAACCAGATGCCGATCAGGATCAGGTAGAGCAGCTCGATGCCCGCCAGATTGAGGATGCCCAAGCCGAAAAGCAAGATAGAGAAGGCGGCAAGCGCGGCGATGCCCTGGGACAATCGCTTGAAGGGCAGCCCCAGGATCGGATGCGGGAACCAGGTGGCAAAGCCCAAGCCTCCGAAGACGAAGATCACGATGGCGATCAGCGCGCCGCCTGTATGCGCGAACACCGTCGTCAGGTCGCGTGTATCGAAGCGGACGAAGCCGATGCCGAGCAGCCCGACGATGGCGATGAAATAGAGCGCGCGGATGATGCCGAAGCTGTTCGCCCGCAGCCAGCGATGCAGCCGCGAGCCGAGTGTGTCGTCCGAGGGCGGCAGGGGGTGATGATTCTCCGCCTGCGCCACGATCAGGCGGATGAAGCCGTTGATGTCGAACCACAGGACGACGAAGATCAGGAAGACGCTGCCGAAGGTGGCGATGAACAGCCAATCCGCCTGGGGATTGGCACCCGCGCGGCTGACCGCTGCCTGCCACCACTGCTCGTTGTTTTCGACGCCCGCCAGCGAAAAGCTGCCCCCCAAGCCGATGGTGAAGGTGACGAGCGCCAAGCCGATCAGGTGACGGGGCGTGACGGTCTGCGCCCAGTAGACCGCCGCGAAGGTCACGACGCCGACGAATAAGCCAGAAAACGCCGATGCGCCCGCGTAAGACGCCGAGAACTGCTTGAACATCACGTCCAGGATCAGCCAGAGCACTGAGATAGCGACATAGCTGGCGACCAGCGCGGCAAGCGCGATGGCGACACGCCGCAGTTGGTTGCCCAGGCTGTGCGCCTCCGCCTGGTAATCATGATACTGCGTGAGCTGCCCTCCGGCATGGTAATGCTCCAGCAGCAGACGGCGGTAGGTGGCGAGGATGGCGATGAAGATCATCAGGCAGGCAATCAGGCGCGAGGTGGCGGCGATCTGCCCGCTGCTGCCGGACTGGATGATCGCGCCCGCGACTTCAAACAAGCGCCCGAAGGCGAAGCCGATCTCCTCCGGCACCGATTGCGCGGCGAAGGGACCGATGGCGGGCGTCCATTCCGGGAAGCCGGAATCGGTGAAGAGCGGCACGACTGCCAGCCCGCGATAGAACCAGAGCGCCAGCAGGATGCCGACCACCAGCGCGCCGACACCCCACAGCGCGGCGGCGCGTAGTTTGCGCAGTTGCAGGTCGCGCTGGTCTTCAAGTCGCGGGTCGGTGCGTTCCGCCTGCGCGGCGTAAACGATGAGGTGAGGAGGAAGGTTCATAAAACAACCAACTTTTTGAAAAGGGTCACACATTCAGTTTATGTCTTTCCAGTCGGGATTTCTACATGGTTCGGGGTTTAGCCCGCTGCGGATCAAGCCCGTCGGATCATCACGACGGATTCCGCCTGATTGCCAATCGGAAGCTGTGTCGCAGCCACATAGCCAAATCGCTCATAAAAGGGCACGTTGTCCGCGTTCGCCGTCTCCAGCCAGATGCACTTCGACGATGCGCTGCTGTCCACCCGCTCGTGAATGCGCATCAGGAGGTCTCGCCCGTAGCCCTTGCCCTGCTGCGATGGCGCAACGGCGATGAACTCCAGCCGGAAGTGCGGTTCTGCGGGATGATGCTGGCTGGCTCGGCGCACATGACGCAGGGTGCGCCATAGACTTCGCAAGCCGCCCAGTCGTGCGCAGTCCCACAGCCAGCGGACGAGTGTAGCGACACCGAGATTGGCTCCCGGCAGGGTCAGCACGGCACATGCCACGATCTCACCGCTGACGATCTGGGACATGATCGGCTGCTCGTTCGCGCTGTGCATGCGCAGCATCGCCAGAAACCAGCCCGTGAGCCGCGACTTGTAACCGCCGTGGCTGGACTGGCATAGGTACGACATGCCCGGATCGTCGGCGAACGACTCCGCAAGCAGTGCCGCCAGCACGGACAAGGTGGCGTGTTGATCGTCCATCATGGCTGCGCCTCCTCCGCCGGGCGGTACGGTTCTTCGCGGAGCAGATGGCTGATCAACAGCTTGACGTAGTACGTGGGCAGGAACCACTCGAAACCCGTCGGGGCGGGCAGGATATAGAGCGCGATCAGGAAGCCCACGATCAGCAGCAGCGCAGCCAGCGGGCGTTGCAGATAGAGCGGCGTGAGCAGGATCAGCAGCGACGCGACCACCAGATAGCCGAAGCTGCCGAGCAGGAAGAGCCAGTTGCCCGCGTCGAAGAAGATGACAACTAAGGCGGGTTGGAGGATGTGGATCAGGATGAAAACCATATGCTGGCGGAAGCCCTGACCCTCGCGGTGATACCAGCGTTTCGCCGCGCCCGTCGCATTGGTGATCGCGCCGCCGACCAGATCCAGCGCCAGCACGCCAGCGATGACCATCTGAACCGCCGACCAGCCCCAATCGTTGATGAGCGCCGCCGCGAGCAGCCCCGCCGCGATGACGCATGGCGGGATGAGTTGCAGCGCGATCTCCGCGCGCGTCGCGCCCGGTCCGATGAAACGGTCAAATGCGTCCTTCGGGGCAGGGTATGCCCAGTTCACGAAGACGGTTTGCGGTCTGATGCTCATATGTCTATCCTTTCGCAGAATAATTAACTGACTGGTCGGTAGATTATCGACGCAAAAAAAGCGCTATGCGCGCAGCCCATCCAGAAGAACCGACACGCTCACGCTCATCACCGGCGCTAACGCCTGCCCCGTGCTGAACGCGATGAGCAGGCTGCCTTCCACCAGCGCGACATATGCCAGCGCCGCCTCGTGTGAATCGACCGCATTCCGCACTTCGCCGCGCGCCTTGCCCTGCTGGATGATGTCCGCAAATGCCTCGGTATATTTCGTGAAATAGTCGTCGATGACGGACTGCACGGCGCTCATGCGGGCGGCGCGCGCGCGGATTTCGGCGAGGACAGGCATCAGCACAGTGTTCCGCTCCAGCAGCTTGACCAACTCGACGCTGTACATTCGCAGTCGCTCCAGGGCGGGTGCATCTGCGGCGACGATCTTTTCAAACTCCGCCTGATCCGCGTTGAACAGGCGGCGGACAAGCGCGAGGATCAGTGCTTCCTTGCTCTTGAAGTAATGGTAAATGGTCGCCTTGCTGATGCCGCAAACGTCGGCGATCTGCTCCATACTCGCGCCGTCAATGCCATGCACGCTGAAGATCTGCGCCGCCGCGTCGAGGATTTCTGGGATGCGTTCATGGCTGACATCAGGGCGGGGCATGAGTCACTCAATCTATAATAACTGACCGGACGGTTATTTATAGAATATCAAACAACGATATGGGTTGTCAATAAGGGGGTACTGCCGCGCGGGACGACCCATGGGTCGTCCCCTACAACCTCATCACCTATCCCCTCATCCCTCGAAATAGGTGATTTCCGTCGTCACCATCTCCCGCGCGACCAGCGTCGGGAACAAGCCGACGACCGCGCGCGGTTCGCCGCTGATGCTCGCGCCGCTCACGTTCATCCCAGCGGGTCCGCTCAAGCCGAGCGCCAGCAGGCGGCGCACTGCCGTCTTGAGCGTCTCCGCCTGCGCGGCGCTGAAGACGAGACGCACGACCACCTCCAGCGGGTCGGGCGGCAGCGGCGCGTCGGCAAACAGGCTGTTGATGCCCAGGTAGTCGTAATGCACGCGCGTGATCGGCAGACCGTCCCAGCTCGTCGCGATCATCGCTTTGAGCTGCGCGACTTTGTCCCAGGCGCGCGGCGCGCCGAGCGTGAAGATCAGCTCGCGCTGCCAGCCTTCCAGCCGCGCCAGGTTGAGCTTGAGCATCTCCGGGCGCGGATGCCCGCTTACGCCCGTCACACGCACGCGGTCTGCGCCGTCGTCTTGCAGCCGCAGCGTGGTGAAGTCGGCGGTCACGTCGGGCGTCAGGTAGCGCGCCGGGTCGTGGATTTCGTAGAGGAGCTGTTCCTTGACCGTCTCCAGCGTCACCCTGCCGGGCGTGCCGGGCGTTTTGCTGATGACGAACGTCCCGTCGTCTTCCACCACGCCAATCGGGTAGCCCAGCCGCGCCAGATCGCCCGCGTCGATGCTGTCGAGCAGCGCCAGGCTGTTGCCGCCGACGACCTGCCCGGTGCATTCGAGCAGATGCCCGCAAACGATGCCCGCCGCCAGCCGATCCCAATCCTCCCACGCCCAGCCGTAGCGCGCGATCATCGGCGCGAGATACAGGCAGGGGTCGGCGACGCGCCCGGTGATGACGAGGTGCGCGCCCGCCCGCAGCGCCTCGACAATCGGCGCTGCGCCCAGGTAGGCGTTGGCGGTGACGATGGGAACCTCACCCCCCAACCCCCTCTCCGTTGACGGAGAGGGTGAGACAAGCGGCTCGCCTGTTTCGGAATGGCGCAAGCCACTGTAGGGACGAGGCATGCCTCGTCCGCTATCGTCAGAAGTGAACGTGCGAATCAAATCATCCCCCGTCACGGCGGCGATCTTCAGTCCGTGCAGCCCGCGCTCCTGCGCGATCTTGTGCGCCGCCGCCGCCGCGCCCAGCGGATTCAACCCGCCGCCGTTGGTGATCAGCGGAATACCCCGCGCGAAAGCGAGCGGCAGGATCTTGTTGGCGATGAGGGGAATATCGTGGGTGTAGCCGCGCGAGGGGTCTGCGAGGCGGTCTTTCTGGAGGATGGCGAGCGTCAGTTCGGAAAGCGCCTCGAAGACGACGACATCGACATGCCCGCCCTCGATCATGGGCAGCGCGCGCGTCACGTCGTCGCCGTAGTAGCCCTGTGCCGAACCGATGCGGAGCGACATACTGGTTTACCGATTGCGATGCTGACGAAGGGCAGGGGTGACGCCAAACCTGTTGGCGTCACCCCTGCGCATCATAAGCCGGATACCCGTTACGCCGGGGTCGGCGCGCTGGGCGCGGTTTGCAGACCGCTCGGCATCTTGCCTTCCATGATCTCCTCGAACATCTGGCGGTCGAGCGTTTCATGCTCGATCAGAATCGCTGCCAGCGTGTCGAGCTTATCGCGGTTTTCCATCAGCGTGTTCTTGGCGCGGTGGTACGCCGTCTGAAGGATGCGCCGGACTTCGTTGTCGATCTCCTCCGCCGCCGATTCGCTGTAATCGCGCGCGTCGTACAGCTCGCGTCCGAGGAAGAGCGACCCGCTGCCGCTGCCATAGGAACGCGGACCGAGTGCCTCGCTCATACCGAAGTTCATCACCATCATGCGCGCGCGCTGGGTCGCCTGCTGCAAATCGTTGCTGGCGCCGGTCGTGAACTGGTTGAAGATGATCTCTTCCGCCGCACGCCCGCCCATCGTCACGCAGATCATGTCCTCGAACATCTCTTTCGAGACCAGCGTGGTGTCTTCATCCGGCAGCCCCATCACATAGCCGCCCGCGCGCCCACGCGCCACAATCGTGATCTTGTGGACGGGGTAGGTGTGTTCCAGCACGTAGTGCAGGATGGCGTGCCCGGCTTCGTGGAAGGCGATCTTGCGCTTCTCTTTATCGGAGATCACGCGCGACTTGCGCTCCGGTCCCATGACCACGCGCTCCATGCTCTCCTGCATCTCGCTCATACCGATCGCCTTCTTGTTGCGGCGAGCGGCGAGGATGGCGGCTTCGTTGATCAGGTTTTCCAGGTCAGCGCCGGAGAACCCCGGCGTGATTTTGGCAATCGATTCGAGATCGACATCGGCACCCAGCGGCTTGCCCTTGGCGTGGACTTTCAGGATTTCCAGGCGTCCCTTGATGTCCGGGTTATCCATCGTCACCTTACGGTCGAAACGACCGGGGCGCATCAACGCCGGATCGAGGATGTCCGGACGGTTGGTCGCCGCCATGACGATGACGTTGGTGCCCGTCTCGAAGCCATCCATCTCGACCAGGATCTGGTTGAGCGTTTGTTCGCGCTCGTCATGACCGCCGCCCAAGCCTGCGCCGCGATGGCGACCGACGGCGTCGATTTCGTCCACGAAGACGATGGCAGGCGATTCGGCTTTGGCGCGCTCGAACAGGTCGCGCACGCGGCTCGCGCCGACGCCGACGAACATCTCGACGAATTCCGAGCCGGAAATGCTGAAGAATGGCACGCCCGCTTCACCCGCGACCGCGCGCGCCATCAGCGTCTTGCCCGTGCCGGGAGGACCGATCATCAGCACGCCCTTGGGGATGCGTGCGCCCAGGCGGATGAACTTTTCCGGCTCTTTCAGGAATTCGACGACTTCCGCCAGTTCCTGCTTCGCCTCTTCCGCCCCGGCGACATCGTTAAAGGTCACCTGCGGGCGCTCCATATCGCGCACGACACGGGCGCGACTGCGACCGAAGCTCATCGCCTGATCCTGACCGCTGCGCACGCTGCGCATCATGCGCCAGAGCAGCCAGACGATGATCAGCGTCGGCACGACCGCGATCAGGAGCTGGAAGACGAAGTTGCTGGTGTTGTCGCCAGGTGCTTCCTGGAACTCCACGCGCGAAAGAGTCTCCTCATCGACGCCAAAAGCGGTCAGCGCCTGGAAGATATTGGTCTCACGTTCCTTATAGTAGAAGACATTCTGTCCGTTCCGCAGTTCGATGAAAACATCGGTGCCCCCGCGTACCAGGATTTGGGCGACATTGCCCTGACGAATGAATTCAGCGAGCTGGTCGAGCGAAACGCGATTGCCGCGCTGCGCACTGTTCGGCTGACCGACGATCACGACGAACAGGAGCAGCACAATCACGCCAACGATCAACCAAACACGTTGAGCATTCTTGCCCGCGAAGGGCGAATTGGGGGTATTGTTATTCTGTTGCTCAGGAGGTTTGGTATTCACGCGCAGCGTTCTCCACAAATTAGCATTTTGGGATTATACCTCCCAAACATTAGAAGCGCGCTAACGGTGGAGATGAGATAACTAGAATCGCCTGTTTATCAAAATTGTGAAAAAATTGATTATTCCTTTATGCTTTAAGAAGCTCCATTTTTCCTCTCGCGAGTCAATGTTACAATACTTTTGGAATGGGAGGATAATCCAGATGACCGTTATGCAGCAAGGGCTTCCAAGAGTGAAAGAATGTCCTACCTGTCACTCCGAGGTCGGTGACAAAGAAGCCATTTGTACAAAATGCGGCACATTGTTGCTAGCAGTCTCCAAGGAAACGCAGTCACTCACTAATACGGATTTCGAAGAAGGCATCCCGCGTCTGGGCACGTCCTTCTTTGGCGCGCGCAAAAATCTTGTCCTCCAGGTGCGTGAATTCAGCAAGACATTCGTCTTCGATGCCCACGACATCCGGGAACTGATCATCGGGCGCTTCGATCCGGATACGGGTGAATCGCCGGACATCGATTTGCAGGAGTGCGATGCCGTCAACAAGGGTGTCTCGCGCCGTCATGCGTCTCTCATCAAGCACATGAACAAACTTCAGTTGGTCGATAAAGGTAGCCCGAACGGGACGTTCCTCAACGGTCAGCGCCTGATCGCCAACCAACCGCGTTACCTGCGCGATGGGGACGAAGTGCGTCTGGGGCATCTGGTGCTGGTCGTGTCGTTTGAAGACCTGGGACCCCTGAACTTCGGCAACATTTAACGCCTGCAATCGCCGCGCAATGATGCTACACTCGCGGCTATAGTCTCCCATTGCAGGCGACGGAACGAACCTCCATGTCTGAGCGCACAAACGAACAGTGGCTGGAAGCGCTGCGTGCAGCCCCCCACCTCCAAGCGTCCGCCCTCCAGGATCTGCAAGTGCGCTTGCAGCGCGGCATCTTCTACTACCTCAGCCGCGAACGCAGTGACCTGACCCATGTGTCTCATCACGAACTGACGCAGATGGCGGAGGACATGGCGCAGGACGCGACCCTGCGCGTGCTGCAAAACCTGGACACCTTTCGCGGCGACAGCCAGTTCACCACCTGGGCAACCCGCATCGCCGTGCGCGTGGCGATCAGCGACCTGCGCCGCGCGCGCTACCGCGATTTCAGCCTCGATGCACTGACGGGTGAAGGCGACCTGCTGCCGCCCAATACCAACCCGCTGATGGGGCATCAGTCGCCCGCCCCGGAACGCTCTGCCGAGCGTGAAGAAGCACTGCGCAGGATTGACGATGCGCTTTCCGATGGGCTGACGGAACGCCAGCGGCGCGCACTGCTCGCCGTCGTCGTCCAGGAAGTGCCGCTGGAGATCGTCGCAGAGCAGCTTGGGACCAACCGCAATGCGCTCTACAAGCTGCTGCACGACGCGCGTCGCAAGCTGAAGACGACGCTCGAAGCGCAGGGGCTTTCCCTCGATTACGTGTTGAAGCTGTTTGAGGAATAAGTGATGAATGTGGCGCTCCCGCATCGCCTTTTTACGTAAGAACCATCGACATCCATGCATCCAAATGACATATCGTATTGCAGGATGATTGAACGTGGAAAAAGAGCATATACATAAACTTGTTCAATCGATCTTCGAGGTGCACGACGAAGAAGGCGCGCAGATGGGCTGCGAGGACTGCGGCTGCCAGTTGGACTACATCGCCGAACTGGTGGCGAGTGGTGCAGACCTGCATACGCTGCTGCCGCATGTCGAGGCGCACCTACGCTGCTGCAAGGACTGCCGCGAGGAGTTCGAAGCGCTGATCTGCATGATCCGCGCGCAGAACGGCGGCGCGCTGACGAACGCAGGATAACGCATGGTTGCATGTAGGGGCGCAATACATTGCGCCCCTACGCATCGCATTTCACGAAAGGGAGAATCGAATGTCCGAAACCATCAAGAAGACGCGCGTGGTCATCATCGGGTCGGGTCCCGCCGGGCTGACTGCCGCGTTGTACACCGCCCGCGCGCTGTATGACACCGTCGTGATCACAGGGAAGTACCTGGGCGGACAGATCGCCACGACCAGCGATGTCGACAACTTCCCCGGCTTCCCCGAAGGCATCCAGGGACCAGAACTGACCGAGCGTATGAAGCAGCAGGCGGAGAAGTTCGGCGCACAGTTCGTCTTTGACGAGGTCAAAGAGGTCGATTTCGAGCATGGTTCACCCTTCACCGTCCGCACCTATAACGAGACCTATCTCGCGGACAGCGTGGTAGTGACGATTGGTGCCAGCCCACGCCATTTGAACATCCCCGGCGAGATCGAATACACGGGCTATGGCGTCTCGTACTGCGCGACCTGCGACGGCTTCTTCTTCCGCAACAAGGACATCATCGTGGTCGGCGGCGGCGACTCGGCGCTGCAAGAAGGCATCTTCCTGACCAAGTTCGCCAAAAGCGTGACCATCGTCCATCGCCGCGACAGCCTGCGCGCCAGCATCGACCTGCAAAAGAAGGCGTTCGCTAACCCGAAGATCAGTTTCGTCTGGGATACGCTCATCGACGAAATCAAGGGCGAGACCCTGGAAGGGGGCATACGCCGGACGACGGGCGTCACGCTGCGCAACCTCAAGACCGACGCCGTGCGCGAGCATCCGATTGACGGCGTGTTCGTCTTCATCGGCTACGACCCGAACAGCCGAATCTTCGGGACACAGCTTGCGACGAATGACGACGGCTACATGCTGGTCGATGATCACATGCGCACGAGCGTGCCGGGAGTTTACGCAGGCGGCGAAATCCACGATTTCACCTTCCGCCAGGCGATCACGGCTGCCGGGCAGGGCTGCGCGGCGGCGCTTTCCGCCATTCACTACCTGCAAGCGAACGAAGACAACTTGCAGACGCTCGACCTTCCCGCCGTCGAAGTGGTCGCCGAGGCGTAGTATGTCTGAACTGAAGCTCGACCTGGAGAGCGACCTGCGCGAGGCGCATGACATGGTAGAGGGGCTTGCCGATTACCTGCGCGGCAGCGAAGTCTACGGCAGCATCGGCGGTCTGTTCGGCAGCGGCAAGCAGCCCGCACTGACGATTGGCGCGCTGCTGCTGCGCCTGCGCCGCCTGAATGCGCTGCGCGACCAGCTCAGCGACGCACAGCAGGCGACTCTGGCAGCGACCGAGACGCGGCATGACCACCTGCGCAAGGAATGGACGCGCCACTACAGCGCGAAGATCGTGCGCGAGGCGAATTCGCGCCTGGATGCCATGCGCGCATACTTCGAGGAATGCCGGCAGAATGCGCGCCTTTGCGCCAGCGCCTACCTGCCGGAAGCGATGCGCCGCACCATCGTCCAGGAGATCGCCGCCTTCATGGAGGCGAACGGGATGCCGAGCCAGGAACTGGCGACAAAAATGCAGGGTGCGGATGGTCATCTGCGCCGCTTCACACAGCCGACGGAATTCATCTGGGCGGCAGAGCTGATGCCCGTCTATCCGAAGTCCAATTTCTGGTGGTTGTACACGCGCCCGCCTTTCCCGGAAGGGAATTAGGGCACGATTTTCGCCGTGAGACGACCATCCACAATGGCGTAGAAGATTACGCTCACGGCTCTTAACTTAATATCCGTTTAGGATATTCCTCAGACTATTGCGCCCTGGTCAGCACTGTTCATACTATGCGTATTCTCTCTGCCATCCGGTCAGAGGAGCACGCATCCCTTATCAAGGAGAATTGTATGATTAGGCTACCCGCTCGCGTACTACTTGTTGGTGTCTTGGCGCTGCTGATCGGACTGATCGCCGCGCCTGCTGTCGCCCAGGATGACACCCTCGTCATCACGACTTTGAGCGACATCAACTCGCTCGACCCCGCCATCGGCTACGACACGCTTTCGTGGCCCACCATCGCACTCTTCTATCGCGGGCTTGTCCAGCTCAGCGACCCGGTCACGCCGGAACCTGCGCTTGCCGAGTCGTGGGAGATCAGCGAAGACGGTCTCGTCTACACCTTCACGCTGCGCGAGGGCATCATGTTCTCCAACGGGCGCGCCATCACCCCGGAAGATGTCAAGTACACCTTCGAGCGCCTGCACAACCCAGAGACCGCCTCCCCGACCGCCTACATGTTCGGCATGATCGAAGGCGTCGATGCCTATGTCGCGGGCGATGCTGACGAGATCAGCGGCATCGACATCCTCGACGAGCGCACGGTGCAGTTCACGCTCACGCGCCCCGAATGGACGCTCATGCAGCGCTTCTCCCTCGCCCCCGGCATGATCGTGGCGCGCGAAGGCGTGGAAGCGGCGGAGAATTTCGGGCGTGAGCCGCTCGGTGCCGGTCCTTATGTGCTGGAGAGCTGGGAATCCGGCGTGCGTATGGTGCTGCGCGCCAACGAAAACTACTGGAAAGAGGGCTTGCCCGTCACCCCGAACATCCAGATCGACATCGGCGTCGATCCGTCGGTCGGCGTGCTGCGCATCGACAGCGGCGAAGCCGACCTGATGCTGGATTTCGTCCCCAACAGCGAGTATCCGCGCATCGCCACCGATCCTGTCGCTGCCGAACGCCTGCTAGAAGTCACGGCTTCGCAAAACGTGCAGTACATCATCCCCAATGTGCGCACCGAGCCGTTCAACGACGTGAACGTGCGCCGCGCGCTGAGCATGGCGATTGACCGCGAAAACCTCGCCCGCATCTACAACAACCGCGCCGTGCCTGCCAGCGGTCCCGTGTCGCCGAGCATCCCTGGCAACAACGCCGATCTCATGCCGATGACCTACGATCCGGAAGCGGCGGCAGCGCTGCTGGCGGAAGCGGGTTATGGGGACGGCATCACGACCCAGATCTACGCCACGACCGACCCGACCGATGTCGCCATCATGCAGGCGGTGGTGCAGGACTGGTCGGCGATTGGCGTCAATGCCGAGCTGATTTCGGTCGAGTTCTCGCAGTGGATCGATCTGGCGGTCAACACGCCGGAAGAGATGCCCATGTCGTATATCGGCTGGTTCATGGACTATGCTGACCCCGGCAACGTGATCGAGCCGCTGGTGACCTGCGCGGGCAGCTTCAACCCCGGCGGCTACTGCGATGAGTCGCTGGATGAGGAATATCTCGTCACCAAGCTGATCCCGCCTGGCGAAGATCGTTGGGCAGCTTTCGCCGCGCTCGAAGCGCGCATTGCGGAAGATCTACCGAACATCAACCTGGTGCACGTCATCAGCTACTACTACACCAGCGAGCGTGTCGAGAACATTGGCTTGAACGCGGGCTTCCTGCTCGATCTGGAGAACGCGAGCGTCGGGGGGTAAACAATTCGCCCGCAGCTCCAGCTTAACCCCTCCCTAAATCCCTCCCCACTCCGCAAGCTGCGTGGAGAGGGACTTCCAGACGAACAAGGCGCGCCTCGTGCGTACTCTGGCTCCCCTCTCCCAGCGGTACTCCGCGTTCGGGAGAGGGGTGGGGGGTGAGGGCGTTTCCGGATCTGCTATAATGCCGACCGAATGCTGTTTGTGCTGAGGTCGTTTGCATGTCCGAAGACTTCGATCGCCAGAATACTCACACCGACCATCTGGCGGATACCAACCCAATGCCTGCCCTGCGCGAGCTGCCGCTGCCCCTGTGGCGGCGGCTCGTCGGGTTAATCAGCCTGCTGGCGGCGGGGGCGCTCACGGTTGCCAGCGCCGCCATCCTGATCATGCCCGCGTCCGCCCCGACGCCGGTCCCCGCCAACGCCACGCAGGCTGCCGCGACCGAACCGACCACGCTGCCCGCTACGCCGATCCCGGTCGAAGTCATGGCGGGCGCAGCGACGGCGGAAATAGTCGCCGCTGCGCCCACGCTGAGTCCGGAGCAGATCGCGGCGCTGCTGGCGCAGCCCGTCACCCCGGTGGCGGTCGAAAGCGGCTTCACCTTCATCCGCGATACCTCCGACCCGTTCACGATCATCCCCGACCGCCCGCGCCGTGAGATCACGGAGTATGCCGTCGTGGCGGGCGATACCATGTTCACGATTGCCGAACGCTTCGGGCTGAAGCCTGAAAGCCTGGCGTGGTCGAACCCGCGCAGCATCATTGGCGGCTTGCGCCCCGGCATGTCGATCACCATCCCGCCGACGGACGGCGCGGTCGAGCAGATCAGCAATGACCGGACGATTGCCGACCTTGCGGAGGGCTACTCGGTCGATCCGCTCGTCATCATCGACTGGGAGAGCAACGGCTTGCAGGGCGCGACGCCCGATACCGTCCTCCTGAGCGGGATGAACATCTTCGTGCCCGGCGGGCAGGCGGAGCAGATCAACTGGGCACCGCGCGTCGAACGCAGCGGCGGCGATGCCAGCGGGGCGGGCGGCACGATCGCGTTCGAGCTGGGCGACCCTGGCTCGTGCGGTCCGCAGCCCAACCCCGGCGGCTTCGGCGGTTGGACGCGCCCGTTGAGCGGCTATTCGTTCACGCGCGGTTTCGCAAGCTGGCATCCGGGGGTCGATCTGGCAGCACCGGTCGGCACCCCCGTGACGGCGGCGCTGGGCGGCAATGTGATCTTCCGCGGCTGGAACAGTTATGGCTACGGCTATCTGATCGTGCTGGCACATGGACCGATCACAACCGTCTACGGGCATCTGAGCGAGATTTACGTGAGCTGCGGGCAGTCGGTCGCGCCGGGGACGGTGATCGGCGGTGTCGGCAGCACGGGTAACTCGTCCGGTCCGCATCTGCACTTCGAGGTGCGCTTCAACGACATCGAGACCGACCCGACGACCATCATGCCATTCTGACCGCCTGTGCGCGGTGCGTAGTGCGGGGTGCGACCATGCACGCTCGTGTGCTTTCGCACTGCGCACGCCGCACGCCGCACTCGCTTAAGCGACTGAATATCTCGACCAGGATCGCCACGCCGATGAACACCTTTCTCGCTCGCCTGAACGCGGTCGCCAAGACGCCGCCGCCCTGGAATCTCGTCACCGCGCTGCTGGCGGTTGTCGCCGCTTTCGTCTTCGTCGTCCTCGGCACGCTGGTCGGTGGGGCGTGGTTCGGCGGTCCCATCGAGGCGCTGCCACCTTTCGCGCAGCTCGTCGGTTGGCTGATTGCGGCGGTGCTGACGGCGCTGTTCGTGCTGCAAACGCGCCGCGCTGCCCCCGACCGTGATGCCCTGCGCATGACACCCGCCAGCATCCCGATCCCGCTGATCCTGTTCGTCGCTTTCGGCGCAGCAATCGCGGTCGATCTGATCGCGGTCATCCTGGCGGGCGGCGTCTTCGCGCCTGCGCCGGAGCTGCTGGCGTTCGCGCAGGGCAGCGCCGCCGCCGCGCCCGGCTTCCGCGAGTGGGCAGTCGCCGTCGTCCTGATGGTCGCCGCGCAGCCTGTCGCGGACGGCTTGGTCTTTCGCGGGCTGCTGCTGCCGTCGCTGCGCTCAGCGCTGGGCGGCATCGCGGGCATCCTGGCGCAGGCGGTGATCTACGCGGCATTCCACTATCTGGCGTTCACGCCCGCCTATGCCCAGGGACAGGGAGTGTCGCTGGTCTATGGCGTGGTCGTGCCGCTGCTGGAGGGCGTGGTGCTGGGGGTCGTGCGCATCCTGGCGGGCAGCACCACGGCGGCGATATTCGCCCATGCCGCTTTCGGTCTCTTCGCCATCGCCAAGCTGGTGGTGATCATCACCTGACGATCAATTCTCTGCATCCTGCTTGCAGCACGCGATAGTTCACGCCTGCCGCGTCCGCCTGGCGCGCGAAATCGCCCACATCCGCCGTGTTGAACGAGAACATATCGTAGTGATGCGGGATGACGAGCGGGATGCCTGCGTCACGCGCCAGCGCGACCGCCTCCGCCGCGTCCATGTTGGGTGGCGTGCCCGCGCCGCCTGCCCGCCCGTTGATCGGCAGGAAGGCGATGTCCGGCTGGAGCGCGCGCAGGCGCTCCGCCAGCCCCGGATAGACGACCGTATCGCCGCTGTGATACAGCCGCACGCCGTCCAGATCGAAGACGAAGCCGAGGAACGGATAGCCCGACTCTTCCGTGTAGTCGAGATCGGGGTGCGCCGACGGCAGCACATGGACACGGAAGCCTTCGCCGTCCAGCGTCTCGTCGCCGCGCACCGGGATCAGCCGTTCGCGCGCCAGCCCTAACCCGACGGCATGTTCGACAATCGCGGCGGGCAGCACCAGCCGCGCATCGGGCGAGGCGGCGAACAGGTCGGGCAGCGTGCCAGGATCGAGATGATCCGAATGTTTGTGACTGGCGAAGACCCAGCGCGCATGGGTAATCTCATGTCCGCGCAGCGGCGCGGCGGTCATGCGGATATGCGGCTTTGGCGTATCGGCGTACTTCTTGGTTAAGTGTTCGGACAAATAGAGATCAATGTAGAGAAGGGCGGACGCGCTCTTGATCGCATAACCGCTCTGCCCCAGCCACCACACAGCGATCTGCCCTGCGGCTGGCTGCGTGCTGGCGATGTCTTGCAGCAGCTCCGCGCCGCTGAGGATGGGTTCTATCATTTTTGGAGATTCCCTGATGAATAATTCTCTCCCCATTATACCGACGCACGTCATCGGCTCGCACGCCTGGCCCGCCTGGCTCTTCACCGCGCTCGATGCGATGCATCGCGGCGAATACGGACCCAAGGATTGGCAGGAGACACAGGATGACGCGGTTGACCTGGCGCTGCGCGACCAGGAGGACGCGGGCATCGACATCGTCTGCGACGGCGAGATGCGGCGCATCGGCTTCTTCACGGCGGGCTTTTACGACCGCCTGACGGGGCTGCACGAGACGCCACCGCAGCGCAGAGTCGGCATCCCTGGGCACGACCAGCGCGAAAGCTACGAGGCGGTCGGCGACATCGAAGCGCCCAACGGGCTGGGCTTGGTCGCGGAGTACAACTACGTCAAGACGCGCACGCAGCGCCCGATCAAGATGCCGATCCCCGGTCCCTACACGCTGGCGGGGCGCATCAAGCCAGGGCGCACCCACAAAGATCGCCTCGACGTGTCGTATGCGCTGGCGGATATCCTGAATGCCGAGATGAAGGCGCTGGTCGCGGCGGGCGCGGATTTCATTCAGGTTGATGAGCCGTCGGTCGCCGTCCACGCCAGCACGCCGGATGCCTTCGTCAAGCTGTTCAATCACACCGTCGCGGGCGTCAACGCCAAGATCGGCGTGCATCTGTGCTTCGGCAATTACGTCGGGCGCTCGGTGGCGCGGCGGTCATACCGCCCGATCTTCCCGCACGTCCTCGACATGCACGCCAGCCAGTTCGCGCTGGAATTCGCCAACCGCGAGCTGGCGGAGATCGACCTGTGGCAGCAGTTCCCCAACGACCGCGAGCTGGCAGCCGGGCTGGTCGATGTGAAGAACTACTTCTGCGAGACGGCGGACGATGTCGCCGAGCGCATCCGTACCGCGCTCAAGTACGTCGCAGCGGACAAGCTGAGTGTGACGCCGGACTGCGGTTTCAGCCAGACGGCGCGCTGGGCGGCGAAGGCAAAGCTCAAGGCGATGGTCGAAGGCGCGAGGATTGTGAGAAGGGAATTGATGGGGGGGTGAATGCCCTGCCCCAGCGCATATCGCCACGCCTGCGCGCGTACGATTATGCGCAGGCGGGCGCGTATTTCGTCACGATCTGCACCGCCGCGCGCGAAGGGTTCTTCGGCGCGGTGGTCGATGGCGAAATGCGGTTGTCCCCTTTGGGCGCAATCGCGGATCGGGTGTGGCACGACATCCCGAAACATTTCGCGGATGTCGAATTGGACGCCTTTGTTGTGATGCCGAATCACGTTCACGGCATTGTGGTGATTCATGATGATGCGGGCGCGTTGGGTGGGGCAACAACGGACGACGCACGCGTCGTCCCTACGGACAACCCCACGCCGTCTGTAGGGACGAGGCGTGCCTCGTCCGCCGCCGCGAATTCTACGGTTAACGCCTCACCTGGGCGTGCCTCTTCCGATACAACGTCATCGAACAACCCATCCAAACAACGCGCGAAAGGACCGCCGCCGCGTTCGTTGGGTGCGATCATCGGCGCGTACAAATCGGCGGTGACGCGCGACATCAATGCCCATATGGGATTAACCGCTCCTGTCGTCTGGCAATCGCGTTATCACGATCACATCATCCGCAACATGCACGATCTGGCGCGCATTCGCGATTATGTCGCGCATAACCCCGCCCGTTGGGAGGCAGACACGTTCTTCGCGCCGCGACCGCCGGGAAATCCGTGATTGGGTGTGATGGGCGGCGACGGACGAGGCACGAACAATATCGAACGACGAAAACACAACTGACGACGCGCGAATAAAAGACGGGCGAGGCACGCGTCGTCCGCCGCATCGCATCCCAATTATCAACGCCTCACCCAACACACGCCGGATCCGCCGCCGCTCGCTGCGATACATGATCAATCGCCCTTGTGGGATAATCTGCGATTCGTTATTCGGATTTTGGGTTATCATTAGGCTGATGGGGAATGCACAGGTTGAAGACGGATGACCTTACGGACGCGGCAGGACAAACGACCCCTGCGCGGCGGGCTGCTGCGCACGGGCAGCGCGCGGCGCGACGCGGTTGAGCATGGTGTGCGCGAGCGCCCGCTCTCCGGCGCGGCGCGCCTGGTCAGCGCCGTCATCGTCGTAGGGATGGTGCTGGCGCTGCTGCTGTTCTTCCTGGCAGACCCGTTTTATGTGCGCGGTGCCCTCGTCAACGGGCAGGAATTCCTGACGCCGTCCGATGTCTACACCATCGCGGGCATCAATGGCTGGCATCTCTTCTGGCTGGATGCGGCAGAAGTCCGCCAGCGGCTCGTCGAATACCCCACGATTGCCGATGCGACCGTCAACATCGACTGGCCCCCCAACATGGTGCAGATCACCATCGCCGAACGCGAACCGGCGCTGGTCTGGGATCAGGCGGGGGTGACAGTGTGGATCGACGCCCAGGGGCGCGTGATGCGCCAGAGCGCGGACGTGAGCGGGTTGATCCGCATCGTCGCCACATCGAGTGACGGCGAACCGCTGACGCCGAACACGCGCCTGCCTGTCGAGGTCGTCAGCGGCGCGCTGCAACTGCGCGATCTCATCCCAACCCTTGAGAGCCTGCGCTACCACATCGACAAGGGCTTGGGTTACAATGATCCCAGGGGATGGGAAGCCTGGTTTGGCACAGGTGCCAATATGCCGGAAAAGATGTTGATCTACAACGCACTGGTGGCAGATGCACAGGCGCGCGGCGTCCTGCCGACCGAGATCAATGTCAGCGACCCGGATGCTCCCTTTGCATGTTGTTGGACTCCATAATTGGGATTTTATGAGCAGCCATCTGGTGGTTGGGATTGATGTAGGGACAACAAAGGTCTGTACGATTGTCGGCGAGGTGCGCGCGGACGATATCTTCATCGTGGGCGTCGGCATCGAACCCAGCCGCGGCATGAAGAAGGGCATCGTCACCGACATCACCAGCCTGTCCGCCGCGATTGCTGCCTCCGTCCACAAGGCGGAAAAGACCAGCGGCTTCGACATCAAGCGCGCCTTCATCAGCATCGCGGGCAAGGATGTGGCAGGCTTCACCAGCCGGGGGTCGGTCGGTCTGACGGGCAATCGCGGCGTGCGCGATGAAGACGTCGAGCGCGCCATCGAAAACGCCCGCACCATCGCCATCCCGCACAATAAAGAAGTCCTGCACGTCATCCCGCGCGCTTACTCGCTCGATGGGCAGGAGCATGTGCGCAGCCCGATTGGGATGCACGGCTTCCGTCTGGATGTCGAAGTGGCGATCATCACCGCGTCCGCCAGCAGCATCGCCAACCTCGACCAAACGCTGCGCGCCGCGCTGATCGAACCCGACCGCTACATCCTCAACCCACTCGCCAGCGGCGAAGCGGTGCTAACGCCCGAAGAGCGCGAGATGGGGGTCGTCATCATCGACATCGGCGGCGGTACGACTGACCTCGCCATCTTCATCGAGGGCAGCGTCTGGCATTCGGCGGTCATCCCGATTGGCGGCGACCTGATCACCAATGACATGACGCACTGGATGAAAGTCCCGTTCGAGGTCGCCGAAGCGGTCAAACTGCAACACGGGCACGCGCGCGAAAAAGCCGTCGGTCAGACCGAGAGTTTCATGGTCGAAACCTTCGGCGAAGAGGGCATGGTGCGCTTCCAGCGCAGCGATATTGCGATGGTCATCGAGGCGCGCGTGACGGAGCTGTTCGAGCGTGTCCAGCGCGAGATCAAAATGAGCGGCTATGACGGGCTGCTGCGCGCGGGCGCGGTCATCACCGGCGGCTGCGCGCAGCTCCCCGGGATGCGCGAGCTGGCGCAGGACGTGCTGGGGATGCCCGTGCGTCTGGCACGCCCGGAGGCGATGACGGGCATGGCGGACATTCTGCGCAATCCCTCCTACAGCACCAGCGTTGGCTTGCTGCGCGTTGGGCTGAACATGGACCCGATGGAAGAGATCGCGGCGAACGGCAATGGCAAGGGGCGCGGTCTGGGGGGCTGGCTGGGGGGCATCTTCAAGGGGCTGCTGCCGGACGAAGAATAGCACCGCCCTATTCGCAGAGTGTCCGCGTCCTCCACTCCCCACCAATCGCTGGCTGATACCCCTGCACCAACGCGGGTCATCATCGCGGCGGGCATCCCCCAACGAAGCAGGCATAAGGGCGATGAGAGCATTGCGGCACTGGGTACGCGGCATTGCCGACGGAGTCAGGAATATGATCGGTCATGACGCGGCAGCGCTGCATCAGCGGCTGGTGGACGAGCTGGTCTCTCGCAAACTGATCCAAACCTCCGCCATCGAGGCGGCATTTCGCGCCGTGCCGCGCCACCCCTTCCTGCCCGGCGTGGCGCTGGACGCGATCTACAGTGACGAGCCTGTCGTGACCCACTACAACAGCGACCGTCAGCCGATCAGCTCGTCGTCGCAGCCTGCCATCATGGCGATCATGCTGGAGATGCTGGCGCTCAAGCCAGGGCAGCGCGTGCTGGAGATCGGCGCGGGCACGGGCTACAACGCGGCGCTGATGGCGCAGGTCGTCGGCGCGGCAGGCAGCATCGTCTCCATCGACATTGACGAGGACGTGATCGCGAGCGCGGAGGATCATCTGCGCGCCGCGGAAATCGCGGGCGTCCGGTTGGTGCTGGGCGATGGCGCGCTGGGCTGCGCGGTGTTCGCCCCCTATGACCGCGTCATCCTGACCGTCGGCGCGAACGACATCGCGCTGGCATGGCGCGATCAACTGGTCGAAGGCGGACTGCTGGTGCTTCCGCTTTCGCTGCGGGCGACGCCGCGCGTCTTCGCCTTTCGCCGCCAGAGCGATACCCTGATGGGCGTCAGCGCCACGATGGGCGGCTTTATGCCGCTGCGCGGGATCGGCGCGCCGCCCGAACACAGCAAAGCGCTGCCCAGGGCTGGCGGCACACTCTGGACGGATGGCGCGGTCGCGGTGGATGTCGAAGCCATCGATGCGCTCCTGGGCGGCGCGTATCGTGACCTGCCGACCGGGGTGCGGAGCGACGTGTTGGGGACATGGAGCGGTTATGCGCTCTGGCTGGAGCTGACTGCGCCCGAATTCGTTCATGCGCCGTTCCGTACAGACTACGACGGCAAATCGGTGCTCAAGCAGGCGCTTGGGCTTGCCAGGGATGGGCAGATCGCGCTCATCGTGCCTGCGCGCGAAGGGCAGTCGCTGATGGTGCGGCAGTTCGGCGGCGGCGAAGCGCTGGCTCTGCGCCTGATCGAACTGCTGCAAGCGTGGCAGGCGGCAGGAAGCCCAAGGTTTGAAGAGGATGTCGTCGTGAGCGCTTATCCGCTGGAGATGGCGATCAAGGCAGCGCCTGGTTCGATCCGCATCGTCCGGCAGAACATGCAGTACATCGTGACAATCAAAGAAAGCTATTTGTGAAACTGTTCATCGCGGCGGGCATCTTCCATCCCGAAACCGGCGGACCCGCGACCTATCTGCGCGAGGTGCTGCCGCACTTTGTCGGCGTGGGCTGGGACGTGCGTGTCCTCACCTACGGCACAGGCGCGACCGAGGGGTACGGCTATCCGGTCACGCGCATCCCACGCAAGGCGCTGCCCCTGCGCACCCTGGGCTATGCCGCTGCCGCGCGCCCGCTGCTCGATTGGGCGGAGGTCGTCTACATCCATACGCCCGGTCTGCCGCTGTGGGGCAGCCGCCGCGCGCCGCGCGTGATGAAGATCGTCGGCGATGTCGCGTGGGAGCGCGCCGTGCGCCTGGGGTGGGTCGCGCCGACGCAGGACATCGACGCCTTCCAGACTCAGCGCTTCGATCATCTCGGCGTTGAATGGGGCAAGGCGAGCCGCGCGCGCGAGGTGGCGGCGGCGGATGCGGTCATCGTGCCGAGCGAGTATCTCAAGCGGATGGTCGTTGGCTGGGGCGCGCGGGCGGACAAGGTGCGTGTCGTCTACAACGCGCTGCCCGGTCACGATCAGGAGGGTAGGGGCGACATGGCAGGCAGGGGCGACCCATGGGTTGCCCCTACGAATTCAAACGATCCTGTAGGGACGGCATTCATGCCGTCCGCCCATGATGACCCCGCGCGGTTGTCCGCCGATGCCGCCACGCGCGCGTCGTCCGCCGATGATACCCCCGCGCGGCAGGCTGCCCGCGCCGCCCTTGATCTGCCCGCCGACGCCCCGCTTCTCCTGACCGCCGCGCGGCTGACGCCCTGGAAGGGTGTGCAGCACCTCATCCCGGCGCTGCGCGCGGTGCCGGACGTGCGCCTGCTGGTCGCGGGGAGCGGCGACATGCTGCCGGAGCTGCGCGCGCTGGCGGCGGCGCATGAGGTTGCAGAGCGCGTCGATTTCCTGGGCAATGTGCCGCGCGAGCAGATGCCGCTCTATCTGCGCGCCGCCGACTATCTGGCGCTCTATTCGGGCTACGAGGGCTTATCGCACACGCTGCTGGAAGCGCTGCGCGAGGGCACACCTGTCATCGCCAGCGACAAGGGCGGCAACCCGGAGGTCGTACAGCACGGCGTCAACGGGCTGCTGGTGCCGTATGTCGATGGCGAGGCACTGCGTGAGGCGCTGCGTACGGCGTTCGCGCCGGGGATGCGCGACACGCTGGCGGCAAACGCGCAGGTCGGCATGGAACGCTTCTCGTTCGAACATATGCTGCGCGAGACAATGGATGTTCTGGAGAGTGTGCGCCGCTGATGCATGCCTACTACTCATCACACTTCGTCCCGCAGCTTCCGACCGGGCATCGCTTCCCCGCCCGCAAATACCTGCGCCTGTATGAGCGCGTGCACGCCAGCGGCATCCTCGCGCCCGGCGACATGCACGACGCCGAGCCGATCCACGAAGCGGATGTGCTGCGCGTCCACGCCGCCGAATACTGGGACAAGATTCGCCTGGGCACGCTGAGCGAGCGCGAGCAGCGGCGGATCGGCTTCCCCTGGTCGCCGCAGATCGTCGAACGCACGCGCCGGGTGTCCGGCGGCACGCTCGCCGCCTGCCGCGCGGCGCTGCGCGATGGCGTGGCGGTCAACCTGGCGGGCGGCACACACCACGCGCATCACGACTTTGGCAGCGGCTACTGCATCCTCAACGACAGCGTGATCGCCGCCCGCGCCTTGCAGGCAGATGGCAGCGTCCGGCGCGTGGTCGTGCTCGACTGCGACGTGCATCAAGGCGACGGCACCGCGCGGCTGGCGGAAGGCGACCGCAGCCTGTTCACCTTTTCGATCCATGGCGCGAAGAACTTTCCGTTCCACAAGGCGACCAGCGACATCGACATCGAACTGCCGGACGGCACCGAAGACGACACCTATCTGATGATGGTGGAAGAGGGGGTGCGGCGGGTGATTGCGGCGGCGGGCGCGGATCTGGCGATCTACATCGCCGGGGCAGACCCGTATGTCGGCGATACGCTCGGCAAGATGGCGGTTAGCATGGCGGGGCTGGCGGCGCGCGACCGGCTGGTGCTGGGCTTGTGCAAAGCGGCGGCGCTGCCCGTCGCTGTGACGATGGGCGGTGGCTATGCGCGCGACGTGGAAGACATCGCGGAGATACATATGGCGACGGTTCGTGCGGCGCGCGAACTGTAACCCTGCCACCGTTAACGTTCCCCCGCCGACTCCTCACATACGATGAAAAGATGAAGACGCCAACCCACCCCCCGCATATCTCCGCCCGCGAATGGCGGCGCGCCGCCTTGTTCGCCGCGTTCGTCATCGCGCTCGTCCTGCTGCCGTATGCCCTCGGCTGGGGCGCACAGACGGAGGAGATGCGCTTCAGCGGTGCGCTGATCGCGGCGGATGACATTCACTCCTATCTCGGCAAGATGCGCCTGGGCGCGCGCGGCATCTGGGATTTCTATCTCTTCTACACGCCAGAGCCGCACGATGCCGTGCCCGGCGTCTTCCTGCCCTATCTCGCGGCGGGGCAGCTTGTCGGGCTCTTCTATGACGACGCCGATCCCGCGCTCACGCCTGCGCTGATCATCGCCTACCATGCGATGCGCGTGCTGTTCACGCTGCTGCTGATCCTCGTGCTCTACCGCATCATCGCCCACTTCCTGCGCAGCCCCAGCCAGCGCATGACCGCGCTCATCCTCAGCACGCTCGGCGGCGGGTTTGGCTGGCTGCTGTTGTTCGTGCCCGGCGGCGATGGGTGGCTCGGCAGCCTGCCGCCCGATCTATTCATCCCGGAAGGCTTCGGCTTTCTCATCCCGCTGGCGCTGCCGCATCTGGCGCTGGCGCGCGCACTGCTGCTGCTGGGCTTTCTCGCGCTTTTCACCGCGATCAACGGCAGCAGCGGCAGCACGAAATACGCGCTCCTCGCCGCGCTGTGCTGGGCGCTCGTCGGCATCATCGTGCCGTTCTACCTGGCGGTGATCTACTGCCTGCTGGCGGCGTGGGCAATAGGCTTGATTGTGCGGATGCGGTACGCACGGACGAGGCAGTGCGAAGCCTCCCTGTGGGACGCCTCGTCCCTACAAAGACATCGCGTCGTCCGCCAATGGTCTTTGGCGCGCGTTTTTGCTGGTGGCGGTCAATTCGACCCCGTCATCCGGCTCATCGTCTATGGCGGCATCGCTGCGGGGCTGACGCTACCGCTCTTCGCCTATTACGCGCTGGCATTCGCGGGCAATCCGGCGTTCGCGGCATGGTCGGCGCAAAACCTGCTGCCTGCGCCGCATCCACTGCAATACCTGGTCGCGTACAGCCTGTTCATCGTCCCTGGCGCATTCGCCGTGCGCTGGGCATGGCGGCGAGGGCGGCAGCGCGGCGCGTACATTCTGCTGATCGCCTGGGCGCTTGCCGGGCTTGTGCTGGTCTATCTGCCGATCAATGTGCAGCGCCGCATGAGCGAGGCGATCATCGTGCCGCTGGCGATCCTGGCGGCGCACGGGTTGGCGCTGTTGCTGCGCAGGCACGTCCGGCGGCGGATGCGCCCACCCCTGCGCGCGGCGTTCCTGTTGATCGCCAGTCTGACAAGCGCCACGCTCCTGCTGACGACCGTGCTGGGCGCGCGCTCGACCGCGCCGCCGCTCTTCATCCCCGGCGCGCAGATCGCCGCCTTTACCTGGCTGAATGCCAACGCGCCGCCGGACGCGCGCATCCTGGCGTCGATGCGGACGGGCAATCTGCTACCCGCCTACACACACCTGCGCCCGTATGTCGGGCACGGTCCGGAGACGCTGGGTGCGCTGGCGAAAGCAGCGGAGACTGAGCGCTTCTATTCCGACCTGATGCGCGCCGACGAACGCGCCGCGCTGGTTGGGTCAGTCGATATGGGCTACGTCTTCTACGGCGAAAGCGAGCGCGCCCTGGCACAGAACGCAGACGCCAGCGCGCCCGCCTGGGCGGAGGCGCTGACGCTGGTTTACGACGCGGAAGGCGTCCGCATCTATCGCCTTCCGTGAACTCTCGCCAGCTTAGACGCATGGAGGGGGCAATCGCTTCAAAACCACAGCCACGTTTTCGCGTCGCTGGAAGCTCAAAGCTTCCAGCTAGAACAGCAGAAAAAACCTCTGGAAGAGGTTGTAAGGCAGGGCAGTACCCTCGAATGACCGGAATTGAGAGCCGCTTCAGCGGCTTTTGGCTGATCTTGTAGCCTGAAGCTTTGAGCTTCAGGCGCGCAATGGGTTTGAAGCGATTGTCCTGGCTTGGGGGCGTTTGGCGATCACAGGGGCATCGGTCATCATCCACCTCGCGGCTTATTCCACACGAGTATAGCACGAGGTAGGGGCGGACCCATGTGTCCGCCCGCTCTTATGCCCGCCCGACTGCTCTACGACCTCATCTTCCTACGGGTAATTCCGGCTCAGCATCCGCGCGTAGGGCACGCTCTCGCGCACATGTGGCAAGCCGCACAGCCACGTCACCACGCGCTCCAAGCCCAGCCCGAAGCCGCCATGTGGCACGCTGCCATACTTGCGCAGGTCGAGATACCAGGCATACGCCTCGCGCGGGATGCCGATGGTCGAGACGCGCTGCTCGATCAGCGCCGCGTCGTGGATTCGCTCGCTGCCGCCGCAGATTTCGCCGTAGCCCTCCGGCGCGAGCAGATCGACGCTGCGGCAGACCTCCGGTCGCCCCTCCACCGGCTGCATGTAGAACGCCTTGACCGCCGTCGGATAGTGATAGACGAAGACCGGGCGGTCGAACGACTCCGCCAATGCCGTCTCGTGCGGCGAACCGAAGTCTTCGCCCCACTCGATCTTGAGCAGTTCTTTCTGCTCTGGATCGTCGGTCTTCTCGCGCAGCTCGCCCAGGCGCTTGATCGCGTCGTCGTACGAGATGCGCGCGAACGGCGCTTTGATGTTCTCCACCTTGCTGATGTCGCGCTCGATGATCTCCAGCTCCTGGCGATGCTTATCGAGCAGCCGCTCGACCGCGTAGCTGATCATCCCCTCTTCGACTTCCATCACGCCTTCCAGCGAGAGGAACGCCGCCTCCGGCTCCAGATGCCAAAACTCCTGCAAATGGCGGCGCGTCTTGCTCTTTTCCGCGCGGAAGCTGGGCGAAAAGGCATACACTTTGCCGAACGCCATCATGTTCGCCTCGTTGTAGAGCTGCCCGGTCTGCGCGAGGAACGCCGGGTCGCCGTGATAATCGATCTCGAACAGCGTCGTCGTCTCCTCGCCCGCCGCCGGGGTGATGATCGGCGTATCGACGCGCAGATAGCCGTGATCGTCCAGCCAGTCAGTCAGCGCGCGGGTGATCGTCGCGCGGATGCGCATGATCGCCCACTGGCGCTGCGAACGCAGCCAGAGATGGCGGTTGTCCATCAGGAATTCGACGCCATGCTCTTTGGGCGTGATGGGGTAATCGACCGCCATCTGCACGACCTCGACCGTTTGCGCGTCGATTTCATAGCCGACGGGCAGGCTCTTCTTCGCCTTCGGGTTCTCTTTGACGGTGCCCGTGATGATGAGCGATGATTCCTGCGTCAGCCTGCCCGCCGCCTCGAACTGCGCCGGGTCCATGCCGGGTCCATAGGCGACGCACTGGACGATCCCGCTGCCATCGCGCACCTGGATGAATTGCAGCTTGCCCTTGTCGGTGCGGTCGTAGACCCAACCGCGCACCGTCACCACCTCGCCGACATGCGCCGCGATATCGCGGATTGAAATGGTCGTCGCCATGATCTCGTCGTGATCCTTGTGTTATCGAACGATGAAAAGTCCGGCTATTGTAGCGGATGTCGGGAAGCGGTGCGTCAAGGTCAGGGCGTTGTGCCCGACGCTTCTCCCATCTCCAGCACCACTTTGCCGAAGACCTCGCCCGCTTCCATCAGCCGATGCCCCTCCGCAATCTGCTCCAGCGGCAGCCGCGCGCCGATCACAGGCTTGAGCGCGCCGCCGAAGACCAGCCGCATCACCCGAACGTAATCCTCGTGCGATCCCATCGTGCTGCCGATCAGACTGATCTGCTTGCTGAACAGGTAGCGGATGTCCAGCTCCATCTTCGGTCCGCTGGTCGCCCCGACGATCAGGATGCGCCCGCCCTTGCGCACGGCACGGATGCTGTCGAAGAGCGTCGCCACGCCGACGTTATCGACCACCACATCGACGCCCTGTTTGTGCGTCAGCGCGTAGACCGCCTTCGACCAGTTCGGTTCGTCCGCGCGGTTGATCGTCACGTCCGCGCCCAGCGCCGCCGCCTGGGCGCAGCGTTCCGCCGACGAACCGACGACGATCACGCGCGCGCCCGCCAGCTTGGTAATTTGCAGCGAGGCGGTGTTCACGCCGCCGCCCGCCCCGACGATCAGCACCGTCTCGCCCGCGCGCAAGCCGCCCTTGCGGATCAGCGACGCCCACGCCGTCACGTAGACCAGCCCGGCGGCGGCGGCATCGGCGAACGCCAGCGTGTCGGGCATCTTCAGGCAGTTGCGCGCCGGGACGACGACATACTCCGCGCCGAAGCCCGCATAATGCTCGCCCATGATGCCGACGCCTTCGCCGTACATCACGTCATCACCGCTCAACGACTCCAGGACGGCGGGCGGGATGATCGTCGGGTCTACGCAAACGCGGTCGCCGGGGGCGATGCCGTAGACACCCGCGCCGACCGCCTCGACAGCACCCGCGCCATCCGAGGCGGTCACATGCGGCATGTGCAAGTTCAGCCCCTTCCACCCTTCGCGCACGAACAGGTCGAGGCGGTTGAGGGCGGCAGCGCCCATCTTCAGGCGCACCTCACCCGCGCCCGGCTCAGGCACGGGCAGATCGTGGACGATTTGCAGGACTTCGCGCCCACCATGACCATACAAGACTGCTGCTTTCATGATGCCTCCAGAGTAAAGACATTTTAGTGATGAAGTATATCGTCGTATTCGTCAAGCCGACGCTCGAAGTAAATCGTAGCAGGGACGCCATTTATGGCGTCCCTACAGGATCGTGGGTGTAGGGACGCCATTCATGGCGTCCGTTGAAGCAGTACGAACACTGGCTTAGGGTTGTATACGACGCCTCAGGTATGCCTGCTCCGCCGCATTGTCCGTGAAGCGCAGCGCTGTCTCATAAGCCTGCCTGGCTGCATCTGTTCGACCACAACGTCGCAGCAGATCGGCACGCGCGGCATGATACAGGTAATAACTTTGCAGCTCGGAAAACACGGGGTCATCCAGCGCTGTCAAGCCTGCTTCGGGTCCCGCCTGCATCGCCAGCGCCACCGCGCGGTTGAGCGCGACGATAGGTGTGGGGTGTAGGTCGTAGAGCGCCCCATACAGCACCAGAATTTGCGCCCAGTCGGTGTCTTCCGCCTGCGCTGCCTGCGCGTGGAGCGCGCTGATCGCTGCCTGGATCTGGTAGGGTCCTCGCCGCTGGAGCGCCAGGGCACGGTCGAGGATGGCGACCCCTTCCGCGATTTCGTCGTGCCGCCAGCGGGCACGCTCCTGTTCCTCCAATGGGATGAGGTCGCCCACCGTTCCGAGCCGTGCGTCACGCCGTGCATGATGGAGAAGCATCAACGCCAGCAGCCCCAGCGCCTCGGTGTCTTCCGTCAAGCCGGGGACGTCCGTCAGCAGCGCATTCAGCACACGCGCCAACCGGATCGCCTCATCGCATAAGTCATGCCGAATCAGCGCGTCGCCCTCCGACGCAGCATAACCCGCGTTAAAGATGAGGTACAACACGGTCAGCACTGCATCCAGCCGCGCCGGAATCTCGCTCGATGCCGGGACTTCGTAAGGGATGCCCGCGTCGCGGATTTTGCGCTTTGCACGCACCAATCGCTGCGCCATCGTCGGTTCGGGGACCAGAAAGGCGCGGGCGATTTCCGGCGTCGTCAGCCCGCCGAGCGTTTGCAGCGTCAGCCCAACTTGCGCCTCTTGCCCCAGTGCCGGGTGGCAGCAGGTGAAAATGAGCTTGAGGCGTTCGTCGGGGATTTGCAGGTCGCTCGCCCCGTCTTCGTCATCCGCCAATGCTGCCGACGCTGCCTCGATGGCAGGCAGATTGCGCTCAAGAGCGCCCGCGCTGCGCAGACGGTCAATCACCTTGCGCCGTGCCGTTGTCATGATCCAGGCTCCGGGGTTGCGCGGAATGCCATCGATCTTCCAGCGTTGCAGCGCGATCACCAGCGCATCCTGAAGCGCATCTTCTGCAAGTTCGACATCGCAAAGTGTGGAGAGCAGGACGGCGATAACCTTGCGCGACTCGAGGCGGAACGTTTCGGCGATGACATCGTGCATGGTGTTCATGCGCTACACCTGTTGACTCAATGACGAACGGCGGTCATCACAACCGCCTCCTCTGAGTGTATGCAGTTGTCGTTACGGCGTCTATTGCATCGGCGGAATCAGCCCGATTTGCGTGAACAGCGTCAGGTAATCCGCGACATCCCACAATTCGACGATCTTGCCCTCTTCCAGGCGGAAGGTGTCGGCGCTCAGATAGTTGATCGGGTTACCCGTTGGAGGAATGCCGTAGAGCTGTTCGCCACCCTGATGCGTACCGACGATGGTGTTCAGGACGAACACCAGGTCGCCATCGGCGACGATCAGTTCGGGGGTGCGCTCGACATCCGGGAATGCCTCGAAGATGACGGGATAGAACTGCTTGAAGCCATCACGACCGGGTGCGACGAACAGACTGTTCCAGACGAAATCTTCGACCATCAGTGTATCGACCGCATCCAGGTCTTGCGTATTGACCACATCGTCGAAAAACGCTTCGACCGTCGCAGTGTTGGCTGCCAGTGTTTCGCCGTCGGCATCCGTCGGGATCACCTCGCTGATGACGGCGTCCTCGCTGGGGATCAGGCTGCTATCGGCAGGAGTGCCGCCGGGGACGACACCGAGCTGCTGCATGAATGCCAAGCCATCCAGCACTTCCCAGTGTTCGGCGAGCAAGCCATCTTCCACACGCCAGAAGTTGACGGACGCAGCGGCGACCAGATTCCCACTGGCGGGGATGCCCATGAATTCGCCGTCCTGTGTGCCTGTGATGAAGATGCGCGCGGCAACCAGGTCATCCTGTGCGCCGATTTGCAGGACAGAATAGCGGAGGTCGGGGAAGGCGCTGTGCAGCAGGGTGATTGAGAATTGCAGCGCTTCGATACCGCTGGGGGTGCCCGGCACGTTCTGAATGTATTCGGGCGTCACATAGTCGCTCGCGGCGGACGCATCGCCCGTATTGAGGACGTTAGCGACGAAATCGAGGACAAGCTCCTTATTGGCGTTCAGAGCATCTTCCTGCGCAAAGGCGGAAGGTGCGACGGCGATGAGCGATGCGAAGACCAGCACGAACACAATCAAGCGGTTCATGAGAATGCCTCTTTCGTAGGTTATAGGGGTATTGGGCTTTGTGGGTGAGGGGACGGCTGTGACGGCGTCCCCTCATGATGTGGGCTAGGCGGGCAGTTCCATGATGGGACGGACTTCGACCGAACTGTGGCGCGCCGAAGGGATCTTGGCGGCAAGATCAAGCGCCTCGTTCAGGTCGGCACAATCGATGACATAAATGCCGCCCAGGACTTCCTTCGTCTCGGCGAAGGGACCATCGGTCAGCATAGTCTTGCCATCGCGCACGCGCACGGTCGTCGCCAGGTTCGCCGGTTGGAGCTGAATTCCGTCACGCAGGACGCCGCGCTGTGCCGCTTCCTGGTTCCACGCCATGTAGGCAGCGAATTCCGCGCCTTGCTGCTCCTGGCTCATGCTCATGAAAACGGTCGGGTCGTTGTAGATCAGGATCATGTAGCGCATTTCAGTGTCTCCTTAGATGTACTTGGTTGTTTACATTGTCCAGCGAGTTTGTTTCTCGCTTTCTATACAAACGACGTACGCCAAGACGCCAAATCGACAAGGGAAGACCGATTAGATTGTTAAGTCTTGTTTAAGGGTTTTGTTGATGAGCGCAGCTTTCATCGTCGTTACCTCGGTTACGCGTGATTGTGCGTGGTGCGCGGTGCGAACAAACACACGATCCTGTTTGTTCGCACCACGCACTACGCACGCTTTATCCGTACAATATGATCATTCCGACTGATTCTTCGAGGACGCCCATGCGCCGCATCCTGGTTGTGCTCGCCATCATCGTTCTGCTGTTCGTCACGCCCGCCTTCGCACAGGGCGAACTTGCCTACGGACAGATGATCACGGGGGTCGTGGACGACAACGCCTTCCTGGTTCCCTGGACGTTCTTCGCCAGCGCGGGCGACGAAGTCGAGGTCATCATGACCGCGACGGACGGGCTGATGCCGCTGATTGGGCTGCTGGACCCGGCGGGCGATCTGGTCGCACGCAGCGAAGACGGGCAGCCGGACAGCACCGTCCGCCTCAGCCATACCATCCCGCGTGACGGTACGTTCACCATCATTGCCACGCGCGTTGGCAACGACCAGGGCACGAGCGCGGGGGGCTATTCGCTGCTGCTGCGCCTTGCCGCGCGTGACGGGATGCCGCCGGACGCGCGCGAGGTCAGCTTTCGCTGCGAGCAATCCGAGGCAGTCACCGCGCTCAAGCTCGAGCTTCGCCCGGAACTGGTCACCGAGGGCGTCCCCTACCGCTTCAGCGTGTACAGCCTGGACGGCTTCCGGGCGCTGGTGCGCTTGCGGGGTACGGAACTCGATTTTAACTTCTGCCGCCGCGGGAACATCGAAACTCCGGGTGACATCCTCTATCTGCCCGGCGAAGATCCCTTGCTGATCGAGGAGGCGATGCTGGTCGATCAGTTCGACATTACGCTGCGAGACCCGCAGATCAACGGCACGCTGACTCTGACGGTCGGCAGCCTGGATGGCGCGCCGGGGCGCTATCTGGTCGTGGTACAGGGGTTGGCTATCGACGCCGCCAACACGAGCGACACGCTGATCGCCGAGGTCGGCGCGCGAGCTGCAGCAGCGCCCGTCCTGGTTTATGCCGTCGCGGACGACAATCAGAACAGCCGACTCGACCCCTACATCGAACGGAGCGCCGACTCGGTTGGCTGCGATGATGCCGGGCGGCGCGGCTGCGAGGATGTCCCCTCGTTTGCCGGGTCAGGGCTGCGCATCGTCGATACGCTGACGCTGTTGGGCGACCGTTTTGACGCGGGAGTGCTGCTGCTGACCGATTCGCGCGACCGTCAGGCGCTGGAGATCAGCAGCTTTTCCGGCAACACGTTCGGACCGTATGCGCTGTTCGTGCTGGGGGCGCTGCCGCCGCTGGGTGGGGAGTGACAATCCCCGCTCGCGTCTTGCCGCGTGAGAATGAAGAGGATGTTGGCTGATTGCCCGCGATGAAGCAAAATCGTTCCTCAATTCATCAGAAAAGGCAACCTTCATGAACCACCAGAACATCCGCAACTGGCAGTACCAGCAGATCGAAAACAACCTCAAATCCTACGAGGCGCTGCTGACGCTGCTCGATCCCGCCGCATTCACCACCTACCGCGATGGCGGGACCGGCTGGACGGCGCTGGAAATCCTCTGTCATCTGCGCGATTTTGAAGACGTCTTCATGCAGCGTGCGCGCGTCGCCGTCGAACAGCACGAAGGCGCGCTGCCCTTCCCCAACCCCGACGCGCTGGCGGCGGAAAACCGCTACATGGAGCAGTCGATTGACGACGTGCTGGCGGAGTGGAAGCGCCGCCGTGCGCTGCTGCTGGAGTACTACCGCGCGCGTGCCGACGAGGATTGGGCGCGCGTCGCGATCCACCCGACGCGCGGACCGCTGACGCTGCTGGATCTGCTGTGCATGGCACCGATGCACGACGCACTGCACATGGAGCAGTTGACGCGCACCCTGCGCGAGCAGAAGGCGGGCTAGGGGTCGCCCCAACCGGCACCGCCTCGTCCGTGCATTTTTCAGACGTGTTTGCCCCGCGTGAGATCGTGCAGCACCACCGCCGCCGCGTTGCGCCCCGCCGCGCCCATGATGCCGCCGCCGGGGTGCGTGCTCGCGCCCGTCAGATACAATCCTTTGACGGGCGCGCGGTACGTCCCCATCGAGAGCGCAGGGCGCAGCATGAACATCTGATCGACCGACATCTCTAAATGCATGACGTTGCCCTGGAGCAAGCCGAGTTCGCGTTCCAGATAGAGCGGCGTCTCGTTGAGCTGCCCGATGACGAAGCCCGGCTTCGTCACATTCGGCGCATATTTGCCGAAAGTCGCCAGCATCCGGTCTGCCTCGCGCTGGGCGATGGCATCCCAGTCTTCGCCGCTTGCCAGTTTGTAGGGGTAATACTGCCCCCAGATGAACAGCACATGCTTGCCTTCCGGCGCGAGCGACGGGTCGGACGCGCTCCACGTCATGGCGATCAGCGCCGGGTCGCGCGAGATTTCGCCGCGCAGGAAATCGGCGTAGGCGTTGTCGAGGTATTCGAGCGATGGGCAGACGAACTGCATGGCGACATGCTGGTCGTTCGTCGCCCCGGGCTGCGTCGGCAGCGCGCTGTAATCCGGAAGATCGTTGACGGCGTAGCGCACCATGATGCCGAAGCCGTTGCCGATGCGCGCTTTGTCGATCAGGTCGCGCGCTTTGGCGGGCAGCGCGTCGCCCAACATGCGGGCGGTCGTGTGGATGTGCGCGCCGGAGACGACGACGCGCGCGCTGATGGTCTGCCCATCTTCCGTCTCCGCGCCTATCGCCCGTCCGTTCTCGACCAGGATGCGTTTGACGGGCGTGCTGGTGTGGATCGTCCCGCCGTGCGCTTCGATCATGCGCGCCAGCGCCTGCGTCAGCATGCCTGACCCGCCGACCGGGCGGCGCATCCCGCTCTCGTGATACATCGGGTGCCAGAGCGCGAACGGCGCGGACAGCATCTCGGTCGGCGGCGGACCGGACTGCGACGCCATCCAACCGATGATGGCGGGAAGCTGCGGACCGGCGAAGGTCTGGCGCAGAAGCTGCCCATACGAGCGGATGATGGCGTTGATCTGGTCGGCGCGCTGCGGGTCGATGCCGCCGTTGAAGATCAGGTAGCGCCCCAGGTTGAGCGGCGTCGGCACATGCAGGAACGTTTCGACCATGCCCTCCGCCATCGGCTTCCAGTCGGCGATGAAGCGTCGGTAGCGCTCGGCGTCTTCGGGGTGGACGCGGGCGATGCTCTCGCAGGTCTTGTCGAGGTCTTTATAGATCGTGATGTGCGATCCATCCGGGAAGGGCGTGAAGAAGAGCGAATCGAGCTGGATATAGTGCAGCCCGTACTTTTCGAGTTCGAGATCGGCGACGATGGGCGTATGGTTGATCAGGATGTGCGCCGAGCCGCCGAGATCGAACTTGAAACCCGGCACGATCTCTTCGGTGACGACCGCGCCACCTGCCTTGTGGCGGCGTTCGAGGACGATGACTTTGTAGCCCGCCTGGGCGAGATAGCCCGCGCAAACGAGGGCGTTGTGCCCGGCACCAATCAGGAGGACATCACAATCCGGCATGGGGAGTCTTTCTGATATGCTAGAATGACCTTAAAGATAGCGCATCAGCGCGAGGTGAACACCATGATCCATGCGCCGATTACGGAAGTGATCCCCATCTACAACGACGATGACGGGCGGATGCGTGTCAGCGGCACGCGCGTGCTGCTCGATCTGGTGGTTCATGCTTTTCATCGAGGTGAAACACCCGAACACATTATGCAGATGTACCCCACGCTCACGCTGGAAAGTGTCTACCTTGCGCTCGGCTACTACCTGCGACACCGCGACGAAGTGGATTCGTATATCGCGCGTATGGACGAGGAAGGGGAGCGACTGCGTCGTGAATACGAAGCCACGCATCCGCCACACGTTTCGAAAGCTGAGTTGCAGGCGCGGTTGGAAGCTAAAAGGCTGGCTCAGGCGGATGAGACGTGAAGTTCCTTGCCGACGAAAACTTCAACAATGACATTCTGCGCGGCGTTTGGCGTCGTGTGCCCGATGCGCAGATGACACGAGTGCAGGATACCGCGATCGCAGGCGCGCCCGATGATGAAGTGCTGAGGTATGCAGCAGAACAAGAATTCTTGGTACTAACGCATGATGTGAATACGATGCGCAACATCTTCTATACACGATTGAATGCTGGACTATCTGTTCCGGGCGTGTTTCTGGTGGTCGAGCAAAGCCCCATTGCGCCTGTAATTGACTCACTTGAGCTGATCATCCTGGCAAGTGATGAGTCTGACTGGGCAGGCAAGATCGAGTATCTGCCGCTGAGGTGATGACTTTGTCGCTTTCGGGCGGGATGACGCGGAAGCTGTAGGGCAGCCGCATCCCCCCCTACACCGCCGTAGCGTATGCCGTACATGCCAGCACCACGACCGCCAGCGCGATATTGACCCACATCAGCCCGTCCTCGCGGCGGCGCAGGCGCGCCGTCTCCGCCGCGTCACCCTTGCCGCGCTCGGCGAGCAGGCTGGCGCGTTCCAGCGCGGGCACGACGCCATATTGCAGCACGAGCGCGAAGACGACCATGCCAATCGTCGCCACATGCTTGAGCAGCATCGCCACGCTCCACGGGTTGGTGATCTGCATCAAGCCGTCGTAGTTGGGGTCGCCGGACATCTGGAACATGCCCGTCGCAAACAGGACGACGAGGCAGAGATTGCTGATCGGCGTGAAGCGCGTCCGCAGGCGGCGCAGCAGGTCGATGCTGCCGTCGCCCAGCGCGCGGCGGGCGGCGGGCACGACCAGCGCCGTAAGGACCATCAAGCCGCCGATCCAGATGACCGTCGCCAGCAAATGAACGAAGTAGCTAACCGCAAGGAGTGATGGGGACAAGACCGAGCGCCTCCGGATCGTCGCCTGCGCGCGGCGGCTTGACGCCATCGTCGCAGTATTTTGCCATGTTCGCCAGCGCGATATATGCCGGACGAGTGTAGCCATCCGGCGTGGTGATGGCAAACCACCATTCTTCATCCTCGCTCGTCCAATCCGGCTTGGCGATGAAGATGGCGGACATCAGCCCGACCCAGGGTCGCCAGTGCCCGGCGGCGTACTCATACGCCTCGACCATGTAGCGCGCCTGGTCTTCTTCCGAGACGGCGAACCAACGGTAATCGTCATGCACCTGGTTGGTCGTGTAGCCGACCTCCAGCAGCGCCACCTGCCGCGCGGCGTCGCCGTTGCGCACCATGATGCGGCGCAGGTCTTCGACGCGGCGGAAGGTGAAGAAGCGCTGGCTGCCGTTTGCCTCCGCCTCGTCCGGCGAGATGTGCGGCGGCGCATAGCCCGGCGCGTGCATCCCGACGACATCGGCAAACTGCTCGAAGCCCGCGTCATACATCGCTTGCAGATAGATGTCATCGGGGTGTGCCGTATTGTCGTAGTTGCCGGTCGGCGACAAACCCGCCGAGATGATGATCGCCTGGGGGTCGGCGGCGCGGATCGCCTCGCTGCACGCCGCCAGCAGCCCGACATACCCGGCGGCATCCGGCGTGCGATTGCCCCATTCGCGGCTGAGGTTCGGCTCGTTCCACACCTGATAAGCGGCGATCCGTCCGCGATAGCGCTCCGCCAGTGTGCGGCAGTAAAGGGCGAAATCGGCGACATCGTCGGGCGGCGCATCAACATAATCGACATGCCGCACGCCGCCGACGCTGGGGTGCGCCCACTCCGGCGCGTCGCTCAGGCGGGCGACGAGGTGCAGCCCGCGCTGTTCGATCATGTCGAGGATGCGGTCGCTCTGCGTGAAGTCGTAGACGCCGCGCGCGGGTTCGACATCCTCCCAGGCGAAGGTCTGCTTGACGTGCGAGAAGACCATCCGGTAGACCCAATCGAGGTCGCGCCCCGCGAAGCCATGATCCCACCACAGGAACGCCTGAATGCCATACGCCAGCGATGGAAACGGCGGGCGGGTGACCATGAAGCCGAGGAGCGGGTCGGTTGTCGAGCGCGGCACGCTGATGAGCAGGGCGGCGGCGGCGATGAGGACGAGCAGGCGGCGTAAATGCACGGAGTGACCTGTGTGGACGGGCAGAAAGGTCGCCATTATAGCAGGTGATGGGTTCAATCATGAATTTCGTTAAAACTCTTTGGTCTCAATGAATGCTGACAATTGTTGACGTAGTATAGATTTAATTATGAGAAATCGCTCTTATATAGAGTGAGTATCAACACATGGGGGCATTATGAAGAAGTATCTTGCTATAGCAGGCATTGTATTGATGCTTGCTGCGGCTGTCGTGCGCTTCGGCATCGGCGAGAGCATGTTCTCGCAACGGTTTCCAGATGGCTGGACATGGAACGTCAACTCCATCGGCTTGACCGGCTATCCCGACGAGACGGGGCAGTTTGCGGAGGGCACGACTCTAGCCGACGATCCGCTCAATATTTCGATTCGCACGGTCACCGCAGAGGCGGATGGAGCGCCTGTCGGACAGGTGAACATCACCGACCACTACGAAACTCGTGATCCACTCACTAACGCAGTAACGTGGGAGTTCACGTCCACTGCGACCGTCGACGCAGCGACCGGGAGATACCTGGACGGTGAGTTCCAGGGAGACTATTACTTTCTGCCACAAAACGTCGCCAAAAGCACAACCTACACTGTCACTAACAACACCTATCTCAGCCTACCGATGACGTTTCAGAGGGAGGAAACCATTGCAGGAATCAATACCTACTTGTTCGGGCATTATGAGGCAATCGACGATACTCTCGCCAACATGAGTCTTGTCGCGCTTGAGCCTGGGCAGCAGGTCTGGTGTTTTGACTTCAGCCTCGAATACTGGGTTGAGCCGAGGACGGGCGAGATCGTCAAGTTCCGCGAATGGTGCGATGGAGATTGGGTGATTGACCCTGCGACGAATGAGCGCCTCTATGCGGTGTCGCGATGGGGTGCAGAGACCACAGGCGACGATCTGATCATGAGCGCAAGCCGCGTCAGTTCGCAATTGAACACCTACAACTGGGTGGCAGTCTATCTGCCGCTGCTCCTGCTGGGCGTGGGCAGTTTGATGCTGGGCTTGGCGCTCTATAAGCCTAATCGCACGCAGAGCCGCCAGAGTAGTGTAAAGGCAACAGCATGACCAGATGGCGTAACTCATTTCGCTTCCAACTGCTGGCGGCTATGGGATTACTGGCGCTCATGCTGGTTGCCGCGCTCTTCTTTGGGTTGCGAGCGGTGAACAGCGCCGCCAATAACCAGGCGATTGTCAATCTGATCGGTCAGCAGCGTACAAACGCGCTCCTCATCGATACAACATTCAGCCGTCTAGAGCAGCCGCTGAGTGAAACAGAGCGCGCAGGTATCCTGCAATTGATCGAAACTCTGGTTGCCAACTTTGATCAGGGTCAGCAGGCGCTGCGCTTCGGCGATGCGACATTGGGCGTCGTCGCCATCGAGAATTCCTCAGCGGTTGCCCTGTTTGAAGAGCTGGATGCGCGCTGGATTATGCTGCGGAGTCTGATTGAAGCGAGTTTGCTGGAGCAAGACGATCCAGCGGCAAGCCCATACGCCGCAATTCACGATCCGGCGTTGACCGTCTATACTTTTGCGGACCGCCTCGCTCGTGCTATCAGCATCGTGGTGCAGCAGGAGACCAGCCTCACTCAGCAGATTGCGACGACCATCGGTATTCTTTCCGCCTTCTTTGTCGTCGTGGCGTTATTCATCATCAACAATCTGACACGATCGGTGAGCAGCCTTGCTTCTGCCGCTGACCAGTTGGGTCAGGGAGATCTCACCACACGCGCAGCGGTCGGCAATGTCGATGAAATCGCGCGTGTCGGTCAAGCCTTTAACGCGATGGCGGAACAGGTCGAACAGCGTCTCATCGAAACGCAGGCTGCCCGCCATCGTGCCGAGCAGTCGGACAAGGTGAAGTCGTCGTTCCTCGCCAGCATGTCGCACGAACTGCGCACGCCGCTCAACGCCATCATCAACTTCACGCGCTACGTCGCCAAAGGGTCGCAGGGACCCGTCACCAGCGAGCAGAAAGAGACGCTTGACGAGGTGATTGACAGCGCCAAGCACCTGCTCAACCTCATTAACGACGTGCTCGACATGTCGAAGATCGAAGCGGGATCGCTCAAGCTATTCCTGGAGCCGTCAGTAGAACTATCGGCGCTTCTGCAAACCGCGCTCTCCAGCGGTCGCGCGTTGGTACAGGACAAGGATGTCATCATCGAATCGGACATCTCCGCTGATCTCCCCACCATCAGCGCCGACCGGCAGCGTCTTTTGCAGATTCTGCTCAACATCATGTCCAACGCCTGTAAATTCACGCAGCACGGCAGCGTATCGGTGTCTGCACGTCCGCATGGTGATGAGGTGATCTTCTCAATCGCCGATACAGGTCCTGGTATCGCGCCTGAAGATCAGGAAGCCGTCTTTACGCCCTTTAAGCAGACTGACACAGGGTTGCGACAGGGCGGCGGCACCGGGTTGGGGATGCCGATCACGCAAAGTCTGGTTCAGGCGCATGGGGGTCGCATCTGGATCGAAAGCACTGTCGGTAAAGGATCTACTTTCTTCGTCGCCATACCGATCAATCGTACCGACGCCCCAGTACCCGCGCTCACACTTCAGGAGGCATAATGGACGATCAACAACCTGTTATCCTCTATGTAGAGGATGAGCCGCGCAGCCGTAAGGTCATGCGGATGATCACGAACGATATGGGGTTGAGCAATGTCACAATCTTCGAAGACAGTCAGGATTTCCAGCAGCGGGTTCACGCGCTGGAACCAAAGCCAGACTTGATCTTCCTCGACATCCATCTTCAGCCGTATTCGGGATTTGAGATGCTGGCAATGCTGCGCCAGTCAGAGGCATTTTCACAGACGCCGATCATCGCCATGACTGCCAGCGTGATGAACGAAGAAGTGGAACAGTTACGTACGGCGGGGTTTGATGGCTGCATTGCCAAACCGCTCGACATGGACACATTCCCCAGCACGGTTCACAGCATCCTGGGTGGGGAACACGTCTGGCGTATTTTGAGCTAAAGGAGAGCAGATCAATTATGCTGCTACAACACAAACGCATCTTTATCGTCGAGGATGATTTGCGTAACCGCACGATCTACAACATGATCCTCGACAGTTCTCACGGTGCAGTCCTTGAATTCGACCGCTGGGCGTCCGGCGCGGTGGAGCGTCTTCAGGCATTCCAACCCGTCGATCTCATCATCCTCGATCTGATGTTCCTGATGGGGGGCATTAGCGGTTACGACATCTTCAAGCAGATTCGGGCGCGTGAGGAATTCGCCCAGGTGCCGATCATCGCCATCTCCGCCGCCGAACCCACCCATTCCATCGCGAAGACGAGGGGTCTTGGCTTCAACGGGTATATCGCCAAGCCAGTTGACGATGAACTGCTGCCACAGCAAATTCTGACGGTGCTGGCGGGCGAGCAGGTCTGGTACGCAGGCGAACGTTTTCAGGGTATGAGTAGAATGACGACGAAGGGCTAGAGGAGAAAACTCATGCATGCATTAATCGTGGACGACAACGCCAAAAACGCCCAGGTGCTGAAGATGCTCCTCAGCGATGAAGGCTGGACATACACCATCGTGACTCAGGTGGGTCTGCTGGAATCAGTGATGAATGAGATCGGCAGCGTAGACCTCGTGTTCCTTGATCTGGAAATGCCGGGTGCCAACGGCTATGAAGTGCTGCGCTGGCTGCGCACGGATGCACGCTTTGCGCATGTCCCGGTGGTCGCCAATACGGTGCATGTCTCGGAGATCAACACCGTGTACGGGCAGGGCTTCCAGGGTTTCATCGCCAAACCAGTCGATCCGGATCGCTTTCCGAGTCAGCTTGCCCGCATCATGAATGGCGAGCCGGTCTGGGAAGCCACCTGATCCAACACCGTTGCCTGCCAGACGACTCTGGATCACAATCAGCGCAGCATGTGTGCCAATTGCGAGGTCTCTGTCGTCGTGGCAGGTGGATTGGACCTGGAACTGTATCTTCAGCGGCTGCCCTATTTCGCAGGCTTGACGTCCGCGCGCCTGACCGAAATCGCGGCGCACGCCGCGCTGCGCAGCGCGACAGCGGGGGAAGCCCTCTTTTTCGAGGGCGAGCCGTCGGCGGGTCTGTGGATGATCGCACACGGGCGGGTCAAGTTCTTCAAGCTCCGACCCAACGGGCAGGAACACATCCTGCGCCTGTGTGGAGACGGCGACACCTTCAACGACATCGGCGCCTTTGATGGCGGCGTCAACCCCGCCAATGCCACCGCACTTAGCCCCACCAGTCTGTACGTCCTGCCGACCAGCTTCCTGCGCGACCTGATCGCACGCGACGGCACGTTCGCCTTGCGTGTGATCGAGGTGCTCTCCGGGCGGCTGCGCTACTTCACCCACCAGATCGAAAACCTCGCCCTCTATCCGGTGCTGATGCGGCTGGCGCGTTTTCTGCTTCAGCAGACGGACAATCCCTCACTGAGCGGGCAGGGCGTCACGCGCGCGCTCATTGCCGCCCACCTGGCGACCACGCCGCAGACCATCAGCACCGTGCTGCGCGATCTGGAACTGCTGGGCGCGATCCGTTTCGACCGCCAGCAGGTGACGATTCTGGACGAAGACATCCTGCGCAGCATCGCCAGCGAGTGACACCTGTCATAGCGCGCTTGTGATTTGTGTCACAAGAACTGCCAATAACACCCCCGACTTCATCTGGCTGAAGTTGCCCACCTCCCTAAAGCGATAGTCTGCCCCTTATACGACGTCGAAGCTGTCCGCCCAAAACGGCAATCATAAGGAGCCATCATGAACGACAAGTCGGTCAATCCGGGGTTGGTGACAGGGGCGCTGCTCGCCTTCCTGCTGCTGATCCTGCTCGTCCTCCCCTTCCGAATCGAAATCACCCTCCCCACTGCCGAGGCGCAGGAAACCGCCGCAGCGACGACCGCGCCAGCCGAAGCGCAGCCGGTCGCAGCGCAGACCGAGCCGAAGATCGTCGAATACACGCTGCGCACCGTTCTGGGGCAGACGCCGCCGATGGCGTTCCAGGGTGTGGGCGGCAGCATTGACGGGGAGATCAACCCAATGCTGGAGGCGAATGTCGGCGACACCGTTCGCCTGACGGTCGTCAACGGCGACCCCGTGCTGCATGACCTGACCATCAATGAATTCAACGTCACGACCGGGCAGATGCTCGAAGACGAGCAGACGATCACGCTCGAATTTCTCGTCACCATGCCGGGCGAATTCGACTACTATTGCAGCGTGCCCGGTCACCGCGAAATCGGCATGTTCGGCAAGCTGCGCGTCAATGGTGAGGTCGCGGTCGGCGAAAGCGCCGAACTGGCGGACTCGCAGGGGACTGGCGCGATGGATCATGCGATGGTCGCCACGCCGGAACCCGCCGCCGTCGATGCCGTCTCGATTGTGCGCAGCCCGGCAGATGTGCCGCCGCCTATCGAAGATCGCGGACCCATCACGCTGCGCGTCGATATGGACACCGTCGAGGTGACGGGAATCCTCGCCGACGGCACGACCTTCGAGTACTTCACCTTCGACGGCAAGGTGCCGGGTCCGATGCTGCGCGTCCGCCAGGGCGATACGGTCGAGTTTCACCTGCATAACGACGAAAGCAGCCTGCTGCCGCACTCGATTGACCTGCACAGCGTGACGGGTCCCGGCGGCGGCGCGGTCTACACCAGCACGCTGCCCGGCGGCGAGACGCAGTTCACCTTCCAGGCGCTCAACCCCGGTCTGTACGTCTATCACTGCGCGACCGCCAGCATCCCGCATCACATCAGCTCTGGCATGTACGGTCTGGTACTGGTCGAGCCGCCCGGTGGGCTGCCCCCGGTAGACCGCGAGTACTACGTCATGCAGGGCGACATCTACACCGGCTTCGAGTTTGGCACAGCCGGTCACCAACCCTTCGACTATGAAGGAATGCGCGACGAAGATGCCGACTATCTGGTCTTCAACGGCGCGGTCGGCGGGCTGACAGGCGACAATGCGCTCAAGGCGAATGTGGGCGAGACGGTGCGCATCTACTTCGGCGTCGGCGGACCCAACTACACCTCGTCGTTCCATGTCATCGGCGAAATCTTCGACCGTGTCTTCCCTGAAGGCGCGCTGACGAGCGACCCGCTCACCAACGTGCAGACGACCTTCGTGCCGACGGGCGGCTCCACGATTGTCGAATTCCAGGTTGATGTGCCGGGCAACTATATCCTGGTCGATCACTCGCTCAGTCGGCTTGAGCGCGGGCTGGCAGGCTTCCTGGTGGTCGAAGGCGAAGCGCAGCCCGGCATCTTCAGCGGTGAGACGCTGCCGGAAAGTTCGGGACATTAGAGGACGAAGGGAGGGGCGCAGTGCACTGCGCCCCTACGAATACGAGGTGAGGTACATATCATGCTATCTCTGGCGCGCTGGAACATCACATCCGGCTTATTGTCTCTGGCGCTGCTGCTTCTGTGCGCCTGTTCGCCCATCACCACCCGCATACGCATTGACGAGCCGACGCTGCCTGTCGCCGAACCGACGGCGCTCCCATCGCGCTATATCGGCGATGTTGTCGAGCCGCCAGTTCAGCTCCAGGACTTCACGCTGCCGAGCAGCAGCGGCGAGGCGATGCGCCTGAGCGACTTGAATGGCAAGTGGCGGGTGATGTTCTTTGGCTATCTGCACTGCCCGGATTTCTGCCCGCTGACTCTGGTCGAGTATCGGGAAGTCAAGGAACTGCTGGGCGAGGATGCGGCAGAGGTGGACTTCCTGTATGTCAGCGTCGATGGTGTGCGCGACACGCCGCAAGCGCTGCATGACTATCTCGACAACTTCGATCCGGCGTTCATCGGCTTTTCTGGCGACGACGAGACGCTGGCGCGCATCCAGCCTGATTACGGCTTTTACTACAGCCGCCGTCTGGACTCAGGATCGCAGGCGGTGTATACCATCGACCATTCGACACGCTCATACCTGATTGACCCGCAAGGGCGTCTGCGTGCGACCTTCACCTACGATGTTCGCCCTGAAGCAATCGCCGGGGCGATCCAGTGGTATCTGCAAGCACAATAGAGGAGTTGTCATGAGTACCCCACCGAATTCCGCGCCTTACCTGTTCATCGACGACCTTGAGAAGCTGCTGGGCGCTATGCCGGACGACAGCATCATCAGCCGCACGATCCATAAGGACGAAGGGGCAAAAGTCGTCCTGTTCGGTTTCGCTGCCGGGCAGTCGCTTTCCGAACATACGGCTGCGCAGGATGCCATCATCCACTTCCTGTCAGGCGAGGCGACCGTCACGCTGGGCGACAACCGCTTTGATGCCCACGCGGGTAGCTGGCTGCGGATGCAGGCGCGTCTGCCGCACAGCGTGGTCGCCAAAACGCCCGTCTCGATGCTGCTCATCCTGCTGCATACACGCGACGACCCTACGGTGGCGTGAAGACCTCCGTGCGCGTATCGCCGCTGTTCGCGCGCCTCACTCGTCACTCGCGTAGACAAAGCCGCGCCCGCCGAGGTAGATGCCGCCATCCAGATTGATGCAGCGCTGCCCCGCGTAGATCAGCGGCTTGCGAACGTCGTCTGGCGTCCGCCCGATCAGCTTGTGGATCGGCGTATGCCCGTGCAGCAGGCGGCGCGCGCCGAAGCGCTCCAGAAAGGGGATGGTGCGTTCAGGCTTGACCCAGAAATCCTGATGCTGGCTGATGCGCCGCGAAAGTTCCGCCATGCCCGCGACATCCTGCTCGTTCACGATGCGCGCGATATTGCGATTGACCTGCTCGATGGTCTTGCCGTAATCGGCGTAAAAGCTGCTATCGGCGTGGATGACCAGCGTGTCTTCGATCATCAGCATGGCGGGCAGCCGCGCCAGCCATTCGACCTGCGCATCGGGGATGGCAAGGTCGGCACGGGCACCGCCGATCCATTCCCAGAAGGTCATGTAGGTTTCGCCGTCCCCCGCCCGCACGTCCGGGCAGCGCTTGGCGAGCACCAGCGCGAGATCGTGGTTGCCGAGCGTGGCGAGCACGCGCCCGCCCGCCGCCGCCGCCTCTTCCTGCAGGCGCATCACAGTGGCGACTGTGCCGATGCTGTCCGGTCCGCGATCGACGAAGTCGCCGACGAGCACCAACGTGGCTGCGCCGCCCGCCCATGCCCCTCGCATGTTAATCAAACCAGCCTTATAGAGCAGACTGAGCAGGACGTCAGAGTATCCGTGAATATCGCCCACTGCGTAAAACATAATCACCAAAACTTCAGGCAGATAATGTGTTAATTTCCCGCCACGACCGACCGTTCCAGCACCAGGTTGAAGCTGCCCGTCCCGCCCGATGTATCGGTGACTTCCAGCGTGTAATCGCTGTTCGTCACGAGCGGGATGGTGAATTCGCCGACGTTCAACTGGTCGTTGATCACGCTGCCCTGGGCGTTGCGCACGACGACGTGCATCGCTCCACCCGCGTAAGGTGTGGCGCTGACGCGCAGCGAATTGAAGCGCCCGGAGCTGAAGCCGAAGTTATAAGGCACGCCCGCCGCCGTAATCGTGACCTGAATGACATCGGTCGCGCTGTCGATGCCTGGTGCGCTCGTCGCCGTCGCGGTTGGGCTGTCGGTGGCGGTGGCAGTGGCTGCAATCACTGTCGGCGTGGGAGGCACGGTCATGGCGGTGGGCGGGACGGCATTATCCGGCTGAAGATCGACAGGCTCTGAAGACACCCAACCCGAAGTGCCATTGGGCAGGTCGATCAGGAACCACGTCTCGCCCGTGCCCGTACCAGACGGTGCCTGAGCGATCACCTCATAAATCTCCCCAGCCAGCACCTGGGCGACCTGATCAAAGTTGGTGCCGGGACCACTGCGGACGCGCGCCGAACTTGAGACGATTCTGATGCTCCCATGCTGCGGCGCGGGGGTCCCGGCGCTCGCGGTGGCGGTGCCAGCGGCGACCGTCCCGATTGCCTGGTTGGTGGCGACGATGGAGGTCGCCGTCTGAGCAGAGCTGCTGAGTGCGCTGCCAGGGTTGAGGAAGTTCCCCGCCAGCAGCGCGCCCACGCCGATCACCGCGCCGATGACCAGCAGCCCGACGCAGCCCAGCGTGAGGAAGCTGCTGCCGCCGCGTTTGGGGCGGGCGACGGGCATAGGCTGTGACGACGACAGCGACGGTGGCGGCGCGGCATAGCCTGCGGGCGCACGCGGCACAGGGGTCGTGACGGCGTTGGGCGGCGGGCTGAGGAGGATGCCTTTGCGATAGAGTTCGGCGTGAAGCTGGGTCAGCGCGACGTTGTACGGCAGGGTATGAAAGCTGATGTATTGCAGGCGCCCAAGCTGGTAATGGAGCTGCGCAGGCTGGATCATGACCGGGACGATGACCTTGCCGCGATCCCGATAATGCTGCCATTCGTCTTCGACATTCTGCGACGCCATCGACGCCGGGCTGATGATGAGGATCATGGCATCGCAGCGATCCAAGCCTTCCTGAATGGCGCTGCTCCACTTCAAGCCAGCGGGGATGTCACGAATGTCGATCCAGATGTCCGCCCCCATCCCCGACAGCGATGTCGCAAGCTGACGGGCGAAAACCTCGTCCGTGCGGCTGTAGCTGATGAACAGTTTTGGCATCGCGGTTTTTATCCTAACATGACCCCGTCAGTCATCCAGCAGTCTTCGTAGGGCGCCTGTTCCTGACGCGAAAGCGACCAGACATAGCGCACGCGCTTGCCCTGGACATCCAGCACTTCGACCTGGATCTGCGCATGATCCCCCAGGATCAGCACGCCGCCAATCGTCGCCTGCTGAAAGCCAATCAATGGACGATAGAGCGGATTCTTGACCAGTTCGATGAATCGTTCGACACGCCCGATGAAGCCGCGATTATCAGGCGAGGCATATTCGAAGGCGACGCGGATGCCCCCATTGTGGTCGTAGAGATCGTTGTTTTGCAGCGCTTCCAACTGGATCATGACGACATCGCGTGGCGAAAGATCCGGGTTGGGCGAAGGAAGCTGCGCAGGGCGCGGGTACACATCCGTTACGTACAAGGCAAGCTCCAACATCAAATAGCCGACCGTAGGGGCGACCCATGGGTCGCCCCTACGTCTCATTATAGGCGAACCCACGCATCGCGGGCAATCATCCGTTCTCCACCCGCGCCCGGATCATCAGCGCCAGGTTGTGCCCGATGATGCGATATTCCTTGCCAACCCGCAGCTGGACGGGACCATGAAACGGCGCGAGGGTCAGCAGTTCCAGCGGTGCCCCAGGCATCAGCCCCAGCGCCGCCAGATATTCGAGACGATCCTGCTCGCGGGTGCGCACCCGCGTCAGGACGAGAGGCGTCTTGAGCGGAGCATCGGTGAGCAGCAGATCGTGCAATTCGGGCAGCGAGCCATCGGCGTTGGGGATCATCTCGCCATGTGGGCAGGTGGTGGGGTTGCCCGCCATCATCCTCATGCGTTCTGCCAGTCCGTCACTCAGGTTCTGGCTCATGCGGTCGGCTTCTTCATGGACTTCGTGCCAGCCAAACCCCATGACATTGACCAGGAATGCCTCGACGATGCGATGACGTCGAAGCTGTTTGAGCGCTTCTCGGCGTCCAGTGTCAGTCAGTTGGATACCCTGGTAGGGTTCGTGGACGAGGAAGTGATGTTCACGCAGCTTCGTCACCATACGGTTGACCGCCGGCGCGCTGACATCGAGTTTTTCCGCCAGCGCAGACGTGCTCACGTAGGTGGTGTTGTCTTCGCGTTCGCGATCATCCAGGCGGTAAAGCGCCGCCAGGTAATCACGCATGGTTTCGCTGATGTCATCCATGAAATCAGGGTCAAAAGAAAAAGGCAAAAGTGGAACGCACGCTTTCTCGACTGCCCACTTTCAACTTTCTGCTTTCAACTTTTCACTCCTCTATAAAAGCAGTGCCTTCTCGTAATCGGCGTAATGTTTCGAGAGATCCCGCCAGGCGCGTCCCAGGCGTCGGAAGCCTTCTTCGATTTGCTCCGGCTTATGCGCGCCAAAGTTGATGCGCAGGTGGTAATTGCCCCCGCCATTGCCGAAGAAGACGGTGCCCATCGCATAGGCGACGCCGTGCTGCACCGCGCTCAGATACAACTCAGCGGCGTTGGGTCCCTCGTGCGGCAGTTCCAGCCATAAGTATAGCCCACCCTGCGGCAGCGTCCAACGCACCTCCGTCGGGAGGTGGTGCTCGGCAGCGCGAATGGCGGTATCGCGCCGCCGCCGGAGTTCTTGGTTATTGCGTTCGAGCTGGCGCGCCAGGATGCCATGTTCGAGCAGAAGCTGGATCGCGCGCTGGTTCAGCCCCGGCGTCGAAATATCCGCCGTCGCCTTGACGCGCGCCAGCCGTTCGTAGACGCTGCCGTGCGCGATGACATAGCCAATGCGCAGACCGGGCACCAGGTTCTTGGTGAAACCGCTGGCGTGGATGACATTCTGGTGTTCGTCGAGCGCCTTGAGCGGCGGCAGCGGCTCGCCCTCATAGCGCAGCTCGTGGTAGACGCCGTCTTCGAGGATCGGCACGCGGTACTGATTCGCCAGCGCCAGCAGTTGGCGGCGGCGGTGCATGGGCATGACGCTGCCCGTCGGGTTGTGGAAGGTCGGCATGACGTAGATCAGGCGCACCTGGTGATCGAGCAGATAATTTTCCAGGACATCCAGGCGCATCCCATCGCCGTCATGCGGAACCGGAAGAATCCTCATGCGCCGGGTGCGCGCCAGGTCGAGCACGCCGATGTACGTCGGGTCTTCGGTCGCCATCACATCATGTTCACCCAGCACCGACTGCATGACGAGGTCGAGCGCCTGCTGCGTGCCACCGGTGATCAGAACATCTTCCGCGCTGCACTGGATGCCGAACGCGCTGACGTAGTCGCGCACGCTGGCGCGCAGCGGCTGAAACCCTTCCGGCGCTTCGTAGCCGAAGACTTTCGCGCCATCGCGGTCGATGGCATGATTGATGGCATCGCGGATTTGCATGACGGGGATGAAATCGACGGGGGGCGCGCCGGGACCGAAGTTGATGATGCCGGGCTTGCGCGCCATGTTCATCAGTTCGCGCAGCGATTTGTCGAGCAGGGGCGCGGGCAGGCTGGCAGTGGCGGCGTTCAGCGCGCGGAGATGCCCATTCCCATTGTGCACGGGCGTCAGCGCATCGGCGCTGCCCGCGACAAACGTGCCGCGCCCGGCGTGTGCGCTCAGGTAACCGCTGGCGCGCAGCTCGGCGTAGGCATTGACGACGCTGATGCGGCTGATGGCGAGTTCGTCCGCCAGTTCGCGGCTGGCGGGCAGGCGCGCGCCGGTCGTCAGCGCGCCGCTTTCGATCTGGGCGCGAATCTGGCGGATGAGCTGGCGATAGATCGGTTCTTCGCTCTCTCGGTCGATGGGGACATTCAGTTCAGGACTTGGCATCGGACGTGCTCCACTCAGGGCAGTCGGTGGATTCTGCCTGCCCGCCGACAATTGGGCATGATTGGTCTCAGATAAAGTATAACCGTATAAGTCCATCGTGGACATCCGCCAATTGGCGGAGCGGAGTCACAACATTTGTGAAGCATGTTCGCAGAAGTGCTCTATCATGAAGAGAGTTACAATCGTGCAAACGAACGCCAACCCATCTGGAGCGTAATCGACTATGGGCGAGCCACGACAACGAGCAAAAGCGCGCGAACGCGAGCGTGAAATCGAGCGTCAACTGGGTGAACTGCAATCCTCCGATCCAAAGGCGCGGCGCGCAGCGGTGCTCTACCTGGGCGAGGCGGGCGCGGCGGATGCGGTCGGCGAGTTGATCGACGTTTACGAGACGGACGAGGACAGGCGTGTGCGCAAAGCCGCTGCCTATGCCTTGGGGCAGTTTAAGGCGATTGACCGGGCGATGCAGCGCGGGAAGACCGAACAGGTCGAAAAGCTCCTCAAGCGCGTCGAGGTCGAAGGTCGCCTGGGGAGGCGCGCGCCTAATGGCACGATATTGCAAAGCGTGCTGCTGCTGCTCATTCTGCTCGGCATCCTCAGCGCTGCCTACGTCTTTCGCAGCGAAATTCGTGCGCAGTTTGGCGAAGTCGCCGAGGTGGTCGAGGCAGTGACGGCTCCCGACCGCGACCGCGCCACGCTGATCGCCGACTCGGAGGCATATTTCAACGCCCTGCGCGGCGACGGCGAGACGCTCTTTGGCGAGTACCAGCGCTTGCTAAGTGGGCAGACGGTGACGTGCGCTGCGACCTTCAGCGATCCGGAGACGTATCTGATGTCGCCGGCGGATATGGCGGAGCATGGCGACATCGCTTTCCTGGTCGAGCGCCTGAACGATCTGCGCGATCAGACCCTGGCAGCGCGCACGCCGTACGATGAAACCTGCGCCGGAACCCGCACGCTGACGACCGCCGATTCTGGCATCGTCTTACAGCCGTTGGTGCAAATCCGCGCAGCATTTGCCGAATTGCAGCCCACCCTCAATACGATCCTGGGGCTGCCGACGGCGACGCCGACGCTTGCGCCGCAGGTCACGCCCAGCCCCACGGTCGATCTGGCGACGCAGATCGTCGAGATCAATTTCCTGATTGACAGCATGGCAGGCGAAGCGGGCGCGGCAACCCTTCTGCTGCAATACTGGACGGAAGCACGAAACAGCGGCACAAGCACCGGATGCTCGGTGACGCCGCCAGAGATTCCAGGCGCGGTGACATTGCCGCCCGGGCTTGATGCCAGCGCGCCCAACTTAGCGCTCGCCGTCACGCAGATCAACACAAGTTTGGACGCGGTGCGCAACGGCTGGAACCAACTCGTCATCTCGTGCGGCGAGAATTCTGTGAGCGTGGGTGCCAACGCCCAGGTGATGAATGCGCAGTTTGCGCTCGATGCTTTTGTTGCGGCGCGCGAGATCACCGAACAGGTGGCGAACGAGGCTCCTTAACCTCACCCCCACCGGTTACGGTTCAAGGGCGGACAGTTGCAGTGAGGTGACTTGCCCTCACCCTAAATCCCTCTCCCGAACAGCGAGTACGCCTGGGAGAGGGACTTCCAGACGGGCGGGGACATAGCCCCGCCCCTACATCCGGCTCCCCTCTCCCAGCGGTACTCCGCGTTCGGGACGCTGGATGCAGAGCGGAAGCGGGTTGGGGGTGAGGGCTGATGCGAATATTGAGACATCTTGTACTCTTGGGGTGCTTATGGCTTCTTTTGACGAGGTACGACAGGCAGCAGCGGGCATCCGGCGGCGTGTGCTGGAGCAGACCATCCGCGCCAACGGTGGCTATCTAAGTCAGGCGTGTTCGTCGGCGGAACTGCTCGCCATGCTCTACACGCACTACATGCGCCTCGGTCCCAGCCTGGGCGCGCCGATCCCGCCGCCTTTTCAGGGCGCACCGAGCGCGCGCAACCCCCATCATGTCAACGGCGGTGTCTACAACGGCGCGCAGGCACCCGACCTGGATCGCTTTATCCTTTCGCCGACGCATTACGCGATGGCGCTTTATGCCGCGCTGATCGAGGCGGGGCGGATGTCGCCGGAGGCGCTGGCGATGTTCAATGCCGATGGCAGCTCGGTCGAGATGATCGGTGGCGAGCACTCGCCGGGCTTAGAGGTGACAGGCGGCTCATTCGGGCAGGCGATCAGCCAGGCGGCGGGCGTGGCGCTGGCGCGTAAACTGCGCGGCGATACGGGGCGCGTCTGGGTCTTCATGTCCGATGGCGAGTTTCAGGAGGGGCAGGTCTGGGAGGCGGTCACGGTCATGGCGCATCACCAAATCGACAATCTGCGCGTGGTGGTCGATGTGAACAATCAGCAGGTCGATGGGCGCATGGATCAGGTGATGAACATCGGCTCGCTGCGCGCCAAGCTGGAGGCGTTCGGCGCGTCCGCCGTCGAAGTCGATGGGCATGATCTGGAAGCGCTGGCGGAGGCGGGCGAAACACCCCATATCGGGCGACCGCTGTTCATCCTCGGCAGGACGATCCCCTATCGCGGCATCGACCTGCTGCACGAGCGCTATCCCCATCTGCACTACATTCGTTTTAAGAGCGACGCCGAGCGGGAACGTTATCAGGAACAGTTACGAGTGATGAGGGATGAGTGACGAGGCTCTTGTGCGAGGTGCGTGGTGCGAACGAGCTTCGGATTGCTTTTTCGCACTACGCACTACGCACTGCGCACCACGCACCATCTCATCACTCATCACTACACACAGCACAACGCCGCTTATAGGGACACTATGCTTGAAATGCTCACACGCGTTCATGCGCGCAACCTGGTCGAATTCGCCCGCACGCGCCCGGAGGTCGTCGTCCTCTCCGGCGATCTCACGTCATCATGCGAGGTCGATACCTTCCGCGATACCTACCCGGAACGCTTCTTCTCGATGGGGCTGACCGAGCAAAACATGATGAGCTTCGCGGGTGGGATGGCGCGCGAAGGCTACACGCCTTACGTGCACACCTTCGCGGTCTTCATGTACCGCCGCGCGCTCGACCAGATCGAGATGTCGATTGCGTATCCCAATCTGCGCGTGCGGATGGTCGGCTTTCTGCCGGGCGTGACGACACCGGGCGGCGCGACGCATCAGGCGATTGACGACCTCGGCGTGCTGCGCGCGCTGCCCAACCTGACGATCCTGGAAACAGGCGATGCGACCGATGTCGAGTCGGTGCTCGGCGTGGCACAGGCGGTCGAGGGTCCCGTCTACATCCGCCTGATACGCGGCGAAATTCCGCGCCTGTTCGCCGCCCACGAGCCGATGCAGTTGGGGCGCGCGCGCGTCCTCAGCCGGGGCACAGATATTGCCCTGCTTTCGACGGGCATCTGCACCGAAGAAGCGATGCGCGCCACCCATGTGCTGCGCGAGCGCGGCGTCTCGCTGACGCATCTGCACGTCACGACGCTCAAGCCGTTCGCCGACCCCGCCGTAATCGAAGCGGCGGCGAACGCGCGGTATGGCGTGATCACGATGGAGAACCACACGATCATGGGCGGGCTGGGCACGGCGGTGGCGGAACTGATGGCGGAGCATGGCGTCGGCGTGAAGCTGCATCGCATCGGCATCCCGGACACCTACATTCACGGCGCGAGCAGGCAGTATCTGATGCGCGAATATGGCTTGGATGCGTTAGCGCTGGTGCGGCGTGTTGAGGCAGTGATCGGGCAAACACTGGACATCGACGAAGACGACCTCGCCGCCGTGCGCCTGAACACCTTTGCCAGCGACCAGCAGCAGGAAGCGTTGTAGGGCGCTGACCGTCTGCCAGGTGCGACGACATCATGCGCTAAAATCAGGCTTTCGCGTCACCCTGCAAAGGCACCTCATGCGCCACTTTCTCATCGACACCGATACCGCCTCAGACGACGTGGTCGCGCTCATCCTCGCCCTGCGCGACCTCTCGATTCATGTCGAGGCGATCACTGTCGTGGCGGGCAATCTGCCGCTCGACCTCGCCGTCACCAATGCGCTCCACTCTATCGAGCAGGCGGGGACGTACGCGCCGCCCGTCTATCGCGGGGCGGGCAAGCCGCTGCTGCGCCCACTCATCACCTCGGAGTTCGTGCATGGCAGCGACGGCATGGGCGAGATGAACCTGCCGCCGCCCACGCTGACCGCCGCGCCGGGGCACGCCGTTGACCGCATCATCGAGGTCGCCGCGCAGTACCCGGGCGAGATCGAAATCGTCACGCTCGGTCCGCTGACCAACCTGGCGCTCGCCGTGTTGAAAGCGCCGGAAATTGCCGCGCAGGTTAAGCAGGTGACGATCATGGGCGGGCAGGGTCGCGGCGCAGGCAACATGACGCCGGTCGCCGAGTTCAACCTGTTTGTCGATGCTGAGGCGGCGCAGGTCGTCCTGAACAGCGGGCTGCCGCTGCGCTTCGTCGGCTGGGATTGCAGCACGGACGAGACCTTCATCACGCAGCAGGACATCGACCACCTGATGGCGACCGGGTCGGCGCGCGCGGCATTCTGCGTCCGCTGTAACACGACGCTGATCGACTACAACGCGCGCTCGTGGGGTAAAGTGGGCTTCGATCTGCCCGACCCGGTCGCCATGATCGCCGCGCTCTACCCGGACGTGATTCGCGAGGAGATTGCGGCGTTCTGCGCCGTCGAACACAGGAGCGAGGCGACCTATGGGCAGCTCATCATCGACGAGCACCGTCTGCTCAACCGCCCATCCAACGCCAGCGTCTGCCTGAAGATCGACGCGGCGCGCTTCAAGGAAATACTCTTCGAACGGATCTCATGATGTCTTTTAAGGGTTGAGAAGCGACCCGCAGCAGGAGACGCTCTAGCCCGCTGCTGCGCGCGCCTGCGCCCCGTGGATCATGCGCAGCAGCAGGGCATGCCCCGCCGCTTCGATCTGCGTCTGCGCGGCTGCCAGCGCCGACAGCGCTTCCTCACGCATCCCCATCATCAGCAGCGCCTCCCCTCGCCAGTACTGCGCGCTGCCCATCATCTGCCGCATCCCGCCCAGCTCGGCGATCTGCATAAGCTGTGTGGCGTAGGCGAGCGCCACCTCCGGCTCGCGGCGCACGATATGGAACTCCGCCAGCGCCTCCAACGCCCGTACCGCGTGTGCGATCTGCCCACTGCTCACGCCCAACTCCAGCGCCTGCCGCAGCATACTCGCGACGTTCAGGTCGCCCGCGCGCAGACGGTCGAGCGCCAGGTTCGCCAGGAGGCGTGGCTGCCAGAACGCCCATTCCTGACGCATCATTAGTTGGATCGCGCGATTGTGGAGCGTCTCCGCCTCGGCGTATCGCCCCATGTCCTGGTAGATCGTCCCCAGCGTCTCTAACCCCATCGCCACAAAACGGCTGACGCCGACCTCTTCCGAAAGCTGAATGCCGCGCTGCGCTGACTCGATGGCACGCTCGTAATCGCCGAGCGCTGCCTGTGCCGTTGCCAGCCCGTGCAGCGTGCAGGCGGTATGCCAGCTCATGTGCGCCCGTTCGGAGAGTTCGAGCGCCTGTGTGAAGTGCTGCTGCGCCAGCCTGTTATCCCCCAAGCCCATCATCCCCAGCAGCGCCCAGCCGATCATCTCCAGGTTTTCTGCAATCTGTTCGTTATGCGTGATGCGCAGTGCCAGCGCATACGCCGCCTCAAAGCTCTCGCGCGCCTTTTGCGGCTCGCCAGCATGATGGAGCGCCTCGCCCAGCCCATGCAGCGAATGGATCGCCGTCACATCGCTGAGTCCCAGCCGCTGCGCGATCTGGCGCGCCTCGCGGTGGTTGGCGAGCGCCGCCTGGTTTTCGCCCTCGCTCCAATGCACCGTGCCCAGGTGATAGAGGGCGTCCGCCGCGGTCGCCAGGTCGTCGTCGGCGCGCGCGGTGGCGATGGCAGCGGTCAGCACCTGCTTGGCATCAAGATGACGCTCCGCGCGGCGATAGACCTTGCCCAGCCGCACCAGCATCAACCGCTGAAGCGTCTCATCTCCGCTCCGCTGCGCCTCCCTGTAGACGCACAGCCAGTCGCGAATCGCCTGATCAAATTCGCCGAGCGCGAAGTGCGCCGCGCCGCGACAGCCATGCACATGCAGGCGAAGCGCGGTCGGGATGTCGGCTTCTCGCAGGAGCACCGAGTCATAGAGGGCGCGTAGTTCGAGGAAGCGCCCGATGCGCGAGCAGAAGCTCTGAAAGCTTGTGAGCGAGTCTGCCGCCATTTCCCATTCGCCATGCGCAATCGCCCACGCCCAGGCAGCGCGGATGTTCTCGAAATCCGGCGTCAGCACGTCGATGGCTTCGCCGTTCGATGCCATCACACTTTCGAGAAAATACTGGCTGTGGTTGCGCAGCGTATACGCGGCATCGTGCATGCGCTGATGTTCTTCTTCGGCATACTGGCGCAGTAGCTCGTGCAGGCTGAAGCGCCCATCGTCATCCCGGCGCACGAGCGATTTATGCACCAGCCCCATCAGCGTGCGCAGATCGGTGCCGACGACCTTCTCAGCCGCCTCGCGCGTGAAACCACCGCGAAAGACCGTCATGCGCGCGAATGCCTGCAATTCGCGCTCATCCATCTGCGCCCAGGTCGATGTCCAGATGGCGCGCAGGCTGCGATGCCGTTCCGGGATGTCGCGCAGTTCGGTCGCCAGGAAGTCCACGCCACGCCGGATCTCGTCGGCGATCTCTTTCGGCGTCAGCATCTCGACCCACGCCGCCGCTAGGATCAGCGCCAGCGGCATCCCTTCGACCAGGCGGCAGATCTCGGCGATCTGGCGCAGGGTGTCTTCGTCGGCTTCAAAATCCGGTCGCACGCGCGCCGCCTGATGGAGAAACAGCCGCACGGACTCGTTGTCCGCAGGGATCTCATTGTCCGCGCTCGGCAGGGTCATCCCATCCAGGCGATAGACCGTCTCTTCGAGCAGATTGAGCCGTTCGCGCGAGGTCACCAGGATGCGCAGCCCTGGCGCGGCGCGCAGCAGTTCGGCGGCGAAGGCGGCTTCCGGCAGCACCAGATCGAAGTTATCGAGCAGGAGCAGCGTCTGCCGCCCGCGCAGATGGGTGATGATCTGCTGGGCGGGTGAACTGCCCTCCGTGATGCGCAGGTTGAGCGCGGCGGCGATGGCAGGCGCGATGCTGTCGCCCGCGCGCAGCGGCGCGAGCGGGACGAACGTCACGCCATCGGCGAAGCGGGATACGCGGCGTTCCGCCAGCGCCAGCGCCAGCCGCGTCTTGCCAATGCCGCCAGGACCTACCAGGGTGATCATGCGATGCTTGTTGTCCTGGCACAGCGCATCCAGTTCCGCCAGTTCACGCGCCCGCCCGGTGAAGGGCACGGGCTGCGCGGGCAGGTCGAACGCCTGCGGAATGTCCTCGCGCGCTGCCTCGGCTCCGTCGCCGTCGATCCCCCAGCGATGCGCCTGCGCCACCGCCTCGGTCCGGCTGCGCACGCCCAGCTTGCTGAAGATCTGCGTGTTGTACCACTTGACCGTCCCCACGGTCAGCGTGAGCGCGCGCGCGATGTCGCCATTCGAGTGCCCATCAGCGATCAAACGAAGGATTTCACGCTCGCGTTCGGTCAGTGTCTCGCTCATAGAAGAAGTCCCTACTGATTCCCGTGCCAAGACCTAACTTTGGTGAGGTGACAACCTGACTCTGAATGCCGTACTGTACAGAGGCAGTGAAGCACCAAATGAAGTGAGAGAGAATGACCATGCAGAACCACAACGTCCCAGTTGCAGAGACCAACCCGCACCCACACGCGGAAAACGCCCGCCGCATTCACTATCTCAGCGGCTCCAAGCCGCTGCGGATTGAGCGCAAAGAACAGACTGTCGAAGTCCTGTTTGGCAGTGCGTGGGTCACGATGGATGGGGAAGACTTCATCCTGCACACCGGCGATCAGCTTCAGATCAACCCTGGCGGGGATTTCGCGCTGGTCTCCAGTTTACAGCAAAAACGACTCGTCCTGGCGGTGTCCGCGTGAGTGCCGTCACGATTCCCCAGGGGGAGGACATCCTCCGCAAAAGCCGAGGCGGCGTGAAGACTCGGACGACCTTAACGCGCGCCATCCGGGGACACCTGTTCACCTGGCTGAGTCCGTTCGAGCGCTGGGATGACGAGAATTACGCACCGCGTCATCTGCACCATGTTTCGCGTTCGACCGACACGACGTTTGAAGTGATGGCGGAACTGCACGGCTTTGCAGCCTCGGAAATCTTTGTCGAGCTGCATCGCGGGCAGGTCATCATCCTCTTCAGCCGACCGGCGAAGGAGACCACGGACACTGTGGAGTACTACTGCGAAGTGCCCATCCCGACCGACACACGCGCGGACGAGGCAAACGTCGAGATCACGCCCGATCTGCTGGTCGTCCGCCTGCACAAGTATCCGGTCGCCATCCGTCGGCTGATCGCACCCGTGCGGCGCTGGCTGCGCGGCACGCTGTGATGCACGCGCAGGTTTCTCGTGCAAACCCTCACCCCACCCCCTTCTCCCGAACGCGGAGTACCGCTGGGAGAAGGGGAGCAAAGTCCCTCTCCCAGGCGTACTCGCCGTTCGGGAGAGGGATTTAAGGCTTGTCCGATAGTGAAAGAGGAGAAGAAG
>JALHQT010000010.1 GCA_022841825.1 Anaerolineae bacterium
ACATCTCGAACCCGGTCGTTAAGCTCGCCAGCGCGGATGGTACTGCCTTGGTAACGAGGTGGGAGAGTACGTCGCTGCCAACGTCCCTGCTTCCTCCTCTGCCCTCGAACGCTTCGCTCCACAATCTCATAACGTGCACGACAAGGCGATACCCATCAGGGTCATCGCCTTTTTGTTGTCCCCCGCCCCTGCGGCAATTCGCGCTACAATCAGCGCATCTAGGAGTTACGCAGTTGAGCGTGCGAACAAGGGACTTAAGCCCCTTGTTCAAGCTCGAAATACGATTCAACTGAGCAAGTCCTAACACCATAAGATGAGGAACCCCCACGATGGGCATGTTTTCCTGGTTGTTCCCCCCGCGCCGCGTCTACCCCGCGCCGAACACCCTGGTGCGTCACCCGGATCTGATCGGCGGGCAGCCAGGCATCCACCCGCAGCGCTTCGTCGCGCTTGAAGGCGGCATCAACTTCCGCGATCTGGGCGGCTACCCGACGCGCGATGGCAAGATGGTGCGCTGGGGGCGGGTCTATCGTTCCGGATCATTCGCGCGGCTGACAGCGACCGACCTGACGGCAATCGCCCGCCTGGACATCAAACTGATCTGCGACCTGCGCAGCCCCGAAGAAATCCGCACTGCCCCGGAACTGCTGCCCAACATCGCCCAGGAGCCGCTGTCTGTCGAGGCGGATGATGGCGTGCTGGTACGCATACGCGCCCTGCTCTTCGACCGCCGCAACCTGGGCGCGCTGCTGACGCGGGCATATACCGATGTGATGCTGAAGCGCAACGGCGGCGTGTTCGGGAATATTTTCCGACGACTGGCGGATGAGGACAACCTCCCGCTGCTGATCCGCTGCACGGCGGGCAAAGATCGCACGGGCTTAAGCGCGGCGCTGCTGCTGCTGGCGCTCGGCGTCCCGGAGGAGACCGTGATCGCCGATTACAGCCTGAGCAACCTGTACTTTGCGGATTTCCAGGCATTCGCCCAGTCGGTCATCAAGCCGCTGGGCATCATCGGCATCACGCTTGAGGATATGCAGCCGCTGCTGATCGCCGATCCGAATACGCTGGCGCAGACGCTGGCACATCTGCGCGGCACCTATGGCTCCGTCGAGTCGTATCTGCGCGATGTGGCGGGCGTGGACGCAGCGCTGCTGGGACAGGTGCGCGCGAATCTGCTGAGTTAAAGGCGGACACACGGGTTCTCATACACGGGCGGACACATGGGTCCGCCCCTACTTATCCCCACGTCCCCATCGCGACCGGGATGACGCGCCCACCCACCTGCACGCGGATTGACTCCCCTTCGCGCGCCGCACGCAGCATCAGGATCGACGGGCGTTTGATCTCGTAGCCCTGCTCGACGCGGATGTCGATCCCCTCGCCGCCAAAGTAGCGATGCTCGACCAGATACGCCGCCAGGCAGCCGTTGGCGCTGCCCGTCGCCGGGTCTTCGTCGCTGTCCAACGCGCCTGCGAACAAGCCGCGCGCATTCAGCGTATTGCCCGCCTCATACGGTTCGGCGCAGAAAAGCAGGATGCCATGCGCGCCCGTCTCCTGCTGCAAGGCGTACTGCGGATCGAAATGCACGCGCGCCTTCTTCACGGCTGCGCGCGAGACCAGCGGCGCGATGGCGAACCACGAGCCAGTCGAGACGAGCTGCGCCGGGAAACGCGGATCGAGATCGCTCGCGTCCAGCCCCAGCGACGCCATGATGCGCTCTGGCGGGATGATATCGCCGAAGGTCGGCGCTTTCTGCGTCATCCACAATTCGCCCGGCATACCGTCTTCATAGCTGAATTTGACCGGGATCTGCCCGACCTTCAGATTGAGCACCACTGTATCGACAGGCTGCTGGATCAGATGCTGCTGGATGATGTACGCCGTGCCAAGCGTCGGATGTCCGGCAAACGCCATCTCGTAGGCAGGCGTGAAGATGCGCACGTCATAGCCGCCATCGCGCGGTGTATCCCGTAGGATGAAGGTCGTCTCGGAGAACTTCGTCTCGCGGGCGATCTCCTGCATCTCGGCGTCGCTCAACGCGCCGGTGCGCAGGATAGCGAGCTGGTTGCCCGCGTATTTGCGCTCGGCGAAGACATCGACCATGTAGTAGGGAATCGGCATAACCACTCCTTGTGTTTGTAGATGTCGACGGGCACGGTGGTTGTAGGGGCGGACCCATGTGTCCGCCCGTGTGCACACCCATGTGTCCGCCCGTGTTGGCGAGACAAAATACCCGTGTGTCCGCCCGTGTGCACACCCATGTGTCCGCCCCATGGGCGTCATGGTGCGCGTGAATGGCGGTCGGGTCAATATCCACCAGACCAGGAGGCATTGAGACACGGAGGAAAAGTGTTGAACAAAACCCTTCGTGTTCCTGCGTTCCCTCCGCCTCTACGTGTTTCAAATTTGTGTTTCAAATTACCAACGAAATTGGGTGATTGAACCTATAAAACCTGTGCTACAATAATTCTCCCTAGAACTTTTGTGCGCATCCTGTGCCAATGGAGCATGCCAGTATGGCGAAGCCAGATCGTTCCGAAGAACTCTATATGTCGCTTGCCAACAACGGCACCCGCTCGCATTTCATGGACGCGGTCAACCCGCGCCTGGGTGTGGTCGTCGGCGGCTCGCTCAGCAAGGGGCTGATCGTCAAGCTCGACCGGGGGACGACGGTCGAATCGCTGGCGGTCGGGCGCTATGTGGTGGTGCGGGGCGAGGACAACCGCTTCTTCTGCATGATCACCGACATCGTCCTCGACAACACCAACCCGGAAATCCAATCCGACCCGCCCGACATCAGCGATCCGTTTCTGGCGGCGGTCTACATGGGCACGGCGGCGTATGGCAAGATCCATGTTCAGCCGATGCTCTCGATTGACGACGAGACGAAGTCGCCCAAGCCCGTCAAGACCATCCCCGGTCATTTCCGCGAGGTATTGAACGCCAGCGTCGAAGACGTGAACGACGTGTTCGGCGCGGAAGACGAGACGCACTTCCACGTCGGCGAGCCGCTGGAGCTGACGACGACGCAGATCAACCTCGATCTCAAGCGGCTGGTCGAGCGCTCGGTCGGCGTCTTTGGCAAGAGCGGCACGGGCAAGAGCTTCCTGACGCGCGTCATCCTGGCGGGCGTCATCAGCAAGCGGCAGGCGGTCAGCCTGATCTTCGACATGCACAACGACTATGGCTGGGAGATCACGTCCGAGGGCAAGCAGACGCGCGTGAAAGGGCTGAAGCAGCTCTTCCCCGACGACGTCGTGATCTGCACGCTCGACCCGGAGTCGTCGCGCAAGCGCAATGCCAAGGTCGATTTCGAGGTCATGATCGGCTACGACGAGATCGAGCCGGAAGACATCGCCATGCTGCGCGAGACGATGGGCTTGACCGACGCCATGATCGACGCGGCGCACACGCTCGCCAAGCACTGGGGCAAGCGCTGGGTCAAGCGGCTGATCGACATCACCGTCGAGGACATCGAGGAGATCACCGCCAGCACGCCGCTGATGGAGGGCACACTGCTCGGTTTGCAGCGGCGCATTCAGCGCCTGGGGCGTTGGAGCTTCCTGAGCGAGCACGTCAGCGGCGACACGGTGCAGACGATTGTGACCATGCTCCACGGCGGGCGCAGCGTGGTGCTGGAGTTCGGGCGCTGGGGCAATTCGCTGGAAGCCTACATGCTGGTCGCCAACTACCTGACGCGGCGCATCCACGAGACGTGGGTGCGGAATGTCGAATTCGCGCTCGGCAGCGGGCAGAACATGCCGCCGCAGCTCCTGATCACCATTGAAGAGGCGCACAAGTTCCTCGACCCCAAGATCGCCAGCCAGACGATCTTCGGCATCATCGCGCGCGAGCTGCGCAAGTACAACGTGACGCTGCTGATCGTCGATCAGCGACCGAGCGGCATCGACGACGAGGTGATGAGCCAGATCGGCACGCGCGTGACGGCGCTGCTGGACAACGAGCGCGACATCAGCGCGGTGCTGACGGGGATCAGCGCGGCGGGCGGCTTGCGCGAGGTGCTGGCGCGGCTGGATACCAAGCAGCAGGCGATCATCATGGGGCACGCGGTGCCGATGCCCGTCGTCGTCAAGACGCGCAACTACGACACGGCGTTCTACGAAGCAGTGACGGGTGTAGGGCGGCGCGAACCGGGCGTGCCGGAGACGCTGACCAGCCGCGACACGCGCGATCGCCTGGGCAGCGGGGGGAAAAGAAGGATGTAGAACGTTACAAGAAGTCTAGGCTGTGGAGCCTTCCGGATCTTGGAAGCCCAATGGCTCCACACAGTCAAAGCCTACGCCTCGCTTGAAGCCCATACGCGTGATGAAGTTAGACATTGAATCAGAAGGATCTATCAGATCGAAATTCAGCTTCTGAAATTCGATGCGCGGCATCAACACTGACAAGATAGGGCAGGACTCCATGTGACCTGTTGCGGGATTGAGTTTCTCACCTCTCGCCGTTACGACAATCGTCTCTACGGGCAATAGCGCGAAAATCTCTCTACCAACCCGTAGAACGCAGGAACACACGTAATCCTGATAAAGCTCAAAAAACCTCGTTTTTGTAATCTCCTTAGTCGATACCTTTCCGCTCTTCAAGAGTGTTTTGGTTTCTTTTGGAATAACGTGTTCTCCATTTACATCCATCCTGACTTCAACCCTCGAGCTATTGCGAACCGCGATTTTTATAGAAGAGCCAATCTGATCAATCTCAGAGAACGGATTTAGCTCGCGAATGACATCAAGATATGCCGCCTTGTCTCCATTTAGAACTTTGCTCGCTAGGTCTTGTTGTTCTTCCCATTCTTGTTTTGCTTCGAGAAACGCCTCAACCTCCTTTTCAAACCTCTTTTGATCTGCCTGACGCGCTTCCCGTATAGCATTAACCAAGTTATCTCGTTTAGCTTCAACACGCCTAAGAACTTTGTCTTGGAGGGATGGTTCATAAGCCTCCAGTGCCTGCAAAGCCAAGCTCTCACTGCGCTTTGTCTGAGATGGCATCGTTGGAGGTTCAGCGGACTTCACAGAAACCCAATTGATGAGACTGCTACATTCCTTATGGACTGATGTTAATAGTTCCATGTAAGTCTCATGTAGCTCCACTTCGAGCGATGCTTCCTCCTGCTCTAACAACTTCAATTCTTGCTTGAGTTGCTTCTTGAGTTCGTTATGGCGTCGCAGCTCCTGTCGCTCGCTGTGACGTTGCGCCGCCGCAATTGCTCTAAATGCTCCTCGCCATCCCATATTTGACTCTCACAAAACCCATTGGACTAATGATATGTTTTGAGCGATCTCTAGCGTACCACAGATGACCTATTGGCACCTAGTTCTTGCAGCTCCGCCGGGGGCTGAAAGCCGCCCGGCTACAATGTTCCGGCGGGAAGCGGGTTGAAACCCGCTCTGACCCGCCGGGAAAATCATCATACGCCGCCTGTCGTGGACTCCAGCGGCGGGTCAGAGCCATCTTCAGGTGGCTTCCCGCCGCAACTTGTAGCCAGGGGTTTTCAACCCCTGGTGGCGGAATTCACACCTACTCCTCGTCCGCTGCTTCCTCGTCGCAGCAGCGGTAGTCCTTGTGCTGCTCCACAGGAATAGGACTTGCGCAGTTGAACCGAATTTCGTGCTTGAACAAGGGGCTTAAGCCCCTTGTCCGCTCGCTCAACTGCGTAACTCCTATATGAAGTTACCCCCCCACAAAGACCATCTCACCCGTATACGGCGCAGATGTGCCCGCCGCCGTCACATCGACCAGGATGCTCAGGCGGTTGAAGCCCGTCGCCGCCTCCCACATGCCGCTGTTGGCAAGGCGGATGGCGTATTCCGGGCGGGCGTAGAGCGCGGGCTGCGGGTCGGGCAGATTGAGCAGCGCCTCGTAACGCCCGGCGGGCATCGTCGCAGGCATCCCCGCCTGGGCGCTGATGCGGATCGTGCCGCTTTCCGGCAGCCAGCGGCGCGGGTCAAACTGCGTCTGGAGCGCAAGGCGGTAGAGCGCGCCGTTCGCCGTCGCGCGCAGGATGATCTCCAGCCCGCGTGGGTTGTAGGGGCTGGCGAAACCCTCGTTGACGAGCGAGAGCGCGATGTCGAACGCGCCGCCCGCTGCCGCCGTCTCGCTGAGTGCCGCGCCCGTCAGCCGGAAGCGATAGCCCAGCCGATCCGCGATCTGGTCGAAGCAGCCGCCCGACCGCCAGCCGTTCAGCACGTTTTCCTCATAATCGATGTTGAGCGTGCTGAAGCGCATACGCGCCAGCTCCGCCAGCGCATTCGTGCAGCCGATATACGGCTGGGCATCCTGCGCAGCGTTGCAAGTCTCGCCACCCTGCGGCAGGAAGCGATTGTCGAGATTGAGGTAGGTCTTGAGCGCCTCGCGCGCTGCCGGCTCTTCGGGATAGGTGCCCCAATCGGTGTTCGACGCCAGGAAGCAGTCGTTGTGCGCGCCCATCCGCGCCTGCGCCGACCCGCCGAACGCCTGTGCCTCGCTCAGCGGTTGGTCGCCATAGAACGCCTGCTTGTACGGCGTATAGCGCATGGCGATCATGCGTTCCGGCGGCAGCGCTTGCAGCAGGCGCTCGACGATGGCGCGCGAGCTGTCGTTGATGCCTTCGGGAAAATTGACCAGGTTGTTGGTCGAGCTGTGCCATTCGCCCCACGCGCCGACGAAGCCGATCTCCATGAAGGCGATCACGTCGGCATACTCGCGCAGGATCGGCTCCAACTGCGCGATGTGCGCCAGCACGCGGTCGCGCGGCGCATCCGGGTCCTGGTAGGGATAGCTGCCGCCCTGCGGGAAGTTGTAGGCGAAGCGCGGGATGACCTTCATCCCGGCGTCGCGGACGTTGGCGAACTGCGCTCGAATGTACGTCAGCGTGTCGGCGTCGATGGGCGACGCGCGGAACTCGTCGATCAGCAGATACCAGCGCAGCATCGAAATGCCCTGCGTGCGCAGGTTACGCAGCGTCGTCACGCTTTGCGGCGAGCGCTCGGTGCCTAGCCACATCGGGGCATCCTGGTCGTAAAAGCCGCGTTCCGGGTTGGCGAAGCCGCTGTCGAGCGCCTGCGCTGCGTAATTCATAGCGATCATCCGCCTGGGCGCAGCACCGACAGGCGCGGCGATCAGCAGGAGCAGCAGCCCGATCCAGAGCGAACGACGTAAGAGATGCAGCATCGAGAAAGCCTCCGTCCAACCTTCGTTGATCCAGAGGATAGCGAGAATAGCCGCACGATGTATGACGACCATCGTCCCAGTGGTGACGATTCCGTCGAAAGCAGTCGATGTCTGTCCAAGAAATCTCTGCTCGCTGGACGAGGCGCGCAGCGCGGCAATCAACGGTTCGATAACAGGAAGGTGCTTCGCAAAGCAGGTAGGCAACGAACTGTCGGATTTGGAACATCGGGCGATTTGAGCAGGTCAACCGCGCCATACATGCGAAGAAAGGTTTGGCGCTAGACAGGCTATAATCTAGCCTAATCATCCAACAGGTTGCAGAGCAAAGTGGTCATGAGTCAATCCCAGTTCAACAGCCTTTACGCTCTTTATTCGGACATCCAAAAGAATCGGGAACGTGATTTGCAATCTCAGATTACCGACGCTTGGGATAGTATCCGTGCAGCGATAGAGTGGGGATTCGCAAACGATCCGGTGCGTGCGAGCAACTGGGTTTGGGCGTTGCGCAATTACATCACGCGATACCGACCGGAAAACGAAGTCATAGCCCTGTTTAACAGCGCTTTGGATTCTGCTCAGGCGGCGAATTATGAGATTGGGCAAGCACATCTGCTGTGGACGTTGAGCGATCTGGACTGGCAGTCCGGCGATACAGATCGCGCTCTGGAGCGCTGTCAGATGGCGCTGTCACTTTACGAAACACAAAATGATCGCGTTGGTCAGGCGCGCGCACTACGCTTGCTGGGCATCATTTACAGCGTACGAGATGACTTTGACGCGGCATTCCGGAGTCATGCGACGGCATTGACCCATAGTGAGGCGCTTGAGGATGTCTTGGGTCAGGCACATGCACTGCGGTACATGGGAAACACCAATCACAAACGCAACGAACTTGACGCCGCTATCGCAAATTACGAGGCGGCACTGAAGCTTTACACATCGCTTCACAATTTGGACGGAGAGGCAGAAACTCTGCTTGGGCTTGCCAATGTTCATTTTCAACGCGAGCAGTTTGCAGAGGGACGGAAACTGGTTGAAGATGCGCTGACACGGTATCAAGAGACAGGTGACCAACTGCAGCAGGCAAATATGTTTATGACGCTGGGCAATATTGATGAAAAGGGAGGGTTACCTGACTCCGCGCTGAAAAACTACACTGCGGCAAGCAAGCTCTTTGAGGTGGTCGGCGAACTGCCAGGAGCAGCAGAAACACACTACAGTCTCGGCTTGCTGCATCATCAACATGCCGCACATAAGGCGTCGGAACAGGAATTCCGCGCGGCGTTGGCGTTGTATCAGTCGTTGAATGATCAGTCAGGGCAGGCAATGGCACTCTCTGGGCTAGGCACTGTGGAGATCGAACGCGGCAATTATGAGAAGGCACAGGAGCATTTTGAGTCTGGGTTGGCTTTGACACAGGAATTGAGTGAACAAACCCACAAGGCAAGTATGCTTCGTTCACTTGCCCAGGTATGCATGATACAGCAAGATTACGATGGGGCGATTGCACGATTGAAGCCTGCACAAACGCTATACCGTGCTTCAGAAAATCTGCGTGGAGAGGCAGAGGTTCTAATAGTCTTTGGGGATGTGTATCGCTCCATGTCAAATATTGAAGCAGCTTTGGATAGTTACGATGCCGCCTTTGTGATCTACAAACAGCTTGATGATAAGCGCGGGCAGGCGCAGGTGTTTCAACCGATGGGAGATTGCTACATCGCACGTGGGGATCACAACAAGGCAATCCATTTCTATACAGCGGCACTCGCCTATTCAGAACAGTCCGGCGACGTATTGACGCAGTTCAACACGCTGTCCAATTTATCTCATCTCTACCAGACACATCACATCCATGATGAGGCGTGTCGCTGGGGCGCAAAGCTGATTGCGCTCATCGAAAGCAATACAACCCTGAGGAGGCACCCAGCGGCGGACGCCTTCCAAAAGGCGTTTGCGACCTGGGGCTGCTGAGACAACTTACCCACGCAGTATGATCACTCTGCCTCAGGACTCCAGTCTTCGTGTCTCATCGCTGGTGTAGGCTGAATATTGACAGCAGCCCGATCCAGAGCGAACGACGTAAGAGATGCAGCATTGAGAAAGCCTCCGTCCAACATTCGTTGATCCAGAGGATAGCGGGAATGGTCGCACGATGTATGACGACCATCGTCCCAGTGGTGACGATTTGGTCATGCCTCCAGGAGGACTTACTGCTTCACCCCACAAATAGCAGCACTGTCCCCGAAAATGCCACCAACGTCCCCAGCACCGCCTGCCACGTCACCCGCTCTTTGAAGACGAATGCACTGACGGGGATGAGGAATATTGGCGCGAGCGAAGTCAACGTGGAAGCCACGCCGGTCGACGTTCGTTGCAGCGCTATCAGTGTCAACCACACTCCGATCACCGGTCCCGTCACCACCCCGGTTATCAACTGAAGCGCCGTGATGCCCTTCATCCGCAGCCCCCGCAGCGTATCCAGCACCTGCCGCTGCCCCACCGCCAACAACCAAATCACCACCGTCGCCGCAGCCAAGCGAATGAGCAGCGCGGAAATCGGCTCAAACCCCGTATCCATCACACTCTTGGAAAGCACCGATCCACCTGCTTGTCCCAGAGATGCGACTAAGCCGTAGAGCAGCCCAATCCAGTAATGGCGACCCGTGCCCCGCTGCGCACCGCTTTGTGTCTCTCCAGATCGTCGCTCCGTCACCACCAACGCAATCCCGGCGACTGCCAGCACAATCCCCGCCAACTTCGCCAGCGGTAGTACCGCTTCCTGCAGTAGAAAAATGCGCGCCATGATCGTCGCAAAGACCGGAGCCAGCGCCATCATGAGCATCGAAAGGCGGGGTCCGACCATCAGAAACGCCTGAAAGAGAAAGGCATCGCCAATCACCAACCCGACGATTCCAGACGCTGCCAGTAACCCAAGCTGCGCTGTGGGTAGCTCCGCAGGTAGCCAGCGCCCCAACAGCAGCACGTGCAGCCCGACCACGAAAAGCAGCGCCAGCGCCAGTCGCAGCCGATTGATGCGCTGGACTCCCAGGTCGCGCGTGGCGAAGGTGAAAAAGGTCGAACCGAAGGCGTAACATAACGAGGTGCCGACGGCGGCTAACTCGCCGATGGTGTTTTCCATGCGATGTATGATTCCCCGTTGAGGCGCGTATCGGAATAGCCTAACAGTCGCAAAGCTGTTCTAGTAGAGCCAGTGCCATCCAAGTGTACTATTCATGCTTCACTTGCTGTCTCGGCGAATAACGCGCTCAATCCAGGTGAATTTTAAGCTGGATGGTTACGGTGTCGCCTTCCTCAAGGTGTTCCGCTTTTCTCACGCTCGCCTTTATCGGGACGAGATAGTGATCGTCCTTGGGGAATAGCGATGTCTTCCACTCGGTTTTGCCAATGCGAACTTGTACCGGAATCACGCCCCAGCCATAGGTCACGGCGGACGATATGAACTTTATGTCGCCACTCTGCTCCATCGGAATCGTGACGAAGAACCAGGGGGCGGGACCCTTCCAGAGCCAAATCTTGTTTGTGAATTCGATGTTCATAAACATCTTATGCATGTGACGGATGGAAGTGTGACAAGTCCTTACAACTTGCCTCATCCTACTCCACCGCCTGCCACGCCACGATTTGCTCCCGCCTGCGAAATTCACTACAGTGGTAGCTGCTGCTGTGCGGCGTACCCTTGAGGGTGCCTTATGTCCCATTTCGACGTGTTCGTCTCCTACTCGCGCCGCGATAACGACGACGGCTTCGTGACGCGCATGAAAGCCGCGCTGGAAGCGGCAGGGCTGCGCGTGTGGATGGACGACAAGATCGTCAGCAGCGCCGAGTGGTGGGGGCAGATCGAGGCGCATATCGAGCGCGCGAACAACTTCCTGCTCCTGATCAGCGAACATTCGCTTTCGTCCGAATGGTGCCAGCGCGAGATCGCGCACGCCTTTGCGCTGGGCAAACGCATCATCCCTTTCCAACTGAGCGCAATTGACGAACGGCGCGTCAAAGGCGGCTGGCTCGACCAGACCTGGGAGCAGGTCGCGCGCGGGAACTAGGAGCCGCTGCGTAAAGTCCAATGGATCAGCAGCTATCTCGATGTTCCGGATTTTGACGCAGCGCTGGCACGCATCAGCGCGGATGCGAAGACCGACCCGAAATATGTGGAAGCACATACGCAGCTTCTCCTCCAGGCGCAGGCGTGGACAAACGGCGGGCGCAGCCCCGGTGCTCACATCGGGGGCGCGCCTTTGGACGAGGCGGAGGCATGGCTTGCCTCGTGGGACGCCCTGCCCACCGACCGAAAGACGCAGCCGCAGCCAACGGAGTTGCAGCGCGAATTCGTCGCGTCCTGTCGCGCGGCGGAAGATGAAGCAGCGCGTAAGGCGAATGAGCAAGAGCGGCGCACGAAGCGGCTGCGTCGTGTTACGTTGGTTTTTATCTTTGCATTTGTTGGCGCGGTCGGATCAGTGCTCTTTGCCACCACGCAGTTGACGGAAGCCCGGCAGCAAGCGGCGACGGTCGCAGCGGCAAGCACCCAGGTGTCGGCACAGGCGACCTACTTCGGTATTGAACAGGCACGGATCGGCACGCTTTCGGCGGGCGCGATTGTCATCCCGCCCGGCACGCTGACGCCAGAGGTCCTGCTGCCGACGCTGACGGGCATCGCGCAGCTTCGGGGCTGGCAGCCGCGCATCATCGCCGACGAGATCGACGGCATACAGGTCGAGATGGTCGAGGTGCCGCCCGGCTGCTTCATGATGGGCAGCGTCGTCGGCGGGGATGAACAGCCGATCCACGAACAGTGCTTTGACGCGCCGTTCTACATCGATCGCTACGAGGTGACGCAGGCACAGTTCACGGCGCTGGGCGGCGTCATCGAAGCAGCATTCACCTATCCCGGCGATCATCGCCCGGTCGATAACATCACATGGTTTGAGGCGCGCGATTACTGCGCACAGCGCGGCGCGCGCCTGCCAACCGAACGCGAATGGGAATATGCCGCGCGCGGTCCCGACAGCCTGACGTATCCCTGGGGCAATACGATGGTGGAGGAATACGTCGTCTACAACAATACGGACGCTCAGGGGACAAGCGATGTGATCGATGCCGAGGGCAATCCTGCCCGTCCGAACGGCGCATCATGGGTGGGCGCGCTGGATATGAGCGGCAACGTATGGGAATGGGTGAGCACGCGCTACGATGATGCGGAGTTAGCAGCGTCCAGTATTCGGTTCTTCGGGGAATTTCCCTATCCGTACCGTGCAAATGATGGACGTGAAGCCGATGAAACCGTTGCAGAAACGCTGGAACGTGCGCCTCTCATCACAGTTCGCGTGGCGCGCGGGGGTTCTTGGGAGGTATCGAGCAGCAACCTCCGTATGGCGCAGCGAAGTTGGTCGGGGGCGCGACTTCGTTGGGATACATTTGGCTTCCGCTGCGCGCGCGATGCATAAACTTGGAGCGTTTACCCGCCCAAACCACCCACGTTCAGGGTGACTACGAAAAACGAGGTCGTCGCGCCATAGTGGCTCCCTTCAAAGCGAGGGGAGCCACCGCCCGCTGGTCGCAGGCTGTCGATGGTGATGAATTTCGGAGTCAGGCTTGCCATCGGCTCCCAAGTTTAACCAGCAAAGAACTTGATCAGGACTGGCGCCAGCACCGAAGCATCGACATTATGCCCCTGTCCCTCCAGGATGTGCGCGCGCGCATGCGGCATTATGCGCTCAAGCTCCGTCGCCACTTTGAGCATGAAGCTGAAATCAGCACCGCCCGCGACGATCAGCGTCGGGGTCTGCACCTCCGCGACGCGCGCTTGTGGAATGGAGTAGTCACCCATGATGATAGCGTCGTATTCCAGCGTATGCGCCAGGGCTTCCTGCGCTGCCCACCAGGGCTGCGAGCGCGCGGAGGCGACGAAGTCAGGCGGCAGCCCGACCACCTGCGCCATGAAGAACTCGGCGGCATCTCCGCGCCGACCCGCAGCGACGAGCTTGTGGAATGTCTGCGCGGTGTCCGTCGGGGGACGGCGGCTTTCGGGGTCCTGGATGTAGGGTGGCTCCCAGAGCGCCAGCTTCTTGATTTTCGATTTGAGCTGGCGCGCGGCTTCCAACGCAAGCGCCGCGCCCGACGAGGAGCCGTAGAGGTATGCGGTGCCGCCCGCCGCATCGATCACCGCCTCGATGTCTTCGACTTCGCGCTCGACGGCGTACGGCTGTGTATAGCCGCTCTTTCCGCGACCCCGGCGGTCATAGTTGTAGACGCTGAAGTGCGGTGCCAGCTTTTCCGCCAAACCCGCATTGGACGACTTATCGACCGAGCCGCCGCTGACCAGCACGACCGGCTGACCAGAGCCGAGCAAGTCGTAGGTAATCGAAGTTCCATCCTTCGATGTGACCGTGTTCATTTTATACTTCCTCGTGGTAGATAGGGCTTACAGCGTGCTGGCAGCCTGAGCGATCAGCGACTGAAGCAGCGGGTAATCCACCGCCTGCCCCTCGCTGATCTTGATCGTTTTGCGGTCACCGTTCTCAGAGCTTTCAAACAGCTTGTCGGGCGTCACCAGCGCCTGCGCGTTAAAGATCGTCAGGCTCACCCAGCCTTTGGCGGGACCCACGACGGCGGCATACTGCTTGCCCTTGAGGTAATGAGGCTTCCCATACTGCAACCGCTCGACCACATCAGGGATGGCTGCGAAGATTATCTCTCGAAGCTGGTTGGCGATCTCGATCTGCCAGGGCTGGCTGAGTTTCTGGATAGCTTCGGTCACCTGCTCGTTTTTCATGTCTGCTGCTCCTTCACCTAATCACCAAATTGATCGAGGATCTTGCTGATGCGCCGTTTGCGGGTCTGATCAACTTATGACCGCAGCGTACACAGTGCCTGGCGGATTTCGCCCAGATGGTAGGCAGTGTGGGCGACGACGCCAACAGTTCCCGCGATAACGTCCACATCATTCCAGTCCGGCGTGTCGTCCATCAAGCGCAGGATGCGATCGTAGCTGGCGCGCAGATCGGCGCGGATGGCATCCCATTCATCAGGTGTGACGACGCTTACCGTGCGCCAGATTTCGTCCCAATCGGCGCGCGGCGCGTTGGGGTCACGCACGCTTCTATCGACCACATCGAGATAGAACGCCACATGCCTGACCTGCGCGGCGAGCGTGGCGCATTTGCCGCCGACCGGGATCGACGCCTCCTGCGCGGTCATGTCCGCCAGCGTCTCGAAAAGCGAGGTCTTCCTGTCCAGGAAGATGCCCTGTCCGTTGGAGAAGGCTTCATCCAGCACATCACGGATCGCCTGCTTCAGGTTTTCGGGGTCGATGGAGTTCATGCGGTCTCCTGTTTGAACGAGAGTGCGCGCGCTGCCAGCGCCTCGCGGAGTATCCGGATCGCCTTGGGTCCCATGCCGTGCAGCTTGAGCAGTTCCGCTTCTGTGACCTCCGTGAGCTGATTCAGGTGTGTATAGCCTGCACCGTGCAGCGCGTTGCGGGCGGGGTTTCCGATCTTTGGCAAGTCGTCAGTGGGTGGTGGTTGGGGCATGGTTTCTCCTCTATTTGGATGCGAAGCGGCGGGCGCTGCGGATGCGCGCCTTCACCGCTTCCTGATCGCGATTCTTGGGCGGAGCCTGCGTCTCCAGCGCGGCGAGCAGGCTGCTCGCCGCTGCCGCGACCTCCTCGACCGCCGCGTTAAACGCCATCTCGTTCGCCGCCGACGGCTTGTTGTAGCCACTGATCTTACGCACGAACTGGAGCGCCGCAGCGCGGACCTCATCCTCAGTCGCGGGCGGCTCGAAGTTGTAGAGCGGTTTGATATTGCGGCACATGGTCGCGTTCCTTTTTGCACAGCGATTCTATATGATGTGAAGGCTCCTGATTGTGAGATTTCTTCCGCCTCTCCGTGTTTCAATTTCTGAGACGTGATAGAGTTGTCAGCGTCAGTCTTCCCGCCGATAGGATACGTTCATGTCTTCGTCACAGCGAAGCGGCATCGTTTTGCTCGTCCTTGCCGCAGCGGGCTATGCCTGTATGCCGATCCTGACCAAGTGGGCGTTTGAACGCGACATCGAGCCGCTCGAACTGCTGACCTGGCGCTTCATCCTCGCCGCCCCCGCCATCTGGTTCATCCTGCTCGTCCATGCGGCGCGGCGCGGCGAACGGCTGGGCGATGTGCCTGTGCTGCCGATGCTGCTGCTGGGCGGGCTGTTCGCGCTGGCGTCGCTGACGGCGTTCTATGCCTTGCAGCGCCTGCCCGCCAGCACCTACACTGTCCTGCTCTACACCTATCCCGCCGTCGTCGCACTGCTGCTGCTCTTCGTGGGCGAGGCGTTGAGCAGGCGCGGCTGGCTGGCGCTGGCGCTGACGCTGGTCGGCGTGGCGCTGACGGTGCCGAACGTGGTATCGGCATTGAGCCGCGGCGATACGGTCGGGCTGCTGATGGCGCTCGGCAATGGTTCGCAGTACGCGCTGTATATCGTCGTGAGCAGCCGTGTGCTGCGCGGCAGAAAAGCACTGCTGACGGCGAGCGCCCTCAGCATCACCGGCTCGCTGCTCCTGCTGCTGATCCTGGCGCTGTTCAACGGGCTGCGCGTGCCTACGAGCGGGGACGTGTGGCTGATTTACCTCGGCATCGCGCTGATCTCTACGGTGCTGACGAACATCTGCTTTTACGCGGGGATGCAGCGGGTGGGCGCGGGGCAGGCGGCGATCCTGAGCACGCTGGAACCCGTGATCGTGCTGGTGCTGGCATTCGTCATCCTGCGCGAGACGATGCTGCCGATCCAGCTTGTGGGCGGCGCGCTGATCCTGGCGAGCGCCGTGCTGCTGCAACTGCCGGAGGGGAAGAAAGCATGAACCGCACGGATCGCCTGCTCGCCCTGGTGCTGGAACTGCGCGTGCGGGGAGAGGCGCGCGCCGAAGACCTCGCCCACACCTTCGGCACCAGCAAACGCACCATCTACCGCGATATGGAGGCGCTGGCGGAAGCGGGCGTCCCGGTCGTCTCCAACATGGGGCGCGGCTACAGCCTGGCGGAGGGCTACTTTCTGCCGCCGCTGGCATTCAAAGAGGATGAGGCAGTGCTGGCGCTGCTCGGCTTGGGTGCGATCAGAAACACGTTCGACGCCGAATACAGCACCGCGCTGGAAGCCGCCGTCACCAAGATACGCGGCGTGCTGGGCGATGCGCTGCGCGCGCGCGTCGCCATGCTCGAAAGCAGCCTGCATCTGACGACCCTGCATGTCATGCCGCGCAGCGAACTGGACACCCTGCGCGTGCTGCGACGCGCCATCCTGCGCGGGCAAACCGTGCAGTTCCGCTACTTCACCCGTCATCCCGACGACGGCAGGGTGTCGATGCGCAAGGCAGACCCCTACAGCCTTGTCCTGATCAACGGCGTCTGGTATCTCAGCGCCCACTGCCATCTGCGCCAGGATCGCCGCATGTTCCGGCTCACGCGCATGGAGTCGCTTGCGCTGACCGGGCAGACTTTCACGCGCCCGCCCGATTACCGCTGGCAGGAGGATTCCGAGCGCGACGACCGGGCACTCGTCGTCCGGCTGATCATCGCGGAAGACGTGATGCCCTGGATCAGCGAAGACCACTTCTACTACATCGAGTCGCGCGAAGCACACCCCGATGGCATGCTGGTGACGCTGCGCGTGCGCCACATCGACGAGATCTTGCAGTGGGTCCTCGGTTGGGGGCGGCATGTGCGTGTGCTGGAGCCGCCAGAACTGCGCCAGCGCATCCACGACGAAGCGGCGGCGATGATGAGGAGTAACCAGTAGGGGGCGACCCATGTGTCGCCCCGTGTGACTCCCTCATCACCTGATCTGATTTTCGAGTAGTTGCCATAATGGTGTCACACGCGCGTCGTATGCTCTCTCTATCGCAAACGTTCGGGCAGAGCACGCCCTGCCCCTACAGTAACCATAAGGGTGATACGATCATGAATGCAGTGACCTGGTTCGAAATTCCGGCGACCGACTTCGACCGCGCAGTTCGCTTCTACGAAGGGCTGCTCGGCATCACCCTGGAGCGGATGCTGTTTGGCGGCACCGAGCCGAACGGCATCTTCCCCTCCGAGAACGGCGTCGGCGGCGCGGTCGCCTTCGTGCCCTACGCCAAGCCAAGCGACGAAGGCGCGGTCATCTACCTGAATGCGCGCACCAGCGAGGTGCTGGATCGCGCCTTGGCGCAGGTCGAGGGATTGGGAGGCGCGGTGGTGATGCCGAAGACGGATATTGGTCCAATGGGGAAATTTGCGCTGATCCGCGACACCGAGGGCAACCGCGTCGGGCTGCACATCGCGGCGGGGGCATAATCAACTATTCTTCTGGCGGCGGCTGCCGAGACGCTGAGCAAGAACCTCACCCCCGTCCCCTCTCCGTATACGGAGAGGGGGGCGACTCTCGCGGTTGTCGAGTCTATGCGGGGTGAGGTTCATGTCCGCAAAATTCAGCACTTCCCCGCTTTTGAACATCACCCCGCGCCCCGCAGCAGCGCCAGCGCCGCAACCTCCGCGTCGTAGATCGCCATCATGCGCTCGCTCATCTCCGCGAACAGCGCGCTGACCGCCGCGTCGTCGAGCGGGAAGTCGCGGTTGTAAGCAGAGGTGAGCGCGTCGATCTCCGCCGTCTGTGCCGCGCAGCCCTGCCATGCATCGCCCCCTTGCAGGATGCACGCCTGCCGTTCGCGCAGCAGCGCCTTGAACGACCCGAACGCTGCGTCCGGCAGCGCAGCATCGGCGAAGGCATCCCACGCGCCCGCCAGCGCGGCATAAGCATCGGCGGCGGGCAGCAGCGCGTCGTCGCCCGTGATCGCCGCCGCTTCGCGCAGGAAGCGTGCGTACAAACCGCGCAGCGCGCCGTCGCCGACCTCCATGGTGATGCCCTCGAAGGTCGAGCGCAGCGTGCTGAACAACCCACGCCGATCCCGGAAGACAACCGGGTACGCCTTCTTATTCTTGGTGTCCGTCAGCATCTTCGCCCACTTGCGCAGGACGGGCAGCGAGAACGAGTCCGAGTCGCTGCTCAGGTAGTCGATCTGCGCGGCGATTCCCGCGCGGATCGCCGCTTGAAGATCGAACGTGCCGAGCGCATCGACCAGCAGCAGCCGCTGCTTGTAGGAGCCGATGCGCTGGCGGGCGTCGCCAAAGGTCGCCGCATCGACAAAGTAGGGGGATGCGGCGCGGTCGTCGATCCAGTAGCCATCCGCGTCACGCCCACAGACGGCGACGATGTGCCCGATGTGCGCCTTCATATGCTCCGGCATTTGAAGATACGGCATGTGGGCACGATCCACCCAGGCGACCGCCGCCTTGCCCGCGTCGAGCGCGGCATCGAGCGCAGCCGTCGCCGTCTTGCGACTGCCCGTCTCCGGCATCGTGACGCGCACACCGAGTCGATCCGCCAGCCCCTGGTAGTAGCGGATGGGGTAGTTGCCCAGATGATGGAAGCCGAGCACCAGCACCTTGAAGTTGTGTTCGCCGAACTCCCACAGGATATAGAGCGCCCCCAGCCCGCCCGCGATGCCGAAGACGAGCGCCTCGCTCAACGGCGCGCCCGTGTCGGGGCGGCGCAGCCCGGCGGATGCCAGCACCTTCGCCGCTGCTGCTGCTTCGGGATGAACGCCGCCAAAGGTCGTATAGCCGGGGATAATTGCCATCGTCTGCCTCCATGGGGTGTACGGTTGACGCTCTATGATACGCAAGCTGCGTGTGTGAAGGGATGATGTTTGCGCCTTCGCCTTCGCCCCACTTATCGGGGGGCAGGCAGCCTATGTACAGGACTACGATCAGGATGAGATCCCTGTCGTCTGGTCGATGGGAGGGTAATCTATGTCTGCACAACTCGATACACGTCCTGCATCCAATCTCCATAAGCCGCAAAATCAAGGTGACGGGGTTTCCCCGCTCCGCATCCTGGCGGCGGTCATGATGCTGCTCGTCTTTGCCCTGGTACCCTTCTTTGCTGCCGGGACGTTTGATTGGCTCGCCGCCATCGTGTTCGTCATTCTGTTCATCGCCGCCGCTGTTTTGAGCCGCGTGGTCGTCGCCTTCCGCAATCCTGATCTACTGCGTGAGCGCGCGCATTATGCTGTGAAGCAGGATGCCAAAACCTGGGATCTATGGTTGATGCCGCTGGTCGGGCTGGTGGGTCCGCTGCTGACGCTTGTGATCGCTGGCTTGGATCACCGCTTCGGTTGGTCAGCCCGCTTTGCGCCCGAAGTGCAGATCGCCGCCCTCGTCGTGATTGGGCTGGGTTTCGTGCTCGCTTCGTGGGCGATGGTGGTCAATCGCTTCTTCTCGGCAGTCGTGCGCATCCAGACTGAGCGCGATCACCAGGTGATCAGCGATGGTCCGTATCGTTTCGTTCGCCATCCCTCATACACAGGCGGGTTGATCTCCTATCTCGCCATGCCGTTCGCCCTGGGTTCATGGTGGGCGTTCATCCCAGCGCTGCTGACCGTCTTTGCCCTCCTTCTGCGCACATACCTGGAAGACCGGACGCTGCAAAACGAGCTGCCCGGCTATGAGGCGTATGCAGCGCGCGTGCGCTCTCGTCTGCTGCCGGGCGTGTGGTAGAAGGATGAACAGTCATGACCCATGCTCCAATCGATTGGCTGCTGGAGGGTGATCCCTTTATTGCCTATCGAACGCGCCTCGACCTGCTGGGGCAGGCAGAGCATGACCCGGCGGTGCAGGCATCGCGTCAGGCGATGCTGCGCGATCCCAGACTGAAGACGCTTTTGGCGGAGCTGGCAGACTGGCCCGGCGTGGTCATCGCCAGTCACAAAAGCGCCAGCCAGCCGTTTCACAAACTGACCTTCGTCGCCGACCTCGGCATGAAAGCGTCAGATTCGGAGATCGCCCCGATCATTCAGCGGATCATGGCGCATACCTCGTCCGAGGGTCCTTTTAGCCTGCCGATGAATATCCCGACCGCATATGGTGGAAGCGGCGACGAGCAGTGGGCATGGGCGCTGTGTGATGCGCCGCTGATCGTCTATGCCCTGATCAAATTCGGCATACAGGATGACCCGGCTGTCGTCGCGGCAATCGAACATCTCGTTGAGCTGGTGCGCGACAATGGCTTTCCCTGCGCCGTGTCGAAAACGCTGGGCAGTTGGCGCGGTCCGGGGCGTAAGCAAGACCCATGCCCATTTGCGAACCTGGCGATGCTGAAGGCATTGTCGCAGACGCACGTCTGGCGTGATAGCCAGGCGGCGAGAACTGGCGCGGAGACGCTGCTCTCACTCTGGAGCGACAGCAGCGAGCGCCATCCCTACATGTTTTATATGGGTACGGATTTTCGCAAGCTGAAAGCGCCGTTGGTGTGGTACGACCTGTTGCATGTGCTGGATGTGCTTTCGTCTTTACCCTGGCTGGCGCATGACGCGCGGTTGCACGACATGCTCGCCGTGCTGACGAGCAAAGCGGATGCGCAGGGTCGTTTCACCAACGAGTCGATCTGGACAGCGTGGAAGGACTGGGAGTTCGGGCAAAAGCGTGCGCCCTCGCGCTGGCTGACGCTGCTCGCCTGGCGCATCATCCGGCGACTAGACAAAGTGTAGTGAGGGAGGTTTCTATGACAAGCAATGCCTTTGTGGCGCGGACAGCGAGACTCTTGAAGGAATTCGATAAAACGGTGAAGCGCGTCAGAGGTGTTTTTGTGGCTCGTTTCGGCGATCCCTTGACCGACACAATGATCGCGGAGACGCGGCAGGAGTACGCCAACCTCATCCCACAGCTTCCCGATCTGGGCGGCAAGCAGCCGTTTACCCAGTTCATCATCTCGTCAGCCTGGTTTTTGGCGATGTACCGAGCGCTGCAGCGGCACGGGTTCAGTGTCGAAGAAGCCGGGCAGCTCATTTACGACATGAGCGAGGCTTTCCTGAAGACCTATCCCGCCTTCTTGCGGCGCTTATTCGGCGATAGGCGCTTCTCGCCGCGCTATCTGAAAGGGTTGCAGCGCCGAGCGGCGGCGTCGCAGCAGCGCCAGTACGCTGGAGATTACGTGTATGAGTTTGTGCCGGGCGACGCGCAGACGTTTGATTACGGGGTCGATTACACAGCATGCGCGACCTGCGCGTTTTATCAGGCACAGGGTTCGCCGGAACTGGCGCGCTACGTGTGTGCGGTCGATAAGCTGTACAGTGAGATGTTGGGCTGGGGGCTGACCCGCACAAAGACCCTTGCCGAAGGACACGATCGTTGTGATTTCCGGTTTAGGAAGGGCGGGCCGACACGGGTCAATGTACCGGTGTCACTGCGAACCTAAGCGGCTCAGGTTCGGGGATAGCCCTCACCCTGTACTGGCGCGGCGCGACATTTCGGTCGTGTTCACTGCACACGACCTGATCGCTGAACTTGACGGGCAAGCCGACAGCAGCGTAGTGGCGGCGCTGTACAACGAGTGAAATACCGAAAGTGCGAGCTGGGCGACAGCGGGTGATCGCGACTCGGTTATCCGCTTTTAGCGGGACGGTTTAGGATCTAATTCGAGTCGGGCATTGTCGCCGCCTCCCACGCCGTCAGAATCGCCAGCGCCTCGGCGTCGCTCGCGCCGCACATCTCGGCGTGCGGGCGCAGGTGAACGCAGACCGCCGGGCGCTCCGGCAGCCCGAACAACTTGCAGCGGTTGTCGTTGGTGAGCTGGACACAGCGCACGCCCGCAGGTTTGCCATTCGGCATCCCAGGAATGGGCGATGAGATCGACGGCGCGATGCAGCACGCCCCGCAGCCGACGCGGCATTCAAACTCCGGTTCGCTCAATCGTCACACCTGCTCTTTCCCAACACATAGGGTATTGGCTGCATCCTTTATACAAGAAAGATGCGTTGATGGAACCGATTTACTTCACAACACCAGCCGAACTGCGCGCCTGGTTCGACGCGAATGGCGCGACAGCGAAAGAAATGTGGCTTGGATACTACAAGAAAGACTCCGGCACAGCGAGTGTGACGTGGCCCGAATCGGTCGATCAGGCGCTGTGCTTCGGCTGGATCGATGGCATCCGCAAGCGCATTGACGACGAGCGCTACATGATCCGCTTCACGCCGCGCAAGCCGTCGAGCATCTGGAGTGCCGTCAACATCGCGCGCGTCGCCGAACTGACGGAGGCAGGGTTGATGATGCCCGCAGGTCTTGCGGCGTTCGAGAAGCGGAAAGAGGAAAAATCCGCCGTCTACAGCTATGAGCAGCGCGATGCCGTCGCGCTTCCCGACGCGTGGATGGCGCAGCTTCAGGCGAACGGGGCAGCGTGGGGGTTCTTCCAGGCGCAGACGCCTTCGTATCAAAAGGGTGCCATACGCTGGGTGTTGGAGGCGAAGCAGGAGGCGACGCGCCTCAAGCGGCTGGCGACGCTGATCGACGACTCGGCGAACAGCCGCTTCATCCCGCCCTTCAAGTTCAGCACGACGAAGCCGCGGGAGTAATCAATCGCTCCACCGCGTCCGCCCCCGCCAGCGCACCGCCCAGCGCCGCCATCTCGTCCGCCAGCGCGCGGCAGTTCGCCCCCACCGCCGCGTCATCACGCAGCGCCTTCGCCGCCGTCAGAAGCATCCCCTGCCGCACATCATGCGCCGTCAGGTGTAAGCCAACTTTCGCCTGCGCGACGCGCCGCGCCTGCCCCCGCTGATCCGCCGCGTGCGGCACGACGATCTGCGGGATGCCATAGAGCAGCGCGCCGTGCGTCGTCCCCATGCCGCCGTGATGGAAGATCAACCGCGTGCGCGGCAGCAGATGATCGAATGGCGCAAAGTTGAGCAGGCGTGTCGTCCTCGGCAGCGCGGCTTTCAGCTTTGCCTTCTCGTCTGGCGTGAAGGGATGAAAGCCGATGACGACGACCGGCACATAGCCCACCCGCGCCGCCGCCTGCGCCGCCCAACTGTAAAAGCCGAGATCGCCTGTGAAGGTCGTGCCGAGCGTGACCAGCGCAATCGGCGCTTCGGGCGGGATGTCTGCCAGCCACGCGGGAGGATCGCCCTGCGGCGCGTCCGGCACGCCGCCGACAAAGCGCGTCTGCGGCAGGATCGTGTCCTCGTCCGCCGCGTACCAGCCGCGTGTGAAGTAGCACAGGTGTAGATCGGGGCTGGTGATCGACGGTGTGGGACCCGGCGAAAAGTAGCGCCCCGCCAGCCCAAAGCGCGCGCACAAGCGGTCAATACGCTCCCGGCTGTCGCTGCCGAGCGTCTTCTGCACCGGAAAGAGGAAGTCATCGCGCAGTTCGCGCTGGGCGAGCCAGCCGCAGACGACCAGCCGCACGTCGAGCTTTTCCGCCGCCAGCACCGCCGCGCTCAGGAACGGATCGGTCAGGATGAGGTCGGGCACGCCTTCGCGCGCTGCCAGCGCCAGCAGGTCTTCGACCGCGCCGCCGACCAGGTCTTCGCTCATCCAGGTGTCGAGCGCCCGGCGGTAGCGCAGCATGACTGCTTCCTGCGGCTTGAGCGTCGTCACGTCGGGCGCGGGCGGCGGGGGCCACAGCCAGCCCGTGCGTTCGACCGCCAGGAACGGCACGCTCGCGCGTTCGACCGCGCCGCGTATCGCTTCGCCGCTGACCCAGCGCACGTCATGCCCGCGCGCTTGCAATGCCTGCGCCGTTTTAAGGAAGCCGCCCCAATCCGTATGCGAGAAGAGCGGCGCGGAGACACACCAGATGGCTGCCATGATCGCGCCCTTCGGTTATCGAAACAATTGGGTACAGTCCCCACCCCCGCGCCCCCTCCCCATTGTGATGGTTCAGGGGCTTCCGGATCAGCGCTTCCGCCCACGTTCGCGGGGGTGGGGATACTGAAAAAATACGAGGAACCTACGTCAGTTTCGAATTCTGATCAGTTCGCCCAGCGGATGATGCCAGGGATGAACGGTGTCGGCAGCGAGTCGTGATGAGGCAGCACGCGCACCGAAATGCCGCGATCCCCGCTCGTGCTGAACGGGAAGTGCGCCGCATAGGTGTACGCGCCGTCGCTGCTGCCGTTGACCGGCTTCATCTCGACAAATTCGCCGCTTTCAATCTCGCCGCGCGTGTTGAGCTGCCCGTAAAAGACCTGGACGCGCACATCGGCGGGCTTGAGGCTCCCCAGATGAACCGCAGCGGTCACTTCCAGCTCGCCGCCGACCTTGACTTCGCGCTGGGCAACCTGGACGTTGCGCACCTGCACCTGCCCCCATTGCTGTTCCAGCATGCTGCGCCAGGCGGCATATTCCAGCCCCTTCTTCAGGTCCGGCGAGGTCAGCGCCAGCGTGCGCTTGTAGTTGGGCATGTAGTACAGGTCGGTGTACTGCTGCACCATGCGGTGCGTGGTGAAGAACGGACCCAGCTTACGGATCGAGTTCTTGATCTTGGCGATCCATTCACGCGGCAGCCCATCGCGCCCGCGCGTGTAGAACAGCGGTACGATGTCCTGTTCGAGCGTGTTATAAAGCGCCTCGCTCTCCAGGTAATCCTGGTGATTGGCGGAGGCTTCATCCTCGCCGTACTCCTCACCGCTGCCGATGGACCATCCGACGTTCGAGTCGTATGCCTCTGCCCACCAACCGTCGAGGATGCTGAAGTTCAAGCCGCCGTTGTAGATCACCTTCATGCCGCTGGTTCCGCTTGCCTCTTTCGGGCGGCGCGGCGTGTTCAACCAGATATCGACACCCTGCACCAGATAACGCGCGACATGCATGTCATAGTCTTCCAGGAAGACGACCGAATGCCGCAGATCGGGGTGACGACCGGCGTGGCTGATCTGGCGAATGAGTTCCTTGCCCTTCTCGTCGTGCGGATGCGCCTTGCCCGCGAAGATGATCTGCACGGGTCGGTCGGCGTCCAGCAGGATGCGCTTCAGGCGTTCGATGTCGCGCAGGATGAGCGTGGCGCGCTTGTAGGTGGCAAAGCGGCGGGCGAAGCCAATCGTCAGGGCGTCGGGGTCGAGCGCCTCTTCCGCCATCATCATCTCGCTGCGCGAAACGCCGCGCGCCTTAAGCTGGTCGAGATGACGCTTGCGCGCGAAGACGATCAGCTCGCTGCGACGGCGTTCGTGGACGCGCCAGAGTTCGGCGTCGGGGATGGTGTCGATGCGCTCCCAGATGGCGGGCTGCGATTCGTCCTGCCGCCAGGCGGGGTCGATATAACGGTCGAGGAGCTGCCCCATGTCGCCGCTGATCCAGGTCTGGACGTGGATGCCGTTGGTCACCGACTGAATCGGCACTTCGTCCTGTGGCACGCCCGGATACATCGACTGCCACATCTTGCGCGAGACGACACCGTGCAGTTCCGCCACGCCGTTGGCACCCGCCGAGAGGCGCAGCGCCAGCACCGGCAGCGAGAAGACCTGTCGCCCGTCAATCGTCTCTCGCCCCAGGTCGATGAATTGCTCGAACGTCAGCCCAAGAGAACGGGCGTAATCGCCGAGGTGTTCGCCGACGAGGTTGATCTCAAACTGCTCCAAACCCGCAGGCACGGGCGTATGCGTGGTGAAGACGTTGGACGAAGCACAGATCTCGCGCGCCTGCTGGAACGACAGCTTCTCGCTCTGCATCATGTTGCGGATGCGCTCCAGCGCCAGGAATGCCGAGTGCCCTTCGTTCATGTGGAAGATGTCCGGCTTGATCCCCATCGCCTCGAAGGCGCGGATGCCGCCCAAGCCCATCAGGATTTCCTGACGAATGCGGGTGGTGCGGTCGCCGCCATACAAACGGTCGGTCAGACTCCGGTCTTCGGGACGGGTATTTTCCGGCAGATTGGAATCCAGCAGATACAGCGGCACGCGCCCGACCTGCACCTTGTAGATCACCGCGAACAGCTCGCGCCCCGGCAGCGGCACGCTGATCTTGATCGCGTTACCCTGCGCGTCGCGCATCAGCGTCACGGGCAGATTGGCATAGTCGTTGATCGGGTATCGTTCCTGTTGGTAGCCGTCCGCCGTCAGGTACTGGCGGAAGTAGCCCTCCTGGTACAGCAGCCCCGCGCCGATCAGCGGGATTCCCAGGTCGCTGGCACTCTTGAGGTGGTCGCCGCTGAGGACGCCCAGACCGCCGGAATAGTTTTGCAGGCTTTCGGTGATGCCGAATTCTGTTGAGAAGTAGGCGATGGTAGGGGGTTTCTTCAAATCACCGTAATGGCGTTTGAACCAGGTGTTGTCCGCCTTCATATAGCGGTCGAAATCGGCGCACACACGGTGATAATGCGCCAGGAATGCCTGGTCGTTCGCAGCAGATTCCATCCGCTCCTGGCTGATAGTGCCAAGCATCCGGACGGGGTTGTGGTACGTCTCGCGCCACTGTTCGCGATCCAACCGCATGAAAAGATCGATGCTATCGCGATCCCACGACCAGCGAAGGTTGTAGGCAAGCTCTTGCAACCGCTGAATCGCTTTGGGCAGATTCGGAACCACACTGATCGTCGCAACTGGTTTTATCATGAGTACTCCGTGAGATTGACTCTCAGACAGACGACATCTTATCAAAACTTCCGAGAAAACGCAGATTAAGTCTGTATGGAGTGCCGAAAATCTTCCCTGTAATCTAGGGGACATTATGATAAGATGCTGAGAGTCGTTCACGCAATGTATGTGGAGGATCAATGACGACAATGCTCAAAAAGCAGTACTTCAAGACGAAGGACACCTGCAAAGTCACGTTCTCACTGCCCGCCGCTGTGCAGGGCGAGAAGGTTTATCTCGTCGGCGATTTTAATGAGTGGGACGAAAAGGGAATGCCGATGAAGCGCCAGAAAGATGGCAGCTTCACCATCACGCTAGAATTGAACAAGGGCAGCGAATACCAGTTCCGCTACCTGGTCAACGGCAGCGAGTGGCACAACGACTGGCAGGCAGATCGCTACGTTCCGAACCCCTACAGCGGGGACAACTCGGTGGTGGTCATCTAGGACAGTCGTCTGTGCTTTGAGACAAGCCTCGTGATGACGGAGAGGTGTTTGCGTGTGCGAGCACCTCTTTTGATTCGCCCTACTTCTTCCACACGTTGAAGCGCGCGTACACCGCCGACGCCGCCAGAGCCGCGAACAGGAGCAGCGCCAAACTGAACGGCACGAGGCGGACTCCGACGAACGACAGCAGCCCCAGCCCCAGAATACCGAGCGCCGTCGCCCCCGCCGCCACCTGCGCCGTGTAGCGCCCGCGTCGCTTGCCGCTCACGCGCCGCGCCGCCTCCGAGACCAACCCGCCGTACGGGATGCCCGCAATGATGGCGACAAACAGAATCGGAAACAGCGAGATCAAAAAGCCGCCGACCAGCCCCAACCCGGCACACACCCCGCCGACCAGCGCATAATCGTTGGGCTGCGCGGTGAAGAACTTGTCCTCCAGACCACGCACACATTCCTTACAGCGGTAGCCGACCGGCGTCTGCACCGCGCACTGGATGCACATCCAGCGGTCGCATTTGTTGCAGCGCAGCGTCGCCTCGGCATCGACATGGACTGCGCAGTAGTGCACCTCTTCCTGTTGAGCGACAATGCTCATGCTACAGACCTCATCATGACTCATGTTTGCAGAGTGTGCGTGGTGCGGAGTGCGAACAAACAATACCTTGTCTTTTCGCACTCCGCACCACGCACTGCGCACGTTCACTTATTCCTACCATTATAAGTGTCCTTCTCGCGCCAAGATTGGTATTGTGTAACTAATCTGGAAAATTGGTGTTAAAAATTCACCATCTCCCTATTTGACCTCTACAGAAATCGTCATATAATCGAGAGATGGCATTGTGTAGAGGGCTTGATTGTGGGCAACAGAAAAGCACGCAAAGGGATCGATGACTGGGCGTCCCGCCTGCGCGGTATGCTTGACGAGCTTGATCGACTTATCAACCCACAGCCCGCGAAGCCCGTTCGTGTGCCTGTGCCAATCCCCGTGCGCCCGGACCGCCGTCCGCGCCCACACGACCCGTACCGCTAACGCCTGACATCACACCCAGCGGTACAACCAGAGGGAAATCAAGACACAAGCGCAGCACCGACAGGGCTGCGACTTGTGTCTTTTTGTTTGTTATACTCATCCGAGTTTTGTCTAACGTGCGAAGGGTATCATGACCGATCAACAGGGACGCGACACCTATACTCCGGGTTCGATTGAGAAGAAATGGCAGGATCGCTGGGAAGCCGATGGCTTGTATCGCGCCAAAGTCGATTGGAGCAAGCCCAAGCACTACGCCGTCACCATGCTGCCGTACCCCAGCGGCGACCTGCACATCGGGCACTGGTTCGCCATGACGCCCTCCGATACGCGCGCGCGCTTTAAGCGGATGCAGGGCTACAACGTGCTGTTCCCGATGGGCTTCGACGCCTTCGGTCTGCCCGCCGAAAACGCCGCCGTCCAGCGCAACATTCATCCCGCCAAGTGGACGTATGCCAACATCGAGCGGATGCGTAAGCAGTTGCGCACGATGGGCGCGATGTTCGACTGGGAACGCGAGATGGTGAGCTGCGACCCCAAATATTACAAGTGGACAGAATGGTTCTTCAAAATCTTCTGCCAGAACGACCTGGCGTATCGCAGCGAGGCGCTCGTCAACTGGTCGCCCACCCTGCAAACCGTGCTGGCGAATGAGCAGGTCATCGACGGCAAGGACGAGCGCACCGGGCAGCCGGTCGTCCAGAAGCTGATGACGCAGTGGTTCTTCCGCTATACGCGCTACACCGACGAGCTGCTGAACTTCGACAAAATCGACTGGCCCGAACCGATCAAGACCATGCAGGAGAACTGGATCGGGCGCAGCGAAGGCGCGCGGGTCAAATTCAAGATCGATACGGCGACCGTAGGGGCGCAATATATTGCGCCCCTACAACCGACCGATTCCGCACCCGAAATCGAGGTCTACACGACACGCCCGGACACGCTGTGGGGCGCGACCTTCATGGTGCTGGCTCCCGAACATCCGCTGGTCGAAAGGCTGACGACGCCGGAGCAGGCGAACGCGGTGGCGGATTACAAGGCGTCGGTCGCGCGCAAGACCGAGCTGGAACGCATCTCCGACGACAAGGAGAAGACCGGCGTCTTCACGGGCGGCTATGCCATCAACCCGGTCAGCGGCGCGCGCATCCCCGTCTGGATCGCCGACTACGTGTTGATCACCTATGGCACAGGCGCAATCATGGCGGTGCCGAGCGGCGACCAGCGCGACTTCGACTTCGCGCGCAAGTACGGGCTGGAGATCATCCCGGTCGTGCAGCCGGACGACGCTGAAGGGCTGGACGGCGCGACGATGACCGAGGCGTGGGATGGCGCGGGCACGATGATCAACAGCGGCATCCTGAACGGGATGCGCTGCAATGGCGAGAAGGGGCGCAAGAACCCGTCGATCCACGCGGCGATCAGCCACATCGAAAACCTGGGCGTCGGGCGCGAAGCCGTCAACTACCGCCTGCGCGACTGGCTGATCAGCCGCCAGCGTTACTGGGGGTCGCCGATCCCGGTGGTCTACCGCGCGGATGGCTCCATCGAGCTGGTGCCGGATGAACAACTGCCGGTCGTGCTGCCCGACGACGTGGACTTCATGCCGACCGGGCGCAGCCCGCTGACCTATCACGAGCCGTTCCTGTATACGGTCGATAGCCAGGGTGCGCCCGCCCGCCGCGAAACCGACACGATGGACACCTTCATGTGCTCGTCGTGGTACACCTATCGCTACCTGAGTCCGAATTACGACAAAGCGCCCTTCGACCCTGAAGAAGCGGCGTACTGGCTGCCGGTCGATACCTACACGGGCGGCGCGGAACACGCCACCATGCATCTGCTGTATGTGCGTTGGTTCAACAAGGCGATGCGCGACCTGGGCGTCTTCGACGATGCGAAGCAGATCGCGGCGGCGCATGGGCGGAATGTCGAGGGGCTGTTCGACGAGCCGATGATGCAGCTCCGCAATCAGGGGCAGATTTTGGGCGAAGAGCGCGACGGCGATGTGATCGTCGCGACCGGGCGTTACGAGGGTGACAAGCTGTTCGCCGATGTCGTCGAGGTGATCGAGCGCGGAACGGCGGCGGCGGTGCGCGCGGCGAAGCCGGAGGCGCTGGTCGGCGAAATCGTCAAGCGCACCGAGCGCGTGCTGACGGTCGAGGTCGGCGGGACGCTGCGCACGGTCGAGGTGATCGACGGCGCGTCGGTCATCATCCCGGCGATCCCCGGCGAGAACAGCGTCAACCAGCTCAAGCATCACCTGGAAATCCAGCGTATGAGCAAGAGCAAGGGCAACGTCGTCAACCCCGACGCGCTGGTCGCGCAATATGGGGCGGATGCCGTGCGCGCCTACCTGATGTTCGGCTTCGACTGGAGCAAGGGCGGTCCCTGGAACAGTCAGCAGATTCAGGGCGTCGTCCGCTGGCTGAACGACGTGTGGGAGATCTGCACGGCAGCGCCGCCCACGAGCGCGGGCGACGCGGCAGGCGAACGCGAGGTCGAACGCAGCCTGCATGTGACGATTGCCAAGGTGGGCGAGGGGCTGGAGACGTTCAGCTTCAATACGACGATTGCCGCGCTGATGACGCTGCGCAACGATCTGAAGGCGGCGCTGCGCGATAACCAGTTGGGCGAGGCGACCTGGCGCGCCACGCTGCGCGATATGCTGCTGCTGATGGCACCCTTCACGCCGCACATCGCCGAGGAGTTGTGGGCGCGGTTGGGCTTTGGCTACAGCATTCACCAGCAGGCGTTCCCGCAGTACGATGCCGACAAGGCGCGCAGCGAGACGACGCCGCTGGTCATCATGAAAAATGGCAAGCCCGTCGGTCACATCCTAGTCAGCGCCGACATCACCGAGGCGGATGCGCAGGCGGCGGCGCTGGCGAGCGAGATTGCCAAGCGCTTCCTGAACGGCGGCGCGCCCAAGAAGGTGGTCTTCGTGCCAGGGCGCAACGGCATGGAGCCAAAGGTCAATATCGTGGTGTAGGGGACTCGCCCTCACCCCCAACCCCTCTCCCAAACGATGAGTACACCTGGGAGAGGGGCTTTGAGAGCGGACGAGGCATCCCTGTGGGATGCCTCGCCCTGCCTCCTCCCTACTCTTCCCTCGTTACGGAACGCAAATCCCCATCCCGCATACAATGAAAGCGTGTGCCTTTATATGCAAAGGAACGCTCTCTTGATCAGATTAAGGTTTTATCAGGGACTGGCGCTCGCCGTCATCGCCACGCTGCTGCTCTCTTTCAGCGGCATCGCGCTGATCGAGCGGGCGCTGGCACAGGCGGCGGCGCTCTCGTATGGCAGCACCGTCACCGCGCGGATCGCCCTGGCGTCACCGTTGGGGTCATACACCTTCAGCGGTCTCGCGGGCGATTTTGTCGAGGTCGAAGTCGTCTCGCTCACGCAGGGCTTCAATCCCAATCTGACGCTCGTCACGCCGAGCAACGCGCTGCTGACGGCAATTGACGATGACGTCTATGGTTTTGGCAACGGCGACGCTTACGCCTCCGTCGTCCTGCCGGAAGACGGCACCTACACCGTCCTGGTCAGCGCCGCCTTTGGCACGGAAGGCGATTATGTCATCCGCCTCAATGGGCGCATTCCGCCGTCGAACCCCTATCCGGAACTGCTACTGGGGGTCCCGGTGGCGGTGGCGGTCGAAAACAACCCGCAGCCGCAGTTCTTCACCTTTGTGGCATCCACCTGCGCGACGACCCTGAGCGTCGTCAATAACAGCCAGGGGACTCCTTTCAGCTTCGCCTACGCGGTGCAGGTGCGCGATGAGCGCGGCGAGCGTGTCGGCGACCTGCGCGGCGGACGAAATCTCCAGAGCCACCTGGTCGTCGAACCCAACAGCGGACGCTATGAGGTCGAAGTGCTGGCAGCAGACCCACGCCAGAACGGGACGATCACACTGGTGATTAGCTGCCCGGAAGAAGTGCCGATCTGCGTCGCGCCCGTCGGCAGCAGCGCCGACCTGCCCGTGCCGCCGCCCAGCACCTACGAGAACCCCAACCTGCCGCAGTTCCCGACGCCCACGCCCACTCCGGCAGTGACGACGACGCCGCAGGTGACGGTTCCCCCGCCCGTGTCGTCGTGTAACAACGTCGTCATCACCCAGCCCGGACCCGGCGGCGGCTTGCCCAATGGCAGCGCGATGATCTTCTGGGACCCCGCGCCCGGTGCCAATGCTTATGAGGTGATGGTGCGCAACAACGAGAATGGCGCGACGGTCGGCGCGAGCACGGGCAGCACCAGCGCCACGCTCGACGTGAGCACTGCGGGACCGCTGGGCTTCGGCTTTGGCACCTTCACCGTCAATGTCCGCGCGTTTTCTGGCAGGAGATTCCTGTGTTCGGGCGAGGTGACCGTCCAGCGTGAAGCGCCGGGCGGCGGCAGCAGCACATCGTGCGGCAACGGCATCTGCGAGCCGGGCGAGATGAGCACATTCGGCACGACGGCGGTCTTCCGCTGCACGACCTGCAACGACGACTGCACGCAGTTCCCGGTGTGCCCGTGAGGTAACGCTCATGTAGGTTGTCGTATCTTTTCGGACGAGGCAGTGCGAAGCCTCCCTGTGGGATGCCTCGTCCCTACGGAAACCCCAACGTGCCTGTAGGGGCGCAATGCATTGCGCCCCTACAAAAACATACGATAACCGACTTCAAAGGCGGGCGGTTGCAGGAATGCGACTTGCCCGCGCCCTGGTGGGTGTATCCGGAGGTAAGCTTCTCAATCCCCTGTGGGCTGCGGTGCAGGCTTGCGGCGCAGCCGCGAATAGATGAACAATCCGACCAGCAAGACGGCGATGACGGCGATGACCACGTAGACGACATCGGAGTACTGCTCCATGAAGTGCGTGACCTCCTCCCAGTTTTCGCCCAGCACAAAGCCCGCATACGACAGCAGCCCGCTCCAGATGGCAGACCCCAGCGTCGTGTAGAGCAGAAATTTGCCCAGTGGCATATGATCCGCGCCCGCAGGCACAGAAATCACGGTGCGGACGAGGGGAATGACGCGCCCGAAGAAAACCACCGCCGCGCCATACTTGCGGAAGAAACCCAGCGCGCGGTCGTAATCGCCTTCCGACGTGCCGAACCAGCGCCCGTAGCGGCGCAGGAAGCTGCGGAAGACGACATCGCCCGCGAACATGCCGATGTAGTAGATGACGACCGCGCCGATCACACTACCGAGTGTGCTGGCGATCCACACGCCAGGCAGCGTGAGCTGTCCGCCTGCGGCGACGAAGCCCGCGAACGGGATGACCACTTCGGAGGGGATGGGCGGAAAGATGTTTTCCGCAAAGGTGGCGAATGCGACGCCGGGATAACCGACGCTGATGATGATGTTCTCAATCCAGGCGATAAGCTGTTGAATGAGTTCGGTCATGGAAGGCTGAGTCTCCAGGTTTTGCGAGAAGGTTGTGCGCAGTGAAGAGGATGTGTGTCGTGTCGATTGGGCGCTCTGTGCCCGTCCGTTTCCCATCCCTCATCGCGGTCAACCTGCCTTTAGTGTCATCGAGAGGGGCGCGAGCGTCAATAGGGGACAGTCGTTTACGCGCATTGGCATCCCATACAATATTCGCACAATCTCATTGCTTTCGTGAAAAACGTAGTCGTGATAGGATTAGGAAAATTCGGTCGATTCTGCCCGTTTTTTGTTTGTTTGATCTCTCGATGAGCAAAACTATGCCACGCTTGATTATGCGCCGGGGACCCACGCCCGGCACGACATTCGACCTCGATGCGGAAGCGGTCACGATCGGTCGTGGCAGCAAGAACAGCATTGTCATCCGCGACAACGAAATCAGCCGCGAGCACTGCACGCTGCGCCGCCTTCAGGATGACTACGAGGTCGAAGACGTCGGCTCCAGCAATGGCACCTTCGTCAATGGTCAGCGGGTGCAGGGCAGCACCCTGCTGCAATCGGGCGCCATCCTCGAACTTGGCGACTCGATCACGATGGAATATGTGCGCGCCAACCTCCGCAAGACCACCGGTGCCCTCTCCCACCTGGAAGACCTCGAAACGCACCACAAGCGCGAACCCGCCGTCCAGCACACCATGACGGTGATGATGGGACCGGAGATGGGGCACGTCCACCGTATGGACAGCCTGATCGTGACGGTCGGGCGCGACCTCTCCAACGACATCGTCGTCCAGGACCCGGAGATCAGCCGCTTTCATATGCGCCTGCGCCGGGGCAAGCATGGCTACACCGTCGAGGACATGGGTTCGACGAACGGCACCTACGTCAACGGCGTGATGGTCACGCAGCCGCGTTTGCTGCAATCGGATGATGTCGTGCGCCTGGCGCGCCAGGTGCGCCTGCAATACACCGCGCGGCTGGAAGACGATGCACGCTCGCCCGAAGACGAGACGATGATCGTGGAGTACATCCGTGATGTGCGCCCCAAATCGGGGACAATGGAGCAGGCATTCGGCTATACCTCGCCGATCTCGCCCACCCGCGGCACGACAGTCCCCCTCGGGCAGACCGGCGTGCTGCGCCAACTGACGACCTCGACAGGCAGCCTGCTGCGGCAAACGGGCAAACTGCCGACCCTGTCTCAGTCGGGCAAGTTGAGCGATACCCTCTTCATCGCCTACGCGCGACCGGACTGGGAGCGCGTGGTCTCCTCGATGGTGACGAGTTTGCAGCAGGCAGGTGTTCAGTCGTGGGTCGATCAATACCTGGTGCAGCAGGGCGATGACTGGCGCAGCGCGCTCGAACAGGCGTTGAGCGAGTGCTGGGCGATTGTCGTCATCGTCTCATCGCAGTCACTGGCATCCAACTACGTCAAGATGGCGTATCGCTATTTCGCCACGCAGCAGAAACCGCTGATCTCGTTCATTGTCGAGCCGGAGACGACGCTGCCGCCCGATTTGACGCAGGCGCGCGCCATCCTGTTCGACCGCGAAAACCCCCAGCGCAGCTATCACAAGCTGATCCTCGAAGTCATGCATCTGCGGCGCTAGGACGGGCGCTGCGGCCTATTCGTCTGTCGCGCGCTCATAGGCGATTTCGCGCGAGCGGATGAAGATTTCGATCACGACCAGTGCCAGCGCCAGGAAGAAGGCGATGGGCAGCGACAGCACGCGCGGGATTTGCAGCCACGCGCACATCACCCCGTACAACCCCACCCACACGCTCTGCCGCACGATCACCCCGCTGGAGGGCAGCGGCTGATGCACCAGCGTGAAGCGCACATTCAGGTAGCGCACGAACGGGATCGCCGTGCAGGAGATCGCCACCATCAGCAAGAGGAAGAAGGCGAAGCGCGGACCGACCAGCGGTCGCATCGTCGTGATGACCTGATATAAGCCGAACCAGCTCGCCGCCGCCAGCACGACGGCAGAGATCAGCATCCCCGTATGGTCGCGCGGGGTATGGGAGGGTGGCGAGTCATCGATGGGCGGGGCGTTGCGCATAGGTCTCTCGAAAGTGCAGATGGTAGAGACGATTATAGCGCAGTCTTCGCGTCCAGCAGTCCCTGCCCCCAGAGCGTGTGGTTGTACCCGCGATTCAAGCAGAAGTGTCGAGCTGAGTGAGCCAATTCTCATTGGGCGCACATTACATGCTGTGCGCCCTGTTCTGGCAGATACGCCCTAGCCGATAGTACCCGAACTGTTTGATTCACTCAGCCCCGCTCAGGACAAACGGAAACCATGCTGCCTGCGCATCATCGGCGCAGCCTGTGTCGGGCATGCGGCTCGGATCAAGGACAAACGCCGCTGTGACCGCCGGGCCGCAACTGAACTGCGTGCTCGCTCCGTGCGGAAAGTAAGCGAAATTCACGAAATAGGCGTTCTCGAGTGATTGAGAGGCGGCTTCACCCCATTCGACCGGCGTTTCAACATCCACTGAACCGTTAGAAACCAGTATCGGCAGAGCCGTCGTTACGGGCGGGCGCAGTGGGGTGTTTTCCGGTGTAAGTCCCCAGAGGATGCATGCCACCTTTTGGTTGACAGAAACATCCACTTTACTGATTAAGCCTGGTACCTCAAAGGATCGAAATCCCGCGAACAACGCCTCGAGATCGAACGAGCCATAGCGGTCATTACAACTGATGACGTCCAGCGTGATTATGTTGGCGGGGCTGATCGTCGGACGGATACCATCGAGCAGACGGTAAGCTTCTTCGATCTCGGCATCCGACATCAGTGCTACCAGCGCGCCCGCCTGATCGAGAGAAGCACCAAATGCCGCCAGATTTTCGCGGTTCCGCTCACCAGTCAAGAGCATATCAAGCACAGCAGGAAAGAATGTCGCTGACAAGCTGTCCAACTGACTGATGCCCAGGCGCACATCCTGAATGAAGACCTCTGGCAGCGGTCGATCGCCGGACAGGGCAGCACTCGCACGCTGGCTCTCGCGCTGAAGTGCCTCAATGTCACTGGTCAGGTCACGGGCAGTTTCCGCCAATGTTCCCGCATCCCTGGCGATACTGCCAAATACTCCACTCGCCGGAGCCTGGGCTTCCGGCTGTGACGCGGGCGGCAGGGTGCCGTCACGCAGACCCACATAGGTCGTCAAGATGCCCTGCTCCAGTTCAGCGATCAGCAGCGGGAAGTACTGCGCGCCGATGCCGATGACATCACCAGTATCGCTCTGCTTGTACTGCAACCCGTCGGTCAACACGCGCCGCAGCGATTCAAACTCAATCGTCTCGTCGCCAATTGTCAACGGCTCGGCTCCTACCCGCAGCAGCAGATCGACGGCGCGCTGCCGGATGTTCGGGAATGCCGTGCCGCACGCGGCATCTGCTTCACAGTCTGCAAAGACGCGCAGGATGTTGTAGGCGTAGATGTACCCTTGACCACCGCGTGTATCGACATTGGGCGGTACAACGCCATCGATAATGCCGCTGCGCAGGGCTGGCAGGGGTGCGCCTTCGTTCTCCTCGTAGTAACGAAATAGCTCCAACGCCACGTTCGTCCCATACGAAATGCCATAGATGTTATAGGCTTCGTAGTCGAGGGTCGTCATCATGGCGACAAGATCGCGGATGCTGTTCGCCGTACTGTACTGACTCAAATCGAACCCTTGAGCCTCCAGATAAGGGCGGCAATTGATCGCAGCACTGAAACCGGACAGCGTTTGTGCGCTTTCTAGAAGCGTCTGAATCTCTGTATCCGTGCTGGTGGGTAATTCGGGAAGGGAGAGATCGTCAGGCAGCGGCGCATTCGCCACTTCTGAGGGGCAAAACAGCGGCGTGCTGAACGCCGTTCCGCGCTGATCATAGAGTATAACGTCGCGGTAGCGGCGAATCTCCACAAATGCCTCGGCGAGGAAAGGGACCTTGAACAGCGCCGATGAGCCGGGGCCGCCTTCAAGATAAATAACCGGATCAGGGAAAGGTGACTCGCTGTGCGCCTTCAGCACCACATAGCTGATCGTGATACTGCGCCCATTCGGCAAGTCCCAGTTCTCCGGTACGGTAAGTTCGCCGCACAGCGCCGTGCTTCCGATGACCTCATCAGGCGGCAGGACGAATGAACAGTCTATCTGGGTGTTCAGGGTGGCAGGACTTTCCTGCGCGCTTGCCGCAGACAGCGACAAACTGAACAGCAGCAGGATCAAAAGAAGTCGATAGAGGGTGAAATGTGACATGATACTCTCTAATTGATTCACAAATGAGCTTCACAGCCAACCTGCGCCGTGAAGCCCTTTCGGTTGCGCTTACTGATTACGGGACAGCGGAGAAGGTCAGGTTTGACTGATCTTCCGTGGTAATGACAACGAGCAGTATGTCCTGGAGATCAAGCACATTGATGGTGGTTGCTGCACCGAGAACCGCGAGGAAATCATCGGCAATTGAACCCTCCGGGCAGGCAACCCGCGTGCTTGCGCCGAGTTCAATCGTGATCGCGCCTGCATCGCCAGTCGTGTAGCTCGCCATGACGTTGTTGCAGTCCGCCACGATGTTCATGGTGCCGTCCGCGTTGAAGGTTACGCTGTAGGTGCTGCCTTCTGCCGGTGATTTGTTTTCTTGTGTACTGGCGATCGAGAGACCGGACAGGTTTAACGTCGTGCCGATCAAGTCTTGAACGGTAGGTTGGCGAAACGCAGGTAGATTATTGTAAACCTCGTCCCACGTCGGTGTGATGCCGAGCGCGTGACCGATGTGATAAATGCCGCGACCGGTGCCCGCTTCCGAACTGTTTGCCCATGTGACGACAACCGTATCGGTCGCCGGGTGGTAGCCAACATCGCTTTCCGTGCCGAGCGTTTGACCCCCGTGACTGAGGAATCCACCCTTGTAGTAGCCGCCGTGCATGTAATAGAAATCTGCTGATTCGGTACGAACGCCCGTTGCCGCCGGGGTCATCATCGCTGCGAGCGTTTCCGGGTTTTGGTAGAGCGCGCCGGTATAGAAGGCGCGCAGGAAGATCGCCATGTCCTCAGGCGTCGAAACTGCGTTCCCGGCTGACCACGCTTGTGTGAAGTTCCAACTGGAGGTTTCGATCGTAAACGGCGACGAGATATACTGCCCGGTCAGCCCCAAGTCTGCCGGAGGCACATCGGCGACCAGCACCGTGTTTTGCATCCCCAACCGCTCGATGACGCGCTCGGTCACGGCTTCAATGTAGGTCTTGCCCGTCACCTGCTCGATGATCTGTCCGAGCATGATATAACCCGTGTTCGAGTAAGCCCACTGGGCTTCGGCACCCGGCGCGAACAACAGCGGTTGACTGGCTGCCTCGGCGACGAGTTCCTGCGGCGTGTATGCCTCCCCCAGAACATCCCAATCCCCTGCTCCGAGTCGCCCGCCGATTGTCGCCGGGTCCTGCGAGTTCAGGTAATCGGGCAAGCCGCTGGTGTGGCTAAGCAGCATGTCAATCGTGATCGACTCTGCACCGTCCCACAGCGCGATCTCGTCGGGGAGGTACTGGCTTACCAGATCGCTGGTCGAAAGCAGCCCTTCTTCGTGAAGCTGGAAGATGACGGCGGCGGTGAACATCTTGGTGTTGCTGCCAATCGGGAACGGCGTCTCCGGATCGATGAAGGCGCAGCTTTCAATGTCACGCGCGCCGATGGAGCGGAAGTAGCGCCCTTCCGGCGAATCGACGAAGATGACCGCGCTGGGGGCGGGCGGTTTCGGTTCAACGGCGCTGAGCGGCGGCAGTTCCTCTGTGGGCAGGGTCACCAACTGGCGCAGAATCGTATCAAGCGCCTGTGTCGCTGCATCTTCAGGACGTTCATCTAACGCGGTGATGCTCAGCGCGCTTTCACCGCACAGGGCATCGATACCGACGGGTGCAGCGGCTTCCTGTGCGTGAACAGTCACTGCGACCGCACTCAACAGGATCAGCAGGACGAGAATGGACTTACGGAGCATTTGCTATCCCCTCCTCAGGGAAATCATTCATCGAAGTTGACGAAGGAGCCGGGTATGTTTCCCGGCTCATCATGACTGCTTACTCGACCGCCTGACCGTTCACGGTGATGGTGTAGTCTGGGTTGGGCAGCGTGCCAAGCGAGATGCGCTGAGTGATCGGCGCGAGGTCGGCGGTGCAGGCGACTGGCTGTGTTGTGTCACGATAGATGTCGATGTCGAAGGCGTTATCCGTATTGGTGATGCGCGTCCGCAACGGTGTCGGGCAGTTGGAGGATCCCGCTGCCTGAATGCTCAGGTTAACCAAAGGCGTCGGCGCAATTGCCGCGAAGACAGTCACGTCGTTGACGTCGAGCGGATCAATGTTCTCATTATCGAATTCGGCGCGGGCAATTTCACAGATGTCCGGTGCACCCAAAATTGGATCGTCGCGCTGGATGTTCAGGATGCGCTCGTAGGTCTGCGCCAGTGGGTTGATAATCGCAAAGGCAATATCCGACACAGCGATCTCTTCACCATCAGCGACCGGTGGCTGATAGGCGAGGATCTCGATGGCAGTGCCGGGCGCAGCCTCAAAATCGACTTCCGCGGAGAACGACCCGCTGCCACCAAGCTCGTCCGTTTGCACGGTGGCGAACGTTTCCGCCAATACATCCCCGGTCGCAAAGTCGCGCACTTCGATGGCGATATTGTTCTCGAAAATCGCGCCTGCCATACCATCGACCTGAAGCAGGAAGCTCGGCACACCCGCACCCATTGACGGGTGGATGATGTCCACATAGGGCAGTCCGAACTCGGCATTGGCATTCAGGCGAAGGCTGTCAAACGCGACGGTTGAACCATCTTCCGGCGACTCCGAATAAACACGGATGAAAACCGGCGTCGCTTCTTCCACTTCACCGAGATCGATGTCCAGCGACCAAGAGCCGACCGCTTCGACCGTTTCGGCTTGCACTGTTGTCGTTCCGGTAAACAGTACATCTCCGCCAATCGCTGAGACTTCGACGATCACATTGCCTTCAAACAAACCCGCACCCGTGCCGGAGATGGTGAAGGTGCTGTCCACCGCGCTGTAGTCAGCAGGTGATGTGATATCGATGAAGATTGCTGGCTGTTCGGTTGGCTCTTCAATCGTGATTAGCCCCCAGTCGCAGACTCGATACGACAGGAGGCGGGGGTCTTCCGGTTGTTCTTCCGACTGCGCGAATGCACGGAATGTAGTCAAGCCGATCAGTGAAAGAACGACCAACAGGGTTTTCAACATAAAGCTATTCTCCGGAGCCTGGGTTAGGCGAGGCGCAGCAGACGAACCGCGATTAAAATCAACCAATTCTATTTATTGTCTTGCCAAGTCGCAAACCTGAAGCTGTTCTGGCGAGTGTATTCCGAACGGGCATCGTCTTGAACCGACTAGGTACGAGGTCTAGACTCGAAAGGTCACCCCAGCAGTTCCGCAAGACGCGCACGTACCCAGGGCGGCATCTGCGCTTCCTGCTGCAAATCTTCCCAGATGGCGCGCGCTTCCGCTTCATTCCCCTGCGCGAGTTTGATCTCGCCTTCGATCAGTCGCCCTTCCGGCATGCCCGCATCGCGCCGCCGCGCGACCTCAATCGCCAGCCCTGCCAGGCGGAGGCTGCCACTGGTGAGCAGCGCGCGTGCCGACAGCGCCGTGACGATCGGCGAAACCTCGCCACGACTGAGCGTGGACATATCCGTCACACTGCGCAGGTCGAAAAGGTCGAGGCTGTTGGGCGAAAGCGCCGCCTGATACAGGATGGCGCCGCCGTCCGCGCGCAGCAGGAGATATGAGGGGTCGTCGGTCAACCGCGAGAGCGCATCGCGCAGGATGGCGACGGCGATGGGATTGCTGCCCATCTCATATGCCATCTGCGCCGCCGTCAGCACGAACTGCGCGGCATTTTCCGCGACCTCAGCGCCTGCCACCAGCGTTTCCGCCACCCTGTCCGTCTGCCCCGCCTCTAACTGCGCGCGGAACAATGCCAGGTACGCCTGGGCATCGCCGGGGTTGGCGGCGACGCCTGCTTCGGCATCCTCCAGCGAAAGGGCGGGCACGTCGATCTGCGGCGTCGCCTGCGGAACGCGGGTTGACGGCGCGGGCTGGTCGCTGCTCGCGCGTGTGGCGGTTTCGCTGCCGGGGAGCACCGCCAGCGTTGGCATTTCGGGCGACGTGGAGTCGTCGCGGCGATTGTTGGACAGCGCCGCCAGCAGCAGGAAGCCGACCAGCAGCGCCAGCGCCGCGCGCCACAAACAGCCGAGCGGGCGCATTCGTTTTTTCTGGGCTGCGGGCAGCATCGAGGGGGGCGCGAAGGTGTCGGCGGCAGCGGTCGGGGCAGGCGTCGGCGGCGGCGTCAGCGAGGGGAACGGTTCTAACGGCGTGCTGGGCGCGAGGTTGGGCAGCACCATCGTCTTGCGCGGCTGCTTGCTCGCCGCCACGATGGAGGCGGACAGCGGGCGCGAGTCCTTGAGCGAGAGGATCGACGACGACTCGCTGTCTGGCTGCAAGGCATCGGCGGGCAGCGCGGCTTTGACCGCCGACATCATTTCGCCCGCGCTGGGGAAGCGTTCGTCGCGGTCTTTCGCCAGCGCGCGGTTGATGACCGCTTCCAGCGCGCCGGGCAGGCTGGGATTGAAGGCGGTGAGCGGCGGCAACTCCGCCGTGATGTGCTGATGGATGATCGAGTAGGGGGTCGTGCCGCTGTACGGCACCGTCCCGGTCAGTAGCTCGTAGAGCATGACGCCGAGCGAGTAAATATCGGTGCGCGCATCCAGGTCGGTATCGCCGCGCGCCTGTTCCGGCGACATGTAGTAGGGTGTGCCGATCAGCATATCCATGCTCATCGTGCTTGCGCCGCCCGTGACGATGCGCGCCAGACCAAAATCGGCGAGATAGGGCGTCGCCTTCATGTCGAGCATGACGTTGCTCGGCTTGATGTCGCGGTGCAGGATGCCTTGACTGTGCGCGTAATCGAGCGCCGAGGCGACGGCGTTCATGACGTGCCCGACATCGCTGAACATCAGCGGACCCTGACTCAGCACCGATTTGAGGTTGCTGCCCTCGATGAATTTCATCACCAGGTAGGGCAGCCCATTGTGTTCGGCGTAGTCGTAGACCGGGACGATGTTGGGGTGTTCGAGCCGCGCGACGATTTGCGCCTCACGCTCGAAGCGGGCGACGAAACTCTCCTCGTCCAGGAAGTTCTGGTGGATCATCTTGATGGCGACGACGCGATCCAGCTTCGGATGATACGCCTTAAAGACCGACGCCATCCCGCCCTGACCGATGGGTTCCAGGACACGATACTGCCCGATGTACTGCGCAGCGGTGCTTTCCAATGGACTGCCCTCACCCTGATGTGACTTCTTCACGAATTTCATTATAGACGTAAGGGCGATGCACGAATGCGAAAGATGTAGGTTTATCCTGCGGCGTGTGCGTGGGTGCCAAAACTCATGAGCTCGCGGATCTGCCGCAGCAGCCGTGTTTGCGACCGTTCATCGATGAGCGAAAACTCGGCGTCGAAATGATCTTTGCGCAGGGCGACCCGTGTCGGCGCAAGCCACGCGCGCAGTTCATGCACACAACTGACCATCGCCGCGAACGTCGTCGGGTCGGAGACGGCAGTCAAGCCGATGGGCACGCCTTGCAGGTAGGGGCGCGCGTCGCCACGCAGCAGTTCGGCAAAGTCGAGCGCGTTTTTGACCGCGCCGCTGATCGTGCCGTGATAGGTGGGTGATGCCCAGATCATCGCATCGGCGCTGCGAAATCCATCGACCAGCGCGTGAATGCCAGGCTGGCGATCCGCTGGCTACTCCGAGATCGACGTGTTGGGGCGGAAGATAGGCAGGTCGAGGTCGCGCACGCTGAGGAGTGTCGTCGCCGCGCCTTCGTTCTGTGCCAATGCCTCCGCCGCCCGCAGCGCTGCCAGCGAATACGACGCGGCGCGCATACTGCCGCCAAGAAGCACCAAACGCTTCGTCATAGGGGGTTCCTTCATGATATGGCGATGAAGGCAGGGATTGTAACGGATGTGCGAGGGAAAATGGACAACGAGCGCGGGACGGCGAGGGAGGGAGGCTGGAGGTAGGGACTTCGCCACTATCTTTTGAGAACCGCCGTTAGACGGTGTAAGCTAAACGCAAGACTGCTTTTTGCGGGATGCCAACACACAGGTGGGAAACCGTCATGGGTCGCGTCATTACACTGCTTTTGCTGACCATCTTTGCCTTGACAGCGGCGATTGTGGGCTTGTTCGCTTTTCCCGAAGTGACACTGCCGCTGCTGAAGCCGCTGTTTTGCGGTCCCGCGCAAACACTGGAGGCGGATTTCCTCTCCCTGCGCGGTGGCGCGGAGATGAGCGGCGGTTTCTACTGTATGAGTGGGGAGCGCGCGGTTCAGAACGTGACCTTCCCGGTTGTCATCGCCGCCGCCGCGCCCACGCTGGTGTTCGGCTTCCTGCTCATCCTTACGCTGCTGGCGGACTCCGGCAACCGCACGCGAATTCTACGCGACGGCGAAGTGGGGGTGGGGCGCGTGATAGATGTCGGCTTCACGGGCGTGCGCATCAACAACCAGCCGGTCTATCGTGTCACGATGGAAGTCTTCACGCGCGATCGCCCATCCTATCAGGCGACGGTCAACAAACGATCCGGCTACTATGGCATTGCCGGACCGCAGTTCGGCGTTGGCTCGCTGCTGCCACTCAAGATTGACCCGCGCAATCCAGAGAAGATGCTGGTTGACGACGATGGGCAGCTTGACCCGTTCATCGTCAAGAAGGCGGGCGGCGCGACCGTGAGCGGAACGCCCGCCGGGGCGTCAGTCGCCATGAACATGGTCAATGACATCCTGGGGCAGTTCGCGCAGTCCGGTGGTGTGCAGCAGGGCGGCACACTCGCCGAACGGCTGACCGATCTCAAATCGGCACATGACAAGGGCTTGATCACCGCGCAGGAATACGAGGAGCAGCGCAAACGCGTGCTGAATGACCTCTAATGCGGAAGGCTATAGGAGAAACACAGGCTGCGGGTCAACCAATTTGTTTGACCCTACAACGGATAAATGTTGATCCCAAGCGCGCCCGCGACCACCACCATCAGCGGCGCGAGCAGCAAGCCCGGCAGGAAGTTAGCCACGCGCGGGCGCTTGAGGTCGAGCAGGATCAGCGATAAGCCGATGATCATCAGCCCGCCGACCGCCGTCATCTCGTTGATCATGGCGGGCGTCATAAAGTCGCCGATGAAACGCCCGCCCAACGCCAGCCCACCCTGAATGACCAGCACAGTGATCGCCGTAAAGCCGACGCCGATGCCCAGGCTGCTCGCCAGTGCCATCGCCGCGAAGCCATCCAGCACGCTCTTGATCGCTAACTGCTGAAAGCCGCCCGCCAGCCCCATGCCATCCTGAATCGAACCGACGACCGTCAGCGGTCCCACGCAGAAGAGCAGGCTGGCGGTAATGAAGCCGGTGATGAAGCGCCGCCGCCGCTCGTCGGCATCGCCATGCCCGCCGCCGATATTCGCCGTCTTCACCTGCAGCCAGCCTGCAAAGCGTTCGAGCGCTGCGTCGATGCCGATCAGCTCGCCGAGGATGACGCCGAAAACCAGCGCCAGCAGCGGGATGATGATGTTGCCCGTGTTCTGCGCGTTGCCGATGCCGACGATCAGCGAGACGAAACCAAGCCCCGTCATGACCGAAGACTGCATCTTGTCCGAGATGCGGTTGCCGATGAGAAGCCCCAACGCGCTGCCGATGAGAATTGTGACGATGTTGAGTACGGTGCCGCCCAAGGGAGCCTGCTTTCGTCTATAGGCGGAGCGTGGTGACGGATGCAGAAAACTATAAGAGAAAAACACCCTACTCGTCCAGCGATTCATGGGCTGCGCACAACCTTCCTCCTGCGCCCGGACGATGCGCCGTGTGCAGGAGGTTCGCAATCTGAATTACGTCGCCCGCGCCATCGGCTGCATCTGCCCGTAGGTCAGCGAACGCCACAACCATTCCATCGGACCGAAACGAAAACGGCTCATCCACGCCGCGCTGATCACGACCTGGGCAGCGAAGATGACGAACGTCAGCGCGAAAGTCGCGGTCGGCGCGAGTTGGTCATACAGTCCGAAGCCGTAGCCGTAGAAGAGTGTGGTGCTGATCAGCGATTGCGTCAGATAATTGCTGAGTGCCATCTGCCCGGCGGGTGCCAGCCAGCCCAGCCTGCTGGCGTTCAGCAGCACCGCGCTCAGATAGACGAAGCTCAACGCTGGCGCGCCGACATGCACGCCGAGGCTGGTGAGCCATGAATCGCCGATGGTGAAGCCGTAGACCAACAGCGCGTTGCCGACCAGACCGACTGGCAGCGCCCATTTCCACCAGCGACGCAGGAAAGGAGCATAGCGAGTCGGGTCTTCCAGGACACCGCTCCGCCCCACCACCAATCCGAGCAGGAACATGACCAGCACCATTGGCGTCTGGATGTCCGGGACTTCGCCCTGGTTGATCCGCATGGTGACCAGTTCGCCATACGTGCCTTCGCGGAAGAGCGCGATTCCCGCTTCTTGCAGCAGCGAACTCACCGGCTGCCCGCTGCCCATCACGCCGAAGAAGAGCAAACCGCCAACCGCAGTCACCAGCGCCAGCCCTAACAAGAGCTGGGTCGAGAGCCTGCGCACGAGCAGCAGGAGCACACCCGCGACCGCGTAGAGGCGCAGGATGTCGCCATCCCAGATCAGGATCGCGTGAGCCAGCCCGATGCCGAACAGGACAAGCAGCCTGCGCAGGTAGAAGGCGACGAACGGTCGCCCTTTCGCTTCGGCGCTGCGCATCTGCACGGCGAAGCCGACGCCGAACAGGAAGCTGAAGAGAAGATAGAACTTGGTCACAGCCAGGAACGCGATCGCGATATCCACGATCTGATCGAGGTCACCGCCGCGACTGCCTAGCGTTTCGGCGCGCAGCGCGGAGCTGCTGAAATCGAGCATGTTGACGACGAAGATGCCGAGCAGTGCGAAGCCGCGCAGCACGTCGAGCGCGAGAATGCGCTCCTTGAGCGGTTGAAGCGTTGCAGCCATACAGTCAATCCTCCTGAGCAGGGGACGACAGCCGTCGTCCCGATAGATGCGATGGGGTTGTCGTAGGGACAAGGCACACCTCGTCCGGTCGTCCTCTATCGCATCCCAACACCCCCCAGGAGCGTCGTCACCAGCAGGCGCGCCGCGTCTTTGCGCGCGACAGAGCCGTCATAGACTGCCTGCCACGCCGCGAACAGCGCGTAATCCATCTGATGTACGATCCATTCCGCCGTCAGGTCTGCGCGGAATTCGCCGCTCGCCTGCCCGCGCCGGATCAGCGCCAGCACCGGGGCGCGTGTGGCATGGTCGGCAGCCGCCAGATCAGGATGTTCAGCCAGCGTGCTGTCATTGAGCAGAAAGTAGACTTTATCGCCCAGCGGCACTAACGCCTCGATCAGGCGTGTCAACGCCTCGGTCGCGCCGCCGCGTTCGAGTTCGCTTTTGGCGATGGCATCCTCGATGGTCGCAAAGGCACGCTGTGCCAGCGCCAGCATCAGATCATCGCGCCCGGTGAAATAGCGGTGCAGTGTGGCTTTGCCGATTTTGGCGTAGTCGGCGATCTCCGCCAGCGATGCAGCAGGCTTCTGAGCCAGGAGTTCGCTGGCGGCGTTGAGCAGATCGTGACGTCGGTTGTCTTTGAGGGTGGTCTCTTGCATAGATATAATCCTCTCGAATGAGACTATTTTATCTCATTTGAGAGGATTGTCAATCGCCTACAGCACAAGCGCCACGTTGCCCGCGCGGCTGCCCGACTCGTAGAAGCGGTGCGCGTCGGCGGCTTCTTCCAGCGGGTAGCAGTGCTCGACGATTGCCTTCAGGCTGCCCTCCGCGAACATGGTGCTGATGGTGGTCATGTCGGCGGGCTTTTCGTCGGACATGCCGAGATGCACGCGCTGCCCTTTAGAGTTGCGCGTGCGCAGCATCTGCAAGACCGCCGGCATCTTGAAGCTGACCGGGAAATAGATGCCCTGCGGCGTCAGCACGCGCTGACACGCCTTGAATGAACTGCGCCCCAACACGTCGATGATCAGATCGTAGCGCACGTCGCCGCGTGTGAAATCGTCGTGCTTGTAATCGAGCACATGGTCGGCACCCAGCGCACGCACGTACGCCATGCGCTCCGTGCCACACACGCCTGTCACCTCCGCGCCGAGGTGCTTGGCGATCTGCAAGGCAAAGGTGCCAATTTTGCCCGACGCGCCGTTGACGAGCACGCGCTGCCCCGGCTGGATGTTCAGCCTGCGCAAGAGTGTCAGCGCGGTCAGCGCGCCATACGGCACGGCAGCCGCCTCGGCAAAACCGAGGTTTTTCGGCAGATGCGCGATCAAGCCGTCGGCGGACATGCACAGGTACTCGACATACGTCGCCATCGCCTGCCCGCGATAGCCAAAGACGGCATCGCCCACTTTGAAGCGCGTCACGCCTGCCCCGACCCCCTCGACGGTCCCGGAAAATTCTGAACCCAGGATGGTGTTCTTGGGCTTGCGCAGCCCAAAGCTGAGGCGCGCAAACAGCCACAAGAGGGCGGGCATGTTGAACTCACGGTGCGAGATGTTGGCGAAATTGCGTACTGCCGTCTCTCCATAGCCGACGGAGGCTGCGCGGACTTTGACCAGCACTTCGCCCGCCTTGGGCGCAGGCTTGGCGATCTCCGCCAGGTGCAGGACATCCGGTGAACCGTATTGGGTGTAGACGATAGCTTTCATGATGTTTCCTTTCAGACAAGACTGGATTTAGGGTGCACGAAACTGGGGAGGAAGGCGTTCGCGCCTTTCTCCGAGCGGATGAACGAATTGTGATTGGGAACGCTGAACCTCACCCCCTGCTCGCTTCGCTCGCTTCCCCCTCTCCGTACACGGAGAGGGGGATTGAGGGGGTGAGGTTACGGCGGCGGTCTCAGGAAGAAGACTTCCTCCAGGGGGACGTTGAACACCACTGCCAGCCGAAATGCCAGCTCCAGCGACGGGGTGTACTTGCCCTGCTCGATGGCGACGATGGTCTGGCGCGTCACGCCTACCTGTTCCGCCAACTGCTGCTGCGTCATCTCGCCGTTGTTAAAGCGCAGCCTGCGGACGTTGTTGTCGATGGTGATCTTGTCCATCATCAGACACCCCGGCGATAGAACCAGAACGCGGAGAAGTGATCAACCACCTGCGAAGCGACCCCGCCGATCATCATGATGATGAACATGGTCGAAGGCGTCATCCCCATCGCCAGCGCGATCATCGCCAGCAGGAAGCCAATCGTGAAGGCATAGAACCCAATGCGCGACGCCTTCAGCTCGATCAGCCTGTCGCGCTCGTCGGTGATGGTCGGCACTGCCTCGCGCATGGCGATGGTGTTCAGGATGCTGAAGAGGATCGTGACGGCGATCTCGATGATGATCGAGACCAGGATCAGGATGAGAAAGAATTCCCCCCAGAAGCGAAAGACCTCCGGCGCGTAAGGGTCACCAGCGGGCTGGCGCGGCAGCATGTAGGCGAGATAGACAGCGTTGATCACGATGCTGCTGCCGAGGGAGACGAGCGCGCGCCGCTCCTGAAAAGACATAACTCTGCTCCGCGTGTCCGATAGAGGCGACACGATGTCGTCTCTGATATACTCAATGTATATCAGGAATTACTTTATGTCAAGTATTTTTTACATTGCGTGGTCGGGTCGTGGCATGGCAGCGCGCCGCCGGGGCAGGAAATGCCCTGGCTATGGCGCCCCTACACCCACGATCCTGTAGGGATGCCATTCATGGCGTCCGTTGAAACAATACGAAGACTCGCGTTGATTCTAGGGTGCGACCGCGAACAGCAGGAGCGTCATCAGCGCGCCGACACATCCCCCCGCGATCACCTGGGCGACGGTGTGCCGTTTGAGTGTGATGCGCGCCGCGCCCACAATCGGGATGAGCGGCGAAAACGCTGCCGCCGTCCCCACGCCAAACATGCCGCCCAGCGCAAAAATCGCACTGGTGATGCCGAGGGAATGCATACTGATCTGCCATCGGGTCGTCACGATCAGCATGACGATGATCTGCAACATGCTGAAGAAGGCGAAGAGCGTCACCAGCGGCGGCGCGTTCAGCAGCCAGAGCAGGACGACCGCGAGCGCCGCGCAGATGATGGTGACGAGGTAGGGGATGATGCGCTGGCGGCGCACTTTGATGTGGATGTCGGTGATCTTGCCGCGCTTGACCATGATAGCGATATAGACGATGGGCAGCACGCAGACCAGCACGATGTAGATGAGCGCCCAGAGCCAGGCGCGCCCCGCCCCGCGATCGGCATAAATCGCGAGCGGAACCGCCACGACAGCCCAAACGACTGGCGGGCTGATGACATCCGAGATGACGCGCGCCCATGACCAGTCGTAATTCAGACGCCGGTGGGCAGGGGGATCCGTGAGAGGGAGTTCATTTGACATGCCCTCAGTGTATCACGGCGCGCTAGGCAGGGCGATTAAAGATGGTTAACGAACAGGGGGATTAACCGCGAATACGGGACGACGCGAAGATCTTGAAACCTGTGATAGAGCGGCGGCGGACGACGCGCGCGTCGCCCCTACGGACAGGGCGTGTATTCCATAGGGACGAGGCGTGCCTCGTCCGTGCTGCCCTGTATATCTTGTCTGGGCGTCCTTTGCGTCCTGGCGGTTCACTTTCTGATTGAACCGCTAGGACACCAGGAACGCCACCCATAGATTATTCGGTGTGATTGTGTTTCATCGGCACTCTGCGGTTCATGCTTTATGCTGCCGCCAGCACCGCCTCGCGCCCCTGACGGTTGACCGCCATCCCAATCGCCAGCCAGCCCAGCCCCATGCCGAGGAAGATGACGAACGACAGCAGATTCTCTGTGCTCTGCGGGAAAGGCTTGGCAATCCCCAAGAACATGAACAACCAACCGCTTGCTGCCATCAGCGGCAGCCCTCGGAAGGCGGGCAGCGCGGGCTTGACGACGTGCAGCACACCATACAGCGTCAGCGCGATGACATGGACGAGCGACGTCGCAAACCAGATATTCCACCAGTCGCCGTACACGGTCGAAAGCGCCACGCCCGCGCCCATCAGCACGGCGGCGACTCCCGCAACGACCAGCAGCCACTTGCCCGCCGTCCCATGCCCAGCTTCGTAGCGCATCCCCAACCCGATGCAGCCCAACCCGAATAAGATGAACGCAGGTGCGATCAGCCACAGCGACACCTGAAAAACGCCATAGTAGCTGTAATGGTCGCCCGGCTGAAGCTGGCTGAACGACGCCAGCATCCAGAACACACCGCCGACCATCAGGAGCATACCGGAGAGCTGCTTAAACGTAGACTTTGACATCCCAAACCTTCCTTTTCGTTGTTCAATTACGGTCAAGGTGAGGTCAAGCAGTGTCGAACACCACCAAAGCGCCATCCCGATCAGCCCACGCCGCCCATACTTGTCCCGCGCCACATCACGGAAGACCTGCACCATCAGCGTGCCGTATTCGCGGCGGTAGTCCGCCGGATAGAGGATGAGCAGCGCCCGGTAGACAGACGCAGAGCGCGTAACCCAGGGGCTGGGAGTCATGCGGTTCATCAGGTTGCGCCTCCCATAAGCCTTTTCGAGCGCGCAGCACGCAGCAGCACCGCCATCCGTGCCGCCTCCGCTTCTGCGACCTTTTCACCGAACGAGGTCAGGCGGTAGTAGCGCCGCCGCTCGTCGTCCATCGCCGGGTCGGGGCGCTCATCGCTCTCTTCGATCAGGCGCGTGTCGATCATGCGCTTGATCGTGCCGTAGAGCGTGCCGGGTCCCATCTGGATCGCGCCGTCGGTCAGGCGCGTGACCTCCTGCATGATGCCGTAGCCGTGCTTTTCGCCATCTGCCAGCGCCAGCAGAATGTGAAAGACCGCCGGCGTCAGCGGCAGCATGTCTTGTGGGCGCAGGGTGGTGTTCGACATTTGCTCTCCTGTTTCAGAAACGGACACCATGAATGGTGTCCCTACGATGTTCGGTTGTAGGGACGCCATTCATGGCGTCCGTGCAACGCCATTCGCCGCGTCCATACATCCGTCTCGGATATATCCATGACAGATATAATGAGGCGTATTGCAAAATTTGTCAAGTTTAACGTTTAGCAAATGTGTTGGCGTTCCGTTTCTGCGTGTTAAAATCCCGTTTGGAGCGGCGAACTTGCCCTGTCTTTTGCACTGGCGTTGTCATGGCACGATTGTTATACTTGCGCCATTCGTCACAAAGTGCGCTTAGTTCGTCCTTTTTACGTTTGAATTCGTCCTGATGCGGTTACGATTGCCCTGTGCAATCGGTTTTTATTGCGGGATGCAGGAGCACAACTCCGATGAATGTAGTCAACGAGTGGGCATTCATAGGCGTCTTCATGGCGGTCGCCTGGATATTCCCCACCCTCCCCATTGTGCTCGCGGCGTTCGTCAGCCCGCGTAAGCCCAATGCGATCAAGATGCAAACGTATGAGTGCGGTGTCGAAACCGTCGGTGATACCTGGGTGCAGTTCCGCGTCCAGTATTACATTCACGGGTTGGTCTTCCTGATCTTTGATGTCGAGATGATCTTCCTGTTCCCCTGGGCAATGGCGTACAACCAGCTTGATTTCTTCGCCTTTGGCGCGGGGCTGCTGTTCCTCTTTTTGCTCACGGATGGTCTGTTTTACGCCTGGTTCAAGGGCGACCTGGAATGGTCATAGGCAAGGGTTGAGGACAATACGCCCATGAATGAATGCAGAGACCTCATCAATACCCTGGCTGCCTGCCTGAGCACGAGCGGTTGGGACCCCGGGCTGGCGCAGTTCGTCCAGATTCTGCTGGGCGTCGTGCTGGTCACGCTCGCCCCGCTCATCATCGTCATCTTCCTGATCTGGGTCGAGCGCAAGTTCGCCGCCCGCATTCAGGATCGCATCGGTCCCAACCGTGTCGGTCCGTGGGGCTTGCTCCAAACGATTGCCGACGCGCTCAAGCTGATCACCAAGGAAGACATCACCCCGGCGGGCGCTGACCGCGTGGTCTTCAACCTCGCGCCGATTGTCTCGGTCGTCTCCGTCATCCTGATCTGGGCGGTCATCCCTCTCAGCCCCATCCACATCGGCGTCGATCTCGAAATTGGCGCGCTCTACTTCATCGCCGTCGGCAGCATCGGCACGCTGGCGATCATGATGGCGGGCTGGTCGAGCAACAACAAGTATGCGCTGCTCGGTGCGTTCCGCGTCGTGGCGCAGCTCGTCTCCTACGAAATCCCGTTTGTCTTCGCCATCCTCGTCCCCGTCATGCTGGCGGGCAGCATGGGGATGCAGGACATCGTCGATGCGCAGCGCGGCATGTGGTTCGCGGTGCTCTCGCCCATCGCCGCCGCCATCTTCTTCCTCTCCGCGCAGGCGGAGACGGGGCGCGCTCCTTTCGACCTGATCGAAGCGGAGTCGGAACTCGTCGCGGGCTACAACATCGAATACAGCGGCATGAAGTTCGGCTTGTTCTTCGCCGGTGAATTCGTGCATGTGCTGACCAACGCGCTCCTGCTGGTCGCGTTGTTCTTCGGCGGCTGGGTCGGTCCGTTCGTCGATCAACTGCCGATCCTCGGCTTCGTCTATATGTTTGGCAAAGCCGCGCTCTTCTATCTCTTCTCGCTGCTGCTGCGCAACACGCTGCCGCGTGTGCGCATTGACCAGATGATGAACTTCAACTGGAAGTTCCTCGTCCCGCTCTCGGTCATCAACGTGGCGGTGGTCGCCTTCCTGCTCCAGGTGGTGCGCGCGCTCGGTCTCGCGCCCGCGTCGGGCATGGAAAACGACCTGATCGCCAATCTGCCGCAGGCGGCAGTGCTGCTGGCGGGCAACCTGGTCATCATCGCGGTCGTCTTACAGCTTCTGCGCAACGCCGGGCGGCGCGATCGTTCGGCGGAGGCGGTTGTCGTCTCCAAAGAAGACGAGATGCTGCCCGCGCAGGCAGCGCATTGAAAACAATACGAGGGATTGTAGGGGCGCAATACACTGCGCCCCTACGGTCGTGTACGGAAATCTACGTCAGGGGACGTATTTATGCTTGAACTGAACGCACAAACCATCGGCTTCTTCATCTTCTCCGCTCTGATGGTCGGCGGCGGTCTGGGTGTCGTCACCAGTCGCAACCTGATCCATGGCGCGCTCTACCTGATCCTCAGTCTGTTTGGGGGCGCGGGTTTGTTCGTCCTGCTCAGTGCGCCGTTCCTCGCCGCCGTGCAAATCCTGGTGTACATCGGCGCCATCGCCATCCTCATCATCTTCGCCGTCATGCTCACACGCAGCATGACGCGCATGGGCGAGGTCTTCAACACGCAGTGGTGGTTGAGCGCCCTGGTCGCCATCGCGGTCTTCGCCCTGCTGGTCGTCGGCGTCATCATGCCCGTCTTCGGCGGGCTGGACATGAGCACCGTCTCGGCGGAAGTCGGCACCACGATGGAACTTGGCATCGCCCTGGTGGATGGCAACCAGTTTGTCCTGCCTTTTGAAGTGGCGTCGCTGCTCTTGACGGCAGCGATGATCGGCGCGATTGTCATCGCCCGCGACCGCGATTAGGAGTGAGTCTGATGGTTCCATTGTGGATGTACTTACTGGTAGCGGCGGCGTTGTTCGCCATCGGCACTTATGGGGTGCTTTCGCGGCGTAACGCGGTGGCAATCCTGATGAGCGTCGAGCTGATGTTGAGCGCCGTCAATATCAACCTGGTCGCCTTCTGGCGCTATCAGTCGCCGCTGGAGATGTCCGGGCAGGCGTTCGCCGCATTCGTCTTTGTCGTGGCGGCGGCAGAGGCAGCCGTCGGTCTGGCGATCATCATCGCCGTTTACCGCAGCCGCCGCTCCGTCATCGTCGAAGATGTCAATCTGTTGCAGGGCTAAAGGGAGTGGAAAGTTAGAAGTGAAAAGTTAAGAGTGCAAACCCGTGACCTCACGCGCAAGACTTTTAGCTTTCAACTTTCAACTTTTAACTGAAGGAACGACTTCATGGATTTGAGCTTATTTCTCACCGACCGCAACTGGATGCCCTGGCTCATCCCCGCGGGACCGCTGCTGGCTTTTCTGGTCATCACCCTGATCACGAATCGCAGCCGTCTGATGCCCGCGACGAGCCACGACTACAGCGGCGATGGTCAGCACCCGGAATACCCGAACCTGGCGGTGCACGTCGTCACCCCGCTTGGGCGTGTCGCCTCCATCGTGGTCGGCTTGAGCGGCATCATCGCCGCCTGGCTGATTAGCTGGAGCATCGTCGGCTACACCTTCGGCATCGAAGACTTCGGCAAGAAAGTCCTCGAAAGCGCTGTGACCTGGATGAATACCGGCACGACCACCTTCGAGATGGGCGTCCTGGTCGATCCGCTCACATCGATCATGCTCGTCATGGTGCCGCTGGCGTGTCTGTGCATCTTCATCTACGCCATCGGCTACATGGCGCATGACCCGCGCCAGGCACGCTTCTTCAGCCTGATCTCGCTGTTCGCGGGGGCGATGCTCACACTCGTCGTCGCCGACAACCTGCTGCTGCTGTTCGTCGGCTGGGAAATCATGGGCTTGTGCTCGTTCATGCTGATCGGCTTCTGGTACGAAAAACCGAGCGCCTACAAAGCCGCCGTCAAAGCATTCACCACCACCCGCGTCGCCGATGTTATCATGCTGCTCGGCATCGCCTACCTCTATTTCACGACGGGTACGCTCTCGTTCCGCGAAATCCTCTATAACGAGGAAGTCCTGAGCGCGCTGTCACAAACCCCCGCAATCATCTTCGGCGGCATCAGCGCCGCCAGCCTGATCGGCGTCTTCCTGATCATCGGCACCATCGGCAAGTCGGCACAGTGGCCCATGCACGTCTGGCTGCCCGACGCGATGGAAGGACCCACCCCCGTCAGCGCGATGATCCATGCCGCCGCGATGGTCTCGGCAGGCGTCTACGCCATCATCCGCATGTATCCGCTGCTCGAAGCAGGCGCGCACCCGCACAGCGGCGAGTTTAATTCGCCGCTGATGCTGATGGCGATCATCGGCGCGGTCACGGCATTGTTCGCGGCGACCATCGCGGTCGCGCAAAACGACGTGAAGCGCGTGCTGGCGTACTCGACGATTTCGCAGCTCGGCTTCATGGTCGCGGCGCTCGGCATTGGCGCGTATGTCGCCGCCACCTTCCACCTGATCACGCACGCCTTCTTCAAGGCGTTGTTGTTTATGGCATCCGGCGCGGTCATTCACGGCATGGAGCACGGGCATCACCACGCCCACGCGCACGGGCATGACCATGACGACGAGCATGACCATGCGCACGCACATGACGATCATGGGCATGGCGTCGTGATGGAACATGACGAACACGGGCATCCCATCGCGGTCGCGCAGGATGCGCACGGCATGGCGCTCGTCGAGGCACACGGGCACGCGGCGCAACCGTATGTCGAGCTGCCCGTCGCCTCGCAAAAAGAGGGCGCGTTCGACGCCCAGGACATGATGAACATGGGCGGTCTGCGCAAGACGATGCCCGTGACCTGGATCACCTTCCTGATTGGTGGTCTTTCGCTGGCGGGCTTCCCGCTCATCACGGCGGGCTTCTGGTCGAAGGACGAAATTCTGCTCGACGGATGGGTCGGGCTGAGCGAGGGCTTTGGTCCGCACGCGCTGGTCTTCATCTGCCTGGCGCTGGCAGCGTTCCTGACCGCCTTCTACACCGCGCGCCAGCTCTCGCTGACCTTCCTGGGCGAGCCGCGCACCGACGCCGCCAAACACGCCAACCTGGGCAAGGGCATCGTCTCCGCGACGATGACGCTGCCGCTCATCATCCTGGCGGTCTTCGCGCTGTTTGCGGGCTTCGTCGGCGTCCATCCTGACTTCCCGATCCTGGGCGGCATCTTCTCGCCCAACCGCGAAATCCCCTTCAAGGAATTCCTGGGTTACACGCTGCTGGAAAAGCCAGAACTGGTGCCCTTCAGCATCATCGCGCCGCTGGCATCGTTCGCCGTCGCGCTCGGGGGTCTGGCGCTCGGCTTCTGGATGTACGCGCGCCAGCCGCTCAAGGCGGGAGAAGTGGACCCGATGGTGCGCATCCTCGGTCCGGTCTATCCTGTTCTCAGGAACAAGTATTACTTCGACGAACTCTACACGGCGATCTTCATCAAGCCTTCGCAGTGGTTCGCCAAAGAGGTGGCGTATGTCTTCCTCGATAAGGGCGTCATCGACGGCTTCCTGCATCTGGTCGCCCGCGTCTTCACCTGGATCGGCGACTTGATCAAGGTGCTGAACCTGTGGCTGATCGACGGCTTCGGCGACGGCATCCCGGAGATGGTGCAGCGCAGCGGTTCGTGGCTCAAGCGTATTCAGACCGGGCGCGTGCAGCAGTATATGCTGGTGATCACGCTTGCGCTGGTTGTAATCGCGATCATCTTCGCGTTGTCATCGGGCGTTCTGGCAGCACCGTAACGTAATCGGCAGGGGCGACCCGTTGGGTCGCGCCTGCACGGGGGTAATCCATGATCATTGGCATCGACATTCTCTCCTTTCTCGTGTTCTTCCCGGCGATTGCGGCGCTCATCGTGCTGATCCTGCCGCAGAACCGCATCCTGGCACGGTGGGTGGCGCTCCTGTTCGCGACCATCATCACCGGCGTCAGCGTGGCGGTCTACGCGGCGTACAACACGGCGACCCCCGGCTTCCAGTTCGTGATGCAGCAGGAATGGTTCGAGGTGCTGGGCGCAAGCTGGCACATCGGCATCGACGGCATCAGCGCGTCGATGATCCTGCTGACGGGCATCCTCGCGCCGCTGGCAGTGCTCATCTCATGGGAAATCGAAGATCGCGTCAACACGCATCTGGCGCTGGTGCTGTTCTTCGTCACCGGCTGTATGGGCACGTTCGTGGCGCTCGACCTGATGATCTTCTTCATCTTCTACGAACTGAGCCTCGTGCCGATGTACTTCCTCATCAACCAGTGGGGAGGACCCAACCGCCGCTACGCATCGACCAAGTTCTTCATCTACTCGATGGGCGGCACGCTGGGGATGCTGCTGGCGACGCAGCTCATCGGCATTACGATGGGCACCTTCGACATCGTGACGCTGACGCAGAACTGGCCCGCCTTCGCAGGCGACCCGACCAACGCGACCTTCCTCGGCATCAGCGTCAGCACCGTCAAGGCGCTGGCATTCCTGGGCTTCTTCATCGCCTTCTGCATCAAGGTGCCCGTGTGGCCCTTCCACACCTGGCTGCCCGACGCGCACAGCGAAGCGCCGACCGCCGGGTCGATGCTGCTGGCGGGCGTCATGCTCAAGCTGGGCGCGTATGGCTTCCTGCGCCTCGTCATCCCGCTCTTCCCCGATGTGTGGGTCGAGCCGATCAACTTCCTCGGCTTCCTGGAGACCAACTGGGCGGGCATCTTCGCCTTCCTGGCGCTGCTCGGCATCGTGCTGGGCGCGTTCGCCGCCTTCGGGCAGACGGACATCAAGCGCCTGGTCGCCTACAGCTCGGTCAATCACATGGGCTTCGTGGCGTTGGGCATCGCGGTGACGGCGCTGGTCTACGGGCAGGCGTATGTCAACGGCGACAGCGCGCACATGATGGACGCCATCATGGCGACCAACGGCGCAGTCCTGCAAATGTTCAATCACGGGCTGTCGTCGGCGGGCATGTTCTTGCTGGCGGGCGCGATTTACCACAAGACGCATACGCGCGATATGACGCAGTTCGGCGGTCTGTGGGTGCGCGCGCCCATCTACGGCGGCATCTTCATCTTCATGAGCATGGCGAGCCTGGGGCTGCCGGGTCTGAACGGCTTCGTCAGCGAATTCCTGGTCGTGCGCGGCTCGTGGCCCGTCTACACTGTCCTGACGCTGATCGCCATGATCGGCTTGCTCTTCACCGGCTCGTACATCCTCAAGGGCATTCGCGGCGTCCTGCAGGGTCCTTTCAACATGAACTGGGCGGGCACGCGCCTGGAGATTGAAGCGCGTGAGGTCATCGCCGTTGCGCCGCTGATGGTGTTGATCCTGCTGACAGGTTTAGCGCCGAACTGGATACTTTCGGTCATCAATGCGACAGTCACGAGCTGGCTGGGCGGCGTCTAAAGGGGCAGTTCATGGAAGCAATTGGTTTTCCGGTACTCAGTCTGATCATCTTCGTCCCGATTGTGGCGGCGGTGATCATCCTGTTCCTCAACAAGGAGCAGCGCGATCTCGCGCGCGGCATCGCCATCACGGCGGCTGCCGTCTGCTTCGCCTTGAGTCTGTTCGTCTACGTCACCTACAACAACAATGTGGATGCCATCGTCGCCGAGCAGGAGCTGTTGCAGCAGGCGGACGGCGCGGGGCAGGCAACGGACCAGTTTGAGGCGTCCGTCGCGTTTGAAGAGCGCATCGACTGGATGCCCTCGCTTGGCATCAGCTATCACCTGGGCGTGGATGGCTTGAGCGTGCCGATGGTCTTGCTGACGGGGATGGTCGCCGTCACAGGCGTGCTGATCTCGTGGCGCATCGAAGACCGCACGCGCGAATTCATGGCATTCTTCCTTCTGCTGGTCGCGGGTGTCTTCGGCGTCTTTGTCTCACTCGATTTGTTTGTGCTCTTCTTCTTCTACGAACTCGCCATCTTCCCGATGTACCTGCTGATCGCAACCTGGGGCTGGGTCAAGCTGCGCGAATACGCGGCGATGAAGCTGACGCTGTATATCCTGATCGGGTCGGTCATCTCGCTGGTTGGCGTGATCGCCATGTACTTCGTGGCGGGCAACTTCTTCACGACTAACCCCGACCTGCTGCCCGTCGGCGACAGCGCCTTCAGCTTTGGCATCGCGCACATGATGCGCGCGTCGGAACTCGGCGCGTTCAGCATCCCGGTGCTGGGCGACATCTCGTTCTCGAACGCCTGGTTCCCCTTCATCTTCCTCGGCTTCGCGGTGCTGGCGGGTATCTTCCCGTTCCACAACTGGTCGCCGGATGGTCACGTCGCCGCCCCGACCGCCGTCTCGATGATCCACGCGGGCGTGCTGATGAAGCTCGGCGCATTCGCGGCACTGCGCGTCGGCGTGCAGCTCCTGCCGGACGGCGCACATACGCATATGCCCTGGATCGTCTTCCTCACGCTGATCAACGTCGTCTACGGGGCGTTCATCGCCTTCCGCCAGCGCGACTTCAAGTACGTGATCGGTTTCTCGTCCGTCTCGCACATGGGTCTGGTGTCGATGGGCTTCGCCACGATGAACCTGACGGGCATGACGGGCGCGGGCTTGCAGATGTTCTCGCACGGCGCGATGACGGCACTCTTCTTCGGCTGCGTCGGCATGGTCTACGACCGGGCGCACACGCGCGACATCCCCAGCCTGGGCGGGTTTGCGAAGGTGATGCCCTGGGTGGCGTTCGCCTTCATTGTCGGTGGTCTGACGAGTATGGGGATGCCGGGGTTAAGCGGCTTCGTCGCCGAGTTCCCGATCTTCGCGGGCATGTGGGAAGCATCGGAGCAGATCAGTCTGACCATCGGCTCGTTCACGCTGACGAACTACTATTCGGTCATCGTCATCCTGAGCGCGCTTGGCATCGTCATCACGGCAGCCTACGTGCTGCGGGTGACGGGGCAGGTCTTCATGGGCGAGTTCAACCGCGAAAAGTACCCGGACGTGGACGACATCACGGTGCGTGAGCGCTTCATCCTGGTCTTCCTCGCCTCGCCGCTGGTCATCATCGGCATATTCCCGACTGTAATGGCACCAATGCTGGAGACAGGCTTCCGCCCGGTGCTGGCGATCCTTGGAATAGGAGTATAACTGGTGAACTCAGGTTTCGATTTTCTCGCCAGTCTGCCGGCAATCGCGCCGGAAGTCGGGCTGACGATCCTCGCGATCGTCATCCTGTTCCTCGATCTGCGCCTGCAGGAGAGCCAGCGCCGCAATCTCGCCATCGTGACGGGCGTCGGCATGTTCGGGATCGCGATCCTCTACCTGCTGCTCTGGTTCCCAGTCCCTCTCTCCACCGCGCCCGCCGATGCCATCATCGGCGTGACCGCGCCGCAGAGCCTGGGCGCATTCGAGGGCTTGTACTGGGGCGGCATGATCCGTCATGATAGCCTGGCGCAAATCTTCAAGGTCATGATCCTGTGCGGCGGCGCGCTGACGGCGCTGATGGCTGCCGATACCAAGACACTCGGTCGCAAAGGTGAGTTCTACCTGATCGTGATCGTCTCGTCGCTCGGCGGCTGTTTGATCGCAGGGGCGACCGACCTGATCATGGTCTTCCTCGGTCTCGAAACGATGACCATCCCGCTCTATGTGCTGGCGGCGTTCAACCGCAACGACAAGCGCTCGCCGGAAAGCGGCATGAAGTACTTCCTGTTCGGCTCGTTCGCCTCGGCGATCCTGCTGTACGGTCTCAGCCTGCTCTACGGCTTCGCAGGGACGACCAGCCTGCCCGGCATCGCGTCATACCTCAACAGCGAGGCATTCGGCGCGCATCCCTTCGCCGTGCTGGTCTCGCTGACGCTGATCATCGTCGGCTTCGGCTTCAAGATCAGCGCCGCGCCGTTCCACTTCTGGACGCCAGACGTGTACGAAGGCGCGCCGACACCCGTCACCGCCTTCCTGAGCGTCTCGAGCAAGGCGGCAAGCTTCGCGCTGCTGCTGCGCTTCCTGCTCGCGGTCTTCCCGGCTGGGTTGGTCATCGGCGGCATCACCATCCCCGATTTCTGGGCACAGCTCGTCACGGCGCTCGCCGTTATTTCGATGCTGCTCGGCAACATCGTCGCGCTGGCGCAGCGCAACATCAAGCGTATGCTGGCGTACTCGTCGATTGCCCAGGCGGGCTACACGCTGATCGGCATCGCGGCGCTCCAGGGCGCGCCGGAGACCAGCGTGGCGGCGATCAGCTTCTACATGTTCATGTATACCTTCACCAACATCCTGGCGTTCGCGGTCGTCGTCATCTTCTCCGAAGCGACCGGCAGCGAGGAGATCAAGGACCTGGCGGGTCTCAGCCGTCGCAGCCCCTGGCTGGCACTGACGATGACGATTGGCTTGCTCTCGCTGGCGGGCGTGCCGCCGGCGGCGGGCTTCTTCGGCAAGTTCTTCCTCTTCCAGGCAGCGGTCGAAGCCGGGTTGGTGTGGATCGCCATCCTCGGCGTGCTGATGTCGATTGTGGCGCTCTACTACTACCTGACCGTCGTCAAAGTCATGTACGTCGATCATGGTGTGGACGAAGACAAGCCGATCCCCGTTTCCTCGACGGTCGGTTGGGTACTCGGTCTGTCGTCACTGGCAGTCGTGCTGCTGGGGACATTCGCGGTGACGCCCGTGTTCGATTGGGCGCTGCGCGGTTTCCCGTCGTTGTTCGGGTCGTGAGGGGTGCGGGCGATGACATGGCGGGCGGACCCATGTGTCCGCCCCTACGCCCAATCTGCATGGGCAAGGTGAGGGGGCAGGTTTTTTCATCGCTTTCTCACGTTTTGCGTGGTTGGGATTTTGATAGTGCTTGTGATAAAATTCGCTAATGTCGATGCAAGAATCAGACAGTAAACGATCTCAGCGTGTTGCTAACCTTGCGTTGGCAGCCCTGGCAGCCCAAAGCGGCTGCCTCACGTTGGTCTTGGTGGTGGGTTCCCTGCTCGCCGGTTTGTGGCTGGATGCGCAGTTCGGACAGCGTGGACCCTTCACCATCGGACTGCTGCTTCTGAGCATACCAGTGAGCTTATTTTTGATGGTTCGGGTCGCATTGGGTGCTATCAAGCGTATTCAGCCCCCGCCCAGGAGCAACTCGTCCCAGCAGTATTCGGACGAAGAGGAGGAGTTACGTTGAGAGACGCGCGACAACGTCTTTGTAAAGGAGTGCGCCAATGAACGCAACCGTTCGTGGCTTAATGATCTTTGGCGGTTTGGTGCTGTTCATTGCGGCGTGCGCGTGGCTGACCTTCAGCTTCCTGCCTAGCAACAATGTGTCGGTCGCCGTCCCCGTCATCACCGTCCCAGGCGAGTCGTTCGGCGGCGCGCTGCCCGATGATCCGGCGTATGGCGTGCAGAACTTCCTGGGCGGGTGGACGAACACCTTCCTGGCGATGCTGCTTGCCGACGCGCTGGTCATCATCTTCGCCCTCTGGGCGCGCAGCAGCTCCAAGAATTGGACCCGCGAAGTGCCGACCCGCATCCAGGGCTGGGCAGAGTTGCTCGGCAACTTCATCTATTCGCAGGTGCAGAACTTCGCCGGGCGCAAGCCGCTGGCGCTGAACTGGCTCTTCCCGCTCGCGGCGACGATCTTCGTCTTCCTGCTGGCGGTCAACTGGATGAAGCTGCTGCCCGGCATCGAGTCGGTCGGCGTCATCCACTGCGCGCACGGCGGCTTCACGGGCTACCCCGCGATCAAGCTGAATGACGGCGCGTATCAGCTCTATGTCGATAGCCCGCTGAACTCCGGCGTCGGCGCGACCGAAGAGAGCTATCACGACTGCGAGCACTACAAGGAACACCCGGAAGAACGCCCATCGAGCGAAGAAAAGGGCGCGATGGTCGAACTGCTGGCGGAAGAAGAAGCGGTGCTGCGTGAACAGCTCACCGCCGAAGGCATCACCGATGCTGCCGAGATTGACACGCGCGTCAATGCGCTGCGCCTCGAAGTCATCGAAACCGCCTACCCGCACGCCACGCTGCCGCTCTCTCCCGAGCAGTTGAAGGAAGGCGCGCTGCCTTACATCTTCGCCGTCACGCCGTATGTGCGTGGTGGTTCGACAGACCTCAACCTGACGCTCGGTCTGGCGCTGGTCGCCTTCTTCGCCTTCCAGGTCTTCGGCGTCGCGGCGCAGGGTCCGGCGTACTTCATGAAGTTCATCAACGTCAATGCGTTGGGCAACATTCAGAAGAAGCCGCTGGGGGCGATTGACTTCATCGTCGGCTTGATCGAGATCATCTCCGAAATCGGGAAGATCATCTCGCTTGCCTTCCGTCTATTTGGCAATATGTTCGCGGGCGGTATTTTGCTGGCGGTTATGTCATTCCTGGTCGCCTTCATCGTCCCAGCGATCTTCATCGGTCTGGAAGTCATCATCACGACGATCCAGGCGCTGGTGTTCGCCATTCTCACAATTGTGTTCTCGGCGCAGGCGATGGAAGGTCATCACGGCGACGACGAGCATCACGAGGAACACGCGGAAGCGCACTAATTCGTGCGCGGTGCGACGTGCGACGTGCGAAACGACTGTCGTTCGCACCACACTCTACGCACACTGCACCTGAAGGTGCATCACGCTCTGAACGTTTGAACTTGAGTACATCTACGCAAATCTAAGGAGAGAGTTCGATGGAATTGGAAGTTGGTCTGAAGGCAATCGGCGCTGGTCTCGCGATGGTCGGCGCTTTTGGTCCTGGCATCGGTATCGGTCTGCTGGTGCAGGGTGCAATGCAGGGCATCAGCCGTAACCCGGATGCAGCGGGTCAGATCCAGGCGAACATGATTCTCGGTATCGTGTTCACCGAAGCGATCTCGATTTACGCGCTCGTCGTCGCCCTCATCATCCTCTTCGTGCTTTAGCCATCTGCGCACGACCCAAGGAGGGCACCTAATGCGTCGAAACAAGTCTATTCTCCTGCTCATCCTCGTCCTGCTCCTGAGCGCGCTGGTCATCGCACCATTCGCTCATGCGCAGGAAGGCGAAGCTACTCCCGAAGGTGAAGCTGCCGCCGTCGAAGGCGAAGCCGCTGCCGAGGGCGAAGCGGCTGCCGAACCCGCCGCGAACCCGTTGACGCCGCTCGGTATCAACGTCGGCTTCCTGATCGCGCAGATCGTCAACTTCCTGTTGATCTTCCTGCTGCTCCGCTCCCTGCTCTGGAAGCCGCTGAGCAACATGCTCGACTCGCGCTCGGCGAAGATCGCCAAGGGCTTGGAAGATGCGGCAGCGGCGGCGAATGCCCGCAAGAATGCCGAAGCCGAAGCTGAAAAGATCCTCGCCGCCGCCCGTGCGGACGCCGCTCGCGAAGTCGAGCAGGCGCGCGGTCGTGGCGAAGAAGTCGCCAAGCAGGTCATCGCCGAAGCGAACACCGAAGCGGAACGCATCCGCACCGACGCCCGCGCACGCGGCGAAGAAGAACGCAACAAGCAGCTCGCCGAAATGCGCAGCCAGGTTGCCAACATCTCGGTCGCCGTCGCCAACCGCCTGCTCCAGGACAACCTGGATGCCAAGAAGCAGCAGTCGCTGATCGACAGCTTCTTCTCCAACATCCCGGCGGGTGCATCGGTGATGAAGGGCGCGTCGGTCGAGGTCGTCAGCGCGATGCCGTTGAGCGATGCCGAACAGAACAAGGTCAAGAAGGAACTCGGCGTCAGCGAAGCCACCTTCTCCGTCGATCCGAGCATCCTCGGCGGTCTGGTCGTGCGCGGTGCAGACCGGGTCGTCGATGGCAGCGTCCGCAGCGGCTTGAACGAGCTGGCTGGGCGGCTGCGCTAGGTAGCGAATTGTCTTGTTGTAGGGGCGCAATATATTGCGCCCCTACAACCGCGACTCACGAAGAGCGTCCGACAACGGGCGCTCTTTTTGTTGGGCGCGGCGGCGGCGGGCAGACACATGGGTCTGCCCCTACGGTGTATTCCTCATCACCTCATACCTCATCTCCCCTCCTTGACATTTACATACGTACACGATAGTATGTATATTGAGGTGCAATGATGGTGCGCAGAACGAAAGAGGAAGCCGAAGGGACCCGGCAGGCGCTGCTCAAAGCCGCGCTCGCCGTCTTCAGCCACCAGGGCTATGCCGCCACGCGCCTGGAAGACATCGCCGCAGAAGCAGGCGTGACGCGCGGCGCGATCTACCACCATTTTGGCTCCAAGCCGGAGCTGTACACCGAGATGGTGGTCGAGTACAGCAAGCCGCTCATGCAAATCGTCGAGGACGCGCTCGCCGCAAGCGGGACGACGACCGAGTTCCTGCGCCGTATCTTCATCGATATGTGTGGAGCGATGGAAGACGACGCCGAACTGCGCGCTATTCAGGAGATCAGCACGACCAAGACCGAGATGACGCCGGAGCTTGCCGAGGGCATCTATACCAAGCTGAACTCAATTGAGCAGCAGGTAAGTTCCCTGACCGAGGGTATAGCGGAAGCAATCGCGCAGGGTGAATTTCGCGCGGAGCATGATCCGGAAGATGTCGCCCGCGCCTACTTTTCGTATCTCAACGGTTATATGCTGCTGTGGCTGCTGGATCAATCGGCGTTTTCGATCAAAGCGCGCGCGCCGCAGATGATCGACATTTTCCTGCGGGGATTGCTCCCTTAATCAGAATTCCGCCATAAGGCGGTCTTTTTTTGCGCAACTTACATACATACTTGTACGTATATAAGTGATGTAAGCTGAAGACGAGGAGAAAGACGATGTTTGCCGAGAAGATCATCGACAATCTGTTGGGCAGGAGCAGCACGACGCGCGAACTCGATGCGCTGGTGCGCGCGTATGCGAAGCAGGGGCGCTTCAGCGGGGCGGTGCTGGTCGCACGGGGCGAAACAGTGCTGCTGCGCAAGGGCTGCGGCTATGCGCAGCAGGACGGCGACTGGGAGAAGAATACGCCCACGACCGCTTTCCGCATCGGTTCGATGAGCAAGATGTTCACCGCCATCGTCGTCATGCAGCTCGTGTCTGCCGAGCGGCTGTCGTTGGACGATACGGTCGCGCACTACATTCCCGATTACCCGCAGGGTGCGCGCATCACGCTCCGCCATCTCCTGAGCAACCGCAGCGGGATCGAGGACTACATCGGACTGCCCGCCTACCAGGCGCTCCAGACGCGCCGCGTGACCCACGACGCGCTGATCGCCCTCTTCCGCAATCTGCCGCTGCGCTTCGAGCCGGGCAGCGACTACGGCTACAGCAACTCGAACTGGGTGCTGCTGGCGGAAATCGTGGAGCGCGTGACCCGGCAGCCGTTCGAGCGCATCATCCGTGATCGCATCCTGACGCCCGCCGGGATGCGCGACAGCGGCACAGAGTGGGCGATGGCGCGGCAGCGCGCGGTCGGCACCATCGACACGGGCGCGGGAATGCAACCCGCCGACGTGCTCGATTCGTCCACCATGCGCGGCGGCGGCGACATCCACAGCACGCTGGATGACCTCCATCGCTTTGCAGAGGCGCTGCGCGACGGGGAGCTGCTGCCCCGCAGCGTACTGGATGGCATGACCGACCCGCACACCCAGATCGGCGACGCAGGCTACGGCTTGGGATTCGAGACGCACACGTTTCACGATCGTGCGGCATTCGGTCATTCAGGAGGGATGCCAGGGTTCGTCTCTAACTTCGCCCACTTCCCCGCAGAAGACGTGACGATCATCCTCGTGAGCAACCTGGGCAGCGCCGCCTACGAGGCGATCACCCGCGACCTTGCTGCCATCGTCTTTGGCGCGTCCTATGAACTACCTGGGGCGCGGACATTTGTGAATGTTTCGCCGGATTTGCTGCACGATTACGAGGGTGCGTATCGCATGGAGTACTTCGGGCGCACGGCGGTGCTGCGCTTCGAGGTCGAGGATGGGCGGCTGGTCATGGAGACCCAGGGCTTGCCGAAAGCGACGCTCAGTGCGCTGTCCGAGACCACCTTCTACGGGCGCTCGAAAGGCGAAGTTGAACTGACCTTCGTCCGTGAACACGATGGCAGCGTGCAGCGTATAGACCTCGTGTGGGGTGGTTATCGGTTGAATGCAATGAGGAGTGCGTAGTGAAGAGTGCGTGGTGCGAGGTGCGAAAGAACAGGGAATGCTTGGGCAGCATGAATGGTGTCCCTTATGCAGCAAGATTAGCCAACGCAATGTGTGTTGCGGCGAACGACCCCTCCCTAAATCCCTCCCCACTCCGCAAGCTGCGTGGAGAGGGACTTCCAGACGGACGAGGCATGCCTCGTCCCTACACCCCTCTCCACGCCAGTGGCGACCGAGTGCAAGTGCCGAGGGAGGGGCTGGGGGAGGGGTTGTCAGGACGCATAGCACGTCCATTCACTTATCTTGCTTCATGCCGGACGCCATTCATGGCGTCCCTACAAACAGCAGGAATGAATCACAGGAGAGGCGAGATCCATGAATATCATCGAAACGCAGGGGCTGACCAAGACCTTCAAGAGTCGGGTTGGCAAGGGCAAAGAGGCAAAAGTGGTCGAAGCCGTCAAAGGCGTCGATATGCAGGTACGCCAGGGTGAAATCTTCGGCTTCCTGGGTCCCAACGGCGCGGGCAAATCGACCACCATGCGGATGCTGGCGACGTTACTCACGCCGACCAGCGGACACGCCATCGTCGTTGGGCATGATCTGGCGATAGCGCCGGAACAGGTGCGCGAGCGCATCGGCTATGTCGGGCAGGCGGGCGGCACGGAAGAGAGCCTGACGGGGATGGAGAACCTGATGCTGCAGGCGCAGCTTTACCGCCTGAGCTACGCGGACGCGAAGAAACGCGCCGATCTGTTGATCGACAAACTGGAACTGGCGCAGTTTGCGACGCGCCTGGTGAAGACCTATTCTGGCGGGCAGCGCCGCCGCCTCGACCTGGCGATGGGCATGGTGCATCATCCGACGCTGCTCTTCCTCGACGAGCCGACGACCGGGCTGGACCCGCAGAGCCGCGCCCGTCTGTGGGAAGAAGTGCGCAAGCTGCGCGACGAAGGGACGACGATCTTCATCACGACCCACTACCTGGACGAGGCAGACGCGCTCGCCGACCGCCTCGCCATTATCGACGGCGGCAGGATTGTCTCGGAAGGCACGCCGGATGCGCTCAAGCGGCAGATCGGTGGCGATGTCATCTCGCTGGGCTTCGACGCGCAGAACGGCGCGCGTGACCGCGCCGGCGACTTGCTGCGTGCGCAGCCTTTCGTGCGTGAGGTACGCCAGGCGGAGCACGGCATCAGCCTGATCGTCGAAGGCGGCGATTCGGCGCTGCCGAATGTCCTGCGCCTGCTGGACGGCGCGGGCATGCCCATCCAGACGGTGAGCATGGCGCGCCCCTCGCTCGACGACGTTTTCCTGCGCCTGACCGGACATTCGCTGCGGGAAGCACCAGAAGGTGCATAGTACAAAGTGCGAGGTGCGAAAAAACAAGATCCCGCATTTTCGCACCACGCACCACGCACTTCGCACCCGATTATCGTCTGTAGCAATTATAATGATGGAGTAACCCCTATGACCCACCTGTTCAACGATACCCGCCTGATCTTCCTGTCGTCGATCAAGGAGACGCTGCGCAACCCCGTCTGGATCATCGTCGGCATGACGCAGCCGATCATGTACCTGCTGCTGTACGCCCCACTGCTGGAAAACGTACCGGGCTTGGGCGGCGCGAACGCCTACAACACCTTCGTGCCAGGGCTGCTGATCATGACCGCGCTGTTTGGCTCGCTGTTCGTCGGCTTCGACATCCTCAGCAAGCTGCGCAGCGGCGTGATCGAACGCCTGCGCGTGACGCCCGTCAACCGTCTGGCGATTGTGATGGGGATGGTGCTGCGCGATGTGCTGATGCTGCTGCTGCAATGCACGGTGCTGTGCGGCGCGGCGCTGTTTTTTGGCTTCCGCCCCAACCTGACGGGCGTCTTCATCCTCTACGCGCTGATGGCGCTGGTCGGCGTCTCGATGTCGTCGCTGTCGTATGCACTGGCGCTGGCGGTCAAAGACGAGAACGCGCTGGCATCGTCAGTCAACATGTTCTCACTGCCGCTGCTGCTGCTGTCCGGCGTCTTCCTGCCGCTCTCGTTCGCGCCGCGCTGGATGCAGATCGCCGCTGAGGTCAACCCGATGGCGCACGCCATCAATGCGTCGCGCGCGCTGGTCGATGGTGCGTTGACCGACACCTCGGTCATCATCGGTTTTGTCGCATTCCTCGTGTTGGGCGTGGCATTCGCCTATTGGCTGTCGCGCTCGATCCGCCAGGCGACGGCGTAGGAAGGGCTGTGTCTCGATTTCGGTTGATTTGCCGTGTTGTCGCTATTGCGCCGCCTTCGGTTTTGGTGCGCAGCAAGCAAAGCTTACCGAAGGCGGCTATTTGAGGTGGCAAGCCGCCAAAAGCGGCTCTGCCCCGCCCGGCGTTCGGAGGCTCCGTTGGCGGTGTGGGAGGTTACCGTTCGGGGGGGGAAGGCTTGCAGGTTAAAGTTTCGTGGGACGTGGTTCGATATCCGCGTTTTTCGCTATACTGCTAATATTGTTATGCCTTGGAATCATTCACAGGCTTTTTGCCTCCATCTCTACCATCGTGAGTTGCTTAATTATCCCCCGGAGATGTCATGTCGGACTTGTTCATTTCGTATGCAAAGGCAGATAACCTCAACGGATCAATCACCGACCTCGTCCAAAAGCTCAAAGCTACGGCGTCTCCTGCTGGAACAGACAAGAAGATCACAGTCTGGTTTGATGAAGCAGGCATTCGAAAGGGCGAACATTGGGCAAAAGAGATCGAGATAGGGCTGGAGAAAGCTCATACGGTAGCGATTTTCATCAGCTCTCATTACTTCGCCAGCATGGTGTGCAATCAGGAACTCCAGCTAGCGCTCCAACTTGGCAAGAAGCTGATCCCTGTGTGGGTCGATGCTGTAAGCGCGGCAGCCGTTGAAGAGGAGATTGGTAAGCGCCAAAGGGAGGGGAAGGAAACTGCTTCTCTTGCCGATGCCATGCAAAACTATGGCTTGATCCGTGATCGTCAGGCTATCCGTTTTGACCAGGATACCACGCCTAACAGGCAGCAAACTCTCACTGAACTGGTAAATGCGATCTTTGAAAATGCCGCATTGGATGACGGAGCAACCGAATGGCTCGAAAGAGCATTGGCAAAAGAGCGCGGAACCGGCAGTTGGTTGAGCGGCGATGATCTCAGACAAGCCGAACGCTGGTTGGAAAGTGCAACCAAATCCCCTAACTCTATTATCCTTGATAAGACCAAAGTGTATATTCAGGTCAGTCGCAGAACCGCAAGCACACGACGGTTCACGTTGGGTATGATCGCTTCAACCGCCATCATCGTTATCATGACCGTCGGATATGTTGCCTGGCAACAGAACATACAACGAGAAGCTAATGCCCAGATCGCGATTCAGAACGAGCGCGAGTCTGAAAGTCGCAGATTGGGAAACGAAGCGGTTAATATTCTAAGTGACCAATCAGGAAACTACGAGCTTGCAGCTTTGCTCGGAATTAGTGCACTCCGAATCACTTACACGGAACAAGCTGATGCTGCCTTGGTGGAAGCAGTTGACAGATTGTTTACCCTTCAGGTACTCCACGGACTCCAGCATGGCGGTGACAGTGCGGTATTCAGCCCTGACGGGCGCTTTGTTCTTGCAGCTGGTGCTGATGCGACACCGCGAGTCTGGGATGCCAGTACCGGCGAGACGGTGCTTATCCTAGAGGGTGACGAGAGTGCTGTCAAGAGCGCGTCGTACAGCCCTGACGGGCACTTTATTCTCACTGCCAGTAACCGCGCCGCTCGCATTTGGCGCTCTTCCACTGGTGAGCAATTGCACATCCTAGGCGGTCATGATGATGGGGTACAAAGCGCGGCATTTAGCCCTGACGGTCGCTTCTCAGCCGTAGCCCTTATTGATGGGACTGTTACAGAATGGGACGTTGTTTCTGGAACAAATATGCGTTCCGCTAATGAAAATGAGAGTGGAGTGTGCTGTGTTGTTTATAGTCCAGATGGTAATCTCATGACTGCATCTAATTACGGTTTTGATGGCACTAGTCTTACGTGGGATGGAAGTTTTTATGTGCGAGAAATATTAACAGGTACTCAAGAAATCTTATTAGTTGGAAATGAAGACATGGTCACAGGGTTGACTTACAGTCCTGACGGAAGATTGATCCTCACATCGGGCTTTGACCGAACAGCACGCATTTGGGACTCTGTCACCGGAAACCAAGTCCAACTGCTTCGTGGGCATGATGATAGGGTAAACAGCGCGACATATAGTCCTGATGGTCGATACATCGTTACCGCAAGTGGCGATCATACTGCGCGAATCTGGGATTCATCGACAGGTGAGCAAGTACGCATTCTGAGCGGGCATGATGATAGTGTAGTGAGCGCGACATATAGCCCTGATGGTCGATACATCGTTACCGGAAGTCAGGCAATATATGATAGAGTTAATACTGTTCGTATATGGGATGCAACCCTTGAGACAGATACGCGCATTTTTAGCGGGCATGGCGATTGGGTACTTAGTGCTGCGTTTAGTCCTGATGGACACCTCGTCGTAACGACCAGTAGCGATGGTGCTGCGTACCTTTGGAGTAGTATAACTGGCGAACTGGTAAATGTTCTGAGTGGGCATCAAGATGAGGTGAACGCAGCAGTGTTCAGCCCTGACGGACGCTTTATTGTTACGGCAAGTAGCGACCGTACCGCGCGCATATGGGGTACAGCGACAGGCGAGCTTGTTTACATACTTAGACATCCGGATTGGGTAAACGGAGTCGCCTACAGTCCCGACGGGCGTTTCATCGTTACCGCTAGCGGCCGTTCCTTTGAACCCGACAACACAGTGCGAATCTGGAATGCGTTAAATGGTGAAGAATTACTAATCCTTGATGGACATGAGGATTGGGTACAAAGTGCAGCATATAGTCCAGATGGTCGGTTGATAGTCAGCGCTAGTTCTGACAACACCGTGCGGATATGGGATGCGACCAGTGGCGATCTTGTGCACATTCTAAGTGGGCACGAGTTTGAGGTGCAAAGTGCAACATTCAGCCCGGATGGGCGATTTATTGTCACAGCAAGTTCTGATAATTCCGTACGGATCTGGGACACCACAACTGGACAGATAGTCAGAGTCCTTGCTGGCCATTTGGAGGCTGTATGGTCTGCCACTTATAGCCCGGATGGGCACTTTATAGTTACTGCGAGCATTGATGGAAGAGTGCGTGTATGGAAGGCGGACACAGGTGAATTAGTTCGCGTCATTCAGGCACACGAAAGCCCAGTTACAGATGCCGCGTACAGCCCAGATGGACAGTTCATTGCCACCGCTAGTTTTGACATGACGGCGCGCATATGGGATGCCACAGTCGAGCAGTTCATCGCCTACGCCTGCACACGCGTCTTCCGCGACTTCACGCCGGAAGAACGCGCGAAGTATGGCATTGACGACACGCCAACCTGCCCGCAGTTCGCTGGGGGATGACCTCCAATCGACACCTCGGTCGTCATCGGCTTCGTGGCATTTCTCGTGCTGGGCGTGGCATTTGCCTATTGGCTGTCGCGCTCGATCCGCCAGGCGACGGCGTAGGAAGGGCTGCGCCTCGATTTCGGTTGATTTGGTGTATCGTCCACTGGGACACTGACGCCGCTACGCAGCGCTGCCCGCTTACGTGAAGATCGGCTTCAGTGTCTTGTTGACGAACCGGTGGTCGGGATCAACGCCTAGTTCTGCCTTGATGCGGTTGAAGCGATCAATATTGGCACCCATATTCTGCTTGATGTGCGCGACAATGCCGGGGACCTGCGCGTATTCTTTTGCCCAGTGGATCATCCCACCGCGTAAAGAGAGCCACTCGCGTCCAAGTTCACCGGAATAACGCTGCCATTCAGCATCCTTAGCGCGGCTCAACACTTCAATATAGCAGGTATGCCCCTCCCCATAAGCGGGTGACAGCCACGCTGTGCTGTTATGGATAAAGCGCACGTTGAGGGTCACGTTCATCGGGTATTCACGTTTGGCGGCATAGCGATTCGTAATATCAAAGCACATCGCAATCGCTTCGCGCACATTCGCGAAGTCTGGATCAACTTTGAAGGCGACTTCTATGCAGCCCATGCGCGTGATTTCAATACCCCGTCGGTAGTGGATCGCTTCAACAATCGGCAGCACCTGGTCACGCTTGGAGGGCGAAAAGGCGAAGGTCACGGGGCTGAGCAGCGGCGTGCTGCGCGGCACGTTGCGCTGTAATTCAAGTATTTGCTGATAAGCGAGCATTTCGATATGAGAACGGGCACGCTCTACTTTTGAGTAGCGCGGACGAGCGGTGACCGGTGCGTCCGTGCGCGTCCATGATTTGACCCAGAACTTGCTGGAGAGGGGCCACCAGAAGAGATCAAGGTTATCGTTCTGCTGCACCCATTCGGGCAGGTGCTCGAGCGCGGCTTGAACGGGGATGCGCTGATCTTTGGCATGAACATTCCATGTCGGCTGCACGTTGAGCGTCATACGGTAGATCAAGCCGAACATGCCTAAGTGCAGGCGAGCAGCGTTCATCACCTCTTCGCTGTCGATGCCCGTTTCAAAGCGGCGCAGCGTCCCGGATGCGTCGATGATTTCAATGGCATGGACGAGATCTGAGAGCGTATGATTGTTCCAGCCTGATCCATGACTGCCGGTCGCAATCAAACCACCGAAGCGCACACTTTCAAGCACCACATTGCAAGGAAGCGCGTAGCCCGCCGCTTCCAGCACATGGTTGACTTCCTCTACTGTCGCGCCACATTCCATCGTGACACGCGGCGCAGCCGGATCGTTCAGATCAAGAGCTACACGGTTCAAGGCGGTGATGTCCACCAGGATTTCATCTGTCGCCACAATCGCCGACCATGAATGTCCAGTCGCCACTGCACGGAGATGGCGACCCGTTTCGCGGGCAAAGTGAACAATCTGACTCAGGTCGTCGGCGGTACGGGCGAAAAAAGTGTATTCCGGCGTACACTGCACAGTTTTCGCCCAGTTCTTCCAGACACGCTGCCGATCATGATGAATCGACGGGGCGCTTGCGGCGGATACACGACGTTGTACTGGGGGAATGATGTCCAAGCGATGTGCTCCTCAACACAATCCGAGATTATCTAAGCGTGTTTCATGACGAATGGGCGATACGTTCTGCTTCAGCTTTGATCGATTCGCATTCGGTTTGCAGCCCCGCCGCAAGTTGGGGACGCATCAACCCGACGACGAGACGGGCAAGGCTGCCTTGCATGATTTCGGTTTCGCGGAAGCGCGTCGAGCCATCGGGCAGCGGTTCAAGCACCCGACAGCGCGTTCCACGCACGAGAAATTGATACCAGTTGAGTGATACCCAGCACAAACGCCGCTGAGGACTCACTTCCAGCACGCGGTTATTGACACGCTGTGTGCTGCTGCCCAAACGCACCACAATCTCGACTTCGCCACCGACGACAAGCTGACCGTGCGCCTGAAGGGCATAGCGATTCCACGACGGGTAATCATCCAGTCTGGTCAGGACATCCCAGACGAGGGCGACAGGGGCATTGATGAGGACTTCATGCTCAATGGTCGTCGAGGTGTGCATCGATGAGCAATCCGGAGATATAAACAATGGAATGAAATGCGCGTGCTATCGATCCCGCGCGGTGGATGAGATGCTCATGGGTCTTCGCGCCGAAGCAGTGCCGCAGTTGCTGCCGCACCCAGTAGACGCGCCGCTGGGTGATGCCGAGGTCGCGGGCGAGCTGGGGGACCTGGATTCGAACCAGGATTAGTGGCTCCAAAGGCCATCGTTCTGCCGTTGAACTATCCCCCAATCTGCGAGTCATTGTAGCGAGAATTACTCCCCGCTTCAATCCGCAACCTGGCTGCGTCATTCAACGTTCAATAATGTCACTTGTCACCCTCGCCAGGTGACCACCATCGCGCGCTTGTCCGCGATAATAGAGATATAGTGCACAGGCGAGGGAGGTTTTGAGATGTATACCCATGTTTTGGTTCCTCTGGATGGTTCTGGGATCAGCGAGGAAGCGCTGAACGAAGCGCGGCGTATGCTCGATGTCGGCGGCACGATCACCCTGGTGACGGCGGTCGATGTGCCTGAACTGCCCGCGCACAGCTTTGATCTGTACGGCGGCGTGATCATGTCGGACAGCGAGACGCAGCGGCAGATGGAAGAATGGGCGAAGCATTATCTGGACAGCACCGCAGCGCTGCTTGCCGATGAAGGCTTCAAAGTCAACAAAGTCGTGAACATCGGCGACCCGGCGAAGATCATCGCCGATACCGCCGTCCTGGAAAAGGTCGATGCTATCGTCATGACCACGCACGGGCGCTCAGGCGTCAGCCGCTGGCTCTTTGGCAGCATCACCAACAAAGTCCTCAGCATTGCCACGCGCCCGGTCGTGGTCGTGCCGAGCAAGGAAAAGCTGAAGATGCTGGAGAAGAACGCGCCGGAAGCGTTCTACGGCTAGACGATAAACCAACAAGCCACGCCCCGGACTGCCGGAACCCTCGCGCCCGAACGGATGTATAATGCAAACGGGTATCAGGTACGGCGGATGAGACGGGGCGTGCGCAATGGGCGAGAACAATGTCGGGTTGCTGATCGGGATCGCGGGGTTCGCCGTCGTCTGCGCCGGGCTGCTGTTCGTCGCCCTGCTGATCATCCTGCGCGTGACCGGGCGCAGTGCCATGTCCTTCTTCAGCCTGTTCATTCGCGGCGCGGTCGCCGATAAGGGCGAAGACGAGATCTCGTATATTCCGCGCCCGCAGCCAAACCTGCGGCAGATCGCCGACTCGGTCGATTTTGATGCGGCGGTCGCCAAGCACGTCGTCGAGCAGAGGGAGTTCGGCGAAAGCGCCGCGCCGCCGCCCAACACCGATCCCGAAGCCCACGACTCATGGCAAGACCTCAACACGCCGAGCCTGGAACGCGCGCAGCGGATGTCGAAGCAGCGCGGCATCCGCCGCCGCCCGGAGGACTATGACAACGACGAGGTCTTCGGCGGGCTGCTGGACAACGACGGTGACGGCAAGGTGGATTATTAGGGGACACGGCACCCCCATTAGCCTAGCCCGATGAGCGCTTCTTTCACCTGCGCGCGCAGCGCCAGCCGCTCCGCTTCGTCGTAGATCACGTCGAGCGCAGGCTGGCTGGGCGGCGAACCATCATCCCCATAATACAGGTCGAAGTTCTTCCGGATTAGCTTGTGATACGCTTCCGCCTCGTAGAAGGGGGCGCGATAGTGCAACCGCTTGACACCGACCATCACCCGCGCCGCCTCGCTTGCCTGCGCCCAGACGCCGCGCACCGTCAGCACGCGGTAGCCGTCATAGCCTGGCGCGCGCGCCCAGATGACCACGCCGACCCAGGGCACGGGCTGAATGCCGCTGACCGCTTTGGGACCCCACGACAGCAGACGCGGCAGCCCCGCCAGAACGGTCTCGACCGCCCGCCACGCATCCAAGCCATCCAGGATGGCGGCGAGCTGCGTTCGCGCAGGCTCCGCGCGCAGCAGGCGCACCTGCTGGAGGATGGAAGCGGGCGTATGCAGGGATCGGCGCATGGCGGACTCCTGTAGCGTGAAAACGACCTTTCCTATCCATGATAGCGAAAAGTTGCGCGCGGTCGAGAACCCGCCTGACTGGCATGCACCGCCTGTTCTCCACGCTGGCGCCCGCAACGGGCGGAGACACGGGTTCGGGACCATCGCTTCAAACGTATCTCGCCGCCTGAAGCTCAAAGCTTCAGGCTACAAAACCAGCCAAAAGCCGCTAAAGCGGCTCTCAATCCGCATGGTTCGATAATCTGCTCCTTGTAGAGCCACTTCCAGTGGCTTTTTCCGCCATTCTAGCTGGAAGCTTTGAGCTTCCAGCATCGAGAAGGCGTGTCTGCGATTTTGAAGCGATTACCCTCCACCTGCCTCCCTCCCTACTGGTCATCTCGTGCCGACGCCTGTACAATGCAGCACATCATTTTTACGATCTGAACTTCACGCATGAGCGAACCATTGCACTGGTCAAGCTATGACCTGATCTTCTTCGACTGTGACAGTACCTTGTCCAGCATCGAAGGCATTGACGAGCTTGCACGCTTCAAGGGCAAGGAGCAGCGCGTCGCCGTGCTGACGCAGAAGGCGATGGATGGCGACCTCGATCTCGCCGAAGTCTATGGCAAGCGCTTGCAGGCAATCCGCCCGACGCGCGGGCAGCTCAAGGCAATCGAGGAACGCTATTACGAGACGCTTGTCCCCGATGCGCAGGCAGTGCTGGATGCGCTGCGCTTTTTGGGCAAGCAGGTCTTCATCATCAGCGGCGGTTTGGCGGAACCCGTGCGCGGCTTGGGCGTGCGCCTGGGTGTGCCGCCGGAAAACATCCGCGCCGTCGAATTGGAATACAATCAGCTTTCCGGCGATTGGTGGCGCTACTACGAACCGAGCGAGCGCAACCATCAGACCTATCTCGACTACGACGAGGGACCGCTCACTGTCTCCAGCGGCAAGCCGATGATCGTGCGCGAGCTGGCGAATGGCAAGCACGGACGTAAGATGATGATCGGCGATGGTGCCAGCGACCTGGCGACGCGCGCGGTGGTCGATCTATTCGTCGGCTTCGGCGGCGTCGTCGCGCGGCAGAAGGTGCGCGACGAGGCGGATGTCTTCGTGCGCGTCAACTCGCTCGCGCCGATCCTGCCGCTCGCTGCCGGGCTGCTCGGCTATGTCAAAGTCCTCGGCACGCCGCACCAGCCCGTCTTCGAGCGCGGCTTGAGCCTGATCCGTGAGGCAGGCATCACGATCAACAATCCCGACCTGCATAGCGCATTTGAAAAGGCGTTTGAACCTGATGAAGAATGAGTTTGAGGCAGTCATCTTCGATCTTGATGGCACGTTGGTGGATACCGAGGTCGTCTGGCATGTGGCGGAAGACCAGCTCGTGCGCGCGCGCGGGCACATTTACACGCTGGAAGCGCGCTCGCACCTCATCGGGCTGCGCATCGATGAGGGGCTGGTCAAGCTCAAGGCACATTACGATTTCAAAGACACGGTGCAGGAACTGATCGACGAACTCAACCGCAATCTGATGGCGCTGATCGATGCGGAAGGCGTGCGCGTCAATCCGGGCATCCCCGACATCCTCAATTGGGTCGTCGCGAACAACCTGCCGCGTGCGATTGCCACTGCTGCGCCCCCATTCCTGCTCGAAGCGATCGTGGATCGAATGGGCTGGGATGACTTGTTCAAAGTCCGCTGCACATGTAATGAAGAGATCAACAGCAAGCCTGCGCCGGATGTCTATCTGACGGCGGCGCGCAAGCTCGGCGTCGATCCGACGAAGTGCCTGGCGCTCGAAGACACGATCAACGGCGCGCGCGCGGCGGTGGCGGCGGGCATGACGACATTCGTCGTGCCGGATCATCAGTACACCAATCCGGACATGCTGCGCCTGGTGACACCGCACGTCTTCACGAGTATGCACGAGGTGTATGCGAGATTGACGGCATCGTAGGGGCGCACCCATGTGTGCGCCCGTTCCTGCGGATGAGACAAGCGGGCAGACACATGGTGCAAGCGGGCAGACACATGGGTCTGCCCCTACAAAAGGTCGCACTTGATCGAGGGGCGAGGTATGCCTCGTCCGCGTAAGGAAAAGACGAACGTGTCTATGCATACAATCATCATCGCCGCGGATTTGACTGACGAGGGGCTGCGCCTCCTCACCAGCGCCGACGACCTGAGTGTCGAAGTCGTCGCGCCCAGCGCCCCTGGACTGCGCGAAAAGATCAAGCGCGCGCACGCGGTGATCTCGCGCGAAGATGTGCCGCTCGACGCCGACCTGATCGCCAGCGCCAAAGACCTGCGCGTCATCGGGCGGCTGGGCGCGAGCGTGAGCGGGATCGACCTCGACGCCGCCACCTCGCGCGGCATCATCGTCACCAACACACCGGGGGCGAACGCCATTGCCGCCGCCGAGCATACCCTGACGCTGATGCTCGCCCTCAGCCGCCGCCTGATCAGCGCGCACATCAGCCTGAAGGAGGGGTTCTGGCTGCTCGACCGCAAGGCGAAGCAGGGCACACAGCTTTATGGCAAGACGCTGGGCGTGGTGGGCTATGGGCGTGTCGGGCGTCTGGTGGCGGGTTATGCGCTGGCGCTGGGTATGAACGTGATCGCACACGACCCGTATGTAGGCGAAAGCCAGCGCGATGACGAGCGCGTCCAGCTCGCCACGCTGCGCGAACTGGTCGCTCAGAGTGACATCGTGACCCTGCACGCGCCGCCGACGCGCGAGACCAAGGGCATGTTCAACGATACGCTCATCCGCCAGATGAAACCCGGCGCGATGCTGATCAACGCGGCGCACGGCTCGCTGCTCGACGACCGCGCGCTGGCAGAGGCGATTCGCGGCGGGCGGCTGGCGGGCGCGGCGGTCGATGTCTACCCGGAAGAACCGCCTTACAACAGCCCGCTGATCGGCATGGAGCAGGTCATTCACACGCCGCACATCGGCGATAACACCGTCGAGGCGGCGCAGGGCGTGTCGATCCTGATCGCCACGCAGGTGATTGACGCGCTGCGCGGCGACGACTACCGCAACGTGGTTAACCTGCCGTTCATGCCGGGCATGGATTACGAGCAGATCCACCCCAGCCTGAAGCTGGCGGAGCACATCGGCGCGCTGCAAACGGCGCTGGCGCGCAGCCCGATCCGCAAGGTGGCGGTCGAGTATCGCGGCGAAGAGATGAGTGGACTGGTCAAGCCGCTGACGGTGGCACTGCTGCGCGGCTTGCTCGCGCCCGCGCTGGGCGAGAAGGTCAATTACATCAATGCGCCCGTGCTGGCGCAGGAACGCAGCATCACGGTGACGCAGGCGAAGGGCTTGAAGACGGGCGATTACACCAACCTCGTCTCGTGCGAGGTGACGTGGGAGAGCGGCTCGACCGTCGTCATGGCAGGGACGCTGCTGGATGGACGCGAGCCGCACATCGTGCAGATGGATCAGTACCGCATGAACTTCGTACCGGAGGGCTACCTGCTGTTCATGGGCAGCTACGATCAACCGGGTGTGATCGGCAAGGTGGGCACGTTCATGGCGGAGAACGGCGTCAACATCGCGTCGTGGCAGACGGGGCGCGCCGAGCCGGGCGGCAACACGCTGACGGTGATGACGCTCGACGCGCCGATTGACGAGGCGCTGCTGGAGGCGCTGCGCGGGAAAGAATTCGTGCGGCACGCGGTACAGATTAAGTTGTGAGAGGGAGAACATCTGCCATGGACTTCACCAACACCCCGCTTGCCGAGCCGCTGCCCGATGACCCCGTCGCCCGCATCCACCGCTTTGCGCGCGATCTGGCGTGGGGCGCTGCGAATGGCTTGTGGTCATCCGAAGTGAACGCGGAGTTCAACTATTACGACGGCAAGCTCGAAACCCATATGACAAACCTCGATTCGGATGTTGAACTCATCCACTATATCGAGAAGACGTGGGGAAACATCCGCTCAGAGCCGGTCGCTGCCGAGAGCTTCGGCTATCTGAACCAGGTACACGCCAGTGAGAACGGCTCTTTCCGAAAGTATCGTCTGACGCAGAGAGCCTTCGCCCTGCTTGAGAAACCGCTGACCGCGCCCAGAGTCTTCATCTCGTACCGCCGCAGCGAAAGCAGCGCCTTTGGCTTGCTGCTAGTCGCGCGCCTGAAGGCGGTTGGCGTACAGAACCCGTTCATCGACATGAACATCCCGGCGGGTGACGATTGGCATCCCCATCTGCGCGAAGTCGTGGGGCGCAGCCGCTATTTCATCCTGCTCGTCGGCAAGACGACACTGGAGTCCGATTATGTGCAGGAGGAAATCCGCTGGGCGTTCGAGACGCCGGGCACGGTCATTATCCCGGTGCTGCACGACGGTGTGACCGCCAGCAAGCTCACCGACGACCTGCGGGCGAAGCAGTCCGTCATCGTGCGCGACGAAAGCGCGGCGGAATACGAGCTGGCGGTCGTCAAGGTGCTGAATCGGCTGGGATATACATAGCGAGAGGAGACGCCACAGCTACGCCGCCGCCGCGCCCTCTTTGCGCGTCCGGCGGATGCCCGTCGCCACCGCCGCCACCAGCACGATCACCACTTCGATCCCCCAGTAGATGTAGGCGAGATTGTCCTTGATCTCGATGCTGCTGCTGGATGAGCTGCCCACGCGCCCGACTGTGAAGCCGACCTCGGCGTACTCCGCCAGGAATGCTGTGAAGCCGGTCGTGCCGTACTCCTCCTGCTGGTACTCTGTAATCAGCGCCTGGATTTGTTCTGCTTTGGCGGGTGCGCCGCTGCTCGCGATGGCGTCGGCGATGGTCTTGTTATACGAGTCGTATTGCAGATACCAGTAGCCGCCCATCACCAACAGCCCACCAATGAGGGCGATGAGCGCGACCGGGACGATGGGCGCACCGCGCTTGAGCATCGGGAGCGCGGTCGCAAAGCCGACGATTGCCCCAGCGAGGATTGGCATAGCGACGATCAGGTAGAAACCCTGAAGATCGAGGAAAAAGAGCGCGATGCCCACGCCGATGCCGACGATAACCGAAAGCAGGAGAGATAAAACAAGGCGCATGATAAGCTCCTGAATGCAAAAAACCTTCCTTATTCTTGCACAGGTTGCGGCATCGTATTTCACAATTGTTGCGTGGTGCTGCGACGGATGTGCAGGCGTGTGGCTTCGATTGCCTACACCGTCTCTTTGATTGTCTCGGCGATCTTCTGCGTGATGCCGGGGACGGCGGTCAGCTCCTCCACGCTGGCGCGGCGGATGGCGTCAATGCTGTTGCCAAACGCTTTGAGCAGTGCCTTGCGCTTGGCAGGCCCAATCCCCGGCACCGTCTCCAACTGCGACGCCATCCCCAGCTTCGTCCGCTGCTGGCGATGCGTCGTGATGGCGAAGCGGTGCGCTTCGTCGCGGATGCGCTGCACGAGGTACAAGGCATCGCCCCGGCGCGGCAGGATGAGCGGCGTCGGGTTGTTCGGGCGGTAGATCTCCTCGAACTGCTTGGCGAGCGAGACCAACGGCACGCGCTCCGTGAGGCTAAACTCCGCCAGCACCTCCATCGCCACGCCAAGCTGCCCCTTGCCGCCATCGACCATCAGCATGTCGGGCAGCAGCCGCCACGTATCCTCGCGGTCTTCCTTCGCGCCGGGCGGCGCTGGCTCCTGCGGCTGCTCCTGCAAATCCTTCCAGCGGGTGAAGCGCCGCGTCAGCGCCTCGCGCATCGACTGGTAGTCGTCTGACCCCTTGTGCGAGACCGTGCGGATGTTGTAGCGGCGGTACTCGTTCTTCTTCGGCACGCCCTGCACGAAGACAACGCGGCTGGCGACAATCGCCGTGCCCTGCGTGGTGCTGATGTCGTAGCACTCGATGCGGTTGGGCGGCTTGGGCAGCGCCAGCGCCTCTTGCAGCGCGGCGAGCGCGCTCGTCTGCTTGTGCGCGTCCGCCTCCCACTGCGCGCGGATCATATGCAGCGCTTCCTCGGCATTCTGCGAAGCGATATCGACCAGCTTCTTCTTGTCGCCACGCTGCGGCACCGCGATCTGCACGCGCTGACCACGGCGTTTGTCGCGCAGCCAGCGTTCGAGGATGCGCGCCTCCTCGACATTCTGCGGCAGCATGATCTCCTGCGGCACCTCCGCCGTCTCGCTGTAAAATCGTTTGACAAACTCCGTCAGCACTTCCTCATCGCTCTCGCCCTGCGTCGCATTCAGCATCCGCGAGTCGCTTCCAATCAGCTTGCCATTGCGAATAAAGAGGATTTGCACGCAGGTGTCGTCGTTTTCGCGCGCCAGCGCGATCACATCGCGGTCAACGAAGTCGCTGCTGATCGCTTTGTGGCGCTGGGTGATGTATTCGATGGCGCGCAGTTGGTCGCGGATGGAGGCGGCACGCTCGAAGTCCAGTCCTTCCGCTGCATCTTCCATCGCGGTCGTCAGCCGCGCGACAACCGGCTCGCTCTTGCCGCTCAACACATCCATCAGCTCCTGGATCATGGCGCGGTAGCCCGCCTGATCGACAGCACCGATGCACGGCGCATTGCACAAGCCGATGTCGTGGAAGAGGCAGGCACGCGGGTCTTTGCCGGTGATGTCACGGTCGCAGGTCAGGTAGGGGAACGCCTTGCGCAGCGTTTGCAGCGTGTTCTGCACCGCCCACATCGCCACATACGGACCGAAGTAGCGGCTGCCATCCTGCTCCAGGCGGCGCGTCGTCTCGACCTTCGGGAACGGCATATGCCACTGAACTTTGATGTAGGGGTACTTCTTGTCGTCCTTGAGGCTGATGTTGAAGCGCGGCTTGTAGCGCTTGATCAGCGTTTCTTCCAGGATGAGCGCGCGGACTTCGCTCTCCTCGACGATGAAGTCAATATCGACGATGCGCTCGCGGAGCTGCATCGTCTTCAGGCTGCTTTCGGCGCTGGAATTGAAGTACGAGCGCACGCGGTTGCGCAGCTTTTTCGCCTTGCCGACGTAGATAATCTCGCCGCGCGCGTCCTTCATCAGGTAGACGCCGGGCTTCATCGGCAGGTTCTTGAGGATGGTCTGGATGTGGTCGGAAGGCGTGAAGGACATATCGCTAGGTCTTGTCTGGAGATTGAATTTCCCGGCACAGGCGCGCGATCACAAGTCACTCCAATAATACTCGAACTTGCGTTCCAACGTCACCCTGAAACTGCCCCGAGAGTGTAGGAGATGAGGGCGGAATGCACGAGGGCGTGTCGCGCAATGCGCTTCCCTCACACGGGCTACTTCACCGTGATGTAGCGCCAGACGACGAAGATCGCGACCAGGTTGAAGGCGGCGGCGACCAGGCAGTTCGCCAGCAGTCCGGAAGCGAACAGCACCGGAGCCACCGGCGTCAGTAGCGCGCGCCCCAGCGTCACGGCAGTCATCACGACCGTCAGATACATGGCGCGGGAGTTCGGACTGAGTTCGGTCGCCAGCGGGATGCTGGCGACGACGCTCAACTCGAACGTCAGATAGAAGAAGAACAGCCCCCCCAGCGCCAGATTCAGGTTTCCACCCGTCAGCGGCAGCGCGAGACACGCCGCGATGTTGCCGATCACGCCGATTAGCACCAGGCGGCGCTTGCCGACCTTGTCGGCAAAGGCGGTCACGATGCCCTCGCCGCCCAGTTCAGACAGCCCGATGACCGCGGCTGCCACCGCCAGCGCCGCCAGTTGAATGCCGAAGGACGCTTCGATCCAGGTGCCAAAGACGACGCTGACCAGTTGATTGCCCGCGCTGATGCTGAAGCCGAGGCATAACCCGGCAAGCGCCATCGGGCTGCTGATGGCGGTGCGCAGCGCAGGAAGAAAAGCGACACGCTGCACGACGGGCGCATCCGCCTCGATCCGCAGCAGCACAACCACGAAGCAGCCCACGACGAGGATCGCCAGCGCCAGAAACGGAGCCTGCCAGTTGTAGTTTGCGATCAGCCAGGTCATCGCCGGGACGCCAAGCAGAAACGCGCCCGACCACGCCAGCTCGACGAAACCCAGATACAACCCGCGCCGCTGGTAGGGCACTTTATCGCCAATGTATGCCTGGATCGCCGGGTTGAGCGCTGTCCTGGCGAGCGCGCCGAGCAGCAGGGCAATCGCCAGCCCGGTGAAGTCCGGCAGGATGAACACGCTGATCATGCCCAGCACATAGAGCAGCAGCCCCAGCAGAATCGTGAATCTGCGCCCGCGCTGTTCGGAGATTCTGCCCATAAACGGCGCGACCAACCCGAGCAACTGCATGAGCGCCAGGACGCTCACGATGCTGCTGACATCGACCTGCACCCCGCGCGCGAAGACCGGCAGCAGCGGGTAGATCATACGAAAGCCCGTGTCAGTGATGGTGCGCGTCCCGGTCAGCAGCACGACCACTGGCAGCATGGGGGATGCCTTCCGCGTTTCGAGTCCAGACATCATGATCGCCGTCCTGAATCGGTGGGAATGGCTAGATGCTCAGTATGCTACACGATCTTGTGGAGGAGTGTTGTCACGGAGCTGCCAGGCGGCGCTTTTTATCCCAAGAATTGTCGCAAAAGTTTTGAACAGAACAAATAATCTGTTCAAAACTTCGACAGGATCACCAAATTCCTGTTCAAAACTCGCGCAGTTTGGGATATCTGCCTGTTCAAAACTCGGTCGAGCCTGTTCATAACTTTGAACAGGCTGTTCAAAACTCCGACCCCTTTGGGATAAAACATCGCTAGATTACGGATTATTTTCGGTTTGAACATATGGTCTGTAGAAACTGTTCAAAGTTATGAACAGGACCTGTTCAAAACTTTTGATCGAGATTCCGCGTTATTTCGCAACATTGGGTTATATTTTGGGGATATTGGGTTATAATTTCCTTACGAAACGAATTATATCCCCCATCCGTCGTTTATCCCAAAAGTTTTGAACAGTTTCTACAGCCCTACTACTACGACTACTCTATAATTCTCTCTTTTAAGAAATGTGATTCTTTTTTAAGAGACAAGGGCAGCAGCACACAAGAACCCTTAAGGATCAACCAGTCCGTAAATTCGCCATCTCGCTGCGAAGCAAGCGCCAGGCGACTGCGCCCATGCCTCATCGTTCCGCTTGTCATCTTTTATTACTCCTCTTCTCACTCCGATGCTACACTTAAAAACACGCGCAAGATGACTGGGCGCGATTTGAGGGTGTCATGTCGGACAAAATCTCGCAGAAACAGTTAGTCAATCTTGAGCATCGTGTTTCGATCCTAACGCGGCTGGCAGAAATCAGTACGGTCATCAATTCGACCATGCGCCTGAAACCGCTGCTGGAACACATCATGGCATCTGCCGCGGAGATCACCAACGCGGAAGCGGCATCCGTCCTGTTATGGGAAAAACGCAGCAACACGCTGCGCTTCGCCGCCACCACGTCGGGCGTCAGCAATTCCCTGCTGGGGAAAGCCGTGCCGCTGGATGGCAGCATCGCGGGCACGGTCATGCGTGAGCGGCGCGTCGTCGTCGTCAACGAGGTGCGCGCAGAACCACAGCATTTCGACAAGTACGATGAAGAGATTCGCTTTCAGACGCGCTCGGTGCTGGGCGTGCCGATGTTCTCGAAAGACCGTGTGATCGGCGTCATCGAAGCCGTCAACCGGCGGAAACTGCCCTGGACGGAAGACGATGTGCATTACCTCTCGATCCTCGCGGCGCAGGCTGCCGTCGCCATCGAAGGGGCGCAGTTGGTTTCTCGCCTGGAGAGCGCCAACCAGGAACTCGAAAAAGTCGATCAGCTCAAGAACGACTTTATCGCGCTCGCCTCACACGAGCTGCGTACCCCGCTCGGCGTCATCCTCGGTTATGCCAGCTTCCTACAGGAAAGCCAGGACCCGGAAGTGACCGAACACGCTTCCAAGGTCGTCGGCAGCGCGCTCCAGCTTCGACGTATCATCGAAGACCTGACCAATCTGCGTTATCTTCAGCAGAACGAGGCGGAGCTGATGCGCGAGACGGTGACGCTCGACACGCTGATGAGCGAAATTCTGCCCGACGTGCGCACCTTCGCCGAGGCAAAGCACCACCGACTGCTGCTCAATATCACCCCTGGCATTCGCATCTATGTCGATCCGATCCGGATCAATATGGCGCTGACCAACATTCTGATGAATGCGGTGCGCTTCACCCCCGATGGTGGCGAGATCACGCTGATCGGCGATTTTGCGCCGAAGCGGCAGATGATGCTGATGGTGCGTGACACAGGCATTGGCATTGCGCCTGAAGAGATCGGGCGTATCTTCGATAAGTTCTACCAGGTCGAAGACCACATGACACGCCATCATGGCGGCTTGGGCATCGGGTTAAGCCTGGCAAAAGCGTTGATCGAGGCGCATGGCGGGCGTATTTCGGCGGAGAGCGCCGGCTTGAACAAAGGCTCGACGTTCACCATCATGCTGCCGCTGGCGGATGGCAAGTAGAGGCGCAATACAGTGCACCCCTACCTACAGAATACAGATAGGACTTACGCAGTTGAACCGAATTTCGAGCTTGAACAAGGGGCTTAATCTCCTTGTCCGCACGCTCAAATGCGTAACTTCTAACTGAATTGGAATTCATAAAAAAGGAGGTCGTGCTATGTCAATTGAGGTGACCTGGTTAGGGCATTCGGCGTTCCAATTTGCCCTGGATGGGCATTCGGTGCTGGTTGATCCGTTCCTGACGGGTAACCCCCTGGCGGCAGCGAGCGCGGACGCGATGAGCGCCGAGATCATCTTTCTCTCGCACGCGCATGGCGATCACACGGGCGACGCGCTGATGATCGCCCAGCGGACGGGCGCGAAAATCGTCGCCAACCATGAGATCGCCACTTACTACAGCCGTCACAAGAACGTGCAGACGCATGCGCAGAACCCCGGCGGCAGCTTTAATCACGGCTTCGTCACCGCCAAGTGGACGGTCGCTCATCACAGCTCGTCCTTCCCGGATGGCACCTATGGCGGGCAGCCGAACGGGTTCATCCTGACCTGCCACGACAGCGGGCTGAAGCTCTACTTCGCGGGCGATACCGCGCTGTTTTCCGACATGAAGCTGATCGGCGACCACAAGATCGACATCGCCTTTCTGCCGATTGGCGACAACTACACGATGGGTATTGACGATTCGGTGCTGGCGACGCAGTTCATTCGCCCGCGTTATGTGCTGCCGATGCACTACAATACCTTCCCGCTGATCGCGCAGGATGCCCAGGCATGGGCGCGGCGCATCGCCGCCGAGACGGACGCGACGCCCGTCGTGCTCGATCCGGGTGGAAGCAAGCGATTTGACGGGTGATCCATCGGGGATGTCCCGATTACTTAACGAGCGGAGATCATGGCAGCGAAACAATATCACATCGGGTTTGGCGCGGATGACATCGCAGGGATCGATATCGCTTTTCTGAGCGGTGACCCGGAACGCGCTACGCGGATCGCCGAGCAGTATCTGACGCTCGAAAAGCCGCTTTCCACCGTGCGCGCGCTGAACAGCTACATCGGCGTCACTCCTGGCGGCAGGCGCATCGTGTCGGCGACCAGCGGCATGGGCGCGCCGTCGCTCAGTATCGTCGTCAATGAGCTGGCGCAGGCGGGCATCCGGCACATCATCCGCATCGGCACCTGCGGCTCCATTCAGCCGCACGTCCTGTCCGGCAGTGTGGTCATCAGCCGCGCCGCGCTGACGCGGCAGGGCGCTGCGGACGACATCGCCCCGCGCGAATACCCGGCGGCGGCGAACCCGTTCTGGACGATGGCGCTGGTCGAGGCAGCGCAGAAGCGCGGCGCGGACTGGCATGTCGGCATCACGGCGTCGGTCGATACCTTCTACGAGGGGCAGGAGCGCACGGGCAGCTCGTACAAGCCGCTGCTGCTGCGCGAGCGCGTGGGGGCTATCGGGGAGTATCAGCACCTGCGCATCCTGAACTTCGAGATGGAGTCCGGCACGTTGTTCAAGATGGCGAGCGCCTACGGGCTAGCTGCTGCCTGCATCTGCGCGGTCATCGCGGCGCGGGTCGAGGCAGAAGCGCCATCTCACGAGGCGAAGGTCAAGGCGGAGGCGGAGGCGATCCGCATCGCTATCGGTGCCGTCGATGGGATCAATCCGCTCTACCTGGGCGAGTCGTACCGGTGGTGAGACACCCTCCCTAACCTCACCGCGTCACCCGCAGCGCCTCCACCCGCCTCGGCGCTGCGTCGCCATCGGTCGCCGTGTAGGCATAATGCCAGTCGCCCGCCTTTTCGGGTCCGATGAATGCCACGCAGTGCCCGCCGAGCGCGTCGATGACGTGCAGTTGCAGCTCCGCGTCGCCCACGTCCGGCAGCGCCAGTACATCTCGCAGCGCCTCGTGCGCCGCCTCCTCGACCGTCCTGCCCATCTGCATCCGCATGATCGTCTGGCGCGCCAGCCCCGTGCGGATGGCGAGTTCGCCTTTGCCCATGCATGCCGCCGCGCCATAACGGTTATCGGCGTAAAAGCCCGCGCCCGCGACCGGGGTATCGCCCAGCCGCCCCGGATATTTCCACGCCCAACCGCTGGTGCTGGTGGCGACGGCGATCTCGCCCTGCGCATCCTGCGTCAGGTAGACGGTCGTCTCGTCTTTGCGTCCGGGATCGCTGGATGTCCGTGCGGCTTCAATCAGGTCGAACACACCATCCGGGCGTACCCGTTTGGCGCGCCAGGCGGCATATTCCCCGCGCATATGATCGGTCAGCAGATCGCCGCCGAGCGCGGCGATCTCGTCGGCAAAGCGCGCCGCGCCCTCTCCTACCAGCAGCACATGCGGCAGCCGCTCCATGACGGCGTAGGCGACCTCAATCGGATGGAGAAAGCCGCGCAGCCCGCCGACCGCGCCGCTTCTGCGCGTGCGCCCCTCCATCACGCCCGCGTCGAGTTCAACCTCGCCGAGTGCGTTGGGGTAGCCGCCCCTGCCGACCGACCAATCCTCGACGTTCGCCTCGACCGCGCGGATGCCCAGGCGCATTGCCTCCAGCCCGCTCGCACCCGCGCGCAGCGCATCCCAGGCAATGGCAGTCCCGCTGTTCAGATAATCGCCTGCCAGAAGGAGCAAGATCTAGTTCCCGTTTTCGTTGGGATCGGGGAAGGCGTTGCCGAACGAGCCGGGGATGAGCGTCGGCGTCGGCTGCGGCGGCACATTGAAGTCGATGGGCAGCGCGTCCAGGTAGGCGCGCGTGTCGATGGTCAGCAGCGCCACCCAGCCGATCACGCCGCCCGCATCCACCTTGACCCAGGGGCTGTAGGGCGAGCGCGCCAGCAGCGTGACGACCGCGCCGTTGTTGAGCGCCGCCATCGCCGGAAAGCCGGGGTCGGGACCGACGCGCAGGTTGACGCCGCTGGGCGCGGTGATGCGCCCGCTGCGCCCCAGCTCGCCAAAGCGCTGTGGGATCGACGGCGTCGCGTCATAAATCGCCTCGATTGCCCCGACGTTGAGCTGGAGCAGGTCGCCGCGCATCCAACCCGTCAAGCCGCCGGGCACCCGCACGTTGTACCAATCGCCCGCCGGGTTGCGCCCCAGCACCGTCGCCACCTGTCCCACGCCGACCTCCGCCACGATGCCCGCGTCGGTCGAGGGGAAAACGCGCAGATTGACCGTGCCCTGGGTCGTCACCGTCCCCGGTTGTGGCAGGATGAACGGGCGGTCGAACAGCGGCACGGGCAGGTAGCGCGTCAGCGCCGGGTCGAACGGCACGCCCTGTGCCGGCAGTCCGGAGGGGCGACTGTAATCACCCCCCGCGTGCGGCACGCTGATCTGCTGCCCGGTGAAGAGCGGCTGCTCCTGCCCATAGGCGATCACGCTCGACTGACCCGACAGCGCGACGAAGTTCGTCAGGTCGCCCATCGTGTTGACCAGCACCGTGCCGTTGAGCGCCAGCGATACCCCATTGACGGCGATGCGCGCGGGCGTATCGAGCTGGCTTTGCAGGACGACACCGTTCTTGGGGGCTGCCAGGCAGGTCGAGGGTTCCGGCGCGGTCTGGACAACCATCGACTGCCACGCCGGGAAGTCCGGCGGCGAAGCATCGCGGATGGCGGCGCTGCCGAGCAGCAGCGCGGTGACGCGCTGCGGCTGTGCCATGCGCAGCCATGCCGCGCCGATCATGCCCATCTCCGGGCTGTTGGGCGGCGTCTGCACCACATCGACCAGCGCTGCCTCGACCAGCGCGCCGACCGGGGCGAGCGCGTTGGCGACCGGACCCGCAGGCTCGGCATAAGGAGTCGCGCCGCCGTTGCAGATGAAGCCTTCGGGACCGCCAATGCAGGCATCGCTGGCGGTCGTCCACAGCGCTTGCAGCGCCGCCGAACACGCGCTGCCGTCGCTGGCGGGCGCGAGGGTTGGCGCGGCATCCTGCGCGGAGACGGCGAGCGCCGCCGCTGCGAACATGACCAGAATGAGGGTGAGGAGCCAGGGTTTAGGGTGCATAGAGTTTATTGTAACGAAAAGTTTGCACCACGCGCATTGTCGCTCATCCGACGTTCACAACCTGCCGATAAACATCCTCCCACGCCGCCGCGACGCTGCTCCATGCGAAGCGTTCGCGCGCCAGCGTGCGCCCCGCCGCCGCCATCCGCTCGCGCTGCGCGGCGTCGCCCAGCAGCGAACGCAGCGCCGCCGCCAGCGGCGCGACTTCCGGCGTTACGATTAGCCCTGCGCCCGCCGCTTCCGCCTCCGGCAGGTAACAGCCGGGCGAAAGCAGCAGCGGCAGCCCCGCCGCCAGCGCTTCCAGCGCCGCCATCGACATGCCTTCGCCCGTCGCGGGCAGGGCGAAGACATCCGCCGCCGCCAGCGCATCCAGGCGCGCCGCGCCATCCAGGAAGCCTGTCAGGACGATGCGCGGGTCCGCCGCCGCCAGCGCGCGCAGGGTCGGCATCATCCCCTCGTCAGGTCCCGCGATGACGAGACGTGCCTCGCCCGTCACCTGCGAAAACGCGCGCGCCAGCACATCGACCCCCTTGCGCGCGTGCAGCCGTCCCAGGAAGAGCACGACCGGCGCATCGCCGAGCGCCCAGGCTTCCCGGAACCTCGTCCGCCCCGGCAGATGCGAGAATGACGCGGCGTCGATGCCGTTGGGGATGGTGGCAAAGCGCACGCCTTGCGCATCGCCTCGATGCTCCATCATCCGCCGAATGAAGGATTCTGCCTCGTGCGTCTCATCGGCGTTTAGCCCGACGACCGCAGCCAGATGGCGCACGACGCGCGGACTGAGCGCCGCATCCCAAACCCGCTTGAGCGTACCGCGCCCCGTCGCAGTCGTCAGGGTGCCGTGTGGCGAAAGCACGACCGGGATGCCGCGCTGCGCCGCTTCCGGCGTGACGAGCAGCGCTTCGAGCGTGCGCAGCTCGTGCAGGTGGACGACCGCGACATCGCCCATCAGCTCGGCGGCTGCCCGCCGCATCCCCAATGGCGTCGAGAGGTTGAAGCGGCGCAGGAACAGATTGGGAATGCGCACCACGCGCACGCCATCCTCGTCGCGGTTCCGCGCGCCCTCGCAGCGAGTACTCGGCGTCAGCGCGTCGGTCGTCAGCACAGTGACGCGCAGCCCGCGCGCGACCTGCGCCCGCGCCAAGCCCTCGACCGCGCGCACCACGCCACCAAAGGCATATGCAGGGCTGTAGTAAGGGGTCAGGTGTAGGATATGCATGGTGAGGAATTATACGGGATATGCGGCAGTTTGTTGTGTCAGCCTAGTTGGCAGCGAGAAGCAGTGGATAATGGGTGACGAACGGGCGACCTGCCAGGCGCTCATTACTTCAGAAGGGGACATCGTTTTGAAACGGATTTTCGACATCACCCGGACACTCACGTTTGGCGTCATCCTGATCTACGTGACCGGGTTATTCGTCTTCCTGGCGCTGCGGCTGAACATCGGCGACGGCACCTGGTGGATGGGCTTCCTCAACAATTTCGCCCACTGGGCGTTCCTGCCCGCTTTCTTCCTGCTGCTGGCGGCGTTCATCCTGCGCGCGTGGCGCGGCGTGCTGCTCGTCCTGCCTGCGATCATCCTCGCGCTGGTCTGGTATGCACCGTACTTCGCTCCACGCGCCCGCGCCGCCCTCCCGGTCACCGCGCCTCAGCTTCGGATTGCCACCTTCAACACCTGGGGACGTAACCGCGCTCATGCGGAAAGCGCGGGTTACGAAGCCATCGGCGATTGGCTGCGCACGCTCGACGCCGATCTCATCCTCTTGCAGGAAGTGCCGATCAGCCAGCGGACGCGCGAAGATGGCGTCCTGGGGTTGGGCGATCTGTATCCAGACCAGTTCAGCGCCCTGACCGAGCGCTGGGTCAACGTCACGCTCACCCGGTTGCCGGTCATCGACCATGTCACCCACCTGCCCAAGCTGCGAACTCCCAGCTATCAGCGCACCGTCGTCGAGTTTGAGGGGCAGCAGATTGCCATCTACACCGTCCACAACAATATCCCGTTCCGGGAGGAGCCGCGTTTTTTGCTGCCCATCGACAACTTCGTGACCCAGTTTGCCGCCCGTTATGACCCGACGCTGCGCGATACCCGCCTGCGTTCGTTCCTCGAGCTGCTGCGCGCCGAGACGCTGCCCTTTGTCGTGGGCGGCGACTTCAACATGAGCGACCAGAGCCTGATCTACGGCGAAGTCGCCGTCGTGATGAACGACAGTTTTCGCAGCGCAGGTTGGGGCTTCGGCACGAGTTGGCGCGTGGATGTGGAGCGGCAGGGGCGGGGGCTGCCCCCGTTGATCCGCATCGATTACCTATGGCACAGCGACGAATTTGTCGCGCTGACGAGCGAGCAGGGACCGTTCCTCGGCTCGGATCATCTGCCGCTGATGAGCACGCTGGCGCTCGTCCAACCGGGCGACTGATCGCGAGGATTAGGGTGACGGGTTGAAGCGCTATCCGTCGTTCAAGTAGGTTCTCGAAAGAAATCCACGAAGGCACGGACGAGGCACGCCTCGTCCCTACGGAAAACCATCGTGCCTGTAGGGACGAGGCATGCCTCGTCCGCCAGCTTCGCAATGCAAAATGAACCGCCAGGACGCCCACAACGCCAGGAATACGTGTTCTTTCCATGGCGCCCATGGCGCCCATGGCGTCCCTGGCGGTTTCATCAGCGACCGAAAACTTGCCGGATCAGGCGGTTCTATTGCCCGTCGTCTGCGCGTAAATGCCGATCAGCGCCTGCGCCTCATGGTCGGCGGTCTGGTCGTAGGCGACCTGCCCGCGCGCCAGGATCAGGACGCGCGAAGCCAGCCGCGCCGCGCGGTCGAGTTCGTGTGTCGAGAGGATGACCGTGCGCCCTCCGCCGCGCGCCTCGTGGATGACGCCGTCCAGCATCGCCGATCCATCCTGATCCAGCCCGGTATACGGCTCATCCAGCAGCAGGACATCCGGCTCATGCAGCAGCGCGCGGGCGATGCTCAGGCGCTGCTGCATCCCGCGCGAAAAGCCGCGCACCCGGTCCTCGCCGCGCTTGCCCAGCCCGACGCGCTCCAGCAGCGCCGTGATGCGGGCGTCGCGGTTCTGCGCGGGCAGGTTGTAGAGCCGCGCGAAGAAGTGCAGGTTTTCGCGCGCCGTCAGGGTCTCGTAGATCAGCCCCTTGTGACCGACCATGCCGATTTGCCCGCGCACGGCGGCGGCTTCGCGCGGGAGTTCCCAGCCGCCGACGTTGATCGTGCCGCCCGTCGGCTTGCTCATGCCGCTCAGGAGGCGCAGCAGGGTCGATTTGCCGCTGCCGTTCGCGCCGAGCAGGGCGACGCACTCGCCGCGCGCGATGTCGAGGTCGATCTTGCGCAGCACTGGCAGCAGGTCGTAGGCTTTCGTGAGCGCGCGAATCTGGATCAGGGAAGTCATGATGGCTGCATTTCCAGTTTGCCGATGTTGAGCAGGTTGGGTATTTCGAAGCCAATGGCGTTGATCTGGACTTGGCATGACGCAAACAACAGCCCTCGGCGAATTCGAAGCGCGGTCATGTTTTACCTTCTTCCATGCGAAGGAAGGCGTCCATTACCGTGATCTCAATCCGCTCGTTCTCAGTGTTAATGACATAGAATTCGCGATCAGGATAATGTGTATGCCACCCCACATACGCATCCCAGGCGACATACCAGTCATCAGCGAAGGCATCGATCAGCACAAGGCTTGGCACCATGCGCATACCCTGTTCCGTGTAAGCGTCAATTGCTTCTACCAGTACCCAACGATCTGGATATGTTTCGCGGATTTTCTGCCAGTCCACCGTGTCTCTCCTCGTCTTATTTCTCCATCAGTTCCGTGAGGCGCGCTTTGAGGATGGCGCGCTGGCGCTGATAGGCGTCTTCCGCGATCTCGCCGCGTTCGTGCTGACCGTCCAGCTCCGCGATCTGCCGCACCAGCCCGTCCATCAGCAGCGGGTCGGCAGCGGCAGGGTGCGCCGTGCTGGCGCTCGCCGTCGCGCGCGTGCTGCGCCGCCGCCGCCACCACAGATACAGACCCGCGACCAGCAAAATCTCGCCGATGATGACGATCACGATCAGTGGCAGCAGGTTGTTGGAGGTGACGACGCTGTTATCGCGGCTGCCGGCATCCTGCGCCGCGCCCGACAGCTCGTAGCGCAGCACATCGCCCGCCGCCAGCGTCAGCACGCCGCCGTAGCCGTTCCACTGCGATTGTCCGACCGTCTCGGCACCCGTCGCGGGCAGCCTGTCCCCCGTCAGCGTGACGCCCTCCGGGCGGACGAGGATGCGAACAGGACCGCTGACCGCATAATTGACCGGCTGCTCGATGATGGCGCTCCCGTCGTAGGGAATCAGGTAGACAACGGCGACGATGTGTTCTGCCCCCGGCAGCACTGGAGCCGTATCCTGGATCGCGGTGCCATCCGCTGACGCTGCGAAGCGCGCGCCGCCCTCCGGGAAACCGACGACGACCGCGCCTGGCGGCAGCGGGATGGTCAACGAGATCGGGCGACCATCGGCGGTCACCTGCGCGGTCGAAAAGGCGCGGTCACTGTTGTTGCGCAGGGTGAAAAGCTGCGTCACCTCCAGGCTGTCGCCGATGGCGGTCACCTGCGCCACCATGCCCGTGATGCTGAGGGCGGCGGGGTCTTCCGTTAATTCGTAGATCGTGATGTTCAGGTTGAGCGTGCCGTCGGCGCTGCCCGCGACGGGCGGATTGAAGAACGAGCGCTCGTTGTGCGTGGCGATTGCCGCGTATTGGAAGGCTGCGCTCATCGGCACATTCTCGAAGACAAACGTGCCGCTGGCGTCGGCGGTCGTCGTCCGCGTCGATTCGCGCAGATCGGCGTCATAGAAGAACAGGGTGATCGGCAGGTCGGGCGGTACAGGCGCGCCCGCCGTGCCATTGACGACCTGACCGCGCACCGTTCCACTCGTCTCCGCCGAGACTTCCGGGGTTTCGGCGGGCTGGGCGGCGCTGATGGGTGTCGTGCCCACGCTCTCGGCGTTCGCCAACGCCAGCGTGCGGGTGTAGGCGACGACATCGCGGCGTTCGTCGTCGCTCATCTCCTCGACGAAGCTCATCATCTCGCTGCCCTGCCCCTCGGTGACGATGGCGTAAAGCGCGTCATCGCTCAGGATGGAGATCGTCTCCAGGTTGACCAGGCTGGGCAGCGCGCCGTCATATTCCACCGCGCGTTCGCCGTCGCCCGCGCCGCCCAAGCCATGACACTCCACGCAGTGCGTCGCATAGAGTTCGCGCCCGCGCGCCAGGCTGTCCGGCGTGTAATGGAGGGTGTAGGTGTAGAGCGCGACCGCCCAGCGCTCGTCTTCGCTGAGGGCATTCCGCCAGGGCGGCATCAGCCGCTCCAGGTTGCCGTTGGTGATCGTCGCATACCAATCGCTCGGTCGCTGCCCGCGCGCTGTCTCGGCGATGCGGAAGTTGCGGGCGTCCTGGACTTCGCCGCTCTGCACCAGCGCGCCATCGCCCGCGCCGGTGATGCCGTGACAATCGGTGCAGTTGCGGGCGAAAAGCGCCGCGCCCAGCGCGACATCGGGCGCGGCGAGCGGGAAGCCGCGCTCGGCGACGGTGGGCGTTGGCGGGACCAGCGTGCTGACGATGCGGGGTTCGCTGCCCAGACCGCTGCACGCGGTGAGGACTGCGAGCAGCAGGAGAGCGGCGAGCGGGTGTAGGCGCGGGAGGTGGCTCAAGGGCGGTTGCTCCGGTTGCGAGATGCGTGCCGCCCATGTTACCACGCGGCGCGCGCGCGTGCTGTGTTTACGCCTCAAACGCCTTTTCCAGCGCTGCCTTCATGACGGCTTCCGGCGGCGTCTGCCCCGTCCACATCTGGAAGCCGATCACGCCCTGGTAGACCAGCATCGACAAGCCGTTGAGCGTCGGCAGCCCGCGCGCCTGTGCCGCCCGCAGAAACGGCGTCTCCGGCGGGTTGGGGATGACATCGCAGACCAGCAGATGCGGCGCGGCGTCGTCCAGCGCCACATCCGGCATGGCGTCCACGTCGGGATACAAGCCGATGCTGGTCGCGTTGACGAGGATGTCGGCGTCGTGCGGCACGCGGTAGGTCTCCGTCCACACCTTGAAGGCGACCGAGACTCCGGTGCGCGAATGCAGGTCATCCGCCATCGCCGCCCCGCGCGCCTCGCTGCGGTTGAGCACCTCGATATGCGCCGCGCCCGCCAGCGCCAGCTCGACCGCGATGGCGCGCGCCGCCCCGCCCGCGCCGAGCAGCGCCACCCGCTTGCCCGCCGGGTCGATCCCCGCGCCTTCGCGGACGCCGCGCAGGAAGCCCTTGCCATCGGTGTTCTCGCCGATGAAACGGTCACCCTCACGCCGTACGGTGTTGACCGCGCCGATCATGCGCGCGTCGGGCGCGATGTCGTCCAGCAGTGCCATGATGGCGACCTTGTGCGGGATGGTCAGGTTGATGCCCCGGAAGCCCATCGCCTTCGCGCCTGCCAGGGCGGTCGGCAGGTTGTCCGGCATGACTTCGATGGTCAGGTAGCGCCACTGCAAGCCGAGCGCGTCGAAGGCTGCCTGCTGCATGACACAGGTCGGGTTTTCCGCGACCGGATAGCCAAAGACGCCGGTCAGATGTTCGAGGTAATTTGTGTTCATGATGAAATCCTTTTGACATCACACAAGGCTGGGCGAATTGTAGAGTCATCGGGTGGGATGAGTCGAATTTGCGCGTATCCAGCGCAGGCGAGCGGTGGCGTAAACAGGGCATCGGAATGTCGCCCGATTCGCTGGCATCGCCGCGTGCGATAATGGAGATCAACACTATCGAGGATGAGGGCACGCCATGTCCGCAATCACACGATTCGCCGCGTTCACCGTCGTCGCGCTGCTGCTGATGCATGCCGCCTCGCTGCCCGCGCAAGACACAGGCGGGTACACGACCGACGAGGTGATCGCCGCTTACGAAGCCGGGCAGTTCCGAGTGATTCCGACACGCAGCGAAAGGATTTCTCTTAGCCCTGGGGGGACATTCATTCGAGCCTTAGACGATGGCATTTACCGGATCTCCGATGGCACATATTTGGGAAGGCTCGACACGCCATTATTCAGCAGAAATGATACTTACGTCTATGATGAGGGGAACGGCATTTATCGAACGAGTGACTTTCAGCTTGTAGTGCCCGTCCGTAGGGAACGCATATCGCCGGGTTTCTTGACAGGCTACATTCGATTCAGCCAGGATGAACAGTATGTGGCGATTGATGGTGCGGGGCGTCTACGCGCACAAGCAGAGTCTCAATCGACGGAAGGCTATGGAGTCTTTCGTCTGAGTGATGGAGTCCAGCTCATAGAATCGGATAGTCAGACGATCCACTTCAGCCCGAGCAGTCAATATGCTGCGACCGAAGAAGGCATCTTTCTCCTGGAAGATGGCTCGCTAATCTGGCGAAATGTGCTTAATCGACGAAACACTGCGACGTTCAGCCAAGACAGTGTTTTCGCCAACACCTACTATGGCATTATTCGGCTGGCAGATCGGCGCCTTATCACAACAGGATACTATCCTTATGAAGCCTGGTTCAGTCCCGATGGACAATACGTCGTTGATCCAATGACCGGTGTCTATCGACTCAACGACGGACAGAGACAGTATGAGCTGAGACACGATAGTATTGACTATGTGATGCCGCCTCGCTTTACCAGCGATGGGCGATATGTCGCTTTCCATGACCAAAGTGAAACCAGTGAGTCTGGGCGAAAGTTCATTTATCGTGTCGCGGATGGAAGACAACTCTTTGAATTCGAAGCCTACTATGATTTCAGCCCAAATGGTGCCTTGATTGCGATTGGTGATGATGGCGTTTATCGACTCAGCGATAGAGAAAAGCTATTCGAAATCGAAGGACTGTTGCCAGACTTTTCAGAAGACGGTCAATTCCTGACGACCTATGCGAATATTTATCGCGTCTCCGATGGCACGCGCCTCATGAGTGTTTCGAATATCCCTGAATTGAGTCCTGATGGGCGCTATGTTGCCTTATCGGGCGAGGGGGTATTCACGCTATCCGATGGGAAGCAATTATTTGAAGTGGATGATAGAGAATGGTGGTTAGATTTTACCTACGATAGCAAATATGTCATGGCTAGAGGGGATGGGGACTCAAGCGTCTATCGAGTCGCAGATGGCACACGCTATCCTGGTGCCGAACTCTTTGATGTTCAACAAGGTATTCTGAGAGCTGGCAACTCGGTTCTGGTTGTTGACCCGACCGTGCGAGGACAGCAGTTCGACATGATTTATGTCGTCAGTGACTCCACCGTATATGCTGAACCCGATAGCACGAGTGAGCTTCAAGGTTACGTCAACATGTATTCCTACCTGGACATCCTTGACGCAATCGATGGTTGGTACAAGGTGGATACTTATGATGAAACAGGCTGGGTGCGCGCCGAAGACGTGACGCGCGTCACGTTCCCGCTGGTGGAGCACGCGACTCGATGATGGAAATGACGGGCGCACACATGGGTGCGCCCGCCACGCCCGCCCTCTTTCACCCCATCTGCACCTTTAACCCTTCACCCCAATCGCGTTAACGCTTGTCGATCTCTATGGTCTCCCTTGCGTCCATCTGTTATGATGATCCTATTCATCAGATGTATTAAGACGCCGACGGAACTCATTCCATGACCGAACGCCCCCTCATCCTGTTCACCAACGACGACGGCATCGCCTCGCCTGGTCTGTGGGCTGCTGTCGAAGCCTTCGCGCCATTTGCCGAAGTTCTCGTCTGCGCGCCGCGCCTTCAGCAGAGCGGGATGGGGCGCTCGATGCCTGTCGCCAGCGAAGGACGCATCCACGCCGAAAAGCGGGCGATCCTCGGCGTCGAAACGACCGTCTACGCGATTGATGGCACGCCTGCCCAAGCGGTCCAGCACGGCATCATCGAGCTTGCGCCGCGCCCGGTCGATCTGGTCGTCAGCGGCATCAACTACGGCGAAAACGTCGGCAACGGCATCACCATCTCCGGCACGGTCGGCGCGGCGCTGGAAGCTGCCAGCTTCGGCATTCCCGCGCTCGCCGTCTCGCAGGTCACTCGCCGCGATCTCCATCTGAGCTATTCTAACGAAGTCGATTTCGCGCCCGCCGCGTACTTCACACGCAAGTTCGGCGAATGGGCGATGGAGAGCCGTCGCCCCGACGATGTCGATGTCCTGAAGCTGGAGATCCCCTTGCTGGCGACCCCCGACACGCCCTGGAAGGTCACACGGCTTTCGCGCCGCCGCGTCTACTGGCCCACGCGACCGGAACGCATCGCGCTCCACGACGTAGGGCGCTTGGGCTACCGCTTCGATTATGATCCCAGCAAGGCGGAACCGGACAGCGATGTCTACTGCGTGCTGCACGAGAAGCAGGTTTCCGTCACGCCGATCAGCCTCGACATGACCTCGCGCACCGATCTGTTCCGCCTGCGCCAGTTGATCGAAGGTGAGGCGCAGATCGAAGCGCCCAAGCGCGCCAAGCGGGCGAGCCGCAGCAATGGGGCAGTCGCGGTGGCAGGCGATTAAGTAGGGGCGGACACATGTGTCCGCCCGCCATGTCTCCGCCCGCCTATACGGGGAATAAAAACGACTGCCTTTGATCGATCAAGATCGATAGATGCCCTTGATCCTTTCTCGATCATATCCCAACTTAACCCAAGTAATCCCACGAGCTTGATCGTGATCCGATCTCGCCCCCCTACGCCCCCCCAACGATCCCGCAAGCGATCGTAAACTCTAGAGGATCTTTCTGAACCGAATATTGATCTGATCTATACCGCGATCAAACCTGATAGGGCAGTTTGATTGGGTTTTGCTACTGTTTATGATCTGTAATGCCATCCTGCGCTATACTGTGTAGACGGGAGGCATGCGCCTGCCGCTCGTTTTTGCGTCAATCCTGACCGCCAGCCTCCGGGGCAGCGGTAGAACCTTCGAGACGTAGTTCAAGAGGTCGCCATGAGCAAAGGTCGCATACTGGTCGTTGAGGATGACTTCGATATTTCCAACATGCTGCGCATCTACTTCGGTGCGCAGGGCTACGAGGTGCAGGTCGCACCGCGTGGCAACGACGCACTGACCATGACGCGCAAGCAGCTCCCGAACCTGATCATGCTCGACATCATGCTGCCCGACATGAACGGTTACGATGTCTGTCGCGAACTGCGTACCACCACGCGCACCAGCCATATCCCGATCATCTTCCTGACGCAGCGCGACGAACGCAGCGACAAGATTCAGGGGTTGGAACTCGGCGCGGACGACTACATCACCAAGCCGTTCGACATCGAAGAACTCAAGCTGCGCGTCCAGAATGCCATCTCCGCCGCCCAGCGCCAGACGCAGATCGACTCGCGGTCCAACCTGCCCACCGGGCGGCTGATCGAAGATCAGCTCCGCAACCTGATGCGCACCCGCCGCGACTGGGCATATCTCGACCTCAAGGTCAACTACTTCGATATGTTCACCGATGTCTACGGCTTCGTCGCCGGAGACGAGGTCATCCGCTTCATGTCGCTGCTGATCGGGGAAGTCATCGACGAGTGCGGCACGTCGGAAGACTACGCCGGGCATCCGGGGCGCGATAACTTCGTCGTCATCACCCATGGCGAAGATGCCGAATACATGCGCCAGCGGCTCACCCAGCGCTTCAACGACGAAGTCTTGCAGCACTACTCGTTCATCGACCGCGAGCGCGGCTACCTGCTCGTCCCCGACCCGGTGTATGGCGAGCGCCAGGTGCCGCTGATGTCGCTCTCGATTGGGCTGGTCTCCACCCGCACACATCAGTTTTCCGACATCCGTGAGATCACAGAACTCGCCGCAGAAGACCGTCGGCGAGGACTCGGTGGCGAAGACACTGGCAGTTCGGGCATCCTGACGGCATGGTGATCATCTGACTACCCCGACCACAGGTCATAGACCGAGGACTCTACGATGGCTCCAGGGCTAATCATTTTCCTGCTGGTGGGCGCGTTGGCGCTCCTCGGTTGGGTCTTCCTGACCATCCGGCAGCGCGCGCACAGCGACTCTGACCCCATCGCCGAGACGCTGCCCAAGCGCGTCATGCGGCTGGCGGGCAAGGGCGATGCCCTGCTCGTCGCCAGCGAACATGGGCGGCTGCTCCATCTCAACGAGACGGCGTCGGACTGGCTGGAACTGGGCAGCGGTGATCTCAACCTCGAACTGCTGGCAGAACGCGCCACCCCCAGCGACAGCTTCCTGGAACTGTTCGCGGGCGAGAACCGCGCCACCTTTCAGATCGCCGGGCGCTGGGTTGAAGCCACCTCGCACCGCATCCCGGCGGGCAGCGCCGCGCGCACCGTCGTCGTCATGCGCGCGGTCGTCCAGGAGACGCACGAACGTCACCGCTACGATCTCTCTCGCGCACTCAACATCGTCAACGCCATCGGCGAATCCATCGACGCCAGCCTGAGCATCGAGCAGGTCTTGCAGGCGCTCCTGACGATCACCATCCGTGAAATCCCGGCGGATGCTGGCGAAATTTCGCTCTTCGACCCGGAAACCAGCATGCTGCTGCCGCGCGGCTGGGTTGGCAACACCAGCTATGTCATCTCGCTGGCAGAAGCGGGCGGCGCGTACAAACTCGGCGAGGGCATCACCGGCTGGATCGCGCGCCATCGCAAGCCCGCGCTGGTCGGCGACCGCCTCGATCCGACCGCCATCCGCCCCCTGCTCCCGGAACCGCCCTACCGCAGTTTCATCGGCGTTCCGCTCATCCAGGGCGACCGCCTGATCGGGACGTTTGAGCTGGCGAGCGAGAAACCCAACACCTTTACCCAGAGCGATATCGCCCTGCTGACCGCCCTCTCGGCGGCGTTCGTCACGACCATCCACAACACCACGCTCTACAGCGACCAGTCGCGCCGCATGGAAGACTTCGCCGCGCTGCCTTCGATGGCGCTGCGCGGCGGCGGCGATGAGACCGCTGTCTACAAGGCGCTGGTGGAACGCATCGCCCGCCTGATGGACGTGCAGATCGCGGGCATCCTGCTGTACGACGACCGCCGCGCGATCCTGATTGCTCAGGAGCCGTTCATCGGCTTGCCCACCACTATCGTCCGCTCCTACCGCATCCCCCTGCCGCCAGACAGCGAGCAGCGTGATATCTTCGACAGCGCGCCCTCATGGTCGTCGGCAGATCTGGCGGATGAACCGCTGGCGGTCGCCATGAAGCTGGACATCCTGACCAACGCGGCGGGCGTGCGCGACATCCTGCTCGTGCCGATGCTGATCGGCAGCCGCCGCATCGGGATGCTTCAGGTCAGCAATCGCAACGCCCCCGGTGGTTTTACCTCGCGCGATGAGCAGAACCTGCGCCTGCTGGCGGCACAGGCGGCGGTCGTCGTCGAAGAGCTGCGCCTGCGCGAACAGGACATCCTGCGCGAGAGCGAGATGATGAGCCTGCAAGAGATCACGCAGGCTTTCGGCGCGCTGGCGCACTCCGGCGATGTCTACGTCAATACCAACGCTCAGGTCGCACGGCTGATGGGCGTGGAAAAATGCGGCATCCTGCTCTTTGATGAGAACGACTCGCGCCTGGTCGCCCAAACGCCGATCTATGGGCTGGAAGACGAGTTCACCCGGCTCTACCAGATCCCGGTCGAGCCAAACGGCTACCTCTGGCATATGTACCACGAGCAGGACTTCTGGTTCAGCAACGACCTGGCGGTCGATCCGGTCGCCGTCGGCGCGGGCTTGACCGATCTGGCGGAAGCGGTCGGCGTCAACCGCACCCTGCTTGTCCCGCTGTCGTCCGGCGGGCGGCGCTTCGGCTTGCTGCAAGTCTCGAACAAGCTGGACGGCGAGGGATTCACGGAAAAGGACGCGCGCCTGCTGGCGATTTTCGCCGCGCAGGTCGCCGCGATGATCGAAAACACCCGCCTGTTCCGCGAGGCACAGCGCCGCGCCGACGAAGCGGACTCGATGCGCCACATCGCCGAACTGTCGGGCAAGATCCTCACAGTCGATGATCCGTTTGCCCCGGTGCTTGCCGAGCTGATGCGCCTGATGGACAGCAAGTTCGCTTACATGAACGTCATCAATGCGCAGACGGGCGAACTCGTCACCTACCCGCGCAACGTCTACGGCGCCATCGACTTCAGCGAACCCATCGCCATCGACAGCTTCAGCCCCGGCTTCGAGCACAGCGTCTTCATGGCGCGGCGCTCGTTCATGTCCAACGATGTCCTGAACGACAAGCGGGTGCTGCCCGCCTATGCACAGGCGGCGCGGCAGCTCGGCATCGAAAAGGCGGTTGTCGTGACTCTGGCGGTTGGCAAGACCAGCCTGGGCGAACTCGGCATCTGCAACCGCGAGCGTCCTTACGATGACGATGATGTCCGCGTCCTGGAGACGATTGCCCCACAAATCGCCGCCGCGCTCGACCGTCTGCGCCTCTACGACGCGACCGGGCAGAACCTCAGCCGCCGCGTGCGCGAGATGGACGCCATCAGCCGTGTGACGACCGAGCTGGCGCAAACGCTTGACATGGATACGCTCCTCAATGTCGTCCGCGTGGAGACGCAGCGCGTCACCGAGGCGACCGGCGCGACGCTGGTGCTTTTCGAGACGGATGAACATCCTGACCGAGGACTGACGCTCGAACGCCGCCTGGGTGATCTGCAAAGCGACTCCATCGCCGACATCGAGCGCGAAGCTGCCGCGCTTGGCAGCAGCGCTGTCCTTGTCGAAGACTACAACAGCCAGCAGTCGCTGGCGGCGCACCCCGCCGAGATGCGGTCGGCGGTCGCGGCGTCCATCCTCTACGAAGACCGGGTCGTCGGCGCGCTTCATCTCTACAGCGAGCAGCCGCGCAGATTCGACGCGCAGGTCGGCGATTTCGTCGTCACGATGGCGGCAAAGGCGTCCATCGGCTACGGCAACGCGGCGCGCTACCGCCTGAACAGCGAACACACCTTCCGCCTGCGCCGCCGCGCCGAGCAGCTCAACCAGATCTTCGAGCTGGGGCAAATCTTCCAGCACAACACCGACCGGGATAACCTGCTGGAAGCGATCTGCTACAGCATTCAGCAGAGCGTCGGCTTCGACATCGTGATGGTCGCGATGGTGGACGAGGCGAACGGCACGTTCCGACGTATCGCCCAGGCGGGCATGCCCATCGACAGCTTCGTCAGGTCGCTGCATCACACCGTCTCCCGAAAGATGGTCGAAGAGAGCCTGAAGCCGGCTTACCGGGCGAGCGAATCGTACTTCCTGCCCTTTGAGAAAGTCACCGATTGGAACTTCAAGGGGCTGCAAACCTTCAGCGTCAGCTTTGACGGGCGGCGCACCCTCCATCCCAAGGGGCGCAACGACTGGCGCGACGGCGACATGCTGCTCGTCCCGCTGCGCGGCATCGACGGCGAGCTGATGGGTATCATCAGCCTCGACCGCCCGTTCGACGGCAGACGCCCCGAACGCAGCACCATCGAAGTCCTGGAGATCTTCGCGCAGCAGGCGAGCAGTGCACTGGAAAACGCGCGCATCTACGGCATCAGCACCCAAAACGCCGAGCAGCAGGCACGACTGAACGAAGTGCTGGAGGCAATCGCCCGCACGCTCGACGTGCGCGAGATTGTCCATGCGGTCGCCAGCGGCATCCAGAAGCTCGCGCCCTACCAGCGCATGACCTTCGCGCTGCAAGACCCGGAGCAGAACAGCTTCCAGGTGCTCACCGTCACCCCCGGCGACGGCGACGTGCTCAACGTGCAGCGCGAACGCCGCGCCGACTTGCAGCGCACCGCCCTGGGACGCGCCTACCTCTCCAAGGCGGACATCCTCTATACAGGCGACGATACCGTCGATATCGACTTTGAGGATCTGCGTACCTGGCGCAACGAGGGCGAGCGCACCAGCCTGATCGTCCCGCTCATCACTGGCGGCTTGGTGCTGGGCGCGATCCATGTGGGCACCAACGAACAGAGCGAAAACACTTACGAAGCGGTGCGCCCGCTCGTGCGCCGTATCGCCAATCTCGCCGCGGTCGCCCTCCAGAACGGGCGGCTCTTCAATCAGGCGATCAATCTGCGCCTGTTTAACGAGTCGGTCGTCGATTCGATCCAGCAGGGCATCGTCGTGCTCGACAGCTCCGGCTTGATCATGACGGTCAACGACTACATGAAGCGCAAGTACGGCTGGAGCGACCGCGCGCTGCGCCAGGATTTGTTCGCGTACCGCGCCGCCCTCAAACCCGTCCTGGGCGACATCGTCCAGAAGGTCATCACGACCGCCGAGCCGCACGAACTGCTGCGCCAGAACATCCTGGAAGCCGGCGGCGCGCACATCGAGAACCTCTATCTCTATCCCCTGGTCGCCGCCGACACCGTGCGCGGCGTCGTCCTGCTCGTCGAAGACCTGACGGAACGTGAGAGCCTGGAACGCCAACTGGAAGCGCGCGCGCGCCAGTTGACCGCGCTCAATGAAGCCTCCAGCCAGCTTTCGGCGGCGCTTGAGCGCGACGCCGTGCTGACAACCATGTTTGATGCCATGCAGCGTATCCTCGCCTACGACTCGCTGACTCTCTGGCGCAAGGACGACGACGCGCTGGTGTTGGAGGCAGGACGTGGGGCGGATTACCTGAGCCAGGATATGCACCTGCCGCTGGAACATCATCCTGCGCTCAAAGCCGTGCTGGAGACCGGACGCGCCGCCTCCCTGACGGCATCCGAGGGCGAGCTGCCCGGCGGGCTGCGCGGGCGCAGTTGGCTGGGTGTGCCGCTTTCTCGCCAGAGCAGCAGCGGTGTCCTCATGCTGGCGAAAGACAGCCCCGACTTCTACGACACGCAGGCGGAACAGGCGGCGCTGGCGTTCGCCAATCAGGTCGCCGTCGCGCTGCAAAACGCCGACCTGTTCAACGAGACGACGACGCAGATGGAGCGTTTACAGCTCATCAACCGCGTCTCAATCCAACTGGCGCAGTCGCTCGATACCGAAAACATCCTGGAAATCGCCCTGCGCGAACTCGCCAGCCTGCTCGGCGGCGACAAAGGACGCGCCTACGTGTTCGAGCGCGAGCTGTCGCTGGCGCGTGCGGTGGTCGATTACCCGCGCGGCGATGAACAACCGAGCGACATCCTCAAGGTCAACGAGTACGCCGCCCTTCAGCACGCATTCAGCAGCCCCGCGCCGCTGCTCATCCCGGATGTGCGCGCGCTGCCGCCGGATCACCCGCTCGCCGCCGAGATGAAGGCGCGCCGGATGGACAGCTACGTGCTGATCCCGCTGGTCGTCGGCGGGCAGACCAGCGGCATGTTCGAGATGGAAGGGCACAACGGCGCGCGCGATTTTGACAGTGTCAAGATCGACATGGCGATGCTGATCGCCAACCAGTCGTCCATCGCCGTCCTCAACGCCAACCTGCTTGAGCAGACGATGGTCCGCACCCGCGAGCTGGAAACGCTGCTTGAGGCGGCGCAGGCGACCTCGTTCACGCTCGACCTCGCCGAAGTGCTGCAAAGCGTCGTCCGCCTGACGGTGCAGGCGCTCGATATGGACGACTGCCTCCTGATGCTCTACGACAACATCGAAGAGACGCTGGAGGTGATGGTCGATTTCAGCCGGATGGGGGACCGCGATACCGAGATCGCCCCCGGCACGAATTTCGACCTGCTGCGGCATCTGACCAAGCGCCAGGCGATGCAGAACCTCCAGGTGACGATTGTGCGCATCGACGGCGACGGCGGCGACCCGCAGGAAGCGGCGGACATGGCGGCGAAAGACGTTGTCACCCGCATCTTCATCCCGCTCAAGGCGCGTGACGAGGGGATCGGCTTGCTTCAGGTCGATTCCAAGAACCCGCTGCGCTTCTTCACCCACCGCGAGGCGCGCATGGCGCAGGCGCTGGGCGCGCAGGCGGCGATCTCGATTGAGAACGCCCGCCTTTCGACCGAGACCGCCAACCAGGTCTCGCAGTCGCTGGTCATCAACGATCTCAGCCGCGCCATTTCCGCGACGATGGATCTCAACGTGATGATCCGCATCGTCCGCGAGCAGGTGCCGCAGCTCACCGACGCCGAAGATGTCTACCTGGCGATGTACGACCCGAAGACGCAGATCATCAGCTTCCCGATGGCGGTGCGCCGGGGTGCCGAACTGGTCATCCCACCGCGCAAGATGGGCAGCGACGAAGTCTCGTTCGTCATCAAGATGCGTCGCCCGCTGCCGCTGGGTGGTGACCACCCGACCATCGACGAAGTGCGCAGCAACCTGGGCATCATCAATGGCGAGGGCGATGTCAAGCGCTACCTGGGTGTGCCGCTGATCGCGGGCGACCAGGTGGTCGGCGTGCTGGCGGTGCGCGATGCCAACGCCTCGCGTCCGTTCGGTCTTAACGACCAGCGTATCCTGACGACCATCGGCACGCAGCTCGGCGCGACGATCCAGAACGCGCAGTTGTTCACCGAAATTAACGAGCGCGTCAAGGCGCGCACGCTCGAACTTCAGCAGGAGCGCGACCGCCTCGATGCGCTTTATCGCGTCACGTCGCAGCTCGTCAGCACCGTCGATATGCAGGGTGCGCTGGCGCGCGCGCTGCCGATTGTGGCGGAGGCGATTGGTGCGGACGAGGGGGTCGTCCTGCTCCACGACTCGCGCCGAGGCAGGCTGCTTCCGCACGTCCAGATGCGTGCCATCGAAGGCGCAGCCAACCACCCGGCGGACATGCTGGGCGAGTGGATGATGCAGCAGGGGCAGGCGGTCATCGTCGATGACCTGCACCGCGTCCCGTACTGGAACGAGCGTGTGGCTGGCGCGCAGGACTGGCGGAGCGCGGTCGGCGCGCCGCTGACCGGGCAGGATGAAGATCGCGGCGTGCTGATCTTCCTCAGCCGCGAGGTGCAGCACTTCAGCGAAGCACAGCTCAAGCTCGTCAGCGCCGCCGCGTTCCAGTTCGCCGCCGCGCTCAAGGATGCCGAACTCTATTCGCTCATCCGCTCGCAGAACGAACAGCTCACCAACCTGCTGCAATCCGAGCAGGAAGAACGCGGCAAGAGCGCGGCGATCCTGCAATCCATCACCGACGGCGTGGTCGTGGTGGACTCCAACGGCAAGATCGTGCTCGTCAACGAAGCTGCCGAAAGCATCCTGAATGCCACACGCAAGCTGACGGAAGACCAAACGCTGACACGCCTTGCCGCCACTAGTGGCAGTTCCAACACGAACTGGGCAGCAAAACTGATGGAATGGGTGCGCAGCGCACGCCAGCGCAGCGGCAGCCTCTACGCCGGGCGCATGGAACTGGGTGCGAAGATCATCGACGTGCAGCTTTCGCCCGTGATGATCGGCGACCAGACCCTGGGCACGGTCGCCGTCTTCCGCGACATCACGCGCGATATGGAACTCGACCGTCGCAAGAGCGAATTCATCGCCAATGTCTCGCACGAACTGCGCACGCCGCTCACCAGCATCAAGGGTTACACCGACCTGATGGCGATGGGCGTGGGCGGGTCGATGAACGACCAGCAGGGGCGCTTCATGTCCACCATCCGCGAGAATACCGAGCGCATGACGACGCTGGTCAACGACCTGCTGCAAATCGCCGCGCTCGATGCGGGCGGCGAAGCGCTGGAGACCGAAGCCGTCAATATCGGCGAGATCGTCCAGACGGTCGTGGAAACGGTGCGGGACGCCCCGGAGCATGTGAACAAGCCGATCCGGATCGAAGCAGACATCGCGCCGGGACTGCCCATGCTTCAGGCGGATCGCGCCAAGCTGACGCAGGCGTTGATCAATGTGGTCGATAACGCCTTCAACTTCACACCCGCCGAAGGCAGGATCGACATCCGCGCGGAGCAGCGCGCAGACTATCTGCTGCTGTCGATCAAGGACACCGGCATTGGCATCCCGGAAGAGTTTCATGAGCGCGTCTGGAATCGTTTCGAGCGCGTTGAGCAGTCGGCGCTGGCGCTGGCGGTCTCCGGGACGGGCTTGGGTCTGCCGATTGCCAAGCAGGTGGTTGAGATGCATGGCGGGCGCATCTGGTTTGAATCGAAGATGAATGTTGGGACGACATTCTACATCGAGCTGCCGCTGCGCCCAAAGCAGGACCGGGCGACGAACGAGCATGAGTCCATCGTCCCGGAAGGCAGTACGGTCAACTCTTAGTAGGGCGTGAGATTTAGCGGATTTAGAAGTACACGGTTGGGTTCACGGGAAAGGGGCTTATGCCCCTTTGCATGCATCCTAGAATTAGGGGGCGATTCTCAAACATGGCAAGCATTCTGGTCGCCGAAGACGAACGAGACATCCGCGAGCTGCTCACCTTCACGCTCACCTTTGCCGGGCACACGGTCGTCGCCGTATCGAACGGCGCGGAAGCGGTGGAAACGGCGCAGAAACAAGCGCCCGACGTGATCATTCTGGACGGGCGGATGCCCAAGATGACGGGCTACGAAGCCTGCAAAGCGATCAAGGCGATGGACTCTCTCAAGCATATTCCGATCATCTTCCTGAGCGCCAAGGGGCAGGACGAAGAGATCAAAGAGGGCATCGCCGTCGGTGCCGCCGCCTACATCCTCAAGCCGTTCTCGCCGCAGGACTTGATCGAGCGCATCAGCAAACTGCTGCAAGGGTAACGCCGCCGATGAGCGCACTCACGATTGATGGCGACCTGGTGCATTACGAGGTGCTGGGGCGCGGGCGTCCAGTCGTCCTGATTCATGGCTGGATCGGCTCATGGCGCTACTGGGTGCCGACGATGCAGCAGTTCCAGTCGAAGTTCCGCGTCTACGCGCTGGATCTGTTCGGTTTCGGCGACTCCAGCAAGAACCCCACGCACTATTCGCTCGAACACCAGTTGAACATGCTGGCGGAATTCACGCGCGAGTTGGGGGTGCCCAAGACGGCGATGATCGGGCATGGGCTGGGTGCGCTGGTGGCGGCAGAATTCGCCAGGCGCTATCCGGATCGGGTGCCGCGCCTGGTGCTTGTCAGCGCCCCGCTCTTCGACCCCGGCGACCTGGACAAGCGCGCGCCCGCCGCTCGGATGATCCTGGAAAAAGTCATCCAGAAACCCGCCGTGCAGGACTTTGGACCCGACTCGCCGACCATCCTCAGCCCAAGCTCCGCCATGCGCGCCGCCCTCGCCGCCTACGGGCAGAGCGGGGCACGCCCGACCAACGCCGCCAAGCCGGAAGCGCCGATGCCGACCCTGCGCCGCTATGACGCGCCGGTCTTCAATCCCCTCACCAGCCTGTTCAGCCGCACGCCGCTCGATGCGCTGCTGGAACGCTGCTATAAGCGCGGAGAAGTGCTCTACGACAAGCTGTACGCCGATGTCGTCAAGACCGACCCGCGCGCCCTCCTCAGCAGCGCCGAAAACTTCGACGCCGGTCCGGTGCTGGATACGCTCTGGCTGCTGCCGATGCCGACGCTGGTTCTGCACGGCGCCAACGACAAAGTCATCGAACCGCCCAGCGAAGACATCCAGCGCCATGTGACGCATGACAAGGACACGCTGCTGATGCCGCCGCCGCTTTCCGGCACCGGGCACTTCCCCATGCTGGACGACCAGCGCTTCCCCGGCGTGGTCGCGGACTTCCTGGAAGCGCCGGAAGTCAGCAAGAAAGACGTGACCGAAGTCAAGGAACGCTGGCGACGGCGGACGCGGTAGAGCCAGCAGTCGAATGAGATCGTGCAGCGGACGCCATTCTTACCGTTCGTTCAACTGATAGGGGATATTGGCTTACAGCGTGAGGCAACCTATTACAGTTGGCTCTCTCATGGTTATCAAGCACTGATATCAGGCGTGACTTCGCCGTGATAGCCGTAGCACCAGGACACGGACGCCACAGGGGAAGCAGGGTACCGTGGCGACGACCTACTCGACCCTCATCCGTGTGATGCCGACGCGCATACGTGGAGAGTAGATTCCGAGAGCTTTTGAAAAACGTATTCTCATTTGTTATATTTCTCTGGCGATTACTCATTTCCGCCAGGGGCTTTCTCGTCATGCGTATTCTCGTCACGGGCGGCGCGGGGATGCTCGGCTCCGCCATCGTCAGCACTTTGCAGCGTGCCGGGCACGCCGTCAAAAGCTTCGATCTCGACATCTCACCCGCTGCACCGCAAGACTCGCTGATCGGCGACATCTGCCAGAGCGACTCGATCACCTATGCCTGCTACGGCATGGATGCGGTCATCCACACCGTCGCCATGATCAACCAATCGACGACCCGCCCGACCGCGATGTTCGAGGTTAACGTGACGGGCACACGCAATGTGATCGCAGCATGCCAGGCGATGAATGTGCCGCGTCTGCTCTATACCAGCTCCATCGACGTGGTCTTCGACGGCACACCGATCCGCGATGGCGACGAGCGGCTGCCCTATCCGGAGCGGCATCTCGATTTCTACGGCAAGACGAAGATGCTGGCGGAAATGGCGATTTTGGAGGCGAATGGCGTCGGCGGGCTGGTGACCTGCTCGCTGCGGGCAGCGGGACTGTATGGTGCGGGTGACCGTCACCGCTTCCCCAGTATCCTGCCACGCACGATCCAGACCGGGCGCTACACAACGATTGGCGACGGCAAATCGAAGTTCACACACACTTACGTCGAGAATATGGCGCACGCCTTCGGGCTGGCGGTCGAGCGGCTGGATCGGCATAGCGCGTTGGCGGGGCAGTCGTATTTCATCACCGACTACGCGCCGTCCAATTTCTTCGCCTTCTTCAAGCCGTATCTCCAGGCGCTTGGCATTCGTTACAGCGAGCAGCGCCTGCCCGAACGGGTGGCGATGGCGCTGGCGCAGGCGGCGGAATGGGCGCACGAGCGCCACATCAGCGGCGCGCCGCTACTCTCGCGCTATGCGGTCGCGGCGACCGCGCACGACTTCTGGTTCAACCATCGCAAGGCTGCCCGCGACCTGGCTTATGTACCCATCGTGAGCGAGGACGAGGCGTTCGCGCGCACGGTCGCCTGGGCACGCGCGACGTTTATGCCGGAGACAGCGACTCAGGAGGTGAAGGCGCCTGTCTTGACTCGCTGACCCTCGCATGTCGTTCCCACGGACTTGCCATGGCGCACCGTTACAAGTGGGCGAGGTTGTAGAGATGCCGTGTAGGCTGCCTGCCAGATCTGATACGCTACTGCGACTGGTCGTCTGCGGCTGGTCAGCGCAGCGCGAACTACGCGACGATTTCCTCTTCCCGGTGCAGAAGACGTTGGGGAGCGAGAGCCGCGCACACGGTTGATCTTCCATCATGGTGGCATGGGGACCACGCACGCGGCGCTGTTCTATGGCATCCCGCAGATCGTCGTACCGCACGCGGCGGATCAGCGCGGGCAGGCGCGGTAGAGCCGAAGCAGCCCGTGCTGCGCGCAATCCTGATACAATACAATCCGCTTTCGCGGTGCAATCGCCGCGGCGTTGGAGAAAACACGGTGGCGAGATTACGCACCCGCTTCGTTTGTCAGAACTGCGGCAAGATCACCCCGCGCTACTTTGGGCGCTGCCCAAGCTGCGGCGAATTCAACACGATGATGGAAGAAACCGTCGAGACGGTCAAGTCAGGCGCGGCGAAGGGCATGGCGGCGCAGCGCAGCGGATTGCCCGCCACCAGCCCGCAGCGCCTGGGCGATGTGCAGATGCAGCAGTTCCAGCGCTTGCAGGTTCCCGGCATGGAGTTCAACCGTGTCATGGGCGGCGGCATCGTGCCGGGCAGCATCACGCTGATCGGCGGCGATCCAGGCATCGGCAAGACGACCATGCTGATGCAGGTCTCGACCGGGCTGGCAAACCACGCCGGGCGTGTGCTGTACGTCAGCGGCGAGGAGAGCACCAGCCAGATCAAGCTGCGCGCCGACCGGATGGGCTTGGCGGCGCATGAGCTGTTCTTGCTGACCGAGACCAACCTGAGCGACATCCTCGAACACGCCAGCCAGATCGACCCCGCCGTGCTGATCATCGACTCGATCCAGACGGTCTACAGCGAGGAAAGCGATTCGTCCCCCGGCAGCGTCTCGCAGGTGCGCGAATGCGCCTCGCGTTTGCAGATGCTCGCCAAGACCAGCGGCACGAGCGTCTTTTTGATCGGGCATGTCACCAAAGAGGGAGCGATTGCCGGTCCGCGCGTGCTGGAACACATCGTCGATACCGTGCTCTATCTGGAGGGTGACCCGTTCCAGGCGTATCGCCTGCTGCGCAGCGTGAAGAACCGCTTCGGCGCGACCAGCGAGGTCGGCGTCTTCGAGATGGTCGGTTCAGGTTTGATCGAGGTGCCCAACCCGTCCGAGGCGTTCCTGGCGGAGCGCTCGATGAACGCGGCAGGCACGGCGATTGCGGTGACGATGGAGGGCACGCGCCCGCTGCTGGTCGAAATCCAGGCGCTCACCAGCCCGACCAGCTTCAGCAACCCGCGCCGCACGCCCAACGGCATCGACATGAACCGCCTGCTGCTGATGGGCGCGGTGCTGGCGAAGCGCATGGGGTTGAAGCTGTTCGAGCAGGACATCTTTGTCAATGTGGTGGGCGGGATGAAGGTCGATGAACCCGCGTCGGATCTGGCGCTGGCAGCGGCGATTGCCTCGTCGTATTTCGACACGCCCGTTCCGCCCGATCTGGCGCTGATCGGCGAGGTGGGGTTGACGGGCGAGCTGCGCACGGTGGCGCATCTTCCGGCGCGGCTGGCGGAGGCGAGCAAGCTGGGTTTCAAGCGGGCGCTCATCCCGCGCCTGCGCCGCAAGCTGCCGGACGTCCCGCGCGATCTCAAGCTGATCGAGGCGCGCAACATCGGCGAGGCGCTGGCGACGGCGGTACCGAAGTAGGGGCGTACCAGGGCGTGCGCCCGTCTAGGTGATGAGGTGATGAGGCAAGAGGTGATCAGGGTGTTAGGAAATCGGGTCATCAGTTGGGGCGTACCTGTGTGCGCGCCCGTTTTAGCAAGATAACATGCCTGTACATCCGCAATGATCGACGGCGTAGGAACAGGATGCATCCTGTACTATGGACGCCGAAGTTTCTAACCTATCGATACACATCCATTGACTTTACGCGCAACCTCAATTGCATTCAAGATGTTGTTGGCATAAAAGATCACAAAGCGTTCTCCAATCTTGGTCGCTTTATCAATCTCTGCCGAGTGCTGAAGTATTGTCTTCGCTTCTTCCTCCAGGCGTTGAAGTGACTTATCATCTTCCGCCTGGATTCCGTAGATGTAACGCAATTCAGGGAGCATGGTGAGACCGAGTTCTGACATAATGTCCGCTCCCCAAAATTGTGCGCGATAGGTTTCGAACCCAGCCAAGCTTCTTCCCGACCCTAAATCGTAGTGAGTGTCACCATCATGAGATGTCACATGTATGCTTAAAGTCATGTCGCTATGATCCGATCTGCGTAGCTTTTAGGATAACATGTATAAAGCTGCGAGAGGCGCAAGCATCCAGGAAAAATGAAGACAAAGATGATGCAGCTTACAGACGACGAAAAAGCGCTGCTCGAAGAGATCGATGCCGCTTTCAAGAACGTCCCGCACTATGGCAAGGACATAGGCTTGAGCCATGAGATTACCGAATTCGTCGGAAAAACGAGCGGTGAAATCACTTTGGCTGATATGTGTAATAGTGCATGGTATCTTAATTTTTTCAGCGCAAAAGCGATGCACTATTTCATGCGCTGTTTTCTGACGCTTCCCTTTCTGGATCGTGAGACGTTCAAGAGAAGTGATCTCCCTTACAACCTGCTCCGCTTTCTTGCAAACCCCGATAGGCTGATTTGCATCGATGGATACTGTAGAAGGAATGAGCAAGGTCGGCAGCTCAAGCAGTTCTTCTCGCCAGATGAGCGCGCCGTCATTGTTGCCTTTCTCAGGCAATATAGCACATCGTTCCCGGTGAAATACGTGTTTCGCTATGATCGCAAAGCAAAGGGCAGTCCATCGGAACAGAAACAGCGTCTTGAGGATGGTCAGAAACGTGAGCAGCGCGAGCAAAACGAATTGATCATCGCCGCGATGGACTATTGGATGACGCCGCCAAAGGAGCCGTTCAAATCGCCAAGAGCGGGCAAGAACAAGAAGCGATAGGCAAGGGCTGAGTACTGAGGGGACAGGGCAAACGCATCAAACTTATTTCGCCGCCTGAAGCTCGAAGCTTCAGGCTATAAGCCCAGCCGAAAGCCGCTGAAGCGGCTCTCTAACCCGTGCTTTCGAAATGAAGAAGGGCTTTGGAGCCACTTCCAGTGGCTTTTTCCGTCATTCAAGCTGGAAGCTTTGAGCTTCCAGCGACGCGAAAACGTGGCTGTGGTTTTGATGCGTTCGCCCTGGCTGAGGGGATGAGAGGCTGTAGGGGACGACACATGGGTCGTCCCGCGTGAGGTCGCCTGTCGTGTTTGCGGTTGCGTCGGCGGGCGGAGCCACAAACGAAAAGGGCGGAGCCATGGCTCCGCCCCTACACCATGGTCTGATGGATTAGACCAGGCGGTTGTAGAACTCGACGATGAGCTGTTCCTGGATCGGCACGGGGATGTCGGCACGTTCCGGGATGTGCGAGAGCTGGGCGACGTAGGCGTTCTTGTCGACCGGCAGGTACGACAGATTATGCACCGCGCCCGCCATCGATTCGATGACGTGGACATTCTTGCGCATCTGCTCGTTGACCTGGATCATCTGCCCAGGGTTGACCTGGTACGACGGCAGGTCGAGGCGCTGTCCATCGACATTCACATGCCCATGCTTGACGAGCTGGCGCGCTGCCCAGATGGTCGCCGCGAAGCCCGCACGATAGACGATGTTATCCAGGCGGCGTTCCAGGAGCTGGAGCAGGTTGCTGCCGGTGTTGCCGGGCATACGACGCGCCTTGGTGAAGTAGCGGCGGAGCTGCGACTCACGGATGTTGTAAATGAACGACAGCTTCTGCTTTTCGTTGAGCTGCGTGCCGTAGTCGCTGCGGCGACCGCTGCGGAACGCTTTTTCCTTGCCGTGCTCGCCAGGCGGATACCCGCGCTTTTCGACGATCTTGTGATACTTGGCACGCGGAATGAGGACTTCACCGAAACGGCGCATCACCCGCGCTTTGGGTCCGTGATAGGATGCCATGCAATAACCCTTGTGAACGCCGCTCGGCGGCAATCTTTACCAACGTACCGTGTATTGTAATTGCGCGCGCGCGAATTTCCAGGGTCATTACGCCGTTAGGATGCATTTCCGCAGGCGGGAATGACGGCGACCTCCTGCGGACGCGGCTGAAGAAGGACGGGAACATCGATGGCGACATCGCCCCGCACCACGCTCAGGATGATTTCATCATTCGCGTTCGTGTTCAGCATCAGGTAGTAGAGCAGGTCATCCATTGACGTGACGAACGTGTCGTTGATGGCGACGATGATGTCGCCGCCCGCGCACACCCGCCGCCCACGCACGATCACCTCGCGCGTGCCGCCGCGCAGCCCTGCCAGTTCGGCAGGCGACCCGCCCGCCACGCCTGCCACCAGCACACCGGAACGCACGGGCAGGTTCAGTGGATCTGCCAGTGCGCTCACGCCGAAGCCGTCGTTCGTCACGGCGCTGGAGACGCCCAACCAGGCGTAATCGACCCGTCCGCCCATGATGAGTGCGGGGATGACGCGCTGCACCGTGCGAACAGGCACCGCGAAGCCGACGCCCTGGAAGGTGCCGCTGTCGGTCGTGATGGCGGTCGTGACGCCGATCACTTCGCCGTGCGAATTGAGCAGCGGACCCCCGCTGCTGCCGGGGTTGATCGCGGCATCGAACTGGATGATCGCCGGGTTGCGGAAGTCGCTCGCCGTGTCGCCCATCAGCTCTGCCGAGGGGAGCTGACGTCCCAAGCCGCTGATGATGCCGACCGTCATCGAGCTGGACAAGCCGAACGGGTTGCCGATGGCGATGGCGCGTTCGCCGACATGCAGGGCGTCGCTGCTGCCAAAGACGACGGGCATCAGCCGCGAATCGGGCGAGAGGACGCGCAGCACCGCCAGATCGCTGAAGACATCGCTGCCGACCAGGACGGCGTTGGCGACAAACCCATCATGAAAGGTCACGCTGATCGTGTCCGCACCCTGAACGAGATGGGCGTTGGTCAGGATATGCCCGTCCCCATCCAGCACGAATCCAGAGCCGCTGGAGGTGCCCTGCTGACCCTGGTCCATGTCTCCGACCGCGTCGATGTTGACCACCGAGGGCGACACACGCGCGTAAATGTTCGAGAGAACAAGGTATTCCGCGTCCGCCGCGTTGATGATGCGCTCCGGCAGGTCTGTTGGCGTCGGTTGTGCAACGCGGTCGATCTGGGACGAGATCGGCAGCGCAGCAATCGGCGTTCCTGCGACTTCGCGCACGAAGGCAGTGGGCGGGACTTGTGACTGACAGGCGGCAAGCAGCACGCCGATCAGGATGGTGCACACTCTTGTCGTCACAGCTCCCCCTTTTTGACCCTGTGACGGACGTTATGCGTAGTGTACACCCAATCGATAAAGATTAAAAGAAAATGAGAGAAAAATAGGAATATTGTGAGATTCGCGGGGGGTGCAGTGGCGGGTGAAACGCCTCCCTGCTCTGCAAGTTAAGTCAATCCAGAATAAGCCGGACGGACGCCATAAATGGCGTCCCTACAGAATCGTGATTGTAGGGACGGCATTCATGCCGTCCGGCGAAAAACAACACGGGCATCCGCTCAAATCACCGGCGCGTGCGTGCTGCGGGCGATGTACTGCCCACCGCCGTTGTGCCCGAACCACTGGTCGCCCTCGACCAGCTTGTTGCCGCGCTGGTAGACCACGACGGGCATCCCTGTGATCTTCATCCCCTCGAACAGGTTGTAATCACAGCGCATGTGCTGCGTCTTGGCGCTCAGGGTCTTCTTCGCCTTGGGGTCCCAGACGACGATGTCGGCATCCGCGCCGACGCTGATCGTGCCCTTACGCGGGTACATGCCGAAGATCTTCGCCGGATTGGTGCAGTTGAGTTCGACGAAGCGCATCGGCGAGATTTTGCCGCTGTTGACGCCAAGCTGCCAGACGACCATCATGCGGTCTTCGATGGCGGGCAAGCCGTTGGGGATTTTGGCGAAGTTGCCCTTGCCAAGTTCCTTGCCGGGGCGGCGATACGAGGGGTCTTGCTTCTCGTACTCGACCCAGTTCCCGCCATTGTGCTTCTTCGACCATTCCTGCCAGGGACCGACACCGCCCTCATACCAGAAATCGCAGTGGTCGGTACTGACGACCTGGAGCGTGCCATCGCGCACCGCCTGCCAGAGGATGGCGTGATGCTCGTCGTTGCGGACGGGCGGCGAGCAGACGTACTTGGCACCCTCGAAGCCCTTCGCGCCCAGGTGCTTATCGCGGGTGATGTGGAAGTACTGCACGCAGGTTTCCCCCATCACCGGGTAGCCCAGCGCGCGCCCACGCCGCAGCGCATCGACCGATTCCTGACACGTCATATGCACGACGTAGAGCGAGCAACCCGCCAGCCCCGCCATCACGACCGCGCGGTTGGTTGCTTCGCCTTCGACTTCAGGCGGGCGCGTATCGTAGTGGTAGATCGGGTCGAGCTTGCCCGCCGCGATGTGGTCGGTGATTAGCTCCTGAACGACATCGCCGTTTTCGGCATGCACCATGACGATCATGCCGTTCGCCGCCGCCTGCTTCATGGCGCGGAAGAGCGTGGTGTCATCGACCTGGAAGACATTCTTGTACGCCATGAACAGCTTGAGGCTGGTGATGCCTTCTTTCGCCATCGACGGAATTTCTTCCAGAACGTCTTCGCGCAGGTCGGTGACCGCCATGTGAAAGCCGTAGTCGATTTGCGCGGGCTTCGCCTTTTCGCGCCAGGTCCGCAGCCCGTCGTGCAGCGTGCCGCCTTTGGGCTGGATGACGAAATCGATGTGCATCGTCGTGCCGCCGAATGCCGCCGCCTTGTGCCCGGTGTCGAAGTCGTCGTTGCTATACGTGCCGCCGAATGGCAGATCGAGATGCGTATGCACGTCGATGCCGCCGGGCATGAGGTACTTGCCCTTGCAGTTGACGACCTCGTGCCCGCGCTTGGAGATGTCTTTGCCGATGAGGGTGATCACCTCGCCCTCGACCAGGACATCCGCCTGAACCATTTCGGACGCCGTGACCAGCGTCCCGCCTTTGAAGAGTGTGCCCATCGCAAAAACCCCTGGATGAATGCCGAGTACCGAGTAGAGTGCAAAGCGAAAGAGACTAACATGTGCTCCGTCTACTGTGACTCTTCCTGTTGACCGATGCAAGGATGTGATACGACAGGCGAGCGAGAGAGGGTCAAACGTATTTCATTGAGCGCCGCCTAGCCCTGCTTCACGCGCCCGTATTGCCGCCTGCGCCCGATCAGCGACCTGAAGCTTGCTGAAGATATTCGATACATGGTTGCGTACGGTCTTCGCGCTGATGACCAGTCTTTCGGCGATTTCAATGTTGGTCTGTCCATCCGCGATGAACGATAGGATTTCTCGTTCGCGCTCGGTCAGCTCCGGGAATAGCTCTGGGCGCGATGCTGGCTCCAGACTGGCGAAGAACTGCATCAACCGGGCGGCGATCTCCGGGCTGAACAACGACTCGCCGTTGGCGACGGCGCGCACCGCCCGCAGCAGCACGCCCTGGTCAGCGCCCTTGAGAACGTAGCCGCGCGCCCCGGCACGCATCACCGCGAAAACGGAATCGTCATCCTGGAACATCGTCAGGACGACGATCCCAATGTGGGGGCTGGTACGCAGAATCTGGCGCGTCGCCTCGATCCCATTGAGGTCAGGCATCTGGATGTCCATCAGGATCACCTCAGGCTGGTGTTCAGCCGCCAGCTTCAAAGCCTCCCTGCCGCTGGCGGCTTCGCCGACCACCTCGATGTCCGGGATAGAAGCCAGCAGCGACCGCAACCCGTCCCGAAACAGGGTGTGGTCATCGGCGATTAAAACGCGAATCGTATCCATGACGGTCATCCTGTCGTGGCGGCATAGCTTGGCGAGAGGGGCAGACGCGCCACCACACCCGTTCCGCCCTGTGGCATTGCTTCCGCTCGACACATGCCACCCAACTCCTCCGCGCGTTCACGCATCGAGGTCAATCCGACCCCTGCCCGCAGCGCCTTGGGCAAACCGTGCCCATCATCCACGATTTCCAGGCGCAGATCGTCGAACAGCGAAAGCCTTACCCGGCAGTGTCGTGCCCCGGCGTGACGGCTGACGTTGGTCATCGCTTCCAGGGCGATGCGATAGGCGGCGACTTCGACGGCGGCAGGCAGCGGCGGCGGGTTTTCGGGCGCTTCCAGCGTGATATGCAATCCCTGCGCCTGATTGCATGACGCGATGTGCTCCTTCAATGCGCCGACCAGTCCAAGCTCATCCAGCGCGGGCGGACGCAGGTTATAGGCGATACGCCGGATGTCCGCCAGCGCCTCCTGCATCTGCGCCTTCAGCTCGGTCGCCATCTTCCTGACCGCGCCTGCATCCCGATCTGCCAGATTGTGGACAGCATCCAGCTTGAAAGACATCGCGGCAAGGACGGGTCCAAGTCCATCATGCAGATCGCGGCGCAGTCGGCGGCGCTCTTCTTCTCGCGTCGTCACCAGCCGCTCGCGGGAGCGCTGTAAATCCTGCGTCAGCCGCACATTGTAGGCGGCGACCCCCGCTTGCCGCGCGATGGTTTCCAGCAGGCGTCTATCGGCGTCAGAGAAGGATTCGCCGGGCGCACGGGGTGCGAGGATCAACTGTCCGATGGTCTCTGACTGATAAACCAGTGGCAGGATTTCCAGACTGCCACTGTCCCGGAGTGCAGACGCAGAGGAGCGCACATACTCGGCGGCGATGGGGAACTGCTCCCCTTCTTTCAGCGCAATCGCTGCATAAGGCAGTCTGAAGGCTTCTCCAATAGTCTCCGCAATCGTCGGGAGCACCGACTGCGAAGCCGCGACGAGCTCGAGCCGCTGTGACAGGCGGCCCAATACCGCGTAGGGGTCGTCGCGCTCGCCATACATCAATCGATTGACGTCGCGCTGCAAGCGTTCTCGCAGCGGTTGAAAGGAGACGGCGACGATGCCCGTTCCCAGAAGCGAGACGGGAAGACTCCCGCCTGCTTGAAGCAGTGTCCCCAACCCACCGACTATGACGATATAGGTGCCGACCACGATGGCGGTCAGTGTCCCGTAGACCAACGCCCGATTGACGAGGATGTGAATATCCCACAAGCGGTAACGCAGGATGGCGACTCCGGTGGCGAGGACGATGCCGACAAGCGTCAGATCGGTGGCAACGATGCTCAGCTCCTGAGTCATCGGATTGTCGGGCGAGATGAGCCAGGGAATGCCGCCCAGAATATTGCCGACAACGACAATAACCCCCGCGATCGCTAGCCCCTTCAACTGCGCCCGTTCTATGCCAACCGCTTTGCGAAAGCGGACGACGATGGATGCAATAGAGCCGAAAATGCCCACCAGAAGAAAGGGAGCCACGAGTGTCATCAGCGCGTTCATTACCCCTGCGCTGCCTGGAATTCCATAAGGGTTGGATGCCGGAATCGCCAGCGCTTCGAGCGATCCGGGGTAGAAAGCCATAATGAACGTATATGCAGCAATGCCTAGCCCCGCTGCCCAGGCGACGGCTCGCCAGCGCGGAGACAGGACTTTCCCGTCAGGGAACAGAAGCAGGGTAAACGTGATGGGGAGCAGCGCGTTCGGAATCCATATCCAGATGCTAAACCAGCGCGCCAATGCCTCGCCGGGCATCGGCATGACAAGTTCGCTGTAGAGCGCATAGCCCGCCGACAGCATGTTCAACGCGCTCAAGAACCCAATGACGCAGAAAATCCAGCCGATGGGATTGCGCGGATGACGCGAAGCGACCAGCGCGCCGACCACGCCGTAGGTCAGGGTCAGCAGAGGGGTAAAGAATTGGTGGCTGAAGGTCACGCCGCGTCCACTGACGGTCAGCGCCAGGATGCTGATGACCAGTCCGGTCATGACTATCAAGACGGACAGCCCCGCGATTGACCAGGACAGGGGTCGGGCAGTTTTCTCGCTCACAAGAGTTTTCATTCCGAATCTTTTCGCATCGATGTGTATGCACTATCGTATCATGAGCGGTTGGTTGATGGCATGAGGGGGTTACGAACGCCTCTCTTCTCCAGGGCATTTTTGATGTGCGCCATATTCTGCTTCTCGGCGCGCTTCAATTGCCGAAGAATTATCGGAAAGAATAACTGCATCAATCCACGAGGACGAACATCGAAACGTGATGCTACCAGGGTTGCGTTTCCCTGCGATGTGAGCGTAATGTCAAAAACAACAGTGAGTGGCCCGCCGTTCGAGTAAGCCCAGCGGTGGGGGCGCTCGAACCGTATGCATTCAACCTCGATCAGTTTGCTTTGCTTCCATTTAGCAAGAAACTTGGTCCCAACACCGATTGGGTCATCGGTTATCTTCGCCATTGACTGCACGTCGGGGTTCCATTCCAGTTCGTTGCGCAGGTCAACCAGATAATCGAATACCTCTTCAGGCGAGCGGTCAATCTGAACGCTATTCTCAATGACTGCCATATCAAATCTCCTTGAAACGGATCAAATGCCTCGAATAGTCACCTCACCAACAGCGCGACCCCAATGATGAGCGGCGCTACATGGTGGAGTACGGGAAAGTAGATGTCAGGCGGACGCACCACGACCATGACCAGCAGCCACCCTAAACTCCAAATCACCGTCCCCCATCCCACCCAATCCGCCACCAGTCCGGTTCGCAGCAGTGCCGCTCCAAAAGCTGCCTGAGCCAGAAACGCCAGGATGACGTACAGCACGATCTGCGGGTAAATCCAGTCACGTTTGGCGACATAGGCGGTTTCGGCAACGATTACAACTAACGCGCCGACGAGATACGTCATCATGCCCAATCGTGACAGCACAGGCTCGCCCGCAGCGCGCAGCATGTCCTCCAGCAGCGCCAGACCAAGCACTGTTGTGAGAACTGCAGCGATGACGAAGCCCCGTTCCCAGAGCAAATGAGCAGAGGTCTCGGCGATCTGCCACTTCAAGAACGCTCTGCCCGTGAAGAGCGCGCCGCCGAAAATAAACACGACAAAACACAGGACAAGCAGGCTGGCGGCAAGGGTGCGTGTCGATAAACCCTGAGCGACAAGCGCCCTCAGGAGCGCCAAGCCGGCTCCGATGGCGATGAGGCTGGTGAGTGTAAGAGTTCCAGTCCGCGAGGCAAGCCAGGTTAACATGCGATTTCTCCTCTCGCTCTACAGTCATTACAGCATGATCATCGCCGTCCAGATACTTCCCAGGTTGACGGGGAGCTGCTGCCAGTGATCGCCGTAATCCGTCGTGTGCCAGACATCGCCGTTGCTTAATCCGGCAACCAGGTGTCCGGGCGCTGCGGGATCGGTGAGAAGCGCATAGGGCATATGGTTCAACGGCTGCGGCAAGCCGCCGTTCAGCTTTTCCCACCGGTCGCCGCCCATCGAGCGGAAGATGTACGCTTGGGCATTGTCCCCACTATGCGCCTTCATGGGACCGGGTGACAGGGAGACATACATCACTTCCGGGCGCGCAGGGTCTGCTGCCGCTGCCCAACCGTAGTGGCGATCAAGCCCCTGCTTGATCTGCGCCCAGGTGTTTCCGGCATCGCGGCTGAAGGCGACGCCCGCGCCCGTTCCGCCACCCTCGTAGACCCAATCGCTATTCGTGGCATGAAACCTGATCGAATGGCAGTCGCGCAACGCGCCCTTGCGGTGATCCTGCCAGGTTTTGCCACCGTCCGCGCTGCGGACGACCGAACCAAACTCCACCCCGACCAAGATCACATCCGGGTTTGTGGGCGAGGGTGCAATGCCCTGCACGTACGCCGTGAATGGCTTCTCGGCAGGCGAGAACCACCACAAGCGCCGCATCTTGCGGAACGACTCAAGCGCTGTCCACTGCTGACCGCCGTCGCGTGAGACGTAAATCATCGGCGGCTTGGTTCCGGCGAAAATCAAACCGGGCTGCGCCGGACTGACGGCGATGGATTTGACGATTTGCCCCTCCATCCCCGCAGGCTGCCACGTTCTGCCCCGGTCATCCGACCGCAGCACGCCACTGCCCTCTGTCCCGGCGTAGACGACGTTCGGGTTGTGCGGATCAGCAGCGAGGCAGCGCACGTTCGTGCCTTCGAGCAAGAATTCGACTGACCACTGCCCATTCCCACCACATTCCGCGCGTGCCAGCCGGCTGCCGTTGGTTGAGAGGAAAATCCTGTTCATCTTCACTGCCTCTAGAGAATCGGACAAAACCTACAGGGTGAGCAGATACGCGATCAGGTCTTCAATGTCTTGTTCCGTAAGATGTGTGCGGTAGTCGGGATACATGATGTCCCGATAACCAGAGACAACGTAGCTGTGCGGTTCCAGGATGCTTTGGCGTAGGTATTCCGCTGCGTCCATCCCGACCACCCGCGTCCCGGCGCGTTCAGCGATCCCGGCGAGAGACGGACCGATACTGAAGCCATACTGACCCGTTACGGTGTGATGGCAGGTCGAACACGCTGGCGCATCCGCCCACCCCTGCGTAAAGATTTGTGCGCCGCGCTCAGCATCGCCGGATGCAGCGGCGGATAGGACGGACAAGGGGGTGCATCGGGCAAGCAGGAGAGCAACACACAGAGAGATGACGATGTTGATCATCGCTGTTCTTCTTGTCCGGCGGGCGCATCCACGAGAGCAGATGTGCCCGCCTCAATCACCTATGTGCGGTGGACTACATCGCCAACCGGAGGACACCGCCGGTCATGCCGGGCGCGAAAGCAATCGTGCCGAAGCTGACGTAGAGCGCGCCGTCCGCGTCCATCGCCAGCGCGAAGGGCGTAGGGATTCCCTCCGCGATGGGGGTCGCGCCATCCGTACTCACGGCGACCACGTTGCCGGGACCAGGACCCTGCTCGCCAAACAGGAACAACTGCACCGCATAGAGGGTGTCGCCCGCCAGCAGGATGTCCGTCACGGCAGTCAGACCGGAGAAGGTTTCGACCAGTTCACCCTCTGACCAGTGCTCGATCTTGCCTGCGCCGGGCGCAATCCCTTCACCCAGGAAGCCGATATAGAAGCTGCCATCCTCAGCGATTTCAATCGAGGTCGGCACGTCGTTCCCCCACGCCTCCACCGTCGCCAGCCCGTCTGCTTCCGTCCACGACAGCAGCGCGTTCATGCCCGCGTTCACGATGTAGAGTGTGCCATCCGCGCCCCAGGCAATATCGGCGACGTTGGTATCGTAGCCACGACCGTCGGGGTCGTTTTCAGCCTCGAAGCGGTTCAGGTTGATGACATTCTTGACGACCAACGTTGCAGCGTCGTATTCAACAATCGAGTCAGCCCAGTACGCACCGGTATTCCCTGCGCCCGTGCCGCTGAACAGCAACCAGAGCGAGTCGCCATTCGGAATGATGCGGTACACCCCACCTGTTTCCATGGGAAAGGCGTAGCTGGGAAGACCGACAATGCGGTCAGACGCGCTACCATCCGGCGCAATCGAGATGACCCGCCCGGTCAAGCCCGCATTCACGGGCGCTACCCCCTCCGGTCCGGGCAGGGTGAACGAGGCTTCCCCGCCTGTGCCAGCGACGGCCACCAGCAGATTGCCGTCCGCATCAAATGCAAGCCCGCGCGGCGCACCCAGGTCGCCGACGACCAGCTCGCCCGGCAGCGGCGGCATCCCCTCCTGCGCCATTGCTGGCACCACACTCACCAGAACCAACATCAAGCCAACAACGAACTTTAGAGACCTTTGCGTGAACATACTTCCTCCTAGTAGATGCTGTCCCATATCATGGGGTAATTACGAAGGTACGATTAATCTAGTGGCAGTCTGGAGCATCAATCCTCCATGGATGGTGCTTGGCTGTTCATCGTGGATAGGCATAGTGCCCTTGATACCCAAGTAAGCGTCCAACCGGCGCAAGCAAGCCAAAGAGGACTCTTTGCGCGGCGACTGGCGGCTGCGCAAGAGTGATTTCCTTCTCGAATTCTCGCAGTATGAGCGCCATAACGAGCAGATTGGGCAGCCCTGTCTTCTTGTCGACTTTGCCAGCTTGGGCAAGACCAAAGAAGGTTTCAAAGAACTCATCGAAACGGAGAGCCGGGCGAACATCCACCAGCACATGTGCCTCTTGATCGCCATCATTCCACCACACATGGGGGGTTCGTGGAGGGACAACGGTGATTTCGCCTGCACGAACTTCTCGCTTGACTCCATTGACACGGAATTTGACACTCCCTGAAAGAACTTCGAAGCGTTCTTCCTGGAGTGGATGGACATGTTCGGCTGCTACGAACCCATGAGGTCTCATGATAACGTCCGCCTGCATGAGATCGCCGCTTGTGTCCTTAGCCGTTTTCCGAAAAATGATCTTCTCACCCGTCACAGGATGATCGAGAATGTCGCCTGCCTTAGCCACTGTATTCCTCCTTGGCAACTTGCAATCGTTCGCGTAAACCGAGGTGATAACACCCCTTGATCGCTTCACTTCGTACAAATCAATGCTTTTTGAGCGCCTGCCACGATTCGAACATCGCCCACCCGCCAAAAATCAGACTGCCCATGTGGCTCATATCGCCAAAGGGTGATGCCCCCGAATACGCAGATATGACTCTGAAAGTCTGGTTAGCTCCAGACTTCCGCGATCTTTCCATTTTCGAGACGGTAAATGGTGAGGCTGTGTTCGATAAACGGCTGTCCGGCGGGCTGCCCCATGAGTTCTTGGGTCTGTGTGCCGCTGGCGGTAAAACGCACGACCACTTTATCGCCTTCGGCAATCGTGTCATGGAGCGTGACTTTGAAATCGGGAACAGCATCGTGAAACCCCGTGAAGAAGTCTTTGATACCGTCTATGCCAACAACCCCATCTTGTTCAGGGACGCTGTGCGAGATGATGTTGGGGCTGAAAAAAGCAAACGACTCTTCCAGGCTGTGGCGATTCTGTGCCTCGAAGTAACGATGGATCACGGCTTTATTCTGTTCAGTGGACATGGCGAAGTTCTCCTTATTGCCTGTTGTCATTCAGCCTAAAGGAGAAGGTGTCCCGCTGTCATCGGCGGGGGACACGTTGTGATTGGGAGGAATGCCCGATTGGGTCGGGAAGATATCCCGGTCGTGGGCGCACTGCCGGATGTCTAGACATCCGGCAGGTAGGGCGGGGTCATTGTGTGGGGGCTTGCGTCAGAGGGTGCTGGCTATGCGGATGCTTTGGCGAACGCTGGCAGTATCTTGCTTCCGTACTCCTCCACCATCCGCTCTTCGTCGCCGACCATCAGATAGATGTTGAACTGCGTCACGCCGACCGATTCCAGCTCTTTCATCTTGGCGAGATGCGCATCCAGGTCGCCCAGCACGCCGAAGCTGTCGATGATGTCGTCCTTGATGAAGTCGAGGTGATCGGCATCCTTGTCCGCGTGGTGGCGGTAGTCGTAGCCCTTGCGCCCTTCGATGTAATCGGTCAGGCGCTGCGGCACCATGTTGCCCGCTTTGCCATACTTTTCGACCAGGTCGGCGACGTGGTTGCCGACCATCGCCGGGAACCAGCGCGTCTGCTCGCGCGCCTTCTGCATATCGCCCACCCAGACCGGCGCGGCGCTCATCACCTTGAAGCTGCTCATGTCGCGTCCGGCAGCGCTGCCCGCGCTGATCGCCTGATCGGTGAACCACTTGACCAGCCAGGGATCGGCAAGCTGGATGATCAAGCCATCGCCGTGTTCCCCAGCGGCGGCGAGCGCTTTGGGACCATAGGCGGCGAACCAGACGGGCAGGTCGTAGCCTTCTGCCCAGGGAATGGTGACGGGCTTCACGTCCTCTTCGTAGGCGACCTCTTTGCCTGCCACCATGTCCTTGACGGCGTGGCAGAACTCGACCATCGTCTCGACGTTGAGCGGCTTTTGCCCCATCATGCGCCGCGAGCTGTCGCCGCGCCCGATGCCCATGTCGATGCGACCGCCGCTCTGCGCTGCCAGCGTGGCGTGCAGGCTCGCCGCGACCGACCAATCGCGCACGCCGGGGTTGGTCACGCAGGTGGAAAAGCGCAGCTTGCTGGTGTGCTCGATGCACATCGCCATCGTCACGAATGCCTCGCGCCACAGGATGTGCGAATCAAAAAACCAGGCATAAGTGAAGCCCGCCTGTTCCGCCTGTTTACATAATTCTACGGTGCGCTTGGGCGAAATATCGCCTTTGAAGGTGATTCCAAATTCCATCGGATGGCGCTCCTGCAATAAAACAAGTTGTCGCTGCGAACAGAGGCAGGAGAGGATAGCGCAGAATCGTGATTTCATCACACAGAGCCGCGTCGGGGGTGAGGTTCTGGAAGACTCACGCACGACCGAGGGTATGCACGATGACGAGGATGCCTTCCCGCAGGTGGATGCGCGCGCGCGGACTCGTCATCACGTTCGAGACGCCGCGCGCGGGTCCGAAAAACAGGTCTTCGCCGACCAGCGGATAGAGCAGATGCTCGGTCGTCACCCCGCGCGCCGTCCCGCTGATCGGCAGCAGCGACAGCGTGTCGTCCGGCGCGCCGTCAATCTCGATGCTGCCGGACATCAGCAGCAGCGTCTCTTCGTCGTCCGCGACCAACCGCGCATCGACGCCGCGGAGCGCGGGCAGCGCCAGCAGATAGACGTTGCTCAACGTCTGATCCAGCCGCCCGCCCACCGCGCCGATCACACGAATCCAGGTCGCGCCCCGCTCGACGGCATACAGCAGCGCCAGCTCAAGATCGGTCTCGTCTTTGGCGGGCGGGTAACGCAGGGCAAGCGCGCCGCTGGTGGTCAGGCGCTCTAACGCCTCCGGGGTGACCGAGTCCATGTCGCCGATGATGACCTGCGGCGTGACGCCGTAATGCTCAGCGACGCGCACCCCGCCGTCCGCCGCGATCAGCAGCGCGTCCTGCGCGTGGGCAAGCGCGCGCTGCACCATCATGCCGTCGTCAATATCGCCGTTGGCGAAGATGAGGGCTTTCGAGGTCGCCATGTTATGCGCGCTCATCATGCATCGTTCTGCGCCGCTTTCGCCAGCCAGGCGGGCTGCTTCTTCCCCTGCGGCATGCGCAGGCGGTTGAAGATGCCAGCGGCTTCGTCCCAGGTGGTCCGCGCGGCATCGAGGTCGCCGCCTGCTGCCAGTGCCTCCGCGCGCAGCGCCAGCGCCTCTGCCACCCAGCGCCGCAGGTCGGCGCGGCGGGCAGTATTCAGCGCCTCATCGATCAGCGAGAGAGCAGCGGCGGGCGAGGCGGGGAGTTCGAACTGCGCGGCTGCCAGGAGCGCGCGTATCAGCAGATCGGGCGCGCCGTCCGTCCGCGCCGCCGCCAGCACCTGACGGATGCTCGCCGCTTCCTCGATTTCGCCCATCAGCAGGCGCGTGCGCGCCAGGTTGATTTCCATGCTGGTCTGCCAGTGGAGATCGCCGAGCGACCGCGCCATCTCCAGCGCCTGACGATGATATGCCAGCGCGGTGGGGTATTCGCCAGCGGAGGCGTGCGCCAGCCCCAGGTTGTCGCGCTGGATCGCCATCAGCAGCGTCAAGCCCAGCGCCTCGCTCTGGCGCAGCGCCTGCTCCAGCAGGGCGATAGCGCGGCGTGGACGCCCGGTCTGCACGAGAAAGTAGGCATAGTTGTTGCGCCGCAGGCTCTCCGCCGCGCGGTCGCCCAGTTTTTCCGCCAGCGCGATGGCTTCGCTGAAGAACGAATCGACGGAATCCGCGTCGCCACCCTGTTCTGCGAAGGCATAGGCAGCGTTGGAATAGACCAGCCCGCGCGTTTCGAGGTCGTGCTGCTCCACCGAGTTCAGGACGGTCAGCGCCTGCTCAAAATCACGCAGCGCGCGCGCGTGCACCCCCAACACCTTGCGGGTGCTGCCCAAATCACACAACAGCCGCGCCACCTGCGCATGAACGTTTTCTTCCTCAAACAGCGCCAGGGCAGCCGTCCAATGGGCGAGGGCGTCGTGCCATTCGCCGGCGCGGTAGTGCAGCAGTCCCAGGTCGCGGCGCGTTTGCGCGCGTTCGAGCGGCGTCCCGTGCGAATCCGCCTGACTCACCGCCTGCTGAAAGACAGTACGCGCAGCAGCGGTATCGCCGCTTTCGGCAAGGGCGTTGGCGAGCACGCGCAGGACTTCGACCTTGTCGCGCGCCGGGATGTCCTCGGCGGCAGCCTGTAGATGTGGGATTGCCTCGCCGCTGCGCCCAGCGCCGCGCAGCGCCGTGCCGAGCGCCGCACGCGCCAGCGCCTGCACCTGCGCCGTCTGCCCTTCGGCGATCTGCGTCGCGCGTTCGGCGGTCGCCAGCGCCTCGTCGCGCAGTCCCATGATGTCCTGGACGAAGCTGAGGCGGTAGAGCGTCTGCACATGCTCCTGGGACTTCTGGTCGACAAAACGGTCTGCCACGAGCTTGAGATAGATGCGTGCCTCGGCATAGCGCCCCTCGTTCAGCGCGCGTTCGCCCAGGAACAGCGCCCATCGCCGCTGGTGGACGACATCCCCCAACTGTTCGGCGACTTTAAGCCCGCGTTCGATCAGCCGTAGCCCGTCGCTGACATTGCCCATCTCCAGCGTCGCCTGCCCGACCAACCCCACAAACAGCGGGCTGAGTTCGCCGTCGCCAACCATGTTCAGTTTGGGCAGCGCCTCGCGCAGCAGATGCAGCGCGTAGCTTGCGTTGCCTTCGCGCAGCGCCAGCTCGCCGCGCAGCGCCTGGGCACGCCCTTCCGCGCCGACCGCCGCAGCGCTGCGTGCCAGCGCCTGCCCCTGATCGTAGAAGGCAGCCGCCTCTTCCAGCTTGCCCTGCGCGAATGCGAGCCGCCCTTGCCCCAACATGACATATGCCTGCGACAGTTTGTCCTCGCCCGCTTTGGCACGCGCCCCGTCGAGCGCGCGCTGCGCTTCGGCATCGTTGCGCTGGCTGCAATAGAGGTCTGCGCGCTGGAGGAAGATTTCGACCGCCACTGGGTTATCGACCGAGTCCTTGAGCAGCTCTAACGCGCGATCCAGTTTTTCATGCGCAAGGGGGAAGTCTTCGGCGAGTTTCGCCCGACGTGCTGCCTCGAAGACCCCGCGCAGCTCCGGATCGACTCCCGGACGCGCTGCGCCATCGGACGACTTGAAGATCGAACCCACTCGCTCAAGAAATTTCATAGGACTCCCGCGCGCCGTCGTGTAGTGCTGCAATCGCCTTATCTTATCACGAAGGTCTGCGTTTCTCGTGCCGTTCGTGGGCGGCAGGGCGGCTGCACACCTTTTTGGTGTCCGGGGGGTGTTTCTGTAGAATGTACATATAGCACCCACGACAACGGAAAGCATCTGCATGGCTATCGATTTCATCGTCGATTACGGCTGCAAACCCAAAGACAAGTTCGGCACGCCGGAAATCCTGGAGCGCCTGAAGATGCGTGTGCGCGCGCAGACCATCATCCGCCTCTTTCGTGAGAATGGCGACGGTCGCCCGCCGAGCGAGATGGGCTTTGAGTTCGTGCGCCAGACTCCTGAAGGGGAAGAGGAGACGCAGATCATCATCGTCCAGGACTTGCTCGACCGCGCGACCGAGCTGGACGAGTGGGGGCATCACTGCGCGGGTTGCCCCGCCAACGTGCGCGGGGCGACGTTTGGCTGCGTGGACGCGGTGCAGTATCCGTTGAGCCTGCGCGGCGAACGCGGGCTGCTGGAACGCCTGCCGGGCATCGACGAGCCTTTTCTGTGGCTGCTGCTGCGTCAGGGCATTCAGGAGATGGGCTACGACGGCGCACAGGTCAAACCGCTGCGCGCCAGCGGCACTTATTTCGAGGCGGATGCGGCGCAGTCGCGCGATATGCAGGACTTCGTCATCGATACCAACCAAGTATTCGAGATGACTTTCATGCTCGGCGATATCGCGCCTGCCCACGCCGGGATGCTGTTGCAGTTCTTCGGCGCTGTTCCGCGCGCGACCGAAGCCGCACAGGTCGTCGAGATCATGAACAGCACGCTGACGCGCGACGAGATCCGCGCGCGCTACCCGCTGAATGTCGCGGCGAGCGAGAGCGACGACAGCACGATTGCCGAACTCAAGCGCTTCTTAACAGCGCTGCATCATGCCTGGCAGCTCGGCGTACCGCTGATCATCGATGCGTGAGGGGCAAAAGTAGGTTATCGTATGTTTTTGTAGGGGCGCAATGCATTGCGCCCCTACAAGCACGTTGGGGTTTCCGTAGGGACGCCATTCATGGCGTCCGTGCCACGATTTGCTTCGACCTTCGGTTTAGAAATTCGCGGGCGGACAGCACCCGTCACGCCCACGATCGCACTGCGGATCGCCAGGTCGGCAGCCATTGCTGTTGTCGTTGATGTCGCACGGCGGGCAGTCCGGGCAGACCTCACACGCATAGCATTCTTCGCAGTCGTAGCACTCTGTGCAATCACCACACGTCTCACAGTCCACGCAGTCCACGCATTCGTCCAGCGGGCGCTCGGTTGCTGTGGGAGTCAACGTGGGGGTCTCCGTCGGAGTCGCCGTTGGAATGGTGACCTCGGTGGTCGGGGTATGAGTCGGCGTTGGTGTGGCGGTGAATGGCTGCTCGACTGGCTCCGTCTCTTCAACACGCTGCGTCGGGGTCGCCGTCGGCGCTTCGGTCGGGTCGGGCGGGAAGGCGCGCTGGATGACACCGCTCGACGCGCGGCAGACACCGACGCCGTTGACCAGCGCCAGCACTTCCCAGGTATACGACCCGAAGAGCGGCAGCGCACCGAGGTCGGTTGATGCCTGCGTGACCCCTGCGGGGGTGCCCACGCTTGCCACCTGCGCGCCATCGCGATAGACGTTCACCTGGTAGCCGGTCACCAGCGAGCTGGCGACGCCATCCCAGAAGAAAGTGACACCCGCATACGGCAGCCCGTCGAGCGGCGACGTGGCGCGCAGCGTGCTGCAATCGACCTGGATGATCTGCGGCGGTACGGGCGTCGGCGGCGGCGGGTTATCGACGCTCACGGGCGCGGGCGATGGCGTCGGCGTGGTCAGCGCCGCGATCAGCTCGCTCGGCACGTTGATGGGATATTTGAGGAGGATAGCGGGAATGTTCTCCAGCGGTTCGAACAGCAGCCACTCTTCCAGCGTCAGCGGGCGCGGCTCGCTCCAGGAGCCTGTCGCCGCGCCGGATTCGTCGAGCTGTATGATGCTGATGAAGCCCGCCGGGATGTACTTGCCGTCGCTGGTGTATACGCCGCCGTCGATGACCGCCAGCAGCATCTGCCCGCCTGTCGTCCACAGCGCGATGGTCGAGCCGATATTGAGTTCCGCGCCATTGACCGTCAGATTGACCGTCATCTGCTCCGGTCCCTGCATGACCACCAGCGAGGGCGGCGCTTCGGCGCACGACACGCCGGTGATATTGGTCGTCAGGCGGACCGCCTGCATCGGCGTGTACGGCGCAGTCTCCTGGGTCGGCAGGGTCGCCAGGTCACCGGCGCTGGTCACCGCTTCGAAGGGCAGCCATCCGACGAGGTCGGCATAGACGACGCGCACCCACTGCCCGTCGCTGCTGATGCGGTCGGCGGAGAGCAGCGTGTCGGGCGGGACCTGCGCGGACGTGTTGGCGATCCCGGTCGGACGGGTGCGCAGCAGGCTCTGGACGCGCGTCGTGATGTCGATGGGCGTGATCGCGGCGGGCGAAGCGGCGGGATCAACCGCGTTTTCCAGCGTCACATCGCCAAAGAGCATGAAGGTGACCGACTGTCCCGGCAGCGCGTCCGGCAAGTCTGCCTGGACGTTCAGCACGGCGATCCCCCACTCGTCGAGATCGACATTGAGCGGCGCGGTCGTCAGCGATTGGAGCTGTACGAGTTCCGCGAGATCGGACGGCTGGCTGAAGAAATCCTGCGGCTGTTCCCGCGAAAAGGTCGCGCCGACGTTGTCGAAGCCATAACACGCACTGTTGCGCCCCAAGCCGCCGCAGTTATTGCCGACCGCTTCCAGCGCCTGCTCGACCAGCGGCGCGCAGGTACTGTCGAACTGCGCGCTGCTGGTCATCGCCGGCAGCCCGAACGTGATGCTCAACGCCACTGCGACGACAGCAGCGCATATTCCAATCCGAATTCGCATGACCGTCCCTGCCTCTCGCCCCGCCTACTCGTCATGCCTATGGTTGTACATGACCCAACTTACACATGACAAAAAATCAACCTTGCATACATATTTTTCAGGTCGCATTTATTCATGTCGCAGGTTGTGAAAACTTCTACAAGGGAAATAAAAACCCCCATCCGTTTGGGACAGGGGCTTGTGCCGAGGGTGGGATTCGCACCCACGACCCACGCATTTTCAGTGCGTTGCTCTACTGCTGAGCTACCTCGGCAACAAGATCGAAGTATAGCCGAGGGGTGCGGGGTGTCAAGTGTTCGTTTGCGCTCAGGAAGGGTAAAATCGGGCGGTACGGGCGGACACACGGGCACGCCAAATCGCCAGCGCGGGCGCACACACGGGTGCGCCCCTACGAACACGGAAGGGACATCATGCCCCGCTACACCTTTCGCCTGGGCGATACCGCCTACCCTGTCGATCTGACGCCCGCGCCGGATGGCGGTTGGATCGCGGAGATTGACGGCGTGCGTTATGTCGTCCGCGCTGACGCGCTGGCGGAGGGCGGCATGACGCTGCACATCGACGGCACAAAGCATCGTGCTTATGCTGCATCCGAAGGCGACCAGCGCTACGTCTGGGTCGATGGCGAGGCGGTGGCGCTGGAGAGTGTGCGCGGGCGTATTCGGTCGCGCAGCACAGGCGAGGCGGGGGGCAGGCTGACGGCGCAGATGCCGGGTGCGGTGCGGGCGGTCATGGTCGCGGCGGGCGACACCGTGACGCGCGGGCAGACGCTGGCGATTCTAGAGGCGATGAAGATGGAGCTGCGCGTGCTTGCGCCGGGGGATGGGCGTGTGCGGGCGGTGCATGTCGCGGTCGGGCAGTTGGTGGAACGCGGGGCGATCCTTGTCGAGGTCGATCCGTAGGGGCGGACCCATGTGTCCGCCCGGATGCCGCGCGGACATCCGGGCGCGTCAAATCGCCAACACGGGCGCACACGCGGGTGCGCCCCTACCGACAATTCACAATCGCGGATTATTCGCCGCGCGCGGTGATTTCGACTTCGGCGGCTTCGAATTCCGCGCCGAACAGGTCAACCTCTGGGTCCATCTCCATCGCCATCACATGCGCGGCTTCCGCCAGGTCATTGCGCCAGATGCCGTCCGCCGGGGCTTCCGAGATGATCTCGTAGGTCACGGCGATATCGACGGTCTGCTGGAAGAGATCCGGATCGGTGATGCCGATGCCATTTTCCGACGGCCAGACCAGCTTGTTGACTTCGTTCATCATCCACACCTGGTGCCCGGTGCCCAGCGTCGGACCTTCGGCGAGGACGAAGTCGGCGCATTCCTGGACGTTATCGCGGCAGTATGCCCAGCCACGATAGGACGCCGCGAGGAAGGCGGTCGCCAGCGCTTCGCTGCCGTCCTGTGCCAGCCACTCGGCGTTGGCGAAGACCATGTCTTCCAGGGTGGCGGTGCCGAACTCGTTCAGGTCGATGATGTTGACATCTTCCGGTGTGTAGACCGGGAAGCTGCCGTCTTCCGCGACGAATTCAAAGACCTGCGCCAGTTCGTTGTAGGTCATGGCGCTGGCGGTGTCGATTTCGCGGTTGAGGAAGGCGTTCATGTCGAACGGCTGGATGAAGATGGTGACATCATCCGGGTTGTAGGGGTCGATGCCCGCCTTGACGAGGCTGGCGAAGACCGGGAACTGATTGCCGAAGTCCCACACGCCGACGATCTTGCCTTCCATGTCTTCAAAACTCTCGATCCCGCTGTCGCCCCAGGTGACCTGGCGCAGACCGGAGCGCTGGAAGATCTGCGAGATGATCACGTTGCCGCTGCCGCCCTCAGCCGCCGCGAGGTGGCTGGGAACCCAGTTGATGCCAAGTTCCGCGCCGCCCGCCGAAACCACCTGCTGCGGACCGATATCGGGACCGCCCGGCAGAATTTCCAGGTCGAGACCGGCTTCTTCGTAGTAGCCCAGTGCCTGCGCCGCGTAGTAACCCGCGAACTGCGCCTGCGTCACCCACTGAAGCTGCACGCGCAGCGGTGCCAGGTCCTGCGCGCCCGCCAGCGGAGCGATGGTCAGCGCCAGCAGCGCGATGATGAGTAGTACTGCCAATTTACGCATCTTCTCTCTCCTCAAAATAGAACCATAACCATTCGTTGCGACGTGACGGTATGTGTGGATGTAGGGGCGCAATATATTGCGCCCCTACAAACGATCCTCATCCCATCACGATTTCTCGCGGAACGAGACATGCCAGTGCATGAATGCCCGTTCTGCGGCAGAAACCAAAAGATAGAACCCCATGCCAAACAGCGACGCGATCACGATCCCCGACCACGCCTCGGCATTCTTGAAGAAGGCGGCATCATTGCGGATGCTGAAGCCCAAGCCATTGCCTGTACCGCCGAAGTATTCGCTGACAATCGCGCCGATCATGCTGAGGGTCGTGGCGACCTTGAGCGACGAGAAGATGAACGGCAGCGCCGAGGGCAGGCGCACCTTGGCGAAGACCTCCCACTGATTCGCCGCGTAGGACTTCATCAGTTCCAGCGAGAGGTGATCGACCGAGTTGAGTCCGCGCACGGTGCTGATCATCGCCGGGAAGTACGTCAGCACGACGACGATGGCAACCTTCGACGCCGGGTTGAGCGCGCCGAACCAGTTGTTCATGATCGGTGCGAGCGCGATGATCGGCACGGCATTAATGCCAATCGCCAGGGGCAGCAGCGCCTGGCTGAAGCCGGTGAAGCGCGCCGCCAGCATCCCCGTCACCACGCCCGCGCCGCAGCCGATGGCGAAGCCCCAGAAGGCGTTCTGGAAGGTGTTCCAGCCGACCGAGACGAGGCGCGGATAGATTTCGCCAAAGGTCGTGGCGATCACGCTGGGGCGCGGCAGCAGGAATTCCTGAATCCCGAACACGTTGATCAGGACTTCCATGCCGATGAGGACGACGACCGCCACGATCAGCGCTGAGGCGTTGTCGCGGATGGCGCGCAGGTAAACGGGCAGGCGCTTCCAGGGCTGCCAGAGTGCGATGACGGCGGCGATGGCGAGGATCTCCAGAACGGCGGTCGCCGCCAGATGCGCCTCGAAGGGCGCGCGGACGACCTCTTCTTCGAGTTCGTCGAGGAACAACACCTGGTCGATGCCCATGAAGGCACCTGCCAGGTTGAAGTTCAACGGGATTGCCAGGATCATGTAGGCGCTGTAGAGGAACAGCACGACGAGCGCGACGCCCTGAAGCGAACGCAGGTTCTCGCGCAGCATCCTGATGCCTCCGCCGAGCAGATATGACACGCCCAGCAGCGCCCACGCCAGCACTGGCTGGAGCGTGGCATTGCGGAAAGCCGAGCCAAACTGGACTTCGTAGAGCAGGATCGGGTTTTGCAGATGATAGGTGACGGCGACGAGAAAGAGCGCTGTCAACGCCAGCATGTCGAGACCGAGCGTGCGGCGGTCATACGCCTCGGCGGTCACAACAACAGGCGTTTCCAACGTCCGTGCGATCTGCGCCATCTTATTCGATCACCTTCGAAAGATCGCCAACGCCGCCGCGCAGCGAATGCCGCACCTGCGATGTGAGATGGAAGAACTGGTCGAGGTCGCGCGTCTCCGGTCCGCGCGGTCGCGGCAGATCCACGTCGATGATGGTCGCCAGCCGCCCAGGGCGCGCGGAGAGCACGACCACGCGGTCGCTCAGGTAGACGGCTTCGGCGATACTGTGCGTGACGAAGACGACCGTCATGTGCGGGATCGCCGTCCAGATGCGCAGCAGCTCGTTGTTCATGCGTTCGCGCGTCATCTCGTCCAGCGCGCCGAACGGCTCGTCCATCAGCAGGATCGTCGGCTCGAACGCCAGCGCGCGCGCGATACTGACGCGCTGCTGCATCCCGCCGGAAAGCTGCCAGGGATACTTGTTGACAAAGCTGCCCAGTTCGACCAGACCGAGCATCTCCTCGGCGCGTTCGCGGCGCTTCGCTTTGGGATACTTCATAATCTCCAGCGGCAGTTCGACATTCTGGAGCACGGTGCGCCAGTCATAGAGCGTGGGGCTTTGGAAGACGAAGCCGTAATCGCGGTCGAGGCGCGCCTGCCTGGGCGATTTGCCGTTGACGCTGATCGTGCCCTCGCTCGGCTCGATCAGGTCGGCGATCATACGCAGCAGCGTGCTTTTGCCGCAGCCGGAGGGTCCGATCAGCGAGATGAACTCGCCTTCGACAATATCGAAGTTGATGTTGTCGATGGCGTGCACCTGCTCGCCGTCGCTGCCCCGGAATTTCTTGGTGATGTTTTTGATCGAGATGACGGTCGCCACGTTCTTTTGTCCCATTCGGGCGATGACACGGCATCGCCCCTACATAAATCGTCCCCCGTAGGGGCGCAATAGATTGCGCCCCTACCCATCCTCTGGGCGCTTCCAGCGCACGATCAAGCGCTCCAATATCACGATCACCACAAAAAAGCCGATGCCGACCGCGCCCGCCATCACAATCGTCGCCCACAGGCGTTCAGGCGATTGGGTGTACGAACGGGCGAAGTTGAGGATGGCGATGCCCAACCCCTGCTGAATGCCGCTCGGCAGCTCGCCGATGATCGCGCCGACCACGCTGGCGGTCGCCGACAGCTTGAGCGCGGTGAAGATGTGCGGCAGCGCGTTGGGCAGGCGCAGCTTGACCAGCGTCTCCCATTTGCTAGCCGCGTAAGAGTTCATCAGTTCGAGCGCGGTCGGCGGCACTGCCGTCAGACCGCGCAGGCTGTAGATGACGACGGGGAAGAACGTCAGATACGCCGCGATGACGGGGATCGCGAGTTCCTGGAAGCCCGCGCGTCCCAGCCAGATGACGATCATCGGCGCGATGGCGAGGATCGGCACCGTCTGCGAGGCGACGACATACGGCAGACAGCCGCCCTGCATGAAGCGCGAATGGGCGAAGATGACCGCCAGCGCGAAGCCGATAATGCCGCCCATCAGGAAGCCGCCAATCGCCATTTGCAGCGTGAAGGCGGAGGCGCTGAGGAGTTCGCTGTAGAGCGGCGGTCCATTGCGCTGCGCAGGCTGGACGAAGGCGTTGGCAATCGCGCCGAGGTGCGGGAGCTGCTGGTCGTTGAAGACGGTCAGGTCGAGGGTCGCCCCGGCGATGGGCAGCGCGTAATCGACGCTCGACGCGAACGCCTTCGCGCCTTCCCACAGCAGCGCCGCCAGGATGACCAGCGCGACGATGCCGGCGACGCGGCGCACAGCGCTGGTATCGGCGGGCGGGGCTTCGGCGCGCGCCAGCGGCGGAGTGGAGGGCGATTTTTGTGCGTTTGCGACCATCTTCGGGTGCGATCTCGTCTACTTACGCCAAACCAGCGCGAGGCGGCGAATGTTGCAGCATTTTAACGTGCTAATCCTGTCGCTGCCAACTGTCGAAAGTGGACAAGAATGTGGGTGTGGATTGTGAAGGAGTGAACAAATGGGGCGGAACATCCGTCTGTAGATTTCTATAGATTTTCGCCAGAGGCAGGTCTATAGTAGCGGCGCAATCTGTTGCGCCCTGCCGTTTCGTTCGTCTGGATTCGCATGTCCCTCTCGCCTTCACTCGTCGTCAGCGCGGTCACGGCGCTGGTCTCCGGCGTCTTCGCCGTCATCGTCCTGCGCCGCTGGGCGCAGAAGCATCGCCCGCACCTGCTCGCCTGGGGCATCGGCTTGGTCTTTTACTGTGTCGGCGCATTCAGCCAGGTCGTGCTGGCGCTGACGTGGAGTCCGATCTTCTTCGGCTTGTGGTACTGGACGGGTGCGCTGATGGTCGCGCCCACGCTGGGACAGGGCACCGTCTACCTGCTGCTGCGCCGGGGCAGCATCGCCCGCAATATCTCGATGCTGCTGGCGCTGATCGGCATCATGACGCTGCCCTGGACGCTCTTCCTGACGCCCTTCAACGCCGACGCCTGGCGACCCGGCACCGACATCACCGCCATCTACCGCGATGTGGCCGACGCGCAGGGCAGCGTGATCCAGGAGGGCATCATGAGCGGGCGTGCCAGCGGCACCGTGCGCGCTTTCTCGCCCGTGATGAACGTCTGGGGTACGATCTCGCTGGCGGGCGGCGCGCTCTACTCGGCGTATCTCTTCCGCCGCAAGCAGATCATGCGCAACCGCGTCGTCGGCAACTGGCTGATCGCGGCGGGGGCGCTGCTGCCCGCGCTCGGCGGCGCGCTCATCCGCCTGGATATGCCCGAACTCAAGTACCTGGGCGAGATGCTGGGCGTCATTCTGATCTTCGCGGGCTTCTGGCTGGCGACCAACGCGCCGGAAAACTAACGTGAATCCCTACCTCCTTCTCCGCGACCTCCACTACCTGCTGAGTCGTGCCGGGCTGATCATCGCCGTGCTGATGCTGCTCTACGCGCTGTATGTCGGCTTGCTGCGGCATGGCGACGTGACGACGGCGTTCCGGCGCGGCGTCTATGTCATCTTCGGCATGATCGCCGTCGAGGCGCTGATCGGGCTGGTGATGTATGGGATGGGCGGGCGACCGTTCGACATGGTGCATCTGATCTACGGCTTCGGGGCAGTGCTCTCGCTGCCGTTCTTCATCTTCGTCGAAAAGACCGCCACCAAACGCCCGGCGATGGGATCGTATATGTGGGGGTTTGGCGTGCTGGCGGGTATCCTCATCCGCAGCATCATGACGGGGGCGGGGTAGGATATGTGCGTGGTGCGAAGTGCGTAGTGCGAAAAAACGGATACGCATAAGGTCGCTCTTGTTTTCCGCACCACGCACCACGCACGGCGCACTTCCCGCAGAGGAGAACTGGTCATGCCAAAAACGATCCTGACGATCCTGTTGATACTGCTCTTCCTCGCCGCCTGCCAGCCCGCCGCGTCTGAGCCAAATCCGCTCAACCTGACGGCGAGCGCGGTGGCGAATGCCGAGACGGTCGCCGATGCTTCGACTGCCCTTGCCAGCCTACCAACTGCCGAAACCCCCGCCGTCACCCCCGGCGATGCCACCGCGACGCCGTGCGCGTTCATGTGGGCGACGCGACCGCAGATCGAGCTGACGACGCGCGTGAATCAGGCGCTGCTCGACGCCGGGCTGCGCGGCATCGAGGCGTCGGCGTCTTCGTATGGCGAGACGTGCGGTGCGAGATTTTTCGCCATGGACACCTCGTTCGACTTCTTCATCCCGACCGACGCGGGGGGCACGGACGAGGCGCTGGGGGGGCTGGCGGCGCAGCTCATCGCGCTCGTCCGCGACATCCCGATGCAGGAGCGCCCCGCACCCAATCGTGGCTATTTCACGCTGATCATCGTCGGCGGCGCAGAAGAACGCACGATCCGCGTGCGCGAAGATGCTGCGCTGGCGGCGCTGGTGGCGAACCCGGCGGGCGGGGCAGCGCTGATCGCGGCGCTGGAGGCGGCGGAAGCATAGACATAATGTATTGCGCCCCTACGGCTCATTTGTCGCCCTTCGCCTTTTTGATCTTCTGCGCGTCTTTGACGAGCTTGTTCGGGTCGGCTCCCACCTGCCGGTACAGCGTATCGACCTCGTCGCGCTTGCCGCCTTCCAGCACGGACAGCATCTCGCCGGACGACATCCCGCGGTAGTTGACCTCGCCTGTTTGCAGCGCCACGTTCGTAATCACACGCGTCAGGTCGGCGCTGCCGCAGTGCGGGCAGGTCTTTTCGGCGGCGTCATAAGCGGCATAAGTCTTGTAGAACAGCGACAGCGCGCGCCCGCAATGATTGCATCGATAGTCATAGGCTGGCATAATCCCACCTCATCATGAACGATCATCCCCTCAACCCTCAACCGCCCAACCGTCACCCGTTGGAAGACGCCGCGCCGCCGCAGCGCTCCGGCGACCGCCCGCCGCCCGGACTTGCCATGCGACCGCTCGTGCGCATCCCCTACGTGACCTATGGGCTGATCGCGATCAACGTCGTCATCTTCATTGTGCGAGCGCTCTCTCCAGAAGTCGAGTTCCAAACGCTGTTCGATGGCGCGAACAACGCGGCTGCGGCATTCGGCGGCGGCGAATTCTGGCGCTTCTTCACATCCATGTTTCTCCATGCCGGGATTCATGACGTGGGCGGCGCGGTCAATCTTTCCGCCAGCCTGCATCTGATCTTCAATATGTTCGCGCTGAACGTGTCGGGCGGTTTCGTCGAGCGCGTCAACGGGCACGCCCGCTTCCTGGCGATTTACCTGCTGGGCGGCTTGAGCGGTTCGCTGTTGAGCGCGGTCATGGGGGCGCAGCTTTCGGTCGGGGCATCCGGCGCGGTCTTCGGCATCTTTGCCGCGCAGCTCGATTTCTTCCTGCGTCATCGCCCGATCTTCGGCGCGTATGGGCAGTCGCAAATTCGCAGCCTGACGACGCTCGTGCTGATGAACCTGGCGCTCGGCTTGCTGGTGCCTCGCATCGATAACTGGGCGCACATCGGCGGCGCGATTGGCGGGTACATCGCTTCACGCTTTGGCGGCGCGCGTTATCTGTCGCGCGCGAGCGAATCGCTCGGCGTCACCATCGCGCGACCGAGCGGTGACCTGCGCGGCAGTCTGACCGCGCTCGGCGGCATCGCCATCCTGTGGATCGCAGCGACGATTGCGGCGACGGTGTTGTATCGCGGCGCATCGTAGGGGCGAACCCATGGGTTCGCCCCTACTTGTCTTGCTGCATCAACCGCGCGCGCGTTTCGTCTAACTCCCAGCGCAGGATCGCCATCTGCTGCGCGATCTGTTTGTTTTCGCGCGAAAGCTTGGTGACGACGACCGCATAATGCAGCAGGATGAAAAGCACGAACAGCAGCGCGACGGCGAACAAGGCGGCGGGCGGGTAGGTGACGACGCCCAGCGCGTTGGCGATGGCATCCAGCGCGGGGCGCGACAGACTCAATCCGAGCAGCACGACGCCCGTCGCCAGCCACAGCAGCGCGTAGTCTTCGCGCAGCTTGCGCCGGCGCACCAGCTCCAGGATGAACAGCAGCGCGCCAATCGACGCGACAATCCCCAAAAGCATCACGCGGTCAATCATCTGTCGCGTCCTCCACCCCCCTGCGGACGAGTGAAATTCCTGCGCAGCGGCGCACGGTCGTCCGGCACCTCGCGTTTGGCGTAGTAGCCGAACAGCAGATAGAAGCAGCCCGGCTCGCCATCCGGGCATGGGCATGCGCCATGCTCCTTGAAGATGAAGATGCTGGTGTCGTTGCGCTTAAAGCGCTTCTTCAGGTTGTTCCACTGCGATTTTGTCGGCTCGGTTTCGCCTTCGTCGAGGACGAAGTAACGCGCCGAAAAAACCGCTTCAAAGGAATAATCCTCGCGCTCGGTCAGCCGCAGCAGCGTCGTCATAGGCTCGACATGGTTGGTCAGTATCTGGGCGGCATAGGCGCGCGCCGTGTCATAATCGCGATGGCGAAAGCGCGGCAGGTCTTTCATCGGTCGTGCATCCTGATAGGCAGTCCATAGCGTGATTGTAGCACGCCTCGGTATCGAAATCGCCCGACATCGGGTATGCTTTACAGCAGCACATACCTTACATTGCGGTGTCGCTCATGTTTACAAAATCTGCCGCCTATTACGACCTGATCTATGCCAACAAGGACTATGCCGCAGAGTCCTCCGTCATTCACGAACTGCTCAACTCCCATCGTCATCGCGTGGGCAACAGCCTGTTGGATGTGGCGTGCGGCACAGGCAAGCATCTGGTGCAGCTCAAGCATTATTATCTGGTCGAGGGCATTGACCTGGACGAGGGCGGCGTCCTGAGCATCGCGCGGCGGCGGCTGCCGGATGTGCCGTTCCATGTCGGAGACATGGTCGATTTCGACTTGGGGCGCACCTACGACATGATCACCTGCCTCTTCAGCAGCATCGGCTACGCGCGCACGCTGGCGCGCATGAAGGCGGCGATTGCCAATATGGGCAGGCATCTCGCCGTCGGCGGCGTAATGATCGTCGAACCCTGGTTTGCGCCGGGCGAGTTCAAGCATGGGATGGCGACCGCCCGCTTCGTCGATGAACCAGACATCAAGATCGCCCGCATGAATGTGGGCGCGGTCGAGGGCAGCATTTCCGTGCTTGATTTTCATTATATGGTGGCGACCGCCTCCGGCATCGCGACCTTCAACGAACGCCACGAGCTGGGCTTGTTCAGCAAGGATCAGTACCTGGCTGCTTTCGCCGCCGCCGGGCTGGAGGTCGAACACGACCCCAAGGGGCTGGGACGCGGGCTGTATATCGCCACGAAGAGGGTGACGAGTAACGAGTAAGGAACGCCCATGGTCTTCAACATCACGCGCGTTGGCAAGGGCAGTCTGACTCTGGAGTCACCCGTCATGCCTGCGGCGGGCACGGTCGGCTTTGCCGACGAGTACCGCAGCATCATCAAGCTGGAGAAGCTGGGCGCGCTGGTCACCAACCCGGTCACGCTGCTGCCGCGTTCGCCCGCCAACGGCACGCGCGTCGTCTCGCTGGAAGGCGGTATCCTCGTCCACAGCGGACTGCCCAACCCGGGGTTGAGCAAGGTCATTCGGGAGCATCGCGCCGCCTGGGACAAGCTGCACGTCCCGGTCATCATCCACCTGGTCGCCACGACCCCTGACGAAGTCGAAGAGGCGATGCTGCTGATCGACGAAGAGGAGACCATCGCCGCCGTCGAACTGGGGCTGCACGACGACAGCACTCCGGATGATGTGGGCGTGCTGGTGCGGGCGGCGCTGGCACGGGCGGAAAAGCCGCTGCTGGTGCGCGTGCCGCTGCTCGGCGGCGATAAGATCGCGCGGGTGGCGGCGGAGGCAGGCGCGGACGGCGTGGTCGTCTGCGCAGCGCCGCGCGGCACGGCGCGTGACGCGGGCGGGCGGCTGGTCTCCGGGCGCATCTACGGACCGATCATCAAGCCGGTGGTGCTGCGGATGGTGGGTTTGCTGGCGCGCGAGCTGACGATTCCGGTCATTGGCGCGGGCGGCATTCACAGCGCCCAGGATGCGCGCGATTATCTGGAAGCGGGGGCGCGCGCCGTGCAGGTCGATTCGCTGACGTGGGTGCAGCCGAAGCAGTTGGAGGCAATCGCGCGCGACCTGGGCGGGCTGGTCTTGACGCAACCGCACGGCGCATTCGCGGACGAGTGGCACCCGGCGATGGGCGAGACGGAAGTCAACCGCGCCGTCCGCCCGGACGATAAGACGATCATTCAGAAGCCGAAGAAATAACCAGTCGGAGGCAGCGCAACAGGCAGCGCATGAGCGCGGTTTCCAGCCCGGATGGGTGACATTTGACAGAGGGTACAGCAGTTTCGAGAACCTGAAGCTGGTGCGAGACTATCTGTGGGATGGGTTGACACGCCTGAAGTGTAACCGTCAGATGAGCCTGAAAATGGGACACCTGCGTAAGTCTTAATGATACCCTCATCAGTACAGTTAGGAAGAAATCTCATGAAACAACCGTGGTACATCCTTCGCCTGTTGGCGATCGTTCTGTGCATTGTATTCGCTGCGCTGGGGTCGGTCATCGCGCAAGACGAGGACTCAGACCCACAACCGACTCCGACCGACACAGGGACACCCGGTCTGGTCGTGGCGGCGAATAACCTCAATGTGCCCATTGTCCCCCCACCACCACAAGATGCAGCAGGTGGCTCCCCAGAGGCAGCAGCAACCGTCATTGCTAATACCGGGACCCAGGTCGCGCCCCAATTACAAACCCAAGCTGCACCGCGAGGGGTAGTGCCCCCGATTCTTCCGGATGCGCCGTCTGCGGCGGAGGAGGAGCTAAGGCGGCTGCAGCTGGCGGCGCTTGATACCTTTGTTTCCCCCTCAGCAGTCATAATTGCGCTTGGGCCCCGACTTCTTCCTAAACTGTCAGCGGACGTGATGATAGAGACCAGGCTGACGCACGGGGTAGACTCGACAGAACCTCTACGTCGGCAGTCCTCGGACGTGGTGTATTCGTATACCAACCCTGCGGACGGCAGGACGTTCACCGTGTTCAGCGATGCTAGCTTCGTGGTAGAGGATCAAGACAAATTCACCTTAATGACGGGCTATTTTGGCTATATTGCAGACAAAACACTGGTCATGTTTGGCGAACGCTTTGACGGGACGCGCTACGCCATCTATGACGCTTACTACAGCGCCTATACCGTCGATGGCGATGTGCTGATCGGGAATCTTTTCACCGAATATACCTATGACTATGACGAGGACGGGACACTGCTCAGCCTGACCGACAGTGACGGCGGCGAGTATCGGGTTCAAGTCGGTGACTCCGGCAGCGTCTCGATCACTGGACCGGACGGCTACAGCGTCCGGGCGGACGAAAGCGGTGCTTTCGGACTGTTCGATGAAGCAGGTGATCTGGTGGTCGCGGGTGATCTCAACGACGCGAACTATGATGAGTTTGCGCAGTTTGAAGCCAGCACCGATGACACTAGCGGTCCCGAATTGGATAACAGCGGGGAAGCGGACTCAAGTGGAGATGATGGCGGTGGGGATAATAGCAGCGCGGACGACTCCGGTGGTGATGCTGGTGGGGATGGCGGCGGCTAACCCACGCTCATACGCTTCATCCGGGGGCAGACCTTGCAGCAGTCGCCTATAGGCATCATGCGCTACCTGTTGCTCCCCCTCCGAATGGCTGCGCGAGGCTTCCAGTGCAGTTCCGCAATTGGACGGGACGTGACAAGTGACGGGTCATGAGCCAGGACAGGGGACGCAGATGTAGGGGCGCAATACATTGCGCCCTCACAACACCCTGCGCAGGAGGGGCTACGGCGTCAGCAGCAGCATCCCCAGCACGGTCGTGCCGTCCGCCCCGGTATCGCCCAGCGAGAAGCGACCCAGCGCAATCTCCTGATCATTCAGCGTCAGGATCACGTCCGACTCCACGCTCCCATTCGCCGCCCGTGCCTTCACGATCTGTACGTCGTCACCCACTGCCATCGCGTAGACGACCCCATCGCGGTTCGGCAGCGGCGCAGCCCAGGTGGGCGCGCCCTGGATAACACCCGTCCCGCCGGATGCCTGGCTGCTTTCCTGGATCGGTTCGTTGATCTGCAACAGATCGCCCGTTGCAGGATCGTAATAGAGGATGCTGAAGGCACGATACCCCGCCGTCGCGTGGATATACAGTCCACCACTTGGCGACCAGCTCATGCCAATCGGAATGATATTGTCTTCATCCGCAAACGCAGCGTTCATCCCGCTGACGAACGCGGCAGCAGGCACGACCGGGGTGAGGTCATCCGTTTCCAGGTTGTAGACCCAGATGCCGTTTTGCTGCGACTCATCGCCAGGACCATAGACGGTGAACGCGATTTGGGAGCCGTCGGGCGAAAGCGTCATCAAGCCATCCAGCGAGGGGGTGCCACTGAAGTAGACATACGGCAGTTCGCCAATCGCCGGGGTCAGATCGACGATTAACTCGGCATCGCTCCGATCCAGCGCCAGGCTGTAGATGCCGTGCCGCCCTCTGAGTCCGTTATCGCCCGACGGGACATGGCGATACAGGTAGAGCGACTGGCTGTCCTGCGCCCATACGACTCCGATGTCGATCAGCGTGCCCTGCGCGACGTTATCCAGTCTCAGGCGCTCCACATTGTCGTTCGTCAGGTTGAGGAAACGCTCGGCTTCCGTATCAAAGAGGATGACATCCGGGTCGCGCAAAATGCGGAAGAAGTCGGCGGTGCCCACGAGATAACGCCCGTCCGGCGACCATGACAGCTCCGGCGGCATGTAGCCGTCTGGTGCGGCATAGCAGTCTGCATCATTGCTCGCCAGGCTGCGGATGCACAGTCCGTCAGCGCCCATATATGCCAGGCGCGTGCCATCGGGCGAAAGCGCGACACCGCCGACTGGGCGGACATCGAGATCGAGCAGATTTTGCGTTGTGCTGAAGGCGATCTCGTCGTAGCCGATGCCCGTTGTGCTGGCGACAGTCACGGGTGACCGGGTCGGCACCGCCGATATTGCGGTCTCCGCGTCCTGCATCGTCGCAGCCACCGCATCAAGCAGCGCACGCGCCTGCGCCGCCTCGCCCGCGACGGAGACCACACCGATCAGCAGGACATCGAAACCGTCGCCCGCCTGCGAAGCGCCGAGGTCTACGATGTCGAGGCTGGCGGCGATGACATCACTGGCAACTTCGAGCCGAACGGCGGAAAGTGTGTTGGTTGGCGCGGGGTCGATCAGCTCGACGCTGCTGAAGATCGAATTATTGCCATTGCGGACATCCTCCGCGAATTGCTCGGCGGTGTCTCTGGCGTTCTCCTGCCCTGGGATGATCTGCGCGACGAGCAGCAGTTCGCCCGGCGCAATGTCGCTGGGGTCGTTGGCGAGCGATTCCAAGGCGAGTGATGGCTCCCCAAACGCTGTCAGACCGTTATCTTCGTTCACGACCCGCCAGCCTTCCGGATAGCGCAGCGTGAAGATGCCGCCGGGCGCGCGGTAGGTTTCGGTCAGCGCGAAGGGGGATTGCGCCAGCGGTTCCACGCAGCGCGCGCGGAAGTCATCGAGCAGCGCCTGCGCGGTATCGAGGGCGGCGCTGGCGGCGGCGGAGTCGCCCGCCTCGACGGCTTTATCGGCATCACCGATGGCGGTGATCACATCCAGCATCTCGAATGAACAGTCATCGTCCCCCTGCGCGGCGACGACGGTGACGGAGGACAGCAGAAAAAGTAGAGTCAAAGCGCGCAAGAACAAAGCCATGAAAGATTCTCCTTAGGAGTTACGTCGTTGAGCGTGCGGACAAGGGGCTTAAGCCCCTTGTTCAAGCTCGAAATTCGGTTTAACTGCGTAAGTCGTATCTCCTACTTAATTCGGGCGGAGCGCACCTCTGGTAGATGCGGCAGCGGTTTGGCTTATTATGCGGGCTTGTGACGATAGTTCTACAGAGTTCCCACCAGGTCGGCAATCGAATTGGCGACGCGCTCCGGGCGGTAAGGAAAGCGATCCACCATCTCGCGCGTCGTCACGCCTGTCAGCACGAGGATGGTCGCCAAGCCGCTTTCGATCCCCGCCACCATATCGGTATCCATGCGGTCGCCGATCATGACCGCTTCTTCGCTGTGCACGCCCAGCTCGCGCAGCGCCGCGCGCATCATCAGCGGGTTGGGCTTGCCGACGAAATACGCTTTGACGCCCGTTGCCTCGGTGATAAGCGCGGCGACCGAGCCGCAGGCGGGCACCAGCCCATCCTCGGTCGGTCCGTTCACGTCGGGGTTGGTGGCGATGAAGCGTGCCCCATTGCTGATCAGCCGGACGGCTGTGGTGATCTGCGCGAAGTTGTACGAGATGGTCTCGCCCAGCACGACGTATTCCGGGTCGTGCTCGGTCTGCACATAGCCGATCTCGTGAATGGCGGTCGTGATGCCGGATTCGCCGATGACATAGGCGGTGCTGTCCGGGCGCTGCTTTTGCAGAAAACGCGCCGTCGCCAGCGCCGACGTGAAGATGTTCTGCGCGGGGATGTCCAAGCCAATCGCGCGTAATCTCGCCTGATGATCGCGGGGCGTGAAACGCGAGTTGTTGGTCAGCAGCATGAACGGGGTGTTGGCAGCACGCAGGCTGTTGATGAAGTCAATCGCTCCGGGGATGACGGAGCTGCCACGAATGAGGACGCCATCCATATCCATCAGTACAGCTTTGGGCACAATCATTTCTCCTGGTCAAATCGGTTGATGTCTGCTTACGGTAGCGCCCAGAGCGGCGCGCCCATCTCTGCGATGCAGCCTGCGTCGGGCGTCTGCGTCGGCGCGTCGAGGAACGCCTGCATGATGTCCTGTGTGCATTGATTCAGGTCGATCACGCCGTGCCCGCCCCCTGGGAAGACGAGGAAGGTGCTGTTGGGGAGCGTGCTCGCCGCGCTTGCCGCCCATTCGGCGGGCGTGATCGGGTCAAACTCGCCCGCCACCACCAGCGTGGGAATATCACTCACAACAGGCTGCGTCTCGATGGCATTGGCAGCGGCGACATCCCAGATGCGGCAGTCGGCGAAAGTGCTGCGGATGGAATTCACACTGTTCTCGTAGAGCGCGGCAGGCTCGGCAGGCACATTGGCGAGCGCCGCCGCTTCGTCGTTAAAGGCGACTTCTTCCTGGCACTCGACCGACAAGTTCATGCCCTCGCTGTCGCTAATGTCTTCGGAGTCGGTCGGCTGGCGGAAGCCCTCTTCCAGCAGCAGCCCGCTTTCCAGATCATCCAGCGCCGCGTAATTGCCCCCGGCGATCTGGTCGATCACCCAGGGCAGGAAGGGGATGCTTTCGCTGGAATAGAGAAGCTGGAAAACGCGGTCGATGAGCGCTTGTCCGGTCAGGCTCACCTCGATCCCGTTGCCGGTATCAGGGTCGATGATGGCGTATTCCGCAGGCTGCGCATCCAGATCTTGCACGCTGATGTAGAAGCTCGCTTCCAGGTCTGGATAGGCTTCGCTGCACGCGGCGTCGGCGGCGCACGCTTGGAACAGTTTGTCGAAGACCACAACCGTGTTGCGTCCGTACTGCTCCCACGACTCAATCTCCGGCGGATAGACCGAGTCGAGCACGACACTGCGCACCCCTTCGGGATAGTCGCGCATGACCGTCAGCGCCAGGCGCGTGCCATACGAGATGCCATAGAGATTCCATTCGTCATAGCCCAGCACCACCCGCAGATCCGCCACGTCTGCCGCGTTCTCCGCGCTGTTGTACGCCTGCAAATTGATGCCCTCGGCGAGCAGGCGCTCGCGACAGGCTTCGGTGCTGCCGTCGCCCGTCTCTTCCAGCTCCGGGCAGTTCAGGCTGGGCAGCGAGTATCCCGTGCCGCGCTGGTCAAGCAGGATGAAATCGCGGTCGAGCAGATAAGGCATTTCCATCCATGTATCCAGGTCGGCAACGGCATTCCCGCCGGGTCCGCCCGCCAGATAGATGACCGGATCGGGCTTGTAAGGTTCGGCGCTGGCGTACAGGATGGCATAGGCGAGTTCAACCGTCGGGCTGTTGGGATCGCTCCGATCTTCCGGCACGACCAGGTAGCCGCACTCGATGTTTTGTCCATCGACGATACCGTCGGGCAGTTCCATCCAGCAGTCGGTCAGCGCGGCATACGGGAGGTCATCCTGTGCGAGGGCAGGCGCGACGAACAACATCAGCACGATCAGGAATAGGGCATGTTTAAGGCGCATCAAGAAAAAATCCTCTTAAAGGGAGACCCAGATTATAGCGGCAATTGCCTCAAGTAGGTCCTCGCATGTTTTTGGCGGACGAGCGGACGAGGCAGTGCGAAGCCTCCCTGTGGGACGCCTCGCCCCTACGGAAAAACCCACCGTGCCTGTAGGGACAAGGCATGCCTTGTCCGAAAACTTTCGACAACCTACTTCAGGTAGGTCTCCGTAATATTTGGGCGGGGCAGCATGAATGTCGCCCCACCAACCTCGCGGGCGGAGACACCGCTCCGCCCCAACCGCAGTCGTTGTCTACGTGCCCTTCTCAATCGGCACGCCGACCGAGTTGCCCCATTCCGTCCAACTGCCGTCGTAGTTACGCACGTTCGGGTAGCCGAGCAGATACGTCAGCACGAACCAGGTATGGCTGCTCCGCTCGCCGATGCGGCAGTACGCGACGATGTCATCGCTCGATTTCAAACCCTTTTCGCCCTCGTAGATGGCGCGCAGGTCATCCGCGCTCTTGAAGGTGCCGTCTTCCGGGTTCGCCGCGCGCGCCCAGGGCACGCTCTTCGCGCCGGGGATATGCCCGCCGCGCAGCACGCCTTCCTGCGGGTATTCCGGCATGTGCGTCTTTTCGCCGCTGAACTCGGCAGGGCTGCGCACATCGACCAGCGGCTTGCCCGCCTTCTGATGCGCCAGCACCTGGTCGCGGAAGGCGCGAATGGTGCTGTCGTCGCGGTCGGGCGCGCTGTACTGTGTGGCAGGGTAGCTGGGCACCTCGCGCGTCAGCGGGCGGCTTTCCTGTGTCCATTTCAGGCGTCCACCGTCGAGGATGCGCGTGTTGGTGTGCCCGAAGAGCTGGAAGACCCACAGCGCATAGGTCGCCCACCAGTTGCTCTTATCACCGTAGAAGACGACGGTCGTTTCCGACGTGATGCCGATGCGTGACGCCAGCGCCTCAAAGCCAGCGCGGTCGAGGTAATCACGGCGCACGGGGTCGTTGAGATCCGTCACCCAATCGACCTGCACCGCGCCGGGGATGTGCCCCGAAGGGTAGAGCAGCGGGTCTTCGTTGCTTTCGACGATGCGAACGCTGGCGTCGTTCAGATGTGCCGCCAGCCAATCGGTCGAAACGAGCTTGTCCGCGTGTGCGTAACCACGAGCCTGAATATCCGACATCTCACTTCTCCTGGTAAGTCTTGCACTACACCAAACAAAAACGCCGCCCCAGACGGGACGGCGTTTTCAGGTGACGAAACAGGGAACGTTCCCTAACCGCCCACACGCCTTCCGGTCATCGGCATGACGAACTGTCCCTCAGGACAACAGCCACACGGACACATACAGACGAAAGTGGGAAAAGGGAATGCGTTCATATGTGAGAGGCTAACATCAAACGCCGCGCGTGTCAACGTATGCGCAAAGCAGGGAGTGCTGAACATCATGGGAACGCCGTCCACGACCGCGCCTACACCGTGCGCCTTCGGGTTTGCCGCCGAGCAGCAGTTCCGCCGCGTCGATGATGATCGACTTGTTCGAAACAGTTCCTATCCTTGCGTTCTAACGGATTTGAGGTCGCACACGGGAAGCGTAGTAGACAATCTCCACATATGGGGCATGATCAAGAGCGTGTCATTTCTTCTCTCGATCTGTGGAGGAAACTGTGGAGGTTGCACTACCCATTCTGCTGACGGTGGTCTCTTCTTTAATCGTGATTTTTGGGATCGTGTTTGGCATAGCAATTGTTATTTTACGACGCATGGCGTCACGCAATATGGCAGCCGCGCTGGCGAACTTCCCACAGGCGCAGGTGTTGGCGCGGAGCGCCCTGTTCTTCGGACAGCAGTCGAAAGGGGTCACGCAGCTTCGCGGCAACGGGACACTGCTCCTGACCGACGACACGCTGTACTTTCGTAAGTGGGTGCCGATGACGGAGTACACCATTCCGTTGGGCAGCATCCGCTCGATTGAGACGCCAATCGCTCATCTCGGCAAGTCCTACGGCAAGCCGCTGCTCAAGGTGAATTACCGAAGCGAGGGTGGCAGCGAAGACGCCATCGCCTGGTATGTGCGCGATTTGGAGTCAGCCATGGCACAGATTGAGGCGAAGCGAGGCAGCATCGCCGTCTGAAACAGGGTTGTGTGGAATTGCGGATGCGCCTTTGCGCATCTCTACAGCCCTGTAGCGTTTTCGTAGAGACGAGGTGTCCCATAGGGGGAGGCTTCGCACTGCCTCGTCCGCGCATTTGCGACTCTAGACGGGTCGTTTGCTGATCGCGAAAACGCACTGTTCCGCGCCGCCCGCGCGGCATTCGCTCTCGCGCAGGGGGTACTCGCGTCCGCCCGTCGCCGCGCTCATGCAGCCCGCGATCAAGCCTGCCAGCAGCGCGCAGGCGGGGTTGGGGGCGTCGGGGTAGACGAAGGGGCTGTCGTGGACGACGAAGCGGTAGACCTGCGGCTGGGCATCCAGCGTGCAGCGCTGGTCACTGTGGCGGTTGAAAATCTCCGCCAGCACCTTCAACCCGACCTCCATGCGGGTCGTATCCGGCAGGCGCTGAAACAGGGGATCGTTGAAGGCGGCGAATGCCCCGAATGACGCCATATGCACGAACCACGCCGCGCCGATCTCCAACGCCAGCGCGCGCCCACCCGCCTCGCCGTAGGTGGTGAGGAGGGCGCGGTTGAGCGCAGACAGGCTGTCGAAGGTGTACGTGCGGTCGAGGGTGTCGTCCGGGAGATCCATCGGGAGCGCGGCGGCTGCCAGCAGCGTTTGCGTGCTGAATTCGCCCAGCACTTCGCGCATCGCCAGGATCAACTGGCGTGCGAAGCGCTGCGGAACCATGCGCGGCGCGGGCGCGGACTTTTTCACGCGGCTGCGTTCCGGCACAACATCACCCGCTCAACGTCATGACGAGGTTAGAGGAGGTTCTCAAGATCCTGCTTGGCGCGACCGATGTCGAGGAAGATCAACCCCAACTTGGCATCCTTGCGCGCCAGGACGGTCAGGACGGCTTCATCGCCGACCGAGGTCAGGATGACGTAGCCGCTTTCGCCTTTGACATACAACTGCTGCAGGACGCCGCGCCCCAGCTCAGTCGAAATGCGTTCGCCGAGGGACTGCATCGCCGCGCTCATGGCGCTGACGCGGTCTTCTTCGGTGCCAGTCGGCAGCAGTGAGGCGATGCTCAAGCCGTCCACGCTGACGATTGCCGCCGCTTCGACATCCCCGGAGCTTGCCTGCAAATCACGCAGGCGGGTGACTAGTTGTTCAGTCCGCGATTTCACCGATGCTTTCTCCTGAAGTAGCGGCGAGATGGCTCGCCAGTCTGTGAGCGGGCGGTACGCCTGTCGCCCGAAGACGTGCATCGCCTTCCGATAGGGAAAAGCGAACCCGTCCACTGTTTCAGTATAGAGTAAGATGGAAGCTGCGCGCAAGCGGGGGAGAATTAAGGGGAAGCCTATTGGGAGGGGCGCAGTGCGTCGCGCCCCTCCCAAATCAATCGTCTACTGTCCGCTCAGGCGGTCAGCCGCGTCATCGATTTTGTCCTTGACCTCTTCGACGACACTCGGTTCTTCGCGCACGATCTCGATGTTGAGACGCGCGACCAAGGCGCCAATCGCGCCCAGCGCTGCCAGCCAGGGGCTGAGGAGCGCGACCGCGCCGCCGATCACCGCGCCCGCCGTCAGCGGGATTTCGACCAGCGTCTTGCCTTCCTGATCGCGGACGATCAGACGGCGGACGTTGCCTTGTTCGACGATTTCCTTGAAGCGTTCCACGAGCTGATTGCCCTGGACTTCGACCTGTTCACTGAACGTGTTCTTGGGGTTCTGCTCAGACATGGCGTTCTCCTGTTTGGTTCACTGCCTTACACATCATAATATACGTAGGCTTTTTGCGAAAGTTGCAGCGTAGCCCGATTGTTGGGTTGGGCTTTCATGATGGCACGTTATAATGGAACTTACCTTGTGCAACCATTCGGGGAGCAGACCGCGATGAAACGTCCTGCATTGATCCTACTGGCGGCGTTTGCCGCTTTCGCTGTCACTGTGTTGGCACCGCTGGTCGCTTATGCCGAATTTGGTACCAACTGGACGGCTACCTACTTCAACTGCTACGACCTCAACTGCGCGTCAGTCACCTCGCAGGCGGGGATCAACGGCATCAACTATAACTATGGCACTGGCAGCCCGGTCACGGGGGTCAACCCAGATAACTTCAGCATCCGCTTCGAGTCGGTGCAGCAGTTCCAGGCAGGCACATATGAATTCGTCGTTTCGTATGACGATGGCGTCCGCATCTTCATCGACAACGTCCAGGTGCTGGATCGCTTCACACCTGGCGGGTTGCGCACCGACCGCGTCCAGCAGACGCTGACGGCGGGACCGCACACGCTCAAGGTTGAATTTGCCGACCTTGCCCAGGAAGCCCAGATTCAGTTTCAGTACTTTCTGATCACGGCGGGGGCGCTCGGCACGCCGACGACCAGCCCTGGCGTGATCGGCACGCCCATCCCGGTGGTCGGGACGCCGGTCTCGGTCGGGGTGAGTGTGACGGGTGTGCGCGGGCTGGCGGTGCGCACGGGTCCTTATCTCGGCGCGTCGCAGGTGACGACGGCGATGGCGGGCACGACCTATCTCGTGCTGGCGCGCAACCGCAGCGAAGGCACGGTCACCTGGTATTACATCGAGGTCGGCATTCGGCGCGGCTGGGCGAGCGGGCGCTACCTGACCTTCGCGGGGATCGACCCGAACGCACTGCCCACGCAGGAAAGCGTCTTCGACACGGTCGATGGCGCGCCCGACATCGGCGTGACCGGGATTACACGCTCGGTGATGAACCTGCGCGTTCGTCCCAGCGAACGAACCGACCTGCTGGATCAGCTTGCCTGGGGTGAAGAAGTGTCGATCATCGGGCGGACGGTGCAGGGCGGCTTCAACCGCTGGTATCAGGTGCGCACGTCCGAAGGGCTGGTCGGCTGGATCGTCGCGCCGTTCGTGACGGTGCGCGGCAGCCTGAACAGCGTGCCGATCCGCTGACGCGCCGCGCCACGCACGGATGGACGCCGCTTATTACCCCTTCTCGGTCGGCGGCATCGCCTGCGCGGTGCTGCTCGATGGCGCATCGCTGCTCGGCAAAGAGGGCATCCTGCGCCGCTACCCAGACGCGACCGAAGCAGAGTTCCGCCAGGCGTTCGCGGAGATCGGGCGCTCGCTGGACGACGCGGACAGCGCGTTCAACCTGCTGCTGATCGAGCATGACGGCGAGCGCATCCTGGTGGATGCGGGCGAAGGGGGCAAGCCCAAAGGCGGCGGGGTGATCGAAAGCCTGCGGCTGGCGGGCTTATCGCCAGACGGCATCACCCAGGTCATCCTCACCCATACCCACCGCGATCACGTCCTCGGCTTGCTCACGCACGACGATCAGCCCGTCTTTCCCAATGCCCGCTACCTGCTTTCGCGGACTGAGATGGCATACTGGCGCGGGCGCGTCCAGCAGGGGATCGTCGATGACAGCGCGATCCTCGCCATGCTCGACGCACAGGGCGTGCGGCTGATCGAGATGGACGCGCCGATCCTGCCAGGGCTGACCACCATCCCGCTGCCGGGGCATACGCCAGGACAGATCGGGCTGCGACTGGAAGCGCAGGGCGAAACGCTGCTCCATCTGGCGGACGCGCTCCACCAGCCGTTCCAGTTCGCGCATCCGGAATGGTCGCCGACGTTCGACCTGGACACGTCCGTCTCCGTACCCACGCGCCGTGAGGCGCTCGCCCGCGCGGCGGATGACCACGCCGTGACGCTGTGCTATCACCTGACATTCCCGGGTTTGGGGCGGGTGAAACGTGCTGGGACGGCGTTTGCGTGGGATAAATTGTAGCATCGTGTAAACCATCCAATACTCAACGTTGTCATTTTGTAAAAGTTGCATAAATAATCGCTTATCTTCATTGACTTCCCCTGATCCCCTCCTTTACAATGCAGGTATATGAAAGACCACAGTTGCATTTTTTCAGCGTCTAATCAAGGCGAGATCGTTTTCAAGTGGTCAGTCAGAGGAATGTCTATGTACCCAATTATCGATACCGTACGTACTTATCAGGATGAATTGATCCGCGAAGCGGAAGCCGAGCGCCTGGTTATTGAAGCGCTGGCGGAACGTCATGCCGAGGGGCACTCGCCCGTCGCCTGGATCGGTCGCCAGATGATCGCCCTGGGCAAGGGACTGATCGAGGTCTCCGGCGAAAAAGCAGACGGTGTGGAAGAACGCACCACCATCAGCCTGAACTAACACTGATTGTGGACGCCAGCCGTCCACTCCTGGATCGAACGCCGGACTGCATAGTCCGGCGTTTTTGTTGCCCGCATTTATGGCATAATCATTGCTAGAACGGGAATGAGTGAGGGAGAAAATCGTCATAGTGATCAACGAATTAACGACCTCCTCCACGACGGCATTTGAGGCATTCGTCAAACGTCCAGAAAACACAGATCGCCGCTTCGAACTCATCAACGGAGAGATTATCGAAGTGCCTTCAAACGCTTATTCCTCCAAGATTGCCATCGCAATCGCGTTTGCGCTGTATGGATTTGTCCGTGCGAATCGTCTGGGGCACGTGACGGGCGAGCAAGCGGGCTATGTCATCGGAAATCAGGTGTTCGCACCCGATGTTGCGTTCATTACCTCCCAACGACTGCCCGAACTCCCCACAGAGGGATTCACGCCCATTGCCCCGGATCTGGCGGTTGAAGTCATTTCGCCGACGGACGTTCAGGCAGACATTCGTCGTAAGCTCGGTTTTTATGCCGCTGCGAATGTACTGGTTTGGCTCGTCTACCCTGCACGCAGGCTCGTCGAAGTCTATGCGCCTGATGCACCTGTCATGCTTGTGACACTTGACGAAGCGCTTGATGGTGGCACTGTCCTGCCCGGCTTCACGCTGCCGCTGCGCGAGATCTTTGACTAACCTGGGACGTGGGGTACGCTTGAGGAGAAGTGTGCCTGAGAGCTTGCCATGACCGCCTCCTCCCGCCCGCAACCTGCCCCCATTGACCATCCCAATGTTTTCGACGCGCTGCGTCTGCCCGTGCTGCGCCGCATCGCGCGCTGGCGCTGGGGGCGGCTCGTCTTCCAGCCCCCGCTGCTCGCCGTCGCCGTCCTCCTGATGTACGACGGCTTCACGGGTCCGCAGAACGCCGCGCAGAACCTGGCGACGGTCGTCCCCTGGGTACACTATCGCGGCTTGGTCATCGTCGCCCTGCTGCTCGTCGGCAACCTCTTCTGCATGGGCTGCCCCTTCATGCTGCCGCGCACGCTCGCCAAACGCTTCAGTCTGCCGGGGCGGCGCTTTCCACAGTTCCTGCGCGGCAAGTGGCTGGCGATAGCCGGACTGTTTACGCTCTTCTTCCTCTACGAATGGCTGGATTTCTGGGCGAGTCCCTGGCTGACGGCGTGGGTGATCGCCTTCTACTTCGTCGCCTCGTTCGCGCTCGAAGCGTTTTTCAGCGAGTCGGCATTCTGCAAATACGTCTGCCCGCTCGGCACCTTCAACTTCGTCTACTCGACCGTCTCGCCGCTGCAAATCCGCGCCAAAGACACCGACATCTGCCGGACGTGCGTCGGCAAGGAATGCATCAACGGCTCCTATTCGCCGCAGCCTCTCATCCTGATCGACCACATCGGCGTGAATGGCGAGCCGGACAAGACGCATAGCCACGACGCCAAAGGCACGCCCGGCTGCGGCACGCTGCTCTTTGCGCCGCAGATGCAGAGCAGCATGGACTGCACGCTCTGCCTCGACTGCGTGCGTGCCTGCCCGCACGACAACGTCGGCTTGCTGGCGCGCGCGCCGGGGAGCGAACTGCTCAACCCCGACGCGCTGCCCCGCCGCTACGACATGGCGTTCCTGCTGATCGCGCTGGCGTTCATGGGGCTGGTCAACGCCTTTGGCATGGTGCCGCCGGTCTATGACCTCTTGCAGCAGATCGCGGATTCACTCGGCTTGACGGCGCTCGGCTGGTCGAACACGGCGATTGAAGCGGTCGCGCTCGGTCTCGTCTTCGTCGTCGGGGGGCTGCTGCTGCCGATTGCGCTCTCGCTGCTCGCCGCGTCCGCCGGCCGCGCCCTGACGCGCACGCGCAAGCGCGACAGCCTGCGTGTTGCGTTGGCGTCGTTCGCGCCCGCCTTCGTGCCGATTGGCTTCGGCTTCTGGGCGGCGCATTACGGCTTCCACTTCCTGATCGGTTTTCTCACGATCATCCCGGTCTTCCAGAACTTCCTGCTCGATCATCGCATCGCCGGCTTCGGGCAGCCGAACTGGGCGCTCGGCGGCATCAGCGATCTGAGCGTGATTGGCTTGATCCAGACGGTGTTCGTGCTGGGCGGTTTTTTGTGGAGCATGATGATCGCACAGCGGACGGCGCTGCGCCTGTATCGCCGTCAGGGGATGCTGGGCTTTCTGCCCTGGGCGCTCCTGCTGACGGCGATGATGCTGGCGAGCTTATGGCTGTTCGCGCAGCCGATGGAGATGCGCGGGACAGTGTTTGACTGATGAAGTCGCATGATACAATCGATAATGCTGGTGATTGAGTGACGGGTGTGACAGCGATGGCTGAATTGATAATTCGGAGTGAGCGTCTGGCATTCCGCTTGCTGGAAGTCGCCCGACGCGAACAGCGATCCGTCGAAGAGATGCTGGAGCAGTGGCTCGAAGAACACGAGCCAGGAGCTGCACAAAGTCCAACCCCTGGCAGTTCGGAAGCATTGCTGGCGTCGGCGCTGGCAGCCGATATTGCTTCGGCGGGAGAAGTTGATACTTCTGCCCGCAGTCGTGAAATCCTCGAAACAGAGTATGCGGACTATTTGAAGCGGCGGCTGGATGAGCGCTAGAAACTTTCTGGTAGATACCAGTTTTCTCTATGCGCTCTACAACGCCAAAGATGTCAATCATGCCATAGCGGTTGCCTACATCCAGTCGACTTCATTCATCCCCCTTATTCCTGACATCATACTGCCCGAAATAGCCTTCTTGTTCAACCGCGATATCGGGTCTGAAGGTACGATGCGCTTCCTGAAAGTGTTTGCGCTCACTCAACCCCACCTGATTTCTCTATCACCCGTCGATCTCGTGCGCATGGCTGAAATCATGGAGACGTACCCGAAAGCGAAATTCGACCTGGTGGATTGTGGCATCATGGCGCTTGCCGAACGCTACAAGATTGAATGCATACTCACCTTTGATCGACGCGACTTCAGCATCTTTCGCCCGCGCCATCGAGATTACCTTACGATCCTGCCATAACGAGCGCATCAGACCGTCAGCAGTGCGTCCTCGACCTGCGCGGCTGCCGCGACCGACCGCGCGCGCGCCGTCATGCGCAAGCCGCCCTGCGGGCGCAGCGTGATCAGCGGTTCCGCCTTTGGCACCGCGCCGATCAGATCGAACGTCCAGCGCTGGAGAATAGACGCCAGCAGCAGTCGCATCTCCATCATGGCGAAGCTGTTGCCGATGCACACGCGCGGACCTGCTGAAAATGGCAGATAGGCGTACTTGCGAATTTCCGCTTCGCGTTCCGGTGCGAAGCGTTCCGGCTTGAACTCCGCCGCGTCTTCGCCCCACCAGCGCCGGTCGCGGTGCGTGACCCACATGAACAGCGTCACCGTTGATCCCTTGGGAACCAGGTAGTCGCCGATCATGACATCTTCTTTCGCCTCGCGCCCGATGGCGGGCACCGCCGAGTACAGCCGCATACTCTCTTTGATCACCTGGTCAAGATAAGGCAGCGCGCGCAGGTCTGCCAGCGTCGGCGTCCGCCCGCCCAGCACGCTGTCGATCTCGTCAAGCAGCCGCGCCAGCACCTGCGGATATTGCGACAGGAGGATGAAGGTCCAGTTGAGCGAGTTGGCGGTCGTCTCATGTCCTGCCAGGAAAAGCGTGACCAACTCATCGCGGATCTGCACATCCGTCATGCCGTGCCCGTCGTCGTCGCGCGCCTCCAGCAGCATGGTCAGCAGGTCGCCGCGGTCGTGTGGGCGGGCGCGGCGCTCCGCAATCAGACGATAGATGATGGCGTCGAGGTCACGGATCGCCTGGCGGGTGCGCAGCTCGCCCGGCGTGGGCACCCATGCCGGCACGAGCTGGCTCTGATTCTTCTGCATCTCCTGGAAGGCATCCATCGCCGCGCCGATGCGTTCGGCATCTTCCGAGACATCCGCCTTGAAGAGCGCATCGACGACAATATTGAGCGTCAGCGTCATCATCTCGTGATCGACCTGGAGCGCTGCGCCATCACGCCACTGGCGCATTTGCGCCAGCGTGTGATCGACCATCGTCTCGGCGTACGCTTCGATGCGTTTGGCATGAAAGCTGGGCTGGATCAGCTTGCGCTGTCGCCGCCAGAACTCGCCATCGCTCGTGACGAGTCCATTGCCCATGAAGCGGGCAAGCCCTTTGTTCGTGTTCTTGTAGTTGGCGTCCTTCGTAAACTTGTCGGCGTCGGTGACCAGCACCTGATGGAGATGATCGGGATGCGCGATCATCACCTGCTGCGAGCCGCCGACGGTGATCTGCCACAGATCGCCGTGATCGCGGAAGCCTGCCGCGACCACGCCGAATGCATCGCGGTCGAACTCGCTCATCAGCTGGATCTGCGAGAGGATGTTGTTGATGGGTTTTGGACCGGGAGCCGTTTTCCCTGTGATTGACATTCTGGACACCTCGAACGATAATGGACAGTGTGTAGATTATCTCTAGGATAGTCAGACCGTTCTTGCTGTCAACGTGCAATCTGGTCTCGACGAATAATACTGGACAAGAGTACATGAATCATGACGATGAAAAGCCTGACCGCCGCAAGCGCCGCACCCGCGCCCTGCTGCGCCAAGCGCTGATGGCGCTGATTGTCGAGAAGGGTTTCGACGCCATTTCCGTGCAGGACATCACCGACCGCGCCGACGTCAGCCGCGCCACCTTTTACCTGCACTACGCGGACAAAGAGGAACTGCTCACGCGGAGTATGCGCGAAGTGTATGACGAGCTGGTCGAGACGGCGGAAAAGCAGCTAGACGACGAGGTGTTCGCCGCCGCGCTGCTGCATGGCGATCATTCGACGTTCTACGATGCGACGGACTTCCAGCACGTCGTGGAACATGAAGAGTTCTATCGGGTGCTCCTGAGCGAAAAGGGTGTCGCCGCCTTCACGGTCATGGTGCGCGACTATCTGGCGAAGCTGGTGCAGGAACAGGTCTGCCTGCCTGTGAGCGCGGGGGGAACTGCCGCGCGTCTGCCGCCGGAGATGGTAGCGCACGCAGTCGCGGGAGCGGAGATCGGCGTCATCTCCTGGTGGCTGAATCAGGGGCGGCACCACACGCCGGAGGACATGGCGAAGATGTTTTATCAGCTCAACGCTTTCGGCTTCTGGTGGGCGATGGGGCTGGACATCCCCGCGCCAACCGCGAACCCTGACCCAGGCGCGCCGGGCTAAGGCGAGGGGCTTGCCCTATCGCACTCGATGACGATCAACCGCGCAGTCTGCGCTCGTCGCGATAACGCGCGACCAGCGCCTGGGCGTCGTCGCGGTGCCCCGCCGGGATGGGTACGGCAAGCGGGAGCGTGTAAGACGTGCCCCTGGGTCCGGGATGCCGGATCTGGAAGACGAGCGCGTCCCCATCGCGCGCCAGCGACACTTCGGTCGCATGACGCAGCGTCGTGTGCCCGTCGGTCTCGTGATAAATACCAAATTCGCCAAAACGAACCCAGGGCGCGGCGACCTGAGCCGCGCGCTCGATGCGCGCCTGCCATCTCTGGCGTTCGCGCACGACACCGCTCGCCGACAGGACTATCGCCAGCACGCCAAACAAGATGCCCAGCACGATCATGAATTCGCGCACTTTGGCGGGGACGTCCGGAATGAGCAGCGCCATGCCAATGGGCGTGCCGCCGATGACGACCGCCGCGATCCCGCCGATGATCGGCGTGAAGCGAGAGAAGCGCGCACGCTTCTCCAGGTCGGCGCGGCGCGCCTCCAGCTCTCGCCCCCACGCTTCCATCGACCAGCGCCAGGTCGCCCAGGCATCGCCCTCGAAGAGCGCCCGCGCATCGCGCCGCTCGCGCTCGACGGCGTAGCGGTTGTTCACGCCGAGAACCAGGATAATGACGCCCCAGATGCCGCCAAAGAGGATGACCGTCCAGGCGACCTGGCTCGCATCGCCGCCCATGCGCAGGACGGCGGCGAGCGCGATGCCGAGCATGAGCGCACCCGCGCCGAGCGCGGAGTAGAACTGGTTGTAGTTGGTTTGCAGACGCAGCGGGTCGGGGATGGGGACGTTCATGACTATGTCCTACTTGCGGATTTTTGGTGCGCCAATGATTGCAATAATTGGCGGAGCAACGTATCTTGATCTGGACAACCGTAACATGTGTCACTGCTCAAATAAAGCTTTACAATCCGGTTGGATGTCCGCCTTGTTATTTGACTATAATTATGGAACTGTCGAAGAAGTTTAGATGGCTAGGCTTCGAGGTACAATGGTGACTTCGACTCGTTGGATACTATTGATTTCTACTTGTTTGCTTCTAAGTGGATGCGTTATAGCTCAAGTCCAAGAAGTTTGCCAACACTCGATCGAATATCTTCAGCAAGCCCAAACCTATGTAGAAAGCAATGACTATGACGATGCTTTTGCAGCCTATGGTTGTGCAATTCAACTGCGGCAGAATGTAGCAGAAGCATACTTTCAACGCGGACGCCTCTATGCTCAATTAGGGGAACACACGTTGGCTATCGATGACTTCACCAGTGTCATCGAGCTTGAACCCGATCAGGCGAATGCGCACCTTAATCGCGCATACTCATTGGCGGAAATAGGTCAATTTAGGCAGGCTCTTGCTGACAATATGCAGGCTATCAACCAAGACCCTGAGTTTGCCTTGTCTTACGTTTTTTTGGGAATCATCTATCGTAGGTGGGGTCACTTGGATGAAGCAATTGTTGCCTTGAACGAAGCAATTGATCGAGACCCAAGTCTCCTGGCAGTTTACGGAGAGTTAGGAATTGTCTATCACGAGATGGGCGATTGCGAACAGGCAATCACCTTGATTGAACGCGCAGTGAACATTGAGGGTGACTCTTCGCCATATCTGAATGCCTTGGCTGATTGTCAACGTCAAGAGAGAGACTTTGCCTCAGCTTTGGAAAACATCAACCGAGCAATTGCGATCAACAATGCAATGCCACAGCTCTTCAACACGCGAGGAGCAATTTATCTCGATAGTGGTAATCCATCAGACGCATTGCGCGAATTTCAGCGAGGATTGGCACTCGCCGTACAGTCAGGGCGTGACTTGCCCGAGTTGTATTTGAATCAAGGTTTCGCATATGAAGCGCTTCGAGACAATAACGCCGCGATTACAAGTTACATGAACGCAATTAGTATTGCTGGTAACTCGACGAATGTTGCGGCAACAGCTTCTCTTCGGTTAGGTGAGATCTATTTTGGACGTGAAGAGTATCGCACTGCGCTCCAATACTATGACGTGTATCAACGCTATGTGAGAGCGGCGGATATCCCAGCAGACATTATGATTCACATTCAACAGGCGGAAGATCTGTCCCGCTTCGAGAACCCGTGAGTTTAGGATCGATGTTCATTGGGACTAGGCTTCTATATCATCACGCTTCCACGCACAGCGCGCGAAAGGTTTCGATGCCGCGACGGTGTGAACGCCGCTGCATATAGCGCATCAGCGGGTGGATCAGGCGCGGTTCGCGCGGTGAAGGGCGCGAAACGGCGTCCATCGTCAGCCACAGCGTCCCATCCGCCCGCCGTACAAGATCGACCGACCACTCGCCTTCTTCGCTGTGCGCCTGTGTGGTGATGTAGGTGAAACCGGCGCGGCGGTCGTCTTGGCGGACCTCCACGATCTCGTTCATCGTCATCACGTCCACGCCCGGCAGCCCGAAGATCGTGATGACCGGGATGCGCTGGACGAGTCGGTCGCCGACGCGCAGCCTGCGCCCGGCGATGCCGAAGTCGCTGGTGTGGCGCATGACATCGCGCGGGTAGAAGCGGTAGCGCAGCAGCGCGTCGGCGAGGCAGGCGAAGCGTGTGCCGTCGTCATCGCTGCCCAGGCATTCCTCGTAATGATGGCGCGCCCAGCCCGTCACATCCTGCCCGCGCCGGTATGCCAGCGGCACGTCGCGCCAGCGCGCCAGATAGCGCGCGTCGTCACGCCCCGCGCTGAACCACGACAGTTCGGCGCGGGTGATGAGGTGGAGGGGGTTGAACATGGGGGAAGCAAGTTAGCGAATTAGCACGATAGCAAATTAGCGAATTAGCACGATAGCAAATTAGCAAGGAAGCAAATTAGTACGATAGCTTGATAGCTGAATGGCTTTTCAGGGCAAACGCATCAAACTTATTTCGCCGCCTGAAGCTCAAAGCTTTCGGCTACAAGCCCAGCAGAAAGCCGCTGAAGCGGCTCTCTAACCCGTGCTTTCGACGTGAGGAAGGTCTTTAGAGCCTCTTTGAGAGGCTTTCCCACCCTTCAAGCTGGAGGCTTTGAGCTTCCAGCGACGCGAAAACGTGGCTGAGTTTTGATGCGTTCGACCTGATGGCTTTTTGGATCGCTATCAGGCTACCAAGCTACCAAGCTAATTTGCTAACCTGCTTCCTTGCTAACATCGCTACTTCGGCTGTGCCTGCGGCGGCGGCACCTGGAGCGTAATCGCCTGCTGCACGAGATCGCGCATCGATGGTTCTGGCAGCGCGCCCGGCTGGTTGAAGATGATCGTGCGGTTCTTGACGATCATCAGGTTCGGGATGCTCTGGATGCGGAAGGTCTGCGACAGGCGCGGGTTGGCATCGACATCGACCTTGGCGATCTTGATCTTGCCCGCGAATTCCTTCGCCAGCTTGTCGAGGATCGGCGCGACCATCCGGCACGGACCGCACCACGCCGCCCAGAAATCGACCAGCACCGCCATGTCTTCGCTGGCTTCCAGCACTTCGCGCTCGAAGTTGCTGTCCGTGACGACGACGGGTTTGTCGAGGACGGGCGTGGGCAAGGCGGTCGTCTCTTCGTCTTCCGGCACTTCCGGCAGCGGCGCGGCGTTGGGGTCGTTCTTGACGGCGTTTTGCAGCAGTTCGACCGCCAGCGTCAGGTCGGAACCCCAGGGCTTGGAGCGGCGCGCGACTTCCTCACCGCAGTACCACGCCAGCAGCGTCGGCTTATCGCCCACATCGAACTTGGCGGCAGCGGCGGGGTTCTTCGACGGATCGAGCGTGGCGAAGACATAGCCAGCGGCCTCGCCCGCCATCTTGTTAAAGCTGACCTTGAAGTCGCCGCGCAGCCCTTCGCCAGTGGTGAAGAGGATCAACGCGGGCTGCGACCCATTGAAAACACTGTCAAGATTGTCGTCGGTCAGAATAATTGGTTCGCGCATGGGAATTTTTCCAGTCTGATCGGTGGGTTGTGATATAACGTTTGGACGCGCGCAGCAGATAATTCTTACGAAGATTCTCATGGTGTGTTCGATTGACGTGTGACAAAATAGTCACATAATTATGGATATGTGACCTGATGGTCACGCATTGAGCAGCCGTATGCATATGGACGACGAGATGATATTCAAAGCGCTGGCAGACGCGAGCCGGCGCAGGCTGCTCGACGTGCTCTTCGAGCGCGACGGGCAGACGCTTTCCGAGTTGCAGGCGCATCTGACGACGATGACGCGCTTCGGCGTCATGAAGCACTTGCAGGTTCTGGAGGACGCCGGGTTGGTGGCGACGCGCAAGGTCGGGCGAGAGAAGTTCCATCACCTGAACCCTGTGCCGATCCAACAGGTATATGACCGCTGGGTGAGCAAGTATTCCCAGCCCTGGTCGCAGGCATTGACCGGATTGAAATTTACACTGGAGAACCAGACCATGAGCGCAGCGAACATGCACGTCTACCATATCTTCATCCGCAGCACGCCGGAGCGTATCTGGCAGGCGCTGACCGATGGCAATATGACGGAACAGTACTATTTTGGCACTCGCGTGGAATCCACCTGGAAGCCCGGCGCGCCGTATCAGTACATCTCAGCGGCAGACGGTGCCGTGCCGAACGGCGCGCCGATGCTCAAAGGCGATGTCCTCGAAGCCGACCCGCCGCGCAAACTGGTGACGACGTTTTCGCCGCTGTGGATGGGCGAAAACCCCGGTTCGTCGAAGGTCACGTTCGAGATCGAGCCACGCGGGGATGCTTGCAGGCTGACGCTGACGCACGAAGACCTCGGCACCGGGCATCTGGCAGCGGGCGTCATCGATGGCTGGGCGACCGTCTTCTCCAGCATGAAGACTCTGCTGGAGACCGGCGAAGCGCTGGTCGTCGCCCAAGCGGCGATGTAGGATTGAAAATGCGGGGTGCGTCGTAGGGGCGCAATATTTTGCGCCCCTGCACGCCCGACATATCCATAACATACGAGGATCGCGACGATGACCTTCACAGGTTTCCCATCAGCAGGCACGCAGTTCCTGCGTGAACTCGTACAGAACAACGAAAAACCCTGGTTCGAGGCGAACAAGCAGCGTTATCTCGCGGACGTGCAGGCACCTGCGCTGGCGCTGGTCGTCGCCCTGGGCGAACGCCTGCAAGCGCACTTCCCGGAAATCCACTTTGACACGCGCACCAACGGCGGCGGCTCGCTCATGCGCATCCACCGCGATGTCCGCTTCAGCCCCGACAAATCGCCCTACAAGACCAACGTGGCGATGATCTTTTCGGCGGGCACCGCGAAGAAGATGGAAAGTCCCGGCTTTGGCTTGCAGATCACGCCCGAACAGGTCGATCTGATGGCGGGGGTGTTCACCTTTAGCAAAGAGATGCTGGAGCGTTACCGCGCGGCGGTGCTGAACGACAAGCTGGGCAAGGCGCTCGATGCGGCGGCGGCGAAGGTGCGCGCGGCGGGCGCGTATACGATTGCGGGCGACACCTACAAACGTGTCCCGAACGGGCTGCCCGCCGACCATCCGCGCGCGGCGTGGCTGAAGCACACGGGGCTGCACGGCTTCGCACCGACAATCTCGCTCGACGTGGCAGCGACGCCCGCGCTGGTCGATGCCGCGCTGGCGCACTTCGTCGCCATGTCGCCGATCTATGCGTGGCTGCGCGAAGTGATGGGGTAGATCAGCCTCTCGTCTCAATCACATAGCGAGCATAGGTGATCGTCTGCGCGGGCGCGCCGCTCGTGATGACGACCTGCGTCTCGCCTTCAAGTGCCACCCGATCCTGAGTCGGATACCATGCCCGCCCTTTGCGGACGACGATCAACAGCCCGTGCTCGTCGCCAAGCGCGCTGAAGCTGTCGCTGCCTGCACCGTCGTAAACCGGTAGGAGCAGCCGGGTAGAAAGATCCGCTACTGCCGCCTGCACATCGTCCACAGCTAAGCCGATCTCGCTGATGCACTGGATGTCATCGCTGGTGAAGGGTGCAGGGCGCTCATCGTCCAGCGTCTGCCGCGCGATGAATTCGAGGATGTTGCCCGCTGGGTCGTAGAAGTAGAGGATGTCGGCGTTCCAACCGTCGGAGTGCCAGGTCGGCGCGCCATTCGCATCGAGGATGAGGGGCACGCGCGCCTCGATCCATGCACGTGCGCTGGCGAACTGGTTACGCGGGACGTTGAAGGCGAAGTGGTAGACAGGTGCTGCGTCGCCCTCTGCCGTGAAGATCAGGCGCGTTGTGCCCGCTTGCACGGCGAAATGCTCGGCAGTAGACGCCACAATCGGAAGCGACAGCACATCGCGGTAGAAAGCAAGCTGTGCAGGGAGGTCGGTTGTAGGCAGCCGCAGCTCGTGGATTCGCATCGCATTTCCGCCCTTCATGATGAGACGTGCGTGACCTGATTTTCGAAGTCCGATGCACGACCTGCGACGATGGCGACTTCGAGCGCTTCAATCGCTTTCCCTATGCCAGCGTCCATCGGAACGATGATGACACCAGGCATAGGCAACCCCTGTTCCACGCGGTGATACGCATCGTCGATCAGGGTTTGCACATCGCGGCTGAGGAGAATTCGGTTTTCCTGAGCGACCCACTCAAGCATTACGGGGTCACTCGCACCGTACATCACCGTATCTTGTATTCGCACAATGTCCACGTCAGGCACTCGCCTGCGAATACCGTCCAAGATACGACCGTCGAAGTTTTCATCGGCGGCGAAGCGCATTACGGATTGCCCTCATCACGCTTCATGGCGTCATAGCGAGCCTTCAACTCCGCATAGGTGACTTTCGGCGGATATTTCTTTTCCCACTCGGCACGGATGCGCTCGCCTTCTTCCTCGGCGTGCTTCATGTAGGCATCGACTTCTTCGGTGTGCGAGAGGTAGTAGGCGATGACCGCGTAGGCATCCGCCAGCGGGATCACGTCGAACGCCTCGTGGATGACTTCGGCGCTTCTGTCCTGCTTGTAGACGCTGATCACCGACTCAAGCGTGACGCGCGTGCCGCTGACGCGGATGACGCCGTGTTCGTCGGTGCGCAGGGGGACTGCGATGGTGGGGGGCGTAGCAATCATGAGATATGCGCTCTCGTTCGTCGTGCCATGCCCTCATTGTAGCATGGGCGCACACACGGGTGCGCCCCTACCATCACGCGGTTATTACCGACTCAGCACGTCGGGATTGACGACGTTGCGCCATTCGCCCTTCAGCAAGCCGTTCACGATCAGATGCGCGGCTTCGACGGCGACCGCCACCTGCGCCTCTTCCGTGCTTGCCGCCAGATGCGGCGTGTGGATGACGCCCGGCAGCCCCACCAGCGGATGATCCGGCGGCGGCGGCTCGACCGAGTAGACATCCATCGCCGCGCCCGCCACACGCCCGCTCTTGATCGCCTCCGCCAGCTCTGCCTCGTTGACCAGCGCGCCACGCGCCGCGTTGACGATACGCACGCCCGGCTTCATCTTGGCGATGTTCTCGGCGCGGATCATCTCGCGGGTCTCGTCGTTCAGCACGGTATGGAGGGTGATGAAGTCGGCGCGGCGGTAGATGTCGTCCAGCGAGACGAGTTCGACGCCCAGGTCGGCGGCGAGGTCGGACGGAATATACGGGTCGTAGGCGATGACGGTCATCTCGAACGCCTGCGCGCGCTTGGCGACCGCGCGCCCGATGCGCCCGAAGCCGACGACGCCCAGCGTCTTGCCGCGCAGCTCGACACCCATGTATGACTTGCGATCCCACTTGCCCTCGCGCATCGAACCGTGCGCCTGCGGGATGTGCCGCGCCAGCGCCAGCATGAGCGCGAAGGTTTCTTCGGCAGTGGCGATGGTGTTGCCTTCCGGCGTATTCATGACGACGATATCCTGCGTGCTGGCAGTTTTGACATCGACGTTATCGACGCCGACGCCCGCGCGGGCGATTGCCTTCAGCTTCGCCGCGTGACCGAGCAGCTCGGCATCGACCTTGGTCGCGCTGCGAATGATCAGCGCGTCAGCGTCGGGCAGCGCGGCGATGACCTCGGCGCGGGTCATCTGCCCGCCTGCCGTGACGCGAATCTGGTCGCCCGCCGCCTTGAAAACGTCAAGCGCGGATGGATGAACGCTGTCTGGGATAAGGACGTGAAAAGACATGTGGGTGAACTGCTCCTGATGGGATGCGAATGTCAGGGTGTCGAGCGCTGCGTGATTTCAAAAATGCCGCGCGATTGAAAGAAACAAACATCATATTCCATGAAAAAGTCATTGATTCCGAAGAGGAGCGGAGCGTCATCAGATTGAAGCCAAAGAAAGATTAGTGTCTGGACAGGCAAGGGACTGAAATGCACTCCAAGCAACACCCCTCTGCCTTCTGTACGGGCAACGGCTCCTCGGACAAAGCCCATCGGTCTGGCAGCTTCCCATTCCAATCCAAGGCGGATGCCCAAACTGTAGGGCAGGATGTTTAGATCGGAACCCGTGTCAACCAATCCATATGTCGATACTTTCGCGGTCAGAGACACCAGAGTCGTAGGGATTATGGGGCGTGAAAACCTATCTCCCGCCGGTGTCGTAACGGTAGTAAACCGCTGTCGGAGGACGTTAGTATTACTCACGTCACTTAGCTTCTTTCTCGCGCTTAAACTCCATGAGGTTATGAAGTACATCAGAAGGTATTGAGGGTCGCCAGATTTCAGGCTCAAGCAGCTGAGGCGCTTCCTCGGTGATCAGCGAAATAGCGAGGTGGTCAAGCAGCTTTCGCTTTTCCTCTGTACTCATTGTGTCGGCTTGGGTCACAATTTCCTCGAAGGTCATGATCATCCCTCACTCAATTATTTGTCGGCGTAATCCGCTGCCTTACTATGCTCACGCAGCATCTCCTCAAGAGTCGCTGCTGCACCAAAAGCATCGATAGGCGACGCGATCTCATATTCTGCTCCTGAGATCAGACCGCGCGCCTCAGGCGTGATCGCGCGCGGCTCCTGCCCCAAGTCCGCGACGACTTCCTGGACGACACGCACGCGCTCGGCGCGGCTCAACTTCTTGATCTCGCTGATGATCTCTTGCGGCGTCATTCGCATGATCCCCAGAAGCTATAGAATGGTCTCGGGGTGCATTTTACCACAGGCTTAGATGCGTACCGCCGGACGGGCTGAAGCGGGGTATGTACGGAAATGGGGGCGGAGCGAGCAGCGGACGGCATTTATGGCGTCTGCCCAATGTCTGACCCAAAACCCCTATACACTTCCCCTGAAAACCGACATGCGCTTGTCGATGAACAGGAAATACGCCGCGATCAGCCCGCTGTAGATCAGGACACCCACATAGATCGTCAAACTCAGGCGCTGTTCGGGGACCACATCGCTAAAATGCTGGAGAAACGGCACAATCAGCACAAGGTCATAGGCTAAAAACCCCATGAGCTGACCTTTCGCGTTGCCCCACTGCGGCTTGACCAGGGCGTAAATGAAATAACACATCGCCCCAAGAAAGATCCACCCATACAGCACGCGCAGCTCTTCACCAATGTTCCACGGGAAAATATTGTTGGTCTTGAAGATCAACGCACCACCCGCCAGCAGCAAAGCCAGCGCGAACAGCGCAAAAGAAAACCGTACCACACGCGGCGTGGGGCGTTTGTCTTTGATCTCCAGTCCTCGTGACTGCCATGCAATTCCCACGAGAATGAGCGCGGAAAGGAGCGAGACGATGCCGAACACAAGAATCAATTGGCGGCTCGTGTCCGCCAGGTAGAGCTGGATGGAAAAGAGACCCATGCCGCTGAAGGTGACCACCAGATCAACTGCCCCGCCAAACACCGAGCCGACTTCGCCCTTCCACCCGATCCAGAAGGTCGGGATGGCAATTGCGATGAGAATAGAGGAGATGAACAGGGCGGAAAGTTAGCTCAGGTTCCATGGAAAAAGCGCGAGTATCCAGGTGATTTGCAAGGCAAAGCCCACGGCGAGCAGACCAAACAAAACGCCTGAAGCCAGCGAAATCACTTGTAAGAAGCGATGCATGGATCACCTTCGTGAAGCAATGATGGTTAAACCATCATTGTAAAGCATCGCTTTCACGTAACATCATAAAACTTTGAGGTCAGCGCATCTCATCCAGGATGGCTTTGCGCGCCCGGTCGTACTCTTCCTGGCTGATCAGCTTCTTGTCGAACGCCGCCTTGAGCTGCTCCAGGCGCGCGGTCAGGTCGCCGCCGGATGCTTTGGGCGAACTGCCCGTCACGACCGGCGTGTTCCTCGCCTGCGCCAGGATGCTGTTAAGGTCTGCGCCAGACACGTAGCTCTGCGTGGTCACGACCTGCATCCCGCGCCGCCCACGCATGACGGCGAGGATGATGCCGACGACCAGCAGCCCGGTGCCGCAGGTCGAAAGCAGCGCGCTGATGCCGATGCCGCCCAGGAAGCCCGGCAGCATGTTGAAGACGCCGCCGAACAAGCCTTCGACGAATTCCCCGGTCACGTCGCGGCGGACGCCGTCGTTATTGACGCAGTAGTACTGTGTCGAGCGCGCCCAGCCCTGCCCCTGGGTGAAGGTCGAAGCGCCCTGGTCAGTCTCCAGCGTTTCGCCCTCGCGGCACAATTCGGCGGCGGTCGCTTCGCCGTTGGTCGCCGTGTTGAGGAAATCGTTGAAGCCGCCGAAACCAAACCCACCCATGAAGGGGCCGACCACGCCGATCAGAACGCCGCCAATAATGCCGAGGATGCCAAGAAAGATCAGAATGCGTCCCATGATGTCTTCTTTCCTGAATGATCTGCCGTGAAAAGATGCTCTTTTATTATGTCGGCAGAGTCCAATTATTCGACAATGAGAAGTATGCCTGACGGGATTCCCCAGGCTGCGCTTTCTGCGCTAAAATCGCCCGAACACTTTGTATATATTGGGGGCTTTTCATGTCCGACTCTCCAGAAATCCGCAATCAGGTCAACGCGACGCTCAACGCGCGCAGCCGAACCCTCCTCGAAGGCGTAGACCGCTCTCATGCCCGTGCCATGCTCAAGGCGATTGGCTTCAGCGATGACGACCTGAAGAAGCCGATCATCGGCATCGCCAACACCTGGACGGAGATCGGACCCTGCAACTTCCACCTGCGCGTCCTCGCCGCCCGCGTCAAGGAAGGCATCCGCGCGGCGGGCGGCACGCCGATGGAATTCAATACCATCACCATCTCCGATGGCATCACGATGGGCACCGAGGGCATGAAGGCATCGCTCATCAGCCGCGAGGTGATCGCCGACTCGATTGAGCTGACGGCGCGCGGCAACTACTTCGACGGCATCATCGCCCTCAACGCCTGCGACAAGACCATCCCCGGCACGATCATGGCGCTGATCCGCATGGACATCCCCGGCATCGCGCTCTACGGCGGGTCGATCAAGCCTGGTGTTTACAACGACAAGGACATCACGATCCAGGATGTCTTCGAGGCGATGGGTGCTTACGCCTCCGGGCGCATCACCTTCGACGAGCTGCACGCCATCGAAAACGCGGCGTGCCCCGGACCCGGCGCGTGCGGCGGGCAGTTCACCGCCAACACGATGGCGATGATCGGCGAAGTGCTCGGCATCTGCCCGATGGGCATGAGCGATGTCCCAGCGGATGTGCCTGCCAAGGACGACGTGGCGCGCGCGCTCGGCGCGGTCATCGTTCGCATGATCGAGGAAGACCTGCGCCCCAGCAAGATCATCACCCGCACGGCACTGGAAAACGCCATCGCCGCCTGCGCGGGCAGCGGCGGCAGCACCAATGCTGTGCTGCACGCGCTGGCATTCGCGCGCGAGGCGGGCATCGACTTCACGCTGGATGACATTGAGGAGATCAGCAAGCGCACGCCGCTGATCTGCGATCTCAAGCCAACCGGCAAATTCACCGCCATCGACCTGCACAACGCGGGCGGCATCCGTCTCTTCACGCAGCGAATGCTGGAGGGCGGCTACCTGGACGGCGGCGCGCTGACCGTCACGGGTAAGACGATGGCGGAAGAGGCGGCGAGCGCCGTCGAGACGCCGGGGCAAAAGGTCATCACCACGCTGGAAAACCCGATCAGCCATGAGGGCGGGCTGCACATTCTCAAGGGCAACCTCGCGCCCAACGGCGGTGTCGTCAAGCTGAAGGGTGACGAAAACCGCTACTTCAAGGGGCGCGCCCGCATCTTCAACCGCGAAGAAGACGCCTACCATGCCGTGCAGGCGAAGGAGATCGTGGCGGGCGATGTCGTCGTCATCCGCTATGAGGGACCGCAGGGCGGACCCGGGATGCGCGAGATGCTCCAGGTGACGGCGGCAATCGTCGGGCAGGGCTTGGGCAAGGATGTGATGATGGTCACCGATGGGCGCTTCAGCGGCGCGACGCGCGGATTGATGATCGGTCACATCGCGCCAGAGGCGATGGTCGGGGGTCCCATCGGTTTGCTGGAAGAAGGCGATACCATCATCGTCGATATCGACCAGCGCAGCATCAATGTTGACCTGACGGACGCGCAGCTTGCCGAACGCAAAGCGCGCTGGGTCGCCCCCAAGCCGCATTACACCAGCGGCGTGATGGCGAAGTTCGCGCGCATGGCGGCGCAGGCGGACGACGGCGCGGTCACGAACACTGCGGCGGGCTTGGCGCGCTAGCGTCAACCTGCCGTGACGAAGGCATCCGTTGCTTTTAGCCGCGCGGGTGCGCCCAGATGCGAAACGGTGAACACGCTGGCACCCCAGGCGACGACCCGCATCCCGGCGTGCAGGGTTGGCGTACCCTCGGCGTCGAAGGTCACCATGCCGCGCGCGCCTTCGCCGGCTTCGTTGTACGCGCCCGCCTGCCCATCCGGGGCGATCACGTAATCGACGTTGAAGGGCGCTTCGCCGTCCTCGCGTTCGACCAGCACGCCTGAGGTCGTGAAGACTCCATCGGGGCGGGTGTCGTTGTCGTAGTTGAGGAAGACCAGGGAAGTCTCCGGCGCGTTCGCGCTGACCGTCGAGATGAAACCGATGGCGAGGGAGTAGTCGCCGCTGACGAGATCGAACAGGAAAGTCTCACCTGGCGTCGGATCGTCGGCGAGCGACCGGACGACAAGATAATCCCGGTTCCCAATACGTACCGGATGATCCGGATCGGCGTCGGGATGCAGCGCCAGCTCCGCGAGCAGCGCGCCATCGGCGGCGAACAAGCGCGTGCCGTTGCGGATGCCATCGGGCGTCCACTGGATGTTGTAGGGAGAGTTCAGCCCGACAACATGGTTCGTCCCACTAGCGAGGGTGTAGATCACCAGTCGCATCCCGGTGTCGCCACCGCGCAGACGTTCGAGATAGGCGAAGGCGCTGCTATCCGGTGCCCAGGCGAGGCTGGTGCCGACGTGCGACGCACGATAGCGCATCCCCTCACCCCAGCGCGTCCCGGCGGGATGATCGGCGATGGTTGTCTGTTCGCCTGTCATCAGGTCGATCAGGTAGAGATCGGTCGGGAATTCGCCAATATTGCCCGTCTCATTGTTGTTCCAGGCGTCTGCCGCATAGTCGGGGATGTCGCGGTAGACGATGTAGCGCCCATCCGGCGACGGAAAGACATCCTTCCAGTCGAAGAAGAACGCCTCCTTACGGTTGGCGGGACGTTCGGTCAGGCGCGTTGCGCTGCCATCCGCCAGCGAATAGGCGTAGAGGTCGCTGTCGATGACGACGATCAGCGGTGCATCCGCCTGCGCTTGCGCGGCGGTTGTGGAGGCAAACAGAGTCATAAACAGCAGCAGGGCAGCCAGAACACGATAGAGCATAGGGGGACTCCCGACATACAGGAGGGACGCCATTCATGGCGTCCGCTGGATGATCAATCTCGACTGCGGGTTTCGCGCGTCAACGATCATGATAGGGGGAGCCGAAGGCAGCAGCATCCTCCTAAAGCTGGAGGCGCGCTCGCGATTCAGGATGAGGCTAGCCGCGCTCCCAGTACAGGGCGACGGGGGTGAAGCCCTGCCAGTGCGTATTCAGCATCTGGCGGCTGGTGATGTTGTCAACGCAGGGGTCGGGCTGGCTCTCGAAATCAAATGCCGGGTCGCTGAAGCGGATCGCGCTGACGGGCGCGTCCATCGTCAACTGCCCGTCGCCAATACGCACATTCGCCAACAGCAGCGGGTAGCGCAGCGTCACGAGGTCGCCGCTGGTGTAGATGCTCACGCCGCAAGGCGTGCCATAGCGCTGGATGACCCACCCGGCGGAGAGCGGCGCCTGAGACGGAAATGAAAGATAGACCCTGCCGACCGTCTGCGCGTTGACCGAGATATAGGTCTCGACGCTGACGCCGGGGAGCAGCGTGTAGACTCGTTTGTCGTCGAACGCATCAATCGGGAAACGCGCGAGCAGCGCCGCCGCCTCGCCCCAGGTCGTACTGCCGGGGGTCATGCCGAGTACGCAAGGTCGCTGCGCGCAGAGGTCGAAATGCAGCGCGCGTGGGTCATCCGCGCGCCCAAGCGCCCGCCCCGCCAGCGAGACGAGGGCAATCGCCAGCGAGGATAAACAGAGAGTCAGAATCATGGCACGTTGCAGGCGCAGGATGTAACCAGCCCGATGTCTCGGCGCGTCGACAGACAGGTCGCGTTGCATGTGTACGGGCGACCCATGGGTCGCCCCTACGGGCGAATGCGGGTGCGTGAGCTTTCGCCTCATCGTCTGATCGCCTCATCGGGACGACACATGGGGTGTCCCCTACAGCAGCCCCATCTCCTGCTCCGTCTGTGTCAATGCCACCTCGAAGCGCTCCAACCCTTCTTCGAGCGTCGGGCGGTCGATCATCAGGGGCGGGCAGAAGCGGATGGTCGACTCGCCCGCGCCCAGGATGAGCAGGCGATGCTCAAGGGCGATCTTCTCCAGGCGGTTGCGCAGCGCACCCGCTGGGGTGCGGTCTTCGTCCAGCACCAGCTCGGCACCGACCATCAAGCCTTTGCCATCGATGCGCCCGTGCCTCATGCTGGGATGGCGCATCTGCATCTCGCACAACGCATCGATCAGGAATTCGCCCTGTTCGGTGGCGTTCTCCATGTAACCGCGCTCGATCAGATCCAGCGTCGCCAGCGCCGCCGCGCATGAGATGGGGTTACCGCCAAACGTCGTGCCGTGCGCGCCGGGGGGCCAGGTCATGACCGACTCGCGGGCGATGATCGCGCCCAGCGGCATCCCGCTGGCGATGCCCTTGGCGCTGGCGACAATATCCGGCTCGACGCCAAAATGCTCGATTGCCCACCACTTGCCCGTGCGTCCGACGCCGCTCTGCACCTCGTCCACGACCATCATGATGCCGTATTTGTCGCAGATCGTGCGCACTTCCTGGATGAACGCCACGTCCGGCACGACATAACCCCCCTCGCCCTGGATCGGTTCGAGGATGATGGCGGCGACCTGCTCACCGCGGAAGAGGCGCTTGAAGACGACTGTTTCCAGATGGCTGGCGCAGACGCAGTTGCTGCGGCACTGCGCTTCTTCGCGCCCATGCATACAGCGGTAGGGATTGTTGTAAGGAATGTGATGGACGCCGGGGATGAGCGGGAAGAAGCCATCGCGCTGGATGACCTTGCTCGCCGTCAGCGAAAGCGCGCCCATCGTCCGCCCGTGAAACGCGCCGTAGAAGGCGATGACATGCGGGCGCTTGGTGTGCCAGCGCGCGACTTTGACCGCGCCCTCGACCGCTTCCGCGCCAGAATTGCAGAGGAAGACGCGCGCCTGTTCCGCGAACGGCGCGATTTCTGCCAGTCGTTCAGCAAGGCGTATCTGGACTTCGTAATAATAATCTGTGCCCGCGATGTGCAGGAATTTTTGCGCCTGATCGGTGATCGCCTTGACGACTTCGGGATGCGAATGCCCGGTCGCGGTGACGGCGATGCCCGCTGCCAGGTCGATGTATTCGTTGCCATCGACATCCCAGACGTGCGCGCCCAATCCCCGCTCGATGACGAACGGATAGCGCGGCGTCATCGAGGTGGACATGACGCGGTCGTCGCGGGCGATGAGTGCCTGCCCTTTTGGACCGAGATGCACAGTCGTATCCAGAACCATAGAATACCCCCAGACAGAATGGCGACAGCTTTTGGCTGCCGCCACAGGTTGATGAAACGTATAAGACAGTATATCACCGGGGGCGGAGGGCTTCAATCGAGGTGGAGACGGCGGGGTGCTGAATTTCGCGGACATGAACCTCACCCCGCATAGACTCGACAACTGCGCGAATCGCCCCCCTCTCCGTACACGGAGAGGGGACGGGGGTGAGGTTCTGGATGGAAGCATATCCTCGTTCATTCAGCACTCGCGGACACTGCGAGGTGTCTTCCAGGTGCGGGCAAGAATACCCGCCCCCGCCACTCTCGATCTTTATTATGCCGTAAGGTGGGTCGTCATATGATCGAAGAAGATGTCGTTTTGCGTATGTGACATCTTTTGTATAGACAGCGATGGAGCAATGCTGTATGCGCTTTTTTCGGACTCTTTTGATCGTCCTCGCACTCGGTATTTTCGCGCTGCCCGTGATGGCGCAGCCCAAGAACACTTCGATACTCAACCTCGGTGATGGATACGAAATTCTACTCCCGTCCGGCTGGCGAGCAGCGGACTGGGATGGCGATGGCTTCCTGGTGGAAAGCGGCGACTCGTCGATTCTGCTGCTTGACCCTGCCACCATGGCGGACTACGTCCGCGCCGCCAGCCAGGGCGACCTGGGCGAAGCGCTGCTCGATGCCTATGAAGCGTATCTGGACGAGCGCCTGGACGAAGGCGACCTCGAATTCAGCCAGTTCCCGCCGTATGAGATCGCGCAGTGGTTCTTCGAGTTGGATGAGGGCGGCGAAGGCGTCTTCATCACGGTCGAACTGAACGAGCAGACCTACATCGCCTTTGATGTCGTCGCGCCCAGCGGCGAACGCGATGAGGCGGTCAATGCGGTCAAGCTCATGCTCGCCAGCCTGACGGGTGTCGAGGCTGCGACCAGCAGCAGCGGCACGCTCAACCCGGTCAGCACGGGCGGCGGCGACCCCTGCTTCGTCAGCGTTGACGCGGCGAACAGCGCTGCCCTGCGCGTGGGTCCCGGCACCAACCGCAGCTCCGTCGCGTTCCTGCCCGCAGGCGTCGAGTTCGAGGTGATCGGTGCTGCCACCGCCGCCGACGGCAGTGAGTGGTTCAAGCTCGACAAGGCGGATGCCGCCCCGCGCAGCGCCGCCAATGAGATCTGGGTCGCGCGCGAAGACGTGGACACCAATGGCGACTGCGACGCGGTGAGCGATGCTGTCGCGCCGCCCGTCGTGCCGATCATCAACAACCCGGCACCGCCTGCCGGGGGAGGCGACAGCGGCGGCTCTCAGGGTTCGCCAGCGGTCAACACGGGCAGCATCGTACCGCAGTCGGGCAACTGGACGCTGGTCTTTGCGCGGCAGTCCAGCATGTCCTGCGCGGGCTACGAGAGCATCACGGTCAACACGGCGGAAGCCTGGACGGATTGGTCGGAGTCGGATTTCAGCTACGGCGGCAGCCTGTTCCAGAGCGGCAGCAACATCGTCTTCGCGGGCGATACCTACGTGCCGACGGGCAGCCCGAATCAGTTTGTCACGTCGTTTGACCTGGGCGGCAACTACAACAACCAGATCTACATCACGTTCAACTCGCCGACCAGCTTCTTCGGGCAGATGAGCGGCAACGGCATCTTCGACGGGCTGGCGTGCAGCAGCACGACCTCGGCGAGCGGGCGGCGCAACTGAGGCGATCACGCCCCCAACACGCCCTCACCCCAACCCCTCTCCCTCAGGGTTAAGGGGCGGACAGTTGCATTAAGGCGACTTGCCCTCACCCCCATCCCCTCTCCCGAACGCGGAGTACCGCTGGGAGAGGGGAGCCAGAGGACTCGTCTGGAAGTCCCTCTCCCAGGCGTACTCGCCGTTCGGGAGAGGGATTTAAGGCTTGTCCGATAGTGAAAGAGGAGAAGAAGGTATCCAGAATGCGTAGACTCAAGGTTGCCAAACCGAAAAGAG
>JALHQT010000011.1 GCA_022841825.1 Anaerolineae bacterium
GTGTCGGGCTTGACGATGAGCAGCGCCTCGCGCCATGTCCGCAGTTGCCTGGCGAGAACGACCAGCAGACCGCGATCCAAGGGACTGAGCACTGGGCGCTTCGTCTGTCGATGGAGCACCAACAGCTGCTGTCGCAATAACGCGTTCTCAGCGATCAACTCGGATTAATTGCGAGCCATGTCAGCGAGCGTGCCGAACACCAAAGTGGGTTGCGTGGGGTGGAAGTGTTTTTTGAGCTGCCGATCGAATGTAGTGATCACAACAAGCAACCACTGAGGAATGACGGAACGGAGGCATTGCAGTCGCATGGAGTACCATTAGAGTCAGGCGTAGCGAGGATGAATGGGCGAATTGTAACTGCGTTTCAACCTGACTCCAGCCCCGATAGCTCAAGTAGCCCCCACAGGTTGCCCGCGCCGTCGTAGGCGTAGGTTGCGCTGCCCATCGACAGCAGTCGGTTCGCCCGATCCCAGGTATGGGCGTTCGTGCCGTCGCTGGTCAGGTTGCCATTGTTGTCATAGGTCAGCGTCGCCGCGCCTGCATTCGTCAGTTGGTTGCCCGCGGTGTAGGTGTAGTTCGTCACCGTCGGCGCAGCGCCATGCAGCACGTGACGATCGTCCATTCATGCGAACGCGCGATTATGAGGCATAACGAGCACCTATCCAACAAGCTTAGTCTCGCGGATACGGAATTCAGCAATCCGACTGGAAGGTCGGCTGCCAGGCAGTCAAGATACTCTCTCTAGAATCCGTTCGTCCTGGCAACAACTCTTTTCATGGACATCTCTACCCAATCGGAAGCTTTACCAGGATAGTCGTTCCACGCCGCGCTTCGCTTTCAACCTGCAACTCGCCACCTATCGAACGCGCGCGCTCACGCATGCTGACCATCCCGATCTGATGCCCCGTCGGACGCTCTCTCACCGTAGGAATGCCTTGACCGTCGTCCGTGATGCTCATGACGATTTCATGCAACTTTTCGAGGATGGATACCGATACCCGGCTTGCCTGAGCATGTTTTGCGACGTTGTTCAAGGCTTCCTGGGCGACATAGTAAAGCGTGTTTTCGATGCCGGGCGCGAGTGCCTCATTCCTCAGAATCATCGAGACTTCGACGGGCGTCTTATGGGTAGATTCCCAGTCGGAGCACAACTGACGCAGTGCGCTAGGCAGCCCCTCCTGGACGACAATCGACGGTCGTAAATTGACCAACAGTCCTCGTAAGTCCAGCAGGGTTTGTTCGGCAATGCCCGCGATCATGCGCGCTTGTGTTACGCCATCTGCCTGATCGCGCTCGATCAAGTCTGGCAGCGCAGAGGTGCTGACCGTCAGGCTGAAGAGGCGCTGCGCAATCGCATCATGCAAATCACGCGAGATGCGCATCCGCTCTGCCTGAATTGCAGCGGTCTCTGCCTGTTCGAGGAGCGCGGCATTCTGCTGCACAAGATCGCGCAAGACCTGGACATTCTGCTGCAATGCCGCCGCCATATCGTTGAACTGGCGGGCGACCTGCCCCACTTCGTCCGCCGACTCATCCTTGACGCGAACGGCATAGTTACCAGTCGCGAATGTGCGACTTGCCTTTGCGATTCGCGCGAGGCGCTTCGCCAACGGACGCCCCGTGATCCACATCAGCAGGACTGCCGCTGGAATCGCCATCGCGCCAAAAAAGAGCGATGTCACCAGCGCATAAGACAGCACGCCAGGGATATTGAGCGTGGTCACCCCGAAGCCAAGTGGAACATACCATGTCAATATGTCTTCGAATCGGAAGGGGCGTATATGCGCAATCGCGCGTTCCCCCGTGAGCGCGTCCAGGACAACTTCAACTCGCTCTGTTTCATCCATATCGCGGACAAATCGCTCACCAGGTTGCAGATTGACGAGATCAGGCGCACAAGTACGCAATTGGTCATCCACGTGGCAGGGAATAGTCGCGCTGCCGTAGGACTCGGTGTACAGGACGACACCGTCTGGCGAGACGACCAGTACAAACGAGGAATCGTCGCCCAGAAATACATTAACCTCATCGAGGGCGGTGGGTTCGCGATAAGGCAAAAACGCCGATGACTTGTAGCTGACGAGCGCCTGTTCAGCATAAAAGAGGTAATCTTGTGGCGTTGCCTGCTGCAAATCCAGTGAGACCAATACAACCGTCAAGCTGATGACGAGTACTGCCGTCAGGATGACCGCCAGGATGTAGGTCACGATTAAGCGCAGCATGACCGACGCCCATAACTGGCGAAAGCGTTGGCGCAGCGCAGCCCACTTCATGGCAGGTCTTCCACGCGGATCAAGCCTCGCTTCAGTGCATAGATCGTCACCTGCGTCCGGTCGCGCAATTGCAGTTTGTCGAGCAGATTGGCGATATGCGTGCGCACCGTCCCTTCGCTGACGACAAGTGCGTGCGCAATCTGGGGGTTGCTGCGCCCAAGCGCCATCAGGTCGAATACATCGCGTTCGCGCGAGGTCAGCGTCGTGATCGGATCATGCTGTTGAACGCCGCGCACCAAGACCTCGCTCGCCAGCGGGTCGAGTGCGTAGACGCCGCTCATCACCTTCTCAATCGCGTCGAGCAGCGCGGCGGGGCGGCTTGCCTTCAGGATGTAACCATGCGCACCTGCTTCCAGTGCGCCTTTGATCAACTGGTCCTCGGTCGAGGATGACAGGACAAGGATGCGCGTGGTCACATTGATACGCCGAATGTGCTGGATACCCTCGACCGCACTCACCCCCGGCATCAACAGATCCAGCAATACAAGCGCCGGTTGGAGCTTTCTGACCATCGCAACAGCCGCTTCGACATCTGGCGCTTCCCCTACGACCTCGACATGCAGCTGTGCTTCGAGCATCATGCGCAGCCCCTGCCGCACGATAGCGTGATCATCGACGATCAGTGTGGAAATACGTTGCTCCATGGGCGGCTTTCATCAGATGATGCAATCGGTTTGGTCTTCACTGTAATACCAAATCCGCTTTTCTACGACTTGTGTCTGTTGAGCTTTTCTCTGCAATTTGCAGAGATGCCGTCTTCAAACTGACTGCGCGCTTTCGCTCCGCTCCAGAGGACATCACCCAACTCCTGGTCTAAGCTGAGACCATTGAGAACAAAGCTCCCCGGTAGGCTGGGGTGCGTAGGAGGAGAGAAGCATGTCCGCAATCAGGACACTGGCGGTGGCACTCGTCTTGATGCTGCTGGTACCCGTCATCGGCGCTGTGGCACTCAATCCCGGCGGCGCGGAGAGCCAACAGTCCCTCACCGACGTCCTGACGCCCTACACCGTCAGCATTGGCGACGTGCGCGACACGATCTCTGCGGTCGGTCGGCTGGAAGCAAACCGGACAGTGAGTCTGAACTTCCAGACGACCGGGCGCGTGACGGAAGTGCAGGCACGTGTGGGCGACCGCATCCAAACAGGCGATGTGCTGGCGCGGTTGGACAACACAAACACGCAGTTGAGCTTTGAGCAGGCTATGCTGGCATACGAACAGGCACAGATCGCGGTACAAGAACTGCTCAATTCGCCGACGACGGCAGAGCTTACGAGCGCAGAAGCCGCGCTGGCGGGTGCTCAGGGAGCCTATGCAGCAGTGTTCCAAAGCGTATCGCCCGAAGACATCACAGCATCGGAGCTGCGTTATCAGCAGGCACTGCAACAGGTGGAGAGCCTGCGCCAGGTGCGTGCCTATATGAGCGGCGACCGGCCTCAGCAGGACTACCAACTGGCGGATGCGCGTGTCGGTGCGGCGAACTTCAACGCCGAGATCGCCCGCCTGCAACTGGAAAACCTGCGCATACGCAATCGTGGACCCGCCGCAGACGCGGGCGCAGGCGTGGCGCTGGCGCGGCTTCAGTTGGAGCGTGCGCGGTTGGGCGCTCGCCCGGAACAGCTTGCCATCGCGCAAGCAGCCGTGCAGCGGGCAGAAGTGCGTGTGACCGAAGCGCAGATCGCCCTGAACTACACGACACTGACCGCGCCCATCGACGGTGTGGTGACGCGCATCGGTGTGCAGGTTGGGCAGCCGGCAGACCTGACGAGCACCGCTTTCGAGATCAGCGATCTATCGCGGCTCTGGTTGAGTGCCAACGTCGATGAGGTCGATGTGGACCGTGTGTTTATTGGATTGCCCGCCGAGGTGCGCATGGATGCGCTGCCGGGCGAGACGTTTGATGCGACCAGCCAGCAAATCGCGCTGCTGCCGGTAATGGTCAATGGCGTCGTCAATTACCCAACACGCTTTCGGGTCGAAAGCAGCGACGAGCGGCTTCGCGCAGGCATGACCGCCGAGGTGCGGGTCGTCATTGATGAGCGCAGCCATGTCCTCAGCATTCCCAATGAATACATCGCCTTCGACGGCGACCGCGCGACCGTGACTGTGCTTTCGCCCAGCGGCGAACTTCGCCCGACACACGTAGTCATCGGTCTGCGCGGCGATACCCAAATCGAGATCATCAGTGGTTTGCGCGAGGGCGATCAAATTGTGAGTGTACCAACCGACTTCATGACCGAGGGGCAATAACATGGAACTCCTAATCGGAATCGTCATCGCTGCCATCGTGTTATGGTGGCTGTTGAGCAAGGTGCAGTCCAGCCTTTTTCGATGGGCAGCACGGTTGATCGTCGTTGTGGCTGCTGGCGCGCTGATGTACGTCATGAGCAATGCACAGCCGCAGGCAAGCGAAGCACCCATCGCCGACCCAGGCGTCATCACGCCCCTTGATGAGGCGGGCAACCCGCTGCCCCCTGTTGAAACGACGACTGTCGAGCACGGCGATCTGCCCGTGATCGTCAGCACGACGGGCAAGATCGCGCCTGCGCAGCAAAGTGTGCTGGCGTTCGAGATGCCTGGCATCGTGCGTGAAATTCTGGTCAGCCTCGGTCAGCCAGTACGCACGGGCGATGTGCTGGCGCGCGTCGACACCACCGACCTGAATGCTGCGCTTCTGAACGCGCGCGCAGGTCTGGCAGAAGCCGAGGCAAACTATCAGGCGGTTGTCGCGCCGCCGCGTGAAATCGACATCCAGGTCGCCCAGGCAGAAGTGGCAGCGGCACAAGCAGGGATCTACTCCGCAAGTCTGACGGGTCCTACGCCCTTTGACGATCAGATCGCCGCCTTACAGGTGCAGCTTGCGAGCAACGCTCTGTGGCAGGCACAGCTTAGTCGTGATCTTGCAGGCGAGAATTCGGGCATGTGGATCACACCAGAAAATGCCTCGGCGGTTACAGGCATTAGCAACGCTCAGTCGGAAATCACCGTCGCTCAGACCAATCTTGACGCCACCGTCAACCGTAGTCCCAACGCAGGGTCGCTCGCGTCCGCCAACGGACGACTGGAGCAGGCGCAGGTCACGCTCGACAACCTGCTGGCAGGAGCAACTGCCGAGCGTCGCCGCCGCGCCGAGATCGACCTGGAGAATGCCCGCCTCGCCCTCCAGCAGGCAGAGGATCGCCTCCGACAAGCCGAACTGCGCGCGCCCTATGACGGCATCGTCGCACAGATCAACCTGACGATTGGGCAGGCTGCCAGCCGTGACCGCACAATGACCCTGATCGACAACACCCATTACCTGCTCGACCTGACCGTGAATGAGAGCGACATCGCCAGCATCACGCCGGGGCAAACCGTAGGGGTACGCCTGGACGCTGCACGCGAACTCGCCCTAAGCGGCGTCGTGAACGTCGTTGGCACCGTGCCGATCCCCGCTGGCACGACCGCCAGCGGTGCGGCAACGACGAGCCAGCGCGTGACTTACAGCGTCCGCGTCCGGCTCGACTCAGCGGAGATGATCATCCGCCCTGGCATGAGCGCGACGGGCAATATCACTCTGGCAACGTTGAGCGACATCTTGTTTGTGCCGACGCGCGTTCTGCGCACCGACCCCAACACGCTGGAGACACTGGTGAATATTCCCGGAGCGGAACCCGGCACGTACCAGCAAGTCCCGGTCACGATTGGCGTGCGCAACCGTGATTTCACCCAGATCACGGGCGGCATCGAAGCGGGACAGGAAATCGTCATCCTGCCGGAATTGCCCACACCGCAGGATGCGGACGCGGCACTGGCGTTCTAAAGGAATTTGAACATGACCGTACAAACCCAATCTGTCATCGACGTTCGCGGCATCACACGTTCCTATACGATGGGCGAGGAGACGCTGCAAGTCCTGAAGGGAATCGACCTGCAAATCCACCCTGGCGAATTCCTCGCCATCATGGGGCCATCCGGCTCCGGCAAGAGTACGCTGATGAATATCCTCGGCTGCCTGGATCAGCCGACAGCGGGCGAGTACTACCTCGACGGGGCGGATGTCTCGAAAGTCAGCGAACGGGATCTGGCGAAGATCCGGAATCGCAAGATCGGCTTCGTCTTCCAGAACTATAATCTGCTGAAGCGGACGAGCGCGCTTAAGCAGGTGGAGCTGCCACTCGTCTATGCCGGGGTTGGCAACCGCACGCCGCGCGCAAAAGAGGCGTTGGCAGCCGTCGGGCTGCAAGAGCGTATGGGTCACCTGCCGACCGAACTTTCGGGTGGGCAGCAGCAGCGCGTCGCCATCGCACGCGCGCTGGTGACGGAGCCGTCGATTATCATGGCGGATGAAGCGACGGGCAACCTTGACTCGCGCAGTGGTCAGGAAGTGCTTGGCATCTTTCAGCGCCTGAACCGCGAGCGCGGCATCACCATTATTTTCATCACCCACGATCCCTGGACGGCGCGCCATACACGCCGTCTCGTCATGCTGCGCGATGGCAAAGTCGTCGCGGACAGCCCCATCGAGCAGCCGTTGGATGCGGCAACCTCTCAGCGCCCGTCCGAGGCAGAGGAGTTGGAGTCGATCTTCCAGACCACCTACTACGGCGGTAAGAAAGAGGAGTACGCCTGAAATGAACTTCAGAGAAGTCTTCTCGACTGCCGTCAACAGCCTGCTGCTGAACAAGCTGCGTTCCGGTTTGACCATGCTGGGCATCGTGATCGGCATCGCCGCCGTTGTCATCATGGTCAGCGTCGGGCGCGGCATTGGCGAGTACATCAACCAGCAGTTCAGTGATTTGGGCGCGACCCGTTTGCAGGTTTCCTCCCAGGCGCCGACAAGCGGCTTCACCACGCGCATCACACCTCTGACGACCGAAACTGCCACCGCCTTGGCGAACCCGCAAAATGTCCCTTCGGCGGCATTGATCGCCCCGGAATACAGCCTGAGCGCGACGATACGCGCGAGCGGGCGCGGCGTCGAGTTAAGCGTGACAGGGGTCACGCCAGACTACACCGAAGCTTACAACTGGGCGGTGCAGCCCGGCGGCATCTTCATCACAAGGGACGATGTGGAGAACAATGCGCGTGTCGCCGTGCTGGGGACAGCCACCGTCAAACGATTGTTCGGGAGCGAGCGCTTCAACCCAGTAGGCTTGCAAATCGACATCGACGACCTCTCGTTCACGATCATCGGCGTATTGACGAACCGCACCAGTGCGCTCGGCTTTGACCCGAACAACGTCGTGCTGGTCCCGATCAGCACCGCGCAGACGCGGCTGGATAACGCGCGCGAACGTGGCGGCGGGCTGCGCGTTTCGCAGATCACAGTGCTGGCACGCAATAAAGACCTTGTATCCGCCGTCACACGCGAAATCCGCACCTGGTTGCGCAGCGCGCACGGCATCACCGACCCTGCGAACGACGACTTTGCTATCAACAACGAGGCGCAGCAGCTTAGTTCGCTCAATCGCATCTCCAGCCTGCTTACGCTCTTCCTGGGTGTCATCGGCGCAATCTCACTGCTGGTCGGCGGCATTGGCATCCTCAACATCATGCTCGTCTCGGTGACGGAGCGCACGCGCGAAATCGGCTTGCGCAAGGCGTTGGGCGCAACGCGCGAAGCCATACTCAGCCAGTTTTTGATCGAAAGCATCCTGCTCTGCGTGATCGGCGGTGCGGTGGGCATCCTGCTCAGTTACAGCATGATCGCGCTGGGCAACGGGCTTGCACCAAGCATTGGGCTGACGGTACAGCTCGCGCTGGCGGTCGATACGATGATCCTGGCGACCGGCGTCAGCAGTGCCATCGGCATCCTGTTCGGCTTGTATCCCTCTAACCGTGCAGCACGGATGCGCCCTATCGAAGCGCTGAGGTTTGAATAATGAACGTCCTGATCGAAAACATCAACATGGCGCTCACGAGCCTGCGCGGCAGCGCGCTGCGCTCGATTCTCACCATGCTCGGCATCATCATCGGCGTGGCAGCGGTTGTGCTGCTGGTCTCACTGGGACAGTTCGTGCAGAGTGGCATCCGCGCGCAGTTCGCCTCGCTGCGTGTAGATCAGATCAGCGTCTTCGTCTTTCCGGACTCGTCCGGACGTTTTCGCCCGCTGCGCATGCGTGATGTGGAATATATCACTGAGCAGCTTGCGCCGATCAGCACCTTCCGAGTCATGCCGCAGTATGAGGAGGCGTTGAGCGTCCTGCGAGGCAGCCGCGAACTCAATACCCTCATCAACGGCGTGACGACTGATTACATTCTCATGAAGCCGTCAACCGTCATCAGTCGGGGGCGCTTCTTCAACGATGCCGAAGTCGAAAGCATCGCCCGCGTCGCCGTCATCGGCACCACGCTGGCGCAGCGACTGTTCGGGAGTGAAGACCCGGTCGGGCAGGACATCCGCATCAACATGACCAGCTACCAGGTGATCGGCGTCGCCAGCCTTGGTGCGTCCGGCGACCTGCTCGGCACGGGCAATAATTTTGTCCTCGTCCCACTCACCACGGCGCAAACACGTCTGAGCGGCGAACAGACAACCCCCGACGAGCGCCCGACGACGACGGTCGTCTTCCAGCCGACCAGCCCCAATCCTGACCTGCCCTACATCACCAACCGTATCACGGAAATCCTGCGCGAGATGCGCGGCATTGACCCATCCACTGGCGAAGTCGATGACTTCTTCGTCCTCTTCCTCGGCAGTTTTCTCGATACCTTCACCAGCATCATCGGCGTCTTCACGACGTTTCTAGGCATCACAGCAGGCATTTCGTTGCTGGTCGGCGGCATCGGCGTCATGAACATCATGATGGTCACGGTGACAGAGCGAACGCGCGAGGTCGGGCTGCGTAAGGCGCTCGGCGCGGAAAACCGCGACATCGTGTTTCAGTTCCTGATCGAAGCGCTCGCGATCACCTTCGTCGGCGGTGCGGTGGGCGTTCTGCTCGCCTTCCTGCTGGCGCTGGGCGCAGGCGTCCTGGGCTTCGGCATTGTTATCCAGGCGACGAGCATTCTGCTGGCGGTCGTGGTCTCTGCCAGCATCGGTATTTTCTTCGGCATTTATCCAGCGCAGCGCGCCGCGCGGCTCAACCCCATCGAAGCGCTGCGCTATGAGTAAGTCTAACGAGAGGACACAGTAAACATGGACACACTGACAAGCGCGCTCTTCGCGCTGCCCTTTTTGATCTATATGTTCGTCCAGGTGCTGCGCAAGCAGTCGGGGCATAGCTGGCTGGATCGGCTGCTGGGGTTTGTCGCGCTGCTCGTCCCGACGAGCGCCATCTTCCTGAATACAATAGGCGCTGCTACAACACCCGACGCTGGTAGTATCGTGCTGGTGCTAGGTGTTATATCCATTGGCTTGGGCGGTATCCTGCTCCTGATGGAGCGCAAACAGGCGGGATACCGCTTCAGCAAGTCGCGCGGTCTATTGAGCACCGGGATTGGCGTGCTGCTCATCGCGACACTACTGACGACGCCGCTAATCACGAGCCTGATGTCCGGCGGCGCTGGGCTGTCAGGCGACGCCTTCGCAGAAACGGCGCTAGCGGCATCGCCTATGGAGGGCGACATGGGGTCGAGCGGCGAAGTATTCGTGGGATCTTTGGCATCACCCACCCCTTCGCCGACAGCGCAGTCGACGCCGACGCTCATGCCGACGGCAACCTTCACGCCGTTCCCCAGCGCAACGCCCATGCCAACGCTGCCTGCGCTCGTGCTGCCCACCTCTACGCCTGGCGCGATGCCCGCACTGGCAACACCGAACGCCGATGGAAATCCGACGACGACGACAGATGGCAGCGCGATCTGCCAGGTCACGACAGGCGCAAATCTCAATCTGCGACAGTCACCCGGTACCGACACAGCGATCCTGACCACAATCCCCAACGGGACGACATTGACCGCAACCGAGACGACGGATGACCGCATCTGGTGGCAGGTGAGCCACAATGGTCAGGTCGGCTGGGTCATCCGCGACTATCTATACTTCGGTGCAGAGTGTTGATCGGCAGTATGCTGAGTGTGCCTCTGCATTTTGCACAGGCACACTCTTGAATCCGGCTGACCAAGATCGACACCCTTCTGACGACTTCGCTCTCCTAAACATCTATGCTGACAGATGAGATGAGCGTTGAAACGCCCCTTACACCCACCCCGAGGAAGTTGTTTCAGCGGTCATCTCGCCACTGTATCACACCAGCTAAGGAGTCTGTCATGGTTCTCAAACGTTTCGGAATCGCTGTGGTTGTCGCGCTTCTGCTGTCGCTGCTTGTGCTGCCAGCCGCCGCGCAGCAGCCCAACCTGGTCGTCCTAGTGGGCGACACGCGCGTGCTGACGGGTCCTGGTGGCAGCCCCACCAACAATGTGCTGCGCGCCTGCCAGACCTTCTACCTGCGAGAAGTCAGCAGCGATGGTCAGTTCGCGCGCTTGTTCATCACGCCGAGCGTGAGCGTCTGGGTCAGCGCGAGTGTCGTGCAGGATGTTGGCGAGAACTATGGGCAGCGCAACGGCTCACCCGCATCATGCAGCGGCGTGCCGCTTGCTGCGCCGAGCGTGACGGTCGCCACCACCGCAGCCCCTGCCGCAGGGACCGCACAGCCGACACAAACGAGCAGCACCGCCACACCTGCACCGAGCAGCACCAACACGCGCATCTCCCCCAATCTGGTGCTTGTCAACACGAATAGTGCCTTGTTGAGCGCGCCGAGTGGCAGCAGCACCGGGCTAAACGTCCGCACCTGCCAAACGTACTTCGCAGTTGAAATCAGCGCCGACCGTCAGTTCTACCGTCTGCAAATCACGCCGAACACGTCCGGCTGGATTTCCGCCGCGAACGTGCAAGATGTCGCGGAGAATTACGGTCAGCGGAATGGCGAGGCGCGCCTGCCAGGCTGCTAACAACAGCGCAAACGCATATAGAATGTCGAGTTTTGCCGGGCGTATCTTCTACCAAAATTCGCCCGGCATGAGCTACGCAGGCAGTTACGCCGTGTGGGGGCTACTTCGCGTATCCGAGGGTAAAATGACGCCTCATGAGACTCGCCGATAGTCATGGTGCAGCCCTGTAGTAGCAACAAATCCAACCTAGAATCGGTATAATCCGACGATCTGACCATTTCGAGCAAACCATTCATCGATGATCTGGCATTTCATCTATCTTGTTGTGCTTCTGCTCTGGGAAAGTCTGCGCTTCAGTCGGCTCGCACCGGATGCCAAAACCGTTGAACTCCTGTTGCTGCGCCAGCAGCTTCTGATCCTGCGGCGGCATCAGAAACGCGGGCCGACCATCACTCGCCCGGAAAAACTGCTGTTGTTGGCGGTGGTTGAGCAGCTCCGACGGATGGTCGTATTGCCCAAGGCTCAACTGGAGCAGTTGAACCTGGTCTTCAGCCCCGATACCCTCCTCCGGTGGCACCGTGAGCTCGTCAAACGCAAGTGGACCTTCAACCAGCAAGCGAAGAAAGTGGGGCGACCCGCTGTTGAGCCCGAGATCATCCAGTTGGTGCTCCAACTCGGCCGAGAAAACCGTTGGGGCGATGACCGCATCACCGGAGAACTGAAGAAGCTCGGCTACCGGATCAGCCATGAAACAGTCCGCCAGATTCTGCGCCGACACGGCATTGTGCCCGTTCCACAAAGAAGGCCATCCTCGACATGGCGAACCTTCCTCAATCACTACCAGGGCACATTGTTGGCGTGTGATTTCTTCACCGTCGAGACCATTCGCCTGCAAACGCTCTACGTCTTCTTCTTCATCGAGGTCGGGACACGTCGTATCCATATCGCCGACGTGACCACTCATCCAACGCAGGCGTGGGTGACCCAGCAAGCGCGCCAGCTCGTCTGGAACCTGCAGGAGCAGGAAGAAGGGTTCACGCATCTCATTCGGAATAACGATGACAAGTATGGCATGTCGTTTGATGCCGTGTTTGCGTCTGAAGGGATCGAGGTTGTCCACACACCGGTACGAGCCCCGCGTGCAAACGCTTATGCCGAACGCTGGGTGCGCTCGGTGCGTGAGGAATGTCTCGACCGGGTGATCATACTCAACCCGGCGCATCTGAAGAATGTGCTGCACGAGTATGAGCGTCTTTTCAACACGGCACGACCGCATCAGGGGATTGGGCAAAAGATTCCTGATCCAGCCCCGGAACGTTCAATCAGCGGGACGGTCAAGCGGCGCGATCTCCTCGGAGGTGTGCTCCACGACTACTATCGAGCTGCTTGACGCACGGGAAACACCGCGTCGATACAGTTTTTTGCTACTACAGCACTGGCAGGGATCGGGATATGACCGTTGATGCCTGATGCGGACGCGCGTGATTGAAGTAACGAACGTACGCCGCGACCTTGACCCGCAGATGGCTTAGCTATCCAGGCATTCTCGACGACATCCATAGCGCGTTTCTCAAGCACCGCATTGCTCACATTGCGAGCTAGCCTTCCGACAACGGCTTCATGAACTGAAAGACCCTATCGCCAAGGCGTGGGAGCCACTCGTGTCCGAAATCGGGATACACCGCCAGCGACTTCGCTGATGTGATCTTGTTGTAGGCGGCGAACTGCGTCGAGGGTGGGCAGATAGTGTCCATCAGCCCAACACCCATCAGGACTTCCGCACGGATGCGCGGCGCGAGATGCTGCACGTCGATGTAGCCCAGCTTTCGGAATATCTCGCCTTCTCTCTGGTGCAGTGGGTCATGATGACGGAAGTAGGTCTTGAGTTCTTCGTAGGCATCTTTCGCCTGATCCATCTCCCACACCCGCTGATAGTCGCACAGGAACGGGAAGGATGGCGCGGCACGTCGAATACGCGGCTCCAGCGCGGCGCATGCCAGGGTCAGTCCGCCACCCTGGCTGCCGCCCGTCACGCCGACGCGCGTCTCATCGACTTCGGGCATTACCATCAAAATGCGAGCAAGTTGTGCCGTATCCAGGAAAATATGCCTGAACAGTAGGTTTTCAGGCGGACCGTCCAAGCCGCGAATGATCTGCCCGCTGTGGGTCGTCCCCTTGTGCCCACCGACATCTTCCGAGCGCCCGCCTTGCCCGCGACAGTCCATTGCCGCGACAACGAACCCTTGCGCGGGGAATGCGAGCAGCTCGACCCAATCTGGCGATGCACCCGTATAGCCGTGAAAGATCAGTATGGCAGGATGCTTTGTCGCCTTCTGCCTGGGTCGCACGAATTTGGCATGGATGCGCGCGCCACCGACACCCGTGAAATACAGATGGAAGCAGTCAGCGAAACTGCATGTGAAGTCTGCCGGAATCAGCTCAAGCTGATCGTCGAGCGCACGCATCTCAGCAAGCGCGCTGTCCCAGTACTGGTCAAAGTCGTCAGGCTTGGGGTTGGTGCCCTGGTACGTCTGCAATTGGTCAAATGGCATATCGAACAGGAGAGGCATGATGATCTCCGGGAGTTAGACGCAAGGCAAGCAATGCTGCAAATTGTAACGCTTCCGCATAGGATGATTAGTGCAGAAGCCGGATTGTCTGCTGCGCAACGAACGGCAGCTCTATCTTTGTAGTCGCTGCGGTTTCAGCCCTGTCCTCAAGTATCACGCGCGTGAAGCCCTCAGGACGATACAGCAGAATGCGTTTCGGCTGCTGGCTGCGCGTCGTATCAAATGTCAGATGCAGTGCCCCATCGCCAGCCGCGTCCAACGACAGATCGAGCGTCACCGCGCCGTAGCGCGTCGGCGTCGCCTCCAGGCGTATGCTCGCGTTCGGCTGGAGCCATTCAGGTGCCACCCCCATCAGCAAGTCCAAGCCCTGCGAATGCTCGAACACAAGCAGGCTGCGCGCCAGGCGGATGAACTCGGCAGACGCCCAGTTGTGCGGCATATCGCCGACGAGCTGCTCATATGTCGCGCTACGCAGGCTCTGCTCCTCTCGCCAGACGCGCGTTGGACTGGCATGATTGGCGAAGTCATAAAGATAGTCAATCGCCTTGTCCGCGCGCCCTGCGTACAACCAAACATGCCCGTTAAAGCCCGCCGAGTAGTTCCAGAGCGCGTTGTACGGAATCCAACCGGTGTTGGCTGGCACACCCTCTTCCTCGTCGATCAGCTCGAGCAGATGGCAGAAGTTCTGCACGAGTGGATCATCGGGCGCGAAGACCTCGCCAGGGTAGATGGCATGTGCTAGCGCCCAGGTCGCCGTCCCAGGATTCATCCGATAGTACGGGCTGACCTCGCCCTCGTAATCGGGGATCTGCACATGTTCGCTGCTCGCGCCCGGCATACAGATCGGCAGATACGGCGTGCCATCGGGCATCGTCCGCACGTCGCGCGCCGCCTTTTCGCGGAAGACCGACAGCAAATCTTCGTACTCAAACGTGAAGCGCTCAACATCGGCAGTGTAGCCGAGCTTCTTCGCCGCCTCGACCGCCTTCTTCAAGCCCGCCAGCGTCCAGAGGGCGGTGGTGTATTCGGGGCGATTGCCACCCATGCCGCCATCGGCAAACGTCGCGGGCATCAGATTGTACTCCGCCGCGCCTTCACCCCGCTTTTTCGACTCTTCACGCAACCAGCGGATATAGCTCACGCCGTTCTGGATGACGCTCCACATCGACGCCAGCCGCTCCCAATCGTCGTTCAGCTCGCACTGGCGAATGAGCGTCGCGATCGAGATGCCCGTCTCTTTCGGATGAAAGTCGAGCTGCATGATCGCACCGCTCGGCTGGACACGGCGCAGCAGCGCATTGATCCCCTGCTCACCCGCGCTGGCGTGCCCCAGGTAGCGCGCTGCTTCCAGGATGAAGTAGCCATCGACCACCCATAAGCCACGATAGCTGGTCGGTCCAACCTGGAATTCCGGCAGCCCGTCCTTGATCTCACGTGCTTGCAGGATGTTGCGTGCGCAGGCGTCGATCATGTCCATGATGCCCGTGTCGGGGATGTGCCAGTCGAGCGGTTTGGTCGGATATGTGTCCCAGAAGCGCCGTTCTGCTTCCAGCGCCGCCTGCGCCCATGTCAGATCGCAGCCCTCGACATCAGCATGATTGACCGGAAAGATGAAGGCTCCGTGTACAGGGGTGTTTGCTGTCACCGTCAGGATGGGCGTGCGCATTCGTGCGACAGGACCGAAGTGCTGCGCCTGCGCCATTTGCAGCGGGTAGGGCGCGGAGACATAGGCAAGGCGTCCCTCGGAGGAAGCAGAGTCGGAGTATTTCGCCTGATGCGCCGGGACCAGGAACAGCGATGGGATGTGCTTCCAGTGCTGCGCATCGACCATGTAGATGGTTGGCGACTGCTCGCTGCTGAAAATCTCATTTGGATCGATCTCGGTTTCCGGTACTATGAAGACCTTGCCGAGTGCTTGACCATCGACCCAGACCGCCGTATCGACCGTATCATAGCCCGGCGCACATTCGACCGTCCACAACACAATATCGGTGCGTTTGCCCTCATGTTCATGACCGAAGGCGAGCAGCCGGAGCAGCGCGTGTGGGTACTCAATCGTCGTCTCGACAAAGGGGTGTTTCGCCGTCGTGGTGGACTGTGTGATGCCTGTTAACCGCTTTGGGCTTTGCAAGCCAAAGCTGAAGACCTTGTTAAACCAGTAGACGCCCTCCGCCGGGATCGAATTGACGTAGTCATAGAGCAGCGCGCCTTCTTCGCTCACCAACGTCTTGTGCGGGTCATCGGGATGCCCGATGCACGTCCAGGTCACACTCGATGCATATTGATGCGTCACTTGTCGTGTGGTCATCTCTTATTGTCTTTGCTGTAGGCTGGTCTTGAGAGTTGTGAGAAACTGGTCGTCCAGCGGAGCGCACATCTGTCGCGCCAGCAACGCCGCGCCGACAGCCGCCGGGAACCGAGGTTGCACGATGCGACAGGCGGGCAGGCGACGAAGGACCGCTTGCGCCAGCGGTGTGGTGATGATGCTGCCCGCCTGCATCATCCCGCCTACGCAGACGAGACTCGGTGCATCACCCAGCGTGAGGCGCTGGGCGACGGCGACGACACAGCGTGCCACCTCGTCCATACCGCTGGCGATGATCGCCTGCGCAGCCCGGTCGTGCTGTTCGGCGGCAGCGACGACGACGCGACTGAGTGCCGCAATTTCACTCACAGTGATCTTGGCGGAATAGAGACGCTGCATGATCTGCGGGATGCCCTCGATCCCCAACGCCTGAAGCACTGCATCATGCATGAGGGTCGCTTCGCCGCGCCCATCGTAGGCAGCAGCAGCGGCTTTGATCGCCTGAATGCCCAGCCAGTAGCCACCGCCCTCATCCGCGATCAGGTGTCCCCAACCGCCGCACATCCAGCGCTCGCCCTGGGCGTTCATGCCAAAGCACGACGTGCCGGTGCCGATGATCTGCACAATGCCCGGTTCGCCCGCCAGCCCACCCGCCAGCGCGATCCGGCAGTCGTGATCGACACCGATTGTATCCTCCGGGGCGAGCCGAAGATGCCGAGCGATTTCGCGTACGACATCGCGGTCGCTCTCTGAGACCACGCCCGCGATGCCGAGGAACGCTGCTGCGAAATATGAGTCGTCAACGCCCGCCTCGGCTGCCGCCAGGTGTACCGCCGCGCCGATACTCCGCCGCGCCAGCTCCACGCTGGTGTTACCGAAGTTCGACGCGCCCGCCACGCCGATGCCACACACGTTTCCGACATCATTGAGGATGACTGCCTGAGTCTTCGTGCCGCCGCCATCGACGCCAAGATAGTGGGCGCTCATGCGTGCCCATTCTTCATGAAACCCACGACGACCATCGCGAGTTCGTCCGTGTCGTTGACAAGGCGGAAGCGCCCAGCCGCCGCCGGAACAACAAACGTCTCGGCATAGCTGAAGCGCACCTGCCTTCTCTGCGGGGTGTCCAGCAGGATCGTCGTCCCTTCGACCAGGCTCATCACCTGTGGAGAGCCGTCCGTCGTCACCTCGACCGCGCAACCGGGATCGATCTCATAGCGCCGCACATCGTAGAAATGAACGGGGTGAGTCGGCACATGGATCAGTCGCCAGCCATCGCCGCTCGTCTGTAGGTACGGCTTGGAGATCAGCTCCTGCTCGACGCGCGCGCCCTGCCGCTCGAAGTGCAGATTCTCGAAGGCGCGGTCGATATTAAGCGGGCGCGGCTTGCCGTCGAGATCCAGGCGCAGCCAATCGTACATTTTGAACGTGAAGATGTAGGGTGTCGCGCTGATCTCCAGCACAAGGTTGTTCTTCCCTGAGCAGTGGATCGTCCCGTTTGGTATCAGGAACAGGTCGTGCTTGCGCGCCGGGAAGGCGCGCACAAACTGCTCGACATCGACCGCGCTCGCCTCCGCGAAGCTGCGCACCAGCGCCGTGCGGAACGCCTGCGGATCGATGCCGTCCTGGAAACCGAGGTAGACCGTCGCATCATCCCCGCAGTCCAAGATGTAGTAGGTCTCATCCTGGGTGAAACTCTCGCCAAAGTGGTGTCTGGCAAATTCCGGGCTGGGGTGGCACTGCACCGAGAGATTGCCGCCATCGAACGTATCGAGGAAGTCGAAGCGGATTGGGAATTCATAGCCGAAGCGTTCCGCCGAGTGTCCCAGCACCGCCTGATGATCGTGATACATCAGGAAGTCGAATGACAGCTCTAACAGCACGCCGTCGCTCTCCAGCATCAAGCCGTTCTCAGGCACGATCAGCTCGAACGACCAGGCATAATTCGGTGCGTCCTGCGGAAGCTGGGGGATGCGCTGCTTGATCCACTGCCCACCCCATGCACCCGGCTCGAACCAGGGGCGCACACGAAAGTAGCTGCGGCTCATCCGCACGAGTGCATCGCGCATGTACTCTCCGGTCGTAAACACCGGGGTGTCAGGTCGCTGACCATCGACGATGAGATCGATGCGCGGTGTCAGCGCCGCCTTGTGCGCGTTAAGTGCGACCCAATCGACGAAGTAGAAGCGCTTGTACATCACCTTTGGATCGGTGGGTTCGCGCGCCCCCAGATTGACGACACTGCCCGCGCGCGAACGAAACTGGATTTCGTTCTTTGGCACATCGACGTAGACCAGGAATGCATCATCCCAGCCCACCAGCGCCGCCCCGCAGCCGTACAGGATCGAGATGTCGGCGCTGTCATCGGGCTGAAGCGCTGTCCGCGCGTTCATGTCGAAGAAGTTCGCCAGCGTTCCGGTGAAGCGCGTGCCAAAGATCGGGTCAGCGCCGCCCATAAACGGCGCAATCAGTGCGTTGATCTCCGCTTCTGGCAGAAGCGCACTGCGCACATCGACCCAGGCAGCATCGACGCCCCGCGCCTTGAAAGCAGCAGTGATCTGCTCGCGCAGCAAATCCCACAGTACGCCGACATATCCGTCGATAACGACACGCTTGTGCTGGTGCAGCACGTCCGCCAGCGCCTCACTGCCGATGTCGATCTTACCATCGCCAATCGGGAAGGCGGGATAGATGTCATACTGCCCATCTGGTAGCGACGGATGATGCAGCGGTGCAAGTTCCTGCGACGTTTTGCGGAGCGCCATGAGGCTTATTCCCCCTGTTCGGGGCGCTTGAAGTCATCTTCGTAGCGGGTGATGTCCGCCTGCTGCCAGTTGCCAAAGGCGACCTCCAGCACGCGCACATTAGGTCCTGTGCTGCTCAGGCGGTGTCTGGCGTTCGCCGGAATCCAGACTTTATCGCCTGCTTTCGGGTAGAAGAGGTCATCATTCACCTGCACTGCCGCGCCGTCATCGAGTACGATCCACAGTTCGGCGCGTCCGGTGTGCGATTGCAGGCTCAGACGCTGCCCCGCCGTAACCGTCATCAGGCTGACGGTCACATCCTCGTTGAAGGCGTACTGCTCAAACGATCCCCAGGGGCGCACGACATGATCGATGTCTGGCATGGTATCTGGGATAGGTTTGGTGACGTAGGTGGTCATCGTCGACATGTCCTTATACATACTCAGCGGAGGATGGGCAGGCTGGCTAAAAAGTGCTCACGATCCAAAACGACCGGTCTACCATCCTGCACGACAACTACCTGCGCGAAGTTGCGCTCCTCCAGCGCCCCATAATCGTGCCCTGCCCGCGCCGGATAGATGCCGAGATAGGTGAGTGGCGCGTCGCCGACGTTGACGGTGCGATGCGCCGTGTGACCCGGCACATAAACGACGCTGTCGGGTAGCAGATCAACGCTGTAAGCGCGGCGTGTTTGTTCATGTTCGAGCAGCATGACGCCGCTGCCCGTGAGACCGATGTAGATCTCGGCGGCAGGTCGCCACTGGTGGAAATGCCCGCGTGTCAGAAAGTATTCCTGCCCCACGCGCCCCGGCATGATCTTGCCGATGCCATAATGCAAATCACCTTCGCCACCCGCAGGCTCGACACTGGCGACGCTGTAGACCAGCGGGTCGCCCTGCTCGAGTGCGCCCGCGTAGGCGTGGGGGTCGGCAAAAACACCGCGCAGGTGACTGAGGCGACGTTCAACAACAGCGGCATTCGGAATAGCAGCGTTTATTCTGTCGAATGAGATCAATTGCGACACATCCATCATTCGTAGTGACCGCCTCGTATTTGTTATTTTGTGTTTATAAAACACATTATAGCGCGTAACCTTGCGGCGTCAAACAGATGCTTTGGCAGCGCGCATTGGAAGCAAGGACAAATCTTTCAGCTAGTGACCGCGTTTTTAGTGAGATCCAGGCTCACAATTCATCTCACAAAATTTGACACCGCACTAATCCTGTGTTATTTTGCGTAAATAAAACATAAAATGACAATTAGCATGTTCGAGAATGAAGCTTTTTCATCTCCTCAACCATGGTACTGGTGCAGTCTAAATCGACTGCTGGTGCAATCGTACATACCTCTATTTGTCCTATTGGAAAGGAATGCAAAGCCATGAAATGTAGAACGCCATTGTTTGTTGCCATTCTATCCGCCCTCGTCCTCCTCGTCGGGCTTGCTCCTGTCGCCGCGCAGGACAGCATCACCGTCTGGGGCTTCGCCGATCACAGCGAGGCACTGCTGATCCTGGGTGAGCAGTTTGAAGAGGAATTTGGTGTCGCCGTCGAATATCAGGAACTCCCGTTCGACCAAATCCCGACCGATGTCCTCAACTTTGCACCGGTCGGCGAAGGTCCTGACGTATTCCTGACCTTCACGGTGACACAGTTGGTCGATAACGGCGTGATTGAGCCGATTGATCTGAGCGGAATGGAAGACCAGTTCCATCCGTCGTCGCTCCAGTTGTTTAACTATCAGGGACAAAACTGGGCGGTGCCGTTCGCCTACGAGAATGTCGCTTTTGTGCGCAATGTCGATCTGGTGCCGGAAGCACCCGCGACCTGGGATGAAGTACGCGAGATTTCCGCACAGATCATGGAGTCTGGCGCAGCCCGTTATGGCTACGTCCCCCTGTTTGGCGATCCGTATCATCAGTATGCGATGTGGACGGCTTTCGGCACTTACCCGTTCGGGCAAAACGAGGATGGAAGTTACAACCTCGACGACATAGGCTTGAACAGCGAAGGCGGGCTGGCGGCTGCGCAGTGGTTGAGCGATTACTATGCTGACGGGTTGGCGGATGTGGACATGGGCGATGAGGTCATCCTCGGTCTGTTTGAAGAGGGTGAAATCGGGATGTTCATCACCGGTCCCTGGTGGTCGCAGCGCCTGATCGACTCTGGTATCAATTACAGCATTGATCCCCTGCCAGGTGTAGGTGCAGTCGAGCATGGCAACGCAATGATGAGTGGCTATGGACTCGCCATTAACGCATTTAGCGAAAAGAAGCTGCTGGCGGAAGCCTTCGTGCTCGATTTCATGATGCGACCCGACACCATGCGCACACTGCTGACCGCTGAAGGCGGCAGCGCGCTGACGCGCTTCCCGGCATTCCTTTCGGTGGAAATCGAGGGCGACCCGAACCTGCCGGGCTTCATCGCCGCTGGCGAAACAGCAATCGTGCCTCCGAATATCCCCGAATTTGGCACTTTGTATGGTGCCTGGGCGAACGCCACCATCCTGATTGCGCAAGGCGAAGACCCGACAGAAACCATGAATAACGCGGTCGAACAGATCAGGACAGAAATAGAGTCGTCATAAACTGAGATGGGCGACTCAAGCTAAGATTGAGCGCATCTGCGAAGCAGCGGCTTGACTTCCTAAGGAAGTCAAGCCAATCGCACGGTTAGCAGTCCACAGATGCTTCGTTTTGATGCTTCTGGAGCATAGTATGACAACACGAATAGATGCGACACTTGGTCAGTCTCTCGACTCGTCCCCATCCGAGCCTGGGAGTACCAGTGTGTTTGGACTTCTCGTCCGCTACCTGGGTTTGGCAGCATTCAACGCCCTGGCGCTTACTTTCATTTACGCCTTCCTGAGAGATGACAACCTAAACTTAGCAGCCGTCTTCTTCATCATCACACTTCTGGCAAACATCGTCATCTTCGTTCCCCGCCTGTGGCCCTTACGCTGGATCGCGCCGGGACTCCTGCTCGCCATCCTCTTCGTCATCTACCCCATCGTCTATACCGTCGTAACGGGCTTCTCAAATTACGGCGACGGGCATATGCTGACCAAAGGGCAAACGATTTCGCTACTCGGACGCCAGCAGTTTATCCCCGAAGACGCGCAGACGTATAGCTGGAGCGTTTATCAGAACAGCGCTGGCAACTTCGCCTTATGGTTGTCCACGACCGACGCTACAGACGGTCCTGTCGTCGCTTTCGCTCCCGTCGGCGCAGCTATCGTGGAAGTTACCACGCCCCCTGCTGAACCGCCGACAGAATATGCAGGCTATCGACTCCTCACCAGAGCCGAGCAAACGCGTTCGTTGTCGGCACTGCAAAGCGCCATCTTTGGTGTTGACAACGATACGGCAGCCATCCTCAGTAGTCGGCAGGCGGCGCGACCACTCCTTCAGCGCTATGTCTATGACGAGGCGACCAACAGCCTGCTCGATCAGGAAACCAATACGCGATACATTGCGGACGATGCACAGGGCTTGTTCATTCCGGAAGGCGGGACGGCGGAGAACGCGCTCGTACCCGGTTATCGTGTCAATATCGGACTCGCGAATTTCCAGCAATTGTTCGCCAACCCCGCGCTGCTCACACCGCTGCTCGACATCTCGGTCTGGACGGTGATCTACGCGATTCTGGCGGTGGTCATCTCCTTCGCATTTGGACTTCTGATGGCAATTGTGTTGGATAGTCCCTTCATTCCGTTCGCCAAGTTCTGGCGCTCACTGATCTTCATTCCCTATGCGATTCCCGCCGTTATCTCAATCCTGATCTGGGGCGGGCTGCTGAACCAGACAGTGGGCATCGTCACCAATGCGATTGCCGACCTGACAGGCTACCGCATCCCCTGGTTTGCCGACCCCTGGGCGGCAAAAATCGCAGTTCTGCTGGTCGATTTGTGGATAGGCTATCCCTACATGATGCTGGTGTGCAGCGGCGCACTCAAAGCGATCCCCTCAGAGATGTACGAGGCGGCAGCGGTCGATGGCGCAAAGCCTTGGCACAGCTTCTGGAAGATCACACTGCCAATGCTCCTGATCAGCGTCGGACCCCTGCTGATCGCGTCCTTCACCTTCACCTTCAATAACTACCTGCTGATCGAACTCCTGACCAAAGGCAACCCGCCGATGCCTGGCATCGCAACGACCGCAGGCTACACCGACATCCTGATCAGCTATACCTACAATCTTGCCTTTGGCGCGAACGCAGATTTTGGGTATGCCTCGGCAATTACCCTGATGATTTTCGTGGTTATGGTCGTCATTGCGCTGTTCAACTATCGCTTTGTCGCCCGCTGGGAAAGGATCAGCGAAAATGTCTAGTCGCACCCGCACCAACACGCGCACGCGCACTGAAGAAGAGCGTGACCAGCCCTCCATGATCGCCTCGCCCAGGGAGCGACTCTTCGGCACGACCTGGCGCATGATCCTTGTGCTGCTGGCGACCGGCTTCGCGCTGCTTCCAGTCGTGTTTGTCGTCTCGTCGGCGATCAACCCCGAAGGAACCCTGACGACACAGACACTGCTGCCGAGTGGGGTCGAAAACCTGAGCGACATGACGGTGAACTTTAGAAAGTTGATGTTCGATGCAGAGTCGCTGGAGGTCTTCCCGTTCTGGAACTGGGTGATCAATTCCGTCATCGTCTCCGTCACCAGCACCGCTCTGATCCTTCTTTCCACAATCCTGAGCGCCTACGCCTTTTCGCGCTTTCGCTTCTATGGGCGCAAAACGCTGCTGTTAGGAGTCATGCTCTTGCAGGCGTTCCCAAACTTGCTGGCGATGGTGGCAATCTTCCTGATCCTGTTGGAAATCGGCAGGCTCTCGACCGCTATCCCACAGGTGCTGCCATTCCTCAGTTTCATCGACTGGTCATTCCTGAATATGTTCGGGTTAAACGCATTGGGCGGTCTGATCCTGGTCTATGTCGCGGGGTCGGCGGGGCTTAACACCTGGCTGATGAAGGGCTTTCTCGATACTATCCCCAGAGAAATTGACGAGTCTGCGAAAGTTGACGGTGCTACCGCCTGGCAGACGTTCTGGATGCTGATCTTTCCGCTGGCTCGCCCCATGATCGTCGTCATCGGCGTGATCGCCTTCATCGCCACGTTCAACGACTTCGTGCTGGCGCGTATCATTCTGCGCGACAAAGAGAACTGGACGGTGATGGTCGGTTTGTATAGCTTCATTAACGTGCAGTTCAACAAGGACTGGGGCATGTTCGCGGCGGGCGCGCTGGTTGCAGGTACGCCGATTGTCATCCTGTATCTGCTCTTGCAGGATCAGCTCGCGCGCGGCTTGACTACCGGTGCGGTCAAGGGATAAATCGCGCTTAACGTATGTTGTAGCTGGAGAACAAAGTAGATGCCTCTCAAGATTGCGATGATCGGCGCGGGGTCGATTGGTTTCACCCGCGAGCTGATGCACGATGTCCTGACCGTCCCTGAGCTGGTCGACTCGACCTTCGCGTTCACCGACATCTCCGAACGAAACCTGGAGATGGTCACCGCCTTGTGCGAACGCGACATCGCCGCTAACGGGCTGCCCGCGAAGATCGAAGCGACGACCGACCGCCGCCGCGCCTTGGCGAATGCCGACTATATCCTGTGCCTGATCCGCCAAGGAGGGCTGGAGGCATTCAGGACCGACATCGACATCCCGCTCAAGTACGGTGTCGATCAGTGCGTCGGTGATACGCTCTGTGCGGGCGGCTTAATGTACGCCCAGCGCACCATCCCAGCGCTGCTCGATTTCTGCAAGGACATCCGCGAGGTCTCGAAGCCGGGCGCGCTGTTCATGAATTACTCGAACCCGATGGCGATGAACACCTGGGCATGCAACCAGTATGGCGGCGTCAACACCGTCGGGTTGTGCCATGGGGTGACGGTGGCGCACTGGCAGATTACCGAATGCGTCGAACTGTGGGCGAAGCGCGAAGGGCTGCTCGCCCAGGACGAGAAGCTGCATCGTCGGGACGTGCAGGTCGTCCCGGCGGGCATCAATCATCAGACATGGTTCCTCAAGGTTGTGTGGCGTGGGCTAGATTTTCTGCCGCTGCTGTCCAGCCTGTTCAGTGAACACCCGACCTTCCGAAACACCGAGAAAGTGCGCATCGACGTGCTCAAGCGCTTCGGTTACTACAGCACCGAGTCGAACGGGCATCTGAGCGAGTACCTGCCCTGGTATCGCAAGCGCCTGGATGAAATTCCGCAGTGGATTGACCTGTCGGACTGGATCAATGGCGAAACAGGCGGCTATCTGCGCATCTGCACGGAAAGCCGCAACTGGTTCGAGACGGACTTCCCCAACTGGATGGCGCAGCCCGCGCCGACGATCTCCCCAGACATCCGAACCGAAGAACACGGCTCCTACATCATCGAGGCTCTGGAGGCCGGGCGTCCGCATCGCGGCACTTTCAATGTCGTCAACAATGGGCACATCACTAACCTGCCGCAAGGGTGCGTCGTCGAAGTCCCTGGTCTGGTCGATAGCGCGGGCATTCACATGACCGCTGTCGGCGACCTGCCGCTGGGCTGTGCGGCGACCTGCGCGGCGAGCGTGCGTGTGCAGCAGATGGGCGTCGAGGCAGCGGTACACGGCGACGTGAACCTGCTCAAGCTGGCGATGCTGCATGACCCGCTGGTGGGCGCGGTCTGCAACCCCGAAGAGGTCTGGCAAATGACGGACGAGATGCTGGTCGCCCAGGCGCAGTGGCTGCCCCAGTATGCCGATGCCATCCCCGCTGCCCGCGAACGACTGGCGAGCGCAGAAGCAAACGGCACGCGCGTCCGAACGATGACCACCCAGGGCGTGGCGCGCATCGCCGTTCGTTCGGCAGAAGAGATGGCGCAGGACGCCGAGCATATGCGCAGGCTGACCGCCACTGCCAACAAGGGCAATCTGGAGCGCGCAGACCAACCTGAGCCGTCTGGCGACTGAGACAGTTGGAGCCGACCCGTGATGTCATCCTTCTTTCACAAAAGCGCACTCACCACACTGCGCAATGCCTACAGTCGTTATGGGTCGTATCTCTCGATTGTCGAGCGTAGAGGTTCCTTATACCTCCAGAGTATGTATGGTGGTCGATGGAACGATGGCGAAGAATTATTCGAACTCACGGTGATCGACCGAGCCGGAACCCGCCTGCCGTTTCAGATCGAAATGCACCCTGAACGACTCGTGCTTGTCAGCGAAGTTGGCGGCGTCGTGTTTTGCGCGGTCGGCATCGACAGCGTGCTGGTGCGTGGGCAAGGTGTGGGGTTGCGCCTGATCCGCAAGACTGTGGAGCGCATGTTCGATTACGCCTTCTCGCCGGATGGGATGCGCTGGGAGGTCAATACCTTCGACGCAGACATCAAGGCAGGTCTAAGAAGCCAGCGCGGTACGCTCCGCGTTGATGCGCCCTGGGACAGAATTCACACAACCACCATCACAGCCGATTTTCTGCCGGATGAGCAGGGCATCAGCGAAGGGCAGATTCATCTGTACACGAGTGTGTGGCGGCATGACGCGCGCACAGCGCTCAATCTTGAGGAAGCAGTTGCCCAAAATGCGCGCGATTTCGCGGGATGGCTGGATACTGCTCTACAAGTCCCGGAACGCTGGCGCATCGGACGAGAGACGGCTGCTTTAGTGCATTGGAGTTCAGTGGTTGCACCACAAGGTCACCTGCGCCGTCCAACAATGCTGATGTCAAAGGACCTGATGAACCGAGCCTGGAGCTGGGACCACTGCTTCAACGCGCTGGCGCTGGCACGGCAGAATCCCTCGCTGGCATGGGATCAGTTTGCCCTCTTCTTCGACCATCAGGATGAACAGGGAGCACTGCCGGACTTTCTTGCAGATAGCTTATGCTCATTCTCGTTTTGCAAGCCACCTGTTCACGGCTGGACGCTACGCCATTTGATGCAAAGCCCGGGACTTGTTGACGACAATCGACTGCAAGAGATCTACACGCCGCTCGTGCGTTGGACGGACTGGTGGTTTACCTATCGTTGTGAGTCCGGCGACATTATCCCGAAGTACTTTCATGGCAACGACAGTGGGTGGGATAACGGCACAGCAACCGCCGATGGTCTTCCTGTGCAAAGCCCCGACCTGTGCGCGTATCTCATCGTGCAAATGGATGTTCTCGCAGAGATAGCGAGCAGTTTGGGCAAGCCAGAGGAAGCCGTTGCATGGACAAAGCGTGCGGACGAACTTCTGGTACGCATGATCGCCTACTTCTGGACAGGCGAGCGGTTTGTGGCGCGACATGCACTTACGGGCGCTAGGGTCAGCGGCGACAGTGCGCTGATGCTGGTGCCGCTGATCCTTGGCGAGCGTCTGCCCTCAAACATCCGTGAGCGATTGGTGCTGGAAGTCAGACGTTTCATGACCGAGTATGGTATCCCCAGCGAACATCCCACCAGCCCCTATTTCGTGCCGGACGGCTACTGGAGCGGCGCGATCTGGGCACCCTATACCTACCAGATCGTCGATGGGCTGCTCGCCTGCGGTGAACGTGAACTTGCGCTCGAGGTCAGCCGCCGATTCTGCGAAATGGCGAACCGCAGCGGCATGGCGGAGAACTTTGACCCCTTTACAGGGAACGGGCTGAAGGACTCGGCATATACGTGGACTGCCAGCGTCTTTCTACTGCTGGGCAATCTGCTCTATCGAGAGGAAATGTCGTGACCCACATTGTGCTGCAAAATGCGACACTGCGCCTGATACTTGATCCGGGCAGCGGCGCACTGGTAGGACTGACATCGGCGGATGGGCGTTGGGAGATTCTCAATCGTCCGCACCTGGGGCTGTCGTTCTACCTGCTGATGCCGCTCCCAGACCGGCGCAACAATCCGGTCTATGGCGAAAAGCAGTCTGCACCAATGGTCGCCGTCTCCCCAGATGGCACGGCGGCGCGCTTCACCTGGAATGGTGTCACCTCTGAGTTCGGCGGGCAGCATGATGTCACGGTCACGATCGATATCCGGCTGACGGAGCGGCAGGCGGTCTACAGCATGACGCTCGAAAATCGCTCCGACCTAATCATCGAGAGCGCCTACTGCCCGTATCTGGGTGATGTCCAGCGCCCGTCGGGTGCCGAGTGGTTCAAGACCTTCATCTATCGCTATGCTGCCGCTCATGAAGGCAACCTCTTCCCCGTGTTCGACAACATGCGCGGCTATTTCGGCGTCGATTATCCGACTCTCCTCCCGGATTGGAACGCTGCCTCCGGCACGCCGATGACGCCCTACATCCTCTTGCGGGATGCAAAGCAGGGATTGTATGTCGGGGTCAACAGCGCCAGCACCGAGTTCGTCACCTGGCTGCTGGAACTCCGTCCGGGCTATGGCAGCTCGATTGACGAGCGCATCCCTGAAGGGTCGTCAATCAGCGGCAAGGACATCGCGACACGCTTTGCCGCCGCGCACATGCCCTACGTGAAGCCCGGCGAGACGCGCGAACTGACTCCGGTCGTGCTGGAAGTCTTCGAGGGCGGGTGGCAGCAGGGCGTCGATATTTACAGGCGCTGGCGCGATAGCTGGATGAAGCGCCCGCACATCCCTGAGTGGGCGCGTGAACCGCACGCCTGGCAGCAGCTCCATATTAACTCTCCTGAGGATGAGCTGCGCATCCGCTTTGCGGATCTGCCAAAGGTTGCAGAGGAATGCGCGCGACACGGCGTGAAGGCGATTCAGCTTGTGGGCTGGAATGATGGCGGGCAGGACAGAGGCAATCCATCGCATGATCCCGATCCTCGACTGGGCACTTTTGAGGAACTCCGGCAGGCAATCGCAGACATCAAGGCGATGGGGGTTAAGCTGATCTTATTCTCCAAGTTCACCTGGGCTGACCGTGCGACCGAACGCTTTCGCAGCGACCTGATCCGACTGGCGATCAAGGACCCCTACGGCGATTACTATATGCATGGCGGCTATCAGTATCAAACCATTACACAGCTTCTCAACATCAACACGAGACGTCTGATTCCCATGTGCTTCAGCAGCGAGGAATACCTGCGTGTGTGCGATGACGAGTTTCGCAAAATGGTGGAATTAGGGGCAGATGGCACGCTTTTCGACGAGTGCCTGCATCACATGCCAACACTGTTGTGTTTCGATACGACGCATGGGCATCGCTACGGGATGCCGACTTTCGCCAACGACCGCAAGCTGATTGACAACTTCCATGCCATTAGCGATCCGGTAAACCCAGACTTTCTCTTCGTGGGCGAAGCCTGCTACGACTGGGAGATGGATACCTATCAGCTCTCGTATCACCGCAGCGAGGGCAAACAGCATATTCCGCTTTCGCGCTATATGCTGCCGGATGGCTTGTTCATGACGGCGGTCACGGGCTTTAACGACCGCAGCATGATCAACCAGTGCCTGCTCTATCGCTATATCATCAGCTACGAGCCTTATAACTTCAAAGGTCGCTTAGAGGATTACCCGCTGACGCTCGCTTACGGCAAACAGATGGATGCCCTGCGCAGTGAACTGCGCGATTACTTCTGGGATGGCGACTTCCGCCATGAGATCGGCGCAGCGGTGACAGCGAATGGCGCACTGCATCATCCCTATTCCGTTTTTGTGAATCGAAACAACGGCAAATCAGGCGTCGTCATTGCCAACTATGACGAGACTAGGGCAACAACCGTCCAGGTGCGGCTCGACAGCGGTGAAGTGCTGGATCGCTATCGTCTGGTCGATGATGCCGCATGGCGTTCGACTGCCGATGGAATCACCATTCCACCGCAATCGGCGGTCGTGGTGATTGAGTAATGTCCAGTGTCAAAACATCATCATGCTATAATGCCGGGCATCAAAACACCACGCTACTCAGGTCAACATCTCATGATACCAGTTCAACGCCTGACCAGTATTCTTGAGGACATCAAATCCAATCGTGCAATCAGCGTCAGCGATCTGAGCCTGAAGTATGACGTGTCGGAAATGACTATCCGGCGCGACCTGAAGCAGCTTGAAGATCAGGGCTTGATCACACGCACGCATGGGGGCGCGGTCCCTAACAATCGTGCGCTAGACGAGCTGCAATTTGGACAGAAGCAGGGCATTCACGAAGCGGAAAAGCGTCAGATCGCACGCTACTCTGTGACACACTTCGTCTCTGAAGGCGACATTATCATTATGGAGGGCGGCACGACGGTGACAGGCATGGTCGCTCACATGGAGAGCTATCGCAATGTCACGGTCATGACCAACAGCCTGTTTACCTTGTTCGAGCTGCAAAAGATCGCGACAGGCAACACGATTATTTCGACGGGCGGTGTGTTGCGCGAGGTCTCCAACACACTTGTCGGTCCCATCGCCGAAAAGCATTTTTCAGAGCACCATGCGACTAAGGTGTTTCTCTCATCCACTGGCTGGACTGAAGCGACGGGCTTCACAGACCCCAACATGCTGGAAATTCAGGTCAAGAAGACCATGATCAAATCTGCACGGTCCATCATCATGCTGCTGGACTCCAGCAAGTTCGGGCTGGTTTCGCTCACCAGTTTTCTGGATGCCTTCGCGCCGGATGTCGTCATCACTGATCGCGGCATTCCCGACGACATCCGCAGCGCGTTTCTCAAGCATCAGGTAGATGTCCACATCGCAAGCTGAAGCGCGTTAACCTGACGATATCAGCGCCTCTGCTTGCTGACCCAGACGCCTGCCATCCAGGATTAGGTCAACGGCGATGCGTGCGCGGTAGGTGCGAAAATCGGAAGCTATCACCATTGTCGTGGTCACCGCGACCGTCTCCTGCGGCGACATGCGGATGCCCTGGCTCACCAAGTCATCTGGCAGCATGGCGATACCCTCCGGCACGATGAACCGCACATACGCCTCCACTGGATGGTCGTGGGGATTGGTGATTTCGATTTGCAGTCTTAGCGTGCTGCCCGGCGTAACCGTCGTTTGGTAAGGCAGAATGCGTGCGTAAACGTCGTCATTGGGGACGCCATCAACCAGCAAGTCGCGATGAAGCTGTGCCGTCGCCGCGCTTACCGCGTCGAGTTGATCGAAATATTCGGGCGTCGTCCACTTCGGCAGCCAATGCCCAGTGAGGATCAGGGCGGGGTTCAGGCGACGATAGAGCGCAGCGCTGCGAACGAAATCATCCGCCTCAAAGCGATTGGCATAGACGTAGTTCGGATCAGGTGTTTCGTTGTCTTGATACTGATCGCCTGTGATCATCACACGCTTGCCATCGACTTCCAACGCAATAGCGACGGCGTAGCGCGTATGCCCTGGCAGCGCATAGAGTGTGAGCGTGTATTCCTCCCAGGCTATAGGTGTTTCCAGCGGCAGACGTCGATCCACCGTGATCGGCTCGTACCACAGGCATGGAAGATCGTAACGCTTCGGCTCTACCAGGATGTCTGCGAAAGACTCTGCTGCCCAAACCTGCGCACCTTCGAGGCGACGCAAGACATTGAAGCCAGCGACATGATCATCGTGATAATGCGTTGGGATGACCACATCGATGGCGGTGATATTGAAGTCGCGCTTAAGGGCGGGCAGGCTGTACGCCAAGGGGCGACGCGAGGACACGTCTGTGCCAGACGGGAAGCCTGTGAACATATCATAGCCAAAGTCGAACATCAGAGCGGTGCCACGTTCAGATAACAGAACGAAGGTATTGGCGACCGACAGCCAGTGGTGGAGCAGGTGGGGTGTAATCTGGCGGTAGGGATGTTGATGATGGTTTAGCATCTCGTCGTGCATGGGTACATGGCGTAAGCGCAGGAGTTGTGTCATGCGGTCGATGAGCAGTTCCATCGCTCTGCGCGGCTCACACAAGGGTTCTCGATGGGTGGGGAGCAGCATTTCGAGCGGACGCTCAGCGAGGTTGCGCAGCGAAAGAATACTCGCGGCGACCCCTTCCAGACCATTGTACGACCACTGAGTTGCTGCCATGCTCCAGACCTTGCCCGGTTCGGCAATCAGATCGCCACTGAAGGCAACCCGCTTGCCATCGACCACAGAGATTAGCGTGATAGAGCCAGTTGTATGCCCTGGCGTGGGGATAACCTCGAACCTCTGATCGCCAACACTCTGCCATGTGTAGTCTTCGAGAGTCCCCGCGATGGGCACAGGGTTCAACAGGCTAAAGCGATCCTGCCGGACATCGTAATTGTCGTCGATGCTGCGTGCCTGCCAGTGCTTATCGACGTTTGCGAACAAATCGCGTTCGAAATGAGGTACGTAGATCGGGATGCCCGCCTCCACCGCTCGCACCAGCCCCTGCACGACATCGCGGTGATGGTGCGTCATCAGCACTGCAAGGACACGACTGACGCCAATCGCTCCTAAATGTTCCAGAACGTCGCCGCTGCCGAATTCGACGATGACGGCGTTTGAGCCGTCCCGGATCACATACACGTTGCAGGTGTCCCGGAACAGGAAGAGATTTTGACTGATCTGCTGCATAGGTTTGCCTTCCTAATCATCGAGTCGGAGGAGTGTAAAGGTATCTTTCGTATCGTCGATCCACTGCCGCAGGCGGTCATGAAGAAGCCGTCGCTGCCGCGCAAAACCCGTGTTGTGTGCCAAATTGACCCATTCGTACGGATCAGTCTTTAGATCAAACATGAGCCAAGGCTGACCCTCCAGCACAACATACTTCCATCCGTCCCGCGTGACCACCCCACGCCAAGCCCGGTCAACGCTGTCGGGATGAAGAGTCGGGATGGGGATTTGCAGGTAAGCAGAGTCGGGGTACGAAGGTACTTCAGGCTTCAACAGGCGATAGGCTGAATAGTCTGTTCCTTCCATCCATTCGGGCGGCGTGACCCCGCACAACCCCAGGCTGGTTGGCGCAATATCGACATGATTTATCAGCAGGGGAAGAAAGTCCTGATCATGTCCATACTGAGGCAGATGCCCTCCCATGATGAAGGGGACGCGAATGGCTTCTTCCCAGGGCGAAACTTTGAAGAACTGTCCGTGCGAGCCGTGCATGTCACCATGATCAGAGAAGAAGACGATGTGCGTCTTGTGCGCCAGCTTCAGTTCATCGAGCGCTGAGCGCACCCGTCCTAGGTTCCAATCGAGATTTTCGATCATCGCGTAATAGCCAGCGAGATCGCGCCCCGCGCGCTGGCGCACCCAATCGATTTGCGGAACGTTCGCCCGATAGATGATCTCACCCGGGGTATGACGCTCCATCCATTCGGGTGGCGCAACGTAGGGATTATGGGGTGTCTGCACGGAGAGTACGGCGAAGAAAGGACGCTCGGTCTTGTCTTCGCGCAGGTATTGGATGAAAAGGTCAGTCAGCGCATCTGGTTCATAGCCTGATAATCGAAAGTGAAAAGCATCTGCACCTTCCCCGCCATGCACCCAGGAGTCCCATTGGCTGTTGTTGTTCTCATAGCCTACCCAGGTATCAAACCCTCCACGGCGCTGGGGAGGAACGATATGCATAGCGGCGCGCTTACCCGACTCTTCCTTGAATCCATCCAGATGCCACTTGCCGAAATAGGCGGTCTTGTAGCCTGCCTCTCGAAAGGCTTGAGCGATAGTCGGTTGACCATCCGGGAGCGGATACTGATGACCGGGGATGGCGTGATGAGGGTAACGACCCGTGATCAACGAACCGCGAAATGGGCTGCATAGCGGCGCACCCGCCACTGCCGCTGTTGAAGTGATGCCTTCAGCGGCAAGGCGGTCGATGTTCGGGGTATGGACGTTGGGATCACCGGCGAAGCCCAGCGCCTGGTAGCGGAGCTGGTCGCCGAAGAACCAGATGATGTTCGGACGCTCACTGTTCGGTTCCGTCATGTTGAATCTCCCGATCCGTGCGCCTGAATGGCGATCATGCCCGCCTGCGATACAAATGGCAGGTCGATTTGTAGCGATCCGGGATTGATCTCCTTGTAGCCAACGACTTGACCATCCCACGTAACAGTATAGTGCTCACCGGGTTGCATATTTGCGATGATAGTCTGCGTGCGCGGCGTTCCAACCGTGCGGAGTTGCGCTTCCAGGTGCCGATAATCAGCCGTGAATTGTTGCGCTTCGATCCAGATGTTCATCCCCGTCGTCAACCTGCCCGGGCGATGATAAGCGTTTAACCACGAAACAACCGGAGAGGATAGCCCGCCGAACTGGTGCCAACCCGCGCCACGACCACTGCCGACGATAAAATGCTCGAAACAGTAGTACGAGGTTGATGTCTCCTGCTGCCATAGGTCGAGCGCAGTCTTAGCGATCTGAAAGGCAAAATCACCCCGCCCCATGCCCAGCGCCGTCTTCCAGATGAACCACTGCTGCGGCATCCAGACCGCACCATTCCAATAGCCATCCTTGCGATAGTAGGGCGCGGATTGATCGACCGCCGTGATACCGATGGGTGTCCAGAAGCGTGACGGGTCTTGCAGACGCTCAAAGAAAAGGTGCTCCTGCTCCGGCGTGCAAATTCCAGCAAAGAGTGGAATGACTCCATCCAGCCCCATGTTGAAGTTCAAACCGCTTTCATGGCGCAAATGGTGATTAGGGTTGCCCTCCTCATCATGGACGACATAGCTGAAGTAACCTGCATCCCGATCCCAGGCGTGCTGCTGCAAAGCATCGGAGAACACCTCAATATCATCGAGATAACTCCGCTGATCATCAGGGATGCCGAGCGCTTGAGCCGAGGCGAGTAACGTCCGTGCGCTGCGGATGACATGCGCGGTGATTGCGGCACAGGTAATCCGATCTTTGCGCTGCCTCCATGTATAGACCTGTGCCGGGTAATCATCCCAACCGCCGGAGTCGTCGAAGTATTCCCACGTCCGCAGCAGATTGGATTTGAGCGCGCGGGTCGTCGAACTGCCTAGCCGCCCAGCGAGGAACAGATAATACTGACGCAAAGATGGATAGAAGCGTTCCAACAACGCCCGATCCTGGGTTCTGTTCCACAGCTCATGGAAGAGATAAATCTGCACGGGGATCGGGCTGCCATGGTGAATAAAGGCGGCATGTGGGTTGCCGGGCTGAGTGATATAGGCGTTCAAGCTGTCGATGGCACGTTGGAGGTCAAGCTCGAGCAGCGCCAAACCGATGAAACCGGAGTCCCACGTATACAGACAGTCCCACCATTTGCCGGGCGTGTAGTGGCGGATGTACTGCCGCTGTGTATAGACCGGATAGACCACGTTCATCAGTTCTGTTGCCGCCATCCGCTCCTGGCTGAAGCGATAGGCTTCCCCGGATGCCAAGCATTCCATCGTCGCCGCTTTTTGCCGCGCCTGCCAGTATTGCGCTTCGTGAGCAGCTTCGGGCTGCGACGCGAACGCAGCCAGCGACGCCAGAACCTCCCCATGAGTTCCAGAACAGACACACGCATGAATGACCTGCTGGCTGCGCGCACTCAGGAACAACGGACGGATGAAGATGTCGGTGAAATGCCCCTGATCGGAGCCATGAAAGATCTGCGTCTCGTTATCCGGCACAATCTGTCGCAGAAAACTATCCAGCTCATGGTGAAAGAGCTGACGGATACCGTAGTCTTCGCACTTCCAGACGATGCCATACAAGACATCGGTATTCCCATAATGCAGGATCAGGCTGTTTGGCACGGTTCCATTTTCGACTTCTGGAATGTGTGCCCAAACATGCTCGACGAAGCGCACGTGGTCAGCAAGAGACGCTGGTACAAGTGTAAAACCGTTAAGATCAAAGGCAGCGGCAGTCAAGGCGGTCATCCGTATCTGGTGCGTCCCTGCGAGCAAATCGCCCACCGCAAGGGTCACCTGTCCAAAACCGAATGCATCCGGTTCTGACCCGTCAAACAAGACCTCACCATCGAACAGCCCATTCAGACGAACTTGTGCGGGCGTTTGATGGATGCGATAACGAATGACGAGCGCAGCATTGGGAATCGCCTCGTCCAATTCCAGGCTGAACTGCACATAATCACCCGGTTCGCCGCCAAATCCCGTCCCAATGCCGCTTCCATGTACCAGCCCATGATCGCGCAGTTCGGCGCGCAGCGTGCCGTCAGGCGACAAGTTGTCCGTCGGGCGCAAGGTGATAAATTGCAGATCGTCATAGTCGAGTGCGTCGATCCAGAGGCTGCCCTCTGGCAGGATCGCGTTCATCAAGCGGATTGCCTCGCCTGAATAGGGGCGCACAGGCGGAAAGTTCATGTAGCCGATCAGGTGCAGCATCAGGTTCTGCGGGATGTCGGTGTTGTTGACGAACTGAGTACGGATCAGTCGCGTTTTCGCATCCAATGCGGAGAACGATACATCACAATACACCTGATCTTTCCACTCAATCTCATAACGATAAGCGTAATAGCTTAAGTCGGGGCTGGCTTCCCAGGCATGGTGCCCGGATGCCCACATTTCACTGGGGATGAGCATCTGACGTCGATGGTAGCCTGGGATGACAGCAAGGTCGAAGCGCAACCCCGTCTGCACATCCGGGATGTGAGAGACACCTGCGTAGCGTTTGGAGTAGGGTCCCCAATCGGGAAGGCGCAGGTCGTGACTCTTCGCTGCTGCCCTCATACTTGTTCTCCCGTTTCGATAACTTCAACGCCATCCGGTACGCACCAAGTCATGTTCAGCTTGCCATCGGCGTCCTTTGCCCAGCGTACAAAAATGTCGCCATGCACCGTCGGCACAGTGCCTTCTGCCCAATCCAAACCAAATGCCTGCGGCTGAATGCACACCTTCGCCCAGCCTGGCTCAAGCGGCATAACACCAAGCACCTGAGACGATAGAAAGTAAGCGGGCGCAGCCGACCAGCCGTGACACAGGCTGCGGCTCCAATGGATGGGACGACTATCGAGGCTCTCTGCTGGGAATGTCTCCCAGAAGGTGGTTGCCCCTTTGTCGAGCATTCGCTTCCACTGTTCACGCAAAATCTTCATCGCAACGGTGCCATGATCGTCTTGAAACAGCGTTTCGAGTGTGAAGAAGAGGAACCAGGGGCTGCCTACGGGGACAATCTCATTCGGGTTCATCAAGTGCGTTTCGTCAGGAGTACTGCCGCGAAACTTTCCGTCCTGTGCCCTCAGCACATACTTCAGTGTCGCCGCATGCCGCGCATCTGGCACACACTGGCAGAGCAGCATAAGCGTGTTGGTGCATTCACTGATACGTTGTTTTCTGTGGAAAGCTTCAAAGCTGATGGGAATGACCATGCGCCGCTCCATCTGCCGTAAATAGTCGGCATAAGCGTCAGCATCGCGGAGCGTATCGACATATCCCTGATGGATCTCTGACCATGCATATCGATTGAGCGCCGTGCGCAGTCGATCTGCGAGTGTCCGAAAGTGATCGGACTCATCATGGTGTGAGAGGATGGTCGCCATCTCTGCCGCGAAATCGAGTGCGCGCGCCATCATCGCGCTATTGGCGACGACTTCGCCTTCAGCCTCCAGATCCATCGCCGCCCAATCGACAAGATTCCAGACATCTCGAATTGCGAACATATCGCGATGCGAGAGAAACTTTTCACAGCGTTGCAGGCATAGCTTCACTGCCGCATAATGCCGGGTGAGCAGTGAAAGATCGCCAGTGTACTGGTATTGCTCCCAAACCATCCATACCCAAAGGAATGTCCACATCGGGATTTCATTAAACCAGCCGCTGACGACATGCGAAGTGACCAAATGTTCACGCTGAATGTAGGCTGGCTTGATTGTGTTTATTGCATCGGACAACGAGAGCACTGCCAGATCGATGCAGTGGGTCGTGAGTGTGTGTGATCCGAATGTAACGTTGTTAACGAGTGCCGTATTCCGCGCGTCGCCTACCCAGTAAGCTTGCTCGTAGGCAGGGCAGTCTGTGTAGGTGTCCAACATGCAGAGCTGAACTGTGTAGGCGGCTGTTTCCCAGATTTGATTGAGCGTGCTGTCTGAGCAGCGAAATGCACCGCGTTGTTCAATCGGATACGTGCTCATGCGAGTTCGCACACCATGAATGAGAATGGATGCTTGAATGTTGCGCAGCGTCAGAGAGATGTAGCGAAACCCGCGACGGCGATGCGAAATAAAGACCTGGTGTCCCTCTCTGCAGATATAGCGAAAACTGTTGCGCAGGTTTGTCGTCCAGAAGATGCCCATTTCGTCAATGCCCTCAAAGCAGTTGGCATCAATGATCGTTCCTGCGTTGGCTGTCACTTCCAACTCAACATAGCCCATCACTTCGCGCCCAAAGTCAATTACCAGATGGATGTCGCCGTCCGGTTGGTGGAATATCGTTGTCGCTTGCGGGCTGTTATGGAGACAGGCTTCCGGTTGTGCGACAACCCGCCTCACGCCGGGAAGAGAAGCCCTAGGGGTTGCAAGCGCAATTTCTGCTGCGCAGAACCCCCCGTCAATGGCGAAGAATCGCTGCGAAGCGGTCAACATAAAAATGTCTTCGAGGTTGTCCTGCGCCATAATGGCTCGCAGAGGGACTTGCCTTCGCAAAGCGCCAAGATCCGTAGCCGTCCACCATCGTTCAAGTTCACCATTGAGTTCATTCAGAGTGCCTGCAAACACCCATGCTGCGCCCGCAATATAGCGGCTCGCATCAAAACGCAATTCTGCATCTGTGTCAAAGAAAACTGCCGGGAATTCCGTGCTGCGCAGCATTACAAGATTCGATCCGGGATGCAGGGCGGCGACGCAACCGAGCGCACTGTCCTCAAAGAATTGATCATTGATGCGTACTGGGATCGGCTCATAGGTGGGAAAAGATCTTATGCTCACATCGCACTCGGTTTCGGCGAATATCTCGCTGATAATCAGCCAACCTCGCTCGCCTTCCGGCGAACTTTTCATTCCCTGCCGCATCGTGTCTGCGAGATGTCGCACGTCGAAACTCCAGCGATAGCCTTCGGGAATGCGCGCCAACTCCAGCGCCTTGATGGCAGTGGGGGTAATAGGATTGTCTGTCAGGAGCGGAATCGGTCGCGGCTCAACAACATTCCAGGGGTGCAGGGCAATTGCCGCCCGCTCCCAGAGCGAGTCATCGAATTGAGGATGCTGCCAGCCTACAGGTTCCAGGCGAGCATCGACCTGCTCTTCGTACTCCATCTGAAATGAGATGCGGGGTGTCTTGGACTTTAGTGACTTGCTGCGAAGGGTGCGCCAGCCATCATCCGTGAGAATTGGCGTACTCTCCCCATGCCCATTCGTAAGCGACATCTGGCACAGAAGACCTGGCGTCCCACGCATATAAGAGAGAGTTTGGTCGCCGAGATAATTGACGAGGACGGCTATGCAATTACGCTTAGCTGCACACAAAAGGTGTGTGACAGAGTAGCTGTCATAGTAGGCATGGAACGGATAACCACGCGCGGGTCCTCGCCCCACAAATGTGTCATTGATCCACAACTCATAGGTCGTGTCGGCGGCAATCCGCATGGCATCGGATACGAAGCTAGAAGAAACTTCGAAAGTTTGTCGAAAATAGCGCCACACATTGGTCTCGTTGGGTTCATCCTGCCCCCAGATTGGCTGTGTCAGCCACATGATGTTCGGCTCCTCAGCAGATTTAGATGAAACTCATTCTTGCGATGTTTGGCATTGTGCGTTTCTGAGTTATAATGTTTTAATCAAAAGTAACATAACAGCAGATTGATTTCAACCATCCGCTCGTCTACAGCGCCGCCAGCGTCGAACCTGCGGGTGGTTCATTCTCTTCAGTGAGGGTTTCTCTACGTAAATCTGTTCCTTAGAGCCATTGACGGTAGTAGGAGTATTGGCGTTGAACCATCGCTATCGTTGGACACCGCAGAAGATCGCGCGGCGTCTCAGGCTGATTGAACCGCTGATCTATCGTCGCAAAGTGCTGCTGCCCATCTTTCGCTTCAAGGCGCTTGCCAGTGCCCAAGATATGCCTCCGCCTGACGCGGACGATAGTGACTGGGAAATCATCCCCTACAATAGCTACTGGGGGGCATGGAATGTCAATTTTGTGATGCGCTCCAGCTTCACAATCCCACCCGATTGGGATGCGGCGACTCCGATAGCGCTTCATCTGAGGATGGGTGATGCGGTCGAGTTCTGTCATCCTGAAACGCTTGTCTATGTGGATGGCGTCCCGCTTGCTGCAAGCGACCGTGCGCATGAAGAAATCATTCTGCCGGATCATTTGCGCGATAAGAACAAGCATCGCCTTATGCTTCATGGTTGGACGGGCATCGGCTACGGGCGTGAGCGGCTGACCGACGCTAATTTGTTTATGCGCGAATGTTTCCTCGTCCAGATCGATGTGCCAACTCGCGCATTCTTCACGTTGGCGAGTCTGGCGTTGGATGTCGCCGAACAGCTTGACTCAAATGACCGGACACAGTCATTGCTTTACAACGCATTGGATACGGCTTTCCTTGCAATGGATACGCGCGACCCCCTCGGTACGCCTGCCTTCTATCACAGCGTGCCGCAGGCGCTAGAGATGCTTCAAGCTGGAATCACGGCGGCTGGTAGCCCACTTGATATCAAGATGCTTGCCGTTGGCCATGCGCATATCGACACCGCATGGTTGTGGAACCTAGATCAGACAGTGCGCAAAGCCGGACGCACCTTCAGCACGGTTTTACATCTGATGAACCAACAGCCGGAATTCAAGTTCTCACAAAGCCAGCCGCAGCTATATCAATACATGGAACGTCATTACCCCGAACTCTTTGCGCAGATAAAAGCGCGAGTGCAGGAGGGGAGATGGGAAGTGATGGGCGGAACGTGGGTCGAACCGGATTGTAACGCCATTGGTGCCGAGTCACTGGCGCGTCAGTTTCTGCTGGGCAGATCGTATTTTCGTGAGCATTTTGCCGACGCCGAAACGCCCGTCCTCTGGCTGCCGGATACCTTCGGTTATAGCTGGGCGCTGCCACAGCTTATCCGTCAGGCAGGTTTGAAGTACTTCGTCACCCACAAAATGAGCTGGAATCAGTACAACCAGATGCCACACCAATGCTTCTTGTGGCAGGGTTTGGATGGAACACGAGTCCTGACCTATTTTCTGACCACTCCTGCCCCGATGCCCGGGCTTCCACATGCGACAACCTATAACGGCATCGTCAACGCGAGCGAGGTCTTTGGCACATGGCGCGGATTTCGCCAGAAAGAGACGCATGACGAAGTGATGATGCCTTTTGGCGAAGGCGATGGCGGCGGCGGACCCAATGGGCAAATGCTAGACAACATTACGTATTTGGCGGACTTTCCTGGTGCGCCGCGCCTTCGCTTTGGCAAGGTGCGTGACTTCCTTGAGCGTCTGGAGCAATCCTCGCCGGACACTTTTCCCGTATGGAATGGCGAGTTTTATCTCGAGTATCATCGTGGCACCTATACCAGCCAGGCACGAACGAAGCGCAACAACCGAAAGTGTGAAGTTCTGCTGCATGATGCAGAGTTCCTGGCAGCATGGGCAGCGCTGGCGGCGGGGCATGAATATCCGCACGACGATCTGACGCATGCATGGCAGTTGCTGTGCCTCAACCAGTTTCACGACATCCTGCCCGGCTCATCCATTCATCAGGTTTATGTCGATGCAGAGCGCGACTACAGTGCCATTCGTCAGATTGGTGAAAAGGTGCGCGACGCAGCCCTGAATGCTCTGGGAATGACTTTGCCCGCAGCGACGACGATTGCAGTCATCAATACAACTTCGTTCGATGGGCGACACACCGGCTTGTTCGCCGAACGCCTTCCACAGGATATACATCTTGAAGACATTGATGGCAACCTCCTGGTAACGCAGGCTGTCGAGGGTGGAACGCTCGTCGAAATCCCACAAGCTGCGGCGTACAGCATGGTCGGATTACGAGAAAGAACTGGGCAGCTTCCCGAATCGGACACGAGCGATATTGCTGTATGGCAGGAGAGCACCACGACGATTCTCGAAAATGCGCTCTTGCGCGTCGAAATCAATCACATGGGCGAGATTCAACGTCTTTATGACAATGCAATGATGCGCGAAGTCCTGCCGTTTGGCGAAGTCGCAAATCGCCTGCTGGCATTTGAGGATCGCCCATTGAGCTTCGATGCATGGGACTTGGACATCTTCTACGAAGACCGTATGGAACATGTGCTTGGGCTAGAAAGCCTGGCGATCATTGAGGCAGGACCTTTGCGTGTGGGGGTCGAGATCAAGCGGCGCTATCGGAACAGTACGCTTTCACAGCGGATATACCTCTACAGGAATAGCAGGCGACTGGACTTTGATACCTGGGTAGACTGGCACGAGCATCACATCCTGCTCAAAGTCGCGTTCCCAACCAATATTATGAGTCCGGTGGCGACTTTCGACGTGCAATGGGGCAATGTTCAGCGTCCGACGCATCGCAACACACCCTGGGATATGGCGCGATTTGAAACTTGCACTCATAAGTGGGTTGACTTGAGTGAAGGCAACTATGGAGTTGCACTCCTCAATGACTGCAAATACGGATACGATGTGCATCACAATACCTTGCGCCTGTCGCTCATCAAGAGTGCAACCGATCCGGATCCAGAAGCCGACCAGGGCGAGCATTGCTTCGTCTACAGCCTCCTGCCGCATCCCGGCGACTGGCGCGGAGAGGTCGTCCGGAGTGCGTATGATCTCAATATTCCATTGTTGGTAAGGCGGATCAGAGGCGCGGCTGCCATAAACCCAGAGCCACTTGTTTCGCTGAATGTTGACTATGTCGTAATTGAGACGATCAAGCTGGCAGAAGACGGAAATGGACTGATCGTACGTGTATATGAGAACCAACGTAATCGCGGTACAGTCATGTTGAAAGCTGGTTTCGAACTTGCCTCAGCATACCTCTGCAATCTGTTGGAAGACACCGAACACGCCCTGGACATAACGGATAACGCCGTTCAACTGCAAGTGACACCCTACCAGATCAGCACCCTGCGATTGGTGCCGCTTCCCTGAGTCGCAGCTCTCAATTCATAAAAGGCGTTTTAGCATGACCACTGCATCTGTTGTTCGACAGGTTAATCCAGCGCCTCTGTATCTTGTGATTATCGCTTATGTCGGCTACATCCTGTTAGGTATACCGATTGGCTTGCGAGGGGTTGCCTGGGAGTCTGGTACGCGGGCAGATTTTGGGCAACCCGTGAGCGCGCTGGGCGCGCTCATCCTCGCCAATACCATCAGCTACTTTGTCAGCAGCGCGCTTGCCAGTCGCTTGATCCAACGTTTTGGGTTAGGCAATGCGCTGCTCGTGAGCTTTCTGCTGACGGGCTTGGCTTTGCTCGGTTATGCGCTCAGTCCTGCCTGGGCGCTGATAATTCTGCTGGGGGTCGTGGTTGGCTTTGGGCTTGGGTTCGTCGATGCCGCAATGAACGTCTATTTTGCGGCACATCATGGTCCTCGGCTCATGAATTGGTTGCATGCCTGCTTTGGGATTGGTTCTGCAATTGCGCCGTTACTGCTCAATTTTATCTTGGCACAAGGGGGTGTCTGGCGCACATCCTATACGGTCGTTGCTCTACTCTACTTTGTGCTGCTTCTGGTCATAATCGTGACGCGCACTCAATGGACGGTGAACCGAGCTGGACTGAGCGATGAAAGCAAACCAGCGAGCAGTCGCGCCACATTGACATTGCTTATTGTCTGGGTTGGGATCTTCACATTCTTTGTCTACGGCGGTGTCGAGATTGTACCGAGTGACTGGGGAGCGCGCTTGTTCACAGCGGCGCGGGGTATCGAACAGGTGGAAGCCAATAACAGAATCAGCCTCTACTGGTTCTTCTTCACCATCGGGCGCATTGTCTTCGGCTTCATCGTACCATACTTCAAGGCGGCAACCCTGATGCGCACATGCATGATCGGCATCATCATCGGCGCAGCACTGCTGGCGCTGCCACCGTCGGACTCCGCCAATACACTGGGTGTCATCGGGCTGCTGATTGGCGCTTTCGCAATGTCGCCGCTGTTCGCCCTGCTGGTGACCACCACGCAGGAGAAGCTCGGTCCGACACATGCGCCGCACGCCATCAGCTTCCAGGTCGCAGCGGCGAGCGCGGGGATCGGCATTCTCCCGGCAGTAACGGGTGTAATCGCCGAGGGAACTCCCTCAGCAGTACCCATCGTTTGGATACTGCTGAGTGTTCTGCTGTTCGTGCTCTTTGAGGTGAGTCAGCGCGTGAAATTCAATGGGTAGTGGGAGAGATGCTCTTTACGACCTAGTAGGGGCTTTGGGGGTGGTGTAGGGTGGGAAAACCGTATCCGCACGGGAAAGCTAGGCGACACGGCGATAATCGTGGATGAGACCATGCAAAATATCGCGCCGTTCGATCTGCCCTTGAGGGTTTGAAATCGGCAGCGGGATCGGGGTGCGTTGTTCGATCCCCTGATGCGGGCGACCGCAATTGTAATAGTCAAGATACTCCGTAAGGACGTAGTGGAGGTGCCGCTGATCGAGAACAATAAGCCGGTCAAGGCATTCTTCGCGCACAGAACGGATCCAGCGCTCGGCAAACGCGTTGGCTTTCGGTGCGCGTACCGGTGTTTTGATGACCTCGATCCCTTCGGTCTCGAAGATGGCGTTGAAGACGTGTGTGTACTTGCTATCGCGATCGCGGATCAAGTACCGTGCCGGATAACCTGACTCCTCAAACTGCCACAAGAAGTTCCTTGCCTGCTGATTGACCCAAGCGGAGGTCGGATGTGCTGTGATGCCAGCGAGATGCACGCGGCGGGTTCCGACTTCCATGAAGAAGAACACATAGAGGGTCTGCAAGCGGAGCGTTTCCACGGTGAAGAAATCGCACGCCAAAAGTTGGCAGTGGTAGTGTATTAGAAATGTCCGCCATGAGGTTGCTCGACGTTGACGCTCTGGGGCGGGAGGAACGTTGTGTCGACACAGGATGTCACGGAGGGTCGTTTCGCCGACCGTCACGCCCAGCTTTTTCAACTCTCCATGCAGTTTACCGCCGCCCCAACCGTTCTCGCGTACGAGGCGCAAGATCAACGCTTCCACCTCGGCGTCGGTTCTTGGACGTCCGCCTCGGTTTCTCGGTGAGGAGTACGTCCATTTCTTGCGCACCAAATCGCGATGCCAGCGCAATACGGTATCTGGTTGGAACAGCAGCAGGAAGTTGCTGAGCTGCTCTCGTACAGGTTTCGCCGCCTGTTTGAGCTGCGCGACGAGAGCTGCGAACAGCAGTTTCTCGAAGCGAGAGAGAGTCGGTGCACGCTTCTGCCGCCGCCGGGCAACGGCGAGTTGCTGGCGCAGGAAGAGGATTTCTAGGTCTTTCTGATCGAGCGGTTGCCGCACAATGCGTACGATATCGAGGAGGAAGACAAGGAGTTGATGAAGGGGGTGCCAAAACATGAAGTGCAGTGACCCATTTGAGCGATGAGAGGGGCTATCTTACCGAAGAAGATCAGATTTTGTTCGAGAATACATGAGAACGGATAGGGTTTTCGCACCATACAGGTATCTTAACGCAGGAAAGCGGTTTTTGGTCGAGAACACCTGAGAATAGATAGGGTTTTCGCGCCCTACAGGGCAATCTGTAGATCTTTCTCGTCCGGCGCAACTCGGCAGGCTGAAAGCACGTCGAAGATCAGCGCTAGAGAGCATAGCAGAAGATGATAAGCCATAGCCTGGGAACTGGAGCCTCGATGGGGAAGGATTGGTATCCAGCATACCCTTTTCTTCCGCTGAGGTGTAGTCGAGACCCTTATAAAGCGCCTCCGACGACGTTTTTCCACCTTACAAGGGGCAGCTTGATCTGAAAACAGGTTGATCCTGGGCGTGAGTCTACCGAGATTTCGCCGCGATGTTTCTGCACGATGATGTTATAGCTGATATTGAGCCCAAGCCCTGTGCCTTCGCCTAACGGTTTGGTGGTGAAGAACGGGTCGAAGATCTTTGACTGGATGTCATCGGGGATTCCTGGGCCGTTATCGGCGATCTCGACCACAACCCAGTCGCCCTCCCGGCGCGTGCGTAGAGTCAGTTCACCTTCGCCCGCCATCGCGGCGACGGCATTGTCGATGATGTTCGTCCACACCTGGTTGAGCTCGCTGCTGTAGGCTTCGATTAACGGCAGTCGCTCGCCATATTCCCTGTGTACCGTAATGCCGCGCCCCACACGACTGCGCAGCATGACGAGTGTGTTCTCCAGCCCTTCATGTACGTCCACATTCAGCACTGGCGCGCGATCGAGATAGGTATACGTCTTGAGCGCCTTGACCAGCTCGGACATGCGCTTGGCGGCCTCGCTCACCTCGTCGACCACATTCAGAATCGAAAAGCTGCTTGCCATCCAGACCAGCATCTCCGCTAAAGCCAGGTCGCCGTTCGCCGCAACGATCTTTTCGAGCTCGTCGACGCCCAGGTTCATGTTCACCAGGTCAGGCGCGAGTTCCCAGGCTGTCTCGACCCCTTTGCCTTCCAACCAGCTCGCGATCTCATATTCGCGATCGCTGCGCACAAGCGAATCGAGATGCACTCGGTTTTCCCGCGACTCGTGGACGCGCTGCACCATCTCACGCAATCTTTCGGCGCTGACGTCCAGCGCCTGATCGGCGCTCAGGTGCTGGTCGAACAAACGCTGAAGCTGCTTGCTCCCGCTCTGGACTGCCGCTGCAGGGTTGTTCAGTTCGTGTGCCATTCCGGCGCTCAGGCGGCCCAGAGTCGCCAGCTTTTCGCTCTGGCGCAGCATGATTTCCTGCTGAAGATACGCTTGCTCCAGGTCGCGCAGCCGCTTGCGCCGGAGGGAGGACTCCAGTCGTGCCTTTAAGAACACCGCGTTGAAGGGTTTCGGCAGGTAGTCTTCCGCACCCATCTGGATACAGCGCACGGCGCTGTCAAGCTCGTCCAAAGCAGAGATGACGATCACCGGGATGCTGCGCAGTTCGGGGCTTGCCTTCATTGTTTGAAGGACTTCGTAGCCGTCCATACCCGGCATCATGATGTCGAGCAGTACCAGATCAAATGGGTTTTCGCCGACCAGCGCCAGCGCCTCATGCCCGTCTTCTGCCAGCGTGACGGTGTGCCCCTCCTGTTCTAGGCTGCGCTGAAGTTTGACACGATTGACACGGTTGTCATCGACGACCAGGATGCGCCCCGCTCCGAGTGATTCCTTCATCATCGTCCCTTACACGCCTGCAACGACACGCAGTGCGGACTCTGCCTCGTCGTACGCGGTATCGATCTGTGCCATCAACGACGCACTCCCACTGAGTTCGCCCGATTTGCCAAGCGTTTCCATCTGTGCGCATAGGTCGGCAAAGTGCGTCGCGCCGAAATCCAGGGCATTGCCTTTCAGACTGTGGGCATAGAGTCTTACGTCTCCCGGCGCATTCTCATGGACAGCATGGCGCAGGTGTGTGAGCAGTCCGGGCGCATCTTCGAGAAACGTCATGATGAGATCGGCGACGAATGCCATGTCACCGCCACCCATTTCGCGCAGGTTGTCAATCGCCGCCTGGTCGAGAATATCGCTAGCAGATTTCATTGGTCTTTCTCCTGCTTGGGTTGCCGAGGGACATCGACTCTTTGTGTCCGTTCGAGCGTGACTGCTGCCGCTCGTTCCAGGGCGCCCATGATCGAATCGACCCGGATCGGCTTGCTGATGTAGTCATCCATCCCGGCGCTCAGGCACAGTTCACGGTCGCCTTCCATAGCATTCGCTGTCATGGCGATGATGTAGGGATGGGGGGCATCACCCCAACGCTGGTGGATCTGGCGCGTCGCCTCGATTCCGTCCAGTTCCGGCATCTGCACATCCATCAGCACGGCGTCATAGGGCTGACGTTCCAGCGCCGCCAACGCCTCCAATCCGTTCGCCGCGATGTCCGCGCGGTATCCCATCCGCTCTAACAGGCGCAGCGCCAGCTTCTGATTGGTCGCATTGTCTTCGGCGAGCAGGATGCGCAGCGGCAGCCGCTTACCCATCGTCGCATCGAAGACCGGACTCGTCGGGAGGCGCGGCGCAGCCGGTGCGGGCTTTGGCTCGTGTGTCAGCACGTCGACCAAGACGTCAAAAAGCTGCGACGGCTTGAGCGGCTTATGGAGGAGGGCGGCGAAATCCCCGTTCTTCACGTCGATCTCTTTGCGCCCCAGCGATGTTAGCATGATCAGCGGCAGCTTGCCCGCCGGGAGCAGCTTACGGATTGCCAGCGCCAGCGCCACGCCGTCCATGTCCGGCATTTGCATGTCGAGTATGGCGGCATCGAACGCCTCGCCCTGCGCGATCCATTTCAGCGCCTCGTCCGGCAGCGCTGTCGCCTTGAAGTCCATGCCCCACGAATTCGCCTGCATGACCAGGATGCGGCGGTTGGTTTCGTTATCGTCCACGATCAGCAGCCGTTTACCGTGCAGTTCTACCTGACCATCGCTCATATAGGCGGGTGCGGGGCGCGAGACGGCTTCCACCACGATCGTGAAGTGGAACGTCGAGCCTTTGCCGGCACCTTCACTTTCTACCCACATTCTGCCACTCATCATCTCGCTCAGCCGTCTGCTGATCACTAGCCCCAGACCCGTACCGCCATAGCGACGGGTGGTCGAGGCATCGACCTGGCTGAATGAGCGGAACAACCGATCCATCTGATCTGGACGGATGCCGATCCCGGTATCGCGCACCGCGAAATGGAATCGGTACATGCCCAGTGAATCGTCCCGTGAAGATGGGGCAGACTCCGCATCCTCTACGCGTTCCGCCGAGACGTTGACGACGACCTCGCCTGCGTCGGTAAACTTGATGGCGTTGCTAACTAGATTGACAAGGATTTGCCGGACGCGTGTCACGTCACCGACGATGCCTTCGGGCGTCTCCGGCGCGATCATGTATGCCAGATTGAGGCTCTTTTCCCCAGCCCTGCTTGCCAGCAGATCAACCGCCCCTTCCACGCATTCGCGCAGGGCAATCGGCTCAAATTCCAGTTCCAGTTTTTCCGCCTCGATCTTCGAGAAGTCGAGAATGTCGTTGATGATTGTCAGCAGTGACTCACTGCTGTTGCGAACGGTCTCTGTAAAATCACGCTGTTCGGAGGTCAGCGCTGTATCAAGCAGCAGGCTTGTCATGCCGATGATGCCGTTCATCGGTGTGCGGATTTCGTGGCTCATGGTCGCCAGGAACGAACTCTTCGCTTCATTGGCGGCTTCGGCAGCGACTCGCGCCTCCTTAGCCTGGGAGTAGAGCTGAATATTGTCCATAGTCGTTGCCACATAACCGGCGATCTGTCTGAGCAGCCTCTCTTCGAGATCGGCGTATGCGCCCGGCGTTGCGCTGCCCACATTCAGGCTGCCGAGCACGCGCTCACCTGTCAGCATAGGCGCGTTCAGCACCGCCCGGAGCCCCGACGCCGCCAACCGCCCTGCATCCACTCTGTCGCACACGCGCAGATCGGGCGTGTTAACCAATCGCCGTTCACGTATAGCGTCCCCTGCGAGCGTGCCCTCGACCGCTATTTGTTTGCCGACGGTGAGCATGGCTTGCTCGCCTGACAGGGCATAAACGGTCAGTTGATCCTGTGCCTCGTTAAGCAGTGCGACGCTGACTCGCTCCGCTGGAATCATCTGGGGTGTGAGACGGGTCACAATCGCGTAGATGTCGTCGATGGTGGGCGCTTTGCCAATCTCCTGCCCAAGTTCGTTCAACACCGCCAGGCGGCGCGCCTGTTCTTCCGCCTGGGCGCGTGCCGCCTGATTCTCGCCGAATAGACGCGCGTTCTCGACGGCGGCACTGATCAGAGATGCCAGCTGCACCAGAATATTCTCAGTTTCTTTAGAGAACCCATTGGGTCGGTTGCAGCCTAGATTGAGCGTGCCGATCGGTTGCCCGGTGGCAAACAGCGGTACGAAGATCTTTGACCACAGGCTGGGCGACTCGTCGTCGAAGGTGGTACTGTCGAGCTTGATCGGTCGCCGTTCGATCAGCGCCGCTTCAAAATCGGAGCCAGCGACGCGCTTTTTCTCATCGCTCGAAATTGCGCCAACCTCTCCATCGAGCGTGATAACGTTGACGTACGCGCGTGTTTCGTCCAGCAGGTTGATGCTAGCGTCATCCGCTGGCAAGAGCTGGCGAATCTTGGAGGCAGCGACATCGAAGATCTCCTGCAGGACGACTGTTCGGTTGAGTTCCTCACCCATCTGGCTGAGCATTGCCAGCCGCCGTGCCTGCTCCTGCGTGTGGGCGAACAAACGCGCGTTGTCGAGCGCAACCGACGCTAATTCGGCGAAGCGGGTTAAGAGTTCGAGTTCTTGCTGCGTGAAAGCGCGATCAGATCCCGGGTCAGTCGCCATGCCAATTGAGCCGACGGTTTGCTCCCCGGATTTGAGCGGTGCGACCATTGTGGCTTTGAATTGGTCATATTGGAAAGCCTGCGATCGTTTTTCCCAGGCGTCATAGTCCGGGATCATCATCGGTCTTCCAGTCCGGATGACTTGACCGGATGCGCCTTCGCCCGGTTTCAGACGCAGCCCTATCGTCTGCGTAAACGCGCCGATCCCCACCTTCTGCTCAAGCTTTCCGTCGCCGGGTTCGAGCAGGAAGATGAAACCATGCTGTGTACCCAGAAGCTGCGCGGCGCGCGTGACGATTGCCTGGAGCAGTTCGTTCAGGTCGAGCCGGCTGATTAAGCCGAAGGTAGTTTCGTGCAGTGCAGCGAGATACTCGTTCTGCTGCTTCATCGCCTCTTCAGCGCGTTTACGTTCGGTGATGTTGGAGCTGTAGAGGCGTAGGTGCGTGCTGCCGGGAACGCGGTGAAACGTTTGCTGATACGACTGGCCGTCGTATTCGATTTCGCGTGTCACCCAATCGTGCTTTAGATCACGTAGATACTCGGTCACGTAGGCAAGTTCACGCAGGAATGGATGTGTAATTTCCGCGCCGTCATAGTCTGGAAACAGTCGTCGCCCAGCCGGGTTGATGTAAACGAGCTTGCTGTGCTCGTCCAATTCCAGAACGGGACCGGGGTTCATCTCAGGATACGATGCCAGGCGCGTCAGTTCTTGATTGGCAGTCTTCAAGTTTTCCACCTGCTGCGCGCGGTCGATGGCCAGCGCCAGATGCGCCGCAATCGCGTTCGCAACTTTCACGTCTTCGCGATGATAACTCTCCGGTTTTCGAGTGCCGATCGTGAGGACGCCGAAAATACGCCCATAGGCTTCCAGCGGTAGCGCGAGGATCGTCTGAATATCGCCGTCCCAGAACCTGGGATCGACCGAATCCAGTCCGTCTGCACGCGCCTGGGCGAAATCTGTAACACGGCGCAGCTGCCCGTCGCGCAGCACTGCGCCCGACAGCCCTTTTGTGACCGGGATATCGTCTGTGATCAGGGCGGCGGTTTCACGGCGTGACTCAAAGAGTGTTTGCAGCCGATACGTCTCGCCATCGTTGTTTAACAGCGCCAGGGTGCAGCGGTCGAAATCGATCACCCATTTAATCTTGTTGATCAAATCTTTGTAGAGGCGCGCCAGATCGGTGGTTTTCGCGATCAGCAGCACTACCTCTGAGAGCATGCCGTAGCGTGTCGATTCGATCTGTCCAGAATCCTGTGTGCTCATCGCTGTCTCCTTTGGCACGCCTCAGGCAGGCTGTGCCATCGCTAGGGCGCAGCCTGCCCCTTCGAAACGCTGACGACTTCCGACTCCAGCTCGACTTTCAGGGCATCGGCTAAAGTATCGACCAGCGTAGCAATTGCGGCGACGAAGATGAGTTCAATGATTTCTTCGTCGGTGACGCCTTGTGCGCGCACTTCATCGTAGTCCTCAGGAACGAGTCCCTGTGGGTTGTTCGCGGCTTTGAGCGCGAAATTGATGATCGCGCGCAGGCGATCGGGTGAAACACTGCCCAGATCATTGACCAGCGCCTTGAGTGTGTCTTCGTCGATTCCCAACTGACGGCACATCATTTCGTTGCCAGCGCTGCAATACTTGCAGTGATTGACCTCGGCAACGGTATAGAAGATCATCGAGAGGAGCGACGTTGGGAAGGTCGTCATTCTCCAAAAAGTAGTGAACATAGTCCAGTGTACGGTGAGCATGCCTTGCGAAGCTGCCATCGCCTTGACCATATTGGGCACATTCGGAAGCTGCAATTCGCGCTTGAATGCAGCATAGATGCGCGCGGCTTCGCCTGTCGCTTCACTTTCTTCAATGATTGGAAGCCCGGTGCTTTTGTTCGATGCCATGCTCTCAACCTTTCCTCGCGCCTACTCGACCGCTGCCAGAGGAAAACCCGTTAGACCGTTTTCAAATACTGGTGCACTAATCCAACTGCGACGGCGCCTTCGCCGACTGCCGAAGCCACGCGCCGCACCGCGCCCTGGCGAATGTCGCCCGCCGCGAAAATGCCGGGCACACTGGTCTCCAGATGATATGGATCGCGCGTCAGCGTCCACCCTCTAGGGCGCTTGCCGTCGCGCATCAGATCCTGCCCAGTGAGGATGAAACCGGCGCTGTTGCGCTCGACGATGTCCGCGACAAGTCCGGAATGGGGCACTGCGCCAATGAACAAAAACAGTGCGCTTGCAGGCAGAAGCTGTGTTTCGTTCGTGTCGGAATTCAGGATTTTCACGGCTTCCAGATGCTGGTTACCTATCACGTCGGTGACACCGGAATGCAGCATGACGTCGATATTGGGGGTCTCCCGGATCTGTTCTACCAGGTATTGCGACATGCCCTGCTCCAAAGAAGTCGTCCGGATAACCATCGTCACCTGGCGCGCGAACTTCGATAAGAACATCGCACCTTGCCCGGCGGAATTCGCGCCGCCAACTACGAACACGTGCTGATCGCGGTAGTGAGCCGCTTCCGACAGCGCTGCGCCATAAAATACGCCCGCCCCTGTGAGGCGTTCTGCGCTTTCCAGTCCTAATCTTTTGACTGTGACGCCGGTCGCGATGATCAAGGCATGGCAGCTCAGTTCGGTGCCGTCCGTCAACGTGACGATTCGGTACGGTCCTTCTGCGCGCACGTCGGTCGCTACTTGCGCCATAAGGATTTCCGTGCCGAAGCGTATCGCCTGTGCCGTTGCACGCTGGGCTAAGTCTGCCCCACTCAATCCCTTGGGGAAGCCGAGATAGTTCTCGATGCGCGAGCTGGTTCCAGCCTGCCCACCCGTCGCTTCCTTCTCGATCATCGCCGTTCGCAAGCCTTCCGATGCGCCGTAGACTGCCGCGCCCAATCCTGCGGGCCCGCCGCCGATGATGATCAGATCATAGAACGGCTGGGTCGCCTGCGTCCGAAGTCCGATGCATTCGGCGAGGCTGAGATTGTCGGGGTCGTAGAGGACGTTGCCGTCGGGAAAGAAGACAACCGGCAGGTGCGCCATGCCGTAAGGAGCCGCGCTCACGAGCGCTGCCGCCTCTTTGTCTTTTTCCACATCCAACCACAGATAGGGGATGCGATTGCGCGAGAGAAAGTCCTTGACGGCGTGTGACTTCGGGGACCACAACGTGCCCGCAACCCGAATACCGTCGAACGGCATGGGCACGGTCGCCAGCCAGTCGCTCAATAGATCGTCAAGGATCGGGTACAGCATTTGATCCGGCGGGTCCCACGGCTTCATAAGGTAATAATCCAGCCCGATCTTGTTGATGCTGTCGATGGCTGCCTGTGTATCGGCATAAGCGGTCAGCAGGACTTTGCGCGCGTCGGGGTAGAACTGAGTCGCCTGAGCGAGAAACTCGGTTCCTTCCATCTGAGGCATGCGTTGATCGACCAGAAATAATGCAAGAGGGTCATTGCGTTGTTTTAGTTGCCGGACGACATCTAACGCTTCTTCGCCAGAGTTCGCTTTGATGATGCGGTAGTTATTCGCGTAGTAATTCCGGAGGTCGCGCTCGATAGCATTCAGAACCAATAATTCATCGTCCACAGCTAGAATAAAAGGCTTCATTCAAGAAAACTCCTAAGTTGCATGCAGACCTCAATGAGAGCGATTGCGTATGCGCATGATCGCCCATTGAATTTGACAAGCTCGCGTTTTGAATAGAGTGCGGAGTTACGCAGTTGAGCTTGCCGACAATCGGCTTAAGCCCATTGCCCATAAGCCGAGCTTGGTTCAACTACGTAATTCCCAAGAGTTGAGCCGACACCGTCTGACAACCCAATCACACAATGCTTCTATTACTCCAGCCTAGTCTACACGGGCACATCATCTAATGACCACTTTGTGAATATTGTCACAAGAATGACTGCCAGCAGGTGATGTGATCCAGTAAACGGGAATCGTTGAAGAAAACTGGGCTGTCGCGTCGAGAGACACACGAAGAACGAGCCATGTTATCGCCAAAAGTGTGTAGTAGCAGGAAACCTAATTGGCGCGATAGCTTCCTTCCGTCCGCTGAGCTCAAGTTGCCAAAGGCGCAATCAACAGCTTTCTGGTACAAGAGACTGAGGTTTTCGCACCACCCCATTCACAATCTGCCACACACGCTGCGGCGATACGCCATACTCAAGCGTCAGATCGCTCATTGCCTCGCCTGCCGCGTGGCGCTCGCGGATGTGGGCGTCGCGCTCCGCGTTGCTCTTCTGCTGCACGATGTGCGCGTGATAGAGGATTTGAAGTACCAGTCGCTTAGCGTTCGGCACATTGAAACTGGGGACAGTTTCGCGACCCTGAACCCCTGTAGGGTCACCATACGGGACGAGTTCCGAACATTGACCAGCCATGCGGCTGGTTTTTGTTTGTCCCGCAATCCCTTCACCATCTTCGCGCGCCCGCTCTGCAAGTGCTTGCAGATAGGCAAACGGTGCGCGCAGTTCCAATCTCACCTGTCCCTCTGTATTGACCAGGACACGTTCCACCATCAACCGCAGCAATTCTTTTTGGGCGCTGCGGGTCAATCGATTATACAGCGATCCCACATGCGTGATAATTTCAAGTGCATGATCGAGATCGTGGACATACACAGCGTGCTGCACATCCAGCGCATCCAGCGTTGTGCGCAGCTCTCGCCGCCTGTCCTGCCACTCCGCCCACAGGCTGTCCCACACTTCGTCGGTAATCTTGCCTGATGCATACAGTCGCGCTGCACGCCCCTCCTCACTCTCGATGCCTTTCAATGCCGCTTCGATCTCCTGACGTTGATCGGGCTGGATGACACCCAGCTTCTGTGCCACGTCGTCGCTGTAGGCGGCGCGGATGGACGACACCCACTGCGCAGCGACCTGAACGCGCGACAGTTGACCGGGAATCTGCTCCTCAATCTCTCGACATGGAAAGTTGACATTGCTGCTCGGCACGCAGTAGTAGGGGGTTCCTCCTGCCGGACGGCGCGCGTTGGAGGTCGAGCCGCTCAAGCGCACCATTCTGCGATCCGCCCGCTGGTAGTAGAGGATGCCCTTCAGAAGATAGTCATGCTTTCGGCGCACGACGCGGTGGCTGGTACGCCGTTCCAGGATTGCTACTCCACGTTCGAACGCATCGGTGCTGACCAGTGGTTCCCAATCCCCACGCAGCGTCCGAGGTGCAATACCTTCTTCCTCGTTGACGACCCACCCAGCATAGGTCCAATTATGGTAGGCGCGCCCTAGAGTACTGGTGTTGGCTATCCGCGTGCCATCCGCCTTAATCTCGACGAACGAGCGACCCGTGCGATAGCGATAGCCGCGCGTATGAAGTTCCTCGCAGATCTCCCCCAGCGTTCGCTTGTCCTCCAGCAGCAAGTCCCATGCCAGACGCCACAGCGGTGCGCGTTCCGGATCGATCTCCAGATGGTGTGTGCGCTTGGCATAGCTCTTGCGACTGGGCTGCGTATCCTCGACAAACTTGTAGCCATCGGGTGGTCGCCCAACGAACCCGCCCGCCTGGCGCTTTGCCTGCGCTGCGCTCTTCACGCGCATCCCCAGTAGCATCGACTCGCGGCGAGCGAGCGTGAATGACAACGTGACGATGATGCGGTCATCCGGGTCCATCGGGTCGAGGTCGGGTTGGTTGGCGAAGCGAACCGCGATCCCCAACTCGTGCAGCTCGTCGATGGCGCGCAGCGCTTCCGTATCGTTGCGACCGAAGCGATCCGCTCGCTCGACCGCCACGTGCGAGAACTTGCCCAGACGCGCGTCCTGGAGCATGCGCTGGTAGTCCTTGCGCAGCGGGTTACGCCCGGTGAGCAGGTCGGAATACTCCTCGATCACCGGCAGCTCAGAGCGCTCCAGAATGCCCTTGCGCAAGTAGAACCGCTGACGCTCTTTGGAGGCATCCGGGTTCTGTGCCTCCTCGTCGCTCACGCGCAGGTAAATCGCCCAACCAGGCTGCGGTGCAATCGTGACTTTGGACTTTCGCTTCGCCATGACCGTACTCAAGCGCTCGGAAGATTGACCAACAACTATAGATCGAATTCGCTGTGTCGTGATTTTTCGACGCAAACGCCGCGTGGGCTACCGCCTGTTGGATCGTCTGAGTAGTGCACAAGAATCCGGGCGACTTTCAGCAATCGTTCGAGCATTTCTCTCGACCCCTCATCGCACTTGCCTGTTCGACTGCAATTGGTGTCATCGGGCATGGCTTAACTCCAGATTGTGCAACGGTTGCGCGTTTCTCGATGGCGCGAGGGTAGCAAGCTTTCGGATGGCGGGAGAAGGGCGCGATTACCACTGCGGCGTGGGAAGATCCCTCAATGAGGTAACATTGACTGTCAATAGTGAGGAGTTGACTAAACTGATGTCACGCAAAACCGATCCTAAATCGTTTGCTGATCTTGGCCAAACCCTGAGTCTACTGAATGATGAATCTACAAGAGGCGGCGTTCTCCTAGGGGCAGCAATTCTGGATGATTGTTTGAGAAAACTGCTTCACAATTTCATGATCGCCTCTGAAAAAGAGGTCAACAAGCTTCTGCATAATGGACCATTGGGTACATTTTCAGCACGGTGCTTAGCCGCTTATTGCTTGGGGCTGATTAGCATCGATGAGTTTCATGATATCGAGCTAATTCGCGAGGTTAGGAACTCGTTTGCACATGATCTCATGGAAGCAAACCTTGAAAATAGTGCGATTAAGGCGAACTGCACCAAGCTAATGAGCGGTAGGGCAATTTCCGATTGGTCGAGTATGCCTAGTGGTGACAGATTAATGATTGCAACTGCAATAATGGCTTCAAAACTCGCTCTAAGGGCGCTTCAAATCGAGCGGCAGCAACAGACGCAACCTTTTGCCGATGTGGCAAAACCACATATGGGCAGTGAGAAATAATCGGTTAATAGACAGACATAAACAATCTCTTGTCCTCAATCATCATCAATAATTTTCCGATCCTTACGCACCATCCCTACGCTGGTTAAAGCCCTGAGCGACCTCGGATGGGCGGAGGCAGTGCGCTGGGGCGCGATCACGCTGCCGATCATCCTCCTGCCGGGCATCCTGCTGGTCGCCTACCTGCGCACGCGTGGGCGGCATACGTACCAGCGCAGGACACGCACGCCCCTTTACATCACCGCCTGGTGCAGCGTCGCCACCGCCGCTGCATTGACTGCCGCGATGGGCGCGCCGCGTACGCTGACGGCGTGCCTGCTCACACTCGCACTGTGGCTGCCGATTCAGCTCTTGTTCAACACCTATGTGACGAAGATTTCGACCCATGCAGGCGTGGCGGCGGGCTGCATGACCGGGCTGTTCGCGCTGGGCAAGCTGCCGACGCTGCCGCTGCAACTCATTGCGCTGGGGATTGTCGTCCTTGTTGCCTGGGCGCGCGTGAGCGACCAAAATCATACTCTCCAGCAGGTCTTGCTCGGCATCCTTGTCGGCGCGGGATCCGTGCTGCTTGTTTTCCCGCTGGTGCTAGACGGCTGAGTGTAGTAACGCGGCTTTAGCTCCCGAAGTCTACTCGCCTCAAAGTGAAAATAGTGCCCTTATGACCACATAAACATGCAGTGTTAACACCCCAATACCTACGTAGCGAATGAGCAATGCAAGAAGGACTATTCTTTTCGCGGTCTCAATCGATACAGAACGCACTCCATTCACCTTTGGAGATCTCAATCCAATTACGTAATGTCGTCCTGCAATTTGCCCTGTAGTAGCAGCCTCATTTGCGATTCCGGTCAATCGGCGAGAATGCCAAAATGCGGCAAGCCATATCAAGAATAAGAATACATGGTCAATGCACATGAACACCCATCCATCTGGTGTTTGCAGGAGAGCGATTTTTGCGCGACTGCTGCAACCGCACGTTCCAGCAGTTCATATGCAGCGTACGCAAATACTCACGGGTAGCTCTACTCCCCCCGCTCTGCCCACGCCATCAGCACCAGCACATTGGTGGCGGCCCGCTGTGAGAGCGCGTCCGCCTGCGCCTGGATCGCGTGGACAGCAGGGATGCCGACCTGTACAAGGTGGCGCTGGGCTACTCGACGCGCTCAAACTGCGTATAGCGGATGCGATCTTCCAGGCCATCGTCCCACACGAAATGAATCGTCCCGTTCCGGTCCACGACGAGGGCAGCGCCTGAACCGGCAATCAACGCGTCAATGGCGTGTACAGGTATCGTCCATGTTCCGTCCGGGCGCTGATAACTGTAGGAGACGCCATCGACGTTGTACCACGCAGTATAAGCCAATCCATCGGCATCAACCGCCAACTCCGGCAGGGATTCCGACCCGGTTTGCGCGATCACCACCCGCTCGTCCCACCCGCCCTCCTGCGTCCACTTGCGGTACTCGATGCGGTCACCACTTTCCGAAGCGGTATAGAGCAGATGGACATTGCCCTGCGCGTCGGCGACAAGCTGAGGAGCGAACTCCTGCCGGATCTCGGGGTTCTCGGTCAAGCTTTCTTCAGGCGTCCATGTCACGCCGCCATCCTGTGAATAGCGGTACTGGAGCGTGAAGTTGATGCCGCCAATACCCAACCAGATCACGTGGTATCCACCCGCCGCGTCGATGGCGAATTGCTCAGTGGGTCCATAATAGCCGTTGCCGAGCGCCTCGTTTGTGCTGACCGTATAAACGGTGTTGCTCCGGTTGACTACACCTTGCAGCGCTCCGGCGGCATCATACGCCAGCGCGTAGTTTCCATTCGTACCAGTGAATTCTGGTGCAGCAATAGGGTCGAGCCACGTATCGTCAATGAGACAACGGCGCTGCACCGCAATGACTTGGGTTTCGACAGGTGCGCCCTCCATATAAACACACACTACCCCATCGTTTCGCCGCAAGAGTGAGTAGGTGCTGGAAAGCCATGATCCGAAGACCTCTGACAGATTCGTGACCGGCGACCAGAGTCCCTCTGGCGACCGGACTCGGTGCAGAAGGTCACCTGTGCCATTGGCGCGCGTGACCGTTTCCAACCAGACGACATGCAGGTTTCCGCTGCCGTCAATGACAGCTTGCGGATGTTCCGAAAGACTGTCGGCTATAGCATCGGGGCTGACGGTGAAGGGTAGCTCGCCTTCCGCTTCACCGAGCGGCTCAGGCGTACTGGTCGGAGTGGGCGAATTTGTCGGCAGCGGCGTGCTGGTCGGAGTGGAGGTATTTGTCGGCACTGGCGTGCTCGTCGGAGCGGGTGTATTTGTCGGCAGCGGCGTGCTCGTCGGCGGCACGACGGTTGGCACATCGGTCGGGATGACCGGGGCACTCGCCTCGCGGAGCGAGTCGGTTAACGCGCCTGCATTCTGCGCTTCGTAGTACGTCCCGCCCGTCACATCGGCGATGCATTGAAGCTGCGCTCGCGTCTCGGCATCGGCGGCGAAACCAATCGTGTTGACGACCAGGTCAAACCCGCCCGCTTCGAGGGTCTGTGCCACCGCGCACGGGTCGCCTCCGCAGGATTCTTCGCCGTCGGACATCAGCACGATCAGCTTTGGGCTGTCCGGCGGCAGGCTGTCGGCTGCCATTTGCAGAGTCGTGGCGATAGGTGTGTAACCGATGGCGTTGAGCGGAGTCACCGCTTCTGCGTAGGCCTCGGGGTCGATCCTGCCGAGCGGGATCACCTGCTCGATGTCTTGGCACGACGCCGCCACATTGGTCTGGTCGAGCCGGTGACCGTACACCCATAGGGTCGCGTCAGTATCGGGCGGCAGTTCGGAGCTGAGGGTGATGATCGCTTCTTTGGCGACGGCGACGCGCGAACGTCCGCTGCCAATCAGTGCCTGCATCGAGCCAGACGCATCCATGATGATAGCGATAGTCGGCGGGCGTGAGGTTGACTGCTGTGCGGTGACGAGCGTGGCGCTTAAAAACAGAACAAGCAGGATGGTATGGGCTGACCAGCACTTGAACATGTAACGGTCTCTCCTGTGATTCATAATTTCTCTAAAGCTACTCTGCGCTCCCTTTCAGCGCCACTCATCGATTATCTATCAGAACATCCAGTGAGTGTCCCTATTAGGTTAATCAGGCGCTCAATAGAAGGTAGCTGTGCTTGTTCTGAGGATTTTGCCGTTGACATGCTCAATCAACGCTACTTGGGTTTTGTTCGGGCATCGGCACCCACTGTCATTGTACGTTGGAGGCCTCAGACATTGCACCTTTTGGCTATTGGCAGTAAGGGTAGTATCAGGATTGCGGATCTCGCCACGATGACGGGCTTTTCTGACCCTCCAACTTCGAATGCCACTCCAATTGGAAGCGGTTAGAATGCATACCTTCCGAGGTAGCTGACTCCGGCTATGTACCAGATTTTTCTGATACTCAACGACTCGCAAAGACCTTTTCTCCCCGCTCTGCCCATGCCATCAGCACCAGCACATTGGAAGCGGCGCGCGGCGAGAGGGCGTCCGCCTGCGCTTGGATGGCGTGGACGATGGGGGTGCCAACCTCTACCAGATGACGCTGCAGGTAGACCTCGCATGCTTCCGCCGACTCCAGCCCGAAGTAGTCGAGCGAGACGCCGAAGAAGCGGCACAAACGCCGCACGGTATCGAGGCGCGGATTAGCGGCATCGCCCTGGATCAGGTTCAGCAGCTGTGGGGGGCTACTTCGCGTATCCGAGGGTAAAATGACGCCTCATGAGACTCGTCGATAGTCATCGTGCAGCCCACCCAGCACCGAAAAGGCAACGACCTGAGCGTCTGAGACTGACTCCCCTTCCGACCCTCGCAGTGCGATAGGAATGTGCCCCGACAGTCCTTGATGTGGACGATCTGTGTTGAAGTACACGACGTATTCCTTGACCACACGCTGCAACTGTCGTTCGTTGAGCACCAGCATCTGGTCCAAACATTCCCGTCGCACACTCTCCAGGAACCGTTCGCACACTGCATTGGC
>JALHQT010000012.1 GCA_022841825.1 Anaerolineae bacterium
GGCACGTCGCCAGCGTTCATCCTGAGCCAGGATCAAACTCTCCGTACTTTTTCCAGGCTCTTCTTACTTGGTTCCTTCTCACGCTGCTGTTGTTAAGGTGCAAAACGCGCGGCTTGTCTCTTCACAATTCCCGCGCGCGATGTCGTTAGGTTATCAGAGGGAATTTAACGTGTCAATGCCAAAACTGGGGATTTACCCGACGAAATTTGAATTGCCCTCAAACTGTTTTCTATCCCGCCCGTGCTCAGGCAGCGACTCGGTGCGAACAGTGCCTTCGATGACCAAAGGTTTATCCCCAAGGACATCCTTTATATAGATCTCCTGGACAAGCACCATAATAATCGCCGTGATTGGCACCGCGAGCATGATGCCCAGGAAGCCCAGGAACGCACCCGCGACGATCTGTCCGAGCAATATCAGCACTGCGGGCAAATTGATGCTGTCGGCAACCAGCATCGGCGCGACGATCTGGCTCTGTATAAACGACACCCCATAGATGATGAGCACAATCCACAGAACATTATCCGGTGTTTGGACAATCGCCGCTGCAATCGACGGGATAAGCGCGATAATCGGACCGAAGTTCGGAACGAACGACAACAAGCCTGCGATAACCCCCAATGCCGCCGCCTGCTCGATCCCCATCACCCCAAGCAGAATGCCAGTTGCCACGCCCACAAATAACATGGACGCCAAGGTCGCTCGCAACCAACCGCGCAGCGTGCTATCCATCCGTGTCACGATGAAGCGCATCCGGTCGCGATACCACAGCGGAAAGAGCCGGATCATCCCCTCCTGATGCATCGAGGGATCAGCCAGAAAATACAGACTCATGAAGACGATGATCAGGAAGCTGAGAATAGTGCTCGCGACACCTCCGATGACAGGCAGCACCGATGCGCCTAACTGTCCAATCGCCGTCGTAATCTGGTCACTTGCGGAGGCGATAGCCTGCCCCACATCGATCTGCTGTAAGAACGGGAACTGCTGCTGGATTGTCCCCTCCTCCCAACGCTGCGTCAGCTCACGTATACCCGCTGGGATGGTATCGGTCGCCAGAGTCGTGAATTGATCCACCAACGAATTCACGGACACCGCAAAAAGCAGCATGATCACCGCAACGATCAGAACAAGTGAAACCAGAATTGCGGCGTTACGTTTCAGTCCCCAACGAATCAACCAGCGGGCTGGCATTGTGAAGAGAATGACCAGGATGATCGATGCAAGTGTCAGCATCAAAATGCCACGAACATACCACAATGCTGCCAGCACAATACCAACCGTGATCGCGACGAGTACCCAGCGCGTGGCAGTCCCATAGGGGGACGCGGCAAATGATGGTTGCATGAACAACTCCTGTGTAAATCACCGAACCAGCCTGACCGATGATGTCTATCGATCATTCTAACACGCCGACAAGCCAGAGGTGGCGCGCTATACTTATCTTACTTGCGCTAAAGACGAGCGCTACAGAGTGTTGGGTAGTCATGCATATACCTCCGGCACTTGCGATGCATAACCTCGTGCAGGAAAGTAATCCTCGATGAAATTTGATGTCACCTTGCTCTCGAATGACCTGAATGCGATTGGACAGATCGCCCAGCAGGTTGAGTCGTACGGATTCGATGCGTTGTGGACAGCAGAAGCCGCGCACAACCCGTTCCTCCCCCTCACCCATGTCGCCGCACATACCCGCCGCCTCCTCCTCGGCACCGCCATCGCCGTTGCCTTCCCACGCAGCCCGATGGTGACCGCACAGGTCGCCTGGGATCTCGCCGCACAGTCAAAAGGGCGTTTCTTACTGGGCTTAGGGACTCAAATCAAGACTCACATCACCAAACGTTTCAGCAGCGAATGGAGCGCTCCCGTTCCCCGCCTGCGCGAATATGTCGAAAGCATGCGCGCAATCTGGAACACCTGGCAGAATGACGCCCCGCTGCGCTACGTTGGCGAGCACTACAGATTCACGCTCATGACGCCGTTCTTCTCGCCGGGACCCATCGAGCATCCCTACATTCCGATCTATCTTTCTGGTGTCGGCGACGGTTTGGCAAGACTGGCGGGCGAAATCGCTCAGGGCTTCCATGTGCACCCTTTTCATACCGTGGCGTATCTCAAGCAAACCACCCTCCCGGCAATCGCGGCGGGTGCCGAGAAAGCCGGGCGCACACGAGCCGCCGTCAAGCTGGCGTGCGCCATCTTCGTCGTCACGGGGCGAAACGCAGACGAAATGACCGAGCACAAGAACGACGTCAAGCGTCAGATCGCCTTCTACGCCAGTACGCCGAGCTATAAACCGGTGCTCGATGCACACGGCATAGGCGATCTCCAGGAGCGCCTGAGTGGTCTCGCCCGCAAGGGAGACTGGCAAGGCATGGGCGACGCCATTCCAGATGATCTGCTGGAACAGATTGCGGTCGTCGCACCGATGGATGAGCTGGCGCACGCAGTCAAGGCGCGTTACGATGGCATCTTAGATCGTGTCGGTTACTACTTGCCGTTTTCGGTCGAACAAGGGGACAAAGCACCCCTTTGGCGCAGCGCAGCGGACGTTTTTACATCCTAATTTCTAGACGAGGACGACCATGACAACTCCTTATGAATACGCGCAGACTCATAAAGCGCGGTTTGAAGACGAACTGGCAGCGCTCGTGCGCATCCCCAGCGTCAGCACCGATCCCGACCGCGTCGCAGACGTGATGGCGGCGGCGCAGTGGCTGGCAGACCATATGCGCCACGTTGGGATTGAGAATGTCGAAGTCATGCCGACGGGAGGGCACCCGGTCGTCTACGGCGATTGGCTTCATGCGGGTGCAGATGCGCCCACCCTGCTGATCTACGGGCACTACGATGTGCAGCCTGCCGCCATGAGCGATGGCTGGACGAGCGACCCGTTCATCCCGGTCGTGCGCGATGGCAAGATGTACGCGCGCGGCTCATCGGACGACAAGGGGCAAATGTTCGCCCATCTGAAAGCATTTGAGTCCGTGATGCAGACCGAGGGCAAGCTGCCCATCAACATCAAGTATCTGATCGAAGGCGAAGAGGAAATCGGCTCGGAACATCTCTACGCATTCGTGGCTGCTCACAAAGAAAAGTTCAAAGCCGACCTGTGCGCGCTCTCGGATGGTGGTTTCCGCACCAAGGATGAGCCTGCCATCACCTATTCCACACGTGGCATGTCTTACATGCAGTTTGACGTCCAAGGACCCGCGCGCGACTTGCACAGCGGTGCCTACGGCGGCGTCGTGCATAACCCCGCGTTGGCGCTGGCGCAGATCATCAGCAAGCTGCACAACGCAGACAGCAGTGTTGCTGTCCCAGGCTTCTATGACGATGTCATCCAGATGACAACCGAAGAACGCGCCGATCTGGCGAAGCTCGACATGGACGAAGCCGGGCTGCGCGCGGAGATCGGCATCCCGCAAAGCTGGGGTGAGGAAGGTTACACGCTCTACGAGCGCGTGGGTGCGCGCCCGACGCTGGAAGTCAACGGCTTCGTCAGCGGCTTCTATGGCGAGGGCAGTAAGACAGTCCTCCCCGCCAAAGCGATGGCGAAGATTAGCTGTCGCCTGGTCGCTAACCAGACTCCCCAGCGCATCTACGAGCTGGTCAAAGCGTATGTCGCCAGCATCACGCCCCCTGGCGTGACCTGCGAAGTCAGACTGCTCAACATTGGCGACCCCGCTTACATTGACCGAAGCCGCGACGAGGTGAAAGCCGCCGAACGCGCCTACGAAAAAGGCTGGGGCAAGCCGCCGATCTTCATGCGCACGGGTGGCACGCTGCCGATTCTCGCCACCTTCCGCCGCGAGCTGGGGATCGACTCACTCATGCTGGACTACGGTTTGATCACGGATGGCGCGCATGGACCCGATGAGCACTACGACCTGGAGATGTTCCACAAGGGGATAGCGACCACCATTGCCTACCTGCACGAGTTCGGCAAGTAGCACTTTAGGTTCAAGAATACACGGACGAGGCATGCCTGTGGCATGCCTCGTCCGTCAAGATACGAAAACCTACTTCAGTCGCTCACCGCAGCCAGGTGGACTCGAACTGACGCCATTCTTCTTCATCAGTCGTGTAATCCGCGTAGATGCCTGCCCCACGCACGAACGTCGCCAGTTCGCCCACGTCCTGCATCGCCTGACGCATCCCCGCCGCAGCCGAGGCAATATTCTCCACCGCAGGGTCATGCCCACGCGGGTCGGCATCCAACGTCGGCATGGCAACGATCAAGGTCGTGGGCATATCCGCGCCCAAAGCTTCAATTGCCGCGATATAGGCATTAACCTGGTATGCAGTCCACACGCTGTAGTCGCTTGCTTCCGTCAGGCTGCTGTAAAAAGCCATGATCGCGATCTGATCCAAGAGCAGAACGACGCTCTGCTTGAACTCCAGCGTCCACTCGGTCCCTGGCGCAATCTGCGGTGACGCAGGCACGCTTTCGTCCGACGGATGCAGGTCAGGCAGCACAGCGGCAGCCAGGATGTCGGTTTCGCCTATCGAGGCACGGACACGGCGCAAGAGCGCGAGGAAGTTGTCGTCATCCGTCAGGATAGGCACGTCAAGAAAGATGCCATCAAATCCATAGTCCTGAACCGCCGAGCTTGACAACTGTGCGACCTGGGTCTGCACATCCGGGCTGTCGATGCGATAGCCCTGCCCCGCATCCAGCGGGACAGCGATCCAGGCGAGAAGCTGCACGCCGGGATACGCTGCTTTGAGCTGCGCGGAAAAGGCACGCACACGATCAAAACGATCGGCGTTATTCCACGTCAGGTCTGCCTGCAGCCAGCTCATCCAGGCATAAACGGTGCCAATCTGCCGACTGCGCAGGCGTTCTGCCAGCGCAGCAACATCTTCGTCAGTGTGCGTCTCCTGAGTCCAGTTTTCGCCAATCCACAGGGCATTCGGCAGGAGTTCCGGCGCATCATTGCGCACGCGCCCCAACACGAAGACGACAACCGCAATGAACAAGACCGCGCCCACAATCGAAAACGGCAGGAGCTGGCTGCGAGTCACGGTGAACTTCGGAAGCTTCACCCCACCCGTCGGTGCCAGCTGGGTCGCTGCACGCTTACGGCGAGATTCACGCGCAACCGGCGTCTGCCCCCGCTCCTGGCGACGCTGCTGAATGCGCTGACGCGCTCGCCCCGGCTCGCGCGGCGGCGGAGGTGGCGGTGAAGACTCAAAATCCATCGGATTGTCCTTAAACTCAGCTCGTTAAACCCAGGCGCAGCATCAAAGGCGGACCCAGGACAAGCAGCCCAACCAGCACTGCCGCGACCACGCCTAACAGCACTGCTGCCGCAGCGACATCTTTGGCGACTTTCGCCATCGGGTGCCAATCGTCTGTCGCCAGGTTGACGACTGCCTCGACCGCCGCATTCATGAACTCCGCCATCCATACGACGGTGATGATCACGACAATCACCGCGAGGCTGACGGCATCCACTTGCAGCCACAGAGAAACCACCACTGCCAGAACACTTGCGAGGATGAGAATACGGACATTCTTCTGCCATCGCAGCATGTACAACCAGCCAGCCAGCGCATAGCCAAGGCTCTTGAGTCGGCTGGTGCTCGTCTTCATGCTGTAGTCGTCGGGATTGATGCGCGCTGTGCTGGTCAGAGCATCCACAATATGCTTATTCTTGTTCATCATGATGATCCGGATGCTGCTCCAAAGCTGGCACGATGTCGGTTGGTATTCCCAATGCCTTCAATGCCTCATCCTGCGCCGCCCACATCTCCGCGCGATTTTCCGGCGTGTCATGATCATAGCCTAACAAATGCAATGTGCCATGAATCACCAGCAGCGCCAGGCTGTCCCCCAGGCGGTGCCTCTCGCGTGCCGCCTGTGCCGACGCATAGGGATAGGCGATGATCAGGTCGCCCAGATACGGCGGTTCATCAGGAATCTCGACAGGCGGCGTATCCGCAGGAAACGACAAAACATCGGTCGGCGCGTCCACACCGCGAAACTGGCGGTTATATGCCGCGATGGCAGCGTCATCCACGAAGACAACCGTAAGACCGCTTTCCCGATTGACCTCGTGCTGGTCGAGCACAGTCGAGGCAGCGAGAACCAAAGCGGCTGAGTCAACGGCATAACCCGCCTCATTCCGAACATCAATCGCGTATGCCGTCACCGTCTTTCTCCTCTGATGAACTTTGATCCTGCGCTCCGCCGTTCGCAGGCGTTGACCGCGTCCCACGCCGCAGCGGCGGAACCTCCAGCAGTGGGACGTCCGCCGGTGCCTCAAACGAAGGCGGGGTCGCGCTGACCGCACTGCCCTTGGCGCGCGCGCTTGACTCGCGGATCGAACTCGCGGATGACTCATCGACTGCGCCAGACTGGGCGTCGGGCAGCGGGTTTGCTTCTTTGCGAAGCGGCGGCAGCGACGGATAGTTGATGCGTGGATGGTAGACCGCTTGCAGCATTTCGATGAAGGTTGTGCGGATGACCTTAATGTCTCGCATCGTCAAGGCAGAGTCATCAAACTGACCTTCGCGCAGGCGTTGGTCAATCATCTCATCCACAATCGCTGTGATGTCGGCGCGGTTCGTCGGCTTGCGCGCCCGCACGGTGCTCTCGCATGTATCCGCCAGCATCAACAGCGCGGTCTCACGACTGCGCGGACGCGGTCCTGGGTAGCGGAACTGCGAAATATCGACCGACTCTGGATCTTCCGCCTGGTCATACGCCTGACGATAGAAGTAGCTGACGAGCGTGGTACCGTGATGCTCCAGGATGAAGTCGCGGATACGCCCAGGCAGATTGTACTGCCGCGCGAGTTTATCGCCGTCGATCACATGGCGAATGATAATGTCCGCACTGCGATACGGATCATTCAACTGATCATGCGGGTTGACGCCCTGAACCTGGTTTTCGACGAAGAACGCTGGATTGAGCATCTTGCCAATGTCATGATACAACGCAGCCACGCGCACGAGCTGCGCGTTCGCGCCGATGGCGTTCGCCGCCTGCTCGCTCAAGTTCGCAACCTGGAGCGAGTGCTGATAAGTACCCGGTGCCTCACGCAGCATCCGTTGCAGCAGGGGTTGGTTCGGTTGACTCAGATCGACCAGCTTGAAGCTCGTCGGCAGATTGAACAGCAGAGTCACGATATACATGCCCGCCAGAGCGCTGGCGGCAGCGAACAAGCCGTTGATCAGGCTGTAGACGAACAGAGCAATGATGCGCGCGCTCTCTCCGGCAGCAATTGCATTCAGGTTAAAAATGGTCAGGACGACCAGGTTAACCAGCCCGACCATCAGCCCGGCGACGAAATAGGTGTTGACACGTTCTGTTCGCCTGAGCGAAGAAATGCCGATCAGGCTGCCCATCGCCGCCAGCGTCGCCGCTTCCAGCGACCCCCCCGTCAGCACACCAAACACGACCGCCAGCGCAATTCCGGAAACCAGTGCGATTTCCGGGCGCGCCAACGAGACCAGCAGCAGTGTCAAACCTGCCGCCGGGTAGAGATAGAACTCGCCTTCTGTCGTGAAGACCTGCGCACCTAACACAGCGATCAGGAAAAGCGCCGCGAACAGCCCAACCGAAAGCGGCTGGTGCACCAAGTCCGCCTGGAAGCGGATCAGATACAGCGCGACGCCGACCATGATCGACACGCTGATGAGAAGCGCGCGTGCCAGCGTCTGCCAGCGGGTGTCCTCACCGCGCAGCATATCCAGTTGCTGGAGAGTCTCGAAATCCAGTGCACTCAGGCGCGTCCCCGCGCCGACAATGAGCTGCCCTTGCACGAAACTGCGCGTTTGCGCTTCGACTGCATTGCTGGCTTCGAGTCGAAGCTGCGCGGTACGTTCGGGGTTTTCAAACTGATTGGGGCGGATTAAGGCGCTGATGACGGCAACCACAGCTCTCGCGGATGTTTCCGAGAGGCGCAGGCTCACCTGAGTTGGAAGCTGTTCGACGGTGAATGCCAGGTTGTCCTGGCGTATCGACTCCCTCATGACGCGCTCAAGCACAGCATTAATCTCCGCGTCCATTGCGCGCCACTCTGCGTCGTCCGCGTCCAACAAGGTCGCGCTGACCGATTCATCCAGCGTAAACGCCGCAATTGCATTCAGGTCGGAAATCTTCTGCGCCCGTGTCCCATACGGATCAAGGCGAACATTCGCCACATAAGCGAGGATTTCTTGCGCGAGATTCAGTTGCACGCGCGCAATACTGGGGTCAGGCGGGTCGTAATGCGGTTCGACTGCGCTGATAGCGGTCTGCTGGGCGCGCACGGTCAGGGCATCACTTTCGTACGTGATATCGCGCGTCGAATAGATGTCTTCTTCTACCAGGCTGCCCACCTGTAGATCCCGCAGTCCGCGAGAGCCAGGCAGCAGGGCATCAAACGACAGGATCAACGTGAGCAGCACGACAAACAGCAGCGCAATAATCAGAGTGCTCGTCTGCCGCACTCCACTCTGAGAATCCCACAGCTCGGGGTCGCTCATGCGCTGCCGAAGACTGGCAAGCGACTCGATCATGCTTTAGGAACCGAGCAGCTCGCGCACCACTTCGTTGACCAGTTTGCCATCCGCCTTACCCTTCACCTTAGGCATCAGGACGCCCATCACTTTGCCCATCTCCTTGGCATTGGTCGCGCCGCTCTGGGCAATCGCATCTTTGACCAGAACAGTGATTTCATCCCGCGAGAGCTGTTCCGGGAGAAACGTCTCCAGAATGCCGATTTCAGCCCTGGTGGCATCAGCAATATCGGCGCGCCCGGCTTTCGCGGCTTCATCGACGCTTTCACGGCGCTTCTTGACTTCGCGCTGGAGTACCGTGAGCACATCATCCGCGTTAATCGTCCTGCGCTCGTCAACCTCCACCTGCTTGATCTCGCTCAGGATCATACGGATAACATCGCGCCGAAGTACGTTCTTCTCAACCATCGCCTGTTTCAGCGCTTCATTCAATCCCGCTTTAGGGTCACTCATCACACGTCCTTATCGACTATAGGCTGACAAAACATCTGTCGCCCCAGAGGGTCATAACATTGCAACTGAGCAGGCAGCAGCAGATTGGTTAGGGCGCGGGGATGAACACCTCGCACCTGAATATAGTTATCAGTATACCCGACGTTGACGAAGCCTCTATCCGTGACGCCCGCAACCTGCTCCCACAGCACGAACCGTGCCTGCCCAACGAAGCGCTCGGCATAGCTGCGCTCCTGAGCCTCAGAGTACGCCATCATGCGCTGGCTTCGCGCGTGCTTCACCTCGTCAGCAACATGACCGCGCATCCGTGCAGCAGGCGTACCAGGGCGCTTGCTGTAGCGGAACACATGCAGTCCTGCGAAATCCATCGATTGAATGAACTGCAAACTGTCTGCGAATTCCTCATCGCTCTCGCCAGGAAAGCCCACGATCACATCACTCGTGATCGCCATCTCCGGCACGCAGGCGCGGACAGCGCGAACAAGCTCGCCAAACTGCGCCTGCGTCGTCCGGCGCGCCATCCGGCGCAGCGTGCTGTCGCTACCGCTTTGCAGGGGCAGATGAATATGTCGGCAAAGGCGGGGGTGCCGCCACAGGTCGAAGAATTCCGGGGTCAGATCCCAGGGTTCCAACGAAGACAAGCGCAGGCGCGGCACATCCGTTTGCGCGAGGATTGACAGGACAAGATTGTACAGATCGGTGGAATCGCCAAGGTCACGACCGTAGCTGCCCAGATGTACACCCGTCAGCACAATTTCCTGATAGCCTGTCGCCAGCAGCGTCCGGATTTCTGCCACGACATCCGCCGTGCTGCGGCTCCTGCCTACACCCCGCGCAATCGTGGTCACACAAAATGTGCAGGCATTATCACAGCCATCCTGCACCTTGACGAAGGCGCGGGTGCGCCCGGCACGCAGGCTGTCGGGTGTGCGTTCCAACGGCTCGGCGTCAAACGGCGCGGGTGACTGCCCGGTTAATGTATCGACAAGGCGATCTTTTTCGATGTTATCGATCACACGCGCCACGCCGGGCAGCACTCGGATGGTCTGCGGTTCGATCTGCGCGTAGCAGCCCGTCACGGTAATGGCAGCCTCGCTGTTCGCGCGGTGCAACTGGCGCACAATCTGGCGACTGCTGTGCGACGCATCCTGCGTGACGGCGCAGGTATTGACGACGATCTGCTCCGCCTGTGCGGGATCAGCAACGACTTCGTGCCCAAGCGTCCGGAACTGGCGCGCCATCGCATCAATTTCCGCCTGGTTCAGGCGGCAGCCCAGCGTGCGCAAATGGACTCTCATCCGGGGGTCTCCGGACTGTAAATGACGACATCGTCAAACTGCGCGACAACATCCGGCTCGCCGAATGTAAGCGCAACGGCACCGGACTGTCCGCTCGTCAGCGACGAATCCTCCAGCGCATCAAGCATCGCGCCCTCAACACACGTCCCCACGACATAGGTGCTTTCTGCATCCGGATCGTTCGGGATGCACACCTGCACCGGCTGATCGTTGATCGCAAAGCGAAACTGATCGCCAACCGCGACAACACGCAGGCGATTTTCTGCCCCAATCCCCTGATCGATCAGCGGCGTATCGATCCAGTTACTCAACCAGCGCTGGTCGCCGCCCAGCGCGCGGACGACGCTGTAAAAGCCATCACTGCTGATGAGAAAGGCATAAAAGTTCTGAGGATTCTGATAGCGGAAAACGACGCCATAGCCATTATTGAGCGGACCCGCCGCACCAACGGCGCGCGCGCGCAGATCCATATCCGCATAGCGAGGGGCAGCAACAGAAAATGCGTAACTCTCGCTCTGACCATTTTCGAGGCGCAGCACACCCGCCTCAATCGAAGCATCCAGACGCCCGCTGTACGTCTCCCAGTCCGCCTGCCCTTCATCAAATGAAGCGGCATAAAGCAGCGTCCCTGGTGCGCCTGTGACGACGTAATGCCAATTTTCTGCTGTACGCGCCAGCAAGACCACTATTGTGAGCGCAGCGCCGAGCGCCGCCACCGTGAGCAATCGACGCAATGGAATGCCCCTTGAATCCTCTGCTATCTTATGGCGATTCTAGCATGGAGCCTCGACAGGGTAAACGCCTCACTCGGCTCGCTTGAGACAGCGCAGCGCCGCGCGCAGACACCAGCGCTCGAGGAGGTGGTAGAAGCCGTAGATGGCGCTGGCGAGCAGAACCAAGAAAAACATGTTAAACCACAGCCCGAACAGCAGCGAACCATCCAGCGAAGAATAGCCCACGTTCGACAGCAGAAGGCTAGCCATCAAGCCCAAACCAAAGCTTGCCACACCCACGATCATCAAACTCAGCACCCACACGACGCCCATGCTGAAGCCCGCTGTCAGAAGCAGGGAGAGGCTTGAGCGATTGAGGGCGGCAACATAGATGCCCAACGACGTGATCATTTCATTCCGCCAGAAAGGTTCCAGCACGAAGACCAGGAAGATCAGCGCGACTAAGCCCAGTTGCAATCCGGCGGACAGCAATTGCCCAACGCCCAACAGTGTGGCATCAGACATCACCGCAGCAGCCAGAACGCCAACCCGCGCGCCGACCAGCACGAGGGTCAGGCGGCGAGTACGAACCAGGCTGAGGGCATGTTTGGCGGCGATTATGCCAGCTTCGTGCAGGGGTGTGAGCCGCAGCAAGTCCATCTTGACCTGCGCAAAGTCGCGACTCACGGAGTTCACCGACGACAAAAGCGACGCCACATCGAGGTACGCACCAAACAGGAATACGCCTGCAAGCATGAATTGCACCAGTCCCGAAAATGTGCGCCAATCGCGCATCAGAAGCAGGCTGACGCCAACGATCACGACGATGGGCAGTACAAGCCATAACAATGACCACAAGGCGTATCGTCTCGGCGGCTTTCGCCGGGTCTGCCGCATCTCCGCAACAAACACCGGGTGCCCGGCAATCGGCAGCGTGAACGGATTCACCGTCGGCAGGATGCTCGTCATCCATCCAGTCCTTCCAGAAGTGCCGCCGCCCGCGCTGCAAATGAGGAGTTCCCACCCGCAACCCGCAGCAGCAGCACGCGCGCATCCGCGTTTTCACCCATATCGATCAGAATGCGCGCCTGATAGTAGAGTGCACGCGGGTTATCCGGCTCGACAATGAGCGCCCGCGCGATCAAATCGCTTCCCAGTGTTGGGTCGCCTGCCAGGTACATCGCCCATCCATAGCCCGCCTGCGCGTCGACCGAGGGTGGTAACGCGCCCAGCAAGCCTTCGAGCGCGCCGACGCCGCTGGTCGTCAGGTTTTCAGCCTCGTCGGCATAAAACAGCGCCAGCGCCTCGCGGTAGCGCACATCTCCGCCGGAGACATCGACCGCCATCAGCAACCAGCGTTCCGCCGCTTCAAGATCACGCAGGACACGAAATGTCTGCGCAACTTCGACATACAACGCTGGATTATCCGGCTCAAGCGCAATCGCCAGCGCCAGCGCATCGACCGCACCTGCCGAGTCCCCGACTGCGCGGGCAGCGACTGCCTGGAAATAACGGACTTGCGCATCGTTCGGCGCAAGCGCTGCCGCCGTCAGTATTTCGGATGAACCCTCTTTGCCCTGCATCACACGGGCGAAACCGAGAGCAGCCAGGGCTTCCGGAAATGGCGCTTCCAGCGCGGCAGCCTGGGCGAAGCTCACCTCAGCATATGCCCACTCCTGCTGTTCCACAAACAGCAGCCCCAGACGCATCATACGCAGCACGGCATCCACACTGCCATCGGCATCGAAGACGGCAAGGATGGCATCCGCCTGGTCTCGGTAAAGGGGAACGCGCGCTGCAATTCCCGCCGCGGAACGGGCGCGCGTCACATCATGAGGTGCAAGCAGGATTGCAAGCTGAAGCGAAGCCCAGGCGTCATCCGGCGACACCTCGACCAATTGAAGCAGCGTTTCGCGCGCCTCCGCCCAATGCTCCAGCGCAATCTGCGCGCGGGAAATCTCACGCAGACGAGTCTCATCAGGCTGCGCGATACGCAGCCAAAATGCCAGCGCACCCTCCAGATCACCCAGAGCCGCGCGGAGAGAGCCAGCGACGAATGCCAGGTCGTCCGACCAGCCATCGCGCCGTGCCAGGGCTTCCACGCCATACAACGCCTGAACAGGACGTCCAAGACGGCGGTTTTCGTCGATTTGCTCTCGCAGGAATTGTGAATCGTTGGGGGATGCCGCGCAACCCAGCAGGGCAGCACTCAACAAGGCTGCCCAAAGATATAAAAGCCGCTTCATTCGCCCCGTGTGGCAAGCGCTTTCGTGACCACGCGCTCGACTTCAGCCGCAGTGAACGGTTTGATCAGGTAGTCATGAACCCCTTGGAACTTGCCCACCAGACGGTTCGCTGGGTCGCCAAACGCTGTGATGACGATGACGGGCGGCAGAAGCTTTCCCGCCAGCTTCTGGCGCTCCTTGAGACCTTCCAGAAACTGCCAGCCGGATATATCCGGCAGCCCGATATCGAGCAGGATGAGGTCGGGTTTATGTTCCTCAAAGTGGGAAAGCGCCTTGCCGCCGTGAAGTTCGTGAACTGTCTTCAGATTGGCGCGCGCAAGGGCAGCCTGGATCACTTCGGCAATCTCGACGGTATCCTCGACAATCAGCACCGTCGGTTTCACGCCAACAACCAGAGACGCCTGCGCCTCGCCGACCGCGCGCGGTGCGTCCTGAACACGGTCGTCCTCGCCGCCTTCGCTGCCATTCAAAACCGCGTTCGCAAGTCCGGTTTCAGACTTGGGCGCACTGATGCTATCATTCGTCAGCGCAACAGGCTGCATGTTGGCTTGGGTAATGCGTTCCGGTTCCAACAAGCGCTGATCATCGACCGAGTCGACGGCATCCGCTCCTGGTTTGACTACGCGCTGGGATTGATTCGTCATTCGCTCTGCCTCGTGGTCGCGTTGAATCGTCAGTTGGCATACAGTAATCCGTTAGAATGCAGTATAGCACGTAGACAATAACGCAAACCTTAACTTTCCAGCGCGGAATTGTATGAATCAGCCGACAATGCCCACTTTCGTGAAATCTCTCCCGCTGCCCTTTGTTGGAGATTGCTCACTTCTCGGTGCTGCGCCCGATCTGGAAGTCGTCTACGTGGAAATGTACGGGGCTAATCACGAGTCGTTTGAGCAAATCGGCGTCACGCTGGCTGGCGACATCGTCGTGCGGGGGGATGAGACCACGCCGCTGGAGCCAACACCGGGTCTCGTCCGCCCACGCAGCGCCTGGATGACGATGGCGCTCAACTTCGCCGGAGCGCGACATCGCGGCATCCGGGCGGAAGAACGGATAGACGACCTGGCGCATCCGCTGACTGTGCCGGAAAAAATGCAGATAGCGACGCTGCTCAGATTAAGCGTTCCAGCGCCCATGATCCTTGGCTGGATCGAGAGCTATGCGCTCGCGGAGGCGCAGTTGAGCCGGGGCGTCTATTGCGTCTGTCGCCGCCTGCGCATCGCATACGCGCTTTCGCAGCCCGGTCGCGATCACGAAGGTTCGCCTATCGACTATGACAGCGCAGTCCTGTACATCGCGCACATTTACCAGCCGCACGAACCCGACAATCCGCATTTGAGCGACCTGCTGCGCCAGTTCGGCGACGCACCGCTGCGACGCCCGACGGACTGCATGGTCGCTGGACGGCATCTGCTAATCGTGGACAGCGGCGATGACGACCAACCCGCCCACCTGCATCTGTGGGCACTCACACCCGATGACGCCGACGCACGCGAGCAGCGAAAGTTATACACATGATCAGTGTCAGGAGATTCATGCGCATCTTCCCCTTCTCTGTCGCCACCCTTGCCGCTGTCATGCTGCTCTCGCTCACTGCGTACGCCCAGGCACAGGTCGGCATCCGCAACGTCTGTCCGCCCGTCGAGATTGAGACGCGCGGTCGCGAGTACACCCCAGGCGGCATCATCCTGACAAGCTTCGACCGCAGCGCGCTCTGGGTCTACGACATCGATCGAGACCGCCGCTACCCGCTTCCAGAGACGTTCCCCTGCCCGACCAACTGCCGCCTGTCGCCGGATGCGCGCACGTTCGTCTATTTCAACGATCTGACCAACGCTTTCAATCGAATGCGCGTGGATGGCACTGGGCGCACACTGGTGACCGATAACGCGGCGCAGGTCGAGTTCTGGTCGGCGGATACATGGTTGGTGTGGACGCCAGGACGCAGCGCTTATCTGCTGCGTGACGGCACGGGCGAGCGTGAATCGCTTGACGTACGCGGCATCGTCTCCGTGCAGCCGGGCGGGCGCTGGGGGCTGCTCATCGAGCCGCTCGATGATGCGCAGGGCTTCCGTCGCGCCCTCGTTAATTTGCAGGATCGCGGGCAGCAAATTGACCTGGGCGTCGATCTCACCTATTACGACGACACGGCATGGTCGCCCGATGGCTCGCGGCTGGCATTCGCCGCGCCGACTTACAATGGTGCCGAAACCCCCGCCGGGGTGGAACTCTACCTTGTCGCGCCGGGCGACCTTGCACCGGTACAGGTCACGCGCCTGATCGATGTCTATGGCGAGGCGCGCATCAACGGGCTGGCAGCGAGTGCGTTAAGCTGGTCGCCGGATGGGACGCGCATCGCATTCTGGGTGGTCGATATGGGCGGGACAAATCCTGCGACCGACGGCTTGATCGGCGAGCTTCACGTCCTCGACATGACCACGCGCGCGACAACGAAGTTCTGCCGCACGGAGATTGACACACATACGCCCAACCCGCCGCGCCTCGCCTGGTCGCCCGACGGCACTCACATCGCCTATGGCACCGACCTCGCCGACGACACAAAGCCGGCGCTGCTGCTCGCGCTCGACACGACGACGGGGGTCGTCACGATCCTGAGTGAGGGGCTGTATCCCGTCCTGGGCGCGCCGGATGTCAGCGCGTGGGGACGCCAGAATCCATAGACTCCACCCCGACTTCCCCGCTATAATGATCGCAACAATTGGATGGAGTCCCCTCGTGACTGACCTGATCAACCCCGATGCAATCCCTGTCAGCCCCGCCAACGATGCGGGCTGGCAGCCCGACCCGCAGCATCCCCGCCGCCGTCCGCCCTGGATCAAGGTGCGCGCGCCCGGCGGTGAAGAGTATGAGCGTGTGCGCGGTCTCATGCGCAGCAAAACGCTCAACACCGTCTGCGAAGAAGCGCAGTGTCCCAATATCGGCGAATGCTGGGGACGCGGCACGGCGACATTCCTGATGATGGGCGATACCTGCACGCGCTCGTGCGGCTTCTGCGATATCAAGACGGGTCGCCCTAACCCGCTCGACTGGGCGGAGCCGAACCGCGTCGCCGAAAGCGTCCGCGCGCTGGGCTTGCGCCATGTCGTCATCACCAGCGTCAACCGCGATGACCGCGCAGATGGCGGCGCGCCAATCTTTGCGATGGTCATCAAGCGCATCCGCCAGCTCCAGCCGGGATGCAGCATCGAAGTGCTGATCCCCGACTTCAAAGGCAGCACCGCCGCCCTCAAGATCGTCATGGATGCGCAGCCGGAAATCCTCAACCACAACGTCGAAACCGTGCCGCGCCTCTTCAAGAAGGTGCAGCCGCAGGATCGCTACGATTGGGCGCTGGCGACGCTCGAACACGCCAAGCAGATGGACCCGCTCGTCCTGACCAAGAGCGGCATCATGGTCGGCTTGGGCGAGACATTCGACGAAGTCGTCGGCGTCATGCGCGATCTGGCGTCGGTCGGTGTGGACATCCTGACGGTCGGTCAGTACTTGCAGCCCAGCAAGGGGCATCTCGCCGTCGAACGCTTCTACCTGCCGGAAGAATTCGACCGCATTATCACGATTGGCAAGGAATTGGGCTTCAAATGGGTGGAAAGCGGACCGCTGGTGCGCAGTTCCTACCGCGCCGACCAGCAGGTGCGCGCGCTCTCACAGCTCAACTTCATCCGCACCTTCGAGCCTGCGGAATAACAAAAGAGGGTGGCGTGCCACCCTCTTTTGTTAGCTCTCGATCACCTTGTCGTCGATGAGCTGCTGCTGTACCTTCTGCCCACGCGGGTCGAAGGCGAAGTGCTGCCCGTGCAGTTGGAACTCCATGTCCTGCATCGCGCGCCCGGCGCGGTTCTTCTCAATCGTCCACACCACATAATCGCGAAACTGCTTCGCCGTATACGGATTGAAGTTGATGTGATCCTTGGACATGATCTGGTACTTGTTGTTCATGATGATGGCGATGTCGGACTCGTAATCGAGCGCGCTGCTGCCCCGTAGATGGAACAAGTGGATGCGCTTGCTCTTGAGTCCTTCGCGGTCAGCCGCCACGATGGACCAGACTGGCACGTCCAGCGTCATGGCGATGTCCTTCAAGCCCTCGACGATCATCGTCACCTTGTCGTTCTCGTCACGCGGGCGTTCGGGATGGACGGCGACCTTCTGCAGATAATCGACAAACAGCGCTACATTGCTGCCCGTCGCATCGCACAGGCGCGCGGTCATCTCCTTGATCGCCCGGAGGGTCGTCACCGCTGGGCTAGCCTTGACAAGGATCATGCGGTCCGCATAACGCGCCATCCGCGCCAGTGCGGGCGAAGTCTTGGGGTTTTCGCGCAGGATGCCCTGGAGCGAGTCTAAGCCATTTTCCTTGCCCATGAACTCTTTCGCCCGCTGCGCGACAATGATCTGATACAAATCGCGCAGCTTAATCCCACGGTTGATGTCGATCTCCGGCGGATTCACGCTTTCCAGGCACAGCAAGCGGTGCATCAGGTGCGTTTCGGTATGTTCGTACGAAAGGTAGAAGACGTACTGGTCGGGACGCATGGCGATGTTACGCGCAATTTGCAGCGTCGCGATGGTCTTGCCGATGCCCTGCGCGCCGCCCAGCAAAACCAGTTCCGTCTTCCGCAGCCCGCCACCGATGAAACCATCGAGCGGATCAAACCCAGTCGGCATGGGCACGTAATCGACCAGATCGCCACGCACAACTTTGTCGTTCGCTTCATTCAACACTTGCGTCAGGGTGCGCGGAAGGTGCGCGCCACTGCCAGCGCCGCGCTGCTTGCCAGCACCTTGTGGAGATCGGGCAGCCAATGGTGAAGAATTGTCATCGCGTTCAATGGGCGCGGGTTCAAAATCAGGTAGATCGTCCGTAAAACGCCGTGTGCTCATGCTTATTCCCGATATTGATGGCGGAAGTGAGTCTGCCTTACGTGATCTTAAAGGCGTCTCGCATTTTGCGCAACCAGGCGCAAAGGGCGCAAGTCTTGAGGTTTTCTAATCAAGCCTTTATTTTTGCACATGTGTGCATTACGCAGGCAAATTTGCAAACATAACGTTAAGTGTAATTCACAAAGTAAGGATTATGGTGCTACAATGACGACAGAAATAGCGGGTTTGTAAAAAATTTTACAAACGTGGCCTGGATAACCCAATAGGAGGCAGGAGCCATCGTGATACAGGAACTCATCAACCGCGCAAACCAGCAGGGGTTCGTCACACTGGAAGACGTACTGGAAGCGTTGGATGAAGATGGCGACGACATCACAGCGATTGACAGTATTTTGTACGAACTAGATGAGCTAGGGATAGAACTACGACAGGAGAACGAAACCGTAGAGCGAATGCTGCTCCCGGAAGAGATTGAGTTCGAGTTTGAGCCGGAAGAGATCCTCCACGACCCCGGCATTGGCGATATTAACGCCGTCTCCGCAGATGACCCCGTTGGACTGTACTTTCGCCAGATGGCACAGGAACCCCTCCTGAACGCCCAGGAAGAAATCGAACTCGCCCGCCGCATCGAAATTGGAAAACACGCCCGCGAAGCCCTCCGCCGACCGAACGCCCGTGAACTCTACAGCGAATTGTGGATAGCCCACATGGAAAAGCTCGTCTTTGACGGGCAGAACGCACGGGAACACCTCGGCAGGGCGAACACCCGCCTTGTGGTGAGCATCGCCAAGCGCTACATGGGGCAGGGGCTGCCGTTTCCCGATTTGATCCAGGAAGGCAATGTCGGATTGATGCGCGCCGTCGATAAGTACGACTACAAGCGCGGCAACCGCTTCAGCACCTACGCCACCTGGTGGATACGTCAGGCAATCACCCGCGCCCTGGCGCAGAAGACCCGCACTATTCGCATCCCGCTCCACATGACCGAGCGCATTCGCCAGATGTATCGCACTGCCCAGCACCTCGAGCAGAGCCTCGGTCGCCGCCCATCTCCCGAAGAGATCGCGGGCGAGATGGAAATGAGCGCCGACCACATTCGCAGCATGATGGATGCCAGTCAGCACGCCATCGCGCTGGAACGTCCGGTGGGCGATGACGGTGATAGTGAATTTGGCGACTTCATCGAAGATCAGGACTCACCCAGCCCTGTCGAATCGGCGACGCAGCACCTCCTTCAGGAGACCATCGAGAATGTCCTCGGCGAACTCACCCCTCGCCAGAGCCACATCCTGCGCCTACGTTTCGGTCTCGGCGGCGGTGAACCGCATACGCTTGAAGAAATCGCCAACAAGTTTGGTCTCAGCCGCGAACGCATTCGGCAGCTCGAAAAAGAAGCGCTGCGCCGCCTGCGTCATCCGCGCCTCGCACACAATCTGCGCGACTACCTGGGCTAACCACCCCGTCGCGTATCCCACAACTCTATAGTCCCAACACAATGAGACCGGCATCGCCCGGTCTTGTGTTTTTCAGACGCGGGCACGCAGTGTGGGAGCAGCATCCTGTGATCGCAGGGGTTGCGCGACCAACCCACCGCCGCGAACCGTCGAGCCGACGACGAATGCCGCGCTGATCAGGACAAGATTCTTGACAATGTACTGCCCCTCAAGGGTCAATCCAAATGGAAATGCCGTAAATACGAGATCAGGACGCAGGAAAACCGGCGAAATCGTCCCAGGCATTTGCAGGAACAGCAGCAGGATCGTCAGGCGCATGAATTTGCCCGTGATGAACCCCAACCCGATCAGCATCTCCCACACTGCCAGGATAGGCATAAAGACAGAGAGCGGCACAAACGTGATCGTCTCACGGATCAGTCCCTCCGCCGGGCTGAGTCCCGGGACGAGCTTGACAGCACCGAACCAGAAGAACACAACGCCCAGCGAAATCCGCAAGAGCGCCACCCCGTGGCGTGCCATCCATTGTGTGAGAAACCGATCAACCGCCTCAAATACCCAAGTGTACAACCGGGCAATCCGACTCATGTTACAGCTCCGACTACTTGTGAATAGTTTCACAGTATAGTCGTCGATATGTCGTATTGCATGAGGTCTTTGTGAAAAACTACACAATACCCCTAATCTCAAGGGGGTAACAGATTCCTTTGCTTCAGCCGCTGAGAAAAGCCGTCTGCCAGTGCGGAAAGGGGAGTGCTCATATCGCGAACAAGCTTGAGCGTGCGCAGCAGTGGGCGTCCCAGTATGGCGACACACTGCAAAATCCCCATCCGCTCTTCCTGCTCGACCACATAACGGGGAAGCACTGATACGCAGGTCCCCGCCGCAACCGCTCGCTTGATCGACTCGACATTATCAAACTCTGCACTGATGTTCGGGCGTATCCCATGATTGACCAGCACACGATCCAGCCAGGTTCGGGTATGGCTATCACGTGGACGCATGATAAACACCTGGTCGGCAAGGTCCGAAATCGCAATTTCCTGCCGCCCCCACCAGCCATGCCTGGAGCCGACAATGACATACTGCTCGACCTCCGCCAATGCGACCACTTCAAAACGTTCGACTTCCGAGACCTCCAGTTCGCCTTCGATCAAGCCCAATTCCATCCGACGCGCACGCAGCTCATCCAGAATAAACGACGTCACACCCGTTTGAAGCTGAATGGTCGCCGCCGGATACTGGACGCGAAACGCCTGGATGATCTCCGGCAGGAGATAAACACTTGCGCCCGGCGTCGCGCCAATGACCAACTGACCTTCCATGACGGACGAGTGACTCGTCAGGGCGCTTTCCGCTTCTGCCGCCAGCGCTAGCAGCCGCCGCGCGTAACCGTAGAGTGTACGTCCGCCATCCGTCAGCGTTACACCTCGGCGTCCGCGCACGAAGAGAGCAACGCCAAGTCCAGCTTCCAGCTCACGCATCTGCTGACTGACAGCGGATTGGCTGACGTAGAGGCGGTTCGCCCCCGCGCTGAAGCTGCCTTCATCGGCAACGGTCGCAAAAATATGGAGTTTGTGCAGGTCTAGCATCATGTGCTCCGCTTTTCCATAAGTAATACTTATAGCACCGATAAGTGACTGATCGCTATACGCCGCGTCCAATCCATCCTATGCTTATCTGCATGTTCAATCAGTGAATAGCAGGTACGGATTCGAATGAATCGCAAATCGCTCCCCATCATGGCAATTGTGATCACCGTCGCAGCCATTGCGCTGTTTCTCTTTGGGCTGCTGCGTGCAGATTTCGGCTCTGGCACCGCCACCGCAGCCGTTGGCAGCCTGACACCTGACAGCTATGTTACACAGTACAGCCAGCCAGGCACTCCCCATCTTCTGCTGGATGTCCGCACGCCAGAAGAATACGCCGAGGGGCACATCGCCAATTCCCTCAATATCTCCTTGCAGACGCTTTCATCCCGCCTGAGCGAAATTCCGACCGATACCCCGGTGGTCATTTACTGCCGCAGCGGTAACCGCAGCGCGCAGGCGGCGCAGCTTCTCAGCGAGGCGGGTTACACCCAACTCTACGACCTGGGCGGCATCATCGACTGGCAGTCGCAGGGATATCCGGTCAGCAACGAGTGACAAAGGGTGACCCAGCACCACACCAGTCGCCAATTCTCAACGAACGCCTCAAGGAGGGCATCTCTAGATGATTCTCAAGTACTTCTACGACAAGCGCCTGGCGCAAGCCTCCTATCTGCTCGGCTGCGCCAAGACGGGTGAAGCAATCGTCATCGACCCCATGCGCAGTATCCAGGACTACCTGGATGTGGCGAGTGCCGAAGGGCTGCGCATCACCCACATTGGCGAGACGCACATCCACGCCGATTTTGTCAGCGGGGCGCGCGAACTCGCCGACGCAACCGGTGCCATGATGTACCTGAGCGACATGGGCGACGCCGACTGGAAGTACGGCTATGGCAACCAGTCCAACGTCATCCTGGTGCGCGATGGCGATCGCTTCAAGGTCGGCAACATCGAACTTCAAGTGATGTGGACGCCAGGTCACACCCTCGAACACATCGCCTTCCTGGTGACCGACACCGCCGCGTCCAACGAGCCGATTGGCGTCTTCACGGGCGACTTCATCTTTGTCGGCGATGTTGGACGCCCCGACCTGCTCGAAGAAGCGGCGGGCTTCGTCGGCACGAAAATCCCTGGCGCACGGATGCAGTTCGAAAGCATCCAGAAATTCAAGTCGCTGCCGGATTACCTCCAGCTCTGGCCCGCGCATGGCGCAGGCAGCGCCTGTGGCAAAGCGCTCGGCGGTGTGCCATCAACCACCCTGGGTTACGAAAAGCGCGTCAGCCCCGCCTTCCAGTTCACCGAGCGCGACGCCTTCGTCGATTGGCTGCTCGACGGACAGCCCGAAGCGCCGCGCTATTTCGCCCAGATGAAAAAAGTCAACAAGCTTGGACCTGCTCTGAACCACGAGCTGCCCACACCCAGGCATCTTGACGCAAACGCGCTTGCAGCACTCCTGCGCGATGGCGAGCTGGTCATCGACCTGCGCCCGGCTGCCGATTTCACGCGCGCCCATGCGCGCGGCACATTGAGCATCCCTGCCACTGCCACCATGTTCTCAACTTACGTCGGCTGGTTCGTCGATTTCGCGCAGTCGACCTACCTGCTGCTGTCTTCGCCGGACCAACTTGCCGATGTCCTTGGCGATCTGCGCGCAATTGGCGTGGACAATATCCCCGGCTACTTCACGCCGGAAGTCATCGCCGCACACAGCGAAACGCTGCCCGTCATCTCGGCGGACGAGCTGCGTCAGCGGGACAACGGTGGATATGCCATCCTGGATGTACGGGGCAAGAGCGAATACTGCGAAGGGCATATTGTCGGCGCGCGAAATCTGTTCGTCGGCTACCTGCCGCAGCAGATGGAGAATGTGCCAAAAGACATGCCCATCATCACGCAGTGCGCCAGCGGCTACCGTTCGCACATCGCCGCGAGCTGGCTGCAGGCGCACGGCTACGCCGTCACTAACCTGACGGACGCCCAGGCGATCTGGTCCAATACGCTGATCACGGAGACATGCAGTCCATCATGACCCCGGCGGCGCTGCTCCTCACGGAGGTTGTCCTCGGCTTCGGCATTGGACTGGTACTCGGCTTACTGGGCGGTGGCGGGTCTATCCTGACCGTCCCCGCTCTGGTCTACGTCGTCGGACTCAGCCCTCGCGCTGCCGTCTCCGCCTCGCTCGTCATCGTTGGGCTGAACGGCATCACCGGGGCGCTCTTCCAGCGCACGCACGGAACACTCAACTGGCATGTGGCGCTGCTGTTTGGCGGCGTTGGAATGGCAGCATCGTATCTTGCAGCAGGTGTCTCCAAACAGTTTTCGCCAACCGTGCTCATGATCGCGTTCGCCATCCTGATGCTCCTCATCGGCAGCCTGATGATCTGGCGCAAGCACAATGACAAACCCCAACGCCAACGCGCCAGCCTGACGATCATCATCCTCAGCGGAATCGGCGTGGGATTGCTGACCGGCTTTCTGGGCGTGGGCGGCGGCTTCCTGATCGTTCCCGCGCTCGTCCTGCTGGTCGGGCTGCCCATGAAGCAGGCAGTCGGCACCTCGCTGATCGTCATCGCCATGAACAGCCTGGCAGGGTTTTTGGGGCATCTTTCGGATTTCTCGGTTGATGTCGCGCTTCTCGCCATCTTTATCCTCGCGGGCATCGTCGGCACGTATCTAGGGACAAAGCTGGCACGGCGCGCTGACCCACGCGCACTCCGCCAATTGTTCGCTGTTTTCGTCATCGGGTTAGGCGCATTCCTACTCGTCGACAACGTTTCTAAACTGCTCGCATAACACGACCATCTCATTTACACAAACCAAGGACTGATCCCATGAACATGCTCAAGTCACTCTTCAACGCGCCCAATTTCCGCAATGTTGATGTCGCCGAGGCAAACCAGATGCTCTCCAGCAGCAAACCGCCCTTCCTGCTCGATGTGCGCACCAGCGCCGAATTTAAGGAGATGCACATCCAGGGCGCAAAGCTTATCCCGCTGGATAACCTGATGCAGCGGATGGGTGATCTGCCAAAAGAACGCGCTATACTGGTCGTCTGCCGTTCCGGCGGTCGCAGCAGCACAGCCGCACGCGAACTGGCGGCGGTAGGTTACGACGTGATCAACATGCGCGGCGGCATGATCCAATGGCAAGGCGCAGGGTTGCCCATCCGCAAAGGCTAAGAAATGCCCAATCGCACACGCATCGACACCGGTACACCCTGGGAAAAGATCGTCGGCTATTCACGCGCGGTTCGCGTCGGCGAGCATGTCTACGTCTCCGGCACGACCGCCAGCGACGAACAAGGCAAGGTCATCGGCATCGGTGACCCCGCCGCGCAGACGGAGTACATCATCCGCAAGGTCGAGCGCGCGCTGGTCGCCTGTGGCGCAGCGCTCGCCGATGTCGTACGTGTGCGCATGTACGTGACGGATATTGCGCAGTGGGAGGCTGTCGGGCGCAAGCACGGCGAATTCTTCGGCGAGATTCGTCCGGTGACGACGATGGTCGAAGTCAGCAAACTGATCGATCCTGACCATCTCGTTGAAATCGAGGTCGAGGCAATTGTCGGATCGGGCGTATGAAGTTCAGCCTGCGCTTCAACAACGATCTGCCCGCGCGAGACTACATCGCGCTTGCGCGGCTTGCCGAGGACATGGGGTTTGATCAGTTCTGGATCAGCGATGATCTGTTTCTGCGCAGCGCGCCTGTGCTGCTGACGGCGGTGGCGGGCGCGACCACGCGAATCCAGATAGGGACCTGCATTGTCAACCCCTATACGCTCCATCCCGCCGAAATGGCGATGATGGCTGCGACGCTCGACGAACTGAGCGGCGGGCGATTCCTGCTCGGCGTGGCATCGGGCGCGAGCGAATTCCTCAAGTGGGTCGGCATCCCGGCAGAAAAGCCGCTCACGGCAGTTGTTGAGACGATGCAGGTTCTGAAGCGTCTTTTCGCGGGCGAGCGCGCACCCTTTGTGGGCAGCTTCGTCCAATGGACGGACGAGGCATACCTGCGCTTTCCTTCACGCCCTGTCCCGATCTACCTGGGCGCGCTTTCGCCGAAGATGCTCGAAGCACTGGGCGAACACGCCGACGGCGGCTTGCCACTCCTCCTCCCCCCGGAGCACTACACGACCGTGCTGCCCTATATCCAGGCGGGCGCTGCGCGCGCCGGACGCTCGCTCGACCAGATTGACCTGGCGGCGTGCATCTGGTGTTCGCTCTCGGACGACCGCGACGCGGCGCAAGCTGCGCTTGCCGACAAGATCGCCTACTACGGGCACGCCATGAGCGCGCTGATCTGGGAGCGGCTGGGGCTGACTCAGGACGACTTTCGCCCCATCGAAAATGCTGTGATGCGCGCGCGCGATTTGGCAAAAGCGCGCGCGCTGGTCACCCCGCAAATGCTGCGCATCGGCGTCGTCGGCACGCCGTTCGATCTGATCGAGCGCCTGGAACCGCTGGTCGCGCAAGGGGTGCGCCATCTCAGCTTTGGTCCGCCGCTCGGTCCCGATCCCGCCCATGCCATCCGCCTCATCGGGCAGCACATTATCCCGCACTTCAAGAGAAGTTAAGTCCAGTACGCAGTTTCACGAGGAAGGATTACCGCACTTGGAATCCTCGGTAAACCTTCTCATCGTCGGGTTTAGTGCGCAGTTGGCGATGCCTGCGCCTGCGTTATACTCCGTACATCATTAACCCTCCCAGGCAGGAGCTTTTCACTTGTCTCCGATTGATGGACTCGTCTTCGACCTCGACGGAACGGTTTATCTCGGCGAAGCGGCGCTTCCCGGCGCGGTCGAAGCACTGACGGAGCTGCGCCGCCAGAACAAGCAGATGCTGTTCGTCAGCAACAAGCCGCTCGAACCGCGCGAGGCTTACGCCGCCAAGTTGACACGCCTGGGCATCCCCACGCTTCCGGACGACGTGATCACGTCCGCCTACGTCCTCGGTTACCATCTGGCGCGTCATCATGCTGACCTGGCGTTGTACGTCGTTGGCGAGCCTAATTTGCTGGATGAGCTGCGCGGACACGGGTTGAAGATCCTGAACGAGTTCCTCGACCAGGATGACAAAGAGGTGATCGAGCCGCAGGGTGTCGATGCAGTCGTCATCGCCTTCGACCGCACGCTGACATATCGCAAGCTCAACACCGCCTATCAGGCGCTGGTACGAGGTGCACGCTTCTTCGCCACCAACGCCGATAAAGCATGCCCGATGCCCGGCGGCGGCATCCCGGATGCGGGCGGCACGATTGCCGCACTCGAACACATGACCGGGCGAAAGCTGGAGCTGCTGGCGGGCAAACCGTCGCACCTGATCATGAATGTCGCGCTCGACCGCCTGGGGCTGCCCGCCGAGCGCGTCATGATGGTGGGCGACCGCCTGGAGACCGATATCCTCATGGGGCATCAGGCAGGGATGCAGACCGCCTGCACGCTCACGGGCGCATCCACCCGCGCCGATGCGCTGGCTGCCTCCCCCGCCCCACATCACATCATCGAAACGCTTATCGACCTACTGCCCCTGGCGCAGAATTGACGGAGAGCGACCATGCGAAGTATCGATCCGATCTACATCGGCAAGGACGCCACTGCGGTACTCCTGAACTACCTGAAAAACGACAGGCAAAGCCGCTTCGCCCTGGTCGCCGATAAGAATACCTATCGCGCACTCGGCGACCGTGTCGAACGCGCGCTGAAAAGTGCGGGGTACGACGTGAAGACAGTCATGCTGGATGGCGATCATGTTCATACCGACGAACATCAGATCACCCACACGCTGATCCATGCGCCGCGCGGGGACTGCACATTCATTGCAGTCGGCAGCGGCACGGTCACGGACATCACGCGCTTCGTCAGCTTCCACACCAACCGCCCCTTCATCGGGATGCCCACCGCGCCATCCGTCGATGGTTTCACCTCGATTGGCGCACCGACGGTGCTGGCAGGGGTCAAAAAGACCGTCTACTGCCAGCCGCCCATCGCCATTTTCGCGGATATCGACGTTCTCAGCAGCGCGCCCCACGATCTCGTCGGCGCGGGCTATGGAGACATGATCGGAAAGATGACTTCAGTCGCCGATTGGACGCTCGGCAGCATCCTCTGGAACGAGCCGTTCGACCCTGCCATCGCCGAGCGCTCCAAAAAGGCGGTTGCGGAAGTCCTGAAGCACACGGACGCCATTGGCGAGCAAAAGACCGACGGCATCCGCGCGCTGATGGACGGGCTGATCGAGAGCGGCTTTCTCATGCTCGAATTCGGGGCATCCCGCCCCGCATCAGGCACCGAACACCACATCTCACACTACTGGGAGATGATGTACATTCGCGAAGGGCGTGCGACGCAGTTACATGGCGCGCAGGTCGCCGTTGGCATGGTCATCGCCGCCAGGCAGTACGCCAGACTGCGCAAGGTCAGCCGAGAGGAAATGCTGGAACGCCTCGAAGGCGCACAGCTCCCCCTCCGCAGCGCGGAGATCGCGGCGATCCAGCAAGGTTATCCCAGCATGTCGGCGGAAATCATTCGCGACAATCTGCCATTTCTGGACATGACCGAAAATGACTTCGACATGCTCAAACGGCGCATCGTCGAGCGATGGGAAGATATTCAGGCGGTGGCAGCGCAGGTCGCGGACGCCGAGACTATTCAGGAGTGGCTGCGGCGGGCAGGGGCACCCAGCACGGCAACGGAGCTTGGCTTGAGCGAGGCAGAATTGTCGGCGGGCATCCGCTATGGACACTTCCTGCGTGAGCGCTTCACCGTTATGAAGTTGAGCCGCATCCTGGGACTCGCGCTGGAATGAAAAACGCGACCGAAGTCGCGTCGTGTGGGCGATGAGGGGCTCGAACCCCCGACCTCACGGATGTGAACCGTGCGCTCTAACCAACTGAGCTAATCGCCCGCCTGAACTGTGTATAATGCAGTATAGCAAGGTCGCATCGGCGGTCAAGCCCGAAGTCGTCGCATAGCGGGCAAAGGCTGGGCGCGTCGAATTCCGAAAGGTTGTCTATTGCAGCAGGTACCGAATACGAACGCCAGCACACGCCCCTATGTGCTTTCACGCCAATCACTGACCTGGACAAGCTCGAAGTTTCGCAGCCGCTTTCTGCGCAGGCTGCGCCCCATCACCCTGATGACCCTTTTCTCCCTGCTCGCCGGATGCTTCAACACCACCCTCGGTATCCAGCCCGCTCCGCCCACCGCAATCCCGGTGAGTGATGGATGGGAGCTGCTCGCCCCCGGCTTTGAACGCCGCATCTATACGCCGCCAAACAATGGCTTGGGGGCACTGGTCGTCCTCCGCATCGACCCGGCGCTCTACACCTTTCGTGCGCACTACCGCCCCGGCGCTCCCCTCCTGCTGGCAGACTGGGCGGCGAATCTTCCCGGCGCGGTCGCATTTATCAACGCCAACTATTTTGATCCGCAGTTCAATGCACTGGGCTTGGTCGTGGCGGATGGCGTCACCTACGGTCAATCGTTCGTCAATATGGGCGGGCTGCTGCAAGTACAAAATGGTGCCGTCCGCGTGCGCTCGACCATCCTTGAACCGTACCTTGGCGAGCCGCTTGAACAGGCAGTACAGGCGTTTCCCATGCTCGTGAGCAACGGCGCTGCCTCTTTCGACAATCGCCAGCGTGACCGGGTCTCACGCCGTACCGTCGCCGCGCAGGACGCGCAGGGACGCATCCTGCTGATGGGCACACCGCTGCTCGGCATCTCCCTGGTCGATCTCTCGAACTTCCTGGCAGCGACCGACTTACAGATCATCAATGCCGTCAATCTCGACGGGGGCGGCTCGACGATGATGTCGGTCGCTTATGGCACGCCGCCCTATGCGCTCGCCTCGTTTGACGGTGTGCCAACAGTGCTGGCAGTCTATCCCAGGTAAGTGACGCAAAGAGAGGCGGTAGACTACCGCCTCTCCAAAACTCAGTGCAAGGGAAAATTTACGTTTGTTATGCCGCGCCCTTGCTCTTGAGGACGGCAATCGGGGTCAGCAGGATGATGCGAAGGTCGAGCCATATGGACTTCTGCTTGATGTACTGCAAATCCATGTCGATCATCTGGTCAAACTCGACCTGGCTGCGACCATAAACCTGCCACCACCCCGTGATGCCCGGCTTGGCATCAAGACGACCCAGGTATTCCGGCTTGTACATCGCCACTTCGTAAGGCAGCGCGGGGCGGGGACCCACCAGGCTCATCGTGCCATTCAGGACGTTGAAGATTTGAGGCAGCTCGTCCAGGCTCGACTTGCGGAGGAAAGCACCGACACGGGTGATGCGTGGGTCGCGCGTCATCTTGTACTTGTTCTTGCTATCCAGCGAGCCACCGTTCAATTTCGCCATCGCTGCTTCGTCTTTTTTCATCATCGCTTCGACAAACTGGCGATGTGCTTCCGGCGAGTTGTTGATGTACATCGTGCGAAACTTGAAAACGGTGAAGTTCTTGGTCGACCATCGCCCATTGACGCCAGAAGGCTTATCCGCACCCACACGTTCCTGCGAGAAGATAACGGGACCTTCAGAGTCAAGCTTGATGGCAATTGCGCAGATGACCAAGATAGGCAGCGCAAGGAATAACATTGCGGAAGCGATCACGATGTCCAGGGCGCGCTTCAGCATGTAATAGCGATCGGGATCAGCAACTGGACGACTGGACGGCACCGGAGGATTGAGCAGTGACTGATTGAAGTTTGCGACATCCTGCCGAAACCGTGCGATTCGCGCAGACACAAGCGCGGGCAGTTCTGAGAAGAGTGTGTCACTCGGCGGCGAGTAGAGTGAAAACGGATACAACTTGATTGGCTCATGCATGACAGATTCACCCTTTTAATGACGCCGAACGCACAGACACACCAGCAATGAAGGCGTGTTTGAATATGGTTGTTAGTCTAGGTGCGCTGCCTTACAGCGAAATAAATGATGTGAGGATTTTTGCCGCCCACCTTACAAATTTCCGTTCATCTTTATTTTTCCCGCCTAACAAGCAGCCGTTCCGTGCAGAACCTGTAGCCGCAGTGATACAATTGTCCCAGTCACGCAATTCCCATGAGGCGATCATGACAAATCCGAAGACTTACCATCGCCCGACCACCCTCCCGGAAGCGGCTCAACTGCTCATGCGCGCGGATGCTGTTGCAATTTCAGGTGGGGCGCTGCTCCTGAGTGGCATCGACCTGCCTTACGCCCAGGTGATCGACCTGCAGGCACTAACAGAACTTCGCGGAATCGATCACGTGGAGACCGGTTTCCGCATTGGCGGCGGGGTCACCCTGAGCGAAATCGCCGCGCTGCCCGGGCTGCATCCGGTCTTCCGCCGCGCGCTGACACGCTGCATCCCGCTCAACATTCGCAATGGCACCAGCCTGCATGACAGCCTGATGCTGCCCGACAGTGCAATGCTGGCAGAATGGTGGGCGGCACTTGCCGCCCTCGATGCACAGACACATTGGTACACGTACAACAATCAGCGTGTCAGTTTTGGTATCGGCGAGCTGCTGTCCCATTGGGAAGAAGGCGGCGGAACGCCAGGCGTCCTGATGCAGATCGACCTGATGATGGCGAAAGGCTACCGCCACGCACTCGGCGCAACCTACGTCGCGCGCACGCCCGCCGACGAACCCATCGTCAACGCCGCCATATACCTTCGTCTGGATGCCGAATCGACGATTGACCAGCTCTTCGCTGCGGTGTGCGGCGCATCCAGCGCCCCGATCACGCTGGTTACGCTGCCCGTCGATCCCTTTCAGCACATCTCCAAAGTCGATCTCTCCACCCTCGCGGCATCTCTGCCAGCGCAGCTCGAACCCGTTGGCGATTGGCGTGCCAGCGCGGACTACCGCCGCGAGATGGCGGTCGTCTGCGTCCGCCGCGCGCTGGAAGAATGCATGGAACAAGTAGGATAAAGTCATGCACATCACCATCACACTCAACCACGAAAAGCAGACATTCGAGACTGACCCACACGAGCGACTGCTGCGGCTGCTGCGGCGCGCGGGCTGCTGGAGCGTCAAGTTTGGCGATGAACATGGCTTGACAGGCGCGGACACCGTGCTGATGGACGGAAAGCCTGTCAACAGCGGCGTCATGCTGGCGGCACAGGCGGACGGGCACGAACTCCTCACGCTCGAAGGCATCGGCTCGTCTCGCAACCTGCACCCGCTCCAGCAGGCATTCATCGACACAGGTGCCATCCAAAGCGGCTACAACACCCCCGCGCAAATCCTGTGCGCCTACGCGCTTCTCCAGCACAACCCCAACCCGACCGAAGCCGAAGTCCGCGAGGCGCTGAATGGCGTCCTTGACCGCGAAACAGGCTACACAAAAGTCGTCGAAGCAGTCCTCCGCGCGGCGGCGGTACTGCGCGGCGAAGCGGTCGAGCCTTATGAGCCGCTTCAGCGCGCTATCCCTGCCCCACCGGGCTTATTCGGCGGCGTCTGGGATGTCAGCGATCTCTTCAACGGCGGCGGAAGTTACGGCGGAGATACGGGCGGTACGCGCACCAAACTTGCGCCGCCCCTGGTCGTCACGCCGCCAGAAGTCGCCGCGCTCAAGACCGTCGGTAAGCCAGAGCCTAAGGTCGATGCCGTCAAGCTGGCGGCGGGCAAACCCGTCTATACCGACGACATCGAAATGCGTGGCATGCTGCACGCCGCGCTGCTGACCAGCCCGCACGCCCACGCTCGTATTCGCTCAATCGATACACGCGCTGCGAAAGCGCTGCCCGGCGTCCATGCAGTACTGACGCATCACGACATTCCTCGCGTGTTGTATGCCAGCGGCGGACAAAGCTACCCCAATCCCAAGCCTTACGATCAGGTCTCACTCGATCATGTCGTCCGCCACGTCGGAGACCGCGTTGCCGTCGTCGCGGCAGAGACGCCAGAGATCGCGCGCGAGGCACTGAAGCTGATCGAGGTCGATTATGAAGTGCTGCCCGCCGTCTTCGATCCCATCGAGGCGATGCAGCCCGGCGCACCTATCATCCACGCCGACCCCGCCGTCGAAGGCATTCACGACCGCGAGCGTAACATCGTCCATCACATCCATGCGGAGGCAGGCGACCGTGATGGACAGTGGGCGAAAGCCGTCCACATCTTCGAGGGCGAGTACCGCGTGCATCAGGTGCAGCAGGCGAGCATCGAGCCGCATGTCGTCGTTACCTGGTGGGATGAAGACGACCGACTAAACATCCGCACCAGCACACAGGTGCCTTTCCATGTCCGCCGCATGGTCGCGCCGCTGCTCGGCTTGCCTGTCAAGCGCATTCGTGTCATCAAACCGCGCATCGGCGGCGGCTTTGGTGGCAAGCAGGAAATGCTGATTGAAGACCTGTGCGCGCATCTGACGATGGCGACAGGGCGTCCCGTCCGCTTCGAGTACACTCGCGAGCAGGAATTCACCAGTGCGCGCAGCCGCCACCCGCAAATCCTGCACTTCAAGACGGGTGTTGATGCGGATGGCAAGGTCGTCGCCGCCGAGCTGTACATCATCGGCAACACAGGCGCATACGGCACGCACGGGCTGACCGTGCAGATGGTCAGCGGCTTTCGCGGGCTGACGACCTACAACGCGCCCTACAGCAAATTTACCTGCGATGTCGTCTATACCAATATCCCGACGCCAGGCGCATATCGCGGTTACGGTGCGCCGCAGTCGCTGTTTGCGCTCGAAGTTCACATGGAAGAGATCGCGCACGCGCTCGGCATCGACGTGATCGAGTTCAAGCGCAGGAACTGGATCAAGCAGGGTGACCCGCTGATCATGGCGGTCGCGCTGGGCGAAGGGCGCGAGGGCAAGCCGCAGATCGTGACGACCAGCGCGCTGGCGGAGTGCGTCGATATTGGCGCGCGGGCGATAGGGTGGTACGAAAAGCGCGGCATCTCGCGCACGGTCGAAGGCAAGCCACATCTCAAGCGCGGCATCGGGATGGCGGTCGCCATGCATGGCACTGGCATCGCCGGGCTGGACATGGGCGCGGCGTCGATCAAGCTGAACGACGATGGCTCGTTCAACCTGCTCTTTGGGGCGACTGACCTGGGCACTGGCGCGGACACCGTGCTGGCGCAGATCGCCGCTGAGACGCTCGGCGTGCCGCTCAACGACATCATCGTTTACGCCGCCGATACCGATTTCACGCCCTTCGATACGGGTGCCTACGCCAGCAGCACGACCTACATCAGCGGCGGCGCGGTATTAAAGGCGGCGGAAGACGTGCGTGCGCAAATCCTCAAACACGCCGCCGAGCGAATGCTGCACTGCTCGCCCGACGATCTGGAACTGGACGACAAGAAGGTCGTCCACCGCGATGGGCGCTCGGTCACGCTGGAAGCGGTCGCATTGCACAGCCTGCATCAGGAAAACCAGCATCAGATCATGGCGACCGCCAGCCATATGAGCGAGGTCAGCCCGCCGCCGTTCGCTGCCCAGTTTGCCGAGGTGGTCGTCGATACCGAAACCGGGCAGGTCACGGTCGAGCGGCTGCTGATGGCGGTCGATTGCGGCGTGGCGATCAACCCGATCACAGCTTCCGGGCAGGTCGAAGGCGGCATGGTGCAGGCGCTTGGCTACGCCCACTGCGAAGAACTGGCTTACGACGAACGCGGCGTACCGCAATCAACCGACTTCCATACCTATCACATCTACCGCGCCAGCGAGACGCCCAAGCTGGAATGCATCTTCGTCGAAACCTATGAAGAGACGGGTCCGTATGGCGCGAAAGCAGTGGCGGAAATCCCGAAGGATGGGGTTGCTCCAGCGCTGGCATCCGCCATTTACGACGCGACAGGCGTCATAATCCGCGCCATCCCGTACACGCCAGAACGGGTATGGAGCGCTTTGCGCGATAAGCGCTAGTTCGTCAATCCAGCAGTGTCTCGACCCTGGGGCAGACCACTCTGCCCCTTAGGGTGTATTCCACCGTCCTTGCCAGAGAAAGCAACTTGATGACCTTACGCTGGTCGCCCTCTCACACAATTCCGCTCATAGGTCTTCTGTCTGCTTTCATCATCCTCGCTGCAATCTATGCCTGGGCGACGCCGCCTCTGGAAGCATCAGACGAACTGTGGCACTTCGGCATGGTAATGCAGCTTGCGCAGACCGGCGATCTCCCGGTGCAGGATGCGAATGTCGAAACAATCTGGCAGCAGGAAGGCAGCCAGCCGCCGCTTTACTATGCGGTTATCGCAGTTGTCATTCGGCTGACGGGCATACCCGCCGACTTTGATGCTGCCATCCAACCCAACCCCCACGCACAGGCGGGACAGCCAGCCAATGTTGGCAACAAGAACCTCGTTCTGCACCCAACACCGCCGGAGACCACCCGTGCAGTCCTGCTTGGGCGCATGACCAGCATTCTGTTCAGCACCATCACCCTCATTGCGGTGTATCTGACCACGCGAGTGCTCGCTCCGCACCGGATCGCCTTACTTGCCGCTGCACTTACGGCATTCAACCCAATGTTCATCTTCATCAGTGCATCGGTCAATAATGACAACCTCGTCACAGCACTGAACAGCCTCGTCATCTGGCAGATGTTCGTCTTCATGCGAGATGGCTTCAGCACGCGGCGCAGCCTTCTCATCGCCATACTTGTCGCTTGTGCGAGCCTCACCAAACTCAGCGGGCTGGTGATCGTCCCGGTCATCGCGCTGGCGGCGCTCTTGACAGCCTATCGCCGACGTGACACGAAAGGGATTTTCATCCTGGGAGCCGCGATGCTGGTCGCGTGGCTCGGCATCGCCGGATGGTGGTTTCTACGCAACGTCCAGCTTTATGGTGAGTTATTCGGCACCCGAACGATGGCAGCAGTAGCCGGTGAACGTCTTGGCGGGTTTGACCTGGCGACACTCCTGAGCGAGTTCGAGGGGTTCCGCATCGCCTTCTGGGGTTGGTTTGGGGCAGTCAATATCATCATCAGCCCGATCTTCTACGTCACGATGGATGTCGTGACTCTGATCGCCGTCATCGGCGCCCTCGTCTACTGGCAGCAGCAGCCCACACAGCGCGTCCGGCTTAGCCTGCTGTTGCTGACAGTCATGCTCGCCGCGGGTGCCGTCATTGCCTGGACAGCCCAGACGTATGCATCGCAGGGGCGCCTGCTCTTCCCATACCTTGCGGCGATCAGCCCACTACTCGCGTTAGGGTTAAGTGCGCTTCTGAGGCGCGCGGCACTGGCGGTGCCAACGGTGATGCTGGTCGTCGCCGCCCTTGTCCCTTTCGCAGTCCTCCAGCCCGCCTATGCGTCCCCAATCCCCTTAGGGGCGCTGCCAACATCCGCGTCACCGATCTATGCGCGCTATGGCGACGTTGAACTCGTCGGTTATGAACTTTCGCCACGCCGTTTTGGTCCCGGCGATACCATCCCGGTCACCGTCTACTGGCGTGTGTTGCAACCGACTGAACAGGATCTGAGTCTCTGGCTGCACGCCGTCGCGGAAAGTGAGATCGGCAAAGTAGATAGCTACCCCGGCGGCGGCACCCTGCGCACCTCGACCTGGGAGCCTGGACTGTATGCCGACACATACGCTATCCCGATAGACGGCGACAGCCCCCGCAGCAATCTGCGCATTCAGGTGGGCTGGCAGGATAACGTAACCCAAACACTCGTTACGCCCACGGACGAAGATGGCAATCCGTTGAGCAGCGTCATGCTGGACGCGGGCGCGTTTGGAGCAGCGGAGACGCCAGGTCTCCCCAACGACGTACGGGCTGTCGATGATGTCCTCTTTGGGGAAGCGATTGCACTACGAGGCTACCAGGTTGAAGGCGACCGCCTGAGCTTATGGTGGGATGCCCTGTCACCCCTGCCCCAGGATTACACGGTATTTGTGCAGATTCTCGACGCTGCCAACACCGTGATATCGCAAGGCGATGCCCCGCCGACTCTGCCAACAAGCTTCTGGCTCGCCGGCGAGCGTTTTGTCACCCATCACACTATTGTGCGCTCAATCGGAGATCGCCTGATCATCGGCTGGTACAACCCAACCGACTCCGCCCGCCTACAGACCAACCATCCGGATAACGCCTACGTGCTGGACGCGAGCGATTGAGCAGACTCTTCGCTGCGCAAGTACCGCTCGAGGATCTCGACGTATTCGGCGATGAACTGCGCGCCCGTCGCCCAATGCCCGTAGTCGATCTCGACGTAATGCTTGTCCCCGGACAAGCGCTCATAATTGCGTCGCGTCACCGCTGGCGAGACCATCTTGTCTCGCGTCTGGTTGACGACCAACACACGCATTCGGTTCTGCTCGTAGGGAATAGCAGGCGGCGTGGCAAACGTACTCGCCATGTAGCGCAGGCTGATGTTCTTGATGGGCAGCGGGTCTTCGCGCCAGATGTTGAAGAAATCCGGATCACGCTCATCGACCATCGACTCGAACTTACCGAGCAGCATGAAAGGCAGCTTGAGCGACGGTAACAGGGACGCCATCATGCGTGTCGAGGCGGCGAAGATGTCCGGCAGCAGCGGCAGATCGCTGGCGAAGGCAAAGCGCGAGACCGAGAGCGCATCGCGTGCGCTGCCAAAGTCGTACAGGTTGTGACAGATGATGGCATCGACCGGTGCGCCAGCGGCGGCGGCTTTGTAGGTCAGTCCGCCGCCGACACTGCCGCCCGCCATAAACAGCTTGCCCGCATAACGTTGCCGTGCCCACTGCGCCGCATCGACGATGTTCTGCACACACTGAGCGAGTGTGAAATCGCCGCGGTCGCCATCGCTGTAGCCCTGCCCACGCTGATCCGGCAGCACGACGGTGTAGCCGCGTGCGTGCATCGCCAATGCCAGCGGCGCAAAAATGCGCGAGTAGCCGCCGCCGCCATGATTGAACATCAGCACCGGCGCGCGCTTGTCCGGTTGCTCGTACACATCCATGTGAATGCGCACGCCTGTGGACATGATATACATGTCCTGTTTGATGCGCTCGACCTGAGCGACAACGTCCGGCGTAAAGTAGCGCTTCCAGTAACTGATTGCCGTCTCCATCATCGCATCATCCAATCGAATTTCAGTTTTGCTCATCTTTCTCTTCTCACACCACCGCTGCTGAAATGCCTTATATCTTGTAGAGTACAGAAAGACGATTCTCTGAACACCCCAGGTGTTACTTTATGGATTCGAGTAGACCAATAAAGATCGATGACCGCCGCACCCTCAGGACGCGCGCGGCATTGGAGAACGCATTGTTGGCATTATTGGAAGAGAAGAACTACGAGGCAATCACCATACAGGAGCTGTGCAACCGCGCCGATGTCGCCCGCAAGACCTTCTATGAGCACTACGACGACAAGCACGCCTTGATGTGGGCATACAGCGAGCGCGTGTATGATGCGCTCAGGGCGACCGTCGCTGAAATTGACATTGATACGCTTCTGGCGAACAACAAACCGCTGACGTACCCTATCTTCAAACATGTCCACGAATACACCAGCTTCTATCGAGCCATGTTGGGCGAACACAGCACATCGGCTTTTGTGACACGCCTGCTCGACTACATGGCGCAGGTCTCATACGAACGCCACGCGCCGCTGCGTGCCACCGCACCCCAAATCACTCTGCCCCCAGAGTTCATCGCGCATTATCTGGCAGGGGCAGTGATTGGCGTCCTATGCTGGTGGCTCAAAGAAGGATTACAAACATCGCCAGAGTCGATGGCGTACCAGTTCAGCCAGCTTGCTGTGCCGGGCGTGATGGAAGTAATGGGTTTATCCTGATGTCGCTGAATAGCGGCTACAATCAGGAAAGTCGTTCTGTCTACGGATAAGATGGTTCCACCATGAGCCGGATCTTCATCAACTACCGCCGCCAGGATAGCGAAGGCTATGTCGGGCGCCTGTACGACCGCCTGTGCGATCACTTCGACAGCAAAGACATCTTCATGGACATCACGGCGATTCGACCGGGTGAAGACTTCGTGAAGACTCTGGAGGATGCAGTCGCGGAGTGCGATGTCCTGCTCGCCGTCATTGGACCGCAGTGGTTGAGCGTCAGCGACGACCAGGGCAGCAGGCGTATCGACGACGAACATGATTTCGTCCGCATCGAGCTAGCCAGTGCCATCAAGCACAAAAAGGCGATCATTCCGGTGCTGGTCGGCGGCGCGAAAATGCCACTCACCCACGAACTGCCGGACGATATCGCAGCGCTCACGCGCCGCAACGCCCTGGAACTCAGCCATCAGCGCTTCGCCTATGATGTCGAACAGCTTGCGCCTGCCATCAAGACTGCCATCGTCCCAGCTAAACCCACAGGCAAGGCGAGCGCGGATAAGGGCGTGCTTCGTGGCAAAATGAAGGCGCTGAAAGCGTTGAAAGACGAACTCTACGCCGCTGCCGACTCGCCCCTCTATGAGTATCGCAAGGCGAACAACTACTCGCCGGTGCTGGGAGATGGCAACCCGGATGCCAACATCCTGTTCATCGGGCAGGCACCCGGTGAATATGAAGCGATCCAGGGGCGGGTGTTCATCGGCGCATCAGGCGACATCCTCGACGAGATGCTGGACACCATCGGCATGAAGCGCGAGGACATCTACATCACCAATCTCGTCCTCGACCGACCGCCGGATAACCGCGACCCCCTGCCGACCGAGATCGAGTATTACGCCAGCTATGTTGATCGCATAATCGAAATCATCCGCCCCGGCGTAATCGTGACCCTGGGTCGCTTCGCCATGTTCAACATTCTCAAGAAGTACGATCTGCAGGAGCGCAAGCTCAAGATCAGCCAGCTTCATGGCAAGCTGCTGACGACGACTGTTGGCGGGGCATCGCTCTACATCCTGCCCCTGTATCATCCAGCCGTCGTCCTCTACAGCACCAGCGAACGGGCGACCCTGCGGGCTGATTTTCAGCAGCTCAAGCCCTTCGTTTAGGAGGGGACGACCTCCAAGGCGAGTTCGTGCAATGCGACGACGGCGTTCTGCAAGTCTGCCTCGTTGATGACAAACGAAATGCTGCATTCCGACGAACCCTGAGCAATGGCGATCACATTCACACGCCGTTCGCCCATCGCCGTGAAGACACGCCCCGCGACGCCCGGCGTCCCCTGCATTGCCGCGCCGACGACTGTCACTATCGCCACGCTGGGGCGTATGTTCACCGTATCGACATTTTGCTGCGCAATCTCCGCCTTGAGTTCGCTCTCGATCTCGCGTTTGGAATGCCCGGCGTGACTGTCCGAAACGACAAAGCAGAAGCTCTGTTCGGAAGACGCCTGCATAATCATCAGGATATTGCCGCCTGCCCGCGCCGTCGCCAGAAATGTCCGCCCGGCGATGCCCGGCACGCCAATCATGCCTTTGCCGCTCACGGTCAGCAAGCTGACACTCTTAACGCACGTCACCGCTTTGATCACCGACTCGCTGGGACGCATTTCCGCGCCGATCAGCGTACCTTCAAATGCAGGATTGAACGTATTACAGACGCGCATCGGGATGCCCTTGCCGACAATCGGCTGGACAGTCTTGGGATGCAGGACTTTCGCGCCGTAAAAAGCCAATTCCCCTACCTCGGTATAAGAGATGTAGGGCAGCACCCGCGCGCGCGGATCAAGGCGTGGGTCGGTGGTCATCACCCCATCCACATCCGTCCAGATGATCAGCTCATCGCTGTCCGTCGCCGCCGCAAATATCGCGCCGCTGAAGTCGCTGCCGCCGCGCCCCAGCGTCGTGATATGTCCGTCGCGTGTTTGCCCAATGAAGCCCGTGATAATCGGCACAACCCCTTCAGCGAGCGCTGGCTTCAGTCTGGCGTCAATGTTCGCCTGCGTCTCCTCCCAAAGGGGATTGGCACTCGTATAGTTTTCGTCGGTGACCAGGAACGTGCCCGCATCATAAGCACGCGCCTTTACGCCGTGATCGCGCAGCACCGCCGCAATCATGCGTGCACTCAGCCGCTCACCAAACGCCACCACAGCATCCAGAATACGCGGCGTGGATTCGCCCAGCACATTGACCGCCTGACAGAGTTCGCCATGCTGCACCACCAATGCCGCCAGTTCCTGAACGACCGTCTCGCGGTTCTTGCCCGGCTTCGTCAACTGGTTGATGATGACCTCGTGGCGGTCGCGAATCTTTTGCCCCGTCGAGATGTATCCCCATTTGTTGCCGACTGCCGCATCCTGAACCGAAGCGATCAACTGGTCGGTCACGCCCGACATCGCAGACACGACGACAATCGGATGATTACCCGCAGCCAGTGAGTCACGAACGATCTTTATCACGTTGGTGATCGCTTCCAGGCTGCCTACCGAGGTTCCGCCAAACTTCATCGAGATGAGTGCCATCAGCCTTGTCCTTTGCGAAGATAAAAAAGAGCGCGTGGAGGATTTCCACACGCTCTTTGCTAACCAGTCAGGTCGCCAGCGAACTATGCCATGCGGAAATCACCTCTATGTGCGCACATGCACATAGTTGTGGTCATGGTAGTAGTCATCGTGCAGCGACAAATGCGAAACATCAGATTCGCCTTTCAATACCGCATAGACTAGCGCGTGGACGCCTCTTCGTCAAGCACTTTGGATCACCCCACACTCATCAGGATGTGGTAGATCTTGATCAGGAGAAACCGCTATGGAATTGAAGACACGCATCCTCATTCTGGTCGCCGATCTGGGCTTCGGGCACCGGGCAGCCGCGCGCGCCGTCGGCGCTGCCATCCAGGAGAAGTATGGCGAAGATGCGATCGTGGAAACCGCCAACCCGATGAGCAGCGAACTCGCGCCCAGCTTCCTGCGCGATACCCCGGACGATTACGACCGGTTCGTCCGCGAGCTGCCCGAACTCTACCAGCTTACCTACCAGGTCAGCGGTACGGCGATGGTCTCGTCAATCTACGAAAGCGCCTTCGTACTCATGCTGCTGCCCGCGATGATCGCTGAAATCGACCGCTTCAAGCCGGATGTCATCGTCGTCACGCAGGAAAACTTCCTCGCACCGCTCAACGCGCTGATGGCATTGCGCAGCCAACGTATTCCCATCATCACCATCATCACCGACCTGACGAGCCTGCATCGTATGTGGTTCAGCGAAGTCTCGACCCTGACCATCGTCCCGACGCAGATCGCATATGACCTGGCGCTGCTGAATGGCTTACAGAAGCAGAAGGTCAAGATAGTGGGTATCCCGGTCAACACAGCGCTGGCGAATGAAGAGCGGTCGCCAGCAGAATTGCGCGCGCTGCTCGGTTGGCAACCCGACATCACGACGCTGCTGTTTGTCGGCAGCAAGCGCACGCGACAATTCCCCGACGTACTGCGCGCACTCAACCACAGCGGGCTACCCATTCAGCTCTGTATTGTCGCGGGTGGCGACGAAGAGACCTACCCGCTGCTCAAAGCAACAGAATGGCATGTCCCCGCGCACGTCTACAACTTTGTCGAGAACATGCCGATGATGCTCCATGCAGCCGACGCCATCGTCTGCAAAGCAGGCGGACTGATCGTGTCCGAAGCGCTTGCGTGTGGGCTGCCCATCCTGCTCACCGATGTGATCGAGGGCCAGGAGACTGGCAACGCGGATTTTGTCGTACAGAACGGCGCAGGCATCCGCGCCAACGACCCGGTCGAAGCGCTCGAAACGGTCTACCATTGGCTGGCAGACGACCGCCAGCGTCTACTCGACCATGCGAAACACTCGCGCAAAATCGGGCGCCCGCGCGCCGCCTACGAAATCGCCAACCTGATTTGGAAAGCCGCACAACAAGGAGCCTGATCGTGCCCGCTCAAGTCCGCATCCTCACCCCAGACGGCGTTCAGACGGCAGGCTATTCGGCAGAGTCGCTTGCTGACGCCGCACGCTACGAGCCGCATGACGGCATTTACACGGTGACGAACACCATCGAAAGGACAAAGGCGCTAAAACTCGACGCGCATTTGGATCGTCTGGAAGATTCGGCACGCCGCGCGCAGATCCCATTAACGCTTGACCGCCCGCGTCTGCGCGCTGCACTCCGCCAACTCATTCTGGATGCGGGCTATGCAGACAGCCGATTCCGCATCACCGTCCCCCAGAATGAACCGGATCGTTTCATCTTGACGGTCGAGCCCTACACCCCACCGTCTGATGCATTGGTAGCTTCAGGAGTCGCGGTGATCACCGTAGCGAACAGTGCGCGCCACAACGCCGAGGCGAAAACAACCGATTGGCTGCATGACCGCACGGCGATTGAATCGACGCTGCCCCCAGGAGTCTACACGGCACTCCTGTGCGATACCGAGGGTTTCATTCTTGAAGGGGTGAGCAGCAACTTCTATGCGATCCGTAAAGGGGAACTGCGCACTGCGGGTTCTGGCGTGCTGCATGGTATCGCGCAGCAGATTGTATTCGCAGTCGCGTCGGATATCCTGCCGTTGCGCCTCGATGCTATCCATCTCGACGAAGTCGGCACCATTGACGAGGCATTCATCACCAGCAGCAGTCGCGGCATCCTGCCGGTCGTCCGCATCGACGATGTGAACATCGGCACCGGCAGCCCAGGGGTGCGAACGATGCGGCTGCGCGCCGCTTATCAGGCATGGGCAGCCGAGCATCTGGAGGAGATTTAGTCCAGCGCTGCCTTGAAGTCATAGATTCCATCGCGGATCGCCCAACGCTGCCCTGCGCCTGGGCTGTACAGCGTATCCCCCTCACGGATCAGCTCGCCGCCAGTTTCCGGACAGGCGAAGATGGTGCTGGCGTCGAGCGCCGACGCCCCATCGCCCGCCGCCTTACACAGCATGAAGATGCTCGGCGAATACAGCAAGCCGCTGCCCTGGAGGGCGGTATCGAGCTTGACCAACACATCGGCGGAGACACGCTCCTTCAGAGCATCCAGCCGGAAGTATGAGACCGCCAACCGCTCACCGATTGTAAATCCCACGCCATCCAGCACCTCGCGGATATACTGAGGATGAAAGTCGAAATTCAACTCGACGAACTCGACAGGCTCCAGCGTGTAAGGGCTCCAGGGCTGTTTGCCCAGGGCGTAACGAAGCATCGCTTTGAGATTGCGTTTGTTGGCGTGTTCGAGAACAAACGACGCGCCTGGGGAAAGAACACGGCGAATCTGCCCCAACACAGCCGGGACATCCGCAAAATGATGCAAGACACGGATCATGGTCGCGCCATCAAACACGCCTGCGCGAAACGGCAGATGATAGGCATCCGCCGCAACATAGACATACCGTGGGTCACGCCCAAGCTGTTCCTGGGCGTACTGAAGCTGCGAAAGCGAGTAATCCAACAGGATAACCTGGTCATACCCCTCGTATTCGTTCGTTAGCCGCCCGAAACCAGCCCCGACCTCCAGCAACCGGCGTCCATGCCCAGGCAGCAGGCGGCGCAGCGCGATACGTTCGACACGATCTTCGTAATCGCGCCCTTTGCCTTCCCAGAAGCGCTGGCGATAATCCGAGCCTTCATAGTCACAGATATTCGGGCGCTGCGCCTGCTTGGTCATAAACGCACACTCTCCAATGCCATCTGCCCGTGAGGGTAACCTATTCTAACAGCACAGGACAAATACGGAAAAGCACAGTGCGCGATACGCGCTGAGACATACGACCTGTAATTGCTTATCATGTATCAGCATGGTAGTGTAGTGCGCTTGTGAGGTCGATGCGGCGGGGAAGGATTCCTATGGCAGCAGCGCGCACGCCAATCTGGCGTGATTGGATCTTGTTTGCGGCACGTTGGGTGGTGTTGATCGGATTTGCGGCGCTCGTTTATCAGGCAACGGGCGACTTTTCGCTGACCGGCGATACACGCAATGCCCTCCTGATCGCGGCGGGTGCAAACATCATCTTTGCGCTCATCCTGATTTCACAGGTACGCATCCTCATCCTGCCAACACTCCTCCTGACCGATTGGCTGATGCTGGGCGCACTGGGCTGGCTGAGCCGCGATTATGTCGTCCTCCTCGTCCCGCTCGTCCTTTGCTTCCAGATCCTGACGCTCTTCCGCCCTGCAACGCTCTATACCCTTGTGCACAGCCTGGGTGCGCTCCTGATCACTGCCATCCTCGTTTCTATGGACGGGCAGATCGTTAGCGCAAGCCAGTTCCTGAGCGGGGAACTACGTCTTCCAACCTTCATCCTCGGTTTAGCGGTGCTGGTTTCATGCCTGTCCGCTTACTCGCTGGAGCAGCAGACTTCCGAGCAGCAGCGAATCTTCGCCCGTATCGCCGAACACAAATCGCAGCAGCTTGACGAACTCCGCGAACGTACGCGCGCCATCTACGAAATGATGATGATCTTCAGCGAGACGCAGCACTTTGAACGCATCGTCAATGGCGCGCTCGACGCAGGTCAGCTTGGACTGCGCGGTCGCATGGGGCGAGAATTGACTGCAGCCGTACTGCTCTTCGAATCAGACCAGCCGGGTCTGCGAGTTATCGCGGCTCGCAAATTCACCCGCGTCGATTTCACCCAGCTTGTCCCTGGAAAACAAGGCTTGATTGGCACCTCGCTGCGCGAGGGTGTCCCGGTCATTGGCACACGGGGCAAGGACGATCCCGAACTGGTGTATTTTGCCGGATTCGAGCGCACACGTTCGACCTTGTGCGTGCCCCTTCGCGCGGGGTACGACAATTTTGGCGTGCTGATCTACGGCAGCGAAATCTCCAACGCATTCACCGACGAACATATGGAACTCCTGACCGCGATTGGCGTTCAGGCAACCGTTGCCCTTCAGAATTATGTGCTGTATCAGACCCTGCTGACCGAAAAAGACCGTATCGCGCGCGTCGCGGAAGACGAGCGTAAGCAGCTTGCACGACAGCTTCACGACGGACCGACACAAAAAGTGTCTGCGCTGGCGATGATGACCAACATCATTCACAAGATGCTGGAAAAAGCACCCGATCAGGTTCCAGGCGAACTGGCAAAAATGGAAGAAATCGCGCGCAGCACTACCAAAGAGATGCGCCACATGCTCTTTACGCTGCGCCCACTCGTGCTAGAAAGCCAGGGTCTGAAGCCCGCGCTTGAGCAGCTTGCCGAGAAGAACCGGGAAACCCATGGGCAAAGCGTCCAGGTCACAGTCGGACCAGATGTCGCGGCGTTCCTGGATACCCAGCAGCAGACCACTGTCTTCTACCTGGTCGAGGAAGCCATCAACAACGCTCGCAAACATGCCCATGCCGACATGGTTCGTGTCTCGGTCGAACGCTTCGGACGCGAATTAGTCGTCGAAATCGTGGACAATGGTGTCGGATTCGACATCGAAAAAGTCAATCATGGTTACAATCGACGCGGCAGCCTGGGCATGGTCAACATGCGTGAACGTGCCGCCCTCCTCAATGGCAATCTTCACCTGGAAAGTAAGCCGGGCAAAGGCACAAAAGTCACAATCGTGGCACCGCTTTATTCGCTGGAACGCGCGGGCAGCGATGAAGAAGGAGACTCGATTGCAGACTTCCCGATAGAGAAGCTCAAGGTCGCCGCATCGCGTATGCATGGGCGCAACGGGCGGGAAGCGAGCCGGACGGGCGGATGACACACGAAGGAGACCTGGCGGCGCTTCGCGGCATGCCCAGCATGGTCTGGCGTGCCGGGCAGGAACGTCGTCTCCAGATGATCGCACGCTGGGCGAAACTGGAAAACGCGCACGTTTTCATCGACGGGGCGGGCGTGGGCATGTACGCGCAGAGCATCCGCGAACGCTACACCCCCCATGTCGTCGCCATCGACATTGAATTCGAGCGCGTTCAGGAAGCTGTCGTGCATACGCCGCAGACGGTCGTCGCGGCGGCGGAGGCGCTCCCCTACCCCGATAACAGCTTCGACACTTTGCTCTCGCACGAAGTCATCGAACACGTCAACGACGACCATCTCTCCGCGCACGAGATGGTGCGCGTGCTGAGACCCGGCGGTCGCGCGGTCATCTTCGCGCCCAATCGCTGGTATCCGTTCGAGACTCATGGACACTACTGGCGCGGGAAGTATCACTTCGGCAATACGCCGCTCATCAACTACCTGCCAGACGCGCTGCGTAACCGCCTGGCACCCCATGTGCGCGCGTACACCGCGCATGGCTTGCGGGCACTTTTCAACGGCACCCCAAGCCGCGTCGTCGCGCACCAGCGCATTTTTGGCGGATATGACAATATCATCGCGCGGTTAGGCAGCAACGGCAGATGGATACGCGATACCCTTTATCGGCTTGAGGGAACCCCCCTCGACACCTTGGGCTTATCACACCTGCTTGTGATTGAAAAAACTGAATGAATCGCGCCGCCGAAGGTCACTCGCTGTCCACGAAGATGGGCAGATGACCGAGAGCAATGATATTCTCCCACTTCGCGCGATCACCTTCCGTGAAGATCGCGGCTTCCGCCACAACCTTCGCTCCCGCTTTGTCCATGACCAGACGCAGTCCTTGCAGCGTACTGCCCGTCGAAATCACATCGTCCAACAGGATAACGCGCTTGCCCTTGACGACCTCACGATCCTTTTCGTCCAGATAGAGGGTTTGCGGTTCGCCTGTCGTGATGCTGAGAGTCTCGGACTTCAGGGCAAATCCCATGTAAGGCTTAAATGACTTGCGCAGCACAACATAGGGAATGCCCATCTGAATGCTCAGTGAATGCGCAAGCGGGATGGCTTTTGCCTCTGGCGTGACCAGAAAGTCAGGGTGATGATGTGCGATCAATGGGGCAAGCGCCCGCGCCGCTGCTTCCACCAGTTCGGTATCACCCAGAATGTTCAGTATGGCGATGCGCAGACCAGGCTTGATGGTGAAAAGCCGAAGGTCACGTTTGACGCCAGCAACCTCTATCGCATAGGTATCGTATCGGGTAGGCACACACATCTCCTCATGGGCGGGTAACAGGTTGAGCGACCGTTTCGGTAGCGAGCCGTCCATCGACCAGCGTCAGGACGCGGTCGGTGCGTTTGGCGATATCGGGGTCATGAGTCACGATGACTACGGTTGTCCCCGTCTCTCGGCGCACGTTTTCCAGCGTCCTGAGGACGATCTCGCCTGACTCGGTATCGAGATTACCTGTCGGTTCGTCTGCCAGCAAGAGCGGCGGATTATTTGCCAGTGCGCGCGCAATTGCCACACGCTGCTGCTGTCCGCCTGAGAGTTCAGATGGGCGATGATGCATTCTGTCCTCCAGCTTCAGCATCGAGAGCAGTTCCTTGGCGCGCTTGTCGCTGGAAAACTTCGCCTTGCGCGCAAACTGCACAGGCAGCGCAACGTTTTCCAGCGCCGTCAACGTGGGAATGAGGTTGAAGAACTGGAAAATGAAGCCGATCTTTTCGTTACGAATCTCGGTCAGCCGGTCTTCGCTCATACGGCTGATGTCCACGCCATCAATTTCGATGGTGCCTTTCGTCGGCTTATCCAAACCTCCGATTAACCCCAAAAGCGTGCTCTTCCCGCTGCCGGATGGTCCGACAATGCCGACGATTTCGCCCGCGTAGATGTCCAGATCGACGCCACGCAGCGCATGGACGACGACTTTGCCCAATGGCAGATTCTTGACCAGGTTGCGCGTGCGGATGACGGTGCGTTGCCCATTGACCATGTTTCGGTTCCTTGTGTGAGTTCTCAATCCTGTTTACGCAGCGCCGCGATCCTGGTTGCAAGAGATCTAGCCGGACGGGGCAGGCGTCGCGTCAGGGATTGGCTGTGCTTCCGGAGGAGGCGCCGAAGTGGGGACGCCGTCCCCATTGTACGACCAATCCGGCACCCCCTGCTGTGTTAGCCCCGCCTGTGCCTGTGCATTGACATTCAGGGGACCGCCCGCGTACCATATCTCAGGGCGGATGAGCTGATCGATCAGTGGGATACCCCCCAGCGGAACAAGCCCAGTCTCAAACGGGAGGTTTGCGGGCGGCACAGGCACATCGCCCAGCGAATAGCCAATCCCTGCCGTCCGCGAGAAGCCGACCCACGGGTCCAGACTGTACTCGTTGGGCGCGAGCAGGTTGATGCCATCGCTGTCGAGTACATCTCCGACAAAACCTGGAACTTCGTTGAACCCGTCGGGCAGATTGTGAAGCCCAACCGCGAGTGGTTCAAACATCAGGCGCAGATTTTCGAATGGGTCCTGAAGCTGGGTCTGGTTAAGTGGAATGACCGCACGTACATCAAGATTAACCGGAAGCTGCTGATCGAGAGGGAGCGTAAAGTTCAGGCTGACCGGAAGCTGTAAGCCAGCCGGCAGACTCAGATTGACCGTAGCATTATTCAATTCACCCACGCCCGGCAGCGTGATATTGGCGCTGACCGTCAGGGGCACGGCGTCCGTCAATACAACAACCGTATCCAACGCGACAGGCACATCCAACCGCACGGGCACCTGGGCACGCACGGGGATCGTCCAATCAATCGTCGCCTCATTTAAGCCTACGAAACTGCTGTGCAGCCCGGAGATCAAGGGTGTTGCGACCTGGTTCTTGATCTCGAAGATGAGCAGCCCCAGAACGATCAGAACGATCACCAGGATCAGATTGACGATGAAGGAGAACAGGATCATGAAGTTCTTGATCGAACCGCCGATTGCACTCAGCGCGCGCATAGCCGCCTCTTCCGCTGGTTGGATTTTCCACACCATCTCACTATAGCGCGGTTAGGAAGATGTCGATAGTTGATAAAAGCGTGAGAGCCGACAGCGTGGTCGGCACTCACAGGAATTCAGATGCAGGGAAACGTTATGCTACAGACCTGCGTCACGTCGCAGCGCCTCAGCCTTATCCGTGCGTTCCCAGGGTACATCGACATCCTCGCGCCCAAAGTGACCATAGGCAGCAACCTGCTTGTAAATCGGGCGGCGCAGGTTCAGATCGCGGATGATGGCGGCGGGGCGCATATCGAAATGCTTGCGGATGAGCTGCTCGATGACCACATCCGAAACGATCCCTGTTCCGAAGGTCTCGACTGCCAGCGAAGTAGGCTGTGCGACGCCGATGGCATACGACACCTGGACTTCAAAGCGCCTCGCCAAGCCTGCCGCGACTACATTTTTGGCGACATAACGCGCCATGTATGCGGCGCTGCGGTCTACCTTTGTCGGGTCTTTCCCGCTAAAGGCACCACCCCCATGTCGCGCCACGCCGCCATAGGTATCGACAATGATCTTGCGCCCGGTCAGACCTGCGTCGCCGAGAGGACCCCCGGTGACGAAGCGCCCGGTCGGGTTGACGAAGATACGGGTATTGGCGTCCAGCATGTCTGCGGGGATGACGTGCTTGATAATCTTCTCAATGACCGTCGCTCGGATTTCGTCTTGCCCGACTTCCGGCGCGTGTTGGGTAGAAATAACGACCGTATCGACCCGTTTCGGCTTGCCATAGGCATATTCAATCGTCACCTGGCTTTTGGCGTCCGGGCGCAGCCAGGCGATCTCACCGCTCTTCCGCGCCTGCGCAAGCCGATGCGTCAGCTTATGCGCCAGCGAGATGGTCGCGGGCATCAGTTCCGGGGTTTCGTCGCACGCAAAGCCGATCATCATGCCCTGATCGCCAGCACCCGTCGCTTCGATTTCGGCATCAGACATCTTGCCCTCTTTTGCCTCCAGCGCCTGGTCTACGCCCATCGCAATGTCCGCCGACTGCTCCTTGATCGAAACGATCACGCCTGCCGTATCCGCATCAAAGCCATATTTTCCGCGCGTGTAGCCGATCTCACGAACGGTATCGCGCACCAGCTTCTCAATATCGACGTAGGTATTGGTCGTGATTTCGCCGATCACCACGACCAGCCCGGTGGTCGTCGCCACTTCGCAGGCGACACGAGCATTCGGATCGACGGTGAGGATCGCGTCCAGCACCGCGTCCGAGATCTGGTCACACATTTTGTCCGGATGACCTTCCGACACTGACTCGGAAGTAAAGAAATAGCTGGGCGACGACATAAACGTCGAATTGGAAGACTGCGCCTGAACCTGTGTCACTGAAACCTCCTCATAGAAACACAAACGCCTCTCAAACAGGGGATGAGAGGCGTCTACATTGAAATCCACCGCTCATCGTGCGAAGCCAGTTGCTTCGCCGGATTTGGCACCTTTCCGGGACTCCGGGGGTTGCCGCGACATCGTGGGGCCGTTCCCTCCGCCGCTCTTGATGAGTGCATATTGCACTACTCAATTGTGTTCAACGTTTTGTCGAGTTGACACTCCGTTGTCTCAAAAACTCTACCATACTTCATACTGCTCGCAAGGGACAAGGTCAATCGTAAAGCACGTTTTCCCTACGCCACAAATACCCCCTCATCACCGGACGATGCTGTGCGGTACAATCAAACTTTGTTATGCCAAAGACGAGGAGGACGAATGAACCTGGTCGAATATGGCAGTATCTTGCTGCGGCGCGGCTGGATCATGATCTTGTTGGCGATTATTGCTGCCGCGAGCGCTTTTTTCCTTAGTCGCCTGCAAACGCCCATCTATCGCGCGACACAGACCGTACTCATCCAACCCGCTCGCGCTGACCTGGGCTTGACCGAATCCGCCACTCGCTTAGTGCGCTCCTACGGGGTCTGGTTGGATAGCGACCAGGTCGCCGAAGATGTCATCGATACGCTCCAACTCGATATGACGCCGGGGCAGCTCAACGGCGCAACCGTGGTCAACCCGGATTCGCTGCGCCTGACAGTGCAGATCGAAGTCGAGCTGGGCGACCAGCAGATCGCACGCGATGTGGCGCAGGCATACGGGCAGCAGCTTGTGCGCTTCCGCTTTGAAGAGAATCAGAAGAACCGCCTCGAAGACCGTATCGATGCGCTGATGCAGGATGTCGCCCGTGTTGAACTCGATAGCCCACGACCTCCGCTGAATGCTATCGCCGGGGGTGTGCTCGGTCTGATCGTCGGAGCACTGGTGGTCTTCGTACTTGAATATTTGGAGAGCGCCATTATTCGCCGCCGTGAAGACGTCGAACGTACCGTCGCGCTCCCCGTTCTGGCGACTATCCCCGAACTGGATCGATAAGGAGAGCATCTTGGCAAATACAAAACTGACAACCCTCACCGATCCACGCTCCGCCGCTGCCGAGGCGTATCGCAGCCTGCGTACCAACCTGATGTTCATGAGCGTCGAACGCCCTGTCTCGACAGTGCTTGTGACTTCAGTCGTAGACAGCGAAGACAAGAGCGTTGTCGCGGCAAACCTGGGGATCGCATTTGCTCAGGCAGGCAACAATACGATCATCGTCGATGCCGACCTGCGCCGCCCCAGCCAACATCACCTGTGGGGAATCAGCAATGAACGCGGATTGACATCACTGCTCGCTCAGGACAGCAATCTATCAAGCCCCCCACTGCAAAGCACCGAAGTGCCCAATCTGATGATCCTGCCCAGTGGACCGCTGCCTGCTGTCCCCGCAGACCTCCTGAGTCACCATCGGCTTACCGAGGTGATCGGCGTGCTCAAAGCGCGCGCCACGTACATCATCTTCGACAGCCCCCCCGCCCTGGTGGCGACCGACGCCGCCCTGCTCGGTGTCAAGCTGGACGGCGCGCTGCTGGTGGTGCAGGCGGGCAGCACACGCCGTGATCAAACGCAGCGCGCACATCAGGCGCTTGATCGGGTGCATATCCGTATGCTTGGTGTTGTCCTCACCAACGCCCCGCGCGAAAACATGGGCAGCTACGCATGAACCAGAAAGTACAATACTACCTTCATGGCGGCGAGCGTATTGGCTATCTGCTCCATGTCCCCCAAAGCAGCCCTGATGAAACGCGGCGTAAACTGCCCGTCATTCTTTTTTTGCACGGAGCGGGCGAACGCGGGAACGACCCCACCCGGTTGACCCTCTACGGCTTGACCAAAGTCCTGGAACAGACGGGAACGCCTCGACCATTCATTGTGGTCTCACCGCAATGTCCGGAAGACCAGTGGTGGGTTGCAGACCCGCCCTCGATTATGGGACTGCTCGATCATGTCATCGCACATCACTTCGGTGACGACGGGCGCGTCTACCTGACGGGCGCGAGCATGGGCGGCTACGGCGCCTGGATGCTTGGCGCTCTCCACCCCGAACGATTCGCCGCTGTCGTCCCTGTCTGCGGGGTCGCGCTCCAGGATGCAGCGCAGGTTTGTGGCTTGCGCGATACACCCGTCTGGGCGCTGCATGGGACTGCCGATGACATCGTACCCGCCGCGCAGACCGAACTCATGGTCGATACCCTGCGCGCCTGCGGCGGAAATCCACAGGTCACCTACATTGAAGGCGCGGCGCATGAACTGGGGACAACCGCCTACCAGGACCCCGCGCTCTTCACCTGGTTATTACAACACCGCAGAAAGGCGTAACGATGAAGGGCTTAATCCTGAGCGGCGGCAAAGGCACCCGCCTTTACCCGCTCACCTATACACGCGCCAAGCAGCTCATACCGGTCGCCAACAAACCTGTCCTGATCCGTGTGATCGAGACGATCCGAGAGGCAGGCGTGACCGAGATTGGCATCGTCATTGGGCAGACGGGTCCGGAGATCCGCGAGACTGTTGGGGATGGCTCGCGCTATGGGGTACACATCGAGTACATCGAGCAAAACAGCCCGGATGGTCTGGCACATGCGGTCAAGATCTCGCGCGAGTTCCTGGGCGATGACTCATTCGTCATGTTTTTGGGTGATAACGTCATTCAGGGTGGGATCAGCAAGCTGATCGCGGACTTTGCCGCCAGCGATTGGAACAGCCAGATCGTCCTGAAAGTGGTCGAGAATCCGTCGGCATTCGGTGTTGCCAAACTGCGCGACGACAACAGCATCGAATATCTGATCGAAAAGCCGAAGAACCCGCCCAGCAATCTGGCACTGGTGGGTATTTACATGTTCGATCACCATGTCTTTGAGGCGGTCGATGCCATTCAGCCGTCTCAGCGCGGCGAACTGGAGATCACCGATGCCATTCAATGGCTGGTCGATCATGGCTATCGTGTGATGCCGCATGTGCACCAGGGCTGGTGGATCGATACGGGGAAGCCCATCGACATGCTGGAGGCGAATAGCTGCGTTCTGGACGAAATCACCCCCAGCATCGCGCCGGATGCCATCATCGAAAACTCGGAGGTTGACCGTCGTGTGACCATCGAGGCGGGAGCGCGCATCATCAATAGCATCGTGCGGGGACCCACTATCATCGGCGAGGGGGTACTGATCGAAAACAGCTATGTGGGACCGTACACCAGCATCTATCATCATGTGGCGGTGCAGCAGTGTGAAATCGAGCGCAGCATTGTGCTGGAAAACAGCCGATTGAGCGACATCGATGTACGGCTTCACGACAGCCTGATTGGGCGTAACACCAGTGTCCAGCGTAAGCAGACGAAACCGCGCTCAATCACCCTCAACCTGGGCGATTACAGCAATGTGTGGATGACTTAAAACGAGAGTGAGCAAACAGAGCACTATGAGCGAAACACAAAAGCCGACTGTTCAACTGATCGTCAGCGACATCGACGGCACGCTGCTGAACAGCGACCACAACCTGAGCGAGCGCAGCATCAAGGCACTGAGAGCCGCTCACGCGCAGGGTGTCAAGATCGCCTTGGCGACAGGCAAGGCGGCGATGGCGGGCAAGACCATCATCGAACAGGTCGGCATCCCGATGTACGGCATCTACGTGCAGGGGCTGCTGCTGATGAATGAGGATGGCAGGGTCTTTGGGCAGCAGTCGCTGCATCCCGACATTGCACGTCAGGTCATCACGTATGCCGACGAGCGCGGCTTTGCGATCATCGCCTACGGCAGCGACCGCCTCTATGCGCGGAGCATCACACCCCAGGTGCGCGATTACACCGTCCCGTATCACGAAATGCTGCCGGAAGCTGTGGGCGCACTTCAGAATATCCTCTGGAACACCGCCATCCACAAGCTGTCGATTATCGGTGAGGCACGCGCGATCACAGGGCTGCGCTGGCAGTTGAACGCGCAGCTCAATGGCAAAGTTCGCCTGATGCAGGCAGGACTGCCAGAAATGCTCGAAGTGCTGCCAACAGGCGGCGGCAAAGGCGCGGCACTCAAGACGCTGCTGAAGGAACTGAGCATTAAGCCGGAGCATGTGCTGGCAATCGGCGATGCCGAAAACGACATCGAGATGATCCAGATGGCAGGCGTCGGCGTGGCGGTAGGCAACGCGGACGACAAGACCAAAGCAGCGGCAAAGCATATCGTAGCGAGCAATGATCTGGACGGCTTTGCCGAGGCAGTCGAACGCTTCGTCCTGCCGGAACCAGCACCTATCGTCACCTCTCCGCAGGAGGAAACGCCATCATGAAGAACGTCCTCGTCACGGGGGGTGCGGGCTTTATCGGCAGCGATTTCGTGCGCTGCTTTGTCGAACGCTATCCCGCTTACACCCTGGTCGTCTATGACAAGCTGACCTACGCAGGCAACCAGGACAATCTGCGCTCCGTCAGCGAGCGCCCGAACTATCGTTTCGTGCAGGGTGACATCGCCAATCACGAGCAGGTGCGGGCGGCGCTGGATGCCCATGAGATCGACACTATCGTCAACTTCGCCGCCGAAAGCCATGTCGATAGGAGCATCCTGGACGCCGACGCCTTCGTCATGTCGAATACTGTCGGCGTCCATGTCCTGCTGGACGAGGCGCGCAAGCATGGGGTCGAACGTTTTCTGCACGTCTCGACCGACGAAGTTTATGGCGATGTCGAGAACGGCTACTCGGTCGAAAGCGACCCCTTCGAGCCGCGCAGCCCGTATGCCGCCAGCAAAGCAGGCGGCGAGCTGCTGGTGAATGCCTACCATGTCACGCATGGTATGAACACCATCATCACACGCGGTAGCAACACCTACGGACCGTATCAATATCCAGAGAAGATCCTGCCCTTCTTCATCAGCGAAGCGATGGACGACCGTCCGCTGCCCGTGTACGGCGATGGCAGGCAGATCCGCGACTGGCTGTATGTGCGCGACCATGTCAACGGGATCGACATCGCGCTGCACCAAGGCGAGGCGGGCGAGGCTTACAACATCGCAGGTGAAGATCAGCGCATCAATATCGACGTGACGCACGATTTACTGACGCGCCTGGGCAAGCCGACCACCCTGATCAAGCATGTCCCCGACCGCGAAGGGCACGACCGCCGTTACGCCATGAACTGCGACAAGCTGCGCGCGCTCGGCTGGCAGCGGCAGTACGATTTTGACCGTGGGCTGGCGGAGACGGTCGCCTGGTATCGTGACAACGAGTGGTGGTGGCGTAAGATCAAGACGGGCGAATACCTCGAATACTACAATCGGCAGTACGCCGCACGGTTGGCTGCCGCGACGTGAGCACCTCACCCCCAACCCCCTCTGCGTCAGCCCTCACCCTAAATAGGCTTGTCCGATACTAAAGGATGAGAGTAGCAAAAGCATGAGAAGGGCGCTCCAGCAAATGATTGAGCCAAAGACCAAAGTTGAAGGCAGCGCATTTGGCGG
>JALHQT010000013.1 GCA_022841825.1 Anaerolineae bacterium
GTGAGGGTCCACCCGGCAACATCTCGAACCCGGTCGTTAAGCTCGCCAGCGCGGATGGTACTGCCTTGGTAACGAGGTGGGAGAGTACGTCGCTGCCAACGTCCCTGCTTCCTCCTCTGTCCTCGAACGCTTCGCTCCATAATCTCATAACGTGCAACCAGACGAGCGCCCCGACAACCGGCGCTCGTTTTGTTTTACGACAAATGTGCCGACCCATGCTATAGTGTTGCCACACAGACAAAGTGAGGCAAGCGCATGTTCTCCTGGTTTCGCCGCAAGGTACAAAGCGACGAAGTGTCCCCCCAATGGATGGTCGTCCATGCAACCGACAACCTGTCAGAGGCGCACATCATTGCTGGACGCCTGAAGAATGAAGGTATTCCAAGCTGGGTGCACCAACAACCTGGCGCGAGTGGCTTAGGGATAACTATTGGATTGTTCGGTGAAGTTCGAGTCTTGGTGAACACAGAGGACTATGAGCGGGCAGTGCAGATCCTCGAGATTGACGTTGATCCCCCGCTGCTAGAAGATGACCTCAGCGATGTTCGTTATCTCTTTCCCGAAAATGACGGCGAGAGTGAAACTGATGAAAAATTCGCTTAACCCTTGGCAACGTTAAGGGAAAGCTGGTAACCCTTAATTAATCCTTAGCAATTACTTGTTAACATTTCGCCAGATTTCCAGGTGAGGGTAATTGACATGGCGAAAGTCCTGATCGTTGAAGATGAAGAAAATCTGGCGCGTAACCTGGCTGAAAAGCTGCGCGGTGAGGGCTTCACCGTTTTCACAGCAGGGGATGGCGAAGAGGGACTTGAGCGGGTGCGAGATTCCCACCCGGATCTCATCATACTCGACATCATGCTCCCTAAGCTCGATGGTCTGAGCTTGTGTAGAATTGTGCGGCGCGATCCATCCACCGCCCACATTCCGATCATCGTGCTCACAGCACGCGGAACCGAAGTGGACAAGATCGTAGGGTTAGAAAGCGGCGCGGACGACTATGTTGTCAAGCCGTTTGGTCTGGGAGAACTGCTGGCGCGTGTGCGTGCAGTGATGCGCCGACCCCAGGGGCACAGCGCATTACAGGACGAACTGCTGTCGAATGATCTTCGCCTCAACCTGACGGGGCGGCGATTGTTCAAAGATGGCAAGGAAACGAAACTCAGCAACAAGGAGTTCGATCTGCTTGCGGAACTCATGCGCAATCGCGGCGTCGTGCTCTCCCGCGATTTGATCCTGACGAAAGTCTGGGGATATGATTATTTCGTCGATAAGCGGACAGTAGATGTGCATATCCGCTGGTTGCGCGAGAAGATTGAGGATGATGCGTCTGACCCAAAGCGGATTGTCACGGTGCGCGGGGTCGGCTATCGCTTTGAAGGGTAGTAGAGTCGGATGTCAAAACCATCGCCTGTCCGTTCAGAAGCGTTATCCAGTGATGTCGAGACGCTGCTGCAATTGATTGAAGATCAGAAACAGCAAATCCAATCGATACGCGCAGTGCTGGCTTTGAGCGAACAGGGACTGGGGTCACTCACCGAGCAGCTTGAAAAGCATCGGGCTTCGCTTGCTGCGCCTGGTGCCTTCGCTCCCAATCCGGAAGCGCACAAAGTTGCCTTAGCTTTGACATTGGCAAATTCCGCCTACGATGCTTTGCTGGTGGTTGACGAAAGCCTTCGTATCCTTGCCATCAACAACAGCGCCGAGGCATTGTTTGCGCGCAATCGTCCAATTGGTGAAAGCCTCATCGATTTGACGGGTGTTTCCGAACTTGAAATGATGATGACGGATGCACTGCGCTACGCCGAGGAAACCTTTGAGGAACAGATCGTTCTCAAGAATCGAACGTATCGCGTGCGCGTTAAAGTCATGGCGCGTGATGAGCACCGTTTCGTTGGGGTCGCGTTTCAGGACATCACGGAGTTAGTCCGGCTCAACCGCGCGCGCCGAGATATGGTCGCCAACATCTCACACGAGCTGCGCAATCCCATCGCCAATATCCGTCTGAGTATCGACAGCTTGTTTCATGAGCAGGATAAGCCTAAGCGCAAGGCGAGCATCTCTGCTCTGAAGTCGATCGCGCGTGAAACCGACTCGTTGCTGTGGCTTGTGCAGGAACTCTATGATCTCTCCATGATCGAGTCGGGCGAGGCGATTCTGCGCGCTGTCGAAGTCTCCCTGTCGGCGGTTGCCCAGGAGGCGATAGAGCGGATGATCGAGATTGGTGAGGGCAAAGAGCTTCATCTTGTCCAAACGGTTCCCGAAGATCTTTCGGTGCTGGCAGATCGTGACCAGATACGGCGGGTGCTCATCAACCTCATTCACAATGCCATCAAGTTTTCCCCGGTCGGCGGCGCGATCATGGTTTCTGCCTCTGTATCGGGAGACGATGTCATCGTCAATGTGGTAGACGAGGGTCCGGGAGTCTCGCCAGAGCACGTTGATCGCATCTTTGAGCGCTTCTATCAGGTCGATAGCGCGCGATCGCGAGGGGACGGTACAGGGCTGGGCTTGGCGATCTGCAAGCATATCGTCGAGGCGCATGATGGGCGTATCTGGGCGGAAAGCAATGCTGAACAAGCGGGTGGACGCTTCTACTTCACAGTGCCGCTGGTCGAGACTCACGCGCCGGCATGATGCCTTTGTGAAGCCTGTCACATTTGCGTTGACATGCCTCTTGTTACTGTTATACTGAAGTTAATTCGATAGGCAGCCTTCGGGGCAGGGTGAAAGTCCCTACCGGCGGTAAAGCGCAAATGCGCCAAGCCCGCGACCCGCGTCATCCACTGTGCAAGTAATGGGTGCGTCGTATTGAGCAACGCTCAGTACGCCGGTGGATCTGGTGCAAGACCAGAGCCGACGGTTATAGTCCGGATGGGAGAAGGCGAGACGGCGGAGCTTCATGGCTTGTTCCGCTGGTTTCGATTTGCCATGAGTAGCCTTTGGTGCATTCTTCCTCGCACCAATAGGTCTTTTTGGCATCCCCAGAATTCCCGTGGTGCTGTACGGTATCGCCGTTGGACGATAGGGCAGCGCATGGTCAGCGAAGTTCGGAAAACCAGACTGGGCGGGCGGGAAGGTGCGGTCATCGCGCGCGTTCTCCCGTATGTTTCATGGCTCATCACGCCACTCCTGATATTGCTGGGGTGGCAACTGGTGGTCTCGCTCGGCGTGTATCCGGAATTCATCATCCCTTCGCCCGCGGCGGTTCTCGAACGGGGGGTGGAGGTCATCGTAAGCGGGCGCCTGTGGGAAAACACCCAGGTGACCCTGGTGCAAACCCTGTTAGGGTTGGGGATTGGGGCACTTTCCGGCGTCTTTTTGGGCTATTTCGCCGCAAAGAACCGCTGGGTCGATACGCTGCTTTCTCCGCTGGTCGTCACTTTCCAGTCCACACCGGTCGTTGCCTACGCGCCGCTGCTGGTGATCTGGTTTCGCGACGGTATCACCAGCAAGGTGATCACGAGCGCGCTGATCGTCTTTTTTCCCATGTTTCTCAATACAGTCGTCGCGCTGCGCAATGTGCCGCCTTCACTGCGCGATCTTATGCTCTCGCTGCGGGCGTCGCGCTGGCAGATGTTTACCCTGCTCGAAGTGTCTTCCGGGCTGCCCATTATCCTGGGTGGACTCAAGGTGAGCGCAACCCTGGCAGTGATCGGCTCGGTGGTTGGCGAGTTCATCAACGCGGATGCAGGGTTGGGGTTTCTGATCGAGCAGGCGCGCAATGCTTATGACACGCCGCTGGTGATCGTCACGGTGCTGACGCTGGCACTGAGCGCGCGCCTGTTGTATGGCTTTGTCGAATTTCTGGAAGGGCGGCTGCTGCACTGGCAGCGGCGTGGTTCCCGTTAAGTCACCGAGGAGTTTGAGAGATGATGCGTAAGCTATTTGCGTTTCTGCTTGGAGCACTGCTGCTTGTGGGTATCCCGGCGGCGACTGCGCAGGAAACACGGGAATTGACGTTTTTCCTGACGTTCGTCCCCAACATCCAGTTCTCACCCGTGTACGTGGCGCTTGAGCGAGGCTATTTCGAGCAGCGCGGATATGTCGGGGATGCGCCGCTGAATGTCGTCATCGAACATGGCGATGAGCCGCTCGGAGTCGATCTGATCGCGGCGGGGGAACTGCAATTCGGCTTGGTTAGCGGCGAGCAGCTCCTCGCCGCGCGCGCCGCAGGACGTCCGGTTGTATTCGTCCATGAGTGGTTCCAGGAGTATCCGGTGGGCGTCGTCGTCCCGGACGGCAGCGATATCGAGTCCGTCTCTGACCTGGCAGGGCGGCGTGTGGGTATTCCGGGGCGGTTTGGCGCATCCTACAGCGGGCTCACGGCACTGCTGACATCGAACGGGATGACCGAAGCCGACATCGATCTGGAAGAAATCGGCTTTAACGCACCCGAAGTCGTCTGTGTTGGCGGCGTGGATGCGTCCGTGATTTACATCAACAACGAGCCGCTGCAAATCGCCAATCGTGCGGCAGCAGGCGATTGCGGCGATGTAACAGGCGTGCGGGTCTTTCCCGTCGCGGCAGCGGTCGATATGGTGTCCAACGGCATCATCACGAACGAATCCACCATCGCCGAAGACCCGCGCCTCGTCAGCGATGTCGTCTACGCATTTGATGCCGGGCTGCGCGCCGTCATTAACAACCCTGCGGAGGCGTACCTCATCAGTGCCGACTATGTCGATGGACTGCCGCTGGATGAACCGCTGCGCGCGGCGTTGGAGACGGCTGCCGCTCGACAGGTGGAATGGCTTGCGGAAAACCCCACAGCCACCCGCGAGGCAATCGCCGAACGCCGCGTCGCACTGCTTACCGACTTGCAGGCGCAGTTCAGCAGCAATTCGCTGATTCAGCTAGAGGTGCTGCTGGCGTCCATCGAATTGTGGGATGCAGACAGGTTGGGCTTCAGTGAACTTGAGTCATGGGAACAAACGCAGGCAGTTCTGTTGGAGATGGGCTTTATGGAAGCTCCGCTGGACGATCTGAGCAGTGCGTTCACCAACGATTTTCTTCCCGGTACTGCCCAAGGCTGATCTGCGTGTCCGCAAGTCTTTCTGCCAGGAACATCAGCCTGGAATACGCGCAGCCTGCGGGTAAGCGCCTACCCGTACTCGACCGTGTGACCGCGAGTGTCGGCAGCGGCGAGTTTGTCAGTCTGGTAGGTCCAAGCGGCTGCGGGAAGAGTTCCCTGCTGCGTATTCTCGCAGGGTTGAAGTCGCCGACGCATGGCAGCGTGGCGATAGACTCGCAACCGATCACCGCACCGTCGCCGCGTATCGCCATCATGTTCCAGGATGCGAACCTGATGCCCTGGCGCACTGTTGTTCAGAATGTCGCGCTGCCGCTGGAAATCGCAGGAATAAGCCGCAATCAACGCGAAGCGCGGGCGCGGGCGCTGCTGCCGCGCCTGGGGCTGGCGGAATTCGGCGAATCGTTTCCTCGTGAGCTATCTGGCGGGATGGCACAGCGTGCGGCGCTCGGTCGTGTGCTCATTCAGGAGCCAGACGTGCTGCTGCTGGATGAGCCGTTTGGTGCCCTGGACGCACTGACCCGCGAACGTATCAGCTTAGACCTGCTGAATCTGTGGCATGGAACAAGACCAACCATCCTGATGGTGACCCATGACATTCACGAAGCCGTGCTGCTCTCTGACCGCGTGCTGGTGATGAGTCAGCGCCCAGGGCGGTTGATTGCGGAGGTTCGCGTTGAAATCGCCCGCCCGCGCGCCGTGGCGAACATGTACGATGCGACGTTTGTGGAGTATGTGCGCACCGTTCGGACGGCTATCGAGCACGCCTGAATGCCCATCTCGTTGCGGAGTTGGCAGGAATGCGGTTCAATCGACCGCCACTCTTTTTGACGCGACAGGCTGGTAAATACGATGCGGACTCAATTGGATGTGGGCGCTGTTCGCCAACAGTTTCCTTCGCTGAATACGCCGCTGCCGAGCGGCAGGCTGCCTATTTTCTTCGATAACCCTGCCGGGACACAGGTGCCACAAAGCGTTATCGACGCAATAAGCCAATACTTTGTGACCATGAACGCGAACTCTGGCGGGGCGTTTGCCACCAGCAAGCGCAGCGACGCGATGGTCCGTGATGTGCGTCAGGCGGCTGCTGCCTTTCTGAATGCGCCGAGTGCGGATGAAATCGTGTTGGGTCCCAACATGACGACGCTCAATTTCGGGTTGAGCCGTGCGCTTGCCCGGACGCTGCGCGCAGGCGATGAGATCGTCCTGACACGGATGGATCATGACGCCAATGTCGCGCCCTGGCTGCGTGTCGCGCAGGATCTGGATCTGACAGTGCGTTGGGTGGACATCCGCACGGACGATTGCACATTGGACATGGACAGCCTGGAAGCGGCGCTCAACGAACGTACACGCATTGTCGCCACCGTACACGCTTCGAACGCTGCAGGGACGGTGAATCCGGTGGCGCAGATTGCTGCGATGGCTCATGCTGCCGGGGCGCTTCATGTGGTGGATGCCGTGCAGAGTGCGCCGCATCTCCTAATCGACGTACAGGCGATAGGCTGTGATTTTCTCCTGTGCTCGGCGTACAAGTTCTTTGGTCCTCATGCGGGTATTCTGTGGGGTCGACACGATTTGCTAGAGACGCTGCCCGCCTACAAGGTGCGCCCTTCAAAAGATCACACCCCGTATCGGTGGGAGACTGGCACACCAGCCTTCGAGCTGATCGCCGGGATTGGGGCTGCGCTGCGTTATATCGCTTCGCTGGGTGGCGGTGATCACGCTGACCGGGCGGCATTTGAGCGCGCTTTCGCGGTCATGGGGGAGTACGAGCGTGAGCTGGCGGTGCATCTGCTGGATGTCCTGAGGGTCATGCCTGGGGTCACGGTCGCCGGGATTGCTGATCCCGCGCGAGTGCATGAGCGTGTGCCGACCGTCATCTTCCAGCATGATCGTTTCTCGCCCCTCCAAATCGCCGAGCATCTGGCACAGGGCGACACTTACGTCTGGGATGGCAATTACTATGCGGTCGAAATCATGGAACGCCTGGGGCGATCGCGGGAAGGCATGGTGCGCGTCGGTTTAGCGCACTACAACACGCATGATGAGATCGACCGCTTCGCGCTGTCGCTGCGACGCTTGCTGGGTTAGCCCGCATCCTTGTAGACGGATGCGGCGAACTGGGCGCTGATCAGCTCCATCACGAGAACTTGATCCTTCGTGATGGCACCGCTCATCTTGCCCCCAACCAGAACCCCGTAGCGCGTTGTCATGCCGACCGGGACACACGCGACCGATCCCAGCTTCCCGCGCGCCACAAGGGGATGCGTGATCGAGTCGTGTGCCCCGGTTGAACGGGTTTGACCGCTCTTGGCGACCGCGCCGATGATGTCGTCCGGGGCGGCTTCGAGCGGTGCAGCCATTTGCAGCGCGGTCTCACCCTGCTGCACTTTGAGCGTCACCGTCAGTGGGGTGAGCGTTTCGATGCGGTAGAAGGCGACATAGTCGAAGCCCAGCGCACGAAGGGCGCTGACCGCCGCGTCGGCTTTGCCATACTCGCCGACTGCGGACCGCAGATGCTTGGCAAATTCGCGGACTGCCGGCATTGTGTCTGCCCGCAGCGTTTCGAGCTGGCGGTCGCTCATGAGGCGGTTGATGCGTCGGACGAGATCGTCGTTGGTAAATGGCTCGGTCGTGATTTCGTCGGCTTGCCCAGGGAGCGCGAAATCCGCCTGTTCATCCACCATGATGATGAGGAGGCGCGGGTGTGTCTCGCGCACTTCTTCGACGAGGTCAAAGGCATTGCTTAAGGTCTGGCTTAGGACGAGGACATCTATACGCGGCTCGCGATTGGCGAGCGCCTCCAGTGCGGAGGAGGTATCGGTGACGATTTGCACATGAAGATCTTTGTGAGCAGTGAGGTTCTTATAGTAGCGGCTCGCATCCTCGCGGGGAATGGTGACGAGGATATTGATGTGTTTCGGGTTCATAGACGACTCTGAAGAAATTGTAGGGACGACATACCTTTATGGTAACCCGGCAGTGTACTGCGCGTGGATTAACGTGAGTAAAATGAGCTGCCTCAAGCCCAGTTGAATTGGCTCGATCTCAATGAACTCATCAGTTCGATGGGCATTGCCACCGCGCGTTATGCCTATGGTGACTGCCGGACAACCGAGCGAGAGCGGGATGTTGGCATCGGTACTGCCGATGTCAATCGTGGGCGACAGCCCCATCAGGCGCAGCGTTTCGACTGCGTGTTCGACCAGCGGGTGCTGGATAGGGATTCTCCCTGCCGGTCGGTCACCCACGACTTCAACATTCAAAGTCAGCTCTGGGTTGGTGAATTCCGCGACCTTCTGGCGAACCTGCATTTCGAGCTGTTCGAGCTGACCTGAGGTTTCCGAACGCAGGTCGAGCCAGAATTCTGCCTGCGTTGCAATCGAATTGATGGTCGTACCGCCGCTGATCATGCCGATGTTGAAGGTTGTGCGTGGGTTCTCAGGTGGGCGAATCGTGCAAATCCGCGCGGCTAACGCGACCAATTCATGAATGGCGCTCACCCGCCCAAAGTGAAGCCAACTGTGTCCACCTTCGGCGCGCGCGGCGATACGCAGACGCCGGACAGCGATCCCACCATTGTAGACATGCCCAAGTGCCAGTCCTTCGATGTTGATGACTGCGCCGACCTGAGGCATCAGGCGCTGGAAGGCGGCTTTCATGCCCCCGAGGTCGCCCAGTCCTTCCTCACGCGAGGTGGCGATGAACCAGAGCGGGCAGGCTGGCGTGATGTTCTTTTCGTGCAGGAAGCGGGCTAAGGCAAGCAGGCTGGCGACGCCAATGCTGTTATCGCCGATGCCTGGCGCAGACACGACCCCACCATCCACGTTGGGTGTGAGGTCGGTGTCAGCCGAGAACACCGTATCGGTATGCGCAGTGACGAGGATGTGCGGCGCATCGGGTGACTTTCCATTCATAAAGCCAAAGACGTTTGCTTTATCATCAATTTCGACCCTTTTTAATCCAATCTCTTGCATCTGCGCGCGGACGAACGCCGCGCGCGTGTGCTCGTCGAAGGTTGGCGCGGGGATTGCCTGGATTGACAGTGTCGTCGTGAACAGCCCGTGCGCATGGCGGGGAAGATCATGCCAGTCAAGGCGGTCGTGCAAACGTTCGAGGAGTTTGTGCATGGCGATCTCTCTGTGCTGGTTGGTCTGAAAGTTCGGTCACCGTACCATTATGGGGAGTTCAACAGAATGTAAAGACATTTGATCCTGGGTTAAACATTGCTATAATCTCTCATCCCTTCTTTGCAACCGAACTGGTGTATCATGCGCACTCCATTCAAGGAGGCTACATGGCAATTCGGGTTCTGATCGTAGAACGCGGGCACGCCCAACAACCCTCATATGCGGATGCGCTGAAGAAGCGCTATGAGGTCATTATGGCTTCGAGCGGCAAACAAGCCATCGAAATCGCCGCCGCCCAATCCCCGCGTGTGGTCATCCTCGATGCCATATCGATGCGCACGCCTGGGGCGCGCATCTGTCAGCAGCTTCGGGATCATATCGCGCATACGCCATTGATACACCTGCATCCTGGTCAGAAGATCGAAGTCGAGAGCTGCGCCGATGTCGTCTTCTTTCAGCCCTTTACCTCACGTAAACTCGTCAATGCGATAGAGCGCCTGCTGGGCGAGGCGGACACGCCTACGCCCAACGGAATTCTCAGCGTTGGACCGTTTACGCTCAATGCCGAACGGAAAATACTGCTTTTTAATGGGCAGGAGCAGCCACTGACGCCGAAACTGGTGCAGCTTGTCGCCGTGTTTCTACAAAACCCTGGTGAAACGCTCGACCGGAAACGGCTGATGGAGCAGGTGTGGAATACCGACTATATGGGCGATACGCGCACGCTTGACGTGCATGTCCGCTGGATACGCCGCGCCATCGAGGCGGACCCTGGCAAGCCAATGTTTCTCAAGACGGTGCGTGGGATTGGCTACCGCCTGGATCTGCCGTCACCACGCGCGCATTTGCTCGTCGCAGAGCGCAAACCCGTACTTGAACTTCTCATCCCCTAAACGAACAAAAACCGACCTCTTCAGGTCGGTTCTGTCATTGGGCACGTCCTGCGGGGGATTACTGCCCGCCGACGAGTTTGTTCAACTGAAGCATCAGGCGGCTCTTGCGCCGTGCCGCATTCCGCTTGTGAATGACACCTCTGCTCGCCGCCATATCCAAGTCACGCATTGCCGCCTTTGTCGCTGCAACGGCGTCATCGGGCGCCTTGCCCGTCTGGATCAGGGTGCGCGCTTTCTTGACGTAGGTACGCGCGCGACTGCGGTACATGCGATTGTAGAGACGACGCTTCTCGTTCTGGCGGATGCGCTTGAGCGCGGATTTGTGATTTGCCATCGGTCTTCCACGCGGCGCAGGTCTCTGATGAGTGGCGCGCCGCACTCCCCTTTCTTATGTCATTTCAGGACTGAATAGAAAAGAATTGTAGCATACACAGTCCGCCTGTCCAGCGTGATTCATGCTGCCAGCAGGCTCTGTGCCAGCATAATCGCCAGTGCGACGTTTGCGCCGAGCACCAGCACGAACAGCAGAAGAACCAGCGGCGAGACTGGCTCATTGGTTCCTGGCATTCGTGTTGCCCGGATTTCCTCTGGGATTTCTTCAAAGATGATCTCGACCAGCTCGGGCTGCGGCTTTTCCGCTTTTTGGCGTTTGGGCATCGCGGGCAGCGCCATCTTCGGCATTCTGGGCAGTCGCATACCCGGTTTCTCGGTAGAAGGTTCTTCGCCGAATGGGTCCAGTTCAAAATCATCACCGAACTGCGGCACTGGTGCCTTGTTTTCGGCGGTTTTGGCGACACCCGTCGGCGCGGATTTCGTCGACTGTGGGCGCACATCAAGATCGAAGTCTGGTTCGTCGATGTCGCTGTCGTCAGTCACATCGTCGAGAAACGGGTATGGACTGGTGCTCGCGGTGTTGGAGTCGGTTGTGCCTGGCGGGATCATTCCGGCAGATGCTTGCTTGGGACCCGTTGGGAGGTTGAGTGTGCTGACCCAGTTGTCGTAGTCCTCTTCGGACAGATCCGGCGCGCGCTGAGGTGCCGCTGGCGCAGACGGTTCATCACCAGGTGCACCCCATTCGACACTGGTCGATGTCGCAGGCGGGCGGTCACCGGTGGGCGATGGAGCGGAGTAGACGGGCGGTGGTGCAGGAGTCGCCGTTGGCATAGCATTGAGGACTGGCGCGCCGCCTCTGCGCTGCTGCTCCAGATACTTCAGACCCTGGCGCGCGCGCTCGTTGGATGGGTTGATCGCAAGAACGTTTTCGAGGCAGGTCTGTTGATCTTCCTCGGTTTCGACAACCGCACTCAGCCATAACCAGGCGTCTTCGTTCAGCTCGTCCAGTTCGACAGCTTTCATCAGGAGCGCGCGCGCTTCTTCCTTGCGCCCCGCCTTTAGCGCGTTTGTGCCTTCTCGCACCATTGCTTCGACATTCGCCGCCATCTGCAATCCCTGTCGTCTGCTTGCTTAAGCCCAAGACCTGCGCGGATCATAGCATGATTTGAGCGCGGCGAAACAAGAGAACTTCGTGGATCTCTTCGCACCACGCACTCCTTATTCTGCATAACTGGCAATCATCAGCGCCGTCCCCACCGCTTCGAGGTGGTGTCGATACTCCGGCGGCGGCGGCGCATCCGTCACGATCACATCGACATCCGCCAGGTGCGCCAGGAAAGCATGACTGATCGCGCCGAACTTACTATGATCGGCGACCACGATGCGGCGGTTGGCATTGCGCAGCATGATGTCGATGCTGACGGCGTTCGCCTGGGACGACACGGTGAAGCCGCGCTCAATCGAGACGCCGCTGACGCCGATCACCGCCAGGTCGTAATAGTGCGTGCTCAGGGCACGCTCGGTGACGGGTCCCGTCAGCGTGTAATAGTCGCCGTGCACCTCGCCGCCCGCGCACGTCAGGCGGATCCCCGGCTCGCGCGAAAGCTCCTGCGCGATGTTGAGCGCGTTGGTCATGATGGCGATGTCCTCTCGCCCGCGCAGCGCCAGCGCCACCTGGGTCGTCGTCGCGCCCGCCGCCAGCGCCACAAACTGCCCCGACCCGATCAGATGCGCGGTCGCCCTGCCGATGGCGGCTTTGGCGACGGCTTCCTTCTGCGCGTTGATCTCCAGCAGCGGCACAGGCTGTGCCGCCGATGCCAGCGCCACGCCGCCGTAATGCCGCCGCACCTGGTTTAACGCCTCCAGCGCGGCGAGGTCACGGCGGATTGTCCAGCCGGAAACGCCCAAATGCACCTCAAGCTGCTCAATCGTCAGCTCGCCTTTCTGGCGCAGGAGTTGCAGGATTTTCTCCCGCCGCTGGAAAACGTGCGTGTGCTTCATCTCTCTATTTTTGCACAGTTGGGCAGAAAATCGCTTGTTTTGCACATCCACCCGCTCTAGACTGGGAGAAAAATCGGAAGGATTGTGCAGATGACTGATAAAGCCTCGTCTCGCTATATTAGCACCATTCAGGACATCATCAGCAAGATCATGACCACCCAGCTCGACGCCATTGACCAGGCGGCGGAGATTTGCAGCGACACCATCGTCAAGGATGGCTTGGTCTTCTGCTGGGGCGGGGGACACAGCCGCATGTCGGTCGAGGAGATGTTCCCGCGCATCGGCTCCTATCCCGGCTTCTACCCGATGGTCGAGCTGGCGCTGACCTTCTACACCAACGTCGTCGGCGGCGATGGCTTGGAGCAGTCGTTCTTCATCGAGCGCGCGCCCGGCTACGCCGACTCGATCTGGCGCTCCTACGAGTTCGGACCGCACGACAGCATGATCTGCTTCTCCAGCACCGGCATCAACGGCGTCGTCATCGACATGGCGCTCAAGGCGAAGGCACAGGGTATGCCCGTGATCGCCGTCACGTCGGTGCAGCATGGCGATGCGACCGCCTCGCGCCATCCATCGGGCAAGAAGCTCAAGGAGGTCGCCGACATCGTGATCGACAACTGCACGCCGCCGGGCGACGCAGTGGTCGATATTCCCGGTCTCAAGTACAAGGTCAGCCCGACCAGCACCATCGGCGCGGCGACCATCGTTAACGCGCTCAAGGCGCGCACCGCCGAATTGATGATGCAGAAGGGCATGGAACCCGTCGTTCTGACCAGCCCGCACTTCATGGATCGGCAGGAAGAGGCGCAGGAACAGCTCAACCGCGTTTACGCGGAGTTCAAGCGGCGCAAGAAGAAGATTTACGGACGGGACTAAACATTGTGCGTGGTGCGCTGTGCGTAGTGCGAAAGAACAAGACTGCTTTTCCGCACCACGCACGACGCACAACAGTCAGATGGCGCATCAGCAATGAGTGAAGTAACGCTCGGCATTGACATCGGTACCTCCAACGTCAAGGCGGTCGTGGCGACGCCCGATGGGGTGGTGCTGGGCGAGGCGCAGAACGCCTACGAGACTAACTTCCCGTATCCCGGCTGGGCGGAGCAGAACCCCGACGACTGGTGGCGCGGGACGGCGCAGGTCGTTCGCGAGGCGGTCGCGCGTGCGGGTATGACGCCGTCGCAGGTGGCAGGCATCGGCGTCAGCGGGCAGGGCTGCGCGGTCACGCTGATCGACGCAGCGGGCGATGTCATCCGCCCGGCGATCATCTGGATGGACGCGCGTTCCGAGCCGCAGTGCGAACGTCTGCGCAAGTGCTGCGCGGACGACATCCTGCGGCTGAATGGCAAAGCGCCCGCGCCCTACAATGCCGATCCAGTGCTGATGTGGCTGAACGAACATGAGCCAGAGTCGATCCGGCGCGCGCAAGCCAGCCTGACGACGACGGGCTACATCACCTTCCGGCTGACAGGCGAGCGAGTGCTGAATGTCTCGGATGCTAGCATTCTGTTCGCTTTCGACCTGGCGCGTGAAGATTGGTCAGAGGCACTCATCGACGCCTTCGGTCTGCCGCGCCGTCTGTATCCGCGCGTCGTCCCCTGCCAGCAGGTGATCGGCGGTTTGTCGCCCGACGCGGCAGACGCCCTGGGGCTGCGACAGGGGACTCCCGTCATCGCCGGGGGTGAGGACACTTCGTCGTCCGGGCTGGCGATTGGCGTCGCGCAGCCAGGGCAGGCACTCCTTTCGCTCGGCACGGCGGGAACGATGTATGTGGTGCAGGATCGCGCCAACGTCAGCCCCGCGCTGCTGGCGTTTGCCCATGTCCTTAGCGGGCAGGTGCTGCTCGGCGGCTCGATGATCGCGGTCGGCGGCGCGCTGCGCTGGTGGCGTGAGCTGATGGGCGGCGACCTGAGCTATGACGAGATAACGGCGCTCGCGGCGCAGAGCGAACCCGGTGCAGGCAATCTGCTCTTCCTGCCTTATCTGAGCGGCGAGCTTCAGCCGATCAACGACGGCAACGCTCGCGGCGTTTTCATCGGGCTGAACATGACGACGACCCGCGCGCAGATGGTGCGGGCGGTGATGGAAGGCACGGCGTTCGCCATCGCCCATAACGCGCGGGTCGCCGCGCAGGTCGGCACGCCGATCACCGAGATGCGCGCGGTCGGAGGGCCCACCCGCAGCCCGCTCTGGTGCCAGATGATCGCCGACATCAGCGGCTACCCGCTGTCAGCACTGCGCGAGAACGCGGGTGCGCCGCTCGGTGACGCGCTGCTGGCGGGCGCGGGCGTTGGGCTGATCACCGATCTTGCGAAGACGGCGATGGCTGCCGCCGGGACGCCGCAGATCTATACGCCGCGTGAGCAGTATCGCGCGCGTTACGCCGCGCTGTTCGAGGTTTATCGTGGCTTGCATGGGCGGCTGGCGAGCGCGTTCGCGGAGTTGAGTGGGATACGGTCATGATGCTACACAACAAAATCGCCCTGATCACGGGCGCGGCGGGCGGCATCGGCAAACGCTGTGCCGAGGCGTTCATCCGCGAGGGCGCGCGCGTGGTCGTCGCCGACCGCGATGTCGCTAACGGCGAAGCGACCGCTGTGGCGCTGCGGTCGTCCGGCGGCGATGTACTGTTTGTCCCGGTCGATCTGGCACATCCGGAACAGGTCGAGTCCATGGTGGCGCAGGTTGTCGCGCATTATGGCGTGCTGGACATCCTCGTCAGTAACGCGGCGGTTGGCGGGCGCAGGTTGGGCGATGGACCCGTGCATGAGTGCACTGTCGAAGGCTGGGATACGGTGATGACGGTCAATCTTCGTGGGGCATTCCTCGCCTGCAAGTACGCCATCCCCGAACTGCTCAAGACGCGCGGCAGCATCATCACGCTCTCGTCTGTGCTCGGCATGGTCGGCACGCAGGGTTTGTATGACACGCACGCCTATACCACCAGCAAGGCGGGCATCATCGGGCTGACGCGCAGCATCGCCGCCCATTATGCGCGCCAGGGCTTGCGCGCCAACGTCATCGCGCCCGGCTTGATCGACACGCGCATGGCGGAGCGCACCAAAGCCACGCCAGAGCTGCTGGCGCAGGTCGCCTTCTGGCAGCCGCTCGGTCCCATCGGTGGTGTCGAAGATGTGGCGGAGGCGGCGGTCTTCCTGGCGAGTGACCGCGCGAAATTCATCACTGGCGTCGTCCTGCCTGTCGATGGCGGGTGGACGGTGCAATGAAGGAGGTGATGAGGTGATGAGGCAAAAGGTGATGAGGACGTAGGGGACGACCCATGGGTCGTCCCGCCTAAGGGTGACAAGGACATAACATGGAAATCTACAGCAAACCGCTGATAACACTCTGGGACGCCGACGTGATCGTCGTCGGCTCCGGTTCGGCGGGGTCGAGCGCGGCAATCGCGGCGGCACGGGCGGGCGCGAAGACGATCCTGGTCGAGCGCTTCAGCTTCATGGGCGGCACCAGCACGCAGGTGCTCGACACCTTCTATGGCTTTTATACGCCTGGCTCGGTCGCCTATAAGGTGGTCGGCGGCGTGCCGGATGATGTCGTCGCCTCGCTCAAGACCTACAACGCCGCCTTTGAGCGCCCCAACACCTACGGCGCGGGCACGGGCATCACCTATGACCCCATGATCCTGCGCGTCGTCTGGGAGAACCTGGCTTTGCAGGCGGGCGTACAAATCCTCTACCACAGCTTCTGCACGGATGTCGTGCGCGAGGGCAGTCGCATCACGGGCGTGATTGTCGACGGCAAGCGCGGGTTGATGAAGCTGACGGCGCGCGTGGTGATCGATTGCAGCGGCGACGCCGATGTGACGCATCAGGCGGGCGCGCCGTATGAGAAGGCGGGCGATATCGACCCCGGTCAGACGCTGACCACGACCTTTCGCATGATCCACGTCGATACCGAGCGCGCCAAGGCGTTCGGCAAAAAGGCGATGTGGGATGCGATGGAGCAGGCGAACGCGACGGGCAAGTATCACCTGCCGCGCAAAGAGGGAAGCTGGCACATCACCACCCAGCAGGGCGTCATCCACACCATCATGACGCGCGTCGCCGATGTCGATGCGACCGACCCGGTCGCGCTGACGGCGGCGGAGATCGAAGGGCGGCGGCAGACGATGGAGTACGCGCGCTTCCTGCGCGATTACGTGCCCGGCTACGAAAAAGCAGAGCTGTCGTGGTTCTGCTCGCCCATCGGCGTCCGCGAGACGCGCCGCATCTACGGGCGCTACCGTCTGACGCGCGAGGACTGCCTGAGCGCGCGCAAGTTCGAGGATGCCGTCGCCGCCTGTGGCGCGCCGCTCGAAGACCATCATGCGGGCGCAGATACCAAGTGGGAATACCTGCCCGACGGCATGACCTACGACATCCCGTATCGCGCGCTGCTGCCGCAGGAGATCGACGGGCTGCTGGTCGCGGGGCGCTGCTTCAGCGCGACGCACGACGCGCACGCCTCGTGCCGCTCGATGGCGCAGATGATGGCGCTGGGGCAGGCGGCAGGCGTGGCAGCGGCGCTGAGTGTGCAGGGCGAAGTCCTGCCGCACGAGCTGAGTGTGTCGCTGCTGCAAGAGCGGCTGCGGGCGATGGGTGCGCGCTTTGGCGAAATCCGCGCCGACGATGTGTTCGTGGCGGAGGCGAAATCATGACGAAAACGGTCGAAACCACGCTCGGCGCGCTGCCCGTCGATCAACTCGGCTGGATCAACGCGCACGACCACATCATCATGGATGGCGGCTATACCGTCGTCAAGACGCCTGATTTCAAGCTCGACAGCGTCGAAAAAGCGATTGAGGAGATGGGCTACTGGCAGCAGGCAGGCGGCGGCGTTGTCGTCGATGCACAGCCGTTCGGCGCGGGGCGCAACGTGCGCAAGCTGATCGAGATCAGCGAGAAGACCGGTCTGCCGATCATCGTGCCTACGGGCTTCCAGTCGAAAGAGCATTATCTGCCGGATCACTGGCAGTACAAATACGACGAGGACACCATCGCCGAGCTGATCTACGCGGAAGTCGCCGAGGGAGTCGATCTCAACGGCTACGAAAGCCCGATCATCGCGCGCAGCACTGTCAAGGCGGGTTTCATCAAAGTGGCGGGCGACTATCAGGTCGTCAGCATGCACACCCACAAGCACATCCGCATGGCGGGCAAAGTTCACGCGCGTACCGGCGTGCCGATGCTGGTGCATACCGAGCACGGCACCATGGCGGAGGTCATCCTCGACGCCTTCGAGGCAGCGGGTGTGCCGCCGTCCAGCGTGATGATCTGCCATATCGACCGCAACTACGACCCCTACCTGCATAAGCTGCTGGCGAAGCGCGGCGCATTTTTACAGTATGATACGCCCAGCCGTATCAAGTATCAGCCGGAGCACATCGTCGTCAACCTGATGCGCGAGCTGTTCGACGCAGGGCTGGGCGGGCAGATTTTGCTGGGCGGCGATATGGCGCGCCGCTCGTACTGGAAGGCGTATGGCGGCGGTCCCGGCTTCGACTACTTGCTGACAAAGTTCACGCCACGCCTGCGCGCCGAGGGTTTTACGGACGCCGAATTGCAGATGATCTGGCACGACAACCCCGCCCGCTGGCTGACAAGCGGGCGATGAGAAACAGAGCCGCGGGGGCGCAGAGGACGCACGGAAAAGAGAGAGTGAAACACGAAGGTTCACGAAGACAAGGAAAGAACGCATTAGAGGTTGTGTGGATGACACATAGTGGGTTAAATGCGTGATTTTCAGCAAGAGTCGAGACCTTCGGCTCATTACGGTTCGTCGCGGCGGCACGCTCCAGGATGCCGATCATCGGCTACTTGCCGTGTGGGCTGCGGATTGCGCCCAGCATGTGCTGCATTTCTTCGAGCAGGTGCAGCCCAGTGACGAACGCCCACGCCAGGCGATAGAGCAGAGTCGTGCCTGGGTACGTGGCGAAATCACGATGATGCAAGCCCGTACCGCCGCCGGACACGCGATGGGCGCTGCCAGAGCATTACGTGGCGCGGCGAGAGAAGCAGCATACGCAGCCGGACAAGCTGCGGCGGTTGCCCATGTGACAGCTCACGAACTGGGGGCAGCCGCCTACGCGATCAGGGCTGCGCGCGCGGCGGCTCCCCATGAATTGCGGTTGGAGGCGGGGCACCTGGAGTGCCAGTGGCAGCGCGCCCAGCTTCCCGGCGAAATCCGAGAACTCGTGCTTGACGATCAGAGGTTGCGAAATGAGTATTGCTGGTTCGTATTCGACTGCTGATGTAATCCCGAGGAGCATGATACACTTGTTATGAACATGAACCCTCATCCGCAAATCCGCCTCGCTCGTCTCTTGCTGGCGCGAAGCTACGCTACACCTCTGACCATCGAGGACATTGGGCGTGAGGTCGCGCTCTCGCCCTACTACCTGATTAGGGCATTCAGACGCGTCTACAGGAAAACACCACATCAATATCTGATTGGGCTGCGTATTGCCAGGGCAAAGGAACTGCTGCGCAACTCTGACCTCAGCGTCACCGAGATTTGCTCAGCAGTTGGCTTTGAAAGTTTGGGGTCGTTCAGTGCGTTGTTTCGCAAAGTAGCTGGCATCTCTCCCAAAATGTATCGCATCAACAGTCGTCCGACCGAGACTCCTTCGTACATCCCCCTCTGCGCGCGTTTACTTCACGGGCTTGAGGACGGGACAGATCTTTGAGAACTGAGCAATTTTCGAGAAGTCAATTTAGCACAAATGTATTACGATGGTGGCTGTCACTGAATAAGGAGGCAGCGTATGATCACCAGGCTTTCGGTCTCAACTATCTGGGCGAAAGATCAGAACGAAGCGTTACGTTTCTACACAGAAAAACTCGGTTTCGAAATCCGTGCCGACGTCACCAACGGCGATTATCGCTGGCTGACGGTTGGCTCGAAAAGCCAAGCTGATCTCGATTATCAACTGGCGGCGCTGAAGCCGGGTGGAGGATTTACACAAGAAGACGTGGATCACCTGACTCGGCTCGTGGACGAGGGCAAGATGGGCAGCGGTCCCTGGAAAACTGATGACTGTCAGAAGACCTATGAGACACTCACATCGAGAGGTGTGGAATTCTTGCAGCCGCCGACAGATCGCCCGTATGGGATTATCGAAGCCGTCTTCAAAGACAACAGCGGTAACATCATGGTGCTTGCGCAGGACAAGCCGAGGGCTAAAGGGTAAGCAGATGAGCGCAAAAAGCGACACCAAGAAATCAACCAAAAGCACCAACAAGCGCTTCACGGATGCGGAACAAGCCGCGATGAAGGAGCGCGCCAATGAGCTGAAGGCGGAAGCGCGCGCCAGCAAGAACAGGGAGGAAGGCGAAAAAGACGTGCGGGCGAAGATCGCCGAGATGTCTGAGGCGGATCAGGTGTTGGCAGCGCGACTGCATACCATCATCACAGCCAACGCGCCTCAACTTATGCCGAGAACGTGGTACGGCATGCCCGCTTACGCCAACAACGACGGCAAGATCGTCTGCTTCTTCCAGTCCGCGCAAAAATTTGAGACACGCTACTGGACGCTGGGCTTCAACGACTCGGCACATCTCGACGACGGCAACCTGTGGCCCGTCTCGTTCGCGCTGATGGCGCTGACCCCCGACGTAGAGACACGCATTGGCGAACTGGTGAAGAAAGCAGCGAGTTGAAGTCCCCTCATTGAACCGCGAACGCGCGAAGAACGCGTAGTCAATGAAGATTCTCTTGGCTTCCTTTGCGTCTTCGCGGTTCAAAAGTTTGGAAAGGTACATGGAATGCCGCGCAAGCTCGATACCCTCAATCGCATCTACCGTGAAGCCGTCGTCGCCATCATCCGCGCGGACAGCGCCGACGGGCTGCTGAAAGCTGCGGAGGCGTTACAGGCGGGCGGTCTGACGGTCATCGAAGTGACGATGACAACGCCTGGCGCGCTGCGCGTCATCGAGGAGGCGAAGGCACACTTCGGCGATGCGGTGTGCTTCGGCGCAGGAAGCGTACTCGACAGCGAGACGGCGCGCCTGGCGATCCTCGCGGGCGCGAGCTTCCTCGTCACGCCCACCCTCGACATCCCGACCATCCGCATGGCGAACCGCTACAGCGTCCCCGTCATGATGGGCTGTTACACGCCGAGCGAGATCAAGACCGCCTGGGAGCAGGGCGCGGACTTTATCAAACTCTTTCCGGCGACGCAGGGCGGCATCGACTATCTGAAGGCGATCCGCGCGCCGCTGCCACAGGTCGAATTCGTGCCGACGGGCGGGATCGACGTGGACAACGCGGCGGACTTCCTGAAGGCAGGGGCGTTCGCGCTCGGCGTCGGCAGTTCGCTGATCAGCGACGCGCTTCTCAAGCGCGGTGACTATGACGAGATTACACGGCGGGCGAGCGCATTTCGGGTCAGAGTGGCGGAGACCAGACAAACCCGCTAGACAGCCACCTGCGCAACGCACGCGCTGCTAAAGCGGCTGGATCACAAATGTCGGGACAACGCTTCCGCCACCCGCCGTCACGTTGAGCAACGAACTGGTCGATAGCCGTGTCAGGCATCCTTTTGTCGTCTGCCCCGCGAAGACGAAGGGGTCGGCATCAACAAGCCGCGGACTGACATCCAGTTGACCCTCGATCATCGACGGGAAATCCTGATACGCGGCATGAACGCGCTCCTGGACGACATAGGGTGTCGTCAGACCGTGTTGAAGAGTCGCGCCCCATTCTTCTTCCGAGACTTCCCATCCAATGACTACTCCTTTACCGCCGTAATCATCGTTGGGCTTGAGGACGAAGTTTTCGCGGTGATGCGCGACGTAAGCCAGCAAATCCACCTGCTGACCGTGATAGTCGGTACGCCTGTCCTGTACCCGCCGCGTCCAGGGAATGTGTGCTTCGATTGCCTTGCGTTCCTCCGCGTCAAATAGAAAGCCGTTGCGCTCATCACTTACGAAAGCAAAACTCGCTTTCTTTGCCATCAGTTTGGCACTGAAGGCATTCGACATGCACACCGCGCGATCTGCAACCGCCTTGACGACAGGGTTTTCCATCCCCATTCGCATGACAAGTTCGCTGCACAGTACACGCTTGTAAATGAGATCGATACGAAAATCTCCCGCCCACAGATGACCGCCGCGATAGACAAGCGCACGCGGGTCTGCGAGGAGCGTGGGATACCCGTTTGCCTCAAAGTATTCCTTGCACAGCTCATGTTCGTTCAGCGTCGGCACATCCGCCCAATCGATGATCGCGATCTGCGGGGTGTTCTGCCCGCCATACTCTCGATATGCCATAAGTAATGAATCGAGCAAATGGTTGCGAACATGCAGTTGGGCAACGTGATAGCGCTCGGCAAAGCGGCGCATGAGCGCCAGTTCCAGAAATGCCTCGCTTAACTGGTCTTCGTACGCCATGCCCGCCGGGGTTTCGGCGTTGTACTCGACAAAACTCAGCCGCAGCGACTCCGCGTCAAAGAAAGAGTCGAGACGTGAGGTCGTCCAGGGCGCACGAAACCCGATGTCGAGATCAAACAATGCCTCTTCATAGGGTTCAAGGTCGAGCTGTGCGCGCATATAGGAATCGCTCATACAGGCGGCGTGCGCCTTCCCAAAGGCGCGCAGTATGATGCTCGTCTCATGCTGCAAATAAGACCAGGCAACCGGCGAATAGAAGTTTGGGCGCAGCACAGTGCACAGCGGACGCGCACCAAAATAACATTTGCGCTCTCGCAACATGTCGTTGAGCGCGCCTTCTGTCTCTGCCGCAGCATCCGGAGTCAGCAGATCGTGGTAATCGTTGATCGCTTTGTCGATCATCAGCCGTCCGCTTTCTTTCGCGCAGCAGGTTTCTTGGCAGCAGGCTTGGCTTTCGCAGCGGGCTTGGTCGCACTCGCTTTGGTCTTGGCGGCGCTGCTCTTGCTTGCCGACGCCTTACGCTTCGGCGCAGCTTTCGTGGCGGATGCCTTAGTCCAGTCGTAATGCGCCAGGGTGGAGTCGTTCGACTTTGCCAGGCGGATCGCCAGGTCTGCCATGTGCGTGACCATCCAGCGAAAGTGCGTCTCGCCCAGAGAGTTCACGTCCATGTCGGGCGCGGGATTCATGAAATCGATCGCGTAGGGAACGCCGTCGCGAACCGCAAATTCGACCGTGTTCATGTCGTAGCCCAATGCCTGAACGAGTGTCCGCGCGTCCTTTTCGATTCGCGCGTACAGCTCTGGCGAAAAATCGTGATTCTCATGATAACGTCGCTCACGCGGGTCGTACTTCATCACATGGATTTCGTCTTGCCCCAGGCACATGCAGCGCGCATAGTTTTCCCAGGCGATGAATTCCTGCACAATCATCGTCAGCATACCGGAGTCGTTGTATTTCTCGATCAGCTCATCAATCGAGTAGACTGCGTACACATCTCGCCAACCGCCGCCGTGCGCGTCCTTCAGGATGCAAGGCATCCCAATCACCGACACGATCCAGTCCCAGTTCAGCGGATACATCAGATTGCGCAGGCTCTCATCGTGCTTGATGCCAGGGACATAATCCTTGTTGGGCAGGACAATCGTCTTCGGCGAGGCGACGCCCAGTTGAGTCGCCAGCGAAGCTTCGAAAAACTTGTCGTCGGCAGTCCACATGAACGGGTCGTTGATGACTTTGACGCCCTGTAAGACGGCGTTTTTCAGGTAAGAGCGGTAGTAGGGGACTTCATGGGAGATGCGGTCGACAATGACGCGGTACGGATTCGGCTCGTTCATCTGGGTGCCCCCAAGCTGAACATACTCGACGGTAACACCCACATTCCGCCGCGCAACCTCTTCTATGAATGCCGGTGGGAATGACCATTCGCGCCCGACAAGGAGACCTATTTTCAATTCGTGAGCTGCCATCGCATCCCCTCCTGACCCAGTAAGAGATCAATCATGTCCGCCTGCATACTGGCGGAGCATCTGCTGCCAATACTGCCAATCGTGTGACCATCCATCCCATTCGCGCAGCGCATTGCCAATGCCCTTCGCCCACAGGATCCCAGACATCTGCCGAGCACTTCCGATGAGAGAATCGCCCCCGCCCGTCGCCATAATGATGTCAATACGGCGCAGCATCTCCAGCCTGCCGTGATCGTGTTCATTCGGAATGTACTCAACGGGATTGTTCAGATAGATCGTCTCGTCGTGGTAGCCATCGGTGAAGCGGCGAATGTCGTATAAGCCGCTCATGGCGATGATGCGCGACACGCGATCCGGATGCCGCAGCCCAAAGTTCATCGCATGATAAGCGCCGAAACTGGCACCCACCGTCATCAGGAATGGGTTGCTGTTCTTCTGCTGGCTGAGGGGCAGGACTTCGTGGTACAGGTAATCATCGTACTGCTGATGCCGCCATGCCCTGCCGCCGGGGTGCGCCCAATTGCAATACCAGCTCTCCGCATCGACACTGTCCACGCAAACCATTTGCAGCCATCCGCGCTCGATGGATTCGCCGAGCGCGGCAGGCATCCCTCGATCTTCCCATTCGTGGAACTTGCCCATCGAGGTCGGGAAGACGAGCATTCGCGCCCCGCTGTGCCCAATGATGAGCAGTTCCATATCTCGTTGCAGCCTGGGGCTAAACCATCGATGATATTCGCGGTGCATAAACAAATGCCTATTTCCTCAGAGAAATAAGCGGCGATTGTACTCAGTTAGGTTGGAGTTGCAACAAATGCCGGATTATGCGCGCTGGAGTATAGCCGCACAGTCAATCATGCCCGCGCCTTGCGACTCCGTCGAGGCGTCAGGAAGCCGAAGGGCGGTCGCCATCAGCCGCGCTTTGACCTGTTCCGGGTTCAAAGCGGGCTGCGCCTCCAACAGCGCCGCCACGAGTGACGAAGCAACCGCCACCGCGACGGATGTCCCATCCACATGCTGGTGACGCGAATCGATCAGCTTATGGGCATGTATCATCGACTGTACAATCTCGACCAGCGACAGCCCGTTGCCATTTCTCAGGCGCTTCTGGAGGCTCAGGTCGGCATTGGCAGAACGCGCCAATCGCTGAAAGTTGGCTGTATCGCCTGGGCGCAGCGCCATCATCTCTTGCAGCCAGACTGCTTCGCGTGCCATGTCGGTACCCGGCATAATCGGCGATGCGATCCACGCGGCAGGTGCGATCACATCCGGCTTGTGGCTGCTGTGGTCTGACTTGCCGAAGGAATTGCCAAAGACTCGCCAATGGCTGCGATCCGCCGTATTGCGGTCGTCATAGCCGCCGACCGTGATCACACTGTCCGCACTTGCGGGCGGCAACACCGGATGTCCGGCATGGTTTCCCCCGGCGCAAAGCACCGTCAGCCCATCCGCCGCGAGGCGTCTGGCTGCCACATGCAGCGGGTGTTGGGGGTCACTGCTTGGGAAATCGCCGCCGACGGAAACGTTGACCACGCGAACCTGATGGCTGCGACCATGTCGCACGAGCCAATCAAAGCCCCTCAGGATGTCCGCTTCTTTGATCTGCCCCTTGCGGTTGCTGACTTTGATCAGAATAAGCTGTGCCTCGCAGGCGATGCCGCGAAACTTCCCGCCGCTTGCCCGACCATCCCCAGCCGCGATGACGCTTGTCATCTGCCCGTGCCAGTTTAACGGATGCATGCTGGCGCGCAGCACGCCTTCGCGCACCCGATTGGCGGTGGCATCGACGAACAAGCTTATGCGTTGGGCAATATCGGGATGAGGATAGAAGCCGGAATCAATAAACGCCATGACGACGCCGCGCCCCGTGTACTGATGGGGCGCGGCTGTACGCTCATGGATCGAAAGCAGCTCAGTCGAGTGTGCCGGATGTGGATAGTTGCGCGTGAACACGCGGTCAGGCTGCCTGGATGAATGCCTTGAACAACCCCATCATGCCTGGGTCGGTCATAACCAGGCTCTCAGGATGCCACTGCACCGCTACGGTAAACGTGTCGCTCTCGCGTTCAATCGCTTCAACCACGCCATCGGGCGCATAGGCGGATACCTTAAACCCTGGCGCAATGCGATCGATTGCCTGATGGTGGAAACTGTTGATGCGCGCGCTGTCGCCCAGAATGTCTGAGAGACGTGTAGCAGTCACGGTGTCGATGGGATGCGCGACGTACTCGCGGGGGAAGTCCGGGTAATACTGGTGCCGCATCGCGTTGGGAATGAAATCCTCGATGTCCTGGAACAGTGTCCCGCCTGCTGCCACGTTAAGCGCCTGAGCACCCCGGCATACACCCAGAAGCGGCTTATTCTCATGCAGCGCCCATCGCGTGAGCACCATCTCCGCTTCATCGCGCAGCGGATCGACGCCTTCAGTCTTGATGTGAACGCCTTGTCGATAGCAGCTTGGGTCAAGGTCGCCGCCGCCCGCCAGAAACAATCCGTCAATGCGGTCGAACAAGGTGCGCAGGGTCTCTTGATCGAGGGCAAGCGGTATCAAGAGCGGTGCTGCGCCTGCCGCCGCCAGCGCGGTGATGTACGGGCGGCTCATCGCAAAACGCTGCGGGAGTTTGTCCGGCAGCGTTGTATCGTGGAAAGTCGGGATACCAATCAGAGGTTTATGTTGGCTCATTCCATTCCCCACCTACAAGTGTTAACAACCATTATAGACGATGAACGCTTTCAAAATCCATACGGGTGTTGAGAGGGTAATGTGTTAGGCGCATTCGGTCTTGGCGTTCGCTGTTGATGCCCCAGGCAGTGGCTACATAAACGAAAAAGCCAGCAGCATAACTGCCACTGGCTTTTTCAACGCGGACGTTTTGTTTACCGTCCTAGGCTGCGGGGAGGACAGGCGTCCAACGTGGTGGCTACGTTGGCGACCGCGCTGACGGGTTGGGCTTCGACCGATGTGCGCGCCAATACCAGCGCGTCCGACTTCGATGCCGAACTGATCGTCGCACAGCCGACGGTGGTTGTGCTGACCTGTCCCGGCAGGATGCGCGCCGTGTATGCCTCTTACTTGGGCGCGACGCTGCGCAAGCTGATGCTCGACCTCGACACCATCGGCGAGCGCAACAAAGGTCCACTGCCCGTCCCCGTCGGTGTCATCCTCGACGAATTCCCGACGCTCGGCAAGCTGGACAGCCTGGTCGCAGATGTCAATCTCGTCCGCAAGCGACGAATCAGCATCATGGTCGGTGCTCAAACCAAGGGGCAGTTCCACATGATCTACGGCTCAGAAGGCACGCAAGCGTTGTTCACAGGGTTGGCGACGCAGGTCATTTACGGCGGCTGCGACGCGGATACGGCGGAGTTTTACAGCAAGGCGAGTGGCACGGCGACCACCGATGCCAACCAGGACGATCCGAACAGCCACCTGCGTCAACGTCCGCTGCTGACGGTTGATGAGGTCATCACACCGCAGGTCGGCAACTGCACCATCTTCGCCCGCTATGTCGAAGCGGGTTTTGCAACACAGGTTGTCCTGAACGCGCGCCTCACACGCTTCTATGAGCGGATCGACTGGCAGCGCCGTTTGTCCGCTGCTCAAACCGCGCAGCCACTGCTGTTGGAACGCGGGTTGTCGATGAGTCTGAGCAGTCTTACTCACAAAATATCAGAAGCAGCGGTATCCCTCGAACCTAAGCCGACGCTCGACCGGGCGGCAGCCGCAGTGATAGCGCGTATCGCCGAAGATGCTGCCCAACAGTCGGGAGGCAAAGTTCAGTTCGCCAGCCTTGAGGCCATGCGTAGCAAAAGCGCGGCAGCACCCATCATGCCGGAGGTAAAGCAATGACACTGACGAAGAACAAGATGGTGAGTGAGGTTGGACGGCGCACCCGGCTGAAGAACCGCGATGTGCAGGCGATGCTGGAAGCCCTTGATCGAGGTATGGACTGAGGAACTGGTCAATGGTGGGCGAATTGAGTTGGAGGGATTATTCGTGATTGAGACCCAAATGGTTGACCGCGGAGAGCGCAGTGGACAGCTGCGGTATGGCGAAGCTCCGCGTTACATTCGGCGTATTATTGTGCGCGTCAGTCGCGGCTTGAGGCGTCGGCTGACACTGTCGCCCGACGAATCCAATATACGCTCTTTTGGGGATCACGATAAATGACAATTTCAGGTATGTAGGCAAGGAATCTCAGGATGTTCTTGTAGGCTACCTGCGGCGTTTCGGCTTCAGTTTGGAGAAGCTCTCATAAAGATGCTGTGCCAGTCCGCTGACGTTCACCCCTTCTTCGCTCTCCGTTTGTAAGAATCTGTGCGCTGCTTATAACACACTCTTTGCAAAGTCCCTGTTCATTCAACAAGAAAAGCAAATTACAGGCAACACACCACCAATTCTTGCGATCGTTCTGATCCTTTTGATTGAGCGATTTCATGTCGCGTCACCTTCATATCCATCAGGTTCATCTTGATAAGTTTTAGGTGTATGGCTTGCTGTCCGACCTAGACTCAGCGCTCCAGCCATCTGCACCGGGAGAATCCTTAGTGTGCTGTTCCGCGAGAACCACTACCACTTGGTTGCTTGCGATTTCTCGCCCAGTTCTGGCGAACAAATGTCAGGCGATAGCGTCGCGCAATTCCATAAGCACTATGCTACCATCATAGTCAACTAATTCGATTTATGAGGAAGGTCGAGGGCAGTGCAATGTTGTTGCTCAATACAAAACTCAACATTCCACCTATCCGCCCATCACATGTGCATCGCACAGAGTTAATTCAAAAGCTGGATAAACTCCGAGAATATAAACTTGCTTTGATTGTTGCGTCAGCAGGATATGGAAAAACATCACTCGTAAGCGAGTGGGTCGCGCAGAGTCCATTGAAGGCGGCTTGGTTTTCGATCGATGCAGGGGATAATGATCCAGTACGGTTTTGGGATTATTTTATCGCGGTAATCCGGACCGCATTTCCTGAAATCGGAGAGCCAGCGCTTACACTCCTACACGAACCGCAACCGCTGCCGATTGAAATGATCTTATCCACACTCATCAATGAGCTTTCGGCACTTTCTGATCCACTTGCTGTAGTGCTAGATGATTATCACGTGATCGATTCGTCGGCAATCCATGACGGGCTAATCTTTCTAGTCGAGCATATGCCTTCCCAGATACGTCTGATCATGACCACCCGAACGGATCCCCCCTTACCACTTGCGCGAATGCGGGTTCGCAGCCAACTACTTGAAATACGCAGCGCTGATTTGCGCTTCTCGCCGCCGCAGATCGCAACTTTCTTCACAGATGTCATGGGGTTGGCACTCACTAATGAGGAGGTTACAGCACTGGATACGCGCGTCGAAGGCTGGATTGCAGGGCTGCAATTGGCAGGATTGGCATTGCAGGGGAAGCGTGACCCGGCTGAGTTTATCGCTTCGTTTGCGGGGGATCATCGCTACGTGTTGGATTATCTGGGGGATGAAATCCTTGATCGACAGCCGGAAGCGATACAGCAGTTTCTGCTGCAAACCAGCATCCTTGAACGTCTTAATACGGATCTCTGTGATACGGTTGTGGGTGTAGAGAACAGTTATTCTGTGCTTGAACATCTGGAGCGCAATCACTTTTTCGTAGTCGCGCTCGATGATAGACGCCACTGGTATCGCTATCATCGCCTGTTTGCTGACTTTTTACAGCACCGACTGAAACTGAAGTACCCAGATCGCACGAAAGAGCTGCATCAACGGGCATCGCAATGGTTTGAACAGAACGGACTGCAAGCGGAAGCCATCAGCCATGCGCTGGAAGCCCAGGACAATGAAAGAGCGGCGGAATTAGTACAAGGCATTGCTGAACTGCTCATCTGGCGGCGCGCCGAACACAATACGCTGCTCGGCTGGTTGACTGCTTTACCTGACAGTGTTTTTCAGGTATATCCGCGTCTCTATCTCTATCACGCGTGGGTGTTACATCTGACAAACCAGATGAGCGCAGCCGAACAGCGCATCCGGGATGCCGAAATGACACCGAATCAGGCTGACGGGAGTCCTGATCCGCTGATGGCGGGAATGCTTGCTGCCGTTCACAGCACGCTGACCGGGTTACATCAGAAGTTTCCCGAAACACTCGAATTGTCCAGAAAAGCGTTGGAATTACTACCCGAAGAAGCGGTAAGCTGGCGCTGTATGGCGTCTATCAATCTGGGCGTGACCTGTGCCTATATCGGCGAAGTTCAGGAGGCGGTAGAAGTCTTGTCCTATGCGATGGAGTTGAGTCAGGAAATCGGCAGCTCCTTCGCCATTTTATCCGCATTTTGGCACCTTTCTTCACTGCAAACAGCACAACTGTCTTTACGCGCTGCTGAAAATACCTGTCAGCAACTGGAACACGCCGCGCACATGCCGGGTTTACAGCGTTTCCCGACCAGCGGTTATATTGCGCTGCTCTTAGGGGAGATTAGTATGGAACGCAATGATCTTGACGCGGCAGAGCGCAATTTACTGGAAAGCGCCGAGCAGATTAACCCAGAAAGCTTTCCCCTGGCACTGCTGCGAGCCTACATTGCTTTGTCACGCCTCAAAACCCTTCAGGGAGATACTGAAGGCGCTGAATATTATTGGCAGCTTGCCGAGCAGCTGGAACGAATGAGCAACCTACAAGGGCGCGCGACTTTGCTTTCGATCTCACGAGCACGCCGCTGGCTAGAACAGGGCAATCTTGAGGCTGTCGAACGCTGGGCGGCGGAGAATCAGTTGGGACCCGACGACGAGTTTAGTTATCACCGCGAAGCTCATTACCTTCTGTTGGCGCGGTTCTACATCGCGAAAGGGGACAGGGTGGATCAAGCGCTCTATCTATTAGAGCGGATGGTCAAACGCGCCGAAGTCGGCCAACGTCATGGCAGCCTGCTCCGTGCGCTCCTATTGCAGGCTGTCGCATTCCACGCAGACAATGACGGCCAGAAAGCGGCAGAATCGCTGGCGCGCGCAGTGTCGCTGGCTGAACCGGAACAGCCGCTGCGTGTTTTTGCTGATGAAGGACAGCCCATTGCCCTGCTGCTGGAAAAACTGCTTGACATGCAGCGCAAAGGACAGCTTGCGCTGCCGATCTCATCCGAATATGCAGCCCGGTTGCTCACCACCATGGGAAAGAACGCCCCATCGCCGACACCTAAACACCGTACCGTAGGGCATTTAGCCGATATGCTCAGTCCTCGCGAATTGGAAGTGCTGCGCTTGCTGGCAGATGGTCTGGAAAGTAATGAAATCGCGGAGCGGCTGTTTATCGCTGTTGACACGGCGCGCACGCATATCAAGAACATTTACAGCAAGCTGGGTGTTCACAGCCGCTGGGAAGCCATTAAACACGCTGAAGAATACCATTTGCTTTAAATACCTTATATGGGGTATGACACTACCCCACGACAACAGATACCCTGAAGTGAGATGGTTCAACCCGTTTTGTTCTCATTATCAGGAGGTTCTGTTATGTCGTTCGTTTCAAGCTCTTCCTCAAAAGTGAACTCTGCTCAGGACAGTGAAGTCCAGACCAGTGGCGATCTTACCGCTGTCGCAGAAGTCCCTCAATCGTCGCTCAACAGACGCCGCCGTTACCGCTGGCTAATCCGAGTTGTCCTTTTGGTAGTCGGCTTGATCCTGGCAGGAACGATTTACGAGTCGGTGTCAGAAGCGTCTGACATCCAGGCGTATCCCCCCATCGGTCAAATGGTAGATGTGGGCGGCTATCGCCTGCATATCAACTGCGTGGGTACCGGCAGCCCCACCGTAATCATTGAGGCTGGATTAGGCGATTGGTCTCTCCCGTGGAATGCGGTTCAGGAAGAGGTAGCAAAGACCACGCGAGTTTGCACCTATGATCGAGCCGGCATAGGATACAGCGAGGCTAGTCCCCTGCCGCGTACTGCCGAGCAATTCGCTTTTGAACTCCACACCTTGCTTGAGCGAGCCAATGTCGAGGGTTCTTATGTGCTGGTCGGACACTCGTTAGGCGGTTTAGCCGTGCGTATTTTTGTCCACGATTATCCGACGGAAATCGCCGGGGTTGTGCTTATCGATTCAATGAGTCCCAGACAGAGGGCACAGCCTGAGATGGAAATAGAGCCTCAGACTTCCTACCAGCCCAGCGCTTTCTCGCTCCCCTTCTTCTTGGGGCGCATCGGATTGGTGCGTTTGTTAGCCGAGCCATTAGGATTAATTCAACATCTGCCAGCCCAAACCCAGCCTGCTTATGCCGCTTTCGCAGTGACTCCGCAAACTGCCCAGACATTTGTGGACGAATTCCTCAGCATACAAGAGAGTCTGGCTCAAGCAGAAGCAGTCACGACCTTCGGCGATTTGCCGCTGATCGTTCTGACCGGTGTCATAGATGAGCAGGCAGGCTGGCAGGATTGGCAGGTTGAACTCCTCCAATTGTCTTCAAATAGTCGGCAGATAATCGTAGAGAACAGCGGACACAATATCCACCTTGACCAGCCAGAGGCCGCAGTTGCAGCAATCGTGACTATGGTCTCGCAGCTTCGCTAAGCGGCTGTAAAGCGTCGAATCAGGAGGCAAAGTACCGATTACTTTGCCTTAACTTCCTTTTTAACTCCCTGACAACCCAATACGATGACTTGCGTGAGGTATACAAATGGCACTGGCAACATGGTGGGCTTCTGATCCCTTGATGGATTTGACTCCTGTATCAGACTTTCAGGTTCGGCTGGCAGCAAATGACACACAACTGGCAGCAATCAATCACATTACTGTCGCGGACGTAGAACAACGACGGCGTGCTGGACATCGTCCGTATATGGGCTACATGGACGGAACGCCAGTGACGTATGGTTGGGTAGCGACGCGCGAAGCCTCTATTGGAGAGCTCAACCTTGTTTTTCCTATCGCCGCAGAGAGTCGTTATCTGTGGGATTTCGCAACTTCACCGGACTGGCAAGGAAGAGGGCTATATCCGCGTCTATTGCAGGCAATTGTGCAGGCGGAACGAGCTGAACGCTTCTGGATTATCCATGCCCCGGAGAATCTGCCATCAGGTGCAGGAATCCAAAAGGCAGGTTTCCAGGCAGTCGGGCAGCTTTCGTTCCAGCGTGATAACAGTCTGGGTTTGATTCCGTTCGACCTGGCAGAACGCGCTCGTATTGGCGCAGCGCTGCTGGGTGTCCCATTGATTGTGGATGGACTGAGCCCGTGCTGGCGCTGTGTCGAGCAAGTCGTCTGCACCTGTCAGCGTGACCCCGAAAGCTGTTCCTGTGCGGTTGAAATTCGCTCTACCCTACGACAATACCCCACATAGGGTATGACACTACCCTATCTCCCCCGCTACTCTGAGGATAGTCACAAGTCAGCAGACTGCGACGACCCCATTGATCCCAGCGTGATTTATGAGGCAACAATGTCCTACACGAAAAGTTACTTCGCGTTTCTATGCATCCTGATCCTCCTCGGCATACTGCCCGTGTTTTCGCCTGTCATGCTTGCGTCTGCACAGAGCTTTCCTCTGCCACAGGTCGATCAGGATCGAATCGATGCCTATATTCAGTCCAGAATGCAGATTGCCAACATTCCCGGTCTGGCACTGGGTGTGGTATACGGCGACGAGGTTGTCTATCTCAAGGGCTATGGCATCGCCGCGCCGGATGGGCGAACTGTGACTCCTCAGACCCCTTTCATTCTTGGCTCAACCTCCAAGTCCTTCACCGCGCTGGCAGTGATGCAACTGGTTGAGGCGGGCAAGATAGAGCTGGATGCACCTGTCACCACGTATCTACCCTGGTTCCGCACGAATGATGCAGCAGCATCCGCCCAGATCACCGTGCGCAACTTGTTAAACCAGAACAGTGGGCTACCCACCGACGCAGGTCGACTGGGCTTCACAGATAACGACCAGAGTGATATGGCGCTTGAAATTGGCATTCGAGATTTGTCTGGCGTACCGCTGAGTCAACCAGCAGGTCAACACTACGAATACGCCAACGAAAATTACAGCCTACTGGGTTTGATCGTCCAGGCAGTATCAGGGAGTTCATACGAAGAATATGTCCGTTCCGCGATCTTTGCTCCACTCCAGATGAGCCACAGCGCGGCTGCACTTTCCGATCCCGCAGCAATCGACATCGCCACAGGCTATCGCTATTGGTTCTTTTGGCCGGTCGCGTTCGATGCGCCTTACCCTCGGCGCATGACTCCAGCGGGTTTTCTGATTTCATCAGCAGAAGACATGACCCATTATTTAATCGCCCAGTTGAACGAGGGCACTTATGGCGATAACCTGCTCTTGTCCCCACAGGGAATCGATACAATGCACACTCCCAATCCTTTAGGCACGTATGGCATGGGATGGGTGATACAGGGCGAACCCGGATCAACCAGAATCTGGCACAACGGGGATGTTAGCAATTTCCACTCCAATCTGCTGCTGCTCCCTGACCAGCACATTGGGATCGGCATACTAGTCAATGTCAACGGCTTCTTTAACAGTGCCGGAGTCAATATTCCAATAGAAGGTGTCGCCGAAATCCTTCTTGGAAACAACCTGAGCGCAAGCATCAATCCACCAGTAACCGTCATCCCGCAGGTGGTGCTGCTGGTTGCGCTGCTCATTCCTGCCCTTTGGATCGTAGGGTCTTACCTTTCCATCAGGCGCTGGCAACATCGCGGTGAGCTTCCTCCACGCAGCATCCGTCGTTTATGGCGGTTCTACCTGCCTCTATCCATCGATATTCTTCCGGTGGGTATTGCCTGGATCTTCGTGCCCTCACAGTTTCATGCGCCCGTAGAAACAACTGCCCTTTTCGCTCCTGATGCGTTTATCGTGATTGCGACGCTAACAGCCCTGAGCATTGGCTGGGCGATCGCGCGCGCCTTCTTGACTCTTCACCCTCTCCGTCTTGTGCATCACGCAGGTAGTTACCGAGTAAAACGCAGCCTCATTGGATGACACGTGAATACGTTGGGATAGTTCATTACAGAAAATGCACCATGTAGAAAGTGGACAATAAGCATGTATGTGGAAATCAGAATCAAAGGGACTTTGAAGCCCGACTGGTCAGACTGGTTAGAAGGTTTAATCGTCTCTCATCAGGCAAATGGGGAAACCGTCTTAAATGGACAGATTTCCGATCAGTCCGCGCTGATCGGGCTGTTGAACCGTATTCATGGTCTAAATCTGGAGCTGCTTTCGTTTTCACAATCCGACACAGCAGACTCACCAAACTTCAAACCGTAAACAGTCATCTTCAATCAAACGCCCACTAGCATTCACTATAAGGAGTGAAGAAATGAACACCACCATGAAAGCAATCATCTACACACAGTATGGATCACCGGATGTCATTCAATTCAAAGAGGTCGAAAAACCGACCCCGAAGGACGGTGAAGTACTCATCAAAGTTCATGCCGCATCCGTCAATGCCGGTGACTGGATTTACCTGAGAGGCACACCCTGGTTGTTCCGCCTGGCGGCTGGGCTGCTCAAACCCAAAAATATCTTCCTTGGGGCGGATGTGGCGGGGCGAGTACAGGCGGTAGGCAAAAATGTCAACCAGTTTCAGCCCGGTGATGAGGTATTCGGGGACTTAAGCGCCTGTGGCAGGGGTACTTTTGCCGAATATGTATGTGCGAGTGAAACGGCATTGGTGTTGAAACCCACCAATACACCGTTCGAGGAAGCCGCAGCCGTCCCCGTAGCGGCAGTTACCGCCTTGCAGGGTCTTCAAAGCAGGGGGCAGATTCAGCCGGGGCAAAAGGTAGTGATTAATGGCGCGTCGGGTGGTGTCGGTACATTTGCGGTGCAGATTGCCAAAGCGTTCGGAGCGGAAGTCACGGCTGTATGCAGCACCAGGAATGTGAGCCGGATGCGCTCGATTGGGGCAGATCATGTGATTGATTACACCCAAGAAGATTTTACTCAAAACGGGCAGCAGTATGACTTTATTCTTGCTGCGAATGGCTATCGTCCGATTTCAGATTACAAGCGAGCGCTAAGCCCTGAAGGAACCTATGTCATGACCGGCGGTGCTATGGCGCAAATGTTTGAGGCTATGCTGCTGGGGCCGCTGGTATCCATGACCGGGAATAAGAAAATGGGTAACATCATGGCGAAACCCGACAAAGAAAACCTGGCTTTTATGAAGGAACTCCTTGAAGCCGGAAAAGTAAAACCGGTAATCGACAGATGTTACCCCTTGAGCGAGGTTGCTGAAGCGATCCGGTATCTTGAAGCAGGACACGCTCAAGGAAAAGTCGTCATCACCGTGCAATCCGGTAATTGAAACTAGCGAAAAACTGCACCTGCCGCGATGAAGCCTAGTAGAATTGCGGCAGGCGACCGGGTGCTTAGGAGAAATACGTATGAAAGCCATCGTATTGACAAAATACGGATCACCAGATGGACTTCAACTCCAAGAGGTCGAAAAACCTGTCCCGAGGGACAATGAAGTTCTGATACGAGTCTATGCGGCAACTGTAATCACAGGGGATGTCATACTTCGGCGGCTCCATCCCCTGATCTATATCCTCTTCCAACTGTTTGGTATAAGACGAAAAAGAATACCAGGTCATGAGTTCGCGGGGGAAATTGAAGTGGTGGGCAGCCGGGTAACGCGCTTTAAGAAAGGTGACGAGGTTTTTGGGACGACCACCGGATTGAGCGCTGGTGCGTATGCCGAGTACGTGTGTCTGCCTGAAGCATGGGCGAAAGGGGTGCTGGTAGTAAAACCGGCCAATATGACCTACGAGGAAGCCGCTGCCGTTCCTGTTGGAGGAATGACCGCCTTGTATCTGCTTAAAACCGCAAATATCGAGCGTGGACAAAAAGTGCTTATCTATGGCGCATCTGGAAGCGTAGGGACTTTCGCGGTACAGCTTGCGAAGTATTTTGGAGCAGAAGTGACCGGGGTATGCAGCACCGAGAATCTGGAATTGGTGAAATCGCTGGGAGCCGATAAAGTCATTGATTACACCCAGGAGGAATTTACGCAAAACGGCCAGACTTATGATGTGGTTTTTGACGCGGTACGCAAGCTTTCTCTTTCACAGAGTGAAAGCTCACTAAAGGAAAAAGGTATCTATCTTTCGGTCAAATCTTCAACAAGCGAAAAGGGCGAAAACCTACTTTTCATCAAAGAACTTATTGAGGCAGGCAAGATAAAGCCGGTCATTGACAGACGATATGCGTTGGAACAGACTGCCGAGGCGCACCGCTATGTCGAAACAGGACACAAAAAGGGAAATGTCGTCATCACGGTGGTACACAGTGGCAATACCGAATAGCAAATTGGGGCTCATGATTATCTTAAAAACGATTAGCCGGGGGATACGATGATAGGGGACACATTGCTGACTGGCCGCTGGAACAATCGGTTTACGGCGGGGCTTGGACTGATCTTTTTCTCCTTCATTGCTGTCACTTTGTTCACGGCGGTACTGTCGGCAGGAGACGCCTTTAGGGGGCTTGTGCTGATCGGCTGCCTGTTCTGAATATTCACCGAGGGACACCTGACCATGCGGTTCGCATGGGAGAAGAGACAATCGGGGAACAGGAATACAGTCAAACCGGGATGCGCCATCCAACTTTTCAGGCTGGCTTATAATGCGGCCTGGCTGCTGCCAATCGTGCTGACCTTTAATGAAACGCTGGACTACACTACGGGGTTTGCGGCCTTTACGACAATCTGTATTGTCAGGCTCATCGCTAATCTGTATGCGAATAACGTCCTCAACGCACAGCAGTTCGACACCTTTCTCTTCCGAGCGTGAGAATGTCGGATGAAAGCCGTACAGGAGAAATACGCATGAAAGCCATAGTATTGACGAAATACGGATCACCGGATGGGCTTCAGCTCACAGAAGTCGAAAAACCAACTCCAAAGGACAATGAAGTCCTGATACGAGTGCGTGCGACAACCGTAACAGCCGGGGATGCTGAGATTCGAACGCTCAATTTCCCAATCTGGCTGATGCTCCCTATCCGCATCTATGTAGGTTTCATTAAGCCAAGGAACTTCATTCTCGGACAGGAACTCGCCGGGGACGTTGAGGCCGTCGGCAAAGCTGTGACACGATTTAAGGAAGGCGACCCCGTTATCGGAACAACCGGTTTTCGGTTTGGTGCTCATGCTGAATACGCCTGTCTGCCGGAAGCGGGAGTATTGGCCATCAAACCGTCTAATATGCCCTACGAGGAAGCCACTGCCGTTTCTGTTGCTGGAATTGAAGCCCTGCATTTTATGAGAAAAGCGAATATCCAGAGTGGAGAAAAGGTATTGATCGTTGGTGCAGGTGGGAGTATCGGTACGATTGCAGTACAGCTTGCTCGATACTATGGGGCGGAAGTGACCGGTGTGGACAGCACCGGGAAGCTGGACATGCTGCGCTCAATTGGCGTGGATCACACCATTGACTACACCCGGGCGGATTTTACTCAAAGCGGTCAGACCTATGACGTTATCTTTGATGTGATGGGCAAGAGTTCGTTTTCAGGAAGTATCCAATCGCTCAAGCCAAACGGGCGCTATCTTTTAGGAGGTAACTCCGGACCGTCACAGATACTTCGGGGGTGGTGGGTTTCGATGACAGGGAGCAAAAAAGTCATCGTTGGGGCAGCGAGTCAAAAGACTGAAGATCTGTTTTTCCTCAAAGAACTCATTGAGGCGGGAAAGCTGAAGACGGTGATTGATAGACGCTACCCCTTGGAACAGACTGCCGAGGCGCACCGCTACGTCGAAACAGGGCAAAAGAAAGGAAATGTCGTCATCACTGTAGCCCACGATTGAATCCTCGAAACGTGTGTAAAACAACAGCAGCGTCACTTCTGCGCCGCTCTGGTTTACCCACGTGCTCGGACGCTTCGCGAGTATGGACATACGATATACTTGCTCCATGATTACGTCTATTCTATCTACTAAACTTCATATTCCTTCGTCTCAGAATAAGGTTGTCATCCGCCGCCGTCTGATTGATCGGCTGAACGAGGGACTGCATGGTAAGCTGTCTCTCATCTCTGCTCCCGCCGGTTTTGGGAAGACCACACTGGTCAGTGAATGGATTACCGATTGCCGCCGTGCGACTGCCTGGCTTTCGCTGGACGAGGGGGATAACAACCTCACACGCTTTCTGATTTACTTCGTCGCTGCTGTGCAGACCATAGCACCGAATACGGGCGAAGAGGTTTTGGCGGTACTCCAATCGCCTCAGCCACCGCCAACCGAAGTGATGTTGACAGCGCTGCTCAATGAAATCGTCACCATCCCGGACGATTTTCTGCTTGTGCTTGACGATTACCATCTGACAGATGCCAGACCGATTGACCATGCGCTTACCTTTTTCCTCGAGCATCTGCCTCCCCGGATGCACCTGGTCATCACGACCCGCGAGGATCCGAATCTGCCGTTGGCGAGGTTGCGGGCACGGAGGCAGTTGACCGAACTGCGCGCCGCCGACCTGCGCTTCACTCCGGATGAAGCGGCCCATTTCCTCAATCAGATGATGGGACTTCGTCTTTCGGCGGAAGAAATTGACGCGCTGGAAACCCGCACCGAAGGCTGGATTGCAGGTTTGCAACTCGCCGCGATTTCCATGCAGGGACATCAGGATGTGAGCAGTTTCATTCAATCCTTCAGTGGCAGTCACCATTTCGTGTTGGACTATCTGGTTGAAGAAGTCCTGCAACGGCAGTCGGAACATCTCCAGACGTTCTTGCTACACACGTCGATCTTGGATCGCCTCTGTGGTTCGCTGTGTGACGCGATTCTGCTTGACAAGTCTGCTTCCGGACAAGCCACGCTGGAATCTATCGAACACGCCAATCTGTTCCTCATCCCACTGGACAATGAGCGCCGCTGGTATCGCTATCACCATCTCTTTGCGGATTTGCTCCGGCAGCGGCTGCATCAGCGCATGAGTACGGAGGGAGTCGCTGAACTACACAGCCGCGCTAGCCTGTGGTATGAAGAGCATGGGCTGGAGCTGGATGCCTTTCATCATGCCGCCGCCGCCCACGATATTGAGCGTGTCGAGCGCCTGATTGAGGGCGATGGGATGCCCCTACAATTTCGGAGCGCATGGGCACCTGTCCTCAACTGGCTGGAGTCGCTGCCGAGAGCGGTATTGGATGCCAGACCCTCGCTGTGGGTAACTTACGCCTCAACATTGTTGTTTGGCGGGCAACAGCCGTCCGCCGTCGAACTGAAACTACAAGCGGCTGAACAGGCGCTGAAAACAGCCGAAACAAATGACAATACCGACGACCTTATCGGACGTATTTCCGCTATCCGGGCGCTGTTGGGCGTTATTTCCCACGATGCCGAAACCATCATGATTCAGTCGCATCGCGCACTGGAGTATCTGCACCCCGGCAATATTCCTGTCCGCACCGCAGCAACCATGGCGCTCGGCCATGCCTATCAGCTACAGGGAAACCGTGCCGCCGCCCGGCAAGCCTTTCTGGATGTGATCGCCTTCAGTAACGCATCCCGAAATTCGGTCTATACGACATCGGCTGCCATGTATCTCGCTCATCTCGAGGAATCTGACAACCAACTGGCATCCGCGACAGCGACTTACAAGCGTGCTGCACAATTGGCGGGTGATCCGCCGGAGGCGATGGTTGCGATAGCCTATCTTGGTTTAGCCCGCATCCACTATCAATGGAACGATCTGGAGGCCGCCGAAGCGTATGGGCAGCAATGCGCCCACTTTTTGCGACAGATGTACAGCATTGACTCCACTGCTGCCTATGATGTGTTTTTGGCCCGCCTCAAATTGACACAGGGCGATGCTGCGGGTGCTGTTGCTACATTGGCGGAAGCCGAGGCGTTCGTTCACCAACATCACTTTATGCACCGGATGCCTGAAATCGCTGCCACACAGGTCATGGCCTTGCTGCAACAGGGCAATCTGGCGGCAGCTGCGCATATTGCCCGAACTCATGACCTCCCCATCAGTCAGGCGCGGATCTATCTGGCTGAGGGAAACCCGTCCGCAGCACTGGCACTGTTGGTACCCTTACGCCAGCAGATGGAGGCAAAAGGCTGGGCAGACGAGCAGCTCCGGGTGATGATACTGACAGCAATCGCGCTGCACGCGCTCGGTGAAAAAGATGACGCTGCGCAGGTGTTGGTTGAGGCGCTGGCGATGGCGAAGACGGGTGGATTCATACGTCTCTTTATCGATGAGGGCTTGCCGATGGCAGAGCTCTTGTCCGAAGCATCGGCCCGCGGGTTGATGCCGGACTATATACGCAACCTATTGACGGCATTTAAAGCGGAGCGTGAGAAGCGTAAAGAAACCGCTCAGCAGCCCTCGCCAGCCCAACCCCTTATCGAGCCATTGAGCCAGCGTGAGTTGGAAATACTCCGTCTGGTTGCTGACGGACTTTCGAATCGTGAGATCAGCGAGCGGCTTTTCATCGCTCTTGTCACGGTCAAGGTTCACAACGGGAAGATTTTCGAAAAACTACAGGTTCAGCGGCGCACCGAAGCGGTGGCCCGTGCCCGCGAGTTGGGTCTGTTGTAGCACCCCGTCACAATCTCACAGAACTATACCCCCAAACTATACTTTAGTATCTATACCCCTATACCTAATCCCCACTATGCTGCCTATAGATTGAGTAAGCGGCGCAGATAGCTTTGAACGGCCACCTCAGTTAGAAGCTCATGTCGAACAAAATCAACCCGGAAACCGATCCTGATCAACCAGCAGTCTATCAAATCAGGGTCAAAGGACATCTCGATCCTCAATGGGCAAGCTGGTTTGACGAGATGACCATCACGCTGGACGAGGACGGCGAAACGCTATTAAGCGGCATGGTGGCTGATCAGTCCGCGTTGCATGGTTTGCTGAGGAAAGTGCGTGATTTAGGAATGCCCTTAATCTCGGTCAAGCGTATTGACCCCCGCTCGCCAGATGTGTCGGATATCGAATCTTGAGATTTATCATCATCGTTCAAACAGGAGAGAAGTACATGAACACCAACAAGCAGACCGCGATTAAGGAGAGTAAAGGGAGCATAACACCCTCGACTCTCATCCGTTGGGCAGGCTTAGCTGCTGTGGCGGCAGGGATCATTTACACGGTCATTCAACCCATCCACCCACCTGACGTTCGCGCGTCAGTCACCACCAGCGCATGGGCTATCATCACCCCCGTGAAGACGGTTATGGCGATGTTCTTCCTGCTCGGCATTACGGGGATCTACGCCAGGCAAGTGAGAGAGACCGGGTGGCTCGGTCTGGTCGGGTTTCTCCTGCTCATCGTCAGTTGGATGCTCAACCTGTCCTATATCTTTGCCGAAACCTTCATCATTCCGCTGTTGACGACGACCTCACCGACGTTGATCGATGGCTTCTTCGGGATCGTCAATGGGCATCCTGTCGATGTTAACCTCGGCGCACTTCCCGGTGTATTTGGGATTGTGGGCATCACGTACATGCTCGGCGGACTGCTATTTGGCATCGCGACGTTCCGCGCTGGCATCCTGCCACGCTGGGCTGCCGGTCTGCTCGCCGTCACCTCCGCACTGACCCCTTTGGCTGCACTGGTCCCGCACGAATATCAGCGGTTAGCAGGGATGCCAGTGGGGATCGCGCTGGCATGGCTGGGATATGCACTCTGGTCACAACGTCAAGCCAATATCGCGGCGACCTCAACCGACGTGGGCAGCCCTCAACTTCGCCAAAACGTTGCCAAGTAAGGTCGCTGTCAACTGAACGGAATGAACAAGCGGCTAGACCGCCGCTTGTTTCAGGGTGTAGACGATCAGCAGCCTGTCTGAATGCGCTGTGAAACGAATCCACGACTGCCCAACACTGTCCAAGGATCTGAAAAGAAAGCGAATATCTAAAATGAAAACCATGCCCCTTGATGGGCTAAAGCAACCCACATTTCAGAAAACCAAAGCACCTGCAAGAGGAGCAGAATGGCTGGTCACAGCGGGGCTAATCCTCCTCGCTGTGATACCGGTTCTGGCAGGGATTGTCCGCGTCGGACAACTGACCGTTGGCGCGGAGACGACACCCGTTACACCCGAAAATGCGCGCTTCTTCGCCATGCCGTTACCGGTCATCCTGCACGTCTTCAGCGTGACTGTGTATGCGCTGGTCGGCGCGTTCCAGTTTGCGCCGGGCATTCGCCTGCGTTATCCACGCTGGCACAGGCGTGCAGGCTGGTTGCTCGTCCCGTCCGGACTTGCCGCTGCGTTTAGCGGGATGTGGATGGCGCATTTCTACCCCTCACCCGCCGGAGACGGCGTCGTTGTGTACGCAATGCGGCTCCTGTTCGGGTTCCTGATGACACTTGCGCTCATCCTGGCAGTGCTGGCGGTTCGTCAGCGAAATTTCACCCAGCATGGTGCGTGGATGGTTCGCGCTTATGCCATTGGTATGGGCGCGGGGACACAGGTACTCACAGGCATAGTGTGGGCGCTTCTGGTCGGCACGTCTGGCGAGTTGGCGAGGAATATCGTGCTGGGCAGCGGTTGGATTATCAACCTCGTTGTTGCCGAGTGGGTCATCCAGTGGCGTTTGACGCGCCCGCAGCGCAAAGCAGCACTTGCCGCATCCACCCGCCAATCATAAACCCGAATAGGAAAGGAACAACCCCATGAACGCCATTATCTACACACAATACGGATCACCCGATTTCACAACTGGGCATATGCTGGATGGTTGACGAGCCAAGTAGGTAATCTGCCGCCAAAGACCATTCGCGGAGATTGGGAGCCGATTGTCACGACAGAAGAGTTTGAACGCTGCCAATCGATCCTGGCACGACGAAACCAATTTCGCATAGCACGGCGTAAGCACGACTATCTTTTGAAGGGAATGGTCTATCTGGATCGAGGTCACACTCAGGGGCTGGTTAAGCTGACCGGATCAAGATCAAATTCGGGACGTGCAGGTGGTGGGACGCCCTACTATTGTGTTCCGGGAAGCAACCTGAACTTTCTTTGTGATGAGATTGACGCCCAAATTCCTTATACGACTAACTCTGCACGGATTGCAGCAGAAACACCAGACACACATCACAAATCTTGATTTTGCACTTCAGATCATCTCACAAGTTGGAGTTGTGTCAGGTAGAAGGATTAACGGCACGCAGCAGTGGGCTAGAAAGCACGAAGACCAGCAAATTGGCTTCTGCTGGTCTTCGCGGACCCTCACGTTCGGATTGGGTCTTTAGCTGCGGGGAGGACAGGAGTCAACCTCGCATTTCCGATCATCGCAGCAGGAACCACCATCGACGACGCGCGCCGGTTGGCGGCTTAGTGTCTTTATGTTTCTTCTTCTCTTCAGCAGCATTG
>JALHQT010000014.1 GCA_022841825.1 Anaerolineae bacterium
GCGGGGAGGACAGGAGTCAACCTCGCATTTCCGATCATCGCAGCAGGAACCACCATCGACGACGCGCGCCGGTTGGCGGCTTAGTGTCTTTATGTTTCTTCTTCTCTTCAGCAGCATTGGCTTCCCTCAAGGCTTGGAGGTGTGCGTTTAGTTCAAAAGTCGCGCTTACCTCATCGCGAATCGCGGCTTCTACTCCCTCCGTATTCGCAAACCGCCATGCCAGAGCATTACTGCGGAAGTTGACCGAGAGCGGGGGAGGTTTGCCTTGCTCCTCAAGTTGCTTGTAGACATCCAGGAGCTGCGTAGCCAAGACGCTGGCTTGAGCTTCCAGTAGTTCGTACTGCATTCGCAGCTCTGCTTCTTCCCACCAAAGTCTATCATTTCGATCCATGCCCATCCTCCGTCACCACATACCGCGCGACCGCTGACCGCTTCAGCTTGTAATGCCAGTCCTTGCCATCCCCCGCAAAAGCGGGGTGACTTGAACGCACGTAGCAGTGCAGGTCATCCTCATCCACGATCACACCCTCATGAGCAATCCCTACAGGATCGACATGGCGAACGTGCTTGCCGATGTTAGAAGTCGATTCCATGAACGTACTCCATAAACTCTTTGCGCTTCTGCTGCTGGATGGCTCTCGCCTCGGCGGTGCGGGCGTAAGTGCCGGGTCTGCGCTGTCGGGCTGCTGCGTTTGCTAGGGAGCCGCGTTCCCGATCTGCCGATCCATACTGCATATCGAGATATCGACCGCGCTCGGCATCCTTCAGGCGTCTATGCTGAGGCTCTGAGAGCTTTATATCGCCGATGCGAGCTGCGGCGAGGATCGCCTTTGCTTTGGTCGCATATTCGTCATTGTAGAGCCGCTCTGCCTCTGCATTGTCGAGCATCATGCCGTTGTCGCGCGCTTTATCCCGCGCAAGGCTGATCAGGTAGTCCTTCGGATACTGGAAGTCCATCGAGTCGCGCACAAACTCCGCCGCGCGCGTCCGCACATTGCCCTTATTGACCTGAAAGCTGCCATCGTCGCCGAATTCGACCAGCGGGTTACGTTCACCCGGCTCGCCGACCAGCGCGCCTGCCAGCGGTCCGTTACTGCGATCCAGGAATTCATTCAGGCTTTCGCGCGTGCTGCCTGGCGTTCCTTTGTCCGCCTCAACATAGCCATCAAGAGTCATCTCGACATCTTGCTTGACCTGCCTGTTTTGCGCTCGCAGCGACGCCCGCGCCCCTCCGCCGTCGCTCGACTTTTCATAGATCGGGATTGGACGCATGTTTATTCAAGTCCTCCACGTAGATCCAGCCCTCCGACTGACAGAGCGCCTTAACCGCCTTGCCACCTGCATAGACGGCGAAGAGGGGAGTGCCACCCGCCCAACGTTGGGCGATCTGATAGTCCAGCTTCAGCTTGTCCAGGCGGTCGGCATAACCGCGCGTGACGAACGAGCGCCAACCGTGAGGGACGCCGATCATGTTGAGGTCGGCATGATCTTCGTTGACGTTGAGATCGACGAACAGCGGGAGTCCGATGCTCTGCCAGTAGCGACCCAGCCAGCGCTTGCGGAATGTCGCATACAGCGCAGCAGCTCTCGCCGTCTGTCCATAGACGCTGAAATTCGGTTCTGCGATGGCAGACGGCTCTATCTGGGTGACGATGCTGGGATCGCGCCATACGCGCTCAAAATAGAAGTCGGTCGTGTAGAAGAGCCAGGTACCCCCGCGCGCCTTGCGTTGACCTCTCAGACCGTAGATGCGCACGGGCAAATGCAGGTGCGTCGCCTGCATCTGGAGATCCAGCATGGGAATATCCCACTCGTTATCGGTGGGGAACTGGACATCAATCATCGCTTCCTCGTTGGCTCTCCCTAACACCTTCGCGTGTTCTTTGCTCCTCTTCAAAGTCCTTCATCCAAGATACGATGCTCGGCGTAAGAACACCTGCAAGTGCTAGGAACACAAACACCAAGGCTAACCAGGGATAGGATCGGATGAGCGGAGCGAGCAAGTTGAGCGCACCGGTGATGATATGCATCGTGAGGACAAAAATGGCGACCGAGATCAGTGCGATGAAATAGGCGATAAATATCCTCATCGCATCACCTCAGTGCTTGTGTAGCGCGCGGGTTTGGCGCGCTGACGACGCCTTTAGGCACGAGCGTGTAATCCCGACTGAGACGACCCAGGACAGCGCCCAGGGCGATGAAAAACGCCGGTCCCGCGCAGAACATCAGCAAGGCGAGGACGCCGGGCGCATTGCCACTCAGTCCAATGAAGAGCAGGATGATGCTGACGACCAGAAGTAACGCAGCTCCGATAACCAACGATCTCATGTGTGACCTCCTGACTTAGCACTCAACTTAGCTGCAAACTCTGCACCTTGAGACAGGTGACAAATTACGAAGTTACGAAGTTGCGGGGACAAGTCGCTTTTGTTGTCCACGCTGTTTGATGATGTAAGTGGTTCCTCCGTGTTCAATGCTGCCTTGCTTTGCCATCGTCCACACGCGCTCGACCAGCTCGCGCGCCTGGCGCTGGCTCATGTCCTCTTTCGCTGCCTTCCAGACGGCATCGGCAGTGATGTTGCCTGAAAGATGACTGAGACTGAGTTCGATGACCCGCTCAGGCGTCCACTGTTGGTGAACAACGCGCTCGGTCTCCGGGACATCAAGCCGCGGCGGGATCGGATAGCTTGTTGCCTTCTCAATGGCGCGGATGATGTCTTGCTCTTCGATGTGCGGCGTCTGAACGGGCGTTGGGTCGGGTCCGAGCTGGAGCACCATACGACCCGCAACCGCCGCCAGCTTGGACGCCTCCGACGATCCGAGCACCGTGAGCGAGTCTGCCGACGTGGGCATACGTCCGCTGATGCGCACTGCCAGATTGACCTTAATCGATCCCTCGATGGCTTTGGTGTCCGGTCGCTGCGTCGCAAGCCAGATGTGGATGCCAACCGCACGTCCGAGCCGGGCGATCTCTCGCATGGAAGCGAGGATCGCTTTACTGGTCTCGCCGTGATCCATAATCGATGCCACCTCGTCAAAGAAAACGAGGATGCGCGGCATGTACTCATTGGGTCTTCGAGCGCGGTAGCCATCATAGTTCTTGGCGACATTGCGGTACTGTTCGAAGCGTTGGTGCATCAACGCCTCGACCTCTGCCAGGGCGATGCGCACGCCTTCGATGTTGTCGACGATGTTGCCGTGCAGGTGCGGGATGCCGTCATAGAACGAGAACTCCAAGCCGCCCTTGAGATCGATCAGCAACAGTCTCATGTCTTCCGGCGACTGGCGTTCGATGATCGTGCACAGGATGACGTTCGCCATGTTGGACTTACCGCTGTTGGTGTAGCCAGCGATGAGTCCGTGTGGGAACTCAGTCAGCGTGATCCACTGCATGTTGCGTGATGCGCCGACGCCAACCGGGATGGGTACCAGCGAATGATCCCCGGTAGGGTAGTAGTCCATGATCGCGCGATACGACAGGTAGTTCATCAGACCATCTATCGTCTCCAGCCGATGCACGATGACCCAGGAGCCATTGTGCTGGGTGATCATTCCCGTGACCTGACGTTGGCACGCGATAGTCAGCTCTCGCAGCGTGGACTCGCTGAGGAGCTGCTCGGCAACACGCACGCCCTGCGGCAGTCGCTGTGTGAAACCGCCAAACCAACTCTTGCCACTGGCTTCGATCTTGTAATGGATCGTGTCGGGCATGATGAATGCCTCAGCCAGTTTGACCTTATTGACTTTCTTGACCTTGCCTTTCTCCCATCGATGGCAGTATCCAAGCGCAGTCCAGCGGTCAATGATCAGGTCGTGGTAGATCTTCATCTCCTGTTTCATCGCTTGTGTCAGCGTGTGTTCTGCCTTGTCTCGCTTGACCGCCAATACGTGGTCTCCGAGCTGGCGCTTGATCTCCCGAAACTGGTCAAACTGCTGGATGAGTAGTTCGATGCGCGGCAGGTCATTGATGAGTTGCAGTTGGGGAGCCAGTTCAGCAATTTGCGCATCCAGGTCTGCCAGCGCCGATGAGTGGTCTCCTGTGGCAGACGACAGGATCGCGATCTCCTGATAGAGCGCATCTGCCATCGCCTGCACCATTGCATGATCGAATTCCTGCGCCGCCTGGTGGCGACTGCGCAGATCGCTGTAATCGTGGGCTGCCAGCTCTTTCTCCAGCCGGGCATATTCTGCCCTGCGTGCCTTTAGCTCACGTCGTGTCAGTCGCTTGGCTCGTTTGCTGCGCTTCTCCAGTTGGATATTGCGCTCACTGATGACGACATGCTTGATGGGCGCAAGTGGGGGAGGGGCTACCAGCGCGTACTGGTCACTCATGGTGATCCCTCACGACATAGACATAGACGCTGCCCAGCACATCCTCGCTGATCGTCAACGTGCTGTCAGCGGTCGCTGCGATGGTCTGCATATAAGCGCGCTCATCCGGTCGTGACAGGGGAGTGTCTCCATCGATGACACACACATCTCCGCTTGTATCTGTAAGATCGCTGCGCTGCCATCCCAGCGCATCCAGCGCAGGCAGCGGCAACGTCTGGTTGAGGTCTCCCGCTCTCGACCAGATGAGAATAGGAGCATCAGTGTAGTAATCGGCGACGAACGCGGCGCTGATACTGGTCGTGTACACGAAAGACGACCCGGCGCAGGCAGTGCGAATATCGCTGGCGTCCTGTTTTATGGCAGGGAGCAAGAGCGCGCCGATTGCCATCGTCGGGATGATCGTCCATCTCGCCAGATTGCGCTGCCACTGCGCAGGGCGGTCAAACAGGGTTGCCCACAAAATCGGGAGCATCGTCATCGCAGGCAGCATCGCCCGATCCAGCCAGACGCTATGCCAGACGAACGATATACCTGCCAGCAGTCCAGGCACGCCGAACAGCACCATGATGATCAAGCCGCGCTCGCTACCCAGGCGTACACGGCGATTTACATACAGGGTTATCGTCGTCGCGACGATGACCACAGCAAGGATCGGCAGGAGGTAGTTAGACGGCACTTGCATGATGGTCATCCTCATGAGCGGGGAGACCAACGCGCCGATGCTCATGTCGGCGATCCAGAAGCCATCCGCCACATCACGCGATTGCACAAGAGCGAGCGCGGCGGCTGGTAGTGCTGCGAATGCCGCCATGACCAGACTGCGCAGCTTGAGGCGACCGCTGAACAGCGCCCAACCCCCGATGATCGGCAGGTAGAAGAGTCCCAGACTGTGAACCATCGGCACGATATAGGAGAGCAGGACAAACATGCGCGGCTGGCGTTTGATGGCAGTCAGCATCATATGCAGCACGACGCAGACGAGCAGGGTGTAGCCGCGCGCCTCCGCTGCGTAATAGATGTGAGCGGGCAGGAGAGCGACCAGGAGCGCAGCGAACATTGCCGCGCGCCGGCTCATGATCTTCGTGGCGACCTGGTAGACCAACCAAACCGAATAGACGCCGAAAGCCAGCGAGGGCAGTCGCAGCGCCAACTCCGAATCGCCGAAGACACGAATGTTGAGCCATGAGATGAAATACCACAGGGGCGGATGCACGTCGTAGAAGTTGACGATGTTCATCCGGTCGAAAGGCAGCCGGGCAAGCGCAGCAGTGAAAGTTTCGTCATACCACAGCGCCGCGTCCATGTGGGGCAATCGCAGCAGCAGGGCAGTCAGCCCGATCAGCACGCCGGGCGGAATTCGCAGCCTGACGTGTTTCAGCTCGCCAGCCCACAGATAGCCGACAACGCCCAGGATGGCGATTGACGGCAGCCATTGTGCATAGTCTCGCAGCCCCCATCCCATGGCAGCCAGAAAAGCCACGACAGCCACGCCCATCAGTTGCCAGCGTGCTTTATCCATGCGCTTGTACAGCATGATCCAGAGCAGGGTTGCCGCGATGATCAGCAGGGTGTAGTTGAATTGTCCCCACTGTTGAGACGCCATCATTTCACGAAACGAGTTCATAGCGATAACCGACTCCGTGCCCACCGCCGAAACGCCGCAACTTGCCCGCGGCTTCCATGCGCACCACAGACCGCTGCACTGTCTTTGTGCAGACTGGCACGGTGCAACGAGACACAATGCACTCGTAGGTCAGCGGCTCACTTGGCTTTTCGGTGAGCAGAACCTGGATTGCCTGTTGGATGAAATAATCGCTGAATGCCATAACCCACATGGTAGTCCCCCCTGAACTCATAATACCGGACAGAGAGTCTAGAACAAGTTTGCAAATCGTATGAATGCGTCAATTTCGTAAAGATGCAGACAAAGTGTCTAGACGGCACAACAAACTAATCTGTCATCATGTGTGCAGGAGTGTCATATGCGTTACCTGTGCATACTTGCCCTGCTCATCCTTGTTTCGCCCGTAAGCGCCCAAAGCGACGCCAGCGCGCTTGGCTGGCTGATCCCCTACGTCACGCTCCAACCGCCAACCGGATGTCTGCCTGCCAACGGCGCAACCTATCCCCGCGTGGACTATCCAGAGCTATATGCAGCTCTCGACCTGGAGTTCATCGTAGACGCCGATAACTTCATCGTCCCGGACATTCGCGGACGCGCGCCCATCGGCGCTGGTGAAGGAAACACGCTGACGATCCGCGCGGTGGGGGAGACGGGCGGGACAGAGACGCATACGCTGACGACTGACGAACTGCCTGCTCACAGCCATGACACCATCGGCGCGGGCGTTGCGTTTGCGCAGACACTTCTGACGCCAGGTGGCACATCGGGCTTTTACCTGCCTGCCGATGATCCAGGCGTTGACCTCCTGACTGGCGAGACTGGCACAGGGGCGGCGCACAACAACATGATGCCGTTCCTGGCGATCAATTGGTGTGTGATGGCGACGCCGATTGCCGGGTTTGTCGCCGGCGACACCATGATCGTTGCGGAGATCGCCGACCAGGTTGTCGCATTCGATTACAGCGTTACGGCTGGCGACGTGGGAAATGCGATGATCCTCGGGTTCATCGCAGTCTTCACGTCGCTGCATTTCCTGCGGAGAAACGAAGCATGACGTATCTCGCGTTCATAGCTGGCGTGCTGGCGATCCCAGCGCTGCTGTACTTCGTCTTCGATGCATTCGTGTGGATGCTTCAGCAGTTCTACCAGATGATTCGCGAGATGATCGGATGATCGATTTCGAGGTTCTGGGACAACTGCTGTTCAACACACATTTGACCCCGCTGCTTGTGGTAGTGGGTTTGACTACGGCTCTTATCGTTGCCCTGGGATTCGTGAGCACCATTCGCAGCGCGACGGATGAGTAAATCTAAAGGAAAGGAGGAATGTGCCCATGCTCTCAATCGATGCAACGTCCCTGCAGCCCCTGTGGGACTCGGTGAATACGTACTTCCCGGTCATGCTGGGGATCTTCGCCATTGGCGGCGGTATCGGGATCGCTGTTGTCTTCGGACGCGGGATTGTTTCGACGATCTCGAATGCGATCAAAGGCGCGCTCGGCAGCGGCAACTAGCCGCATATGGACTGGGCGCGCAGGAGCGCGCCCGGTGTAGGTTGCTATGAAGATCCACTTTAACTCCGCAGGTTACGACCCCACACAAGACTCCCTGCCCCCGCAACAGGCGGACCCAACACCGTTTGTTACGGGGTGTCTTTTTCTATTTGTAGCCGTGCTCGTTTGTGGGTTCGCTGCTATCGCTTTTGCCCGCAGCTCTCAGCAGGTGCCGACCGCAACCGCTACCGAGACACCGACGCTCACGGCGACGGGGACGCTCGACGACATGCTGACACTGACACCGACCGGGAGTGCAACGATTGAAGTCACGGACACCGACGCGACTGCCACGCTCACGCCGCTTCCCTTTGTCACGTCCACTCGCAACCCGCTCGGCTTTGCCACGCCGATGGCAAACCCGACCTTCATCGCCCCAACGCCGCTGCCAACACTGCGCACCGTCAACCCGGATGTGCAGCCGCCCGTGCAGCTTCCTCCGGTCGTCATCGTCGAGACGGTGATCGTTCCGGGACCGCCGATCAATGGAGAGCCGCCGCCGCCCATCATCCAAACGGTAATCGTCACTGTGCCATTTGTCCCGACAGAGACACCTACGCCTACAGCGACGGTCACGCCGACTGAGACGGCGACGGCAACCGCAACCGAAACAGAGACGCCAACACCCACCGCGACAGAGACGCCAACCGAAACACCGACCGCAACCGCGACGATGACCGCGACCGCCACAGCGACGCCGACCGCTACCCATGTCCCAACCGCGCTGCCAGCCCTGGCGATCATCGCCAGCTCGTGTGCGTCGGGCTATGCGGAATTTGCCCTTGCCAACTACGGCATGGGGAACACCTATAGCGTCATCTGGCAGATTGACCTGGCAGGCGTTGGCGCGGTCAATGCGGGCAGTCTGACGAACCAGCCCGCACCCGCAGGATTCGTCAATCTGAATGCGGCGGCATGGGCGGGCTATCCAGGCACATACAGTCTGAACATCTTGCAGCCCTGGGATGTCGCCATGCCCATTCTGAGCGCATCCGTCGTTTGCACAACGCCCACAGCGACGCCCACGTTGACCGCTACGCCACTTCCCACACCTACAGCGACCCAGGAGGCATCATGACACGCCAGAAGCTCTATTCGCTGCTCATGGTGCCGCTGCTCATTCTGGCGTCCTGCCAGAATCAGCCCATTGAGCGCGATTGGTGCTATATCTACGACTTCCGAACATCGGCAAGCGGGATCAATATCCTACAGGGATCGCACGTACCAGGGACGGGCATTCTCACATCGGTTGCAGGAGAACTCCAATTCAATTGGGTGCACTCACAGATTGTCACCCCCGCCGAGATCGTCGTCACTGCAGGACGGGCGGCAGGCGTCACAGGCGATATTGTCGCACGGGCGAATGCGCTCGTGTTTGGCGTCCCCATCGCTTTTGAGCAGACGATCCCCGCCGCCGCGCCTCAGTTCTTTTCGCTTCAATTCCTACCCACGACAGCGGGCGAGTCGGGGACTGTTGTCAATGCGTCCTTTCAAGCCAGCGCACAAATGATTGTCCAGCAGATCGAAATCAGAGGGCAGGGACTGAACCCGTTCCCAGTGAACTTCTGTGGGCAATTCACGCCGTCACCCAGCCCGACCAGCACGTCATCGATCCCTGTCACCAACACGCCATCGGCGACCGCATCGGCGACTGCAACCATGACCGTGACGCCGGGGCCGTCCCCGACGCCAATCCCGCCGCAATTCTATCTGGGGAATGCTTACCAGGTTGGTACGGAGGTTTTTGGACCCAACAGCACAAATAACATTTTGCCCGTTCCACGCGAGTATTCGGATCGCATTGTTGGTGCGATTTATGAATACACCTTTTCCGCGTCTTCGAGCACAAATACCTTCTTGGCTTTGATGCCGAATAGCTATAGTACGGGGGCTTCTACTGCTCCGGGCGTCCCTGTTCGTTTGTGCTTTGCCATTGAGAGCAGTAACCCCACCTTTATTTCAGCAGGGACTACTCATTCTGCCGCAGCATCGCTAATGGGCGCGACATGCACGCGAACTCATAATGGCGGTAATCACTCGCACGTCAATTCTGTGGCGGTCGGTGGGAATGTCCTAAGTTGGGCGCATGTCTGGGGAACTGGAAATAAAATCACGTTCTCCAGAATTCGTCTGATCTACTACGGGTATCCCTTCACCCCAACACCATCACCCACCACGCCGCCGACCGCCACGCCGATCCCGACGCGCACCCAGATGTATATCCCGCCATCCACCATCCAGCCGACGCGCACACCGCTCGTGCTGGCGACGACCACGCCGCGCCCCAGCGCCACGCCGATCCCCCCGACGCAACCATTGCTTGCTGTAAATTTATTTGGACCCGCCACTAGCTGTGCCGGAATCAACTATGCAGCAAGTCATCCGGATCTCACTAGAACATCAGGACAAAACTACACGCCGCCCGACGCGCCATTTGCCGGTCATCCTTGCCCAACACTCTCACAAGTTGGATGGTTAGATTCCGGCGCCGCTGGCTTGAACTTCAATATCAACAATCGCCCTGCTGGGAGCTATCGTCTACGACTGCACTTGGGAGGTATTTCAGGTCTGGCATCGCCGCTCATTCTCAATGTCAATGGCACAAGTCAGAGTTATTCCATTCCAACAACACCTGGCACTTACGCGCCGATTGATCTCTATGTCACCCTATCATCCCCTGGCACGATTACTGTAAGTGACACAGATGGATATTTCAGCTTTTACGCCTATGCATTGGAATTATGGACCGCGCCACCACCGCCCGCGCCGACGAGTACACTGATCCCGCCGCCAACCCTCCCTGTGCCCGCCACAATCGATCCTGGCGATCCGAACCCCAACCCGACAGGCGAAAATGAGGCGGAGTGGAACATCCTTGACTCGATCAACGACTTCTTCACCGATGTGGCGAACGCCGCGCAGGGCGGTGCCGACTTTCTAGGGCGTGTCGTCAATTGGGCGAATGGGACCGTCAACAATGGGATGACCGGGATCAGCAACATCGTCCAGACGATTGCAGGCGTGGCGAACTCGGTCGTCAGATATGTGACAGACCTGTTCCAGGCAGGGCAGCTCACACTTGACCTGACAAACAATCTGTTCCAGATCGCGGGCGGATGGTTGGGCGGCACGACCACGCGCATGAACGGAATCATGGTGGCGTTCTTCAACACGCCTGCCAGCCCGATCCCAGGACTGCCTCAGTGCATCACCAACCCCCAGGCGCATGACCTGTGCGCTTTCTGGTACATGCTCGACTGGACGATCTTCGCACCTGGCACGCCGGGGGCTTATATCGTCCCGGTGATGACCATCGTGATGAACATCGCGATTGTCCTGTACTTCGTCAATCTCGCTCTACAGATGCTGCGCAAAGTGGAGAACATCACCCGTGTCAGCTAAACATCTCCTGGCGTTCGCCATGCTTGCACTCAGCAGTATCGCCTGCACCATCAGCTACCCTGCGCTTCCCAGCCCGACGCCTGCGCCGTCCGTGACGCCGATCCCGACGATTGACCCATTCGAGCGCAGCGACACGTATAACAACCTCTCGACAGCGGTCGCCAACGTCAACAGTCTGCCGGATGACGTGAGCGCGCCGGGCGGTTTTGCACTGGTGCCAGAGACCAACGGCACGGAGTTTTTCGCCTATGCCAAAGCGATCATGACGGGCAACACCCAACGCGAGCTGACAGGGGAGACGCTCTACCCGCTGGCAGTCAGCATCACGGTCTGGATCACGCTGATCGCCATCATTTCGAGCATCCGCTTCATCGTCAACATCGCCATGTTCTTCACCACAATTGCTATCTGGATCTGGAACCAGATCCTACGCCTTGTAGGAGCATTCACATGAACCCACCGCCAACCCCTACCGCCTTTCCAGCCGTTGATCCCAGCGAGCTGGTCATCCAACTCAGCGCACCCGATAGCCTCACGGCGTGGGGCGTCGCCGATGACGTAATCCAGGTCTGGAACATGACCGGGACGCACAGCGGAATCACCAGCGGCTTTCAGATCGCGGTGCTGGTCGCCATCATCGCCATGTTCACCTATCTCATCGTCAAGCGCATTCAGCACCTCAGTGAGGAAAAGCCATGAGCCTTGAGCACCTGCACAAAGTTCAACAGGTCTGCATAGCCATAGGAGCCATCTGCTATGCCATCGGTTGTGTCGGCGCGATTGCAAAAGAACCTCAGATTGGGGTGTGGTTTGGAATAATCGGTGCGGCTGTCTTCTTTGTTGCCGCCATAGTTACGGTTATCGGCATAGTCAGGCAGAACCGCCTGTGATCCGCTACCTGATCCGTCGGCTCTTCCTGCGCTCGAAGCGCGACATGCTGCCTAAGCTGCTGCGCGGACTGCGACGCGAGATGGACTATGCCGACATCGACGAACAGGAGATCTCACTGGCGCTGATGAGCGGACGCTTCCGGGATGCCGACCACGCCCGGCGCTTCATGAGCGAGCACGGCGTGACGACAGCAGCCGAGCTGCTGCCTCTACTGCCGAAACGCGCGCCGGTTGACTGGCGGAAACGTCTGCGCTTGTGGCTGATCAGCGTGACAGGCAGCTATCCGACCGACCCTTACGAGCGCGAATGGGAACGCGCGACACATCGAGAGAGGTATATGCAATGAACATCAAGTGGAGCTACGTCTGGCACTGGTTTGGCAAGTGGCTCGCGGTCAGCCTCACAGTCATCTGGCAGGCAATGATTGTATGGATAGTCGCCGTTGAAGTCGCGACAGAACCCTACTTTTGGAAAGACACACCATTGGTTTTTCAGATGCTGATCGGCACGTTCATCTTGACGCATGTGTTTTATGCGACGGTCAATCGATGGCTGCGCTGGACTCTTCCTAGCGATGAGGAGATGTCGCGACTAATTGAGCGCCGGAGGAGCCGCCGTGAGCAACCCACCTGATCACCTCTCATTCGTCATGCGCGTGGGGCGCATCCTGTACGCGGTGATGGTCGAGACTTCCACCTTCTTTGCAATCCTATTCGTGCTACTCGCGACGATGCTTTCAGGCGTCGCCTTCATCGGCGATCCATATCCGATACCTGCTCATGCGTGGAGCTACATGTTGGGGTTGCTGTTCGCCAATTATCTAGTGCTGCAAGTCGTCTGGATGATCCGCCGCGCGTTCGACTGGCGTGGGTTGTGGAGACGAAATGACTGACGATCTCGGCATGGTCTGCACGGGCGCGGCGATCATCCTCTTCGCCGTGCTCTACCCGCCTTTGCTCTACCGCATGATCGCGCGGACTTCCGCTCAACCGCGCGATGAGTCTGCCGAATAGGTCGGCTCCCACACCATCCCGCGCTCGGCGATGCGCCCTTGCGAGCTGCTGTCCTTTGTGCGCAGGGCGAACGCCGACGCCTCAAGCGAGATCATGAGCTGGATGAACTGCCCCGCCGCGTACATCCCCAGGCAGAGCAGGAGCCAGTGAAACAGGACAAACCCACCGATCAGGAGTAATAGAAGCGACCCGACAGGCGGCACATACTGCCCCAGGAAGATGCGCGCATCGAAGATAAAGGTGCTGAAACCAAAGACACCCAGGACTGCCCAGATGAAGCCGCCTGTTCTGAGCATCAATCCGAAGAAACGAAGCGCCATATACATAGGATTGCCCCACGAAGATCGCTCTACCTGATAGGATCGTATCATCACATATCTTTAGTCAGACTTAAGATAGGGCGCGCTTGCGTTCTGTAATGTTGAGGGTGTTGGGTAATACTGGGGATGGAATGCGAAGATCATCGGAGCACGACAACGGAGGCTTAGGCGCTCTCGACTATCGCCTTGATTGCTTCCAGCTTATCGCCACTGCGAACCGAAGAAATAATGTGCCACTCTAAATCTGTCAGAACGCCGGGCTGCACATGAGGCATAGGATCGTCAGTTGTGCCTAACAGGTAATCGGTCGAAACATTGAAGACCTGCGCGATGCGCGCCAGAATTTCGCCGTTAGGTTCTGTCTCTCCCGACTCATATCGTGCGACCTGCCGAACGCCCATATCAAGCAATTCTGCCAGATCCTGATGGGTAAGCTTCCTTGACAGCCTGAGGCTGCGAACCCGCTCTCCACGTAGCATACTCAAACCTAACTCTAACTGAACCTGTATAATCTTAAGTCAAATTTGACTTGACTTGAATACATTAACTGGCTATTCTGATAGACAGAAATGGCTACACGCTGAGATGATCATAGTCAGTTCTGGCATTACAAATAGTCAAGAAAGGCAGGTCAATGGCACAACCAGGAAAGCTGAAGCGCCTCGGAAGCGACCCAGATGCCGTGATTGCAGAGGTAGTCAATCGCACAGGCGATCAGCGCATCGCAGCGCGTGAACTTGGCATTAGCGACACGACCGTCAACCAGCGGCTCAAGCGCGCGGGCTACAGGATGCGTCGCATCTGGGTCAAGGATGGCATCAGCAAGCGGGACACCGCCGAACTCGTCAAGTTAGTTGTGGAGAGCGAAACATGAACCAGCGGATATTGAACCTCATCACCTACTACCGCGAATACCGGGGCGACCCGGCGTGGGAGGCATACCTCACCGAGCAGCACACACAGCGCATCACGGGCATCTGGCAGGGCGACTATAAAGGCGTGCCGATAGACGAATGGAACGTCGTCATCGATGGCAGCAAGGTCGTCATCTATGACGCCAAAGAGATGCATGGGACGCAGGTCTATCTGATACCCGCGCGGGATGAGATTTACGACTCCCCCATCAAGTACGACGAACCCAAAGTGCCCGTGCCGGACTTCATGCCGCTGCTCGCGCGCCCAGCGGATGAGGATGAGCAGGCAAACGGCTTTATGCGCCCCTGCGATGTATGTGATGGGAAAGGCGCGATGCTCGATCCCTTTGACAGCTATATCAGGTCGTGCGATGTGTGCAACGGGACGGGGATCTATACCCCCATCGGCGAGCGCGAGACGGAGGAGGCATCGTGAGCACCTATCTGTTTTTCAACAGCTCAGTGCACTTCACCAAGAACTTCTACTTTCAGAGCAAGGAAACGACCAGACACGCTGCTCAGGTCACATTCACGCATTCTGCCAAGCGCAAACAACACACGTTGACGGGCGAATTCATCATCGAAAACAACGTCTACTACGCCGCGAATTGGCAGACGGCATTGGCTTGTCGTGCATGGTATGAGGCGGGTTGGCTGTGGATTACCGCAGGTGGTTTCATGCCACTCGAAAGTATGCGCGTCGTCACAAACGAAGAGCGGACAGCCGCCCAGCCATCCGCCCAACCCTAAGTTTCGATTTTTGCGTGTGAGCTGCTGCAAACAGTTCACACCCGACAAGGACACCTACACCATGAGTATACGCGAAAGCGTGACAGATCAATCGTCTGTCACACCTACTTCTTATGCGCCCTGCCTCCTATGCCAGCAGCCGCGCGCGTCCATTTGGTGGGAGCCGGTGAGCGCCCAGGGCGAGCGGAGGCAGACACTCCACTGCACAGACGAGTGCTGTGCAGCCTTCAACATCCCCATGCGACCCAACGCGACACTTGAGCAGCTCCAGGCGCGCATCGACGACAAGCGCGCGCTTTACGAGCGCAAGCGGCGGGGGATGCGATGAACAACACACCCGCCGTCAACTTCTTCGATACACCGCCCGTGCGTTGGGTGGGGAGCAAGTGGAAGCTGGCAGAGTGGATCATCTCGCTCTTCCCGCCCCATGCCACCTATTGCGAGCCATACATGGGCAGCGCCGCGGTTTTCTTCCGCAAGCATCCCTCACGGGTCGAGATCCTGAATGACCTGAATGATGGCGTGGTCAACTTTTTTAACGTCCTCCGTGAGCAGCCCGACGCGCTGATGCGTGCCATCCGCTACACGCCGATGTCCCGGACGGAATACGAGCTGTCATTTGTCCCGGCGGATGACTCGCTGGAAGCCGCTCGGCGCTTCTATGTCGCGACACGCCAGAGCTTTGGCGGATCGCAGCACTACAAGACAGGTTGGCGCTACCAGGTACATCCCCGCGACCGGGGAACCAGCATCACGCGGGAATGGCAGCGCATGGAGGGCTTGGAGCTGGCAGCACAGCGCCTGATGAATGCGCAAATCGACTGTCTGCCAGCGCTGGATGTGATCGCCCGCTACGACAACCCCGAAACGCTCTACTACGTCGATCCGCCCTACCCGCTGGACACCCGCTCCAACAAGCGCCGCTATTCGCTGGAGATGACCGACGCCGACCATGAGCAGCTCGCCGAGCGTCTGCGCGCGGTGCAGGGCATGGTCATCCTCAGCACGTATCGCAGCGACGCCTACGACCGCCTATACGCGGGCTGGACGCGCGTCAGCAAGAGCGCCACGACGAATGGCAATGCACGCGCCACAGAGTGGCTGTACATCAATCCGGCGTGCATTGAGGCGACGATGCCGCTGTTTCGAGGTGCGAGATGATCAGCGCCGTCGATGCCTACATCCTGAAACGCGCGCTGGTCGGGATGCCAACTGACGAGTCCGTGCAGGCGTCCGCCCTCGTCAACGCGCTCATGGCAAGCGCCCCAGCGGATGGCTCCAAGCGCTTCGCCTATCTGTCAGGCATCGTCAACGCGGATCAGGCGCTGCAAAGCGCGGTGTTGGCAGTTGACCCCGCCAAGCCACCGCAGAAGCAAACCGCGGTGGTCTACGTCCCGGAACTGCCGCCCGCCGCGCGTCTGAAGGATGCGCAGCGTAAATCGGCGGAGGGCGCGTGCCGCTGGCTGGACACCTTCACAGGTTGGGCGGTCAAGCGCTCGCCATTGACTCCGCCCGCGTTCCTCGAGGCGGGCGCGATCTGGCTTCTGGGCTTATCGATCGCGCGCCGCGCCTACATCCAATTGGAGCATGAGCGCATCTTCCCCCACCTGTACATGCTGTGGGTGGCGACGACAACCCGCTATGCCAAATCGACCGGGCTGAACTGCATTGAGCACGTCGCCAACCTGTGTTTCCCTCACATGCTCATGCCGCAGGAATCGACGCCGGAAGCATTGGTGATGAACCTCGCCGGGCGTCTGCCGGACAATCATGGCGAGCTGCGTCCGTTCGTACGTGATCTGCTGCAGAAAGGCAGCCTGTACGCCGGGCAGCGCGGCTTACTGATTGACGAGGCTTCGTCGCTGTTGGGAGCGCAGAAGAAAGACTATATGCAGGGCTTGATGGAGCTGCTGCTGAAGGCATACGACGCGCCCAACCTGCAAATGAGATCGACGAAAAGCGCGGGCATGGTCGTCATGCGCAATCTGGGTTTATCCCTGTTGGGAGCGACCACGCCAGCCGCCATGAGCCGCTATGTCGGCGTCGAAAGTTGGGAGACCGGGCAGATGGCGCGCTATGCCCTGCTCTTTCCCGACTCACTCCTGCCGTATCCAGAGGGCACGGGCGATCACTACAACCCGCCGCTCGACGTGACCTCGCCTCTGCTGCATCTGCATGAGCTGCTGCCAGAGCCGAAAGACGAACTATTGGGCGATGACACGATAGAGCCGATGGGCGTCCTGGCAGAGGCGGACGCGATCAAGGCATATCGTGCCTATGCGCGCGGGCTGCATGAGCTGGTCAATGGCGAGCTGGATGAACGTCTGCGTGGCAACTACGGACGCCTGGCGACGATTGCCATGAAGGTAGCGCTTTCGCTGGCGATGCTCGATTGGAGTCAGCAGGCACCGGGCAATCATCCGCGCATCCTGGCGATCCACTGGTACCGCGCACAGATCATCACCGAGTCGTGGCGCGCTTCCCTACACCGCCTCTTACAGGCACTCAATGAGACCAAAGACACGCGCTTTATCGACCGCATCGCCGTGCTGCTGCGCTACTCGCCGAGCGGCTTAACCATCCGGGACATGGCACGCTCCACCGGGATTCCTGTCCGGGACATTCACGGCAGTCTTGAAGTTCTGATCGACTCTGGGGAGGTGGAGACCTACACCCAAAAGTCACCAACCGGTCCCTCAACCACAGTCTACAAACGCTGTGGGGATGGAAATAGCGACCCTACCCGACACGTGTCGGATGTCAACCCGTCCGGTCTCTCGACACTTTACAGTTGAGGAATTAACGATGCACTACATCGAGATTGACGAAAACGCAATCTATGGATTAGAGCCTGGGGACATTGTTTGTCCAGCATGGATGGATGACCCGAAACCGATTGACGAGATGGTCATAGACAACATCGGCTTGACATGGGGACATAGCGAGGCTGAAGCCTTCGTCTATTGGCGAGATGGAAGACGACGGAAGCCACCATTTGACGAATGCATTCCCGTGTCATGGCTCCGCTTCTTGCGCAGTAAGGAACTGTCATGATCGCCCAACGCATCGATGTGCAGCACCTGCGCGAGTCGCTGGACTGCCAGCAAGTTGTACAGAGCATCATCGGAGAACCCAAGTTCCGAGGGTCGGATAGCTGGGCGTATCCCTGTCCGTTTCATCATGGTCGTAAGCCCTCATTCACCGTCTGGCGCAACGGCTGGCGCTGCTGGTCGGATTGCAACGAGTCCGGCGATGCAATCTCGTTTGTCCAGAAGTATCACGGGTTGACCTTTGCCGACGCCTGCGCATGGCTCGGCGGTAAGGCGACGCTCAACACGGTCGCCAAGCGCGTCCAGCCTCGCCATGAGGCGCAAATCGAGCTGACAGAGCCGCCGTCGCAAGAATGGCAGGGACACGCCTTGCAGGTGATCGAATGGGCACAGATGCAGCTCCTGGACGGCGATCCGCGCGGTCTCCAGTACCTCTACAGGCGCGGGCTGGATGACATGAGCATCGGCATGGCGCGGCTGGGCTACATCCCGGCGCGCGATGACCAGGAGCGGCAGTATGGGCGCATCGTCGATACGAGCTGGCGAAAGTCGGACGGCAAGCCTGTTCGTGTGCCCTGTGGCGTGGTCATCCCGCACTATGAGCAGGGGATCATCTGGAATATCCGCGTGCGTCGGGCTGTAGACCCCAAATACATGGGGGTCTCTGGGGGCGCGCGCTGCCTCTATCTGTCGCGACATGTGCAGCCCGGTCTGCCCGTGCTGGTCTGTGAAGGCGAGTTTGACGCGCTGATGGCATGGCAGGCAGCAGGCGACCTGATCAGCCCGGTCGCACTCGCCAGCGCCAGCAATGCCCAAATCAATCCCCGCTGGTATTCAGCGCTCATCGGCGCGCCGCTCATCCTGGCACGGATGGATGAGGACGCGGCAGGCAGCAAGGCGCTCGCCAAGCTGCGGGCAATCTCCTATGCAGTGAGACCGGTCCAAGTCCCGGTCGGAAAGGACATCAATGATTTCTATCGTGAGGTAGGTGAAGACGGCTTTAGAGCGTGGGTAATGGAGGTGATCAAGTGAACCAAGTCTACTGCTTTGGCAAAGACCACTACGAAGTGGAATGCGACATCGGGGATGGTGCCACGTTGGTGGTTAGGGGCAAGACGCGAGATGAGGCGCTGCGCAACGCGGTTGACGTGCTGACTGCCTACATCCAGAGCATTCCAGCGGATGCCGCTATCGAAGTCGAGGCGCAGTCGTGACCCTGGACGAGCGCATCTGCGCACACTGTGGCGCGCCACTCGTCGATCGCGCCGGTTCGACCGGACGCAAGGCGGCGTTCTGCTGTGATGCCCACCGCGTGGCACATCACCGCGCCTCAAAACGTAACAGCGCGCTCGAAGCGCCTTGTAACGATTTGCGCGGGCAGTTGGTGCTCGAATTGTTCCCCGGTGGCGGGTTGTTCGGTCGGGCATTCGAGTCGTTGGGGGCTACGGTGGTGCGCGGGCATGACATCCTGTGGGGTGGCGACGTGCGCTGTATGCGCGGCATTCCGGGACGCTTCGACGGCATCATCGGCGGTCCGCCGTGCCAGACCTTCAGCAAGGCAGCCATCAGCGGATCGAAGCGCGAGAACCTGATCCCTGAGTTCGTCCGCCTGGTGGATGAGTTTCGCCCCAAATGGGCGGTCATGGAGAACGTTCGCGAAGCGGCGGAGTCGGCTCCAGAGTGGGCGCGCGTCTTCGTCCGTGATTGGGATTGCGGCGGGCATACACACCGCGCGCGGGGCTTCTGGTTCTATGGATTACCAGCGCCCAAGCGACCCGCAAGGCGAGACGGCACGCCGGAATATTCGGTACTTGCCAGCTCGTGGAACAACCGCAAGGGGAAGCGACCGCTCAAGGGGCATACGAGCCTCACGGCTTCGCGCGCTGCTCAACTGCAAGGCTATCCCGACCTGGCGGACGCCATCAAGCGGCATCAACCCGGCTGGCTCCGTGAGGATGGTCGATGGGACGGCGTAAATGAGCGGTCAAGGGAGGTGATGGCGGTACACATGCTGGGTAATGGCGTGCCCTACGCGATGGGCGTCTGGATCGCCCGGTGGGTCGCCAGTTGTATAGGCGCAAACGCGCAGAAGGAAGGATAGCGATGATTGTTCAGCAGGATCTGAAGGGCTTCATCGAAGTGGTGAAGCGTGGCAATTATCTCGTACTCGATACCGAGACGACCGGGTTAAACGAAGCGGCGGAAATCTGCCAGATCGCCATTATCGACGACACAGGCGCGCCGCTGCTCGACACGCTCGTTAAGCCGACGCGCTCGATCCCCGCGGATGCGACGGCTATCCACAAGATCAACGATGCGATGGTCGTACAGGCACCGAGCTGGCGTGACGTGTTTCCGGTTGCGGCGTCGTTGCTCTTTCAGCGCGAGGTCATCATCTACAACGCGGCTTACGACTGCCGACTGATGCATCAAAGTACAGCAGCTTTGGGCGTCGATCTGCCCCTGGATGGCATGGCGCGCTTCCACTGTGCCATGTATGCCTTCGCAGAGGTCTATGGCGACTGGAACTATCGCTATGAAACGTGGAAGTGGAAGCCGCTGGCGACCGCCTGCTACTACTACAACCTCCCGGTCGATAACGCGCATTCGGCGCTCGGCGACTGCCTCATGACGCTGGCAGTGTGCAAGAAGATGGCGGGGGTGTGAGATGGCGAAATCCCAAGGGAAATGGCAACCGTTCGACCGCGAATACTGGTGCGGCACCTATGTCCAGCGGAATCCGTTTATGGGCGCGCCGCGCTGCCCTCAATGTCAGGAACTGCCTGAGATGGAAGGGACAGAAGTTGTCTGGAAGCACGGCGGCGCAGTGAGCGAGTACACCTTCAGGTGTGCGCAAGGTCATATTTTCGTCCGAACGAGGACGCACGATTAGCAGCCCGACGCGGGCGGAAAGTGAGCGAGTGAGATGAACGACCTGATGACCTTAGCTCCGATCTTTCTCCTGTTTGCTTTCGCGCTGATATTGGTCGTTGGTTGGCTCAAGCGGATTGAGCTGCGTATAGACACGACCCAGCGCGTGATTAGCGAACACGTCGCCCTCAGCAGGCAGCTTGCCGCGACATTGACGCAGCAGGCGGAGAAGCGGAAGAACGAAGACTTGATCGAAGATGAACAGCCCGACACGGGCGGAAAGTGAGTGAGGAAGATGAACGATATTACGAAGACCAACGGGCAATTGCTCGTTGAGATGATTGCGAAATTCGAGGAGAGACAGGCGACGCTGATGAAAGAGTCCATCTATGCGCGGATTCTGGAAGCCATGTTGGAGCGACTAGGCTTCTACTATCTCCCCTGGTTGGACGAAGACGAAGGGTTCAAGGTCAACGAATTTACGTTGCGTGTCAACCATTACGGGGTGATGGTCACAGCAGACGGTTTTGAGCAGCAGACCTATATCTCTGGCATGAACAGTGTCGAGGCTGTGCGTGCCTGGACAGATGAAGCTGTCGATCATGTGCGAGATGCGCTTGGTTTTGCATTCCAGACATTGCTCAAGCAGATGGAAGACCGTCGTAACAACCCGCCGATCAAGGTTGTGCGCCACATTGACATCCAGGAATTGGCTAAACAGCTCAATGAGTTGTGGCAGAAAGGGTATGTGATCGTCAGTCATACGACCATCAACTTTGACGACGGGGCAATGTGGAACACCGTCATTATGCGTCGCGAGGAGTACGCCTAATCGCAGTCGCGGGCAGTCGGCTGGTACCCGATCTGCCCGCTAGTCGATCACTTGGAGGTCACGACCATGAACCAGTATACCGAAAGTTTCGAGGTCATCGCAGAAATGACGCGCTATCAGGTCGATTGGCGCAACGTCAACACGGGCGACCAGGGCAGCTACACCGCCTGGGCGGAGGATGCGCAGGGGGCAGAATGCAAGGTGCTCTATGTCCTGCGCGAAGACTATCACTTCGAGTGTTTCCAGCGCGGCGTGCAGCCGCGGACGCAGGTGTTCACAGTGAAAGCGAAAGAGGTCAACAATGGCTGATCAGCAGCTCAGTATCCGAGAGGTTCTCACCCTCATCATCCCCCTTACGGATGATGACCTGATCGAAGCGCGCGAAGAGGCGAAAGCCTTGGTGCTTAAGGACATCGGCGATCCTCCGACGCCAGAGCAATTCATGCGCACCCGTGCCCAACGCATCCCGCGCTGGCTGACGATCCTCATCGCTACGCCGCTGGGTCTCGCAATGCTGGCTGCATTCCTCATGTCGCTGTTCCGCGTTTTCACTGCCGGGCGCGATCTGTTCTTGCAGCACATCAATGACCCGATTCAAGCCGCGATTGCTGGCATTGCAACCTTCACACTGGCAGAGCTGTTGGTGGTCGGTTCGATGCTGGCAATGACGATCTATTTCACGGGCTGGAAGCGCCTGCTGATGCTGGCAACTGCGCTGATGGGCGTCCTGGTCGCACTTACAGGCAACATCGTTGTGTCAGAGCCGCAGGATTGGTGGGGGTGGTTGGACGCCGTAGCGCCCCCGCTCGCCGTCCTGCTCATCTCCCTGGCATTCGAGGCAATGTTGATCGCCAGCGTCAGGGACCGTCAGAAGGCTATGGCGGAGTATCAGTCTGCAATCGACGAATGGAAGAAGAACACGGCACGACCAGAGTCCGCGCTTATCTTCCACAATCGCTACTTCCCGAATGCCATCAAGCGTCAGTTGAAGCGCATCAACGCCATGGGTACAGGCAGCCAGCGCCGCAAGGAAATCATGGCGGCGATGCGCCCGGAACACTGGAATGTGCTTGTCACGCGCGAACTGAAGGCGTCGGACTGGTTCGATGCGCAGAAGGGCAACCAGATGCTGGAACACACCGACATGCAGGCATCGGAGGTCATCACGATCAGCCCCAACGGGCATGGAGGCGATCCCCGCCCTTTAGCCCTGCCGCCGCAGCCGGAGCGAGTGCCAGCGGCGGCGGACAACTAACCAACGGCGTCCAGCGCTGGCAGGACATGAATATCACGCCTGAAAGCGTAGGACGCCCACGACTCTATCCCGATAATGCCAGTCGGCAGCGTGCATGGTACTGGCGTCATAAACCTAACGAAATTCGAGAGAGGACAACCTCATGACATTTAACTTCACGCCTGAGCATCAGGCTCAGGATAAGCTCAACGCACCGTATTTCGAGGATGCGAAGGCGACCGACACGCCCGGCTACACGACCAGCATCAGTGAAGATCGCCTGCAGCAGCAGATCGCCGATGTGCTCGTCAAGCTGGGAGCCAGCGCGCCGATCTTCATCCGAGGCACGTTCGGCGAAAAGCCGCGCAAGCGTTACGGCTACCAGATTCAATTCAACTTCGCCGGGCGTCCGGCGCAAGTCAGCGTTGCCGCGCTGCCTATCCGCTACGAGACCGACCGCAAGAAGAGTCAGGCGCTTCGTCATGCGCTCTTCACGGTGCGAGAGATGTTCAAAAGCCAACTTGCCGGGCGCATCATGACGCCGGGCTATGAGCCGCTGGCACAGCTCCTACTTGTGCCAGGTACAGGGCGTACGGTTGGTGAGTTGATCCTCATCCAGGAGCACCTGCCGCGCCTCAATCCGTCATTGCCTGCCAGCGTAGGTGATGTGGTCGAAGGGGTAGTTGTCGAATGACTCAAAAACAGCGCACAGTCCCGGACATCCTCCCCCGTGAGGCTTTGACCAAAAAAGCCCGGTCTGCCATCCACAAGTACGCGCATCTGCAAGGCGAGAAGTACGGACGCATCATGCATTTCATGGTCGAGGCGGTACTCAAGGCGGAAAGGATGCGCCGCACCGACCTCTACGCCTGGCTCGAAAGCCGCGGCTATCGCTGGGATGGCAGCTTCTGGCGAGAGAAGGGCAAAGCGCAGTGACCGCCTGGTCGGACGTGCAGCTCCGAGGCGAGCGCACCGAGTCAGTCAGTTCTGACATTGACCAGCTCATGCATCTCTTGTTAAACATCGCACGCCGCATGGATGAGGCTAAAGATGAGAGCAGTCATCTACAGTCGAGTAAGCAGCGAAGAGCAGGTTGATGGCTACTCGCTGGACGCGCAGGAGCGGGCTGGACAGCAGCTCGCAGCCCTGCGCGGCTGGCAGGTCGGTCGCATCTACCGCGAACCGGGGCGCAGCGGCAAATCGGCGCTGCGCCCGGAATTTCAGCAGTTGATCGCCGATGCGGAGGCAGGGCGGTTTGAGGTCATCATCGTTCACAAGCTGGATCGCTTTTCGCGTTCGCTCGTGGACATCCTGACCTATCTTCAGCGCCTGGATAAGGCGGGCGTCGCCTTCATATCCGCCACGGAGAGCTTCGACTTCTCTACGCCGTCGGGACGTTTGTTCCTGACGATGATCGGCGCATTCGCCGAATGGTACTTGGGCAACCTCGCGCAGGAGATCAGCAAGGGCAAAAAAGAGCGCGCGCGGCAGGGCGGCTGGAATGGGCAGCTCTCATGGGGCTACACGACGCGCGGTCAGCTTCAGAAGCGGCTTATGGCGCTCGGCGAGAGCTTCAAGGCTGGGGATGTCCCGGAAGACATATACAGCAACCATGCCAAGTTGATTGAAGATGCTTTAGAGACCTATGCCGATAAAGACCTTACAGCAGCCTTGCCGTGTCCCTTCAACGCGCCCGGCGTCCGGCTCATGTTCGATGAATATGCAACCGGTCGCTATTCCGATAGGGACATTGCCTCGCTTTTGAATGACAGGGGCTATAGGGCAGTTGGGCGGGCGGGGCGCTCATGGTTATCCAAAGAGACGGTTGCCGATATGCTGATCAACCGGTTCTACATCGGCATGACCTCGTATGGCGCACGGGTGAAGGATGCGAAGCGGGAATACATCCAGGGCGACCATGAGCCGCTGATCTCGCAAGAGTTATTCGAGCGCGCCCAGCTCGTCAGGCAGCAGCGCGGCTTGCTTGCCCGCACGAATGCCGTCAAACGCACGCAGAAGCGCATTTACATGCTGGGCAGTGTGTTGACCTGTCTTTGTTGTGGATCGCGCTTAAACGGGCATCTGGTACGCGGAAAGGCACGCTATGAAGCGAACACGCGCCTTTGTAAGTCGTCGCCCAAGTCGATAGAGGCAGAATGGGCAGAGGGGGAGATCGGGCAACTCATCACCGCGCTCGAACTGCCCGACGACTGGCGCGCGCGCGTCGCCGAGCGGCTTCAGACGGACGATGCGACTGAGCCTGATCAGAAGTCGATTGAAGGGCGGTTGCGTCGGCTCCAGGAGGTCTATATCGACGGCGGCATGAGCAAGCGTGAGTATGAGCGCCGCCGCGATCAACTTCGTGAGCAGCTTACCCGTTCACCTTTATCGAGCGTGCATCTTGAGAGCACGGCGACGCTGCTACGGGACGTTGGGCGGCTCTGGCAGCACGCGACGACCGAAGAGCGCAAGGCGTGGATACAGATGCTCTTCAAGACAATTTATGTGCAGGATGGACGTATAAAAGCAGCAGAACCCACAGCGCTGCTATGGGTTCTGCTGGATCACAACGTGGTGATCGGAAAGGCGGGGAGGACAGGA
>JALHQT010000015.1 GCA_022841825.1 Anaerolineae bacterium
AGCGGCAAGATCCTGGCCGAAGGCATCACCCGTGGCGGCACCGGCGATACCAAACTCCTGACGGAAACAGCCAGACGGCGCGAGTCCCTGGCGACCCCAGATGCTGCCGCCTTTCGCGCGACCATCGACATCGATCAACCGCGTCTCGTGCAGCTGGAAGCCTATGGTCCGCTCGGTCAGCCACAATCCGCCATCACGACCACGTCGCAGCAGTGGATCCTTCCCGGGCGGCACGTCCGGGAAGGAAATGGCTGGATGGTGGAAATGCCCGGATTTGTGATCGACATCCTCGACCCGCCGGCCGCAGGGGTCTTCAAGCTCCCCACAGCAGATATAAAGCTCCGAGCCAATGTCGTGATGATGTGCGGGTGCCCGACAAGCCCAGGCGGCCTGTGGGACTCGAACCGGTTCGAGATCACAGCGTTGATCGAGCGCGACGGGAAAGCGCTGCGTGAGCTGCCCCTCTCCTACAGCGGAACGACCAGCCAGTACGAGCTGTCGTTTCGCCCGGACCTGCCTGGCGTCTACAATGTGCTCGTGCAGGCGTATGACGCTTCCACTGGAAATACAGGCGTGGATCGAACCTCATTCACTGTGTCGGCCCGGTAGACCAATACAGGACACACCCGATCAGCGACAGCAAAGGTCAGGATCCCGTTTGTTGGCCCAGGCGACAGATCGAGACTGTTTTCAACGAAGAGGCAGGCACTGAAACCCAGCAGCTTGCTCCTTCTTCACGGATACCACCGCGAACAGGTCGCGCCTGGCACGGGCGACCTGCCCCAGGTCGAGAACAAGCCTGTCGAGTCGCTTCTGCGTGCAGAATTTCGCGCCCTGAAAATCGTATATACCCGCACGCATCTGATGCAGTTCTGGAAGCAGGAGCTGGGCATTGCGGGCCGCCAGCTCTTGTCTACGGTGTCGCCAGCAAGCCTGCTTGAGGTCGCTTCATGAAGACAGGGAACTTTTCTGGCATGGCTCTGCTCGTGCTTCTCGCGGGATGCATGACGCCAGCGGCCCCGGACCCGGATGAGGTTGCGGCGGCTGTCGGCAGGTCCACCGCAGCCGCGGACCTGCTGTTTCAGCGTTTGAGCGGCGAGCTGGCGACCGCTCTGGCAAATGGGGGACCGGCTGCAGCCGTCGCAATCTGCAAGGACCGCGCGCCGGCAATCGCAGCAGAGATCCAGGCCGCCTCAGGCATCGACATCGCGCGCACTGCACTGCGCGTGAGGAACCAGGCGAACGCTCCCGATGACTGGGAACTGGCGACGATGAACTCCTTCATCGCAAGACGCGAAGCGGGCGAGGAATGGGCCGGGATGTCCGCAACGCGACTTGAAGGTCGTCAACTCAACTGGATGCGGCCAATCCCGCTAGGAGGAATGTGCGTGACCTGCCACGGCGACCCAGCCAGCTTCACGCAGGACACGCGCCTCGCCCTGCTTCAGGCCTATCCTGACGATCAGGCGACCGGCTTCAGGCCTGGAGAGCTGCGCGGCGCATTCACCGCCCGCGCTCCTCTCCACTAAGCGCGCTTGACCGGGCAAGTATTGATCCGAAGCAGCGAATAGAGTGGGCACCAGCCGATCAATCCCGTGGCGAGGGGCACGATTCCAAGATAGCCCCAGGGCGTTTGAGGACCGACGAACGCGAGCGACAGGACACCGATACCCGCAATAATACGCAGCGCGCGGTCGATCATACCTTCATTGGCTTTCATGATGCATCTCCTTCATCGATCAGGAACATGCACACCGCGCCGCGCCGGCGTCTGTAACCAAGTCACGTTCCCGATTGGGTGAGCCGCGACAGGGCGCCACGGCTGGTGATTTCAACCTGCCCGCGGGCAAGTGAGACAATCCCATTGCGGGCAAGCAGACCAAGCTGGCGGCTGACGGCTTCCCTTGCAGATCCAATTTCCGCCGCCAGCGCTTCATGTGTGACGTGCACAACGTTGTCGGAGCCAGCAAGGCGCAGCAAGGCTGCAGCCAGACGCGCCTCCAGCCCCGTGAAGGCCAGTGCCTCCACCACCTGTTCGTAGTCCTTGAATCGGGTCGCGATCGAGGTCATCACAAGCCGCAGGAAGCGCGGGTCCTCTCGCAACAGGTTATCGAAAGTCTGCGGCGCGAGCAGGAATGCTTCCACGGCTTCCTCGGAAATTCCTTCAGCCGCATACGCCTTGCCTTCCGACAGGCAGGAAAAGGTCTGAAGACAGATCTCGCCCGGTCGCACACGATAAAGAACGAGCTCGCGTCCGCTTGCGGAACTCAACCCCACGCGGATGCAGCCGCTACGGACGGCGATAAAGCCCTTGCACGCATCATCGGGTCGAAAGAGCACTGTCCCAGCCGGAGCACGCACGGGAACGCCACCTGCAGCAGACGCGATATCAGCCAGGGAGAGGCTCATGACAGCCATGTCCATTCATCAGTTCGAACTCCGGTCACGATAGGCCGAAGCGCACAAATGACCAGTCGGAATGCCGACATCGGGGAAGGTGTGACACTGGACATGGGCAACGAGCCCACCAGGCATTCGATCGTGCGGATGGCAACGACCGGGTCCTCACGCCAACGTCGTTCGACCGCCGTTGGTGGCGACGCATCGGTCCGAAGCCAGACAGGCCCGGGCGCCGCGATTGATATGCATCAGTTGGTCCTGCAGCTCCGACCTTAGGATTCCATGTTTCGTCTGGTTCCTGGAAAGGAACTTCGCATGTCGATCACCCGTCCTCTCGGTCTTGGTGCTCTCTTTGTGGCGCTGGCAGCCGGTCCGCTAGCCGCGGGCTGCGCATCGATTGTCGCTCCTCCCGCTTACGCGCAGACGCCGCAGGTCACCCAGAAGCAGGACATCGTCGTCCACCTCGGCAGCTTCACCAACGATCTCCACTCGGCGTTCATGGCGTTCTCCCCGGCCACCAACCTGCAAAAGCATGGCGCAGGCGTTACCGTCTTCCTGGACCGCGAGGGGGTCCGCCTCGCTGACGTGCGCGAGCGCGGCGACCTCACCTGGGGAGACAGTGGCGGCACATCGGCGGCGATGGCCGA
>JALHQT010000016.1 GCA_022841825.1 Anaerolineae bacterium
CACCGGTTCTCAGGAGATCTGACCGGTTTTTGCGCTCTTGCGAGCGAAGGGCGATGCGTAACGCGCATCAAGCGGGCTGACACAGCCAGCGTAGAACACTGATCGCATCCGCACGACGCGCGCCATGCGGCATGACGTCGGGCAGTGCCTGTTCAAATGATGATGACCATCGCTCACGGTATTTGTTCCATCACGGCGCTATCCATCGTGCGCACCAGGCTGCGTTCGACGACAGTCACACCGAGAAGCACGTAAAGATTCACTGCAACGACAACACCGTCGCCGGAGATCGGACATTGCCGCCGGGCCAGAACACTAAAACCATGAAAGTTCGCGCGGTATTCGCCATGGCGTGCCGCTTCCAGCAGGGCAAGCCGCGCAATCGCCCGGACCATGCGGAGTTCTTCCGCACCCGGATAACCCAGCGAGGAACGGCTACCGCAGCCCGCAACGACGCTCGCCTTCAAGCTCAGACCTTGACTGCAGATAGGTCCCGCCGCGGCTGGAACCTGACCTCGGCCAGCCGGGTGAGACTCAGGAGCAGATGGTCCGCATTCAGATAGAACGCGGTGCGCTCCTCGCCGGTTGCCGTTACCGTCCACTTGGACTCGACAAGACGCCCGGTGACATGCACCCGCGCGCCCTTTTTCACGAGACGGGCTACTTCCGCTGCATGGCGTTCGCCCCACACATTGACGTCCAGCCAGAATCCGCCGGCCTGCTCCACCCCGCCATTGCCATCCTGGCGGTACTCGTCAAAGAACACCCGCAGCTCGGCGACCTGCCGCTCCTCGTTACCGACCAGGACTGTCTTCAAGACCGGCAGATCACCAGCATTCCCGGTACCACGAAACTCGTTCGACATGACTACCTCCGTTTGATTGATTGCTTCATTGAATAACGCAAACCGACCTGCTCCATGCGTGCCTGATCCGTAATGACCGTCCAGCGCTTCCCCCATGCGCAGGTGTATGGTGTTTCACGGGAAACCATTGCAGTCATAACGTCATGGCACTGTTCTCCACTCATCACCGACCGCGCCCTCACAGCAGTTCCGTGTCAGGCTGCGGTGCATCCTCGCCAGCTTTGAGGGAGGCCTGTTCCAGCAGGCGCAGTTCGGCATCGGTCAGCTTCACGCGGCGCCGTGTATGCCGTGGCGCCACCGCCCCGGTGAACACATTGCGCGGCACCTCACCGAACAACGCGATGGCAGCGCGCACACGCTGGCGCGCCGCATCGTCCGCGCCCGGCAGGAAATCGTTGCGGTTCAGTGATCTCAACTCATCGCGCAGCAAATGTTTCTCCCAACGGATCGGCTCGATGAACAAGGCGCGCATCTCGCGGCCGACCTGGCGGATCGCCGTCCTGCCCTCCGCGTCGCTGATGCGATCCTTGTGGATGAGGGTCTTGACCATCCGCACGTAGTAGTCGAACTCGACGATCGCCTCTGCCGTGGCATAGCCGTAGGGACTGCGAAACCCGAGTTCCACGGTCTTGGGGCTGCGCGAACCCATGACGGACAGCGTGAGCCCTTTTCGCTTCAGGAGATCGAAGGCTTCCTCACGAGCCGTGATCACGTGGTCCAGATGGTTGCGGATCGCGACCAGACCGTCATACATCCGCACCAGGATCCAGTCGGCGTAAGGGTTATCGTTTGCCGACAGATGCCAGATGGATTTGAGGATCGCCGCAAACCGCCGGCCTCCGGGGATGTGCGGCAGGTTGGCTGCAGCGTCTGCCAGACGGCCCGTGAACATGCGATAGGCATCCTTGGTGTGCAGGGTCATCGTGTCAGGCGTGGCATCCGCCAATTGCCCGAGTTTCGCGACGGGGCTGACTCCCCGGACCACCACGGCGGCTGCAGGCGTCAGGTCCCGTATTTCGGGCCTGGCCGCCTCGCGCAACTCGTTTTCCCGTTCGCGCAGTTCGACGAACCTCGCCCAGCGCGGATCGTCCTGCGCGGAATGCCCTGCGGCCACGAGATCTGCCAACGCGTCGCGCTCCGCAGCGATGTCGTAGCCATCGGCGAAAGGCGAATCCGGACTGACCGGGAACGGCACGACGCTGGCTGGCGCGGCTTCCGGATCGTTGTGGTTTTGTTGCGGACTTACATCAGTGGCTGTCATGGGTGACTCCATCTCGATGGACCTCCTTTTCGGTAAAACAGGCGGCGTGGCGCCGCGTCAGCAGTGCTGACAGCCGCCACGCCACGCTCATCAACGGATCCGGCCGGACCATCCAGCCAGCCCAGATGCCGTGCCGGGCGGTCATGTTGGTTTTCTCCACTTCTGCCCTGCTCGCATCGCCTCAAGCATTTCGCGAATCTCTGCCCGACGTTTTGCGGCCTTGAGCTGGTGTTCCGGTGTCGCCTGTTCGACAGCCATGCGCTGTGCCTCTGCTGCACGCTGCTGACGCAG
>JALHQT010000017.1 GCA_022841825.1 Anaerolineae bacterium
GCGTTGACTGATTTGCAAGGCTTGCGTGCCTATGACAGCAACCAGGACGGCGCTTTGTCGGCGCAGGACGAAGCATGGGCCGACTTCCTTGTCTGGAGCGACGATGACGGTAACGGCGTTTCGGAGACAGGCGAACTTCGCTCACTCTCCGACGCTGGCATCCAGTCAATCAACCTCTCCGGCCAGGGCCAGCCGTTCGCAGACATGTGGGGCAACGTGGTTCATAGCTACGCTGATGTAACCAGGTCAGACGGCACAACGATCCGCGCAGCGGACGTCAGCTTCGCCTATGCCGAAATCAGCGATGCCGATGATGTGTCTGACCTCGGTGTCATTGGCGCAACCACGGTCACGAGCGCCTTGACCTCGGAGAAGTCCATTCTCCCCTTCATGCTTGATGACCAGCCGGAAGCCGCGCAACTCGAATGGCAAGGCGGCGACAGCGTGTCTGATGCGTTCGAGAGCGACAGCCACGCTGTCTTCAAGACTGATCTCACGGACGACAATGTCCTGGTAAGCCATGGAGACGTGGACGGATGGCAATAAGCCCGCCTTTATCGGCGCTCATTGCGGTGCGACCCGCCTCGGGTTTCAGCACAAGCATGAATGCGATGTTGCGACCCTATTGGGTCGCAACATTGGGCTTCAGTCTGGTATCGAACCTTCTGCTTCTCGTGTCCCCTATCTACATGATGCAGGTCTACGACCGCGTCATGATCTCGGGATCCCTCGACACGCTGCTATGGCTCAGCGTGATCGCAGTCTTCCTGCTGCTGATCTACGCAGCAGCCGAGAGCGGTCGCAGACGTGTGCTGAGTCTCGCCGGCGCACGCCTGGACGAACACCTCACAAAAAGCGTCTTCAACAAGTATGAGGGCAGCGGAAACCGGACGTCGGTCGATACCGACATCGGGAAAGTGCGGAGCGTGGTTCAGCTCTACAGCGGCAACGTCCTCTCGCCGCTTTTCGACCTCCCCTTCGTACCCTTCTTCGTCATTGTCCTGTTCCTCGTTCACCCGCTTCTGGGCTTTGTCGCACTCGGCGGGACAGCGCTGGTCCTCGCAATAGCACTTGCTGCGGAAGCCACCACACGTGCGCCAAGCGAACGCGCGAGCGAGATCCAGACCCAGGCGGCGCTGCTGACCAACTCCATGCAAAGACAGCGGCCAGCCGTTGTCGCGATGGGAATGGGCGGCGCGCTTCGCGCACGCCATGCAGCGATCCGGGACGAGGCTGAGAGCGTGAGCCTGAAAACCGCGGATGCCGAAGGCACCTATGCGGGTATGACCAAGTCCCTGCGCCAGGTCCTTCAGATGGCGATGCTTGGGTTTGGCGCAGCCCTCGCGCTGTCGCAGCAGATTTCACCAGGAACAATCGTCGCCGGCTCGATCATCCTTGCGCGCGCGATCGGACCTGTCGACCAGATTGTTGGCAGCTGGCGCAGCCTGACGCGCGGACGCGAAGCCTGGCGGTCACTCAAGGCTGACCTTGTCGAGACGTGGCAGCCTGCAGCCGAGTACACACCCCTTCCCCGGCCAGCCCCCACGCTCGTAATCGACCGCCTGGCGGCAGCGCCTGCAGCCGCCGAGCGTCCCCTCATCTATCCGTTCTCGCTGAAGATTGAAGGGGGCGCTCTGATCGCCCTCGTCGGGTCAATCGGCAGCGGGAAGACCACCCTCCTGCAGACCATCGGAGGCGCGCTGGCGCCCCATGCCGGCGCCGTATCGCTCGGTTCAACCGACATCCACGCCTGGTCAAACGCCGACCGTGGCCGCTATGCCGGATATGTCCCGCAGCACGCCGAAATGTTTCCAGGTACGGTCAAGGAAAACATTGCGCGGTTCACGAATGTCGACGACGCCGAGGTCTTCGACGCCTTGAGCGCAGCTGGGGCGACAGACCTTGCCCTCTCATTGCCTAACGGTCTCGATACCCGCATTGGCCCCGGACACACCAATCTCTCATCTGGACAATTGCAGCTGATCGGCCTGGCGCGCGCGCTGCTGGTAAAGCCCGTGCTTCTCCTGCTGGATGAGCCGACAGCCAATCTCGATCCAGCCTCGGCCGCCAGACTTAT
>JALHQT010000018.1 GCA_022841825.1 Anaerolineae bacterium
TGGGCGATCACCCGCCTGTTCAGCAGAGCAGAAGCGACCGGCAGTTCATGCGCGATGCTGCCATTGGCAACAATGCTGGAAAGGTGCGAAGCGGGGCCAAATCTTGCCGTTCGCCACCTAAGCTTGGGGGCTAAAATCCTGGGGCAGGTCAAGCTAAACCGGCTTTCTTGGCGCCAGTGGGCCTGCAGCATCAAGGGCGTGGGGACGCAGGCCACGACATCCAGCGCCTGTCAGATCGAGCAAGTTCAGATCAGATTGGCGTTGCCAGCGATGTCTTTCCTGTGCGGCGTCATGAGACAATCGATCGGCGCCTAAGCGCGCCGTCCGGGGGGCAGAAGAAACAGTTTTGATGTGCGGCTAACATAATCCTGATAGGCTGGATCGTTGCCCCAACGCTCTCTGGCCTGCTGGTCCAGCGTGGGTATTCCGCTTATCCGCAGCAGCAGCAGCGCAACGAATGCAGGCGAGATCAGGGCGAGCCAGCTCCAACCCTGCAGCACTGGCAGGGCGGCAACGGCAATGCCCGTCCATAGCACTATCTCTCCCAGATAGTTGGGGTGCTGGGACCACGCCCAAAGTCCCGTCGTGATGAATCGGCCGGCATTCTCGGAGCGGGCGCGGAATGCATTCTTTTGCGCGTCGGCGACCACTTCGATCACGAAACCTGTCGCCCAAATAATCGCACCGGCGAAGAAATAGACATCGACCGGTTCGCGCACAGGCGACGTCAGCACAGTCACCGCGCACGCAGATGTCAAAACCACCCACAGCGCCTGCACGTTCCAAATGCTGAAGAAGCTGACGGGATCGGTCTTGATTTCACGGAAGCGCTTGTCTTCACCTGCGCGCCTTATCCGGGTGAACAGCATGCCTCCCAGCCGCACAGCCCACACAGCGACCATGGCGGCGATGCTCAGTTCCCTGACGCCACTCGGCGCGCTAAGCACCAATGCGCAGGCCACGACGCTGAGATAGGTCAGCGCGCCTGTCAGATCGAAAAAGGTTTCCGTGCGAAATGTGATCGCCGGGATTGCAGCGAGCCAATTGATCGCGAACGCGAGAAGCGCGCAGACAAACGCAACCGGAACTCCGTGCTGCCGGGCACCATCGATCCCGACGAGCCACGAGAAGCCCAAGCCAAGAAGAGCGACGAGAATGAGGGTGATGAGCTGTCGCAAGTCGCGTGTTCTCTAGGTCCCTGCGCCGACAACAAACAAGCAGTTGGTCGTCCCTGATCCGCCGACATCGAACGTGCCAACGACCCTGGCGCCGCCAACCTGAATCTCACCCGCGTGGCTGGTACCCTGCCGCGGGGCGTCGTGTAACATACGGACACAGATTGCGTCCACCGGGTGCCCAGGACCGTGAGCCCGCCGGACGGATTGATCGGGATCGAGCCCCTCGGCTTCCTCATCCAATCGGAGGGTGTGAATCAGCGTTGGGGTCACGGTGCGGATAGGCGCGCTTCTGGCTTTATCTCGCGACGGTGAGAGGGGGGGGGCTCCAACGATGCCTGTTCACACTCGGGAAGGTCGAATCTCGCCTCGGATATCCGAATGTTACGACCGACCGGACCTGGGCGATGTCGCGCCTGATCAGCAGGGCATCAGCGACCAGCAACTCACGAGCGACCCTGCCATTGGCAACAATGCTGGAAAGGCACGAAGCTGGGGGCCATTCCGGCCGTTGACCTCATCGGGCACCGCGCCGGTGTGGCATCAACCGACTGCTATCGCTGGCTGTCACGGATTTTCTTTTGGCTCAAGCTTCAGTCCGAATATCGGTCGCAGGACGGGCACGCGGCGCACGCTCTCGTAGCCAAGCCAG
>JALHQT010000019.1 GCA_022841825.1 Anaerolineae bacterium
CACGAGCTGGATTACGATCACTCGCTGCTCAACTGCGCGGGACTCAGCATCGATCAACTCCGCACGCTCGGCTGGCAGATTCCTTACCAAGGCGCCAGCAACCGGCTGAAGGCGACGGCGGGCTATGTCTACATGGCCGCCTCAGATCGCAGCCTGACCAGCGGGCTGAAGGTGTATCGCTATTTTTCAGAGGAACTCACCCGCCTGCTGCCGCGGGTCAGCTTTGAGGCGATCGGAAACGATCTCCTCCACCTCCTGCAGCAATCCGATCCGCAGCGACCGCTCACTCCCTTCGAGCACTGGCTGACGGAAGATGTTGAAGCCGTGCTCTATGTTCACATCCCGCAGATTCCCTCCAGCCGCGCGATGGGCACCTCTGCCGTGGCATCGCTCGATGAATATCAGCAGCGCGTGCCATCGGACCGGTCGAAGTGGAAATCGGTCCCCGTGCCGCCTCGCCCGTTTCCACCTGAGCTGCGCGTGGCTCCGGCGCCGGTCGAAGCGGCAACGATTCCAGGTTCTGTGCTCGCACTCACAGCCGGCTGCATGGTCGGGTTGGTCTGGCTAGGCCGCCTCCTGATCCGTAAGCGATAGCCAATTTCGCCTGTGAAGACGGCGCGGTCGACTATCGAACAAGGGCGATTTGACTTGGCTTTCCGAGTCGGCATGCTACGCTGGCACATACTTGTAGGAATGCTCAGAGCGCGATGGCCAGTATCTACCAACTCAAACCTGCATTTCAGAATGTCCTGCGCCCCCTCACTCATGCGCTGGCGGCTGCGCACGTGACCGCGAATCACGTCACCCTGACAGCCCTGGCACTATCCTGCATTGTCGGCGGCGCGATTGCCTCGCATCCTGACCAGACCTCACTGCTTCTGCTTCTCCCGGGAACGCTGTTCGTTCGCATGGCCCTGAACGCCATCGACGGCATGCTCGCCCGCGAACACAATATGAAAACGCGGCTCGGCGCCGTCCTGAACGAATTGTGCGACGTGGTGTCTGACACCGCCCTCTATCTGCCGCTGGCGCTGGTCCCAGGCTTCAATCTCTGGCTGGTGGTAGCCCTCGTCATCCTGGCTGTGATGGTAGAGATGGTCGGCGTGGTGGCAGTTCAGATCGGTGCAGCCCGCAACTATGCCGGCCCGATGGGTAAGAGTGATCGAGCGTTTGCATTCGGACTGATCGCCCTCCTGCTCGGACTTGGCGTGACAGAAGGAACCTGGGTCACCGCCGCGTTATCCATCATGCTGCTGCTCTCGCTCTTCACGATCTACAACCGTGCCAGCCTGGCGTTACGGGAGGGCGCGCACTGATGCTGCCGCATATCACGCCATCGGTCCTGACGGCACTGGGCGGC
>JALHQT010000020.1 GCA_022841825.1 Anaerolineae bacterium
GTACGCAAGCCATTCGCGATATCGCTCCGTTCGCCGACTTACTGCGCCCGTGCCAACCCCCAAGCTTTGAGGTAAGACACCGCACCTTTCAATGGGGGGGCGCGCCATGAAGCTAACGATGCATCAGATTGTCCTGGTGCTCTTCTTGGCGGTCGCTGCGTGCGCGGAAAGCCGCGAGACCGTTACGCTTCGCAGCCAAGCTGATACCCTGTTGGAGCGCCTGCATCTGGCCGGAGATTTTAGCGGCGCCGTGATTATCGGGCGCGACGGCGACATCGTGTACGAGCGCGCTTTCGGGGCGGCGGATCAAACGCGCTCCTTTACGCTGGACACTGCGGCCGATGGAGCGTCGCTTGCAAAAACGGTGACGGCGACGCTTATCTGGCGCCTGATCGATGAAGGAAGGATCGCCCTGGATGATCCAGTACAGCAGCATGTCGCAGAGTTTCCTTATGCCAATGTGACGATCGAGCATTTGCTTAGTCACACATCGGGAGCACCCGACTATGATGCATTTCAACCGCTCCTCGACGCTGGCGGCGCGGTGGATAACATCGAGCTGCAGGGTTTTATGCGGCGGTCATCTCCTCGGCCCTTGCGTGAGCCGGGGGCTGAATTCAGCTACTGCAATGCTTGCTACGACACCCTCGCTCTGCTCACGGAGCGCGTCACAGGGGCGTATTATGACGATCAAATCGGGCGCCTGCTCGGCGAACTGGGCGCCAATGATGCGTTCTTACGGCCCGCACGGTTTTTAGACTGGCCGCACCCGCGGACGTTGGGGCTTCGGTCCAGCCTGCCAGAAGCCGATGTCTTCGACGTATTTGATAACGAGGCGTTCTACGGAGGATCAAACATCTATTTTACAGCGCGTGACCTGCATGCCTGGGCGAATGCTTGGGCCGATGGACGCGTGCTTGATGCAACCATCCGCCCCGCCGCTTTGTCACCAGCGCGCATCGGAGATGACGCGTCCGCGCTATCTCTTTCAAGCTGGTATTGCGCTCCGGAGCGCACGCGCTGCTACTATACCGGGCATCATCAAGGCTTCTTCAATTTAGTCTATTGGGACTCGTCCCGGCGTATCAGCGTTATCTTTGTCAGCAACAACACGATGGCGCCGCCGCTACAACCTTGGCTCATGAGGAGCCTCGTGGCGATAGCGGAGGGGCGTGACGCTGAGCCCTTGCCACGCGTGTCGCGCCGAGAGCTTGAGACGGATGTT
>JALHQT010000021.1 GCA_022841825.1 Anaerolineae bacterium
GCTCCCCAGGCGCCGCCCTTGGCGAGAGAGAAATTCCATCCGGTGAACTCGCCCACGAGCACGATGCCCACGCCCAGCGCCCATACGTGCACCGGCCCGAGAACCTTCCGCAGGCTGATGTGCTGCGCTCCGCTGCCTGCCTTGCCTTCTGTCGTTGTGGTTGTCGTCATCATCGTCTCCGGACTATTCCTCACCCTCGCGCGAACTCATGAGGAAGTCCTCCTTGTATTGCTTCCCGACCGCCAGAGCATCCAGGATCATCCAGCCGAACAGCAGGATCGAGACTGCCCACGCGCCATAGCTCACCAGCACCCAGATGTTCATCGTCCATCTCCCGATCGGCCGTCGTTGCCGAAGCGTTCCGCGATCACCTCGCGGTACTCGCGGTCCGAGATCCTGAGCAGCAGAAAGAAGTAGCCGACGATCACCGCGATGGTGATCCAGAGCCAGCCGGATCGCAGGTCCTTGTCGAAGTCGAACTCCGTCTCGATGAGGCCCTTGGCATCCGCCGGCGTCTTGCCCAGCTTTTCCCATTGCTGCGCCTGGGTAGCGTTCTGCCCGAGATCGGTCCACGTGGGTTCCTTCACCGGCGCCTGTTCGGCAGCGGCAGGGGCTGCGGCAGCCTCTTCGGCGAACTTCTTCTTGAGTTCGAACGGCAGAAGGAGGCACAGGAACAGCAGCACCAGGATGAGCAGGCTGTCCACGATCTGGCCCGCGCCGCCTTGCTTCGGGGGCTGATATGCCATGGTCAGGGCCGCTCCCGCTGTTCCGGTTCGTCGAGATGGCGGATGTCCAGACCGTAGATGTGGTCGCGGTCCTCGCGGTAGTGGCGAATCATGGCGAACATGGACATGGTGTTGAACAGCAGGAGGAGCAAGGCGCCCAGCGTGAGCGTCACGCGGAGCGCGCCGCTGTCGATGAGCGGCGAGATGGCAAAGTAGACGAACGTGATGGTGACCCAGAGCGCGGCAACGAACACCAATGCCATCGCGCGATCGCGCGCGAACATGCTCTGGATCCGGGCGGACACCGACGGATCCATGATCGCTTCCTCCAGACTGTTGTTATGTGCCGGGGATGAACCCCGTGCAATATTTTTGAACGCAGGCGACTAATTACGTGGGGCATCCAGGGCTGTCAATCGAATTTGATGTTGCGACGCAGGAACTC